>NZ_QTJY01000087.1 GCF_003703975.1 Larkinella soli | reverse complement strand
ATGATGCGGATGACGTTGGTCGAGTCCGACAAATCGCCGAAGTGCAGTTTGAGTCGTACGCCCTTTTCATGCGGATCTTCGTAGAGGTTATCGATCCGCTGGGTATTGAACAGGGAGCTCCGACGCTTCACCCCATGGACTTCATAGCCTTTGGCCAGCAATAATTCGGCGAGATAGGCTCCGTCCTGTCCGGTAATCCCTGTAATAAGTGCTTTTTTCATATTCCTAAAGGCTCTTACTGATTTAGGTAAGTGGTTACGTATTGATAGAAAGGTTCACGCATTCTGGGCCACTTCGGGCGAAACCGT
>NZ_QTJY01000086.1 GCF_003703975.1 Larkinella soli | reverse complement strand
GCCGAGGTTTTGGCGCCCTTGTTATCGGTGGCCGAGTAACTCAACGTGAACGTGCCCTGCTGGGTGGGCGTGCCCGAAATCGTGCGGTTATCTGCTGAGAAGCTTAAACCCGAGGGCAAACCGGTCAATGCGTACGTTAGCGCCCCGTTTTCCGGATCGCTGAAGGCGGGCAGGGTGGCCGAGAAGGTCTGGTTAACTGTTGCCGACAGGCTGGACAGGCCCGGGGCCACCGGCGGCTTGTTGTCCGGGGTGGTGGGGTTGCCTGGACCGCTGCCGTTACCGGCGCAGGTTAGCGTCTTGGGTGAACCGCT
>NZ_QTJY01000085.1 GCF_003703975.1 Larkinella soli | reverse complement strand
CCGTTGGGAAACCCGTCCATGTTGGGAATGAACTGCAGATTCGGATTCGTGTACATCGGATCGGTCAGCCCCAGCACGGCCGCCTGCACCAGCCCCAGCGAGCTGAACCTGGGGTCGTTGCGGGGCGTGGCCGGCACGGCCATGTTCAGCCGCAGCATGTCGCCCAGCGTGGGCAGGAAGTTGTGGATGAAGGGCTTGCCGGCCGCCAGGGGGTTGCCCGCCTTGCCCGTGGCCAGCTGGTAAGGCCGCAGGTTGGGCACGCCCGTGTAGAAGATCGGCAGCAGGTCGACGGCCCGGGGGCTGGCGTTGTCGGGCA
>NZ_QTJY01000084.1 GCF_003703975.1 Larkinella soli | reverse complement strand
CGCTAGAGCCGAGCCGTACTAATGACCTGAAGGCCGGATGCGAGTCTTGAGCGTGGGGCGTTGTGTCAGGCGCGTGGTGTGTGTTTTTCCCGGGTTTCGAAAGAAGCTGTGCCAATAGAGAGCTTTGGTGGGTACCGAGATAGGCACCCACCCCTTTCGTCCGGCCCGCGGCTCAGCGGGCGGTGGGGCGGAAGGCAAGGAAAGGCCGGTGGCAAGGGTGCGGGGGATCACCTCTTCCCATACCGAACAGAGCCGTTAAGCCCCGTTACGCCGATGGTACTGGAGTCACATCCGGGAGAGTAGGTAGCTGCCGCCTTCTTATTT
>NZ_QTJY01000083.1 GCF_003703975.1 Larkinella soli | reverse complement strand
GTGAAATGGCAGCAGTGGCCGGCCCCGCTGCAGCTGTATCCACGCAACGAGCAGAACCAGGCTGCGGTGCCCCTCGTGGGTTTGCTGCAGTCGACGGCCTACGCTCAGGTGTCGGTGCTCGTCTACCAGAACGGCACGCTGTGGAAAAGCCAGCGGGGGGGCGTCACCATCAGTGGCGGACAGGCGCGTTTCGAGCTGTCGCCCAGCATCGTGGCGGGTCGGCATCAGTACCGGTTTCAGGTGTATGCCGTCAACGGGCGGGATTCGGTGCTGGTGGCCAAACGTGACAGCATCGTCTGCGGGGATGTCTTTCTCTTCAACGGCCAGTCGAA
>NZ_QTJY01000082.1 GCF_003703975.1 Larkinella soli | reverse complement strand
TTAGCATGGAATAATGGAATAGGACGTGTGGTTCTATTTTGTTGGTTTCTAGGACCGCCGTAATGATTAATAGGGACAGTCGGGGGCATCAGTATTCAATTGTCAGAGGTGAAATTCTTGGATTTATTGAAGACTAACTACTGCGAAAGCATTTGCCAAGGATGTTTTCATTAATCAGGAACGAAAGTTAGGGGATCGAAGACGATCAGATAC
>NZ_QTJY01000081.1 GCF_003703975.1 Larkinella soli | reverse complement strand
AGCTTACCAGATTGCCCCTATACTCGTACCTGATAGATTAGCCACAGCTTCGGCAGTCCGATCATATTCACCAGTCACTTTCAACTTGGCTAGCCGATGTGGTCGGGAAGATCGTTCGGCTAGTGCCTCCGTTCGTGGATCTAGTTGATACCGCTTTACCTCGTAGCGGCAGATTTTCACCGATGTAAGGAAAAATGCCAACTCCTCATTGTCGGGCAGCCAAGCTGATGGAGCCTCAGGCGTGATATACCTTAATCCAGCTTTTAGGGATTCAAATCCTCTGCTGAATATCCATAACAATAAACGGGTTTTTACTTTACTATAATTTACCCCAAA
>NZ_QTJY01000080.1 GCF_003703975.1 Larkinella soli | reverse complement strand
AAGAAGATCGGCGACTATGCCGAGGAGCAGGGCATCCCGATGGCGATGCACTTTGCGGGCTCGCCCATCTCGATGCTGGCCAACATCCACTGTGCGGCCGCCACGGAGAACTTCGTGGCCCTGGAGCACCATGGGGTGGATGTGGAAGGCTGGGAGGACATCGTCACGGGGCTGAAGCCGATTGTCGAGAAGGGCTTTGCCCGGGTGCCCGACAAGCCGGGGCTGGGTGTGGAGCTCAACGAGGAGGTAGCCAAAAAGTTTCTGCGGAAGGGCGCCACCTGGTTTGCCCCCACCGACTACTGGAACACGCGCGACTCGGCCGACCGCGAGTGGAGCTGA
>NZ_QTJY01000079.1 GCF_003703975.1 Larkinella soli | reverse complement strand
TGGACGACCAATCCCCAACTGCTGCGCGTCTACCTGCTGCTGAAGGACCTGACCAAACCCCAGCTCGACCTCTACCTGAGCCTGCGGCTTGAGGGCCCCGGCGTGCTGATTCGCTCGAGACCCGACTTCCGCCCCGCTCAACCCCTGACGCTTTCCCCCGGTATCCCCCTAATGCTGGCCGGCCCCGACCTGGCCGACTACCTGTCGGCCAATGCCCTCGAAGGGCAGGGCCTTCCGGCCGACTTTCTCACGCGGGGCGGCCGCCTGCCCGAGGGTCTCTACACGCTGACGGTCGAAGCCTTCGAGTGGGACCGCGACCGCCAGCCCGTCTCCAATGCCGG
>NZ_QTJY01000078.1 GCF_003703975.1 Larkinella soli | reverse complement strand
GCCTGGGAGGCCAGTGTGCCGTAACCCACCGCCCCGGCCGGCATGTATTCGCGCCGGATCTCCACGCCGTTGAGGTAGAGAATGATGCCGTCATCGCGTTTGTAGCGCAGCGTGAAGCTCTGAAAGGCTGCGGGGTTGGGGATGGTGATGCTCTTGCGGAAGTAGGCGGTGATGTACTTGTTGGCGGGGTCGGACCCGAAGGGCAGCGGGGTGCGTTCGCCGTCGTTGCCGTAGCCCAGTTGAGAGGGTCCGGAGGCCCAGTCGGGGGATTCGGTGAAGGCGGTGTTGTTCCAGCCGGTGGCGGGGGCGGATTTCTGGGCGAAATACCGCCAGGAATCGCCCGAGACGATCAGG
>NZ_QTJY01000077.1 GCF_003703975.1 Larkinella soli | reverse complement strand
AGGGGGACTTGACAAAGGGGAAAAAAGTGGCGTACTTTGCAGTCCCAAATGAGAAACACGGGAACGGGATTCAAAGCCAAGCCGCTAAGAATCAGGGCATTAAGATAACTGACCGCACCATCCGCCCCGAAAAATATTTCTCCTCAGGACTTGCAACTCGTACGAAAAGTCGCTACCTTTGCAGTCCCGATTCGAAAAACGGGAACCACCGGGCACAACCAACGGGTTTGACCCACCACCTCCGGCAACGGCCGGAGCGATGTTCTTTGACATAGTGGACAGAGAAGCATATTGCTTTCAGAAGACGACCTACTAACAAGTAGTTTTTATTTACAATGGAGAGTTTGATCCTGGCT
>NZ_QTJY01000076.1 GCF_003703975.1 Larkinella soli | reverse complement strand
TTCGACGAGCAGCAGCGGGTGCTGTCGATCGAGGAGAAGCCGGCCGTGCCCAAGTCGAACTATGCGGTGCCGGGGCTGTACTTCTATGATAACCAGGTGGTGGAGATCGCCCGCACGCTGCAGCCCAGTGCGCGGGGGGAGTATGAGATCACCGACGTCAACAAGGTGTATCTGGCGGAGGGCCGGCTGCAGGTGGGCATTCTGGACCGGGGCACGGCGTGGCTGGACACGGGCACGTTCGGCTCGCTGATGCAGGCGGGTCAGTTCGTGCAGGTGATCGAGGAGCGTCAGGGGCTGAAGATCGGCTCGATCGAGGAGGTGGCCTACCGGATGGGCTACATCGACGGCGAGCAGCTGG
>NZ_QTJY01000075.1 GCF_003703975.1 Larkinella soli | reverse complement strand
CTGGCCGGGGGCTCCGGCACGCGGCTGCATCCGCTGACGCTGGCCGTCAGCAAACAACTCATGCCGGTCTACGACAAGCCCATGATCTACTACCCGCTGTCGATCCTGCTGCTGGCGGGCATCCGCGAGGTGCTCATCATCTCGACGCCCCATGATCTGCCGCAGTTCCGAAAGCTGCTGGGCGACGGTTCGCAGGTGGGCTGCCGCTTCAGCTACGCCGAGCAGCCCCAGCCCAACGGGCTGGCCCAGGCGTTTGTGATCGGGGCGGACTTCATCGGCTCGGAGAAGGTGGCGCTGATCCTGGGCGACAACATCTTCTACGGCTCGGGGCTGTCGCGGCTGCTGCAGGCCAACAACGATCCCCAGGGCGGGGT
>NZ_QTJY01000074.1 GCF_003703975.1 Larkinella soli | reverse complement strand
CGGGCGTGACCCTGACGGTCAACCCGGCCGGTAACCCCGGTCCGGTGGCCGGTAACTTCGAGGGCTTCCTGGATGTGCTGAGCTGTGACAATATTTACGGCTGGGTCTGGGATCGCGACAAGCCCAACACCGTTCTGAACGTTGAGTACCTGGAAGGAGCTACGATCGAAACCGCTACGGTGATCGGATCGGATGCGGCCGATATCTTCCGGCAGGATCTTCTGAACAACGGTAAGGGCAACGGGGTGCATGGGTATAATATTCCGCTTCCGGAGAGCCTGAAGAACAATCAGCCGCGCAACATTTGGGTGCGGGTACAGGGCGGCACCTATATTCTCAAAGGGTCACCCAAGACCATCACCTGTCCGGGCAGCGGCACGCCGACTAACCAGCCGCCGG
>NZ_QTJY01000073.1 GCF_003703975.1 Larkinella soli | reverse complement strand
ATGGCGGAGGTAACGATAATAGTACCGGCCTACAACCGGGCCGATCTGATCGCCGAGACGCTCGAATCGGTGCGCAGCCAGGACTTTGCCGACTGGGAGTGCCTGATCGTCGACGACCACTCGACCGACGCCACTCCCCAGGTCTGCCGGGACTATGTCCGGCGTGACGGCCGGTTCCGGTTTCTGGCCAATGCCCGCAGCAAGGGGGCGCAGGGGGCGCGCAACACGGGCATCGATCAGGCTCAGGGGCGGTATGTGATCTTTCTGGATTCGGACGATCTGCTCAGCAGCGACTGTCTGTCGCGCCGGGTGGCCCTGGCGCACCGGCATCCGGCCTACGACTATTACTGCTTTGCCACGGCCATCTTCAAACACCGGCCCGGCGATACCCACCTCCAGTGGAATTATCTG
>NZ_QTJY01000072.1 GCF_003703975.1 Larkinella soli | reverse complement strand
GACACTACGATCACCATCGCCGAAGCCCGGCAGTATTTCGACCGCCAGTTAACAGGCAAACAACTCCGCAAGCCGGGTAAGAAAAACAAAAAGACCCTCTGGGACAAAGCCCTCGAGCTCCCCGACCAGCTGGGCCGCCCCGTCGTCTCGGTGCCCCTGGTCTATGATCCCGGCGAGGATTTCCTCCTGCAGGGCTTCCAGCGGCTGCTGGTCTGGAAAGACAAAGGCCAAACCCGGTCGGCGGTGCTGGAAGTCCTGGGCCGCCCCGACTACCTGCACAAAACCGGCTATGCCCTGCGCGACCACGACTTCACCGGCCTGGTCTTCCTGCGCGACTGGGAGGACCAGCTGCTGGCCGGCTGGAGCTACGAGAACGGCCGGCCTCAGGGCCGCATCGTCCTGGAAAGCGACAAACAGGCCG
>NZ_QTJY01000071.1 GCF_003703975.1 Larkinella soli | reverse complement strand
CACGTTTTCGAGCGCGGCAACTGGCTGGTGAAAGGCCGGGAAGTGAAGCCCGACGTGCCTAAATCGCTGCCGCCCCTGCCCGCCGACCTGCCCCGCAACCGCCTGGGCCTGGCCCGCTGGATGGTCAGTCCCAACAACCCGCTCACCGCCCGCGTGGCCGTCAACCGCTTCTGGGAGCAGCTTTTCGGCACCGGTCTGGTCGAAACCGTCGAGGACTTCGGCACCCAGGGCCTCCCGCCCACCCACCGTGAACTGCTCGACTGGCTGGCGGCCGAGTTCATGACCACCGACCAGTGGAGCGTCAAGAAAATGCTGCGTCGGATGGTGCGGTCGGCCACCTACCGGCAGTCCTCGAAGGTATCGCCGGCGGTGCTGGAGCAGGACCCCTTCAACCGGCTGCTGGCGCGGGGGCCGCGCGTGCGGCT
>NZ_QTJY01000070.1 GCF_003703975.1 Larkinella soli | reverse complement strand
TTTTTTAGAGCTAAACGCACAGATTCATCATGGACATGAATGTCGAGCTTGATCAACTGCTGATTGATCAGGGTAGCCGTCCAGCGGGCTGAACCATCGGGAGCCTCACTACAAGCAATGGCAGTAATCTCAGCCTCCACACGGTGGGTGACCTTGCGCGGTTGGCCCGTGCGTGCTTTTTCGGTTAGGGCACGCTCTAAGCCCTCCTCCAGATAGCGTTTGCGGATGTTGTAGACCGTAGCGGGGCATACTCCCAGCAAAGTGCTAATTTGATCAGGGCGCTGGCCCTGGTGAAGGAATTGTAACACCCGAGCCCGGTTCAACTTGCGGACAGACTCTTTACCTTTAGTCAGCAGTTGGGTCAGGCTATCCTGGTTGGCGTCCGATAAGACGAAAGCTGGTAGGGGTTGGCTCATTGCCAAAGATAACCAATGCGCTTCTAATCTTTAATTTGGACATGCACTAG
>NZ_QTJY01000069.1 GCF_003703975.1 Larkinella soli | reverse complement strand
GACCGGCGTCAGTTCCTGCGCAACTCCGCCCTGGGCGGCCTGTCGCTGGGCCTGCTCTTCGACGGCAAACCCGAACGCGAGGTCGACTTCCTGGCCCAGAACGTGCGACGCGAGTCCAAACCCTCGGACCTGAAGATCACCGACATGCGCATCGCCGTGTTGCAGGGCGTGCCCTTCTCCAGCCCCATCATCCGCATCGACACCAACCAGGGCCTCGTCGGCTGGGGCGAGGTGCGCGACGGGGCCAGCCCCAACTACGCCCTGATGCTCAAGAGCCGGTTGCTGGGCAAGAACCCCTGCAACGTCGAGCAGCTCTTCAAGCTCATCAAGCAGTTCGGCAACCACTCGCGGGCTGCCGGGGGCGTGTGCGGGGTAGAGATGGCCCTGTGGGATCTGGCCGGCAAGGCCTTCAACGTGCCGGCCTACCAGATGCTGGGCGGCAAGTACCGCGACTTCGTGCGGCTCTACGCCGATAC
>NZ_QTJY01000068.1 GCF_003703975.1 Larkinella soli | reverse complement strand
TGCCATACTCCGCCCCTCTACACGAACAATAAGCTGACGCCGGCCAACGGTTTCACGCCCCCGGCCGGTCACCTGAAAGCGTACGATATCTTCAACGTATCGGTCGGGACGGATTCGGTACACACCCTGTACACCCGGCGGGGAACGGGTTATTATAAGGTGCCTTCGTTGCGGGGGGTCTGGTACCGAAGTGCCTTCTTCCATGACGGCCACCTGACCCAGTTACACGAGGTGCTGGACCCCAAACGCCTGCAACCCGATTACGTGCCTACCGGATTCAAACCGCCCCATCGGCCCACGATGGCCGTGAAAGGGCATCCCTTCGGATTAGACCTGCCTGATGAGGATAAAACTGCCCTGATTGCCTTCCTGCGAACACTATGAATACGATCCTGATCCTGCTGACGCATTTTGTGCCTTTTGGCTTCAGCGATGCCGGTATGAATCAACCGGTTGGTCGGAACGCTCTGTCCATTACCTTCACGATCCGCAATGCCGGTCTGGAGGTGGCGGGGAAACTGGAC
>NZ_QTJY01000067.1 GCF_003703975.1 Larkinella soli | reverse complement strand
AGGTGTGTCCACTCCGGTCCTCTCGTACTAGGAGCAGGCTTCCTCAAATCTGCAGCGCCCACGGAAGATAGGGACCAAACTGTCTCACGACGTTTTAAACCCAGCTCACGTACCTCTTTAAATGGCGAACAGCCATACCCTTGGGACCGACTACAGCCCCAGGATGAGATGAGCCGACATCGAGGTGCCAAACACCGCCGTCGATATGAACTCTTGGGCGGTATCAGCCTGTTATCCCCAGAGTACCTTTTATCCGTTGAGCGATGGCCCTTCCATACAGAACCACCGGATCACTATGTCCTGCTTTCGCATCTGCTCGACTTGTCAGTCTCGCAGTTAAGCACGCTTATGCCATTGCACTATCGTCACGATGTCCGACCGTAACTAGCGTACCTTCGAACTCCTCCGTTACGCTTTGGGAGGAGACCGCCCCAGTCAAACTGCCTACCATGCACTGTCCCCGATCCCGATAAGGGACCTGGGTTAGAACCTCAAACGCACCAGGGTGGTATTTCAACGTCGGCTCCATGAGAACTAGCGTCCTCACTTCAAAGCCTCCCACCTATCCTACACAGATCCGTTCAAAATCCAATACAAAGCTACAGTAAAGGTTCATGGGGTCTTTCCGTCT
>NZ_ML112626.1 GCF_003703975.1 Larkinella soli | reverse complement strand
GCCGGGGCCACCGGCGGCTGGTTGGTCGGCGGGTTCGACGTGCCGTCCGTTACAACTACCGTCACCGTGACGTTCGTTTTGGCATTCTTGCTGTCAGTGGCTGAATACGTCAGGTTAAATGTCCCGGCCTGCGTCGGAATACCGCTCAGGATACGGGTGTCTTCCGCAAAGTCGAGCCAGGCCGGCAGGCTGGTGGCCGAATAGGTCAGCGGATCGTTGTCACCATCGGTAAAGGCCGGCAGGGTAGCCGAGAAGGCGGCATTGACGGTTGCCGACAGGGTAGAGACGGTCGGAGCGGTCGGCGGCTGGTTCGTCGGGTCGGGGTTACCGCTGCCCTGGCAATTGATGGTCTTGGGCGACCCTTTGAGAATGTAGGNTGGTTGTCTTTCAGACTCTCCGGCACCGTAAAGCTGTAGCCGTGTACGCCGTTGCCCTTGTTGGCATTTTTCAGATCCTGCCGGAAAATGTCGGCCATCACCGACCCGATTACCGTGGCCGTATTGACGTTGGAGCCATCCAGGAATTCGACCATGAAGGATGCATTCGGCTTATCCCGATCCCAGATCCAGCCGCGGATAATATCGCAGGTAGCCGCATCCAGGTAACCCTCGAAGTTGCCCGTCACCGTGACCGGTC
>NZ_QTJY01000064.1 GCF_003703975.1 Larkinella soli | reverse complement strand
GGCACGTAGTTAGCCGGTGCTTATTCTTACGGTACCGTCATGGGCCTCTCGTATTAGGAGAAGCTTTTTCGTTCCGTACAAAAGCAGTTTACAACCCGAAGGCCTTCATCCTGCACGCGGCATTGCTGGATCAGGCTTTCGCCCATTGTCCAAAATTCCCCACTGCTGCCTCCCGTAGGAGTCTGGGCCGTGTCTCAGTCCCAGTGTGGCTGGTCGTCCTCTCAGACCAGCTACAGATCGTCGGCTTGGTAAGCTTTTATCCCACCAACTACCTAATCTGCCATCGGCCGCTCCAATCGCGCGAGGCCCGAAGGTCCCCCGCTTTCATCCTCAGATCGTATGCGGTATTAGCTACTCTTTCGAGTAGTTATCCCCCACGACTGGGCACGTTCCGATGTATTACTCACCCGTTCGCCACTCGTCAGCGTCCGAAGACCTGTTACCGTTCGACTTGCATGTGTAAGGCATGCCGCCAGCGTTCAATCTGAGCCAGGATCAAACTCTACAGTTCGATCTTGAAATTTAAAGTCTTTCGACTAACTCATAAAAACGGAATTGAAGTGAACTTCACTTCTATTCTCATGAGCGTTTTTGGCTTCAAAGAGCCGAGTTCCAAAGAACTTGGCTGTTCGCCTCAAACGCCCACGCTTATCGGCTGTATATTTTTAAGGATCGA
>NZ_QTJY01000063.1 GCF_003703975.1 Larkinella soli | reverse complement strand
TGACCCATTATACAAAAGGTACGCAGTCACCCTTGCGGGCTCCTACTTTTTGTAAGCATGCGGTTTCAGGATCTATTTCACTCCCCTCCCGGGGTTCTTTTCGCCTTTCCCTCACGGTACTGGTTCACTATCGGTCGATGATGAGTATTTAGCCTTGGAGGATGGTCCCCCCATATTCAGACAGGGTTTCTCGTGCCCCGCCCTACTTTTCTCTAGCTCAGTACCACCAGTCGGTTTTCACATACAGGGCTATCACCTACTATGGCCGGACTTTCCATTCCGTTTTGTTAACCGTCTGACTATCACTAGAAGGCTCTTCCGATTTCGCTCGCCACTACTTTCGGAATCTCGGTTGATGTCTTTTCCTCTGGGTACTTAGATGTTTCAGTTCTCCAGGTTCGCCTCGCATACCTATGTATTCAGTATGCGATACCCTTGCGGGTGGGTTTCCCCATTCAGAAATCTCCGGATCAAAGCTAATTTGCCAGCTCCCCGAAGCTTATCGCAGGCTATCACGTCTTTCGTCGCCTATCATCGCCAAGGCATCCACCACATGCTCTTAGTCACTTGACCCTATAACTTTGATCTCTCTTGCGAGATTTCGCCGTTTTCTTTCAAGGACTTGCGAGGTCTCTCACCTCGCGCGTTATGCCGTAATGTGAATGAATTCTTTGACATT
>NZ_QTJY01000062.1 GCF_003703975.1 Larkinella soli | reverse complement strand
CGGCGATACCCACCTCCAGTGGAATTATCTGCACTCGGAAGATGATGACCTGATCCGGTTTCTGCGGCAGGATATGCCCTGGCATACGTCCGGGGTACTCTGGAAAAAGGAAGTGCCGGCGGCCCTGGGCGGCTGGGACGAAAAAGTGTCCAGCTGGCAGGACTGGGACCTGCACCTGATGGCCCTGCTGTCGCCCGGGCTGACGTACTTCAAGGCCGAGGGCGAAGTGGCGGATTCCTATTACCGGGTCGACGGCAGCGCCAATGCCATCAGCATTACCGGGTATACCAGCCGTAGTTTTGAAACCCGGCTGTACCTGATCGACAAGTTCAGCGGCCTGCTGCCTCTGGAGAGAGCGGACATCCGGCTCGAATTTGCCAAGCTGATCTACCGGCAGGCCGACCAGCTGTTCCGGCATTACGATACCAATCTGGCGGTTCGCTTTCTCCAGGACCACCTGCAGAAACTGGGGTATTCGAAGGTATTTGCGCAGTTGTGGAGTGCTTATCTCCGGATCAAGTTAAGCCCATCCGCCGGCTCCTATCTGAAGAAAGGCGTCGGACTGGTGCCGGTATTTTACCGGAATCACTCCCTGAATCTCAATAAACGAACCCACCTGACCGCAGTAGCAGGCGGTGGAAAGTAACCGGACAAATTATGGCGGAGGTAACGATAATAGTACCGGCCT
>NZ_QTJY01000061.1 GCF_003703975.1 Larkinella soli | reverse complement strand
GACCGGTCACGGTGACGGGCAACTTCGAGGGCTACCTCGATGTGGCCACCTGCAACACGCTCGAAGGCTGGCTGTGGAACCGCGACAAGGGCAACCTCTCCTACGCCATCGACTTCCTGGAAGGCGAGACCCTCGAGTCGGCGACGCTGGTGGGTTCGGTGATGGCCGACATCTACCGCCAGGACCTGAAAGACCGGGGCAAAGGCAACGGGGTCCATGCCTACGCCTTCCCGGTGCCCCCGGCCCTGAAGACCGGCCAGAACCGCAAGCTCTGGGCCCGCGTGCAGGGCAACAGCTTCGTCTTGAAAGGCTCGCCCAAGACCATCAACTGTGCTTCGGGGGCCCGCCAGGGCGTGGCCTCGGCCGAAGCCGAGTTGCAGCTGGAGGTGACGCCCAACCCCAGCCGGGGGCCGGTGGTGCTGCGGTACCGCATCGAGGCCCGGCAGTCGGCGCAGCTGCAGGTGGTGGATGTGCTGGGACGGGTGGTGTGGCAGCGGAGCGTAGAGGGCAGCGGGCAGTGGCAGCAGCAGCGGGTGGAGCTGCCGGCGAGTGCCTCGGGGCTGCAGGTGGTGCAGTTGCAGGCGGGCGGTCGGCAGGTGAGCCGGCGGCTGCTCATCCAGCGGTAAGCGCTCACTGTCCGGAAAGACCTCAGAAGCCGCCGGGAGACTTCCCGGCGGCTTCTGATTTTTATGAA
>NZ_QTJY01000060.1 GCF_003703975.1 Larkinella soli | reverse complement strand
CTAGTGCAAGACCAAATTAATTATTAGAATCAGGTGGTTTGTTGGCAGGATTGACCTGCTCATACCAGCGTTTAAGTTTCTCCTCCGCTTTACTCACCGTGAAGCTCCAGTGCACTTTCACCTGACGCGCATTCCGCTCCTGCGTCCATAAACTCACTTGCTTGCTTAACTCTGTCAGCGAACCAATGCGCCGGTTAAGACATTGCCGTGCTAAAGCCGAGAACTCCATCTCAGCCATGTTCAACCAAGAGCCATGCTTGGGCGTATAGTGAAACACCACCTTGCGGCTCAAGCTTCGGGCTTCTTCCAGAGGCAAATGCTCGTAGAAAGAACCGTATCTATGAGTGTTTAGATTATCCTGCACCACATCGACATAAGCCACTTGGGTGTAATAAGTTTGGATAAGCTCTTGCATAAACTGGGCATAATCGGCTTTGGTGCGCTGCTGCCGTACCTGGGTATAACGCAGTCCCCGATCTAAGTCATAGGCCAGCAACACCACCGCCGTTCCTTCTCGAACATACTCGTAGTCGTATCGGCTTACTTGCCGGGGCTTCATTGGGATGGGCTCGACTACCTCATTGAGCAACTGGCAGGGCCGCTCATCAAAGCAGATGCGGGCCCGGTTGGCTTCCTCAGGCTGGCTATAGACCAATAGCACATCCTCCCTCTTGGCCAGATACTCCCCATTTAGCTGCCCAATGCACCATTGTTTTTTGAGCCAGGGCTTGAGCTTACTTTTTT
>NZ_QTJY01000059.1 GCF_003703975.1 Larkinella soli | reverse complement strand
AAGTCTAGATTTCCGACATTCCCATTTTCTTATCTTTTGATTTCGCACCCCCGTCATCCATTTCTCTAATGAATGCGTTCTACCAGGATCTTAGCAAAGGTTGCCCGAATGCGTCAAGAGAAATAAACTTTTGGTGGCATTAAAAGGCAACCAGATTCTACTGGCTACACCTTTTATAAGAAGGTTCTGCCTAGAAAGAGCTGACTTTTTACCTTTAGATCAGTAACGGAGAATAGCCTATAATTACGAAGGAAGGTGACAAACCGAAGGAAGACATCGTAAAACATTAAATGTGGATTTTAAACAATAAGGGATTCCTCTAGCCAGCAAAATAAGTGAGGAGGGGGGTGGGAAAAAACGCTGAGTGTGGCCGTGAAAAGGGACTATAGACATTTAGCCCTAAGCTCAGAATGCAACTAGTTGCTGGTTAATGCTACCAAACCGCGTGAATAGGCAATATTCGAACTTTTATTAAAATAGTTGCGTAGGGTAATCTCTACACAAAGACGTTTATTCAATGCAAAAGGGGAGATATTTCTACAGAAAAAGTACTAAAGGGCTGTACACTATAACTCATGCCTCTATCAACCTACCCGTTGGGTTTACTCTTCCATTTTCGATTATTTTTAAGTCATATTCTTAAATTATTCTTAGTCGCTTAGATAGGTCCTGACGTATCGATGGCCGCTGTGAAAATGCCTGTAAATTCAGAAAGTATTCGGTAATGAAGCTCTTCTTTTTGTGGAAGATTATAACAGTATATTCTGCCTTATTTACCGAAGATGAGATAAGCTTTGGGGTAAATTATAGTAAAGTAAAAACCC
>NZ_QTJY01000058.1 GCF_003703975.1 Larkinella soli | reverse complement strand
TTGTCGCATCCCGTACGATCATATGGTCGCTTGTGAAACAGGTGCGGGTGGGTCTGGTACCAATCTTTCATGGCCTGCATCGGCGTACTGCTCTTGAGCGCTGACTGCGGCAACTGGTGGTTGTACAAGGCCACATAGCGCAGCAAGGTCTCCTCCATGTCCTCGCGGCTGTTGAACCGGTGGGTCTTCAGAACGTCCGCAATGCGTCCATTGAACCGCTCCACCATGCCGTTGGTTCTGGGCGTCCTGGGCTTGGTCAATCGGTGCTCTATGCCCAACTCCCGGCACAGTTGATCGAATTCATGGTTGCCGCTGGGTTCGCGTTCCTTGCTGGCAAACAGACGGTCCGTGAACTCTTTGCCGTTGTCGGTCAACAGCTTGTTGATCCTGATCGGACAGGCCTTGTGCAACGCCTTGAGGAAGGCCTGTGCACTGGCGGCGGTCTTGTTGGACTTGAGCTGCACAAACACCCAACGCGTGGCCCTGTCGATGGCCACGAATAGGTAGCGCCGGCTGCTCTCATCCTGCATCTGGGGCAGGTACTTCACGTCCATGTGCACGTAGCCTGGCTCGTAGCTCTTGAAGGCCTTGTGGGCTACCGCAGGCTCCTGGGGCTTGAGGGCGTTGAGGTTGCCCGCTCCATGGCGGCGCAAGCACCTGTCCAGCCCGGAGCGCGAGACATGGGGACAGATGAACTCCCGTGTCACGGCCAGCAGGTCATCCAAAGGTAGCAGCAAGGTACGGCGCAAGTGAACCACCACGGTCTCTTGCGCAGGCGTGAGCACCGTCTGCAGGCGATGGGCCGTGTGCGAGCGGTCTGCAAAGACATCGCGCTTCTTCCACTTGTAGACCGTCTGCTCAGTGATCCCAAAGCGCTGGGCCAGGATGCTGGCTGGTTCATCGCTGGCTGCGATCTCGGCACGCACGGCGGGCGTGGTGCGGGCGTTCTTGTGCAGGGCTATCAACATGGCTTCACTCCCTGGGTGGATTGCAAGGACTCTATCAACTCCTTTAGAACGGCTCGGGCCATGAAGAGTGGATAGCGTTTAGAGTCTATGCAATCGTCCGGGATGCGACACCTA
>NZ_QTJY01000057.1 GCF_003703975.1 Larkinella soli | reverse complement strand
TGTAGTGGCTCGTAAGAATGGGAATGGCTCTCCAAGAATAATGAATTAGATGAAGTTAAGAATTTTGTTGCTTTCGTTGCTTAGCCCATTGCACATCCCAATAATAGCTTTGATCCCGAATGTGCTCTTTGGCCGGATCAAACCGCAGAAACACCTCTTCCCAGGTTGGGGTGAGAGGTAGCAGTTCGTAGACTATATCCGCTGGGGTTTTTCCCTTCAAAGAACTGTGCGGACGCTGGAAGTTGTAGAAGGTTTGCCATTCAGCCAGAAGTTGACTCAAAGAAGGGTCCTTCAGGTTTTGCAAGGCATAGAACTCCTGCAAGTCGGTCTGTTGGGTTCGTTCTACTTTCCCATTCAGATGAGGAGATCGGGGTTTAATAGGCCGAAACTTAATGTGGTGATCATGTAACCAGTCCTGAAATAAGTAAGCAAAAAACTCTTGGCCTCGGTCTGTTTGGATACGTTGGAATGGAAAAGGCATTTTAGAAATGGCATACTTCAAGAAATCAACTGAGTTTGCTGCCGTTCGCCGACTATAGAGTTTGACCACTTTATAGCGTGAACAGTCATCGATAGCTGTGTACTGGTACATCCCATTCATGATCTTGCAAACGTCCATTTGAATGCGGTCACCAGGAATCGGCCGGGCATAGCGTTTGAAGGCTTTAGGTTTACGAAAGCGCTTTAAAGGGGGTAAAGGCAGTCGGCGTAGTACTCGCCCGATGGTGGCTGGCGAAAGCTTTAAACCATGGTACTGCAGCAGGTAGCAAGCAATCCGAAGCTTACCATAACGTCGTTGTACCCGTACCTGATAAATTAGTTGCTCATCTTCATCCGTCACTTTCAACCTGGCCAGGCGGTGAGGTCGCCGAGACCGCTCAATCAATGATTCAGGTCTGGGATCTATTCGATAGCGATTCACCCATCGGTGTAGGGTAGACCGACCAATTCCACAACGACGGGCCGCCACACTTATGGAGCCACAAGATTGATAGATCTTGATCCAACCCATACGGGTGTGGATCTGGTGCTGAGAGTCCATAAGAACAAGAGAGAAAAGGGTTACACTTAATTGTAATTTACCCAGAAAACCATCTCATTCCCAGCTATATTAAGAAGTATCAATTGTCTTGACCGTTCACATT
>NZ_QTJY01000056.1 GCF_003703975.1 Larkinella soli | reverse complement strand
GCAACCAAAAGTTTATTTCTCTTGACGTATTAGGGCAACCTTTTCTAAGATCCTGGTAGAACGCACTTCCTTAGAGGAGAAATGGATGACAGGGGTGCGAAATCAAAAGAAAAGAAAATGGGAATGTCGGAAATCTAGCGAAATATAAAGTCTAGATTTCCGACATTTGGTTTCGCCCCTATGGGAAGAGGATCTTCCACCTATCCCAACAGTCGGTTAGTTGTTGTTGATAGGGTTTGCTATGCATTTGGGCCATGTAGTCTGCCAGGTTGGCTTCTAACTGCTTCTTCAACTCAGCGAGCGGCTCTCCCGTCCAATAGCGATCAACTAAAGCCCGAAACCGAAGCTTCTCCCGGTGGCGCTGCCTTTCTACCCGCTTAAAATCCGCTTCGCAATCAAATTGCTTTCTATCTACCAGCCAATACTGGGCCACCCGCCCCTCTTGATAAAGTCTGCTCTCCTCTACCGGAAGCTGGTGGGCATCTAACACAGGTAGGGTCCACAAGATCTTCTCAAAGGCTACTGTCACTTTCTGGGCCAGGCAAGGTGCAAACTGTGGCCGGGCCAGATCTGCCAGCACCTTGGGGCGCGCCTGACCTAAAAACTGCATGGTGTGAGCCTTCAATTCAAATCGCAAATGCCCAGCTACTGGTACGTAGAGCTTCAAAACATGCTGACCGCACTTCACTTTGACATAAGGCATGTCCACGCCATCGACGCGCTTGGAATCCACTACTGGCTTGCGGTTCAAATACAGCAGAAAACGCTCTGGCAGCACTTCCGCCCCAGCCACCGGCCAGGTCATGGACAACTCCAGGTTGTTGATCGGGGTGCGAAACGGATCGATGCCCCAGCCCGTTGCCAACTCGTCCAGGACGGCCAGTATTTCGGACGGATTTTTTCCATACCGGTTATGCTCTCCCTGGTTAGCGGCCTTAATCAGCGATCCGCGCAGTTGAAAGCAATAGCGCCCTTTCGCCGACCCCGGTGGCCGGGGTCGGCCCTGCACCCGAAGCCCATTATGCCATTTAATGTAGGTTGGCAGGTCATACCGAATTTCTCCCGTCTCTTCCTCCAGGGGGATTTTGATACCCAAGTGCCGAATCAGGTGCCGCTCATCAACCACCAGTTGCTCCAGGCGAATGCCGTCAAACATGGCCCCTTACTTGCCTGCTT
>NZ_QTJY01000055.1 GCF_003703975.1 Larkinella soli | reverse complement strand
TGTGCTATACCCTACTAAGTGATCAGTTCTTGGATAGAGCCTATCCTGCTTGTTTAAACTCAATTGGTGTCATAAAACCAAGCGCCTGATGAGGCCGTTCTGTATTGTAATCCCCTAGCCAGCCTTCAACCACTTCTCGAACTTGGGCTAAATTTCGAAACAAATAAGCGTTCAAGACTTCTCGGCGAAAAGTCCCGTTGAAGCGCTCAATAAAGGCATTCTGAGTTGGTTTTCCGGGCTGAATCCAATGCAACTGGATCTCTTTCATCTCACACCACTCTGTTAATGCAGTACTGATAAATTCGGGTCCATTGTCACAGCGTAGGCAAGCTGGCTTTCCATGACTTTCCATTAGCTGTTCAAGAAAACGAATCACCCGTTTAGCGGGTAATGAGTAATCGATTTCGACACCCAAAGCCTGCCGATTAAAGTCGTCTAACACATTCAGGCCGGGCCGCCGGTGCGGTTCGGAAACGGCGTCCATCGCGCAACGCATCTGACATAAAATCCAATGACCAGACCTGATTCACAGCGGTTGCCTTTGGTAAAGGCTGTCGTACTCGATCAGGTAATCGTTTACGCTTTCGTCTGGGCAAATTGAACCCTAAATGGCGATAAATACGCCAAAGTCGCTTATGATTGTCAGGATGCCCTTCACGGCGTAGCCGATGATAAATCTTCCAGAAACCCCATCCCGGATGACGTCGTACGGTGGTTTGAATGACCTGCTCAATTTCGATGTCCGATTGACGCCTGGATTGGTAGGTCAACATCCGACGGCTTAATCCTGCCAGACGACAAGCTCGTTGCTGGCTGAAGGCTTTGGCTTTGACAATCCATTGCGCTAACTGACGACGTTGAGCAGGCCCTACCACTTTTTTTTGAGGGCATCTTTTACAACTTCATGCTCCAGACTCAATTCGGCATACATTTTCTTCAGACGGCGGTTCTCATCTTCGAGGTCTTTTAGACGCTTCAATTCGGAGGCTTCCATACCGCCGTATTTCTGTCTCCAATTGTAAAACGTGGCTTCACTAATACCATGTTCGCGGGCAATCTGAACAACGGTTTGACCCGTATTCTGTTGTTTGAGAATGGCCACGATTTGGGCCTCTGTGAATCGGTTTGCTTTCATTTTTCTTCCCCTTTGATAAAAGATAATGGGAAGACTCCATTTTCCAACCGATCACATTTTAGGGAAGCTTACAA
>NZ_QTJY01000054.1 GCF_003703975.1 Larkinella soli | reverse complement strand
TGACGGGGCTGCCGCCCACGGAAGCGGAGGTACAGCGGTTTGTGAAGGATGCATCGCCCGATGCGTATGAGAAGGCGGTGGAGCGGCTGCTGGCGTCGCCGGCCTACGGCGAGCGGTGGGCGGGGATGTGGCTGGATCTGGCCCGCTATGCCGACACCAAAGGCTACGAAGCCGACCTTTCCCGACCCATGTGGCGGTACCGCGACTGGCTGATCCGGGCCTTCAACGAAGACAAGCCCTATGACCGCTTCACCATCGAACAACTGGCCGGGGACCTCCTGCCGGAACAGCAGCGCATGGCTTCCGCAAACCCATTGCCGGATGATAATCCGCTCATTGCGACGGCCTTCCATCGCAACACGATGACCAACGACGAGGGCGGCACCCAGAATGAGGAGTTTCGGGTGGCGGCCGTTATCGACCGGGTCAACACCTCCTGGGAGGTCTTTCAGGGAACCACTTTCAGCTGTGTCCAGTGCCACAGCCACCCGTATGACCCGTTCGTTCATGAGGATTATTACCGGTACATGGCTTTCTTCAACAACAGCCGGGATGAGGATATTCCGAGCGATACGCCGACGCTGCGGTTTTATAAGGGAGAAGACTCGCTGAAGGTCAGGCAGCTGGTGGAATGGGTCGGGAAGCAGGCCGCCCGGCCGGAGCAGCTGAGCGATCTGGTCCGGTTCACGCGGACCATCGAGCCGAAAATCAACTCCCACCGCTTCGACCAGTATGTCAACGCCACCCTGATGGGGGCCATGTATGTGGCTTTACTCGACGGCGGCTCGGTTCGGATGCCGAACCTGGATCTGACCGGCAAAAACCGCTTCATCCTGGCCTGGGGCACCAACTCCGAGCAGGCCCGGATGCGCGTCCGGCAGGACAGTCCCACCGGCCCGCTGCTGCTCGACCGGCCGGTGCCGAAAACCGGCAGCCCCTGGAAGGATACCACCCTGATTTTCAGCCTGCCGAAAATAGCCGGGCGGCATCATCTTTACCTGAGCATCGAGAATCCCAAAAAACCGAAAGACTGGGTCATGATTAAATGGGTGTCGCTCCAGCCCGCACTCCCCGGCCAACCGGCCGACACCCTCGGGGAGATGGACCGCCGGCTGGCCGAAGTCCTGAACGCGAAGGTCGAAGTGCTGCCCGTCATGCAGGACGGCACCGGCGAACTGGCCCGGCAAACCCACGTTTTCGAGCGCGGCAACTGGCTGGTGA
>NZ_QTJY01000053.1 GCF_003703975.1 Larkinella soli | reverse complement strand
GAAGCCGACCGGGCGACGCTGCTGCGGAGGGTGTCGCTGGACCTGACGGGGCTGCCGCCCACGGAAGCGGAGGTGCAGCGGTTTGTGAAAGATTCATCGCCCGATGCGTATGAGAAGGCGGTGGAGCGGCTGCTGGCGTCGCCGGCCTACGGCGAGCGGTGGGCGGGGATGTGGCTGGATCTGGCCCGCTATGCCGACACCAAAGGCTACGAGCGCGACCCGGGCCGCAGCATCTGGCGGTACCGCGACTGGCTGATCCGGGCCTTCAACGACGACAAGCCCTATGACCGCTTCGTAACCGAACAGATGGCAGGCGATCTGCTGCCCGGGGCCACCGACGACCAGTTGATTGCCACCGGCTTTCACCGCAACACGATGACCAACGACGAGGGCGGCACGCAGGACGAGGAGTTTCGGGTGGCGGCCGTCATCGACCGGGTCAACACCTCCTGGGAGGTCTTTCAGGGAACCACTTTCAGCTGCGTACAGTGCCACAGCCACCCGTATGACCCGTTTGTCCACGAAGATTATTACAAATATTTAGCCTTCTTCAACAATTCCCGCGACGAGGACGTCACCACCGAGACGCCGACGCTGCGGTTTTACAAAGGTTCAGACTCACTCAAGGTGCTGGAGCTCAGGCGGTATCTGACGCAACACACCCGGGATGAAGGCCGGATTCGGGACGTGATGCGCTTCGTCCGCGTCGTCGAGCCGAAAATCAATTCGCACGATTTCGACCAGTACGTCAATGCCTCGCTGCTGGATGCCAAGTTCTTCGGTGTGCAGCACGGCGGCTCGGCCCGGATCCGAAACGTGACCCTCACCGGCAAAAACCGGCTGATCGTCGCCTGGGGCACCAATGCCGAAAACGCCGTGGTCACCTTCCGTCAGGACAGCCCGACGGGGCCGGTCCTGCTGACGCTGCCCGTCCCGAAAACCGGCAGCGCGTGGCGCGATACGACCCAGACCTTCGCGCTCCCGGCGGTTTCCGGCCGACACCACCTGTACCTGACGCTCGACAGCCCGAAGTCACCGAAGGAATGGGTCATGTTCAAGTGGGTAACTTTTCAGGCGGCCCTGCCCGGCCAACCGGCCGACACCCTCGGGGAGATGGACCGCCGGCTGGTGGAAATTCTGAATGCCAAACCGGAAGCAAGCCCGGTCATGATCGACGGGACGGGAGACCTCGTCCGACGCACTCACGTTTTCGAGCGCGGCAACTGGCTGGTGA
>NZ_QTJY01000052.1 GCF_003703975.1 Larkinella soli | reverse complement strand
ACCGGTTACGTTGGGTTAGTGACCGGCACCTGTTTTGCCGAGACGGGCAACCAGGTCACCTGCGTCGATATCGACGAGCGCAAGGTCGAGAAGCTCAACAACGGCATCATGCCCATCTATGAGCCCGGCCTCGACCTGTTGTTCAACCGCAACACGGCCGAAGGACGCCTAAAGTTCACCACCTCCCTGGCCGAGGGCATCGATGGCGCCGAGGTCATCTTCCTGGCCCTGCCCACCCCGCCGGGCGAAGACGGCTCGGCCGACCTGAAGTACATCCTCAAGGTGGCCGATGATCTGGGGCCGCTGCTGAAGCAATACGTGGTGGTCGTCGACAAGAGCACCGTGCCGGTGGGCACCGCCGAGAAGGTCTGGGTGCACATCTCCCGGGGCACCAACATCGACTTCGATGTGGTCTCCAACCCCGAGTTTCTGCGCGAGGGCGTGGCCGTCGAGGACTTCATGAAACCCGACCGGGTAGTGATCGGCACGCGCTCGGAGAAGGCCCGCTCGGTGATGAACAAGCTGTATGCGCCCCTGGTGCGGCAGGGCAACCCGGTCATCTTCATGGACGAACGCTCGGCCGAGATGACCAAGTATGCGGCCAACGCCTTCCTGGCCACCAAGATCACCTTCATGAACGAGATCGCCAACCTGTGCGAGAAGGTGGGCGCCAACGTCGACGACATCCGCAAGGGCATCGGCACCGACAGCCGCATCGGCAAGCGGTTTCTGTTTGCCGGCATCGGCTACGGGGGCAGCTGTTTCCCCAAGGACGTGCAGGCACTGGCCCGCACGGCCCAGGATTACGCCTATGACTTCCAGATCCTGCAGTCGGTGATGGCCGTCAACACCCGTCAGAAGAGCAAGCTGCTGCCTTTGATCGAGCAGCACTTCCAGGGGGAGCTGGCCGGCAAGACGATTGCCGTGTGGGGGCTGGCCTTCAAGCCGTATACGGACGACATCCGGGAGGCCCCGGCCCTGGAGAACATCAAGGCGCTGCTGGGCAAGGGAGCGAAGGTGACCGTGTATGATCCGGAAGCGATGGAGAACGTGCGTCAGGTGCTGGGCAACCAGATCACCTATGCGCACACCTCGTATGCGGCCCTGGACGATGCCGATGCGCTGGTGATCATGACCGAGTGGCCGCTGTTCCGCACGCCGGACTTCGGCAAGATGAACCTGCTGCTGAAGAACAAGGTGATCTTCGACGGTCGGAACGTGTATGAGCTGGATCAGATGCGGGAGCAGGGCTACACCTACTACAGCGTCGGTCGGGAGACGGTTTCGCCCGAAGTGGCCCAGAATGCGT
>NZ_QTJY01000051.1 GCF_003703975.1 Larkinella soli | reverse complement strand
GCTTCTAATCTTTAATTTGGACATGCACTAGCTTATCAGACCGGCCGACCAACGACCCTATCAGCAGGGTCGTTGGCCAGTGAGTCTGCTCGGGTTTATCCAAAAGCCGCCAAAGCGCCTTGGCTTATTAGTGAGCCGAGTAACCCCCCAGGGAGGTTATGCCACTCCAATGAAGATTGGTGATTAGTACCTTGCCGCTGGTGTCAACTTTATGTAAGACATTATTTGAAGCAATAAACAAATGGCCGTCTACCCCCGTCATCGCGGTGGTGTTCTGGAAGCCCCCTTGCACAAATCTGGCTTTGCCGGTTTCGATGTCGACTTCCCACAGATTGTTGCCTTCCATAATATAGATGAAATCACTCAAACCGTATACTGCAGCGATGGCTTTCACATTGCCCCAACCCGCGGTCAACTTCTGGTAGTCCCCGTTGGTCGTGTTGACTTTGTAGAGGAAACCGTCCTGCCAGACCACGTAGAGGGAACTTCGATGACGGAAGACGGCCTTGGTGCCAGCCCAACCGGTCCCGCCTAAAGGTCGGTGGAAGCCGAAAAGATCGATCTTCCAGAGAAGATCACCCTGTTGGGCGTAAACCAGGCCCGATAAAGGCGCGCCAGTTAGCCCCACTGCTCCGGTCCAGTTGCCGTAGCCAACCTGTTTATATTGTCCAGTGAAGCGGTTTACTTGCCAGAGCTTTCCGCCCTGAATGGCATAGAGCGACTGGAGGTCTGTCACCATACTCGGAGCTGTACCCGCATAGCCACCACCCAGATTGATGGGGTGGGTCAAGGTTTGCGGACTCACGGCATATAACGTACCTTTCTGGACGATATAGAGAGTTGGAGCTGGGGCACTGGCCCTGGCTTTAGCGCCGGCCGAGTCGTGGCGGGTGGTAGCCGATGGATTGGGAATGGTTTCGTTCAGCTCCTTCTGGCAGGAACTTAGTAAGAAGGCGAATGCGAACAGCGTTGTTGCCCACAGGGACAGATACTTTTTTTTCATTGGTTTGATTGGTTTGAAAATAGAATAAAATAAAATTCTACGCCGACTAAACGTTTGTCGGCGGCCTGATGGCAGGCGAAGCAGAAGAGTTTTAACCGGGCCTGCTCGCTTGTACAACTCGCCTGTTTATCGGGTCGCTGGCTGGTGAGTAAGCCCAGAGTCAGTCATGAGCGGCAAGGGCACTCTGGTTGGGTATACCCCTGCTCAACCATTCAGAAGGGGAGCAGAAGGGGATTGGAACGGATAGCCCCCATTGAGGTGACGTTCTCAAAGCCGCCTTGTGATATGAGGATTTTGCCATTTTTATCAACTTTGTATAACCAGCCATTCGAAGCGATATACAAGTGATTATCCTGCCCTGTCATGGCAGTAGTGTTCTTGAAGCCCTGAAATTTCTTCAGATTGGT
>NZ_QTJY01000050.1 GCF_003703975.1 Larkinella soli | reverse complement strand
TCATTCCCAACATGGACGGGTTTCCCAACGGTCGTCGGCTGGAAGATGACGTAACGACCATCGAGCTGCAGGCGGTGGGCGGGGTGGTGCTGGCGGCCATCGGGTTGTGGTACGACGACTTCCAGCCCGGCGGCAGTCCCGTCACTCCCAATCTGGTCAATGTGCTGAGTTTCAGTGCGGGCGTTACCAAAAACGACACGACGCTGAAACCGGCCTTCCCGTATGTTCAGGCACCGTGGCGCGGGTTCGACTACACCAAAAAATCCCGGTTCTGACCCATCCACCTTTTCGGACATGACCATGAAAAACAGACTATCCTTCCTGCTGACGGCCCTTCTGCTGTCGCTGTTCATTGGCCGGGTTTCCGCGTCCAGCCACCGGGAGGCCCCGCTGATTTCCAGCGACCCGCTGGCCGACAACACCGACGTCTACGCCTTCAAAAGCCCGACCGATCCGGAAAAGATCGTGCTGATCGCCAACTACATCCCCTTTGAAGACCCGGCCGGGGGGCCGAACTGGTATACGTTCGGAGATAACATCCGCTATGAGATTCACGTCGACAACAATACGGCGACACCCGGCGACGACGTCACCTACCGGTTTACGTTTACCACGACGAATCAGGACCCGACCACCTTCTTCAACATCCGGCTCGGGAAACAAAACCTGAAAACCACCTATACCTGCCAGAGAAGCACCGACGGCGGAGTGACGTTTACGACCATCGTCAGCAACGGGGTGGTGCCGCCGGCCAACATCGGCCCCCGCTCCATCGAAAACAGTACCGTGGGGCTGGGTGCGGCCGACTACAACACCCTGGCCAAACAGGCCATCGTCAATGCCATGACGGGGGAGAAGGTGTTCTGCGGCCCGGTGGATGATCCTTTCTTCGTCGACCTCGGGGGCGCCTTCGACGTGGGCGGTTTCCGGAAGAACGGGCCCGACGGTCTGGCCCGGTTCAACTGCCATACCATCGCGCTGGAAGTGCCGGTCTCAGTGCTCCAGAAGGCGCATAAGACGGTATCTCAGGCCACGAATATCCTGGACCCGGACTACGTCATCGGCGTGTGGGCGTCGGCCTCCCGGCGGCAGATCAAGACCATCAACAACGGGGGGGATGTGGGCTATGACGGCGGCTGGGTGCAGGTCTCGCGGCTGGGCATGCCCCTGACCAACGAAGCCGTCATTCCCATCGGCCTCAAAGACAAGTGGAACGCCCGCAGTCCCTACAACAACCAGGACCTGATGTTTGCTTCTTACTTCAGCAACCCTGAGCTGGCTCTGTACATGGACGACTCCCAGTTCGGCACAGCCGTGCCGGGTCTGGCCGACCTCCGGATTCAGAAGAACTCGCTGGGGGCTTTCGACTTCCGCAACGGCAAGCCGGGCCTGTTCGGGCTGAAAGGCACGGCCGCCGTGGCCGGC
>NZ_QTJY01000049.1 GCF_003703975.1 Larkinella soli | reverse complement strand
TGCTGACGGCCCGCCGACAGCCCAGATTCTTCTCCTGCACCAACTGAAACACTTCGCAGGGCCAGTCGACCTCCCCGGCCAGGGCGATGCACTCATCGACTTTTCCCCGTTCGGCCGGCCGTCCCGGGCGCGGGCCGTCGACGGCCAGGTACAGCCGGGTCGGCTGAGCCTCCCGGATGCGTTCAAAAATCCGACGGGCGTGCTGTGGCCGGTTAAAAAGGATCAAAAGGACAGGAATGTCTAATTGTATGGACACGGGGGACAGAAGATCCTGAGGGTGCTTTAATGAGTAGTTTGTCGATTTCGGCAATGAAGTTACAAAAATACGGGGGAGTTATCAATGGGCGTCCTCATGGGGGGCTTTCTTTAAGTGCGTGTAGGCGGTTTTCAGATCGTCGTTCAACAGGGAGTGGACCCGGAGCGGGTGGAAATAGTTGTAAAGGTTCGCTTTTCTGGGGTCGGTAAACCACCGCAGCCATTTGGAGTCGGCCGGGCGGCCCGTCAGCAGATGCAGGTCTTTTCCCTCGGTAAATAATTGAAGATGAAACCGTTCGGCAAGGCGGTGGAGCGATTCCTTCGTGAACAGGGAAACGTGCTGGCCGGTTTCCGGAATGAAATACCGCCAGGTTTCGGGCGTCACGCCCGGGTGCGGAACCAGTTCGGTGGTGAACAGGATGCTTTTGCCGAGCCGGAGCATTTGTTCCACGGTCGCTACCGGATCGACCAGATGCTCGAACACTTCGAAGGCCGTAATCAGCTCGAAGGTCTGGCCGGGCGGCTGGTCGGTCAGGTCGAAATGGACGGCAAACAGGTTCTCGCAGTAATTATCCTGCCGCACGAACGGAAAGCCGCGGTCGCGCATCATCCGGACGAACATACCGTAGCCCCCGCCATAATCGAGAAACGGGCCTTCGGGCGGAAACCACTTCCGGATAATGGCCTCCACGGCCGGCGCCCACAGCAGATTTCGGGAGACCAGCCCCAGATCCAGCGAAGTGATCGCCGATTCATATGCTTCCCGGAGCCAGTAAGGTTCTTCGGTCTGGATAAAACCGCAGTCGGGGCAGCGGTAATACCTGACATCGTATTTGAACAATACCTGAGTCCGGAAACTTTCGTTGGCGGGCGTTTGGCAGATATGGCAATTCATAGGACAGGCCGTTTCAGTAGATAACGATCCGGCAGGCGGAAAGTACCGGCCAAAAATAGTATTAGTTCTTCAGACCCAGGCGTCTCCGGAGATTTTCCGCTTTCGTGGTCACCCAGCCGGCTTTCTTGAAGTAGTGATTGGCCGAGTATTCGGTGGCCGAGATGTTCTCGATGATGAAGCTGGGATGCCGGACGGCCGGGATGGGTTGCAGCGGCAGATTGGCCAGGGAGCCGGAGCTTTCCCGGGTGTGGGTGGCGTCCTCGCCGAAGCCGATGTTGGAGATCAGGTTCTGGTTCGGGCAGATGCACAGGCCGTTATTGATCCAGATCGTGTAGCACCACGGATAGGCCCAGCTGTTGATCTGCCCCGAAAAAACGCCGTCGAAAGCGTCGTTCCAGTACTGCTGTACTTTGGGGTCGG
>NZ_QTJY01000048.1 GCF_003703975.1 Larkinella soli | reverse complement strand
GTCCAGTTTCCCCGCCACCTCCAGACCGGCATTGCGGATCGTGAAGGTAATGGACAGAGCGTTCCGACCAACCGGTTGATTCATACCGGCATCGCTGAAGCCAAAAGGCACAAAATGCGTCAGCAGGATCAGGATCGTATTCATAGTGTTCGCAGGAAGGCAATCAGGGCAGTTTTATCCTCATCAGGCAGGTCTAATCCGAAGGGATGCCCTTTCACGGCCATCGTGGGCCGATGGGGCGGTTTGAATCCGGTAGGCACGTAATCGGGTTGCAGGCGTTTGGGGTCCAGCACCTCGTGTAACTGGGTCAGGTGGCCGTCATGGAAGAAGGCACTTCGGTACCAGACCCCCCGCAACGAAGGCACCTTATAATAACCCGTTCCCCGCCGGGTGTACAGGGTGTGTACCGAATCCGTCCCGACCGATACGTTGAAGATATCGTACGCTTTCAGGTGACCGGCCGGGGGCGTGAAACCGTTGGCCGGCGTCAGCTTATTGTTCGTGTAGAGGGGCGGAGTATGGCAGGTCACACAGCCGGCCTGCCTGAACACCCGTTCTCCCCGGACCAGCGTCGCCTTCCGGAAACGGTACGGGTTTTCAGGCGGTTTCAGCGAATACAGGTACTGCGTCAGCGCGTAGAGCTGGGCATCGCTGTAGCGCCTACCGACATAGCCGAAGGGATGTTTCCATTCGGAAGAGGCAGGCCGTTCGGAAAACGAGTTCTTTCCGCCCGGGATGAATCCGTTGTAGGCCGTCTGCATATCCATCCCCTGATTGAAGGCTGCGTACCGCATCAGGTCCCCCGGCCCTTCGTGCCGCATCAGCCCGGTGTAATCCAGATACCTGATGTCTTTGATTCCGATCAGGCTGGGCACGGTAACCGGATGGCCCTGACCAGTCCCCTGGCGGTCATTCATCTCGGCCGGTACGGCCAGCAGATGGTCAGCGAACGCATTCGCGCCGGCTGCCGCCACGGGTCGGCCGGCGGCCCAGGGAGCGTAATGCAGTTGTCGTTGGGCGGTTTGCAACGCCTGATAGGGGATTTTTCCAGCCTGAACGGCTTCGGCGAAAGGCCTGGCCGTAAACCCGTTGCCCTGGGCTCCCGGAACCACTTCCCCCGACTCCATCACCCGCGTATGGCACGAGGCACACGACAGGGAACCGACCAGAAGCCTGCCTTTCTCCTGAAGGACATAGCGGTTCACGAGATACCGTCCGTCCGGAGTGAATTTCCCCTTTCCTCCTCGAAACAGGTTCCTGTTCAGACGGCCCACCTTCTCATTGATCGGGGTGTAGGCAACGGGCCAGTTGAAAACCAGTTCCCCGGCCTTAATCCAGTCTTCCCGGGTTTTTAATTGGCCGGGGTCAAAGGCCACCTCCGGCTCAAGTTGCCTCAGGGAGTCCAGATAACCGGGTTTTTCATATTCCTGAAGATACACCGGGAAGGTCTTATAGATGACATGCTCGGGCAGATCGTTGTAATACGCTTCAGGAGCATAGGAAACCCGAACGGTGGTATCCGGTGGAGGAAGGTGGGAATGGTGGATGGATTCCAGGTCCCAGGTCCTGGGAATCTCGTGGTCGGTTAACTGAAAGGCGGTAGCCATCAGGACCATCAAGAGGCACAGGAAG
>NZ_QTJY01000047.1 GCF_003703975.1 Larkinella soli | reverse complement strand
GACTCAGTGCGGTCATGGCCTGAAAACTGCTGTAGGTAGACGTCCCTAACCGACTAGTAGCTCCGGTGGTGGTGTTGACTTTGTAGAGTTTACTATCCCAGATGACGTAGAGCCACCCATTATGATAGTACAGAGCCTTTGTGCCATACCAGGTGGTCAACCAACCGCCCTCGCTCAAGACGCGGTGGACCCCATACTTATCGATCTTCCAGAAATAGTCGCCCTGCTGGGCGTAGAGATTGCCTTGGGCGTCTGGGCCCGTTAAACCCGTGGCACCGGTCCAGTTGCCGTTGCCCCACTGTTGATAGCTCCCTGTTAAGCGGTCGACTCGCCAGAGCCTACTGCCCTGAATGGCATAAAAATGGCGGCCATTAGGATCTTCGGCAATGCCCTGAGTTGCTCCCCGCCAGCCGGTTCCCATCCGGAACTTTAGGAATTTATTGTCACGATCTGTAAATTTTGTGTGACTCATCCCAAACAAATTATCAGCCTGTACTACATAGACATCGGAATACATCGCTTGGACCGTTTGTCCATCCCCATACGAGGGCGTGACTGAGTAATTAGGTTCCCAAGTTGTACCATATGGCTTTCGGGAAAGCACGGGCCCTACATAATTTCCGTTTTCAATTCGCGCCCCTTGGTAAGAGCCATAGAGCATGACCGACTTAAAGTCGAAACCATCACGGCTGTCAAAACTGACATCTCCAGGCATGTCGCTGATACCAAACCAGTTACTCGGATTATATCCTACTTCTAGGTTTTCCGGATGGAAGGTAATGTACTTGTCCCGGTCGCTGCGAACATGTTCGTGTCCTAGGCCGATGGCATGACCCAGTTCGTGTACATGAGCGTCCTCAAAATCAAAGCTACCACTAGTGAGCTCAAGAACCTGCCGGCCTCCTTGCCGGCCTACATGGGACGCGTTTCTCGTCGATTTCTGAATATAGAGATAGTCAGATTCAATCGTACGGGGCACAAACTCGACCGGTGTATTGTCTTGCCAACGGCGCATGGCACTTTCAATGGCTGCTTTTTCCAAACCGGGGCCGATTACATAAGGAATGCGGCCTTCATACCAGCGACGGGGCCCATTGGCTACGCCGATGCCTGCCACGCGGGCGTTAGAGTTGCTCTGCCTGGTCTGGGCGGGGGCTAAGTCTTCCTTACTCAGCAGCATGTCACCCTGCCAGACGGCCTGGCCGTCGATCTCCTGATAAGTGATGGACCGGCCCTGGTAAGTACCTTGTTTGACAATCCCACCTTTACCAAGCGGGAAGGATCTGTGTTTAGCAGGGTTAGGCTGGTGGAGAGCCGCCTGTTGGCTAGGGTTGGTTTCTTCCAGGTCCTTCTGGCATGAACTGAGTACAGAAGCGGTCACAAACAAACCCATTGCCCATATAGGAAGATGCTTGGTATTCATAGGTATTGTTGAATTGATAATAAGTATTAGCAATGAAGCGAGGTCCTGGATAACCAGGTACCAAGGTGACATAAAGCCGTTGAGGCTTTTTAACCACGTCTTCACCAGCCAATGCGCTTGTTGTTGATTGGCCAATTGACTGGTGAAGAGGCCTGGATATTGTCAAGAGTTGCCTGAGCGGCCAAGTTGAGCAAACCGATTCTCAAAATAGAGTGAAGGGTAGTTGAGTGGTGGCTCCCATTGAGGTCACGCCATCATAGCCTGCAAAAGTTCGGATGGTCTTGCCCGTGGCATCGACTTTATAGATGTTGCCATCCGAAGCGATATACAAATGCCCCCCATAGGCGGTCATCGCGGTGGTGCTCTTGAAGCCCTGAAATTTCTTCAGATTGGT
>NZ_QTJY01000046.1 GCF_003703975.1 Larkinella soli | reverse complement strand
GGGTTTTTACTTTACTATAATTTACCCCAAACCCATCTCATCTTAAGACAAATAAAGCAGGGTAGGCCGTTCTAATCTTTCACGAAAGTAAGTGTTTTACTACCGAATACTTTCTGAATTTACAGGCATTTTCACTGAGGCCATCCATCCGCCAGGATCTATCTAAGCGACTAAGAATAATTAAAGAATCTGACCTATAGGTTATCGAAAAAGAAAGTGCAATTCAAACGGGTAGGTTAGTAGAGGCATGAGTTATAGTACACAGCCCTTTAGTACTTTTTTCTGTAGAAATATCTCCCCTTTTGAATTCAATGAACTCGTTTGTGTAGAGATTGCTCTACGCTACTATTTTAGTAAAAGTTCGAATAGTGCCTATTTAAGCGGTTTGGTGGCATTAACCAGCAACGAGTTTCATTCTAAGCTTAGGGCTAAACATCTATAGCCCCTTTTCACGGCCACACTCTACATTTTTTCCCACCCCCCACCTCACTAATTTTGCTGGTTAAAGGAATCCCTTATTGTTTAAAACCCGCATGGAATGTTTTATTATGTCTTCCTCTGCTTTATTATCTTTCTTCGCAATTGTAGACTAATTTCCGTTACTGATCTAAAGGCAAAAAGTCAGCTCCCTGTAGGCCGAATCTTCTTATGAAAAGTGTAGCTAGTAAAATTTGGTTGCCTTTAAATGCAACCAAAAGTTTATTTCTCTTGACGTATTCGGGTAAATTATTCTAAGATTCAGGTTGAACGCATTCATTAGAGAAATGGATTACGGGGGTGAGAAATCAAAAAGAAAAGAAAATGGGAATGTCGGAAATCTAGACTTTATATTTCGCTAGATTTCCGACATTTGGTTTCGTTCCTAATGAAAGAGGCTTGCCCATCTCTGCCAACAGTCGGTTAGTTGTTGTTGATAGGGTTCACGATGCATTTGGTCTAGGTAGTCTGCCAGGTTGGCTTCTAACTGCTTCTTCAACTCAGCGAGCGGCTCTCCCGTCCAATAACGATCCACTAAAGCCCGAAACCGAAGCTTCTCCCGGTGGCGCTGTTTTTCTACCCGCTTAAAATCCGCTTCGCCATCAAATCGCTTTCTGCTTACCAGCCAATACTGGGCCACCCGGCCCTCCAGATAAAGCTTCTTCTCCTCCTCCGAAAGCTGATGGGCATCTAACTCAGGTAGGGTCCACAAAATCTTCTCAAAGGCTTTCATTAGTTTCTGGGCTAGGGAAGGCGCAAACTGTGGCAAAACCAGATCTGCCAGCACCCTGGGACGATCCTTGCCTAGAAACTGCATTGTGCGAACCTTCAATTCAAACCGCAAATGCCCAACTGCCGGCACGTAAAGCTTCAAAATATGTTGACCGCACTCTACCTGGACATAAGGCATGAGCACGCCATCGACGGGCATGGAATTCACCATGGGCTTGTGGTTCAAATACAGCAAAAGACGCTCTGGCAGCACTTCCCCCCAGCCACCGGCCAGGTCATGGACAACTCCAGGTTGTTGATCGGGGTGCGAAACGGATCGATGCCCCAGCTCGTTGCCAACTCGTCCAGCACGGCCAGTATCTCCAAAGGATTTTTTCCATACCGGTTATGCTCTCCCTGGTTGGCCGCCTTAATCAGCGATCCGCGTAGTTGGAAGCAATAGCGCCCTTTCGCTGAACCCGGTGGCCGGGGCCGGCCCTGCACCCGCAGCCCTTTAGGCCACATAACGTAGGTTGGAAGATCACACCGGATTACGCCCGTCTCTTCTTCCAAGAGAGTAGGGATGCCCAGGTGTTGCTTCAGGTGCTGCTCATCAACCACCAGTTGATACAAGCAAATTCCGTCAAACATGGCCCCTTACTTGCCTGCTT
>NZ_QTJY01000045.1 GCF_003703975.1 Larkinella soli | reverse complement strand
GCAGCGGGGCCGGCCACTGCTGCCATTTCACGGCTACCTGAGCGTGGGAAAATTGATGGAAAAGTAGAGACCAGACAAAAAATAAGACCGTAAAAGTTTTCCTCATAGAGTCGTGCGTTGGCGTTTCCGATTTTTAGATAAAAATCCCGCTTCAATGCCCATTGAGTCAACTTTTTGCATGAAAGAATTCAGTTGTTTTTATTAATCGGTGACAAATGCAGGAATCAGCCGGTTTTTCGGCTGATTCTGCCGGGAATCCGGGAAATTGGGGGCTGTTTACCGAAGGATGACCGCCCGTTTTACCACCGCTTTTGACCCCGAAAAGAGGGTTACCACCATCCACTGGCCGGCTCCGGGCGCGATGCGACCCCGCTCCTCCTGCCACTGCCCCGTACCCCGCACCGCTGCTTTCCACCAGGTCCGGCCGTTCAGGTCGGTCACCCGGAGTTCTCCCTCCTGCCCCGCCGGCAGCCGGAACCGAAGCGTCAGCGGCCCGTCGGTCGGGTTGGGCGATGCGATCAGACCGGGCTCCTCAACCGGGGCGGCTTCCGCGTTCAGCCGGGCGCCGGGGGCACAGGTGACCCGGCGGGGGCCGTTCTTCAACAGATAGGCGGTATCTTTTACCCGGACGGTCAGGGTCTGGACCTGCCCGTTTCTGAGGGAAGGCGGGAGGGCGAAGGTGAAACTATGCTGGCCGTTGCCCTTGCCCGCATTTTTCAGATCCTGCCGGAAATCCCCGGCCGACACCGTACCTACCACGCCATTATTGGCCAGAATCTCTACCGTAACGACCGCGTTCGGCAGGTTTTTGTTGAACACCCAGCCGCCGAGGCTGCCGCAGTCGGCCCGCTCGAAGAAGCCTTCGTAATTGCCGTTGGCCGGATTGGCCGGCGGATCGACCGGAGGGGGCGGGGGTGGTGGTGGAGGGGGCGGGGTCACGACGGTATCCGGCGGGGCGGGGGCTCCCGCGCAGGTCAGCACTTTCGGGCCGTTGAACAGGAAGTAGGTGGTATTTTTCACCCGCAATCGAATCGACTGGGGCAGGCCATTTTTGAGCGAAGCCGGGGGCACGATGCCGTAACCGTGCAGGCCGTTGCCCTTGCCGGATTTCCTGAGGTCTTCCCGGTATTGGTCGGCCGACAGCGTAGCGACTACGGTCGAGCCGGAAAGGAGTTCGAGGGTAACGACGGCATCGGGCCGGTTTTTGTCATAGACCCAGCCCCGGATCAGCCCGCAGTCGGCCGCGTCGATATAGCCCTGATAGTTGCCGTTGGCGGGGTTGGCCGGCGGATCGACCGGGGGCGGAGGGGGTGGTGTTTCGGTTCCGGAAGACCCGGAAGGGGCCGGCCCGATCGGAAACCGGCAGAAGGTCAGCGCCCGCATGCCCCGCTGGTTCCGGATGAAGGGCCCGGGGAAGGGTGTTTTATAAAAATTCGGAAGATACGTGAGGTCCTTTGCCTGTGAGGCTCTTTTCAGCTTCAGAATCACCTTATTGGCCTCCACCGTTATGGTGTCGATCAGGCGGTTCTGCTGGCCGTTGTTGTAATCGAAGTAGATAAAATCGCGGATATCGAGCAGAGACTGGCTGCCGTCGGGGTTCTTCACCAACGTGTCCTTCGTGTAGGTCATGCGGTGGTCGGTATCGAACTCCAGGACGACCTCCTTCTGTTCGGCGGTCCGGTAATAGGCTTTCCGGATGGAGGGCGAGGAGATGCCCGTCCCATCGGACGATTTGTAAAAATCCCGGGCGATGAGCCGGAACAGCTCCCGGGCAAACTGAAAATGTCCGACCTGTCGGTAATGAACACCATCATAGCCCGGCAGCCCGACGGTGGCGATGGTTTCAGTCCGTGGGTACAGTTCCGGCACTCTCCGCTGGAAATCCCGCAGCGGCCCGGCTCCCTTGTTGGCGTCGGGCAGCAGGTTGAGCTGGGCGATATAGCATTTCCCAAGATTCGGATAATCGGCCTGCCAGTTGGTGAAAAGGGTGTTGAAATAGGCTTCATATCCGGTGGTCGAACTACCGCCGGCCTCATTCTCGCCCTGCCGCCAGACGAAGGCTTTGATCCGGTTGGCAACCCCGGCTTTCCGGGCCCAGAACAGCAGCCGGCCGTAGAGGGTCTTCGGATCGGCGGGGTTAGCCGGGTTGCGGTTTACGTGACTCTGCATTGAGGAGCCGCCCAGGGCTCCGTTGATGATGCAGGTGGGCATGTTGTAGGTTTCCAGGATGAGCCGCTGGAGTTCGGTCCCGATCAGGCCCACCTGCCCTTCCTGAATATTGGAAAGCCGCCAGAGCGTATCGGCCGGAAAGGTGGCGCTGTTCCCGAACGTCCGAACGAAAATGTTATGATATGTATAGTTGCTCGGGTAATATTCGGTGATGTTCGACTGGCCGTTGAAGAGAAAGACATCCC
>NZ_QTJY01000044.1 GCF_003703975.1 Larkinella soli | reverse complement strand
TGCGCTTCGATCTCGAACTGACCGCCAATCCTCTGGTTCAGCCGCCCGTTGCCGATGTAAAGGGCGGTCCGCGCAATCTTTTTCTGACCGGTTCGCCCTGGAAATACTTCGCGTCCAACACCGCCCCCGGTTCGACCTGGAAAGACAAGGGCTTCAACGATTCGGGCTGGCCGTCCGGCATCTCCGGCCTGGGCTACCCTTCCGGCGAGTTTGAAGCCGAGCATACGCTCGTTCCCAGCGGCTGCACACCCGTCACGACGACCTGCAGCAACCGGATTATCACGACGTATTTCCGGAAAACCGTCACCATCAGCACCATACCGGCCAATACGACCTATTCCATCCGCTACAAACGCGACGACGGCATTGCCATTTACATCAACGGCCGGGAGATCAAACGCGAAAACCTGCCGACGGGAGCCGGGCATACCACCCCGGCCGGCACCGAACTGACCACCACACCGGCCTATACCGGCGAACAGTACTGGCAGGTGCTGCCCGTCCCGGCCGGGTATTTTCAGGCCGGGGAAAACCTCATTGCCGCCGAGGTACACCAGGCCGCCGGCGGAGAGCCGGATATGCGGTTCGACATGGAACTCCGGCAGGTGGAGCCGCTCGTGCGGGGGCCGTATCTCCAGATGGGAACTCCGACCGCCATGACCCTGCGCTGGCGGACCAGCACCGCCGTTCGGGGGCAGGTGAAATACGGTTTGTCCGCAACCGACTATGGTCAGGTGGTTACGGAAGCGACGGCGGGCCTCGATCATGAAGTCCGGCTGACCGGCCTTACGCCCGGAACCAAATACTTCTACTCCATCGAAACCGCCGGGGTGGCCGAACCGCTCCAGCGGACGCCCGACAACTTCTTCATTACCAGCCCCCCGGCCGGTTCGGCCAAAAAAGTACGGATCTGGGCGATGGGTGACTTCGGGGAAGGAAGCCGGCGGCAGTTTGCGGTCCGCGACGCCTTCATGAATAATTCCAATGTGCAGAATCAGAACGTCGACCTATGGCTCTGGCTGGGCGATAACGCCTACCTGGCCGGTCATGACGAAGATTATCAGTACTATCTGTTCAATGTCTACGACCACCAGCGACTGCTTCGGCAAACCCCGGTCTATGCGACCCCCGGTAACCATGAATATGCCAACAACAACATCACCCGCACCGAGCGCACCGACCATAAGATCGACTACTACAAGATCATTTCGCACTTCACGCAGGGCGAAGGGGGCGGTGTCGCTTCCGGGAAGGAGGAATTCTATTCCTTTAATTACGGAAATATCCACTTCGTCAGCCTGGATTCCTACGGCTACGAAAGCGGACAGGGAACGACGGTATTCAGCCCGACCGGCCCGCAGATGACCTGGCTGAAAAATGACCTGAACGCGGCCAAAAACGACCCGAACATCAAATGGACCATTGCCTTCTGGCACCATCCTCCCTACACGATGGGAACGAAGGATTCAGACGTAGACGGCGACTCGCAGGGAATCCGTAAAAATCTGCTGCCGGTGCTGGAGCAGTATAAGGTCGATCTGGTGCTATGCGGTCACAGCCACGTCTACGAGCGCTCCCGGCTGATGAAGGGCCACCACGGCGAGAACAGCCCCGAAAGCACCTTCAACCCCAATCTTCACCTGGCGCCGGCCGGAAACAACGGCGCATCGAGCGGCCGCTTCGACGGTTCGCCTAACTCCTGCTTCTACTACAAAAGCACCACCTCGGCCACCAACGAAGGCACGATTTATCTGGTCAGCGGGTCGGGCGGGGCCGGTCTCGATCCGGGCAAGTACACGCCAAAAGGCAAGTGGCCCCACAACGCCATGCTCGTCTCCGACACCCTGAACGGCGGCTCGATGTTTATCGAAGTGGAAGGAAACCGCCTGGACGTGAAGTTCATTGCCGAAGACAACCAGGTCCGTGACCAGTTCACGATCATGAAAGATACCGAAGCCTTTCCGATACCCCCCACCGACGGCACCGCCCGGACGGCCGCCTGCGAATGCACCGACGCCCAGGGCTGGACCCATTACACCGACAACCGGGCCAATCTGCTGCTTTCCGTGAAGAAAAACGGTCAGGCCATCGGGCGGGTCGGAGACGGGACGTTTTCCATGCGGCTGGAAGGCAGTGCGGGTGCCCTGAAGGTGAACAAGAACTGTCCGGCCAACTACGTAACCCTGCCCGCAGGCTGGTGGGTGATGAAACGCTTCTGGACGCTCAAACCCACGACCGAACCGACCGTCGGCAGTTCACTGGCCGTGCGCCACTACTACCGGGATGCCGACCTGAGTGCCGTCAACGCTAACCTGCCGGCGGCCCTGTCGCACCAGCAGCTGAAAGTGTTCAAGATGAACGACATCAATTCTCCGTATACGCCCAACCCGGTAACCACCCACGCGACCGTGCCGAAGGCGACCGCCTACAACACCAACGGCGCCTGGCTCTACGATCAGGCGGCCACCCCGTCCGTGACGAACTGGACCTACCGGGCGCTGGGCAACGGAAACCATTTCGCCGAATTTATGGTCGGACGGCTCGGTTCAGGAGGTGGCCTCGGCGGAGCGGAAAACGGCCAGAATCCCTCGTCGCAACCCTGCTCCGGCACGAACCTGATCGTCTCGGGCGATTCCTGGCGGTAT
>NZ_QTJY01000043.1 GCF_003703975.1 Larkinella soli | reverse complement strand
AGGTGAGCGGATCGCCGTTGGGGTCGGTGAACACCGGTAGGGTCGTTGAATAAGCGCTGTTGACCGTGGCCGTCAGCGTCGGTGCTGCCGGGGCCACCGGCGGCTGGTTGGTCGGCGTGCCGCTGCCTTCGCAGGTGATCGACTTCGGTGAGCCAACCAGAATGTAGTTGGTTCCCAGAACCCGTCCGGAGATGGAATGCGGCTGGTTGTCTTTCAGACTCTCCGGCACCGTAAACCGGTAGCCGTGTACACCGTTGCCCTTGCCGTTGTTCAGAAGATCCTGCCGGAAAATATTGGCTACGACGGAGCCGACCACATTTCCATTTTCCACAAATTCGATGGTCAGGGCTGCATTGGGGCTGTCGTAATTAAACGCCCAGCCTTCAATCGTACTACAGCCGGCCACATCCAGATAGCCTTCGAACGTACCGGTTACAGGACCCGCCCCATTGACCGTCAGGGAGACGGAAACATCGGTTTTGGCATTCTTGTTATCGGTCGCCGAGTAAGTCAGCGTAAAATTACCCGTCTGGGTGGGCGTGCCGCTCAGCACCCGGGTCTGGGCGTTGAAGCTCACGCCCGAAGGCAGCGTACCCGTCAGTGCGTAGGTGAGCGGATCGCCGTTGGGATCGGTAAAGACCGGCAGCGTCGTCGAGTAAGCCTGATTGGCGGTGGCCACTAAAGCAGGCACGAACGGGGCCGTCGGCGGCTGGTTGGTCTGCTGGCTGGCAGCGACCGTCAGGGTAACGGCCAAATCAGTCTTGGCGTTCTTGTTATCGGTGGCCGAGTAGGTCAGGTTGAACGTGCCCGTCTGGGTGGGCGTGCCGCTCAGCACCCGGGTCTGGGCGTTGAAGCTCACGCCCGAAGGCAGCGTACCCGTCAGTGCGTAGGTGAGCGGATCGCCGTTGGGATCGGTAAAGACCGGCAGCGTCGTCGAGTAAGCCTGATTGGCGGTGGCCACTAAAGCAGGCACGAACGGGGCCGTCGGCGGCTGGTTGGTCTGCTGGCTGGCAGCGACCGTCAGGGTAACGGCCAAATCAGTCTTGGCGTTCTTGTTATCGGTGGCCGAGTAGGTCAGGTTGAACGTGCCCGTCTGGGTGGGCGTCCCGCTCAGCACCCGGGTCTGGGCGTTGAAGCTCACGCCCGAAGGCAGCGTACCCGTCAGTGCGTAGGTGAGCGGATCGCCGTTCGGATCGGTGAAGGTGGGCAGCGTCACCGAGTAGGCGCTGTTGACCGTCGCCGTCAGCGTGGGTGCCGCCGGGGCCGTCGGCGGCTGGTTGGTCGGCGTGCCGGCCAGCGTCCGGGCGGTCGCCGTATTGCTGTTCGGGGAGACGTTGCCGGTCGGGTCGACGGCCCGGATGAAGAAGTAGTATTCCGTATCCGGGTTGAGATTGTTTACCGTATAATTAAGCGATGTTACCAACCCGTCGGTAATCTTATTGTTATTCTGATAGACTTCATAACCCGCCACGCTCACGTTGTCGGTGGACGCGTTCCAGGCCAGCCGCATCGACGTCTGGGTGATGTTCGAAATGTTCAGATTAAGCGGTGCGGTCGGTGCCTGCTTATCCGAAGCGTTTGATACGACAAAGAAAGACTGCTCTACCGGCCGGGCGGGGTTAAAGCCGTCTCCGCCGTGCTGGGCCGCCCGGACCGTCACCTTACCCAGGCGTCCGGTCAGAAACACTTTGCCTTCCACCATCTGGGCCGGGCCTTCGATGACGTAAAAAACCACCGGTTTCCCCGAAGAGGCCGTCGCCTGGGGCGTAAATGCCGGGGAGTTGGGAGCCCGGTCGGGAATGGGGCTGAAGTTGATGGTTTGCGCCGTGCCGGAGCAGTTGGGATAGATATACCGCATGGTCTCCGTCCTCAGCCCGCCGGCATCGGTTACTTCCAGTTTCACGCCGTACCAGAACGTCAGCGTCCCTTCGCAGCCGATCGGTGGCAGAGAGGCCGTCGCCGTCCGGCTGGTGGTGATGAAGTCGTCGTGCTGGTGGTCGTTGTGGAACAGCGAAACCGTCCATTTGTAACTCAGCTGATCGGCCGGTGTTTCGTCGTTGATGACCGCCGAAAGGTTGATGTTCCGCGTCGAGGAAAGGTCCATCTGATCCTGCCCGTCGAGGCTGGTGCTGGCGATGACCGGCGCCGTGTTGGTCGGGTTGCTGACGGTGATCGTCGTCTGCGTCTGGTTGCTCAGCCCGTCGGCGTCCGTAACCGTCAGTTTGACGGTATAGACGGTCGAGGTGGCCGAGTTGGTCGTGAAGGTTTTTTCGGGATTGGCGGCCGTGCTGGTGGTATTGTCACCGAAATCCCAGAGGTAGGTCAGCGATTTGCCTTCCGGATCGTAGGAGTTGCTGCCCGTAAATTTTACCTTCAGCGGACTCGGGCCGTTGTTTTTGTCGTAAGTGATCGAGGCTACCGGGGGCGTACCGCCGGAGCCGCCGTTGTACATGATGCGCCGGACCCGCTCACCGCCGGGTTCGGGATACCGCATGAAGTACAGGTTCTTATCGATCGGGTTGAAGGCGATACAGGTAATGTACTGGTACGTACTGCCGCCGTCGAGCAGTTTGGTCAGGGTTTCCGGCAGGGGCTGGTTGCTGCCGTCGAAACCCAGGCGGGAAATCCAGCCGCCGTTGAAGTCGGCAAAATAATAGGCATTCTGGTATTCGGCCGGGTAGTTCCCTCCGCCCGGGTGCCAGTTGCCGCCCACACTACAATAGCCGGGCAGAACGCCGGCCGGAGTGCTGTTTACATTGGTGAATGACTCGTTCCGGTTGACCCGGCCCGCCCCGTCGCGCCATTCGATCCGGGGTCTCGTGTGATCGATCGAAGACTTGTACTGCGTTTTTTCGTATTTGCGCCTGGAGACATCCATCCCCTCGAAGAACGGCCATCCGAAGTTGGCACCCCGGCTGACGACGTTGATTTCTTCCTTATCCGTAAAACCGACGTCGCCGACATAGAGGGCACCGGGATTGCCGGCTCCCGGGTCGCCACTACCCGTGTTGGGGCGCATGCCCGTCCGGAAAGGCTGCCGGAGACCGATGGCAAAGATGCGGTTCTGCGGAGAACGGGCGCTTTTTCCGCCGTCCCAGAAAGGGTTCGAAGGAATGCCGTCGCCGGTTTCCGGGTCGATCCGCAACACTTTCCCGGAAAGTGAATGCAGCACCTGAGACCGGTAACTCCCGATATTTTCGTCAGGATTGATAAAGCCGTTGTTGATGGCCTGGCTGTAGTAGGTTTCGGAGAAGCTTCCTTCGTCGAAGGCCGGGGCGGCTCCGTCGCCCGTACCGATCAGCAGGGTTCCGTCGGCCCCCATCGTCATCCCACCCCCGGCATGCGAGGAGGAAAGCAGCGGGATGCAATCACCGGGGACTCCCTTGGAGGGGTTGTTGGGGTCCGGCGCCCCGATCAGAATTTTGCGGCTGTTGGGCTTGATGCTTCGGTAGTTGTCGGCGGGGTTGGCTTCATAGCGGGTGACGCGGGCGTAGGTGCCCTGGTATTTCACCGGCGCGTACTTGATGACGTAAAACAGGTAAAACCGGCCGTTGCTCAGGAAGTTATTATCCAGACACATGGACAGCAACCCGAAATCGTCGTACCGTCCAACTTCGGACGAAATGTTGAGCAATTCGGTTTTCTGTTTAGTCTGGGGATCGACCCGGATGACCCGACCGTCGATAGTCCAGGCATACAGGGCTCCGTTTTTGTCAAACGTAAAGCCGACGGCTCCGCCGAGATCACTCACATACGTCTCTTCGAAAAATCCTGGCTTATACTGACTGTAGCCGTTCGTGAGCGAACACACAATAACCGATAAAACGAGGGCTACTCGTTTGAGAAAAGTACAGAAATTTGTCATAGAAGTTGTTTTAATACTTTTACCCGGTTTGGAATTAACTTATGCCATGCTGTGTACATACATAAGAAAACAGAGCGGGAAACAAGCCGTTTCATGCGACCCGGTTTAGGTGCGACCAAACTGCTTATGTAATTTTATCTCTGGAATTATTGAACAGAGCGAGGAAATTTGGGCGGAAATATAGGAAAATACCAAGTGTGAGCCAATAGAAAATGTTACCATTTACTGAGTGGCGTCACCAAAATGTTCCTTATTTCCTCAATTTGGCACCTTAGCAGGATTTTCATGTGTTTTTAAAAATTATCGTCCGGTTCAAAATCTTTTTTTGTGATCCAGTTTCCCAACGTCAAAATCAATCTCGGTCTCCACATTATCGGAAAGCGCCCGGACGGATTTCACAATCTGGAATCCTGCTTTTATCCGGTCCCCTGGCACGACCTGCTGGAGAGCGTTCCGGCCCCCCGGTTCTCCTTCACTACCGGCGGCATCACCATTCCGGGCGATCCGGCGACGAACCTCTGCGTGCGGGCCTACGAACGGCTGAAGCAGGATTTTGACCTGCCGGCCGTCCACCTGCATCTTCATAAAATGGTACCGATTGGAGCCGGTCTGGGCGGAGGATCGTCGGATGCCGCGTTCACCCTGCGGTTGCTGAATGAACAGTTCGGCCTGGCGCTCAGTACGGAGCAGCTGGAAGACTATGCCCGGGGCCTGGGAAGTGACTGCGCCTTTTTCATCAGGAACCAGCCTCGTTACTGTATCGAAAAGGGAGATCGCTTCAAAGACATCGAACTGTCACTTGCGGGCTATACCCTCGTACTGGTTTATCCCAATCTGGCCATCTCGACCGCCGAAGCCTATGCCGGGGTTCGCCCGGATGCTTCCTCTCCACCGCTGCGCGATTTATTACTCGCTCCCATCGCCGACTGGCATGATTCGGTAAAAAATAGCTTTGAGGAAAGTGTCTTCCCAAAGTATCCGATTCTTGAAAAGATTAAACAACAATTGTACCAGTCAGGCGCGATTTACGCCAGTATGAGTGGTTCCGGCTCGACCATTTACGGAATTTTCGGACAGGAACCGGAATTGCCCGATCATTTTCAGGAGTTTATCGTCAAAAAGTGTCTGTTGTAACCTCCTGGTTATCTTCATAAAAATCAGAAGCCGCCGGGAAGTCT
>NZ_QTJY01000042.1 GCF_003703975.1 Larkinella soli | reverse complement strand
TGCCGGTCTGGAGGTGGCGGGGAAACTGGACAGCCGGGAAGTCGATGTTCGCTTTGATCCGGATAACCTGCCCAACAGTTCGATCCGGGCGACGGCCGAGGTGGCTTCGATCCAGACGGGCATCGACATCCGGAACCGCCACCTTCAGCGGAGCGAATACCTGGACGCCACCCATCATCCCTATATTCAGGTTCGTTCGACGTCTTTCCGGAAGGCAGGAAAGAACCGGTATATCGGTCGGTTTGACCTGACTATCAAAGCGATTACCAAAGAAGTAATGATTCCTTTTTCGTGGACCCTCCTCCCGAGTGCGACTTGGTAACAAGTCGCTTTTACCCTGAACCGGCTGGACTTTGGAATAGGAGAAAGTAGCCTAATTCTTGACCGCAACGTCACCGTTTCTATCCGGTTACAGGTCTTGGGAAGGTAGGGTAACCGCTTAGGCTCCAGCTAAACCCGCCGGCATCTACTGATACCCAAGCTGATAACTCTGTAATGCTCATAATTCGTATAAAATGTCTACAAGCCTCTTTGTAACCCACATCATGGTATCGTCCCTGAATGCCTCGATGCAATACTATGAAACAGTCCTTGGTCTTGAACTGGCGCGGCTAGATACCCAGTCGCGCCGGGCACATTACTGGTTGGCCAGACAAGGAAAGGCCATGCTGACTCTATGGGAAATGCCGGTAAGACAGATCAACCCACAGCATTTCGCCTTCTATGGTTCAGTAGACTGGGTTACTCAGCTATCGGCTCAGTTTGGACAGGATTGTGCCTCGTTTCCTTATGATTTACTGAAGGAAACGATGAGAGGACCTATGGTATTTGGCTGGATGCCTGCTGTAGCGATCTGTTTTTGTGACCCTGATGGCCATGAATTAGAATTTATAGCCCTTCTGCCTGACCCGCCTTGCCCCGAGCTAGGCGTTATTCCGTATGCGGAGTGGAATCAACAAAGCCCGCAAAACTTGGATCAACCATCTTCTCACCAATCAATTATCGCAAAATAACCATGATTCCCGTCGTACCTAATCCTGTTCGAAAGCAGGACGTCGCCAGCGTGTTGGCAACCAATCTTTTTGTAGCCTTTACTTTTTTTAGTTATGGCGCTGCCATGATGGATTATTTTCTGGTATATCCTTCGCGGGCTATTGTCGGTGCCGACGAGTTTGTGATCTATCATGCTCTGCTCGAAGACCGTATTTTACCCATAAGTGTAGTTCCATTTGCCCTGATGACTATTTTGAACCTGCTGTTGCTTTGGAATCGTCCAACGGACGTTCCCAAGGTGCTAATCTGGTTATCATTGATTTGCCCTGTTACTGGACTGGGCTTCTTCAATTCTAGTGCAGATTCCAATGAACCTGCAGCTGAACGAAGGAAAGGACATGGAATTGATTCAAAAGGTTATGGACACAAACTATGGCCGTATTTTTCTGGAATCCGCTCAGGCCCTGGTGGCCTTCCTAATCCCGAATCAACGAACGAAAATTTCGCATTAAATGGTGTCCCGCAGGAAGGGCTTTGAGATCATGACCCTTTAAATTCGGAGTGTATTAAGTCCGTCTAAAATGATTAAGGTTTAGGATGAGTTTAAAGAGGTAGGTACATCTAAATAAATTCAGTCTTCTCAAAGGCAATCAACCAATTCAGGTAGTTTTACGTAATAAGGTGATTCAAATTATGCCGATTTTTGTCACCAACTAGGAGTACGTACATGAAAACCGGATGGGCTCCTTTATAATTTCTTTAACCTAGGGCAACGCTATGATCACCTTACTATCGGGGCTTCCTTCTCCAACTCAAGCCACCTCTTCTTTATTAAGCCAGGAATTGAGTGTGCTGGACCAGTTTTTTCCGGGATGGGTACTGGCCATCTTTGAAAACGAGGGATGGGAAACGCCACGCTTTCTGAGTCGAAAGGCCGCCGAATTTTGGGGAATGCCGGAAGAGGAACTAGCCCGAAAAACCTGCCATGACATGGAAGCCATGATTCATCCCGACGATTTGGAGGGCTATCTTCTTTGTAAGCGCCGGATGATAGAGCTTCAAAAAAAACTGAGGCCTACAGAAGCCTTGCACTACCGCTTTGCCATTCAATTTCGGCTCCGCTCCCAGCGACATCAGCCGTACCGCCATGTTTACGGGGAGGTATTAACCTATCTCGACAGCCATAACCGGACAGCTCAGGCAATGATGTACCGGGATGCTTCGGCCGACCGGGTGTCCGACCGCGTGCAGCTCTCCTGGTTCCGCACGCAGGGACTGGGCTACCAAAAAGTGGGTAGCTACATTCCAGCCGCAGCCGACCAGGAATTGACCCTACGCGAAGAGGAGATCATGCATTTAATTAAAGATGGCTTCAGTAGCAAGGAGATAGCTGACCGGCTCAGCATTAGCCTGAACACGGTCAAGAATCACCGCAAGAATCTATTGAGGAAGACCCAATCCCGTAATATGGCAGATCTCGTGTATACCGTCGCCCGAGGAGCTTAACCTGAAGTTGAGGCTTTGGCGTCGAATATCCTTAATAAGATCAATAGGCTTCAGCCCTATCCACCAGCCACCGTAATAGCGCTGCTCCGGTCCAACATAACTGATAAGGTAGCGAAAGAATAGGAGACTGGGGCAGGGCTTCTAGTATTCAAGTCCCTTTGACTAGGTGGCCACTGCGGGGCGGCATGTCTTTCGTTGGATAACGGGCCATGGCCTTTTAGTGTTGGTTGGTTTCACGACTCATCTTTGATTTATCGGAAATACCTCTTTTGATGTGCAAAGGGACCTTTATTGTTAGTTAAAAACGATTGGTAATATTTCTATGAAGGACTTGTTGGCCACCCCCGAGTTTCCACGTTCTTCCACCTATCATCCAAAGTGGATCAAGGCCAGTGTTAGTGGAGGGGCCAATCCATTGTGGCTAACAGAATGGTTGGCCCAAGCTTTGGACCTGCGTCCGGGAATGCGGGTATTGGATCTGGGCTGTGGACGGGCGATGTCTTCCATCTTCCTTCACCGGGAGTTCGGCCTTCAAGTTTGGGCGGTGGACTTGTGGTGTTCGGTTTCGGAAAACCTCCAGCGGATACGGGACGCTGGGGTGGAGCAAGGGGTTTTCCCCCTTCATGCCAATGCGCGTGCTTTGCCATTTGCCGCTGACTTTTTCGATGCCATTGTGAGCATTGATTCCTTTTTTTATTATGGTACGGATGACTTATACTTAAATGATTTGGCTCGATTTGTCAAACCTGGAGGACAAATCGGAATAGCCGGCGCTGGCCTGATGCAGGAACTTTCCGATCATGTCCCTGAACATCTGCGAAATTGGTGGACGCCGGACGTCTGGTGCCTACACTCCGCCTCATGGTGGCAGAAACATTGGGAGCGGACCGGTATTATGGATATAGAAGTGGCCGATTCTCTTAATGAAGGCTGGCGTTTTTGGCATAAATGGCAATTAGCCATAAACCCAGGTAACAAAGCGGAGATAGAAGCCTTGGAAGCAGATGCTGGCCGGTATCTTGGGTATAATCGCTTGGTAGGTCGGAAACGGGAGGGGATACATTTAACAGAACCCATTCTGTCAGTGCCAACTCGATATACAAAAACACCACTTTTGCGAAAGCAGAATTAAGCTGCTTGTATCTTCCCATAAGCAGAAGACACGCTTAGCCTGCTAACCCATTATTACAGTTTTATTGTAATCTTGAGACCTGCTGCCGGTATTCCCATCTTAATTGGATAATTAACTAATCCTATTTAGTTTTGGTAGGTTCTGCCAAGTTCATCGGTTGAAATAATCAGACAATTTATATCCTTTAAAGTGGTTGTGGTTTGAAATTGGAAGCATTCCTTTAGAAAGGATTTGAAATAAAGCTGAGCTTGCCACAGTTTGAGGCTGACCAAGTTGATAGGCAGTTTCAATAGGGCAAGGTCGTAGCCAGCTCTTTATCTACAGGAAATAAGTACATGTTTCATCTCCTGGTAGATTAGACAATGGGCGTTACCCATAAACTCCGGGCAAAAGAACACAAATTAGCCCCAAAGGGCTATTTCCCTGCCCACAAGGCCCTCCTACCTTTGTTACTCAGAATCCGCCTGCCTACATGGCGCTAGGGTTGAAGCGAATGGACAACCAAGAGTTTTGCCTGTTGTGGGTTGTCGCCTTCCTGTCTATGAATAACATCCGTTTATGAACCATCTTAAGATCACCTACTGGACCACAACCATTATGCTGGCCCTGTTGTCTGTGGCATCTGCCTTTGGCTATCTGACCCAGACGCCCATGCAGCAGAGCTTTCTGCATCTGGGTTTTCCGTCCTACTTCCGCGTGGAACTGGCCCTGGCTAAACTTGTGGGGGCGGTTGCGCTACTGGCCCCAGTTGGAGGCCGCTATAAGGAGTGGGCCTACTCCGGTTTTGCCATTACCTACCTCTCGGCCTTCATTGCTCACCGTAGCGTGGCCGACCCCTTGGTCAGCAGCCTCTTCCCGCTGCTAGCCCTCGGGTTGCTGGTGGTCTCGTATCAGACTTATCACCGGCGGCTGAGGGTTCGCCCGCTTGGGCTGTAGGTGCCCCCACAGCGGGCCATGTTCTCTCTCCCGTCAGGATAGAAATCAAGTTTAAGCTACGTATAGTTGTATACGTTAGCTACCAATGTGATCAATAAGCTCTTTTTTTACTGATTATTTCTCTCCTAGAAACCCAGCCGATAACCGGCTGGCCGGGGCCTTACGGGCCCTCATTTATAAATCAATTAACAAACCATAGTTATGAAAACCAAGCAACTGCCCTTGTGGGCAATGGGTCTATTTGTGACCGCTTCTGTACTCATTGCCTGTGAAAAGGACCTCGACAAAACGATTCCTGGCCCCCCAACGGCCACTGCTCGTCCTGACTCAGGCTCGGATGGGCTTTTTGATGCCGTTGCGCGCATGAAAGGAATTGCCAAAAAAGGAACCTTTCAAGGCCGGTCTATTACCTACATGGATTACAATGGATTGCCTATCTATCAGGGTGACATTATGCTAAGCAAGGAAGACTTAGCCCCATTAGAAACTAACCAAAACAACCCCAACGCCCGCGTTAAAGGAGCCGGATTTGCCGGTGACGCCCGTCGCTGGAAAAATGGGGTTATTCCTTATGTAATAGACCCCGAGTCCAATTTGGACAAGGTAACTATTGAAACTGCCATGGAACGTTGGGAGGCAAAAACACCGATCCGGTTTGTGCCTCGTACGAATGAGTTTGATTGCATCCGGTTTGTGAAGAAAACGCACAATAGCTCGTCGGTGGGCCGCGTTGGAGGCCAGCAGGATATCAACCTTCTTAATGACAAAAATTTGGGCGTTGTCGTCCATGAAATTGGTCATGCCATAGGTCTGGAACACGAACATACCCGCCAAGACCGTGATAATTTCGTTACCTTTTATAAAGAAAACTTAATAGATTCGAAACTGGCAGAGCAGTTTGACATAGAAAGTACAACATTTGATCATGGTACTTTTGATTTTAACTCCGTTATGCTCTATAGTTCCACCGACTTTGGTAAAATTAACCCTCAAACCGGTGAGAAGCTGGCTGTACTCAGAAAGAAGGATGGATCAACTTTTGAAGGTCATACAAACCGCCAACATCCCTCGTTCGGCGATGAAGAAACGGTCCGGGCCATGTATTCCTATATTTATTTGGTAAGGAAAAATGTTTTGCATGCGTTGACTACGGAAGGTCTCGAAACTAATCTGGGAAGTGGCTGGCAAGGAGCGGCTCAGACCCTGGCTGAGGACGGCCGCTATATATGGGGCATACAGGGCGGTAGGCTCTGGAAAACCGACCGGCTGAATGGACATTATCAGCAGGTCGGCAACGGCAGCGGCAACTGGGTTGGGGCAGTGGGAGTCACGGGTAAAGACCCCCAGGGTAACCTCTACGCCCAGCAGGGCGACCATCTCTGGAAGATTGATAAGTATGGTGTCCACCGGGCCCTTGGGAGTGGTGGCTGGAAGGGTACTAAGGCTTTGTATTACCTCAACGGCGCACTCTATGTGATCTGGCAAAACCCCAACCTCAATACGCCCCCGATTCTCTATAAGGTCAACACCACCACGGGGGCTTATAGCCGGCTGGGAACAGCCACCTATAGCAGTTTTCAGGCCATGACCGCACTGAGTC
>NZ_QTJY01000041.1 GCF_003703975.1 Larkinella soli | reverse complement strand
AGAAGTATCAATTGTCTTGACCGTTCACATTGTGGAGTGAGTTGAGCGAAAATAAAGAAGGTTAACGTAGTAAAGAATGGCCGTTATATTTTGACTACCTAATGTGTTTTGGGGCTGCTTTTACGAAGAACTTTATGAATAGTTTATTTAACAAAGCCAGGAAGTTTAACGATCATGATCCCTACGAACGATCTCGCCTTCCCTTGATCAACTTCTTTAAATACGAATCATTAAAGATTCTTGGTCACTTATCACCGGAGTAATTTAAGTTTTCTACATTCGCTTTATCGATTCGACTATTCATTTCTAGTAAGGTTATGAAAACGCTATGTACTTTTCTATTTTTTTGTGTAATAAGTGTCCGCATTTGCTTGGCTCAAGTGCCGGCTCTGGCACTTGATACAGACTCCACCTTTCGCCGGGCACTCAAGGAGATTCGCTACCCTGAACTTAGACGGCTAGCCCAGCAAACGACCATCGTTTTTGTTCAGTTTACCCTAACGCCGCAAGGAAAAGTCACCCAGATCAAGTATTTGAATGAGGATGAGGTGGATAACCCTTTTGTCTATAAGGTCCAACAGATCGTTGAGCAACTACCCACCTTACCAGCTTCTTATGCCGGCGAGTATGTATTGCCCGTGGGCTTTGAATCCGAAAATAGCCAGGGCAAGAAACGACTTACGAAGGAAGACCGGGCGGCTCTGGCCCGCACGTTTGTTCAACTAACCCGCTCTCGCGTGTTGCTCAGCGAAGTCTATGTGCCGGCTTCGAATTGGTAAACCAGGAGGCGTCTTTTAAATGGAGCCTGGCAGAGACTTGTTGACCGGCGAAAAACGCCCCAATAGTAAGCCCCCTATTGTTGAAGTTGTCTTACCAACGGAGGATTTTGCAAGACATGCGATATATTGCATACATAAATAGTGGTCATTCTATTTTAATGGGGTACAATTCATCCCACTGGGCAAGAGCCTAACCGTACTGTGTGGGACCAACTAATCTTCAGGAAGAGGTAGGGATATCTTCGCTTAACTTGTAATCACAGTTTATTTCCACCGTGTCAACCCGCGCACCTAGGTTCTGGTAAAAAGCAATAGCGTTCGTATTCCAGTTGGATACCTGCCAGCGTACTTTCTTACAGCTCTGTTCTTTTGCCAGATTGATTACTGCCTTTAGAAGCTGCCTGCCGACGCCTTGTTTTCTATACTCTTCTTTCACATATAAGTCGTCGAGATACAAGGCCTTACCTGTCCAGGAATAATAAGCAGGAAAATAGGTAGCAAAACCAATCAGATCCTTGGCCTCTGTTTCGGCTACCAGACAGTAAAACAGGTGCTGGTCTTGCTGCATTTGCTCAGCAGTGATGGTCACGTTGTGAGGAACGCCTTGAAAAAGAGCGAACTCGTTAATTAACCTTACTATCTGGGAATAATCCGCTGGGTGAGCAGTTCTTATCGTCACTTCCATGAGCCTATTTTGTCAACTTTGTCAAGTTCCAGTAAAGAAAAGCAGGATTTGTGCAGCAACAGGTGGATAATGAAAGCATGACCGTTAGGTGAGAAATCAACTTGGGGGTGCGAAACCCAACTAATTGTGCAAAGTCGCACTTTACTAATGGTTCAGTAAATAGATAACAATTTGACCATAAGCTAAATATGGCCTGGCACTAGCTTTGGTAAAGGGCTAATAAAACCAAATAGTGGTTAGAAGGAGTACCTCTTAACTGTTCTACGGTCGAACAACAACACCTTGTAAACAGATGCCTTTATTTATTAAAGCCAATCCCTTCCATCAGAAACACACGATGAAACGTCTTTGTACGAACACGCGGCTGCTAAGCCTTACCCTACTTCTATTGGTCTACGGCTTCACCCGGGGACAAAATCAATCAACCGCCACGTTGTATCTGGGGCAAACTCCACCCCATCAAGGGCAGCAACTGTTTGCTCCTGGTTTAATATCCCTGAAAGAACAGTACGAATTTGGCTCCGTATTTTCCAGGGATGGCAACGAGTTTTACTTTGCGGTCGAATTACAACGGGGGAAGCCTTTTCTGCAATACTGTAAACGGCAAAACGGGCAATGGACTAAGCCGCAAACCCTGCTGACTCACGAGCAATACAGCTTTAATGATCCCTTCCTTTCGCCCGACCAGCAGCGGCTCTACTTCATCTCTGACCAGCCTTTAAACGGAAAGGGTCCCAAAAAGGACGTTGACATCTGGTTCATCCAGCGGCAGGGCCAAGGCTGGTCGGAGCCGGTCAATGCTGGACCGGCAATTAACTCACCCAAGAATGAATACTACGTTTCTTTTACCAGTACAGGGACTATGTACTTCTCTTCCAACAGAGGCACATCCAAAGAACAGGATAAAAATTACGATATCTATACTTCCCGGTATGAGAAAGGCACTTTTCAACCGGCCCAAAAGCTAGGCTCTGCCATCAACTCCGAGCATTACGAAGCCGATGTCTTCGTCGCTCCGGACGAGAGGTACTTAATCTACTGCGCCGAAAGACCTGATGGCAAAGGCCAAGGTGATTTGTGGATTAGCTTCAAGGACAAAAACGGAGCCTGGCAACCGGCTAAGAACATGGGCAGTGCCATCAACACCCCCGGCTATGACTTCTGTCCTTTCGTCACTGCGGATGGCAAGTACTTGTTTCTGTCCCGTGATGGGGACATCTATTGGGTATCTGCTCAGATTATCCAAACATTAAAGTAAGGCTAGCCCAAACACCCATTGCGTTCGCCTTGAATTCCGTTAGCGTAATAATTAATTACTATCCTTAATCCTTTTTCGTTTTCTTTCCACTAAGTATACCAGAAAGTTATGTGGACAACCGAATCGTTGTGGTTTGAGGTAGCCATTGTCAGTATCGTGTTTGCTATAGGGAATATGACCATGGGCCATTTTGAAGAACGAACTCCTAAACTTAGAAGGGTGGGCAAGTACCTTTTGATCCTGACGTTGATTTGTGGAATCTCAGTGGTCTTTGGTCGGTCTGCCTCCATGATTACCTTCGGTCTGTTTATCCTCCCTTTTGTATACATTCACTTATACTTCCTGCCTAAGAAAAAGGGCATCAACGGCTGGACAGGCGAGCCTAAAAGCAAGTATTACGACTTTCGAGGGTGGAATAAAGATCTGTTTACGGAGTAAGAGAAGAGCGAAGCTAAAACAAAAAGGTCTGGTGCTGTTGCCTACCTGGCGACACGGACAGTCTAATGTAAAGAGGATCATTCGAGACGCCACTAAGTTACCTTTCGCTACCCCATTTGGGGATGAAAAAATAAGATGGATTGATCTCAGTCGCCTAATTTTAGAATAAGCACTTCTTTCAGTTCCTTATAAGGAACTGGACCTCCGTTGAGGAAGCAGGTATCTGTTTACGAACTCGAGCGACCAATCCGTGCGTAAAACTCGTCTCGGTACGTGTTGGAGATGGGCAATACCACTGGCCCCAGGTAGATGCGATCCCGCTCTACGGACTCGATCTTATCCAGCGCGACCAGGTAGGATTTGTGAACCCGACAAAACTGCGGCCGGGGTAACCGCTGTTCCAGCGCACTGAAGGTTTCCAGCGTCATGATCTTTTCGGCCGTCAGGTGAAGCCGCCGGTAGTCCCGCATCCCTTCAATATACAGGATTTGCTCAAAGGCGACTTTTTGCAGGCGGTACTCGGTTTTGACGAACAAAAAAGAGGGAAGGACTTCTTCCGGGCTTTTGCCGGTCCGTTGCCGGGCCCGGGTCACGGCCTGCAAAAACCGCTCAAAGCTGTAGGGTTTCAAGAGGTAATCTACGACCTGGAGGTCAAAGGCCCGCAGCGCGTACTGGTCGTAAGCTGTCGTGAGCACCACGGCCGGCGGTGCCGGCAGCGCTTCCAGGAGCTGAAGACCCGTGATGCCGTCCATTTCGATATCCAGAAAGACCAGGTCGATCGGCTCCTGCTGCAGAATCACTAACGCATCCAGGCCGTTGTCCACGGCTCCGCAAAGGCTCAGAAAGGGAATCCGGCGGATGTATTCTTCCAGCCGCAACCGGGCCAGGGGTTCGTCTTCAACCAGCAGACAGCGCATGGGCCTGTAGCGATAGGGTTAAGTTCACCGAATAAGTCGTATTCGTTGCTTCAATGAGCAGGGTATGCTGCTGGGGGTACAGCAACGCTAAACGCTGGCGTAGTAAATCCTGACCCAGTCCCCCCTGCTGCTGGGTGGTCGGTCGGGACGAGTCAAGCAGGTTCACACACTGAAAACGGACGCCGTGATCCTCCACCGCAATCTGGATACGAATGGCTTCGGCTACGTTTTTTCGGGTGGCGTATTTGAAGGCATTTTCCAGGTAGGGCATGAAGAGCATGGGGGCAATCCAAAGGCCGTCGGCCTCGCCCTCCAGCTGCAGCGTGACGTAGTGCGCATGGGCCGTTCGGATGCGCTGTAACTCGACGTATTTTTCGATACAAGCCAGCTCCTGCGCCAGGGGAATCTGTTCCGCCTGGGTTTCATACAGGCTAAACCGCAGCAGATCCGAGAGTTTATTCAGGTACAGCGACGCCCGGGGCGCATCGTGCTCAATCAGAACATCGATGTTATGGAGCGTATTGAACAAAAAGTGGGGATTCAGCTGCGCCTTGATCCAGGCTAGTTCCGTTTGCAGCTGCCGGTTGGCCATCCGCTCCCGCAGGTGAATCTCGGTATACCAGGTCAGCGATCCGCGCAGCAGCGTGCCTGTAACGGCATTGACCAGGGCCAGCAGGGCAAAGCCTACCAGCAGCACGAGCTGATCGGCCATGGAGAATAGAATCCATTGCACCGTATCCAGGCTTAAATAGAGGAGCAGGGTCGTGCTCAGCGACACCAGCAGGGTCGACACCAGGGCAATCCCCAGACAGACCAGAGTGCCCAGTCCTAGGAAGAGCCGGGTGCGTCGGGTGGGCAGGTAGCGGGGCGCCAACCCGCCGTAAAAGGTGTAGAAACTGGCGGCTCCCGTCAGGAAGGTGAACAAAAGAATGGCGATCCAATCATCCGCTTCGGGGAGAGCCGGCTGGTCGGTGGCCTGGGCGATCATCAGCAGGAAGCTGACCAGGAAGCCGTACAGGAGCCAGTAACTCAGGTGCAGGCCCAGGCGCGTGGATTGTTTCATCGGGGGGGAGCCAGAAAAAAGTGGGCAATGGTTTCGACCTCCGGCAAGTTAATTCGGACGCCACTCATATTGGCCGTGACGGCGACGACTAATTTTTCGCCGGGATATACCAGCAGAAACGTTCGTCCCCCGTCGATGGAACCGCCATGGTGAACCATCCGTCGTCGCTGCGCATCGGCACCGATGCGCCACCCCAGGCCATAGGCGGTATTAGTCCCATTGGCCAACACCTGCGGATGAAGAAGCAGGGCGGTCGTCGAGGGGCGGAGGAAAGTACCGCTGAACAGGGCGCAGCCGGCTTTGACTAAATCAACTGGAGTGGATAACAGCCCCCCACCGGCCCACTTGTAGCTGTTGTCCACCAGGGCGGCATTGACCAGCCTTCCTTGCCGGTGTTCGTAGAACCGGACCCGGTGGCTGACCAGGCTATCGGCGTAATCGGCCCCCGTGCTGCGCATTCCCAGCTGGTCAAAAACGGCCTGTTGCATGAAGGTGAGGTAGTCAGTTCCGCTGGCCCCTTCGATGACCGCACTGAGCAGCGAATAGCCGTAGGTGGAGTAGTGATAGGCGGTACCGGGGGGAGACATCAGGCTGTCGGCGCTGAATATGGTTAAGCCGGCCTGGACTGTCGGGTAACGAATCGGGCAAGCGATGGGATCGTTCTCCCGGTAGTGGCGAATACCCGCCGTGTGGGTCGCCAGTTGACGGGCCGTGATCGGGTATTGTTTCGGAAGGAAGTCAGGCAGGTACCGTTGGATCGGCGCATCCAGGTCAAGTCGGTGGTCTTCCACCAGGCGGCCGACCGCCAGCGAGGTCAGGGATTTGGAAACCGATCCGATCCGAAATTTAGACTGAAGGGTGACGGGTTGCCGGTTTTCCAGATCTGCGAATCCAAAGCCCTGCGCCCAGAGAATCTGCCCGCTTGCTGCCACACAAATCGAGAGGCCCGGGATGTCTTGCCGGCGTCGCAAGGAATCCAGGTAGAGCTGGGCCTTTTGAATGGCGTTTCCATACGCCGGGTGTTGAATCATTTCCGGCGGCCGATCGCCTTGGGCAAAGGCGAAAGGCAGGTAAAATAGACAGGCCAATAAAAGCAACATTCTCATCGTAGTACGGATTTGGTTCATGAATAGGCCAAAGTTGTCTCTGTACTGCCTACATCCGAAATACACTCTGCCACTTAGCTAAATTAATCGGCTACCTTACCATTTTAACCGGCAAGTAGCAGTTCGAGTAAGAGAGAGCGACCATGGATCAAATCATGCACCTAGCTGCTCTATACCGAAGGATATTTCTTCGGTCTCCTTAAATGCTCTTTTTTTGAGACACTTTCCGTAATGATTAGGGAGTCGCCTATTCGATCTAAGAATGATTTGTTTTGCTTGATACTGGGTTGTTCCCCTCAGGGAGTCACTAAAAATTCAATGCCGATGAACACCGCCATGGAAGGCAGTGCCTCTCCAGCGATCCCTACCCTCTTTTCGCCATAAAAAAGCTTAGTCCGCCACAGACTAAGCCTTCTAAATCTCGCCATAATCGGCTACCGCTTTACGGTGGTGGGTGGAAAAGGTACATGAACCCTTCCACATTTCCTTGGTGAGGCCTCCTAAACCGGGAATATTCACCTCCCGATGGCCGTCTTAGGGCAGCTGTCGGGGTTTCTTACGCTAGGAAAAGGCTTTTTACAAGCGATCAGCCTAGTGCATGTCCAAATTAAAGATTAGAAGC
>NZ_QTJY01000040.1 GCF_003703975.1 Larkinella soli | reverse complement strand
GGGAGAGTAGGTAGCTGCCGCCTTCTTATTTATGTGCCGGCGCCGTAGCTCAAACCTACGGCGCTTTGGCATAAAGTAAAGTTTTTTCATTTTTCATAAAGTCGTATCTTTGTGAAAAAATCGGGGTGTAGCGCAGCCTGGTAGCGCGCTACGTTCGGGACGTAGAGGCCGGAGGTTCGAATCCTCTCACCCCGACATATAATTAAAAACATGCGCTTTTCATTCGAAATGTCTATGCTTTGGTGGCGTTCTTCTTCGAAAGGAGTTGAACAGTCAGCGCATGCTTTTTAGCAGATCTTCAAGAAACCACTGAAGGCCTACTGTTCACCACAGTAGGCCTTTTTTTTTCTAACCATTTAACGTTTTTGCCATGATTGACGTAATACCTCGACAAACCTCCGCCTTCAAGGTCGTTAGCCGTTACCGAAAAATGCTGGCCGATACCTTGACGCCCGTCAGCATTTACCTACGTCTTAGAGACAAATTTGTCAACAGCGTCCTGTTGGAAAGCTCCGATTATCATGGAAACGACAACAGCTTTTCCTATATCTGCTTTGACCCTGTTGCCCGGTTTGAATTTGACGGGCAAGCGATAACGACCCGTTATCCGAATGGAAAAACCGAGTCTTTTACGCTTTCCCAGGCTGCTGATCTTCTATCCACCATCGAATCTTTCCGATCCAGTTTTACATCCGAAAAATCTTCCTTCCCTTTTATTACCAACGGCCTCTTCGGGCATATCGGTTATAATACCGTTCAGTTCTTTGAAGACATTGCCTTTCAGTCTGCACCGGCCGAGAACGATGTGCCGCTCGTTGTCTACCAGGTGTTCCGGTATGTTATTGCCATCAACCATTTTAAAGACGAACTCTTTCTCTTTGAACATTCGTACCTGCAGGAAGGAGAGGAATTGGCAGCCGATACGCTGGATGAAATGGAAGGAATCATCAAAAACCGCAATTTCCCGTCCTACTCTTTCCAGACTACCGGAGCCGAAAAGTCCAACCTTTCGGACGACGAATATAAACAGGTGGTTCAGAAAGGAATCGATCACTGCCATCGGGGCGACGTTTTCCAGATCGTTCTTTCCCGTAAGTTCTCCACGCCTTTTCAGGGCGACGAATTCAACGTTTATCGTGCCCTGCGCTCCCTGAATCCCTCTCCCTATCTTTTCTACTTCGATTACGGCAGTTATAAGCTCTTCGGATCTTCTCCGGAATCTCAAATTGTCATCAAGGGCCGGAAAGCGATCATCTATCCGATAGCCGGCACTTTCCGGCGGACCGGGGACGATGCGGCCGATGCTGAACTGGCCAAAAAGCTTCACAATGATCCGAAAGAGACGGCCGAGCACGTGATGCTGGTCGATCTGGCCCGGAACGACCTGAGTCGGAACTGCGATACTGTAAACGTCGAGACGTTCAAGGAGGTGCAGTATTACTCGCACGTCATCCATCTGGTTTCCAAAGTGGTGGGCCAGATGAACGAGACCACCCAGCCGCTGCGGATCGTCGGCGAGACGTTCCCGGCCGGTACGCTGTCCGGCGCTCCCAAGCACATGGCCATGCAACTGATCGACCGGTATGAAAAGGTGAGCCGTGGTTTTTATGCCGGCTGTATCGGCTTCATGGATTTTAATGGTGATTTCAACCAGGCCATCATGATCCGGACGTTCCTGAGCAAAAACAATACGCTGCATTACCAGGCTGGGGCCGGCATTGTCGCCAAATCCGACCCGGAAAGTGAACTCCAAGAGGTAAACAATAAACTAATGGCTTTAAGAGCCGCAATTGAACAGGCAAAAACGCTCTAAACCGCTTCAATCATGAAAATTTTGGTTATTGACAACTACGACTCCTTTACGTACAACCTCGTCTATATTCTTCGGGAGTTAGGGCATCAGGTGGACGTCCGTCGCAACGACCGGCTTACGCTGGACGAGGTGGAGGAATACGACAAAATTCTACTGTCGCCGGGACCGGGAATTCCTTCCGAGGCCGGCATCATGCAGGAGGTGATCCGGAGGTATGCTCCAACCAAAAGCATCCTCGGCGTGTGCCTGGGCCATCAGGGCATTGGAGAAGCCTTTGGAGCCAGACTTGAAAACATGGACGAGGTTTACCATGGCGTCGCCCACCGGGCCGTGGTGGAAAACCGTTCGGAGCGGTTATTCAATGGGCTACCGCGGGAGTTAATGGTCGGCCGGTACCATTCCTGGACGGTGATTCCGGAAAGCCTGCCCGAAGACCTTGTCGTAACGGCCGTCGACGAAAACGGCCGGGTGATGGGGCTGGCACACCGGAAATTCGATGTTCGGGGGGTGCAGTTCCACCCCGAATCGGTCCTGACGGAACACGGCCGGGAGATGCTTCAAAACTGGCTCGCACACTAATCCCCGCAACCCCTTTTCGACGATCATGAAGGAAATATTAAACCACCTCTTTGAATACAAAACGCTGACCAAAACCGAAGCCCGTCAGGTGCTGGCCGGTATTGCGACCGGTCAGTATAATACCTCGCAGATCGCTGCCTTTCTAACGGTTTACATGATGCGCAGCATTACCGTCGAGGAGCTGGAAGGCTTCCGGGATGCCATGCTTGAACTGTGCCTGCCGGTCGACCTCTCGGAGTTTGACATCATGGATCTTTGCGGAACGGGGGGCGACGGCAAGGACACTTTCAATATTTCGACCCTGTCGGCTTTTGTGGTGGCCGGCGCGGGCCAGCGGGTGGCAAAACACGGGAACCATGGCGTATCCTCGCTCTGCGGGTCTTCGACGGTGATGGAATTCCTCGGCTACCGGTTTACCAACGCGTACGACAACCTGCGCAGGATGCTGGAATCGGCGGGCATCTGTTTTCTGCACGCACCCCTGTTCCACCCGGCCATGAAGACCGTCGGACCCATCCGGAAGGAGTTAGGCGTAAAGACGTTTTTCAACGTCCTCGGCCCGATGGTCAATCCGGCATTCCCGAAAAAACAGCTCGTCGGGGTGTTCAGTCTTGAATTAGCCAGATTATATGCGTATCTTTATCAGCAAACGCCCAAGCGGTTTATGATTCTACACGCTCTGGATGGCTATGACGAAGTGTCGCTGACCGGCGCCTTTAAAGTGATTACCTCACACGCTGAGCAAGTGCTGACTCCGCAACAGATCGGCTTGCCTCTGCTTGCGCCCGAAGAACTCGCCGGGGGCAAGTCCGTCGAAGATTCCGCCCGTATTTTCATGAATGTTCTTAACAATGAAGCAACCCCGGCTCAGAAAGAAGCCGTCGTAGCAAATGCGGCTTTGGCATTGGTAGCGGCAGAGCGTACGCTGAACCTGGGGGAAGCCATTCAAATGGCTCGGGAATCACTGGAAAGCAAGCGGGCGCTGGCCTCGTTTAAGAAACTGCTGGCCGCATAAAACGGCCGGAACCTTGTAATACGAAGTTAAAAACCGGTAGCCTGCTACCGGAAAGAATAGAATGGATGTACTTGAACGAATCATTGAGAGTAAGCGAAAGGAAGTAGAATACCGTAAAATCGCAGTATCACAACGGGACCTCGAACAACGACCGCTATTCCACCGGCAGCCGCTATCCGCCCGTGATGCCATTCTGCGGCCCGGCTCCTCAGGTATCATCGCGGAATTCAAACGAAAGTCTCCATCCAAAGGCGTCATCAACGACCGGGTTTCGGTCACTGAAACCACGTCTGGATACGTTCGTGCCGGAGCCGCCTGCCTGTCGGTCCTGACCGATGAACCTTTCTTCGGCGGAACCTCCGATGATCTGACCCAGGCACGCCAGGCCAACCCGGCAACACCCATCATCCGGAAGGATTTTATCATCGACCCTTACCAGATCGTCGAGGCCAAAGCCATCGGGGCGGATTTTATTCTCCTGATTGCCGCCTGCCTGACCCCCCGGCAGGTGGCCGACTACAGCCGGCTGGCCCACGACCTCGGTCTGGAAGTGCTGCTGGAAATTCACGATGAAACCGAACTGGCCGGTTACCTCGTCGGCGAGGTCGATCTGGTCGGCGTCAATAACCGGAATCTGAAGACATTTGTAACCGACATCGACACGAGCGTCCGGCTGGCCCCACTGATTCCGGCTTTCTGCGTAAAAATTTCGGAAAGCGGTTTACAGCAGGCCGATTCGATTCGGGCACTGCGCCAGGCCGGTTACCAGGGTTTCCTGATTGGGGAGACTTTTATGAAAACGCCTTCCCCGGAAAGCGCTTTGAAGGAATTACTCGATGAGTTGAGTGAAGTATACCCATTATCTCAAAACCAGTTAATCCTATGAAGGTAAAAGTCTGCGGAATGCGAGATTCCGACAACATCCAAGAGTTGCTCGCCGTATCGCCCGATTTTATGGGATTCCTTTTTTTCGACAAGTCTCCCCGCTTTGTTGGTGAAGACCTGGATGTCGACCTGTTGAAGTCGTTTCCGCGCCATGTGAAAAAGGTGGGTGTTTTCGTTAATGCCAGCCCGGACTATATCCTGCGGAATGTGAAGAAGTACGACCTTCAATACGTGCAGCTGCATGGGAGCGAAAACCCGGAATTCTGCCGGAACCTCCGGAACCGGGGCGCCAGCATCATCAAGGCTTTTTCGGTCGATGCGTCGTTCAACTTCAGCATGATCAACAATTACAAGCCGTTCTGTGATTTCTTCCTGTTCGACGCGAAGGGAGATCAGTTCGGCGGAAACGGGGTGACCTTCGACTGGAGTCTGATGAACCGGTACGATAACGAAAAGCCGTTTTTCATCAGCGGAGGCATCGGCGTGGAAACCGTCGACGAACTGCAGAAACTCAGCCATCTGAAACTGTACGGCGTGGATATCAACAGCCGCGTGGAGGTGGAACCGGGTCTGAAGGACATTCGTCAGATCAAGGCGATCATCGCTAAACTCAAGCCGGTAGAGGAAGAAGAAACAGTCGCTTAACGGGTTTGCTTATTGGAGAAAATCTACGATCAGAGGCTGTTCGTCTCTGCCTGAGCAGACACGTCTGCCTGCATAAACAATGACGTTCGGGCTGAAAGGGGCTTTTGCACCAACCGGACCTTCTGAATAGTATTGATTGGAGTACAATGGAAACTACAGAGTTAAAATCCGCATTTCAGGTTGACGAACGGGGCTATTACGGAACGTTTGGCGGGGCCTTCATTCCCGAAATGCTTTATCCGAATGTAGAGGAACTGCGCCGGAATTACCTTGATATCATTGCCGATCCTGCCTTTCAGCGCGAATTCCGGGACCTGCTGACCGATTATGTCGGCCGTCCAACCCCACTGTTTCACGCCCGTCGGCTGTCGGATACCTACCAGACCACCATCTACCTGAAGCGGGAAGACCTCTGCCATACCGGTGCTCACAAAGTCAATAACACGATCGGCCAGATCCTGGTGGCTAAGCGGCTCGGGAAGCAGCGCATCGTGGCGGAAACCGGGGCCGGCCAGCACGGCGTTGCCACCGCAACCGTCTGCGCACTGATGGGGCTGGAGTGCATCGTGTACATGGGGAAGATCGACATGGAACGTCAGAAGCCCAACGTAGACCGCATGCATATGCTGGGGGCGAAGGTGGTTCCGGCCACCAGCGGTAGCCAGACCTTGAAAGATGCCACCAATGAGGCCATGCGGCACTGGATCAATAATCCGGTCGATACCCATTATATCATCGGCTCCGTAGTCGGACCGCATCCTTACCCGGATATGGTCGCCCGGTTTCAGTCGGTCATTTCCGAAGAGGTAAAGAAACAGTTGCTGGAAAAAACCGGCCGGTCCACCCCGGACTACATCATTGCCTGTGTGGGTGGAGGAAGTAATGCGGCCGGTGCCTTCTATCATTATCTGGACGAGCCCACCGTTCGGTTAGTGGCCGCTGAAGCCGCCGGTCAGGGATTGACCTCCGGGCACTCGGCAGCAACCACGGCTTTAGGAAAACCCGGTATTCTGCATGGCAGCCGCACCATCCTGATGCAAACGGAGGACGGTCAGGTCGTCGAACCCTATTCGATCTCCGCCGGACTGGATTATCCCGGTATCGGACCGCTTCATGCTCATTTGTACTCCTCCGGTCGGGGCCGGTTCTTCTCCATCACCGATCAGGAAGCCGTCGAGGCCGCGTTTGAACTCAGCCGGCTGGAAGGAATCATTCCGGCGCTGGAATCATCCCATGCTTTGGCCTGCCTGCCGAAGCTGAAAGCCGCTTCCGACGAGGTGATCGTTATCTGCCTGTCAGGCCGTGGTGATAAGGACCTGGCTGCTTATACCGCCTATCTGGATAAATAAAAATAAATAACATAAACGATTACGGGCCGGCTCCAGCAGTCGGGTAGTCGTTCATTTCCTAACCGTATTCACCATGAACCGTATCGTCGAGTTGTTCCGAAATAAATCAGAGCAGATTCTGAATATCTACTTCACTGCCGGTTTCCCGACCCTTGAAAATACCGTTCCGGTTCTGGAAGCCCTGAGTGAAGCCGGCGTCGACCTCATTGAGATCGGAATGCCCTATTCCGATCCCGTGGCCGACGGAGAAACCATTCAGCAAAGCAATCAGAAGGCACTTGAGAACGGAATTTCGATAAAGCGGCTGTTCGAACAACTGAGCGGGATCAGAGAAAAGGTAAAGGTACCGATTCTGTTGATGGGCTATCTGAATCCGGTCGTTCAGTTCGGTGTGGAAGACTTTTGCCGGAGGTGTGCCGAGGTAGGCATAGACGGCCTTATTCTGCCGGATCTTCCCGTAGATGTTTATAAGGAAGAGTACAAGGGGATTTTCGACCGATACGGAATCCTGAATATTTTCCTGATAACTCCTCAAACCATCGAATCCCGTATCCGAAAGATCGACGAGGTTTCAGATGGATTTATCTATATGGTTTCGTCGGCCAGTACCACCGGCTCCCAAAAAGGCATCACCGACGAAATGAAAGCCTATTTTAGCCGGATCAAAGAAATGAATCTAAGGAATCCGCGCCTGATCGGCTTTGGGATCAAGGATTACGAAACCTTCCATACTGCCTGCGCCTACGCCAATGGAGCTATTGTGGGGAGTGCTTTTGTTCGTTTGCTGGAACAAAACCAGGAAAATCAACGGGCCGCCATCCTCAATTATGTTTCTTCCCTCCGTCATTCTCATCAGGTAGAAAAAATATTTTCGAACCTTAGCGCTTAAGAATCAGGTGAGTGGAAAACCGCCCCAGACTTTTTTGAGAGGGGGACTTGACAAAGGGGAAAAAAGTGGC
>NZ_ML112625.1 GCF_003703975.1 Larkinella soli | reverse complement strand
GATTCTAATAATTAATTTGGTCTTGCACTAGGGCAATCACCAGGTAATTTCAATTTGCCTTTTCTTTTACCTCAAGACATGAAACTTAGTAAACAGTTATTTCTTTCGGCGGTATTCGCCGGGATGAGCTTCTTACAGGCGCAAGGCCAAAATACTGTATTTGGCACAGGTACCGGATCGGGGGGATTCTTCAATACCCATGTGGGGGCTTACGCCGGCAACCTGAGTACCGCGTACAACAATTCCTTCTTTGGGCATTTTAGTGGCAGGAACAACACGACCGGATACGACAATTCCTTCATTGGATTTTTGAGCGGTTTTAGAAATACCACCGGGCATAGCAATACATTTCTCGGGACAAACAGTGGATCAAATAATCTTTCCGGAGATTACAATACGTTTATCGGCATCAGCGGCATGGCAAATACCACAGGTAGTCGTAATACGTTTTTGGGTTATGAAAGTGGCCGAAGAAATACATCAGGACAGCATAATACGTTTCTGGGGAATTCAAGCGGTAATAGCAACATAGATGGCAACTATAACACGTTTGTAGGCTCCAGTAGCGGATATAGCAATCTAAGCGGGCATAGAAATGTGTACGTCGGACATTACAGCGGCTATCAAACTTCGGGCGGTAATAATAATGTTTATCTGGGTCACTACAGCGGATACAAGAATATCAACGGCCAAAACAACGTTTTTATCGGCTATTTGGCCGGATTTAGCGAAACAGGTTCCCGTAAACTTTACATTGACACTGGTGATGACGATAATCCTTTGCTTTACGGTGACTTTACCAATAATGCTTTATCCATTGGCACCAAGTATACGGGTACCAACTATCAACTGGTCGTTCCTGGTCCTGTGAGGGCCGTCAGATATGATGTAGTTTCCGACGAGCGGCTGAAAGAAAATATCAAAAGCCTGAGCAATGTGTTGGCTAAAGTACAACAGGTCAAAGGCGTGAGCTACTTTCTGAAAGAAGGAGTTGAAACTTGAACAGTCGCCGGTGGTCGGCAAAAAGCTGGCATGGGGGTGCAGTATGGTTTCCTGGCCCAGAACATTCAAGAACTCTTTCCTGAGTTAGTGACCGAAGATGAAGGTTCGCTGGCCGTCAATTACCAGGGCATGATTCCGGTGCTGGTGGAAGCGCTTAAGTCCTTATCTGAACAGAACGATAGCGTGGCGGCTGCGAACCTTACGATGACCCGGCAACTCATAGGCATGCAGCAAAGACTGGAGGCACTTGAAAAAGCGGTGGAACACCAGCAAGCAACGTCATTCGATGATCAACGGCTGTATCGGCTTCTACCAAACCATCCCAATCCATTTAACCAGAGCACCACCATCCGCTACCAGGTTTCAGCCCAGGCAGAGCAGGTAAGGCTAATAATCACCAACCGGCAGGGAGTAGAAGTGCAGCGCTTTGACCGCCTACCAGCCGGCTCCGGAGAGGTCCATGTAACGGCCGGCAGTCTAACACCAGGTATTTATGTATACACTTTGTTTGCAGACGGACTCCGCGTCGGTTCGCGCAAATTGGTATTGACGCGGTAGTTTATTTCCAAACTAGCCAAGCTTTCCCACCAATTCCTTCTTCAAAGGAGCTGGAAGTCGAATGGATTACTATCCACCATAAAAACCTTTCTTCTCTTTACATTCCTTCTTCTGTTTGGCTGTCAGCAGGAAGATGTCCAGGAAAGCATTGAACTGAACTCAGCCAAAGCAGCTTCCGAGCGACTAAAACCAGCCTTGATCAACAATATCAGTTGGCGGCCGATGGATGTGAGGTGCAGGTACAGCTTAATAAACCGGGCCGGACTTTGGACATTCTCTACAAGCCTTCTCCCAGATCATTGCCTGCCTTAGAAAAGGCTTTGGATTCGGGCAATACCAACCAACCGTCCTGGCTTCAAAGGCCCTAACGGTTAAGGTCTATGGGACGGGTAAGCAAGTCGATCTACGAAGCGGTTGGGAAATAAACAATCCTTCCCTTAGGTCCAGATCCTGGATTCACAATCCGCTGTTCAAAACCAAATGGTAGACTAAGCAGCGTGTCATTAGTAGGTATACTCATCAAAACGTACCCCGAAAGCATACTGTTCATCCTTTAAACTTTCGTCGTCATCTTATCCCAGCCGTCGGAGAAGTGCCAGACGAGGAAAAATTGATGCATTCCATTTAGGTGGCTTAGACTCCTCAAGCCAACATCTGCAGTCATAAACCGAGTTGGATGTCGCTGGCTTAAATTAGGATAAGCCTCGTTGTGCGTCAGTAGCTTCACGGTATAAATAAAGCAGTACTGGGTTAGTCGCCTTAACCGGCCACCATCAATAAGAATTGGTTGGTTTTAAATTTTCTAAACGGGGTGTTTGGGGAGCCTTTGTAGGTTTGCTTTACTTTCGCGGTATTATCGTCTGACATTTGTTGGTTAATAGGCGGCCGATTTGCCCACTTCACTTCGTTCGCTGACCAGTGAATAGTTGATTGACTGTCTGGCTCCACTTTTTGGACTTTTTACTGATTTGTTTCCATTGAAGAAATAATTAGAATCCTGCAGATACGGTTCATCTCACCGTTTTTTTGTAAAACTTGGAATGAAAAGCAAATATTTGCCTGCCGTGTAAACCTAGGTACGAATGGAATACATGGTGATATACTATTAAATCAAGGTTTTATTGAATGACATTAATCCCTAATTGGGTATTTAAGTTTAGGTTTATCTGTTTTCAACGGTTTATGATTAATCTAAGGGGTCACTGGATACTGATCGCGGGTAGATAAATTCAGGACTAGGATCGATGACGAAGAAGCGTTGTACTAATTCGCTTTTAAATAATAGCTTCGGCATAAGTTGATTAAGAAAAATAAGCCCGCGGGCGTGGGTTGTCAATAACAGATTGATACACTCCGCTATTAAAACTACTCTTCCCACCTGCAAGGCATGTAGCCAGCGATGACCTATACGAGCCGGATGAATCTGGCAAGACTTTAGCAGCGTAAGGGGTTTTCCCGATGCATCATATCCCTCAATGATAGCCTGAGTGAGTAACCAGTCCGGCCTATCTGGGGTCGCTTGGGGCTTTGTCAAGCGGCTGGTCCGGTGTTGCAAGGGGTGACCCGCCTGCCGGATGCGTTCGGCCAGGGCCTCGACCAAGTTTCCCTCTCCACCAGCCATCATCGAAGCGTCGGTGTAGGGACCGTTAATTTCATTATTTTCCCAGATCGAGACAGGCCACCGTCGCATTTGCCGGACGTTACTGATAAGGATAGCTTCACGACAGGACAGAAACCCACAGTGACCTACGGGTCCTGCAGGTGCCGCCATTGGGGAGGGGGGTAACACGGCTACACGGATACCTGCGTAATCCACCGCAGGCCAACCCGAGAGAAGAGGGTATTGCTGATAGAGATCTTTTAGCAGCAGGTTGACCAGGCCAGGGGCTACTCCAGCCTGCAACAGAAACGCGGTTTTCGCTTCCATGGCGATGGCCTGAATTTGATCAATTTCATCTGCCGAAGCCGTCAGGTTCACATAATGTGCATCATGCTGCCGGGCCAGGCGGGCAACATGGGGAGTTAGCGGTGCTGGCAGACAATCAACGACCAGGTCTGCAGCCCCAAATATGGTATGATTGGCTTTATCAACCTGAGTCGCATCAAATTGAAAAGGATACACCATTTTGGCTTGCGTGTTGCCTTCTCCTATCCACTGAGCTGCCTGCCGGGCAATCCTGGGGTCCTTGTCACCCACAAAATAAGTAGCCTTGATGGAAAAGTGTTGGGTAAGGAACAAACCGACGGCTTTACCAAGCTCACCGGCGCCTGTAATTAGGATGCAAACATTATTCATAGAGGGTTAGCCAAACGTGAGGAGAAATAGTACCACAAAGCTACGGCCAGTATACTGAGTCAGAAAATAGCCCTTTAGGGCCAATTAGGTTCGTTTAAAACAATCTCTATATGAGCTTCACTTCTTTTCTAAAGGTGTAACCGAGCCATTCCACCTCTGTCCTCCGCTAAGCAAAATAGCCCCAAAGAGCTATTTTCTCCCTTTGGTCTGTTGCCCTACCTTTGTTGCCTAAATCATTACGGCTATCTTTTGCCTTTAGGTTCCACCACACCTTAATATCAGCTAATAGAACAATGCCATGACCATTCTAAAGATTACCTATTGGATGACTTCCTTGCTGCCGGACTTACTGCCTTTGGCCTGTGAGCATTTCCCGGAGACTGAAAAGCAGCAGGGCTTTCTGCATCTGAGCCTTCCCTATTTGCATTTGCCTGGAGCTAGGCTTGCCTAAACTAAGCAGGGGCGTAAAATTCCTAGTTCAGGTTTTAGAGCGTTACAATGGGTGGGCTTAAATCTGGACCTTCATTGCCTATAGCAGCTTGTCTGATCCTTTTAATAGTATCGCTTTTCCACTTATTGTCCTGTCGCAGTTGGTAGTCTGGTAGCAACCTATCACCAGCCGCCAATAGACCGCTCATTTGGGTGGTAGGTCTATCCGTACGAACGGGCAACGTAACCCCGCACCATTTAGGCCGTTTCCCACGGTGGGATTACGTATATGAAGTACCGTTGTAAATAAGAGTGATTGACATTATTAAAATGCTGGTTTCCTAACCAGGTATCATAACCAAAAACCGGTTGCCTAAAGTATCGCTGCCGGGATCTAATCAATTTCTAATCAAAAAATCAATGAGAATGAAGCATCTGCCAGTATGGGCAGCGGGTCTGTTCGTGACCGCATCTGTGTTCAGTTCCTGCAAGAAGGAGTTGGAAAAAGATATCCCTACTTCATCGACGGCCACTGCTCGACCGGATTCTGGCAAGAAAAATGATATTTCCTTGCAGAAGGGAATTACCAAAAAAGGCACCTTCCGAGGCCTGCCAATTATCTATCAGGAGATCGATGGTAAGGCCATTTGGCAGGGCGATATTTTGCTGAGTAAAGAAGACTTAACTCCAGCCAGGGCTAGTTCGAGCAACCCCAACGCCCGAATGGCTGGGGCCGGAATTATCAATGAGCACCGTCGCTGGAAACAAGGCATCATTCCTTATGTAATAAGCCCAGGATTGGACAAGGAGGTGATAGAAAATGCCATGTTATCTTGGGAAAATTTCACACAAATCCGCTTTGTACCTCGTACGAATCAGTTTGACTACATTCAGTTTGAGCCTACCACCACTTCAATGAATTGGGCCGAAGGTATTGGGCGAAAGGGGGGGCAGCAAAAGATTTTTCTATACAATAAGAGCTCACTTACCATAATCACTCATGAAATTGGTCATATTTTAGGTTTGGTGCACGAGCATACTCGCTATGACTGGAACCAATATCTTAATTTTTATCCGGAAAACTTAGTTGAAGGGATTAATGCAGAGGAATTTCTAGGGTTTAGTTCAGAACCAGGTGACATAAAGTTTGATAATCGACAAGGATTCGATTTCAACTCTATTATGTTGTATAATTCCTACTCCTTCGCTAGGAAAGATCAAAATGGCAATAGGCTCGCCGTATTGACTAAAAAGGATGGCAGTTTGATTCCAGAAAAAGTTGATAACGCATATCCGTCATCTGCTGATAAAGAAACAATTCGGACGCTGTATTCCAATATCTATGTCGTTAGCGGAGATATTCTGTATGGCGTGGGTACGAACGGTTCTAACAGTTATAAAGCGAAATTAGCAACCGGCTGGCGCGGCGCTGCGCAGACGTTGGCCGAAGATGGCCGCTACTTTTTTGGCATCCAAGGCAGTATGCTCTGGCGAGTCGATCGCTTTACGGGGAGCTTTCAACAGTGGGGCAATGGCAACTGGGCCGGAGCCGTGGGCATCACAGGCAAAGACCCTCAGGGCAACCTCTACGCCCAGGCCGGTGATTATCTCTGGAAGATCGACTCCTACGGCATCCACCGGGCTCTGGGGAATAGTGGCTGGAAGGGCACCAAGGCGCTCTACTACCTCAACGGATTCCTCTACNTGGCAAAACCCCAACCTCAATACGCCCCCGATCCTCTACAAGGTCAACACCACCACTGGAGCGTATAGCCGGTTGGGGACGGCTACCTACAGCAGTTTTCAGGCTATGACGGCGCTGAGTCGCACGGCGACGGAACTGTATATCGTCGATGGTAATAGTTTATGGAGCCTCAATGTGAACACGGGCCAGTCCAACCTGATCAAGTTTCAGGGTTTCAAGAACACCACGGCCATGACCGCCTATGGGGACCATTTGTATATCGCTTCGGACGGCTATATGTACAAAGTGGATGGAACCGGCAAGATTCTGTTAAAAAGTGGTGGCTTTGGTAGCGTAACCTCGATGGGTGCTTTCACAGCTTTAGGCCTTTGAGAGTTGCATCTGCAGCCATACTCTATGGCTGCGGAAAGGTAAGCTATGAGGCTCCACGCTGGCCAATAATCCATTTGATGGGGTCGTTGACCGGCGCGAAGGAACGGTGAGAATTTCCAGTTTCAATTGGCGACCAAACAACGACAACTGGGTTGCCCAATTTGTACCGGCGCTTGTCTATATAATTATCAAACAAACCAAAATGATGAAAATCAAATTTCTGCCCCTTTGGGCAATCAGTCTAATTGTGACCGCCTTCCTGCTCACCTCCTGCAAAAAGGAACTAGAGGATACGACACCTCATTCATTAAAGGCCTCACCTAGGGCCCGCGTTAAAGCTACTATTAGTCCTGCAAACTCAGTGATCTATGTCGTGCAGAAGGGTTCATTATATGCGGTCAATGCGAAAAACTTTCAAGACTTCACCTATTTAGGTGGTGGCTACCAAGGAACGGCTCAGATTATGGCCGAAGATGGTTTCTCTATCTATACCATCCAGTATGGAAAGCTCTGGGTGATAAATCAGTCCACCGGGAAATATAAACAGTTTGGTAACGGTAACTGGACTGGGTCAGTAGGGGTAACCGGGGTAGCCGGCTTTGTCCCTGATCAAGGCAATATGTTCGCTCAGGCGGGCGACTATCTCTGGAGAATTGATTTAAATGGTGTTCATCACCAGTTAGGAGGGGGAGGTTGGAGTGGAACCAAAGCTTTATTGTATCATCGAGGAGACCTATTTGTGATCTGGAAGAACGGCTATCTGTATAGAGTCAACCCTACAACCGGGGCTTACCAGGAATTAACAGGGGGATGGGGAGACGTTAAGGGAATCGCTGAAGCCTCCAGTACCGGTGATACAATTTATATCATGAAGGGAAGTGAGTTGTGGAAAGTCGATGCCTATACCGGTCAATCTAAGTTTGTAGCAGGTGGTTTTCGTGATACTACCGCCATGACTGGTGTGGGAGGCTATTTGTATATTGCCTCCAATGGTGGTGCATTGCATCGAGTTGATCTTAATGGAAAAAGGATAGAGACCAATCTGCATTATAGCGGGGTGACCGCGATGGTAGGAGTCCAGGGTGCATTTGATTGATGCGGTAGTTAATACCATCTGCGGGAATGTTCAATAAAGTGTGTCATGGGTTAAACATGTAAGTGTGGCCGGACCCGATCACCGAACAAAATGGTGAGTTGTTGAACCGTCAGTGCCCAATTCGGCAAGGGCATGGTCCAGGTCTGGCTGATGCGTTGCTGAGCAAGATAAAGTACTTTCAGCAGCGCATTATCGGTCGGAAAAGCCCCCTTCGTTTTGGTCACTACCCGGATTTGTCGGTGAAAACCTTCGACCGTATTGGTAGTATAAACTACCCGACGGATGGCCGGCGGATACTCAAAAAAACGTGTCAGCCGCAGCCAATTGGTACGCCAACTCTCGACGACGACCGGATACTTCTCTTGCCATTTTGTGGCAAAATCGGTCAATTTTTGTTCGGCAGCTGACAAACTTGACGCCTTGTAAATTGTCTTTAAATGTGAACGGTCAAGACAATTGATACTTCT
>NZ_QTJY01000037.1 GCF_003703975.1 Larkinella soli | reverse complement strand
CCAACCGATCACATTTTAGGGAAGCTTACAACTGAATTCTATGATGACAAACACTCCCCGCATTCTGATTCCCTGTGATTCAGACCTATATACGCAGGGGGAAGGATTTCAGATTTACACTTTTAAAAGTGGGATTATGGCAAAGAATGGCAAACCTAAACCCGTCCTGCTCTCCTCGTGACTGGTTCCCGGCTAGCAGGACAGGGTCGGTGATCCGAGGCAGCAAAAAATTCCTCCTATTTTGGTTCGTCGGCTACGCCGGTGATGAGGTGAATTCCATCTTTAATGGTAACGTTCAGACTTTTTCCTACCCATTGGGTTAGATCGATGCCCGCAACCTCGGTTCCACTCATACGTACACCTTCTTTCAGCACGGGCCCCTCCCGATAACGGAGGGGAACGCGGCAAACAAACTGGTCGGCCTCCTGGGTAAATAAATAAGGAAAACAAATGGTCATCGCAGTACGGGAAACCGTTTAGTCGGCCGCGGCCGAAAGCGGAAAAATCATGTCGTTTGGCACATTAGGCTTTAGTTGCCCTTTGGTGGAGCCTTTGAGGCATCGGGTGAGACGGACGCTTCACGATCCATATACCGGGGAACTTTCGGTACCCCGGCCGTCTTGGCCGCTTTCGTAGCTATTTTCTTGCTGGATTTTTGTTGATTAGCCATATTTGAGTCAATTCGTTATCGGATTTTGGTAATTACTGAGGTAGAGGCTGGGGTCCGAAGCCAAAGAATGACTTCCTGCGTGCTGGAAAAGGACCGCACGCTATCGCGAACTTTCGGCTTTACATGCCCCATGCGCCGATTCCATCAGCGTATATACCCGGCAGGTGACTGGCGATAAGCTTTCATCGGCAGGGCCGGCTGTGGGATGAACCTGTACCTGCAGCAGCTCTACGGCTCCCCCATCAGGTCGATCTTGGTCGGCCAACAACAAGTCTACCGAATGAAGCCCTACATGATCCATTCCGATCAATATTTGATTGTTCCGAAGCAATTGAGTGTTCATCAATTCACTGACGGCCCATTCTAAAAGCGCTTTCATACAGATTCGATCGTTCAAAGGTTTAATCATGTATTCCACTTATTGGGGCGGTCGGGAAAAGGTGTGTTCCCTACTGGATCGAATAGGTTTAAACTCCGGCCACTGTTTCTGGAGAGCTAAATAGATGTCAACGGTCTGACGGGGATCCAGGTTGACATACGAGTCCCATTGACGAATTGGTTGGCCGGCGACCACATAGGTTTCCACCGGACTACCTTCCATCCGTTCCTGCAGGATCAGGGTCTCACCGTAACCAAATCCTTCCAGGGAGGAAGCCAGCACATCGGCCTGCAGACGGTGTGAGGTCTGACGATTCGAATCGTCATAAACGAAAAAACGCACTTTAATATTCATGAGCTTAGAAGAAAGAGGGTGACTACAGATGCCGTGGAAGAATCAACCAGTGGGAATGAACAGCAGACGGTTGGAGACGCCGGTACGATTTAATTAGTTCTGCAGAGGGAACCTGATCCGGTCTCCATTCGGAGAAAATGTAAAGGTATAACGAGATTCCCGAAGGATTGTTTCACCCAAAAGGTCGCTTTCCAAACCGGTCAGCTCCACGCCACTGGTCCCGGCCAGGAAAATATATCCTTCTTTCAGGTAACTTATCGGTGATCCTGTTGTTAATCAATAGCCTACCTCACGTTCAACAGGTTCAGTCCCTTTCAGGTACCTGCGCCGAACGTTCACCAGATCTCACCTGACCAAATGGGTATAGGGAGCCCTCAACCGCAGGCCATCCGGTCGGCACTGCCTTCTGGAATTACTTTTAGTGTACCTTTCTACTTATCCCTAAATGCAATGGCATCTACTCGAAACAATGGCTTTCCGGCGTTTCTTAAAGCTTCTCAGATCATCCTTCTGAGAATTATCAAGGGTGAAATCTTTCGGCCGATGATTCTCAGGGATCAACTTAGCCTGCTCCATCCGACTCTTTCGCTTACCCTTATTCGAGCAGAATATCACCCGGGAAGGCCTGATTTCGGGAGGCCCGGTGGTCCGCTGAATAGCTCATCATAAAACGTTTTCCCTATGCATGCTTACGATAAGTTTCTACTGAGGAATAAAGCCTGGGTCGAAGAAAAACTGGAAGAGAATAAAGGCTATTTCGCCGCGCTTTCCAAAGGCCAGCGGCCCACCACACTCTGGATCGGCTGCTCCGACAGCCGGGTGGACTCCAATGAACTGTTAGGTACCCTACCGGGAGAATTATTTGTTCATCGGAATATTGCCAATCTGGTAGTTGTCTCCGATTTGAATGTGCTCAGTGTACTCCAGTACGCCGTTGACATCTTAAAGGTCCAGGATATTATCGTCTGTGGCCATTATGAATGCGGAGGTATTGCTGCCGCCATGGACGGCCAGCCGTTGGGGCTGATTGACCATTGGCTCCGGAATATCAGGAACATCCGGGAAAAATATGCCCTGGAACTGGATCAATTGAGCGATCCGCCGAAAAGGCTGGATCGGTTGGTAGAACTGAATGTGCAGGAGCAGGTGTATAATCTGATTCGCACTACCATCATCCGGGAAGCCTGGCAACGCGGCCAGATCATTAATCTGCATGGCTGGGTGTTCAATATCAGGACCGGATTTATCAAACCGATGGTCGAACTGGAAATTGGGAACGAGACCTTCGCTCAGCTTTATCATCAATTGCAGTCGGAAGAACTTCTTTCTTCCGCACCCAGCAAGGATATCCGAACCCTGAAAGGCTACGACGCCACCCGTTAATTTAATGGGTCCGGGCCATTTCAGGTCCCGGTCGGAAAGGGGTCCAACCCATCGGCCGTTGCGGCACTTCGGGGCGTATCTCTCTGCCGTTGTCCAGATGGTGAACTCGGCCGGGCGAGCAGTCGGCAGGATCGTTTATTTCCCTTCTAAGGGAAGCGAGAACCCGCCCGGGCCGGCTGCCTAGAATACGGTATATGATTTGGGGTGATCACTTGACGAAAATATAGTCAAAAGGTAAACGCTGCAATGAAACCAGACGAGCCCGGTCGTATTGATCCGGGCTTTGTTTTTTCCCGCTTTTATCTGAATTGAATGCTAAAAAATACCCGATAAGGAGCCGCCAGTGGCTTTGCAGTTGGGCCATAGGTGCCCTGAACGACTGACCGTCGAAGATTTCCAAGGGCAGGTCCAAATAAAATCCCTCGTCTTTGAAATGCACCCGGGTCAAGGCAAAACCCGACGCTTTCAGGTGATTGACATAGTCACAGGCCGCTTCGATGTCCTCATGACATACAACCAGGCACTTAGGCGTCTAGAGCCTTGTCGAAATGATAGGGGTGCACAAAACCAAGTGTATTGTCCGCCAGGCGGGCGGGCTGCCAGGTGGGGCCGCTGCCGAAAGGTTCTACGTGGAACCAGATGATTTCACCCTTTTGGACGTCACCCGTCTCTACGTGGGTAGAGTTGGCGGGATTCCGGACCCACTCTGTTTTCTGGTTTGCCTTGCAGGGAAAGTCGAAGGGGCCAGTATTGTCTGGATATGCCGTGTTCGTAAACATATTGTGGGTTCGTTACTTGTTAGTTTTTGTTAATTCAAGTGCCTTCCGGGATCAAATCTAAGCGCATTCAACGCCGTAGTATCCGCATTAGCCATCGTTTCTTCCATGTCCAAGTGTAACATAAACAGCAGAAAAGTGAGCCTGGCTAATGAAGTCCTTTCGCACCGAAGCAACTCGTTGATCGCTTGAGTTACGATTTGATTGACAAAGGGTTCCTGGGGGTGAGGGGTCATGGCGATGTGTTTGTAATGTGCCCGGTCCGCTAGAGCGTATCGGTATTGTTTTACCTCTCTTCGGTAGCTGAGCAGCTCCTGACAGATATAAGTACGTAGTAACTCGATATCCGATAATTGTTGGTAGTCTATGCTCATCTTTCTCAGAAGTTTGATTTTCAGACTAGCCTTCATCAGGGGATGGGTTTAACCGTGTTTTGCTTCTTACTCCTTGGGACCCTCTATAAATCCGGGTATTAAGTCTTTTCTGGAACCCGCTTGATTCTGCGTCAGGTAAAGGATGGTAGAAGGCTTTCCCCGTACGAAGTAAGGTTTTTTGTCCTTGTTTATCCTCTGCAGGGAATGCGCCAGGCGCTCTCTCAGCAAATCTTTTGTGCTTTTATACATGATCATTTCCTTTAGTGCTCAGGGAACTTGAAGGACAAAGGTCTGCCAGGTATCCTCAAATTCGGTCTGACTAATGAGAGTGATAAGGGGTTTTTCCTCCTGCATGAGTGGGTCAGGGGCGGTGTATTCTTTCGGTTGAAGAAAGCAGTCTCCCTGTTGCATTCCTTCAGAAGCGAAGCTTACCGTACCCTGCGAGTGAACGATGAGTTTCCGGGTCTCAAACCCTTCGTCATTGCGTTCAATATAGACCCTGCCTGGCCATAACGCATTATTGCCGTTCCAGTCCTGTAAGGTGTAATAGCTATAGGTCATACGAGGTTAGAGTGAGGTGACGGGATGTGGCGATGCCAGGCTAAGGTAAACAGAAGGTTCCTGTCCAGTAGCGCTCAGCAGAGCATGTTCGGTCGGAAAGACACTGGTGCTGGTTTGAACCTTATCCAGAATCTGCACCGGGCCGAAGGGATTGAAATGGCTATGAGGCTGAATCTCGTATTTAATCAAATCGACAAGCAGCGTGGACTGCTCGCCGGTTTTGCGGATAAACCGGGATTGAGGATCGATGCATAATTCAATGGATTTGATTTTTCCAGAGAAGTAAGGCACCGTTTGTAGCGTGTCGTTGCTCCAGTACGTGAGAGCGCGGTGGACAAATACATCCTCTCCAACCTGAAAAGGGATATTGACCGTATTGATGAGAACTTGCATGGTTTAATGAAAATGTGAAAATGGCGAAGGAATTATGCGGAAGAGCAGGTGGTGGCCCGAGCCAGGGCTTACTTAGCAGAACAGTTGCAGTTCTCAACCCCGGAGGTGATGGAAGCTGTAGTATGATAACACGCTGGGGAGTGATTAGTTCAGCCCCTGCAGAAGGGGCTGGTCCGCCATTCAGGATTGTTCAACCAAAAAACCGGCTTCCAGACCTACAAACCGCTCAGGAGGTCAGATGGAGCGTTTTTAATAAAAATATAAACATTTATTTATTTTTTCTGAACAAGTTTAGCAGTTTCTATGTAGTAAGTAGGGTACCAATCGGATAGGAACTTTCCTTCCTGCTTTTCTTCTCCCTTAAAACCTTCTCTTTGGTAACCCCTTTACGTCTTTCCTTTTGCAGGAACCAGCCCATCCTTTAAGGTAAGTCAGGTTTAGAAAAAACTGATAATCTGCAAAGCCGGCGCCAGATGGCGATTGTTTTTCTGGCGAATTCAATGAAGTTGGTTCATTCATCCACTCCCTATCATGCCGATCTCTAATGAGGATTTTCAGGTTCCCGATGAGCAGCTCATCCGGAAAGCGCTCGCGGTGATCGGCAGTAAATGGAGACTGTATATTATCCTGAGTCTGGACGAAAGAACCCTGCGGTATTCAGAATTGGGGGCCCTCTTGCCCCAAATCAGCCATAAGGTGCTCACCAGTGAGTTAAAAACACTGTTGAAACTGGGGGTGATGCAGCGTAAGATGTACGCTCAAGTGCCTCTGCGGGTGGACTACTCGCTCGCGAAAAGGGGTCGGCTTGCCTTACCCACGCTCAGGCAACTCCTGGAAGTAGGAAGATTATTTAACTAAGCGATTCTCATGCCACTAAAATTCATAAATACCGGACAGTCATCCTTCTTTCTGACCCTGCGTAAGCGGGTCGATGCCTATTTTAAGCAGAAGGGCCTTTCGCCCCACGCGAATGGTCCCATGTGGGCCAAGGCCCTTTTCTTTTTGACCGGTTACGGCCTGCTATACGGGTTGATTCTGTCCGGTCTGTTCAGCCTTTGGGCGATGCTGGCCCTGACGCTGCTGCTGGGGGCCTTTGCGGCTTTTATCGGCTTCAATGTCTCGCACGATGCGCTGCATGGGGCTTTTTCTTCCAGGAATTGGGTAAACCAGCTGTTAGGGTCTACTTTCTATCTGGTGGGGGCCAGTCCCTATGTCTGGAAAATTACCCATAACACCGTCCACCATACCTATACCAATATACCTGGTCATGATGAAGACATCGAGATTGCTCCGGGGCTTATTCGGCTGAATCCGGAGGAGGAACACCGGCCCTGGCAGCGGTATCAGCATCTGTACGGCTTTCCCCTCTATTCGCTATCTTCGCTTTCCTGGGTTTTCCGCAAAGATTATTTGAAGTTCTTCAAAAAGAAGATCGGGCAGCACGCCAATACCGACCATCCGCGCCGGGAGTACTTTACGCTGTTCTTCAGCAAAATAGCCTATTATTTCTTTTTTCTCCTGTTGCCTTATCTGGTGCTGGACATCACCTGGTGGCAGCTGGTCGTCGGGTTCCTGGGTATGCATCTGGCCGAAGGACTGGTGCTGGCGCTTGTTTTTCAGCTGGCTCATGTCGTAGAGGGCACGGCCTTTCCCCTCCCCTCCCAGGAGGGATCGATTCAGGAAGCCTGGGCCATTCATCAACTGGGTACGACGGCTAACTTTGCCCCCCGCAGTGCCATTGCCGCCTTCGTTTGCGGAGGCCTGAATCGACAGATCGAACACCACCTCTTTCCAAAAGTCTGCCATATTCATTACCCGGCTCTGGCCGTAATTGTCCGGCAAACGGCTCAGGAACACGGATTGCCTTATCTGGAAAACAAAAGCTTATTTTCAGCCCTCGGCTCGCACTACCGTCTGCTGAAAAAGCTGGGCAGGAAAGCCTGACTGTTCAAGAGGATTCCTGAGAAATCAGGAAGCGGCAGGTGGTTATTCCCGAAGTCCGGAAACCGGACTTTACTCGGGACGCGGTCGAAGATTTTCCCACTTCGTGAAACTTAAAATGCTTGATCGGACTTCAGGAAATTCACCGAACGAAGGCAATCCGTATGCAAAAGCAAAGGCCATCCCTGAAAGGAATGGCCTTAATATTTGATGGTAAAGAGCCCCCAGTCGGGATCGAACCAACGACCTACTGATTACAAGTCAGTATTACATCTGTTACTAACCTTTCCTTCTATTTACTGACATTTTACCAAATAGCTAAAAATAAGGACTTTCTACCCCAAAGTTTACTTTGTCTATTACTACTGTTTAGGAGGATTTACTAAATTCGTGTATCAAATTGTGTAGCAAAGTTTGATACACCCTGAATGAAACTACCCTCCGCCACTGCCTCTGTTGTCCTGGATACCCGCCGTGAAAAAGCCGATGGCTCCTACCCCCTTAAGCTTCGGATCACCTACCAGCGTCTTCGCAAATACTACAGCATCGGTATGGATCTAACCGAGACTACCTGGAAAGACGTGGAGGATAAAGCAAAAACCCGGCGTGACCTTCGGGAGGTCAGAGAACGCATCACCGATTTTGAAAAGCGAGCAGAAAGGGTAATCAAGGCCATGGAGACATTTTCATTCAATGGCTTTGAAGGTCTATACTTTCGAAGTGAAAAGGAAGATGCCAGACAGGCGGCCCTGCGCAATGACCTTGCCCATGCGTTTACTACCCACATCAAGAACTTGGATGCCGAGGGTCGGCGGGCTACAGCTGAGTCATACGGAAATGCTCTTTCCTCACTGACCTCCTACCGCAAACGCCTGAAGCTGTCGGAAATCACAGTCGATTTTCTGAAGGGCTACGAAAAGCACATGATTCTGGAAGGCAGGTCGGCAACCACAATCGGCATTTACCTTCGTGCTTTAAGGGCCATTATCAATCAGGCTATCGATCAAGGGGTTTTAACTCCCAAACAATACCCCTTTGGAAAGAACCGGTACCAGATTCCAGGAGGGAGAAACATCAAAAAGGCTTTATCACTGGCCGAGGTGGAGAAGCTATTCCACTACCCTGCCCTTCCCGGTAGCCCGGAAGCCAAAGCCCGAGACTTCTGGGTGTTTTCCTATCTGTGCAATGGCATTAACCTTAAAGATATTTGCCGGTTGAAATGGAAAGACATTGACGAGGACCGGATCGTATTTATTAGGGCCAAAACAGCCCGCAGCACCAAGGGCAAACAAAAGGCGATAGTTGCCATTTTAATCGATCCAGCGAGAGAAATAATCGAGAAGTGGGGTACCAGGGAGAAAGATCCTGAAAGCTACGTATTCCCAATCCTTTCTCCGGGAATAACTCCAAAGCGGGAAAGAGAGTTGATTCAATACATGAATAAATACCTAAATAAATACATGAAGCGGATTGCCACTTCGCTAGGTATTGAGAAGCCGGTGACTACCTATTACGCCCGGCATAGCTTTGCCACTATTATGAAGCGTTCAGGGGCTCCTATTGAATTCATTTCTGAGAGCCTTGGGCACAATGACCTTAAAACAACCGACAACTATCTCGATAGCTTTGAGGACGATACGAAACGAGAGTACGCCAAGGCGTTATTAAATTTCAGGTAATTTAATTTAGTAAAACCGTATATAGATTTTTTCTATATTATATCAATTATCATAGATTTTTATTATACTTACAATCAGAAGACACCACTTGTCATAAGGTGAGTTCGCCACTTCTGGTGCATGAATTTCAGGTAAGCCCACTCATTTATATATGGCGACCTACTGATGCCTCCATGAAGCCGAAAACAACTATGGGAGACAAGCCGGGCTCAAAAAGGCGGACTTGCAGACCGTTTATTTGCTCTGCTATTTTCTTTCAACCTATCATGTTTCCGGATCAAAAATTACTCTTGGATTTTGATGAGCGACTTTCACGGATGGAAAGTCTACTCACCCAAATTGCTTCTCAGCAAGGTAATCCTCGTGGCACTATTGCCTCCGGCGATAGGATTGGTGGGATTGAACTTGCTCAAGAGATAACTGGCAAGGCAGCAAGCACAATATATAATTTAGTGAGTGCCAGAAAAATCCCCTTTAGCAAACAGTGTGGAAAGCTTTATTTTTCTGAATCATCCCTTCTGGATTGGATAAAGAAGGGAAGCAAGAATACTGGCTTAGACATTTCCTGCGAGGTAGATTCCTATTTAGGGAAAGGGCGCAGAGGAAGGCCTAGAATGGTATAAGCCTGATCCTTTATTTCCTACTAATATTTCCTACTAAAAACCATTCAGGAAAGTAGAGGAACTGTCTAGAGGCTTCAGACTGCCTAGGAGCCACTCACTGACTTGTTTTATGTCTGGGTGGAAGGTAAGGGTTACTTTCTGGCTCTCTCCCTGGACACTTCGGCCATGCCTCACCCAATTAGCAAAATGCTCTCCGATCATGGAGTCGATACCGAAGCTTTTCTTTACCTCTTCTTCCGTCAATTCCCTTGCATCAATAAAAACGGGGTGGTGCGTGACCACCGTGACCACCCCGCGAAAAATCTTGCATTTATGCCTGACTTTCATAACGATACACAGGAACCGCCCATTTTCGGCATGTCGGACGAAGATTTAGGGAATATCCCCAACTTCGATTTTACTAGCGAGGCGTGGGAACAAAACGGCAAAGAGAAAACTGGCCAGGGTACCGACTATGAAGCCCTCCGAAAAGCGTTTCGGGTATCGCCCGACGAAAACTTGCCACCTGATCAGGTCTGCCTTAGTATTCAGCACAACGACCAGACCAGCGCCTTTGGGACCTTGGGTAACTTTTCAGCCGTGATCGGAAAGACAAAGGCCCGCAAAACCTTCTCTATCTCTGCAACGGTTGCTGCCGCTTTATGTTGTGGAAAGGTCCTTCGCTTTGTCGGATCATTCCCAGTTGAGAAAAGGGTGGTATTACATTTGGACTTAGAGCAGTCTCGTTACCATGTTCTTCGGGTAGTCAAACGGATCTGCCGATTGGCTGGTCAAGAGATGCCGGAAAACCTCCACGTTTTTTCCCTCCGTTCGCTTAATACCGAACAACGTCTGGCACTTGCCAAATGGCTGATCTACAACACCCCTAACCTCGGTCTTGTAGTCATTGACGGCATCCGGGACTTGGTCGTGGACATCAACGACAACACCGAATCAACCGCCCGAGTCGATGACCTGCTTCGGTGGACATATGATCTGAATATTCATCTCATGGTCATCATTCACCAGAATAAGGGAAACGATATGATTCGGGGGGTTCTCGGTACCGAGATCCAAAACAAATCTGAAACGGTCGTGTCCGTCTCCCTCGATCCCAAGGACAAATCCATTTCCATCGTGAAGCCAGAATATTGTCGGGATAGGGATTTTGAAGAGTTCGCTTTCCGGGTTAACGACTACGGACTACCGGAGCTGGTGGAGGATTGGGAGCCGGATCAAAAAGGAGCGGGCAAAAAAGCCAGTGGAGGCAATGAGGAGCCAAAAGCACCGAGGTCCTTTGGTCCTTCCAATCTGGAGCAACCTATCCATCAACAAATTGTCAGGAAGGCTTTTCAAGAGGTTGAACCGGGCAAACACGCAGCTACCAAGTTTCGCATCAAAGAGGCAGCGGCCTACTATGGGTACACCTTCGGGGACAACAAGGCCATCGAGTTTCTGACCTATTACCTGGACTGCGGGATGATCCGTAAGGAAGGCCAGATCTACCACCTCAACCTACCTCCGCAAGGTGATCAGGTTGATCCCACCCCTGCCGAAAGTACTTTACTTTAACTGCTTTAACACCCCCCTATAAGGGGGGGGGTGATTAAAGTAATTAAAGCACTTTAAAGTGGGGCTGTCCAAAGTACTTTAAAGTAGTTCAGTTCACTTAAAGCACTTGCCAGAACTATGGAGGCTAACACCCCTCTGCTGGACCTGCCCATCAGCTTTTTCGAGTTCGACCACCATCGCAACACCTTCGCCAACGCGCCTGCCCAGCAGACCACGCTACGGCGGATCGTGACCACCCGGTACTACCGCTCGACCATCGAAGCCATCCGGGCGGAGGTGGACCCGGCGAAACAGGATGAGATGAAGAAGCAGCTGCCGGCCATCTCTCCGGTGGCGCTTTTGAACCACCGCAAGCGGGACACCACCTTTGCCGAGAAGATCATCCGGCAGCACCCGCTGTTGATGGGCGATATCGACGTAAAAGATAACTTAGGTGTCGAAATGGCCCGGCTGAAGTACCACCTGTGCCGATTGCCTTACCTGCTGCTCTGCGCCTACTCGGTCCGTGGAGGATTGTGGTTTGTCATCCGGCTGCCGGAGCAGCAGACCCCCGACACGCTGGCCGCTCACTTCCGCTACCTGCAGAAGCTCTTTGGCGAGCGGTTCGGCATTCACCTCGACCCGACCAAGGGCGGCAATCCGACACACCTGCGGTTTGTCTCCTACGACGGCGAGCCCTACCTAAATGAGTGCCCGGCCGTCATGTCGGGGACCTACACTCCTCCCCCGCCTAAACCCATCTATACTCGAACTGCTAGGCAGACGGATGACAACCAGATTCTAAGCTGGGTGGTCCGGCTTGTGCAAAAGGCCGGACCTGGGGACCGTCATAGCTTGCTGCTGAAGGCGGCCCGGCTCGCTGGGGGCTACATCGGCGCCGGTAGGCTGGATGAGGAGACGGCCATCTACGGACTGGAAACCATCGCCAGCAAATGGCCCATGTTTGCCAAGTCCCAAAACACCATCCGTGACGGCATTCGCTATGGCATTGCAGCGCCGATCTACGCCGAATCCTACGAGCGTCCGTTAGAAGTCAGGTTTCGGCCGGAACCTGTTAAGGTGGTCCGTCCCCAAGTTCAACCCGAGCAAAGGACAGATGAGGTTAAAACACCCTCCCCTAAGCCTCAACCCGAGCAGAGTCAACGACAAACCCACCTGAAGGCCCTTGAAAACCTGAAGGAAGCCCTTGGACTTGAAATCATTTCAGTAAAACCCTTAGTGGAGGAGAAGCCGCTGCTGAAGAGCGATATTTGGAACGTCACCGGGTTGGAAGAGTTCTTTGCCGCAAGGCCCCTGCATAACGGCCCAGTTTACCTTGATGGTCATAGCCTGATTACCGACCTTGGACAGTTTGTCGACGCGCACATGCGCTTTATACGGGCCAACAACGGCCGCAAAGCCTTCCGGCCCTATTACGACCGCCTGCAACTGGTCAGGAGGATACTGGAGAAGGAACCCAACGGCTACCCGAAAGAATGGGACGAGCCGGCAGAAGGCCAGCAATACCGGAAGGTCGAAAGTCTAAACGCCAAAGAGTACACCCAACGATTCAACACAAACCCCGGCCAGGTATTCCGGCTGCAACAAGTCTAAATCACAATTCCCATGATCACTCATCAAACCACGCACCCCTTGCTCACCGAAGCCTTTAACGGATTCCGTCCGGCGGCTGAAGCCCTGGGCTTTCACCACCTCGAGCAACGACGCACTCCCCTGTCCGGTGAGGTGGTCTTTTTTCGGGGCAGTGCCGAGGTCGATCACTTTGTGCTGATCTCTTCGGACCGCTCCGGCTTTCGCTCGGTCGACATCTTCGAGTACAGCAAGACCTTTGCCCACCCGCCGACCGGCAATCAGGTCGACACCATCCACCGGCGTTGCCTGTTTTCGGGCCGTATCTGGCCACAGGACGAGGCCGGCTTTCAAACCATCCTCCGTAGCACCCTCTGCGACTAGAGCGCCCTTTTCCCTTGTATTTTATTCTAAAAATAGAATCCGATGGCCTTTAAGAAAGGAAAACCAAAGACCGGGGGCAGAAAGCCCGGCACCCCCAACAAAAAGACACCCCTCATCAAGCAGCGGCTGGTCGAGCTGACCGAAGAGATGTTCGATACCTTCCGGGAGAACATGGAACGCCTCAAGCCCGAAGACCAGGTATCAGCCTACCTGAAGGTGTTGGAGTACGTCGTCGCCAAGCAGAGGGAAACGAAGATTGATGTCTCTACCCTGAGCGATGAGGAGGTGGAGGAACTACTCAACAAAGCCTTAAAGAAGATCGAAGAACCATGAAGAACGATGCCAACCACCGCCGGGAGCTACTGGCCCGGCTGCTAAACGGCGACGGGATAGCCCGCCGTCAGCTGCAGAAGCAACACCCCACCCGATCCGCCTTTGCCGACTGGTCGGATGAAGAGTTGAACCAGTTTGTCTACGAGCACAATGATTTCACCCCGGAGCTAAAGCAGCGACTCTACACCGACACGCCTTACCCTCATTATGACTTTGAAAAGCTAACCGGTGAGGAGCTGCGGGAGATCATTCTGGGCAAGGAAAACACAACGGACGGCCGATCATGAAACGAAGCGAGAAACTACACCTACTGGCCCGGCTGCTGGAGGGCCGCCTGGACAGAGAAACCCTAAGGAGGTATCTACAGCCCCGGCCGCTGAAGGCCTCGGGCGTGGTGATCACCCTCCACCACGAGCCGCAGCCGACCGACGAGGTAGCCGCCTTGCTCCATCTGGCGGCCGGCCGAACCCTTCAGCAGCAGATGACCCTGGAGCAGTTTGAGCGGCTGGAAACGGAAATGACCCTGTTTATTCTCCCCCATAACCACCGGTAAAAATGCGAAAACCAATCAACCTGAACAGCGCCCAGAAACGGGCTATCTTAAGCGATCTCATGCAGGGGAATACCGAACCTCTGCTGAAGCTAAAGAAGCAGACCATGGAGCCGTATTGCCTCCTCTTCGAGGCCTGCGTCTATCCACCAGAAGATCGGGTGAATCCCGAAGAGCGATGGCCGGACGATCCGGTCCGGGAGATCGAGGTAACATTCTGCTACCACGGGCAGGATAAAAACGAAACGGTCCGATATGCTGACCGCACCTACCGGGAAGTCATCGACTTACGGGAAGAACTGCAGCAGAGATATTTTGGTGCGGCATTTATTAATCTGCTATTGTCCAAAGTAGTCGAGTCAAAACCTTTATTGTAACCTAATGCTAGAATGCTTACTTTCTGGCATCAATTGGCAATTATTGAAGTGGTATCTTACCACAATAGAAGTATAAAAATCTTTTAGCCTCTGGGTTGCACATCTAAATCCGGAGTGTGAAAAAACCAATCCTGATCCCAATTTTCACAACCAGTAATATTGGTTAGGGTAGGATCAAAAATTTCCATGAACGGAATACCCACATCCCTCCGAAATATGTGCAAGTCCCAGATACGGGGATGCCATACTCCATTGAATCCAACAGGAAGTGGCGGCTCTTCCATTTCAGCCCTTCCGCGAGGAACATCCTCGTCAGCAGGTGGGGGAGTGACAAGAAAGCCCCCATTTGCCGGATGCCAACCGGCCTCATGGATAAACCACGCTTCCCAGGGAATTGGACTAACAGCTGGGTGGGAATCTAAACCATGGTGATCCTGACCGTAACCCCATCCTACTAATCTGAAGGTTCCGTCATTTCGTTTGAGATAAAATAGCAATTGGGGTTCCATCAAAGCAATGGGGCCAGACACCTGTGGCCTTACGTAAGCAACACCCATTCCACGTAAACACCGATCAAGGTGGGTGGGTACAGCTGGAATCATCAGCGGATCTGAAGGCCCATCAAATCGTTGGAGTATACTTTCCTGAATGGCTAACAATGCCTCATTAGTTTGTTCAGAGGTAAATCCTCCGATTCGAAAGGATTGACGGGGGCTGTTTGTTAACAACAGCCAATTATCAGCGGATTGTTGTATATCTACAAACCATTGAAAAAAAACTAGTTGGGTGTCTCTGAAATCACCAGGAAAAGGCGGGATAAAAGAATAAGTTCTAGTGGTAGAATCCTGTGGATCACCTGACTGTCGTTGAACTTCAAACGTTCGAACCTCTTGAAGGCCGTCCCAAGGTCGGTGACGACTTATCATAACAGTTACTTTTGTTTCTGCGGTTACAGGAACATCTTTTAATTCTGCATAGAGGATTTTCGTTGCATTTATAGGGCCGATCCAGGGGGGATTGGGAGCATCTGGCTCGCCTGGAATGAATGCTTTTAGGCTTGGATATTTAGTTCCATCATTTTTGCAAGCTTTTAACAACGGAAACAGAAAGCCACTAACTGTCATCGATGTTAGAAAAGTCCGTCTTGGGATGCATACCGTAGTGTCATCTCCTGACAATAAAGTGGGTGAAACTTCTTTCCAAGAAAGGTCTCCACTAATGGAATAGGAATACTTACATCGCTCAACCCTTCTTTGAAGGTACTGTTGGTTTAGGCGCCTTCTGATGGCAGGAATTATATTGAATTCATTGAATTGTTGGATCCGATCTGTTTCAAAGTGGTTGGTTTCCATGTGAGGTGAATGTTTTGTATGATCCTAAACATAAAGCTCCAAACCACTTGAATCAATCCCCAAAAATGGGGAGTCCAAATAGGCGACTATGGACAAAGCACTCAATCCGGGCGATTTGGTATTATCTAACCTCGGCCTTTTACCTTACACTATTCGACGCTTCTATAACGAAAGAGTGAGGCATATAAAAACGTCTCTTCCTTTATACCCTAATTGATGTTAAGGCAGTAGTACAGGGGTTTATTGAACTTCGATTAGCCAAGGAAAGTAGCATGACTGATAAATAACATGCTCCGTTTTTACGGTGGGGTTTTAGCAAAGGGCCGGGTCATAGGTCCGGCTCCTTTCTTTAGCCTTCGCTTTGGAGAACATAGATTGCTCGCCTAACAAACCTGCTTGCCGGTTAATAAACCGTTTTTCCTCCAACCGGAATTGTTTGTCTATCTTCATTTCCACTGATTTGTAGTGGCTCGTAAGAATGGGAATGGCTCT
>NZ_QTJY01000036.1 GCF_003703975.1 Larkinella soli | reverse complement strand
AGACGCGCAGCAGTTGGGGATTGGTCGTCCACTCGGTCAGGGTAGGGGCGAAGGGCGGGTTCAGCAGGGGCGTCACCTGCACGGGCCGGTTGTCGGTCGTCTGGGCGAAGGAACCGGGAAGGGAAAGGAAACTACAAAACGCAAGGGTACACCAACGATAAAAATTTCGCGTCATGAATCAAGAATAAACAGGGACGGTGGGGGTGACCGATGTTTTCCGGACAAGCAATCAGGGATGAGACGCGGAGAGGGCGGGAAAGTAACGCACTCATTTATAAATGGGTAAAATAAAAAAGCCCCGTTCAGGTAATCTGAACGGGGCTGATTGCTTCTTTCGGGAAGAACGCTACAGATCGAACTGGATCGAATTCAGCGTGATGAGGGCGTCGTTCGGTTTGGTGCGTTTGACGACCACGAAAAAGACGTCGTGACGGCCGTTGATCGGCTGGCTGAGTTCGGCCGTCACCTGCCGGGCTTTGTTCCAGGCACCGGTAGCCTGGAAAGGCGTCCGGCTTACGACCGGACCGGCGTAGGAATCCAGCCTCATCTCGATTTCCCCGTCCTTGTCTTGCGACGAATAGTCGTAGGTGATCTTCCGGATGTTGGTCAGGTCGATGTTTTTCAGCAGGATGTGCGCCTTGTGGTTGCCCTGGCTCAGCCGGTTGCCCCAGCGCGGGAAGCCCGTGTGCGCGTCGGCATAGACCGTGGGTACCTTCGCATTCCGCAGCGTGATCACCTCCATGCCCGTCAGCGGCCCGACCACCTGCCCGCCTTCGTCGGTATAGCTGGCGATCATCGTATACTGGCCCCTCGGTTCCGAATCCTTGTGCTGGTCCAGCGTCAGGGTGCCTTCGGTCGGCAAAGTGTTCTGCTGCTTTTTCTCGTCGGTCAGCGAGAAGATGTATTTGACCATCTCCTGGGCGTCGGCCAGCGGCACCTGTGGGTGGGCGCTCATGACGTGTTCCTTGCCCCAGTTGCCGCCCCCGCCTTCGATGATCTTCCGGGCCAGCTTCTCCAGCGAACCGTTCTGGCTCTTATACCGCTGCGCCACCGCCACGAACGACGGTCCGACCGACACCTTGTCTACGGTATGGCAGGCTTTGCAGTCGCTGGCGGCAATCAGGGTTTTCCCCAGCGAGGCCGTCTCCGATGCGGATTCGTCCTGGTGGCCCATCTGCGGGCTTTTATCGGCCGTGCCGGGCTGCGGGTTGTAGCTGAAATAGACCTTCACTTTCTTCGGGTCGATGCGGGCGTCTTCGCGGTCCGTTACCTTCACCTCGTAGGCAAATGGCTTGTTCGGCCAGAAAAACGACTTGTTGACCGGCGTCTGGATCGTCACCTGCGGACGGGCGTTCCCGACCCGTACCACGATCGTGTCCGTACCGACCTGCCCCGCCCGGTCCGTCACCTTCAGGACGGCGTTGTAGATGCCCGGCCGGGTGTAGGTATATGCGGCATTGGGTTTCGTCGATCCGACCGTATTGCCGTCGAACAGCCACTGGTAAGTGACGGCGTCGTCATCGTCGAGGTCGCGGGTGCCCCGGCTTCCGAACAGCACCCGCAGGGGAGCCGGACCGACGGCTTCGCGCAGCACGGGCAGATTGCGGTTTTCGGAGGTCAGGTATACCCGGGCGTTGAGCTGGGCCGCAGCCGCCGAGTCCGTCACGCTGGCCTGGGCGATGGGCGGGCGGTTGCCTGTGTTGTATTCGATCTTCACCAGCCGGGCATCGTCGTTGTCGGCACCGTACACCGAGCCGTATTCGAGCATGTACATGGCGCCGTCGGGGCCGAAGGTCAGGTCGATGGGCCGGCGGAAATCACCGTTGGCGGTCATGAACGGTTCGCTGCGGAGGTAGTTCTCACTGGCGTCGAAACGGAGGGCCAGCACCCAGTTGCGCATCCAGTCGAAAACGAACAACGCGCCGTCGTAGTAAGCCGGGAATTTGGTCGGCGAGGCCAGTTTTTCGTCGTAGGTGTAGAAGGACCCGGCCATCGCGCTGCGTCCGCCCTGTCCCAGCTCCGGAAACTCTTTGGAGGGCGCGTAGGGATACCAGATCATGGCGGGCGTTGCGGGCGGCAGGGCCTTCAGGCCGGTATTGTTGGGTGAGGAGTTGACGGGCGCTTTCGGGTCGAAGCGCGGACCGGCCGTGTTGCCCGCAAAATCCCAGTCCACGTAGGCGTAGTTGTTCCCGACGAAATACGGCCAGCCGTAATTACCGGGTTTTTTGGCCTGGTTGAATTCATCGTAGCCGCGCGGCCCCTGGGTGCTGTCCTTGCCCGCATCCGGCCCGATTTCGCCCCAGTACAGCACGGAGGTTTTCGGGTTGACGGCGATGCGGTACGGGTTCCGGCAGCCCATCGTGTAAATCTCCGGCCGCGTTTTCTCCATGCCTTTCGGGAAGAGGTTGCCCGCCGGGATGGTGTAGGTGCCGTCCGGCTCCGGATGAATGCGCAATACCTTGCCTTTCAGATCGTTGGTGTTGCCCGCCGACCGCTGGGCGTCGAGGCTGAAGTATTCCTTGCCGGGCCGTTCGTCCATGGGCGAATAGCCGTTCGACGGAAATGGGCTGGAGCTGTCGCCGGTCGAGAGATAGAGATTGCCGTCTTTGTCCCAGGCCAGCGAGCCGCCGTGGTGCGCCCCGCTGTTGATTTCCACCGGCACTTTCAGCAGAATCTTCTCCGAAGCCAGGTCCAGCCGGTTATCCGGCCCGACGACGAACCGCGACAGGTTGAAATAGATCGGCTCCTCCTCTTTCGGGGGTGAATAATACAGGTACATATACCGGTTCGTCGCAAAATTCGGGTCCAGCGTAATCCCGATCAGACCCGTGCCGCCTTTGGATGCCACCGGAAATTTGTGCAGGATGCTGTGCTGCCGCGTGGCCGGATTCCAGAGCGACAGGGTGCCGTTGAGTTCAGTAAAGAAAACCCGCCCGTCAGGGGCGACGGCCAATTCCATCGGTGCGTTGAGGTCGTTGACCAGCACGGTCTTGACGAAGCGGTTTTCTTCCGGTACGGTTTTCGAGTAGGACTTGCCGTAATCCAGTGGTTTCCCGGTTCCCATGGCGTAGCGGATACCGCCCAGCACGTGTTTGACAAACAGCGGGTCGCTGAAGCTTTCGTCGGTATGGCCCCCGCCGGTGTAGAACGCCCGGCCGCCGTCGAACTCGTGGTACCAGGCAATGGGATGGCTGGCGCCGTTGGTGCCGCCTTCGTAGGTGTTTTCGTCCAGATTGGCCAGCACGTTCAGGCCGGTATAGAACGAACGGTAATTATACCATTCGTCGGTGCGCTCCCAGTGGTCGGGGAGGTGGCTGGTCGAGGGGTGGTTCTTGTCGGTGACGTCGACGGTGGCTTTCCGGACGTTGGAATTATTGGGATGGCTCGAAAAGTGGGCACCCATCAGTCGGGCATACCACGGCCATTCATACTCGGTATCGGCCGCCGAGTGGATGCCGACATAACCGCCCCCGGCCTGAATGTACCGTTCGAAAGCCGCCTGCTGTTCGGCGTTCAGGACGTTGCCGGTGGTGCAGTTGAAGATGACGGCCTGGTAGTTCTTCAGGCTGTCGTCGGTGAAATAGGCGGCATTTTTGGTCGTATCGACCCGGAAGTTGTTCTCTTTGCCGAGCTTCTGAACGGCCGCAATCCCGAACGGAATCGAGGTGTGAACCCAGCCTTTGGTTTTGGAGAAGACCAGCACCCGGGGCGGGGAGGCCGCGCCGGTCTGAGCGGAACCCGGCCGGGTGTTGAGGCAGGCATACAGCCCGATGGTGGCGCCGACTGCGCCCAGAACGCCCAGGCACCGCGCAACGGTTAATCGCATTACTTTCATGGGTATAGGAATCGTAGGAATTTAGCGGAAAAAGTTACAATTATTCCGTAAGAAAATGGCCTTTTTACCCAACCTTTTCCGACTGGATGGATTTATTACGGTATGAAAACGCCCGGAATCATTATCGGACTCTTTTTGATGGCGGCCAGTTGCGACCGGAAGGAGCCGTGGGCCAATGAGATCGGCCTGAGCGATGCCTGCCCGGAATACGACACCTGGCGGAAGGACACGGATCTGCAGGAGGTGGCGGGCAGGGTGGTCAATGAGGCCGATACCTCGAAAACCAGTACGTGGCTGTATATTCTCGGCGGTGACAATACCCGGTATTTTGCCTGCAACCTGCCGGAGACGGTTCGAAAAACGGGAACTTACGTGGTATTCAATGCCGAAAAATTCGCGCCCCCGGCCAATGTCCGGCTGGCCGGCGTCCCGATAAAGCTGACCCGGCTCCGGGTCGCTCCCTGACGGGATTCATTTTTCCTGAAACGACTGGGCCGGAAGCTTTAAGGCGGGCGGCTCCGTGTGGAGGCTGTCCATGACCTGCCGGTCGGCTTTTCGAACGAGGCCCCGGAGACTTCGCAGGCCCCTCAGGGTCAGGCGAAGGCGGAAGTACCAGACCACCGGTGCGGGAAAGTGCTTGCGCGCGAACAGCAGGCTGCTGGTGTGATAACTGAGATGGAAGAATTTTTCCTCTACTCCTGAGTCGACACCGCCCTGGCTGCTGGCGTGGTGAATAAGCGCGGCTTTGGCGACGTAACCCATCCGGAAACCGGCCCGGAAGGCCCGCAGCCCGAAATCGGCATCCTCATGGACGGCCACTCCCCGAAACCGCTCATCGAAGCCGCCGATCTTCCCGAACACGCTGCGGGATACCGAAAAGTTAGCTCCCGTGATCACATTGACCGGCCCGTCGACCGGGCAATCGTCCCCGCCGGTGAATTTCAGATACCAGGTCAGCCAGGAGGGATGCGACTGGGGCGGCACTTCCGGTTCGACGATCCGGCCCTGAACGACGTCCAGACCCTGGCGGTGGGCTTCGAAATGCGCTGCGATGAAATCCTCGTCGAACTCCGTGTCGTCGTCGATGAAAATAATGATATCTCCCTGGGCGTGCCGAAGGCCGAGGTTGCGGGCGGCCGTCAGCGAGGGCGGGTCGGCGGTAATATGGCGGACGCGGGAGCAGTTCTGTTCCAGAAACCGCTTCGTCTCCGGCTCATGCTGCCGGGTCTGATCGACCACGATCACTTCGTAACTATCAAACCGCTGATGGAGAGCGCATTGCAGGCACCGAACCAGCAGCGTTTCCCGGTTGTAAGTCGGAATGATGAGCGATACGTTCACGGAGAAGGTAGAGATGGCTTCCCGAAATAACGCGTTTACCGGCAGAATTCCGAAAGATCTGGTGATTTCTACTCAGTCGCCGGGTCCGAAAACCGGATGGGCGGTCAGTCCGGCCTGAGCCGGGTGCTGACGGCGATCCGGTTCCAGGCATTGATGACCACGATGGACATGATCACCTGCGCCAGGTAGGGTTCGTCGAACAGGCGGGCGGCTTCCTGGTAGACCGCATCCGACACCCCGTGCTGAGAGAGCAGGGTTACTTCTTCGGTCAGCGCCAGAATGGCCCGTTCCTCTTCGGTATAGTAAGGCGCTTCCCGCCAGGCGCTCAGGGCGTAGATGCGCTGTTCCGTTTCGCCCAGGGCCCGGGCTTCGCGGGTGTGCATATTGATGCAGTAGACGCAGTGATTGATCTGGGAAGCGCGAATCTTGATCAGTTCCTGATGCGTCCTGCTCACGGAGGTGGTTTTCAGATAATCGGATAGGGCCTTGACGTGCTGGTAGGCTTTCGGCTCCGTCCGGGCAATGTTCATCCGCTGCTCGATGATGACGGTTTCCATACGGTTTGTTTTGGTTTGAATTCCGGACAAAGGTAGTTCAGCGGCCCGGCGGGCGGGGAAGCCAGATCGAAAAATCCGGGTAGTCCAACCCGGGGTAGTCCAACCCGGGGTAATCCACCGGCCGGTTCAGAGCCGTTCCCGGATCAGTTTCAGAAGTTCGTCGGGCTGGGTAGGCAACGGGGCGTTCCTTTTAAGGATTTTGCCGTCGCGGCCCAGCAGGCCGGCCGCCGGGAGCTGGCCGGACCGAAACGTACCGATCAGGTCGGTCATCTGCTCTTCATCGACATAAATGTGCAGCCCTTTCGGCTGGTTTTTGGCCACCCACTCGCGCCAGAGTTGCAGGGAGGTTTCGTTGGCGTTGACGAAGACGAACAGAACGTCGCGGCTGCTGAGCCGATCCTGCACGGACCGGGCCGCCAGAACCGCCTGCCGCGAGGCCTCCACGTCGTTGGACCAGGCCAGCACGTAGACCAGCCGGCCTCGGGCCTGCTCGCTGATCCGGCTCAGCAGGTTTTTCCCGAAGTCGGAAGAGCGCATCAGCGTCACGCCCGACAGCACTTCGACGGGTTCGTTGTCCGCTTTTCCGGAAAACCGCTCCGCCACCTCCCGCACCCGCACGCTGTCGCGGACTTCCAGCTGGTAGAGTTCCTGAAGGGAAAGCCGGTAGCGTGGATCGGCGAGCTGTGGCAGGATATGCTCATAGAGCAGCTTTTGGGAGCTGAGCTCGATGGCGGGCAGGTTCATCGCCAGAAAGGTGGCTTTCAGAAAGTCCATTCCCGTGCTGTCCACGAGCCGGCTGTATTGAGCCATCGTCATTTCGTAGGCCAGCAGCTTGGAGAGATTTTCCTCATTTTCGCGATAGATCCGCTGGAGCAGTGTCAGATCGCGGTTGGTGCCGGTTTTGACGGCTTTCAGGGCCACGATCCGCTCGCGGTCGGCTTCGGAAAGCTTCGGCACATACCGATCGATCAGGGTCGCGAAGGTCGGGATGGGAATGCTTCGGCCCGGGCCGGTCTGGGCCTGGTCCCGAACCAGCGAACCGGTCCAGGCGGCAAACCGTTCCATGGCCGTGGCCCGCTGGACACTCATGAACAGGTCGTTTGCCGGCCGCAGGCTGTCGGCCGAAAGGTTGGTTTCCAGCCGCCGGTCCTGCTCGGCCATGGCCTTGTCGTACAGGAAAGCCGCTACTTCATACCGCGTAGTCGACTGGATGTACCGGTCGAGGAGAGGCAGCACCGTGGCGGTCTGGCGGTATTTCTCGTAGGTCTGGAGAAACTCGTTTTTCAGAATTTTGCGGCTGTCGTCCGCCGACCGGTCGTACAGCTGTTTCGACAACTGGCGGGCATCGGTTTTGGGCTTGTTCTTAAAGGCAAACGCTTTGTAAAGCGCAAGCTGGTTATTGACCTGGGCGTTGGTTCCCGCAAACCGGAAAGGCACTTCGGACCGGTAGAGCGAGTCGGCGTCGAGCGAAATCTCCACCGTTCCGGCCGAAGCGAGGAAGGCGGTGCTGATCCGGCCGAAATTGAAATACAGTTCTTCGTATGGATAAATCAGCGGAAGGGTAACCTGAAAGCTGCCGTCGGCTTCGAGGGGAGCGGGGCGGGCCATTTCGCGGCTGGCCTGGAGGATGTTGTTCCGGGAAACGGTCACGACCGGGCTTTGCCGGTAGAGTTCAGGGGTGAGGTTCCGGATGCGGCCCCGCACCATCACCGAGTCGGGCCGCTGCTGGCACCGGGCTTCGGGCAGCAGGGCAAAAAGGGCAATCAGCAGGAATAAACAGACTGAAATTCGTATGGGTCGACGCGTTTGCATGCAGGCAATGGCTCAGGTCAGTCAATCAAGGAAAGACACAAGTTACATTGCCTCGTTAATACTGCCAAACGAAACCCGCCCGGCTTATTTTACTTCACTTTAATGCCGTGGTACGTGTCGAGGTCCTGATAATCTTTCCGAAGGGGATGGCCCACCCAGTCGGCCGGAAGCAGGATCCGGCGCAGGTCGGGGTGGTTGTCGAACCGGATGCCGACGAGGTCGTAAATCTCCCGTTCGTGCCAGTCGGCAGTCCGCCAGACGGAGCTGACGGTCGGCACCGCCGGCAGGGGCTGCTCGTCGGTATTTCGCGGCACGATCACCTTGAGCACCAGGTTATGTTCGTAGGGGATGGAAGTCAGATGGTAGACGACCTCCATCGTAGCCGCCTGGGGGCCGTTGTCGATCCCGGTCATGCAGGCCAGCAAATCGAAGAACAGCCGGTCGTCGTCGTGCAGGAATTCGCAGACGGAGGTAATGTGTTCCGTCGCAACCACCAGAAACGGCTGCGGATTCTGCGTATGGGCCTGCCCGATCACGTCGGGGCCGAAGCGGCTGAGAAGGAGGTCGTATAGTTCCGAAAAAGACATCTGGTGCGTCAGCGTATGGAAATTACGGTGATTTCGTCGGCTTCAAACTTGCTGCCCCAGCCGCATTGCACCGTTTTTTTCCTGCCGGTCAGCCGGAATTTGATCGTTCCCTGCTTCTGGTAGGTCTGCGGCCCGACAAAGTTCTCCACTTTTGCGACGGATTCCGCATCCGGAGCGTATCGGATCTGTTTCTGCGGATCTTCCCAGTTGAGAGTGACGTGGGTTTCGCAGCCGTCGGCCGGCAGCCAGTTGGAATTCAGCATAGCTTGTACCTCCTGTTCAGGATCGGGGTCGGAAGACTTTTCCGTTTCCGAGCAGGACAAGACGCCGAAGGTGAGCAGGAGGGCAAGAATCGTTTTCATAGGGGTGACGAGTTTGTTTTTCCCAATGACTCCGGTTTCAGGCAATCGGTTGGAACGGTTCTTCCGTTCCCGTCACTTTTTGCGGTTCTTCGCCGAAATGTTCGGCAAAAGCGGGTTTCTGATCCCGGGCCGACGCATTTTCGGCTTCCATTTCCAGCAGGGCGGTCGGGGCGGGGTCTTCCGTCAGGCGCGTGTTGCGGATCTTTTCCTGAAGTTTCAGGAAGCCGCCGATCAGCGTTTCCGGCCGGGGCGGGCAGCCCGGAACATAGACATCCACGGGAATGATGCGGTCGACGCCCTTGACGACATGGTAGCCGTGCTGCCAGTAAGGGCCACCGCAGTTGGAGCAGGAACCCATCGAGATCACATAGCGCGGTTCGGGCATCTGTTCGTAGAGCCGCCGGATGCGGTCGGCCATCTTGAACGTGACGGTTCCCGAAACGATCATGACGTCCGACTGCCGGGGGGAAGGCCGCGGAAAAATGCCGAACCGTTCGAGGTCATAGCCCGACGCGAAGGTCTGCATCATCTCGATGGCGCAGCAGGCGATGCCGAAGCCCATCGGCCACAGCGACGAAAGCCGCGCCCAGTTGAGCAGGTCCTCGGCGGTGGTCAGCAGCACCCCGCCTTCCCCGGATTTGAATTTCTGATCTAATAAACCGCTCATTGGTTATCTGTTTTTTTACCCCCAAATCGAAGCGCCGGCCCCTCGGAGGGTGTTTGGGGAAGCGTTTTTCCTCCCGCTGACCACCCCCCGGCCCCCTCCTTACCAAGGAGGGGGTGGCTCCGCAGGGTTTGAATCTGGCAGCGCACTCCCCCTCCTTAGTAAGGAGGGGGCCGGGGGGTGGTGTACTTCTGATTGATTTTCTCGTACAGTGACGCCGGCACCGGCGTTTTCAGTTCCGGTATTTTGGGCTGCGGACGCACCCAGTCCAGATAGCCCTTCACCCAGGCGTAGGCCAGACCGAGCGCCAGCAGGGCGACAAATACCAGCATCTCCATGAGGGAAAACCAGCCCCAGAGACCATTGGTTTCCTCGATCAGCGATTTCTGCCCGAAAACCGTCGCCCACGGAAACAGGAAGACCAGTTCCACATCGAACAGCACAAAGATGATGGCAACGACGTAGAACCGGACGTTGAACTGGATGTTGGCGTTGCCGACGGGTTCTTCGCCGGACTCGTAGGTGGTCAGTTTTTCGAGATTCGGGCGGTTGGGCCGTAACAGGCTGCCCACAAACAAAACCAGCCCGACAAACGCCAGGCCGGTAATGATGAATAGCAGGATGACCCCAAAGTCGGATAGCATCAGCGGTTATTTCATAAACGTCCCGAACACGTAATCCCAGAGGGGAGACGAGACACCGTAGTTTTTATCGTGGCTCTTATAGTGATGAACCGCATGGTTGACCCATAGCTTCTTGAAAAGGTTCTTCGGCGGGGGATAGGCATGGACGATAAAATGCACGAAAAGATAGCCTGAATATCCTACCAGAAAGCCGGGGAAAAAGGCATACGATGCTTCACCAAGGAGCAGGAAAGTGACGCCGAAGAGGGCGGCTCCTACAAAAATGGCGGCTGCGGGCGGCATGGCCAGCCGGGTCTTATCCTTCGGGAATTCGTGGTGAATACCGTGAAAGGTGTACTGGATTTTCGCCTTGACCGGCGTGTCGGTATCCATGTGAAAGACGCCCCGGTGGGTAGCATACTCGACCAGCGAGAAGACAAAGATACCGGCAAAAAACAGAAAACCGATCCAGCCTGCCGACATTTGGGTATAGGTAAAGGCATACCAGCCCAATACGGCGGACGTCACAAGATAAATGGTAATCGGAACGGAGATGTGGGTGCGGGATAATTTTTCGAGAATCGGATTGTCAAACAGGGGTCTAGTCCCGCTGTTTTTCGGCTTGATTCGAGTTACAGTCTCTTCCATAATGTCAACGTTTGGATGAATTTGTACCTGTTGTTCGCAAATGTATACTGCTTTTCAAATGATAGTCAAATAAGTTGACCATTATCTACTTTGTGACCAGCTGGTCCTCCACCTTCTGTTTCATGGCCTCGAAATTGCCCTTCGGCAGTTTCGGCTTGATGATCAGCCGCAAAGACTGGTCATCGCTCAGGTAATTCCACATCCAGTTGATAAAAATCAGCAGCCGGTTTTTAACCCCGACGATGGACATGAGGTGGACGAACAGCCACACCATCCAGGCAAAGACGCCCTGAAAACTCCAGAACGGCAAATCCACCACCGCCTTGCCCCGGCCGATGGTCGCCATCGTACCGAGATCCTTATACGTAAACTCCTCCATCGGTTTCCCCTTCACCGTCCGGATGAGGTTGGCCGCCAGGTGCTTCCCCTGCTGAATGGCAGGCTGGGCGATCTGGGGATGGCCGTTCGGGTATTTCTCCTCGGTCATCAGGGCGACGTCGCCGATCGCAAAAATAGTATCAAATCCCTGAACCTGACTATAACGATTTACGAGTATACGTCCGCTTTTGTTAATAATTTCGGCCGGCAGACCGACCGGCGGAGTGGCCCGGACCCCGGCGGCCCACACCAGGTTGTTGGTACGGATCGTGGAGCCGTCGGCCATGAAGACCGTCTTTCCGTCGAAATCCTGTACGCGGGTGTTCAGCTGGACGATGACGCCCAGTCTGGTCAGGTATTCCTGCGATTTTTCCTGCGATTCCTTCGACATCGGCCCGAGCAGTTCGCCCCCGGATTCGATCAGGTAGATCTGCATGCGCTTGAAATCCAGCTCCGGATAATCGCTCGGCAGCACCGTCCGGCGCATTTCGGCGAAGGTTCCGCATAGTTCGACACCCGTAGGGCCTCCACCCACTACGACCACGTTCAAAAAACCTTCTTTTTCGTCGCTGCTGTCGACGGAAAGGGCATCTTCGAAATTTTGCAGAATGCGATTTCGGAGCGTGATGGCTTCGGAAACGGACTTCATCGGCAGGGCGCGCTCGATGATGTTCTTCATTCCGAAGAAATTCGTGTCGGCTCCGGTGGCGATGACGAGGTAATCGTATTCGATCGGCCCCAGGTCGGTATCGATGGTGCTGGTTTCGGGATGAACCTGCGTAACGCTGGTCACCCGGATGTGAACGTTTTTGCAGTTCTGGAAAACCGCCCGGAGCGGAAACAATATGGAACTCGCTTCCAGCCCGGATGTCGCTACCTGATAGTACAGCGGCTGGAACTCGTGGAAGTTATTTTTATTGATCAGTACGACCTGAAACTCTTTCCGGCCGGCCAGCTTGCGGGCGAGCCTCAACCCTCCGAACCCTGCCCCTACAATCACTACGCGTTTCCGGTCGGTACGTGGAATGTTTGGGTTCATGATATATGAAATTACACCCTCTTTCGGGATAACTCCAATTGGCTCCGTAAGGTTTCAACCACTTTTTCGAAAAGGTTGATTCCTGAAGCGCCGACTCGCCCGGATTTTAAAAAACCTTCTCCCGGCTTTCGAGCAGAACTTTCTCGTAATAAGCCTCATACTGGGGCAGGACGTGGGAAATTTCGAACTGCTTGGCGCGTTCGAGGGCGTTGTGCTTGAAAACCGGCAGGTTGTCGTCCTGCAGGATGAACAGCGCGTTTTTGACCATGTCGTCCACGTCGCCCACTTTGCTCAGGAAACCCGTCACCCCGTGAACGTTCAGTTCCGGCAGTCCCCCGGCGTTGGACGTGATCAGCGGAACTTCGCAGGCCATGGCTTCCAGAGCCGCCAGCCCGAAGCTTTCATTTTCCGACGGCATCAGAAACAGGTCCGCAACGGACAGTACCTCCTCCACGGCATCGAGCTTGCCCAGAAACCGGACGTCTTCGTAGATGTCCAGATCCCGGCACAGCTTCTCGATCCGGGCGCGCTCCGGGCCGTCGCCCACCAGCAGCATCTTGCTCCGGACCTGCTTGTTGATCTTGTAGAAAGCCATCACGGCGTCGTCGATGCGTTTCACGCGCCGGAAGTTGGACGTATGGACGATCAGTTTCTCCCCGTTGGGACAGATGGCGGTTTTGAAGTGCTCCTTGCGGAGCCGCTTGAAGCGGTCGAGGTCGATGAAGTTGGGAATCACCTCGATATCCCGGCGGATGGAGAACGTATCCAGCGTCTCCTGCCGCAGATTTTCCGATACCGCCGTCACCCCGTCCGACTCGTTGATGCTGAACGTCACCACCGGCTCGTAGGAAGCGTCTTTTCCGACCAGCGTGATGTCCGTTCCGTGCAGCGTCGTCACCACCGGCACGAACCGCCCCTGCGACCGCAGAATCATCTTGGCCATGTAGGCGGCCGAAGCGTGGGGAATGGCGTAATGTACGTGGAGCAGGTCCAGATTCTCGTATTGAACCACGCTGACCATCTCGCTCGCCAGGGCGGTTTCGTAAGGCGGAAACTGAAACAGCGGATAGGTAGGAATATTGACTTCGTGGTAATAGACGTTCTCGTTGAAGAAATCCAACCGGGGCGGTTGCTGATAGGTGATGAAGTGGATTTTATGCCCGGACTTAGCCAGTCCTTTGCCTAACTCGGTCGCTACAACGCCACTTCCCCCGAAAGTCGGGTAACAGACAATACCAATTTTCATGAACGGTTGAATGTTGGATTAGTAAACGGCTGAATCCGAGGGTATGGACGCAGCAATTCGACCCTTCAACAATGCATGCATTCCTCATAGTTCAAAAATCGCCGGGCCGGAAGGAAAGATTTTCAGTGTACGGCGGATTCGGCCCGGAAAGCGTATCTTTGTTTCCCTGAATCGCGCTGTTTTTCAGCCATGACCCGGAAGCTTCCTTTTTACGTCTTCGTGCTGGGTTTCCTGCGGCTGATCCGGGTGCAGAACCTGTTGATTATCGTCGGAACGCAGTATCTGGCCCGTGTGGCCCTGATCGGCCCGCGGGACCGCTGGACCAGCCTGCTGCTGGACCCCCGGCTTTTTTTGCTTTCGCTGTCCACCGTCTGTATTGCGGCTGCGGGCTATATCATCAATGATTATTTCGACGTCAAGATCGACATCGTCAATAAACCGGAGCGGGTCATCATCGGCCGGTATCTGAAGCGGCAAATTGCGATGGGAGCCCACCAGGCCCTGAATTTCGTGGGCATCGCCATCGGCTTTTACCTGAGCAAGTGGGTCTTTCTGGTCGACGTGCTGTCGGTGACGCTGCTGTGGTTCTACTCGGCCCGGTTCAAGCGTCAGCCGTTCGTCGGTAATTTCATCGTGTCGTCCCTGACCGCCCTGTCGCTGATCGTGCTGGCGGTCTATTACCGCCGGCAGGTCGACCTGCTGCTGATCTATGCCCTGTTTTCGTTCGTTATCTCCCTGGTGCGGGAGATCATCAAGGACATGGAGGACGTGAAGGGCGACGCCCGGTTCGGCTGCCGGACCCTGCCCATCGTCTGGGGCCTCCGCCGAACCAAGCAGTTGCTTTACCTCATCATCGCTGCCTTTATTACCTCCCTGTTTCTGATTGCGGATTCCCTCCAGAACCAGCAGCTGGGCTGGATCTTCGTCATTCTCCTGATCCCGATCGCCTGGCTGGTGTTTCGGCTGGTGCGGGCCGATACCCGGCGGGATTTCGCCTACCTGAGTTCGCTCTGCAAGCTGATCATGCTGATCGGGGTGGTCAGTATGGCGTGGGTATGACTCAATTCACCGCCAGGTCGAACTCGATATTGACGTCGTCGCTGCCCGGAGACGCCGTCCCGTTTTTCGAGGGCGTCCCGTTGACGGGCGGCTGGTGGCGGAGCTGAACCCGCAGTTTACCCGTGCCGGCCGCGCCGGTTGCAAACGTTCCCGTCAGGCCGACGGGCAGATTCCGGGAGTCCTTATCGCCGTAAGTGTAGGTTCCCAGGGGGGCGGGCGTGACGGTATAAACCAGCAGGTGCTCGTCCCGCTGCTCGTCGATTTCTTCGGTGGTATTGACCGCCGGGCTTTTGCTTTCATCCAGCAATTCTACCGTCAGACCGTAGGTTTTTCCGGCGCTCAGGGTGATTTTGTCGAACGTCGTGGGAGCCTGTCCGCCGTCGCCGTCCGGGTCGCGGTAGGCAAAGGTCCGGGTCGTGGTGGTGCCCTGCTCCGTGAATTTCAGCCGTACCGTCGTAATCAACTCGTTTTCATCGCCCGGAATGGGCTCGTCGGCTTTGTCTTTGCAGCCGCCCAGCAGGGCCAGCGCGGCCGACAGCATGACCATCCAAACCTGGTGTTTTGCCTGAAATGCCTTCATTTTTACTGATTAATGGGGTTAAATACTAAAGACACAGGTGTCTGATGCGGCAAATTTAAGCAGACGCAACAACGTTGCAAAAATAAATGCAACTTTATTGCAAAAATCTTGTTGAATAGCTAAGCTTGTTTTTACTTTGCAGGGATCAATTGCGCAGCGTGGCTATTATGAAAGCAGATTTTCTTGACAGAAAGGCCGATTACATTGGGATCAGCGGATCGGTTTTGTGTGTTATTCACTGCCTGATTACTCCCTTTTTGCTGGTGTCGTCTTCTTTTCTGGCCGATGATGCGGTGCGGGTCGGTTACCTGAGCCTGGATTACGTGTTCATCGGAGTGAATATTCTGGCCGTCTATTTTGCCACCCGTCATTTTGCCTCGCCGGCCGTCCGGGTGGGACTGTGGAGCTTCCTGGTCCTGTTCGCCGTCGCCATTCTTCTGGAAGATTTCAGCGAGACGTTCGAATACCTTGGATATGCGGCCTCGTTCGGTCTGATGTCTATGCACCTGATCAACATCCGCAACCACCGGCTTCGTCACGCTCACTGAACCCGGCCCGGTTCCCGGCATCCCGCCGTGGTCAGAATTACCTTTCCGTCCGTTATTTCGTAGTAGGCGCCGATGTCGTCGCAGATGATCCGTAATTGCTCAAAAAAGGCAATGCCGGTCAGCGAAGCCGTCAGGCGGCATTTTTCAAGCAACTTTTCATCACAGACGATGTCGATGCCGAAAGTTTGCCGGAGTTTCGCCAGAACGGCCGGGAGCGGAGCGTCGGTGAACTCCAGGGAAGTGGCTTCTCCCGTCAGCGGAACAGGCTTCGCCACGAGTTGTTTCTCAAACGTTTCGCGATTTTCCCGGTAAACGACCTGCTGATTGGGCGTCAGCACCACCCCCGGCATCACGGAAGTGTCGTCGTTGCGTCTTCTTTCGAATTCTTTCCGGGTATATACGGTCACCAGGCCGTTCCGGACGCTCAGGACCGTCTGCGCGTGGGCGGTTTTCACCGAAAAACCGCTTCCGGTTGCCCGCGCCACGATGTCTCCGGTATAGAGCAGAAAAGGGCTTCCGGTGTCGGAGGCAATTTCGAAATCGGCGTCACCCGTCAGAATTACCGCCCGGTATTCCCGCCCGAAGCCGACCCGGTGCTGGACGCGGCTGTGAGCCTGAAGAAGAACCGAACTGCCGTCGGGCAGCGCCACCCTCACCGGTTTACGAGTATGGTTGACCTGCTCGACGACCTCATCCGGCGGATGGTGCGTCGGCAGAAAGCTGAGCAGGGAGGGCGGCATGCCCAGAACACCCCATACCAGCCAGGCGGCCCCCAGCAGGAACAGCAGCCCGATGCCGGCCGCCCACCTCCGGGAAAAGCGCATCGGAAAAGCCGGGTAACCGGTTTCCGCGCCGGAATTTCGGACTCGGCGCATAATCTGGGCGGTTTCCTGGGTGAGCGTCTCGGACCGCACCGGCGGCTCCTGGTTGACCAAAGCCTCCAGAATATCCTTTGCCAGCAAAGCTTCCGACCGGTTGGAGTGCGCCTGCTCCATCCAGTTCGTCCAGAATCCGGTGGCCTCCGCATCCCGGTGGCATACCCAGGCAATGAACGAATCGTCCGTCAGAAAATCACCGGCTTTATACGCTTGATAAGACTGCATAGCCTGCCTGGCATTTTTCATTTTCAGGTATATAGGAAAGATTTTCAGGCAGATACCCATTCCTTTGAAAATTTCTTTCCGACCGTTGCCTTTAAATACGTTAACAAATACTGAATTTCTTTAAAAAATGCAGTAATTTGGCCGATAAGTTAAAAAGGTCATTTGAATCCTTGATGGCGATGGCAGACTCGTTACCCTCCCGTCGGTTGCAGTCGGAAGAAAACCCGCTCACCCAGCTGCCCGATCCCCTCCTCTGGAAGCGGGTCCGGGCGGGCGAGGAGCGTGCTTTCGAGGAACTGATCCGGCGGTATTATCCTCCTCTTTATCAGTATGGTTTGCGGTATACGCGGGACATGGACCTGCTGAAGGACAGCATTCAGGACCTGTTCGTCGAACTCTGGATCTATCACCGGAATATGGCCCAGACCGAGTTTGTACGGGTTTATCTCTTCAAGTCCCTTCGCCGGAAAGTCTTCCGGAATGCCGCCGGAGAGGGCAGCCGCGAACCGCTGGACGAAGAAGCCGTCGACCATTTTCTGATCTCCGAAAATGCGGAGGACGAACTGATTCAGACTGAATTGTCGGCCTATCAGCGGAGCCGCCTGCATGCTCTGCTCCGCACGCTTTCCAACCGCCAGCGGGAGGCCATTCACCTCAAGTTTTTTGCGGCCCTGTCCAACGAAAAAATTGCCGAGGTAATGGGGCTGAACTACCAGTCGGTCGCCAACCTGCTGCACCGGGCCGTCAACCGGCTTCGGGAAGGCTGGCATACGCTTCTGCAATAACCCGCCTGAGCGCAGGAACCGAGTTGACGGACGTTTTCAAGCTGCCTTAAAATCATTAACTTTGTGTTTCCCTCCCGGCCGTCGGTCCTGCCTTCGGTGCTGCAGAGCCGGATTCGACCGGTTTTGCGGAATCGAACGCGGACCAAAAGGGTTATGTCGGGGTAAAAAGTCAGAATCATGTTTGAAAATCTTCAGGATAAACTCAATCAGGCGTTCAAAACCCTGAAAGGTCAGGGCAGGATTACCGAAATCAACGTAGCCGCAACGGTCAAGGAAGTGCGCCGGGCCCTCACCGACGCCGACGTCAACTTCAAGGTCGCAAAGGAAGTGACCGACCGCGTCAAGGAAAAAGCACTGGACCGCAAGGTCCTCATCGCCGTCGAGCCGGGGCAGCTGTTCGTCAAGATCGTGCAGGAGGAACTGACCGAGCTGATGGGCGGGGAGGCCGAGGGAATCAACCTCAAGGGAGAGCCGGCCGTCATCCTGATCGCCGGTCTGCAGGGTTCCGGGAAAACTACCTTCTCCGGAAAGCTGGCGTCGTTCCTCAAAAAACAGGGTCGCAACGTCATGCTGGCCGCCTGTGACATTTACCGCCCGGCGGCTATCGACCAGCTGAAGGTGCTGGGAGAACAGATCGGCGTGGAAGTATATGCCGAGCCCGAAAATAAAAACGCCGTCGAGATTGCCCGAAATGCGCTCTCGCAGGCCCGGAAGACCGGCAAAAAAGTAGTCATCGTCGATACCGCCGGCCGTCTGGCCGTGGACGAGGTGATGATGAAAGAGGTCGAGGACCTCAAAAAAGCACTTAATCCGTCCGAAACGCTGTTCGTCGTCGACTCGATGACCGGTCAGGACGCGGTCAATACCGCCAAAACCTTCAACGACCGGCTGGACTTCAACGGGGTGGTGCTGACCAAACTCGACGGGGACTCCCGCGGGGGAGCCGCCCTCTCCATCCGGGCCGTCGTCAGTAAACCCATCAAATTCATCAGCACCGGTGAAAAGATGGAAGCCCTCGACGTCTTCTACCCCGACCGGATGGCCAGCCGGATTCTGGGCATGGGTGACGTCATCTCGCTCGTCGAACGGGCCCAGCAGGCCTTCGACGAAGACGAAGCCCGCCGGCTGAGCAACAAGATGCGTCAGAACAAGTTCGATTTCAACGACTTCCAGGCGCAGCTCCAGCAGATCAAGAAGATGGGGAACATCAAGGACCTCATCGGCATGATTCCGGGCATGGGCAAAATGATCAAGGACCTCGATATCGACAACGACTCGTTCAAACCCATCGAAGCCATCATCGGCTCCATGACGCCGAAGGAGCGCGAACGGCCCGACATCATCGACGGAAGCCGTAAAAAACGGATCGCCACCGGCAGCGGCACCTCGATCCAGCAGGTGAACAACCTCCTGAAGCAGTTCGACGAAATGCGGAAGATGATGAAGAAAATGAATACCATGCAGGCATCAGGCAAACTGAGCCGGATGATGAAGTAGGAAGAATGAAAAAATGGTTCGTCCTTCCTGTGGCCTTGTTCAGTTTCTCCGCATTCGGTCAGGCTTCCATCGCTTATTATCCCTGGCAGGATTATTTCCTGACCGTCAGCACGAACCCGACACGGGCGGTCTGGCTGGATTTCCGGTTACAGACCAATACGCTGCTCGGCCAGTTCAATACCGCCGTCGTGCCGCTGATCAACGTCAAACGGGCCCCGACCTACCAGATTTATCTCGGACCGGGCGTCGAGTTCAGCGCCGTCAATGCGGCTCTGGGCAATGAATTTCTTCAAAATGCGTCCTTTCATGTCGGCACCCGGATTTCGCCTTTCGCTGTGGCGCCGAACTTTCAGGTCGCCTTCGAACTGGCTCCGACGGTCAACGTCAACAATGAAAGCGGGGTGCTTCGGTCCCGGCTGGGCTTTGCCTATATCTTTCGCAAAAGAAAAACCGCTGCGGTGAATCCCTAAGGACATCGCAGCGGTTTCCTGCCGTTCAGGCTTTCTTATTGCTTGCTCGTACGGGTCGTATACTGGCCTTTTTCCAGCATCCGGGCCTGATCGAAGAGCGTCAGGGCTTTGCGGTAGGTTTCATCCGCATCCGCCATGATGGCGAAGAACTCGTTGTTCAGCCCGTCGCGGTGGCCGCGCTTCCAGACATACTGGGCGATATACGCCTTCAGCTGCGTCTGAATGTATTTTTTCGACCGATTGTATTCCGCTTCGTTGAATTTCACGCCCTGGGAGGTCGCGTCGTCGGTCAGCCGTTTCATCATGGCGTCGCTCACCGTGAAGTTTTTCCTGTAGGCGGTAAACCCTTCTTTTTCAAGTTGCTTTCCATTCTCGTTGGCGTATTCCATCGCCATCTCCCGAACGATGTTCTTGTTATACAGCTGAATCAGATACTTGGTCATGAACAGCGTATCCCGGGGTACGAAAATGTCGGGTGTAATTCCGCCGGCCCCGAAGACGGTGCGTCCACCGGAGGTTCTGAACTTGTATTTCGGGTCGTTCCTGATGCTGTCGGCGATATAGTATTCACCGTGCTTGCCGCGGGCCTCCAGTTCCTTTTCGTAATCCTCATTGCCCTTGCCCAGGGTATACGGCTTCTGGATGCTCCGTCCGCTCGGGGTATAATACCGGGAGATCGTCAGCCGCAGCTCCGAGCCGTCGGTCAGCATGACCGGCATCTGGACCAAACCTTTCCCAAACGAACGCCGGCCCACGATCAGCGCCCGGTCGTGGTCCTGCAGGGCGCCGGCTACGATTTCCGAAGCGGAAGCGCTCCCCTCGTCGACAAGCACGACCAGCGGCCCCTCCTCGAACTGACCCGAAATCCGGGCTTTGGTCTGACGGTCGTAGCGGTCGTCTTTTCCGTCGGTATATACCAGCAGTTTGTCGCCGGAGATAAACTCGTCGGCCAGGCTCGTGGCCCGGTCCATGTAGCCGCCGGGGTTGTTCCGCAGGTCCAGTACCAGTTGGCCCATGCCCTTCTGTTTCAGCGACGCCAGGGCTTTCCTGAACTCGTCGTAGGTGGTTTCCGAGAACCGGTTGACTTTGATATAGCCGGTTTTGTCGTCGATCATATAAGCGGCATCAACCGAGAAGGTCGGGATCCGGTCGCGCAGGACGGTGAAGGTCAGCGGTTTTTTCTCGCCTTTCCGCATCACCACCAGTTTTACTTCGGAGCCCTTTCGGCCGCGGAGTTTCTGAAATACCAGAGCGTTGTCGAGTTTGCTGCCGGTCATTTCCGTGTCGTCCACCCGGATAATTTTGTCACCACTCATCAGACCCGCCGTTTCGGAGGGGCCGCCGGCGATGGGCGTAACCACGTAAACCGTATCCTTGTAGATGTTGAATTCAACCCCGATGCCGTCAAAACCGCCTTCCAGCTGCGTCCGTGCCGCGACGGCGTCCTGCGGATTCAGGTAGGTGGTATGCGGGTCCAGTTTTTCCAGCATCTTGGAGATCGAGTAGTCGACCAATTCATCGGTATTGACCGTATCGACGTAATTGTTTTCGATCAGCTGAAGGACCTCCTTAAACTTTGAATACCCCCGACCGATGTTGTTCAGACTCTTTCCTCCCCCAAAAAACGTGGCGCCGATCAACATACCGGCCGCCAGCGTAATACCGAGCAACATCGGCAGCCGAACGGTCGCCTTGTCGTTCTGAATTCTCTCACGTTCATTCTCTCCCATAAGACTTCTTTCTTGATTTTATGCTTCAGGTCGTAACGTTCAGGGGAACCGGATCCGGCTTCCGGGCAGGAGCGTTCCGGATAATGTGTTAACAGGAAAATACGGACAAATTGTTTGCCAAACGCGAATAAAGTTACACAAGATAGGGCAATGTCGCTATCAGGCCATCACATCCCCTTTCAGCGTGTCGGCCAGTTCGATATAAGGATCCAGCGCAGCAGGGTTGCGAAGCGTATCGCGGCTGGCGGCCCGCTCGGGTGACGCGCCCATCAGAATCTTCTTCACGGGCATCTCGACTTTCTTCCCGCTGATGGTGTAGGGCACCACCGGCACCTGGTAGATAGCATCCGGGACATGGCGAGGGCTGTACTGGGTCCGCAGGGCCTGCCGGATGCGCTGCGTAAGGGCATCGTCGAGGGTCAGGCCGTCGCTCAGCACCACGAAGAGGGGCATAAAATATCGGCCGCCGGGCAGGTCCAGGCACACCACGAGGCTGTCGGTCACTTCGGGCAGGCTTTCCACCGCGCTGTAGATTTCGCTCGTACCGATGCGGACGCCGTCGCGGTTGAGGGTGGCGTCCGAGCGGCCGTAGATGATCACCGAGCCGCGGTCCGTCATTTTGATCCAGTCGCCGTGCCTCCAGATGCCCGGAAATTGCTCGAAATAGCTGGATCGGTACCGCTGGTCGTCCGGGTCGTTCCAGAAATGAATCGGCATCGACGGCATGGGTTCGAGAATGACCATCTCCCCGAGTTCGTTCCGGACCGGACGGCCGGCTTCGTCGAACGATTCGAGTTTGCAGCCCAGCAGGCGGCACTGAATCTCGCCCTCGTAAACCGGCAGGAAGGGACAGCCCCCCACAAAACCGCTGCAGATGTCGGTGCCGCCACTGAACGAGATGAGCCAGACGTCTTTCCGGACGGCTTCGTACACCCAGCGGAAACCTTCCGGCGGCAGGGGAGAGCCCGTCGAGCCGATGGTCCGCAGCTGCTCCAGGCCCGAGCGGCCGCTCAGGTTCAGACCAGCCCGCATACAGGCCAGAAAGAAAGCCGCCCCACCGCCGAAGTGGTTGACTCCGGTCCGGGCGGCCAGATTCCACAGCACTTCGAGATTCGGATGGCCGGCCGCGCCGTCGTAGATCACCAGCGTAGCCCCCACCAGCAGCGAGGCCACCGAGAAGTTCCACATCATCCAGCCCGTGGTCGAATACCAGAAGTAACGATCGCCGGGCCGGACGTCCTGGTGCAGGCTCAGCGTTTTCAGATGCTCCAGCAGACAGCCGCCCACGCTGTGGGTGATGGCTTTGGGCTTGCCCGTCGTCCCGGACGAATACAGCACCCAGAGCGGATGCCCGAACGGAACCGGCTCGAACACCAGCGGCTCCACGGCCTCGTCGTTCAGAACGTCGCTCCAGCGGACGGTATTTTCCAGCTCGCTGTCGGGGTCAAGGTAAGAAAGCCAGACCACTTCCTTGACGGTAGGCAGAGCCCGCCGGAGGTCCCGCATGGCGTCGGTTTTGTCGATGGGTTTGCCGTTGTAAGTATAGCCGTCGGCGGCAAACAGCACTTTGGGCTGAATCTGCCGGAAACGGTCCAGGATGCTGGTCGTGCCGAAATCCGGTGAACAGCTGGACCAGACCGCCCCCACGGCGCTGCTGGCCAGGAAGGCGACGACGGCCTGCGGAATATTGGGCAGAACCGAAACCACCCGGTCGCCGGGCCGGACGTTTTTTGACCGGAGAAAATGAGCAACGGCCGCCACCTGCCGTTCGAGTTCGGCCCAGGAGACTTCCTCAAGCGTCTGCTTCTCCGACTGAAACAGCAGCGCCGGGCGGTCGTAGGTCCGGTTGCGGAAAATATGTTCGGCATAGTTGAGGGTGGCGCCCGTGAACCACCGCGTACCGATCATACCGGACGGGGGTTTCACCACCACCTCTTCATAGGCACTGTAACTCTGAACGTCGAAAAACTGCCAGATGCTTTCCCAGAAATCCTCCAGGTCGGTGGTCGACCAGTCCCACAGGTCATGATAATCCCGGAAATAAAGGCCTTTTTTTACAAACAGCCAGTCGAGATACCGTTTCAACTGCGACTGCTCGATCTGCCGGCGGTCGGGTTTCCAGAGCGGTCCGGGCCCGGCCGATGGGTCCTGCCGGGTTTTAAGGGTAGAATGAGTGGAAGCCATGATCAATGTAAATCACCAACTCATTGAATTGTTTTCGGGTGAATTTATGTTACATTTCGGTACAAAGTCAGAAGTTAGGATAAATTACGCTAACTTTGCAGCCCATTTCCAGGGGTGTCCTCAAAAAGGCTGATTATCAATGCCGTTCTTAGGTAGTACAGCACAACAGTAGCGATACTGCAATTTTCATGAGCAAGAAGAGAGAAGAATCTTACGACCGCCGTGAGGGCAGGTCGGACGAATCGCGCCGGGAAGAACCGGCCAACCGTTTTTTCAGCAAGGTATATCGCGGAAACTCTGATGACCGGAACGGCGGCCCCCGCCGGGACGACCGGCCTGAAGGCCGCTCCGGCCGTTCGGGCGAACCCGGCTCCCGGCCCCGCTTTGAAGGCGCTCGCGAACGGCGCGATGACCGCCCCCGCGGAAACCGTGAGGAAGGCCGGAGCTTCGACCGCGACAACCACCGGGGCGGACGCAGCAGCCGTCCGTCCTCCGATAACGATAATCGATTTAACCGTCCTACCGACTCCCGGTCCGACCGCCCCGAACGGCGGGAAAACCGCTTCGGCAGCGAACGAAGCTACGGCGACCGTTCCGGCGACCGTTCCGGCGACCGTTCCGGCGACCGTTTTTCTGACCGGGGCGATCGTTCCGGCGACCGTTTCAATGAGCGCTCCGGCAGCCGTTCTTCCGACCGGGGTGACCGTTCCGGCGACCGTCCGCGTTACGGCCGTTCGGGTGATTCGGAATCGCGCTTCGGCGCTCCCCGCGAACGCCGGGACGACCGTCGTGGCCCGGACCGCCCCCAGGGTGGTCGCGATGAAGGCCGGCCGTTTCGCCGGAACGACCGCGGAGACGAACAGCCTTTCGAGCCGCGCCGGAAAAGCTTCGGATGGGAAGACCGCCCCGAACGCCCAAAACCTGCGGAAGAGGATGATCGCTACAACCGCCACGACCGGCCCCAGGGAGCGGGCCCCCGTCGGGAAGGCCGCGAAGACCGTTTCCGGAACGGCGGCCCGCGCCGGGAGGAAAGAGAAGGGCGTTTTGACCGCGACCGTCGGGACAGCCGGCCCGATCCCCGATCCGAAAGACCGCGTGACGACCGTTTCGGCGGCAATCGCCGGGAAGCCGGTGACCGCGACGACGCCTTCCGGCAGAAGGTCGAGGAAAGCCGCGAGCGCCGGGTAGGCCGGCCGCGGGCGCCGGAGTATGATGTCGACCGGATGAAGGAGAAGTTTTCCGAAAGGCGCCAGCCGCGGGATAAAAAGGCCAAAAAGCCGGTGAAGAAGGAACATACCGCAGCCGACGACGGCCTGATTCGTCTGAACCGGTACATTGCCAACGCCGGGATCTGTTCCCGTCGGGATGCCGATGCGCTGATCGAAAACGGCGACGTCAGCGTCAACGGCAAGGTGGTGACGGAAATGGGGTATAAGGTAAAGCCGACGGACGTCGTCAAATACGGCAACCGGGTGTTGAACCCCGAAAAGATGGTGTATGTGCTGCTCAACAAGCCGAAGGATTACATCACCACGACCGAAGATCCGAACGACCGGCATACGGTGATGGATCTCGTGGCCGGAGCGACACCGTACCGGATTTATCCGGTCGGCCGACTGGACCGCAACACGACGGGTCTGCTGCTGCTGACCAACGACGGAGAACTGGCCGAGAAGCTGACGCATCCGTCGAACGAAATCCGAAAGATTTACCAGGCCGAACTCGACAAGCCGATTACGGACGAGCATTTCGAAGCCATCCGGAACGGGGTGGAACTGGAAGACGGTTTTATCAAGCCGGACGATCTGGGCGTCGTAACGCCGGACGCGCAGGTGGTCGGGATTGAAATTCACAGCGGCCGCAACCGGATTGTCCGCCGGCTTTTCGAACACTTCGGCTACGAGGTGACCAAACTGGACCGCACGACCTACGCCGGTTTGAACAAGAAGGACCTGCCGCGCGGCAAATGGCGGTATCTGAGCGAAAAGGAAGTGATTCGATTGAAGTTTCTGCTTTAAATTAAAAGTGAAACACCGGCCAGATGGCCGGTGTTTTTGTTTTAGCGGAGTCTATATTTTACCAAAAGATCGGTCCGTAATTTTCCTGGCAGGAAAGGAACCAATAGAATAGGCAGGGAAATAACATTCGCCAATACAGACAAAATTTGTGGTTCAGGTTTTATAAAAATGGTGATAAGTAATCTGCCAGTGCCCCTTATCATCCTTATTTAGTTTATAGACGCAGAGTAGGCCAATACCTTTAAATCTAACTACCGTCTCAACCTCTCCATTTGATTTAAAATCTAATTTCCCAACCGTCATAAAAAATTTCGGCTGGTTTCCTATTATTAGTTCATCGCTGGTAGAGTCAACCTCTACAAAAGCGACAGATCTCCCATATTTTCGAAGAGGGAGTTTGGAGTGAATAAGCGGTCCTTTAACGATCTTTAATAGCTTCCCCTTAAAAGCAAAACTTAAGAGGGAATCTAAAGCATAGTGATCGATTATTTTCTGAAGGACTTCGGTAGTATCACGGTCTGTAAAAACAGCAATAATACCCTTTGGAGAAGAAGTTTTCGTTGAAGTCTTCCCTTCTTGCCGACAAGCGGCAAGAAGGGAAGATCCAGCAAAAATAATTATTGATAAAAAAGAGCTTATTCTCATGGATTAAATTATTTTTTCTTAAATAAGCGGTATTTAAGCTGCTCTGCATTCTGTTTGGTAATGGCGTATGTGACAGGAAAAAGAAGCCGTGTCTTGTGAAGGACACGGCTGAAAATCTATATAATATAGAACTGTCTCCAAACAATGATCCATCCCTTCTGCGGCTTGCGCAAGAGCTTAAATTCGCCACCTCGACCAATATCCAGAAAAGTCAAATCGACATGGGCAGTACTATCGGTCGGAAAACGAAATATGTTGATAGTAGCAAAAAACTTCGGTTTGGAGAAAAGAGAGTCCATCAGGGAGGAATCCGCCTGGGGATACGTTACCGGGCGACCATTAATCACCATCTTTGTGCCGGGGTTGATAAATTTATTAGGCAAAATCCGTATCGGCTGCCCTTCAAACGTTCTCTCCCAGTCCGGTTTAAAGGCATCAATCACCGTTTGCAGGACGATGGTCGTATCGCCGTTGATTACCGCTCCAGATTGATTGTTTTTTGTTGATTGGCAGCCGGTAAACACCCAGGCAAGTAAGCACAGAAGCAAGATGGGACGAATTTGCATCCAGATAGTTTAATTAACGTGTGGACTGATTTATTCGACTAACTCCTGAAAATGCCCACACCTCTCAACCTAGGTGTGGGCATAGACCTATGAAAGGGTTAAATTTTACCAAAGATCCTTTTAGTGATCTGCCATCGGTCTTCCTGTTTGGTAGCAATAAAATCGGCTGCGGTGCCTGATCCGCGGAAGATAAGGACGATTTTAACTTCCCCGTTGGGGAGCCTCCGGAAGACGGATACATTGCCAAAGAACCGGCCGGGGTAGTTCAGTCGAATCTCACTGGTTGTGGAGTCATAATCGACAATAGCAATTGGCTTTCCATGTAGGAATAATTCATAATCCTGCTGAACAAACTCATTTCTAACCAGCTTCAATGATTGGCCGGAAAGAGTAAATTGGAAAATTGAATCCAATTTAGGATCTTCCAAAGCCGTTCGGATAACTGCTATCGTATCCTTCCTTGAGAAAATTTCCTTGTTGTTATGCGGCTTTTGCCGGGATGACTTCCACAGGAGACCAATAGGAAAATACTTGCAACAGGTAAAAGAAACGATTGCCTTTTCATGTGTTAGGTTACGGAAATTTCGATTACTAAAAGGTGGTTTTTTCGATCTAGTACCACAAGTTCATAATTACCGGGATCCTCCAGGATCTCTTTCTGAACGAAACAGTGAACCAGATTTGCTGTAGAATAGCGATGCCGATTGTGACCCAGTGGCAGGTAGCTTCTAATGGATCGGCCACTTTTATTATATCCTTCTTTCAGACAGGCCTTTTCCACTTCTTTAAAGTTCTCCTCAGTCAGGTGCAATACGATCTGAAGGGTGCCATCTCCGAGAAATGGCATCCATTGTTCGTCAAATGTCTCTACCTCGGCATCGTTGGTGATGGGTAAGTCGCTGACGGCGCGGGCTACCTTATGGGCGGTTCGGGGCGGCAGGGATTCGTAATACTTCCAATAGAGTCCAACCAGGACCAGAAACATCGATACGATAAATCCTGTAAAGGCCATTTTGGCCATTAGTAATTTCATGTCCATGTTCCTCTAAAAAGACGCTAAAACTTACCGGTATTCCGCTCGGTTATGCGCCAGACACCTGTTGGATCTTTGACAAACTTATAGCGACATAATAGGCCAATTCCCCTCCAGCTCATGGTGACTTCGGCCTGGTTAGGCTCCAATCGCCGGATGCGGTCTACATGCGCAAAGAACCTGGGTTTGTCCCACATCAGTAGTTCATCGGAGGTTGAGTCAATGTCCGTAAACACTACCGGTTTGTTATCGTAAGTCAGGCTATAATGCTCCCGAATGACCTCATTCCGAATAATTTTAAGTGGTCTGCCTTCAAAGGCAAAAGACAGCAAAGAGTCCAGTTCTTTATCTTCAAGCATTGTTTGCAGCAAGGCTACCGTATCAGCTTTAATGAATCCCTCCCGATTCTGATTGGAAGAACTGGATGTCCCATGACAATTCAGAAAGAGGCAAAACGATCCTAAATAGCCAATGGTGAAAATGCAATTGGTCAGGAGTTGAATCGGAATCTTCATATTCTGCTTATCAAAGAAATCCATATTCTCTCTGAATTATTTTCCAACCGGAAGTCTGTTTGTGAACCTGGTAGATTGCTGTCCGTTGGATGCCCCAGAAGACGACTACCACTTGTACCTTATCGGCGGATAATTGCTTAAAGGTTGGAACGCGGGCAAAATAGGACCTGGGGGGCTCTTGGCGATTCACCTGTTCGATCGTTGAGTCATAAGGCACAATAGCTACGGGTTGATTATTGACGTTGAGCCGATAGGAAGGCCGGACAACTTCACTCATAACTAACCGCAATGAGTGGTTCCTGTAGGCGAATGCAATTTTATCCTTCAATTGTTCGTCATCGAAGACTTGTTGTAAAACGGCTACCGTATCCGCACTGGTAAGAACAGCCTTCTCTGCTTTATTATCAGGATTACAGCCTATTGACGTAAGGAGAGCCAGTAGACGCAATTGATTTTTTATTTTCATCTCCTGTAAAATTTGTGCAGTACGTTAATAATTGAATACTGCTCCCAAAATGGGAAAAGAAAAGATGAGTTATCTCACAAATCGCCCTATTGGAATCATCAGATATTAAATAAGCAGTGACCTAAAAAGGTCACCGCTCTGAATTAAATTTTATAAAGCTGTTGTTTGATAATCACCCAGCCTGTGCCCCGCTTTCGAAGCAATCGAAACTCTCCGCCGTCTCCAATGTCCCGAAAGCTGATATCGACATACGCCGTGCTATCGGTCGGAAAGACGAATTCCTCGATCGTGGCGAAAAACTTCGGGTCCGTTAACCTTCGGTCTATTCCAGAGGAATCAATTGCTGAGAAAGTTACTGGCAGACCATTAATTTTGATGGTCATACCCGGCCTAATAAACCGATTCGGTAAAATCCGCATGGGCTGTCCTTCAAACGTTCTCTCCCAGTCCGGTTTAAAGGCATCAATCACCGTTTGAATGATCTGCGTCGTATCGCTGTTTGTTAACGCTGTAGATTGATTGTTTTTTGTTGGCTGGCAGCTCGTAAGCCTCCAGGCGAGTAAGCACAGAAGCAAGATAGGGAGGTTTTGCATCCAGATCGTTTAATTAACGTGTGGGCTGTTCTATTTGACTAACTCCCAAAAATGCCCATACCTTTGTTCAGGTTTGGGCATTATATTACGGAAGGTTAAATCTTTCCAAAGATTCTCTTGGTGATCTGCCATCGGTCTTCCTGTTTGGTAGCAATAAAATCGGCTGCGGTGCCTGATCCGCGGAAGATAAGGACGATTTTAACTTCCCCGTTGGGAAGCCTCCGGAAGACGGATACATTGCCAAAGAACCGGCCGGGGTAGTTCAGTCGAATCTCACTGGTTGTAGAATCATAATCGACAATAGCAATTGGCTTTCCATGAAAGAATAACTCATAATCCTGCTGAACAAACTCATTTCTAACCAGCTTCAATGATTGGCCAGGAAAAGCAAATTGAAAAATTGAATCCAGCTTTGGCTCTTCTAAGGCAACTTGAATGATTGCGACTGTATCCCTTTTAGAAAATAATTCGCCGTTGGCCGTTTCCTTTTTTTGACATGAGAAAAGCCAACCGAATAACAAAAGCCATATGAAATAACTTTTTATTAATCTTGACATCTTATTTAGCCTGTAAAAAATCATAGCTGTATTGGCTGGCGTTCTTCTTGTTAATTAAAACTTTAAAAACTTGCTTTTCAAACTGGTCACCAAATTCCAAAGGAGGTACTTCTTTAATCCCATTTGAAAATGCGCCCCAATGAACGAATTCATGAAGCAAGGTAACAGCCAATAAAAAAGCAGTTGCTTGTTGGGTGCTCTTGAGGTTAGCCTTTTCAAATCCTCTGACAAAAGCTATCTCTAGTTCTACAGCCGTTTCCGGTACACCCGGGCAAAGACAGTGACCATATATATTAGGTCCTTTGATTGCCCTTAAATCATAGATTTTCAAAACCGGCCCCTTGCCGAACTTGAGCAGCTCCCTGATCTTGGTCGGTGAAAAACCCGACCATTTCACCAGGGCATCCATCACCTTCGGATTGTTTTGTACAAATGAAGGTAAGGTCCGGACAACTTCCGCAAACCTAGGATACTTCGCTATATCCGCAGCCGACATCACAAACGCCTTGCTGCCGTCCGGCTTGCTGCCCCCGAAGCACTCACCAGACTCACGATGCTGTTTATATTTGAATAGAGTTTACGGCGACAGAAAAATGAATAGGCTAACTTGCCATTCAACCTACTAGATTCATCAGATAATGAAATAGGTAGCGGCCTTTTTTAGCCACTGCCTTGGGCTAAATTTTATAAAACTGTTGGTTAACGATCACCCATATCTTCTTCGGTTTCTTCAATAGTCGAAATTCTCCTCCTTTTCCAGTATCTTGAAAGGTAAGATCGATATGAGCTGTACTATCAGTTGGGAAACGGAATATGTTGATAGTAGCAAAGAATTTCGGCTCAGCAAAGACCGAGTCCATCAGCGATGAATCCGCTTGGGGATACGTTACCGGACGGCCTTCAATAAGTAATTTGGTACCTGGTCTAATGAATTTATTAGGTAAAATCCGCATATTCTGTCCTTCAAAAGTTCTCTGCCAATTAGCCTTGAAGGCAGTAATGACAACTTGTAGGACTTGATTGGTATCGATTCTGCTGAGTTGACTAAGTTCGTTTTGTTTCTCATTGCGGCATGAAACGAGAAAAATGAATAGGAATCCAATGTTTAATAGTCCAGAGCTTTTCATTGCTTAAGTGCCTCATTTTTGAACAAAAGTGTAACTATAACTGCCGGCATTGACTTTATTGATGATCACTCCATAAGTTGCTATTTCGAAGCTCGATCCCATCTCATATTCTTTCCCATTAATGACTTCACTTAACTGGTTAATGTCTCGCCCGTAATGCACAAATTCATGTAGGAGTGTTACCGCTAATAAAAATGCAGTCGCTTGCTTTGTGCTTTCCAAATTAGCTTTTTCTAAACCTCTTACCCAGCGCGCCGTAATGTAAAGATTAGGGGTCCCTGCAATAAAATGTCCAAACCTGGGTCGTTCTGTTTCTTCCACCACGATGGTTGGTCCTTTCCCAAACTTCAGCAGCTCGAGGATTTTATTTTCACTGAAGCCGGAAAAATATTTCAGCGAGTACATCACTTTCGGATTGCGTATGACATAGTCCCGCAGGCTTCTGACAATCTCAGCTAACCTGGGATACTTCGCCACATCCGCAGCCGACATCACAAACGCCTTGCTGCCGTCCGGCTTGCTGCCTCCCGAAGCACTTACCAGGCTAACAATCCGAAACGGCAGCACCGTCGAGTACTCCTGAATCACCAGCTTCTCCTGATCCGTGAAGGTGATGGCCGGACTGCGCTGGGCCATGTAGTTGTAGTAGCCGTCGATGTTGCCGGCTCCCCCGTAGCCGGCATAGCCCCCCGCTTTGGTAGGCATCACCAGCGTGCCCGGCGAACAGACTTCCGACTGCACCCCCTCATAGCGGTAGACCGGGTCCACCGACCCGCACACGCCCCGCGCCAGGGCAATCTTCTCGTCGCCCGTCGGAAAGAACACCGGTCCGTTGACGTAGCCCGAACCCGCCGAGCCGCTGCCGCCCACACTGCCGGCTCCCCCCAGCTGAGCCGCACGCACCATACTGATGGGGCAGCCGCTGCCCACATAACCGATCAGCGACAGGTACTGGCGGTAGTCACAACCGGCCCGGCGGCCCCGGCGGGCGGCCTGTTTGTCGCTTTCCAGGACGATGCG
>NZ_QTJY01000035.1 GCF_003703975.1 Larkinella soli | reverse complement strand
GAAGGAAGACATCGTAAAACATTAAATGTGGGTTTTGAACAATAAGGGATTCCTTTACCCAGCAGAATAAGTGAGGTAGGGGCGTGAAAAAACGCTGAGTGTGGCCGTGAAAAAGGACTACAGATGTTTAGCCCTAACTTAGGATGTAACTAGTTGCTAGTTAATGCCACCAAACTGCATAAATAGGCACTATTTGAACTTTTACTAAAATAGTAGTGTAGAAATTGCTCTACACAAATGAGTTTATCTAATTTAATAGAGGAGATATTTCTACAAAAGAAGCGCCAGTGGCCGGTACAACATAACTCATGCCTCTATCAACCCACCCGTTAGCATTTCCCCTTACTTTTTGAAGCATTTTGATAGAAGTTTTTCGATTAGCGTTAATAGCTTAGAAAAATCAGGATGGTCCAGCGATGAATAAAAATTTGAGTGAGATGCTTAAGCTGATGAACTAGCCAAGAAAGTTCATTATATTCATTAATTTTTATTCAAACCTGACACTTGGATACTGGTTAAAGAAAAAAGACATGCAACCTCAAATCTTCTATTTGTGTAAAACGAAAAAGCGGCCTCAACTCATTTTAAGTCGGGACCGCTTTCTGCTTGGTAAATGAATGCTTTTTGGACTAATCCAAGTGAAATCAGCGTTCAGAAACGTATTCCAGTCTTTGCCGGATAACCTTTTGATGAAGCCTTACACAGGTCCTACCCTTAAAATCTAAGTGCCTGCATACGTAGACTGTTGCTAACTACCGAGGCGGAGCTCAGGGCCATATCCGCCCCAGCAATCATCGATTCAATAGAAAGCCTATTAAACGGGTAAAGCAGACCAGAGGCAATCGGAGTTTCGATTAAGTTGTAAAAAAGTCCTCGGACGTGCTCTAACAGATCGTTTGTGCCGCATTTCGCGAAAGGTGCAAGGCTTTCAAGATCAGAGGTGATTAATGTAAATTTGAAGACGTCCATCGCAGTGTCTGATTCGCAACCAATGGCAATACTGACTCTGCTTGAACCAGTACTTGGAAGCATAGCCAAAGTTGATTTTGCTGTGAATTGTCCTTGTTCACAGAAGGGCTAAGAACTCGATATTGAGCTGTGTTGAAGTACAGTATGAGCGATGCTCTGTAACAGCGTTGCCATTTAAGGCTGCCCCTGCAACTCTTTAGAGATGTCAGCTTTTTGCTAGTGAGTAGATGGCTTTTAAATGATTGCATCTATTATTCATTATATCAATGATGTGTCGTTTTATGGTCATCCAATTTTATTAAAAGGACTTGTTATTTGTAGCATTTATTTTGAAAATGATGGTTTATTTTTCTAATAGTAGGAATATGCAGGTTTTATGTTATTAAGCCATGGGACAGAGTGAAATGAATTAGTTCTGGCGTGGTTCTCTTCTCTAACTTTGCCATAATATTTTTCCGATGAGTCCTAACAGTGTGATAGCTAATAGATAAATGATCGGCAATCTCACGGCTAGTCATCCCTGTTGAAATAAATTTAAAATTTCCGATTCCCTTCGAGAAAGGATTATCTCTTTTTCTAATAGGGAAGTCTTTCTATGATTTGATAAAAGACAAGTATTTTCTTCCGTATTTACTATTGCAAGCTTTACCTCTGTAGAAAAATCAAGATGAGAGATGTCGGTTATTATAATAAAAACAAGTAATATCCTTCCATCTGCGTCTATTTCCAGATTACCTACCTGGTGTTGGACTTTTATAGTAGTTAAATCTTTTCTAACCGCCCGGTAATAAAAATTACAAACGTATTTAAGTTGCTCCTGCGGTGGAAGCTCTTTTAGAAAAGACCATGCAGTTTGGCTCATCTCCAAGCACTGTTGAAGATCTTCATGATGCACTTTCTGGAATTGGAATTTCCATTCCTCCTCCATGATTTCCTGAGACGTATAGCCAATAATTTGCTGGCAGGTATCACTTACATGTAAATATTGGAGCCTTTTGGCATCGCCAATCATATAAAAGTTGGGCCCAATGCTGGCTATTCCCTTTAATATGGGATGTTTTTGAAAAATATTTTCATAGTAATCATCACGAATGGGAGAGTAGTACCCACCAACAATTTTAAGAAATTCATTTATTGCAGGCTCCTCAGGAAGTTCCCTTCTTATTTTCATCTTTCAAAAGCAAAGAGGTAGGTTTACCAATATACCGCATTTGTGGGATTGCATCAAGATGTAAATCCGCCCATCTTCGCAGAGTCCTTGATGTGAGAATAATGGCTTTATAAATATTTGTCCCCAGGACCAATTGAGGTCTCTATTTTGACGGGTTGCCCTTGCGAAGGAATTTCGCGGGTCTTCTCTTTTCAGATAAGACTAGATTTTCTTTAGTAAGCTTGCTAAAGACTATTTTCGGTTCAGGATCGAAGGGACAACCGAAGGAAAGAAGGAGAATTACCCTGTGCATTCAGGTAGTTTCACGCTTTATTTTTTTGTTTTCGATGTGGACCTTTGAGTAGTCGGCCAAAAATACGTCCGTTTATAATATATGATGAAAAGCGTTCACAGAGTGAATTATTTTATTCTCTCTAACTTTCATTTCTATAAAACAGGCAACCTGAATACATGAAAAATCGGGTAAGCCTGCCTGCTGATTGAGACTGGAGATATTGGAATCGATCAGTCTTTAAAGCGTATGTATGCACTTATTTGACTATCCAAAAAAGGAAATATTATGAATGAGTTCCCTACCCTCTGTCTGATTGTGATGCTTAACCTGCTGGTTTCAGAAGTGCTAATTCGCTATGTGAAATCAATTCGTCAGGCTCGTTTTGTACAGGCCCGAAATCGCAGGGAAAAAATAGCTGTTCAATTAGTTTTCTCCTGCCAGAGAGCTCTTCAGAATGAACTGCTAACGTCTGAACTCCGCCATCAGCGCCAGCGGCTGGCGCGGGACCTGCACGATTGCGTCGGTTCCAAACTGATGTATTTGGTCCACTCCCTAGATCTGATCATGCTCGACATGAGCCGGAATGGCCATGTTACTTCCCGGCAGCAGGTGGAGGACCTCTGTCAGTCCACCCGGGAAACCATGCAGGTGCTGCGGGAGACAGTGTGGGTGATGCACCAGACCAATTTGACCGTGCAGCAGTTCGTGGATCACCTGCGCGATTATCTTAACAAATACCTTTCCATCTGGGATCACCTCAGCCATCAGGTCGATACCGAAGGAGATCTTTCCGTTCAGTTGTCGTCCGAGCAGGCCCTCAACCTGTTTCGGATCGTTCAGGAAGCCGTCACGAATGTCCTGCGGCATGCGGCAGCCTCCCGTCTTTTTATTGGTATTCTCTCATCTCCCACCGGCGGGCTGCACCTGCAGATCATGGATGACGGCCAGGGGTTCGACCCGGCCGAAGCCAGCAACGGGGTCGGCCTGCACAGCCTCCGCCAGCGGACGAGCGAACTGGGGGGAGACCTGACGATCCGGTCTTCCGGTGAAACCGTATCGCCAACCGGGTGGGAAGCACCGGTCCTGCCGCTTCCGACCGTTCCCAAAAAGCCGTTCCGATGGAAAACCGCCGTGATGGTGACCGTGCCGTTCGAGACGGAAAATACGGCAAATGCCGTATAGTATTTTGAGGGACAATCCTCTAGTTTGCCCACAGTTTTCAACCTTTAATCCCTTTCATCCGGTGGGAATCACACTTGCTTTGGTTGATGATCAGCCCCATCTGCTGACCAGTCTGAAGGAAAAGCTGGCTCATTTCGATGAGGTCGAGGTGATTTTGACGGCCCGAAGCGGGAGGGAACTCCTGGCCCTGCTGCCCGGCCGGCAGCCCCAAGTCGTTCTGATGGACATCGAAATGGATGATATCGACGGGATCAAAACCACGGCGGAAGTGGTTCGCCTATACCCCCAGATCCGGGTCATCATGCTGACGATATTCGATCATGACGAAAAAGTATTCGAGGCCATCTGCGCCGGCGCTTCCGGCTATCTGCTGAAAGACGAGCGCCCCTCCCAACTGGTCAATGCCATCGAGGATGTGGTCAACAACGGAGCGCCCATGTCGTCCAGCATCGCCCGGCGAACGCTGGACATCGTCAAGAAACTGTCGGTCGGCCAGAAGCCCGAACCCGAAGAACTGTTGAAGCCCCGTAATTTTCAGTTGACCAACCGGGAAATCGAAATCCTGGAAAACCTGGCTGCGGGCCTGACGCACCTGCAAATCAGCGAGAAACTGTTCATCAGCGGCCAGACCGTACGCAAGCACATCGAGAACATCTACCAGAAACTTCAGGTTCACACCCGCGCCGAGGCTCTATCTATCGCCTACCGGAACAAGTGGGTCTGAACGTCGTCAACGAATCCGAACCTTCCACCCCACATTACCATGTGCCGAACCCTAATCCGCTTGACACTCTGGGTCAGCTTCAGCCTCGGCCTGTTTGCACTGACCGGCTGCACCAGCAACAAAGCCGTCGTACGGTTTGCGGCCCGCCCTCCTGAACTGTACAGCAAAAAGTCGCTGGCACAGTTTCTGAAAAATTCGCCCAATCCCAAGATCGTCCTGCGGGCGTCCCTCTACGAAAAAGCCGCGCCGGGCAATCCGGTGGCTGCCCGGGAAGACCGCGACAGCCGGTCCGGCGCCGTCCCTTCGGAGACGGAAACTATCGTCTGCAACGCTATCGAGAAACAATTGTTCCGGGCCGGTTTCAACGTCCGTGACCGGACGTTGTTCAATGAAGTGCTGCGGAAAGCCGGAGACATCGACTACACCACCGTGAACGGCCTGACCGATACGGACCTGATTCTGGAACTGGTGAAGCTGAACACGCGGATTCCGTACATCACCAGTAAATACTACCAGCAAAAGAAATCGGGGGAAGTGGAAAAGGAAATCCCGGACCCGAAGAACAACATTACCCTCTACGGCGGGCAAGTGGAGTTCAAACTCATTCACATCCGCACGAATCAGGTTCTGGGGTCGTATCTTTTCAACTACGTCCCCTGTCTGGAGGGCTGTCCTTACGAAATCCAGTCGGACGGCAGCCTGCAGCGGGCCGCATCGACGGCCCGGAGCGGGCCTCCGGAACAAAACCGGCCGGATTATCTGGAGCGGTTCGTCACCCGGGCCACCCAGCAGCTCGTCCAGGCGATGAAACAGACCCCGGGGGAAGCACCACCTGTAAAATAGTCGATCATGAAGCTGTTATCCGCTTTTGGGGTATCGGACATCGGGGGCCGTGCCAACAATGAGGACCACATCTTTCCAGTACCGGCGGAGGCCGGTCCGGACACCCGGCTTTTTTTGGTCTGTGACGGCGTCGGCGGGTCCAGTAAGGGCGAGGAAGCCTCCCGGCTGGTCTGTGAGAGCGTCAGCCTGTATTTTCGGGATAATCCCGTGTGGCAGGTCGATGCGGGATACATCACGGCGGCCGTCCGTTATGCCGAGCAGGCCCTTTCGGCATTTCAGCTCGCCCATCCCGAAAGCGTGGGCATGGGCACCACCCTCACCCTGGCGGCCTTTCACGCCGGGGGCTGCACCATCGGCTGGTGCGGTGACAGCCGGGTCTACCAGGTCCGACAGGGCCGCATTCTGTTCCGGACCGAAGATCATTCACTGGTTGAGGAACTGGTTCGACAGGGCGTACTTTCTCCCCACCAGGCCCAGAAGCACCCCCAACGGAACGTCATCCTCCGCTGCCTGACCGGAACCGCCGAACCCGCCCAGGTTGATGTGGAGATCCGGCGGGATATTCAGGCCGGCGATTACTTTTTTCTTTGCACCGACGGCGTGCTGGAAGTAATCACCGATGAACTGCTCGAGGACATCCTGGGCGATACCCAGACCGACCACCGGACCAAGTTCGACGCCCTGTTCGAACGTTGTTACCGCAATACCCGCGATAATTTTTCATTTTACCTGATTCCTGTCGGTTAACCGCCTGTGCTATGGAAATAAGCATCGAAGCACTAAAGAAGCGGTATCAGTACGAACACCCCCGGGATTTGATCGGAAAAGGTGGTTTTGCCGATGTGTACAAAGCCTATGATACCGAAGACCAGATCTGGGTCGCCCTCAAATTCTACAAAGGCGACTGGTCGAGCAAATACAACGTCAACAACGAAATCCGGCGGATCAAAAAATACCGTCACGAGAACCTGATCGAGCACATCGAGGCTTATGAGGTTATCTCAGGGCATGATATTCATGGGGAGCCCATTCGCTACCAGGTCGGTATCCTCGAGTTTGCCAACGCCGGGCCGCTCACCGAGTTCATCAAAAGCGATCCGCCCCGGCAGGTCCTGGGCGTTCTCATCGAGGACGTAATGGAGGGGCTGCGGTATCTGCACTCCAAAAACATCGTCCACCGCGACCTGAAACCCCACAATATCCTGCTGCTTTCGGACGGCGAACGGCTGACGGCCAAGATCGCCGACTTCGGCATCGCCCGCCTGCTGGACGGCTCGGACGCCACCAGCAGCCATGTTATCGGCACCATCGAGTATATGTCGCCGGAGCATTTTGCCCCGAACGTGTACGGCCTCAACGGCAAGCTGGGACTCAACGCCGATCTGTGGGCGCTGGGGGTCATGATTTATGAAATGTATACCCGGAAAGTCCCCTTCGGCCGGCGCAGCAGCGGAAATACTCAGCAGGAAATCATCGCCGGGATTCTCAATGGCGCCCTGCCTGAAGAGGAAGTGCAGGAGATTCCCCAGCCCTACCAGGATATCGTCCGGCGGTGTCTGGTCCGAAATGCCGCCGAACGCGCCCGCTCGATCGACGACCTGCGCCTGAAAGAAATCAAACTCGACAACGCGTCGCGGGCTGAGGAGCTGGCCGAACACGAAAAGGAAGCCGCCCAGCGCGCGACCGAGCAGGAAGCCGTCCGGCAGGACCGCGAGGTGGAAGCGGCCACGGTCTCGGACCCCAAGAAGAGAGCCGCCCTGATGGACCCTGAAGTTCTGCCGGAACCGTCCGCCGGGGAACCCGCCAGACCGGCAGAGGTCTCCGACGGCCCGGTAGAAAAGCAGGCTTCCGCTGATACCATTACCATGAAAGCGGATGCGGTGCCGGCCTCCGCCGGACCCGACGAGAGTTCGACCGTCACCCTTAAAACCACCGGGGCCGATCGGCTGAAAAAGCCGGAAAAACCGTTGCGCCCGCCCGTCCGTCCCGACGATTCCACCCAGACCATCCGCGAGGTGAAACCGCCCGCTCCGACCGAAGACCGCCCCGAACCGGCAGTCCGGCCCCAGGCTTCACCCGGCAACTCCGGCCCGAAGCCGACCCGAAACCGCCGGATCGCCCGGAAGGGAGCGGTGGCCGTCGTCGGCTCCGCCCTGGTGCTGGGCGGAGCCTGGCTGTGGGTGTTTGTCGGAAAAGAACCGGAACCGACGGCGGCCGCTCCTCCGGACAGCACTGCGGTGTCACCCACCCCTTCCGGTCCCCTGACCCCACCCCGCGACACCGCAAACGCCCCCACGGCTGGCCGGCTCACTGAGGCCGCCCCGAAAAAGGAGCCGGCTGCCCCGCCGAAGACCGGCCCCGTCCTGAACCTGCAGGAAGGTTTGGCCATTAAGGAGCGGGCTGGTAAGTACGGTTATGTCGATGCAAACGGAGAGTGGAAAATACCGCCCCGGTTCGACCGGGCCTCCAATTTCCGAAAAGGGCAGGCCCGGGTCGTCCTGAACGGGCGGCCGATGGCCATCAACCGCCGGGGAAAATGTATTTCTGGCTGCGAGGAAAAACCGCAGGAAAGCATCGGGCAGGTAGTCCCCGCAAAAACGCCGGTCGGGCCGGTGGCGGACAAAACGCTGCACCCGAAGGAGAAGAACGGACTCTATGGATTTTTTGATGGGGAGGGGAACGAGGTAATCAGGTGTAAATACCAGAATGCCAAAGAGTTCAGCGAAGGGCTGGCGGCCGTCAACCTCCGGGGAAGCTGGGGGTACATCAACCAGAGCGGAGGGCTCGTCATCCCCTACAGCTATGAAGGAGCCCTGTCCTTCCGGAACGGTCGGGCGAAGGTGCTTCTCGATGGCGAGTGGATCTTCATCGATAAAAACGGAAACCGGACGACCGAGCCCTGAGGCCCGGCGTCCGGCTCTGTGTTCAAACGATCCCAATCGGGTATTGTACGGCCCCGGCTCAGCGGCCTTTCAGGCTGACGGTGAAGTTGCGGAAACCGGCATCAGGGCTTTGCGTATAAAAGCCGATCTTATTGCCGGCAAAATTGATGAACCGGCCCTCATAAACGGACTGGCCGTTGATGAGGTATTTCACCTGACTGCCTTTCTTTTCGATCTGTAGCAGATTGGGCCCTTTAGCGGCTATCGCAGCGGACTTCATGAAGCGGGGCATCAGCCCCAGACTCTCTCCCTCCACCATCCCGTCGACCAGATACTCGCCTTTCGGATTGACCAGGAAGCTGTAATAGTTGTCCTTATCGGCCGCCCCATAAACCAGCCCCGCCAGAGGCAGCGGTGCCTGATCCTCTACCACCAGGTCAATCGTAAAATCGTTCTGACGAAAGTCGTAGGGCAGGTCAACGACATACAGCCCCGGCCGGTCAGTCTGGGCCAGGCGGAGTCGGCACTGGCCGGCCTTCACCGTTTCGGTAAGAGGTGCGGAGCCGAGTTTCTGCCAGTCGGCGGGGGCGTAGTGCTCGCTCAGGCGGTATTCGTTCGAGGTTCGCCAGTTGGCGGGCGGTTTGGAAGCCGCCGTCACCGGCCCCGGAGTATTGGCCGGGGTCTTCTGGGCGAACAGCGGTTTGGTGTTGAGCCGCAGGGGAGCGCTCTGGAACGTCAGGGTTTCGGAGGGGTTCTGAGCCGCCAGGCCCAGAGGGCTGAACAGGGCCAGGACAAAAAGGCGGTTGAATGTCATGGATGTCGCGATTTAAAAGGTGTGACGAATACCGACGAGTGGAGTGCCCGACCGGATGCCGAACCGGAAGGCGGTTCGGCGGGGTTTCGGTTTGACGAGCATTAGATAAGCCACATCCGCGGCCAGAATGACGCCGGCGCCGATGGCCGGAAGCAGGAGGGTCCGGTTGCGGTTTTCCACCCGGTTTCGAATCTCTTCCAGCTTTTTGGCGTCCTCGTCGCTTTCGATGAAGGGAATGGCTTCGTAGGCATTGACGTCTTTCCGGTTGGCCAGGTACTGGGACGCACTATAACCGCCCAGACCGGCCGCGGCCACGAATCCGATGATGGGAACCACCATCGACCGTTTCTGCCGCACCTCGGGAAAGGCCGGGGCGCGGGCTTCCGAAGTGGCCCGTGCGGAGGAAGAGGCCGGGGTTTTGATCAGAATCTGAACCGTCACCTCCTCGTCGGTATTCACCCTGTCTTTGACCGGGTCCCAGAGGATAGTGCGATCGGCGCCGGCCTTCACCTTGTTGCCAAGATCGCCCTGGACCGACCGCACCGGAAGGCGGCCGGAGCGTGAACCTGTGAGTACCACCGCCACCGAATCGCCGGGCCGGATGGCGCTGACATCGTATTGAATCCGAATCTGGCCGGTTTTTTCATCAACGGTCAGACGGATGTTTTTGACCAGGGGCGTCTGCCCTGACGACACCTGCGGGAGCAGCCCCAGCAGGAGAGCAAATAAAACCGGGCGGATCATAGTTGCAGGGATTAAAGCGGGATAACAGGACCATTCTTGCCGTAGAAGGGCGGTCGTCAGTTCGGGGTGATGAACCCTTTCACGATGCTGTCAGGAACGCGTTTGTCCTTGTGCCTCGCCGTCACTTTGAATTCATATTTGCGGCCGGTGGTGATGTTGGCGATGGTAAACTCGCCTTTGCCGTTCCGATCTGGAACGGTCTGCTTGCCGTCGACCGTTCCGGAGAACGGCGGAGTATCTTCCAGGCTGACGAAGACAAAGTCGATCCCATCGATCCCGTACACCACCGTGTATTCCACCCGTACACCCTTTTGCTTAATATAGGCGGGGGTCGGCACTTCAAGCCGGCTTTTCTTCAGCCTCGGTTCCAGATCAGTCGTGCAGTTCCAGCAACACAGGAACAGGACGCCGAACAGTATTGAACGTTTCATAAGGCACTGAAATAATTGGTTGAACCAAGTTCATCAGGTGGCCGGAAATTGTAAATACGGCATTTGGCGTATTTAAGGCTCCGGCCACTTGCACAGGTCCCCGTTTACCGGGCCGAACGATTTAAAACTGCCGCCGGAGCGTCAGCGACGGGGTGCCGAAAGAAGCTCCGAGGACCACCGCCGTTCGTTGCGCCCCTGATTTCGGGCGCAGGATCAGATACGACAGGTCGGCCGCGGCCAGAACGGCCGCGGCTACGTAGGCCACCTGTTTCAGCGCAATTTTTTTATTGATATCGTCAATTTCGGCCTGGCTGGGCGCGTCGATCGTCTTGTCGCGGTAGGCTTTGTAGTTGGTGGGCATCACCTGGCTGAAAGCCCCCAGCCCGGCGGCAACGGCAAAGCCGGCTACGGGAAGCAGGATCGACGGCCGACGCTCCACCGCCGGCGCCCGGCTAACGGGCTGCGGTCGGGTCGGGGCTGACTGCGGGGTCGGCTTTTCGGCGGTCGGGCGGGCGGGGGCGGGCCGGATTGAAAAGAGGACGACGCCGTTTTCGTCCACCTGGACGTTATCTTTTACCACGTCCCAGCGGATGCTGCGGTTCGTTCCGTCTTTGACGTTCGTGCCCAGATCGCCCTGCACGGTCAGGAGGGTGATCCGGCCCGAGCCGGCTCCCTGAAACGCCACCGAGATGGAATCGCCCGGCCGGATGCCGGTCAGGTCATACATAATCCGGACGGTTCGGCCCGATTCGTCCACCGTCAGACGGATGTTCTGGATGCGGGGGGTCTGGCCGGCGACCCGCAGCAGGAGGCCCAGACACAGGCAGAGAAGGAAAAGAGCGCGCATGGATGACGGGATTATGGAATGATTTCGATGACCTGATAGCTGTTGCCGGCTTCCAGAAAAAACAGACGCTGGCCGACCGACACCAGGGTGCCGTGACCATGCTGTATTCCTGTGAGATTCTCAGCCGGTTTGAAAGAAACCTTTCCCGGGTCGGTCACGTCCATGACGAACAGGTTACCGACCACGTCCAGCACATACCCCCGTTTCCACCCCACTCCCTGCAGGCCTGCCGCCAGATTGCGGTGGTTTCCGTTCGAATTGTCGTTTTGGTAAATGAACCCGGCCGGAAGATTGGTGACCGACTTGACGGTCAGGTCCTTCAGGTTCAGTTCCCAGACCTCCGACCGGCGGCCGGGGTCGTGGAGCGCCTGACCTCCGCCGAGATAAAGCCGGTCGTCGAGGACGAAGTAGAAGGGGGATTGCCGCAGCGTGGCCAGAAAATCATTGGAGATGCCGGCCCTGCGAAGCGTCCATCCTCCCGAACCCGGGTCATACTCCCAGAAAGGAATATGATCAGAGCGAACCACCTTCCCGTAGGTGCCGTCGTTCCAGAGGACCACCGACGGGTTGTTCTTTTCGGTCCAGGTTCCGTTCCAGACGTATCCTTTGCCGTTATAGGTATAACCGATTCCGCCGACGGCACGAAAGGCCGGAACGTTCGGGCTGGCTTCGGGCGGTTTGACCGATTCCCAGCGGTTCTGGTCGGCCTGATAGGAGTAAATATCCGTCAGATTGCCGGTGCCGAAACCAACGTAGGCCTTGTTTCCCAGCGTAAAGGAAGTCGCATCGGTCCGGCGGTTGAGGCCGTTGGCCGGGAAGCCTACCTCTCTCCATTCCCGGGAGGAGAAGATGAATTTCTGCATCGCGGCATAGCCGTATCCCTGACGGCTGTCGCTGGTCAGTGCGTAGATTTCATTATTGAGGGCGAACAGGGTGCTGAACACAAAGATGTAGCCTTTGGCGCTGGAACTAAGACCGTTACTGGCTGATCCCGGATTATGAATGACCGTTGCCATGCTCCGGGTCTCGATCCGCTGCGCCTTTCCGTATTTATAGCCTTCGCCGTCTTTTACGAACGGAGCGATGAAGTAGGTGGTCCGGGGCTTCAGGTTGTCGAGGCTAGCCGTTACTTCCTCCGAAGCGAGCCGGCTGCCCAGCCGGGTCACCGAGCCGTTGTTGGCATGGGTCGGCTCCTGCTGGCTGGTGGCATAGACAAAGCCGTATTCTCCCACCGCCGATGGGTTGACTACCGAAAACTTCAGGGTGGCGATGGTGGCGAAAACCGCTTCCGTGGAAACGGAGGAAACCGAAGCCACGCCTTTGGGATCGGTTTCGAGGGGTTCGAGCTTTTTGGGAAAACAACCGCAGACCACGCCGACGGTCAGGCAGAGAAGGGCCCGGCTATAGAACGCTTTCATGAGACGACTCTCCGTTGATTTAGGACACTGCAAGTACGGACCGGCTACCTGGAATGTAAATACGGCATTTGTCGTATTTACAGGCTGGCAATGAATGTGTTGTTTTGTCCCTGCCGGTTGGCCTTCCATTTTCAACCAAACACGCGCTTATGAAAACCGAACCCCTCCGTTACGCGCTGAGCGTGGCCCAGTCCCTGGCCCGGGAATACCGCCAGGAGCGATACGGGGCGCCCCACCTGCTGATGGGCCTGCTGCATAACGATGTCGGTCTGGCCTCCGAACTGGGGGCCGCCGGGAAGGATGTGCCCTATCTGCGGGACTGGACTGAGGTGCGGCTGGAAGAAGCACCCCGGTCGGTCCGGGTGCCGGAGGTACCTATGCCGGATGCCGGTGCCCAGTCGGCGCTGGAGCTGTCGGACCTGATCGCCCTCCAGTTCAACCGCGATACCGATCCGCTGTGTCTGCTGGCCGCCCTGCTGAAACCGGGAGTGGCCTTTTCACCGGACCAGCTTAAATCCCTGCCCCTGACCCAGAAGGAAGTGCTGGCCCTCGCCAACGGCGAGGGCGTCCGGTCGGCGGTGGAAGCCATCGGATCGTCCGGCACGGTGGAAAAGCCGCGCATCGGACCGGCAGAGACGGAGAAAAAGTCGGCGCTGGAAAAATATACGACCGATAAGACCCGGCGTGCCGCCGACGGCAAAATCGACGCCGTGTTGGGCCGGGACCGGGAAATCCGGCAGGTGGCCGAAGTGCTGGGACGGCGCAGCAAGCCGAACGTGATCCTGGTGGGAGAACCGGGCGTCGGAAAGTCGGCGCTGGTGGAAGGGTTCGCCCTGCTGATTCACCGGAAGAAAGTGCCTCAGCATCTCCAGGAGGCCCGGTTGATTGAACTGGATACGGGCGCTCTGGTCGCTGGCGCTTCCTACAAAGGCGAGGTGGAAGAGCGGCTGAAGGGCATTCTGAACGAGTTGAAAGCCTTTGGAAAAGCCATCTTGTTTATCGACGAAATCCATACACTGCTGGACCCGAAAGGCTCGGTCGGGGCCGGCGTTGCCCAGTTGCTGAAACCCGAGCTGGCCCGGGGCGAACTGACCCTGATCGGCGCTACCACGCCCGAGGAATACCGCAAATACATCGAACAGGATGAAGCCTTCAGCCGCCGGTTCGAGGTGCTGCGGGTGGAGGAGCCCGACATCCTGACGGCCACCCGCATGATCGCGCACATTCTGCCCGGATACGAACAGCACCACGGGCTCAGGGTGGCCCCGGACACAGCCGGAGAGGCCGTCCGACTGGCGAAACGGTACCTCAAGGACCGCCGGCTGCCTGATGCCGCCCTGGACCTGATCGACCGGACGATGGCCGCGATACGCCTGATGGGCGAAACCACCCTCAGCGAGCTCAAAGTGCTGGAAGAGGAACTGGAAACACTGAGCGGGGTCGATGAGTCCGAACGCATGCATGAACTGCGGTGGTTCGAACAACAGCTCAATCACCGCATCAGCCCCCTTCTGCTTGGACAACTGGAAGAAACGGCCGGCGAGGAGCCCGACACGCCGGAGGCCCTGCAGCAGAAGTTGGGTAGCCGCCTGGCCGCCCTGCAGGAACTGGCCGCCCGACGGACGGACGTGGTCGGCCGGCAGGAAGTGGCCGCCGTGGTCGCTCACAAGACCGGAATTCCGCTCGGAAAGCTCCAGAGCTCGGAGCGCGACCGGCTGCTGGGTATGGAAGAAGTGCTGAAACGGCGGGTAGTAGGGCAGGATTATGCCGTCAAAGCCTTAAGCGAAGCCATCCTCGAATCCCGCTCGGGTCTGATCAGGGCCGGGCAGCCCATCGGCTCGTTCTTCCTCCTGGGGCCGACCGGAACCGGCAAAACGGAAATCGCCAAGTCACTGGCTGATTTTCTGTTCAACGATGAATCGTTCCTGATCCGCTTCGACATGTCCGAGTTCAAGGAAGAGCATTCGGCCGCCCTCCTGTACGGGGCTCCGCCGGGCTACGTCGGCTACGAAGAAGGTGGATTGCTGGTGAACAAAATCCGCCAGAAACCCTATTCGGTCGTTCTTTTCGACGAAATCGAGAAGGCTCACCCGTCGGTTTTCGACCTGTTCCTGCAAATCCTGGATGAAGGCAAGCTGCACGACCGGCTGGGCAAGGAGGGCGACTTTTCGAATGCGGTGGTCCTGTTTACGTCCAACATCGGGCAGGAATTCATCATCCAGCAGTTCGGAAATGGCGAGCGGCCGCAGTCGGCCGCGCTCATGGAGATCATGGCAAAGCACTTCCGGCCTGAATTTCTGGCCCGGCTGACCGAGATCGTGCCGTTCGCGCCCATTTCGGAGGAAAACGTCGTTCGGATTTTTGATATCCACCTCCGTGGGCTGACGGACCTGCTCGACAAGCAGGGCATCGCGCTCCGGATGAGTCCGGAAGCGAAGCAGGTGCTGGCCCGCATGGGTTTTTCTCCGCGTTACGGTGTGCGACCCCTGAAGGGGGTTATCCGACAGCAGCTCCGGCGCCCCATCAGCCGCATGATTATCAGCGGGGAGGTAGAGAAAGGATCGGTGATCGAGCTGACCGTCGATGAGGAGGGAACCGTCGGATGGGTGGTGAACCGACCGGAGTCGGCCGATCGACAAGAAACCCATGTCACGCAAAATGAAGCAATATAGATGAAGCATCTGGACAGTTACAGCCGGAACATGATCGTGCACGACAACCGGCTGGAGGGCAATCCCCCTCTGGGGTATGCCGCCAACATTTACCACGTCGACGACACGACCTCGACCGCTCATATCTTCGACTGGGTGGCTACCCATGCATCCCGGATCGGCGGCATCAGTCGGTTGTATATCATGTGTCACGGGTATGCCGGCGGCAACGATTTTGAAATGGTTTCGGCCGATGTCGGGGGCCTGGGCCTGCAGCTGGGCCGCGACAGTCTGACCCTCGGCAACGTCCGGGTCGTGGCTCCGCTCCGCAATCGGGTGCAGCGGATCATTATCTACGCCTGTGCAGCCGCCGACAACTCGATGGCCCGCTACAGCCCGGCCGCCGATGGTCACCGTCTGATGGGTGAACTGGCCTACTACTCGGGTGCTTATGTGGTGGCCGCAGACCGAATCCAGTGGTATAGCCGGGTGACGGTTTCGGGTTCCTTCTCCTACATTGGCGGGCGGGGGGACACCAACATGATTGACTTCGGAGCGTGGGAGGGAACCGTGTACGAATTTCCTCCAGATGCTGGGGCACCCCGGCAACTAAGAATCTGATAAAGCCATCCATCGAAGCTAGTCATGCCAGACAACGACTTTCAACTGACAATGCCGACGCTCCGGTACCGGAGCGTCGGCCCCAGGCTGCTCAGTTCACGGCTTACTCTGAACGGGCCGGGCGGTTTGCCCGCGGCCTATCCGGACCTGATCGGCCAACTTCATGACCCGGTCGTGATGGCCCGGCTTTTTCAGCAGGCGTACGAAGCCGATCAGTACCGACGGCTGTTTGACTACACCCCGCCCGCCCGCCCCGATCAGCCCTACACCCCGCCCTCGCCCACCCTGCAGGAGAGTGAGCCGTCTAATGCCGTCGGCACGACGCTTTCGGCAGTTATGGCGCATCCGCAGGTGCAGCAGTGGCTGTTCTCACTGGAAGGTTACATGGCCCGGAGGATGGGAGTGAGCCGATCCGGATTTCAGACCGTTGAGATCATTCTGGCCAGTGTTGCCGGCGGTACGGGAATCCTCCTGTATGAAACCGGTCAGATTGAATCGCTGCCGCAGGTGACAATTCCCTTCCGCGCTCTATCTGTTCAGGTCGAATATCGTAAGTCCTTTATGATCAATCTGGAACTTCCTTTCTAATCTTTTTTATGGCACATACCCTTCCCCGACGGTTTGGTCAGTTTGACCAGGCGGCCTGCTGGGCCGCCTGCCTCGAATGGTGGCTGCGCTATATGAATTACAACCGGCACGGCCACTTCACTATCCGGAATCAGATGAGCATCATGAGCCATTTCTCCGGCGAATGGAATGCGGACGACACCAGCAGCGGCTACGGCACCATTCCCCCGGCCGCGCTGCGCCGGGTCGTCCGCAGCGACTGGTTTCAGATGGAGGATGAATCAAGGACTGGCCTGGATGCCGCCTTCATCAGCGGAAAGCTCCAGCGCAGTCCGGTGGTGGTCGGTTATCAGAAACCCGGCGTAGGGCCCCATATCAACATCATTTTCGAATATAACCCGGGCAACCACCGGGTGCGGTCGTTCGACCCCGCCTACGGTTCCCACCAGGATCGGTACGGCACCGACCAGTTCGATGGCGGCTATCATCTGGTCGGGCTGAATTATTTTCAACCGGTCACCATCGACGGGACCACCGGGATCTTCACGGCCTGGTGGCGACGGTGAGCGCGCAGCCGGCAAATCGGACAGCCATTAACCACTACCATCATATGCCTGCCTATTTAAAACTCGACAGTCTGCTGCGCCCGATCGGTCCTGCAGACTCCATCTCAGACCAGGTTCTGTCCTACCTGGCGGAAACCTGGCTGGAAGATTACTGCGCGTCCGTCAAAGAGCCGGACATCGTCGGGGTGACCCTCGACTCATTCTCGTATCTTTTCGATGTCGCACAGGGGCGGCTGATCGCAGCCTGGGGCATCAGCAGTGGTCGGCACGGCGCCGACCGCGACCGGAGCCGAATGGCCGGCCATCCGCTCAGCTCAGGACCGCTCTACCACCGCGGCCATACCATTCCGCACCGGCTTGGGGGCGGCACGGACATCAACCTTGTTGATCAGCTCGGGTCAGTCAACATCGGGGCGTTCCGGCAACTGGAAAACCGGGCCGTAGCAACTCCCGGCGCCCTCTACTTTACCTACTGGAAGTATGACCATTCCGACAGCCAGAAACCTTCGGCGGTGGAGCAGGGCCTGCTGATTCCGGGCCAACTAAAAGACATTCGTCTGCATGTCAACTGAATTTATTCGATCCATGTCCTATTCAAAACTCACTTTCCGTCATGGCACATATGTCGAGAGAACTGGAAGCGATGCTCGGCTCGGGCTCGCCGGTATTGCAGCCCGACGGCTTCCGGCCGTCTTATGGTGATTTGTTACGGATCTATCAGACCTACACGGGTGATCAGGATTTGCGGGAGGGGGGCCTCTATCGCAATGAATGCGCAGTTCGGATGAGCCTGGCGCTCTCTCTATGCGGCTTTTCCTTCCAGTCGTTCCGCCGGCAGAGCCGGGTGGTGGCCGGCGGCCGCAGCGGGTTGCCGCTGGCACATGTATACGGTGCCAAGGAACTGGCCGACCACCTCCGGATCGTCTGGGGCCGCCCCGAAATGTTCGACGGCGGAGGGCGGTCGGCCGCAACTGAGGCCACGTCAAGCCTTGAAGGCAGGCAGGGCGTCATTTATTTCAACGACTGCTTCACCCGATCCGACGGCACGAAGGGCGACCATATCGATCTCTGGACTGGTGCCAAGTATTACAACCAGGTGCTGGGCATCGGTGCGGGCGTGGAAGACCTTTCCTCCCGGCGGAGCCTTTTCCGTAAAGCCGATAAAATCTGGTTCTGGCAACTGGCCTGACGGGCGAATCGAGTGATGATTCGAAGGTCTAACTTCTAAGCATCGTTCTTTATGAATCAGGGTATTATCATGGGCCGGGCTACCACGTACGGGGGCGCCGGATTCCGGAATTAAGGGTGACGCTGAATCACCTCAGTGATATTGCCAACCAGATTCCGGTTCGTTGTACTTCACCCTGGGCGGAAACGGGGAGCAGTGGTCTGTTTCAACTTATTTTTACCTGGGATCCGACCGATTTGGGAAGGGTCGCCGACAGTCTGCTGGACGGTTACATAATCCCCTATCAGTTGAACCTGCTGGAAGAAAGGGGGAGGACCGTCAGTGTTCGGACCCGCATTGTCGGGGATCGCCACCTGCAGGACGGGACCCATGTATACAATCCGGCCGCCAAGGTACGGCTCTTCGTCAGCCTGGGTAACATCGCACAGGGGGCAGGTCCGCCTGCCCCGTTCGACCAGATGGTCGATATCGTGAATTACTGGGCGGAGTTCCGCTCCCTTCCTCTGCCGGCAGCCGTTCAGCAGGGCGGCTTCATGCGGCCAAGTCCGGAGTTTTACGCCCTCCTCGGTTATATCGTCATTACGTTATAGAAACGGCCCCAACAGATGGACCCTGGCGCTCCATTCTCGAAAATACGACAAATGCCGTATTGTCTCTCCTTCCAAAAACCGTTCTCTTTACATCGGTAACCAGCCTGATTCGCACCATGAGCAAGCCCGCTGCCCGAGTTGGAGATATGCACGTCTGTCCCATGGTAACGCCGGGGACACCGCCCATTCCTCATGTGGGCGGGCCGATCCTGCCGCCCGGCGTTCCCACGGTCCTGATCGGAGGAATGCCGGCCGCCACGATGGGCAACCTCTGTACCTGTGTCGGTCCGCCGGACTCGATCGTTCTCGGCTCCACAACCGTGCTCATCATGGGGCAGCCGGCCGCCCGGATGGGCGATCAGACCGCCCACGGAGGAGCCATTACCGTAGGCTGTCCGACGGTTTTGATCGGCGGCTGAACCCCCTGTAGAATTCTTCATCTTTAACCGATAATCTGATCATGTTCAACTACGGAATCGGAGGTAACGAAAGAAAAACCGACAATGCCAGCGAAGGGATCGCCGATATTCCCCAGAACCGGACCCTGTTCGTCAGCAAGCTCACCAACGATCCGCCAATGCGGCCTCAGATGGTGTACGACCTCAAGTCGACCGAGGAGGTTTTTGCTTACTACCAGCCCAGCGCGGAACTGGAGTTTCAAACGGCGGAAGGAAATTTTATCAACGAGACGTTCCAGTTCCGAAGCCTGGGGGATTTCGGAAAGAAAGGACTTATTAACCAGAGTTCATTCCTGCAGGATCTGGACGCGGAAGCAACTGAATATCAGCAGATCGTCAGGCAGTTGAAAGTCAACCGAATTCTAAGGGCCGCTCTGGAAAAACCGGAAGCCAGAGAAGCCCTGGTGGGTGTTTTGCAGACGCTCATCGACGAACTTGAAGCCGCCGGTTAACCTTTTTCCCGGCCGACCAGGCCTTCCAATCGTTATGACTGAGCAAGAATTACAGAACCAACAGCAGCCCCTGCGGGAACGGGAAGCCCTCTCCCTGGAAAAAGGCCTGCCGCAGTTGACTAAATACGGCGGTTTCGACCTGCTGGAAACCACCATCGAAGGCAGTTCAAACCTGAACCCGGAGAAAAAAGCCCGGCGCAAAATCTTTTTGTCGGAAGCCGAAAAGAGCCGGGAACGGCAGCAGCTCAAAAAGCGCCTGCAACTCTGGGCCGACCTGCTGGCCGGTACGGAGACCGTGGCCGAGATGGTCGACAAGGGCCAGGAACGGGCTGAATCCGCCCAGAGCCTGCTCCGGCAGAATCTGAGCAAGGCCGTCGAAAACCTCCGTCCCCTGGAGCAATCGTACCGGTCGGTGGCCATGTTCTTCAAAAACACGGAGCAGGATAAGGTCAAAAACGTCACCTTCCTGAACGCTGACTCCGACCAGTTGAAAGATCTCGACGTGACGACGTTTATAGATGCCGTTAGCGAAGAAATCGAGGCCCAGTACGACCGGCTCGACCTGCGGTACAGCTATTCCATCCTTAATGTTCCGGGGTATTTAGGGTCCGGCAAGGTGGTCGACAAATGGGCAAAAATCGCCCACAAGAACAAGGTGATGCTGCTGACGGACTTCGAACATCTGGATGCGCCGGAAGACGTGATCGATCTGTTCGAATCCGCCAACCTGACGGGTGGAGCCGCCCACCTTTCCAACGTCATGATGACCTGCAACTGGCTGGTCGGCCGCGGAAAATACGACGAGCTGGGCGAAGAGGAGGACCTGTACGTGCCGCCCTCGTCGGCTCTCGCCGGCAAGGTATACAGCACGCTGATGTCGCAGGTGTCGGCCGGGAAGAAACACGGGAGCCTCAATGAGGTCGACGGCGTGCGCTTCCCGCTCCGGAAGACCGAAATCGCCGACATGGAAAAGATGGGACTCATTCCTATGGTGAACGAGTACGGGAAGGTCATGCCGTTCTCGGCCAAGACCCTCTTCAACGGGGATAACGTCGGGCTCCAGACCTATTCGGTGGTCCGGGTGTTCGACTACATCACCAAGGTCCTGATCGACTTCCTTAACCGGAGGGCGTTTGAAAACTTTGACTTCAACACTCGAACCGATCTTCAACGCCAGATCACCCAGTTCCTGAATAGTGTTACGGGGCCGGGCAAACTGATCGAAAAATTTAAAATGATGCGGTTCGAGCAGGACCCGAAGCAGAAAGACCGGATTTACCTGGACATCTATATGGTGCCCTACTTCCCGGCCAAGAACTTCATGATCAAACTCGACGGGCAGAAGGGCCTCGACCCGGATTCCGCCGAGTGGGCCGCTGAATACGCGCAGGAATCGTAAGCCGCCATGGAATACGCCGTTCTGGAGATAGAAGGGTCCTCCTTCAACATTCTGTTCATGCGGATGGAAGTTCACCAGGAGGTGGATGAGGTGGGGCGTCCGTCCTCCCCGGTACAGGATGCCCACCTCTATCTGGAACTGGAATGGGTGGCCGAAGATGATCTTTTCGTGAAGTGGGCCGTGGAGGCCGGCGAACAGCACTCCTGCCGGATTCGTCAGTACGGCACCCGCGGGGAAATCAAATCCATTCAGGCCGAAAAAGCCTGGTGTATCGATTACCGGGAAAAGTTTGCCGACTCCGCCCGGAGCACACCAGCCTCCAGGCGGACGCAGGTGCAGAATTACATCACCTGCCTGACGCTCACGGCCGAAACCCTGTCCGTGAATGAAGCCCGGCTAAGCAACGCCTGAAACCATGACTGTACAGACGAACACCGTAGGAGTGGTGGCTGTGCTGACCATCGAAGGGAAAGAATTCGACCTGGTCACCTTCTCGTTCGGCTTTTTTCAGGATGTCGACGAGCGGGGGTATCCCTGCGCCGGCACGCGTGCTCACCTGATCGAAATGGTGGTGGCCGCCCGGGAAGACCAGGAGGCCGACATCCTCTTCGACTGGGCGTTCCGGGCCGACCGGCAATTGAACGGCAGGGTGGAATTCGCCCCGAACACCGAGCGCGACACCATTCTGCGGTCCATCGAATTTGAAGACGCCTACTGCGTCGGATTTGCGGAAACCGCCCAGGGCCCCGGATCGCCCGCCAGGGCTTATGTGCCCCTGCATATTCCGAAACATCGATTGTATGATCCGGCCGTCCGCGGCCGGGAAACCCTGTACGAAACGGGGTTCACCTACCGGCTGGTGGTGACTCCGGAGAAAGTGAAGGTCGGGACGATCAGCTTCCCGACCTGACGATAATGCGGTTGTTATGGCACGGCAGGTTAACGTTAAGATTGAGATCGAAGGCGGACGTTCCATCGAGCGCCACCTGGGCTTGGTGATTGAGCAGGAGCTGTTCGACCACCACCGGTTCGAATTGCAGGTTCCGTTTGACCAGTTGGAGGACCGAAACGAGCATTTTTTCAACCAGGCCCACCGGGAGGTGCTCGGAAAGAAGATCACCTTTTCCTTCAGCCCTCGGCTGACCCGCGAGACCTTTCACTTTTCGTTCCAGGGGATCATCACGGAAATCCGCCTGCAAACGCTGTCCGATCTGAACAGCGCCTTCGTGCTGAAAGGGTTTAGCCCCACGATCGTTCTGGAAGATGCCGTGCAGCGACGGTCTTTTCTGGATCATTCCGTGCAGGATATTTTCAGCCAGGTGCTGGGGCGCTACCCACAGAACCTGCTGCGGAAACAGTTGAACCCGCAGAACGGGGGGCGCCGGGAAGTGTTCGTTCAGTACAATGAAAGTAACTACGCCTTCCTGAGCCGCGTCGCGGACCGGTGCAGCGAATGGTTCTATTATAACGGCCGGGAGCTTATGCTCGGCCACGGAAACGAGGCCGGTGAAGTGGATTTTCTGGTCGACGGCCGGCAGAATTTCAATATGGCGATGGTGCTGCAGCCGTCGGTGTTTTCCATGAGCCGGTATAATTACTTCCGTCACCAGACGTTTGCTTCCACCTCCTCCAGCCAGCGCGTCGACGGCCTGACCAGCTTCAGTGAGTTTGCTCTGCAGGAGTCGGATCACCTGTTCGCGCAGGCGGCTCAGTTGCGCATACCGGAAGCCGTTCGGGATCAGCGGGAAGCCGACGAAATTACGAAAATGGAAAAAGCCGCCCGCGTCAGCTCGATGGTCGATTTTCAGGGTTCGGGTGAGGTGCCGGTCATCAGCGTCGGCACAATCCTGGCCGTCAAGGGCAACCGGATCAATGCCCGGGGAGAGCGCTATGAAGAACGCTTCGGCAAATACCGCGTGACCTCGATCCGGCATGAGGTAAACGTCGCCGGAAGTTACCGGAATCATTTTCATGCCGTGCCGGAATCGGTTCAGCACCCGCCCCGGAACCCGGAAGTCAAACAGCCGCTCGGCCAGACCGAAGTGGCGGAGGTAATCGATAACGATGACCCCGACAAGCTTGGCCGGGTGAAGGTACGGTTCTACTGGGGGCAGTCGAGGCCGGCCGATCAGGAGTCACTTTGGCTGCGGGTCGCCTGCCTGCATACCGCCCAGGGAAAAGGGTCCTTTTTCATTCCTGAGATCGGCTCGCAGGTCATGGTCAGCTATGAGGGGAACCTGGCTGAACTGCCCTTTATTCTGACCGGCTTATACCCGAAATCCAATGACGGAACCTCGTACACCACGGACAACAATGGCCTTAAGGTCATCACCACGCGGGAGGGGACCAGCGTCGTTTTCGTAGATGAACAGGACAACCCTCGCCTTTCATTCAGGAACCTGAATAAGAATGAAACCTACATTAACCTGCATTTCGGCAACAAAAAACTGTCGCTTAAAGCGAAAGACGGCACCATTGAAATGCAGACCGGAACGCTTTCGATTGCCGCTTCCGACATCCGGATGAAAGCCGACAACAAGTTCGAGCTGGAAGCCGGGGAAATTAAAATGACCACCAAGCGGGATGGCCTTGAGCTGGAATCGATAAAGGACGTCAAGGTGAAAGCGACCATGGCCATCGAGATGGAAGCGACGACCGAGTTGAAGGCGAAAGGAACGGTATCGGCCACCCTCGAAGGCGCCCAGACGAAAGTCAGCGGGCAGGGGATGGTCGAAGTCCAGGCCGCCTTGGTCAAGATCAACTAAGCAATCTTTTCTACACTGTTTACAAACATAATTTCAACCTCTAAATTTCTACTGCCATGCCTACTTCATCTTTTGAGGCCAAATTCAAGTTCGATGGGGAAGAAATGCACGTGAGTTCCTGCAACTACTCACTGTCGCAATCCATCGACGATCAGGGTCGGGTCTCTTCACGCATCTACGGCGGAACGGTTTTCGTCCAGATCGATTCGAGCGACAACAGCAAATTGTGGGAATGGATGATTGACCAGGACGGCAAGAAGGACTGCTCCATCGAATTCGTCAACATCGACAGCGAATCGGTTCTCAAGAAGCTGGAAATGAAAGACGCTTACTGCGTCCAGTACAGTGAAAGCTTTGCGGATTCCGGCTCGCACCCCATGTCCACCTCGCTGACGCTGTCGGCCCGGGAGATTCAACTCGACGGAAAACCCCACCGCAACCGCTGGTAACCGCGTCGGGCCGGAGCGGGTCCGCCCGGTCCGGCCCGATGATCCAACCGCTTTCGCATGGAAAAGGGCTATTACACGCTGCCTATGGACTTCGAGTCGATCCTGGAGCGACGGCAACACCCGCAGTGCTCCCTGAAGGAGTCGATCCACCAGCACCTGTATCTGCTGCTGGTGACGCACTTCGGTGAGGCCCGCTACGACCCGTCGTATGGCTGTGAACTCTGGGAAAGTGATTTTTCCCTGATGTCCCAGCTCAAATGGAAAGATGTCATCCGGGAGTCGTTCGAGCAGTCCATCGCCCGGTACGAACCGCGCCTGACCCAGGTGAAGGTGCGGGTGGAAGTCGAGGAGTTCGATCTGATGACCAAAACTAACCGGTTCGTTCGAAAACGGGTCGGATTAGGGGTGGAGGCTTTCATCACGCGGACGAACGAATCATTTTCCTTTTTTGAACGGATTTTTATTTCACCCCTGTCAACGGATTGACGAGTTATGTTCGACGCGCGCTACTTTTCGAAGGAAACCACCCGGAACCGCCTGATGAAGCGGGCGGCCGACCTGTGGGGCTACGACGACCGGACCCCCGACGGCTTCGATCCGCTGGTCCGATTGCTGCTCGAAGCCTGCTCCGTCGAATTCGAGAAGCTCGGCCGTGACATTCAGCGCACCGAACTGCGCCTGATCGAACGGCTGGCGCAGGCTTTGTGCCCGGGCGTCGCAGACCGGCCCCGGCCAGCCGGGGCCCTCGTGCAGGCCGTTCCCAACGAGGGCCAGACGATCGTCACCCCGGAAACCGCCCTGGTCTTCAGGCAGCCTTCGGCCGACCGGCGGGGTGAAACCACGGAACTCTTTTTTTCACCGGCCGGTGAGTTTCAGCTTTTCAACGCGACGCTGGCCTTGCTGGCGACCCCCGCGGCCCTGTATCAGGCCGGCAGCGCAGGGCAGCGCTCCCTGCTGGCTGAGGCCGTTCGGCCGGTGCGGGCCGGAGAACGGCGACTCTGGCTCGGCCTGAAAGTAGCCCCCGGAATCCCGTCGCTGAGCGGGTTTTCGTTCTACTTCGACTGGCCGGAGGAAGCGTCGCGGGACCGGCTTTGCGATTTTTTACCCCAGGTCCGCTGGTACTTGGGGAAGACCGAACTGCCGACGGCGGGCGGGTGGCTTCGGCCTGAACCCCGCCAAAGCGCAAGCAGTGCGGATGACGACCTTCTGGAGCAGGACGTGCAGCGGCTTTGGGAATCCCATTTCAGAACCATCGGCGGGGTACCCGATTTTGTCGGTTCCCGCCAGACGGCCGAAGCCTATCCGGCCGAGCTGGAGAGCCGGTTTGGAAGTGCGGCCCTCGGCGGACTGAAACAGCCCCTGTGGTGGGTCCACCTGGACTTTCCGCAGGCGTTCCCGGCCCGGGCACTGGATACCATGACTGTCACGGTCAATACGTTTCCCGTACTGAACCGCCGGCTGAACCAGATCAGCTACCGGCTGCAGCCCGGTCTGAACGCCGTGCCGCTGCCTTCCCCCGAGGCCTTCATCGGGGTGCGGTCGGTGGAGAACCAGCAGCAGGTGGCCTACCAGGCCGACAGCGATTTTCGCCGGTTTCGCCCGCGCACCTACGTGGTCCGGCAGCAGGGCGTCGGCCGGTTCGACGAGCGCGACGGACGGGCGCTGCTCTACCAGCTTATGGAACTGCTGCTGGATGAACGGATGGCCTTCAGCGCAGTCGGAGAGGAGTTTCTGGCCTCCCTGACCAACGAATTGTCCCAGAACCTGTCGCGGCTGGAAGAAAAGCTTGGCAGTCAGCAGAGCGTTCAGACCACCCCCCGGCCTTACCTGATGGTCCGGACCGAGGAGCGGGGCGATGCCGTGTTTATCTCCTACTGGACCACCCTGGCCGAGCAGGCAGCGGTCGTTCCGCCGGGTTCGGTACTTCAGCTTTATTCCGGATCGGCGCTCAACAGCGGAGAACTCTTCCTGCTCACCCGGCCCTTCGGCGGACGTCCGCGGCCGAATGAGGAGGAATACGTGGCCGAGCTGCGCAAAAACCTGCTGACCCGGAACCGGTTGGTAACGATGGAAGACATCCGGACCTTCTGCCTTGCTGAACTCGGCAGCCGGCTTCAGTCGGTAGAGATCCGGCGGATGTTCGTCGCTGGCCACACGGCCTCGGCAGGATTCACCCGGTGTCTGAAAGTCCGGCTGAAACCGGCCGGCCAGGAGTTCGACCGGGCCGAATGGGCGCAGTTATGCCATGCGCTCCAGGTCAGGATCGAGGACCGGTCGGCGGCTCATCTTCCTATTCAGGTAGAAGTACAGGAGCTATGAACGAACTGACGGAGGAAATATCGGATCGGCGAGCTGAGGTAGAAGCGGCCCTGTGGCTGGAAAACGGCGGCACGCCGGACCGGCTGCTCTTTGAACCGCTCGGCCTGTTCGGCCGGAGCTATCGCCAAGACATCGAGAAAAACGAGTTCCGGGAGATTGGCCAGGGAAAATGGAAGGTATTCAGCGTCAACCGGATGGGGATTTATGACGCCCTGCCGGAAGGGCTGGTTCACCTTCCGACCCGCCAGACGCCCGACAAAAAAAGGAAGATTGAGGAGATCCGGCTGCAACGCCGGAAGGAGCAGCAGGCCCGGCGGTTTTTTCTACCGCTGGAACAGGAATATTACCTGATCCGGCTGTGGATGGAATTCATCGAGCAGCGAGCCGGCGAAACCCGGTCAGTCAACACGTTTACGGCGGTCATGAGCAACTTCTGGCAGTTGCCGGAAGGGCTGAACGAAGATCGCGTGCTGCGGCTGCTCGACCTGCTGCCGGTGGTGCTCGGCTCGGACGAAGACACCCGAACGCCGGCCGACCTAATGCATAGCATCCTTGGTGATGCTGTTCACATCGAACGGACGTCGGCCCCCGACCTGGCTGTGGAGTCTTCAGGGTCGCTGGGGCAGGGCATGCTGGGTGTCGACATCCTGTTCGGGGGGGAGGTTTCCACCTATCAGTCCGCCCTTCGGCTGTCGGTGGGTCTGAAGGACCTGGACCGCCTGGCTGATTATCTGCCCGGCCGACCCGGCCACCAACTCCTGAACTGGCTGATCGAATGGTTTTTGCCGGCGGAAGCGGAAGTGACGGTTCAGTTCGGGTTACCCGCTACCGGTTTCTTCACCCTGAACGGGGAATCGACGGCCGCATCCCGACTTGGATACAGTACCTGTTTATAAGTTAGAACGACCAAACATAGAGGGACTATGCAGGCATTGGGGGGCATCGCAGGGCAGGGCAGCAAACTCAGGAAAGCGCCCCGCCATTTCAGACGGCTGGGGGTGTATGTCCTCTGCTGTCTCCTTTATCAGGCCCTGGTCATCGCCATGGTCTTCCTGGTTGCTCGGTTCCTGGTTCCGGGTCTTTATACCGTCCCGGCCCTGTACCTCGCCTTTCTGCTGGTGTTTCTGTTCCTGGGCGGAGTACATGCCTGGCTGGAGGATCAGTATCTGCCGCAGATTCATCAGGGCGGGCTCGGCTTCCGGTTGCTGTTCTGTCTGGTTCTGATGACCACCGGCGCTCTGCTGCTGGCAGTTGGAACTAGGCTGCTGTTCGGGCCGACCCGCCTTTCGGTGGTGTTTGCGGCCACGACGCTGCTGATGCCGGTTCCGCTGTTGGCCCGGGAAGCCTACCGGCGCTGGCTGGCGATTCCGGAGCCGCTGTTTCGGCCCTGGTGGCTTCCGGTCGACCGGCCGGCGCCGGACATCGATCTGGTCGATCTGTCGACCATCCAGGTCATCCGGTTCGAATTTCGCCGGGAACCGACCGACCCGACCAGAGCCGATTCGCGGGCCAAAGCACCGGTATATATGTCGCTCGGGGACCTGTTCCACGTCTTCCTGACCGATTATAACGAGCGGTTTTCCGCCCAGCCGATCCGCTTGTTCGACCGCGATCAGAAGTCATTCGGCTGGGTCTTTTTCATTCGGCCCCGGTTCTGGTGGCAAAGTCGCCGGTATCTGGACCCCTCGCTGAATTTCAACCAGAACCGCATCAGGGATAGCGACCGGGTGGTGGCTCACCGCGTCGGGAACGAATGACCGGAAGCGCACCGAAACGATAGATGCTTTAGGATATGATACCACCTCTGACCCGGCCATCCGTCAACTGGATCGACGGCATGAAGCTGAACCGCACCCACCTGCAGCAGCAGGACAACGCCTTTCGCGATGGGGTTCGGGATGCCATTGCCCTCGGGCTGGCTCCGTTTGCCTACGGGCTGCTGCCGCAGATGCCCACCGTGCCGCGTTCCCTGGAACTCGACGTGCAGGTCGGGCCGAACGGGAACGTGAAAATCCGGGTGCCGCTCTGCCGTGCCGTAACCCCGGGCGGGGGGCGCATCGAAATCAACGACCAGTCTCAGGTATCGCTCCAGATCAGCTTCGAGGAACTGCGGGAAGAGTACGGGCTGGTGGTAGGAAAGGAAAACGATTTTGATATCATCCTGACCGTCGGGCTGTTTGACCGTATCCCCTTCGGCGACCCGCTGCCGGACGAAATCCCGCCCCGGCACCCGTATACCCTGCCTAAATATACGCTGAGTGTGGTGCCGACGGCCTTTCTGAGCCGGGCTCACCCGACCACGCATTTTCTGACCATCGGCAAGTTGATCTACGACCAGCAGCAGTTTCTGCCGGCGGAGGATTATATCCCGCCCTGTCTGTCCATCAGCAGCCACCTGGCGCTGGTTCAGTGGCACCAGCGGTTTGGAGACCTGTTGGCGGAACTGGAGCAGAACGGGTTGCGGGTCCTTCAGAAAATTTACGCCCGCAACCAGGCTTCGACCCTGACCGACAGCACGCAGCGCCTGGTCACGCACCTGCTGATGGTGATGGCCGACGGGCTGGGCCGCTTCCGCTGGCTGCTGCTGCATGAGCCGCCGGTTTATCTGATTGAGTGGCTGGTTCGGCTGGTGCAGAGCCTCCGCATGAGCCTTGCCCTTTTGCCCGGCCCGGCCCGCGAGGAGGTGCTGGAATACTGGGCTGAGTGGGCCGACATTCCCGCCGGACAACTGGATCAGCGGATCATGACGCTGGCTCACGCCGACTATGTTCACGTCGACATCGCTCCCCTGCTCGGGCAGCTCGACGACTTTTTCGGTACGCTGACACTCCTGATGCAGAAGCTGAGCCAATTGGAGTTCGTCGGCAAACGGAAGGGAGAAAAAGTAGTGATTTCCGCTAACCCGGTGGCGGAGCGGGAAAGCCGGGAGCGATCCCGCTGGAGCCCCCTCTGAACCGTGAACCGATTCAAACCAGTTGTTAAACCCCGACGAATATGCAGGCTCTGAACCATACCGAACGAAAACAGGCTTTCCGGCGCTTTGCCTGGGTCTATGCCCTGGCAGTGCTGCTGCCGGCGGTGGCCGTTTTTCTGCTCGCCCGCATTCCGGCAAAAGCCCTTCAGTGGGAGAACGACTTCTACCGGACCAACGTCCGGGAGGAGACGCAGTTAGTGGCCCGAATTGATTCGCTGGAGAATCTGCTGGCCTGGCTGCAACGGCTGGACCAGGTGCAGGAAACCACCCGGCCCGGCGATGTGGCGCAGGGAGATAACTTGGCGCGGATTCAGGATGTGGAAGCAAGGATGGTGCAGTATCTGGGGCAGATGCGCCAGGATTCGGCCCGTCTGGTGGCGGTCAACAACCGGAATCTCAGCCGCGAAGTGATCGGCTCCTACGAGCGGGTCCTGTCGTACCGGAAAACCATAGGGGCGCTCCGGGCTCAACTGGCCGAAAGCGGCCAGAGCGCCCGGGCAGTTGAGGAATTGAAACAGCAGTTGAAGGACTGCCAGACGGATCTGAAAACGAAACAGACCCAAATCGAAACCATGCTTTTTCAGAAAAGTATCAGCCCTGCTAAATGAGCGGCCCATGGAAAACAACCTCCAGACGGACGTCCGCCGGCTTCTGATCGGAAAGAATCCGGACAATGATGTGGTGGTGAATGCCCCCGGCATCAGCCGATACCATGCAGCCCTGACGGTTTCGCCCGAATCGCCCGGTGCCTTTCTGCTGGAGGACACGGGTTCGCGGGAGAAGATCAGCAGTGGAGCCGGGGAGCCGGACTATCCCGGTTCCACGAACGGGACCTGGGTGAACGGGCTTAGGGTCCGCCAGAAGATCGTCACGCCGGCGGATCGGGTCACGCTGGCGGGCATACCCCTCGACCTGGGCCAGGTGGTGGGGCAGGCCCTCCGAGCCGCGTTCCCGACCCGGAAGAAAACGGACGCCAACGACTTTACGGAGGAGTTTTTTCAATTGAAGCAGGTCTATGAGTCGTATAAGAAGACCCGGCTGAAGCTCCAGCGGGATGCCAATCTGGCCAATGCCACCAAGATTATTCCCGGCTTTGGTTTCGGGTTGTACGCCTTGGCTTCGCTGGCCATGAAGACCAATGAGAAAATGTTTGTACTGAATGAGGAGTTTCGCATCCGGTACGTTTGCCCCAACTGCAAGATGCCCCTGGGTGATTTTCCGTGGGAGACGCTGGCCAACCAGAAGTCCTGCCTGCGCTGCAAAGCCATCTGGTCTCGATAACTGATCAATCTACCTCAAATCGAATGACGATGAATCCTGCACAAGACCCTTTCGCTGCTTATCAGCCTGCCGCTGAGCCGGAGACCTCCTCCGAGGAAAAAAACAGAACCCACCGCAAGGTTGCCGTGATGGTCGGCGGAACTACCCTGGCCGGCGCCAGTCTGGCCGGACTGGCCTGGGGCATGAGTCGGTCCAATCCGGAAGAAACCAGCGTCCTGCCGGCCGTGGAGGAAGGCGACCTCCGCATCGATAAGGAAGGGGCGATCCGGGTGGTGGAAGATCGGATCGACGCGCCCTCCGACATTCCGGCCGTCGATCTGCCAGCCGACGATGTCCTGGCTGCTCCTGAAACCGCCCCTGAGTCGACTTTTGCTCAGGCGTTCCGGGCCGCCCGGGACGAGATGGGTGCCGGCAAGTTCTTCACGTGGCAGGGCAGCCTTTACAGCACGAACTATAAGGAAGAATGGGAAGAAAAACCGGCCACCGAACAAAATGCCTATTTTGCCGATCTGGGGCTTTCCCGGACCGAACCCGCCGGGGCGCCAGATGGGCCGCTTCCAGTTCAGGACGACGTGCCGCCCGAAACGGCCCACACAGAGCCGGCCCCGCCGGCCGGCGACGCTGAAGTGGAGGACGGCATTCCCGTTTCCATCGATGACCTGAATAATGCTGAATACAGTTCCGACAAGATTACGATCGTGGATGCCGTCACGATCGATGAGGACCGGGCAGAGGCCCCCGTAGCCGTTACGCTCGGGGACGACGGGCAGGAGGGAAACGACGACTGGGCGCTGAAGGGGCCGGGCGATGCGGAAGAGGATTCCGGTCTGACCGCGTTTCAGATGCCTCAGTATGACTCCTCTATGACGGACGACTGGGCGGATGACGACGGGGATGATGCTACTGCCGAATAGCCATGCTGATCCTTTGCGGCAATTCCACCTGTAAGGCCCCCATCCGGGTGCCGGAAGGGGTGGTGGCAGCGGTTCGGTGCCCGAAATGCGGAGCGATCAATAAGATTAGTGTTCCGAGTGTTCCGGCACCCCAGCCGCTCCCGCTTCCCGATCCCTCCGCTCCCAAAGAACCGGTGGGCTGGTTGATCGTTCACGATGATACGGCGCCTTCGCAGTCGGCCCAGCCGTTGTGGTTAGGCCGCAATATCATCGGTCGCTTCAGTGACCAGACCGACAAGAAGGCCGACGTTCAGATCCGGACGGATGATCGCTCCATGAGCCGGCAGCACTGCATCATCTACGTGCAGATTCAGAACGGCCTTCACCAGTACATTCTGTCGGATGTGCCTTCCCGGAAGAATCCAACCTGCGTAAACGCTAAAGTGATTCTTCAGCCTTCCGACCAGATCTACCTGAGCGACGGCGATAACATCCAGATGGGCCGCACCTCCGTCCGGCTCAAGACTATCCTGCAGAGCCGTTCCCCGCAGCAGGCCGCAGAAAGTCTGAGAGGAGTAGAGTTTACCGAAAAAATTTCCATTAACGCCTTTTAAGCAACTCTTTGAATTTTTAACATACCGTGCTATGAATAAGGACTGATCATTTACTTATCCCAATGGAAAGTGGCCTTGCTTGAAAGCAAAACCGACTGTAAGAAATGTAGCGAAATATAAAGTCTAGATTTCCGACAT
>NZ_ML112624.1 GCF_003703975.1 Larkinella soli | reverse complement strand
AGCTCCGGCGCTTGATGCCGTGGACTTCATAACCCTTCCGAAGAAGGAGTTCAGCAAGATAAGTCCCGTCCTGGCCCGTGATGCCGGTAATCAATGCTTTTTTCATAAAAATGACCTGAGTATGTAAAAATATAACCTGAGTAGAAAAGTATTCAGTGAATGAAATAAGGTCGGAGAGCAGGAGTTAAGGATAAAGGCAATTAAAAACAATACATTAAAATATTTCTATGTTTCATGTATCAATTCTGAACGAAAAAATCAGGAGAAGGGAATAGAAATTCGACTGTGCTAATGTAGTTAATTTTTCATTATTCAAACCGTGTCATTGAATTAAAACATTAAGAATAGGCCATTTTGGAGAAATAGTAGCACTTCAATTTAATACGCAAACGTTTGATTAATCTAAACCCTAAAAAATTCTTGTCTGATAAAAAAGCTTGAATTGTCCGTTAAAAAAAAATTTAAAGGTATTCCTGTCTTATCAGAATATTTATGAAAAAGGAAAGAGACTTTTGTAGATGTATGACCAAACATTACCTGCAAAATCCTTTTAATGTCATATTAAATAACCGCAAGGTCAAGTAAGTAGATCAATTTGATGGATATAATTAAAAAAAATAATAGAATAGTTATATATAACTATTCAAGTTGAAAACTGGACGCATCATTAATTGAGATTAAAAACGGATGAAAATTCAGGATTAAAGGTATGTCTGGCAAATAAAGAATTGAGAATACTCCTAAAAAAAATCGAATCTGAATTCTTTTTTGTTTGAATTTTATGCTATTATATTTGATCGAAGGAAACACTCTTAAAAGCGTCTATTACTGAATTTTTCCTCTTTTTTATCAGACAATTGTGGATAAAAGATGGAAAAACTGGGACACGAGAAGTTCAGGAAATTCAGCGCCGATCTGCGGAAGTTCAAGTAGTAATACATCATCCTATCCTGAACAGAAGGAATTGCCTTAAAAATTCAGCAGAATAAAACAGGCCGTTGAATCAGAAAATAGATTGCTTTTGTTTTTTTCGATCCAGTGGTTTTGATCCAGTATCTTTTCTTCTGGGTAGTCTACCCTCCACCGTACGCACATAGAAAGGACAGTTCAGAAATTGTACCTCTCGGTTATGAACTGTTTTGGTCTTCAGAAAGAATCCTGTAATTAAAACAGGTTTAAATGGCATATATAAAAGCCATTACGATTTAAATGTATTAAATTCTGAAGGTAGAAATCATTCAGAATTTTCAAATACAAATTTCACTTTTCCATTTAACGGGAACCTAATGCCGAAGATTAATTCAATCTTTGTGCTCAGATTTTTTGTGTTACTTCTTGAAAGGAAGAGGAGTCGTTTGCCTGAAACCAAAATAATAAGCTTTTGAAAAAACGAATATTATTAATTGGCTATAACTTTTTCCCGGAACCGACAGGTATCGGGAGATATAGTGGCGATACTCTTTTTTGGTTTGCTGAAAACGGGTATGATTGTAGTGTAATAACATCATATCCTTATTACCCTTATTGGGAAGTACAACAGCCTTATTCAAAGAATAAATATTGGTTTAAAAAGGAAAGTATTCAAATTGAGAACGGGGCCACGATTACTGTCTACCGGTGCCCCATGTATGTGCCGAAAAATCCGAGTGGGGTAAAGAGGATCATATTGGATTTCACCTTCCTTCTTGCGGCTGCCTTTCAGCTCATTTCGTTGAGCAAAAAGCCGAAATATGATGCAATAATTACGGTTGTTCCATCATTTTTAATCGGAATACTCGGTGTGATTTACAAAAAATTTAATCCAACAAATTTGGTTTATCATGTCCAGGATTTGCAAATTGAGGCTGCAAGAGACCTGAATATGATAAAGAATAAATCTCTGATCGACTGGATGTTTAAAATTGAAAAATATATATTGAAAAACTGCAATATAGTGACTTGTGTTGGTGATGGTATGGCAAGGATTATCCAACCGAAAGTCAAAAAAGCAGTTCAGTTGTTTTTAAATCCAGTCGATTCTAAATTAATTTATCCTATTCATCATAAAGACGAATTAAAGGTAAAATATGGGTTTAAGTCGTCTGACACGATATTGTTGTACTCCGGTGCGATCGGGGAAAAACAAGGGATTGAAGCCATACTTTATGCCGCCAAAGAGTTTGAAAAATTGAATAACCTTTGTTTTGTTATTTGCGGCTCCGGTCCCTATAAAGTCAGGCTGCAGGCCCTGGCCGAATCACTTGGTTTGAAAAATGTCAGGTTTCTTCCGTTGCAGCCGTCGGCGTCGTTTAATGAATTTTTAAACGTTGCCGATATCCACTTTGTCATCCAGAAAGCAAATGCCAGTGATCTGGTCATGCCTTCGAAACTGGCTGCCATTCTGGCGGTTGGAGGAGTAGCAATAATCACTGCCAACGAAGGAAGCAGCCTCCATGATCTCGTCACCCGCTATGATCTTGCGGTCCTCGCCGAAGCGGAAAACCAGGAAGCCTTGAATGACAGTATTAAAAAGGCCCTTTTCAACGACAATACCCAGATTAAAAGGAATGCCAGGCAATATGCCGAAGAAGCCCTTGAGAGAGAAGTAGTAATGAAGAAGTTTGAACAACTGCTTTTTAAGAATGCTCAGGTTGGACAAGCTACGCTGCCCTGAATACTGATCCGGCTTTCGAAAAGTCATAGTATTTAAAGGCGGGAAATCGCTGAGATTACAAGTCATTTGTTTAAAAATTTTCGGTTATGAATACTTTCTACTCGTATCAGACTTATGAGTATGATGAGAAGAATGCGTCAAAAAGGAAAGAGTCCTTTTTGATGTTCAAGAAACGTTTGTTTGACATAACGTTATCCTTTCTCATTACGGCCTGTATTCTGATCTGGATTCTTCCGATTCTGGGTACCATCGTTCGACTGACCTCCCCAGGCCCGGCCTTTTTTATCCAGAAAAGAACGGGCCGGCACGGCCGGACCTTCCGCTGCATCAAATTGCGGACGATGACCGCAGCTCCCTCCAGTTCCAGCTTCAAACAGACGGCCATGAATGACCCGCGGGTAACGCCCTTCGGGAAGTGGCTTCGCAAAACCAATCTGGATGAGCTTCCCCAGTTTATCAATGTTTTTATGGGTGATATGAGCATCGTCGGTCCCCGGCCGCATGCCATCGAGCACGATGCCGAGTACTGGAATATGGCTCCCCACTATCCGAAACGGTATTCCGTCAAACCGGGAATTACCGGCCTGGCCCAGATCCGCGGAGCCCGGGGAATCACCGATAACGACAAGATGAAAAGACGCCTGCGGTATGACCTCTTTTATCTGAAAAAAGCCTCCATTCGGGTCGATGTCAAGATCTGTTACCTCACCGTAAAAAAGATGTTCGACGGTGATGTTCACGCCTGGTAGTTCTTCCTTTCACTTTAAACTATACCTCTATGGTTTCTTTATTCAAGCAATTTAAGGATAACCTGTTGGGTGTTGAAAACGAACATTTCCTGTCGATTCAGCTGCTGGTATTTTTCATTTATCTGCTCTATACCATTTCGATGAATTTCGTAGTCGAGCAAGCTTACTGACAGACCGAATGTGGTGGGAAAAATCTGATTAAATCATGCCGGTTCCGGCGAAAAAAAGATGAATAGTTCAGGCAGGGAAATACGGGTTTTGCATATAACGGGCAGCATGGATCCGGTTTCAGGCGGCCCTTGCCAGGGAATCAGAACCTCGACGCCCGTACTGGAAACGATGGGCGTTTACCGGGAAGTGGTGTGCTTCGATGAGCCGAATGCCGCTTACCTGGGAAAGGATTCTTTTCCTGTTCATGCGCTCGGAGTTAAACCGAACAGCTGGCATTACAGTCCGAAATTACTTCCCTGGCTGAAAAGTAATATGGACCGATTCGATGTATTGGTTTCGAACGGAATCTGGCTCTATCATTCCAATGCCGTCCGGGGGATTATCCATCAATTAAAAAACGCGCGTTCTGCCGAAAAACCGCTGAAATGGTTCGTTATGCCGCATGGTATGCTGGACCCTTATTTCCAGCGTGCCCCCGATCGGAAATTAAAGGCAATCCGCAACTGGCTGTACTGGCAACTGCTGGAACAAAAAGTTGTCAGGGAGTCGGACGGACTCCTGTTTACCTGCGAAACGGAATTGCTTCGGGCACGCGAAACGTTCCGTCCCTATCAACCGAAAAGAGAAATTAATGTCGGCTACGGAATCGAAATGCCACTGGGTTTTGCGCCGGTAATGAAGGAGGCATTTTTAGCGAAATGTCCTGAAGTGAACGGGAAGCCTTATTTTCTTTTTCTGAGTCGGATTCATCCGAAGAAAGGTGTGGATCTGCTGATCGATGCGTACATAAACCTGGCGAATAAAGTGGCGGCTTCCGGGAAAGAACTTCCCAGGCTTGTCATTGCCGGGCCGGGAATGGACACTGAGTTTGGACGTTCACTGCGGCAGCTGGCGCAGGCCGATCCAATCGGGAAAAGCAATATTCTCTTTCCGGGCATGCTTTCGGGTCATGCGAAACTGGGGGCATTTTTTGGCTGCGAAGCGTTTCTGTTACCGAGTCATCAGGAGAATTTCGGAATTGCTGTAGCCGAAGCTTTAGCCTGCGGGAAACCGGTATTAATCTCCGATCAGGTGAACATCTGGCGAGAAATTACGGCCGGTGGAGCAGGCTTTGTCGCGGAAGATAACTTTTCCGGCACCCTGCAATTACTGAGCCGATGGTTTGAATTACCGGCATCGGAGAAGCGAAAGATGGGTGATAATGCAAGAAACACCTTTGCGCAGAACTTTTCCGTAAAACCGGCCGCCATGCGGTTTAGGGAAGCCATTATCGGGTAGATAACTTATGCATAACCAGGATACACATACAGGCCCGTCTTTTTCCTTGCGCAATCGTCTGGCAAGGCTGGTATGGGCCGTGGCGGATCTTTTATTTTTCCGGTTTTCACCCCGTCCACTTCATCAGTGGCGGGCGTTTATCCTCCGGTCTTTCGGCGCTAAGATCGGGCGGGGCGTTCATGTTTATCCGGGAGTAAGAATCTGGGCTCCCTGGAATCTGGAATTGGCCGATGAATGCGGAATTGCGAGTGGGGCGGTACTTTATTCTCAGGATAAAATCCGGATTGGCTACCGGGCGGTCATCTCTCAGGGAACGAATGTTTGCACGGGAACGCACGATTATACGCATCCCGGTTTTCCGTTGCTGACCCGACCGATTACGATTGGTGATCAGGCCTGGATTGCCGCCGAATCTTTTATTCACCCGGGCGTATCGATCGGGGAGGGCTGTATAATCGGAGCAAGATCGGTGGTTACGAAGAATATGCCGGCCTGGTTTGTTTGTGCCGGTCATCCGTGTCAGCCGATTAAAAAACGGGTGTTTTCTGCCCCGGTTGAGAAACTGGATCGTCAATTTACGAAGTGATTGGATGTCTGTATCAGTTGAACGTTGTTTTTCATGGCGCTTGATTTAACCATTGCAATACCGGTTCGCAATGAAGAACAAAATCTTCCGAAATGCCTGAAGGCGATTGGATCGGATCTGGCCCGACATGTCGTGGTTATCGATTCGGGAAGTACGGACCGAACTGCGGAAATTGCCCGCTTTTATGGGGCGGAAGTAGTTGATTTCGTTTGGGACGGAAAATTTCCGAAAAAGCGAAACTGGTATCTCAGAAATTATACACCTGCCACCAAATGGGTCATGTTTCTGGATGCCGACGAGATTCTGACCGAAGCCTTTAAAACGGAACTTCGGGAAAAACTGGAAGGAAATAGCGACTGTCTCGGGTACTGGTTACGCTACACGGTCTACTTCCTGGGAAAGCAGAATAAAGGCGGTTATTTCCTGCATAAACTGGCTTTGTTTCAGGTCGGTGCCGGTGAATATGAACGCATCGATGAAGACCAGTGGAGCCGGCTGGATATGGAGATTCATGAACACCCGGTGATTGAAGGAAAAGTCGGTATGATTCGCAGTAAAATCGATCATCAGGACATCCGTGGAATCAACTATTACGTCACTAAACACAATGAATATTCAAGCTGGGAAGCAGCCCGTTTCCTGAAGCTTAAAAACGATTCGAAAGCGACCGGCCGCTGGTCATGGAAACAGCGGCTTAAATACGGACTGATGCGGACGCCCTGGCTGGGGCCTGCCTATTTTCTGGGCAGTTTCGTGCTGATGGGCGGTTTTCGGGATGGTACCAGAGGGTTTGCTTTCAGCATTCTCAAACTGGCTTATTTCACTCAGATTTATTTAAAGATCCGGGAGCTTGAATCTGCCGGATCCGCGGAAATAAAACCGGTTGAAAAAAGTCATCTCGTCTGATTTCTCAGGTTTCAACGGCCTGGGAAAATGTGCCAATAAAGAAAGTAACCGGATAAATGGTTGTGAAAAACTTTTCTCCATTTATCAAAAAGTTAGCGTTAAATCTGGCCGATTTTTAATGAAGGTAAAATTGATCTTTCTGGTTGCCCTGATGCCGGTTTTGGCCCTGAATCTGAGCCTGGGGATCGCTTTGGCCCAGGGCGGTTATACGCTTGTGGGAACGGCCAGAGGAAGCGCACAATCCGACTGTTATCAATTGACGGCAGCCCAGAACGGACAGAATGGAGCCGTTTGGTATGACGAGCCGCTTCGTCTGACCGAGTCCTTCGAACTGGAGTTTACCATGAATTTCGGATCGAATCCCAGAGGAGCCGACGGCATCGTGATGGTGATGCAGACGAAGGGTAACCGGATTCTGGGCGTGCCCGGTCAGGGAATGGGATTTTTGGGGCTGCAACCGGCGCTCGGAATCGAGTTCGATACGCACCGAAACGGCAACCTCGGCGATCCGGAAGCCGACCACATTGCCGTTGTCCGCGACGGCGAATCCAATCATCGGACCTCCGGATTTGCGGCTCCCGTGCCGATTTCCACGGCTTCCGGTAACGTCAAGGACGGCAAAAACCACCTGATCCGCGTAAAATGGGATGCCGTAAATCAGATTCTGCAGGTCTTTGTCGACTGCAACCAGCGGATCAGCCAGCCGGTTAAGCTCATTCAGGACATTTTCAAGGGCCGCCAGGAGGTTTTCTGGGGCTTTACTTCGTCGACCGGAAGTTCGGCCAACGCCCATACGGTTTGCCTCCAGAAGGAAATCGTCATGCGGGATACCCTGCCGGCGTGCCGGGGTGAAGTGGTCGGGCTGGTCGCCAACAAGTCATTCAACGACCGGTATGAATGGAGACCGGCGGTGGGTCTCGACAACCCCAACTCCCGAACGCCCCAGTTGACGGTAGCGAACGATCAACTCTATACGGTCACCTATACGGACCAGTGCTCCAATCAGAAAACCGACAGTGTGTTCGTCCGGGTGAAAACACCGAAGGTAAACCTGGGGGCCGACCGCAGCGTCTGCGAAGGCACACCGGTCGAACTCAATCCGACGCTGGCTCCGGAAGCTTCCGGTGTACAGTTCAAATGGTCGACGGGCGAAACCGCCCGGGCCATCAGTCCCACCACCAGCGGGCTTTACACGCTGGAGGTCGTCAACGACGGCTGCGCCGACCGGGATTCCGTTCAGGTCACGTTTGAAGCCCTGCCGAAAAGTGAAGTGCCGAACGAGCAGACGATCGACTGTCCGGGTGCGCAGCCCCTGGTTCTGGACCCGAGGTTTACGGGTACCGATCTGACCTACGAATGGGTGCCCGGAGCCGGTAAGGGCGCCAGTCTGGAGGTGACCGGGCCGGGCACTTATTCGGTGACGGTGCGGACGCCGGCCGGCTGTGCTGCGGAGCGGAAATTCGTGGTGCTGGACAACTGCCCCGCTTCGGCCCTGGTTTTTGTGCCCGACGCCTTTTCTCCGAACGGCGACGGTCAAAATGAGGTCTTCGAGTGGAAAAGCACGGAAAACATCGAAGTGCGACTGAAGATTTTCAACCGCTGGGGCGAGCTGATCTTTTCGAATGAAAGCGGAAATGCGTTCTGGAACGGAACCTCGAAAGGGGTGCCGTGTCCGGAAAATTCGTACCTGTGGAAAATGGAATATAAAACGACACGGAACGCCACCAGCCAATGGATCACCCGACACGGTCAGGTGCTGCTGGTTCGCTGAAACCGGTAGTCGATCATCCTCTTTTTGAGCCAAAAATTAAATGAAATGCAAACGGAAAACGCTCACTTGAAAACCTGGATCCGCAACATGATGGCAGGCTTTGTCATGGTTTCGGAACTGCTGTTTTTCTCTTCCTGTAAGACGGCGAAAGACCCTCATTACTTTGATGACCTGAATTCAGCTTATGAATCGAGGTTGCCGATCGAGAACCAGACGGAAACCCGGATTCTGCCCGGAGATCAGCTCAATATCACGGTGGTTAGCTCCAATACGGAGACCAATAACCTGTTCAACACCGGAACGGCCGAAGGGGGCGCTTCGCCGGCTTATCTGGTGGATAAGGACGGGAGTATCCGGTTTCCGGTCATCGGTAAAATTAAAGTTTCCAATCTGACACCGGCGGAGGCATCGGCTAAACTGACGGGCTTCATCGGTGACAATTACGTGAAGAACCCGATCGTCAACGTTACCATTTCCAACTTCAAGATCACCCTGCTCGGGAAAGTAAGAAGCCCGCAGACGCTCGGGGTGGAGGATGGGAAGATAAACATTCTCGAAGCCATTGCCCGGGCCGGGGACATTGCCGAAGGCGGTGATAAAAAGCGGGTTTTGATCATTCGTGAAAAGGAGGGAATCCGAAGCACCGTTCGCCTGGATCTCACCAACCGGGAAGTATTGAATTCGCCCTACTTCTATCTCCAGCAAAACGACGTGGTTTACGTCCAGCCGGAGCCATTTGCCGAGAAGACCAACCTCAGGAACTCACTGCGCAACGTGTTAACGGTGGTGTCTTTGATTTCAACGGGTACTTTACTTTTTATCAGGTTACGAGGATGAACGAGAACGAGTTATTTCCATTAAGTATTGACCAGCCGAGAAAGAAGGATATCAACGCCATTCTGGCCGTTTATTTCCGGAAGTGGTACCTGTTTGCCATCGGTCTGGCGGTTTGCCTGGTCTCAGCCTTTGTGTATCTGAAGGTGATAAGTACGCCGAAATATTCCATCAGCAGTACCATTTTAATCAAGGAGAATGCGCCCGTTCCGAACGTAGCCAGCATCGTATCGTTCGGTGGAATGGTTTCGGATCCGTATAACAGCCTTTCGACGATCATGCTCCTGCTAAAATCGAAACGGCTGATGAAAAGAACCATCAATGAACTGGGTCTGACCACGACCTATTTCATCAACGGCTCGGAAGTTTACGGCATGGATATTCCGATCAAAATCGTAGTCGGAAAACTGGATTCTACGGTCTATGAACAGCCGTTTCTTATCACGCTAAAATCCGGGAATTCGTTTACCCTGACAGATTTTAACGAGGAGTCGGCGACGTATAAATTTGGGCAGGTGGTAAAACGGCCCTACGGGAATTTCACCATCCTGGCGGGCCCCGGGCTGAAGGATCTGGTCGATGAGGAAATCTCCTTTTCCTTCCTTGATATCGAAACGGCCACTGATAAATACAGCGAAGTGCTGTCGGTTCTTCCGGTCACGGATAAGGCCAGCGTTCTGAAGGTGAGCATTGTCGATATCTTTCCGCAGAGAGGCAGGGAAATAATCGACCGGCTCCTGAAGCTGTATTCGGACGATTCCTTCGAAAACAAAACCCGGGTCGTCGACAATACCATCTCCTTCCTGAACGAGCGTCTTCAATATTTCACTTCGTCCCTTTCCGGGGTGGAGCAGCGGGTCGAAAACTTCAAACGGAGGAACGAACTGATCGACATCGGGAGTCAGGCGGCCAACTACTACGCCAATGCGGAATCGTATACGAAGACCATGGCGCAGTACGGGCTTCAGATCGACCTGCTCGAATCGATCGAGAACTACCTGACCGAGGGCCAGAACCAGTTTAAACTGGTGCCGAGTACGCTGGGATTGAGTGATCAGACGCTCAACGGGCTGCTGGCGAAACTGAACGAACTTCAGCTCCAGCGGGAGAATTTATTGCAGGATGTTAAACCGAACAGCCCGCTGGTGAAAGACGTCAACGAACAGATTTATAACCTGCGGACCAACATCCTCGAAAACCTCCGAAACATCAAGAACGGTCTGGTGATCGAGAGCAATAACTACAAGGCGAGTTCAGAGAAGTTCCGGTCGAAGGTCAACCAGGTTCCGTCCATGGAACGGGAACTGATCCAGATCAACCGGGAGCAGACGATCCGTCAGAACATCTACCTGTATCTGCTTCAGAAACGGGAAGAAGCCACCATTTCCCGATCGGCCCTGATATCGGATTCGGAGATCATCGATCCGGCCCGCGCCGACCGGGTTCCGGTTAGCCCGCAGCCGACGCTGACCTTTCTGGTGGCCTTCGTTCTGGGTCTTGGCGGACCGTTTGTCTATCTGTTTCTGAAAGGACTTCTGAGCAGTAAAGTGATGAACAAGGAGGATGTCATGGACCTGACGAAAGTCCAGATCATCGACGAAATGCCGCACCTTAATTCGAAATCCATTCTGATTTCCGATGCTCATAGCCTGCACGCCGAACGACTGGAACGAATCCGGGCCAACTTCCTTTTCAATACGCTGAACACCCGGAATAAAGTGGTGCTGATCACCTCGGCCAACAAGGGGGAAGGAAAAACGTTTATCAGCGTCAATCTCGCGGCCAGTCTGGTCCGAGCCGGTAAGAAAGTGCTGCTGATGGAACTGGATCTGAGAGAGCCCGGCCTCGCGGAAGATCTGGGTCTGCCCGGGTCCGCCGGCGTAACGGATTATCTTTCTTCGGACGATGTTTCGATTGTCGATATCATTCAGCCTTCCGGGAAAATTCCGGGCCTGTCCATCATTCATGCCGGCTCGGTTTTAGGGAATCCGTCCGAGTTGATTCTGTCGCCGAAACTGGCCCATCTGATTGAGGAAGTAAAAGGCAGTTTCGATTTTATTCTGATCGATTCCGCCCCGATCGGAAAAGTGGCCGATGCGTTCGTTCTGAAGTCGTACGTGGATTCGACTTTATTCCTGGTGCGCTTCAATCATACCAACAAAAAGGATTTGGCCGAGATGGAGGATCTCCATAAGAACGGAATGATTGTGCATCCCGCCCTGCTTCTGAACGATATGATTGCCGACGAAAAATCCGGGTATTCCAAAAAGAAAGCACAGAAAAAGTCCAGAAAGCGGAAAGTGGTCAGCTAAACAGGGTCATCGATTTAAATTAATGTTAATCCCCATGGCTTCAACTATCTGTACGCTTTTTGAAAGTCATTATCATCATGGCGTTGCAGCTTTAACGAATTCACTTTATAAAAATGGATATCGGGGAGCAATCTATGCAGGGTATCGCGGCAGTCTGCCTGCCTGGGCCTCTTCCTCCCGAGCCGACGGATCGGTTCACTGGCCGGGTGCGACGAGGCTGAAAGTAGCCGACGGCCTCGATCTCCATTTCCTTCCGCTGGAAACCGACTACCATCTCACCAACTATAAGCCGGATTTCATGCTGCGCCTGTGGGACGGCCCGGCCCGGGACGCCGGCGGAATGTATTATTTCGACCCGGACATCGTAGTAACGGCGCCCTGGCATTTTTTTGAAGAATGGATCTCATGCGGGGTGGCGCTTTGCGAGGACGTCAACTCACCGCTGGCGCAGCACCATCCGCGAAGGGTGGCCTGGCGTCGGTACTTCGGCAAAAACGACATCAAGCTGGACTTCAAATCTCCCATTTACGTCAACGGCGGGTTTACCGGCCTGAGTCGGGAAAACTGCAGTTTTCTGAAAACCTGGAAACAGATTCAGGAGGTGATGGCCCCGCAGATCGGCGGCCTCAACCGGTCTTCCCTGACGGGCACCCCGCTCCCGGCCGGGTCGAGCGGGCCATTTGCGCCTTTCGGAAAAACCGATCAGGACGCCCTGAATGCCGCAGTGGAAGCCTGGGAAGGAAGCCTGAGTTTTGCCGGGCAGGACGGAATGGCCTTCAAGTACGGAACGTCCCTCATGCCGCATGCGCTCGGACAGCCGAAGCCCTGGAAAAAGAATTTCATCCTGTCGGCGCTGGACGGCCGACCGGCCACTTTGGCCGACAAGGCCTACTGGCTGAATCTGGACGGGCCTATTCGGAATTACAGCCCGATGCAGATTAAAATCAGAAGGTTTACCATCCTGTTTGCCGGTTTAATTAACCGGTTTTATCGCAGATCTTAGTTTGAGAATAGATGCTTAGAATCATTTTCCTTTGCGGCTCGATGGAACCTGGTATGGACGGCGTCGGAGATTATACCCGGCGGCTTTCGGCCGAGCTGATCCGTATTGGGCATAGGGTCGATATCCTTGCCTTAAACGACCGCTTTATTTCGGAGGAATCGGAAGTGGTTCAACTGGCGGACGGAACGGAACTGCGAGTGCTTCGCCTGCCGGGAAACTGGTCCAATATCAGACGTTTTAACCGGGCAAAGAAATGGATAATGGGTAAAAATCCGGAGGTTATCAGCCTTCAGTTCGTGCCTTATTCTTTTCATCGAAAAGGGGTTCCGGTGGGAATCGACCAATTTCTGCTCTGGCTCGACCGGAACTATCGCTGGCATATCATGTTCCACGAACTCTGGCTCGACAACCCGAATAGATTCGTGCAGAAAGCCGTTGCACAGATTCAGCAGTTTGTTATTTCCCGATGCGTTAACCGGTTGAAGCCGGTAAAGGTAAATGTGTCGGTTCCCTATAATAAAAGAAGACTTCAAAGCCTCGGCATTGCCTCCGATGTACTTGAAATATTCGGCAACATTCCCGACAGCAGGATGCGCCGGCATCTGGTGCTTGATTCCCTGAAAAAAATTAACGCCCAGAAGCTGTTATTTTTTGGGTTAGCGCCCCGGGGACCTTATTTAACTTTGGTCCTGAACGGCTTAGCCGGCTTGTTAAAAAAGACCGGAAAGCATTTTTGTATGGTGATCGTGGGGGCGGATTCCCCCAATAAATCGGCATTTATCCAGGCGCTGCAGGAGTCGCTGTCGCAGGAGCGCGTCTCGATTATCGACTGTGGTTACCTGAACTCGGATACCCTGAGCAGCGTGATCCGGGAGTGCCATGTCGGAGTGGCTCGTTCAGATCCTCAATTTCTGGGGAAGAGCGGTTCGGCCATCGCCATGCTCGAACACGGTCTGCCGATCTGGATGCCGAAGCTGACGGACCTGCAGCTGGTGGAGTATTCCTTCCGCAGGCACCTGATTTTTACGGATCTGAATGAGGCTCTGCGGTTTTCGGACCGCTCGGAGTACCACTCGCTGCTGCCCGGCGTAGCCCGGCAGTTTATTTCGCAATTAACTGATTGATTGTTCACCACTGACCAGAAGTAATCCGGAGATATGAAAGTTCTGTTTTTGACCCACCGGTTTTATCCGGACATCGGCGGAATCGAAGTCAATTCCGAAATACTGGCGACCTCGTTCCACGAAGCCGGCCACGACGTCCGGCTTGTTACCTGGACCGGCCAGGAGGGAGAGAAGAAGTTTCCGTTTCAGGTAGTCCGTCAACCGTCCGGATCGACGCTTTTCGATCATCACCGGTGGGCCGACATCGTATTCGAAAACAATCCGTGTCTCCGGTTGGCCTGGCCGACCCTGTTTTTCCGGAAGCCCTCCGTGGTGGCCCTGCGGACCTGGATCCGGCGCACGAACGGCGAAAAACACTGGCAGGACCGGCTGAAATTTCTGTGGCTCCAGCGCACGAAGGCGGTCATTGCCGTCAGCGATGCCGTTCGGAAAGCAGACTGGCCGCCGGCCGTCGTGATCGGTAATCCTTACCGGACCCACCTGTTTCGAAGGCTCCCGGATGTGCCGAAAACCCGGGATTTCGTGTTTCTCGGCCGCCTGGTTTCCGACAAAGGAGCCGCCCTGGCCGTGGAGGCCCTGCACCGGCTGCGGACGGTAAAAGGAGGGGAAGCCCTTGGTCTGACCATCATCGGCGACGGCCCGGAGCGGGAAAATCTGGAAAAATTGGCGGATCAGTACGGTCTTCAGGACCGGGTCACCTTTACCGGAGCGCTGCGGGGAGAAGAACTCGTCCGGAGCCTCAACGCCCATCGGTTCCTGCTGGTGCCCTCCTTCTGGGAGGAGCCTTTCGGGAATGTGGCCCTGGAGGGGATGGCCTGCGGATGTCTGCCGCTCGTTTCCGACGGCGGAGGCTTACCCGACGCGGTCGGGAAGGCCGGACTGACCTTCGCCCGGGGCGATGTGGATGCCATGGTGGCCTGTATTCGCCGGCTGCTCGACGATCCGAACCTGGAAAAACGGCTTCGCGACGCTGCCGACCGCCATTTGTCCATGCATCATCCGAAAGTGGTTTCCGGGCGCTACCTCGAAGTGCTCGAAACCGCTTTTGCAAAAACAGGACCGGTATGAAAGTGATCATGTCCCATCCGACCGGCAACGCCAACGTCCGGGCGGCCGCCGGCAGCCTCCGGGAAACCGAGATTCTGGCCGGGTTCACCACCGCCATTGCGACGTTTCCGGGGGATGTGCTGGACCGCCTGAGCCGGCTGCGGCCCTTCGCCGAGTTCCGGCGCCGGGCCTTTCACTCGGCGCTCCGGTCGTCGACGCAGCTCTGGCCCTGGCGGGAGCTGGGCCGAATGGCCGCCCTGAAAGCCGGTCTGCAGGAATTGGTCAGACATGAAACCGGGCCCTTTTCCGTCGATGCGGTTTACCACAGCATCGACCGGAAGGTGGCTTCAGGGTTGAGAAAAGGCGCCAGAAACGGTGTGAAGGCGGTTTATGCCTATGAGGACGGCGCGGAGGCATCCTTCCGCGAAGCCAGACAGCTGGGTCTCCAGTGCCTGTATGATCTCCCGATCGGGTACTGGCGAACCGCCCGGCGGCTGCTCGAAGCCGAGCGGCTGGCCTGGCCGGAATGGCAGTCGACGCTGACCGGTTTTCGGGATTCCGACGCCAAACTGGCCCGGAAAGATGAGGAGCTGAAACTGGCCGACCACATATTTGTCGCCAGTCGGTTTACGGCCGGTACCCTCCGGGATTTTCCCGGAAACCTGGCTCCGGTTCATGTGATTCCCTACGGTTTTCCGCCGGTCGGGCCCGCCCGAAGCTATGGGACGGGGCAGGGGGGACGTCCGTTAAAGGTTCTTTTTGTGGGCGGACTGACGCAGCGAAAAGGAATTGCCAACCTCTTCGCGGCTGCCGAAACGTTCGGTGCGCATATCGAACTGACTGTGGTCGGGCAGAAAACCGGGGCGGAATGTGCGGCCCTGGACCAGGCCTTGTCGAAGGTGAAGTGGTATCCGAGCCTGTCGCACGCTCATGTCCTGAAACTCATGCGCGAGCAGGATGTCCTGGTGTTCCCGTCCCTGTTCGAGGGCTTCGGTCTGGTCATTACCGAGGCCATGTCACAGGGCACCCCGGTCATCACGACCGACCGGACGGCCGGACCCGACCTGATCGGGCACGGAGAAAACGGCTGGATTATCAAAGCCGGATCGACGGAAGCCATCCGGATCATCCTCGATGAACTGTGTCTTCATCCGAAATTAATTGCCGAAACCGGTAAAAATGCAATGGAGACGGCCCGGGCCAGACCCTGGAGTATTTATGGGACCGAATTGGCGCTTGCTATTAAAAATATAATTTAACCTAAAAATATTTCCAGTTCCGTTGTTTCAAAATTCAATCCGGAAGAATATAGAATTATTTGTGTAGAAGTGTTTAGTGAATATTACTCAACGGATTTGACATTTTCACATTTATCGCTATCTTTAATAATTAAGCCAAAATGCTAAATGTTGAATTTCCTATTATGGAGTTCTATTACAGAAAAAGGCTAAAATAAATGCGTTTTTAAGCTTAATTAATTGTTTTTTAATCGATTGACTTTTGTGAATGAAACGGAGAGCGGTGTCTGAGGAATTAAGAAGTTATAAGAAAAATTATAAAAGTTTACTCTGATTTATTGAAATATTAATTCTGAATTTTCGAAAAAATATTGGTACGTCTTTTAACTGTTTAATCTTGCCGTATTACTTTTTCCATCCCTGATTATTTTGGAAAATTTAGTTGGCCTGGTTAAAAATCTGAAGAGCGAATTAAGTCACAGTTTTAAAGTCAAGGGAAAAAGAGAATTTTTATGAAATTGATTTATTCAATTCTTGCTGTTTGTTGTTTTTCGAGCGCAATGTCTCAGAATCTGGTCATCCCGACGGTGGAGATCGATGTTCGGAGTGGGGCGTTTAAAACATCATTACCATTTGACGAGCCGTTTAATATCAAGGGAGATTTAACTTACTCTACCAAAAAGGTTATCCTGAAGTATGGGCCTTTAAATAAGGAGAAGGATAAAAGTTATTTCAGGAATTCAACCCGGTTCAACGAGAAGTATAAAACCGACCCCGTTCTGGAATATACGCAGGATTATTGGGTTAAAAACGGGGAAACGGAATTCATGATTGCCAACATCGGACCGCTGCGGCCGAACACTCCCTATAAATTTCGTTTCATCACTCTGACCCGAAATAACCTGCCCGAACTGAAGATCCGGTTCCTTCGCCAGGAGGTCGACCGGGAGCTGACCAAGCTGTTTCAGGACCCCAGGGCGGTCAACATCCAGGAGATTTCCGCCGTGAACGACAACCTGATCAAGATTTCGACGGAGGTCATTGCCGACGACAAGCTCGTCGACGGCAACAGCGAACCGTTCTCGATTGCGAATTATAAAAAAGACCTGAACCTGTTTTCGTACCGTTTTCTGGTTTCCCACCAAGAGCAGTCCGACAACCTCGGCAAGCTGGATCAGTTGTTCAGTTCGGAGGGGAACAGCGGCCTGTTCAATAACATCAGCGCCGTTCTGCCCCGGCTTTCGGAAATCAACTCCGGGGTGATCCGGCTGTCGAACTACGCCCGTCAGGCGGTCGCCCTGACGATCAAATCCAACTCGGATCAGTCGCGGAGCGTGCCGCAGCAACTGGCGTTTCTTCAAACCCAGCTTACCAACCTGCCGGCTCTGAAGCAGCAGGCGCTGGAGGAAGCCATGACCAGCGACACCACCGGCGATACCAGGACGGGCAGCATCGAAGAGGTAGTGGACCTCCTCAACGTGCTGAGGAAGGATGAATTCACCAAACAGGACAACAGCCGCGTCTTCACGGCCTCGGAGGTGAGCGCCATCGGCGGCATCATCGAATCGCTGAACCAGATTGCCGCCTTCCAGAAAGGGATCGCGGCCGCCGGGCAGAGCCTTCAGCAGCTTAAGACCGAGATGGCCCAGGTGCTGGTGAACGCGTTCGTCAACGAGAGCTACGTCCTGTCGAGTGTGGCCGAGTTCGACGCCGAATCAAAGACGGGCCCTTACGTCGGGCTGGACCTGGGCCTGATGGTCGCCTTTAATCCCTATAAGAATCAGGACGGGCCGATCGGCAACAATACCTATATCGGCGTACAGGAGGGAATCAACATCTACTTCTCACCGGTCAATAAACGCGTGCCGCTGAATAGCTTCAGATGGCCCTACCGGTTTTACAAGTCCCTGCATCTGCACGTGGGACTGGCGCAGGTGCTGGGCGGCTTCGATACTTATCGGTATGAAAATTCGCTGGGCTTTGTCGGCAATTTCGTGACCGGGGTCGGTTTCCGTCTCAACCGGGTCACCAATATCGGCCTGAACGCCATGTTTGTCAATCTGCGGAACATCAATCCGACCGTAAGCCAGTCGAGATTGAAACCCCTGTTCGGGCTGAGCGTCTCCTGCGACATCAATGTCGCCCGGCCTTTTGCCATGCGGAGAGAGCCCTGATGCCGGGCCGGGCCAACCCGGTCAGGTGAAGTATCCAAGTTTGGATCGGAAATGAATGCAAACGCTGAGAATACCAAGTAGAAAAATTGCCGGTTATGAACACCATTAGTAAAGCAGGAATACTTTTAATCTGTGTCTCTCTCTTTTACTGTTGCAAAACGCTGCAGGAAACGCCGTCACCCATTATCCGGCTTTCTTCCAACGTGCCGCCGAATGCGGTGGCCAACGGTAAATCGTCCTACCGGTTTGTGGCCAGGGTCAGCGAATCGGTCAGTGAAGAGTACAGCATCGTTGCCTTCAAATGCTCGGGCGGCATCTTTGCCAATACCGACAGCGCGAACGTGCAGCTGGTCCGGGTGAACGAGAAAGGGGAGGGCATCGTCGACTGGATCGTCCCGGCCGTCGGCGGCAGCTACTTCATCTCGGCCACCATCGGCAGCGGCATCAACACCTTCAGCGACCAGCTGCAGGTTACGCTTCAGGATTCGGTGGCGCCGGTAATTCCGGTCGTTCCGGATACCATCCAGATCAGCATTCCCGGCACCGATACCGTCCGGGCGGACGGCGAATCGCTGCTGAAGATCGACCTGGCGCTCAAATACCCGGTCGCCCGGCAGCTCGTACTGGCCAACAACGCCGGCACCCTGAGCGACGGCACCAACCTGGGGACCGTCACGGAGACCAAGCCGATCGTTGTCCAGCTGGACGGCGCCGGCCGGGGCCAGGCCTTCCTGCGGGTGGGCCTGCTGGTCGAGCCTTATATCATCAAGGCCTACGTCGCCGAAAACACACCGGCTTTCAAGCTGGTCCAGTTCACGCCCCGGCGGGCCAACCCGGATAACATCTTCCTGGAGGCCGACAGCTCGTTCGTCCGGCCCAATTCGCAGACCCCGCTGAAGGCGTTCCTGGTTCGGAACGTCGGGAAGGTCAGCATCGGAACCCGGATCAACTATGAGGCCTACCAGGACATCGACGGCAGCAAAAAAACCGTGGACCTGCTGAAAAACCTGGCCAACAACCTTTCCGACGACAAGGGAACGGCTTCAGCCGTTTTCGTGGCCGACACGACCGTCGTGGACCGTCGCCGGCCGGTTTTCATCCGGGCCTCCTCGCGCAACGACCGGGGAGAAACCATCTTCAAGGAAATCCGCATCCAGGTAAAAGAAAAGTAACGGTCATCCAATGGATGGCCCTCACGTAAAGGACCGGCTATGGAAAAATTATACTCGGATAGTGTCAACCATAGAAATAACTTCGATCTGGTTCGATTTCTGCTGGCACTGTCGGTCATCTTCACCCACGGTTTCGTGATCTATTACGGGAAGATCGACCAGGAACCACTCTGGCGGTTTTCCCATCAGCAGCTGGGAGTAGGGACGATGGCGCTGAACTTCTTCTTCGTCATCAGCGGGTTTCTGGTGACGAAGAGTTTTCTTGTCAGCCGGGGCGGCTTCGACTTCCTGATCAAACGCGCCCTGCGCATCTACCCCGGTTTTGCCGTCGTGTGCATCGCCGGGGCGCTGCTGTTCGGGCCGCTGGGCACCACGACCCTCTCCCGCTTCACCCCCGACTTCCTGACCTACTGGAAAGATACCAACGTCCGGTATCTGATTTATTCCATCGCCAAGCTTTACCCGCCCGTCCTGCCGGATACCTTCCAGACTCTGCCCTGCCCCAACGACGTCAACACGTCGATCTGGACGATCTGGTACGAATTCCTGTGTTACCTGCTGGTGCTGGCGGTCGGTTTGCTGGGCCTTTTCCGGAAGCGGTTCGTGCCGCTGGCGATCTTCGCCGTCGTGGCCGGGCTGAACCTCTGGCACTTCCGGGCCTACGAGGCCTATAACCAGGAAGGCATCGTGGTCTGGGAAACCAGCCTGCTCGACTACGATTGGATGGAACGTCTGCTCAACCTGGAGCATTTCCTGTATTTCTTCACGGCCGGAATCTGTTTTTACTATTACCGGAACTACATTCCCAAATCGCGGGCGCTGGTGATCCTGTCGGCGGTGGTGCTGGTCGTCACGCTGCGCTGGCTGAAGGGATTCGAACTGGCGCAGGGCATTTTCGGCTCCTACCTGCTGTTCAGTTTCATCTTCAGCAAGCGGTTCCGTTTCCACCGCTTCGCGAAATACGGCGACTTCTCCTACGGGATTTACCTCTACGGCTGGCCGGTCCAGCAACTGGTGATGCTGTACTTCGGTGACCGGCTGAGTCTGGCCGGGACGATCATCGTCTCGATGCTGCTGGTGTTCCCGTTTGCGGTGCTGAGCTGGCACCTGGTGGAAAAACAGTTCCTGAAGCTGAAGCGGCTGAACATCGGCGCATTTTTCGGCCGTTACGAAGGCCGGATCGTTCCGGTATTCGACGAAAGCGTCCGTCAGGACAACAACTTCTATTTTCTGCGGTGTCTGATGATCACCGCCGTCATCTTCACCCACAGTTACGTCATTTACTACATCTCGTCGGAAAACCCGGACGAAATGGAACCACTGACGGCCTTTTCGCTGGGGCAGATCACGGTCGGCTCGCCGGCGCTGAACTTTTTCTTCGTGATCAGCGGGCTGCTGATCACCCAGAGCTGGTTTTACAGCAAGACCTGGATGGACTTCGTCGTCCGGCGCATCCTGCGGGTTTTTCCGGCCTATGTGATGGTTTCGCTGGCCTGCGTGTACGTGATCGGTCCGCTCGGGCTGAGGGCGTTCCCGTCGTTTGCCGAGGTGCAGGAGTTCTGGTCGAAGGCCGATCTGCTGTCGGTGCTATCGTCGGCCTTCACCCTGGCCTATCCGCCCGTCCCCGAAACGTTTACGTCCCTGCCGGCGTCCAACATCGTCAATGCGTCGCTCTGGTCGGTCCTGTACGAGGTCTATTATTACCTGGTCATCATCTTTCTCGGCGTGCTTGGGCTGCTGGGCAACAAGCGGTTCGTGGTCTGTCTGTTCCTCGCCGTGTATTTCGTCAATTTCCTGCATAAGGACATTTTCGAAGCCTATAACATGGGCGATAATTACGATTATGCCTGGATACCGTATTTTCCGCCGGCCTACTTCGAGGATCTGCTCCAGTTCGAGCATTATTTCCTGTACTTCGTGGCCGGGGTGTTCTTTTACACGTTCCGGAACTACATTCCCAAATCCCGGGTGCTGCTGGCGATTTCGGTTGTAGTGATGCTGCTTTCGATCCGGTGGTTCCGGGTGTTCGAACTGACGCAGCCGGTGTTCGGTACGTACATCCTGCTGTACGTCGCTTTCTCCCGGAAAATCCGGCTGTCGGGCATGGCCCGTCACGGGGACTTTACCTACGGAATGTATCTGTACAGCTGGCCGATCCAGCAGCTCGTTCTGCTTTATTTCGGCCACGTGCTGACCAACCTCGGGACGTTCTTCGTCTCAATGGCCCTCATCGTCCCGGCGGCCGCCCTGAGCTGGAACCTGATCGAAAAACCGTTTATGAACTTCAAGCACAAACCCGCTGCGGTACGGCGGGCCGTGGTAAAAGCCTGATCATTACCCAAGGGGTTGGTAATGAAACCGGTACCTATTGATTTACATGCGAGGAAAAATCGTCTTGACCTATGAATCAGCGTCTGTTTTTAACGGCCTTTCTGGCCATCGTCATCCTGTCGGTGTATTACCTCCATCGCAAGCGGTATTCGCTGGCCGATATGCCGTATACGATCGACCACGCGTCGGGGGAGATCGTTTGTTCCGGTCAGGTGAAGGCCGAGGGAATGACGACGGGGCAATTGTACGAACGCGGCAAAAAGTTTATCCGGTCCTATTTTCTGAACGGCGAGGAAGCGCTGCTGGTCGATGACCGGGCCAAAGGGGTGCTGGTCGGAAAAGGCGTGATCAAAGGGCTGGTCAGCATGAAAACCGTCGGGATGGATTATGAGGCACCGATCGAGATCAGAATCCGGGACGGGGCCTATTCCTACCGGCTGACGAATCTTTCCATCGTCAGCCCCGACAAGACGATTCGCTACCGGATCGATTATGATTTAAGGATGGATAACCCCTTCGATACGGTGGCGGCCAATCCCTATCCTCAGGATCTCATGATGAGCCAGAGGCAGTTCGAGGAGCATATGATGAAGCTCAAGCCGTTTACGGACTTCATCGCTCAGTTACGAAATACCATGTCGCAGCCGTAGCGTCACGGTCCTTTCCGGACCCCGAACGACTTCGGCCGGCCTGGTTTGAACCAGCCCTGGCTGAACGATTCGGCCTCCGGTTACGCACAACAATCGTATCGATGGACTGCTTTCCAAGGCGAACAAAGCGAATATGCTGACGACCGTTACAAATCATGTTGTTTTGAATTCCATTGAGATACCCGATGCTCAATCCGTGGAGCGTATTCCTAAAACGGCCCCTTCCATTGCCCCGATAGCTGATTATGAAGACCGGCCGTTGTGGTCGGTGATGATCCCGGTATATAACTGTTCGGAGTTTCTGGTGGAAACGCTGGAGTCGGTCCTGGCCCAGGATATGGGTCCGGGAAAAATGCAGATCGAGGTGGTGGACGACGCCAGCACGGACGCCGACGTGGAAGCGCTGGTGTACCAGATCGGAAACGGGCGGGTCAAGTATTACCGGCAGCCCTACAACATGGGCAGCATCCGGAATTTCGAAACCTGCATCAATCGGGCGCAGGGCAAGCTCGTTCACCTGCTCCACGGCGACGACCGGGTCCGGATGGGGTTCTATGCCAAGCTGACGGACCTGTTCCAGCGGTATCCCGACGTCGGGGCCGCCTTCTGCCGCTGCGCCCATATCGACTTCGAGGGCAAATTCATCAAGAGCAAAAAGCCGGAGATGAAGCGCGAAGGAATCCTGAACGACTGGCTCCTGCGGATCGGGGAGGTGCAGCGGATTCAGTATGCCTGCATGGTCGTGAAGCGGTCGGTGTACGAAAAGCTGGGTTCTTTTTACGGGGTTACCTACGGGNGAAGACTGGGAGATGTGGGTCCGGATCGCCCGGGACTATCAAACCGCCTATACGCCCCAGGTGCTGGCCGAATACCGGGGACACAGCAGCTCGATTTCCAGCCAGAAACAGGCCACCGGGCAGGCGTTGCAGGACCTGAAGGAGGTCATCGACCGGATTCACGACTACCTCCCAACCGACCGGAAAGACCGGATTACCAGGATTTCCCGGAAATACTACGCGCTCTACGGACTGAACATCGCCTTTCAGCGGTGGAACCACAGCGGCAATTTCCGGAACCTGTGCTCCTCCATCTATTTCGCCTTCCGGCTGTATTCCGGGTACGTCGTGTACCTGACCATCGTCAAGCTTTTCTTTAAAGTCAGTATCAAATTCCTTTTCAGACATTTATACCGCTTCAGGATGAGAAATGACGTTGCTTCCGGAGAGAAGTGGGAGTGGGAGATTACTTCGAAAACGACCTGGAAAAACTTCAACCTCATGGAGCTCTGGGCCTACCGGAGCCTGCTCTTCCGGTTGATCCGGCGCGATTACCTGGTCAGCTACCAGCAGACGCTGCTCGGGCCGTTGTGGTCGCTGGTCCAGCCCATCCTGACGGTGGCGACCTACGTGCTGGTTTTCGGTAATTTCATCCGGATTTCGACCGGTGAGATTCCGCCGGCCCTGTTTTATCTGTCCGGAACGATTCTGTGGGGGCTGTTCAACGACGTGTTCACGGGGGTCTCCTCCACCTTCACCGACAATGCCGACCTGTTCAGTAAGGTGTATTTTCCACGATTGGTGATGCCCCTGGCCTGGATCAGTTCGCAACTCATCCGGCTGTTTTTTCAGATGACCCTGCTGATCGCGGGTCTGGTGATCTTCTACGTGTTCTTCGACCTCCCGGTGGCGCTGAACGCATCCATCCTTTTCATACCCATCGTCCTGCTCGGTATTACGGGTCTGGGCATGGGTCTGGGGTTGCTGGTGGCCGTCGCGACGGCCAAATACCGGGATCTGCTGAACATCATCGTTCTGGTGATGCGGATGCTGCTGTTCGTAACGCCGGTGTTCTACCCGCTGGAAATCGTTTCCAAACGTGTTCAGTGGGTGGTTCTGTTAAATCCCCTGACCTCCATGTTCGAGCTTTTCCGCTACGCGCTGTTCGGTCAGGGTACATTCACGACACTTCAGGTATTCTACAGTTTCTTCGTCACTTTTTCCCTTCTGCTGCTGGGTATTCTGCTCTTCAACAAGAAAAAGGAAATCGTGATGGATACGATCTAAATTTTGCATTATGAGTGACACAGTTATTCAGATTGAAAATGTGTCTAAGCTGTATCAGCTGGGTGCGACTGGAACAGGATCCTTCAAAAAAGACCTTCAGCGCTGGTGGAACATCAGCATTCTGAAGAAGGATGATCCCTACTTTCAGGACCCGGTGCTTCCGGATGAAGGAGATGACGAGGAGTATGATTATGACCCTTTCGGACCCGATGCTCCGGCGTTGGCCGAACAACCGGCTGAACAGACGCACATCTGGGCGCTCAACAAAGTCAGCTTTGATGTGAAACGGGGCGAGGTGTGGGGCATCGTCGGAGATAACGGCTCCGGCAAGTCCACCCTGCTCAAAATCATTTCCCGCATCATCCTGCCCACCTCCGGGGTCGTGCACGGCAAAGGCCGGGTCAGCAGTCTGCTGGAGGTCGGAGCCGGTTTTCACGACGAGCTTTCCGGGAAGGAGAATATCTTCCTGAGCGGCTACGTGCTCGGGATGAAAAAGCACGAAATCCTGAAACGGTACGACGAGATCGTCGAGTTTTCGGGCATCGGCCCGTTCATCAACACCCCGGTCAAGCGGTATTCGTCGGGCATGTACGTCCGGCTGGCGTTCTCGGTGGCCGCCCACCTCGATGCCGACATCATGGTCCTCGACGAGGTGCTGTCGGTGGGAGATGCCCAGTTTCAGCGGAAATGTATCGCTAAGATCCAGGAGTTCGCCCAGCAGGACGACCGGACGATCCTCTTCGTCAGTCATAACGCCCAGGCCGTCACCCATCTGTGTCAGAAAGCGCTCTGGCTGGACCACGGTTCGGTCCGGGCGATGGGACCGGTTCAGGCCATCATCAACCAGTACCAGCCGACGGGCATGGCCCAGGCCGATTCCCTCCGTCAGGCCTGGGGCCGGCCGCGGGATGCGCCCGGCAGTGAAACGGTCCGCATCAAACTGGTCGAGCTGGTCCCGCAGCTGGAAAAACCCCTGGCCCCGATCGACGTCCGCACGCCACTGACCATCCGGTTCCAGCTCTGGCTCCTGGAGGACAACCTGCGGCTGTTGACGGGCCTGCACCTGTTCACGGCGGAGGGGGATGTGGTACTCGACGTCATGTCGCCCTTCGAGAAATACGAAAAAGGGTTGATCGAGGGCGAGTGCGCCATCCCCGGAAACTTCCTGAACGACGGTTCCTACTACATCTCCCTGATCGTCTACAGCGACAAGTGGGAAGAGATGTATTACCATCGGAATGCCATCACCTTTACCGTGGAAGACCACCGGGCCAGGGAGATGGATTTCGAAGGTAAATGGATGGGAGCCATCCGGCCCACCGACCTTTTGCCGGTTCGATTGATCCAGATTGAGGAAAATCAGGTGGCGAGGGCGGTCCGTCCTGTTTCCCGATAAATGAATCTACGCTCATGCAAAGCTACAAGGCAAAGGAAGACGGAAGAATGATCGAGGAACCTGAACCGGGTCTGGTTTCGGTGGTCATTACCTGTTACAACCATGGAAGGTTTTTAGGCGAAGCCATCGACAGTGTCCGGTTTCAGACCTGGTCTCCCATCGAAATCATCGTGGTCGACGACGGTTCCACCGACCACACGCGGGAGGTGGCCGGGGCGTATCCCGAAGTCCGGTACGTATACCAGGAGAACCAGGGGCTATCGGCGGCCCGCAACACGGGAGCCGCCCACAGCACCGGCGAATTTGTGGTTTTCCTGGACGCCGACGACTGGCTGTTTCCGGACGCCATCGAATACAACGTCGGCGAGTTGACCGAGAACCCGGACGCCGTGTTCGTGTCGGGAGGATACCGGATGGTGGACCGGAACAACACCATCCTGTACGCGGTGGAAACGCCGATCGAAGGGGAACATTACCTGCGGATGCTGGAAAGCAATTACATCGGCATGCACGCGACGGTCATGTACCGCCGGTGGCTGTTCGATACGTTCCGGTATGACCCGTCTCTGAGGTCCTGCGAAGACTATGATATCTACCTGCAGATCACGCGGAACTATCCGGTCATCCACCATACGCACCAGCTGGCGGCCTACCGGCTCCATACCAGCAACATGTCGGCCAACACGCCGGTAATGCTGGAAATGGCCAAAAAGGCACTCACCCGGCAGGAAAAAGACCTGAAATCCGAAGCCGAACGGAAAGCCTACAAAAAGGGCCATAAGTTCTGGAGCGATTACTTCGGATGGGAACTGCTGAAACGGCTTCGCTATGATTCCGATTCCCCCAGGATGATCCCGCGCGAAGTGGCCCGAAAAACGCTTAAAAAACACCAACCATTTCTGTACTACCGCTACCGAGGCATGAGAGAACTGATCAATATCGTTAAAAAAGTGGTCCCGACTTTCGGGCAGCGCTGGCTCCACCAGGCCAAATTTTTCCCCAGTTTTATCCCGGCCGTCGGAAAAGTGGCGACCGGCGATTTCCGGCGGGTACGTCCCTTCAGTACGGAATTCGGGTATGACCGGGGCGGGCCGGTCGACCGGTATTACATCGAGAACTTCCTCCGACGGCACGCCGACCTGATCAAAGGGCGGGTGCTGGAAATCGGAGACAATTCCTACACGATGCAGTTCGGCGGAGACCGGGTGGAAAAGAGCGACGTCCTCCACGTCCACAGCGAGAACCCGCTGGCGACCTTCGTGGGCGACCTCAGCGACGCTCCGCAGATACCCGACAATCTCTTCGACTGCATCATTCTGACGCAGACCCTGCACCTGATCTACAACATGAAGGGGGCCGTCGACACCTGTATGCGGATTCTGAAACCGGGCGGGGTCCTGCTGCTGACCGTTCCGGGCATCAGCCACATCGACCACGACGAGTGGAACGAGAACTGGCTCTGGTCGTTTACTTCCGGGTCACTGCAGCGGCTGCTTTCGGAGGTGTTTCCGAAAAACCAGATCGAGATCAAAACCCACGGAAACGTGTTCATCGCCACCGCTTTCCTGTACGGCATGGGCGTTTCGGAAGTGACCAAATATGAACTCGACTGGACCGACCCGCACTACCAGGTCATCATTACCGCCAAAGTGGTCAAACCCCAGTGAGGGCCCGGACGGGATGAAAAACGGGGCCTCCTGGAACCGTTTCCCCACCGGTCCTTTCGCCTGATGATGATTCGGACTCTTCTTTTAATTACAATTTTTATTGATATTAAATAAGTCCTGAATGGTTTTATGAATAAAACGGGGCTGGTTCGTATCAAAGAATTGTGAAATTTTCTTTCAATGAAGCAATTGAAATCGGTTTTTGATGGGAAGTTTCTGAATAGTTTATCGTAATTAATCGGGGGTTTAATGCCGGGAAAAATTCATCCGTTTTGAGGCCGGTATCCTTTTTAAAAAATGGTTATACTCTTTTTAAAGTCGCGTTTTGGATTGAGGGTATGTGTTCTAATAGGTTCATTACCTAGCCCTTATAGCAGGATCTGGCGACTGACGAACCCTTAAGCCTATTGCCTTTAAATCCTGTATGTAAAGTAAGATGTATCTATCTTTCGGTTTATTTTAGAAGGTTGAAACGGATTTTTATGCGGCCGGGCGAACCAGATTTCGGCAATAAAATAAGCGATTGAATGTAGATAATTCCGGATGAAATTTAACAATTACTTTACGTTCGGCCCGTACCCTAAGATTTTGGTTAAAACCAGTTTGTAAAGGGAAATAGCTTGGAAATCTTGAGTAAGTTTGGTATTTCAAAAGTCATTTGTTGGTTGATTCCGGTTTGGTATGGAAAGTATTAGTGTAAGGAGAGCCGTTGTTTCCTATCACCAGGATAGGCTCAGGCACCAGGCGGAGTCTGTTGCGACGCAGTCCCTGAAAAATGGAATATGGCTCTACTTCCTGCTCCTGATTTTCGAGGGAGCGCTGAGAAAATGGGTACTGCCCGGCTTATCGGCTCCGCTGCTGATCATCCGGGACCCGGTGGCCCTGTGGCTTCTGTACCAGACCTGGAAAAGGGGCTATCTCCCTTCCTCCTTCTACCTCTACGGCTTTGTTTTCATCACCTGTTTCAGCATCCTGACCGCCGTCACCCTCGGCCACGGAAATATGTTCGTCGCCCTGTTCGGCGCCCGGATTCTGCTGCTGCACTTCCCCCTGATGTTCGTGATCGGTCGTATCTTCTACCGCGAGGACGTCGTAAAAATCGGAAAGATTACGCTCTGGATCACTATTCCGATGACGGTGCTCCTGGCACTTCAGTTTTATAGTCCTCAGACGGCCTGGGTCAACCGGGGCGTCGGTGGCGATATGGAAGGGGCTGGTTTCGCGGGGGCTATGGGCTTCTACCGACCGCCCGGAACGTTTTCCTTCACGAACGGAACCACCCTGTTTTATAGCTTCGCAGCCGCCTTCATCGTCTACTTCTGGCTGGGTGGAAAAGGTATGAACCGACTGGTTCTGTCCATTGCGACCGCCTGCCTGCTCATGGCGATTCCGCTGTCCATCAGCCGGGGCCTGTTCTTCAGCGTGGCCGTCACCGTCCTGTTTGCCCTGCTTTCCACCCTGAACAAACCGGAATTTTTCGGGAAGTTCCTGCTGGCGGGCATCATCATGGCCATCGCCATCGGTGGTTTGAGTTTCACGCCTTATTTCCAGACGGCGACCGAAGCGTTTTTTACCCGCTTCGAAAGCTCCAGCAAGGTGGAGGGCGGTCTGGAAGGGGTGCTGCTCGACCGCTATTTGGGCGGTCTGATCGGGGCGCTGGGCGAGTCCGGCAAGCAGCCGTTTTTCGGGTACGGCCTGGGTCTGGGCACCAACGTGGGAAGTCTGCTGCTGACCGGTGGCGTCTATTATCTGATCAGTGAAGGCGAATGGGGCCGGCTGGTGGGTGAGATGGGACCGCTGCTCGGCATCTTCATTATTTTCCTCCGAATCAGCCTTTGCGTTAAAATGTCAATAGCCTCTTACCAGAAAATGAGGGCCGGTGACCTGCTGCCCTGGCTGCTGCTGAGTTTCGGCCTGCTGGTCATCCCGCAGGGGCAGCTTTCGCAGCCGACGGCGCTGGGATTCTGCGTGATGATCGGCGGGCTTCTGATCGCTTCCTTCCACACCCCGAAGCGAACCGCCCGGAGGGGTTGAGTTTTTGAAAATACACGATATGAAAGTCATTCTCATCGGTAATTATCCACTCGACCGCCTGGAAAGCATGGAGCGGTTTGCCCAGATGCTGCATGCCGGGCTGACCGAGGCCGGCATCGAATCCGAAATCTGGCGGCCCCGGGTCTTTTTTGCCTCCCGTCTGAAATCAACGGGTTCGGGGCTCGGGAAATGGATCGGTTACCTCGATAAATGGCTGATCTTTCCGGTGTTGCTTCGCCTGCGCCGGATGAACGGCCGGTTGAAAAAAACGGAGGTTCGGTTCCACGTCTGTGACCACTCGAATGCGCCCTACCTGGCTCACCTGCCCGCCGGGCAGACCAGCATCACCTGCCACGACGTGATTGCCATCCGGGGTGCCCTGGGTCATCAGGATGCCTATGCAACGCCCACCTGGGGAACCGGGATGATCTACCAGAAATGGATTTTTCACCACCTCGGCCGGGCCCGCCGGATTGCCGCCGTCTCCCGCTTTACCTATGATCAACTCGATGAACTGGCCCGTAGGGAGGCTATCGAACGAGGGGAGTGGCAGGTCATCCATAACGCGTTCAACGCTGAGTTCGGGCCGGTGGCCGACCCCGAAAGGGGAGAGCTGCTGAAACGGGTCGGTATCCCGCCCGAAGCCTCGTTCCTGCTTCATGTCGGGTCCAGGCACGCCCGGAAAAACCGGAAACTGCTGCTCGACATGGCCGCCAGCCTGGGCAGCCGGTGGGCCGGAAAAATCTGTTTTGCCGGCCAGCCGGTCGAAGAATCGCTGATGGCCCACGCCCGGAGCCTGGGGCTGGAAGATCGGGTCATCCAGGTCATAAAGCCGGACCACCGGACGCTTCAGGCTTTGTATACGTCCTGCGAAGCCTTCGTCTTTCCCTCGTTTTCGGAGGGCTTCGGCTGGCCGGTAATCGAAGCCCAGGCCTGCGGGACGCCGGTGATCGCCAGCACCATCGCTCCTCTGATGGAAGTCAGCGGAGGGTCGGCCCTGCACGCCGACCCGGCCGATCCGACGACATTTGCGGATGCGTTCCTTTCCCTTAGCGATGAAAAATACCGGGAGGAGGTGATCCGGAGCGGATTGGCCAACTGCGAACGGTTTCGCCTGAACCGGATGATTCGTTCCTACCTGAAGCTGTTTCGGATTGAAGTGCCTGAATTACAGTATGAACGCCCGGCCTGAAACGGGCGGCATCGATAAACGAAAGTACGACTTATGAAAATTGCCGTCGCTGCCAAAGGAGACCCCGGCTCCGTGGCCACCTGGTCCAACATTCCCTTCCATATCATTCAGTATCTGAAACGGCGGGGCCATGAGATCATCAAAATCAACCTGGAGGGTCCGAAGGAGCCATGGCACTACGACTGGTACCGCCGGTATCACAGCAAGCTGCAGAAAAAGTGGTTTATGTCGGGTGTCGAGCCTGCTATCCTGAAGCAGATCGGTGCGCAGTTCGACCGGGAGGTAGAGGAGAAAAAACCGGATGTGGTTCTGGTGATTCACGGCGATTTTCTGGCCTACACGACCTTCCGGACCCCCTCCATCATTATTCACGATACGACCTTCGCTTCCCTGCTGGATTACTACGCCGACTTTACGAACCTGACTGCCCGCAGTATCCGGAACGGAAACCGGATGTACCAGCTGGCCCTGGACCGGTGTGCGTCGGCGGTCTTTTCGTCGGAATGGGCCAGTGAAAGTGCCCGGACGGATTACCGTGTCGAGCCCGGAAAGGTAAAAACCATCCCGCTTGGGGCCAACCTGCTGACGGTTCCCGATGCGGACGAAGTGAACGGATTTATTGAAAAACGAAGCCGGAGCGGGCAGCTTAACTTCCTGTTTTTCGGAAAAGACTATAAACGGAAGGGGTGGGCCGACGCCCTGACCTTCGTCCGGATTTTAAATCGGGCGGGGGTAAAAAGTAAACTGATCGCCGTGGGTTGCGAGCCCTTTGTAGCCGCGGCAGACCAGGCTTTTGTGGAGGTGAAAGGATTTTTCAACAAGAGCAATCCGGTTGAAAATGAGAAACTGGAGAACGTGATTCGGGAGTCCCATGCCGTCCTGCTGCCGTCGCTGGCGGAATGCTACGGGTGTGTGTACTGCGAAGCCAACGCCTACGGCCTGCCGGCCCTCGGGAGAGATACGGGCGGTATTCCGGAAATCATCCGTGAATACAGAAACGGACTGCTTCTCCGGACCGGTGAATCCGTCGAGGAATTTGCGGAGCGCTGGATTCAAATCTGGAATGATAAAAACGCGTACCGTTCACTGGCTTTTACATCCCGAAAAGAATTTGATGAGCGGTTGAATTACGAGGTCTTCGTTCAGAAACTGGAGGAGGTTATAAAAAACCATGTTCACTTTGACAAAGCCGGGATTGATGTAATCTGAATGAGGGAGATTTTTCGTTTTGAGGTAAAGTTATTTATTACTTTATTCGGAATAGTCTGAAAGATTTGAAGAAATGTTAAAATTTGATTCAGATAGAGATTATTCAAAATTGATTTTGTCCGATGACCTGCTGGAAAAGGTCTTCTTAAAATATCCCCATTTTCTCTTCCTAAAATGAGGTCTGTCGCAAATTTGTTAAAATAGTGATAAAACCTCCCCCGAAAGTAGCATATAAATATGATTTAAGGGCTTGTTTCTATGGTCGGCATTGAGTAGTTTTGTTACTCATCAAGGATAATAGTAAATAAAAGGCCGCCTTTCCGATAGATGTTAGAAACCCTTATTACATCGAAAACTCGTTTAAAACTGCTTTTAAAATTTTTCCTGAATGGAAAGAACGAGTCTTATCTAAGAGGGCTCGAAGCTGAATTTGGCGAGTCGAGTAATGCCATTCGCATCGAATTAAATCGATTCGAGGAAGCTGGATTGCTGGTTTCAAAAACCGAAGGAAAACGGAAGATCTATCAGGCAAATAGCCGGCATTCCATCTATAATGAACTTCATAATCTGCTGATAAAATTTGTTGGGATCGATGAAATAATCGAAAAGGTTTTACGCCGGATCGGTGATTTAAAGTCGGCCTACGTGATTGGTGATTTTGCCAGGGGAATCGACAGTCAGACGATCGAACTGATCCTGGTGGGTGACAAGCTCAACGAAAACTACATCCTGAATCTGGTGGAAAAGGCACAGAAGATGATCAAGAGAGACGTCCGGATTTCGATCCTCCCGCCCGACGATCTCGAAGCCTATTTAAGGACGCATCATCATTTGCTGATCTGGCAGGGAAACTAACCACCCGGCTCCGGCCGGGAGTTCCCGGGGGATCGGTAACGGATGGACGAGTCAACTTCATTTTCAACCGAAAAGTCTTATGATCAGAAAAATTCATAAAAAGTACAAGCACTACAAGAAAGTGCTTGTAAACGACAAGCTGCCGCACCTCTGCTATCGATCTTCCAGACTTTCGTCGCTGTATTATTTCCTGTTCGATCACTCGTTCGACCGGGAACACCAGGCCGTCCTGTCCGGAAAGATCAAGCACATTCGGGAGTCGAAAAATACGGAGGGGAACTACTTTCTGCTGGTCCGAAACATCCACCGGATCGAAAAGGGGCTCTTGATGCGCCCCCAGAGGCCGGTTTTCGCCAAGGATTACATCAAAGAGACGATCGATAATTTCTTGAATCTTTATGACCGGAATCAACTGGAGACCAACCCCCAGATGAAATGGTTCAGGGATGTATTATCGGATTATTTCGCCAAAGCCGCTACCGATCCCTTCGTCCAGACGCAGTATCAGCGATATCTCCAGAAGGTCAACGCGCCGGTCGAGGTGCTGGAGGCCGAGCCGGTCAAATCGGTGCCCTACCGCCGTCTGGATACCCACAAGAGCAGCATTACCTTCGATGAGTTTTATAAACTGACCCGCCACAGACGGTCGGTCCGGTGGTTTCTGGACAAGCCCGTCGAGCGCGAACGGATCGACAAGGCGGTGCTGGCCGCCAACCAGTCGCCCAGCGCCTGCAACCGCCAGCCGTTCGAATTTCACATTTTCGACGACCCGGAGATGGTCAAAAAGCTGATCGATTTCCCGATGGGTACCCGGGGCTACGGCCATTCCATCCCGGTATTCGTGGTGCTGGTCGGTAACCTGGACGCCTACTACAATGAGCGGGACCGGCACGTCATCTACATCGATGCTTCCCTGGCGTCCATGTCCTTCATGCTCGCTCTCGAGACGATGGGCATCTCCAGCGTGTCCATCAACTGGCCCGACATCGAGGAGCGCGAATTTAAAATGGAAAGTTTCCTGAAGCTTCAGAAGCACCAGCGCCCGCTGATGTGTATGGGAATCGGCTATCCGGACCCCGACGGGATGGTGGCCTTTTCGGAGAAACGTTCATTAAACCAAATCAGAATTTATAACCGATAGTCGCTATGGTAATTGAATTACGAGGTGTCGAATTTCAGAACAAGGGAGCGGAGCTGATGCTGCACGCCATCCTCCAGAAAGTACGGCAGAAACGTCCGGATGCGGTATTCGTCATGGAGCGGGGGTACACGGTTCCGCAGGAAAAACTGAAGAAGAACAACATCTATTACAAGGTCAATTACGGTAGAAAGAAGGAAAAGCTGATTTCTTTTCTCCCGGTCCCGTTCCGGCGGAAATTCGGATTTATCGCACCGCAGGAAATCGACGTGGTGATCGACGGTTCCGGGTTTGCCTTCGGCGACCTGTGGGGAGCGCAGTACAGCGGGGAACGGCTTGCCAACCACATTGAAAGCTGGAAAAAGGAAGGGAAAAAGGTCATTCTGCTGCCCCAGGCGCTCGGGCCGTTTACGAACGCTCCGCTCAAGGCCAAAATGAAGACCATCATCGCCAACGCGGATCTGATTTTCGCCCGGGATGAGATCTCGTACAAGTATATCAAGTCGCTGAACCCGGACGCGAAAAACATCTTTCAGAAGCCGGATTTCACCAACCTGGTCAAGGGCAAGGTGCCGGATTACTTCGATCCCAAAGTCCACGAGGTCGCCATTATTCCCAACAGCAAAATGCTGGAGAAGACCTCCGCCAACGAAGGGGAAGCCTACCTGAACATGCTGCCGGCCATCGTCGGGCTGGTGCGGAAGCTGGGCCATAAACCCTACTTCCTGATTCACGAAGGGAAAAAAGACATCAACATCGCCCAGAAGGCGAACGAGATGCTGGAAGATAAAATCCAGATCGTCATCGAAGACGACCCGATTCATGTGAAAGGGCTGATCGGAGCGAGCAAGGCGGTCATCACGTCCCGGTTCCATGGTCTGGTGAGTGCCCTGTCGCAGGCCGTTCCCTGTCTGGCCACCGGCTGGAGCCACAAGTACGAAATGCTGCTGAACGATTACAATTTCCGGGAGGCCCTGCTGGATGTCAAAATCAAGGAGGAGGAACTGGAAGAAAAACTCAGATTGATTCTGGAGGATAAATCCCGCAATGCCATTATCGCCCGGCTGAAGAAGCAGTCCGAAATTCAGAAAGGGCTGAGCAATCAGATGTGGGAAATGGTATTCGACCGAATCAATTGAGGGGTATAAACACACCGGAATGGAATCTAAACTGAAGCACAACTTCGTCGGGTATCTCCAGTTCTTTTACAGGGCGATGGGGTTTGGCCTGGTTTTCAACATCTTTCTCGGATTTACGGCCAGCCTCCTCGACGGTCTGAGTCTGGCTATGTTCATCCCGTTGCTGCAATACGTCAGCGACGGCGATGCCCAGAAAGCGAACCAGGAATCGATTGGTTCGCTCCGGTATGTCGTCGATGTTCTGAAGTTTCTGAACCTGGAACTGAACGTCTACACGGTGCTTGGAATGATGGTCACGCTGATCCTTTTCAAGGGGGTGATCAATTTCTGGCACCTGCTGTCGCAGGTCAACCTGAGAAGACGGTACATCAAACAACTGAGGTACCGGCTGATCGACAAGCTGGAGAACCTGAGCTACCAGGGCTTTCTGAAGCTGGATGCGGGCCGGATTCAGAACAACCTGACCGCCGAGGTCAGCAAATTACTGACGGCCATCACCCTCTTTCTGAGTTCCACCCGGGGGGGCGTCATGCTGATCACCTACATTTTCCTGGCGGTGGTTGCCAACTGGAAGTTCGCTATGTTCGTGGGCGTAGGCGTGCTGCTTTCCAACTTCCTTTTTAAGAACGTCTTCGACTACGTCAAACGCTCTTCTCTGGACATTTCGGTCAAAGGAAACGTCTACTATTCCCTGCTGGGTCAGGCCATTCATAATTACAAATACCTGAAGTCGACCAACCACTTCCCTGATTTCGGTAAGAAAATCCGAAACATCATCAACGAGATTGAAGGCCTGAACCACCGGATCGGTTTCAATCAGGCGCTGACGGCCGCCATCCGGGAGCCGATGGTGGTGATCATCGTGGTCTTCGTCATCGTGTTTCAACTGCGGTGGATGGGCAGTTCTCTGGGTTCGATTCTGCTCAGTATCCTGCTTCTTTATCGTTCGCTGGGTTACCTGATGGGCATCCAGACCACCTGGCAGGGGTTTATCCAGAACGTCGGCTCCATCGATGCGCTGGATAAGATCCAGATTGAAATGGATTCGAACCGGGAAAGCCAGGGCAAGGTCGTGGTGCAGGAGATCCGGAAAGGGGTCGCGGTCGAAAACGTGACTTTCTCCTACGGCAAGAAAAAAGTCCTCGACAACATTTCGCTCCAGATTCCGACCCGCTCCACGGTGGCGTTCGTCGGTGAAAGCGGCTCCGGAAAAACCACCCTCGCCAGCCTGATCATGGGGCTGATCTCTCCCGAGCAGGGCACCATTCGCATTGATGACGAGAGCCTGAGTGCGCTGAACCTGAGCGCTTACCGCTCCCGGATCGGGTATATCTCGCAGGAGCCGGTCATCTTCAGGGACGACATCTACAACAACATCACATTCTGGGCGCCCCGGACTCCCGAAAACGTCAAACGATTCTGGGACGTGGTCGAAATGGCATCCCTGACCGACTACATCAATACCCAGCCCGACGGGGAACACACGCAACTGGGCGACAACGGAATGCTGATCTCCGGCGGTCAGAAACAACGGATCTCGATTGCCCGCGAACTCTATAAAAAATCCGACATCCTGATCCTGGACGAAGCCACCTCCGCCCTGGATTCCGAAACCGAGCGGTTCATTCAGGAAAATATCGAAAAGCTGATGGGGTCGTACACCATCATCATCATCGCCCACCGGCTTTCCACCATCCGGAATGTCGACCGGATCTACCTGCTGGATAAAGGCCAGATCAGTGCGATCGGGACGTACGAGGAAATGCTGGAGAAATCACCCCGGTTCCGGCGCATGGTTTCCCTTCAGAAGATTTAGCACCTGTTTCATGGCGGAGGTAACGATAATAGTACCGGCCT
>NZ_QTJY01000032.1 GCF_003703975.1 Larkinella soli | reverse complement strand
TGCTGACGGCCCGCCGACAGCCCAGATTCTTTTCCTGAAACAGCCGGTGTACCTGACAGGGCCAGTCGATTTCATCGGCCAGCGCCTGACATTCCGCCACCTGCCCGGCGTCCGTCGGATGGTCGGGACGCGGTCCGTCCACGGCGATGAAAAGCTCGGCAGGGCGTATTCTCCGGATTTGATCGAGAACCTGACGGGCGTGCTGCGGCCGGTTGAAAAGGAGGAAGAGAACGGGAATGTCAAATTGCATCGTTACGTTGAGTTTGGGTTCCGTTTGGGTTAGGTGCCGATTCAATAACGCAGTTCCTGCCGTTTTCCATGTGAACTAAGTGACCAGGGTAAGGTGGAGGACAGTAAATTCCCGGAAATAGTTGTCAGGGAACCGGCCGGATATCCATTTTAGCTCTCCCGGAAATGGCACCGGCCTGACCTATGATAAAGACGAAGGATCGGGCCTGAAGTCACACCGGGATTGGGCGAAACGCCGGATGGACCACGCGCCGGCTGAATCTATTCATATGATTTAACAGACAGATAGCCGGCGGATTGTATTGCCAAAAGAACAATTTATCCGGCCTTTTGAGCCAAATTTTCACGGAAAATTATCGTATGCCCCGATGGTTAAGCCACGAAGAAAAGGGTAAGAAGCCCACAATGGGCCGGCTCCTGAAACCCGTCAGCCGGGCCGACGGATAAAATCCCGCAGGAAACTCAGCCGGAGCGCGTCGCCGAAAGCCGCCGTCTGAATCCGGAAAACCGGCCGGGCCAGGCCGATGGCGTAGTTCATCAGGTAGGAGGACGTCATCTGACCGAACAACGTGGCGATCGACGCTCCGCTGGCCCCATACGTCGGAATCAGCAGGAAGTTCAGCAGGACGTTGACGATCACCCCGGCGACCGTTTTCATCAGAAGAACCCGCTGCTTGTCGTACAGAACGAACCAGTAGCTGCTTCCGACCCCCGTAAAAACAAACACCGCCGACCAGATATGGATGATCAGGATCTGATCGACTCCGGCGTATTTCTGCCCGAACAGCAGGTTCGTCAGGAAGGGTGCCGTGAAGGAGATCACGACCGCAATGGCGATGCTGATGAAGGTAAGCAGAGCGAGCAGCCGCCGGAAGGCCTGCCGGAACGCTTCCTCATTCCGGGTCTTCAGCGCCACGATCGACGGATAAAACGAGGAGGTGATGGCCGTCGCAATGAAATACCAGACCTCCGAAAGCCGCAGAGCCGCGCTGAATTTGCCCAGTTCGGCGTCACTGGCCAGTTCCTTGAGCATATACTGGTCGGCCCGCATGTAGATGAAAATAAAAAACTCCGAGATCATCAGCGGCCAGGCCAGCTGCATGAGCCGGGCGGCCACCCGGCGGTCGAACTGCCACTGCAACATATGGCGGCCCTGCTCCCGGTTATAGAACACGATGAGAATCAGGGCGGAAACGGCATTTTCGAAAAAGACGATGAAAGCGAAAGCCAGCAGGTCGAACTGATTTGCCAGAAAATAAACCCGCAGGGCGGTGGCAATCCCGAAGCCCAGGCTCCGGGCGATGACGGAGGTGCGGGCCTTTACCCTTGACTGAAAATACAGCCCGACCACATCCACGCTCTGGCTGATGAGCACCGAACTCGTGAACAGGATCATCGACTGAAGCAGCGGCTGATCCCGGTAAAAAATTTCCGTTACTGCCGTAATCAGCAGGAGGGAGGCCACCCCGGCGGCCAGCCGGAGCCAGAAAGCCGTGCCCATCAGCCGGTTTTCCGGGTCGCTTTCGCGGACGATCTCCGTGACCAGCACGTTGGCCAGACCCAGCCCGGCCAGCGGCATCAGCACCGACGGAAACACGATGGCAAAATTCAGCAAACCGAACTGATCGGGACCCAGATACCGGGCCGACCAGACCCCGACGATCATGGACGTAGCCATGCGGAAGATGCGGTCGAAAAAGACCCAGCCGGCATTGGCGAACGCTTTTCGGGCGGTACTGCTGAGTTTCTGAGGGGATAATCCGATCATTGACACGTGGTTACCGGACCGCGGCCGGATGAAAAACCCCGTTGAGCTGCGCTTCGACCATCAGACGGGCTACATCCTCCATCTTGTACCGGGCCGACCAGCCCAGGTCGCGCTTTGCCTTGGCGGGGTTGGCCTTTCCTTCGGCCAGGTCGGTCGGGCGGAAAAACGACGGGTCGATCTGAACGTGGGCTTCCCAATCCAGATTGACCTGTTCGAACACGACCCGGATGAAATCTTTCAGTTTGCGGGTGTGTCCGGTTGCGATGACGAAGTCGTCGGGCTTCGGGTGCTGGAGCATGAGCCACATGGCTTCCACATAATCCGGGGCCCATCCCCAGTCGCGGGCGATGTCGATGTTGCCGAGCGTTAGTTTTTCGTCGCTGCCCTGGGCAATGCGGCAGGCTGCGGCCACGATCTTTCGGGTCACGAAGCGTTCGGGCCGCAGCGGAGATTCATGGTTAAACAGGATGCCGGTGCTGGCGAAAAGCTGGTAGGCTTCCCGGTAGTTGGCCACCTGCCAGAACGCGGCCGCCTTGGCGACGGCATACGGGCTGCGGGGCCGGAAGGGCGTGTTTTCGTCGGCCGAAAGCGTTCCCGTATCCCCGAAAGACTCGCTGGACCCGGCATTGTACAGCTTGATCGGCAGTTCGCTGAAACGGATGGCTTCCAGCAGGTTCAGCGTCCCGATGCTGATGCTTTCCAGCGTTTCGACCGGCTGTTCGAACGACAGACCTACCGAACTCTGGCCGGCCAGGTTATAGACTTCATCCGGTTTGATTTTCAGCAGGGTCTGCAATACGCTGCGGAAATCGTTGATATTGACCGATACGAGCGTCACCTGCTGGCGGATGCCGAGTCGGTTCAGGTTCTGAAACGAAGCCATCTGTGCATCGCGCGAGCCCCCGTATACATCATACCCCTTGCTCAGCAGCAGGTGAGCCAGATAGGCTCCGTCCTGGCCGGAAACGCCACAAATCAATGCTTTTTTCATGTTGAAGAAGTTCGCTTACCAAAAAGTTGACCAGAGAAAAGCATCCGCATCAGCGTCCAGCCGAATCCGACGAACATACCGGCCACGATGGCGACCACGATGATCATCGTTCGTCGCGGGCCGCTTTTTCGTAACGGAATCCGGGGCGGTTCCAGCATCTTGAAAACCGGCGTTTCTTCCTGCACCCGGATTTTGGCCTGTTCCAGTTGCCGGGAAAGGTCGTTGTAGACGGTTTGGGCCAGCAGATAATCGGCCTGAAGCCGCTGTTCCTCCAGCCGGGCCAGACCGCCGTACAGGCTCCGGTTCCGGTCGCGGTAGCTTTCCAGGGCATATTCAGCCGACTGATACCGGCGTTTCGACTGCTCGACCTGCTGGGTCAGGAAGGCGGCCTGGTTCCGGATTTTCTGCGTCCGGTAGGAGGTGATGTAGTTCGTCAGGTAATCCAGTGAAAGCCGGGCCACCGTGGCGGACACGACCGGGTCGGGCATTTTGGCTTCGATGGTCACCATGCCCGTCCGGCGGTCGATGGTAGGCGTGATGCGGCTGATAAGCGCATTGGCCAGCCCTTCCTGCTCCGGGGTGATCTGGAGCGCCCTGCTGTAATTTTTCGGGTCAGGGAGGCTGGCCGGCGCTGGCGGCCGAACGGCTGCATCGGCCGCATCGCCCGTACTTCCGGTCAGCCGGTCCAGAAACGTTTCCCGGCCCTGCCGTTTCAGATAGGTCTGAAGCGGCATTGTGGTCCGGTACTGTTTGGCATAGACCGGCTGTTTAAGCAGGTCGAGCGCAAACGGGATGCTTTCCAGCACGTTCGGATACAGATCGGGCCGGACGGCCTCCCCGGCCGGATTGTCCAGGCTGATGCCTGCCAGCCCGGCGATGGAACCGAGATTGCCCATTCCGCCCCCACCGCCCGAGGAGGCTTCGGGCATGACGATGACCTCGGAGGTATATTCATCCGGCTTTGAAAACGCATAATAGATACCGGCCACCGCTCCCAGCAGGGCGAACCCCAGAACGGCGGTGCGGCTGCGCTGCAGAAATTTCCGGAGGTCGGCCGGACGAATCTGAACGAACTCGTCATCGACGTCCGACGGAACCGGGGATTGATGCGCTGAAACTGTCATGGAGCGACCTTTTATGATTCAGACCGGGCGTGCCGCCCGGCTTTCGGGTGCCTTTTAAAACAATCTGACGAGGTTGATGACCACCGTGGCCAGCGTGACCGTCAGGGTTCCGATGACGGAAATGATACCGATGCGTTCACCGGGGGTCAGCCGGCGGTCGTCCAGCGGTTCGAAGGGAACGATCACGGTCGATCCTGGTTCCACTCTCGGTCGTTTCTTAAAGAACAAAAATCGTTTGGTTCTGTCTTTCAGTCCGTTGGAATAAACAACGTAGGCCCGTTTCTGCCGGGCGTTATCCGTAAATCCGCCGGCCTGGGTCACATAATCCATAAACCGGAAACCCTGCGAATAGCTGACGATGGACGGGTTCAGAACCGCCCCCTCGATCGTCACCACCTCCGGTCGTTTGGGAATAAACAGCGAGTCACCCGCTTCCAGCAGCAGGTTTCCGCTGACTCCGGGGTCTTCCAGAATGGCCCGCAGATCGGTGGCGATGGCGTTGCCGCGCCGGGAGAATCGCGCCCCCACCAGAAAGGCGCCCGGTTTAAGGCCGCCGGTCCGCCGGATGATGTCGGAGATCCGCTCCACCCGCGACTGGATGGCATAATAGCCGGGGTGCTGCACTTCTCCGCCTACGAAAACGTTCTGCTGCACTTCATACTGGGGAGAGGTGCGGACATAGACGGCGTCGAACGGTCTGAGTAGAAAACGGGAGTCGGCCGCATTCAGCCGCAGTTCCCGGTCGATGTCGAACTGAAAAATTCGGATGGTTTCGCGGCCGGTCAGGCTGGTGGTGTCCTCCCGGATCCGGCGGGCCACCTCGACCCTGGTGGGTGTGGCGCCCTCCTGAAAGCCGCCCGCCAGCGCAATCAGGTCCGTTACGCTCATGTTCGAAACGAACTGGAAGGTGTCCGGCCGGTTGACCGCGCCCTGAATGATGACCGAATACGCTTCCCGTAAATCCCGGACCGAGTAAATGTGAATGCTGTCCTGCCGGGCCAGCGGAATGTCTTCCACCTCGTTCCGCATCAGCCGGCCGACATCGAACGGGATGGCTTCGAGGTCGGTATTGGGGCGCTCGCGGTACAGCACCGCCCGGTTCAGAAAGGCGTCCTTCCGAAGGCCCTCGGCCCGGTCGATGAGCGACCGCACCGACGCGATGCCGTCGCCGAAGGCATACTCGCCCGGCCGCATCACCGCCCCCGACACCGTCACCCGGTTTTCGTAGCGATTCAGGATTTCGCCGACGGTGTATTTATCGCCCGACTGGGGCACGAAAGACTCGATCTGTTCCTGGGTGATGGTGGATATGCGCAGTTCGCGGGGAGTGTTCCGGCGCAGCGTAATGGAAAAGGTATACGCCCGGTCGGTAAAGCCGCCCGCAAAGGCCAGCACGTTCCGGAGGGTTTCGCCGGTTCTGGTTTCATACACCGCCGGCCGCTTGACCTGCCCGACCAGTTCCACCCGGGTGCCGTAATCGTTGACCCGGATCACGTCCTGGTCCAGCAGCCGGATGTCGTCCTTGCGGTCGGCCCGGAGCAGGTAGTCGTAGAGGTCGATGGTCCGGATGACCCGGTTGTTCCGCATCACCTGAATAGTACGGAATGAGCCGGTTTCCGGATTGGGGCCGCCCGCCAGATAGAGGGCGTTGAAGGCCGTCGCCAGCGACGAGATGGTGTAGGTGCCCGGCCGCACGACTTCCCCGACGAGTGTGACCCGGATGCTGCGGATGCTGCCGAGCGTCACGCTGGCGGAGGTGCCGCTGCCGGGGCGGTTCAGGCCCTGGTAGGCCTGCCGGAGCCGCCCGATGATGCGCTGCTCGGCCTGTTCGATGGTCAGCCCGCTGACGAAAATCGGGGCCAGGTTCAGCATCCGGACGGTTCCTTCCGGGCTGATGCGCAGGCGGAAATTCTCGGCCGAGTTGCCGAAGATGTCCACCACCAGTTCATCGTCCGGCCCCAGAACATAGTTTCGCGGGGTGGCGATGCGCAGGTTCGGTTCGAAGGTGAGGGTGGTTCCCTGAAACAGCGAGGCCCCGAACACCACGGGTCGCCGGCTGGTGTCGCGTCGAAGCTGGTTCAGGCTGTCGAGCAGTGAAAACTGCCGCTGGGAAAGATCGCCCTGCTGCATGCGGTTGTTCAGCGTGTCGCCGGAAAACTGCCCGGCCCGGTTGCTTTGCTGCTGCCGGATTCTGGCCATCCGCTGCCGCATCCTGGCAATGTCTGTCAGCGTATATCCCTGCGACATGGCGGCCTGCTCGATCTGCATCTCCGTCAGACCGCCGGCCTGGGCACGCTGGTAAAACTGAATCAGCTGTTCATCACTCATCTGATCGGCCCGGGTCGGCTGCTGGGCAACACCCGGCACCGAAACCAGGAACAGAAGAATGGATAGGACAGTCAGATGCCGGAACAACAGATGGACTGGATACGGATCGATCAATAAATAACGTCTCCTTTTGCTACCGTTCATGCAGTAAAAGTAATATAGCACCCAAAGTTACGAATTGATCGTTTCCTTCCCTCATTATATAGGCAACGGGCGGAAAGCGGGTTTTTGTATTAAAAAAGTGCTAAATCGCCGAAATGTTCGGTGGAACGGTCCAGCGAGAAAAAATTTACTAAAGATGGCTTTGATCAAACCGGTCCGGGGAATTCAGCCCGAATTTGGAGACGAATGCTGGTTTGCCGATAACGCAACGATCGTCGGAGAAGTGAAAATGGGGCATCATTGTACGGTCTGGTTCAACGCCGTGGTGCGGGGCGACGTCAATTCCATTACCCTCGGCAATTACTGCAACGTGCAGGACGGTGCCGTGATCCACTGTACGTACCAGCGTTTCAAAACTACCATCGGCCACTACGTATCCATTGCCCACAACGCCGTCGTTCACGGCTGCACCGTCGAGGATAAGGTGCTGATCGGGATGGGGGCCATCGTGATGGACGGCGCCGTGGTCGGAACGGGCTCCATCATTGCCGCGGGGGCCATCGTCACGCAGAATACCGTAGTGCCGCCGGGCTCGGTCTACGCCGGCAACCCCGCCCGCTTCCTGAAGGCCGTGACGCCCGAACTGGAGGAAATCTTCATGCGGACGGCCAACAATTACGTCCTGTACGCCGGCTGGTTCCGGGAATAAGGGCGGAGCCTCAGGCACTCCGCCCTTATTCCCGCCGGAACGATTGCCGCAGCAACGGCAGTTCGCGGAGCAGAACGGAGAACAGCACGAACAGAAAGGCCGCAAACAAGGTCCAGTCGATGGTTTCCTTCAATAGAATGACCAGTTTGGACGCGAAACCCGGTAACTGAATCGTACCGTAGAGCAGCAGATTAAGCCAGGAGCGGAACAGAACGACGCCGGCCAGCCCATAGCCAAACCGTTTCAGCCGGGCGTCGGCCAGCAGAAACGAGCCGTACGGCAGGCAGAGATGGAGGAAGATGACGCGGTAATCCCAGTTGTTTCCCAGGACAAACGTCAGGCAGTATACCGCAGCGCCGGTCAGAAACAGATCGACGGTAACCGGCGGCAGGGCAGGCCCCGGTTCCGGCCACCGGATTTTATAGCTTCTCATCAGAAACAGGAGAACGCCCGCGAGCAGGGCCGTCACCACCGCCGAAACCCGGTGGAGCGCCGACGACCCGAATGCTACCGGCAGATGCCGGATCGCCAGCGCCCCAAATCGGTCAAACACCGCAAACTGGCCGTAGGAAAGGTCGAAAGCCCTCGGAGTCACGGCCGAAATCAGCTTCAGGTCACCGGCGGTCAGGAACAGATAGCCAATCGTCAGGGCACTGAGAGCCAGAGCATACGGGTAGAGCTTTCGGTGCAGTAGCGTCACGATGGCAGCCAGCGGATACAGTTTCAGCAGAATGGCCAGCAGGAGAAGGGCGCAGGCCGCCATGCGGGAAATCGGCCGGGACACCCTGCGGTGGAGCAGCAGGACAAAAAAGACGAGCAGACCGAAGATGATCAGATCGCTGTTGGCCCGTTCCATCGCCAGGAGCGTCACCGGCGAGCAGAACGCGGCCGCAGGAATCCACCCGGCTTTCTTCGAAAAGCGGTAGAGAACGATCAGGTAAACGAGCGCGAAGGCGATCAGGATCAGCAGGGCGGTGTAATCCGTTTCGGGAACGAACCCATTGAAGAAACGGGTGAGCGGCAGCCAGATCTGGGGGTAGTTGAGGGTGGCGTAGCCGGTCCGGCACTTTCCGGCCAGAATGTCTTCGTACGGCATCTCGCACCGGGCCGCCGAAGTGATGACGTGCAGATCGTTGAAATGATGCGCCAGGGGCGGGACGCCGAAGCTTTGCAGAATCCGGGAAACCGGGACATCGCCGAAAAGATGGATGCCCAGCAACACCAGAACGAATCCGGCTACCGTTCCGAAAAGGGCTTTCATATCGTTGAGTTAGGGTGTTGGGCCGGCGGCCGCGCCGGGACCGACCGAAGGCTTGAAAAAGCGGCTTTTCAGGCCTTCGCAGCAAAACTTTCGCCCTGAGTGCGTCCGTTAAGCCTCCTCAGGCTCTTTTTCCTTCATATCTTTCCGGGCGTTCAGATAACCCCGAATCACCGTGAAAGTTGTAACGGCCAGGAAGAAAATGATGATGTAGTGGACGTAGTCGACGATCCACGGGAATTTCTCACCGAAATAATACCCGCCCCCGACCAGCGATAAGACCCAGACCGCCCCGCCGAGGATATTGTAAAGCATAAAATACCGGAAGTTCATCCGGATCAGACCGGACAGGATCGGCGCAAACGTCCGGATCACGGGCAGAAAGCGGGCCACCACCAGCGTCCGGCTGCCGTACTTGAGGAAATATTCACGGGTGGATTCGATGTGCTTTTTCTTGAAAAAGAGCGAATCGGGTCGGTTTTGGAGCCGGTCGCCGAAGTAACGGCCCGACAGATAGCCCACCAGGGAGCCCAGGACGGCCGCGCAGAAGATACACAACAGCAGGAGCCAGAGCGGCACGTCCAGCATTCGGGTGCCGGCAAACACGCCGGACAGAAACAGCAGGTAGTCGCCCGGCAGAAAAAAACCGAAGAAAAGACCGTTTTCTACAAAAATGATGAGGGTGATCAATACCAGCCCACCCGTCCGGATGATCTCCTCGGAATTCAGCATGTATTGGAAAAACTCAACGATCTGATCCATGGAAGGGAGTTGTCGAATGATTGAATTGTTGAATGATTGAATGGTGCGCTGCCAATCTGGCACTGCGGAGCGTCATTCAATCATTCAAAATTCTATCACTCAATCATTTACATTAGTTCTGCGAGTTCGAGCCAGCGGTCGGATTTTTCGGAGATTTCCTGTTCGATGCGTTCGATTTCGCGGGCCCAGGTAGTCAGTTCCTCATGGTTACCGGAACCGCTGTTCAGTTGACTTAATAAACCGGCTTTCCGTTGTTCGAGTTCCTCAATTATTTTTTCAAGTTCCTCATATTCCCGGATCTCTTTGAAGGACGGCTTGCGCTTTTTATCGGCGGTTCCATCCTTAGGTTCAGCGGTTTGGACTTTTGGGTCGTCGGCCGGTTTTTTCTTCGGTTCGCCGGCGGACTCCTTTCGCTCCGGGACGGCGGCCCGCCATTCGCGGTAATCGGTATAATTACCGGGATAGTCGCGAATCCTGCCGTTTCCTTCAAACACAAATGAATGTTCGACCAGCCGATCCATGAAATAACGGTCGTGCGAGACAAGCAGTATGCAGCCCGGAAAATTGAGCAGAAACTCTTCCAGAACGTTCAGCGTCGTAATGTCGAGGTCATTGGTCGGCTCGTCGAGGATCAGGAAGTTGGGATTCTGCACCAGCACCAGCAGCAGCTGAAGCCGGCGCTTCTCTCCCCCCGACAGCTTGTGCACGTAGTCGTACTGCTTCGGGCGGTCGAACAGAAAGTGCTGGAGAAACTGCGAGGCCGAGACGGTTTCGCCGGTGCCGAGCTTCATGACCTCGGCCACGTCCTGCACGACGTCGATCACCCGCTGGTTTTCCGGCAGGTTCAGTTCCGTCTGGGTGTAGTAGCCGATCTTGACCGTTCCGCCGGTGATGATACGGCCCGAATCCGGGCGCATTTCGCCGGTGATCATATTCAGCAGGGTGGTTTTGCCCATCCCGTTCTTGCCGATCACCCCGATGCGGTCGTTGCGCCGGAAGGTGTAGGTGAAGTGGTCGAGCAGCTGCTTGTCGCCGAACCGCTTGCTGACGTTCTCCAGTTCGATGATCTTGCTGCCCAGCCGCTGCGTCCGGATGTTCAGCTCCATCTGGTCGTTATTCAGCCGCTGGTGGGCTTTTTCCTTCACGTCTTCGAACGCATCGATCCGGTATTGCGCCTTCGTGCCGCGGGCTTTCGGCTGCCGGCGCATCCAGTCCAGCTCCCGTCGGAAGAGGTTTTTGGCCTTGTCGACCTCGGCGGCCGCGATGGCCTGCCGTTCAGCCTTCTTTTCCAGATAATAAGCGTAATTGCCCTTATAGCTGAAGAGCGTCTGCTGGTCCAGCTCGACGATCTGGTTGCAGACCCGGTCCAGAAAATACCGGTCGTGCGACACCAGCAGCAGGGTGGAGTTATTGGTAGACAGGTAATTTTCGAGCCATTCGATCGCTTCCAGGTCGAGGTGGTTGGTCGGTTCGTCCATGATCAGCAGCTCGGGGTTTTCGATCAGCACCTGAGCCATCGCCACCCGCTTCCGCTGTCCGCCCGAGAGGGTCGAAACCGGCTGCGTCACGTCCTGGATGCCGAGCTGCCCCAGGATCTGCTTCATCTGGGTTTCAAAATCCCAGGCCTGGAGCGTATCCATGCGCTGCATGGCGCGGTCCAGAGCCTCCGTATCGTCCGACAGCAGGGCCTGCTCGTAGTTTCGGATGGCGGCCAGGGCCGGATTGTCGCCCGTCAGGACCACTTCCATCACGGTCAGGGCGTCGTCCAGTTCCGGCTGCTGGTCCAGAAACCCGACCGAAATGTCTTTCCGGAGGCTGACCAGCCCGTCGTCGGGCGGCATCTTTCCGGCCAGGATCGACAGCAGGGTGGATTTGCCGGTTCCGTTGGCGCCCACGATGGCTACTTTATCACCCCGGCTTAGTCCGAAGGTGACTTCCCGGAACAGCCATTTGTCACCGAAGGATTTGGATATTCTTTCTGCGGATAAATAATTCATACGTACTTTAACTACAGACAAAGTTACCGGTTTCTCGGCAAACGAAGGTTAGATTTTCCGGAATCCCGGCTTTTGACTGAAAAACCGACAGTCCATGATAGTGAACTGTCTGAAAATGGCGTATTTTGGCCATTTGTTTTCACAGTATCGGTCAACCTGTTCCATGAAATTGAAAAAAGCCGCCTTGTTGGTAGCTGCCTGTAGTCTGAGTGCATTCGTCCGGGCACAACCCCCCACCGCCTTACAATCCTATACCCAATCCATTGCCGGTAGTACCCTGACTTACGACATGGTCGCGATTCCGGGCGGAGAGTTCATGATGGGTAGTCCGGAAGCCGAGAAAGGGCGGAAGCCTGACGAGGGGCCGCAGCATAAGGTAAAAATCGAGCCGTTCTGGATGGGCAAAATGGAGGTGACCTGGGATTTGTTCGACCTTTTCTCGTTCCATAACATGGAAAAGGAGATGGCGGCCAAGAATCCGGGCTTCGACCTGGCAAAAACCGACGCCGTCACGCGTCCCAGCCCGCCGTATGTAGATATGTCTTTCGGTATGGGCCGGGCGGGTTATCCGGCCATCAACATGACCCAGTATTCGGCCATCAAGTTCTGTGCCTGGCTATATGCCAAAACGGGCATTTTTTACCGCCTGCCGACTGAAGCCGAGTGGGAGTATGCCTGCCGCGCCGGGACCAAAACGCCCTACTCGTTCGGGGCCGACCCCAAGCTGCTCGACCAGTTTGCCTGGTTCAACGGCAACAGCGGAGGGTCTTACAAGAAAGTCGGCACTAAAAAACCGAATCCGTGGGGGCTGCACGACATGCACGGTAACGTGATGGAATGGACCCTCGACCAGTATATTCCGGATTATTACGCCCAGAAGGCGAAAGGCACCGTCACGGAACCCTACGCCAAGGTGACGCAGCTCTACCCGAATTCGGTGCGGGGCGGCTCCTGGGACGACGAGCCGCTGGTGCTGCGTTCGGCGGCCCGCACCCCCTCCGACCCCTCGTGGAAGGTGCTCGACCCGCAGACGCCCAAGAGCGAGTGGTGGCTGACGAGCGCGTCGTTCGTCGGTTTCCGGGTGGTACGGCCGGCCAAACAGCCGTCCGAAGAAGAGATTAAGGCGTATTATAATCCGCCTTTGATTGAAGATTATTGATTTGTCTAAACCTTTTTGCCCCATGTCCAACGAATCCAATCGCCGGGAGTTTCTGAAACAATCCGGTCTGCTGACAGGCGGAGCCCTGTTGACCAGTTTGCCTTCCTTTTCGGCCGGGTACGGCTTCCATACATCTGCGGATGATACCATCAAGGTTGCCCTGGTCGGTTGCGGTGGCCGGGGAACCGGTGCCGCCATGCAGGCCCTCAGCACGAAACAGAACGTCAAGATCGTCGCGATGGCCGACGCCTTCCGGGACCGGCTGGACGAGTCGTTCAAGAACCTGAATCAGAAACCCGACGTTGCCAAGCGGGTCGACGTGCCCGATGAGCGCAAGTTCGTCGGCTTCGAGGCCTATAAACAGGCGATTCCGCTGGCCGATGTGGTGATTCTGGCAACCCCTCCGGGTTTCCGGCCGATGCACTTCGAGGAAGCCGTGAAGCAGGGCAAGCACATCTTCATGGAAAAACCGGTGGCGACCGACGCGCCGGGCGTCCGGCGGGTGCTGGCGGCTGCCGAAGAGGCCAAAAAGAAAAAACTGAACGTGGTAGTAGGGCTGCAGCGCCATTACCAGGGCAACTACCGCGAAATGATCAAACGCATCCACGACGGCATGCTGGGCGACATCGTCGGCGGATCGGTGTACTGGGTCAGCGGGGGCGTCTGGACCAAACCGCGTCAGGCCAACCAGACCGAAATGGAATACCAGATGCGCAACTGGTATTACTTCAACTGGCTCTGCGGTGACCACATCAACGAGCAGCACATTCACAACATCGACGTGGCCAACTGGGTGAAAAACGGGTATCCGGTATCCTGCCAGGGCACGGGCGGCCGTCAGGTGCGGACGGGCAAGGAACACGGCGAAATCTTCGACCACCACCTCGTCGATTACCAGTATGCCGACGGAACCACGATCAACAGCCAGTGCCGTCACTACGAAGGGACGTTCAGCAAAGTGGACGAGATGTTCGTCGGGACAAAAGGCCGGGTCGATTCGTTCGGCCGCAACAGCATCCTGAAAGATTATAAAGGCAACGCCCTGTATACGCACAACGTCAAGGCCGACGGCAATCCGTATCAGGTCGAACACGACGAGCTGTTCGAGGCCATCGCCAAAAACCAGTATAAGTTCGCCGATGCCGAAAACGGCGCAAAAAGCACGCTGACGGCCATCATGGGCCGGATGGCGACCTACTCGGGCAAGGTGGTGAAATGGGAAGAAGCGCTCAACTCGCAGATCGACCTGTTCCCGACCAAACTGGCCTGGGATGCTCAGCCGAAAATTCTGCCGCAGGCCGACGGTTTCTATCCGATCGCCGTTCCAGGCAAAACGATTGCGGTGTAAAGACCACCCCCCTCCTTGGTATGGAGGGGGAGTGCTCCGCCATATTCTACGCCCTGCGAAGCCACCCCCTCCTTGGTATGGAGGGGGTGGCTTCTTCACGAAAGAGGCTGCGGAGTCGTCGTCTCGGTCAGCTGAAGCCGGGTTTTCGGCAGGCTCTCCGGGTATTCGTCGCGCAGGAAGACCACCATCTGCTCCCGCACGAAACAACGCAGATCGAAGGCTTCCCCGGCATTCCGGGCCGACATCAGTATCCGCACTTCCACACAGGTTTCCCGGGTATCGGTCACCTGCACTACGCATACTTCCTTATCCCAGAGCGGACTGTCGTCCACCAGTTTCCGGGCCTTTTCCCGAATCCGTTCGACCGGGACGTTATAATCCAGATACAGCAGGACCGTGCCCAGCACCGACGCCTGCGACCGCGTCCAGTTCTGGAAAGGCTTTTCGATGAAGTAAGTGATCGGCAGAATCATCCGGCGACGGTCCCAGAGCCGCACGACCACGCTCGTTAGGTTGATTTCCTCGATACGTCCCCACTCATTCTCCACCACGACGGCATCCTCGACCCGAATCTGCTGCGTAAAGGCAATCTGCACCCCGGCCAGCAGATTGGCGATGGTCCGCTGGGCGGCAAAACCGATCACGACGGAGGCAATCCCCGCCGAGGTCAGGAAGCTCAGGCCGATTTTCCGGCCCCCGTTGAAGGAAAGCAGCAGGATCGAAAAGCCGATGACCACCACCACGATGGTGAAAAGCTGACGGAGAAAGCCGATCTGGGTCACGAACTTCCGCAGCTGGAGGTTCTGGTCGTTGGCGGTGTCGTACCGCCGGATGATCGACTTCTCGCCCACTTTCAGCAGCTGCACGACCAGCCAGGTGGTCGTCATGATGAACGCTATCTCGGCGGCCCTGGAAGCCAGCGGGTAGCGCTGTAAGGCCCTTTCCTGAAGATTGACGACGACCAGAAAAATCAGGGACGGAACGAAGAAATAGAAGGCTTTCCGCGCGTATTGCCGCAGCAGCGCCAGGACCTCGACCGGGCGCCGGTGCAGAATGAAGCTGACCGTCTGACCGGTGATCAGGTTGACCAGCAGCCCGCAGCCGACCGAAATCAACAGCATCAGCCAGCCCGAAAGGTTGCGGTTATGGCGCAGCCAGCGCTCGATTTCAGTCCCGAAAGGTCCTAAATTATCCCAGAAATCCGTCCAGTTCATACGTTGCTACAAGAGGTGGTTCTCTTCTATAACGACCCGCAACAAAGAGGGTTTCGGGATTTTGACTCCGCGGACCGGCGGTCAGGCCAGAACGGGCTTCACCACTTTGCCGGCGACGTCGGTCAGGCGGTAGCGACGGCCCTGGTGTTTGAAGGTCAGCTTTTCGTGATCAACGCCCATCAGGTGCAGGATGGTGGCCTGAAAGTCATGGACGTGTACCGGATCCCGGGCGATGTTATAGCCGAATTCGTCGGTTTCGCCATAGATCATGCCCTTCCGGATGCCGGCCCCGGCCATCCAGATCGTGAAACAGCGCGGATGGTGGTCGCGGCCGTAGTTGTCTTTCGCCAGCTTACCCTGCGAATAGTTGGTCCGGCCGAACTCCCCGCCCCAGATTACCAGCGTATCGTCGAGCAGACCGCGCTGCTTGAGGTCCATGATCAGGGCGGCCGACGGCTGGTCCACGCTTTTGGTCTGAATCTGGATGTCGTTCGGCAGGTTGCCGTGCTGGTCCCAGCCCTGGTGGTAGAGCTGCACGAATTTGACGTCTTTTTCGATCAGTTTGCGGGCCAGCAGGCAGTTGGCCGCAAACGTCCCCGGCTTGCGCGAATCCGGGCCGTACATATCGAAGATGTAATCCGGCTCTTTGGAAATGTCGAGCGTCTCGGGCACGGAGGTCTGCATTCGGTACGCCATTTCATACTGGGCCATCCGGTTATTGATTTCGGGGTCCAGCACGTGTTTGTACTGCTCCTGATGCAGTTTGCCGAGGTAGTCGAGCATCCGGCGCCGGCTCGTCCTGTCGATGCCCGGCGGGTTGTTCAGGTAATAAACCGGGTCGGGGCCGGAGCGGAAGACGACGCCCTGATGCACGGAAGGCAGAAAACCGTTGCTCCACAGCTTGGCATACAGCGGCTGGTCGCCGTTGCGGCCTTTGGAGAGTAGCACGACGAACGCCGGAAGGTTCTGGTTGTCGGACCCCAGCCCGTAGCTGATCCAGGAGCCGAACGATGGCCGTCCGGCCTGCTGGCTGCCGGTCTGGAAGAAGGTCACCGCCGGGTCGTGATTGATGGCTTCGGTATGCATCGACCGGATGAAGCACAGATCGTCGACGATCTTCGAAGTATAGGGCAGCAGTTCGCTGACCCACATCCGGCTGCGGCCGTGCTGGGCGAAGCGGAATTTGGAAGCCGCCAGCGGAAACCGGCTCTGGCCGGCGGTCATGCCGGTGAGCCGCTGGCCTTTCCGGACGGATTCGGGCAGGTCCTGGCCCCACATCGTCTCCAGTTTCGGTTTATAGTCGAACAGTTCGAGCTGCGAAGGGGCTCCGCTCTGAAACAGATAGATCACCCGCTTCACCTTCGGCGAAAAGTGCGGGTTGCCCGGCGCCTTGTTCTCCCCGGAAGCCGCAAACAGCCGGCTGGGGTTCAGCAGGGACGCCAGCGCAAGGGCCCCCAGACCGGCGCTGGATTTACCCAGAAAGGTCCGGCGGCTGAACTGATCGTGTATTTCGTCTTCGAGGTTGTACATCGCCTTATTGGTTCAACTTACCGCTTGATAATCGCTTCGTCCATATTCATAATCGTGCTGGCGACGACCGTCCAGGCGGCCAGTTCCGTAGCCGGAACGGCTTTTTCGACCGGATATTCCCCGACGGTCAGTAACTCGGCCGCCCGCTTCGGATTTTTCCGGAAGTCGGCCAGTTCCTCCGAATAAAGCCGTTTCATCAGTTCGACCTCCGCCGGGCGGGCCGGGCGGCTCGTCACTGCCCTGAACATAAAATCGATTGCGGCCGGTTCCGGATCGGTTGCTCCGGATGCCGTTCCGTTCGCGCCGAGAATCCGCTGGGCCAGCACCCGGGCGGCTTCGACGAACTGCGGATCGTTGAGCGTCACCAGCGCCTGCAGGGGGGTCGAGGTCTTCTGCCGCCGGACGATGCAGACGTGCCGTTCGGAAGCATCGAAGTTGAGCATCATCGGCGGGGGCGACGACCGTTTCCAGATCGTATACATCGACCGCCGGTAGAGGCTGTCGCCGTGGTTCTGCACGTAGTTGACGGCATTGCGGGTTGCCAGGGCCTCCCAGATGCCCGACGGCTGGTAGGGATGGACGCTCGGCCCGCCGATCTTCCGGGTCAGCAGCCCGCCGGTGGCCAGCGCATTGTCGCGGATCTGTTCGGCGGAGAGCCGGTAGCTGGGCCCCCGCGAGAAATAATGGTTGTCCGGGTCGGCTTCCCGTTTCTTCAGGTCCACGACCGACGACTGCCGGTAGGTGGCCGACATGACAATGAATTTCTGGAAGGCTTTGACGTTCCAGGGTCCGGAGCCGCCGGCACCGTCCCGGAACCGGACGGCCAGATAGTCCAGCAGTTCGGGATGCGAGGGCAGGTCGCCCTGGTTGCCGAAGTCGTCGCTGCTTTTTACGATGCCCTGCCCGAAATACTGCTGCCAGAACCGGTTGACCATCACCCGGCTGAACAGCGAGTTGTCGGGGTGGAGCAGCCAGCGGGCCAGCCCCAGGCGGTTTTTCGGGTAATCTTCCGGGAACGGCATCAGCTGCGTAGGCGTGTTGGCCGACACCTCCGCGCCGGGGGCGTCGTAGGCCCCGCGCTGAAGCAGGAAGGTTCGGCGCGGATATTTCCGCTCCTGCATGACCATGACCTGGTCGGAGTTGTTGTATAGCCTGATCTCCTGATTCCGGTAAACCGTCGCTTCCCCGAAGGCTTTATGATAGGCCGAATCCACCACCGTGACATAATAGTTATACAGACCGGTTCGCTGGGCGGGCGTCCGGCGGGCCGGGGGCGTGCGCAGGGCTGCGGTCAGGGCGTCGGGCCGGCCGGCCAGCTGCGGCACTTCGAGCGGGGTGAGGCTGCGGTTATAGATCCGCAGTTCGTCGATTGCAAAATCCTTGATGTAATGGTCGTGCCAGCGCCCGATGAAGAACGGATACCGTACCCAGTGCTTTCCGTTTTTGCCCTCGTCCATGCTGTGGTAGAGGTTGTCGGTCACGATCCGGACGGGCGCCGGCTGCCCGTTGAGATACAGCCGGATGCCCTGCGCCCGGCTGGAACCGTCGTAGGTCATCGCCACATGAAACCACTGCTTGTACGGAATCTTCCCGACCGACTCGATGTCGAGGCTGTTGGCGGGCCAGACGTGACTGAGGGTTACCTTGATGCGGCCGTCGGGCAGGAGGTTGATCTCATAGCCCCGGTTGCCGTCGAACGGCCCGTCGGAGCGGCCCATCAGCATCCCTTCCAGGCCCGGCTTCCGAACGTTGAGCCACGAACTGATCGTAAAGGGCTGCGTCCGCTCGAACACCCCCAGCTTGCGGGGCAGCTCGATATAACTGTCCCCCGGCAGGAACCGCGCTTTGCCCACTTTTCCGGCAATCTGGTAGGGCAGGCTTTCGGGGTCGCCCCCCAGCCGCGCGGGAAGGGTGTCGTTTACCTGGTTCCAGAAGGCGTTGCGGGGGTCTTTCGCCAGTTCTTCGCGGGTTTTGGGAACAACCGGCTTTTTGATTTCCGGCAGACCGGCCAGTTTCCGGCGCTCATTTTCTTTCTGCCGCTTTTCGTCCTCCTTCCGGCGTTCCTCGTCCTTTTTCTTCTTTTCCTCCGAATGTTCGTATGCCTTGAAGTCGATGGGGTCGGATTCATCGAAGGTATAATGGGCAATCAGGCCGGTGTTGATGAAAATGGGCGGATAACGCTCCGCCGAACCCATCCATTGCCCGAAGGCTTTCTGATATTCGGGCCGGTTGGGATTCAGCCGCTGCTCGATCGGGGCCAGCTGCGTCCGGATAAACCGTAACTGCTTTTCCACCTCGGGCGAGGTCAGCGTCAGGGTCGGGGCCGGTTCGCCGTCGTAGGGAATCTGGCCGCGCTCATTGTTATTGTTGAAAAAGGCGAACAGCGAATAATAATCCTTCTGGCTGATGGGGTCATACTTGTGGTCGTGGCAGCGGGCACACTCTACGGTCAGGCCAAGCATGGCCTTGCCGAAGGTATTGACGCGGTCGGCCACGTATTCGACCCGGTATTCCTCGTCGACGATACCGCCTTCCTGGCTCTGCTGGTGATTGCGGTTGAAGGCCGTCGCCAGGAGCATGTTGCGGGTGGGATGGGGGAGCATGTCGCCCGCCAGCTGCCAGGTGATGAACTTATCGAACCGGAGATTACGGTTGTAGGCCCGGATGACCCAGTCGCGGTAGGGCCACATGGTCCGCAGGCCGTCGTCCTGATAGCCGTGCGTATCGGCATACCGGGCCACATCCAGCCATTCCGCGGCCTGGCGTTCGCCGTACTGCGGGCTGTGAAGAAGCCGGTTCACTACTTTTTCGTAGGCGTCGGGGCTTTTATCGGCCAGAAAGGCGTCCACTTCGGCCACCGTGGGCGGCAGACCGGTCAGGTCCAGCGTCACCCGGCGCAGCAGCGTCGCCTTGTCGGCCTCGGGAGCGGGCCGGAGGCCCTTTTCTTCCAGTTTCTTCAGGACGTAGGCGTCGATCTCATTTTTCACCCAGGCCGGGTTTTTGACTTTCGGCACTTCGGCCACTTTCGGAACGATCAGCGACCAGTGCGGTTTGTATTCGGCGCCCTGCTCGATCCAGCGGATAATCAGCGCCTTTTCCTCGTTGGTCAGGCTCAGGTGCGACTCCGGCGTCGGCATCATGTAATCGGGGTCCGACGAGACGATGCGGTGGTACAGTTCGCTTTCGGCCAGATTACCGGGGACGATGGCGGTGTTACCTGATTTTTCGAGGGCGGTGAAAGCCACGTCGGGCATGTCGAGCCGCAGGCCGGCTTTCTGTTTGGCTTTATCGGGACCGTGGCAGGCAAAGCAGCGGTCCGAGAGCAGGGGCTTGATATGGAGATTGTAATCGACTTTTTCGGGCAGGCGGCTTTCCAGGGCAACGATCTCTGCCGGTTTCTCGACGCTTCGGCCGCAGGAGGTCCAGACCGCTACCGAGAACAGGCAGATCGCCGTACTGAGCGCTATCGCTCGAAATCGTATGTCGGTTGAGCAACGCATACGAAAAGGGGTTAGGGAAATACTACAAATTTAAGGTTTTATAGGACGCCCGCCAAATTAAAAAGAATCGAATATCGCCACTCCTTATAATAAGATACTAAAAAAGCGTAAGCCCGGACCGGTGTCCGGCGCTTACGCCGATAAAACGCCTGCAAAACGGGATCAGAACCTGAGGAAGCCGAGGATGAATTTGAAGACAGGCGTGGCAAAACCCAGCGAAAAGGCGAAGTAGCCGCCGTTGATTTCCTGCATTTCTTCCTTGCTCAGGGTCACCATTGCGTTTTGATTTTCCATTGTACTTGGGAATTGATTGGGTGGTTGAAGATTGATTTAACGAAACAAAATTGCGCGGCTACCATTTGGTTATCAACAACTTGTAGTTATAATTTATGCCTCCAGTGCCTGTTCGGGCAGATACTGCGAAGCCCACAGGCGGTAATAGGCGCCCTGCCGGTGCAGCAGGTCCTCGTGGGTTCCCTGCTCCACGAGCTTTCCCTGCTCCAGAACCAGGACTTGGTCGGCATTCAGGATCGTGCTGAGCCGGTGGGCAATGAGGATGACGGTCCGGCCGGCTTCCCGCCACCGCCGGACGGCCTCCCGGACCGTCTGCTCCGCCACCGGGTCAAGGGAGGCAGTAGCTTCGTCCAGAATCAGAATTTCGGGTTTTCGGTAAAGCGCCCGGGCAATGGCGATCCGCTGCCGCTGGCCGCCCGAAAGGGTGGCTCCGTTTTCACCCAGCCAGGTATGAAAACCGTTGGGCAGCCGCTCGATGAACTCGGTCATACCCAGCAGGCGGCAGAGATCGAGGATGCGCTCCATATCCGGCTGAAACTCGCCGACGGCAATGTTTTCGACCACATCTCCGGCAAACAGGTCGATCTGCTGCGGCACCACCCCGACGATCCGGCGGAGGCTGTCGGGGCTGAGGTGCCGGAGGTCGTGGTCGCCGATGTGAATCGAGCCCTCTTGCAGCGGATACAGGTTTTGCAGCAAGGACAGCAGCGTGGACTTCCCCGAGCCGCTTTCCCCGACCACGGCCGTGATCGCTCCCTTCCGTATCGTCAGGGTGAGCCCGTCGAAAACCTGCACCCTTGTCCCGTACCGGAACGAAACCTGCCGGAAATGAATATCCCCGATCATTTCCGGCCGCAGGGCGATGCGATCCCCGGCCGACTCCCGTTCCAGGTCCATGATCTCGAACAGGCGGTCGGCGGCAATCTGGGCGTCCTGGATGGTTTTATTGGCCCCGATCAGGCTCCCGGCCGGGCCGGTGAAGTAGCCGATGAGGGCATAGAACGACAACAGTTCGCCGGGGGTCAGGTCGTTGTCCAGCACGAAGCCGGCCCCGGTCCACAGCAGGATGATGGTAAACAGCCGGGAGGCCAGTTCCGAGGCATTTCCGGCCCAGACGGAGGCCGAGGCCGAATGGAAGGTGGCTTTGAGGAGCCGGATGAAGCGGGTTTCGGTTTTCAGGTCGGCAAACTCCTCCAGCCCGAACCGCCGGATGGTTCCGACGGCATTCAGCGACTCGACCAGCTGGGATTCCAGGTCGGCCGCGTCTTCCATCAGCCGTCGCTGTCCTTTCCGGTTGACGCGGTTGATGATCAGGTAAATGACGGCGTAGAAGGGGATGACCGCCAGCATAATAACCGCCATCTTCCAGTCGTAGGTAAACATCATCCCGAACGAAAACAGCACGATGAACAGGTTTACGATCAGCGTCAGGGCGGTATCGTTGATGAACGTCCGGATTTTGACGGCATCGTTGATGCGCGAAATAATCTCGCCCACCCGCATGGAGTCGAAGAACGACTGGGGAAGCCTCAGCAGGTGTTTATAATAACCCAGGATCAGCCGGGCGTCGATCTGCTGGCCGGTCCGGAGGGCGAAGAACGACTTCATGGAACCGATGTACAGCTGAAGCAGCAGAAGGAGGATCATGCCCACGCTCATGAGGTTCAGCAGATTCCGGTTGCCGCCCACCAGGACATGATCCACGATTTTCTGCATGTAGATGGATGTCGAAAGGCCCAGCACGGTATACACCAGTGCGCCGAACAGGGCCTGCATCATGACTGCGCGATGCGGCCTTGCCAGCGACCAGAACCGTTTCCGGACCGGTTGCCTGCGGTTTCCGGCTTCAAAGCTTTCGCCGGGCAGCAGCAGGACCAGAACACCCGTCCACAGGGTCTGAAAGGTCTCGCGGTCATAGGTTTCGAGGCTGCCGGTGGCGGGGTCCATCACCTTCACCCCGCCGGCGCTCACCTCGTAGATGACCACATAATGGTGCAGCACCTCCCGAACGACGACGTGGGCAATGGCCGGCCTCGGAATACCGGCCAGATTCTCAAACGAGGCCCGGACGCCTTTGGCCTGAAACCCCAGTTTTTCGGCCGCTTCGATCAGGCCCAGCACATTGGTGCCTTTCCGGTCGGTCGAGGCATATTGCCGGATGCGGGAAATCGGAATCACCAGCCGGTAAAAGGCGGCCACGGAGGCCAGACAGGCCGCTCCGCAGTCGGTGACGTCGTGCTGTCGGATCGCTATCTTTTTCGGAAAAGCCATAAGCGGGTCATGAATCGGTCAGGAGTTGAAAGGCTTATTGTTCACCGGGAGCCGGGTTATTTTTCGGATTCAGCCAGTCGTCGGCCCTGTCGTAGAGCAGGTCGAACAGGCTGCGTTCCGTCACGACGAAGTGGGCCCGCAGGCTCATCCCTTTTTTGAGGTAGCCCCGGTAACCGTCGCGCAGGGCGAGGTAATGCCGGTCGAGCCGGCATTTGACTTTGAAATACGGCGGCTGCTTTTCCGGAACGATGATGTCGTTGCTGATCTCGGTGATGGTGCCGGTGGTCATTCCCCACTGGTTATAATCAAAGGCGTCGACCTGCACCCGGACCTTCATGCCGGGCCGCAGCAGACCGATGTCTTTCGGCGGTACCGAACACTCGGCCATCAGGTTGGAATCGGGTGAAATCAGCCCCAGTACTTCCCCGGCCTGCACGTAACTGCCGGGGTATTTCCCCGACAACTGGCTGATGCTGCCCGCGACCGGCGCCCGGAGGGTGTAGAGTTCGCGTTCCTTCAGCCATTGCTGCTCCTGGGCCCGCAGTTCATCGAGGCTCATGCGGTGCCCGGACAGCGCCGTTTCCCATTCGCTGAGCTGACGCTCCACCAGCGCCCGGTACTGGACCTGCGCCGTTCGGAAGGCAAACGCCCGGTCTTCGAACTCCTGCCGGGGAATCACCCTGTCGGCCAGAAGTTTCCGGTTCAGGTCAAGTTCCCGTCTGCGTTTCCGGCGGGTTTCGTCGGATTCCGCGAGCTGAAACCGGAAATGTTCATACTGCTGGCGGTAGAGCGGGGAGCTCAGACCGGCGAGGGAACCGGAAGCCGGCCGTGCGCCCCTGACCAGCCGTTCCAGGTCGGCGATGAAGCGTCGTTTTTCGGCCTGAAGCACCCGGTTCAGACGAAGTTTGCTGTCGATCTGGTCGGTCTGGAGCCGGAACAGCGGCTGTCCGACCCGCACGGCCTGATTTTCGCGGACTTCCACCCCGGCCAGCGTACCAGCCACCAGCGGGCGAAGCTCATTTCGTTCGGAGCGGGGCCGCACCAGCCCCGGACTCTGCACCGACACCTCCGTCCGGATGAAGGGAAGACTGATCAGAGCGGCCGTCACCGCCAGGACGGTGGTCAGGTAGATCAGCTGTCCGCGTACCGAAACGGTCGGGAGGTAGGCCTCGGTCGTGAATTCGATCACCTCGGCGGGCGGAAGACGTGATTCCATCGCGTCGGGTCGGTCAGGCGGCTGCCGGGTGGTTGCGCTCGACGGCCTTCATGATCAGCTCCTGCGGGTGGCAGCTGATCAGCTCCTCGATGGAAAAATGATACAGTTCGGCCAGCTTTTGCAGACAGACCAGCGACAGGCTGGTCCGGCCGGTTTCTTTCTTGCTGTAAGCCGCCTGGCTGATTCCCAGGTGGTAAGCGACGTATTCCTGAGAGTAACAGAAAATTTCACGCAATTTGCGAACCTTGAACGCAAGCTGTTGCATACGGGGGAGGTGGGTTAATCAATCGATCATTCAGGGCAGCAAAGAAAGCCGGTCTTAAAAACCTTATAAAAAATATTCGACCAATACCCGATTCTCCTTCGACCAATGAAATGACCGGTTCCCGCTTCCCTCGAGGATTGTCGGACGGGAAGACTCTTTCCGATAAATTCCTATTTTTTATAAAAGAAACAACATTCAAACTTTTGGTTATCTTTGAATTTTGTTCAATGATTGCGCAAGCAAATATAGTTTTATAGTTGTGCCTATCACGCATCGTCTTTCGGTCGGAAAACGTACCCTTTTCGGACGCCTGTTGCTGCATAGCGGTCTATGGGCACTTATGTTTCTGATTACGTTTCATCAGACCCGCAGGGAGTTACCGGCCGGGATCCCTGAAATTACCCTCATCGCCATGCATATTTCCCACTGGCTGGGCATTTTGATCTCATTCTACTGGCTGGGTTATGTGGTGGCTCCGCTGACCTTATACCGGGGCCGCTGGAAGGCTTTTCTGGTCAATCTTATCATTCTTCATCTGGTGGTTTTTTACCAGAGCCAGGGCGTTATTTCGTACCTTGCCCAGCGATACGAACTGGAAACCGGCGGTGTGGGTGTCGCCCGGATTTACCTGGGAACCGCTTTGCCGGACATGGTTTCTAACATTGACGCCATCGTCTTTCATAAAGCGTTCAACCTCCATTTCGTCGCTTTGCCGCTTTGTTTCAAACTGGCGAAAGACGGCCTGCGGAACAATGAGGTGGCCCGTCGGCTGAAGCAGGAAAATCTCCGTTTGGAACTGAACCTGCTGCGGTCCCAGATCAGCCCGCATTTTCTCTTCAACACACTTAATAATATCTACGCCCGCGTCATCGGCCTCGACGATAGGGCCGCCCGGATGCTGGTTCGGCTGTCGGATATGATGCGGTATGCGCTCTACGAAACCGGCACGGACCTGATCCGTCTCGACCGCGAGCTGCAGTTCATGAAGGATTACATTCAGCTCGAACGCATCCGGCACCGCAAACCTGTCCGCATCGGTCTGTCGGTGGAAGGAGAAGTGCAGGAATATTCGGTGCCGCCTTTTCTGCTGGTCATGTTCGTGGAGAATGCCTTTAAACACGGGCTGAACCGGACCGGCCGGCCGGCCTGGGTCGACATTCAGGTGCAGGCCGAAGCAAACCTTCTCCGGTTTTCGGTACGGAACAGCCGGTCGGATTCCGTGCCGACCGCCCCGGCGGTCGGCGGCCTCGGCCTGGAAAATGTCCGGAAACGGCTGAAGTTCCTGTATCCGGACCGCCACCGGCTGGTGATCGAACCCTCCGAACAGGAATACAGCGTCCAGTTAACCCTGTGGTTAGTATGAAAAAGATTTTATCCTGCCTGATCATCGAGGACGAACCACCGGCTCAGGAAGTCCTCGAAAAGTTCATAAGGCGGCTTCCCTTCCTTTCGCTGGCCGCCCGCTGCGACACCGCCGTGGCGGCCTTTCAGGCGATGGAAACCCATAAGCCGGACCTGATTTTTCTGGATATCAGGCTGCCCGAAATGACCGGTATGCAGTTTCTGGAAAGTTTTACGGCCCTTCGTCCGCAGGTCATCATGACCACGGCCTACCCGAATTATGCCGTGGAAAGCTATAATTACGACGTAACGGACTACCTCCTGAAGCCGATCTCATTCGAGCGGTTTGTGCGGGCCGTCAATAAAGTCCGGGAAAAATTTGCCCTCGAACGCGGGCATCCGCCCGCCCGGCGTGCCGCCGGTGGAGCAGGGGCGGAGGCAAGGCCGGGTGCCGCACCCCGCGACTACGAAAACTACTTCCTGGTCCGGGAGAACAAGAAGCTGGTCAAGATCATGTGTTCCGAGATTGTGTTTATCGAAGGGATGAAGGATTACGTCAAAATTCATACCCGGGAGCGGACCGTGATCCCGCACATGACCCTTTCCCGGCTGGAGGAACTGCTTCCGAAGGCCCATTTCCTGCGGATCAACCGCTCCTTCATCGTGAGCCTCACCAGCATCCGGAACATCGACGGCAACACGATTGAGACGCACCAGGGCCATAAACTGCCGATCGGCGTCAGTTACCGGGAGGAGGTGCTTAACCTGTTCAGATCCAGAGTAATCTGATGCGACCGGCGGTCGGAGGGGGCAAGACGGAACCGCTTTCCCTTTCTCATAACCGGATTTCCCGAAAAACTTCCGTTCATTATGTAACTTAGAAGGCCGGATTCGAATCTGATACACCTGGTTGGTTCTGCCTCATGCGTCTAAAAGCTGCTTTCCCGTTTATCCTCTCGTTTCTGCTGCTTTCGTCCGTTATTCTGATCGACCGCAGCAATTTCAATAAAATGACCGAATACACCGCCGAGGTCGACCGAACCCGGGAGGTCATCAACCGCTTCGAACGCCTGTCGAAGAACCTGAAAAGTGCCCAGATTTTCAGCAGAAACTACGTCCGGCGGGCCTCCCCGGCCTATTACAGCATGTTTTACAGAGAGGCCGGGCAGGTAAAGGACGACCTGCGGTTTCTGCGGGCCTTACTCGGGCCTGATACCGCCCAGCAGAACCGACTGCGGACCATTTCCCGCCTGATCGAGCGGCACTGGGATGCGCTGATGCAGAAGAATATCGCCGAGATTATCGCATCCGGAGAGGGCTACCGTATCGATGATCTGTTTGTCATACACACCCTGATCGACCGGTCCATCGCCTATGAAAACTCGCTGCTGAGCAAACGGAAGGAAGAACTACAGGAGTCGACGACCCTGACCGGCAATTTTTCCGCCCTGTTCTCCATTCTGGCCCTGGGTATCGTGCTGGGCGTATTTGCCTCCCAGGTTGTGCTGACCTACCGCCGGAAATGGCTGGAGGGCTTCCTGGAGTCCATCCTCAACTCGACCCGGAACGGCATCGTCAACCTCCAGCCGATCCGGCAGGGCAACGCCCTGACCGATTTCCGGATTACGTTCTCGAACGCGGCTTTCCAGGAACTGGTGGACGAACGATCCGGGAGCCTCGTCGGCCGGCGTCTTTCTCAGTTACCGGGCTGGATGCAGGCGGAGGGGCTGGGCGGCCGGTTTAAAACCGCCATGGAGACCGGCGCGTTCGGGTCTTTCGAGTACCTGCTCCGCGACGGCGAACGAACCCTCTGGATGGACGTGCTGCTGGCGCAGTCCGGTGATAACCTGACGGCCACGCTTCATAATATTACTACGGTGAAACAATACCAGCAGGAATTGCAGGAGAAGGTGGTGCAGCTGGACCTGACCAACCGAAACCTTCAGGAGTTTGCCTACGTCGCCAGCCATGACCTCCAGGAGCCGCTACGGAAGATTCAGGCCTTCGGCGATATTCTGGAGCGGGATTTCGGTCCGCAGATTCCGGCCGGCGCCATGGATCTGGTCGGGCGGATGCAGAATTCGGCCGAACGGATGTCGGCCCTGATCAAGGACCTGCTGACCTACAGCCGCCTGTCTTCCGAACAGACGCTCGGCCCGGTGGCGCTGTCCAGTGTGCTGGTGGAGGTAACGGAAGACCTGGAACTGCTGATCGCCGACCAGCAGGCGGTCCTCCATATCGCTCCGCTGCCGACGCTGTCCGGCGACCCGATGCAGCTGCACCAGCTGTTCCATAACCTGCTGTCCAACGCGCTGAAATTCAACCGTGACGGCGTCAGGCCCGAGATTTCGATTACCTGCCGCCGGATCGGGGCCGCCGAAGAACCGGTGGTTTTGAGTAAGGCCACCCACCCATCCTATTACCGTATAGAGGTCACCGACAACGGGATCGGTTTCGATATGCGGTATGCGGACCAGCTGTTTCAACTGTTCCGGCGGCTGCACGGAAAGAGCCAGTACAGCGGTACGGGCATCGGTCTGGCCATCTGCAAAAAGGTGGTCGATAACCACCACGGCTTCATCACGGCCGAGGGCCGGGCGGGCCAAGGGGCTACCTTCACGATCTACCTGCCGGCCTGAACACCCGCTTATTTTTTAACCTTCTCCGGCTCGGCTTCGGTGCCCGTCGGGGCCGCTTTGGTAAATTCGGCAATGGAGAGTTCGCCCAGGCCCATGTTCACTTCCAGCCCCGGAAGGGCTTTCTTCAGGTCGGCGACGCCGGTTTCGGTCACTTTGGTTTGCCAGAGGTACACGGTTTTGAGCGCCTTCATACCGGCCAGTTCCTTCAGACCCGTATCCGTCACTTCCGTCCCGTACAGGTTGAGGTATTCCAGATAGGGAAGGGCTTTCAGATTTTTCAGGCCGCCGTCGGTCACCTTCGTCTGTTCGAGGTGCAGCTTCTGGAGGTTTTTAAGCCGGGCTACCTGTGCCAGCGTGGCATCGGACACTTCGGTATCTCCCAGCTTCAGCCAGACGATCTGATTGGAGAGTTTCGGCAGCAGGGCCGCCTGGGCGTCGCCGAAGCTGCGGGCATTCACGGCGCTGACTTCCAGTTGGTTCTGTTCTTTAGCAAGCGGCAGCACCAGCAGCCCGGTTTTCTTCAGTTCCTCGACGGCTTTCGGGTCGGGGACGGGCAGCTTCATCGTCAGGACGGGAGACTCCGGGGCCGGGCCCGACGCCACGGTGCCGGCTCCCGTTTCGGCGCTGCCTGTTCCGAGGGCCGCCAGCGCCGGTTTGACGGGATCGGTCACCTTGAGTTCGGCCACTTTCTTGTCGAACGGAGCGCCCTGGCTGATCCACCACGTCAGGAGTGCGACCTGATTTTCAGTCAATTGCGGCTTGCCTTTCGGCGGCATATGGTGGTCGTCTTCTTCGGGCAGGAGGCAGACTTTCAGCATCTTGCTCTGGGCCGTGTTGCCGGCCACGATCACCGGGCCGTCTTCACTGCCCTTCCTAATCATCGCGGGCGTGTCGAGCCGGAGGTCGGCCTTCGATTTCGAGGGGTTGTGGCACTGGATGCAGCGGGTTTTCAGGATGGGATGGACGATCTGCTCATACACCAGCGCCTGATTGACGTCGGTGATGGGTTTGATGTCTTCGATAGTTTCCTCGCGGGGCGGAATGCCGGCCAGCGTCCGGAACGGCTCGGGTGTATACTGGGTCAGGTAGTCGGAGCCGTGGGTCAGCGAACCGCCGAGGTGGCCGGCCGCCAGCAGACAGACCAGCGAAACCGCCAGCGCCGGGTAGTACAGCAGGGACCCGATCCGGATTTTGTGGCGAAACCGCTCGGATTTGACGGCCCAGGCGATCCATGAGAAAACCGCCACGCCGATGCCCTGCCACATATGGTTGTTCAGAGTTTCTTCCTCATAGCCCCCGCCCAGCGACAGCAGATACCCGAAAATGGAGGCCAGGGTGGCGCTGACGGCCGCCCAGAACAGAATCAGCGTGATGGTGTGGGCGTTGACGCTCTGCCGCCGGGTCAGCCGGTCGATCTCCAGCAGGCCGGCAATCAGCAGAAAGCCGATGGGCAGGTGGACGATCAGCGGATGGAAATGCCCGAAAAACAGTACCCAGTCGGAAGGTTGGGCCGGGGCGGCCTGTAACAACATGAAAGTATGCATCGAAACGGTCAGGTTCAGGAATCGGGTTAACATTCACCCGGTTATTCGATTACGGCCACCGAGTGGACATCTAATTTCGGTATAAAAAACGAGACGACCTTGTTTTGGTACTCAAAATCAACCGGCCGGTTTTCGGGCTGGAGCGTGATGCGGCCGGGTCGGCGGTCGGCCCGAAGCTGCACCCGGAACGGCCCGAGCGGCTGAATGTCGTCCAGCGTATGGACGGCCTTGTTCCCGTGCGAACCGCTCATATTCACCAGATTGACCATCAGCTTCCCGGCTTTGCGGTTGACGGCCAGATGCACCCTCGGCGCCCCCTGCACCGTCACCAGCGGCTGAGGGAATACCTCTTTGACGACGGCCGCCAGAAAATCGCGGCACTGCACGGTTTCGCGCTGCTGATACGGCGCCCCCAGATTCAGGTAAACGGCCGCAATCCGGCCTTTGCCGAGGGGCGCCACGGAAGCCGCCGGCCCGCGATAATCGCGCATGTCGCCGTTTCCGTATAAACCACCCACGGTTCGGGTTCCGGCCGCCGGCCGAAACGGCCGGTAGCGGGCCGTGGTGCCGGTGATGTGGTTGGGCAGTCCGAAATAGGGGGTGCCCCGGATCGTGTCGCCGAGGCTGACGCCCAGCACATCCTGAAAGTTCAGGACGGCTTCGCTGCCGATCACCAGCAGGTTCCCGCCGTTGCGGGCATACTGCACCAGCTCATCCCGGAAGCCCTTGTCGAGCGTCGCCCATTCCGGGACCACGATCAGCGGGTAGGAAGCCATCCGGCCCCGGAGGTGGTGTTCCATCAGAATTTCGGTCGGCAGCTGGTTGTAAAGCAGCAGGTCAAGTATCCCGCGCAGGGCGTTGTGTTCCCCGTTCCAGGGGCGGTAAAGGTTTGGCGAGACGGCTTTATAACCGGCCGTCGAATACAGCAGCGCCACCTGCGGCACGGGCGTGGCTTTGTGGCAGAACGCCTGCCGGGCGCGGCAGAAACGGGCAAGTTCCTCCATGACCGGCACCTCCCAAAGCTTGATGGACGCATCCCGCTGCTGGGTGAAATAAGCCTGAAAGCCTCCGCCCATCGACAGCACCTGCGCGGCCTCCTGACACAGCTGACGGGCCGGCTTCGGTGAATGAACGCCGTCGTAGTTCGACGCGAACCCCCAGGCCATCAGGTCCCAGGGGCGGCCCTGCGGAGCGATGCAGCGGGCTTCGAAAGCCGCGCTGTTGGCGGCATTGGTGGCATTGAGGTCGCCGGAAATAAAGTCGACGTTCAGGGTGACCGGCTCGGGCATGAAGGAAGAATACGCCCAGTTGCTGGCGATCTGGAAGCCGGGTTTGTACCGATGCACCTCATCGACGTAATGTCCGACATACCGCAGAAACGCCTTCCGCTGAAACTCCAGAAAATCGTCGTAATGCGGGTCGCCCTTCTTTTTAGGCACCTCCTGAATCCCGGTTTCCTGCCGGAAAGCCGCCAGCACCTCGGGCCGGTAGTCGGGTTCGACGGCCCAGCACTCGCCGTCGGTCCAGACGCCGTCGACGCCGTAATCGGCGATTTCCTTCAGCTGCGGAATCAGCAAACTGTCGGCATACGGCCCGAAAACGGAGGTTTTCCGGTCGTCGATCCGGCCGTCGGGAAACCGGCGCGCCCAGGCCGGGTGGTGGCGGATGGCCTCGTTGTCCCAGACGCCCGAGTGGTGGACGTAGAGGGCCACGCCATGCCGCCGGGTGACCTCGCGGAACAGCTTCAGGGGGTCCTGCGTAAACCGGCTGTAGGCATAGCCGACCTTCGTCGGGTAGCTCGTCACGCCCGCATGCCCCTTCGTATCGACCTGGATAAAATCCGGCCGGACGCGGCTCAGCAGCGTGTCGATCATCCCGGCGGTGAGCGTCCGGCCGATGGTCGAATCGTTCCGCCCGGCATGGAAGTCAAAATGCAGGCCGAAAAAGCTGTCGGACCGGCGCAGGATCGGTTTCGGCTGAGCCGACGCCGTTCCGAAGGCCAGAAGGACCAGAACAAGACCGGCGAAGCGGTTCATCAGGCGACGCGCTGCAGCTTGATCGGATAGGTTTTTCCGGAAGCCCACTGGGCCACATAGACGTTTTCGTCCTCGTCGACGTGGACGTCGTGCGGATGAATGAAAGGCGTGAACGAGCGGTCTTTGCGCTGCTCCTCCAGCTTGCCGTTTTTATAAACCGGTTCCGAACCGCCCGGTGTCGATACCACCTTGTCGTTTTTGTCCAGAATCTGGATGTAACCCGAGCCGGGGTAGGAGTCGGAGGTACTGCGGAAGACGGCCCCGTAGATCATGTCGCCGTGCGGCACGGGGCGGCAGATGTAGGAACCGGGCAGGGCGATGGTCGAGAGGTATTTGCCGTCGAGCGTAAACCGCTTCAGGGCGTTATGCCGTCGGTCGGTGATGAGCAGCGTCGGGTTGGCCTTGTTGCGCGTGTCGACCAGGATGCCGTGGCAGCAGTCGAACTGGCCGTTCTCCTCGCCCTTACCGCCCCAGTGGCGGATGTATTTGCCGTTCCGGTCATACTGCGTGATGAAGTTGAGGCCGTAGCCGTCGGCCACGTAGATATCGCCGTTGGCGGGGTTGATGCTGGTTTCGGTCGGTTTGAACTGGGTCGGGTAGTCATACCGGCCGGTTTCCTTCGGGTATTCGAGCTTCAGCAGAACCTTGCCTTTCAGGTCGGTTTTGACGACCTGGTGCCGGTCAGGGTCGGAGATGAACAGAAACTGCTCTCCGCCTTCATTGGACAGCGTCAGGCCGTGCCCGCCGGGGTAGCTGTTGCCCCAGCTTTCGAGCAGTTTGCCCGATTTATCGTAAACCAGGATGTTGTTCTTCGTCTCGTTGGTCAGCAGAATGATGCGGCCTTTGGCGTCCTGCACCATTTCGTGGCAGTCGTTGACGGGGTTTTTGCCCGCATCCAGCACGCCCCAGTTCGGAACGACGCGGTAGCGGTGGCTGCCGTGTCCGATGACGACCTCATCGGCTTTCGGCTGGGCACCGAAAAGGATATTGGGAATGGCCAGACCGGCCGCGGTTGCCGTCGTAGCCTGACCGAGAAAGGTTCGGCGATTGGTTTTCATAACAAGGGGGTTTAGCAGTGGTACGCGTATGTTCAGGATAATTCCAGAAAGGTTTCGGTGGCAATGTGCCGGTCCTCCAGTTCGAACTCCCGGTAGCGGATCAGTTCGTGAACCTGCCGCCATTCCTGCGGGTGATTCGTCCAGAAGCCGGTATTGAGATTCAGCACACTCTGTAAAAGGTCTCCGGGGTAATAATCTCCTTCTTCAAACAGATTCTTCCGGAGTTTTTCGATGGCCAGGGGAAGCAGGTACGGCAGCGAGACCCGGTTTTCGATCAGCAGCCGCAGGTCTTCCGACCGGAGCCGGCCCAGCGGAGTTTTGCGCAGCGCGTGAATCTTCTGCCCCACAAAATCCCCGTAATCCGGTTCGTCCCGAATTTCTCCCTCCAGGCTTTCCAGTGTTTCGTTTTGTAGTGAAACTTCCATCCTTTTAATTCATGATTTGGCGGCTTGCCATTGGTTAGGCGGCCTGTCTGACGGAAAGATGGGCTTCTACGCCGAAATCTTCCAGCAGCTCGGCTAAAAAGGCCAGATGTCTTTCGCGAAGTTCAGTGTATTGGTCAATAGCCAACCGGTCGGGTGACTCGAATGACTGATGATATCCGATGGCCTTGGTCGTGCGCTCGATCAGTTCGAGCGTACTTAGGATCAGCAAGTTTCTTTCTTCTGCAGTTGTCGGTCTATCCATCTGTTTTAAAAAGTTAGCTGAATGAACCCTTTATTTCTTCTCTGGTGACCCGGTTTTGGAGCGGTTTTCGAGAAGGTAAAAGCCCACTCCGTTTTATCGTATCGATACCCGTTGACAAGGGGATGATCCTCCGGATAAATCTTCACGAAATACCCGTCGATTCCCTTCTCCCGGTCGAAGCGCCAGGCTCTCAACTCATTAAACGCCGACTCCTGCCTTTCATACCAGCGATAGTCGACAAAAGTCACCAGGTCGATGTCTGCCGGATTCAGCTTTTTGGTCACAAAGCTGCCGTCGATCCACTGAAAATAGCCCTCGGGAAGCAGTTTTTGCAGGCATTCGTCGAACTCCATCAACCCGTCGAACAAGGCCCGGCGGGTGGTCGACTCCGGAAAGGCCGAAACAAAAACCTGTTCAAAAATAGAAAAATCGGTTTCTATCACTCCATACGGAGTCAGAAAGCCGTGCTGGTCGAAATGCATTCCGTTACGGTGCGGTCATCAGCGGGTTTACATCCCGCCCGGCAAGTTACGCCAAAAATCCGGTGTTTACTTTCCTGCCCTCTCCTCCATGACCCCGGCATATCCCCGGCCGGTCAGAATCCGGCCGGGCCGCTTCCCGTTGTGTTTCCCGGCTTCGATCACCGGCACCCCATTGACCAGCACGTAGGAGAAACCCGTCGAATAAGCATGGGGCACGTCGTAGGTTGACTGATCGGTCACCGTTTTTTCGTCGAAGATCACAAGGTCGGCGGCATAACCGGGCCGAAGCAGGCCCCGGTCTTCGAGAGAAAACCGCTGGGCGGGCAGCGAGGTCATCCGCCGGACGGCCTCCTCCACCGGAATAATTTGCTTCTCACGGACATACCGCCCCAGCACCCGGGCGTTGGAGCCGTAGCCGCGCGGGTGCGGCATCCCAGAGCCGTAGCGCGTCACGCCCGCGTCCGAGGCCACCATCGTGTTGGAGTAGCGCATGATCGTGGCGACATCCTCCTCCGACATGGTGTGGTAGACCATCTGGATGCGCTTCATACCGGCTTTTTCCATCAGGTCCATCACCAGATCGGCCTCCGCGTCGGCTTTGTTCTTTCGGCCGAGTTTCTGATTGATCTTCGTGATCGACAGGCCGTTGAAGCTCGTGTCGGCCGGGAAGGAAGCCACCACGGCGTAATCGAAATTTTTGCGGTCGTTCTCTTTCAGCGATGCCAGCATTTCTTTCCGGATTTTCGTCCGGGTAGCCGGGTCGCGGAACCGGGCCAGCGTGGCCGAATCACCGTCGGCCAGCGCCCAGGAGGGCACGATGCTCGCCAGCGAGGTGCTGGATGCCGTATACGGATACTGATCGACCGTCACGTCGATGCCTTCCCGCCGGGCGGCCTCCACCAGCCCCACGGTTTCGACGGCGGCTCCCCAGATCGGTTTGCCGGCGACCTTGAAATGCGAAATCTCGACCGGAATCCGGGCCTCCCGCCCGATCTGAATGGCTTCCCCGATGGCTTTTTTGACTTCCTGACCTTCATTTCGCATATGCGACGCATACACCCCGCCGTAGCGCGACGCCACCTTCGCCAGATTGACGATTTCGGGCGTGCGGGCGTAGGTGCCGGGGGTGTAGATGAGGCCGGTCGACAGGCCGACGGCGCCGTCTTTCATGGCCTGCTCCACGAGCCGTTCCATCTCGGCCTGCTCCCGGGCGGTGGGTTCGCGGAACGCCATCTTCATCACTTTCAGCCGGACCGAATTGTGGCCGACCAGCGACGCCAGATTCGGCGAAAAGCCCTGAATCCGGAGCGAGTCGAAAAACGCCCGCAGGTCGACGGCCGAACTGCCGCAGTTGCCCGTCACCAGCGTCGTGACGCCGTCGTGCAGGAAATTCTCGGCACCGGGGCGGTCCTGAAGGCTGCCTTCGACGTGGGTATGCACATCGATGAAGCCGGGCGCCACGATCTGGTTGCGGGCGTCGACCGTCGCGCGGGCGTCCGTGGCCGGGATGCTGCCGATGCGGGCGATTTTTCCGTTCAGGATGGCGACGTCGGCATAATACCAGGGGTTGCCCGAGCCGTCGACCACCCGGCCGTTTTTAATAATCAGGTCGTAGGTCTGGGCATGGGCGCCGATGGAAAACAGCAGGCAAAGGCAGAAGATGAAGTGTTTCATGAACTCAGTCGGAATCCCAGGTGGTGATGATTTGGTCGGAATGAAGACTTTTGAACACGTAGAAGAGCGTGCTGTACCGGCTGCTTTCTTCATACGTCCGGACTTCCTTGCGGGGCATTTCTTCTTCCCAGAGCGCGTCCGCGTCCGAATCGTCCCGCAGGGTGTAATACAGGGAGGATTCGAACAGGGCCTGGCCGTTGAAATCCCGCGAAAGCCGGTTGTAGAGGGGCCGGGAGCCGTAGCCGATGAACTGGCAGTAGTCGCCGTCGGCGCAGGGCCACAGCCAGTCCTGCCAGGTGACCAGGTGCGGGGTGGTTTTTTCCAGTTCGCGCGTTTTTTCCTCGGCCATGGCGTCGATTTCGTTTTCGTCGAGGTCCGGATGCCGTTCGGTCAACTGCCGTTTCAGTTCGGAAAAATCTCCCTCACAGGTATATACGTCCATTCCGTAGAGCCGGCCTTTTTCCAGGCAGGACGGGCAGACGGCCGCCAGCGTTTCTTCTCCGTAAAAGGGTTCGGCGTCGAAGCAGCGGGTAAATTCTCCGCAGGTGTCGCAGGTGGTTTTTTCGTCAAGAAAGCCGACAAAGATTTCCGGTTTGTCGAAATACTTGAAGGTCATCTCGGATCCTGATTTGAGTAAAGAGGAAAGTGGGTTTACGGGAATCGCTTATGAAAAAGGCCGGCGGCCCGATCACTGCACTAAGATAGAATTTTTCGGATACCGCCGTGAGATCGGCCGAGGCTGATTTTTAAAATCACGCCCGGGATTAAAATTTTCCCCGAATCCTGCTAAACCTCAGCCGGTAAGAGTATAAATTCTTCCTAACTTGCTATTTAGATTGACGAATTGTTCCTGAGCCCTTATGATGAATAATACCTTTTGGAAAGCCGGCCTGCTGGCTTTTTCCCTGCTCGTCGTTACCTGTAAGGTTTCGAACCCGACTTCGCAGCAAACCGCGCAGACCGCCGGGTCCGAAGCCACGCCCGACGTTCCCGCTTTTACGGACAACCCCAGCCCGGCGCACCTGACGCCCGAACAAAGCCTGCGTTCGTTCCGGCTGCCGAAGGGCTACCGCATGGAACTCGTCGCCAGCGAGCCGATGATCCGGGAGCCGGTCGCCATCGCCTGGGACGGCAACGCCCGGATGTACGTCGCCGAGATGAACACCTACATGCAGGATGTGGACGGCTCCGGCGAACACGACCCGGTATGCCGGATCATGCGGCTGGAAGACACCGACAACGACGGGAAGATGGACAAAAGCTCCGTGTTCCTCGACAAACTCCTGCTGCCCCGGCTCATCCTCTGCGTCGATCACGAACTGCTGGTCAACGAAACCGATACCTACAATATCTACAGCTATAAGGACACGAACGGCGACGGGGTGGCCGACGCCAAAAAACCGCTGTTTACCGTTCCGCGCAAGGCGCCCGGCAACCTCGAACACCAGCGCAGCGGCCTCGACTGGAACCTCGACAACTGGATTTACGTCACCGTCGACCCGATCCGGTTCCGGTATAAAAACGGCGCCCTCCAGGTCGATTCGCTGCCCAACGGCTCCAACGGGCAGTGGGGCCTGACGCACGACAACTACGGCCGGCTGTTCTTCTCCCGCGCCGGGGGCGAAATCCCGGCTTCCGGCTTCCAGATCAATCCGACCTACGGCGCGCTGGAGTTCCCCGACCAGTACAGCGAGGAGTTTGCGGCCGTCTGGCCCATCATCAAAACGCCCGACATTCAGGGCGGGCTGAAGCGGCTCCGGCCCGACTCGACCCTCAACCACTTCACGGCCGGCTGCGGCCAGTCGATCTTCCGGGGCGACCGGCTGCCGGCGGACCTCGTCGGCGATTACCTGATCAGCGAGCCGGTCGCGCGGATCATCCGCCGGGCCAAAATGATCAATAAAGACGGCAAGACCACCCTCGAAAACGCCTATCATCAGCAGGAGTTCATTGCCTCGACGGACATGAACTTCCGGGCCGTCAACACCTATACCGGCCCCGACGGCTGTCTGTACATCGTCGATATGAACCGCGGCATCATTCAGGAGTCGCAGTGGACGCCCGAAGGCAGCTACCTGCGGCCCCAGATCAAACGGCTGGGGCTGGACCGCAACGTGCAGCACGGCCGGATTTACCGTCTGGTCTTTGAAGGCATGAAACCGGGGCCGAAACCGCGGATGCTGGACGAGCCGGCGGCTAAACTGGTGACCTACCTCGACCACCCGAACGGCTGGTGGCGCGATAACGCCCAGAAACAACTCGTGGTGCTCGGCGACCGCTCGGTCGTTCCGGCCCTGCGCGAGATCGCCCTCGGCAAACCGGGGCCGCTCGGGAAGAAGCCAACGACGCTGGGGCGCCTGCACGCGTTCTGGACGCTGGAAGGGCTGGATGCCGTCGATAAGGACCTGTTGGAGGTGGCACTGAAGGACGAGGACCCGCAGCTTCGCCGGGCCGGGGTCTGGCTCAGTGAGCCGTATCTCCGCAAAAATGACGAGCCGATGATCGAGCGGCTGGCCGCGCTGAAAGCCGATCCGAGCTACGATGTCCGTACCCAATTGGTGCTCTCCCTCAGCCGCAGTTCATCGCCGAAAGCCGCAGCGCTGACCCGCGACCTTCTGGGTCTGAATTCCGGTAATGAAATGCTTGCCGGCGCCTGGAAAAGCCTTCAGAAAAGCGAGGACGTGAAGAAATACGGTTTGCGGCTGGGCCGACTCGACGAGGCCGACCGGACGACCATCCTGGCCGGAGCCGCCGGCTTCAAAACCATCTGCGCCACCTGCCACGGCCCGGACGGCAAAGGGCTGGCGGTGGGCGGCAGCAGCATGGTGGCTCCGCCCCTGGCCGGGTCCAAACGGCTGAGCGGAGAGAAGGAAATGGTCATCAAAATCCTGCTCCACGGTCTGTCCGGCCCCATCGACGAAAAAACCTACCCCGACGTCATGCCGTCGATGGCCGCCAACGACGACGCCTGGATCGCGTCCGTGCTGAGTTACATCCGGTATGAGTTCGGCACCTTCCGCGGCTATCCCGGACCCAATGCCCGCGCCACCCCGATCGTCACGGCCGCGGACGTGAAGAAAATCCGCGACCAGACGACCGGACGAAGCAAAGCCTGGACCCTTGCCGAGCTGGGCCAGTGATGGAATGAGTCCGACTTATTCGGATCGTAAGCTTTTGACGGGATTGGTCAGGGCGGCCCTGAGGCTCTGGAAACTGACCGTCAGCAGGGCGACGACCACGGCAAGCGCGCCCGCCAGCACGAACACCCACCAGTCGATGGTGGTCTTGTATTCGAAATTATCCAGCCACTGGTCGATGCCGTACCAGGCGACCGGCGTAGCCAGAACGATGGCCGCGACGACCGGCTTCAGGAAGTCTTTCGAGAGCAGCGCCACGATACCGGCCACGGAGGCTCCGAGTACCTTCCGGACGCCGATTTCCTTCGTGCGGGATTCGGCCGCGAACGTCGCCAGCCCGAACAGACCCAGACACGCGATCAGGATGGCGATCCCGGTAGCGGTCTCGATCAGACGGGCGGTCCGGGTTTCGTTATGGTAGGCCTGGGCGAGCGTCTGGTCCAGAAATTCATACCCGAAGACCTGGTTGGGGAACGTCGCCTTCCAGACGGTTTCGATGGTCGAGAGGGCGGCCTGAAGGTTTTCGGACGACCGGTTTCCGGATTCCAGTTTGATACCGGCCTGGTAAAAGTGTTTGGGAACCACCCGCAGGATGGTCGGGTCGATGCCCTGGTGCAGCGAGTTGACATGGAAGGTTTTCACGACGCCGACGATGGGCATGGATTCTTTCCCGTCTCCGTAGTAAACCAGCTGGCCCAGCGCTTTCTCCGGCCGGTCGAGGCCCATGCGCTGGAGAAATACTTCATTGATGACGGCTTTCGGCAGCGTGTCGCCGTCCCGGAAGGCTTCGCCCGCCACCAGCCGGATGCCGTAGGTAGCCAGAAAATGCGAATCCACAAATTTCATCTGGGTTCGGATCTCCACCGGCTGGGCACTCTTCCGGTACTGCATCATCTGCATCCAGTTGCTCTCGGCCGACGGGCTGTTGAGCGAGAAACTGACGTCTTTGATCTGCGGAGACTCGACCAGCCGGTTGCGGAGGGTTTGCAGTTTTCCGGGATCGTTATTCGGCAGCCCGACCGTGAGGATGGCTTCCTTGTTAAAGCCCAGATCCGAGTTTCGGAACAGCGACAGCTGCCGGTTGATCAGCAACGTGCTGCTGATGAGCACCATCGACACCGTAAACTGCACCACCACCAGACCCTGCCGCAGCGAGATGCCCGACCCCGCGCCCGGCAGCCGGTTGTTCTTCAGCGCCCGGATCGGCGGCAGGGCCGACAGCCGGAAGGCCGGATAGGTACCGGCGAGCAGGGTAGTCATCACCAGCAGAATCGTCAGAAACAGTCCGACCTGGGGCGTAAAGAGGTCCGCCGTCGTCAGCGGCAGGCCCATCAGGCCGGCCACCGCCGGCAGCACGGCCCAGGCCAGCCCGAGGGAAAACAGGGTGGCCAGGAAGGTGATCAGCCCGGCTTCCACCAGAAACTGGTAAACCAGCGACTTCCGGTTGCTGCCGATGGCCTTGCGAACCCCGATTTCCTTCGCCCGTTTCAGGGCGCGGGCGGTGGTCAGGTTGATGAAGTTGATGCAGGCGATCAGCAGCACGAACCCGCCGATCACCAGCAGCATATTGAGCAGTTTGGGGCTGGCCTGCCGCCCGCTGAAATTATAGCCGTAATGAAGTTCCGACAGCGGGTTGAGCACGAACCGCTGGACCTCAATGGTTTTCGCATCCTGATATTTCTTCTGAATGGCGCGGAAGCGGCCGGCCAGTCGGTCTGGTGCAATGCCCTTTTTCAGCAAGACATACACCTGATAACTATCCCCGAAGCCGCCCCAGCCGTGCGTATCGTAATCCGGCTTCACCTGCTTCAGGGTCGCGGCCGACACCAGGACATCGAAGGGGAAGTTGGTATTGACCGGATGGTCTTTCAGGACGCCCGTCACCAGCAGGTCGTGGCGGTCGCCGAGCCGGAGGGTTTTTCCCGTGACGTCAGCCGAATTGAAGAACTTCCGGGCCGTCGACTCGGTCAGCACCACCTGGCCGGGCCGGGAAAGAGCCGTGCGGGCATCGCCGGTGAGCCACTGGTAATCAAGCAGATTGAACAGGCCGGGGTCCACGAAAGCGACCGGCTCTTTAAAGAATTTACCGTCGGCGGGAAGGGAAAGGTTCTGGCCCCAGTCGTAGAAAACCGGTGCGACGGTTTCAATTTCCGGCACCTCATTCCGTAAGACCGCCCCCATCTCCGTATAAGTGCCGGGGTGCGGGGAGGATTCGCCGGTGTTCGAGGTTTCCACCCGGTAAATCCGGTCGCCTTTGCTGTGGTGCTGGTCGTAACCGGTTTCGTGATCGACCACCACGAAGATCAGAAGGGCGCAGGCCAGCCCCAGCATCAGTCCGAAGCCGTTGATGAGTGAAAAGGTTTTGGTGTGGGCGAGATTGCGCCAGGCGATTTTAATGTAATTTCGAATCATATCGGGATGCAGAGGGAAAGGTTGTGGTTCGTCGTTCGGCTTTCTTCGGATGGCATACGGGCGCAGGAAACCCAGCACGTCCAGCCAGTAGCGCCGGCGGGCCCGTGCCGCGCCGATGCGCCTGACCTGCCAGGCAAATTCCTCGTGGAGGTCGCCCTGGAGGGATTCGAGCAGGTGGGGTGCCACGAACCATTCCAGCAGGCGGTCGGCCAGACGGGGCGGATGGGGAGAATCGGTTTGCCGCTTCATGAAATCGTATTAAATCTATTTTTGCTGAGCAAATAAATTGCCATTCCCGCCAAAAGCCGGAATCCGGCCTGAAATGCGGGTTTTCGCGCCGGGAACGTGCCGGGGCGGTGTCCGCTACCGGACAGAAAATGTACGCTTTAGGACAGACCGGGGCCTTTCCGGCCGGTCGGCTTCGGGCCGGGAGACACGTCCCGAAAGCGATTTTCGGGCCGGTTCGGCGGCAGGCTGCTATCGGGCCGGATCACCGGGCCGCTTTTTTGGGCATGGCACGTAATGTGTGCGGGTTATCCCGATCCGGTGGAGGTCGTCGGCCTGCCACCGGAAACCATGGATCGCGTATGACAAAGACTACGGAAGAACAGTACCTTCAGCAATGTCTCCGTTTAATCGAAGCGCAGCTGGGCTGGGGCAGCGGCTCCGACTGGAACCACTATGATTTCGAAAAGCTCAGCGAAACGATTCAGGATCAGACCGGTGTCCGACTCAGCGTAACCACCCTCAAGCGCATCTGGGGCAAACTCCGGTATGAGAACACCCCGACGCTGACGACCCTGAACGTGCTGGCCCAGTTTGCCGGTTATGCCGACTGGCGGAGCTTTCGCCGGCAGGAAACCCGACCGGTCGGCACCGCCACCGATTCCGGACCGGTGTCCGTCGGCCCTGAACCGTTGCCCGCGGTTGCCGCTCCGAGGGTGATCCCGGCAGCCGCCGGAGGGCCGGAACCCGGCCGCACCGGAAGGGCCGTAAAATTCCGGAAAGCCGTCTGGGTGATTTCCGGGCTGCTGCTGGCCGGTGTCGGCTATCTGATCATTGCCTTCAGCCGGCATCCCGCCCCCATCGACCCCGCCCGCTTCTCCTTCCGGGCCGACAAGATGGTAACCCGGGGCGTCCCGAACTCGGTGGTGTTTCATTACGACGCCCGGGCCGCCCGAACCGACTCGGTGTTCATCGTCCAGACCTGGGATATCCGACGTAAAACGCTGGTTTCGAAGAATAACCACGCCCACTCGGCGATTTATTACTATCCCGGCTTCTTCCGGACCAAACTGCTGGCCGACGGGCAGGTGGCCCGCACGCACGATCTGCAGGTCACGACCGACGGCTGGCTCGGTCTGATCGAGGAGGACCCGATCCCGTTCTACTTCAAAAAGGCGGACATCGTCCGGAACGACCGGGTCGAGGTGGATGAAAACCTCCTGAAAACCTACCGGTATTCGCTTCGTCCGAAGGCTCCTAAAGTCCGTTTTTTCAACCAGCGCGACCTGGGTGACCTCATGAACGACAATTTCGTTTTTGAAACTACCCTGAAAGTCGAATACCGGGAGGGGGCCGGGGCCTGCCAGTCTGTAGAGGTGCTGATCCAGTGCAAGGACGACATCATCATCATTCCGCTGGCGGCCCGGACCTGCGTGGGCGAACTGAATCTATACTTCTGCGGCAAAGGCCTGAACAGCCGTGAGGCCGACCTCTCCCGGCTGGGAGCCGACCTGAGCCAATGGACCAAACTGCGCGTCGAAGCCGTCGATCAACACGTTACGCTCCATGTTAACGGCCTGAAGGCCTGCGAGCTGACCTTCCCCAACCCGCCGACCGGCATCGTGGGTCTGCAATACCGGTTCAACGGTCTCGGCGCCGTGAAAGACACCCGGTTCGAGCATAACGGCGTGGTCGACCGGTTCTGAAACCACCGTCCCGAATCGTACAGCCGGTGTCCGCTTATGGACGGCGGCCCGGCCGCATTTCCGTAGAAAACACCCCTGCCGTGCTGGAAACAAGGTTTTTGGAAAACTGGCAGTTTATTTGCTATGCATAGTGGAAAGATATTGGCCCGGACATGAAAGGAACACAGTTGGGTGAATTTGAAGAACTGGTCCTGCTGACGATTGCCCTGCTTTATGATGATGCCTACAGCGTAGCGGTCGTGGAGGAACTCGGCCGTCGGCTGGAGCGGCCCATGAGCCTCGGAGCCGTGCACCGGACCATGCAGCGTCTGGAGGAAAAAGGATTGGTCAGTTCCCGTTTCGGGGAGGCCACCGCCGAGCGCGGAGGACGTCGCAAGCGGCTTTTTGTCGTGACGACCACGGGTGAACAAGCCCTGCAGGAGGCCCGCCGGGTCCGCAATGAACTGTGGGCCGGAATTCCCAAAACCGCCTTCGGAACCGGTCTTGCCTGAGCAAACAGTTACCACCTGAATCATCCATCCATTTTATAACAACCCATTCAACCCTATCATGCAAAACATGCAGCAGCTCTCTTCCGGCCAATTGGCCGGCAAACGGTTTGTTTCTTCTCTGATCGCGCTGACGTGCCTCGTGCAGTCACCCCTCTTCGCCACCGTGCCCCCGACCACCGGCGTCCGGTCGGCCGTTTCGGTAAGCCAGAAAGAAGGGGACACTTATCTGGTCATCAAGCCCCAGTTGTCGCAGGAACTGCTGGATAAAGCCGTCGTCATGCTCGGGGAGAAGGGCATCCGGATGGCTTACCACAATGCCGTTTATAAGAACGGGCAGCTTTCGGCCATCGCCGTCACCATCGAGGTGCCGGTCCCGGGCAAACCGGCGGTTACCTACAGCCTGAGCGAAAACAGCGCGGACGGAACCTTCGAGCCCCTGATTTTTTACTACGAGTCGAACGGCGAGCGGTTCGGCTTCAGTAAGGAAGTGCCGGAGGACCTGTCCAAACAGGGAAAACGGGTGGTAAAAGACAACCTGATCGGAACCGTCATCCTCGACGGCAACTCGCTGCATATGGCCGGCCGGCTCGTCAAGAACTGGTAAGAAGCCGATCAACGGCAATTCCGGTCCTTACTCCTTCGAAATGACCTCATCCAGATTGAGAAGAACGTTGGTCGTCACGGTCAGGGCCGCCAGCTGGGGAGTGGCGTCGGTGCAGGCCACCAGCGTGCGGCCTTCTTCCGGGTGCTGTCGGTAATAGGACTCGCTGCGCCGGTATAAACCAAGCAGAACGGCGAGTTTCCGGGGCGACGGCTCCCGGAAAAGCACCTTGCGATAACCGGCCCGCAGCTGCTGCTCGGCCGTCGTACCCCGCTGCTGCAATTCCTCGGCCAGTCGGCGGGCGGCTTCCACATACACCGGGTCGTTGAGCGTCACCAGCGCCTGCAGGGGCGTGTTGGTCCGGATCCGGCGGCTCTGGCAGAACTCGCGGCTGGGGCTGTCAAAGCTGATCATGGATGGATACGGAGACGTCCGTTTCCAGTAGGTATATAAAGCCCGCCGGTAGCGGTCCCCGCCCTGGCTCAGCTTCCAGCTTTCTCCGTTGTAGGGCGATTGCCAGATGCCCTCCGGCTGGGGCGGCATCACGCTCGGACCATACATTTTGGGGCTGATGAGGCCGCTGAGGGCCAGCGTCTGATCCCGGACCTGCTCGGCCGAAAGCCGCACGCGCGGCCCCCGCGCCAGCAGCC
>NZ_QTJY01000031.1 GCF_003703975.1 Larkinella soli | reverse complement strand
CCCCCCGGCCCCCCTCCTTGGTAAGGAGGGGGAGTGCTCTGCCAGTTTCAAACCTTGCGAAGCCACCCCCTCCTTGGTAAGGAGGGGGCCGGGGGGTGGTCCACTTTACGGAGCCAAAGGCGAGGCAATGAAATTCAGGAAGGAATGATTAAGCTGCCGGTATTTCTCCGTATCGACGCGGTAGTAGAAGGCCCCCTTTTTGGAGAAACCCTTCTGTTTTTCGTCGAGCTTGATCAACAGGTGGGTCGACAGGATTTTGCGGCTGAAGTTGCGCCGGTCGAACTCGGTATTGTAGATGGCGTCGTACAGCTTTTTCAGCTGCGGGATAGTGAACTTTTCGGGCAGCAACTCGAAACCGATGGGGTGCTGGGCGGCCTTGTAGCGCAGCCGCCGGATCGCCAGCGACACCATGTCGCCGTGGTCGAACAGCAGCGGGGGCAGGTCGTAGATCGAGAACCAGCGGGCCTGAAACGTCTCCGACAGCTTCGATTCGTAGTCGGCCACCTTCACTAAGGAGAAATAAGCCACCGAAATCGTCCGGACGATGGGGTCGCGGTGCGGGTCGCCGAAGGCGTACAGCTGTTCGAGGTAGACGTTGGTCAGGCCGGTCAGTTCGAACAGGATGCGGGCCGCGGCCTGTTCGAGGCTCTCGTCGGGCTGAAGCCAGCCGCCCATCAGCGACCAGGTTTCCGCTTCCACCCCCCGCCGAACCAGCAGCACCTTCAGGCCCTCGCCGTCGAAGCCGAAGATGATCGAATCCAGAGCCAGTAAATACGGATGCTGCTGCCTGTATTGGTCTAACATTGCCTGCTGCCTGCAAAATCAAAATTCCGGCTAAGATAGCGGGCAATCGCAGAATTTCACGACCTCCCCGAAGGCTTTCTTGGGTTGGCGGCCCCGGCCGCAAATCGGGTCGTCAGCGCAACAGGTAAACATCGACGGAGCGTTTCACCTCTTCCAGCGTCCGCTCCGGCTTTCGGAACGGGGTCGGGATGGGCTGTTTCGAGAACGTTTGCAGATAGAGCACCCAGGCATCCCGCCACCAGATCGCTTCGCGCTCCTGGGTCAGCAGCCGTCCGGCTACGTCCGCGTGGGTATCGGGATCGACGGCGGCTTTAACCTGCGCCCATTCGCGCTGCATCCAGCGCACCGAGTCGGCACCGGCGTAAAACCGGGTGCAGAGTTCGTTCCAGAGCGTGCGGCCGCTGCTCAGCTGCTTCGTCCAGGGCACATGATGGAACCAGAGCAGGAACGGCAGCGGGCAGGTTTCGGGATTTTCCCAAGTCCGGCGCACCTCCGGCCGATATTGCTCCAGCGCCCGGCTACCGGTGGCGGTCCGGTCGAAGCCCAGCCCGACGGAATCGGCCCGGTGGTAATAGACGGCCGTCCAGTCGGGCCGCGAACTGCGGTTCTGCCAGGGTTCCGGCGCGAAATGAACGCCCGTCCACGGCCGCGACAGCCCCAGTGGGGTGTTATAATCGACGTAAATCTCCCGCGAACGGAGCAGCAGGTTCACGATGCGCTTCACGGCCTGCGGCTCCCGGGTCAGCGTCATCCGCACCCATTCACCGGCGATGGCCTCCGCCGTCAGCGTATGGTCCCACGCCAGCCGCCCGAAGGCGTACCAGTTGGCCTGCGCCAGCGGGTGGCCGGTCCAGTTGCGGTGGGACCCGGTATTGGCAACGCCCGCCATGGCCGTCATCGCATAGCCGTGCAGACTGCCGTCGACGACCTTCGCCACCGTCGAGCCCTTGCCGGCTACATACGTATCCGACTCCAGACATTCCCTGAAGATCGGCGCTTCGTACACGAGGTGCGTCGCAAAGCCGAGGTATTCCTGCGTCAGCTGAAACTCCATGCCCAGCGGGGTTCTGGGCATGTTGCCGAACAGGGGCGAAAACGGCTCCCGGGGCTGGAAGTCGATGGGGCCGTTCTTGACCTGCACGATCACCTTCGGGTCGAATTGGCCGTCGAGGGGCGTAAACTCGTCGTAAGCGGCTTTGAACCGGTCCCCTTTGGGGTCGGCCTTGTAGACGAAGGCCCGCCAGATTACCACCCCGTCGTAGGGTTTGAGGGCCTCGGCGAGCATGTTGGCGCCGTCGGCGTGGGTGCGGCCGTAATCCTGCGGCCCGGGTTCGCCCTCCGAGTTGGCCTTGACCAGAAACCCGCCGAAATCCGGGATGATGCGGTAAATCTCCTTCACCTTGTCGGCCCACCACTGCCGCACCTGCGGGTCAAGAGGGTCGGAGGTTTTCAGGCCGCCCAGCGTTTTGGGCGCGGCAAAATAGACCGACAGATAGACCCGAATGCCGTAAGGCCGGAATACCTGCGCCAGAGCCGCCACTTTCCGCAGATACTCTTCAGTCATAAACCGGGCGCTGGCGTTCACGTTGTTGACGACGGTGGCGTTAATGCCCAGCGAGGCATTGGCGCGGGCGTAATCACGGTAGCGAGGGTCGATGCGCTCGGGCAGTTCATACCATTTCCAGAGCGACGAACCGGCATACCCGCGCTCCACGGAGCCGTCGACGTTGTCCCAGTGGTTCAGCATCCGGAACCGCACTTTCGGGTTGCTCGTCTCCGAAATCGTTTCGAGGGATTGCCCCGTCTGAATCCGGCGCAGGAGGGCAAACGCGCCGTACAGCACCCCCGCGTCGGTTTTTCCGGTCACTACCAGGTTGCCGTTCCGGGTCGAAAGCCGGTAGCCTTCGGGCTGCAAACCCGGCTCTCCGGCCGTCACCGCCAGCACGATGCCGCCGGTCCGATTGCCGGCCCCGCCGATCCGGGGAACGGCTTTTCCGAGCAGGCCCTGCAGGCCGGTCTGTAACTCCCCGGCGGCTGTCTGGAGCATCGGGCCGTCGCCGGAAAGGGCGATGAACCCGGCCGCCCGGGCGTAGGACTGCCGAAGGGCGTCATCGGTGATCCGGTCATATTTTAGCCAGAGCCGGTAACCGTCGTCACCCGCCGGCGGTATGGCCCCGGCCCGGCCGATCACCAGCAGCCAGAAAAGCAGGAGAAGGCAACCTGATCTATTTTTCATGAAAAAAGGCTTTTTAAGACTGAGAGGTAAGGGGTTAACGTCAACTTATCCGGATTGGAAACTTTAAACTTCCGACAAATTTACGGATTATGCAATCGGTTGCATTTTATAGGATCGAAATTCGATTTCGGAAAAAGTAATTTTGTATCATTGCACTCGGCTCAGGAGAAAATGGATTTAAGAGACGCTCCACTGGCTCCTCTGAGCCGGAATGATTCGCTTCCGAAGGGCTAAAACCGGGAGCGAAAAGTGGCTCGCCGGCTGATTTAAACCGATTGCAAAACCGTTTCCCGATCGTTCCGTCAGGCTAAAATACGGGCCCAATTTCACCGCGCCAGTCCAGACCATGCAGAAAGAGGTCACGATTTATGATATCGCCAGACTACTCCAGCTTTCCCCGGCCACGGTTAGCCGGGCTCTGAACGACCATCCGGGCATCAGTAGCCAGACCAAGGACATCATCCACAGCAAAGCGAACGAGATGGGGTACCGCTCCAACCGCTTTGCCAGCAACCTGCGCCGGCAGCGCACCAATACCATCGGGGTCATCGTTCCCCGGCTCGACAGTTACTTCATGTCCACCGTCCTGGCCGGGATGGAGAAGGTCGCCAACGAGGCCAACTTCAACCTGATCATCAGCCAGTCGCTGGAGTCGTTCCGAAAGGAGATCGCCAACGCCAAAACCATGTTCGACAGCCGCGTCGACGGGCTGCTGGTGTCGCTGGCGTCCGACACCGAGAACCTCGACCATTTTCATACGTTTTTCCGGAAAAACATCCCGATGATCCTGTTCGACCGCGTGATGCCCCAGAAAAACTGCACGAACATCGTCATCGACAACGTCCGGGCGGGCTACGACGCCACCGCCCACCTCATCGCCCAGGGCCGCCGGCGCATCATGCACGTGACGGGCAACCTCCGGCGGAACGTCTATGCCGACCGCCTTCAGGGCTACCGGCAGGCGCTGGCCGACTACGGTCTGCCCACCGATGAAACCCTCCTCCAAACCACGGACCTGACCCGCCAGGACGGCCTCGACGCGGCCGACTACATTGCCGGTCTGCCCTCGACCCCCGACGGCCTCTTCGTCGCCAGCGACTTCTGCGCGGTCAGCTGCATTGGCGCGCTCCAGCAAAAAGGCTTTGCCGTCCCGGACGATGTGGCCGTGGTGGGATTCAACAACGACCCGGTTTCGCTGGTCATACAGCCCAACCTGACGACGGTCCATTATCCGGGGCAGGAAATGGGCGAAATCGCGGCCCAGAGCCTCATCAACCACCTGAACGGCCTGCTGCGGATCAATACCACCAACACCATCCTGCTGAATTATGAACTGATCGTCCGGGAGTCGTCCCGAAAACGCTGAATACCGCTGCCGATGCCGTCTATCGCCCTGTTTCCGACCTCCGCCTTCCGGTATCTGCTCTTCTGGAGCCTGCTTGCCCTGAGCCGGACCGGGTTCGGACAGGTCCGGCTGCCGGGCCTGATCGCCGACGGGCTGGTGCTGCAGCGCGACAGGCCGGTCAACGTCTGGGGCTGGGCGCAGACCGGCGAAACCGTCGAAGTGAGCCTGAACGGCCAGACCCGAACCACCACCACCGGCCCGGACGGCAAGTGGCTCGTGCGGCTCGATCCGATGAAAGCCGGCGGCCCCTACGAGATGCGCATCCGGGGGCGAAACGAAATCACACTGAAGGACGTGCTGGTGGGCGAGGTCTGGCTCTGCTCGGGCCAGTCGAACATGGTCATTCCGATGGAGCGCGTGAAAGAACGGTTCCCCGACGCCATTGCGCAGGCCCGTTATCCCCATATCCGGCAGTTTTTCCTGCCGACCCGCTACCGCTTCGACGGACCGGCGGAGGACGTGCCGCCCGGGCGCTGGGTGGCCGCCGACCCGCAGACCATCCTGAGCTTCTCGGCCGTTGCCTACTTTTTCGCCCTCGACCTGCACCGCCGGTATCAGGTTCCGATCGGGCTGATCAACACCGCCGTGGGCGGCACCCCGGCCGAAGCCTGGCTGAGCGCCGACGCCCTGAAAGCCTTTCCCGAACACCTCGCCACCGTCGAGACCCTGAAGGATACGGCTTACGTGAACGGCATCCGCCGACGCGAAACGGCCGCCATCCGGGCGTGGCAGGCCCGGCTCAACCGACTCGATCAGGGCCACCAGGGCGAAATGCCGTGGTCGGACCCGGCCGCCGACACCGCCGGCTGGTCGACGATGAACGTGCCGGGCTACTGGGAGGATGCCGGGGCGCCGAAAGGCAACGGCGTGGTCTGGTTCCGGCGGGACATCGACGTACCGGCGGCCATGACCGGACGGTCCGCCAAACTGTTTCTGGGCCGGATCGTCGACAGCGACTCGGTATTCATCAACGGCCGTTTTGCCGGAACGATCGGTTATCAGTATCCGCCCCGACGCTACGAACTGCCCGCCGGTCTGCTGAAACCCGGCAGGAATACGCTGATCGTCCGGGTAATCAATACGGTCGGAAAAGGCGGCTTCGTTCCTGAAAAACGCTATGAACTCGTGGCCGGCGACCGGACGCTCGATCTGAAAGGGCTTTGGCAATACCGCGTGGGCGCCACCACGGGTCCGATGCCGGGAACGACCTTTTTTCAGTATAAGCCGGAAGGCGTATTCAATGCAATGGTCGCGCCGATGGTGAACTACACCATCCGCGGTGCCCTCTGGTACCAGGGAGAGGCCAACACCAGCCGCCCCGAGCCTTATGGGAAGTTGCTGCCCGCTCTGATCACCGACTGGCGCAACCACTGGAAGCAGGGCGAATTTCCTTTCCTGTTCGTTCAGTTAGCCAATTACCGGCCGGTGGCGACCGACTCGGCGGAGGGCAACTGGCCCCGGCTGCGGGAAGCCCAGCGCCGGACGCTGGCGGTCCCGAATACGGCCATGGTCGTGGCGATCGACGCCGGGGAGTGGAACGACATTCATCCGCTGGACAAGGAAACCGTCGGCAAACGGCTGGCGCTGGCGGCCCGGAAGCTGGCCTACGGGGAAAAAGATCTGGTGGCTTCCGGCCCGCTGTATCAGTCGATGCAGCGCAACGGCTCCGCCCTTCTGCTGACGTTCTCGAATACCGGCAGCGGGCTGACGGCCAAAGGCGGAGTCCCCCTGAAACAGTTCGCCATCGCCGGAGCCGACGGAAAGTTCGTGCCGGCCACGGCCACGATCCGGGGTAATCAGGTCGAAGTGCAGAGCGCTCAGGTGCCGGAGCCGGTGGCGGTGCGGTATGCCTGGGCCGACGACCCGGTGGGCGCTAACCTGTATAACCGGGAAGGATTGCCGGCTACGCCCTTCACGACGGAGCCGTAAGCGATCCTGAAAGATATTGATTCCTAAACCTTTAACGATGAAAAAGTCAATATTCCTCCTGCTGTTTCCGGTCTGCGCGGCCTTGTCCGCGACCGCGCAGGACACGACGGGCCGGGCGGCTTTTCTGGCGGCTCAGGATTCGATCCGGAAGCTGTCGGTGGCGGATCACCAACGGATGCTGGACCAGCTGGGCATCCGCACGCTGCGTTCCGGCCCCTCCGGCAACCCCAGCGCCCCGAACGCGGCCAACGCCGACGAGAGCAAAGCCACCACCTACACCAGCCTTCCGGACCCGCTGGTGTTGAAAAACGGAAAGAAGGTCACCTCCGCCAGAATGTGGTGGACGCAGCGACGCCCTGAAATCGTCGAGGACTTCGACCGGGAGGTCTACGGCCGCACGCCCGCCAACCTGCCGAAAGTAACCTGGGAAGTAGCTTCCGAAAGCCGGGAGATGAACGGCGATTTCCCCGTCATTACCAAAAAGCTGATCGGCCACGTCGACAACTCAACCTATCCGGCCCTGAAAGTCGACATTGAAATGACGCTCTCGACGCCCGCCAACGCCACGAAGCCGGTGCCGGTGATGATGAGTTACGGCTTCCGGTTTCCGCCCGGTTTCCGGCTGCCGCCCCCACCGGCTTCGGCCTCCGGCAAGCCCGAACCCACCTGGCAGCAGCAGTTGCTGGCGAAGGGCTGGGGCTATGTCGTCCTGTACCCGACCAGCTACCAGGCCGACAACGGCGCGGGCCTGACGCAGGGCATCATCGGACTGGTCAACAAAGGCCGGCCGCGCAAACCCGACGACTGGGGCACACTCAAAGCCTGGGCCTGGGGCGCCGGCCGGGCGCTCGATTATCTCGAAACCGACCGGGCCGTCGATGCGAAGAAGGTGGGCATCGAGGGGCTGTCGCGCTATGGAAAGGCTGCGGCCGTCACGATGGCGTACGAACCCCGCATCGCCATCGGCTTCATCGGCTCCTCGGGCGAGGGCGGGGTCAAGATTCACCGCCGGACCTTCGGCGAACAGGTCGAGAACGTGGCCTCGGCCGCCGAATACCACTGGATGGCCGGAAATTTTATCAAATTTGCCGGGCCGCTGACGCCCAACGACCTGCCCGTCGACGCCCATGAACTCGTGGCCCTCTGCGCGCCCCGGCCGGTGTTCATCAGCGTCGGTTCGCCGACGGTCGAAGGCACCTGGGTCGATGCGAAGGGGATGTTTCTGGGCGGGGTGCATGCCGGGCCGGTCTACCGGCTTCTCGGTAAAAAGGACCTCGGCACGACGGAGTTTCCGCCGATGGAAACCGCCCTCGTCGACGGCGACGTGGCCTTTCGGCAGCACGCCGGAGGCCACACGACCGGCCCCAACTGGCCCACGTTTCTGGCTTTTGCCGACCGCTATTTTAAATAACCGTTTTAACAACCTATAAAAAAAGTTATGCTCACTTTCAAAACAACCCTGACCTCCCTGGCCCTAATCACCGGCGCCCTTTCCGCCGGTTTTTGCCAGAATGCGGCCCAGCCGGGTGCGGCCCAACCCAAACCGCTGATCAGCAGCATCTACACGGCCGACCCCTCGGCCCACGTGTTCAACGGGAAAATCTACATTTATCCCTCCCACGACATCGAAGCCAATGTGGCGCAGGACGACGAAGGCTCGCACTTCGCCATGCAGGATTACCACATTCTGTCGATGGACCGCATCGGCGGCAAGGTGACCGACCACGGGGTGGCGCTGTCGCTGAAAGACATTCCCTGGGCGGGGCGGCAGCTGTGGGCGCCGGATGCGGCTTTCAAAAACGGCACCTACTACCTGTATTTTCCGGTGAAAGACAAGCAGGACATCTTCCGGATCGGCGTCGCCACCAGCCAGTCCCCGACCGGCCCCTTCAAGGCGCAGCCGAACCCGATCCCGAACAGCTTCAGCATCGACCCGGCGGTTTTCACGGACACCGACGGCACTTCGTACATGTATTTCGGCGGCATCTGGGGCGGGCAGCTTCAGCGGTGGCACACCGGAAAGTATGAAGCCAACGGCTCCAAAACCGACCTGAAAAAAGACAACGAACCCGCCCTGAGCGCGAAAGTCGTGCGGATGAGCAGGGATATGCTGACCTTCGACGAGCCGGTGCGGGATGCGGTCATCGTGGACAAGGACGGAAAGCCGCTGCTCGGGGGCGACCACGACCGGCGCTTTTTCGAGGGCGGCTGGATGCACAAATACAACGGAAAATACTATTTCTCCTACTCGACCGGCGACACCCACTACCTGGCCTATGCCGTCGGTAATTCGCCGTACGGGCCGTTTACGTACCAGGGCATCCTGATGAAACCGGTCACCGGCTGGACGACCCACCACTCGATCGTGGAGTTTCAGGGAAAATGGTATATCTTTTACCACGACGTCGAATTGAGCGGCAAAACGCACCTGCGGAACATCAAGGTCCGCGAGCTGACCCGCCGGCCCGACGGTTCTCTCGAAACCATCACCCCCTGATCCCGGCCATGTGGTCCCAGGTTGCCGAGCAGGAGTTTTACGACGAGATCGATGGGTTCATCAGCCGTCTGGATGATGACTGGAAACGGACGCCGGTCGACCGAAAGGTGCTGCCCGTACCGGCTTCGGTATTTGAAGCCTACGTGCAGCTCCGGCAGGAAAAGGCACACCCGGACCCTTTGCCCATCGACACCGACGGCCTGCCGCTGGTGCGGTATCGGGGGATCCGGATGAAACCGGCCGAAACCCAATAAACCGTAACTTTTCATGAATACCGCTTCCCTGTTCCGCCTGCTGACCTCCGCCCTGGCCCTCTGGTCGTGTGACCCCGGCGAAACCACGCTGGTCACCAGCCGCCACGACGGCCACACGCTCGAACTGATCGATCACCCGACGATGCCCGGCATCGGGATGACCAACCACCAGCCGGTGCTGAAGTTCGACGGAAAGATGGTTTCGGACGAAAATGTAGGCTTCCCGCTGCTGCCGGAGCAGTATCCGGGCTGGATCGTCCGTTCCTATCTGGCCGATACGCTGCCCTCCGACCGGACTCCCTGGACGGTGTACGTTTCGCCGGGGATGTTCAGCCGGGAGGACTTCGACCGGCTGGCGGCCTGTTTCGAGGCCCAACGAATGCAGTTTCAGGCCGGGCTGGATGCCTTTCCGCGCTCGGCTACCGGCAAACTGTCCCCCGGCCGCATCGCCCGGCTCGTCTACGGCGAACCGCCCCGGCCGGTTATCTTCCGCCCGAAACAGGGCCGGTTCGCCGTCGGGGACAATACCGAAATCAAGGAAAACTTCATTCTCCGGCCGGACGGCCACTGGCTGCTGAACATCGAATCGAACGCCGGGGACGGCCTGCACTCGACGGTGTTTGCCGCCAAAGGGAAGCTGAAGGCCGAGCAGGGGAAACTGGTGCTGGAAGAACCCTTCGTCATCGACCATCCGGGCATCAAAGCAAAACCGGAGATGGCCGGCCTTTCCGATGCCGACTATCTCCGGTCGTTTGCCGACTCGACGGGCCGGCCGCTGCTGAGCGTGATCCGGAATCCGTTCTGAGCGGCTTTAGTCCTCGCCGAGGATGCGCTCCAGGTCCACTTTCGCCAGCCGGTAATCGTAGACGGCCTGAAGGCGGTTGGTCTGGGCCTGCCGAAGCGCCAGTTCGGCGTCGTTGACCTCCCCGAATTTCGCCAGCCCCTGCCGGTAACGGCTCTGGGTCAGCCCGTAGCTGCGCTCGGCCGCCCGGATGACGCCCTCGCCCGTCCGGATGCGCTCCCGGGCCTCTTCCAGCGCGTCCTGACCCGAACGTACTTCATTGGCGATCAGCGCCTTGTTGTAGCGAAGCTGCTCCTGCGCCTGCTCACCGGCCAGCTGGGCCTGCTGCACTTTGGACGTATGCACGGCGTTGAATACCGGCACGTTCAGTTGCAGACCGAGGAAGCTGAAGAACGGCCAGCGGCTGTCGGAGAAATTGAAATTATTGATCTGCGACAGCGTCCCGGCCTGCCCGATCAGAGCCAGAGTGGGCCGACGGCGGGCCTGTTCCATCTGCGTCTGTAAGCGGCTGTTCTCGAAGCCCAGCGCCAGTTGCCGCACTTCCGGCCGCTGTTCCCAGGCCTGCCGGATGGTGGGGTCTTCAGGCCGGATTTCGGCCGGGGTATACGTCAGCGAATCGGTCAGAACCAGCGCCGGAGCCGGACGGTCGGAAGCATCCGAGAGGCCCGTGACGACGGCCAGCTGGTTTTTCAGCAGCGTTACCGCCCGCTCGACCTTCGAGAGACCCGGCCGGAGGTTTTCCACCTCGACAAACGCCCGGAGCGTGTCGACATCGGTCGCCAGCTGGGCCTTATACAGCGTACGGACTTCCCGGAGGGCCAGCTGCGCCCGGTCGAGGCTGCGCAGCAGCAACCGCCGTTGCTCTTCGGCCAGCAGTACGTTCAGGTACAGCTTCTTCACCTCCGCCACCTGCCGCGCCGTCACCGCACGCAGGCCCTCGCCGGCGGCTTTCATGCCCAGCTCGGCCTGCCGGCGACCGACCCGCAGCTGCGGCTGAATCAGCGGCATCCCGAGGTTGACGCCCAGATTATACTGATTTTTCAGGGCCGCGGCCACCGGCGTCATTTTGTTTTCATCGAGCGAAAAACCGCCTTCGGGGGTGATGCTGAACGCCGGGAAGAAGAACACCGGGGCCTTGAGGTTTCGCTGGTATTGCCCGAAGGCGTTGACCGTCGGCAGGCTCATGCGCCGGGCTTCCTCGGCCCGGGCGTCGGCCTGACGACCCGCCAGCCGGGCCACCTTCACCTCGCCGTTCTGCCGGCGAACCAGTTCCACAGCCTCGTTCATGGACAGCGGCTTCGCTTCGGGCGTCTGCGCCTGCGCCAGGCCGGCGGTGAGCAGCACCAGCACGACGCTCAGCGGCACCGACTGAAGACCGGCGGTTTTTTCGGGCCGGTTCCGGCCTTTCTTTCCGATCCGGTCTACCCGGGCAATCATCCGGGCGAAGTAGAAGTACATCACCGGCACGAATACCAGCGTCAGGAACATCGAACTGCTCAGGCCCCCGATGAGCGCCCAGGCCAGCCCGCTTTTCAGCTCGGCCCCGGGGCCGGTCGCGAGGGCGATGGGCAGCATCCCGATCACCATCGCCAGGGTGGTCATCAGGATCGGGCGGAGCCGGATGTGGCCCGCTTCGAGCAGGGCTTCGATCACCGGCATACCGTTTTCACGGTTTTCGTTGGTCCGTTCCACCAGCAGAATGGCGTTCTTGGCCACCAGCCCGAGCATCATGATCATCCCGAGAATGGTAAAGACGTTCATCGAGTTCATCGTCAGCGCCATGGCGAACAGCGCCCCGACGATGGCGACCGGGATGGAGAACAGCACCACGAGCGGATACGCCCAGGAGTTGTACAGCGCCACCATGATCAGGTACATGAACAGGATGGCCGCCAGAAACATCAGCCCCATCTTCCCGAACGAATCGTCCTGGAGTTCGAGGTCACCGCCGTAGGTGACCCGCACCGAGGGGTCGAGTTTCAGGGCTGCGACGGCTTTCTGGATGTCGATCCCGATCTCGCCCGTCGGCCGGCCCACCGACTGCGAGGTGATGGTCATGGAGTTGTCGCGGTCCTTGCGCTCCAGAATGGCCGGGTTGAACGTCTCCCGGATGTCGGCCACCTGCCGCAGTTCGACGGGTTGCCCGTAGGCGTTCGTCAGCGTCAGACCGGCGATCTGCTGCGTGCGGTTCCGGTACGGCTCGGCATACTGCACCCGCAGCGTGACCGACTCGGTGCCGCGCTGGATCTTCAGGTCGTCGAATCCGGCCAGGGCGGTACGGACGGCCATGCCCACGGATTCGGTGGTCAGGCCGTAGCGGGCCAGTTTCTCCTGATCGACCTGAATTTCCACCTCCGGTTTGCGGACATTCCCTGAAAACCGGACGTCGGCCGTACCCGGTATTTCGCGGATGGCGTCCACGAGCCGGATGGTTTCTTCCCGCAGCTTATCCCGGTCGGGGGCGCTGACCATCAGCAGAATCGGCGACGCGTTGTCGGAACCCAGAATCCCGAGCGGATAGGCCCGGATGCGGGCGCCGGGGATGCCGGAAGCCAGCTCCTTCACCTCCCGCGTCAGCGTGTTGAGGTCCTTGTCGCGCTCCTGGCGCGGAGAGAAGGTAATCGAAAACTCGACGGCGTTCTTGCTCGTCGGCAGGCTCGACCAGCCCTCAGGGTTGGCGCCTACGTTGGTGAACACGCGCCGGACCTCCGGCATCCGGTACAACCGGGCTTCGAACTGCCGGGCATAGGCGTCGGTCTGATTCAGTTTATACCCTTCCGGAAACTGAAGCACGGCGTTGATTTCACCCTTGTCGGTCGGCGGCATGAACTCCCCGCCGATGAAGCCTTTCCCCGGCAGCATGAGCGAAGCGACGAACAGCACGAACGTCCCGAGCACGGTGGTTTTGCGGTACCGGAGGGCCCGGCCCAGCAGCGCCTGGTAATTCCGTGAAACCGACTCGAACACCCGCTCGAAGCCCAGACCGAAGCGGCCCATCAGCGTCCGGCTGCTCAGGGGTTCGAGCTGGCCGAAGCGCGACGCGATCATCGGGGTGAGGGTGAACGAAACCAGCAGACTGAACAGCGTCGAGATGACCACCACAAGGGCGAATTCCCGCATGAGATCCCCGATCAGGCCGGGCGAAAGCGAGAGCGGCACGAATACGACCACGTCCACCAGCGTAATGGCGACGGCGGCAAAGCCGATGCTGTTGCGGCCCTCGAGGGCGGCCGCGCGTTTCTCCACGCCCTTCTCCAGCTGCTGGTAGATGCTTTCCAGCACCACGATGGAGTCGTCGACCAGAATCCCGATCACCAGCGAGAGCGCCAGGAGCGTCAGCAGGTTAAGCGAAAAGCCCAGCAGGTTCATGAAGATGAAGGTCGACAGCAGCGAAGCCGGAATGGCGACCATCACGATCAGCGACGACCGCAGGCTGTGCAGGAACACGAACATCACCAGCGCCACCAGCCCGATGGCGATCATCAGGTCGTGGTTGACGGCATCGGCCGCGGCCAGCGTAAATTCCGAGCCGTCCTGGGCTACGTCGAACTGAAGGCCCGTCGAGGCATAGTCGGCCTGGAGTTTTTCCAGCGCCTTGCGGGCGGCTGCGGCCACCTCCACGTTGTTGGCGCCGGATTGCTTCTTGATCAGAATCCCGACCGCACTCCGGCCGGAGGGAGCGCCCTGCCCGGCCTTCACCATGAAGCGGCTCAGGTTCTCCATCTCCTTCTGCGCCAGCGACACCTTCGATACCTCACCCAGCCGGATTTTCTGGCCAGACGGGCTGGTGTATACGACAATATCGTTCAGCCGGGCGATCTCGTCGGTTTTCCCGACCACCCGCACCGAATAGGCCGCATCGGTATCTTTCACGCTTCCCGACGGCACGTTCAGGTTCGACGCCCGGATGGCACCGACCACCTGTACGACCGAAAGATTCAGCGCCCGCAGCCGGGCCGCATCGAGCGCCACGCTCACCTCGGCCTCGGGCAGCCCCACGAACTGTACCTGCCCGACGCCCGCCACCTGCGACAGCCGCGGCTTGATCTGGGTCTTCAGAAGCGTTCCGAATTCGAGGTCCGTCAGCCGGCTGTTGGCGGTCACCTTCAGCAGGGGTAGTTCGGAGATGGAGAAGCGGTCGAGGGTCGGCGTCCGCGAACCGGCGGGCAGGCTCGAAACGACGCCGTTGACGCGCCGTTGCACGTCCTGCAGGGCCTTGTCCGAATCGACGTCGTGTTTGAACTCGACCATTACGACCGAGACGTTTTCCAGTGAGAGCGAGGTGATCCGTTTGATGCGGTCGGCCGAGGAGGTGGCTTCTTCGATGGGTTTCGTGATGCCGCTTTCGACTTCGGCGGGCGATGCGCCCGGGTAGGGCGTCGTGACGATGATAAACGGAATCGACATGTTCGGCAGCAGTTCGTACCGCAGCTGCGAATACGAGAACAGGCCGAGAATGCCCAGTGCCAGGAACAGAACGATGACCAGGATCGGGCGTTGTATGGATAATAAGGTGAGTTTCATGGGAGTAACGGGTGTGGTTGGAGAGATTGGATCAGCGGCCGCCGACGGTCACGCTCTGGCCGTCTTTCAGCCCTTCCGTGCCGCTGACGACCACGGTTTCTCCCTCCTGCAGACCGTTCTGAACAAGCAGCGTGGTTCCGAAGGAAGCGCCCGGTTCGATGGTGCGAAGGCTGATGCGGTCGCCTTTCAGGACGTAGACGGCCGGCTGTTTGCTGGTCGTAACCAGAGCCGAACGCGGAACGGCCAGACCCGAAGCCGTTCCGGCCTCAGGCAGCGACACCGAAGCGGTCATGCCCACGCGCAGGGGGTGTCCGGCGCTGTTGGCCACCCGGATTTCAACCGGAAACCTGCCGGTTTCTCCGCCTTTAAGCCGGATCTGGTAAACCGTCCCGGTCAGCGTTTTGCCCGGATACATATCGAAGTCGACGGCCACGGAGCGGCCGGGGCGGAATCGGGACAGTTCGGCTTCCGGCACCGCCACGACAACCTTCACCGCCGATACGTCCGTGATGGTCAGGAGCGGTGAACCCGGCGCGATGAACATACCCCGCTCCACCGGTTTTTCGGTGACGATGCCGCCGATGGGCGCCTTGATGACCGCGTCGCGCAGCTGCTTTCTCAGCGTCAGGAGCTGCGTTTCCACCGTCCGGACCTGAAGTCGTGCGCTTTCCAGGTCGGCGGTCGGGAGGTTGTTCTCCCGGTGCAGCGCTTCGTAGCGGTTCAGGTCGGCCTGGGCTTTCTTCAGCTGGGCTTCGGCCTGGCCGACGGCAATCTCGGTCAGTTCCGTATCGACGGTTACAATCGGTTGATTCTCACGGACCGAACCGTTCAGGTCGGCGTTCAGGCTGCGGATCGTGCCCTGGGTGGTGGCGTTCATATGGACCTCGCGCCAGTATTCGGTCCGGCCGATGTAGGAAGCCGCTTCCGTGAAGGATTTCCGGCCGACGGTAGAGACGGATACGGTGGTCGGGAGAGGCCTCTGAGCCTCCTGTATCTGTTGTGCCTGTTTCTGTTTGTTGCTCATCAGCAGGGCAGTAGCCCCGCCGACCAGTGCAAAAATGGTGAGGATGGCGAGTAGTTTTTTCATGGTCGTTTCCGGCTTCTGATTTCGGGTCCAAAAGTAGAAGCCGCGGGCGAGACCGAATATCCCGGATTCCATGAAACGTAAAATGGGACTCGCGAAACGGCAATGGGCCGTCTGAATCGCCAAAACGAATTGATGAAATGCCCTGCACAAACGTATTGACCTGTTCGAAGAATTGCGTAGTTTTGACTACTTGCCCTGCCCTGCTGCCTTTTATGAAATTTCCGTCCTACTCGCGCTATGACTCGCTGCTTCAGGCGATTGTGCTGCCTTTATACATCGGCGGCCTGAACTGGCTACTCGTTGGAAATGACTACTGGATGGACTACAGGGTGTTCGGGATCGCCACGGGCGTCCTCCTGGGCATCTCGTTTCTGAACTGGTACGTCAATAATATCATCGCGCTGAAGATTAATGAAATGTACCCCGACCCCCGGGAATACCTCATTCGGGCCATCCGGCGGTTCATCGCCTGCACCATCAGTTCCTGCCTGCACGTTCTCAGCCTGTACTTTATCTATCAGCAGGTGGTGCCGGCTTTCGACCCCGATCCGGGTCGGCTGAGTCTGGCCCTGCTGTTCACGACCGTCATCGTCGTGATCGTCGTGGCGACCTACGAGAGCATCGACAGCTTCGACTACTGGCAGCAGTCGCGCCGGCAGGTGGATACGCTCATCAAAGCCCAGCTGGAGGCCGAACTGGCGGCCCTCCGCCAGCAGGTCAACCCGCACTTTCTGTTCAACAGCCTCAATACGCTGATTTCGCTGATCGGTGAAAACCCCCGGCAGGCCGAAGAATTTGCCGAAGAACTCAGTTCGGTGTACCGGTATCTGCTGCGCAACAACGTGGACTCGCTGACGCCCCTTTCCAACGAGCTGGAATTTATTCAGTCGTATTTCCACCTGCTGAAAACCCGCCATGGCGACGCCCTGAGCCTGGTAACGGAGATTCATCCCGGCACCGAAACCGCCCAGCTGCCGCCCCTGACGCTCCAGTTGCTGATCGAGAACGCCGTCAAACACAACATCATCCTGCCCGACCAGCCGCTGACCATCATCCTCACTACCGACGAGAACAGGCACCTGATCGTGCGGAACAACCTCCAGCGGAAACCGTCGCGGGCGCTGTCCAATGGGGTGGGCCTGAGTAATATCCTGAGTAAATACCGTATGCTGGGCCAGCCCGTCCCGACCATCGAGGACGACGGCCGGGAGTTCCGCGTCCGGCTGCCGCTGGTCTGAGCCGCCGGGCCGTGTGAAAAAGCCGTCCTGGTACCTCGCCAGGACGGCTTTCGGAAGTCATCGGCTCCCCGTTTTCTATTTCCCGATAATCACCTTTCTGCTCTGGAAGGTATTGCCCTGCTTCAACCGCACGATCACCACGCCCCGGGTGTCGGCCAGCCGGACGCGCTGCTTCTGCGGCCCGGTGCCCGGCACCATTTTCAGGTAAAGCATCCGGCCCTGAAGGTCGGCCACGGAGAGTTCGGCGGGGTGCCTGCTCCCCTGAAATCGCACCTCGAATTCGCTCTCGGCGGGGTTGGGAAACACCGTCAGGCCCATCTCCCCTCCGTTTTCGGCCGACGCGGCTACCCGCCCGCCCGACGGGCAGGTCAGCGATTTTCCGTTTTTCAGCACGAAGGTGGTGTTCTGCACCCGGGCGCTGACGGCGTGGGCCTGTCCGTCGAGCAGCGCGGACGGCACCGAAAGGCGAAAACCATGTTCACCGTTGCCCTTTCCGGCATTTTTCAGGTCCTGCCGGAAATTGGAAGCCGTCAGCGTGGCAAGTACCGCACCCCCGTCCAGAATCTCCACCGTCAGCGCCGTATTGGGTCGGTTGCGGTCCCAGACCCAGCCCGAAAGGGTCGTACAGGTAACGCCGTCCAGATACCCCTCGAAATTTCCGGATGTTACGGGCGGGGGCGGGGTGGTCCCGACGGTCAGCGTGAGGGTCGCTGTGGTTTTGGCGCCGGGGCCGTCGGTGGCCGAATAGGTCAGGCTGAACGGCCCGGCGACGACGGGCGTACCGCTGACGACCCGCGTCGACGGATCGAAGGCCAGGTTGGCGGGGAGGCCGGTCAGGTCGTGGGTGAGCGCTCCGTTTTCCGGGTCGGTGAAGGCCGGCAGGGTGGCCGAGAAGGGTTGATTGAGGGTAGCCGTCAGGGAAGGCAGACTGCCGGGTTTGACGGGAGGCTGGTTACCGGGCGGGGTCGTTGCCGGGCAGGTAATGGTTTTGGGAGCATATTTCAGCTGGTAGCTGGTCCCCTGCACCCGAATCCCGACCGAATGCGGCTGGTTGTCTTTCAGAACCGCCGGCGTCGGCACGTTGAAACCGTAATTGCCGGTCCCCTTTCCGGCGTTTTTCACGTCCGACCGAAATTCGGAAGCCACGACGGTTCCGACGACGTTCGGGCCGTCCAGCAACTCCAGCGTCAGCGGAGAATTGGCATTGACCTTATCCCAGACCCAGCCCCGCAGGGAGGTGCATCCGATGCTTTCGGCGTAGCCTTCATACGTGTAGAAAGCCTCGTCGGGCTGCGAAAAATACTCGTCCAGATAGGCCAGCCGTTTTTCGGTCCAGGAACTGACGTAAGCCTGATCGCCCACGGCCAGCGTCGAATTCCACTTCATGCCTTCACGGGCGTAGCCGCCCTGGGCCTTCATCAGGTCGACTATGCCGGCCAGATCCTGTTTGAGGCTGTTCGTGGCCAGAACGCCCGCCCGGAGGGTAAACCACCGCTCCTTCATCTTCGTCCGGACCTCCGGAATGCTGAGCAGCCGCCGGAAGAGGCCATTGGTCAGGATGTCGCGGGTGTTGGTGACCTTCGTGCCGTCCCAGAGGTAGCCGAAGGTGGCGTCGAGGTCCCACGGGATCAGAAAATAAGGTTCGTTTTCCTTGTACCGGGCCACATAGATGTTCTTTCCGAAGTTGTCGCGGCCGGAGGTGACGTTCAGGAAAATGAAATAATCGATCAGATTATCGACCCGCATCTTCTCTCCGATGTGCGCCCTGAACTCCTCCGCCGGCGCGTTGACGACAAACTCCACCAGCCCGAGCAGGTTGTTCCAGTAGGGTTCCTTGGGCAGTTTGATTTCGTAACCGGCCCAGATCTCGCCGGTATTGGGGGCCAGGGGCGGCACCCCGTCGAACCGGGTAGCTCCCGACCAGTCCTCGGCCTTATAGAGTTCACCCCGGATCGTGCCGTCGTCTTCGGTTTTCTTTAGTTTGAGCTGTTTCCGGTCCATGGGCTCCGTGAAGGCGTAGATCCCGTTGTAAGCCCCGTTGATGAAGACGTCGACATACCGGAGCCGGATCGTCGGGAGCGCGTCGGGTTCCATAGCCGCATAATATAGCTGGTGCATTTTCATCCAGAGTCCGTGGGCCAGCATATTGTTGGCCCGCTGCGGCTCTTTGTAGAGGGCCAGGAGCAGCCACTCGCTGTCTTCCCGGAAGCCGAGCAGGGAGGTCTCCACGTTCTCGTTTCCGGTGGCATCGGTGAACAGCTCCACCCGGTACGATTTTTTGGCATAGCCCCGCGACAGCCCGCCCCGGATACGAAGGCCCGTGTGGCCGCTGAACGAAGCGAACGCTCCGCCCGCGATCGTCAGCGTCCCCATGGTCAGAATGTCGTCGTTGTTGCTGATGGCCGCGCCGTTGGTGTTGAGGTGTACAATGGGGAAATCCGTGAAATACAGCGTATAGCCCGTGCCGCTGCTGCTCAGCTTATAGGGTTTCCCGACCTGGAAAGCCGTTGTCGGTTCGGAGAACGTATAGACCTTATCGAACTGGATGGTCAGCGGCTGGGCGCCGGTGGGAAAAGCGGGGACTTTGTTGCAGACGATCAGTTTGAGATTGTTGTCGACCTGGAAACTTCCGGCCTCGGCCGTTACGGATTGAGCTACAGCAGGATAGAATGTCCGAAGGGCTGTAAACAGCAGGACGAACGCAAAGCCGTTCCACGACTTCCGTTTAATAGATTTCGCTTTCATAGTGATTAACAGGTAGGATATTAGAGTATTTTCGTTTCAGGCAATCCCTGCACCCCGCTGTTAATCCTTATTAAAGATAGAGTAGATAGTGAAGCAAAACCAAGACAGCGCTACTGAATTGATTTAATGGCAGTTATCTCAAATTCCGGTGATTTTTCTCCGGGTTGGCGACGGTTTTTGACCTTTGAAACCGGCGGGCTGCCGGCAGCGACTGCTATGGGGCAAACCGTACTTCGATGGTCTTCACCTCCCGAATCCAGCGGGCAGGTTTCTTCTCGTCGGGAACGATGACCCGGTACGGCCCGACGCCCTCGGGCAGCGGGGCACCGTCGACGGCATCGGCCAGCAGCACCGTCCGGCTCGTAAAGCCGGGGTCCAGTTCCGGCAGGGCGAACAGCACCTCGTAGTTATCGGCGGCTTTCACGATCACGTATTTGGTCAGGTTGGCCCCACGCAGCTCACTCCCGAGCGTCGTTCCGGCCCGGCGCAGGATTTCCACCAGAGGCACCCCGGAATACCGGCGCTCCCTGCCGTCGTGTTCTTTGGCGGTTACTTCCGTATGGGGCATGGCTTTCAGATCGGCGGCCTGAAGCGCGAGCGGCCGGCTTACTTCCCCCGTGACGGTCAGGACGGACTGTGCCCGGAGCGGAGGGGCCGGCAGGCCGAAGAAGAGGACGACCGCCGTCAGGCAGGTCATTCGGATAAGGGCGAAGGAACGGTTCATACGGAACAAGGCGGTTCAGAGGATCGGAGGCCACCAGACGGAGGACCGAAAAAGAGCCGGCATCGGCTGGTAACCTGAGGCTATCGTTATTTCCGACCAAATATAACGACCGGCGATCAATTTCGGCAACGGCCCTGGATGAGCGGTCGCTCAGGCGGGTACTTTTTTATTTTCTTCGGCCAGAAACTGCTGAAAACGCTCCTGAAGGCCCCGGTAGTAGGTCAGGTATTTCAAGCCTTCCTCCGTCACGACGGCCCCACCGCCCTTCTCCCCGCCCGTCTGGGTCGATACCAGGGGAGCATCGGCCTGAGTATTCATCGAATGAACCAGTTCCCAAGCCCGCTTGTAGGACATTTTCATGGCCTTAGCCGCCTGATTGATCGAGCCGGTGCGCTGGATGCCTTCCAGCAGTTCCATCCGCCCGATCCCGAAAAAACGATCCTGGGCTTCCAGCCAGATGCGCCCGTTGATCCGTAATCCGACCATACCGTACAATCATAAAAGCGACGGCCCGTGCGGCCGCCGTAGAGGGACAAAAGTAAGGGACTTCTCCGACATTACCGGAGAATCAGCAGCCGCCCGGTCTGGCCACCCTGCCGGTTCCTGACCTGAACCTGATACCGCCCCGGGGCCAGCCCGCCGAGAGGCAGTTCCGCCCGCGACTGACCGGGCGTCAGCGTCTGCTTCAGCACCAGCCGCCCGCCCGCGTCGGTCAGGGTCAGTTCGGTCCGCTCCCGAACGGGCGCAGCCAGCGAAACCGTACAGAACCGCTCGGCCGGATTCGGGGAGACCGTCAGGACGAAAGCAGACCCGACCGGCCCGACCGACAGGGGCGCCAGCACCGCCACCCGAACGGCGGCCGACACCGCCGTACAGCCGCCCGCGTTCGAAACCTGAACCGCATACAGCCCGCTCTCGGCAGCCTCATAGGTGCCGCCCGTCGCCCCCGGGAGATCGGCTCCGTCTTTCCGCCACTGGTACTTCAGGCCCGGGCCGGCATTGGCCGTCAGCCGGACGGTTTCGGGTTTGTAGACCTCCGTCGGTCCCTGGGGGCTGGCGGCCGCCGTGGCCCCCTCCCGCTCTTCCACCGACACGGGGGGCGACACCGTCGAACAGCCGTTCTGCGTTACTTTCAGCGTGTATTTTCCGGCCTGCGTGGCCGTATAGGTCAGGGTGGTGGCACCAGCGATGGGCGCGTCGTTCCGATACCACTGATACTGCCCCGGCGTCCCGTTGGCCTGGAACGCCACCGTCTGGCCCGGGCAGAGCGCGGCCGGGCCGGAAACCGGCAGGGAAACCACCGGACGAGCGGTGAGTGCAAAAGCCGCACTCTCGTCGCCGACGACGGCGGGGTTCTCCGAAACGATCCGGATTTTGTATTGCCCGCCCGGCGTCAGCCGATCTGAAAGCGGTACGATGGCCGTATCGCCCGAAAACCGGGCCGAAACCGTCGCGAAGACCCGGCCGGCGGCATCGGTCAGCTGGGCGGTGTAGCGGATGCCGGGACGGGGAACGAAGTCGGGACGGAAAGGGACTTTGATCGAATCGCCGGAACAGACCGCGGCCGGCAGCGTTCCGGGGCGGATGGTCCGGCTGTCGTAGACGGCCATACCGATGCCGATCGTGCCTATCCAGACACGGTTTTCCGGGTCGGTCGTCATCACCGTATACGGGTTGGCGTATCCCAGAAAACTTTCGCCCAGGGAGGTCCACAGGTTGTTCTCCCGGACATACATCCCCTTCCGGCCGAGGGCGATCAGGCGGTTTTTACGGTCGAAGGTCAGCCCGACGATCACTTCGTCCTGCGGGTTCAGTTCTTGTGCCATCGTCAGCTCCCAGTTATGGCCGCCGGTCCAGCGGGCCAGCCCGAACGCTCCGCTGATCCAGATTTCGTTGCCGGTCGAATCGGCGGCAATTTCGCAGAAGTCGGCCCGGTAGGCAGGCAGGGAGGAGTTGGCCGGCGTATGAATGTCGAAAGAGGTCCCGTCGAACCGGATGATGCCGGAAGCGGTGGAATAAGAGGCCAGCCATACATGCCGGTTGCGGTCGACGACCCCGCTCTGGATGGTCATGGAAACGGAAGGCGGCAGGGGAAAGATGGCCCAGTTACCGTCCCGGAAGCGATAGATTTTCTGCCCGAAGACGGCATAGGCCGTCTGGTCGGCCTTATCGATCACCAGAACGTTCTCGCCGTTGACCCGAGCCCCCTCGGGATAGGGAAACCGGGTCCAGGTCCGGCCGTCGAAACGGACAAGGGCGGTCGGGTTGAGGGCCCAGAGCCGGGAATCCCGGTCGAGGGCGATGGCCCCCACGGCCTGATTCAACACCTGATCCGTATTGCCCGAGTGAAACCGGGTCCAGTCCTTTCCGTCGTTCGTCGAGCGCATCAGCCCCCAGTCGGTCGCGACCCAGACGGTACCGTCGGGAGCTACCTGAATGCCGGAATAGCCGGTGGCCGGCACGGGGCTGTTGGCCGCGTTGAAATACCGCCAGACGGGCCGGGGCGCTCCGGTCGTGAACGTTCCGCCTGCCCAGGGGCCGGCCGTGCCCTCGGCCCGGGCCCGGATGCGGTAGTGATAGGTGGTGGAAGGCGCCAGCGAATCGGCCATCATCACCGACCGCCACTCGTAGCCCGGCGTTCCGATCTGGTTGATCAGCCGTTCGCGCCGGAGCGCCGGACTGGTAAAATCGGGCGTTTGCGATACCTCCAGCTGCAGGACCGTTTCGGCCCAGTTGCCGGCACCCACCCCGATGGGCAGCGAGGTGCCGTACCGTTTCAGCTCCATCTGTTCCGCATTCGGCTCAAAGCCGCCGACCGCGGGCGGCAGCCGGAACGAGCGGATTTCGGACCAGGCGGTGGCCTCCGCTCCCCGGATGGCCTGTACCCGCCAGAGGTAAGGACAGTCGCCGTTGCAGAGGGCCAGTCTGGCCCTGTCAAGCGTCAGTTCAGCGGCCGCAACGGTCTCGTCATGAAAAACCGCGGAAGACCCGGGCGTGAAGTTCTGGTCGGTGGACACCTGCACCCGGTAGGCGGTGGCGCCTTCCACCGAAAACCAGGTTATTTTCTCACCGGAAAAGATGCGGTTGGTTTCCGGCAGCCGCAGCGACGGCACCCGGAGCGTCCCGCCGGAAGCCGGGGTGAACGGTTCGCCCACGGCCCACTCGCCTTCCCCGATTCCGTTGAGCGCCTTCACCCGCCAGAACCAGTTCTTTCCGGTCGGCAGGCCGCCGGGATAATACCGCTGGAAGGGTACCACCGTATCGACGGCGACGGCGGCAAACGTGTTGTCGGTCGCCAGCTGTACCCGGTAGCGTTCCGCGCGGTCGGCGGGCGACCACCGGAGATTGGGCGCGGGCCCTTCCGGACCCCCGGCGGACGGGAGGGGCGTCGGGCGGCCCGGCGGAGCGTCCAGCACCCGCAGGCCGCTGTTTTCCACGACTTTCCGGATCAGGGCCCGGCAGTAGGGATGGAAGGAGAAAACCGCCTGGCAGTAACTCATGATCGTTCCCAGCTGACCTTCGGGTTCGCCGGTATAGCAGGTCCCTTCCACGGCCATACAGCGGTCGATGGGGCCGTCGGGCCAGGAGCAGTTATGCGTATGGGGTGAGCCCAGGACGTGCCCGATTTCGTGCAGGGCCGTGGTTCGGGGCACATATTCGGGGCCGACGTTGCAGAGAACGGCGCTGGTGCCGATGCGGTCCATGCCGAGCATCCCGTAACCGGCAAATCCGGAAGGGTCCCGGCGACCGGAGAAGCAGAGCAGGATGTCGTACGGATAGACGGATTTCCGTTCCCTGTCCCACCAGGCCAGGGCGTAGTACATCAGGCTGCTCGGGTAGTCGTGCTGCCCGTAGGCTTCCGGCTGCTTCCAGACCTCGATATGGCTGATCGTCAGCCGCACCTTCACCTCCTCCGCCAGCACCCCGGCGGCCTCTTTCAGCGTATTGTGAACATAGCGGATGACGGCGTTGGAGTCACCGGCGAATTTCTGGTAGGCTACGTAATCCACGTCGATGCCCACCCGCAGTTCGAGCATCGCTGCGGCTTTTATCCGGGCGCGGACGGCCGCGGGGTCGGTTTTCAGGTTCCGCATCAGCTGCCGGAGGGCGGGCGTCAGCTGGGTTTCTTCGTTTCCGCAGCGCATCTGCTGCTGGCCGGATACCGGCGGCAGAAGAAGCAGGCAAAAGGCGGATAAAAGCCAGAAGGTCAATCGATTTTTCATGCGGGCGGGATGGTTACGGGCGTGGTCGGAATCAGCCTTTAAATGTAATCAAAATCAATATATGACGATAATTCGCCGAGCAATAATAGAAAGGTCGAAAAGCGTTAAATTTGCGCCGGTAACAACCAGACCTTTGATGAACAATATTACCCCGAGCCTGATCGCCTTTGGATTGGTGGTGAGCATGACGCTTTCAGGTTATCCGGCCCGTTTACGTAAAAAACCGGTCGACCCGAAGGCGACCCGCCCAACCGCGGCCCTGTTTCGAAACCTTCGGACCCTTTCGAAAAAACACATCCTGTTCGGCCACCAGCACGCCACCGAATACGGCCACGGCTGGAACGGCGACGCCGACCGGTCGGACGTCAAATCCGTCAGCGGCTCGCATCCGGCGGTGATCGGCGTCGACTTCAGCGGCCTGTCCGGCCGACCCGCCGGGGCCATCGAAAAAACGAAGGAATCGCTGCGCAAAACCATCGCGGATACCTACGACCGGGGCGGCCTCACGACCGTGGCCTGGCACTTTTCCAACCCGGTTTCGCCCGGCGGCTTTCGCTGGGTGGACTCGGTATCGGCCCCGGCGGTGTCGATGATCATTCCGGGCGGGTCGCACCACGAAGCCTATAAGGAGATTCTGCGGACGGTCGGCGAATTCGCGAAATCCGTGAAGGGCAGCGACGGCGAAACCGTGCCGATGATCTTCCGGCCTTACCATGAGTTCGACGGGGGCTGGTTCTGGTGGGGTCGGCCGCACTGCTCGCGGGAGGAGTTCATCGCCCTCTGGCGGTTTACGGTTTCCTACCTCCGCGACAGCCTGGAGGTGCATAATTTCCTGTATGCCTTCTCGCCCGACTGCCTGTTCAGCACCGAGGCCGAATACCTCGACCGCTATCCGGGCGACGACTGGGTCGATCTGGTCGGCATGGACAATTACGCCGACTTCGGCCGCAACGGACACTACAACGTGGAGGCCGGAATCCGGAAGCTGAAAATCGTGTCGGATTACGCGAAGAAAGCCGGGAAGCTGGCGGCCTTCACGGAAACCGGTCTGGAATCGCTCCCGGACACCACCTGGTGGACCGGCACCCTACTGCGGGCGCTAAAAGCCGAAAAACTGGCGCTGGCCTACGTGCTGGTCTGGCGCAACGACACCCGCAGCCCGACGCACTTCTACGCCCCCTACCCCGGACAGGCGAGTGCCGCCGACTTTATGCGGTTTTACGAAGACCCCTATACGCTGTTCGAAAAAGACCGGCCGAAGCTGTATAAATAAGCGGGCAGCTGTTCATTTCCCGAATTTCTTCTTCAGTGTCTGAATCCAGCCGGGTTCGGACACTTCGTTTTCCAGCAGAAAGCTGTAGGGGTGCAGGGCCGGAATATGAGTGCAGACGATCCGGAGGATGGAGAACAGCGGCTCGAAGAGAATCATGCCGGGAATGCCCCAGATCAGCTCACCCAGCACGATGGCGACGACGGTAAAAAAGGGACTCAGATCGAGTTCGGCACCCATCACCAGCGGCTCGATGATGTTATTGTCGATGATCTGGGCAGACATCAGTACGGCCGCCGTGGGCAGCAGCTGGTCCGGAGAGCCGCTGACCAGCGCCATGAAAAGCGGAAAACTGGCTCCGATGAAAGCCCCGACGTACGGAATGAGCGTCGGAATGACGGCGATCAGGCTCATGAGAACGGCGTTTTTCAGTCCGACGATCGACAGGCCGATGCTGTAGAAAACGGCCAGAAACGCCATCGACATCAGCCGTCCGGTTAGGTAACGGGCCGAAACCCGGGTGATCTGCCCGAGCGCATGCTCCACCGAAGGACGGCTTTCAGGGGCGCAGAGCTTCAGGATGAACTCCTCGTATTTCTCACGTTTCCAGAGCAGAAAAAACAGGTATAGGGTCACCAGCACCAGGCCGGAGAGCAGACCCATCAGCCCGCTGAAAAAGGAGCCGCCCGAGCCGCCCGAAGACTGCGACAGCTTCGATGCCTGCTGTTTCAGCTTCTGAATCTGTTCCTGCGGATCGAGGCCGAACTGCTGCTGAACCCACCCCTGCGCCTGGCGGAGCACCTGCTCGCCCTTGCTCTGAATCTGGGGCCAGTCTTTGACGAAACTGGTGACCTGGGCGTAGATGATGCCCACAAATGCAGCCATGACCAGTAACACCAGCAGAATGCACAGCAGCGTGGCCCCTACCCGCCCGACGCCCCGGCTTTCCAGCCAGCGGCTGACAGGCAGAAGTAGCATGGCCAGAATCCCGGCAAAGGCCAGCGGCACCAGAAACGGACGACCTACATAAAGAACCAGAACCGTCAGAACGGAAAAAGCCAGCACGGCATTGATCCGTTGAAGCGACACAGCTTTCATTTTGTGGAGTGGCAGGATGAAGGATGTTTCATTAATCAACCAGAAAATGCACGTACTGTTTGGCGGTGGCCGCTGGGGGGCAGCCTGCTTAATCTACTTCAACCATTTTTCTTAAGATAGTTCATCGTCGCCGGCGGGCCGGGGAGCGTAGTTTTGCATCGGTAATCAACAGAAAACATGAACATCGCCATGCAGACTACGCTTGAAAAATTGCAGGAACTGAACCGGCTGGTTCAGGAGGGTCACATTCTCGACGCTTTCGAAAAATACTACCACGATGACGTCGCCATGCAGGAAAATGAAGGCGAACCGACGCTCGGGAAAGAAGCCAACTTCCAGCGTGAGGTGGACTTTGTAGCAAAGGTGAAAAACTTCCGGGCCACCCCCCTGAAGGTTTCCGCCGGAGACAACTTTTCCTTCGTCGAGTGGGACTACGACTACCAGCATGAAGAGTGGGGTCCGCGCCAGTACCGCCAGGTGTCGGTGCAGGAGTGGCAGGACGGCCGGATTGTCCGGGAAAAGTTCTACTACGCCAATTGATGGAAAGCGCAGGCAGACGGTTCCACACCGCCGTCTGCCTGTAAAATCCTTTCTTTCGGGCCGAATACCGGGCTGCGCGGCTGCGACTGGGAAGAATTTTTTGTAAGTTGGCGGCTTTCCTGTGGCCCCTTCATGCAGCCGATCGACACCCATTTCGCCCATGACCTGATTCTCAGGCACGTAGATAGTGTTATCACCCTGACCGACGAGCAGAAGCGGTATTTTCTTAGCCTGCTCCGCCCGCGCCGGCTGCGCCGGAAGCAGCTGCTCGTACAGACCGGCGAGGTCTGCCGGTACGAAAGTTTCGTGACGAAGGGCTGTCTGCGGGCTTTCGCCGTCGACCAGAAAGGTCAGGAACACAACGTCATGTTTGCGCTGGAGGAATGGTGGATTTCCGACCTTCAAAGCCTTCTGACCGAACAGCCGGCCACTTTGTACGTCGAAGCCCTGGAAGAAACGGAAGTACTCCAGATCGAGAAAAAAGACCTGGACCGCCTTTTCGACGAGGTGCCTCCTTTCGAGCGGTTTTTCCGCGTCAAGCTTCAGAATGCTTTCGTCGCCTTTCAGAACCGCATCTACTCCACCATCAGCCAGACCGCCGAGGAGCGTTATCTCGAATTCCGCCAACGCTACCCCCGCATCGAGCAGCGCGTTCCGCAGTACATGATTGCCTCCTTCCTCGGCTTCACCCCCGAATTTCTGAGCAAAATCCGCCGGGACCTGGCCTCCCGATAAAACCGTCTGCGGGTAAAATCCGTCCCAAATCGGCTTTAAAGAATAAAATGCCGGGATTGATTATCAGGAATTTTCGAAAGAAGCGCGTAACTTGGTAGTTAATTCGGTGCATTCGAAGGACTAAACCCGATGAAAAAGTTACTCGACGAACTTCAGCAGGCGGCCCTGCAACGCGAAACCCGGCGGCATTTTCTGAATACCTGCACGACCGGCCTCGGCGCGATGGGCCTGGGTTCGTTGCTGGCCGGCTGCGGTTTTTTCGATAAAGCCGGCGACCGGCCGACGGCCGCAAAGCCGACCGGAAACCCGGGGGGCGGAGAGCCGATGGCCCCGCGTCCGGCCCAGTTTCCGGGCAAGGCCAAACGGGTCATCTATATCCACATGGCGGGCTCGCCCTCCCAGCTCGAACTGTTCGACTACAAACCTGAACTGGCGAAATACAACGGAAAAGACTGTCCGCAGGAACTGCTCACGGGCAAGAAGTTCGCCTTCATCCGGGGGGTTCCGAAGATGCTGGGACCGCAGGGCAAATTTGCGCAGCACGGCCAGTCGGGGGCCTGGGTTTCCGACTACCTGCCGCACCTCCAGAGCGTGGTGGACGAGGTGACGTTCCTGAAAGCCATGCACACCGACCAGTTCAACCACGCGCCGGCGCAGTTGCTGATGCATACGGGCAGTGCCCGGCTGGGCCGGCCGAGCATCGGCTCCTGGGTGACCTATGGCCTCGGGACCGAAAACGATAACCTGCCCGGCTATATCGTGCTGGCCTCCGGCGGCAAGCAGCCCGACGCGGGCAAATCCGTCTGGGGCAGCGGCTTTCTGCCGACGGTGTATCAGGGCGTACAGTGCCGCACCGAAGGCGACCCGGTTCTGTATGTGTCCAACCCCGACGGGATGAACCGCGACCTCCGCAAACAGACCATCGAAGCCATCAACGAAATCAACCGGCAGCAGTACGAAGACGTCAAAGATCCGGAAATACTGACGCGCATCGCCCAGTATGAACTGGCGTTCCGGATGCAGATGTCGGTCCCGGAAGCGATGGACCTCAAGGGCGAACCCCAATACATCCTCGACCTTTACGGCGTCGACCCCAACAAAGGCTCGTTTTCCCGCAACTGCCTGCTCGCCCGGCGGCTCGTGGAGCGGGGCGTCCGGTTCGTCCAGTTGTTCGACTGGGGGTGGGATTCGCACGGCACCGGCGCCGACACGGCCGTCGACATCGGCCTGCACGACAAGTGCAAGGCCTCCGACCAGGCCGTGGCCGCCCTGCTGAAAGACCTGAAACAGCGCGGACTGCTGGAGGATACGCTCGTGGTCTGGGGCGGGGAGTTCGGCCGGACGCCCATGCAGGAAAACCGCGACGGGCAGACCTTGCCCTTCAAGGGCCGCGACCACCACCTGGAAGCCTTCACGGTCTGGATGGCCGGCGGGGGCGTCAAAAAGGGCTTTTCCTTCGGTGAAACGGACGACATCGGCTATTACGGCGTCAAGGACAAAGTCCACGTCCACGACCTCCAGGCCACGATCCTGCACCTGCTCGGCTTCAACCACGAAAAATTCACGTACCAGTTCCAGGGCCGCCCCTTCCGCCTGACCGACGTCGCCGGCAAAGTGGTGAAGCCCGTTCTGGCCTGAGCCCCGGCCCTCAGTCGAACCATTCCGACCAGCTGACCCGCATCATGCCTTCGGGCAATACCGCATTTTGGGGAATCAGCCGGGGCTGGACCGACTCGGGCCGGATCTGCGGGGTAGCCCGGTTGTCCCAGTCATAGAGAAACAGCTTCTTATAGTAGTTGATCACCTGCCGGTCGAAAATGATCAGGCTGGCATCCCGGTTTTCGGTGGTTCCCTGCCCGGTCCAGTTGTGGCTGCCGACCACCACGGCCTTGTCGTCGATGATGATTCCCTTGTTATGACAGCCGTTCTGCATCCGGATGGTGTTTAGGTTGTAGCCGCTCTGCAACAGGGCCTGCTGCACCTCGAACGGGTCGAAGTCGCCCCGCAGGATAATCCGGGTATCGAGCCGCGGGTTGTTGGAATGGTCACGCAGGGCTTCGAACAGCTCGATGTAGCGCGGCAGAAACCGGTTCGGCTTCAGGGACTGATTCTGAAACCAGACCCGTCTTCTGGCCTTTTTGATCAGCGGCAGCACGTGGTCGATGAAGTTGTCGGGAGTCAGCAGCGGCTGAATCCTGATTTTTTTCCGAACGACCAGTTCCCGGAAAAACGCTACCTCGGCCTCCGCTCCGACCGGCGACGGCTCCGGCAGCAGCAGGTCGGGCAGCCGCTCCAGGCTGCTGATGAGCGGCCCGGCGGGCGGCTGAATCTGCACATCGGCAGCCACCTTCAGGTCATGGCCGATGAAAAAGCTGAACTGGCGGGCCAGCCCCGGCGACTCCGCGATGACGTGCCAGTCGCGGTTCTGCCGGTTCTGAAAGGCCCGTTTGTCGAAGCCGGCCGGCGGGTCGAAGGGGTCGGTAGCCGGCTGGCTGGACGCTTTCCAGTTGCCGCTCGACAGCCAGACGGCCTCCTCATCGCGCACGGCGACTTTGATGTGGTAGGCCGACGGAAAAAAGCCGACGGTCGTCACGATATCGGCCGAAACCGGTGCCCAGGCAAAAGTGAGCCGGTCGCCCAAAGCCGCCGAGAGTTCCTGAAGTACCTTCGGATTGTCGAGGCCGGTCGGCTCCTTTTCAAAATCCATGACCAGTTTCATGGTTTTGGGGGCCTGCATCGTCGCCAGGAGCGCATCCAGAATGTGCCGGGCGGTGAATTCGTACATAGTGGCCATGAGGTTCTCACGCGTTTTCTCCAGAAAATCCTTTAACAGCCGCCATCCCGCATCCGGGCTGGCGTGGCAGACCAGCGTCATCATCTCGTCGACGGACTCGGGCTTCCGGTCGGGCAGCGGATAGGGCGCGCGGGCGGCTTCCGCGCCGAAGGGAATGTCTTCAGCCTCCGCTCTTTCCAGAGGTGTCAGAAGTTCGACGATACCGGTCTGCTCCGCCAGCCCGACCACCCGTTCAGCATCGGCCGTCTGGGGCAGAATACCGGCTTCGGCAGCTTGTCGGGACACTTTCAGCTGCTGAATGGGGCTGGCCGGAATCACATCGACCACCACCTTCCCCAGCCGCCGGGGCAGCACGTCCCGGCTGTCCAGCTGCCCGACGTCCTGCTTTTCCAGAACGCTGACCGAAATGACCGGCTCCCGGAGAATCATTCCGCTTCGGAAACGATAGCCGGGCCGGACGGCAATGACGCCGGGATAACGGGCCAACTCTTCGCCATGTACCTGAAGGGCCGCCAGAACCAGCCCGAATTCGTCGGCGGAAGGGGGTAAAAAGCTGGGGTGTTGGTTAGAGGGAGGCATAATAATGCTGGTTTTCGTTGCGGATTTTGTTTCCTTTATTGTTATTGGACTGATAGCGGACCGGACCCGGTCGCTCCCGGCACGTCATGAAACCTGATAAGATCTCATTCGCCCTGGCCGAACAACTGCGGCAGGCTCCCGACGAAGCGGAAGTCGACGTCGTTGTCGAACTGGCTCCCGCTCCCGTTTCGTCGTCCGGCCTTCCGGCGGGGTCCCGCCAGGAGAAGATGGCTTTTCTGCAGCAGGCCTTCCGGGAGAAAAAAGAGCCGATCGAGCAACTGATTCGGGAACAGGGCGGTCAGGTGCTGGACAGCGTCTGGCTGAATCAGACCCTGCGGGCCCGCATTCCGGCCCGTTGCCTCGACCAGCTCACCGAGCGCGACGAAATCATGCTCCTCGACGCGTCCCATCCGCTCACCACCGACTGAGGCTTCTTTCTCAGCCCTTTACGAACAGACGGCCCGACCCCTGCTCCTCGTCGGTCAGGTCCGTTATCCGGACGCTGGTATTCAGCAGGAGGTCCCGGAGCGTATCCGGCTCCATGCCGGGGTTCTTCTCCAGCAGCAGGGCCAGAATGCCCGATACATGAGGGGCCGCCAAACTGGTCCCGAAACCGCAGTTCCCGTAGCCTCCGTTGACCAGACTGCTCAGGATCGGCACATCGAGGGTGCCCCCGGGGGCGAGCAGATGCGGCCGGTGACCACCCAGCGGCAGCGGCCCCCGGCTGCTGTAGGAAGCCAGTTTCTTACCGGTTTTGTCCGTCGCCCCGACCACGATGATGCCCTCGGCATCGGCCGGGGTGGTTAAGGTCTGCAGACCGGGCCCCAGGTTGCCGGCACTTTTGACGATGAGCATGCCCAGGTCCCAGGCGGTATTGCAGGCCACCGCTTCCCGGCTGAGCGTGTTCCGGACGGGTCCGGCCCCCCACGAACAGTTGGCGATGTGCACCCCGTCTTCGAGTGCCTGCTGAATGGCGGCCGCTCCTTCGAAGTCGGTCGCGTTGATGATGAAGCTGTTGGCCAGCACCTTATAGTTGTAGATGGTGGCCTCCGGCGCCATTCCCGGAAAACCGGAGTCGTCGGAAGCAATGATACCGGCGACCGCCGTGCCGTGTGCGCCCGGATTGCCCCAGGGTTCGCGGGTGAAATTGCGTCGCTGAACGACCCGGTCCTTCAGCCCCGGGTGGTTCAGGGCCACCTCCGAGTCGATCACACCGACGATGATGTCCTTCCCCCGGAGCGAGAATTTCTTGCGGAATTTCGGGGCACCGACCAGGGAGCCTGTCGCACTGATTTCCGGCTCCAGACGTCGCGGCAGGTCGATCTGCCGGATGCGCGGGTCGGACGCTACCTCGGCGAAGGCCAGCGGGTCGGCCAGCGACTGCACCGACTGGTTCAGCCAGCAGACGCGGGTCAGGGCGTTCTGACTGGCCAGCGACTCCCGGCGCAGGGCGAACAGCTGCCCGATGTTCCGCTCAACCTGGGCCGTCAGGGTATTGACGGATTTCAGAAAATACTCCCGGACGGCGCCGATGCGAAGCTGCCGCAGCGCCTGCTGCACCTGCAGGCTTATCCGGTCCGGGGGCGTTTCGGTGGCAAGGGCCTCGGCCAGTGTATCGGTCAGCGCTTTTTCCAGCAGGGTCCGCTGGCGGGTTTTGCGGCCCTCGGCATCCTGCACGGTCCGCAGCGGGTCGGCCGGGGCGGTCTCGACGGCAAACTCGATCACGGCATAGGAGGATCCGGTCGCCACGGCCGGCGCCCCAAACGATTCGGCCATGGCGAACGGCGCGGCCGGCCGGACCAGATCCAGACAAAACGCATCACTGGCCTTGGCAGCGAGCGCTTCGCCAAAGCGGTTGCGAACGATGGCCCGGGCATCGTCGATGGGGGAAGGTTCTCCCGGCATGGTTTCCGAACAGGGTTAAAGATATGATAATCAGACGCTCAATGCTCTCCCAAATGTGCCTGAAGTTTCCTCCTGCCGCAAGGGGAGATGTACGGTTTTCCGGTAGGGAAAGTACGGTTTTTAGCGGGCGGGCCGACCGTTCGTCAAGGATTTAACAAACTTTTCATAAAGGCTCCAACCCTTTTTCGCTTTCAGGAATCTCAGGGGTATAAAATCACCATCAACCATGAAAAAAGTACTTTTGCCGTTTGCCCTCATCGGCGCCTTTATTGCCTGCAAAAACGAGTCGACGGTCCAGCCTGATGTCACTCCGGCATCGGTGGTGGAAGTCCCTTATCACAAAAGTGCCCGGGTCACCGGAACCTCCCTCGACGTCCGGATCGCGGCCGTAGACGACAGCCGCTGCCCGATCAATGCCCGCTGCATCACGGCCGGTTTTGTTACGGTAACTTTCGGAATCAGCGACGGATCGAACAACCAGGACGTGAAGGTGGAACTGCCGGCTTCGGCCGACAAACCGGTGGAGAAGTCGTTCCAGCTGGGCGGCCAGACCTATGAGATCAGCCTGGTGGAAGTGTCGCCCGAACCGGAAGCCGGAAAACCGATCACGCTGGAAGATTACAAAGTGCGGTTTTCGGTCGAGAAGTTATAAGTAGTTGTACAAATTCCCACACCGTTTAAGCAAAACAGCCCGGAAGCGTCAAGCTCCGGGCTGTTTTGTTTTCAGATGGCCTTTCTTCATTCTTCGGAACGACCCGGCTTTCAGAGCTTTGCGGCTTTCAGCCGGAGGCTGTTGGTGACGACCGACACCGAACTCAGGGCCATGGCCGCCCCGGCAACCATCGGGTTCAGCAGGAATCCGTTGACGGGATACAGCAGCCCGGCGGCAATCGGAATCCCGATCAGGTTGTAAATGAAGGCCCAGAACAGGTTCTGACGAATCACCTGCACGGTTTTCCGCGACAGTTGGAGGGCTTTCGGGATGCTGCTCAGGTCGGAGGTGATGAGGGTCATCCGGGCCACGTCCATGGCGATGTCGGAGCCTTTTCCCATGGCAATCCCGAGGTCGGCCTGGGCCAGCGCCTGGGAGTCGTTGATGCCGTCGCCGACCATCGCCACCACTTTGCCCAGCCGCTGCAACTCCTTCACGAAATCAGCTTTGTCGGAGGGCATCACCTCGGCCCGGAACGACCGGATGCCGACCGCCTTTGCCACGGCCTCGGCGGTGCGGGCGTTGTCGCCGGTGAGCATATAGACTTCGATGCCCCGGTTCTGAAGCGTCCGGACGGCGGCCTCCGACGACTTTTTCAGCGGGTCGGCGATGGCGATCACGGCCAGCACGCCCGAATCGTCAGCGAAAAAGACCACGGTTTTGGCTTCGGCTTCCAGCCGTCCGGCGGCTTCGGCGGCAGGGCCGTCGATGCGTACGCCCGATTCGTCGAGCAGCCGCCGGTTGCCGACCCGGTAATTCATTTCCCCCACCCGACCGGCGACGCCCCGGCCCGTCAGGCTCTCGAACCGGTCGGGGACGACCTCCGCCGGTTTTTGTTCTTCCAGATAATTGGTCACTGCCTGGGCGAGCGGGTGCTCCGAGCGGGTTTCCAGCGCGTACAGGACCGCCGGCAACCCGGCCTGATCGGCGGCCGGCCGCTGCCAGATAAAATCCGTGACGACCGGGCGGCCTTCGGTGATGGTTCCGGTCTTGTCGAGCAGCACGGCGTTTACCTTGTAGCCCAGTTCGAGGCTTTCGGCATCCCGGATCAGAATGTTGTAGTCGGCGCCCTTGCCCACCCCGACCATGATGGCCGTCGGGGTGGCCAGGCCGAGCGCACACGGACAGGCGATGACCAGCACCGTCACCGAGGTCAGCAGGGCGTGGGTGAAGGCGTCGTCTCCGCCGAAAACCATCCAGGCCAGAAACGTCAGCACCGCAATACCGATCACGACCGGCACGAAAATACCGGCGATGCGGTCGACCAGTTGCTGTACCGGCGCCTTGCTGCCCTGCGCTTCCTGCACCATGCGGATGATCTGAGCCAGCACGGTATCGGCTCCGACTTTTTCGGCCCGGAACCGGAAGCTGCCTTTCTGATTGATCGTACCGGCATATACGTTATCACCCGTCTGCTTACCGACCGGCACCGGTTCACCGGAAATCATGCTTTCATCGACGTACGACGTTCCCGAATCCACCCGGCCGTCGACCGGGATTTTCTCGCCCGGACGCACGACGATCAGCTGCCCGACCTGCACCGAAGCCACCGGAATTTCGCGCTCCGTGCCGCCTTCGACGATGCGGACGGTTTTCGGCTGCAGCCCCATGAGCTTTTTCAGGGCCGAGGTGGTGTTGGATTTGGCCCGTTCTTCGAGCAGTTTTCCGAGCAGAATGAAGGCCACCACGACGGCAGCGGCTTCAAAATAGACGTGCGGATGCACCCCGCGCCGGTGCCAGAAGTCGGGGTCGATGGTGTTGAAGGCGCTGAACAGGAAGGCGATGCCGGTCGAAAGCGCCACCAGCGTATCCATGTTGGCCTTACCGTGCCGGGCCTGTTTCCAGGCATTGGCGAAAAAGGAGCGCCCGAGGCCGAATACCACCGGCGCCGACAGGGCCATCATCAGCCAGTTGCCGTATCGGCCCGGAAAACCGGGGCTGTCCATGAAAAACATGCCGATGACCACCACCGGCAGTGAAAGCACGGCAGCCCATACGGTGCGTTTTTTCAGCGATTCGTACTGCCGCTGCCGGGCTTCCTGCTGCACCTGCTGCGGGTCTTCGGCGTCGATGACCAGGTCGTAGCCGATGGAGCGGACGGCGTTCTGCAGTCCCTGCTGGTCGACGACGGCCGGGTCAAACTGCACCCAGGCGCTCTGGTTGGCATAATTCACCCCGGCGTCGGTGACACCGGCCGTATTTTTGAGCATCGATTCGACGCTGACCGCACAGGCGGCACAGGTCATTTCAAGTACGGGGTAAGTTTTCTTCATTGTGTTGAAAACCGGCGGACCGGTTTCCGGGAATTGTCCATGTGAGTGTCAGGCAATGGTGATGGCCTGGTCGAGAAATACGTCCTGGATGGCGTTCAGCAGGGCCACCCCCTTGTCGAAGGGCCGCTGGAACGCCTTTCGGCCCGAGATGAGGCCCGTGCCGCCGGCGCGTTTGTTGATGACGGCCGTCCGGATGGCCTCTTTCAGGTCCGACTCGCCCGTCGACCCGCCCCCGGAGTTGATCAGGCCCGCCCGGCCCATGTAGCCGTTGAGGACCTGATACCGGCAGAGGTCTATGGGGTGGTCGGTGGTCAGCTCGGTGTAGATGCGTTCGTCGAGTTTGCCGTAACTGCTTTCGCCCGTATTGAGGGCTTTGTAGCCGCCGTTCAGCTCGGGCAGCTTCTGTTTGACGAGGTCGGCCTGCAAGGTGGCGCCGAGGTGGTTGGCCTGCCCGGTGAGGTCGGCCGAGAGGTGGTAATCCTTCCCCTTTCCCTGATTGAAGGCGTTGTTGCGCAGGTAACACCAGAGAATCGTCGCCATGCCCAGCGCGTGGGCCTCCTCGAAGGCTTTGGCCACCTCGACGATCTGCCGGCCCGATTCTTCCGAACCGAAGTAGATGGTGGCACCTACGGCCACGGCACCCAGATTCCAGGCGTCACGGACCGTTCCGAACAGGATCTGGTCGTACTTGTTGGGGTACGTCAGCAGTTCGTTGTGGTTGATCTTGACGATGAACGGAATCCGGTGCGCATACCGGCGCGACACCATCGCCAGCGCCCCGAACGTCGTGGCTACGGCATTGCACCCTCCCTCGATCGCCAGCCTGACGATGTTTTCCGGATCGAAGTACATCGGGTTGCCCGCAAACGAAGCGCCCGCGCTGTGCTCGACGCCCTGATCGATGGGCAGGATGGACATATACCCGGTGCCGGACAGCCGGCCGTGGTTGTAAAGCTGGCCCAGACTGCGGATCACCTGGGGCGTCCGGCTGGAAGGTTCGAAAACGCGGTCGATGAAATCCGGCCCCGGCAGGTGAAGGCCCTCTTTCGGAACGGTGCGGCTGACGTGGTTCAGCAGGCTGTCGGCTTCGGACCCGAGCAGGGCGGCAATGTCGGAGGCAGTCATGATCAGAGAGGCTGGTTGATCGGTTCTCCCTTATAACCGGCTTCCTGAAGGGCTTGTTTCACCCGGTCCGCCGAATCATTTTCGGCCTGAACCGTCAGGATTCGTTCCGGGCTCTGGAGATCGACCTGCCAGTGATCTTCGCCGACGGCTTTGTTCAGAAACGGAGTGACGGTGGCGACGCAGGCGCTGCATTTGATGTTGGTTTTGAATTTTACCTCGCTCATGGTTGTGTTCGTCTGGTTGATTTGACAATGCAAATTTCAGCAAAAGAACACAGGGAGGTGTTACAGAATTCCGGACCGGCTTTACAGAATTTGGGCGGTCAGTAGCCGGGCGAGAGCGGGAGCTGGACAGTCGAGAGCCAGTAACGAAGCGTCACCCGCATCAGGTCCTCCCAGTCTTCGAACAGATCGGGTTTGGTATGAAAGGCTCCGGCACCCAGCCGGTACGCCTGGGAAATATCCTCGGACCGCGACGACCCCGACCACATCAGCACCGGAATCTGCCGCACGGTTTCGTTCTCTTTCAGCCGACGTAGGGTTTTCAGGCCGTCGAACACCGGCAGGTAGAAGTCCAGAATGATGAGGGACGGATAGGCCCCCGGCACGGCCTGACTGAGGTAATTCAGCAGGGCGGCTCCGTGCAGAAACCGCCGGACCTGAAGCTGGGGTGAGATGAGTCCGATGGCCCGGATGATGTGATCGAAATCCGTCTGATCATCCTCCACTACGCAGATCGTCATGTTCTTTTCCATATTCCGCTTCGGCGGGCGCCTACTTCATCCATTCAAAAAAGAAGGTGCTGCCTTTGCCGGGCGTGGATTCCACCCAGATCCGCCCTCCCTGTTCTTCGACGAGCATCCGCAGGATGAACAGCCCGACGCCGGTGCTGCTGTCTCCCTGGGAGGAGTTGCCTCCCGTTTCGAACAGTTTGAAGATCGTTTCCTGCTCGTCGGCCGGGATGCCCGGACCGTTATCTTTCACGTAGAACCGGAAGTTATGATCGCACTCCCGGCAGCCGACCTCGATCAGCCCCACCGGTTTGTCGTTGTACTTGATGGCGTTGCTGAGCAGGTTCTGGAAAATCTGCTGGAGTTTGATTTTCTTGGTCCACAGTACGGGCAGCTGGCCTTCGATGTCGATGCTGATGTGCCGGGGCGGGAACAGCAGCAGGGCGATCTGCTCGACCAGTTCGTGTACATCCACCTCCTCGACCGTCTGCTGGGCGACGTTTTTCCGGGAAAAATCGAGCAGGGAATTGATCATGTTGGACAGGTGGAAGGCCGCCGACTTCGAATGCCCGACGTATTCGATCACTTCGTGCTGCGACAGACGGTTGTCGGCGCTTTTCATCTCCAGCAGCGACAGGGCCGCGATCATGCCGGTCAGGGGCGACTTCAGGTCGTGGGCGACGATATAGACGAACTTCTCCAGCTGCTTATTGATCTTATCGAGCTGAATGGCGGTATCCTTCAGATTCTGCTGGTAGTGATAAAGCCGCTGGAACACGTTCACCTTGGCTTTGGTGACGTTCACGTCCAGCGGTTTCTGGAGGTAATCCACGGCCCCTTCTTCAAATCCTTTCAGGACGTATTGCTCCTCCTTGCTGATGGCCGTCACGAAAATGATGGAGATATCCCTGGTCTTCGGGTTCGACTTCAGCAGCCGGGCCACCTCGAACCCGTCCATCTCCGGCATCTGCACGTCGAGCATCACCAGGCCGATCCGGTCGTTTTTCAGGATTTGTCGCAGGGCTTCGTTGCCCGATGTAGCCTTTAAAAACGACCGTCCTTCTTCCGCCAGCATCTCCTCCAGGACAAGCAGGTTTTCTTCGCGGTCGTCCACCAGCATGATGGTGAATTCATGAGGCTGATTAACAGGTAGCATTTATCTTTAAATTAACCGTTTAATGTTTGCAGATAAGCAGCGATTTCACCCGGTTTCATCACCAGCGCCCGGTCGGTGCGGGTGATGGCGGCCTGGGGCATGGTCTGGTATTCGGCGGTGGCGGGGTCCTGAACAATGCCGACCCCGCCGTTGGCGATGACGGCGAACAGGCCGTCGGCGCCGTCCCGGCTGGCTCCGCTCAGCAGGATAGCCACCGCCCGGCCGGCATACACCCGGGCGACGCTTTCAAACGTGACGTCGATCGACGGCCGGCTGTGATGGACCGGTTCCGAATAATCGAGGCAGACGGTTTTATCCGCTTCGATCAGCAGGTGATAATTCTGCGGAACCAGATAGGCACTCCGCTCCTTCAGCGGTTCCTTGTCGTCGGGCTCCCGCACCCGGAACCCCTTCAGTCCGACCGACAGCAGCCGGGCCATCTCACTGTGAACGTTCTTCAGCCGGTGCAGGATGATGATGACGGTAAACCGCAGCGGCCCGGGCATCGATTCCAGTAGCTCACGGACCACCGGCATACTACCGGCCGACCCGCCAATCGCCACCACCTCAAACGACCGTTTTTTCATCGGTGTTCATCACATTTTGCTCCGGTAAATCCGTACTGCAGGATGGACGGCTTCGAAATGATCCCGTACGTCCGTAAACAACAGAGATTCCTTCATGCCCAGGGCCAGATAACCCAGGGGGGCCAGACTGTCCCGAAACAGGGTTACGGCGCGGTTCTGGAGGTCACGGTTGAAGTAAATCAGGACATTCCGGCAGCAGATCAGCTGAAATTCGTTGAAAACCTGATCGGCGGCCAGATTGTGCATGGCAAATACGATATTTTTCCGGTACTCCTTGTGAATGATCGCATTTTCGTACCGGGCCGTATAATACGACGAAAAATCATTCCCTCCACCGGACTGGATGTAATTAAAAGTATAATCTTTCATCTGTTGCAGCGGAACGATTCCCTGCCGGGCCCGGTCGAGGTTGGCCGGGTTCAGATCCGTGGCATACAGGCGGGTCCGCTCCAGCAGACCGGCTTCGTGCAGCAGGATGGCCATCGAGAACACTTCCTCGCCCGTGGCACAGCCCGCGTGCCAGATCTTGATGATGGGGTAGGAAGCGAGTTTCGGCAGCACGTTGTTTCGAAGTTCCCGGTAAAACGCCGGGTCCCGGAACATCTCCGTCACATTCACAGTCAGGGCTTCCAGAAACCAGGCGAAAAACCGCTTGTCGTTGGTCAGCTGGTATTTCAGTTCATAGGGTGTGCGGCAGCCCGACTGCTGCATGCACCGGACCAGCCGGCGCTGCAACGACGCCCGGGCATAATCCCCGAAGTCATATCCGTACTGGCCCCGGATCAGAAGAACGATTTCCTCCAGTTCCTCCATCGTGATCTGTTCCTTTCCCTCGCTGATCATAATTTACCTGGATAACCAAACCCGCATGAGTGAAAACAGGCGCCCGCTGTCGACCGGCTTGGTAATGTAGTCGGAAGCCCCGGCCTCGATGGCTTTTTCGCGGTCGCCCGACATGGCTTTGGCCGTCAGGGCGATCACGGGCAGTTCGAGCAGCTTCAGGTCGCCCCGGATGCGCCGGGTGGCTTCGTAGCCGTCCATCTCGGGCATCATCACGTCCATCAGCACAATGTCCGTATCGCCGTTTTCCTTCAGCATATCGAGGGCTTCGCGGCCGTCGCCGGCCGTCAGCACGTTCATCTGCTGTTCTTCCAGCAGCGTACTGAGGGCAAAGACGTTGCGCATGTCGTCGTCGACGAGCAGCACCTTTTTGCCGCGGAGGCTCTGGTCGCTGACCTTCGCCATCGGTTGGGGAAGCTGTTTTTTCTCGATCTCCTGCACCTTGTACAGGAACAGTTCCATCTCATCCATCAATCGCTCGATCGACTGGGCCGACTTCCGGATGACGGCGTCGGAGACTTTTCGCAGCTTCCGTTCATCGCTCTGGCTGACGTCCCGGTCGAGATAGATGATCACCGGTACAAGCCGGGACGTCATCACCTCCCGCAGCCGCGTCAGGTCTTCCAGCCCTTTCTCCAGATCCCGGCCGATGTCCACGATCAGGCAGTCGTATGGTTTCCGGCCCAGATTCTGCGCGGCAGCCTCCACGGTGCCGACATACTCACATTCCATCTCGAACTGGCGCTGCTCGATGAACTGCCGGAGGGAATCGTCCCCGAGATGATCCCCCGACAGCACCAGGACCTTTTTGACCCGGGCCTGCAGAAAATCGCCGATGGCCGAAAACGCTTTTTCAAGGCCCTCCTTCTCGACCGGCTTGCGCAGGTAGGCCAGCGCCCCGCCGATGAGCAGTTTCGGTTCGTCGGCGGCCGAAATGACGTGGACGGGGATGGACTTCAGCGTGTCGTCGGTTTTCAGCCAGTTCAGGACGCTCCAGCCGTCGACCACCGGCAGCTGCATGTCCAGAATGATTGCCGACGGCTTGTATTTACGGGCGTAATGGATGCCTTCGTCGCCCCGGAGTGCTACGATGGTTTTATAGTTCTTCCGGCGGGCGAAATCCTGAACGATACCCGCAAAAGCCGGATCGTCTTCAATGATGAGCATGATCGGATCCCCCTTCTGCAGGTGGTCGCGGTCGTCTTTCAGGGAAGTCTGCTCGACAAAATCCTCGTCCGCCCCGAAGTCCCGCGCCAGTGCCTGCGCCGGAACGTAAGACAGTTCCGGTTCGGCGGCCGCCGGCTGCGAAACGGCCGGCTCCAGCGGCAGGTACAGCGTGAAAGTACTGCCCCTGCCTTCGGCGCTTTGCAGCCGAATTTCGCCCCCGAGCCGTTTGACGAGTTCCTTGCTGATGGACAGGCCCAGGCCTGTGCCGCCGTATTTGCGGCTGGTGGAACCGTCGGCCTGCTGGAAGGCCTCAAAAATGGCCTGCTGCTTGCTTTCGGGAATACCGATCCCGGTATCGGTGACGGAGATTCCCAGGATGCGGTCCGTTTTCACGAGCGGTTCGTTGGTGAATCCGCTCATCGGCCCGTGGGTGCTGAAGGAGAGCGTAACCGAACCACCCGAAGGGGTAAACTTGAAGGCATTCGAAAGCAGGTTCTTGATGACCTGCTCCAGCCGCTGGCGGGCCACGGTCAGCGAGGCCGGCAACGACTCGTCGACGCGCGTGATCAGTTTGACGCCTTTCTGTTCGGCCACCACCTGAAAGAGCTGCTCCAGATCCCGAACCATCGTTTTGACGGCCACCGTCTCGACTTCCATATCGATCTTGCCGGCTTCTATTTTGGAAAGATCGAGGATGTCGTTGATGAGGTTCAGCAGGTCGGTGCCGGATTTATGAATGACGTTGGCGTATTCGATCTGCTTGTCGGTCAGGTTCTTATTCTTATTCTCCGCCAGGAGATTCGCCAGAATCAGCACGCTGTTGAGCGGGGTCCGGAGCTCATGCGACATATTGGCCAGGAATTCCGACTTGTATTTCCCGGTTACTTCCAGTTCTTTCGCCTTAAGCATCAGCGACTGGCGGGCCACTTCGACGGCTTCGTTTTTTTCTTCCAGTTCGGCGTTGATCTGCCGCAGTTCTTCTTCCTGAACTTTCAGTTCTTCTTCGGAAGCCTGGAGAATTTCGGCCTGACGGGTCAGTTCCTCGTTCGACTGCCGCAACTCTTCCTGCTGGTTTTCAAGCGTTTCTTTCTGATGCTGAACCTGTTCCAGCAGCTGCATCACTTTCTGTCTCGCTTCCGTGGAGTTGACGGCGACGGCAATGTTACCGGCTACGGCTTTCAGCAGGGCCAGCTGCGCCTGATCGACCGGCCGAAACGAAGCCAGTTCGATCAGGCCTTTCAGTTCCCGGTTATTCCAGAGCGGCACGCACACGACCTGACCCGGAACGGCCTCCCCGCTGCCCGACCGGATCGACCAGTAACCGGCGGGCACCTGGCTGGTGATCGTCGGAATCCGGTCCGTGGCCGCGTGCCCGACCAGCCCTTCACCCAGTCCATAGGAACGCGGGGCCTGAGCGGTAAAGGCAACCGAAGCGCACAACTCCAGCCGCTGTTTTTCTTCGCTGTAACAGTACAGCCCTCCCGCCGGAACGTCAAGGTAGGCGGTCAGGCTGCGCAACACATTCTGTGCCAGCGCCGGCAGTTCCTCGATGCCCTGCATGGAGTCGTTGACGGTGGACATCCCGGTCAGCAGCCAGTTTTTTTCGGTACCATTCTGGTTGAGCTGTTCGAGTTCCTCAAGATTATGGCGGAGTCGTTCTTCGGCCGCCCGCCGGCTTTTAAATTCTTTGATAATGAAGTAGATCAGGACCAGGACGACTCCCAGGATCAGGGCGGTGCCGATCACGACCTGCCAGGCCGCCTGACGAATGGAAGCCGTATACGAAATGTTCCGCAGGGCGAGCGAACGCTTCTCTTCATTGATCATCCGGCTCAGCCGTTGCCGGACAGCGTCCATCCGGATTTTTTCCTGATCCGTCACCCGGATAATGGTCGCCCGGTCATACCGGCTGGCATCGTCGCCGAGGCTCTGCCAGTAAAGCAGCAGGGCTTCGGTTTCCTTCTCGATTCCGCCCGCCATCTCGGCCATCGGCGGATTATCGGACACCAGCTGTTGCAATTCCCGAATGGTAGGTTCAATCTTCAGCAAGGCGATCCGGTAGGGCTGCAGGAAACGCGGTTCATTGGTCCCGCGAAAGCCCCGCCGGCCGGTTTCCATATCGACCAGCAGCTTCTCAATTTCCTGTGCCTTGCTGATTATCTGATTACTATGTGCAAATTTTGCGCCCTGTGCTACCTGGTCGTTAAAGGCGAGATAGGATAACGTGCCGACAAACAGAACCAGAAGAATGGCCAGGAAGAAGCCAAGGTAGAGTCGGTTGATCAGGGAAAGTCGCATACGCACGAGCCGGCCTAAAGAAAATTATATGAACAAAGTTACACCTAAAACTTATACCGAATTAATGAATGGACCAAAAACTGTACCGTTCCTGTCACCGAATTATAAATAAAATTACTTTAAAAGGCTTATGGTATGGTTAATGCGGATTCTCGGACAAGGAAATTGAAATAAATCGTATTTTGCACCGAATACTACCTTTTTCTGAATCCATTCCTCTCTGCCACACCCAATTAATTTTCGGGGACTTATGAATCAAACCGGCGCTTTACCTGCCACCACTACGGGGGCACGCATTCTGATCGTGGAGGACAATTCTCTGAACCAGGCCCTCCTGGCTAACCTTCTCCGCAAATACGGACTCCGATCCGAGATCGTTGATAACGGCAGGAAGGCCGTGGATTACCTGAGAATGAACGCGGTAGATTTGATCCTGATGGATATACAGATGCCGGAGATGGACGGTCTGACGGCGACGACCCTCATCCGCGGAGAATTGAAGCTGATGACGCCCATCGTGGCGGTAACCTCTTATCCGGAGCACGAGGCCCGGCCGCGCTGTGCGCAGGTGGGAATGAACGACTTTTTGCCGAAGCCCATCCAGAAAGACCAGCTGGAAGAGGTGCTGGCTCGTTTTTTGCCCGGTATTCAGTCGGCATCCGGCCCTTCCGTATCGACGGCGTCGGTCGTCGATCTGAATTATCTGGAACAGATTACGTTCGGCGACACCGAATTGCTGAATGAACTGTTGACGGCGTTCCGGGACGAACTGCCCGGCAACCGAAACGGACTTTTTCAGGCCCTGGAGGAGGAGTCGCGGAGTACGTTCACGCATCTGGCGCACCGTTTTCAGTCGTCGCTCAACGCGCTGGCCATGCTGGGGGTGGCGGCAGAAATGAAGAAACTGGAGAAAAACCCGGATTTACCGGAGTCGATCATCCGGGAAAAGCTTACCTCCCTGTTCGATGAAATTACCCTGGGCCTCGCCGTTCTCGACGAGCAGCTGAAACGTTAATTGAAGGAATGACCTCACATGCACCCGATTCAACCCCGACCATTCTGGTGGCCGAGGATGAACCCCTTATGTTAAAAATGCTGACCTATTGCCTGCAGAAGGAAGGTTACCGGGTCGTCCCGGCCAGCGACGGCAGACAGGCCCTGGATTACCTGAAAACTTCGGTTCCCGACCTGGTTCTCACCGATCTGATGATGCCCTACCATAGCGGCCTGGAGGTCGTCGAGTTTGTAAAGCAAACGCTGAATGTCCGGATTCCGGTCATCGTTCTGTCCGCCGTCGAGGAAACCACCGATGTCGAAAAAGCTTTTCAGCTGGGCGCCGACGACTTCACCACCAAACCGTTCCGGCCGGCCGAGTTCATTGGCCAGATTCAGAAACACCTGGGCCGGTCCCATGCCGTCTAAGGTCCCGAATGTCTTAAAAACCGCCTGAATTTCTCCCTCCGACCCAATCCGAAGGCCCGCATCGGCCTCTCCTTCTAACCCGACCCGGGCCATTCCCTAAGTTCCAGAGTGACATTTGCCACTTTCGGGGACCTCCTGATTGACTTCAATTTCGTTAAATTTAATATTTGCTTTGGCAAGCAAATTATATCTTATATGCTGACTTCCATTCCTCGCACCAGCTTAAGCCTGGCGCTGCTAAGTCTGATTATGCTTCTTTCCTGCCATGACCCTGATATTATGAAGACTCCGGCAGGATCAGCCCCCGACACTACGATCACCATCGCCGAAGCCCGGC
>NZ_QTJY01000030.1 GCF_003703975.1 Larkinella soli | reverse complement strand
GGCCCCGAGGGCGGCATGGAGCAGCGGATGATGCTGGGGCGGCCGGAGAGACGGGTCGGTGCGGTTTTCGTGCAGACGGGCGTAGTAGGTCCTTTGTTCGAGCAGGTAACGACGCAGGACGGTGCTGAGAAAGATCTGCACGACACCCTGGCCGTCGGGTTGGGCGGAGAGCAGAGGCTCGGCTTCAATTAGTTGTAAAAGCAATCGTCGGGGTATGCCGCAGGGCCGGTAGTAGGCTTTGGGATAATCCGGGCGGGATTTGGGGGAGGCATTGGCTGAGCTTCGCATGGTGATTAAGTGAGATGGTAGAAAAAGATAGGCCGGTCACTGCGAAGCTCAACTTTTGCACAAGGCATAGGAAGGACTAAGGACTTGCACCCTTTGCCGGCCAGACAATGGTTCTAATCCTTCCAAAGGAGGTTTGCCTAAAAAATGTAACAAAAGTTTACTTCGCGGTTCAAAGGTAGAAGGACGCCGGGAACGAAGCAAGGGAAGGGCGAAGGGAGTGCCATTTGGCAACTGGCCCGCTCCGTAAATTTTTCTTACGTGTCACTTTGACATTTAAAATGAAAGTGTCAATTTTACACCAGAAAAATCATAACCCATAGCAAAACCATGTCAACCATCACGCTGGGCGATCAGGAATTCTTCAAGGGGATCGGCGCCATCGGCTACGAAGGGCCCAAATCCAAAAATCCCTTAGCATTCAAGTGGTACAACCCGGACCTCGAAGTGGGCGGAAAAACCCTGCGGGATCAGCTCCGGTTCGGCATTGCCTACTGGCACTCGTTCTGTGGGACGGGGGGCGACCCCTTCGGCCCCGGCACGCGCGTGTTCCCCTGGGATCAGGACAACGACGCCAACGTGCGCGCCCGGCTAAAAATGGATGCGGCTTTTGAATTCATCACCAAGATCGGCGCGCCCTACTACTGCTTCCACGACATCGACCTCGTCGACGAAGGCGACTCCCTCGCCGAATACGAAAAACGGCTCCAGACTATCGTCGAATACGGCAAACAAAAGCAGCAGGCCAGCGGGGTGAAGCTGCTCTGGGGAACGGCCAACGTCTTCTCCAACCCTCGCTATATGAACGGCGCTTCGACCAACCCGGACTTCTCCGTGGTGGCCTACGCCGGTACGCAGGTCAAAAACGCCCTCGACGCCACCATCGCCCTCGGCGGTGAAAACTACGTGTTCTGGGGCGGCCGCGAAGGCTATATGTCGCTGCTGAACACCAACATGAAACGGGAAACCGAGCACCTCGCCCGCTTCCTGACGATGGCCCGCGACTACGCCCGCAAGCAGGGCTTCCGGGGCACGTTCTTCATCGAACCGAAGCCGATGGAGCCGACCAAACACCAGTACGACTACGACGCGGCCACGGTGATCGGCTTCCTGCGGCAGCATGGTCTGGACAAGGATTTTCAACTGAACGTCGAGGTCAACCATGCCACGCTGGCCGGCCATACCTTCGACCATGAACTTCAGGTGGCGGCCGACGCCGGCATGCTCGGCAGCATCGACGCCAACCGGGGCGACTACCAGAACGGCTGGGATACCGACCAGTTCCCGATCAACCTGTATGAACTCGTCGAAGCCGCCCTGGTGATTCTTCAGGCCGGCGGCATCCGGCCGGGCGGCATCAACTTCGACGCCAAGGTGCGCCGGAACTCGACCGACCTCGAAGACCTGTTCATCGCCCACATCAGCGGCATGGACGCCTTTGCGCGGGCCTTCATCGTGGCCGACGAAATTCTGCGCGATTCCGACTACCTCAAATTCCGGCAGGAGCGGTATGCGTCCTTCGACCAGGGACAGGGCAAGGCGTTCGAGGACGGGTCCCTGACGCTGGAAGACCTCCGCGCCTACGCGCTGGAAAACGGCGAACCGCAGCTGCGCAGCGGCCGGCAGGAATGGCTTGAAAGCATCATCAATCAGTATATCTGACACCGGCGTCACCGCCGTTAAAACCAGCCTCTCATGAAGTTCTTTATCGACACGGCCAACCTGGCCGAAATCCGGGAAGCCGCGGACCTCGGCGTTCTCGACGGCGTCACCACCAACCCCTCGCTGATGGCGAAGGAAGGCATCGCCGGGCATGACCGCATTCTGCAGCACTACGTCGACATCTGCAACATCGTCGACGGGCCCATTTCGGCGGAGGTGATCGCCACCGACTTCGACAACATCGTCCGGGAAGGCGAGGTTCTGGCCGAACTGCACCCGAACATCGTCGTGAAGGTGCCTATGATCCGCGACGGCATCAAGGCGATCAAGTATTTCACCGATAAAGGCATCCGGACCAACTGCACGCTGGTTTTCTCGGCAGGACAGGCGCTGCTGGCAGCCAAAGCCGGGGCCACGTTCGTGTCGCCCTTCGTGGGCCGGCTCGACGACATCGCCACCGACGGCCTCGAACTGATCGCCCAGATCCGGACGATTTATAACAACTACGGCTACCAGACGGAGATTCTGGCGGCCTCGGTGCGGCACCCGATGCACATCATTCGCTGCGCGGAGATCGGTGCCGACATCATGACCGGCCCGCTGAGCGCCATCACGGCCCTGCTCAAGCACCCGCTCACCGACATCGGACTGGAGAAATTCCTGGCCGACTACAAAAAGGTAAATACAGTCAATGCTTAAGTAAAATAGAGAAGTGTCGGGAAAAAGCACCGGAGCCTTTCCGGTGCTTTTCTTTTGGTCCGGACGCTCTATTCACTGCGCAGGCTTTTGACCGGGTTCATCAGGGCGGCTTTCACGCCCTGAAAACTGACCGTCAGCAGGGTCAGCAGAAGCGCGCCGAGACCGGCCACGGCGAAGATCCACCACGAGATAGGTGTGCGGTAGGTGTAGTTGCGGAGCCAGTTTTCGAGGAAGTACCAGGCCACGGGGGCGGCAATGGCGAAACCGGTCACCACCAGAATCACGAAATCGCGGGAGAGCAGGCGCCAGAGGCTGAACACCGAGGCTCCCAGCACTTTCCGGACGCCGATTTCCTTCGTCCGCTGTTCGGCCATGAAGGAGGCCAGCCCGAACAGCCCCAGGCAGCTGATGAAGATCGCCAGCACGGCGAAGCCGGAGGCCAGCTGACCGATCCGCCGTTCGTGGCTGAACTTTTTGGCGTATTCGTCGTCCACGAACTTGTATTCGAACGGAACCGCCGGATTGTATTTTCCGAACACCTCCGCCACCCGGTCGAGCGCTTCGCCTGCGGCAAGCCTGGGGGCCAGCCGGAGATTGATGACGCTGACGGAGCGGTAATCGAGGGTGAAAATCGAGGGCTTGACGGGTTCGAAAGGCGTTTCCTTGACGATGTCCCGGATGATGCCGATCACCCGGTATTCCTTCCCACCCGCCCGAATGACGGTGCCCAGCGGGCGGGTGAGTCCCATCAGCTTCACGGCGGCCTCGTTCAGCACCATCGCCGACGAGTCGGTGGTGAACCGGCGGGAAAAGTCGCGACCGGCCACCAGCTGCCAGCCGATGGTGGTCCCGAAATCGTGCGTTACCTTGTTGGCCATCAATAGCGGGTGCATCTCGGGCGTCTTACCGGGCCAGCCGACGTCCGTCGTCCCGCCGAAATCCTCCGTGATCGACCCCATCGATTCCGACATCCCGGCTACGGCCCCGGTGTTGAGCAGGTCGGCGCGGAGGGCGTCATAGTGACCGTACAGCTCGGGGGTGCTCATCCGCACTTCGATCAGGCCGTTGCGGCTGTAGCCGACCGGCCGGTTCCGGGCAAATTCGATCTGGCGCAATACGATGATCGTGCCGATGATGAGCGTCACCGAAACCGCAAACTGAAACACGACCAGCACCTGGCGCGGAACGGCCGCCCGTCGCCCTGCCCGGAACGTCCCCTTCAGCACGCGAACCGGCCGGAACGACGACAGGTACAGGGCCGGGTAACTGGCGGCAATCAGGCCGGTCAGAACGGTGAAGCTGAAACCCAGCGCCCAGAACCAGGGATTCTGCCACGGCATCCCGATCTTCTTATCCGCAATTTCGTTGAAAACCGGCAGCAGCAGCCGGACCAGCCCCAGTCCCAGCCCGAAAGCCAAACCCGTCACCAGCAGCGATTCGCTGACGAACTGGCCGATCAGCTGCCCGCGCAGCGACCCGACGGCCTTCCGGATGCCGACTTCCTTCGCCCGCTTTTCGGAGCGGGCGGTGCTGAGGTTCATGAAGTTGACGCAGGCCAGCAGCAGCACGAACCCGCCGATGACCCCAAACAGCCGGACGAACGTGATCAGCCCGCCGGTATTGACGCCATTTTTAAAATCGGAGTACAGGTGCCAGCGGTCCATCGGATGCAGAAAGAACTCCGGTTTGTAGGGGGGCGGATTGTCCCGCTTCATCCGAATATCGCGGATTTTTGCCGACACCGGCCCGAAACCGGACCCGACTTTCAACTGGACAAACACCCGGTACGAGTTTTCGTCCCACTGGTCCCGGGCGTTGCGGGCACCCTCGTTGGTCGCCAGCAAAAGATTCCAGGGCGCGAGGTAAAGAACATCCCGAAAGCTGCTGTTATCCGGAAAATCCTCGAACACGCCCGTGACCCGCACATCGGTGCGGTTGTTGAGCCGGATCAGCCGGTCGACGGGGTTCGCGGCTCCGAACAGCGCCCGGGCCGTCGATCGGGAGAGCAGAATGCTGTTGACGTCGTCGAGGGCGCGGGCGCTTCCGGCCGCCAGCCTCACGGACATCATCTTCAGGAAGTCCGGCTCGACGTAGCAGCCGGTTCGCGTGAAGCGGGTATCGCCCGAAGCCAGCACGGCGTCGCGGGCGAAGGTCGACAGGCTGACCGACTCGAAATCGGGGTATTTGCTGCGCAGTTCCCCCGCCAGCGGAACGGGTACCACTCCATAAGACGATTTCTCGATGTCGAACGTCACGAATTGCCAGACCTGGGCGATACGGGCGTGATTCTTCACAGACTGATCGAACGACAGTTCATCCCAGACCCAAAGCCCAATCATGATCGTGACGGCCATGCCCGTCGCCAGCCCGGCCGTGTTGATGAAGGAATAGACCTTATTTTTGGCGTATTGCCGCCAGGCGGTTTTAAAGTAGCTGCGTAGCATAACCGGATGCATGAAAAAGGGTGGAGAATCGTCGGTAGAAGCGGAGAACACCGGCCTGGTTATGGAAGCCTTCCGGCGCCAGAGCCGGGGGTGCAGGAGCCGCAACACGTCCAGCAGATACAAAAACCGGGCTTTCGGGTAGCCCACGCGGGCGGCCCGCCGGTGAAACAGTTCGGTCAGGTCACCTTCCAGTTCCTCTCTCAGGTGGGGAGCGGCCAGCCAGGTCAGCAGCCACGCGACCCGGCGGGGCGGTTGCGGAGTCGGTGTTCGTTTCGGTCTCATTGGCAGCCCTTCTGACAACGTTTAAATATCCTACTCAAATGCATAGCAAATCAGCGGCCATATTTTCAAAGCCGCGTTTCCGGCCGCAGGGACGCATTTTTTGTAAAAAACACAGAACGGTATTCGTCCGGTAGCGGACAGCTTTGTACGATTCAGGACAATGAAAAAGCCGGGGTACCCCGGCTTTTCGGATTGATAGTTAGAGCGGATCGGGGCCGGTCAGGGTGCCGGAACAAGCCGGTCGGGCGGCAGGGCCCGGGCCGAAAAACCGGGTCCGCTCCATTCCAGCCGGAGGCCTGGCATACCGCTGCTGCCGCGGGCGTACACCAGCCGGATCGGATGCCTGCCCTTCGCCAGAAGCACCCGGCCTGAAACGGCGCTGCCCGGTGCGTAATTTTTGCCGGTATGCAGCACGCAGGCATCGTGCAGCCGCAGAACGGCGCCCCGGTCGGTCTGAAGCGTGAAGGTATATTCGCCGGTTTCGGGTACGTCGATCAGCCCGCCGTATTCGATCACGATGTCGTGGTCGCGGGTCCGGACGCCGAGGTCCACGCCCGGGCTGACGCCCGTTTTGACCGGCGGCTGCGTCAGGGCCTCGACGGCCGGCGTCCAGGGTGTGCCGACCTCGAACACCCGGTACCGAAGGCCGGCCGACGCGGAGGCCGAAGCGGTTTCGAGGGCCGGTATGGGCGTCCGGTCGTAGGGCCGGGGAGCGTCGGCGTCCGGACGGCGCACCTGAAGCACCCGTTGTTTCATCCGTTTCTGAAGGGCGGTGAAGGCCGCACCGGTGCCGGCCAGGTCGTTCCGTTCTTTCGGGTCGGTGCGGGTGTCGTAGATGCGGAAATTGTCGTCGGCCGATTGGATATCGGTCCGGATGCCCTTGTAACCGTCGAGATAGATGACCTGCATTTCGCCGTGGGCCTGCCTGCGGTGCGAAGGCTCGAATTCCTCATATTCCGGCGTCTGGCCGTTCACCTGGTATTCGATGTAGACCGTTCCCGGCGGCTGTGTGCCCCGCCCGGTCAGCGTCGGCAGCAGGGAGACGCCGTCGGTTGTGGCCGGGGCCGGAATACCGGCCAGCCGGGCGAAGGTGGGCAGCCAGTCGTGGAAACCGCCCGGGGTATCGGACTCGCGCCCGGCCGGAATGCCGCCCGGCCAGCGTACCAGCGTCGGCACCCGGATGCCGCCTTCCCAGACGTCACGCTTGATGCCGTCCATGGCTCCGTAGCTGTCGAAGAAACTGGGTTCATACTCGCCGTAGCCGTAGGATTCGCGGTGGGGACCGTTGTCGGAAGTGAACACCACGAGGGTGTTGTCGTCGATGTTCAGGTCCCGTAGCAACAGCATCAGGTCACCGACGGCATCGTCGATCCGCCGGACCATACTGGCGAAGCGTTTCTGGTGATCGGGCCAGTTCCGGGCGGCATAGTCGGGGTGGAGGTAGGTGTCGATGGTGTCCGTGACGGTATTGACGAACCGGCCGGCTTCGCCTTTCCACTGCACCCCGCCCTTCAGACCCCCGCCCGCCGGGTAGGGCGAGGAGGCCACCTGCAGCCCGGCATGGGGCGTATCGTAGGCCAGATAGAGAAAAAACGGTTGTTCCGGCCGGGCCTGGTGCTGGTCGGTGATCCACCTTTTGGCGGCTGCCGTGAACAGGTCGGTGGTATACACACCCTTCAATTTTCGGGAAATTTCCGTGTGGTCTTCATACAGTTCCATCGGCGGGCGCATGGCGGCTTTATGGGCCGGGTAATGGTTATGCCCGTCGACGTGCCGGACATAGCCCAGAAAGTAGTCGAAGCCCCGTTTGGTGGGGTAGGCTTCCCAGGTTTCCGGGGTTTTGCCCTCCGTTCCCTGAAGCCCCCATTTACCGACGAGACCAGTCGCGTAACCGGCCTCCTTCAGCACTGACGCCAGCGTCGGCTCGTCGGCCAGCGCTTTGTCGAACTGGTTGTTGCGCACGTTGGCATGGCCCTGGTGCCGGCCGAGCATCAGCGATGCCCGCGAAGGCGCGCAGACCGGCGCCGGAACGTAATGGCGGGTAAGCCGGATGCCTTCACGAGCCATCTGGTCGAGGTGGGGAGTCCGGTGGAAGGGGAGGTGGGCCGCGGCCCGTTCGTTCTGGAACAGGATACCCAGATCACCGTAGCCGAGGTCGTCCGTCAGAATGAAAATGATATTCGGCTTTCCGGCGGAAGCTTTTCGCCCGGCAGACGGTTTGCGGCAGTCGGTCAGGCCGAAGAGCAGCAGTAAAACAAGAATCAGGGTAATCGGTCGGTTCATGGGTAATCGGTTTATTGTCAGGGCGCTTTCCGGGAGGGTCGAATTTTACTGCGGCTTTTGCCAGGGCACCGCGCCGGCCTTCCGGACGTGTTCCCGCAGCAGCGGAATCAGTTCCCGGATCACCGGCCCGTTGGCGGCTCGCACGTTACGGTCTTCGTGCGGGTCGTCGGCCAGGTGGTAGAGCGCATACGGCTCGAAGGGTGTATTCTGCATCAGCTTCCAGTCGCCTTTCCGCAGGGCGTAATAATCCTGCCCGTCGTAGGGCGACGATTCACGCCGGACCCAGATCAGTGTCCGGTCGAGGGTTTGGTTCTGCCCCCGCAGCGTCGGCAGTAGCGACACGCCGTCGATGTCGGCCGGAACGGGCAGCCCGGCGGCTTCGACGAGGGTGGCAAACCAGTCCATCGTCATCGTGCGCAGGGCGGTTTGGCTGCCCGGCCGGATCTGCCCCGCCCAGCCGGCGAAGGCCGGCACCCGGATACCGCCCTCGAACATATCCTGCTTACCGCCCCGCCAGGGGCCGTTCAGACTGCCTTCGTTGAGCGCCCCGCCGTTGTCGCTCGTAAAGACGACCAGCGTGCGGTCGGCCTGGCCGTTGGCACGCAGCGCCTGCATGACCCGTCCGATGCGGTCGTCGAGGTGTTCGATCAGAGCGACCAGTTTCGCCCGCTTTTCGGTGATGCCGGGCTGCCGCCGTTTCACTTTTTCCAGCCATTCGGCGGGCGGCTGCACGATGGAGTGCGGGGCGTTGTAGGCCAGATAGAGAAAGAACGGCGCTTTCTGCCCCTTTCGCGTCCGCAGGTAGTCGAGGGTCCAGTCGGTGAAGAGGTCGGTGGCATGAAGGGGCCGGTCGTCGGGTTTTTGGTTGAGCCGCATCCAGGGCTTTCCGTTGCGGAGATGGGTCTTGTAGTCGTCCATCATATCGTTCAGAAAGCCGTGAAAGTGGTCGAAACCCCGGTCATTGGGGCGGTTGGGCGCTTCCAGCCCGAGGTGCCACTTGCCGATCAGGGCGGTGTGATACCCGGCTTTTTTCAGCGTCTGGGGCAGCGTCCGGGCGCGGGGGTCGAGATAGCCCCAGCTGTCGGCGGGGTTGTCGCGGATGACGCCCGGCACGCCCACCAGATCCGGGTAGCGGCCGGTCAGGAGCGAGGCCCGGGTCGGGGAGCAGACCGTCGAGTTGGCGTAGGCGTTGCTGAACCGCAGGCCCGCCCGCATGAGCGAGTCGAGGTGCGGGGTCCGGCAGTCGGTGGCACCGTAGCCCGACAGGTCGCCGATGCCGAGGTCGTCGGTCAGGATAAAGAGGAGGTTGGGCCGGTCGGCTTTGGAGGACACCGGCGGAGTGGCCGAAAACGGTATGGCGGCCAGGCCGGGGAGCATCAAAACCGGAAAGAGTCGTTTCAGCAGGCTTTTCATCTCGAAAAGGTTAAGCAACCGGTTCAGTTATAGAAGAATACCGCCGAGGTTTTACAGGCCCGGTCGACCGTCAGCCGCACCCAGTGGGCCGAGTAACCGGCCGGAAATTCGTAATGCGAATAGCCTTTGGCCGGGACCGTCAGCCGGGTGTAGGAGTGCCACCGGCCCGTGCCCATAAAGTCCACTTCGACGGTGTAGGTCACGGGAGTCAGGGCGTCATGGCTCAGGTGCAGGCTTTTCTGGTCGAAACCGGTCATCAGGTAGGGGTCCGACGGCTGGTTGGGCCGCACGGCCGTTTCCCACCAGGGGCCGCCCCAGCCTTTGGGTTTGCCCATCTGCCAGAGTTCGTCCACGTTCCCGAACCACAGGCCCGACTGCGGCTGCCCCGTCGATCCGTCGACCTGATCACCCGCCAGGACGAGCAGGCCCCGCCAGTAGCAGAAATCCGGCACCATGCGCAGGTGGCTGGAGATGGGCCGGATCGCCAGGATGTTTCCGCCGTAGGTGATGGTGGGCAGTTCGTAGAAGATGCCGTGGACGTCCATCAGGTAGCGCTCCGTCTGGGCGTCGCGGATGCGCATCCACTCGGTGTTCCAGGCGTGGTCGTAGGCGTAGCTGGCTTTGGGCAGCCGGTAGGTTTTCCAGGTGCCTTTATGGAAAAACTTCAGGAGAACGGAGGCCTGGTCCCAGCCGAGGGCGTAGACGGCGTTTCCGTAATGTTCCGCCGACCAGTTTTTGCCCGCCACCTCCACATACGGGTTTTTGTCGAGGATGGTCCAGCGGGTGCCGTCCCATTCGGCCAGCCGCCCGGCCGCGCGTTTCCCCAGAAAATCGTCTTCGTAATAGGAGTTGTTGGCCACCACGACCCGGCCGCCCTGCGTGAAGGCGCTTTTGAAATGCACCTGGGCCGAGGCCGGGATGTCGAGTTCCTTTACCAGATCGAACAGCCGGCGGCACTGAAGGGAATAGACGTTGGTTTCGAACAGCAGGCCTTCCATGGTCAGGTAATAGACCAGCGAGTCGGGGCGGCTGAGGTGCTGCATGGTGGCCGCGAGCCGGTGGCCTTTCAGGGCGTCGATCAGCCGGACGCGCCCGAGCGTGTCGATGGCGTAGGGGCCGATCAGGGCCTGATTCGAGGGGTTATGAATCATCCGGTTCGCAAACGTGCCGGTATGGCTCAGCGGGTGTTTGCGCATCGTCATGTCGTCGCTGATCTCGTACAGCCCCACGCCCGAGCCCCGGATGTGGGCCACGTAGCCGACCGCCCAGAGCTTTCCGGCCCACGGCACCAGCGCCCCGATGCCGGCTTCGGTCCGGACGGTATGGTTACTGATGACCGCCATCTGCGGAAAAACGCCCTTCACCTGCACCGGCGGCTGGGCATAAGCCGCGACGGGGCCGGCCAGAAGGGCGACGGAAAGAAAAAACCGGCCTAGAATCGAAGCCGGAAGGGGAGCCGGAAAACGGGGCATAGGGGTTGGAAAAGTGCCTTGCGGAATACGGGCGCTAAAATATCCCTATTTCTTTACTTTCCGTCTATGGTTTGCCGAACCGATGCCCTCCCCGAGTTCAGCCCGGCGGACCGCTCGTCGAGTGAGGAAGACATCAAAACCCGGGAGAAGCGCATCAAGGACCTGCAGCGGGAACTGTACGAGGTCCGCCGGTACCTGGAGCTGAACCCGACGGAGGGCGTTAGTCTGCACGCCGGCATCCTGCTGGAGACACCGGCGGAGGTAACCGTCTGAGCGCGGCACTTTCCGAATATCTGTAGAAAACCCGGGGAAAACGCTTTGTAAAACCCGGGTTTTTCCCCTTTTGCCGGCTCGGAAATTTTTCTATACTTGTCTTGCTATCAGGCTGATAGTGCCAAACCTTTCTCCTTTCAGCCATGAACCCCGTCAAGAAGAAAAGCAGACCGAAACCCGGCGGCACCCCCGGTCCTGATTTCCGACAGCAGCTGTTCGGATGGATTTATACCGGCTTCAAGTATTTTCAGGCGGTTCTGACCGTCACGTCTCCGCTTATTGTCGCCCTCTTTCTGCTGGTAGCGGGCTATCTGGTGTTTTCCGGCTCCGACCAGTTCACCGACCTCCTCGTGGCGATGCTCAACGACTGGTGGTACACCTCGGCCATCCGACTCGACTCGGTCCGCTGGGCGGTTTTTGTTCGGGACGGCGCTTTCCTGATCGCCCTTTGTGTCTGGGCCTTTTCACTGGCTTTCGGAAGCCGGTGGGTGCTGCTGAAAACCAGAATCCGGTCCGTACCGCTGCGGGAGGAATACGAATACCTGCGTCCGTCGCTGGAAAAGTGGCAGAATTCGCTGCTGCGCTATGCCCCCCGTACGCTGGCGTTTCTGCCGTTCGGGATGGTGGCCTGGGCCTTTTTTCACACCAGCCAGATCACCCAATACCGACATCCCAACGTCTGGTACTGGATTCTGGTGCTTCTGGGGCTGGGGGCGGTAGTCTCGACGGTTCTTCTGACGCTGATCCACCAGCAGCTGATGAGCGACGGTGCGGGGAACCGGTCGGATTTCGGCAACGCCGTCACCAGCCGGAATGCCCACGGAATCAGTGAGTTTCCGATGTTTCGTCGCTGGATCGTCGGTCTGGCGGTTCTCAACCTGACGCTGACCTTCTTTTTCGGATTTGTGCATCGTCTGATCGAGGGGTTAAGCGGGGGTAATTATCCGACGCGGTTCGATCTGGCGACGACCGTCGGTTTCGGAACGATCTTTGTTTCGGCGCTGGCGGGATGGGGCTTCCTGCTCATGTGGTTCCGGTATCAGCTGCGCAGCCGGGCCATTCCGCTGCTGGGTTTCGTTGTCGTGTTCGCCCTTCTGGTGTATGCACTGGGAATCAACATCCGACGCCGGGAAATCCGCACTCTGCCGGAAGCCGGGCCGTTGACGCGCCCGAGCGACTCGACCTACGTGGATCGCTGGCTGATCGACCGGAGCCGGGATGCCGGACCGGACATTCCCGTTTTCATCGTGGCGGCCGAAGGAGGGGGGAGCCGGGCCGCCCAGTGGACTGCGGGCGTACTGGCCCGGCTCGATGCGGACCTGCCCGGTTTCCGGCGGCATCTGCTGGCTATTTCGGGCGTGTCGGGCGGTAGTGTGGGGGCCGGCTTTTACGCATCGTGGCTCTATAATTATCCGCAGCAGAAGAACATCCGCTCCGCCCTCGACTCCCTGACCTCCGCCGACTTTCTGTCCGGCCTGATCGGGGCCTTCTGTTATCCTGACCCCATCACGAGTTTCGTGCCCGGCCTGAACCAAAGCCCCCTGTTTGACCGGGCGCGGTGGCTGGAAGACCGTTTTGCCGATCACTTTTACTATAAAACGGGAAAGCTGACGCTCACCGAGGGCTTCACCCGCCTGGCGGCCGGGCACCCTGACCTGCCGCTGCTGCTGTTGAATTCGACGGTGGTCGAAACCGGCAAAAAAGCCATCCTTTCACCGATTGCGATGGATTCCAGCTTTTTCTACGGGAGCCGGGATGTGTTGGGCGAAGTCGGAAAGGACATTCCGTTGATGACGGCGATGAGTCTTTCGGCCCGTTTCCCGGTGGTTACCCCGGCCGGCACGGTCTACGGTCCCAACCGGGATCGATTGTCGTACCGGCTGGTCGACGGCGGCTATTTTGAAAACACCGGCATGCAGACGGCGTACCAGATGCTCCAGCTGGTGGTGAAAAGAAGGGAGATGCTGAATGGCCGGCTGAACGGGAAACAAGTTCGTCCCATGATCATCTTCATCGAAAACGGCGATAGCCGAACGGCGGATACGCTGCAGGCAACCACCGGATTTGCGCCCCTGGCGGCTTTTTACAAGGCCTGGGACAACCGGACGCCTTCACTGATCGGGGATATGAAGTATTTCATCCGGCAGTCGATTGCGCCGGACGGTTTTCAGGTGTTCCGGCTCACGCGGCCTGATGCCCGGGTCATTCCGCTGGGCTGGTATTTGTCGGAAACCGCCCGCCAGGCCATCAACGATCAGGTTCAGGCCATACACCGCGATACGTCCTATACCAACCTTCGAAAAGCCCTGGGGCTGATTCCGCAGTCCGTCCGGAAAAGCAAAGAACCTGAGAAACGAATAACGGAGCAGATTACGTATTAAAAAGCCGTCCGCTAACGATCCTCTTCCGGTTCTCCGGCCTGTACGTTCAGTTGTTTCAACTCCTCCAGGTCACGCTGGAGCCCGGCCTGCGCTGAACTCCGGAACAGCCCCAGCCGGACGGCCGCCCAGTACAGCAGCACGTTCAGCAGGATATGCGCCAGCGCAATCAGCACGCCGGTAACCGGCCCGGAAGCATGAATATGTTTCGGCAGGAACGATACCGGAAAAAAGAAGCCCGACAAAAGCACGGGCACGGCGACCTGGTGCACCAGGGCCTGCGAGCGGGCATAATTGGCGATCACTTTGTGCAGCGAGAGGGTCAGGCTATCGCCGGGGACAGGAGAGCTCACGGCCCGATAGCCCTTCAGGAGTACAACCAGAAAGACCAGGGTCCAGCCCATGATCAGAATACTGGGAAGGAATTGAATCCGGTACTGAAAATCGAAGGGGTTACCCGCCAGGACGGCCCCGTAGAACAGCAGAATGAGGAGGCTCAGCAAGCCGGTGATCCGGTATTCGCGCCGGATCCGGGCAATCCGTGACCGGGAACGCTCCCGGATCAGGCGGTGGAGGGCTTTTTCACTCAGCGCCGGGGTTTCCTGCAGGTGGCGGTCATAGTCCTGCCAGGCCGTTTTTAAGCTGTCAATCCCCATAGTTACTGATCTGGATAATGGTTTTCAATTTGCTCTTGATCCGGTTGATCTTTACGCCCACGTTCGACAGGCGAATGCCGGCGATCTCGGCAATCTCCGCATACGACCGCTCGTCCAGATACAGGAGAATAAGCGCCTTTTCGATGGCATTGAGGCCTTCGATGGCTTCGCGCAGCAGGATGGCCCGATCATTGGCCCCATCGTCGTAGCCCGTGTCGGGCAGCTGGAGGTCGGAGGCCGTCAGTGCTCTTTTTTTCCCTTCCTTCCCCCGCTTTCGGAAATTGCTGATGGCGGTATTCAGCGCCACGCGGTAGATCCAGGTCGAGGGAGATGATTCGCTGCGGAAGGAGGGAAAGGCTCGCCACAGTTGAAGCACCATCTCTTGGAACAGATCGCGACGATCCTCGGCGGTATCCAGATACAGGCCACAAACCTTGTAGAGGATGCCGCGGTGGGCATTGAGCAGAGCAAGAAAATCTTCTTCCACCTTGAACAGGAATGTGCAGACAGGAATTTACCGGGACTTCAGGCTACGTAAAGTGGCGTTTATCCGGGAAATACTATCGACCAGAGCCTGATTTCGGCGTTCGATCCGGTCAAGGCGTTCGATGACCTGATCGATCCGGATGGACATCCTTCCTTCGGGGGAAGACGGTTTGTCGCAAGCGACGAGGAGGAGGCTGCAGAGGAGCAGTAGGGCTTTCATGGATTTTTAACAGTGAGTCGCGGGAGAGGGGCAAAAACTTACAGAGAGAGAAAATAAAGTCAAGCCACCCTCCACCCTGTAGCGGGCGAATTCGGTATCCGACTCCGGAATGCGCTCAAAGACCGGTCGCAGCGGTAACTCACCGGGCCGCCGGGACTCCGTTCATGTTCACCCCCATCGTGGCCCGGACGTGCCGATGTTCCGGGCGCCTTCCGCCCGACTGAAATTTACCGGACATAGGAAAACCGGCCATCGGAATGGCCGGTTTTCCCGGTAAGCGGATCGGCATGGGTTACTTCAGCGAAACGACCTTGTAAAAGGCGGGTTTCGGCTGGTTCTTCCTGTCAAATAGTAATGGATAATTGGTTCTCCCCCGAACCGGCCAGTTGTTCAGCCAGCTTAACCCGTCATTGACGCCCCAGAAGGTAACGCGGGTGATTTTATCTTTATGCTTCAGGAATAGCCGGAATAAAGCCTGATAGTCGGCGGCCAGTTGCTGCTGAACCGCGTCCGGCAAGCCGTCGGGATACGGGTTCGACTCCGCGTTGGCGGCCATCTGCCGGCTCACCTCCGCGCCCTGGAAATTGCGGGGCAGAACCTCGATGTCCAGTTCCGTAATCATGACTTTCAGGCCCAGAGCCGCGTACTGAAGGATGCTTTCCTCAATGTCTTTCAGGGGAACCCGACCCACGTGCCAGTGGCCCTGAATGCCGACGCCGTCGATCCGAACCCCGGCCGCCTGAATCTTTTTCACGAGTGCAATACAGCCGGCTCGCTTGGCGGGTTGTTCGTTGTTGTAATCGTTGTAGTAAAGTTCCGTATTGGGGGCGGCCTGCTGCGTCAGACGAAAGGCTTCCGTGACGTAGTCTTCCCCGAGGTGCTGCAGAAACACGGTTTTCCGCATCGTACCGTCTTCATTGAGGGCTTCGTTGACGACGTCCCACGAAAAGACTTTTCCGGCGTAGCGTCCGGCCACGGTTTTGATGTGATTCGTGAAAAAGGCCCGGACGGAATCCCGGCTTTGAATGCCCCGGACAAAGGGCGGCAACTGACTATGCCAGATGAGGGTGTGCCCGTTGATTCTGATGTTATGCTTTTTGCCGAACTCGACCAGTTTATCCGCCGGTTCAAAAGCATAGGTATCCCATTTCGGATGGATCAGCCCCGACTTCATGATGTTTTCGGGCGTAGCCATATTGAACTGGCGCACGATGAAGGCGGTCATCTGGGGGTCTTTTTCTTCAATCTGGGCCATATTCAGCGCCGTACCGATTCCGAAGTCATTCCGGAACGTGTCTTTTAACGAAGGAATTTCCTGCCCGAAGGCGGTATCGGGGAGCAGGGAAAGGCCGGTCAGGAAAAGCGCGGCCATCCCGGTGATCGCGGCCTGTTTTTTCGGAAACATCTTTGTCAGGGATTAGGGTCAGGTAGTTGGAATGCGTTCTATTTAAACAGCAACTGGCTGAACATCAACAGATCATGCCGCCAGACCGGCCAGGTGTGCCCACCTGCGAATTCGCTGTACTGGTATTTGATGCCCATCTCATCGAACTTCTTCATCATCACCTGGCAGTTCTGGTGGGCGATGTCTTCCTTCCCGCCCATCGAAATCCAGAGGTGTTTCAGGTTGCCGTTGATGGTGGCCGCGTTGGTTTTCATAAACTCATACTGCGGGTCGGAAAGTTTGGGGTTATTGGCAAACCAGCCCGAGCTGAATACGCCGAGGGACGAAAACAGCCCGGTGTTCCGGATGCCGGCATGGAGGGTCTGTAAACCACCCATCGACAGGCCGGCCAGCGCCCGGTTTTTGGCATCGGTTTCCACCCGGAACTGACTTTCGACGAAGGGGATGGCGCCCTGTTTGAGTTCATTCTCGAAGGCCCGCAGGGCGTTCTCGCTGAAGCCGGCCGGGCCGCCGGTATTGCCCATGTTGCCGTCGAGCATGACCACCAGCATGGGCCTGGCTTTCCGTTCGGCGATCAGGTTGTCCAGGATCAGGTCGGTGCGGCCCTGCGTAGCCCATCCGCGCTGGTCTTCGCCACCGCCGTGGAGCAGATACAGCACCGGATATTTTTCGCCGGACTGGTCGTACCCCGGGGGAGTATAAACGTACATTTCCCGCCAGGTGTTGGTGGCTTTGGAGAGATAGCGTTTGATGCGGATGTCGCCGTGGGGGACGTCCTTCAGCGCGTAATAGCCGCCGTCCCGGTCCGGAATCTCAATGCCGCTGGCCATCCGGCCCATTCCGTAGAAGGTCTCGCTGGCCGGGTCCGCGACGGGCAGGCCGTCGATGAGCAGGGAGTAATAATGAAACCCGCGACTGACGGAATCGGTCGTGACGGTCCAGAAGCCGGCGGTATCCTTCACCATGTCATATTTTTTTCCCAGGTCGATCTGCACCTTTCGGGCATCGGGCGCCTTCGTCCGGAATACGACGCGGTTGTCGGGCAGAATCTGCGGGTATTTCGCCGAACGCACGTTGGTGGCCGCCGGAGTTCCCAGCACGGTGTATTTTGGAAACGAGGCCTGATCGACCGGTTTGAACAGGAACTGGGAGAACATATACAGGCCGTTTTTCCAGACCTTGAAATCGTGGCCGCCCGGTTCGATGTAATAGATATGGGGCACCTGGTGTTCGTATAGATAGTCGTGGGTCCGCTTGCTGAACGAGATCAGGCCGTCGGCGTCCCCGCAGGAGATCCAGAGCAGTTTCAGGTTTTTCTTCGCTTCTTCGGGCCTGGGCACCAGCTCTTCCGGGCGCTTCGTGTTGGGCGCCGACGAAAAGCCGCCTACCCAGGCAAACTTCTCCGGATGGCCGAGGCCGAAATTCAGCGACTGTCCACCGCCCATCGACAGCCCGGCGATGGCCCGGTGTTCGCGGTCGGTCAGGGTCGGGTACTTCTTCTCGACGAACGGGATGAGGTCGTTGAGCAGGTCTTTTTCAAAGGTAGCGAAAGCCTCCACCTTCTCCCGGTCGAAGACGTTGCCCACGGCGCGGTCGTCCTTCATGGCCCGGCCGTTGGGCATCACCACGATCATCGGCTCCAGCTTTTTGTCGGCATACAGGTTGTCGAGAATCACCTGCGGGCTGCCGCCTTTCAGCCATTCCTTTTCGTCGCCCCCGATTCCGTGCAGCAGATATAATACCGGGTATTTTTTCTTCCGGGAGAAGCCCGGTGGCGTGTAGACCAGCGCTTTCCGTCTCGTGCCGACGGTTTTGGAATCATACAGGACGGTATCGAGTTTGCCGGCGGCAATCCCGCTCCGCACCTGGTCGAAGCCCTTCGGCGCTTCCCGATCGGCCGGCTGGGCGAAGGCGGCCGGGCAAATTGCCAGTGCAACCGCCACGGCCGTCCACCCCGTTTTTACTAAAAGCATCGTTTTCATGGTATAGGTAAGTAGTTAGGAGCCAACCCGTTGGCGTTCCGGAAACCGGCATCAATTTTTGAATAGCAGCGGAGCCAGTTCGCGCAAACTGCGACGCCAGGTCAGGAACTCGTGGGCGGTATTTTCCGAGATGTAGGAAACGGCATTGTAACCGGCTCCTTTCAGGGCGGCTGCCGCGTTTTTTACGTTGTCGGGCCGTTCCTTGCTGCCGCAGCTCAGGAAGATCAGTTTCGCCTTTGCCTTATCCTTCAGGTCTTCGGGCGAATAGACTCCACCGCTGAGCAGGCCGTAATAGCCAAACAGATCGGGTTTATTGAGCGTAATCAGGCGCGTTTCCATACCGCCCATCGAGAGCCCGGCCATGGCCCGGTTCTCCCGGTTGGCCAGGGTGCGGAAATGGGCGTCGACGTAGGGAATCAGCTCGTCGGTCAGGACCGTCTGGAACGGCTCGATCTTAAACTCCCGGATCTTCCCCCACTTCACTTCGTTGGTCATTCCGTAGGTCATCACGATGATGAACGGGTTGACTTTCCCTTCGGCGATCAGGTTGTCCATGATCAGGTTGGCGCGCCCCTGGTTGCTCCAGGCCGTTTCGTCCTCGCCCCAGCCGTGCTGCAGGTACAGCACCGGATATTTTTTTGCCGGGTCCCGGTCGTAGCCGGGCGGGGTGTATACAAAGGCCCGGCGGGCCGTGCCGGTGCTTTTCGAGGGAAAAAGAACCTGCTCCACCTTCCCGTGAGGGACCTCCTTCAGAGCATAAAAATCCTGATCGTGGGCGGGAACCTCGATACCGCTTTCCCAGCGAACGGAGCCGTAGTAGTTCAGGGTGCCGGGGTCGTTGAAAGTGCCGCCGTCGACCGTCAGGTGGTAATAATGAAAGCCTTCGTCCATGGGCCCTTCGGTGGTGCCGGTCCAGAAGCCGTCCTCCCCTCTGGTGAGCTTCGTGCCTCCTCTGCCGCCGAGGCCCAGGCTCACCTTCACACTGTCGGCGAGGGGCGCCTTGACCCGGAACCGGACGTAGCCCTGCGAGTTGACCTGCGGGTATTCCTGCCCCGGCTGGTTCAGGACGGAGGGTTTGAAATCTTCCCGAACGGAAGATGAACCGGTCTGCGCGGCACTGCCTGCCGCGGCTGCCGCGACGAGGGCCAGTGCCAGTAAGGTGTTGCGAATCATGGGATGAGGAATTTAGGAATGGATGTTATTGAAAAATCTCCTGGAGGGTGGTCGCCAGGTATTGCTTACAGTTCATCCAGGTATGGCCGCCCGGAACGATGTAGCTCTTTACCGGCAGCTTCTTCTCCTGGAACATGGCAATGTTCTGCTTCACCGGCTCAAACAGAAAGTCTTCCGTTCCGACGCTAATGGTGAACAGCTTCAGCTGTTTGTTCAGCCTGCCCGCGTCCGGCGACCAGTCGGTGAAGTTCTTCCTGAACTCGTCGGTCGCCGTGAAGGGCGCATACGAGCATACGTAGGCGAACTTGTCGGGGTGGGTCAGGCCGATGTTCAGCGTCTGCCCACCCCCGACCGAAAACCCGGCGACCGCCCGGCCCCGGCTTTCCTTCAGAACCGGGTAACTGGATTCGATGAACGGCACGATGTCGTTCACCATGTCCTTCGTAAAATCGGGCATAGGGGCCGGGCGCACGTTGCCGTAGGGCATGACGATGATCATCGGTTTCGCCTTTTTCTCCGCAATCAGGTTGTCGGCGATCAGGTGGGCACGGCCTACTTTGGTCCAGGTTTCTTCCGTATCGGAGCCGCCGTGAATCAGGTACAGCACCGGGTACCGGGTTTTGCCGTTCGGATCGAATCCCGGCGGAGTGTAGACGAGCAGGGGGCGCGTGGTCCCCAGCGTACCGGATTTGTAATACCGGTAGCTGATTTTGCCGTGCGGTACGTTCCGGAGCGAATGTACCAGCGGCCGGTCGCCGGGCACATCGACGATGCTGCGTTTGAAGCGTTCGTTGGCGAATATGTAGGTATTGCTGGGGTCGGCGATCTGGACGCTGTCCACCCGGAAGCTGTAGGGGTAGATGTCCGGTTTGACGGGCGGCACGGTCACGCTCCAGACGCCCGCCGTGTCTCTGGTCATCGCCACGGGCGCTTTCAGGAACTCCCCGCTCAGGGTGACCCGGCCGGCTTTCTTCGAAAAATACCGGAAGGTGATGCTGTGATCCGGATGGACCTCGGGCGAACTGATGGCCGGCGGCCGTGGCTGCGCCCGGGCGGAAAAGGACGCGGTCATCCCGACGATAAGGAGGTATACAAGGCATTTCATGGGTGAAGGCGTTTAGGGTTGGAACAGGAGGGGGGCGGTTTCGGCCACGTATTTTTTGACGTTCATCCAGGTGTGGCCGCCGTCGGTAATCCGGCTTTTGAACTGCACCTTTTTGTCCTTCAGGTAATCCATGAACTCGACGGTGCCCTTGTAGAGAAAATCATCGCTACCCACACTCACCCACAGCAGTTTCAGCTGGCGGTTGGTCTGGTCGGGGTTTCCGCCGATCTGCGGGAAGCTGCGGTCCATTTCCTGGGGCGACAGGTAGGAGCTGTAGCTGCACACCCAGGCAAATTTGTCCAGGTTCCCGAAGGCCGTCCGCAGGGTCTGCCCACCCCCACGCGAAAAGCCCCCGATGGCCCGGTTCTCGCGGCCGGGAACCGTCCGGTAACTCTTTTCGATGTAGGGAATCACGTTGGTGACCAGGTCGGTTTCAAAATCTTTCGCCCGTTTCACCGCATCGGCCCCGTCGCGGACGGTCGGGTCGGCGGGTTTGGAACCGCCTTTCTGCTCGGCCACCCGGGCCGCCATATTGCCGTAGGGCATCACGATGATCATGTGTCTCGCCCGGCCTTCCGCGATCAGGTTATCCAGAATCAGGTTGGTTTTCCCGACTTTGAAAAAGGTTTCCTCCGTATCGGTCGTGCCGCTGATGAGGTAAAAAACCGGGTACTTTCTGGAGGGAAACTGGTCGTAACCCGGGGGCGTATAGACCACCAGCGAACCCGTCGTTCCCTCGATCGAGGGGTAATATTCATAGTGAACGGCGCCGTGCGGCACGTCGCGCATGGCATGGATCAGGGGTGTATCACCGGGGACGTCGACGAGGCTGGCCTTGAAGCGTTCGTTGGGAAAGAAGGCCACGTTGGCCGGGTCCATCACCGTAACGCCGTCGACCTGAAAGCTGTAGGGGTAGATATCCGGTTTTACCGGCCCCACCGTGACGCTCCAGATTCCCTGGGCATCTCTGGTCATCGCCACCGGCGCTTTCTCGAACTGCGCGCTCAGCTTTACCTCACCGGCCGAAGGGGCCAGATACCGGAACGTAACGGTCTTATCGGGGTTCACTTGGGGCGATACCACCAGCGGGCCGCGGGGCGGCTGGGCCAGGATCGGACCGCTCAGGGCCAGAAGCAGCCAGACCCACTGAAAGCGGAAGAAGGATTTGGACATCATCTTTTATGATTTAGGAATGAGTAAGCGATCCTTAGTTTTTAATCCAGTTATTCTGTCGCATCCAGGCAAAGAGCGGCTCCATCCAGCCGGGGTGGCGGAAGATGAAACCGTGATCGCCTTTCGGATAGATGTGCATTTCCACCGGCACCTTCAGTTTTCTCAGTTTTTCGAAATACAGAATGCTGTTGTCGACGTCGACCACCTTGTCGTCGGCCGCGTGGGTCAGATAGGCGGGCGGTGTATCGGCCCGAACCTGAAGCTCGTTGGAAAACAGTGCTTTGTCCTGCGGGGTGGGATTTTTGCCCAGCAGGTTCGTGCGCGAGCCGCCGTGCGCCAGACTGTCCTTCATGCTGATCACCGGATAGATCAGGATCTGAAAATCAGGGCGCAGGGAGGTGCCGTTCTCATTGTTCCCATAGGCTTTGTCGTAGTGCGTCGCTGCCGAGGATGCCAGGTGCCCCCCGGCCGAAAAGCCCATGATGCCGATCTTGTTTGGATCGACACCCCACCGGGACGCGTTCTCCCGAACCAGCCTGATGGCCTGCTGGGCATCCTGGAGCGGTCCGATTTTTTTGTCGGGCATGATGGCATCGTTGGGAAGCCGGTATTTCAGGATGAAAGCCGCAATGCCTTTTTCGGCCAGGGCTTTGGCGATCTCGATGCCTTCACCCCGGTATACGATCACCCCGTATCCCCCGCCCGGAACGATCACGACGGCCGCCCCGGAGGCTTTGTCGCCGGCGGGTTTGTAATACTCCAGCGTGGGCCGGGTAATGCCCCGCAGAACCCCGGATTCCGCTCCGGTTTCCTGCACGTCGGCGGTTTTGGAATTGGGAACGGCGGCCGTGTACAGCGGAATGATCTCCTGAGCTTCGGCTATAAAAGAAGCCAGCAACAACAGGCTCAGCAACCGCCTTCCGGCTTTTGCGGGGCAGTTTTCGAATAGAGTGATCGAGCGAAAGGGTTTCATCGTTTCGGGTTTATTCCGGATTCCGTCGGGCTAATTTCCTTCGGTCGGCATCGTATAGCCCAGCAGGTTCAGCATTTGGGTGGCGTAGCGTCTCCCCAGCTCCCGGTATCCGGCGGCATCGAAGTGCAGATTGTCGGCCGCGTCGGTGCAGCCCGCCGACGAAATCACATGGGCGTTTCGGAGGGTTTGGGGGAGGGTGGCAATGATCCGGTTCATGGAGGCACACACACCGCCCTGGTCGGCGTTCACGGTTTCTCCGGCCAGGAGCGGCACTTTCCTGGGTTTCAGGTTCAGGTCCTTCATCAGGTTGTCATAGACGATCTTCACCTTTTTCGTCCACAGGGTGTCGTTGGTGTTGGATTCGCCCTGGTGCAGGAGAATCCCCTTGATGACGCCGTCCTTCTGCGCCAGTTTCGCCATTTCGACCAGCCGGGCATACGGGTTTCCGTCGTACTCCCGGATCATGTTCTTCATCCAGCCCGGCACTCCGACGGTATACGACTCGTACCGGTCTTTGTCGAACAGCTCGATTTTACAGCCGCCCACCGACACGTTGATGACGCCCACCCGCACCTTTTCGGGAAGATTCGCCACCATCTCCCGACCGAAATAGTCGGCGGGGGTCAGGCCCGTCCGGCACCGGCACAGGGGCGGAACGGCCGTGTACCATTGGCCCATTTTCCGGTTCAGCGCGGGACAGTCCACGGCTTCCATCACCTGAAACCGGGGGTCGACGCTGACCGTATCCTGCGGTTCGATCTTCGCATTCCCCTCCATGTTGGACTGCCCGAAGCAGAGGAAAATGTAAAAGTTTTTGTCCTGAGCCGATGCACTCCGGCCAAACAGCAGGCAGAGGAGAAGAGCAGCGGCCGAAAATCTTCTATTCATAGAAAAGGGTCAGGAATAAAGTATCGTCTTGAATGTCAATTCGTTGATGGCTGAGTTATGGTATCGTTCACCCGGAAATAATCAAAGTCGGCAAAACCGCCCGGCTCTTTGGCCGCATAGTTGAACAGCCCGAACCGGTACCCCATAAAATGAGGAATAGTGTAGGGCATCTTCAGCGGTTCGCCGATCGGGAGCCACGCTTTGCCGTCGAGGCTGTAAAAAAACCGGGCGGTGTCCTTCCGGTCCCGGAAATCACACTCCGCTTTCAGATAGACCGTCTTCCGGCTCAGGGGAACCCGCTGCACCTCCACCGGCTTTCCCGACCCGGCGCTGACCATGACGACGAACCGGCTTCCGGCTTCGGCCTTCACGCCCACCAGACCGAAATTCTTCTGCAGCAACCCCAGACCCGCAAAGTCCCCGTCCTTCAGGTTCGACGCATCGAGCAGCGTGGTCCCCGCACATTCCGGGCCTATGGTTCGCTGGGTGAGCGTGTTCCGGGCCATCACGAACGAGGTGTCCGTCCGTCCGGTTCTCAGCCGGAGGTAGCCTTTCCGCTCCGCCACCGACCAGAGGTCGTTATCGGGATTGTGATTCCATTGCCAGACCAGCGGCAGCGCAGGATCCCCTTTTTTTCGGGTGAACTCATCCGAAGCCACGAGGCCCGGCATCAGCCCTTTGCTCGCCGGAAGGTCGAGCGTTTCGGGTACTTTGCCGTCGACGCCCAATACCGGCCAGCCGTCTTCCCACCGGACCGGTACCAGATAGGGGATGCGGCCCACCCCGCCGGAATCGCGGAACAGGTAGGCGAACCAGCGGCCATCGGGCGTGTCGATCAGACCGCCCTGGGCCACACCCCGGTCCTGCAACCCGATTCTCCCTTCCCAGGGGCCGGTGAGCCGGTCGGCTCGGTGGATCACCACCGTGCGCATGCCGCCCCGCGGCCAGGTGATGTTGAACAGATAGTATTTGCCGTTCACCTTAAAGAGCTGTGACCCTTCGGCGGGCAGGCCCCCGCCGGTTCCCGAAGGAAGGCTTGCGTTTTCGATCAGGATTTGTTCCGTAGTACCGGGTTTCACCCCCGATGCGTCGGCCGTCAGTTCGACCAGCCGGAGTTTACCCGCGCCGTAGATCAGATACACCCGCCCGTCGTCATCGAAAAACAACGTATGATCGTGGTAGGCAGGGCTAAAAGAAACCGCTTTCCAGGGGCCTTTTTCAATGTCCCGGGTGGTGTAGATATACGTTTTTCCGGTGGTCTGGGCGAACGTCGTTGCGTAGTAGATGCCGTTGTGATAGCGCAGGCTGCTGGCCCACGAGCCGCGCCCATAGGTGCTTTTGCCGTTGGTCAGATTCAGCGCATCCACGTTCGCCAGCGTATCGTAGGCATAGCCGACCAGCTGCCAGTTCACGAGGTCCTTCGATTTCATGATCGGCAGGCCGGGGCTCAGGTGCATGGTCGTGCTGCTCATGTAATACGTGTCGCCGACCCGGATCATGGCCATATCCGGCACATCGGCGAACAGGACCGGATTCCGGGCGGTTTGGGCATCGGCCGAAATCAGCGTCCCCAGCAGGCCGACGACCAGCAACCCCAAACGAACAGGCAGGTTTTTCATGAAACGGAGGATCAGGGCAGGGATAAGAACCGGTTATTCCATGGGGCCGATCAGTTCGATGAACGTCCCGTCGGGGTCCTGCACCAGCACGAACTGCGTTTTGCCGTTCAGGGGGGTCGGGGTGCTGCCCAGAAAGGGCACCTTCATCTGGCGGAGCCGCTCGACAATCGGTTTCAACGCCTTGACGTTGATCGTGATGTACTGCATGCCCGTGTCGTCCTGAATCGATTTCTGCTGCGGATGCGACGCCTTTTTTCCGAAACTCATCAGCTTCCAGTCGGTGGATTCGGGGCTGTTTTCCAGCTTCAGAATCGTGACCGCAGCCGAGGCCCCGTCGGCCAGACCGGAGCGTTTGGAAAATTCCTCGTTGATGGTGAAACTCCCGGTTTTCACCATCCCAATGCCGTTGACGTAAAAGTCCAGAGAGCGTTCGAGGTCGGCAACCACGACGCCTACCCCGATTACCTTGCTGCTGAAGTTGGATTGTGCCCGGACGATTCCGCTCGAAAGCAGGGTAATCATCAAAAGGAAAAAGGTCGTGGCTGCTGATTTCATGGGTTTGAAAGCGTACATAAATAAGGGTTAGGAATAACGGGTTATTTAAACATGGGATCGTCGCCCCGGTATTTCAGGTAGCGGAACGATGCGGTATTGCTGCCGCTTTCGCCCGAAGACGTGGCGTAAAGGCCGTACACGCAGCCGATGAACCCACCCGCGGTTTTGGTGCTCAGGAATTTAGCGTCGATGTTCTCTTTCAGGGAAGTCCAGTTTTTTGCATCCGTCGATACATAAAAGCTGTACGCGTCGCCTTGGGAGGCAATGCGAAGGCCGGTTTTTCCGGAGGTGCCGGCCGGCACTTCGGCCAGCAATTCCATGTCCTTTTCCCGGGGTTTGCTTTTATAAAGCTGAATAACTTCTTTCCCCTGCGTGGTCGATTTGGCCAGAAAGTAGAAGTGGCCTTCATCCTGGAAAATGATCAGGCCCGCTTTTTCCTTCTCCGATTTCGGACTGAATACCAGCTCCGTTTCGGCCAGGCTGTTCAGGTGCTGCTGGCGTTTGCCGATGAAGGCGGGATTGCCTTTCTCCATCACGGTTTCCGGTTTGAGCCGGAGCGTCAGCCCCTGCTTTTTGGAGAGCGAATACCAGCTGTTGTCGTGCGTCCGCATGAACAGCAGAGCCGGATCGAGCGCCTTATCGAAGGTCAGGGTGTAGTCGAAATTACCGGATTGGGGAAGCGCCCCTTTCGGCTTCACCTCCTTATAGCCGACCGGATAGGCGTATTTGATTTCCCTGCTGTCGGGGTTGATGATCGGCCAGTCGTTTTTCCACTCGACCGGCGCGATGAAGGTCTCCCGGCCCGTGTTGTAGTAGTCGCCTTCGTAGGGGCGGACGGCCAGAAAGATGGCATACCATTTTCCATCGGGACCCTCCACCAGCTGCGCGTGGCCTGCCGAAGTCACGGGGTCCTTGCGGTCTTCGGGCAATCCCTTCTGGGTCAGAATCGGGTTGTTTTCGTAGGGGACATACGGCCCCCAGACGTCCTTACTGCGGAAAACCACCTCCGTATGGTTGACCGAGGTGCCGCCTTCGGCCGCGTAGAGGTAATACCACCCATTTCTTTTCAGAATGTGCGGGGCTTCGATCCAGACCGGCTTTTTGGAGAGGTCCACCCCGCCGTTCACCAATTGCTTCTCCTCGCCGGTCACCTTCAGGTTCCGGTAATCGAATTCATACATCCGGATGGTACGGTGGCCCGAATACAGCGGTTTGCGGTCGGGGGCGTCGCTGTTGTAAAGGATATAGGCTTTGTCGGTTTCTTCGTCGAAGTAAATGGACGGGTCGATGCCCCTCACCTGCGGCAGTTTGACCGGATTGCTCCACGGCCCGGCGGGATTCCTGGCCGTGACGACAAAGTTGCCGTCGTGGTCGATGTCGGTGCAGGTCACGTAATACACCCCCTTGTAATGACTGATGGCCGGCGCAAAGAGCCCCCGGGTCATCGGTTCGCCCATGAAATCCATCTGCCCGGGCCGGTCGATGACGTTGCCGATCTGCTTCCAGTTTTTCAGGTCTTTGCTGTGAAAAACCGGAATACCGGGGAAGTAGGAGAAGGTGGAATTGACCAGATAGTAATCCGTTCCGACCCGGACAATACTCGGATCGGGGTAAAATCCGGTCAGGATGGGATTGACCAGGGTGGTCTGCGCCAGCCCAACCGGGCCGGTCAGCCCGAAACACACCAGCAGAACGATACTCAACAAATACTTTTTCATCATTATTCGAAGCGGATACTTTTCATTTTCAAATACTTACCAGAATACGATATAAATGACCAGGAGCAGGCTGCAAACGGCTACGGCACCCATCCGAAAGGAAGAATCGGTGCGGAACCAGCGGTGATCGACCTGAAACGCGTTCGGACTGTCTTTGCCGCGCGAAACGGCCAGGCTGATCAGGATATGGACGGCGGTACAGATCCAGAAAACCACTCCCATGCGGTTCAGGAACGGCATGTCCGGCACCTGAAACTTGAACAGCGTCGACAGCGGAATACTGAGCAGAGCAGCCGCCAGCGCGCCCTGCGTACGGGCCTTTTTCCAGAAGAAACCCAGCAGAAAAATGGACAGGATGCCGGGTGAAATGAACCCGGTGTACTCCTGAATGTATTCAAAACCCTGCCCGAAATTTTTCAGGAACGGGCTGATCACCAGCGCAACCAGGAAGGAAACGACAATGGCCACCCGGCCCAGCCAGACCGTGCGTTTCTCGCTCAGGTTCGGGTTGAAGAACTTCTTGTGAATATCGAGCATATAGATGGTCGAGATGGAGTTGGCCTTGCCCGCCAGCGAGGCCACGATGGCCGCCGTCAGGGCCGCAAACGCCAGCCCCTTCAGCCCGGCCGGCAGGATGTTGAGCAGCACCGGATAGGCATTGTCGGGCTTCACGATGCTGTTCTCGGTAATGCCGCCGACGATGGCCGCGTCGGCATTTTCCTGAAAGAGCACATAGGCCGCCAGCCCCGGCAGGACCACGATGAACGGCATCAGCAGCTTCAGAAAAGCCGCGAACAACACCCCCTTGCGGGCGGTGGGCAGGTCGGCGCCCAGCGCGCGCTGGGTCATATACTGATTACAGCCGAAGTAGTTGAAGTTGACGATCCACTGCCCGCCGATGATGAACATCATCAGGCCCGGAAGCTGTTTGTAGGCGTCGATGTAGCCCCCGCGGCCGTCGTGGACCTGGTATTCGCCGGGGCTGAACATCATGTGCATGTGGCTGTCGGCCTTCTGCTGAATCAGGGAAAGCCCCTCGAAGACGCCCGCGCCCGTGCCCACTTTGTCGGACAGCAGCTGGAGCGCCAGATAGGTCGTCGCCAGCCCGCCCACGACCAGACAGATCACCTGAATGACGTCCGTATAGCCGATGACCTTCATGCCGCCCAGGGTAATGAAAACCGCAAAGGTGGTCAGGAACACGGCGCAGGCCATGAAGGAAAAGCCGGTCATCTTTTCCAGGCTCAGGGCGCCGAGGTAAATGATCGACGTCAGGTTGACGAGGATGTACAGAAACAGCCAGAAAACCGCCATGATGGTCGCCAGCCGCCCGTCATACCGCATCTGGAGAAACTGCGGCATGGTGTAGATCTTGTTTTTGATGTACATGGGCAGGAAATAGATGGCGATCACCACCAGCGACAGCCCGCCCACCAGCTCGTACACCGAGATGGCCAGGCCAAGCTGGAAAGCCTGCCCGCTCATCCCGATAAACTGCTCGGCGGAGATGTTGGAGGCAATGATCGAGGCTCCGATGGCCCACCAGGTCAGCGAGCCCTCGGCCAGGAAAAAGTCCTTCGAGTCGGCGTTCTGCCGGCCTTTATGGCGATACACCCAGAAACCGTAGGCCGCCACGCAGACGAAGTAGATAAAGAAGATAATGTAATCGACAGGTTCAAGTCCCAGTTTCATGGTAATCAGCCAGGGGTAGGAATGGGTTTAGGTTTATGCGTCGGTCGGGGAACGGGTCAGCAGCCCTGCCCGTAGTAGGCATTGCTGCCGTGTTTTCGCTCGTAGTGCTTCATGCGCAGGGTATCCTTGATGCGGGGCGTTTCGGGGTTGATCTGGAGCGTCAGGTAGGCCATGCGGGCCAGCTCCTCCAGCACGGCCGCGTTGTACACCGACTTTTCGGCGGTTTTCCCCCAGGTAAACGGCCCGTGATTCTGGAGCAGCACCATTTCGGTTTCCCGGTATGACAGTCCCTTCTGCCGGAACACGTCGAAAATCTGGTTGCCGGTTTCGTGCTCGTAATCCCCCTCGATCATGGCGTCGGTCAGGACCGGAGCGCAGGGGATGTCCTGGTGGGTATGGTCGGCATGGGTGGTTCCGAAGATGGGAATGTCCCGGCCGGCCTGCGCCCAGGCCACGGCGTAGGTGCTGTGGGTGTGGGTGATGCCGCCGATGTCGCTCCAGGTTTTGTACAGCAGCGCGTGGGTTTTGGTGTCCGACGACGGGCGCAGGCTGCCGTCCACCACGCGGGCGTCATAATCCATGATGACGATGTCGGCCGGTTTCAGCCGGTCGTAGGGAACTCCGCTCGGTTTGATGGCAAACACGGCTTTGTCGCGGTCGGCCGCGCTGACGTTCCCGAAGGTAAACAGCACCAGCCCCAGCTTCGGCAGCTGCAGGTTGGCCTCGTAGCATTCGTCTCGAAGTGTCTCGTACATCATCAGTTCAGTTCAAGCACCACCACCGAAACCGGCGGCAGGGTAACGGTCAATGACTCCCCTTTCAGCGCAGCGCCTTTAAATTCGGACGGTCTTACTTTTCCGGGATTTTCGAAAGTGTTGTGGTCCTGCACTCTGGCCGAGGTCAGGATGCGGCCCGATACCGCCGACGTTTTGAGGCCCTTCAGGCTCACGGTCACCTCCTGCGGTTTTCCGGCGTCGACGTTGACCAGGGAGAGATGCGTTTTGCCCGCCTTGTCGCGCGAGGCAGAGACCGATACCGCCGGCAGCTTATCACCCCCCACGGCGTAGTCCTCCGTCTTCACCTCCACCGGCAGCAGGGTGGCGTCCTGATGGACGTTGTACATCTCCATGACGTGATACGTGGGCGTCAGCAGCATTTTTTCTCCTTTGGTGAGAATCACCGACTGGAGCACGTTGACGGCCTGCGCCAGGTTGGCCATGCGGACCCGGTCGGCGTATTTGTGGAAGATGTTGAGGGTGGCGCCGGCCAGAATGGCGTCGCGCATGGTGTTCTGCTGGTAGAGAAAACCCGGGTTGGTCCCCGGCTCGACGTTGTACCACGCTCCCCATTCATCGACCACCAGCGCCACTTTCTTTTCGGGATCGTACTTATCCATGATGTCGGAGTGCTTCCGGATCAGTTCGTCCATCCGGAGCGCCTGCTTCATGGTCCGGAAATACTCGGCTTCGGTGAAGTCGGTCGAGGAGCCTTTCTGCCCTTCATCCCAGCTGAAAACCGAATAATGATGAAGGGCCAGGCCCTCGACCATTTTGCCGGGAATGTTTTTCATGAGGGTTTCAGTCCAGTTGAAGTCGTCGGAACTGGCGCCCGACGCGATGCGGAACAGCTTTTCGTTCCCCACCTTCTGCTCCATGAACGTTGCATACTGGCGGTAGATGTTGGCGTAATAATCGGCCGTCATGTTCCCTCCGCATCCCCAGGCTTCATTCCCCACCCCCCAATACCGCACGTTCCAGGGTGTTTTCCGGCCGTTCTTCTGCCGAAGGGCCGACATGGGGCTGTTGCTGGGGAAATTGACGTACTGCACCCACTCGCTCAGGTCCTGCACCGTTCCGCTGCCGACGTTGCCGGCCAGGTACGGCTCCGTCCCGAGCAGTTCGCACATATTCAGGAAGTCGTGCGTGCCGAAGCTGTTGTCTTCGGTGACGCCCCCCCACCAGGTGTTCACGATTTTGGGTCGCCCGGCTTTGGGGCCGATCCCATCTTTCCAGTGGTAGGTATCGGCGAAGCACCCGCCCGGCCAGCGCAGGTTCGGGATTTTCATCTTCTTCAGGGCTTCCACGACATCCAGCCGCACGCCGTTTTTGTTCGGAATCTTCGTATTGCCCTCCCCGACGTAAAAGCCGTCGTAGATGCACCGGCCGAGGTGTTCGGCAAAATGGCCGTAGATGTGGCGACTGATGACGGTCTTGCCCTCATCGGCGCTGACCGTCACCCGGTTCTGGGCCGGGGCCGAAAGCGACAGCCCCGCAAGACCAAGAGATAGGAGATATTTTTTCATAGAATGGCTTACTTATAGGCGGCTTCGCTCCACCGCAGTTCGTTTTTCAGTTGTCGAAGGCTGGTAGTACGGTCGATGACGACCAGTTCCACGCCGAACAGTTCGGCGAAGTCCTCCAGGTGTTCCGTCGTCAGGTTCTGGCTGAACACGGTGTGGTGCGCGCCACCGGCCAGAATCCAGGCCGCGCAGCCCGTCGCCATGTCGGGAAGGGGTTTCCACAGGGCACGGGCCACCGGCAGCTTCGGCAGGGCTTCGGTGACCGCCACCGCTTCCACTTCGTTGACGATCATCCGGAAGCGGTTTCCCAGATCGACCAGCGACACGTTCAGGGCGGCACCGCCGGGCCGCTGCGTCGGACCGGCATTGAACACCAGCCGCACCGGATCGGCTTTTCCTCCGATGCCCAGCGGATGGATTTCGCACGACGGTTTGTCGGCGGCAATCGAGGGGCAGATTTCGAGCATATGGGACCCCAGCACCAGCGGGTTGGCCGGATCGAAGTGGTAGGTATAGTCCTCCATGAAGGAATTGCCGCCCGGCAGACCGGCCGCCATCACCTTGAGGGTCCGGACCATAGCCGCGGTTTTCCAGTCACCTTCACCGGCAAACCCGTATCCGTCGGCCATCAGGCGCTGGGCGGCAATCCCCGGCAGCTGGGCCATGCCGTGGAGGTCTTCGAACGTATCGGTGAAGGCCCCGAAACCGCCCTCCTCCAGAAAGGCCCGGATGCCCAGCTCGATGCGGGCGGCATCGCGCAGGGAAGCATGCTGCGCCCCGCCTTTCGCGAGGGCAGCCACGAGCGTATAACGGTCGGCGTATTCCTGAGTGAGCCGGTCCACCTCCGCGTCGGAAATCTGGTCGATCACGGCCACGAGGTCGCCGATCCCGTACGTGTTCACCGACAGGCCGAAGGTGATTTCGGCGGCCACCTTATCGCCTTCCGTGACGGCCACCTGCCGCATATTGTCGCCGAAGCGGCAGACTTTCAGGGTTTTCAGCTCCCGGGCGGCCACGGCTACGCGCGTCCAGTGTCCGACTTTCTCCAGCACGTCGGCCGACTCCCAATGTCCTACAACCACCTTGCGGTTCAACCGCATCCGGGTCATCATGAAACCGAACTCCCGGTCGCCGTGCGCCGACTGGTTCAGGTTCATGAAATCCATGTCGATGCTGTCCCACGGAATGTCCCGGTTGAACTGGGTGTGCAGGTGCAGCAGGGGCTTTTTGAGGAGGTTCAGCCCGCGAATCCACATCTTGGCGGGGGAAAACGTGTGCATCCACGCAATCAGCCCGACGCAGTGGGGTGCCACATTGGCTTCCTGACACAGGGCGTAGATTTCGTCCGGCGTTTTCACCACCGGCTTGAATACCACCCGAACGGGAATCCGGGTGTCTTTATCAAAGGATTCGGCAATCCGGGTGGAGTGTTCGGCCACTACCCGCAGGGTTTCTTCGCCGTAGAGGTGCTGGCTACCGGTAACAAACCAGACCTCGAACTGCTGTAAATCGAACATTAATTTATGGAGATAGAGGATGAATACACATTGAGATCAAACCGCCTGCAGGTCGGTCGTGCGAACGGGCAGGGCTTCCAGAAAACGGCCCAGTTTCAGGTATTGCTGATACAGCCGGGCGTAGACGGGAACCACCTCCGGGCGCGGCTGGTAGGTAGTCTCGAACCCGGACCCCATCGCGGCCTGGGCGGCTTCCATGCTCGGGTGAACCCCGGCCGCCACGGCCGCGCACATGGCGGCCCCGAGGGCGCAGGCCTGTTCCGAGGTCGCGATCTGGATGGGCATATTCAGCACGTCGGCGAGCGTCTGCATCACAAACGGCGACTTTTTGGCGACGCCCCCGATGGCGATGACCTTCCGGATCGGCACGTTTTCGGACAGAAACCGTTCGACGATTGCTTTGGAGCCGAAGGCCGTCGCTTCGACCAGCGCCTTGAAAAACCGCACGGCATCGCTGCCCAGGTTCAGGCCCGTGACGGCGCCTTTCAGCGTATGGTTCGCATCGGGCGTCCGGCGTCCGTTGAACCAGTCGACGGCCACCGGATCTTCCTCCGTCACCGGGAGTTGGGCGGCCTTTTCGCTAAGCGTCGGGATCAGCTTTTCCGCCAGCCGGCGGGCGGCCTCCTCGCCCAGCAACTCCCGGACCGGCGCTTCGATCATCCGCTGAAACCAGGCATACACGTCGCCGAAAGCCGACTGTCCCGCTTCCATGCCCAGCATCCCCGGAAGGATGGAACCATCCACCTGCCCGCAGATGCCGCGAATCAGCAGATGGCCGATTTCCTCCCTGGGCGCAATGAGCATGTCGCAGGTGGAAGTGCCCATGACCCGGACAAACGTGTACGGCGTAATCTGCGCACCGACGGCGCCCATGTGGCAGTCGAACGCGCCGACCCCGATCGTGACGCCGGCCGGCAGGCCCAGCCGACCGGCCCATTCCGCGGAGAGCGTTCCCATCGCTTCGTCGGCGGTATAACTATCCCGGAACAGTCGGCCGCGCAGGCCGGTCAGGAGCGGGTCGAGAGTGGTCAGAAACTCTTCCGAAGGCAAGCCCTGAAACTCCTCGTGCCACATGGCTTTGTGACCGGCCGCGCAGCGCGAGCGTTTCATCGCCAGCGGATCGGTATTGCCGGTCAGGACGGCCGAAATCCAGTCGCAGTGTTCGACCCAGGAGAAGGCTTTTTCCCGAACCGCGGCATCGACCCGGAGCGTGTGCAGGATTTTGGCCCAGAACCACTCCGACGAGTAGATACCGCCCACGTATTTGGTATAGTCGGTATCCCACCTGCCCGCCAGCGCGTTGATTTCCTCCGCTTCGGCATTGGCGGTATGGTCTTTCCAGAGGATGAACATGCCGTTCGGATTTTCGGCAAACTCCGGCAGCAGCGCCAGGGGCGTTCCCGACGCATCGACGGCCACGGGCGTGGAGCCGGTCGTATCGATGGAAATACCGACGACGCCGGCCTTTACCCCGGCCGGCACGGGTTCCAGAGCGCCTTTTATGGACGCTTCGAGCCCTTCGACGTAGTCGAGCGGGTGCTGGCGGAACTGGGACCGGGACGCGTCACAGTAAAGCCCCTGTTTCCAGCGGGGGTACTCGTGGACGCAGGTTCCCGCCACTTCGCCCGTCAGGGCATTCACCACCAGTGCCCGAACCGAGTCCGTGCCGAAATCGACGCCAATGACATAGGGAGTCTTCATAGATTGCCTGTTAAAATCTGTCGAACGAATGAGTGGCCCGGTCAAAAACGGGTCAATCGTGTTGATATGACACAATTCCGGAGACGATGGTGGATTCATCCGGGAATCCCGGTTTCCGTTCAGCACCGGTCTGCATCGGAACCTTAAAAATCCGCCATGATCAGTTCGGGCATAAAGCTGTAATTGCCTTTTTGCTGTCTGGCATACTCATGGGCATCCAGGGTATAAAGCTGTCCTTTTTTGGTCTGGGAACTCATGTCTTTTTCGCCGGTTCCGACCAATAAGCGCGTCGAAAGGATTTTCCGGCTGAAATTCCGGCGGTCCAGTCGGGTATCGTAAATGGCCTCATACAGCTTCTGAAGCTGCGGAATGGTAAATTTTTCCGGCAGCAGCTCAAACCCGATCGGATTCAGAGCGGCTTTCGTGCGCAGTCTTTTTAAAGCCTCCTGTACCATCAGGTCATGGTCGAAGATGAGCCTGGGTTTTTTGGTAAGACTGATCCAGGAAGCGTTATGCGACCGGATGGCGTTTACGTCCTGATCCTCAATATTGACCAGGGAATAATAGGCGACCGAGATGGTGCGTTCGACCGGGTCGCGGCCGATGGCCCCAAATGTCTGAAACTGTTCCAGGTAATTATTGTCGAGCCCGGTGAGGTCATATAGAATACGATGGGCAGCCTCTTCCAGGCTTTCGCCGTCATTGAGAAACCCGCCCATCAGCGACCACTTCCCGGATTCCGGTTCGAAGTTCCGCTTGATCAGTAATAGATTGAGCCCTTCACCGTCGAAGCCGAAGATGATACAGTCAAGCGCTACCAGTACTCGGTGGGTATGCGAATAGGGCATAAGGTTACTGAAAGCTTCCCCGGCTAAGGTAAAATGCAAAATTGTGTAATTGCGACACAATTATAAGAATAATTATTTTTTATCCAAAAAAACTGTAGTAAATAGATCAATGACGGCCTATCGTCGCCCAGGGCTAAAATTCCCCCTTACGATCAACTTTACGCCTGCGGGTTGGTTTAATCTACAAATGCTTTTTAGCTTGTGATTCACCGGGCCATACGCTCGCAACCCGGCAGGAGAGCCGTCCCGGTGATCCGTTCGACGGCAATCATTATGAGCCGAACTCTTGGCCAATCGCCGAAAAACCAAATGGAGAAACGCAATATCATTGTCATGGGGGCTTCGGCCGGCGGCTTTACGGCCTTCAAAAAAATCATCGCCGGGCTTCCTTCCGATCTCGACGCGGCCATCTTCATTGTCTGGCACATGGCCCCTTCCATCCGGGGCATGTTGCCGCAGGTATTAGGCCACCTCACGACGATGCCGGTGGCTCATGCCCAGGACCGGGAGCCGATTCAGACCAACCGCATCTACATCGCCCCGCCGGACCACCATATGCTCCTGGAACCCGGGTATGTCCGGGTGACGCGCGGCCCGAAGGAGAACCGCTTCCGTCCCGCCGTCGATCCGCTTTTTCGCTCGGCGGCCTACAGTTACGGCTCCCGCGTCATCGGCGTCATTTTATCCGGTGCGCTCGACGACGGAACCGCCGGCCTGTGGACCGTCAAACACTACGGGGGCCTGGCCATAGTGCAGGACCCCCGGGAAGCCGAGGTGCCCTCCATGCCCCTTAGCGCCATCCGTCAGGTCGGCGTCGATCACGTGGTTTCGCTCGCCGAAATCCCCCCTTTGCTCATCCGGCTGACCGATCGGCCGGCCCCCGAAAAATCGCCGGTGGCGACGGAGGAAAATGAAAAAATAAACGCTGAAATTCGCATAGCGGCCGAAGACAATGCCCTTGAAATCAACATTATGCAGTACGGTCAACTGAGTCCCTATACGTGTCCGGAGTGCCATGGCGTGCTGACCCTGCTCAAGGAGGGCCCGCTGGCCCGTTTCCGCTGTCATACCGGTCATGCCTATTCGGCGGACACGCTGCTGGCCGCGATCACCGAAAAAATCGAGGACAGCCTCTACAGCGCCATTCGGGGTGTGGATGAAAGCATCGTCCTGCTGAACCATCTGGGCGACCACTTTGCCGAAGCCAACCAGCCCAAGCTGGCCGCCCTGTACTTTCAGAAAGCCCAGCAGGCGGGCGAACGGTCGACCTTGGTCCGGCAGGCGGTTTTATTACATGAGCAACTCAGCCAGGGCAGTCTGGAGCAGCAAGCCACCGATTCGGACGGCGAGTCGGACCGCCAGGCATAACTTATTTTTGGAAGCAGTACCCTTACCAGACCTCACGTAAGCAAGAAAAAAGGAAAGGCCGATCAACCGGCGCCGGATCAAACTTCGGTGGTCGGCATCGGAGCCTCAGCCGGTGGGATTGAAGCATTGCAGGAGTTTTTTGAGCAGGTCGAACCCGACTCGGGTATGGCCTATGTGGTGATCCTGCATCTTTCACCTGATTACGACAGCCGACTCACCGAAATCCTGAAGGCGGTGACGCCCCTGCCGGTCACCCAGGTCACGGAAAATGTGCCGGTCCTGCCCGACCACGTCTACGTAGTGCCGCCCGACCGGCATCTGCAAATGCAGGATGACTACATCAGGGTTCTGCCCAACGCCCGCCCGGAAGAACGGCGGGCGCCGATCGATATTTTCTTTCGTACCCTGGCCGACTCGCACGGCCCCCGGGCCATCGCCGTCATCCTGTCGGGTACGGGAGCCAACGGTTCGATGGGCCTCAAGCGCATCAAGGAAAATGGGGGGGGCGGTGTTTGTGCAAAACCCCCGGGAGGCTTCCTTCAACGAGATGCCCCGCCAGGCTCCACGGACCTGGTGGACGACATCCTGCCGGTAGCCGCCATCCCGGCCCGCCTGGTGGCTTATCATCGAAGCCTGGGGACGGTAGCGATCTAGGTGGAACCCGAGCGACGCACCGACGATCAGCAGCAGGCCCTGCGGGACGTATTCACCCAACTGCGCCTGCGCACCGGCCACGACTTTTCCAACTACAAACGCCCTACCCTGATGCGCCGGCTGGAACGGCGCATCAACGTGAGGACCGGGGCCAGTTCTTCGCATCGTCCTGCCTGACCGACCGTCTGAATCGGAGAAAATCGTACTTTTAAACAGTCCGTCAGGCAGAAACCTTACCAATTCAACGATCCGCAATGAGTTACAGGCATCCTTACCATACTCTGCCCTTCATCGGTTTATTCCTGATGACGATGGGCTGCGCTCCTTTCGCAACCACGAGTACGGTTTCTCAAAAAGGGAAAGGGCAGAAGCCGCCGGTATGGGCTATCAAACAGGTAAATGTGATTCCGATGACGACGGGCGGGCATGTCCTGCCGAACGTTTCGGTGGTCATCAGCCAGGGGCGGATTCTATCCCTCGATGGACCTATTCCCCCGGGGGCCAGGGTGATAGACGGTAGAGGAAAATGGCTCATACCCGGTCTTATCGATATGCATGTGCATTTGGCAACCGATAGTCATTTTGGTTCTAAACTCCCCACCCAGGGCGCAACGACGTTCTTCGACACACAGGATGTGATGACGCCTTACATAGCCAATGGGGTTACGACCCTGTTCGATCTCAATTCTAAACCGGAACATTTCGGTCAGCGAAACGACATCGCAAGAGGGGATGTGATCGGGCCGCGCATGGCGTTGGCGGCACTCATAAATGGAGGAAACGGATCGGGAAGAATCGTACATACCCCCTCCGACGGACGTCAGGCGGTTCGTAGTGCCAAAGCCGAAGGGTACGAGTTCATCAAAGTATATTCCCAGCTGGACATTGAGACGTATAAGGCCATCATCGATGAAGCCGATAAGCAAGGGCTAAAAACCGTCGGACATATTCCGAATGCCTTTCGGGGAAAGGTGGAACAGGCCTTTGTCCCTCATTTCGGCATGGTTGCCCACGCCGAAGAGCTGTCGAAACAAGCCGGCGACTTTAGCGACCGGGAAGCGCAGCGTCTGGCGGCACTGATGGCCGCGAACGGTACGTGGCTTTCCCCTACCATGATCGCCATGAAGCGGATAGCCAGCCAGACCCGCTCCCTGGACGAACTCCGGGCGTCGCCACTGCTCCGGTATGTGCATCCGCTCCTTCAAAGTAAGTGGCTGACAGCCAACAACTATAACCGGAATAGAACGCCGGAGGGCATCGCCCGTCTCGACCAACTGCTCGCCTTTCACGTTCGATTGGTGCAAGCCTGTAAAAAGGCGGGGGTACCCATGGTGGCCGGGACGGACACCGGGGTTTCGGGGGTGATGGCCGGCTTTGATCTTCATACGGAACTTGAACTTCTGGCGGAAGCCGGATTCACCCCCGAAGAAGTACTGAACTCGACCACGCGCCTTCCCGCGATCTGGCTCGGTATCGACGGCGAAGTCGGAACCATCGAAGTCGGGAAACGGGCCGACCTTGTTCTGCTGGATGCCAACCCGCTGGATAACGTGAAAAACACGCGGGCCATTTCCGGAGTCATCGTCAACGGCCGATGGCTGAGTAAAACCACCCTTGACAGGATGCTTTCCGACTTATCCAGACGAAACACGGCCTCCAGGGACCAGTATGACTGGAAGAAAGTAACGGGCAACTAAGCCGGTTAAGGCGGTATCGTTCGGAAATCGCTTTGCGAAAACCGCATCAGGATGATGAACCGGGCATCGCCCAAAAGGTCACCGGGAGCCTGTACTTCAAAAAGTGCCAACCTTTGGAAAGCGGTCAGCGGCCGGAAACAACCACCCCGTTTTGAGGGTAGCTCCAACTCATTTTCTGCCGGACTTTGGCCGGGTTCGGCCCTAAGTATAATTGCGCAGGGCGGTTCTTTTTAGGGAGGGTAATCTACAAACTATGCGTGGCTCGTTCTTCCTCGGCTGGATCACCGTCGTTCTGCTTACGGGAGCGCTCCTGCCGGCTTTCGGGCAATCGACCGCCGTCCTGACCGGCTACGTCACGGATGCCGCCACGGGAAAACCCATGCCGTTTGCCCACGTCTACGTCAACGGCTCGACGCGGGGGGCCGTCACCGACGAAAAGGGCTATTATACGTTGGCGGGTGTGCCGCCGGGTACGGTCGAAATAGCCGCTTCCTTCGTTGGCTATCAGCCTGCCACGCAAAAGCTCCGATTTGAGAATACCTCTCCCCAAAAAGCCGATTTTCGGCTGAAAGCCAGTGTACAGATGCTGGATGCCGTTACCGTCCGGGGCAATCCGAAAGGCTGGGAGCGGCATCTGCGTCAGTTTAAAAAGCAATTCTTCGGCGAACCGTTTGGCGGCCAGTGCCTGCTGGTCAATAGTGAAGTTCTCCATTTTAAGGAAGAGAAAGATCATCTGTATGCGACGGCGAATGAGCCGTTGATCATTGAAAACCAGGCGCTGGGGTATCGGGTGATCTATGCCTTGCAGCATTTCGATGCTACGGCCTCGGGAAATGTTTATTCGGCAGGAAGTGCCCGTTTCGAAGAACTGAAACCCGAGAACGAACGCCAGGCCGTCCGGTTTCGCCGAAACCGGCTGACGGCCTACCAGGGGTCGATCCGGCACCTGATGGCCACCCTGATCGACAACACGTTCGGGCAGGCCGGCTTTCTGGTGTATCAGGAGGATGTCACCCGGCCGATTCCCATCGAAGGGCGGACCATTACGCTGGCCGCTGCGATCCGCGACTACAAGCGTCTGATTCCGGTTCAGGCATCCACGTTGATTCAGCCCGGCCGGTTAGCGACCGAGCGCCGATTGGTTTCGCCCATGAAACTGATCGTATTCTATACGAATGCGTTCTCGGGCTTCTCGCCCTATCCCGATGCCCGTTATGCCTATACAGAAATGAAACTGCCTGGCGGTCAGATGCACATGACCGTCGACGGGGTGATCACCATGCCGGAAGGGATGGAAGCGAAAGGCTCGATGGGGAATGACCGGCTGTCGACGATGCTGCCCGCCGACTGGAAACCCGAAGGAAATGAGAAGGAGGCACTTGCCGGCGGCCCGGTGGCTACTCTGGGAAAACTTGCGCCACCCGACGCCTTCCTGGGCCGCATCACGGCGGCCTTCAGCGAGCGATTCAGGTTGCCGGCCCCCACCTTGTTCGTCCACATCGATAAACCCTTTTACGCCACCGGGGATCGGCTCTGGATGAGCACATACGTACTCGACGCGGCCAGTCACCGACGGCCCGCCGGCGAAACGGCCATTCAGGTCGACCTGCTTACGTCGGCCGGGAAACGGGTGCAGCACCAGTGGGTCCGGATCATCGACGGACGGGGCGAAGGCCATTTCCGCCTGTCCGATACCCTCATGACGGGAACCTATCGCCTGCGGGCCTATACCGATGAAGATGATGCCCAGCGAGGTCCGGCTTTCGAGCGGTCGGTGGCGATCTATAATCTGCTTCGGACCGACGAATCCATACGCAGTGATTCGGTTCCTGCGCCATTGGACGTTCAGATTCTGCCGGAAGGAGGCCGCTGGACGGCGGGCTTGCCGGCACGGCTGGGCGTAAAGATCGTACAGCCCAATGGGCAGGGCCTACCCATCGCGGGACGGATCGTCGACGACCTGGGCGCGGAAGTCGTTCGTTTCCGGACCAATCGGCAGGGGATGACCAGCGTGGCGATGGAGCCGAAGCCGCAGCGGACGTACTACGCCGAGGTTGCGGATCCCAACCGGCTGCAGCGCGTGGCTTTGCCCGGCCCCGAACCGGAAGGGCTGCTGCTTTCCGCCGATGCGGTCAGCGATACCACCCGGCTGTCGTTGACCGTCATGAGTACGAACCGGGCCGCGACCGACTCCGCGTATATCCTGATTCAGCAACGCGGCCGGGTGGTCGATCAGCGGAAGGTTCTCCTGCAGGCCGGGGTGGCGAAGATCAGCCTGCCCATGACAAGCTGGTTGCCGGGCCTGGCGCAGATCACCCTGTACGATGCCGGGGCCCGGCCTCAGGCCGAGCGACTGGTGTTTGTGCCCGAGTTCACGGCGCCGGTACGGGTGATGATGCGTTTCAACAAAAACCGGTATCAGCCTCGCGAGCCGGTGATTCTGAGCGTCAATCTGGTCGATAACGGATTACCGGTGTCAGCCGCGTTATCGGCCTCGATTACCGATGCCGGCCGGGTGCCCGAGGATACCGCCGACGCGACGCTGCCGGCCCATCTGCTGCTGACGGGAGAGCTTCGGGGACGGATCGAAGACCCCAACCAATACGTATTGAATCCCTCGGCCGAAACCCGCAGAGCCCTGGACGATCTGCTGCTGACGCAGGGCTGGCGACGCGTGAGTGGTACGCCCGCGACGGATTCACTGGGCGGTGTTTCGCTCCGGGGCCGCATTCTGAACGCGAAACAACAACCCATACCCGGCGCGAAGTTGACCGTGGCGTCGACCGTCGGTGGGCAATTGTACGTGAAATCGGCCGACGCCGACGAACAGGGGCGGTTTCGGCTGGCGGGGCTGGCCCTGGCCGATACGGTGCAGTTGATGGCGCAACTCGCTGATAAGCAGTCAAGGAAAATTTCTCCCAAAGAAGCCTTTCTGATCCTGGAAGGACCCGGCCGGCAATGGGAATCCGGTAAAACAGCGATGGCACCCCACTGGGCGACGCTGCACGCTCAACTGGAAGCCGCCCGAATCCGGCAGGCGGCCCACACCGATTTATACCGCGACAAAACGGCGAAAGTCCTGAAAGAAGTAACGGTTCGGGCGCGAAAAAATGAGGAAAGACCCGGGGACATACAGCAGCGTAGTCTGCACGACAGGGCGGATGCCGTTCTGGTGTTCGACGAGCGGTCGCCGACTTACCCGAACCTGTACGAAATGATTCAGGGCCGGCTGGCGGGTGTGACGGTGACGCGGGAAGGGGCCGCCCAGGCGCACAGTTATAAGGTATTCATACGGGGTGTAGGTAGTTTCAAAAGCGGTATGCAGCCCTTGTATCTGATGGATGGCGTGCCTATTTATGACCCGGATGGAAAAGCTCTGCTGTACTTCAACACTAGCGATATCGAACGGATCGAATTGCTGAAACATGGAACGACGGCAGGAATGTACGGGGTTCGGGGCGGAAACGGCGTGATCGCTTTTTATACCAAAAGCAGACGTTCGATGGAGGCCGGCGCGAAGCCCGCGGAGGGGATGACCCCGATTCAGTTCATCGGCTATCCGTCGGTGCAGCGCGAATTTTATGTGCCCCGCTACGATGCGGAGGTATCCGCCGGCACTGTTTCCGGCCCCGTCGATTACCGGGATGTTCTCTACTGGAAACCGATCATGCAAACCGACGGCCAGGGGCACAGCCGGCTGGGTTTTCCGCTGTCGGACGTCGTTCGGACGCTGCGCGTGGTGATCCAGGGCGTTACGGCCGAGGGCCGTCCGGTGCTGGGCGTTCAGTTGATCCGGGTTCAGTAAGGCAGTGATTTTTTCCCCGGATGGGCGCAGGCTCACCACTATAATTCTTCAAAAAGACTTTTTTACTTTCCATCTTCCGGACAATCGAGATCAGGAACCACCGTTCCTAACCGGGTGACGGCATTCCAAACAAAATGGAAAATAGTCGAGTTGCTAAAACTACTTTCAGACTATCTGATGAATAAACCTGAACTCCAGGCCGACACGCTGCTTTCCATCTACCGGACGGCCTTTGAGGCCAGCAGTCAGGGTTTTTGCCTGCTGGAAAAAATACCCACGTTACCATCGGATGCCTCTGATTATCACTGTCTGCTGAGCAATATCGCTTTGGAGTACCTGCTCGGATTCCACCCGACGGTGGGCAAACCGATCCAACCAGGGATCGACCAACCGCAGGTCCATCGCCTGGAGAACTATGACCGTGTTGCCTTGACGGGACAACCGACTCATTTTGAGCACTATGTGGCAGCGCTCGATCTTTGGCTGGCTGTGGATGTGTTTCGGGTTAAGCAGGCTGAGCCCTACTGGATCGGCGTCCTGTTTAATGATATTACCCAACGAAAAAAAGTCGAAGCCCAACAGGCCTTTCTCTTGAAGCTGAGTGATGCGCTTCGACCGCTGGCCGACGCAAAACAAATTCAGGAAGCTGCCCTGCAATTCCTGGGCCGGCACTTGCAGGTGGACCGCGTGTTATATGCCGAAGTAGAAGCCGACGAGGCTCATTTTATCATAACTACCAATTATGTGCACGATAACTTTCCCCAGATGATTGGCCGCTTCCGGCTAAGCGATTTTGGGAAAACACCGGACTCGCAACGCCGGGGTCAAACACTTGTTTTACCTGACATCCATCAAGTAGACGAATCCAATGAGCACTTGCGGTCGTATCTGGCCGCTGGGGTAGTCTCCATTATCGGGGTCCCTTTGCGCAAAGGGGGGCGCTGGGTGGCAAGCCTAACGGTGCATCATGGTCGGCCACGCCAGTGGACGGCTCAGGAAGTGGCCCTGGTCGAGGAAACGGCCGAGCGGACCTGGGCGGCCCTGGAACGGGCCCGTGCCGAGCAAGCCCTGCGCCGGGAAGACCAGCGGAAGGAAGAATTTATGGCGATGCTGGGCCATGAGTTACGTAACCCCCTGGGCATATTGTCCAATACCCTGTGGTATCTGGACATGACCAAAGGCCGGGACGAGAGTCTGTCGTATCCGATCGGTGTGCAGCGGATGAGTCAACAAGTGAAGCATCTGGGCAGAATGGTGGATGATCTGCTGGATGTGAGCCGGATTCGACAGGGCAAGATTCGGCTCCGGCGCCAGCCCACCGAGCTGGGTGCCCTGGTGGAACAAACGGTCGAAGCGGCCCAATCGCTCTTCAGGGAGCGTGATCAATCGGTTGACATCGCGCTGCCCTCGTTGCCAGTGGTGGTCAACGGGGATGCCACCCGGTTATCTCAGGTGGTCATGAATTTATTGACCAATGCGGCCAAGTACACCGATGATGGCGGCCATGTCCGGATCACGCTGGAACAGCAGGCCGGTCAGGCCGTGCTATCGGTAAGGGATAACGGGATGGGGATTCCTGCCGACGAGTTGACCGCTATTTTCGATGTTTTTGTGCAAGGTAACACCTCCCTGGACCGACCGCATGGAGGGCTGGGTCTGGGCCTTGCGGTCGTCAAACAGATTGTGGAAGGGCACGAGGGACATATTGAAGCTTATAGCGCCGGACCCGGGCAGGGCAGCACATTTACCCTAACTTTACCCGTACTCATGGAAAAGCAAAATGAACCGCAGCCCGCTGCTGAGAAGTCACCTGTCATCAGGGACGCCGTGCGGGTTCTCCTGGTCGATGACAACAGGGAGCTTATCGATCTGATGGGTAAGATCATGCAGTTGCAGGGCTATGACGTACATCTACGCTACAGCGGCCAGGACGGCATTGCCGCAGCGGAAGCCCTGGCCCCTGACGTGATGCTGCTGGACATCGGGATGCCCCATATGGATGGCTATGCCGTATGTCAGCACATCCGGAAGCAAGCCTGGGGCCGGAACCTGCCGATCATCGCCCTGACAGGCTTTGGGCAGGAAGCCGACAAGCAGCGGAGTTGGGCCGCCGGCTTCGATGGCCACCTGCTCAAACCGGTCGATTATACGAGCCTGACGGAAGTACTGACCAAAACGATAGCCGCCAAAAAAGAAAGCAAGGGCGATTGAACGTAGGGAAACTACCGACCTGGTATGACCTCTTTCTCTGCAAATGCCTGAAATAATTTTTATCCAGATGCCGGCAAGAGACTTGTATTTCTTTCAGGGCTGTTTGTCAGAAGTTGATTCTTCACATCGGACGGAATGAGCTTGCCCGGAAACCGGCAGGGCCGGCCTGTCATCGCACTGAAGACAAAGACCTGATGACTGAATGACTAAGGCAACGGAAATGAATGACGCAGGTTTGATGAAGCTTCTCAGGAGTAAGATCAGGCCGGATACAATGGCCGGTATACTCAGCAGTTGACCGATATTGAGGCTCATATCGTCTTCAAAGGCAACCTGATTTTCTTTGATGAACTCCCAGATGAACCTTAACCCAAATACCCAGACCAAAGACAGGCCTGACATCGTACCCGGTGTTGACTGCTTTCGATGCGTTTTCCAGTACCAAAACAGCACGGCGAATAATACCAGGCAGGAAAAGGATTCATACAGCTGAGTGGGATGGCGCGGCACCTGGCTAAAATCAGGATCGCGGAGAAAAACAAATGCCCAGGGTACGTGAGTCGGTTTTCCGAAGATTTCGGAATTCATCAGGTTGCCGAACCGGATGAAAGCGCCGGCAAGGGCCGCTACGATACAGATGCGGTCTGTGACCCATAAAAATGTTTGACCCGTCGCCTTGCTGGAGGGGCGTCGGGAGTAGAGCCACAAGCCGATACAAATACCTATTATGCCTCCATGACTGGCAAGACCGTCGAAAGGAGGTGTGATGATCCGTAACGGATTCTGAATGAACATGGAAGGCTCATAAAATAAAAAGTGCCCAATTCTTGCCCCCAGAATAGTTGAAACCACCACGGTTATCAGCAATGAGTCGATGTCGGAAAGCGGCTTCTTCTCGGTCCTGAAAATATGAGCCATCATCCGGACTCCGGTCAGGAACCCGGCAGCGAATAGTAAGCCGTACCATCTCACCGGCCAGGAACCAATACGAAAAATTTCGGGGTCAACATCCCAGAGAATGTATTGAAGCATAGTTTTTCTGGTGGATAATCCGGTTTTCGGTAGCCAATGTACTAAGATTTCAGACGGCGACGGCAATGGGGAACCTTCCTGACAAGCGGTGGTTGGCTATGCCTGCTCTACCCGTCGGTTCGGGAAGCTTTTAAGTGTTGGGCCATGTGTAAGTGATGTTTTACTACGGGAATCATTTTGGCCAGCCAGGTCTTATACGCCTTGTTTTTAGCCATCGCATGGGCTTCTCCAAACTTTTCGACCGCAAACTGATGATCCGCAATCATGGTGTCGATGTACTTTGCATCAAACTGGTTACCCTGTAAAGCGGCCAGATCGCGTACCATTTGCTGATTCCGTTCATTCATTTGGTCCGGCACTTCTACCTGCAGGCGTTCGGCCAATTGTTTGAATTCGACATTGATCTCGGTATGCTCTTTGACCATTTGATCGCCATAACGCCGGACATCGGTCCGAACGCCCCGTTGCTGGGCTAATTTCCCCATTTCAACCTCCATGATTCCGGCACTGCCGGCAAGGCTCATAAACATCTTGTCATTTTCTGAAAGGCCCTCTTCCTGACAGGAGCCTAACAGGATACTCAGGACAAGAAAGAGGACGTACATAGAAAGGGCTCTCATAAGTGGGAAGCGTTTAGTAGTGGCAAAGGTGCCGATGTAAACGGCAGTTAATCAACAGACTAATAAATACCCTTAGATGCTTTTTTAAGCAGTATGCGCCTTATTTTTACCTACCGGTAAGAGGGTCGGTAGTCCAGATTTAGGAAAAGTGCAATTGAGGCTGTTTCACGGGTAGGCGTCGTGGGCATTTCTCTTTTGGTTCGGGAAGAGACAATGGCCGATCGAAGGAGTAAATCGTTCTTTTTATAGTAACCTGACTTATCGAAATGCCTTTATCCCAAACTGCCAAGAAAACGTTGGCTGCCTGTCTGATCTTCTTGACTTTGAGCCTTTTGCCCCGCTTTGGACAAGTACCTAGGTCAGGTTTAGATACCGATTCTACGTTTCGCCAGGCGCTTAAGGAGATCAGATATCCGGATATTCGACGCTTGCCCAGCAAATGACGATCGTCTATGTACCGTTTACCCTGACTCCGCAAGGGAAAGTTACCCACATTAAGTATTTGAATGAAGATGAGGTGGATAACCCCTTTGTGTTTGAAGTCAGATCAGGGTTTTGAGCAACGGCCCGCCTTACCGGCTTCCTATGCCGGAGAGTATGTGCTGCCCGTCGGCTTCGCAGGATATAAGCCGTTCCATCAAATGGTTCAGGCTTCGGATAACCTCAGTATGGAGAGGAAGAAACAAATAGGATTTCGTGGCTAAGGATCATGACACAGCCAGGAAGTTGTTTGCCCCCAAAGCAAAAAAACCGCTTAGCAATGAAGATAAGCGGCTGATTATCAGGCTCCCGAAGCTGGGCTCGAACCAGCGACCCTCTGATTAACAGTCGTGTGATAAACCGTCCTTTTTCTCTATATTTATTTACTGTAGTTTATTTAATGTTCTATAAAGCAGTCATTTAAGGTAATTCGCTTATTTGACTTTATTGATGGTATCTGTTGAATTGTTACTTTTGTATTGCAATTTGTATTGCAAGTTGTCAAATCTTTTTACCCGTCCGCTCTCTCTATCTGGTCTCTATGACTTATGCTACTGTTTCCTTGTTTTTAGATCGGCGGGCCTCCGGCGAAGGCACCGGTGTCATCAAATGGTCCGTCTGTTACCAACGCAAACAACGCCTTTTTACTACCGGTCTGAAAGTATCCCTCGAAGAATGGGAATTTCTTCAGCAATACAAGGGTGGACTGAAAGGGCATGTTAAAAATGAAGAACGACGCTACCTCTGGCAAAAGGTGTATGGCGACCAATACCAGGACCCCTTGACCGGTCAACGGCAAGATGGTTATCTGAAACGAGCCCAGGTGGTATTGGCTCAATTAGGTGATGGGTTCAGCTTTGATGCTTTCATTCAGGCCATCACGTTGTATGGAAAGGTGAAGGAAATCCCTCAGGAAAAAACCGACGTGTTGGCTGCTCTTTGGGCTAAATCCGCCAGCATGACTCAGGAGGGCCGCATTGGCAATGCCATCAACTATGAACTGGCGGCTAAGTCGCTCCGCCGGTTTGTCGACTCCTTCACCGACCAGCAGAGGCTTGACTTCCTTCAACTCCCTTTGCCCCGCCGGAAGACCGTGAAGGCGTCTGCACCGGCTACCTTACAATTCGCTCATCTGACGCCTGAGTTTCTGACGGCCTATGAGCAGTGGATGCTGGTTAATGGCAAGGCATCCCAGAGTCCGGGCAAACCGCCAACCGGGGCCGGTTCAACCACCGTAGGCATCTACCTGCGACACCTCCGAGCGATAGTCAACGAGGCCATCCAACAGGGGCTTATGTCCCGCGAGGCTTACCCTTTTGGCCGCCATGGCTACATGATCCCTGCCGGAGCCAATGTCAAAAAGGCTCTATCACGTCAAACGCTCGATCGGATCAAGGATTACCAGCCTCTGCCAGGCACGTTAGAGCAGCGCAGCCATGACCTGTGGCTGTTTTCCTATTACTGTAATGGAGCTAACCTGACCGACTTGTGTCAATTGACCTGGGACTCGGTTGACCTGACCAGTAAGAAACTGACGTTTATCCGTCAGAAGACGCGCCGCAGTCGTAAACAGAACCAGACCCCCATCGTGGCTTACCTCCGACCCGAAACCTTAGCCATTCTGGATCGCTGGGGCACTAGCGACCGAAGAGCCGACCAGCGGGTGTTTCCCTTTGTGGAGGCTGGCATGGACCCGGTGCGGCAACGCCGGGTCATCCATCAACTAGTCAAGGTCACCAACCAGTGGATGAGCCGCATTGCCCGGCAGTTGGAAATTGAAGAGGCAGTGACCACCTATGCCGCCCGGCACTCGTTTGCCACCACCCTACTGAAAGGCCATGCTCCTTTGGCAATGATCTCCAAGTCCTTGGGCCATACTAATCTGAAAACCACGGAAAGCTACTTAGGCTCCTTCGATGATGAGGAAGCCAAAGCTTACTTAAACCTCCTTTGATCCCTCATGGCTCAGTCTCGTATAAGCAATGTGCAAGCTTACATTGAAAGCCTTGGTGTCACTCTTTTCGCCGAGCCATCGCCAGGCTCGTTCGGCTGGTTTTGGCAGGATGCCCAGCAACGTCTCCTTCAGGGGAGTTGGCGGATCCTGTTCGGGGGTAACACCTGGGAAGAGGTGTTACCCTGTCCGGATGTATCCCAGATAACCTGGCAAGCAAACACGCCTTTCAGCCCTTCGCCTACAAACGAGGAGCTTCGTTTGCGGTGGGAGGTATGGGCCATGGATTGGTTTCACCGGCAGCAACAGGAGGTAAGGGGTAAAATTACGTGGATGAAGCAGGAACTGGAAAAAGAATTGGCCGCCTGGAACCGGAACCACCCAGAAGCCAATGAGCAGTTGTACTTGGAGCCGGTGTTTGAGGAGTGGCTCCAATCAATGGATGGGTTAACGCTCAAGGAAATACTTGGAAAATACTTCAATAAGAAAACTGCTCAACGCTTTGTGGACCCCAAGTTGGAGGCCTTGAAAGCACGCTACGGAATGGCGATCGGTAGTGGCCCTAAAATGCCACCAAAAAAGGAGCCACTCTCCATCCGTCAACGGGTTCTGATTCATTGTATTCAGGGTGGTCCACCTATTCGCTCCGGCAGCGAAGGTAAGGCGTATGCGCGGCAATGGGGATTCACCAGTGGCGATAAAGTGTACATCGTATATCTTAATTTTTGTACGGCTCGTAATCGGCTTCGGTATTGCAATGACTCCAAAGACAAGGCTAAGCCATTAATACAGGACTTGGAAAAGATCCTGGATCATCTTCCAGAGCCGTATCGCCAGCAGGTTAAGGATGAGATCAATACACTAGAGAGTAGATTTTTCTAACCGGTTATAACCGGTTGGAGCCTTTATAGGTGTTTCAACTTTACGCCTGTCATCCAACTGATAGGCGCAATGCAAA
>NZ_QTJY01000029.1 GCF_003703975.1 Larkinella soli | reverse complement strand
AAGTACTGCCCTGCACTCTGGCCCAGATGGTGATCGTCTGGTTGTTCTTGAGGTTATCCGGCACCGGAGCGGCAAAGCCGTGGATCCCGTTGCCTTTCCCGGCTGCGCGCAGGTCCGGGCGGTTGATGTCGGCCAGGATGCTGCCTACGACCGTCGCCGACTGCGGGGAGGTGCCGGCCAAAAACTCGACTACAATCGGGGTGTTGGGTTGATTCTGGTCCCATACCCAACCACCGAACGAGATGCAGTTGACCGCATCCAGATACCCCTCGAAGTTTCCGGAAACGGAGCCGTCGACGGGTTTGACCGTCAGGTTGAAGACTACCTCGGTGGTGGCCCCCTTATTGTCGGTCACTTTAATGGTCACGACGGAGTTTCCGACGTTTTTGGGCGTACCGGAAATGGTACGCGTGCCCGAATCATAAGAAAGTCCTTCCGGCAGGCCGCTGACCGCCATGGTTACGTCATTACCCAGACTGGGCAGCGTAAAGATATAGATCTGGCCGACAATCGCCGTCTGGTCGGTGATTGTACTGGAACCGGGAACCGTACAGTTCGTGGTATACACCATGCTGACCTGACGGCTACCCTGGCGGGCTCTCAGGGTCAATTGGGCACCTTTCCACTTTGAGAACTCAATGGAAAAGACCGGGTTGCCCGTCCAGTCGGAAATGCCGTCGATGGCGTAGGAGATGGGCGTACCGTCGCCCAGGTTGGTACGGATCGTGAGCCGCCCGTTCTGGCAGTTGAACGCAGGGTCGATCAGTTCGAGGGCCGGCGGTTCGCGGAAAGTCAGAATAAAGTCATCTTTTCCCTGTCCGCCCCGCTCGTCGGTGGCCGTTACATGGACGTTCGTCGCACCGACCCGCGTGGCTTTTCCGGAAATGGTCCGCGTGTTTTTGTCATACGACAGACCCGGCGGCAGGTCGCTCACATCGATACCGGTCAACGGAGCCGATGATTTGAACGTTTCCAGCGGAATGGTAAAGGTAAAATCCATACCGATGAAATAGCTCTGGTCGGCGATGGGCTTTACGACGGAAGGCGGATCATAGCCCTGGCAGGTCGTGGTATAGGTGTATTTTACCTCCCTGCCGCTTTGCCGCGCCGTGATCTCGAAGGTCACCCCGTTGCGTAGCCAGGGATCGATGGTGAAGGTTGCATTGGGCGTCCAGTCGTTGGTGATCCCGACCGCCCTGAATTCGATCGTGGAGCCGTTTCCTCCGCTGGTACGGAACGTGATCCTGCCGGTGCTGCACTCGATGGTCGGTTCGAGCAGGGCCAGTTGCTCCGGTGCCGACGACGGGTTGATGGTGAGCCGGAAATCCGTGGTGACGCTGGCCCCTTTATTGTCGAACGCTTTCACCGTAACGGTGATCTTGCCGGCAGTGGTGGGTGTGCCGGAAATGGTCCGGTTACCGGCATCGAAGTTCATGCCGGCGGGAAGGCTCGATACCTCCAGCGCGTTGATCTGGCCGTCGGGGTCCGAAAAGGTTTCGGCCGGAATAGCAAAGCTGAAGGACTGCCCGACGGTGGCCGTCTGGTCCGGAACGGCTTTGGCCACTACCGGCGGTTTGTTGTCGTCGGCGGCCCGCGTAATGGTCAGTTTGAAGGTGGTCGTGACACTGCTGCCTTTGTCGTCGGTGGCTTTGACGATAATCGTGGAGACCTCCACGTTTTCCGGCGTTCCGCTGATCGAATTGGTGGCCGGAATATAGTTCAGGCCGCCGGGCAGGCCGCCGGCGTTGATGCTCACGATTCTGCCGTCGGGGTCGGAAAAGGTTTCGGCCGGAATCGAATACGTATAGGGTTGACCGACATAGGTGGACCGGTCTGCAATGGCCCGGGCGACCACCGGCGGCTGGTTGTTGTTCTGGCCGGGAACGTTGATCTGGAACTGCGTCGTAACCGGAGAATTCTTGTTGTCGATGGCCCGGACCGTCACGGTGATGGTCCCGGTCGCGTTCGGGGTTCCGGAGATGCTGGTGCCGTTGGCGGAGAGGCCCAGGGCCGGAAGTCCGGAAATAATCTCCACTTTGGTAATCGAGCCGTCGGGGTCCTCGAAGGTGGAAGGCGGGATGGAAAACTCAAACGGGCGGTCAAGGTAGGCCGTCTGGTTCGGAATCGGCTGACTCACGCGCGGGTCCTGGTTCGAGTTGTCTTCGAGCCAGTCTTCGATCAGGTCGATCTGGACGGGCCGGCGGCCATTCTGGGCGTACTGCCGCGACCACTGGTCACTGGCACGGCCGGCGGGGTTGGTGCCGTCGTCCCGGACCATCGTCGACAGTTTGTAGGAGGTGCTGCTGCCGGTCTGCACCTGGGTCACCGGCTGGTTGAGCAGGCCGCGGCCCACCACCTGCTGAATCAGCTGATTCAGGAGCGGCCGGGCGTCGGCACCGCCGAAGTTGGCGAGCGTCACCAGACGCGCCCCGTGAGCGAAGCTTTCCTCGACCTGCTCATAAAACCGCCCGACACTGACCGAGCTGTGAAAAAGGCCGTCCACTTCGTTGCATACCCAGGCGTTGGACCGCAGATTGCTGCGCAGAACGTCCATGGAAAACCGGTGGTTGTAGTCAGGGCTGTCGTTGATTTTAACCCCGTCGGCATTCTGGGCCAGGTTTTTGAACGAGAACGTTCCTCGCAGACCGCTCTGGCGGTCCCAGACGGACCCGTGCTGGTTGACGACCTGAATGGCGCCGTTCACTTCCCGGATCGTACGGGTGGTTTCGTCCAGGAACCGTTTCAGCATCAGATGCCGGAACACGTACCAATCCTGTCCCCAGAGGCCCCGGCTGAACGAGGTCAGCGGGTCCGACTGGTTATAGGGCGGAGGAATGACGGTTTCCCAGCGGCTGAAGTCACTGCCCCAGCGCCGGTTGAGTTCGGCCAGCGAGTACCGTCCCTGAAGCCACTGGCGGAAAGCCTGCTTCATGGGTTCGCTGTAATCGAACGGGATCTGGTAGTTGGAGCCGTCGGAGCGGCCGTTCCGGGGGGAATATTCGGCTTCCTGAATGGGGGAGGCCACCACCGACATGAACAGGAGATTGTCCTGATTCTGAAGATACTGAAAGTGCTGGGCTACTTCCCGGACGAAGCCTTTGGCCATTTCCAGCGTCGGCTGGTGGGCGTAGCTGAACTGGACGGCCCCGGCGAAGTTCATCGGGCTGTTGTCGCCCGCGCGCATCGATTCCTGATCGGACCAGAAGCCGTTGATATTGCCCGGATCGCGGGACACCAGGATGCGGAGCGCCACCTTCATGCCCATGCGCAGAGCGGTATTTACGTGGGAATCGACGACCCGCCAGTTGGGGGCGCTGTTTCGGTTCGGATAAACGCGATCCCAGTGAACGGAGATTTCGGCGGCATTGCATCCCTGTCGGCCGGCATTCTCGATCCGCTCGTCGTCGATGGCGGGATCGGTTTCATAATTGAACACGACGATGGCAAGATACCGCTGGCGCTCCGGAATTTTGGGGGCCGAGGCTGATGACCTGGCCGGTGTCGGGAGATGAGAAGTGGCCGGGCCGGTTTCGCCCCGGGCGGCAGAATATGAAAACAGGAATCCGAAACAAAAAGCAAACCAGACAACAATTGCAGTAAATCCTCTGATCATCTGTGCGATGGTCTAATATGACACTTCTTACGAATGGTAACGGGTACAGTCGTCCCCGGTGCGGAGTCGGCCGGCGATCCGTACCACGGTTTTCTGTATTCCCCTGAAGCAGGCCCCAGTCTGTTAATTCGATGGAGAAAAGTCTCGTCTCGAATGACCGAAGTGCGGGATTGATTAACAGGTAGACCCGATTTGTCTACTAATTTTTGACTTCATATACATGAAAGACAAAAATCATTCCAATATGTGAAACACCCGGAATTGGAAAAGACCCTCAACCCGAAACGACGCGATTGTCTATGACGGAAATGGATGAACCTGGGTTGAGTGACGACTACTAATTAGAGAAAAACGGATTGTCGCTTGCAAAAGGAAAGTAATTCCTATCTATAGCCCTAATGGTTTAGTCGGATAAAAATTGTACAGAAAGATAAATAAATTTTTATTCCAGCGAGTGAAGCGGCTATTTGGACGGGTTTTAAATTTCGTTTTGGTAGATTTCATAGTTGGAGGATGGCACGCTCCCAGTTCTTTGACTGGATAGTCACATCAAATTCTCCGCTTTTCTCCCGAAGTAACTCCGGGTCATACGCAGCGGGGTGGTCCATTACCCGGATCATGGCTTCCCGGAAGGTTTCGGGTGCCGGATAGTCGACCAGTTCGCCCATGCCCGGACGGATAAACTCGCGGGCCCCCCCGGCGTTGGGCGCTACGAGCGGTTTGCCCAGCGAAGCCGCTTCGGTCATGATCTTTCCGAAAGGCTCCTCCCGCGAGGTCATGACGAGCCCGTCCGAGAGGCCCAGATAATTATAGTAGTCGTCGGTCTGCACGTCGACGAAGCTGACGTTCGGCAGGTTCAGCGCCCGGACCTGGCTCTCGACGAGATAATTCAGGCCGGTCGGTTTCGAGTTGCCCATCCAGATGAAGTGGCACGGCCGGTCGGCCAGCGCCTGCGCGATGAACGGAAACAGGTCGATGCCTTTCCGGTAAATCCGGGTGCCGACCATCGTCCAGACGAAGGCATCGGGCGCGATGTTCAGCGACCTCCGCAGTTCGGCCACCCGCCCGGCCGACACCTGGTTCCGGCTCAGGTCGACCACCGGATACAGCAGGGCCGTCCGTTTAGCTTCCATGACGGCGGCCAGGTCGCAGATCTGCTGCGTCACGCCGATCACCAGCTCCGAATACCGCATGGCGTGCGCCATCTCGTCGTAGGAGATGGATTCGAAGGAGGAGTGCAGCTCGTGAATGTGGGAGATGACTTTGACGCCCATCTGCTCGGCCAGCCGCGACATCGGGAACATCAGCACCGTGTTCAGATACCAGTAGTCGGCCCGAACCTTCTCCTGAATCTTGCGAATATTGTTTTCGTAGACGCTGACGCCGAGCGCGTTGGCGAATTTGGCGTAATATTTTTCGGCCTGCCCGCGATGAAAAGGCGAGGTGAACCACGGAATGTCGCCCGGTAATTCGCGAATCAGGGGGCCGGTCTGGTCGCTGTACAAAGCCGCCTGCAGGCGGCTCCGGTCGAACTTCTGAAGGTACGTCCACAAAACCACCTCGGAACCCGTAAAGGAGCCGTACGGGGTAAAAAACAGGATTTTTTTCATCAACGAAAATCAACTTCTCCCGCTAATATCCGCCTAAATAGGAAAAAACCGTAGTGCCTTCGGAAATTTGTGGGGAAGAAAAGCAAACCGCAAACATCGACAGTTTGTTACAGAACCAGATTGGCGATTCGGTACTATATTGCAGGCCGGTCGGGCGGTTGCCGTCCCGAGACGCGGTCGAAACCACCGTTTACCAGCCGCCGAAACCAAATAAGCGGTAGTCGCTCCGGCGATTCTGAATTATGGCAAATCGTTATTTTCTGAAAGTAAAAGAGGTAATCCGGGAAACGCCCGACGCCGTCAGCATCCACTTCTGGCACCCACTCAACGAAGTCGTTCGTTATCAGCCCGGCCAATACCTGACCTTTATCTTACCCTTCGCAGGACAGAAGGTACGCCGGTCGTACTCGATGTCCAGTTCTCCCCATACGGATGTGTCGCTGGCCGTCACCGTGAAGCGGTTGCCGGGCGGAGCCGTTTCCAACTACCTGTGCGACACCGTCAAACCCGGCGACAGCCTCGAAACGCTCGAACCGCTGGGTACCTTCGTGCCGAAACTCGATCCGGGTCTGCCCCGACGGCGCATCCTGATCGGCGCCGGCAGCGGGATTACGCCCCTGATTTCGATGATTAAGTCAATCCTGCACGTCGAACCCCGCAGCAGTCTCTGGCTGCTGTACGGCAACCGGAACACCGGTTCGATCATTTTCCGGAAGGAGCTGGAACGGCTGGAACAGCAGGCGGGCGGTCGGCTGAAGGTTACCCATATTCTGAGCCAGCCGGAAACAGGCTGGACCGGGCCGACGGGGCGGCTTAACCAGTCGTCGATGCTGAAACTGCTGGAAGTGCTGCCGATCGACGAAATCCGGCGCACCGAATTTTATATCTGCGGCCCCGAGGGGCTGATGGACGAAGCCCGCCGGGCCCTGCAGCTGCTGGGCGTTCCGTCCGGCCAGGTACACAAGGAAAGCTTTGCCACGACCCCGCACGAAGCCCACGGCGAGGTGATCGAGGAAGAATCGACCCGCCAGTCTTCGAACCAGGAGGTGACGGTATTATATGAAGGCAGCGAATACAAATTCGCCGTCGAACCGCACCAGACCATTCTGGAAGCCGCTCTGGAACTGGACATCGACCTGCCGTATTCGTGCCAGGCCGGAATGTGTACCGCCTGCATGGGGCGCTGCACCTCCGGAAAGGTGAAACTCGATGAGGAAGACGGCCTGTCGGAATCCGAACTGAAAGCCGGGTATGTGCTGACCTGCGTCGCCCACCCGCTGACCAACGATGTCGTCATTGAAATAGAATAATGGAACAGACCCTGACCCTCCCTACCCGCCCCGGCCGGCCGTTCATCGGCGAATCGTTCGACCTCAAAACCTGGGACGATGCCAAACCGCTGTACGACAACCTGCTGAACCGGCCCATCCACAACGCGGACGAACTGCGTCGCTGGCTGGCCGACCGCAGCGAGCTGGAATCCTACCTCTCGGAAAACTTTGCGTGGCGGTATATCCGGATGACCTGCAATACCTCCGACGAGGAACTGATCAACCGGCTGAACTTCTTCATCACCGAAATCCAGCCGCCGATGGCCGTCTACGGCAATGAGCTGGACAAGAAGGCCGTCGAAAGCCCCTGGCTCGGCGAACTCCGGGACCCGGGCTTCGGCATCACCGTCCGGGGCATGAAAAAAGGCATCGAGATCTTCCGGGAAGAGAACATCCCGCTCCAGACGGAAATGCAGACCGAGGAGCGGAAGTACGGCGCCATCGCCGGGGCCATGACGGTCGAGATCCGGGGCGAGGAGATGACCCTCCAGCGGGCGTCGGACCTGCTTCAGAACACCGACCGGGCCGTGCGGGAAGATGCCTGGCGGAAAATCCAGGACCGGCGCTACCGGGATAAGGACCAGCTGGATGCGCTGTACAGCCACCTGCGCGACCTGCGCCACCGGATCGCGGTCAATGCCGGTTTCGCCAATTTCCGGGATTACGCCTTTGCGGCTCTCGGCCGATTCGATTACACGCCCGAAGACTGTTTCAATTTTCACGCGTCGGTGTCGAAAGCCGTGGTACCGCTGCTCGACCGGCTGGCGGAGGAGCGGAAGGAAAAACTGGGCGTCGACCCGCTGCGGCCCTGGGATACGAAGGTGGACCCCGACGGCCGGGCGGCCCTGAAGCCGTTCCAGTCCGGCACCGAACTGCTCGACAAAACCATCGACTGCTTCACCCGGCTCGACCCTTTCCTGGGCGAGTGCCTCCGGATCATGAAGGCCATGGGCCACGTCGACCTGGAGTCGCGGAAGGGCAAGGCCCCGGGCGGATACAACTACCCGCTGGAGGAAATCGGGGTGCCGTTCATTTTCATGAATGCGACGTCGAGCCTGCGCGACCTCGTGACGATGGTGCATGAGGGCGGCCATGCCGTGCATTCGTTCCTGACCCGCGACCTGCCGCTGAAATCGTTCCGGAATCCGCCGATGGAAGTGGCCGAACTGGCGTCGATGTCGATGGAACTGCTGTCGATGGACTACTGGGACTCGTTCTTCGAGAATCCCGACGACCTGAAGCGGGCCAAAATCCAGCACCTCGAATCGATCGTCGAGACGCTGCCCTGGGTAGCGACCATCGACAAGTTCCAGCACTGGGTGTATGAAAACGCGACGCATACCGTGGACGAGCGCCGGCAGACCTGGGTCCGCATTTATGAGGAGTTTACGGACCGGGTCACGAGCTGGGAAGGGCTGGACCGCTACGAGGAGTACCTCTGGCAGAAACAGCTGCACCTTTACGAAGTGCCGTTCTATTACATCGAATACGGGATCGCCCAGCTCGGAGCCATCGGCATCTGGATGAATTTCCGGCAGGACCGGCAGAAAGGGTTACAGGGCTATTTCAACGCTCTGAAACTCGGCTACATGGCCCCGATCACGGACATTTACCGGGCCGCCGACGTGCCTTTCGATTTCTCGCAGGAGAACATCGGCCGGCTGATCCGGTTCGTGTGGGAGGAAATCGAGTCGCTGAAAAACGGCGGCCGGTGATGTCGAAAGTATTTTTGGCGAATTAGCCGGTGCAATATATTTTTGTGGGGAATTTTCGTAAACCGACTGTATGAAAGGGCTTTTGTCTAAAGGAATATTAGTGCTGGCAGTTGCATCCCTGTCTTCCTGCGATTACCAGAGATACAATACGATCCGCCAGCGGGATTACCGTGAAGGCGACAAGTACGTTTACGGACCGGGTCTGGATTCACCGGCCGTGCAGTCGAATTACAAGTATACGGCCCGCCCGGAACTGGACCAGCGCACGGCGAAAATCCGTCAGAAGCTGTTTGGTCAGGGGAACGTTCAGGGCAACTGATCGGCCCGTATTCTTCTTCACTTTCCGGTAGCCCTGCCTTCGAAAAGACTGCAAGGCTACTTTTTTTTTATCCAGTTCCCAATCGATGTGACGGGGATATTCTTCCGGCGTCTACATGATACGGTTATCCGCCGGACTTCTTCTTCAAGCTGGCCCTATGTACAATGGAAAGAAGGTCGTTGTGGTGCTGCCCGCCTACCGGGCAGCCCTGACCCTCGAACGAACCTACCGGGAAATCCCCTTTGATCTGGTGGACGACGTCATTCTGGTCGACGACGCCAGTCCCGACAATACCGTGGCGGAAGCCCAGCGGCTGGGCATCGTCCATATCATCCGTCATGAAAAGAACAAGGGCTACGGCGGAAATCAGAAATCCTGCTACCGGAAGGCCCTCGAACTCCAGGCCGACGTCGTGGTGATGCTGCACCCGGATTATCAGTACACGCCTAAACTGATCGGGGCCATGGTCAGCCTGATCGGCCAGGGGCTGTATCCGGTCGTGTTCGGTTCCCGGATTCTGGGCAAAGGAGCGCTGAAAGGCGGGATGCCTCTCTACAAATACATCGCCAACCGGTTTCTGACGCTGACGCAGAACATTCTGATGAACCAGAAGCTGTCCGAATACCATACCGGCTACCGCGCCTTCTCGGGCGAAGTGCTTCGAAGTCTGGACTTTACGCACAACTCGGACGATTTTATTTTCGACAACGAGATGATCGCCCAGATTTTCAACAAGGGGTTTGAAATTGGTGAAGTGACCTGCCCTACCAAGTATTTCGAGGAAGCTTCCTCGATCAATTTCCGGCGCAGCAGCATCTACGGGCTGGGCGTTCTGAAAGTATCACTTCTCTACCGTCTGCACCGCTGGGGAATCGTCCGATGGCGGCTGCTGAAATAACTCTCCCCCTTCGGTGGAGAAAACCGAATTCGGAGAGTTTTATTAGATTTGTGAAACGGCATCCGGCTTTTTAGTTAATGGAAAGGTGTTTGTCCAAATTCCGTATAACTTTGCGCTTCAGTGTCCAGATTCTCAACCGCTAAAAAGCGTGATGCATTGCCCGGACACCCTTACCCGTATCTTAATTTGATCCATACTCAAGATTTGTATTTTTCTTGTAAACAGCTGTCATTATGAATATTGCCTTAGTTACGGGTTCCGCCGGTCTGATCGGCAGTGAATCGGTGGCCTTCTTCGCCGATAAGTTCGATGTCGTCGTGGGCATCGACAACAACCTGCGTCAGTACTTCTTCGGCACCGACGGCTCGACCGACTGGAACCGCAACCGCCTTCAGGAGACTTTTCCTAATTACGAACACCACACCGCCGATATCCGTAAAGTTGAAGAACTCGAAGCGGTTTTTCGCCAGTACGGCACCGACATCAAACTCATCGTGCACACGGCCGCTCAGCCGAGCCACGACTGGGCCGCCCGCGAGCCCTTCACCGACTTTGCCGTCAACGCGACCGGTACGCTGAACATGCTGGAGATGACCCGGCAGCACTGCCCCGAGGCCGTCTTCATCTTCACCTCTACCAATAAAGTCTACGGCGACAACCCGAACTTCCTGCCGCTGGTCGAGACGGAAACCCGCTGGGAAATCGACCGGAACCACCCGTATTTCACCAACGGCATCGACGAGTTCATGAGCATCGACCATACCAAGCACTCGCTGTTCGGCGCTTCCAAAGTGGCGGCCGACGTGCTGGTGCAGGAGTACGGCCGGTACTTCGGCATGAAAACCGGCGTGTTCCGGGGGGGCTGCCTGACCGGCCCGAACCACTCGGGGGCGCAGCTGCACGGCTTTCTGTCGTATCTGATGAAGTGCGCCATTACGGGCAATCACTATACCATTTTCGGCTACAAGGGTAAACAGGTTCGGGATAACATCCACAGCTATGACCTGGTGAATATGTTCTGGCATTTCTACCAGAACCCGCGGGCGGGCGAAGTATACAATGCCGGCGGGGGCCGTCATGCCAACTGCTCGATGCTGGAAGCCATCACCCTTTGCGAAGAAATCTCCGGCAACAAGATGAGTTTCAGCTACTCGGAAACCAACCGCATCGGCGACCACATCTGGTATATCTCCGACCTGTCGAAGTTCAAAAGCCACTACCCCGACTGGAACTGGACCTATGATCTGAAGCAGACGCTGGTGCAGATGCACGACAGCATGGCCAAACGCCTTAGCCAGACCGCCTGACTTTTAGCTCCTTTTGCGTCCGAACACAGAATGACACCTCAAGAATTTATGCTTTCACTGGTTGATCCGAAAGACCGGACACCTCTTACGCTTTCCGACGATCAGAAAACCCTGACAAGCCAGGGCGGAACTACCTACGAAGTGCTGGAAGGCGGCATCATCAACGCCCTGTATCCGAAGGAACTGCTGGCCGAAGACGCCCGCGAACAGTATCTGTACGATCAGGCGGCCGCTTCGCAGCGCTACGACCGGGGCGTTTCGTGGGTGTTCGAAACCCTCGACCACTCCGACGAAGCCGCCACCCGCCGGTTCATGATCGGCCTGCTGGAACTCAAACCGGGGATGACGGTGCTGGAAGTCGGCGCCGGAACCGGCAAGGACTCCGCCCTCATCATCGACCAGGTCACGCCCGGCGGTACGGCCGTTCTTTCCGATCTTTCGCCCAATATGCTGCGGCTGGCGACGGAGAAACTTCAGTCCAAGTCGGTCGACATTCACTTTCTGCTGGCCAACGGCTCCTACCTGCCTTTTGCCGACGGCGCATTCGACGCCCTGTTCCACTTCGGCGGCATCAACACCTTCTCGGAGCGCAAACAGGCGTTCGAGGAGATGACGCGCGTCGTCAAGCCGGGCGGAAAGGTCGTGATCGGGGATGAAAGCATCGCTCCCTGGCTGCGGAACCGGCCCTCATATGCCACGCTGCGGAAAGCCAATCCCCTGTTCCGGGCCGAAGTGCCGCTGGAAGACGTTCCGGCCAATGCGCTGAATTTCAAGCTGCATTATATTTTCGGCAACGCTTTCTACGTCATGGAGTATACCGTTGGCGAAAAAGCGCCGGAAGTTGATATTGATTTGCCGATGCCCGGCAAGGATTTTGTAGATAACTGGCGGGCCCGCGCCGAAAAAGCAGCTCAATAACCGGCGGCACAGTACCGATTGCCCACTACACGAATGGCCTGGATCAAGAAAGGAGTCATCTATAAACCGGACGGTACGCTGGCCCACAGCCGGACGCACGCACAGGTACCGTTCGCCTATAAACATCCCGATTTTCTCCGCATTTATTTTTCATCGCGGGACGATAAGGTGCAGTCGCGGCCGACGTTCATCGACGTCGATTACGACGACCCGACCAACATTCTGAACATTCACCACCGCTCCGTCCTCGAACTGGGCGGCCCGGGCGAATACGACGAAACCGGCGCCATGCCGGCCTGGTTCGTCGACATGCCCAACGGAGACATCTGGCTGTATTACACCGGCTGGAACCGGACCTGGAACTCCTACCGCCTGTCCGTCGGGCTGTCGGTCAGTACGGACGGGGGCCTGACGTTCAAAAAGATGTTCCGCGGTCCGGTGATGGATCGGAACATCAAGAACCCGATCTGGGCCGGGCAGCCGTCCGTGATCCGCGAAGACGACGGCACCTGGCGGATGTGGTACATCTCCGGGCATAAGTGCGAATACATTCACGGCTATCCCGAACCGTTCTACCGTTGCCAGTCCGCCGTCTCGAAAGACGGGATCAACTGGGAGATCAGCGATATTCCGACGCTCGATTTCGACGATTTCCTGCACGCCGTCGGCCGGCCGAGTGTGTTCAAACAAAACGGGATCTACAAAATGTATTATTCCTATCGCCACACCCGCGACTACCGGACTGACCGAAATCAGGCCTACCGGCTGGGTTACGCCGAGTCCGCGGACGGGGTGAACTGGGAAAGAAAAGATCATCTGGTAGGTATCCAAATGTCCGATAATCCTGATGATTTTGATTACCTTATGATCGGATATGCACACTACTATGAACATAAGGGCAAGAAATATTTGTTGTATAACGGAAACGGTTTCGGTGCGTCGGGTTTCGGATATGCCGTTTGGGAAGACTGATCCACGTCATGTTGCGATTGCCGGCGAAGCACGTTCTTTGTGCTGTCAATTCTGACAGATCAACGCTATCTCATCCGAACCACTAAACTACAATCGCAATGTTATCGGCTGAACAAATCGAACAATACAAGAAAGACGGGTATCTCCTGCTGAAGAATACCCTTAACAAGGAAACCGTTGAAGCGATCTACCGCGAAGCCCGCGAAATCTTCGCCATCCAGATCAACCATGTGCTGGGCCGCAGCGTGGACGTTGAAAACCGGGACGAGTTCGAGCAGGCCATGTTCGAATTTTTTGAAAAGGATTTCAACGCCTTCGTCAGCACCGGCAAAACCGTCCAGCATACCGTTCTGCTGCACAAACTCGGCGTCAGCGACGAAATCCTGAATCTGGTGAAAGGGGTCGGCATCGAAAAACCCGTGATTGCCGTTCGCCCGGCCATGCAGTTCAACAGCCGCTTCCTGTCCAAAGACGGCAGCACCCACTGGAAACTCGGCGCTCACCAGGACTGGCGGACCGGCCAGGGTTCGCTCGACAGCGTGGTAGTCTGGTTCCCGATGGTTCCGGCCGGGGAGGAAATCGGCGCCCTGCAGGTCATTCCCGGCAGCCATACAGCGGGCCTGATGCAGGCCAACACCACCGGTTATTCGGGTTATATTACTGACAATCTGAAAGATGAAGATTTCATCCAGACCGAATATGAGGTCGGTGACGTGCTGATTTTCTCGGCCTTCCTGGTTCACCGTTCCGGTAACAACGTCAGCCGCAACATTCGCTGGTCCGTTCAGCTTCGTTACAACAATCTGACCGAGCCGACCTTCATCGAGCGCGGTTTTCCGATGCCTTATATATATAAGCCCCAGGAAGAACTGGTTACGCCGGACTTCCCGTCGGCCAGTCAGATCAAAGAGGTTTACGCATAAGACGGTTTTCCGGAGCGGCCGGCTTGTCCGGCCCGCTCTTTTGAGAGCCAGCCGGCAATGAAAGTCAGCGTTTGCATCATCACTTATAACCAGGTCAATTTCATCGGGGAGGCCATCGAGAGCGTTGTCAGTCAGAAAACGAACTTTCCGTTCGAAATTCTGATCGGCGACGATTTTTCGAAAGACGGTACCCGTGAGCTGATCACCGATTACGCCAACCGGTACCCGGATCTGATCCGGCCCGTGCTGCATCCCCACAATATGGGGCAGAACGGGCTGTTCAATACCCTGGCTACCTACCGGCTGGCCAAAGGGGAATTCATTGCCGCCATGGACGGCGACGACTACTGGACCGATCCGCTCAAACTACAGAAACAGGTCGATTTTCTACAGGCCCATCCCGATTTTTCCACCTGCTTTCACAATGCCCTCATTACCTGGGAAGACGGCTCGCCCTCACAGGAGCTGAACCCCCCCGATCAGAAGGCGGTCTGTACGATCGAGGACCTGATCGGCGAGGATGAAATCTGGTTCATGGCGACTTCGAGCGTGATGTTCCGCAACGTGATCAAAGAATACCCCGATTGGTTCAAGAAGTCGATGAGTGGGGATATTCCGCGTTACGTGCTGCTGGCGAAGTACGGCAAAATCGGTTACCTGCCGGATGTCATGTCCGTCTACCGCAAAAACCGCAACGGCTCCAGCTTCGCCGACCGTGAAGACGACGCCCGTTTCCTGAAGAACCGGATCGAGATGTACAAGGGCATCAATCAGGAACTGAACTACCAGTTCGACCCCTTGCTGAAAAAGAATATAGCCCGATATTACAAGAAGATGCTGCACAGCCAGCAATACCGCAACTCCTATTATCCGAAGAACCTGATGGCGCTGAAATACCTTCGTCTGGGCTCGCCCGGCCGGCAGGAAACCCGCGAGATCCTCCGTGATCATGTGGTGCCGCCGGTACTTGGACGGGTCTACAGCGCCCTGGCGATCGGGATCTACCGATTAAGAAAAAGTTTAAACCCATAATGCTAGTTTTAGTATTTTTGAAATTGATTGTGAGGTATTTAATAGTCATTCAAATAACTTAGCTACGACGATGAACTACTTTCAGCGAGTTACTTACACGACGCCTGAAGAAACTATTCAGAACGTAAAAGAAGCCGTTTTATCCAGTAAACTGGTTCACCTGGCAGACTTCCCCTCCAATACGCCGGTCGACCAGGTTCATGAATTTTACAGCCAACTGTCCGAAACCATCGGCCGCATCCACGCTGCCGACGAGGACATCGCCACGGGTAAAGCGACCGGTAACCGCTGGATCGACATCACTTTCGACCCCAACATCCCCGACCGGTATCGTTCGAGCAATACCCGCCAGCCGATGCACACCGACGACTCCTATGTCGAACTGAACGGAGAGGAAGCCGTCAACTTTTTCTATTGTGCCTCCCAGGCCAAAATCGGCGGGGCCACCACGTTTTTCGACTTACCCGCGCTGGTCGAATGCATGAAGCTCGACGGCGAAGAAAATCTGCTGGAAGAACTGTTGTCGACGGAAGTCGTCTTCTCGAAAGGCGGTAGCCGCAAGGTCCGCAAGATTCTGGATGAGGATGAAGACGGCTATCTGGCCAACTGGAACTACTACTGCATCGACCGCAAGGAAAACTCGGCGGAAGTGCTCGCCCTGTGCGAACGTTTCCACCAGTTCCTGGAGTTGCGGATCGTGCAGTCCGGCGTGGTAGACGGTCTGCAACTGAAAAAAGGCGAAGCCGCCTTCTTCCATGATGACCGCGTTCTGCACGGCCGTCACGCCTTTTTTGCCGAGTACCCCGGTCAGCGCAGCCTGATCAAAGGCAAAATCATTCTTAATCCGGCTCATACTGTCGCTTTGGCCTGATGCGAAGTCGGTCGCTCGTATGATATTTCATTGAAGGCTTCTTTCCTGTGGGAAAGAAGCCTTTCGTATTTTTGCCCTGATGAATACAACCCAATACGCGCCCGAGCCCCGCATCGGCTTCGGTACCTGGCAGTTTGGCGGCCCGAATGTGGTCAACGGCCGGCCTACGGGCTGGGGGGCCGTCGATGAGCAGGAGACCGTCCGGGCGATCCATTCCGCCCTCGACCACGGAATCCGCTTTTTCGATACCGCCGACAGTTACGGCCAGGGCCAGTCGGAAATCCTGCTCGGAAAAGCGCTTCGCGGGCGTACGGGCGAGGAGGTCACCGTCTGCACCAAATTCGGCAACGTCTTGAACGCCGGGGGCGTACCGGGCCAGGATTTCGGGCCGGATTACCTCCCGAAGGCGGTCGAGAACAGCCTGCGCCGGTTGCAGCGCGACACCCTCGACATTCTCCTGCTGCACAGCCCGCCCGACGCCTTCGACTGGTCCGCTTACGATCCGGAGCCGTTTGAAAGGCTGATTCGGGAAGGAAAGATCAAAAGTTATGGTGTCAGTTCGAAAAGCGTATATGGAGCCCGTCAGGTGATGGAGGCCGGATTCGGTTCGGCGCTGGAAATCCTGTATAATGCCCTCGACCGCCGGGCCGAGGATGTCCTGTGGTCGCAGCCCCAGGCCGCCCGGTATCGGTTCATCGCCCGGGTGCCGCTGGCATCCGGTTTCCTGAATCCGAACTACCTCACGCAGGACCCGGTTTTTCCGGAAGATCAATACCGCCATTATCTGCCTGACCGGGACCGACAGTGGCTGCTGGCCGGCGCCCGCAAGCTGGCGTTTCTCGATGCGTTGCCGGGCGGGATCACCACTTCGGCCCTGCGCTTCTGCCTGTCCAGCCCCCAGGTTTCGGTGGTCATTCCCGGAATGCGGAACGAAGCCCAGGTGAGGGCCAACCGCCGGGCGGAAACACTCGGACCGCTATCCCCCGTACAGATCGCAGCCATCCGGGAAGCCGTCCCCGACGTGCCGGAACACTGGAAACCCAAAGCCTGAGCCATGGAAACGACCTGTAAAGTAAGCGTTTGCGTTCCGACGTTCAACCATGAGCGGTACATCGCTCAGACCCTCGACGGCGCCCTGAGCCAGCAGACCACCTTCCCGTTTGAGATTGTGATCGGTGACGACGGCTCGACGGACGGAGCCCCGGCCCTGATCCGCCGGTATGCCGACCGGCACCCTGACCGCATCCGGGCGTTTCTGCACCCTCACAACCTTGGGCCGCAGGAGCCCCGGGAGTTTGCCGGTCGCCACAACGTGCTGAAGCTGCTGAAAGACTGCCGGGGGGAGTACGTGGCTCTCTGCGAAGGCGACGATTACTGGACCGACCCGCTGAAACTACAGAAACAGGTCGATTTCATGGACAGCCACCCCGACTATTCCATTTGTCACCACAACCTGCGGGTCATCTATGAAGACGGTTCGCCGGAGCATTCGTTCAACCCGCCGGACCAGAAAGCCGACAGTACGATTGAAGACGTGCTGGCCGACCGCTGGTTCATCGGCACCGCCAGTACGCTGTACCGCAATATGTTCAGGGAGCAGGACTTTGCCGACTGGCACCACCGGGCCGCGGCCGGTGACTGGGCGATGGTAATCCAGCTGGCGGCACAGGGAAAAATTCATTATATTGACGAGATCATGGGCGTATACCGCAAACACCGGGGCGGCCTGAGCAATGTGCATTCGAACCAGAACCTGTTTTTTCTGAAAAACCGGAAGGAGATGTTTGAGAATGTAAACCGCTGGCTGGAATATCGGTACGACCGAACACTTCGCGCGACGATCGCGCGTTATGAAGAACAGCTTACTTCCTTAACAAACAGACCATAATCAGAACACCATTTACCCTTGTCGATGAAACTGAGTGTAGTTATACCCGCTTACAATGAACAGGACTCTCTGCCGGAAACCCTGAGGACTCTGTATCAGACTCTGTCCAAATACGGTATTCCCCACGAAATCTGCGTCACGAACGATAACTCGAAAGACCGGACGCTGGAGGTGCTGGATCAGCTCTCCCTCGAAATCCCGACGCTGGTATACTACACCAACCTCGGCCCTAACGGTTTCGGCTATGCCGTGCGCTACGGCCTGGAACGCTTCAAGGGCGACTGCGTGGCGGTATTTATGGCCGATATGTCGGACGATCCGGAAGATCTGGTCAAGTTTTATCAGAAGATGGTGGAAACCGACGTCGACTGCGTGTTCGGGAGCCGCTGGAACAAGGGCGGCCGGGTGGTCGATTACCCTGCCCTGAAGAAATACATCAACCGCGTCGCCAACTTCATCGTGCGGATGGTCATGGGCATCCGGTACAACGACACGACCAACGCCTTCAAACTCTACAAACGTGAAACCATCGAAGGGCTGAAGCCTTTTCTGTCGCCCCACTTCAATCTGACGATCGAACTGCCGCTGAAAGCCATGGTGCGCGGCTATACCTATGCCGTTGTGCCCAACAGCTGGACGAACCGGAAATACGGGGAATCCAAACTGAAAATCAAGGAGATGGGCAGCCGCTACTTCTTCATCCTGATGTACTGCCTCATCGAAAAATACTTCTCCCGCGGAGACTTCCGCAAGAAATCCACCGGTAAGCCGGTGACGGTCAGCCGGTGAGGGAAGGGGGTTGGGGAGTTGAAAGGGTTTAAGGGTTGAGGAGTTGAGTTGGGGAGGTAGGGCGGCCGGCTTCGCTTTCCCAAATCCTTAACTCTTAAATTCCCCAACCCCTCAATTCTTAAACTTCACTTGAACACTCCCGGAATCTGGTAGACGAGCAGCGTGAAGACAATGCCCCAGCTTAGGGCGCTTAAGAGCATGTAGACGAAAATCTGCGGGCGGTGGACTTTGAAAGACAGCGCCAGGATGGTACCGCCGATGGGCGTCAGGATGAGGGGCGTCAGCAGGGCGATGCCGAAGATGCCGGCCCGCTTCCAGACCTTGACCGCCAGCCGGGTCCGGCGCGTGAACCGCCGGGGCTTCGATTTGCGGAAACGCCCGACGACGGCCCGGAAAGCCGTGCCGGCATACGTCACCGTAATCACGCTCAGCATCATGCCCAGCACCGTACAGAGCCAGGTTTCGACCCAGTTCAGACCCAGGGCCGCCCCCGACAGCGGGCCGCCGATGAACTTCAGCGTGCTGGCCAGTAAAACCGAGAGGTACTTCGCAATCTGCATGACGGGAACTAACCTTTGTAAAATCCGTTAAAATTAACAGCTTATCGACTAAATAGTTACCTGGCATGCAGGTTATCCGACACTCCTCCTACCCGGGAGCACCCCGTTATCTCATCAACGGACATATGCAGACGATCGTACCGAGCCTGTTCCGGAAAATCGGCGGCTTTGCCTATGAGCGGGAGCGACTGACATTATCCGACGGAGACTTTGTCGACCTGGACTGGCTCGACCGGAAAAGCGAGCGGCTGGTGGTGATCACTCACGGTCTGGAAGGCGATTCGAACCGGCATTACGTCCGCGGAACCGCCAAGCTCTTTGCCCGGAACGGCTGGGCGGTGCTGGCCTGGAACTGCCGGTCGTGCAGCGGGGAGATGAACCGCGCCTTCCGGCTCTACAATCACGGCGAAATCGGAGATCTGGACGAAGTAATCAGGCACGCGCTGCGGACCCGTCCGTATCGGGAAGTGGCCCTGATCGGGTTCAGCATGGGCGGCAACATCACGCTGAAATATTTAGGTGTGCATGGGATAGGAGTGCCGGACGTGATCAGGAGCGCCGTCGCCGTCTCTTCGCCGACCGACCTGGAATCCAGCGCCCGGCTGCTCGACCTGCCCTCGAACCGGTTTTATCGGGATCGGTTCATGAAGAAGCTGGTGCTGAAGATTCAGCGGAAATCCGACCTGTTTCCGGGCCGACTCGATATGACCCGGCTGCGGGAAGTTCGTTTCTGGCGGGATTTCGACGAGCTCTTCTCCGCGCCGGTCAACGGCTATCGCGACGCCGACGATTTTTACACCCAGGCGTCGGCCGTCAATTTCATGCCCGGCATCGCCATACCGACCCTGGTCCTCAACGCCCAGAACGATCCGATTCTGTCGCCCGAATGCTCTCCCCGCCAGCTGGCCGAAAGCCATCCGCTGATCTATCTGGAGACACCGCGCACCGGCGGTCATGTCGGTTTTGCCCTTAGAAACGACGAATTTTCGTGGGCCGAACGCCGGGCACTGGAATTTATCGGCGGTTTGGCGGCCTGAGCGTTTGGGCCGTTCGCGCTTCTCCGTATTTTCGCCGGCAACAATACCGCCCGGCCATGAACATCGTCTATCTGGACGCCTACACCCTGAATCCCGGCGACCTCGACTGGTCGCCCATCACCGCACTCGGTCACGTTACCCTTTTTGACCGCAGCGCCCCGGAACAGGTTTCTGAACGCCTTCAGGACGCCGACCTCGCCCTGGTCAACAAAATCCGGTTTGATCGCACCCTGCTGGAACGGCTGCCCCGGCTGAAATACATCGGTGTCACGGCCACCGGCTACGACATCATCGACGTGCGGGCCGCCCGGGAGCGGGGCATCACGGTCACCAACGTCAAAGGCTACGGCACCGATTCGGTGGCGCAGCTGACCATCGCCCTGCTCCTTGAACTGACTCAGCAGGTGGGGCTGCACGCCGAAAGCGTCCGGGCCGGAGACTGGAGCCGGACCCCCGATTTCTGTTACTGGAAAACCCCGCTGGTCGAGTTGGCCGGGAAAACGCTGGGCCTTGTCGGCTTCGGCGACATCGGCGCGCGCGTGGCCGCCGTCGGGCAGGCGCTGGGCATGAAGATGCTGGTCAACCGGCGGCATACCGGCCAGGAGCCGCCCGCCGGCATCCGGTATGTGGACCTGCCGGCACTCTTTGCGGAAAGCGACGTGGTTTCGCTCCATTGCCCCGTGACGGACGAAAACCGCGGCTTTGTGAACCGCGACCTGCTCGGCCGCATGAAACCGACGGCTTACCTGATCAATACGAGCCGGGGGGCGCTGATCCATGAAGCCGATCTGGCCGATGCGCTGAATGCCGGCCGGATCGCCGGGGCCGGGCTGGATGTGCTTTCGGTCGAACCGCCGACCGCCGGAAATCCGCTGTTTTCGGCCCGTAACTGCCTCATCACGCCCCATCTGGCCTGGGCGACGGCCGAGGCTCGCGGGCGGCTGCTGCAACAGTCGGCCGAAAATATAAGGGCCTTCCTGGAGGGAAGGCCCGTGAATGTAGTCAATCCGTAGACGGTGTCGGTTACTGGTTGGCGATCCGGATCAGGTCCTCGACGTTATTGACGACCGTGCCGTTGGCGGGCATGTTGATGTCCTGTCCGACGATCTGGTAGCCGGTCAGCAGCAGGTGCGAATCCGGGAAGGCCCGCGCCAGTTTATCGACGTACGGCTGCACCTCGTTGTTACTCGGTACGGACGTAATGGCCGTAAAGATATAATCGGGCCGGTGGACGTTGCAGGCAAACGCCAGTTCCGTGAAGGGCAGGCTCTGCCCCAGGTAAATCACCTTGTTGTGCCGCGCCCGGATGATGTAGTTAGCAAAAAGCAGGCTGATTTCATGCAGTTCCCCCTCGGGCAGATAGAGCAGGTATTTCCGGGCGTTCGAACGCTGCTTGCTGACCTGGCCGTCGATGGCGACGATGATTTTCTGCCGGATCAGGTTCGACATGAAATGCTCCTGAGCCGGGCCGATGGAGCCGGTGACCCACAGCGTTCCGATGCGGCTCAGGAACGGATAGATGATATAAATCATCGTGTTCTCGAAGCCGAACTGGAGAATGTTGGTGCTGATGATCTTCTCGAACCGGTCTTCGTCGAGGTCGATCATCGAGATGGTCAGGGCATGAATCTGGTCGGGATAGTTCAGTTTGCGGTCGGAGATGCTGACGACTTCGTGCGCCATCTCTTCGCCCGACATTTTCGAAATTTCGGAGATTTTATAGCCGTGATCTTTTAACAGGGAAATGTTCAGTACCAGTTTCAGATCCTGGTCATCGTAAGTACGGATGTTGGTATCCGTCCGTTTCGGCGAGATGATGTTGTAACGTTGCTCCCAGATTCGCAGCGTGTGTGCCTTGATTCCGGAAAGCTGTTCTAAATCTTTAATTGAGTAATTACTCATGGGAATTGTACAAATTACAGGTGTCCCGGGATGCATGTAGTGGAAATGAAGCGACGTATAAACGTTGCCATGTACTATTTTGGCAGAATCAGGCGCTGACGAAGAGCCAACAATATACCAAAGTTTAGCGATACGGCGCAACGGTAACTTCAAGGAAATTGTAATATCCGGGTACGCCGTAATCCCTTATGGTTAAGTATAACTACATAAATCGCCAAAATGTTTATTCTGCGGTCAGGAAGAAGGCCAGATTACTGGCGATGAAAAAGAGAAACTGAAGCAGCAGCAGCGGACGGGCCAGCGGATTTTCCTTCCGAAACGGAAGGCCGTACCAGATGGCCAGAATCACCAGCGAGACGATCCACCAGCCGAGATAATTCCGCAGCGGAATGTCGGCGCCGAACCAGGTCCAGAAGTCGAGCCGGATCGCCACCGGTTCGATCAGGATGTCGAGCAGCACCATCAGCGAAGCCGCCAGGATGGTTTTCAGGTAGACCGGCAGGGCCGGCCGGTCGCAGATCACCCCACAGCAATACGACAGCATAAGCCAGTTGACACCGATGATCAGCGGCACATCCCAGAGGCCCCAGCCGAGCGTCGGGCCGTAGGCGTAATCACCGAACACATAGCCGGTCTGGACGCCCAGCACCTCGATCAGAAAGCCGAGCGTGAACGCCAGTCCGCAGTAGAACAGAAAGGAGGGCCGCCAGTCGGAATGGAACAGCAGCAGCAGCGCGAGTGAGGCCAGCAGGTTGAACGGCACCAGCTGCCGGAACAGCGGGGCGCTGGAAGCCACCTGCAGGCCCACCACCCCGGCGAGGTAGGCCAGCGTCAGCACGATCACGACCGGACGATAAAAACGGGCAGGCAGTACACCGTCGGGCATAGGGCAGAGTCGGTAAAAGCGGTTCGGGTAACGTAAATCAGGACTTCTGGGTCAGGCGCAGCAGCACTTCGATCATCTGCGACTTCTCCTGAATCAGTTGGTCTTTCTCGGCAAGCCGTTCTTCGAGTAATTTGTTCAGATTTTTCTGGCTTTTCAGGTCTTTTTCCAGATTCGCAATTCTGGTTTCAAAAGGCAACAATGTCTCACGCTGCAATGGTTCAAGCTGATTTACCTGTTGCGTAAGCCGTTCAACCTCTTTCTCTAACGCATGAATTTTGGCAATAAGAACAGACTTTTCTTCCTCCAGTAAAGGCTCTCCCCAATACAAAAGCTGAACGGTGGTCATTCCAAACAGGTCAGCAATAACTTCAAGACGATCGACGGAAATAGCGGTATCGCCCTTTTCCATCCTTGAATAACTCGCCTGCGTAATGCCAAGCCGGTCGGCTACCACATCCTGAGTCAGACTTTTCTCCGTCCGGATTTTGCGAATGTTCTCGTAAAGATTTGTCACGGTCCAAAATTAGACCAATCATAAAATACATAAAAAAGCGATATCGTATGTTTGTATACATAAAGCGTATAGAATTTATATGCATATTTGCTATATTTGAAGCATGAATAGGTTGGAGTTTACTTGAGAAAGCGGCTTTTACCCCCAGCCGCCGGTGCGGCTGGGGGTAAAGTGAAAAGTACGTTCATATCTATTCACCTAACCAATGGAAAAGCAGATGCTAAATCGAAGCGTTGAACCGACCTACTTTGCAAAGCGCATGGCTGAGTTGGGCGTCACGGACGAGGTCAATACCGTCGAAGTAGACCTTGCCTGCCTCGGTCGGCCGGGAACGAAGCGGATGCCGCTGTTCTGGGAAAGCGCCGACGGCGGTATCAATATCCGGTATGTCGGTCTCAACGGTCTGCATACCTACCGCAAGGGCAAACGCATCAAACAGTACGTCCGAACCCGCCTGCACCCCGACCGGGTCGTCCGAAACCGCAAATACCGCTCGCCCGCCAACGTGCCTAAGCCGGTATTCATCCCACCCCCGGTACGGGACGCCTATCACCGCCGGGAAAAGCACCCGACGCTGGTGGTGACCGAGGGTGAGTTCAAGGCTATGAAAGCCGCCCTGCACGGTCTGTTCTGCATCGGCATCCCCGGCGTCTACCACTACGCCGAAACCACCCCCGACGGCCCCGCCCTGAACCGTGAAATTGCCGCCGTCATCCGGGCCTGCGGGGTCGACAACGTGGTTTTTCTTACCGACTCCGACTGTTTCGATGTCATCGCCCAGCCCGGCCGGGACCTGTTCTGGCGCCCCTACAGCTTCTGCCAGGCGATTCATCGCTTCCGGGAGTTGTGCCGGCCATTTCCGGTGGAAGTCCATTTCGCCCACATCCGGCCTGAAACCGGCTGCAAGGGGCTGGACGATCTATATGGGCGGGAAACCGGCCGCGAGGAAAAGATCACCCGTTTCCTGGCCGATTTGGAAAGGAATGAATTCTTTGTTTTCAGGTGGGGCCAGCAGTTGGAATTCAGCCGGTTGGTAGGATATTTTTCAATTGACGCGGTTCTGATGGGACCACCCCAACCCCTCCTTACCAAGGAGGGGTTTTCGTCTGCCACTGGTAAAGTTCCTCGAAGCCACCCCCTGCTGTTTTAGGAAAGGTCGGGGGTGGTCAGGTCGCGTAGCGACCTGATGTCTGTAGCCAGACCAGCCGGCTTTGCACTCCCGGATCGGCTCTCCCTTCAGGGGGCTAGGGTGTGGTCAACGTCGTCCAAAAACAAAAAGCCCTCAGGACATTTATCCTGAGGGCTTGGGAGAAAGACGGGTCTCGAACCCGCGACCTCCAGAACCACAATCTGGCGCTCTAACCGACTGAGCTACATTCTCCGTTTCGGGACTGCAAAAATAAGAAGGGAATTCAGAAAAACGAACAATGAACACCAATTTTTTAGCCAAACCATGCCCGGCCCGGCCCTCGGTATTCATTGTTCGCCGGCTATGACCCGGGGCGGTTTAGGCGCCTTTGGCCTGCTGGAATTTCTGGTCGGCCGCGTTCCAGTCGACCACGTTCCACCAGGCGCCGATGTAATCCGGTCGTTTATTCTGGTATTTCAGGTAATAGGCGTGCTCCCACACGTCGAGGCCGATGATCGGCGTTCCTTTCTGCTCGGCCACGTCCATCAGCGGGTTGTCCTGGTTCGGGGTCGAGGTAACGGCCAGTTCGCCGTCTTCCTTCACGATCAGCCACGCCCAGCCCGACCCGAAGCGGGTGGTGGCGGCTTTCGTAAACTCTTCCTTGAAGGCATCGAAGGAACCGAACTTCTGATTAATGGCTTCCGCCAGTTGGCCCGTAGGCTGTCCACCGCCGTTGGGCGACATCAGGCCCCAGAAAAACGTATGATTCCAGTGGCCCCCTCCGTTGTTCCGAACGGCCACCGGAAGCTTGCTGACGCCGGCCAGCAGTTCCTCGATCGACTTACCCTCCAGTTCCGTCCCGGTGACGGCGTTGTTGAGGTTGGTCACATACGTATTGTGGTGGCGACCATGGTGGATTTCCATCGTCTGCTGGTCGATGTTCGGTTCCAGCGCGTTGCTCGGATAAGGCAGGGGAGCGAGTTCAAATGCCATTGTGTGAAATGTTAAGGTGAGACATCCAGATTTCGTTGTCACACGCCTAACAGCGACTTTTTAATTTATGTTCGTAAGCCCTTAAAAAACTTACTCAGCAAAGTGGCGCTTTCTTCGGCCAGCACGCCGGTCGTCAGGCGGGTTTTCGGATGCAGCAGCGAGGGCTGTACGGCCGAATAACCCCGCTTCGGATCGGCCGCTCCGATCACGACCCGGCCCATCTGCGCCCAGAACAGCGCCCCCGCACACATCACACAGGGCTCCAGCGTCACATACAGCGTGCAGTCGGGAAGATATTTCGAGCCCAGCGCCTGCCCGGCGGCCGTCACGGCCAGCAGTTCGGCGTGGGCGGTCACGTCGTTCAGCCGCTCGGTCTGGTTGTAGCCCTTGGCGATGACCCGGTTTCGGCAGACCACCACCGCCCCGACCGGAATCTCGCCCTCTTCGAACGCATATTCCGCCTGGATCAGGGCCATTTCCATGAAATACTCGTCGGTGAACATGGTCTGAAAAATGGACCCCCAACGTCCTTTCGAACATTGGGGGCGCCGTGGCTTGCTTAAGGATTTCTTATCGCTTCATGATCTTCCGGACCGTGGTCCGCTTGCCGACCTGGATATGAAGCAGGTAGATTCCGGCGGTCTGCCGGCTCAGATCGAGAGTCGTCTGCCGCTGCCGGGTGGTCAGCTGCTTCGTGACGCGCCCACCGGCGTCGGTCAGCTGAATGCGGGCCGGGTCTTTCTGCAGCGGCACGTCGATGTCGATGGTCAGAATCTGGTCGACCGGCACGGGATAGACCTTCACGCCCGTCACGAGCGGGTCCGGCTCCAGGCCCAGCACCGGCAGCACCCGGATGGTGGCCGTGCCGCTGGTGCGGCCGTTACCGCAGTTGTTCGATACCGACGTCACCCGGTAGGTCGTCGATTTCGGCGGGGTAACCGGTATGGTGTGCGGGTTGGTGCTGGTCGTTACCCTGGTGGTCTTCACGCTGTCGGCGTATTCGAACGTCCAGGGTGCGTCGCCCGTGAAGCTGAAGGTCAGCGGGGTGCTTTCGTTGTCGTAGATGTCCTTCGAGCCGGTCAGGGTGACGGTCGGCAGCGAGCGGACGTTCAGCACGGTCGGGCTGTTGCTGCCCGGCACCGGAACCGCCGGGTTGGAGGCACTCACCCGCACCCGGTACAGGCCCGTGACGAGTGTGTCGGGGAGTTTGGCCGTAATGGGGCTTTGCGAAGCCGTGCCGGAAATGACCAGCTTTCGGGCAAACAGACTGTCGGAGGCCGCTGCGATCTCGACCGTGAAGGCGTTGCCGCTGGTGAACTCGCCCGTCGTCGTAAACGGCACCTGAACCTGCGAACCGGCGCAGACGGTGGTCGAAGCCAGGGCGCTGGTCGTGACCGTCGGGGCTTTTACGTTGACGGTGAAGGCACCGATGGGCGTGCCGGTACCGCAGCTGTTCGAGATGGTCGTAATCGTATAGATCGTGTTTTTCTTCGGCAGCACGTTCACGGTTTTCTGCTGGGTTTCCGAGGTGCCGGTGGTGCCGTCGGACAGCGTATAGCTGAACGGCGGGACGCTCGTGAAGGTGATCGTCATCGGAGCCGTCAGACCGAGGTTGACCGTGGTCGTGCCTTCGATTTTGGCCGTCGGCGGAGCGTTGACGATCAGCCGGATTTCGGATTTGCGGCTTTCACAGCCGGTGGAGGCCAGCTTCTGCGTCACGAAATAGGAGTCCCCTTCCGGATTAACCGAAACGTTGGTGGTCGGCGGGGTGGGGGCCGAAGTAAATTCCCGGCCGTAGGGGTCGATCCATTTCAGCCCCTCGCCGGTGGCTTCCAGCGGTTTGGCGGTGGCGTTCTGGCAGTACACCACCGGCGTCACGACGGCCGGCTTCGGCGTTACGTTGACTGTGAAGGTCAGCGACGCCTTCTGGCTTTCGCATCCGTTGACGGTCTGGGTGGCTTTAAACGTATAGGTTTGCGTGCTCTCGATGTTCGTGGCCGGGCGGGGAGCGCCGATGCCGTTGTCGTTGGCGTCGAACCACCGGATGTTCGAACCGGCTGCGGAAAGCGTCTGCTCGGGGGTATCCTGACAAACCACCTTATTTTCTACACCGGGAGCCTGCGGCAGCGGTTTCACCACCAGTTTAGCCGGAGCACGCGGTCCTTCGCATTGTTCGATGGTCTGGCTCACGTAAAAGGTAAAGGTGCCGGCGGTACCGGTATTCTGAACCGGGGCTTCGGCCGTGGCGGTTCCGCCGGTTTCGGCGTTATACCATTTCAGGCCCTGCCCTGTAGCGGAGAATGATACCGGGGGTGTATTCTGACAGACCTCAGGCAAAGCCGGGACGGTTGGCAGGGTCGGGGTCGCAAACACTCTTACTTTGATGGCGCCCCGGTCGCTTTCGCAGCCGTTGGCGGCTTTCTGGCTCACGTAGAAGGTGGTTTCGCCCGGATTGGTCGTGGCCGGGGTCGGCGCGTTGGCCGAAGCCGTGCCCCCGGTGGCGCTGGTGCCGTACCAGTTCAGCGTTGCTCCGGTAGCGGCTGCAGCGGTGAGTGCCGCCGGGGTGGCTCCCTGACAATACCGGAGGTCGGCTACCGTCGGGAGGGCCGGTTTGGCGTTGATGGTAACCGCAATACCGGCGCGTGGGCCTTCGCAGCCGTTGATCGTCTGGCTCACGAAATATTCGAAATTTCCGGCCTCCGTGGTCGCCGGGGTCGGAGCAGTACCCGAAGCGGTGCCGCCGGTGGCGCTGGTGCCGTACCAGTTCAGCGTCCCGCCCGTTGCGGCTGTGGCCGAAAGCGGAGCGGCCGTGGCGGCCTGGCAGTAGGTCAGGGCCGCGCCCACGGTGGGAGCGCCGGGAAGCGGTTTGACCGTAACCGTAAGAGCCGCCCGGGGGCCTTCACAGCCGTTGATCGTCTGGCTGACGTAATAGGTCGTCGCGCCGGTGGCGCTGGTTGGGGGCGTTGGGGCAGTAGCCGATGGGGTGCCGCCGGTGGCGGCAGTATACCAGTTGGCGGTGGCATTTTCGGCCAGCGACGCAGTTAGGGCGGCTGGCGTCGTATTCTGGCAAATAGAAACGGCAGCAACGCCGGGGGCAGCGGGGGTCGGTTTCACCGTGAAAACAATCTGCGCCCGGTCACTTTCACAACCGTTCGCTCCGGCCTGGCTGACGTAATAATTGAAGTTGCCGGCGGTGTTGGTGAGCGGGGTGGGAGCCGTTGCCGAAGCCGTGCCGCCGGTCTGGTTGTTTCCGTACCATTTCAGCGTATTTCCGGTGCCGGCCGTCGCCGATAAGGCGGCAGGCGGTGTTCCCTGACATACCGAAACCGGAGTCACGACGGTCGGAGGAGCCGGTTTTGCATTGACGGTTACAGTGATACTGGTCCGCGGTCCTTCGCATCCGGCCACCGTCTGGCTCACATAATAGGTAGCGGTACCGGTGGCGTTGGTCGGGGGAACCGGCGCAGTGCCGGAAGCGGTGCCGCCGGTCGCGTTCGTACCGTACCAGTTCAGCGTTCCTCCGTCCGGAGTAGCCGAAAGCGCACTTGCCGTGGCATCCTGACAATAGGAAACCGGGCTGACCACCGTGGGGGCCGCCGGAATTTTATTGATTGTGACGGCAATGGCGGCTCTTGGGCTTTCACAGCCGTTGATTGTCTGGCTGACGTAATAGTTGGTCGTGCCGGCAGCGGCCGCCGAAGGGGTCGGGGCCACGGCGGAAGCCGTGCCGCCGGTCGCGTTGGTACCATACCAGTTCAGAGTGCCACCGCTTCCGGCGGTCGCGGTCAGGGCCGCCGGGGTGGCTCCCTGACAATACGCTACGGCGCTGACGCCCGGAGCAGCGGGGAGAGGGGTAACCGTAACCTGAATGGCCGCCCGGGGACCTTCGCAGCCGTTAACGGTTTGACTGACGTAGTACGTCTGCGTCTGGTTGGTAGCCGGAACCGGAGCCGTCGGGGAGGCCGACCCGCCGGTGGCGCTGGTGCCGTACCAGTTCAGCGTGCCGCCTGCGCCCGGTGTCGCCGAGAGGGCCGAAGCGGTGGCTCCCTGACAATAGGCCGCCGGAACCGTCACGGTAGGAGCGCCCGGAATCGGTTTGATCGTCAGGACCGTGGCACTGAGCGAACCGTTGATGGAAGTACTGGAGCTGACGGCCGAAACCCTGATTCTATACGTACTGCCCGAGGTTTGATCGGCACTGATGGCGGCCGTCAGCGGGCTGCTGTTTCCCGTGGTGGGCAGATCGGAAAAAGGACCCGCAGCCGAGGTAGCGATTTGCACTTTGTAGGCAAAACCGTTTCCGATGATGCCACCCGAAACGGTGAAGGGAACGGATATGGTGCCTCCGGCACAGACGGAGGAGGGCGATACAGCTCCGGTCGTAATCGTCTGGGCTGAAGTAATTCCGACACTTCCTGACAGCACAACCAACAATATCCAGTACAGACGTAATGGTAGATTCATACGACTTCGATCGTTAAATGGTTACGAGACGAGCAGGTGGGCGCTCTGATATTTTCAAAAGAATTCCCCAAAAATACAAATTACATCGACTGATAGATAATCTCGTGGATTTGTCGGCGAATTTTCTGTGTGTTGATCAGGGTATTGCCTGCGCTGGGGTGGACGCGGTTCGAGAGGAAAACGAAGACGAGGTCGTAGTCGGGATCGACCCAGACCACGTTTCCGGTGAAGCCCGTATGACCGAAGGAGCGGGGAGAAACCTGGGTGGCGTGGTACACGCTGTTGCCGTCGACCTCCGGTTTGTCCCAGCCCAGCACCCGGTGGCTGCGGTCGCTCTGCGTGCGGGTGTAGAACGGGACGGTACCCGGCAGCAGGAACCGCCGGCTGCCATACTGCCCCTTCTGAAGGTTCATCTGAAGGATCTTGGCGATGTCGTTGGCATTGCCGAACAGGCCCGCGTGGCCCGAAAGGCCGCCCTGCAAAGCCGCCAGTTGGTCGTGAACGGTGCCCTGAAGCAGCGAGTTACGGAAATAGGAGTCCTGCTCGGTCGGGGCCACTTTCAGGCTTGGATGGCTCTGGAGCGGGTTGAAGCAGAGGGAAGCGATACCGAGCGGCTTATACAGGTTATCTTCCAGGAAGGCGTCCATCGGCTGCTGCGTCACCCGTTCGACGATTTTCTGCAGGGTGACGAAGCTCAGGTCGCTGTAGACGTATCCGTATTTGCCGTCCTCATCCATGCGGCTACCCGTCAGCGGAGTCCGGACGATCCATTGCCAGACCGAGTCGCGCAGGGCCGGAACGGCAAACATCGACGGCCCCACCTGGAGCGTGTGCAGGCTGTCGCGCACGGGGCGGAAATACGCCGTACCCGGCGCTTTGGAACGCTCGATGGCCCGCGACAGACCCGCCGGGAAACCGGCCTGGTGCAGCAGCACGTCGCTGACGGTCATGTTGCGCTTCGAGTTATTCTGGAATTCGGGCAGGTAGTAGGCTACCTTCTGATTCAGATCGATGGCGCCCCGCTCGTTGAGCAGCATGACGGCCTGGAGGGTTCCCAGCACCTTCGTCAGCGAAGCCAGGTCATACAGCGTTTCGTCCGTGACGCGCTCGAAACTGTTGTAAGCCAGCGTTCCGAAGCTCTTGTTGAACACCACTTTACCCTTGCGGGCCACCAGCACCTGACAGCCGGGGAAAGCGTGATCGCGGATGGCTTTCTGGATCACCGTCTCGATCTGCCGAAGCTGACCGGACCGCATGCCGACGCTTTCGGGCAGGCTGTAGGACAGCCGCTGGCTGGGGGCCGTCAGCAGGCCGTAGCCGATGTGCCAGTCGCCGACCGTCACCGGCATCATGCCTTTCGCCGGTACGGCGCCGAAAAGCACCTGCGGCACCACGCGCTGCATTTCTTCTCCGTCTTCATACGCACACAGCACGGCGTCGGCACCCGAACCCATAAAGGGACGCAGGGCGTAGGCCGGGCCGAAGGCGCAGACCACCACCCGGACGCCTTTCTGTTTCAGCCGGCCGATCAGGTTCAGGGAGGCATTCGTAACCCCGTAGCTCCAGCGGGCCGACGGACTCATCCGGTGGAAACTGACCACCACCAGATTCGCATTGCCGACCTGATTCAGCATTTCCTCGACGTCGTGGTCGCCGGACGGTTTTTCGCCGTAGGTGATCTGTTTGAAGGGGGCATACCGGCTGAGCGTCTTCTGAAACGTGTTGCCGAAGTCGGTGCCGATGGAAACGGAGGCCAGACGGAGCGTATCGAGTGTATTGATCGGCAGCAGGTTATCGGTATTGCGGACGAGCGTCACGGCCTGTTCGCAGAGTTCCTGTTTGAGCAGCTGGGCTTCGGGTGAGTTCAGGTCGCGGCCCAGGTTCTCCAGCGCGATGGGCGCGGGGCGGTTGAGACCGGCCCAGTATTTGGCCCGCAGGATCTTTTTGACTTTTTCGTCGATCAGCTCCTGCGAAATCCGTCCCTGCTCGATGGCCTGGGCAATTTTGTGAACTGCATCGGGGACGTTTTCCGGATAGAGCAGCACGTCGTTACCCGCCATCAGCGCCCGCAGATTGATTTCCTCGGCCGGGAGTTTGCCGACACCGCCCATGTTGAGCGCATCGGTGAAGACGAGGCCGCGGAAGCCCAGTTCCTTTTTCAGCAGGTCCGTTACCACTTTTTCGGAAAGCGTCGCGGCCAGCCGCGGGGTATTATCCACGACGGGCACGTACAGGTGGCCCGTCACGATGCCCATGAGGCTGTCGGCGATGAGTTTGCGGAAGGGATAGAGGTCTACATCGTGGAGCTGATCGGCCGAACGGCTGATGACCGGCAGCGTCAGGTGCGAGTCGGCGTTGGCGTCGCCGTGGCCGGGAAAGTGCTTGGCCGTCGCGATCACCCGGGTGTGCTGCATGCCTTTCATGTAGGCGGCCGCCTTGGAAGCCACGTTTTCCTTCGACTCGCCGAAGGAGCGGTTGCCGATCACGGGGTTCGACGGATTGCTGTTGACGTCGGAAACCGGGGCGAAGTTGATGTGAATGCCGAGCCGCTGGCACTGCCGGCCGATTTCGGCCCCCATGCGGTAAATGAGCTGTTCGTCGCGGATGGCCCCCAGTGTCATCTGTTTCGGGAAATCCATCGCACTGTCGAGCCGCATCCCCAGGCCCCATTCGCCGTCGATCCCGATCAGAAGAGGAACCTTAGCGGCCGACTGGTAGCGGTTGGTCAGCATGGCCTGGCGGTAGGGGCCGCCCTGAAAGTAAATCAGGCCGCCGATATGGTAATGCCGAACGAGGGTTTCGATGTATTGATAATGCGCTTCGTCGCGGTTGGAGAAGGTGGCGACCATAAAAAACTGGCCGATCTTCTGCTCCTGGGTCATGGTCTGGAAAACACTGTCCACCCAGCGCTGCTGCTGCGGAGCCGATCCGAACACTTCGACCGGACGCATGGGCGTCCACTTCCTGCGCCTAACGACAGGTTTGGCGGCCAGGGCCGGTTTCCGATCGGTCATCGAGGTCAGCAGGTCCGGCGATAGGAGGTGCCGGGTCCAGGACGGCCGGGTCCATCCAAAAGCTGTCAGCAAACCGGCCATCAACAACCCCACCATCACCAGAGAGACAACTTTAGTGCGCATTTTGGTTAAGAAATACAGCTACGTTTTATAGTACAGTTTATTCCATTAAGCGATAAAGATAACCAAATAACGAAAATCCGCCTAAAAAAATGTGGAGGCAACTCCCGCGCCGGGAGACGATAACCCCCGGAAAAAAAACCGAATCCGGAGAAAAAAGCGCAGCGGTCCGGCGTTTGTTTTCTGCTTTATCGTATATGCCTTTTCACCTATTTTCCGGTCAATTCCTGTGCCAAAAAACAACGGGAGCCTGACCGAACGTCAGGCTCCCGTTGTTTTAAAAATAGCTATATACCGGCTCCCCGGAGCCCTGATTACAGAAGTCTTTTGCGCAGAATCGCCCAGCTTTGAGAGACGACGGACGAACCGGCCACGGCCACGCAGTTTGTGAACGTGCGCTTGTCGGATACCGTGGTGGTTTTGCAAACCACGGGACGGTATTGTTTGGCTTTGCGATGCGCGGAGAACAGGTTGTGTGGATGTCCCATCGCCGAGGCCGTCAGGCTTGCACCAAGCATCAAAAGTAAGATGACCACTGCTTTCATACACCTTGGGGGCTGGCCCTTTTTAAGTTCGTAACAAAGATATAGGTTTTCTATCGTACCTTGCAATACATAGTACCTTGTTTTTTGAAAAAAAGTTCGTAAACGGTAGTATGTAAGGATGAGCGGTTGGACCTCCTATTGCCTTTCTCATTTTGGCAATACCCTTTAGACGATGGCCCGGCCGATTAGTAACGTAAAAGTATTCTTTCGATAGCTATATCCTTTTACAAAAATAGGTGAACTGGTGATAAACCGGAGTAAACCGTCCATATCGGGGGACGAAACCCGCCGGCCAACCGACGACCGGCGGGTTTCGGAGGACGAATTATGGAATGACGATCCGTCTGACGGCCCCGTCTTCGTTCTGTGTAACACTCACAAAATAAACACCTTTCGCTTTTTTGTCGAGGTCGATCTGGCCGGAATAGCTTCCGGAAAAGTCTTTGACGTCCTTGCGGGCCACCTCTTTGCCGTCGGGCGTAGTGACCCGGATCCGGATGTCGCCTTTGGTCGGGGCCGAGAAGCGGATGTTCACCTGATTGGTTTCGGGGTTGTTCGGAAACACCTGCAGGCCCCGGATCGTCGGCGCCTTCACGTCCTCATCCATCGACCAGCTCCAGCTGCGGAAGGCGTCGTCCATGCGCCGGCCGAAGTTATCCGGCCATTTGAACTCCAGGCGGTTCATGCGGTCGGCCAGCGAATCCGTGTCGAACCGGAAGCGGTCTTTCAGCACACCGTCCTTGAAGTGCCGGAACTCGATGCCGCGGTCCGGGCCGTAAAAGTGGAACGAGTGATCCGGGCCGATCAGGACGTTGGGTCGCCGGGCCGTCAGGTCATCTCTTTTCAGCCGGTCAGGCCGACGGCGGAGGCTGCCGGGTTTGTCGGAGCCGTCGTTGTCTTCGACGATGATGGTGATCTGGGTCTTTTTGTCACCCCGCCGGGCTCGCAGCGAATCGACCAGCCGGTTGACCAGGGCATCGCGCTCGTTGTCCTTCATGCCGTCGATGCGGTAGGTGCGGTCAATCTCCTTCACCTCGCCGGCATTGGTTCGTTCGATGATCTTTACACTGACGCTGTTTTCGGTATCGGTCTTTTTACCGGTCTGGGCAACGGCCGTTGCCGACCATCCGCCCACCAGCACAGCGGCCATCCACAGCCGGAAATACGGAACAGTTCGGGTCGTCGTTTTCATTCTTCCTTTGAATTTCAAAACCTTACAAACCTATTTCAATTTGAATTCTTCTGCTGTTAAAGTTTGTTAAAAGCAGGGGGCCGGTTTCGCCCGGAGAAGCGGGCTTTCGTAATTTTAGCCTTCGCTTTCCCAAGAGATGGATTCGGCTGGGGGAATGTTGCATGAGAGGAATAAAAAATGACGAAACGACGCATAGGATGGATTGCCGTGTTGATGACGGTCGGGCTGTTCGGATTGATTTCGCTGCAGCTTTACTGGATCGCCAATGCGCTCTCCCTGCAAAAGGAACAGTTTGACTATAAGGTAACCGACGCGCTTCAGGAAGTGGTCCGGACGCTCGAACGGCAGGAGATTCTCTACCTGACCCGGCAGCGGATGGAACAGCAGCAGAAGCAGCGCCAGCTGATGGCCATTGCCCGTCCGGCGAAGGCTCCGCAGCCCACCGGCCCCCGGGCATCCCAGCGCCCGGCTACCCGTTCGGCGAAAAAACCGGTCGAAACGGGCGGGAATGAATATCTGGCGGAAACCGCCGGCCGGCCCGAAGCCGCCGAAGCCGGCAGTGAGCCGAACCAGCGGGGGGTGCCGGCCCGGATTCTGCGCCAGACGCAGGTGTCGCCCTCCGACGTCCTGCATTCCGACTTTCAGAAGCTCTCCGACGTTCAGCAGAAATATTTTGAGGAAATCGTCCGGCAGCAGGATGCCCTCGGACCGGACGAACTCTGGAACCTTCAGCTCCAGCAGCAGCGGCATTTCGACAAGATGGTCGACGAGGTCTTCGAACGCCAGCTCCGGATGCTGTATGGCCGCCCCGTGGTCGATTCGGCCGGCACGGTTCCGGAAGCCGTCCGGAAAAATCTGACGACCCGCAAGCTGCGTCCCCGGCGGAAACCCGTGCTTCCGGCGGCCCCGACCGCTCCGGCAGCGGCCAGTGTCGGCATGAAGAAAGCCGAAGAGCAGTCCGAAATGGTAAAAGGCGTCGTGAAGGACCTATTGTTTGCCAACCGCCCGATCGAAAGCCGGATCAACCGGGTGCTGCTGGATTCCCTGCTGAAACACGCCATGGGCGAACGGGGCATCCTGATTCCGTTCGAGTACGGCGTCCGGACCAACGTGGGCGCAGGGCTGACCAAACCGCAGCTGCTGTTTGCTTCGCATTCGGTCGGGCAGGCGCAGGGGGAAAAGAAGGTCTACAAGGCGGTGCTGTTTCCGAACAACCTGTTCGAGAAGGGCAATTTCCTGTACATTTACTTCCCGGATCAGCAGGAGTTCATTCTGCGGAAGATGAGCGCCACCCTGGCCGGTTCGGCCGTGCTGGTCCTGATGATCATGATCTGTTTCTACGTGGCGATCAGTACGATCGTGCGGCAGAAAAAACTGGCCGACATCAAAAACGACTTTATCAATAACATGACCCATGAGTTCAAGACGCCGATTTCGACCATTTCCCTGGCCGTCGAGATGGCGCAGGAACAGCTCAGCCGGACGCCGGAACCGCCCGCCGACGGGCAGGCCACCCGTCTGACGCGCTACATGGGCATTATCCGTGACGAAACCCGGCGCCTGGGTACGCACGTAGAGAAGGTTCTGCAGATGGCCCTCCTCGACCGCGGCTCGGTGAAGCTCAAGCTGACTCCCGTCAACATTCACGATACCATCGGGAAGGTGCTGAACACCATCGGTCTCCAGATCGAACAGAAACAGGGCGACGTCCACCTGGACTTCGAAGCCGACCGCGAGATCGTCGAGGCCGACGAGGTTCACCTGAGCAATATCCTGTACAATCTGCTGGATAATGCCATCAAGTATTCGCCGGAAGCACCCGATATTACCATCCGCACCCGCAGCCTCGACAACGGCGTCGGCATCACGGTGGCGGACCGGGGCATCGGGATGAACAGGGACCAGCTCAACCGGATCTTCGAGAAATTTTACCGCGTCCCTACCGGCAACCTGCACGATGTCAAGGGCTTCGGTCTGGGTCTGAGCTACGTCAAAAAGATGATCGACGAACACCAGGGTACCATCGAGGTCCGTAGCCGGCCGGGGGAAGGAAGTTCTTTCGAATTGTTTTTACCATACCAACACACTTAACCGTCCGGGCGATACCGGCCGGCGCTCGGATCGGAGCGTTCGGCGGGGTCACCCGGATCGATCTTCATCATGCCTAAACTCCTCCTGGTCGAAGACGACCCGAATCTGGGATTGCTGCTGCAGGAATACCTGAAGTCAAGAGAGTATGATACGGATCTGGCCACCGACGGCCAGCTGGGCTGGCAGCGGTTCGTGGAAGCCGATTATGACCTGTGCATCTTCGACGTCATGCTGCCCAAAAAAGACGGCTTTTCGCTGGCGAAGGAAGTCCGGATGTCCGGCAAGGACGTGCCGATCATCTTCCTGACGGCCAAGTCGATGAAGGAAGATACCATCCAGGGCTTCCGGATCGGCGCCGACGACTACATCACCAAGCCGTTCAGCATGGAGGAACTGCTTCTCCGGATTCAGGCCATTCTCCGGCGCTATCGCCGGTCCGAAGAACCGCACCCGCAGCCGTCGACCTATCAGATCGGCTCTTTTATGTTCGACTACGACCACCAGATGCTGTCGCGCAACGGCACCTCCACCCGCCTGACCAGCAAGGAATCCGAACTGCTCAAACTGTTCGCCCAGAACAAAAACCAGCCCCTCAGCCGCAGTTTTGCCCTCAAGGTCATCTGGGGCGACGACTCCTATTTCAACGCCCGCAGCATGGACGTCTACATCACCAAGCTTCGGAAGTACCTGAAAGAAGACGAGTCGGTTCAGATCGTGAATCTGCACGGGGAGGGATTCAAATTAATGGCGTAATCCGCCAAAAATCCCGACCTTTGCGGTCTGAATTTCATACGTTATGCTGAGAAGACCCCGTAGAAATAGAAAATCACCCGTGATCCGGGAGATGGTACAGGAAAATGCCCTGAGCCTCTCCGACCTGATCTTTCCGATGTTCGTCATGGAAGGGGAGGGGGTCAAAACCGAGATCACGTCCATGCCCGGTATTTACCGGTTTTCGCTCGATCTGCTGCTCGAGGAGATTCAGGAGTGCGTCGATCTGGGCCTGCGGGCGTTCGCCCTGTTTCCGAATCTGCCGGAGGAGAAAAAAGACAAATACGCCACCGAAAGCCATAACCCGGACGGGCTTTACCTCCGCGCCGTTCGTGAGATTAAAAGCCGCTTTCCGGACATCGCCCTGATGACCGACGTCGCCATGGACCCCTACAGCTCGGACGGCCACGACGGCATCGTGGAAAACGGCGAGATCGTCAACGACGAAACGCTGGTGGTGCTGGGCAAAATGGCCCTCGCTCAGGCGCAGGCCGGTGCCGACATCATCGGGCCGTCGGATATGATGGACGGGCGGGTCGGCTACATCCGCGAAGTCCTCGACCGGGAAGGCTTCACCAACGTTTCCATCATGGCTTATACGGCCAAATACGCCGGGGCCTTCTATGGCCCGTTCCGCGACGCCCTCGACTCGGCACCGCGTTTCGGCGACAAGAAAACTTACCAGATGAACCCGGCCAACAGCCGCGAGGCCCTCATCGAAGCGGAGCTGGATTACGCCGAAGGGGCCGACTTCCTGATGGTCAAACCGGCACTGGCCTATCTGGACATCATCAAGCTCCTGAACGACCACTTCGACCTGCCCATTGCCGCCTACAACGTCAGCGGGGAGTACGCCATGGTGAAAGCCGCAGCCCGCAACGGCTGGCTCGACGGCGACCGCACGATGCTCGAAGTGCTGACGGCCATGAAACGGGCCGGCGCCAAAGTCATCCTGACCTATTTCGCCAGGGAAGTGGCCGCCCTCCTGAAACGTCCCTGAAGATCCATACCGCCTGTCGAAGAAGCCGGACCCACGTTCGGCTTCTTTGTTTTACCTTTGCCGCATGAGCACCATTCTGATTCGCAACGCCCGGCTGGTCAATGAAGGGACCGTCCGGGAAACCGATGTCTTCTGTAAAGACGGATTGATCGAAAAAATAGGGTCTGCCGGCACCGGCGCCGATACGGTTATCGATGCGCAGGGGCGGTATCTGCTGCCGGGCGTAATCGACGATCAGGTGCATTTCCGGGAGCCGGGTCTGACGCACAAAGCTACCATCCGGACGGAGGCCCGGGCGGCCGTGGCCGGGGGCGTCACCACCTTCATGGAGATGCCGAATACCGTTCCCAATGCCCTCACCCAGGAGTTGCTGGCGCAGAAATACGACATTGCAGCCCAAACCTCTCCGGCCAACTATTCATTTTTCATGGGCGTCTCCAACGACAACCTGGAGGAGGTGCTCAAAACAGACCCCCGCACGGTCTGCGGCATCAAAATCTTTATGGGCTCCTCGACCGGCAACATGCTGGTGGACAACACCAACGTATTGGAGGAGGTATTCCGGCAAAGCCCTATGCTCATTGCCACCCATTGCGAGGACGAAGCCACCGTCCGCGCCGATGCCGCCCGGTATCGTCAGGAATACGGCGAGAACGCCCCGGCCCGCATACATCCGCTGGTTCGCAGCGAGGAAGCCTGCCTGAAGTCGTCGACGCTGGCCGTCGCGCTGGCAAAAAAACACAACACCCGCCTGCACATTCTCCACATCTCGACGGCCGACGAACTGGCCCTGTTTCGGAACGACGTGCCGTTGAAGGAAAAGCGGATCACGGCCGAGGTCTGCGTCCATCACCTGTGGTTCGACGCCGACGACTACGACCGGCTGGGTAACCGGATCAAATGCAACCCGGCCATCAAGGCACCGCATCACAAGCCGCAGCTCTGGGAGGCCCTGCTCGACGACCGGCTGGACATCGTCGCCACCGACCACGCCCCGCATACCTGGGAGGAAAAGCAGCAGCCTTACTGGCAGGCACCGTCCGGCCTGCCGCTGGTGCAGCATTCGCTGTTGCTGATGCTGGAAAATGTATACCGCGGGAAACTGACTATCGAAAAGCTGGTCGAGAAGATGTGCCACGCTCCGGCCGACTGTTTTCAGATCGACCGGCGGGGGTATGCGCGTGAAGGCTACTGGGCCGACCTGGTACTGGTCGATACCGCCCGGACTACGACGGTGGCGAAGGAGAACATCCTGTACAAATGCGGCTGGTCACCGCTGGAGGGAACCGGGCTGCACGGTGCCGTCACGCATACGATCGTATCGGGCCGGCTGGCCTGGGAGAACGGTCGGTTCGACGAGTCGGTAAAGGGAAGGCGGCTGGAATTTAACCGATAAAAAAAGGTCGGCTTTGCAGCCGACCTTTTTTTATATAGCGTTCAGCAACTATCCCGAAAACCGTCCCCTCGAAAAACATCGGTTCAGGATCGACAGGTATATGCTGCTGAATTTTTCGTAACACCAGGACCTTAATTGCTTAATTTCCTCCGGGATGAGCATTCCAATTGCTTTTTTCAGCTCCTTCTCAAATAATTTCTTGTCAAAACTGACTTTCTGAAGGATAGTCTTGATATACTCCAGCATTGTTGCCATACTACGTACTACGGTTTTTTGGTTAGAGTTTTGAGGATCGACTCAACAATCTAAGAAACACGTTCCCGGAGTGCTGATGCCCCCGGTTGTGCATCCAATTTTGTAACGCTTTGTGCTTACTTTTGTTGTTCAAATTTAAGGATGAGATTTTTAAGATTCCAATTATTTTTTGTATTATTTATCTATTGGCCCCTGACCCCTAAAACCTTAGCTCAGGAGCCCTCCGTGGCTATTGAGTTAGGTTCATCCGATATTTCGATCGAACGGCCCTTCACCATTGCCGTCGTCATTCAGAACAGCGAAACCCGTCCCGTCATCGACTTTCCCGCCATCAAAGGCTTTACCAAAAAAGGCACGTCCACCAGCGTTACTCCTATTGAAATCGGCGGGAAAAGCGTTGTTTCGCAAGTTATTACGCAAACGTATACGGCTCAGCGCCCCGGCCAGTACCGGCTGCTTCCGTTTAATCTGACCGTCGGCGAAACGGTGGTGCATTCGGAGGGGACCATCATTACCGTCCGGCCCGGAGCCGGTCCTTTGCCGGACATTCCGCCGGCCGAAGCACCCGCCGGAGCCATTAATAAAAACGACGCGTTTCTGTCGCTGAGCACCTCAAAAAGCCGGGTTTTCGCCGGAGAAGGCTTTTCCGTAAAATTGTCTTTTTTTGTTGCCGAATCCTACCCGTTCGAATTAACGTTTTATGAACTTGAGCCGCAGCTTCAGTTACTTCTGAAAACGCTGCGTCCGGTCAACTGCTGGGAGGAAAATACGGGCATTTCCGAGCTTAAGCCGGTGCCGGTTCTGATCCGCAACAGGCGGTATACCGAATACCGGATCTATCAGGCCACCTTCTTTCCGCTGAACCGCCAGCCCATCCGGCTCCCTTCGGTCAGCCTGAAGCTGGTTCAGTTCCGCCCGTCGGCCACGCCGGGCGGTCCGCGCCGGCGGGACTTCGTCGGTTTTACCACCCGGCCGCTGTCCGTAGAAGTGGTTCCCCTGCCGCTCCACCCCCTGCAGGATCAGGTAGCCGTCGGACAATACCGGCTTATCGAAAATCTTTCCCGCCGGGCGGCCGCCATCGGCCAGAGCGTTCGCTATACGTTCCGGATCGTCGGGGAGGGCAACATTGCCTCCCTGCCCGCACCGATCGTTCCGGACTCGTCTGCCTTCGATATTTTTCCGCCGGAACAGAAAGAGGTCGTCAACCGGATGGGAGAGATCGTCTCCGGCCATAAAAACTTTCAGTATACGCTGGTTCCTCAGCAGGACGGCAGCTTTCCGCTGGGGTCGTTCTTTCGCTGGGTGTATTTCGACCCGGTGCGGGAGCGGTACGATACGCTGCGGTCCGGTTATACGCTGCGGGTGGGCGGGGCGGCTTCTGCTCCGGGCGACACCATCCGCGTCAGCCTGCCGGGTTCGATCTACACCGGGATCGAGCAGATCAGCAGCTCCGAGCAGCCGATCAACCTCCAGCAGATGATGCGGCTGGCGGTGAATATCGTGCTGATCGTCATGATTCTGGGAATGATGTATTTATTTTGGAAAAAATAAGCCTGCATGAGTAGTACATACGGAACGCTTTTTAAGATTTCAACTTTCGGCGAATCCCACGGGGCCGCCATCGGCGTGGTCATCGACGGCTGCCCGGCCGGTCTGGAAGTGGATACGGATTTTATCCAGGCCGAACTCGACCGCCGGAAGCCGGGGCAGTCGCGGATTACGACCCAACGGCGGGAAAAAGACGAGTTTCAGGTGCTTTCGGGCATTTTTGAAGGGAAGACCGAGGGAACGCCGATCAGCCTCCTGATCTGGAACGAGGACCAGCGCAGCAAGGACTATACCCACATTTCCCGGCAGTTCCGGCCTTCCCATGCCGATTATACCTATCAGGAAAAATACGGCGTCCGCGACTACCGGGGCGGTGGACGCAGTTCGGCCCGCGAGACGGCCGCCCGCGTGGCCGCCGGGGCGCTGGCCAAACTGCTGCTGAAACAACTGGGGGTTCAGGTTCAGGCTTATGTATCACAGGTCGGTACCCTGAAGCTCGAAACACCCTATCAGCAGCTCGATCTTGCCAAAGCCGAAGAAAACGCCGTCCGCTGCCCCGATCCCGAAATGGCGCAGACCATGTTCGACTTCATCGACGAAACCCGCAAGCGGGGCGACTCCGTCGGGGGCGTGGTCACCTGTGTCGCCACCGGGGTGCCGGCCGGCTGGGGTGAGCCGGTTTTCGATAAGCTGCACGCCGAACTGGGCAAGGCCATGCTGAGCATCAACGCCGTCAAGGGCTTCGAATACGGCAGCGGTTTTGCGGGGGCCGAACGCTTCGGGTCGGAACATAACGACCGGTTTTATACGGAACCGGCTTCCGGCGACGGAAAGCCCCGCATCCGGACCGAAACGAACTTCTCCGGCGGTATTCAGGGCGGTATTTCCAACGGCGAGGACATCTACTTCCGGGTGGCCTTCAAACCCGTCGCAACCATCATGCAGGATCAGGACAGCGTGGACGTCGACGGCGATCCGGTGGTGGTCTCGGGCAAGGGCCGGCATGATCCCTGCGTCGTACCCCGGGCGGTTCCGATCGTGGAGGCCATGGCCGCGCTGGTGCTGGCCGATTTCTACCTGCGGAACAAAGCCGCAAGGGTTTAAGTCGCCGTGCGCCCCTTTCTTCGTTATCTGCCGGTATGGCTGGCCGTGTGGTTCGGGTCGGTTCGCGCGCAGCCGCTCCAGCGCTTCAGCTTTTCCCGGGGATTATTCGGTACGGAATTTCGCCTGATCCTGTACGCTCCGGACGACAGCCTGGCCCAGCGTGTCCGGCGGGCGGTGGATGCCCGCATGGATTCGCTCAACGTCGTCATGAGCGATTACCTCGACGGTAGCGAGATCAACCGTCTTTCGGCCTCCGCCGGGAGTGGCGAATGGATGCGGGTTTCTCCCGATCTGTTCGACGTGCTGAAGCGGTCGGTGGCCATCGCCCGGGCTTCCGGCGGGTTGTTCGACCCCACCGTCGGCCCTCTGTCGCAGCTCTGGCGCCGGGCCGTGCGCCGGAAAGTCTTTCCATCCCGCTCCGAACTCCGTAAAGCCCACCGGCTGGTTGATTACCGGCTAATCGAATTCCGCAAAACCGGCGAGGCCGATACTGGACTCTATATCCGTTTGAAAAAGCCGGGAATGCGGCTGGACGTGGGCGGCATCGGCCAGGGGTATGCCGTCGACGAGGGCATGAAAGTGGTGCAGAAAATGGGCATCCGGGCGTCCCTGCTGGACATTGGGGGTGATATTCTGGTAAGCGGCCCGCCCCCGGGGGAACCCGGCTGGCGGATTCTGGCGGGGGCAGGGTCCGATACGCTGACGCTTTCGCTGCATCATGCCGGCATCACCACGTCGGGGGCCACGCACCGGTTTCTGGAGCACGATGGCCGTCGGTATTCGCACCTGCTCGACCCGCGCACGGGCCTCGGCCTGCTGCACCATGCCCGCACGACGGTGCTGGCCCCGGACGGCACGCAGGCAGACGCCCTGACGAAGGTGTTCAGCGTGGCCGGTATCCGCCGAAGCCGCCGGTTTCTGAAACGGTTTCCGGGCGTGAAGATATGGATGGTGGAGGAACGGAAGGGGAGGCAGGAAAGCTGGCGGAACCTGTAAGATGCTAAAATCTTACAGGTTCCGGTGACTTATTTCGAGGTCGCCATGACCATTTTAATGTTCAGCTTGGCGCCGGTCTGCAGGATGTCGACGAGGTCTTGCACGGAGAGGGACTTATCGACCCGGACGACGATGGTCGGTTCGGCGATGCCCTGCATGATGGATTGAAGCTCCATCTCCAGATTCTCGGGCGAAACCGGCCGCCGGTCGATGAAATAGCGCTTCTCACCGTCGACCGACAGGGTCACCTGTTTTTTGCTCAGCTGCTGGGAAGAAGAAGCCTTCGGCAGCAGAAGTTTGATCACGTTCGGGTTGGCCACCGTCGAAATGATCAGGAAGAACAACAGCAGGAAGAACATGATGTCGTTCAGCGAGGAGGTGGCGACCTCGGCGGCAAACTTATTTTTTCTGCGGAATTTCATAGGCGTATCCGTCGACCGGAAAGATTATCGAACGCGGACGGATTCGGTCGGTTTCTGCAGCACTTCCATAAACTCGAAGGAGTTCACTTCCAGCTTCAGGGTAAATTTCTCGATCAGCATGTTGAGCAGGTGGTAGCCGGTATAGGCGATGACCCCAACGATCAGACCGGCCCCGGACGTAATCATCTTCTCGTATAAGCCCCCGGCGATGATCCCGACGCTGATGTTATCGGAAAGTGAAATGTCGTAGAAAATGCGGATGATCCCCGAGATGGTACCGATAAAGCCGAGCATCGGCGCAATACCGGCGATGATGCCGAGGTAACCCAGGTTGCGTTCCAGCCGCGACAGCTCGATCTGCCCGACGGTTTCCAGCGTGCCTTCGATCTCCTTGATCGGTGAGCCGATGCGGCCGACGGCCTTCTCGAAAACCCGGCCGATGGAACTGCGCTGGTTTTTGCAGAAGGATTCGGCTGATTTGATGTTCCCCTGCAGAACCATATCCTTCACGTTGTCGATGAAGTTGTCGTCGACGCGGGTATTGTTACGGATGAACAGCCAGCGTTCGACAATCAGGTAAAGAGCCAGAAAAAATAAAAGCGAGATGGGAATCATCACCCAACCCCCTTTTGCGACCAGATCGAACAATTGCATGCTTTGTACGGGAGCTGCGGCCGTTGAGTCTGCTGCCGAGACGCCGGCCGTGGGAACTTGTAATAACATCATGTCGGCTATGAATCAGATAATCAGTTTTTTTATGTTGCCGTAGGTTCGGATTTGGGGCAATTGTCTTGTTCTCAACGCCCCGGTTTCCGGTTTATTGTAAGGATCCGGTTTTCAAAGATAACGAAACAATAAGGAGTTTGGCCGGAAAAATTACTCTAAATCCTCCGCAGGTTCCGGCACCCCCGAAAACTAAATTTTTAAGAGGATCTTCCCGTGTCGCCCGTGCCTTTCGGCGTGTTCGACGGCCTGTTTGATCCCGGCGAGCGGATAGGCGGCCTCGATGGGCAGCGCCACCTGGCCGGACGCCAGCAGGTCGATGACGTTCTGGGCCACCTGCTGCCGCGTCTGGCTGTCGACCCGGCGCATCCAGTCGGAAAGCCAGAAGCCTTTGACGGTCAGTTCCCGGAAAATCATCAGCCCGGAGTTGAAAGTCGGGTCCTGAAGGCTCAACAGGCCGTAGATGAACATGGTGCCTCCTCTGGCGAGGCATTGGAAGGCTTCCGTGGCCGTATGGCCGCCCACCGCGTCGAGCACCCCGGCGACTCCTTTCCCTTCGGTGACGGCCTTTACCCGCCCGATCAGGTCCTGTTCTTCGACATTGATGAGTTCCGTCAGCCCGAGCGCGGTCAGTTCTTCGTTCAGGTCATTGTGCCGGACGGTTCCGATGGTGCGGATGCCCTTCCTGCGGCACAGCTGGATCACGATCTTGCTGAAGGCCGAGCCGGCCGCCGTCAGCAGGAGCCACTGATCCGGATGCAGGCCGGTGTCCTGAACCATCGCATAGGCCGTAAACGGATTGACAAACAGCTGGGCGGCCACTTCGTCGGGGATGGCGTCGGGCACCGGAATCAGGCCGCGCTGGTTGACGACGACATAATCGGACCAGGCGCCGAGGGTCGTGAAGCTGACCCGGATGCCGGTCCGCATGGTGACGCCCTCGCCCAGCTTATCCACCCGACCGACCCCTTCGAAGCCGACGCCGGACGGGAGCCGGGGCCGGATGCCGTACAGGTTCTGCACGAACAGCAGATCGGCCGGATTGATGGGGCTGGCGATGACCCTGATCCGGACTTCATTCGGGCCCGGTTCGGGCAGGGGTACTTCGATGGGCTCCAGCACTTCGGTCGGCTTCCCGGTCTGAGAAAAAATGACGGCCTGCATAGGGGGTGAGATTGTTTTTTCGGTCAAAAGTTAGCACAATGGACGCTGATCCGAGGCCCGATCGGTCAAATACACTATCTTTCTAATTTTGCGGGAAATTCAGTCCCGCGATGAACCCGTTAACGACTACGATGTTGCCATGAGTGAATTTCTGGCTTACCTGCAACTGGGCTTTTCTCACATCACCGATCCCGGCGGCTACGACCACATTCTGTTCGTGGTGGCCCTCTGTGCGGTCTATACCCTGAACCAGTGGAAGGAGGTACTGATTCTGGTGACGGCCTTTACGGTCGGCCACTCCATCACGCTGGCGCTGGCAACCCTGCAGATGATCCGGTACAGTTCCGACCTGATCGAACTGCTGATCCCCGTCACCATTCTGATCACGGCGGTTTCCAACTTCTTTTACCAGCCGCCGGTCAAGCGGCTGCCGGGTCGGAAAATGGCCGGAGGGCCGTCGGTGCGTTACCTGCTGGCCCTGCTGTTCGGGCTGATCCACGGGATGGGTTTTTCCAGCTACCTCCGCAGCCTGCTGGGGCAGGAAACCGGCATCGTGAAACCGCTGTTTGCCTTCAACCTCGGGCTGGAGTTCGGGCAGATCTTCATCGTGCTGGCCTTTCTGCTGCTGGCTTTTATTTCCATCGAAATCCTGAAGCTGCGCCGGCACGACTGGAATCTGATCATCTCGGGCGTCGTGGCCGGGATGGCTCTGTCACTGATTATCGGAAATGAGTATTTAGAAGAAATGCTTGGATAAAGGTCATTGGTAACCCGATAAGACGGAATAATTTGTAACTTTATTCATAATTTGCTTATTGAGCCTTTGATACCCAACTTATGAGATTCGCTTCTTTAACCTTAATGGCCGGTCTGGTCGCTTTGACCATGGCCGCCAAGGCCCAAACCCCTTCATCGACCTATAAGGCGAACGACCGTTTCGAACAGATGGGGCCGGCGCTGCCGACGCCCAACACCTTCCGCACCGCATCGGGTTCACCGGGCCGGGATTATTTCCAGAACCGGGCGGATTATGACATTAAGGTCGAACTGGACGACGCCAACCAGAAGATTATCGGGTCCGAAATCGTCACCTATTACAACAACTCCCCCGACGAACTGCGGTACATCTGGCTTCAGCTGGATCAGAACCTGTTTGAAAAAGGATCGATCGGCGGCATCACCGGGACGGGCGGCATCAGCCAGAACGGCATGTCGGCCGGGGCGCTGGGCGGCCTCACCGCCACCGCCGGACGAGGTCGGGGAAAGCAGGCGGAAAAGGAATTCGGCTACAAGATCACGGCCGTGAAGGACCGGGCCGGCAAACCGCTCAAGTATACGATCAACCAGACCATGATGCGGCTCGAACTGCCCGCCCCGCTCAAACCGGGTCAGAACTTTTCGTTCGGGGTCGACTGGAACTATCTCGTCACGGAATATTACGGCCGGAGCGGCTACGAATATTTCCCGGGCGACGGAAACTACAACTACTTCATCGCCCACTGGTTCCCGCGGCTGGCGGTCTACGACGACGTCAACGGCTGGCAGCACAAACAGTTTCTGGGCCAGGGCGAGTTTACGCTGATCTTCGGCAACTACAAGGTGGCCATCACCGCCCCGAACGACCACGTCGTGGTGGCTTCGGGCGAGTGTCAGAACTATAAGCAGGTGCTGTCGTCGACCCAGTTTCAGCGGCTTCAGAAGGCATCCAGCTCCAAAACGCCGGTGGTGATCGTCACCCAGGCCGAAGCCGAAGCCGCCGAGAAAGGCAAACCGACCGGCAAGAAGACCTGGATTTACAAGGCCGACAACGTCCGCGATTTCGCCTTTGCTTCATCCCGCAAGTTCATCTGGGACGCCATGCAGACCGACGTCTACGGCGACGGCCGCAAAATCTGGAGCATGTCCGTGTATCCCAAGGAGGGCAACCCGCTCTGGGGCCAGTATTCGACCCGGGCCGTAGAGCACACGCTGCGCTCCTACGGGAACCGTACTTTCAAGTACCCGTATCCGGTCGCCATCTCGTGTCACTCGGTGCCGGGGGGCGGCATGGAATACCCGATGATCAGCTTCAACGGCGGGCGCCCCGAGCCGGACGGCACCTACTCGGAAGCTACCAAAGCCGGGATGATCGGGGTCATCATTCACGAAGTGGGGCATAACTTCTTCCCGATGATCGTCAATTCCGACGAACGGCAGTGGACCTGGATGGATGAAGGGCTGAACACTTTCTGCCAGTATCTGGCCGAGAAGGAGTGGGACTACAACTTCCCGACCCGCCGGGGCGAGCCGAACCAGATCGTCGATTACATGAAATCCGATAAGTCGGTGCTGTCGCCGATCATGACGTCTTCCGATAACGTCATCAGCCTGGGACCGAACGCCTACGCCAAACCGGCCACGGCGCTGAATATTCTGCGCGAGACCGTCATGGGCCGCGAACTGTTCGACTATGCCTTCAAGGAATACGCCAACCGCTGGAAGTTCAAAAGCCCGACCCCGGCCGATTTCTTCCGGACGATGGAAGATGCCTCGGGCGTCGATCTGGACTGGTTCTGGAAGGGATGGTTCTACGGCGTCGAGCCGGTGGATCAGGACCTCGTCGAAGTAGACTGGTTTACGCTCAACACCCAGAACCCGGAAGTGGAAAAAGCCCTGTCGCGGGCGGAAGCCGAAGGGAAAGCCCGGACCATGAGCAAGATCCGGGATGCCGCTTCGAAAGACCAGACCGTGGTGGCCCAGGACTCGACCATGCGCGATTTCTACAACAGCTACGACCCGTATGCCGTCACGGACGCCGACCGGAAGAAATACCAGGATTATCTGTCGACGCTGACGGCCGAGGAGCGGAAGCTGCTGGAGTCGAAGAACAATTTCTATACGCTGACCCTGAAAAACAAGGGCGGTCTGCCGATGCCGGTCATCATCCGGATGGAGTTTGAAGACGGTACGGATTCGGTGGCGCGGTTCCCGGCCGAAATCTGGCGTTTCAACGACCAGCAGATTCAGAAGGTGGTGGCCACCAGCAAGCGGGTGAAGCAATGGACCCTCGATCCGTTCCAGGAAATTGCCGACATCGACGCCGAGAACAACTCGTTTCCGCGGGTGTCGAAGCCCACGCGCTTCCAACTGTTCAGGCAGCAGCAGGCCACCCGTCCGCAGAACCCGATGCAGCAGCGGCCCCCGCAGCAGGCCCCGGCCACGCAGGGCGGAGCCCGGAACCGGGAATAATGACGAGGGCAGGAAGGAACCCTGGCGGAGGAATGCGCCTGTTTTTTCCGACAGCCATTGTTCCGGAAACAATATTGGTTATTTTTGCACCCGAATCGGGATGTAGCACAGCCAGGTAGTGTACTTGCATGGGGTGCAAGGGGTCGTGGGTTCGAATCCCGCCATCCCGACTTAATTATCAGGCACTTACGAAGAAATTTGTAAGTGCCTATTTTTTTGGTGTAAATATTTTCTCCTTACCCTCTGAAAATTTGACACCAAACAACCTGGCAAAGAGATTCATACGCTTGCTTACAGTCAAGCCGGAAGGGAAAAGAATGGAGCTATAGACAATTGGTTAGCGAAACGCACGAGATCATTTTTACGTCGGGAGCTACCGAACCGATTAACCTGGCAATTAAAGCCCGGTATTGTGGCGTTGGGAAAAGCCTGCGAACCGGCGCGATACGAAATGCTGGTAGATGGAAAAAGAATTGCTGAACTGCGCTATCTTCTCGAAGCCGCCCTTCTCCAAATCGCCGGTACCCGCGTCAACGGAAACCGCCAACACCGACTCTACAATACCACCAACATCCTATTCGAACACTGCGACTCCGACGCCATAATTATGGGGCTGGAAGGCATTGCCGTATCGAACGGTTCGGCCTGCACGGCGGCTTCCATTGACCCGTCGCGCGTCCTGCTGGCAATGGGCCTCACGGAAACGGAAGCCTTTTCCTGCCTGCGGTTCAGCCTGGGGCGGTTTACGACCGACGCCGACGTGGACGTTACTGTAAATGCAGTAAAGCAAGTTGTGGCAGGATTAAGGACATTGGTAGGGTGGAAGTCCTGCAAATTTAAAATTTTACTTTAAATTTGCAGGGTTATGATTGCCAGATCTATTACAGCGGAATTTATTGACCTGATTCATGATAGACCCGCTGTGGCCCTTGTCGGACCTCGACAGGTAGGAAAAACAACGTTGGCAAAAACGCTGACTACGCAGCCTGATCGAAACACGGTCTATCTGGATTTAGAGTCGCTGGAAGACCTGAATCGGCTCCAAGATCCGGAAATGTATCTCTCAGCCCATCAGGACGAATTAGTCATCATCGACGAAGTTCAGCGAATGCCGCAGCTTTTTCCCGTCTTTCGGTCCCTGATTGACCGTCATCGGGTGGCGGGGCGGTTTGTTTTACTGGGCTCGGCATCTCCCCGGTTGCTTCAGCAAAGCTCCGAGTCACTGGCTGGGCGTATTGCCTATCTGGAGCTTCAACCCCTTACCTGGCCGGAAGTCCAAAGTCAGTTGCCTTATCAGCAACACTGGCTGCGTGGCGGCTACCCGGACATGGTATTGGCTCCCAGTGACCGGTCGGCCAACCGGCGCATGAACGATTTTATTCAGACCTACGTAGAACGAGACTTGCCGGGACTGGGCCTGGGCGCGTCGCCTGTCCGGATTCGAACGTTGTTATCGATGCTGGTCAGCGTCCACGCCAATCAGTTGAATAACTCCGAACTGGCCCGGTCGTTGGGACAGAGCGTACCGACGATTCAGCATTATCTTGAGTTTCTGGAACAGGCTTTTCTTATAAGGCGCCTGCCTCCCTATTTCATCAATATCAACAAGAGGTTAGTAAAGTCGCCCAAATTGTATATTCGGGACAGTGGAATGTTTCATGCCTTAGCTGCGATTCAAACCACGGAAGCCCTCAGCGGGAGCCTGTATGTGGGTAGCTCCTGGGAGGGCTACGTGATTCAGCAGGTCATTGCCAACCTGGCGTATGATACACAGCCCTATTATTACCGCACCGCTGAAGGTTCGGAGTTGGACCTGGTTCTGGTACGTGGGGGCCAACCCGTCGTGGGTCTCGAAATCAAATACACCAATGCGCCCACGCTGAGCCGGGGAAATTACATAGCCAGCCGCGATCTGGGCGGCATTCCACTCCTCGTTGTGACGCCTTCGGCTCAGGATTTCCGGCCTGACGCGCAGGTACAGGTGTGTAGTCTGGCAACGCTCTGGCACCATCTGAGTCCGTATGGGGTAGTGGGTATTTGACCTTTCGCAAAGGCATCGGAAAGAGGTGGGGCCTGCGGTTTATTGAATTACTCTTTGGGGTATTGTTGGTAGAAGTCCGCAAACTCGTCTTCAAGGTGCATTTGTTCGCGAGTATTCAACTTACTCATCTGGTGGCGGATGCTCTCAACGTCGTGGAGTTGACTTCGTTTTAAGCGGTTTTTGCTTTTTAGGATATTCGGGCGCAAGAAGGCTTTTTTCCGCATATCCTTTCCGTTCATCGGCAGGACCTCGTTTCTATAAGTCTCACACCGTTTGAATACGGCGGAGTCCTCCGGAGAGGCATCGAATGCTTCCACCGTCTGCCGTACCTTGATTTAATCAGGGCAATAGATTAATATGCAGAAGGTTGTCATAGACCAGGCCGTTCTGATGCATACCTTACTCTTTTGCTTTGCCAACAACCGGGACCAACCACTGGATTTTCTGAAGGAAGAGGACGAAGGCATCGACCGGCTACTCGATGCCCGCAGCAGTCGGCTCCACTTCCTGAAGGTGCGCGACTCTTTTGCGACGACCAGGTCGCTTGCCGAGAAAATACTTACCTATCAGGAAACCCTGACGATCTTTCACTACAGCGGGCACGCCGGTCAAACTCTTCTGCAACTGGAAGATGCCACTGCCCGCGGAGCCGGAATTGCGCAATTGCTGGGTCGATGCCCCAATCTCCGTTTAGTGTTCCTGAACGGCTGCTCTACCCTTCAGCATATTCGGCTTCTGGCGGAGCAGAACATCGATGCGGCCGTTATCGCCACTTCGGCCCCGGTAAACGACCAGGTTGCTTCGTTCTTCTCACTGGCGTTTTACCGGGCACTGGTTCAGCAGTATTCCTTGCAGGAGGCCATCGAGCAGGCCCGGCTTCAGCTACAGGTCCGGGAGAATATCCATCTTTCCGACTTTAGCCGGGGCGCTTTGGAAACGCAGGAGGAGCTGACCCGTAATCACTGGTACTTTCATTGCCCGGACCCTCAGGTCGGGCAATGGGAACTGCCGAGCCATCCCGAACAGGCGGCCGGGTATGTACCCAACAAACTGCTGCGGCAGGTTCTTTTCGATACGCTCCGCAAAGCGGATCCTGCCCTGACCAGCCAGTACCTCGCCCGGAAGGAGCTGCCGCCGGAAGCGCTTAAAAACTGGGTGAATGAAGAGTTGCTGCTTCGGTTTCCCTATCCGCTCGCCGAACCGCTGCGCCGGCTGCTTTGCCCGGTCATTACCCCCGACGGAAGGCTCTTGCCGGTAGCGGCCTCCCTGGAACGCCTTCAGCAATACCTGGCCCTGGTCGAAAGCCATCTGGACCTGACCATGAGCACGCTGCTGGCCCAGATACGTAATCTCCTGCTGGGCGGAAAGAGGCCGCCCGAAAGAACGGATTCCGGCTTCCTGCGTGACCTGTTGACCGAAGGCTGGGCTATGCTGCCCCCGGAACGGGTAGCGGATCTGTCCGGCTCGTTACTCCACATGCTGGCGGAACGTGACGAACCGCCTTTCATCGAAGAAATAAGCGACCTGATCGCTGATCTGAAGGCCTCGCCTTCCTTGATGGAAGCCCTCGGCTTCTTTGAGGAGCTCCGTCGGCGGCTGGCTGCTCCGGGCGGGCCCGCAAATGTTCCCGGACTATGCCGGATCGGGGAGGATCATCTGACTGAACTATTCAAACGGCTGGGCTTCTGGGCCGGTTACCGACTGGAATCCTACAAGAATATTCGGGTGATCCGCTTCTATGACCGGACTCCCCAATACCGACACGAGAAAGTAGTATTGCGAAGCCAGAGTTACCGGCTTAATGAAGAACAGTATTTCCGGGAGGTCGTCCAATCCGACCTGTGGGAATGTCAGTCGGTGCTGCTGGTCAGAAACCGTCGACGGGCGGGAGCGGATGGAGCCACGGACGAGCCGGAGGAGAACCGGTTTCTGAACCTCTCGCCATTTATTATCGATCGAAATGTCTATAAAAAGAGTGATAACTCCGTCTTCGATCTGTTCAGCTTTCGGGAATGCCGCCCGGACCGGATGCTGTTCAGCCATATTGCCCGCCCCCATGATCCGCCATTGAGCATTTCCATGAAGAAAGAAGATGCCTTTCAGCGCGAAGACTACAGTCTCCTTCGGGAGCAGATGGAGGTCATCGGTGCGTTGGCAGGGCTGGATTTACCTGTTCACCACCCCTCCGACGAAGCCCCGGAAATCGACCTGAGCCTGCTGTAACCCACGCCCTTCCCTCCGCCATGACCTTAGCCGAACCTGTCCGCAGCCCGTTCAAATTTCTTGACGCCTACACCGCCGGGGATACCGACCGGTTTTTTGGGCGACAGAACGAACAGAAACGACTGGTCGAGCTGGTTTACAGCTCGCGGTTGATTCTGATTTACGGGTCTTCCGGGGCCGGCAAAAGCAGTCTGGTGCAGTGCGGACTCGCCAAAGCAATTTCGCTTTCCGACTATTTCCCGGTCATCATCCGACGCCGGGACCACTTTCCGGACTCGCTGGATCAGGCCCTGTCCGGTATTCTGGGACCGGATGGCTCCGCCTTGCCGGGTGAACGGATCAGGCAACTGGCCCAGTACGTCCTTCGAAACGTTTACCTGATTTTCGACCAGTTCGAGGAGATCTTTATCAGCGGCAGCCAGGAGGAACAACGGCAGTTCTTCACCTTGCTGAAAGCGATTTATGAATCCGGGGCGCCCTGCAAGCTGTTCATCGTGATGCGGGAGGAATACATCGCTCATCTGTATCCGTTCGAAGAAGATTTTCCGGGCCTTTTCGACTTCCGGCTCCGGGTAGAACCCATGAGTGAGCGAAATCTGGAAGAAGTGATCGTCGGGACGCTGCAACACACCGACGGCGTTTATCTGGAGGAGTCGGAAGCAAGCCGCCTGATCCTTCGGAATACCTTTTCGGGCAAAGGAACCTTTCAGCTTCCCTATCTTCAGGTCTACCTCGACCGGCTCTGGCGAACGGCCCTCCAGAAGAACCGGGATTCCGGCTTCCGAAAGACCGGGATCGACTCGACGCTGGTGGAGGAAGTCGGGCCGATCGAGGATGTGCTCGAACTGTTCCTGAATGAACAGAGGGCCGTCGTTGCGGCAGATCTGCCCGCGTCGCAGCAGCCTGCGGTTGGGAGAGTGCTTGAAGCGTTTGTCACGTATGAAGGCACCCGAAGGGAACAAAGCCCGGCAAGCCTGGCCCGCGAAACCGGTCTGGAGCCGTCGCTGGTGATCGATCTGCTGGCCCGTCTGGAGAACGCCCGCATTCTGCGGTCGGAGGACGGCCGCTATGAACTGCCGCACGACAGCCTGGCGCAGGTGATCGACCAGAGCCGCTCGGCCGAGCAACGGCAAATCAACGCGATCATCCGTCGCCTGAAAGAAGCCTTCCGGGAATACCAGGAAAAGCACCGGGCCGACGATCTGCTGTTGTCCGAACGCCGGCTGACCGAAGTGCAGTTGCACGAAGACACTATAAAAACCGAACTGGACCGCACCCTGCCGGACAGCGCCGAAATCTGGAGTTTCGTCGAAACCAGCCGCCGGCAGGTGGCCCGGCTTCAGGCCGAGACGGAAGCCGCCCGGCGCGCCGTCGAACAGGCGAAGCTGGAGGAACAGAAGGCGAAAAACCGGCGGCTCCGGTGGACGGTGGCCGGCGCCCTTCTGCTTTCTCTGCTGGCCGTTGCCTCCATGATTTACGCGCTACGGCAGGAAAAACAGGCGCAGCGGAACGAACAGGCGGCTTTGAAAGGGAGTCAGGCGCTTCAGGCCGCCCTGAATATGGTTACCCTTCAGAAAGCATCGGACCTTTACCACAAAGGCCGGGGCTTTTTCGAGACGGAAGAATACCGCCTGGCCCTCGGTGCCTTTGTTCAGGCCGACTCGGTGCTGCGCCACCAGTTGCAGGAACCGGTCGCGTTTCCGGAAAAAGAAGCCGGGACGGCCTCGCAGACGCTTCAGCAACTGCGAAAGAATCTGCCGGTTGAGATGCAGACGTGCCAAGCTAAACTTCAGGCCGAATCCCGATGAAACCCGTTCTTTTCCTTCTTTTTCTGATGGTCACTCTCGGGTCTCACGCCCAGCCCTGCCCGGAGTATGCCCGGCTGATGCGGGAAGGCAACGCCCTGCAGCAGGCCGGAGACTTTCGCCGGGCCCTGAACAAGTACAACGCGGCCAAGCTATGCGCGCCGGAAAAAGCGCTCGTCGTCGACCAGCAGATCAGGGCGCTGTTCCGGTCCGTCGATGACCAGCGCCGGAGGGCTCAGGTGGCTGAACGGGCGGCCCGGGAGCAGACGAAAGCCGCCACCCGGGCCAACCGGGAAGCCAAAGCCTTATACTGGGCAGCCGAGAGTGATAAACAGCCGTCGGCCGTCGCGTTGCGGATGCTCGAACGGGCAGCTGATATCCTTCCCGATGCCCTGCCCGTTAAAGAACGAATTGCCCGGCGTTTCAACGAGGGGCATGAAGAACTGTTCACCCAGACCGAAATCAAACTGACGGATTCGGTCCGGACGGCCAAATTTTCTCAGGACGGCCGGACCATTCTCACTACGACGGCTTCGCATGCTGTGGAACTGTGGGATCTGAAAGGAAAGCGACTGGCCGCCCTGCCCCCGGAGAAGCTACTGCTGGACGCGCTGTTTTCACCCGACAGTAGCCGCTTCCTGACCTATACCGGGCAGGCCGCTTCGGTCTGGGATCTGGCCGGGCGGTTGGTGGCCCGCTTCCCCTCGCCCAAACCCATTCGCTCGGTTCAGTTTTCTGCGGACGGCACCCGACTGTTAATCGTTACGGATTATACGGCCACTTTAAGAGGAGTGAAATCCGATTCCCTCCGGGGTGATACGCCCGGAGACGAATGGCCAATCGTCGCTGAATTCAGATTGAGGAATGATGCTGTTGACTTTACTTTTGATACGTTTGGCAGGGCAGCAAGCCTTATTTCTTCATCTCTTCTTATAACCATAGATTATAAACAAAGCGAATCCACGTATGTCGGGGCCGTCTTTCCGGCCGGAGATGCCAGGGTCCTTGCCGTATTGAGTGAAGCGAAGGTGCAGCTGTACACGTTTGAGGGAACACCCCTGGACTCCCTGCCGGTTCAGAAACATACGGTTCGCTTTATCCGGCTTTCTCCGGACGGCAACGGGGTTGTTTTCATTGTGAATAAAGGACTGAGTTCCTGGAACAGAAAAGACTCGGCCAGGGGCTTTGCATTACTTTCAAAAGGAGACCTCTATTCTACCCGGTTTTCCTTGAATAACCGGCTACTGGTAATCTTCAAGGATATGGTGAGAGTCTGGAGTCCGAAGGGCGATCTCCTGAATACGTTTGACAACGACCCTTCTTCGCCAAAACGCAATTCATACCTTTCGGCAGACCTTTCACCGGATGGTCGATATGCCCTGCTGAGTCGTGCTGACAATTCGCCTGAACTATGGGCCGTCGACGGAAAGAAGATCGCGGATCTGGAGCATTCCGGTATGGTCCGCTCCGCGGAATTTTCACCCAACGGGCGCTGGATTCTGACGGTTTCCATGGACAGAATGGTGAAAGTCTGGGACCTGCGGGGCCGGCTTCTTCTTACCCTCAAACATCAAACTCCCCTCCGAATGGCCCTGTTTTCCCCGCAGTGCGATCATATCCTTTCCCTTTCATCCCCTCACACTGTAACCCTCTGGAGCCTTCGGAAACAGCCTTTTTTAAGAGTACAGTACGAAGACGTGCCGAAGTCGAATCTGCGTCTAAATTTGCCCGATAGCCAAAGCCCTCTTTTGGTAAAAGAGGCACTCTTCCCGGATGAGACAATCGAAATCATCGACAGCGATACGGAGCTTTTTATCGGCAGTTCGACTTCATCCCCATCCAACGGGGAAAGACTGGTAGTCAGCCCGATGGGAAATACCGTTCATCTCCTGGATAGGCAGGGGAAACTACTGGCCCGCCTGGACCACATCGACGGCGGTGAGAATGAGGCTTCCATCCTGTCCTCCTCACTGGACCAGGTTTCGTTTATGGTACAGTATTTTACCAAAGGCACCTTCTCCCCGAACGGCAAATACATCCTGACCTTTTCGTCGGACGCCAAAACGAAGCTGTGGTCCCGAAACGGGCAACTGCTTGCCACGCTTCCCCATGCCTTGCCGGTCATGAAGGCGGTCATTTCACCGGACGGGCACCGCATCGTCACCACCACCCGGGATGGGAAAGCGCACCTCTGGTATACCCCGGAAGGAGCCCTTCACTGGCTTAAAGCCCATCCCGACCGGGTACCGCCCTTACCGCAGCACATCCGGCAGACCTACGGCATCGATTGACACAGCGATATTACGCCCGTCAGGTTTGGCGCGTCCGGCTTCATCGACAACCACCGCCGACAGACCGGCCACCCGGTCAAACAGCGTCCTGACCTGGCCCGGATCGGGAGCGAAACCGTCCAGATACCGGGCGTTCCGATAAGCCTGCTGAAGCAGGTCGAGCAGGGCCTGCTCTTCGGGCGTTTCATCCGGGAACAGAGAGTGAAAAGCGGGCGTAAACCGGCGGGTATCGCGCAGCAGTTTCCGGAGATGGTGGGTGTACTGTTTAAAACCGAGTCTTTCCGTCAGAAAAGCGTTCAGCGCAAATTCGGCGGTCTGGTGGAGCATGAAAATCGCCAGCCCGGTTTGCCCCGCATCCTCGAAAAACCGGCTGCCGTGTGGTGCAGAGGTGCCGGAAAAACGGAGAGTGGGGCAGTCCATCCCGCACCATCGCCAGCGGGTAGGCGCTCACGGCAACTCCCTCCAGCCCCTGCGCCCGGCATCGTCTCCGGATTAAATCCTCGTAGTCGTGCAGCGGGCGGTGCTGGGGTCGGCGCAGCAGCACAACCAAATCATGGCAAACCCCCGGAATCGGGGAATCAAGCCGGTAGATCATTGCGGTCGGGGCCGAGCGGGTAATGATCGCCAGGGCGGTTTCAAGGTCTTGCATGGCAGAAAAGCGATAAAATCCGGTTCCCAATCTGGCGTACGGCGGCCCGGTAGAAAAAACCGCGCAGCGATAAATTACCGCCCCGGAAGTATTTTACCGGATGGTTGCATGAATTGATCTTTTTTTAGCTTTGTAGGCCAAACAAACCACCCCAGCCATGCCGAAAACGATTCATCAGGGCCGCAATGTGAAACGCTTCCGGGAGATGCTCGGCATCAAGCAGGAAGCCCTGGCCTTCGAGCTGGGCGACGACTGGAACCAGCGCAAAATCTCGGTGCTCGAACAGAAGGAAGAAATCGAACCGGAACTGCTGGACCAGCTCGCCCGGGTGCTGAAAGTGCCGGCCGAAGCCATCAAAAACTTCGATGAAGAAACGGCCATCTTCAATATCCAGCATAATTACGAGGGAGCAACCGTTAACTCCAGTTCAGTAAACGCCATGCACTGCACCTTCAACGCCCTCGACAAAGTCATCGAACTCTACGAACGGCTTCTCCAGGCGGAGAAGGAGAAAGCCGAGTTGTTGCAGAAGCTTCTTAGCGAGAAATAACCGGCGCGAAGCCGGTCGAGATTTGCCGTCGCAATCTCCCTGCGTCGGGGTGACCACCCCCGGCCGGAGCGCCGGTCCGATCCCTCCTTAGTAAGGAAAGAGAGTTTCTTGTCATCCCGAGGAACGAGGGATCTGGTGCCTGGGTACTCCAGGGAATGAGAAATTCAGCCACAGAATCCCTCCTGCGTCGGCATGACAAGGCAGTCCACCCCCCAGCCGGACCACCCCCAGCCCCCTCCTTAGCAAGGAGGGGGTGGCTTCGCAGAGCCTGAACATGGCAGCGCACTCCTCCTCCTTAGCAAGGAGGGGGCGGGGGGGTGGTCAATAAAATCACGGAATTCCGTGACTCTAAAATCAGGGTTTCCGGTGATTTTCCGCAAGCGGGAATGTATGAATTTTGCCAAGCTTTTACTATGACGTTAAAAGCCTGAGACACACTCAGTTTATTCATCCATTCCTCTTTTCACACCATGAAAACCAATGAAAGCATGCCGTTCTCCGGAACGGATCACCGTCTGACCGATGCCTCGGTCGTGGCCTTCAAGGCCTCCAACATTACGTTCACCGTCGTGGGCCTGCTGCTGGCCTTTATCTTCCGGTTCGAAGCCCGGGCGCAGAAGTACCCGAAGATCGACGCCCTGTTCACCGGCCCGTACGTTCATCTCGCGAGCCACCGCAATCCCGATGCGAATCCGGAAGTGCGCCGGCCCAACCTGCTGGTCAACCGGCCCGAGCTGCGCGTTCACCAGTTTCCCAACAGCAACCCGCTGCTCTTCAAGCTGCTGATCGAAAACCACACCCAGCGCAACCTCGTGCTGACCCTGAAAAACGCCAATCATGACGAAATCTATCAGGATTTCATCGGCCGGCGTCAGTCCTGGAGCTGGTGGCGGTTCAACCTGGAGCAGCTGAGTGTCGGGAAGTACACCCTGCATATCCAGTGGGGCGGTCAGAAAGCCGTCTACGAATTTGCCATCGAAGCCAACCGGCCCGTCCTGACTCCGGAGCGGACCCTGGTTTTTACGAACTGATACACTTAAACCATTCAGCACAATGACGACGGATCAAATGCGCTTCGAAACCCTGCAGCTTCATGCCGGCCAGGAAGCCGACCCCACCACCAAGGCGCGGGCCGTACCCATCTACCAGACCACGTCCTATGTGTTCGACAGTTCGGCCCACAGCGCCGAACTGTTCGCTCTCCGGGCTTTTGGTAACATCTATAGCCGCATCATGAACCCCACCACCGACGTCTTCGAGAAACGCATGGCAGCTCTCGAAGGGGGGGTGGCGGCCCTGGCCGTGGGTTCGGGACAGGCGTCCCAGTTCATCGCCCTCAACAACATCCTCGAAGCGGGCGACAACTTCGTCTCGACCTCGTTCCTCTACGGCGGCACCTACAATCAGTTCAAGGTGTCGTTCAAACGGCTGGGCGTCGACGTGCGCTTCGCCGAAGGCGACAAACCGGAAGCCTTCGAAAAACACATCGACGCCCGCACAAAGGCCATTTTTCTGGAAACCATCGGTAACCCCGGCTTCAATATCCCGGATTTCGACGCCTTTGCGGCCCTGGCTCAACGTTATGATCTTCCCCTGATCGTGGACAACACCTTCGGGGCGGCCGGATACCTGTTCCGGCCCATCGAACATGGGGCCGCCGTGGTGGTCGAGTCGGCCACCAAATGGATCGGCGGACACGGCACCAGCATCGGGGGCGTCATCGTCGACAGCGGGAAATACAACTGGGGCAACGGCAAGTTCCCGCAGTTCACCGAACCTTCGGAAGGCTACCACGGCATGGTCTTCA
>NZ_QTJY01000028.1 GCF_003703975.1 Larkinella soli | reverse complement strand
TCATTCCCAACATGGACGGGTTTCCCAACGGCCGTCGGCTGGAGGATGACGTGACGACCATCGAGCTGCAGGCGGTGGGCGGGGTGGTGCTGGCGGCCATCGGGTTGTGGTACGACGACTTCCAGCCCGGCGGCAGTCCCGTCACCCCCAATCTGGTGAAGGTTCTCGGTTTCAACGCCGGAGTGACGAAGAACGATACCACCTTCAAGGCGGCTTTCCCCTTCGAACAGGACCCCTGGCGCGGTTTCCTCGGCAACCAGTATGTGGGTCCCCAATCGACGACGACCGTGCCGCTTTCCGCCACAGTAACGGATTACAACTGCTCGACCGGTGACATCACCTTTGGCCGGATCGGGGGTGATCCGGCCCGGGCGGTCGAGTTCAGCGCGGCCGGCGTGGTCAACGGCGTGTATGGCCCGAGCGTCAACCGCCAGATCGAGTTCGGCGTTCGCAACGACCCCAACACCAAATTCATTGTGGTGAATGTGCGGTATGTGGGCGATCCGTCCTCGAGGGCCAGCTACACGTTCAATTTCCGGGAATTCTGCGCGAAGGCAAGAATTTCGGCCGAAGGGGGAGAACCCCTGTCGGTTCGGGTGCTGGGTAACCCCACGCCGGGCAACGAGGTGACTGTCGAGGTCCGGGGAGCGTCGGGCAAATCGCTCCAGATTCAGGTGAGCGACAGCCAGGGGCAGCGGTTCGGGCAGCAAACCGTCGGGCTGGCCGGGGCCGTGGAACGCCGGACGGTCCGGCTGGGACAACGGCCGGGGGTGTACTTCCTCCAGGTGTCTACGCCGAACGAACGCCAGACGATCAAGGTAGTCCGGCATTGAGCGGCATCCCCGGGGGCCGTGCAGGCTGGCGCAAATGGCGGCCCGGCCCCCGGTTTTTCCTTCTTAAACCATCCTTCCATGACAACGACTTTACCTTTCACCCGAACGTTTTCGGCCTGGGGGCCGGCCCTGCTGACACTGGTTCTGCTACTGACCGGCTGTTCCGAAAGCCGCCGGACTCAAACGGCTACGGGCGGATCCGCTACCGGTTCCACCGATGAAATACCGGCCCTGTTTGAGCGACGGGGCCAACTGGCGCAGGCCGAAGAATGGCCCCGGACCCGCGGGAAAGTGGACGAACTGATGCAGAAAATCCGAAAGGAGCCGGCCAACACCAAAAACCGGCTGCAACTGGCCGCCATCTTCCTGTCCGAAGCCCGCATCACCGGCGAACACCCGTATTATTACCCAGCCGTGCTGCGCATTCTGGACGGCGTCCTGGCGATAGATCCGAAAAATTTTGAAGCCACCACCTACAAAGCCTCGGTGATGATGTCGCAGCACCGTTTCGCCGAAGCCCGCGCGCTGGCCGAAAAAGCCCGGCAGATGAATCCGAACAACGCCTACGTGTACGGCGTTCTGGTCGATGCCAACGTCGAGCTGGGCCATTATGAGGAAGCGGTGGCGATGTCCGATAAAATGCAGCAGTTGAAACCTTCGCTGGAGTCCTACTCGCGGGCTTCCTACCTCCGCGAAATTTACGGCAACTATCCCGGGGCCATCGAAGCTATGAAACTGGCCGTTCAGGCCGGTTTGCCCGGATCGGAACCGTTTTGCTGGAGCAGAACCACCCTCGGCTACCTGTATGAAACCACCGGAAAGCTGCAGGAGGCCGAAAATCAGTATGCCGACGTGCTGGCCCTGCGTCCGAGTTATGCTTTTGCGCTGAGGGGCCTGGGTCGGGTTCAAAAAGCCCGGAAGCGGTATGACGAAGCTCTTTTTCTGCTCGACAGTGCGGCCCGGATCATGCCGGAGTTTTCTTTTCATGAAGAAATGGCTGAAATTTACGGCCTGAAGGGAAACCCGGAGCAATCCGTGAAGAAATACGGGGAGGTTGTTCAGATGCTTCAGGAGGACGCCCGGTCGGGGCACCGGGTCGACCTTGAGTTATGCAAGGTTTATACGGCCGCCGGGCGACTGGATTCGGCCCTGTTCTACGGTTTGCGGGAATACCGGGTCCGGCCCCGCAACATCGACGTGAACCGGGCCCTGGCCTGGGTTTATTATCACCGGCACCTGCCCGAAAAAGCGCAGCAGCATATGCAGGTGGCCCTGCGGACGGGCAGCAAGGACCCCGAACTGCTGCGGCAGGCCGGTGCCGTCGAAGTGGCGCTGGGCCATGTGAAAGAAGGAAACCGGCTGCTGGCCCAGGCCCGGAAGGTGAACCCGATCGCCGTTTTGTGATGGATCTGAACCGTACCCCGACCGTATCCGCATCATGAAAAAACTACTATTGTTCGTTTTGCTGTTGATCCTGGCTTTCCCGGCGCTGGCTCATTTAGGCAGTATTGTGGGTTCCGTCCACGACCCGGTTACCCGGCGGCCGCTGGGCGGGGTGACCGTCCATCTGACCGGGCTGGGGAAGGGGACCGTCACCAATGAACTGGGGCAATACCGGTTCGACGGGCTCGTGCCCGCGCCCTATAAGATCGAACTGTCGCACCTCGGTTTCAGGACGATGGTCATCGAGGTGACGGTGTACGACGACCAGATCACTCGGGTCAGCACACCTCTCGACGCGGCCGCCATCGAACTGAAGGAAATTGCGGTGTCTTCCCTGCGGGCGCACGACCAGCAGCTGATTTCCAGCCTGGACATCCGGGTTCGCCCCATCACCAATTCGCAGGAAATCCTGCGGCTGGTGCCGGGCCTGTTCATCGGGCAGCATGCCGGGGGCGGCAAGGCCGAGCAGATTTTCCTGCGCGGTTTCGACCTCGACCACGGGACCGACATCCGGCTCAGCGTCGACGGAATACCGGTCAATATGGTATCCCACGCCCACGGACAGGGATATGCCGACCTTCATTTCGTCATCCCGGAACTGATCGAGGGCGTCGACTTCAGGAAAGGTCCTTACCGGGCCGATCAGGGTAATTTCGCCACGGCCGGCTGGGTGGACTTCCGGACGCGGACGGTTCTCGACAAGAGTTTCGTGAAGCTGGAAGCCGGCCCGTACCGGACTGCCCGTGCCGTGGGGGCCTTCGATCTGCTGGGCCGCCGGGGCCTCGAACGGGGGCAATCGCTCTATCTGGCGCCCGAATACTCCTACTCGGATTCTTACTTCGACCACCCGCAGCATTTCAAACGGTTCAACCTGGTGGGGAAATACCACAGACACCTGAGCCCGAACACCCGGCTGACGCTCACCGGCTCGACCTTCCATAGCCGGTGGAATCATTCGGGCCAGATTCCGGACCGGGCGGTGGCGTCGGGTCAGGTCGGTTTTTACGGTTCCGTCGACCCGACCGAAGGCGGGGAAACCGGCCGGACCAACCTGAACGGGCAGCTGGTGACGACGGTCGGCCCGAATCTCACCCTTCGTCAGCAAGTCTACTACAGCCGGTATGATTTCGAATTGTATTCCAACTTCACCTTTTTCCGGGAAGATTCGGTCAACGGGGACCAGATCCGGCAAAAGGAAAGCCGTCATCTGTTTGGCTATAACGGAAGTATAGCCCGCAATAGCCGCATCGGGCGGGCGCTCCTGACCACCACGGCAGGGCTTCAGTATCGCCGGGACCTCACCCGGCCGACCGAACTTTCCCACACCCTGAACCGCAGCGAAACCCTCGGCCGCCGGAAACTCGGGCGCATCGACGAAGGGAATGCCTCGCTCTATCTCGACGAATCGATTGCCTTTTCGGCCCGGTTTACCCTCAATACCGGAGTACGGGCCGACTACCTGCGGAACCGCTATACCGACCTCCTTCAAAGCCCGGCGCCGACGCTTCGGGCCTCGGATGTGATCCTTTCGCCGAAACTGAATCTGTACTACACCGTCAACCCGCGGCTGCAACTTTATCTGAATACCGGTCGCGGCTTCCATTCGAACGATACGCGGGTAGTGGTCGAACAGCAGGGGAGGGAGGTCTTGCCGGCGGCCTACGGGTCCGATCTGGGCCTGATTTTCAAGCCTTTTCCGAACCTGCTAATTCAGGCGGCCGGTTGGTATCTATGGATGGAGCAGGAGTTTGTTTATGTGGGCGACGAAGGGGTGATCGAACCGAGCGGCAAATCCCGGCGGTATGGCCTCGACGCTTCTCTGCGCTGGCAGCTCTCCCCCCGGCTTTTCTTCGATCTGGACCTCAACACGGCCCGGCCCCGGGCCCTTGGGGCAGAGGCCGGGCAGAACTATTTGCCGCTGGCACCGACGTTTACCTCCACGGGCGGCCTGACACTTCAGAACCGGAAAGGGCTGAGCGGCTCGCTCCGGTATCGGTATATGGCGGCCCGGCCGGCCAATGAAGACAATTCCATCGTGGCGAAGGGCTATTTCATCACCGATCTGCAGGCCAACTATACGCTTACCCGGCTCCAGTTCGGTCTGTCGGTGCAGAACCTGTTCAACACCCGCTGGAAAGAAACGCAGTTTGCCACCGAAAGCCGTCTGCGCGGAGAACCCGCTCCGGTCAACGAAATCCATTTCACCCCGGGAACGCCCTTCTTCCCCCGGGCCTCAATTACCTACTTTTTCTGATTGGTCCTGTCGGACCGGCGCACCGGCTGGGGGGGGGCACCGGCTCATCAGCATCGCCAGCGCCCGGTTCAGACGCTCGTTCTCGCTCAACAGCCGGTCGCGGGCCGTGCTTACCTCCGTCAATTGCCGCTCCAGTTCGGGCACGATCTGGTGGTTGAGCCACGATAGCTCCTGCTGCTGAAGCTGGTTTTCCAGCGATAAATCCTGTTTGGCGAGCGTACGGCAGAAGACCCGCCAGTAGGCACCCAGGGCGGCATGAAGCAGGGGATGGTGCTGGGGCGGCTGGAGGGGCCGGCCGGTGCGGTTTTCGTGCAGACGGGCGTAGTAGGTTCGGCGTTCAAGCAGGTAGCGACGCAGGACGGTGCGGAGGAAGCCCTGCACGACGCCCTGGCCGTCGGGTTGGGCGGAGAGCAGGGGCTCGGCCTCAATTAGTTGTAAAAACAAGCGTCGGGGTATGCCGCAGGGCCGAAAGTAGGCTTTGGGATAATCCGGGCGGGATTGGTGGGTAGAGTTGTTTGAACTTCGCATAACCAAAGGAGGTGATGATGAAAAGATAGGCCGGTCACTGCGAAGTTCAATTATTCCCACATGGGCGTTCTTGGACTAAGGACTTGCACCTTTTGCCGGCCGTCCTTTGGTTTAAGCCAAGAATCCCACTGTAAATTAAAATAATTAAACTTCGCGGTTCAAAGGTAGGGGGCAGAGTGGAACGTAGCAAGAGAGGGGCGAAGAGAGTGCCAATCCGCACACCCCCGGCCGGTGCGCCGGTCCGGCCAGGGGTGTCGGGCAAAGAAAAAACACCCGGCCTTCCCTGTAGTAACAGGGATGACCGGGCGTGTTCAATCAGAACCTTCGACACGAACCCGAACTCAGCGGTTCCCCTGGCGCTTCGTTGAATAGGTCGGGCCAAAGGCTTCTCCTGCACATATACGAGGATCGCTTCCTTTCGGTTGCGTGGCTTTGAAAAAAATCTTTCAGGGCAGCTGGTAGGCCACCACAAAATCGCCCAGCTTCGTCCCGAGTTTGCCGTGGCCGCCGGCCGCGATCAGCACATATTGTTTACCGTTTACCTCGTAGGTCATCGGGGTGGCCTGGCCTCCGGCAGGCAGCGCGGCCTCCCAGAGCAGGCTGCCGTCCTGGGTTCGGAACGCCCGCAGATGCCCGTCGATGGTGCCGGCCACGAACACCAGCCCGCCGGCCGTCACGATGGCCCCGCCGAGATTCAGCGATCCCCACTGGCGGGCGTCGGGATACTGGGCCACATCGTACATGAATCCGAGCGGCACTTCCCATTCCAGCGTCCCTTTCTTCAGGTTCACTGCGGCCAGCGTTCCCCAGGGCGGGGTGGTCTGCGGCACGATGCCCTGTTCATTCTGCCCGAACAGGTAGGAGCGCTTCATGATGTAGGGTGTCCCGGCCTGATAGCCGGTTTCGGCCCGCAGCAGCTCCTGATTGCTTTTCATCGCTCCCGACATTTTCTCCCGGGGCATCAGGGTGATGACGGCCGCCAGCCGGTTGACGTTGGTAATCAGCAGCCCCGACTCGGGATCATAACACATGCCGCTCCAGTTCATGCCGCCGACGTTGCCGGGCGAAACGATGGTGCCCTGAAAGGAGGGAGGGGTGAAAATGCCTTTATAATGAAGCCTGTCCATCCGTTTCTGCGCCACGGCTTTCAGTTCGGCCGTCGGCCCCCAGGCTTCGACCTGGTGGAGGCCCAGCCGGGGCAGGGTGGTCGGGAAGGGCTGGGTCGGAAAGGCTTCCTCCCCCGGCACCGTCGAAGCGGGAACGGGCCGCTCCTCCACCGGGAACAGGGGTTCGCCGGTTTCCCGGTGGAGGATGAAAATATGCCCCATCTTCGTGCCGACGGCCACCGCCGGGGTTTCCTTCCCGTTACGGTTCAGGGTGAACAGGAGCGGCTGTGCGGCATTGTCGTAGTCCCAGAGGTCGTGGTGGACGGTCTGGAAGTGCCAGACCACTTTGCCGGTCGACGCCCGAATGGCGACGATCGAACTGGCGAACTGATTCTTCCCCAGCCGCTCTCCGCCGTAATAATCGGGGCTGGGGGAGGTGGTCGGGATGAACACCAGGTCGCGTTCCGGGTCGGCGGAGATGATCGACCAGGCGTTGGCGGCCCCCGTCTGGAGGGCGCTGGCCCCCCGCCAGGTGTCGGCGCCGGGGTCGTCTTTGGTCCGCGGAATCGGGTCCCAGCTCCAGCGGAGCGCACCCGTCAGGGCATCATACGCCCGCACGACGCCCCGTTCGTAATTGAAACGCTGGTTGTCGCCCATCGACGAGCCGACCACGATCAGGTCGCCGATCACGGCCGGCGGAGAGGTCACGCTGATGTTGCCGACGCCCGTCCGCAGGTCGACGCTGCCTTCCCGGCCGAAACCGGGAATGGGTTGGCCGGTTTTGGCATCGAGGGCGATGAGCCGGCCGTCGAGGGTGGGCACGAAGACCCGTTTGGGCAGACGGCGGCCGTCGGCGGGCCAGATCGACACCCCCCGCGAGGTTACTTCGGATAGATCTTGCCGGAGATAGACTTCCGGGTCGAACTCCCACTTTTTCCGGCCGGTGGCTGCGTCGAGGGCAAAAACCCGGGTGGTGGGCGTCGTGAAGTAAAGCGTTCCGTCGACGAGGAGCGGTGTAGCCTCGAAGGCGGCTTTTTCCTTCGTGTTGGTGCCTTCGTAGGTTTCGAGTTCTCCGGTCCGGAAGGTCCAGGCCGGTTTCAGATTCTTCACGTTGGCCGCGTTGATCTGCCGCAGGGGCGAGTACCGCATCCCGCCCGCATCCCGTCCGTAAGCCGGCCACTCGCCGGGGTTGGGTGAGGTCCTTGCGGAAGGGGCCTGACTGAAGGAGGGAACGGAAAGCGTCAGGAGGGCCGTCAGGGTGAGCCAGAAGAGAATGAATTTCATAGGGATGGTTGTTTGATCGTTGAACGGGAATCGGTTTTCAGCCCGAACAGCAACCGGGTCAGTGTAAAAGGTCGAATGAACAGCAGATAAAGCGCGATACTCGTAAACAGGGACGCAAAGCTGATGATCAGGAAGCCGTCCAGTACGCCCGGGTTCGTTTTCAGGACAAAATATCCGATGCAGACGATGACGGTCTGGTGCAGAATGTAGAACGGATAGACGGCTTCGTTCAGGTGGGGCAGCAGCCGGTGGTTCCGGTTTAAATACCGAAAGCTGTAGGCGACGGAGGTCAGAATCGAGAACCACATCAGACAGTTGGTATTGGTGCTGTAGAAGGTGACCCAGACCTTATTTTCGCGCAGCGCCGGAAACCGGTCGCCCATGGCAAGGGTGGTGTAGAAAATAATCGTGCAGGCCAGGGTCCCGAAGGCGAAGCCGCGTCGCTGGTCGGTCAGCGTCTGCCAGAATTCCGGCCGGCTGACCAGCGCATACCCCAGCCAGAACAGGATCAGGTTTTCCATGAAATAGGCCCAGTCGTTGAGCAGGGCGTGGGTTTCGTTCGGGAAAAAGCCGCCCAGGATGAGATCGTTCCCGACGATGAAACCGGCCAGCCACATTGCCCCGCCCGGGCGCCGGATGAGCCGCCCCAGCCGGTCGATCAGCCGACGGCCCGCCGGTTTTTTCAGATACCGGAAGACCGGAATGCTGATCAGAGAGTAGAGGAACAGGTAAGTTACGAACCAGAGGTGGTGCCAGCTGAACGCCCCACCCCGGCCCCCGTCTTCGTACGGCTGGAACTGAAAGACGTTCGGGTAAAATTCGGCATAGCTGCCGCTGAACCGGCCCCGGAACAGCCACTCGAAATAAATCTGGGGCGGCACGATCACCAGCATCCCGAACACCAGCGGAATGAACAGCCGCCGGACCCGCTCTCCGGCGTAGGTGCCGAAGGCGCGTTTCTTCAGGGCGAAGAACGTTCCGGCCCCGGAGATGAAAAACAGCAGGGGCATCCGCCAGTAATGAAGCCAGTGCATCACTTCCTGAAGGGCCGGGCTGGTGTTCGGGCTTTCGATGTGCCAGCCCCAGCTGACGAAGATCATGCCGGTATGGTAGAACAGAAGGATGACGATGGCGATCACCCGCAGCCAGTCCAGGTCATACCGACGGGTGGAGGGGGCCCCGGTGGAGGGCGGGTTCAGAGAAGATTCAGATACGATTGGTTGCATGGCGTCGAATGATTTTCCGGGAGCAAAGATGGCCTTAAGCGGCCCGGAAACGCCATTTTCCGATCGTCAAGAACTTCATGCCGAACGGGACGAAGTCGCAGCAGCCCGAAACTGGGCCGGCGTCTGGCCCGTCAGGCGCTTGAATGCCGTATGAAAGGCGGAGGTGGAATTATACCCGACCCGCTCGGCAATCTCATCGATCTTCAGGTTGACGGAGTCCGGATGCTGAAGCAGCCGCTGGGCTTCGCGAACGCGGTAGGTGGCCAGCAGGTCGAAAAAACTCTGACCCAGCCGGTCGTTGATCAGCTGGGAAAGGTGGTGGGGTGAGGTGTTCAGCCGCTGCGCCAGCCGGGGCAGGGAGAGGTCGCTTTCCAGAAACGGCTTTTCGGTATCGAGCAGGCTGGTCAGCTTGCCGAGCAGATTCTCCTCCAGTTCGTCGGACAGGGCCGACTTCTCGTATTTTTTTCGGACGGGGGCGGTATCGGATTCGGTTTCGGAGGGCAGGTCGAGCCGGACCTCGTCCCGAAAAAAGGCCGAACCGCTCATGACGGAGAGACTGGTCGCGTAGATGATCAGCGTTACGTAACAGGCCAGCAGGTAATCGCCCAGGTCGTGATAATACTGAGGTTTGACGACCATGATCAGGAACGGAAAGGCCAGAAAAATCAGCGACAGATTCCGCAGTTTGGCCAGCACCAGGGGCCGGCCGCTCCAGAACGGTTCCCCCAGCCGCCGGAAGGACCTCAGAATGAGCAGGATGCCCGCCACGGCGTAGACCAGGCAGCTCAATAGGGTCATTTCACTGACCAGATCCCGCAGGCCCGTAAAATCTTCCTCCAGGTTCATATGCACCGGGTCGATGAACGGCAGTTCCGGATGGTGGGAATAGATGTAGGAGTTGTATTTGAACTCGATGGGCTGATACAGCCAGGTCACCATGTTGACCAGCCAGATTGCGAACGGAATCAGGTGAAGTCCCCACCGGCGGGGCAGTTTCCGGTGAATCCGGCTGTAGGTGAACAGGTAGAAAAAGGGAGCCGGCAGAAAATTGAACGGCTCGGAAAAGTCGACGATCTCCAGCATTCTGAACATATAATTGGTATAGTTCAGAAAGATTTCCGCCGTGATGGCCGAGAGCGCCAGCATCATCCAGCCCATGCAACGGTTGGCGATATTTCGTCTCCGCTCGCCCGTCAGAAAGAAAACGCCGAGAAAGATTCCCTGGGCGATTCCCAGCAGAATGATCAGCGCAAATAAGTCAAGATGGACCGGCAGTATCTTCATAGGTTCGGATTGCTGCCGTAAGTTACTGAAAAGCCGGAAGGTCGGAAAGACCTTCCGGCTCCTGGTCAGCGGATATTCATTTCGAAAGGCAGACGGGCCTGAACGCCCTGGAGGTTGTCCAGCATCTTCAGGTATTTGACATAGGGCGCCAGCTCGCCGAGCCGGGCTTCCATCCGTTCTTCCTCACTGCCCGTAAAGTTCTTGATCAGCTCTTCGAGGGCGTTTTTCTTCTCCGGGGTGTAGCGAACGCGATAGTCGCCCTCCTTCAGCTTAGCCTCCTTAGCCGCCAGCGCCACGGCCGTCTCCAGCCCGCCGAGTTCATCGACCAGCCCGTTGGCCTTGGCCTGCGTTCCGGACCAGACGCGGCCCGAGGCCAGCGCCTTCAGGCTGTCGACCGGCATCCGGCGGCCCTGGGCAGCTTTTTTGGTGAAGATTTCGTAGAACCGGTCGGCGTTCTGCTGCAGGCGGTTTTTCTCAAACGCCGACATTTCGCGGGTCAGGCTGGGGAAGTCGGAATAGGTGTTGGTCGTGACGCGGTCGTAGGTCATGCCGAGCTTTTCCTTAAAAAAGCCTTCGATGTTGAACAGCAGCCCGAAAACCCCGATCGAGCCGGTGATGGTGTTCGGGTCGGCCACGATCCGGCGGGCGCCCATCGCCATGTAATACCCGCCCGAAGCGGCATAGTCGGACATGGAAGCGACTACCGGCTTGGCTTTGTTGGCGAGGGAAATTTCCCGCCAGAGCACGTCGGAGGCCAGGGCGCTGCCGCCCGGCGAGTTCACCCGGATGACGATGGCCTTCACTTTTTCGTCCAGCCGGGCCTTCCGGATCTGCTCGGCTACGCGGTCGGAAGCAATACCGTCGTCGCCCTTGCCGGACGTAATGTCGCCGGAGGCTACGATGACGGCGATGCGGTTTTTCAGGTTGCCTTCCTCGACGTAGTTTTTGGCGTTCTCATATTTGCCGAGGGAAATGAAGTCGATTTTCTTTTTGGCGTCGATCTTCAGGGCCTTTTTCATATCGGTCTCCACCTCGTCATAATAGGCCGCTTTCGTCACCAGTTTTGCCCGCACGGCGTCGCCCGCCGTCTGGATGGTGAGGTCGTCGGCCATTTTGCGCAGCTCCGGAACCCCGATCCGGCGGCTTTTGGAGATGCTTTGCAGGAAATGATCGTTGATCGAATTCAGGAACGATGCGGTTTGCAGCCGGTTGGCCTCGCTCATGTTTTCCCGGAAGAAAGGTTCGACGGCGCTTTTGAATTCGCCCACCCGGAAGATCATCGGTTGGATGTTCAGCTTGTCGAGGGTTCCCTTGAAGAAGATGTATTCCGCTTCCAGCCCGTTCCACTCCAGCGCCCCGGTGGGGTTGAGGCAGATGTTGTCCGCTACGGAGGCCAGATAATATCCCTTTTCGGTCATCACCTCCCCGTAGGCGGTAATGAACTTGTTCGATTTCTTAAAGTCGATGAGGGAGTTCCGGACCTCCTCCAGCGTCGCCCAGCCGGCCTGCGGGTATTCGGACTCGATGTAGATGCCTTTGATGTTCGGGTCCAGTTTGGCGTTGGCCAGGGCGCGTTTCAGGTCGATAAGACCGATGACGTCGCCTTCGGAGTTAAGCGGGCCGAAGCCGCCGAACGGGTTGTCGACGCCGATTTCACGGATCGGGCTGTTCAGGTTCAGTTTCAATACGGAATTCTCCTTTACCGAAACCTCATCCCCGGAGGCCGCCGAAAGAGCCGATCCGACCGCCAGCAGCATGAGGAATGCCACGAACGAGAAAACCATAAGTCCGACAACGGTTGCCAGGACGTATTTAAGGAATTGACGCATATTTTAAGTTAGCTACTTGTGTTTTGGAAACCGGTGAAGAAGCCTATCGGGTCTTCGCGGGAAGGCGTTCTTCATCGGCTAATTAACAAAAATAAAAAGGAGACCGGGAGCGGTCTCCTGAATTTGTGTTGAATGTGTCAATGGGAGGATAAAAGGATGGAACCCCTTACAGGCTCATGGTGGCCTGAGAGCGAACCAGTTGCCAGTAATCCTCCACCGACCGGCGGATGACTTCGTGGGCCTCCTCCCGCCCGTAGACGTTGACGATTTCGCAGGTCATCGGCTCGCCGGGTAAGTTCTTGTAAGTCAGAAAGTAGTGCTTCATCCGCTGGACGACGCTGTCGGGCAGCTGGTGCAGGTCCTTGTAGTTCTGATACATGGCGTCGCCCTTCAGGATGGCGATGATCTTGTCGTCGGCCTCGCCTTTGTCGAGCAGCCGGAAACCGCCGATGGGAATGGCCTGAAGGATAATGTTCCCGTGGGTGATGGCGTGCTCGCTCAGGACACAGATGTCGATGGGGTCACCGTCGCCCTTTTCAATTTCCCTTCCGGACCGTTCGCGGGCCAGCGAAGCCACTTCCTCGTCGCAATACGTCTGGGGAATGAACCCGTACAGGGCCGGAACGATGTTGGAATATTTCTGGGGCCGGTCGATTTTCAGATACCCCGTATCTTTATCCACCTCATATTTTACGGTATCGGTCGGTACGATCTCGATAAAGGCCGTCACCGTATCCGGTGCATTCTCGCCGATGGGAATCCCGTGCCAGGGATGTGCTTTAAACTGGTGATTCATAAGGTTGTATAGTTTCTCTTCGCTTTTTGGAGGTCAGACGGATGTCGACGTAAAGGTATCCTGGCCGGTTCGTTCGGCAATCAGGTAGTCACCGGTTTTGCCGGCGGTTTGCCGCACGAGTAATTCCCCTAAAAACCCGGCCAAAAATAACTGAACCCCGAGAATTATCGCCACTAAGGCGAGAAAAAACAGCGGATTGTCGGTTACATTCCGGTATTTCAGATGATTGGCGATGTTATAGAGCTTCTCGCCGATGAGATAGGCCGTGATCAGGCTGCCGACAAAAAAGGAGAGAGTCCCGAAGGTTCCGAAAAAGTGCATCGGCCGCCGGCTGAATTTATGGACGAAGGCGATGACCAGCAGATCCAGAAAACCGTTGATGAAGCGGTCAAGGCCGAATTTGGTCGTGCCGTACTTCCGGGCCTGGTGGCGCACCACTTTTTCGCCGATGCGGGAGTATCCGTTCCATTTGGCGACGATGGGCAGATTCCGGTGCATCTCTCCGTACAGGTTCATGGATTTGACGACGGGCAGGCGATAGGCTTTTATACCGGAGTTGAAATCGTGCAGATGAACGCCCGACACCCACCGCGAAACGGCATTGAACAGCTTGGTCGGGAGGGTTTTACTGAGCGGGTCGTACCGCTTCTGCTTCCAGCCGGAGACCAGGTCGTAACCTTCCTGGGTAATCATCCGGTAGAGTTCCGGGATTTCTTCGGGGTTGTCCTGAAGGTCGGCATCGAGCGTGACGACCACTTTTCCCCGGCAGGCCTGAAACCCGGTCTGCAGGGCCGCCGTTTTGCCGTAGTTGCGGGTGAAACGGATGCCACGGACGCGCGGATTCCGCTCGGAAAGCTGTGAAATTACCGCCCACGACCGGTCGGTGCTGCCGTCGTCGACCAACAGGATTTCATAGGAATAGCCCTGTTCCGTCACGACCCGAACGATCCAGTCGTGCAGTTCCGGCAGCGACTCTTCTTCGTTGTAGAGGGGGATAACGACGGAAAGTTGAAGTTGCTCAGTCATTTCTGTAGTCTCTTCGGGAGACGACGCCTAATTCCTTACTACTAAACGCAAAGTTCGCAAAGGGCAGCGCAAAGCTCGCAAGGTTTTTAGAAAATCAGGTAAAACGGTTGTAATAATGAACGAAAGCCGGCGGTATAGGTCTTTCCGTCCGGTTCGTACAGGCACAATTCCCGGCGGTCGGGCACGGCCGGGGCGTCGTAGCGAAGGCCCGCTATCATCCGGAAAACCGGCTTTCGGGCATGGTGCCGAAGCGCCAGGGTCCGGTAGGGCCGCAGTCCGGCGGCTTCGGCCAGCCGGCTGAATCGCTGCAATTCGGAAGGAGGAAGCATCACCCAGCACTCGCCGTCCCGCTTCAATAACCGTACGATGCTGGAAATCAGTTCCTCAAAGGGAAGCTCGTCGTTGTGCAGCGCCCGGTTGACGGCCGCGTCCGGCGAACGGAGGTGGCCGGTATAAAATGGCGGATTGGAAAGAATGCGGTCGAACGGTTCGGTCGTAACGTCCTGAATCCGGGCCGGCACCACCCGCACGCGGTCGGCAAACGGGCTTTCCCGCACGTTTCCGGCGGCCTGTCCGGCGGCCGCTTCGTCGGCCTCGACGGCTTCGATCCGGGCCTCCGGGTTGCGCTGGGCGGCCATCAGGGCGAGCAGGCCGGTGCCGGTACCGATGTCGAGCAGACGCCCGCCCCGGCCGACGTCCGCCCAGGCGCCCAGCACGCAGGCGTCGGTGCAGACCTTCATGGCGGTGCGGTCCTGCCGGATGGTAAATTGCTTGAATCGGAACATTATTTTCTACCGAAATCGGCCGGGTTCTCTCCCCAGTGTTCGGTTTCCCATTTCAGGATTTTGTTGGCGTACCGGTGAGTTTTCAGCCAGTTTTCGGCCCGCGCGATCAGTTCGAACAGCTGGGCATTGCGCGGGGTTTCGGCCAGTTTGGTATTGGCCTTGCCTTTCTGAACCCAGCCGATGGCCGTCCGGGAGTCGGAGTAGATCGGCAGGTTGCTCCGGCGCTGGTCCAGCCAGGCCAGGGCGTGGACGATGGCCAGAAACTCGCCGATGTTGTTGGTCCCGTCGGGAAACGGCCCCTGATGGAAAAGGAGCTGCTTCGTTCCGGCATGGACGCCCTGGTACTCCATGTCGCCGGAAGCGGTGTTCCAGGCCGCATCTACGGCCAGGCTGTCCCGGATGGGCTGCCCAACGAACAGTTTCTGAGACTTGCCGGCCGCAGCCGGGGCAGTGGCGGGATTCAGGTGCAGGTGCGGCTTTTCGCCCAGCGCCTTTTCGGCCACGGTCCGGCTTTCAAAGGATTTGTAAAGCGCTCCGGGATAGTTCTGAATCTGCTCCTGACAGGCCTCCCAGGTATCGTAGACCCCTTTCTCCCGGCCTTTCCAGACCACGTAAAATTTGGGCGGTTTCGCCATAATGCCGATTAAAGGAAAACCCAAAGATACAAATAGAGTAAATGAGCCGCCCGGTCAACCTGGGTTTGGCCCGAGATTTGTAGTTTTCAGGCTGTACAATGACACCTCATTAATCAGATAGTACTCAATGAATTCAGGTCTATTGGTATTTATCAGTGTTGCCTCAGTTTATTTCGTCGGATTGTTCACCATTCTAATGAACGTACAAAAGAAATGCGAGTGCCCCCACTGCCGGACGGACATCCACCTGGAACGAAAAAACCGGCCGAGGTATGTTCGCCGGTTTTACGATTATCTGACACTGAAGTTTTTTCATTGCCGGCGGTGCCATGCCACTTTTTATCTGGGCCGGGACACGCCGGATTCCGAACCGGTCCGGATGGACCGGACGGCTCCGAAAAATTCATATACCTGAACCGGTCCGGATTCAGTGCAGAATGGGATTTTCCTCAATTTGGTTTCGGATCATCCGGAGCTTTCGGTTCAGCTCCCGGAGTTCGGTCTGGTACCGGGTGTAGGTGGCAGGATCGTTGGTTCTCAGGCTGTTATTGTGCCCATAGTGTACCATTAGTGCATTCCGGCGGGCACTCAGCCGCTGGTAGAGTTCGGTGACGGGATTCATGGTATTTGTTGTTGTAAGTGGAAACTTATTCTCGGGTCACTCGGGCGGGCAGCACATCAGTAAAACGCTGAAATCGAAAAAAAGTACTATCCGTTCATCAAATAATACGAACGTTTATCACATGATTGTACCCGGCGAACTTCATGGAAGCCCGGTAATCAACAAAAAAGCCGAACCCGCACCGGGTTCGGCTTTTTTGTAGCGGGCGTCCTGACGCTCAGAGCCGTTCGATCCGGGCGCCGATGGCGTTCAGCCGGAGGTCGATGTTCTGGTAACCCCGGTCGATCTGTTCGATGTTGTCGATGATGCTCTCCCCTTTGGCGGAGAGGGCCGCGATCAGCAGGGCGACCCCGGCGCGAATATCGGGCGACGACATCCGGATGCCCTTCAGTTGCTGGCGACGATCCAGACCGATCACCGTGGCGCGGTGCGGGTCGCAGAGAATAATCTGGGCTCCCATCTCGATCAGCTTGTCGACGAAGAACAGCCGGCTTTCAAACATCTTCTGGTGAATCAGCAGCGTACCCTGCGCCTGAATGGCCGTGACCAGCACGATGCTCAGCAGGTCGGGGGTAAAACCGGGCCAGGGGGCATCGGCGACGGTCATCATGCCGCCGTCCAGAAAACTTTCGATCTGATACCGCTCCTGAGCCGGAATAAAAATATCGTCGCCCCGAAATTCCAGCTGAATCCCCAGCCGCCGGAATACGTTCGGGATGATGCCGAGCTGGGGAATCCGGCAGTCCTTGATCGTAATTTCCGATTGGGTCATGGCCGCCAGCCCGATAAACGAGCCGATCTCGATCATGTCGGGCAGCATGGTATGTTCGGTTCCGCCAAGTTTCCCGACGCCCTCGATGGTGAGGAGGTTGGAGGCAATCCCGCTGATTTTCGCCCCCATGCGGTTGAGCATCGCGCAGAGCTGCTGGAGATACGGTTCACAGGCGGCATTGTAGATGGTGGTCGTGCCCTCGGCCAGCACCGCAGCCATCACGACGTTGGCAGTTCCGGTAACGGAGGCCTCGTCGAGCAGCATATAGGTTCCTTTTAGCCGGCTGGCATCAACGTGATACATCCCGCCGTCTTCGGAATCGTAGTTGAATTGGGCACCCAGCTGTTCGAAGCCGAGAAAGTGGGTATCCAGCCGACGGCGGCCGATTTTATCTCCGCCCGGCCGCGGAATCCGGCCGGTTTTGAAACGCCCCAGCATCGGGCCGAGCAGCATCACCGACCCGCGCAGGGTCGAGGCTTTATTGCGGTAATCCTCCGAGTCCAGCACGTCGATGTCGACGTCGTCGGCCTGAAACCGCACGGACGATTCGGACAGGCGTTCGGTTTTTACACCGAGGTTTTCCAGTAATTCGATCAGTTTGTTGACGTCCCGGATGTTGGGAATGTTGTGGATGGTGACGGGCTGATCGGTCAGCAGAACGGCGCAGAGAATCTGAAGAGCCTCATTCTTGGCACCCTGCGGTACGATCTCACCCTTCAATCGCCGGTCACCGGCAATGCGGAAAGAAGCCATTGGTTCGAATTCGGTTAATAGGGAACGACAGCCGGCCCCCGGCCGGCGGGGGCCGGTCCTGAAGAAGGAAGGATGTCTGCTTTATAACTACCGTCTTCTGCGGTTGTTGTTCTGATTGTTTCCCCGGAAGCGGTGGCCGGAATCGCCCCGGTTGTCCCGGCGGTCCTGCCCGCCTTCGTTGCGGTTGCCGCGGTTCTGATTCTGGTAGTAGCCGTTGTTCTGGCGGTTTCCGGAGGTTTCGTTCCGGTTATAGGGCTGGCCGTAGGAGGGGCCGCCGATGTTCCGGCGGGGCTGCTGGTCGCCGGTTCGTTCACGCGGGGTGGCTTCGACGAAGCCGCTGGTCCGGATGGTCTGAATGTCTTCGTGCAGCTTTCCGTTCGACATTTCATCCAGGTTCTGCAGGATGGTTTCGTCCTCGACGGCCTCCTTGTTCCAGGTGGAATAGAAGGTTTTCATCAGGCGGGCCAGATAGGAGACGAAGGCCCGGCGTTCTTCTTCATCGTCAAGAGATATGGCCTTGGCGATCAGAAGGTTCATGTTCTGCCCATAGTGCTTGAAACGAAGCCCGTGGGTGTTGTAGGGCACGGGCTGGGGCTTCTTGCCGAGTACGTCAACCGGCGGGGGAGGGTAGGGACTGTCCACATCCAGCGAGAAGTTCGAGATAATGTACAGGTCGTCCCACAGTTTGTTATAATAGTCCTGATTATCCCGCATATTGGGATGGATCTGCCGCATCAGTTCGACCAGGATGTGGGCATACCGCGTGCGCTTTTCGCGGTCCTCGATGGTCTGGAGATGATCGACAAGTTTCTGGATATTGCTGCCGTACTCTTTCAAGCGATTCGGACGTCTTTTAAGTGTTCAGGCAAAAGTAAGAAGAAAACTAATAGAAACCCGTTTTTGATACGATCACCAGAAGGAACAAGAAACGGCCGGTGGCTGTTGCGAAATCATGAAACAGTGGTACCGAATTTATAAACCGGAACTGGCCGGCACCATTCGCCTGGCTACCCCGATCGTGATTGCCCAGCTGGGGGTCATTCTGATGGGCGTGACGGACAATCTTTTTGTCGGCCGGCTGCTGGGGGCCGTGCCGCTGGCCGGTGCCGGCCTGTCGGTATCGCTGACGTTTCTGGTGTCGAGCATCGGGGTCGGCGGGCTTTCGGTCATCGCGGCACTGGTTTCGCAGGCGCGGGGTCGGGGCGATGCGGCCGAGATCAACCGGCTGTTCCGGGCGGGCCTGCGGGTGGCCCTGCTGCTGGGCCTCGTTCTGGGCGCCGTCGGGATCGGTCTGGGGCTGAGCTTCGAGCTGTTCGGCCAGGGGCCGGAAGTGACCCGGATCGGACGGCTGTTCATGGTGATCCTCAGTCTCTCCAACCTGCCGTTATTTTTGTTTATTGCCGCCCGCCAGCTGTGCGACGGGCTGGCCCAGCCGCGCGTGGCGATGGCGATCACGCTTTCCGCGCTCCTGATCAACGCCCTGTTCAACTACCTGCTGATTACCGGCGCCGGGCCGTTCCCGGAATGGGGGGTGTATGGCTCGGCGGTCGCCACGCTGCTTTCCCGGCTGTACATGGCGACGGCCATCCTCGTCTACATTCTCCGCTCCGACCGGTTTCGGGCTTATTTTCAGCCGGAGTTCATCCGGACGGCGGTCGGGGATAAGGTGAAGAAAATTCTGAAACTTGGCCTTCCGGGCGGGTTTACCTTCTTTTTTGAAGCCGCCACTTTCTCGCTGTCGGCCATGATGATCGGCTGGCTGGGCGCCGACCGGCTGGCGGCCCACCAGATCGCCATCAATATGGCTTCCACCACCTACATGATGGCGACGGGTATTTCGGCGGCCGGGGCCATTCGGGTCGGCAACGCCTTCGGCCGTTCCAACCGGGAGGCCGTCCGGAAAGCCGGGGTGGCGGCCCTTCTGCTGACGACCCTCTTCATGACCGGCTGGACCATCGTCTTCCTGACGGCCAACGAATGGCTGGTCGGGCTGTATATCCGGGATAACGCGCAGGTGGCCGCGATTGCCGCATCGCTGGTGATCATGGCGGGATTCTTTCAGCTTTCGGACGGCGTTCAGGTCGCCGGGGTCGGGGTGCTGCGGGGCCTGTCGGACGTAAACGTGCCGACGGTGATTACCCTGTTTGCCTACTGGATCGTCGGCCTCCCCATGAGTTACGTGCTGGGTTTCTGGCTGAAACTGGACGCGGCCGGGGTGTGGATGGGGCTGCTGGCTGGGCTGACGATGGCCGCTTTTCTGCTGACGGCGCGGTTTTTCCGGCTGGTCCGGCGGCTGAAGCTCGAACCCGGCCCCTCCTCGGTGCTATCTCCCCAATGAAAAAGGAAGGACGGCCTCAGGCAGGGCCGTCCTGATGAATGCCCTATCTATTCTGCAACGTCTTTTGTTCCCCGGATCAGGCCGATACCGGAGAAAAAGAAGATTCCCCCTAAAACCAGATAGACGATCGAGGCACGGGCCACGCCCCCGCTTGTCAGGTCCATCGCGCCGTAGATCAGACCGATCAGTCCGGCAAGAGTAAGCAGGATTCCGAATACACGCTTGACGTTCATAGTTATAGTTTGATGAATTTACCCATTAAACTGCATCCGGCCGGTTTTGTCTGCGGCCCCGCGCCGAATCTATTTTCCGGGATAAAAGACGATTTCCCGGTTCTCCGGAATTTTCGGTAATTTCGTCCGTATTTCCGCCGGTTTTCGCCGGCATCCGACCGGTATGTTTCGTATTCCTACTCCCACGTTTTCCTCGCTGGCGCAATCGTTCGACGGAGAACTGTATTTTGATGAATCTCCGCAGCATCAGGCCCAGCGACTGTTATACGCCACCGATGCGTCGGTGTATCAGGAACTGCCGGTGGCGGTGGCGATTCCGAAAACCGTGGAGGACATCAAACGGCTCGTGCGCTTTGCCCGCCAGCACCATACCTCCCTGATTCCGCGGGCGGCCGGAACGTCTCTGGCCGGGCAGGTGGTGGGCAGCGGCATCGTCGCCGACAGTTCGGGTTATTTTACCGACATTCTGGAAATCAATGCGGCCGAGCGGTGGGTTCGGGTTCAGCCGGGGGTCATCCGCGACGACCTGAACGCAGCCCTGAAGCCACACGGACTGATGTTCGGGCCGGAAACGTCCACGGCCAGCCGGGCCATGATCGGAGGCATGATCGGGAATAACTCCTGCGGCCTGCATTCCATCGTCTGGGGCAGCACGCGCCACCACCTCCTGGAAGTCAAAGCGATTCTGAGCGACGGCGCCGAGGTGACCTTCCGGGAACTGAACCGGGCGGAATTCGAGGCCAAATGCCGGGGTGAAAACGTCGTCAGCCCGCTGGAACAAACGGTTTACCGGCACATCCGGGACCTGCTGACCCATCCGGCCCATCAGAAAAGCATCGTGGAAGGTTTCCCCAAACCTTCGATTACCCGGCGCAATACCGGCTATGCACTGGATGAACTGCTGCCGTTTTTTACCTCGCCGGACGGCCGTTTCAACTTCTGCCGACTTCTGGCCGGTTCGGAAGGAACCCTCTGCTTCGTGACCGAAGCCAAACTGAACCTGCTGCCCCTACCCCCGAAACACAACGCGCTGGTCTGCGCCCACTTCCTGACCATCCGTCAGTCGCTGGAAGCCAACCTCCTGGCCCTGGAGCACCGCTGCTCGGCCTCCGAACTGGTCGACGATTACATTCTGCAACTGACGAAGGGAAACATCGAACAGGCCAAAAACCGGGATTTTGTCGACGGTGACCCGAAAGCCGTCCTGATGGTCGAATTCTTTGCCGACACCGTGGAGGAGGTCACCGCCAAAGCCGGGGCCCTGATTGCCGATCTGAAGGCGAAAGACCTCGGTTACGCCTTCCCGGTATTGTTCGGGCCGGAAGCCAAAAAAGCCTGGGACCTCCGGAAAGCCGGGTTGAGCATCATGTATAACGTACCGGGCGACGACCAGCCGGCCAACGTCATCGAAGACTGCGCCGTGGACGTTCATGACCTGCCCGATTATATCGACGAACTGGACCGCATGGCCGCCGAAAAACACGGCCTGACGCTCGAATATTCGGCGCATGCCGGGGCCGGGGAACTGCACGTGCTGCCGCTGATCAACCTGAAGTCCGGGGAGGGGCGGAAAAAATTCCGTGCCCTGCTGGCCGACACGGCCGCTTTAGTGAAAAAATACGGCGGCTCTCTCTCCGGCGAACACGGCGACGGCCGCCTGCGGGGCGAGTTTATCCCGTTTATGCTCGGGGAAGCGAATTTCCGGCTGGTGCAGGATGTCAAACAGGCCTGGGACCCGAACCGCGTTTTCAATCCCGGCAAGATCGTCGATACGCCCCCGATGAACGAGTTTCTGCGGTATGCGCCGGAGCAGAATCCGCAGGAGTTGAATACCCTATTCGATTTTTCGGCCAATGAAGGCATTCTGCACCTGGCCGAAAAATGCAGCGGCTCGGGCGACTGCCGGAAAACGCAGCTATCGGGCGGGACGATGTGCCCCAGCTACATGGCGACCCGGCGCGAACGGGACACCACCCGCGCCCGGGCCAACATCCTGCGCCACTTCCTGACCGGCACCGCCGACCGACCGGCTTCCTTCAACCACGAGGAAATCAAGGAGGTGATGGACCTCTGCCTCTCCTGCAAGGGCTGCAAGGCCGAATGTCCGTCGAGCGTGGACATCAGCCGGATGAAAGCCGAATTCCTGCAGCACTATTACGACGCCAACGGGACGCCCCTGCGCTCCCGGCTGGTCGGCAATTTCACCCGGCTGATGAGCCTCGCCAGTATCGCACCCTGGGCTTACAACGCGGTTTTCGATACGCCCGCCCTCCGGCGGATCGCCAACCGGATGGTCGGTTTCCACCCGGAGCGCACCATGCCCGGACTCGGCGCAACGACGCTGCGGTCGTGGTTCAGAAAGGCATCGGACCAACGGAGGCAATCCGGGAAGATACCGTCCGGTTCTGAGCCGCGCCGGGTGTACCTGTTCTGCGACGAATTTACGAACTACAACGACGTGGAAGTCGGACAGAAAACCGTTCAGCTGCTCTGGCGGCTCGGATACGAAGTGGTCATTCCGGACCATCAGGAGAGCGGTCGGACGTATCTTTCGAAAGGATTGGTTCGTGACGCACAGAAGATTGCGGCAGAAAATGTCCGCAGCCTGAAAGCCCTGATCCGTGAGGAAACCCCGCTGCTCGGTATCGAACCCTCGGCCATTCTGGGTTTCCGCGACGAATACCCCGATCTGGTTCCCGCCGGTTTGAAGGCCGATGCGCAGCATCTTGGGAAAAATGCCCTGCTGATCGATGAGTTCATCGCCCGGGAGATCGACGGCGGGCGCATCTCGCCGGAGGCCTTCACCACCGAAACCCGGCTGATCAAACTCCACGGCCACTGCCACCAGAAGGCCATTTCCTCCCTCGTGCCGACCAAAAAGATGCTGTCGCTGCCCCGGAATTATACCGTTCAGTTGATTCCTTCCGGGTGTTGCGGCATGGCCGGCTCGTTCGGTTATGAAGCTGAGCATTATGAGGTCTCCATGAACATCGGGGAACTGGTGCTGTTCCCGACGGTTCGCCGTCTGCCGGAAGACGTCATCATAGCCGCCCCCGGCACCAGCTGCCGCCACCAGATCAAGGACGGCACCGGCCGCCACGCCCAACACCCCGCCGAAATTCTGTTCGACGCGTTGAGATAGGAGTTTAAGCGTTTGGGGGTTGAGGGGTTAGGGAGGTTGGGTATTGGCTTTGCCAACCAGCGGCTTTTTGTCATCCCGACGCAGGAGAGATCTGGTGGCTAAGCGCCCAAAGAAATGGGTAATTAAGCTATAAGATCCCTCCTGCGTCGGGATGACAAAAAGCCCCGGGACGACAATCCCTCTAACCCGTCACTCCCGGCAATCATACTGAAACGTGTGGCCGTAGGTTCTGGCGACTCCGGACTCGTTCGGGGCATAAGTGCGGGATAGTTCGGTCGTTTGCGTGGGGTTGAAATTACCGTCGACCTCCGTGGTGAAGGTGCTGGATTCATTGAGGAGCGTCGAGCCGTCGATGTCCAGAACCCGGCGGAGCATCGACTGAGAGCCGAAGCGTTGCAGGAAACGGGCCGGCAGCATCTCGGTAGGGTTGGTCAGGGCCAGCAGGACCAGAACGATAGGCTGGCTGGTGTCGTAAAAGGCCGAATGGCGGTTGGGGTCCTGCTGAAAGGTAAGCCGCTCCTGCGAACGGGTGCCGTCCCGGAAACCGATCTGCAGCGTCTGGGCCACCACGTCCTGGGTATTATTGCCGATGGTACCGTGTTCGAACTGGAAGGTGCGGCTGGAAATGAAGCTGTTCCCCGGCAGCGTCACCCGGGATTCGACCAGCCGGATCAGCCGGGCACGCCGGTCGTTGTTGTCGTTGTAATACAGAGAGAATATCGATTGCTCCTGGTCGTTGATAAGAAAGGATGCCTTTTCGATGCGGTCGTTTTTGTCGTATTTCAACGCCAGCACCTGCGAACCGTCGGCCGACCGGGCGCGGGACACCATGCCGCCCTCGTAACTCAGGGTAAAGAGAACATTTCGTTTGGCATTCGACTCCTGGTAGCCGGAAAGAAGCCCGCCCTGATAGCGGATCGACTGGCGGCTGCTTTCCTTCGGCAAGGCGCTGTCCTGCCGGTAGCGGACGATGTCCGTTACCAGACAGACCCGGTCGTGGGGCGTCGGGTCATCGAGCGTGCAGGCCAACATCAGGATGGACAGCCATCCGCAGCCGAACCAATTCTTCATAAATAAGACAGCATAGAGGGCAATCGGATTACCAAAGTACAAACTATTTGGCAAAATGTCGTAGCTTCGATTCGCGGGCTCTCCATCGACACCATGACCCAGCCACCCCAACGAAAGCAACTCCTCGATAAGCTTCGCTCGATCAACCAGCCGGAAGCCGTCCGGAAATACCTCGGCCTGCTGAAAGAACTGATTGATATCGTGAACCTTCCGAACGGTGACGTCCGCCTTGCCTTTGTCGTGGACCCGGACCGGAAGTCCATCTCCGCCCACATCAATTTTTTTCTCGGCCTGCGGCTGTACCGCCCCCGACACGGCGAAGCCGAGTTCTGGCTGACGGTAAAAAAAGGATGTCAGGAACGCATCGAATCGCTGGCCGAAGTGGATGTGGTGCCGCTGTCGGAAAAATCCGACTATGTTTCCATCGTTGTCGGGCTGTCGACGGCCCATCTGCTGAACCACCCGATCCTGCGCCAGTGCTGGGAGGACTGCCTGATGGAAATGCTGGTCACATCCAAGCGCGGCCCCCATAAAATCCGGCATAACCCTTATATTTATCAGGCAGCGGACGACGAGGCTCTGCGGGAGGAACTGATGACCGCCCTCGTCCGGCCCGACGCCGGCGAAACCGGCGACCCGATGACGCAGCTCGAAGAACCGCCGGCCGACTACCGCCGACCCGAACCGCTCCGTCCCGACATTCCGCTCAACCTGATCCTGTACGGCCCGCCCGGTACGGGAAAATCCTACGAGGCCCTGCGGCTGAGCCGCCTGTTCGATACGGAATGGCTGACGTTTCACCCCTCACTGGGCTACGAAGAGTTCATCGAGGGCATCCGGCCCGAGACCATCGGCGGGCAGGTCAGTTACCGCATCGCTAAAGGCCTGTTCTACCGGGCCTGCGTGGCGGCCGTTCAGAAAGCCGGGTATGCGACCCTGGCCGACTGCCTCGATGACCGGCCGGATTCCCGCCGGGAACGCCTGGCCGCGGCCGAAGCGTTTCTGCTGGTGATCGACGAGACCAACCGGGCCAATCTCTCCAAAGTCTTCGGGGAGCTCATCACGCTCCTCGAACCGGAAAAACGGCTCGGCGCGCGGGATGAACTATGGCTGACGCTGCCCTACTCTCAGGAGCGGTTCGGAGTGCCGCCGAATCTGTATGTAATCGGAACGATGAATACCGCCGACCGGTCGATTGCCCTGCTCGACGTGGCCCTGCGCCGTCGGTTTCATTTCCGGGAAGTACTGCCGAACCCGGCTTTGCTACCGACCGTCGACGGAGTCGATCTCGGCGCCCTGTTGCACATCCTGAACGAACGCATCGAATACCTGTACGACCGGGATCATCAGATCGGTCATGCCTACCTGATGGGCGTCGCGTCGCACGAAGCCCTGTGCGACGCCTTCCTGGACCGCATCATTCCCCTGCTTCAGGAGTATTTCTACAACGACTGGCGAAAGATCCAGCTGGTGCTGGCCGACAACGCGGCCTGGGGAAAAGCGCCCGATCAGAAACTGATCCGGGTAAAAAAGCAGTATTCCCTTTCTTTAACCAGAGAACTGTTCGGCGAAGAGCCGTCCGGGACCGACGACGCTACCACCTACGAAATTAATCCCAATCTTCTGGCCCGGGCTTACGATCAAGTGCCGAAAGAAGCGTTTATTTGTATCTACCAAAAACCGTCGGCCTGAGAAGGCCCCGTTTTAACTTCTGTCTTATTGTATGAAAGCGCTCGTGCTGACTGAGTACAATCATTTTGAATTGCAGGATATTCCCCGCCCCGCGCCCGGCCCGACCGACGTGCTGGTGAAGGTGCAGGCCGTCGGCATCTGCGGCAGCGACGTCCACGGCATGGACGGCAGCAGCGGCCGCCGGATTCCGCCCGTCGTAATGGGCCACGAAGCCTCCGGAATCATCGTCGAAACCGGCGCCGGAGTGAAACACTGGCAGGTGGGTGACCGGGTAACCTTCGATTCGACGGTATATGCACTCGACGACTGGTACAGCCGCCGGGGAATGTACAACCTGAGCGACGGACGCGAGGTGCTGGGCGTTTCGACGCCGGATTTTCGCCGGCAGGGTGCGTTTGCCGAGTTTGTAGTGGTGCCGCAGCATATCCTGTACGCCATTCCCGATAATGTCGGCTTTACGCAGGCGGCCCTGGTGGAACCGGTGGCCGTGGCCCTGCACGCGCTGAGCCTGACGCCCATGCAGGTGAACGATTCGGCCGTGGTGGTAGGGGCCGGCATGATCGGTCTGTTCATCATCCAGGCTCTGAAAGTGGCCGGTTGCGGGCAGATCATCGCCGTCGACCTCGACGACGACCGGCTGGCCCTGGCCCGGAAACTGGGCGCCGATCGGGTCCTGAACGTCGACCGGGAGGATATTCCGGCCGAAATAAAGGCCCTGACCAGCGGCCGAGGGGCGGATGTGGCCTTTGAGGTCGTGGGCATCGGACCCACCGTCCGGACGGCCATCGACAGTGTCCGGAAAGGGGGGACGGTGACGCTGGTCGGAAACCTGACCCCGACCGTCGAAATTCCGATCCAGAAAGTGGTGACGAGCCAGCTCCGGCTTCAGGGGTCGTGTGCCATCAACGGCGAGTACGAAGCCGCTCTGGCGATGATTTCCTCCGGCCGGATCGACGTGGAGGCCATTCTCAGCGCGGAAGTGCCGCTCGAAGAAGGCGCCGACTGGTTCAAACGGCTGTATGACAAGGAGAAAGGGCTAATCAAGGTCGTGTTAAAGCCCTGACAGTCCGGGTACCGGCTCGAATCTTGCCGACATTGCCCCGATGGCTCCGTACATATATTCCAGCACCAGCTGATTTTGCGTCAGAGAAACGATCCGGATGTCGGAGGGACCGATGCAGTCGACGTATTCGCAGCCTGCTCCGGCATAAGTACCGGTCACCTTCAGCACCGAACCGCGTCGTTCGACCTGCGTCGGCGCGCAGCAGGCGGCTTTGGGGCTGTAGTGGACAATGCCGCCGTCCGTTCGGAATTCGAGGACGGGGGAGCCGGTCACCGGTTTCCAGGCCTCCTTATCGAATTTTACCCCGACCTGTTTCCAGGTCCGGTACAGGAGGTCGTCCGGGGCAACGTTCCGGTCGGCTTTTTTACAGGAGACGGCGATCAGCAGACCCAGCAGGAGAAAAACGCTGTATTTCATACCCGAATGGTTTTTGTCGGTATGACTCTTTTAGCATTCCAATGGTTGTAATTTTCCATCAATAGTGAACACATCCAAACCGCTTAACATTGCCCTGATCGGCCCCGGCAAGGTGGCCCACCTGCACGCCAAAGCCGCCCTTCAAACCCCCGACGCCCGACTGGTTGCCGTTTACGGCCGCAACCACACCAAAGCCGAAGCCTTCGCGAACGAGTACGGCATCGCTGCCTACTCCGACATTTACGACATGGTGGATCGGGAAAACGTCGACATCTGCATCGTCTGCACTCCGCATCCGGTTCACCGGGAGGTGACCATTGCCGCCCTCGAAGCCGGTGCCCACGTGCTGGTGGACAAGCCGCTGGCCGTGTCGCTGGAAGACTGCGACGCCATGATCGAAACCGCCCGGCGGGTCGGGCGGGAACTGGGGGTGGTGAGCCAGCGCCGGTTTTACGCGCCCTGCCGCCGGATGCGGCAGACCATCGACGAAGGAAAGATCGGGCAGCCTGTGCTCGGCACGGCCCAGCTGTATAGCTGGCGGGATGAAGCCTACTACAGCAGTGACCCCTGGCGGGGTACCTGGCAGGGGGAGGGCGGAGGGCTTCTGGTCAATCAGGCACCCCACCAGCTCGACCTGCTGCTCTGGTACATGGGCGAGGCCGAGGAGGTGTACGGCATCTGGGCCAACGTGAATCACCCCTATATCGAAGTGGACGATACGGCCGTGGCCGTGGTCCGGTTCAAAAACGGGGGCGTCGGTTCCATCACCTTCAGCAACTCCCAGAAACCCGGTATTTACGGTAAAATTCATGTCCACGGGCAGAACGGAGCGTCCGTAGGGGTGCAGACCGACGGCGGGGCCATGTTCATCGCCGGGATGACCTCTATCCTCGAACCGCCCGTCAACGACATCTGGACCGTGCCGGGTGAAGCCGAACGGCTCGGCGACTGGCAGAAGGAGGATTCCGACTTTTTCCATTCCATCGACTCGTTCACCTACTTCTTCGTTCAGCAGCTGACCGACTTCTGCGAGGCCATTCGGGAAGGACGACGGCCGCTGGTCACGGGAGAGGACGGCCGGCGCGTGGTCGAGCTGTTCCAGGCCATTTATGAATCAACCCGCACCCGGGCCGTGGTGAAAATTACGGGATAACCGAGCGTGCGGTCCATAACTTATTCCATCGAAAGTCGTTATTGCAATGATTACCCGATGGACTATGAAAAACATCTGGATCGCCGTTTTCCTGCTGGTATTGACGTTTTCTACGGAAAGCTGCCGGCGCTCATCGCCCAGTCGTACTCCCAAAAAAGACGACGGGCCGATTGAAACGTCGGGGTGGGACCGAAAACGAAAACAGGGCTTCGACTTCACCGCGCAGGGCGCAGACCCCGGTTGGGTGCTGGACATCGACTTCACCAAAACCATTCGCTTCCAGGGCCAGAACGGGGCGGTCGTGTCGGTTCCGGTTCCGAAGCCGCAGCGGGATGCCCGGGCGGGCGGTATCATCTTCGACACCAAGGCGCAGGGGAGCCGCCTGCGGGTAACCATCAACCCGGTGGCCTGCCGGGAAACGAAAACCGGAGAGGCCTTCGCCTATTCGGTGAACGTGGAAGCCAACGGCCGCCGGTATTCCGGCTGCGGCTCTTTTCTGAACGGAGTATCCCGGCTGAACAGCACCTGGGTGCTGGAATCCTACCGGGGGCAGCGGTTACATTCCGCCCAGTTCGTCAACCGTCAGATGCCGTTTCTGATCCTGAACACCCGGGAAAAGGTGCTGCAGGGATTCACCGGCTGCAATACGATGGAGGGTAAAATGCGGGCCGAAGGGGACCGGATTCAACTGGAACCCGCCACGCTGACCCGCCGGGGTTGTCCGTATAACTTTGAAAGCGGCTTTTTGTCGGCGCTCCAGAGCGCCAGCCTGTACCGGATCAGCAACAACCGGCTGACGCTGCTCTCCGACGGGCAGTACGTCATGTCGTTCCGAAAACAGGGGCCGAAAGAAACCGGCACGGCGCAGCGGGCTTCCCCCTGACGGCCGGAGCCGTTACCGTTCACCTGATCAATTTTTAGCTCTTGCCGGAAACGTATTCCGTCCTTGAAAACGGCCTGATCCGCAGGGCCGGCGATGGCTCAGACCCGCCCGACGGCCTGAACGGGATTGTTGTACCCGCAGACACCTTCGACGCCCTGAAATCCTTCATAACCGAAAGCGAGACCGAGTCGGTCATGACGTTTTTCTGGCAAAAAGGCCGGGAATGCATCCGCCTGAAGAATTATGTAGGGCTGCTGGAGACGAGGGACGGAAGCCGGATCGAGATCCTTCCCAAAATTACCGCAGCCGGAGAAAACGGAGCGGTGCAAAGCCGGGCAATCCTGCTGAAAATGCTGCAACATCTGCGGGGAAGTCCGTTCTGCCGGGCCGGTTTCGCCGGGTTTCGTTCCGAGCGGCTGCCGCTCTGGGAGGTGTTCGTCGCTTTGTTTCTGGATGAAGTAAGCACTCTGCTGGCACAGGGCCTTCGGACATCCTACGTATCCGAATCGGGTACGCAACCGTTTCTCCGGGGAAAACTGAACCTGGCCGATCAGCTTCGCCGGGCCGCGTATGAAGCCGACCGTTTCTCCGTCACCTACGACGAACAGACGACCGATCTGCCGCAGAACCGGCTGCTGAAATCGGCCCTGCGGTTCGTGGCCGGGCGCTCCGTCGACCGCACCAACCAGAGCCGCATCCGGCAGCTCCTTTTCGTTCTGGACGATCTGCCTCCTTCGTCACAGGTTCAGAAAGACCTCCAGGCCGCCCGGACGCAAAACCGGCTTTTCAGTCGGTATGAGCCGGCCCTGCGCTGGGCCGAAGCCCTGCTGGGCGGAAGGGCGTTTGGTATTTCGGGAGGTGAAAACCAGTGCCTGACGCTGCTTTTTCCGATGGACCGGCTCTTCGAGGATTACGTCGCGGCCGGCTTCCGGCGGTATGCGGGGGAGGGTGAGGTGTCGATTCAGGAGTCGTCGCGGCATCTGGTCGATGACCACAGCGGGGTTCAGAAATTCCGGCTCCGCCCCGACATCGTGATCCGGCGAAACGGCCTGGTGACGGTGCTTGATACCAAATGGAAACGCATTGAACCCACCAACCCGACCGGGAACTACGGCCTCGACCAGGCCGATCTTTACCAGCTTTACGCGTACGGCAAGAAATACGGGGCTTCCGAGCTGGTGCTGATCTACCCGGCCGGCGAATCCTTCCGGTCCCCCCTAAACGGTTTCGGTTACGATCCGACCATGCAGTTGCGGGTGGTGCCCTTCGACCTCACCCGCCCGATGGAGGAAGAAGTCCTGAAAATCATGTCCACAGGGTAGGGGATGGGTTCAGATTAGGCCCGGATGTAGAAAATATGAGAAAATCTGCGTAATCTGCGGCACTAAACCTTTCCTCCCGATGCCTCTTGTACTTACTTTCCTGGGAATTCTGGCGTTGATATTCCTGATCGCCTTCCTTCACTTAGACACGTTCATCTCGTTCGTTCTGGTTTCGCTCGGCATCGGGCTGGCGTCGGGCATGGACGTAACGGCCGTCGGCAAATCGATTCAGACCGGCATCGGGGGCACCCTCGGCGACCTCGTGCTGATCATCGGTTTCGGAGCCATGCTCGGCCGGCTGGTGGCCGAAAGCGGGGCCGCCCGGCGCATCACCAATGTCCTGATCAATATTTTCGGGATCAAAAATATCCGGTGGGGGCTGGCCCTGGCCGGGTTCATCATCGGGATACCGCTCTTCTACAATGCCGGTTTCATCATCGTCGTCCCGCTTATTTTCACTATTGCGGCTTCGTCGGGCCTGCCGCTGATGACCGTCGCCATTCCGATGCTGTCGGCGCTGTCGGTGGCGCACGGGTATCTGCCCCCGCACCCTTCCCCGGCGGCCATTGCCGGCCAGCTGCACGCCGATCTGGGCCGCACGCTGATTTACGGCATCATCGTCGCCATTCCCGCCATCATCATCGCCGGGCCGATCTTCGGAAAAACCCTGACGAAATTTAAGATCAAACCGGAAAAGGAAATTTTCAACATCCGGGAAGTGCCGGACCATGACCTGCCGGGCGTCGGCATCAGCTTTCTGGTGGCGCTGCTGCCGGTTCTGCTGCTGACGATGACCGGCCCGCTGAAAAGCGTTTTTCCGGCCGGCTCGTTTGGCCACAAGCTGGTGACGCTGCTGGCGGAGCCGTATTTCGGGATGCTGCTGTCGGTGCTGGTGGCCGTTTACTGGCTGGGCATCAAACGCGGGCAGCCGGTCAAGGCGGTGATGAAAGATCTGGAGGAAGCCATCAAAGCCGCATCGCCGGTGCTGCTGGTGATCGCCGGGGCCGGGGCGCTCAAGCAGGTGTTCATCGACAGCGGCACGAGCCGGTACATCGGCGATATGCTCCAGGGGGTCGCTATTTCGCCCCTGCTGCTGGGCTGGAGCATCGCGGCCGTCATCCGGGTCTGCGTCGGCTCCGCCACGGTGGCCGGCCTGACGACGGTGGGCATCATTCTCCCGCTGATTCAGCAGCAGACCGTCAAACCTGAACTGATGGTGCTGGCCATCGGCTCGGGCAGTCTGATGATGTCGCACCTGAACGACGGCGGTTTCTGGCTGTTCAAGGAATACTTCAACCTCTCCATCAAACAAACCCTGCAAACCTGGACCGTAATGGAAACTATTGTGTCGATTATCGGGCTGTTTGGGGTATTGGCTTTAAATTTGGTGGTTTAATCAACCTGTTTTCATTTTTTATGACCGCTGACGAACAATTCGAGCAACTCAACCTAACGCTTCCACCCGCGCCGAAACCGATGGGCGTCTACAAACCCTTCCTGATCGTCGACCGCCTGGTGTATGTTTCCGGCCACGGCCCGGTGCAGAACGACGGCAGCCGGATCATCGGCAAAGTCGGTGACGGCATGGACGCCGACGAGGCCAAACTGGCCGCCCGGCAGGTCGGTTTAACCATTCTTTCGACTCTGAAAGCCAATCTGGGCAGTCTCGACCGGATCGGGCGCGTCATCAAGGTGCTCGGCATGGTCAATGCCACCCCGGATTTCGAACGCCACCCGTACGTCATCAACGGATGCAGCGAACTGTTCGTGGGAGTCTGGGGGGAAGATAAGGGAGTCGGTGTCCGCTCGGCGGTGGGGATGGGTTCGTTGCCGGAGAACATTCCGGTGGAGATCGAAGCGGTTTTTGAACTGGCATGAACGAATATTTGATCGAGAACCTGAATCAGGTCGATTCGCCGGCCCTGCTGCTCTATCCGGAGCGCATCGCCGGCAACATTCAGACGATGCTGGCGATGGTCGACGGCGATGCGGAAAAGCTGATTCCCCACGTCAAGACCCATAAGATGGCCGAGGTAGTGAAGAGGCAGGTGGACGCCGGGATCGACAAATTCAAGTGTGCCACTATTGCCGAAGCCGAGATGCTGGCCGATACCGGCGCCCGTCACGTGCTGCTGGCCTACCAGCTCACCGGCCCCAAGCTCCGCCGGTTCTGCGAACTGGTGCAGGCCTACACCTGGGTCGAATGGGCCACGCTGGTCGATAATCCGGCGTCCGCCGAAGAACTCGGCCAGGTGTTTGCCGCGACCACCCACAAACCGGTGATCTACCTCGACGTCGACGTCGGTATGCACCGCACCGGACACCCGGTCGATGCCGGACTGGAAGCTCTGTACCGGGAATTGAAGGAGGACGGCCGGTTCGACCTCCGCGGTTTTCACGCCTACGACGGCCATCTCCGCGATACCGACCTGGCACTCCGCCAGGCCAAAGCCGATGCGGCTCTGAAGCCGCTGGAAGACCTCGCCGACCGGCTGGAGGCCGAAGCGGGCGTTCGTCCGGTGCTCATCGTGGGCGGAACGCCGACTTTTTCGGTCCACGCCCACCGGCCCGGCGTCTGGTGCAGTCCGGGAACCTGCCTGCTGTGGGACTGGGGCTACGACGCCCTGCTGCCCGAGCAGCCGTTCGAATGGGCGGCCCTGCTGCTGACCCGGGTCGTTTCCAAACCCGCCCCCGGCATCGTCACCACCGACCTCGGCCACAAAGCCGTTGCCGCCGAAAATCCGCTGGACCGCCGGGTAAAATTCCTGAATCTGGAAGGCTATGAGGTCATCGGCCAGAGCGAGGAGCACCTGGTGCTGAAGGTATCCGACTGGGATATGATTGCGGTGGGGGATGCGTTCTACGGCGTTCCGTTCCACATCTGCCCGACGGTGGCCCTTCACGACGAAGCTCAGGTGGTGCAGGGCGGGGAGGTGGTCGGCCGGTGGACGGTCGATGCCCGCAAACGAAGATTGACCTATTGATCCATTCACCCTTTTCAGGGCGCCTGAACTCTTAATCTTAACATTCCAATGCGTACGTTTCCCATTCTTCTCCTGACCATCATGTGGATGGCCCTAACGCCGTCGAAACCAACCCGGGTGGTCTTTTTCGGAGACTCCATCACCCAGGCCGCGGTCAAACCCGGCGGTTACATCTCCCGGCTGAACGAGATGCTCGCCAAACAGAATCTGGCGGCCAATTATGAGCTGATCGGGGCCGGGATCAGCGGTAACAAGGTTTACGACCTGTTTCTGCGGATGGAGGAGGACGTGCTGGCCAAACAGCCGAACCTCACCTTCATCTACATCGGTGTGAACGACGTCTGGCACAAACGCTCCTCCGGTACCGGCACCGACCCCGACAAGTTCGTGAAGTTCTACGAAGCGATCATCAAAAAGCTTCAGGCCGCCGGCAGCCGGGTCATTCTCTGCACTCCGGCCGTGATCGGCGAGAAAACCGACTTCTCCAACGACCAGGACGGCGACCTGAATCAGTATTCGACGCTTATCCGGCAGCTGGCCGCCCGCAACAACCTGCCCCTGTGCGACCTGCGGAAGGCGTTTCTGGACTATAACCTGAAAAACAACCCGAACAACGCCGAAAAGGGCATTCTGACCACCGACCGGGTTCACCTGAACGATGCCGGAAATCAGCTCGTTGCCGATCAGATGTACCAGCTGATGGTGGCGGCCAAATAGCCTCAGACCTCGAACGGCAGTTCGTATTCCTTCACCACCGGCTTCGAGCTCCGGGTTTTCACCTCGACCCGGGCTTTGAGCGGTGAACCGAGGATCAGCGAATTTTTGATATACTGGTCCTCATGCGCCAGCCACGAGTAATTCTCCAGCAGGTACTCCGACTGGCCGGTTTTGGACGCCTGGTAGGCCCAGCGTTCGACGATGAGCGGTTCGTAGTTGATGATGTTACCCATATAATACACCTGGATGCCCGGCTGGCCCTCGTTGCCCAGTTCGGTGCAGCCCAGAACGGTGATCCGGAGGGAAGAGCCGTCTTCCAGGTCCTTGACGGCCCATTCGTCGATGGTGGTTTTTTCGTTCGCCATGTTGTGGATTGGTTCGAATGTGAATACGGCCATAAAGGTAAACCGCATCCACCCAAAAGGCGAACGGGAATCGGCAATGGGTGCTTTTTGAGGAATAAGAAGAAAAAACGGACAGTCCGCTGTCGTTAGCACTTCCAAACCGTTTACTCTACTGATGAAACATCCACGGTTAGTTGGATGGCCTGTGAAAGGATAAATCCTTCGTTACCGGCATTTGTCAGAATGACCTCAAAAGTAAAAGGGAAGCTTTCCTCAATCAGACTATTATGCTTTAGTGCTTCACCTGATTCATTCCTGAGATTAACGGTAACGATTCCATCTCCCACGACTCTGAATTTTTGCGAACCTGTCGTAATAATTTCGTCTGGATCGACTTCCATTACATTTTGAATGGAAACAAAGTGGGTAAGCCTGGATAAATCTTCGGGAACGTGTTCACTGATGTAAAGGAATAATAGGCGGTCCAGATTCTCTATTTCAATTTTCTTTTCCTTAGGGGGAGTAGCAATTGCAATCAAAAATCGGTAGTTATTATTATTTTTTACAAAATCTCCGATCGCCTGAATTTCGCTCTTTTTTTCAGGCGTTAAACTTCCGGCTTTCACTTCGATCAGGATGGTTTCATTGCCCTTACGGGCTACCAGGTCTACACGAAACTGTCCAATCGGTTCCTCTTTAGAGACCTTATAGCCTTTTTCGGAATAATCCGCAGCTAACTGTTCGACCGCAATGTCATGCATATACTTTTGCAAGTGTCGTTGCTTGATTTTCATAAGACCTCAAGGTTTATTTTGACCATAGAAATGTCAAATCTCCCACATTCGACGTATAAAATATGGTCTTCCGTTTCAATCGCTTCCAGTAAGTCCGTAATGATCAGTGATGGGATTCCTGAAAAGTCGATAAGAGTAATGTCGTGGCTCTGTAAGTAAAAGCTACCCGCAGTCCGCCATTTTATTTGTTTATCATCATCAAATAAGATGCTCTTTAAACAATCCCAGACCGGTTTACTTAAGTTGTCTGCATCCAAGCCCGAGTCTTTATGGAAGAAATGATATACCAGGCCATAAAGGTTTCCTTTCAATGGATTTATTGTTCCGTGATACCGAGTTAATGCATTTTGCAGGGCTTGGGTGTAATCCCGTCTTTTAGTGGTGTTTAACGTATTATAAGATTTTGGTTTTCTGGGCAAAATGAAACTATACACGATGTGGTGGGTGATTAAACTGATCGGCAAGATACTCTTTTTGGAGATTACGCCGGTTTTGCCAGCATGACCCGCAGCCGGCCCGGCAGGATCTCGGCGCGGATCTGCCGGACTTTGCCCCGGTATTCGCCGTCGACCTGGAAGTAGGCTTTCCGTCGGGTCGTCAGCCGGACTTCGGTGGCCTGGAAGATTTCGATGTGGGAGGGGTCGAACGGGCGGAAGCGGTAGAACATTTTCAGGATTTCGAAGAAGGAAAGCTTCCGCAGCACGACCACCTCGAACCGGCCGTCCGAAACGTCGCCCTCCGGGTTGATGACGGCCCCCGTGCCGTACTGACGGGCGTTTGCCAGCACCACCATGAAAGCCGCCCGCTGGACGGTTTCCTCCCCCGTGTCGATCTCGATCTGCATCAGTTTGCTCCGCATCAGCACCCGAAACGCCCCCCGGGCGTAGCCCAGTTTACCGCGGAGGTTGTTGTCCTGAAAATACTTGACGAGCTGGGCGTTCATGCCGATGTCGCTCATGTGCAGGCACAGATCGTGGTCGTTGATGCGGATGAGGTCGATCGGGGTTTCGATGCCGTTGACGGCAATCTCGATACTTTCCCGGACGGTCATCGGCAACCCCAGTTCACTGGCCAGGCCATTGGCCGACCCCGCCGGAAGGATACCGAGCGGGAGGTTTCTTTCCAGAGCGAACTCCCCTACGAATTTGATGGTGCCGTCGCCCCCTACGGCAACGAGCCGGTCGGGCCGGTAGGCGGCAATGCGATCGGGCAGCGTTTGTTCGTCGGTCTCTCCGTTCAGATTCAGGATTTCCATCGTGTGAGGGGCTTCCCGGAAGTACTCCCGGATGCCCGCGTCCCAGTCCGATTTGTCTTTTCCGCCCGAAACCGGATTGATGGCAAACAGAAATCGTAACTTTTTCTCCTGAGTCATGTTTTTTTACCGGTACCGGTTTGCAAGGAAAGCATGGAAGGGGAACCTACAAAAAAACGGTTCTCGGAACTAAATCGCCAATTAACGAAGAATGAAGCGAAAGGAGAGCTTTAAACAGAAAATATTAGGCTGGATGCGCCTGACCAGCCGGCCCGTAGTGAAGGTATATCGCGGCTATGTGCATCAGGGAAAGGCCGTGATCTTCGGCCATGTGCTGGACCTGAGTCCGTTACCCCGGAAACGCTACCGCCAGAATTTACTGGTCAACACGTTTTCGCTGCTGCGGCTGTTCATGATGCAGCCCGTCGGGGGAGCTACCGTCCGCGTCCGGGGAATGGCGGAGGACGTTCGGTTCGTGACCGAAAAAGATGGTTTTTTTCGGCTGGAGTGGACGCCCGAAACGACGCTTTCGCCGGGCTGGCATCCCGTCCGGATCGATCTGGTTACCGGCAACCGGGGGGCAGAACAACCCATTGCCACCGGGGAGGGTGAATTTTATCTCCCCAACCGGACTCAGTACGGCTGCATCTCCGACATCGACGATACGTTCCTGATTTCCCACTCGGCCAACCTGCGGAAACGCCTGTACGTGCTGCTGACCGAAAACGCCCACAGCCGGGACCCCTTCGAGGATGTCGCCCGTCACTACCAGCTTCTGGCCCGCGCCGGTACCGACGAACGGACGCCCAACCCGTTCTTTTACGTGTCCAGCAGCGAGTGGAATCTCTACGAATACATCAAGACGTTCTGCAAAAGGAACGGCATCCCGGACGGGATATTCCTGCTCAGCCAGCTGAAAAGCCTCAGCGAAGTGTTCAAAACCGGGCAGAACAAGCATAAAACCAAGTTCACCCGGATCGTGCGGGTGCTGGAGGCTTTTCCCGACATGCAGTTTATCCTTCTGGGCGACGATACGCAGGAAGACCCCAACATCTACGCTTCGCTCGTTTCTCACTTCCCGAAACAGATTCGCTGCGTGTACCTGCGCCGGGTCCACCAGGAGAACGAGGCCCGCACGATGGAATGCGTCCGGAAGATCGAGGCTGCCGGTGTGCCGTGCTGTTATTTTAAACACAGTTCCGAAGCCATCCGCCATTCCGAATCCATCGGTCTGGCCAGTGTGTAATCTGGCTCTGATTTTTTACTTTTATGGAAAAAGCTAAAAATCAGATGGCTATGGAAAATAAAAATAAGTTTAGCTTTTCCCAGGTCGGTCAGTTCATTAGTCTTCAGGAAGCCCAAACCTACATCCATTGTTATCAGGACGATCAACAGAAGAAAGGAGAGCCTCAGGAGGATACCGTATGGTCGGAGCTGTTTGGGAAAGAAATGCTGTTGCAGATTCTGCAGCATGCCGATGCCGTAAGTTTCTGTTTTGGGAAAGGGACGGACGGTAAAATGAAGCTGGTGGTCATGGGAATCGATCCGGAGGGAAGAGCGATTATCGGAACCTCCAATGCCGGCCTGAAAGACCAGCTCGGTCAAAGCCTGATTTTAGCGAACGGTAGAACGTGCCCGCCCTACTGCCTGCCGGAAGATGTGGTTTATGTCCGCGGTGAATGACGGCACCTTATTTGTCCGATTCCAGTTTGATCAGGAGGTTCGGAACCAGCGTTTCGCTGAATCCGGCGACGATGGCGAAGATCAGGTAGGCGAACTGCGGATTTTCAGCCTTGTTGGCAATTCCGAACAGCAGGTTTGTCCGAATGGCAAAGTAGATGATGGTGGCACCGAAAACGGCAATGATAATCCGTTCGATTCCATAAACAATATACAGATATTTATTGACCCCCTTCTCGAAGGTGGTTTGATTCAGCCGTCGCGAGATGGAAATGAAGCCGCCCAGGCTGCCGCCGGCCGCCACGTAGACCAGATTATGCAGTTCCTGTGATGGAAGCAACAGCGGGTATCGGAAAACCAGAACGGCAACGGCGCAGTTTAAAAGCGTAAAGGCGAGAGAAGAGAGCAGATAGCGAATCCGGTTATTGAAAAGGTCCTGGTAGTTCTCGTTGATTTCATCCGCCAGTTTCCCAAACATGGCATTGGATTCGTCGGGGTCGACGGTCAGCGCATGAGCCAGAATGTGGGCGATCCGGGTTTTATAGGAGGGATCACCGCCGGTTTTGAAAAGCAGTCCCTTGACATGCGTATATTGGATCCGGACCGCGTCGAATTTTTTCTGAACTCCGTTTTTATCCTCTTCCGTTTCAGGATCGACCCAGATTCTGACTGAATCCACGATGTTTTTGGCTTCAATGCCATAAATGACATATTCATTTCCCCGGCCGTATACGGTGGAAATGGTGTTTCCATAACTATCTTTTCCGCCGATCTGATAATTATTCAGGCGCGTTCGCTGCTCCTGCTTGAATTTTTCTGTTTCCGTCAGGGGCGAATTTTCGGGTAAATTCCATCGGCCCGTCAGGGTGCGGAGGGTTCGGATCAGATTCATCGGGTCAATGTGGTTAAAAAAAGAACCTGGAGGAAGATTATAAGACTTGTTTTTTGCCTGTTAATCAAATTGTTAAAGTTAAAATAGGGGATTGAATGGAAGGAAACGGGTTCTTCCCTGAAAGTTTTTACTATCCGGCAATACACGCCGGGGATCGGGTCATGAAGCGGTCTGACCTGACCCCATGAAGTCGCATCTTCATGCGATCCTCCCGGATTGGGACGGCGGCCGGAAGGATCGTATCTTTGGGTATGGGTAGATGCTGCTTTCAATCCGGAGTAGGGGCCGCCTGGCTGCGACGGCTGGTTCTGGTCGTCGGGCTGGGGATGCCCGGCCGGGGTTTCGCCCAGACGGCCGACTTCTCCTTTCAGCACTATACCACCGATCAGGGGCTTTCCAACGACGAAATCACCACCATCCTGAAAGACCGGCAGGGCTTTATGTGGTTCGGGACCAAAAACGGCCTCAACCGCTTCGACGGGCTGCGGTTCAGGGTGTTTCGGAGAACGGGGCGCCCGGACGGACTGCCGGGAAATTACATCACCGGCCTGACCCTGGCCCCCGACGGCTCGATCTGGGTGTCGACGCACCGCGGCCTATGCCGGCTGGACCCGCTGACGGAACGGTTCGAGCCGATTCCGCTGCCGACCCAGCATGACCGCGAAGCCGACAACGACTTCGTCTCCATCCTCGTCACCGACCCGAAGGGGTTCGGCTGGTTTGCCGCCGTCCGGAATCTCTACCGGATCGACCTCCGTACCCGGAAGCTGACGGCCTTTCCGGTCCCGGCCGTCTCCCCTTCGTTTTTCAGCGTGCCCTATATCGACCGGAAGGGGCGGTTCTGGGTGCTGCACGGCGGGGCGGCCTACCAGTTCGATCCGCCTTCCGGACGTTATTCCTATCTGGGCGGCCGCGACGGCCGGCACTCCGGCACGCCCATTACCTCGATCTATGAGGATCGTCAGGGCCGTATCCTGTTCCCCACCTTCGGAAAGGGGCTCATGCAGTTTGACGAACGCAGCGGGAGCCTCATCGACCTGCCCGACGGCTCCAGTGTTGTGATGAGTCTGCTGGAAGACCGGATGCCCGACGGAACCCGGTTTTTCTGGGCGGGGGGCGGCCCCAACGGCCTGTTTGCCTTTTCTCCCGAACGGCGCTGGTACCACTATTTCCGGCCTGACTTCCGGGATGCCTTCAGTCATAACGGAGGAGTGGCCGATTCGTTCTATAAAGATCCCCAGACCGGCCTGGTCTGGATCGGGACCGAGCGCGGGCTTCAGAAAGTCGATCCGTATGCGGTGAAATTCACCCGGAAATGGCTGCCGATTCCCAGGGAGGCCAATCCTTATAATCAGGTAGGAACAGTGCTTCAGGACCGGAGCGATTCATCCCTGTACTGGATCGGCGTCTGGGGGGCGGGCCTGTTCCGGTGGCACCGCCCTTCGGACACGTTTACGCTCATCGACCACCGCAGGGGGCTGAGCAACTGGGATGTCCATGACCTTGCTCAGGACCGGCGCGGCCATCTCTGGATCGGCCTGACCGGCGGCCTGGACGAGTACGACCCCCAGCAGAACCGCTGGGTTCGCTGGCGCCGGTTCCCCGGACTGGCCCTCGATAAGGCTCCCAACTGTACGGTCCTTTTTCCGGACCGCGACGGACTGATCTGGGCCGGCACGCCGTCCAGCGGGTTATTTCTTATCGACCCGGAAAACCGGATGGTCCGTTCCTGGCCTTTGAAGGCGGCCGGGCGGCCGGAAAGCCCGGCCCGGGTCAATAAGCTCGATCAGGACGGTCTGGGGCGGACCTGGGTGCTGACTTCCGACGGATTGTTCCGGATCGACCGGCATTCCGACCGGACCGAAGCCGTATCCCTGCGATCGTCCGACCCGCGGGTGCAGCCGACCGACCGGATTCAGAGTACCTTTCGAATCGATTCCAAAAACCGCCTATGGGTATCCGGCATCGGATTTCTGGCGCAGGCCGACCTCGACGGGAACGTTCGCCGGGTGTATACCCTCGAAAACGGGTTGCAGGCCGACCACATCGCGGGCATCGGCGAAGACCGGACCGGGACGCTCTGGCTTTCCACCGACCGCTGGCTGCACGAACTGAACCCGCAGACGGGCCGGTTCCGGTATTACCGCAAAACCGAGGGCCTCTTCGCCGACCGGACCAACAACCGGGTCTGCATGGACCGCAGCGGGGAAGTTTTTCTTGGATTTTCGGGAGCCTTCAACGCCTTCCGTCCGGAGCGGCTCCGACGTAACGCCGTTCCCCCGCCCGTAGTGATTCCGGAAGTCCGGATCGGCGGGGAGGAACAAAAGCCGCTGCCGGGCGGGGAGGTCCGGATCGAGCCGGATCAGAACACCTTTCAGATACAGTTTCTGGCCCTGAACTACAGCCAGCCGGAGAAAAACCGGTACGCCTATCGCCTGGAAGGCTTCGACACCGGCTGGATTTTCACCGACAACCCGACGGCGACCTACACCAACCTGGAACCGGGCAGGTATACGTTCCGGGTGAAAGCCGCCAACAACGACGGAGTCTGGAACGAGGAGGGAACGGCCCTGGCGTTTCGAGTAGTGCCGCCCTACTGGAAAACCTGGTGGTTTCGTCTGGCCGGGGGGCTGCTGGTGGCTGCGGCCGGGTTTGGAATTTATCAATACCGGGAACGGCAGCGCCGGCGGCTGGAAGCCATCCGCAACCGGATCGCCACCGACCTCCACGACGATATGGGCTCCACGCTCAGCAGCATCCGGATTTTCAGCGACGTGGTGCAGCAGCAGATCGGCCCGGTGCGGCCCGAAGCCGTGCCGATTCTGGAGCGGATCAGCACCAGCGCCACCACGCTTTCCGAATCGATGCAGGATATTATCTGGACTATCCAGACCCGTTACGACAGCCTGGAGGATGTCGTCACCCGGATGCGGGAGTTCGGGCTGAAACTGGCCGAAGCCAAAGGCATCGACTTCCGGATGCAGGTGTCGGACCAGTTTCTGTCGACGCGCCTGGACGTGGAGCAGCGCCGGAACCTGTACCTCATCTTTAAGGAAAGCATCAACAATGCGGTCAAATACGCCGGCTGTACGGCCATCGAAGTTCATCTGGTCCTGGACGGCCGCCGGCTGTCGATGAGGATTCAGGACAACGGCAGCGGTTTCGATCCGGCCACCGTCCGGTCGGGGAACGGCCTGCCCAATCTGAAAAAACGCGCGAAGGAAATCCGGGGAGAACTGGCCGTGGTATCAGCCCCCGGCCGGGGAACGCGGATTGAACTGACCACCCGAATTACCTGAACGCTGCGGCCCGCCGGCTTACTTCGGTCAAAGACGGAGCCGCAGGAAACCTGTCATGGAGGAAATGATCAATATCGTTCATTACGAGGATAATACGAACCTGAGGGAAGGCATTGCCTTTCTGCTTCAGGCCACCCCCGGCCTGGAACTGGTGGGAACTTTCGCCGATTGCAGCCGGATCCGGCAGGAAATCGGAGAGTTGCAGCCCGACGTGGTGCTGATGGACATCGACCTGCCCGGCCTGAGCGGTATCGATGCCGTGCCCGTCGTCAAGGGGGTATCCCCGCGGACGCAGGTGCTGATGCTGACGGTGTTCGACGACGAGGACAAAATTTTCCAGGCGATCCGAAACGGTGCGAGCGGGTATTTGCTGAAGCATACGCCCCCTTCCGAAATCGTGGCGGCCATTTTCGACATTCACCGGGGCGGATCGCCGATGACGGCCAACATCGCCCGGAAGGTGCTCCAGTTCTTTCAGCAGCAGAAGGCCGTCCGCACCGGCGACTATAACCTTTCGCCCCGCGAACTGGACATCATCAAAGGGCTGGTTTCAGGGTATAGTTACAAACTCATCGCCGACGACCTCCACATCAGCATCGACACCGTTCGTTCGCACATCCGGCACATCTACGATAAGCTCCAGGTCAACTCCAAAACCGAAGCCATCCTGAAAGCCATGCGCGAGGGGCTAGTTTAACAAAAAAGCCGGCTGGCGGGCCGGCTTTTGATTTCTATTTCGCTGGAGGTCAAACTTCCAGCGTCTCTTCGGTCTGTTCTTTCTGGTGTTTCCACATTTCCTGAAAGATCGGGCTCCGGCGACGCAGATCCACGAAGCTGCCCTGATCCACCACCCGCCCGTCGCGCAGGATGTAAATGTGGTCGAACATCGTCAGCAGATGGAGCCGGTGCAGGGTCGAAATGACGGCCTTGTCTTTGAAGGCGTTCAGCAGGTTGTGGTAGATCTCGAACTCCGTCTTGGGATCGACCGAACTGGTCGGTTCGTCGAGCAGGATGATTTCGCTTGTCTGGGCCGCCAGGATGCCGCGCGCCAGCGCCAGCCGCTGTTTCTGCCCGCCGGACAGGTTGACGCCCTTCTCCTGAATGGCCGTGTCGAGGCCCTGCGGCAGGTGCCGGACGATGTCGGCGAAGCGGGCGGTTTCACACGCGTTCATGATGTCCGCTTCGTCGAACGGCAGGCCCAGGGTGATGTTGTACCCGATGGTATTCTCAAAAATCTCCGGCTCCTGCGGCATCAGCGTCACCGAATCGGCCAGCAGGCTCAGGTCACCGTATTCTTCCCCATCGACATTCAGTTTCAGACCGGCTTCCGGAGCATACAGACCGCGCAGGAGCGTCAGCAGAGTGCTTTTTCCGCTTCCGCTTTCGCCGATGAAGGCAATCCGCTGGCCCCGCTCGATGCGGATGCTCAGGTCGCGCAGGCTGGGCCGTTTACCCCGGTCGTCGAAGAGCGATTTCACCGCCGACTGCGGGTGGGTGAAATTCAGGTGGCTGATCTCGATGGTATGCCAGGTGTCGGTCAGCGATTCGACGGTGTCGGGCTGATGTTTGCGGGCAAAAGCCTCGCCGATGCCCCGGGCCGTCTGCACGTCCGTGTTATACTGCACGATCTGCGTGTACTGGTAGGCCACGTCGGTAAAGACGCTGGTAAACTGGTTGATGAAGCCGAGCAGCGTCACCAGCCCGCCGACGAAAAATACCGCCCCGGAGGTGTAGTGCTGGTAGATGTAACCCAGCGTCACGACCACATAGATGAGCGCGATCAGCATACTGGCTACGAACCACTTCCACTCGTTGATCCGGATATTCCGGCGGAAGGGCGGGAATACGGCCATAATTTTGCCCAGCATGCTGACTTCCATCTGCTTCTCCAGCCGCAGTGTAATCACGGTGATGATGTTGGAAAGGCTGTCGAAGAGGGTGGAGGAAGCTTCATGCTCCCGCTCGTTGGTTTCGTCGACGGCCTTGATGAACGGCTTGTCGAACCGCAGGATGACATATACCGTCAGGGCGCCGAGCATTACGCCGACCAGCCCGAACACCGGTGAGAAATACACCATGGCCCCGAAGGAGAACAGGCATTTCATGATGGTGTGGAGGTAGGTAAAACCGCTCTGGAAAAAGTTTTTCAGGGCTTCGTAGGCCTTCCGGATCCGGTTGATGGTAGCCCCGCTGTGGTGGTCCTTGTGCCAGCTGACCGGCAGATGGACCGTCTGGTGGTACAGCTCGGTCAGGAAGTTACGGCTCACGTTGAAGGCCAGCTCCCGCTCCATGACCCGGGCCGGGCCGTGAAAGCACCATTCGAGCACTTTCAATCCCATGAAACCACCGGCATACCAGATGGCGATGGTCGGCACTTCGGCCCCTTTTCGTTGAATGGAATCGATAAACCAGCCGAACCAGAGGGGATGGAGAGCCCCTACGACGTTCGCCAGCACGAACAGGGCATACACCAGCACATATCGACCTTTTTCCTGTCGTGCATATTGCCAGGCCGTGCGGAGCAGAGCCAGGTAGGGATTTTGCATTTATTTAAGTTACGGTTATTGATAAAGTATTGATCCGGTAATACAAATTGAGAGAAAAAAAGATTCTTTCACCACGTTGAAACGATCATATTGAGAAAAAAACGGGAAAATTCTTTTGAGTCGGGTTGGGGCCGTTCGCTACCTTTTTCCGGAAGAGAGATTAGGCCTTTTGCTTCTTTCCTACATTTACCGGATATCAACCCATCATTCCATGCAAGCCAGGAACGATTCAGGTACTCTTTCATCTTCTTCCCTTCAAAATCCGTTCCAAACCTTCTGGATGGCGGGGTATGAATGCACCGATAAACTCAACGCCTGGGGCAATCGGGTCGATTTTCTGGAAGTGACCGGACACCTCGAACACATCGACGCTGATTATCAGGACATCCAGCAGTTCAACATCCGGACGGTCCGGGAAGGCATCCGGTGGAGCCGGGTCGAAAAAAAACCGTATGAATACGATTGGCAGCCCGTAGCCGGGATGATCCGGCGCGGTCAGGCCGGCGGAGTGCAGCAGGTGTGGGACCTGTGTCATTTCGGGTTTCCGGACGACCTGAGTCCGCTCCACCCGCTGTTTGCCCGCCGGTTTGCCGCCCTCTGCCGCGAATTTATCCGGTTTTACCGATCCCTCGTCCCCGACGGAATCCTGATCGTGACGCCGATCAATGAAGTCAGTTTTCTGTCATGGCTGGGCGGGGATGCCCGCGGCACGTCGCCCTATTGCATCAACAATGGCTGGGAGGTGAAATACGGTCTGATGCGGGCGTATATCGAAGGCGTGGCCGCGCTCCGGGAGATCGACCCCGGCGTCCGGATCATGACCACCGAGCCGCTGGTCAATATGGTGCCGACCCTGGAGGCCGACCCGGAGCAGATCGCCCAGGCGGCCCGTGCCCACCAGGACCAGTATCAGGCCACCGATATGCTCTGCGGCCGCATGTGCCCCGAACTGGGCGGAAAGCCGGAATACCTAGACATCATCGGGCTGAACTATTATTACAACAACCAGTGGGTGGTGGGCACGGGCCAGTTTCTGCGCTGGGCCAACGAGGATCTGGACCCCCGCTGGCGCCCGCTCCGGGAACTGTTCCTGGAGACGTATCACCGCTACGGCCGGCCGATGGTGCTGTCGGAAACGAGCCATCCCGGCGAAGACCGGCCGGGCTGGATCAAATTCGTTTCCAGGGAAAGCGCGGCCGTCATCGAGCGCGGGATTCCGCTCTGGGGCATCTGCCTGTACCCGATCATCGACCGGCCGGACTGGGACCACCTGACGCCCTGGCATCGCTCCGGTCTGTGGGACGCCGAACTCGACGACGCGGGCATTCCCACCCAACAGCCATACCGACGGGTGCTGAACCAGCCCTACGCCCACGAGCTGCGCGAGGCCCAGAAACGGATCGCCCTGGCCAAAGAGAAAGCCGGTCCGGCCCAGATTTCGCTCAACGCCCGGGTGCGTTTGTGATATTTTCTTATCGTTCACGCCTGATTTGAACCGGCCTTCGTGTATCTTCCGTGGCCTTGTCGCCGGGTTTCGTCCCGCCCTGACCCTGAAGTACATGAGAATGACCCGAATCCTGCCGATCCTCTGGGGCCTGCTTGCGGTTCTGCACCAGGTGCCTGCCCAAACCCGCCCCAACGTCCTCTGGATCACCTGTGAGGACATGAGCGCCCACCTGCCCGCCTACGGCGATTCCACCATCCGGACACCGAACATTGACCGGCTGGCCCGGGAGGGCGTCCGGTACCGGCGGATGTTTTCGACCAACGGGGTCTGTGCGCCGAGCCGTTCGGCCATCATCACGGGCATGTATCCGAACGGAATCGGCAGCAACCACATGCGGACGGTACAGGGGTCGCGGGTCGGAAACGGCCTCATCGACTATGAAACCGTGCCGCCGGCCGACGTCAAATGCTTCCCCGAATACCTCAGGGCGGCCGGCTATTTCTGCACCAACAACAGCAAAACCGACTACCAGTTTGCGGCACCGTTCTCGGCCTGGGATGAAAACGGCAAAGCCGCCCACTGGCGCAACCGGGCCGCCGGACAGCCCTTCTTTTCGGTCTTCAACCTCGAAGTAACCCACGAATCCCAGATCTGGATGCGGGCCGCCCGGCCGCTGCGGGTCGATCCGGCCAGGGTCAGGCTGCCGCCGTATTATCCGGAGAATACCGTCATCCGGAAAGACCTCGCCCGCAACTACGACAACATCATGGTGATGGACAGTCTGGTGGGGGTGATTCTGAAGCAGCTCGAAGCCGACGGTCTGCTCGACAAAACCATCATCTTCTTCTTCAGCGACCACGGTTCCGGTCAGGCCTGGTACAAACGCGAATTGTACGACCGGGGGCTGCATGTGCCCTTCATCGTCCGCTATCCCGACCGCAAAGGCGCCGGCACCTGGGAGGACGACCTGCACAGTTTCGTCGATCTGGGCCCGACGGTATTGTCGCTGGCCGGCGTGCCGGTTCCCAAACACATGCAGGGGCAGGCTTTTCTGGGAAATCAGCGGGCCAGAACGCCCCGCACACACATTTTTGCCGCCCGCGACCGTATGGACGAACAATATGACTGCGTCCGGGCCGTCCGCGACAAACGGTTCAAATACATCCGGAACTATCAGCCGGACCGGCCGTATTATCAGGATCTCGCTTACCGGAAACAAATGCCGATGATGCTGGAAATCCTGCGGTTGCAGGAGAAGGGACAACTGCCGGAGATCACCGGCCGCTGGTTCGGACCCAAACCGGCGGAGGAACTGTACGATACTGAAAAGGACCCGTTCGAACTGACTAACCTCGCCGGTAATTCCGCCTACCGGCCCCAGATGGAGCAGCTGCGCCGGCTCGAACAGCAATGGGTGCGGCAGGTTCAGGATAAGGGTTTTATGCAGGAGCGCGACCTCATCCGGCTGTTCTGGCCCAACAACCGCCAGCCCGAAACCGCCCTTCCCGACGTTCAGACGAAAGCCGTTTCCGACACCGAATACCTGATCACCCTGACCTGCAACACGCCCGGCGCTTCCATCGGCTACCGGATCGACGAGGGGCCGTGGCGACTGTACACCCAGCCTTTCCGACTGCCTAAAACCAGCCACCTCACCACCAAAGCCGCCCGGATCGGCTTCAAACCCAGCGAAGAATCCACCATGATCGCTACCAATAAGTAGCGGTTTTTCACATCTTCATGCGATTGCCGGGTGAGCGGAAAGAGCGGAATTTTGTGTCATCAGAAAACAACAGATACGATGACACTTCTACACTCCCGATGGTTTCGCCATCCGCTTTTTCCGGTCATGGTCGCCGGGCTGATTCCCTTCGGTGTTCGGGCGCAGTCCGGCGGAACCGTGTCCGGCGACGTTCGCAGCGAGGCCGGTAAGCCCGTTCAGTTCGCTACGCTGATGCTGGTGAAGGCCGCCGACTCCTCCCTCGTCAAAGGAGCGATCAGTGACGTCGACGGCCGCTATGTGCTGGAGGCTGCGGCTTCGGGAACATACCGGGTGGCCGCTTCACTGGTCGGTTACAAAAAGGTTTTCTCCCCGGTATTTTCCCTAAATGCCTCCCATCCAGACCATCGTCTGGCTTCGCTGGTGCTTTCCGAAGATGCGAAGCAGCTCGGCGAAGTGAAGGTCACCGGCCGGAAGCCCTTCATCGAGCAACAGCCCGACAAACTGGTGCTGAATGTGGAAAACAGCATCGTGGCGAGCGGAGGAACGGCCCTCGAAGTGCTTGAAAAAGCGCCCGGGGTGGTGGTTGATCAGCAGAACGACCGGCTGAGTCTGAAAGGACGGGAGGGGGTGCTGGTCATGATCGACGGCAAACCGACCTACCTCTCGGCCGCCGAAGTGATGAACCTGCTGCGCAGTACGCCCAGCAACAGCGTCGAAACCATCGAAATCATCAGCAACCCCTCCGCGCGGTACGACGCGGCCGGAACCTCCGGGATCATCAATATCCGGCTGAAACGCAGCAGCCGGGCTTCGGACGGCACCAACGGCTCTCTGACGCTGGGGGCCGGGTACGGGCGTTTTCCGAAATACAACGGCGGGCTGACGCTGAATTCCCGGCGGGGGGCCTGGAACCTCTACGGAAACTATAACTACGACCACCGCGAAGGCTATGGCGGGATCGACCTGGAACGCCGTTTCAACGATAACGGCGTCCGCAGCATCGTGGAACAAACCGGCTACCGGCCTAACCGGAGCGACGGACACACCTTTCGGGCGGGCATCGATTTCACACCCGGGAAACGCAACACCTTCGGTCTGCTGCTGAACGGCCTGCTCGTCGACAGCCGGGCCCGGATCAACAACGACAACCGGGTGCTGACGGCCGACCGGGTGCTGCTGTCGAGCCAGACCATGATCAACGCGACCCGGCGTTCCTCGGAGCGGCTGGCCGCCAATCTGAATTATCGCCATACGTTCGACAGCACCCGACGGGGCGGTCAGGGCCGGGAACTGCTCGTCGACCTCGACGGTTCGAAGGTGACGATCGACCCGACCGACAACCTGATTACCCGCAGTTTCCATGCTTCCGGGGCGGAGTCGAGACCCCCGCTGGTGCAGCGGAGCCTGTCGCCCTCAGAAGTGACCATTCGGGCCGGGAAACTGGACTATGTACATCCGCTGGGCAAAAAAGCCAGGCTGGAGGCCGGCTGGAAAACCAGCTACGTGACCTCCGACAACGACGTCCGGTTCGAAACCCGGACCGAAGGGGCCTGGCAGTCGGATTCCAGCCGGACCAATCATTTCGTCTACGAAGAAACCATCCATGCCGCCTACCTCAACGGACGGCAGGAGTGGAAACGCTGGACCCTTCAGGCCGGTCTGCGGATGGAGCAGACGCGGTCGACGGGAAATTCGATCACGCTGAGTAAAATCGTGGAGCGGAGCTATACCAATCTGTTTCCCAGCGTCTTTCTGACCCAGAAGCTCAGTGACAAACACCAGCTTCAGTATTCGTTCAGCCGCCGGATCGACCGGCCCAACTACCAGCATCTGAACCCGTTCGTGTACGTTATGGACCCATATGCCTACTTTCAGGGCAATCCCTACCTGAAACCGCAGTACACGAACGCCTTCCAGGTCGGCTATACCTACAAGGGGGAAACGACGCTGAGTTTCGGGTTCAACCGGACGACGGACGTCATCACCGACGTGACGGAGCAGAACGACCGGACCCGGGTCACGAAAGTCACCCTGCTGAACCTTGACGTGCTGACGAACCTAAACCTGAACCTGAGCTTTCCGGTCACGGTGGCCCGCTGGTGGACCACCCGGCAGTCGGTCAACCTGTTCCGCAACGCCTATGATGCCGACTATCTCGGGAAGCGGCTGACCAACAGCGGCTATTCGGCCAACCTGATGTCGAACCACAGCTTCACCCTGCCGAAAGGCTTTTCGGCCGAAGTGGTCGGGCAGTACAATTCCCCCTTTGTGTACGGGCTGAACAAAATGAGGGGGTTCGGGCAGGTGAGCCTGGGGGTGCAGAAAAGTCTGTGGGAGAAGAAGGCGACGCTGCGGCTGAACGTCAGTGACCTCTTTTACACGAACCAGAACCGGGGCCGTATCGCCTACCAGAACATGGACATCCGGTTCCGGTCGTTCTACGAATCACGGGTGGTGCGGCTCAACTTCAGCTATAACTTCGGAAACCGCAACGTCAAAGCCGCCCGCAACCGGCGGACCAGCCTGGAGGATGAGCAGAACCGGGTGGGGCAGTAGGGTCTGAAGTAAAAAAGGGGACGCGGCCGCGTCCCCTTTTTTATTCTATTTTTCAGAACCAGCCCGCGCCCGGAATCCGGAACGGCCAGGGAATCGAAACAAGGATGATGAGCAGACCGAGGGCGAAAAAGGTGAACACCGTGCGGTGTTTCTGGGTGGCTCCGCCCATCCGCCGGGACCGGGACCGGCCGATGGTGATCAGCACGGCTGCGATCAGCATACCCGTGATGTGCTCGACCGTATAGAAGCGGTAGAGGGTCTCTTTCATGATGGTGCCGAAATCGATGTCGGACCCGAAAATCGGGACTTTCGGGCTGATGAAATACAGAATGAGGCCGAGCAGAACCTGCGTGTGGGTGGCGATGAGGGTGAACAGATACAGTTTATTGTCGCCGGACGTGTAGTCGTCCTTTGCCTGCCATTTCCGGAAGGAAGTGATGACGGCCGCCAGCAGCAGCAGCAGAACGATCCATCGAAGGCCGGAGTGGGCGTGGACAAGTATATTGTAGAGCATAGTTAGTAGTTTTGGGAATTAAACCGTGGCAAAGAAACAACATTCCGGCTAACTTTTCCCGAAAAAGGCGTGTTCCCCACGGCAGAAACTATCTCCAAAACTGAAATAATGATCCTTTACAACGTAACGATCAACATCGATAAGGCCGTCGAACAGGAGTGGCTCGGGTGGATGCAGGAAGTACACGTCCCCGAGGTCATGGCGACCGGCCTGCCCGTGGCGAGCAAGGTGCTGCGGCTGCTCACGGAAGTCGACAACGGCGGAACCACCTACACCTTTCAATATTCCTTCCGCAGGATGGAGGATTATGTGCAGTATCAGGACCGCTTTTCCACCGGGCTTCAGCAGAAAGTGCTGGAACGGTATCCGGACCGCTTCGTATCCTTCCGTAGCCTTCTGGAAGAAGTTTGATTCTCAAACGCTTAGCTCCTTCTTTCGTCGCTTGTTCAGCGACAGCAGCAATGCCGGCAGCAGAATCAGGTTGGAAAGCAGGCCCATCAGCAGGGCGATGGGTACCAGCATGCCCAGCGCCACCGTCCCCCGGAAGGCCGAAGCCGTAAAGAGGGCGAAACCGGCAGACAGGAGGAGGGCGGTATAGACCATGCCGGCCCCGGTCTGGCGGATGGTGTCCGAAACCGCCTGCGGGACGTTCCCTCCCCGGTTCCGAAGTTCGTCCCGGTAACGGGTGATGAAACAGACCGTACCGCTGGCCGACAGACCGAAGGCGAGGCTGAAAATCGGGATGGTGGACGGTTTAAGCGGAATCCCGGCGAATCCCGTCAGCCCCGCCGTGAAGAGGAGCGGTACGATGGCGGCCGGCACGGCGATCAGGATGGTGCGCAGATCGCGCAGGAGAACGGCCATCAGGACCGACATCAGCACCAGGGCGCAGGCGGTGCTTTTTCGCAGGTAGTCGGGCAGGATCTCGCGGCCCCTGGCGTACACCAGACTGCTGCCGGTCAGCCGGGCGTCGATGATGTCGCCGTTGCTCAGCCGACGGCCGGTTTCCCGGTCGAAGTTGAAAATCGAGTCGATTTTAGGCTCCAGTTCCTGAACCAGGCGGGCGGTTCGTACCGATCCAACGTCGCGCATCCGGAAGCTGATGCGGGTGTAGCGCCGGGTACTGTCGAGAAGGCCCCGAAACCGGTCTTCTTTCCCTATTCCCTGCGGGGTGAAAACTGCCAGTTTGCCCCAATCCAGAGCCGTCGGCAGCACGTAATCGTTCGGGTCTCCGCCCCGGTAGCCCTGATAGATGAATTTCAGAGCCTCCACCACAGACAGCGGCCGCGTAAATTCCGGATACTTCTCAAATTCACGCTGGATCAGGCGGATTTTGTTCAGCACCTGGGGCGTCAGCACCCGGCCGGGCTGGCGCGTATCGATGGACACCTCGAACGGAATAAACCCCCGGAAGTTCTTTTCGAACCATTTCAGGTCGGCAGCAATAGGATCATTGTCCGGAAGATCGTCCGTAAAATAGCCCACGGCCGTAATCCGGGTCATACCGACCACGGCTACCACTACCGCAAGCCCGGCGAGGGCATACATGGATTTTCGACGGCGATGAACCCGCCCATCGGCCCATTCCGGAAACCGCCGGATGCACCGGCCATTCAGGTGGTTTTGCCGGTGGTCGGTCGGGGAGGGGAGGTAACTGAAAACGATCGGAAGCAGGATCAGGCAGATCAGGTAGGTGGTCATCACGCCGAGAGCCGTCACCAGACCGAATTCCGTCAGCAGGGGGCTTCCGGTGAATAGAAAGCCAAAAAATCCGACAGAAATGGTGAGACTGGTGAAAAAGGTCGTTTCTCCGGCCTTCCGGGCAGCCTCTCCGAGCGCCCGGAGCTTATGGCCCGAACGCCCGAATTCCTCCTGGTATTGGTGGATCAGAATGAGGCAGTTCGACACTCCGGTGAGGAGGATCAGCGAAGGAATCAGGCCGGTCAGGAGGGTGATTTTATATCCGAGAAGGGCCATGTAGCCCAGCGACCAGACCACCCCGGCGCCGACCACCGGCAGCGCACCGATCAGGACCACCGGCGAGCGGAAGAAAAGCAGCAGGGTCAGGCTCGCCACTCCCGCAGCCAGACTCAGGATCAGCCCCATTTCCCGGCTGACCCTGGCCGTAAATTCGGTGCGGATATAAGTCATTCCGGACTCATGCACCGGAATACCGTAGCGGCTTTCGAAGGCCTTCGCCCGCTCCCGGATGATTCTCACCAGCCCGAACCGTTCCGGGGTGTCCGGCCGGTCGGGGTCGAAAGTGATGGCCATCAGGTGAGTCCGGCCGTTTTCACCGGAAATAAACCCCTGATAAAACGGAAGCCGCCCGATGGCCCCCCGCAGGCTGTCGACTTCGGCCTGGGTGGTGGGCGGACGGGTGAGCAGCGGTTCGAACCGGAGCCGCAGCAGGCTGTCGTCGCGGACGATCCCGAACAACCCCGCATTGGACACCACCTCCCGGACGCCCCCGATCCGTCGGATCTCCTGGTGGAGCGCATACCAGCCCCGGAACGTTTCCAGCGAATACATTTCGGCGGTTTCGACCCCGATGACCATCCCGTTCCCGTCTTCTCCATACTGCCTTCGGAAGGATTCGTACGACTCAAAATCGGGGTCCGAGACGGGCAGAAGGTCAGCCGGTTCGTAAGAAAGCCGGGCCTGCCCCGAGCGGATAGCCATGAAGATCGTTCCCAGGACGACGGTGACCAGCAGGAAAACCCGGTTCCTCAGAATAAAAGCGGAGACGCGATGCCAGAACATTCCCTCAGGCCATAGTTTGGTGCAAGGTAAGTAATAACTTGCGGGTCTGGATTTATCGGGTTATTATTGTAATAAATTGAGACAATAGGGGCGTTTTTTTTCCCTAAAACCTTTTCCAATGAAAACTCTTTTTATAACACTACTGGCGGCTTCTCTGGCTGCCCAAACCGTGGTCGCACAGAACGCACCCCGGGTAAAAACCACTAACGGAACGCTGGAGGGCATCCAGGAGCCGAGCGGTATCCGATCGTTCAAGGGCGTTCCGTTTGCCCAGCCGCCCGTTGGTGACCTGCGCTGGCGGGAGCCTCAGCCCGTGAAGAACTGGACGGGCGTCCGCAAAGCCGACAAGTTTGGTCCCCGCGCCATGCAGCGTCCTATCTTCGGGGATATGAATTTCCGGTCGGACGGCGTCAGCGAAGACTGCCTTTATCTGAACGTCTGGACGCCGGCCAAATCGGAAAAGGAACGTTTGCCGGTGCTGGTTTATTTTTACGGGGGCGGCTTTGTCGCCGGTGACGGCTCCGAACCCCGTTACGACGGGGAGAGCATGGCCCGCAAGGGCATCGTGGCCGTGACGGTCAACTACCGCCTGACGGTTTTCGGATTCATGGCCCACCCCGAACTGACGAAGGAGTCGCCCAACAAGGCGTCGGGGAATTACGGTCTGATGGATCAGAGTGAGGCCCTCCGCTGGGTGCAGAAGAACATCACGGCCTTCGGCGGTGACCCGAAAAAGGTAACTATCGCGGGCGAGTCGGCCGGTTCGATGGCCGTCAGCGCCCAGATGGCGTCTCCGCTGGCCCGGAACCTGATTGCCGGGGCCATCGGAGAGAGCGGTTCCGTGATGGGCACGCTGACGCCGGTTCCGCTGGCGGAGGCCGAGAAGGTGGGTGAGCAGTTTGCCGCCGGCATCGGGGCCAAATCGCTGGCCGAACTGCGGGCCATGCCCGCCACTCAGATTCTGGAAGCCACGGCCAAACCCGGGGCGGCCCGGTTCCCCATCGCCGTCGACGGGTATTTCTTTCCGAAAGCGCCGTTAGCCATCTTCGAAGCCGGCGAGCAGGCAAAAGTGCCGCTGCTGCTGGGCTGGAACTCCGAAGAAGGTTCGTACCGGGGTGTTCTCGGCCAGGACGCCCCCACTGCGGAGAATTTTGCCAAAGCGGTTCAGAAACTGTACGGCACCCGCGCCGAGGAGGTTCTGAAGCAATATGCGGGCAGTTCCGAGGAGGAGATCATGCAGGCGGCCACCGATCTGGCGAGCGACCGGTTCATCGGCTACAGCACCTGGAAGTGGGGCGACCTTCACATCCGCACCGGCGGTAACAAGCCCGTGTATCGGTATTTCTATACCCGCCCCCGCCCGGACATGACGCCGGAAATGGGTAATGCCACCCCTGGGCTGGCCGGGGGCGTTATCCGCAGCAACGACCCGAACGCCCCGAAACCGCCCAAAGCCAAAGGGGCCGTCCACTCCGCCGAAATCGAATACGCGATGGGTAACCTCTCGACCAACAAGGTGTATGCCTGGACGCCGGAAGACTACAAGGTGTCGGAGGTGATGCAGAACTACTTCGCCAACTTTATCAAAACCGGAAATCCCAACGGCTCCGGTTTGCCCAACTGGCCGGCGTCCAATGCCGCCAATAATTATCAGGTTCAGCATATCGATGTGAACACCAAAGCCCAGCCGGACAACCACCGCGGGCGGTATGTGCTGATCGATCAGGCCAGTACGAAGCAGTAATTTCCGCACGCAGGACCACCCCCCAACCCCCTCCTTGGTAAGGAGGGGGAGTGCGCTGCCCGTTTTGAATCCGGCGAAGCCACCCCCTCCTTACCAAGGAGGGGTCGGACCGGCGCTCCGGCCGGGGGGTGGTTTTCTTTGTCATCCCGACGCAGGAGGGATCCTGGGGCTGAATTTCTCATTCCCTGGAGTACCCAGGCATCAGATCCCTCGTTCCTCGGGATGATAAAAAGGCGAAGCCACCCCCTCCTTGCTAAGGAGGGGGTTGGGGGGTGGTCAAAGTTGTAAAATCCTTTCAGTAGATTCGGGTCCGTTTTTCATTTATTCGAACAGAACCCTTACCTACTATGAAACGATCCGTCCTCCGCCGTGTGGCCCGGAAAATTGGCCTTTGGGCAGCAGGCTGTGTGCTCGCGGGCACCTTCGCCGTACATTTCGCAGTGGCGCAGGCCCCGACGGCCGCCATCCTCAGCCGATTTGAAAGACAGGTTACCCCCGAAAATGCCTGGCGGGAATATCCCCGCCCTGAAATGACCCGGCCGGACTGGCAGAATCTGAACGGAATGTGGGACTATGCCATTCTGCCGAAAACCGCCCCGGCACCCAGCCGCTTCGACGGGCAGATTCTGGTGCCGTTCTGCGTCGAATCTGCCCTTTCGCGGGTCGGGAAGCCGCTCAAACCCGACCAGCGGCTCTGGTACCGGAGACAGGTGTCGATTCCGGCCCAGTGGAACGGCCGGCGGGTCCTGCTCCATTTCGGCGCCGTCGATTATGAGTGCAGCCTATGGGTCAACGGCGGGCTGGTGGGGTCGCATACCGGCGGCTCCGATCCGTTCGAATTCGACATTACCGACTTCCTGAAGTCCGGCGCGAACGAGCTGGTGCTGGGCGTTCTGGACCCGACCACCGAGGGCGAACAGCCCCGCGGCAAACAGGACCTGAAACCCAACGGCATCTGGTATACGCCGGTTTCGGGCATCTGGCAGAGCGTCTGGCTCGAACCGGTAGCCAATCCCAACTACATCGAAGAAGTCCGGCTGACCCCCGACCTCGACAGCAGCCGGCTGCGGGTGGAGGTGCTGACCAACCGGCCGATCACTAACCCGACGACGGCCGTGCGGCTGACCGCGCTGGACGGGAATACCGCCGTTGCGACCACCCAGCTTCGGGCGGGGCGCGGGGGCTACCTTCCCATTCCGAACCCGAAGCTATGGACGCCCGACCGTCCCTTCCTGTATAACCTGAAAGTTGAACTGGTCAACGTGAAAGACCCGTTTGCCGGGACCGAAAACCGAAACCGCCCGCGGCACAACCCGGCCGAACGTGCCGCCTACGCGGGAGCCGAGGTGTCGGGCAGCCCGATCGACGTCGTGACGAGTTATTTTGCCATGCGTGGGATCTCGATCGGGCCGGGGCATGCCGGCAGCCAGCCGATGCTGCTCCTCAACAACAAGCCGGTTTTTCAGAACGGCCCGCTTGATCAGGGGTGGTGGCCCGGCGGCCTGCTGACTCCGCCTTCGGATGAAGCCATGGTGTTCGAGATCGATTTCCTGAAAAAAGCGGGGTTCAATATGCTCCGGAAACACATCAAGGTGGAACCGGCCCGGTATTACTATCACTGCGACCGGCTGGGGCTGCTGGTCTGGCAGGACATGCCCTCCGGTTTTCTGGAAGGGCAGACGATGTCGCCCAGCGAGGTGGTCGAACCCCTGCGCCGGTCGAAGGGCAAGGAACAGTTTGAGCTGGAACTGCGTCGGATGATGAACCGGCTGCATAACCACCCCAGCATCGTAACCTGGGTCGTGCATAACGAAGGCTGGGGCCAGTACGACAACGTTCGGCTGGCGGCCTGGGTGAAGGCACTGGACCCCAGCCGGCTGGTCAATGCGGCCAGCGGCTGGTCGGATCTGGGCGCCGGCGATTTCTACGATATTCATACCTACGAGGAAGTCCCGCGGGAACCGGCCCCGAAGAACAACCGGGCCATCGTGGTCGGGGAGTTCGGCGGCATCGGCTGGCCCATCGCCGGCCACCTCTGGAACCCGAATAACCGGAACTGGGGCTACCAGACCTATCAGGACCGGGAGACGGTGATCAAAGCCTACCGGACCAAATACGCGAAGATGGCCGAGATGTACCGCAAACTCGGTGTTTCGGCGGCCGTTTATACCCAGACCACCGACGTGGAAGGGGAGGTGAACGGCCTGCTGACCTACGACCGCGAAATCATCAAAATACCGATCGAGACCCTGCGGGAAATTCACGCGCCCCTGCTGAAACAACCCTGACCCCCCGACCGTATGATCCGAATGAGGACCCTGAAACCGGCGCTGCCGGTGCTGGCCGGTCTGCTGCTGGCGGGAAGCGCCCTGCCGGCCCAGACACCGACGTTCACCACAACCCGCGCTCCGCTGGCGCCCCGGAAATACCATGACCTCCCGCTGGGCGCGATCCGGCCCCAGGGGTGGCTTCGTAAGCAGTTGCAGGTCATGCGCGACGGTCCGACCGGCCACCTCGACGAGTATTATCCGAAAATCAAAAACGACAACGGCTGGCTGGGCGGCCCGGGCGACGGCTGGGAGGAAACCCCTTACTGGCTCGACGGCGCTCTGCCGCTGGCCTGGCTCCTCGATGATGCCGGGCTGAAGGAAAAGGTGAAGAAGTATGTCGACTGGAGTCTGGACCACCAGCGCCCGAACGGCTTTTTCGGCCCGCTGACCAAAGCCGAGCGCACCAAAGGGAAAATGGAATCCTGCGCCGACGGAGAGGACTGGTGGCCCCGCATGGTTATGCTGAAAGTCCTCCAGCAATATTACACCGCTACGGGCGACAAACGGGTCATTCCGTTCATGACCCACTACTTCCATTACCAGCTGGCGAGCCTGAAAACCTGCCCGCTGGGCAAGTGGACCGAATGGGCCACCGCCCGGGGTGGCGACAACCTGATGTCGGTGTACTGGCTCTATAATCAGACCGGCGACAAGGCCCTGCTGGAGCTGGCCGGCCTGCTTTCGGAGCAGACGACTCCCTGGACTCAATACTTCGGTGGACGCAACTGGGCCATCATGGCGGCCGTTAACCAGACCGGTGCAAAGTGGATGGACCGCCACGCCGTCAATGTCGGAATGGGGCTGAAATTACCCGTTGAGCAATATCAGGGGAAGAAGGACCCGGCTCTCCTGAACGCCTTCCGAACTGGTTTCTCTGATTTGATGACACTCCACGGGTTGCCCCACGGCATGTTTTCGGGTGACGAAGACCTGCACGGAAACGAGCCGACACAGGGGGTAGAACTCTGCGCGATCGTGGAAACCATGTTCTCGCTGGAGGAGGCCATCGGGATTACCGGGGAGGTGGAATACATGGATGCACTGGAGCGGATGACGTACAATGCCATGCCGACGCAGTCGACGGAAGATTACGTATCCCGACAGTATTTTCAGATCGCCAATCAGGTGCAGGTAACGCGGGGCGTCTTTGATTTCTCACTGCCTTTTCAGGAGGGAATGACCAACGTGTTCGGGCCATACGCAGGCTATACCTGCTGCACGGCCAACATGCACCAGGGCTGGACCAAGTTTGCGAATCACCTCTGGTATGCCACGGCCGACGGCGGTCTGGCCGCTCTGGAATACGCCCCTAATACATTGAAAGTCAGTTTATCCGGCGGGAGAGAGGTGACGATCGAGGAACGGACGAATTACCCCTTTGAAGAAACCGTAAGCTTCCGGATCAATGGACAGAAGGCGGCTGCCTTTTCGCTTTCGCTTCGAATTCCGGGCTGGTGCCGGGAGGCAACGGTGCTGCTGAACGGTTCCCGGCTGCGTTCCGACAGGGGCGGGCAGGTCATTACGCTAAACCGGACCTGGAAGCCGGGCGACGAACTGACCCTGCAACTGCCGGCAGAGGTGAAAACCAGCAACTGGGCGAGAAACTCCCGGACCCTGGAACGGGGGCCGCTGGTGTATGCCCTGAAGATCGAGGCCGAGGTCTCAAAGAAGGAGCATCCCAAAGAGGGAACCTATTTTGAATACCGCCCGAAAAGCAACTGGAACTATGGGTTGCCGAAGAAAGTCATCGAGAACCCCGTAGCCGGTACGCAGGTAGAAATGAAGCCGATTAGGGACGATACGTTCGTCTGGAACGAAGCGAATGCTCCGGTGATCATTCGGACGGTGGGGAAAAAAATCCCGGCCTGGCAGGTGGTGGAAGGCGTTGCCCGTCAGCCGGTGACGACACGGGAAGGCGTTTATCTTGGAGAGGTTGAGCAGAAGGAGGAGCCGTTGACCTTTATACCGTACGGCTGCACGAAGCTCAGAATCGTTGCCTTTCCGGTGGTTAAATAAGAGAGGGGGTCGGTTAGAGAAGGGGCTGAGAAGGAGGAGGTTACAGAAGTTCAGGAAGTCAAAACAGATTGGCTACACTGACAATGACGTAGTACCAGAGAACGGCAAATCCCATTCCGATAAGCAGAATGACCGCCCAGATAAGAGCTTTAGGAACGTTCAACCGATAAGGCCGTTTCTTCTCTTTCGCCATTGGAGCTACATGCTGTTTCTTCTCAACAGACCGGATGTGATTCGTAACCATAACACGTCCTGATTTAGGTTTCACACTATTTAACGCTTCTGATGAAGAAATCAGTGCAAAGTGTATGCCAGTACGGTCCGTATTTTTGGTTATTTACGAATTAAATCAGGATTTTTAAAAGGAAATTTATAAAACACCCGGACACTTTCTTCGCCAGGTCCGGGTGTTTTTTTAGGAAGCGTCTTTTTTATTCGAAGTAATTGAGAACGCGATGCCCGCTGGATTCCAGCAGTTGATCCCTTTCAAAGAGTTCAACATCAGCCGCTACCATCTCCTTCACCAGCGCAGCCAGATCGTACTTAGGCTGCCAGCCCAGTTTGGTCATGGCTTTGGTGGGGTCGCCCAGCAGCAGGTCCACCTCCGTCGGCCGGAAATACCGCTCGTCGATACAGACCACTTCTTTGCCCGCTTCCAGCGGGAATTGCGGATTCGTGGATTTGGCGATCAGGCCGACTTCCTTCGCGCCTTCTCCCTTGAACTCCAGTTCGACGCCAATCTCCGCAAAGGCCATCCGCACAAATT
>NZ_QTJY01000027.1 GCF_003703975.1 Larkinella soli | reverse complement strand
ACTCCTTTTTGCTGCTGCAGGGCCTCGAAACCCTCTCGCTGCGCATGGACCGGACGGTGCAGAACGCCCTGGCCCTGGCCGAGTGGCTGGAGCAGCATGAGCAGGTGGAGTATGTCAACTATCCGGGACTGGCCAGCAGCCCGTACCACGAACTGGCGACGAAGTACTTCAAACGCGGCTTTGGCGGGGTGTTCACCTCCAAGGTAAAAGGCGGCCGGGAAGCGGCCGATAAATTCGTCGACAGCCTGAAGCTGGTCAGTCACCTGGCCAACGTAGGCGACTCCAAGACGCTGATCATCCACCCGGCTTCGACCACCCACCAGCAGCTCAGCGAACACGAACAGGCTTCGGCCGGCGTTGAAGCCGGGATGCTGAGGATCTCGGCCGGAACCGAACACCTCGACGACATCCGGGCCGACCTGGAACAGGCCTTCGCCAAAATCGCTGAACCGGTTATGGCTTGATCGTCACTCCTCCTGCAACAGAAAAAGCCGCATTCAGCGGCTTTTTCTGTTTGGCCTTCGGCCGGTCTACCGGCCGAAGGCCTGAACGAACTTCAGGGCGTTCAGGGCCACAAGTCCCCGTCGATCTCCTCCCAGCTGATCTCATGCCCCGAACTGGTGAAATCCAGATACCGGAAGTGATCCAAACGGATCAGGAGCATTACCAGAGGAAGCAGCAACAGGCTGTTAAAAAGCATTTTCATGATGGAATGGTGTGTATTTGTTGTTTTGAAACGGAAAAATTTCCGTCGCAAAATTCCGCCAATCGTGTCAGGAAAAAATCACCCGGCTCCGGGATTTTCCGTCACCGGATTCAGTGATTTTGAGTTTTATCCGTGAAGCTCCAGCCGGATGGCATTCAGGAAAGCTGCCACGTCGCGCTCGTCGTTGTAGACGTGCGGAGCCACCCGCAGCACACGGCCCCGGGCCGAGACGGAAACCCGGCCGGCCAGCAGGGCCTGCTGCACCGCCTGCGGCTGCACCTCCCGCGTCCCGACCCGCTCCGGAAGCCAGACGCCGACGAGGTGATGGCCCCGCCCGGGCTGCTCCGGCGACCCCTCCGGCTCGATCCGGCAGCCGAGGGCTTCGAGGGCGGGCAGCGCATCGGCCAGCAGCCGGCGGCCATACTCCTGGATGCGTTCGGGTTGCCAGGCCAGCAACTGACGGAGCGCCTGCTCCAGCATCGGCATCTGAATGAAGTGGGAGTGTTCACCCATGTTGTACCGGGCCGCCTTCGGCCGGTAGGTGGGCTGGTAGTCGGTCAGGCGGTGAAACTCCTGGCTGTCGATGCGGTTCATCCAGCTTTCTTCGAGGGGGATACCCTCGTCGAAAAATCCCCCAAAGCAGGCCAGACCGAGCGTATACGGCCCCATCAGCCATTTATAAGCGGCACAGACAAGGGCGTCCGGCCGGATGCTCCGCCAGTCGAACGGCAGGGCACCGACGGCCTGCGTGCCGTCGATCACGAACAGGGCGCCCACTTCCCGCGCTCGCCGGCCCACGGCCTCCAGGTCGAAACGGTTGCCGTACATCCAGTGAACGGGCGGGCACAGCACCAGCGCCGTGTCGGGGCCGATGGCCTCCAGCAGCCGGGTGTTCCAGTCGGCGGTTTGCGGAAAACCGGTCGGCTTCGGCACGAAGGCGATCTCCAGCCGCAGTTCTTCCGCCACCCGTTTCCAGGCAAAAACGTCGCTCGGAAACTCGTCGTCGATCAGCACAATCCGCTGGCCGGGCCGCAGGCCGGGCTTCCGGTGCAGATTCCGGGCCACGATGCCCATGCCGTAGGAAACCGCCGGGATGACGGCGATCCGGTCGGGGTCGGGCTGGTTGATCAGCCGGGCGAACAGTTCGCGGACGGTGACGGCCCCGCTGAAAAAATCCGCCGGGCGAAGGCCGAAAGGGTCCGTATGCCGCCGGACGGCTTCATAGCCCGCCTGTTCGACGGCTTTGCTGAACGGAGCGCGGGTGGCGCAGTTGAGATAATGGGTATCGGGCGGCAACGAAAAGTCATTCCGCCGGCAGGAGAGGGGGTTTGTAAGCGTCATTCGGTTTCCGTTTGGGTTCACGTAAACGATAGGCTAAAGGTACGGCGGTTACCGCTGCCGCCGGAGCCTGAAACCGTGAGATTTCCCCGAAATAAAGGTCTTGTTCCCGTTGCCTTCCTCCCGTTCGTTCCGCATCTTCACCTTTTCCGATTCCTTACTTATAACCTCTTCCTTTTTCTTTAACCATGTCCAGACTTCTCCGCCTATCGCTTTCGGGCTGCCTGATGGCCCTGTTCCTTACCCCGGCTTTTGGTCAGACCCCGCACACGGTCGCCAAACAGAACGAAACCGTCTGGGTGATTGCCTACCCGGTCAAAGCCGCCAAACGTGCCCAGTACGAACGCTTTATTCATGAAATTTTCTGGCCGGGAGCCAAAAATCTGCCGGCGGCCGAACAGAAAGTATTCCGCCAGACCCGGGTCATGCATCCCACCGAGCCGGAAGCCGACGGCTCCTATTCCTACCTGTTCATCATGGACCCCGTCATCAAAGGGGCCGACTACGGCATCGAATCACTCCTGAAGAAGATGTACGGCGAAAAGAAGGCAAATGAATATTTCAAACTTTTCAAGGACGCCGTCGTCGAAAAGAATTACAAAGCCTACCGGGTGGTTCAATCCAAAGACTGAGGCCGTGCTTCTACCCCCAAGCCCCCTGAGAGGTTGTTTGGGGAAGGGTTCATCCTGAAGAACGAGGGACGCCAGACCACCCCCCGGCCGGAGCGCCGGTCCGACCCCTCCTTAGCAAGGAGGGGGAGAGTGCGCTGCCCCTTTTCAGTCCTGCGGAGCCACCCCCTCCTTAGCAAGGAGGGGGCGGGGGGTGGTCGGCGGGATGACAAAACCCTTCCCCAAACAACCTCTCAGGAGGCTTAGCATCGCAGTTTTAGCCCTGCAGCGCTAAGCCTCCTTCAGGGGGTAGGGGCCAAGGCACGACTTTACGAAACCGCGGCCACTTCCAGTTGGGAAAAGAGGTAATCCCGCGAGGCCACGGCCTGCTGCCGGACGCGGTTCCAGTCGACCTGGACCAGCTTTCCGTTCCGCTTGACGGCCTTCCCGGCGACGAAAACCGAGTCGACGTTGCCCGGATGGGCGTGCTGCACCACCTGCCCCACCGGGTTGTTCACCGGGCTGAGGTTGAGGTCGGACGTCCGGATCAGCACCAGATCGGCCTGTTTGCCCGGGGTCAGCGTCCCGACCCGGTTTTCCAGCCCGAGGGCTTTGGCCCCGTTGATCGTGGCCCATTCCAGCGCGTCGCGGGTGGTCAGGGACAGTTTCTGCGGCATTTGGCCCTGTTTCAGCAGCCGGTCGTTCTGGAGGGCGCGTTCGGTCTGAAGCGCCATGCGCATCTGCGCAAAGAGGTCCCCGCTCACGGCCGTCACCACGTCGGCACCCAGCGAGGGCCTGAGGCCATGTGCTATCGCTCTGCCGGTCACGGGCAGGCCGATCCCCATCTGCATTTCTACTTCGGGCGTTATCGAAATCGAGCCGCCCGTTCCGGCGATCAGGTCGAGTTCCTCGTCGGTCAGCCCATTGGCATGGGCAAAGTTCAGGTCCGGCCCCAGCAGCCCTTCCTGATGCAGGAGCAGCACCGGCTGGACCGGGCCGCCCCCGATGGCGTGGAGCGTGATCGGGATGCCCAGTTCGCGGGCCAGGGTTATTTCCTGCCGGACGTCGTCCATCGAGGACATTTCCGGCCCCCGGATGGCGAGGGCCATGGTGATCAGCCCGGAGCCGGAGGTGAAATACTGCGACCGCACCCGACGGGCGTCGTCCAGCAGGTGGCCGTGCGTCTGCGAGAAACCGTATCCGAACACCGCCCGGGTGCCGGATTCCTTCAGGGCCCGGATGGCCGCGTCGGCGTTCTCCGGCGTATTCATGATGTGCGACCAGTCGAGGATCGTGGTGATGCCCGCGCTCAGCGCTTCCAGCGTTCCGACCAGGTTGCCGATGTAGACGTCCTGCGGCCGGTATATGGCGCCGATGGACGGCCCGTGGTCCTCGCCTATCGTCCCGTGCATCGTCTGCATGTATTCGAGCAGGGTGGCGTCGGTGGTGATGCCCCGGATCTGTCCCTGCCAGACGTGCCGGTGGGTATCGATCAGGCCGGGAATGGCGATCATCCCGTCGGCGTCGATCTCCTCGGCCCCCGGCGCTTCCAGGTCCGGCCCGACGGCCGCAATCCGGTCGTCCTCGATCAGAAGGTCGGCCCGGGAGAAATCGCCGATGGTCCGGTCCAGCGTAATGACCTGTGCATTTCTGATAATCAATTGGTGTTTCATCGTATTTGTGTGGGGTTGTAAACGGGCACAAATCTGGAGGCTGCTTCCCGGCAATCCGGTCCCGATGTTCATAAACCGGAAGAAAAAGTCCGTGAACCGCTTGTGGCAGACGCTAAAATGGATTCCGGCCCCTTTAAGCCCCACCGGAACTGCCCGGATGGCCGGGCAGTAGGTCACCCGAAGGTCTTTATACTATGTTTTTAGCCTTTTCGGTTGTACCGCGCTGGATTTTCTCCTAATTTTAAAGTGATTATTCCTATGTACTTTATGCCTTATTGCCATGTCTGATTTCCGTTTGCGTGCCACACTCCTGTTTGCCCTGTTCCTGTTTCCCATTGCTTTCAGCCAGGCCCAGTCCTCCAAAGCCAAAGCGGCCCCGGATACCGGGAAGGTCGACCGGGAATATGCGCTGGAAGCCACGATGTTGGGCTTTTTTGCCAAAGATGGTGCCCGCAACCCGATCCTGAAAGCCAACCGGGGCGACCGCGTCCGGATCACGATCACCAACGGCGAGCAGATGACGCACGACATCGCCCTGGAGAAACTCGGTATCAAGAGCAAGACGATACAGGAGAAGGGCGCGAAGGCGAGCATCACCTTCAAAGCCGAGAAAAACGATATCTATTACTGTTCCGTCCCGGGCCACCGCCAGGCCGGAATGGTCGGCAATTTCGAAATCGTGGAGGGGGCCGTCACCAGTGAGACCGTCGCCGGCATCGTGCCGGTGAAGGACGGTCAGCCCCTGAACCTCAACTTCGAGACGGGCTCGCTGAAAGACTGGACCGTCACCGGCGACGCCTTCACCAGCCCCCTGGTCAGCCAGGATCCCTCGCCCCTGCACGAAAAGGACATGAACATCGGGTTCGGCGGGAAATACTTCCTGAGCAGCGGGGGAACGGTAAATTATAAACTGACCGGCACGCTGACTTCCGTACCGTTCAAAGTGACGCAGCCGTTTGCGGCATTCCGGGTTTCGGGCGGAGCCCTGCAGGACACCCGCGTCGAACTGGTGCAGGCCGGTACCAACAAGGTCATCTACCACATCACCGGCCAGGGCCGCGCCACGCTCCAGCCCGCCGTCGTGGACCTGCAACCGTATCAGAATCAGGAGATTTTCATCCGGATCGTCGACAACGAAACCGGGATTTCGCAGATTCCCTACATCCCGAACGACAAATGGGCGCACATCAACTTCGATGAGTTTCTGTTCTACCCGACGCGGCCCAGCTTTCCGAACGAGCTGAAGCAGCAGGACATCATCATCCTGCCGCCCCTCGACCCGGTCCTGAACGCCGGTCTTTCGGGTGTCGAAGCGGCCAAAGCCATGACGCTCCCGGCCGGTTTCAAAATCAATCTGGCGGCCGCCGAACCGGACATCGTTCGCCCAATCTGCTTTACCATCGACTGGCGCGGGCGGCTTTGGGTCGTGGAAGGGCACACCTACCCCGTTCCGGCCCCCGAAGGCCAGGGCCGCGACCGCATCCTGATCTTTGAAGACACCAACGGCGACGGCACGCTCGACAGCCGCAAAGTATTTGCCGAAGGACTGAACCTCGTCAGCGGCATCGAGGTCGGCATGGGCGGGGTCTGGCTCGGAGCCGCTCCGTATCTGCTGTTTATCCCGGCCGACTTCAAAACCGACAAACCGACCGGCCCGGCCCGCAAGCTGCTCGACGGCTGGGGCACGCAGGACACCCACGAAACGCTCAACAGCCTCCGCTGGGGACCCGACGGCTGGCTGTACGGCACGCACGGCGTCTTTACGCACTCCAACGTGGGCAAGCCCGGCGCGCCGGATTCCGAACGGACCAAACTTAACGCCGGCGTCTGGCGATTCCACCCGACCACGCAGCAGTTCGAGATCTTCGCGGAAGGCACCAGCAACCCCTGGGGTCTGGATTTCAACGACTACGGACATGCGTTCATCACGGCCTGCGTCATCCCGCATATGTACCACATGATTCAGGGCGGGCGCTACCAGCGGCAGGCCGGGAAACACTTCAATCCGTATACGTACGACGACATCAAGACCCACGCCGACCACGTCCACTGGGTGGGTGAGCGGGGGCCGCATGCCGGCAACTTCCGGTCGGCCTCGGCGGGCGGGGGTCATGCCCACGCGGGCGCGATGATCTACCTCGGCGGAAGCTGGCCGCAGGAGTATCGCAACGACATCTTCATGAACAACATCAACGGCGCCAAACTGAACCGCGACCACCCCACCCGGGCCGGTTCCGGTTATATGGTGACCCATAAGAAGGATTTTCTGTCCATGAACGATTCGTGGTCGCAGTGGCTCAACATGAAATACGACCCGAGCGGCTCGGTGTATGCCATCGACTGGTACGACAAGAACCAGTGCCACAGCCCGAACCCGGACGTCCACAACAAAACCATGGGCCGGATTTTCAGAATCGCCCACGACAACGACAAGTGGGTGAAAGTCGATCTGGCGAAAGCGTCGAATCAGGAACTGGTCAACTACCAGCTGCACGCGAACGAGTGGTATGTCCGGCAGGCCCGCCTGCAGCTGCAGGAGCGCGGCCCTGACAAAAAGGTGCACAAGGCCCTGAAGGAGATTCTGGCCAAAAACCCGGATGCGACCCGGAAGCTGCGGGCGCTCTGGGCGCTCCATGCTACCAAAGGGCTGACGGAGAAGGAACTGGAAGACCTGCTTTCCCACGAAAACGAGTACGTCCGGAGCTGGGCCATTCAGCTGCTGGCCGAAGACAAGGCGGTTTCGCCCGAAGCCCTGAAAAAGATGGCGGAACTGGCGAAAAACGACAATTCGGCCATGGTGCGGATGTATCTGGCCTCGGCCATGGGCCGGCTCGAACCGGCCCGGCGCTGGGAGGTAATGGATGCGCTCGTGCAGCGGACCGAAGACAAGGACGACCACAACCAGCCGCTGATGCTGTGGTATGCCGCCGAACCGCTGGCCGCCGTCGACATGAAGCGGGCGCTGGACATGGCCCAGAAATCGAAAATGCCCAAATTGCTTCCGTATACCGTACAGCGGATTGCGGCCATCAACACCGACGAGTCGAAAAAGCTGCTGAAGGCCTTCAACGAGCGGCTGGGTAAAATGGAGCATTCGCACGAGAACCACGAACTTCAGACCCTGATCGCCAAAGCCCTGAACGAGTAGGATGGAAACGATGATGAAGACAATTCAAAACCGGATGGGGAGGAAAGCCCTCGGGGGGCTGGCTGCCTGCTTCCTGACCCTGAGCGCCCTGGGCCAGACCGGCAATCCGCCGAAAGACTCCTCGAAAGAGGTCTTCAAAATAAAACAGCAGATGGCTAACCCGCCGGCCCGGGCCGAGTCGAAGGCGGTTCAGCCGTCGAATGATTTTAAAAAGACGAAGCTGACCGGGGATTTCCTCTCGGAAGGCGTCGCCGTGGCCGACCTGAATAAAGACGGCCAACTCGACATCGTGGCCGGCTACTACTGGTTCGAAGCACCCAACTGGACCCGCCACGAAATGGCCCCCTCCCGCACCTTCGACCCCCGCAAGGAGTACAGCAATTCGTTCCTGAACCTCGGCATGGACGTGAACCAGGACGGCTGGGACGACGTCGTGATTGTGGATTTCCCGGGCAAACCCGGCTTCTGGTTCGAGAACCCTAAAAACCGGCCGGGCGAGTGGAAAAAGCACCTCATCGCCGATTCGGTCGGAATCGCCAACGAGTCGCCGGGATTCATCGACCTGGACGGCGACGGCCGGCTCGACATTCTCTGCGGGGATAAGGACAAAAAGCAGATCGTCTGGCTGAAATCGCCCTCGAAACCCGGAGAGACGCAATGGCAGCGCTTCGCCCTGAGCAAAGAGAACGTGCCGGGAACCGAAATCTTCTCGCACGGCATCGGCTACGGCGACGTGGATAAGGACGGTCTGAACGACGTGGTAGTCCGCGAAGGCTGGTATAAGGGCACGGCCGACAAAAAAGCCGGCAACTGGGTCTTTCATCCGGCCAACCTCGGCGAACCCTGCTCCCATATGCAGGTGCTGGACGTCAACGGAGACGGGAAAAACGACGTGGTGAGTGCGTCGGCCCACGCGCTGGGCGTCTGGTGGCACGAACAGGTCACCGACGAACAGGGACAGATTAACTTCCGGACGCACCTGATGAGCAACACCACGGCTCAGACCCACTCCTCGATCATGGCCGACCTGAACGGCGACGGCCGCGCCGATTACATCACCGGAAAACGCTTTCTGGCCCACCACGGCCGCGACCCCGGCGACAGCGATCCGGCCATTCTGATGTGGTTCGAATTTACGCCCGGCAAAGCGCCCTACTACGTCGAACACGTGATCGACAACGATTCGGGCGCGGGCCTCAACATCGTCGTGCGGGACATGAACAACGACCGGAAACCGGACATCGTCGTCGCCAACAAAAACGGAGTTTACCTGCTCGAAAACCGCATTCGAAAATAAGCAGCAACACCGGGAGAGCGGCTTTTCAGGACGAAACCAGCTTGAGGCCGACAATGGACCCGATCAGGGTGGTGATGAAGAAAAGCCGCCAGCCGTCGGCCGGCTCATCGAAGAAGACGATGCCGACCAGGACCGTCCCGACGGCCCCGATGCCCGTCCAGACGCCGTAGGCGGTTCCCAGAGGAAGAGTCTGCGACGCCCTATACAGCAACCCCATACTGACCGTCAGGCAGATCAGGAAACCGGCCAGCCATAGCCCCGCGGCCGCCCCGGTTTCCTGTTTGGCCCTGGCCAGGCAGGTCGTAAAGCCGACCTCGAACAGGCCGGCGATGATCAGAAGTACCCAGTTCATACGGCTGGTGTTAACGGGATAATTTCCGGTTTAACCGGTTTCATTTCGCTCCACTTAAACAGGATACTGCGACGGTTTTATCATTGAAACCGGCAGCTTATGTAAATTTCATACCCGGTTCGAAGGCAAACAGTTAATTTCCGGCCCTGTCATCTACAGGCCGACCTAACCTTCAACCTTTCCCGGTATGCATTCCCTCTCACGAATTTTTATTTTCGCCTTACTCCTCCTCGGATCCGCCACGGCGCGGGCGCAGGAAGCCCGCATGCTGGCTCCGGACACCCTTTCGACCAACGACGTCTTCGGCTTTACCCTGACGCCTGACGGCAAATCCGGCTTTTACGTGAAATCCTTCGGCGGGCGCGACACGCTGATTCTGATGATGGCGCAGTTTCGGGGAGGCCGGTGGGAAAAACCGGTGACGGCCCCGTTCTCGTCGGCCGACGGGCGCTTCAAAGATATCGACCCCTTCGTCACGCCCGACGGCAAGCTGGTTCTTTTTAACTCGACCCGACCCCTGCCCGGCAAAACGGCCTCCGGCGATTTCAACATCTGGGCGGCCCGGCGCACTGCCCGCGGCTGGAGCGAACCGTTCGTGCTCAGCGCCGTTCTCAACTCCGATTCCTCCGATATCTACGCCACCGCTACCCGCAGCGGCACGGTCTATTTTGCCTCCGACCGGGCCGGGGGCCTGGGTGGTCTGGACCTCTACCGCTCGGAGTTCCGGAACGGCGCCTATCAGCCCCCGGTCAACCTCGGGCCGAACATCAACTCCTCCAGCGGAGACAGCAACCCGTACATCGCTCCCGATGAAAGTTACCTGATCTTCGTCTCCCGACGCCCCGACGGTCCGGGCGGTTTTCTGATCAGTTTCCGGCAGGGAAGCGAATGGACGAAACCGGTCGGTATTCCCTTACCCCAGGAAGCCGCATCGGGCGGGTTCTGTCCGTTCGTGACGGCCGACGGCCGAACGTTTTATTACAGCCGGACACGTCGGGAGGGCTCGCGCTTCATCGAGAACATCTACTTCATCCCGGCCGAACATCTGCACCTGGACGCCTTGAGAGACAAGGCAATGCAGGGTCGCTGACTATTCGTTGCGGGCGTAGAAAGCCTTGATGTTATCCCGGTAAAAGCGCGACCATTTGAGCCGGACGCCGTTCGTGAGCGTTACGTGAAATTCCCCGTTGAAATAATTTTCGATCTCCTGGACATAGTTGAGGTTGATGATGTACGACCGGTTGATGCGGACGAAGTCGTTGGGGTCCAGCCGGGTTTCGAGCCGGGAAAGGCTCTCGTGGATCAGGAAATCGCGGGTTTTGGTATGCAGCGTGATGTAGTTACCGGTAGCGTCGAGGTAGAACACCTCGTCGAGCCGGACGAAGCATTGTTTCCGCTTGTCCTTGACCAGAATCCGCTTCAGATAAGCCGGCGAGTCGGCGGCCGGGAGCGACTGCACGAGGGTGTCGAGGCCCGGCCGCTGCGACGTCAGCAGGTCCCTGCGAACCCGGGCCAGCGCCTGCTGAAACCGGATCTCGGTGAAAGGTTTGAGCAGGTAGTCCACCGCGCTGACCTCGAACGCCCGGATGGCATACCGGTCGTAGGCGGTGGTGAAGACGACGGCCGGCCGGTGATACGGCCAGATTTCGCGCAGCACCTCGAAACCGTCGGCCTCCGCCATCTGAATATCCAGAAAAACGACGTCCGGCTTCTGCTGGAGAATCTTCAGGGTGGCGTCGGTGCCGTTGGCGGCTTCTCCGATAATCACCATATCGGGTTCGGTCTGAAGCATGGTCCGGACGATCAGCCGGGCCAGGGCTTCGTCATCGACGATCAGGGCTTTCCAGGGTGTCATGGGTCAGGGTTTGGATGGGCAGGCGACCGGGTCGGCACGGAATCATCAGCACCGCCAGCGTTCCGGCCCCCGCAGGCGGTTCGAAGCTGAGCTGACCGGCCGGGCCGTAAAGCCGCTCCAGGCGCTGCCGTACGCTGGCAATGCCGACGCCGTGCCGTTTGTTCGGTTTCTTCGAGGAAAGGCCGGTACCGTTGTCGTAGACCTCCACGATCAGAGAGTCGTAAATCCGGCGGGTCGTAATCCGGATCAGGGCTTCGCTGGCTTTGCTCTCGATGCCGTGCACCACGGCATTCTCGACGAGGGGCTGAAGAATGTAATGCGGCACGAGACAGCACTCGGTTTCGGGATCGATCTCCAGCTCCACCTGAAGGCGGTCTTCAAAGCGAATGTGCTGAATATGAAGGTATTTCTTGATGATGTCGATCTCTTCCCGCAGCGGCACGAGGTGAACGTCCTTGCTGTCGACGATGGTGCGCAGCAGTTCGCTCAGAGAGTTGACCATGCTGATGGCTTTGCGGTTTTCACGGGCGATCATCAGCCCGACGATGGAATTGAGCGTATTGAACAGAAAATGCGGGTTGAGCTGCATCTTCAGCGCCTGAAGCTGGGCGTTGGCCACCTGCGCCTTCAGCTGCTCGGTCTTCAGTTCGTATTCCGAATTCTGGTCTTTCAGCAGCTGGAACCGGTGGACGTACAGCACGATGTTGTAGCCCAGCACGATCAGCATATAAATGGCCGCCATGACCGTATACCGGGCCGAAAGGCTGATCAGGGCCTGCTGAACCGGCATCATCCGCCCCGACTCCAGTTCATACAGCCGAAACACCAGCACATATTCCACCAGCGTGGAAACCAGGCAGTAGGCGGTCAGGATCAGAAAGTGGTACAGGACGGATTTCAGAAGCGGCCCGGCCGGGCCGCTGTTCAGGATCGGCAGGCGGCAGGCGGCATACAGAAAAACAGGGTTGGCCAGAATCCATAACCCCCAGCGAACCAGCCAGTGCAGGGTGTCGGTGTAGAGCATCGGCCGGCCGGACAGCAGCTGCACCAGCGTCCCCTGGCCGTAGGAGAGCAGCGCAAAGCTTCCCCAGAACAGGATCGAAAACCTCCAGTACTGACGCGGGCTAAAGGGCAAACCGGTCTGCTGGAGGATCGTACTCACCAGACTCATCATGGACATGAACTTAAGACGAACGGCTATCCGGGAATCGCTTCCCGAACTTTAAAATACGGCAAAACCGCAGCAGGTGACCCGGATTTTATGTCACCTGAGGGTTTTTGCGTTTAAACGGTATTTATACCCGGTTTGCAGCCCGCCTTCCTCCGAAGAAGCGGGGAAGGGCCGTGCCCTCAGGTTCGCGGATTTCGGCAACCAAACGGGCCCATTCCCGGTTCTGAACGATGAGCCATCGGCTCCTCCCATCTTTTCACCAACTCCATCATGGAAACACAACCTACTGCATCGGTTCAGTTTCTGAACCCGGAAGGGCTGATTCATTCCCCGGCTTTTTCCCATGTCGCCGTCGTTCCTTCCGGCTCGCGGACCATCTACATCGGCGGGCAGGACGCCGTCGACGCCCAGGGAAACGTGGTCGGGAAAGGCGACCTCCGGGCGCAGGCCGGGCAGATTCTGGCGAACCTGGAAACCGCGCTGAAAGCCGCCGGAGCGTCGTTCGCCCATATCATCAAATGGAACGCCTACCTGGTTCAGGGCCAGTCACCGCAGGCTGCCTACGAGGTGTTCCAGCCGGCGATGCGCCAGATGAGCCACCCGCCCCTGATCACGGTGGTTTTCGTCGCCGGCCTGGGGCATCCCGACTATCTCGTGGAGATGGACGCCATTGCGGTCGTTCCGGAGTAACCGACAAAAATACCGCCTACCGGACGAACTGCCAGATCCGTTCAAACGCCTGGGCAAACTCTTCCGCCGAAAAATTGCCGTGCTTTTTCTCGGGAATTCGGATCAGTTCGTTCCGAACGCCGTGCCGGTCGAGCGCCGTATGCAGGGCCTCCGACTGGCTGATCGGCACGTTGACGTCCAGTTCACCGTGGACGCTCAGCACCGGGGGCGATCCGGGGCGGACGTGCTGCACCGGCGATGCGAGCTTCAGCAGCCCGGCCGCCGAAGGACTCGATCCGACAATCTGCCGGGTATAGGCGTCGCTGTTCCAGAACCGAACGGCTTTCTCCACGTCGCTGATGCCGAACCAGTTGATGACGGCCGCCACCCGCAGCGGCCGACCGGAAGGCACGGAATCTACGGCAAATTGCGGGTCGTCGGCGGTCAGGCCGGTCATCAGGGCCAGATGCGCCCCGGCCGACTCCCCCGACACCACGATCCGGGCGGTGTCGAACGGATACTTCCCGGCCTGGCCGTACACCCACCGCAGGGCGGCCCGGCAGTCACGAATGCAATCGAGCAGGTTCGTGGGACCCAGCAGGCGGTAATCGGCCGTGACGACGCACCAGCCTTTTTCGAGATAGGGCAGCAGGAGCAGCGACCGCGAAATCCGGTCGCCCTCGCTCCAGCCCCCACCGTGGAAATAGAGCAGTGTCGGGCGAGGGTCCGTGGGAAACTGCACCCAAGGGTCCTGCCCCAACTGGGAGGCCGGCAGGTAGGCATCCAGGAACAGCGGCCGGCCGCCGACCGTGTCGTAGGCGATATTCGACAGCACGACCCGCCCGGCAGGAATGGAGAAAACCGGGTTCGTTGCCGACGACCGGCATCCGCAGCCGGCGATGGAGAAGACGGCACCAAATAAAGCTGAAATGGCAAGAAAACGACGGAGCATAAGGAATTTAGTGGAGGGTTTGTGCCCTGTAGATTCGGTATATAGCCGCTATATTCGATTGAACGGCCAGCGCCAGCGGACCGATGTAGGTCGGCGTCATGGCGGCTTCCCGGGCCTGCTGGATGCGTCGGCCGTAATCGTGCCGAAGCAGCGAGCGGAGCGTCTCCGGGGTGGACCGGGTCTGAATCTGCTCCAGGCTTAGCCCCTGACGGAGGCCCTCCCGAACCCGGCCGCTGATTTCTTCGATGTAAGACCGCCAGTAACCGACCACGGCTTTGCCCCGCTGCGGGTGCCCATGTCCGCCGACGAGGTGATCGAAGGGAATCTGCTCCAGCCGGTTCAGCGTCCCGATCCAGCGGTCGGGCGAAACCTTAAAAAAAAGCGGCTCGAAATCATGCACGAGGTCGCCGGTGATCAGGACACGGGCCTGCGGAACGAATACCACCAGATCGCCGGTGGTGTGGCCTTCACCCAGATACCGGATCTGAAGGTCGGCGGAAACATCGTGAAGGGTGAGCGAATCCGCAACGGTCAGCGTCGGAAGCACCACCGGTGAATCCGACAGGTGCCGAAAGTAGGCCCGCAGGCCGGCCTGCCGGGCCTTCAGCGAGTCGGTGGGGGCTGGTTCGTCGATCCGGCTGCGGAGGTAGTTCCGCCAGGAGACGACCCAGGCTTCGTCGGTCGGGCTGTCGAGGGCCATGGCCTCCCGGGTGCGGGGGTGGGCCAGAATCGTCAGGCCGGGGTTCTCCTCCAGAAAGGCTTTTGTCCCCATTACGTGGTCGGCATGATAGTGGGTCAGGATCAGATACCGGATGGGCAGGGCGGAAATCCGCTCCCGGATGGCCCGCAGCAGCGCTTTCGCCCGGGTCTGGTCGGTCTGGGCTTCCACCACCGTCAGGAAACGGCTGTGGACGATGATGGTCGAGGTGGCGCTGATCTTCTCCGAACGTTTGGGGATGGCGGCATATACCTGGTCGGCGACCTGTTCGATGATGAAGTCGTCGGTCTGGGCGGAGAGCCGCCACGATAGGCCCAGCATCAGAACCGGAAGCAGGAATTTAAAGTACTTCATGACGAATTATTGTAGGTTTGTCTATCAAAGTACTCACCTTTTCAGCCACCGGATCAAGTACGGCACGGCCTGACACCTACTGCACCCGAATGCACTATTGCTGACTTACAGATTCTTAATTTTCAATTAATGATGCAGGCTGAACCCGCCATTTATTCGTCCGACTGTCCCATCGACTTCTGCATCGACCTGCTGAAGGGAAAATGCAAGGCCGCCATGCTGATTTCGGTGGCCGACGGCTGCAACCGGTACGGGCAGCTTCGCCGGCGCCACGCCCTCAGCCAGCGGATGCTGGCCCGGCAGCTGGATGAACTGGAGGAAAGCGGCCTGCTGACCCGGACCGTCTTTGCGGAAGTGCCGCCCCGGGTCGAATACGCCCTGACCGACTCCGCCCGCTCGCTGCTGCCGATCCTCCGCCAGCTGCTTGACTGGGGCCGGACTACCGCGCTGCGGCTCCCGGATCAGGCAGGACGGTGACCCGGTTCCGAAGGGGGTCTACTGTGGTTTTATCTTCTGATAGGCCTTCAGGATTCTGGCATTAATGGCGAACGCATCCCGGCGCAGCTTTTCCGCCTGCTGCCGGAAAGCCGCCCGTTTCGCTTTGCGGGCCTGATGGGCCTCGTCCGCTTTGGCGCGCAGCCGGAGAACGGTCTCGGCTTCCGCCTGTTTACCTTCCTTCAGAAATGCCTGCCGGTGGCGGTTGAACTGCAACAGCGCCTTGTTGACCAGCCCCGCATCGCAGATCCAGGCCCGGTTGAACACCTCCAGGTAGCAGTTGGCGGCCTCGATGGTTTTGACGAATGCCCGGCTCTGCCGCTCGAAATAGGCATCCAGCTCCGCCTGCGAGCGGACATCGTTATACACCCCGCCCCCGGCCTCGGCAATGGCCCGGAGCTGCCGGGCGTCGCTGCCGGGAACGCTGAACCCGATGACGTCGACGGTGACCGAAAAGCCCGAGTCATGCAGTTCCTTCGCGACGGCCACCGGGTCACCGCCACAGGTTTCGATGCCGTCGCTGACCAGGATGATGCGGTTGTTCTTTTTCTCCAGGCCGCTAAAGCTTTCCTTCGCTTTTTGCAGCGCCCCGGCGATGGGGGTCCAGCCGGTGGGCTGAAAGGACCGGAGGGCCGCCTGAATGGTTTCTCCGTTCACGGCGCCGATGGGGGCCAGCAGGCTTATTCCGGCGCAGCTGGCGGCTTTTCCGGCTTCCGTGTTGGCGCCTTCGTGGCCATAGAGCAGAAAACCGAGCCGGACCGCTTCCGGTACGACCGAGGCATACCGGGCCAGCGAAGTTTTGGCCGCTTCCATTTTGGTGGTGCTGCCGATCCGGGCGGCCATCGAACCGGAGGCATCGAGCATCAGCAGGGTGTTGACGGTAAAGTCCAGTTCCTCTCCGGCGGCCCCCGGCCCGCAGCGGGAAGCATCGGCCGCGCAATCCTCCGCATCCGGTCGGTAGCCGAGTTCCTGCTCCATAAAGTCGGGAACGGCATTCCGGTCGGCGTCGGCATACCAGCGGGCTTCCAGCCCCTGCGCCGGGCTTTTGGTGGTGGTCCGGGCGGGGGCGGTATTTGGGGTGGATGGCCGGTCGGTTCGGCGGTTTTGTTCGGATTGGCAGCCGGTCAGCAGTAGGGATAGCAGGAGCGCGCCCACGATGGGCAGGCAGGATTTCTTCATGTTCGTCAGCCGTTGTTCTACGGCCGTGAAGAAACGGAATCCGGCGGGCGGACGCACGGAAATTGACCCGGCCTGAGCCGGAAATTATGCAGCTTGCCCCAATGCGGTGATGAGTGAAACTATACCGGCTCCTTATCGGTGGCGGCAATCAGCGGCAGGGAGACCACAAACTCGCCCTCGGTTTCCCGAATCGTCGGGGCGGGCCGGCCGAGCATACGGTATTTGGCCAGGATGTTGGTCAGGCCGACGCCGTTGGAAGCCACCCGCACCGATTTCCGCTGCAGGTTGTTGCGGACGGTCAGGCCGCCCCGGCCGTCGGTCGAGATGACGATCTGAAGGGGCTGGTCGGGGAGGACGATGTTGTGCTTGACGGCGTTTTCGACCAGCAGCTGGAGGGTCAGCGGGGGAAGCCGGTAATCCTGATACTGCCCGTCGACGGCCACGTCGAGCGACACGCCCTCCCCATGCCGGGTTTTGAGGAGGTGAAAATAGGAGTGAATAAAATCGAGTTCGGTCCCCAGATCGGTCAGGTAGTGTTCGTTCGAGCGCAGCAGGTAACGGTATACCGTACAGAGTTCTTCCAGAAACAGCCGGGCCTGCCGGGGGTCGTCCTCGATGAGCGAATCGAGGACGTTCAGGCTATTGAACAGAAAATGCGGGTTGACCTGCTGCTTGAGGGCGTCGAGCTGGCTTTGCAGGCCGGCCAGGCGGAGTTTGTCGCGTTCGCGTTCCGTTTCTTTCAGGCGTTTCTGGTACTGAATCGAGTTCTGGGCAAAGAACAGGGTTTCGTAAATACTCTGGAAAAAGATGAAGGTGGTGGCTGCCTGAACGAAGTCGAAACCGTACAGATTCAGGGCGAAGGTGAGGCCGTTGATCGTAATGCTGGCGGAGGTGTTGTGATAACTTTCCAGGGTGCCGTAAAGCAGGAGGTGCCGAAGCGCGCCGGTGATCAGCAGAATGACCGTGGAGGCAATGCTTCCCGTCACGAACGTCAGCAATAGCCGCTTGAATACGTCCTGCTTCGAGAAATATTTTCTCCGGAAATACAGAATAAGATACCGGATCACGTGCCAGGTGACGGCAATCGACACCAGGCTGAGCGTCACCCGGATCAGCGTTTGGGACGTCAGCGGCTGCTTATGCAGGTTATTGGTCAGGATGCTCAGCACCCACAGCACACCAATACCGCCAATGCGCACCCAGCGATCGTTCAGCGTAGTCAAAGGAAGGCGGTTTAGATCTTTGAGAACAAAGATACACAGCAAGTTGATAACCGTAACTACCCTGGGAAAAGGAGTTCCGGCCAATCGGACGGAACTCCCCCGGAAAAGCGGGCCGCGCTCAATCCAGCGCGATCGTGGCGTCGATTCCGACTTCGTTGATGAAATACCGGTCGTGCGAAATCACCAGGACCGAGCCGCTGTAGTTCCGGACGGCCGACGTCAGCACCTCCTGGCTGTGCAGGTCCAGATTGTTGGTCGGTTCGTCCAGGATCAGCAGGTCGGGCGTATTGTTCATGACCGCGAGGCAGCAGAGCGTCAGTTTCATCTTTTCACCCCCGCTCAGCCCCTCGCAGGTCCGGTCCCACATTTCCCGGGAAAACTGGTAGTGGTGCAGCAGCATCTTCAGATCGTGTTCGGCCAGCCGGCGGGTATTGAACTGCTGGACCTGTTCCAGAACGGTGTGCCGCCCGTTGAGGATCGAATACTCCTGGTCGATGAACACATGCTGAAAATTACCCACATACATTCTGCCCGCCGAGGGCGGCAGGGCCCCCGTCATCAGGTGCAGGAGGGTGGTTTTGCCCGAGCCGTTGCGGCCCTCGATCCGTATCCGGTCGCCGGAGCGCACCTGAAAGCTCAGGGGTGACGGCCACAGCAGCCGGTCGCCGTAGCTGAAGTTAACCTCTTCGGCTTCGATCAGAATCTTGCCCCGGTGCAGGTCGGACTTCCGGAGGTCGATGCTCAGCACGAGGTGTTCCTGAATCTGCCTCCGGATCTGCTTCAGGTGATCGGTGATCTCCTCGATCTTCTCGTTATGGACATCCTTCAGTTTCGCCGTACTCTGCTCGGCCTGCCGTTTCAGGTTTCCGGCCACGATGCGGGGCAGAGCCTGTTTTTGCCCCTGTTTCTGCCCCCTCGCTTCCTGCTTCCGACGCTGCTCGGCCACCTCCCGGGCTTTCTGGCGGGCCTGTTTCAGTGTCTTTTCGCTCTCGTCGAGCTGCGATTGCAGGGCGTTCAGTTTGCCTTCCTTCTGTTCGCGGTAGAACTCGTAATTTCCGCCGAAGACCTCGATGCCGCCGGGGCTCAGTTCCAGCGTGGTGTCCAGATGGTTCAGCAGGGTTCGGTCGTGGCTGACCACCAGCACCGTCGCCTTTGTTTTCCGGATAAACCCATACAGGCTTTCCCGGCTCTCCGCATCCAGATGGTTGGACGGCTCGTCGAGCAGGATGACCCCGGGCGAATGCACCAGAATCCCGGCCAGAAACACCTTGGTTTTTTCGCCCCCGCTCAGCGATTTCATGGCCTGAAAAGGGTTGATATGCTCCAGATGCCAGTGGGCCAGAGCCGCCCGGACCCGGTCTTCGATCTCCCAGTCGTCGTTCAGCCGGGTGAACGGATCGGCGGAAACGTCCCCGTCCAGAATCGCCCGCAGGGCCAGCAGTTTCCGGTCGACGCCCAGCAGCCCGGCTACCGACGCGTTGTCATACTGACCCAGGTGTTGCGGTACAAAATACGGCTTTTCCGGCAGGATGATCTCCCCGCCGAAGGGTTGCAGCCGACCCGCAATCAGCTGGAGCAGCGTCGATTTGCCGGTGCCGTTGTTGCCCACCAGAGCCGCCTTTTCTCCGGCGGCTACCGACAGGCCGAGGTTTTCAAACAGGACCTCCCGGTCCGGATGGCTATAGGAAAGTGAATTCACGACGATACTCATGAGAAGAATCCGCTGGAGGTTGGAAAGGAATGGAAAAGGAGGCAGACCGGCCGCGCGGGGCATCGGTTGCGGAGGGAAGGCGCTATTGAAAGAGAGCGCTTCGGAAAGAATCGGATTACATGGTTTCTAAGTATGGGTCAGCGCACGGCCTGGCGGCAATGGGGCGCTGATGAATTGACGTCGGTTGTCAAATCGTTCCGTTGGGCCGGAACCCGGGAGGGTCGGTACCGTTCCCGTCTACTTAACTCTCACATGATGTGAAGGAATTCGTTGGGATGGGGCAAAGATACGGTGAAAACGTCCCGGCCTCCAAAGCCGGTGATCGATTACTTACCAAACGGTTATTCTGGATTTTCTTCCGGTTGATACATAAACAAACCAAAACGGATGTTTTTCAACTTTTCCGTACTAAGCCGGTTATTCCGGTAGACTCAACGGACGATTCTATGAAACTTTTCTTTCGTGCATGTACCCCGACCTGCCGGGCGGCCTTCCTCCTGGCAGGCATTTTACTGACGAATTTTCTGCCGAAGGCCCGCTCGCAGGTATTGATCGACGTGGAAACCGGGGCGGTTTTTCCGGGTCGGACCAATCAGATTCAGATTCCGCAGACCGCTCCGAATACCCGCTTCGATGCGTTCGGGCCGGGTTTTGAATCCAGGCCGGTGCTGAACTTTCGGGCGCGGCTCGGTTACACCTTCCATGACCGCCACACCATCAGCGTCCTGTATGCGCCCTACACCACCACAGCCACCTACAAAGGCCAGGAAACCGCCCCGATCATTTTCAACAATCTGACGTTTGTGCCGGCCAACGGTCTGAAGGTCGGTTATCGCTTCAACGGCTACCGGTTTACCTACCGCTACGATTTCATCCGCACCGAACCGTTCCGGCTGGGGGCCGGGCTGACGCTCAACATCCGCGATGCCTACGTCGAAGTGGAGGATGCCACGCAGAAAAGCCGCTACAGCAACGTGGGGCCGGTACCGCTGCTGAACCTGTACGCCCGCTGGCAGCCTACCGAGCGGTTCGGGACCATGCTGGAAACCGACGCCTTCGGTTCGAGCCGGGGCCGGGCGGTGGACGTGCTGGCTGCGCTGACCTACCGCCTTGCCGACCGGCTGCACCTGAAAGCCGGTTACCGCCTGCTTGACGGTAAGGCCGACAGCGAAAAGACCTACACGCTGTTTCAGTCGAACTCGGCCGTTGTCGGAATCCGGTACGGCCTGTAGAGGCAGGAAGACCGACCTGAAAATCGCTCCGGCTGCCAATTGGCAGCCGGTCGGAGCAGCGGTGGCAACGGAAAAAGTGTTATCATTGGTTATTCCGAAACACTTAATCCGAACCCCTTTATGAATCGCTGCTTTTTTATACTCCTGCTGCTCCTGGCCGGCTTCCGTGCGCCGGCCCAGTCGAACCCGGACGGAAAACTGAGAATCATCGCCTTCGGCGCGCATCCCGACGATTGTGAACTGAAAGCCAGTGGCGTAGCCGCCCTCTGGGCCGCCCAGGGCCACAAGGTGAAATTTGTCTCGCTGACCAACGGCGACATCGGGCATTTCGAAGAGGCCGGCGCCCCGCTGGCCTTACGGCGCCGGGCCGAGGTGCAGTCCTGCGCCAAAGCGCTCGGGATCGAAACCGAGGTGCTCGACATTCATGACGGGGAGTTGATGCCCACGCTCGAAAACCGCAAAACCGTCGCCCGGCTGATCCGCGAATGGCAGGCCGACATCGTGCTGTTCCACCGCCCCTATGATTACCACGCCGACCACCGGTATACCGGGGTGCTGGTGCAGGATGCCGCCGTGATCGTGGCGGCCGCTTTTTTCACCCCCGACACCCCGCCCACCAAAAAGAACCCGGTGTTTCTCTACTATTCCGATAACTTCCAGAAACCGTATCCCTTCGAACCGACCATCGTCGTGGGCATCGACGCCGTAGCCGACCGGAAGTGGGCCTGTCTGAACGCCATCCCGTCGCAGTTTGCCGACAAAAACTCCTGGCAGGCCCGTACCCTGCCGAACGTGCCGCAGGGCGACAAGGAACGGCAGGAATACATTCTGAACGTACTTAAAAACCGCAACAGCGCCGTGGCCGACAAGTACCGCGACCGGCTGATCCAGCTCTACGGCGCCGAAAAAGGCCGGAGCTTCAAATACGCCGAAGCCTTCGAACTCTGCCAGTATGGCAGCCAGCCGACCATCGAGGAGTTGAAAAAGATGTTCCCGACGTTCTGACCACCCCCCGGCCCCCCTCCTTGGTAAGGAGGGGAGGGCGCTGCCACTTTCCAGCAACTGCGGAGCCAACTCCTCCTTGCCAAGGAGGCCGGGCCGCCGGTGCGGGGCCGGGGGGCGGTAAATGCTTTACGTATTTTAAAATTTTTTATTAACCGGGTTTTTGTCTATCTTCGTAATCCCTTTATACTAAATCTTGCCTTCGTTCAACTTCTCTATCATGCAACGTCGTTCTGCTCTTAAAAGCCTGGCGGTGGCCATGGGAGGACTGGTTAGTCTTCCGTCATGGGCCAGCGGCTGGACACCTGAATCACTCGGAAAAACCACCGGAGTTACCCCTTCTGAAGAAGACCTGCTCGCCGAAATCGTTGAAACCTACATCCCGGAGACGACCACCCCGGGGGCAAAGTCGCTTAAAGTGCATCAGTTCGTATTGCGGATGATTCAGGATTGCTACGGCGAACCGGCCCAGACGACCATCAAACAGGGCCTTCAACTCACCGACCAGGCCGCTACGCAGTTGTATACCAAAGCGTTTATGAGTTGCGACCCCGCCCAGCGCAAGGATGTTCTGACCCGCATGGCGGCTTCCGAAGATCAGATCGGCAGGCAGTTCGTCGGCATGACCAAAGGGCTGACGATTCAGGGGTATACCAACTCGGAATACTACCTGACCAACGTGGCGAAATTCAACATGGCGCCCGGTTTCTACCACGGCTGCGTTCCGGTCAAACAATAACCGGCTTCCGGATCTGAACTCAACAACCCATTTTAGACCCTCATTTTTCCTTCATGTCTTTCCTGAATATCGATTCCATAAAGGACCGGACGTTCGACGCCATCGTGGTCGGCTCCGGTATCAGTGGCGGCTGGGCCGCGAAAGAACTGACCGGTGCGGGCCTGCGTACGCTGGTCCTGGAGCGGGGCCGTGACGTCAAACACGTCACGGATTACCCCACCACCATGATGCAGCCCTGGGAGTTTCCGCATCTGGGGAACCTGCCGAAAGAACTGACCGACGCCAACCCCATTGCCAGCCGGTGTTATGCCTTCCGCGAGGATGCCGCCCACTTTTTCGTCAAAGACAACGAACATCCCTACGTGCAGGAGAAGCCCTTCGACTGGATTCGGGGCTACCAGGTCGGCGGTAAGTCGCTGATGTGGGCCCGCGGCACGCAGCGGTGGTCGGACTTCGACTTCGACGGCCCCGCCCGCGACGGCTTCGCCGTCGACTGGCCCATCCGCTACGCCGATATTGCGCCCTGGTACAGCTACGTGGAGAAGTTTGCCGGTATTTCCGGGAATAAGGACGGGCTGCCCCAACTGCCCGACGGCGAGTTTCTGCCGCCCCACGAGATGTCGTGTGTCGAGAAGCACTTCAGCCAGGAGATGGCGAAGCGGTACAACAACACCCGCCCGATCATCATCGGGCGCTGCGCCCACCTGACCAAGCCGCAGCCGATTCACCTCCAGCAGGGCCGGGGCCAGTGCCAGAACCGCTCGCTCTGCCAGCGGGGCTGCCCCTACGGCGGTTATTTCAGCAGTAACTCCTCGACGCTGCCCTGGGCCGCCAAAACCGGCAAAATGTCCCTCCGGCCGGATTCGGTGGTGCATTCGATCATTTTCGACGAGAAGAAAGGCAAGGCGACCGGCGTGCGGGTGATCGACGCCCACACGAAGGAGATGACCGAATACTACGCCAAAGTCATTTTCCTGAATGCCGCCTGCCTGAATACCAACCTGATCCTGCTCAATTCCAAATCGAACCGCTTCCCGAACGGCCTGGGCAACGACAACGGCCTGCTGGGCAAATACGTGGCCTTCCACAACTTCCGGACAACCATCTCGGCCGAGCATGAAGGCTTCCGCGATACCATGCCGGAAGGCATCCGTCCGAACAGCAGTTATATTCCGCGCTTCCGCAACGTACAGAAGCAGGAAACCGACTTCCTCCGGGGCTACGCGGCCGGCTTCGGTTCCAGCCGGGGCATCGACATCGACCGGGCGGCCATCGGTGAAGACCTGAAAAACAGCCTGATGGCCCGGAATCTGGGCAACTGGCGGGTCAGCTCGCACATGATGGGCGAAACCATCCCGAAAGAAAGCAACTACGTGGCCCTCGACCCGGCCCTGACCGATGCCTGGGGCATCCCACAGCTGCGGATTTCGGTGGCTTACGACGACAACGACGAGAAGATGATCCGCGATTTCCACGAGCAGATGACCGAAATGCTGACCGTGGCCGGGTTTATCAACGTCCAGACTCACGACCGGCCCGACAAGGCACCGGGGCTGGACATTCACGAGATGGGCGGTGTCCGGATGGGCAAAGACCCCAAAACCTCCCTGCTCAACAAGTGGAACCAGTTCCATAACTGCAAAAACGTGTTCGTGACGGACGGCGCCTGCATGACCTCGACCTCGACGCAGAACCCCTCGCTGACCTTCATGGCGATCACGGCCCGCGCGGCCAACCACGCCGTGGGCGAACTGAAGAAGAAAAACCTCTGAGGTTTTGGAAACCCGCAAACCGGCCCGCATCCGGGCCATCATCACCGGGGCGACCGGCATGGTAGGCGAGGGGGTACTGCACGAATGCCTGCAACACCCCGACGTCGAAGCCGTGCTGGTCGTCAACCGCCGGCCCCTTGGCCTGACGCACCCGAAACTCCAGGAGGTGATTCACGGCGACTTTTTCGACATTTCCCCCATTGAAGGCCGCCTAAAGGACTATAATGCCTGCTTCTTCTGCCTCGGCGTGTCGTCGGTCGGTATGAAAGAGGACGAGTACCGGCAGAAAACCTATACGCTGACGATGCACTTCGCCCAAACGCTCAGCCGGCTCAATCCCGACCTGGTGTTTTGCTACGTCTCGGGGGCCGGAACCGACAGCACCGAACAGGGCCGCTCCATGTGGGCGCGGGTGAAGGGGAAAACCGAGAATGACCTGTTCCGACTGCCGATCCGGGCGGTTTACGCCTTCCGGCCGGGGTTCATGCAGCCGACCAAAGGGCTGAAAAACACGCTGTCGCTGTATAAATACATTACCTGGCTGTACCCGGCCATGCGGTCGCTGTTTCCCGGCTTTGTTTCGACGCTTGCCGAACTGGGGCTGGCGATGATTCATGTCGTTAGCCGGGGATACGAGAAGAAGATTCTGGAAGTCAGGGACATCGTCCGGCTGGCGAAAGAGTAGTCTGCCCGCCCCGGCGGCTTTTTATTCTGCATTTCGACACCTGGACGATTCCTCCCCAAGACCATGAAGACCCCGGAACCGAATTTTTCAAGACGCGAATTTCTCCGAAGAAATTCCCTGACGGGCCTCGGCGCCGTGCTGACGCCCTCCCTCCTGGCAAATGCGGCCGAAAAAAGCGCATTCACGGTCCTGGACGACCCCCGCCCGGCCGCACCGGCTTTTTCCGTCGCCGACGCCCCGGCCCTGATGGGCGGGCGGCCCGTCCGAACGAAGGAATGGCCCATCTGGCCGCAGTGGATTCCGGAAACCGACGAGAAGCGGCTGCTGGAGGTGATGCGGAGCGGGGTCTGGTCGCGGGCGGCCGTGGTCAGCGAGTTCGAGCAGCAATGGGCCGCCACGCTGGGGTCCAAACGCTGTCTGGCGGTCGTCAACGGCACCAACGCCCTGATCACTTCCCTGGCCCAGTTCGACATCCGGGGAGGCGACGAGGTGCTGATTCCGCCCTATACCTTCATTGCCACCGTTTCGGCGGTATTGGCGACGGGCGCCATGCCGGTTTTCGTGGACATCGACCCCAACACCTTCCAGATCGATCCGGCGAAAATCGAAGCCAAAATTACGCCCCGCACCAAAGCCATTATCCCGGTGCATATTCTGGGTCTGCCGGCCGACATGACACGGATTCTGCCCATTGCCCGAAAACACAAACTGGTGGTGATCGAGGATGCCTGCCAGGCCCATCTGGCCGAGATCAACCACCGCAAGGTCGGGACGCTCGGCGACGCCGGCTGCTTCAGCTTCCAGAATTCCAAGAACCTCGCCATCGGGGAGGCCGGGGCGGTGGTCAGCGACAACAGCGAATTCATGGATCGTTGTTTCTCGTATCAGAACTTCGGTAATGCCTACGGCTCCGCCGGTTCGGTGTCGGTCAGCCTCGGCACCCCGTATCAGGGCACCAAACTCCGCCTGACCGAATATCAGGCCGCCATCGGGCTGGCACAACTCAAGCGGCTGGACGCCCAGACCACCACCCGCAACGAAAACGCGGCTTACCTCAAATCGAAAATCAAGGACATTCCCGGCATCGTGCCCTACCGGCTCTACGACGACGTGACCCGGGCGGCTTTTCACCTGTTCGCGTTTCGGTATAAGAAAGACGCCTTCAAGGGCCTGCCCCGCGAGGTGTTCATCAAGGCCCTCAGCGCCGAGGGCGTACCCTGCCAGAAAGGTTATGCGACGCTGAACAACATGCCGTATCTGAACGATGCGTTTCAGTCAAAGAACTTCCGCAAAATCTATCCGAAGGAAATGCTCGATTTCAAAAGCTATGTCGAGCGGAATCGCTGCCCGGAAAACGAGCGCATCTGTAACGAGGAAGCCGTCTGGCTGACTCAGAATCTGCTGCTCGGCAGCCGTCAGGACATGGACGAAATTGCCGGGGCCATCGAAAAAGTCCGCGCCAACGCCGAAAAACTGCTGACGCTGAAATGAGCAGAAGGTTGACGACGGCCGGTATTCTTTGCTTCTGGATGATTCTGCTGCTACCGGCCTGGGCGCAGAAACCGGCCGGAGGCTGGAAGGCCGGGGTGGCCCGCGTGGTGATCACGCCCGAACAGCCCATGTGGATGGCCGGCTATGCCGCCCGCAACCACCCCGCCGAAGGCAAACTGCACGACCTCTGGGCCAAGGCGCTGGCGCTGGAAGACGAAACCGGCAAGCGGGCGGTGCTGGTCACGACCGACCTGCTGGGCTTTCCGAAAGGACTCTCCGACCGGATTCGGGAGCGGCTCAGAACCGGCCAGAACCTGTCGAAGGCGCAGGTCATTCTGAGCAGCTCGCACACTCACTCCGGCCCGGTGCTGAAGGATGCCCTTTACGATATTTATCCCCTCGAACCGGCCGAACTCGCCAAAGTGGCCGACTACACCCGCCGGCTGGAAGACCAGGTGGTAGCGCTGATCGGGCAGGCCGTGAAAAATCTGGAACCCGTCCGGCTGTTTGCCGCCAACGGCGTCACCCGTTTTCAGGTGAACCGGCGCAACAACCGCGAAGCCGTCCTGCGTGACCAGTCGGAACTGAAAGGGCCCAACGACTACGCCGTTCCGGTGATTCGGGTGGAGGATGCAAAGGGCGGACTGAAAGCCGTCGTCTTCGGCTATGCCTGCCATCCCACCGTTCTGGATACCTACCAGTGGTCGGGCGATTACGTCGGCTTTGCCCAGCTGGAGTTGGAAAAGGGGCATCCGGGCGCCACGGCCCTGTTTTTTCAGGGCGCGGGCGGGGATCAGAACCCGCTGCCCCGCCGGACGGTGCCGTTGGCCCGGCAGTACGGTCGGGAACTGGCGGCCGCCGTGGACCGGGTGCTGGAGGACGCCATGCGCGAACTGCCCGCCGGCCTGACCACCGCCTACACCGAAGTAGACCTCAGACTGGCCCCTCCGCCGTCGGAATCCGAATTGGCCAAAATGACGACCGAAGGGGAGAGTTACATGAAACGCTGGGCCGCCCGGATGCTGACCGAAAAGAAGCAGGGCAAACCCGTTCTGACCTCGTATCCGTATCCGGTGCAGCTCTGGAAGCTGGGCGACCAGCCGCTTCTGAGCCTCGGCGGGGAGGTGGTCGTCGGCTATGCCGTCGAGCTGAAACGGCGGTTCGGGCGGGAGTGGTTCGTGATGGGGTATTCGAACGACGTCATGGGGTATATTCCGACGCATACGGTTTTGCAGGAGGGCGGCTACGAGGGGGCATCGTCCCAGATGGTCTACGGCCTGCCCAGCGTCTGGGACGCGTCCATCGAAACCGCCATTCTGCAGGCCGTAACCGAGCTGGCCGGACAGGCCGGTATTCCTAAACCCTGACCCGATGCCCTCACTTGCCGCCATTCCCTATTACTCCGGCTTCGACCGGGCGCACGACACCTACAACGCCATCACGGCCGCTTCCGACGGTAAAATTTATTACGTTCTCTGCTCCGAGTCGTATGAGGAAAGCGGCCGGATGTACCGGTACGACCCGCCGACCGACCGCACCGAATGCCTGGCCGACCTGACCGAAATCTGCGGAGAATCAGGCGCCAACGCCATCCCGCAGGGGAAAAGCCACGTGCGGTTTTACGAAAGCCGGGGCAGGCTGTATTTCGCCACCCACATCGGGGTGTACCAGATCATCGACGGCATGGAACGGATGCCGCAGGAGGCCCCGGGCGGCCGGGCGCTGTATCCGGGCGGCCACTTCCTGTCGTATGATCTCCAGACCGGTCAGTTCGAAAATCTGGCGACGGCTCCGGACGGGGAAGGCATCCTGACCCTGACGATGGACCGCGAGCGCGGTGACTTATACGGCATCACCTGGCCGACCGGTTATTTTCTGCATTACCGCAACGGTAAACTGATAAACCGGGGGCCGGTGTCGGCGCGGGGTGAAGCCGGCACGCCGGGGGCCGACTACCGCGTTCTGTGCCGCTCGATGGTGGTCGATCCGCGCGACGGGGCGGTGTATTATTCCACTTCGGAAGGCGACATTTTCCGGTATCGACCCGAAACCGGCTCTTTGCAGAAACTGGAAGGCGTCGATCTGCGGCTCGATTATTTTGGGAAATACGATCCGACGCACCCCGGCAGCATGGGCTACAACTGGCGCAAAATCTTCTGGTATGCACCCGAGCAGGTGGCCTACGGCGTCCACGGCAATTCCGGGTACCTGTTCCGGTTCGACCCACGACAGGAAACCGTCGAGCTGGTCGAGCGAATCACCTCCGAGCCTTCGCGCCGGAGCGGGATGTTCGACCAGTTCAGTTACGGCTACCTCGGTTTTCAGCCGGGGCCGGACGGCGAAACCATATACTACCTGACGGGCGGGCCGATTTATGTGGACGGAAAGCGCCTGAAAGGGGAGGAGCAGATCGCCAAAGGCGCGGCCAAAGGACTCGAAAACCTTCACCTCGTCACCTTTCACCTTCCTACCCGCACCTACCGCGACCACGGCCCGGTTTTCTATCCGGACGGCGGCCGCCCGACCTACGTCAACTCCATCGCCGTCGGGGCTGACGGCACGGTTTATACGCTCGCCCGCTTCGAACACGAAGGCCGGGAGATTCAGGACCTGGTTCGGATAAGTTAGGACAGAATTCCGCAATCTTCTGATTATCTTTAGCTACGGCATCCTTCGGCCGTTGCGTCGGTTGCCGTTTCCTGACCTAATCGTTCGAGCCGCCATGACCTTTCCGAAAACCCCGCTTCTGCTTCTGACGCTTGCCTTCCTGTTGGCTTATGTTCCGCGGAAAAGCGGAAAACCGGTAAAGCCGGTCGACATCCGGGTGCCGGAGGGGTATTCGGTGGAGGTGGCCGCCGGCCCGGACCTGATCGATTATCCGATGTTTGCCACCCTCGATGAAACCGGGCGGATGTTCGTGTTCGAATCCATCGGCCATGTCTACAAAAAGACGAAAGACGCCCTGGACAATCCGCAGTTTCGGATCAACCTGCTTCAGGATACCAACGGCGACGGCGTCTACGATAAAAGCACCATCTACGCCGACAAAGTCGGGTTTCCGCAGGGCGGGGTTTTCTATAAAGGCAGCCTCTATGCCACCTCCGCGCCCGATCTGCTCAAATTTACGGATACGGACGGCGACGGGGTAGCCGACCGGCGCGAGGTGCTGCTGACGGGCTGGACGCTGAACGTGAACGCCAACAGTCTGATCGGGCCGTTTGCCGGGCCGGACGGCTGGCTCTACATGACCAGCGCCATTACCGGTTTCAACGTCCGGACGAAAGAAGGGAAGCAACTGAAAGGCCGGACGGCCCGCATCTGGCGCGTACGGCCCGACGGCTCGGGGCTGGAATGGATTGCGGCCGGGGGCATGAACAATCCCGTCGAACTGACCTTCACGGAAGCCGGCGAACCGATCGGCACCGAAACCTATTTTACCGACCCGCAGGCCGGCCAGCGCGACGCCCTCGTCTATTGGACCGAAGGCGGTGTGTATCCCAAACCGCACCGCAACATCGGCTTCGACAGCCTGACCCGGACCGGCGATCTGATGCCGGTGGTATCTAAATTTTCCCGCGTGGCGCCCTCCGGCATCGGGCGGTATCGGCACACGGCGCTGGGCGAGGATTTTCGGGATAATCTGTTCAGCGCCCAGTTCAATACGCACCGGGTGCTGCGGCATAAACTGATTCGCGAAGGTGGCTCTTTCCGCACGGAAGATCAGGTGTTTTTCGCCACCGGCAACGAAGACTTCCACCCGACCGACGTGCTGGAAGATGCCGACGGAAGCCTGCTGGTGGTCGAAACCGGCGGCTGGTTCATCGAAGGCTGCCCGCTCTCGCAGGTGTCGAAACCGGAGTTGCAGGGCAGCATCTACCGCGTTCGCCGGACCGGAGCCGCCAAACCGAGCGACCCTTACGGCAACCGCATCGACTGGCGTACGCTCAATACCGCCAAAACCATTTCGTACCTGACCGACGCCCGGCCGTTTGTCCGCGACCGGGCCGTCGGGCGGCTGGTCGACCTGGGGCCGGCCGCCATGGTCGCACTGACGGAGGTGCTTCGCCGGTCGCCTTCGGCGGAGGCTCGCACCAAAGCGGTTTTTGCGCTGTACCGCATCGGAAGCGGTCCGGCAATGGCCTCGGTCCGTTCGGGGCTGAACGATGCGGAGGTATCGGTGCGGGTGGCTGCGGCCCGGTCGCTGGGCCTGGCGCACGATCAGGCGGCCGTCGGCCGGTTGTCGGAACTGATCCTGAAAGATGATCCCGCCGTCCGGCGGCAGGCTGCTACGGCGCTCGGCCAGATCGGTGATGCCCGGGCGGTGACGGCTCTGCTGGCGGCCGCGGAAAAAACCGACGACCGCTTTGTGCGGCATGGGATCATTTATTCGCTTATCACGCTAAACCAGCCGCAGAAAGTGGAAGCCGCCCTGGCTCATTCCTCCCCGAAAGTCCGGGAAGCCGCTCTGATCGCCCTCGACCAGATGGAAGATTCCCCACTACGGGCCGACCGGCTGACGCCGTTCCTGGCGGGTACGGATAGAAACCTTCAGGCTACGGCCCTCTGGGTGGCTTCGCACCATCCGGACTGGGCACCCGATATGGCGGCCTTCCTGAAAAAGCGGTTTCAGGGCGCGGCCCTGACGGCCGACGAAGAAAAACTCTACGGCGACGTGCTGGTGTCGTTCAGCGGAAACCCGGAGATGCAGCAGTTCATGGCCGAGCAGCTGGAGGGGGCGTCGAAGGAGCGGAAACTGTTTTTGCTGAATGCGATGTCCCGCCTTCCGGGTGAAAAATTCCCGGCAGTCTGGACGGAACCTGTCGGGCGGCAGCTTGCCCCGGACAACGAGCCGGAAGTAAAGGCCCGGGCCATCGAACTGGTCGGTCTTCGGAACATTACTTCGCTGGCCGGGCCCCTCAGCCGGCTGGCTGACGATGACAGGAATCCGGCAGGTTTGCGTCTACAGTCGCTGGGCGCACTCCTGAAAGCGCAGCCGGAACTGACGGATTACCGGTTTGCCTTTCTGTTCGACCAGCTGCGCAACGGCAAAGAAGCCGGTATTCGCCAGCAGGCGGCCGGGGTGCTGACGCAGGGGCGGCTTTCGGAGTCACAACTGGCGGAACTGAGCCGGAACTACCTGCCGAAAGCCGACGCCTTCCTGCTGCCGCGCCTGCTGCCCGCTTTCCGCGGAGCCCACTCCGACGAGGTCGGCACGGCCCTCGCTACGGCCCTGGCCGGCTCGCCGACCCTCGATAGTTTTTCGGAGGAAGCTCTCAAAACCACCTTCGCCGGCTATTCGGATGCTGTCCGGCCCGCCGTGGACCGGCTTCTGGATAAACTCCGGCAGGCGCAGGCCAACCGGCTTCAGCGGCTTCAGGCCCTCCAGAAAAGCCTCGTCAAAGGGGACCTCGAACGGGGCCGGGTGTTGTTCTTCGGGAAAGCGGTTTGCGGCACCTGTCACAAGGTGGGCGCCGACGGCGGGAAGCTGGGGCCGGACCTGACCTCCATCCAGCGCGACCGATCGGCTCACGACCTGATGGAGGCAATCGTCTACCCAAGCGTCAGCTTTGTGAGGGAGTATGAACCGTACCGCGTCAGAACCCGGCAGGCCGAATACGTCGGTATCGTGCAGGAGAACAGTCCGTCGGCCATCGTGCTGGGAACTTCACCCCAAACGTCGGTCCGGGTTCCGCGTGGTGAAGTTACTTCGATGGAGCTTCAGGACACCTCGCTGATGCCCCAGGGTCTCGACCAGCTGCTGACGACCCAGGAGCTGTCGGACCTGATGGCGTTCCTGCTCGGTCAGGACCAGGACCCTGCCACCGACCAGGCCATTCTTCGCTGATCACCCTAAACCCGGCTCTCCGTCATGGAACGTCGCACCTTTCTCCGCCACAGCCTTTTTTCCGGGGCCGCCGTCCTGGCTTCCCGCCCGCTTCCGGCCGACAACCCGGAACCGTTCCGGACCAAATTTTCTCCTGAGTTCGGTATTTTCAGCGCCCTGTCGGGAGCGGACCCGGTCGAGCAGATCAAATGGGGCCGGGATCAGGGCTTCCGGGCCTGGGAGAGTACGATGCTGAAAAACCGCCCCGTGGCCGAGCAGGAGCGCATTAGCCGGACCGTTCAGCAGCTGGGCATGGAGTTCGGTCAGTTCGTCGGCACGCTGACTTTCAAAGACGTTACCTTTGCCGGGCGGGATACCGCGCTGCGGGAGAAGGTGCTGGACGACGTGCGGGCGTCGGTGGAAATTGCCAAACGGATGAATACCAAATTCATTCACAACGTGCTGGGTATGGCCGACCCGCGGCTGCCCTGGGATTTTCAGATGGCGAATGCGGTCGAGCTGCTCAAACGGATTGCCGACCTCTACGAACCGCACGGCCTCGTGATGGTCATGGAGAGCATGAACCACCGCGTCGATCATCCGGGCATGTTTCTGCATACCATCCCACAGGCTTACGCGCTGGCGAAAGCCGTGGGCCGGCCGTCGGTGAAGGTGCTGTTCGACGTCTATCACGTTCAAATCCAGGAGGGAAACCTGCTCAACACGCTGGATTATGCCTGGGATGAGATCGGTTACGTGCAGATCGGCGACACGCCGGGGCGGTATGAACCCACCTCCGGGGAAATCAACTATCCGAATGTCCTGCGGCATCTGTATGCCAAAGGCTACCGGGGCTTCGTCGGGCTGGAACACCGCCTGAGCAAACCCGGCAAAGAAGGTGCTGAAGCCGCCCTGAAAGCGTACCGGGCCATCGACGTAAAATGAGAGGCCGACCCGCGTAATTTCTTAACATGAAAAGGGCCATTTCCCATTGACGGGCCGGTCGATCCTGCCGTTCTTTGGTACGAAATTTTTCCGGCCTCACCCGGAGAGAATCCTGCTCCCTCAATGATATGGCACTCAAAAACTATTTCGTTCTCAAAGCGCGGGTCGTGGATAAAAAACTGGCCACGAAAACCAAACCGCACTACCAGATTCTGTTGCAGGACGACGCCGGGCAACAACACCGCATCGCCGTGAATGTCAAGTCGAAGCAGGCGCCTTCGGAACTCCTTTATTTTTTCGATGACGATTTCCGGCACGAACTGACCGACCGGCTCGTGCAGGCGGACCTGCCCATCGGCTTCACGCCGGTACCCAGTCGGCCCAACGACCTGGCCCTGGACTTCGTTCGTCGGAACCTGTTCGACGTCCGGGCCATGAAGCCGCTGCCGTTCGACGTCGAAGGGCCGGACAACGACCTCAACGAGAAGCTGGATTTTTACATCAAAAAAGCCGTCGACCAGCCCGACGTGCTGATTTATGCCTGGGGGGAGCGCTGGGGACCGGAAGAGAATAAACCCGATCAGTATTTCGGGTTCGAACCCGGTTCGGGCATCCACGATATTCACATGAACCAGGGCAATGCCGGGGAATTTAAAAAAGACAACGGCATCTGGCAGGACGGCGGCATGCTGCTGCACTTTGCACAGACCAACCGCTGGGTAGCCCTGTTTCTGGCGTTCCAGTCGCAGTCGTTCCAGACCGACGAGCAGGGCAATGCCATCACCGACGGCGGTACCTGGACCGATCAGCAAACGCGCGACCTGTACATCGTCGCGGCTCTGGTGAACGCCCGGGCCGGAGAGTCGGAAAAAGTCTATCTCCTGAACGCCGGCGTTGCTCCGGTCGAATTGAAAGACTGGGCGCTGGCCGACCGGATGGAACGGAAACAGCGGTTCGGTCCGCAAACCGTTCAGGCCGGCGAGTTGCTGGTGGTGCCGCTCAACGGTGGAGGGCCGCAGCTCGGAAACGACGGCGGAGCCATCTCGCTGCTGGATGCGGAGGGCAAAAAACGGGACGGGGTGTCGTATACCAAAAATCAGGTTTCCCGCAAAGGGGCGCTGGTGGTGTTCAACCGCTGAGACCCGGACCGACAAAAAAAGCCGTCGGGTGACACAAGGCCACCCGGCGGCTTTTCAATAGATACTATCGTAAGAATCAGGCTTCGACGGCCACCTCCTGCGGTTGTCTGCTGCCTTTTTTCCGGCTGAAGCGGGCGATCATTCGGTCGACGACAAGGTAGACCGACGGCACCACGAGCAGCGTCAGCAGCAGGGAGGACGTCAGACCGCCGATGATGACCCAGGCCATCCCGTTCTTGGTCTCTGCTCCGGCCCCGCTTGCCAGCGCAATCGGCAGCATCCCGAAGATCATGGCCAGCGTGGTCATCAGAATCGGGCGAAGACGCTCCTTGCCGGCTTCGACCAGGGCCTTCACGACGTCCATGCCTTCCGCCTTCAGGTGGTTGGTGAAGTCGACGATCAGGATGGCGTTCTTGGCTACCAGACCGAGCAGCATGATCATCCCCACGATCGAGAAGACCGTCAGGCTCTCCATCGTCAGGGCCAGCGCCATCAGAGCACCGATCAGGGCCACCGGAATGGAGAACAGCACGACGAACGGATACACGATGCTTTCGTACAGACCGACCATGATGAAATAGACGAGCAGGATCGCCAGGATGAGCGCCAGACCCAGACTGCCGAAGGCGTCGGATTGCTGCTGCATCTGACCGAGGTACTGGATCGAGATGCCTTCCGGCAGCTTCACCTGTGCCATTTTGGTCTGAATATCGGCACCGACCGTACCGACCGGACGCCCGACGACCTGCGAATTGATGGTGATCGACGACAGACGGTCGTTCCGTTCCAGCACGCTTTCACCGATCCGCTCTTCGACCCGGGCGAACTGCGACAGTTCGAAGGTACGGCCCTGGTTGTTGACGAACGTCAGCCGGCTGATGTCGCTCTGGCTGGTGCGGTCGAAGCGGTCGAGGCTGATCAGGATGTCGTACTCGTTTCCGTTCTGCTTGAACTTGGAGCGGTCATCGCCCCGGAAGGCACTTTGCAGGGCCATCCCGACGTCGGAAGCGCTGATGCCCAGCTGGGCCATCTTTTCCCGGTCGAGGTTAACCGTTACTTCCGGTTTCGGATCTTTCACGGAATATTTGACGTCCTGCGTACCCGGTACGGACTGCACGACCTGCTTCACCTGAGCCGCGGCTTTCCGGATGGAGGCCAGGTCGGTGCCTTTAACGGCGATCTGAATCGGTGCCTGCGAAGCGCCGACGATCCCGACCGGACTCACCGTCACCTTCACCCCCGGTATCTGCCCGACTTCCTTCTTGATGGCCTGACCAAATTCTTCCGTCGAGAGGGTGCGCTGTTTCTTGTCGATCAGCTTGACGTTCAGGTCGGCCAGGTTGCTGTTGGAAGCGGTCGCCAGACCGTTGCTCGAATAGCCCACGTTGGTAAAGACGTTGGTTACTTCGGGGTGCTTCATGATGATCTGCTCAGCCCGCTGCGAAACCGCATTGGTCTGGTAGATGGAAGCCGTCGGCGCCAGTTCCACCTGCACGCTGATTTCACTCTGATCGCTCTGGGGCATGAAAGCCGCCCCGATGAAACCGGCCGGAACCAGTGCGATCGAACCGATGAGCAGGGCCAGCACGCCGAGGAATACCCAGCGTTTATGACCGAGAATACCGGTCAGGATGCGACCGTAGGCGGCCGCAACCCGGTCCAGCAGATGCTCGAAACCGAGGTTCAGACGACCCCAGAGGGATTTCTTACTCAGAATTTCCACTTTCCCGAAACGCGAAGCCAGCAGCGGGGTCAGCGTGAACGACACGAGAAGACTCATGATGGTGGAGAAAACGACCACCAGCGAGAATTCCCGCAGAATGTTCCCGATCAGACCCCCCGTCATGGCCAGCGGCACGAACACCACCACGTCCACAAGGGTAATGGCCAGGGCCGTAAAGCCGATTTCATTCCGGCCGTCGAGGGCCGCCTGCCGCTTGTTCTTGCCCATTTCGAGGTGGCGGTTGATGTTTTCAAGCACCACGATGGAGTCGTCGACCAGAATACCGACAACCAGCGAAAGGGCCATCAGCGTCATCAGGTTCAGCGAGAAGCCCGACAGGTACATCAGCACGAAGGTCGGGATGATGGACGAGGGCAGCGCCACCAGCACGAACAGCGACGAACGGAAGCTGTGCAGGAAGAGCAGCATCACCACCGACACGATCAGAACCGCCAGGAAAAGGTCGTCCACGACGGCATTGGCCGACGCCAGCGTATAGGTCGACTGGTCACTGGCGATGTTGAATTTCAGGCCGGAGGAGGCATACTGCTTCTCCAGTGTCGCGATCCGCTGCCGGACCAGCCTGCTCACCTCCACGGCGTTGGCGTCCGACTGCTTCTGAATCTGCAGACCCACCGACGGCCGCGCGTTGATGTGGTTGATGGCCGTCGGCTTGGTGGTGGCGTCCACTACCTCGGCGACGTCCTTCAGTTCGACCTGGCTGCCGTCGGTCCGGCGGGCGATGATTAGCTCCCGCAGCCGGTTGACGGTTTCGACCGACGCATCGAAGCGGATGGAATACTGAGTCTCGCGTGTTTCGAGCTGACCGGCCGGATAGCTGGCGTTGGCGTTGTTGATGGCCAGTGCCACCTGCCCGATCGAGATATTGTAGGCCCGCAGCTTCTCCTGGTCGACGTTGACCTGGATTTCGCGTTCGGAGCCGCCGATGAGATTCACCTGACCGACGCCGGCCACGTTGGACAGCTGCGGTTTCAGTTTGTCGTCCATGAGGTCGAACAGCTGGGTAGGCGTGAGGTTGGCCGTCACGCCCATCCGCAGCACCGGAATCTCGTCGGTCGAGAATTTATTGATGATCGGCCGGTCCACGTCGTCGGGCAGCAGGTTCAGGATCTGCTCCACCTTGCGCTGGGCGTCCTGCTGGGCCTGCGTCACGTCGACGCCGTTTTTCAGCTGAATGGTAACGATGGAAGCGCTTTCCTGCGAGACGGACTGGATGCGGTCCAGCCCTTCCAGCGACGACAGCGCGTCTTCGATGTGTTTCGTTACGTTGGTTTCCACCTCGTCGGCGGAGGCACCCCGGTACGTCGTCGCCACGCTGATGACGTTGGCTTCGAACTTGGGAAGCAAGTTATAGGACAGTTGCTTGTAACTGATCACTCCGAAGAGGATCAGGACGGTGAAGATGGTCGTCATCAGCAACGGCCGTTTTATGGCTACTTCGGTAATTGACATGGCGTTAAGCTTATTTGGTAATCTGTACCGTGGCTCCTTCGCTGAGGTTCAGCTGGCCGGTGGTGACGACGACGTCGCCTTCCTTCAGACCGCCCAGCACTTCGATGTTTTCACCCAGTTCGCGGCCGACGGCAATCTTCCGCTGGCGCACCACCTGGCCTTCGACGACGTAGACGTAAGGATTCTTGATGCTTTCCACCAGGGCGGCTCTCGGAATCTGGAGGGCCATCTGGCTGGATTTCTTCGAAAAGTCGACGTTCACGAACGTACCGGCTTTCAGACCACCGGCGTTGTCGACCGTGATTTCGACCGGATAGTTATGTTCTTCGGTACCCTGCGGAGCGATGTAGGTGATCCGTCCGCTGAAGGTCCGGCCCGGGAAAACGTCGGCCGTCACGCGAACCGGCTGGCCTTCCTTCAGGCTGTACACATCCTTTTCATTGACCGGCACCTGCACCTTCAGCCGGGATACGTCGAGCACCGTCCCGAGCACCGTTCCGGGGCTGACATACTCGCCCGGCTCGATGTTTTTCTTCACGATTCGACCGCTGATCGGCGCCTGAATGACGGCATCCTGGATCTGCTTCCGGATCTGCTCCGACTGGTTCAGCGCATTTTCGTAATTGTATTTCGTTTCGTTGACCTGAATTTCGGTCGTGGCGTTGCCGGCATACAGCGTATTGTAGCGGTTCACGTCCTTTTTCAGTTTCTCGATGCTCAGCTGCGTGGCCTGCAGCGACAGTTCTTTCAGTTTGTTGTCGAGCTGGACGAGCGTGGCCCCCTGCCGGACCGGGGAGCCGAGGTTGAAGTTGACTTTGGTCACCTTGCCCTGGGCGGTCGCCATGATGTCGGCTTCCCGGAAGGGAATCAGGTTCCCCGTCTTGATGAGCTGCTGGCTGACGGTTCCTTCGGCGACGGACGCTACCGTTACCGGAATGGCGACGGTCGTGGTGGCCGGCATCTGGTTCTTTTCGTCGATCTTTTTCTTGTTGGAAGCCAGCCGGAATCCGATCAGGGAAGTGAGGCCCAGCATAGCGATGACGATGATGAGTGTGGTCTTTTTCATTTCCTCAGGTTGTATGGAATGATCAGAGTTGATTATAAAAGTTCAGGAGCGTCCCCTGCGACTGTTCGAGGTCGAGCCGCGCCTGGTAAAAATTGATCAGCGAGTTGACAAAGTTCGTTTGCGCCTGCCGGTAGGAGGTCTCGGCGTTGATCAGGTCGGTCAGGGGTTTGGTTCCCTGCTTATACTGGAGCGTCGTCACCTCGTAGACCTTCAGCGCCAGTTTCACGTTGCGGTCGTCGTTCTGCACCTGCGTCTGCGACTTCTGCAGCTGGGTCTGGGCGTTGTTGAACTGAAGCTGGTAGGAGGCCACGTTCAGCCGCTGCTGTTCCTGGAGCGTCTGCACGTTCAGTTTCGACTGCTGAATCTGGGCATCCCGTTTGAAGCCGTCGAAAATAGGCACCGTCAGCCGCAGACCCACGCTTCCGAATCCGACGAAGCGGTTCAGCGAGGGGCCGAGTTCGTTGCCGAGGGCCAATGAACCATACCGGGCGTTCAGGCTCAGTTTGGGCAGGTAGCCGGCCTGGGTCCGCTGGAGGTTCAGACGCTGGAGCGTCAGCTCGTTTTCCGACAGCCGGAAGCTGGTGAGGTTCCGGGCTTCGAACCCGTTCGTCTCGATAGCCGGCAGCCGGCTCTGCATCAGCGAGTCGGAAACCATCAGGTTCTGGTCCTGGGGCATTCCCATCTGGAACTTGAGCCGGTTGAGGGCCAGATTCAGACTATTTTCGGCCAGCGTCAGCTGTGACTTCGTGCTGTTGTAGTTGACTTCCGTCCGGTCAAAATCGACCGGCTGAATCACACCGTTGTCACGCTGCAGCTTCAGGACGTTCAGGACCTGTTCCGTCTGGTTCAGGTTGTCTTTCAGCAGAGCAATCTGCTCCTGAGCGACCAGGACCTGATAATAATTGCTCGAAATGCTATAGATGACGTCTTCCCGGGTCTGCCGTTCGTTCAGGTCGGCCCGTTCCTGGTTCGGTTTGTTGGCTTTCAGACCGAGCAGCAGCGTCTTGTCGAAGATCGGCTGATCGACGGAGGCCGACACGCTCGTCTGAAACTTGGAACCAAGCGCAATACGGAGCGGCTCCGGACCGGCAAAGCCGGCCGGAAGGACGGTGGTCTGAAGCTTGATGTTGTCGTCGAGGCTACCGGAGCCGTTCACCTGGGGCAGATAGCCGGAAACGGCTTCGCGGGCCTGCTGGTGAGCCACTTCTTTCTGGTACTGCGCCACGCGGACGGTTCCGAAATTCTTCAGACCATAGTCGATGCAGGCCTTCAGCGACCAGTCGGCCGGGGCCTGAGCCCGGCTGCCCAGCGGCAGAAGGAGGGCCGACAGAAGCCCGATACTCATTAACTTTTTCATTTTCAATGTAGGTGACATGTCGACAGTCGATATATCAACGGTTTATTCAAAAAAATAGAATTATTGTTCAAACCGGGTCGCCACTTTCCGGAGCAGGCTCTGTAAAGTTTGTGCTTCTTCTTCGGTTAAGCTTTGAACCAGGCGCTGATCCATTTCAACGGCGCTTTCCAGGATCTTCTCGACGGCCATTTTACCGGCCGGCGTCAGTTTGATCAGGTTTTTCCGGCGGTCGGTCAGGTCCGGAACGATGCGGAGGTAACCGTCGCGCTCCAGCGTCCGGATCGAACGCTGAATACCCGCCTTATCCTTCTGAAGCTGATTGGCGATCTCCTGCTGGGAGGGTGAATCCTCTCCCGAATAATAGGCCAGAACCAAAACCGGGAGTTGTTCCATCTGCAGGGCAAAACCCAGCCGGTTCAGTTCTCGGTTCGTGTAGCGGGCAATCAGGTGGGAGACATGGTTGATGTTGAAGGTCAGCAGCCGGCCGAACGACTCCATGATCCTCTCCTCTACGCCTGATTTGGTTTTTTCCTGGGTTACCATGAGTGCAAAACTAAATAACGTCGATATATCAACCAAATTTTTCCGTTGAAAGTTTCCGGGATTCTGAAATTGTCCGAATACGTCCGGTTTGTCCGCATCCGGATAAAAAGTGTACGCTGACGGACAACTTTACGCAAGATAAAAAAATCCGCAATTGATTATCAGTAAGTTAGCTGATTGGCACAGCAATTGGCAGTAAATAGTCAGAGCAGTGAACAACAAAGAAACTGAAACAACAACAACAAATACGAACACATCATGAACGCCTTTTTTAGTCATCTGATCTTCTCGGCGCTGCTGAGCGCCAACCCGGGAACGGCCACCCCGAACACGCCGGCCAACCTGTCTTTCGGAGCCAGCTCCTTCGTTACGGTCCAGAACAAAATCTGGGTAGCCGTTGAAAAATCGGCCCCGCAGCCGGTGGTGATTTTACTGCGCAATACGAATAATGAAGTACTGTACCAGCGCACCGTCGGCAAAAAGGAGAATAAGTACGCCGTAAAGCTGGATGTCAGCGAGTTGTCTGACGGGCAGTATGAGCTGGAGTTCCGGTCGCCGGAAGGCAGCATCCGGAAGACGGTCCGGGTAGGCACGCCGAAGGTGCAGGAGCCGCGCCGGCAGATTTCGATGAATTAAGCATAAAGAATGACTGTAGGATTAGTTTAGGTTAAGAAAAGATAGGAAAGCCATCTCCGGGTCGGGGATGGCTTTTTTGATGATTCCGTATAGGGCAAAAATGGTTACTTTTGCAAATGGAGCAGCCGCGGTCGATCTATACGTTTCCTTTTTTTCTTCTTTGTTTAAGCGCTTTTCTCTTCTATTCCAGCTTTAACATGCTGATTCCGGAACTGCCCGGTTACCTGACGAGCCTGGGCGGTGCGGACTATAAGGGCCTTCTGATTGGTTTGTTTACGCTGACGGCCGGTATTTCGCGTCCCTTCAGCGGCCGGCTGACCGATACCGTCGGCCGGGTGCCGGTAATGGCGTTCGGATCGCTGGTCTGTTTCGTGTGCGGTTTCCTGTATCCGGCGGTGGCTTCGACCGCCCTCAACGGCGTGGCGGCCCTGTTGATGCTGCGCCTGATCCACGGCTTTTCGACCGGCTTCAAACCGACCGGAACCTCGGCTTATGTCGCCGACATCGTCCCCGACGACCGGCGGGGAGAGGCCATGGGCGTTCTGGGGCTGAGCGGGAGCGTGGGCATGGCGTTCGGGCCGGCGCTAGGCAGCTGGGTTACGGGTCTTGCGGGGCTGAATGTCCTGTTTTATACGTCTTCGGTACTGGCTCTGCTGTCCATCGTTATTCTTCTGAACATGAAGGAGACGCTGCCGGACCGGGTTCCCTTCCGCTGGGGCCTGCTGCGGATTTCCCGCCGGGATGTGTTCGAACCGGCGGTTCTGCCGCCTTCCCTGGTTACGTTCCTCAATTCATTCGCTTTCGGAGCGGTCATCACGCTGGCTCCGGATTTCAGTCAGGCGCTGGGCGTCGGCAACAAGGGGTTGTTCTTCACGGTATTTACCATTGCTTCGCTGGCCATCCGGTTTCTGGCCGGCAAGGTGTCCGACCGGTATGGACGCCGGCCCGTACTGCGGATTGCGTCCGTGCTGATTTCGCTGGCGATGGTCCTGATCGCTTTCAGTACTTCCCCTACGGCTTTCCTGCTGGCCGGGGTCGTTTTCGGGATCGCATCGGGAATGTATTCGCCGACGGCCCAGGCCTGGACGGTGGACCTCAGCGACCCGGGAAACCGGGGTCGGGCCATGGCGACCATGTACATTGCGATGGAGACCGGCATCGGGCTGGGCGCGTATCTGTCGGCCTGGCTGTACGACAATCGGGCCGATCAATTTCTGACCGCCTTCCTGGCTATTTCCGGCTTTTCGACCCTGTCTTTCTTTTATCTTACTCTGTCTCTTTTCGGCCAGGCCCGGTTCCGCTCCAACAATTCTGTATGATATGGACGGGGGCCGGAGAGGGGAAACCGACGAAAGCGGGGCGGATTTTTGAAGGCCACATAAAAGAAAAATGTATATAAAATTAGCTTATCCGTCTGATGCACAGTAATCTTTATACGTTTCCCGGTGCAATCATGTTTGGATAGCAAAACAAATATTATTCTGTATAAATGGTTGTGAAAGAAATTGTTATAAAGATACAATAGCGTGTATGAAGAAATTGTAAACTTGGAATAGTCTAAAAAAGGCAAAAATTTTTCTCAATTTTACAAAAAAATGACCCGACCGCTTGCATAATTTCAGGCAGAAAATTGATACTTTTGTGTTAGGCTTCGAGAAAAGTCTCCCGAAATTTTATTCTACCAAAACGTATCAATTTGAAATTTTCGTTTTCTTTACACAAAAAACCAGTTTCAATTTAACTCTACAGTCAGTCTAATGAAAACACAAACTCCAACTCCAGCACCAACTAAGGCAGCAGCGTCCAAACCCAAGAAATCGGGCGGTCTGAATCCGGTGTTCGTTATTCCCATTCTGTTTGTGATTGCCCTCCTTACGTACATGTTCGTATTCGGTGATCCCAGCCACTTCCAGGGAGGAAATAACGAAAACTCGCCCCTCGATGGTGACTATTTTGGTATCGTTTACAAAGGGGGACCGATCGTACCGTTGCTGTTTACCTGCTTCCTGATCGTATTGGTGTTCTCAATTGAACGTTTTATCACTATTGGTCGCGCCAACGGCAGTGGTTCAATCAACGAATTCGTGCGGAAAATAAAATCCATGCTGGACCGCAACGAAATCGAAGCCGCCATCAAGGAGTGCGATCGTCAGAAGGGTTCCGTTGGAAACGTTGTGAAAACCGCTCTGGTGAAGTACCAGCAGCTGACGACCGACACGGAGCTCAACAAAGAGCAGAAACTGGTCGCTTTGCAGAAAGAGGTTGAAGAAGCCACGACCCTGGAACTTCCGATGCTGGAAAAGAACCTGACCATCATCGCTACGCTGGCTTCCGTATCCACGCTGGTTGCCCTGCTCGGGACGGTATTGGGTATGATCCGCGCATTTGCCGCCATGGGTACGACGGGTCAGCCGGACACGGCCGCTCTGGCAACGGGTATCTCTGAAGCCCTCGTAAACACGGCACTGGGTATCGGTACGGCAGCCATCGCCACCATCATGTACAGCTACTTCACGAGCCGGATCGATGAACTGACCTACAACATCGACGAGATCGGTCTGAGCATCCAGCAGAACTTTGCCGCACACAATTAATGCGTGTCGGTAACGTTTAGTAATACACAGAAAAAACAACATTAGCATATGCCTATCGTTAAGCCTAAACGGTCAAGTCCGGCAATGGATATGACGGCGATGTGCGACGTGGGCTTCCTGCTGCTGACCTTCTTCATTCTGACGGCTCAGTTCAAAGTACAGGATGCCGCCACGATCGAAACGCCGACGTCGATATCCGGGATCAAAGTGCCTGATAACGACATCATGACGATCAGTCTGGACAAGCAGGGCCAGGTCTATTTCGGTATCGACAACATGCAGCACCGGATCTCGATGCTCGAAAGCATGGGGGAAGTATACGGAATGACGTTCTCGGACAAGGAGAAGAAAGCCTTCGCCATTCTGCCGAACTTCGGGCTGCCGCTCGCTCAGCTGAAGTCTTATCTGAACCTGAAGCCGGAGCAGCAGAAGCAGGTGAAGCAGCCGGGCGTTCCGGTCGACTCTACCGCCAATCCGCAGACCAACCAACTGGCACAGTGGATTTTCAATGCCCGTAAGGCGAACAACAAGCTGCGGATCGCCGTTAAAGGCGATAACTTGGCGAAGTTTCCCAATTTCAAGAACGTGCTGAGTTCCCTGCAGTCGCAGAACATCAACAAGTTCAACCTGATTACGGGTACGGAAGCTCCGCCGGCCGGCTGGACCAATGATTAACCCAAATAACCACTAACACAAGCGATTAATCGCCTTAAATTTCTAAAACGATGGCATCAATCGACACCGGTGGTGGAGGTGGTGGTAAGCATAAAGGTGGTAAAGTCCGCAGTAAAAAAGCGTCTACCCGGATCGATATGACTCCGATGGTGGACCTGGCTTTCCTCCTGATCACCTTCTTCATTCTTGCCACTACCCTGAGCAAACCGTCTTCGATGACACTGAACGTGCCGGACAAGACCGAAAAGCAAGAGGAAACGGAGCCTATCAAAGCTTCGAAAGTTATGACGATTTTCCTGGGCAACAACAACGAAGTGCATTACATCTTCGGTAAGGCTGCCAACGAAAATCCGGAGTTAAAGACGGCCCGTTTCGGGATGGACCTGCGCACGGCGATCCAGACCAGCAAAGCCAAAGTCGGACCTGATTTTGTAGTGGTCATCAAACCGACAGCCAAATCCACCTATAAAAACATGGTGGATATTCTGGACGAGATGGCCATCACGAAAACCAAGCGTTACGCACTGGTTGACCAGTTGACTCCGGACGAAAGCAAACTGATTGCCGACAAAATCAAGTGACGTACAGCCGAAAGGCGAATTCAATGATTCAATCACCATGGCAGAAGTAACGACAACTAGCGCAACACTCGATGATATCGTGTTTGCGGATCGTAACAAGGCATATGGTGCGTATTCATTAAGGAAAGACTATTCCAAGACGATTTACCGCGCGCTGATCATCGGCTCCGCCTTATTTCTCCTGGCAATGGCGACCCCCTCCATCATCACGGCCCTGGCTCCTGCAGAACAGGAGCAGGCTATGGTGGAAGTGGACCTGATGAAGTTACCGCCCCCGCCTATTGACCCGAACGAGCCTCCTCCGCCCCCGCCCCCGCCGATCGAGGTTCCGAAAGTAAACACGGTGAAATTCCTTCCGCCGGAAGTAAAGCCGGATGAGGATGTACCGGAAGAGACGCCCCCGCCGACGGTCGAAGAACTGAAGGAGGCCGTGGCCGCTGAAAAAACGCAGGAAGGAGATCCCAACGCGGAAGAAGTCATCGTAGCTCCGGAAGAAACGGCCGGCCCGACCAAGGTGGAAGCCGCCGTGGAAGCCGCTCCGAAAGAAGAGCAGATCTTCACCGTGGTAGAGCAGAACCCCGAGTTTCCGGGTGGAATGTCCGCCCTGGGCCAATACCTGAGTAAGAACATCCGCTACCCGGCTGCCGCTTCCAGAGCCAACGTTTCCGGCCGCGTGTTCGTGAGCTTCGTCGTGAACACTGACGGTAGTATCCAGGACGTTCAGGTGCTGAAAGGACTGGGCTTCGGTACGGATGAAGAAGCCATTCGCGTTGTTCGTTCGATGCCGAAATGGAAACCGGGTAAACAGTCCGGTCGTCCGGTTCGGGTGAAGTACAACCTGCCCATCAACTTCCAGCTGGAGTAAGATCGGCATGAGACGACCACCACCTTCGGACCTGCTCAGCCGGTATCTGAACGTGCTGATGGGTCTGGCATACATGGGAGGAGGCATCTTTCTGATAGCCTCCTCTCAGTCTTTTGGAATGCTGCCTACCGGCCCCTTCCGGTATCTGCTCGGCGGCCTGTTAGTCGTGTATGGCCTTTTCAGGATGTATCGGGGTATTCAACATTTTCGTGATTTATGAATTACCTGAGGAAGGCGGTGATGGGCCTCGGTCTGGCCGGTCTGGCGGCCTGTTCGACGCCACCGGATAACCCGACGCGCGGACAGATTACCCTGACGGCCGACGAATCGCTCGAGCCGATGGTCGAGTCCCTGTGCCGAACGTATGAAGGGGTTTATCCGAATGCCAAATTCAACGTAGTTTACAAACCGGAGCAGGAAGCCATCAGCGCCATGCTCCGCGACAGCGCCCGGATGGTCTTCTCGACGCGGGAGCTGAACGAGAAGGAAAAAGCCGCCCTGGAACGCGAGCGGATCAAATTCCGGACCGAACCGATTGCCACCGACGGGATCGCTCTGATCATCGGGCGGCCCAATACGGACAGCCTGATTACGATGGCCGAACTGAATAGCATTTTCAAAGGGCAGTTGACCCGCTGGGAACAGCTGAAAGGCGGCAATCAGCGTGGGCCGATCGTGCTGGTGTTTGACAACAACAACTCCAGCAACCTGAACTTCATGCTGAGACGGTTCAGCCTCACCGACTTAAGCCGAATTAAGATTTTTACGGTAAAGTCAAACAAAGAGGTAATCGAATATGTTCGTAAGAACCCGACGGCCCTTGGTTTCATTGGGGTCAACTGGATCAGTGACGGCGATTCACCGCTGGCGGCCGAACTTTCGAAAGACCTCCGGGTGATGGGTGTTTCCGACCAGGCGAATCCGGTTTCGATCAATGAATACTATCAGCCGTTCCAGAGGAATTTAGGTCTGGAGACCTATCCTTTACGCCGAAAAGTGTATATTATCAGCCGCGAAGCGCATTCGGGCCTGGGAAGCGGCCTGATTACCTACATTGCCCGGGATGTCGGCGGACTGCTGATCGAGAAAAGCGGTCTATGGCCGGCTATCCCGTATAACCGGGAAGTTGTTTTAGAGAAGAAGTGAAATTTTTTCTTCTTTTTGAGCAATTATTTAAATTTGTATTTTGTTAATAACCTAGTAATCAATTTTTTCACCCATTTCTCAACCTGAATTGGCATGAATTTCAGAAAGAAAGCTCTGTTGACAGTGGTTGCCGCCATGACGCTTGGGACGTTACAGGCGGTTGCCCAAGATGCGCAGTCGGGCGTGAAAGACCTGGAAGCGGGCCGTTACAACAAGGCTATTCAAACGTTCCAGGGTCTGGCATCCAGTGCGCCATCGGCCGATAACTATTTTTACCTGGGATACGCCCAGTTAAAAGCCGGTAATACCGATGCCGCAAAAGAAGCGTTTACGAAAGGTGCTGCGGCCGACCCGAAAAACCAGCTGAACAATGTCGGTTTAGGAATGGTGGCACTCGCCAAGAAAGATGGTGCTACCGCCAAGACATTGATCGACAATGCGCTGAAGGAGACCAAGAACAAAGACCTGGGCGTTCTGCTCCGTGCGGGTGAAGCCTATGCGATGTTCAGGGACCAGGGCATGAACAATCCGGCCGAAGCGATCCGGATTCTTGAAATCGCCGATCAGCGCGATAAGAAAAACGAGAATCCTGATATCGAAATGGCTCTCGGGGATGCCTACCTGCTGAAGAACGACGGTGGAAATGCCGTCAGCAAATACGAAAACGCCCTGACCATTCAGCCGAACAGCGCTGAAGCCAAATACAAGATCGGTAACGTTTACCTGCGTGGTAAAAACTATGCCGAGGCTCAGAAATTTTACAACCAGGCCGTTGAAGCCGATCCGGAATACGCTCCGACGTATGAAGATCTGGCCGAAGCCTTCTTCGGCTCGCGGGGCTATAAGAACGCAGCCAAGAACATGGACCTGTATATTCAGAAGAGCCAGTCGACGGACATCAATAAACTCCTTCGTTCGGCTCAGTTCGACTTTCTGGCCGGTGACAACGCCCGCGCCATTCAGAAGCTCGATGCCCTGAAAGGCAAGGTCGACAACCCGGTAATCGAGCGGATCTACGGCTGGGCTTATTCTAACTCCGGCAAGTACGATCAGGCGATTCAAAGCCTGAATAACTTTATCCAGAAGGCTCCGGACCGGGTCATCTATGACGATTACAAATACCTCGGCCGCGCCTATGCACAGCTTGGGACGCCGGAAGGTGACTCACTGGCCGTTCTGAACCTGTTGAAGGCGGCCCCGCAGGATACGACCGAAAACCTGTATAAGGAAATCGGTAAGATGTATCAGACGGCGAAAAGCTATGAAAAAATGGCCGACGCCTATAAAATGGCCGTCGCCTACGATACGGCTAAAGCTACGTCGAACGACTACTTTCAATTAGGGTACGCTAACTTCCTGTCCGGCAACCGCGCCCTGCGTGACAGCACGCTGTCCGAAGACGCCAAGAAGCAGGCCCGTCAGCAGTACTTCTCGGCCGCCGACTCCGCTTTCGCCAAAGTAGCGAAGATTACGCCGGACTGGGCACCGGGTTACTACTGGAGAGCACAGACCAACTACTTCATGTATCCGCGTGAAGAAGCGATGTCCAACGGAGCTTCCGTGCCTTACTATGAGCAGTTCCTGGATGTAGCCGGCAAGGAAATTACGGCCGACGCAGCCAAGAAGGAAACGTATAAAAAGAATATGATGACGGCCTATAAATTCCTGTCGTCGTATTATGCCAGCAAGAACGACGCGACCAAATCACGGGAATACCTGACCAAAGCCGCTGAACTGGACCCGACGGATACCGATGTTCAGAATGCGCTGAACCCGCAGGCTACCAAACCGGCCGCTAAACCGGCTGCTAAACCGGCAACTACTAAAAAGCCGGCCGGGAAGGCAACCAAATAAGCTGATTGGTAATAAATTATCCAAAAAAGGAACCGCTTCAGGCGGTTCCTTTTTTGTTTATGGCTCCCCTTAATAAATACTTAATGCGGAAATCGCCGTTTTTAACCAACAATCGTAATTTTGCACCAAAACCTGTTTGTACATTCGAGAACCCTGTATGTTAAATCTTGTACTTTTTGGTCCTCCGGGTGCCGGAAAAGGCACTCAAAGTGAAAAGTTGATTGCAAAATATCGGCTGGTGCATCTGTCGACCGGTGATTTGCTTCGCTCTGAAATTCAGGCCGGTACCGAACTGGGGCTTCGGGCTAAAACCCTGATGGACCAGGGTATTCTGGTTCCGGACGAAGTGGTTATCGGAATGATCGACAATAAATTACGGGAAAACCAGTCGGCAGCGGGGTTCATTTTCGACGGTTTTCCGAGGACGGTTCCGCAGGCGCAGGCCCTCGACGAGTTGTTGCAGCAGTATAATACCCAGATTACCGTCATGGTAGCCCTGGTGGTTGACGAGGAAGAACTGACGAAGCGGCTTCTGCTTCGCGGGCAGACCTCCGGACGGTCGGACGATCAGAATGAAGACCTTATCCGCCGGCGCGTCAAGGAGTACAAAGACAAGACGACACCGGTTGCCAATTACTACGAGTCCCAGGGCAAGTACAAGGCCGTCAAAGGCATCGGTGAAATCGAAGAGATTTTTCAAACCATTTGCGAGAAAATAGAAACGGCGGCTGCAAACGTCCGGTAATGACTGCCGGTTGCCGTCGGAGGAAAGTATGGCTTCATCAAATTTTATAGATTACGTAAAGATCAACTGCCGCTCCGGGGCGGGGGGAGCCGGGTCGGTTCACTTTCGCCGTGAAAAATACGTCGACAAAGGCGGCCCGGATGGTGGGGACGGCGGGCGCGGAGGCCATATTATCCTGAAAGGAAATGCGCAGCTGTGGACGCTGCTGCACCTTAAATACCAGAAGCACATCAAAGCCGAACCCGGCAAGTCGGGAGAAGGCGGCCGGCGCTCCGGTGCTCAGGGCAAGGATGTGATCATCGAAGTGCCGCTGGGGACGGTGGCAAGGCACCCGGAAACCGGTGACCGGATGGCGGAAATCACCGACGACGGGCAGGAAGTGATTCTGCTGAGCGGGGGACGGGGCGGCCTGGGGAACGACCATTTCAAAACGTCGACCAAACAAACCCCCTATTATGCCCAACCCGGAGAACCGGGTCTGGAGGAATGGATCATTCTGGAACTAAAATTGCTGGCGGATGTAGGGCTGGTCGGTTTTCCGAATGCCGGAAAATCCACGCTGCTGTCCGTTCTGTCGGCGGCCAAACCCGAAATTGCCGACTACCCCTTTACAACCCTTGTCCCGCAACTGGGGGTCGTAGCCTATAGAGATTATAAATCCTTCGTGATGGCCGACATTCCGGGAATTATCGAAGGAGCTTCGCAGGGAAAGGGGCTGGGGCTGCGGTTTCTGCGGCACATCGAACGAAATTCGATTCTGCTGTTTCTGATTCCGGCAACCACGGAAGACATCCGGAGCGAGTATGAAACCCTGCTGCACGAATTGCGGGAGTATAATCCCGAGCTGCTTGGAAAGCAGCGGATTCTGGCCGTCTCCAAAATGGATTTGATCGAAGAAACAGACTATAACGCACTTCGGAAGCGTTTACCGACTGATATACCGACGGTATTGATATCAGCCATTCGCCAGCAGGGGCTTGCCGAACTCAAAGATCTGATCTGGAAAGCTTTGACTGAACCTGCTGATTTGCCATAATAACCAACCACCGGCGACCATTACGATTGAACAAATCGGACGCGCACCATGAAGAAAAACGAAATATTGAGAACAACGTTACTGATCGCTTTCTTATTCACCCTTCCTGCTTTTGTCCTGGCACAGGTTCAGATTACTTTCCCCGTGTCGCGAATGGTTTTTCAGCGAAACGGCGGCAACGAAGCCCCCGTCCGGGTCGGCGGCTATTTCAATGCAGCCGTTAGCCGGATTGAAGCCAGGGCCATACCGATGGAGGGGGGTACCGAAACCGGCTGGACCATCATCCAGAATAATCCGCAGGGCGGGGCATTTTCGGGGAACCTGACCCTGAAAGGCGGATGGTATCGGATCGAGGTGAGAGGCCTGCAGGGCGAACAATATACCGGTGTTTCGTCCGTGGAACGGGTAGGAGTCGGGGAGGTTTTCGTCGTGGCCGGGCAGTCGAACGCCCAGGGTTTCAACAACTACGGCGCTCCCGGAGCCGCCAGCGACCGCGTCAACTGTGTCAACTTCGGAACGGAAACCAATCAATCGCCGTTTGATCCCGATTATCTGGAATTCAGCCACCTGGATGCCGGAAACCGCATTTATCCGAGAGGCTTTTCGGCCTGGTGCTGGGGCAGGCTGGGGGACCGGCTGGTCGAGCGGCTGGGCGTGCCGGTGCTGTTCTTCAATGCCGGCTGGCAGGGGTCCTCGTCCAAAAACTGGCGGGAAAGCGCCGACGGTATCCAGACGACGGAAGAATATACCAACACGGAGAAATACCCGGTCGGCCAGCCTTACGGAAACCTTCGGACGGCGCTCAATTTTTATGTTCACAGCCTGGGAATCCGGGCCATCTTATGGCAGCAGGGCGAGGCCGATAACCAGTTCAACCGGTCGGCCGACGATTATGCGGCTAACCTGATCAAGGTGATTCAGCGTACCCGCGAACACAGCGGGAAAAATATTTCCTGGGTGATCGGCCGGTCGTCTTATTCGGATTCGCAGGGCGTCGACGGGAATATCATTGCCGGGCAGGACAAGGCCATCCAGACCGCCGGGAACGCTTTTGCCGGTCCCAACACCGATGCCATTCAGATCCCGCGGAGCGGAGGCAATCAGCGCGACGGCGACGGCGTTCACTTCTACGAAAACGGGCTGGTTCAGCTGGGCGATGCCTGGAACAATAGTCTGAACAACGATTTTTTCCAGAATTCGCAGCCGCAGTCGCCCGCCGGCGGCAATCCGGCCATTTCCGTTGCCTGCGCCGGGACCAACACCCTCGCGCTCAAAGTGGAAGGCGGCTTCAGCTCCGTTCGGTGGAATTCGGGCGGGAATGGCCCCACGCTCACCACCGGCCCCGGTCGTTATATGGCCATTGTGAAAGACGGCCTGGGCAATACCCTGTTCTCGGCACCTTACCAGGTTCCGGACCGTCCGGGTATTTCGGCCAACGGCCCGACCACCTTCTGTGAGGGGGGCAACCTGACGCTGAGTTCCAGCTACGATAACATTACCTGGAGCAACAACGCCACGGGCCGTTCCATTACGGTGGCCACCGCCGGAACCTACCGCGCCCGCTATCGGGACGTGAACGGCTGTGAGTTCGTCTCCGACGAGCTGGCCGTCCGGGTCAATCCGCTGCCGGCTCCTCCTACCGTCAAGGCCCTCGGCGCTACGCGTTTCTGCGACCGCCTTTCCACCCTTCTGGAGTCTACGGACGCCCTGGTTTACAACTGGAGCACGGGAGAGAAAGCGAAACAGATCGAGGTGAAAAAGGGCGGTAATTATTCCCTGACCGTCACCGACCAGAACGGCTGTACGTCCAGAGAGTCCAATCGGATCGAGGTCATCGTCGATCCGCTGCCGAACCGGCCCGCCATTGCCGCCAGTGGCCCGACTACCTTCTGCGCCGATCAGAACGTTTCCCTGACTTCCACTTCCGAAGAAGCTTATGTCTGGGCAAGCGGCCAGACGACACGGAGCATCACCATCAATCAGTCCGGCAGCTATGTAGTCCGGACCCGGAACACCTACGGCTGTCTCTCCGATCCGTCGAATGCGGTTCTGGTGAAAGTAAATCCGCTGCCCCCGGCCCCGGTGCTGTCGGCCAACGGTCCCACTACCTTCTGTGACGGCGACCGGGTAACGCTGTCGGCCGGCGGCCCGCTGAAGGCCTTCTGGAACGTCGGAGATTCGACCCAGAGCATCGTCGCCACCCGGTCGAACAATTACACGGCCCGGGTTCGGGATGCGAACGGCTGTTATTCGCCCTTTGCCTCAGTCATCAAAGTCGACGTGAAAGCCGTTCCGAGTGTCCCGACGGTGCAGCAGATCGGTACCTATACGCTGGAAGCTACCGGCACCCGTCAGGGAGATTATTATCTCTGGGAGCGGGACAATGCCGCCGTTGAAGCCCGCACGGCCATCGTCAAGGCCAACCAGACCGGAACTTACCGCGCCCGTGCGTACCTGGCCTATGAAGGCGGACTGGTTTGTTCGTCCGGTTATTCCGCCCCGATCGCATTCACCCTCATCGTCGACAACGAAGGGTTAAGCATCTATCCGAACCCCAGTCCGGACAAGCAGCTGATCATCGAAACGCTGGAGGATATTCCCAACGCCACGCTCACTTTATACACCCTGAACGGCCAGGCGATCTGGACCACCACCGTCGAAGTGTTCAACGAGCGGAAGTCCTGGAACCTGTCGACGGTCCCGGCCGGGCATTATGTCCTGACCGTTCGCTCCGGCGGTTTCAAGGTCTCGAAACGTCTGATAATCGGCTTGTAACCGATTGATTAGCCCGAAAATGGCCCCGCGGAATCACTTTCCCGGGGCCATTTTGTTTTCCCGGAAAAAAGCGGAATCTTTGTTATTTGGAAGAAGGAAAAAGCGAACCAGCCTCCTTTCTTTTATCGATTCATACACGTTCGGAGCAGATAGTCAACACCCAAAAGAAGCTGATTTGAGAACGATTACTGATTGACCAATGAAATTTACCGTATCCGGCCGTCTGCTCAGTGTGGCACTTCTGCTGCTTTGCTGTTATTCGGCTTTTGCCCAGATTAAAATTACCTACCCTGCAACCCGGGCTATTTTCCAGCGCGATCAGGCCAATTCCAGCAACATCAACATCGCCGGGACCTATGCCGTTCCGGTAACCAGAATTGAAGCCCGGCTGGTAAAAATGAGCGAAGGACAGGGCAACGATACCGACTGGCAGACGGTTCAGGATCAGCCGAAAGGGGGCGTTTTTCAAGGCGTCATCCGGGGCACCGGCGGCTGGTACCGGCTCGAAGTCCGGGGCTGGGACGGAAGTACGCTGGTCGGGCAGGACAACGTGCTTCGGGTCGGCATCGGGGAAGTCTTCATTATTACCGGCCAGTCCAACGCCCAGGGCTTTCAGCAGAAGGGCGCGGAAGGGGCCGCAGACGACCGCGTCAACTGCATCACCTACGACAACTCCGTCACCAATTCCCTTGAAAACCCGCCCTCTCCCAGCTTTCGGCAGCTGGGAGCCGATGCGCTCGTCGGGCCACGCGGCCAGAGCGCCTGGTGCTGGGGAATCCTGGGCGATATGATCGTGCAGCGGTATCAGGTTCCCGTCCTCTTTATCAATACCGCCTGGGAAGGCACCGCCATCCACAACTGGGTCGAAAGCGCCAACGGCCAGATCACCAAGAACGTCTTCGCCGACCGGTTTTTCCCGCAGGGAATGCCGTACGGCAACCTCCTGATCGCCCTTCGGTATTTCAGCGCACTCCAGGGCCTCCGGGCCGTGTTGTGGCAGCAGGGCGAAACCGATAACCACATCCGGGCCAGGCAGACCGAGTACTACAACAATATGCAGTACCTGATCAACAAAACCCGGGCCGATTCCAAACGGTATACGGCCTGGATGCTGGCCCGGTCGTCCTACAACCTGGGCCGCCTGGACCCCGGCATCATTGCCGCCCAGAATCAGGTGATCAATACGTTCAACAACAACGTCTGGGCCGGTCCGGAAACCGATAAGATTCAGATTCCGCGGTACGATGCCGTCAACGGCGACGGCGGAACCCACTTTGGGGGCGAGGGGCTGCGGCAGGTAGCCGAAGCCTGGTTCGCCAGCATGAACGAGCGGTTCTTCTCCGGCGCCATCCCGCTGCTGCCCCTGCCGGCACCCACGCTGACGGTCTCCTGCGCGACGACCAACCAGGCCGTCAACCTGAGCCTGCCGACGGAAGTCCGCGACTACCGGGGCGACGTCTATCCGCTGACCAACATCACCTGGAGCAACGGCCAGAAAGGCAATACGCTGACCGTATCGACGCCCGGTACGTATTACGCCATCGCCAAAGACCCCGAGGGAACCACCTTCATCTCCCCTTCCATCAACGTGACGGCGCCGTTGCTGCCGACGGCCCCAAACATCATTCCTTCGGGGCAGCAGCAGGCCTGCGCAGATTCGTCGTTTACCTTCTCGACCGACAGCCCCGCCGTCAACAGCGTGGTCTGGAGCAATAACGTCAACAGCCGGAAGCTGACGACCGGTACGGCCGGCACCTACACGGCCCGTTCGGTGAACGTCTACGGCTGTACGTCCCCGCCTTCGGCGTCGGTCAGCCTCATCGTCCGGCCCAAAGTGCTTCCTCCGACCGTGGAAACCCAGGGGCCGTTCTCCCTGCGGGCCACGCTCCCGGCCAATGCACCCGCCGGCCAGACCACTTTCGAGTGGAAATCCGGCACCCGTCTTCTGTCGGGCAGCGGATCGCTGGTCAAGGTGACGCAGAGCGGTTCGTATGCCGCCCGGGCCAAAACCGTATTTACGCTGGGAACGAACTCGCTGACCTGTTATTCCGAGTATTCGAAGGAGGCTCTTTACGTCAGCAATGAAACTGCCGAGAACGGCCTGGTCGTGTATCCGAACCCCTCGGCCGACGGGCTGGTCCGGATCGAAATCAGGGAGGACCTCGTCAATGCGGAGGTGACCGTGACGACCTTATCCGGCCAGGTGGCCTACCGGACCAAAATCGGCACCTTCAATTTTCCGCTGACCCTCAATCTTGCCGCGCTCTCGACGGGCAACTACATCGTTCAGGTCAGGGCCGACGGCTACAAGGCAACCCGCAGAGTCTGGATAAAGTAAATACCGTACTACGAAGAAGCGGGTCTCTCAGCAGGTGGAGAGACCCGCTTTTTTGTTGATAAATCCGTGCTTATGTGGTAAATTTGAAAGCTGATTGCCGTGTTGGAAATATAGCTAACTTGCAGCGCTTTCTGTAACCAAATATGAACACAACCTATCTGCCTTCCGATTATCTGCCAATCTTTATCCAGTTGGTATTAGCGTTAGGATTTATCGTAGGGTCCATGATCGTTTCGCACAACATCGGGCCTAAAAGACATAGCGAGAAGAAAGACGATCCGTTCGAGTGCGGAATCCCGGTAAAAGGGGATGCCCGGACGCCGATTTCCATCAAATACTTCCTGATCGCCATTCTGTTCGTGCTGTTCGACGTCGAAGTGATCTTCCTGTATCCCTGGGCCGTCAATTTCAAGGGGCTGGGTATGGAAGGCTTCATTGAAATGATTCTGTTCATGGGTCTGCTGCTGGCGGGTTTTTACTACATTCTCCGGAAAGGAGTATTGAAGTGGGAGTAAACTTTCATGCAGTATAAAATGTTTATTTGTTGTTCCATCAACAAACGATCAAGACGTTATGGCAAGTAACATCAAGCTGGCCGAAGCACCGGAGGGCCATGAGGGGTCCGGGTTTTTCGCCACTTCCTTCGATAAGGTAATCGGTCTGGCCCGGGCCAACTCCCTGTGGCCCCTGCCGTTTGCGACCTCCTGCTGCGGTATTGAATTCATGGCGACGATGGGGTCCCATTATGACATTGCCCGTTTCGGTGCGGAGCGGCCCAGCTTCTCTCCCCGCCAGGCGGACATCCTGCTGGTAGCCGGGACGATCGCCAAAAAGATGGCGCCGGTGGTGAAGCAGGTTTATCTTCAGATGGCCGAGCCTCGCTGGGTCGTGGCGATCGGTGCCTGTGCCTCCAGTGGCGGTATTTTCGATACCTACAGTGTGCTTCAGGGAATCGACCGGATCATTCCCGTCGACGTTTATGTACCGGGCTGCCCACCGCGCCCCGAGCAGATTCTGGATGGTCTCATGCAGGTTCAGGAGCTGGCGAAGAACGAATCGCTTCGCCGTCGGAACTCGCCCGAGTACCAGCACCTGCTCGAGTCATACAATATTCAATAGTTCAACATGCTCACCAACGAGGAAGTTGCCAAAGATCTGATCCGTAAGTTTGGGGAAGAAGTCTATGATTTCGATGAACCGTTCGGCCTGCTGACTCTCTCGACCTCCCGGGAGAAGCTGATCCCGATTCTTCAGCATTTGAAAGACCACGCGGTTTATCAGATTAACTTTCTGACCGACATCTGCGCCGTCCACTATCCGGACGATCCGAATCCGGCCCGGGAGTTCTGTGTCGTTTACCACCTTCACAGTCTGGTCAACAACTTTCGGGTTCGGATCAAGGTGTTTCTGGCCGAAGCCGATCTGCACCTGCCGACGGCAATAACGCTTTACGCCAGCGCCAACTGGATGGAGCGGGAAACCTATGATTTCTTCGGTATCATTTTCGACGGGCATCCCAACCTGATCCGGATCCTGAACATGGAGGACATGGACTACTTCCCGATGCGGAAGGAGTACCCGCTCGAAGACCCGACGCGTGAAGACAAAATCGATGCTCTTTTTGGAAGATAAGCGTCCGATCGCTTCTCCCGAACCTTCAACTCATGAATACCGTACTCGATATATCGAATAAAAACATACCGGGCAGCGATGTGCCCGCGCAGTCGGAAGGTCCCATTCAGTACGTCAACGAGTTAACGACCCTGAACCTCGGTCCGACGCACCCGGCGACCCACGGTATTTTCCAGAACATCCTCCAGATGGACGGGGAAAAGATCGTTTCCGCAGAGCAGACCGTCGGGTATATTCACCGGGCCTTTGAGAAGATCGCCGAACGGCGGCCCTTTTACCAGATCACGACCCTCACCGACCGGATGAACTACTGTTCGTCGCCCATCAACAACATGGGCTGGCTCATGACGGTCGAGAAGCTGCTGGGCATTACCGTGCCGAAACGGGCGCAGTACATCCGGGTCATCATGATGGAACTGGCCCGCATCGCCGATCACCTGATCTGTAACGGAATCCTCGGGGTGGACACGGGCGCCTTCACCGGCTTCCTGTACCTGTTCCAGGAACGTGAGAATATCTACGAAATCTACGAAGAGGTGTGCGGGGCCCGTCTGACGACCAACATGGGCCGGATCGGCGGGATGGAGCGCGACCTCTCACCGGAAGCCATCCGGAAGATCCGGGCTTTCATCAAGCGGTTCCCGGCCGTCATGCAGGAGTTCGAAAAGATGTTCAACCGCAACCGGATCTTCATGGACCGGGTGGTGGACGTCGGTCCGATTTCGGCCGAACGCGCCCTGAGTTACGGTTTTACCGGACCCAACCTGCGGGCCGCAGGCGTCGATTACGACGTTCGGGTGATGAACCCGTACTCGTCCTACGAAGACTTTGAGTTCGACATTCCGGTCGGCAAGAGCGGAGACACTTACGACCGCTTCATGGTCCGGAACGAGGAAATCTGGCAGAGCCTGCGGATCATCGAGCAGGCCATCGAAAACCTGCCCGAAGGCTCGTATTACGCCGATGCGCCGGAATATTACCTGCCTCCCAAACAGGAGGTGTACAAAAACATGGAAGCGCTGATCTATCACTTCAAGATCATCATGGGTGAGATCGACGCGCCGGCGGGTGAGGTGTACCACGCCGTCGAGGGCGGAAACGGAGAACTCGGTTTCTACCTGATCAGTGACGGAGGCCGGGCCCCTTACCGCCTGCACTTCCGCCGTCCGTGTTTCATCTATTATCAGGCTTTTCCGGAGATGTGCAAGGGAACGACCCTTTCCGACGCCATCGTGATCATGAGTAGCCTGAACGTGATTGCGGGCGAACTTGACGCCTGAGCACCTATTGAAGAATACCTGCTGTAAACCGATATGACGGAAACGCACAATACCGTAGCCTTTACCCCCGAGCGGCTCGCCAAAGCACAGGAAATCATTGCCCGTTACCCGGAAGGCCGGCAGAAGTCGGCCCTGCTGCCGTTGCTGCACCTGGCTCAGGCGCAGTGGGGATGGCTGAGCCCCGAAGTGATGGACTATGTGGCCCGGATGCTGGATATCCAGGCGATCGAGGTCTATGAAGTGGCTACGTTCTATACCATGTTCCACCTGGAACCGGTCGGGAAACACGTGATCGAATACTGCCGGACAGGGCCGTGCTGCCTGATGGGCGGGGAGGAAGTCTACGACTATCTGAAGCAGAAACTGGGCATCGGCGCCGGGGAAACCACGGCCGACGGTCTTTTTACGCTGAAGGAGGTGGAATGTCTGGCCGCCTGCGGGATGGGTCCGGTCTTCCAGATCCGGGAGCAGTACCATATGAACCTGACCCGGGAGCGGGTCGATGAAATCATCGGCGAATTAAGCCGGTAAGTACTCACTGTATCGTAAGATTACGGAATTATGTCAAAAAAGATTCTGCTCGAACATATCGACGTCCCGGGGATCGACACCTACGACGTTTACCGGAAGCAGGGAGGATATACGGCCGTCGAGAAGGCACTCAAAACCATGACGCCCGAAGCGGTCGTGGAGGAAGTGAAGAAATCCGGCGTCCGCGGCCGTGGGGGAGCCGGCTTCCCGATGGGAATGAAATGGAGCTTCCTGGCCAAACCTGAGGGCGTACCCCGCTACCTGGTTTGTAATGCCGACGAATCGGAGCCGGGGACCTTCAAGGACCACTACCTGATGAAGAACATCCCGCATCTGCTGATCGAGGGGATGATTATTTCCAGCTTTGCACTGGGCGCGAACAAATCGTTCATCTACGTCCGGGGCGAGCTGATGTATGTGATTTATATCCTGGAGAAAGCGATTGCCGAAGCAAAGGCCGCCGGTTTTCTGGGGAAGAATATTCTCGGCACCGGCTACGACCTCGAACTGGTGGTGCAGCCGGGCGGAGGTGCCTATATCTGCGGGGAGGAAACCGCCCTGCTGGAATCGCTGGAAGGCAAACGGGGCAACCCGCGCAATAAACCGCCGTTCCCGGCCGTCAAGGGGTTATACCAGTCTCCGACGGTGGTCAACAACGTCGAGTCCATTGCTACCACCGCCTGGATCGTCAACAACGGCGGTGACGCCTATGCCGCCATCGGCGTCGGGCGCAGCACGGGAACCAAGCTGATTTCGGCGTCCGGACACATCAAAAAGCCCGGCGTGTATGAGATCGAACTGGGCCTGCCGGTCGAGGAGTTCCTCTATTCCGACGAGTGGTGCGGAGGCATCCGCGACGGCCACCATCTGAAAGCCGTCGTCGCGGGTGGTTCCTCGGTACCGATCCTGCCGGCCAACCTGATTTTGAAGCTCGCCAACGGCGAACCCCGGATGATGAGCTACGAGTCGCTGTCGGACGGCGGTTTTCAGACCGGTACGATGCTCGGATCGGGTGGTTTCATCGTCTTCGACGAGACGTCCTGCATCGTCCGGAACACCTGGAATTTCTCGCGCTTCTACCACCACGAGTCGTGCGGGCAGTGCAGCCCGTGCCGGGAAGGAACCGGCTGGATGGAAAAAGTCCTGCACCGGATCGAATACGGTCACGGCAGCATGCACGACATCGATCTGCTGGTCGATGTGGCGAAGAAGATCGAAGGCAATACCATCTGCCCGCTGGGCGATGCGGCTGCCTGGCCGGTAGCCAGCGCCATTCGGCACTTCCGTGAGGAGTTCGAATGGCATATTACCAACCCGCAGGAGGCCACCCGGCCGGGAGCGGTGTACAAGGGCGACATGGCCCTTGTCTAACAACGGGACCTACTTTCATGGAAGATAACAAACCCCAATTATTTAAAGTCACCATCGACAACATCGAGGTCGAGGTGGAACCGGGTACGACCATTTTGCAGGCCGCCCGGAAAATCGGTGGCGACGTGGCCCCACCGGCCATGTGTTACTACCAGCCGCTGAAAGGCAGTGGCGGCAAGTGCCGGGCCTGCCTGGTGCGGGTGGCGGCCGGGTCGGCGAAAGACCCCCGTCCGATGCCCAAACTGGTAGCGTCCTGCATTACGCCGGTTCAGGACGGCATGGTGGTCGAGAACACGACCAGCCAGCAGGTGCTCGACACCCGCAAGGGCATCGTCGAATTTCTGCTGATCAACCACCCGCTCGATTGCCCGGTCTGCGACCAGGCCGGCGAGTGCGACCTGCAGAACTTTGCCTTCAAACACGGCATGGCGACGACCCGCTACGAGGAAGACCGCCGGACGTTCGACAAGCAGGACATCGGGCCGTACATCCAGCTGCACATGACCCGCTGCATTCTGTGCTATCGGTGCGTCTATACCGCCGATCAGATCACACAGAAACGGGTTCACGGCGTGCTGGGTCGGGGCGATGCCGCCGAGATCAGCACCTATATTGAGAAAGCCGTCGACAACGAATTTTCGGGGAACGTCATCGACGTTTGTCCGGTCGGCGCTCTAACCGACAAAACCTACCGGTTCAAAAACCGGGTGTGGTTCACGAAACCCGTGGATGCCCACCGCGACTGTCCGACCTGCTCGGGCAACGTGACGCTCTGGTACCGCGGGGATGACGTGATCCGGGTGACGGCCCGTAAGAACGAATGGAACGAGGTGACGGAGTTCATCTGCAATACCTGCCGTTTCGAGAAGAAGAAAACCAGCGACTGGGTGATCGAAGGGCCGACCAAAATTTCGCGCAGTTCGGTCATTTCGGTCAATAAATACCGGAGGGATACCATCAAACCGGATTTCCAGCGCAAGCTGGCCGCATCGAGCTACACGGACGTCGACGATGAACGCGATACGTCTCAGCTGGGCATTCAGCAGCTGCCGCCGGAGCGCTTCGCGCAGCTGCCCCACGCCAACGATCCGGAACCCTGAAATCAACGACAATGAATCTGACAGAACTTATCATCAAGTCGATCATCATCCTCGTCATCTTCGGGGTAACGCTGGTGATCGCCATGTATTCGACCTGGGCCGAGCGCAAGGTGGCCGGTTTCATGCAGGACCGTCTGGGTCCGAACCGGGCGGGGCCGTTCGGGTTGCTGCAACCGCTGGCCGACGCCGGTAAAATGTTTTTCAAGGAGGATTTCATTCCTTCACAGGCCAACAAATGGCTGTTCATCATCGGGCCGTGTCTGGCCATCCTGACGGCCCTGATGTCGAGCGCCGTGATTCCGTTCGGCGACAGCATCCGGTACGAAGGGCTGACCATTCCGGTGCAGGGCGTCGAGATCAACATCGGGATTCTGTACGTGTTCGGCGTCGTTTCGCTGGGTGTTTACGGGATCATGGTCGGCGGCTGGGCTTCCAATAACAAGTTCTCGCTGCTGGGCGCCATCCGGGCGGCCTCCCAGAACATCAGCTATGAGATTGCGATGGGTCTTGCGATCATCGCGATTCTGATGATGACGGGCTCGCTGTCGCTGCGGAGCATCGTCGCCGGGCAGGAAAGCTTCCTGACCTGGAACGTGTTCACGCAGCCCCTTGGCTTCATCATCTTCCTGACCTGCGCGTTCGCCGAGTGTAACCGGACCCCGTTCGATCTGCCTGAGTGCGAAACCGAACTGGTCGGCGGGTATCATACGGAGTACAGCTCCATGAAGCTGGGCTTTTACCTGTTTGCGGAATACATCAACATGTTCGTGTCGTCGGCGGTGATTTCGACGCTGTATTTCGGCGGGTATCATTACCCCTTCATGAACACGGTACACAACGCGCTGACGGGCTCGCTCGGCGAGGTGACCGGCCATAACCTGGCCACGCTCATCGGTATGCTGGTGCTGTTCGCCAAGATTTTCTTTTTTATCTTTTTCTTTATGTGGGTTCGCTGGACGCTTCCGCGCTTCCGGTACGATCAGCTGATGAACCTGGGCTGGAAGAGCCTGATCCCGCTGTCGATCCTGAACGTGGTCGTGACGGGTTTCGGGTTGCTGTATGACATTGAATATGCCAGCTGGCTGATCGTCATCGTAATGGTGGTCCTGGCGGTGATGTCGTCGGCCCGGGCGCCCAAACGTGTCGTTCAACCCCAGCGATCCTGATAACGCCCTGACGATATGCAATTGACAAACCGATCCAAACAGGTCAGCAACAAGGAAATGACGCTGGCGGAGAAGATGTACCTTCCCGCCATCGCACAGGGGCTGGCTATTACGATAAAGCACTTTTTCCAGAAAAAGCCGACCATCCAGTATCCGGAAGTGAAGCGGTATCTGGGTCCGATCTTTCGGGGCCACCACGTCCTGAAGCGGGATGAGGAAGGTCGTGAGCGCTGTACGGCCTGCGGACTCTGTTCGCTGGCCTGCCCGGCCGAAGCCATCTCGATGGTGGCCGCCGAGCGGAAGAAGGGTGAAGAAAACCTGTACCGGGAAGAGAAGTATGCGGCCGTTTATGAGATCAACATGCTGCGGTGCATCTTCTGCGGCCTGTGCGAGGAAGCCTGCCCGAAACAGGCGGTTTACCTTCGCCACGACCGTTTCGTACCCGTCTTTACCGAGCGCGATCAGGTGATCTACGGCAAGGACCGGCTGGTCGAGCAACTCGACGACCGCTATGTCCGGACCGGCTCCGAGGTCAGGGCTACCCCGACGGAGCCTACGCTGTCGCGTTCTGCAACGTAATCAAATTTTCAGGCCGGTAACCGGTGGTCAGCACCCTGGTTACCGGCTAATTTACTGAACCATGAAGGCTACTGAGATCATCTTTTACGTTTTAACCGCCATCACGCTGCTGAGTGCCTCGTTCGTCGTTACGGCCCGCAACCCGGTACACAGCGTTCTGGCTCTGATTCTGACGTTCTTCTGCCTGACGGGGCATTACGTGCTGATGAACGCCCAGTTTCTGGCTGCGGTCAACATCATCGTGTATGCCGGGGCCATCATGGTCCTCTTCCTCTTCACCATCATGTTCCTGAACCTGCAGAAGGAAGACGAAGAGTCCAAAACCACCCTGACCAAAATGGCTGCGGTCGTCGTCGGCGGGGTGCTGCTGGTGGTGATGGTGGCGGTTTTCCGGGCGGCTTCGGTCGCCCCCTACGATCCGGCGACCTACAACACGCGGGTCGGTCTGGTCGAGAGCCTGGGGATGGTTTTGTACAAAGATTATCTGCTGCCGTTCGAACTGGCCTCGGTGCTGTTTCTGGTGGCGATGGTCGGGGCGGTAATGCTCGGCAAACGGGAACCCGGCGACCGGCATTTCTGACCTGTTTTTCGGTCATAAAAAAGCCTCTGTCTTACCGGCAGAGGCTTTTTTGTTTCCAGTTAAATCGTTTAATGGGGCTGCGAAGCGATCGTTTTTTTCAAACCCAGAAAGACGCCCGCGCTGTGGTAGAAAAGCCGTCCGTAGTCAGAGGCAAAGGCGGCATTGAGCTGGAAGTCGCCGAGGGGGGAAAGCCGTACGGGGGCCGTCAGGCCGAAATAGGTCGAAAGCTGGTACGTGTTGGCAGGAAAAGGATTGTCGTAGGTGCCGTCATTGTCACTGTACGACAGTTTTCCCAGCCAGTTGATCTTGCCGAGCGAGCCGGAAAGGGCGAAGTGAAAGAGCCTGACGCGGTTGTTGGCGATCGCTCCCTTCGGTAAACGCCGGCGCACTTCCGTACCCGGGGTCAGAAAGGGGGTGCCGATGGTCCGGCTCTCGTACACCCAGCCGTCGATGTATTGCGAATGATTGAAATAATTGTCGAGGCCGCGTTTGGCCGCGTTGCTGATGACGAAATCCGATCCGCCCTGGCTCTTGGTATACAGAAACTCGAACAGGGCTTCGTCGATGGCGAAGAACGCTTTTTCGCTCCGTTCGTTGCGCAGCCGGAGGCCCTGCAGGCCGTCGCGGATGTTGGTCAGGTAGAACAGGGAACCGTCGTCGTACACGCTCTGGCGGTACATCAGGAGGTTGAACGAGCCCAGTTTGGCTTCCAGAGCCAGATCGAAGGAGCCGAGGTGGTTGCCGACCCGGTTTTCCTCAAAGCTGGCGAGCGTACTGTCATACCGGGTCGGATTCCGGCGGGCCGTCACCATAAACCAGTAGCTTTTCAGGCTGGAAGGCAGCCGCCCGTTCTGGGTCAGATCGCCCGCAATGGCGTTCGAATAGCCGGCCCACTGCACCTGGTGATTAATCCCGGCGTACAGTTTCAGGCGGCCCTGCGGTCGGCCCAGACGCCCGTACAGGGCTTTCTGGTGCAGATAGGAGCCTTTGACGATGCGGTCGTTGCCGAACCAGCCGTGGTTGTAAAACGCATTGACGGCCACCAGGTCGTTCGTAAACGGAATGGACACGAAACCGGGCGTTCCCAGCTGAACCACCGGAATCGGGACGGCGTTCCCGGACCATGCATAGGAGCCGGACGTCAGCGTCGTATCGACCAGCCCCTGAACGGTTCTCCGGCGGCCGGCATAGAGTTCGATGAAGTGAAACCGGCCTTTGACGTACGCTTCCGGGAAGATGACCTGATTGACGTTTCCGGCATTGACGACGGCTTCCACGCCATACCCCCAATCTACTTTTTTCGGGCGGCTCTGCCCGCTGTCGCGCAGGGGCCGGGCGTAGTCGGACCAGGCGCCGACCCGGACGGTAGCCACCGGCGTTTTGAGCGGAACGGTTCCGAACTGGTTGGCCCGGAACCAGAAAGGCATATAATTACTGGTAGATAAATACGTTCCTACCTGCACCTGCACCTGACTGGTTTTAGGAGGATACGTCTGCTGGGCAAAAACCGCACATGATGAGCAGACGGATATGAGAAATACCAATCCGGCTTTTAGTTTCATAGATGAAGTGGAAAGAGCTGCAGGAAGCAACTAAAGGCAGAGGCACACTTATTTTCCCCGGCCCTGAACCATGACCCGGAGCGTCTGAACGATCAGCCACACATCCGTCGAGAAGGAAACGTTTCGCAGGTATTCAAGGTCGTACCAAAGCCGCTGCACCATCTCCTCGACGTTTTCGGCATAGCCGTATTTGATCTGGCCGATCGAGGTGATGCCGGGCTTGACCATGAGCAGGTATTTGTATTCGGGCGATTTCTCCAGAATCTGATTGATGAAATACTGGCGTTCCGGGCGCGGGCCCACCACCGACATTTCCCCTTTCAGCACGTTGTAGAACTGGGGCAGTTCGTCGAGCCGGGTCTTCCGCATGAAACGGCCCCAGGGCGTGATGCGGGGGTCGGTTTCACCCGTCGAAAGGGCCGGGCCGCCGTTTTCCGCGTCGATGTACATACTCCGGAACTTGTAGATCCGGAACGGCTTGCCCCACTTCCCGATCCGTTCCTGCGAATACAGGGCGGGCCCGTGCGAGGTCAGGCGGGTAATGGCCGCGACCAGCAGAAAAACCGGAGCGCCGGCCGCCAGGACGGTGGCCGAGAAGGCAATATCGAAGGCCCGCTTGAAGACGTTTACCCGGAGGTCGTCCAGATAATGCGTCGAAATGCTGATGACCGGCTGAATGTCGTGGTATTCCACCGATATTCCTTTCGTCAGGAAGCCCTTGAAGTCGACGATCAGTTTCACCTGATAGCCGGTTTCTTCCGACATATCCATAATCTGCCGGAGCTGATCCGTCTGGATGTAGGGCAGGCAGCAATAGACGCAGTCGATTTCGTTCCGGATGATAAACTCCCGGAGCTGGCTGTAATCGCCCCGCAGCGCCGATTCGTTTTCCGGCGACAGCCGGTCGAAATAGCCGTAAAATTTGAAGCCGATTTCCGGATACATCTGGTAGAACGTCTGGATGCTCCGGGAAAGCGGACCGTAGCCCACCACCACGAACCGGCGGGTATTGTACCCCATGGCCCGGTATACCTTCAGCAGAATCAGAATGACCGTTCGCCAGAGCGCCCCGCTGCACATGAACAGGACGTAGGCCAGCAGCAGATGCTCCCGGGAATAATAAAAACCACCCCGCGTAAACACCCAGAAAACCGACACGAGAGCAATATGAAGCCCCAGAAGCTTCGCCATGCCCATCAGCAGGTTCTGGATCGTAAACGTCAGACGGGAAAAATTATAAGGCCGGGTGACCAGCAATATCAGCAACCAGGCCGCATTGAAAAACCAGAAGAGCGTAACGTACGGAATATCGAAAAGGGCCTCGGTAGAACCGAATTTCAATCGATAGGCCAGCGTAAAACAGATATTCAGGGACAGAATATCCATCGTTGCGCTAAACGGTCTAAGTAAGAAAGAAAACCGGTGTTTCATAAGCAAACTGTTCGGACAGTATTCAAGCGATGCCTCGTTCTCCTCGTGAACACACTACACAAAATCCGTTCATCCTTTAAATCCTTACCGATGAAAGGTACTTATTATAACAGGGGTCTGCTAAGTCAATAACTCTAAGTTCTCTCAAATTGTATGTTATTGCATTAAAATTTATCAAAAAGCGACGCTTTAGTTATCTTGAGGGACAAGACCGGGAAGAGGTCTTTTCTGAATTCTATTTATTGGTCAGATAGTTATAAACCGCTTACCGTTCTGCCCGCCATTCCTGAAGCCGCGCCTTTATGAAACGTTCAAATTCGAGCCGGAAGTTCTCGTTGCTGAACTTCTGCGCATGACGGCTGATGGAAACCGGGTCGAACCGGTCGGCCGTCCGCTCGAATCGCTTCACGCATTCCGTTAGCGAAACGGCTTCCTGGCGGTCAAAAAACAGGCCGGTTTTCCCGTCGACGACCGACTCCAGCACTCCGCCCCGCCCGAAAGCCAGCACCGGCGTTCCGCAGGCCTGGGCCTCGACGGGCGTAATCCCGAAGTCTTCCTCGGCCGCAAATATAAACGCTTTTGCTTCCCGCATATAACGCGACAAACTATCTTCCGGCTGATAGCCTACCAGCTCGACGTTGCGCGTCGCCAGCCGTTTGATTTTTTCAAAGTCCGGCCCGTCGCCGACAACGACCAGCCGCTTGTCGGGCATGGCGGCAAACGCTTCCACGATGAGGTTAATTTTTTTGTAGGGCACCATCCGCGAGGCCGTCAGATAATACTCCTCCCTGCGGGCTCCGGGGGCGAACTGCGCCGTATTGACCGGCGGGTAGATGACGTGGGCCTCGCGGCCGTATACTTTTTTGATGCGCCGGGCGATATAGCGTGAGTTGGCTACGAAATGATCCACCCGCTGCGCCGACTGGTAGTCCCAGAGCCGGATGTAGTGCAGAATCAACCGTGCCAGCAGACCGCTGACCCCCGACCGCAGGCCGCCTTCCGTCAGGTACTGGTGGTACAGATCCCAGGCATAGCGCATCGGCGAGTGGCAGTAGCAGATGTGAAGCTGATTGGGGCCGGTCAGCACGCCCTTCGCCACGGCGTGGCTGCTCGACAGAACCAGCTCATAGCCGCTGAGGTCGAACTGTTCGACGGCCAGCGGCATCAGGGGAAGGTAGGTGCGGTATTTGCTCTTCGCCCAGGGCAGACGCTGGATGAAGCTGGTGCGGGCGCGCTTGCTGCGAACCAGCGGCCGCTGCTGTTCCGGAAGAAAGTCGACCAGGGTATAGAGGTCGCTGTCGGGATAGACGTTCAGGATTTGCTCCACCACCCGCTCCGAACCGGCAAACGTCACCAGCCACTCGTGAACGACGGCAATCTTGTTGTCAGGCATGCAGTCTGTGGGTTCCTACCGGAACGATTACGGGTTAAGGCGGGTGATGATGCCGGCCAGTTTTTCGGCCGACTGCTGCCAGCTGAACCGCTCGACCCGCCCGCGGCCTTTTTCGATCAGCGTCTTCCGCAGGGCCTCGTCGGCATAGAGCTTTATCAGGCCGTCGCGGATGCCGGCGACGTCGTACGGGTCCACATAGACGCTCGCATCCCCGCAGACTTCGGGCAGACTGGTCGTATCGGACACCAGCGTGGCGCACCCGCACGACATGGCTTCGAGCGGTGGAATACCGAACCCTTCGAAAAACGAAGGATAGGCGAAAAAGAGGGCATGCTGGTACAGATTGACCAGTTGCTCGTCGCTGATATAACCGGTGAAGATGATCGACGGATCGTTCTGGATCATTTCCTTCAGGCCCGTGTCGGCAAACACCTTGTGGGCCGCTCCGACGATGACCAGCTTGGTATCCTGAAATTTCGCCATCTGGAACGCCTGGATCAGCCCCCTGAAGTTCTTGCGGGGATCGAGCGACGACACCGCCAGAATGTACTTTCCGTAGGGATTCTCGCCCTTCGTGGCGGGCGGGTGCCGGAAAATATCCGAAATGCTCGGGTAAACGATGTCGAGTGCGGAGCGCGGAACGTGGTAGTGCGTCGCCAGATCGTTCAGGGAAGCTTCGCTGATCGTCAGTACTTTATGCGCCGATTTGACGATGCGGGGAATCGTAAAGTTATAAAGCAGGGAAAACTTTTTTGAAAACCACTCCGGATGCAGGTGAAACGACAGGTCCAGCACGGTCACGATCTTGTTGCGGTAGACGATGGGAGCCGTATTGCACAGGTTGACCAGCAGCGGGCTTCCCTGCGAGCGCAGATACTGCGGCATCTCCAGTTGTTCCCAGAGATACCCTTTCGTTCGTCCGTGAAACGTGGCGCCGATTTCTTCGGCTATTTTCGGATGCTGGATGTTATGCGGAGTAAGAAAAACGACGTCGGGCAGCAGGTGTTTCAACCGGGTGCAAAGCTCGATGCCTACCCGCTGGGTGCCGGTGATCGGCTGCGTTAGAAACCGGGCATTGACGACAACTGAACTTTTGTTCATGTTTCGGGGGGTAAAAGACGCGTAAAAGTAAGGCTTAAAGCGAATACTTCTTTTTCAGGACCTGATTAATGCGCTCCCAGCGGTTGGCCCAGGTATGGTGTGCGCAAACCGTCCGGTAGTTCTTCTCGATCAGCGGGATATAGGAATCGACGTTCTGGAGCAGCTGTTTCATCTGCCCGGCCGGGTCGCTCAGATCGGCCTCTACAAGGGGATTATAATCAAATAACTCCCGCATCTCATCCGGCAGTATACCGACGACCAGACATTTTGACGCCATCGACTGAAGATACCGGATCGTCATGGTGCTGATGGGTCCCGACCGCTCGGGGTGCGTGAGGCTGGAGGGAACGCAGACGGAGATGCGGGTCCGGGCCAGCCCGTCGACGAAATCCTCGCTCCGGGGAAAGACGAGCTGCTCGCGGCTGCGCTGGTAGAGATACGTAACGCCCTCGTTTTCAAGCGGCAGATAAGCCTGATGAAGCGCTTCGAGCCGTCGGCCGAACTGGAGAATGTCGATGTCTTTCCGGTGGTATTCGGTGAACCGGTAGCGGGAGGGCGTGACGCCTTCCGGCACCCAGTGGGCCGCGCAGGGCTGCGAACGGGCGTTGAAGATTTCGGTGACCTGCCGGGAGGAAAAAAAGACGTCCTGCACCCCGGTCTTCCGCAGAAACGCTTCGATGTAGGCATGGTGGTCGGGCCAGGCGTCGAACAGGTAGACGCTTTTGGGTCCGCCGGACAGAAAGTAGGGAAACACCTTGTCGAAATCCGCCCCCATCAGCACCGAAAAGAGAAGCGTTTCCGGGGATGCCCGAAGCCCTTTCAGCAGGGGAGCGGCTTTGAAGGCCAGGTTGCGGGTAACTTTGGCGACCAGCGCATACGGGTTATCGACGACGGTCACCTGCCCCGAAGCGATGATGGCCTCCTCGAATTCCTTCGCAATCTCCCGCGATACGTGTCTGCCGGCGTCCCGGTCCTTCGTAATCAGATGGATTCCCATAGTTACCTTTCAAAAGCCGGGCGGTCAGCTTTCGGCCATCTCCCGGACCAGGGTCGTCAGTTGTCGGCCGGCCTCGTTCCAGTCGAACTGCCGGACCCGCTCGAAGCCCTTTGTGATCAGCCGCTTCCGCAGTTCCGGGTCCGTGTAAAGTCTCTCCAGCCCGGCCCGGATGCTGTCGGTATCGGCCGGGTTCACATACAGGCTGGCGTCTCCGCAAACTTCCGGCAGGCTCGTCGTGTCGGACACCAGCGTCGGACAGCCGCAGGCCATGGCTTCGAGGGGCGGCAGGCCGAATCCCTCGAAGAAGGAGGGATAAGCAAAAAACAGGGCGTGCCGGTACAGGTTGATTAACTCCGTATCACTGAGATAGCCCGTAAAAATGAGCGACGGGTTCTCCCGGACCAGTTCGTTCAGCTGGGGGTCCCGGAAAATCGAATGGGCCGCCCCGACGATCACCAGCTTCACCTCCGGGAGCCGGGCCGCGTGGAAAGCCGCGATCAGGCCCCGAAAATTTTTGCGGGGGTCGAGTGAGGAAACCGCCAGAATGAAGCGCCCGTAGGGGTTCGGCCCGGCGACGGCCGGGGCCGTCCGGAAGGCGTCGGAAACACCGGGATAGATGACCTCCACCGAATCGGCCGGAAGGCGGTATTCCGCCCGGAGCGTCTCCGCCGAATACCGGCTGACGGTCAGGAGTTTGGCTGCGGCCCGGGCTGCCCTTGGCACCATGAATCCGTACAGCGCCCGAAGTTTCGCCGAAAACCATTCGGGGTGCAGCCGGAAGGAAAGGTCGTGGACCATGACCAGCTGCTTGCGGTACCCGAGCGGGGCGGTATTGCAGAGGTTGACCGCCGGCGGATTGCCCAGGCGACGCAGATACCGCAGAAAGTCGAACTGCTCCCAGAGGATTCCCTTCCGCCGGCCGACGATTTCGACGGCAAGTTCGGCGGCAAGTTCGGGGTGCATGATGTTGTGCGGGGCCACGAACCGGACGTCCGGCAGCCGGGCTTTCAGCTGGCGGCAGAACTCGATCGCCACCCGCTGCATACCGGTGACGGGCTGGGAGAGAAAACGTGTATTGACGATAACGGGTTGAGTCATTGAAAAGAAAAGTCATTCAGGCCGGTGGGTATTCCGGCCTTCAGGCAACGGTGGTTTCCAGCCGCCTTGCCCGCTTGTTCAGGTAATTGCGCTTCAATACATACAAACAAAACGCGACCACGAACGGCAGGGCGTTGGAGGGAGAAGTGATCCTGTGTTCCGTAAAGCTCATGATCGACAGGTTGAAGAACGACACGAGCAGGAAATTCCGGACGGGTTCGTCGGGGCCTTTTTTCAGATACCGGTACACCGAATACCAGAACATCAAAAAGATGGATAGGCCCACGAGGCCCTGCTCGCCCAGCAGGTGCAGGTAGGAGTGGTGAGCGTGGGCGTCGCTGAAGACCTTGTTGCGCTGGACGTTGATGCTCACGAAATACGGCAGGCCGGCATACCGGAACGGCACGTCATTGACGGCCCCGAAACCAGCTCCGAACAGGGGGGAGTGAATGAAGTTATCCACCGCCCGCGGCCAGGTTTCGACTACCCGGATGAGCAGATTGGCCGATTTGGTGGTCACCTGCCCGAACAGGGGCGAAATGTAGGTGGCCGACCCGCCCTCGCCCGGGTCGACATTCCGGACGTAGGTTTTGTAGATCGGGTAGGTAAAATACAGAATGCCGCACTGCACCAGCACGATGCCCAGCAGCGACAGTTTGATCAGGTAGGTTTTGCCGATCCGGTCGAAATAGTAGAAGGCGAACCCGGCCACCAGCCCGAGCATGGAGCCGCGCGAGGAGGTCGATACCAGAAACAGGGCGTTGACCGCGATCAGATAGAGCCAGAACCGCCGGCGGTCTTTCAGGTAATAGATGATGTTGAGCGACAGCATGATGCTGATGAACCCGCCGGCCCCGTTGGTGCTTTTGAAGAAGCCGTGAAAGTAGGTTTCCGGGTTGCTCCAGTCGAGGATGGCCGTAAACCGGGTCATGACGAGGTTCAGCCCGAACGCAAGGCCGTTGACGACGGTCGCAAAGATCAGAAACCGCCGGAACAGCCGGTCCATGTCATAATTGAAGGTGAAGAACGGGATCAGCAGGAGCGGAGCGTAGGAGATGATGAAATTACCGTCGTACCGATAAAACCCGAAGTTCGCCAGCGAGGCCGGATGATAAATCAGAATACCGAGCAGCGAATAGATGAAATACGCGTACAGCCACAGCAGGTATTTCGGAACGACCACCGTCCGGTTCCGGCCGAGCAGGTACAGCACCAGCGGCAGAAAGCCCACGCAGAGCAGCGACGGCAGCGGGCTGATGAAGATCAGGTTCGTGACGGTGCCGAACAGACCGACGAGCAGCGAGAGATAGAGGATATGGCGTACGTTCAAGAGGTTGAATCAGTTAGACCGGCGGCTGAACAGGCGTTTGGCGTACCATTTGAATTTATCCCGGTAAAGTACGGAAAGATACTGCGGCCGGGGCAGCATGCCTGACCGGTACCACAGATCGTAGGTTTCCCAGACGGCCCGCTGGTCGTGGGAAGCGCCCCCCTCCCGGAAATTGGCCAGAATCTCAGGCAACGGAATAAACGGGACGTTCTGATTTCGCAGCCGCAGAATCAGTTCATAATCACCGACATACTTATAACGCTCGTCGAACCCGCCGTATTTTTGGTAATAAGCCGAGGGCAGAAAACAGGTCGGGTGTTCGATCATTTTTTCGCCGAGCGCGTTCGAATGCGTCCGGATCAGGCCCACCTCCTGCTCGTTTCGGTAGGTCCGCTGGATGCCGTGGTAAACCGCCGGGCCGTGCTGCCGGTAAGCCGCCACGACTTTTTCCACCGCGTCGGGTTCATACCAGTCGTCGCTGTTGATGATGCCGATCAGTTCGCCCTGCGCGAGCCGCAGGCCCTTGTTCATGGCGTTGTAGATGCCGGTATCCGGCTCGGAGACGTACCGGATGCGGTCCGGAGCCTCCCGGGCGTAGCGTTCGATGAGCGCCGGCGTCCCGTCGGTCGATTTTCCGTCGATCAGAATGTATTCGATGGAGCCGAACGTCTGGTTCAGAACCGACCGGATGGTCTGTTCGATATGGGCTTCGCTGTTGAAACAAACGGTGATGATCGATACGAACGGCATGCACAAAGATAATGAAGTCGGCTAAACCAGACTTTCATACAAGGCAACGGTCTCCCGGACGGTCTTTTCCCAGGAAAACTGACGCAGGCGGTTTCGCCCGGTTTCGGCCAGGTCCCGGCGGAGGGAGGCATCGGACAAAATGCGTTCGGTGGCGGCTTTCATCGAGGCCGCATCGTCCGGATTAAAATAGACGGCTGCCGGCCCCGCCACCTCGGGCAGTGAACTCCGGTCGCTCAGCAGGCACGGACAGCCGCAGGCGAACGCTTCCAGCACCGGAATGCCGAAGCCTTCGTAGAGGGAAGGGAAAACCAGCGCCCCCGCCCCCCGGTACAGACCGACCAGTCCGGCATCGTCGATCGGCTGCTGTCGGACCCGGTCGGTCAGGTGCAGCCGCCGGATCGTTTCCTGCTCCTCCGGGGTAAAACCACCCCCGCCCGCGCAGACCACCTGCATCCCGAACGACGGCAGCAGCGGAGCCACGGCCTCCAGCCAGGGCAGAAAATTTTTGTAGGCGCCCCGGTTCCCGACAAACAGGAGGTACGGATGTTCGACCTCCGGCCCGGTTTCCGATACCCCCAGCGAGGAACCGAGGTGAACCACCCGCACGCGCTCGGGCGGTATGCCGTAACATTCCGCCAGGTCGCGCCGGGTGCTTTCCGAGACGGCGATGATGCCGGCCGCCCGGCTAAGGATCTCCTTCTTCCAGGGAATGATTTTGTGATCGGCTTTCAGCCCCTCAAACCGGGCCGACAGGCGTTCGTGGATCAGATCATGCACCGTCACCACATAGGGTTTCCGGCCGATATGGCCGAGAAAATAAGGATCGTAATAGGTGGCATGGAACAGATCGTAGGAACGGGCCCGCAGTTCCAGCAGCGTAAAAAGCCGGTTGATCCGGTACAGGTGCGGCTGGGTGCGGGCAAACGGCTGTTTCGGGAAGAAGGGAAGCGCCGGAAAACCGCCTTCCCGCAGGTGAACGTTGTTGGAAAACAGAACGGAAAGGTAAGCCAGATGGGGGGAAGAAGGCTGATTGATCCCGTTGATTAGCTCGCAGATGTACCGGGGAATACCGCCGTAATTTTGTCGGGAGAAAATCTGGTGGTCGAAAAATATATTCATGCCGGTGATTGTCAGGAAAGCGGGTGCCTTTTGAAAGCAGCCCCCATTCCTTTTAACCCGGTTCGCTTCTTGATATTCTCTACCTTTTGCTCGATCAGCGTAATTTTTCGGAAAAACCGGTTCAGTGCATACTCGGTGGCCTGCCGGCATTCGACCAGAAAACGGGGGTGAGTGACCGTCGGCAGCGGCTGCAGCGGCTGGTTGGCCAACTCATCCGTGCTCTCCTTCGTATGGGTGGCTTCCGCATCGAAGCCGATGTTGGAGATCAGGTTCCGGTTCGGGCAGATGCACAGACCGTAGTTCGTCCAGACGGCGTAGCACCACTGGTAATCCCAGGTATCGATCTCTCCGGCATAGACGCGGTCGAAAATATCGTTCCAGTACTGCTGTACTTTGGGGTCGGTGAACAGCAGGGTCGTCAGGTTCAGTTTCTTAAACTCCGGGTACGACTTCATGTCGACGTCATACTTCTGCCAGGCCCTT
>NZ_ML112623.1:0-70000 GCF_003703975.1 Larkinella soli | reverse complement strand
ACCGAAAGCCGATCCGGAGGCAGTTTTACGTTAAAAAGAGCTTATGAAGCCGTCATCCCGTAACCGCTATGCGATTCTGACCGTCCTGAGTCTTGCGACGTTTATTCTGTCTGGAAATTATTCAAAACCGCTTCCGGCCATCCCGCCCCGATTCGTGCAGGACTATTACAGGGCTTACAGCGGCACCCCCACGGCAGCCCGGCTCGCTCCTTTTTACGACGACGAGGTGGTACTGGAAGATCCTACCTTCGACTTCACCGGGCCGACCAAACAGGCCATTTTCCGAAACTTCGATCGGGCGAACCTGCCTAACCAATACGAATGGCGGATAAATCAGCAGATTACGGAAGGAAGCCGGCTTGTGACCGAAGGGATATTGCGCGCACGTTACCACGGAATCGCCTACGAAATGCGGTTTGTGAACATTTTTCATTTCCGGAACGGTAAAATTGTGCGTCAGTTCGATTATTATGACAATGCCGACTATTTTAAGGCGGTAAAAGCCTGGAAAGAGCGATGACGGCCTCCGAATACTTCATTTCAGTCCTTTGTGGCGCGGGCGTGTTACTGGGCATGGCCGTTTCCGGAATCCTCTGGTTTCGGCCGTTCCCCGACCGGCTTTCGAACCGGCTGCTGGCCACCGCCGTTTTCTGTACCTCCCTGCGCGTGGCCAAACCGCTTCTGGTGCTGTATGCCACCCTGCCGCCCGCCGTCGAATTTCTGGGGCTGGCCGCCGGCCTGCTGGCCCAGCCCGCCCTGTTGCTGTTTCTGCAAACCCGGCTGGAAGGCGCAGGAAAATGGAAACCGGCCTACGCCTGGCACGCGCTGCCCGCCGGTCTGTATACGCTCTGGTTTCTGAACCATCCCGCCTTCAGCCCGGCCGCCTATTCTCTGATTCTGGTTCATCACTTTCTTTACCTGGGCGGAAGTATCTATCTGGTAGTCAGCCACCGACAGGCTCATCCTGAGAAGATCTATGCCGGAATCGTCGGAGTGACGGCCGGTTTTGCGCTGATTCTTCTTTCCTATCTCCATGCCTGGCTCGTCGAAGCACCGATCGGTATCATGCTGAAAACGGCCACCCTGGGCTTTACGGTCCTGGTCGTTTTGCTCCTGTATGTTCTTGCCGGGAAAAAATTCCTTTTCGAAGAATCCCCCGGCCCGCGGTATGAACGTTCGAGGCTGCGTTCGGGCCAGTCACTGGCGATGTATCGGACCCTGGAGAAGGAAGTGCAGGAGAAACGGTGGTATCTGGATGCGGACCTGAGCCTGCCGAAGCTGGCCCGCCTGACCGGTTTTTCCGTTCGCGACATCTCGCAGGCCATCAACGAAAACGCCGGGACCAACCTGTCCGACTGGCTGAACGGCTTCCGGATCGCGGAAGCCCGGCGCCGGCTGGCCGACCCGGCCTGGCAGTCGGCCAAAATTGCCGCCATCGCCTACGATTGCGGTTTCAATACGCTTTCTTCCTTCAACACGGTCTTTAAAGCAAAAACCGCCCGGACTCCTTCCGAGTACCGGGCGTTATACCGGGTCAGTCCGAACTGATCGTTTGCCGTCGGAATCAGGTCCAGTACAGGATCGGCGCATCCGGGAACCGCTTCCGCCACTCGGCGTAAAAGAACGACTGCAGCCCCTTCATGTCTTCCGGCCGATACACGTATTTGATGCCGCCGAACTTATTCCGCTTTCCGGCCCGGTCCGCTTCGTTCATTTCCAGACTGGTGTTGGGATACCAGTCGAGCAGGACGGCTTTGCTGCCCGGCGTAAAGCGGTGGGTGATGAACTCGACCGTCAGGTCGCAGGGGAAGTCGAGGGCTTCGGCCAGGCGGTCGAGCAGGCCGGTATAGAGCTCGCGCCAGCCCGGAACGGGCATGATCGGCGCCAGCACCACCCCGACGGGATAACCGCCACCGCCCTGTTCAGCGGGCAAGGCCAGTTTGCGCAGCGCCTGAAGCCGGCCTTCGACCGGGGCCGTGCCGCCTTCCATGCGCCGGGCAATCGGCTCCGCATTCAGACTGACCCGGGCGCGGGTGCGGCCGTGGTGGGGCAGGTCGAGCAGGGAGTCCACCTGTTCGTATTTGGTCACAAATCGCAACTGGGCGTCGGGGCGGGTTCCGAAATACCGGACACACTCGGCCAGACTTCCGGTCAGGTGCTCGATCCCGATGACGTCCGTATAACAGCTCACCTCGAAGGTGGTGGTCTTGCCCGGCTGTTCGTACCGGGCGGTATTGGTCAGAAGCTGAGGCAGGTTAGCGAATACCCGCGTCACCGGCGGACCGGCCAGGCTGCCCGCCAGATAACAGTACTGGCAGTGGGCCGGACAGCCTTCGGCGAGGTTTACCTGCCAGTCGGCCGAGGGCGGAATGGGCTGGAGCCGGAAGGCACCCGGGGGCGCCTTCACCACCGCCAGCGTGTTTTTGGCAATGCGGTAAGTTTCGCGGGAGTCGGCTCCACGCAGGCCGGTGATTCGGTTGCTTTTCAGGATTTCCACCGGCAGATTCAGCGCGGTAACCCGCTCGAAGATCTGCTGCCCGAAGGGTTCCTCCAGCGCATCCGGCGTGAAGAGCACCCGTTTAGGCATCCAGAGCCGGGCCGGGCGACGAAGCGGTTGGGACAAATTGAGTTCCGAAGTAATCAGTTCCTGTGAAGTGTGCATAGATGGAGCGCCAGTTCGCTTTTCCGGGAGCAGAAAGGGCACGGACGGCGCTATTGAAATAACACTTTCAATGCAGTCATAATTCCTTGTGTTGAATTTAAGCAGTGATTTAATGTGTTGATTATCAGAAGATTCTAACTTAATTTTCGAAACCGGAGGAGATGCCGTCGCCCAAAGTCAGGTGGTTTTATATACGGCTGAATGCGTATCTTCCCGGCTGAACCGTGTCCGTTCCCCTTGTCCGGGGCCGGTTCAACTATTTAGAGACCAAAGTCCATAGCAGTCTGTAAAAGCAGCTTTTACGTTTCGTAAACAATCTTTTACCGGTCATTAACAGGCGGAAGGATAGGAACTTTTAGCTTTACGGCAATCCTTGAAAATAAAAAGAATGCGTTAAACGGATCTGATTGATCAGGGTATAGATTCATTTTAATTAAACCTGCAAAAAAATGAAAAAAGTCATTTATGCGCTGATCTTATCGCTGGTTGTGGTAAGCGGACTGGTATTTGCTAATCGTGAAATTAAAAATGAAGCGTCAAAAAAGTTAACCTCAAAGCCGCTCTCCGCTGCTGAAAGGAAAGCTGCATTGAAAAAATGGGAAGCTAGCCCTGATGGAATAATGTTTAAAAAATGGGAAGCATCGCCCGAAGGTAAAAAAGTCTATGCCGGTGAAGCTAAAATAAGGAAGCATATCAGAGCTTTTACCAATATGGAGGCTGTTGTTACCTCTCTTTCTCTTCCTCCGGGCTCACGATTAGGTTTCGGAGTGATGGTCAGGATTAATGGTGACGATTATATTCTTAGTTTTGGACCGGAAAAGCCTCACAAGAATTTTTTGAACTTTAACAGTGAATTTCACCAATTACATAGCCTGAAAGTTAACGACAGAATAATTATAAAAAGCCATGGTGTCATGCACGCGCCCAAGTATTCATATCCAATAGTGGTGGGTGACTATGTAGAGCGAGATAGTAAAATACTTTATAAACGTGCCCCTCGCAAAGGCGGATGCTAAGTACATTCTGAAATACATTTTACTTTATTCTTAAACTTATTTTTTATCTCCTGTTTGGTTTTGTCCACAGGAGATAAAAAATAAGTTTAAGTCCGAAACCAAATACGTACCCGCTTCCGGATGAATTGACACCGGATACATGGACTCCGGCGAATTCCGGGCGTTCGGGTTCCCCGCCGGCCCTTCAGGTTTACCGGACCAGCGACCGGGCTTTTTCAAGCGTGTCGTCGATGCCTTTCGCCATATTGGCCCGGTTGTTTTTGATCAGCACCGAGGGAATGACCCCGATGCCCTCGTAGCTGCGTCCGTCGGCAAACCGGGTTTTCTGGGTCGCCACCGTGAAATACCATCCGTTGGAAAGCTCCCGGCCGAGCTGGGTCGAGAGGGCGCCGTTGGTGGAATCTCCGATCAGAGTGGCCTGCGGTAACACTTTGAGCGCCATGGCCGTACGTTCCCCCGCGCTGACGCAGTACCGGTCTACCAGCACCAGCAGTTTTTTGTCGTAAAACGTCCCTCCGGCTTCCAGATACCAGTCGTACCAGCGCGTGAAGTCGTTCGGGTCCGGGCCGTTGCGCGTCGCGGAGCTGAACACCAGTCGACGCCGGTCGGTCAGCCGCACCAGATTTTCGTAGGCGTACGTAAAATCACCCCCGCCGTTATGGCGCAGGTCGATAATCAGGCCCTTCGCGTCGGCATACTGATCCAGCACCTTGTCGAGGATGGCCGTTTCGGGGCCGATGTCTTTCAGATACAGATAGGCCAGGCCGCCGGCCACCGTACCGTAGACGTACGCCGAGTCCGGGCCGATGGTGAAGCCGGGTTCGAGATACCGGCTGATCACGAGCGGCAGGGAAAACAGGTCGTTGTCGATCTTCTGCCGGAAGGTCCGGTTGGCGTTGAAGCCCTCGCGGCCGGGGGCGACCAGGTTCACGTGGCCGTCGTTCAGTTCACTGAGAAGGGCCGTGCAAACCCGGAAAACGTCGGTTTCCGTGCTTTGATCGGTCAGTTGGGAGCGGTATCGGGTTCGCAGGGCGCTCCAGTCGATGCCCCGGTCTTCGAAGGGGCCATACAGTTCCCGGAACTCCTGCCAGAGTTCGTCGAACACACCGACCGGATTCCGGGGGGCGGCCTGCGGGTCCGGGAGTTCCCGGCAGGAGGCCAGCAGAAACAGAAACAAAAGGCAGTAAATGGCTTTCATCGGTTAGATTTTCAGGCAAATACCCAAAGCGGCCATCTGTCGGGTTTGTCGGATGAGCCGGGGCGTGGTGTTCCGAAGATATTCGATCTGGTAAGCGGCCGATATGTCCAGCGACCGGGTCAGGGCCAGAGTCAGCCGGACTTCGGCGTTGACCTTCTGAAACCGGTCGACGGACTGGATTTCGCCCCGTTTCAGGTAGTTCAGCAGCGTCGGCAGAGCCTGATGGTTCATGTTGTCGCGCATATACTGATCGTCCTGAACCGCGTACGGCGACCGGCTGACCCAGCTGACCACCGGAAACCAGGTCTGGGCCGACACCGACAGGCGCGGAGTCAGCGGCTGGCGGAAGCTGAGCCAGGGCGATAACGAGAAGTGATTCAGGTAGTTGAAGTAGGTGCCGCGACCGTAGGCCTGGTCGGTGATCATCAGCTGATTGTCGCTCATCAGGCCGGCGGCCCACCGGCTTCCCAACCGCCTGGCATATCCGTAGCGGATATTCAGCAGGGAGGTCGACGTCGGGAAGGTGCCCAGTGGTTCGCCCCGGTCGTTCAGGTAGGAATAGTCGGGCTGCGACCGGATGTCGAACTGGGCAAAGCCGATGCTGAGGTGCGTCCGGGTTCTGGTTCGCGTCCGGTCGAGGGCCAACTGCACGTTGGTGGGCGAGGAACCGAGATAGACTCTGGGCGAGAGAAGCCGGTCGCTGCGGTTCAGGTGCTGGAGGCCTCCGCGCAGGCTGAGCCGGGTTCCGGGCGTTTCGGTCAGAGAGCCGGGCTGGGCGCCGGCACAGGCCGGCAGAAACGGTAGAAGGCAGCATAAGGCCAGCCACCTTCGGGTCGGATTCGGATGTCGTTTACTGTTCATCATCACAACGAAGCAAGCGGAGTCGAGAAACGGAATTGTTCGTTTTCTGCAAATCAATGCGGTTTTTGCCGGTTCGCGGCCTCGTGATCGGGCCGGTTTTGCCGAAGTAGGATTAAGCAGGGCTGAGGTAGGTGGGCTTACCGCTGCATCCATTTCCGGAAGGCCGGGGCGGTTTTCTGGCTGATCAGCAGTTCGGTGGTCACCGGCGCAACCAGCCGCAGCCGGATTTTGCCGAATTCGACGGTTTCCCACGAACCGCAGGCGGAAAGTTGCACGATGGCCTGACGGTTGATCCGGAAAAAACGGTCGGGGTCCAGCCGCTGCATGTAACACTGGAGCGGTTCGTCCAAGTGGTAGCGCAGGTTATCGAAGGTGACGACCCAGGTCAGCCCGTGTTCGAGGCAGATGAGGGCCACCCGCTCGGCGGGAATCTGAATCCGGCGGTTTCCGTTGGCGGCCAGCAGGCCGGTGAGGTAGGCCGGCCCGGATTCCGCCGGGCCGGAAGCGGACGCCGGTTCGCCGGTTTTGCCCAGAAAGTAAAGGATCACTGCGTAGAGGCCGTTGGCAAACCCGTTGAACAGCACGATGATCGGAAACTCAGTGACCAGAAAGGAATCCCCGGCGAAGATATTCTCCGGGTCGATCCAGCGGTATTGAAGATAGGTGATAAAATAAGCCAGCAGCGAAGCGGCCGCCACTCCGTACAGGCTCTGGGCCGCCAGCCGCCGGACCGGGGCCGAGTGCCAGCCAAGCCGCCGGTCGAGTTGCCGGGTGACGAAGCCCACGTAACCGAACAGCAGCCACGCGGCCGCGAAGGTGATGGCCACGTCGCGGTAATAGGGGGCCGTGCGGAGCAGGATGGGCAGCGGTTTATTGTCGAACGTAACCAGGAAAACGGCAATGAAGAGCGATCCGAGGATCTGGAGCCGGATTTCGCGCGAAAGTTTCATCTCAGACCGGGGCGGTAAGGGGTTCAGCCACTGTTGGTATGCCCTAAGACAGCTGTTGAACGAAATACCACTACCCCGCCCGGCGAAAATTGAGGGAAACGGCCGGGGACCACCCCCAGCCGGAGCGCCGGACCACCCCCCGGCCCCCTCCTTGGTAAGGAGGGGGTGGCTCCGCAGGGTTTAAATCGGGCAGCGCACTCCCCCTCCTGTTTTAGGAGGGGGCCGGGGGGGGGTTTCACTCCGACCGCAGCGAATGCACCGGATTCATCAGCGCGGCTTTGATCGACTGGATGCTGACGGTCAGCAGGGCGATGCCGATGGCCAGCAGCCCCGCCAGCACGAACATCCACCATTCGATGTCGATCCGGTAGGCGAAGTCGGCCAGCCAGCTTTTCATGGCGTACCAGGCCAGGGGGGAGGCAATGACGATGGCGATCAGCACCAGCTTCAGGAAGTCCTTCGACAAAAGAAGCACGATGCCGGCGACCGACGCGCCCAGCACCTTCCGCACCCCGATCTCTTTCGTCCGCTGCTGGGCCATGAAAGCCGCCAGCCCGAAAAGCCCCAGACACGCGATGAAAATGGACAGGGCCGTGAACAGGCTGAACAGCTTCCCGAACAGCTGCTCGCTCCGGTAGAACCGGGCAAATTCCTCGTCCACGATCTGGTATTCGAACGGCCACTCGGGAGCCAGCGCCTTCCACTTCGCTTTCATCACCTCCAGCGCGGCCGGAAGATGGCCCGGCTGCACCCGGACCACGAGGTAGGAGAACGCCGAGGGATAGATGTGCATTACCAGCGGCTCGATCTTCTGGTGCAGCGATTTGTAGTTGAAGTCTTTCACCACCCCGATCACGCGGCCCCGCTTGAGGGTGTCGGCCGGCGTGGAGGGGTTCCACTGGGGCCAGAGGATCGCTTTGCCGAGGGCCTGCTGCGGGGTTCCGAGGCCGAAGGCCGCGACGGCCGCTTCGTTCAGGACGAAACCCTCCTTCAGGTCCGTTCCGAATTTCCGGGAGAAGCTCCGGCCCGCAACCATCTTCATGCCCATCGCCGGGATGTAGTCCGCGTCGACGATGAACATATTGGTCCCGATCTCCTCGTCTTTCCCGGGCAGCCGGATGCCGTCACCCGCGAAGAGGCCGCCGGGAATGCCGTAGCAGGCCGTGGCCGCCCAGATGCCGGGGTGCCGCTGCAGATCGTTCTTGACGGCTTCGTAGCCTTCCTGCATCGCCTGGTTTCGGAGCGGCAGCACGACGGCCTGCTCTTTAGCGAAGCCCAGGTCTTTCTGCTGGATGTATCGAAGCTGCGAAAACACGACCGCCGTGCCGATGATCAGCACCGTCGAGGCCGTAAACTGCAGCACCACCAGCGTTTTACGGAGCGAAACGGCCCCCTTCCCCGTCGACCGGATCAGATGGCCCGCCAGCACCTGCACCGGCCGGAAGCCCGACAGGAAGAACGCCGGGTAAATTCCCGCCAGCCCCCCGACTACCCCGACCGCCACGACCAGTCCCAGCAGAAAACGGGGCCGGAAAAGCGTGCTCAGCGACAGGGACTTGTCGACCCAGTCCGTGAAGGAGGGGAGGATCAGGGCGGTCAGGCCGAGGGCAATGATCATGGCCAGGGCCGTCAGCAGCAGCGATTCACCCAGGAACTGCCCGATCAGCTGCCCCCGGTGGGCGCCGATGGCCTTGCGCAGCCCGACCTCCCTGGCCCGCGTCAGCGAACGGGCGGTGCTGAGGTTCATGAAGTTGAAACAGGCGATCAGCAGCGCAAAAACCGCAATGACGATCAGGGCGTAGACGTAGCGGATGTTGCCCTTCTGGGCGTTGTCGTATTCCAGGTCTGCCGACCGCAGGTGGATGTCGGTCAGGGGCTGGAGACGGGTCTGGTAACTCAGCCCGATCTTATCCAGTTCGGGTTTGGCATACCGGGCCAGCAGGCCGGGGAGCTTGGCTTCCAGCCGCGCCGGGTCGAAGCCGGGCGTCAGCGCGACGTAGGTGTGGAACTGCTGCCAGCGCCAGTTGGCGAGCCGGGCCGGATCGACGAAGGCCCGCAGGGTGCTGAACGAGCCGACCGCATTCACCTTCAGGTGCGACTGCGAAGGCAGGTCCTTCATGATGCCGGTGATCCGGAACGGGATCGCGTCGCCGAAGGAAAGCTTGAGTTGTTTGTTGATCGGGTCCTCGCTGCCGAAGAATTTTCGCGCCAGCGACTCCGAAATCACGATGGTATTGGCCCCTTGCAGTGCCAGTTTCGGATTGCCTCGCGTCAGCGGATAACCGAACACCTCGAAGAAGGTCGAATCGGCCAGCAGCAGGTCGTTTTCGAAGAATTTGGTCGTTCCGTAGGTCACCAGCGGGTTGCCGTTGAAGGCAAAGACCCGGGTCATCCGCTCCACTTCCGGGAAGTCGGCTTTCAGCGTCGGGCCGTAGGCGGGCGGGGTGGAGGCCGTCAGGCTCTGCCGACCCTCCGAAGTCCGGGCGTTCACGAGCCGGTAGATCCGGTCGGCGCCGGGCACGAACCGGTCGTAACTCAGTTCATCCTGAACGAACAGGTAAATGCTCAGGCAGCAGGCCAGACCGACGGAAAGCCCGACGATGTTGATGGCCGAAAAGCCCGGGTGACGCAGCAGGTTACGCAGGGCGATCTTAAGGTAATTGCGAATCATGTCCGGTTGAGGGCTGGTGAACTGACCCGCTCAAATCTCCGGCCAAAGACCCGGAAAGGCCGTCCCTGTTCCGTATGCGCTATTTCCCGGAAGGAATTAAAGCCGGTTTTGTCCGCAAATGGACAGGCTCCGTCCCTGAACGGACACTTCTTCCGGCGGTCGCATCCGGCCGGCCTTATCGCGACTTCCAGGCCAGCAGTTCGCCCTTCCCGACGGGCACCAGCGCGGTGACATAACCCGGCGTTTCCTCGATCCGGTTTTTGAACGGAACCATCTCCTCCTGGTGGGAAACCGCATTGTCGACCACGAGCAGCCCGCCCGGTTTCAGGCAGGCATCCAGCAATACCCACATGTTCTCATACTCCGACCGGTTGGCATCCAGAAAGATGAAGTCGAACGATTCGGCGGTCTGCGCCTGCAGGAACGCGCCGGCCTGCGTCACCGTCAGTTCGATCCGGTCGGCCAGACCGCTTTTGGCGAAGTTCTCCCGGGCCGCGGCCGCTTTGGACGCACTGTGTTCGACGGTAATCAGCCGGCTGCCCGTCTCCCGGGCCGCGTCGGCCAGCCAGAGCGTCGAGTACCCGTTGGAGGTTCCGATTTCCAGAATGGCCCGCGCATCGACGGCTTTGATCAGCAGGGAGAGAAACTCGCCCGTATCGGGGGTGATGTTCAGTAGTTTAGCACCTCGGTCCTGGGCCTCCGCATCGTTTTCGCAGCCGAAACGATAGAGGTCCTCCAGAAGCGAGCGCAATTGTGCATTCATGGGAAGATTCAATTCAATAGAGTTGATGAAGTTGGAATAAAAGTAGAAGGCGCCCGGCCCCGATGAGCCAAAATATTTATAAAGCGGATGAAGATTCTCGCGAGCGGTATCAAAGGCCGGAAGCCGGAGGAATCGACGGGCTTTTTTCAGAAAAGCGGTAGATAATGCGCAGGAATTGATTTATGGAAAGGAATATCGTTTTAACTATGGGATTTCCAGTAAAGAGCCGACCGGCCCGGTTCGGCTTCCCGGGGGTGCTCGCCCTGTTTTTTCTTCTGATCACCGGCATCCGGCCGGCCGGCGCGCAGGAACTCGTCCGGGCCGAGGAATGCCGGGTGCGGGCCGGGCTGCCCTATTTCTTCCGGAAGCTGGCCGACCGGATGCCGGTGAAGATCGCCTACTTGGGCGGCAGCATCACCGAAGCCGGGGGCGGCTGGCGCGAGCAGTCGGTGGCCTGGTTTCAGAGCCGCTACCCGCAGACTCCCATCGAATCCATCAATGCCGCCATCGGCGGAACCGGCTCCGACCTGGGGGTTTTCCGGCTCCGGGAGCAGGTGCTGAACCACCGGCCGGACCTGGTTTTCGTCGAGTTTGCGGTGAACGACAACGGGAAGCCGGCGGAACGAATCATGCAGGCGATGGAGGGCATCGTCCGGCAGATCCGCCGGGCCGACCCCAAAACCGACATCTGTTTCGTCTACACGGTGATGGCGTCGATGGCGCCGACGCTCTCGGCCGGCCGGTTTCCCGAGTCGGCCTCGACGATGGAGCGCGTGGCCGATCATTACGGCATCCCGTCGGTGCATCTGGGCCTGGAGGTGATCCGGCTGGCGGACCGGGGCGAGCTGGTGTTCAGGGGAAAACCGGATGAATTTCCCGGCAAACTGGTTTTCTCGCCCGATAACGTGCATCCCTACGCGCAAACCGGCCACCGGCTCTACACCGAAGCCCTGGCCCGGTCGATGACGCAGATCGCGGACCGGGGGGGAAAGCGAAAAAGCCGCCTGCCCGACCCGCTCCGGCCCGATCACTGGGAGCAGGCGCGGATGGAGAACGCCCGGAAAGCCGGCCGGACCGGAGGCTGGACGGTCATCACGCCCGCGACGGATACCGTAGCCCGGCGGCTGGCGAACCGGTTTTCGTCCCTGTTGAAGGCCGGCCGGCCGGGGGAACGCCTGCGGGTTCGCTTCCGCGGGACGCAGCTCGGCCTGTATGACGTGATGGGGCCGGGTTGCGGCCAGTACCGGGTCTTTGTCGACGGGCAGGAAATGCCGCCGGTGCCGCGTTTCGACGAGTTCTGTACCTATTACCGCTCCCACTATTTCCTGCTGCCGGCCGTGCCGATGGGCGATCATGTGGTGGAGTTCGAACTCGACGACCGGACGCTGGACAAAGCCGCCATCCTGGCCAGACGAAACCAGACCATCCCCGACCCGAAACCGTACGAACCGAAGAACGGCTATGCGGGACAGCTGCTGATCATCGGCGAATTGCTGGACGATCCGTCCGGGAAATAAGCCCTGCTTACGAAGAACCTGTTACTATTCCTGATACCAAACCTGATGACTCTCCTGTTTTTCTGCCCCCGCTGGGGCTGCTCCCACCTGCCCTGGCCGGAATTCTGCCGTCTGGTCAAAGCCGCCGGGTACGACGGCGTCGAGGCCGAAGTGCCGTTCGACGAAACGGAAAGAACCGCCATGCTCAACGCCCTGGCCGATGCGGGCCTGCTGCTGATCGGGCAGTACTACCAGTCGTTCGAGCAGGATTTCGGGGAACATATCCAAAGCTATGAGCGGTATCTGCGCCATCTGGCCCAGGCCCGGCCTCTGCTGATCAACGCCCAGACCGGGAAGGACTTTTTCCCGACGGAGGAAAATACCGATCTGTTTGCGCTGGCCGACGCCATCGAGCAGGAAACCGGCATCCCGGTCTGCCACGAAACTCACCGCAACAAGGCCCTGTTTGCCGCCCACGTCACGAAAGGCTACCTGGACCGCCTGCCGTTTCTGAAGCTGACCGGCGATTTTTCGCACTGGTGCTGTGTGTCGGAATCGCTGCTGGAGCAGCAGCCGCTGGCGATGGAGACGGCCTGCCGACGGACGAACCATTTCCACGCGCGGGTCGGTCATTCGCAGGGGGCGCAGGTGTCGGACCCCCGGCTGCCGGAGTGGAAACCGGCGCTGGATGCGCACCTGGTCTGGTGGGACGCCATCGTCGCAAACCGCCGGGAAGCGGGGGCCGACCGACTGACGATCACCGCCGAGTTCGGTCCGGCGCCTTATATGCCGCCCGTGCCGTTCACGAATATGCCCATCGCCAACCAGTGGGAGATCAACGTTTACATGATGCAGTTGCTGAAGGCGCGGTATGCCGGGCCGGTCTGAAACCCGCCGATCTCAGTTCCGGGCCGGAAGATAAACCCTGAAATGGGCGCCCTCGCCGGGTTTGCTGCCGGCGGTGAGCCAGCCGCCGTGCCGTTCGGCCACTTTTTTGCAGATGGCCAGCCCGATGCCGCTGCCCGGATACTGGTTTTTGCCGTGCAGCCGCTGGAAGAGCTGGAAGATGCGTTCAAGGTATTTCTCGTCGAAGCCGATGCCGTTATCCCGGACGCCGATTTCCCACCAGCCCGGGACATTGCGGGACTTCAGCGGGCCGGGAGCCTGATCGGGCGTCAGCCGGACGGCGCGGACGACCACCACCGGCGGGTGGCCGGGCCGGTTAAATTTCAGGGCGTTGGAGAGGAGGTTGCTGAAAAGCTGCCAGAGCTGGCTCCGGTCTCCGTCGACTTCGGGCAGCGGGCCGACCTCCAGCCGGGCGTCGGCCGTGGCGATGCGGTGGGCCAGGTCGGTCCGGATCTCCTCGACCAGGCGGCCGAGCGGCACCGGCTCGAACGGTTTCCCGTGGGTCGAGATGCGGGAGTAGGCCAGGATGTCGCGGATCAGGTCGCTCATCCGGGCGGAGGCCACCTGCATCCGCCGGACCAGATCCTGGGCCTCCTGCGGCAGGTTGCTCTGGTAGCGGGTCACCAGCACGTCACCGAAGGCCTGAATCTTCCGCAGGGGTTCCTGAAGGTCGTGCGAAGCCACGTAGGCGAACGACTGGAGGTTTTCGTTGGACTCCATCAGCTGCTCGTTGGCGGCTTCGAGCCGGCGCTGGTAGGTCCGCTGGTTTTCTTCAGCCCGCTTTTCGGCCGTTTTGTCCATGACCGTCAACACGATGCCGTCCCCGCGTTTGACCACTGAGAGGTTGAACCAGCCCAGGCCGGTCCCGTAATTGTATTCGATGTCGGCCCGGAACGGTTTCCCGGTTTCGACCACCTCTACATACCGGTCGAACAGGCCGTTGTCGCGCACGTCCGGGAAGAACTCCATCATCGTTCGGCCGATCACCTGCTCGTCGGTCCGACTGACCCGCTGGCGGTTGGCCTCATTCTGAAGGATATACCGGAAGTCGACGACGGCGCCCTGGTCGTTCCGGACGGCGTCGAAGGCGATGATGCCGTTCTGGGACCCGTCCAGCACCGACCGCAGCAGCCGGGTCTGTTCCTCCGACTGTTTCTGCGCCTTTTTCAGTTCGTTCAGGATCTGGTAGGTCATCACGATGCGGTTCTCGTCGATCCGGACCACCTGCCCCAGTATGTAGTTGTCGACCCCGTCCCAGATGTAATGATCTTCAAACTGCTGCGGAGCGCCGGCCTCCAGAACCATCCGGTAGGCGGGCCAGAATCCCGAATTCGGAAGGCCCGGAAACAGCCGCAGCACCGATTCGCCGATCACCTGCCCGCGCGATAGGCCGGTGTCGTGCAGCACCTGTTCGCTGACGTATTCGTAGCGCAGGTCGATGACTTCTCCGCGCTCGTCGCGCTCCAGGCGGAAGATGGCCATGCCGTGCAGCATGGAAGACAGAACCGCGTTGAAGGTTTCGGCCTGGTATTGCTTTTCCTGCTGGGCTTTTCGGGTCTGGGTGATGTCCGAACCGACGACGACCAGCCCGTCTCCCCAGCGGACGACGCTCATCTCGTACCAGGCATCGTAGCCGTCGAACGGATAGTGGGTTTCGAACTGCTGCGGTTCGCCCGTTTCGTAGGCCCGCTGCCAGTATTCGAGAAAGTCGGCCTGGCCGGCGTTGGGAAACAGTTCTTTTAGAGTGCGTCCGACGATTTCGCCCTGGGGCCGGCCGAACAGCCCGGCGGCCACCGCATTGACCGCCACATACCGGTAGTCGGGGAGGCTGCCGTCCGGTCCCGGAACGGCTTCGCAGGCCATGATGGCCGTGGGAGACGCGTTCAGGATGCTGTCGAGCAGTTCCTGTTTCCGGCGGGCGTCGATCTCCGATTCTTTCAGGGCCGTGACGTCCACGTAGGTGTACAGAAGCCCGTCGCCGATTTTGATATAGCTGCCGTCGAACCAGCCGTCCCAGCCGTACTCGCCGTAGGGTGCCACGTTCGTCTGCGGCCGGCCGGTTTCGACTACTTCCACCATGCGCCGGAACAGTTCGGTTTCCTGCCAGCCCGGGAAGGCTTCGGCCACGAGCCGCCCCGTCAGTTCGAGGGCGGTTTTGCGGCCCAGACTGGCGTTGTATTCATTGGTCAGCCGGTAGCGGAAATCGACGATGGGCCCCGGCTCGCCGTTGGGGCCGGGTGAGCGGACGGCGTCGAGCAGCAGCAGACCGGCTTTGAGGTTATCGACCACCGTCTGCAGCAGTTCCGACTGTTTTCGCTGGTCTTCTTCGGCCTGCCGGATGGCCGTAATGTCTACCAGCGTATGGAGCAGGCGGTTTCCGACCCGGTCGATGCTGACCTCGAACCAGCCCCTGAACCCGAAATTGTCGTGATACAGAACCGCCGTGTGGGGTTCGCCGGTGGCCAGCACCTGTCGGTGAATCCCAAACCGCTCCGTCTCCTGCCAGCCGACCATGATTTCGCCCAGCGGCCGCCCGTCGGTCAGTTCCTTCACCGACCGCCCGAACGTTCGGGCGGTATACTGGTTGACCAGCACGATGCGGAAGTCGGTGACGTCCCCGGCCTCATCGTACACCGGTTCCATGAGCGAAATGCCCGCCTGGGTCTGGTCGACGATCGTCTGGAGCAGGCGGGTTTGCCGCTGTAGTTCCTCCGAGGCTTTTCGCTGGGCGGTGATATCCGAGAAGGTCACCACCAGACCGTCGTCCTGGCGCGTAATGCAGACGTCGACCCACACCCCGAAGTCGGCGTAATGCTTCTGGGTCCGGATCGGTTTGCCGGTTTCGCAGACCTGTACGAAGGGGTGAAAGAGTCCTTTGGATTTCTGTTCGGGAAACAGTTCCGACGCCAGCCGGCCCACGATCCGGTCGGCGGGCAGACCACGCATCCGGGCGGCCGTCTCGTTGATGTGCCGGATGTAAAAATCGACGATGGGGCCGGGTTCCTGATCCGTCGTCGGCCGGCGCACGGCCTCATAGACTACGATGCCGGTATAGACGTTGTTGAACACCTGCTCCAGCAGGTCGGCCTGCCGGCTTCTCCGTTCGTCGCTTATATCCTCGAAAGAGGCCAGGATGCCTCCGTCCCAGGGCGTCAGTTTCTGCCGCAGCCACCGCCCGGCCCCTTCGAAAAAATGGTCCAACTCCTGTTCCTGGCCCGTCCGGATTACCCCGGCCCATCGCTCGAAAATACCGTTCTCCAGCCCGAGCGGGTCGCAGGTAAGCATGGTTTCGGTCAGCATCCGGTGGCGCGGGAAACCGGTCATGCGGCAGATGGCTTCGTTGCACTCCTCGACCTGGAAGTCGACGATGCGGTTTTCGGAATCGCGCAGCGGGCGGCTGAAAACCAGACCGCAGGTGGCCGTATCCAGCAGGCGTCTCAGCAGCCCGTCGCCGGACGGGGTCAGGGTCGGCGGCCGGCCGGCCGCCGGCGTCTCATTGTAGAGGATCAGGAGGCCGTCGCCCTGCGGGAAGACCGACCACTCGAAGAACCGGATGCCGGCCGGGGTATGGAACCCCTGCCGCAGGCTGATCTGCCGCCGGGTTTCGACGACCTCGACACACTGCCGAAACAGCAGGGCGGCTTCCTCGTCAGGATGCAGTTCCCGAAGCAGGCCGGACATCGTCAGGCCGGAGGTCTGGTCGGGCAGGCCCGGGCTGTGGGGGCCGTTCTGAACGTGGAAGGACGTGAGCCACAGGTCCGAAACCTTTCCGTTCGCGTCCCGAACGGCGCTGAAGGTCACAACTCCGTTTGCCGGCAGGGAAAGGTTCCGGTCAAGGGTGAACAGGAGTTGGGTTGGCTGATTCATGGGGCGGAAGGAGGGCCGTAGCCGATACACCGATAACGATACGACAAAACGGCGGCAAGTGCAAGTAATTCCAAAAAGTACGAGCCAGTACCGGCGGACTGATCCCCCGGTTGCTCCGTCGGCCTGTCAACAAAACGGCCCTCCACCTGCGCGGAGGGCCGTGACGGGAAACGCGACCGGTCTCAGTTCTCGGCGGCACCCGGGAAGCGGTCGAAGAGTTCCTTCAGGTCGCGGGCCACTTCGGGGTATTCGTTCAGGACGTTGGCGCGTTCGGCCGGGTCGCGGGCGAGGTTGAACAGCTCGATGCGGGTCTGGGGCCGGCCGTCGACCGTATTCTGCACCTCCCGGTATTTCCAGTCGCCCCGCCGGACGGCCTGACACACGGCGTTGTGAACGTAATAAACCTCCCGGTGCGGGTGTTTGCCGGGTTTGCCCAGCAGCACGTCCGACACCGACTGGCCGTCGAGCGTCCGTCCGCCCGGCAGCGGGGCCTTCGTCCATTCGGCGAAGGTAGGCAGTACGTCCACGCAGCTCAGCAGCTCGCCGGTGACCTGCCCGACCGGGGTGCGGCCCTTCCAGTAGACGATGAACGGGACACGGTGGCCGCCCTCGTAGGTCTCCGACTTGCTGCCCCGGAACGGCCCGGCGCTGCCGACGAACCACGGCCGCGTCACGCTGTCGGCCGCCATGCGGGGCGGGTAGTTGATCCAGGGGCCGTTGTCGCTCGAAAAGATGAAGATGGTGTTGTCGGCCAGCCCCTGTGCTTCGAGGGCTTTCCAGATGCGCGCCAGCCCCTCGTCCATCTCCTCGATGACGTCGCCCAGCGGCCCGCCCGCCGACCGTCCCCGGTGCTTTCCGGCGGAGGCCAGCGGCAGGTGCGGCATGTTGTGGGCCAGGTGCAGGTAGAACGGTTTGCCCTTCGTCTGCTTTTTGATGAACGCGATGCTTTCGGCCGTATATCGTTCCGTCAGGGAGGAGTCGGCCGGAAACTCGTCGGGGGTGGTGTTGCGCCAGAGCCGGAGTTCATACGGCCGCTGTACATAGGGTTTTTTATAGTCATGACTATACAGCAGGCCGTAATACAGGTCAAAGCCCTGGCCGTTGGGCAGTTCCGACGCCCGTTTGCCGGTTTCGCCGATGTGCCATTTGCCGATGCAGGCCGTGTTATACCCGACTGTTTTCAACATTTCGGCCGTCGTGACCTCCTGATCGGGAATGCCCCAGTCGATGCCCGGCCGGTGGCCCATGCGCGACGGATACCGGCCCGTCAGCAGGGCGGCCCGCGAGGGGGTGCAGACCGGGCTGGTCACGACGTAGTTGGTAGCCCGGAGTCCTTTGGCGGCCATGCCGTCGAGGAAAGGCGTTTTGATGACCGGGTTGCCGTAGCAGCTCAGGTCGGCGTAGCCGAGGTCGTCGGCCAGCACGAAGATGATGTTGGGCCGCTGCTGCGCCCGGACCACGCCCCCGGTCAGGAGCAGGGCGGTCAGCAGCAGGCTGATAATGCGAAATTTCATGGTTGAACGTTTTAGAGGTTTACCCCAGGGCCCCTACAGGGGGAGTCTGATCCGGCGGGGCTTTAGTGGTAGTTAGGGGAAGGGTTTTTGCCCTTCCGGGCGGCTTGTCATCCTGTTGACCACCCCAGCCCCAAGATCCCTCCTGCGTCGGGATGACAAAACGCTTCCCAAACCACCTCTCAGGGGAAAGTGCCTTCAGGCACTTCCCCCCTCCCCAAACCACCTACTCCAGAAACCGCCAGGCTTCCACTGGTGAGGGCTGGTGTTCCTTCCGTACGATGGCGTCGAAGCGGGCGGTTATGGCCGGGTGGGCGGGGGCCAGGTCGGTGGTTTCGCCGGGGTCCTTTTCCAGATCGAACAGCTGCCAGCGGGCGACCCGGTTGGCGCGAAGGTCGGTTTTGACGCCCTTCCAGCGACCCATCCGAACGGCCAACTGTCCGCCCTTTTCGGGGTATTCCCAGTAAATGTATTCGTGTTTTTTCTGATTCTTCTCCCGGCCGAGCAGAGTGGGCAGAAACGAGATGCCGTCGGTTTCGACCGGTTTTCCCCCGGCCGCTTCGAGCAGGGTCGCCGGCACGTCGTAGTGAATCCCGACGTGGGCGGTCGTCGTTCCGGCGGGAATTTTTCCCGGCCAGCGGGCCACCATCGGCATCCGCACCCCGCCCTCGTAGACGTCCATCTTCAGGCCCCGGAAGCCGCCCACGCTGTTGAAAAAGTTCGGGTCGGTTCCGCCGTTGAAGGTAGTGCCGTTGTCGGAGGTGAAAATGACCAGCGTATTGTCGTCCAGCCCCAGCTCCTTCAGCAGCGCCATGACCTCGCCCACCTTCCGGTCCATGTAGGTGATCATGGCCGCGTAGGTCGAGCGGGGGTAGGGCGTGGAGGCATAATTCTTATCCCCGTAATACGGCTTTTCGTCGAACTGCCCGACGTACTCCTTTACCACCTCCTCCGGTGCCTGAAGCGAGGCATGAGGGATGGTGAAGGGCAGATACAGGAAGAAGGGCCGGTCGCGGTTGTCCCGGACGAACTTCAGGGCCTTTTCGGTCATTTTGTCGATGGCGTAGTCCTTTCCCCGGTAGTAGTCGAAGTCCTCGGGCCGGGCGGTGCGCGGGTCCAGTTTACGGTGGACGTCGATCACCGGGTTGTTCAGCGTGTCCCATTTCCCGTTTTCCCAGAGGTGCGTCGGGTAGTAGTTGTGGGCCTGTTTCTGGTCGTAATAGCCGTAGAAGTAATGGAAGCCCTGGCGGTTCGGGTCGCCGGTGTTGCTGCCCATGCCGAGGCCCCACTTGCCGATGCAGGCGGTTTGGTAGCCCTCTTTCTGAAGCAGCGTGCCGATGGTCCGGGTGTTCGGCGGCAGCGGCATCTGGCCCCGCTCGCTCGAATCCGCAAAGCCGCCCAGCTCGAAATTGCCGCGGATGTAGGAGTGGCCGGCGTGGGTGCCGGTGAGCAGCTGGCAGCGGGAGGGCGCGCAGACGGGCGTGCTCGTGTAATAGTCGGTAAACCGGATGCCCTCGCGGGCGATGCGGTCGAGGTGGGGTGTCCGGATTTTCTTCTGTCCGTAACAGCCCAGTTCGGCGTAGCCCAGGTCGTCGGCGTAAATGAAGACGATGTTGGGCTTCTTCTGAGCCGTCCCCCGGCCCGCCGTGAGCAGGGCCAGGGTGACGACCAGAAGGGAACATAAAGAAATAGGCGGCGGTCGGTGCAGTCTCATCGAATCAGGGGTTCAGGACGGAAGCCGGTTTACCAGTTCGGGTTCTGGGTCAGGTTCGGGTTCAGATCGCGTTCTTTCTGCGGAATCGGCCAGAGGTAATGCCGGCTTTTATCGAACACGCGGTTCGACGAAACCGCCTGCACCGTCACCAGCTTGCCCGTCGCGTCGGGGTAGGTGATGCCGTAAACCGGCCCGGTCATGACCGTCTCGGCAATCTTCCAGCGCCGGATGTCGAACAGCCGCTGCCCCTCGAAGGCCAGCTCGACGGTGCGCTCCCGGCGGACGATCTCGCGCAGGGCCGCCTGGGCGGTCGTCGTAACGGCGGGCTGCTTCACATCGTTTCGGCCGTTGCGGACCAGGTTGATGGCCTGGAGCACGCCGGGGTCGATCTGATTCAGTTCGATTTTTGCCTCGGCGTAGGTCAGCAGGATCTCGGCGTAGCGGAGCAGGATGATATTGATCCCGCCGTTGGCCGGGTTGGCGAAATCCTCCGTATTGATGTACTTTTTAATGTTGAACCCGGTGGTCGACGCGATGAAGGTGCTCCCGATGGCGTCGGCGGTGCCGCTGGTGGGCCGGGGCTGGAACGTAATGCCGCTCGGCAGCACGTCGCCTTCCAGGATGACCGAGAACCGCAGGCGGCTGTCGCGGTTGGCATACGGTTTGGCCGGGTCGTAGCCGCTGCCCGCGTCGGTGATCTTCTTGCCGTCGAGCGTTTCGTAGGTGTCGACCAGCACTTTGGTCGGCACGATGTTGCTGCTGCTGTTTTTCTGGCTGTAGGGGCCGATGTAGGCAAAGACGTTGTTGGAGTAGCTGTCTTTCAGGTACTGCTTGTCGAGAATCACTTCCTTACTGTTTTCGGCCGCGTAGGAAAACAGCTTTTCGTAGGATTCATAGAGGCCGTAGACGCCCAGTTTGATCACCTGATCGGCGGCTTCGGCGGCTTTCTGATACCTCCCGGCGTAGAGGCTCGCCCGCGCCAGCAGCCCCAGGGCCGCCCCCTTGGTGATCCGGCCCCGGTCGGCGGCCGGGTAGGTGGCCGGGAGCAGACCGGCGGCTTCGGTGAGTTCCTTCTCTACGAAATTCCAGACCTCCTCGACGGGGGCGTTCTTCAGCGCCCGGCCTTCCTCGATCGAGATGGACGACGTCACCAGCGGCACCGAACCGAACAGCCCGGCCAGTTTCAGATACTGGTACGCCCGCAGGGTTCGGGCCTCCCCCTTGAACTGATTGATGAGCGTCGGGTTGGTCGAGGTCACTTTGTCGACGTTCTCCAAGAAATAGTTGGCCGCCCGGATACCCCGGTAGGCCCGGCGCCATTCGCCGTAGATTTTCGAACTGGTCGCGTCATAGGTGCCGAGTTCGATGAAGGCTTCGACGTTGAAGTTGGTATTGATGTGCGCGATATCCGTCATCCCGTCCCAGGAAATGAGGTTCGTACTGTCGAGGTCGGTATACAGCGAGTTGACCGCCAGCTTTGCGTCGGACTCGGTTTTCCAGAAAATATCCACCGAAAGGCGGTCGTTCGGCACGGTTTCGAGCAGCTCGCGGTCGCAGGCCGTCAGCCCCAGGCCGGCCGCGGTCACCAGCCCGGCCACCACGGCGGTTTTTATCGATTGTATAGTTATGGCTATGCGGTTCATGGCAAAAATCAGAATTGAAGGTTCAGACCGAGGGTATACAGGGCGGTTTGCGGGTAATAGACGGCCCGGCCCGACGGCACTTCCGGGTCCAGGTTCCACTCGTTCAGTTTGGAAATCGTGAACAGGTTGGTGGCGGAGGTATAGACGCGTACGCGGCTCAGTTTCACCCGGTTCACCAGCGAAGCCGGGAGGGTGTAGGCCAGCTGGACGTTCTTCAGCCGCAGGTAGGAGCCGTCGATAACCAGCCGGTCGGAGGTGGCCACGTTGCGCAGGTCGAACTTGAGCGGGCGCGGGAAACGGGCGCCGGGATTCTCGGGCGTCCAGTAGTTCCCGGCGTAAATCTCGTGCGTGAAGCCTTCCTGGTTGCCCATTTCGGCCAGCGCCCCCGCCAGCCGGGCGTCCACTTTGGCGGCCCCCTGAAACAGGATGTTCAGCTCGAAATTCCGGTAGGAGAAGTCGCCGTTGAAACCGAAGGTGTATTTCGGGAAGGAGTTGCCGATGCTCGTCATGTCGTCGGCGCTGATCTTGCCGTCGCCGTTCCGGTCCACGTATTTGACGTCACCCGGCTTGGTGTTGGACGCCAGGGTGGCCCTGTAGTCGACGATCTCCTGCTGCGACTGGAACAGCCCGGCGGTCTGGTAACCCCAGAGGGTGTTGATCGGCAGTCCTTTGGCGATGATGTAGCGCGGGTCGATGTCGGAGCCGGTGATGTACGGCCCCGTTCCTTTCAGGTCCACGACCCTGTTCTCGTTGATGCTCAGGTTGCCGCGGAGGCCGTAGCGGAAGCCCGAGGGCGCGGGCCGCGCCCGGTAACTTGCGCTGAACTCCCAGCCCTTGTTCTCCACCGAGCCGGCGTTCTGGGGCGGGGCGATCAGCCCGATGGTCGCCGGGATGTCGAGGTTGAGCAGGATGTCGTCGGTTCGCTTGCGGTAATAGTCGACGGTGAGGGTCAGGCTGCGGTTCAGCAGCGAGGCATCGAGGCCGAGGTCGAGCTGGGTCGTCGACTCCCAGCCGAGGTTCGTGTTGGCGAGGGTGGTGGGGCGGTAGCCCTGGACCGGCAGCCCGCCGAAGGTATAGCCGTTGGCCGTCAGGGCCGAGTAGTAACTGTAGAGGTCCACCGATTGATTCCCGGTAACACCCCACGAACCTCTCAGTTTCAGGTCGTTGACGGTCTGCGACAGCCCCTGCCAGAAATTCTCCTTCGAGATGCGCCAGCCGGCCGAGAAGGAGGGAAAGAAGCTGTACTGTTTGTTACCCGTGAACTTCGACGAGCCGTCGTAGCGGCCGTTGGCTTCGAAGAGGTACTTCTCCTGGTAGTCGTAATTTACCCGGCCGAAATAGGAGCGCAGGCCATACTGGGCGTCGTTCCCGGAATTGCTCCTGGTGCCGTCATTGGCGCCCTGGCCGATGGAGCCGATGTCGTTGTTATAGAACCGCTCCCGGTAGGCCGACAGGAAATTCTGCGTGTTGCCGATCTGGGAGTAGCCCGCCAGCGCCTTCAGGTTGTGGAAACCGAAACTCTTCTCGTAGTTAAGCAGGCTGTTGATCGTGTATTCGCGCAGCGAGTTCCGCACCTCGGTCAGCGAGTTGATCGCGATGGTCTTCGTGATGTTCGTATTCTTGTCGACGTTGGTGTACGCATTGGTGAAGTTCTTCTGATAGACGAACGTGCCCCGCCCGGCGATCTGCGTCGAAAAGGTCAGGCCGTCCATGATGTCCCATTCGCCCTTCACGTAGCCGGCCAGGTAGTCGGTGTTCTGGCGCGAGAGGCCGCCGATTTCGTTGAACATCAGCGGGTTGTTGCCCTGCGTGCTGAGGCCGTAGGTGCCGTCGGGGTATTTCGGAACCGCCCAGAGCGAGCCGTGGAAAAAGCTGTTCAGCGGACCCGGGATGATGCCGCCGTTGTTGAAGGTCGGGTTGACGGCCTTGCTGTAGCGGTAGTTGAGGTCGGCGCTGACGCGAACCTTCGGCGTCACCGTGTAGTCGGTATTCAGCCGGAATTCGCCGATTTTGTTGGAATAATCGCCTTTGATGACGCCCTGCTGGTCGTTGTAGCGGATGCTGAGCCGGGTCCGGAGTACGTCGGTGCCGCCGGCCACCGAGAGCGTGTGGTTCTGCTGCGGAGCGGGCTGGAGCAGGGTTTCGAACCAGGTGTTGGGCAGCGGGTATTTCAGCCGGTCGGTGGCGTTGATATAGGCCTGAATGGACTCCTCCGTGAAGCGGGCGGGCAGGGTGGTTCCGGCGTTGGTGTAGGCCGCCACCTGCATGCGCATATAGTCCTCCAGCCCCATCATCTTCGGTACGTTGGTGGATTTCTGGATGGCGTAGTAGCCGTGGTAATCCACCTGCACCCTGCCGCCTTTGGCGCGTTTGGTGGTGATCAGCACGACCCCGTTCGTGGCCCGGGAGCCGTAGATGGCCGTCGAGGAGGCATCTTTCAGGATGGAGACCGATTCGATGTCGTCGGGGTTGATGTCGCTTAGCCGCTGCTCGATGCCGTCGACGATGACGAGGGCGTCGTTCTTGCCGAGGTCGAAGCCGCTCGTGCTGGCGCTGTTGATGTTGAAGGTGGTGATGCCGCGCACCCGGATGCTGGCGTTCGACTTGCCCGGCGAGCCGCCGAGGTCCTGCACGGTGACGCCCGGCATCAGGCCCTGAAACGACTGCTGGATGTTGGACACCGGCCGGCGGGTGATTTCCTCGCCCCCGATCTGCGACACCGAGTTGGTCAGGCTGTTGCGCTTCTGGGTGCCGTAGCCGACCACCACTACCTCGTCGAGCTGGCTTTGGTCGGGTTCGAGCTGCACGGTCACCGTGCCCCGGCTGCCCACGCGCACCTCCTGCCGCTTATAGCCCAGAAAGGAGAACACCAGAAAGGCGTTTTCGTCCGGCACGGCAAGCTGAAATTCGCCTTTGGCATCCGTGGAGGTGCCTTTGTCGGTGCCTTTCAGGATGACGTTCACACCGGGCAGTCCCTCGCCCTTCTCGTCGGTCACTTTTCCCTTTACGGTCACCGGCGGGCGGTAGTCGCCCGCGATGCGGGCGGGTCGTTTCAGCGCCTTGTCTTCCGGAACCCCGGCAAACCCGGCGCCGGACCAAAGCACCAGGGCGCTCATCAGAATCAGGCCCGGACGGGTCCGGTTTCGCTTGTTCGGATCGAATAGAATTGGGTACATAGATTTTGTAGAGTTATGGCATAAAAAAATACCGTTCCGTGCAGAGATGGTTACTTTATTAAATTCTAAGTCTATGGAAATAATAGGAAAATAAGCTAAAAACACAGCCGGAGTGCCTGGGCTCCGGCTAATCTTCCGCAAACATGGTCAAATCTTTGAATCTTCAAAAAACATGAAGAACCGCAGGGGCTAAAAAATTCAAAACTTGCAACAAAATATAGCTAACGTTATAAACGAAAAACGGGCCTGAACCGGTTCAGGCCCGCCCGCTGAAGGGTGGTTTGAGGAAGCCTTCATTCCGGAGAACGAGGGGCGCCGACCACCCCCTGGCCGGACCACCCCCCGGCCCCCTCCTTGCTAAGGAGGGGGAGCGCTCCGCCATGTTCAGCAATCAGCGAAGGCACTCCCTCCTTAGCAAGGAGGGGGCCGGGGGGTGGTTAACACGCCGGCAAACCGGTCAGAAAAGCCCCTTGCTCCCTTCCCAAACAACTCTGAGAGGTTGTTTGGGAAGGGTTTTTGCCCTTCCGGGCGGCTTGTCATCCCGAGGAACGAGGGATCTGGTGGCTGAATGACCCGCCATCCGGAGCGTCGAGCCCCGAGATCCCTCCTGCGTCGGGATGACAAAACGCTTCCCCAAACAATCACCTGAAGGGTCGTTGAATCAGTGATCGCCGTATCGTTTTTCTCCGGCCGTGACGGCCAGTGCCAGCCGGTTCTGCTTCGGCGGGGTGGGGCAGGTGGCGTAGGGCGTAAAAGCGCAGGGCGGGTTATAGGCCTTGTTGAAATCCAGGTACGTATATCCCTCGGCGTCCGGCCCCGGCGCGTCGAGGAAACGGCCCCCGCCATACGTGTCGTGTTGGTTGGTCAGATCGGCGAAGACGAAGTGCAGCCGCTCGTTCGTTCCGGTCGCGTCCAGGCGGTATTCCCGTCCGTCGACCGTGAAGACCAGCTGCCCCGGCGACTCCTGCTCGTAGGTCCGGCCGGTGATGTCGAGGATGGAGATCTTCTTCCCGGCCGTCGGCACGAACCGCGCTTTCACCCGCCAGTCGGGGCGGACCGGAAACCGCTCGATGCCGTGAAATCCCTTCAGATAGGGGCTTTCCAGATCGCGGAGCCGCACCGCGTATTTGTCGCCCCGCTGAATGACGAACCAGCGCAGAGAGCGGTGTTTCAGCACCACCGGTTTGGTGTACGGGAATATCTCCAGCGTCTGCACCGGCTGGTCGCCCGCGTAGACTTCCGCGCCGGCCTCGGCCTGAATGGTCACTTTTCCGTCTTTCAGGATGAGTTTGCCGAGGTGGGCGGCACTCCGGTCGGCGGGCAGGACGACGGCGCCGGTGGGGTCGCTGCCGAGGGTATTTTCGCCTTCCTTCAGCCAGTACAGCCCGGCCAGATTCAGCCAGCCGTCTTCGCGTTTCAGGGCCTCGACCCGTTTGCTGTGCCAGTCCTGAATTTCTTCCTCATAGGAGTTGTCGGCCGTGAAGGCCGTCGCCAGTGCGGTCAGCACCAGCAGCGAGAGGTGTTTTACGTGCTTTTTCATACGGAAGTTGGGGTTGGTGAACGCTTATCTGGGTTGATGAAGGGCCTGATCGTCGAGCGGAAAAAGCCCCTTGTCGCCGTACTGGGCCACCTGCCGCAGCCGGTCGGCGGCCTCGCGGGCGCGGGCCTGGTCGCCCTGCTGGCGGTAGGTTTTATACAGCCCCCAGTAGGCGTTGGCCGAGTTCGGGTGGCGTTTGAGCAGGTCCTTATAAGCCGCCACGGCCTGATCGGGCTTTCCGGCCCGCCGGTGGGCTTCGGCCAGACTGATCAGCACCGGACGCGCGTAGGAGGGCGGTTCGCTGTAGCCGAGGTCGTCCTCCTTTTTCCGGGCGGTTTCGAGCAGGGCGACGGCTTCGGCATGGCGGTTCTGCCGGCTCAGAATCACGCCCTGCAATTCCAGCGAGGCCACGTTCAGCTCGCTCTGACGCCGGGCATTGATGCCGTCGGCGGCCGGGCTTTGCCGGCTGTTGCGCCAGAGCAGGGCGTCGAGCGCGTCGGCATACTGCCGGGCTTCGTCGAGCCGGTTGTTGAGGGCCGCGTCCATGCCCGACGCGAAGTAGAACAGGCCGTCCTTGTAGGCGAAGGCTTTGGCGGTGTAGAGGCTGTCGCGGTCGATGCGGATTTCGGCCAGCCGGTCGGCGGCTTTCCGGTAAAACCCGAAGCAGATTTCCATTTTGGCCGGAGCGATGACGCCCTGATAGAAAAATCGCCCTTCATATTTCTGCTTCCGCTCGCGGGTGGCGGGCATGTTCTTCAGCTTCTCGGCGTAGTAGAGCGCGGTCGAATACCGACCGTCCTCGGCGCAGTTGGAGAGCAGGTAGTTGATGTTGTGGATATAGTTCCAGGTATCGACTTCCGGGGTGTTCTGCCGCTTCATATAGACCGAATCCACCGCCAGCGAAGCCGTAAAGGCGTCGTACGCCCGCCTGTAGTCGCCCACCTTGTAGTAGACGTGCCCCGGCATATGGACCATGTGGCTGGAACCGGGTGCCAGCCGGGGCAGCTTCGCGGCACTTTCCAGCGCCTGCCCGGGGCAGCAGTTCTCCATCAGGTGAATCCAGTAGTGGTGGGCGGCCGCGTTGTCGGGATGGGTCCGGAGCAGGTCGCGGATCAGATATTCCGCGTAAATCTGCCCGTCGCGCGGGTTCAGGTCGGGGTCGTAGCCGCTCATTTTGCTGAGGGCCAGAAACAGCCGGGCGTCCACGTCCTCCGGGTATTTGTGGACGATCACTTCCAGTTTGCGCTGGTAGGCATCCTTCCCGTTTTCGGGGTCGGCATCGCGCAGCAGGATGGCCTCCGCATAGAGCCTTTCGTGTTCGGAAGCGGTGTTCTTCAGGGCGTTGAGTTTGCGGACGGCCAGTTCGCGGTCCGCCCGGAACTCGTTGCCTTCGATGGCTCCGATGGCGCTGTACAGCCCCCAGTAGGGCATCAGCGCCGTGGAATCCTGCCGGACGGCTTCCCGGAAGGCCCGCCAGGCTTCAAAGTCCCAGAAACAGTGCAGCAGCGCCACCCCCTGGCTGAAAAACTGCTGCGCCTTCGCCGACTTTGTGGCGATCTTCAGCCCGGAGCGGCCAATGCCGTCCAGCACCGGGGGCGGGGGCAGGTTCGGCACGTAGGCGGTTTCCCGTCGGTAATCCAGAATGTGGGTCAGGTGGTCATGGCTGTAGCCGTCGTGGGCCTCGTGCCGGCTCTGGCCGTGGTTGTGCCCGCCGGCCACCGATTCCGGCCGGCGGACCCGCTGGGCCGTCGCCCCGATCCAAAGGAGGCAAAAGAAGGAAAGAAGGAGGGTTTTCATGCGGGCTTACTCCAGCAGCAGTTTATTGGTGACGATTTCGGTATTAGGCAGCGGGAAGATGTAGTTGCTCTGTGAGGGCTTCACCTCCGGGGCGGTATTCGACGCGCTGGCCTTGGCCGGCAGGGGCAGCCCGTTCCGGAGCAGGTCATTGGACCGGAAGCCTTCGCCGAGCAGCTCGATCCGGCGCTCGGTCAGGATGGTGCTGACCAGGGCCGCCTGCGTCGAAACCGCGCTTTCGGGGAACACATAGCCCGCGTCGGAGCGGTTCCGGACGGCCTTCAGCAGGGCGAGGGCTTTGGGCAGATCGCCGGTGCGGGCCGCGGCTTCCGCGTAGTTCAGCAGTATTTCGGCGTAACGAAGGATGGGGATATAGTCGAGAAAGGGCGACGGTTTGCCGTATTTGGTCAGGAACTGCACGCCCGAGGCCGTCCGCGAGAAGGTCCGGCGCAGGTCGCCGGTTTTCCAGTCGGTATGGCCCCAGATGCCGTTCGGGTTCAGGTGGTATTCCGAATTGGCGTTGAAGACGTAGGCAAACGACGACTGCCCCGTCACGTTGTCCAGCTCGGTCATCGGCACCGACAGAATGGATTCGGTGCTGGTGTAGTTGGTCGTGAAAATCTCCACGATGTTCTGGAGCCGGTGAGCCACGCCCGAAGCGGCCGAGAACGGAGCCGCATCCGAAACGATCTTGCGGGCTTCCTCGATGACCTTCGCGTAGTTGCCCTGGTTCAGGTACACCCGGGTTTTCAGGGCGACGGCCGTGTTGCGGTGCGCCCGGGTGGTGTTCAGCAGGGCGCTGGTGTAGCCGGCCGGCAGGTCGGCTTCGGCCTCGTCCAGGTCTTTCAGAATCCGGGCGTACACCTCGGCGACCGAACTCCGCTTCAGGTCGTTGCCGGCGGTGGTGGTTTCGGCTTTCAGGCGGAGCGGCAGACCCGGCGATGCGCCCTTATCCTCGTTGTAGGGCCGGGCATAGAGCGTGACGAGGCTGAAATACGCCAGCGCCCGGGCAAATTTTGCCTCCGCCACATACTGTTTGCGCAGGGTTTCGGAGACGGTGTTGGGGTGGTCGGCCAGCCCCTGGATGAGGATATTGGCGTTGTTGATGGCCGCGTAGGCGGCCGCCCAGAAGCCGGCTACGAAGTTGGAGCCGGAATTGAGCGTCTGGTTCCAGGCTTCGTAGGCCGTGAAGGTATTGCTCGTCCGGTTGATGAACTCCTCCCCGCGGGCTTCCGAGTAGATCAGGTAGTTGCCGCCGTAATAGTTACCGGCCTTGATGGCTTTGTAAATCCCGTTGACCAGCCCCTGCACGCGCTCGGGCGAGGAGAAGGCGTTGTCGCCGGTGATGGAGGTCTGCGGAACCGGGTTGAGCAGTTCCTGCTGGTCGCAGCCGGCCGCCGTCAGCAGCCCGCCCAGCAGCAGCACCCGACCGAAGCGGGGAATAGAACGAGGGATACGATACGTATTCATAAGCATGAGGAAATTCCGTTAAAAGCTGACGTTCAGACCGAGGGTTAAGGTGCGGGCCTGCCCGACCGAGTTTTTCTCGACGCCGGGCGTCGTGTTGGAGTTGCCGTTCACCGACGATTCGGGGTCGGTGCCGGTGTATTTGGTGAGCAGGAACAGGTTGGCACCCTGCGCGTAGACCCGCACCGCGCTGATGCCCGACCGCCCGAACAGCCGCGCCGGCAGCCGGTAGCCGACCGAAGCGTTCTGGAGCCGCAGGAAGTCGCCCTTTTCGGCGTTGGTCGATACCGGGAACGACGAGCCGCTGGAGGTCTGGTCGTTGTAGACCAGCCGCGGGATGTCGGTGAGGTCGCCGGGTTTCTGCCAGCGGTTCAGGATTTCGGTGGAGTTGTTGTAGGCCCGCTGGTCAAGGAGCGTCGCCCGGGTGCCGTTCATGACCAGGTTGCCGCCCGAGAAGGTGAAGTTCAGCCCGGCGTCGAAGCTCCGGAACCGGAACGAGTGGATGAAACCGCCGTACCACTTGGGCAGGGCGTTGCCGATCAGGTAGTAGTCGGCGCCGGTGATGGCCGGGGCGGGTTCGCCGTCGAGGTAGGTCCACTGGCTGCCGCCCGGCGGGGCCACCTGGCTGTACTGCACCTGCTCGCCTTTGGCGTTGATGAAGATGCGCTTCCCGTTGGCCGGATTCACCCCGGCGGTTCTGGCCCCGTACAGACTCCCGACCGAATGCCCGACGCGGGTGATGTTGGTCGTCTCATAGGCCACGTGCGTCGTCCCGACAATGTCCGTATTGCCGTCGGCCAGGGCCGTCACCTTGTTGTTGAGGCTGGTGATGTTGAGCGTGGCGTTCCAGGAAAAATTGCCGGTGCGCAGCAGGGTCGCGTTCAGGCCGAGTTCGAGCCCCCGGTTATACATCGACCCCACGTTGCTCAGGATGGAGTTGTTCGGAATGCCTTTGGAGACGGCCTGCGGAGCGCTCAGGATCAGCCCATTCACGTTGTTGTTGAAGAAGGTGATCTCGGCCTGGATGCGGTCGTTGAGGAAACCGAGGTCGGCGCCGAGGTTGGTCTGCTCGCTGGTTTCCCAGCCGAGGTTCGGGTTGCCGGCCTGCGAAATGGCCCAGGTGGCCGCGTTGCCGTAGAGCGAGCCGCTGTACAGTTCCAGCGAACTGAAGGCGTTGGTCAGGTTGCCGTTGCCGACCCGCCCCCAGCTGGCCCGCAGCCGGACGTTGCTCAGCACCGACGCCAGCGGCCCGTTCTTGTAGAATGATTCCTCCGACAGCGCCCAGCCGCCCGAAATCCCGCCGAAATTGCCGTATTTCTTCCCGGCCCCGAGCGCCGAGTTGCCGTCGCGACGGAAGTTCAGCGTCAAGAAGTACTTCTTGCTCAGGTCGTAGGTCAGCCGCGAAAAGAAGGAGACGTAGGCCCGTTCATCGAGTTCGTTGCCGGTGGCCGAGATGGCGCCCCAGTTGCCCTGATAGTTCTGGAAGAAAGGGTCGGAGCCCTGCGTCCGGCTGGCGCCCCAGGCCGAGTTGTTGAACTTCTGCACGTCGTAGCCGCCCAGGAGCGAGACGTTGTGCCGCCCGGCCAGACTGCGGGTGTAGGTCAGGGTGTTGGTCCAGTTCCAGTTGTCGCGCAGGGCGGTGATGTTGCTGGCCTGGCCCCGGCTGGCGTAACCGTTGCCCTGGAGGGCGCTGTCGAAGCTGACGTTGTCGGTCCGGAGCCGGTCCACGGCGTAGGAGGTCACGAATTCCAGTCCCTTCAGGATGCGGGCCGTGGCTGCAAAACTGCCGATGATGCGGTCGTTCTCCGACGTATACCGGTTCTGGTCGATCAGGGCCGCCGGGTTGCCGAAGGTGCTCACATACTGGTTGTTGCCGACGCCGATGCTGTTCGGGCTGGCCGGGTTGATGTTGTAGGAACCGTCCGGATGGAAGGCCGGCACGTTGGGCGGCAGGGCCAGTGCCAGCCGGGCCACGCCCACCAGAAAGAAGTTCGAGCCGGGCAGCGAACCGGCGTAGGGCGAGCCGTTGAAGCTGGTATTGTAGGAAACGTTCCCCCGCAGCTTCAGCCAGGGCGTCACCTCCTGGTCGATGTTGAACCGGACCGACTTGCGGTTGAAGTCGTTGCCCTTCAGAAAGCCCTGCTGCTTGCTGTAGTTGGCCGAAAAGTAGTAGCTGGTGGACGGGGTGCCGCCCGACACGCTGAGGTTGTGGTTCTGGGCGGTGGCGGTCCGGTAGACGTAGTCGTACCAGCGGGTGTCGACGGGCGAGCCGTCGGGGTTGTGGTTCGGGAAGAACAGGGCCGAAGCTACCTTGTCGTTGGTGGCATTGCCGCCCAGAACCTTGGCGTTCAGGACGGCTTCGTTCTTGATGGCGATGTACTGATCGGCGTTCAGCAGTTCGGGCAGACGGACTACTTCCGAGACGCCCGCCCAGCCGTCGTAGGCGATGCGCGGCTTGCCGGTTTTGCCCCGTTTGGTGGTGATGAGCAGCACCCCGGCCGCGGCCCGGGAGCCGTAGATGGAGGTCGAAGCCGCGTCTTTCAGCACGTCGACGGATTCGATGTCGGCCGGGTTGATGTCGCCCAGCGGGTTGTTCGGGACCGCCGTGCTGGCCGAAACGTTGCCCGTGCTGATCGGAATACCGTCGACCACCACGAGGGGATATGAACTCAGCGAAATGGAGTTAACGCCCCGGATGCGGATAACCGGCGGGTTGTTGAGGACCCCGTTGGGCTGGGCCACGCTGACCCCGGCCGCCCGGCCCGCCAGCGCCTGATCGAAACTCTGAACAGGCAGTTCCCTGATGACGTCGCCCTTCACCCGGACGGCCGAACCCGTAAATTCTTCCCTGGTCTGGGTGCCGTAGCCGATCACCATGACCTCGTTCAGCTGGCGGGTATCCGGCGAAAGCACGATTTCGAAATTTTCCCGGTTGCCGAGCGGAATTTCCTGATTGGCGAACCCGATGGACGAAACCACCAGTCTGGCGGCCCCGGCCGGGATCTGGAGGGTGAACCGGCCGTCGGCGCCGGTCTGGGTGCCGACCGTCGTTCCGGAGACCACGACGTTGGCGCCGGGAAGGGCCAGGCCGTCTTCCTTGCCCGTAACGAGGCCCCGAACCACCCGGTTCTGGGCGAGGGCCGATCCGGTCACGAACACCAGCAGGAGCAGGAGGGGAAGGCGGGAAAGCAATGGATGGGAAGCGTAAAGAAAACGCATACGAAGAACGGTTTGGATAGAAAAATATTTGTTCTATTGATTAAGTAGATAAAATTTGCGCAACCATTCCGGAAGGGGAATGACGACAGACAGACCCTTACGGGCGACGGACGGACAACCGGAAATGAAAGGGAGTGTTGTCAGGAATTACCAGCAACAACAGAGCGCACCGAACGGATCGCAGGTGCAGGAAAACGTGTCGGGGCAACAGGAAATTCGGAGCGTAAACATGGTTGTAAATTTATAGGGTCTATAAATCCACAACTACTTTGCAGGCAGTAATTGTAAGACGGATCAAAGATAGAACCGCCGTTTTTAGAAAAGCAAACTTGTCCGATAGATTTTATCAAATTTCCGTTTTATTGCAATTTCTGCTTTTCATTCTGCAATAAATAAGCCCCGCCGATGGTCGGCGGGGCTGGGGGATTCGGGCGGAAAACCGCTCTCAGAGATTGTTTGGGGAAGGAGAAAAAGGCTCTCCCGACCGGTTTGCCAGGGCGTTGACCACCCCCCAGCCCCCTCCTTGATAAGGAGGGGGTGGCTCCGCAGGCAGGAAGAGTGGCAGCGCACTCTCCCCTCCTAAAACAGGAGGGGGCCGGGGGGTGGTGGGTACCCCTCGTAGCTCCGGATGGAAAGCCGACTGAAAGGCAAAAACACTTCCCAAAACAACCTCTCAGGGCTGCACCACGATCGGGTGGACGATGCCGTTGAGGTCATACACGATCCGGCCGCCCTTGATGGTCATTTCGCATTCGAACTTCTTTTTGCCCTCCACGCGGTAGCCGGTTTTGTCGTAGAAGCCGAAGTTGCCTTCCCGCAGCGTCAGGATGGCCACGTCGGCAATCGCCCCGACCGACAGGTGGCCGAGCATCTCCCGGTGGATCACCTGCGCGGGTGTCCAGGTGCCGGCCCTGATCACGGCCGGAAGCGCCATGCCCATGCCGAGAAACTTCGACATGATGCTGAGCATATCCTTCATCGAGCCGTTCATGCTGCCCGTGTGCAGGTCGGTGCTGATGGTAGTCGGGTAAAAGCCGGCTTTCAGGGCCGGGATGGCCTGCGAGTAGTTGAAGCTGGCCCCGCCGTAGCCGACGTCGAACACGATGCCTTTTTTGCGGGCCTCCCAGACGAACGGCTTCACCTTGCCGGTTTCCTCGTCCACGATCGGCTCCCGGACGTTGCCCTCCAGCAGCGTGTAGGTGTGGGTGAAGATGTCGCCCGGCCGCAGGTGCTTCAGAAACAGCTCCTCCAGCGGCAGCGGGGGCACGTTGCCGCCGAAGTCGATCATCACCGGCAGCTTCGAGAGCTTTCCGGCCTCCACCGCCCGGTCGACGGGCGTCCAGAGCGGCCCCTGAAAGTGAGCGACCTTGAACCCCACGATGTCGTTCGGGTTGGCGAGGGCCACGGCCGCGGCCATCCGGGCGTCCATGTCGGCGGTGTCCTGCTCCCACGCCCCTCCGCGCATGCCCTCCCCGACGATGTTGATCAGCGACAGCACCCGCGTTTTGGAGGTGTAGATGATGTTTTTCTTAAAAGCCGGAAACGACTTCCAGCCGGCACCGCCCGCGTCCACGATGGTCGTCACGCCCACGCGGAACGTGAAGCCGTCGGGCGCCAGGGCGACCGGCCCGTTGCTGAGGTAGTTGTTCGGTTCGGTACCCTGAAACACGTGGCCGTGGATGTCGATCAGGCCCGGCATCACATACATCCCTTTGGCGTTCACGACCTGCTTCGCGCCTTTGGGGTCGATGTTGCGGGCCACGAGGGCCACCTTGCCGTCGGTGACGGCGACGTCCATCGGGCCGTCGATGTTGTTTTTGGGGTCGATCAGGTGGCCGCCCTTGATGACGATGCTGTAGTTCTGGGCAAAAAGGGTTTGGGTAAACAGACTGAAAAGGATCAGGAATAGTCTTTTCATGGGGATTGGGCAAAAAGGCTGACCATCAGACCGACGCTTTCGTAAATTCTTCCTTGAGCCGGGCGGCTACGATTTTTTCCTGACCGGGTTTGAGCATCCAGGCGGTCAGGCTGATGCCGGCCGGTTCGCTCACGATCTCGATGGAAGGGTTGCCGTTCCGCAGGTTCTCCTGAAGCACTTTGGGCGTCAGTTGGACTTTGGCCGGGTCCCAGGCGATGCGGAGCGTCGGGGTGTGGTTGCCCAGCGGGGGCGCGAAGGTTTCGGTGGTGACGCCGGCCACGCTTTTGACGGCCCCGGCGATGGTCGCCACGCGGTCTTCGTACATCTTCCATTCCTTCTGGTGGTCGGTATTGACGAACTTCTCCAGCGCCACGTACATGCCCAGAATCTCCTCCTTGTTCACCTTCATGCCCCGGCCGATGGTCGAACCGCGGGGCGGCATGCTCAGCCGGGCGGCCGCGATCAGGTCCTTTTTACCCATCAGCAGGCCCGCGCTCTGCGGCCCGCGCATGGCTTTCCCGCCCGACACGCACACGAGGTCGAAACCCATGTCGTTGAACTTCCAGAGGTTCTCGACCGGCGGCACGTCGGCGGCAATGTCGATCATGGTCGGGATGTTGTGCTTTTTGCCCAGCGCCACCCACTGCTCGTGCGTGATTTTGCCCTTGTCGGCCTGGATGTTCAGGAACCAGAGCAGGGCGGTATTCGCGTTGATGGCCTTCTCGACGTCCTCGATGGTTTCCACCTCCACGATCTTGCAGCCGGTATTGGTCAGGGCGTGGTTGTAGCCCACATTGTGACCTTTCTGGGCAATCACCTCCGACTTCATGCCGGTACCTTGGAGGTGGGGGAGCTGTTCGGCCTTTTTCGGGTCCATGCCGGTCAGGACGCCCGCCAGCCCGAGGGTCATGGCCGAGAAACAGCCCGCCGTCACCACCGCCGATTCGGCATGGGTCAGGGCCGCGATCTTCTCACCGACCTTCGTCTGCACGTCGTCGAGCATCACGAATTCCTTCGAGGCCGCGCCGATGGTTTCGAGCACCTCGTCGTGCATCAGCGAGCCGGTCATGGCCGTATAGGTACCGGCGGCATTGATGAAGGTCCGCAGGCCGAGTTCCTTGAGCAGGTTTCGGGAAGCCGCCTGGGGTGCGCCCAGGGCGGTTTGCAGGGGCGGCAGGCCGCCGAGCACCCCGCCGAGCAGGGGCATCGTCGACAGGCGCTGAATCAGTTTTCTTCTGCTGAGCATGACGGATCAGGGTTTTGGCCCGTTCGGGGCCCTTGATTTTATGGGGTTGAAGCTGAAGGGTTAATCTACGGAAAAAATCGGCCTCACCGACGGATACCGGTGAGGCCGACGCACTTAAATATACGCGATGCAGTCGATCTCGACGAGCGAGTCGTTGGGCACTCCGGCGCGCACGGCCACCGTGGTCCGGACGGGCGGTTTGTTGCCGAACCGGCCCCGGTAGACCTCGTTCATGGCCTGATAGTCGCTGAGGTCGTGCAGCAGCACCGACACCTTCAGCACCTTCTGCATCGACGAACCGGCTTTGATCAGTTCCTTTTCAATCTCCTTCAGCACGTGGTCGGTATGCGACCGGATGTCGCCCTCGAAGTGGGCGCCCGCGCCGGAGATGAAGATCAGGTTGCCCAGGCGCGTATGGCCCTGATAGAGAGGTACGTCCTGGCGGGTTTCCGGCAAGGCGGCTTCGGTTTCGGTCAGCCCGGCCAGAGCCGCCGGCAGGCCGAGGAGTCGTTTCAGAAGAGATCGGCGTTCGGTTGGCATCGTTTCGGTTTATTTATCCCACCAGACCGTGCTGGAGAGGGTGTTGGTTCCGCCCTGCCGGGTACGCGCTTCGAGGAAGTTCGTCCGGTTGTAGGTTTCCTCCGAATCCGGGATGACGAAGCGGGTCGGAATCTTGCCGCCGGTCAGGTTGCCCGGGTAGTTGGTCGGCGTCAGCACGGGGTAGCCGGTCCGGCGCCAGTTGGCGAAGATTTCGTATTCGTCCTCCAGAAAGAGCGACACCCATTTCTGCGTCTGGATCTGCTCCATCTGCTGGGCCACGGTGCCGCCGGTTCGGTACGGATTGGCCGCCAGGTAGGCGTTGATCTTTGCGTCGGAGATAACGCCCCCGCTGCCGAACAGTGCCCACTGCCGCATCCCGGCTTTGACGGCGTTGCCGTAGGCCGTGGCCGCCGTGGTTCCGCCGGCCCAGCCGCGCACGGAAGCCTCCGCCAGCAGCAGATTCGTCTCGGCGTTGCCCAGCACGATGAGCGGGGCGCTGTAGCGCAGGAGCGTGGCCGGGTTCGGCTCTGAGAACGTGTTGAAGCTGGCCGGCAGGCTGTTGAAGGCCGCGTTCGGCATCCCGTTCTGGAGGGCGGTGGTCGTGTCGGCGGTGAACGTCTTGTTGTCGGTGGTGGTCCAGACGATGGAGATCACGTTCAGACGCGGGTCTTTCGTGGTTTTCAGGTAGTCGATCAGCGTTTTGGCGAGTTTGCCGCCCTCGACGTTGTCGCCCCCCGGCGTGATGTAGTCGGTGCTGAGGAGGCCGCTGGCGATGAAGTTCCGGCTGGCCGTCTGCGAACCGTCCACGTAGGCGATCACGGCGCGGTCGGCGTCGTCCAGGATCACCCCGCCGGCAATGGCCTTCTCGACCCAGGTTTTGGCCGTGGCCGGGTCCACTTCGGTCAGGCGCATGCCCAGCCGCAGCATTAGTGAGTAACCGAACTTCTTCCACTTGTTCACGTCTCCGCCGTACATCAGGTCGGCATTGCCGAAGGTGGGCTTGGTCGCGTCGAAGGCTTTGATCGACTCGTCGAGTTCCTTCAGCAGGTCGGCGTAGATGGCCTGCTGGGTGTCGTATTTCGGAGCGTAGTTTTTGCCCGAAAGCGCTTTCCCGGCGTCGAAATACGGGATATCGCCGTAGAGGTCGGTCAGGCGGTGGAAGATGTAGGCTTTCCAGATGCGGGCGGCCGACAGCTTGTTGACGTTGGCCGGGTTCTCCGACACGGCGTCGATCACCTGGCGGATCGAGATCACCGAGCCCTGCCCGGCGCCGGTTCCGGCGAAGGCGTTCCAGTTACCCGTCGAGTAGCTGAAATTGAAGTACTTATCCCCGGCGGCCGGCACCTCCTTGTACGTGGCGAAGTGCTGCATCGACTGGCCGATGGTCAGGTAGGCGGCTCCCGTGAAGTTGGTGCTGACGCCGTCGAGCAGGGCCCGCGTAAACAGGTATTCGGGAACGACTTCGGCGTATTTGTTCGGGTCCACGTTCATTTCCTCGAAGCCTTTGTCGCAGGACGTCAGCGTCAGGAAGAGAGGGGCCGAGCACAATATGGTTTTCAGAATACGATTCATAGCCATGAAGAGGGGAGGTTAGAATTTCACCATTAAGTTGACGCCGATGCTGCGGGTCCGGGGCACCCCGAAGGCTTCGAGGCCCTGGGCGTTGGTGCTGGTGTAGCCCGACTCCGGATCGAAATACTGGTTCTTCTTATCCTTGTAGAGAATCGCCAGGTTGCGGGCCACCAGCGAGATCGAGGCCCCCTGCAGCTTCAGGAACGACAGTTTACCGGTCGGCAGGTTGTAGCTCAGCACGACCTGCCGCAGCTTGACGAAGTCGTTGTTGAACATGAACATCGCCGTGTAGTTCTTGTCGTTGTCGTAGTAGGTATCGACGTCTTCCTTTTTCCAGGTCTTCGTGAACGGGTTGCCTTCCGGGGTGACGCCCGTCACGGTAACCCCGGTTTCGCGGCCCGGCAGGGTTTCCTGCGGCAGCCCGAAGCGGTACGCATACTGGTACAGGTTCGAGTAGACGATGCTCCCGAACTTGCCGTCGACCAGCACGTTGAGCGAGAAGTTCTTATACCGGAAGTTGTTCGTGATGCCCATCGTCAGCGGAGGAGTGCCCTGGCCGATCTCTTCGAGGTCGCCCCGGACGGCATAGCCGCTGGCGGTGTTGAAGACCACGTTGCCGCTCGCGTCGGTTTTCTTGCGGTAACCCCAGACGGTGCCGTAGGGCCGTCCCAGCACGTTGCGGACCAGACCCCCGCCGACCCCGGTGCCGATGTCGATGCCGGTCAGCCCTTCGGCCAGCCGCTCGATCTTGCTCCTGTTGTAGGCCATGTTGTAGCTCACCTCCCAGCCGAAGTCTCCGCTCTTCACCGGTGTGCCGGTCAGCAGCAGTTCGATCCCCTTGTTGCTCAGCTCGCCCACGTTCAGCAGGGCCGAGGTGTAGCCCGACGCGAGGGCAATGTTGGTCGTCACGATGTCGTCGGTGGTTTTGCGGTTGTAGAGCGTCAGGTCGATGCCCAGGCGGTTGTTCAGGAAGCGGGCTTCGATACCGCCTTCATACGTGGTGGAGGTCAGCGGCTTCAGATCGGGGTTCGGCACCTGCGACGACGACAGCACCTGCACCGGCCGGCCGTTGTGGCCGCCCTGCTGCATCGAGTAATACTGGTAAATCTGGTAGGCGTTCACCGTGGCCCCGCCCACCTGCGCCCAGGAGGCCCGCAGTTTGGCGAAGCTGATGGCCTTCGGCAGCCGGACGGCGTCCGAGAGGATGAACGAACCGCCCACCGAGGGGTAGAAGATGCTGTTGCTTTTCGGATTCAGCACCGAGAACCAGTCCTGCCGGCCTGAAAGGGTCAGGTACAGGAAGTTTCTGAACCCGAAGTCGACCGACCCGAACACCGAGTTGATGGCGCTTTTCATGTAGGTCGGCGTCGTGGTGGAGGTAGCCAGGTTCGTGTAGCTGTAGAAATACGGCACCGTAAACTCGCTGCCCTCGATGCGGGTCTGGTCGTAGATGGCCCGCTGGGCGTTGGCGCCCGCCATAGCCGAGAACGTCAGGTCGCTGAAGAAGGTGGTGTTGTAGTTCAGCGTCAGCATGCCGTTGGTTTCCGAGGAAGTCACCCGGCGGGCGTCGTAGGTTCCCAGCGGCTGAAAGGCGTTGTTGGTCGGCTGGACGTATTCCGACTGGAAGCTGTAGTAATCCTGGCTGACGCTCCCTTTCAGATAGAGGTTGTCGAGAATGTCGTAGCGCAGGCTTCCCTGGCTCAGGAACCGGTGTTTGACGTCGTCGTTCTTGAACTTGTTGATCACGAAATACGGGTTCGGCGCGGCCGGAACCGGGTTCCATTCCATCTCCTTGCCGGTAGCGGGGTCATAGCCCGGCGCGAGGCTGCGGATGTCGACCACGTTGGCGACGAGGTAGGTGGCCCAGTGCGGGTTCATGTCCGCATACCCCACTTTCGGGCGGTTTTTGCCTTCCTCCAGGTTATACTGGAATACCGTCTCGACGCTGAGTTTCTTACCGATGAAGGCGTTCAGGTTCAGGTTGGCGATCCGGCGCGTGAACGAGGAGTTCGGCACGATGCTGTTCGACTGCGTATTGTTCAGCCCCAGCCGGAAGTTGACCGACTCGTTGCCGCCCGTGAAAGCCACCGAGTTGATGTAGTTGGTTCCGGTGCGGTAGAAGTTCTTCAAATTGTCTTTCTGGGGCGAGTAGGGGTGCAGCTGCCCGTCGACCTGGATCGTCGGCTGGCCGTCCATCCGGGCGCCGTACGACAGCCGGCCGGTGCTTTTGGCCTCGGTTACCGTCGCCGGTTTCCGGCCGTCCACCCCCTGGCCGAACTCATACTGCCAGTTCGGAATCACGGCGATGTTCTCGAAGGTGGTGTTGCTGTTGATCTCGATGCCGAGCCCCTTCTGGCCGCGGCCTTTCTTGGTCGTGATCAGGATGACCCCGTTGGAGGCCCGGGCGCCGTAGAGGGCCGCAGCGGGGCCGCCTTTCAGCACGCTGATCGACTCGATGTCGTCCGGGTTGATCCCGCCGATCCCGTCACCCCGGTCGACGTTCATCCCGTTGCCGTCGGCCGTGGTGCCGCCCCCCGGAATGCTGTTGTCCATCGGCATCCCGTTGATGACGTACAGCGGCTGGTTGTTGCCGTTGAGCGAGCCGTTGCCCCGGATGATGATGCGGCTCGACCCGCCGGGGCCGGTGGCCATCCCGGTTGCATTCACCCCGGCGATCTTGCCCGTCAGGGCGTTGGCGACGTTGGTTTCCCGGGCCTGCGTGAACTCGCTGCCCTTTACCTCCGACACGGCGTAGGCCAGGGCTTTCTTTTCCTTCGAAATACCGAGGGCCGTCACGACCACCTCGTTGAGCGTGCTGGCTTCCGGGGCCATCGTCACCCTGAGTTCGGTCTGGTTGCCCACAGGCACCTCCTGGCTTTTGTAGCCGACGAAGGAGAACACCAGCACCGCCTGGGCGTCGGCGTCCGGAATGTCGAGGGAGAACCGGCCGTCGGCGCTGGTGGTGGTGCCGCGCTGGGTGCCCTTCAGCACGATGCTGACGCCGGGCAGGCCGGCATTCTTCTCGTCCAGCGCGATCCCGCCTATTTTTCGCTGGGGCGCTTCTTTCGGCGCTGCGCTGATTTTCAGAGGGTTCAGGTCAAGGGCCGGTGCGGGCGTCAGCAGGACGACGGAGAGGAGGGCAGGGAAGAGACTCCTGCGGGCGGTTTTTCGCAGGGCTTTTTGAAAATGTTGTCGTTTAGACATAATTTTGGCTTTTGTCGGGTGAAAATTCGGCAAAACAAATCCCGGGTCCGCAGGTTTGCGGAGATGATGGCGATCATACACTGGGGAAAATTGGGGTCGGAAATGTTGGCGCATTTCCGGCTTTTTTGTTAATAGGCTGGCAGACGTTTTTCCATAGGCGCAGAGGAAGGATGGTTTGTTCCGACTGGCCAAAAGATGCAGCCGCGTTGGGCCGATACTCTTTCTTTCAGAAAATTATTTTAACGAAATATCTTTTCGGCAAATTTTCAGCAATGGCCCTCATCCGTTCATTTCCGGGATAAACAGAAAAACCCGCTGCCCTGACGACAGCGGGTTAAAAGAGATCCGTACCCACCGGCCTAAGCGGTGGTTTGGGGAAGGGAGAAAGTGTCTCCCTGACCGGTTTGCCGTCGCGCCGACCACCCCCGGCCCCCTCCTTAGCAAGGAGGGGAAGCGCTCCGCCATGTTCAGCAAACTGCGAAGCCACCCCCTCCTGTTTTAGGAGGGGGCCGGGGGGTGGTCCGGCACCCTTCCCCAAACCACCTTTGAAGCCGACGCTCAGACCGGCAGGGTGTAATGCCGTACCGAACTGCGCAGCAGCAGCCAGAGCTTCCGGCGGTCCGACACCCGGATGCGCCGGGTAAACAGCGTTCGCGGAGGGACTCGGCATAACTGCCGGAACAGGTCGAGGTAATACCGGTAAGCGACGTATACGCCCAGTCGAGCGCCTTTCGGCAAAGCCCGGATGCCGGCGAGGGCGGCTTTGAAATCGGCCGCAATCTCCGCTTCGATCTGCCGCTTATCAGCCTCGGAAAAGCGCTCGAAGTCCACGCCCGGGAAATACAGTCGGCCCCGTTCCCCGAAATCGCTCGCCAGATCGCGCAGGAAGTTGACCTTCTGGAAAGCCGCCCCCAGCCGCCGGGCCGGTTCCTGAAGCCGCCCGTACAGTACCTCGTCGCCCTCGCAGAACACCCGCAGGCACATCAGCCCCACCACCTCCGCCGAGCCGTAGACATAGGTCCGGTATTCGCCGGTCTGATAGGTGCTGTTCGTCAGGTCCATCGCCATCGAATCCAGAAACGCGTCGAGCAGGTCGGTGCCGATCCGGTAGTGGCGCATCACCCGCGTGAAGGCGTGGATCACCGGGTTCAGGCTGATGCCCTGCTCGCGGGCCAGATTCGTATCGGCCCGAAACCGCTCCAGCAGTTCCGCCTTGTCGTACTCATGGAAGGTATCGACGATTTCGTCGGCAAACCGGACGTAGCCGTAAATGGCGTAGATGGCCGGGCGGAAGCGGGCCGCCAGCAGCCGGACGCCGATCGAGAACGAGGTGCTGTAGGCCCGGGTGATGATCCGGCCGCACGCCCCGGCCGTGCGGTGAAAAAGGGCGATTGACATGGTGGAAGGAGCGTTCGATGGGTTTGGACAGGATGGTGCCGGATTCAGGCCGGCACCGGCAGGGCGGGTTCGGCGGCTTCCGGTGCGGTTTCAGCCGGTTGTTCAGGCTTTTTCCGGCGCAGCGCATCGGCCAGGACACCCGTCAGCAGCAGGGCCAGTCCGGCGGCTACCCGCGCCAGGTCGTCGTTCCGGCCGGTCTGTTTGGCCGCGATGCCCGCAAAAGCCGCAATCAGCGTGGTCAGGTAATACGGATCGTCCAGCCGCTTCGACACGGCAATGCCCAGCCCGGCAGTGGCCGACAGCACCCCGAACGCCCAGCGGGTGGCCGACTCGGGACTTACCCGGTAACCTGCCTGAAGCAGCAGATTTCCGACGCTGACCACCGACGCGGCCGTCAGCCAGCCCGCATACAGACTGATCGACCGGCGCAGGGTCTTTTCCGGCTCCGGGACTGCCTGTCGGCCGATTTCCAGATTCCGGTGCAGGCCGAGGGAAACCGGCAGCAGGGCGATGGTCGTCAGGGCGGCCCCGGTCCGGCTGTCACGGTCGGATTTCGAGAAGAAGTACCCGAACAGGGCATTGAGGGCCGAGTTGACCCAGAGCAACGGCCGGGCCTGCGCATAACGCGGGTTATCGGTCTGGGAGGGCAGGGCCTGATGCACCGCCAGCCCGACGGTTCCCGAATAAATCACCGGCCAGACCAGCCCGAAGGTGGCATTGGCGGGCGTCAGGAGGTTGCGGTCCAGTTCGGTCTGCTGTTCGCGGTCCAGGCGCGTCCGAAAGCCGGACTGGCGGGGGCGGCTGAAGAAATACGTGCCGATAATGCTGCCGATTACGACGGCGGCCGTGGCATACTGTTCAAGCATTCGATTTTTCATAACCTGTTGGAGTTGAGTATTAATGGATTAGAATTCGATGATAAAGCCGATGGACGGCGTCACGAAGGGGTCGTCGTTGCTCAGAATCTTCGGAATGCCGTTGCCGGCGTCGGGCCGCAGCGGGCGTCCGTCGGTGGTGGCAAAGCCGGTATTGTCGTCGGTGCGGGCCAGCACGAACTCCGGATAGCCCGGCGTGTTGGTCAGGAAGGCGTTCTGCACGTCCAGAAACAGGTCGAACGTCAGCCGCCGGAAATTCCATTTCTTGTCCAGCCGGAAGTCGAACTGACTGAAGGGCTTCAGCCGCAGGGTGTTCAGGCGGCTGTAGTCCAGGATGCCCTGCCCCAGCGCCAGGTAGTTCTGCTGCGAGGCTTCCCGATCGAAGGGCGTGTAGGGTGCCCCACCTGCAAAACGGTATTTCAGCCCCATCTGCCAGCCCCGGCCGAACTGCCGCCCCAGCAATCCCGACAGCAGGTGGCGGTTGTCCCAGGCCGAAGGGATCAGCCGGCCGTCGGTGCCCGAAAACCGGCTCCGCACGAAGGTGTACGAGACCACCGCAAACAGGTTTTTGACCAGTTTTTGCTGGAAAAAGACCTCCACGCCGTAGGTACTGCCCCGGCCGGTGCTGCGGACGTCCTCGTTGCCCAGCGCGTCGAAATCGGTGCCGAGGTTCGCCAGCGAAATGCCCGACCGGACCGAAACCGGGTACTGGCTGTAGCGCTTGTAGAAACCTTCGACCGTAAACCGGGTGGTCGGGCTGGGCAGGTATTCGATCCCGGCCACGAGGTGGTCGGAGCGGATGTAGCGGCTGTCGCGGTTGGCAAACCGGCCCGTCTCGTCGCGGTAGCCGAGTATCGTGTAGACCGGAATTTTGTAATACCGCCCTACGGAGGCATTCAGGTTCCAGCGGTCGGTGAGGGCGTAGGAGAGCGCCAGCCGGGGCGACAACGTGCGGCCGGGGTCGTTGCCGGTGGTGGTAAAGCTGTTGCCGTCGGCCCGCAGCCCGGCCGAAACGCCGAGCCGGTCGCCCAGAAAACTCCGGTTCACCTGCACGAAAGCCCCATACCGCCAGAATCCGAGGTCGGTGCCGGACCGGACGTCCACCGCCGGCTGAACGACGGCCCCGGTCGTGTCGCGGACCTCGTTGCGGATGCGGCTGAAAAACCGGTTGTCGAACTGCACGTACTGCACGACGCCCCCGGCCGAAAATTTCCAGTCGCCGAAGACCTGGTTAAAATCGGCCCGGAGCTTGTTCTCCGTCTCCCGCGAGCGCGTCCGAAGCGACTGCCGCGCGGCATCCCCGATCCGGCCGTCTTCGTAACGGTCGATGGCGTTGTTGAACGCACTGCGGCTCAGGGCCACGTTGACGTAACCCCGCTCGATGAGCCGCCGGACCGCCACTCCGACGGTGTAGTTCCACTGGTTGATGAACGGCACCGACCGCAGCGTGTATTCCTTCTCCGGCGTCGTCTCCGACGGGATGGAGAAGCCGAACTCGTCGATGGCCCCCACGCCGAGGGTCGTCAGGGTGGTTTTGGGGTTGATTTTGTGGGTGATCTTGTACTGAAAATCCCAGTAGCTGGGCCGGATCGGCTGGTCGATCAGCTGGAACAGGAGCTGGAGGTAGGAGCGTCGGGCCGAGGCCAGGAAGGTGGTTTTCGGTCCGAGGGGGCCTTCGCCGGTCAGCGCCAGTTCGGTGGCGCTCAGGCGCAGGTTGCCCTGGAGTCGTTCGCGGCTGCCCTCCCGCTGTTTGAACTGGAATACCGACGCCAGGGCGTTGTCGTAGCGGGCGTCGAAGCTGCTCGACGAGAGTGTGACGTCCTCGATGAACGACACGTTCAGGATGCCCTGCGGGCCGCCGGTTCCGCCCTGCGTCTGGAAGTGGTTGATGACCGGAATTTCGATGCCGTCGAGATAAAAGACGTTTTCGTTGGGGGCGCCCCCGCGGATGACGATGTCGTTGCGCAGTCCGCCGACCGAGCCGCCCACGCCCGGCAGCGTCTGGATCACCCGCGAGACGTCGAAGTTGCCGCCGGGGTTGCTCTTGATCTCCTCCGTCGTCAGGCGCTGGATGGAGTTGGGCGTTTCGAGGGTGGTAACGTCGGCCACCGCCCGGTTGGCTTTCACGACCACTTCCGACAGGTTCTGCTTCTCCTCGGCCAGCTCGAAACTGATTTCGCTGACGTTTCCCGACGTCACGGCCAGATTGTATTTGACCACCGGCTGGTAGCCCACATAACTGGCCCGGATGCGGTAACTGCCGACGGGCAGGTTGAGCCGGAACCGGCCCTCGGTGTCCGTCACGGTGCCGGAGGTCGTGCCTTCGACCTGGACGGTGACGCCGACGAGCAGTTCCTGGGTGTTTTTGTCACGAACCGTCCCGGTCAGTATTCCCGAGACGACGGCGGGCGACTGTCCGTAAGCGACTACGGACAACCAGGCTAATACGAGAGTGATACGTAAAGAAGTGGCAGGTTTCATGAAGGTTGATGTTGAATGCAAACATAACCTTCATGGCTTTAAATATGTTTAATATTGTACTAAATTTTTTTATTAAGTTTATTAATGTACTTAAAAAAGGATCAAAGTAGCTGGTTCAGATCGACCGGTTTCGGTTTGCGGGTGAGCAGGTGGATGATCAGCCAGGCCGTCAGGTAAGTGAATCCGCACAGGGTAAAGAGCACGTTATAACCGCCCTCCAGATTCCCGGCGGCTTTGTAGGCATCGAGCAGCCCGCCGACCAGCTTCGGGAAAAAAATGCCGCCCACCGCCCCCGCCATGCCCGCAATCCCGACGGCCGAGCTGACGGCCTGCTTCGGAAACAGGTCGGAGGCCAGCGTAAATACGTTCGTCGCCCAGGCCTGGTGGACGGCCACCGCCAGGCTGATCAGGCCCACGGCCGCCCAGACGTTCGGGGCGAACTGCACCAGGATAATCGAAATCTCCAGCAGGGCAAAGACGATCAGGACGGTTTTGCGGGCCTTCAGCGTCGGCCAGCCGCGCCGGATCAGCCACGACGACAGGTAGCCCCCGCCGATGCTGCCGACCGTGGTGGCCGTGTAGATGATCATCAACTCCGGGCTGATTTTTTTCAGGTCCAGTTCGAAGGTCGAGGAGAAGTAGGAGGGAAGCCAGAACAGGAAAAACCAGAAGATCGGGTCGATCAGGCCCTTGCCGGCGATGAGCGCCCAGGTCTGGGGCAGCCGGAAGAGCCTGAACCACCGGATCGGGACTTTTTCTTCGGTGCGGCTTTCCTGCCCCTGCAGAATATAGGCGCGTTCTTCGGCGCTCAGCCGTTTCTGGCGGGCGGGCAGTTCGTAGAGGAGGAGCCAGAACAGGAGCCAGACGAACCCCAGGGCGCCGGTGATCCAGAAGACCTCCTGCCAGCCAAATCCCGTCAGAATCCAGGGCACGATGAACAGCGCCACCACCACCCCGACGCTGGTGCCGGCATTGAAGATGCCTGTTGCCAGGGCCCGTTCCTTTTTCGGAAACCATTCCGTCACGGTCTTGACGGCCGCCGGGAAGTTGCCGGCTTCGCCCAGGCCGAGGGCCGCCCGGGCCAGGCTGAAACCGGTCGCGCTGCGGGCCACGGCGTGGAGCATCCCGGCCAGACTCCACCAGACCACCGTGATAGAATAGCCGGCTTTCGTGCCGACCTTGTCGATGAACCAGCCGAACCCGGCCAGACCGGCGGCATAGGCGGCCGTGAAGGCGATGACGATGTCGGCAAACTGCGTCTCCGTCCAGCCGAATTCCACTTCCAGAATGGGCTTCAGCAGGCCGATGATCTGGCGGTCGAGGTAGTTGATGGTCGTGGCCGTGAACAGCAGCGCCACGATCAGCCAGCGGTAGTTTTTTGAAACGGGCCGGGTCAGGGTATCGGGGGTATCGGGCGAAATCATGCGGGGGTCGGCCGGGGTTTACCAGTTATGGATAGAGCCGTCGGGGCTTTTCAGAACCGGGTGCGGAAACTGCGTTTTCGTCGTCACCTCCATGATGAAGGTGGCCTTCTTCGGGTTGAAGGTAACCCCCAGGCCGGGGTTCGGGTTCAGATACAGCTTGCCGTTCCGGAAGCTGACGTAGTCTTCGTTGAAATATTCCGGGCGTTCGGGTTCCCCGCCGGCCAGTTCCATCAGGCAGCGGGTAGGGCTGCTCGATCCCAGCACGTGGACCAGGGCCGCCGTGGAGAGCGGGCCGGTGAAGTGCGGAATCATGCCGGCATAGTGCGTCTCGCAGAGGGAAGCGATCTTTTTGAGTTCCGTGATGCCGCCGGTATTGGGCAGCGTGACGCGGGTGTAGTCGATGAGCCGCTGCTCGATGAATTCGTTGATGTCCCAGCGGTCGCCGAACTGCTCCCCGACCGCGATGGGGACGGTGGTCATCTGTCGCACGGTTTGGTAGACGGCCGGGTTTTCCGAGCGTACGATGTCCTCGACGAAATAAGGTTCGAGGTTCTCGATCGCCTTGCAGATTTTGACGCCCTCGGTGGTATCGAAGCGGGTGTGGAGGTCGATGGCCCACTTGCCGCCCCCGCCCACGGCCGCGTCGATCCGCTTGCAGAAGTCGATGGTTTTTTTGGCGTTCTCGTAGAAGTCGAAGGGCGTTTCACCGTTGCCGCCGGTGGGGCCGATGCGGTAGGACCGCAGGCCGGCTTCGATGCAGTCGCGGGCGCGGTCTTCCTCGGTTTTGGCTTTGGATGCCCGGAAGCCGGTGGCGTAGCACTCCACGTAGTCGCGGGTGGCACCGCCGAGCAGTTCATAGACCGGCACGCCGAGGGCCTTGCCCTTGAGGTCCCAGAGCGCCATTTCGAGGGCGCCGAGGGCGTGCAGCTTCTCCCGGCCCGGCGGATAGAACATACCCCGGTAAAGGCTCTGCCAGAGGTGTTCGATCCGGAACGGGTTTTCGCCGATCATCATCTGGGCGCACTGCTCGATCATGTCCTTCGAACCGCCCTCCCCGATGCCGATCAGACCGCCGTCGGTTTCGATCTCGACGATGCCGCGGGCCTGATTGAAGAGCGGCTTGTTGTAGCCGGGCGCGCCGTAATACCGGATTTTGGTGATTTTAAGCTTCGGCAGGCCGGCGGCCTCCGCCCGGGGCAGACCGGTCCCGGGCAGGCCAGCCCAGAGACCGGCCGTTCCGAGCGCGGCCGATTTGAGGAAACTTCTTCGTTGCATACGGGTAAAGAAAGGGTTTATTCCTGAAAGATCGTGGCAGAGTACAAATATAAAGGTGGTGGTGTACCCATTGATACCAAAGCGGCTTTTTCGGTACGTTTCGTTGGGTTTGCCCTCAGGGGTGGTCCGTGGCCGGGCCGACGTTTCGGGTGAAGGGACAGATGAGCCGATTTTTGCCCTTCTTTGAGAAGGACCGGTTTTTCAGGCGCAGAGGCTCAGTCCGGAGCCGAAAAAGTCATACGCTCACTTTTCGCGAAGGGTGCGGGATTGTTCGTATCATAATGATTACTTTGACAATCTTTGCCTCTGTCCCTCGTTAAAATACCAGTAGATTACCGTTCGATGATTGATTCTGCTTTCTTAACCGACCAGCAACTCTGGCAACGCTTCAAAGAAGGCGACCGGACGGCTTTTGAGCAGGTGATCGAACGTCATTATTCGAGTCTGTTCCGGTTCGGCACCCGGTTTACGAAGGATGTCGGCCTGATCGAGGACTGCCTCCACGACCTCTTCGTGTATCTCTGGGAGAAACGCGGGGCACTCAGCGGGACCGACTCCATTCGAAAATACCTCTTCAAGGCGTTCCGCCACAAAATGCTCCTGGAACTCCAGCGGGTATACCGTCGGGGCTGGGTCGGGGAGGAGGAAGCCGCCGGGCTGGCCTCCGAGCAGAATTTTCAGGAGGTGTTGTTCGTGCTGGAGAAAGAGCAACTGACCGGCGACCGGATCCGGCAGGCCGTCGATCTGCTGCCCGTCCGCCAGCAGGAGGCCCTGTACCTCCGTTACTTCGAGAGTCTGGACGTCGACCAGATCGCCCAGATCATGAATATCAACCGGCAGTCGGTTTCCAACCACCTCCACAAGGCCCTGTCCTTCCTCCGCAGCCACTGGGATCGTTTGACCAGTTAGCGATCAATGGAAATAAACGATGGCATACCATTTCAGTATGCCGGTTTCCTGTCAGTTGAAACTTTTTGTATGTGTGTACTACCAAGTGTAATCTTTACATTGAACACTTTTTCAATCACCTCCTTTGGGCCTAATTGAGCCGACCATAAAATCAGCACAATCAATCCCAGGATAACGGTATAGAGAAAGGACGAAAAAAGGCTCTGCCAAACTCCGTACCAAAATCCGCGACCACTTTCCTTTGCCACCTCCCTGAAGGCATCCCGATAGAAGGCTTCTATTTCCTGGGCTTTCTGTTCCAATACGAAATTCAGGAAAACCTCCAGGTCTTTTTCAGCAGTGCTTCTGTACTGCTTCAGCTGCGTATCCGAGGAAGTAAATTGATGGAACTTATCAAGCTCCCTGTCACTGGGATCATGTCCGTTTTGGCTTTTAAACTCCTCAATATGAGAGATTTTCTGCTTTTTATAAATAGAGTAGGCCAGTAATCCTACAAAGTCGTCGTCGCTTGTGACCAGTTTACGGTAGATAAAATTATACTTTCTAATTCTTCACGGCCTTACCCCATGCTTCTTTGATCTTATCTGATTCAATGTGCGTGGAAATCACTTTTGTTCTGCCGCCTGATTTTAACTCAATGTGATCGGACAGGAATCGACTAAGTGAGCCTTTGCTCCTGACCAGGGCAGAGTTCGCTTTCCTGATGGTGGACACGCTCACGTGGCTCAATGCAGTTCTTTTCATGAATCAGAATATGTTTTATTGGCGAAGCAAAGTTTTCGACCGAACCTCCCTTTTCTCTCCCCTGCAAAGAAAAACAATTTTTGATTTGGTAAGGGGTACGGCGAGGTTTTTTGAAAGCCCCCTGCGCCAGGCGTGTGCCTTCCCCAGTTCATTTTCGGCTTTCAGCAATCTTTCCCTGCTGGTATGCTACTTTTTCCCGTAGGCTCTCCGATTTCTTCAAAAAAATCGAAAAAAGCTCAAAAACGGAGGGTATATTCTTCCGGGGCGCTCATTGTCTACATAGAGAGCCGACAATAGCGTTTTTATATGAAAAGCTTTAACCATTCCGAGCTGCGTGATTTTCTGGAAGACGAGTCTTTCCGACTTTGGCTGCACGGGAAGGCCACGCCGGAAATAGCCGACGCGTGGGAACAGTTTCCGCAGCGGTTTCCCGAGCGGGCCGGTGCTTTTCATACCGCAAAAGAAACGCTCCTCGCCTTCGAGGGCGACACCTTCACCCTGCCGCCCGCCCGCGTGGGTCAGAACATCCGGCGGATCATGCAGACCATCAATCAGGCCGACCCGACGCGTACCGGGAGCGAAGGCGAAGTCCGTCTCCGGCCGGGTTCGGCGCTCTGGCGCTGGGCTGCGGCCGCGGTGGTGGTGCTGAGCCTGCTCTGGATGGGACGGCATTATTTCCGGCCGGCCCCCGACCCGGCCACGCGGATGTACACCCGGCTCATCGCCGAATCCGGGCAGCCGCTGGCGGAGGTGACGAACACCTCGGACCGCAACCGGCTGGTGACGCTGGCCGACGGCAGTTCGGTGCTGCTGACGCCCGATAGCCGGATCAGTTATCCGAAGGGGTTCGATCGGCACGAAAAACGGGAGGTGTATCTGGTCGGCGAAGCCTTTTTCGAAGTCGCCAAAAATCCGGAGAAGCCGTTTTTCGTTTACGCGGACAACCTGATTACCAAGGTGCTGGGGACGAGCTTCACGGTCCGGGCCAACGGGAAGGACCAGGTCCACGTGACGGTCAAGACCGGGAGAGTCTCGGTGTTTACGCGCTTCGACCACGAACGGCGGAAGAAGCAGGAGTCGGCCCAGCTGATCGGCCTGGTGCTGACGCCCAACCAGCGGGTGATGTTCAATCCGGCGGAGGGCCGCCTGGAACGGTCGCTGGTCGACTCGCCCACGCTGCTGGACCTGCCCATCCAGCGCTCGATGTTCGCGTTCAGCGACACGCCGGTTTCGGAGGTGTTCGCTTCACTGGAAAAAGCCTACGGGATCGAGATCGTGTTCGACGAGGAGGTGATGAAGAACTGTTACCTGACGGCCTCCCTCGACGACGAGCCGCTTTTCGAAAAGCTCTCGATGATCTGCCGGACGCTGGACGCCCAGTATGAGCAGATGGAAGGAAAAATACTGATCAGCAGCAAAGGATGCCTATGAAAACTACTCAACCCAAGCGAAGATGCCTATGACCCAAAAACACCTCTGTTGAGACTATAAAAAGCAGAGCCGGCAATGCTGCTACATCGCCGGCTCCCGAGTGATTCCCCCAAATGCTTCCTTCAAAAAAAGCCCCCTGAGACAGGGTAAGGGAATTTTTTTGCCGATATGAAACCGACAACCCATTCAAAAGTATGACAATTCCTTTAAAAATACAGCACGGGCTGCTTAAAATGATGCGGACCAGTTTTTACCTATATACCATCGTGGCAGTTTTCACTACGGCGGTGCGGGCCGACGACGCCTTCGGCCAGGAGTTGCTGGGCCGGCGGGTCAGCGTGCAGCTTTCCAACCTGACCGTGGAACAGGCCATCAGCCGGATCGGCAAAACCGCCGAGGTGAAGTTCATGTATAACCCGAGAATTTTCCCGCAGCAGCGGACCGGGTCGCTGACCTTCACGAACGAAAAGCTGTCCGACGTGCTCGACCGGGTGCTGGGGCCGGCTTCCATTCAGTATGAGGTCGGCAGTACGGCCATCATCCTGAAGCGGGCTGCGGATACCTCTTCCGGACGCACCAGCACCGTGAACGGCCCAAACGCCGGAAAACCCGTTCCTCCCATTACCGTCACGGGGCGGGTTCTCGACGATAAAGGCACGGGGCTGCCCGGCGCGACGGTACTCCTGAAAGGATCGACCAACGTCGGAACGGCCACCGACGCCGAGGGCCGCTTCACGCTGAACGTGCCCGACGGCACGGGCGTGCTGGTGATCTCCTCGATCAGCTTCACGACGCAGGAGGTGCCCATCAGCAACCGCACGACCCTGCCCGACATCCAGCTGGCGTCCGACGTGAAGTCGCTGACGGAGGTGGTCGTCGTAGGCTATGGAACCCAGCGCCGGAAAGACCTGACCGGCGCCGTGTCGGTGGTCAATGTGCAGGAACTCCAGCAGCAGCCGACCTCCCAGATCACCAACCAGCTCCAGGGCCGGGCGTCGGGGGTAACCGTACTCGGCTCGGGCCAGCCGGGCGAAGCTCCGCAGGTGCGCATCCGGGGTCTGAACACCTTCGGTAACAACCAGCCGCTGTATGTCGTCGACGGCGTTCCGACGCAGAACATCAACGACATCAACCCGAACGACGTGGCTACGATGCAGGTGCTGAAAGACGCCGGCTCGGCTTCGATCTACGGGTCGCGGGCGGCCAACGGGGTGATCATCATCACCACCCGGCGCGGAACCGGCAAGGTGAAGGTGCAGTATGACGCCTATTTCGGGATGCAGTTTCCGAAGAGCGGCAACGTCTGGGATCTGCTCGATCCGCAGGAAACCGCGCAGCTGAAGTTCAACGCCCTGCGGAATTCGAACCCGAACGTGGTCATCAACGACCCGCTCTACGGCCGCGGCCCCAATCCGGTCCTGCCTGACTACATCGCTCCGCAGGGCGCGAAGGAAGGCGACCCCTCGGTCGATCCGTCGAAATACAACGTCAACCCGACCTATACGAGCGCCGATCAGTACAACGCCTTCTACCGGATTACCCGCGCCAACAAGGCCGGAACCGACTGGTTCCACGAGCTGTTCAAGCCGGCACCGATCACCAGCCACAACCTGGCCGTGAGCGGGGGCGGTCCGCAGGGCAACTACCTGTTTTCGTTCAACTATTTCAACCAGCAGGGGACGCTGATCAATACGTACCTGAAGCGGTATACGATCCGGTCCAACAGCCAGTACAACATCCGGGAGAACATCCGGGTGGGCGAGAACCTGGCCTTCTCGGTGACCGACAACCCGCGGATCAACGCCCTTCAGGAGGGAAGCGCCATCGGCTATGCCTTCCGTCAGCAGCCGATCATTCCGGTATACGACATCCGGGGCAACTACGCCGGGGGCTTCGGCCAGGGTCTGGGCAACGCCAACAACCCGGTGGCGATCCAGCAGCGCTCGGCCAACAACAAAGGCATGAACAACCGGCTGTTCGGGAACATGTACGCCGAAGTGGATTTCCTGAAGGACTTTACCGCCCGCACCAGCTTCGGGGGTGAAATCTTCATGGGGAACTTCCGATCCTTCTCCTACCCGACCTACGAGAACCAGGAGAACACGACGACCAATACGTACACGGAAAACACGTTCAGCGGTTTCAACTGGACCTGGACCAACACGATCCAGTACCAGCACAACTTCGCCGATGCCCATGACCTGAAGGTGGTCGTCGGGACGGAGGCCTACCGGAACCAGGGCCGGAACGTCGGCGGATCGACGCAGAACTACTTCTCGTTCGACCCGAACTTCACGAACCTCTCGACCGGGGCCGGGACGCCGACCAACTACAGCAACCGCTACGCCGACGCCCTGTTCTCGCTGATCGGGAGGGCCGACTACACCTTCCGGGACAAGTACCTGCTGGGCCTGACGATCCGTCGCGACGGTTCTTCGCGGTTCCTGAACTACCAGTACGGCTGGTTCCCGGCGGTGAGCGCGGGCTGGCGGATTTCGCAGGAGAGCTTCATGGACGGCCTCACCTGGCTGAACGATCTGAAGATCCGCGGGGGTTACGGCGTGATGGGCAACCAGCTGAACGTCGATCCGGCCAACGCCTACACCACCTACGGCGGGGACCGGACCTCGTCGTACTACGCCGTCAACGGGTCGAACTCGGCCAACGTGCTCGGCTTCCAGCGGACCCGCATCGGGAACCCGGACGCCCGATGGGAGAAGAACATCAACGCCAACATCGGTTTCGACGCCAGCCTCTGGAAAGGCAAGCTCGACCTGACCGTCGACTATTACCGCAAGGATGTGCGCGACCTGCTCTACACGCTCGAACTGGCCGGTACGGCCGGTCTGGGAACCGCTCCGGCCGTCAACGTGGCCCAGATGCGGAACCAGGGCCTTGACCTGGCCGCGTCTAGCAACTTCGCCATCACCAGCGACCTGAAGCTGAACGCCACGCTGACCTTCACGACTTATAACAACAGGATCGTGTCGCTGGCCGAGGGCATCGACTACTTCGATCAGGAAGGCCGGCGGTTCAACGGCAGCTACATCGTCCGGAACGCCGTGGGGCATTCCATCGGGCAGTTCTACGGCTACAAGGTGGCCGGTTTCTGGAATTCGCAGGAGGAGATCACCCAGGCCAACGCCCAGGCACAGCAGGCGACGGGCAACACCGGTGCGGTGTATCAGAGCGACGTGGCGGTGGGTCGCTTCCGCTATGCCGACACCAACGGCGACGGACAGATCACCGATGCCGACCGGACGTTCCTCGGCAACCCAAACCCCAAATTCACCTACGGCCTGAACCTGGGTGCGACGTACCGGCAGTTCGATTTCAGCCTGTTCCTGTACGGTTCACAGGGCAACGACATCTGGAACAACGTCAAATGGTGGACGGACTTCAACGCCAACTTCCAGGGTGCCAAGAGCAGAACCGCCCTGTATGATTCCTGGACGCCGGAGCATCAGAACGCTGCGGTGCCGATCCAGGAAACCGTCGGCTCGTTCAGTTCGGCCAACGTGCCCAACTCCTATTTCGTGGAGAACGGCTCCTACCTGCGGGCTAAAAATGCGCAGATCGGATACACGCTGCCGGCCGGAACGCTCAAAAAGGTGGGCGTGGAGCGGCTGCGGGTCTATGTGCAGGCGGCCAACCTGTTCACGATCACGAAATACTCCGGTCTGGACCCGGAAATCGGCACGACGGCCAACACCAACAACAGTTCCGGCGGCAGCCTGAATCAGTCGTTCTCAACGACGACCTCCTTCGGGATCGATGAGGGGGTGTATCCGAACCAGCGCCAGTTCCTGTTCGGTCTGAACCTGACCTTTTAATTTTTACTAACCTGACAATCATGAAGATACCACAATATATCGCCGTGCTCGCGGTCACGGCCCTCGGCCTGTCCTTCGATTCCTGCCAGAACAGTCTCGATATTCCGGCCCAGGGGGCGCTGAGCGATCAGACGCTGGCGACCCGCAGCGGGGTGGACGCCCTACTGGTGGGGGCCTATGCCGCCCTCGACGGTCAGTACAACAACGGGGGCGCTCTCAACCTCGCCAGCGGCAACGCCTGGGAGGCATCGCCCAGCAACTGGGTCTACGGTTCCATCGCGGGCGGGGATGCCCACAAGGGCAGTGACGGAAGCGACCAGCCGGCCGTCGACGCCATCGCCAAATTCACGGCCGACCCCAGCAACGGCTATTTCAACAGCAAGTGGCGGACGGTCTACGAAGGCGTCAACCGGGCCAACTCGGTGCTGCGCCTGCTCGCCCAGGCACAGGACATTCCGGAAGCCGACCAGGCCAGAATTGCGGCTCAGGCCCGTTTCCTGCGCGGCCATTACTACTTCGAGCTGAAGAAGATGTTCAACAAGGTGCCCTGGATCGACGAAACCATCGAAACGCCGACGGCCAGTGCCCAGGCCAACACCGAGGACATCTGGCCCCGCATCGAAGCCGATTTTAAATTCGCCATGGATAACCTGCCTCCCACGCAGTCGGACATCGGGCGGGTGAACAAGTGGGCTGCGGCTTCGTACCTTGCCAAGACGTATCTGTATGAGCATAAGTTTGCCGAAGCCAGGGCGCTGTTCGATCAGATCACGACGCAGGGCGTCACCAGCAACGGGTTCAAATACGCCCTGGTGACCCGGTTTCACGATAACTTCGATGCGGCTACCGAAAACAATTCCGAGTCGGTGTTCGCCATCCAGATGGTCGCCAACGACGGCAGCGGCACCATTGCCAGCGCCAATCAGGGCGACATGCTGAACTTCCCGTACGGCAACAGCCCGTTCCGGTGCTGCGGCTTCTTCCAGCCCTCGCAGGATCTGGCCAACTCATACCGGACGGACGCCACCGGCCTTCCGTACCTGAACGACTACAACGCTCACCCGGTGAAAAATGACCAGGGCATCGCGTCGAGCCAGCCGTTTACGCCGGACGCCGGTCCGCTGGACCCCCGCATCGACTGGACCATCGGCCGTCGCGGGATTCCGTATCTGGACTGGGGCAACCACCCCGGCGCCGACTGGATCCGCAGCCCGGGCCAGACCTACGCCGGGCCGTATTCGCCCAAGAAGAACATCTACATGCAGACCACCCAGGACCAGTATGCCGACCAGCACTCCTGGGCGCCCGGAACGGCCATCAACTGGAACGTGATCCGGTATGCCGACGTGCTGCTGATGGCGGCCGAAGCCGAAGCCCAGCTGGGCAACTTCGAAAAGGCGCAGACCTACGTCAATCAGGTGCGCGCCCGGGCGGCCAACCCGGTAAACTACGTGTATAAGTACACCAACGAGGCCGCCCCGCTGACGGGCTATTCGGCCACCCCGGCCGCCAACTACAAGCTGACGGTTTATCCGGCGGGGACTTTTGCGGCACTGGGGAAAGACGGCGCGCTGAACGCCATCTATTTCGAGCGGAAGCTGGAATTGGCCATGGAAGGCCACCGCTTCTTCGACCTGGTTCGCTGGGGCATCGCCGAGAAGGTCCTGAACGCCTACATCGCCTACGAAAGCACCGTGACGACGGACATTCGGGGGGGGCGTTTCGTAGCCGGCAAGAATGAGTACTTCCCGATTCCGCAGCGGCAGATCGACCTGAGCACCTCGGGCGGCAAGTCGGCCCTGACCCAGAATCCGGGATACAATTAATCGGTTTCCCTATCCTGAAAAGAGGCAGTCGTTCGGCTGCCTCTTTTTATTGATTCTGTTCCTATGCAACTGAAAAAGGTGATTTCGGGCGTCCTGCTCTCCGGACTGCCCGTCGTGCTGGCCGGCCTGTTTTCCGGCTGCGGTTCCGGCCAAACGGTAAACTACCCGCCGGTGAGCGAAGAGGAGGAACTGGTGCAGCGGTATTGCGGCAGGTGGCAGCTGCCGCCCGACCCCGGCGCCCTCGACAAGGAAACCTGGACTCGGCGGGTGCTGCCGGCCATGGCCCCGAAGCTCGGTCTGGAGGTCTGGCAGAGCACAAACTATTTCCAGCCGGAAGGCGCGGCCATCTCCCTCGCCGACTGGAATAAGCTGGTGGCCTATTACCGGAAGCTGGCCCCGGAGCATCTCCGGAAAGCCGCCCCACCCGTCGCCCCGATCCCCGACTGGTCGGTCTTCCGAGTCGTCAAACCCGCCGAATCCGGTCCGACCGTCGCCACCACGACGATGGTGGTGTTCGATTCCGTGAACCGCCGGATTCTGTCGGGCAGTGAAACCGACGCGGGGCTATACGGATGGGATGCCGCCCTGAAGCCGACCCGGCTGCTAACGCTGCCCTCCCCGGCCGTTCAGGCGGTGCCGAAGAACGAACGGGCCGGGATCGCGCAGACCGTCCTGACCTGCATCGGCACCGTCCGGGCGGTAGATCAGCCCGTTGGGGAGGTGATCGAACTGGACCCGGACTCGCCGGGCAGTATTCCGGTTCCGCCGGCTGCCGCGCCCCATCCAAACCACCCCCATCGACCTGGATCGCGACGGCCTGACCGACTGGATCGTGTGTGGTTTCGGCCACAACGAGGGCGGTTTATATCTGTTGAAGCAGCGACCCGGACGCCGGTTCGAGAAGCAGGTCGTGAAGGCAATTCCGGGGGCTACGCAGGTGATCACCGGCGATTTTAACCACGACGGCTGGCCGGATTTCATGGCCCTGTTCGCCCACGCCGACGAAGGCATCCGGCTATTCACGAACGACCGCAACGGCGGCTTCCGGGAGCGCAACCTGCTGACGTTTCCGCCGGTCTACGGCTCCACCAGCTTCCAGCTCGCCGATTTCAACCGCGACGGTCTGCCGGACATCGTCTACACCTGCGGGGACAACAGCGACTATTCGCGGATTCTGAAGCCGTACCACGGCGTGTATCTGTTCACGAATCAGGGCGGTAACCGTTTCAAACAGACCTATTTCTATCCCATCGACGGCTGTACCAAAGCGGTGGCCGCCGACTTCGACGGCGACGGTGATACCGACCTCGCCACCATCGCCTTCTTCGCTGATTTTCAGGAAAAACCGGACCGGACGTTTTTATATTTCGAACAGAAAGGCCCTTCGCAGTTTCAGCCCCACGCCGTGCCGGTGCATACCTACGGCCGCTGGCTCTGCCTGGACGCGGGCGACTGGGACCACGACGGCGATCCTGATCTGGTGCTGGGCAACTATGCCCGGGGCTTCCTGAACGAACCCGGTTTCGAGCCGGTCTGGAACCGCTCGCTGCCGCTGATCGTGCTGGAAAACCGGACCCGCTGAGTTCCGGGCAGGAGGGAGGTTTCGGGAACAAAAGGAGAATTGCCCGGTTAACCAATGAAACTTCTTTTATCTCGACGTTATGAATCCCATACAACTGAGTCAGGAACTGCGTGAAGGGCAGACCGAGGATTTGAACCGCAGACGCTGGATTGCCGGTCTGTCGATGGTGGGCGCCACCATCGGGCAGATTGTCAGTTTGTATCAGTTAGGCATTATCAAACATTTACCCGACCCCCCGATCTCCGTCTTCGATTCGGACAAGGTCGATGCGTCGGCCTACGCCTACAAGCGGCTCGACACCCCGGATGCGCTGATGATGATCCTGAACTACGCGACCACGGCCATGCTGGCGGGCGCCGGCGGAAAGGACCGCGCCGAAACCAACCCGGGCGTACCGATCGCCATGGGTGTAAAAACCCTGGCCGATACCGCTCTGAACCTGACCCTGGCGCGAGAGGAATGGCAGGAGAACAAAAAGCTGTGCTTCTATTGCCAGATGGCGACCGTCGTGTCGGCGGCCACCGTCGTTCTGGCGGTCCCGGAAGTGATGAAGGCGGTTCGGAAGCTGTTCGGATAGGCGGGGCGGTATGGAACGTGGCACTTCGAAATACTCCCGCCAGGCCGGTTCATAGTTGACCTGATTCAAGAGTTCAATTTGGGTGCCTCCCCCGCATACTGATGCCCATTGGTGGGACTCTGCAACGAACTGGCAATCCCCAACCGGGCTTGAAGGGGTTTCTTGACGATGTATTCATAATTCAATTGTATTATCGAAGCTCAAGTGACACTCCCAGTAAAGGGCCAATTTCCCCTGTCTCTGGATTAAACTCCCGACTTTCAAAGTAAAAGGCATGGGAATGATAATATTCTTCCGGATCGTATATGCCCAGAAACATGACCTCTTCGCCAGTGGCATTTTTACGTATCGAAGCTCCACGAATCAGGCCCAGCACCTGGCGGTTGCCCTGATGATAGGCAATGGCTTGTTCACTGACCAGATAGGGAGCGCAAACGATGCGGTGGATCTGCCCCTGCGGGTTGTAGACCACACAGTTGCAGGGGTCAGGATACTGCTTGTTCTGGTAGAAGATCAGCACCAAGTACTGCCCGTCGGGACTGACTTGTTCTCTAAAAAGGCTTTCATTCTGTATGTCAATCCTGATTAGCTGCCCGTGGTAATGCCATTCGATGCCGATGACATATTGCCGAGCCCAACCGCCGTATTCGGAGGAGGAGTACAACAACTTGTAGGCAAACCCCCGTTCATCAATTTCGATGGTTTTCATCCTAAGGCTTCAGTTTAGTTTCTTGACGTAGTTCCTAATGGTCTCGGTCTTATCGGTAAAGCCTTGATGTTGAAAGTAGTCTACCCAGGCGGGTTCATAGTTGACCTGATTCAAGAGCTCAATTTGGGGGCCTCCCCCCGCATACTGATGCCCATTGGTAGGACTCTGCAACGAACTGGCAATCCCCAACCGGGCTTGAAGGGGTTTCTTGACGATGTATTCTCGGATTACTAAAGGTTGGCCGACTTCTTTGAACTCAGGGAGAATGGAAAATGCTTCCCGAGCTTCTTGTTCAGAGCTAAAAAGCTGTCGGCCCATCCATGCCCCAGGTGCATCGCGTTTACCCATTTGAGTTAGGTTCAAATATTCAATACAATACAATCGTTCTCCAACGCCAATCTCAATATCTTCGACCATTGACCCGAATTGATAAGGGGGATAATTCCCTTTGGTGACAAAATCCATATTGACGGCTTCGGCACTGAGCTTGCGCCCTTTCACCCAGGGACTGGCCTTGAGGCTGCTTAGCTCGGCCTCCAGCGTCTGCAGGGCCGGCCGCAGTTCCGGCAGCTTGGTGTGCAGTTGCTCGTGTAGACGGCCGGCGGTCTGTTTAGCTGGTTCGGGCAGCCGGAAATCGTAGCGGGCCAGTTCACTCTCTACGTACGCCTGCCGGTAGAGCCCCTCCAGCCCCGTGCCGGCCAGCCGATCAAAGGAATTCAGACCGAATAGAGGACTGAATATTCAAGCTATTACTCTACATTTGAGAATTGAACTTGTAAATATATAGTAATGATTGTTGATAAAAATTTTCAAAAGTAATGGAAAGATTTCTTTTCAGTTTTCGAAAATTAAATTGCTCCCTCCTGAAGCACTTCGCCAAACTCACCCGTTTCCAGATCTAATTCTCTAACTTCAAAAAAGTCGCCATATCTGTTTCGATACTTAGGGGGAAACATTATACTAATTCCAATTACTTTATCTCCTTTACTGTTAGAAAGCCAAGTTGGATATAAGCCGCCAAAACCATTTCCTTTAATATTTTCGGATATACTTAGTGCAATATTGCCAACTAGAACTGGAGGTTCTAAGATTTTGAATAGACTTCCGTCTGAGTTATATATAACGCCATTTTTTGGTATTGGATACGTTTTACTTCTTTCATAAACGGCTAAACATTTTTCTTTATTTTCGTCAATCATTGCCTTTAGTAAAGTACCTTTTTCGAACTTTATTTCGACTATATGTTCTGCTTCCTCCCACTCAATTGCTTCCCAATTGAGTGGGTTTTTGGCTGGATTAATGTTTGATTCTCCTGATAATGTATCAGAAAATCTGAATCTTACGTTATCCTTAATTGCAACTTCAGTGAAATTCTTCATTTATTTGCTTATTTTAATTCAATAATAAAATCCCTTATCTTCTCAGGATTTAAATCTTGTGTTACGAAATAGTTTGGCCAATTATTTTTCACTTCATCCGGGATTTCAAATTGTATTCCACTTCCTTTGTATGTTTTATTTATTGTTGGATCAAATTGTGGGCCGATTATACCTTTATGAAAAATGAATGGACTTTTAATAGTATACTCCCTGATAACCAAATCATGGGATTTTTTGAAATCCCAAATTAAGGCAAGTTCTTCTCTGGCTTCTGCTTCATTGGAGAATATCTTATCTGTAAAAAAGTTGCCAGGTCCAGCCTGACTCCGATATTCAACACAGTATATTTTTCCTCCAATCTTAGCTTCTTGGTCTACAACCTGAGAATTTTTAAGATATGGTGCTAAACCATTTCTCTCAACATAAGCATAATTGAGGACATCGGCATCCAATGTCCTGCCCTCAACAAATGGATACAATTTAAGTAACCTAACTTGTTCTTCAAAGGCATCAGTTTCATCAATAAATTCTGCAAATTGAGCAACATTACGAGTAAGTTCCTGTTTAATTTTTGATGCAGTTTCCTTGGCTTGCGTCGATAGTCGAAAATCAAACCGGGCTAGTTGACTTTCGATAAACGTTTGTTTAAAGGCGGATTTTAGCCCCGTGCCGGCCAGCCGGCCGATTCCCCAGCACAGCGCCAGCCTGCTCCAGTTCTCGGCCAGCCTGGGATAGATCGCGGCCACCTCGTTGGGGAAGGCCGAGCTGAGCACCACATCGCCGATGCCCAGCCCCAGGTCGATGGCCCCCGTCACGAACCCGGCCGCCGAGCCGCTCTCCACGGCGGCTGCGATTTCAGCCGCGCCCAGCACACTCAGACCGGCCATAACCCCGACCTCGGCGCTGGTCTTCCACTTCTGCATCGTCGACTGGTGGAAGAGGGCGTAGACGTAAATGGCCGGCAGGGCATACACTTCTCCTTTGGCGAAACCGGTCCCTTCCATCTGGAAGTCGTTCTCGAAGGATACCAGCAGGTAGTCGTAGGGCCGGGCCGTCACTTCGTAGGTGGCGTTATCGCCGGTGATCAGTCGGCGGGCCGTCAGCTGCACGGTGCCGTCGGCGGCCAGTTGCTGGCGATTGATCGTGCCCAGCCAGTTGTCGTTGAGGTGGCGATTTCGAGGGGCTCTGGCCTTTAAATGGTTAAGCAGAGTTTGAATCGTAGTAACCGCAGGGATTTAGCCAATTCATGGTTGGAGTTACCCTCTGTCTCTACCTTTCATTCCTAACCAAATTAAGATGAATCCATAAAAAAGAAGTGACCAAATGACATGATTCAATAGCCAGCAGAAATAAAACCATAAAGTATTTTTGTTAAATTGCCCTAAATAATTCCCCGGATAGGCAAAAATTAGCTTTACTAAATTCCTTAAAAATAACAGTTTTGGCTTGGAGCCTTCCCAAGAAAAAGTAAGGGGTAACGTTAATATCTCGAAAAGTGGGAGTAAGCAAAAAAAATTAAGCTGTACTTCACTGCTTGCTTGTTAAAAATTTTCATTGGAGAACTCGTCTAAATTTTAAAAGGTTTGTAAAAAATTGTAAACAGTAAATGATAAACTTTTTATTGCCTTATCTGCAGACATGCCTGGTCTGGCATAATCAAAGTGGTGATGGGAGTTGCTATCCCATAAAGCTGTAAATACTCTTAAAATCTCCCCAAATGCAGGATCGCTAAATTCATAATCTGGAATATCGATTCGGATTACTCTGAGATAGGCGCTTAGCGTTCTGTAGTATTAAAAACGAGAAGATGAAAAGTTTGCAATCTTAAAAATAGGCTACTGTTTTATAGCTTGAGCACAAGGTAGGTAATTCAGAACTAATACTACCTTTTTTCAAATCCTTATTCATTGCGCATCTCTTTTTTTTTAGTTCTTCTAAAATTAGAAATCATAAAGTAAAATAGACATGTCCAGAATGTGTGATTTAATATAATTGATACTAGAGAAATTTTAATTATCCCAAAATAGTCAAATGGGAATCCAAGAAGTGTGACATAAATTTTTCTTAAAAAATAAGACTTTAGTTCACTTCCTTCCCATCCAGAAACAAATGGTAGCAATAAAATTTCTATTATTGGTAATAATGTAAAAAAAATAAAACTATATTTTAAGGCACTTTTATCTAATGATCTCATTGTCTAAGAACTTTTTAACTTGCTTTACAAGATTTTCAATATTTAAATCCGCTTGGGTTCCTGGACGCCCATAGTCAAAATGAGGATGATCATCTTGTTTAAATCTGGCCATGATCGCCCCAAATAACAATGTCCCGGGAATTATTGGATCGCTAAATTCATCATCTGGAATGTCGATTCGGATTACTCTGGTATAATTGCTTAACGTTTTAAACAACTCACTGTTGGATGGAATCGGACTGCCAACCAGAATGACATAGTTGAGATCTGAACTTCAAAGAGTAGTTAAGCGCTTTAGGTCAGCAAACGGCAATATCAAATCGTCTTGGTTTCTGGCTAAATCCTGTTTGTTGAGTAGCTAATTGGCGCCAATTAAAGCATCAAAGTAAGGAGGAACTTTATGCTTTATAAAATTAAGCAATGATGCAGTTTAGGGATATCTAATTTATTGAAATGCTGAGAAGTTCCTTTTGCGCTCAGCTCTGCTCGGTTTTTACGCCTTTAGGTGTTAAAATGCTTCTAATTCAAAACATTGAAGTGTGATATTTGTTGAGCTTAAATAATTGACAAATTAAGAATTTTTAAGGTTTGTCTATTATATCCGAAGTAAACCCTAAGCCAAATTGGTAATAATGGATTATGATCGACTTTTTCCTTTTTTGAAAATAAAACTCAAATATAAATTCTTCATGTTGTTTTTGGTAACTAAATAAATAAGTAAAAAATGATAAATTTTGGTATTCATTGAACCCTATGCTGTTTGAATAATTACTTTTTAGTAAAAGGTAATTTTTTCTTAGAAATATTTTTTCGCTAGGATTGAAAAGCTTATCATACTGTGAGCTATTAAAGCAGCATTGGTTACAAATAAGTGTTTTTGCTTTTCCTGGGCATAAATAGAAAATAGCGAAAATATCTGAATGTGGATAACCATCTTCAAGGGACTGCCATCTACTAAAGTATACTTCTTTGATCCTCTTGTTCTCTTTTGCAAGGAACTTGGTATTTAAGATGGAGAAGGTCTCTTTCAGAATAAATTCTTTTGCAAATGATTCTGCAGTGACGAAATAGATTCGATAATCTTTTTTCAATGTTAGATCTTCATAATAGGGATCAATCCTTGGTAAAAGAAAGAATCCTCCAATCCAGAATAGAGGTAAAGCTGTCAAAATTACCGCAATGCTTTTGATCAAGGCTTTCATATTTATTTAAACTTAATAATTTTTGTTACTTTAAGTTTCGTTATAAACGGCCTGCAGTTTCCTCCAATGTTATTATAGTGTTGAAGAAGGAAAAAGGCTTTCAATGGCAAAATGACAGATTTTAAGTTAACTTTTACTCTCGGAGGCCATAGGCTTGCATCCGAAATTAGTTCCTCGCATTGGATGTCATCTCTATCAGCTCCAAACGTGTCCCATATTTCATAATGAAGCGTTAGGAAAAATTCATTGGTAGTAGATACTTTTTTTAAATTAATTTTTATTTCGAGGTATTTTGTTCCTCCCATACATAAATAAAGGTTTGTAGGAATTACTGGCTTAACTTCCCATTCAGTAAAGTTTATATTTCGACCACCTTGTGTTAATAAACTTTCATCTATTTTAGTTAGACTGTCTTGGTGGATTATATTAATAATATTTTCTGATAAAGCCTGGTGGAAGTTGTTGAAAGATGCAGATTCATTTAAAGATTCAACAATTCTGTAGTCTTGAGTTAGATCAAGGATACCTCCTGATCCTGACAAAAAATAGTCTGGAACGAAGTCTAACCCTTTGCTACGGAATGGGCTTGCAAAGTCTTTTCTTGCATCAATTGGTGCTTTAGAGTATTGGTCATAGTAATACTTGGCACACTCATCTAACCAAGACAACGGCGGGTTATCGGCGAAGCACATTTCATATAATGCTGAATTGTTCCGATTTCCGCAGCTATCGGTAGGAGTATAGGAAGGTTTAGTGCCCGAAATGAGAATCCTGTCCTTGATCAGGTATGAACTTACCATTTCCAGGATCTTGGATAAGTCAAACCGGAAAGGACTATCTTCTGCTTCCACATTTCTAAAACTCTCTTCGGGCCAATCTTTCAGACTCACGAGAATTTGTTCATAGATCGCTGGAGAGTAGTTTCGTAGCAGTCCAGGAGCGGTTCGGTTTGAATTAATAAACTCCTTAAATCGCTCGATCCCGGTTTTTTCAGACTGGTACCCTAAATCTGAAACCCATGTATTTAGTTGTGACCTGGCTGCAATTTTGACTTTACCGTCTGCCGCTGCCTTCGCTACCGCCAGAAACCGGGCTTCGTCATGATATCCGATGAAAATTTTGTCTTTCCGTTTAAACAAGGCCACGTAGGATTTTCCGGCTCGCTCAAATTTTAGTAAAATTCCATTTACGCTGACAACGCATCCTTGTATATCTGGGACAGTAATCCGATTTCCGGCAGGTGAAAAATAATAAGCAGGACATAGCCCAAAAGTAGAAAGCCGGGCCCCACTTGATCCACCAAAATCTTCAATGGCCCGTTCTACTAAATCCGAGTCGATCACTTCGTCCTCCGTCTCCTCCAGCACCCGGCTGACCAACTCCTCGGCCGTTTGGGGGTTGACCAGCCTTTTGAGCGAATCCACCGGGGCGTTGCCCGACAGACCCGCCGTCAGGGCCTGCACCACCTGCGCGCAGCGACCGGAGTCCAGATCGGCAGCCATCGCGTCGGTGACCGGGGGCAGGGTCAGTCCCTGTTCCGCAAGACCGGCCCGCAACGCTTCCAGTTGCGGTTTCTTGCTCCCGGCGACAGCGCTCAGTCGCCGGCACAGCACCTCGTCGAGCAGGAACCGCACGGCCTCCTGGCGGGCGTATACACACGGCTGCGAGGCCGTGCCGTCGCCCGCCCCCGCTCCTCCGTCCCCGACCGCATCGGCGGGTGCTTCGGCGGGGGTGGCATCGGCCAACGCCGACCCACCCCCGCTGCCCACCTGACCCGGGTCGATCGTGAATTCCGAATCACAGTAGGTGCCGTCAGGGAAGGTGCAGCGGCCAAAATATTGTTTTATGCCATCCAGCGCTTTGAACGTGACGGCCACATGCTGCATGGGCGAAACGGCCAGCGCGCCCACCTCCGTCTGTTTGGTTTTCACCTCCCGCGAGTTGTACACCTTCAGGGTCGCCCCCGGCGTTCGGGCACACACCTTGTCGACCAGCCCGATTTGATCCGGGTCGCGGAAGAGGCCGTAGGTCTGGTCACTGCCGGGGGTATATCCGGCCGCGAACACGCCCAGGCCCGGATGCGCATTTTTGTTGAATACATAGTCCCAAGCGTGCTGGGGGGCATTGTGCGGAATGCCGAAGGTGCCCGACCGGCCCGCCAGCTGGTAGAGCGTCCCGCAGCGATTCGAGGCTTGTTTCGGCTTCGCGTAAGTTGGTTGGTTGGGCACGCCCGTCACCAGCGGGGCCCGCTGGTAATCCACCGTCAGCGTCAGATAGCCCACACAGAACTGGCCGTCGTCCTGCTTATTGACGATCCTGTAGCTGTAACTGCCCGGCACGGTGGCCGTCGCCAGCTGACAGACCACATTCCCGGCTCCGTCGGGCCGGGTGGACACCAGAGCCGGCCCGCCGTTCTGCGGGTAGGCGGTGATATGGCTGCCACCGCTGACGGTGAAGCTCATCGGCTGCAGGGCCTGGGCCGTCATCAGGTAGAAGTTAGCCGGATCGGGGCAGCTCACAAAGAAACTGCAGGGGTCGGCCGGAGCCCGCTCATAATCGGGCGGCAGGGCTTTCTCCACCCGAACGGTAGCCAGCTGCGGATGGGTCGGAAACAGGCTACAAACCGCCTGAAACTGAAGGCTCTGGTTCGCCTGCGCATCGGTAAAGGGGTAGGTGTACTTCCCGGTCGTGTCGGTCCGTAACCCGGTAATTCGCCCGCCTTCGATCAGATTCCAGGTGACGGGCGCCAACTGAACCCCGTTGGTGCAGCCGGTAGCCGTCAGCGTCAGATCCTGGGAAGGACGGTTATAGGGGATCTGTACGACCTGTTCTTTTGGATTCAGCTCGAACTTCGGGCAAGGGATCTCCAAACTATCGCTGGCTTTGGGATCGTAGATGTAGGCCACCTTGCATTTGCCGTTCTGATAGGTAGCCTGGAAGACCGCCGGGGTTCGGAGCCGGAGAAAGGTACGCAGCGGCTCTGTGGCAAGGGGTTGGTCGTCCCAGCGGAAGGTGCCGATCGACTGGTGGGTAGGGTTAGCCAGGGCCAAGGTGATCCACTGGCTGGATTCTTTCGTGAGAACGAGCTTGACCTGCTGGTAGCTGCAGTAGGGTGTCGGCGCATTGCTCAGACCGGAGCCGTTGGGCGGAGCCGGATAGTCGCCGATCACCCGGCATCCGGTGGTGGGGCAGGTGACCGCCAGTTGAAAACTGTAGCGGATGTTGGTGACGTTGACAACGTGGTCGTTGCGTACGTCCAGCCGTAGGTTGGCATTCCCCCGCAGCTTTTCCCATTGAACGGTACCGGTACAGCCGACAGCCTCCACCAGCGTCTGCGTATCCCGGCGCCGTTCCGCCCCGATGGACTTGGCCGCCAGCTGGAACAGCCTACAATCCCTGGCCACCACCCCCGCACAGACGGGTTCGACCGTCACTGTCCGCTGGTCGACGCAGCCGATGGGTTGGCCGCCGGTATCAGTGCCCAGCAGACAGGTAACGCTGTACGTGGTGGTCGTCTGGGGCTGGAAGCTGCGCTGGGTGAATGTGCCCAGGGGCCGGCCGTTCTCGCTCCATAGCAGCGTACCTGCCTGCCCCTGCTCGCTCCGACAGCCGATGACGGCCAGCGTTACCTCCTGCCCGGCCGCGATGCGTGCGGCCGAAGCCGTTAGGGTAACTTCACACCGGGTGCCGAGGTGAAATTCGCTCTGGGCCGGCGGGCTGACCGTGAAGCCGTCGCCGTAGGCGGTGATCGTGTAGTTGTAAGGCTGGTTGGGCTCGATACCGTTCAGAATCGCCTGCGGCCGGGTCGGCAGCAGCGTGTGCTCCCGGCCCCGGGCATCGCGGTAGGTCAGCCGGTAGCTCAGATGGCGGGCATGCGGTGCCCAGCTGATGCGGACCCCGGCACTGTCGAGGGGCTGAAAGGCCAGTTGTTCGGGCTTGGGCAGCGGGTCGGTCAGGAGGCTCGTTTCCAGGACTTCCAGAATCTGGTCGATGCGGTCCGGGGTGCCCTCGGTCAGCAGGGTGCGGTCCGGAACACAGCCGGCCGTCAGGCAGGTCTGGGCCGTTCCCAGATCGCGCAGCAGGCTGTCGAGGCTCGACAGGGCTTGCCGGATTTTAAGCGAATCGACGCCGGTGCGGGCCGTCTGCAGCCGCTGCTGCCAACACCCAAGGCCCTCTTGTACGGCCGTCAGATACCGGCTTGTGGCGGGGTCGTCGGTCCCCTGAGCTGCCCCGCGAAGGCTGTCGAGGGCCTCGCCTAGTGTTCCCTCGAAAGCCGTCGGCTTCGCCAGCAGGGTCTGAAGCCGTCCGCTCAGGCCGGCGTCGGCTTTGGCGCTGGTCATCCGGCCGCCGGTTACACAGCCTCCGCCGGTCGTGTTGGCCGCCTTCACCACCTGAAGGTCTTCAAAAGCGACCGGCACGAAGGCGCCCCCGGCGAAGTTCCACGGCAGCAGCCCCTGCCCGCTGAAACGCCCGGCCCCACCCGAAACCTGAGTCAGCAATACTTTATACTGATCGATCATCAGCACCTCGCCGGGTTGCAGGCGGCCCTGCGGTTCACCGGTGGGCGGGGGCAGCGCCACCGTTTCCTGACAATTGTAACCGGACACCTCGCTGCCCGGACAGCGGGGCAGCCGCGTCGAGTCGGTCAGGAGCCGGGTCAGGGCGGGTGAGCGCAGCAGGTCGGCCGGACTTTGGGTAGAGTCCGCCGGAGAAGGGGAAACGGTATTGACCGGACAGGATTCCGGGTTAAAAATGGCGGCCCAGTCGACCCGGGTCGGGGAGGGAGCCGCCATCGAATCGGCAAGGGGCAGCCCGGCCGTGAAGGTAGCCACCTGACTCAGGCCCTGATTGACGTAGAGGTCCTGCCCCTTCTCATCGAAAGCCTGCACCTGCCAGCCGTAACGCATCCCCGCCTGCAGGGGCGGCAGCGTCGGACCATACCACAGGCTGGGCTGAGCCGTCGTCTCCTCATAGAGGGGCGGCTGGCTCAGCGCCACGGCGTTGGCGTCCTGGCCTGCGTCGCGCAGCTCCCAGAGCCGGAAGGTGTACAGCGGCAGGCCCGTGAAGGCCACCGTGCCGGCGTTGCGGGGCGTCCACTGGAACAGCACCGCCGGCTGGGGCTGGTGGGGCAACGTCTGGCCGGGGGCGGGGAAGGTCAAAAGGGGAGGGTAGTGCAGCAGCACCGTCATCAGGGCCGTACCGGCATTGGAGACGGGCTGGCGGTCGCGGT
>NZ_QTJY01000024.1 GCF_003703975.1 Larkinella soli | reverse complement strand
AGGTGCCGGTCACTAACCCAACGTAACCGGTGCCAACTACTGCTAATTTCATAGGTAAATGCTTAAGTGAAAGAATATAGAAGTTTCCAGGTAATTAATTGAATATTATGATAGATTGTACTTTTTAAATACATAGGGTGATCGGGACAAAAATAGAATTTTTTCGTCAAATCCAATCTCCCCCCTCCTATTTTACGATTGAAGGGTCCAAACCTGTTCTGAAAAACCGGTACATCAGACCGCCAGTACCTTCCAACACCGTTCAGTAAGTTCCTAATTTGCGGAAAAAGAGAAGCTTAAAGATTGTTTTAACATCCCTTGGACTAATTTGTTAATTAATTGTAAATTATTGAAAATTGCCTTCATCATCCCAAGAACCAGCAACCTGTTATGATTTCTGAAATTGAAGAAAATCAAGATTTAATTGTTAGAACCGTCCGCGATTTCGCAACCCGCCATATCGAACCCTTCGTGAGAGAATGGGATGAGAAACAGTACTTTCCGCTCGAGGTGATGCAACAACTAGGCCAATTGGGCCTATTGGGGGTTCTGGTCCCGGAAGCATACGGAGGGGCGGGTCTGGGCTACCGGGAGTATGTCGGTGTTATCGCCGAAATTTCCCGCGTAGACGGGTCGATCGGCCTTTCGGTGGCGGCCCATAATTCACTTTGTACGAATCATATCCTGCTTTTCGGTAACGAGGATCAAAAACAGCGGTTTTTACCGCAGCTGGCTTCCGGCGAGTTCATCGGCGCCTGGGGCCTGACCGAACCGAATACGGGGTCCGATGCGGGTAATATGCGTACGACAGCCACCCGCGACGGAACGCACTGGATTCTGAACGGTTCCAAAAACTTCATCACCCACGGCAAAAGCGGCCACGTTGCGGTGGTCATCGCCCGCACCGCCGATCCGAACACTTCCCATAACGCCACCGCCTTCATCGTCGAACGCGGCACGCCCGGATTTTCGGCCGGGAAGAAGGAGGACAAGCTCGGTATGCGGGCCTCCGAAACCGCCGAGATGATCTTTCAGGACTGCCGGATACCGGACGCCAACCGGCTCGGCGAGGTGGGCGACGGCTTCATTCAGTCGCTCAAAGTGCTCGACGGCGGGCGTATTTCCATTGCCGCCCTCAGCCTGGGAATAGCCCAGGGGGCGTTCGGCCATGCGCTGCGGTATGCGCAGGAACGGCAGCAGTTCGGACAGGCCATCGCGCGGTTCCAGGCCATCGGCTTCAAACTGGCCGACCTGGCAACCGAGATCGAGGCCGCCCGGCTCCTGACCTACCAGGCCGCCGACCTGAAAGATGCCGGAAAGGCCGTCACGCGTGAAGCCGCCATGGCGAAGCTGTTCGCATCGGAAGTGGCCGTCAAAGCCGCCAACGAGGCCGTGCAGATCTTTGGGGGCTACGGATTTACCAAAGATTTTCCGGTGGAAAAATACTATCGGGACGCGAAGCTCTGTACCATCGGGGAAGGCACCAGCGAAATCCAGCGGCTCGTTATCTCACGGCAGCTGCTGAAATAGCCGGCTTTGTCCAGAGTATTTTCAACAGGCGGATCGACGGGTTCGCCTGTTCTGTTTCCGGTCTTTTTAACTGGTTATGCCCGAAACTTCAGCCTGCGTTTCGGTTCCTTCGCTCAAACCACCTCCCGCTTCTCCGGCCCAGATTCCTTTTATTTATTAATTTTTCTGTTTATCATCACAATTCTTGAAGCCCTACTTCTTTTCATCCATCTTTCCACCGTCTTAACTTAATCGAATCTTATGGGATACGTTTTCCTGACCCTTGCCTTTCTGGCCCTCGTGGTCGTGTTCGCCACCGTCAAGGTCGTCCCGCAGCAGACGGCCTACGTCGTCGAGCGGCTGGGGAAATTTTTTGCGGTACTTCAGCCCGGCGTCAATTTTATCATTCCGTTCTTCGACCGGGTGGCCTACAAACACAGCCTGAAAGAAACGGCCCTCGACATCCCTGAGCAGATCTGTATCACCCGCGACAACGTGCAGGTGCGGGTCGACGGGGTTATTTTCATCCAGATCATCGACCCCATGAAGGCCTCCTACGGCATCAGCGACTACCGGTTCGCGGTCAGTCAGCTGTCGCAGACCACCATGCGGAGCGAAATGGGCAAAATCGAACTGGACAAGACTTTTGAAGAACGAACGACGATCAACCAGGCCGTCGTCCATGCCATCGACGAAGCCGCCATCGGCTGGGGCGTCAAGGTCCTTCGGTATGAGATCAAGAACATTACCCCGCCCCAGACCGTACTGAATGCCATGGAAAAGCAGATGCAGGCCGAACGCGAAAAACGGGCCGTTATTCTGGAATCCGAAGGCCAGAAACAGTCGGCCATCAACCTGGCCGAAGGGCAGAAACAAAAGGTGGTGCTGGAGTCGGAAGGGATCCGGATGCGGCAGATCAACGAAGCCGCCGGGCAAGCGGAAGCCATCAAGTCCATCGCCGACGCCACCGCCGAAAGCATCCGGAAGATAGCCCTGGCGATTCAGGAAGAAGGCGGTATGAATGCCGTGCAGCTGCGGGTAGCCGAGCAGGTCGTCGGGCAGTTCGGCAACCTGGCCCGCACCAACAATACGCTGATTCTGCCGGCCAATTTCGGGGATTTGTCGTCGATCATCTCCACGGCCATGACCGTCGTGAAACAACAGGAAAAAACTCCGTAGGTATGACTCTACCCCAACTCTGGGCGATTTTAGGGATCCTTTTCCTCATCGCCGAACTGGTTTCCGTCTCCTTCGTTTTTGCCTTTCTGGGGGTGGGCGCCCTGGTGACCGCGCTCTTTTCCTGGGTCGGTCTGACCGAGGGCGTGGCCGGCCAGCTTCTGACGTTCTCGGTGGTTACCGTCGCCACCCTGGCCTTCGGCCGCAAGCCCCTCAAAAGCTGGTTCCGGAACCGGGGCCGGGGCCGCGATTACGTGGAATACGTCGGTGACCGCGCCACGGTCACGAAAACTATCCCGGCGCAGGGCGAGGGCCGGATCGCCTATCGGGGTACGGAGTGGATCGCCGTCTCTGAAAACCAGGTGTCGATCGGGGCCGGGCAGATGGTGGTGATCCGGCAGATGGACGGCATCCGGGCGGTGGTGACCGCCGTCACGGAAAATCAGGTTACGCTCTAAAACAAAACCGGGTGGCTTCCATTGAGAAGCCACCCGGTTTGCAGCAGCGGATCGTCAGTCCTTCACGACTTCGCGGTCCGCTTTTTTGGTCGTCGATTTAGCGCGGGCCTTCATGTCCTTGGCGTCGCTCTTCATCTCCTTCTTTTCGGCTTTTTCCAGCTTCTTTTCAGCCTTTTCGCGGCTGATCTTCGCAGTCAGTCTGCTCCGGCTTTCGCGGGCGTTCATCATTTTCTTTTCGGCCTTATCTTCTTTTTTGTCGGCCTTCATTTCCTTCTTTGCCTCTTTTGCTTCCTGCACGGCCTGAGCAAAAGTGGTTTGGGACGCAAGCACCATTACGGCACATCCCGCTGCAATCAGTAGCCTTCGCATGGTCTTTCTATTAGGTTTGATTCACCTGCCGATCTGGCAGGCATTCTAAACATCACCTAAACCACCATTAAAAATAGCCTGTTTAACGGACAGGCTATCAGTTACTTAACGGAACAAATCCTGATTTTTCGGTGAACCTCAGGGCCGGATGGCTTCCACGACGGGATTGCCGATGGCACCGTTCGGTTCCAGAATGTGCAGGAGAGCCGCTACCGTCGGGGCGATGTCATGGATGTGAGTCCGGCGGGTAGTCTCGCCGGGCCGGATGCCCCAGCCATACAGAAGGAACGGCACATGGGTGTCGTAGCTGTAGGTGGTGCCGTGGGTGGTTCCTCCCTTGCCGTATCCTTCCACCCAGCCTGGTTCGTAGATGATATAAAAATCACCGCTGCGGTTGGGCTGATAGACGTTGCGAAGCAGATTCATCTGGTATTCAGGCACCGCCGTGGCATTCAGGTTATGAAAATTAACGACGTTCAGAACGCCCCCGCGCTTCAGGAACTCGTTCCGGACCACCTGATAGGCGTCATCGATGCTCACCTTCTTCTCCTGCAGAAGATCCAGATTGAGATAAACCTGCTGGTTGATGTAGCGGCTGACCCACTGGCCCGGGCCGAAGGCTTTTTCCATTGCCGAAGTAAGGGTGCCGGTCGCAAAAGTGCTTTCCCGGTTTCCGGCCGGGATTTTCAGGCTTTTTGCAAAGCCCCAGGTCTCGGCGGCTCCGTGGTCGGCGGAGAGAAAGGCCAGGTAGTTGCCTTTTCCGACCTGCGCATCCAGGGCGGTCAGCAGTTCGGCCAGGACACGGTCGAGCCGCAGGTATTCATCCTCGGCTTCCACCGATTCCGGCCCGAAGCGGTGGCCGATGTAATCCGGGGAGGAAAAGCTCACAGACAGAAAGTCGGTTTGGGTGCCCCGACCCAGATTCTCGCCTTTCAGGGCCGCCAGGGCCATTTCCTTCGTCAGCTGATCGCCGAAGGGGCTGGTGCGGAGTTCCTCGAACTTTAGGCCCAGCGCAGCCACGAACTGGTGCGGGAATACGGGCTTCGTCTCGCCCTGCATCACATTTTCAAAGGGTACGTCGTCCGCTGTACTTTCGGTATACTGGTTCAGAGCCAGCAACGGTTCCCATTTCTGGTTAATATACTGATCGGGCAGCCGGCGGGCGTTGAGGTCTTTCACCCACTGCGGCAGGTCCTGCAGGTAATAGGTGCTCGAAATCCAGTTGCCGTCCTTCGAGTCGAACCAGTAGGCTGCGTTGGCCGCGTGGCCGGCCGGCAGAATGGCTCCCCGATCCTTCAGGGCGATGCCGATCACCTTCGATTGTCCCTGCGTGGCAATCTTCAGCTGATCGCAGATATTGGAAACCAGCATATTACGGGGCGACATCTTTCCGGCAGCGCCGGTATTGCCGACCGTCGTGACAGAAGTATCTTCCGTGCAGTATACGAGCCGCCCGAGACGCCGGTCATACCAGTCGTTGCCTACGATTCCGCTCAGGGCCGGGGCCGAACCGTTGTAAATATGGGAATGACCGGGGCCGGTGTACGTGGCCGCGTAGTGGTAATGGTTGTTCCGGCAGTTGAAGCCTTCGCGCATGAGCCGTTTGAAGCCGCCCTCTCCGAATTTAGTATAATACCGGTATAGGTAGTCGTAGCGCATCTGGTCGACCACCAGCCCGACTACCAGCTTCGGGCGCGGAAGGGTCTGCGGGCCGGATGCGGCTTTTTTCGGCTGGGCCATCCCCCCGCCGATCGTCATCAGAATAAAGAGAAAGGTCTGGAACGTTTTTTTCATGGAATCTGCCGGTTGGAATGAAAGGCCGGGGCCTCCCGGTTTTCAACGATCGCAAAAGTAGCGAACAAAAGCAGTTGAACCGACGTTTCACGGAAAAGTAACGCACCAAATGACACCCACAGCCGCTATAAAACCCGTCCGGACCGGCAACCGTGGTCTCTGGTATGCTGCGGCCATCCTGATCGGCTGGTTCGGTATGCTGGCGATGCTGCTGAACTATCCCATCGACTGGCGGAATCCGCTGGTATACCTCTTCGCTCTGGTGCAGACGCATCTGTATACCGGGGTGTTCATCACGGCCCACGATGCCATCCACGGGGTGGTGGCCCCCGGCCGCAAACGCCTGAACTACGGCATAGGTTTCCTGTGCGCCACGCTGTTCGCCTTCAATAATTTCAACCGGCTTTCCCGAAAACATCATCTCCACCACCGGCATTCGGCTACCGACGACGATCCGGATTTTCACGAAGGAAACCCCAGTTTCGTCGCCTGGTATTACAGTTTTCTGAAGGAATATATATCGGTCGGGCAGATCGTTCTGATGGCAGTCACCTACAATATCCTGAAGCTCTGGTTTCCGATGGAAAACCTGATCGTTTTCTGGATGGCCCCGGCCATTCTAAGCACGTTTCAGCTCTTTTATTTCGGAACCTATCTCCCGCACCGCGGAGAACACGAGAACGCCCCGCACAATGCCCGCAGCCAGAAGCTGAACCATACGATGGCCTTTCTGACCTGTTATTTCTTCGGCTACCACTACGAACACCATGCCTACCCCTACCTGCCGTGGTGGAAATTGCCGAAAGCGAGGGAGTTGACCGAAAAAGGGATTTGAGGGCTGAAAAAGCGATCCGGCCGGATCACTTACTCCGGTCGATGGTGTACTGCACCAGTTGATCGAGGGAGGTTCGAAAGACCGATTCGGGCAGGGTATCGAGAACGGTTTTGGCTTCCTCTACATACCGGCTCATCACCTGCGTGGCATACTCGATTCCGCCCGACTTCTTCACGGCGTCAATCACTTCGGCCACCCGCTTCGGGTTCTCGCTTTCGTTTTTGATGATCTGGATGATGCGCCGTTTCTCCGACCAGCCGGCCCGGTTGAGCATATAAATCAGCGGCAGCGTCATTTTTTTCTCCTTGATGTCGATCCCGAGCGGTTTTCCGACCTCGGCTTCCCCGTAGTCGAAGAGGTCGTCTTTGATCTGGAAGGCAATGCCGACCTTTTCTCCGAACACCCGCGCTTTCTCGATGACCTCCGGCGACGCGCCGGCCGAGCGGGCCCCGACGGCGCAGCAGGCCGAAATCAGGGATGCGGTTTTCTGCCGGATGATTTCGTAGTATACCTCTTCGGTAATATCCAGCCGACGCGCCTTTTCAATCTGGAGCAGTTCGCCTTCACTGATTTCCCGGACGGCCGTCGAAACGATCTTCAGCAGGTCATATTCTGTATTTTCTACGGAAAGAAGCAATCCCCGGGAAAGCAGGTAATCGCCGACCAGAACCGCAATTTTGTTCTTCCAGAGCGCGTTGATGGAAAAGAAACCCCGGCGGTAATTGGAATCGTCGACCACGTCGTCATGAACGAGCGTAGCGGTATGAAGGAGTTCGATCAGGGCAGCGCCCCGGTGGGTCGATTCGGTAATACCGCCACAAACGCCGGCCGTCAGGAACACGAACATGGGCCGGATCTGTTTGCCTTTCCGGCGAACGATGTAGTTCATGATCTGATCCAGGAGCATTACGTCACTTTTCATAAACTGCCGGAATTTGTGCTCAAACGTTTCCATTTCAGCAGCAATCGGCGCCTGTATGTTCCGGATCGAAATTGGCATATTGTACGCGGCCCGTCAGAATCCGCGGACGGTTTTACGGGCGCAAGTATACCACTCAAATACGATATAAGCGGCTTTCGGTTCCAAAAACTTCGGCGGGATTGGAAGATTGGCCCCAAAAATGTAACCTTACGTCCATACGTTTTTTGACCCAAAATCTGAACTATGCGGGCACTTGTTTTAGGGGGTGGTTCCCTGAAAGGCGCTTTTCAGGCCGGAGCGATTCAGGCCGTTCTGGAATCCGGTTTTGAGCCGGATGCCGTCTACGGAATTTCGGTCGGCAGCCTGAACGCCACCTTCCTGGTCCACGAAGCCGGAAAACAGCGGGCCGAACACGGGGTCGTCGACTGGCCCAAAGCCGGCCGTCGTCTCATTGAGTTCTGGGTCCGGAACATCACCCGGCCGGAGGACGTGGCCGTGGTCCGCTCCCGCTTCATGATGGGCTATAACACCCTGATGAGCCGGTTCGACGGGCTGCTCGACAACTCCCCCATTCAGAACCTGATCCGGTCGCAGATCCAGATTCCCATCCTGGTCAACAGCCCCGTGAAGCTGAAAGTCGGGGCCGTCGACATTATCAACGGCGACCTGATTTACGCCGACAACGAAGACGAGAACATCCTGGACTATGTCCTGGCCAGCAGTTCGCTCCCGTTCCTGATGCCCGCCGTGGCCATCGGGGGCGACCACACGAAGGCATTTCTGGACGGCGGCCTGCGGGAAGTGGCTCCGCTGCGGCAGGCCATGGAGGACGGCGCCACCGAAATCGTGTGCGTGGCCTGCCATGCCAAACGGATCTTCAACGAAAAATTCAACTATCGCAGCCTGCTCAATCTGGTCGAGCGGGTGAAGGACATCACGGTGAATCAGATCGTCAACAACGACATCGCCTGGGCGCAGCGGTTCGTCGATCACGAGAAGAAACTCGGCCACGACCTGCGCCTGCTGATTATCCGTCCCCATGAGCCGCTTTACCTCAATATCATGAAATTCTCTTCCGACGACATCGGGCGGCTCATCGTTCAGGGTTACCAGAACGGAACGGAGGTGCTTCGGAATCAGGGCGTGGAACGCAAAGTGTGACCTCTGTTTACGGAAACAGCCGCCGGACTTCCACCGGCCGGTCGGTGGTCAGGATGTCGGCGCCGGTTCGGAACACGGTTCGGTAGTCTTCCGCCACCGCTTCGACCGGCTGCTCATCCAGATTGCCCGGTCCGTAGGTGCCGGCCGTCACGGAAATACCGTAGCGATGCAGGGACTCGTAAAACTCCTTTTTCTGCCGGGAGGCCAGCGCAATCACATTCCGGATCGCCAAACCGGCTTTTCGCAGCGTTTCGGTATGGTCGGCCTGGTTGAATCCCAGCGCCACCCAGACGGTCGGAAACCGCTTCTGGATAGCGAGGGCATCTTCCGTCGAATAGCAGATGATGAACACGCTGTTCAGGGCGCCTTCGGCGGCAATCAGATTCATCACCTTCCGAAGATCGACCCCCGGTTTGGCGTCGATCGCCATCAGCACCCGGCCGGCGCCCCACGCCAGCACCTCCTCGAAGCGCGGGATTCGTTGGCGCGTCGGACGGCCCTTCAGATCCCGCAGAAACACAGTTTTCAACTCCTCCCACGGCATCGCCTGCACCGAGCCCGTCCCGGTGGTGGTCCGGGCGATGTCGTCGTCGTGCAGCAGCATCAGAACGCTGTCGGCCGTCATCCGGACATCCATTTCCAGAATGGCTTCGGGGACCTGCCGGAAGGTGTTGCGAAAGGTTTCGAGGCTGTTTTCGGTCTCGTGGGCCTGCGGGCCGCCCCTGTGCGCCAGAATCAGGGGCACCGTCCGGGCCGGATCGTGCCGAAGAACCTGGTCGATGGCTTCCGGGCGGGCAAACGGGCGGGCCTTCTGGGCCGTCGCCGGCAGCAGGGCCGCCAGCATGAAAACCGTGAGAAGGGTCTTTTTCATCGGATCGGACTGAAAACGAAATACCCCCGCCGGACGAGTCCGACGAGGGTATTCGGGATGAACTCTGAATTAGTTGAAGATGTACCGAATCCCGATCTGGGCCTGCCAGACGGCGGGCAGGCTTCGGTTCGGGGTAAAAGAATCTCTCAGCAAAACCGTCTTGCCATCCACCACCTGGGTAGCGAGCCGGTAAGAAGGCACCCCGGCCGGGCTCACGCTCACCAGCGTCAGCGGGTTAGACGTCGAGCTGTTGGAAGAAGCCGTCAGGGCGTTGCCCAGTCCCCAGGTGTCTTTCAGCAGGTTGGTGAAGTTCAGTACATCGGCGCGAAGCTGGATCGTGTTCCGCTTGCCTTTGGCACCGACCGCCACGTAAAATTCCTGCGTCACCGACAGATCCAGACGGGTCAGCCAGGGGTAGGCACCACCGTTCCGCTCGGCATACTGACCGCGACGGGTCTTCAGGTACTCATTGCCGTTGATGTAGGCATCGAAGGCGGCCGCCTGCTGCTCCGGCGTGTAGACCACGGCATTGGCGCCGGAACCGACCGTCAGCGGAGCAAACGTCAGTTCAGACGCATTGCGCGGAACGTAGATCAGGTCGTTGGTCGTCTGGCCGTCGAAGTTGACGTCCTGGTTGAAAATGTAGGAAATCTTGGAACCGCTGCTCGAAAGCAGGCCGAGCGTGAAGGCCGTCGCTCCACCGAATTTCCCGCCGTAATTGAGCCGGTAGCTCACGAAACCGACGATGCGGTGCCGCAGGTCCTGATCGGAATAGGCCGTTTGCAGGTAGTTCTGACCCAGAACGGTCGGGACGTTGGCCTGAACGGTACTGCCGACGAAGGCCAGGTCACGGGCTTCCCCGTAGGTATAGGCCAGCGAGCCGCCGAAGCCCCGAACGGTCGGTTTTTCCACTTTCGCCGTGATGATGTACGAACTTCCCTTCGTCGTATTCCGCAGCACGAAGGCGTTGGCGATCTGCGGGTTGTAATACCGGGCGACGTTGACCGTGTTGGCCGCGCCGGAGCCGGTGCTGGCAACGCCGAATGCGGGGAACAGCGGCCGGTTATCAGGACCGGTAAGCCGGCGGTTTTCCTGCGGACCTCTCAGGTTGGCATCGATGTAACGCAGCGCCTGGATGTTCTTGTTATAGACGAATTCCAGCGTCCCGATCAGACCGAACGGAAGCCGCTGATCGACGGCAATGTTGGTTTTCCAGATCTGCGGGTATTTCAGGTTCTGGTCCGAAGCGTTGATGACGTACGGGGCCAGTTTGCTCAGGTCGACCGTCGACGGGTCCGGCGGACGAACGGCCGCGGGCAGTTTGCTGGGGTCGGTCACGAACGGGTAGGCCGTCGTATTGGTCACGTTGATCACGGCGGTGTTTACCCCGTTGTTACCCAACTGGTTTGAAACCAGTACCTCCGGGATCCGGGATACGAAAATACCGGAACCCCCGCGCACCTGGGTAGTCTTGTCGCCTTTCACGTCCCAGTTGAAACCCAGACGCGGAGAAAGCAGCAGCCGCGGTTTCGGGAAGGTCCCGGTCGTGACCTTGTAATCCCGGCCGTTTTCATCCTTGAAGGTCAGCCCGGCCACGATCGGGTTGTTGAAGTCCTCCGCCGTGTTGTTGTTGTAATTGAACAGGTCACCGCGCAGACCAAGCGTCACCTTGAAGTTCGGGTTGGCCTGGAATTCGTCCTGCACGTAGGCGCTGTACAAGCTGCGTTTAAGAGTCTGGAGAGGCTCGCCACCGCCCGGAATCAGCGAATACCGCAGGTTATACCGGTTCACCGTCACGGGAGAGGTCGTGGCGGTCGGGTTGTTGAGCGAGGCCAGAGCCGCCTGTTTGAAGTCCGCAATCGAGTTGTAGACGTACACCCCGTTCGACGACGGGAAGAACACGTTATTCGACGTATAGAATTCGTAGACCAGACCGGCCGTGAACGTATGCCGGCCCGCGAAGTAGTTGAAATTGTTCGTGAAGTTGGTCGTCGAATAATTCAGCTTGTTGTTGGGCGTAAACGGGTCGAAACCGATGGACGTATACGTACTCCCCCCGCTCAGAATGTCGATCGTCGGGAAAAGATCGGCCTTATAAGTACGGTCTTCGAGCTGTTTGTTGTAGGTCACGATCAGGTTGTTGGCGAACCTCCCGCCGAAGTTGGAGGTAAGTTCGGCCGCCAGCGACCGGGTGTTGTCGGCAATGATGTAGCCGGAGTTCTCGGGCGAAAGTGCCAGCTGGCTGTTGCTCCGGTTCCCGTTGCCGGCCGTATTGCTGCTGTTACTGTTGCTGATGATCTGGTCCGAATCGGAGTTGTGGTGCGAATACCGGACAGACAGTTTGTGCTGGTCGCTGATGTTGTAATCCAGACGGATGAGGCCCTTGATACTGTTCACTTCATTGTTGAACCCGTCCAGGGCGCCGAGGCTCCGGTTGAAATTCGTCCGCATGAACTGATCGAGGTCCTGCATATCGGCCAGCGTCACGCGTGACACGTTCGATCCTCCGGTCTGGCCCCGGTCGAGGCTCCAGATCAGGGCCGGCGTACTGCTTTTGAACAGCTCGCCGTTCACGAAAAAGAACAGCTTGTTTTTAATGATCGGACCGCCGAGCCGGAAACCGTAGGTCTTTTCGTTGATGTTGGGCTTGGGCGTAATCGCCACCCCATCGGCGGTTTTGCCGACCAGACTGTTGTTCCGGAACAGGTGGTAGACCGAACCCGAAAATTCGTTGGTACCGGAACGCGTAACGGCGTTGATGCCTGCTCCCGTAAACCCGGACTGGCGGATATCGAAGGGCGCCACGTTGACCTGAAGCTGATCGATGGCGTCCAGCGAAACGGCCGTCGTACCGGTCCGGCCGCCGGCCAGCGCCGAGCTGCCCAGACCGAAACCATTGTTGAATACCGAACCGTCGATGGTAAAGTTGTTGAAGCGCGGGTCCTGTCCGGCAAACGATTGCCCGTTGCCGTACGGGTTGTATTTTGAAACGTCCGTCAGCGTCCGTCCGATGGTCGGAATGTTGTTGATGGTTTCGCGACCGAAAGAAGCGGCCGCCCCGGTACGATCCGAACTGAAAATATCACTCCGGCTCCCGGAAACTACCACTTCGGAAAGCTGCGTACTCTCGTCGGCCAGGGTAAAATCCGCGTTGACGGCCGTTCCGAGGTTGGCCGTAAAGCCGTCTTTTACCTGCTCCCTGAACCCGACGAAGGTAACGGTGATCTGGTAAGGCCCCCCGACGCGAACGGCGGGAAGGGTATACCGGCCTTCGGTATTCGTGATGGTACCGTAACGTGTTCCGGAAGGGGTATGCACGGCAACCACAGTAGCTCCCGGCAGCCCTTCTCCTTTCTGGTCACGGATCAGACCGGTAATCGACGAGGTGGTCACCTGCGCCTGCGCGCTGCCACCGCTCCAGAGGGCGATGGCAAACCCGCATAATAAAGTGATTACCTGTACATACAGTAATCTTTTTCTCATAAAAATGATTGGTTTGGTTGAAATTGGTTGTAAAGACATGTGTTCATTGAGAAGTTTACTACAAAGAAACGACAAAATTTTTTGCGTCTCAAGACCGCATTCTTAGTAAAGTACCATAATAACAAAATTGGGGGCAAGGTTTCCCGAAAAACTCCTGAAAAGTGTTTTTATCGTTCAATTTGCCGGTATTAATTTTTTGTTAACTCCCTATCCGTCTGCGGCACGGTTTTGCACATTTACAATTTAATATTCTATTTTTCAATCAGTTACGGCCCTGCCGGTTTATAAGAAACCTGGAAAGGCTTAGGTTATTACGATCCTTTCTTTTTATCTTTCCGTTACGGCTCCTCCTGGGCCGAACGGTAATCCCGACTCTGTAAGCTATGATTCAACAAACGGAAATATACAAACTGACCCAATACAGCCACGGTGCCGGCTGCGGCTGTAAAATTGCGCCGAAGGTGCTGGACCGGATTCTTCATTCCAACTCCGGCGCCCTTAGTTCCGCCGGTTTTCCCAGTCTGCTGGTCGGGAACGACAGCCGCGACGACGCGGCCGTTCTGGAGACCGGCCACGGGGAAGCCATCATCAGCACCACGGACTTTTTCATGCCCATCGTCGACGACGCCTATGATTTCGGGCGGATTGCCTCGGCCAACGCCATCAGCGACGTGTACGCCATGGGCGGTGAACCCCTTCTGGCCATCGCCATCCTGGGCTGGCCTCTCGACAAACTGCCCCCCGAAGTGGCCGGACAGGTGCTGGAAGGCAGCCGGGCGGTCTGCGCCGAAGCCGGCATTCCGCTGGCCGGCGGCCACAGCATCGACAGCCCCGAACCGATCTTCGGGCTGGCCGTCACGGGCAAGGTGCGGCTGAACCACCTGAAACAGAACAATACCGCCGTCGAAGGCTGCTGCCTCTACCTGACCAAGCCGCTGGGCGTCGGCATCCTGACCACGGCGCAGAAGAAAGGGCTGCTGAAACCCGAACACGCCGACCTCGCCCCGGATCAGATGGTCCAGCTGAATAAATTCGGCTCCTTTCTGGGAAAACTTCCCTACGTGCGGGCGCTGACCGACGTGACCGGCTTCGGTCTGCTCGGCCACCTCATCGAAATGGCGGAAGGCAGCGGTCTGAGCGCCGAAATCGACTTCGACAAGGTGCCGAAGCTGGCGGTGCTGGATGAATACCTGGCCCAGAAAAGCATCCCCGGCGGCACGCACCGCAACTGGGACAGCTACGGCGACAAGGTTGCCGATCTGCCCGACGAACGGCGGTTTATTCTGGCCGACCCTCAGACCAGCGGTGGGCTGCTGATTGCCATCGATCCCGGAAGCGCCCGTGAATTTGAACAGGTAGCTCTTGAAAACAACCTGAGCCTGAAGTCATTCGGCCATCTGGTGGAGAAGCGGGAGAAAGTTATTTATGTGATCTGATCCGTATTTCGGCGCAAAGACGCTAAGTTTAGGCTGCCTACCGGCGTCTTTGCGCCCTGACTACCGTATGAAGCTTTTTTACCGACAGGTCGGAGAAACCGGCATGCCCCTGATCATTCTGCACGGCGTTTTCGGTTCTTCCGACAATTGGCTGACCATTTCAAAAACCATCGCGGAGGGCGGCTTCCGGCTGTTTCTGCTGGACCAGCGTAACCACGGCCGCTCTCCCCACAGCGACGAGCACGACTACGAGGTGCTGGCCGCCGACCTGCACGAATTCATCACGGACCACCAGCTCGAAAAGCCGATCCTGCTCGGTCACTCGATGGGAGGCAAGGCGGTGATGCAGTTCGCGATGGACTATCCCGGGCAGTTCAGCAAACTGGTCGTGGTCGACATCGGCCCCCAGTTTTACCCGGTGCATCACACGGACATCCTTCGCGGCTTCAAGGCCATCGACCTGGCCTCCCTGACCAGCCGCAACGACGCCGACCGGATCATGAGCCAGTACGAACCCGACCCCGCCGTTCGGCAGTTTCTGCTCAAGAATCTGTACCGCGACGAAAACGGTTCCTTCAACTGGCGGCTCAATCTGCGGGCCATCGAACGGGAAATTCACGGCATCGGGGAAGAACTCCGACACATCCGGACCATCTCCGAACCGACCTTAGTGATCCGGGGTGCCGATTCGGGGTATATCCGCGAACAGGATATCGACCTGATCCGGCGCATCTTCCTGGACTGCACGCTGGAAACCGTCGAGGGGGCCGGTCACTGGGTGCAGGCCGAAAAACCGAAAGAATTCGTCGAAGTCCTTTTTCGCTTTCTGGGGGTTCCGGCCGGGGCCGGAGATTCTCGATAAAGCCGGTCCCGACAAAAGCCAGGACCGGCCACCGGATTTATTCTACCTTTTCGACGAACTGCTCGCGGGCGATGCGGGCCGCCCGGACCATGTTCCGCAGCGCTTCCTCAGTCTCGGGCCACCGCCGGGTTTTCAGGCCGCAGTCCGGATTGACCCAGAGGTTGCGGACCGGCAGCACCGAAGCCGCCCGGTGCAGCAGCGCGGTGATTTCCTCAGTAGACGGGATCCGTTGACTATGAATATCATAGACGCCCGGCCCAATCTCGTTTGGATACCTGAATTCGGCGAAAACATCCAGCAGTTCCATCTGGGAGCGGGAGGTTTCGATGGTGATCACGTCCGCATCCATGTCGGCAATCGGCCGGATGATGTCGTTGAATTCGGAGTAACACATATGGGTGTGAATCTGAGTTTCGTCGCGCACGCCGGAGGCCGCCACCCGGAACGCGCCCACCGCCCAGTTCAGGTAGGTTTCCCAATTTTCCCGGCGTAGCGGCAGCCCCTCCCGCAGGGCCGGCTCATCGATCTGAATGATACGGATTCCGGCTTTTTCGAGGTCGAGAACCTCGTCGCGGATGGCGAGCGCGATCTGGAGACAGGTATCCCGCCGGGGCTGGTCATCCCGCACGAACGACCACTGCAAAATGGTCACCGGGCCGGTCAGCATCCCTTTCACCGGCTTTTCGGTCAGCGACTGGGCAAATTCGGCCCAGCGAACGGTCATGGGTTCCGGCCGGGCCACATCGCCGAAGATCAGGGGCGGTTTCACGCAGCGCGACCCGTAGCTCTGCACCCAGCCGTATTCGCTGAAGGCAAAGCCGTCGAGCAGTTCTCCGAAGTATTCCACCATATCGTTCCGCTCGAATTCGCCGTGAACCAGCACGTCGAGGCCGATTTCCTCCTGCCGACGGATGGCGCTTTCGGTTTCTTTGCGGATAAAGGCTTCGTATTCAGTCACCGTCTTCTCCCCTTTCCGGTATCTGGCGCGGTTGAGCCGCACCTCCCCGGTCTGCGGGAAGGAACCGATGGTCGTGGTCGGCCATACCGGCAGGTTCAGCACCTGCTGCTGGAGAATCTGCCGTTGGGCGAAGGGCGCACTCCGTCGGCCGTCCGTTTCCCGAAGGGCCTTTACGCGGGCCTGCACTTCCGGCCGGTGAATGGCGGCCGACTGTCGGCGGGCCTCCAGCGCAGCCTGATTTTGCAGCAGCCAGACCCGAGCCGTTTCGTTTCCGGGGTCTTCGGCCAGACGCGCCAGCCGTACCACTTCCGTCAGTTTTTGCCGGGCAAAGGCCATCCACTGCTTCAGTTCGGGGGTCAGGCTGCCGGTGCCGGTTTCCAGCTCCAGATCACAGGGGACGTGCAGCAGGGAACACGACGGAGCGACCATGACGCGGTCTTCACCCAGCGCATCGACGGCTTTCCGGAGGAAAGACAGGGAACGGTCCAGATCGTTGAGCCAGACGTTGCGTCCGTCGACCAGCCCAAGGGAAAGCCGCACCGTGCCGGAAACCAGCCCGGTGCGGAGCAGGTCGTCGAGCTGGCTGGGACAGCGAACGAGGTCGAGATGAAGAGCGTCGACGGGCAGTCCGACGGCCGTTGGCAGATTCTCCCCGAAACACTCGAAGTAGGAAGCCACCATCAGTTTGAGGGCCGGGAACCGGTTGCGCAGCCGGCGGTAGGCGGCCGCGAAGGCTTCCCGCTGCCGGTCGTCGAGGTCTATGACCAGACCGGGCTCGTCCAGCTGGATCCATTCCGCCCCTTCCGCTTCCAGACCGGCCAGAATTTCTTCATACACCGGCAGCAGCCGGTCCAGCAGGTCCAGGCGGTGGAAGCCCGGTTCCTTTTCCTTGCCGAGCAGCAGGTAAGTGACCGGTCCGATCAGCACCGGTTTGGGGACGGAACCCAGCACGTTGCGCGCTTCCCGGAATTCGTCCAGAATTTTTTCGGAAAACCGCCGGAATGTCTGTTCCCGGCTAAATTCCGGCACGATGTAGTGGTAGTTGGTGTCGAACCACTTGGTCATCTCCATCGCGATGAGGTCCAGACCGTCTTTCTGGTAGCCCCGCGCCATGGCGAAATAGAGGTCCTGCGCAGCAAAACCGGGCTTTTCGAGCAGGGGCTGAAACCGCTCCGGGACGGCGCCGACGGCCAGCGTGAGGTCCAGTACCTGGTCGTAGAACGAGAAATCGTTGCACGGGACGAGGTCGATGCCGGCCTGCTGCTGAAGCAGCCAGTTTTCGCGCCGGATGGTCCGGCCGGTCTCGACCAGCTGTTCGGGGGTAATTTTTCCTGCCCAGTACTGTTCGCAGGCTTTTTTGAGTTCGCGGTGGCTACCGATTCGTGGATAGCCGAGGTTGTGTGCGATCATTTTTTGTGTTGTTAATAAATGATGTACAGGGCTCTTTGCGGAACTCCAATACGCACACACCATGAACAGCACAACGAAAATGACACGCCCTGCCGGACCTGCGGGAAGAGCCGGGAGAAGAAAGGGAAGAGTCAATCGTGATGCGGCCCAATAGCGTGTAGGCGCAGTCAGCGGGGCTAAGGCAAGTCTCCTGGCTTGTGACGGTATCTGCCGTCCTTCTCATCCCGTTACCGGAACAATGGACATCGAGGGCAAACCCTTTTCTATGGTCACTGACAGTAGCAACGTCTGCTCGTGATTTTCACACGATTCCTTTTTCATTTCCCGACACTCTCGGGAAAACCGTAGCCTGTTTGACGGAAACAAAGAACGTCGACGCAAAGTAAGGCGTTTGCCGGGCAAAAAACTATAGTATGTTTGCATTTCCGAAAGCGACACCATGCCGACTCTCTACCTCATTCCGACGGTTCTGGCCGACCAGACCACCGACACGGTGCTGTCTCCGCAGGTGCGGGAAGTCATCAGCCGGACCGACGTCTACTTCGTCGAGAACGTCCGGACGACCCGCCGGTTCATCAGCAGCCTGAAAACCGGGCGGGTCATCGACGAACTGACCTTTTTCGATCTGCACAAGGACACCCCTGAAGCCGATACCCGCCGGCAGCTCCTGGACCTTTCCCGCGAAAACCGGGATGCGGGCGTGCTGTCGGAAGCGGGCTGCCCGGGCGTGGCCGACCCCGGCGCGGAGGCAGTGCGGCTGGCGCATCAGGCGGGCTGGCGGGTGGCCCCGCTGGTCGGGCCGTCGTCGATCCTGCTGGCCCTGATGGCCTCCGGCATGAGCGGCCAGTCGTTCGCCTTCCACGGTTATCTGCCCATCGACCGCCACGAGCGGGCCAAAGCCATCCGGCAGCGGGAGCAGGACGCCCGGCGAAACCGGCAAACCCAGATTTTCATGGAGACGCCCTACCGCAACAACCAGCTGCTGGCCGACGTACTCCAGTCCTGCCAGCCCGACACCCGGCTCTGCCTTGCCGCCGACCTGACGGCCCCCACGGAATTCATCCGGACGATGACGGTCCGGGAATGGAAAAACCACCCGCCCGACCTGCATAAGAAACCAACGGTATTTTTGCTATTTTAGGCCGCTCCACCCCAACCCTTTGCTACTTTTGCGTCATGGTTCAGGTTCAAACGTTCGTTTTCTCTCCCCTCGCCGAAAACACCTATGTGCTGTATGACGACACCCGCGAAGCGGTCATCATCGACCCGGGCTGTTACACCCGGCAGGAGCAGGAAGATCTCAGCGGCTTTATCAAACGGCACGGGCTGACCCCCGTCAAACTGCTCAACACCCACGCCCACATCGACCACGTGCTGGGCAATGCCTGGGTGAAGCGGCAGTTTGGAATCGACATTTATCTCCATGAGAACGAGCTTCAGGTGCTGAAATGGTCGCAGGTGATGGCGCCGGCCTTCGGGGTGCCGGCCTATGAGGAAGCCGGGGTCGATCATTTCCTGATTCCGGGACAGACCGTTGCCTTCGGAAAGGCCAGTCTGGAAATCCGCTTCGTGCCGGGCCACGCTCCGGGCCATGTGGCCTTCGTCAACCACGCCGACCGCTTCGTGATCGGGGGTGACGTGCTGTTCAAAGGCAGCATCGGCCGCACCGACTTTCCGCTCTGCGACTTTGAAACCCTGGCGAACAGCATCCGGACCCAGTTTTATACGCTTCCGGACGACTTCACGGTATACCCCGGCCACTTCGACTCGACCACCATCGGGCGGGAAAAGAAAAGTAACCCGTTCGTCAAAGGATAATCCCGGATTTTCTATGAACGGCCTGCTCCGCCACCTGCCCAACGCCATGACCTGCGGCAACCTGCTCTGCGGCTGTCTGGGTATCCTGTTTCTGTTCCAGACGCCCGGCCGGGTCACCGCGCCGATTCCCTTCGGCAACCTGCACATTCCGGTCTGGCCCTCCTACTTCATCCTGATCGCGGCCGTCCTGGATTTCCTCGACGGCTTCGTGGCCCGGCTGCTGAAGGTGCAGTCGCCGATCGGAAAGGAACTGGATTCGCTCGCCGACGGCGTGACGTTCGGGGTTCTGCCGGCCTTTATCCTGTATCACCTGATCGGACAGTCAATCATTTACCGGTACGTTTCCACCAATAACCAGCACGACCTCTTCTCGGCGACCTACCAGCCCACCTACGAGTATGTGGCGCTGATCATCGCGGTATTTTCGATCCTCCGGCTGGCGAAATTCAACATCGACACCCGCCAGAGCGACTCGTTCATCGGCGTCCCGACCCCGGCCAACGCGCTGGTGGTGGCGGCCCTGCCGCTGATTCTGGTGACGCAGCCGCAGTATGCCAGGCTAATTCTTCACCCCTACGTTCTGATGGCCTATTGCGTCATCATGTCGGGCCTGATGGTTTCCGAACTGCCTCTGTTCGCCCTGAAGTTCAAATCCTTCGGCTGGGCCGAGAACCGGATTAAATATCTTTTTCTGGCGGCATCCGCCATTCTGTTGCTATTTTTGCAGTTCGCAGCCGTACCGCTGGTGATCTTTCTTTATATCATTCTTTCCGTTTTTACTAAATGAAAGGCAGCCCGCCGGCTGGGCGGGTGTCCACGAACGCTATCATGAAATACATCGCAGAAATCGACGTCATGCCCCAGAAAGAAATTCTCGACCCGCAGGGCAAAGCCGTAAAATTAGGACTGCACAACCTCCACATCGACTCGGTCGGGGATGTGCGCATCGGCAAACACATCCGCCTGGAAGTGGAAGCGGAAACGGAAGACAAAGCGAAGGAGATCGTCGATACGGCCTGCCGCCGGCTGCTCGCCAACCTGATCATGGAGGAGTTTACGTTTACACTTCAGGCGCAGCAATCCTGACCCTCATTTCCTCCGCCCATGACGTATTCGAAAATTACCGGGCTTGGGTTTTACGTTCCGGAGAACGTCGTCACGAACCAGGATCTGACGCAGTTCATGGATACTTCCGACGAATGGATCCGGGAGCGGACCGGGATTCGGGAAAGGCGGTATTTTACCTACGGCAAGGACACCAACGCCGGCATGGCCGCTGCGGCCTCCCGGATGGCCCTCGAACGGGCCGGTCTGCAGGCGCGGGACGTCGAACTGATCGTTTACGCGACCATCACCCCGGACTACTTCTTCCCCGGCTCCGGCTTTCTGATGCAGCGTGAACTCGGTCTCGAAGGCATCGGGGTGATCGACATCCGCGACCAGTGCTCCGGGTTCGTCTATGCCCTCTCCATCGCCGACCAGTTCATCAAAACCGGAATGTACAAAACCATTCTGGTGGTCGGGTCGGAGATTCAGTCGAGCTGGATCAACAAAAGCAACGAGGGGCGGGGTGTAGCGGTCATTTTCGGCGACGGAGCCGGCGCAGCCGTCCTTCAGGCCACCGAAGACCCGGAGCACCGTATCCTCTCGACCCACCTCCACGCCGACGGCCGCTATGCAGAGGACCTCTACGTGCGGGACCCCGGCAGCAGCCGGCCCGGACGTTCGGCCACGAAGGAAATGGTGGACGAGGGCGGCTTCGACGTGATTATGAACGGCAATGCGGTATTCAAACACGCGGTGGTGCGGTTTTCCGAGGTGATCGGCGAAGCGCTGGAGGCCAATGGTCTGCGGCCGGAAGACATCGCCCTGCTGGTCCCGCACCAGGCCAATATCCGCATTTCGGAGTATGTGCGGCAGCAGCTGAACCTGCCCGAAGACCGGGTAGCCAATAATATCCAGAAGTACGGCAACACGACGGCGGCCTCTATCCCGATCGCCCTCACCGAAGCCTGGGAGCAGGGCCGGGTCAAACCCGGCGACCTGGTCTGTATGGCGGCTTTCGGCAGCGGGTTTACCTGGGCCTCCGCGCTCATCCGCTGGTAGTCGGAAACAGGAAAAGCCGCCGGCAGGTGCCCCGGCGGCTTTTTCTGTTTCCCTTCAGTACTGGCCGATGGCGAGCATGACCAGCGTGCAGGCTTCGATCGGTTCGATCCCCTGCTGCCGGAGTTCCCGTTCAAAGGCAGGGTTCTCCGTTCCCGGGTTGAAAATGACGCGCCGGGGTTTCAGTTTCTTGATGTACTCGTAGTGAACCACCTGGTTTCTGGGCGAGAGGTAGAGCGTAATCGTATCGATATCTTTGAGTTCGGGCTGACCGGTTTGGATGGGATTCCCGCGAATGGCGCCCTGCCGCAGTCCCAGTAATTCGATCTCGTGTCCTTGTTGCAGCAGCCGGTTGGCGGCCTTATTCGAATAGCGGTCCGGGTTTTCCGATGCTCCGATGACCAGTGTTTTCCTTTTCATACGCAGATTTCCAGTGCCGGACCCGAATCGGGGGATCGATTCGGATCATTTCCTGCACTTTCCACGAGATTTAACAAAGTCCGGATCATTTGGTTTGGTAACATAGCCCAACGGTTTCCGGTTCAGCCAACCGTTTACCGTCTTTTAAAAAAAAGTAACTATTCTGTTTAAACAGAAATGAACAAAAACGCTTAATTTTAAAAATCTTCTGGCAGGTAAAATGAAAGCAAAAATCCCCTACCCCGCTTTTCTGCTGATAATCAGAGAAAAATAGTTGGACTGCGAACATTTTTGTTTAAATCTTGTTATACTAAAGTTAAACAAAATATGCTGTCAAATGTGTGTATCTCCAATCGCACCCTGAGCCATGACTGAAAAACGAAACAGTAACTTTTGGAACGAAAAATGGGTAACGATCAGGTTCGACGGCGTTGAAAACCCACCTCGTTATGACGTATCCAACTACGGGCGGCTGAAAAGCTTCCAGACCGACCCGAAAGAGGGGACCCTGATCAAAGGCTCTGTGATTCAGGGCTATCGCTCTCTCAACATTCGCACTTCCGGCAAGACGATCAACCGCTACCTCCACAAACTCGTAGCCGAACTGTTCGTACACCGGGAAACCACCGAACAGACCTTCGTCATTCATCTTGATCACGACAAGAAGAACAATCATTTTCAGAACCTGAAATGGGTCACGAAAGAGGAAATGATTGACCACAACCGGGAGAACCCGAACCTCAAAAACCGGGAGATTCCGCGCCGGACCCGAAATTACAAGCTCACGGAGTCGAAGGTGAAGATGATCAAGAAGCTTTTGAAAAACGACAAGAACCGTCTGAAGATGATTGCCAAACAGTTCGGCATCACGCACACGCAGCTCAACCGCATCCGTTCGGGGGAAAACTGGAAACACGTCACCATTGAGGAGGATGGCGATTGATTTCCTGTTCCGAAAAAAGAAAAAGGGCCGGTCGGCCCTTTTTCTTTTTTCGGAAGGTTCAGACGTTCTGCCTCAGCCCTTTCACCTTCAGGCCGCTTCCCATCCCGATGGTCTGCACGTGGGGCAGCGAGATGAAGAAGGTGGTGCCTTCTCCGGTTTCGGTTTCGAACCAGATGCTGCCGCCGGCGTGTTCGATCCCCCGCTTGGCGATGGCCAGACCCAGCCCCGACCCGCCCTGCTTCGTACTGAAATTCGGCAGGAACACTTTGTTCCGGATAGCCTCCGGAATCCCGATGCCGTTGTCGCTGATCTCGATATTGATGTATTCCTCGTTCGGGATCAGCCGAAGCCGGATGACCGGCTTGCGGTCGGGCGGCACGGACTGCACGCTATTGATAATCAGGTTGGTCAGAATCCGGCCGATCAGCTGGCGGTCGCCCATGACCATGACCGGGTATGGCGAAATATCCCGGATGAGCGTAATCTTTCCGTCGTCGGCGTACAGGTCGGCGGCTTTGTTGATGACCGATGAAATCTCGAACAGTTCGTTTTTCGGAAGCGGCATCTTGGCGAAATCCGAGAACGAGGTGGCGATATCGCTCAGGTCGTCGATCTGGTCGAGCAGATTTTCGAGCGTCCGCATGATCAGCTTCCGGGCATTCGGGTTGTCCGATTGCAGGGTCCGCTGCAGGTGCTGAAGGGTCAGTTTCATCGGCGTAAGCGGGTTCTTGATTTCGTGGGCCACCTGCTTGGCCATCTCCCGCCAGGCCGACTGTTTCTCGCTCTGCGAAAGGGCCTGTTTCTTCTCTTCCAGCTTGACCAGCATTTTGTTGTATTCACCGATCAGCACCCCGATCTCATCGTCGGATTTCCACTCCAGGGGTTCGTTGAACCGGTCGAGGTTGGTTTTCCGGATCTTCTGAGTGACGATCTTCAGCGGCTTGGTCAGGCTGGTGGCGGCCCAGTAGGACACGAACAGGAATACCAGAAACAGCCCGGTAAATACGCACAGGGCCGTCGAGACGACGTCGATCATCTGTCGTTCCAGTTCGGGCTCCGCATTGAAGTGGGAAATGCTCATGATGCCCAGGAGCCGGCCGTTGAAGGACTTCATGCTTGCATAAGCCGTGCTGTACTGGCGCGTACCCAGCGATTCGGCCAGCAGAATCTGGCTCTCCTTGTCCTCGATCAGGTGGATGTAGGCGTTGGGGTTCAGACGTTTCGACAACTGGCCGCTCTCATACAGCAGCGGATGGGTGGAGCAGACCAGCCGCCCCTGATTGTCGAAAAGATTGATGTCGATTTGATCGTTCCGGACGATTTTCCGCAATTCCTCTTCCAGAAACTCCTTGCTCGTATTTCCCCGGAGATACCCTTCCCAGTAGGAGATGAAATTCGAACTGGTGTTCTTGACGTCGTTCAGATAGGCCGTCTCCTGATTGCTTTCATAATTGGAACTGATCACCCCGAACGTGATGGCCACCACCAGCACCAGCGGCAGGAAGAAGGCCGCGTTCAGAAACAGTTGGGTTTTGGTGGAATAATTGATCCGGAACCGGGAAAGCCCGTACCGGAGAGCGTAAACGAGGACCAGAACCAGCACGTAAAGCACCAAGACCATGTAGAGGAAGGAGAAGTTGGCGAAAAGACTCCGGATGGAATAATCCTTCGAAGACATGACGACCACCCGACCGTTTTCCGACCGCAGCCCTACGTGTTTGTAGGATTTGAGGGAGAGGCCCTCTTCATACAGGGCCGGGTTGTCCAGATTCCCTTTCGGAAACTTCCGCTCGTAATTGTAGATCCCGCTGCTGGACAGGTGTTTGTAGCGGGGGTTATAAATGGCATAGCTGTATTCGTACGTTTCGGGGGCCTGAATGAACTTCTTGTCCGAAAGCAGTTCGGGATACAGGTTGCGGGGCCACTCGTTGTGGAGTTTCAGGTCAAGCACGATGTGACCCACGAGTCGCCCGCCCTCCCGGATTTCCAGAAACTGGATATACTGCTTCAGGAAATTATTGCCCGCTTCGTTGATGAAGTAAATGCCCGGATACTGGGTTTTGTACCGCTCCTGCCGGAAACGATCCAGATAATAGCCGTAGTTTTGCTCGGATTGGGCGCTGTCCAGGGGCCGGTTCGAGGCATCGAAAGCCAGCGCGTCGATGGTATACCGTTCAAAATAGCTGTCGAGGTGAACATTCATGATCCGCTGCCGGATGCGGTCGTTCACCAGCAGGGTGTCGCTCACCAGGGTGCGGTGGATGGCCGAGTCCTGGGCGATGGAGACATGGGATTTATTGAGCAGGAACTCCCCGTAGGCATCGTTTTCGACCAGCAACTGCTTGCCGAACTCCCGCTTGTTGACCAGATCTTTCTTCAGCTCCTGCGTATAGATGACGTACGTACCCATGATGGCGCACACCAGAGCGGCCGTAAAGAGATACGTCGTGGTTTTGTAGCGGAAGGAATAGAGCATCCGGGGAAAGCGGCTCACGTACAGCACGAGGAAATACAGCCCGTTGATCGCCAGAATCCATGGCATCGGGGTCTGGCTCAGAAAGAACGCCATAGCCGCCAGACCGGAACCGAGAGCGAACCAGACCAGGCCCTTCCGCAGCGTTACGTTCAGCCGGATGAACAGGCTGCTCAGGACGTGCAGAAGCAGAAAGTAGATCGTCGAGATCGCAATAAAAATCAGAAGGCTCCCGATTTTCAGGTTGAAAAACGAGATACTCAGCGTGATGTCGAGCGTGAACCCCGACTTTTCATACACGCTGTCAAGTTCGGAGAAACAGAAAAAGAAGACCCAGTAACTGAAAAAGACCGCCACGACCGACGCCAGCGTCTTGAGCCCGTCCGACTGACGAAGCAGCCAGTAATACGACCGGGTCCGGTAGTACGTATTGGCCAGATACAGCGCCAGAAGAGCCAGAAAGACGCAGTTCAGCAGATGGTCGCCCATCGAGGGGGCCACCACCGAGGAACCGAAGAATTTCGGATTGAACAGGTCGGAATCGAGGAACAGGAAGGGAAATCCGAAGTACAGCATGACCACCCGCAGAACGACCAGGTAAAGACCCAGGATAAGCAGGCCCGCCCCGTAATGGCGGCTCCGTCGCAGGTTCAGCGTGCGCCGGATCAGGTACAGCCCCATGAAAAATACCGAGAGCATTACCAGAATGACCGTGTTGACGGTCGAGTTCTGGTTCTGGTAGACCTCCATCTGCGGAGGGACGACCGAGAAGAGAAAAACCGGCGTACTGTCGTACATACTGCGGTAGATGCTCTCCTTCTCGGTAGTGATTCTTACCGGATCGATGGAAAACAGTTCCGGGTTATAGCCGGAACGCAGGTAGCTGTTTTCATTCGGGTAGCGCCGGCGAACGTTCACCAGCGAAAACACTTCCAATGAGTCGCGTCCCTTCAGAACTACCTGACGGTTAACGATATAATCCCCCTGCTGAAAGGCGATGAATTTTGGATAAATGATGCTCCGCAGCTTCGGATATTCGGGGATGAACCGGTGGTCCGACCAGAAGAGAAGTTTCCGGTTCTGAAAGACAAAATAAGGGTATTTGGTTTCCTGCCGCAGGCCGGCAAAGGAAAGACCCGTCGAATCCTGAAGACGGGAAGCGACGGACTGCATCTCCTCGGCACTCAGACTGACTTCCTGCCGGATGCGTTTCTGCGTAGCGTGAAGATATTGCTCGTCGGCCGCACTGATGGCACCGCGTTCCAGGACCGTGTTGAAGATCAAAGACAGAGCCAGTGCCAGGACGGACAGGATCAGAAAAATGTGCTTATTGAGTATAGCCACCTTTAATCGTTGAATGCCAGACTTCCTTTCGGGTGATTCAGCCCCAAAATCATGCCAAATTTTCCGACGGATATTCTGCGACATACGAATCTATTCAATGGCCCTTTCTGCCTCTTTCCGGATGGTAAACCCGCTTCCGTTTTCTCCTTTTTCGAACCCGACCTCTACGCCAAGAACATACAGTAAGTGCTTCCGGTCGATAATAATCCGAATCTGATCGACTTCATAAATCTGGTCGGACGGCCCCGGCTGGTCGAACCCCAGCAGCCAGGAGGTTCCGCACCCACCGCCCCGAACTCCGACCCGTAGCCCGTAGGTGTCCGGTATTTTGTTGGCCCGCAGCGTCTCCGTGATCTGAACCCGGGCTTCGGACGATAATCGGACGGGGTTCTCAATGGCATCGATGAACATATTGGGCAAAAAAACGGTTTGCACTCTGAAATTTACAAACTTATTTTATGTCCTGATTGGTTTGAAAACCGCAAAACATAAATAAATAGACGATTGAAAGGGTTTTGTGTCCCAACTCCGGAAAATTCCGTATAAACAATGGATGTATTTGCTGAATTGCTCAAACTGGTTGTTCCGGCGGGATTGGTATTGTATGGGATGTATGTGACGGTGAAGCTCATGCTGGAAAGGGAAACCGAAAAACAGCGGACCGAAAACCGGAACCGATATACGGATGAAATGATTCCCCTCCGTTTACAGGCCTACGAGCGCATGGCCCTGTTTCTGGAAAGAATTACTCCGAATAACCTCCTGCTCCGGCTCAGCGGGGAGGCCCCGACGACTTTGGACTTCCAGCAGCTCCTGCTGCGGGAGATCCGGGAGGAGTATAATCATAACGTGACGCAGCAGATTTACATGAGCCAGCAGGTCTGGAACCAGGTCCAGAACGCCATGAACGAGGTGGTGGCTCTGATCAACGAAGCGGCCTCCGAACTGGCCCCCGAAGCGCCGGCCATCGATCTGTCCAAGAAAATCTTCGACAAGGTGATCCAGCAGAACGCCCAGCCGACCATCAACGCCCTGAATGCCGTCAAGGAGGAGGTTTCGTCTACCTTCATGTAACCGGCTCACCGGCCGCCGAACACCCCGGCCGACAACCGGAGCGCTTCGGCCAGCCGGGCCGCATCAACGGCCGGTCGGATGCCTTCGTCTTCCAGCAGGGCGATGATCCGTTCGGTGGGCAGATTGCCCGTCAGCTCGTCTTTCGCCATGGGGCAGCCGCCGAAACCGCGCAAAGCGCCGTCGATGCGCCGGACGCCCGCCCGCAGGGTTGCCCGGACTTTTTCCGCCACGGCGTCGGGCGTCGAGTGCAGGTGCGCGCCGAACTCCACCGACGGAAAGGCCGGAATCAGGTGGCTGAACAGGGCTTCGATCCCCTCGGGAGAAGAAGAACCGACGGTGTCCGAAGGGGCGACGATGCCGACGCCCGCCCGCACCAGCCGTTCGGTAAATTCACCGATCACCTCCGGACTGTACGGATCCCCATACGGGTTCCCGAAGCCCATGGACAGGTATACCACCAGCTGATGCCCGGTCTGAACGCACAGATTCTGAATGGCTTCCACCTCGGCAAAAGCTTCGGTGACGGTTTTGTTGGTGTTGCGCAGCTGGAACGTTTCCGAGACGGACAACGGAAAACCGAGGTACCGGATTTCCGGAAACGAAACGGCCTGCTCCGCACCGCGCCGATTTGCGACAATAGCCAGTAACTTTGTGGCCGTACCCGAAAGGTCCAGCCCTGCCAGCACCTCGGCCGTATCCCGCAGCTGCGGGATAGCTTTCGGGGAAACGAAGCTGCCGAAATCGAGCGTATCGAAGCCGACCTTCAGCAGGGCGTTCAGATAGCTGATTTTCAGATCGGTCGGAATGAAGTCCGGCAGGCCCTGCATGGCGTCGCGCGGGCATTCGATGAGTTTGAAGGGCGTATTCGAAATTGAAGAATCCTGCATAGAACCGTCGGCAAATTGATTGTGTTATCCATGAAGGCGGTTTCCGCAAAAACGGGAAGCCGCAAAACTGAAGACTTTAGCTAAATGCTTTACCCTGATTCTTTTGAACAAAAATTAGGTTTCGATAAGATCCGCGATTTGCTCCGGCAGGCCTGCATCAGCCCGCTCGGGCAGTCGTATGTCGATAAAATACGATTTTCCGACAATTTCCAGCTGATCGATAAACTGCTTCGGCAGGTCGCCGAGTTCAAAACCATCGTTCAGTACGAACCGGATTTTCCGTCGTCGAACTACCTCGACATCCGGCCCCAGCTCGCAAAAGCCCGCATCGAGGGCATTATGCTGACCGAGGAGGAGTTTTTCGACCTGAAACTGACGCTCCGCACCATCCAGCAATGCCTCCGGTTTCTGGACGGCAAAGAAAAGGAAAGTTATCCGTACCTGACCGAACTTGCCGAGGCCGTCACCGTCGATAAAAAGCTGACGGACGCCGTCGAGCGCGTCATCGACGACCGCGGACACGTCCGGGATACGGCCTCCCCCGCCCTGGCCGAGATTCGCCGGAAGATCATTTCCGAGCAGGCCGGCCTGCGGAAAAAGCTGGACGGCATCCTTCGGTATGCCCGTCAGCAGGGCTGGGTTCCCGACGAAATCTCGCTCACCATCCGCAACGGCCGAATGGTGATTCCGGTGGCCGCCGAGCACAAACGCCGGCTGAAAGGCTTCATCCACGACGAGTCGGCCACGGGCCAGACGGTATTCATCGAACCGGCCGAGGTATTCGATACGAACAACGAAATCCGGGAGCTGGAATACGAGGAACGGCGGGAAGTGGCCCGGATTCTGCGCGAACTGACCGACCAGCTCCGGCCTTTCCTGCCGGACCTCCTGCGGGCGACGACCTTCCTGGGACTGATCGACTTCATCCGTGCCAAGGCCCGCTTCGCGCTCCAGATCGACGCGGAAATGCCGAAGCTGATCAACCAGCCGACCATCGACTGGAAACTGGCCCGGCACCCACTGCTCCACCTGTCTTTCCAGAAACAGGGCAAGAAGGTGGTGCCGCTCAACCTGCTGCTCGATCCGAAACAACGCATCCTGATCATCTCCGGGCCTAACGCCGGGGGTAAATCCGTGGCGCTGAAGACCATCGGGCTGCTCCAGTATATGGTGCAGTGCGGCCTGCTGATTCCCGTGGTGGAAGGCTCCTCGGCCGGTATCTTCCAGAATCTGTTTATCGACATCGGCGACGAACAATCCCTGGAAAACGACCTCAGCACGTACAGTTCACACCTGACCAGCATGAAGGCGTTCCTGACCCTTTCCAACCGGAAGACGCTGTTCCTGATCGACGAGTTCGGAACCGGGACGGAACCCGGCCTGGGCGGAGCCATTGCCGAAACCATTTTGGAAGAGCTGAACAAGTCGGGCGCCTTCGGCGTGATCAACACCCACTACACCAACCTGAAGCTGTTTGCCGACAAGACGCCGGGGCTGGTCAACGGAGCCATGCGCTTCGACGGCGAGCATCTGGAGCCGCTCTATGAACTGGAGGTGGGCCGGCCCGGCAGTTCGTTCGCGTTCGAGATCGCATCGAAGATCGGTCTGTCGAAAGCCGTGATCGACCGGGCAAAGGAGAAACTGGGCAGCCAGCAGGTCAATCTTGAAAAACTGCTGAAGGAACTGGATATCGAGAAGCGGGTTTTTGCCGAGCGAAACCTGGAAATGGGCATCAGCCAGCGCAAGCTGGCCCAGCAGCTCGCTGAGACCAACGCCCTGAAAACCAAGCTGGATAATGAGCAGAAGCGGCTTCTGAACGACGCCAAACAGAAAGCCCGGGCTCTGGTGACCGAAGCCAATCAGCGCATCGAGAACACCATCCGGGAGATCAAGGAGAACAAGGCCGAACGCGATATGACCCGGCTCGTCCGGCAGGAACTCGAACAGTTCGAGCAGCGGGAGTTGAAACCGGAGGTCCTGTCCGAAGACCCGGTCAAACCGCAGAGCGAGGAGTTTCTGCCCGAAGAGGGGGCCATTACGGCGGGAAGCTTCGTCCGGATCAAGGGGCAGAATACCATCGGCGAAGTGCTGGCCCTCCGGGGCAAGGATGCCGAAATCCGCATCGGTGACCTGAAATCCAACATCAAGCTGAACCGGCTCGAAAAGGTGAGCCGGAAAGCTTACCGCGAAGCCGTCGGCGAAACAGCCCGGCCGCGAATGACCGGCATCGACCTGAACGAGAAGATGATGAATTTCAGCTTCAACCTCGACCTGCGGGGAAAACGGGGGGAAGAAGCCCTCGTGGAACTGGACAACTTCATCAACAACGGGCTGATGCTGGGCTATCCGGAACTGCGGGTCGTCCACGGCAAGGGCGACGGGATTCTGCGGACCCTCGTCCGGAACCACCTCCGCTCCTTTCCGCAGGTAGCGTCCATGCAGGACGAACACGCCGACCGGGGCGGTGCCGGGGTGACGGTCGTCAAGATGAAGTAAATGAAAACCCGGTCAGGCCGGGTTTTCTTCTTTTTCCGGATTTTCCGGAATGCCTTCATAAATGTCGGCCAAGGGGAGCGTGATGCCGAGAAGCGGCAGGTCGATGACCGCACTCAGCCCTTCGTAAATGCTTAATTTCCAGAAGCCTTCGGCTCGCTCAAAGACCTGCACCGCATACCGGGCCTGATGGACGATCAGGTAATACAGCAGGGAAGGCAGCTTGGTGTATTCGAGCCGCTTCGTTTCCGTATCCCCTTTTTCGGAAGATTTGGAGACGACTTCGATTAGCAATGTGGGTGTTTTTACGACCGTCTTCTGATCGTCCTTCCAGTCATTAGGTTCGCAGGTATAGATTATATCCGGGTAAACGTATTTTTCTCCCGTCGTCAGTTTTTGCTTGATGCTTTCTACGAACACCCGGCAACCGCCTATTTTCGCAAAACTGCGGAGGGCATAGCCTATATTCTGAACCAGCAGATTATGCCGAAAGGTCGTCCCGGCCATGGCATAAATTTCTCCGTCGTCGTATTCGTACCGAATTCCCTCCTCCTGTTCGAGGGCTTCGTACTCTTCGAAGGTGTATCGATGTTTTTTCAGCTCGGGGGTCATAACCGGTTCGTAGTTTCTGGCTTCCATAAAGATAGGCAATAGTTTCAAATCGTTCCCGTTTAGACGATAGAAGCCGCGCCGGGACACTTCCGGGCAATGCCTCCATGCGTTAAATCCGCCTTTTCTTCGTTTCCGTTTGCCGAAAAAACCGTTTCTTTACTCTTTCATTCTTTAGCCATTACCGGCTTCGTACCGATAACGATTCCATGAACTTTAAGCGTTTTCTTCCTCATCTGGTTGCCGTCATCGGGTTCGCGGTGCTGGCGGTGATGTATTGCTCCCCGGTCCTCAACGGCAAACGACTCAACCAACACGACATTATCCAGTCCGTTGCCGGGGCTCGGGAAGTCGTCGAATACCACAAACAAACCGGCGAGTGGGCCTGGTGGACCAACAGCATGTTCGGCGGGATGCCGGCCTATATGATCGCCGGGGATTACCCGACCAGCCTGACCCACAAACTGGGACAATACATCAACCTCCTCCTCCCCGACCCGGCCAATTACATCTGGCTCATTATGATCGGCGGATTCGTGCTGATGCTGGCGCTGGGGGCCAACATCTGGCTGTCGGCGCTGGGAGCGGTGGCTTACGGCTTTGCTTCCTACCACCTCATCAGCCTCGAAGCCGGCCACGTTTCCAAAGTTCTGGCGCTGGCCTACGCGCCGGGCATCATTGCGGGCGTCGTTATGGCCCTGCGCGGACGGTATCTGGCCGGAGCCTCCGTGACGGCTCTTTTCCTCGGGCTTGAGCTGTATGCCAATCACATCCAGATCACGTATTACCTCGCCGTCGGCCTGGTGATCTACGTCCTGATCGAAAGCATTGCCGCCATCCGGGAAGGGAGGGTCCGGCCGCTGGTTTTCTCCCTCCTTTCCCTCGGCGCAGCCGCCCTGATCGCCGTCGGAACGCACACCACCCGGCTCTGGAATACCGCCGATTATGCCACGGTAACCATTCGCGGAAAATCCGAACTGACCATTACGCCCCCGGCCGCTCCCGGCGCCCCTGCCCCGGCCAAAGCCGCCCCGCAAACCGGTCTGGACAAGGATTACGCCTTTCAATACAGCTACGGCATCGGCGAAACTCTCACCCTGCTGATCCCTAACTTTGCCGGGGGCTCGACGGTCGGCTCGCTCTCCACCGACTCCAAAACCTATAAGGCGCTGACCGGCATCGGGGTCGATGCCGGCATGGCGCAGCAGGTGATCCAGCAGGTTTTACTTTATCATGGAACGCTGTACAGCACCGGCGGTCCGGCCTATGCGGGCGCTATCGTCGTCTTTCTTTTCGTGCTGGGTCTTCAGATCGTGCGGGGCCGGCTGAAATGGTGGGCGCTGGGCGTCACCCTGCTTTATCTGGCCTGGTCGTGGGGGAAAAACTTCGCGGGCTTCAACTACCTGTTCTTCGATTATTTCCCCGGCTTCAACAAGTTCCGGGCGGTCACCATGATCCTGTCCCTCGTGCAGCTTCCGCTGGTGATGCTCGGCATCGTCGCCCTGAAACAAATCGTGGACCGGAAACTGACCGCCGAACAACTGAACCGGCCGCTGCTGATCTCCGTGGGCGTTACGGCCGGCCTCTGCCTCCTGATGGCCGTGGCCCCGACGGTGTTCCAGAGTTTCCGGGCGCCGGTCGACGACATCACGCTTCAAAACTTCGAGCAGGGCCTCCAGAACAAGAACCTCGCCGAACAGGTGGTTTCCGCCATCGTCGACGACCGCATCAGCCTGTTCCGGACGGATGCGTTCCGGTCGGCCGTTTTCATCCTGCTGGCGGCCGCGCTGGTCTGGCTGTATGCCCGCAACCGGCTCAAAGCCGCCGTGTTATACCCGGTTTTGCTCCTTCTGATGATCTTCGACCTGATGGGTGTCGACAAACGGTATCTCAACAATGACGATTTCGTCAGTAAATCCGCCATTCAGGAGACTGTCACCCCGACGCCCGCCGACGAGCAGATTCTGGCCGACAAAGACCCGGATTTCCGCGTGCTCGACCTGACGACCAACTTCATGAGCGATGCCCGGACTTCCTACTTCCACAAGTCGCTGGGCGGATATCATGCCGCCAAGATGCGCCGGTATCAGGACCTGGTGGAGTTTCAGGTGATGAAAAACAACCAGAACGTCATCAACATGCTGAACACCAGATATTTCCTCGGGCAGGCCCAACCGGCCAACGGGCAGCAGGGAACGCCCCAGACAGTGGCCCAGCGCAACCCCGGCGCCCTCGGCAACGCCTGGTTCGTCAGTGAATACCGGCTGGTTCCGAACGCGGATGCGGAAATGAAGGCGATGGACAGTCTGAATCCCCGCCGGACGGCCGTGATCGACCAGCGTTTCGCCGACCAGGTGGCCGGCCTGAAAATCCAGCCCGATTCGGTCGCCAATACCATCCGGCTGACCAGCTACAAACCCAATGAACTGACCTACGAAAGCAACGCAAAAACGGACCAGCTGGCGGTTTTCTCGGAAATCTATTACAACGTCCGCGACGAGTGGAAAGCCACCGTCGACGGTCAGGAAGTGCCCCACCTGCGGGCCGACTACATGCTGCGGGCCATGAAGGTTCCGGCCGGAAAGCATACCGTCGTCTTCCGCTTCGACCCGGTATCGGTACGGGTCGGGAAAATGGCGGACCTCATCTGCTCGATCCTGCTGGTCGCATTCATCGGGGCGGCCGTTTACTTCGAAAACCGGCAGAAAAAGACCGGCGAAGTCCGGGAAAAACAGCTTTCCTGATTCGGCTCCGCGTTTCCAAAGAAAGCCCCTGATTTTACGATCAGGGGCTTTTTGATTAAATGGCGCTCAGTTGGTCCACGGAAACCGGCTCGGGTTTCAGCAATTGACGCAGGGAAGCCAGATGGGTGAAAAGCACTACCGGCACCACCAGCCCCGGCAGCCCGACGTACGGAAACTTCAGCACCCCGACGTTCGGCTGATCGAAGGCCAGTTGCTGAAAAGGCACCGGAGCGGCCAGAATCGCATGACCGACAATGTTCACCAGCAACCCCAGCGCCAGGAAGTTCCAGAACAGCAGCAGACGACGGTCGAACGGCCGGTTGCGGGTGGCCCACCATCCGGCCAGCGGAGCGGTCAGACCGGAGAGCACATCCAGATTCCGGCCTTCGAAGGTCATCAGTTCCGGAATCTGCCCATATACGAACAACCCGTACAGCAGCAGTTCGACCGGAACCCGGATGGTGTTCAGGAAGGTCATGGCGGGCAGGGGGCAGCGGTCCATGAACCGGCGTCCGGCCGGGAACAGCAGCAGGGAAAGCACAAACGCTACGGGCGGCCCGATGGTCAGCGTAAAGCGGGGCGGCACCGTCCCGACGGTCAGGAAAAAACCGTTCCGGGCCAGCAGCAGCAGCAGGCCGAGCCAGACGAGCAGACCGACGAAAATTCGTCCGCCCTGCGAGGGAGCGGCTTTCCGCAGAACGACGTAACAACCGGCCAGCGTCAGCAGCAGAATACCGGCGAAACAGCCCGCCATCCAGGCGGGCGGGTTTTGAAACAGATGGGAAAGATCGGGATGCATTGTTGTTTACAGGTTTGGTTCAACGCCGTAAAACAAGTCCCTTAAGCGCAGAAAAAATGCGTTTTTCGAGCCGGAATCAACGAATGGTAACGAAAGTCCGGATGAATGGTCAGGCGGCAGTCAGCTGATTCAGCCACCGTTTGAACTCGGCGCTGCGGTACCGGCTGACGGTCACGGTTTCAACCGGGTCCTGTTTGTGCAGGGCCGGGGCCAGCGACACCAGCAGCTTGCGGTTGCTGTCGTCCTGAACGCTCCGGATGGCCGCCAGCGACACGATGAATTGGCGGTTGAGCTGGAAAAAGAGGGTCGACGGCAGAAGTTTTTCCAGTTCGGTGAACGAGTTATAGCGGGTGGTGAGCTGCTGAGCGTCGGTTCGGACCAGCAGCACGACGCCCTGGGTGGAGTAGAAGTAGGCGATTTCTTCCGGCTGCAGCGCAAGCCGGCGTGCCACGGTTTCCACCCAGATCGCCGGGGTTCCGGCGGCCGGCGGGCGGGTTTTTCGTAAGTCGCTGATCTGGTCGGAAAGGTCCCGGGCGGCCTGCTCCTTCTCCAGCCGGTAAGCCTGAAGCAGATACAGCCCGACATAGCCGCCGTTGATCAGGGTCGCGATGGTGATGCAGACAAAAATACCCGAAGTCAGCTGCACCGCATTCGGCCATTGCCCCGTATATAGCCGGACGGCTCCTGGGAAAACCAGAAAAAACGTCGTCATCGTAGCCAGACCGCCCAGCAGAACCTGCCGGCCGATGCGCCGGACCGGATCGACGGAAAACGGCAGGGCGCGGTCCAGTTTCCGGAAAATGGCCAGGTTGACCGTCCAGCAGGAAAGCATGACCGTCGAAACCGTCAGGAAATAAGGAAGCGGAAAGCGGTAGCCGGGCTGCCAGGGAAACCGCCGGAAAAAAACCACATGGGATGCCACCGTTGCCAGGAGCGGCACCAGAATCAGGAGCAGCAGCAGGTGCCGGCGACGGGTCAGGGGTTCCATAACGGCAATCAGTCCGGTTTACTTTTCAGACAATCGCTTTTTGTGTAATTTAAACTGGAATCGTCCGCTTTCCGTTATTTCTTAAAAACAAGTACTCATGGAAGAAAAAGAAACGACCCTGGATGCGGGTAAGCTCGACCGGATCGTGGAGGCCCGCATGAAGCTCAAACGCCGGTTTGAGGAAGCCATGCAGAACACGCCTTCGATGGCCGACAGCGCCGACGGCCCCAACAAACCGCTGGGTTCCGGCCCGCCGAACCGCCATGGGATGCCCAAAATACCGAAAAGTCAGACCGTTACCCAAAAATGGCCGGTCCTGGATCTGGGATACCATCCCAATATACCGATTCAAAAATGGCAGCTGGCCCTCGACGGCGAGGTCGAACATCCGATCCGTCTGAAATGGGACGACTTTATGGCCCTGCCCCAGACCGACGACGTCAGCGACTTTCACTGCGTGACGACCTGGTCGAAGCTCGACATGGCCTGGAAAGGGGTCCGGTTTGCCGACCTGGCTGCCCTGGTCATGCCGAAAGACAAGGCCACCCACGTCATGTGTTACGGCTATGACGGCTATTCCACCAACCTTTCGCTGGAGGAAGCCCTCAAACCGGATGTACTCCTCGTCCACACGGTCGAGGGCAAACCGCTGCCCATCGAACACGGGGGTCCCGTCCGGATGATTACGCCCCAGCTGTATGCCTGGAAAGGATCCAAATGGATCAAACGGATCGAGTTTCTGGCCGGAAACCGCCTGGGATTCTGGGAGGAACGGGGTTACTCGAATACCGCCTACCCCTGGCGAAACGACCGCTACAGCTGAGAATGCCCGAAAACCCGGTTTTACACCGGGTTTTCCATGAACCGATAGCAAAGCATATGGCAGATCGTCATGTGCGCATCCTCGACCCGGCCGTAATGGTCCGAATCGATCACGACGACCTCCTGGGCCAGGTCGGCCAGGCGACCCCGCTTGCCGCCGACCAGGGCCACGGTGGTCAGGCCGTGGTCATTGGCCCACTGAACCGCCTTGACCAGATTGGGAGAACTGCCGCTGACGCTCATGGTCAGGACCATATCGCCCGGTCGGGCATAGTTCTGAAGCTGACCGGAGAACACGTCCTCGTAGGCGTAGTCGTTGCCGAGAGCCGTCAGCCAGGCGGTATTGTCGTTGAGGGACAGGCACCGGAAGCGTTTGCCGAGTTTGTCGGAGGCTCCCTTTCCGAGGTCCGTGATGAAGTGGGAGGCATTGGCCGCGCTGCCTCCGTTTCCGAAAACAAAAAACTGGCGGTCTTCCTGCCAGCATTGTTTCATCAGGTCGGCAATGCGTTCGACCTGTTCGACCGGAATCGAATCGAGGGCGGCATGATGGTGGACCAGGTACTGTTCGAAATAGGTTTGCATATGGAATGGCTGACCGGCGGCTTTCGGAGCCGGTTCAGGAAGGTTTCGTTAAGCTCAGGGCGCCCACCGGCACGGCATCCTCGCCCAGTTCGGCCAGCCGCACGGCCGGCCCCGGATGAAAGGCGTTCATGATGTAATCCGGCAGGCTGCGGGCGACGGCCGACCGCAGCGGCTCCCCGATCAGGGATAACCCACCCCCCAGAATGATTACCTCGGGATGCAGCAGATGGACTACGTGCGACAGGCCGAAAGCCAGATCGTCGGCCAGCCGGTACAGGATGCGCCGGGCCGTTCCGTCGCCTTTGGCGAAGGCATCCCCCAGAAACCGGGCCTCCCCGGTTTTTTTCTCTCCTACCAGCTGTTTCAGGATGGAATCGGAAGATAATTCACGGAGAATCTGACGGATCTCCCGGTCGACGGCCCAGCCGGAACAGGCCGACTCGACGGTTTTTCCGTACCGGTCCAGCCGCAGGTGGCCGATCTCGGTCTCGCCCGGCGACGCGCCGTGGTAAATCCGGCCGTCGACCACCAGCCCCCCGCCGACCCCGCTGCCGAGGGTCACGTAAAAGACGTGCCGGAAACCGCGGCCTGCCCCGTGCAGGGCCTCCCCCAGGGCGGCTACGTTGGCATCGTTTTCTACCCGGACGGTGGCGGCTTTCGAGCGTTCGCCCAGCCATTCGGTCAGGCCGAAACCGGACCAGCCCTGTATCTGATGCGAAGTGGCGACCGTTCCCGTAAGGGCATCGACCGGGCCGCCGAAACCTACGCCCACGGACTGGATGGAGCCGTTCAGCCGGCGGATGACCTCCTCGATGTGCTTCAGGATGCCGTCGGCGCCCTGATCCGGATCGACGCTGAACCGAAACCGCTCTCCGATCATGGCCCGACCGGTTTTACCGGCCGATTCGGCCGTGACGAGCTGAAGTTTGGTACCGCCGATTTCAATTCCTAAGATCATACGCTGAAGCGAACGGAAATCCGGTGTTTCCGGCTTTCGTTTGCCCCGCAAATTAATAAAAAAACCATCTTCGGCAGGAAAAGCTTACGGAAGCGAATCCGCCCGGGCCTCGCCGTGCGAATGCCGCGTGAGCGGGGGAAGCTGGATGATTTCGCCGGTTTGCCAGGAATCGGCACCCGGAACGGTCGGATGGGCGAGGATGTCGCTCCGTTTCCTGCGGTTTTCCTCCGACGAAACCTTAAATCGTTGGTCGCGTTCCTTGACGATCCGGGGGTCGATCAGCCCGTCGCGCGTGAAGCCCATCATGAGGGCGGGGCTGCCGTACGGGAGGGTCAGGTTCTGGTCGGTATGCCAGGTATGCCAGGTTTTGCCGTAGGTATTGACGGTCAGCTCCATCAGTTCGTGTTCAGCCACTTCCGGCAGGCCGGGGGCGATGAGCGTTCCGCTTTTCACCTCATACCGATGCGAGTGCCAGAGCTTTTTCTCGTCCGCCGGCAGCGTCCGGAAAAGTTTTTCGGAAATAATGTATTCCACCCCCATCAACTTGGCATCCTTGCCGTTCCCGTCGAAAATGACACACTGGGTGAGGTCTTCGTTCAGTTTGGTACAGTAGTGATGAGCTTCCATCTGGCCTTTCAGGTTTCCGTTGTAGAAATGAAAGCCGTTGAGGTAGATTTCCAGCCGGCGCACCGGCGTTTTGTCCTGGATGGTGGCGGCCCCGGCCTCCAGCGTCTTCGTCTTAGCCGATTTTTCACTGCCCGGCGACCGGACGTTGGACGAGGTGTTGTCTCCCCCGCAGGCCAGAAACAACAAAGCCAGACCCGCGTAATACCTTGAAATGTTCATCGTGATGGCAACTGATCTCCTTCTTCGGAACCCGGCGGTTCCGGATTTGTTCGGATTTCCTCCTTCGATCCATCCTTCGGCCTTTCCCGATTTTGTAAGTCCATTGCAAGGTATCCACCAAGTAATTCATTATTATTGCTTTACAAACCGGTTACGATCCGGCTTTCCGCTTCATCGGAAGCTTCGGACCGGTCCGGAACCCTTACATCTGTCCAGTCATGAAATTCCGTCCCGGCCCTCTCCTGTATGGACTTGGCTTCCTTCTGCTTTGGGCACTGGAGGCCCGCGGCCAGTCGGCCGGTACCTTTACCCATCTCTCCGTGAAGGACGGTCTGGCGCAGAACGCCGTCAACTATGCCTTTCAGGATCAGGAGGGTTTTCTCTGGTTCGCCACCAGCGACGGGCTCAGCAAATACGACGGTTACCAGTTCACCAACTTTCTATCCGATCCGCTCCGCCGGAACGGCTCCCTGTACAGCAGCCACATCACCTACATTCACGAGGACCGCAGCAACCGGCTCTGGATCTGCACCAACGCGGGGCTGCACGAGATCGACAAGAAAACGCACGCCATCCGCTCCTTCCGGATCAAAGGAGACGGCATGAACAACTGGAACAAGCACTTTTCGATCTGTGAAGACCATGAGGGCAAGCTCTGGCTGGGTGCGCGCGGGGGACTGTGCCGGTTTGAACCCAACCGGAAGGTGCCTCATTTCACGCTTTATCCCTTTCCCTTCAAAGACCGCCCGCTCATCAACGTAGTCGAGGACCGTCAGCACCGGTTATGGGTCAGCTCGACGGAGGGTCTATTCCTGTTCGATCGGCAAAAGCCCAGGTTCATCCAGATCCCTTTTCCCCGAAACCCGGACAAGAAGAAAAAGGTCTGGTGTACGGCCCTGTACATCGATAAAGACGATGTTCTGTGGGTCGGCACGGTCGGCAAGCACCTTCTTCAGGTCGATCTGAACGCCCCGAAACCCTGCCTGGAACCCTATCAACCCCGGGGGCGGATCAACGAAAATATATTTGTCAATGCCATCCGGGAAGATAGTGAAGGCTATTTATGGATCGGAACCACCAAAGGACTTCAGCGGCTGGATAAAAAAACCGGCGATGTCCTTACCTTTTCATTTGACCCTTCGATGCGAAACGGCATCGGCAGTATGGAAGTCCGTTCCATCTTTCAGGATCGGTCGAGTACTTTCTGGATCAGCACCGAAAACGGTGTCGATAAACTGGACCTGAGACCCTCGAAATTTACCACTGTTCAGATCACTCCGTCGCCTGCTGCCTTCCGAAAAAAAGAGAACCATATCGGAGCCCTCCTTGAAGAAAAGACCGGGCGCCTGTGGATTTCGAATTTCGGCGGCCTCTACCAGCTCGACCCGGACTCCAGTAAGCCGGTACGGATTCCGATCGATCCCTTCGTCCAGAAAGAAGTCAGGGACGAAATAGCCATGGCCCTCCAGCAGGACACGCTCGGGCGGCTGTGGGTGGGTGGGTTCAACGGGTTTTACTACCAGAACCCGGAAACCGACCGCTTCATCAATCTGCCCTCGAAAATCCGGATTCTCTTTCTGTCGAAAGGCACCCGTGGCGAATTCTGGGTGGGCGGGGAAGGCGGGTTCGCGCGGTTCAACCCGTACACCAGATCGTTCCAGTATTTTTACCGGAAGCCGCTTCAGCCCTCCGACCGGGCCGAAAAAAACATCAATGCCATCCTGGCCACCCGGGACGGTCAGGTCTGGGTCTGCTACAACGGCAAGGGCATCTACCGGTTCGATCCGAATACGCGGCAGATGATCCGCTACAAGGCCGCCGAATCCAGCCCGGTCGGCCAGCTCAACGGCGAGGACATCGTCTGCATTCATGAGGACCGCAAAGGCCTGCTCTGGTTCGGAACCAGTTTCGGCGGCCTGTGCCGGCTGGACCCGAAAACGGGGGTCTTCAAACGGATCACCAGCCGCAACGGCCTACCCGGAAACCGGGTCACGGCCATTGTGGGGGATGAGTCGGGCCACCTCTGGATCAGCACGAACCGGGGCATCTGCCGGTATAACGAGCGCATGGGAACCTTCCGGGTCTACCAGCTCCTGGACGGTCTGCCCGACCATGAGTTCATCCGGAACAGCGCCGGGTACCGGAACGGCCGGGTCATCTTCGGCGGGGTGAACGGCCTGATTTCCTTTCGTCCGGACGATATCCGCAACAATCTGACCCCGCCCCCGGTCCATGTCACGGCCATGAAGGTGTGGGGAAAGAACCAGCCCCTGACCGGCGAACCACTCAGTTTCTCCCATACCGACAATTCGATTTCCTTCGAATTCATCGCCCTGAACTACGATGATGCCGAAAAAAGCCAGTATGCCTTCCGGCTGTCCGGCGTCGACAAAGGCTGGGTCCACAGCGGCACCCGCCGGTTTGCCGGCTATACCAACCTCGAACCCGGTGATTATCAGTTTCAGGTAAAGGCCTCGAACAGCGACGGCACCTGGAACGAGCAGGGCCGCACCGTCCGGTTCGCCATTCTCCCGCCCTGGTGGGCCACGTGGTGGGCCTACCTGCTGTACGTTTCCGGCGCTTTCGCCGGCATAAGGGGAATCATCCAGTACAGAAACCGTACCCTGCTGAAGGAAAAGAAACTGCTGGAAAAACAGGTCGCCGAACGAACCGCCGAAGTCGTCAACCAGAAAGAGGAGATCGAAACCCAGCGCGACCACCTCGAGGAAATGCTCACCAAACTCCAGACGACGCAGGATCAGCTCATTCAGAAGGAAAAAATGGCCTCACTCGGGGAGCTGACGGCCGGCATCGCCCATGAAATCAAGAACCCGCTCAACTTCGTCAACAACTTTTCCGAAGTCAGCATCGAACTGATCGACGAACTGGAAAATCTGCCCGGCCCCGATCCGGATGCCGAAAATGACATTCTGGCGTACCTGAAAGACAACCTGCGGAAGATCCTGGCGCACGGCCGGCGGGCGGATGCCATCGTTCGGGGTATGCTCGAACACAGCCGGGCTTCCACCGGGGAACCCGAGCCGACCGACATCAACAACCTGGCCGACGAGTTTCTGCGGCTGGCCTACCAGGGCCAGCGGAGCAAGGACGCCGGTTTCCAGGCCGAACTGACCACCAGCTTCGACCGGGACATCGGCAAGATCGAGGTGGTGCCGCAGGACATCGGGCGGGTCCTCCTGAACCTGTATTCCAACGCCTTCTATGCCCTCCACGAAAAGCAGCAACTGCTGGGCAGCCGGTATACCGGCCATCTGTGGGTAAGTACCCAGCGCCGGAACGGCGAACTCGAAATCCGGGTGCGCGACAATGGTACGGGCATTCCCGATGCGGTCCGGGAAAAAATCTTCCAGCCCTTTTTCACCACCAAACCGGCGGGCGAAGGGACCGGCCTGGGCTTATCCCTGTCCTACGAGATCATTACGAAGGGCCACGGCGGCACCCTCGAAGCGAGGAATCTGGGCGGAGAAGGATCGGAGTTCGTGGTCCGGATTCCCGTAAAAGCGGAGAAAATGATTAATTCGGCATCACTTTAACCGCGCATCCCTTTATCGGGCAGGAAGCGGTTGTTTCATGCCGGCCAGATTCCAGTAACTCTTAAAATTATCGATCATTCGGCTGAAATCCGCCAGTTGGTTCGGTTTCACGAAGTAGGCGTTGGCCCCGGAGAGATAGCTCTGTTCGACGTCCCGCCCGAAATCCGAGGACGAAAGAATGAAGGTCGGAATCGTACGCGTGGCGGGCGACGACCGGATTGCCGTCAGAGCCTCGATTCCGTTCATGACCGGCATGTTGATATCGAGAAAGATAAAGGTGGGTGCCACTCCTTCGGAGCGCAGAGCCTCCATGAGTTCCTTCCCGTTGACAAACACTGAAATCCGGCTATCCGGGAAATGCTCTTTTATCATGATCTGGAACAAAAAAGCATCATCCTCGTCATCTTCAGCCAGGTAAATCTGTAAGGGTACTTCCATAAATTTTTACAGGACAGATCGTAAAGGACGCGAATCTAAAGGATAAACCTCAAACTTACCAAATGGTTGGTTTCGTGACGGGCAGATTGGAAAACGGCCGGTGGGGAACCGGCCGTTTTCCAATGGAATCATTCCCCGGTCTCGTCGTTGGGGGCATCGACCGGTTTGGATTCCGGCGAGCCCTTCTGCCGGAGGAAGATCGTCAGCACTACGATGGAAAGAACCGACAGGAACTCGCTCTGCCAGTTCTGTAACGACTGAAACCAGAAGTCACTGCTTGCCATAAATTCTCCCAGCGTCAGCCTATCGGTCTTCCCCTTCAGCATCTGTTCGGTATTGTGTTCCTTCACTCCCCCGACCGCGTGCAGCAGGAAAGAGGCCAGAAACAGCAGGAAGTACGCGAGGCTGAGGGAGTTTTTATACAGGGCCAGAAGGAGGCCGCCCTTTCGAACGGGCCAGGGCGCACCCGGCCGTTTGGGGTTCGGCCGACGGTCGACGGCTTCCTCCTTGTCCAGGCTTTTGGATTCGGAAGAGCCTTTCTGGTAAAGAAAAACCGTGAATAACACATACAGACCCATCTGGAGAAACTCGCTTTCCCAGTTCTCGAAAACCGATTCGATGCAGTGTCCACTGGTCAGATAGCTTCCGAAATCAAGGGCAGGGCGGTTATAATCCTTCAGTTCTTCGTTAAAGGTATACCAGCCGGTAAGCAGGTTCCCGACCAATGTGAGAATGGTGAGAATCAGAAGCGTCAGAGACAATCCGTTCTCACGAAGGAATCGCTTCATGGAGATATACGTTGGTTACCTCCATTAACTACGAAACGGCTTCCGATTGTTTGAAGACCGGGCCGGCCGAGGCCTTAAACTTCGTAAGCGGTGTCGGGCAAATTCATGCTTCAGATCATCTGAAGCGATTTTCTGTCAGGATTCCGCAAAAAACCGGGCAGCCAGCCAGCCCAGAATCAGGATGATTTCAGCCAGCGCATCCAGCAGGTAGACTCCGGGAATCACGCGCCGGCGATAGAAGTATACGTCTCACGGTAATGAACAGGCCGATGGTCCGCACCAGCCAGAGATCGGTTTTGGGGCCGGTCACTTTCAGGAACGTTTTCATGCTCACCAGCGGCCAGACACCGGTGAGGACGTAATAGACGGCCTGAGCCGCAGCCACCAGGAGTTCCATACGGGAAGCGATGTTCTGCGGTTACAAACCACCGGCCACCCATTTGGTTCTGTCTTCCCGGAATGCGGCCCGGTTCTACCGGCCGGTTTCAAGCCGGATCGACCAGCGGAGCTGAAGCCCGAGGGTGCTGAACCGGAGGTGTTCCGGGCCGACGCTGCCGACCGGATACCGGAAATACGGTTCCACGATCAGCCGCTGCCGCCCGCCCAGCAAGCGCTCAAAGCCGACCGAGGCATTCAGAAACCCGACCGGCTGGAAATCGGACTCCGAGCCGATTCGACCGCGAACGTCCTCGTACTCGGTCTCCAGGCGGCTTACCTCCTGCTTCTGGCCGTTCATGAGTTCGATGGTGGTGACGATGATGCGGTCCGTTCGGAAATGGCGTTCAAACTGCCGGTCGAAGGCCAGGAGGGCCGAGACACCCGCCGACGCGAAGAATTGCTGCCTTTTTCCCGGAAGAAACCGATACCGGAGCGAAAGCGGGACCTGGACACCCAGCCAGCGGTAGGAAACGCCGGTCAGCCGGCGCATTCCGGAGGGCGCCGATTCCGGAACCACCTCCCCGTCGATCCGCAGCGTCTGCCGGGCCAGGCCCAGACCCGAACTCAGGTCCAGCCGGCGGCCCAGACCGATTTCGGCCGAAATCAGGGCGCCCGGCGTCGCTGCCGCGGAACCCGACCGGGCGTAGTTGGCCTGCGAGAACACCCCCCCGCCGAGCCGGAAGTCCCATCGCTTTTCCGGCCGGATCTCCGCTTTTGCAGGCTTCGTGCCGAAGGTCTGAACCGACAATGGGCCGAAGGCGGTCTGAAAAGCCTTCACCGGGAGAAAATCAAGCCGCCGGATTTTAACCGACCCGTTCGGGGTTTGAGATTCGGCCCGTGAAAAGAGGATTTCCTCCGCCGGTTCCGGTTCGAAAACAAGCCGTTTTTCAAAGAGGTCGGACTCCCGGCTTTTCCGGTTGCGGGAGTAGCGGCCGGAGGTTCGCCGGAAGGTTTGGGCTACCGCCCCCCCGTCCGGAATTTCGACGGACGGGCTGAACGATTCCGAACGGGAACCATCCGGTCCCGGACTGAATAGTCGGGGATTATCCAGCGGGGGCCGGTGGTTCGGGGCGGCCGGCAGAGCCTGGTCCGGAGAAGGTCCGGCGACGGTTTCGGGCGTTTTGTCCGGTGTGACCGGGGTTCCGGGGGATTGAACCACCCGGACTTTTCCCCGGGACGGCTCCGGCGGATTCACCCGGAAATAGGCCAGCCCCCCCAGGAGGAGCAGGCCGATCAGGGCGGCCGTCCGGTACCATCCGACGAACCACCGGCGCCGGCCGTTCCGGTTCCGGCGGTGCCGCTCAAAGGCCTTCCAGGCCGCCGGGTCGTAGGGCGGGGTAAAGTCGGCCAGCCGGCGGTTGAAATTCTCGGGCAATTCGTCGGAGTTCATGGCTGCTTACGATGAATACCATTGTTGGATGAGCCGGCGAAGGCGTTTTTTGGCCCGGGCCAGATAAGTCCGCGAGGAACCGGCCGGAATGGAGAGCATACGGCCAATTTCCTCATGCGGGTAGCCTTCGATCTCGTAGAGGTTGAAGACGAGCCGCCATTCGTCCGGGAGCTGGTCGAGCAGCGCCAGGATTTCCTCCACCGTCAGGCGGTCGACGGCCTCTTCGCCCACGGCGGCTTCGGACTCTTCTTCCTGCACCTCCACTTCCGCCCGCCGTTTCGTACGTCGGTAGCGGTCGAGGGCGGTGTTGACGACGATCCGCCGGAGCCAGGCCCGGAACGACTGCACGTCGGTACCGGCCGAGACGGCATCGAACACCTTCAGAAAACTATCGTTCAGGATTTCCTGCGCTTCCTGCCGGGAGACGGCGTAGCGCAGGCAGATTCCCATCGCGAAGCCGTAAAAATGCCTGAACAGCCGTTCCTGGGCGCGGGCCTCTCCCCGCCGGCATCCCTCGATGAGCTGACGTTCCAGTACACTGCAATCGGTGAGCACTTCCACAACGGGGCGATCAGATGGAAAGGTGCCGCGGCCGGCCGCGGCACCTCGTTCGGTTTCAAAGGGTGTGGATCATTGATTGGAGACGGCGCCGTTGGGGTCGGCCACCTTGTCCTGAACCTGGGAGCCGTTGGACACCCGGACGTAAAAATCAGCGGGTTTGTAGGTTTCTCCGAGCAGTTTTTTCAGGTCGACGGTCAGGGTAAACTCGCCGGGCATGGAGCAGCCGCCGGGTTCTTTTTCATTGGCCACCACGAGGTTGATCTGGGCCGGGTAGCTCTCCATGATGCGGCCGTCCCACACGACGGCATAGTCGTCGGCGGAGCAGCCGCCCTTTACCTGAATCTGAAGGCTCGTTTCACCGCGGGTGATTCCGGTGATCTCGAAGGCCGTCCCTTTTGCCGCCGTCCGGGCGCCCATCAGGCGCTGGTATTCCGCCTGACTGGTCCGGATTCCTGACGTTTCTTTGGGCCGCAGGGCTTTTTCATTGTCGTGGTTGCAGGCCCAGATGCTTCCGAGCATCATCAGGAGGGCCATTCCAAAGAGAGTTTTCCGCCGTTTCATGGTATGAATTATTTTGGTTTCATCTCCATGACGATACGGATTCCTAAAACGCGACAAGGGAGGGAACGCTTTTTAACTATTTTCAGCCCGGACCGGAAACAAAGCCGCCGGGGCCGGGTTGAGAATCAAACGAACATTCATTCCAACATGGAAATTCAGAAAGTGAACAACCAGCTTGTCCCGGGCGAGCATCCGGAAGAAGGCAGCGAATCCGACCGGACCGGCAACGATTCGGACGGCGACTTTACGCCCACCGAAGCGGAAGGAAACGTTCAGGGCGGAGGGTCTTACGGGTCGGGATACGGTACCGGCTCGGAGGGCGAACCCGGCACGGAAACGTCCGGAACGGAGCAGAACCGCGACTGAACCGATGCCGGATTCCGGTTCAGATAAAAGCCTGATCGGACTGGCGGAAGGGAAGCAAAATGATGAACCGGGTGCCTTTTCCCGGCTCCGATTCGGTCGAAATGGAGCCGTTATGGTTTTCAACGATCTTTTTGCAGTAGGCCAGCCCGAAGCCCAGCCCTTCGGTTCGGGCGTCGAGCTTCTTCCGGATCTGGAACAGACCGGGCGTATAACGGGTGTCGAAGCCCTGTCCCTCGTCGGTATAGACGAGCCGGACAAAATCGACGTAATGGTAGCGGTCTTTCAGAATCCGGAACTGGTTGTCCTGCACGATGCTGCTTCGAATTTCCACCCGCACGGTGGGCAGGTCGGTCCGGCGGAATTTGACGGAATTGGACAGCAGGTGGTAAAAAAGCAGCTGAAGCTGCTCGCCGAATCCTTCGATGACCGGCAGTTCGGACATTTTCAGGTCGACGGCTCCAAAGCCGGTTTCCCGGATAACCAGGTCCCGGGCTTTGGCGACGACCTGATTCAGATCGACCGAGGAGGGCGGATTTTCCGTCACGTCGAAGGTGACGAACTCCCGGAGGCCGCTGATCAGATCTTTCAGCAGGCGGCTGGCCTTCGTAATCCGTTCGATGACCTGCTCCCCGGAAGCCGACAACCGGATGCCTTCATCCAGACGGAGCTTATCGACAAAAAGCATGATTTTCCGGAGCGGCTCCTGAAGATCGTGGGTTATGACCCTGTTGAGCTGGATCAGATCCTGATTTCTCTGCTTGAAAAGAGCCAGCTTATGATCGAGGATATACCGGTGGGCTTCGAGCTGCTCTTTGGCCGTAATGAGTTCATTGTTCTCTTCCAGGGCCTTCTGGGCCACTTTTTTGGCCTGGAGTATTTCATCCTCGTACTTTCTGCGCTGCCGGACGGGGATGGCGACGCAGACGTTGACGAACCCGCTTTCCGCCGGGCGCCGGACCGCATTGATCAGCACCGGCAAATCGCTGCCGTCTTTCGCCCGAAGGGTCACAAAGATTTCTTCCGCCCGGCCGTGAAGCTTCAGCAGCGGAAAAAAGTGCGTCTGGTAAAAAATTCGGTTTGCCAGCGTGAACAGCGTTTCCACGTTCCGGCCGGTCAGTTCTTCCGAAGCAAATCCCAGTTGTTCCAGCAGGGTGGTATTGCACCGGACCAGATTCCCGTCGTCGGTAAACTCGAAATATCCGCAGGGGGCCAGGTCCAGAGCCTCATCCGTCAGGACATCCATGCCGAAATCAGTTGAGGGAGGGAGTGCCGAGATACTCCGTCATGACCTGAATCGTTTCGTCGGGCGCACTCAGGTGCGGGCAATGTCCGGTGGCCCGCAGCACCACCAGCCGGCTGTTCGGCAGGTTCCGGTGCAGATAATCGCCCACGGTTAGCGGAGCGATCAGGTCTTCTGAACACTGCATGACCAGCGTCGGTTTGCGGCTGAAGGGCAGGTCCCGGCGGTTGTCGGAGAGAAAGGTAGCCCGGGCAAAACGGCCGGCTATATACGGATCGGTCGAGCAGAAGCTTTCGGTCAGTTCTTCGGCCAGATGGGGCGAGTCGGGGCGATTCATCACCACGGGGGCCAGGAAGTTGGCCCAGCCGATGTAATTGCGCTCCATGGTCTCCAGCAGTTCTTCGATGTCTTTCCGTTCAAAACCGCCCACGTAGTCGGGGGGCTCGTTGATGTAACAGGGCGAAGGGCCGATCAGAATCAGCCGCTCGAACCGGTCCGGCTCCTTGATCGAAGCCAGAAGGCCGATCATGCTGCTCACCGAGTGCCCGACAAAGATGACGTTTTTCAGGTCCAGCGTCCGGCAGATTTCCAGAACGTCCTGCACATAGCCGTTCAGATTGGCATACCGGTCGGGGTGGTAGGCGGTCAGGTCGGATTTCCCGCAGCCGACATAATCGAAAGTAACGATCCGGAAGTGGTTCTCGAAAGCCGGGGTGACGAACCGCCACATATTCTGATCGCACCCGAATCCGTGCGCAAACAGGAGCGTCCGGCTGCCTGAACCCCACACCTTCACATTACTCCGCCTGATAATGTCCATTTCCACGTTCATACCTGTTCCGTACCGACTCCGGTGGTTCGCTTGCCTTCCACGAAAATACGGAAATGAACAGAAAATCAGGAATTTCCCGCCGAATGAGTTGCCCTGGGAGGGAATACTTATTTTGTGGTCCTGTCGCCCCCTAAGGCGATAAAAAACCGGCAAAGGATCAGGAAGCCGGACGAAACGGATTCAACTTTCGGCGGCAGCGGCGCCAAAGGTAATCATCAGTTTGGTAACCTGGGCGTGATGCCGGCCGGCCTCACGAAGGCCGACTTCATAGTACGGATGCCAGACCATCCGCCGGCTTTTCGGGTTGTAGACCCCGATCGGCTCGATGCCGTCCACCAGGCCCAGGTCCGTCAGACGCTGAAGGCCTTCCTGGATGGTCGAGCAGGGAAGGATCTTGTAATGCTTTCGAAAACAATAGATGTACAGATTCTCCATTAAAGAACAGCCAGGGTTGGAAAGCAAATCACGCGGAGGAATAAACGCCGGAACCGTCAGCAGCCGGCGGGTTCAGGCCGGCCGGGCAGGTCGGGAGCAGCCCCGGCAGGGAGGCCTTCTTTCACCCCCTGACCATAGCGGTCCATCAGCCCGGCCAGACCGTCCCGCTGGTAGAACTGGACCCATTTGTTAACCGCCCGTCGATTGATCTTGAACAGAGTCATCACCTCGGTAGGCGTCATACCCAGGGAAAGGAAAAGGATGCATTGGCATCGCTTGACGAACTGAGGCTGGTCCTGATGGGCCAGTATGGCGTTTCGGAGAAGAAAATAACCGTCAGCCGAGAGTTTCATAGGCGCTTCAAAGGGAAGGTAGGTGCTGCGTTTGTCAGGCAAAAGTTAAACAAAACCAAATTTTGAAGTCAATGCCCGCTTGTCGAAGTACAAAACCCTTATCATGATCGAATGTCCATTTTTAAAAATACTATTTCCCCAAGCCTGCCTTTCGGTAAATTTTCTTTGCTTCGGTACCAGACAATAACCGGGTCTTTTGGCTCCCCCTCTCCGGCTGACCGAAAAATCACTTCTTTTTGGATGAACTTATATACTGAGAAAAATACAAACTCTTTATAAACAGATGATTTAGAAAAAAAACAAGCCGGTACCGGACGCTAAACGGATTGATTTTCCGGTTCGTTCAGCGGCTGCAAGCCTATCCTGACCGGCCTGAAACCGGCATTAAATTTGTTAGAGGGGTATTCAGCTTCTGATTTACCCAACGTTCCCGTTTCGTCGGCTATGTGACACCGTTCTTGAATTTTTTCTGGAAGGGCGGAATTTTTATACCCATTGGACGGCAATAGCCCTCTTCCTGGACCCTTTAGAGCTTGTTTGGGAAGGGTTTTTGCTTCCAGGTCGGATGGAGCATCCTGGGGAACAAGGGCCACCATACCACCCCCCCTGCCGGACCACCCCCCGGCCCCCTCCTTGGCAAGGAGGGGGTGGCTCCGCAGGGTTGGAATCGGGCAGCGCTCTCCCCCTCCTTACCAAGGAGGGGGTTGGGGGGTGGTCCGGCTGGGCACGGTTTATCATCCCGACGCAGGAGAGATCCAGGGCTTCAGCGCTCACAAGGATGGGTTAACAGGCCACAGGGTCCCTCCTGCGTCGGGAGGGCAAAAGCGTTTCCCTAAACAACCCCCTTTTAACGACCGGACCAAAAGAAAAAAGCCGGATTCCAGCGGTTCCCGGCTTTTACACGTACTTGAACTTTATATTTGGGCGTCAATATAGAAAGGAACCTCGAAAAACAACGTGTCCGGAAAAAGCCGGACCCCATCAGGGCCCGGCTTTAATTTCATGGTAGACACGGCTGCTTGCACTCGATGACTTGACGATAAAGATGCGTTTTCAGGAGTTTGGACAGACAGGGGCGTTCGATAAAATGAGGATTCGGCCCAAAACCGGCTCATTTCCAGGCCAAACCGTTCTCAACACGTACCAGCACCTTTTCTTATGGGAATGAAACCAACCTATCGGGCGGCTGCGCTTCTGGCGGCACTGGCCCTGACCGGCCTGACTCGGCAAGCATTCCCGCAGGATACGACGGCCGTTGCCTCCTCAACCGACAGCCTGACCCTCCCCCAGCCCCTTCCCAAACAGGGTCTGCTGAAGCGGGTCGCAACCGACGGTTCAAACACGGCCCGGACCATCCTCCGGACCTATGCGCAGCCGGCCCACTGGCAAAAACGGGATTTCGTGCGTCTGGGCGGGGTTCTGGCCGTTTCCGCCACCGCCCTGCTGGTCGAAAAGCGGGTCTACCGCTTCATGCTTGATAACCACACCCCCACCCTCGACCGATTCGAACGGGCCGGATATCTGCTCGGACGGCCGCAGCTGAATTACCCGATCATGCTTAGTCTCTGGGGGACGGGTGTACTTTTCAACAGCACCTGGCTGCGCGACACCGGCATCATGGTCGTGGCGTCCGTAACCACCTCAGGGCTTCTGCAAACCGCCCTCAAGGAAGTAGTCGGGCGGCCCCGGCCCAATGCCGACCGCGGCAACCTTCACCTGAACCCGTTTGGCGGTATCGCCTACCACTCGTTTCCCTCGGGCCACGCCACCCTGGCGACGGCAACCTTCTGGGTGCTGGCCCACCAGGTCGGGCCGGTGCCTTTGCGGGTGTTCTTCTACACCCTGCCGATTCTGACGGGCCTCTCCCGGATTTACGTCGGGGCCCACTGGCTGTCGGATGTCCTGCTTGGAACCGCTATGGGCGTTGCCTTTGCCGAGACGGTCGTTCGGCTCTACCCCCGTGTGAAAGCCAAACGGGGCCTTTCCCTGCAACCGACGGTGGGCGGCTCCGGGGCCGGGGTGGTGCTCCGTTTCTGAACAATCACTGGGTTAGGGAATCGCGGTCGGGAGCCGGAAGTAAAAAGCCGCCCCCTCGGTCACGGTGGTGTCGAGGCCGATCTGGCCGTTCATGCTGCGGATGAAATCGCTGGAGATGGCCAGCCCCAGGCCGGTGCCGCCGTTCGATCCGGGTGCCCTGAAATACCGGTCGAATACGCGGCTCCGGTGTTCGGGCCGGATGCCCGGCCCGTGGTCCCGAACCCGGAATTCGACCCCCTCCTCCCCCGGAACGGTCCGAACCGAAATCTCGACGGCGCTTCCTTCCGGACTGTGACGGACCGCGTTCGAAATAAAATTGATCAATACCCACGAGGCTTTGTCGGGGTCGGCCCGGACCGGCGGCAGGTCGGCCGGGAGACTTTTCCGAATCGGCACGCGTTTTTCTTCGGCCGGCGTACGGAGGGCGCCGGCGGCATAGTCGACCAGTTCGGCCGGCCGTACCGATTGAAGGTTCAGCTGAATCTGTCCGGATTCTACCTGCGCCATGTTGAGCAGTTCGCCGGTCAGGTTGAGCAACCGCCCGGTCTCGGTTCGGACATTCCCGACCAGTTGCTCCTGCTCCCCGTTGAGGGAACCAACCCGCCGGTCTTCCAGCAGTTTCAGGCTCATCATAATACTGGAAAGCGGAGTTTTCAGCTCGTGAGAGATGGTGGCGATGAAGTTGGTTTTGGCCAGGTCGAGTTCCTTATAGGGCGTGATGTTCTCCAGCACGATCACATACCCGGCCTGTTCGGATTCTTCTTCCCCGGTCCGGGTCACCCTGACGGTATGCGTATGCCGGGTAAAATAGCTTTCCTTTCCCTGGTCGAAGATTTTCAGGATGCCCCGGTTGCCGGGATCGTCGGCCGGTTCGGCCGGCCCGGTCATGACTTCCTGGATGAGCGTGCGCATGAGGTCGTTGGAAGCGGCCACATCCGGCCCGTACCGGCCCACCAGCCCCGACTCCTCCACCCCGAGCAGCCGACAGGCGACGGGATTGGCAAACAGGATATGACGGTTTTCGTCTAGGCCGATAATGCCTTCACTCATGATCTGGATCAGGGTATCGATCCGCCGTTTTTCATAAAGCACCTTCGCCAGACTGGAGTGCTCGTATTCGTCCAGCTTCTGGGCCATCGAGTTGAAGGAGCGGGCCAGCTCCCCGAACTCGTCGTCCGAGCGAAAGTGCAGCCGTTCCTCGAAGTTCCGTTCGGCAATGTTCCGGATGCCGCGCGTCAGCTCCCGCAGCGGGTCGGCAATGTAACCCGGGACGTTGATGATGAACGAAAACAGGACCAGGAAACAGAACGTGCCGACCATCGCCAGCCAGAGCAGGGCACTGCGGGCGGTCTCTTTGGCCACTTCGTTTTTGCGAACCATCGCCTGCCGGTTCAGGTCTTCCAGCCCGAACAACGCCTGCCGGATGCGCCCGACACTGGCCGAATCGCGGGGGCCGACCCGCAGCCGTTCGAACTCCCGGCGCAGGATGGTGGTCAGTTCCTGCTCACCGACCTCGGTCAGGTTGCCTTCCTGCTTTTTCAGACTGGTTTCAAAGTCGGTCAGTGCGTCCGGATCGCCGGGGGACGAGATCGCCCGGTGCATGGTCGCGACGTATTCGAGGGAGATGTAATTGTCTTTCAGAATAGCCTGCGAATCGTTGGTGAGCTGGTTAAGGTAATAGGCTTCCAGTCCGGCCAGGGTCAGGATGACCGCAAACATGAACGTCAGCGCGAGCGATATTTTAGCTTTGATCGACATGCCGGTTTTCGTTTTTTCAGGAAAGAATGATCAGATCGGTGTCGGATTCGGACAGGCGGTTGAGCAGCCGGCGGAAAGCAAACGTACGCAGAATTACCTGGATCAGGTTAAAATGCGGTTTGCCGATGCACACGGTCGTCACGTTTCGTTTTTCCACTTCCTGGACGATGCAGCCGACCACGTCGGTTCCCCGGGTCCGGATCACTTCCGCCCCGAGTTCGGTAGCCAGTCTGAGGTTGTTGATCAGATGCCGCTGGCGGTCGAGCCGGATGCGGTCCGGGCTTTCGGCGGGCGTCTGCACATACAGCACGAACCAGCGGGAATGGTAATAGGCGGCCAGCCGGGCCGTTTTACGGATTACCCGCCGGGCCGTTTCCTGGTTGGTGCCGACGGCCGCCAGAAACCGTTCCGGCCGGACCTGAACGTTCGGCGGCAGGCTGGTTTCGATCTTCCGCTCGACGGCCGAAGCTACTTCCCGCAGCGCCAGTTCCCGCAGTTGCAGGATCGTTTCGGTCCGGAAAAAATGGGACAGGGCCGTCTGGACCTTGGCGGGTTCGTAGATCTTTCCCTCCCGCAGCCGGGTAATGAGTTCATCGGCCGTCAGGTCGATGTTGACCACCTCGTCGGCCCCCTGCAGCACGCGGTCCGGGACCCGCTCGGCCACCTCCACCCCGGAAATGGCCCTGACTTCCTCGTACAGGCTCTCGATGTGCTGGATATTGACCGCCGAGATGACGCTGATGCCGGCATCCAGGAGGTCGAGCACGTCCTGCCAGCGTTTTTCATTTTTCGACCCCGGAATGTTGGTATGGGCGAGTTCGTCCACCAGGACCAGTTCGGGGTGTAGGTTCAGAATGGTCTGAAGGTCCATTTCTTCCAGTTCCCGTCCCCGGTAGTAAAGCGTACGTCGCGGAATCACCGGCAGGCCCGTCACGAGGGCTTCGGTTTCCGCCCGCCGGTGCGTTTCGATGTAACCAATCCGGACATCGATTCCGCTCCGCAGCAGAGCGTGGGCTTCCTGAAGCATCCGATAGGTTTTGCCGACCCCGGCGCTCATTCCGAGGTAGATTTTGAACTTGCCGCGTCGGGAGGCCTGGATGAGCCGGAGAAAGTGGTCGGCAGACTGGTCGCGCTGATCGGTCATGGCAGGTTTGGGTTTCGGTCAGAAGCTGACGGCCAGGCTGGTCGTAAGGGCGGTACTGGTTCGGCTCAGGCCGTGGCGGCCCTCAAAAACCGGGTCACGGCTATCGTAGATTTTCCCTTCCACGCGCAGCAGCGCATTCGGCAGGACGGTATGATCGTACCCCAGGGAGTAACCGAAGGTCCGGAATCCGTTGGGCGTACCGGTCCTGCCGACGATCACCCCGTGCCGGTCGTCGTAATATTCCACCCGTCCGTTCAGGTAGCCGCCCTCACCGGTCCGGAGCCGGACAATCGCCACGGGCGAAAACCAGACGTAGACCCCTCCCCCGTCGACGCGCACCTCCGAACCCGCCCGGACCACCGGTTTCCGGTCCCGCCCAATATCAAAACCAAGCTGAAGCCCGACCCGCCCACCCGGCTGAAGCACGGCATAGAAATTATTGAAAAACCGCCCCTGCTTCAGCGAATCGGGCCGGTCGGAACCCAGAAAGCTGCTCCAGTTCAGCGTCAGGACCTTTGTCGGCCGGAACTGAACCTGCGTGCTGAGGGCCGGACCCCGAAAGCCCTCCGGTATTCTGACCCGCTGCCAGCCGTTTACAAGGGACCCCAGCAGCGTCCAGCGGCCGTCGGCCGATTCGTAGGTCAGCTTCAGCCCGGCGAGGTAATACGGTGAATTTTCGGCCAGCAGGCTTCGCGTGAGCGTCCAGCAATCCTTCGAGACGGCGCTTTCAAAACCGATGTGCGAACCAAAGATACCGGCGTCGAGCCAGAGGCTCCGCGTCCGGCTCAGCTTCACTCCGGCATTCGCTTCCAGGATGTTCCGGACCAGTTCCTGCTCGGAAGCGTAGTTGTACTGCGGATAGGTTCCGACCTGAAGGGCCAGACCGGCCCGCGTCCGGTTCCCGCTCCAGGCGGCTTTCAGAAAGGCCAGATTGATGTTTACCTCCCGGTTCCGGCGGTGATTGTACAGAAAACCGGGTCGCTCCCGGACCGTCCGGGGGGCCGTGAAATCATGGGCATAATAGGCTTCCACATAACCCGTCAGGCGCAGACCGGTTGCGGCCGCCGTGGAATCCGCCGGCTGGGCCGGAGCCGAAAAACCGGCAAATCCCAGAACGGCAGCGGCCCATCCGATTCTTATTTGGTTGATCATCGGCTTTACTTTAACTGGTCGAGCGCCAGATTGAGACGCAACACGTTTACCTTCTCCGGCCCGAACAGGCCCAGCCAGGGGCCTTCCGTGCATTCGTCCACGAGCCGGTTCAGGAGGTCGGGCGGCAGGTTACGAACCCGGGCGATGCGGGAAATCTGAATTCTGGCCGCAGCGGGCGAGAGGTCCGGGTCCAGCCCCGACCCGGAAGCCGTCACCAGTTCAGCGGGAATTTCGGCCTGGTGAACGCCGGGATTATGATTCAGAAAAGTGTCGATCCGGGCCTGCACCTCCTTCCGGTAATCCGGATTGGAAGGGCCTTTGTTCGAGCCGCCCGACCCGGCCGGGTTATAGCCCACGGCCGAGGGGCGGGAGTTGAAATACCGATCCTGCGTAAAGGACTGCCCGACGTCGGCATAACCGACCGTCTTTCCGAGTATTGAAACCGTGCGCCCGTTTCCGCCCCCCGGTGCCAGCCGGGCAATGCCCCCCACCAGGAGCGGATAAACAGCCGAAAGAAGAAGGAGAAGGGCCAGCGTCAGTCGCAGGGCCGGCCCGATATGCGTTTTCATAGGGATAATCCATTTAAAGGGAAATAGTCGGCGGTTTGAACCGCCCCGGATGAATCAGATCAATAAACCAACGATCAGGTCGATCAGTTTGATGCCGACGAACGGTGCCGCCAGCCCGCCGAGGCCGTAGATGAACAGGTTCCGGCGGAGCAGCGCACTGGCCCCGATGGGCTGGTAGCCGACCCCCCGGAGCGCCAGCGGAATCAGCATCGGAATGATCAGGGCGTTGAAGATCACCGCCGACAGAATGGCCGACTCCGGGCTGTGCAGCCGCATCAGGTTCAACTGTTGCAGGGCCGGGATGGAGGCCACAAAAAGCGCGGGCACGATGGCAAAGTATTTGGCGACGTCGTTGGCGATGCTGAAGGTGGTCAGCGTTCCCCGGGTGATCAGCAGCTGCTTTCCGATTTCCACTACCTCGATGAGTTTGGTCGGATCGTTGTCGAGGTCCACCATGTTTCCGGCTTCCCGGGCCGCCTGCGTTCCGGAGTTCATCGCCACGCCGACGTCGGCCTGGGCCAGCGCCGGGGCATCGTTGGTCCCGTCGCCCATCATCGCCACCAGCTTCCCGCCGGCCTGCTCCCGGCGAATGTAGTTCATTTTGTCTTCCGGTTTGGCCTCGGCGATGAATTCGTCCACCCCCGCTTTGGCGGCAATGAAGCGGGCGGTCAGGGGGTTGTCGCCGGTGACCATGACGGTTTTGACACCCATTTTCCGAAGCCGCTCGAAACGTTCGGCGATGCCGGGCTTGATGATGTCCTGAAGTTCGACGACGCCCATCACCTGCTCGTTTTCGGTCACGATCAGGGGCGTACCGCCGTTGGCGGCAATGGCTTTCGCCTGCGCGTCGGTTTCTTCGGGAAACGTCTGGTTCGCCCGCCGGACGAGCGTCCGGATGGCATCGACCGCCCCTTTCCGGATGCGGAGCCCGTTGGGCCGGCCGGCCGGCCGGGCGGAGCCGTTCAGGGGGAGGTCGATGCCGGAGGAGCGGGTTTCGGCCGTAAACCGGATCAGAGTGGCTCCGGCCGTACTCAGCTCCCGGGTCATTTCCGGCCCGGCCAGCTCGACGATGGACTTTCCCTCCGGCGTTTCGTCGGCCAGGGAACTCAGGGCCGCGGACCGGATCAGGTCGACCGGGGCAATTCCCGGAGCCGGATAAAACCGGGTCGCTTTCCGGTTCCCTATGGTGATCGTGCCGGTTTTATCGAGCAGGAGCGTATCGACATCCCCGGCGGTTTCGACGGCCCGGCCCGATTTGGCGATGACGTTGGCCCGGAGCGCCCGGTCCATGCCCGCGATGCCGATGGCCGACAGCAGCCCGCCGATGGTGGTCGGAATCAGGCAGACGAACAGGGCGATCAGGGCCGCCACGGTAATCGGGGTCCCGGCGTAGACCGCAAAGGGCTGAAGCGTTATGCAGACGATGATGAATACGAGGGTAAAACCGGCCAGGAGGATGGTCAGGGCCACCTCATTGGGCGTTTTCTGGCGGGAGGCTCCTTCCACCAGCGCGATCATTTTATCGAGGAAGGATTCGCCCGGCCGGGTCGTCACCCGCACGATGATCCGGTCCGACAGGACTTTGGTGCCGCCCGTCACCGAGGAACGGTCGCCCCCGGCTTCCCGGATCACCGGCGCAGACTCGCCGGTGATGGCCGATTCGTCGATGGTCGCCAGCCCTTCGATGATTTCTCCGTCGGACGGGATAATGTCGCCGGTTTCACAGAGAAACAGATCGTCTTTCCGCAGCTGCGCCGAGGAGGTGACCCGAACCTGATCGGGTGAAAATCCGCCGTCGGCAGGCAGCACTTTGGCGGGGGTTTCCTGCCGGGTTTTCCGGAGCGATTCGGCCTGGGCACGGCCGCGGGCCTCGGCGATGGCCTCGGCGAAGTTGGCAAACAGGATGGTCAGCAGCAGCACGGCCGTAACGGCGAAGTTGTAGCCCGGCGTTCCCTGGTCGGTTTCGCCCGAAAGGGCAATATAAACCGTTACGAGCAGCATGACGGCCGTGCCGATTTCGACGGTGAACATGACCGGGTTCCGGATCAGTAGGGCGGGATTCAGTTTCAGGAACGATTCCCGGAGGGCGGCTTTGAACAGGCTGCTCCGGTGCGGGCGGGCGACCCGTTTGGCGGAAGAAGAAGTTGATGGAGTCATGATGAAAAGGCGGCCGGTTTCAGCGGGCCGGCCGGTTTTATGGAAGAGAGAAATATTCGGCAAGCGGCCCCAGCGCCAGCGCCGGGAAAAAGGATAGAGCCGCGAGGATGAAAATGACGGCGAAGGTCATCAGCCCGAAGGTGGCGTTGTCGGTGGGCAGCGTTCCGGCGCTCTCGGGTACGTATTTTTTCCCCGCCAGCAGCCCGGCAATGGCGATCGGCCCCACGATGGGCAGATACCGGCTCAGGATCAGCACCAGCCCGGTGGTGTAGTTCCAGAAAAAGTTGCTGTCGCTCAGCCCCTCGAAACCCGAGCCGTTGTTGGCCGCCGAGGAAGTAAATTCATACAGCATCTGCGAAAAGCCGTGAAAACCGGGATTGCTGAGCCAGCCGGCGGGCCGGACGGTCCAGTCGGCCTGGGGAGCGTTCACACGGAGATGGCTCGCCAGGGCGGTTCCGGCCAGAATCAGCAGGGGATGCAGCAGGGCGACCAGCGAAGCAATCTTCATCTCGCGGGCTTCGATCTTCCGGCCCAGGAATTCGGGCGTACGGCCCACCATCAGTCCTGAAATAAACACGGCAATGATCAGGTAGATGAAGTAGTTCAGCAAACCGACCCCGACACCCCCGTAGAAGGCGTTGATCATCATGTCGAGCAACTGCATGGCCCCCGACAGGGGTGTCATGGAATCGTGCATGGCATTGACCGAGCCGTTGGAGGTGGCCGTCGTCGAAATGCCCCAGAAGGCCGAAGCGGCCGCCCCGAACCGGATTTCCTTGCCCTCCATGCTGCCCAGCGGCTGGCCGATGCCGAGCGAAGCGATTGCCGGGTTACCCTTCAGTTCGGCCGTCAGGGAGGGTGTCAGAACCGCGAAGAAACCCACCGTCATGACCAGGAAGATGCTGAGGGCCAGCTTCTTTCGATTCAGATAGAAGCCCAGTGCAAACACCAGCGCCATCGGGATGAGGAGAATGGACACGTTTTCTGCGACATTGGTCGCGAAATTGGGGTTTTCGAGCGGATGGGCCGAGTTGACCCCAAACCAGCCGCCCCCGTTGGTTCCCAGCTGCTTGATGGCGATCATCCCGGCGGCCGGGCCGCGGGACACCTGAACGGTATCGCCCTCCAGCGTAACGACGGTATCTTTTCCTTCAAAGCTCGCGGGTACCCCGTTGAAAGCCAGAATCAATGCCAGCACCAGCGACAGCGGCAGCAGGATGCGGGTAATGCTGCGGACGAAGTACACGTAAAAATTGTTGGGCCGGTCGGTCGCCTGAGTCTGAAGGGCGTTGAACAGCACCGCCAGCGCGGCCATTCCGGCGGCCGCCGAGACGAACTGAAAGAACATCACCACGGCGGTCTGGGTCAGGTAGGTCAGGCCCGACTCGCCGGAATAGTGCTGAAGGTCGCAGTTGACGATAAAGCTGATGACGGTGTTGAAAGCCAGATCGGGCGTCTGTGAGGGATTTCCGTCGGGATTGAGCGGCAGGCTTCCCTGCGTCTGCAGCAGGATGAAGCCGTAAACGAACCAGACTCCACTCAGGGTGAGCAGGGCGGTAAGGTGTTCCTTCCAGTTCATCCGGCGGTGCGGATCGATTCCACCGATCCGGTAGAGAAGCCTTTCCAGCGGTGCCATCCAATCCATCACATTGGGCCGGCCGGCGTAAACGGCGGCAATCAGTTTCCCCAGCGGGTAGGCCGACAGCACGGCCAGGCCGTAAATCAGGGCGATTCCGAGAAGTTCATTGGTCATAGTCGTATTCATTTCATGGGAGCGGCCGACAGAGCGGAACCGCCTAAAAGCGTTCGGGCCGGATCAGCACATACAGCATGTAGGCAAAGACCAGCAGAGAGACGATGAGAAGGAGTGTCAGCATGGCGTCGGGTCAGATGCGTTCAACCCAGTGAATGGTCCTGTAAAAAAGTGCGAAACAGAGGAGAGCCGTAGCCCAGAGCAGTGCAGTTACCATAGAATTCTTTTTGTTTGATCAGTCGGAAACCGTATGCCAAAAAGTATTCCTGAAAATGCCTGGGCAGAGAGATTTGATAACAAACCACTGATAATCAATATATTAACCGTAAAGCTTTTCGGAAGAAGAGCAGGAATGAAGGGGGCGATTTTTCCGGAATGGAAAGCCGTTTTTCCAAAATGAAAAACGGAAGGGTCCTATTCCAGGCGGTATTCCTGAATTTTTCGGTAGAGGGTCGTCAGGCCGATGCCGAGAAGCCGGGCGGCCTCCGGCTTGCTGCCGTTGGTCCGCTGGAGTACCTGCCCGATGTGCCGGCGCTCCACGGTCGCCAGGTCGAGGGCGGACGGATCGCCGGTGGCCGTTCCGGTCTGCAGGTCGGAAGGCAGCAGGCCGGAGGTCAGCACCGGCCCGTCGGTCAGGATGACGGCCCGCTCGATGACGTTTTTCAACTCGCGGATGTTGCCCTTCCAGGGGTGTCGGCGGAGCTTCTCCAGAAATTCGGGATCGAGCCGTACCTCCCGTAACCCGGTTTTGGCGGCCACCTGCCGGGCGAACTGTTCGGCCAGCGCCGGAATATCTTCAGGCCGGCTGCGGAGGGGCGGCAGTTCGACGGTGAACACCGAAAGCCGGTAAAAGAGGTCGAGCCGGAACTGCCCGGATTCAGCTTCGCGTTCGAGGCTCCGGTTGGTGGCGGCAATCACCCGCACGTCGGTTCGGGTCGGTTTCGTATCGCCGACGCGCAGAAATTCGTGCGTTTCAAGTACCCGAAGCAGTTTGGCCTGCAGGTCGGGCGGCAGTTCACCGATTTCGTCCAGGAAGATTGTCCCTTTGTCTGCTTCGGCAAACAGCCCCTTCTGGTCACGGGAGGCCCCGGTGAAGGCGCCGGCCCGGTGGCCGAACAGTTCGCTTTCCAGAATGTCCTTGCTGAGCGCTCCGCAGTTGACGGCCACGAAAGAGCCGGTCCGGCGCGGACTGGCCTGGTGGATGGCCTGGGCAAACACCTCCTTGCCGGTGCCGGTTTCGCCGGTAAGTAGAACGGTGGTATCGGTGGGTGCCACCCGGCGGGCCAGATCGACGGCCTGACGGATGGCCGCCGATTCGCCGAGGATGCTGTCGAACCCGTAGCGCCGGCTCATCTGCCGTTCCAGCCGGCGGATGCGGAACTGGAGGTTGGCCTTCTCAACCGCCCGGCTGACCAGCGGAATGATCCGGTCATTATCATCGCCCTTGGTGATGTAGTCGAAGGCGCCGTTTTTGATGGCCTTCACCCCGTCGGAGATGGTGCCATAGGCGGTCAGGACGATGATTTCAGTCGCGGGGGAGATTTCCCGGATGCGGGCGGTGAGTTCGATGCCGTTCAGGTCCGGCAGCCGGACGTCGCTGATTACCAGCTGGATTTCTTCCCGTTCGAGGAGGTTCAGGCCGTTGTGGGCGGTGTCTGCTTCCAGCACGGTGTAGCCTTCCAGTTGCAGCAGGCGAGCCAGCAGGCCGCGCAGCCGGGATTCGTCGTCGATAAGGAGTAGCGTGGCCGACAAGGGGCGATGGAATTGGGTTAAAAAAGCCGCTTTCGCGACCGTGCCGTAAAATACGGCAAATTGAGTTAAATAGCATCGCCCTCCCGGTGCCCGGCCCCCTGCGGATTTTATTCGGAACACCGGATGCTTTCCTTGCCAATGAGGCCCGGATGCGATTACTTTGTCATATAATGCTTTTCATCTGGCAGGTTTTCGGTGATGCGTACTCCAGCAGCGGACAGTGATGCTCCGGCTTTTTCCACCCACTTAATCAGTGCGATGCCGGGCAAACATCTGGTGCTTTGTCCGGATGCGCCCAGGTTTACCATAGCCGCCGTCTCGGATGATTATCTGGCGGCCGCCAACCTCCAGCGATCCCAACTGATAGGACACGGGTTGTTCGAGGTGTTTTTCAGCGACGGGCGCAACGATGCCGTGGCCGCTCAGCTCCTTCAGTCACTGACCCAGGTGATTCAAACCCGGGAGGCTCATCCGATGGCCGATCAGCGCCACGAGTGGCCGAATGCTTAGACCGGCGAACCGGAATGGCGAACCTGGCGACCGATCAACAAGCCGGTTGTATCCGGAAGTGGGTCGCTTTCCTACATCATTCACTCGGTGGTGGACGTCACGAACGAAGTCCGGCTGGTGGAAGTCGCCCAGGCTAACCGGTATCTGCAATCCATCATCAACCTCTTCCGGGAGCCCCTCCAGGTTCTGGAGCCGATCCTCGAAAACGGCGAAATTATCGACTTTCGTTTTAAGCTGACCAACCAGGCCTATGCGTCGTATGCCAACGCAACGCCGGAGCAGTTGCAGGGGAAAACGGTGGGCGAGGTATTTCCCGGGTATTTCGACACGGAGAGCTTCACCAATCCCGTAGAAACCTTCAGGACGGGGCAGCCGCTCACCTTTGAAATCCACTATGACAAGGACGGGCTGGACCTGTATAATTTAATGAGTACCAGCAAACTGGGGGAAGAAGTCGTCATTCACTTCACCGATTTTACCCGGTTAAGACAGCTCCAGCTCCAACTTGAAAACAAGATCGGGGAACTGAACCGCTCCAACGACCATCTAAAGCAGTTTGCCTACGTAGCCAGTCATGACCTACAGGAGCCGCTGCGAAAAATTCAGTCTTTCACCTCCCTGCTGATCCAGCAGCTGGATGGTCAGTTATCGGAAACCGGCCGCGATTTTCTTCATCGCATCAGCCATGCCGGAGCCCGGATGTCCCGTCTGATCAACGACCTGCTGACGTATTCGCGGCTCTCGACGCGTCCGCAGGACTTCGGTGCCGTTTCGCTGACCGCCGTCCTGGAGGAAGTGCTGACCACCCTGGACTGGGCCATCAGCCGGCAGGGGGCCGAGGTCGTTGTTCCTTCCCTTCCGGTCGTGCAGGGCGACGCCCTTCAACTCGGTCAGCTGTTCCAGAACCTGCTGGCCAATGCGCTGAAGTTCCACCGGCCGGATCAGCGGCCGAAAGTGGAGTTAAGGAGTGCCCTCTGTCTTCGGAATGAACTACCCCCGGAGGTCAGGCCGGCCAGCCCGGCGCTCCAGTTTCAATAGATCAGCATACGCGATGAAGGAATCGGTTTTGAAAGTAAATATGCCGACCGGATTTTTCAGGTCTTCCAGCGCTTACACGGAAAGAATGAGTTTGAGGGCAGCGGCATCGGCCTGGCCATCTGCCAGCGGGTAGTAGAAAATCACGGCGGCGGTATCACGGCCACCAGTAAGCCGGGGAAGGGGCCACCTTCTGGATTTATTTGCCGGCCGAACAGGTCGGATAGATTCCGGCCACTATTTACCGCAAAAGTGGATCTGACCCTGGCCAATCTTTCCATATTGAAAACCGGTAAAGCCATCCGGTTCAGCACGCTGGAAGCCATCTGTCAGGCGCTGGATTGCAAAACTGGGCAGAGCCGTGCACGTGTCCTGTGCCGTTAGAACGGCGGTTTTCACGGAATGCCCGACTCAGGCTCGACAATCCATATTCATTGCTATATTTATCCGCCTTTCATTCAGTTGACCCCATTCCGGACATCGATCGGGCGCCGGCCCTACCCTATGGACCCATCGGCGAGTGGTGGGCTATTCAAAAACAGAACGGCAGATGATACCAACAGGCAGGAGTCTTGAAGAACAAAAAGAGGAATTTAAAAGCCGGAAGCTGCTGGCGACCCCCATCGCCGGGTTAATCGCCTGGTTGATCGTCGGCATCGGGGGAACGTTTTTACCGGCCACGGCCAAAGTATGGCTTCTATTTATTGCCACGGGAAGCATTGCCTACCTCGGAATGTTTATTTCCAGGTTTACCGGCGAGAACTTCCTCGATAAATCCAGGCCGAAAAACACTTTCGATGCCCTGTTCTTCTTTACGGTAGGCCAGGCCGTTTTGGTTTATTCCATCGCTATTCCCTTTTTCCTGGTCGACTATTCTTCCCTGCCGCTCACGGTGGGTATCCTGACCGGATTGATGTGGCTGCCCCTGACGTGGATCATCGACCATTGGGTAGGGGTTTTCCATGCCCTGGCAAGGACGGTTCTCGTCCTGATCCTCTGGTATTTATGGCCGCAGCAGCGGTTTACGGCCATTCCTTTTGCGATTGTCCTGATCTATCTGGTGACCATCGCCGTGCTGATGAACCGAAGGGTGAAATCAGGCCCCATGCGGATGTAAACGCCGGAATTGTACCGAAATAAAAAAGAAACCCTTCCTCCATGTCCAGAATAGCCGCTCCCAGCCGCTGGTACCGTATCATCCCCATCGTTTTCATCACCTACAGTCTGGCCTATCTCGACCGGGCTAATTTTGGGTTTGCCGCAGCGGGAGGAATGAACGAAGATCTTCAGATTTCCAAGGCCACTTCTTCGTTGCTCAGTTCCTTATTTTTTCTGGGTTATTTCTTTTTTCAGATTCCAGGAGCCCAGTACGCTTCGCATAAAAGTGCCAAGAAGTTAATTTTCGTCTCCCTGATTTTATGGGCCGGTCTGGCTGCGGCCACCGGCATGGTGAGTAACGTAACCGCGCTGATTACCATCCGGTTTCTGATCGGTGTGGTAGAAAGCGCGGTAATGCCCTCCATGCTCATTTTGCTGAGTCAATGGTTTACGCGGGAAGAACGCTCCCGGGCCAATACGTTTCTGATTCTGGGCAACCCGGTAACGGTGTTATGGATGTCGGTTCTGTCCGGCTATCTGATCAACTCCCTGGGATGGCGATGGATGTTCATAATCCAGGGCGCACCGGGAATTTTGTGGGCCTTTGTCTGGTGGAAACTGATCGACGAAACGCCCCGGGAAGCCAGTTGGCTGACGGATGAGGAAAAAACGGAGCTGGAGAGCAAATTGAAGGAGGAGCAAAGCGCAATCAAACCGGTCAGGAACTACAGCCAGGCGTTTCGGTCCAAAGCGGTGATTCTGTTATGTATTCACTATTTTTTGTGGAGTCTGGGCGTATACGGTTTTGTGATGTGGCTCCCCTCCATCATCAGGGCAAGTCCCGATATGGACATCGTCACCACGGGCTGGCTGTCGGCGGTTCCTTACCTGGTTGCCATTGCAGGTATGTTCGGTGCTTCCTATTACTCCGATAAAACCCAGAACCGGAGCCTTTTCATCTGGCCGTTCCTGCTCATCGCGTCCGTGGCCTTTTTCTGTACTTTCTTCCTGGAGGGCAGTAATTTCTGGCTCTCGTTCGGCTCGCTGGTCATCGCCGGAGGGGCTTTATATACCCCTTACGGGCCGTTTTTTGCCCTTATCACCGAGCTGTTGCCGAAAAACGTAGCCGGTGGAGCGATCGGTCTGGTCAACAGCATGGGTGCCTTAGGTTCTTTTGTGGGTGCGTATCTGGTAGGTTTTCTGAATGGTCTGACGGGTTCGTTCCATTCCTCCTATATCCTGATGGCTTTTGCCGTGTTGACGGCCGCCGTGCTGACTTTATTTTTACCCAGACGAATGTGAAAGACGGGTCGGTCATGCGGCAGAAAAGCCGGTCGGCCGGAAGTCCCTGCCGTTTCTTTCGTAACCGACTGACAAGACCAACGGACCTTCCGCCAGATTCAGGGCTCTCCGTAGTGAACACTCAGGGCCCGAACCCGACTGCTCGCCTGGTCTTTACCGCTGAGGCCGATGCCGATCCGGGGAGCGCGGTCCCAGCGAGGCAGAAAAGAACCATCCAGGGGTGCCTCCGTCAGCAGGGTCTGCGAGCCGTCTTTCGTGCGCCATCCGAACTCAAAAAACCGGCCCTCTTTACTCCGTACCTGGAGCGTCACCAATGGGGCGGCTTCCGGAATCGGCTGCGTCTTGAGAATCGTCCGCTTGCCCTCCCTGATTTGCCAGAGTTCAAGCGATCCCTGCCGGATTCCTAATCCCAATTGGTTCCGGGCATCACCGTACAGACACACACTTTGCAGCAGGTCGGCCTGGGGAACGAGGTCCGCCGACAGGGTATAGGTTCCCTTTTTGATGACCAGCCCGAGGAACACCCCTGCCTGGTCCGAGCCGGTATTGACCAGTTGCAGGTAACCCTGATTCACCCTGTACACCGGCCGGGGAAGGCTCACATCCCAAACCCAGGGAACATTGCCTCCGGCGCGGCTAAAATCGACCGCAAGAGGCAAAGGCCGTTTCTGCCCGGCCTGACCCGGTGACTCCGCCCGGGTGGGGGTCGAGCGGCCATACCGAAAAGCGGGCCATTGGCTTTTATCGTCCCAAATCAGCTCACTCAACACGCCCTGCCGGCCGGTGAAGGTAAAATCCACCCCGTTATAGGCATGGTGCAGGTAGAAGTACCGCCGGTCGGGCGTGACCACGACGGTTCCGTGGCCGGGACACTTCCAGTCGGTATCACTGACCAGCAGGGGGTTATCGGCAAATTTCTCCCAGGGGCCCCGGAGTGATTCGGCCCGGGCTATACCGACCTGATAATTGCACTGCGGCCCGCAGCAGGCATTGCCCGAATACAACATATAAAAGTAGCGGCCCCGTTTGAAAATCGCCTGCCCCTCCGCTCCTCCCTTTTCCCAGGTATCCCGCTCCGCCCGGATGAGCGAAAACGGTGGTCCGGTGACCCTGAGTCCGTCCGCCGACAGTTCGGCACCCAGGATTTCGATGGCCCGGCCCTGATCCAACCCGTAGGCTTTCCAGGTCATGTACAGTTTACCGGCGTCCTCGATGACAAAGGGATCAATCGCTTCGGTCGTCCATTCCAGTAATAAACCATGATCGGTGAACCCCTTTGTCAGGTCGCGCGTCGTAGCCACGCCGATGAACGAACGCCGGTCGGATTTCCGCCGGGCCGTATAGTACACGTAATACGTACCATTGCGATGGAACAGCTCCGGGGCCCAGTAGCTGCCCATCGTCCACGGGGGTAACTGGTGAAACACCGGACCCACATACGTCCAGTTGACCAGGTCGCCGGAAGTATAAAGGGGATAGGCCGGTCCCCATTCCGAGGAGGTCCCCACGGCGTAGTAGGTATCGCCGACCCGGATGACGGAAGGATCGGCAAAGTCGCCCGCAATGACCGGGTTGGTATAGGTTACCCCCGGGGAGGGAGAAATTTGGGCGTAGGCGCGCAGAGCCACCGCCAAGATTAAAATACTCGCAAGGATACGGTTTCTCATCCGGAGATCGCTTGAGGAAGGTCAGGGAACGGAGGGTTGACGCGCGAAACGCGGTCCCAGGGCCGAAGATAGTTCGCTGCGTTCATCGTTCCGCATCCATCCGGTGAATTTAACAGGACATTTTTTGGGCCCGAAAGCCGCGCCCCTCCACCACATCGCCGACCGATCACCCGGGCAGGGTCCTGCCTCCTTCAGCGGTCCGACAGGTAGAATTACTCAGCAATTACCTTAAAATGTCTTAATTTTCATAGGGTTATAGTTCAACTTATGAAAAGCGGCAGCTTCTATACTACTCTTTTCGAGCCAATACGGATAGCCGGCCTGATCTGGATAATCTGGGCATCGCCCTGGTTCCGGGCCGTTTCCGCCCGGCAACTGCCCCAGCCCGGATTCATCACGGACCGGCAGGGGCTGCCTCAGGCTTTTGTGCCGTCCATACTCCAGGATCGACAGGGGTTTATCTGGGTGGCTACCCGCGACGGTCTTTGCCGCTACGACGGCCATCAGTTCCGGATCTTTCAACCCGATCCGGATGGAAGGCCCTCCTTATCCTTCGCCGGGCTGGAACAACTCTCCCCCGATCACCGTGGACAGATCTGGATCGTGTCCGAACAGGGCGACATCGATGTCTTCAACCCGATTACCGAAACGTTTACCAACCTATCCCGGCAGCCGGCCCTGCGTCGGCTGCTGACGGGCAGGTCCCCCTACCGGGTGCGGGTCGACCGGCGGGATCGACTCTGGATCATTCTGAAGAACAGGGGCGTTCTGTGCTGGCATTTAAAAAGCCGGCGGGGAAGGTGGTTTCGGCACCTGCCTTCCCGGGCCGGGTCAAACCGCCACGATGCGGTGCATGATCTGGTCGAGGGAAAGGATGGAACCATCTGGCTCGCCACCGCAAACGGGCTGAACCGGTTCGACGAGGGCACCCAGCGCTTTGTCCTGATTGAAAGGCCGCCGATCCAGGCCGGTGACCCCTCCGATCATCATCTGGTGGGGATACACCCGCGTCCGACCGGTGAGCTTTTGTTACTGGCGCGTCGGCATCTGACCTTATTCCAGCCTCATACGGGCCGGTGGCGAAGCTATGCGTTGCCGGCCCAGGGAAACCAGTGGGAGGATACTCATTTTGCCGAGGATCGGCAGGGTACCGTTTACTTCGATCAGAACAATATCCTGTTCCGGTTTACCGACCGGGACGGCGTCCGGATAGCGGATCGCCTGAACCAGCCGACCGATGCCTGCGCCAGTCTGTTCATCGACCGGACGGACGTATTGTGGGTGGGCACGAACGGGGCCGGTATCCGGACGTACGACCTTCGCCCGAATCCGTTTTACACGCGCCGGTATGAGCGGGGATTCCACCTCGACCTGCTTACCAGCGGTACATTCGGCATCCCTCCCGTCCCGGCTCCGGTGCTGTCGGCCCTCGACGGTCTGATCAGCTATAACCTGCGATCCACTTTCGATGCGTCCGGACGCTGGTGGTTCAACGTCGGCAGCTCGGATATATACCGGCTGGACATTGCCCGAAATCAGATCCACCATCTGCCCCTGCCCGTTCCGTTTCGGAGCAGGCTTGCCGGCGACACGCCCTGCCCGCTGGCTACCGACCCCCAGGGGAGCGTTTGGGCCGTGTACGGCCATCAGGCGTATCGGTATGAAGAAAACAGAAAGCGCTGGGTCCGTCTGGCCCATCCGGTACCTCGGCAGCCTGCCGGGACCGTTACGGCCTTCGTGGTGGATGCCCGGTCGTTGTGGCTGGCCAGCCGGACCGGCGGGCTGTGGCAGCTCGACCGGCAAACCGGCCGGACGCGCCGGTTCGTAAATCAGCCCGGAGACCCGGCTTCGCTGAGCAGTAATTCCCTGTACTGCGTGGCGGCCGACCCGGACGATCCTCATCGGCTGTGGGTGGGCACCTTCGGGAACGGCCTGTGTCTGTTTGACAAACGAACCGGACGGTTTCGTCGGTTTAGCCAGGCCAACGGGTTGCCCAACAATGTCGTATACTCCGCCCTGCCCGATCGGCGGGGCGATCTGTGGATGGGTACCAACAAGGGTTTATGCCGCATGAACCGTCGGACCTTTGCCGTCCGGACTTTCACCCGCGACGACGGTCTGCTGGCCGATGAGTTCAACAGCAATCACTTCATAGCGTTTCCGGACGGGAAGATCCTGATGGGCGGGTTGGAAGGTTTCACTGTTTTTTATCCCCGCCAGATCGTCGATGACCCGGTCGAACCGATGGTGGAACTGACCGAATTGCAGATCAACAATCAACTTATCCGGCCCGATCGACCCGCCACCGGGCGATCCGGTGCAGGCCCGGGCGCTGTTGAACCGGCCTCCCCGCTGGGCAACCGGCCCCTGCATGCCGCTGACCGGCTCCTGCTGGCCTACGATCAGAACTACCTTACGTTCCGGTTTGCCGCCCTCCAATTCAACCGCCCGGCTAAAAACCGTTACCGCTACCGGCTCGAAGGGCTGGAAGCGGCCTGGAAACCCGTCGACCAGCCCGAAGCCGTTTATACGAACTTACCGTCCGGCAGATATACGTTGCTCGTCAATGCTTCCAATACCTCCGGACGGTGGAGCCCGCACGTCCGCCGGCTGGCGATCACGATCCGGCCCCCCATCTGGGCTACCTGGTGGGCTTACGGACTTTATGGCCTGCTGGGGCTGGCGGTTCTGCTGGTTTCCGTGCGGATCTACCTCAACCGATTGCAGTTACGGCAGGCCATCCGGCTTCGCCGGCAGGAGGCCGAACAACTCAGGAAACTCGATGGGCTGAAAACCACCTTTTTCACCAACATTACCCATGAACTACGGACGCCCCTGACGCTGATTCTGGGTCCTGCGCAGCAGATGATGAGCGAGGACCGCTCCGTTAAAGACCGCCTTCGGCTGAGTACCATCGACCGGCAGGCCCATCAGCTTCTGCGGCTGGTTAACCAGTGGCTCGACTTCGCCCGGCTGGAAGCGGGTGCCCAGCCGGTACACCTCATCCGGGGAGAGCCGGGCGTTCTGATCGGGGAGTGGGCCGCGCCTTTTGCGCAGGAAGCGCAGAACCGGGGCTGTCGGTTCAGTTACCGGTGTACGGCCGGGGGCGCCTACTGGTTTGATCGGGAAAAGTTCGAACGGATCGTAACCAACCTGCTGGGCAATGCCGTCAAGTTCACCCCGGCAGGCGAGCAGATTCGGGTAGAACTCGCTCCCTCAACGGCACGGGAAGGGATTGAGCTGACCGTCGCCGATACGGGCCGGGGCATTCCGGCCGACGCCCTGCCCCGCATCTTCGAGCGTTTCTACCAGGCCGACGCTACGCCAGCGTCGGGTCAGCCGGGAACGGGCATCGGACTGGCTCTGGTGAAGGAACTGATCGAGTTACAACAGGGTACCGTTGCCGTGCAGAGTGAACCGGGGCAGGGCACTACGTTCCGGGTCTGGTTACCCTTTCCACCAGCCGGGCCGATGGATTCAGCAAAACCGCCGGAGACAGGGGGTGAGAACGGGATCGTGCCGCCGGCCGAAACGGACGTCAACGACTCCAGCCCGGACCGGGTTTCGGGCGAATCGCCGACGGTGCTGCTGGTGGAAGACAATGCGGAACTGGCCGATTTTATTGCCGGAAGCCTGCCGTCGGCCTACCGCATCTACCGGGCGGAGCAGGGTCATCAGGGCTTCGAGCAGGCCCTGGCCCAGATGCCGGATGTGATCATCAGCGACGTACTGATGCCGGTGATGGACGGTCTTGAACTCTGCCGAAGACTCAAAGCCGATGTACGAACCAACCACCTGCCGGTTATTCTGCTGACGGCCAAATCATCGCTCGATAGCCGGCTTGAAGGCTTATCGGTGGGGGCCGACGAGTACCTGACCAAGCCATTTCATGTTCGGGAACTTCAGATTCGGATCGGCAATCTGCTTCAGCAACGCCAGCGGCTCCGGGAACACATCCGTGCCGGCCTTACGGGACTGGATGCCCCCCCGTCCGGACCTGGGTCGCCACCGGCAGACACGTTCATTACCGGGCTGTATGCCCTGATCGATACGCACCTCGATGAATCAGACTACGGAGTCGAGCAACTGGCCGCCCAGGCGGGCATGAGCCGAAGTTACCTGTTCCGGAAAGTAAAAGCCCTATCGGGCCTGTCGGCCAGCGAACTCCTGCGCAACTACCGGCTTAAACGTGCCACCGAGTATCTCCGGCAGGGGTATGGGATTGCCGAAACCGGCTATCTGGTTGGGTTCGAGTCTCCGGCCTACTTCACCAAATGCTTCCGGGAGTTATACGCGCTTACCCCAACGGAGTTTCTGGCCCGGCACGCTCAAACCGGTTAAGCCGGACCGGTTTTTTCAGGCCCCGCAACATAATCGATAGGCACGGCAACATAATTGATAGCCCGCGAATTCGCCCGGCACCATCTTTAGCCGGCGATTGACCCATCCCTTTCCGTCGACCGGGACCCTGGGCAGACGCTACCATGTCGTACTAAACCAGCTTATTCCTTAGCCCATGAAAACCAATGACTCCATGATCATTGTCGGCAGCGGTATCACTGCCCTGGTCTCCGCCTTCAAAGCCGTTGAACAGGGATTGGCCGTCACCCTGCTCAGTAAGTCGCCCTGTACACGCACGGCTGGTGCCGGCCAGTTATTTCAATCGTCCACCCACGACGGGTCCTATAATCGGTACATCACCTCGACGGAGGGCCACCCCTACCTCGATCTGGACGGCTACGTTACGCAGATGTACCCGGATATTGCCGCCGATTTTGAAAAGACCATCGCCGAAGGCGGAATGCTGGCTTTACCTTTCGAAGAATTCTCTCCGGAAACGCAGCGCTTTTTACTGAAAAGAAAAGCACTCAATCAGGCCATTAAAACCAACCAGCAGGCATGGCTGGAGAATGAGCAACTGTTTATCGAGTATGTTGAGGAGAATATCTGCAGTATGGAACTATGGTACCGGGAGCTGGCGCAGTTTCTGGCCGAAAAGCCCCGGCTGGCGCAGGAACTCTCCCTGAGTCTCGGTATTCACCGTTTCTATGACGAAAAAGCCCTGTTCGAGAGCGCCAGAAAAACGCTTTCCGGTCAAGGCATTATCAAAGCTTCCTTTTATAATGAGGAAGCCGTCGATAATCCGGAGTTTGCCGCCTACCAGGCCGGTTTTGAGAAAGAATCCTTCATAAAAGGAGGTGCATTGATTATGCACGGGTTAGCCTTCAACATCAAGGCCGTTACCCGATTCCTGTTGGAGAAACTGGAGAAGTCCGGTGTCCGTTTTCTGTTCGGACCCGGCTATGAAGTAACCGAAATCCGATACGATTCCAATCATCAGGTAGAAGCCCTGATCACCCGCGACGGCGGGGAATATGCCTCCAGGCACATCCTGTTTCACGGGGGCGCCTACCTGCAACCGGGTTTGTTCAGGGGTGTCGACGCCGGCCAGCACGTGTGCGGCATGAAAGGCTTCTGGGCGCACATCACCGGGAAAACCGCCGAAAAACTGATCGGTGGTATGGGTCTGTCTCCGAAAGCCTGTAAAATTCACGGGGGCAAAATGCGGATTACGGTAGACGGCGAAGAGTATCTGTCCCAGGTTGCCGATCTCAACGTTCAGCCGGTCATCCTGGAAAAGGAAAACGGGGAGACGGAATATATTCTGTGCATCGGCAGCGGCTATTTGTTCGTGGGCACCTATCCTTTCGAAGGAGATACGGATCTACCCAAACCGGACCCTCAGCGCATCGAACGGATCAACACGATCCGGAAAGCGGAAAAGCTGGCGGTTGCCGGTTTCTGGGAAGTGGTAAGACGGGTTTATCATCTGGACCTATCCCTCGAAGATTGCCTGGCCCGGAACCATCCGGACGTCAACATTCTGGAGAAAGGCTGCATCCGGTCATGGAGTGTAGACGACCGCGAACTGCGCATCGTTCAGAAAACTCGCCAGGGCGGGGTGATGCTTGTGCATGGAGGGGGCAATACAGGCAGTACGACCAAGTCCATGTTTGAAAGTACCGTCGCCCTGAATTTTATTTCGGAAATGGATGCTGCCCTTCCCGCTTCCGAGCTGGCAAGGCAGTATGAAAACGTTCGCAAGTCGTTGCGCCAACATGCCGGTGAACTGACCTCGGATAGCTGGTCAGCGTTGGAAGACCACCTTAAAGCGGCCCTTTACCAGCTTTATTAAGCCGGAATGTTCCGAAGCAGGTAAAAAACATTCTCCGGACCCGTGACTACGGGAATCGAGGCCTTAGAAAAACCACCCCGGTCCTTTCAGGCCGTATTGGCCGTGCCCCGCCCGGTATCGTCTTCCGGGCGGGGCGGCTTCCCGTTATGGTTTCCTGTTTGCCGACAGAAATTCCGTGAGGTCTCCTGAATAGGTCACCGTCAGCCGGTGCATCGCCCGCGTACAGGCAATATAGAGCATATGCCTATCTACCTCGGTCCGGTAATTCCGGGCGGAAGCAAACGGTACGGCCACTTCATCAAATTCAAGCCCCTTCGCCAAATGCGCGGTAGTGATGACGGCGCCCTCTTCGAAGGCCACGGAGTCGGCAGTAAGCAGATGAACCCCCGGCCCTTTCAGCGCATCGTATAGATCCTCGGCCTGCCGCAGGGTTTTGCAGATGATTCCAAGCGACTGATTTTGTGATTTTTGGAAGGTCAGGATCAGCTGTCTGACGGCTTCCAGTTCTTCGTTCCGGCTGTCGAAACGGGCTAACAGGGGTTCCTGACCATGCCTTTCCATGGGGATAATGTCAGGGTTGGGGATGATCCGCTGCGCAAAGGCGGTAATCTCTACCGTGGACCGATAGCTTCGGTAAAGTTTGACCACATCGGCCTGAGGAAACACCCGTTCGATCGTTTCGGCGGAGGAAGCACTGTAAGGATTAACCGTCTGACTTACATCCCCCAAAATCGTCTTCCGGCAAAGGAACAGCCTGGACAATACCGCATATTGAACGGGCGTATAATCCTGCATTTCGTCCACCAGCAGGTGCTTGACATGATTGTAGGTGGAGATGCCTTCCAGACGGATCTGAAAATAAATGATGGCAAAGACGTCCGCGTATTCCAGGGTCAGCCGGTGGTCGATCCTGAAAAACTCAGGTTTTCCGATCCAGTCGAAAAAATCCCGGTAGAAGTCCTGCACATTGTTAAACCTGAACATGGCCGGAACGGCCTCCCAGATTTTTGTTTTCTCCGGCCCGGTCGGCTTATGGTTTCCTGCGGTTCTGACAAAATCCTGAACGTCTTTTACGACATGTTCGAACCTTTTCAGAAGCGGAACCCGGTGGTAGGCCCTAAACCTATCCAGAATGAAAGTGGCAGGAACGATGGTTTTGCCAACCCTGAGGTCCGCCCCCCGGAAGTAATTATTCTCGATATAGATCAGGTATTGATCGAGCCTGCTGAGGAATTCGGCCGAGGATTTGAACCGGATGCGTTCGATAAAAGCCGCATCGTGTCCCTCCAGCAACGCGGACACCTGGTCGAAGAAGGTCTGAAACCGGTATTTTTTCTCAAGCAGCTGAACGGCGAGCTCTTCCATGCCCATCTCCGGAATGTGTTCTTCCCCCAGCTCGGGTAAGACATTGGAAATATAATCGGCAAAAACCTTGTTGGGAGAAATGATGAGAATGTCTTTTGCCGCAATCGAATCTCTGAAACGATACAACAGGAAGGCAATCCGATGTAAGGCGATCGACGTTTTCCCGGAACCGGCTACGCCCTGGATGACCATAACCTGGGCGGACTCGTTCCTGATTACCGCATTCTGATCCCGCTGAATGGTAGCGACAATATTCTTCATCTTGTCGTCCGAGGACCGGGCAAGCTCTTTCTGAAGAAGGTCGTCATGAATGTTCACGTCGTTCTCGATCATGAATTCCATGTAACCGTCTCTGATTTTGTACTGACGTTTTAAGGCGATGTGGCCCTGCACCTTTCCGAAAGGGGTCGAGTACGAGGCTTCTCCCAGCTCGAAGTCATAGAACAAAGCGGAGATCGGGGCCCGCCAGTCGTAAATCAGGTTCACCCGCTGCTTTTCGTCGGAGAAGGTATGGATGCCGATATACACCGGCGATCTTTGATCCTCCTTCGCGACGAAATCGATGCGGCCAAAGTAAGGGGACTGAACCAGCTTGATCAGCTTCCGTTTCCTCGCCACCGCGGCTTCGCCCGTAAAAGCCATACGGTTGATGGATTGGTCCGCAGCCACCATATCGGCGTCGTCCATGCCCGACTGATGCTCATGAATATACCGCTTTTTCTCCCTGAGTTCGTCGGAATACTGCTTGACGGCCTCATCGATCCGTCTGACCGCCAACGTCAGTTTTTCCCTGATCTCGGCAAGGAATTCTCTTTCTTCCTGTTCGGTTGCGTTTATCATTTACTGTTTATTTAAAAGAAGCCCTGGATTCCGGTCGATAAAGACGTTACGGCTTTCCCATTTCCGTTCCCTTCCGCCGGCAGGGCGCCAACCCGTTGCGCTGCCCGCGCAAGGCAGAAAAACCGAAACGCCGATCCGTCATTTCATTCCGCGCGAGACGGTGAAAGCATGCTGTTTATTTGAGAATAAAAGAGGGTGGAAAACTGAATCGTGCTGCGAATATAAACCACCAAATTTTAAATAACTAACTGTAAATCAATAAATTAATTATCTTCCTTTTCGAGCAATATTCCCTAAAACAATGCGTTTTCCAAATAAGAGGGCACAGTTTTGAAGGCTGCTTTTACTCTCCTCAAAGGGAGATTAACTACCCGGAATGGGCCTCTCGGGATGTCTGCATTTCGACCATTTTTTTCCAAACCATCGATTTGAAGTTTAGCCTCCGGAATCGTCTATCCGAGAAGTTCATCGTCTCCCTTTACTTTTTGAAAGAGAGGAGAAAGGACCCGGAGAACGCTGATCCATTGCCGTCTACCAAACATGAACGCCCGGCTACTAAGCAGAGTAGCCGGGCGTTCATGTTTAGCGAGTTCCTGTATAATCCGATGCTAACGGGCGATCTGCCCCCTTGCGGAAAACAGAATTTGATTGTACCTGATGTCTAAGGCTATTCTTCGTTTCCAGCGTAGCCAGGATCTTTTGAAGCCGGTGGCTTGCGCCAGCTCTAACCGGAATTCTTCCACGATCTGTCGCCTGAGTGGATAGTATACCTCGGGCCGTCGCCCCGAATAGACAAAAGCGGTTTTCATCGTTTTTCGTGTGGTTTACTCACCATCACGTTTCTAATTTATCAAGAATCAGCGGGTTATCATACAATAGCCGCTTTTTTTCGATGCACCGAACTACCCAACGCGCGCAAGAAACCGGAGGCTGTCCCCCGCCTTTTCCCGGTTCTCTTTCCGTTTCCGGGTGACTTCGAGCTTCCCCTGATCGAGGATGGCCGGCCGTTTCCGTTGCCTGACCTCGTGAAAGAAACCGGCAGACGGGGCCGTCCAAAACCGTACGCTTTTTTGTCCATTTCTGGACAGTTCCCCTGCGCCACCAACCTGAAACAGGCGAAAAGAGCCTGTCAGAAAGGATTTTTTAGTCTGGCAAGACATTTGTTATACATTTACGGGAATAATCATTTGCCATGAAAGGAACCTATCTGGGCGAGTTTGAAGAAGTGGTCTTACTGGCCGTTGCCATTCGGGCCGGGGATGCATACGGGGCGGCAGTGGTCACCGAAATTGAACAGCAGATGAATCGTCCGGTCAACCTCGGCGCAGTGCATTCGGCCCTGAACCGGCTTCAGGAAAAAGGGCTCGTCGAATCCCGGATGGGCGGTATTGCGCCGGAACGGGGCGGCCGCCGGAAACGGCTTTACTCGGTCACGGGGGCTGGTCGGCGCGCGCTGGAAGAGGTCCGGCAATTGAGAAACCAGATGTGGAACGCCATTCCCCAAACCGCCTGGTCATGAAAGAGCCTTTCCCTCCTGCCCTCGCCCAACGTCTGCTTCGCTGGTTCTGCGCTCCGCACCTGCTCGACGAAATGGAGAGTGACCTTGACGAACTGTTTCACCAGCGGGTCGGGTTGATGGGCCTTCGCAGGGCGCGGTGGCGCTACTGGCGCGATGTCCTGAGCCTGATGCGGCCTTTTGTCATGAAGCGTCAACCGACCCCCTTTTCAAACCCGACCACAACCGACATGATTCGAAATCACTTTCTGCTTGCCTGGCGTGGCCTCAAGCGCCATCGTAGCTTCACCGCCCTGAACGTGCTGGGCCTGAGCGTCGGGGTGGCTGCGGCCCTGTTACTGTTCATGACGGTCCGTTACGAGCTTAGTTTTGATCGGTTTCATACCGACCCCGACCGTATCTACCGCATCGTGCGGGAGCAGGTGCTGGCCACGGGTGACAAAGAATTTACCCCAGGGAATCCGCTGCCCGTGGCGGCCGCGCTTAAAACGGATCTTCCCCAGCTGGAGATCATCGCGCCCGTCTTCGGGACGCTCGACCCCCAGGTGACGGTGTTGGGCAGCGATCCAAATGCCGCCCACGCGACGGCCAAGTTTCTGGAAGACGATGAAGGCCTGATGGTGGGACCCGAGTTTTTCAGGCTGTTTAATTTCCGCTGGCTTATCGGTCAGCCCGGCACATTGGCGCGACCGAATGTGGTGGCGTTGTCCCGGAAATTTGCGGAGAAATATTTCGGTGATGCCCAGCAGGCGGTGGGCAAGTTCGTGCGGATCAACAACCACACCACCATGCAGGTGGTTGGCGTCCTGGCCGATGCGCCTTCCAATACCTCGTTTCCGATGAACCTGGTGATTTCTTACGCCACCAAACAGGCCGACAGGGCCGAGCGATTCGGCTTCGGGTCATTTGCCGATTGGGGCAGCACCTCGAGCAACGACCAGATTTTTGTCCGCCTGCCGCCCAACTTCCCGGTCGCTACCGCCAACGCCCTCCTGGTGAAGTTTTCCCGCAAACACTATGAAGGGCAGAAGGATCGTGATAAGAAAACGCACTTCCTGAGTCCGTTAGCCGAGATGCATCATGACCAAAGGTATGATACGTTTTCGAACCAGGTGGCCGTCGTTCCCCGGTCACGCATCTGGAACCTGGCGATTGTGGGCGGCCTGTTGCTTTTGATGGCCTGCGTCAATTTCGTCAACATTGCCTCAGCATTGGCTTCCCGGCGGGCCAAGGAAGTGAGCGTCCGCAAGGTCCTGGGCAGTCAGAAAGGGCAGTTGGTAGCCCAGTTTCTGACCGAAACCCTTTTCATGGTATTGGTCTCGTTGCTGCTGGGCGTTGGACTGGCCTATGCCGCCCTGCCCTACGTCAGCACCCTGTTCAACATTCCCGCCGATGCCTCGCTGTATTTCAGACCCGACGTCAGCTTCGCCCTGTTGGGCCTTCTGGTCCTGCTCACGTTGCTGGCGGGGCTCTACCCGGCCTGGATTCTATCCTCGTTTTCTCCCCTGGACGTGTTCCGAAAACAACCGTCACGAGGGTGGCTGCAGGGCCTTTCCCTGCGTCAGAGCCTGATTGTGTTTCAATTCACTGCGGCCTTAGTGCTCATCATCAGCACGGTGATCAACCTGCGTCAGATGGACTACCTGAGCCGCCTGGACTTAGGTTTTGATCAGCAGGGCGTGTATAATTTCGGCATGGATACCGAGTACGGCCCCCGAAACGCCACGCTTCGCAACGAGCTGCTGCGTATTCCGGGCGTTTCTTCCGTGACGTTCTCGTCGGATGTGCCCTCTTCAAACAGCAAGTGGCAGAGCACCTTCGCCTACTCCAACCTCTCGAAAGATGAAGACTTCACCGTCTCCCTGAAGATGGCCGACGGCAACTACTTTCAAACCCACGGTATTACCTTTCTGGCAGGGACTCCCTACGCCGTCAACGATACGCTTCCCAAATTCGTGGTCAACGAAACCCTGCTCAAAAAACTGGGCGTGGAGAATGCGGCCTCGGCTCTTGGCCGGAACTTACGCTTAGGCGGTTTTACCAGCCCCATCAAGGGACCTATTGTGGGCGTTGTGAAAGACTTTCACACCAACTCGGCACGGGACGGCGGGGTTCAGCCGCTGCTAATGACGCCCTCCAGCAAGTTCTATTACGCCGGCAGCGTGAAAATACGTTCAAAAAACCTACTTCAGACGGTGGACCGTATCAAAGCCACTTACGCCCGGGTCTTTCCCGAGGTGGCTTTTGTGGGCCGGTTTTATGAGGAGAGCCTGAATGCCTATTACAAAGCGGAACAGCAAATGGGCGGGCTGTATCGCACTTTCGCCGGCCTGACTATTTTCATCGCCTGCCTCGGATTATTTGGCCTGGCGGCTTTTACGGCCGAACAGCGAACGAAAGAAATCGGTGTTCGGAAAGTGCTCGGGGCCTCGGTGGCCGGCATTGTCGCCCTGCTGAGCAAAGAGTTTGTCAAACTGGTCGTCATTGCCATCCTCATTGCGTCCCCGGTGGCCTGGTACCTGATGAATCAATGGCTGCAGGACTTTACCTACCGCATTGACATTGAATGGTGGGTATTTGCCGGGGCAGGGGTGTTGGCCGTTGGCATTGCCGTACTGACGGTGAGCTTCCAAAGCATCAAAGCCGCCCTGATGAACCCGGTCAAAAGCCTGCGCTCAGAATAGCCATAGGCCCTGGTTTTTCTTTCTCCTTTCAAAAGAAGAAAAAACAATTCGTGAGAGGGGCGCTGCTTTCTTCCAGGCCCCCGCCCCGCGGGCGGCTTTGTGGACGAATAAGCAGGTCTTCCGGGAACGCTCTTTTTTGTCGTCCGGATCTTCTTTACAAACGATCAGCAGGATCAGGAAAAATAGAATTTCAGTGGCCAAAATGGGCAGGCACGTGGTTTTCATGAGATGTGGAAGTTTGGTATTGATCGGCTTTAAAAAACTGCCTGCACCCGATGGTAAGTGGTATAGGATGCCAGCAGCAGCACCAGGGCTACTAAAGGAAATACGGTACTGACGAAGGGGTCGGCCACGCTGCCGTGGGCAATAATGGCCGAAATATAAACGATGGCAAAGCCGACGTAGGCCCATTCTTTATAGCGGGCCTTGACCGGGGCCGGCAAGATCACGGCCCCTGCCAGTTTGGCAATCGCCAGCTCTACCCGGAAGTAGTCGGGAAAGCCGAGATGGAGAAAGCTCTGCTGCATCTCGGCCTGAGTTAAGTAACCATAGGCCGATGCGGCCGACAACAGGACCAGCAGCGACGTAGTGGTCCAGTAGATGATTTTGATAGTTTTCATGGACTGGTTTTGGTAACCGGTGTTGTGCCGGAACCTACGCCGTGCAGGAGTTGGGTTCCGGGTAACAAAGGTAGGGGGCGGGACCAGCCCGGGTAAATAGCCCTTTGGAGCTAATTGTTCGCCTTTGCCCGGTGAATAAGGACAGTGTCGTCCGTACCACCGACCGGAGACGGCTTAGGGAGGAACGAGCGGGGGTGGAGGGCAGGAGGGCGCGGCAAAGAATCAGGACAGGCCGGCCGTGACCGTATGGACCAGATCGGCCATGTTGCGGGACTGGGTTTTTCGCAGCAGATTTTTACGGTGGTTCTTGACCGTGTTGAGGCTGATGCTGAGCCGGTCGGCCATCTCCTTGCTGCTGAAGCCTTCCTTGATCAGGTGGAGGATTTCTTCTTCACGGACGGTCAGTCCCTGCTCGGCGGTGGCGGGAATGTAACTACCCACTTTGTGATAATCCAGCCCATGGGTGCGGTACCAGGTGAGTTGCACCCGGTCCGATACCCGGTCGGCGGAGGCATCCCGGTACATCATGGCCTGAGCCGTCCGGTTCTGACCGTCGAGGTAGGTCAGCACCTCCCCGTAAACATGCCGGTACGCCAGGTGCCGGTGCGGACGAAGCCGGTATTGAATCGCAAAGCGATAATGGAGGGCTTCACTGGGCTTCAGCGTTTTTTGTAGTTCCGCCATCCGTCGCCTGCAACGCAGATAGCCGTCCAGATCGTCGGGATGGATCATGGCTTCTATATCATGGCAGGTTTTCCGGGTCAGTTCTTCGTCGGTCATACCCCAGAATTCCGATGCATTTCGACTCAGAAAGCGTGGCGTATCCCCTCCCTGGTTTTCAAAGATAGCCAGGACCCATCCCGGAAAGAATTGATCCAGCACGCTCAGTTCCTGGCTTGATTGGGAAGAGGCAGCCGGCGTCGAATACGTCCAGTTCGATAGCAGGTTGACCATAGCGGTATTCCGGTTCACAAGTAATTAAAGAAAAATACCCCGGGTTATTCGCATCGACCTGCGAATAACCCGGGGTAAAGTTCGGCACGATATTCAGAAAATTTACGCGTAGAACTACCTGAAATCATCTGCGCCCGTACCATGAATCAGCGGGGGCAGGTCACTGCGGCTGCCGGGTTCGCTTGTTTAAAATCAGAAAGGCGATCAGAGCCTGGGCGGACTCCAGAAAAATCCGGCCGTAGTTCGTGTCCATCACCTGCTGAATAAGCAGCAGGTCTTTCCCCTCGTTCAGTTGCAGGTTCATCGGAATCTGCACCAGAATGGACGAAGCCCAGTCCAGCAGCAGGCAAAGCAACGATAGCCGGATGAGCCCTTTCGGAACATCCGCCGGGCGGTACCAAAGCAACAACAGGTTCAGGACGGTCATCAGGGCAAAGGGCACCACGCTGATGGGCAAAATGCGGTCTTCGAGCAGAGCGTGGTAGGCCACGAACTCGCCGGCGCCGACGATGGCCCGCGACGGATACACCAGAAAATAGTCCATCATGGCCGTGCCGTAACTAAAGAAAGTAAGGACCACAAAGAGATTGGTTGCCGGCACACCGGCGGTGTCCTGCTTCCGGGCAGAAGGAGATTGGGGTAAGACGGAATTCATGATTATTTATTTGGATTGGTATGGAATTACTGTTCGGGTTGAAAGGTTTTTAGGGCTGATTGCAGACAGGGGGTCTACCCTTCCGGAACCTGCAACCGGATGGAAACGGTGACGTCCCGGTCAAGCAGCATACTGCTTTCCCCCACCCCAAAGTCCAGTCGATTCAGGGTAAAACGGCCCTGATACCGGACTGCCGACCGGAGCCGGATCCGTGTGAAGGGGATCATTACGTCCCGGGTGATTCCTTTGATGGTCAATTGAAACCAGCCGGTATACCGGTTCCTCCCCTCCTTG
>NZ_QTJY01000023.1 GCF_003703975.1 Larkinella soli | reverse complement strand
TGGTCAAGAGCGGCTACGGGCAGTACCTGCTGAACCTGCTCAAATCTGACGAACCTTCTCCCCTGTTGGTATGAAAAACCGGCTGTTTCTCCTGATTCCTGCTTTGCTCACCTCCGGAGCGTTTGCTCAGAAACCGGCTTCTTCCGTCCGCTTTCATGCAGAGGTGGGCGCCCTGGCTTCTTCCGCCCGACAGACACCGTTCTGGCTAAGGGCCAACCAGTATGGCACGGTACCGTCGATTGGGCCGCTTGGAACGCTCCGACTCGGAAGTTCGGGCCGGTTTCAGGCCGACAGCACCAGGCGTCGCTGGTATGCGGGGTATGGGGTAGAACTTGTCGGAAATGCCGGCCCTCAGCGCCGGCTTCTGCTGCCTGAAGCGTATGCGAAAGCGGGCTATGGTCCGATTGAACTGATGATCGGGCGTCGGAAGGAGGTGATGAGTCTGGTGGATTCGTCGCTGTCGTCCGGCTCGTACGCCTGGTCGGGCAATGCCCTGCCGATCCCGAAGATTCAAATCGGTACAAGCGGTTTTACCCCATTGAAGTTTACGGGTGGACTTATTGCCGTTCACGCCTTCCTCGCGCACGGCCGGTTTGCCGATACCGATTCGATCAAAAACTCCTACCTCCACCAGAAAGCGATTTACGGACGGTTGGGAAAACCGCACTGGAAGGTCAAACTGTACGGCGGTGTTCTGCACAATGCCCAATGGGGCGGCCGGTCCGATTACCTGGATCAGGTGGTATCCCGAAACGGGCAATTGCCCTCTTCCTTCAGGGACTACGTGTCCGTCATGCTGGCCAAGCAGCCGGATCGGCCGGAAGGGTATTCCAAATTCGATAGCGTCAACCGGGTCGGGAATCACGTCGGTTCGATCGATGTCGGAATGGAAGTGCAGCTAACCCGCTGGTCGTTGTTGGGATATTATCAACATCCATTTGAGGATAAGTCAGGATTTGCCTTCAAAAACCTGCCGGACGGCCTTTACGGAATCAGTTTGAAACGGAGGGGCTCCCTGCCGTCGGCTTCTTTCCGCATCAGACGGCTTCTGTTCGAATATCTGACGACCATGAGCCAGACCGGTAGTACGGTGAGGATCGGAAGCCGGCTTTATGAAGGAATCGACGACTATTTCAACAACTTCCAGTACATCGACGGATGGACCTATTACCGCAGGGCGCTGGGGACGCCTTTTTTAACGCCACGGCAGGAGATCGACCCTAGCCTGCGCAACGTGCCGGGTGGGCCGAAGCTTACGTTTGTAAATAACCGCGTTCAGTTGCTCCACGTGGGTCTGGCGGGTTCCATCGCTTCAGGCATCGAGTGGCAGACGCGGCTATCCTACAGCCGGAACCTCGGATTGTTCCGAAACCCGTTTAAACGAAAAGTCGGGGAATTCTCGGGGATCGTCGAACTGAAACGGCCCATCGGTTGGCTGGGTGGCGCCGAAGTTCGGACGGCCTTTGCCGTCGACCAGGGCGGTCTGCTGCCGAATTCGGTCGGGGGCTGGATCAGTCTGCGGAAAACTTGGTGAACGGCAAGTCGGTTACCAATTAGCGCAGGGCCGCTTTCAGGCCGGTCAACAAATCGTCTTTCTGTTGTTTGGAGGGAGTCAGCCAGGCTCCCTCTCCGTATTCATTCCAGGCATATATTAAGATCATTCGCTGATCTGACATTATTTCAGGACTCCTTTCCGTCCAGGTTACCGCCGACCGCACGGCTTTGTATACCGATAGAGAGGAGAAGCCGGAATAGCGCTGTGACTGGGCATACCAGCTGCTTTGCTGTGCCCAGGGCCTGGGGTCCCAGTTCAACGTGACGACCGGACTATAAGGCAGGCGCGCCGACCTGAATTGGTCCCAGAGGGCTCTGCTCCCGGCAATCAGGCTGTCGATCGGGATCACTTTATCCTTAGAGGTAAATCCGGCTTCGTGGTAATTATAACCCGTCAGCCAGTTGAATCCGGCCTCCTCGGCCATCTGGGCCTGTTCCGGCCGGACACAGACCGCCACCGTGACCTCCGGTACTCCGGCCTGAGCCGACCGGGCTCTGAGACTGGCCAGAGCGTCCCGCAGACCGGCGCTGCCGCCAAAGCGGTCGAGCAGCGTTTGCAGGTTGAAGAAAATCAGCAGCGGTTTGCCGTCGACGCGATAATATTCCGGCTTCTGAAACAGTTCGATCCAGGCCCCGGCGGCTTGCTCCCAATCGGCCGGTCCCAGGACCGAACCACCATGATTCGCCACCAGGAGACAGAATTTCAGTCGGTTCCGGTTCGGAGCCTGCAGAAACAGGTTCAAGGCATGGTTCAAAGGATGCTGTCTGAAATTGGCTTTGTCGGCCGGAAACTTATACCAGCAAAAGCTGAAGAAGTCGATACCGGCGTCGGCCGCCGTGTTGATCTGGGCCTGCATGACGTCCTTTTTGCTGGTGATCCAACCCCAGATTGGTTCGCGTTCCGGAAAGCTGTCGATCAGCGTCTGCGTAAGGTGCCCGCGTGTCAGACCGGACCAGCCGTCGAAGTAATAGACGCCAACACGGGGCCGATCTTTTTTGACGGGCGTCCGGAAGGTCGGCGAAAGAGGGAGTATGGCACCGGCGCAGACGCAGAAAATCAGCAGGATCAGCGCAAAACCACCGGGGAAGCGATTCGGTAAACCGTTCATAATTGCCGGATAGTTAAGTTGTTCATGCAGTGGTCCGTAGCAGCCGTGCCTGGACGGCCTCCAGGCAAAAACAGCCCGCCGGAGATTCCGGCGGGCTGCCTTCATTAAAACAGCCTGAAAGAATCAGGAAGCAAACTGAACCAGCGCCGGAGCGGGCGCTTCTGCGTGCAAAGCTTTCAGGAACAGACTTTCATACTGATCGATTACGATCGGCCAGTGATAGATGGTCTGAATTTTATGCCGGTTCTGCTCGATAAAAGAAGCGTAATCCTTTTTATTGTATGAGTTCAGGCACCGGGCCACGTCCTGAGCGTCGTTGAAATAAAAGGCCTGGTCGTTCAGGATCGTCTTGTTGAAGACGTTGTTATGGGCACAAATGAAACAGCTGGATCCCATGGCTTCCAGCAGGGAGGGATTCGTGCCGCCGACCGTGTGACCGTGGAAATACAGATTCGAGAAGTGCCGGACGTTATTGAGCTTTCCGATATTATAGATTCCGCCTACGAACCGAATCTGTGGATAGGCTTTGTATTTCTCCACCAGGTACTGGCCGAATTTCTTGTTTGTTTTTCCGACCACGATGAAGGGCGTTTTCGTGTTGGATTTGACGACGCCTTCAAGAATGATATCGATGCTGTTTTCGGGCTCCATCCGGGCAACCAGCATATTATACTGGTACGGCTTCAGATCGTACTCCTTCAGTACGGAGATATCCGGGTCGTCGAATACGTAGGCGCCATACGGAATAAAGGTCGACTCCTTGTTGTATTTGTCATTCAGATACTGCTGAATCCCCAGGGAGTCGGCAACGAGGTAATCGCTCGTCTGGGCGGCCCATGCTTCGGCCTGCAGGAGAAATTGCCGGACCGGCTTCGAAAATTTGGAACGCTTCCATTCCAGACCGTCCATATTGGTAATCACGACGGGTTTTTTGGGTAAGAGCCAGCTCCAGATGGAGTTGCTGTTATACCCCAGCTGAAGGATGATATCGAAGTCGCGCTTGCGGGAGTCGATGATGCAGTTCAAATCATAAATGAACTGACCGAAAGTTCCAACTTTATACTCCGGATCGTAACAGTGAATGATGTCGACCCCTTTGAAAGTCTTTTCCTGATGAGGGTGATTGTGCGAGTTATAAACCGTAACCTGATGCCCTTTGGCTACCAGCGCGGTTGAAAGATACTCGGCGCACTGTTCGAAACCGCTGTAATGATTTGGAACCCCTCTTGTTCCGATAATTCCGATTTTCATAACGTTGTATCGTGTGTTAAGAATTAAGCAATTGTGGAGTCGATTACATTCAGGAAGTTTTCTTCGTACTGTTTCAGGGAGAACCGGTGAAGCACTCGCTGACGGGCCTGCTGCCCCATTCGCTCCCGTAGTTTTGAGTTCCGGATGATCTCCTCGAACATGGAGACGGCTTTTTGAGAATCGTTCCAGGGAATCAGAACGCCGGTTTTCGCATGGTCGACCATTTCGGTCGCTCCACCATGATTGGTGGCTACGACCGGTTTGCCGGAAGCCATCGCTTCAAGAATGACCGTTGGGAAGGGGTCCGGAAGGATCGAAGGCAAAACAAACACATCGAACCCATTCATTATGTTTGGAATATCGGTGCGATACCCGAGGTTTTCAACCAGGTGACCGATGTTCTCGGCCTGAATTTTATTTTTCAGATTATCGTACAGATACTCATAGCCGGGAAAGGCATCGCCAACCAGTACAAACTTGGCGTTAGGGTATTTTTTCGAAAGATGGGAAGCCATATCGATAAAATATTCCTGCCCTTTCCAGTAATGAATCCGACCGATCATTCCGATAAGAATCGTGTCCTGACCGACGCCGAGTTCGGCGCGTAAACTGGTCGAATCCTTCAGGAACTCCGAGTAATCGATTCCGTTATAAACCGTTACGATTTTTTCATCGGCCACGTATTTCTTCCAGTAATTTCTCACCACGTCCGACACCACGATAACTTTATCACTAAAGTGATTCAGCATGAAGCCGATGAAACGAACAAAAACTTTAGGAGAGGGAATAATCTCGTGCACATGCCACACATGGCGGACGTTACAGGCTTTGGCGGTTAAGGCACCAACCAGCACTGCGGAGGTATTGGAATAGATGACATCGATCCTTTCGGTTTTAACGAGATCGATCAGGAATCGCTTTGCTTTTTGAATGGCCTGGAAGCGGTTGATAAGGCCGGAAACGGAAAAATATTTTCTTCTTAAGATTCCAAGCTTAACGATTTCGACCCGATAGCCAATTTTTTGTATTTCAGCCGCCAGAGGCCCGTCTTCCGAAAGGACCACCACAACATGGAAATTTTTCTTCTTTAAGAATTGCAGCGTCGTCAATAAAATCTTGCTGGCTCCGTATAGGTCGGAGGAACTGTGCAGCACTAAAATACTCGATTTATTAGCGGAAGAATTCATAACAAATGCCTCAAGATGGATTACTGATTTACGAATTGTTCGGCTCTATTTCCGATCACTTTAGCCGGTACGCCACCCACGATGGAATAAGGCGGTACATCTTTGGTGACGACACTTCCGGCGGCCACGATACTTCCTCTTCCTATCCTGACTCCCGCCAGGATCACACTGTTGGCGGTAATCCAGCAATCATCCTCGATGATGACGAACTGCCGCGTAACGCCCTGGTCTTTCATGGGTTCGAGAATGCTGGAAAAGTTATGATTCTCAGCATAAATACTGACCCGGGGGGAGATCATTACGTTATTTCCAATTTCGATATAACCGGAGCAGCCGATGTAAGCAAAGGGGCCGATGTTTGAATTATTGCCCACTTTAAGGCCCTCTCCAATCTCACCTCCATACATTCCAGTGGGGCGAATCAAAGCGTATTTCCCTATGGTAACACGGTCTCCAAAAACTATGCCACGCTTGGATAAACAGTTGATCTCGCAGTGATCCTCCGCAATGAATTCTTTCCCAACGGACAGATAATTCGATTGTCGAATCAGCGCGTTCTTTCCCACCAACAGCAGCCATCCTTTCGAGGATTTGAAAAAGATTCTGTGAAAGAATCCGCGGGTTAGATTACAGCCGAGCCGAAAAAGCGTAAATACGATTGACCTCTTATCCCACCCTTCCTCAAACCTGCTTAAGAGCTTTTTCATAACACTTTTTAATTAATTGACATATAATTCCATAAGAGACTTTAAATTACTTTCCATGCCTTCTTTGATAAAATCACCCTGCCGAATATTATGGGAAAACTGCTCGGATGACTGGTCGGAGAGAAATCGGATAACCGATTGGGATAATTCCTTTGCCGTATGATTTTTCAATATGATGCCGGTAAAATTCTCATGGACATATTCAGGAAGCCCACCACTATTGCTGACTAGGACCGGCTTGTTCAATGCATAAGCGGTCATGATTACACCGCTTTGAGTCGCTTCCAGATAGGGGCAGACAATCAGTTTGGACCGGTTAATGATTTCAACCATCTCCTGATTGGAGAGATGCCTTTGAATCAGGTGAAGATTTTCAGCATCGATGCGGTTTGTATCGATCGAATAATCATATACAGGTCGGCCGGCAATCATAAAGCGTTGGTCAGGAAAACGTTCAAGTATTTCCGGAATGGCCTCCAGAAAAATTTCAATTCCTTTATATTTTGAAAGACGGCCAATGAAGGTGATGTATTCACCCTCCGTTTGATTCGCCGGTATAGGCCCGATAAATTTTTTAAAGATAGAGTAGGGGAGTAAGTTCAGTTTATGGACCGACTTGCTTTCATGAAGCTGGTCGGATAAGAGCTTCTTACTAAATTTTGAAAATGTGATATACTTCGATACGACCGAGAAAATGATCGATTTAATAAAGTTGATATACCATAAAGATTCGCCCAAATGCGGTTTTGGATCGTGAATATTCATTACTACCCGTTTCCGGAACCGAAGCAGGATGGGCAGTAAAAGCGACTGTCTGGTCGAGAAATCATCGAAATGAAGGATATCCGGATTTAAGGACCAAATGAAAGAAGAAACCGAGAACGTCGTATTAAGGAGACCGAGGATGTCTTTTTTTGATTTATAAATTACAAAGTTTACGGACTGGCAATCTTTGAAATAGTCGTTCAGGTACTCCAGCTTCCAGTCGCGGCAAACCTCATCATAGGAAGTCAAATTCCTGTAATCGCCCAGGTTGATATCCAGGTTAAAAATGTTGTCCTTCGTTTCACTCGGCGAAAGCTCGATCAGGAGATGAACCTGAAAATGCTGGCTGATCAACCTGATATGCTCGAGTGCTGCGTCCAGGTAGCACACCCTTGCATAGAACAATATCTTTTTTTTGGCTTTCATGGCTTAAATACGGCTGGGAGTCAATCGGAAATCGACGGTGGGATTCAATGCCGGGTTGCCGACCTCTTTAAGGCGATGCGTCAATGCTTTCTTTGCGCAGGAATGACTCTCATGAAAGATCAAAAGGTAGAAAATGCCGAAGAAGAAGTTTAACTGGGAAATGCCTACACACCGGATCAGCGATTCCGAGCCGCTGATGCTGATGAAAAAGGTGAGAAGAATTGGAAAATAACTATTGGGTAATGCGCCTAATTCCTTCAGTTTCTTGATCCCGTTTATCGCTCTTACTACGAGAACCATAAATAGAAAATTCACGATATAACCGCCTTCAACGAACAGTTGCAGGAAGGTGTTGTGTACGTGCATGTATCGGTCCCCTTCGTCCGATTCGCCGAACCAGCTGTCCGGCAAATCTCCCCAGTAACCAAAGAAATAGCTGACATCCAATGAGGTAAAGATATTTATTATTCGCTGCCAGGCAATAATACGCCCTGTCGCAGTTGCATAATCTTCCGCTTCGTTTCTGGCGATGAGCGTAGAGAATAATTCATTGTTGTTCAGGGTCAATAACAGCATCGAAATAGAATCCCAGAAGAAAGGGATAAACATGAGTACAAGCTGCCAGTACAGATTGATTTTCTTATTGGATTTTTGCAGATAGATGAAATAACCAATAGCGATAAATGAGCTGAAGATCAAACCCCGACGACTGAATAATAATAATTGGAAGATGGAAAAGAAAAAGATGGCAATACAGAAGGCTTTGTGTTTGGACGTTCTGAAGTAATAGAAACTTAAGATCAGGCAAATGGTGACGATCGAAGGAGCCTCAATGGTTCCGTTAAATATGATTTCTTCCCCTAACAGGTTATAAAACGAACCGAATTCAACCGATTGTGTGACCAAATAATGGGGAATAAAAACCAGAAAGATGCTTAAGAAAACCATCAGGTAAAAAAAGGTTTTCTTGATTGCCGCCATATTGTCGAAAAGACAATAGTTGACCACGAGGATGTGTAATGCAAAAACGGCAAAGTTTAAAGCGCCACTATTTAGTTTATTCTCCTTGAAAAAGTAAGTGATGAACAGGCAGAAGTAGAAGGCAATCAGAACCGTACTTGACTTCAATACCAGGGATCTAAAGTTTTTTCTTAAAAAGAAATCAAAGATGGCCGGTATTGCAAAAAGAAGAGTACAATACAGCAGGTAAATCGAGTTGACATTCACCAGAACCAAATGATTCGCGAATATCAAGGCAATGATATACAGGCCGAACCAGAGGTTTTTCAGGAAAGAGTTATGACTTGCACTATTCACCATGATAGCGGTTATTTAGTGTGGATGTATACGATGGATGGAGCATGCTGAATGTAAATCCGTCCGCTTCCGCTAACTGAAGCCCACGTTCGAGGACATCCCCATGAACCCGCTTTACATAATCTTCAGGAGACCCTTTTGGCAGCAGGACATTAAAGAAGGCGGGGTGAAGTCTGGTCAATTCCTCCACATGCTCACTGTAAAAGTGCTTTGAAGAGTTTTTCCAGAACATTTTGTCGTTTGGTGACCTTCCATCGAACCCCCAAAGTCCAATTTTCTTACTCAGGGTACATGCCACCGGCAGAAGCACCTGAGGCAGTACATTTCCATAGATGGGAAGAACGTATTCGCTCGTCAGGTCGTGATGAATGGTGGTTGCATTGCCATGGGGAATCGGAATCAGTCGGTCCACAAAATCCGGAAACTCCTGTACACAAAACGGGTGAAATACGGCAGGATAGATGAAATGGGCCTTGTCGCTGTTTCTCATGCATTTCTTCAGGTCAGCCCTGAAGCACCTGGCAAACTGTCCGATTCCGAAATGATAGATCGCATCGCTGGCCACAATGAAATGTGGATCGATGGAATTCCACAATTCACTGTCCTTCACCACCGTATTGCTCAATATGCGGATCCCGTCATTCCAGTTTTTATGAATGGCTTTTTCGAGCGACGGGCCGGTTCCGAAGATGTAAGCGAGTTTATGCTCCTTTTCGAGCTTTTCCTTTAACGCTTTCAGCCTGGTTTGGCCTTTGATAATACCATCATTTACAAGTTTTGGGTTTATTCTTGCCAAAAGCTTATGGTATTCCCAGGCTTCAAGATAATTTTCGTTAAAATTAAAATTAAAACTCTCGTCTTTTTTGGCTTTCAGTACCTTCTTTAAGTTATTGTTTTGCAAACTTATGAGGCCGACAAGATTATAATCTACCAATTCATGCAGATTTATTTTATTTTCTATTTTGATATTTAGCCGGATATTGAAGTAATCGATTCTTCTCAAAACTTCTTCCAGTACCTGCTCGGTTTCCGGCTCTCTTTTCTCTACGATTAGTTTCAGTTCGGTCGGCTGGTTATTACTGTTAAACAGGACTTGTCTGATTAAGTCGATACTTTTCCTTGTCGTTGTCTTCGTGCTCATAACGGTCGAGTGTTTGTATTCTTCTTTGTTACCGTCAGATTCCTCCTTCGTTCAATACGATGAACAGCAGTAAACAAATCAGGTACGGTAAAAAGCTGTTCCATTCAAATTCCCAGAAATTGGTTCGAATCAGCTTGTAAGATTTATAGGGTGCATACCACGAGTAAAATAACGCATACCCAAGAACCATACTTAATGGTAGGCCATATACACCGATCAGGGGATAAAGTAAAAGAGCAAGCACAATCATCAGAACACCCGTCACTCCATTTAAAACATGCCAGATGATGTGGTTCGTCGTGCTATATAGTTGCAGATGCATGGCGCCATATCGATCAATCAGAAACGCCAGACCCAACAAGCCCCATAATTTCTGATCCGGAAAGCTTACTTTTGAATGGATCATTGCCAGGACCGGCCCGCTAAAAAGTCCAAATACCAGAAAGATCAGCGTATAGGTGAGATAGACCTGAAACATGGACCGTTTGGCAACTTTTTTTAGCGTATTCAGTTCGCCAAGCCCCGTATAAGTGGCGAACTCCGGAAGTCGGCTGTAAAAAGGTGCCTGAGCAAAATTTCGGATGACCTGTATAAAATATAGACCCGTTAAAAATGATGCCAACTCTGCCGGGGTCGCCAGTTTTGCGTAAAAAAAACCGGAAGTCTGGATGATTCCCTGTGACATTAAAATTCCGACTCCGCTTTTTACTGCACTCGGAATGACGTTTTTCCTGATCTCTTTCTGGATGGTTAGGTCTGAAGCTTTTTCTTTCAGGAAAGGGTATTTGCGTATGGTCAGATAATAATTTCTAATCGTGGCAATTATCAGCCAGACCTGATTGATGACGACGATTAAAAATACATTCGGAAACAGGACCAACAGGACGATACTCGTACAGGTATTCAACAAGTTGAACAGAGTGTCCCACCGTCTTACCAGTGGAATGTTTTGGGTACCCTGAAGCAGGTTAACGTATACGTTTCCATACAATACCAACGGCAGGCTAAGAGAAAAAAAGATCCACGTTGCCCAACCGATAAAATGATCACTGCTTTCACTGATCGGTGTTAAAAAGCCGATGCTTCCGATAGTGATTAAAATCACGAACGCAGCGGCAGCAATGTAGACATATATTTTTTTCATAATCTGATAAGTGTTTTTGATATAACCCTCATCAAATTCTCCTGATCTATCCTCTTCGTTTACCCCTGCCTTCAGGTTTGAAAAATTCTTCAACCCAACCGTTCCGTAGGCGATTATTCGTACAAATGCTGATCCGAAGCCGGCATCGAGCAATACCTGTAATCCCAGTACTGTAGCAAACAAATACCATAAGTTAATATCTCCTGTACTTAACCGGTTCAGTACTAATGGAATGATAACCGTCACATTGAATGACCTGCTTAAAAAGCTCATCCACGTCGTGATGGTGGGCGAGTTCCATAACCTGTTAAGTAGTAATTTATTACTCATGGTATTGATCTGATATAATCTGTCTGCTTCCCTCTTTCACAAATCCTTCAGCACCGAACTGATCCCGCCATCCAGCGAAAGATTCGCGCCGTGGATAAAACCGGAGCCCTCCGAAGCCAGGAACAGGGCCAGCTTGGCCACATCCTTCGGATAGCCGATGCGCTGAACCGGGTGGATCTTCCGCAACTCGTCGAGGGCGCTCTGGTTGCCGTCGAAGCCGGCCAGCAGCATGTCGGTTTCGATGGCCGCCGGGCTGATGGCGTTCACCCGAACCCGGCCTTCCAGGTCGACGGCCAGGGCCTTCGTCAGGCCGATCAGGGCGCTTTTTGACGTAGCGTAGCTGATGAACCGGCGCTTGGTGAGCTGCTGGTGGATGCTGCCGATGTTGACGATGCAGCCGTTGACGTCCTCCAGCTGGTCCAGAAAATGCTGGCTCAGCAGCAGCGGCCCCGTCAGGTTGACCGCCATCGTATGGTTCCAGTCGTCCAGGTTCAGCTCGTCGAGACTGCCCAGCATCTGCACGGCCGCGTTGTTGACCAGCACGTGCAGTTCCGGAATCAGCGCATTAAAATTCTGCTTCCACTCGGTCCGGTAGGTATCGTCGGTGCTGAAGCGGTGCAGGTCGAACTGAATCAGCCGGTCGGCCTGATGATCGTCGCAGTCACGGATGTCGAGGCCGTATACATAATAGCCGTTTTCGCGAAATGCCTGAGCGAGCGCACTGCCGATGCCGCCCAGAACGCCTGTAACCAATGCTTTTTTCATAACGTTGAGTAAATTTTATGCCGGAACCCCGACTTCCAGAAATTCAAACAGCGACTGAATGGCCTGGTGGCTGGCGCGCCGAACGCCCTGAATCGTGTTCGAGCCGTTGTGCGTTCCGAAGATGCAGCGGTCGAACGTGCGCAGCTCCGAATCCATGGGCAGCGGCTCCGTTTCGAAAACATCCAGACCGGCGGAGTGAACTTTTCCGCTTTTCAGGCCCTCGATCAGAGCGGCTTCGTCGATGATCGGACCCCGGGAGACGTTCACGATCCGGACGCCGTCCTTCATCAGGCGGATGGTTTCCGCATTGATCATGTGCCGGGTTTTCGGTGTCAGCGCGCAGGTGGTGACCACAAAGTCGGCGGTTTCCAGGCCTTCGGGGAAGCTCAGGAAACGATAGGCCTGCTCATCGGCCTCCGTACGCACGGCAAAGGGATCGTACACGTTGATATTTATATCGAACGCCTTCAAAAACCGGGCCGTCGATTTACCGATGTCACCGAAACCGACCAGCGCGACCGTATGGCCGGCCAGCGACATGCCCGCCGGTTTTACCCAGTTGCCGGCCCGCACTTCGCGGTCGATGTAGTAAGTTTGCCGGGCCAGGCCCAAAACGTAGGAAACCGCGATCGTGGCCACTTCCGCCCCAAACATCAGGGGCGTGTTCACGATGGGAATATCCAGTTTTTTGCAGGCGCTGAAGTCTACGTTATCGACGCCGATGCCCCACTTGACGGCGGCTTTCAGCCTGCCGGCTTTTCCGGCCCGGAACACGCGCTCGGTGGCCGGGTCGTCGCCGATAATCCAGCCGTCGACCGTCGGAACCAGTTCGATCAGCTCCTCCTCGGTTAAAACCTGAACGACGTTCGGAGCGACGACTTCAATGCCGGCTTCTTCGAAAATGGGCCGAAATTCGGCCAGTTGGCCAAGCATCGGCGGGCAGGTGATCAGAACTTTCATGCGACGAGTTCGGGATAGAGTTCGGTGAAAAGGAATTCGGCTACTTTAAAATTTAGTTCGACGTCGATGTCCTGAGCCTCGATTTCGGGAATCTCGTACATGAACGGACGGTCGCCGATGCGGTTATGCTTCTGAATCAGCGTTTCTTTTTTGAAAAGGTACATGCAGGAGTTCTCCATATAGATTGGGGGAAGGTCCTGCGTGCGGAGCAGAATATTCGGATTATGATTGACGGCCCGGGCCAGCTGATCCCACAGACGCACCTGCATCCGGGTGACGCCGAACAGCGTATCGTAGATCGGATAATTTTTCAGGAACTGCCGAATGCCTTTTTCCACGGTTTCGGCCGACAGCAGCGGGTTTGTGCTGTGGGTCTGGAGGTAGAAGTCGGCCGGAATCTGCTCGCAGGTGTTCAGCAGGACGTTGTTCATCGGGATGGCCCCGTCGCGCAGGTGGGCCGGACGTTCGAGAACGGTGACGGTCGGATAAAACTCCTCGACCTGTTCGATAACCGTCGGGCTGTCGGTGTCGATTACGATCCGGGTGATGGACGGACATTCGAGCAGCGTGTCGACGATTCGATGAAAAAGCGGTTTGCCCGCGAAATCCCGGTAATTTTTGCCAGGGACGCGTTCACTCGAGTGACGCATCGGAACAATGGCAGCAACGGAATAGGACATGGTATATAACGTTAAGTTTTTTGCAGTACGGCCCGGCAGGGAACGCCTTCCAGCCCTGCGGCTTTCAGCGGCAGGCAGATCAGCTGGTAATTGCCGGGTAAGACGTGACCCAGAAAAATTCCTTCCAGAATGACCACCCGGTTCTGAAGCAGAATCTGGTGAGTTTCAGCCGAATCGAAATACCGCTGAATGGAGAGGTAATCGATTCCGACCAGAAGCACTTCGTTTTCGACCAGCCACCGGGCCGCATCGGCTGAAAGGGCCGTGAAACTCTGGCGGAACGGCTGTTTTTCCCAGCAGACCGAGGAGTTGTCGGTCTGAAAGAGAATTCGTTTCGGAACGTTCGGACCCACCCAGCGCTCCAGCATGGCCCGGGTAATCACGGCCGTGTTCGGAATGGAAACCACCCGGCAGGGACCCACCAGCGTCGACAAAGGAATGGAGGCCGTGTCGGCACCCTCAGCCACAAAATGGAGAGGAGCATCAATGTGGGTACCGGTATGAACGTCCAGGTCCAGACGGCTGACGTTCGCATCCGAATCCGGGCCGATTTTCTGAAGCCGCTGTATGGTCAGGCCGCGGCTTCCCGGCCAGGTGGGCAGGTGCTGATTCAGCGTAACGGAAATATCGATGACATCCCGGCTATTCATACGCAATCTGTTTTAAGGCCACCTCCGCAGGTCGTTCGGACTTCTCCCGGCGGAGAATTTCGTTCGGATAATAAAATCTTTCGCGAAGCGAGCGATCGAGCGTTCCGTGATAACGATACCCCTTATACGTACCCCAAAACTGGAGGGTTCGGAACACCGGTATCTCCGCAACGTGCTGCCAGAAGACCCCTTCCTGGACGGCCGTCACATAATCGCTGAGGATGTTGGAAACGGACAGGTAGGCAAAGTCCCAAAGGGTGAAGCGCGCATGCGGTTTCAGGCGTTTGAAGGCGATGGCCTCCCGGTAATAACGGTTCAGCACCTTGCGGGGTGTTTCCTCGTGGACGTGGACGATGGTGGCATCGGCGTCGTAAGCAATTTTATACCCCCGATGCAGAATTTCGTTGGCCCAGTGGAGGTCTTCCAGACCCGTTACGGTTTCGTCATAGGGCAGTTCTTCCCAGAGCGAGCGCCGGATGGCGGTATTGGCGTTGTTGCAGAACGGGATCCGCTGGTCGTAATTGGAAACGGCCGGAAACCACTTGGCAAACAACTGCTGCTCGGAGTACTTGCTCTGCCGGTTGCCGATCTGGCGTCCGTAGGAGAGCGCGACGGCCGGGTCCACGAACGGCTTCAGCATCTGGTCGATCCAGCTGGTATAAACCGGATAGACGTGCGCACTGGCAAAGATCAGGAAATCGCCGGTGGCGTGCCGGCAGCCGATATTCAGCGCCCGGCCGAACGAGAATTCTTCGGGACGAATCTTCACGATCCGGGCCCCGTAGCTTTCCGCAATGCGCACGGTATTATCTTTGGAGCCGGAATCGACCAGAATCACTTCTACGGATGCTTTCGTGTCCTGCTGGCTGATCCCGTTCAGGAGTTTGCCGATATGTTGTTCCTCGTTAAAGGCGCGGATAATAATGCTGCATTTCATAGATGAACCCTTTCTGCTTTGAAAGTCAGGAAATTATTCTCCTATCACCACGCTTTCTTATCTCCTCGGATCATTCTCACAAAAGTCCACCAGCAAATTTTGAAATCAAGTGGTAAGGACCAGTAGCGGGTGTACCATACGTCGTACCGAATCCGGTGACGCATCTGATGAAGCTCGGAGGTCTGGCCGCGAAGCCCCTTTGCCTGTGCCAGGCCGGTGATGCCCGGCTTGACCGCAAAACGCTGCCGGTATTCGGGAATCAGCGGAAGATACTGCACATCAAGTGGAATCGGGTGGGGACGCGGGCCGACGATGCTCATGTGGCCGATCAGGACGTTGAGAATCTGCGGAACTTCATCCAGATTGGTTTTCCGGAGAATTCGGCCCACTCTCGTCACTCTGGGATCGTACTGGGTGGCCTGCTTGAAAGATGCGTCCTTCTGATACCGCATGGTTCTGAATTTCAGACAGGGGAAGGGGCGGCCCCTCCGACCGGAACGCAGCTGAACGAAGATAATCGGCCCTTTGGATTCGAGCCGGATTAACAACCCAAGCAGGGGAAGCAGCCAGGACAATACCAGAATGGCAACCGTTAGTGAGATTATAATGTCGAATGCCCGTTTTGCGGTCGAATATGACCTCTCAGTTGCCACCGTATCCACCACAAAATACGATGACTCAGGCTGTAACAAGTTAATCATAACGTTTTCCTGTTGAGTATTTCCAAGACAATAATCTGCAATTACCGAGCCACAAGAGCTCGGTAAATTGCTTTTAATTTGTCTTTTTTGGGGGAGTTATTGCTTATTTTCCAGACAAAAGCTTCTTTAGCAAGGGCTTCCGTTTGTCCGAAGCCTGCTCGTAATAACCGTATCCGTAGCCGTAGTTGTAGCCGTACCCCTGACCCTGGTTGATCGAGTTCAGAATGAGGCTCAGCTTGCGGAATTTCTGCTCCTTATACATGCTCTCCACCATCCGGACGTGCGGTTTGGGAGTGACGTCATGACGCACTACGAACAGTGTCGCATCGGTTTTGTCGGCAATGATCTGGGCATCGGTTACCAGACCGATCGGAGGGGAGTCGACGATGATGAACTCAAAGCGTTCACGCAGTTGCCGGAACATCTCGTCGAGCTTGTCGCTCACCAGCAGCTCGGCCGGGTTGGGCGGAACGGGCCCGCTGGGCAGAATGAAATAATTGGGCATGCCCGGAACCGGCTGGATAATCTCATCGAGCGTCGTCTGGCCGATCAGGAAGTTACTGATCCCTACGGAACCGTCTACACCGAGCATGGCATGCAGTTTCGGGCGACGAAGGTCCATTTCAAGGATGATGGTCGGACGGTCGATCAGCGCCAGGCTGGCCCCCAGGTTCAGCGAAATAAAGGACTTTCCTTCACCGGAGATACTTGAAGTGAACAGCACGGCCAGGCACTCGTTGTTGGACCGCAGGAACTGGAGGTTGGTCCGCAAAGCCCGAACCTGTTCAGCCACGATGGAGCGGCTGCGGGAGGTGACGACCAGCGGAAAGGAATGTTTGGCATAGGCAATTTCCCCGATGATCGGCGTCTGGGTAAGTGCCTCGACATCCGAGCGCTGACCGATTCGGTCGTTCATCATATCCCGAACGGCAAAGGCCCCGATGGGCAGCAGGAACCCAAATGCTCCGAACAGCAGAAATACCAGCGCCTTCTTGGGCTTCACGGGTTCGTTGGAACTCCGGGCGCGGTCAATGGTCCGGCTGTCGGCTACAGTCGAGGCATAGGAGAGGGCGGTTTCTTCGCGTTTGGCCAGCAGGTACGTGTACAGATTGTTTTTAATGGCCTGCTGACGGGTGATGTTCAGAAGGTCGCGCTCTTTGCGCGGGACCGTCCGGATCATCGACTCATATTTATTGTTATCGGCCATCAATTTTCCACGGGTGCCCATCAGGATCCGCTTCATCGTCTGGATGTTATCTCGGATGTTACCTTTGGTCGCCCGGATCTGATCGTCGAGAGAACTCAGCAGCGGGTTGTTTTCCGATGTCGTGCGGGCCAGGTTGTCGCGCTGCAGTTCCAGTTCGGTAACTTTGCCGATCAGGCCGAGCAGCGTGGGGTCACTCAGGCCGAGGGTGGCAGGAGTCGCTCCGCGCTCGCCGGATTTACTGCGGATGAAGCGCTCAACGTCTTCCAGGGCGGTGATCTGAATGTTCACCTTGGTCAGTTCCGCATCGTTCTGCTGAACGCTTTGCAGGAAGATCTGCGATTCGGTGCTGATGTCGGTAATACCCTGCGTCGACTTGTAGACTTCCACGTCCTTCTCGACGGTAGCCAGTTCGCCGGAGATGAGCCTCAGACGTTCTTCGATGAAATCGAGCGTGTTGGAGGCTACGAGGTTTTTGTCCTCCAGGGCCGCATCGTTGTATTGTTCGACCAGTTTATCCAGAATATCGCGACCTTTCTGCGGAACCGCTTCTTCCATACTCAATTGAAGGACGGTCGACTGTTTGCTGGTCGGGTCGACTTTCAGTTTATCAAGATACTCCTGAACTACCTCCTGTTTCGGAGCTACGTGGGCGATCACAGGAAGTGAATCGGCCGCAATGGCCGCCTTCGGGAAAATACGAAGACGACCCACCGGCGTGTTGACACTCTGGTTAACCGGGTAGTTCTTCTCCAGAATACGGACGGTCTTCGGATTAATGAATTCAATTTTGAGCCCGTCTTCGTAAAGTTCCGGGCCGGCACTTTCAACGACCAGCCGGATCGGGGAGCTTTGGTAGATTTCCCGCTCGCCCACCGGCGTTTCCCGGAAATAGCTCACATCGAGTTCCAGATCGTTGACCACCTTTTCCATCAGGGTATACGATTTCAGAATCTCCACTTCGTTCTCGACCACCTTCTTGGGAGCGAACAGGTCGAGTTCCTTCATGATCGTTTCTTCGGAGAGGCCTTTTTTATCATCCTTGATAAGGATACTGCTCTGCACCTTATAGAGAGGCACCTGGTATTTCAGGTAGACGTAACCGGAAGCCAGACAGACGACCAGCGAAACCAGAAACCATTTCCAGTTTTTCAGGTACTTGAAGATGATAGCCCGTACGTCCGGTTCCTTATCTTCGTACTGCTGATAAACATACGGTGTAGTAATCATAACGTTGAGTGATAGTTGGTTTAAGTTACTTGTACTGGTTACGGAAACTTCCGCTTCGATCAATAGCGTCTCAGGATGATGGCCAGGAACGAAAGCGCACTCAGGGTTGCCGGAATCAACTGATACAGCCGATCGGCGGAAGCGACCCGGGCCCGGCCCGGTTCTACATAGATTACATCGTTCGGGTGCAGGTAATAATAAGGTGACTTGAACAGGTCACGGTTATTCAGATTGACCCGCCCGAATTCCCGCTTGCCGTCGGTTTCCCGAATCACCAGCACGTTGTCGCGTTTGCCGTAGATGGTAAGGTCTCCGGCCAGACCCAGGGCTTCGGGAAGCGTCAGCTGTTCGTTGGGAACGTTAAACATCGACGGCCGAACGACTTCACCGATCACCGATACCTTGAAGTTGAGGAAGCGCACGGTCACTGTCGGCTCCTTCAGGTAGGTCTTCAGCTTCTCCCGGATCAAATCCCGTGCCTGATTACTGGTCAGGCCGGCTACTTTTACTTTTCCCAGCAGGGGTAGTTCCACATTTCCTTCCGGATCGACGAGATGGCCGACGGCGTTGGTCACCGGAATCTGGCCGGTCTGGGTCGTCAGCATCCCGGTTCCGGTTCTCTCGACGGCCGCATACGGGTTAAAAAAACTGCTGGCTTCCGGATTGAGGCTGTTCACATAAATACCCAGAAGATCATTGTTTTGAATAACAGGAACATACCGGTTATTAATCTGGATGGCCAGTTCAGTACTGTCCGCAGCCGTTTGAAAATAGGCGATCTGCTTATGCGACACGCAGGAAGCGAGACTTCCCAGTAAAAAACACACAAGTAACCAGGATTGAAATTTCATAAGTAATTGATTTCGCTTGCAGTGAAACAAAAAGGTTTGGTGAAATAAATGCTCACAAATTCATAAAATGTTAAGATAAACCGGAAGTACCGCTCCAAAACTTTTTTGCAAAAATTTTGGAGTTGCAAAAATATTTTCCCATTTTCGAGCCATAGTTCATTGTCAGACTTGAATTCCCGGAAATTGTATTGATTTTCAGGAATTTACTTTCCGGCAATTGTCCTACATTCCAGGTGTTTTCAGTACCCATAAGCTTTAATACATTTCTATAATCAGTTTTACGGACCTGTCTTGTACCATGCGCAAGTATGAATTAACTGACTCACAGTGGGAAAAAATAAAGGACATGATGCCTTCGAACAATCGCCCCGGCCGCCCGTGGCGTTCCCACCGTCAATCAATCAACGGCATCCTGTGGATTCTTAACTCAGGTGCCCCCTGGCGCGATCTCCCCGAACGTTACGGTTCCTGGAAGACTATCTACGATCGTTTTCGTCGCTGGCAGAGAGATGGCACCCTGGCGAAGATTTTGGCCATTCTTCAAATGGACTTTCCTGCCGTTACCGCTCCCCAAAATCTGCCTGCTTCCGCATCAGTGCAGGCTGTTAGTTAAAGTTCGGCTGCTAAGTGAGTATTTTTGCTTAGTTAGTTACACCCTTTGTCTTCTCCCGGGCCGGTTCGGCCATGCGGTGTTTAGGGTATACTGCTCAACGGTGGAACACGCCCGGCAATCTGTTTTCAGTTCAGATTTGCCATTCCCGTCTTTCAGGTGGCCTTTATCCGGCAGGCGTCTGCATGGTGTATCCATTGCGGTTGTCAGTCCGATAAAGTTTGTTCAAACTAAACGCGGGTTCATTCCATCGAACCGGCCGGTAACAGAGCTTTTTGTAGGTAGGCAGGCGGAATTATCAGAAATTTTCGGCAGTAAATCTCGCCGGTCAAGTTATTAATTACCAGTCGGAGATTTGGCTGCCTCAACCATTGGAAGGGTTGAGAACTGTTGTCAAATATAGGTAACAATCGTTTACCGGCAACATTTTAACCCCATTTCTGTGCTTTCTTCCCCTAATTTGGCTTTGACCACTGCTATTGCTGATTTAGCCTTCATTGTGCTTATGCTAAGTTTAACAGACACAAAGGCTCAATTAAAGAGCCGGAATTAACTAATCGGTAACAATATATATGCCAATTCGGTGTTCATCCGTTTTGTTACCGAAAATTTTCTAATATATACTTAAATTATTCAAAAACGGAAAGCGCTCCCCGTAGACTGTCTACGGGGAGCGCTTTCCGTTAATACGATATCGTCTCAGGCAATGATCTGTTTGGACAGTAGGTCCAGAAACATTTCCGTGCCAAGTACCTCTTCCGGGTCTTCGATACTGCTCAGCTGGAGCAGGAAATCCCGGAGATCCGGCGAAATTTCATACGTTACATACAACCGGCGGTCGAAGAGGATCGGTGCATCTTCCAGATCGCAGAGTGTATACCTCTCCTGGTTGAAGGCCACCCGTTTTCTGGCGCGGGCCGGCGGAGAGGGGCAATAATCGGTCTGTTGTTCCAGCTGTTGCTGGTCCAGAAACCGGTGGATGTAATTCCAGCCTTCCCACTGGCCCGGATACCGGTTCAGGAACTTCCAGAAGGAATCGTAGAGAGACTGGAGGCTCAGCCGGCAGTAAGTTTCGCGATCGACGCCGGCTTTGGGAACGATCGGATCAAGAAATGACAGGACATTATTCAAATTTCTCTCCCGGTGACTGATAACCGGAACAATCGGAGTTTGAGTAACATAGGAGAGAAAACCGACCCCTTTGCGGGCCCAGAGGTTCTGGGACCCGAAGCGAATCTGGATTTCCTTGTCTTCCTGGCGGTTAACCCCGGTCGTACTCGTCAGCCCGTCAATGAAGATGACCAATGACGTTCCTGCTTTCAGTTCACGTATAATCTGAAGAGTTGAAGAAGATTGCTCCGCTTCCAGAATCTGGAAGGAATTGGTCAGTTTATGCTTTTTCTGCAATCCCCGGATCGTCTCCCAGATTTCTTTCCCCTGTCCCTGGTTCGTTCCGCTGCTGACCAGTAAGGCAAGGTCGAGGCCGTTGCGATATAAGTAACTGGTCAGCAGGCGGTAAGAACCAAGATGGAAAGTGCAATAGATGTGAGGGCGCCGGCTTTGAATCAGGTCCCGGATCGGCCCTTTAGTTTGAAGCAGGTCGTTTGCGCTCAAAAACTGTTGGTCGAAGGTGGTATACACCTGCTGGAGCAGCAACTCCTGAAAGAGACCTTCGTGCTTATCAATAGGAATTTCAGGTAAAATGTTCTGGATGTTTGCCGAGAACGTCGTAAATTTGAAAAGGTACCCTTTTTCCTTCCTGAGGTCGAGAGATTCGAACCGCTGTCGGCAGCGTTCGAGTTCCCGTTGATAGCGATGCACGAAGTTACTCATGGTTGAAATAGGATTATGAAAGAGGAGTTCAGTTCATTCAGGAAAGCACCAGTTGATCCAGGCCGTCCTTCTTCATTCCCAGGAATTGGGGAACCCACTCGCAGCATACGGTTTTTCCGGTACCGGCTTTCAGTTGGAAAATCGTAGTGGATTCGTTCTTGGCCGTGATGTTCAGGTTTGAAGAAGCTGAATCCAACAGTTGCTTAGCGGAGTTGATAATGAAGGTCTTTTTCATGACGATAGATAGATGTTAGAATTGGTTGGTAAATTGTCTGACAGCCATCGGTCGTTTTAGCCCGGGATTATATTGCCGATTGACTGATACAAAATTACCCTATCGTCACTGGCGGGGAAATGGCAAATTTTGTCTAAAAATTTTTGCCGGTTTAGTAACTATTTACTATTATTGTTCGATAAATCGGGGAATTCACAGAAGGGAAGCGATTTTGAAGTCTAATTATCCATTTAGCAATGACTGAAGTTCTGCTAAATCTGAAGTATGTAAAGCGGCCATTCAGGAGCTTGAGCGTGCTGCTTCTGGCAGTGCTGACGTTCGAAGCTTTCAGCTGGCTGTTTGCCTTTGAGAAAAAACTGAATATTATTAAGGAATTCGGTGGAATCCTCGGCTATTTATGGATTCTGCTCCGGGGAGCCCTCCTGCCCGAAATTTCCACGCTGGTTATTCTGCTTTCCTTACTAAATATCTATCATGACATCTGCCGGTTGAAGAAGCTTGAACTGACCCCCAGAAACATTCTGACATATCAGCTTAAGATTCTGCCGGTCATGCTGACCGCTTTTTTCCTGTTCAACCCGATTACCCAGACCATCCGGTACCTGCTGGTTGAGTTTCCCAATTACGACTTTCATGCTTACTTCAGCACTCATATTCAGGAAACCTATACCGCCAGAATTTATTTCCTGTATCTGATTCCTATTCTGATCATGGGTTATGGGTCGGTCAACGCTTCGCTCCTGGCCGACATTCTGGAACAACGCCGGATCAGAAAGCGGGGCGGAGAACCCAAGCCGTTCGAAGCCCTGACGCCCAGTCCTGAAACCGGGCAGTTCTTAACCCACCTAAAGGTCAAAAACAACCAGGGTGAAACCATCCTGGCCGTTCAGGAGTGCTACTGGTTCGAAACGGAAGACCGGAATTATTTTGCCGTTCACCCGGCCGGGCGATTTGCCATTACTAAAACGTTGAATGAACTCGAGAATGAGTTGAATCCGGAATTCTTTTTCCGGACCAAACGCAACTGCATCATCAACCTTAGTTTTGTAGCAAGCTACTCCTATTGGGAAAACGGAAAATATATCATCCGGATGCAGACGCCCAAAGCGGACGAAAACGAAATGCCCCGCGCCCGATTGCAGGAATTTAAAAACCGTCTGGTTCGCTTCTCCGTTCAGGAGGATGATCTGACCCCCCAAAAGTAATTACTATCCATTCCGATAGCAGGGACCGTTCTGATTTACGATCAAACGGTCCCTGCTTTATTTTCTACTCACTGATTACAAATAATCTCTGACCCCGATCCCAAACCGGGCCAGATGCCGGCAACTGTCAAGACCCAGTTTCTGGGCAATATTCGTTTTATGATTGGCCAGTGTCCGATAACTGATGTGCAGCTGGTCGGCAATTTCATGTCCGGGATTTCCATCCGCAACCAGTCTTAATATCTCCGTTTCCCGACTGCTCAGGCGCGAAAGCTGCCTTTTGGTTTCCTCATTGATGACATTCATTCCGTAATTCTTCAGCAGCAGCAGAAAGCCCGAACTGTAGTAGTATCCGCCCGTGCTGATAGTCTGGAAACATTTATACAGTTCATCCAGGCCGTCATTGGCATACAGGAAGCCGTAAAAGCCCTGCTGCATGGCATTGGCTACCAGCTTTAGATCAGGTTTGCTGGTATACAGAATAAATTTGGTTCGTTCGTTATCAGATCGAACCTGCTGCACGATATCCACGCTTCTTCGGCCCGAAATCTCCGACTCCAGAATGACACACTGCGGCTGCTTGACCCGGATCTGCTGGAGCGTATCCTCCAGTTCCACGGCTTTCCCAACTACATTGTATCCCTGTTGTTTTAATAACTGGCACAATACCTCGCAGGTGAAAAGCTCCGATTGTGCTACCAAAATTGAAAAATCTTTTCGCCGGATTGAGAACGAAGGGGCGGCAGGTTTCTGATTTTCGTTCGAAGAGTTCATACATCATTTTTAAGTAGCCATACGATTTAAAGCTACAATTAAAGGGCCCAACTAAGCCGGGGAATCTGCGTGAAATCACCAATTTTATGCGTGAAATCACCAAAAACGTCTGAAATAACCCTGTTTTTTGCCTGAAATGACCCTTCAGAAGAGGTAAAATATTTTTACCGCCGTTTGAAATGAAATTGGTGATTTCGCACATAAAAATGGTCATTTCGCGCAAAGTGATTTTGTGCATATTCTTTGCCGCTGTAGTTTCGTTTGTCGATTTGGACGAACATACGCTAAAGACACTACCTAAGGGCATAACAATTTAAAGCGATGCGGAACATCAAAAATTTAACCGTACAAGAAGTTGACCTGCTCCGGCAGACGATTCGTGAAAGCCAGAACAACGTTTTAAAGAAGCGTTGCCAATGTGTTCTTTACAGCTACTATGGATTAACCGTCAGCGAACTGATGGAAATGTTCAGTGTAGATCGTCGGAGCATCTACAATTGGATGAACCGCTGGCAAAAAGGTGGCCTGCAGGGGCTTCAGGATAAACCGGGCCGTGGCCTGAAACCGAAGCTGAATCCTGCCGACAAACAGCACGTCGAAAAGGTAATGCAGGCCCTTATGAGCTTTCCCAAAGAGCCCCGTCAGGTTCTGCAGCAAATCAATCACCAGCTGCCGAAGCCTATAAGTCAGGATACTCTGCGTCGTTTTGTAAAGAAAATCTCCAGAATGGACAGCTTAGCTGCCTGACGTACGATCACTTCTGATTTATTCAACGATTTATACGTCATGAACAATGAATAAGCCGTAAGAATGCGGTATTCCATGCCCTTTCTTCCTTTTGCTTATTCATTGTTCATTTTTTATGAAATCACGGTTCCCAGCAACCCGCCGATTTCAATATCTACCTTCTTATAGTGCATATACTCCAGCATAAGCCGGTCGCACTCCTCCGGCTCCTGCGCCTGGCCGATCTGAAGCTTTATTTCACTCATCCGCTGCTCGGCTACCAGTTTCTTCAGCCTCAATATATTGGTAAAGGCGGCATCCGCCAGTTTATCGGCTTCCGTCGGTACGTAGATCTCGTGTTTTTCCCAGTTTTCGCTTAACTGGTACCGAACGGTCACCATGTCGATGGCCAGAAGCTGAAAATCCTGGTTGGGGTGATTCAGGAAGTAATCTGCTGTCCGGATTTCGCTGGTCAGAAAGCCCTGCCGGATCTCATTCAGCATCTCCCTGAGAACCGGTGTGGTAAATTCCATAGCCCCCAGTTCGCTCAGCATGTAATGGCAGACGGAGATATCCGGCTCCAGTTCATAACCTCCGTAATTGATCAGAATCCGGATGCATTCTTCCTCCTGAAAAGCCAGGGGCGTCCGGGATTTAAGTCTGGTAACCGGTTTTTCCGGTACGGGGGCCTCATACGGGTCCGCCGAGGAAAAATCGTTCAGGATCTCCGTCAGTTCGTTCGGCGGGGGCTCCGGACCCTGTCCCGGTCGCGGGGAGGCCGGCGCAGACCGACGTTCCTGGGGTCGCTCCAGGTTTTTCAGCACCAGCCGGTTGCTTTCCGAAATCAGCGTTTGCTCATCCACCTGAAGCCGGCGGGCAGTTTTCTGAAAAAACACCTGACGTTTGATGGGATCAGGCATTTTGGAAATGCTCTGGACCATCTCGGAAATCACTTCCGCCCGTTTGAACGGATTGTCTCCCGCATCCTTTAAAAGAATATCGGTTTTGAAGGTGATAAAATCGTTCGTATGGTGGCTTAGGTGCTGCCTGAACACTTCCGCGCCCATCTTTCGCACGTAACTGTCGGGGTCCTCGCCGTCCGGGAAGGTGGCGACACTGACGTTCATGCCTTCCTCCAGCACCATGTCCAGCCCGCGCAAGGCGGCTTTAATCCCGGCTGCATCCCCGTCGTACAGAATGGTAATGTTCTGCGTAAACCGGCTGATCATCCGGATCTGCTCGATCGTGAGCGAAGTCCCGGAGGAAGCGACCACATTTTTGATTCCGGCCTGATGGAGCGAAATTACGTCGGTATAGCCTTCGGTCAGGTAACAGACATCCTCCTGACGGATTGCATTTTTCGCCTGGAAGATGCCATACAGCACCTGGCTTTTGTGGTAAACCTCCGTTTCGGGCGAGTTCAGGTATTTGGGCTGGTTTTTATCGGCCTTCAGAATCCGGGCTCCAAACGCAATGACCCGCCCGGATACGTTATGGATCGGGAAGATGACCCGCCCCCGGAAACGGTCATAGGGTTTACCGCTGCCGCCCTCCTTCGTCAGAATAAGGCCGGCTTTTTCCAGAAGTTCGGTGCGGTATCCCCGGCGGGTGGCTTCCTGAAGCAGTCCGTCCCATTGATCCGGGCTGAAACCCAGTTCAAAGGCCTGAAGGGTCTGGTCCAGAAAACCGCGTTCCCGGAAATAGCTTAAACCGATGCTGCGCCCATCCTCCGTTTCAAGAAGTTGGGTCCGATAATATTCTTTGGCAAAGTTCAGGACGATAAACAAACTTTCCCGCTCGTTCTGCCGGATCAGTTCATCCGGCGTCAGCTGCTCCTCCTCGACCTCGATGCCGTATTTCTTCGCAAGGTGCCGGAGGGCTTCCGGGTAACTCACGTTTTCAATGTCCATGATGAACCGCACCGGATCACCCGCCTTACCGCAGCCGAAGCACTTGTAAATCTGCCGGGAGGGAGAAACGTTGAACGAGGGCGTTTTTTCATTGTGAAACGGGCAGCAGGCGATCCAGTTTTGTCCCCGTTTCTTCAGGGAAACATAATCACTGACGATGTCAATAATATCCGCCGACTGACGGATGCGATCGATGGTTTCCTGTGGGATGCGCATAAGCCAAAGGTACATAACTCCCCCCGGTTTTGGCAACGTTTTTGCTCATTGCGAAAAGACAATCAATCACTTTTCCAGGCCATGAAAGCTGTGACATTTCTCCCATCAGAAAAAAACATCTCCTTTAAATTGCTTGCCAAAGCAAATAATAGATGCTTCTGGCTCCTTTTCCTGATTTATCTCAGCAGTTGTCAGGGAAAGGAACAGGAGGTGATAAGCCCCTCTGTCAAAACAAGCGACCAGTTTGAACCGGATGTAGCCCTCCAGTGGTCGGCCATGCAGTTGTATCTGATCCGGAACACGCCCGGTTTTACCCCGCCGGTCGCATCACGCTCGCTGGCCTACGGCGGACTGGCTCTGTACGAAGCCGTCGTAGCGGGCTCGCCGACCCACCGGTCGCTGGTAGGGCAGCTGCCGGATCTGAACAGTCTCCCACAGGCCGATCCGAAAACCGGGTATCACTGGGCGGCTGCCGGCAACGCGGCCGAAGCCGAAATCCTGCGCTCCCTGTTTGCCAGCACCGATGCCCGAAATAAAAGTAAGATCGACTCGCTGGAACGGACTCTCCTGACCCGCTTTCAGGGAGAAGGTGAAAAAGAGGAAATAGAGCGGTCGGTTTCCTTCGGAAAACAGGTCGCCCAGGCCATCTTCGAATGGTCCAGAACCGACGGAGGACACGAAGGGTACACCCGAAATTTTCCGGAAAACTATACGGTGCCGGTCTGCAACGGATGCTGGCAGCCGACCGAAAACGGCAGAAAATTTCCCATGCAGCCGTTCTGGGGCAAAAACCGGACTCTGGTGGGAGCCAACTCCGCTATGCCTATGCCCCAGCCGCTGACTGCTTCGACCGACGTCAAATCCCAGTATTTTGCCCAATATCTGGAGGTGTATACCAAAAACAAGTCCCTGACGCAGTCCGAAAAAGAAATAGCGGTCTGGTGGGCCGACGATCCGGGCGAAACATTTACGCCCCCGGGCCACTCCTATAGTCTGGCCCGCATCGCCATCCAAACCGCCCGGGCCGATCTGGCCAAAGCCGCCGAGACGCTCGCCCGGACCGGCCTTGCCGTATCCGATGCCTTCACCCTTTGCTGGAAATGCAAATATACCTTCAACAACGAGCGGCCGTATACCTTCGTCCGCCGGGCCATCGACCCCGCCTGGGTTCCTTTCTGGCCGGCTCCGCCTTTTCCCGGCTTTCCTTCCGGACACGCCACCCAGTCGGCAGCCACGGCCACGGTGCTGACGGATCTGTACGGAGAATCGTTCGCCTTTACCGACGATTCCCACGTCAGCCGGGTGCGGGACCCGAAACGAAATATCGACTTGAAAGCCCGGTCTTTCAGTTCGTTCTGGGAGGCCGCTGAGGAATCGGCCCTATCCCGTTTCCTGGGCGGTATTCATACACGGCAGGATAACGAAACCGGACTGCGGGAGGGCCGGAAAATCGGGCGGAACGTGAATGCCCTGCCATGGAAAAAAACCATGTGACCGCATCATGATGAAGAACCCCCGGCTCCGGGGGTTCTTCAGTCGGCCGGTTTTTACCAGTCGGTTCCTTTCAGGTAATAACCTTTCTGATTGCCGCCGGTCGAGATATGAACGCCCCGGCCTCCGTCCGTTTCGTAATAGAACGTTTCCTGCCTGAGTTCGTCTTTGCGGGCATCCCGTTTGAAGTTTTGGCTGGGATAGCAGGAGTAGAAGCCCCGGTAATTGCCCTCGGTGGGCGTGAGGGTGAAGGTTCCGGCCTCCTCATCGAACTTCACCTTTCCTTTCATGTAGGTGAAGGCTTCCGTTTTGCAGTTGTAACTCGTAACCGCGTTGATGATATACTGCTCATACGTTCCGTTAGCCTTGAAATCCAGCACGAGGGCCTGTTCATAGGGCTTTCCGCCGTATTTGCCGTCGTAGGTCCAGAAGTTACTCATCGAGAACGTGCCGTACATCCATTTTCCGACAGCTTCTTCCGGCGTTTTGCTCTGGATGGCGGGGTCGATGGTGTCGGCGTCCTTTTTACAGGCGGCAGTCAGGCACACGAGTGCCAGGAGGGAGAGGAGTACTTTTTTCATAGTCGTCCGCTGGTGCGGTGTTCAGTGTAGTTGTTGTTTGGAGGATTTCTTTCAAAAACCTGTGCAAAACAACAATTACACCGCACACCGCCCAATCATCGGATGACCGAGTTGCCCGAACGGGGGTTCGACCTGTCGAATCTTATGACTGAATCGCAACGGGAGTGCTTGCCTTGATGGGGCCGTTTTTCCGGAATGGGCGTCTACGTTGTGAGGGTCATTTCACAAACGCAGCGTTCGCCAGGTATTCATACGACTTCCGGACCGACTCCATCTGAGAAAGGGGCGAACTTCCGGCCGGATTGGCATACTCCAGCTCGGCATAATACCGCTCCAGGCCGCCTTTCGCATAACCTGCCCGGAAGATGTTTTCAAAATTCATGAACCCGGTCGAGCCCAGAATGTCCCGGTCTTTGATGTGCAGCAGGGGGAAGCGCCCGGGGTAGCGGTTGAAATAGGCCACCGGGTCGCACTGGCCCATGACCGCCCAATACACGTCCATCTCGAAAAAAACCAGGCCGGGATCGGTGTTTTTCAGCAGGAAATCATAGAAAATCTCGCTGGGGTAGGAGTCTTTGGTAATTTCCATCTCCGGAGACCAGTCCTCGCCCCGTTTCACGCCGATCCGCTTGAACTCGGCGCTGTGGTTGTGATAGCCCCAGCGCATACCGGCCTTCCGGGCGAGTTCACCGGTCTGGTTGAAGACCTCGCAGACCCGCTTCGCATCATCCAGGCTGTTAACCTGGGGCATGGCCGGCTGAACTACCACCGGCACTCCCAGCTCCTGGTGGTCGGCCAGGGCCCGTTTCCAGAATTCCAGAATGGAGCCGGTGTTCTCTTTGGTATAGGCCGCAATCTGAATGCTCCGCTCTCCCTTGCCGGTGCCTCCGCCGTCGCCAAATTTATAGAAGCTTGGCAGGGGTGGTTCCAGGTGCGAGCTGGTCGGTTCCAGGCCGGTATCCCGTAATATCTTCCGGTAGTCTTTGGGCGAGTAACCGAGAACGGAGCCTTTGCCCGCCTGCTGTTCATAACCGTACAGCTCGACATGGGAAAAGCCGATGTCCTTCAGCGCTTTCAGCGAACCGGCCATGTCCTGCTTCAATTGCCGCCGGATCGAATAGGTCTGGATACCGATTCGTTTGGCCGGGGCAGCACCTGAAGCAGTCAGGTCCGCGGAAGTCAGCCCTGAGGCCGCGACGACCGTGGTATTTTTCAGAAACTCTCTTCTTGTCTGCATATCGGAAAAGGGTCGGTGAAGCTACATTAAAAACCGGAAAAAAATTAACTATCCCCTGTAACAGGCGGTTAATCACAAAACCTACAGAAAAACCATAGTAGTTAGTTTTCCGTCTTTTACTCAACGTTCGAATACGAAATGATCAATGAAAATCAACTCAGCCGACGCCAGGTGATCGGAGGGTTAGGAAGTGGCCTGGCGGCCACCGTGATGGCTACCCCGGCGTTTGCCGATTCGTCGGGTAAGGCCCCCGGCGCAGTTGCTCCGACCCCCCTGGTCGACCCGACCACCAAGTATCCCCGTCCGCCGTTCAACACGCCGATGCAGCCCTGGCCGGGCCTGGCGGGCAAAATGAATCCGCGTCCGGATCATGGGGAATCCAGTTACAAAGGCTCAGGCCGTTTACAGGGCCGCAAGGCATTGATCACCGGAGGAGATTCGGGGATGGGCCGGGCCGCGGCCATTGCCTACGCGAGGGAGGGGGCGGATGTGGCGATCAACTATCTGCCGGCTGAAGAACCGGATGCGAAGGAAGTGATCGAGCTGATCCGGAAGGAAGGCCGCAAAGCCGTCGCCATTCCCGGTGACATCCGGGAGGAAGCTTTTTGCAAACGACTCGTCGACGAAGCCGTGAAAGGGCTGGGCGGTCTGGATATTCTGGTCAGCAATGCCGCCCGGCAGCAAACCCGCCAGTCCATTCTGGAGGTTTCTTCGGAAGATTTCGACGCCACCATGAAGACCAATATCTACGCGCCTTTCTGGATCATCAAAGCGGCTTTGCCTCATATGCCGCCCGGCTCGGTCATCATCGGCACGACCTCCGAGCAAGCCTATGACCCGTCGCCCAACCTGTATGACTACGCCCAGACGAAGGCGGCTACGACGAACTTCGTCAAGTCGCTGGCCAAACAGCTGGCCCCGAAGGGCATCCGGGTAAACGGGGTGGCGCCGGGTCCCATCTGGACCCCCCTGCAACCCAGCGGGGGAGCCACGGCGGAGAAACTGAAAAACTTCGGCGGTGATACCCCCCTGGGCCGTCCCGGCCAGCCGGTCGAACTGGCTTCCATCTACGTGCAGCTGGCGGCCAGCGACGGCAGTTATGCCACGGGTCAGGTCTACGGAGCCGCCGGCGGGGGTGGGCAGCCCTGACCGGAGATTGTCGGAAGACCGAAACAAAGAAGCCCGGCTGCTGCAGCCGGGCTTCTTTACTTTATATACAAAAAGCTGAAATCAGTAGGCGCGAACCACCTTGCCTTCCATGAAGTTGACGAAAGCCTTGTTGACGACCTTGTTACCGCCGGGAGTGGGGTAATTGCCCGTAAAATACCAGTCCCCGGGATGGTTGGGGCAGGCGACGTGCAGGTTTTCGACGGTCTGGAAAATAACCGCGACTTCGGCCTGCAGATCCTTCGGGGTGACGATATCGGCCACCTTGCGGGAAATCTCGTCGTGCGTGAACGGCTCATACAAAGCCTGCACGTAGTTTTTAACCGTGGCGTTGCCCGACTCGATGGCGGCCACGCACTCGGCATAGACCTCGTCGGCCAGGTTCTCCTGACCGCGTTCCTTCAAAAGCTGGAGGGTGGCGCGGAAGGCCACGAACTCCTTCAGTTTCGACATATCGATGCCGTAGCAGTCGGGGAAGCGAATCTGGGGAGCCGACGATACGATGATGATTTTCTTGGGTCCCAGCCGGTCGAGCATCTTGAGAATGCTTTTTTCGAGCGTCGTCCCGCGAACGATGGAGTCGTCGATCACCACGACGTTGTCGACCCCTTTGCGGATCACCTCGAAGGTCGTGTCATACACGTGCGCCACCATCTCGTCCCGCTGGGAGTCATCGGTAATAAAGGTGCGGAGCTTGACGTCCTTGGAAACCAGTTTCTCGATGCGGGGGCGGAAGGAAAGCAGCTTGTCGAGGTCCTGTTCGAACAGGATGCCTTCCATAATGGCTTTTTTGCGCTGCTTGGCCAGATATTCCTCGATCCCTTCCACCATCCCGAAGAAGGCGGTTTCGGCGGTGTTCGGAATGTAGGAGAAGACCGTATTCTCCAGGTCGAAGTCCACTTCCTGTAATATCTGGGGAATGAGCAGTTTGCCGAGCTTTTTACGCTCGTTATAGATATCCGGATCGGACGCCCGGGAGAAATAGATGCGTTCGAAGCTGCAGGAGCGTTTTTCAATAGGCTGCACGAACTGGCGTTCGTCGAACTCGCCGTATTTGTCGACGATCAGCGCATGACCCGGTTTTACTTCGTGAATCTGGCTGTAATCGACATTGAAGGCGGTTTTGATGGCCGGTTTTTCGGAAGCGACCACCACCACTTCATCGTCTGCGTAATAATAGGCCGGGCGGATCCCGGCCGGATCGCGGGCGACGAAAGCGGCTCCGTAACCCGTCATGCCGACCATGGCGTACCCGCCGTCAAAATCCCGGCAGGAGCGGTGCAGAACCCGCTGAAGGTCCATGTTATCCTCGATGATGTCCGAGAGATCAGGGTTTTCGTAGATTCCCTTGAACCGGTCGAACACCCGCTGGTTTTCTTCATCCAGGAAGTGACCGATCTTCTCCATGACCGTGACCGTATCGACCAGCTCCTTGGGGTGCTGTCCGAGCGACACCAGCTTGTCGAAAAGTTCGTCGACATTGGTCATGTTGAAGTTCCCGGCAACGACCAGGTTCCGGCTTCGCCAGTTGTTCTGACGGAGCATCGGGTGGCAGTTTTCGATTTCGTTGGCGCCGTGGGTTCCGTAACGCAGGTGACCCAGCCAGACTTCACCCGTAAAGGCGACGTTCTCCTGGAGCCAGCGGCCGTCCCGGACCTTGTCCTTGTTATTCTTGAGCGCTTTCCGAAATTTCTTGTTGATTTTCTGGAAGATATCCGCCACCGGCTGGTTTTCCACGGAACGATACCGGCTGATATACCGGTGCCCGGGCGGAACGTCGATTTTGATGTTGGCTACCCCGGCACCGTCCTGGCCCCGGTTGACCTGTTTTTCCATTAGCAGGTACAGCTTGTTTACGCCGTACTGGTGAGTGCCGTATTTGTCGATGTAATATTGATACGGCTTGCGAAGTCGGATCAGGGCGATCCCGCACTCGTGCTTAATGGCGTCGCTCATGCTTGGTCTTATGTTGCTGAGAAGATAACTGCCGCTCCGGGTTTTTCGTTCAGCGGATGTTAAGACAAAGTTACGAAAAGCTGGTTGGGCTTCGGCTTTCGCCCGAAATTCTTTTTTCGATTACCAGGGTTTATTCGTAAAATGAAATTCTATAATCCTTCAATCCATTGCAGAATCCATTCCGGCTTGAAAAAGAACAAGATTATCGGAAGCGTCAGAATCGCGGCCAGCGCCAGCTGCGGACGGGAGGGAGACGCTTCCGGCCCGGCGCTTTCGGGGGCCGGACGGAAAAAGAGCAGGAACGGAATCCGCAGATAATAAAACAGGGAAATGACCGCATTGAGCAGCCCGATGCCGAACAGGGCGATCAGCCAGCCGTTCCCGCTGGTCTGATACGCTTCCAGCAGGGAAGAAAAGGCCAGGAGCTTGGCCGTAAAGCCGACGGTGGGCGGCAACCCGGTCAGGGCGATCATCACGACGGTGACAAAAATGCTGAAAAGAGGCTGGGTAAGCCCCAGACCACGGAAGTCCTGCAAAACCGGTCGCCGGTTGGAATGCGTTTCCGACCTCGGACCGCCCAGCAGGTCGATCAGCAGGAAGGCGGCCATGCTGATGAACACGTAGGTAGCCATGTAGAACGTGGCGGCCTGGAAACCCGTTTCGTTGAAGGCGATGACCCCGACCAGCAGAAAACCGGCATGGGCGATGGAGGAATAGGCCAGCAGGCGTTTGGCGTCGGTCTGCCAGAGGGCCGAGAGATTACCGAGCGTGATGCTCGCCAGCGCCACCACGGCCAGCGGGGTCTGGAAATTGGCCGGCAGGGCCGTCAGAACCCGCATCAGAACCAGCAGGGCGGCCGCCTTTGGGCCGACGGAGAAAAAGGCGACGACCGGCGTCGGGGCGGCCTCGTAGGCATCGGGCGTCCAGACATGGAACGGCACCAGCGACAGCTTGAACAGAATGCCGGCCAGCGTCAGAAAACCGGCCAGATAGACGACGTACGGCGCGTTTTTGGCCAGCTCCGCTTCCACCACCGAACTGGTCAGGTCGAGCGTGCCGGTCAGACCGTAGAGCAGCGACATGCCGTAAAGCATGATGGCGGAGCTGACCGCCCCGAACAGCAGATATTTTAACCCGCCTTCCGACGCTTTCCGGTCGGCCGAAAGGGCCGTCAGCAGGTAGGAGCTGATCGACACCAGCTCGATGCTCAGGTAGATCGTCAGCAGGTTGACCGACATGGTCATCAGATACAGCCCGAGCAGCAGCCCGAGCAGAATCGGCAGCCAGTCGGGGATCAGCAGCCGGGCGGGGGTGGTAAACCAAGCATGAAGGATCGCGAAAGCCGCGGCCAGCGTCACCACCAGCTTGAAGAAAACCGCCTGATTGTCCAGAAAAAGCAGGGAACTGAATAAAAAACCTTTGGGCTGAAACCACTGGGCAACGACCAGACCACCCGCCAGAACGACCAGAGCCAGCGTCAGGCCGTAGAGCAGAGGCCGGTGCAGGGCCGAACGGCGCATATAGATCAGATCGGCCAGCACCACGATCACCAGGGAAACACTCAGGGCCATCTCCGGCCTGAAACCAGCCAGGCTTTGAAGAATATCATTCAGTTGATCAATGAGTTGCAAAGCGGAAAGAAATAGGCAGGTTCTGACGGCCGCAAAGGTACGAAAAAAGCGTTCCGGATTTGGGGCCGGTTCGTTATCTTTACCTTGCCGGCCGGCTACTGCTTTTAGCCTGACCGGCTTCTTCCTGCAACCTGTAGTTCATTCGACCTATCAAGATGAAGAAAATCGTTCGTTCCGCCCTGCTCATCGCCATCCTGAGCGTGACGGCTGCCGGCATCTGCCGGGCCCAGGCCGCCTTCCTGACCGACGCCAACGGTCAGGTTCTCGTTGAGAACAAGTACGTCAATATTCAGGGCTCGCCCTATCTGGACGAAGCCTGGAAAAACGGAGCGCTTACGACCGCTACGAATCGTTCGTACGACAAGCTGAAGATCCGGTTCGATACCTACGCCGGAGAACTCGAATACCTGCAAAACGGTCAGACCTACCGGCTCAACCCCGAAAATGTGAAGGAATTCCGGATTGCCGACGGCAATGAGCTTGTGTTCCGGAACGGCTTTGCCGCCACCGGCAGCAACACCCCCAATACCTTTTATCAGGTCCTGGTCGACGGACCGACGAAGCTGCTGAAGCAGTATAAGGTAAATCTGATGGAAAGCAAAGCGTACAATTCGGCAACCGGCAACCGCGAGTTTCAGAAGCAGGACTGGTATTTCGTGGCTAAACCGGACGGGTCGGTGCAACGTATCCAGAAAACTAAAAAATCGGTGCTGGCGGCTTTCCCGGAGCAGAAAGACCGGGTTGAAAAGCTGATGAAGGAAAAAGACATCAGCCTCAATGAGGAAAGCGGCCTGTCCGCCCTCGTAACGGCCGTCAACGGTTTGCAGTAAATTCTATCAATACATTATATATAGGTAAAAGGGAAAAAAAACCGGGATCCCGGCTTTTTTTCCCTTTTTCGGTCATAGGGCCGATCAGATGACGCCTTCCCGTTTCGCCCGTTCCTCATAGCCGTGCAGCTGGACGGGTTTTATGGTTTTGCGCAGCCGCATGTTCAGGAACTCGACCAGCAGCGAGAAGGCGATCGCGAAGTACAGATAGCCTTTCGGGACGGTTCCGATGTGCTGATTGAAAACGACTACCTCGGCCAGATGCGCTCCCTCGGCGATCAGCATGAAGCCGATCATGATCAGGAAAGCCAGACCCAGCATCTGAATACTGGGGTGCTCATTGACGAACCGGCCGACCGGCCCGGCGAAGAACATCATGATCAGGACGGAAATCACTACCGCGACGATCATGATGGTGATATTCTGCGTCAGCCCGACCGCCGTCAGGATGGAGTCGATGGAAAACACGATGTTGATGATGGCAATCTGGGTAATCACCCCGCTGATAGTGGCTTTTCCTTTGGTGGCTGTCTGCTCGGTCTCATCGCCCGTGTGACCTTCCAGCTTGTGATGAATCTCGGAGGTGGCTTTGTACAGCAGAAACAGACCTCCCACGAACAGAATGATGCTCTGCCCGGTCGGCTCGGCGTCGAACCAGCCGGTGGCGATGGTCATGAACGGCTTGCTGAGCGAAATCAGCACCGAAATTCCAAACAGGAGGGCCACCCGGAAAATCATGGCCAGAATCAAACCGGTGTTCCGGGCTTTAGGCTGTTCTGCGGCCGTTAATTTGTTGGCTGCAATAGAGATGAAGATGATATTGTCGATACCGAGAACAATTTCCAGAAAGGTCAGAGTCAATAAACTGATGATACCCTCGGCTGAAAAGAGCTGATCCATTCGTGATGCGGTTGAACGTTGGTGAACAGGGCCGAAATTACCGGCTTTCGGGCAGTTGAACAATTATTTTGTAAGAATGAACTGCCGAAAGGAGGAAAGGTTCGGGTCCGGCCCCGGGCGGAGGAAAAAAGAATGCAAATTTTTTCAAACCAGCCGCAGGTTTTACGCCTTTTTTCGACCTAACCCCGTGTAATAATCCCGCACGCTTTGTATTCGGAACCCGAACTGATTGAAAACCTGAAACGGAAGGACGAAAAAGCCTTCCGGTACCTGGTGGAGACCCACCAGCGGCAGGTGTACAATACGGTGCTGGCGCTGGTGCAGAATGCGGAAGAGGCCGAAGATGTGGCGCAGGAGGTGTTTGTGGAAGTGTATGAAACCATCGACCGGTTTCGGGGAGAGGCCGCTCTGCGGACCTGGCTCTACCGGATCGCCACCTCCAACGCCCTGAAAGTGATTCAGAAACGAAAGGCCAAAAAGCGGTTTGCCTTCTTCACCAGCCTGTTCGGGAGCGACAACCAGGTGAATTATCACCCGCCGGATTTTCATCATCCGGGCGTGGCGCTGGAAGACCGGGAACAAATGCAGCTGCTGTTTGGGGCCATCGGCCGTCTGCCCGACAAACAGAAGGTGGCTTTTACCCTGCATTACCTCGACGGGCTGAGCTATCAGGAGATTGCCGACGTGCAGCAGCTGACGGTCTCGGCCGTCGAATCGCTGATCCACCGGGCCCGACAGAATCTGAAAAAGAAGTTAAGTGGTAGTCTGTAAATGAAGGATACGATGAAAAAGGATGAGAAACCGGATCAATGGGAAGCGCTTTTCGGGAAGCTCCGGAAGGTGGAACCGGCCGAACCCAAACCGTTCTTTTATGCCCGCGTTCAGGCCCGGCTGGCTCGCCGGTCGGAGCCGCAGCAGCCTGTACCGGCCTGGTGGTTTCGCCCGGCCTATGCGGTGGCCGGACTGGCGCTGCTGGTGCTGCTGAATCTGGCCGTCGCCGTCGGCTATCAGAACCCGGCCGACAGCCCCGCCCCCGCCGAATCGGAAACCTACGACGGCTTTTTAACCGAATACCAACTCCTGCAATATAACTGGGACACGGCCGATGAATGACCAACGAAAAATACGCATCCTGATCGGCGTCGTGGTGGCGCTGGTCCTGCTGAACGGTGCCCTGCTGGCCTGGATGGGCTTCGGCCATGAAAGGCGGGGACACCTGTTCCGGCGGACCGGCCGGGCTACGTTTCTGGCCGACACGCTCGGGTTCTCGGCCCGCCAGCGTGAACAGTACAACCAGCTCCGCAAGTCCTATTTTCAGGAGAGTCTGCCCCTGGCGCGGCAGATGAGGGCTGCCCGGCAGGATTTTTACCAACAGATCGACGATTCGCTCACCGACCGGCAGCTGGCCGAAAAAGCCGCGGCCGTCAATGCGCAGGTGACCCGGCTCGACGTCCTGACACTGAACCACTTCCGGCAGGTGGCCGCCATCTGCACACCCGAGCAGCGTATGAAGCTGAAAAAGATTCTGGTCGACATGCCGTTCGTCCGGCGCGGTCTGGGGCGGGGCGGAGGGCCGCCTTTCGGCCGCCGGCCCGACTTTCAGCGGAAGGATTCGATCCGGCGGTAAAAATTTTTCCCGTGGACCGCAGGTTTTGCCCGTCGATTCGACCTAAGTGATTGTAACAACAAAATTTTCTTCATCATGAAAAAAGTAATTCTCTGGGCGTGTGTGATCACGGCTCTTGGTGTAACCTCAGGATATGCCCAGCAAAACCCCGGCCGCCGGGCGGACAGTACGGCCAACGGTCGTTCGTTCAACCGGTTCCGGGACATGACGCCGATCGAAGCCAAAGACCTGCCCGCCGAAGCCTCCGCGTACCTTAAAAAGGAATATGCGAGCGCCGAAGTGCGCCGGATGGCGAAGGATGCCGAAGGTAAGTTTTTTGTCGTGCTGGCCAGTGGCGACACCCGCCGGGTCCTGACTTTCGACGCCAAAGGAGCGCTGGTCAACAACCGTGAGATGATGGGCCGCGGCCCGCGCGGGGGCGGACAACGCCGTCGCTGATCGAACGGTCCCGGAAGAACCGCCCGGATTCAGGGAATGGTTCTTCCGGGATTAATTTCCCGGAATCGGGTTTAGTAGTAACCAGTCGTTTCCCTGCAATCTCCACACCTTCTTTCTTCCATGAAACTCCTGCTCAACCTTTTCGGAAAAGAAAGTCTGCTGACGCTGGCGGCCACCCTCCTCGGCGCGTCCGCCTTCGCCCAGACGAACCAGCTGCGCGGAACGATCACGGATGAAAGGAGCCGGCCGCTGGTCGGTGTCAATGTCATGCTCATCAACCAGAAAGACAGCACCGACCGGCTCGGAACCGTCACCGACACCGCCGGGGTGTTCCAGTTTTCGAACCTGCCCGTACAGCCTTATCAGCTGCGGGCCAGCTATATCGGTTTTAACGACTATACGCGCACCGTCATGGTGCTGGGCGAAGGGCTGGATCTGGGCCTCATCCGGCTGGTCGAAGGCGCCCGGCAGCTGAAGGAAGTGAAGGTGGTCGGGAAACTGCCGACCGCCGAACAGAAAGGCGATACGCTCCAGTTCAACGCGAACGCCTTCAAAGTCAACCGGGATGCGCAGGCCGAGGACCTTCTGAAAAAGATGCCGGGGGTGGACGTCAGCGGAGGAGCCGTCAAAGTACAGGGCGAGAACGTGCAGGAAATTCTGGTCGACGGCAAACCGTTTTTCGGCGACGACCCGGCCATTGCGCTAAAGAACCTGCCCGCCGAGGTCATTTCCAGGATCGAGGTTTTCGACCGGCTGAGCGATCAGGCGCAGTTTACGGGCGTCAACGACGGAAATACCGTCAAAACCATCAACATCGTAACCCGGCCCGACCGCCAGAACGGCCAGTTCGGGAAGGTTTACGGGGGCGTCGGGACACAGGGGACCTATGCCGCCGGGGGCAGCGTCAATCTGTTCAACAAGGACCGGCGGATTTCCGTCATCGGGCAGTCGAACAACATCAACCAGCAGAACTTCTCCAGCCAGGACCTGCTCGGGGTGCTGGGCAGCTCGGGCCAGCGTCCGGGGGGCGGTGGTCAGGGCGGGCGCGGAGGAGGGGGCCGCCGGGGCGGGGGAGGCTCCGGAGGGCCCGGGGGGGGCGGGGGCGGCAATGTTTCCGACAATTTCCTGGTGGGCCAGCAGAACGGCATCAACACCACCAATTCGCTGGGAATCAACTACTCCGATACATGGGGCAGCAAACTGACCGTGCGGGGAAGCTATTTCTTCAACAACAGCCAGAACCGCAACGAGCAGTCGCTGCTGCGGCAGTATTACGCTACGGGCGATTCGACGCAGTCGTACCGGGAGAATTCCTTCACCAACAACCAGAATTTCAACCACCGGCTCAACTTCCGGTTCGATTACCGCATCAACAGCAACAACTCCATTCTGATTACGCCCCGGCTAAGCTGGCAGCAAAACCGTTCGACCAGCGTCACCGACAGCCGGACCCTGCTCGATTCGACGTTGCTGAATACGTCCGACAATACGTATTCGTCGAACAACCGGGGCTATAATTTCGACAACAACATTCTGTTCCGGCACCGGTTTGCCAAACGTGGCCGGACGCTTTCCCTGAACCTCGGAACCACCCTGACCAACCGTCTGGGCAACAATAGCCTTCTGTCGCAAAACGGGTATTTCAACGGCGATACGACTACGCAGCTGCTGAACCAGCAGACGCGCAACGAAAACAGAGGCTACCAGCTGTCCGGTAATGTAACCTACACGGAACCGGTCGGCAAGGGGCTGCTACAATTCAGCTACAACGTCAATCTGAACCACACCGATGCCGACCGCCGGACCTTCCGGCTGAACCCGGCCACGGACGACTACGACCGGCTTGATTCGCTGCTGAGTAACACCTTCGACAACGACTATCTGACGCAGAGGGCGGGCGCAGGCTATACCCTGAACGGCAAAAAACTGCGCTTATCCGCCACCCTGGGCTACCAGCGGGCCGACCTGATGAGCAACCAGCTGTTTCCGCGGGTGAACGAGGTCGACCGGACTTTCAACAATTTTCTGCCGTCGCTGATGCTCGATTACCGGCTGACCGACGAAAGCCGCCTTCGGCTCATGTACCGGACCTCCACCCAGGCTCCCGGCATCAATCAGCTGCAAAATGTGGTCGATAACTCGAATCCGCTGTTGCTGACGGCCGGGAATCCGGACCTGAAACAGACGTATTCCCATTTCCTGACGGCCCGGTATACGCTGACGACCCCCGAAAAGGCACGGAGTCTGGTCGGGCTGGTAAACCTGAACTATACCGGCGATTACATCGGTTCCTCGCTGTTTCTGGCCGATGAGCCCACCCGGCTGCCGGGCGGGATCTTTCTGCCCAAAGGCGCGCAGCTGACTCGTCCCGTCAATCTGGAGAATGCCCTGAACCTGCGTACCTTCGTGTCTTTCGGCACTCCGCTGCCCTTCATCAAGAGCAATCTGAACCTGAATACGACCTTCAACTATAACCGGACACCGAGCCTCATTAATAACCGGACTAATCTTGCCAACACCTATACGTTCGGGCAGGGGGTTGTGCTGGGCAGTAACATCAGCGAAAAGCTGGACTTCACGGTTTCCTATTCATTCAACTACAGCAATGTCGCTAATTCGCTTCAGGCGCAGCTGAACAACGACTATACGACCCGGATCGCCGGGGCGCAGCTGAACTGGACGTTGTGGAAGGGTCTCGTCGTCCGGTCGGATCTGAGCCATCAGGGCTATCAGGGCCTGACGGGCGGTTTTAATCAGAATTTCACCCTCTGGAACGCCAGTTTGGCGAAAAAGCTGTTTAAAAACCAGTCCGGTGAACTTCGGCTGTCGGTTTTTGACCTTCTTAACCAGAACAACAGCATCAGCCGGACCTTTTCGGAAACCTATCTGGAAGACAACAGGTCGCTGGTGCTGAAGCGGTATTTCATGCTGACGTTCACTTACAACCTTCGCCATTACAAGTCCTGATTCCGGCCGACGCGTAACCCGGGCAGCTTCTGCGACCATTTCCGAATTGTCGGACGATACTTAGAAAATATTTTTGCGAAACCGACCAGTGCAGCCGCCGGAAACTTAGCCGGCGGTTGTTTGATTTATTCATATAACTCGCTGTAAATACATCGATTGGTTCGGAAAGGTCAGTTTCGAGAGGACTCCGTCCTGCGCCGGTACTTACCACGGCATTACTGGACAAGCGCCGTTCATCTTGTTTTCACATGCAAAATTATTGTAAAATATTTTTGCCGCCATATAATAAATTTAGCTTTTAGGATTTGTTTAACAGATTCTGATTGATGTAGATTTGTCATAGTTAAATGATCATACTCGGTTAAAATTCATGCTTGAAGCGATCATTAACTCCAAATTAATCTCTGAATAATCTTACAGAAGATCATCTGAAGCACCACCTCAACGCCTACTGAATAACTTCTCAACAACCTGAATCACTAAGAAAAAATACTTATACGTCCCTGCTGCTTTTTTTGTGCATTTTAGTAGGCCACGATTCGGGAAGACGGCAGATCCGACCGGTATTTATCGGCTTCGGAGAGGCTTCCGGCGAGGCAGCAGGCAGCCATTTTTTCACAATGAATAGTTGAATATCAGTTCATTACTTCGGCGCCGACCGGCGCAAAGCCCATGAAGTCATCCAATTCGTATAGTTACCCCATATATCCTCAGGGTGAAATCAATTCCTCCGATGTACAGGGAACGTTACGGGATTATCTGAAGCACTGGAAATGGTTCCTCCTTTCCCTGATCACGATGATTGTGGCCGGATACATCTATATCTGGTTTACCGAGCCCATCTACCGGATTCAGGCCAGTCTGCTCGTCAAGGATGAACAGCGGGGCATTTCGGAACAGAACATCCTGAAAGAACTCGACACCTACAGCCAGAGCCGGGTGGTGGAGAACGAAATCGAGGTGCTGCGCTCCCAGACGCTGATGCGGAAGGTCGTCGATTCGCTCGGCCTGACCGTTCGGTATTGTCGTACAACGCCTTTCGGGAATCGTGAGCTGTACGACGACATTCCCTTCCGGCTCGTGGTGAAAGAAGCCCTCTCCAACATCTACCGCGCCGAGCTGAAGGTTTCCATCATCAGCCCCACCACCGTTCGGGTGAACGACTTCGTTTATCCCGCTAATCAGATCATCACAACCCCCTTCGGCCGGCTTCAGTTTCTGGTAAAGGAGTCGGCGGTGTTTTCAAACGAGCCGTTTGTAGTGCAGGTAATACCCCGCCAGCAGGCCGTTCAGCAGTTTCTGGGCAGACTGAAAGTGGAACCGAGCAGCAAAACCTCCACCGTCCTGCTCCTGACGCTGGAAGATCCCGTTCCGGCGAAAGGCGAAGCCATTCTGAATCAGCTCATTGCCGATTACAACTCGGCGGCCACCGACGATAAAAACCGGGTCATCTCCAATACGCTGAACTTCATCCAGAGCCGCCTGAGGCTGGTTTCCGGTGAACTGGCCGGTCTGGAAAAGGCAATCGAACGGTTCAAGGCTACCTACCGGATCACCGACATCAGTTCGGACGCCCAGGCGCTGCTTCGCAACGTGCAGGCCAACGACGCCCAGCTGAGTCAGGTCAATATTCAGCTCAGCGCCCTGGCGGACGTCGAACGGTACGTGCGGGCCAAAGGCCGGGAGCGGGGCATGGTGCCGCCCACCCTCGGTTTCAACGATCCGACCCTGACGGCCCTTATCGGCAAGGCCACCGACCTCGAACTTCAGCGGGACCTGCTGATCCGGACCACCTCCGAATCCAACCCGCTGCTGCGGACGGTCGAAGACCAGATCGGGGGAACCAAAGCGAGTATCAACGAGACGATCGGCACCCTGCGCAACGTGCTGGCCAATACCCGCAACCAGCTCCTGGCGACCAACAGCCGGTATGAAGCCCGGATCCGGGTCATTCCGGGTCGGGAGCGGGCCCTGATGAACATCACCCGGCAGCAGGCCATCAAGAACAATCTGTATACCTACCTTCTTCAGAAACAGGAGGAAACGGCGCTGGCGTATGCCTCCATCGTTTCCAACAGCCGAATCATCGACCCGGCCAGCAGCAGCAGCGACCCCGTGAAACCCATCAAACCGCTGATTCTGTTGCTGTTCTCGACCATCGGTCTCCTGATTCCGGTTACCGTCATCACCGCCCGCAAGCTGTTCAACGAGCGGGTCTCCGGCCGGGCGGAAGTCGTGGAGAAAACGGCCGTGCCGCTGATTGGTGAAATCGCCTACGTCCGGCACGAATTTCCGGTCATCGTCAACGGCCGCAAGCGGTCGGTGGCCGCCGAACAGATCCGCGCCCTGCGAACCAACCTCCAGTTCATGCGCCGGCACCCCGACGACAGTCAGGTGCTGCTGTTTACGTCGAGCCTGAGCGGGGAGGGCAAATCGTTCCTGTCGCTCAACGTGGCCGTCAGCCTGGCGCTGGTGGGCCGCCCGACGGTGCTGCTCGACATGGACCTCCGGAAACCCAAACTGCACAAGGCCCTGAATATGCTCAATTTCCGGGGCAACAGCAGCTACCTGACCGGCGAGGCCACCCTGGACGACGTGCTGCAGCAGGTACCCGGTTTCAGCAACCTGTTCCTGATTTCCTGCGGCCCGATTCCGCTCAATCCCTCCGAATTGCTGAGCGGCCCGCGGCTGGGGCTTCTGATGGAAGAACTGCGGTCGCGGTTCGACAACATCATCATCGACTCTCCGCCCATCGGGCTGGTTACCGACGCCCAGTTGCTGGGGCGGTATGCGGACGTCACGCTGTATTCCATCCGGCACAACGTCACGCACCGCAGCTACCTCACCCTGATCGACGGGCTTTATCAGGAAAAGCGGTTGCCCAACATGCACCTGATTCTCAATTCAGTAAAGAATAAATACACCTACGATTATCGGTATTACTACTACCGAAGGAACGGAAGCGGTAAACCCAATCTTTTGCGAAAATACCTTCTGCAATAACCGGCAGGAAGCCTATCGATCAGGAACCAAGGAGAACCTCTGTCTCAACTCAAATTTTTCCGCATGGAAACCACCTTTACTTCCCCCGTAATCGAACCCCTCCCTGGGGTCCAGCCCGCCGGAGAACCCGCCGGATCCGATCTGATCACAGCCCCCTACACCGGACGAAAAGTGGTGCAGGCCGGCGTACCGCTCTCTCTTCCCGTCGAACGTTCCCAGCCGGTCATCGGTGTGCTGGGCCTGGGCTACGTCGGTCTGCCGCTGGCGGTGGAATTCGGCAAGCGGTTTCAGGTGGTCGGCTTCGACATCAATTCAAAACGCATTCAGGACCTGCGCGCCGGAAATGACGCCACCGGCGAAACCGATCAGGACGAACTGCTGGCGTCCGACCGTCTGGTGCTGACCGACGACGTGACTGCGCTGCAGGCCTGCAACATCTATATCGTCACCGTGCCGACGCCCGTCGACCGCTATAAACGCCCGAATCTGACCCCGCTGCTCAAAGCCAGCGAAACCGTCGGGAAAGTGCTGAAGAAAGGCGATGTGGTGGTCTACGAATCGACGGTGTACCCCGGCTGTACGGAAGAAGAATGCGTGCCGGTGCTGGAATCCATCAGCGGGCTGACCTTCAACGTCGACTTCTTCTGCGGCTATTCGCCGGAGCGGATCAATCCCGGCGATAAGGTCAACACCCTCACCAAAATCAAAAAGGTGGTCAGCGGCAGCACCCCGGAAATCGGGCAGATGCTTAAGAACCTGTACGGCAGCATCGTAACGGCCGGGATTCATCTCGCTCCGACGCTGAAGGTGGCCGAAGCCTGCAAGGCCATCGAAAACGCCCAGCGCGACGTCAACATCTCGTTCGTCAACGAGCTCGCCATCATGTTCGACCGCATGGGCATCGACACCACCGACGTGCTGGAAGCCGCCGGTACCAAATGGAACTTCCTCAATTTCAAACCCGGACTGGTCGGCGGCCACTGCATCGGCGTCGACCCGTACTATCTTACCCACAAGTCGGAAAGTCTGGGCTATTATCCGCAGGTGATCCTGTCGGGCCGGCGGATCAACGAAGACATGGGCATGTTCATCGCCAACAAGGTGGTGAAGCTGATGGTCGGGAAAGATCTCCGGATCAAAGGCGCCCGGGCGCTGATGCTGGGCATCACCTTCAAGGAAAACTGTCCGGACACCCGTAACTCCCGCGTCGTGGACATCTACCGGGAACTGCGCCAGTTCGGCATCGAAGTCGACGTCTACGATCCCTGGGCCGACCCGGAAGTCGTGGCCGAAGAATACGACATCCAGCTGATCGACAGCCCCCGGGGTCCCTATGAGGTCATTATCCTGGCCGTGTCTCACCACCAGTTTCTGGCCCTGGATTATTCCCGTCTGAAAAATGACGTCGCCGTCGTCTTCGACAGCAAAGCCTTCCTGGATCGCTCCATCGTCGATGCCCGCCTGTAGAACTCCATTCCATGACTACGATTGATACGATTCAAATGGTCGATCTGAAGGGCCAGTACCTTCGGCTCAAAACCGAGATCGACGAGGCCATTCAGCAGTCGCTCGATAACGCCGATTTCATCAACGGCACCTATGTGCGGGATTTTCAGCGCGATCTGGCGGAGTATCTGTCGGCCGGGCGGGTCATTTCCTGCGCCAACGGAACCGATGCCCTCCAGATTGCCATGATGGGGCTGGGACTGAAACCCGGCGACGAGGTGATCGTGCCGGCCTTCACCTACGTGGCGACCGCCGAGGTGCTGGCCCTGCTCGGGATCACCCCGGTCTGGGCGGAGGTAGATCCTTTGACGTTTACACTTACCGTTAGTGCCGTCGAGAAGGCTTTGACCCCCCGTACCCGGGCCATCGTGCCGGTGCATCTGTTTGGTCAGTGCGCCGATATGGAACCGCTGCTGAAGCTGGCGGCCGAGCGGGGGCTTGCCGTCATCGAAGACGTCGCCCAGGCCCTCGGCAGCGAATACCGCTTTGCCGACGGCACCCTGCATTCGGCCGGAACGATGGGGCAGGTCGGCTGTACGTCCTTTTTTCCTTCCAAAAATTTAGGCTGCTACGGCGACGGCGGGGCGCTCATCACCAGCGATCCCGAACTGGGCGAGCGGCTGCGGATGATTGCCAACCACGGCCAGCGGAAGAAGTACGTACACGAGATCATCGGCATCAATTCACGGCTCGACACGCTCCAGGCGGCCATTCTGTCGGTCAAACTGAAGCAGCTGAACGATTTCAACCACCGGCGCCGGCTGGCGGCCGACCGTTACGACGCGCTGCTGGCCGGGGTGCCGGGCATCACGACGCCCGTCCGCTCGCCGAAGTCGACCCACGTTTTTCACCAGTATACCCTGCTGGTACCGGAAGACCGGCGGGATGCGCTCCGGCTGCACCTTCAGCTGCACGGCATTCCTTCCATGATCTATTACCCGCTGCCGCTGCACCTTCAGCCGGCCTACCGGAGCAGCCGGTTTCCGGAAGGAAGCTTCCCGGTTTCGGAGTCGCTCAGCCGCCGGGTGCTGTCGCTGCCCATGCACACGGAGATGAACGCCGGGCAACAGGAAACGATCGCTGCGGTGGTCGCCGATTTTATGAAAGACCACCCAACTCAGGAATAGATGACGACGCTCGAAATCATATCGGTTCACCCCACCGCCGTCGTGGACGACGGCTGTTCCATCGGCAACGGCACCAGGATCTGGCATTTTTCACACATCATGTCCGACTGCGTGATCGGGGAGAACTGCTCCATCGGCCAGAACGTCGTGGTGTCGCCGGGGGTGGTGCTTGGTCGGAACGTCAAGGTGCAGAACAACGTCTCGATCTATACTGGCGTCGTCTGCGACGACGATGTTTTTCTGGGACCGTCGATGGTATTTACCAACGTCATCAATCCGCGAAGCGCCGTCGTTCGTAAGGATCAGTTCCGGGCGACCTACGTCGGCCGCGGGGCTTCCATCGGTGCCAACGCTACCATCGTCTGCGGCAATGAGATCGGGCCGTATGCCATGATCGGCGCGGGGGCGGTCGTCACGAAATCGGTGCCGGCCTACGCCCTGGTGATCGGCAACCCGGCCCGGTTCGCCGGCTGGGTGAGCGAATACGGCCACCGGCTTCATTTCGATGCCGACCACCGGGCCATCTGTCCCGAGAGCGGCCAGGAATACCGGCTGGAAAACGACCGTGTCATCCGGGTCCACTGAGTGTCGGTGCCGCCCGGTTTTAACAAAAGAAAGGAACATTTCCCTACCCTCTAAACTGTCTTAAATACAATGAGTAATTCAGAAAAACCGATTCGTTTCGCCGTGGTGGGCTGCGGTCATATCGGTAAACGCCACGCCCAGATGATCAATAACCACCCGGAAGCGGAACTGGCCGCCCTGGTGGACGTCAAACACCACCGTGAACTGAATCTGGACGGTTACAACGTGCCGTTCTTCCGCTCGCTCGACGACATGCTCCAGGCTGAGCCGGACGTCGACGTAGTCACCATCGCCACCCCCAACGGGCTTCACGCTTCCCAGGCGCTGCGCTGCCTCGAAGCCAACAAGCACGTGGTGATCGAAAAACCGGTGGCCCTGCGCCGGCAGGACGCCGAAATGGTCCTGCACAAAGCCCTTTCGCGCCGTCGGGACGTGTTCGCCGTCATGCAGAACCGGTATTCGCCCCCCTCGGCCTGGCTTAAGGAACTGGTCGACTCGGGCGTCCTGGGCAAGATCTTTCTCGTGCAGCTCAACTGCTACTGGAACCGCGACGAGCGCTATTATACCACCGGCAGCTGGCACGGCCACCGCGAACTGGACGGCGGCACGCTTTACACCCAGTTTTCGCACTTTATCGACATCATGTACTGGCTGTTCGGCGACGTGACCAAGATCGAAGCCCGGCTCATGGACTTCAACCACCAGCACCTGACCGACTTCGAGGACAGCGGTTTCGTGTCGTTCCAGTTCCTGAACGGCGGCATGGGCTGCATGAACTTCTCCACTTCGGTCTGGGGCAGCAACCTCGAAAGCAGCATCACCGTCATCGCCGAAAACGGCAGCGTGAAAGTGGGCGGACAGTATATGGAAAAAGTCGAGTACTGCCACATCCGCAACTACACCATGCCTGAACTGGCTCCGACCAACCCCGGCAACGACTACGGCGCCTACAAAGGCTCGGCCCAGAATCATAACTACGTGGTAGACAACGTCGTGAACGTCCTTCGCGGCCGCGCCACCATCACCACCAACGCCATGGAAGGGCTGAAGGTCGTCGACATCATCGAGCGGATCTACCGGGCCGCCCAGGTGGAACAGGCAGAGCAGCGGCCGGCGGCTTCCGCTCCCGAACAGTCGCGGACGATCATGCCTTTCAAGGTAAACCGGGATTCGGAAGCGCTGCTGACCGGACCCGTCAACGGAGTGCGCCGAGTGTATCCCTAATCGCGAACGCTATTCAACACCTTTACAACGCAAAGACGAATGCTGGCTAAACTGCGGACGTACTACCGGAGTGGGGATGCCCTTACGATTTCGGTCAGGAAGAACGTCATTTACTCGCTGCTCATCAAGGCCGCCAGCGTGGTGCTCAACCTCGCGCTGGTTCCCCTGACGCTGAGTATGCTGACGAAGGACCTGTACGGCGTATGGCTGACGCTCAGCTCCATCGTCGCCTGGTTTACCTACATCGACTTCGGGCTGGGCAACGGCCTGCGCAACAAGGTCACCGAAATGCTGGCCGGCGGCCGTCGCGAAGAAGCCCGGGAATCGGTCAGCGTCCTGTATTCGGTTACGGTGCTCATCAGCCTCGGTTTCGGGCTGATTTACACCGGGGTACATCCCTTCCTGGACTGGGGCTCACTGCTGAAGGTGCCGGCTTCGCAGCGGGATCAGGTCAGTACGCTGGCCTACATTCTGTTTACGTCGTTCGGACTGCAACTGGTGCTGCGGAACATCAACTTCGTGCTGCTGGCCGTGCATAAAGCCGCCTTTCAGTCGCTGTTTCCGCTGCTTTCCAACGTACTGACGCTGGGGCTGCTGCTGGTTTTCCGGGAGCAGGTGGACGGCTCGATTCTGCGGGTCGGTCTGGTGCTGCTGATTCCGCAGGTGCTGGTGCTGGCGGGGTTTCACGTCTATTTTTTTCGGAACGAACTGCACTATCTTCTTCCGCGGTGGCGCTGGAGCCGTCCGGCCGACCTGCGTCAATTCGGGAGTCTGGGGCTTTCGTTCTTCGTGATCCAGCTGGCCTACGTCGCCATTTTTACGACGGCCAACGTGCTGATCACCCGCTTGCTGGAACCGGCGCTGGTGACCGAATACGACGTCGCCTATAAATACTTCGGTCTGCTGTCGATGGTGTTCAGTATCATCCTGACGCCCCTGTGGTCGGCCTTCGGTCATGCCTATCATACCGGAGACGCCGACTGGATTCGCAGCACGCTGCATCGGACGCGGCAGATCTGGCTCCTGATCACCCTGGGCCAGGGCCTGCTGGTGGTGGCCGCCGACCGACTGATACCGCTCTGGGTAGGGAATGCGGTTTCGGTATCGACGGAACTGGCGGTCGCCATGATGATCTACTACAGCGTCACGGCCTACGGCAGCATCTACGTCAGCATCCTGAACGGCATCGGCCGGGTGCGATACCAGATGCTGACCTCCTTTGCCGGCATCGCCCTGATTTTTCCGCTGACGTGGCTGCTGGTTCGCGTGGCCGGCCTCGGGCTGGTCGGCGTGCTGGCCGCCATCACCATCTGCTCGCTCTACGGCACCCTGATCGCTCCTGTCGAAGTGAAGAAACTACTGAATCAAATGACCTCACCGCTATGTACAACCGACCGCTAAATCTTCTCTGGGTGGCCCCGTTTCCGTATCCGAAGGGCGACGGACACCCCGGCCCGTGGCTTCAGACGCTTTCCGATGCGCTGGCCGAATCCGGCGCCGTTCGTCTGACCGTGGTGAGCTGCCATAGCGGTCTGCAAAGCGACATGGAGGAGTTCGAGCGGAACGGCATCCGGTTCATCTACCTGAAATCACCCCGGGGCAGCGTCGAAACGCTTTCCCTGTACTCGATCCGCATCCGGCGGCTAAGCGCCTACCTGGCGAAACACGCCCGGAAGTACGACCTTATCCATGTCCACGGCACCGAGCACCAGTACCACTCGTCCCTAACCGGGATCGACGTGCCGGTGATCACCTCCATTCAGGGCGTGATCAACCTGTATCTGGACGCGTTGCCGAAGGGGGTGAAATACGGGTTTTCGTCCAAAATCGTGGCGGCCAAGCATTTCGTCGACTGGAAAATCGCGGCTTATTACGAAGCCGCTGAAGTCAAACGGTTCCGGAACTACATCTGCCGGACCATTTTCGATAACGGCTATATCAACGAGCAGGTCCCGGATGCCCGGATCTTCAACATCTGGGAAATGATCCGCACCCAGTTCTTCAACCTTACGCTGGAGAAACCGGGCCGCAAAATCCTCTTCGTGGGCGGCAGTCAGCCGCTGAAAGGGCTGCGCGAAGCCCTCATCGCCCTGAACGAACTGCAGAACCACCGCCCCACGGTTATGTCGGTGCTCGGCTTTGTCGATCCCGACTGTGTTCGCCGGATCGTTCGGGACTACCGGCTCTCGAAGATTACCGACGAGGTGCTGGAAATCAAAGGCTTCCAGACTGCCGAGGGTATTGCGCAATCCATGCGGGAGTCGTTCTGCCTGCTGCATCCGTCCTACATCGACAACAGCCCCAACTCGATTTGTGAGGCCCAGGTGGCAGGTCTGCCGGTGGTGGCTTCGGCCGTCGGGGGCGTCCCGACGCTGATCGAAGACGGCAAAACCGGCCTGCTTTCGCCCCTCGAGGGGCACCCACTGGCCCAGAGACTCCGGATGTTGCAGGAAGATCACAGCCTCTGGCACCGCATCTCGGCCGAGTCGTCCCGGATGGCGCGGCAACGGCATGACAAGCAAACCATTTTGAATCAGACCTTTCAGGCATATCAAAGCATATCGTAGACGATGAGACCGGACTTTTTCTTCTACAAAAGCCTCCACTGGGCCTATCGGAAAATCAGACAGATGATCGACCCCGCCTACACCCGCTGGCTGTTCAAAATGAACGGCGTAGAATTCGGTGAGGGCCTGTACAGCCGCGGCATTCCCGACGTTTACATCGCGAAAGGCGGAAAAATGAAGGTGGGTCGCATCTTCCGGTTGAACAACGGCCGCTATCACAACATGGCGGGCCGGGAGCAGGACTGTCTTTTCTCGGTAGAAGCCGGCGGAACGCTCACCATCGGCGACAATGTGGCCGTCAGCTCGTTTGCCGTGATCTGTACGCAGAGCATCACCATCGGCAACAATGTCCGCATCGGCGGGAATACCTGCATCTGCGACAGTGATTTTCACTCGCTTCGGCATACGGACCGGATCGCCATTCCCGAAAATGAAGACAGCGTGGTTTCGAAGCCCGTGGTGCTGGAAGACAACTGTTTCGTGGGCAGCCACTGCACGGTTATGAAGGGGGTGCGGATCGGGGCGCGGTCGGTGGTCGGGTCGGGTTCGGTCGTGACCAAATCCATACCGCCGGACGAAATATGGGCGGGCAACCCGGCCCGGTTTATCCGGAAAATCGATGAAGAATTTCTGCAGCATTATACCGGCAAAGCCGCCCGCGAAAATTCGGTGGCGGCCTCCTGAAAGTTCCCTGCCGCAGAAAAGAAAGAAGTACACTGTACGATGACGACACGAAAAGCCTCCTGGACCGATTATCTGCTCGTTTACGGCCTCCTGGCCGTGTCGGGGATGGAATACTATTATCGTCCGCAGCAGTACAGCTTTATTCTGTTCGCGATCGTGCTGGGCGTGGTCTGGTTCCGGAAGCCGAACCTGACGGTCAGACCGTTGCTGATCATCGCCGTCGTTTTCCTGCTGGAGATGCTCCACGCGCTGCATTTCAATAACTTCGTGCCGACGTCGCTGGCAACCATTCTGGTCCGGCTGACGATGGTCTACCTCGTCGTTCATACCTGCGGCCTGCGGTTCATCCGGTGTTACATCGACATTCTGTACGTCTCGGCGCTGCTGAGCCTGCCGGTCTGGGCGCTGACCTTCTTCCCGGCCGCCGAGCAGTTTCTGATCCAGAACGTCGCCCAGGTCCTTTTCCGGCCCCTCATCGCATCCACGGATTCACTTTATTCCCATAACCCGAACATCATAATCTATACCTTCAACCCGTTCGCCCAGGATCTGGTGGGTTCGGTGCTGGTCAAGCGCAATTCCGGCCCGTTCTGGGAGCCGGGGGCGTTCGGGATTTTTCTGAATCTGGCCCTGGTATTCAACATCATCCGGAAAAAGGCGCTGATCAACCGGGAAAACGTCTGGATGGCCATTGCGCTGTTCACGACGCTTTCCACAGCGGGCTACCTGACCCTCTTCATCATCCTGATCGGCTACCTGCTGGCCAGCCCGGCCATCCGGCCGATCGTCAAGATCAGCTGGATGGTGGTGATGATTCCCGTCGGGGTTATCGCCTACAGCCAGATGGCTTTTCTGGGCGGAAAGGTGGAGGAAAATATCAGCCTGACGCGGGAAGACAATTCCTCGCGCTTCGGCAGTGCCTATCTGGATTTCGTCGATCTGGCCCGGAGTCCGGTCATCGGCTTCGGGCGGCTGATCGAGAACCGGTTCGGCCAGCTGGCCCGCAGCCACGACCTGGCCGTCCACCGGAACAACGGCATCACCAACCTGCTGGTCACTTACGGGATTCCGGCGACCGTCGCCTACCTGTGGCTGGTCTTCCTGTTTTTCCGACGCTACTGCCGACGGGCCGGCTGCCCCCAGCTGTTTGCCCTGTTCGGCTTTCTGTCCGTCATGTCTTCCGCGTTTTCACAGGTTGTTCTGGACCGGCCCGTTCTGCTGGCCCTGCTGTTTCTGGCGGAACGGCTGCGCCAGATCGAACGCTGGAATCTGCCGGCCGGACGGCGGGAAAACCCTTTAACCGTCGCACCCCTATGATCACCGTAACGACCGTAATTCCCACTTTTAACCGGAAAAGGCATCTGCAAACGATGCTGGACCTGCTGCACGACCAGCAATTGCCCGACATCCGCCATGAAATCATCGTCGTGGTCGACGGTTCGAGTGACGGAACCCTGGAAATGCTGGGCAGCGACTACCCCCAGGTGCATATCGTTCTCGGAACGGGCGACTGGTGGTATACCCGCAGCATGAACGAAGGCTTCCGGAAAGCCCTGACGCTGGGCACGGACTTCATCCTCTGCCTGAACGACGACGGAGAAGTGGGGCCGGATTACCTCGCCACGCTGGTCGACCACGCCCTGCGGCTTCAGGAGCCGGCGGTGGTCGGGTCGGTGACCGCATCCGTGAAGCCCCCGCACCCGGTCCTGTTTTCCGGCGTTCGCGACATCAACTGGCTGACTTACAGCTACCGGCTTTATCAGAAACCCGGCCTGCCCTACCGCCCGGACGACCAGGCCCGGATGCTGCCGACTCAGGTGCTGCCCGGTCGCGGGATGCTGATCCATACGAAAGTACTCGACACCATCGGGCTGTTCGACGAAAACCTCGTGCAGTATTCGTCCGATGATGAATACTGTCTGCGGGCGCTCAAATTCGGCTTTCAGGTGTGTGTCTGCTGGCTGGCCGTCGTCTACAGCAACGAAGAACTGACCGGCGAGGGCAGCGTCTACAAACTGCCCGCCTTCTTCACCTACGTCAGCATGATGTTCAACCGCTATTCGCCGGCCTACCTGAAGAATACGTTCTACATCGTCCGGCGGTACGGAAGAAAGTGGATGCTGCCGATCACTTACTCGGCGCTGGTGGCCGGCTCGTTTTATACCTATTTCAAATACAGGCTCAAACGGAATGGGTAAGCTCATCTACTACCACGGCATATACAGCAGCTGCCCCGAGCTGTCGTTCTCGAATCCGGCGTTCACGCTAAAGGATTTCGAGCGGCAGATTCGTCTGCTGAGCCGTCGGTATGAGCTGATCTCTCTCGACGAGGCTCTGGCCCGGTCGACGGAAAAGGACGGACTGAAGGGGACGCTCTGCGTGACCACCGACGACGGCCTGGCCGACAACCTGCGGTTTGCCGAGATTCTGGAAAACCACCAGGCCCGCTTCACCCTGTTTCTGAACAATGATTTTATCGATAACCGCAACCTGATGTGGCGGAATAAGGTCCTGCTGGCCGGAAACCGGCTCGACGCCCGGCAGCAGGCCCGGCTGATCCGGTCACTTTCCGAAAAATACCGCCTGCCCCATCCCGCCCATGCCGTAACGCTGCTCGACTGGTCGCAGTACTGGCCGATGGCCCTGAAAGACGAACTGGCCGACCAGCTCTGGCAGGAGGGCGGACTCGGAACCGTCGCCGAGTTTCTGGAGGCCCGGAAGCCGTATCTGACCCGCGCCCAGATCGCGGAGATGGTCCGGAAGGGCCACGCCATCGGCGCCCATACGCGCAGCCATCCCGACTGTTCGCTGCTTTCGTGGGAGCAACTCCGCGAGGAGACGGTCGATGCGGTGGCGGCCCTGAGCGCTCTGTTCGACCGGCCGGTGCGGTTTCTGTCGTATCCGTTCGGACGTCGGCCCCGGCCCGACTGGGACCGCCGGGTCAGGGAGGAAAGCCGGACGCTGAAGGCTACGCTCGGCATCACGCCCCGGCTGCGCTCCGGCGAACTCGAAGAGCGGGAAGATATGGAAAAACCGTTCTGGAAGTCGCTGTTTTATTTCTATCTGATGCCTCTAAAACGCGCTCTGTTTTAACCATGGACTACGTCATCATCACCCCGGTCCGGAACGAAGCCGAACGCGTCGAAACCACGCTCCGGTCGGTTGTATCCCAGACCCTGCGGCCGGTGCAGTGGATCATCGTCGACGACCAGTCGACCGACGGGACGGCCGACATCGTCCGCCGGTATCTGCCCGACCACCCCTGGATCCGGCTCGAAGCGGCCCCCGACATGCCCCGCAACGACTACAGTTCGCGGGTCGTGCAACTGGTCAACTATGGCCTGAAGAAACTCGAAAAGGAAGCCGAGATCATCGTGAAGCTGGACGGCGACGTGCAGTTCAGCCCCGATTTCTTTGCCCGCATCCTCGGCGATTTTGAAAGGAATCCGCAGCTCGGCATCGCGTCCGGCCTTCTGACGATCAACGGCATTCGGGAAAAATTCGACATCAGCACCGGCAATACCCGCGGGGCGACGAAATGCTACCGGAAGACCTGCCTGACGGACATCGGGGGGCTGTATCCCTACACGAGCTGGGACACCATCGACAACGCGGCCGCCCGGGCCAAAGGCTGGGAAACGCGCATTTTGCCCTACGAATTCGAACACCTCAAACCGGAAGGCTCCAAAGCCGGCTCGAAGCTGTATAATCATTACCGGACGGGTCTGGCCAACGGGCGTATTCCGTATGTCGGCTCGTATTTTTTCATCAAGGCGTTTTCCAAACTCCTGGAATCCCCCCTGTTCCTGGCACCGTTCGTCCAGTCGTGGGGATACATCAAAACCCGTTTCATCCGGCGCGAACGCCCGTTCCCGAGTTACATCACGGCACAGATCCGGAAGGAACAACGGGCGTATCTGCGCCGGCGACTGATCGGAAAACCGTAAACAGAACTTAACCCCGACGCTATTATGTGCGGAATTGCAGGCATCGTCCACTTCACCGGAGAACCCGCCGACCCGGCGGCCCTCGGCGCCATGCTCGAACGGCAGAAACACCGCGGCCCCGACGACCGCGGCACGTTTCTCGACGGCCACGTGGGGCTGGGGTTCGTGCGGCTAAGCATCCTCGACCTCTCTCCGGCCGGCCACCAGCCGATGGTGTCCGACGACGAGCGGTATGTGCTCATCTTCAACGGCGAAATCTATAACTACCTCGAACTGAAGCAGCAGCTCGCCCCGCACTTCCGGTTTCGCTCGCACTCCGACACGGAGGTGCTGCTGAACGCCTACCGGCACTGGGGCCCCGACTGCCTGCACCGGTTCAACGGCATGTTCGCCTTTGCGATCTACGACCGGCACGAACAGACGCTGTTTGCCGCCCGCGACCGCTTCGGCGTCAAGCCCTTCTATTACTACCTCTCGAACGACTGCTTCGTGTTCGCCAGCGAAATACCGCCGGTGTTCGACTACGTCCGCAGCCGGGGCGGGATGCTGAACCCCGACGATACCTCCCTGTACAATTATCTGATGTACGGCCGGACGGACCTCGACGGCCATACTTTCGTGCAGCAGATCAAAAAACTCGAACACGGCCATTCCCTGAGCATCCGCCAGAACCGGGTCCGGATCAGCCGCTGGTATAAACTGGACGAGCAGCTGACCCAGGGCTGGCGCAGCCCGCAGGAATATTACGAGGTATTCGAGTCGGCGGTAGGGCTGCGGCTGCGCAGCGACGTTCCGGTGGGCATCTGCCTGAGCGGAGGGCTCGATTCGTCGTCGGTAGCCTCGACGCTCATCAAAGGGCACCGCAAAACCGATTTCTACGCCTTCTCGGCGGTGTACGGCGACGGGCAGCACGGCGACGAAACCCGGTTTATCGACGAATACAAAGACCAGCTGGACAATCTGGTGTATGTCCGGCCCACCGAGCAGAGCCTCCACGAAGATTTCGAGGAACTGATGCGCTGCCACTTCGAGCCCTTCGGCGGGCTGAGCATCTACTCCCAGTTCAAGGTGATGAAAGACGCTTCCCGCTACCTGAAGGTGCTGATGGACGGGCAGGGCGCCGACGAACAGCTGGCCGGGTATCTCTACTTCTTCGGCAGCTTCTTCCGCGAACTCCTGTCCGACTTTCAGTACGGCCGGTTCCTGAAGGAGTGGAAGGGCTATTACCGCAACCATCATTCGCTGGGCGCCCTCGGGTACCTGGGCTTTTATATGGCTCCGAACCGCCTGAAGGCGGCCGCCGGCCACCGCCGGGCGCAGTTCATCGACCCCGGCTTTTTCCGCGAGCAGAGCCGTCATTCCACCATCCACGAGAAGCTGTTCAGCCCTCGGTCGCTGAAGGAGTCGCTGCTTCAGCATTTTGAGAGCAAGCTGGAACACAATCTGAAGTGGAACGACCTGAACAGCATGTATTTCTCCATCGAGCTGCGTGAGCCGTTCCTGGATTACCGGCTGGTGGAGAAAACGCTGGCGTCGCCCTCCCATATGCTTATCAAGGACGGCACGACCAAGTGGATTCTGCGGGAAGCCATGCGCAACCGCCTGCCGGAAAAAATCCGCACGCGCCAGGATAAAGTAGGCTTCGAAAACCCGGCCGACGCCTGGATGCGCCACGACCTGTTCCGCCGGAAAGCCGAAGCGGCCCTGCACGACCCGCTGCTGGTACAGTCGGGCTATTTCAACATCGACGAGTGCCGGAAGCGGCTGAAGCTGCATACCGAAGGAAAGATCAACGTGGCCCGCGACATCTGGCAGTGGATCGAAACGGCTCATTTTCTGGGCAAATTCTCAGCGAAAACTCACCCCCAAACGGAATTACAACGCGTATGACTTTATATCAGATCTGTCAGGAAGGAATATGGGATACGTCGGTGCCGGGCATCCGGTTCGACGAGCAGGGCGTGTCCAACTATGCCCGTATCCAGAAAAAGCTGTCGGAAGCCTTCCCGAGAGGGGAAAAGGGTCGGGAGGAGTGGTCGGGCATCGTAGAGCGCATCAAAAAGGCGGCTCCCAAAAACTCCCGCTACGACTGCCTGATCGGCGTCAGTGGCGGCACGGACAGTTCCTACCTGCTGCACATCGCCAGACAATACGGTCTCAACCCGCTGGCCGTCAACCTCGACAACGGCTGGAACTCCGACATCTCGGTCAAAAACATCAAGAAGGTGGTGTCGGCCCTCAACATCGACCTGGAAACCTACGTGATCGACTACGAGGAGATCAAGGACATCCTGCGGTCGTATCTGCTGGCCGGTATGCCCTGGGTCGACGGCCCGACGGACCTCGCCATCCAGTCGGTGCTGTACAAGATTGCCGCCAAGGAAAACATCAAATACGTGCTGATCGGGAGCGATTTCCGCTCGGAGGGCAAGCAGCCCACCGAATGGACCTATACCGACCTGCGTCAGCTGAAACACATCTACCGCCAGTTCGGCAGCGGGCGGCTCAAAACCTACCCCCGGCTTTCGCTCTGGCAGATCCTGTACCTCGGGTACGCCCGGGGCATCAAGCTGATTTCGCCCTTCAACTACCTGCCCTACCAGAAAAAAGAAGCCCAGCAACTGCTGAAGGACGTCTACGGCTGGGAATACTACGGCGGTCATCACCACGAGAACCTGTTTACGAAGTTCACCGTGGCCTACTGGCTGCCGCGCAAGTTCAACATCGACAAGCGCCGGATCACGCTTTCGGCCCAGGCCGTCAGCGGAGAGATCACCCGCGAGCAGGCGCTGGAACAGATCAAGCAGCCGCCTTATGACCTGGAGCAGATGGAAGCCGACCGGGAGTACGTGATGAAGAAGCTGGATATCAGCCCGGAAGAGTTCCTGGCGGTATGGAAAGCGCCCAACAAGTCCTTTCTGGACTACCCCTCGTATTACCCGATGATGAAACGCCTGCTGCACCTCGTGGTGCCGGTGCTGAAGCGGGTGCTGCCGACCAAGCCGAAGATTTTTTACGAAATGGAAGAAAGAGCCGCATAATCCCCCCGCGACGACATGGAAACAACGTTCAAGCCTGTAGAAACCACCCTCCAGACCGGGTATCGCCGGTGCAGCCGCTGCGTGCTGGATACGACCGTCTCCGACATCTGGTTCGACGAAAAGGGGGTTTGCAAATACTGCCACATCCACGACGAAATGGACCGCCGGCATCCGGTGGAAACCATGGACGACGATCTGAAAAAGATCGTGGCCCGGATCAAAAAGGACGGCGCCGGCAAACCGTATGACTGCATCGTGGGCGTCAGCGGAGGCCGCGACAGCACCTATACGCTGCTGATGGCCAAAAAGCTGGGTCTGCGGCCCCTGGCGGTGCATTTCGACAACGGCTGGAACTCCGAAATCGCCGTCTCGAACATCAAAAAGGCCACCAGCCTGCTCGGCGTCGACCTGCATACGGTCGTGGCCGACTGGGAGGAGTTCAAGGACCTGCAACGGTCGTTCCTGAAAGCCTCCGTGCCCGACGCCGACATCCCGACCGACTACGCCATCTACTCCGTTCTGTACGAAACGGCCGCCCGCGAGGGCGTCGGTTACATCCTGAACGGCCACTCGTTCCGGACGGAAGGCACCTCGCCCATCAGCTGGACCTACATGGACGGGCGGTATTTCAAGAGCGTTCACCGGAAACACGGCAGCGGATCGGTCCGGAGCTTTAAGGTGATGATGCTGCCCTATCTGCTGTATTGCAGCTTCGTCCGGCGCATCCGGGAGGTGCGGCTGCTGGAATACGTCGATTATAACAAAAAGAAGGTCGACGAGGTGCTGGGCCGGGAACTGGGCTGGGTTTACTACGGGGGTCACCACCATGAGAACCTGTATACCAAGTTCTTCCAGTCTTATCTGCTGCCCGGCAAATTCAATATCGACAAGCGCAAAACCGAACTGTCGGCCCTGATCCGCTCGGGACAGATTTCACGGGAGGAAGCCGTCGCGGAGCTGGAGGCCAGCCCCTACGAGTACGACCGGTCGGTGGTGGCCTATGCCATCTCGAAGCTGGGCTGGACGCTGGAAGATTGGGAGGAAATTTTCAACCGCAGCCCGCGCTCGCACCAAGATTTTCAGACCTACCTGCCGCTGATCCGGTTTCTGCGCTGGCCCATCAAGGTGGCGTGCAGCCTGAAAATTCTGCCGCACATTCTGTACCTGAAATATGCAAGCTGATTGATCTCACCCCCGGCCGGGAGCGAGGTCCAAACTCAAAATAGAATGAATATCGTCGTCATCGATTACGGCATGGGCAATCTTCGCTCGGTGCATAATAAATTCAGGAAGCTGGGCGTCGAGTGCGGCATCAGCGCCGACCCGGCCGAGATCGAAGCGGCCGATGCCCTCATTCTGCCCGGCGTCGGGCATTACGGGCGGGCCATGGACCGGCTGCGGAGCCTGGACCTGCTGAGCCTGCTCAACCGGCGGGTGCTGGAGGAGCGGGTGCCCGTCATGGGCGTCTGCCTCGGGATGCAGCTGCTCATGGAACACAGCGAGGAAGGGGACGCCGAAGGGCTGGGCTGGATCAAAGGCAATACCGTCCGGTTCCGGCTCGACGACCAGCCCCGGCTCAAAATTCCGCACATCGGCTGGAACAGCATCGAGCAGGTGCGGCCGCACCCCATCTGCGAGGGCCTGGCGCCCGACGAGCTGTTCTATTTCGTGCATTCCTTTCACGTCAGCCTCACCGACCCGGCCGATGCCCTGCACCGGACCCGTTACGGCTACGATTTCGTGTCGGCCGTCCAGCGCGACAATATTTTCGGGTTTCAGTATCACCCCGAAAAGAGCCAGGACGCCGGTATTCAGGTGTTCAGAAATTTCATCCATCTGGTAAAAAAGACGGCTTATGTACCGACCGAGAGTAATACCCTGCCTTCTGTTACAGAATAAGGGGCTGGTAAAGAGCGTACAGTTTCGCAACCACCGCTACATCGGCGACCCCATCAACGCCGTCAAACTGTTCAACGACCTGCGGGCCGATGAGCTGATCTTTCTCGACATCCGGGCCACGGCCGAAAACCGGACCATCGACCCGGACCTCGTGCGGCAGATCGGCGACGAAACCAACATGCCCTTCACGGTCGGCGGGGGCATCCGGTCGCTGAAAGCCATCGAAACCCTCATCAAGGCCGGCGCCGAGCGCGTCTGCCTGAACTCCTACGCGCTCGAAAACCCGGACTTCGTCCGGCAGGCGTCCGACGAGTTCGGCTCTTCGACCATCGTCGTCTGTCTGGACGTGAAGAAGAACCTGTTCCGGAAAGAATCCGTCTACGCGCAGGCCGGCGGCAAATCGACCGGCCGCTCTCCGCTGGAGTGGGCGAAACAGATGGCCGATCTGGGCGTCGGGGAGCTGGTGGTCCAGTCCATCGAACACGACGGCATGATGAACGGCTATCATACGGAGCTGGTGCGGAAAATTGCCGGTGCCGTGCCGGTGCCTGTGGTGGCGCTGGGCGGCTGCGGCACCTTCGACCACGTCCGGCAGATCGTTACGGAAGGGGGCGCGTCGGCGGCCTCGGCCGGAAGTATGTTTGTCTATCACGGCCCGCGCCGGGCGGTTCTGGTCAACTTCCCGACCCAGACCGAGCTGCGCCGGCTTAACCTTGCCAGCTAAACCCGGACCATGAAAATTCTGATCGACATCGGACACCCCGCCCACGTCCATTACTTCCGGAACGCCATCCGGCTGCTGCAGGAAAAGGGCCATCAGGTCGCCATCACGGCCCGCGATAAGGAGGTGACCTTTAACCTGCTGAAAGCTTATAACCTGCCCTATGTCTCCCGCGGGAAGGGCGGCCGGGGGCTGGTCGGCAAGATGCTGTATCTGCTCAAAGGCAATGCGGCCATCGCCCGGGTGGCCCGCTCGTTCCGGCCCGACCTGTTTCTGAGTTTCGGGTCACCCTACGCGGCCCAGGTGTCCAAACTGTTCGGCAAACCGCACATCGCCTTCGACGACACCGAGCACGCCCGCTTCGAACACCTCATGTACCTGCCCTTCACCGACACGGTCGTGACGCCGAACGGCTTCCGCAAGGACTTGGGTGCCAAACAGATCCGGTATCAGGGATACATCGAACTCTGCCATCTGGCCCCGACCTGCTTCCAGCCCGACGAGCGCGTCCTGGAAGAAATGGGCCTGACCCGCCAGGATCGGTTCGTGATCCTGCGGTTCATCTCGTGGGGCGCCAGCCACGACGTCGGGCAGCACGGCCTGAGCCGGAATCAGAAGATCGACCTGGTCGAGCGGCTGAGCCGGCACGCCCGGGTGTTCATCTCGTCGGAGGGTGCCCTGCCGCCCGAGCTGGAGGGCCACCGGATCCGGGTCGCCCCGGAGAAACTCCACCACCTGCTGGCCTTTGCGAGCCTGTATATCGGCGAGGGCAGCACCACCGCCAGTGAGTGTGCGCTGCTGGGGGTACCCAACATCCTGGTCAACAGCCTGCTGGCGCCCGATACCTGTCCGGGCGTCCACCTCGAACTGAAGCAGTACGGCTTACAGGAACTGTTCGTCACCTTCGACGGCGTTACGGAAAAAGCCGTGGAGATCCTGAGCGGCCCGGCCCGCACCGACTGGCAGGAACGACGGCAGCGGATGCTGTCGGAGAATATCGACGTAACCGCCTTCATGGCCTGGCTGGTGGGTAACTACCCGGCCAGCCTGAAGGAACTGAAAGAAAATCCGGCCCGACAGAACCGCTTTCTTCTGACGGCGAATCCGGTCTGAACCCGAATCAACTGCGAGATATGGAAGCTTTACAAACCACACCTGCCGCCGAAACCGCCCCGTGGCCGGACCTGCCGTCGCTGCTGGATTTCGGCTTCTCCCCCGAAGATGTGGAGATCATCCGGGTGGCCGCGAATGGTAACGTCCGGGCGGCTCCGATCGTCGTCTCTCCGGACGGACAGGCGATCAGCTCCGTCAAGATTCCGGTGCCCGCGCTGGTCATTCCCGACCTGCTGCAACTGCATACCGACCTGAACCAGGTGTTTCGGGCGGCTTTCGGAGCGATCCGAAAAGACGGTTTCCTGATCTGCCGGGTAGAGACGCTCGGGCAGCGCAAACGGCGGATTTTCGACCCGCTGCCCGCCGGTATCCGGCAATCCCTGTATGCGGGCGACTATCTGCTGCACCGTATTACGCCCCGTGTGTATCCGGTCAAGGTTCTGTACCGGCGGCTGTTCCCCTCGCTCCGGACCATCTCCAGGGCGGAGGTGATCGGGCGGCTGTATTATGCGGGTTTTTCGGTCAACGCCGTGTTCGAGTCGGGCAACCGGCTGGTGATCGTGGCGCAGCGTCCGGCGGGGTCGTTCGTCGAGAAACCGGCTTCTTCCGAAGGAGTTCTGCTGCGGATGGCCCGGGTCGGGCAGGGCGGCAAACTGTTCAACGTCTATAAATTCCGGACGATGCACCCGTATTCCGAACATCTCCAGGAATATCTGATCCGGACCAGCGGGCTCGAAGCCGGCGGAAAATTCCGGGATGATTTCCGCATCACGACGGTAGGCCGGCTCATGCGGAAATACTGGATCGACGAGATTCCGATGGTGATCAACCTGTTGAAGGGCGACATGAAGCTGATCGGCGTCCGGCCCATCAGCGCGCACTACCTCAGCCTGTATCCGGAGTCGGTCCGGAACGAACGGGTCAGATACAAGCCGGGGCTGCTGCCGCCGTATTATGCCGACCTGCCCCGGAACTTCGATGAAATTGTCGAGTCCGAACGGCGGTATCTGGCGGCTTTCGCCCAGGCTCCGTTCAAAACGGACCTGCGGTATTTTTTAAAAATAGGATATAATATTTTCTGGAAACGAGCCCGGAGCAAGTAAATCGCTTCGCGGGAAGCGAATCATGAAGGGAGGGATCAGACAATGGATGCTGTTCGGTCTGCTGGCCGTGTCTCTGGCCGGCCGGGGGCAGACCGTTCGGACGAGTGAAGACCGGACGATTGCGAGCGACACGGTCGATCAATCAGGCATGGACGTGTCGGGCTGGATGGATTTTACCTGGTTTCAGCCGAAAGGCGACGGCCTCACCGACGACACGCCCAAACTGCTTCAGGCCCTGACCCTCTGCCGGGCCCGCAACCTCGGCCTGCTGGTCGATCCCGCCAAAACCTACCTGCTCCGAACCCCGGTCGATTTCCAGTTTACCGGGACGGTGGCCGTCAAATCCCGGCGGCCCGGCAAACCGGCGGTTTTTCTGCTGCCCGACACCCAGCAGGTTCCGTTCCAGTTTACGGCAGGAGCCGGTTCGCTCAACACCCGAATCACCAGAGATGTTGCGGCCGGCGACCGCACCGTCAGTCTGGCTTCCACCGCCGGTCTGAACGTCGGCGACCTGCTCCTGATCCAGTCGACGGCCGACTGGCCCATTGAAACCGGCACCAAAAAGGGAGAGTTCAACGTCGTGGAAGCGATTTCCGGCCCGACCGTTACCCTGAAACAGCCCTGCCAGGATGCCTATACGGTTTCGGAAATCAAATCCGTGACGAGTTACCGCCCGGCCCGGCTTTTTCTTCAGGATATCGAACTCAGCGTTCGGAAAACCGGCAACCGGCCCGTGGTCGGGCTTTCGCTCCGGTATCTGCAATACAGCATCATCAACCGGGTCACCATCCGCCATGCCCAGTATGCCTCCTCGCAGTTTTACGGCTGTTACGATACCGAAATCGCTTACTGCGTGTTTGAGAAGGCCAACGAAGAGGGGCAGGGCTACGGCATCGCCACCGTGGGCGGGCTGCTCTATAACGTCCACGACAACCGTTCGTTCGGCTGCCGCAAACTCTGCGACTTTTCGAGCAGCGGCATCGGGGGGCCGACGCGGCTCAGCCGGGCGACGGGGAACGTGGCCGTGGGAGAGGGCGAAACCAACCTCGGCAACGACCTGTTTACGATCCAGTCGTTCTGCATAGCTACCCACGGCGGAGCGGAGGGCATTCTGATTCAGGGAAATACCGCCACCAACTGCCAGACCGGTTTTCAGCTTCGGGGGAAGGACATCACCCTCAACGGCAACCTCATTCTGGGCAAGTGCCAGCTGCCGATTTCGCTCTCCGGCGGGCAGAACCACGTCGTGACCAATAACGCCTATCACTCGCTGCTGAAGGCCGGCGGGGGCAGTCCCGACCCGGCTTCGTATCCGGGCGCCGGCATCGAACTGGCCGGTACGCTGCTGCCGGCGGGCTATCTGACGATCAAGGGCAACTCCTTCGACTACGTCCGTAACTACGGTATTTACGCCGACCACGTGCGGCAGCGGTGCGTCATTCAGCACAACCATTTCGAATTTGCCGGTCCGGTCCGGGCGGCCAACAACCCGGTGCTGGTATTATGGGACGGCGTCCGGGCACCGGTATCGGGGCTGCGCGTCCGCGACAATACGTTCAACCCGTCGGCCGAGGGCGCCGGGCCGGGGAGCGGTCTGATGACGCTGGTGCGGAATGCGTCCGCTTACCCGACCGGGGCGCTCCTCGACTGGGCAGCCTGCGACGTGCAGGGGCTACGGGCCGCCGACGTGCTGACGGTGGGTTCCGAAACCGGAGAGACGCCCACGCAGGTTTCGCTTGAAAAGCTGTATATTGATCAGAAAGATCACGTATTTTCCCTGACCGGCGAGTTCAGCTTCCGGTTTCGGACGGCCGTGCGACCCGTGCTGATCGGGGCGGCTCCGCCGGCCTCACCGGTTCAGTTCGGCTTTGGAACGACCGAATCCGATGGGCTGCTGGTGGGAAAAGTGGCGGCAGGCGCCGGCCAGATTGGTTTCGGAGCGCAGACCGGCTCCTTTGGAGGTACTTTTAACGGGGACTCAAGATACACGTTCGTCGTTGACATTCGTTACCGTACGCCCTGATTGTCGGACGTCGGTGCGTCTAAGCCGCCGGGAATTCTGGCCTGTTCTTTGCTAAGGAACCGAATGGTATCAGAACCCGACCGATGTTATGAAAAAGAACTATTTTCTCTTTTTTGCTCTGATCAGCGCCCTGAAGGGCCAGGCCCAGCAGGCGCCCGTGATCCGACCCGAAACCGGCAATGCGGTGGTGACGTCCGACAAACAGCGGTACCGGCTGGCCGCGACCAACTGGGTAGACTTCGCCCAGTTCAAACCCGCCGGCGACGGGGCCACCGACGATTCTCCGAAATTCCGGCAGGCGCTGGATTATTGCCGGAACAACAAGGTCGGTCTGCTGGTCGATCCGACCCGGTCTTACTTCCTGAAAACGGCGCTCGATTATGCCTTCACCGGTACCATCGCCATCAAGTCCAAAACCGTGGGGAAACCGGCCGTTTTTCACCTGCCCGACAACGAACTGTATCCCATTCTGCTCTCGGCCCAGGAAGGTCCGCTCCGGACTACGATCACCAGAAGCATAAAGCCCGGCGAAAAGGCAATCACCCTGGCCAGCACCAGCGGTCTCAAAGCCGGTGACCTGATCGTCATCCGCTCCAAAACCAACTGGCCGCTCGACGAGGATACCAAAAAGGCGGAATACAACATCGTCGAATCCGTTTCAGGGAAGGTCGTCAATCTGCGGCACGCGTGCCAGGATGCCTACTCGACCAACGAAATGCGGGAAGTGGCCCATTTTCTGCCGGCGTCCGTGGAATTTCAGGACCTGGAGTTCCGCGTCCGGAAAACCGGTAATAAATCGGTGATCGGTCTGGGCCTGCTGAACCTCCAGAACAGCACCGTCGACCGGGTCACCATCCGCAACGCCCAGTATGCTTCCAGCGAATACTACGGCTGTTATAACATCGAGATCAGCAACTGTGTCTTCGAGAAAGCCAACGAGCAGGGGCAGGGATACGGGGTCGCGCTGGTGGGCGGGATGCTGTACAATGTGCATGACAACCGTTCCTACGGCTGCCGCAAACTCTGCGACTTCTCCGGCAACGCCAACCACGGCCCCAGCCGCCAGAGCCGGGCGACGGGCAACGTGGCCGTGGGGGAAGGCGAAACCAACCTCGGCAACGACCTGTTTACGATCCAGTCGTTCTGCATAGCCACCCACAACGGGGCCGACGGCATCCTGATCGAAGGCAATACCGCCGTCAACTGCCAGACCGGTTTTCAGCTCCGGGGCCGGAACATCACCGTGAAAGGCAACCGGATCATCGGCATGAGCCTGGTGCCCATCAGCCTTTCGGGCGGGCAGAACCATACGGTGACCGATAATATCTACACCTCCCTGCTCGACCAGAACAAATCGGCACGGGTGAATTACGACAAATATCCCCATGCGGTGATCGGGCTGTCGGCGGCCCTGCATCCGGAAGGTACGCTGACGATCCGGAACAATACCTTCGACTTCGTCCGGAATTACGGCATCTACGCCGACGGCGTCCGGCAGCGGTGTATCATCGAGGGCAACCGCTTCGTATTCAATGCCCTGGGTGATGCCGATACCGAGCCGGTGCTGTGCTTCTTCGATCAGATCCGCTCTCCGCTGGTCAACGTGAAGGTGCGCGACAATACATTCACGGCCTCCGGTTCGCTGAAAATCACCAATCACATGACGCTGGTGCGGCACGGATCCTACGCCGGCGGCCGCCTGCTCGACTGGGGAACCTGCGACGTGCAGGGGCTGCGGGCGAGCGATGTCGTGACCCTCATTGCTGAAACCGGCGAGAAGCCCGCCAAAAATTCCATCGACAAGGTGCTGATTACCAAGAAAGACAATGTCGTGACGGTGACCGGGCAGTTCGGCTTCATGTTCAATAATCCGAACCGGCCGGTATTCAGCGGGCTGCCTTCCTCGGGGCGGGCCCTCAGCCAGTTGTTCGACTTCAAGGTGCTGAACAACAATTCAACCTGTAAGGGAAAAGTGGTTACGGACAAAGGGCAGGTGATGTTCGGAGCCCAGCCGAATTCTTACGGAGCCACCTACAAAGCCAAAACGGAACACGCCATCGGCGTCGACCTGAAGTATGCGGTGCAATGAGCGGGGAAAGGAATGAAAAAACGAAGTTCAGGACACCTTCCCGGTGTCCTGAATGATTTTAAAGACCTGTGAAATCCGACGGCGGGCGACCGGCAGCACTTTGCCGTTGGTCAGGGTGATCTGGACGTGATAGGTGGAGATCCGGCGGAGGTCGACGACATGCCGCGGGTTGACGAGGGCGCCCCGGCTGATCCGAACAAAGTCGGGCAGCATGCGCTGCCAGCGGGCCAGCGTCTTGGCCATCATGACGGCCGGGCCTTCTTTCATATGCAGCAGGCTATAGTTGCCGTTCCCTTCCAGCCAGATCAGTTCGGTCAGGGGAAGAGCCGGTTTAAAACCCCGCAGGACCAGGGAGCCTGTTTGCATCTGTATCATGAAACGGTCGTAAGTTGTCGGGTGACGTCGTGAAGAAACTGCCGTACTCTTTCGGCTTCGGCCGTCAGCTCGCAACGGTCGGCGTCGAGGCAATCCGCCAGAACCAGTTTGTCGGTAACGGAAGCGATCCGCTGAATGCGGCCGTTCTGCCGGGCCCACAGGCTGTACCCGTAGACGGCCTCCGGGCATTCTTCCAGGACGGCGAAACCATAGGGCGTCGTGTCGCCGGAGGGGTGGTTCCACAGGATGAACCAGCGGGCCTGGGCCAGAATCTGATTCAGAGACAGCCGCCGTTGCTCCCAGGCCATGAAACGGTCGAGAGGCCGGCCGTTCAGACCCGGTTCGGCAACCTCCTGAACATGAGGAGTCGACAAGGGTTCCGACTCCCTGGTTTCTGTTTGAATACTAGTGCGTTGAGTAAACCAGAAAGACATATTTTTCACGTTGAATACTCTGCCAAAGCCCTGAAATCTCGCAAAAAACGGTGGTTTTGGCGGTTTGGCAGCAGGGGATGTAACCATTTTCAATCAGGTTTTACCAATTACAATGCCATATTCCCCGCTTCCTTCATCTTTTAGAGAATTTTAATGAAAATGGTAAAATAATTATGCAGGACGGCCTTTATCTTAATTTGAAATTAGCCTGCGGGGCTTCAAAAGAAACGTTTAAGGGCTTGCCGTTAGGGGTTGGCACAGTACTTGTCGGACAAAGGGCAGGGAACGGATCGTGGATGCCGGCAGAAACGGAAAAGCGGAAGGCCTGATCAGTGAATGCTCCTGAGCGGCCGGTCGTCGTAGTCTGCAAGGGGCGATCCGGCCCGCCGTAACGATCGCACGATGACACTCAACCATCCCACGACCGGGCACTATTATTATACAAATGGGGTGCCCACCCTGCTTACTCCGTCCGCCATTGAAGAACTTACCCGCCAGGGGCCGGCGTCCCGACCCCAACCCATCCGCCTGACCCGGCAATGGCTCACTTCCTTCGGCTTCGAACCCGATGCGTCCGGGCATACCTGGTCTTTTGAGGACATCCGGCTGGTTCCGGGGCTCAACTGCTGGCTCTGCGCCCGCACCCGGCGCTACCTCCGGTTCGTCCATGAATTGCAGGTACTGTTCGAGGAAACCTACGAAACCGAACTGGTCGCCCAGCAACGGCAGCAGCCGGTACAGACACCGTCCTGGGCGTTTGGGAAAAGCTATGTCTATAAATAATGAATAGCGAATGCTGAACATTGAATAACGAAATGGCGCTGCCGATTCAGCAGGGCGGAGCCACTTCAGTATTCGTTATTCAACATTCGCTATTCATTATTCCCTATTCCTCAATTTACGGCCGGGCCATACACCAGCCGGAGGTACTGCTTCTGGAGATTTGAAAAGTAAGCCCAGAGGGAAAGGCCGCCGATGTAGACCAGGGCAATGACCCGCTGGTCGACGTACGGAAGCAGAGCCAGTACCAGCACGGCCGCCCGGCTGATTTCCAGATAAAACACCCATTGCCGCTGTTCGAGCAGCGCCCCGCAGTTGACGAGCGTGATCAGAATGAACAAAGCCGCCGAAAGCTGCGGCCAGAGAGGAATCGAGCGTTCGAACAGCAGCACCAGGAACAGGATCAGGAGCGTGCCGGCCAACTGACCGGTGACGTAACCCCGAAACCGTCGGCTGGTGGCATGAACCGACGACCGCAGCAGAAATCGCTTTTCCAGCCCGGTCCGGACCGTCGGGTCCACCGTGTCGGGTCGGCTGAACAGCAGCCGCAGCCGGGCGCCCCAGCCGCGCGTGCGCCGGGCGGTTTCGAGCAGTTCCAGCAGAAAATGAAAATGCTGCCACAGAAAGCTGTGGCTGTTGAGCGGCTTCGTCAGCCCGTAGACCGGCTCCTCCTTCTCCTCCGCAAACGTCCCGAAGAGTTTATCCCAGAAAATCAGCACGTCGCCGTAATTTTTGTCAAGGTACTGCGGGTTGCAGGCGTGGTGAACGCGGTGGTGGGAGGGCGTCACGAAGATGTATTCCAGAAAACCCAGCCGGCCGACCAGGCGCGTGTGAATGAAGAACGGGTAGAGGCCGTGGATCAGCAGCATCGTGGTGATCATCTCCGGCGGAAAACCGATCACCGGCAGGATGGACCAGAACCCCGTCCGGACCAGCGCCTGAAAGACCGTGATCCGGGCCGAAACCGTGTAGTTGAAATCCTCGCTCTGGTGATGCACGACGTGGACGCTCCAGAAAACGTTCATCTCATGCGCCAGCCGGTGGTACCAGTACCAGACGAAATCCGTCGCCAGGAAGAGGGCCAGCCAGCCCAGAATGCCCGGCCGCAGGTCGAAGAGGGCGTAATGCCGGTGCAGGTAGTCGTAGACGAAATAAAACGCCCCGACCGTGAAGCTGTCGGCCAGGCGTTCGGCAATGCCGATGGTGAGGTTGGCGGCCGAATGATTGAAGCGGAAATAGGGCTTGTTCCAACGGCGGGCCAGGAAGTATTCAAACCCCATGAAAAACAGAAACAAAGGTACGGCGAGCGCAATCAGATTGATTTCCATAAAATAGTTAATCTATTGGAAATATATTCTTATGGGCAAAAATGAGGAAGCGAAGCGGTATTTGCAACTTTCCGTCGGTTTTTCATCGCACTCCGGCCGGTCGTTCGGTTTCGGAGCCGTTGGTAGTAAAAACCGGGCGCCGGCGACTTTCTGGGGTAAAACCCATTGACCATGCAGCTACAGCTTCACCGACGTTACCTCTTTCTTTTCTTTTTTCTCTGCTGCCTCTCCGTTGACCTCCTCGCGCAGCCCGACCTGCTGAGCGGCAAATATTCGAAGGAAGAACTCGGCAAAGTGCTGATTCCCCAGGCCGACTGGAAACCGTTTCCGAAACGGGACGACCGCGCCGGCTGGGCAAAGGCCGACCCCGAGATGATGAAGGGATATCTGAAGAAGGCGGAGGGCTACCTGACCTACAACTGGCCCAGCGTTCCGGCCACGAAGTCGCTGCTGATCGAGCGCAACGCCAACCGGAGCGAATACGAAGCCGTCAGTTTTCAGAAACGGGAGGTGCTCGGCACCCTGCTTCTGGCCGAAATCTATGAAAATCAGGGTCGTTTCGTAGACCCGATCATCGACGGCGTCTGGTCGATCTGTGAGGAGTCGTTCTGGGGGTCTTCGGCGCACCTGCCGCGCGGCAGGGACTTCGCCGGCCTGATGGACGTGTCGAAGCCGTTCGTCGATCTGTTTGCGGCCGAAACCGCCACTTATTTGGCCTGGGTGGATTATTACCTGGGCGACCGGCTCGATGCGGTTTCCCCGCAGATCCGGAAGCGGATTTATCATGAAACGAATTACCGCATCTTTCAGCCGCTCATGACCCAGCCTCACGGCTGGATGTCGAAGAATTCCAACGGCCGCCCGCCCAACAACTGGAATCCCTGGATCTGCTCCAACTGGCTCAACACGGTATTGCTGCTCGAAAAGGACGACGCGAAGCGGACGGAAGCCGTCGCCAAAATCCTGAACGTGCTCGACCAGTTTCTGAACCCGTACCCGAGAGACGGGGGCTGCGACGAGGGGCCAAGCTACTGGGGGGCCGCGGCCGCGTCGCTCTACGACAACATCGCCCTGCTGAACCAGGCCACCAACCAGGCCTTCCGGTACGTTTTCGCCGACGAGAAGGTGCGGAATATGGGCAAGTTCATCTATCGCGCCCAGATCAGCGAGAAGTATTTCCTGAATTTTGCCGACGCCGACCCGCAGCCGGGCATGGCCGCCACGATGATCTACCGGTTCGGCAAGGACATCGAGGACCCGGACATGATGCGTTTCGGGGCCTATTACCGGCAGCCGGAGAACGGCAGCCTCGGCCGGTTTCATTATTTCCGGAACTTCTACGCCCTATTCATCCAGGACGAGTTCCGCAAGGCCAAAAAGGGCCTGCCGCTGCCGAAAGACGTCTGGCTGCCCGACCTGCAGGTGTTCGCGGCCCGCGACCAGGTCGGGTCGACGAAGGGCTTTTACGTGGCGGCCAAGGGCGGCCACAACGACGAGAGCCACAACCACAACGACGTCGGAAACTACGTGGTGTATTACGACGGCCAGCCCCTGCTGATCGACGTGGGGCGCGGCACGTACACCGGCAAGACCTTCAGCAGCAAGCGGTACGAGATCTGGTACAACTGTTCGGACTACCACAACCTGCCCACCGTCAACGGCCGGACCCAGCCGCCGGGGGCGAAATACAAAGCCGCCCTTATCGCCTACAAGACCGGCCCGGCGGTCACCCAGTTCGACCTGGACATCGCCGGAGCCTATCCCGAGGAGGCCGGTATCGACAGCTGGAAGCGGACCATCCGGCTCAACCGGGGCAAAAACGTGCAGGTCGACGATGCCGTCACGCTCGAAAAAGCCGAATCGCTGACCCAGCACCTGATGACCTGCTACCCGACCGAACCGGGCAAACCCGGCGAACTCATCATCCACTACGCGCCGAAAGAAGGCACCGCCCGGGATTTCGTGGTGCGGTATGATGCGAAGAAATTTCAGCCGCAGGTGGAGAAGGTGAAGCTGGAGGCTCCGGAGGACCAGGGCATCGTTACCAAGTGGGGCGATACCATCTACCGGATCAGTTTCAAGGCCGTGGCCCCGAAAACCGCCGACCGCTTCAACTTTACGGTGGCCGCCCGCTGAGACCGGCCGTCCGTCCGGTCTGTCCGCAATCGAACAGAATTTGTCCGACTCCGTACATTCTAAAATATTGGCGAAAAAATCAGATTATTGATAACCAGGTGGTTAAAGAGATTGGCACGGCGTTTGGAATTTGTCTATGCGAACGGTTAACAACAACTGCCAAGACATCCAACAACAAATACTAAACACATCACGTCATGTTCAATCTCCTGAATTCTCTGGTTTGCGCTGCCCTGTTCAGTACGTCACCCGTTAGCGATCCGGCTTCCCCGAAAGCCCTCTCATTCGACGCCAGCGCCTATGTCACGGTGAAGAATGAAATCCGGGTTTCCGTTGAAAAAACGGCGGAGGAGCCCGTGACGGTCCTGCTGCGGAACCGACGGAACGAGCTGCTTTTCCGGGAGGTAATCGGCCGGAAAGACCTGAAATACGCACTGAAAATGAAAGTGGCCGACCTGGCCGACGGGCAGTATGAACTTGAAATCCGATCTTCCAGGGGAAGCATCCGGAAAGAGATCAGCCTGGTTACCCCGAAGGAAACCAATCGGCAGATCGTGATGCTCCCGACTTCGCTTCAATAAATTAGGTTAAGAAAAAACGGAAAGCCGTCTCTGTGTCTCAGGGGCGGCTTTTTTGTGGTTCGGGCCGGGCTTTCCGGAACTGGCCGGGGCTTTGCCGGTAATATTTCCGGAAGATGCGGCTCAGGTGGCTCTCGTCGGTGAAACCCAGCTCGAAGGCAATCTGCGAAATGCTCCAGCTGCTGTAGAGAAGCCGGGTTTCCACCACCTTCAGTTTATAGCGGAGGATATATTGCTGGAGCGATTCGCCGGTCTGCCGTTTGAAGAAGATGCTCAGGTAGTTGGGCGAATAATGAAACTGCCGGGCCAGGTGGTTGATGCGGAGTTTGTCGGGTTCGGCGATGTGCTGCCGGACGTAGACGAGCAGGTCCTCCAGCGCGGGCAGCGACACCGGCCCCTCCGGTCGGGTCTGAAGCGTGTGCCGGTAAATGTTGCGGGCCAGAATGCTCAGAATCGACCGCATGAGGTGGCCCATGATGGTGTCGGCAAACCGGTTTTTGCGGTGGTCGTACTCGTCGATCAGGACCGTCAGCAGATGGTCGATCCGCTGCTTTTCCGCCGGGTCCTTCACGATGCTGCCGACCGACTGGTAGGGCGCGTGAAAGAGATATTCCATCGTTTGCTCCCAGGATTTTCCGGCCCCCTCCCTCGACTCGCTCCGGAAGAACAGCTCCGTAAACCGCAGGTAACAGAAGCGGGTCCGGGCCTCGATTTTGAAAAGGTGATGGTCTTCCGGCCCCAGCAGAAACACGTCGCCCGGCCGGTAGTCGAACTCAAACTCGTTGACCACGTGCCGGCCGTGCCCCTCGTCGATGAAAATGATCTCGAAATAGCTGTGGTTGTGGAGCGGATACGGCCATTCGCTTTCCTCGAAGCGGAAAATGTTGAACGGCTCGTGCTGGGTGAAACGCTTCATGAGACGACAAAATACTGAGGAATGATGGATTTTTACAAGTACATCCTTCGCATATCCTACCACCTTTGTATGGATAACAGCCACTTAATCCGTACAACGACCGATGAAAAAGGTAACGCGTTCCGAATTTTTACAGAAATCCACCCTGGCCCTGGCCGGAGCCGGTCTGGCCGGCGCTGCCGCCACCGAGGCCCAGGCCGTACCCGTCAGCAACATGTTCGTCCACCACGTCTATTTCTGGATGAAAAATCCGGACAGCAAGGAAGACCGCGCCCGGCTCCTGAAGGGCCTCCAGACGCTTCCGACCATCGAAGTCATCAAGACCGCCCACATCGGCGTTCCGGCCGACACGAATCGGCCGGTCATCGACACCACCTACCAGTTTTCGCTGCTGCTGGTGTTCAACAACCGCAAGGACCAGGACATCTACCAGACCCACCCGACGCACCTCAAGTTTGTCGAGGACTGCTCCGGGCTCTGGACGAAAGTAACCGTCTATGACTCGGTCAATGCGGTGACGGTCTGAGTTGGGGAACAGACCACCCCCCAGCCCCCTCCTTGCTAAGGAGGGGGTGGCTTCGCAGGGTTTTGAAAATGGCGGAGCGCTCCCCCTCCTTAGCAAGGAGGGGGCTGGGGGTGGTCTGGGGGGGTGGGGCCGCTTCACTATTTTGTTCCTTTCGGGGGTTAGGTCAGGATAGGTATTCCGGAAAGCCGGCCATTCAGGGAAAATGGTGGCTCCGGTGAAGCCCGGCCCCGCCCCCCAACTCATTGAAACCAGGAACACATCTGAAAAAATGACATAGGATTTATCGGAAGGAATCCTGATAAAATTATAATTCCTTCTATAAAATTATATCTTTCAAAGAATATTTAAAATGAATTAGGGATTTCGTCGGATAGATTGACTATACATGAAATCACAGCAGAACGTATCTCGGATGAATTATCGACTAATTCCCGAAGAGCAGTTGGTGGGTTTTCTCCGGGACGACGATGCCGGGGCGTTCGAGGAAATCTACAACCGCTACTGGTACAAGCTTTTCGGGGTGGCCTATCACCAGATCGGAACGAAGGAGGAGGCTGAGGAGCTGGTTCACGATCTGTTCGAGAGCCTGTGGCACCGTCGGCGGCAGCTGGTGGTGCGGCACCTGGGCATGTATCTGGTGGTGTCCATCAAACACCTGTCGACCAATTACATCAAGTCGCAGATCAACCACCGGCGGCTGCAGGAGTATTTGATTCTGCACGAGATGCAGCAGTCGTTCTCCACCGAGGAACTGGTGAATTTCGCCGATCTGTCACAGGCGGTGGAGGAAGTGATGAAGAAGCTGCCGGAGAAAACCTGCGAGATTTTTCGCCTGAGCCGCTTCGAAAACCGGTCGGTGCGCGACATCGCCAACGAACTGAATCTGTCGGAGAAAGCGATCGAATACCATCTGACCAAGTCGATGAAATTGCTGAAAGAGCAGTTGCGGGCCTATCAGAACTATAATTAACCGGGGTTGCACCGGACGCCGAAAACCGAATCCGAATGTCACAGCACGAGTTTGATAAATTACTGGAAAAGTACCTCGCCGGAGCCTGTGATCCGGAGGAGGAAAAGATCATTCTCGACTGGTACGAGCGGGTTGGGCAGGTTCCGGTGCCGGTCGAAGCCGGGGAGAAGGAAGCCATCCGGCAGCGCATCTGGCAGCGGCTGTATACGAAAACGGTCGGAACGTCGGCGGTTCGTCCGCTGCTGACCCGGGCCCGCCTGGCGATGGCGGCCTGCGTGCTGCTCGTGCTGGCCGGCGCGGTCTGGGTCCTGAGCGAATACCGCCGGTCGGCGGCTCCGGTGGGGCAGTCGGCCCCGGCGCAGGGCAGCATCGAAATCCGCAACATCGCCGGCAAGCCCCAGCCCGTTCGGCTCGAAGACGGCAGCGTGGCGGTATTGCAGCCGAACAGCGTCCTGAGCTACCCCGAACACTTCAGCCGGAAAAACCGGCGGGTGTTTCTGAAAGGGGAAGCCTTTTTTCAGGTGACGAAAGACCCCACCAAGCCCTTCATCGTGCAGGCCGGGGATCTGACCACCGAGGTGCTGGGCACCAGCTTTACCGTGAAATCCTACGAGGGCGCCAAAACCATCGAGGTGGCCGTGGCGACGGGCCGGGTGTCGGTCTATGAGAACACCGAAGCGTCTATACCCGACCGTAAGGAAGTGATTCTGAAGCCGAACCAGCGAATTACGTACGATAAACAGAGCAAGCAGCTCATCCCGACCCTGATCGAGCGCCCGGAGAAACTGGCGGCTCCCGGTCCGACCCGTAGCTTCGTGTTTGAGAACATGGCGCTGCCCGACGTGCTGAAACGGCTGGAGGCCGCTTACGGAATCGACATCTTCCTGGAGAACGACGCCCTGAGCGGCTGCATGTTCAACGGCGACCTCAACGAGCTGCCCCTGTTCACGCAGCTTGAACTCATCTGCAAATCATTGAACGCCAAATATGAAACCCGGGGAACCAGCATTTTCATCAACGGAAAAGGCTGCCCCTGAACGAGCTTTTACTTTATTCCTTAAACCTTGATTACTTGTTCCTAAACCCTTAATTCCTTTTTTGAAAACGTAACATTCCCGCTTCACGAAAAAGCCGATGATGGTTCCAGCATCATCGGCTTCAAAAACCCCTTCCTGAACGCTTGTCGGCTTCATCTTCGCAGATGAACAGGGGGCTTGTTTTTACCCAAAAATTGAATGAAAACGTAGTAAAAGTATGAAAAAAAACTTTTCCGTTAAAACGATTCTCTACGAAGCGATGCGGATTTCATTGACGCAGATTTTACTCATAACGCTCTGTTGCGGAATCGCTTACGCTCACGATGCCCGTGGACAGGAAGTACTCAACAAGACCATTACGCTCTCCCTTGAATCGGTCGAAGTCCGGAACGTCCTGAGCCGGATCGAGAAGCAGATCGGGGTGAAGTTCGTCTACAGCCCGAACTCGGTTCAGATCAGTAAAAAAGTCTCGCTGAACGTCGCCAACGAACGCTTGGCCCTGGTGCTGGACGGCCTGCTGGTGCCGCTGGGCATCTCCTACGAAGTCATCGGCACCCGCATCGTGCTACGGAAGACGGAAGCCGGCGGGGAAGCCAGCGCGGCCGTCACCATCACCGGTCGCGTCACCGACGATACGGGCCTTCCCGTGCCGGGGGCCACCATCCGGCTCCGGGGCAACAGCAGCGTCGGCACCACCACCAACGGCGAAGGCAGATATACCCTTAACCTGCCCGACAATACCGGGGTGCTGGTCATCTCCTCCATCGGCTTTGCCACGCAGGAGGTGCCGGTCGGCAGCCAGACGGTAATCGACATCATTCTTCAGACCGAAACCAAAGGGCTGGAGGAAGTGGTTGTGACGGCCCTGGGCATCCGGAAAGAGTCCAAAAAGGTCGGCTATGCCACCGCCACCGTCAATACCGAGCAGATCACGACCAACCGCACCGTCAACCTCGGCAACAGCCTCCAGGGCAAGGTGGCCGGGGTAAACGTGACGGCCCCGACGGGCGGCCCCGGCGGAACGTCCAAAATCCGGATTCGCGGCCAGTCGTCGTTCAAGGGCGACAACTCCCCGCTGATCATCGTCAACGGCGTGCCGATCAACAACACGAACTTCTCCAGCCGCCAGGGCGACACCGACGGAACCACCAACCGCTCCGGCTCGGCGGCCGACGCCGGCGACGGACTCCAGTCGATCAACCCCGACGACATCGAAACCATCACCGTCCTGAAAGGGTCCACGGCCGCGGCCCTCTACGGTTTCCGGGCCAAGGACGGCGCCATCGTCATCACCACCAAAACCGGCCGCACCGGCCAGGGCATCGGGGTGGAGATCAACTCCAACTTCACGGCCGACCGGGCGCTGGATTATACGGATTTTCAGTATGAATACGGTCAGGGTGAGTTCGGCAAGCGGCCGGGCACCGTGGGCGAGGCCCAGAGTTCGGGGGTGTTCAGCTTCGGCGAGAAGATCGACGGCAAGCCGACCTACCAGTTCGACGGGGTGCAGCGCCCATACCAGGCCTATAAAAACCGTATCCGGGATTTTTACCGCACCGGCACCACCTGGACCAACACTGTGGCCCTCTCCGGCGGCAGCGACAAGGGCGGTTTCCGGCTCTCGTTTTCCAATACCGACGCCAACGGCATCATCCCGAACTCCGATTTCCACAAGAAAATCCTCAACCTGGGCCTCAACTACCAGTTTACGCCGAAATTCACGGCCCAGCTCAACGCCAACTATTCCAACGAGTTCAACCACAACCCCCCGCAGGTCGGTTTGCAGGACCTGAACGCCAACACGACGGTCTACACCACGGCCACGACGGTGTCGATGAAGGTGCTGGAGGCCAATCGCTACGACGAGAACGGCTATGAGCGGGCCACCTCCCGCTTCACAAACCGCAACAACCCCTACTGGGTGGCCTACGACCGCTTCGAAAACGCCCGCCGGGACCGGATTTTCGGGAACGCCAGCCTTCGCTACCAGTTCACGGACTGGCTGTACGTGCAGGGCCGCATCGGACAGGACTACTACACCCGCCCGTATGAGTACAACCGCCCGACCGGGACGCGCTCGGTGTCGGCGGCCGCGACGGGCTTCAACGGGTATTATTATCAGGAAGTGATCACGTTCCGGGAGCGGAACATGGATTTCCTGCTGGGTGCGACGAAGAACTTCGGCCATTTCGGCTTTGACCTGACGCTGGGCGGCAACCAGCTTCAGCAGGTGTATACCAACAACAGCGCATCGGCCACCAACTTTTACATCCGGGGGCTGTATACGATCATGAACGGGCAGAACAAGGACCCGCAGTATGCCTACAGCAAGAAACAGGTGAACTCACTCTACGGCGCGGCCGAGTTTTCGTTCAAGAACGTCGCCTTCGTGAACGTAACGGCCCGGAACGACTGGTTCTCGACCCTCAACCCGGCCTCAAACAGCTACCTGTATCCGTCCGTCAGCGGGAGCCTCGTGCTGAGCGACGCCCTCCGCGAGCGGCCGGTCTGGATGAACTACGCCAAGCTGCGGGCGGCCTACGCCGAAGTGGGCGGGGATACCGACCCGTATCAGAACAACCTGTATTACAGCCTGAACGCCAACCCGCTGCAGGGACAGGCGCTGGGGTTTGTGACGACCAGCGTCAACCCCAACGCCAACCTGCGGCCCTTGAAAGTGAAGGAAGCCGAAGTCGGTCTGGAACTGCGGGCGCTCGACAGCCGCGTCAGCCTCGATCTGGCCCTGTACCGGAAAAATACCGTCGATGAAATCCTGAACGTCGACATCTCCAACGCGTCGGGTTACGACAAGACGAAGGTCAACGTCGGGCGGCTGCGCAACCAGGGCGTCGAGGTGCTGCTGACGCTGGTGCCGGTCAAACGGCCGAAATTCAACTGGGAAACCACCTTCAATGTCACCTATAACGAGAGCAAAGTGCTGGCGCTGGCGGGCGGCCAGCAGCGGCTCAAGGTGGGCCAGGGCGACTTCTTCGGCGAGGTATGGCACGAGGTCGGACTGCCGATGGCTTCCCTGCGGGGCATCGCCTACAAGCGCGACGGGCAGGGCCGCATCATCACCTCGGGCGGCAAGCCGGTGGCCGGCGACATCGTCACCTTCGGCAGCGCCATCCCGAAATGGACCGGTGGCTGGCTCAACACACTCACTTACAAGGGATTCCGTGTCTTCACGCAGGTCGACTTCAAGGCCGGTCACAAGCTGATTTCCAATTCGAACCTGAACTTCCTGCGGCACGGCCTCTCGAAGGCGTCGCTGGTGGGCCGCGAGGGCGGGGTGGTCTTCGACGGGGTCAACTCCGACGGCTCGGCCAACACGACGAAGGTCGAAGCCGAAGACTTCTACTCCAGCTACCGCAGCACCAACAACGCCGAGCGGTTCGTCTACGACGCGGGTTTCGTGCGCTGGCGGGCCCTGTCGATCGGCTACGACCTGTCGCGGTTCGTCAACAAGACCTTCATCAAGGGCCTGACGGTATCGGCGATCTGCAACAACGTGCTGCTGATCAGGAAGTCCCTCGACAACCTGGACCCGGAAGCCCTCTCGGGTGCTTCGGATAACATCCAGGGCATCGAAACCCACTCGCTGCCGACCACCCGGAGTTTCGGAGTCAACCTGAACGTCAAACTCTAAGCCCCCCCGGACCGATTGTTATGAAAAAAATACTATCCCTCCTGACCATCACCGCCCTGGCAGCGGGCCTGAGCAGCTGCGACAAAGGGTTCGAGGAAGTGAACCGCAACCCGGTGCAGTCGACCACCATCGACCCCATTTACCTGTTCTCGAACGCCCAGTTTTCGACCACCCTCTCGGCCCAGACCATCATGTATGAGTCGGCCATCGTGCAGCAGATCGTGACGCCCTTCGGCGGGGTCAATACCGGCGGCAACTACAACCAGGACTACCGCGACAACTCCCGCGCCAACTGGAACAACCTCTTCAGCGGCACCAACAACGGCAATAACGGCCCGATCAAGCTGCTGTCGGAGGTGATGGCCAAAACGAAGGACGACCCGGCCCGCAGCAACCTGTATAATATGTCGCGCATCTGGCGGGCGTATGTTTTCAGCGTGCTGGTCGATACCTACGGCGACGTGCCCTACCGGGAAGCCGGGCAGGCGTTTCTGGGCGGCATCAACCTGCCCAAATACGACCCCCAGCCGGAAATTTACAACGACCTGCTGACCGAACTGGAGCAGGCCACGGCCGCCCTCGACGCGTCGAAGCGGATCGAAGCCGGCGACCTGTTCTATAAAGGCAACATTGCCCAGTGGAAGCGGCTCGGCAATGCGCTGCTCCTGCGGCTGGCGATGCGGTATACGAAAGTCGACGCCCAGAAGGCACAGACCTACGTGCAGAAGGCCGTGCAGGGCGGGGTGTTCCAGTCGAACGACGACAATGCGAAGATTCAGTATTCGAGCATATACACCAGCCCGTACGCGAACCTCTTCAACGGGACGGAAAAGGCCAATTTCTACCTGGCGCAGCCCTTCGTGGATTATCTGAAGAAAACCGCCGACCCGCGCCTGAAGGCGATCGCCACCAAATACGCCGAACCGTCGAAAGACCCGGCCGCCACGACCGAAGACAACAACCCGGCCGCCCAGGTCGGAATGCCGCTGGGTTTCGACAACGGCACGCTGGCGACGGCGACGGGTTACCCGGGCAACGTCGGCTCCGGCGGCTGGAAATATTCGCAGCTCAACCGGCGCACGGTGGCGAAAGTGGATGCCCCGCAGCATTACGTCACTTACGCCCAGACGCAGCTATTGCTGGCCGAAGCCGCCCAGCGCGGCTGGATTCAGGGCAAAGCCGAGGATTTTTACAAAGCAGGCGTCACGGCCCACCTAAACCAGATGCGGGAATACGATGCCGCGGCCTCCGTCCCGGCCACCGACATCACGACCTACCTGACCGCCAACCCCTTCGACCCGGCCAAAGCCCTGGAGCAGATCAACACCCAGTACTGGGTGGCCTCGTTCCTGAACGGCCCCGAAGCCTGGGCCAACTGGCGCCGGAGCGGTTTTCCGGCCCTGACGCCGAACAAATACCCGAGCAAAACGCTTCAGGGCGAATTTATCCGCCGGCTGACCTATCCGCTGAACGAGAAGTCGGTGAACGCGGAGAACTACAACGTGGCCGTGGCCCGGCAGGGTCCCGACGATCTGGATACCCGCGTTTTCTGGGATAAATAACCGGCGATCTGATCCGACGATGAAAAGACTATATCCTTACCTGCTGGGCGCTGGGGTCATCCTGCTGACGGTGGCGGCCGTCCTGGCCCTGCTCGGGCAGGGGAGTGCGACGGGCGGGCCGGTTCTGGCCGGGCTGGTGCTGCTGGCTCTCGGCATCCGGCACGACCCGGTCTGGAGCGGCCTGACCTTCACGGTACTGATCCTGACCGCCGTCGCGACGGCGATGTACCATCCCGAGTGGTTCCAGCGCTGGGGCGGCTTCGAACTGAAGCGGCTGATCATCCCGTTGCTCCAGATCATCATGTTCGGCATGGGGTCGCAGTCGAGCCTGGAAGATTTTGCCGGGATTCTCCGGAATCCGAAGGGGGTGCTGGTCGGGGTGGTGAGCCATTACGTGATCATGCCGCTGATCGGGTTCGTGCTGGCGACGTTCCTGCCGCTGCCTCCGGCCATCGCCATGGGCATCGTGCTGGTCGGCTGTTCACCCAGCGGGCTGGCTTCCAACGTCATGGCGTTCATCGCCCGGGCGAACGTGCCGCTGTCCGTGACGGTAACCGCCTTCTCGACCCTGCTTTCACCCTTTCTGACGCCTGCGCTGCTGAAACTGCTGGCGGGCCAGCTCGTTCCGGTCGATTTCTGGAAGATGGTCATGGAGATTCTGAACATCACCATTCTGCCCATCGTGGCCGGCCTGACGTTCAACGCCTTCGCCTACGGTAACCAGACGCGCCGGAGTGTGGGCATCCAACTGATTGTTTACTTCGGGATCATCCTCCTGAAAAACTTCCTTGGTGCGAACATGGGCGAGGGCGACCTGGCCGAAGGCGCCGTCTGGAACGCGATGTGGTTCCTGGTGTTTCCGGCGCTGGCCGGCTGGTCGTTTCACAAAGCCGCCGGCGGCCGGCGCGAGGGGCTCGACCGGGTGCTGGCGCTGTTGTCGATGGTCGGCATCACGGTGATCGTGACGGTGATCACGGCGGCCGGTCGGCAGAGCCTGCTGGAAGTCGGTCTGCTGCTGATTCTGGCCTGTTTTCTGCACAATACCCTCGGCTATCTGCTGGGTTACTGGACCTGCCGGGTCGTGGGCCTGAACGATCAGTCGAGCCGTTCGGTGGCTTTCGAGGTCGGGATGCAGAACGCGGGCATGGCTTCCGGGCTGGCGCTCCAGATGGGACAACTGGCTACGACCGGTCTCGCTCCGGCCATTTTCGGCCCGCTGATGAACACCTCCGGGTCGATGCTCGCCAACTGGTGGCGCAGCCGCCCGCCCCGAGAGGAGGAGCCGCTGCCCGAACCCGCCGACCGGCCGAAAGCCTCAAAAGTTGATTTCTAACCTGTAAATGATAGTTATTGCCCGAATCTTTCTCTAATCACTACGATGAAAAAGGTGCAAACCCTGCTGGAGATGCTCAAGCGGCATCCCGAACCCTCAACCCTTTCCCAACCTCTGGTGCAGCCCGTCGGCCAGCCGCTCACCCCGCCCGCCGGTGACCGGCGTCAGTTCCTGCGCAACTCCGCCC
>NZ_QTJY01000022.1 GCF_003703975.1 Larkinella soli | reverse complement strand
CCAACCGATCACATTTTAGGGAAGCTTACAAGACGTTCTAATCAGTATAGGTAAAAATATGAACCTAACTTCGGGCTATGCTGCTTCTACCTCATCCTTGATGACTCGTGCAAATTGCTTAGCATCATAACTGGGAATCGCTTTTGATTGAAGGGAGGGTGACCTGCCAATTACCTTAGAATTTTTATAATTGCCAAGATAAATACTAAATCTATATGGATGGTTCTGCCTATTTGGTTTAAAATAAGCCACTCTCTTTTCAAACTATGTATCCTTGCCAATTGCTCTGCTTCCATATTAATAGCGCTGCTTTTGAATTTTGAATCGGCCCGGTGCCCGCCCCTACACTATGAAAGGCAAGGGCGCCCTAAAAGGCTGGTTATTGATTGACTCGGATGGAACGACCCGGCAGGCGGATCTGATGACCTGGTTGACCATTACGCTGACGGCCACAGCGGAAGCCAAAGTTAGTCGGAAACGACAGGGCTAAAGTTAAAATAGGACAACCTTTCTCTATTAGAAACAATACAGCCTACAATAAGACTGAAAAAATTTAAGCTTTATCAGGGTAATTCAGGAAACGAGGATTCATCAGCCGCGGCTTAAGCCGGCTTCCTGAAAGGGTGATATAGCTCATTATCCCTTCGCAGTAACCTATATTGAATTGGTACACCTTCCCATCTGTAAAGATTTCGGGCCAAATCCTTACACTATCTGGCGACTTGTAAAAAAACTTCCTATTCGGGTACTGGGAAAAGGTGTCCAGATTGGTGGACACCCTATATTGATCCTAATATTTTTTCCAGTGATAGAAAATGAACAGGCTCAGCAGCTTGCTACCCTATTGGACTTCCCGTTGGGCAGCTTTCACGTCGACAAAAATTGCATCCTGTTAACGATGTCGATTCCGGGCATGTCGTTGTCTCTCTACTAAATTTTCGGGCTGGCGCTCTGGCGAACCGTGAATAAAGGAACTAGTGGATAAACTACTTGGTCTGCATGGAGTTGATATCTTTAGAGATTTGTAATCAAATCAGCTAGTATGGAGGGAAAACGCTTTGTGATTGTGTTAGTCGATGATGACGAGGATGATCAATTTCTAATGCAGTATATCGTTGACATGTACTGTCAGGACTGTCACCTGCTGTCATTTTCCTCTGCGTCCTCCTTCGACGCCTATAGAAAGGAAACGGCGCAATTACCCACCCTGATCCTGTTGGATTTGAATATCCCCGACCGGAGCGGGTATGAACTTCTGTGGGAACTGAATCAGGATTCGTACTGGCAGCCAATACCCGTATTAATTTATAGCGATTCGGATGATCAGCAAAAGATTTTACACTGCTACCAGGCCTATGCCAATGCAGTTGTTCACAAGCCAGAAAACGTAGAGCGCATGAAAATCTTTATGGATGGGCTTCGTAACTTCTGGTTTGGGTGTGTAAGCTTACCAATAGTGGTTGAGCCTTCAGCGGGTAGCGGGCATTAGCGACTAAAAAGACAAAAGCGGCCACGCTGAGAGCCGCGTTCCAAAATGGTGCGTTACTGGGAGGAGGACAATTGGAATGATGGTGGAATGACGATCAGGTAGGAGGACTACATTCAAAGGGATTTACTATTTATCCTTTGTTTACAATAGATCAAATGAAAAGCGCACGGCCGGCTTTAGAGTTGCCAGGAGGTAAGATTTTAGGATATGGGGGGCTGGACTCGGGTATGCCCCTTTTTGGCCATCCAACAGGCAAAAGTATACGGTACACCAGGTGCAGTTCCTGAGAAGTTTCCCCGATCGTCGAATAGGTCAGCATGGCATTGTAGATGCCCGACCATTTTCACTCGCTATTATCAATTATTTGAAGTAGTACAAGTGGCTTTAGGCTAACTGCTTACTGCTTTGTATAGGATAAAAGCCAATTCTAAAACGAGATTAATTATAACCGCCAATAGAGCGTATCTATAGTTGTAGAGTCTTTTCCAGAAAGGACATTTGTCTTTTTGGGCACTTATATACCTGAGGAATACATTTTGACCAAAAACCAGCCATATAATGATACCATAAAACAGCGCAAAGACTGAAAAACTCATATGGTAGGCAGCTTTCTTTTGTTTTCTAATCCCTTTTATGATAGCCAACATACAAAAATTTCAAGTGGCTATTTTAAAAATATCAAGGTCCCAACAATCCCTCTCTTTGTGAGACGCCACTTCACAGGCTCATAAAGTACCCCCGGTCAGTCAGGGTATTGGTCCGACGCGGGCGGTCGCCGACGCGGCATCACGGCCATGATCGGACTGCCGAAGCAGATGGATAGCCTGCCGCAGGGTATGACTTATTGAAACATTTCGAGTTCTTTAAGACGGAGGGTAGTTGGTTAGAAAGATTTCTTTTGTTTTGAAGGGTAGTGCAACCATTTGATCAAGATCCGCATCTCCCAAAAAAGCCAATAAAATGACCCTATCCGCATTAACCCTCCTCCGTTTGGCACTCGTTTGCCTGGCTACTATCATTTTTATTGATTCTGTAGCACAGCCTGGAATAAATGGTGGCAAGCCCATTATTACCTATAATACCTCCGGGCCCGTTTCCATTCTGACCCAGTCTCCTCCTGCCTTTCCCGGTGGGGAAAAGGTATTGGTTGATTTCGTCTTGGAAAGTGCAGTGGACTCCGACCACCCTGTTAAGTTCAAAAAGAAGCTGTGGCTCACCGCTACGGTCAATAGTGAGGGTAAAGTCATCACCTTAGAGCCAACGTATGACCATGACCCTGCCCTGAAAAAAGAGATTAGCCGAATCGGTAGCCGGATGCCCAAGTGGACGCCAGGCATGATCAATAAAAATGGAGTAGAAACCCTGTACCAATTCTTGGTCGTCAGGTAAGGCACTAATTCTCGTTCAATGCACTTAGATGGGTAATTGAATGCTCACCTGAGTTCCCTCCCCCTCCTGGGTTTTTAGCTCTAAACTTCCGCCATGTCCCTGGGTGATGATATCGTAACTGAGGGATAAACCCAGACCGGTTCCCTCTCCCGTGGGCTTCGTGGTGAAAAAAGGCTGAAAGATCTTTTGCTTCACCGGTTCGGGGATGCCTGTGCCGTTATCCTTCACCCAGATTTCCACCAGACCTTTGTGGCGAAGTGTGCTGACGGTTACCCTGGGCTCGTAGCTTTCAGGAGCTGCTTTGTGCTTCTGTAGCACGGCGTAGAAGGCGTTATTGTATAGGTTCAACAGCACCCGTCCAATGTCCTGCGGCACCACCTCCACCGTTCCTAAATCGGGATCAAATTCGGTCACTAGTTTGGCGTTAAAATCTTTATTCTTGGCGCGAAGTCCATGATAAGCCAGTTTCAGGTATTCATCGGCCAGGGCGTTGAGATCGGTAGGCTCCTTCTTCCCGGTACTGCTGCGGGAATGCTCCAGCATGCCTTTGACGATGCTGTCGGCCCGTTTGCCATGGTGGTTAATCTTCTGCAGATTCTGGATCAAATCCCCCAGAATTTCGTTCGCGTAAGCCTGCTCGGGTTCGGGCAGATGCCGAAAAGGCCCCTCCCGGAGCTCCTCCACCAATTCTCCACTGACTTCCGAGAAGTTATTGACAAAGTTCAGTGGGTTTTGAATCTCATGGGCAATACCCGCCGTTAGCTCACCTAAACTGGCTAACTTTTCTTTTTGAATGAGTTGAGCCTGCGTGGCTTTCAACTCGCTGAGGGATTGACTAAGCTGCGCGGTTCGGCTGCTAACCTGTTGTTCAAGCGTTTCCTTTTGGGTCGTTAACAGGTGTTCCTTTTCCTGCTGCTGGGCTAGTGTCTGAGCCGACAGTTCTTCGACCTGCAATAACTTCTCCGCCAGGGTGTGGTTGGTTTGCGCAAACCGTCTGGCCAGAAACAGGGTCACACTAATCGGAGAACTCAGCGTACTCAGGTTATAAAACACATGAAGGAAAATATGCCGGGTATACGGACTCATCGGTAGGAACGGGACCGCCTGATAGGCGATCAAAAAGACGATGAAGCCGATTGCCCCAGCGGTCAGAATCCAGTATTCTTTCCCCCGTTTTCTCGAAGCCAGTAACAGCAACCGGGTGGACTGAACATCTGTCAGCAACAGGGCTAGATAAATACTCAGCCCATCGGGCATTTTTACCTGTAGGGAGAATAAAACAACATAACCGATAAAGACCACCAGCGCGGTATAAAACAGAACGCCGATGCGCTTGTCAAATATGGTATAAACAGCTCCCAGAAAGGCCAGATGAATGCAAAAGAACAAGATCAACTGCCCAACGGCGGCTTGCATTCGCAGAGGTACCGAATGAACGAATTGATAAATAAGCGGCTGGTTTAGATAAGCCCAGGCCCCAAACAGGCAGTAGAGGCCAAACCAGGCATTCACTTTTTGAGCAGGATACCATTTGTAAAACAATAGATGCAACAGGGCTAAAATCAGAAATAATCCCGCTTTGAAGAAGTCTAAAAATGTGACATCAAAGTTACCCACGCTATCGAGCCGGTGCTGATTGCGTTGGTCGGCCTGGTGGAGTTTGATGAGCAGAAAGGGAATGGGCTGGCCCCAAAATTTATAATAAGGTATGGCCGGTTGCCGGGCGAAACGGACGGCCAGTACCTGGTGCGACTGAGCCCCTAACTGGAAGTGGGTGACTTGCCACAAGGCCTGGTCTGCGCCGGATGGATTGTAGGCTTCTACCTGGTCAGGGTTTGTGCTCACCCGGCCAAACCGGGCAATCAGCCGCCCGTTCAGGTAGATATGGGAAGCCACCTGCTGGTCAACGAGCATACTGATTACCTGGTTGGTTAACGTTGAGTCGATCTGAAGATGGATCCGCATCCAACCGATGGGGACTTGCTGGATTTGAGGCAGATCGGTGATGTTCCGGCTGGGATCAATGGTAAGCCATTGCCTGTCGTCGACCTTCACACTGGCCCAATTCGGGTTATCGCCCGGATGCCACCGCCACCCTTGATGAAGGAGAATGCCCTGGACAGGTAAACTATCAATAGGAACGGGAGACTGGCTTAAAACCTTGCCCACGGTCAGGAAGAGCAGAGCGAGGAGTGGCAGCAACTTCATGAGCAGGCAACTAAAGGGTCAGGGCAAGAATAAGGTTACTTATAAAGGTTGCTTAATATACGTAACCCCCACTCAATTGCCTTTGCAAGTACATGGAAATTATTTAAGAGTTCTCTCATGTTAGGTTTTTTGCCAACGTCAAAAATTCCACGTTTTATTAAGCTGCAAAGGGAAAGTCAGCCGGCACCGTCCGCCGTTGCGGTTTTTCCTTTTAATGAACTGTGGGGACGATGGAACCGGTTCGCCGGAGCGATTGTAGAAGGTCCGCCATTGCGCCAGGTGCTGGCTAAAAGCCGGATGAATCGGTATTCAGTGTAATCACGTTTCCCGATTCCTTAAGGGCAAATTTCTCCGGCCGTCATTAAATGCAGCTTTTACGTTTCATTAACATTCTTTTACAGGCTCTCAAACCGTTCTCAGAAAAAAGTCTTGCAGGTTTGTTGAAACCCTTTGGTAGAGAAAAAGATAACATAATGCAACACGCACTCCTATCTGTTTTGTGGTTGATGGTTGTTGCTGTGGAGGTGGTCATCGTGGACTTTACCGATATGATGGCAAAGCGTTCACTTGCCTGACCACCAGCGATGGCCTGGTCAACAACGATGTCTGGTCCATTTTAGAAGATAGGGCGGGCCATCTGTGGGTGGGTACCAGGAACTCGGGTTTGTGCCGTTACGATAAAAAGAGGTTTACCGTTTTTACCGAAAAAGATACTAACGGCATTTTGACAAATTTTTTACGGTAAGCCCGATACTTTTTGGATTGAATAGGTTGAATCGTTCGGCAGGAGATTGGAAGCCAAATTCCGGTAGATAACCGGAGGCCCCCCGCCGGCGGGCACCCGCGCATCGACAACCAGCATGGAGCCAGCGGAATTACGACCGGATACCTGGATAATAACCACATCGCCGGCGGCTAAAATCAGTCTATGTCGGACTTGGATCCGTTCCTCTGAGGTATTTTGAAAATCGAATGTTCTGCGGGTTTGGTGGTATCCGGCAAACGTATAGATAGCATCGCCCAGCACCGCCCAGACGAACCCCACATATTGATCAGCATTCGGGGAGGGTGGCCGGTGAGGGCCAGAACCGGCTGGAACAAGCCGCCCACTCCTGACTTTCATCTCCGTACTTCTACCGTCAACGGCATTTTCTGCATCGAAACAAAAACATTTATTCTCCTAAATCATTTCTGTTATTTACAGAAGACCGATCCTGTTGAAAGCAATTTTCACAAAACGATTCAGATGATGAACTTATCCAGCATATCCTCGACCCAGCCTCAATGGGTGAAGCGTTTTGCCAGGTTTGGCCTGGCGGCCAAAGGAGTTGTTTACTGTCTGGTTGGTATCCTTGCGTTCATGGCTGCTTTTGAAATCGGCGGCAGTTCGGAACGTAATCTCAACAAACAGGGAATCTTTCGATTTATACTGGATCAGCCGTTTGGAAGGATTTTGCTGGCACTGGTGGCGGCAGGTCTGGTCTGCTACACCCTCTGGCGGCTAACGCAGGCTTTTCTCGATACCGAGCATAAAGGGACCGACGCCAAAGGCATTGGTCGCCGGTTGGGGTATGCCTTCAGTGGGCTGGTCTATGGGTTCCTGGCTTATGGTTCTTTCCGGATGGTACTGGGTCGCCAGGGTAATCAGGGCGGGGATCGTTCGCAGCAGACCCTCGTTTGGGAAATACTGCAGAAACCGTTTGGCCAGTGGCTCGTCGGCCTGATTGGCTTGTGTATCATTGGCATCGGATTATATCAGATCTACCGGGCTTTGTCTGGTGAATACCTGAAAAATGTCCAGACTTCTTCCATCAGAACGGAGCTCAAGGAGATGATCATCCGGTCCGGGAAGATTGGTTACATCGCGCGGGGAATCGTCTGGGGGCTGATCGGATACTTATTTATTAAAGCGGCTCTGGAGGCTAATGCCAGTCAGGCCGGAGGCAGTAGCAGTGCCTTTGCCTTTCTGGAGAAAGGCAGTTACGGCTCCATTCTGCTCGGGGCCGTTGCGCTGGGCTTGTTTTGCTACGGTATATTCATGTTTGTACGTGCCCGGTACGAAGTTATCAACACGAATAGCTAAGTTACCCAGACGAGCAGGCTAACCGGACCGGGTCACGCCGAGCGTCAATCAACCGGCCGATTTGTAGCGTTTAAGTTGCCCTCTCCGGCACAGGCATGACGCTAAGGAAAGGCTTGCTGCTTACCCGATGCGAATGAATCGGTGGTCCCGCTCCCGGTTTAGTGAAGCAGGGCTTTGTAGGCCTGGCTTTCCCGTACCTTGTCGAAATCAGGCCCCTGCAACTCCGCTATGAACCCTTCCTTCGTTACGATCCCGTTCAGGTGTTGTTTGGCTTTTTGCAGGTAGATCAGACCTTGCTGGGATTTGCCACTCAACACACTCATTCGGCCTAATTCAAACAGAATCATCGGGTCGTCAGGCGTTTTGGCGTTGTAGGCTTGTAAAATGGCTATCGCTTCTCCTGGTCTTTTTAACCTTTTTAACAGGTCATATTCATAAAACGTGGCAAAAAGTTGCAGGTCCGGCCGGGTCAATTGGGAAGCTTTTAAGCGTCGGGCCAGGGGCAAGGCATATTTTTCCGCCACCGAATCCTGTTCGATCGCCATGAAATCATCCAGGATCCCCAGTTGAAACGGCCCGTCCGTCGGATGCTCTTTCAGCCGCCGTAGGTTCAGGCTGACAAAGTCGGTCAGGTGCCTGCCCGCCAGGGCCTGGTGGCAGGCATACAGGTCTTTATGAGCCGAACTTAGCGCCTGATCTTTCATGTAGTAATCCGTCGGCTCCATTTCTTTTAGAAACGCCTGATAATAGTACCTGGCTGAATCATACTGCTTTTGCTTCAGCAGTACCTGTCCCAACCAGTAATAGGCTCCCAGCATTCGGATGTCTCTGGGTTGAATGGTCTGATAGTGAGTGATGGCTTTTTGGTAGTAATATTTAGCACTATCTATCTGATTCAGATCGCGGTATACATTGGCCAGTTTGATATAGGCCTGACCATACTGGGGATCCAAGGTCAGGAGCCGGTGCAGGTAATAAATAGCACTATCCGCAGCCTGTCTCATCTGGGTGAAGCGGATGGCCAGAAAAATATAATTACCCACGTGATCCGGTTCCTGGGCGATCGCCTGGCGCAGTAAGTTCAGCGCCTGGAGGGTATCTTTTTCGTGCCATTTCACATCCGACATCAGCGAGTAGGCATCACCGGTTTTTGGGTGGAAGCTCAGGGCCTTCTCGGCATAGTGCTTTTGCATCGCCAGCTTGTGGTCCCAATCCACGTTGTCGTAGGTTTTGAATTGATAGACATGCCCCAGAAAGGCGTAAGCCGCCGAGTAAGAGGAATCTTCCCGGATCGCCAGCTTCAGGTAATATTCGGCACTGTCGGCACCGGCCCGGCTCCAGGTCCAGATATGGTCGTAGTAGGCTTTCTTGAAATAAGTGAAGGCTTTGGGATTGGAAGAGCCGACCCGGCTGGAATCCCGGTAGTAGTTAAAGCCTCGCTGGGCAAAGGTTGCGTTCAGAATGAAGGTCAGGAGAAGAATCAAACAGGTTTTTCGAAGAGGAACGGTCCCTGGTTGTTCTGCCCCCGGCCGCGGGAAAAGCCAGAGGCCCAAAAAAGGGCGGTTTGGGAGGGAGTCCTTGCAAATCTTGGCCTTGTTTCTGGAAAGTACAGAAAATTGAAAGGAAGGTAACTGACTGGTATACAGTAGGCAAGCCAAAGGTCATACTTTTTTTTAACGGTATGCCCTGCCGGTACGGCCCACTTCCCCTAAGAGGCAACTGGATTTAGTAACCGAAAGTCGATCGCGTTCGATTCGTACGTTAGATGTTTCCTGAAATACCCGTGATGTGAGATAATCGGAATAAGTATGGAGGCTTACCTACCTGAGCTATCCCATCACTACTCTTTGATGACCCAATCTCCATTCGGGTCAGTCCGCAACAGTTCTTCCCGTAGAGACCGGCGTTTGGTTTCTTCCTGAGGGGAATACTCTTTCCGCCAGCGGTAAATCGTCGCCCGATAGGTCATTCAACTTACCTAATAATGACTATTTTCGGTCATTAGTGAACGAGGTAGTTTATATATACTCTGTAGCTACTTTTTAGTTTCCAGATATTCCTTAAACAAGGCCGTAAAAGAAACTCCTTTCCTCGAATATAACCGTTCTCTAAAAGGAAAACCAAGCTTCTCTAATAGTCGAATACTATTGAAACCTAACGCATAAAAGTATTTTGAAGTTGGAATATAAAGGTACCGTCCCTGATCTTGTAAACTATAGGATTTGTACAGCTCATGCCGACGATAATTAGCGTCGATAGCGGCTAAGGATTCGTCTGCTGGTTGATCGACTAGTCCGGTTGCAAAATGGTATTCAATGTAACGAGCACCGGCTTCGGCAATCTGTTCGAAATTCTCATCAGGCTCAATGTCAAAACCGCTTATTTTCCTGAAGGTAGCCAGCCGATTTTGACGAATTTGTAACAAGGCATGCAGCATGGAGTCAATATGAACGGAATGGTCTGTTTGTAAGCAACTCAACAATAGGTCGTTCTCTTGTTGTACCTGTTCCTGAAAGTCAGGGTACTTTTTATACAGACGCCCAACACTATCTTGTGGTATGTACTGCTTTTTATGCCACATGTCCATAAACTGTTCACGGAAGGCAGGCTGGCGGCTCTGGAACTGATGAAACATTTCGTGAAGCACCATCAATATCCACGATTCGGTGTCATCGATTCCAGGGATTACTTTGTGACTGATCGACCAGTCACTACAAGCGGCTATACCATCGTAGAAGTTCGTATTCATCACGAAGGCGGTGTTCACGGTGTCTTTCAAACGGACCACTTTCACCACCGGGCAAGCACATTCCTCATACGGTTGCCCGTCCAAACTGGCCTTTTCAGGATTGACTATAAAAATAGATTGTGGCGTCATTATCCTGATTTCTCCTTCCCATACTTGTCGCCCAAAATCAGGCCAGTGACTTTTAGCCACTCTTTGTTTAACCTCCTTAAGGTAGGCCAGTTGAGCACAGATTATTCTTTCTTCCGGCTTGGCAATTGTTTGACTTATTGCCACCGAAGCTTGTAGGACCGGCAGAAGAAACCCAATGGCAAGGAAGGTAATGCTTTTCATTCTTATTCTATAAGTGCAATTATGGCAGCCAATCTACTAAAATTTTAAGTAGCTGCTGAAACAGGATCACAATACGCTCCATTCGTCAAGCCCCAAACGGGCGTTTAAAAACGTGAACAAAAACGAATAGTTCGTCGGAGGTTTTCGTCTGTACCTAATAGAAAGGAGTAAAAAGAGTTCCTCAGGATAGCGTTAACTCTTTTTAACAAGCGACTCTGGCTGATTCAGGGACACAATCCTCATCTTTGCAAGCGCCCTGGTCGCAGCCCCTGGATCAACTCGTTTTATGAAGCTACTCCCGCTCTTCTTCCTGCTGCTGGCGTTTCGTTGGGCGGATGCCCAGCCACGCTCCTTAACCGGCAAATTAACCGACAAAATCACGGGAGAAGCACTTCCCTACGCTAGTATTCAATTAGTCGGTACCAGTTTAGGAACCACGACGAACCAGACCGGCGATTTTGTCTTTCGATTTCCAAGCACGACGGCAAATCCGGTAGTCATCTTTTCGTATGTGGGTTATCAATCCGTTCAGCTGACCGGCTTTTCCAAGGATCAAAACAATTTGACGATTGCGTTGGCGCCTAACCCCGTCCAGCTAAACGAAGTAGTGGTTCGACCCCTTGACCCGCTGCTGCTGGTCACTCGGGCCCTGGATAAATTAGGTCATAACTACGCGACTAAACCCTACCAGGCTGAAGGCTTTCAACGGGAGTATGTCACCGCCGGTCGGTCCGTAATTCAGTTACTGGAAGTGGCTTTTCGATCCAGCGGCACCCCTCAATCGCACGTTTCTTCGGTGCTCGACGCCTGGTTTGTAGAGGACAAGGCCGCCAAAGCACCTCTCTGGAATCCGGCCCGGGGCGGCTTTTACACCTTTGGCTGGACGGATGTTTCCGGCATCCAATCGCCGGCTCAGCCGACGTTTTTAGGCGTGGCGTTAAGCCGGAAAAGCGCGCTGGCACGCTATTACACCTTTGTTTTGAGAACTACCAGCTACCTGAATGGGAAAGAAGTTTACCTGATCGACTTCGACCAAAAGAAAAACGTCCGCAAACCCCTCCTAAAAGGCACCATTTATATTGATGCCGAATCCTCCGCCATTGTCAAACTCGAGCACCAGTTGAGTCCGTACGGTCTCCCCTTTCTAAAGACTCACCAGAACTGGGGTGGGGTCGCCATCAGTCAGGCTCCCAAGCGCCTGACCGTTTCCCAGGACCGCTGGGTGACTACCTACCGGCAATTCGGTCAAAAATGGTACCTCCATAGTCAGGTCATCGAAACCGACTTTTCGGCGGCTCTGGTGTTTATGGGGTTGGTACAGGCCCGTCAGGATTCGCTTCGGCTTCATTCTGAACGCATCGTGACCCAAATTGACACTCTTGAAGGAAATACCGGCGCCGTTTCCAATCTGGAAGACGTGGGTCGGTTGCCTACGCTGCAAAACTTTATCAAAAAAGAATTTGAAAAAGAGCCGGTCAACTGGTCACAGGTCAACTACCTGCGGGCCGATACCACCCTCACGGAGCTGGCCCGCCGGCTCCGGCGTAAGAATGAGCAGTGGGAACGCGACAAGCGAATCGAGGTGACCCGAAAGGCGATGACCCGCCGGACGTACACAGCCTCCCAGGTCGTCGAAGACCTGATCTACCTTCAGGAAAGCCTGGAAAAGCTGCATCCGGGACTCTACTGGTATACCGACAAGCCGAGCCTGGATCGGGCCTTCGACCAGCTAAAAAGCGCGCTGACGAAGACCACCCGGGAATCCGACCTGTATTACCGGCTAAGTACGCTGATCGAGCAAATTCATTGTGGTCACACCGAACTGTTGCCCTCGGTCACGACGCACGACTACTTGTCGCTCGTTGCGAAACGGTTGCCGCTCGACTTGTGGATCACGGGGGATAGCACCCTGGTCACTCAGGATTACCCCGGCGTTCCCCAAGGGTCGGCCATCGTCTCCGTCAATGGCCATGAACAGGTGGAAACCCTGCGTAGGCTCCGGTCGGTACTGCCGTCGGACGGCTACAACCAAACCTACAAATCGTTTCGCCTTCAGAACGAATTCTCGACCCTGTTTGCCCGGTATGTGCAACCAGCGGATACCTTCGAGGTACAGATCCGGGAACCGAGCGGAAGCTTACGGGCAGTACGACTGGCCGGGGCCGGCTTCCCGGCCCCCAGTCGGCCGGATGAATTCGCCACTGCCCAGGTGCATGATTCGCTGCAAACGATGGTGCTGAAAATCCCTTCCTTTGCCACCACGCAGGACTTTCCGGCCTTCCTGCAGGAAACCTTCCGCACCCTGAACCAGCGCCGGCTCTCGAGCCTGGTAATCGATCTGCGAAACAACCAGGGTGGGCGGGATGACTATGGGGCCTTACTGTACGCTTACTTGGCGAATCAGCCGTTCCACTATTACCGTCGAATTTCGGTTGCGACGGCCGACAGCACCTGGTTAAACCGCTTATCCGTCAGTGACCTGCCGCTGTTACAGGTACTGCCCGACTACCGATCAGGCATTCAAAAAACCGATAGCGGCTTTCTGTATACCAACCATCTCAATATGGGTCTTCAGGCACCTCGAACGCCGGGATTCACCGGAACGGTTTATGTGCTCATTAACGGCGGGACCTTTTCGACGGCGGCCGAGTTCGCGGCACTGGTTCGAAGCCAAAAGCGGGGGCAGTTTATTGGTCAGGAAACCGGCGGAGGGTATATGGGGAACAGCAGCCTGGCAAGTCCGGTACTGACGCTGCCTCATTCGCGGCTCCGACTGAGCCTTCCCCTGGGGCGATATGACTTAGCAGTTGTTCCAGCCGGCATGGTTGGCCGGGGAGTGCAGCCCGATTACCCGGTTCGTTATACGCTGAAGGACCACCTGGATAAGAGGGATGTCGAACTGACCCGCAGTTTTGAACTGATCAGAAAGCAGAACCGTGCGGGAGCATCCCGCTAACGGCCATCAGATTAATTAAGGTGCATCGGTCGGCCAATCAAAAAGCTGGGATTCAGGGTATTTGCAGACGCTGGCCTGGACATACCCTACTAAAACTGCCTGCTCCACATCGTCTCATTACTGAAGGGGAGTAATGAGATGCAACATGGCTTATTGTTCATTTGTGTGCCATCTCCTTATTCGGGCATTTCATAAGGACTTATTTTATCCCTATTCGAAGGCCGCCTTTCCATTTATCAAATCCGTCTCCTGGACCGTTTCCCGAACGTTGTTAACGGCAATCAGTTTAAAGTAAGTGCTATATTGTATTCATTGTCTTTGACCCCGCCTGATCACCATTTCCCTTTGCAATCCGTTTCCTTCCAAACGGTCTGCCAAACGGCCTTCGCGCTTCTGGAGCCGGGGCGTGGGCTGGATGTGCTGAACCCGCTGCGTCAGGGGCAGACAGCAGGCGAAGAACTCCTCGGGGTCCATACTGTATCGGTAATTCCAGGACGCTGCTAAGAAAAATTCGCTTACTTTAGATTCCAGGAAACTCTTTCGTTATGATGAAATATATTCTGCTCCTATTCTGCTTCACCGGACTGTCTCTTCACCGGCTTCCGGCCCAAACCACCCAGCGAGTTGCTACGGCCAAAACCACTTATACCAACCCCTTAAACGTACAATTTGGTGACCCTTTCGTACTCTATACGGCCGGGACGTATTACATGTACGGCACGGGGGCCGGAGCGAATAAGGGCTTTGCCGCTTATTCCTCCAAAGACCTGGTGAACTGGAAACCTGAAGGGCAGGTCTATTTTCACGACAACAGAAACGGTTGGAGCGATCCGGAAGCCAGTTGGGGCGGGGCCTACTGGGCACCCGAAGTGTATGAGGTAAAGGGAAAGTTTTACCTGTTTTACAGCGCCCAATGGAAGGTAAACCCGACCCGGGAGGTTGAAAATTTTCGCATCGGCGTGGCCGTCGCGGACAAGCCGACCGGCCCGTTCATCGATTTAACCAACAAGCCGATTTTTGACCCGGGCTATCCCATCATCGATGCCAACGTGTTTTTCGATACCGACGGCAGAACCTATTTGTACTACTCCCGTGCGGCCTATAAACACCCGGTGGAAAGCGAAATAGCCGATTGGGCCAAAAAGAAAGGGTGGTTTAAGGAAGTGGAAGAAAGCTGGGTATACGGGGTGGAGATCCGGCCTGATTTTTCCGGCGCCATCGGCGAGCCGGTGTTATTGCTGCGCCCGCCGGTCCGGCTTACCGATAAACAGGCCGAGTGGGAGAGCCGGTCGGTCACCTCCCGCGAAGTGAACCGGCGCTGGACGGAGGGATCCGTGACGTTCAAAAAAGAGGGTATCTATTACATCATGTACTCGGCCAATTATTTTGGCGGTCAGCACTATGCCGTCGGGTATGCGACTTCATCTTCTCCTTTAGGACCGTTTAAAAAGTCTGCCGATAATCCGGTGCTGCAAAAAAATACGGCGAAGGGCGGCACGGTAACGGGCACGGGCCACAACAGTATCACCTACTCGCCCGACGGCCGTGAGATGTTTTGCGTCTATCACGGAAGAACCACCAAAACCGGTGAGGAAAGGGTGGTTTTCATCGACCGCATGGAAGTGAAAGCAGGGAAAATTACCGTCTCCGGACCCACCACCACTCCCCAGAAGCTTCCCTCGGGTCTGCCGCTGCCCAACAGAAATTGAAGTTTCCGCTTAGGAGGAAAGTCACCCCCGGAACCGGTGAGCGGTCTGAATCGCCGTTTTGAGGTTTTCGATCGGAATATCCGTTCGAACGGTGCAGTTGGCGCCCAGAATCAGGTGAGCCGGGGCATCGGTCAGCACCTGTTCGACGGCTTTCTTTACGTCCGCCGGCGTACCCGTCGACAGCACCCCGTGCCGATCGAGGCCACCCATCACCGGCCGTTTGAACAGGCCGGCCGCCTGGCTCAGCGACAGCGGCTTGCCCTCGGCCGCCAGGGGTACGCTGACGATCTGCCCGGGGTAATCCTGAAACCGGCTCCCAAACTCACCGTAAGCGCCTTCGTAATCGCACACGTGCAGGATATTGACCGGGGTTAGCTGGGCTACTTCCTTCTGTACCAGCATATCGAAGCTCTTGATGACCCGGTGGAACAACGCCCGGTCGGCGACGGCATTGGCCTCTCCGCCCTGCGAACACGTATAGAACCCGTCGACGCCGGCCCGGGTGGCGGCCCGGACGTAGTTCATGATCGACAGGGCGATGTTTTCCATGCCCCGGCTGACGGCTTCGGGGTCTTCCTGCACGTGCCTGAGCAGGGTTTCTTTAGGTACCACCATATTGGCCATCTGATAGTGCGAATACATGGTAGGAATGATCAGCGCTTCGGATTTGGCCGCCTTCACGAGTCCCCGGATCACGTACAGCGTCGGCTCGAACCAGTTTTCTTTCAGCACGGGGATTCTGGCCCAGTCGGCGGGCGTTTTCACCTCCACTTCTTTGGGGTAGCGCTGCTCAAACTGTACCTTCATCAGGTCCATGCCCGTGGCCCGGAAATAGTCGAGGTGCGCCCGGATGGCGGCATCGCCGGTTCGCTGTTCGGGCGGGAAGTGCAGGAAGAAGGCGGCCGGTACGTAGTTCGGCCTTCCGGATGGGTCAAGCACCTGCATGACCAGCTCACGTCGGGATTTAGCGGGCGGGTTTGCTTTGGCGAAGGCTTTCGGTAACGTACCGACCGCGGCTGCCGCCAGGGCGGAAGCGCCGATAAACCGGCGCCGGTTGATGGGGTTTTCGGTAGAAAGGCTCATGTCGTTTGGCAGTCCGGGAAGAAATGAGGAGGCCGGGACGGCCTATGGACAAAGATATCATTTTAGCCCGTTCCGTCCTTTCGTTCACATCCGATAACAAGCCCATCGCCAAAGCGAATCACAAAAACGTTTAGGTTTGCTTCCATTTCCCGGTACTAAAACAGAAACAAGGATGGGTTACGGACATTGGGCCGGTTTCTGCGCCGGAAGTCGGTTGATTGCCGGCTTTTTTGCTTCTTCCCTTGCGGCATTCCTCACCCCAATTGCCGGGCCGACCGGCTTTCCGAAGCCGGTTTTCAGTAGGGGTCAATCCGGGGCAGCGTCACCGATTGCCACCAGTATTCGGTGACGGCCTGAAAGTAGGGTAGCCACTCCTGAAGGTTCAAAGGCTTGATGATGTAGGAGTTGGCTCCCAGATCGTACGATTGGAGGATGTCCTCGCGGTGGTTCGAATTACTCAGTACCAGGATCGGGATTTTCCGGCCGGGAGAAGCCAGCTGCCGGATCTTCCGGAGGATACTCAGGCCGACCTCCCGGTCCGGCAGATACAGATCCAGAATAATCAGGTGGGGGTAGCGTCCCTGGGCCATACACTCGTTCAGAAAAGCTTCGGTGGTTTCGTGACTGACGGTCCGGATCGTTTCCACTCCGGGCAGCAGACTGACCAGAGCGTTTTGCATCATTACCCAATGATCCGGATTATCTTCGATCACCAGGACCTGGCCTGAGTTATTCTTGTTCACCGAATGAGTCATCCTGCTCAGGGGAAAAGCAATGAAAAACGGGGCTGTCCGAAGTTTTGCCGGCTTAAAAAGGAAGTTATCAAACCCGCTGGGTTGCACGTCCGTCCTGAGTCGAATTTTAGCTGAAAAATAATGGATTAGCGGGCAGGCCCTTTAAAACTTTTATGAAATAGTGAGGCAACGGCCAATAGAGGCATTGACCGGGACCGCCAGCTTCCCTTACGCCGGGCTAAAGCCGGAATGAAAACCGGTTGGATTGGAGCAGCGACCATGGACCCGGATCTGGTCCTGCGCCTTCTCTTCCGATCCTGCCGGCTTCCATCCGGAAACCGGTCATCCGTCGTTTGAAGGGGCAGCGGTTAATCGACTCTGCCTTTCTCCTCATCCGTGGCATTGTCCGGGTGATTCCGTTTCCGTTTAAACGTTTCTTTTCCAAAACGGTAGGTAAAGGCCAGGCCAATCCGGCGGGTGTCCGATACGTTCCGGTGAACGGCTTCCGTGCGTTTCAGGCTGATGGTCCGGTCGTAGGCTTTCCAGGAGTGAAACAGATCGTCCAGCGTCAACCGGATGCTGCCTTTTTCGTGGAAGAGTTTTTTCTGCAGGGCGCCGGCCACCCGGTAGCGCGGTTCGGTTATCGTCTGGCCCGCCAAATCCCGGGAACTGAAATAGCCGCTCATCTCCCCGCTCCATCCGCTGCCGAAACGGAACTGGTTGAGCAGGCTCATGCGGGCATGGAAAAGGCCCGGATTCAGAGGCTGAGAAAAGGCCGTGCCCTGAAGGGCCATCCGGGCCAGCATGACGGTGGCATTGACGTTCCACCATTTGGCCGGAGCTACGGAGCCGTTGGTGTTAAGAGCCAGAATATAGCCTTTCGCTACGTTTTCCGGCCGATGTATAAAAACGTCGCCGACTGCTTCGGTCAACTGGAAGATTATATCCCTGAACCGGTTGTATTGCAGGGCGATCCCGATTACCTGTTTATGCTGATATTTCAATTCGTACTGCCAACGATATTGGGGTTTCAGGGAGGGGTTGCCCGTCGTGAACGAATAGGGATCGCGGAACGCCAGAAAGGGATTGAGTAACTGATAATTTGGACGGCTGATCCTTCGGGAAATGCCGGCGGTCAGGGTGTTCCTTCCCGCGCCATCCAGTTTATAGCCCAGAAACACCGAGGGAAACAAACTCCTGAAGCTTCGGCGGAACGAGGTTTCGGCGATCTCCGGGTTGCCCAGTTGCCGGCCGTGCAGGTGGGTGCTTTCCAGACGCAGACCGCCCTGGGCGGCCAGCCGTTTTCCATCTTTCCGAACATTGGCGTAAGCCGAAAGTATCGTTTCCAGGTACCGGAAATGATTCGACTTTCCGTAATCCGGAAGCAGGAGAGAACCATCCAGGTCGAAATACTGCGCGTTGTTGGCATTCAAAACCCGGCTCGATTTCAGACCGGCTTCGAGTTTTCCCAGGTTGACCAGCGGATGAATGTAATCCACTTTGGCCGAGTAAATGGCGATTGTCGACGGCAGCTTATGCAAAAACCGGTCGACGGCCGGCAACGTACCGTCCGGCCCTTCGATCTGGTTCCGGAGCCGCTGCTCGCCCCGGGTCGTGTACTTGGCGAAATTCAGGTCAGCGCTGACTTCGCGGCCCGTCTTCCCGAATTTGTGTTGCAGGTTGCCGTTCGCGCTGATCGAGGACCAGCGAAAACGGCCGTCGGTTGAGCCGTTGCCGACCGAATCCGGTCCGAGGGGGCCGTCGAACCGCCGGCTATCGGAGTCCAGCCGCTCCCATCGGGGTCTGCGCTGAATCAGCAATACCATCCCTACGGTGGTGGCGGGGGAAACGGTATAATCCATCCCCAGCCTTGCCATGCCTCCCTGACTGCCGGACCTATACCGGTTCGTGAGCCCTATCGTGGAGGTTAGGTTCGCCGTGGAGTCATATACCCTCCGTTCATACCTGTCTTCGGCATAGTTCCCGTCTTTGGAGTAACCCAGACTGCCGAACAGGTTGATCTTTTTGTGATGGTAATTCAGGTTGACCACATCGTTGCTGCGGCTGGTAACCCCCCGGTTGTAACTGAAAGCGATATCCCCCGTATACCCCTGGGTTCTGGCCCGTTTCAGTCGAATATTGATGACCGACGTGCCGGCTGCGTCGTATCGGGCGGGCGGGTTGGTCATGAGTTCGATTTTGTCTATGGACCCACCCGGCAACGATCTTAGGTAAGCCGCCAGATCCGGACCCGACATATACGTTGGCCGCCCGTCGATCAGCACCAGTACACCGGATTGTCCGTTCAAACTAATGTCGCCGTTTCCGTCGACGCTGACGCCCGGGGTCCTTTCGAGCACCTCCAGCGTATTACTGCCGGCACTGCCGATCATGGCCTCGACGTTGACGATCGTCCGGTCGAGTTCCTGTTCGAGCAGCGGTTTTTTAGCCACCACTTTCACCTCATTCAGCAGGGTCTTCGAAGGCGTCATGATAAATACCGGCAGGGTAACGGTCCTGGCCCGACCGTCGATCAGGATCGTTCCGCTCCGATATTCGTTGCTGCCTACGCTCGTGACCTGCACCCGGTACGCATCCGCCGGGAGGTTGGTAAACCCGAATTTTCCGTTGCCGCCGGTCAGCACCGCCCGCACCAGGGTCGAATCGGACGCCCGAAGCAGCCGTACCGCAGCCCCCGGCAGCGGTTCATTCAGCGCATCGCTGACCATTCCATTCAGGCGGTTGGACGAAAGCTGCGCAAAGGCGGAAAAAGAACAGATCAGTAGCAGGAAACATACAAAGGCAGGGCGCATGGTCGGTTGTTTAAGAGTTCGATCGCTTATCTTCGGAGCAAAGGTGGATGGGGCGGCCCGGGGCTTCAAGAAATTCGGTCGGACGGGGCGGCTTTCCTGACGGAATGCGGCTTTCGGGGGTCGAATCGGTTCGACCCGGATTACGATCTGTTCGTCAGTGGTTTTCAGGTATCCATCCGGTATGTTTAGGGAAGTCGGCAGGCGCCCTCAGCTTTGCGGTACGCAACTTTCAACACGACGTGAAAAAAGACCCAACGATACGCCCTTCCGACGATTTGCGGTTCCGGGAGCACCTGCTGATCGCAGCCCTGGCCGGGGTTTCGCTTTATTTTGTATTTCGGCTTTATCTGAAGACCATCACAACGGTGTACGACGAGGAAGCGGCTCTGGCGGCTGCGCTTTTTTGTCTGACGGGTGGGTACTGTGGTCGTTATCTGGCCCAGATCTGGGCTCCGCCCGGCAAACCGGTTCCCGACTGGCTTTTGGGAGTGCTGCCCCTTCTGATGATTGGTTTTGCCTTCCTGGTCGCCACCTTCGCTTCCAGTTTGCAGCACAATGTCAAGTTTACTTATGCCCTTTTTCTGGGGCTGCCCCTGTTTCTTTTCTGCCTTGTGTCGGGTATATTTATCAAACTGATCCGGACCCGCGTCCAGCGCCAGTTGCAGGCCGCCAGAGCCCAGGCGGAGCACAGCCGGAGTGAGTTGCAGTTATTGCAATCCCAGCTAAGTCCTCACTTTCTGTTCAATACATTGAATAATCTCTACGGCATTTCCATTTCGCAACCGGATAAAACCCCGTCTCTGCTGCTGAAGCTCTCCGAACTGTTACGATATTCGGTTTACGACACGAAGGAACTTTATGTGCCCCTGAGCGACGAACTGACCTACATCCGTAACTACATCGATTTCGAAGCGCTGCGGATCGGCAGCAAACTCTCGCTGAAGACGGCCCTTGAAGAGGTAACCGACCCTACGGTCCGGATTGCCCCCATGCTGCTGGTCGTTTTCGTCGAAAATGCATTCAAACATGCCCGTAACACCATGGAACAGAAGATTGTCATCGATATCAAGCTGACCCGCTGGGGCAATTCGATTCTGTTTTCGGTAAAAAATTCCTATTCTCAAACCGGGGAGCCTGCCGGGCACCTGAATCCCCATAGCGGGTTAGGGCTGGCCAATGTGCGGAAACGGCTGAACTTATTGTATCCAAACGCCCATGATTTAGCCATCGAAGATGCCGACGGCTTTTATTGGGTTCAACTACAGCTTCGTACGGCATGAAAAAAGCAGCCTGTCTGATCGTCGACGATGAGCCGATTGCCCGGGCAATCATTGAAACCTACTGCCGGCATTTACCGCAGCTAACCGTTGCGGCCTGCTGCGACAATGCCCTGGATGCTAAAACCGAACTACAGAAACAGCCCATCGATATTCTGTTCCTGGACATCAACATGCCGGTTCTGAACGGGCTGGCTTTTGTGAAGACCCTGAAAAACCAGCCTCAGATCATTTTCACTACCGCTTATAAAGAGTATGCGGTCGACGCCTTTGATCTGGCGGCCTGCGATTATCTACTCAAACCGTTCTCGCTGGAGCGTTTTATCGTTGCCGTCGACAAGGCACTCGAACGGTTACAGCCTTCCCCAGCGGTCGTTTCCCCGGTCGGTGAACCAAAAAAGGAGGAGACCATCTTCCTGAAAACGGATGGTAAAATCTATAAAATCAATCTTGACGGCATCCTTTTCGCCGAAGCGAGTGGGAACTACACCAAAATAATTCTCAGCAGCGGGATGCTGGTGCCGGGCATGACCTTCACCGGCTTCCTCGAACTGCTTCCTTCGGATCAGTTCCTTCGGATTCACCGATCTTTTGTGGTCAACAGAACCCGGATCAGCCATATCGAAGGCAACCGCGTGTTTGTAGGTTCGTACGAAATTCCGATCGGCACTACCTACCGGGAGGCATTCCTGAAACAACTGGGCGTATAAAGGCAGGTTGGTGACCGCCGGGCTTGCCGGATCGGGGCAGTTGATCAGTGAGAGGTAACAAAATAGGGGGGCAGGCATTCAGGGCAGGGTGGGAAGCGCTGTTCATGAATTAGCCGGTGAACTAATACACATAGGCCTTTGCCATGAAGATTACCGGAAAAACGGGGCCAGTGCGCTCTGATCATAAACAAAGCCCGGCGCAAGGAGCCGGGCCTGTCGGAAACATCTATCTTGTAATGTACAGTTTCTCAGCTTGCAAAGCCGTTTACACCAGAAACAAAACAAGTAGGTACATCAATTCGCCAGATTAAAATCACCTTAAATTGTCCGGATTCGGCCGGCAGGTTCCAAAATATATTTGATCCAAACGCTCCGAAGAATGGAATTTTGCCTTTCCGGGGCCTGCATCACGGCTCCGTTTTCCGGATGGCCGGCAATACCGGTACCGTCAGCCAGTAATCCACAATCAGCTTCAGGGCAGCGGTCATCTCCCCGGGATGAGTCGGAAGGTTATGGGCTGAATTGAAACCGGCCTGGTAAGCAGACCGTACCTGCGGATAGGTGAGGGAGTGGGCCCAGCCAATGACCATCACCAGCTGCCAGTCGGTCATCTGTTTCAGCCGGGCTACCCGGGCAATCATGGCCTCCTGATCCGGTTCGAGGTTCACCAGCAGCACGGAAGGAAACTGCTCGGTCATCGCTACGTGATTCTTCATGGCCAGCAGGTCTTCAAACCCTGCCACATGGACTTTTGGAAAAAGTTGCAGCAGAAGACCCTGAATCTGGTGTCGGCGATCGGCCTTCGGGTCGATCAAAAACAGGCTGTGTCTCATGATTCCTTCGTGCGTTGATGAGCCGGTGAACGTGCCGGCAGGAGGGCCGGCCAGGAACCCGGGAGGTAAGGCGAAAACTATGTGGCCTCAAAAGGCGGAAAACAGTTACAAAGTTAGCCGCCGGGCGTTCAATGTCAAGAGTATACGTTTTCTTACCGGATGGTAAGTTCCCGGATTTTATATCCTGAAAAGCCATTTGGCAGATTGCCGCCCTGACGGGAACGGTTGCTATGAAGGTAAACAGGAGGCAGGAAGCGGAGGAATCAGGCGCTCCTACCTATCGCCGTGGCCCGGAGAACGATTTTCGAAACGCCCGGTGAGGGTTAGGATCAGCAGGGCCAGGCCCGTACTCAGCAACGCGATGCCGATGGCGCCCAGACCTACGCTCAGACCGATGGCGGCCGTCATCCAGACGCTGGCCGCCGAGGTCAGGCCCTGGATGTCCTTCTCCTGACTTAGCTTCAGGATCGTTCCCCCACCTAAAAAGCCGATGCCGGTAATAATTCCCTGCAAAACCCGGGAGATGTCCTCCAGTTCCATGCCCACCTGCCAGCAGGAAAGCACCAGAACCGTCGTCCCTAAGCAGACCAGGGCGTGCGTCCGCACTCCGCCCGGTTTCCGCGCCTTTTTTCGTTCGAACCCGATCGCGGCTCCGAGCAGGGTAGCCGCCAGCAGCCGGATCACCACCTGAACCAGTTGCCGGGTAGAGGGTAAACCCGAAGAAATTTCTTCCCACAAAAGATGATCCATTCCTGAATTGAAATTGAGCAGAGGTTCCTGAATGGTCAGATAACCGCAACGGGGAGCCACTTGCTTTTTACCACGATAAAAATGGCAGGAAAATGAGCGAAATGAGCGAACTTTCGGTTCATTCAGCCCTTCGCCCGATCTTGTCAGGATGAATTTCTTTCGGCTCATCACCCGCCTTCTCTTACCGCTCTGTCTGGCCGCGTCGGCCCTGACGGCCTTTTACTTCCTGATCAATTCCCGGACGTTCCAGTTTTATGGCGGTATCGTCCATCGGGTGGAAACCGGCCGGAAAGTCGTGGCGCTGACGTTCGATGACGGGCCGACGGAATTTACGGACGAACTGATCGAAGTCTTGCGGAGCGAAGGCGTAAAGGCCACCTTTTTTCTGATCGGAGGACTGATCGGGCAGCATCCGGAATATGGACGGCGCCTGGCCGCAGCCGGCCATGAGATCGGAAACCACACCTACAGCCACCACCGGATGGTGTTCAAAGACGCAGCTTTTATCCGGCAGGAAGTGGAAAAAACCGATAGCCTGATCCGACGGATCGCCCCGCAAAACCACATCCTGTTCCGGCCGCCCTACTGCAAGAAGTTCATCGGACTGCCCCGGTACCTTCATGAACACCGCCGGGAAACCATCACCTGGGACGTAGAACCCGAAAGTTTCGCCGACGTGCGGAGCAGCGCCGACCGCATTGCGGCTTACACGGCCGCGCACACCCGCCCCGGCTCCATCATCCTGCTGCATGGCATGAACCCCGGCGACGGCGAGACCAGGAAATCCCTCAAAGCCCTGATTACCCGACTGAAGAAGAGAGGCTACCGGTTCGTCACCGTTTCGGAATTGCTGCATTACCGGAAACGGCCAAACGCTGAAGCCGCCGGGGCATCGGCCGGCTCCATATGAAATAACACAAAGAATAGGCTTCCGTAAGCGTGCACTCGTTATATTTGATCGGAAATAACGCCTATGCCGCTCCCTTTACTGATGCTCATGCTGGCCGGCCCGCCGGCCCTGTCCGACAGTGTGGTTTCCCCGCAGGATTCGCTGCGCCGGATTCAACTCGGCGAGGTCGTCGTTTCCGCTTCCCGGATTCCCGAAACCATCCTGAAATCGCCGGTCGCCATCGAGCGGCTCGACGCCCGGCAGATCCGGCAGTCGGCCCAGCCTTCCTGGTTCGACGCCATCGAAAATCTGAGGGGCGTGCAGCTGCTGACGTCCAGCCTGGGCTTCAAGGTCTACAACACCCGCGGCTTTGCCAACCCGACCAACGTCCGGTTCGTTCAGATGGTCGACGGCCGGGACAATCAGGCTCCGCACATCGGCTCACCCGTCGCCGGGGCGCTGGCTCCTTCCGACCTGGACATCAGCAGGGTGGAGGTGCTGCCGGGGGCGGCCTCGGCGCTCTACGGAATGAATGCGCTCAACGGTCTGGTCAATCTGATCACCAAAAATCCGTTCGATTCGCCCGGGCTGAGCGTCAGCCAGAAAACCGGGGTCAATCACGTGGGCGAAGCCGGAACCGGGGCCCGACTGTTTAGTGAGACCAGTCTTCGGTATGCCTTGGCGCCGGGTTCCCGTCTGGCTTTTAAAATCAATCTGGTTTACCAGACCGGTTACGACTGGCTGGCCCGCAGTACCGCCGACCTGAATCCCGGCGCCAACGCTTCCCTGGGGCTTTTCGGGGGGGATAACCCCGGCCGCGACCGGGTGAACGCCTATGGTGACGAGTCGGCCAACCGCCGGACGCTGACGCTGGGCGGCAAACGGTATGTGGTGGCCCGGACCGGGTATCTGGAGGAGGAAACGACGGATTACCGGCTGAGAAACCTCCGGGGCGATCTGGCCCTGCATTACCGCATCGTGCCGGGGCTGGAGCTGGCCTATACCTACCAGGGCGCCACCATCGACAATGTCTACCAGCGTACGAACCGCTTCCGGCTGGAGAACTACCGGCTCGATCAGCACGCCCTGACGCTCCTGTCTCCCTCCGTACAGTTCCGGGCCTACCATACCCGCGAAAATACCGGACGCTCCTACAACATCCGCTCCATGGCCGAGAACATCGACCGGGGCTTCAAACCGGACGACCAGTGGTTTGCCGATTTCAGCCGTCAGTTCAATGCCGCCACCGCTGCGGGCCAGTCCGTCCCGGCTGCCCTCCAACTGGCCCGGGCCGGGGCCGATCAGGGCCGCCTGCAACCCCATTCGGCGGCCTTCGAACAGGAGGTGGAAACGCTGCGGCAGATCAACAACTGGGACCGGGGGGCAGCTTTGCAGGTACGAACCTGGATGGCCCACCTGGACGGTCAGGTCGAGCCGACGCGGGTCCTCTGGAAGTCCTTCGCCGACCGCACGGGGCTTCAGTTGCTGGCCGGATTCGATTTCCGGCAGTACGTCGTGTATCCCGACTGCAATTATTTCATCAATCCGGAGTCGCCGGGAAAAAATCTGGTTTACCGGAAGGGCGGGGGTTTCGTTCAGGCAGCGCGGTCGTTCTTCGGCGAGCGGCTGCGGCTGACGGGCTCCCTGCGGGTGGACGGGAACTCTTATTTCAACGCCCGGACGAACGGCCGGCTCTCGGCGGTATTTTCGCCTTCCGAAACCCATTCGGTGCGGGTGTCGTATCAGAACGGCTACCGGTTTCCGTCGTTGTTCGAAGCCTTTTCCAACGTGAATTCGGGCGGGGTGAAGCGGGTGGGCGGGCTGCCGCTGATGGCCCGGGGCATCTTCGAACGCTCATATTTCCGTACCTCCATCGACGCTTTTCAGGCGGCCATCAACTCCGACGTCAATACCGGCCGGCTGACCACCGCCCAGGCTATCGAAAAGAACCGGGGGCTGCTGAAACCGAACACCTACACCTACCTCAAGCCGGAGCGGGTCAACAGCGCGGAAATCGGCTACAAGGGCTACTGGCTGAAGAATAAGCTGTTTGTCGACGCCGACGCCTATTACAACGTCTACCGAAACTTCATGGCCCAGGTGGAGGCCAACATCCCGAACGGCCCGGATCCCGATTCGGTAGCCTACTACCTCGCCGACCGGACACGCCAAAGCCGGTATCGGCTCTGGACCAACTCTCGAACCACGGTTTTCAACTACGGGGCGGGTCTCGGCCTGCGGTATTCCTTCCGGGGCAGCTGGATGGTTTCCGGAAACGCGACCCTGGCCCGTCTGAGCCGCAAGGAGAGTGGCGACGGGCTGGAAGAAGCCTTCAACACCCCCCGATGGATCACGAATCTGAGTTTCGGCAACAGCAACTTATGGCGGGGGCTGGGGGTTTCGGTGGCCTATAAACACCAGAGCGCTTTTCTGTGGCAGTCGTCCCTGGCGACCGGTCGGGTGCCGGCCGTCCATACGGTAGACGCCCAGGCCGGCTATCGGCTCCGCAGCCTACGGCTCGACCTGAAGCTGGGAGCCACCAACCTCCTGAACCGCCCGTATGTCACCTTTGTGGCAGGCCCGTCGGTCGGTGGTTTTTATTACCTGACGTTTATTCGGCAGTGATTGCCTCTCCCCGGAAAAGAAATTACCCCTGAATTAAATTCTGTCCCAAACAGGATAACTTTTGTCTCAAAGACGATAGCCGGAATGTGATCCGAAGCCTAAATTGCAGTTCCTGTTTTATGAAAATATTTTTGAGGAAACCGAGATCAGATTGAAACTATACGTTTTAAATATTTAGAAAAAATCAGTTGTTATAAATACGTTAATTCAGAGAATTATTACATAACAATCTACCGTCCCCGATTTTTTATTTTCCACGCGCTTTGGTTTATAGTTCGGCAATCCGGCAGAGTCGGGGATTCCGATTCTGGGGTTGCCCCGTTGATGAGTTAGTGAAGGAATCAGCAGGCCCAGATTTTTAACAAGCACCTTTCATGCTCTTTACCTTTCCCTTTCGGCTCGGTCGGAAGCGGTGGGCAGGGTATGTCTTTTAACCAAAAGGAATCGGAATTTTCACCTCATTTCCTGTTAAAAAATGGTATCGGTTGATCATTATCCACACCCGGTCCGGAACACCTCCGGAAGGCTGCTTCAGACCAGGATCGAACATCCCGCCATAAAATTAAGCTTCATCGCCTTTATTATGGTGATCAGCTTTCCCTATCTGGACTTTGCCCATATCCCGACGGCCGGCCTCGACAATTCCTGGCGGATGGCGCTGGAGCTGATTCACCGGAAAGCCGTGGTCTGGGGCCAGGATGTCATTTTCACCTACGGCCCACTGGGGCGATGGCTCCAGCGGTACATCATCACCACTTCCCCGCTCGAACTGCTCCTGGTCGATTCGTTCTTTGCCCTCAATCTGGCCGTTTTACTGTATAGCCTCCTGCCGAAGCCGCTCAGAGTCTGGCACTTGCCTGTCTACTTTTCAATCTGGGCCGTCGTGAACGGCATGATGGGCGAGTGGGTGCATTTTGTCTGGTTTTTCTACGTCATCTACGGCGGCATCCGGTTTTTTTATCAGCCCGCCACCCCGGCGCCGTTCCTGTATTATTTGTTGGTCCTGAGTGTGGTCAACCTCTTTATGAAGGTGAATTACGGCCTGATCGGCGTGGTCTTCATGCTTTCCGTATTGACCTATCTTCGGCTGACCCGGCAGATGAGCCTCGGGCGGTATGCCCTGAATCTATCCGTTTTTATCGCCCTGCTGCTGACGGGCGCCTATCTTCTCCGGACCGACCTGATCCGGTATGTGGTTTCCAGCTTTTATATCATCGACGGTTATAACGAATCCCAGGCTATTTATCCGCTCCATAAACTCCGGCTCGTCCTGCTTTCCTATGGCACTTTTCTGTTGCAGATTCTGGCGGTTATCTGGTATGTGTTCCGGGTTTTATCTTCAGGAAGCCGACCGAAGCGAAGGCACCTGGATACCCTGTTTACGGTAGGATGGGTTGTGTTCATTTCGTTCATTCTCCTGAAGTACGCCTTCACCCGGGCCGACGACGGCCATGTCACCTCTTTCGTAAAGCATTCCAGCATTCTTTTTCTGGCGGTAATTGCTTGTGTTAAAGTGGCCTGGATACGGAATCACTACTTTTTATTACTGCTTTTTAATGGCTGGTGTTATATCAGTTATTATGCGCCGGTTTACGGAAAAATACCGTCCAATTTCGGGAGTTTATTCGTGCAGCGGCTGAACATCATGTCGGTTTATTTCCGGCGGGCAAGCTCGGAAATCTACCCGGTGCCTCAGCCTACCCTGCCTGAATCCATCCGCCGGAAAATCGGCAGGCAGTCCGCCGACGTCGTTCCGAACGATATTTCCGAAATCTATTTCAACGGGCTGAATTATAATCCCCGCCCGACGCTTCAGTCCTATCAGTCCTACAATGCCTACCTGGATCGGCGGAACCAGCAAAAATACCTTTCCGCTTCGGCGCCGGACTGGGTGATCTACCGGTACGAGGGAATCGACGGCAAATACCCGCTGGCCGACGAAACCCAGACCCTGCTGGCCCTGCTGCAGCGGTATGAGGTAGACGACCGCAGCCCGCGTGCGCTGTTCCTCCGAAAGAAGGACCGGGTACGGCCGCTGGAACTTGTCCGCAGCCGAACCGTGCCGGTCCGGCTGGGTGAAACGCTGGTCCTTCCGAAAGCCGACTCGCTGCTGCACGTGGCCTACGTCCGATCCGACTATTCGCCGTACGGCCAACTGCTGAATGTTCTGTTCCAGCCCCCGCAGCTCTTCATGACCCTCCAGGCCGAAAACCATACCGCCGTCCGGTACCGGGCGATTCCATCCCTGCTCGCCAAGGGAATGCTGATCAATGCCCGGGTGGACGATCTGTCCGATGCCCGGCAACTGCTCACCACCGGACGGGTGAAAAATAAGGCGCTGACCGGCATCACCTTTGAGGAAAGGGTTCGCGGCCGGACGGGTTTCCGCCCCGTCCTGAAGGTGACGGTCGAATCCTATCGGCTGAAATAACCGCAGAGGCCCGTCAGCGTTCCAGCTGGAAGTTCCGATCCACGGCAGGCCGTTTCGGGCGGTTGGCGATGTCCCAGCCGGTGAGGTACATCCAGCGGGTGATGTTCGTCACTTTGGCCGTATCGATGCGGTCCGGTTCGTCTTTCGGCGTGTGGTAATCGGCATGGAGCAGGGAGGTGAAGGCAATCGCCGGAATCCCCGCCCGGGCGTAGGGCAGGTGGTCGCTGCGGAAATACCAGCCTTCAGGGTGGTCCGGCCGGTCCCAGAGCGTATCCAGTCTGAACCCCGTACTGCGGTTGGCCTTCAGGGCGGCATCGACCAGTTCGGCGGAGTTGCGGTGGGGCGGCTGCTGGCCCAGAATACAGGCGCTGTCGGCGGCATTGCGCCCCAGCATCTCGGCGTTCAGAACCGCCACGATCGACTCCTTCGGCACGGTGGGCGTGGCCACATAATACCGGGAGCCGAGCAGGCCGCGCTCCTCGGCGCCGTGGAAAATGAAGAGTGCCGACCGCCGGCCCGGCTTTTTCACGAAGGCGCGCGCAAGGGCCAGCGTGGCGACGCACCCGCTGGCGTTGTCGTCGGCCCCGTTCCAGATCGAGTCACCGGCTACGGCCCGGCGAACGCCGTCGTGATCCTGATGGGTGCTGAACAGCACGTGTTCCTGCCGGAGAGCCGGGTCGGTGCCCGGCACTTTGGCGACGATGTTCACCGACGGGTAGTTGAAGCTCTCCACGTTGACCACATTGGTAAACTGCTGACCGGGCTGTCTGACCCAGGACAGGGCCGAAGCGGGCAGCCAGACGGTCGGGGCCTGGGAGAAAATTCGGGTGTTGGGGCCGCCCGGCAGGTCATACCGACCCCTTTCGAGGCCGGTGGTCCAGCGTTCGAAATAATACTGGGCCGGTTCGTCCGACACCCAGACCACCGCCAGCGCCCCGGCCTTCACCAGCTCGGCAGCCCGGCGCTGCATCGTGCCGAACAGGAAACGCCGGTAACTCATGTCGGCCGGCGCGGTTCCCGAAAATTCGAGCGCCACCGCCCTGCCCTTCAGGTCTACCCCGGCCATCTCCTGGGGCGTTCCCTTACCGACGAACACCAGGGGCGCATTGACCGACGCAATGGCCGGTGCCAGCAGAAAGGCGTCCTGCCCGTGCGTCAGCCGATGGTCCCCGATGCTCAGCCGGCTGGTTTCGGTGATGCGGGTGCGCTGAATATGAAAGAACTGGAAAAACGTGCCGTCGTCGCCCGCCGGTTGCAGGCCAATGGCCCGCAGTTGTTCGGCAATCCAGGCCGACGCCTTCAGCTCATCGAGCGTTCCGGCTTCCCGGCCCCGGAAGTGGTCGCCGGCCAGCGCAAAAAGGTCCCGTTTGATGTCCTGTTCCGAAATGGCCGACAGGGCGTTGGCGGGCGGACCGTCCGGTTTGCGCGGCTGTGCCCGCAGCGAGCTGCCGATCAGGAAAATACTGACGATTACCAGCGGCCAGACGCCGGTCCGGCCGCTTTGATTCCGACGAAAATTCATGGGGTATGTCCAGACGGTTGATGAACCGCAAAACTAACGGACCGGCCGGGAAGATTGCTACGGCCGCCGGCAAATTACCGGCCGGTCTCCCGGTTCAGTTCGATCCGGAATTCTGCGTCGCATCGGCCGTTTCAGTATGCTTCCAGCCGGTCAGGGCGCAGAGCAGGCCCTGCCGACCAACTGGGAGGATACAGGTTTCATGAAGGGATGATTTGTTGTTCAGGGCTCAAAATTGAAAATAAAGCGGTTTCAGGCACCCGCGAGACCGGGCCGAACGATGAAGATGGCCCATGAATGTCAAAACGGGAGCTGACATGATGCCGGAACGGCCACCTTCTCCTTTCCCGTGGATTAAAAGTGAGTTAATTCGTTCGGGCATTTTAATTCCGGGACTGGCGGTCCTTACCGGTTTCCCGCTTGAAAATGAAGGGAAGCGGCAGGGGAGGGGACCGGCTCCGGCTGGAAATTAAGGGGAAAAATTAAAACTTTTTAATATGAAAATAGATCATACCGGTTTGCCGGATTGAGCAGTTATCTTTAAGTAGAAACCACAGCAGCGATACTGATATGGACACCTTAAAGAGAATCTATCTGGCCGAGGACGATGGCGACGACGCCGGTTTTTTTACCCTCGCCTTTAAAATGTGCTTTCCGGGTTGTGAGATACGGGTGTTTGAAAACGGGGGTGACCTGCTGAAGGAAATCCGTTCAGGCGAAGTGCTCCCCACGTTTATTTTTCTGGACGTCAATATGCCGATAAAGAACGGAATCGATACCCTGTCCGAACTGAAGGAAACCCGCCGGCTCGCCACCGTGCCGACCTTCCTGATTTCCGGGACGGAGGATGAGAAAACCATCAATACAGCGTATAAACTGGGAGCCAGCTCCTACTTCGTGAAGCCCGAAACGTTTGCGGGTCTGGTCAGTTTCGCCGAGAGTTTCAAGGCGTACTGGAACCTGTCGGTCCCCCCTCCGAAACGCCCGGAGGAATGATCGTTTACCAGCAACCGGATCCCATAAATGCCAGCCCTTTTTTCAGGCCGGCATTTGTATTCCATATGAATGAAGCCTGTTTTTTATCCCGAATTAATCCATTTATTTTTGTAGACTTGCACCCCGTATTAAGTAAGTCCGCCTAACTTGATTTTGTGAATCCTGTACAAATTTACCTGGCCGAGGACGATGAGGATGATGCACTGTTGTTCCGGATGACCTTAAAACAGTTTTACCCCGAAGGCCAGGTACTGGTGTTCGATGATGGAGAGGCTTTACTGCTGGCACTGGAGTCGGCGGCCGTCCCGCCCACCTTTATTTTTCTGGACATCAACATGCCCCGTCTGAACGGTCTGGAAACGCTGGAGATTCTTCGGGCCAACCCCCGGACCGCAGCCATACCGACTTTCGTTTTTTCTTCTTCCAACTACGACGCGGACATTCAGCGGGCCTACGAACTGGGGGCCACCAGCTATTTCGTCAAACCGCACAAGATTTCCAGGATGGTGCAGATGTTCGAACAATTCAGCATATACTGGAACCAGTTCGTGACGCATCCCGGCCACCCCCTGACCCAATCGAATGAAGAGTAAGGGGGCCTGATTCCCTGCCGGTGAGGTGCCGGGTAGTGCAATTTTGCCGGTTTGGCCGTATGTTCGTCCAAACTACGCTGAACCGGTATGTTCCGTCGTGTCTTTTCCCTATTCCGTCTTTTTGCCCTGCTGGGTCCGGTACTGACGGTGATCGGCCCGGCGCGGGCCGAATCCCGTCCGTCGCCCCGTGATACGAGCTTCGTCATGGAACTGCTGCGGAAGGGTGAGGCCGTAGAAACCCGGCAGGTGAGCACCGCCCTCGATTATTACCGCCGGGCCTACGAACGCTCGAAACAGACCGGCTTCACCAAAGGCTACTTTGAAAGCATCCGGCTGATGGTGTATCAGCTCAACAACATGGGCCGCCACACGGAAGCCGGAAAGATCGCCCGGGAAGCCCTGACGCTGGCCCGACAGGATACCTCGAAACGCCACCTGGGTCTGAGTTACTTCGCCCTTGCCAACACCGCCCTGTATTCCGGACGGCTGGTCGAAGCCGTGCCGTATTACCAGCAGGCCGCCCACTTCATGCGGCTGAGCGGAAAACTGAAAAACGTCGCCGTCATCAACCAGAACCTGGGGTACATCTACGAACAGCAGGAAATGTATGAACAGGCCGTGGCGCATTACCGCAAAGCCCTCGCCTTCGACCTGACCGACCCGAACGACCGGCGGTCCGTCGCCATCGACTACTTCAGCATCGCCAACGTCCTCAGCAAGCAGGACCGGTCCCGCGAGTCGCAGCAATACTATCTGAAGGCCAAACAGTGGATCGACCCGCAGAACGACCTGGATTTTGCCGTCAACCTCTACAACAACATAGCCTACCAGTACAGCGAGGAAGCCCGCTACGACTCGGCGCTGTACTACCAGCGGGAAGCCCTCCGCATCAGCCGCCGGCTCGAAAACCCGCGTCATGAACTCCACCTGCTGATGGCGATGGCCCAGACCCATAACCGCATGAAGGAGTTCGGCCGGGCACGGTCTCTGCTCGACCAGTCCTACGCCATTGCCCGCAAAAACAATGTCGGCCGGGCTGAACTGCGCAACATTTACCGGGAATACGCCCTGGCCACGGAGGGCCTGCGCGACTACCGGGCCACCGCGGGCTGGCTCGACAAATACATCGCCGTCGACGACTCGATCAACAATCAGGAAACCAAGGAACTGCTGGAAGGCTACCGGGTCCGGCTGAAGCAGGCCGAGGCCCGCCAGAATCTGGCCGAAAAGCAGCGGCAGATCGCCCGGCTGGAAACCGAACGCAACCGGCAGCGGCAGTGGCTCTGGCTGGCCGGCATCCTGACGGCGGCCGTTGCCGGTATGGCGGCATTCGGCTATCTCTATTACCGGCAGCGGCAGCGGGCGGCCGGCCAGGCCCTGCTGGCGGCCGAGCGTGAACGCGAACTGGCCGTGGTGCAGTCCGAGCTTCAGGGCCAGCAGAAGGAGCGGCTCCGGATCTCCAAGGAAATGCATGACGACCTGGGGGCCTCGCTGACCGCCATCGGGCTTCTGAGCGAGGTGGTCAAATCCCGGATGGGACCGGCCATCACCCCTGAAATCGAAAAAATCTCTTCCATTTCGTCGGACATGGTAACGACGATGAACGAGATCATCTGGTCGCTCAACACCGGAAACGACAGCCTCAACGGCCTGATCGCCTACACCCGCGCCTACGCCAGCGACTTCATGGAAGATGCGGGCCTGCGTCTGCGGACGGAGGTGGAAGAGTCTGCGCAGGAGGTCTGGATGCGGGGCGTCGACCGGCGGAACGTGTTCCTGACCGTCAAGGAAGCGCTCAACAACGTGGTCAAGCACGCCCGGGCCACCGAGGTGCGGCTGGTCATGAAGCCGGAATCCGACCGGCTCCGGATCGAGGTGTGCGACAACGGACAGGGTTTTGCGTCCGGCGGGAAGCCCGGCCAGCGGAACGGCCTCGGCAATATGCGAAACCGGATGGCGGAGTCGGGCGGGAGCTGTGAAATCATCCCTTCGGAAGCCGGCACCTGCGTCAAAATTCTGTATCCGTTCGCCGTGGCCGTTACCGGAAAATAATGCAAATGGAGTATGGCGTTCCTGCCGAAATAAACGCAATATTGCCGGATGAAATCGCCCATTACCGTCGCCATTGTGGAAGACAAGGAGCCGATCCGTCAGTCGCTGGCGATCCTGATCGACGGCGCCGACGGCTTTTCGTGCCGGTCCGCCTTCGAAACGGCCGAGGAGGCTCTGGAAGCCCTGCCTTTCGAGGGCGTCGATGTCGTCCTGATGGACATCGACCTGCCCGGCATGAGCGGCATCGAATGCGTTCGGCTGCTTAAATCCCGCTGCCCCAACACCCAGTTCATGATGTGCACCATGTACGACGAGGACGAAGCCGTTTTCGAATCGCTCAAGGCGGGGGCCAATGCCTACATTCTCAAGAGAAGCCCGCCCCACAAGCTCCTCGAAGCCATTACGGAACTCCACGAGGGCGGCTCGCCCATGAGCAGCAGCATCGCCCGCAAGATCGCCAGTTCGTTTCACGATACGCCTTCGACCCGGGATGAACTGCATACTCTGACGCCCCGCGAGCGCGAAATCCTGGACCGGCTGGCTAAAGGCCACAGCCACCGGGAGGTGGCTGAAGCTCTGTTCGTCAGTCCCACCACGGTGCGGAAACACATCTTCAATATTTACGAAAAATTGCAGGTCCACACCCGCGTGGAGGCCGTGAACAAGTACCTCGGAAGGCGGTAAAAATCATGCATTTGGCGTATTGTGCCGCCCCGGCCGGGCCGGTAGTTTTGTCCCGGTGACCAACCCCGGTCACCCGCAAAACATCTCCGACGCCATGAAAAAGCTCCTTCTGATCCTGCTGATTTCGACCTCCTTTTCCGCCTGTAAAAAAGACGCCGACGCCGTGGCGCCCAAAGGCCCCGCCGGCGAGGTAGCCGGTTCTTACGAACTTACTTCATTCCGGTACCAGACGAAAGACGATGAACTGGTCATCCCGACCCTGCCCGTAGTTCAGCAGGGCCGCACGACCTACTCCGGGGTGGTGGAACTGACCGAAACCGACGACCCGAATCAGGTGAATATGGTATTGAGTCTGGATTTCGACGGCCAGGCCGAGTCGCTTGATTTCGAGGCCGTGGAGGTGAAGAAAAGCGGATCGCGGTATAACCTGTCGCTGGACGGCACCCAGATCGCGACCGTGAACGGCAATAAGCTGAGCTTCGACGTCAAGGCCACCGACGCCCGGCTCGCCTTTACGGCCACCCGCTGACCAACCGACCGCATCATCGTTATGAAAGCCATTCTGGTCGTATTGTTTCTGTCGGTATTGCCAATCGCTCCGTCGGCCGGGCAGCGTCCTGACCCGCTGATCTTCGCCGGCCTGCAGGCCGTCAAGGGCTCGGCGCGGTATTCCGCCATCGACTTTGGGGGTGGGATCCGGGGGCGATACCAGCATCCGGTTGCTGAAAAATGGGCGTTAACGGCCGGCCTCGGCCTCGACCTGCACCGGATCAACAGTTTCTTTCTGGTCCCGACCTCCTACCTGGGCTACGGGTACAATCCCATTTCCGGGTTCGGGTTCAATACGCTGTATTACAACTTCTACGGGTACGAATACCGGGTGACGGCCGTCAGCATCCCGATTCAGGTCGGGCCGCGCTGGTACGTCAGCGAGCGGGTGCATGCCGACCTGATGGCCGGGGTGGACCTGGCCGTGAACCGTCATGCCGTCTCCGCCCCGCATATCGAACCCGGAGCCGGTTATCTGCTGCCGCTGAAGGTGGGCGGTTTTCTGGACCTCACCGCCGGTTATTTCACCACTTTCGCCCGGGGCCGGGGCGCGTTCACGGTGGGGGTCGCCTACGGTTTCCGCCGGAACCGGGCGCGATAAACCCGGCTTTTCCGGTCGAATTGTCGCAGATTTTCCAGTACTTTGTCGTTACCAATGCAGTGCTTATTTATCCTTCTACCTGGTATGACTAAAGAACTTTTGATTCTTGTGTCAGGCACCATGATCAGCCTGACCTCCTGCGGCAAAACATTCAACGACAACACCGAAGTGACTTCCGCCGACAGTACGGGGGCGCCGGTCGAGACGAAGGCGGCCAATTCCGCCTATAAACCGGCTTTTTCCGGTCAGACCCGCGTCCGGAGTGTGAAATCCTCCACGCCCTACGAAGGCAAGGTGCTGACCTCCGACCTGAACAGCCCCTGGGGCATCACCACCCTGCCCGACGGCCGCTTCCTGATTACCCAGAAGGAAGGCACCCTGAAGATCGTGTCGGCGGACGGCAAGGTCAGCGGTAACATCACGGGCCTTCCGACCGTCAATGCCAACGGGCAGGGCGGTCTGCTCGGCGTCCGGGTCGACCCGGCGTTTGCCCAGAACCGGATGGTATACTGGGTATTCTCCGAGCCGCTGGCCGAAGGCAACCTGACGGCAGTGGCGAAGGGGAAGCTTTCGGCCGACGAAAAGAAGATCGAGGGAGCCACCGTCATCTACCGGGCCGCCCCGGCCTATAAGGGAACGCTGCATTACGGCGGCCGTATCCTGTTCGACCGCAACAACAACCTGATCATCAGCACCGGCGAGCGCTCCGATCTGGTAACCCGCCCGAAAGCCCAGGACCTCAATGCCGCCCTCGGGAAGGTGGTCCGGATCACGACCGACGGCAAACCCGTGGCCGGCAATCCGTTTGAAGGTAAATCCGGCGCCCGGCCGGAGCTGTATTCCTACGGCCACCGGAACGTGCAGGGGCTGGCGATCCACCCGGTTACCGGCGACCTCTGGGAAAACGAATTCGGACCGCGTGGTGGCGACGAACTGAACCGCATCGAAGCCGGGAAGAACTACGGCTGGCCGACCATCACCTACGGGATCGAATATGCCGGCCCGAAAGTCGGGGAGGGCATTCAGCAGAAGGAGGGCTTTGAGCAGCCGGTATATTACTGGGATCCCTCCATTTCGCCGAGCGGCATGACGTTTTATACCGGTAATCAGATTCCGGAATGGAAAAACAACCTGTTCGTCGGCGCCCTGAGCGGGATGCACGTGATCCGGCTGGTGATCGAGAACAACCGGGTCGTGGGCGAAGAGCGGCTGCTGGCCGGTGAGAACCAGCGTTTCCGCGACATCACCCAGGGGACGGACGGCGCCCTGTATGCCGTGACCGACCAGGGCCGCCTGTACCGGATCGGAAAGAAGTAATCGCGGAGTATTACCACCCCCCGGCGCTCCGGCCGGGGGGTGGTTTCTCCGGGCCGGAGAATGAATTTTCAGCCCGGCACTTTGACGGCTTTCGGAAAGCGCGTTCCTTTGTCGCCAAACGCCCAGAGCCATTGATATGAAAAGACGTACGTTTGTGAAGGCTTCCCTGCTGACCGGCACGGGAGCGGGTTTGATCCAGCCGCTGCAATCGCCTTCCGCCCCCTCCTCAACTCAACCGAATGCCGATACCGATTATTACGAATTACGGGTGTATACCCTGAAGAACGGCCGCCAGCGCAAAGTCGTCGAGAACTACTGGCAGCAGGCCGCCATCCCGGCCCTGAACCGCCTGGGCAGCCGGAACATCGGCGTGTTTTCCGACTATCTTCCCGAAGGATTTACCAAGCTGGTGGTGCTGATTCCCTTTCCGTCGCTCGAAAGTTATTTCGCGTCGGCCGACCAGCTCGCCAAAGATTCGGCCTACCAGCAGGCGGCTTCGGAATACCTGAATGCGGAGGCCGCCACCCCGGCCTACGAACGCATCGAAAGCTCCCTGCTGAAGGCGTTTTCCGGCATGCCCAAACTGGAAGCCCCTGAGAAAAAGCCCCGTATCTTCGAGTTACGCCGGTATGAGAGCCCGAGCGAGGCCGCCGGCAAGAAGAAGATCGAGATGTTCAACGAAGCCGGGGAGATCGCCATCTTCAAACGGGTCGGGCTGACGCCGGTATTTTTCGGGGAAACCCTGATCGGCCCCCTGCGCCCGAACCTGACCTATATGCTGACCTTCGACAACATGGAAGAACACGACCAGAACTGGAAGGCTTTCGGCAGTGACCCCGAGTGGAAGAAGGTCAGCGCCCGGCCCGAATATGCCAACGATCGCATTCTTTCCAATATTCATCGCACGTTCCTGGTTCCGGCCGCCTTCTCGCAGATCTGACCGGGCCGCGTTCCCTGCCGTTTACCGCCCGGGTTTCCCGAATGCCGGATGTTGTTTGGGAAGCTCCGGCGGTTAATCGGCCCAACTTCCTCCGGAGCGTAGCCGAAGGCCCGTTCCCTTCCTGTCCACTACTGAACAGCCGCCTGTCCGTTTTTGGACAGCTTACCACCTGCCAATTTCAAAAAAAGCCCCATTTTCGCCGGCTTGCCTATGCTGACAAGTTTGGCCGGCTATTTGTACGACAAAGCCTATACTAATCAGGAGCCGGGTACCCGGCGCACCTGACTTTCGTCCGGATGTTCTGAATGTGGCTATGAAAGAAACGTTTTTAGACCAGATTGAAAAAGCCGCCCTGCCGACGGGGGCTGCCCCCCAGGCTTTCCGTCTGATTTCAACCCGGGTAAAACAGCGATGGGACGCATGAGCGATGAACGTCGTACAGACCCGCCGGATCGCCGAAGGTCGGCCCGGAAGCCGCCACGCTGGGCCGATCGGTTACTGAACCGCTTCAGTCCGCCCGGTCTGGAGGATGAACTACAGGGCGATCTGCTGGAAATGTACGCGTACTGGGTGAAGACCGTCGGAGTGCGGACCGCCCGCCGGCGGTATGCACTGGCCGTCCTGCGGTTGATACGCCCCTTTAGCCGACCCCGAACGAAACCCACTCATGACGATCCTCAACCCGTTTCTTTCCATATGGCTATGCTTCGCAACTACGTTAAGATCGCCTGGCGCAATCTGATCCGACAGAAAACCTACTCCATCATCAATATCACCGGTCTGGCGAGCGGCATGGCAGTGGCCCTGCTGATCGGTCTGTGGATCTGGGACGAGCTGTCCTTCAACGGCTTTCACCAGCATTCCGGCCGCATTGCTCAGGTCATGGAAAACCAAACGCTGGAGCAGGGCGTCCAGACGTTTGCCGCCTTGCCGATGCCCGTGAGCCGGGAGCTGAGAACCCGGTATCCGGATGATTTCAAATCCGTCGCTGCCGCCGTCTGGACGGACCAGATCGTTGCTTTTCAGGATCGGAAATTTACCCGGTCGGGCGGCTTCGTGGAATCGGACTTCCCGGAAATGATGACGTTTGACATGATTCAGGGAAGCCGTCTGGGGTTAAAGGACCCTACTTCCGTCCTGATTTCCGAAACGACCGCAAAGGCACTCTTCGGCACGGGCGATCCTCTGCATAAAGCCCTTAAAATCGGGAATCGCTACCTGGTGCAGGTAGCGGGCGTTTACAGGGATTTGCCCCACAATTCGACCTTTAAAAACGCGGCCTTCCTGGCGCCGATCGGGCTGCTTTTCGAGGCCGGTCAGGGCCTGGATGACTGGCGCAGCAGTTCCTTTGAAATTTATACGCTGCTCAGCCCGCGCAGCCAGGCCGCCGACGTTTCCCGCAAAATCAGGAACGTTCTCCATCAGCATATTCAGGACAAGACCCGGTCGTCGCTTTTTCTGTACCCAATGCCGGAATGGCATCTGTACAACGAGTTTAAGAATGGGACCAATTCCGGGGGCCGCATCCAGTTTGTCTGGCTTTTCGGGATGATCGGCGCGTTTGTCTTGTTGCTGGCCTGCATCAATTTCATGAACCTGAGCACGGCCCGCTCCGAAAAGCGGGCAAAGGAAGTGGGGATTCGCAAGGCATTGGGTTCGGTCCGGAGCCAGCTCGCCGGCCAGTTCCTGAGCGAATCCTTCCTGGTCGTGACGGCCGCTTTCGGTTTTTGTACAGGGCTGGTCTGGCTGATGCTGCCCTTGTTCAATGAAATCGCCGACAAACGGCTGGTCATGCCGTGGTCGAATCCCGTGTTCTGGCTCCTCTGCCTCGGTTTTATGGCCGTTACCGGCTTCGTGGCCGGTAGTTACCCGGCCTTCTATCTTTCCTCATTCCAGGCCATCCGGGTATTGAAAGGAACATTCAGGTCGGGTCGTCTGGCCACCGTGCCCCGCAAGGTTCTGGTGGTGGTCCAGTTCAGTGTATCGGTTACCCTCATTATCGGAACGATCGTCGTGTTCCGCCAGATTCAGTTTGCCCGTAACCGCCCGGTGGGCTACAGCCGGGACGGGCTGATCAACATCACGATGAATACCCCCGAAATTCAGGGCCGCTACGAGGAACTCCGCCAGGAACTACTGGCCAGCGGAGTCGTCGCGGATATGGCTGAATCCTCCAGCCCGATCACCAGCATCTGGTCATCGGCCAATAATCTGGAGTGGCGGGGGAAAGACCCCAACCGGCCGGCCTCGTTCGGAACCATCTCCGTTACCCCGGATTTTGGCAAGGTGGTTGGCTGGAAAATAAAGGAAGGCCGTGACTTTTCAAGGCAGTATGCCGGTGACTCGCTGGCGTTTCTGCTGAATGAAGCCGCCGTAAAGCTGACGGGTCTGAAAAAGCCGGTTGGTGAAACGATCCGGTGGCATGATAAGAGCTGGAAACTGATCGGGGTCGTGAAGGATATGGTGATGAGATCACCGTTTGAGCCGGTAGTACCGACCGTATTCATGATAAACACGAAGGAACGCGGTCTGAACGTCATTCATATCAGGCTCCATCCCAAAGCAGGCGTCCACACCGCCCTCAGGAGCCTGGAAGCTATTTTTAAAAAACGCAATCCGGCCTCGCCGTTTGAATATACGTTTGCGGATCAGGAATACGCCCTCAAGTTTGCGGCAGAAGAACGGATCGGCACCCTCGCTTCGGGGTTTGCGATGCTGGCTATTTTCATCAGCTGCTTAGGGCTTTTTGGGCTGTCGTCGTTCGTGGCCGAGCAGCGCACCAGAGAGATCGGCATTCGCAAGGTCTTCGGCGCGTCGGTTCTGAACGTATGGCGGCTGTTATCGAAAGACTTCGTGGTGCTGGTGCTGATCGCTTTTTTCCTTGCCGTCCCGATTGCCTATTATTTTCTCGGCAACTGGCTCCGGCAGTATGAATACCGCACCGATCTATCGTGGTGGGTGTTTGCCGTAACCGGGGTCGGTGCGCTGCTTCTTACGTTGCTGACCGTCAGCATTCAGGCCGTCCGGGCCGCCCTCATCAACCCGGTGAATAGCCTGCGGTCGGAGTAAAAACCATCCCTTTGGGGTATTTATCGGATTTGGAGATACCCATTGGCGCTCATTTCCCTGTCCAATCGTGGACAGGGACTTGTCCGCTTCTGGACAGTGTATCCCGGAAGATGATGGGTCAGGGCCCCTGAAAGACCGTTTTTGCCGCTGGCACCAGATTTGATTCATTCGTTTCAGCCAACGAACAACCCCGGCCTTGCTCTCCGCAGCATCGGGCGGAAGGTATGCCCCATCAGACCGCGTCGCGCCGGGCGGATCGACGGGGCCGGTGCCTTCAGGGTCATCGGAAGCGAAACGGTACGAAGTCCAGCATTTGACAACCTTTTTGTAAACCGGATCATGATCGGAAGTTACATCAAAACTTCGAGACGCAACTTAATGCGCAACAAGCTGTTCTCCTTCATCAATATCGTCGGCCTGGCCATCAGTATGTCCGTCGGGTTACTTCTGATCGCGTTCGTCCTCGACCTGCGTTCGTACGACCGGTTTCATAAGGATGGGGAGAGAATTTATCGCATTACCAGCGTCGTGACTGCCGAAGGCGAGCAAGGCGGGTCGCGATCCGGGGGCAAGTATGCCACCACCTCCATCAAGGCCGGAAAGCTGATCCGGGAGAAAGTACCGGGCATCGAAGAAGTGGCCATTCTGCGCAACGATTTTTCGCAGGACGCCAAGGTGGGCGACCAGGTTCTGCCCATCAGGGGCTTCTGGGCGGACCCGTCGCTATTCCGGATCTTTACGTTTCCCTTGCTGGAGGGTAATCCCGAAACGGCCCTGAAAGAACCTTATTCGGTCGTTCTGACGGAGACGGCCGCGAAAAAGCTGTTCGGCGGCCGGTCGGCGCTGGGGAAGGCCATCCATTTCAATTCACTTCCCTACCAGGTGACCGGTGTCATGAAGGACGTTCCCTTCTTTTCGCACCTCAGTTTCGAAGCGCTGGTATCGCTGTCGACGGCCGGTCAGCTCCACCGAAACGACGGCAGCTTTGAGAAATGGACAAACATGTCGTCGAACTTCGTGTACGTCCGGCTGCCGGAAAATGCCGATCGGGCCTCCATTCAGTCGCAGCTCGACGCCATCGCGAAGCAGGAAAATCTCGCCGGCGAACCCACCAGGATCCGGCTCGAACTCCTTCCTTTATACGAGATCGTCGTCGGGGAGAGTCTGCGGGCCTCCGAGGGGGGGCCTGGCTCCATCGGCCCTCACATGCCCCCGGTGGTGCTTTGGATCCTCGGCGGGCTTGCCCTCATCGTGATCCTGTCGGCGTGTTTCAACTATACCAACCTGTCGATTGCGCGGGCCATGCGCCGTTTCAAGGAAGTGGGTCTTCGCAAAGCGATCGGCGCCGGTAAGGGCCAGATCCGGCAGCAGTTTCTGGCGGAGGCCATCATGATCTCCCTGGCGGCCCTGCTTCTGTCCTACTTCCTGTTTCTCGGATTGCGGCCGCTGCTGATCAGCCTGGCTCCGGAGATGCAGCGCACGGTGAAGCTCGAACTCACTCCGGCCATGGTCGCGGCCTTCATCCTCTTTTCGATCACCGTCGGGGTGATGGCCGGTTTCATGCCCGCCGTCTTCTTTTCGAAAGTCAGCGCGATCAATGCCCTCAAAAATGTGTCGACGGTGAAGGTATTTAAACACGTAACCCTCCGGCGCGCCCTGGTGGTGGTTCAGTATACGCTCACCCTGATCTTCATCACCACCACCGCCATCGGCTATGTGCAGTATAAGAACATCCTGGCTTTCGATCTGGGATTCAACACGGAAAACATCCTGAACATCGATATGCAGGGGAATAAACCCGATGTGCTACTCAAAAAACTGAGCGAAATGCCGGAAGTAAGCGCCCTGTCCCGGTCGCACATCATCACCAGCGTCGGCAACGCCTGGGGCGGTTTCATGAAATACCGGGACTCGCGGGATTCGGTGCTGGTCCTGACCAACCACGTCGACGAGAACTATCTGCCGTTACATGAATACAAGCTCATTGCCGGAGGAAATTTTAAGGCACGACCCACCACCGCCGACGCGGCCACGGAAGTGATCGTGAACCAGCAGGTCCTGAAACGGTTCAATATTGCGGGCAACGATCCCGAAAAAGCCATCGGGGAGGTGATCACCTTCAGCAGTTTCAACATCAGTCCGCGGAAGATGACCATTGTCGGCGTCATCAGGGATTTTCATTACGGCAAGGTCGACAACCTCATCGGGCCGGTAGCCTTCCTGTCCTGGACCCCGGAGAACAGGGCCACGATCAATGCCAAAATACGCAGTACCGATATGCCGGCGACCCTGGCCAGGATCGAGTCGGCATGGAAGGAAATCGATCGGGTTCATCCGTTCGAGGCTCAGTTCTACGACGAGGCCATCGAAGAGGCCTACAGCGAATTTTCGGCCATGATCAAGATCATCGGCTTCCTCTCTTTCCTCGCCATTTCCATCGCTTCGATGGGATTGTTCGGCATGGTGGCGTTCACTACCGAAACCAGGCTGAAGGAGATCAGCATCCGCAAAGTGATGGGCGCCGGACCGGGCAGCCTTGTCTTCTTACTGAGCCGCGGTTTTCTCGTTCAGTTGTCATTATCGGCCCTGATCGCTCTGCCCGTAACGTACCTTTTCTTCGAAAACGTAGTGCTTACCCACTTTCCGTATCACACCCCCGTGCAGGTTGCCGAGTTGTTCATCGGCCTGGGGGCGGTATTGCTGATCGCGTTCATCCTGATCGGATCGCAGACCGTGAAAGCGGCCCGGAGCAATCCGGCGAAGGTACTGAAGAGCGAATAAAGGCGGCTCCGGGCCAACCCGCCCGGGAAGTCGGTTAGGCTTCCGGACATCAATATTTCTTCATGATCCGGACCAGTCGGCGGCTGATGAGCTGGTAGCCGGCGTCGGAAGGATGCAGGCCGTCGTAGGTCTTGCCGACGGCTTCGATGGGGTAGGGGTATTCGTCGGTTTCGGGGTTGAAGGGTACGTCGATGAAGTCGGGGTAGGAATAATTCCGGTAGGCGCCTGTCTGCGGGTCCTTCAGCCGTTTGAACCGGACCAGCTCCCTCATACCCAGACCCTTCAGGTGATAGAGGTCCACCACCGGCAGGCGTTCCAGACGGCCGATGGAGTCCACGGCCTGGGCGAAGGCTTCCAGCGTCTGTCCGTTTTTAGGCTTATAGGAGCCGTAGGCGTTGTTTTTGAAGTTAAACAGGTAGACGAAATCGACCCGCTGCATGGGCGTGATCAGGATGATCCGGGCGTCGGGGTTCAGGCTCCGCAGCTTGTCGACGATGGTGCGGAAGGCTCCGTTGACCGTGCCGTTGCCGGTATTGTCCCGGTAATCCTTCAGCCGGCCCAGCGGCCGGCTGCCCCACCAGTCGTTCGTTCCCAGAAAAATGGAGTACACGTCCGCTTTGGTCAGATTCAGCTTGTCGATCTGCTCGGCGATCCGGATGGCCGTCCAGCCGTTATGCCCCTGATTGACGTAGTTGATGTGGGGCAGCTTCTCGATTACCCGGGTCATGTACCCCCTGGTCACCCGGTCGCCGGTTTCTTTCAGGTGCTCGTTCAGGTAGGTGATCGAATCGCCGATGGCGACCCAGTTCAGGTTCCGGCGGGTAGAGGCATTGAACAGAAAAACAAGGGCAATCAGGATCAGGCGTCGCTTCATCGGGGCGTTTCGGAACGGGCCGGCGTGGGAGCCGGGAGGGTTTCTTCCCGAAAAGGAAAAGACCCCGCCGGTTTTAATGCTTCGCGGCCCATAAACTTTCACCGGACGGCGGACCAGCCGCTCAGCGCATCCACCCGATCAGGAGGGAGTTGACCCGGTCGGCGGCTTCATGCTGAACCCAGTGGGTGGCCTCTTCCAGGAAAACCAGTTTTCCACCGTCGCAGAGATCGATGCTGGGCCGGGCCATCTCCGGAATGAGCGCCGAATCCCGGCGGCCCCAGATCAGCAGCAGCGGCACCCGGACCCGTGGGCTCCGGGGCCGGAACGGGTGTTTCCGTACGAAAGCCCGGTACCAGTGAATCATCGTCCGCAGGGCCGGGCTGCCGGTGGGGCCGGGCCGGCTCCAGGCACGCCGGTATTGGTTCAGATCGTCGTCCGAAAACGTGCCGGGGTTGCTGGTTCGGCGGAGCATCCGGGTGGCCGGCCACCAGTTGCCGCGCCGGAGGAGCCATTCGGGCAGGTTGGGCAGCTGGAAGAAAGCCGCATACCAGCTTCGGAGCATCTGGCGGGGTCTGGTCCGGAGCGTATGGGACAGCACCCTGAAATGGGGCATATTCAGAATGGCAACCCGGTGAAGCCGTTCGGGATGGTTCAGGGCCAGCCACCAGGCAACGCCCCCGCCCCAGTCGTGCCCGACGACACTCGCCTTCTGCACCCCGGCGGCATCCATCAGGCCCAGAATGTCGGCCCCCAGCCGGTCGAGCGTATAGGATTCAACGCCCGGCGGTTTGTCACTGAGGTTGTAGCCGCGCTGGTCGGGCGCCCAGACCCGAAATCCGGCCGCGGCCAGCGGTTCGATCTGGTGCCGCCAGCCATACCAGAACTCCGGAAAGCCGTGCAGCAGAATCACCAGGGGGCCGTCGGGCGGTCCGGCCTGCATGACATGCAGACGGAGGTGATTCGTTTGGATAAACGCAGACTGCATAAATCGAAAATTCTAAACTCACGGCGGCCGGTTTATCTTTAACCGGAAAGCGGCACCGGTAGTTATTCACGAATCAGGTCTTATTCATCTGCCCTGCCTCAGGAAAACGACGTTTTGCGGTGTGTTTCGCTGCGGGACGAGAAAGCGTTGGCTGCCCGTTTCAGTCATCATCACCGGCATCCGGGCCTTTACCTCTAAAAAGAGGTCGTTTGGGGAAGGGAAAAGGTGCTTTCCCGACCGGTTTGCCCTCCCGCTGACCACCCCCCTGCCGGAGCGCCGGTCCGACCCCTCCTTTGTAAAGAGGGGGTGGCTCCGCAGAGTTTGAATCGGGCAGAGCTCTCCCCCTCCTTAGCAAGGAGGGGGCCGGGGGGTGGTCTGGAGTCCCTCTTTCTTCAGGATGAACGCTTCCCCAAACTACCTCTTTAGGATCACCAAATCCCCCGAACGGGCCGAGGAAATTGGGCATGGCATAATCTGAAAACCCGGTCAGGATAAGGTCGTGGAGGAGCAGATTCATTTTTCGGAGCGCTTCGGCCGCCTGGACGACGGCTGCGTGTCGCCGGGAGAGAGGTAGTCAGCTGCCCCCATCGGGTACTTTCCCGACCGGGCGGTGTCTTTGGTTCAATTATTTTGGCCATATTGAAATTGAAAATGATCATTCGATTCCCAACCCGACCTTTAATCTTTTCTTCGATGAGGAAGTACTGGCTTGCCCTTACCCTTTGCCTGTCTGCCGCCGGGGCCTTTGCCCAGCCGGTGGACCTGACCCGGTATCAGGAACTGCCCGACCCGAAACCGGCTCCGGCGGCCGCCTGGGCATCGGTGAAACCGGGGCTGAACCTCAGTTTCGGCACCGCCGACGTCCGCTACGCGAAACACGCGGCCCCGGTTTCGGCCAGCCTAAGGAAAACCTGGACGACGAAAGCCTGGAAAGGGGAGAAGGTCCACACCCAGGCGGTGATCTGGAGTGCGTCGGCCCTGCCGCAAACCCGTCTGAGCTGGACCGACGCCAAAGACGCCAAAGGCAATTCGATTCCGGCCGGGAGCATCTCCGCCCGGTTTGTCCGGTATGTCATGACGGACGGCCTGCCGCCTACCGGCGGGGGCTGCGACCAGCGCCCCCCCGGCAAATACGACTCCTCGCTGGTGGCCGACCCCATCGATCTCACGAGCGTGCTGGACATTCCGCAACGTACCACCCAGCCGGTCTGGCTGAGCGTTTCGGTGCCTCCGGCCACGCCGGCCGGAACCTACACCGGGACGGTCTCCGTCGCCGGAACCTCGGGCCGGCCGGCGCAGCTGACCTACACCGTCGAGGTGCTGAACCGGACGCTGCCCGCGCCCAAAGACTGGAAGTTTCACCTGGACCTATGGCAGAACCCGTACTCGGTGGCCCGGGTGCATGGCGTGAAGGTATGGTCGCCGGAACACATGGAGCTGATGCGGCCTTATATGAAAATGCTGGCCGACGCCGGGCAGAAGTCGATTACCGCCACCATCATCAACGACCCCTGGCGGAGCCAGACCGAAGACGTGTACGGCTCGATGGTGCAGTGGACCCGAAAGAAGGACGGTACCTGGGCCTTCGACTACACGATTTTCGACCGCTGGGTGACCTACATGATGGACCTCGGCATCGACCGGTTCATCAACTGTTACAGCATGATTCCGTGGAATCTGAAGTTCAGTTACTACGACGAAGCCGCCCGGAAGGATACCTTCCTCATCGCCAAAACCGGCACGCCCGAATACGAGGCCCACTGGCGGCCCATGCTGACGGATTTTGCCCGGCACCTGAAGGAGAAAGGCTGGTTCGAAAAAACCACCATCGCCATGGACGAGCGGCCGATGGAAGCCATGCAGCAGGCTCTGTCGCTGATCAAAAGTGTGGACAAGGACTTCAAGCTGTCGCTGGCGGGGCTGTATCACCCTGAATTACAGAACGATCTGATCGATTATTGTGTCGCCACCAACCAGGAGGTCGATGCGCCCACGATGCAGCGCCGGCGGCAGGCCGGGTTCAATACTACCTACTACACCTGCTGCTCCGAACGCTATCCGAACACCTTCACCTTTTCGCCCCCGGCCGAAGCCGCCTGGATCAGCTGGTTTGCGGCCAACAAAGGCTACGACGGTTACCTGCGCTGGGCCTACAACTGCTGGGTGAAAGATCCCCTCCGCGATTCGCGCTTTCGGACCTGGCCGGCCGGGGACACCTACATCGTCTATCCGGGGCCGCGCACTTCCGTCCGGTTCGAGCGGCTCATCGAAGGCATTCAGGATTACGAAAAAATCCGAATCCTCCGGGATGAGTTCGGGAAGAAAGGCCAGGCCGACAAGGCCGCGCAGCTGGATAAAGCCCTGAATGCCTTTGAGGTGGAGAAGCTCTCCGGCACCCCGGCGGCCGCACAGCTGATGCCTGCCAAAGCCCTGCTGAACTCTCTGTGACGAACTGCCGAGCCCGGTTTCGTCCCCGGTCGGGACGATCCGGCAAGAAGTAAACACCGAATCCGTCATGCCTTCCAAAACTCCGCATTCCCCGGCTGAAACGCCCTCTCCGTCCGTCGCCCGGACGCCCGCCCGGTCCTTCCGGGGCTGGTGGTCTTCCTTAGGCCCCAGCCTGATCACGGCCGCCCTGGTGTTCGGGCCGAGCAAAATGACGATCACCTCCAAGATGGGGGCCGAATACGGCTATGCCCTGCTCTGGATCATCGTCATGGCCATCTTTTTCATGACCGTCTTTACGGCGATGGCCTCCCGCATCGGGCTGGCGACCCGGCAGTCCCTGCTGGCGACCATCCGGGAGAAGTGGGGCAACCCGGCAGCCGTAGCGGTGGGCGTGGGCGTCTTCCTGGTGGCGACCTCCTTTCAGGCGGGCAACTCCATCGGGGTAGGCATCTCCATCGCCGAGGCCACCCACACGCCGGTCAACGTCTGGATTGTGCTGTTTACGGCCCTCGGCATCGGGCTGCTGTTCTTCCGCACTTTCTACAGGGTACTGGAACAGCTGATGATCCTGCTGATCGGGGTAATGGTGGTGGCGTTCGTGGTGACGCTGGCGCTCTCCGGTCCCGATTATTCGGACGTGGTGACGGGTTTCGTCCCCTCGGTCCCGACGGGGTCGCTGGGGCTGGTGATCGCCTTTACGGCCTCCTGTTTTTCCATTGTGGGCGCTTTTTATCAGGCCTATCTGGTACAGGAGCGGGTGCGGGTCAACCCGAAGGTCCGCGAGCAGCGGGTGGATACCGTGACGGGCATGGCCCTGATGGGTTTCATGAGCGCCACGGTGCTGATCTGCGCGGCCGCCGTCCTGCATCCGAAGGGCCTGAAAGTCGCCAGCGCGTCGGACATGGGCCGGGCGCTGGAACCCATTTTCGGGTCGTATGCCTCCGGTCTGTTCCTGCTCGGCCTGTTCGGGGCCTCTTTCTCCTCACTGGTGGGCAATGCCTCCGTGGGCGGGACGCTCCTGGGCGAGGCCCTCGGCTACGGCAGCCAGTTAAGCTCGAAGGTCGTCAAACTGCTGATCGCCCTGGTGATGGTGGTCGGCGCGTCCATCGCCATCATCTTCGGCAAGCTGCCGCTGCAACTGATCATCTTTGCCCAGAGCGTCACGATTCTGGTCGTCCCGTTTATCGGCGTCGCCATGTACGCCATCGGCAACGACGCCCGGATCATGGGCCGGTATGTCAATTCGACGGCCGCCCGAATAGCGGCCGGGCTAGGGCTGCTGGTGATTTTCGGACTGGCGCTGAGTAATGTCAACCAATTGTTTTTCAAGTAGTTTGTTCTCGTTTTCTATATGAATGATTTACAGGCACTGGAACAGGAACTGACCCGACCCTCGGCCGCCCTGGTGTCCGATCTGTATGAACTCGACGGAGACATCCTCATTCTCGGCATCGGGGGCAAGATGGGGCCGAGTCTTGCCCGGCTGGCGCGGCAGGCCATCCGGCAGGCCGGGATGCAGAAACGCGTCATCGGCGTTTCCCGGTTTTCGGATAAAACGGTGCAGGGTGCACTTGAAGCCGACGGCATCGAAACCCTCTCCGCCGACCTGCTCGACGAGTCCGAACTGGCGGCCCTGCCCGAGGTGGCCAACGTGCTGTATCTGGCCGGGACCAAATTCGGTACCACCGGCAAGGAAGCCTTCACCTGGGCGATGAACGCCTACCTGCCCGGCCGGGTAGCCGAAAAATTCCGGAACTCGCGCATCGTGGCCTTCTCGACGGGCAACGTCTACCCGTTTACGCCGGTCACTTCCGGAGGAGCCACGGAAGCGACCCCGCCCGAACCCGTCGGGGAGTACGGCCAGTCGTGTCTGGGCCGGGAGCGGGTGTTTCAGTATTTCGCCGAAAAGAACAATACCCCGACCCTGATCTACCGCCTGAACTACGCCATCGACCTCCGCTACGGGGTGCTGCTGGAAGTCGCCAAATCGGTCCTGGCCGAAAAGCCGATCGACCTGACGATGGGCAACGCCAACGTCATCTGGCAGGGCGACGCCAACGAAATCGCCCTCCGCGCCCTCCGCCACTGCTCCGTTCCGGCCCGGGTGCTGAATGTCACCGGCCCGGAAACCGTCTCGATTCAGTGGCTGGCGCAGGAGTACGGGAAGATGCTGGGCAAAGAACCCCGGTTTACCGGTGAGGCCCAGACGACGGCGCTGCTGAGCAATGCCTCGGAAGCCTTCCGGCTGTTCGGGTATCCACGCGTAACGCTCCGCCAGATGATGGAAATGACCGTCGCCTGGCTTCAGGGTGGGGGCGGTCAACTCAACAAACCGACTCATTTTCAGGTACGCAACGGTAAATTCTGACCCGGTATGAACGCTACTTCCCTACGTCCCGACATCCAGGCCCTGCTCCACGAGGGCACCGTCATTCCGGCCCACCCGCTGGCCCTGAACGCATCGCGCCGGTTCGACGAAAAACGACAGCGCGGGCTGACCCGCTATTACATCGCCGGCGGGGCGGGCGGAGTGGCCGTGGGTGTCCATACCACCCAGTTCGAAATCCGCGATCCCAGGATCAACCTGTACGAAACCGTCCTGAAAACGGCCGCCGACGAGATTGCGGAAGCCGCCCTGAACCGGCCGTTCATCAAGGTGGCCGGCCTCGTCGGCCCGACCGAACAGGCCCTGAACGAAGCCCGGCTGGCGCTCCGCTACGGCTACAACCTGGGCCTGCTGAGCATGGGCGGGTTGCAGGGTTGGACCGAAGCCGCCATTCTGGATCGCGTCCGGGCGGTGGCCGGGGTCATTCCGGTATTCGGGTTCTACCTTCAGCCTTCGGTAGGCGGGCGCATCTTCAGCTACGAATTCTGGAAGGAGTTCGCCGACATTCCGAACATTCACGCCATCAAGGTCGCCAGCTTTAATCGCTACCAGACGCTGGATGTCGTGCGGGCGGTCTGCCATTCGAGCCGCCGGGACGAGATCGCACTCTATACCGGCAACGACGACAACATCGTGGCCGACCTGCTGACGACCTACCGGTTTGCGGTCGACGGCCGGACGGTGGAAAAAAGCTTTGTCGGCGGGTTGCTGGGCCATTGGGCCGTCTGGACCAGAAAAGCCGTCGAACTGCTGGCGGAGATCAAAGCCTGCCGGGCCGGCGGCCACACCGGACTGGCCGAACTCCTGGTCCGGAACGTCGAGGTGACCGACAGCAACGCGGCCTTTTTCGACCCCGGCCACGCCTTCCACGGCTGCATCGCCGGTCTGCACGAGGTGCTGCGCCGTCAGGGTCTGCTGGAGGGCCGCTGGTGCCTGAATCCGGCCGAGGACCTGTCGCCCGGCCAGATGGAGGAGATCGACCGGGTCTATGCGGCCTATCCGCATCTGAACGACGACGCCTTCGTGAAGCAGTGGCTGACGCAGGAAACCGTCCTGCTCTGACGAACCGCCATGTCCAGCCTGAACCTCATCCGGGTCGCCCGGACCGACTCCAACTTCGAGCGCGAGCCCCTCATTCGGTCCTTCGGCTTCAAGGGCGGCTACCTGACCGAACTCTGGCAGGTGGCCGCCCGGCTGGAGGCCGACACGGGCCGCAGCGCCGTCGGCCTGGCGACGCAGAGCGTGCTGTACGGTGATGCCGACCTGTTTGCGGCTTACTCCGAAGCCGGCGGCAACGCCCTGATGTATGCGCTGGTCGAACGGACGCTGCTGCGGGTAAGACAGTCGCCGTTTTTTACCCCGATGGACCTGCTGGACCGGATTCTGCCCGAGGTGATGGTGGAAGCTCACCGCCTGACGGGAAAAGCCGACCTGCACCCGGCCTTCATCTACAACGCCCTCATCAGCGTCGATAATGCCGCCTGGGGCCTGTATGCTGCCGAGAACGGGTACACTACCTTCGACGAACTGATCCCTGAACCGTACCGGCCCGCCCTTTCCCACCGCAGCGACAAGGTGGCCGTTATGTATCAGATTCCGTACGGGATGCCGGTCGGGGAACTGAGGCAGGCGGTGGCGCAGGGCTATTTCGTGCTGAAAATCAAGACCGGTTATCCCGGTTCGCAGGAGGAGATGGTCCGGAAGGATATGGAACGGCTCACCCAGATTCACCGCGCCGTCGGGCAGGCCGAAACGGACCGGACCCCCACGGGAAAGGTGGTGTATACGCTCGATGCCAACGCCCGTTACGAGCGGAAGGAAACGCTGCTGCGCTACCTCGACCACGCCAAAGCCATCGGCGCGCTGGACCGGATCGTGCTGATCGAGGAACCGCTCCGGGAGGAAAACGAGGAAGACGTCTCCGACCTCGGGATTCCGGTGGCCGGCGACGAGAGCGTTCACGACGAAGCCGGCGCCCTGCGACGACTCGATCAGGGGTACCGGGCGCTGGTGCTGAAAGGCGTCGCCAAAACGCTGAGCCTGTCACTGAAACTGGCGAAACTGGCCCACGAACGCGGGGTGCCCTGCCTCTGCGCCGACCTGACGGTCAATCCGATTCTGGTCGACTGGCACAAAAATCTGGCCGCCCGGCTGGCTCCCTTCCCCGGCCTCGGTATGGGCCTGCTGGAAACCAACGGCGACATGAACTACCGGAACTGGTCGGCCATGCAGCAATACCACCCGGCCGCCGGAGCTTCCTGGACGAAGGTCAGGAACGGCGTCTTCGAACTGGACGACGACTTCTACCGGCACAGTGGCGGCATTCTGAACCCTTCCGATCATTACGAAGCCCTGTTCCGGTATGACGGCTAACTCCGGCCTGCGATTCGCCGGCGAACCATCTGGTCTGTTTTACCCTCAACCGGCTGAAACCCAATAAGGCTTAGGAGAGGAGGGACCCACCGGCAAGCTGGCGTCATTTCCAAAGAATCTGAGTCACTTCGCCCTCCCTGAACAGGAAGCAGGTTTTTTCGTAGTTAACGCCGAGTTCATACCTGCCAAAGTTGATCAGGGTTATGCCGGGATAGTGGGTGGTTACCGGGTCGTGTGCATAAAGATCTTTGGTAAAAAAGGGATCGACGATGGCGAAGGTCTGATCATTCTGCGTAGCGAGAAACGTCTGGGAGGCCACGTTCAGGAGGTATATCGACCTATTGCCCCATACGATCCCACCGAAAATCTGTAAACCTAAAAAGTTAAACCGGGGCCATACTGCTCCAACCGCATCGACCCGGGGATCGGTCCGGCGCTTCGAAGGCTGACGCCATACCGGTAAGGCTTCCGGGTTAGGAATGAGCTGTTTATAGGCGTGGCCTGTCATATGCCCGAGGTTGGAAAGAACCTCATAGCCTTCCGATACGCGACGTACCCAGACGGCGCAGACGGAGGTGGCCGCATGGGTTTTGCGGGTCCGCTTGTGATAGAAAAACACCTCTCCGCCGAACTCGCCCCGGCAGTCGTTATAGACCAGATAGGTATCGTCTTCAAAAAGTTTGTTCCGCTCACCGAGGGGCACCTGCCCGGCAAATTTCCGCCAACCCCGCTCCGGGTCGAACTGGAAGTTTCTGCGCCCCGACTGCCCGACCAGGCGGCCGTCGAGCAGCCAGTGGCGGCTGAAAAGCCGGGTGTTCAGCCGGTTTTCGAGGACGGTATCCCGTTGCCCGGTCTCGGGGTGAAAACAGGCGAAAGAACCGGGCGCCAGCAGGCTGACCAGCCGGTTCCGATACAGCACCGAATAGGAAAGCGGGTATTTCTCCGGCCCGAACGGGTTGATCAGATTCAGCGTCCGCTTCCTTAGGTGCAGGGCCGAATCTCCCAGCGTAACCGTAAAGTTTTTGGTCACCAGCAGCGCAGGCGACGGGTCCGGTTTCCGGGTATACTGCCGGTATTTTTGAAAATATTCGACCACCGACCGTAAGGCCGTATCCGGTTCGGAAACCCCTTTTCCGGAGGCAACGCCCTGAGCAGGAGCGAAGAAAGGCAGCAGGACGCCGGTCAAAACACAAACGACGCCCCTCCGCATCCGGGAGAATTGATATGGATCAAACGTTACCATTTGATCCGTAAAGTAATCAAAAAAGCTGTTTTGCCTTTTCAATCACCGCACGGATCGAATGCCTGCCCGTGAGAGTTGCTTAGACCGGCAAGGGAATGGCCTGCGGTTCGGGCACCGGCAGGAGGGTGTCAGGGTCGAGCAGCCGGCCTTCGTCGTCGACGATCTGGTACCGGGAGGGAAAGTTTTTCGGGCGGTAGTCGGGCCGGTTTTTCAGCCGCTTTACCACCGAAACGTGAATTCTCGGCAGCACGATCGGGCCGTTTTTCTCTTTCAGCCGGGAGTCGGGAATGGGCCGGGGGCCGTTCCAGGGGGCCATCAGCGCCCAGGGCATGATCTTGTCGGGCCGATTGCAGTCGCCCAGGTGATCCTGGGGTTCGGCGGTCCCCTCCAGATCGACGGTACCCTCCAGCAGAAGCCCTTTGGAGACCGCCCGTTTGAGCATCCACCGCAGCGGAACGCGAGCCAGCCGCCGGCCCTGCGCATCTTCAGGATAACCCCCGCCCACGTCGGAGTGCGCTCCGGCGAACCAGACCTGCTCCATGCGGTCGGTAGTTTCCACCGGCCCCCAGAGGATGGGTTTGAAGACCGGCCGGCGGAAATCGTCGATGGCCAGAGCCTGACAGGCATATTTCACCTGGTCGGAGAGGCAGGTATCCTCAAAAAACCGGGGCAGCTTCCGGATCGTTACCTTGTGGAGAATGGCGCTGACCGTATCCCAGACACCGAGGAAGGTAATCGGTACTTCTCGCGACAGGTTTTTGCGAAAATCCCTGGCCTGTTCGTCGTTGTTGGACGTCTTGAAAATCTTAAAGGCGTATTCGATCAGGTTCTCGTTCCGTTTGAAGAGCAGCCCGCTTTTGCTGATCAGACCCGACAGCACCCGCACGGTGAAGGCGCCCCGGCTGAAACCGAACAGATAGATGCGGTCGCCCTCTTCGTAGAAGTTCATCAGAAACTCATACGCCTGCTTCACGTTCTCGTCGACGCTCCAGCCGGTGGCCTGGTCCCACCAGTCCATCCACTGGGCAAAGCCCCGGGTGCCGACGCCGGGATCGTAGTAGGTAACCTGCTCGAGATTGGCCGGGTCTTTCCGCAGCATGCAGAAGAGCTGGACGATATTGGAGGTCTTGTCGGGAGAGGCCCATTCGTTGGCCGTTCCGTCGCAGCAGATGACGATGTTCTTGCCCATGATAATGCGGGAAGGGAAAGGGGTGAAATACCGTTAAATGACAGGAAGGGTAGCCAAGCGAACGTGGTGGAAGATAGGTATTTATCGGATTCACCGTCCGATTCATTTATTAAACGGAAAGCCCCGGTTCAGCGGACCGGGCCGTCCGACCGGAACCAGGACACGGCTTCCCCGATGGCCTTATCCAGACTTTGGTAGGTCAGCCCCAGGGTCTCGACCGATTTGCGGTTGTCGTAATAATTCCGGACGGCCAGAATCTTCATGTTCGTGGAACTGAGGCTGGTGCGGATGCGCAGCTTCCGGGCCGCATCCCCCAGCAGGCCCAGCAGCCGGAGGGCCGTCGCCGGAATGGGAACCAGCACCGGCCGGCGGCCCCCGCTCAGAGCGGTCAGTTTCCGGAAAAAGTCCCGGTAGGTGAGGTTTTCCCCCGCCAGCAGGTAACGTTCCTTATTGATGCCGTGGATCAGGCAGCGGACGATGCCGGAGGCCGCATCGCGCACGTGGACGAAATTCTTGCCCCCCGGCGGGTAAAAGATCACCCATTTGTCCAGCCCCATCAGAATGATCTTCCCGGAGCTGGGCCTGGTGTCGTAGGCCCCCAGCATGAAGGTCGGATTGACGATGGAGACCGTCATCCGGTCGGCATACTTCAGCACCTCCTGCTCGGCATTCCACTTGCTCAGGGCGTAGAACGACTCGGTGAACGGCGGTTTGATCGGGTAGCGTTCAGTGCCTCCGATGCCGTCGGAATAATACCCGATGGTGTTGGCCGAACTGACGAAGACGAACCGCTCGACCCCGGCTTCGTGGGCCGCCCGCAGCAGCTGCACCGTGGCGGCCACGTTGGTCCGGTCGTATCCGGCATAGTCAAAGACGTTCTGGCCGGTTTCGGCGGCTGCATGGACCACATACCGGCAGTCTGCCAGGTGGGGGCGGAGATCCTCGAACAGGTTGCCCCGGACCAGCCGGAGGTTCGGATGCGACCCGCCGGCAAACCCGGCGGGATTTCGAAGGAGCGCTTTGACCATATACCCCTGCCGCAGCAGTTCGAGCACCAGGTTGGTACCGAGCAGGCCGCCGGCACCCGTCACAAAAACGTGTTTCCGGCTCATCAGGCAATTTCCCGTTTGATGGTTCGTGTCAGTAAAGGCATTTTGATCCAGATGGGCAGCAGGTGCAGCACCGACCAGCTGATCGGGTTCACGACGATCACACTGTCTTTCCGGAACAGTTTTTTTACGCAGATGCGGGCCACCTTTTCGGGTTCGAGCAGGGTCAGCCGGCCGAACAGCCCCTGTTTCTCGACCCGGCTGGTGATTTCGGGATTGGTTTTCATGGCACCGGGGTTCACGACGCTGACAAAGACGCTGGTGCCTTTCAGCTCCTGAAACAACCCCCTGGAGAAGGAGTGAATATACGATTTCGAGGCCGGATAGACGGTTTTATAGCCGATGGGACTGAAAGCCGCCAGACTCGAAACGTTCAGGATGTACCCTTCCGGCTGCCGGAGCAGGTTCGGCAGCAGCTGGTGCGTCAGCATCGAGGTCGCCAGGACGTTGAGCTGAATTATCCGGCGGATGTAGTCGGCGTCGGCCTCCGTAATTTTTCGCGTGCCGCCCGTTCCGGCATTGTTGATCAGGATGTAGATTCTGAAATGGTCATTGGCCCAGCGGGCGAGGCCAAGCACGTTTTCCATTTCCGTCAGGTCGGTTTCGAAATACCGGACGTCCACTCTGTAGGTGTCCCGGATGTCCTGACTCACCCGGGCCAGTCCCTGCTCCGGCAGGCTGACCAGCAGCAGGTCGATACCTTTCCGGGCCAGTTCTACCGCAAATGCCTTCCCCAAACCCTGGCTGGCCCCGGTAACCAGGGCATAACGCTTGTCGTTCATAAATTGTATTTGTTGTTTATCAGATAGTTACTCAAGTAAATAATGCATGCGGTTTTACAGGCCCAGCTGGAAGCACGCCTTGACCGCAAAGGGCGTCACGCCCGGCCCGGCCCGGTAGGTCAGTCGGTGCAAAGCCTGAATGCGAACGGTTTTCAGCACATTCTCGAAGCCGTAACCGACCTCTGCGTACGGTTTCTCCCACAGCTGGTTTCCCCACATCCGGGCCGGGCCGGTGACGCCCTGCTCCGTCAGGTTCCTGCGGTTTTGCGGGCTTACATGGCCGAACAGGACATTGCCCGTCACGAACGACCGCCATCCCCACCGCCGGATGAGCGGCAGGCGGTTGGTCAGCAGCCCTTCGAACTTATGCTCCGCTGCCAGCGAAACGTAGCTGTCGCTGACAAACTCGGCGTAGTTCATGAGGTTGTAGGCGTTCCGGTTGTAGACGGGCGTCTGGTTGCCGAGGTGCATCTCCAGCAGGGGATAGGGCAGAACGGAGGGCGTATACCCCGCCCGGACGGTATACAGCGTCCGGCCCATCAGCCCCCAGCGCAGAACGTGGTCGAGCTGGAGCTGCATTTTATGATAGGGAAGGGCCGAACCGCCTTTTTGGGTTGCGGTTCCGTAGGTGTAGCGCAGGGTGATCACCGGGGCCGTATCGGTCGGCCGGCGGGTGACCCGCTGGCTCGTCGCCCGTCGGTTGGGCAGGCGGCCGGGGGCATAGCGGGTTTCCAGAAAATATTCGGTATTCTGAAGACTGATGCCGGCAGCGGTCGGATGTGGGGAGGAGGCAGCGCCGAAAGGGGCTAAGAAATTCATGGAACGGAACCGCACCCCGGCCTTCTGGGTAACATCCGCATTCAGATCACGCTGGGCGGTAAAGGCGGTTTCCCGCTGGTAATACCCCTGTCGGTAGGCCCCGAACCGGCTCGTCAGCCGCAGCAGCGGGTTGCCGGCGAGGTCTTCCTGCCGAAGCCCCAGCTGCTCCAGATCGTAACCGTGTTTAAAGGTGAACAGCGTCAGGGGGCGTTGTTTGGGGATGTAGCTGATCTCCAGGCCGTTCTTCCACACATGATCCTTCGTCCCGTAGGCGGCATACCCCGACAGCTGCCAGTGGCGGCTGAACTGCGGATTGGTCTGCACGCCCATCCTAAACCGGTGCCCCTCGACCGGGTTGAACGCCCAGGCCGAAAAGACCGATCCGGCATCGAGGCCCCGGGTGAGGGGCAGATAACCGCCGTTCATGACGAACTGAGCCGCCCGGGTATAGGTTTTGACGGCCGGCAGACGGCGGAGCGTGTCGAGCATCCGTTGCGTCTGCTCCAGGGCCGCCGACTGCGGGGCTGCTTGCCGAAGCGTACTCCAGTAACCGGGCGGGACCTCGTTGCGGTCATCGGCAAGGTTCACTTCCAGATCGAAAAAACCGACGGGCCGGGGCCGCCCGACGACCGGCTCGCGGGTCAGACCGGTAAAATCCACCGTGGCCCGAAACGTGTGCGGCACCACTTCCCCGACTCCGATGGTCAGGCGGGTTTCCTGCGGAATCCAGGCCGGGCCGGGGCCGGAAACCGGCCCGAAGGTCTGCGAGAGGTCGATCCGGTCGATGTAGTTGATGTTGGCGGAGGCCCCGATCCGGGCGTCGATCTGCACGAGGGCGTAGCTCACCGTATCGATCCACATTTTTCCCTGAAACACCAGGTCGCGGTCGTTGATGGGGTCGAAGTCGATCTCGTAGCAGGGATGGTCCCCCTGAAGCACGGTATCGGCCACGAAATACCGGTAGGCCAGGCGTCCGCCTTCGGCCAGCGGGGAGATGAACTCCTTCCGGAATACCGCCACGCTGTTGTCGTAAAAATTGAGCGTATTGAAACCCGCCCCCGTGAAGAGAGCAATGAAGCTGTCGTCGGTAATGCCGATGGAGTTGATGTTGGTTTTCAGGATTTCTTCTTTTCGGCGGGCGGGATTCCGGCGGGAATAAATCCGGGAGACGCTTTCGGAAATAAATACCGGCAGTTCGGAGGGCAGGCGGCCCCCGTTTTCGGCCCGGATCGATTCGAGCAGGGTCCGAACCGGCCGGCGCCGGCTGAAACGCTCGTCCAGGTCCGTCATCCGGATGGAAAGCTGGTTATACGACTCGTATTCATAGCCGTTCAGCCGCTGGAAGTCATTGGTGTTCCGACGCTGGTGAACGGCCCGCAGGATGCGGAAAGCGGGGTTCTCGCCCGCCCGAACCACCACCTCCCCCAGAACGGAAGGGGTCGGTGCCAGGGAAATATTCAGAATGGGGGCGGTCACGGCGACCTGCGCGGACCGGTAGCCGAGGGCGGACACCAGCAGCGTATCGGCCGGCCGGCTGATCGACAGGCGATAGTGACCGTTTTCGTCGGCCTGCGTCCCGGCCGGTCGGCCCTGAACGCCGATGGAAGCGAACGGAACGCCCTGGCCCGTCGCGGCATCGGTCACCCGGCCGGTCAGGGTCTGCCCGAAGGCGGCCGGTCCGGCCGTCAGCAGGAAGGCGATCAGGAAGAGTAATAGAGAATGGCGGACCGATGGCCGGTCCGCCGGCAACCTACTAATAAGGAATCTGAAATGAAAAGAAATGGTGTGGCGTGTCATTCGCAAGGTATTGTTGTCCTGTTTGGGGTAATGACACGCGCCTACCCACTTCCCCCTATGCCTGTTTCGGAAACCAATTCATTCATTTAGTCTACCATACTGAGGAGTACATTCAAAGCTGTCGGATTCCATCTTCCGATGCGGGAGGGATATTGGGCAGAGCGCTCGGTGTCGTTGGTCAACCGGTCGCAAAAGCGGGGAGAACCACCGGCTACCGGCTCCGCACGCCAGCCGACCCGGCCGGTTTCATGCGCTGGTACTGCTCCCGGAAGCGAAGCTGCCAGGTTTTTCCCTCGTCGTAGGATTTTTCACTGATCCGGATGAGCCGGTCGGGTCCGTCGGGCAGCCAGGCCTGCCGCGACAGGTATTGATCGCCGTTGATGTTGAAGTGCCGGTAGATGTACCAGTCGTTTCCGACCTTTTTTCCCTCCCAGACCTGATACAGCCCGTTGTCGCTGATCCAGGTATACATCCAACGGCCGGTGGTCTGGTCCCAGGCGCGCAGGGCCTGCGCCCGCACCACCCGGTTTTCCGGAAAAACCATCAGCCACTGCTCCTGAAAGGAGGCTTCGTGGATACCCCTGCGCACCTGAAAACGGTCCGCAAGGGAGTCCGGTTTTTCATCGACCAGCTTCTGCCAGTCGCCCTCCCAGAAATCGTAGTAGTGGGTGTCGGGGGTGGGGGTAAATCCGGCAAGGGTCTGTCCGGAGGTCAGGGCGGGGAGGGTCAGCAGAAGGAGGCCGGCCAGAAAATATCGTTTCATCCGGGATTGAGATTTCAGGGCGAAACTACGCCGAAAGGAAGAAAGAACCCCCTGTTATTCCGTAAGCCGTGTGGCCGCAGAGGTGAGGTGTGGTTTCGGGGCGACGGACCGAAGCTGCCCCGGGGACCGACGCCCGGCCCGGTTTGGTTCCGGAATTTTTCCGGACGGTTTGAGATCCGCCGGTTTTTCCGAATATTACCCGAAATTCCTGACCCTTGTATGAAAATCCGGCTTCCCATCCTGCTCGTCCTTCCATTGACTACGGCGGCCCTTGCCCAGCCGAGCCGGGTCGTCCTTCAAAAGACGGGGGAGGCTTATCGGCTTCTCCGCAACGACCAGCCCTACTTCATCCAGGGGGCCGTCGGCAGCGACTATCTCGAAAAACTGAAACGCTACGGCGGCAATTCCATCCGGACCGGCAGCCACCCCGCCGGCCTGAACCGGGCCGACAGCCTTGGTCTGACGGCGCTGGTGAACCTCCCGGTCCGGGCCGAACGCGACGGCATGAACTACGACGACACGGCGGCCGTCCGGAAGCAGCACGAACGCGTCATGGACATCGTCCGGAAAACCAAAGACCACCCGGCGGTATTGATGTGGGCGCTGGGCAATGAGCTGGATTTCATTCAGGCCAATGAAAAGGATCACTATAACCTCAGGGTCTGGGACGCCGTGAACGCCCTGACGAAGGAGATTCATCGCGTGGACCCGAACCACCCGGTCATGACGGTGGTCGGTTCGATCAACGCCGAAAAAATTCAGGATCTCAACCGGCGATGTCCGGACCTCGACCTCCTAGGAATCAATGAGTACGGGGACCTGGACAAGATTCCCTCCTGGCTGCGCCGGTTCGGCTGGCAGAAGCCCTACGCCGTGACGGAGTGGGGGCCGACCGGTTTCTGGCAGGTGCCGAAAACCCCCTGGAAGGCGCCCGTCGAGGAAACCAGCAGCGTGAAGGCCGATCAATACCGGAAACGCTACGAAACCGCCATCCGGGCCGACCGGGAACGCTGCCTCGGGTCTTACGTTTTTCTCTGGCGGCAGCACCAGGAGCGGACCCACACCTGGTTCGGGATGTTCGATGCTGAAGGGCTGGAAACCGAGGCCGTCGACGTGATGCATTACGAGTGGACCGGTCGCTGGCCCGCCAACCGCACCCCCCGCCTGGATTCGGTGCGACTGAACGGCCGGACGGCCTTCGAGGGGATCTACCTGAAGCCAGGGCAGCCGAACCGGGCGCAGGTCTGGGTGACCGACCCCGAGGGCGACCCCATCCGGTATCGGTGGGAAATTTTGCGGGAAGGCACGTCGTTCCCCTACGGCGGCAACGGCGAGAAACGACCGCCTGCTATCCCCGGCCTGATCGACCAGCCTGATACCGCCCGGCCTTCCTTCCGGGCACCCCGGGAGGAGGGCGCGTACCGGCTCTTTGTGTATGCCTACGACGGCCGGGGCCACTGGGCGACCGCCAACCTACCGTTTTTTGTTCGGAAAGAATGAGGTTTCAGGACCTGTTTGGGGAAGCGTTTTTGCCCTTCCGGGCGGTTTGGCATCCTGTTGACCACCCCCCGGCCCCCTCCTTGCTAAGGAGGGGGAGAGTGCGCTGCCCCTTTTCAGTCCTGCAGAGCCACCCCCTCCTTGCTAAGGAGGGGGCTGGGGGGTGGTCCGGCGTCTCTCGTTCTTCAGGATGAACGCTTCCCCAAACAACCTCTAAAGGGGCGGGGGGTGAAAGCCGCCCGTCCTTTCGGATGACAAGGCCCTAATCCAAAAAACTTCAGGGTTGAAGCGGAGGCCGGAATACCCGGATTGCCCGAATGTGGCGGGCGCCCGGGCCGCGAAGCTCCAGGCGATGTGCCCGGTTTTCAACGCCCAGAACCACCGTGACCGACGCGTCGGCGGGGGCGGAACCCGGCGTCTGAAAGGCCGGGAAGACCCGCCAGTGCAGCCGGTCGCCCGGTTTCAGCCAGGCGAACTGCCGGAAGTCGCCGGGATTTTTTCGCCGGAACCAGCCCGCCGAATCCAGCCCGATCCGGCCGGAGCGGGAAACGAACCGCCCCTCGCTACTGCCTTCTCCATCTTCGCCCGTGAGCGATCCGCTGACCCGGAACCGGAGTTGCTGACGAACCGAGTCGACGGAGGTGATGGTCATCGTCCAGTCTTCTTCGCGGGGCTGGCCGCCCAGCCGCAGGGTCAGCGGCAGGCCGATGTGGGTCAGGAAAAAGCCGTCGGGCCGGAGGGCCGGGCGGGTGTGGAAATAGCCGGCGGGGTGGACGGTGAGGTCGGCGCCGTCGAGCCGGGCCGTGATGGTTGCCGGTCCGGCCGGGTTCATTTCCAGGTCGATCCGGTTTCCCGTAAACGAGATTTGAACCCGGTCTTTGCGAACCGCCACCTCCCGGCCGGGAAGCAGCGTCCGGACGGCCGGAGAGGGGGCCGGGGTTCGGCCGTTCAGGCTTTCGAGATAGTGCCGGATGATCTCCGCCATGACGAAGTTCCCATGCTCGTTGAGGTGAACGTTGTCCGACAGCAGCGCTTTGGCTTCCAGCTGATGGCGGTTAAGGTAGGCTTTCCAGGCCGAGCGCACGTCGAGCAGGCCCAGGCCGTAGGTTCGGCAGAGGGCCGGTAGCCAGACGGAGCAATGGCGGTCGTGCCACTCCTGGTTCTGCCCGATGCCGAGGTGGTCGGTCTGGATGGCGATGTCGGCGGTGGTCCGGCTTCGGAGGGTCCGGATGATGGCTTCGTAGTCCGGCTCGTTACCGTAATCGTGAAACAGGATCAGGTCGGGGTAGAACGGCACCACGTCGTTATCGACCATCAGCCTGAGCCGCTCCGCGCTGAAACCGCCGATGGCCCGGTTTTCCATGATGATCCGTTTTTGCGGGTATCGCTCCTGAAGGTACCGCTTCACCGCCAGCCACCAGTTCTGCATACTGATCGACTGCCCATAGACGAGAACCCGGACGGCCGGCGACGGGGCGGTTTCCTGCGCGTTCAGCAGCCCGGCCGTCCGTCCCAGAGCCTCGCCGAAAGCCGGAGGGACGTCAATGGGTTCCACCGCCGGAAACGGCTGGCCCCCAGCCCGGGACCTCAGGACCAGGAGCAGAAAAAGCAGACGGAAGAACAAGGCGCCGGTTCGGTGAGGAGGAAAGGAGACGGGCTTTTTCATCGGACTCGGGTTCGGGGTTTTCCCCAAGATAAGCGCATTTCGGCTTCCGGCTGTCCGGTATTATCGGTCCGGCGGGCAGCCACGGCGGCCCCGACTCAGGGTAATTTTCCGTAACAATAGGGAAAGGCCCCGGTTACATAGGTCTGAAGGAGGTTTCCACCCTGATAACTCAACTTTTCTATTTTTTAACAAAAAGTATCATGGAGAATAAAAACGGAATGACGGGCAGCGGGCACGAAAACGACAACGACAACCGGAACGGCCACCAGAATGCCGGCCGGAACATCCCGTCCGGTGATGCCGACCACACGATCACTACCCGCCAGGGCCATCCGGTGTATGACAACCAGAACATTCGCACGGTCGGGAACCGCGGGCCTGCTACGCTGGAGAATTACCACTTCCTTGAAAAAATCACGCACTTCGATCGGGAGCGCATCCCGGAGCGGGTCGTTCACGCCCGGGGCGCCGGGGCACACGGGTATTTCGAAGCCTACGGAACGGTCGGTGACGAGCCGGTTTCCAGATATACCCGCGCCAAACTGTTGCAGCAGAAAGGCAAACGGACCCCGGTATTTGTCCGTTTCTCGTCCGTCATTCATGGGGGACACTCTCCCGAAACCCTCCGCGATCCGCGCGGCTTTGCGGTCAAGTTCTATACCGAAGACGGTAACTGGGACCTGGTGGGCAATAACCTGAAGGTGTTCTTTATCCGGGACGCCATGAAGTTTCCCGACCTCGTCCACGCCTTCAAACCCGACCCCGTCACCAACCGGCAGGACGGCGAGCGGATCTTCGACTTCATCAGCAACACGCCGGAGGCCATGCACATGATTACGTTCCTGTTTTCGCCCTATGGCATTCCGGCCAGTTACCGGCAGATGCAGGGGTCGGGCGTCAACACCTACAAGTGGGTGAACGCCGAGGGGCAGGCCGTGCTGGTCAAATACCACTGGGAACCCAAACAGGGCATCCGGAACCTGACGCAGGCCGAAGCCGAAGCGATTCAGGCCAAAAACTTCAACCATGCCACGCAGGATCTGTACGAAGCCATCGAGCGGGGTGAATTTCCGGAATGGGAACTGCTGGTGCAGATCATGAGCGACGACGAACATCCCGAACTGGACTTCGATCCGCTGGACGACACCAAGCTCTGGCCCACCGACCAGTTCCCCTGGTTGCCCGTCGGGCGGATGGTGCTGGACCGCAACCCGGAAAACTATTTTGCCGAAGTCGAACAGGCCGCTTTCGGAACCGGGGTGCTGGTGGACGGGCTGGACTTCTCCGACGACAAGATGCTCCAGGGCCGCACGCTGTCGTATTCCGATACCCAGCGGTACCGCGTCGGGCCGAACTATCTCCAACTGCCGATCAACGCCCCGAAAACCCACGTGGCGACCAACCAGCGCGACGGCCAGATGACCTTCCGGGTGGATACGCCGGCCGGTTATAACCCGCACGTCAACTACGAGCCGTCGACCCTCGGCGGACTGAAGGAAGCGCCCCGGACCGGGCCGGACCACACGCCCCGCCATGAAGGGAACCTCGTCCGGCAGAAAATCGACCGGACCAACGACTTCAAACAGGCCGGCGAACGCTACCGGATGTTTGAGGACTGGGAGCGCGACGACCTGATCCTGAATCTGGTCAATACGCTGAAACCGGCCGACAAGCGGATTCAGGACAAGATGATCGAACTGTTCACGCAGTGTGACGAAGACTACGGCCGGCGGGTAGCCGAAGGGCTGCGGCAGGGCGACAGCCCCAAAACGGAAAGCGGCCCCATCGCGTCCACCAACCCGGAGGAAGGCATTCGGCAGGCGCAGGAGCAGTCGCATCCGGCCAAACCCTACTGATCCGGACGGTTCAGGAAAACGGAAAAGGACCCCGACCGCGGTCCTTTTCCGTTTAAGCCGTTTTGGAATCGGATCGGGCCCGGAACCCGGCCGGCATCCGGCGGTCGGGTTTTTTCCGACGCAGCCGGGGCGGATACCGGGTTCTGCGATACCAGAGCAAAAAGCCGGTGAGGGTCAGGACGGCCCCCGACAGGCTGAAAATACAGTAGAGCAACTTGACCGGCCACCCGCCGTACTGGCCGAAGTGGAGGGTATACAGCGCATATTCAAAGCGTTCGAAGGCGGTCAGGTCCTGTTCCCGGAAAATGGTCCGGACGGCGCCCGTCGTTCCGTCGAATTCGGCGTAGCTGGCATATTCGCCGTACAGCCAGGTCTGACCGTGGGCGGTGGCATAAATCTGGATCGTGCCGTCTTTTTCGCGGGGAAAGGAGATGTTTTGAATCCGCCCGCCGAACCATTGGCGGGTTTGACGGACTAGCCGGTCCAGGTCGACCCGGATCGCCGGAGGAGGGGCGGCTTCCCCGGGGGAGAGGCCGTTGCCGAAGTGTGACGGCAGGTTTAGCGCGTGTTTGACCATCCAGAACCCGCTCAGGGCAAGCAGCAGGTAAAAAAACAGCCCCCAGACGCCCAGAATCCGGTGCAGCCGGGAGGAGATGCCCGCCCAGGAAGTCCACCGGCCCCCGATCCGGAACAGCAGGACTTTCAGGAGCGACTTCCGGTATACATACAGCCCCGAGACGACCGAAGCCAGGAGCGCCAGGGCGAATACGGCCGCCAGCAGCTCTCCGACCTTTCCCAGCCAGAACGTATAGTGCAGACTCAGCAGCTGGTCGTACAGGCTGTCGAAGGTCTGGCCCAGAACCCGGCCGTTATACGGATTGACGTACAGCAGCCCGTACCGGCGGGTCGAGGGCTGGTAGATGCGCATCTCGATGGTTTCTTCCGGCCGGCGGGGCAGCGTCCGGAAGGAATACAGCCAGGTGTCGGTCACCTGGCTCCGCACCCGCTCATACAGCGTTCGGTAGGGCAGGGGGGTACCCGCCGGCTTTACGCGGAGCAGGTGCGGATGCTCCCGGAGGTTCAGCTCCTCCCGGAACACGATGACGGCTCCGGTCAGGAAAAAGATCAGAATGAACCCGCCGGCGATCAGGCCCGCCCAGGAATGCAGCAGAAAGATTTGCCGGCCGGTTTTCATGGTTTCAGAAGCGATAGGCAACACTCAGGACCCCCCGCCGGACCCATTGCGGCTCCCAGGTGGTCGGACTGAACGATTGCAGATAATACTTGCGGTTTGCCAGATTGCTGACGGTCAGGAGCAGGCTGAGGCCCCCGATACGGTAACCGACCGATGCGTCCATGGTCGTGTAACTGCGGGTCAGGGTGATGTTTTCGGTGGTTCCGTAGAACCGGCCGCGGTGGAACACCCCGTAGCCGAGGGTCAGGCCCTTCACCAGCCGGTCGAAGCGGTAATCGGCCCAGAGGCTGTAGCTGTTGCGGGGCTGGGCGCCCAGCCAGTTGCCCGAGCGGTAGGCCGGGTCCGATACTACCTCGGCCTCAATGTAGGAGGCCGAAGCGATCAGATTCAGGTTGGAGTTGACCTTCCCGTTCACATCCAGCTCGACGCCCCGGCTGCGGTGGTGTCCTCCGCTGTAGAGGTTGTATTTGAAATCCGCGTTGCCCGGGTTGATCGGGTCGAGGTAAACATAGCCGAAAACGTCTTTCTTGTCGATCTGGAAGGCGGTCAGCGTCACGCCCAGCCGTTCCTTCAGCAGATTGCCTTTCATACCCGCTTCGACCTGTTCGCCGATGGTTGGGGCGGGGGCCGAAAACTGGGCCGTATTTTCGGCGGCCGGGTCCGGGGCATTGACTTCATAGCTTTTGCTATATGAGGCAAAAGCCGACAGCCAGGGCAGCGGTTTGTATACGAGCCCGAACCGGGGCGACACCGGGCCGGCCACGGCCGGCTGGTCGGTTTCGGGCCGTTCCGACTCGTTGTCGTAGCGGTTGCCCTGCTCGGTGCGGTTGAAACGGACGCCCAGCAGGAACTGCAGGCGGTCGTTCAGAAGGCTGATCTGATCCTGGACGTAAAGGCCCCGGCGAATGTAATAGAACCGGAATTTCTCGTACGGCGAGGTGTCGTCGGCAACCCGGATGCGCCCGTACTGGGGCCGGTAGATATTGAAGGTGCTGTCGACCCGGTTGTAGCCCGCCCCCGTCGAATACCGCGAAAAAGAGTCGTTGTATTCGGCTCCGGCAAACAGATGGTGTTTGACGGGGCCGGTAGTGATTTCGCCCAGGATTTCGAGGGAAACCGTCCGGATGTCGAACCACTGGCGGTAGTTGTATTCATACCGGTCGACCCGGCCGTCGGGATCCGGGATGCTGCCGGTGCTGAGGCTGGCCGGGTTCCGGAAGGTGTAGCTGTAACCCGCCAGGTTCCGGACCCGCCAGCGGGAATTGATCTGGTAGGTCAGGGTCGAGTAAACGCCGTGGTCGTGGAACCCGTACTGGACACCGGGTTCGCTGAGGTAGCGGTTGTAGGGAATTTTCGAAAGACCGGCATAGGTGCCGTCGGGAGAAACCAGCCCGGGGTCGTCCGACGCCGTCGTTTTCTTAAAGGTATATTCCACGTTCCACTCCAGATCGGGCGTAATTTTCCAAAGCACCGAGGGGGCCACCATGACGGCCTTGTTTTTCACATAGTCGCGGAAACTGTTCGACTGCTCATAGGTGGCGTTCAGTCGGTAAAGCAGGGTCCGGCGGGCGTTGATCGGCCCCGATACGTCGACCGTCGGGCGGAATAGGCCATATTGCCCGACCTTCGTTTCGATCCGGCGGTAATGGTAGTTCAGCGGCTTTTTGGTGACCAGGTTCATGACGCCCCCCGGGGCAACGTCGCCGTACAGGATGGCAGTCGGCCCTTTCAGAAATTCGACGCTTTCGATGTTGTCGTTGAAATGGGTGCCCATGTTCCAGATCATGAACCCGTTCCGGCGGTAGTTCTGCCAGTTGTTAAGGTTGAAGCCGCGGGCGTTGAAATACTGGTAGGTGTTCTGGCCGCCGTAGGTCCCGCCCAGGTTGACGCCGGCTACGTTCCGGACGATGGTCGCCATGTCGAAGGCGTTCTGATTCCGGATGACTTCCTGCCCGACGACCTGAATCGCCATCGGGATGTCGATCAGTTCCTGGTTGGTGCGGGTGGCCGAGGAGGTCCGGCGTTTCTGGCCCGTCACGACGACTTCACCCAGCTGCCGGGCCGAGGCCCGAAGCACGACCGTCAGCGCGGGATCAGGGGTGGTGCCGACCCGGACGGTCTGCTCGACGGCATCGAAGCCTACCCCGCTGATCCGCAGGGTCTGCTCGCCTTCGGGAAGATTGGTGAGCAGGAAAGCCCCGTTCTCATCGGTGGCCACACCAGCGCGGCTACCCACGACCGACACCGACACATAAGCGGCCGGGCTGCCGTCGGAGGTGGTCACTTTGCCGGATAAAATGCCCCGGAGCTGCTGCGCAAATCCCGGCGTGAACAGCATCAGCAGGAGGCTCGTTAAGAGAAAGCGGAGGGGGTTTCCGATTCGGTACAACGTACGGTTCATTGAAAATTCAGGAAGATTGGTTGAATAGGACGACAAACATAAGCAGGCTGCGTTTGAACGCAAAATTTATTTAGATTAATTCTTAATAAAATTAACTTTTTAAAAATGAATTACTTGTGCGTATACTACCATCGTTTCCGCAATGACCATAAACATCCGTCCCTACACCCCGGCCGACCGGGAAGCCGTTATCGGGCTGCTGCGCCTGAACACACCCCGGTACTTTGCCGAATCCGAAGAAGGGGATTTGATTTATTATCTAGAGAATCACGCCGGGCACTACTTCGTTCTGGAGGAAGAAGGCCGGATGCTGGGCTGCGGAGGTTTCAACCTTTCCGACGACGGAACCGTCGGGAAGATCAGCTGGGATTTTTTCCATCCGGAGCATCAGGGCCGGGGCCTCGGCAGCCGGCTCACCCGGTACCGGATCGAAAAACTGAAGGAACATGCGTCGGTGAAGACCGTCTCGGTCCGGACGTCCCAGATGGCGTGGCGGTTTTACGAAAAACAGGGCTTTGAACTGAAGGAAGTCGTCCTGGACTACTGGGCGCCCGGCTTCGACCTGTACCGGATGGAATGCAGGATCGATGCCCCCTGAACGTTTAGAGGGGAAGGTTAGCCTCCGGGGCGCGGAACCGCAGAAAAAATTTACATATTTTATTAAAATAAATTTGTTCACTTAAGTAAATTTGCCCGCATTTCCACCCACTTTACATACCCTCCGTAAGCCAAACCCTGTACCTGAAAAGAAATGCCGATCCGGATTTTATTGATTGAAGATTCTTACCAAATCCGCGAGAATATTGCCGAACTGCTGAAGCTGAATGGATACGAAGTACAAACGGCAGGGAACGGCCCCGCCGGGGTGGCCCTGGCATCCCGGTATCCGCCGGACCTGATTCTCTGTGACATCATGTTGCCCGAAATGGACGGGTACGGCGTCCTGGAAAACATCCGGAACGACCCCGCTCTGGCCCATGTCCCCTTTATCTTCCTGACGGCCAAAGCCGACATGAGGGACCTTCGCCGGGGCATGGTGCTGGGGGCCGACGACTACCTTACCAAACCGTTTCACATCGTCGACCTGCTGATGGCCGTCGAAAGCCGGCTGAAGCGGCTGCGGCAGCAGAATGGTTCCGGCCCCTGCGAGCGGGAATACCTCCGGACGATCCGGGGCCGCGATACCCGGGGCAGTACGCTCCTGAATGCCGATGATTGTTATTATTTTTTCGTGGAGAACCGGGCCTATTTCGCCCGTCACCCGCTGGGAACGTTTCAGGTCGATCTCACGCTGGAGCGGCTGACGGCCGTACTCGATCCGAATCAGTTTTTCAGAATCAACCGGAACGTCATCCTGCACCGGAAAATGGTGCAGAAATACGCCTATTGGGAAAAGGGGAAGTATTGCCTGTTCCTGGCGATGGGCGAACAGGCTATTCTGCCGAGGGCGCGATACAGTCCGTTCAAACAGTGGCTGGCCGGCGGGGCAGCCTCCCGGGTCTGAGCGACCCGAAACGGTTCAGGCTGCGACGGGAAGCCGGATCGAGACCTCGGTCCGGTCGCCCCGGCTTTCGATTTTCAGGCTACCCCCGTTCAGCTTCAGAATCTGTTTCAGGATCGAGAGGCCCAGGCCGAAGCCCTGCTGCTCGTACCGGCTCCGGTCGAACTGGGTGTAGGGCGCGATCCGGTCCAGGTCGCCGGTCTGAAACGACTGTCCCTGATTGGTGGCCGTAAAGCGGTAGCATTCCCCTTCCACGACCCCCGACAGATGCACCAGACCGTTCGGTTCCGAAAACTTCACCGCATTGTCCACCAGTTCTTCCAGACAGACGGCGAGGTTGTCGGCCGAAATCCGGAGCCGCGCGGTTTCCACCTCATACCGGTACAACATTTCCCGACCCTGACGGTATTCCACGCGGGACACCAGCCTGGGAAAAAGCTCCGCCGAAATGAGGCTGCTGCCCCCGACATAATAGTCGTAGGCCGGGCTTTCCGGGTTGAGGTGCTGCAGATCGTCCATGAGCCGGATGTTGTCCAGCGACCGTTTCAGCCGCGTTCCGCTCACCCGGATCATTTCGACCATCGACAGCAGTTCCTCCTCGTTGAACGCCTGATACTGGTCGATCAGCAGCGACGAGAAACCGAGGATGCCGTTGAGGCAGGTGTTGTATTCATGGGCCGCCATGGACGCGATGGTGCCGCGCTGTTCGGCGAGCCGGGCCTGCAGGTCGGCTTTCCGCTGCGACTCCCGTTTCATCCGGCTTTCAATCGTATTCAGCAGGGCCTGGAAGGTAAACGGTTTGGTGAGGTAGTCGTCGGCCCCCAGCACCATGCCCCGACGCAGGTTCACGGCGTCGGTTTTGGCCGTCAGGAAAATAAAAGGGACATTGGCCAGCGAACGGTTGCCGCGAATGACGTCCAGAACCTGGTAGCCGTCCACTTCCGGCATCATGATGTCGCACAGGATGAGGTCGGGAGGGTGAAGCATCGCCTGGCTGATGCCGTCCCGGCCGTTGGCTGCAGTTTCCACCCGAAATCCATTCAAGGTCAGCAGTTCCGAAATGTTTTCCCGGATCTGCATTTCATCTTCAATCAGTAAGATCTGGGTTTCCATGCCATCGAATGAGAACGGGCTGTTGAAATATTGAAAATTGGCTTCCTGCAGCGTCGGAAGGAACCGGACCGCCGGGGCACGCGGACGGCGCGGGCCGGTGACCGGCTTCTGTTTCAGGAGAAAAACCGGGAAACGAAAGGTGTTCCAAATCTGAAGAAAATTTCGGTGTTCGGTACGGAATCAGCTGAATCGGCCGTGTCGGTATGGGCCTGAACGATACGGGATAGCCCCCAAAAGATATGCCAATCTGTTCCGGTTTGGCAAAAGTAACCGGAAACTGACTTTTGTCATCTTCCCGTATGATCTTTCTACTTCCTTCCCGCCGGAAAATTTCCTTCTTTTGGAATTCGGTTTAACAAAGGATCTGCAGGGGCATGAAGGTGAGCGCAAGAAGGGATTTCTGGGAAAAAGTGATCATGATGATGTTGGGGATGCTGGGCCTTCTGATCCTCGCCGGTTTAACGTACTACTGATTTCGTACAGAGGCTTTCAAATGCCGACAGGTGGTCTCACTGAGACCACCTGTCGGTTCAAATCCGGCCGGCCGCTTTCGGGAGATGCCGCCGGCGGAGCTTATATTTTCTTTTCTTCGAACGAATCGACGCTGACCCGGATCTTCCGCTCGGGCAGTTCGGCGATTTCCATCAGGAAGGTAACCTTGCCTTCCTTGCCTTCGATGGTCATCGTAGCGTTTTTCTGGTCTCCCGAGGGGTCGGTAAAAAGCGCCTTGATCACCGATTTTCCTTCCTTATATGGAGTATTCCAGGTGCAGGTGGCCGACTGGATCCGGCCGTTCATCTTATGGTCGGCATTGCCGGGACGAATCACGATCTCCGATTTGCCGATCTCGATGATACTGTTTTCTTCGACCGTCTTTGTTACCGTTCCCGAACCATCCAGATATTCGGTCTTCGAGGTGGAAAGCTTCAGTTCCTTGTCGCATTGACCAAAGGAAACGGTGAGGCAGGAGGCCAGGAGCAGGGCAGTACACAGCAGTTTTTTCATAAGTATCTGTTGGTAAGGGTAAAACTGAGGACAAGGTAAAAGCCGGGTGGATACTATGCAAAACATAGTACCTGATTATGCAATGCTATTTGACAGGCGGTGTCATCCCGGGATAAACGGAAGTCCCATTCCGGGAGTCGCACTCCGGGTGTCGCACTCCGGGTGTCGTACTCTGGAAGCCGGTCCGGTCAGATAATTTCTTCGGAGGTGGTGGTCCGGGACGGGTCGGGTTTTTCCGGCGGCCGGGTCGGGGTGTCGTGAAAGCGGAGGGCGTCGATCAATTCGTCCTCATTCAGTTTTTCTTTTTTGAGATAGGAGGCCAGCCGGCCGGCCGGCTCTTCGAGCGCCCTGAGGACCGATTTTCGGGAAAGCCGCACCGGCCGCAGCCTCCGGTTTTCGGACCCGACGAAATAGACGTTCTGCCGCTCGAAAAACCCGTCAAACGCGTCCTGCTCCGAAAAACCGGCAGTCCGTCCGACTCTCAGGGAACACCGGATGTACTTGAGCAGGCGGGTGGGGCCGTCGTATAGAAGGTGGTAATACACCCCCTTCCCTCGTTTTCCCGAACCGGCACCGGCCCGGATGAAACGGGCTCCGCCGAGAGAGAAGGTTTCGGGAAACGCAGTCTGTTGCTGCGGGCTGTCGGGGAAAAGGCACGATAATTGGTTGGTAACGACGTTGAAGGCCATCCGGCACGAAAGCGTCCGACCGGTCGGCCCTAACTCCAGCGTACCTTCCTGCCAGACCGGATAGGTCAGGTATTCGCTGCCGAGATAGACCACCGGTCTGCCGATGCCGGTATTCCGGTCGACCCGGTTCAGCAGCAGGCCGTCCGGTTCCGTCCGGTTCCGGCAGATGGTAACTACCCGGCCCCGGTCGTCTTTGGTGACCGTACATTGGGAAAGGACGGAGGTCGCGGGGGCCAGGAGTAAAAAAAATCCGGCGGCTGTGGTTCTGATTTTCATTGCGTTGATTCATATTGTGCATGGCAAAATAGGAGGTTCGGTGGCCGGATGTCATCACGCAGTCCGAGGGATTGTGATAAGCGGCCGGCATCCCCCGGAACGAGGGAATCCGCCGGCCCTCCGGAATGGTAGATTTACCGGCCCGTTGTCCTTTCCCGAAACCGACAGCCTAAAACCGTTTGAAGATGGCATCCCAGATCAATCTGTTTATTCTTCTTTTCGGCGCGTTACAGGGCGGACTGCTGAGCCTCTGGTTTCTGAAGAACCGGCGCCGGGAGCCGGCCCACCTGTACATGGCGCTGTTTCTGATGGTCGTCGGAATTCAGCTGACGCTGAAAAGCATCGCCAAGGTCTGGATGTTTCATACCGTCCCATTTCTCTACCTCCTATCGTACCAGATGCCGCTGCTGGTCGGGCCTTTGCTGTTCCTCTACGCGAGAGCCGGGCAGAACCGGCGTTTCAAACGGGCCGACGCTCTGCATTTCGTGCCGTTTGGGCTGTCGGTTGCCGGGGTCGGGCTGACCCTGCTGACGGACGGGGCCTGGAGAGAGGCTCACCCGTGGCTGAGGGCCGCCGTTCAACTGGTTTTTCTGGGGGTGTATGCGGTTCTGGCCCGGCGCCGGGCCGACCGGCCGGTAAAGCGCTTTGTGAGTGTGGCGGCCGCGGCCGAAGCGGTCATTATCGTGACGCTGGCGCTGATGGTTCTCTATAACGGGCGGTTTCCGGATGTCCGGCTGCTTTTCGTGGCCCTCACCCTGCTGATTTATTGGGTGAGTTATCAAGTCATTTCGGAGACCGGGCCGTTTGCCCGGCCCGAACCGGCTTCCGGGAATTCGAAAGGGTACCGGGTTCCCAAATACGCCCATTCAAGCCTCAAAAGCGAAGAAGCCGACCGGATCGAACGGGAATTGCTGCGGCTGATGGCCCAGGAAAAAATCTACCTCGACCCTGAACTGACCAACGATTTGCTGGCCGCAAAACTCGGCACCACCCGGCATCACCTGTCTCAGGTATTGAACGAACGGCTTCAGAAGACCTACGCCGACTATATGAACGGCCTGCGCCTGGAGGAGGCTCTCCGGCGGCTGAGCGACCCGGCCGACTACCGGTTCACCATTATGGCCATCGCCTTCGACTCGGGCTTCAACTCCATTGCCACCTTCAACGAGGCCTTCCGCAAACGGTACGGCACCACGCCATCCCTGTTTCGAAAATCTTCCCTGAAACAGGCCCGGCCGGAAGACTCCCGGAGGACCGGATAGATTTCCGGTCCGACCGGAATGGAAGCATCGGGCGTTTTTCGGGCCTAAATCGCCGGGGAACAAACCCCCTGCCGATGCGACTCCTGTTTCTGCTGCTGCTCGCCCTCGACTGCCGGTCGATGCCCTCCCCCCAGCCTCCGGCCCGACACCTGGAAAACGTCGCCTTCGACTCCCGCCGAAACCGCCTGGTCCTGTACGGCGGTGGGATGGTCGAACAGGGCCGGCTGACCGAATATACCACTCTGTATGAATGGAGCCCGGAGGGCTGGCGGGCCTTTGATGCGCCGGGTCCGGGAGGCCGCAATGGGGCGGCCCTGGTGTATGACGAAGCCCGGCAGCTTTCGCTGCTGATCGGTGGAGTGACGGAGAAGACGAAACCTTACCGGATATGGTATGATCTCTGGGGCTGGAACGGGCAGTCGTGGCGACGCATGGATACGCTTGTACCGGTGAAGGAGCCGCAGGCCGTGTACGACCCGGACCGCCGGCGGTTGCTCGTCTATGGAGACGGTAGCGATAAGAACCGGCTGACCTACGGACCTGACCAGCGTTTCGAATTGTGGGAATACAGCCGGAGCCGCTGGAGAAAGCTTTCCGACGGCGGCCCCCATCCCGACGGCCCTTACCAGATGACCTTCGACCGCGCCCGCCGGACGCTGGTGATGGTAGACTGGGAAGGAGACACGCCGGTGGTGTGGGAGTGGAAGGCCGGGCGCTGGGTCCAGAAGCGCAGCCCGACGGACGGGCCGACATCCCGCACCCGGTATGCCCTGATCTGGTCGCCCGCCGACCGCGTGACCTATCTCTATGGCGGGCTGAACACCGCCCGGCGCCAGGTGGGCGATTTCTGGACGTGGGACGGAGACCGCTGGCGGGCCGTGGCCGCCGAAACCGGTCCCGGCCCCCGAAATTCCGCCCATTTTGCCGCTGCCGGTGACCGGCTTCTGCTGTTCGGTGGGTCGGTCCCAAGGCCGGAGGAGCCGGACAAACTGACCCTCTCGGCCGACCTCTGGGAATGGCGCAACGGGGCCTGGTCGCTCTGGAATCCGGTTTTCTCCAATTTGCCGGTGGGTCCGCATCCGGTCGGCTTCCGGATTTTGTCGCTAACGGATTCGACCCGGGTAACCAGAGCCCTGTACGATTTTCAGGGCCGAAAAGAAACCGGTAACCGTTACCGGACCATCCGGATCCATCTCTGGTATCCGGCGCGGCCCAATACCGGCACCGGACCGATGACGTATTGGGAATACGGCCGTACCGATGGCGTGTCCCGCATCGGTACGGCCGTCGAGGCTGAGGAAAAGGCCCGGACCCGGGAGCTGCTGAGGAACGGATTTCAGAATTTTTTCGGGAAGATATCAGACGCGGATTACCAACGGCTGATGGATGCCGGTTTCCTGGCCCGAAAGGAGGCCGTTCCGGCCGGAGGGCCGTGGCCGCTGCTGGTCGGGTGCCTGAGACCCCTTTCTACCGCCGTCACCAACGAACTGCTGGCTTCACACGGTTACCTGGTGGCCATGGTGTACAGCGCCGGCCAGGACGGCACCAACCCGCAGGTAGCCTATCTTCAGGACGTCCGGGACATGCAGCTGGCAATGAGCCACTTCCGGAACGGGGGGCTGGCGGACGAGGAACGGATCGGCGCCTTCGGCTTCAGCGGCTCCGGGCTGTCGCAGGTCCTGCTGGCGATGCATGATTCCCGCATCCGCGCCCTCGCCGATCTGGAAAGCGCCCTCTACGGAGCCGGCGTCTGGGACTATCTGTCCCGGTCCGATTTCTACGATCCGAAAAGCCTGAAAGTGCCTTTTCTGCACATTTACGGGAAAAAGCTCGCAGCCTCCGACGGTCATTTCGAGGAGTTTCACCGCAAGAAATATTCGGAACGCTATCACCTGCTGCTGAATTACGGCGGTCTGCATCACTGGGATGTGGCGACGGAGGGCCGGCTTTCGACCACGGTTCTGAAGGTTCGGGGGGAGAGGGAACCGGCGGTTCGGGCCAGCTTCGAGCTGGCGAACCGGTATCTGCTCCATTTTTTCGATGCGACGCTCCGGCAGGATCGGAACGCGCAGGCGGTTTTAAGGACCGGTGCCGGGCTGGGCCGCTATCCCGATTCGCTGTATTCGCTCCGGTATTATCCGGCGATTCAGGCGCCCCCCACCGTGCAGGAGTTCAAAGCGTTGATGCAGAGGGCGGGTCCCGATAGTGCGTTGTCGCTGGCCCGCCGGTTCCGCCGTCTGGATTCGACGGCGGCCTTTCTGCATCAGAATGCGCTGAACCGGTTGTCCCAGCAGCTGGGGGAGGAGGGCAAACCCCGGGAGGCCCTCGCCCTGATGCTTTTCGCTACGGAATCCCATCCGGGGGAAGCGTGGCTCTGGAACAACCTGGCTGCTCTGTACGAGAGTCTCGGCAACCGCCCGGAAGCGCTCCGGGTTTCGCAGACCGCCGTGCGGGTGGCCGAAGCCTACCGGGGACCGGAAACGGCTTATAACGAGCGCATCGGCCGGTATTCCCGGGCCCGGATCGACCGGCTTACAAAAGAGCTGAACCAGACACCGCCGGCTGCTGAACCCTATCCGGTGGGTTTCCGGACCTTACGGCAGACCGGTCGGGACGGAACCCCACTGCTGATCAGTCTCTGGTATCCGGCCCGGCCCAACGGTCGTTCCCTGTCGGTCGGGGACCTGATTCGCGCCGGGGCCGGCCCGGGTGAACCCGATTCACTGCCGGTGGTCTCCTTTCGGGATCTCCTGAAACGGATCTACGGTCGGGATACCCTGCCCGGCTTTCAGGCGGTATTGGCCGAATCCGCCGGCCTGTTCGCGGAAGCCGCCCTGCTTCCCGGAGCCTATCCGCTGGTGATTGCGCAATCCGATCCGATCTCCTATCAGGAGACGTTCCGGTTCCTGGCCGCCCACGGGTTTGTGGTGGCGGCCGTTCGCGGTCGGTTTTCCGATCAGCCGCCCGGCCCCGAAACCGGGAAGCACTATTCGCGTTTCACCGACGCGCTCGAATCCCTGCTTCATTTCATGGTAACCCAGCCGTTTGTTCAGAAAGATTCGGTCTATGCCTTCGGACATGGCGGAGGAATTCAGGCGGCCCTCTATCTCGCCATGCGGACGCCCCTGATCCGGAAGGTGGTCAATCTGGACGGCGGTTTTTTCGGACCCCGGTCCCATACGACCCTATCCGAGGACTATCATCCTGAAAAACTGAGCGTTCCGCTCCTGCATGTGGTCACGTCGGCGCAGGCCCGGGAAGAGGATCCCGCGCAGTTTCGAACGCTTTCCAACCCGATCCTGAAAGTGACGATCCGGCCGGATGAGGTCCGGCACCACGACCCGACCGCCCTGGGCCGGATGGCCCTGAAATTAACCCTCCGGCAGGACCGAACGGGCCGCCTGGAAACGGCTTTCCGGTCCGTTCACCGGATGGTTCTGGATTTCCTGCGGGGAAAGCCGGTGACGCCGGAGCCAGACTCCTTCTTTTCGGTGGAGAAGTTCAACGGGTTTCAATGAGCGATCGGGCTTTCAGTCGGAAGCCGTCCGGCGTCGGCGGAATTCGGTGGGGGTCAGGCCCATGCAGGTCCGGAAGACCTGATTGAAGTGGGAAATGTTCCGGAATCCGCTCTCGAAGCAGACCTGTCCGACGTCTTTTTGCGTGTCGGTCAGCAACCGGCAGGCGAAATTGATGCGCAGTTCGGAGAGGACGTCCACGAAGGTTTTGTTGGTCTGCCGGCGAAAATACCGGCAGAAGGCGGCCGGATTCATGCTCGCTTCGGCCGCCACGGCATCCAGCGAAATAGGGTCGGTCAGGTGCTTATGGATATAAGCCAGAATGCGGTTCATCCGGTCCGAATCGCGGGCCGGCTGCTGCCCGAAAAACGTCCGCCGGGAAAGCGTCCGGTAACTCCCTGTTTCGATCAGAGCCTGAAAAAGCCGTAGCCAGGCCACCGCCCGCCCGATGCCGGATTCCGCCGGCAGGTCCTCCATCCGGGGCCGGATGCGGTCGGCCACTTCTTTCGGGAAATGCAGCCCGTGGTCGGCGGCCTGAAACAACTGCCGGAGGGGCTGCATCTCCGGATTGTCCAGAAAGCCGCTTCCCCAGACCGTCATCCGGAACCGGAGAATGAGAGCCTCCGCCCGTCGTTCCGACTCCGGGTGGTAGTAGGCATCATCGTTCCGCCAGAAATGGGGCAGGTTCGGTCCCAGCAGCACCAGATCGCCCGGCCCGAACGGCTCGATGCTGTCCCCGACAAACCGGATGCCCGTGCTTTCGGTGATCAGGGTCAGTTCCAGTTCGGGATGGTAATGCCAGGGGTTGTCAAAATAGGGGACCTGTTCCCGGCGGATGTGAAAGGAGGATGATGGGCTTTCCTGCACGCGCAGCAGGAGTGGGAGGGCGCTGTTCATGGCGGAAAGGTCAGAAACTTTGTAAGGATGAATCCGGACTTATTTGCCTGATGGAGAAAAGTTAAGCAAAAATACCGGAAGGATCGGCAAATTTCCATCAAACATCGAAACCCGGGTATCGTCTACCTTTGGTTTATCGCTAAGCCCGATTCCTGACCATGAAACGGAGAGACTTTCTCAAAACCGGTACCGCCCTGTCGGCCGGACTGGCCCTGCCCACCCTCGTGCCGGCTTCCGTCTTCGGCCCCCATGCCCCGTCCAATCGAATCACCGTCGGATTCATCGGAACCGGCCGTCAGGCGGTAGGCGCCAATATGCCCGGATTTTTTTCCCTGCCCGATGTGCAGATCGTGGCGGTCTGTGACGTGGACCGCTGGCGCATGGAGCAGGCCCGGCAGGTGGTCGATCAGCAATACGGAAAAACCGCGCCCTCGGGCAGCTACAAATCCTGCCGGACCTACGACGACTTCCGGGAGGTCATCGCCCGCCGGGACATCGATGCCCTGATGATCTCCTCCCCGGACCACTGGCACGTGGCGATGGGAATCATGGCCGCCCAGGCGCGCAAACCCTTCAGTATCGAGAAACCGTTGAGTCTGAGCGTAAAACAGGGAAGGAGACTGTGCGAAGCGGTGAAGAAATCCGGCGTCGTCACCCGGACGGACAGCGAGTTCCGGTCGCTCCGGAACTTCAATCAGGCCGTCGAACTGGTCCGAAACGGCCGGCTCGGCCGGCTGGAGCGGGTGGAGATCACGTTTCCGTCCGACCCCGCCCCCGTGGCCCCGCAGCCCGACATGCCGGTTCCTAAAGAGCTGAACTACGACCTCTGGCTGGGACCGGCCCCGGTGGTTCCCTACACGGAGAAGCGGGTGCATACGCCCTTCGACCTGAAAATTCGCCCCAACTGGATGCGGATCGACACCTACGCCCAGGGAATGATCTCCAACTGGGGCGCCCATTATTTCGACATCGCCCAGTGGGCCAACAATACCGAAAACAGCGGGCCGGTGGAGGTGGAGGGCCGGGGCGAGTTTCCGAAAAGCCTCTGGAACAGCATGATCAACTTCGAGGTCCGCTACCGTTACGCCAACGGGGTGGAAATGACGGCCCGGCAAACCCCCGACAGCAAGCCTTCCATCCGGTTCACGGGCAGCACCGGCTGGGTTCAGATCGACGGATACCCAGGCACCATAACTGCCGGCGACCCGAAGCTGCTTCAGTGGAAGCCCGAAAAAGGGGAGCTGGACCTCTCCGGCACCCTGACCGACAAGGGTGATTTCATTGCGGCCGTCAAATCCGGAAAACCGAGCCTTGAACCTGTCGAAGTGGGGCACCGGACGATCTCGATTTCCCAGATCGGCCTGATTGCGTGTCAGGTAGGGGAGAAGCTCCGCTGGAACCCGGCCCGCGAAGAATTTGAAGGGGCCGACCGGGCCAACGCCCTGCTGGCCGCACCGGCCGCCCGAAACCCCTGGGCCATCTGACCGAAACCGGCTATTCAACCCGCAAACCCATGTCGTACCGTATTCTGTTACCGATCCTGCTCTGGACTGCCTTTTCTGCGACGACCGTCCGGGGACAGCGGGTGAAAAACGAGTTTTTCGTCCTCCATAACGCCATCCGGGGCGACTCTACCTACCGCACTTTCGACCAGCAGGTAAAACTGATTCAGTCGCTGGGCTTCGACGGCGTCGAGATTAATCAGATCGATTCATTCGAGGGAATGAAGGCGGCTCTGGACAAATACCGGTTCAGGGGTTCCTACTTTTATTTTAAGATCCGGCTGGAAGAACCACACCTCGATCCCCGGCTTCCGGGCGCCATCCAAGCGTTGAAAGGGTCCGGTACGGTGCTGGCGCCCTACGTCGTCAGTGACACCAAAAAATTTGCTCCGTCCACCCACGATGCCGACACGATGGTGGTCCGGCTGCTACGGGAGCTTTCCGATCTGGCCCGGCCCGCGGGCCTGTCCATTGCCCTCTATCCACATATCTTTTTTTACGTCGAACGGACCGACCACGCCCTGGAACTGGTTCGGAAGGCCGCCCGCCCGAACGTCGGGGTGTCGTTCAACCTGCCCCACTGGCTGGCGACGACGCCGAAAGCCGCCCGGGCGGGTCTGTTCGACCACCTGAGAACGATGAAACCCTACCTGAAACTGGTCACGGTCTGCGGGGCCTCCGACGAAGACGCACCTTCGACGGCCGCCATGTGGGACGTGTACATCCAGCCGCTGGGCCGGGGCACCTTCGACACCTTTGGGCTGCTGCGGTTCCTGACCCGCGACCTGGGTTATAAAGGGGCCATCGGCGTACAGTGCTACAACATCAGGGGCGACAAGCCCGAACTCCTCCGAAATACCATTGCCGTCTGGCGGCAATACCGGCAAAAACTCGATCAAACCGACTAAATCCATGGCCTTTACGAACGAACACCTGAAAACTTACGAGCGCGACGGATACGTCGTGGTCCGCAATCTGTTTTCCCGACCCGAGATCGACCGGCTGTACGGGCTGGCGCTGGAGGACGAGAAGCTCCGGAAGAACGCCCTCGACCGGGTCGATGCCGGCGGGCTGAAAACCCGGCTCACGCTCTGGTATACGCTCGACGACAGTCTGTACGGCAAGTTTGCCCGCTCGGCGCGCATCGTCGAAGCCGTGGAGCAAATTCTGGGCGGGCCGGCGGCCCATTACCATTCCAAACTCATGCAGAAGGAACCCCGGAAAGGCGGGGCCTGGGAGTGGCACCAGGATTACGGCTACTGGTACAAAAACAACGGTTTTCTGTTTCCGGATATGCTCAGCGTGCTGACCGCCCTGTCTCCGGCCACCCGCGAAAACGGCTGCCTCCAGATGATCCGGGGGTCGCACCGCATGGGCCGCGTCGAACACGGCTTTTCGGGAGAACAAATCGGGGCTGACCCGGAAAAGGTGGAGGAGGCCCTGAAGATCATGCCGCTCGATTATCTGGAGATGGAACCCGGCGACACGGCTTTTTTTCACTGCAACACCCTGCACCGCTCCGACGCCAACCACTCCGAATACCCGCGCTGGTCGATTATTACGGCCTATAATCTGGTGGCCAACAAACCGTATAAGGACGTCCACGTTAGCAGTTATACGCCGATCGAAGCCTGGCCGGGCGACCTGCTGAGTGAGGAAGCCGCCGGTATTTCGGACCGGGCCGATTTTCTGGTGCGGTAAGGCCGCCCCGGAGAGTTTACGGAAAATTTCCTACGGCCACCGGATCGATCAGTTTATGTAGTATATTTCATACGTAAGAATTTAACCGGAATCCGTGATGAAACCGTTAGCCTCCGGATCGCTGCTTCTGGCGGTCGCCTTCCTGTTCTAAGGCTGCAGGAAGAATGCGACGACTGAACCCGTCCCCGACCCCCGCGATGCCCTGGTGGGAAAGTATATCTGTGAGGTAACGAAGGAAAACTTCAACACGAAGCAAGTGCTGGCGTTCTACATCGACACCATCGAGGTGGTGAAGGGAACCGGAGCGGACGGCCTGGCTTTTCGGGAGGTGCGTAAGGTGCGGCTGCACGAATTGAAGTTTCTGGGAACCAACGCCTACTACGGACTGGCGACCGTCATCCGATTCGAGGAGAAGCAGTTCCTGATGACCAGCGGCCCGGATGCGGGCTTCTATGAATTCAAAGGGGTCAGGGCTCCCTGACGGAAACCGCCCATCGTCCGGTTCCGGTGTTGCGGTCTCCGGGTGACCGCCGGACGGTTAGGAACGCTGCGGTTTCGACTTTGTAGTTGAAAAACAGACGCTTTTACCGAACATGATGCCGGGCAATCGGTTCTTATGGGTAGCATTGGGGCTGACGATCCTGTCGTCCATCTTCTGGCTGGGCTTCCGCGAAGACCGGGTGGACTTCAATACGCAGGTCAAACCCCTTCTGAACAAGCACTGCATCGCCTGCCACGGGGGCGTCAAGAAAGCCTCTAACTTCAGTTTGCTCTTCCCGCATGAAGCCCTCGCTCCGGCCAAGTCGGGCAGGCACCCCATCGTGCCCGGCGATGCCGCAGCCAGCGAGA
>NZ_QTJY01000021.1 GCF_003703975.1 Larkinella soli | reverse complement strand
ATGATGCGGATGACGTTGGTCGAGTCCGACAGATCGCCGTAGTGGAGTTTAAACCGGATGTTTCTCTCGTGCGGATCTTCGTAGAGGTGGTCGATGCGCTGGGTATTGAACAGGGAGCTCCGGCGCTTGATGCCGTGGACTTCATAGCCTTTCGCCAACAACAGTTCGGCTAAATAGGCTCCATCCTGGCCCGTGATGCCGGTAATTAACGCTTTCTTCATATGTAGTTAGTCAATACAATATCTTGTCTTCGATTTCCCGAAGTAAGCAATTTTTCACTTGATGGCCAGACTCTTACGGATATCGACGCGGTCGGGCAGCAGAATGGCGGATGAAAACTGCTGCCGAAGCTGGGCCAGATACCGCTCGGCATCCATCCGTCGCATAAAATCGCCCACTTTCAGCCGATAGGTGGGCTGGCGGTAGGTGATGTAAGGATTCAGTTCCGGAAAGTTCTGGTAGGTAAGCCGTTTTGCCTGGTCGACCTCCGCCCGTTCATTTCCGACATAAATCTGAATCCGGTAGCCCTGGGCATAGCGGATAGACCGGTTTCTGAGCGCGATCGTGTCCAGTACCGCGTCCAGACGCCGGTTGATATGCAGCGGCTCCACGGCGGGCAGCGTCCGGCGCGTATCCGTGGGCGTGGTCGGACGCGCGGGCGTTGCGGTCCCGACCGGACGGGAAGCCGGTGCCGTCGAAACATTGAATTTCGGGCGGTTTACCGATAAATCGTCATCAAAGGAATTGTAATCGACCGTTGCCGACCGTGACCCGGCCGTCTTTTTGGCCGAAGCACACGATTCCAGCCCGACGGACAGCCCCACCAACCCCGCCAGCATGATCAGTCCGGCCGACTGCCGGATGTACCTCTGTAGTTCCATACGCTTCGTGCAAACTTACTAACTATACGGTTATGCAACAATCTGCCCCCCAACTTGTTGGACCCGGTCTCCTTTATACCAACGTTTTGGCTTCTTTTTACTTATTTTGAGGTAGCATTTTCCGGCTAACCCATGTTGAATATTCAGAGTTACGAGTCTCTCAAGCCCTATAATACGTTCGGAATCGGCGCCAAAGCCCGGTATTTTGTTGAAATCGAAAGCGCAGACCAACTGCAGGCCCTTCTTCAACTCACCGATTATCCGGATGTTCCGAAGCTCATTCTGGGCGGAGGCAGCAACCTGCTGTTCACCCGCGATTTTGAAGGTCTGGCGCTGAAAATTTCCATTCAAGGTATTGAGGTAGTCGCTGAGAACGAAGACCATATTTTCGTCCGGGCCGGGGCCGGCACCAACTGGCACGAACTGGTCATGTTCTGCGTGCGGAACGGCTACGCCGGGGTGGAGAACCTGTCACTGATTCCCGGAACGGTCGGGGCCGCCCCCATGCAGAACATCGGTGCCTACGGCGTGGAGATCGAACAGGTCTTCAAGGAGCTGGAAGCCGTTGAGCTGAAAACCGGTGAAATGCGTACGTTCAGTCATGCCGACTGCCGCTTCGGGTACCGGGAAAGCATCTTCAAAAACGAGGTGAAAGGGCAGTACATCATCACCAGCGTCACTTTGCGGTTGGATCGCCGGCCGGTATTTCATACCAGTTACGGCGCCATTCAGGAAACGCTGAAGGAGATGGGCGTGACGGACGACCGGCTGAGTATAAAGGCCGTCAGCGATGCGGTGATCCGCATCCGCCGGAGCAAACTGCCGGACCCGGCCCAGATCGGCAATGCAGGAAGTTTTTTCAAAAATCCGGAAATCGACACCAGCCGGTTCGAACGGCTGAAAACCGACTTTCCCGCCCTGCCCGGCTACCCGACCGGCGACCCGGCGAAGACCAAGGTTCCGGCAGGCTGGCTCATCGAGCAGTGCGGCTGGAAGGGCAAACGCTTCGGCGACGCCGGGGTCCACGCCAAACAGGCCCTCGTGCTGGTCAACTACGGCGAAGCCACCGGCGCCGAAATCCTCTCCCTGGCCCGGAAAGTGCAGCAGTCCGTTGAAGAAAAGTTCGGCATCTCCCTCCACCCGGAGGTCAATGTGGTGTAATTGTTGAATTGGTGAATGATTGAATTGTTGAATGATTGAATGAAGCTCCGCAATGCTGAAAATAGCAGCGCAACATTCAATCATTCAATCCTTCATTTATTCAACAATTATTCAAAGCACAGCGACGCTGCGCCCAGCAGGCCGGCGTCGTTGCCCAGGGTGGCTCTCTTCAGGGACAGGCCATTTTTATAGTAGGGAGTCAGCCAGAAGTCCAGTTGTTTTTTGACGGCGGGCAGGATGTAGTCGTAGGAGGCCGACAGACCACCGCCGATCAGGATCTGCTTGATGTCCAGCACGCGGATGAGCGAAACCAGGCCGTCGCCCAGCATCTCCCCTACCTCGGTCCAGATCTGGAGGGCAAGTTCATCGCCCTCGGCGGCTGCGGCTACCAGACCCGTCGTGGAGATGCTGCCGTCGTCCGGAAGCTGGGTGTCGCCTTTATAGTCGGCCCGGCGCTCGATAGCCAAGTCCAGTAGTTCTTTCTTACCGATGTTTCGTTCCAGTACGCGGTCATGCCGCGAGGGAAGGTGGCCGGGTTCCATGGCATTGCCGTCGCCCCCGACAAATACTTTTTTATTGATGATGGCCGCTCCGCCGACGCCCGTTCCGAGCGTAATAAAGATGTAGTTTTCGTCGATTTTCTCGTCGGCGAAGTAAAATTCACCCAGGGCCGCGGCATTGGCGTCGTTTTCCAGGAAAAACTGAACGTCCGGGAAGCGTTTGTTGAGGCTCTCGACCAGCGGGACACCGTTCAGTTCGGGGATGGCGGTAATTTCCAGAGGGACAGTCCGTTCGCGGTTGATCATGCCCGGCAGACCGATACCCACTTTCTGAATTTCCTTATGCTCATACAGCTGGAGGGCTATGGCATCGGCAAACCGATCGACAAAATGCCCCGACTCACGCCAGCTGGCTGTATCATGGCTGTAGAAATTGGAAATCTTGCCACTCTGTGCGTCGACAATACCCATCTTGACGTTCGTACCGCCGACGTCAATACCCAAATACTGAACAGATTCCATTACTGGACTTTGGTGGTTTAATGTTTAAGTTAATACGTGTTTCGGCCGGTTGATGCTGATGAGGGCGCAAGATACGAAGAAGAACCTTAGAATTGCGAATACCGGTTTTTCGGGATTTTCGGTTTCCGGCCGGTTCCCCACCCCTCCGGCCTTATTTGATATCCCCCAACTGCGGCCTGAGCAGAATCTCTTCCACGACCGCCCCGGCCGAGAGGTTATAGGCCGTCCAGACCACGTCGGCCACGTCGGCGGCTTTCATGAACCGGGCCTCCGGCAGACCGGACCCCGCCCAGCTGTCGGTGTAGGTAGCGCCGGGCAGCAGCGTGGTGACCCGGATTCCGAACTCCCTGAGTTCTTCCCGCAGGACTTTCGCCATGCCCAGCAATGCGAATTTTGAAATGCAGTAGGAGCCGCCGTTCGGATAGGCCATGATGCTGGCCGTCGAACCCATCATGAAGAGATGGCCGCTGCGCCGGTCGATCATGTCCGGCAGCAGGCCGCGGGTCAGGTGATAGACCCCGGTCACGTTGAGCGCCATGGTGGTTTCGAACGTTCCTTCGGGCTCGTTGTGAATCTGGCCCGGCAGGAAAATACCGGCGTTGTTGACCAGCGCGCTCACCGGCCGGTTCAGTGATTTTACGAAGCCGATCAGCCCGTCCACCTCTTCGCGCCGGGAGAGGTCGGCCGCGAACGGGAAAACCGTCGGAATAACCGCTTCGTCGAAGCCTTCGAGGACCTCGGCGACCGATTGCTCGATTTCCTGTTTTAGTTGGTTGAGGTCCTTCTCGCTCCGGGCACTGGCGACGACATCGAAGCCGCCTTCGGCGAAACGCTCCACAATGGCCCGGCCAATTCCTTTCGTGCCGCCGGTGACTACGATTAACGGATTCATACAATCGGTTGACAGTAAGCGGCAGGCAGCCGGCCACAACGCGAACCCGTCGTTCGGCCGACTGCCTGCCGCTCAGATGCTACTCTTTTTCCTTCAATGCGGCAAGATACGCACAAAACCATTCTAACTTTGGGGAGTTTTGTTGTTATTTGCGCCTATGCTTCACCTTGGACGTTATTTTATCTTCCTGGGTACACTGTTCCGGAACCGCGAAAAATTCGGGGTTTATTCCAAATTGATTCTGGACGAATGTATCCAAATCGGCATCAACTCCGTTTTCATCGTATCCATCGTTTCGACGTTTATCGGCGCGGTAACCTGTGTCCAGACGGCCTATAACCTCGTCAGCCCGCTGGTTCCGCTGTATATTATTTCGGTCATCGTGCGCGACAGTACGATTCTCGAACTGGCCCCGACCATCACCAGTGTCGTTCTGTCGGGGAAGGTCGGCTCCAACATCGCCGGCGGCCTGGGCACCATGCGCATTACCGAACAAATCGACGCCCTGGAGGTGATGGGAATCAACTCCAGTTCGTATCTGGTCCTGCCCAAAGTCGTGGCGTCGATGATCATGTTTCCGCTGCTGGTGATTCTGGCCGGGTTTCTGTCGATCTACGGCGGTTACATTGCCGGAACGGTGGCCGGAATCATTACCCAGGAGGATTATATCTACGGCCTGCGTTCGGACTTCAAACCGTTCAGCATCACCTTCGCGCTGATCAAATCGGTCGTGTTCGCCTTTCTGATCTCGACCATTTCCTCGTTCAAGGGCTATTATACGTCGGGCGGGGCGCTGGAAGTCGGTCAGGCGTCGACGGCGGCCGTGACCAATAGCTGTATTGCCGTACTGGGTGCGGATTTTTTACTGGCCCAGCTGCTGTTGTAAGGGTATGATTGAAATCAAAAATATTCATAAAACCTTCGGGGACCGCACCATTCTGGAAGGCGTTTCCGGAACGTTTCAGCCCGGCGATACGAGTCTGATCATCGGCGGCAGCGGTACCGGGAAAAGCGTGCTGCTCAAGTGCATGATCGGCCTCATCCAGCCGGAACAGGGGCAGGTTCTGTATAACGGCCGGGATTTTCTGACCGGCGACGAAGATACGCAGAAAGCCATCCGGCGCGAGATGGGCGTGCTGTTTCAGGGCGGGGCGCTGTTCGACTCGAAAACCGTCCGGGAGAACGTCCGATTCCCGCTCGATATGCTGACCGAAATGTCGTCGGCCGAGAAGAACGAACGTGCCGATTTCTGCCTGCAGCGGGTCGGCCTGGAAGCAGCCGCCGAACGCATGCCGTCGGAGATCAGCGGAGGCATGAAGAAACGCGTCGGTATTGCCCGGGCCATCGTCATGAACCCGAAATACCTGTTCTGCGACGAACCCAACTCCGGCCTGGACCCGCTCACGGCCATCAAGATCGACGAGCTGATCAAGGAAATTACCGACGAGTTCAGGATCACGACGGTGGTGATTACGCACGACATGAACTCGATGCTGGAAATCGGCGAAAAAATCATGTTCCTCTACCGGGGAAGAAAGCTGTGGGAAGGCACCAGCGAAACCATCACGCAGTCGCACGTGAAGGAACTGAACGAATTCATCTACGCCAACAAACTACTGCGGGATACAACGCAGGAATAGACGGAAAACCGCTTCCCGGCCACCGATCAGATCTTCTCCTCCACCCCGGCGGGCCGCCGTCCGCTGCGCCATTTCGCCAGCAGCGGCCCGAAGGTGTCGCGTTCGATTACGAGCATGGCGGCCAGATACAGCCCGAACAGCACCTGGTGGTAGAGCAGTGCCAGCCAGAGATTCCCGATCCGGATCTGGGTGGCAAAATAGATCAGCAGCCCCCCGCTCAGCAGATAGCCCAGCGCCGACGGCACATTGTACGGCACCGGATAATGCTTCTCGCCCAGATAATAACAGATCACGGTCATGACCACGCTCGACGCCAGAAACGCCACGGCGCAGCCCATATATCCCAGCACCGGAATCAGCAGGATGTTCAGCAGAATGGTCACGACGGTGCCGATGACGGTAATCAGGGTGCCGTAAGACGTCTTGTCGGTCAGTTTGAACCAGAAGGCCAGGTTGTAGAAGATGCCCAGCATGAGGTTGGCCAGCATCAGCACCGGCACCACCGGCAGCCCCGACCGGTAATTCTCCCCGATCAGCAGCCCGATCGCATCCAGGTTCAGGCTCACCCCCACCCAGATCATGACGCAGACGATGACGAACCATTTGGTCACGTTGGCCAGCAGGTCGGGAGCGTTCTTGTCTTCCGCCCGGGAAAAGAAGAACGGATCGGCGGCAAACCGGAAGGAGTTGATCGCCAGCGTAATGAATACCGATAACTTATAACAGTTGCCGTAAATACCGAGGGCGTCCTTCGAACTCAGCCCCGGATAAAAGCCCTCCGGGAGAAAATGCCGCAGGAAGTACCGGTCGGTGGACATGTTGATGTTGCCGACCAGATTCGTCAGCATCATCGGAAACGCATAGAGCAGCAGCGTCTGCACCTGCTGGTTGTCCCACTGGAAACGGAAGCCTTTGAACGCGTTCCGGATCAGTAGGAAGTAACAGGCGTTGGCGATCAGGTTTGCCAGAAAGATATAACCCGGCCCCAGCGTCGGGTCGTAGATCAGATCGACGAACGGCTGCAGGAACGTCAGGTACTCGCCATTGTACACGTCGCGGCAGAAGATCAGAAAAAACAGGTTCAGGGCGATGACGATCAGCACATTGAGAATCTTGGCCGTCACGAACCGGCGGGCCTTGTTCTCGACCCGCAGCCGCGCGAACGGGAGGGCCGTGACGGCGTCGATGGCCAGAATCAGGGCCGCCCAGCGGATGAACTTCTGCTGCCCGGTATATTCGAGCGCCCGGGCGATGTCGCCGGAGAAGACGATGGCCGGAATCGTGAACAGGGCCGTCACCACCAGCACGATGCTCAGCGAGCGGCTGAAATAGACTTCGAGCTGATTGCGGTTGCGGGCGGCATACCGGAAGAAGGCGGTTTCCAGCCCCAGCGTATACAGGATCAGCAGCGTCCCGATAGCGTTATACAGTTCGACGTTGGAGGAGAGGGCCTGGGGCTGCGAAAAGATATAGGTGTGCAGCGGCACCAGCGCCCAGTTCAGCAGCCTTCCCAGAATGGTACTGACACCGTACAGCGCCGTATCGCTCGCTAACTTTTTAAATCCGCTCATAGCAAATCAGTCCCGGCAAAGATACGCTTTCCGAAACTAACCTGCCGTTTTCCGGTTCTGAAATACAAAGTCCTTTTGTATCACCTCCTCAACGCAACGTATCCGCATGGCCTCAGCAACTCCTGTCACCATTGCCTACGGCGACGGCATCGGTCCGGAAATCATGGAAGCAACGCTTCGCATTCTGGAAGCCGCCGGCGCCCGGCTCGAACCCGAAGTCATTGAAATTGGTGAAAACGTGTACCGAAGCGGGGTTTCCTCGGGCATCCGACCCGAAGCCTGGGAGTCGCTTCGGCGAACGAAGGTGTTTCTGAAAGCGCCCATAACCACCCCGCAGGGCGGGGGTTACAAAAGCCTGAACGTGACGGCCCGCTCCGCCCTGGGCCTGTATGCCAACGTCCGGCCCTGCCAGGCCTACCACCCGTTTGTGGCGACCAAACACCCGCAGATGGACCTGGTCATCATCCGGGAAAACGAAGAAGACGTCTATACCGGCATCGAACACCGCCAGAGCGATCAGGTCTACCAGTGCCTGAAGCTGATTTCCCGGCCCGGCTGCGAGAAAATCATCCGGTATGCCTTCGAGTATGCCCGTGCCTATAACCGCAAAAAGGTGACCTGTCTGTCCAAAGACAACATCATGAAGATGACGGACGGTCTGTTTCACAAAGTGTTCGACGAAATAGCGGCCGAATATCCCGACATCGAGAAGGAACACTGGATCATCGACATCGGCTCGGCGCTGCTGGCCGATGTTCCGGAGCGGTTCGGCGTCATCGTCACACTCAACCTCTACGGCGACATCATCTCCGACATTGCGGCCCAGATTGCCGGTTCGGTGGGTATGGGCGGCTCGGCCAACATCGGTGACCGGTGCGCCATGTTCGAAGCCATTCACGGCTCCGCCCCCGACATTGCCGGCCGGGGCATCGCCAACCCCTCGGGGCTGCTGCACGGCGCCATCATGATGCTGGTTCATATCGGACAGGCCGAGGTGGCCGCCCGGGTGCACAACGCCTGGCTCTGCACGATCGAGAGCGGTATTCATACCGGCGACATTTTTAAGGAGGACGTCAGCCGGAAACGGGTCGGTACGCAGGAATTTTCCGAGGCTATCATCGAACGGCTCGACCAGATGCCGAACTTCTTCCGGGCGGTCAGCTACCTGAGCGCTCCGGCGCCCGTGCAGCCCGTGAATGCCGTCAGCCGGACCCGGCAGGCGAAGGAACTGGTGGGCGTCGACGTCTTCCTGGACTGGAGCAGCGGTACGGCCCAGCAGCTCGGCGACGCCCTGTCCGCCATCGACACCACCCCGCTTCAACTGAAGATGATTTCGAACCGGGGGGCCAAAGTCTACCCGGACGGCCTGCCGGAAACCTTCTGCACCGACCACTGGCGCGGCCGTTTCGTGGTCGACCCGGCGGCCGGGGACATCATTACCCACGGCAATATCATCCAGCTGCTCAGGCTTCTGTACGAGCAGGGTTTCGATACCATCAAAACCGAGAACCTTTACACCTTCGACGGCGCCCCCGGGTATTCGCTGGGGGCCGGCGAGTAAGGGCTCACCAGTCGGTCACGTTTTCCAGACCGGGCGGCATGACCGGGTCCCGTCGGGCGACGAAGTGCGTCACGGCCGGACGCTGGTTTCCGGTATGAAACTGAAGTACCTGCGCTTCTACCTTGCGGTCCTCCTCGGTGAAGCGGGCGTGCTGGCGCAGGTGCTCTCCCCACGAGTTGACGGTGAAAAACTCCACCTGCCGCTCGGGGTCGGTGGTATCGCTGAAGACTCCGGCCTGGGAGGCCCCGTCGCGGAGCCGAAGCCGCTTCAGCTGCTCCATGGCCCCGAGAAAAGCCGGGATCATTTCCTCCTCCACCCGGTATTCGATCATGATCACCACCGGCCCGTCCTCCGGGTCGATGCGGTCGGCAATGGGCGGCTCGGGCCAATTGTTGGCGGGCGCCAGATTCAGCCCCTCGGTGGAGCGGATGCGGAAGGGGATCGCCAGAAGCAGGTTGACGGCCATCCATCCGGCGGCAAACAGCAGCGTGGTTTCCAGTCCCACCCGGTCGGCCAGGGTGCCCCAGACGGCGCTGCCGAGTGCCATACCGCCCTGAAAAACCAGCATGTAAATGCTCAGGACGCGGGCCTGCACCCAGCGCGGAAGCTGTAGCTGCATCGAGGAGTTGAAGGTCGTCAGACAGACCAGCCAGGCGATCCCGGCCACGTACATGACGGCATACAACCCGTACAGGGACGTCATCAGGGCCAGGGCGGTATTGACCCCCACGAAAACCAGGGCGGCCACCAGAATCTGTTTGTTGACGCTCACCATCCGGCGCAGACGGGTCAGGGTAAAGGCCCCGGTCACGGCGCCCGCGCCCATAAAGCCCAGCATGGAACCGTATTCCCCCGACCCCAGGTGCAGTTTTCGGGCGATCACCAGCGAGAGCAGCGCCCACATGGCGCTGGCCCCGAAGGTGAACGCAAACGCCCGGACCAGAATCGAGTGGATGGAAGGAGAAAACCTCACATACCGCATCCCGGCCTGCAGGGCGCTGACGAAGCGCTCGGTCGGTAAGGTGGAGGCTACTTTCTCACGTTTCCAGCGGTAAATGACCAGGACCGTCGCGATGAACGACACCCCGTTGAGCAGAAAAACATAGCCGGGGGAATACCGGGAGATGATCAGCCCGCCGATGGCCGGCCCCACGGCCCGCGCCAGATTCAGATTGACCCCGTTCAGCGTGACTGCGGAGGAAACCACCGCCCGCGGAACGATCTCCGGGGTGATGGATTGCCAGGCCGGTCCGTTCAGGGCGGCCCCGATGCCCAGACAAAAAGTAAACAGCAGCACCGAGAGGGCCGTGGCCCCTCCCGACAGCGTCACCACCCCCAGCCCAATCGCGGCCATGGCCATCGCCGACTGCGTCAGGAGCAGCATCCGCTGGCGATCCAGCAGATCGGCCAGAACGCCCGCCGGAACGCTCAGGAAGAACACCGGAAGGCTGGTGGCCGTCTGCATGGCGGCAATCAGAACCGACGAGGTGGTCAGGGTGGTGATCAGCCAGACCCCGCCGATGTTCTGCATCCAGGTGCCGATGTTGGAAACCAGGGCCGCCGTCCAAATGGCCCGGAACATAGCATACTGAAAAGGAGTCCAGATGGAGGTGACGGCGGGTGGATTCCGGGAAATCGGGGATGGAACGGCCATTGAATTTTGTGATTATTAAGTGTAACCGATATGGGTATTATTGGTTTCTTATAACCTGAAAAAGGGCCTTTATTCGCTTTTTAAGCAACATCTAAAAAATAATCGCATATATTTTGAAAAATTAAGCGTCTATTTTTCAGTCCCAAAACTTTTCAAACCCTTTGGGCGTTTTATCTTCAGTTGCGCTTTTTAAAAATCCTGTCGGTCGCCCCGGCGGGATTTTTTATTGGGTCTTTCTTTCATTTTCTCTCCTCTTTGCTCCGGTAACTACGGCCAATAAAATCGACATCTGTTCGTTAAAATGTAGAGCAACGCCAGAAATCGTTATCTTGGCATCAACACACACGTCTTTGCTATAGTATCTATATGAAAATCAGTACCTCCTACGGTCTGCTGGTCGCGCTGGGGCTGGCCGTCGGGCTGGCGGGCTGCAACTCCGCCATGCAGGCGTTCAAAAAAGGCGTCCGGCAGTATGAACAGGGCGAATACAATCTGGCTATCGACAATCTTCAGAAAGCGGCCGGCGGAAAAGGTATCACCGACCAGGCCCGGCTGAACTACCTCCTGGCCGAGTCCTACCGTCTGTCGAACCGGTTCCCGCAGGCAGCCCCCTTTTATCAGAAAGCCCTGGAGGCCGGGACGAAAGAAACCGACGCCCGCCTGTATTATGCCTACGCCCTGAAATCCTCCGGCCGGTATGCGGAAGCGCTCCAGGAACTGGATAAGTATATCGCTTCCAGACCCACGGGCAAGGTGAATCTTGAAAAGGCCCGCCGGGAGGCTGAAACCCTGCGCGCCATCGACATGATCAGCCAGAAGAAGATCGCCTTCCAGCCGAAGAACATCGGAAACCTCAACTCACCGGGTTCGGAGTATGCCCCCGTGGTCCGGGGTGACGAACTGATCATCACCTCCTCCCGTAAAGAGAAAGTCTATAAGAACAACGGGCTGCCGATGACCGGCATTTACCGGATCAAACTCGGACAGAAACCCGACGAAACCGGCAACAATCCGCAGCTGTTCAGCCCGGCCATTTTCAGGGAAGACGCCAACGAAGGCACTCCCGCTTTCTCCAAAGACGGCAAAACGATGGTCTTCGCCCGGGGAAACAACGGCAAACGGAAGGGCGGCCTCGACGTCGACCTGTACATCAGCCGCTTCGTGGACAACAACTGGTCCGAACCGCGCCGGCTCCCGATCAGCGACTCGACGGCCTGGGACGGCAGCCCCGCCTTTTCGGCCGACGGAAAAACGCTTTACTTCGGGTCCAACCGCGCCGGCAGTGTCGGCGGTATCGACCTCTACCGAACCAATATGGATGCTTCGGGCCGGTTCAGCCGCCCGGTCAACATGGGTCGCGACATCAATACACCCGGAGATGAAATGTTCCCGTACGTAGCGGAAGACGGCAAGCTGTATTTCGCTTCCGACGGCCATCCCGGGCTGGGCAAGCTGGACATCTTCGTGGCGACCCGTTCGCAGGGCGTCATCTCGGTCGAAAATCTGGGCGTTCCGGTCAACTCGCCGTTCGACGATTTCGGCCTGTTCATGATCGACAGAAACAAGGGGTTCTTCGCATCCAACCGCGATGGCGGCAAGGGCGACGACGACATTTATTTCTTCGACGACTCGCAGACTACCCCCGAAACGCCGACGGTCGTCGCCGAAAACCCGCCGGGAGCCAATGCCCCCAAACGGGTTCGCTACTTCCTGGCCGGAACGGTCTCCGAGAACGGTACGCCGGCCGCCCCGCTCGATTCGGCCAAAGTGCGGATTCTGGACGATGCGACGGGTACACCCATCGCCGAGGTCGTCACCGAAAAGCCGGGTACGTTCGGGAAATATCCGCTGCAGGAAGGCAAAGACTATACGATCCTGGTCGAGCGCCCGGGTTACCTGACCAAGCGTGAGCAATTCACGATGCAGGGCCGCAGCATTCCGCCGATCTTCCTGAAGAAGGCCGAAACCGACACGACCTTCGAAGTGCCGGTTCTGCTCGACAAGGTGGCGCTGAACAAGACTTTCGTACTCGAAAATATTTATTACGACCTCGACAAATACAACATCCGGCCGGATGCCGCCGAGGAACTGGATAAGCTCGTGACGATCCTGAAGGACAACCCGACGCTGAAGATTGAGCTGAGTTCGCATACCGACGTTCGCGCTCCGGATGCCTACAACATCCGGCTCTCGCAGAACCGGGCCAAATCCGCCGTCGATTATATCGTCTCGAAAGGCATCTCCGCCGACCGGCTGGTGGCCAAAGGATACGGCGAAACCCAGCTGATCGTCCAGAACGCCCGAACGGAGGATGAACACCAGCGAAACCGCCGGACCGAGTTCAAAATCCTGGGCTATTGACGGAACGCTCATTACGGGCAGAAAGGCCCGGCATTAAACATTCTCAGAACAAGCTGGTTAAGGATCATTAACCAGCTTGTTTCGTTTATGAAAAGTGAGAAGCTCAGACAGTTCCTGGTGGTTTTCGTCATCATTTCCACCCTCGTGATGAACTACCTGGCCAATGCGTACGCGATCGGCGGCAGCACCAATAAGCAGGTTTCGGATAAATATTATACCGACTTTACGCCCGCCGGTTTTGCCTTTTCGATCTGGGGAGTGATCTATCTCGGTCTTCTGGCTTTCGCGGTTTTCCAGGCCCTGCCCTCCCAGCGGCAGAATCCCCGGTTCAGGGCCGTCCGGCTGCTGGTCATCCTGAACGGTCTGTTCAACAGCTTGTGGCTGGTGGTTTTTCAAAGTGAATGGCTGTGGGTTTCCGTCCTGTTTATTCTCGGTATCCTTTATACGTTATACGGTATCAACATGGGCCTTCGGGTTCGGTCGTCCTATATTCCTACGGTTGAAAAATGGGTAGCCCGGGTGCCGTTCGGGCTGTATTTCGGCTGGGTGACCGTCGCTACCATCGCCAACATCTGCGTCTGGCTCGAATCGACCGGCTGGAACGGCTGGGGCCTCAGCGGGCCGGTTTGGGCTCAGATTCTGATCGCCGTCGGGCTGGCCATCGGCCTGTACGTCTTCAGCCGCCTTCGCAGCTTCTCTTACCTGCTGGTCTTCGTCTGGGCGTATGCCGCCATTGCGGTCGGTCAGCAGGGCAACGGGTCCGTATCTGTCGTGGCGACGGTCGGTGCCGTCCTGGCGGCCGTCGTGTGGCTGCTGGCCTGGTTTCGGGGGCAGACGCATCCCGTTCGGGGGATGGGCTACTCCGGCCATTGACCGTTAAATCATTCGACCCGACACCGACAGGGCTTACAACCTTGCCGGTTTTTTTGCACCTTTGCAGGCAACCAGCCTGATTGATCAATGCCCTGGAAACTTCCTTCCGACCAGTTCAGCTTTTCGGCAGACGACGACGACTTTCCCAATGTTTATTATTTTGTTCAGCAGTTCGGCGTTTTTCCTAACCAGCTGATCTGTCGCCACCAGTTTGAAACGACCCTACCCGATTTTCTGACCGAGCAGGGGTTTACGAAAGTTCACGAACGCACGGAACTGTTCACCAAACAGGAAGAACATTCGTTCTGGTCGCACCCGGATGGCGTTCTGCTGCGGATTCATTACCTGCCGGCCATGAAGGCCTATTCCCTGCTGGGCGGATACACCAGTCGTGAAGTGCTGGACCGCGTGCTGGCGGGGCTGGACGGCTATAAGATCCCCGAACCGGACAATTCGCTGGGAAAAGTCGGGCTGATCACGCAGCAGTATAACGAACTGATCGTGGAGGAGACGCAACTCAAACTGCTGCCGCTCGATCTGGAAAAACACTACAACGACGACCTGCGGCCGGTCTACGACAAGCTGATCAAACGCCTGAATACCAACAGCGAAAAAGGACTGATCATTCTTCACGGCAAGCCCGGAACGGGCAAGACGAACCTCATCCGCCACCTGACTACCCAGCTCACCAAACAGGTGCTGGTGCTGCCGCCCCAGCTGGTGGAGGTCATGACGCAGCCGGGTTTCATTCCCTTTCTGCTCGAACAGCGTAACTCCGTACTGGTGATCGAGGAAGCCGAGCAGGTGCTGATGGACCGGGAGAACGACGTCCGGAACGCGGCCGTTTCCAACCTGCTGAACCTGACCGACGGCCTGCTGGCCGACTGCCTCGCCATCCAGATCATCTGTACGTTCAATACCGACATTACCCGGCTCGACCCGGCCCTGCTGCGAAAAGGCCGGCTTATCGCCCGCTATGAATTCCGCGAACTGGCCGTCGAGAAGGCCAACCGGCTGCTGGCCGAACGCAGCCTTGAATTCCGCACCGACCAGCCCATGACGCTGGCCGACATCTATCATCTGGAGGAAGAGGTTCAGTTTGCCCGGAAACCGGCCCGATCCATCGGATTCTGAGCCATGACGCATACCCTCTATCTGCTGCTGGGTGCCAATCTGGGCGAACGGAAAGTCACGCTTGAAAAGGCGCTCGAAGCCGTCCGGATCGACGTCGGGCCGGTGCTGAAACAGTCGGCCATCTATGAAACGGCCGCCTGGGGCAATACCGACCAGCCTTCCTTCCTGAACCAGGTCCTGAAGGTGCTGACGGTATTGGGGCCGGAAGAGGTTCTGGAGAAAACGCAGGCCATCGAAAACCGCCTGGGGCGCGTCCGTCGCGACCGATGGGGCAGCCGGGTCATCGACATCGATCTGCTCTATGCCGACGACCTGGTTCTGGAAACCGAACGCCTGACGGTGCCGCATCCTTTCCTCCACTGGCGACGGTTCACGCTCGTACCGCTGGCCGAGGTCGCCCCGGACTTCGTTCACCCGGTTTTACGAAAAACCACCCGTGAGCTGCTCGCCGATTGTGACGATACCAGTGAGGTGGTCCGGTATTAGTTCGTAGCGACAGCGGCCGGCTGTTCGCTCAGCTTTTTAAGTTTATCGAGGCCCCGCTCGAAGTCTTTTCCGATCATCCCGTCCATATCCATCACCACCGACATGGCGTTCATCGGGTAGGCATTTTTGCCGGTCATCTTCCAGGTCACCTTCGTACTCGTACCGGCGGCCACGTCGGAAAGCGTCAGAAAGACCTGCCCGACGGATTCGATCGGCTCCCGGAACCGAACTTCGTTGTGAACCATCTCGTTGGGAACGAGGTCCTTGATTTCCTGCTCACCCGTGCCGACGTCGGAATTGCCCTGCCAGGCTGAGGAGGAGCCGACGGTGCCGTCCGCGCCGGTATAGGTCACTTTCATGGCCGGATCATTATCGGCCCAGGGCGACCACCTGGCCTGGTTCCGGAGCGAACCGACCAGCCTGAACACTTCACTGCGGGGTTTGGCGATGACGACCGACCGTTCGACGGCATACTCCGTCGGCACGATCAGCCCGACGGCGAGGACAAGCACGACCAGCGCCAGCACGACGATGCCCAGAATTTTCAGGATTTTCATGGCAGTAAAAGAGGAAGGTTTCTACTGCCTAAAGTAACGAAAAATACGTAGATCCCACTCACTCGATCACCTTCGGAACCTGGAAGTAGGTGTCGTCTTTCGCGGGGGCGTTTTTCAGAGCATTCCCGCGCGGAAGCTGCTCACCGACAACGTCTTCGCGCAGAACGTTGCGTTCGGCAGAAAGGTGGGTCAGCGGTTCGACGCCGGTGGTATCGACGGCATTGAGCTGTTCCATCCAGGTCAGCACTTCGTTGAGGCTGTCGATCATGGGCTGTTCCTCTTCCGGCCGGACTTCCAGCCGGGCCAGATGGGCTATTTTTTGCAGCGTTTCGCGGTCCACTTTCATAGGTTATCGGTAAATTTCAGTTTACGGCCACGCCCGGGGCGGACGGCCTGGCTCATCAGGGTTTCATCGATCACCCGGAAAGTTTCTTCCTTCAGCCGCTCGATGTCGGCCTGCCCCAGCCCCCTGGTTTCGATGGGCGGGTGAACCACCGCCCGAACCGGGTGCCAGTTGATTCTCAGCTTCTTCTTATCCGGAAAAATCTCGTGGTTGTCCAGCAGCGTAATCGGAACGATCGGCACCTGTTGCTGAACGGCCATCGTAAAGGCGCCGTCTTTGAAGGGATGATGCATCCTGGGCGGTTGTTTGGCCTTGATTCCGCCCTCCGGGAAGATCATGATACTTCGCCCGGCCGCCAGCGTCCGGATGCCCTTCGCCAGCGAGTAGGCCCGGCTGTTGGCTTGGCTCCGGTCGACCTGGATATGCAGCTTGGCAAACATATAGCCGAAGAGGGGCACGTGCTTCACCTCGCTTTTACCGATAAAGGCGTAGTAGTTCCGGATGATCACCCCCATTACGGCGATATCCAGATAGGAAAAATGGTTGGCGCAGAAGACGTAAACCTGATTCGGGTCGGGCCGGAAGCGGTAGTCGATCCGGATCGGCATGCCGATGACCCAGAAAAACAGCTTGCCCCAGATGAAGTTCATCTTATGGGCATACGGTTTCCATTCCGGCCGCTGGAGAAACAGAAACATGAACGGAAACAGCACCAGGAACAGCGCCAGGAACCAGAAACCGCACCAGATCGTGTAGATGAGCCGCATAGCAGTCGGGGCCGCCGAAATCAGTGTTTAAAATGCCGGACGCCCGTGGTCACCATCGCCAGCCCGTGCTGGTTGCAGTAGTCGATGCTGTCCTGGTCGCGGATGGAACCGCCGGGCTGCACCACCGCCGTGATCCCGGCCCGACCGGCGATCTCGACGCAGTCGGGAAACGGGAAGAACGCATCCGACGCCATCACGGCGCCATTCAGGTCGAACCCGAACGAACCGGCTTTCTCGATGGCCTGCCGGAGCGCGTCGACCCGGCTCGTCTGCCCGACCCCACTAGCCAGCAGCTGGTTTTCCTTCGCCAGCACGATGGTGTTGGACTTGGTATGCTTGCAGACTTTCAGGGCAAATTCAAGGGCCCGCAGTTCCGCGTCGGTCGGGGCTTTTTCCGTTACCGTTTTAAACTGGTCGGCGGTTTCGGTGCGGTTATCCCTGTCCTGTTCCAGCACGCCGTTCAGGATGGTTTTGAACATCCGGTCGCTCACCGTTACCGGCTTGCGCTTCAGCAAGATACGGTTTTTCTTCGACTTCAGCAGCGTCAGGGCTTCCTCGTCGTATTCCGGCGCGATCAGGATTTCCATGAACAGCTTGTTCAGTTCTTCGGCCGTGGCCAGGTCTACTTTCGTATTGGTGATGATCACCCCGCCGAAGGCCGAAACCGGGTCGCAGGCGAGGGCATTCAGGTAAGCGTCCTTCGCCGTGGGAGCCGTGGCGATTCCGCAGGCATTCGTATGTTTGATGATGGCGAAGGTGGTATCGGTAAATTCGTCGATCAGGCTGACGCAGGCGTCGATGTCCACGAGGTTATTATAGGAAAGCTCCTTGCCGTTCAGCCGGTCGAACATGGCTTCCAGATCACCGTAGTAGGTCGCCTGCTGGTGCGGGTTTTCGCCGTATCGCAGCGAGTGCGCAGGCAACTGGTGGAAATCGCTCCCGGTCGAACCGTTCGATGCCGTCGCGGACGGGGCTTCCGGGCCGGTGAAATAATTCCGGATGGCGGTGTCGTAGCGGGAGGTCATGCCGAAGGCTTCCCCGGCGTAGCGCCGGCGGTCTTCGAGTTCGGTGGCGCCGGACCGTTCAGTCAGCAGGTCGACCACCCCGGCGTACTGTTCGCGCGAAGACACGATCAGCACGTCGTTATAATTTTTGGCGGCTGCCCGGATGAGCGAGATCCCGCCGATGTCAATCTTTTCAATTACGTCGGCTTCCGGTGCGCCGGAGGCTACGGTTTCTTCGAAGGGATACAGGTCCACCACCACCATATCGATCGGATTGATGTCGTGACGGCTGGCCTGGGCCACGTCTTCGGCCAGATTCCGGCGGTACAGGATGCCGCCGAACACGACCGGATGGAGGGTTTTGACCCGCCCGCCGAAGATCGACGGATAACCGGTAAGGTCTTCCACGGCCGTAACCGGGATGCCCAGCTGCTCGATGAACGTCTGCGTACCGCCGGTCGAATAAAGCCGGACCCCATACTGATGCAGCAGCCGGACGAGGGGTTCAAGTCCGTCTTTGTAATAAACCGAAATCAGGGCTGATTGAATGGTCTTTGACATGAGGCATAAGCTCTGCACCCGCTCGGGGAACGTCGGCAGAAGGTTAATTTTCCCGCAAAGATAGAGGAAAGGTTCGGAACGGAAACCTCCGGTCTGATCCGGAGTTTGTAACTTTAGGAAATACTTCAGGAACTCGTGTATGATTACCGAAGAAAACCCCAGCCGTCCTATCCCGTACCTGAAAGGCGCGCCCTTCGTCGGCAGCACCTTCGATTTTATCCGGGATCCGCTAAACTTTCTGTTGCGGTTGCAGCGCCGGTATGACCGGCTGGTGCAGTTCAGCGTCGTCGGACGGCTCATTACGCTGACCCTGACGCCCGAAGATGCCCGGCACATTCTTCAGGAAAACAATAAGAACTACCTCAAAAGTGAAGCGTACCAGGTCCTGCAGATGTTTCTGGGCAACGGTCTGCTCAACAGCGAGGGCGATTTCTGGCGTCGGCAGCGCCGTCTGGCCCAACCGGCCTTCCATCGCCAGCGGCTGGCCCTGCTCGTCGACGGCATGAACGAAGACACCTCGGCCCTGCTGAAACGCTGGAGACAAAACGACCCGACCCGGCCCGTCGACGTCACCGAGGAGATGATGAAACTAGCCCTGGCCATCGTGACGCGCTCGCTGTTCAGTTCGGACGTCAGCCGGTATCTCGATAACGTCTCCCGTTCCATTACCGTCATTATCGAAACCGCATACAAGGAGCTGTTCAACTTTTTTCCGTTTACCCGAAACCTGCCGACCCCCCGCACCATCCGGTACCGGCGGGCGGTGGAAAAGATCGAAGCCATCATCTACGAAATCATCGACCGGCGCCGGAACGAGCGCCGTACCGGGCAGTATGACGACCTGCTGGAGATGCTGATGGAAGCCCGCGACGAAGACACCGGCGAGCAGATGACCGACAAACAGCTGCGCGACGAGGTGACCACCATCTTCATGGCCGGCCACGAAACCACCGCCAACGCCCTGTCCTGGGCGCTGTACCTGCTGGCCGACCATCCGGAGGTGGTCCGGAAGATGCGGGAGGAGATCGACCGCGTGCTGGGCCCTGACGGCCTGCCGACCGTGGAGACGCTGCGGGAACTGACTTACGTCATGCAGGTCATTCAGGAGACCATGCGGCTTTATCCGCCGGCCTGGATCTTCAGCCGGCAGCCCCTCCGGACCGACCAGTTCGGAGAATACCGCATCGTGATGCCGGGCGCCCGGGCCGTGCTGATCTGCCCCTATCTGCTCCACCGCGACCCCAAATACTGGGCGGCCCCCGACCGGTTCGACCCGGATCACTTCCGGCCGGAGCGGGTCAGGGAGCGGCCGACCTATGCCTATCTGCCCTTCGGCGGAGGCCCCCGAATGTGTATCGGAAACAACTTTGCCCTTATGGAAATGCAGATCGTGCTGGCCCTGCTGGTCCGAAGCTTTGATTTTCAGCGGGTTGGCCGGAAGGAAGTGGAGCCGGAGCCGGGGATTACGCTGCGCCCCAAAGGCGGGATCCGGCTGCAAATCGTACCTCGATTGTAGTTTTAGCCCGATTTAATTAATTTTGACCACTTTTTGGACACAGACTATAACTAACTCACACGAGATGAGAGAAATACAATTCAGGGAGGCTCTGCGGGAGGCCATGGCGGAAGAAATGCGCCGGGACGAAAAAGTGTACCTGATGGGGGAAGAAGTCGCCGAATACAACGGTGCTTATAAAGTCAGTCAGGGAATGCTCGACGAATTCGGGCCGGAGCGCGTCATCGACACCCCCATCGCCGAACTGGGTTTTGCCGGTATCGGGGTCGGTTCGGCCATGAACGGTCTGCGGCCGGTCATCGAGTTCATGACCTTCAACTTCTCGCTGGTAGCCATCGACCAGATCATCAACGGGGCGGCCAAGGTCATGTCGATGTCCGGCGGGCAATATTCCGTTCCCATCGTATTCCGGGGACCTACCGGCAACGCCGGGATGCTTTCTTCCCAGCACTCGCAGAATTTCGAGAACTGGTTCGCCAACACGGCCGGTCTGAAGGTGGTGGTTCCCTCGAATCCCTACGACGCCAAAGGACTGCTGAAAGCCTCCATCCGCGACGACGACCCGGTTATTTTTATGGAATCGGAACTGATGTACGGCGATAAGGGCCAGGTTCCGGAAGAAGAATACCTGATTCCGCTCGGCAAAGCCGACATCAAGCGCGAAGGCAACGACGTGACGATCGTTTCGTTCGGCAAGATCATGAAAGTGGCCCTTCAGGCTGCCGAAGAACTGGCCAAAAACGGCATCTCCGCCGAAGTGATCGACCTGCGGACGGTTCGCCCGATCGACTATCCTACCGTCATCAATTCCGTAAAGAAGACCAACCGCTGCGTGGTGGTGGAAGAAGCCTGGCCGCTGGCGGCCATTTCCTCCGAACTGACCTATAACATCCAGCGTCATGCCTTCGATTACCTCGACGCTCCGGTGGTCCGGGTCAACAGCCTCGACCTGCCGCTGCCGTATGCGCCGACGCTGATCGACGTCATCCTGCCGAACGTCAAACGGACGCTCCAGGCCGTCGAAACGGTGATGTATAAGAAATAATCAGTATCCTTAAAAACAGAAAAGCCGGTTCTGAGAACCGGCTTTTCTGTTTTCAGGTAATTACTGTTTATCCCACCAGACGCGGGTATCGAGGTTGTCCGGTCCCTGACGCGTGGTAGCCTCTCCCAGATTGGCCCGGTTGACGGACAGCTCCGAGTCGGGGTACGACAGCCGGTTGATGAAACTCCCCTTGATTTCCTTGCCCGGATACGGGTTCGGCTTCAAAGCCGGAAAACCACTGCGCCGGAAGTTGGCAAACGCTTCGGGGCCGTTCAGGAACGACGCCACCCAGTACTGCGTGTTGATTTGCTCCAGCGCCCTGGCCGGGGTAAACGGATTCTTCGCCAGATAGGCCGTAATGGCTGCGGCCGGTACGAGTGAAGTGGCGTCGTAATCCCCCAGCTGCTGCATGTGCGCCGTGACGCCGGCATTATAGAGGTCGGCGGCATTGCCGGTGGTCCAGCCGCGGGTGACGGCCTCGGCCAGCAGCAACTGCGTCTGGGCGTAGGTCACGAAGAAACAGGGCGCATCGAGTTTGCCCATGCGGGTCCGGTCCAGCTGCGAATAGTCGTAGAAGCTCGCCAGCTTGTCGGCCGTGGCCTGCGCCGGGATGGTGCCGTTGTCGAAGCCGAGCGGCATTCCGATTTGGACGGCCGGGTCCCGGTTGGCGCGGGCGGCCGTCTGCTCCGGACCGCTTTTGGCCCCGACGTACCGGACGGCGATGGAAGCCAGCCGGGGGTCTTCGGTCGAGCGCAGATAATCGACAAAGTGGCGGGTCAGGTAATAGTTGGCCGCTTCGGTCGAGTTCAGCGTGCCGCCCACCGGGTTCTGGTAGTTGGCGTTGTTGCGCAGCACGGCATTTTCGGCATTGGCCTGGATCAACCCGCCCGTTACGGCTTTCTGAACCGTGGCCTGAGCGAGCGTCGGATTCACTTTCGACAGCCGCATCCCGGCCCGCAGCAGCAGAGAGTAACCGTACTTTTTCCAGCGGGCGATGTTACCGCCGTACAGCACGTCGCCGGCCTCCGTCGGTTTGGACGCATCCAGCGCGGCCGGGGCTTCCGTCAGTTCCTTGATGAGGTCGTCGTAGATGCTCTGCTGCGTATCGTACTTCGGCATGATGTTGCCGCCCAGAAAACCCAGGCCGGCTTCCCGGTACGGTATATCCCCGTACGTATCGGTCAACACCATGAAGACGTAGGCTTTATGGATGCGGGCCATGTTGTACAGGTTGATGCGGGCGGCATCGTCCTTCGTCTTGTCCATCACATCCACCAGATACCGGACCACGTCCCGATAATACCGCTGCCAGATCCCGGCGTTCGGTCCGGTGGGGCCGCGGTTGTCGACGTTGAAGTTACCCCCGGCCAGTACCCCGGAGTTGGGAGAGAACATCTGCTGCACGATCGGGTGCTCGAACACCAGCGTCGAACCCGGGAAGGTGGTGTTGATCAGCGCATTATTGAACGTAAAAACCGGATTCAGCGAAGTAGCCGCAGTGGGGTTCACGTTCAGTTCGGTAAACCCCTTCTCGCACCCGCTCAGGCAGGAGAGCAGGGCAAACAGGCTTAGTGTAAGGATTATATTTCTTTTCATAGGGATCAAAGGTTCAGGAATCAGAATCTGACATTCAGGTTGAAACCGATGCTGCGGGTGGTGGGCAAACCGGTCGACTCCAGCCCGACGAGGTTGTCGGAGCTGAACCCAAACTGCTCGGGGTCGATGTTGGGCACCCACTTCTTCAGGATGGCTACGTTGTTGGCGACGGCGTTCAGACGGATGCCCTTGATGAACAGGCGGCTGGGCAGGAACTTGGTGAAGTCGTAGCCGAGCGTGATCTGACGCAGTTTCCAGTATCCGGCATCGTAGACCACCTGCTCGCCCAGACTCTTCGAGCGGCCGACGGAGTAATAATCCTGAACGAAGGCCCGCACCGCGTTGGCTTCGCCCTTCTCGTTGACGCCCGCACCCACCATCTTGTTATCGGCCTCACCCCGGCCGACGAGCGTCTCTTTCTGCAGCCCGTGCCGGAACAGGTTCAGGTTCGTACCGGAAATCATTTTGTTGCCCAGTTTGAAATCGATCAGGACCGACAGGCCGATGCCCTTGTAGGTGAATGAGTTGGTAATACCGCCTACATATTTCGGCAGGGCCGAACCGAACGAAATGGGCGCCGGAGTCCGCAGCGGCAGACCGTCGCCCCCGTGGATGATCCGACCCTGGGCATCCCGCAGATACCCGAAGGTATACAACTGGCCCAGCGGCATTCCGACCACCTGCCGGAGGTCGCCCACGAAAATCCCGTTCCCGACGACGATCTGTTCCGGCTGTTTGTCATTGTTGTAATCTTTACCCGGCGTTCCGTCGTCGTCCGTCAGCAGCCGCAGGAGTTTCGTCTCGTTGTAGGAGCCGTTCAGGATGATATCCCAGGAGAAATCCTTCGTGCGGATAGGTGCCACGGTCAGCAGCAGTTCGACGCCCCGGTTCCGGCTTTGTCCACTGTTGATCAGGGTGTTGGTATATCCCGAAGCATCCGACGACTGAGCGGCCACGATCTGGTCGCTGGTAATCTTGTTATAGGCCGTAAAGTCCACCCCGACGCGGTTGTTGAACAGCTTCAACTCCAGACCCACTTCGGTTTCGGCCGTGCGGCTGGGTTTGAGGGTCGAACTCGGAATCGTGTTGGACGTGATATTCCCGACCGGCTGGCCCTGCCCCGCCGGGTTCGGGAACAAATTGGCGCCGACGCTGTAGAACAGGTTATTCGAATAGGGGCCGACATCGCCGTCGCTGCCCACCTCGGCATAGGCCGCCCGGAGTTTTCCGAAGTTCAGCCAGGCCGGCATCTTGTTGAAGGCCTGCGAGAATACGAAGCTTCCCGTAATGGACGGGTAGAGAATGCTGCGGTTACCGGGCGCCAGGGTCGAGAACCAGTCGTTCCGCGCGGTCAGGTTCAGGTAGATAAAATCGTTGTAGGAGAGTTCGGCCGCCCCGTACAGCGAGTTGACCTTCCGTTCGCTGAGGTTATAGGTGGGGTCTTTGACCCGGCCGTTTTGCGGAACATACAAATCTCTCACGATGAAGTCGGTCACCAGAACGGAGTTGAGGTCGCTCCGGCGGTACAGCTGATTGCCCCCGGCGGTCAGGTCGATCCCGAGTTTTCCGATCCGCTGGTTGGCCCCGATCAGGAAGTCGGTGTTGAGTTCCCGGAACCGGCGGGCGTCCTGCACGTAGGCCCCGTTGACGAACCCGGCCGGTGCCGCAGCCAGCGAGGCCTGCCCCGTCGGGAAGTTGTAATCCTGATCCCGCGCCCAGAAATCCTGCCCGACACGGCCCTGCACATACAGCCAGTCGGTGAAGTTGTAGCGGGCGGTCAGGTTGCCAAACAGCCGGTCCCGGCGGATATTCTCGAACTTGTAGTTCAGGACGTAATACGGGTTGGTGCGGTTCATGAAACGCGACCAGACGAACTCGTTGCCGGTGGCGGGGTTGACCTGGTTGGCTTCCAGCACGTCAAGCGGCATGGAGTTGGATACCGTATAGATCACCGTCGGCGTACTGTTGTCCTGCTGGGCGATCTGGGGCGGGTTTTTGTTATACTCGTTGGAGTAGTTGAGCGTACCGGTGACGTTCAGTTTCGGCGAAAGGTTGTAGCTGAAACCGAGGTTGACCGTTTTCCGGTTGAAGGTGTTGTTCCGGGTGATGCCCTTGTTGTCGGTGTTGGAAACCGACAGGTTGAAACCACCCCGGTCGCTGCCCGACGAAACGGCGACGGAATTGGTCCAGGTCGAGCCGGTGCGGTAGAACTTTTTGATGCGGTCCTGGACCGGCGCATAGGGCACCGTTACCCCTCCGAAGAGCACCTGGGTCATGCCCGGCTGGAATTTCTCGCCGAAGCTCCAGACGCCCGAGGTAGGGTTGGGAGCCGTCGGCCGGACCCCGTATTCGCCCTGTCCGTATTCATACTGAAAGTCGGTGAGGTCGAGGGGTTGGTCCACCGTAAAGTTCGTGTTGTAGGTGACTCCGATGCCCTGGGTGGCTCCACGGGTTTTGGTCGTGATCATGATGACGCCGTCTTTGGCCCGAGATCCGTAGAGGGCCGCGGCCGTAGCGCCCTTCAGCACGGTCATGCCCTCGATGTCGTCCGGGTTGATGGACGACAGACCGTCCCCGCCGTCGGAGTAGTTGCGGTCGCGGTTGGCGATGGCGCCGTCGCTGCCGGTGTTTCCGTTGTTCTGGCCGAAGTTGGTATTGTCCACGGGCACTCCGTTGATGACGATGAGCGGGTTGTTCTGGCCCGAGAACGACGACTGGCCCCGAATCCGGATCTTGCTCGTCCCGGCGGCCCCGGTTCCGAGGCTGGAGATGTTGACCCCGGCAATCTTGCCCTGGAGGGCGTTGACGAAATTGACCGTCCGGTTGGTCGTGATCTGTTCGGGATTGACGTTGGCGGTGGCGTAGCCGAGTCGCTTGGCTTCCTTTTTAATCCCGAGCGCCGTGACGACGACCTCGTTCAGGCTTTGGGTGTCTTCATTCAGCAAAACACTGAAGTTTGTCTGGTTACCGACGGTGACTTCCCGTCCCACATACCCAATGGAACTGAACACCAGAACCGCGTTGGAAGGGACACTGAGGGCAAACTTTCCGCCGGCGTCGGTGGTGGTTCCGAGGGTGGTGTTTTTAACTACGACGGAAACGCCGGCAATGGGCTGCTGATCCTTGCCGGAAGTCACCGTCCCGGTGACCCGCCGATCCTGGGCGAAAGCACTGGTCAGTAAGAGAATTCCTACCCAGACTGTTGTCAGGCAGCGAATAAGCGTAGAATGCTTCATAAGTTGGACATAGATTTAGGAATGATGAAAGTAAGTAATGTAAGAAGCGGCACTAAAAGCCTTGTCCTATAGTATCTGTGGCTACTAATATGACCTCATTTTTAGAACTTTGCAAGGTTATATTTAAGCATTTTTCACTACGGGTACAAAATTACATTGATTTTTGTCTATGGGTCGGGAAGTGATCCGAGTAGTTTACGGTAGTTATTTTCTTCATTAACGGAATCAAAGCCGACAGAAAGTTATATGAGGCCATATTGATTTATTGTTAAAAAAAAGTTATATCGTTGCGACTTGAAATGTCTTTCTATTATTTTCCGCTCAAATTTCGGGGTGATTCCAAATCCTTTTCAGGCTTATTAACCGGACTGGCAGTTAAGTAACATAGCATTATGGCGAGATTAATCATCGTTGATGATGAGAAAAGCATCCGGGCTGCTCTACGTGACATATTAGAGTATGAGGGCTACGAGGTCGATGAAGCGAAAGACGGCGAAGAAGGTCTGGAACTGATCATTCAAAATAACTACGACGTTGCTCTGTGTGACATCCGAATGCCCAAAATGGACGGGCTTGAACTATTGCTGAAGGCGGCAGAAGTCGGAAAGGGCACACAGTTCATCATGATTTCCGCCCACGGCAACGTCGATAATGCGGTCGAAGCCACCAAACGGGGCGCCTTCGACTTCATCACGAAACCACCCGATCTGAACCGCTTACTGGTGACCGTCCGTAATGCCATCGAGCGTTCGAAGCTGGTCATCGAGACAAAAACGCTTAAACGGCGGATCTATAAACTCAACGAGATCGTCGGCGAGTCCGACCCGATCCGGCGGGTGAAGGAAACCATCGACCGGGTGGCTCCGACCGAAGCGCGGGTCCTGATCACCGGACCCAACGGTTCGGGCAAGGAGATGGTGGCGAAGCAGATTCACGAGAAAGGCAGCCGGGCCAACCAGCCGCTGGTGGAGGTGAACTGTGCGGCCATCCCGAGCGAACTGATCGAAAGCGAACTGTTCGGGCACGAAAAGGGGGCGTTCACCGGTGCCTCCAGCCGGCGCATCGGCAAATTCGAACAGGCCGACGGCGGCACGCTCTTCCTCGACGAGATCGGCGACATGAGCCTTTCGGCCCAGGCCAAGGTGCTGCGGGCGCTTCAGGAAAACAAGATTACCCGGGTCGGCGGAGATAAGGAGATCAAGATCAACGTCCGCGTAATGGCCGCCACCAACAAGGATTTGCGCAAGGAGATTCAAGAAGGGACCTTCCGTGAAGACCTTTTCCATCGCCTGAGCGTCATCCGCATCCACGTTCCTCCGCTGGCCGACCGGCGGGAAGACGTACCGCTGCTGGCCGAGAAATTCCTGCAGGACATTGCCGAGGAATACGGAGCGCCCCCGAAGGAAATCACGCCCGACGCCATGGCCTACCTCCAGTCGCTGCCGTGGACGGGTAACGTGCGGGAACTTCGCAACGTAGTCGAGCGCCTGGTGATTATGTGTGGAGACGATATAACGAAACAGGATGTAGAACTTTACGCCTGATTACCGTTGCGGTGGAGGGGAATATACCTCACAGAACCAGCAGATTACAACCCCGGATATCCGAATTATCAAAACGTCCGATAACCCGGAAAGCGTCGGGCCTCCCGGCTTCGTACTGCCCGAGGTCCTGCGTCTCGATGAAACTGCACGAATCCAGGTTGCCGAGGTCGATCACGTTGATTCCCCCGGTCCGGCGTGCGGTTCCTTCCGAGTTGCCGGGTCCGGAAGGGAAATACATCTCGAAGGGGTCGTTGACGTCCCGGAGCAGGATGCGAAGCGTCGGCGACATCCGGAAAATACCACCTTCTCCCGCATACGCTTGCGAAAGTAATTCCGTCATGCCATATTCGGAGTGAATTGCCGCTACTCCCAGCCGACGGGTCAGGATGTCGTGGACTTCCTCGCGGAGCAGTTCGCGACGGCGTCCTTTCATGCCCCCGGTTTCCATGACGGTCAGCTGGGGCAGAGCGCCGAGAAACGAGAGGTCGGTTCCGGACTCGGCCCAGTCGAGCAGCGCGAAGGTCACCCCGATGAGCAGAATCCGTCGGCCGTCGGGATGCTCCGCCAGGTGCCGGAGCGTGGCGGTGAGGTCGTCGGTATTTTTCAGGAAAAAACCGGACCGGCCGGAGCCTGTTTTTTCAATAAAGCGCTGAACCATATACACCAGCGACGAGTTATTTCGTTCAAGGTAAGACGGCAGCAGCGCCAGGATATGAAAACCGTCGAGCGGTCCGTAGCGATGCTCGAAAGTCCGGATGCTGATGGTATCGTACAGAGCCGGATCGGAGACATAATGGCGGCTGGTGGCGCTTCCGGTGGTGCCGCTGCTTTCAAAGACGAGGGCGGCTTCGGCCGCAGATGCGGGCGCCGTCAGAACCAGGTGATGTTTGAAGAAGCTAATCGGCAGAAACGGGATCTGAACGGTGGAGCGGACCCTTTCAGGTTCGACGCCCAGAGCCTCGATAAACCGGCGATATACCGGGTTGGAAGCGGCCTGATAGTGAAAAACGGCCATTGCCACCGACTCGAACTCCGGAGATTCGGCGGAATGCAGCCGGATAATCCGGCTCCGAAGCTCGTCCCGGAGGGCCGGCGACAACGGCATAGAATGAACGAAATGATTCATAAGTCTATTAACACGATGTCTACGCGATTTATTCGGCACGGCCTGCTTTTTTTCGGCCTGGCGGCAGCTTCCGGCGGCTGCCTGGAACCGCCGGAATTCGACTATAAACCCGAAATCAAATCACCGACGATAGTCTCCTACCCGGCTTTCGATGATTTCTCCCAGATTCGAAAGGACTCGGTGGTGATCACGATCCAATTCCAGGACGGCGATGGTGATCTGGGCGTGTCGGCCGAAGAACGGGGGGATACGGTGAAGAATTACAAAGGTTGGGGCAATTATCAGCTGAAAACGTTCCGGTTCGTCAACGGCCGGTTCGAAGAGGTTCCGCTGGATGTCAACAGCCGGCTGTTTTTCCCCCGTCTGAAGCGGGACGATAAGAAAAGCCCGCTGGAAGGAAAGCTCGACTTCGCGCAAAGCTTCCCTTATTCGCGGGGTTACCGGATGACACCGGTAAAGTTTTCCATCAAAATCCGGGATCGAAGTCTGAAAGAAAGCAATACCATAGAAACCGATACCATTTCGATTCCTCTGGTGAACTGATACACGGAAAGGCCGCTTCGGGCGGCCTTTTTCATTTTACCGTCAGCCCTTCGGCCTTCTGCTCCTCGCCGACGACACTTTCCTTCAGCACGATCCGGAAGGTGGTTCCTTTGCCGACTTCGGAGTGCTTGACGAACAGCCGTCCTTCATGGTATTCTTCGATAATCCGTTTGGCTAACGTCAGCCCCAGCCCCCAGCCCCGTTTTTTCGTGCTGTAACCGGGCGTAAAGACTTTCTGCAGATTGGTCTTGCTGATGCCTTTGCCCGTATCGGTGATGTCGATGGCAATTTCCCGGCCGGGTGCGCCGTCGGCCGGGCCCCGGGGCCGTCCGCGCCGGCTCGGCGGCAGCAGCCGGATGGTGATGCTTCCGATGCCTCCCATCGCATCGACCGCGTTCTTGCAGATGTTCTCGATCACCCATTCAAATAATAACCGATTGATAAACACCTTGGTACCTTCAGGAAGCTGGTTTTCGATCTGCATCCGGACCTTGGTCGAAATCCGCTTTTCCAGATAGGAAATAAACTGGCTGACGGTTTCGTAGAGGTCTTCGTTTTTCAGCGTAGGCACCGATCCGATGCTGGAGAAACGGGCGGCAATGGTTTCCAGCCGGTTGACGTCCTTTTCAATTTCATCCGATATGGACTGGTCCATCGTCGGGTCGGAACGGAAATACTCCACCCAGGCCATCAGCGACGACAGCGGGGTGCCCAGCTGGTGGGCCGTCTCCTTGGCCAGGCCGACCCAGACGCGGTTCTGCTCGGCTCTGCGGGCCGAGCTGAAGGCCAGGTAGGCCAGGAAGCCGAGGGTGATCATGACGGCCAGCTGCACATAGGGGAAAAACCGGAGCTGCGTCAGCAGCGACGAGTTGCTGTAATAGACGTAGCCCCGCCGTTTGTCGTCAATGTCGACCGGTATGGGTGGGTGACCGGTTTTCATTTCGGCCAGTTCCTCCTCCTGCGCCCGGTTGATCTCCTCATCCGGCGTCCCGGGCGGAAACTGGAGATTACTGAAGGCAATCATTTCGTTCTCATCGACGTAGATAACCGGGACCTGGTTGTTGGAATTGACGAAGATGATCTCCTGGGCGATGAAGTTGATGTTTTCCTCGAAGTCCGTCATGTTGTAGACGTACACCAGCGCCTTGGCATACAGACGGACGTAGTTTTCTTCCCTTTCTTCCAGCCGCTCCACCAACCGGTTGGTATACAGCAGAGAAGCCGTTCCAACGAGCAGCAGATTCAGCGCAACCACGATTTTCAGCGTGTTGCGCTGGCCGTAGATATCCAGTGATTTAAGCATAATTTTAAACGGCGGCAACCGGGAAGCCCTTTCCCGCGTATGTATTGAGGATTCTCAGGAAACCGGCTGACGATCCTCATAAAAGAACGGAGTATTCCCGGATACCTTTGCAGATGTTGTACGCCAAAACGGACTTTTTAGCCACTTCAATGTACCTATTTAACGTCTCAAAGAAAAACGAGTTGTTTTTAGGACATATTTCAGACGAACTTTGTATTAGTTTATAGAGGTTCTAAATAAGTAACAGAAAAACCGATTCTCGCCGATCGGTGTTTTCTTCTTAAAGATTGTATAGTAATTTTGTGGATAATTTGAGTAGTAGCCATGTACGATTCCTTCAAAGCAATTAGCCTTTCACACAAAACGGCACCCCTGGCGGTTCGCGAGCTAATTGCATTAAACGAAGACGAGAGCAAGCAGTTGCTGATCCAACTTCAGGAATTTTTCGGCGCGTCGGAACTGCTGGTCATCTCGACCTGCAACCGGACCGAGATCTATTATTCTGCTTCTCAGAACCTGAACCGGGAGATTGCCCGTCTGCTGCTCGCCGGGAAAGGAATTACGTCTACGGAAGAATACCTCTCCTATTTCCGCTTTTTCGATACGCAGGTGGAAGCCGTCCAGCACCTGTTCGAAGTCTGCATTGGGCTTCATTCTCAGGTGGTCGGCGATATGCAGATTCCGAATCAGGTTAAACAGGCCTATCAGGCATCTGCCGACCTGGGCATGGCCGGCCCGTTCCTGCACCGGCTGATGCACACGATCTTCTTTACCAACAAGCGGGTTGCTCAGGAAACCAGCTTCCGCGACGGGGCGGCTTCGGTATCGTATGCCGCCGTCGAGCTGATAGAAGAACTGGTCGGTGAAGGGGCCAGCCCCTCGGTGCTCGTCGTCGGTCTGGGCGAAATCGGCGCCGACGTCTGCGAAAACCTGGCCGCCCGGAAACTGAACCGCATCACCCTCTGTAACCGCACCCGTTCCAAAGCCGAAGCCCTGGCCGCCAAACACCAGTTCCGCGTAGCCGACTTCGGGAATCTGGCGGAGGAAATCCGGAACGCCGATGTCGTCATCGCTTCCGTGATGGTTGAAGAACCGCTGATTACTACCGATCTGCTTTCCAGCCTGAACCTGCTGACGTTCAAGTACTTCATTGACCTGTCGGTTCCCCGCAGCATCGAAGCCGCCATCGAGCAGGTGCCGGGCGTGCTGCTCTATAACATCGACCATATCCGCAGCCGGGCCGACGAAGCCCTGAACCGGCGGCTGGCCGCCATCCCGCAGGTCGAAGCCATCATCGAGCAGTCGATTTCCGACTTCAACGACTGGTCGAAGGAGATGATCGTTTCGCCGACGATCAATAAATTCAAGAATGCCCTGGAGCAAATCCGGAAAGAGGAGATTGCCCGCCATCTGAAGAACCTGACTTCGGAGGAATCCGAAAAAATCGATAAAATTACCCGCAGCATCATGCAGAAAATCATCAAGATGCCGGTGCTGCAACTGAAGGCGGCCTGTAAACGCGGTGAAGCCGACACGCTCATCGACGTTCTGACCGACCTCTTCGATCTTGAAAAGCAACCGAACGATGTTGCACACGGCTCGCACTAACCTATGGTGAACCGGTTCCAAAAATCCCGAACGGATACGCTCCGTTCGGGATTTTTCGTTTTGAATAGACTACTATGGCACGTCTGATCAACTCGCTGCTCCGTATTTTTCTGGTCCTGCTGCTGGTGGCCGGGATGATCGCCCTGTGGGAACAGGTTCGCAACAGCACTTACCTGCGTCGCTTCACCCGCCAGGACGCCAACACGCAGAGTATCGTCCTGCAGGAAGTGGCCGAATTGGGGAAGCTGGAGCTGGTTCGTTATCGCTTCAAGGACATCGTCGAGCATCAGCTCGTCCGGGAATGGCTGCCGAACCCGCGCGCCGTCCTGATCGTCGAGGGGGAAGCCGTCGGCTGCCTCGACCTAACCAGAATCCGGTCTGAAGACATCACCGCCCAGGGCGACAGCCTGATCGTGCACCTGCCCGAACCGGAGGTCTGTTCCTATAAGATCGACCACCGGCGCTCCCGGGTATACAATACCGAATATGCATTTTTCGAGGAAGCCCAGCTGGTCAGTGAAGCGTACCGGCGGGCGGAAGGCCATATCCGGCAGGCGGCCGTGAACGGCGGCATCCTGAACCAAACGCGGGAGAATGCGGATAAAATCCTGAAGCCGATGCTGGAACGGGTTTCGGGAAAAAAAGTCTTTCTGACCACGCGGATGAACGCCACGCTGCCGCCCCTCCGGTAAGACCCTTAGGCTGCGGACCCACCGGAAGAAATCCATCCGGCCCGTTCATCGAACTCGTCCTTCAACTGCACGCCCGACAGCCGGCGGGCTTTCATCTCGCTCAGCAGGTAAACCAGTTTTTGCACGGCGGCTTCGTAGGGAAGCCCTTCGGGCCGGATGTTCGAAACGCAGTTGCGGGCCTCGTCGGTCAGGCCGGGCTCCGGGCGATAGGTCAGGTAAGCGCCCATGCTGTCGGGCGACGACAGCCCCGGCCGCTCGCCGATCAGCACCACCAGCTTTTCCGCCTTCAGGGCGTGGCCGATTTCGTCGCCGACCGCCACCCGCCCCTGCTCCACCAGACACAGCGGGGCCAGCGACCAGCCCAGCCGAACCGCTTCCTCCGCCAGCCGTGCCACCACCGCCGGGGCATGACGGTTGATCGCCGTTGCCGACAGACCGTCGGCGATGACGATTCCGAGGTCAAAACCGGCTTGCCCGGCAGTCCGATTGCGAAGTTCCTCCCGGCTTGTCTCGTTGAGTTTTCGCCCCCAGTCCGGTCGCAGCAGATACTGCCGCCGGTCGGACGCCCGGCTGTGAAGCCGGATCAGTCCCGGCCGGATGCCTTCCAGTTGTGTCACCAGAGCGTCGGTTTCCAGTTGCGAGTACACCGCATCGCGGGCCCGGGCATGATCGAGTTCAAATTCCAGCAGGGCGCGGGTGGGCAGGCTGTGGCCGGTGCGGCCGCGGGCGATCCGGGCCGGGGTGTGGGCCTGCAGAAAAAGCCAGGGGTCCGTATCGGCGGGTGTGAACGCGTTCATAAACCGGCAGCCTGAAGTAGACGGTGATGGTTCCGAACCGGTAAAAGCCGCCCCTCCGGTGTCATCAGGTCCATCTGCCGCAGCCAGGATTCAAATTCCGGGGCCGGCCGAAGGTTACACTGATTCCGAAGGTAAAGCGCATCGTGAAAGGAGGTGCTCTGGTAATGCAGCATGACATCGTCGGCGCCGGGAATGCCCATGATGAACGTGACGCCGGCCAGACCGAGAACGCTCAGCAGGGTATCCATATCGTCCTGATCAGCCTCCGCGTGGTTCGTGTAACAGATGTCTACTCCCATCGGCAGGCCGAGCAGCTTGCCGCAGCAGTGATCTTCCAGGCCCGCCCGGATGATCTGTTTACCGTCGTAGAGGTATTCCGGACCGATAAAACCGACGACCGAGTTCACCAGCAGCGGGTCGAAGGCCCGGGCCACGGCGTAGGCCCGTACCTCGCAGGTTTGCTGATCAACCCCGTGGTGGGCGTTGGCGGAGAGCGCACTCCCCTGCCCGGTTTCGAAATACATTACGTTCGAACCCACCGTGCCGCGGTTCAGCGACCGTCCGGCTTCCCATCCTTCCTGCAGCAGCGCCAGATTGACGCCGAACGAAGCATTGACGGCTTCGGTGCCCCCGATCGACTGAAACACCAGATCGACCGGCGCGCCCAGTTCGATGGCCTGAAGGGTGGTGGTGATATGACTCAGTACGCAGGATTGCGTCGGGATGTCGAAGCGCCGGCGAATCTGGTCGATCATTTCCACCAGCCGGATCACCGTCCGGACGTGATCGGTCGCCGGGTTGATGCCGATGACGGCGTCCCCGCTGCCGTAAAACAAACCATCGACGATGCCGGCGGCCACGCCCTGCGGATCATCCGTCGGGTGGTTGGGCTGCAGGCGGGTCGACAGGCGGCCTTTCAAACCGATGGTATTCCGAAACCGGGTTACAACCTCACACCTGGCCGCCACCGTGATCAGGTCCTGGTGGCGCATCAGCTTCGTCACGGCCGAAACCATCTCGGGCGTCAGGCCCATCCGCAGGCTTTTCAGGGTTTCGGCATCGGCCAGGTCCGACAGCAGGTAGTTACGCAGGTCGCCGACGGTCAGGTGCGCGACGGGCGCAAAGGCTTCGGGATCGTGCGTGTCCAGGATAAGACGGGTCACCTCGTCCGATTCGTAGGGAACGACGGCTTCATTCAGGAAGGTCTTCAGGGGCAGGTCGGCCAGCGCCATCCGGGCGGCCACACGCTCCTCGGCGGTCTGGGCGCTCAGGCCGGCCAGTTCGTCTCCCGACCGTAGTGGAGTAGCTTTCGCCAGCAGCGTCCGAAGATCGTCGAAGCGGTAAGTGAAATTGCGGACTCGATGATGGAAAGGCATGAAATCGCTGACAATTACCAGTAAAAGTTAGCAATATTTTCGGATTGATAACCTTTCGCGGCTGAGGATCAGCTAACTCCGGCAGAAAACCATATTTTATCTGAGAATGAGTCTATTCTCCGAAGAGGCACTAAAAAAAGCAGAGAGCCAGGGGCAATTCTCTGCTTTTTAGATTACTGAAAATGGATCTTTTATTCTTTTTTCGCCTTCGGGCGTTTAGCTTCTTTGGCAGGTTCTTCGGCGGCCTCGACCTGGGTTTCCTGCGGAGCGGGTTCTTCACCTGCTTCAGCGGATTCGGTCGCAGCGACTTCGAAAATCTCCGGGGTATTATTCCGAAGAATAAGATACCAGCTGATCAGCTTCTTGACGTCCGACATATGCACGCGGTCGCGGTCATAGGCCGGCACGACTTCCCCGATGAAATCGGCGAGTTCGCTGTTGGATGCGGTTCTCGGATTGACCGGCAGGTCATCCCCAAATTTTTCGTAAATGGCCAGAAATACCTCGGCGAGCGGCTTCGACTGATCCTCGTCATCGGTATAGATGGAGATGTCTTTCAGCACCGACACCCGAGCCGTCGGCCCGATCATCGACTTCTCTTTCTTCTCATCGAGCGACTCGACAATCACGCCCGCCCGGCTGGGCTTCATAATCCGGTAAAGGCCGCTTTTTCCGGCAATATTTGCGATTTCTTTCAGCGCTTCCATGCTGGTACTTTAATTGGTAACGGTCGTTTTGGTTTGGTTATTGCCAAATTTTGAAAATTCGGACAGCAAAGATAAAAGGATCGGCGGGCGGTTTCCTATCGCTTTCCGGCGATCTCGGCAGAAAATTCCCGGTTGAGTTCGTCGATATAATTCAGGATTTCCTCCTTCCCTCGGTTGGAAACGGCGGAGGTGATGAACATGGGCGGCACCTCCGCCCATGTCTTCAGCAGCACGCTGCGATACCGCTTCACGGTCTGCTGAATGGCATTGACGCCGATCTTTTCGGACTTGGTGAAGACGATCACGAACGGCATTCCCCGCTCACCCATCCGTTCCATGAATTCGAGGTCGATGCGCTGCGGCTCGATCCGGGAGTCGACCAGAACAAAGGTGCAGACCAGATTCTGCCGGCCGCTCAGGTAGCCGTCGATCATGCGCTCCCACTTCTCGCGTTCCCGCTGCGGAGCTTTGGCAAAACCGTAGCCCGGCAAATCGACCAGATACCACTCCCCATTGATCAGAAAATGATTGATCAGTTGCGTTTTCCCCGGTGTCTGCGACGTTTTGGCCAGGTGATGCCGATTGGTCAGCATATTGATCAGTGACGACTTCCCGACGTTCGAACGACCGATGAAGGCGTATTCGGGCCGATCCGGTTTCGGGCATTTGGCCGGATCGCTGTTGCTCATCACAAACTCCGCTTGCTTTACATTCATAGCATAGGTAGCCCAGGCAGGCCATTTCAGGCTGCAAAGTTCGCAAAGAATCGGGAAGTGCGCTACGGAATTGAAAAAGAGATCGGATTAAACCGGCTCCGGGCGGGGCCGCTACAGTTTGTAGCTGTTTCGGATGATACCGAAGAAGAGAGTTTCGGGCAGCAGTTTCCGGAGACGGAGCAGAACCGGTGCCGGATTGCCGACCGGATACCGCAGTTTTCCGCTGGTATCGCCGGCGGCTTTTACGATGGTCTCGGCAATTTTGCGGGGCGACTCCCCCTTTTCCATCGTCTCCGCGTTGACTTTATCCACCTTTCGGATAAACGCATCGTAGGCCTGTGTGTAGTCGGGACGAATAAACTGGCGGCTGCGGCCCGCAAACTCGGTTCGGGTGGCGCCCGGCTCAATGATTTTCAGATGGATACCAAGCGGTTTCAATTCATAATGCAGCGACTCGCTGAACCCTTCGACCGCCCACTTGGTGCCGTGATAGATGCTGTAGAGCGGAAAAGCCAGGCGACCGCCCATGGAAGCAATCTGAATGATGGTACCTCCGCCCTGTTCGCGCATGAGCTTAACGGCCTCCCGGGTAACGCGCATCAGCCCGAACACGTTGGTGTCGAACTGGCCTTCGATCACCTCGTCGGTCATAGCCTCGAAAACGCCGTCAACCCCGAATCCGGCGTTGTTGACCACCACGTCGATCCGGCCGAAATCCCTCCCGGCGGCTTCCAGCGCCGACTGGATCGTATCGGTACGCGTGACGTCGAGGGCATACAGCCGGACGTTCGGCAGGCCGGCCAGTTCCTGCTCTTTAGCGGGTGTGCGCATGGTTGCCGCCACATTCCAGCCCTGTTCGGCAAACAGTTGGGCGGCCGCCTTTCCGATTCCCGACGACGCCCCGGTAATCAATACGGTTTTCATGATTCGTTTTTGTTTTGGATATGAGAAATCTCCGACCTCCGGAGCCATCGAATGCCGTTCTGCAGTGCGGGATTGGCAAAAAGCCTACCTGCCTTCTTTCAATCCCTTCATAATGAGCTGAATGATATACCCGGTATCGACCTCGATCCGGCTATAATCTACATTCTGGTTAGTCCAGGCGCCCGTATCCCGAACGGCTTTGTTCTTGAGGGCATCGGCGACGAGCAGCAGCATCTCCGCTATTTTCCGGGATTCGCCGACCGGTGCCATCCGCTGAACGAGTGTTTGCAGAAACTCGATCTCCTGCTGCCGGACGCCCTCATACAACTGATCAAAGACCGGCTCCAGCGTCTGAAGGCTTTCTACCGATAGCTGATGCAGGTTCAGCACGTGCTTGTAATACCGCAGCCGTTCGATCAGAAAATGCAGAATCTGTGCTTCCGGGTCATTCAGCAACCGGACTTTCCCGATCAGAGTGGTCATGTATTCGGTGCTTTCACGAAGAATGACCTCGATAAACAGATCATCCTTGCTTTTGTAATAGTAGTAAAGCGACGCCTTATTCAGCCGGACGGCCTTCCCAATGTCATCCAGCGTGGTTTTGTCATACCCGAACCGCGCAAAGCACTCTGAAGCCGCCTGAATAATGAGCTCCCGCTTGTCCTCTCGTTTTGCCATCTTCCAACGTTGATGAACAAAGGTAAATCAAATCTTCAAACAATTTAACAAATTGTTTGAAAAATAAACCAGACTACTCTTCTTGTAGTACATATAGATGTTTTTTTTCTATTTTTGCTTAACCGGTTTTGAAGGGATTGTTTCGGGCTGAATTTGAACGGCAAAGGGAAACGAAACCGGGCTGGAATAGCGTTATTGACTTACCAAAACGAACTTAACAATCTGTTATGAAGAGCACACAGCGGATGTCTCTCTTAGTCATGCTCCTTCTGGGGCTGGTCTGGAATGCCGGAGCGGGAGGAAATGACCCGAAAACGGGGGGAGAGCCAGGTATTCAGTTTACGGAGTCTTCCTGGAGAGCGGTTCTGAAAAAAGCCAAGGCGGAAAATAAGGTGATTTTTCTGGATGCCTATGCCAGCTGGTGCGGCCCCTGCAAGCTGCTGCAGAAGAACGTGTTCACCCAGAAAGAAGTTGGTGATTATTTCAATAAGGAGTTCATCAACGTCAAGATCGATATGGAAAAAGGAGAAGGTCCTGCCCTCTCGCGGCAATACCCTCTCGAAGCCTATCCAACCCTGTTTTTCATTGACGGTAATGGAAAAGTGCTGAAGAAGGTGATCGGATACCAGCGGCCGGAAGAGCTGCTGACCATCGGGAAAGCCATTAAAAAAAGCACTCCGAATCTGTAATCACAGGGAAGAAACGGCCGCAGGCAAACCCTTCTGCCAAGTTATTGATTACCCGACCGCAACGGCCTCCCGTTGCGGTTTTTGTTTGATGAGCCGGCTCCGGGACCATTCATAAATAACGATAAGCCCCGCCGGTATGGCGACCCCGGCAAGGATCTGAATAGTTCGGCCTTGCGGTTCCAGCCAGAGAATCAGCGCATTGATGACCGCCTGAACCAGAGCATAAAGCCCCGCTACCCGCAGGTGAGGCCAGTGCAGGCGGTGGACCAGCAGCTGAAACAGGTGGAGTTTGTGAGGGCGAAAAATGTTCTCCCGGTTGAGGAGCCGATGGACGATCGTTAGCCCGCTGTCGGCGCCGTAAACCGCCAGAAACAGGAGATATATGGGGTTGCCGCTTTTCATCACAAGCTGTACAAGAAGAAACAGCAGAATGAACGCCAGGGAAACACTGCCCACGTCTCCCGCAAAACAGACGGCTTTCCGACGCGCATTGAAAAAGGCAAACACCAGCAGTCCGGCCGCCGAAAACCCGAGCAGCGCCGGGTCGGTGAAATCCATAACTCCATTGAGCCATAAAAGGGTAAGAACGTTCACCAGGCCGTAAAAAGCCGTCATGCCGTTAATCCCGTCCATAAAATTACAGGCATTAACCACCCCGCATCCCACCAGCAGTCCTGCCGGGACCCACCCGACGTACAGCAGCGGGTCCGGCAGATCCAGCCAAAGCAGTCCGACGCTGACCAGCTGCACCAGGAACCGGTACCGGCCCGGAAGTGAAAAAAGGTCATCCAAAAAACTGATCGACGCAATCAGCGTCAGCCCGGCGAAGAAACACGGATGCGGAAGACCGTCTACGAAAAAAGCCGCCAGAGCGGCCACCCAGAATACGATTCCTCCACCCCGGACGGTCGGCCGGGTGTGGGAACTCCGTTCATTGGGCCGGTCGATGATGCGGAACTGCACCGCCAGTGAAATATAAAGCAGTTCGGTCGTGAACAAAAGGACCCCCGCCAGCGAATAAACAAACCAGTTCATGTGAAAAAGGTGGTGACCGGGCGGGGCTGCCATCCCAGCTGGTTCCTCGCCCGGTCGTCGGAAAATGTTAGCGTATGCGTCAATCGGGTCAGGACGGCCGAATCCAGCGGAAACCGGCGGCCGATCAGCCGGTTGATGCCGTCCCCGGTAAGGGCAATGCCTTTGGCCAGCACCGGCGAAAGGGACGGGATAAACCGGCCTCCGGCCTGTCGGGCAATGGCTTCCTCCAGTTCCCGGACGGATGGATGCACCCCGTCGGTCAGATTGTATATGCCTCCGGCCCGGGCGGCCGCCGGGATAATTCCGGCGACGTCGTCGGCCAGAACCATGCTGCGCCGGGCCGAGCCGCTGCCGATTCGAACGTAACGACGGCCTTGGATGGCCCGGATCAGGGCAGCCAGATTTCCCTGCGGCTGCCGGCCGACGACCAGCGGCAGGCGGAGTACGGTAATCCGCACCCCGGTTCGATCGCCCCAGGCGCAGAGGACTTCCTCGGCCCGGACTTTACTTCGGCCATAGGGGTCGGCGGCTCTCAGGGGCGTCGCTTCGTCCAGCCCGACCCCCTCCGGGCATCCGTAGACCAGCACCGTGCTGAGATGAACGAACGCTTCGGGTAAAGCACCCGATTTCTCCAGGGCCGCCAGCAACCGGCGAAGGCCCTGAACATTTACTTCCTCATATTCGGCTTCCTCGGCCGGATTTCCGGGAACCGAATGAGCCTTCCCGGCGGCATGAACCACATAATCGAAGCGATAGCCCCCCAGGTCCGGGGTCTGGGCGGCAAGATCACAGACGACAGCGTCCGGACTGACGATCTTTCGCCCGAGCGTGGTGACATGGTCGGAATGCCGCAGGGAACGGTACAGGCAGCTGCCGAGAAATCCCGAAGCTCCCGTAAGCAGGACGTTCATGGGGTCAAAAGCTATGGGTGGTTTCCGCTTCCGGCGCGGGATGGCCGGTCTGACGCAGAATTTCCAGGGCCATCCGGCGCACGATGCTTTTCCGCTGAAATCGCTGCCGGAACGCTTCGCGGGAGCAGCGGGTCGGCGGAAACTCTTTCAGCCTCCGGACCAGCGTGTCGGCATCACCCGGATCGAAGAGCAGACAATGGTCGACGTGCCGACGGATAAAATGACGCGCATACCCGGCGACACCGGCCAGAATCGGTTTATCGGTGGATGCGTATTCAAAAATCTTGGAAGGCAAAACCCGCTCGAAAGCGTTCAGGTCATTGAGGTGCAGAAAAAGATAATCGGCCTTTCGATACAGGTCGATCAGGGCTTCGCGCCCAACCGGTTTCCGGAATTCGACATTATCTGCCCCGACGGCTTCCAGCGCGGCCTGAAGTTTCTGCCGGGCACCCCCATCGCCGACAAGGACGAATCGGAAATCTTTTCCCAGTTCCCGGGCGGCCCGGGGAATGATTTTATGCAGCCCCTGCCCTTCCCCGATATTGCCGGCATAGACGATGGTATAAGGCGCACCCGGCTGTCGGGGCCGGTCCTCCCCGGCCGACAGAAAAGCCTCATCGATCCCGTTGGTAAAAAAGGTATAAGTGGCCTGCGGGTAATCCTGAAAGTAAGGCCGGAAGCCTTCGGAAACCAGATTGATGTGACCGGCGTAACCGAACGTATACCGCTCGACGGCCCGCAGAACCGGATTCAGGCCCCACTTTACGACCGGATTGGTCAGAACATCCAGCACCGATTCACGGAAAATGTCGCGGACGTCCAGAAACAGGGGGATGCGCTGCTTCCGGGCAATCCGGGCACCCAGAAAAGCGGTAAACAGCCGCGAGGAGGAAGCCACGACCAGATCATACTGGTGCCGGGAAGTCAGTTTCAGAACCTGACGAAAATACCGGCTGAACGAACGGACCTGGTCCCTGAGGCCGCTGGCGTGTGCCGGAACAGCGATCCGTTCGATGATCAGGCTCGACCCGTTGCTGCTCTGGTGGAGTTCGTGAGCTGCGGCCGGAACCTGGAAACTCCGGTAACGATTGGGCTGGGTGGTCAGGACGTGCAGTCGGTCGCCCCGGCCCAGCAGCCCGGAAAGCTCTTTTACCAGGGGCGTGTTCCGAAACGATCCGGCACATAAATCCGGCTCGAAGTAGAAAGTAAGATATAAAATATTCATTCCGGGACGGTTATCGTCATGATCAGCAAATCGGTAAAGGAAATTTCGACGCGGAAAGCCGGCCGCAGGCGGTGAAAGGATTCGGCGTAATCGTAGCTCCCGACCGACACCTGCTCCATTGAGACGTTCATTCCCGTGATTTGTAACGGTCCGGCCGTTAGTCCCCGATCATTTTTTGTCACCTTCACGGCCGGGTGAAAATGAAGCCGCGCAACGCCCGGGACGCCCGGGCGACCCACCAGCCGGTCGGAGATGACCAGCGTGCGGCTGTCGGGCAGGTGCCAGGACCGTTCATGATCGATGCCATACCGCCGGTAGCCGTCGTGTCGGGCGGCCAGGCGGCAGGACGTATCCTCCAGGAGGGTCACCTTCGCGCGGCCGGCTACCCGAAAACTTCCCCAGACTTCCGACGAATCGGCCCCGGCTACCTGTACGGTATTATGCGCGGCCGTACTCCGCTCCCACTGCCGCCGGTCGCCGGGGTCATACGTGGAGGTTCCGGCGTCTACGATCAGAGGCTGATTACCGGCATACAGAATAAAACTGAAGGTATCGGCGTGGGCATGGCCGGGCTGGTGCGCCGGACCCACCGGCCCGACGTCCATGAAGACTTCCAGAAACGGCGTTCGGAACATCCGGTAGCCGCTGTCGGAAAGCGGATGTTCAACGGTTGCTATTCCGGCTGAAACGGCTTTTACGCGGATCTGCCCGGTGGTTGGAGCGATGCCGCCGGCGGCATCGTTCACCGGCGGCCATTCGCCGTTCCGGAAGGTAACCGCTTCCATCCAGGCCAGCATCCGGCCGGCCTTCCGGTACAGAAAGTCCCGGACGGAAGCCTCCGTGAAAGGCCCGCCTTCCGGCACCATCAGGCACACGTCCAGCAGCCGGTCCAGTAGGATTCCGTGATACATCGGGCTGCGTTCTTCATGCCCTCCATCGGCCAGAATCTGTTCGTCGAGTTGTTTTTTCAACAGCCGGACCGCCGGCTTGTAGATTCGCCGGTCACGGAAATACAACGCCCCGACAAAAAGCGCCAGTGCATTTTCAAGGAGATGATTACCAAGCAGATGGTATTCCAACCGGTTTTTCAACAAATCGATCTGCCCCCGCAGATGGGCATGGACGGACGGATCGTTTACCCGGTGCCGGGAGAGGAACCGCACCCAGTTGATAAGGCGGAGGGAGGTCGGGTACGGGTCAAGACCTGCGGTAATCCGATCGGTACGGCGGATAAACTGATGAATCAGATCCATTCCCGATTCCCGGCTCATCGCGGGCTGGTTCAGGAAGTCGAAATAATTGAGATTGTACTGCCAGAGTTTCCCGAAACCGTCATACTCCCAATCGACCACATCCGGAAAATGGACAGTCCGATTCAGGAAGATAAAATACTGACCACGAACGCTTTGCGGCTTATCCGGTGCAGGAACGGCCAGAAAATAAACCGGCGGTATCCGGGCAGGAATCGATAAAACCGGCTTCGACCGAAGCCGGTGCATGATCTGATAAACGATCTGCTGAAACCGCAGAAACCGGATCGTATTCCAGTACAGCCGGATGCGTCTCATGCGGTCGGTTCGGGATCGACCGGTTCGGTGACCACTACCGGCACCTCGACCCAGCGGTTCTCCCGCAGGCTCTGCAGGGCGGCCAGCGTAGCCCGGGACGTATTGATCAGTTCGGCAAACGGGATGAGCGGCTCCCCACCGGATCGGATTCGGTCCACCAAGCATTGAAACTGGGTCCGATGTCCTTTGTCCTGCCGCGTCCTCAGGCTCGAAAACCCCTTGAAACCGTAGCCCTTCAGCGTCCGGAAGTTATCCAGAATTAGTGTCCGTTCCTGGGAGAAAACCTCGATACGCTCCTTGGAATAGGCTTTATGGCCATTTGAGAAGTAATTAACCACACCGGTCGAGCCGTTTTCGAACCGCAGCAGCAGCGAGGCCGAATCGGTGGTTTCCTTCGGCTGCCGGCCCAGGGCGGTCATGCACACCGCCGATACGGGGCTGCCTGTCAGGTAAACGAGCAAATCGACGAAGTGACAGGCTTCTCCCAGGATTCGCCCGCCCCCGAGGTACCGGTTATGAAACCATAGATTTCCGGGAATAAACCCGGCGTTCATGGTAGCGACGAGGTGCATCGGCACCCCAGCGGAGTCCGGCCCTCCCAGCAGGGATTTCATTTTAAGGGAGTGGGGAGAAAAGCGCCGGTTAAAACCGACCATGACCGTTTTGCCGGTTTTCTGCTGAGCCGCGATCACCTGCTCCAGTTCTTCTTCGAAAATAGCCAGCGGCTTCTCAACGAACACGTGTTTACCGGCCTGAAGCGCTTCCACCGTCATCCGGGCGTGCTGGTGATGGCGGGTAGTGATGACCACCAGATCGATCTCCGGATCGTTCAGTACCTCCCGGTAGTCGGTCGTGCTGACGGAAAATCCGTGTTTCTTCGCCAGGAGCGTTCCATTGAGTCCGCCGGCGCTGGCGATCGCTTTCAAACGCGCCTGCCCTTGCAGCGCCGGCAGGATTACGGCACCGGTAAAATTTCCGGCCCCGATCAGCCCGACGACGCCCGCAGTGCCCTTATACCGGATTTCCCGCAGTTGAATCCGGGGATTCAACGACGGCTGTTCCGGGTAGGTCAGCAGGGAAGCGATGGATCGGGAGCTCCCGATCCGGTCATAAATAGTCCGGTATTCTTCGAACGGAACCACTTCGGAGATCAGGGGCTGCACCTCCAGCCGGCCGGACGCCAGCAAACCGAGCACCGTCTCGAAGTTGCGGTTCTCGGTCCAGCGAACATACGGGAGAGGATAGTCCTGCCCCAGGCGCTCATACGTTTCATCGTACCGGCCCGGGCCGTACGAGCAGGAAACCTGGAACGTCAGTTCTTTTTCGTAAAACTCGGTCCGGTTCAGGTTCAGACCGACCACCCCGACCAGCACAATCCGGCCTCGTTTGCGGGACATACGGGCGGCCTGCGAGATCAGCTCGTCGCCCTGGGCGGAAGCGGTGACGATCACCCCGTCCGCGCCCACCCCGCCGGTATGACCAAGCACCGCCCCGACCGGATCACCTGCCGTCGGGTTGATCGTGTAAATGCCTTTCTGCCGGGCTATTTCCAGTTTTTTTTCCTCCGGGTCGAGGCCGATGACCCGGCAACCATTCAGTTGGAGCAGTTGGGCCGTCAGGAGGCCGATCAGGCCCAGCCCCATCACCACGACGGTTTCTCCCAGCGTCGGATTGAGCAGCCGGAGGCCCTGCAAACCAACCGCTCCAATGACCGTAAAGGCCGCCTGTTCGTCGGACACTTCGTCCGGGATACGGGCCACCAGATGGCGGGGAACGCAGACCACCTCCGCATGCGGTCCGTTGGAAGCCACCCGGTCGCCAACGGTCAGATCCGACACGCCCTCACCCACGGCCAGCACCTCGCCGGCGTTACAGTACCCCAGCGGTAGCGGCTGATCCAGTTTATGAAATACCGCTTCCAGCGTCGGGATCAAGCCATCGGACCGGATTTTATCCAGCACCTGCCGGACCTTTTCCGGCTGCTGCCGCGCCTTGGCAATCAGACCCGCCCTCCCAAATTCTACCAGCATCCGTTCGGTTCCGGGCGACACCAGGCTCCGGCGCGTTCGAATCAGCACCTGACCCCGGCTTACCTGGGGAGCCGGTACTTCCTCCAGCAGGGTTTCACCGGTCCTAAGATTCTGAATGAGCTGTTTCATAAAGTATCATTTGTGTGCCCGAAAGACCAATGGCTAACCCACGCTCAGTAAATTCAAACAGGATTTTGTAACTATGTCCCACCCGGGTAGCCGCGAAGAAAGGTGTTTGCCAATTGCTACCTTTTCCGCCATCTCAGTGGGATTTTGGTAAGCGTTTTCCAAAACGGCCAGCATTGATTGCGCCGACAATGGGTCAAAATAATAGGCGCAATCACCGCAGATTTCAACCGCAAAATCCCTTTCTGACGTGAAAATGGGTATCTGAAAATGCAGAGCATCAACATAGGTAGCCGTGAACGACTCCATTAGCGTCGGCAGAATGAGACCGTCGACCTGACCGTATAATCCAGGTACCGAGGCTGCCGGAACCGTACCGAGGTTGATAACGATCTCTTCCAGGGATTCCTGCTGCCGCCGATTGAGCCATTTTTTTGCGCCGGGATGATGCCTGGCATCAATGGTCGTAATGATCCGAAAGGGCTTATGGGCCTTTTTGATTAGGTTTGCCAAATCCAGCAACCCCTCCAAGTTCTTATGTGGATAATAGCGGGAAAGACAGATTAGGTATTTCAGTCCGGCTGCCTTTGGCAATAAAATTTCGTTCTGTTTTCCGTTGTCCAGTTGAGTATATGCATTGGGCAGCAGTTCGATAGGCGGCATTGGCGAGAAACGGCGGCTGATCCGGTCTCGCATCGTTTGAGTTTGCACCAACAGGGTGCTTACATATTTCAGCCGGCGACGAAACAGACGGGTCCGCAGCCGATTTTTACATGACCCTCTAAAGCCCAGCCGACTCCGGATTTCCGGCAAATCGGCATAGACAAGATGTGGCAAGTGCAGGAGCACGACCTGCCTGAGCCGGATGGGAAGCGCGAAGTTGCCCATAGTAAAGACGACATCCGGCTTTATTTTCTTTAACAACTCACCTACGCGGAATTCAGCATAAGGCCTCAACCACCAGACCGTTTGCCAAGAGGACAGACAGTGAATGTGAAAGTTTTCTCCTGCCAAATCCTCATATCCGCATCCTGCCGGCCCAACTACATGAACCTTACACTCGGGCGGTTTTAGTTGGCGCAGTTCCCTCAGGAAATTCAGAGCTACCGTCAGCCCGCCCGCCGTGGACAGGTTGATGGCGTTAACGAGAACTATCATAAAACGGTTGAGTAGCCCGGCCAATGCTACCGGCGACCAGCCAAATGGGCAGGGATAAATAGACGAAATGATCAACAAATTGTGGAAAGTATCCCCGGGTAATGAACTGAAACAGAGCCAGAGTAAAAGCAAGTTGTTTCAGGAAGCCCAGCGGCTTTTCTACTGGATTCCGGTCAGTGACAAACCGAATCCAACGGCCCATTAGTAAGGGAAGAATTACATAACCGGCTAACCCGAAGGCGGCATAAAACGCGCCGTAATGAAGGCTTGCTTCTCCCGTTCGGGTCCAGCTATTAGGCAATTCGAGAGAATCGTCGAGGGTGCGGACAAACGGAGATGGATACGGTTTTTCTCCATTTGGGAAAAAGGCTCGCGGTAGCGCTTTAATTAGGATGTATCCAAACATGGACAAGCCCCAATCATGCTTTGCGTCAGTATTCTCTTTAAAATACCGCAGCAGGTTCATATCCACCAGTGCACCATGCGTCTGTTCGAAGAATACAGTGTATTCAAATTCGGCCGGATTGAAGGTCAAATCCTGTAAATGTCCTGCTATGAAATTCCAGCGGTTATAGGTAATAAAAAGAATGAAGTAAGCCAGGCCGAATCCGATCGCTGCCCAATGTCGGATGTTTCCGACAAAAGTGGACCTGGAACCGTAGACGATGAGGAGGCCAAGTAAGGTCAGTATGATCCGATATCGAAACCCCATGAGAGCAAACAGCACAAATGCCGGTATCATGAGCAGAAGCAGTTGACTACGCCGACCCTGCATGTACGCAAAGAGAATGATCGTTGTGATGAGACAATCGGCGCAGTTTCGGAAATAATGCGAATTGGTGGCACTCTCTGCGCCAAACAAGTCTTCGTCGGCACTGCCGAAAAGAATATCCAGGGGATTGAGTCCACTGATGAATAAGTCGGCCAGAACAATTCCTGTAAACAGAAGGTATAATCCGATAGTCTGCAAGCGGAGTGAGGGGAGCGAGGTGGGCCTCAATTCATGGCCCTTCGTGGCCACACTTCTTCGCATAGCCACAAAACCATAAATGAAATGGGTGTTTGCGATTAGGTTCAGAAACATTCCCAATTCGTAATAATCCGAAATCGACTTCCCTACAAATCGGAATACTCCATCATCTCCCAATGGCGTCTCCCGGCCGGTCATGTAAAAAAAAACTGGGCTCAACAGGCTATAAACCAACAATAGAATCAATGAAACCGTGAATGGCATCACTGATTGAAACCCCTGCTTTCGGGCATAGTAAAGCCCGGCCACCAATACAAGGAAATTCAACAGGATGCACGCCCAAATCATATCGTAAGATCTTCACTAACTACATCAAATAGGAGGTTGGCGTACGACCGGGAGTCGGTTTTCAAAGCCAGAGCGGCATTGTACGAACCCATTTTCCGGCGGATTTCAGCTGAATGAATAAGCCTCTTCATCGCATCATATAAGGCCAGTTCATGATTGGGAGGACAAAGGATGCCATTGACGCCATTGATGATCCATTCCTGCGCGGCTCCTACCGTTTCAGTGCAGATAATGGGTAAACTGGCCGCGATTGCTTCGTTGATAACGACTCCCCATCCGTCGTAACGAGACGCAAAAATGAAGACGTCGGCCAGATTGAAGTAAGCCGGAAGTTCCTCGGCCTGGCGGAACCCCAATAGTTCAATTCTGGAATCTTTTTCCGTGTATCTTTCCAGTTCTGAACGTTGTGGGCCTTCGCCAAGGATCAGTAAACGGACGTTGGGATATTGCTCCGTATCCAGAAGCCGAAAAGCCCGAACGAGCGTATCCATGCCTTTGCGATGAATCAGCGCTCCAGAACTGAGAAAGATCAGCGTATCGTCACATCGATATTGGGATTGCAGAATGCGAAGCAACCGGCTGGTTACTGCCCGAAACTTTTTGCCGTCGAGGTTGTAAGGTATATTTGTAATTGGAAGCTGAACGCCAAAAGCCTGATAGGTTTGGGCAGCCTCCTGCCCGATAGCAAATATCCTTCGGCAACAAATATGAAGGGGTTGTAAAGCCAATAATTTCATTATTTTGCGCCAACCAGTGGCTCGCGATGAAATCCGCTCCCCGAAAAATGCAACAGGCTTTCCCAGTAGCCAGGCATAAATCATAACAATTAAGGAATTCGGAATCCAATACGCACCTCCCACGATGATGTAATCACTCCGATCATTACGCACGATGCTGAATAGCTGCCAGCTGAAATGAAAGTCTTTCACCCGCATCTGGAACCAGTCAGCTATCCATGAATTCCTGAGTACGATCACATTATATAAGTCGAGATTGGTTTTGAATTTCCATTGCCGTCCTTTTTCGGTTTGAGCATAAAAGACAACATTCAGTTCGAACCGTTCGGCTAACGCCTGGCAGAAATCCAGCTGGTAGGGTGTCGGGATGTTAGTGTAAAAGCTTAACCTCGGCTTCATGGCAGGCTGTTAAAGAAATTAATAAGGCGTTGGGAATAAGCTTCATAACTGGCATATTTAGCTTTTAACAGGGCCGCTTCTGCCATTCCATCTCTTGTGTCGGCCTCCTTTCCCAACTGTTCGATGGCCTGCACCACTGATTCCTGTTCTCCCACCGGCACGATCAATCCCTCCTGCCCGTGCTCGATCACTGATCCTGTATTTGGCGTAACGATCAGCGGAAGTCCGTGCTGCATGGCTTCGTACGTAACCGTGGCTGAGCCTTCGCACACTGAGGGCAGCAGAAATACGTCCGCCCAGCGGTAATGTTCGTGCATCCGGTCGCGCCTGACGCTCCCGATTAGTTCTATATTTTTGGCTAATCCGCCCAACACCGTTCGTGGTACCCGACTGTAATCACCGACCATTCGGAAATTGGCGAATCCTTTGAGTTGCGCGGAGGCCTTCATGACGTAGGGACTCCCTTTCCGAAGCCCAACTTCGCCAACCGTCAGCACGTTCAGTTGCCCTCTGCTTTTTTTTGAACAGGATGCGAGCCCAACGGACCCTGCGCGACGCCATACGGGATTACCTGTACCTTTTCCTCACCGACCGATTGCGCGATAAGTCCTCCTTTCACAAATTCCGATCCACAAACCACCCTGTCGGCGAGCAGAAATTCGTTGCGTTCCCGATCTGCATACCTATTTGAATTCAACGTAAATTCTTGATTTATAGCCCATTCAGGAAACTTTTCCTTTTCAATTTTTAGCAATTGCTTCTCAATATAGTGCAAGCATATTGTTTGCTCATGCACAATAAAAATGCCATTGGCTTTGGCAAACTCCATGATTTCAAGCGCTGCGGAGTTGAAAGTATAAACCACATCTGGTAAATTTTTCCGGATTTGTTTCAGTACCAGCCTCGAAAATTCGAGTCCCCCCTCAAGGTGCCGGCGGATGCGATCTTCTGAGGTCAGGCAACGACTTCGCCCGAGGGAATACCTCAGACCGAAAGGCGGAAAATGACACACTCTGCCAGCCGGTAAACCAGGATGATGTCGGGTATTTAAACGTTTGACGGTAGAAAAAAAAGGCGCTTTTTGTAATAGAGCAAATGGATATTTTCGGCTGTAGAAATCGGTGTACAAGGTCTGTAACAGCCCATTTTCGTGAAGAATCCGCGGAACCGCATAATGCATTCGGGCACCTAACTGAGCAACGGCTATTTTCCTATCCGTCATGATCGGGCAACTATCATTTTGTCTTTCAACCACTCAAAATCAATCAAACCGGAGAACAGCTCCTTTCTATCTTTATGCTGAAGAATGGTGACACATGAGCCGAACACTACCCCGATCATACAGCCGTCAGTTAGCAACAACCCAAGAGGTAAAGCCGGTAAACCGATGGCAGGGATGAGCAAGACAGCACAGAAAAGGCCTAAAATACTCGAACCGACAAACCACAAAGATTCCTTCCGGTGTCGGTTGACCGACATGGGAACTGTGAGGCTGGTCGCCCAGACCGTGTAGGTAACAGTAGCCAGCAGCATGAAGCCGAAGAAAGGCTGGTCTATCGACACCTCGCCCAGAGTCCACCATGCAATCGCATGTTCTCCAACCAGTTGGAAGATAAAGGCTGCTCCAAAGGCAAGACACAGATTAATCTGGCTGGCTCGTTGGTGAAGTCGGCGGGCCAGCAAATAGTTGTGCTGTTCAAGGGCCGGTGACAACTCGATCCAAACCGTACGACTGACGACGGAGATGCCCTGCCGGATCAGGCTACTGAACAGGCGAACCGTCGAAAAAACGACTACCGTTGCGGGCGAAAAAAAGTGGCCTGCCAACAATAGGGTGCCCTGCAACATCACGGCATGTCCCAACGACATAATAAGAAAGCTGAACGACGGCTTTAACAACCGTTTAATCAGCAGATAATCGACGCTGTACATGCCTTTCTGCCGAAACCAGGGATACTTTTGGTAACACGCCCGGAGCATAGCAACCCAGAATACGAGCCGAACAACGGGATACAGGAAAGCCACAACAAAGCAAGACGCTCCGAACATTACCGCCAGGACCACTACAAAAAATTCTACCAGTCTGGTCCGGATAATCCACACCCGACCAATCGTGTATTCTTGAGCCGCCCTGTAAATACTGCTAAGTAGTTCCTGCTGCACAACCAGCAGTGCATGAAAAGACAGCAAAATCGAAATGAGAGCGACCGTCTTCTTATCCATCTCCGTGATATGGAGTTGTGATCGGTAATCAATCAGAAACAACGATGCCAAGAGCAACGCCAGCAGCATCGCTCCCATCAGCAGAACCAATAGCCTGCCCTGGAAATACACTTTTAGTGCCTGCTGGTAATCCTGCCGCACTCCATAAAGAGCCATCTGGTTATCAACAGCCGAGTTGATGCCGAAATCGCTCATTTGAAAGAGCGTGCTGCAGCTAAACAGAATCAACCATTCTCCATAATCAGATTTACCCCAGTAAGTGATAAATATGGGCACGGAAATAAACTGAATAAGAGCCGTTCCTGTCACCTGAAACAGATTGACGGACATTATTTTGACGATTCTTTTTTTCAAGATAACTAAGCGAATGAAAATCTGGAGCCACTATCTCTCTAGGCCTGATTTCATGGAATGATGGCGATACAAAAGTCATGAGCCTGAAGAAACTGCCTACTGTAGTCTTTCCCTTTACATAGACGACAGTGGTGTCAAAAAGTCACCCTACCGGTCACTTCTTTCATCCTAAGGAGGAATAAATTACATCCGCCAGTATTCCATCCCGTCCAGATCTCCGGTTGCATAGAGGCCTTTCAGGTCCAGAAGGATTGGCTGACTGTTCATGATGGAGCGGAAATACGCAATATCCAGTTGCCGGTATTCGTCGTGTCCGACGGCCACCACTACCGCATCATATTGGTTCGAGGGTGAGTCCATCAGAGTCAGGTTATACTCATGCGCCACCTCGTTCGGTGACGCCTGGGCATCGACGATATGGACGTTGACGGAATATTTCATCAGCTCCCGCACCAGGTCGGCGACCTTGGAATTCCGGATGTCGGCGACGTTTTCCTTAAAGGTGATTCCCATGATCAGCACTTTCGTCTGCTGCGGGGCTTTGCCCCGCTTGATCAGCATCTGCACCAGCTTCGTGGCGATGTAGGCCGGCATACCGTCGTTGATCCGGCGGCCGCTGTGAATCACCTGGGGGTCATACCCCAGCTGACGGGATTTGTAAAGCAGGTAGTAGGGATCGACCCCAATGCAGTGTCCGCCGACCAGCCCGGGCGTGAACTTCAGGAAGTTCCACTTCGTCCCGGCGGCCTTGATCACCTCCTGCGTGTCGATACTCATCTTATCGAAGATGATAGATAATTCATTCATCAGGGAGATGTTCAGATCTCGCTGGGTATTCTCGATCACTTTGGCGGCCTCGGCCACCTTGATGGTCGGAGCCTTGTAAATTCCCGCCCGGATGATGCTTCCGTATACGGCCGCAATCTCCTCCAGGGCCTCGGCGTCACTTCCTGAAACGATCTTAAGGATATTGGGCAGGGTCCGTTCCCTGTCGCCCGGATTGATCCGCTCCGGTGAATAGCCGATCCGGAAATCGGCACCCAGCTTCAGGCCGGAGAACTGCTCCAGGATGGGCAGGCAGTCTTCCTCCGTACAACCGGGATACACCGTCGATTCGTAAATCACATAGTCGCCCCGCTTGAGCACTTTTCCGACCGCTTCAGAGGCTCGCTGGAGCGGCTTCAGATCCGGCACCTTATAATCATCGACCGGCGTCGGAACCGCCACCACGAAGAAATGCGCCTGCCGCAGCACCTCGGGATCGGCCGTAAAACGGATGTCTTTACCTTCAAAATCCGCCGGTCCGATCTCGCGTGAGGGGTCTTCCCCGCGCTGCATCATGGCCACCCGGTCCGGGTTGATGTCGAAGCCGATCACTTTGAACTGCCGGGCAAACTCCAGCGCAATCGGAAGCCCCACGTAACCGAGGCCGATCACGGCGATCTGTTTTCGTTTCTGCTTTAATTCCTGGTACACAATTAATTATCTTTACAACAAACCGTATCAATCCTTCCGCTCCGGCCCTTCCTGAGTAATGAAACGAATGCGTCGCCGGAGATGGCCGAGCACATCCGGCCCGGTTATGAGCAAATATATACTGCCAATAACGAAACCGACGAAAGAATAAGTCAATACCATCAACATCCTTTTGGGAGATTCCCGTTTCAGAGGAATCTTCGGCGGTTCGAGTACCTTGAAAACGGGGGTCCGTTCCTGCACCTTGATCCGGGCCTGTTCATGCTGCCGGGCCAGTTCCGAATACACCGACTCGGCGATCACCAGTTCGGCATCGAGCCGCTTCTTCTCCAGAGTGGCCGCCTGAACGATCATGTTTTTATGCTGATCATTGTATTGAAACACCCGATACTGGGCCGCCTGAAAGCGTCGTCTGGCTTCATTGAGCCGGGAACCATAAAACGCCAGATCTTTGCGGGCCTTTTCGGTCCGGTAGCCGGTAACATACCGGGTCAGATAGTCCATGGCCAGTTGGGCGACGGAAGCGACGGCCACCGCGTCGGGCACCCTGGCGGCAATGGTAATAACGCCCGACCGTGTATCCATGCGGGCCGAGATCCGTTTCTGAGCTTCTTCAAGAAGATCCTGCTGGTCTTCGGTTAATTTGATCGGACCGGCCCCGTCGGCAGCCGGCGGAAGAGGCAGTTGAGCTTCCGGAAAAAAACGAGCCTTCCAGGATACCGCTCTCAGCATTTCGGAAACGGTTTTCCGGGTTCCGGCACCGGTCAATACCGGTCGCTCCAGTAAATAAAGAATAAAAGGAGAACTCTGAAGAATGTTGGGGTACAGGTCCGGACGAACGGCTTCAACTTCCTCGATATCGCTTAGATTGAGCCCGGCGAAACCGGCCGCCGAGGCTAACTTGCGAAAGGTATCACCGGCTCCCGGATGCATCTCCGGCATGATTCGCGCTTCGGAAACATACTCGGGGGCGGTCAGCACCGCCAGCACAACTCCCACTCCCGAAAAAAACAGCGTAAATACCGCCAGCGTTCTCCGGCAATGCCATAAGAGCCGGACGGCCTTTTCCGGAGTCAGGCTAACCCAGCCGTCTCTGCCGGGTGCGGGCTCGGCCACTTTTGCTTCTGTCGTCATCGGAGCGGCTTTCATTGGAACAATCGGACCACGGTAAGGACGACGGCCGCCAGAGAGGTAAGGCCCGTTGCAACGGCTACCCGTTCGGCCGGCGTCAGTTTGCTGTCTCCCCGGGGAACCCTGGCCGGCGCGATGACTTCCATCCCCGGCTCGGCATCGGGATAGAACCGGAGGCCCAGGAAGCTTTTTGTCCGCTGAACTTTGCCGTTCGCGTAAACCACATAAAGCTTTCGTCGCATCGCTTTGGTCGTAAATCCGCCCGCTTCATTCAGATAGGATTTCACGGTTTTGACCGGATTATAGTCGACGACCGACGCGTTGAGCACCTCTCCTTTCACCCGAACCAGCTCTACCTGGCGCGGAATATGAATCGAATCGTTGGGAAGGAGAAGCAGATTCCCGGTGTCGGAAGGCCGGGCGAGGATTTCTTTAATATCGACCGAAATCAGTTCGCCCCGGCGCATAAACCGGGTGGCTTTCAGGTAAGCTTCCGGACGAAGGCCTCCGGCACGGGCAATCAGATCGGTGATGCGTTCGAGTTTATCCCGGATGGGATAGCTGCCCGGGTAACGCACTTCGCCCGAGATGATCACTCTTTTTTGTGGTTCGTAGCGGGGCGAAGTTCGGACATAGACCTGGTCAAACGGCTGAAGCGAAAAGCGGGCCTCCGCTTCGGTCAGTCTTAACTGATCATTCAATTCAAACTGGAACAGGCGGACGTTCTGGCTGCGGGGCAGGTCGGCCGTATCGCTCCGGACACGACGCGCAATTTCGATCCGGGAGGCCAGGGCCCCGTCGGTAAAGCCGCCGGCCAGAACAATCAGGTTGGCGATGCTGAGGCTGTCGACGAAATCGTAGGTTCCGGGCCGGTTGACGGCGCCCTCGATATGTACCTTCCGTTGCCCGCGCAGATCCCCATACGAAGCAATAGTGAGAACGTCCTCCCGTTGCAGCGAAATATCGGGCGCCTGCCCACGCATGAGACGGCCAAGATCGACGGCCACCAGTTCGGGATCCAGGTTATCGCGAAGCCGGCGCAGGGTGGCCCGGTTCAGAAAAGCGTCCTCTCTCAGCCCTTCGGCGGATTTGATCAGCTGGCTGAGGGTACGGTTTTTTTCCAGGGCAAAGATTCCAGGTCGGAATACCGCTCCCTGAATCGTTACCCGGTTCTCGTACCGGTCGAGAATGGCACCAACCGTGTATCGGTCTCCCTTTTGGGGCATAAACCCGGCGATTTCGGCGGCCGCTACGGTCAGGACCTCCAGTTCGCGGGGCGTTTGACGGCGCAGCGTGATGGAGGAAGTGTAGGCCTTGTCGGTGAAGCCGCCCGCGAAAGCCAGCACCTGCTTCAGCGGCTCTCCTTTCTGCACTTCATAAACGGCGGGTTGCTTCACTTCCCCTGCCAGCTCGATGCGGGTCTGGTAGTGATTGACAAACAGCACGTCCTGATCCTGAAGGCGAATGTTGTCCTTCTGGTCGGCCCGCAGCAGGAAATCGTACATATCCAGCGTGCGGATCAGTTGGTTATTTCGGTATACCCGGATATCCCGGAACGATCCCCGGCCCGGGTGGGGCCCGCCGGCCGCGTAAAGCGCGTTAAAAACGGTCGCCAGCGAAGAAAGCGTGTAGGTTCCCGGACGCAGGACCTGACCGATCAGCGTGACTTTGATGCTTCGGATGCTGCCCAGAGTGACGGTGGCATAAACTCCGCCGGACCGGGTATTCAAACCGGCGTACAACTGCTGCAACCGGCTGATGATGCGCTGTTCGGCCTGCTCGACGGTCAGCCCGTTCACATAAATGGGGCTCAGATTTTCCAGCCGGATGGCGCCCTCGGGGCTGACTTTCACCCGATAGTTCTGTTGCGCATTCCCATATACGTCGACGATGAGTTCGTCCTCCGGCCCAATCTGGTAATTGCGGGGGGTCGGAATTCGCAGGTTGGGTTCAAAAGTGAGACTCGGGTTGGAAAACAGAGAAGCTCCGAAGATGGGCAATTCCGATTCAACGGCCTCTGACTTTTCCGGAGCCGGCCTTACGCTCAATTCAGCTTGATTCCCTTGTTCCCTGCCGGTCTGAACCGGCGGGCCGGATGGGGGCCGGGCGGGGCTGTTGAGTTCGGCGATCCGCTCCCGCATCCTGGTTATATCGGCGGCCGTAAAGCCGCGTGCGAGAGCAAGCTGTTCGATCTGACTTTCACTCAACCCACTGCCGGCCGCCTGCCGGACGAACTGGCGAACCTGTTCATCGGTCAGGTCACCGACTTGTTGCGAAACAGCCGGAAGGGTAGTACAGAAAAAACAAAACAGAAGCAACAGGAAAAATTTCAAATCCGAAAGCAACACTGGCAAACCGGTTAAATTCCAACTTTTTGCCTCAGGCCGAGACGTCCCTATTGAGACGCAAAAAGCCCCGGCAGGTTACACCTCCGGGGCTTTTTTATTCGGATAAATTGAAAGTCTGTTTTACGGAACCAGTCGGAGTTCAACCCGGCGGTTCTTGGTCAGGCCGTTCCGGGAGTTGTCACCGATCGGTTTGAAGGAGCCGAAGTAATCGATCACAATCCGGTTCGGATCGTTCAGACCCTGTTTCACGAGGTAATTCTTGACGGCTTCTACCCGGCGACGTGAGAGAGCGATGTTGTAGCGGTCGGAAGCCCGGCGGTCGGCATGACCGGAAAGCTGCAGACGGCACTGGGTTTTGTTCATCAGTTCAACCACTTTGTTCAGCATGTCGAAGAACTGCGGTTTGATGATGTTTTTATCCGTATCGAACGTCACGTTGGCGAAGATTTCGGCACAGGCAACACCCGGCAGGGCTGCGCTCACGTATTTTTCGAAGTCGATGGCTTCCCCGGCACCCGACACGATACTGCCGGCAGGCGTGTTGGGCTGACGGTCGAAGTAGTCGGAAACACCGTCGTTATCCGAGTCGGTCAGCAGGCGCGGGTCGATGTCTTTGGGACGGTTGGCTTTAGCTACGGAGTCGATCTGTTCCAGCGTAAGGATAACCGGCGGTTTGATCAGGAGTTTCGGATCGGTCCAGCGCAGGTGGTAGGTACCCTTCGTAGTATCGTACTCATACTTGCCGTTCACTTTCTGAACGCGGATGGCGTTCTTGCCTAATTTATAGGTAACCATGACGGCTCCATAGCCGAGTTTATCAAGGTTGGACTCTCCTCTCCGCTCGGGCGCTCTGTCGAAAGCACCGCGCGTTCCGTAACCATCGAAATAGCTGGAGGAATTACCGCCCACGGTCGCGTCGATGCGGTCGGTGTTAACATGGGTGATCCGGAAGTCCAGGCCGACGTCGAAACGGGGGCTCACCTCATAATGAATGGCGGCACCCAGGGGGATGGCCCAGTCTTTTTCGTATTTGGCTTCGCGCAGGATGCCGTCCCCGTTGTTGGTTTTGGTCCACCGGCGCACGCGGCCCGTTCCGATTTCATAGGCCGTCGACTTGAAGAAGACCACCCCAATCCCCGTATAGGCATCGATTTTCCACCGCTTCATTTTGTTCGGCCCGAACAGGAGGCTTTTCAGGTTGACGCTGCCGGTCAGATCGGTTTGAATGAAGTTGGAGCGGAAATAGGAGAAATATTGACGACGCTTCATGCCGACCAGGTTGCCAAACTGGGCGTCCAGCTGGAGACCGAACAGGTGAGACAGTTGCTTACCGACGGCTACTCCGAAAAAACCAGAATTACGTTCGTTGTAGCTGTCAGAACTTGTCTTCCCGACCGGATAGAAATCATATTCCCTAAGATCTCCAAAGAATTGAGTGGGTCCCCCCATGAGCGAAACAGACCAGGTGTTCAACTTAGCCGGACCCTCATAGGAGGCTTTCGGGTTATACTGAGCACTGGCACCTGTCGCTGCCAGCAGACCCAATCCCATTGCCTTTACGAACAGGGATACTTTTTTCATACTTATCAGGTTATTGTTTGACAGTTTAATAAACCATTGAGTGTGGTGAAACAACAGGAATTGGCCGGCGGAATGCGTTTTAAACGCGATTTTCTCGCTTCGGCGCAAAACTATGGATTTTCGCTTAGTTTACAAACAAGATACGGACGGCTTTGTTTGTACCGTTCTATCAGAATTTGCCGGCACAAGAAAATCAGGATTTTTCATCCATCAAAGACGTTGCATCAGTTTTTTTACCATATTACTTTTCCAATAAATGAAAGTTCCATCCTCGATATGCCGCCTTGCCTGCCTTATTAACCATAAATAGAAAGTAAGGTTATGAAGACTCGCAATCTGGGCCGCTAAAATTTCTTCCGAACGTATCAGGTGCCGTAAATAGGCCTTTGTATAAAAGGTACTGGCATAACCGCCCACTTCCTCGTCAATTGGACTAAAATCATCTTTCCATTTTTCATTCTTTATATTGATCACGCCCTGCGACGTAAACAGAATCCCGTGCCGGGCGTTTCGGGTGGGCATGACGCAATCGAACATATCGACGCCAAGCGCGATAGCCTCCAGAATATTTTCGGGAGTACCAACGCCCATCAGATACCGCGGTTTGTCGGACGGAAGGATCCGATTGACCAGTGCGATCGTCTCATACATCTCCTCCGCCGGTTCGCCGACGGCCAGCCCCCCGATGGCATTCCCCTCCCTTTCCTGAGCCGCTACGAACTCGGCCGACTGCTGCCGCAGGTCCCTGTACGTACTGCCCTGGACGATCGGAAACAGCGTCTGCCGATACCCGTAATGGCCTTCGGTGGCGTCGAAACGCCCGATGCACCGGCGCAGCCAGCGGTGGGTCATCTCCATCGACTCCCGCGCGTAGCCGTACTCGCAGGGATAGGGCGTACACTCGTCGAACGCCATGACGATGTCGGCCCCGATCGTCCGCTGAATATCCATGACGCCTTCCGGCGTAAAGACATGCTTCGAGCCGTCGATGTGCGATTTGAAGGTCACCCCTTCCTCCTTAATCTTCCGGGTGTTGGACAGCGAATACACCTGGTAGCCACCGCTGTCGGTCAGGATGGGGCGGTCCCAGCCGTTGAACCGGTGCAACCCGCCCGCTTTCCTTAAGACGTCAAGACCCGGCCGAAGATACAGGTGATACGTATTTCCAAGAATAATTTCTGCTCCGACGTCCTCTTTCAACTCCCGCTGGTGAACGGCCTTGACGGTACCGGCCGTCCCGACGGGCATAAATATAGGTGTCTGCACTGGCCCGTGGTCTGTTGTCAGGACCCCGGTCCGGGCCTGAGAGTTGGGATCGGTTTTATGAATGGTAAACTGCATTGCTTTCTCAGGATTCCCGGACGCCCGACGTCAGGCCGGGAAGCCCAGGATACAACTTTTGATCCGCAAAGGTCGAAAGGCGGAAGGCGAAAATCAAAATCAGTATATTTGCCGATTCATTGAACGGCCGTCTATTGCCAATTTTTTTACTACTCCGTGACTTATATCTTGCTGATTGTGTGCCTGTTGTCTGTAGGCATACAGCTTTTTTATATTCTGGCCATTTTCTCCCGAACCGCCTTCCGGGCTGTGCCGCCGGCTGTCAAACCCGCCGACAACCCGGATCTTCCCGGAGTAACCATCATTGTCTGCGCCTGGAATGAACTGGACAATCTGCGCGCGCTCCTGCCGCTGCTCGATCAGCAGATTTATCCGAATTTCGAGGTGCTGGTCATGGACGACCGTTCGAGCGACGGTACGAAAGAGTTCCTCGAACGGTCGGCCGGAGCGTTCCGGCACGTCCGCTTCATCCGGATCGACCGCGAACACGAGCACGTCACCCCCAAGAAATACGCCCTGACGATCGGAATCCGGCAGGCGACCCACGACATCGTTCTGCTTACCGACGCCGATTGCCGGCCGGCCGGAGATTCCTGGCTGGCCGGAATGGCCGGCCGGCTCGCCAACCCGCGTGTGCAGATCGTGCTGGGCTTCGGACCGTATCTGCGACACCCGGACAACCGCTGGCTGAACCGGCTGATCCGGTATGAAACGCTCTACACGGCCGTTCAGTATTTTTCTCTGGCGCTGGCCGGTATCCCTTACATGGGGGTGGGCCGGAATCTGCTGTACCGCCGGCAGCTGTTTCTGAACAATAAAGGTTTTTACACCCATATCCGGGTTATGGGGGGCGACGACGATCTGTTCATCAACGAAGTGGCCACCTCCCGAAACACAACCGTCAGCCTGCATCCGGAGACCTTCACCTGGTCAAGTCCGAAAGAGACCTTTGCGGCCTGGCGACACCAGAAGCGCCGGCATCTGTCGGTCGGAAAACACTACCGGACCCGGAATAAACTCTGGCTGGGGGTGCTGTCGGTTACCCATATCCTGAGCTGGATGACCGGCCCGGTTGTGGTTGCCCTAACGTCGGCACGGGTTCTAACCGAAGGGTTTCCGGCCCTTGTGACCCACCCGCAAGGGCAACTTCTGCTGGCCGTGTCCGGGCTGTTTCTATTTCGACTGCTGGCGTTCTGGGGAGTGGTAGGCCGGATCAGTTACCGGCTCGGGCGTACCGTTCACTGGGCAGGAATACCGGTAATGGATTTGGTTTTAAGTATATATTATGCCGTCATGGGCTTCGTCACCCTCCGTCCCCGCCGGAACCGGCACCGGATGACCTGGAGGTAGGCACAGGCAGCAAACCCAGCTATATTTATTCGCTTTTCAATACCGACCATTTTGGAACTGATCAAAAAATATTTTCCGGATCTGACGGCTCTCCAACTGGAGCAGTTTACGACCATGGGCGAGCTGTATCGCCATTGGAATGCAAAGATCAACGTCATCTCGCGGCAGGACATCGATTCCTTATACGAAAAGCACATTCTTCATTCGCTCGGGATCGCCAAAGTGATTCAGTTCGTGCCGGGGACCGAGGTGCTGGATGTCGGCACCGGGGGAGGCTTTCCGGGCGTCCCGCTGGCCGTGTTGTTCCCGCTGGTCGATTTTCACCTGGTCGACAGTATCGGCAAAAAAATCAAGGTGGTAAATGAAGTCGCCGGTGCCCTGGGGCTGACGAACGTCCGGGCGGAGCAGGCCCGCGTAGAGCATCTGGACACGACCTATGATTTTGTGGTGAGCCGCGCCGTGACACGTTTGAAGCCGTTTCTGGGCTGGGTGCGGTATAAAATTCATAAGAACGGTAACAACCGGCTCCGCAACGGAGTTTTGTACCTCAAAGGGGGTGATCTGGAAGAGGAACTGGCTGAAATCAAGGATAAATACCGGATTTTTGATTTATCTGATTACTTTCACGAATCATTTTTCGAAACCAAGAAAGTCATCTACGTACCGAAATGAGTGTAGGAGTGTAAGGGTTGGGGCATTTAGGTGTTGACGAATAGCCGACTCCTAAACGCCAGATCTCCGCTACTCCCCAACTTTTCAATTCTATGGCAGAGATCTTCAAATCGAGTAGTTTCAAGGACCCCATTAACCGGGACATTGTCGAATTCAACGACAAGGGCGTTACTTTTCGGGTCAGGAAGCTGGTCGGCGGGACGGACAACTTCGTCTTTTACTCCGACATATCGGGTGTCGAAATCGATAACGGCATGTTTTTTTCCACGATCCGGATCATTCCGAGAGCGCGGCCGGAAATTATGATCAGGAACTTTACGCGGGGTGATGCCCGAAGAATCAAGGAGTTAATTCTGGAGCGGGTGCCGGGACGTGGTCCGAGTGCCATGTAAACCGGCCGGATCGCCGGGGAATTTTCCAGAAAATACTTGCAAGATTAGTCCGGGGACCTTACTTTTGCACCCACATTCCGACGAAAACGCCGGAACACACTCCCGAATAGCTCAGTCGGTTAGAGCATCTGACTGTTAATCAGAGGGTCGCTGGTTCGAGCCCAGCTTCGGGAGCCTGATAATGAGCCGCTTACAAAAAATTGTAAGCGGCTTTTTTGTTTGCATTGCAATACAAATGCCTTTATTAAATAAATTAAAATCAAGTTTGGCTCTCCGACCAGCAGGACCCAAGCAGGGGGAGTATTTTTTACGGAGCGTAAGATAGAGTTTCCTAAAATTTGTCTACCGGCTAGCATTCTAACCATACCGGGTCTAAATCTTATCGCGCGGGTACTGCTAGCCTAGGTAACGTTTTTATCCCGGGACGAAGAATGTACAACCACCAACCCCTACCGAGCCGAGCGGCGTGACAACGACTACGGCCAGTCATATCCTATAGCAGATGGAGAATGCGGGCTACGTAGTTTTCGAGGATGGTAAGCAGCGGGGATTCAAATAACGGATGTACCCCTTGCTGAAAACAATTCGGACCCTATGTAAAAAATTTATATAGGCTCTGTAAAAATTTTATAAAGCCTATGTAAAAATTTTACATAGGGTCCAATATATATAGGTTTTGAGCTGCACCCGAATTCTGGACGATCGATATTTTGAGGATTGGACGCTTTTGAACCGCACCCAAATTCCGGACAGTGGCCATTTTGAGGATCGGACGTTCATTTCATCATTTCTACTCTTGTAATTGCTTCTTCTGGCGTTAGCCCATTTAGGGAACTATGCGGGCGGAAGGCGTTGTATTCTTGCCGCCAGCTCTCAACCTTTTCCTGAGCATCATCTAAGGATAAAAACCAATTCGTCGATAAGCACTCATCACGAAAGCTACCGCACAGGCGGCCCTGCATTAAAAGATTCGATAAACGCGTTATCAGTTGGTTTGCCTGGTCTTGAGAAGTCAAGGGTTACCTTGTTTTCACTCGCCCATCGATCCAAGGCTTTAGAGATGAACTCGCTGCCATTGTCTACTTTAATCCATCGAGGCACAACCCCTTGATTAGCCTTTATCTGCTCCATAACGGCGACGACATCCACTCCCTTTAACGCTTGGCCCACATGGATGGCTAAGCACTTGCGACTAAAATTATCGACTATAGTTAAAGCCCGAAATCTTCGGCCATCAAAAAGCTGATCGGCCACAAAATCCATGCTCCAGCATTCGTGTGCCGTGGAGGCTTTTGGGCGTTGATGACGGTGGGCGGCAGCTCGATTCCGCTTAGGACGTTTGCTGCGCAGGTTTAACCCTTCTTCACAATAAATTCGGTAAATCCGCTTATGGACGGTCCGCCGTTGCGGTTATCACGCCAGCCTTCCCGCCTAAGCAGAATATAGATCCTGCGATGGCCATAACGAACTCGCACCTGGGCGATTTCCTTAATTCGATGACGGACAATCGTATCATCCCGATCTTGACCTTTGTAGTACCACACTGATCGCTGGAGCAAGACTACTGCGCAGGCTCGTTGAGTCGCTACCTGATAATCCTTCATTATGCTTTTCGCCAGTTCACGCTTCTGAACCGGCTTTAAAGCTTTTTTTTGAGCACATCTTGCAGCATTTGTTTATCAAGGCTCAGATCTGCTACTAATTGCTTGAGATGACGGTTTTCCTCTTCTAATTGCCGAAGTCGCCTTAATTCGGGCACTCCTAAACCGGCATATTTCTTCTTCCAATTGTAGTAGGTAGCCTCACTAACTCCCATTTTGCGGCATACTTCCGCGACGGCTACCCCTGTCTCTGCCTGCTTAAGAGCAAACACGATCTGAGCCTCGGTGAACTTGGTCGTTTTCATGGCAATTGTCTTTAAGTTTAAGGTACGACAATCGCCCGAATCCTTTACTTTTCATTGTCCAGTTTTCTGGGAGCAGGTCAACACTGAAAAATAGTACTACAAATCCATAAATTAGTAAAAGTAAAAGTCCTGTGACGGAGGTATTTTTACTAGGAATCCAGCGAAGTCCTGGTCTAATAAAACCGTTTGTTATGGGATTTGAATCGCTAAGAAACCGTCGGAATTTTCTACGTGGCGGCTTGGGAAGCGTTGCTACGGCCTCAGTGTTTCCAAGTTTGTTGACGGCTTCGGTGGAGGGGCAGCCAAAACAATTTTCAGAAAAACCGGCGCTTGACAAACACCGGAACCTGTTCAACGGGGATACCTGTGTTTATTTTTATAATCCTGAACGCTGGCAACCCGAAGATTACACGCTGAAAACGTTGGTCAACCCCCGCACCGGCAAGATGAGCACCCGGCCAACGGCGGTAGGCGGCCCTTTCCAAGCTAAAGCCATACATCGTTATGTGGACGAACTGGCCGACAACGGAATCGACACCTTTGTGATCAACGCCAACGCCAACCGGGCCTGGTATCCCACCAAAAAATTCCCCAGCATTCTCGACGGTTACCGACGCGGTGACCGGGAGTTTTTCAGAGGCCACGCCATCTGCCAGGGCATCTCGGAGCCCGAAGCCGTGGAAGAATTCCTGGATAATTTCTCCCGTTTTATGGACCGCTATCAGGACCTGATCGACGCGGGCGTGGACTGGCTGGCGGAAACCTCTAGAGCCTGCCGTCGACGGAAAATCTCACCCTGGGTCAGCATCCGGATGAACGACATGCACGGCAGTCGGAATCCGGAAGGCAGCTTTTTCAATCATCCGCTGTTCAAACAGAAGGAAATGCGGCTGCAGTCGGCTTATTACGGCCTGCAAAACCGGCATGACCGGGAGGGCTTCAATTACGAAAAATCGGAGGTCCGGGAAATGATGTTTCAGCAGATTCGGGAGGTGGTGGAGGATTATGACTTCGAGGGGTTGGAGCTGGACTGGTGGCGCCAGCCGCTCTGCTGCGAACCCGGCGCTTCCTCCGCGACGATTGCTATGATGAACGACTGGTTCCGGCAGATTCGGAAACTCACGCAACGGCAGGCGAAGAAAACCGGCAAACCGTATCCGCTGGGAATGCGCATCCCGGGTGACCTCGACCTGTTGAAGGCCATTGGCCTGGATGTGGTCACACTCTGCCGCGAAGGCACCCTCGATTTTGTCATTCCGGCGGGTTTCTGGGCTACGACCTGGGACATGCCGCACGACGAACTGCGACAGCGTCTGGGCAATCGCGTGACCATCTACGGTTCTGTGGACGACGGTGCCAACACATTGCCGACGCAGAACGAGTCGGGAACGATCAGAGAGCGAATGCGGTATATCGGAGCCTGCCCGGAGATTGAACGGGCCAACGCGGCCGGAAAACTGGCGATGGGTGCGCAGGGGATCGAGTGGTTCAACTTTTTCTCTTCGGACCAGAATGCAACACCGGGCTTCCGGGCCGACTATACCGCCCTGCGCGACATTGACAAGCTCGATTTTTTACGGGGTAAACCCAAGCAGTACTGTATGAGCACCGCCGGAAACTTTTCGAATCCGACGCCCTTCGAACTACCCGCCCTGCTGCCCGCCAGCATCGACCCTTTTTCGCAGCGGCCGTTCCGGCTAGCCATGTGCGCCGAGCCCGCCGACCGAAATCTGGAACTGGTGGTACAGGTGGTGCTGAAAGCCGGCAACCCTCCCGCCTACCTGGCGGTTTCGGTCAACGGCTGCTGGCCGAACCTCACGAGCGAGTCCAGTCAGAAACTGCTTTTTCCCTGCGGCCCCCTGACCCACCATATCCCCGACCACCTGGGATATAATTACCGGTTTCCGGTTTCGCTGCTCACCGACGGCTGGAACCGGATTGTGGTTGAAAACCAGAGCAAAGAACTCATCACGGTAGCCGCCATCGAACTGGCCGTTCGGCCTAAAACCGTGTAAGGCCCCACCGGACCAGTTCCCGACAATGATGCACGGTCAACGGCAAGTAAGAAAAGAGCTTTATCTGCTGCTTTGTCTGTTCTTCGGCCTCTTTCGGGCCGACGCACAGGCGGTGAAATGGGACAGCACGGTGCGGCCGGATATTTACAAAGCGCGCGTGGATTTGTTCCGGTCGCTGCCGCATTCACGCAAAGATGTGGTGTTTCTGGGCAACAGCCTGACCTTCTGGGCCGACTGGAGTGATTTGCTGGGCAACTCCCGGTACAAAAACCGGGGCATACCGGGCGACATCACGTTCGGGGTTCTGGAACGGCTGGATGAAGTAATTCAGGGGCGCCCTGCCAGTGTGTTTATTCTGATCGGTATCAACGACCTGGCCCGGCAGATTCCCGATTCGGTTATTCTGGCGAATTACCGCCGGATGGTTCGCCGGCTCAAAGCGGCTTCGCCCCGGACGCAGATTTTTTTTCAGACGCTACTGCCCACCAATGAGGGCTTTGAGAAACTCAAAAGCCATTACAACCGCGAAGACCACATCCGGTTTCTAAACAATGCTCTGAAGGCAATGGCCCCGGCGGAGGGTTTTGCCGTGATCGACCTTCACCCGCACTTTGCCGACGAAGCCGGAAAGCTCAGGAGAGAGTATACCTGGGACGGCGTTCACCTGACGCTGGCGGGCTACCTGAAATGGGCGGAGGTGCTCAGGGCCGGCCGGTACATCCGATGACGGAGTCAGGCATTCAGGCCCCCGTCCATCAGAATGTTCTCACCGTTGATGTAGGCACCCGCCCGCGAGGCCAGTAGCACGATCAGCCCTTTGATGTCGTCGGGATTGGCCATGCGTCGCAGGGGTACTTTTCTGGTGTAATTTTCCAGAAACCGTTCCGGCTGGTGGTTGAACAGCCCGCCGGGGCTGATGCAGTTGACGCGCACGTTTTTGCCGGCCAGCACCTGGGCCATGTATTTCGTCAGGTTGAGCAATCCGGCATTGTGAAAGAAATAGTCTGGGGGCGGGGTGCCCATCGCAGTGCCATCGTAGTTGGAAAGGTCCGGCCCGAACATGCCCATCATCGAACCGATGTTGATGATGCTACCCCCTCCGCTCTCCACGATCAGGTCGGCCATTTCGCGCAGAATGTCCATCGAACCCGTCGCATTGACCCGCATCGATTCGGCAAAATCCTCAATCGGTGCATCGTAGCCTTTCATGGGTCGGGAAACCGCATTGTTGACGAACACGTCCAGCCGCCCGAACTGCGAGCGGATCTGCTCCTTCAGCGTCCGAACCGAAGCCGGATCGCCCTGATCGACCTGCAGGGCGTACACAGTCAGCCCCTGCGCCCGAAACCGGGCGGCCACCTCTTCGCCGGCCGCTACATTCCGGGATGCAATCAACACCGTCGAATCCGCTTCGGCCAGCCCTTCCACGATGCACCTTCCATAATTGCCGGCCCCGCCCGTTACCAGGCTGATGGTATTTTTTAAACTTAGTAACTCTTTGACATGCATACGAATAGACGGTTTTGGATGGACCTACGTCAGCCAGCCCATTCGGTCCCAGTGGGGGAGGTTCAGAAACTGCGGGTCGGGATAGGCCAGATTCCGGGCCCGGGACATAATTTCGGGCGCCAGCCCGGGGCCGTTTACGGCCGCCAGCGCCTGATGGAGATACGCCGGCTTATCGATGCCGACTAGGATGGACGATACTTCCGGAAAGGCCAGCGCAAACCGGACCGCCAGCGTCGAAAGGTCGGGAACGGGTTCCAGAACCAGTTCATCGAACTGCCGGATATGGGTTTCGACCTCCGCCAGCGCCGGGTGCAGCCGGCGGCCCCTGCTGGTTAACAGACCCTTCATCAACACCGACCGAATGACGATGCCGACGCCGTTTTCCCTGGCCAGCGCAAACAGGGCCGCCTGCCGCTGGTCCATCAGATTGAAGGGCAGCTGAACCACATCCCACACGCCGGTTTCGATGGCTTTTCGGGTTTCCTCCACCGAATAGGTAGAAACGCCCGTGCTCCGGATCACACCCTGTGCTTTCAAGTCTGCAAAGACGGCCGGAATCTCTTCGTTCTCCAAAATACCGAGGTCGGCCTGATGGAGCATGAAAATATCCACGTAATACGTCTCAAGGGCCGTCAGACTCTCCAGCAGCGAGGTACTGATGCGTTTTTTCAGGGTGGCGCCGTCCGGCAACCGGCCGTCCGGGTCCCGCAGGTGGCGGCATTTGGTCTCGATCACCACCTGCCCGCGCCGGTCCCGGAATGCTTTGCCCATGATGGTTTCGCTGGCGCCGTACAGCCGGGCCGTATCGAAAAAATTGACACCGGCTTCCGTGGCCGCGTGAAGCAGCCGGATCGCTTCCGGTTCCGTCGGCATGTCGGCTTCGCTGTTAACGCCGATGCCGTACGGCATTCCGATTTCAACCCCGCCGAAGGCCAGTTCCGAAACCGCAATGCCGGTGGTTCCCAGGTCTCTTTTTTTCATCTGTAGCCGCCCGATGCCGGCTGAACGGTCGCCGTTTCTTTATGGAACCGACTAACTAGACCCTGGCAGTAGGTGCTTACGCCCACGACATCGGCCCCAACACTGACAAATTTGTAACCCATGCCGACAAACTCCTCCAGCCGGTCGATGCTGCCGGTTGTGGCCGCAAACTTGCCGTGCCGGACGCAGGCTTCGGCCACGCGCCTGCGGGCATCTTCGAGTCGGGGGTGGTTCCATTCGCCGGGGGCGCCGATGGCCTGGCTGAAATCGCCGGGACCGAAAAACAGCATATCCACGCCTTCGAGAGCGGCAATTGCGTCCAGCTCATCGAGGGGCTCAGGATCTTCGATCTGGAGTACGACAAACCGCTGCTGATTGGCCTGCCGGAGGTATTCGCTGAAATTCAGGTTGGTATACAGCCCGTCGGCGCTGCCGCCGTCGATGGCGCGGAGGCCGATCGGGTGAAACCGGGTCATTCTGACCACGTTTCGGGCGTCTTCCACGCCCATGCAATGCGGCACCAGGATTCCGGTGGCATCAAGTTCCAGCGGTTTGACGTAATCGCTGTAGCTGCCGCGCGGCACCCGAACCATGAGGTCGGTATCGTGTGCTTTGGTGGCCCAGACGTGCGCGCTCACCACCGACCAGTCCTGGGCCAGATGCTCCCGGTCGATCCAGACGCAGTCAAAACCCGACAGGGCGGCCAGTTCAGACGCCTGACCGTCGCCGAAGTTGACCTTGAAACAACTGACTACTTCACCGGCCCGCAGCTTTCGCAGGACCCGGCTTTCGCGCATCTTCATGGCAATTAGCGGTTTATAATGTTTATCAAACCGTATTTAACGAACGCGTTTCCTGGTTTTGCTCAGACCCGCTGCAAACGCATCGGATACACTTTATTCGCATTCCACTGGCAAACGTACACGTTTTCATCGGAGTCGACGCACACGTCGTGCGGGTGAACGAACACCGGCTCAGCCTGGGTCTGCGGCTGTAACGAACCGTCGGAATAAACCGGCGCGGTTCCGCCCGGCGTCGAGATAACAGTATCGTTTTCGTCCAGAATAGTGATATACCCCGACCCGAAATTCCGGTTGGTGGTTGAGCGGAAGACGGCGGCAAACACGTACGGGCCGTGAATAACCGGCCGACAGACAAAGGAACCGGGCAGCGGAATGGTGCCGAGATATTCTCCCTCCAGCGTAAACCGCTTGAGGGCGTTGTGGTTCCGGGACGTAATCAGCAGCGTTGGCTGACCCGGCTTCCGGGTGTCGAGCGCAATGCCGTGGACACAGTCGAACTGCCCGTCGGTATCGCCCCGACCGCCCCAGTGCCGGATGTATTCCCCCCGGCCGGTATACTGTATGACGTATTGCAGGCCGTAGCCGTCAGTCACGTAAAAATCGCCGTTCGGGGCAAGGGCGGTCTGGGTGGGCAGAAATTGGTCGGCGGAGGTATACTGGGGCACTTCTTTCGGATAGTCCAGCACCATCACCACCCTCCCCTGTAGGGTGGTTTTGATGACCTGATGGCGCTCGATGTCGGTAATAAACAGAAACTCCTCGCCGTTTTCGTTCGACAGGGTCAATCCGTGGCCGCCGGGGTAATCCGTGCCCCAGCAATCCAGCAGCCTGCCCGACCGGTCGTAGATCAGGATATTGTTGCGGGTTTCGTTGGTCAGCAGAAAAATTCGCCCGCGGGCGTCGATGACCATTTCGTGGCAGTCGTTGACCGGCCGGATTGCCGGATCGAGTGTTCCCCAGTCCGGGAAGACCCTGTACCGGTAGCTGCCGTGGCCGATAACGAGCGTTTCTGAAATCATGCTACAAACTCAGTTCGGTTTTCAGTTTCTGCTGGTAGGCCGCCTTGGCCTCAGTATCCTCCTGCGCGGATTTTGCCCAGTAAATCAGGCCGATGGCCTTCCGGGTGCGGTTGGCGCTGCGATTGGCCTCCGCCCAGTGAATCGTTAGAGAATGATGAACGAGCAGGTCGCCCGGGCCGGCCGGGAACGCCACCGCCTTGGCCTGATCATCTTCAGTCCAGAAATCCGTAATGCCCTGCGAAAAGCCGAGCGTCCGGGTCCGGCCGTGCGGGCGAACGCCGTGCAGGTGCGAACCGGTTATGTATCGGACGCAGCCATTTTCGGCATCTACGTCTTCCAGAGCCAGCCACATCGTCACGGCTTCGGCCGGCTTCAGCATGAAATAATAGTTATCCTGATGCGGAGGAGTCGGTTTGCCGATTTGGGGGGGTTTATTGAAATACTCCAGCGTTTTGGGAAGCACCTCATCCTCCAGCAGCATTTCGGCAATCTCCTTGAATTTACTCTGGTTCAGCAGCGTATCGAAATAGGCGTCGTACTTCTGCATATCGATCAGCTGCTTGAGGGTCGTCGGGTCGGTCTTATCTTCGTAAAAAACCTGCTCCCGGGGCATACGGTCCACTTCGGTATCGATGAAGTGGTTCACCTTTTCGTTGAGTTCACGGACTTCGCCGGCCGATAAAAACCCGGGCAGGAAAACATACCCATCGGTCCGGAACGACGCTTTTAGAGCTTGGTTGTCAAAGGTTTCCATAGGGATAGAAAAGGGTTGAGTCGTTTATCCGGGTTGATGAACCGGGCTCTCTACGCCGGTTTTCAGCAGCTCCGTCAGTTTCTCGCGGATTGTTTCTTCGGCCCCCGGTTCGAGAAAGCTCGTCCGGCAGCGCCAGGTTTCATACCCTCCGCGCTCGATTTCGTGCGCGGGCGGCACGTAGCCGATATACCCGTTGGCCATCGTAATGGTGAAATAAGCGGAACGGTTCTGCTTCAGCCTGAGGCCGGTTTCGGCAAAGAACTCTCCACCCAGGGCACCGATCCGGCCCTCGCCGATCTGAAGGGCCTGCACGGGAAAGAGGTTTGTGTCGGGATATTCGTTGAGGAGTACCTGCTCGCGGGCGTAAATCCGGCGCAACACGTCCATGTCGACCTGCTGAATCGCTTTATACTGCGTATCCGCCACCAGTCGTCTGGCGGCTTCCAGTTCCTCACCCGTCGGTTTACGAACCCCTGCGGCCACTTCGGCATACTCCGCGGACAGAGCCGGGTCGGCCTGCCAGGCAACGGTCTTCAGGGCATCAAACACCTTTGCGGCAATATCTTTTCCAATCAGCTCGCTTTTGGCGAAGTGCTCTTTCGGATAGCGGTCGGGATCCAGAAAATCCCAGATGTTGGCCTCTCCGCTGGTGCCGTTGCTCATCATGCCGACGAAGCCCGAATCCGCGCCCAGCAGCCGACCGATCTCGGCGGAAAATACGCCAAAGTAGTCGGCCGTGATGGTGCCGTTCTCCCAGTCGCCAACGTAGTGCAGGGAGTAGTTCGCCAATAGGCTGATCCACCGGTCGTCCAGCCCTTTGACGGCCAGGAAACTTACCTGCGGATCGACCGGGGCCACCCGGCGGTCAATCTGCTGCTCATCGCCGAACGGGTTGGTTTTCACGCCGTCCAGACCGCCGGTCACGGGGTTTTGCGCCTGGTAGCCTTCCTTCATGAAAAACCGGCGGCAGACCACATGTTCGGGCACGTCCACGGCCCCGAAACCGATCCGGGCCGGACGCAGCGTCTGCAAAGCCGCCCGGACCGATTCGACTAGCAGACCCGGCAGTTTCTGCCGGTACGGCAAATCGGCCGCCCCCAGCAGCAGGCTGGCTACGGAGCCGGCTGCGTGAGTATGCGTGGCCGCGATCAGGACATTTTGCGGCAGCAAACCCGTCTGCGATTGAATACGAACCTTCACCTCATCCAGCAGGTCTTTCGGCATGGCACAGATATCGACGATCACGATGGCAACCGTCGTGTCACCCCGTTGCAGCACCAGCGCCCTGGCGTAAAGGCTGTCGTGAATGAATCGGGCGTAATGGGTAATGAAGTCCCCGTTGATCAGGGTTCCCGGCGGGGGTGTGATGTCTATCTGTGCCGCGCCGGCCCGAAAATCATGCGCTTCCATGACTGCTACTGTCGTTTAGCTCCAGGCCCGGCGTAAAAACCGCAGCCAGTTTCCGTGAAAAATATTGTCGATATCGTCGGGCCGGTAACCCCGTTTTGCCAGAATGGCTTCGTATTTCCGCAAATCGGCAATCGAGTTCAGGTCCCAGGGTGATTGTTCGGTTCCGAAAATACCGTCCAGATCGCTGCCGATGGCTACGTGCCGGCTGTTCCCGGCGATCTGGCAGATGTGATCCCAGTGATCGACGAGGTTTTCCAGCCGGATGTTCAGTTGCCAGGGGTCAGAGACGGTGTCGATAAACCGGATGTCCATGGCCCAGCAATCCAGCATCCCGCCAATGACCGCGTCCCGTTCGATGAGCCGTCTGATCTGGTCGTCGGTCAACTGCCGCTGCGTCGGAACAAGGGTCCGGACGTTGTGATGACTTGCCCAGACCGGCCCCTGATACCGCTCCAGGGCCTGAGCGAACCCTTCGTCGGTCAGATGGGTCACGTCCAGAATCAGGTTCAGCCGGTCCATTTCCTTCAGCAGCTCCAGCCCCAGGGGGGTAAGGGGGCCTTCCATACGGGTCCCCGGCGCGTAGCGGCCCGGCCCGAAATGCGAAAGGCCGAGCGCCCGCAGCCCGTAATCGTAGGCCCGGTGCAGATACGAAATATCCACCAGCGAGTCGGCCCCTTCCAGGCTGAGGATATACCCGACCGGCTTCCGTTCGTCGGGCAGTCCGTCGTCGTTCCAGAGCGCCAGGTGCCGGTCCAGTTCGGCCAGGTCGGTGATCTGGACCATCTCGCCGAGGGCTTCCATCTCCCGGTACCAGACGAGTTGCGCCTGCGTCATGGCCCAGGCCTGCTGGGGGGAGTGCCAGCCGGGCAGCGAGCTGCCTAAGGGCGTCACCCGCGACAGTTGGGTGGCCACGACGAGGCCGATACCGCCTTTCCGCAGTTCCGGCAGGCAAACCGTGCCCCGGCCCCGATCGGGCTTGTCGCGCATGCCCATCTCGCGCTGCCGGATTTCGGCGAGCGGGCGGGTCAGGTCGCGGTTCCATTCCAGCGCATTCATCGCCAGATCGAGGTGGGCATCGACGATCAGACGCCTATTCATAAACGACCGGTTGCTTGGCCGCCGGTTCCGGGGTTTCTTCGTAATTGAACGGGTATTTGCTGATCAGCAGCCTGATCTGCTGACTGAACTCCCGAAACGACTCCTCCCAGCGCCCGGTTTCACTCTGGTCGTAATCATAAAAGCCTTTCCGGGTCACCATGCCCAACCCGCCCTGCTGCACAAGTTCCTCAAAAAACCGGGGAATATGCCGTGATTTCGCAAGTTCGGGAAACAAATCCTGCATGACCACGCCGTAGATAAAAGCGCCCATCAGGTCCATATACCGGAAATGACCGCTGAACGGCAGGTAATAGCCGGGATCGTTGCGGCAGGCGCGGTCGATGTCCTCGACGGAGACATACCCGTTTTCAAGCAGAAAAAACGCTTCCCGAATCATGGCGCACAGCATCCGGGTACGGATGCCGAGGTCGCTGTAGACGACGTACGGGTCTTTCTGCCAGCGTAATCCGGCCTTCGTGTTCAAATCGTTGACTAGCCGGCGGTCGGTGGTGTCGTTGGCGATAATTTCCAGAAAGAAGGTCATGTCGGCGGGTTCGGTCCAGTTGACGCCGACGATGCGCCCGGGGTGCAGGGCGTCCCGCTGAAGACTGCTCAGGGGAATGCTCTCCGTATTGATGCCAATCAGGGCATCCGGGGCCAGCACCACTTCCAGTTGCCGGATCAGCGCCCGTTTCTGAAACTCGTTTTCGTCCGTACAGGCGATTACCAGATTAAAATCTCCCACATCCTCCAGCCGGTCGGCCACTTTGACGGAGCGGTCCAGCTCCTTTATGTTCAGCGTCTGGGGGGAAACCGGCGCGCACTCGGCCGTCTCAAACCCGTTGCCGGCATATACCGTCACCGGATGGCCTGCCTGCCGTAAACACGCGATAATTCCCCGGGTTGATCGGCCCCAGCCCGTCACTAAAATGGCGTCTCTCTGAGTAATTGTATTCCCCATGATAATAGCATTAACAGGCGGATCGCGCGAATCGCCTTCAGTTCTTGATCGCTTCCAATGCCATGCTTTCCAGCACTTCCCGGACCGTATCGACAGCCTGGTCGATGTCGGCTTCGGTATGAGCCGCGCTGATATACCACAACCCCCGGCCGATCACCCGGATGCCCCGGTCGTGCAGTCCGGCGATGAACCGGGTCATTTTTACCTTGTCGTAGGCTAGCGTCCCACGGTAATCGGTGACAATTTCCAGATCGGTAAAACCGGTGTGGAACATCGGCCCGAGCCCCTGCACCAGCAGATTCTGGTCCATTTCGGCAGCCGCAGCCTGCAACCCTGCCATCAGCTTCCGGCCGAGCCGGTATAGCCGCTCGTAGGGCTGCTCCCGTTCCAGCACCCCGATGGTGGCCAGGGCGGCCGCGACACTCGCATTGCCGGCGTTCATCGTTCCCGCATGAATGACCCGGGCTTCCTCGATCAGCTGCATCCACTCCCGTTTGCCCACAATGGCGCTGATCGGGTACCCGCTGGCGATGGCTTTGGCGAAAATGGACAGGTCGGGCGTGATTCCGAAATGCTGCTGTGCCCCGCCGAGCGACACCCGAAAGCCGGTGATTACCTCGTCAAAAATGAGCGCCATCCCGAACTCATCGCACAGGTCGCGAAGGCCCTGCAGAAAGCCGTCCTGCGGCAGAATACAGCCGTTGTTGCACATGATCGGTTCGGTGATGACAGCGGCCAGCTCGTGATGGTGTTCGGCTACGGTCTTCCGCACGAGCTCCAGATCGTTCCAGGGCAGGATGATGAATTCGTCTCGGGCGTGATCGGCCAGCCCGGCGCTCCAGGGAAATACAGTGGGGTTTTCCCGCTCGCCGAGGGCGTCGGGCGAGGGCGTCGAAAGGCCCCAGGCCACGTTGTCGAGCCAGCCGTGGTAGTGCCCTTCAAAACGCAGGAACTTGGCCTTGCCGGTTTTGGCGCGGGCCACGCGAAATGCCGTCTGCACGGCTTCCGAACCGTCGAGGCAGAACCGCATTAGTTCGGCGGAAGGAATCAGGTCGGCCAGCTTCTCGGCCAGTTTGATTTCCCGGATGTGCTGTCCGGCAAAGAGTTGCCCCAGTTCAGAGTATTCGTTGATGGCCCGCAGGACTTCCGGGTGCGAATGTCCCAGCAGCAGCGGTCCCTGGCTTAGCGTAAAGTCCAGATATTCATTGCCATCCACGTCGTAAATCCGGCTGCCCTGGCCGTGGGTGTAAAAGAGTGCGTGCGGGTGATTGTACCTGCGGAACTCGGACGAAACGCCCCCGGCCAGTACTTTTCTGGCCCGTTCGAGCAGGGCCGCTGATTCGGTGTAGTGTGTCATAGCAGAATTCAGCCGATTCGCGGGTCGGTCCGGAACGGATACCGGGCGGCCAGTTGAAAAATATCCTTGTTAAAAACTGCAAAGGCCTTGTCCCATTCCCTTGCTTCCTCTTCAGTGTATTCGTAGAGGCCCTGTACACTCTGCGTCCCCCGCAACTGCTTCTCCATCAACGGCTTCATCAGTTCCGGAACGGCTTCCGAGTTGGACAGCAGGGGAAATATACGCCGGAATATTTCCGGGTAATCCTGCAAACCGGTATAGTCCATACGCCGGAAAATCCCCATCATTGTCATCCAGGACCCTGAGTCGTAGCGAAAGGCTTTGTCGATGTTGTCCATGCTGGCAGCGCCCGTTTCCACAAGGTGAAAAGCTTCCCGATAGATGGCGTACATGAGCCGGTTAGTGACGAAACCGCGAATGTCTTTTCGCAGCAGCGTGGGTTCCTTTTGCCATTGATGCGCCAGCTCAAACGCCCAGTTGGCCCGTTCCAGTGAAGTCTGCATGCCGCACGTAATCTCCATAAACCGGGTCATATAGGCCGGTTCGGCCCAGTGAATGCCCATGAACCGCTCGGGGTTCGGCACAAACCGCTGGAGCATACTGATCGGTATAGCCGAGGTGTTGCTGGCAATCACGGCATCTCCGGCAACCGCATCGGCGATTTTCCGGTAGACGGTTTGCTTGACGGCGATCTTCTCCGTCACACACTCCAGCACGAGCCGGCAATCGTGCAGGACGCCGTAATCCCCCGAAACCGTCAGGCGGGCCAGGCAGGCTTCCAGCGGCCGGGACAATAAATCCGCTTCTTCGGCGTGTCTGATCTGGTTCAGAATCCGGTCCGACGCGCCGGCCAATTCATCCGGCAGCGGGGCAACGGCTTTCACCGGATGCCCCGACAGCAGCAAGGCGGCCACGATACTGCTGCCCATCAATCCCAGTCCGACCACACCGACGCTGATCTCCTCTGGTTCCATTATCTCATCCATTCGGCGAACGGTTTTCAGTCCGGGAGTTTAACAATGCAATCGATTTCCACTTTCAACCCCTCCGCCAGCACTGACTGCACGGTGGTGCGGGCGGGTTTGATCTCCGGAAAATAGCCGGCATAGACCGCATTATAGCGGTCGAACTCAGCGATGTCGGCCAGGTGAACCGTGCATTTGACGACATCGTCCATCGTCGCTCCCGCCGATTCGACGATGGTTTTGATATTCTGTAAGGTACGGTGGGTTTCTTCTTCAACGGTGCCGGGCACGAACCGAGAGGTCCGGAAGTCGACGGCAGCCTGTCCGCTGACGAACAGGAAACCTCCGGCAATTACACCGTCTGAATAAGCGCCGGTGGCAAAAGCAGGATCACGATCGGGGTGGATTAGTTTGGTTTTACGCATGCGTGAAAAGCAGGTAGAATGTCGCTTGATGGGACCGGGAATTACCGGACCTGGAACGCTCAGCAAAAGTAGCTTCCGAACTTTGCTAATTCTGTTACTTTTATCCATATTTCTGATACTATTTTTCGAAGACTTCCGGGGAATTTCCTATTTTTTGATATACTTACTCACCTCTTTCAGAAAATTAGCCTTTACCCTTATGAAAACCGTTGAAGTTCGGCTACCGCAGGAATATGACAAATCTTTTATTGTCTTCCAGGAGATAGGCCAATTCTTCCCCTGCCCGTGGCATTATCACCCGGAGTACGAACTCGTCCTGGTTCTGAAAAGCACCGGCCGCCGGATGGTGGGCGACCACATCGGCTATTTCGACGCAGGCGACCTGGTGTTTATGGGGCCGTCGCTGCCCCACGTGTGGGTCAATGATCCGGAGTTTTTCAAAGGCGAAGCCGGGTACCAGGCCAACGCCATCGTGGTGCAGTTCGTAGACAATTTTCTGGGAAAACCGTTCATGGAGATTCCGGAGATGGAAGCCTTCCGCCATTTCCTGAAACGCTCGAACCGCGGTATGGCGCTGTCCGGTGCGACCCGCGAAAGGATCACGGAGCTAATGAAGGGAATGCTCGCCATGAACGGTCTGCAGCGGCTTTCCTCCCTGCTGGCGATCTTCGACATTCTGGCCCATACGACTGAATATGAGATGCTTGCCAGCCCCGGCTACGTCCAGAACCACGATCTCAAATCCTCCGATCACCTGCGCCGGATCAACCAGTACATCATGCAGAATTTTCAGGAGGAGATTTCGCTGTCGGAGATTGCGGGCGTGGCGAACATGGCGCTGACCACGTTCTGCTGTTTTTTCAAGGAACACTACCGCGTCTCGTTTGTGGAGTATCTGAATACCGTCCGGATCGGCCACGCCTGCAAGCTGATCTCCGAAAAGGACCTCAATATCGTTGAAGCCGCCACCGAAAGCGGCTTCAACAACCTGGCGAATTTCAACCGCCAGTTCAAAAAAATCAAACGCATGACGCCCAGCGAATACCGCCGGACGCTGAATGCCGCCGTCTGATTTCAGTTTCCCTCCGAAAAAAAGTACTGGTATCGCTTTTCTGAAAAATAGTATTACAAATACAAATAAAAGTAGCAGATTCCGATAAGGACGAAACTTAATTTTGCTTTTGTCAATCTCGGCACGACCTTTTATTTGGGATACTATGAAAAAGAGAACTTTACCAGCTTTTTTCACCGAAAAGCGCTTTTTTCTACTGGTTGCCCTCCTCTGTTGTTGCCTGTCCGTCATCGCCCAGCAGGCGCGCACGGTCAAAGGAAAAATCACCGATGAGCGCAACGAAGGTCTGCCTGGGGTGAGCATCGTTCTGAAGGGGACCACCACCGGCACCACCACGGACGCCGGGGGGCAGTATACCCTCAACGTGCCCAGCGATCAGGCGGTTTTGGTATTCAGCTTTCTGGGTTACGAGTCTCAGGAGATAACCGTCGGAAACCAGACGCTGCTGAATATCACGCTGAAAGGTGACAGCAAAACGCTGAACGAGGTTGTGGTAGTTGGCTACGGAACCCAGTCGCGGGAGGTGCTGACCACCTCCGTCTCCAAACTCGACGCGAAGGTGCTCGAAAACGTCCCCTACGCCAACGCGGCATCGGCCCTGCAGGGGACCATCCCCGGCGTTCGGGTTCAGGCACCGGCCAACGGCGGACAACCGGGCGCTGCTCCCCGGATCATCGTGCGGGGCGGAACGTCCATCAACAACCCCAACGGTGCCTCTCCCCTGTACATCATCGACGGGATCATCCGCACCAACATGAACGACATCAACCCCGATGATATCGAGTCGCTGCAGGTGCTGAAAGACGCGGCTTCCACGGCCATATACGGAGCGCGGGGGTCCAATGGGGTCGTGATCATCACCACCAAAACCGGCAAAAGCGGCAAAACCCGCGTCACTTATTCCTACGACTTCATCTTCTCCCAGCCCGGCAAGCTCTATGAAATGGCGAATGCCCGGGAATATATTTACCTGCAACGGCTCGGCGCCGTTCGGTCTGCCAAGAAAGATCCAACGGCCACCCGCATGCTGACGCTGGCGACCGGAGCCGGAACCGGTAACGACCTGACCAACAATACGATCTATACTACCCAATACCTTTCTCCCGCCAATCAGCACAAGCTTAACGAAGGCTGGGAAAGCATGCCGGATCCGCTGGACTCCTCCAAAACCATCATCTTCCAGAATACGGATTATCAGAGGCTCATCTACCGGAACGGCTATTCCCACAACCACTACGTAGCCCTGACCGGCGGAACCGAGAAAGCCACCTTCAACGCGGGCGTCGGTTACCTGCAGAATCAGGGAACGGCCATCACCACCCGGTACGACCGGCTGACCTTTAACCTAAACGGCGAGCTGAAGGTGCGCGATAACCTGACGTTTTTCGGGCGGACCATGTTTACCCGCTCGACCAACAACGAGGTCTATGACATTGCCCAGATTTTTTACCGGTCGGCGGCCAACGTTCCCACCTCCAAACTCTACTACGAAGACGGCACCCTGGCGCCGGGCGCGAACCGGGGCAACGGAAACGCCAAATATTTTCTGAACAAGGACAAACGGGGCAACTCCATCGAAAACATGACCCTGTCGGTAGGCGGACGCTGGGACATTCTGCCGGGATTATCCTTCGATCCGCAGGTGTCACTGTATAAAGTTACCACGGACGGCTATTCTTTCCTGCCTTCCTACTTCAACGGAACCACGGCGGTCACCACCCGGGCGGCATCGTCGAATTATTCGCGGCTGACGCAGTGGCAGGCCGATGCGGTTTTCTCGTACGATAAAACGTTTGCCACGTTTCACAATCTGTCGGTAAAAGCCGGTTTCTCCTATTTCGGACGGAACAACTACACCCTGACGGCCAGCGGCCAGGGCGCGGCCACCGACCTGATTCCGACGCTGAATGCCGCAGCCACGCCGGTGGCGGTGGGTGGCATCATCAGCGATCAGGTCATTCTGGGCTACTTCGGCCGGATCAACTACGACTACAAACAGAAGTACCTGTTCTCACTGAATGCCCGCTACGACGGGGCGTCCAACCTGGGGGCCAATCATAAATGGGGCTTTTTCCCCGGCGTTTCGGTCGGCTGGAACCTGCACCAGGAAGAGTTCTGGCAGGGGCTGCCGGCCGGGCTGATCCAGCTGAAGCTGCGGGGCAGCTATGGCGTCAACGGGAACATTTCGGGTCTGAGCGACTTCCAGTCGCAGGGGGAATATGGCGTCGGCGCCCGCTACCTGGGCATTTCGGCGGTCCAGAACACCGTCATTCCGAACCCGTCGCTGAAATGGGAACAGTCCAAAACCTTCAACGTCGGTGCCGATCTCGGTCTGTTTAAAAGCCGGGTAAACGTCATCGCCGACGTTTACCGGCGGGTGACCGACAACCTGCTGACCAGCCTCACCCTGCCGCCCTCGACCGGTTTCAACAGCATCTTTACGAACCTGGGCAGCTTGGAAAACCGAGGGGTGGAGCTGGAACTGAGCGCCCAGATTCTGGCGCCCTCGTCGAGGCTGCAATGGCAGATTGCCCTAAATGCCGCCAAAACGACCCATAAAATCCTGACGCTGCCCTACAACGGAACGCCCAACAACCGCATCGGCGGGTACAACGTCTACGACCCGGTTTCCAAAACCTACGTCTGGGGGGGCGGTTTGCAGGAAGGCGGCCGCATCGGCGACCATTATGCCTGGAAACAGATTGGCGTATATGCCACGGACGAAGAAGCCAAATCGGCACCCGTCGATCAGCTCATCACCTACGCAGACAAAACCAAGTACGGTGGGGATGCCAATTTTCTGGATGTGGACGGCAACAACATCATCGACGAACGTGACCGCGTTTACGTCGGAAATCCGTTCCCGGTCTGGACCGGCGGTATTTCCAACACCCTGTCCTACAAGAATTTCACCTTCACGCTTCGGTTCGATTACGCAACGGGCCACACCATCTACAACTACGCCCGGGCGTTTATGGACGGCCAGTGGGCCGGGGTGAACCTGACGAAGGAAATGGCCGAGAAATCCTGGAAACGGCAGGGTGACAACGCCAGCATGGTGCAGTACCAGCCCGGTATCGGAAACTACAGCAACTGGCGCGGGACGGCCCACCACCTAACCACTACGAATTCCATTTACTACGAAACCGGCGATTATCTCTGCGTCCGGGAAGTTACGCTGAGCTACAACATCCCGTCGTCGGTGCTGCAAAAGCTCAAAATCAGCAACCTGCGCTTCAACCTGACCGGAAACAACCTGCACTACTTCACCAACTACAAGGGATTGAACCCGGAAGACGGCGACCGCGACAACGGCCGGTATCCGATTCCGAAAAACATTGCCTTCGGTGCTTCTTTAACCTTCTAAGCCCCCGTCCCATCATGAAATTGACCTATAAAATCGTTTCGGGCGTATTGCTGGGCCTGCTGTTCAGCACCTCGTCCTGCACGGACCAGCTGGAACTCGAACCGACGAGCGTCATTACCAACGCTTCGTTCTGGAAAACGGAAGATGACGCCAGGGGCGGTCTGGCCGGGATGTACGTCCGGCTGCGGAACGAAGCCCTGCTCAACCTCTATATCTACGGCGAAGCCCGCAGTGAGATCATGCAGAAGTCGCTGGCCGGAACGCTCGATTACGACCGGTATTACCTCAACACGCTCAATCAGGCGGCCGCCGGCCCTGACTGGATTGGTCTGTATGCGGCCGTCAATGCGGCCAACCTGATTCTGAAATACGTGCCGACCATTCCGTTCAATCTGGAAAGTACGAAAAACAGTACCCTGGCCCAGGCGCACGCCATGCGGGCTTATCTCTACTTCGTCATGGTCCGGACCTGGGGCGACCTGCCGCTGCGCACCGAACCCACCGAGGGGTTCGATCCGCAATCCACCTTCCTGGAACGCTCACCCGCTTCGGCCGTTTTCACGCTGATCAAGGAAGACATCGACAAGGCCCTTCAGCTTTTTCCGGACAATTCGTTTACCACCGGCCGGGCCCAGTGGTCGAAGGCATCGGTCAACGCCCTGAAAGCCGACGTATATCTGTGGACGGCCAAACGCGCCAACGGCGGTGCCGCCGATTTCACCACGGCCCTGAATGCCTGCGACGAAGTGGCCAAGGCCGATGTGGCCCTGCTGCCGGACTTCAGCAGCATCTTCCGCTATACCAACAAAGGCAACAAGGAAGTTCTGATGGCGTCGGGTTTTCGGTACCTTGAGGTCGGCGACAACTACTTCAACAACATGTACATGGCTGTCGGGGCCTTGCCCGCCAATGCCGAAGCCGTGTCGAAAACCATCGTGGGTGTTTCGGGCGGTAACAACGTGTGGGAGCCGAGCGCGCTCGTCCGCAACCAGTTTTCGACCGACGACCAGCGCCGGAGCGGCACCTTCCATGAGATCTACACCACGGGAGCCAACGGCGCCCGGAACTACTTCATCTCGGTGCAGGTGAAAGGCCAGGGGACAGTGGAAGGGGGCGTCCGGTTTTTTGTCGACGACATCATTCTGTACCGCTACGCCGACGTGCTGCTGATGAAGGCCGAGGCCAAAAACGGGTTGGGCCAGGACCCCAGTGCTGAAATCAACCAGGTGCGGCAGCGGGCCTACGGTGCCAAATTCGACGCCTACAAGTTTGTCAACGGCACGAAGGAAGCCAACGATGCCGCCATTCTTAAGGAACGGCTGCTGGAGCTGATGCTGGAAGGCAAGCGCTGGTGGGACCTGGTGCGGTTCGGCAAGGCGTTCGACATGGTGCCGTCGCTCCAGTCGCAAAAAGGCAAGGATCACCTGCTGCTGTTCCCGATTTCCAGCAACGTGCTGAGTCTGGAACCCAAGATCAAGCAGAACCCCGGCTACTAACCCTTCCCTGCCCATGAAAAAGCCCGCGCTTTTACTGGTCGGCCTGCTGTTTCAAGGCTGGGCCACTGTGGCCCAGCCCTCCTCTGCAACCTGGGAGGAACGGAAGAACACCAGCCTGACCCGCATAACGCCCGGCATTCCGGCTTTTGGAAAAACCGAGCTTCTGTATCAGCGGGAGGGCCGGAAGTCGCTGCGGGTCCGGCTGGGCGAACCGGTGGTGATTACGGTGGCCCAGCAGGAAGAAAAATGGGGATTTTATCAGTTTCCGACTATTTACCGGAGCATCGACGGGACGCTGGTGGCGACCTGGGCGATGCACACCGACCACGCCGAAAGCTACGGAAAGGACAGCGACGGTTTTGCCGTTTCTAACGACGGCGGCCGGACCTGGACCTTTCCCGGCGGTCCCAAACCGCCGGGCAACGGGCTGCTGCTCCCGAACGGGGACCTGATCCAGAACCATACCCCGCCCGCACTGGACACCGCGACCCTGAAACTTCCCCCAAAGCGAGGCACGGTCTCGGAAAACTACGGAAGAACGTTCTCGTTTTACAAACTGGACGAGCTGCCGGAGAACCTGCAGGGCGTTTATCTGAACCGGCTGAAAAAAGGCGAAAAGGAATGGACGCTGGAACACAACCGGCTGATCGACCCGACGGCCGTCCGCTACACGGATGAAAAGCTTTTTCCGGTAGTCTGGTGGGGCGATATGAAGGTGGAGGCTACCAACGACATCATGACCGGCATCTACCCCGGTTTTTACCTCGAAAACGGCAGGGTTCCGCCCTCCGGCGTGCTGTTCTACCGCTCGTCCGATCAGGGAAAAAGCTGGAAAATCGCCGGGCGCATCCCCTATACGCCTGATCTGACCAACGACCCCAACGGCAACCGGCGCCTGGCGCTCGGCTTCACGGAGCCCGCTTTCGAAATTCTGTCCGACGGCTCGTACCTGTGCGTCCTCCGCACGGCCGACGGGCTGGGCAACAGCCCCATGTACCTCAGCCGCTCCACCGACCGGGGAGCCACCTGGAGCCGGCCGCAGGCCTTTACCAGTTCGGGGGTGCTGCCTCAGTTGCTTCAGCTGAAGAACGGCGTCACCGTGCTGGCTGCGGGCCGGCCGGGTATGCAGCTCCGCTTTTCCACCGGTTCGGGCGGGTTGCAGTGGACCGATGCGTTTGAAATGCTGCCGTTCAACGACCCCAAAGAGGTGGTTTCCTGCGGCTATCCGGACCTTCTGGCCATCGGCCCCGACCGGTTCCTGCTCATTTTTTCTGATTTTAGATACAAAAACGAGAAAGGCGAAATCCGGAAGGCCATTAAAGTCCGGGAAGTTACCGTCACCCCGCTTTAGCCGCCCCGACCCAGCCAACCGGCTTTTTCACTGCGCTTAACCTCCAGACACCCGTATGAATAAATTCAGCCTCCCGCTTCTCGTCCTCCTTATCGGCGGGTGTAAAACCGCCCGGAACACGGCCCCCCCCGCCACTGAATGGGCCGAACGGAGCCATGAGCCGCTTTCGGTGATTACGCCCGGTATTCAGGCCTATCACCAGACTACCGTTCTGTACAAACGGAATGGAAAGGCCGGATACCGGGTCACGCTGAGCGAACCGGTGGTGGTAAGTGTGGCCGAAAAAGAAGAGAAATGGGGCCATTTTCAGTTTCCGGACATCGCTCGCACTGTCGACGGAGCCATTGCCGTGAAATGGCAGATGGCCAATGATGCCATGGAAGCCTACGGGAACACATCTTCCCCGACGGCCCTCTCGACCGACGGCGGGAAAACCTGGATGCCCGGCCCCACCGACTGGGAACACGCCCGACTCCAGGAGGGTCTTCTGCTGCCCAACGGCGACCGCATCAAAATCGTAACGCCAAAACCGGTTAAGGAGTCGGAACTGGCGATGCCCCAGCCCGTTGGCTCGATGACCCGCCGGAATTACAAACATACCTTCTACCGACTGACCGAACTCCCCGCCAGCCGCCAGGGCGTTTTTCTGGCGCGCCGGAAAAAAGGTGAACTAGACTGGACCAACGAACAGGCCGCCCTCGACGATCCGCAGGCGCTGCGTTACAGCCTGCGCGGCCAGGTGCCCGTCGTCTGGTGGGGCGATATGAAAGTGGCGGCCGACGGCTCGGTGGTGGCCGGGGTGTATCCGGGCTTCCACCTTCGGGAAGACGGGAGCCTGGACCTGAAGGGGGGCGTTTTCTTTTACCGTTCCACCGATTCGGGTCGTTCCTGGAAGATTCTGAGCCGCATCCCCTATCAGCCTGACACGAAGATCGATACCAACGGCGTCAACAAACACTGGTTTACGGAGCCGGCCTTTGAAATTCTCTCCGACGGCACCTACCTCAGCGTCATTCGTTCCCACGACATCTACAGCGGCCCGATGTATGCGAGCCGGTCGGCGGACCAGGGCCGAACCTGGACCCGACCAAAGGTCATTGCGCCCAACGGGGTGTTGCCGCGCCTGCTGCAATTGCCCAACGGCGTGGTGGTGGCCGCGTCGGGGCGTCCGGGCGTTCAGCTCCGGTTTTCAAACGATGGGAAAGGAGAAATCTGGACCAATCCGTTCGAGATGCTGGCCTATGGGCCGTTCGATTCGCAGCCCTACGTCGAAAATGATCGGGGCAGAACCGAACCGGCGTCCTGCGGTTATACGGGCCTGCTCGCCACCGGGCCGGACCGATTCCTGATCGTGTACTCCGACTTTATGTACAAAAACGCCCAGGGACAAACCCGCAAGGCGATCAAGGTTCGGGAAGTGACGGTTTCTCCGCTCTGAGGATCATGTGCCGGTTTTCAATGATCAACCCACTCAATCTCTACTCCATGAAGTTCCGCCACTGGCTTTTTCTGGTACTGGGAATAGGATACACGGTTTCCGCCGGGGCCGCCGGCCGGCCGGCCGGGCAGAAACCGCCGGCCGCCGATTCGGGCCGGGCAGTCCGACCGGCCCGACTGGTGAAGGAAGCCGTCCCGTTTCTGTACAGCCCGCCGGCGCCACCGTCGCCCCGGCTGCTGTTTGATTATTACCACCATAAAGGCCCCAACACCAAAGTCGGCAACTTCATGGTGACGGGCGCCTGGGTGAACATCAACGGGCGCTATGGCTGGGACGATTTCGTGCATACCAATACCTTCGACCCGGTGTTCGTGGCGCTCGAGAAAGAGTTTGCCATTTCGATGGCACAGGAGCCCTACTCGGAAGCGACGCTGGCGCAGAAGGACGCCGTGGTGATCGTCAACCCCGATAACCCGAAGCTCGACTCCACCGCCAACGTCCTGACCGACGCCGAGATCGCCATGCTCAAGCGTTACGTCGAGAAGGGCGGCAGCCTGATGGTCATGATCAACAGCGGGGGTGCCGACCGGACCGCCGAGGATTTTGAAGGCGTCCAGCTGCGCAAGCTGGTCCGCAGTTTCGGCCTCGACTGGAACAGCGACGACACCCACTATTCCGACGTGGCCATCGGCGAAAACCACCCGTATTTCTACGACGTTCCCATTTTTCACTACGGTTCGGGCTGTACGATCCGGATCCTGCCGGAAGCCAGGCAGCCGACGGTGCTGATGCAGGTGGCCTCCGATGCGGGCTATCCCGACCGCAAGGTGAAAGGGCCGGGTATTGTGATGACGCGGCCGGGAAAGGGCAAATTCATTCTGGTCGGCGACAATGGTTCCTGGACCGGCAACATGTCGCGTCCGTGGGCTGAGAACGAGCGGATTCTGAAGCAGTTGTTCCGCTACCTGAAACCTGACCAGGGCGTGAAACCGCCCCAACTGCCGGCGGGCAAAACGTTCCACTACGAGGTCACGGTGGCCGAGTTGCAGGGCATTCCGGTGACCAATTCGCTCACAAAAATCGAACATCCTCATTTTAAAATGTTTTCGCCCCGGCCAACGACCAGTATGCCGTATCTGGAAGCAACCGCCCGGCTGACGCTAAATGTTGGAAAGCACGGCCCGGAAGAAGCCGCTCCGATGACCGCAGAAGTCGACGGCTTCCGGTGGTTTGAGGAAGCTCCGCACGAGAAGCAGCAGATCAGCTTTTTCGCCAGCCGACAGGGCAAAGTGAGTCGGACCGCTGCCACGGGGCACGCGTCCCGGTGGTTGTTACCGGACGTCTCGATTCTGGTGCCGCTGCTGCCGGTCGACGGCATCCGGCCGGGCGACCGCTGGGAAAGCCTGGAGACCGTGCGGGTTCCGATGCTGAACGGCACCGATCTGCCGCCCGTCAAACCGGCCCTGATGAGTCTGACCTACATCGGCGATACCGAACTGGCGGGCCGGGCCTGCCGCCTGATCCGGGCGACGGGCGAGGTCTGGCTCAGCGACCTCGGTGTTCAGGTTACCGATTTACTCCCCGACGAAGAAGCCCGGCGCGTGGGCGGAAGCCAGTACCGGTTTTTCAACGAGCACGGCGGCAAAATCATGTACAAGCGTGAGCAGTGGGTGGATCGGGAAACGGGTGTGGTAGTCAAAGGCCGGGTGCAGACGCGCATCGTCGCCTGGATCCAGGACACGACCAGACCGGTCGGCAGCAGTAACGCCCTCCGGGATCAGGAAATGATTGTGTCAATGGCGCACAGCACCACCTTTAACCTGAAGGAAGCGAAATGAAGTGGCGGCCGGCGCAAATACAGATACTTGCCGTACTAACGGCCGGAACGCTGCTTTCCGACATGGCGATGGCCCAGGAGAGCCGGGCATCCAAAGTGCCGTTCTATACCTTCGGGACTACCCTCTCCGAACAGGAAGAACAACTAAAAACGAACCCGCTCCTGAAGCGGTTTGAAGCCGCCCGCAAAGAACTCGCCAAAGACCGCCACCGACCCGCCTACCATTACGTCAACCCGGAAGGAATCCTGAACGATCCGAACGGTTTGTGTTTCTGGCAGGGCCGGTGGCATCTGTTCTATCAGGGATTTCCGCCGGAAGACCCGCGGGTCCACTGGGGCCATGCCGTTAGTACGGATCTGATTCACTGGCGTGATCTGCCGTATGCCATCTACCCCGACCCCGAAGACCGGGTTTATTCGGGAACGACATTCGTGGAGCCGGGCCGCGTCATTGCCATGTACCACGGCGTTGGCGCCGGAAGCATGGTGGCCACCGCCACCGACCCGTTGCTGCTGAACTGGACAAAGCTGGGTAACAAGCCCGTAATTCCGATCCCGAAACCGGGTGAGAAACTGCCCTACAACGTCTTCGATCCGGCCATTTGGAAGAAAGGCGATGCCTACTACAGCGTGCTGGCCGGGCAGCGGCCGGTGGGACCGGCCGGCAAAATGGTTCGGGCTTTGTTCCTGTTCCGCTCCACCGATCTGATGAACTGGCAGTATCTGCATCCCTTTATCGAAAACGATGGCTACGGGATGGTGGGCGACGACGGGGCCTGTCCCTACTTCTGGCCGATCGGCGACAAGGGTAAGTATATTCTGCTGCATTTCAGCCACATGAGTGGCGGAAAATACCTTCTGGGCGACTATGATCAGGTCCATGATAAATTCATCGTCACCGATGGCGGCAATTTCAATCACGGCCCCATGCTGCCCAACGGGGTTCATGCCCCTTCGGCTTACCCCGACGGCAAGGGAGGAATCATTGCTATTTTCAACATTAATGAGGGCAAGGCCGATAAAACCTGGGGGCGGATCATGACACTGCCCCGGCGCCTGACGCTGGACGAGAACGGGAAGCTGCAAATGGAACCCACCGGAGACATCGCGTCCCTGCGAACCCGGAAGGTGACCATTGCCGAACAGGTTCTGCCGCCCAATCAGGAAGTTGTCCTGCCGGCGGTTTCCGGGAATGCGCTGGAGATCCACGCGGTCATCGATCCGAAACAGTCGCCGACGATCGAACTAAACGTGCTGCGGTCACCCGGCCGGGAGGAGTATACCCGCATCCTTTTCTACAGAAACGGCGGTTTTCAGGACCGGTCAATGCCGGGAAAAGCCGTCCAGTACAGCGCCGTCTCCATCGATAATTCTACAGCCTCCACGCTGGAGGGCGTCCGGTCGAGGGTGCCGGAGACGGCTTCGGTTCTCCTCCGCGAGGGCGAGCCGCTCGACCTGCGCATCTTTGTCGATAAAAGCATTGTGGAAGTTTTCGTCAACGGCAGGCAGTGTGTGGCCGTGCGGGTGTATCCGGGCCGTACGGACAGTCAGGGCGTGTCGGTCCTCGCCCGGGGCAGCACTGCAACCCTTAAAACGCTGGAAGTCTGGCAGATGGAAAACCTTTTCAGTAAGCAGTAGGGGTGCCTGAACCGCCGGCGCCGGGGCCATTCTTCCCCAAAAACCTGTACAATACTTCAGAAACCATTTGGCCCGACGTTCGGCGCTGTCTGAAGTCTGAAAAATAGTATTACAAATCAAAAGGAAAGTAGAAGCGCCACCTGGATGAAGCACTTAATTTTACGTAGCGCCCCGGCGGAGGAATAACCTGTTCATTTTCGTCGGTTCGATCTTTACCTGACGCCCTAAACCCGTACTTATGAATTTTCGAATAAAAAGCGCCCTCGCCTTTTTCCTGGTTGCCGGCACGGTTTCTCCCGGCATCCTGTCGTTTATGCCGGAACGGCCTTCCCCTCCGGAAACCGCTGATCTGCCGGGGGTTCGGAAAGTAAAGGACCTGGTCATCTACCAGGATGAGCAGTTTTATTCGTCGTTCCCGTCGATCATCAAAAAACCGAATGGAGAACTCCTGCTGGCTTTTCGGCGCGCCCCGGACCGAAAGGTTTTCGGCGAAACCAGAACTACCCACGTAGACCCCAACAGCTATCTGGTGGCGCTCCGCTCCAAAGACGGTGAAAACTGGACAAAAGAGCCTGAACTAATTTATTCCCACGCGTTTGGCGGCTCGCAGGACCCCTGTCTGCTGCAACTGAAAAACGGCGATATTCTCTGCGCCAGCTACGGCTGGGCTTTTCTGCGTCCGGAAGGCATGGCGAACCTGAAAAAACCGTACTTTGAATCGGGCGGAGCCATTTTTCTGGGCGGCTACCTCGTGCGCTCGACCGACGGGGCCAAAACCTGGCAGGGGCCGGTCTATCCCCCGCACATTGCGCCCGAAATCAATCACAGCGCCTTTGGCGGAGAACCCATCCGGGCCTACAACCGGGGAGCGCTGTACGAAGGCAAAAATGGCCGCATCTACTGGGTCGTGGCCTCCAGCGATTCGAATTCGCCCAAGAAAACCTCCAACCACCTGATCGTTTCCGACGACAGGGGCCTGACCTGGAAATACGAAAGCGTCGTTGCGACGGACGACAAAGCCTCGTTCAACGAAACGTCCATTTATGAAACGCCCAAAGGCGATCTGGTGGCTTTTCTGCGGACGGCCAACCTGGACGACCAGGCCTGTATTGCCCGCTCGACCGACGGCGGCAAACACTTTAAATGGGAGAAAATGGGCTTTCAGGGCCATCCAATGCAGGCCCTGCGGCTGGCCGACAACCGGGTGCTGCTGGTCTACGGATACCGTCATAAACCCTTTGGCATCCGGGCGCGCATCCTCAACGCCGAGTGTACGGACTTTGCCTCGGCCCCCGAAATCGTGCTTCGTGAAGACGGCGGCAACGGCGACATCGGCTATCCGTGGTCGGTGCAGCTGGACCGGAAACGCGTGCTGGTGGTGTATTACTTTAACCGCGACAACAGCACCCGCCATATTGCCGGCTCAATTCTGGAAATTCAATAACGTCACCCCTGCTGACCCGACCCGCTATGAAAACCGACACGCTCGCGATGGCCCCCAAAGTTTCCACCGTTCCGGCCCGGGCCTGGCTAGTGGTGGCGCTGCTCTGCGTGGTGGGCTGCCTGAACTACCTCGACCGGATCATGATTACGACCATGCGTGATTCGATCAAGGCCGCCATTCCGATGACCGACGCGCAATTTGGGTTACTGACGGCGGTTTTTCTCTGGATTTACGGTTTACTGAGCCCATATGCCGGTTTTCTGGCCGACCGGTTCAACCGCAGCCGGGTCATCATCGGTAGTTTGTTCGTCTGGTCGCTGGTGACCTGGCTGACGGCCCACGCCACTACCTTTGAAGAGTTGCTGGCCACCCGGGCACTTATGGGCATCAGTGAAGCCTGTTACATCCCGGCGGCTATGGCCCTGATTGTCGACTACCACCGCGGAGCCACCCGATCCCTGGCCACGGGCATTCACATTGCCGGTGTGATGGTGGGGCAGAGCCTGGGTTTTCTGGGCGGGATGATTGCCGAGAACCGCGACTGGAGCTCGGCTTTCAGCGTGTTTGGCATGGTGGGGATCGGGTACGCCGTCGTGCTGGTTTTCTTCCTGCGGGATGCCCCCTCCCCGGCGGCAGCAGAGTCCCCGATCGTCAAAACCGAAGAGTCGGTACGGTTTGGGGAGGCCGTTCGGAATCTGTTCAGTAAGCCGGCCTTCAGTCTTCTGCTGTTGTTCTGGGCGCTGTTGGGCGTGGTGGGCTGGCTGATTGTCGGCTGGCTGCCCACGTTTTATCAGGAACATTTCGGCCTGCCCCAGTCGCAGGCCGGGCTCTACGCCACCGGCTATTTTCACACCGCTGCACTGGTCGGGGTGCTGACCGGCGGGGCTCTCACCGACCGCGTGAGCCGCAGCAACCCGCGGGGCCGGATTCTGGTGCCGGCCGTGGCCCTGTGCATTGCCGCCCCGGCCATCTTCATTGCCAGCACGACAAACGTCCTGACGGTAGCAATCGTCGGCTTCGTTTTCTATGCCTTTACGCGGGTGTTCAGTGACACGAACATGATGCCGATTTTGTGCCTGATTGCCGATGATCGGTATCGGGCGACGGGCTATGGCATTCTGAACCTCGGCAGCTGCATCGTGGGCGGTTTCGGGCTTTACGCGGGCGGGGCGCTGCGGGATGCCCAGGTGAGTTTCAGTCAATTATTTCAGGTGGCAACGGCTTTGCTGCTGGTTTGCGCGGCCACGCTGTTCTGGCTCCATGCCCGAACAAATCTCAAATCCGAAACGTAATTCGACAGATAATGAAATCACGACTTCTATCCCTGATCCTCTTTTTTTGCTGCTCGTGGCCGGTACTGGCGCAGGATACCGCGTTTCCCGACTACGTGAGCGTCATCAAAATCTGGGATCAGCCGCCCCACAGTGCGTTCACCGATCTGGTGCGGTTCCAGAATGCGTTTTACTGTACGTTCCGGGAAGGACTCACGCACGTCGATACGACTAACAGCGGCAAAGTGCGCGTACTGAAATCCACCGACGGAAAGCAGTGGGAAAGTGTGGCGCTGCTGGCCATCCCGAAGATTGATCTACGGGACCCAAAACTGACCATTACGCCGGATCAGAGGCTGATGGTGACGATGGCGGGGGCGGTTTTTGCGCCGGTCAACAATCGAAACAAGGTGCAGCGGATTGCGCCGATGGTATCCTTTTCCGACAAAAGGGGAGCGAATTTTTCCGAGCCGCAGAAGTCGACGCTCGACCCAGCCATCTCGCCTTCGAAAGACTGGATCTGGCGCACCACCTGGCACAACGGCATGGGATACGCCATTGACTATCAGGTGCTGACTGACGACAAGTGGATGATCTACCTGCTGAAAACCAAAGACGGTATTCATTACGATAAAGTCTCAGACCTCGATGTGACGGGCCGCCCGAACGAATCGACCATTCGGTTTGACCAGAACGGGAACATGCTTGTCCTGATCCGGCGCGAAGCCGAAGATCAAATGGGCATTCTGGCCGAAAGCAAAGTGCCCTATACGAACTGGACCTACCATAAAATGGCGATTCGGCTGGGCGGCCCCAATTTCCTGTTTCTCAACGATCAGAAGCTGGTGGTCGGCTCCCGGAATTACGCGTCGCCGAACAAAATGGCCCTGTACCTGACGGACCGGCAGGGGAATATCACCAAAACCATCCCCTTCCCCAGCAGTGGCGACGCCAGCTATCCGGGCATGGTGATTCACCAGAACAAACTCTGGGTGTCGTATTATTCAACGCACGACGGAAAATCGGCCATCTACCTGGCTCAGGTCCCGCTCGATAAGCTCTACTGACTCCGATGCCTGCCTGCACGTCCGCCGGAACCCGCCCGCTCGAAGCCGCCGACATTCGGGGCACCTGGGCCACGCTGATGCTTCCCATCGGCGCGGATGAATCCATCGACTTCCGGCGGTTGGAAATGGACCTGGAACGTCTCATTGGGTTCGGCGTCGACGGGCTATATTCCAACGGGACGGCGGGCGAGTTCTACAACCAGACGGAAAGCGAGTTCAGACGTGTTCACCGGCTGCTAGCCGGGCGTTGCAGGACGCAGGAACTGCCGTTCCAGATCGGCGTCAGCCACATGAGTCCTTGGATTTCGCTCAACCGACTCAAATGGGCCATCCGGCAGGAACCCGGGGCCGTTCAGGTGATTCTGCCCGACTGGTTTCCGCCCGTCGAACCGGAGATCATCGCCTTTTTGAAAAAAATGGCCGCCGTTTCGGCCGAGGTGCGGCTGGTGCTGTACAATCCTCCGCACGCTAAAGTCCGGCTCAGCCCGGCCCAGTTCGGTCGGTTGAAGGACGCAGTGCCGCAACTGGTTGGAGTCAAAGTCTCCGGCGGTGATGCGGACTGGTACCGACAGATGCGCGAACACATGCAGGGGCTTTCGGTATTCGTGCCTGGCCACCGGCTGGCGACTGGCATCCGGGAAGGCGCCCATGGTTCGTATTCGAACATAGCCTGCCTGCATCCGCAAGTAGCACAGGACTGGTATCGGCTGATGCAGACCGATTTGGAGGAAGCCCAGCAACAGGAACGGGGCATCCTTCAATTCATGAATGATTATATTATTCCGTATATCCGTGATCATCAGTATTCCGACCCGGCCTGCGACAAGTTTTTAGCCGCCGTGGGCGGGTGGTCGGCGGCAGGCTGCCGGATGCGCTGGCCCTATCGCTCCATTCCATCGTCCGGAGTGACTGCTGCGCGGGCCGGGGCCCGGAAATTGATCCCGGATTTTTCAACCCATTGCCCGAATGAAACGGTTTAGAGTCCTGCTTTTCTACCTGTTTATGACCCACTACGTGTCTCCTTCCGGTTCCGCCCAGCCCGTTTCCGCGGCCCTGCAAAACCAGTGCCTTCAGGAGCTGCGGACGGTTTTGCAAACCGGGCAGGAGTGGGTGAAGGTGCATGCGGCCGAGTATCTGCTCTGGCTCGGCAAACCGGCGGGCGTTCGGGAGGTGTATCTGGACGAACTACGTCAGTACGGCACAAAACCGCCGTACCGCATCGGCATCTGGCGGGTGCTGGCGCAGGCGGCCGCCAACCCGGCAGAAAAGAAACAATGGACCGATCGAATTGCCGCAGCGTTTGCCGACTTCAATGGCCCCGACCGCATTCATGCCGCCGAAACGCTGGCTAAACTCGGTATTTCGCCCATGACCTTCGCGGCCGAAGCCGCCCGGAAAGCCATCGCGGGCGAGAACCGGGCCCTGTCGCTTTACACGCTCTGGGGAACCGGCCTGTCTGATCCAGAAGCCGGCGCCGGAAACCGGCAAACCTTTCTGAATCTGGTGCTAAATAAAAATGAAGAAACCCCTCCCCGGCGGCTCGGTGCTTTTATTCTCCGTAAACTGGGCGGTCTGACGCCTGCCGAATGGCAGAAACTGGCCGAATCCGCTTTATCGGAGCCGGTATCCTCGGGTGTGCAGCTCAATCTGGTGCATGCTGCGCTGACTACGGCTCCGGCCGACGCCGTTCGTTCGGAACCGTACCGATCGCTTCGCGCCAAACTCCTGGAGGCCCGGCACTCTGCCGCGGTTGGAGATCAGCTGGAACTGGCGACGGCGCTGGCCGAAACCGGCACCGCGGCCGACGTGCCGGTTCTGGTGCGGCTGTTGCAGCACGAGAATGCCGACGTTCGGGCGGGAGCCGCGTACGCAATCCTGAAAATCAATTCCGGAAAAGGTTAGGAATACAACCGAAAAAACTGTGGTAAACATTGGAATCATCGGCATGAGTGCGGGCAATGCCCATCCGTACTCGTGGTCGGCCATCATCAACGGTTTGTTTGATGACGGCGAGATCAACCGGGTAGGTTATCCCGGCGTTTCGGCCTACCTAACGGCCAACCGCGATCTTCTGGGCATCCCGGGCGCGCGGGTCACGCACGTCTGGGCTCAGGACCGGGCCATTTCGGAGAGCATCTCCCGCGCCGTTGGGGTGGACCATGTGGTCGACCGGATCACGGACCTGATCGGGCAGGTCGACGCGGTGATTCTGGCCCGGGACGATCCCGAACACCATGTCGACATGGCGAGACCGTTCATCGACGCGGGCGTACCGCTTTTTATCGACAAACCGCTGGCTGACAGCGCCGGGGATCTGGCTTATTTCGCCGAACAGGTCGCCGGTGGCCGGTTCATCATGTCGTGTTCGTCAATGCGCTATGCGACCGAACTGCGGGCGGTAAAAAATGAGTTCGGGGCGCTGGGCCACCTGCAACTCGCTACGGCGGTCGGAAAAAAAGACTGGATTCGGTATGGTGTGCACATGCTGGAGGGGCTGTTCATGGTGCTCGACGATCCGACGCCTGTTTCAGTGAGGCATGTAGGACGCGAAGGGGGCGATGTTGTCTATCTGGAGTTTGCCGGCGGTTTTCAGGCGACGGTGCACCTGTTCATGGATATTGCTCTGACGTTCCAGATTTCGTTGTTCGGGAAAGACGGCTGGCGGCTGGTGGAAGTCAAAAACTGGTTCGGTATGTTCCGGGACAACCTGATCGAATTTATTCGGTCGGTAGAGGAAAACCGGCCGCGTCTGGATTTTACCAAAACCGAAGCCATCATCTGTACCCTACTGGCCGCCCGCGAGAGCCTGGCGGAAGGCGGAAAAACCGTTTATCTGAATTCATGATGGCCGACTTATTTACCGACACGTTCGGTCTGACCGGAAAAGATATCTGGGTCATCGGCGGGGCCGGTTACCTCGGTCAGGCCACGGTTCGGCTGCTTCGGGCGGCCGGTGCCAACGTTCTGTGCGCCGATCTGGAAGACCAGGCCGCTAGCTTCGTCCACCGTTCCAGCCTGAGTCCGCAGGTCACCCCAGCCACCCTCGACATTCGGCAGGGCCTGGCGATTCGGGAGTTTGTGACAGAACAGGTTTCGTTACGGGGCGTACCGCACGGCTTAGTCAATCTGGCCTATGCTTCGACCGGTAAGAAACTTGAAGACCTGACTGAGCAGGATTTCGACGAGGTAAACCACGGCGGGTTGACGGCAACCTTTTTGCTGACGCGTCAGGTGGGGCAGGAAATGGCACGCCTGAGCCGGGGCAGCATCGTGCTGTTTTCCAGCATGTACGGATCAGTATCACCCGATCCGGCCGCCTACCAGGCCCCTATGAATAAAAATCCGATTGAGTACGGTGTCGGGAAGGCAGGTATCATTCAGATGACGCGCTATCTGGCCGTTCACTGGGGGCGGCAGGGTGTGCGCTGCAATTGCATTTCGCCCGGCCCGTTTCCCAATCCGGCCGTGCGGCAAAGCGAACCGGCCTTTGTGGAACGACTGGCGCAGAAAACCCCGCTGGGGCGCGTCGGCCAGTCGCCAGAAATTGCCGGTGCGGTGGCCTTTCTTCTCTCCGATGCCGCTTCTTACCTGACCGGGCAAAACCTGTCGGTCGACGGCGGCTGGACCTGCTGGTGAGTGCTAATACGCATTGGATTGAAACTACATTCCACCAGACGCGGGGTACGTGGGCACAAGTCTTGCCTATTACCGGCCACAGCAGTGCTTCTTCCATGCGCCCTTCTTGTGGCGCCAGTTAAAGCCAGTATGGCAACCTCAATTCAGAGGGATCCCCAGAATGTGTCGCTAGGTCTATTTTCTGCCCTGCTGCCCCGATAGTCCGGGGAATGTAGAGCAGAATGTGTTAGGGGACACCTGAATCCTACCCAGGTGCGCTGTGACTTACTCCTTCCCTCGGGGTTGCGTACCGATCATGATTTGATACGCAGGAAAGATGCTGGGTTCACCTAAGCTGAGCCAGAGCTCGCACGCACAGAAGAGCTAAATACACTTGTGATGCTGGAGTTGATGGGATGGGGTTAATTTAGTAATGCATTTAATTTTTATATTAAAAATAACTCTTCCGGCCCGATGTGTACGTTCACCCCTGCGTTGCACGCATTGTCTAACCCTTTAGAACTCTGAATATGCTCTTACTCTTATTATTTGGGTAAGTACTATGTAAGGTACAAAAGATATGATACTGCACTAGATTAGAAGCGATTAGGAGCTTACCAGATTGCCCCTATACTCGTACCT
>NZ_QTJY01000020.1 GCF_003703975.1 Larkinella soli | reverse complement strand
AGACGCGCAGCAGTTGGGGATTGGTCGTCCAGTCAATCAGGGTAGGGGGGAAAGGAGGAGCCAGCAGGGGCGTCACCTGCACCGGCCGGTTGTCGGTCGTCTGGGCGAAGGTGAAGGAGCCTGCGGCCAGCCAAAGGAAAAGAAGGAACCGGCAGAAACGGCGGATACGAATCATGAATCGGCGAAATGTCGAACGGTGGGCAGCGAAGCCGGGAGCTTTGCTTCATCGTTGGACGCAGCCGATGGTGAAAAGTAACGCCGACACGGGATGCCGGTGAAAAAAGCCGACGCAGTTTATCCGGAAATCTCCGGCCGGCGGCTCAGGGTTTGGGTCAGCAGGGTCTGGAGTTCCGGCAGTGAGCGGCAGCCGTTGATTTCTTCGGCACTCAGCAGGGTTTGAACCGAGTTCCCGGTATCGAGCAGCACGGCCGGAAGCTTCAGATCCGTCAGACCGTATTTCCGCGACAGCTCATCCTTATGCAGAAATTCATTGACCGTCCCCAGCTGTTCGAGGTAGGCCTTCCAGTCACTTTTCATACCGAAATGGCCGTAGGTCAGCGCGCAGAGGTTGCAGTCGTAGGTGGAGGGCGACAGAATTTTATGGGCGAAATCCGTTACCAGGCTGAACACGTCGCTGCCGGCATTGTACACGAAAATCAGGTGAGGCTTCATTGGGGTCGTTGAAATCGGGTGGTGATCAGGTCTTTTTCCTCGTCGATGTCGGTCAGCTCTGGCAGCAGGCGGTAGGTCATCCCGGCCGACTGCAAATCCCGGAGCGTATCGGCCAGAACCGTATCGGTGCTCCAGCGTTTGCCTTCAAAAAGCTGGGGCTGCAAACGGTTCATTCCCAGCAGGTAATAGCCGCCGTCGGTGGCCGGACCGATCACTGCATCCTTCTCCCGAAGGGTGTCGAAGGCGGTTTCGAGAATACCGGTTTCGAGTTGCGGGCAATCGCTGCCGATGATGGCGATGTGGCGGTATCCCCGGCCAAACTCCCCGGCAAAAGCCGTCTTCATCCGGTGGCCGAGGTCATCGCCGGTTTGCAGGGCCGATCGGTAGCCCGCCCGGAGCCAGTCGTCGTCCGGCGGGATGAAATCCGAATAATAAACTACCTTGTCACAGGCCAGCGGACGGCTGATTTTCAGGGTGTAACGAAGCAGCTGTTCATAGACGGCAAAGGCGGTTTCCTCCCCGACGGTAGCCGCCAGCCGGGTTTTGACCTTGCCCCGCACGGGGTTTTTGATGAACAGGATCAGTAAGGAATCGGTCATGGTCGGAAGGCGGACGGTCAGGTCCCGGACGGCCCGGCTTTCTGGTTTCGGACGGCTTCGTGGCTCGACACCCAGTCCAGCGAAGAGATGGCGGCCGCCAGGGAAAGCTCCCCGGCTGCGACCACTCCGGCCACGATTTCGGCAAATTTAAGCACCTGTCCCGGTCCGTAACAGCCCATGATTTCCAGACACTCGCGCTGGGTGGGTAAACCGGTTCCCCCGCCGACCGTCCCGATCACCAGCGACGGCAGGGTCACCGAGCCGTAGAGGTCGCCGTTGGGCAGCAGTTCGGAGGAGGTGACGGCGGCCGACGATTCCGCCAGACAGGCCACATCCTGCCCGGTGGCGATGAACAGGGCCGCCAGCGCGTTGGCCGCGTGCAGCCCGTTGTTATTGGCCCCGGCCAGAAATGCTCCCAGATTCCCGATGCGGGCATGCCGGTCGAGCTGCTCCGGGTCCACCTGCAATTCGCTGATCAGTATCTCTTTCGGGATGGTTACCTCCGCCGTCACCCGCTTTCCCCGCGTCTGGAGCGTGTTGATGAACGACGGCTTTTTGTCGGTCGCCAAGTTGGATTCGAGGTAAAAATGCTCGACCTCGGTCCGGTGCTGAAGGAGGTAATGGCAGGCCGCCAGCGTGGCCTTCGTGACCATGTTCTGCCCGGCCGCATCGCCGGTGGTGAACCCGAACCGCAGAAACAGCAGGCGACCGGTCTGGTAGGGGGTGATGTATTTCAGACGGGCATAGCGGGAGGTCGATTCGGCTTCGTCGCGGAGGGCGGACTCCTGTTCGGCCACCCAGCGGGCCAGATCGCGGGCGGCCCGTGCATCCGGCAGTACAAAAACCGGCGCCCGCTGCATACCTTCGTCCAGAACGGTGCAGGTTACTCCGCCACAGCGGTTCAGCAGTTTGATGCCCCGGTTGTAGGAAGCCACCAGCGTGCCTTCGGTGGTGGCCAGCGGAATGAAGAATTCGCCGTTCGCATGGTCGCCGTTGATCCGCAGCGGCCCGGCCAGCCCCACCGGCACCTGCGCTGCCCCGACAAACTGCTCACAATGGCCGCGCGATACCGCCGGGTCGAACGAATAGGCCGTCAGATGCTGCAGGGCCAGACCGGTCCGGCTTTCCAGATACGCCTGCCGCCGGCGAAGAATGTCGGGGCCGGTGTCGTCGACCGGGTCGCGCGGGATGCCGGAAGCAGCCCGGTCGTCCGGCCCAGCCGGAGAGATCTCCTCCTGCAACTCGTCCTCCACTTCAATGGTCAGCAGCCCGAAAGGCAGGGTCTGGAGCGTGAAAACCAGGCGGTGCCGGCCGGGCGGGAGCGGTTCCGTGCGGGCATGAACCGTCACCGACCGCCGGAGCGGAAAGTCCAGCGGCCGTTCGGGGGTGATGGCGGTTACGGGGGTAGGTGGGGCGCCGTCCGGCTCCAGCGTGAACACGTCCGGATCATACGCCCGGCCGTCGATCCGGACCAGCCGCAGGCCGGTGAACCGGGCGTCGGCCAGGCGGTTTTTCAGCGAGAAGACAAACCCGTCCGGGGTGTTGCGCAGGCTGTTGCGGGTATAGAGCTGCCGGAGCAGGGCGTTGGGAATAAGTCGAAACATGAAGCGTTAGCTTGTAAGAAAGCCGGATGGTAACTTCCTTTACCATTCGACCGGCGGCCGGGGTTGTCATTACAACCAGCGGTTGCAACAAACGGTTATACGACCATCCTGTTAATTTTAACAAACCCTGTCCCGTTGGCTGTCTCCATCATCATCCCGACCTTCAACGAAGAACGCACCCTGCCCCGGACCTTCCGGCAACTCGGCAGTCTCCGGCCGGCTCCGGCGGAGATCATCGTGGTTGACGGCGGCAGTCAGGACCGGACGGTGGCCCTCGTGGAGCGGCAGATCGAGGAGGCCGCCCATTCCGAAGCCGGGCCGGTGCCGCAGCTGATCCGGAGCCCGGTGGCCCGGCGCTCGTACCAGATGAACCTCGGCGCGCGCGCGGCCACCGGCGAGTACCTCTGTTTCCTGCACGCGGATACGAGCCTGCCCGACGACGGCCTCATGGTGGTCGAGGCCACGCTAACCGATTCGAAAACGGCCGCCGGCGGGTTCATCTCCCTGATGCGGGGGCCGCTGCGCACCTGCTGGATCACCTCGTTCCATAACTATATCAAGACCTATTATGCCCCGCTGTTGTTTCGGCCCTACCTGTTCTTCTTCCGGGGGGCGCGGCTGCTCTTCGGCGATCAGGTCATCTTCTGCCGGCGCGAACAGTTTCTGGCCTGCGGAGGGTATGCCGACGATCTACCCATCATGGAGGAGGCCGACCTGCTGCTTAGGCTGGTGAAATACGGCCGCATCCGGCAGGTGAACCGCATCGTGGAGTCGTCGGACCGGCGGGTGGCCAAATGGGGGTTCTGGCGGGCCAACGGGCTGTTTCTGTATGTGGGCATTCTGTGGGGCGTCGGCTATTCGGCCGAGAAGCTGAAGCAGTTGTACGAAGATATCCGGTAAACGCAACGCTATGTTTTTCATACCGCTTTTCGACGATGTCGGCTCCCCCTGGCTGGTTCTGGTCTTCGGCGGACTGCTGCTCCTTCAGTGGTCAAGGCCGCTGCGACGGCTGCGTTTCAGCCTTTTCCGCCGGGTCGTCCGGAACATCGCCTTTGCCGTCCCGGCGCTGCTGACGCTCCGGCTGGCGCTGTTGCCGGTGCCCCTGCTGGCTGCGGCCTGGGCAGAGCGCAACGGCTTCGGGCTGATCCACTGGCTGCTGCCCGCCGAAGGGCCGATCCGATGGGTCGGGCTGGGGCTGGGCATTCCGGCCTTCGATTACGCCTACTACTGGTGGCACTATGCCACCCACAAGGTGCCCCTGCTCTGGCGGTTTCACAACGTTCACCATACCGACCTCGATATGGACGTCTCCACGGCCCTCCGGTTCCATTTCGGTGAACTGATCCTGAGCATCCTGTTCCGGGCTGCGACGGTGGTTCTGTTCGGCATCGGCTTCTGGACGGCGGTGGTGTATGAGATCGTTTTCGAGACGGCCGGGCAGTTTCATCACTCGAACTGGCGGCTTCCCAAACCCGTCGAACGGCTGCTGAACGCGGTTTTCGTGACACCCCGGATGCACGGGATTCACCACTCCATCGTGCGGGACGAGTTCAATTCCAACTGGGGAACGTTGTTCTCGTTCTGGGACCGGCTCCACGGCACCCACCGCCTGGACATCCCGCAGGAGGAACTGATCCTCGGCGTTCCGGCCTACCGCGACGAGAATGAACTGACGCCGGGCCGGCTGCTGGGGATGCCCTTCCGGAAACAGCGGGACTGGAAACTGCCGGACGGACGGCCCTGTGAAACCCGCCGGGATGCGCCTTCCCGAAAAAACGGCTGAAGGACCCTCAGGCGGTCGTGCCGCCACAGCTGGAGCCGGCCCCGGCGGTGCAGCCGTAGCAGTGCTGGTTGATGACGACGGTCCGGCGGCTGAGGGCTTCCGGGTCGAAATCCCTGACGTGCTGCACCGCCCCGGCCACTTTCAGGTCCAGCATCTGGTTGAAGTCGCAGTCGTAGAGGAAACCGTCCCAGCTGACCGAGATCGTATGGCGGCACATGACCCCGGCGGCCGCAGCCGGGTTGAAGGCGGTGATCAGCTTCTCCATATAGCCCCGGTAGTTGCCCGTGGAAATCAGAAAATCCAGATACCGGCTGATGGGCAGGTTCGTAATGGCGTAGAGGTCGTTGAACCGGATGCCGAACTCATCGAGCAGCACCCGCTGAAACTGACGCTTCAGCCCCTCCTGCGTTCCGGGCAGAAACGCGCCGGCGGGGTTATAGACCAGATGGAGCCGCAAATCCGAATCGGGCATCCCGTAGCCGACGGCATTGAGCATCCGCAGGGCTTTGATGGAATCCTCGAATACGCCTTTTCCGCGCTGGCGGTCGGTTTTGTCGGCATTGTAAAACGGCAGCGAACTGACCACCTCCACCTCGTGCCGGCGGAAAAAGTCGGGCAGGTCGTGGTATTTGGGATTGGAGACGATGATCGTCAGGTTGCAGCGGACCATCACCCGGCGCCCCAGCGCCCGGATTTCTTCCACGAACCAGCGGAAATGGGGGTTCATCTCCGGCGCTCCCCCGGTCAGGTCCACGGTCGGGATGTCGGTTCGGGCCAGCGCGTCGAGGCACTGCTGCATGGTGTCGCGGGTCATGATCTCCCGGCGGTCCGGCCCGGCGTCGACGTGGCAGTGGCGACAGACCTGGTTGCACATCCGGCCGACATTGACCTGAAAAACGGCGGTTTCGACCGGCCGCAGGGGAAACAGGCCGGCCGTTTCCAGCTTCTCGTGGAATAGCGGCAGCTTCAGCTGGTCGGTGACCACCTGGTGCAGCAGCTGGAGCTGCGTTTCCGTACCGGCCAGTTGGTGGCCGCTGGCTCTGAGCGATTTCATGCAGGAAAAGCCGGAGCCACCGGAGCGGCCCCGGCGACCGTTTACATCGAAAGTTCTTTGACCTTGTTCATCATCTGCACCCCATGCACCAGCGAAGACCCTCCCCGAATGGCGGCCGCCACGTGCACGGCTTCCATCATTTCGGCCTCCGTACAGCCTTTTTCGAGCGTATCGGTAGTGTAGGCGTCGATGCAGTAGGGACACTGGACGGTATGGGCCACGGCGAGGGCGATCAGGGATTTTTCCCGGGCCGTCAGGGCGCCGTCGGCAAATACCGCCCCGTAGTAGGAAAAGAACCGGTCGGCCAGTTCTTTCTGAAATTCACCGATCGTGCCGAATTTTTTGAGGTCTTCGGGATTGTAGTACGTCTCCATGGAGTAGGGATGAATGCTTTCTTCTTCCAACGGAAAATGAACGGCAATGTTTGGTAAAACACCGGGCCGGATGCGCACCGTCCGGGGGCGGGTCGTCGATAAAAATTTGAACAACCCGGCGCGGCCCCGGGTTAAACCGTTTCCTCCGCCACCCGCATGATCGAAGACCTCTGGTACAAAAACGCCATCATCTACAGCCTTGATCTGGAAACCTTTCTGGATGCCGACGGCGACGGCATCGGTGATTTCGAAGGGCTGTGCCGCCGTCTGGACTACCTCCACGCCCTCGGCGTCGATGCGGTCTGGCTGGCCCCGTTCCAGCCGACGCCCAACCGGGACAACGGCTACGACATCCGCGACTATTACGGCGTCGATCCCCGGCACGGGTCGAGTGGCGACTTCGTGGCGTTCATGCACCAGGCCGACAAACGGGGCATCAAGGTCATCATCGACCTCGTCGTCAACCACACTTCGGACGAACACCCCTGGTTTCAGGAAGCCCGCAAGGCCAAAGATTCCCGGTATCGTGACTGGTATGTCTGGTCCGAGAAGAAACCGTCCGACTGGAACGAAGGTATGGTCTTTCCCGGTGTTCAGAAATCCACCTGGACGCTGGATAAAAAAGCCGGTGCCTATTATTTCCACCGCTTTTTTGAGTTTCAGCCCGACCTCAACGTCGACCATCCGGAGGTCCGCGAGGAAATCCGCAAGGTGATGGGCTACTGGCTGCAGCTGGGCGTGGCCGGTTTCCGGGTCGATGCGGTTCCGTTCATTCTGGAGTCGCCCTCGCCCGGCCCGGCAGAGCCGAAGCTCCGGTTCGATTACCTGTATGAGATGCGCCGGTTTCTCCAGTGGCGGAAGGGAGACGCCGTCCTGCTGGGCGAAGCGAACGTGCTGCCGGAAGACAGCCGGAACTACTTCGGACCGCAGGGTGAGGGCATCCACCTGATGTTCAACTTTTTCGTGAACCAGTACCTGTTCTACGCCCTGGCGACGGCCGACGTGAAGCCCCTGGCCGAAGCGCTGGAAGCGACCCGCGCCCTTTATCCGACCGCCCAGTGGGCGCACTTCCTGCGCAACCACGACGAGCTGGACCTGGGCCGCCTGACCGACGAGCAGCGACAGAAGGTGTTCGACCGGTTCGGGCCGGAGGAAACCATGCAGCTATACCACCGGGGCATCCGCCGGCGGCTGTCGCCGATGCTGGGCAGCCGGCCCCTCACCGAACTGGCCTACAGCCTCCTGTTCTCGCTCCCCGGCGCGCCCGTGATCCGGTACGGCGACGAGATCGGCATGGGCGACGATCTGCGGCTGCCCGAGCGCGAAGCGGTGCGGACGCCGATGCAGTGGTCCAACGACCCGCAGGCCGGTTTTTCGGCGTCCGAAAAGGTCGTGCATCCCGTCGTCGAAGAAGGGCCGTATGCGTATCCGCACCTGAACGTGGCCGCCCAGCGACGCGACCCCGGCTCCCTGCTGAACTGGATGACGGCGCTGGTCCGGCTCCGGAAGGAATGCCTCGAAATCGGCAACGGCGACTGGCAGATTCTGGATACGAACGGCCTCCCTGTGCTGGCCATGCTCTACCACCGACAGGGCCGTTCGCTGGTTATCCTGCACAATTTCGACGAAAAACCGCAGGAGGTGGCGTTATCACTGAAACAGGGCCGGGGGTCGCGGCTGGTCGATCTGATGGTCGACCGGGAGGAAACCGCCGACGCGCAGGGCGTCCACCGCATCCTGCTCGATGCCTGCGGCTACCGCTGGTTCCGGGCCGGTGATTCCAGCCACCTGTTGCCTGCATCCTGAACGAAACGAATCCACTGACTATGATCAAGATAGGGTATCACGCTTCGCACGAGCAATTTCCGCCGGGCCAATTACTGGCCAATGTGCAGCGGGCCGCGCAGGCCGGCTTTACGGCGGCTTCCTGCTCCGACCATTTCCATCCCTGGAGCAACCGGCAGGGCGAAAGCGGTTTCGCCTGGTCGTGGCTGGGGGCGGCCATGCAGGCCACGCCCCTTTCGTTCGGCGTGGTCAACGCGCCGGGGCAGCGCTACCATCCGGCCATCATCGCCCAGGCGGCCGCCACCCTCGCCGAAATGTTTCCCGAGCGGTTCTGGATGGCCGTCGGCACCGGGCAGGCGCTCAACGAACACATCACGGGCGAAAAATGGCCCTCCAAAGCCGACCGCAACGCGCGGCTGAAGGAGTGCGTGGACGTCATCCGGGCCTTATGGAACGGAGAATGCGTCACGCATAAAGGGCTGGTGACGGTGGAGGACGCGATCCTGTATACCCGCCCGGCCGTCAAACCGCTGATCTTCGGGGCGGCCGTCACGGCCAAAACCGCCGAATGGGCCGGTTCCTGGGCCGACGGCCTGTTGACCATCTCGCAGCCCCTGGAGGAGTTGCAGAAGGTGGTCGACGCGTTCCGGCGCGGGGGCGGGGAGGGCAAACCGATGCACCTGAAAGTGCAGCTTTCCTACGCCGGGGACGAGGAGACCGCCCGCCGGGGAGCGCACGAGCAGTGGCGTTCCAACATTTTTCCGAACAATGCCCTCACCGAACTGCGGATGCCCGAGCAGTTCGACGCCATCGGCGAGATGGTGAACGTGGAGGAGGTGGGCCGGATGGTGCATATCTCCGCCGACCCCGGCCGGCATGCCGACTGGCTGGCCGGCTATCTGGAGATGGGTTTCGAACAGCTCATGGTGCACAACGTCAACCTCGACCAGCAGCGCTTCATCGACGTTTTCGGCGAACGGGTACTGCCGGAACTCCTTCAGAAAGAGGCATAACGGCCCCGATCAGCCCTGAACCTGGGGCAGAATGACGCTGAACGTGGAGCCTTCCCCCGGCACGGACCGGACCATGATCCGGCCGCCGTGGTTTTCGGCTATTTTCTTGCAGATGGAAAGGCCGATGCCGTTGCCGGAGTATTCTTCCCGGGTATGAAGCCGCTTGAAGACGACGAACACCTTGTCGGCCATGTCCTGTCGGAAGCCGATGCCGTTGTCGGTGATGTCCACCTGGTGGTACACCCGGGCCGGCGAGAGGCCTTGTCGTAGCTTGTCTTCCAGGCTCAGTTCCCGGTGGCCGATCCGGACCTCCGAAGGTTCTCCCTCGGTATTGGTAAATTTGACGGCGTTGTGGACCAGGTTGTAGAACAACTGGTTGATCTGGAACGGAATGCCCTCGACAACCGGCAGGGGCCCGATGGACAGGGTCGACTGCTTCTCACGGATCATCAGTTCCAGATCACCCTGGATGTGCCGGAGCACCTGATTCAGATCGATCCGGGCGAACTGGCGTTCGGGGTTGCCCAGGAGGGCGTAGCTCAGCAGGTCGGCCAGCAGCCCGGACATCCGTTTGGCGGATTGCCGCACCCGCTGCAGGTGGTCGGTCAGAACCGTGTTGGCCGGGTCGGATTCCTGCTGGGCCATGTCGGCGAAGACCTGAATCTTGCGGAGCGGTTCCTTCAGATCATGGCTGGAAATGTAGCTGAACTGCTGGAGTTCGTCGTTCAGCTGCCGGAGCTGGGCAGTTCGCTCCTGCACCCTCCGTTCCAGTTCCTCTTCCATCGTTTTTCGTTCGGTGATATCCCGGCTGACGGTCGCCAGCACCGACGGTTCGCCCTGGTTCGAATAGATCACGAACACGCTGTAGATAACCCAGACCGGCCGTCCCGTCCGGAAATGACGGAACCGGATTTCAACTTCGGCGTGCCCGTCCCGCAGGACCTGCGGAAAAAACTGATCGCGCAGGAAGGCATGGTCTTCCGGAAAGAAACAGTCCCACAGGCTCTGTTCTTCCACCGGCCCCTCGATGCCGAGCAGTTCGATACCTCCCTTGTTGACGTACAGCGTTTTCATGTTCATATCGCACATGGCGATAAAATCCCGGCTGTAGAAGGATAGGGCCAGAAATTTCTCCCGCTCTTCCTCGGCGGTTTTCTGCAGCGTGATGTCCTGAACGATGCCGATGATGTGAATGGGCTGCCCTTCCTCGTTGAAATAATACTGGCCGTATATCCGGAGCCAGTTGATGGACTGGTCCCGCCGGATAACCCGGCACTCGTATTCCAGAACCCCCGTGCGGAGGGCAACCTCGTGGGCTTTGGCCCGCTTCGGCAGATCGTCGGGATGAATCCGGGAGACGTAATCCGGCTGCAGGCCGGTGGTCTCGAGGTCGAACAGCTCGTTGAACCGGGGAGAGCCGATGACTACGCCGGTCAGGAAGTCGACTTCGTAACTGCCCATTCGCCCGGATTCCACGGCAAGGCGGGCACGGTCGGCGGTTTCCTTGATCAGCTGGCGGGAGCGGACCTGCTGCGTGATGTCGATGGACAAGACCAGGACGCTGTGGGCCCGGCCTTCGGTATCGAAGAGCGGTTCATAGACGAAGTTGACATACAGCGTTTCGGGCCGGCCGTTCCGAACCAGCATGACCGGGGATTCATTCCCGACGTAGGGCGTTCCGGTTCGCTTCACCTCCGACAGAATCCGGTCGAACCCCTGGGCCCTGGCCTCCGGCAGCAATTCCCAGATGGGCCGGTTCATGAAACCTTCGCGCGTTCTGCCCACCAGTTCGAGGTACTGGTCGTTGACGATCTCCGTGATGAAATCCTCGCCCGTCAGCAGACAGATGCCGATGGGCGCCTGCATGATCAGGCTGCGGAAGTTGTTTTCGCTTTCCTCCAGCCGCCGTCGGGTGATGACCTGTTCGGTCACGTCGATGGCCATGTTGAGGATGGCGTAGATCCGGCCCTCACTGTCCCGGAGAGGCTTATAGCTGAAATTGAAGTAGAACGTCTGCAGAACGCCGTCGACGACCAGGTCGCCCCGGTCTTCCGATGCCTGGTACATTTCGCCGGTGGTAAACACCCGGTCCAGCAGGTCGTGGAACGGCTGCCCTTCCAGTTCGGGCAGGGCCACCCGGACGGTTGTGCCGATCACGGAGGAGTCCTTTCCCCATAATTTGATCATGGCCGGATTGGCCCACTGGATGGTCATCTCCCGGCCGGTGTAGATGGCCGTCGCGACCGGTGCCTGCTGCACCAGATTCTCGAAGCGTTTTTCGCTGTCTTCCAGCTCTTTGCGGGCTTCCAGTTCGGGCCGCAGGTCCCGCAGCATGAGCGAGCGGGAAATGACCTGCCCGTTGTCGGGGTCGTAGATGAGGGCGTAGTTGGCGTAACAGGGAATTTCTTCCTGCGTCGGGAGGTGTTTGATGCAAACCGGCCCGGACCAGGACCCGTTCCGGTCGAGTGCCGGGATGATTTCCTCCCGCACGATCCGAATCTGCCGGGGCGAGTAAAAGTCCTGAAAGTGAAGGGAAGAAAGGTCGGCGTCGGCCGGGAGTCCTACCAGTCTGCGGGCCGCCCGGTTCATGTAGGTCATCTGCCCTTCCAGGGTCGCCATCGACATATAATCTTTGGCGTTTTCGACCAGCTGAAGCAGCTTTTCGGTTTGCCGACGGGTGTTTTCTTCAGCGCTTACCGCAGGGTTAGGGCCTTGATTCGATTGATTCATTGATTGGCCATCCCATTTGAGCGACACCGCCTAAAGGTACGGAGAGAATTTAAATTATTCATTCTGGCCAAGCGGTTACAAGCCCGGAACGCAGGCCGTTCGCCCGGCCGAATCGGCCGCCGTCGGTCCGCTCCGCCTGCCGGAAATGAAGCGGGTCGGCCTTCCTGACAAATTTCCGAAGCCGGCGAGGTTCCACGGGTTCCGGGAAAGGAACGAATTAAAAAGTTGGAAAATGCGATTGGATAATATCGTTCTTTCTTTGTCTTTTTGTAAGCACTACCTGAAAAGCCGGGTCCTGCGTTTTCCGGCTTCCGGACCCGGCGGCATCAGGATACGGATCATAGGCGGAGGCATCGGCGGGCCGACCAACCCGGCCGACCCTTTTTCGTCCGAAATAATGAACAGGCTGAATTTTTTAACTCTTTGACTTCTATGGCTTTCGCGAAACAAATTTTGTTCTTTCTGTTCGTCTTTGCCGCCCGGGCGGGGGCCCAGCAGGTGATTCCGCTGTATGCAGGGAAGGCTCCCGGCTCCGAGAACTGGAACTGGCAGGAGAAGGAGAGCGCCACCAATCGTTTCAACACGCGGGTGGTATACAACGTCTCCAGCCCGACCCTGACGGTATTCCGGCCCGACCCGGCCACCGCCAACGGAACGGCCGTCATCATCTGCCCCGGTGGCGCCTTTCATACCCTTTCCATCGACAGCGAAGGCATCGACGTGGCCAAATGGCTGGCCGCCAAAGGCGTAACGGCATTCGTGCTGAAATACCGGGTGGTCCGCAGCCGGACCGACGACCCCGTGGCCGAACTGATACCCAAGATGCAGAACATCAAGGCGCTGGATGCGGAGAACGCGCCGGTGGTGCCGCTCGCAATAGCCGACGGCCGGACCGCCGTCGAACTCGTGCGCGGGCAGGCGGCCCGGTACGGCGTCAACCCCGACCGGGTCGGCATCATCGGCTTTTCGGCCGGGGGCACGGTAGCTGCCGGGGTGGCTTTTTCGTACACTCCCGCGGGTCGGCCGGCCTTTGTCGCTCCCATCTATGCCTATACCGGGGCGCTGGACAAAACGACGGTTCCGGCGGATGCGCCCCCGCTGTTCGTAGCGGCCGCCACCGACGACCAGCTTGGGTTTGCGCCCCTGAGCACGAAGCTGTACAACGACTGGATTGCAGCCGGCAAAGGCGCCGAACTGCACCTGTACGCCAAAGGCGGCCATGGGTTCGGGATGCGGAAACAGAACCTCCCGGTCGACGGCTGGATCGAGCGTTTCGGGGAGTGGCTCGGCTTTCTGGGCCTGCTGTCCAAAGCGCCGTAACGGGTTGCCGTCCCATCACAAAAGGCATTGGAGCAGTTGCCGCAGGCTGCTTTCGGCGGTATCCGGGCCATGCACATCGCCTATGAAGTCCGCAGCCGTTTCCATAAGGCCATGTTCTGATTGTCCAAGTAATAATTCGAATTCTACCAGCCTTTGGTCCGGGCCCGGGCTAATTTTACGCTCGGAAACAGTCACAAACCTAAATGTGAACCCGGATGCAAACGGTGAAAGGGGTTGAAAACGACGCGGACGGCGGCTTTCGCTGGTCATCGGAACACGCGGACCTGCTGGAAAAAGGCGGGGAAATTCCCGGCGGGGCTGCGGCCATGCAGGCCATCGAACCCCAGGGCGAACTGCCCGGCCGGAAGCTTCCCTATTACCTGCGGAGCGGGGACGGGGAGCGGTATCTGGCCGGCGGTCTGGTGGTCAATCTGCTTGCCCGCGGCAGCGATACCGGCGACCTGTTCGAGTGGGCCGTCGTCACCGGAGGCCAGGGCGCCGGCTTCCCGGACCATACGCACCAGGAAACCCATGAAGTCCTCTTTGTGCTGGAAGGAGAGGTGGAACTCCGGCTCGGCGGGTCTGTCCACCGGATGATCAAAGGCGATTTTGCCTCCATCCCGCCCGCGACGGTTCACGGCTTCCGGATGACTACCCACCGGACGCAGCTCGCGTCGGTCACCAGCGGCTCCCGGATCGGCGGCCTGTACCGCACGCTGGGCCGGCCTTATGCCGGGTATGTTCAGCCTTCGGATGCCGTCCCGCCCTTCGATGCGCAGGCCCTCGGCCGGGCCGGAGAGGTCGCCGACGTCAGCTTTCGCGACGAGCCGGTTTCCGGGACGTCCGAGCGGGTCAGCCGGACCGGTCTGCCCACGGCGGTGGAACCCTACGTGCTGGCGGCCGGAGAGGGCGACCGCTACCTCATCGGCGACCAGTTGTTCACTATCCTGAGCGACAACCGCACCACCGGCGGCCGACTGCTTTTTGTCGGGACCGAGGGACCGGCCGGCCCCATGATCCTGAAGCATTTCCACCGGCAGCATTCCGAATCGTTCTTCTGTGTGGACGGCCGGATGCGGATGTGGGCCAACCAGTCGCTGCTGGACATCGAACCCGGCGACTATGTAGCCGTGCCGGCGGGCGTCATCCATGCCTATCAGCTGAAAAGCCCTTATACGCGGTTTATAGGGGTACTGACGCCGGGTATCTTCGAAGATTTTTTCCGCTCGGCCACGCCCTACCCCGACCACATTTATCCGCAGGTGCCGGGCCCCGGCCCGAATTTTCCCCGGGTCATGCAGCTCGACCTGGTGCCGGTGGAGCGGCCGCCGGTTCCGCCGGGCGCTCCCCACTGAGCCCGCCCTGCCAACGATCCTGGAAACGTCTTACTTCCGTACCCTGTACATGAACCCCATCCTGAAAGACCTTGCCTACGCGAACCGCTCGGAGGCCCAGAAGCTGGACATTCACCTGCCGCCGACCGGCGAAGGGCCGTTTCCCGTCATCGTCGCCATTCACGGCGGGGCCTTCCGGGTCGGTGACAAGGGCGATGCCCAGCACCTCGCTTCGCTCTTCGGGGGCGTGAACCGGGGCTACGCGGTGGTATCCGTCAATTACCGGCTCAGCGGGGAAGCCAAATCGCCCCTGCCGGTCCATGACGTCAAAGCCGCCGTCCGCTGGATTCGCGCCCATGCCGGGCAGTACGGCCTCGACCCGGACCGCATCGCGGCCTGGGGGCCGTCGGCCGGCGGTCACCTGTCGGCCCTGCTCGGCACCTCGGCCGGGGTGCCGGCGCTGGAGGACCTCTCGATGGGAAACCCCGAAGTGTCGAGCCGGGTACAGGCCGTGGTCGATTGGTTCGGACCCATCGACTTTCTGACCATGGACGATCAGTTCCGGATGCTTGGGGTCCGCGGGGCCGTCCACAACGCCCCCGACTCGCCGGAATCGGCCCTGATCGGAAAACCGATTCCGGAGGCCCCCGGGGCGGTGGCCCTGATCAACCCCCAAACCCATATTTCGGCAGACTGCCCGCCCTTCCTGATCCAGCACGGCTCGAAAGACCCGCTGATTCCGTATTTGCAGTCGGCGGTTTTTGCCGATGCCCTGTACCGGGCGGCCGGCCCGGAGAAAGTCCGCTTCGGGCTGCTGGAGGGCGAAGGCCACGGCGGCCCGCAGTTCGACGACCCGAAAAACCTCGATACCGTATTCGCCTTCCTCGACCAGCATCTGAAACCGTGAGCCGCAAATTTTTCAAATACGTCAACACCTTGTTCGTCGTCGTGCCGATGACGCTGATCATGGCGTTCGTCGGGACGCTCCGCAACCACGGTTTCAATCCCGGCTGGTTCATTAAATTCATCAATGCCTGGGTCGTCATGCTGCCGGTGGCCTACTTTGCCGCCTTCATCATCATTCCGGCAGCCCGGCGGCTGGCCGAGAAAGTGGCTTCAAAGCCGTAGGCACTCCCGTCAGTCCTCTAACCCTGGTTCTCTATGGAAGCCGGCTCCCGCTCGCTCATCGACCAGCAGCCCATCTCGCGGCTGCAATATGTGACCGTCCTGCTCTGTTTCGTGATGAACATGCTCGACGGCATGGATGTGATGGTGATTTCCTACGCGGCCCCGGCCATCGCCGGGGACTGGGACGTCAGCCCCGGATCGCTGGGCATCGTCTTCAGCGCCGGGCTGCTCGGCATGACCGCCGGGGCGCTGTTTCTGGCCCCTTTTGCCGACCGGATCGGCCGCAAGGCCCTGATCCTGCTGAGTGCGGGCCTGATGGGCATCAGCATCTACCTGACTTCGTACTCGGTGGACGTTACCGACCTGATCGTTTTCCGGTTCGTCAGCGGGCTGGGCATCGGCAGCATGCTGGCCTGCACGGCCGCGCTTTCCTCCGAATACACCCCGAACCGGTCCCGCGATTTCTGGGTCAGCTTCGTGCTGTCGGGCTATCCGGTGGGGGCGGTTTTGTCGGGGCTGGTGGCGGCCCGGGTGATTCCGGCGTCCGGCTGGGAGGCCCTGTTCCGCATTGCCGGGGCCACCACGCTGCTGGCGCTGCCGCTGGTTCAGCTGTTTCTGACCGAGTCACTGCAATTTTACCTGAACGCGCCCTCGCCGGGGAGCCTGGCCCGGGCCAACGCCATTCTGGCCCGCATGGGCAAGGAGCCGCTGGAAAGCCTGCCCGAACGGCCGCTCGGCCCGGGTGGTATTCCCGTCCGCTCCCTGCTCGGACCCGACTATAAAGTATCGACCTTCCAGTTGTGGACGGCGCTGTTCCTGTCCTTCGCCACCCTGTATTTCCTGCTGAGCTGGATCCCTAAGCTGGCGGCCAATGCCGGCCTGTCGATGGAACTGGCAATCTATGCGGGGGCCGTCTTCAACGTGGGTTCGTTTTTCGGCGTCATCACGCAGGGCTATTTCTCCAGCCGGTTCGGGCTGAAAAAGACCATCGGTATCTTCCTGATTCTGACCGCTATACTCATGGCGGTATTTCGGGTGTTCGCGGGGTCGCCGGCGCTGTTGCTGGTGTTCGGGCTGCTGGGCTTCGGCGTTCAGGGCGGTTTTGTGGGGCTGTATGCGGTGGCGGCCCGCCTGTACCCGACCCAGTTCCGGACCACGGGCGTCGGCTGGGCCATCGGCATGGGGCGGCTCGGCGGCATCACCGGCCCGGCCGTGGGCGGTCTGCTCATCGGTCTGGGGCTGACCATGACCGCCAACTTCCTGATCTTCGCCGTCCCGACGGCCGTGGCCGGGCTGGTCACGTGGCGGATCGTTTCCCGGAACATCAGCTGACCGGTTCCGGCGGCCCGGTTTCGGCCCGGGCCTGCTTCCGGAACGCCCCCGGCGACAGGCCGGTCTGTTTCTTGAAAAAACGCGAGAAATAGGCGGGGTCTTTCAGGTTGAGCTGGTACGAGATTTCGGAGAGCGTAAAGGTGGTGTGCAGCAGGTACTTTTTGGCTTCCGCCGTCAGGTAGTCGTGGATGATCTGCGAGGCCGACTTCCGGACCAGCCCCTGGCAGATGCGGTTCAGGTGGACGGTGGTGATGTTCAGTTCGCGGGCGTATTCCTGCACCGACCGGACCTCGTGCAGCGACTGGCGAATCATCTTCTGGAAGGACTGGAAATACCGCAGCGTCCGGTTATCGGAATGCTGAATCTGCACCTCCGACGCGAGGCTGACGCGGTAGATCTGAATCCAGAGCAGCTGGAGCAGCAGCTGGAGGCTGGTTTCTTTCTCGGGCGCATGGCCCGGCAATTCCCGGCAAAGCCGTTCCTTCAGGTCGACGAGGTCGCGGAAGGCGTCGCCGGCGGCCGGAAAGGGGAAGTGTTTCAGGCCGTTGAGTTCCAGCAGGATGTGCGGGGATGACCTGAACACCGCTTCCAGCACTTCCTCCTGAATCGTCAGCACCTCGCCCACCATCCCGGGATCGAAGGAAAACCCGTGCAGGGTGTTGGAGGAGATGAGCAGAACGCAGGGCGGGTCGAGGGCGATGCGCCGGTTTTCGGACAGCACCACGCCGTTGCCGGAGGTGAAAAAGAACAGCTGCACCAGATTGGTGTGCAGGTGCTCGTCGATGAACCACTCGTACTGACGGCTCCGCACCTCCAGCAACTCATGGGTCATGAACCCTTCCGAGCGCGGATAGCGGGTGTCCCCGTACAGTCCTTCGTAGTTCTTCAGCGAATGCGGCATCGATGTTCTAAAAAGCTAAATACCGGTTTAAATATGGCTGGAATGTTCGGTTAGTGCAAATGTATTTTTCAATAATCCAAGATGAATTAGTACACTGCCGATACCTTTGTTCAGAATCTATTCTGACGTTTCGCCCTGCTTATGAGCCAGCCCACCATCCCCCTTTTCGACCGGGAGGTCCAGCCGCCCTACCTGGCCCCCGGCTATAAATCCACCGTGCTGCGGGCGCCCACCCAACCGCTGGTGGTGATCCCGCACTCGCTTTCCGAGCGGACCGGCCCGGTATTCGGGGCTGCGAACGTCGGCCCGCTCGACCACGACCTGACCAAAAATTCGATGAAAAACGGCGAGCCGCTCGGCGAACGCATCGTCGTGCATGGGCGGGTGCTGGACGAAACCGGCCGCCCGGTTCCGCACACGCTGATCGAAATCTGGCAGGCCAACGCGGCCGGCCGGTATGTGCATAAGGTGGACCAGCACGACGCCCCGCTGGACCCCAACTTTCTGGGCACGGGCCGGGTGCTGACCGACGCCGAGGGGCGATATAAATTCTATACCATCAAGCCGGGGGCCTATCCGTGGAGCAATCATTACAACGCCTGGCGGCCCAATCACATCCACTTTTCCCTGTTCGGCCCGAACATCACGACCCGGCTGGTGACGCAGATGTATTTTCCCGGCGATCCGCTGCTGGACCACGACCCGGTCTTTCTGAGCCTGCCGCCGAAAGGCCGTTCCCTGCTGATCTGCCGCTTCGACATGGCGGTGACCGAGCCGCATTTCGCGCTGGGCTACCAGTTCGACTTCGTGCTGCGGGGCAGCGGCTCCACCCCCTTTGAAACGGTTTGATCAACCCCTTCGACCCATGCGACAGACGCCTTCCCAAACCGTCGGACCCTATTTCGCCTACGGCCTGACGCCCGAACAGTATCTCTATGATTTCAAAAGTCTGGTCGGAAACCGGCTGGTCGATCCGCTCGCCGGGCCGGAAGCCGTCCTGATCTACGGCCGGGTGTTCGACGGGCAGGGGCAGCCCGTTTCCGACGCCCTGATCGAACTCTGGGATGCCGCTAACCGGCGCTTCGGGCGGTTCGGCACCGGCACCGACCCCGACTGCCGGTTTTTGTTTCACACCGTCAAACCGGGATCGGTCGACGGTCAGGCGCCCCACCTGTCGGTGATCGTCTTCATGCGGGGGCAGCTGATTCATTCCTACACCCGGCTGTATTTCCCGGAAGAAACCGACGCCAATGCCGCCGATCCGGTGCTGAACGCGGTGCCGGAACACCGGCGGCAGACGCTGATCGCCCGGAGAACGCCCGCCGGTTACGAGTTCGACATCTACATGCAGGGGGAACGGGAAACCGTCTTTTTTGAAATCTGATCTATCCGTATGTCGCTATACACCCATCTGTTTTACAGCTCTGAATTACAGCCGCTCCTGTCGGACGAAGCCTTTCTAAGCCGGATGCTCCGGTTTGAAGCCGCCCTGGCCCGCGCTCAGGCCCGCGAGGGATTGATTCCGGCAAAATCGGCCGATGCCATTGCCGCCTGCTGCGAAGCCGCCCGTCCTGACCTGGAACGACTGCGGCAGGAGGTGGCGCCGGGCGGAAATGCCGCCATTCCGCTGGTGAAGCAGCTGACTGAACAGGTGGCCGGGCGCGATCCGGAAGCGGCCGGGTCCGTGCATCTGGGGGCCACCAGCCAGGATGTGGTCGATACGGCGATGACGTTGACGATCAAGGCTTTCCGGGAGTGGCTGGAGCCGAAGCTGCAACAACTGGAAACCCTGCTGACGGACCTGACCCGCACGCACCGGCAAACCGTGATGGCCGGGCGAACGCTCCTGCAACAGGCCCGCCCGATCACCTTCGGCCTGAAAACCGCCTACTGGCTCGAAGCCGTCCGGCGCAGTCGTCAACGGCTCGAAGAAAGCCGGCCCCGGGTGGAGGTGCTGCAACTGGGTGGGGCGGTCGGCAGCGGTAATGCGTTCCTGACGGCGGAGGTGCTGGCGGAGACGGCGGCTGCGCTGGGGCTGCGGCCCGCGGCACCCTGGCATTCGCAGCGCGACCGTCCGGCCGAATGGGCCGCGAATCTGGGCATCCTGACGGGCAGTCTGGGCAAAATCGCCCGGGATGTTTCGCTGCTGATGCAGACCGAGATCGGCGAGGTGCTGGAAGGAAAAGCCGCCGGGAAAGGCGGGTCCAGCACGATGCCTCACAAGCGCAACCCAGTCCACTGCGCGGCCATTCTGGCAAATGCCGGCCGGACTCCGCAGCTGGTGGCGACCCTTCTGGCCGCAATGCCGCAGGAAAACGAACGCTCGGCGGGAGGGTGGCACGCGGAATGGGAACCACTGACCGACCTTATGCAGCTGACCGGCGGGGCCGTGGACCGCTCCATCGAACTACTTGCCGATCTGGAAGTGGATCCGGCGCGGATGCGGCAGAACCTTGAAATAACGGGGGGATTGATTTATGCTGAAGCCGTTTCGCTGGCGCTGGCTCCCCGGCTCGGCAAGACCGAAGCGCACCGGCAGGTGGAAATGGCCTGTGAAACGGCCATAACGCAGGGGAAACACCTCAAAGCCGTGTTGGCAGAACTCGACTTTGCTCTGCCGGACCCCGATGCGCTTTTCCGGCCCGAAAATGCCGTCGGCCGGAGCCTGGAGATCATCGATTCTCTGCTAAACCCGCCGGCGGGCGGAAGTTACCAAACCGAAAGTCACCCTTATTCCCGAGACGATGAGGCTTCAATATAAACTCCAGGGTTCGCCCGGCAGCCCGGTGCTGATCTTCTCCAACTCGCTGGGGGCGGAAATGATGATGTGGGACGAACTGGTTCCGCTGCTGCTGCCCTACTTCCGGGTATTGCAGTACGACACCCGCGGCCACGGCGGCAGCGAGGTTCCGCCCGGCCCGTATGCTATCGACCAGCTGGGGCAGGACGTGATCGACCTGATGGACCGGCTCGGCATCCGGCAGGCGGCTTTCTGCGGCCTGTCGATGGGCGGGCTGACCGGCCAGTGGCTGGCGATTCACCATCCCGACCGCATCCGGAAGCTGGTCCTGAGCAATACCGGCGCTAAAATCGGAAACGACGAACGCTGGAACGGCCGGATCGACACCGTCACCCGGCACGGGATGGCGGCCATCGCAGACGAGACCATGGAACGGTGGTTTACCGAATCGTACCGGGAACGCCATCCCGAGCGGGTGGCCGCCGTCAGGACCCTGTTTCTGCGGAGCCCCGTGCCCGGGTATGCCGCCTGCTGTGCGGCCATCCGCGACGCCGATTTTCGGGAACGGGTGAAGGAAATTACAGTCGAGACGCTGGTCATCACGGGCGACGACGACCCGGTTACCAACGTTGAACAGGCCGAGTTTCTGGCCGGGGAGATTCCCGATGCCCATTTGCTGGTGCTGCCCTCCCGCCATCTGACGGCCACGGAGTTGCCCCGATCCTTCGCGCAGGCCCTCATCGCCTTTCTGGTCGGGGAGTCGGTGTCGGAGCGGGGGATGCACCTCCGCCGGAGCGTGCTGGGAGACGCTCATGTGGACCGGGCCGGGGAGCGGATCAACGCCTTCAATGCCGATTTTCAGGACTTCATTACCCGCTACGCCTGGGGCGAAATCTGGGCGCGGCCGGGCCTGTCCAAAGCGGACCGCAGCCTCATCACGCTGGCGATGCTGATCGCCCTCAACCGCCGGTCGGAGTTTCAGATGCACGTCCGGGCGGCTTTGAACAACGGCCTGACCGTCGGGCAAATCAGGGAGGTGATCCTTCAGTCGGGGATCTATTGCGGTCTTCCGGCCGCCAATGACGCTTTTCACTCTGCCCAGGAAGTCTTGGAAGAACTGGGAATCAGCCTATGAAAACCATCCGAACGCAGGTAGGCATCATCGGTGCCGGGCCCGCCGGCCTGACGCTGGCCCACTGGCTCCGCCGGCAGGGCATCGACGCGGTCATCATCGAACACCGGAGCCGGGAATACGTACAGGCCCGCGTCCGGGCCGGTCTGCTGGAGCAGAATACGGTCGACATCCTGAAGGCCCTCGGTCTGGCGGACCGGCTGATCCGGGAAGGGCACGAACACCACGGCGTGTACCTGAGCTTCGACGGCGAGCGCATCCGGGTTCCGTTTGATGCGCATACGAACGGGCGGCACATCACCATCTACGGCCAGCAGGAGGTCGTCAAAGACCTGACGGACGCCTGGCAGGCCGCCGGAGAAACCCTGCTGTTCGAAGCCCCGGCGCTGGCGATTGAGGATTTCGATACCCGGCATCCAAAAATATATTTCGAACAGGCCGGTGAGAAGGGAGTGATCGAATGCGACTTCGTGGCCGCCTGCGACGGGTTTCACGGACTGGGCCGAAAGACCCTGCCCCGGCACAGCTACCGCGAGTATGCCATCACCTACCCGTTCAGCTGGCTGGGCATTCTGGCCGACGTACCGCCGTCTTCCGACGAGCTGGTCTACGCCTACCACGAACGCGGTTTTGCCCTGCACAGCCTCCGTTCGGCCAAAGTCAGCCGGCTGTATCTCCAGGTCGAAAACGGCGAATCGATCGATCAATGGCCCGATGACCGGATTTGGGAAGAGTTGTCGGTCCGGCTGGGAACGCCGGGCTGGCACCTGCAATCCGGGCCGATCTTCGAGAAAAGCATCACGCCCATGCGCAGTTTCCTGATCGACAACCTCCAGGCCGGGCGTTTGTTCCTGGCCGGGGATGCGGCCCACATCGTGCCGCCGACCGGGGGCAAGGGGCTGAACCTTGCCATTGCGGACGTGAAGCACCTGGTCGACGGGCTAGCGGACTTTTACCGCAACGGCTCCTGTACGGGTCTGGAACTGTACACGCAGACCGCCCTCCGCCGGGTCTGGCGGGCGCAGGAGTTCTCCAATTTCATGACGACGCTGTTTCATAAACAGGACGAACACGGCTCGTTTCAGTACCGGCTCCAGCGAGCGCGATTCGACTACATCCGAACGTCGGAAGCCTACGCGGCCACGATTGCCGAGAACTACGTGGGCCTGCCGTTTTCGGCCTTCGACCATTAACAACCACCAACCATGAAGCAAGTACCCATTATTGATGTGCAGACGGCCGCCCGGCTGGTGAAAGACGGCGATACGCTGCTCCAGGGCGGTTTCGGGATGACCGGCAACCCGGTTCACCTCATGCACGCCCTGGCCGAAACCGGCACCGGCAACCTGACCTTTATCGGAAACAACACCGGCGAGGCCGGTCTGGGCGGGGGGCGCCTGCTGCGGAACGGCCAGATCCGGAAGATGATCGGCTCGTTCTTTACTTCGAACCCCGATGCCGTGAAAGCCGCCCAGAGCGGGCAGGTCGAGTATGAACTGCTGCCGCAGGGCACGCTGGCCGAAGCCATCCGGGCGGGCGGGGCCGGTATCGGCGGCTTTTATACGCCGACCTCCGCCGGTACGGCCCTGGCGGAGGGCTGCGACGTCCGCATCATCGACGGCGTCGAGCAGGTGTTTGTCAAAAGCATCCGGGGCAACGTGGCTTTCATCCGGGCCTGGCGGGCCGATACGGCCGGGAATCTGCAATACCGCATGACGGAAAACAACTTCAACAAGGCGATGGCGACGGCCGCCGATCTGGTGGTGGCGGAGGTGGAGGAGATCGTGCCGGTCGGAGCCATCGCACCCGAACACGTCCATACGCCCGGCTGTTTCGTCGATTATCTGGTGCAGGCAACGCTGACGCCCGAGGACCTCGGCAGTTCGGCCTCCGTCTCGACCTCCAAAAAGGTGGACGAAGCCCGGATGAACATGGCCCGCCGGGCGCTGGCCGAACTCAGGAAAGGCGACGTCGTCAACCTCGGCATCGGCATTCCGACGCTGGTCGCGGACCTGATCACCGAGGACCACGGCATCATCCTGCATACCGAAAACGGAATGCTCGGGGTAGGACCGGTGCCGGCCGACGGGGGCGGGGCAATGCACTATCCCGTCAACGCCGGGAAGATACCGGTGACCGCCCTGAAGGGCAGCAGTTATTTCGACAGCGCCGATTCGTTCGCGATGATCCGGGGCGGCCATATCGACGTGGCCATCATGGGCGGTCTGGAAGTGGACGAAGCCGCCAATCTGGCGAACTGGGCCGTTCCCGGCAAGCCGCTGCTCGGCGTCGGGGGGGCGATGGACCTGGCAAAAGGCGCCCGGCGGCTGGTCATCACGATGACGCACACGAACTCCGACGGTTCACCCAAGATCGTGCCGCAATGCACCCTTCCGCTGACCGCCACCGGCGTGGTGGACGTGGTCATTACCGATCTGGCCGTTTTCGGTTATCCCAACGGAAAGCTGACCCTGCTGGAACTGATGCCGGGGGCGACCCTGGAAGAAGTTCGGGCCAAAACAGGCGCCGGTTTTCTGATTCACCAACCTTCTATCGTACTCTGACATGCCTGAAGCCTATATCATCGACGCCGTCCGCACCCCGATCGGAAGTTTCGGGGGAAGCCTGTCGCCCGTCCGGGCCGACGATCTGGCGGCCCTGCCCCTCCGGGAACTGCTCCTGCGCAATCCCGGTATTCCGCCGGAAGCCGTCGACGACGTCATTCTGGGCTGTCATAACCAGGCCGGGGAAGACAACCGCAACGTGGCCCGGATGGCGCTGCTGCTGGCCGGACTGCCCTATACCGTTCCCGGCGAAACCGTCAACCGGCTGTGCTCGTCGGGAATGTCGGCCGTCATCCACGCGACACGGGCGATCCGGGCCGGCGACGGCGATCTGTTCCTGGCCGGCGGGGTGGAGCACATGACGCGGGGGCCGTGGGTCATTTCCAAGACCTCGAAGCCGTTCGGGAATGACGCCCAGATGGTCGATTCAAGTTTCGGCTGGCGGTTCGTCAATCCCCGGATGCAGGAGTTGTACGGCACGGACGCCATGGGCCTGACGGCCGAAAACCTGGCCGACCAGTTCGGGATCAGCCGCGAGGATCAGGATGCGTTTGCCTGCCGTTCTCAGGAAAAAGCCGCTGCCGCCCAGGAGTCGGGACGGCTGGCCGAGGAAATCATGGGCGTGGATATTCCGGCCCGAAAAGGTCCGGCCGTGCGGTTCGAGACCGACGAATTTGTGAAGCCGCAGACCACCCGGGAGGTGCTGGCGAAGCTGAAGCCGGCGTTCCGGAAGGAGGGGGGAACGGTGACGGCCGGCAACTCGTCGGGCCTCAACGACGGGGCCGCGGCCCTGCTGATGGCCTCCGAAGAAGCCGTCCGACGGTTCGGCCTGAAGCCGAAAGCCCGGATCGTGGCCTCGGCCGTGGCCGGGGTCGAGCCGCGGGTGATGGGCATCGGGCCGGTCCCGGCGACGCAGAAAGCCCTGCAGAAGGCCGGTCTGCGGCTGGACGATCTGGACGTGATCGAACTGAATGAGGCTTTTGCGGCCCAGTCGCTGGCCTGTATCCGTCAGTTGGGTCTTGCCGACGACGATCCGCGCATTAACCCCAACGGCGGGGCGATTGCGCTGGGCCACCCGCTGGGCATGTCCGGGACGCGTATCGTGCAGACGGCCGCACTCGAACTGGAGAAGCGAAACCGGCGTTACGCCCTGGCGACGATGTGCGTCGGCGTCGGCATGGGCTACGCGGTGATCATCGAGCGGGTTTCCTGAATGGGATCGGAAATTATCGTTTCTGCGGACGTTCGGGGTCTTCGCCGGTTGAGTCTCTTTTTGGGACGGCCGTTGACGGCAGTGTGGGTAACGGGGTTATAGAATCGGGCGGTGGCAGGTTCAAAATCTCGACGGGAATATTTTCCTGCTCACTGGGAATTGACAGTGCAATCCAGTCGGCGACCATCAATCCGATAATGATCACGATGACCCAAAGCCACCAGCGTGTTTTCTTCTTCTCCTCCATGACATTAAGGTTTAGGTGGTTACGGCAGCAAACCGCGTTGGTAAGGTAGGAAAATTTTCGGAATGGGAGGGGGCTGGGGGGTGGTCCACCTGCTCGGAATAAGCAGAAACAATCAACACCGACCGGACAGCCCGGAGGGAAACTGGCCCAGGAAGTATGCTGAAGCAACTGGTTTAATTCAGGGAGTCGAACCGGAAATGGGACTTTCCGCTGCTGGCGGGATTGTGCGTCGGTATCCCCATTCTGGCAGGTTTCATCTCCATCCTGACGATCTTCCTGGCCGAGTCGGGGGCCTCGCTCACCACAAACCCGACGGAACTGATCACGGCCCGGCTGATGGCCATTGTTCTGGGCAGCGTCATAGGGGCGGTCGGCGGCCGGCTGCTCTACCACGAACGGCTTCAGCATCTGGCCATCCGACGATTGCGGCAAACCCGGATCGCTATGAAAAAGCGCCGGCTTTAAAGTATAGAGAGACCGCCCGCCGGACCGGAGTGAACCGACCGAAACCTAAATCGTATTAGAATAATCGAAGGCCCTTCGGTAGCTTGGGATCTTATTCCCATATAACTCCATACCATCATGAAAACGACCCTATTGATCTCACTGCTGGCGGCCGGCCTGGATCTGTGCACCAATCCATTTTCGGACCCGACTCCGGTTCGCGTGGCCTCCACTCCCTGCCAGATGCTCAACGGGCAGGATCGGCCGTATCCCTGTGAATTTACGATCGCCACGATTTACTTCATGGGCAAAAACAATGAAGTACTGGCGCAGAGCACCGCCAACGGGCAGGTGATCAAACTGCCGAAGAGCAAGGCTGTCAGCCAGACCGTTCTGGAACAGGGCGGCTCCCTGTTCTATAACGTGTCGGTGGATTTCCGCCGGATCAATAAGGCGTCGTTCGCCACACCGGCTTACCGACTGACCCGGTCCTCCATCACCGACCCGATTTCTCCCGGCGAAACGACGATCGTCAACAACGCCATTCAGGTCGGCCCGGAACTGCCGGACCCGAATGTCCGGCCCAACCGGGTGATGTTCAAGCTGCAGCTGAACTATGCGAACAGCCCGGGGTCATCGCCGACCCTGATCGCCCCCATTCAGTTGCTGATGCTCGAGAATCCGGTTACCTACGACAAAATGACCAAGCCCACCTATCATCATGACCGCGACCGGGCCGAAGCCTGGCGCACCTTCCAGATGTCGGTCAGCTTTACCCAATAATGCCCCCTTTGCCGGCCTGAAGCCCCGCCCGGGCTTTGATCCGGGCGGGGCGGTTTTTACCGGTACGAACGGGTGTCCGAACGAACACGGTTATTTATTTTTCCGTCATGTATACTTTCGATCTGATTCTGGACATTTCTCAGGTGGAACCTGAAGATATTTTTGGAGAATGTGAATACCTGATAAGTTATCTGAACGCCAATGGCCAGATCATCAGCGAGGATTATCAGCTGATCGCCCGGGAGAACGAACTTCGCATTCCGGTTACCTGCCCGGAGGAGAATTCGCTGAACCCGCGCTATTACCACAAGTTTATCCCCGGCTATTTCGACAAGCTGCACCGGATTACCGGAAAACCGGTCGAAATACGACCGACGGGGCGAGCGCTGGATTTTATTTACTATGAAGCGCCGGAGGAAGTGACTTCCTACATTCTTTACGGGGAATCCTGGACACCCATTCGATGCGGGGATTCGTGCGTGGCCGTTCCCCTTTATCGTTTGCCGTTCCTGGAGCCGGCATACAATTCGTACCAGCCGCTCAACAGCTGGCATTCGGCCTACCAGACCCTGCAATCTTTATGGACGGTTTATGATGCAGGGGAGGCATACGCTCTGGCACAGATGCAGGAGATCGATTCGCCCCTGACCCGGCAGGGTCTGGAACTCCGCCGACAAATAGAGGAACTGACAGGAATGCCGACCTATTACTTTCTGGAAAACCGCCGGGAATGGCACGAGAGCGAGGAGCCCGGCTGGAAATGCCCTCTGACGGGTAAGGACTGGTTCATCCCGGGTTCGACCTTCAACGACTTCATCGGCTTTCGGTCGGAGGAGGCCCGGCTGGTTTCCGGGCGCTCCAGTCTGGCCAAAAGGGACGGATGAGGAGGGACGAAAAAATAGAAATTATTGATTATTTTAAGCCTTTCCAATCCGAAACCCTGATTCCGATACCATGCAACGTCGCCGATTTCTCCAGCAATCCGCCGGTTCTGCGGTCCTTTCCCTCCTGGCCGGCCCTCAGTTATTCGCCCGGCAGGACACGCCCTATACCCTAAAAGAAGTCCGGCGCGGTGTCGGTATTTTCAGCGAAAAAGGCGGTACCATCGCCCACCTGGCCACCAAAGAGGGTATCGTCGTGGTCGATTCGCAGTTTCCGGAGCAGTCGCAGCACCTGATCGAACAGTTGAAGAAACAATCCGACCGGCCTTTCAAATACCTCATCAACACCCATCACCACGGCGACCATACCGGCGGCAATGTGGCTTACAAGGGGCTGGTCGAACACGTGGTAGCCCACCAGAACTCGCTGAAAAACCAGACCATCGTGGCCAAACGCAACCAGTCGGAAGAGAAGCAGCTCTACCCGGACACCACCTTTACCGACCGCTGGCAGGTAAAAGTCGGACCGGAACGCATCCGGGCCTATTACTTCGGCGAGGGGCACACCAACGGCGACAGCGTGATCCACTTCGAGAACGCCAACGTGGCCCACCTGGGCGACCTGCTCTTCAAGGGCCGTTATCCGGCCGTCGACCGCACCGCCGGAGCCAGCATCAAACACTGGGTCACGGTGCTGGATCAGGTGGAAAAGACGTTCGACAAGGATACCATCTTCATCTTCGGCCATGCGTTCGACCCGCAGGCCGTGACCGGCGACCGGAGCGAGATCGGCACCTTCCGGGGCTATCTGGAGAAGCTGCTGACGTTTGTCGGGAGCGAGATCAAAGCCGGAAAAAGCAAGGACGACGTGCTGAAGGCCACGGCCATTCCCGGCGTCACCGACGTGAAGGGCGACGGCCTTTCCCGCAACCTCCAAACCGCCTACGAGGAACTGACCGAAGCATAGTGGCAAACCTGTCGATCGATTTCCGGCCGGCCCGGCCCGAAGACGTCCGGGCGGCAGTCCCGCTGATCTATTCCTCCGGGCCGCATGAGTTCGATTACGTCTACCGGCTGAGGTCAAAACCGGCTCAGGATTACCTCCATTTTGCCTTCCCGACCGGAAAGGGCCTGTCCAGTTTTCACCTCTGCACGGTGGCCCTGGTCGACAACGAGGTGGCCGGCATCTGCGCCTTTCAGTCGGGCCGGGATAACCTGACCACCGACCTCGGGAATGCGGCCAACTTCTGGCGGTTTTTCGGCTGGCGGCACTTCGGGGGCGTGGTCCGGCGCGGCCTGCAGATGACCACGGTGCTGCCCCCGCCCGACAAAGACACCGCCTACCTCTCCCAGGTGGGCGTCCGGCCCGATCTCCGGGGGCGGGGCGTCGGCAGCGCCCTGCTGAAGAATCAGATGGCCCGGGCCCGGAGCGCGGGGTTTCGCCGATGTGCCCTGGATGTGGCCGCCACCAACCCCCGGGCCGAGGCCCTGTACGAGCGGCTGGGCTTCCGGTTTGTCCGGCAAAGAGACTGGAAGTACGGGGCCGCCCGGGGTCCGGTTCCCCACCAGCGCCGGATGGAAATCGTTTTTTGAGCTGAAAGCTGGATTCGTCACCAAACCTGTGCGTATCTTTGGCAGGCCGGTTTCCGCCCCCCGGGGGCGACCGCCGTTTTGCCGAAACGTCACCATCCTATCCTTCGTCCCGAAATTACCGTTCCCGGCTCCGTGTGCGCTTCCATATTCTATTTTTTATTTCATGAAGATCCTTTTAGTCGAAGACGAAGAGCGGCTGGCTTCTTTCATCCGGAAGGGAATTCTGGCGGAAGGCTACGAGATTCAGGTGGCCTACGACGGACGAACGGGCTTATCGCTGTTTCGCAAGGAGGAGTATGACCTGATCATCCTGGATATCAACCTGCCGCTGATGAACGGCTTTGAACTATGCCGCCTGATCCGGGCGGAGAACGAAACCGTACCCGTCCTGATGCTGACCGCCCTCGACAGCCTGGCCGACAAGTCGGACGGCTTCCATGCCGGGGCGGACGATTATCTGGCAAAACCGTTCGAGTTTCAGGAGCTGCTGCTGCGGCTTCGGGCCCTCACCCGGAGGAACGGGGCCCGGCCGAGGCAGGTGCTGCGGCTGGCCGACCTGGAGCTGAATCTGGACACCAAAACCGTGACCCGGGCGGGTAAACGCATCGACCTGACCACCCGGGAATATTCCCTGATGGAATACCTGATGCTCAACAAAGGCAAAATCATCTCCCGCGTGGACATCAGCGAGCGGGTCTGGAGCCTCAATTTCGACAATACGTCCAACATCATCGACGTCTACATCAGCTACCTCCGCAAAAAGATCGACAAGGGTTATTCTCCCAAGCTGCTGCATACCATCGTCGGGATGGGGTACGTCCTCCGGGAAGGTTAACAGTTTATCATCGGCCCCTTCATGCTTATCCGGAATCGCCTGACGCTTATTTTTACCCTCCTGGCCACCGCCATCCAGGTCACGCTGTCGCTGCTGGTCTGGTATTTCTACTCGCTTTACCGCCGGGAGGAGTTTTACAGCCGGCTGGAAAGCAAGGCGCACGTGGCCGGCCGGGTGCTGATTTCCCGGCGTCACCTCCACGACGACTTCTTCAAAAACATGGTCCGGACGGACCTGCTGACCATCGTGGAGGAGCAGATCAGCATCTTCGACAGCCGGCAGAATCTGGTCTTCACCAACCGGACCCTGAAGGAATCGGACTACTACAAGGAGAAAATACCGCTGGTGACCGACGAATCCCCGTTTGAATTCCGGAGCGGCCACCTGGAATCCATCCTGATGCCTTACCGCGACCGGGGGCAGTTGTTTTACATCTTTGCCTCCGGCTACGACCGCATCGGTTTTGCCAAACTCGGCACCCTCCAGCAGATTCTGCTGCTGGCGAACCTGCTGGGGTTTACGCTGATTGTGCTGGCGGGCTGGTATTTTTCGGGCCGGGTGCTGAAGCCCATCTCCCAGATCGTGGAGGAGGTGGAGCAGATCACGGCGAAGCAACTGCACAAGCGGGTACACGAAGGAAACCGCCGGGATGAAATCGCCCAGCTCGCCATGACCTTCAACCAGATGCTGTTCCGGCTGGAGGATGCGTTCGTCTCCCAGCGCAGCTTCGTCTCCCATGCCTCCCACGAACTCCGGACCCCGCTCACCAACATCCTGGGAACGCTGCAAACCTCCCTTCGGTACGATAAAAACCCCGCCGACTGGCGCGACAGCATGGAAGTGTCCGTGGAAGAACTGAAGAAGGTAATCGGCCTGACCAACAGCCTGCTGGGTCTGGCCAAGGTGACCGACGGAACCCTGGCGCTGGTGCCCGTTCAGGTGGACGACTGCCTCCTGACGGCCATCGGACAGGTGCAGACGCGGTATCCGGGCCGGAGCCTGCCGCTTCAGTTTTCGGCCGGAGAGGAGGATTCCTTCACCGTCAGGGGCAACGCGACCCTGCTGACGACGGCTTTTCTGAACGTGTTGGATAATGCCTGTAAATACTCCGACGAAGCCGTTTCCGTACAACTGCAATCCCGCGACGCTGAGATAACGGTAATCGTCACCGACCGGGGGCGGGGGGTCGAGGAGGCCGATGCGGCCCACATTCTCGATCCGCTGTACCGGGGGAAGAACGTGGACGGTGTGCCGGGCTTCGGCATCGGGCTGGCCGTCACGCAGAAAATCATCGAACTGCACCAGGGCACCACCCGGTTTACGTCCCGGGTGAATCAGGGAACGACCGTAATCATTCAGTTGCCGGGTGTTATGTTAATTGGATAATTTTGATAAATAGATTTCATTATTTAAGAATAGATGCCGGTCAATACCGGTTATAACGCCATACAGGCGCTAAAGTTATGCCCGAGGGGTGCGGAGAGGGTGGGTGCCGGCCGGAGTGGGTTTTAACTTTTCTAATATCTTCTAATTTCCTTCTCATACCGTTTTAATGTGGCGGGGCTTGCTTTGTGACTATCAACACAGGAACAGGCAATGCAGCGTCGGCATTTTCCCTCGGTTTTGCTCTACGGCTTTGGGCTGGCACTGGCACTTTCGCTGGTGTTCAACGGCTTTCTGCTGTACGAACGGAGCCGACGGCCGGGCTGGTACGACGACGAGTTCAGCCACGCAGCCGGTCCGGCGGAAACCGGCCTCTGGCAGCAGGAACTTACGGACTGCCGGCGGGCCAATCTGCAGAAAGACAGCCTGATCCGCCGGCTGGAGCAACTTCCCGACGCCCCGCCCGGCCAGGCGGCCGCTGTTCCTTCCCTTCCGAAATAAATAGCTATTTAAAACGAAGAACGTATGAAAAGGATCCTCATACTCATCTGCTTGTGCGCCCTGTTTTGGAATACGGGCTGCTCCCGCAAAGAAGAAAAGGAAGAAGAAACCGAGTTTCTGGTAACGAGCCCCCTGAAAAATGACACCACGGTCACGAACCAGTACGTGTGCCAGGTCCGTTCGATCCAGCATATCGAATTGAGGGCGCTGGAAAAAGGCTACCTGAAGAAGATTTATGTGGACGAAGGGCAGATGGTCCGGCAGGGACAGCTCATGTTCCAGATTCTGCCGATCCAGTACCAGGCCGAACTCCAGAAGGCGCAGGCCGAAGCCAATTTCGCGGAAGTCGAATACCGGAATACCAAATCCCTGGCCGACAGCAACATTGTCTCGAAAGCCGAACTGGCCCTGGCGAAAGCCAAGCTGGACAAGGCCAATGCGGAAGTGTCGGTTGCCAAAGTCCACCTCGGTTTTACGGAGATCCGGGCTCCGTTCACCGGCATCATGGACCATTTCTACGTCCGGGAAGGAAGTCTCCTGGACGAAGGCGAGTTGCTGACGACGCTGTCCGACAACAGCAAAATGTGGGTGTATTTCAACGTTCCGGAGGCCGAATACCTCAACTACAAAACCCACGCCCGGCAGGAAAACCTGAAGCATGTGAACCTGCTGATGGCCAACCAGCAGGTGTTTGATTACCCCGGCGTGGTGCAGACCATCGAAGCCGACTTCAACAATGAAACCGGCAACATCGCTTTCCGGGCCACATTCCCGAATCCGAAAGGGCTGCTCCGCCACGGCGAAACCGGGAATATCCAGATGACTTTACCGGTAAAAAATGCCCTGATCATCCCGCAGAAAGCCACCTTCGAGGTTCTCGAAAAGAAATACGTGTATGTGGTGGATAAGGAAGACAAGATTCGATCGAGGGAAATCACGATTGCCGCCGAACTGCCTCACATTTTCGTCGTGAAGGCGGGTCTGAATAAGGAGGACCGGATTCTGCTGGAAGGCCTGCGCCAGGTACGGGAGAACGAAAAAATACGCTGCAAGTTCGTAAAGCCTGATTCCGTCATGGCCCATTTAAGTCTCTATGCCGAATAACAAGGTATTCTAAACCGCAGACGACATGTTCAATAAATTCATCCGAAGACCCGTATTCGCTATCGTGATCTCGATCATGATCGTGTTTGTCGGTGTGCTGGCCATCAGACAGTTACCTATTTCTCAATTCCCGGACATTGCCCCGACCACTGTCAATATCTTCATTGCCTATCCCGGCTCCAGCGCGGATGTGCTGGTGAAATCGACCCTGATCACGCTTGAACAGGCGATCAACGGGGTGCAGGATATGCGGTATATCGCCACGGACGCCACCAGCGCGGGGGAGGCCACCCTCCGGATCATTTTCGAACCCGGCACGGACCCGAACGATGCCGTCATCCGGGTGAAGACCCGGGTGGACCAGGTCATGCCGCTCCTGCCCGAACTGGTGCAGCGGGAAGGGGTCATCATCACGCCGATCCAGCCCAGTATGCTGATGTACGTCAATCTCTATTCGAAAGAAAAGAGCATGGACGAAAAATTCCTGTTCAACTACGCCACGGTTAAAATGATCCCCGAGATCCAGCGGACGCGGGGGGTCGCCCGGGCGCAGATTCTGGGGAGCCGGCGGTATGCCATGCGCGTCTGGCTGAACCCCGACCGGATGCGGGCCTACAACATCTCCACCGAAGAGGTCATGAAGGCGCTGGGTGAGCAGAGCATCATCGGCCGGCCGGGCCGGATCGGACAGAGCTCCGGGATTGCCGCCCAGTCGCTGGAATACGTGCTGACCTACAAAGGGCGGTACAGCGAGCCGAAAGAGTACGAGGACATCATCGTCCGGGCCAATGCGCAGGGAGAAAGTATCCACCTGAAGGATATTGCCAAAGTGGAACTGGGCAGTGAATTCTTCGACATTTATTCCAACCTGGACGGCCGCCCCTCAGCCGCCATCGTGCTGCGGCAGAACTACGGCAGCAATGCCAGCGAGGTCATTGAAGATGTAAAAAAGAAGCTCGAAGTCATGCGGGAGTCCTTTCCTCCGGGCATGGATTATAAAATCAGTTATGACGTGTCCCAGTTTCTGGATGCATCGATCGAGCAGGTCATCGACACGCTGCGGGACGCCTTCATCCTGGTGGCGCTGGTGGTGTTCGTGTTCCTGGGCGACTGGCGGTCCACCCTGATTCCGATTCTGGCGGTGCCGGTATCGCTGGTCGGGGCATTTTTTGTGATTCAGGCGTTCGGGCTTTCCATCAACCTGATTACCCTCTTTGCCCTGGTTCTCGCCATCGGGATCGTGGTGGACGACGCCATCGTAGTGGTGGAGGCCGTGCATGCCAGGATGGAGGAGGAACCGGAACTGACGCCCTTCGGGGCGGTCAAAAAGGTGCTGGCGGAGATCAGCGGGGCCATCATCGCCATCACGGCCGTCATGGTTTCGGTCTTCCTGCCCATCTCCTTCATGTCGGGTCCGGTGGGGACGTTCTACCGGCAGTTCTCGATCACCATGGCCAGCTCCATCGTGATTTCAGCCCTGATCGCTCTGACGCTGACCCCGGTGCTGTGCGCCATGCTCCTGAAAAACCACCATGGACATACGCGGAAAAAGAACCTGCTGGCCCGCGGCATCGACCGCTTCAACCGGGGATTCGACCACATGACCGGGCGGTATGTCGGCCTGTTGAAACGGATCGTCAACCGGCGGGTCGTTACCTTCGTCGTCCTGGGAGCTTTCTGTCTGGGTATCGCCTACGAGAATCAGATTCTGCCGGCCGGCTTTATTCCGAACGAAGACCAGAGTACGATCTACGCCATCATCCAGACGCCCCCCGGCTCGACGCTGGAAAAGACCAACGAGGTGTCACGACGGCTTCAGAAAATCTGTGAGGAAGTGCCGGGCATCGAGTCGGTCTCTTCGCTGGCCGGTTACGAGATCATGACGGAGGGGCGGGGTTCCAACGCCGGGACCTGTCTGATCAACCTCAAACCCTGGTCGCAGCGGGACCAGAACGTGAAAGAGATCATGGAAGAACTGGAGGTGAAATCAAAGGGCCTCGGCGCGACGGTCGAATTCTTCGAACCGCCGGCCATCCCGGGTTTCGGTACGTCGGGCGGTTTCTCGATGCGCCTGCTGGATAAAACCACCGATACGGACTACCGGGAATTCGATAAGATCAATAAGGATTTCATGGACGCGCTGGGCAAGCGGAAAGAGCTGACCGGTCTGTTCACCTTCTTTGCCGCGAACTATCCGCAGTACGAACTGGAGATCGACAACAAGCTGGCGATGCAGAAAGGCGTGTCGATCGGCAAGGCGATGGATAACCTCAACATCATGATCGGCAGTACCTACGAACAGGGTTTCATCAAGTTCAACCAGTTTTTCAAGGTATACGTCCAGTCGGACCCCAGCTTCCGGCGGCTTCCGTCCGACCTGCTGAACCTTTTTGTCAAGAACGACGCGGGCGAAATGGTGCCGTACTCCTCCTTCATGACGCTCAGGAAAGGCCAGGGTCCCAACGAAATCACGCGTTTCAACCTGTACAATTCAGCCGCCATCCAGGGGCTGCCGGCGAAGGGCTTTACCACGGCGGAGGCCATCCAGGCCATCCGGGAGGTGGCCGCCAAAACGCTGCCGAAGGGCTACGACATCGCTTTCGAGGGCCTTTCCTACGACGAGTCGATCCGGGGCAACGAGTCGCTGTACGTGTTCCTGATCGTGGTGGCCTTCGTCTACCTCGTGCTGGCGGCTCAGTACGAAAGTTTCATCATTCCGCTGGCCGTGTTGTTCTCGCTGCCGGTGGGAATCTTCGGCTCGTTCCTGCTGCTGAAGCTCATGGGGCTGGAGAACAACATCTACGCTCAGATCGGCCTGATCATGCTGGTCGGCCTGCTGGGTAAGAACGCCGTGCTGATCGTCGAATTTGCGGTGCAGAAGCGCCAGCAGGGCGAAACGATTCTGAATGCGGCCATCGAGGGCGCCCGGGTCCGTTTCCGCCCGATTCTGATGACCTCCTTCGCCTTCGTGGCCGGTCTGATTCCGCTGATCCTGGCGAAAGGGGCCGGAGCCATCGGCAACCGGACGATCGGGGCCTCGGCCATGGGCGGTATGTTGTTCGGCACCATTTTCGGCGTCATCATCATCCCCGGCCTGTATTACATCTTCGGCCACCTGGCCGACGGCCGCAAGCTGATCAAAGGAGAAGAAGAAGATTCGCTGACCGACGAACTGGTCCATACCATAGACGCTTTTCCGCAACCTGAAGCAAGTGAAGTCAATGAGAAATAACCGAATTCCGAACGGGTTAGGGGTCGTGGTGGCCCTTACTCTGCTCAACGCGGCCTGCACGGTTCCCCGGATGGTTTCCAAAACGGAGAACCGATCCGTGCCGGCGAGCTACAACGGCTCGCCGGATTCCACCAACTCGGGAAAGATGCGATGGCAGGCGTTTTTTACGGACCCCAACCTAACCGCCCTGATCGACACCGCCCTGGCCAACAACCAGGAGCTGAACATGACGCTCCAGGAAATTCAGATTTCGAACAACGAAATTCTGGCCCGCAAAGGGGAGTATCTGCCTTTCGTCACGGTGGGCGGGGGTTCGGGCGTCGAAAAGGTATCCCGCTATACCAGCCAGGGAGCCGCCGACGCGGTAACGGATATCAAACCGGGAAAAGAAACCCCGGACGTATTACCGAATTCGTATATCGGCGCGTTTGCCAGCTGGGAAGTCGATATCTGGCATAAGCTGCGGAACGCCAGAAAATCGGCCGTCGCCAGTTATCTGGCTTCCATCGAAGGCCGGAATTTTCAGGTGACGAATCTGGTGGCCGAGGTGGCCAATTCGTATTATGAACTGCTGGCGCTGGACAATCAACTCGAAATCATCCAGCGAAACATCGAGATCCTGAACAATGCGCTTTCAATCATCAGGCAGGAAAAGGAAGCCGCGAAGGTGACCGAACTGGCCGTCCGCCGGTTTGAAGCGGAGGTGTACAAAACGCAGAACCTCCAGTATGACATTCAGCAGAGGATCGTGGAAACCGAAAACCGAATCAACTTTCTGGTCGGACGGTTTCCGCAGCACGTTCAGCGAAATTCGCGGATTTTCGGCGACCTGGCGCCCGCTAAAATCAGTGCGGGAACCCCGGCGCAGCTGCTGGAAAACCGCCCGGACATCCGCCGGGCCGAACGCCGGCTGGAAGCGGCCAAAATCGATGTCGGTGTGGCCCGGGCCAATTTCTACCCCTCCCTGCACCTTTCGGCTTCGCTGGGGGTCATGGCCTTCAATCCGATCTACCTCGTGAATACGCCCGCGTCGTTGATCGGGTCGCTGATCGGTGATCTGGTCGGCCCGGTCGTCAACAGGAATGCCATTACGGCGACGTACAAAAGTGCAAATGCCAGGCAGATTCAGGCCGTTTATGATTACGAGCGCACGGTGTTGAATGCCTATATCGAGGTGGTCAATCAGTGGTCCAGCATCAATAACCTGGAGAAAAGTTACAGCACGAAAAATAACCAGGTGCAGGCGCTGACGCAGTCGACCGGCATCTCCCTCCGGCTTTTCACCTCCGCCCGGGCCGACTACATGGAAGTGCTGCTGACCCAGCGGGATGTGCTCGAAGCCCGGATGGACCTGATCGAAACCCGGATGCGGCAAATGAACGCCATGGTCAATATCTACCGGGCGCTCGGGGGCGGCTGGAATCGGTAAAGGAAAACCGCTCTGTCGGAAAAACTGGAATTTCTGCGAAAAAGCCGCTTAATTGAAAAATTGAGCGGCTTTTCGCCGTTTCAGAACCTCCGGATCATGAGAATAGCAACCTATAACGTCAACGGGGTGAACGGCCACCTGCCGGTGCTGCTGCGCTGGCTCCGGGAAACCGCCCCCGACATCGTCTGTCTACAGGAGCTGAAAGCGCCCCAGGAGAAGTTTCCCCTCACGGCGATTCAGGAAGCCGGTTATCAGGCCGTCTGGCACGGTCAGAAAAGCTGGAACGGCGTCGCCATCCTGTCGAAGGTCGGGGAGCCGCAGGAAATCCGGCGGGTGCTGCCGGGGGAGGAGGAAGACGCCCCCAGCCGGTACATCGAAGCCCGCGTCGGCGGCCTCCTCGTCGGCTGCCTGTATCTGCCCAACGGCAACCCCGCCCCCGGCCCGAAACTGGACTACAAACTGGACTGGTTCCGGCGGTTTCAGGACCACGCCCAGACCCTGCTGGCGCAGGAGGAACCGGTCGTGCTGGCGGGCGACTACAACGTGATTCCCACGGAAATGGACGTGTACCGGCCCGAAAGCTGGACCGCCGACGCCCTCTTTCTCCCCGAGGTTCGCGAGGCCTACCGCCAACTGCTGGCCCAGGGCTGGACCGACGCCCTCCGGACGCTGTATCCGAACGAGAAAATCTACACGTTCTACGATTACTTTCGCAATGCCTTCGGGCGCAACGCCGGCCTCCGGATCGATCATTTTCTGCTGAGCCCCGCCCTGAGAAACCGTCTGAAAGCCGGCGGGGTGGACCGGCAGGTCCGGGGCTGGGAGAAAACCAGCGACCACGCCCCGGTCTGGATCGAGCTTGAAAATCCGGCCTAACTGCCGGCGGACATCATGGTGATGTAGTAGTTGGCGCAATGGACCGCCATCATCACCATCAGATCGTTCAGCTCCCGGTCGGGATAAATGTCTTCCGCTTCAATTTCGAAGCTGTAATTGAACTTCTGCCAGCTAAAATCCGGCTTCACGGCCATCCAGTTCCGCTGCTCCCGGTCCTGAAGAAGGTACGAACTCTGCCAAACCCCTTTGGCTTTAAAGGCAAATTCTCTCTCGTTGCCGTCCAGACGGGATTTAAGGATGATGCTGCCGTTCCAGTTCATCCGGAAGTCCAGAAGCACCTGCTGCTCCCGCTTCAGCTCGATCGTGGTGCCCCAGAAGCCTTTGGGGTCGACTTCGTAGGCGGTGCCGCCGGCCAGCTGAATCCGGGCGCTGAAGGAGAACCAGTTGTCGTAGGTCAGGGTGGCCAGCTGGGACCCGGCTTCTCGTAAGGTAAACGTTCGGGAGGGAGTCGATTCGATGATCAGCTTTCTCATGGGGCTGTGTGGTTCAGGTGGATAAATTCCCGTTGTCCGATTCGTCGGGTTCGGGCGGATAGATCGTGATGACGAGGGTCGCGTTGAGGGCGGCCATCCGGCCCAGGGTCGCGGGCGTCAGCTGCCGGTAGAAGTTCCGGGGTTCGTGGCCGCTGTCGTAGCCCATGTCGAACGCCCGGACCGTGCAGGCCGCCCACTGACTTCGGAGCGGCCCTTCCAGGGTTTCGACGGCAGAAAGCAGGGCCTGAAGATTCGCATCGGGGTCGGTGAACGGCACCGCCGTTTCCAGCCGGGCCGACCACGAGCCGGACTCCCACCGACGCACGTGAAGCACCAGAAGGCCGCGGGCGGCCAGCGCTTCGGCCAGCGGGCTCAGGTCGAAGGCGGCTTCCAGATCGAGGTCCGTGTTGAGGTAACGAATCAGCCGTTGTTCCATGAGGTTACGAGGATCGGATAGCCGGTATTCCTACGGTTTGGCGTGCCGCATCTCCAGCCCGACGGCGCGGGGTTTGAAGCCGGGCCAGGGGCCGTCGGTGACCTTTTCGGGGACGTTCAGGTACTTCTGGTTGTCCTGCCCCTTCAGATGCCATCCCAGAAAAGCCGTCACAAAGTGCTGGTTGATGTTGTTGATCCGGCGCTCGTTCCAGCCGGGTTCGGCATAATGCTGGTATTCGTTGATGGGCAGTCCGGGCCGGAGGACGGCGGCTGCCGGGGCATTCGGCGCCACGTTGTGCCGGGCGTTGACATAGGTAAGCATATACCGGTCGGCATTGACGGCCCCTTCGAAGATTTTTTTGATGCCTTTTTCATACCCGGAAATGTCGTCCTGATCTCCGGCGATGAACAGCGTCGGCAGGCGAAGCCCGGCCAGGCCCTCGGCATCCCACACGCCCCGCTCCATGCCCCAGGGCGCGAAGGCCACGATGGCTTTGATCCGGGGATCGGGCGGAGCCGACAGCGCCGGCGACCCGGCCGCACGGAGCCGGAGCGTGTCGCTGCCGGCCAACTGTTTGAAGAAGCCGACGGCCTGCTGGCTGTAACCGGCGCCCCCGACGTTCAGCACCCCGTAACCGCCCATCGAGTAGCCGATCAGGGCCGTTTTGCCGGCGTCCAGTAATCCCGACAGGAAAGACCGGCTGTTCCCGGCCCCCAGCCGGGCCATTTCGTTCAGCACGAACAGGTCGTCGAGCGGCCGGTGGAACAGGGTGCTGCTGAAGTTCGCCACATCCCGGTACGTCGACTCGGTATGGTCGATGGCGACCACCACGTAGCCTTTGGACGCCAGATTTTCAGTCAGGTAGGTCATCAGATACCGGGAGCCGGGAAAGCCGTGCGAGACGATGACCAGCGGAAACGGCCCCCCTTGTTTCTGGGGTTCGGCATCCCGCAGGGCGCGGCCGGGAAACGCATAGGGCACCAGCGGCCGCTGCGGATTGCCGGCCAGCCCCATGACCTGCTCATACTGGGTCAGTTCGGCCTGCCCGTCCGGGATGCGGGCCGGATACCAGACTTCCACGGTCAGGGGGCGATCATAGGCGGGGGCGCGGCCGTCTTTGGCTTTCAGAATATCGGCCTGGCCGGGGTTGGTCAGTTTCAGGGTGCGAACACCCACCTTGTAGGCCCCGCGCGGGGCCAGTTCGGGGGCATCGGGCAGCGGGTCGCCCACAATGAAGGTTTCGGCCGGGGTCTGGGCGAAAACCGCCCCCAGGGAAAGAACACAGAAAAGCAGCAGAAGCCGGCGACGGAACATGATATCAGGAGGGTTTGGAAACGGAAAATACCGGGGCCGGAGGTGGTCCGGTCCCGTAGTCTGCAGATGGGAAGTCACCGAATTCAGTGACCTAAAAATCACGGATTTCGTTGATTTTCCTGACGGAAGCCGTCCCTACCTTTGTGCAGGTTTTGAAAGGAAGCTTTTTCCTTTCTTTCCCGCCGGCATCTGCAGTTGCTCGTTGCAAAACTAAACGGAATTCTTTACTCTTTTAATCATCTTATCCACAACTCTTCCGGGGCAGGAGGGGCCTCAGCGGGCGCCGGCATCGGAAGACTAATGAACAAACATCATGAATCCTAACAAAGCTTTATGGGAAAAAGGCGACTTCACTCGCCTGGCTGAAACGATGCGGGAAAGCGGGGCTGCCCTGATCGAAAAAATCGGGGTCACCGCAGGACTGAACGTCCTCGACCTGGGCTGCGGAGACGGCACGACCGCCATCCCGTCCGCCAAAGCCGGCGCCAAAGTGCTGGGCGTCGACATCGCCCGGAACCTGGTCGACGCCGGTAACAAACGGGCGCAGAGCGAAGGGCTGACCAATTGCACCATCCAGGAAGGCGACGCGACCGATCTGAGCTGGATCAATGACGGAACCTTCGACCTGGTGGTCAGCATCTTCGGCGCCATGTTCGCTCCTCGGCCGTTCGACGTCGCCCGGGAAATGGTGCGGGTGACCCGGCCGGGCGGCCGCATCGTGATGGGCAACTGGATTCCGGGTGATCCCACGCTGGTGGCCCAGATTCTGAAGATCAGCTCGGCCTACACGCCGGCGCCCCCGGAGGGCTTCGTCAGCCCCATGCTGTGGGGTGTGGAGAGCCAGGTGGTGGAACGCTTCGCACAGGCCGGGATTCCGGAAGAAAATATCACCTTTGAAAAGGATACGTATACGTTCATCGCTCCCTTTTCGACGTCGGAGTTCCTGAATCGGTTCCGTACCTACTACGGCCCGACTATGAATGCCTTCGAAGCCGCGGAGAAGAACGGGAAGGCCGGGGACCTGCAACGGGAACTGGAAGCCCTGTTCGCCAGCCAGAACCAGAGCACCGACCCGAACACGACCCGGATCCCGGCCACGTTTCTGCGAGTCACCGTAAAGCGCTGATTCGTTTCACTTCGTCACCAATCCACTGCACCGGTCCCGAATGGACCGGTGCTTTTTTTGTGGGTACCGGGGCCGGCCACCTCATCCCGTTCAGCGAACCTTCCTGTCCAATCCTGGACAGGAAAGCGTCCGTTTCTGGACAGGAGCAGCCTCTCTATAAGGCCTCGACGCGCGCTGAGGCCCTTTTTTATCTCTGGCATCAGATTTGATTTAAGATATTGTATCTAATCAATCGGCCCGATACACGCATGAAAAAGACGGTTCTGGGAGAACTGGAAGAACTGGTGCTGCTGGTGGTGGCCGCCAGCAGCGAAGATGTCTACGGGGTGCCGGTCATGGAGCAGCTCCAGCAGCAAACCGGCCGCAGTTTCACCATCGGCGCGGTGCATACGACCCTTTACCGGCTTGAAGAAAAAGGCTTTCTGTCGTCCTCGGTGGGCGGGGCCACCGCCGAACGGGGCGGACGGAGCAAGCGGCTGTTTGCCCTGACGGCCGCCGGCGGTCAGGCCCTGCTGGAGATGCAGCAGGTGCGCACCCGGCTCTGGCAGTCCATACCCCAGGGCAAGCTTCAGCTTCTGGGTTTGTCGGTCAATCCCATGTAAGACGCCATGAAAAAGCCGTCCAAATTACCTTCGGACCCTGACGGGCCAGTCGAGGATGGGGCCTTCCAGCCGCCCCGCTGGGCCGACCGGCTGCTCGAATGGTTCGTTGCCCCGCACCTGCTGGAGTATGTCCAGGGCGACTTACATGAAAACTTCCGGAAGCGGGTGGCTCAGGTCGGCCCGGCCCGCGCCCGACGCGAGTATGTCCGGCAGGTGATGCACTGCTTTACCCCTTTCTTTACAAGACGACCGGCGGCCCAACCCTTCCATCGCTTTGATAACGAGTACGCTAATCCCCCGTTTTTCGCCATGCTGTCCAATTATCTGACCATCGCTTTCCGGAACCTGTGGCGGCATAAGGCCTTCACCGCCATCAATATTATCGGCCTGGCCGTGGGGCTGGCCACCTGCCTGCTGATCGTCCTCTTCGTGGTGCACGAACTGAGTTACGACCGCTACCACGCCGATTCGGACCGGATTTACCGCATGACCCTGTATGGCCGGATGGACGACAAGGACATCGATCTGGCCTACGCCCCCGGCCCGGCCGGGCAGGCACTTCTGCGGGACTGCCCCGGGGTGGAGGCCGTAACCCGCCTGCGCCGGGAAGGCGCTTTTCTGGTGAAACACCATCAGGACATCATCAAGGAAGAAAATGTGGCCTTCGTCGACTCGAACTTCTTTTCGGTTTTCTCCATCCCGATGCTCAAAGGCCACCGGGTCCGCGCGCTGACCGAACCGAACACGCTGGTCCTGTCGCAAACCGTCGCCCGGAAATATTTCGGGGAGACGGACCCCGTCGGGAAAACACTGTCCCTGGGCCAGCTGGGCCTGTTCCGGGTGACCGGCGTCTGCGCGGACGTTCCGTCCAACACCCATTTTCATTACGATATGTTCGGCTCGCTCAATTCCGTCCGGAACGGCAGCAAATGGCTGGCCAGCGGGGCCTACACCTACCTTCGGTTGCGGAAAGGCTACCCCATTCAGCAGGTCGAAGACCAGAGCCGGGGCTTCGTCGCCAGATACATCGCGCCGGAAATCAAAGAGTTCTTCGGGCAGTCTCTTTCCGAATTCCGGCAAAAAGGCAACCGCTTCGGCTTCAGCTTCCAGCCCGTAACCGCCATTCATCTGTATTCCGACCTGGACGACGAACTGGAGGCCAACAGCGACGTGAAATATGTCTATATTTTTTCGGTGATTGCCCTGTTTATCCTCCTGCTGGCCTGTATCAACTTCATGAACCTGTCCACCGCCGGATCGGCCGGGCGCTCCCGCGAGGTGGGCATCCGCAAGGTGCTGGGTTCCGTCCGCCGGCAGCTGGTCGTTCAGTTCCTGGCCGAGTCGGTCCTGCTGACCCTGCTGGCCCTTGGGCTGGCGCTGGGACTCGTCCTGCTGTTGCTGCCCGGCTTCAACGGGCTGGCCGGGAAACAGTTCACCGCGGCCGACATTTTCAGTATCCGGATTCTGACCGGGGCGATTCCGGCCTGCCTCCTGATCGGTCTGCTGGCCGGCAGCTACCCGGCTTTTGTGCTGTCGTCGTTCAAACCCGTAACGGTTCTGAAAGGCGGGCTGCAGGCGGGCCTGCGGAGCGGCTGGCTGCGGAACACCCTGGTGACGGGGCAGTTCGTGGTTTCGATCGGTATCCTCATCGCCACCATCGTGGCCGACCAGCAGCTGCGGTTCATGCAAAACAAGAAGGTAGGTTTCGACAAGGAACAGGTGCTGGTTTTACACGATACGCACGTACTGGGTTCAAAATTCGACGGTTTCAAATCCGAACTGGCCCGGCTGTCGTCCGTCGTCGGCGTATCGGCCGCCGGTTTTTTACCGGCCGGTGCCTCCAGCCAGAGCGTAGACGGGATTCAGGTCAGAAACGGAGCGAGAACCGTCATTCACCGCTCGAAAGGTTACTTCATCGACGAAGATTATCTTCCAACCCTGGGAATTCGTCTCGTGCTGGGACGCAATTTCAAAAAAGCGTCGCCCTCCGAAAGCGCGTCGGTCCTGCTGAATGAAGCGGCCGTCCGGGCCTACGGTTTCGGGAACCCCGCCGGCGGACCGGCCGGATCGCCGATTGGTCGGCAGCTTTCCACGGTGGGCGACGGAACCGAGGGAAGCAAACGGACCTATACCGTCGTCGGGGTGGTGAAGGACTTCCACTTCGAATCCATGCATCAGCACATCGCGCCCCTGGTCATGTTCTATGGCGAAGACCATGGGCAGCTGGCCCTGCGCATCCGGACGGACGACCTGCCCAGGCTGCTGAACGATATCGAACAGCGGTGGAAGGCGGAGACGGGCAATCCCTTCGCCTATTCCTTCCTGAACGATCGGTTCAATACCATGTACCAGTCCGAACGGCGGATCGGACAGCTTTTCGGGGTCTTCGCCGGATTAGCCGTGCTGATTTCCTGTCTGGGTCTGTTCGGACTGGCCGCCCTGACGACCCACCAGCGGACGAAGGAGATCGGCGTTCGGAAAGTGCTGGGAGCCTCCGTCGCCGGCATCGTCACGCTGCTGCTGACCCAGTATCTGAAACTGATTCTGATTGCCCTCGCGATTGCGTCACCGATTGCCGGCTACACCATGAGCCGGTGGCTGGGAGACTTCGCCTACAGAATCGACATCGGCTGGTGGATTTTTGCCCTGGCGGGCGGGCTGGCGGCTTCCGTCGCCGTTCTGACCGTCGGCTATCTGGCCATTAAAGCCGCCCTGACGAACCCCGTCAAAAGCCTGCGGGCGGAATAATCAGCCAGGTCCTGGCTCCGGGATGACAAAACCCTTCCTCAACCCCCCCTCAGGCAGTGGCGACAAAAGCGGCAATGACGGGCTGTAATCGCGGCAGGATGGCTTCGATCTGCGCCTTTTCGTCGTCGGTCCAGTGCCGGGGGCGGCCAAAGAGGCAGGGTTGCAGGATGCCCCATAGCCGGCCGTCATGCTGGATATGGGCATGAATCAACGCCCGGTGCCCGAACGTCTCCTGCTCGAACTGCCGGTTGAGTACCTCGGGGCCGGCGGTTTCCACATCATCGACATAGACCGACGGTTTCATGGCCAGCCCCGCCCGGATCAGGGGGTCCTGGGCGGGAAGCTCACCGGTGTCGGGCTGCCAGTCCGGCTGAATGGTATTTTTGTCGGGTATGGTCTCGTTTCTCCGCCAGCAGAAAGCGGTTCGTCCCCGGCCCTGATCGGGCTGCCGTACGTACAGGAAGCATCGGTCGGCCTGCAGAGCCGTTCCGACGGCCCGCACCACCTGGTTCAGGGTTTCGGCCGGGGAGTGGCCCGCCCTCAGAATCTCCTCGACGGCGGCCGGCAACGTTGGTAAAGTCATGCAGGCTTAACCTCTGAATCCGGTTTCGGGTTTACGGCATCGATCGAGACGCCGTCGATGGAAGGTTCCGGGCTGCCGGAGGACTCATGAAATATTTCTCAAACAACGAATCCGACCGCAGCAGGTACTGTCCGGCCGTCGCGGGATTGTAGTGTCTGACCGCCAGATCGGGCGTGGTCTCGTCCCCATACGGAGAGGGGTGCGAAATGAACGTATTGGTGGGGTGAGGGGGAAGAAAGGCGGCCGTGAATTTCAGGGTCGAAAGTCCGTTAACGGCCCAAAACACGATAAAACCCCAGCGTATCCATTGTCTGGGGCCCTGGTAATTCACGAGCCACTGTGCCGAAAACAGGATGAGGATGCTGTAGGCGGGGATATTGGTCCGCATCTGCCAGTCGTTCATGATGCCCAGGCGGTAGAGGGGCAGCACACAAAGGGAAAGGATGGCCACGGTGAGCCACGGGTGCAGCTGCCGGTCGTTCGGCGTCAGCCACCGCAGCGGCACGTACCAGATCACGAAATTGGTCAGGATATACAGCAGAAAAAAGAAGGGCCAGGAGGGAAGGCCGGTTTGGGTAATGAACATATTGACCGCCGGATCGGAGGTGATCTGCGTACTGGTCAGATAGATAGCCACCGGAAGCAGCCCCAGGCCGGTCAGAACAGGCAGCAGCAGGTACAACGGCTTTTTCAGGAACTGCCGCCGGTCGAGCCAGAACAGATACAGCACGAAAGGGAACGACCCGACCACGGCGAACGGCCCCCAGAATAGGGCCCCTCCCAATTGCAGGGCCATCATGGGCAGCCACTCGGCCTGCCGCTGCCGGTAAAAAGAGGTTAAACTAAGGGCCGCCAGCAGGGCCGGAATGGTATGCTGGGGCGCCCAGACCAGATGATCCGAGAAGGGAGACATCAGAATGATCGGAAAATTGCCCAGGTCGATGTAGTTGGGAGGGAGGTAAGCCAGGGCCAGCCCTGCGGCCCGGATAGCCCAGATGAAAACCCATGAGTTACAGAAGATAAAAAGGACCAGAAAGACCCGCCACGGCCGTTTCGGGCTTAAACTCAGGACCCAGCCGCACACCAGCAGGAGACCGGCCCACGTCCACAGCAGGGCCAGATAGCGGGCAGACCCGATGCCCAGAAATTTACTCAGGAAAGCCACCGGCAGGTAATAGGCATTATAATAACACATATAGGTGTTATACTTCGGGTAATACACCGGCCACGAATTAACGATCAGATCATGGTATTTGGCATTGTGAAACTGGAAATCGAATAACTGCCAGTTGAATTCCCCAAAACCGTAAACCAGCAGATAAACGAACGTCAGGACCGACGCGATCAGTACGTTTTTCCGATTTAAGGCCGGCGAATAACCGGCGGCCGTCTGCCGGGGCCGGGTGAAAATATAGGCGGCCATACCGCATAATAACACGACACACGGCAGGCCGATCGACGGGCGCACCCAGGTCAGTAAAAACAGCAGCGCAGGCAATACCATATACGAAACCGTGGCGATATGTAAATACCGGATCGCATTGTGTTTGGCGGGAAGAAACATGAGCGAATAGAGTAGGTTGATTATCGGCCGATTTTTCCGGAGAGCGAATTACCTTCCGGTATAAACGTTGTTTCCATTCCCATGGCCCGGCAGGCTTCCGCCGATACCCGGATGGCATTGTTGACACTGCGTTCGTCGGGATAAATATGGACCATGTTGGCAAACCACAGGTGCGGAACGGAGGATTTATACGAATGAACGTTTTGGGAAAAATTCAGATGACAAACCGTCGCGGCCGTTTTCGTTCGGAAAACGTGGATGTCATTGATAAGATCCGGATGAAAAGTTTTATAGATTTTCTTTAAATAGGGCAGCATCGTATCGATGATCTCCTCATTACTCTGGGCAGCAATCGGCTCCTGGTGCGAATAATAGCGGGACAGATAGGCGATGTGTTTGTGATTATAACTCTCGCTCGGAATGAAGTTCGTATGTTCGATAATACCGCCGAACGGGAAGCCGCTATCGGCGACGTTCAGCCAGTAAGTGCGGCTCAGCGGTTTTTTTAAATCCAGAATGACGCAGACCGCCCCGAAGTATTCGATTTTGTCAAGTTGCTGATAAAGAGCAGGATCGACGCCCTGAACCAGGTCCTTCGCGTAGCTGGTTGGAATGGTCAATAAATAGTCTCCGCCGGAATATGTCTCCTTAGTCGTTTCAAGGCCGACCAGTTTTCCCTCCGCCACCCGGAGTTTTTTGATGACCGTATTTCCGATCAGCTCGACGGAATGCGTTTTCAGCTTTTCCAGAAGGGCATTCAGCAGTGTATTCAGACTGCCCTGCAGGTAGCCGAGCTTCTCTTCCCCGCGATTCCGGGAATTCATCCGCTGCCGTAGCCGGCCGATCAGCCAGGCGAGGGGCACTTCTCCGGCATACGGGCCGAACTTAATATCCAGCAGGGGCTTCCATAAGGAGTTGGTGGTATTCTTTCCCGCATAGCGGTATAGCCATTCCAGGCAGGAGATATTTTCATAGTCTTCCCAGCGGGCCATCTTCCCAAGGAACAGGCTCGTGGCGGCAAAACGGCTTTTGTCAAGCAGAGATAAGGGGGAGAAACGAAGGAGATCGACGGGCGAATTGAACGGGTAGATCGTCCCGTTCCGATACACGCCCATCGTCGTTTTTTTATAAATTAATTTGTCTTCGATACCCAGTTGATTCACCAGCCAGTTCAACTCCACATCGTGGGTAAAAAAATGGTGGTAATAATGTTCAAGCCGGTTGCCGCCGATGGGAAACGTATTCAACAATCCTCCGAAAGAATGACTGGCCTCCAGAACACGAACCTTATAGCCGTTAAGAGCCGCGATGTAAGCGCTGGCCAGGCCCGTAATGCCCCCTCCAACTACGGTTAGTTGTTTTGTCATTCGTATCCGGTTTGGTTGGCTTTCCTCTGACGAAGACCCTCGTCGAAATCGCTTAAGATAAAGGATATTACGAGGCATTTTTCTGCCCGCTCCCGGTAAATTAACGACTTTAGCCTGTACAATTAAAAAATTTCGCCGGTAAGTTGGTGAAAGTGGCGAAATGAGGTCTGAAATGTGGTTTTTACGCGCTCAAAATACCGGTGGTCCCTGTGAGCGGGGCAAAGCCGGAGCCGACTTCTTTATCGACCCGCAAAGAAACTTTATAAGGGCATCGTATGCGTTTATGCGGTAGTTTTACGAACTACTCCCGGGCCGGTTTTAAATAAGAAAGACTTTTTCCGCGGTATTCCGCAGCGGCCCGGAGGAGCCTGTCACCGTCTGCCGGGACGGCCTTCCAAAACGCCTTTTTTCCTGAAGTCATGACCTTTCCGATGCTGCATACTTTACTGTTCTGGGGCTTACCGCTGCTGTTTGCCGGGCTGCTGGTCTGGCTCCGGCGCCGGCTGGCGTCCCGAAAGCCGTGGCTGCGGATGATCGGGTATGTGGTCCCGGGGTACGCCCTGCTGGGTGCCTACCAACTCCTGTCGGACCGGCTGTCGGCGCTGGAGAAAGCCGGCCGCATCGACGAGGAAACCGTCACGGTTTTATCCGAACCGGCGGTGCTGCAGCAGGGAAAAACCATATACGATACGCGCTGCGTCAGCTGCCACGGCGCCCAGGGTGAGGGGGCCGTCGGGCCCAACCTGACCGACGATTACTGGATATACGGAGGCAGCATTCGGGATATCTTCCGCACCATCCGGCATGGCATCCCGAACACGCCCATGGTGGCCTGGAAGCACAGCCTGACCGACGAAGAGCAGCAGGCCGTCTCCAACTACATCTACCGCCTGCGGGGAACCAATCCCCCCAATTCCAAACCCCCGCAGGGGTTTCTCTATGTTCGCGGAAAATAACCGGGCCGCCGGACCACCCCCCGGCCGGAGCGCCGGTCCGACCCCGCCTTACCAAGGAGGGGGTGGCACCGCAGGGTTTGAATCGGGCAGCGCACTCCCCCTCCTGTTTTAGGAGGGGGCCGGGGGTGGTCCGGCGGCCCTTGTTCTCCCGGATAACCATCCGATCTGGGAGCAAAAACGCTTCCCCAAACAAGCTTTCAGGGGTCCGGATCGATCCTAAAAATTAAAACCGGCCGTATTCCGCGTAGACGTCGAACGGGTCGCGCCCTTCGGCCATCGCCTGGCGGCTGCGGCCTTCACTGGCAAACCATTCTTCGGCCAGTTCGAGAACGGGAATCGTCAGTTCCTGAGGGACCACCACCACGCCGTCGTTATCCCCGAAAATGTAGTCGCCGGGATGAATCTTCAGCAGCCCGTCCATGCCCTTGACGTAGATCGGGATCTGATAATCGACCACCATGAACCGCCCGAAGGCCTCCACCGGATTCCGGAACCGGCAGAAGGTGGGAAATCCCATGTCGATGAGATAGTTCGAATCGCGCGTCGAGCCGTCGATGACCGCTCCCACGCAGCCGTGCGCGTGCGCGGCCGTGGCCGAAATCTCACCGAACTGCCCGCAGGAGGTGTCGCCCTGGGTATCGCGCACCTGCACCACCCCGGGCGTCATGCTCTTGAACATCCCGAGCCGGATGTCGTGGACTTTTTCGTCGCGGCTGGGGGTGGCGATGCCGTGGGCGGTGAAGGCCGGCCCGGCCACCTTCATCGTGTGGACCAGCGGATAGATCCCGCTGGCCATGCACTGGCTGTGGTAACCCATGTGTTCGAGCGCGTCGGAGACTAAAGCCGCATACAGCTTTTTATAGCGGTCGGCAATTTCGGCCGGGTCGTAGTTGACGGCGTGCTTCCGGACCGGATAGGTGTTGGCGATGATTTCCATATAGTTGTACGTTTTTTCGATTATTGAACAGGTTGTTGATCCAGGGAAAAATACCGGAAGGCGGCCGTCCCGATGAACAGGCTTCCCAGCAGATAGGGGAGGGCCAGGCAGGCCAGGCCGGTGGACAGGCCGAGCGTCGGTTTCAGCGCGCCCAGCCAGTACGGAGCCGACGCCCCGATCAGGAACGCGCAGGCCAGCATCAGCCCATAGGCCGAGGAGCGCATCCGGGCCGGAACGACCTCGTAGAGGGAGGCCACGATATTGGAATCATACCAGCCCCTGAACAGTCCGAAGCCGAACAGGGCGACGTAGGTGATGGTCTGGGTATCGGCCCGGCTCATCGCGTAGATGAACGGAGCGCCCAGCAGCAGACCCATCGCCTGGACCACCAGCCGGGCGCGGGCGTTGGTCCGGGCGAAATGGTCGGCGATCCGGGCACCGGACAGAACGCCGAGAAACGCACCCAGATGGTGGTAGAAAAGCGACGAAAACCCCGCCTGGGTCAGGCTCAGCCCGAACTTTTCGACCAGAAACGAAGGCATCCAGGTCAGGTAGCCGACGTTGACGAACACCATACAGCCGAAGCCCAGCGTCAGCAGCACGACCGTCGGTTTCCGGACGATCACCCGGGCGGTGCGGCCTACCCCGGCGCGGGTTTCACCGTCCGCCGGGGGCTGCACTTGATCTTTGGGAATCCTTAAAAAGAAGAGAACTGCCAGCAGGATTCCGAACCCGCCGAAAAGATAAAACGCCCGCTGCCAGCCGTACCGTTCGCCCACGTAGCCGGCGATCAGGCCGCTCAGAATGATCCCGAAATACACCGCCGTCTGGTGAATGGACAGCACGAACGCCCGTTTTTCGGGATAGGTTTCACCCAGCAGCGCATTGGCGGAGGGCGCATAAAAGGCTTCCCCACCGCCCGTGGCGACACCCCGCAGCAGAATGAACTGAAGCAGGGTGGCGCAGAAGCCCGTAGACAGCGTCGCCACCGACCAGAACAGCAGGCAGAACCCCAGGATGTTCCGGCGCGAAAAGCGGTCGCCGAGGAAACCCGCGATGGGCACCAGCAGGCCGTAGGTCCACACCAGCGCGGAGGCAATCAGCCCCAGTTCGGCGTCCGTCAGGCCGAGGTCGGCCCGGATGAGCGGCAGCACGACGCTGAAAATCTGCCGGTCGGCCTGGTTCAGGAAGAAGGCCAGCCAGAGCAGCACCAGCAGTTCCCAGCGCATCCGGCCGGAGGGAGCAGGGGAGCCGGGGCGCACCGGAGCCGGAGGCAGGGTCTGAGTCGGTTTTTCCATACCGCTATCGGGCTGAGGATTGAATCAAGACCGATTTGGTGTCCAGCGGCACCGTCACTTCCGGAGCATTCCAGGCCGAAACGACGACCTGCACGTTGCCGGCCGGGGTTTCCCGCCAGAGGATGTCCGCCGACAGACTCCGGCTTTCGCCCGGAGCGAGCCAGAAATAGTTATCGTCGGCCACCAGCGCCCTTTTCACCCCGGTCAGGTCGATCCTGGTCATGAAGGCGGGCGTGGTGCCGGTGTTGCGGACCTGCACCACCAGCTGCGAGCGGGTGTCGTCCAGTTTCTTCATCGACAGCAGCCGGCTTTCCAGGCGGGTCGCCGATTTCTGCACGGTCGGTTTCAGGAAGGGGCCCTTCTCCAGCGTCGGCCAGGCAATCGGCTCAGCCAGATACTGGTCGTAGAAGGCTTTATCGTCCATCTTCGTGAGGGAGCGAGGGAAATACACCGACCGCGACACCAGTTTGCCCGCTGCATCCTTCAGTTCCGAGACGATGAACAGAAAGCGGTCTTTGTAGGCAGGCGGGATGGTAAAGCTGCCCGCCGATGCGCTCGTCACGGAAGGGCCGGTCGAGGCCGTCAGCCGGACTTCCTTCGCCCAGAGGGGTCGGAAGGCATCATCCCACACGCTGACCGAAACCGTGCCGGGCAGCGCGTTCGTCCCGGCGTGGGTGACCTTAACGGCGAGCGGGATGGTTTCGCCCGCCTTCCAGAGCAGGCGCGGCAGGTCCACGGCGACGTGGGTGGGCTCGTAGGTCCGTTTCAGAAAGTAATAGGGGGCGGCCGCCTGACCGAACCAGTCCATCATCTGAATGGCGATCACGGGCCAGTGCCGCTTGAACACCCAGGGCATCAGCCCGGCCGTGACCGGATAGTTACCCTGCATCTTCTCCGAAAGGATCTGGTAGAACTCGCCCGCGCCCACCTGCGAGGCTTCCGAGATGGCTTCGATGGTGGGGTCGGTGACGTCCGAGATGTGCGACGCCCGGCTCAGCATCCGGGGCACCCGGCCGGGGCCGTACTCGGTAAAATGGTGGATGAATTCGGGATGCGAGGGGCCGAAGCTTTTGTCCCACATTTTGCCCAGGCCGGTAAACTCCTTGGCGTCCACGGTTTCGTAGAATACGCCCGCTTCCGGGATGCTGTGCATGCCCGTTTCCGATACCCAGGGCTCGAAGCGGTAACTGCGGTTGTACCAGGTCGGGTCCATGTCGGGGTAGGCATGCATCGAGCCGTCGTCGGGCGTCGTGCGGACATAAAACCGGCTTTTGTCGAAGATGTCGAGGTTCCGTTCGATGATTCCCATGGAGGTGGCGTTGCCGCTGGAGTAGGGGTTGAACTCATTGCCGCCGTTCCAGACGACCAGCGAGGGGTGGTTGCGCAGCCGGACGATGTTCTGAACCACCTGGGCCTCCCAGATGTCCTGCGGGTAGTCGGGGGTGTCCTGATTGCCGATCGGAAAATCCTGCCAGACCATGAGGCCCAGTTCATTGCAGAGTTTGTAGAACGTCTCGGTTTCGAGCAGGCCCCCGCCCCAGATGCGGACCAGCTGAACCCCCATTTTCCGGGCGGCTTCGAGCGTCCAGCGGTACCGCTCGGCGGGCAGGTCGAGCAGGATGTCCTGCGGGGTGAAGTTCATGCCCTTGACGAAGAGTTTGCGCCCGTTGACGATAAACTGCCAGTTTTCCCAGCGGTCGGCGATCCGGGGGCCGGCGGTCGGCATGCGCTCGATGGTCCGGATGCCGTAATCGAAGCCGATCCGATCCACCGGAGTGCCGTTCTGTTTCAGCGTCAGGCGGACCCGGTACAGGTTCGGCTCACCGAGTCCGTTGGGCTGCCAGAGCCGGGCGTCGGGCAGGCTCAGGTCTTCTTCGAGCCAGATGCGGCCCTCGTAGGCCGTGACGGGAAATTCTTTCGTCAGGGCGGTGCCTCCGCCGAAGGTGAACTCGACCAGAACGCTCAGCTTGTCGGCCAGCGGCCTGAAGGACGTTCCCTTTTCGTTGGGGTGGTTCAATTGGGTGTTGTTCCAGGGGTGAAGCTGTTTCTGGAGCGAATGGGCACGGCCGAACAGCTCCGCCGACAGATGAAGCTGCGCCGACCGGCCGCTCACGCTTTTCGTCGTCAGGTACGGCCGTTCGAGATGGATCGGCGGCACGATTTCGAGCCGGACGCCCTGCCACATGCCGACGGTAAAGAAGGCTTCCCCGCCGGAGCCGCCCGAAATGACCCAGGGCTTGATGATCCGGCCGCTGGCGCGGGGGTTGAAGCCCGTTCGTTTCGAATAGTCGAACTCGCCCGAAGCCGTCCGGGGGAGGTTTTCGTAATCGGTAGCACGGTTTCCCCAGTTGCCCGCCCGCACCTCCACGGTGATTTCGTTTTTCTGACCCGGTTTGAGCAGGCGGCTGACCTCGACCGACGGCCCGCCGAACATCCCCTCATGGACCCCGGCCAGGCTGTCGTTCACCCAGACTTTCGAGAAATAATCGACCCCGTCGAAACACAGGAACACGTAGCTGCCCTCGGGCGAGGCAGGCAGGTCGAACGATTTTTTATAGTACCAGGCTTTTTCCTCCACCCAGCGGTATTTCGTGGAATGGCGGGCGTAATACGGATGCGGCAGTTTGCCGGCCTTGTGCAGCGACCAGTGTACCGAGTTCGGCACGCTGGTCGGGAAGGCTCCCTGACGGGGCTGGCGGAGGTCCGCAACCGGCTGGTCGGCATACGACAGCTCCCAGCCGCTGCCCGACAGATCGAGGTGCTGGGCGCCCTGGCGGGGCGTGATGCGGTAGGGGCTCCAGAGTTTCTTCGCTTCAGGCGCGGACTGCGCCCCGGCCGCCTGACCGACGAACAGACCCAACACGAGAAAAAGCAGTTTTTTCATGACATAAAAGGTTAAGGTTCTTCATAATGGCCCGGTTTGCCGTAGCCCCGCATGAGCAGGAGTCCGCCGTCGAGGGTAATGGTCGCGCCGGTGAGGTAGCTGCCCGACGCCAGCAGGTCGGCGATCACGGCCGCCACCTCGTCGGGCCGGCCGAACCGCCCGGCCGGGATGCCTTCGTTGACTTCCCGGAGCCGGTCGGGGTCTTCCCAAACCGCCCGGTTCATGTCGGTTTCGATTGCCCCGACGGCGACGGTATTGACCCGGATGCCGTGCGGCCCCAGTTCCATCGCAACGCCTTTCATCAGGGTTTCCAGGGCGCCTTTGGTGGCTCCGTACAACGACAGGCCCAGACCTGGCCGGATGCCGTTCACCGAGGTGATCGTGTAAATACTTCCTTCCACCCGCGCTTTCACCATTTTCCGGGCGACGGCCTGGGTCAGGAACGTCGTTCCTTTGAAATTGAGGTCCGAAAACCGGGTGAAATCCTCCTCCGTGACGTCCAGGAAGTGCTTTTTGTAGGAGACTCCGGCATTGTTGATCAGGAAATCCAGCCCCCCGGCGACGGTCCATGCCTGCTCACCCAGCCGCACGGCCTGGGCGGCATCGGCCAGATCGGCCTGGAGCAGGTGGGCGGTGCTTCCGGCGGCCCGGATCAGTCCGGCGACGTCCTCGGCATCCTCTCGGTTGTGGTGATAATGCACGACCACCGTGCAGCCGTCCTGGGCCAGCCGCAGGGCGATGGCCCGCCCGATTCCCTGAGACGCGCCCGTAACGAGGGCTTTTTTATGAATTAAACGCATAGTAGGCGGCAGAATAAAAGGATTGCCATTGCCGGATAACGGTTCCGGGCTGGAGATCGCCTATCAGGCTCCGTTGCAGGAGCCGGGCGGCTTTGGACTGAAAGTCATGGAAACCGTCGAACCGGGGCCGCACAAACGCCCGTTCAACGGTTTCGCGGGTGTTGCGGTAGAACTGGTGGGTCAGCTCGTTCAGCAGGGGGCTGTCCCAGGCAACCCGTCCGGCGGGTTGCCCGCCACTCAGCGGATACAGCGTCGACTGGCATTCCGGACCGGCGACCCAGCGGCTGTAGGCCACTGCCACGTCGAGGTGCTCGCAGGAGGCCGACACGGCCAGCCCTACCCCGCCCAGCGTGGCTCCGTCGGGCCGGGCGCCGGGCAGGGGGCCGAACGTCAGCGGGTGCCGGACATACCCGGCCATGCCGTAGTTGGCATAGCCGAACGTGATCGGCATATAGACCAGCTCGTCGGTTTGGCCCATCCGGTTCAGCAGGGCCACCGGGTATTGGTTCAGAGCGTCGGAGCCGATGAGGTCATACAAGGCCGACAGCTGATTGATGACAAAAACGGCTTTTTCGTCGTCCATGGCCCACTCCTCATCCTGAAACGGCGGAGCGAACTGGTTGGCATACAGCGAGAAGAACGCTCCCAGCAAACCCATGGGAGCCATCGGCATGGCGACTTTGCCCGTTTCCCGGGCGAGTTCGAGCACCTCGTTCCAGTTGGCGGGAAGCGGCCGGTTTTCGCGCTCGAACCAGTCCCGGCGGGCCACAGACCCCTGCGCGGCCGCATCGACCGGCAGTGCCCACAGGTGGCCGCCGTACTCGTAACTGCCGAACGAAGCGCCCACGGTCCGGCTGCGGAGCAGGGCCAGGTCGGAGGCCGGCAGATGGTCGTCCAGCGGTACGAACAGACGCGAACGGGCGACCGTCCCGATAAACGGATGGTCGATCAGCAGCAGGTCGTATTGCCGCACCAGGGTGTCCAGCCCTTCCTCCCCGAACGACTGGAGCGACCGGATGTCCCAGTGAATACTGACCTCGGGGTGGAAGTCGTTCCAGACCTTCGAGGTGACGGCCAGGGGAGCGTAGCCGCGCGTGTGGTTCCAGGTGATGCCGCGTAGGGTTTTCATGCGTTCAATGCCGAGATCAGACCTTTCATGAAGCCGATGGTGTAGGCCCGTGCCCGGTGGCCGCCCATGGGGTGGGTATAGCGGGCGTCGCTGACCGTGTAGGTGTTCCGCCATTCCGAATCGCCGTCGAGCTGCGGCACGTGGCCGGGGATCATCACCCCGTCGAACCCGACTTCCTGCAACGCCCGGACCACGGCGAACGGGTTGTAATCGGCCAGTTCGGCGAAGTTTTCGGAGAAGAAAGGCGGCACGCCGTTATGGGACTGGAAATGAACATAATGCAGTTTGCCCTGCGGTCCGTAGGCCCGGATTACATCGGCCATCGTGGCGCCGAAGCCCATGGCCGACCAGCCCCCGAGGCAGAACGTCAGCCCGTGGTGGCCGGAGGGGCGAAGGGCCAACGCCCGGTCGAAAGCCTCCCGCGACCGGAACAACTGCGGGACGCCCCCGATGCTGGCGATGGGCGGGTCGTTCGGGTGGACGGACAGCTTCACGTCGGCGCTCTCGGCCACCGGCAGCAGTTCGGTGATGAACCGGCTGTAATGGTCCCAGAACTCCTCTTCCTCATAGACCCGGTCGAAGCTCAGGGGCGCCCGATCGATGTCGGCCTGATTGAAGGCAATGCCGCGCGCACCGCCCCGCAGCCGGTGGCTGTAGGTGGTTCGCCAGACGCCCGTCGGCATCCAGTTGTAGCTGTGGTGCCGGATGCCGGCCCGGCCCATGTTGTCGACGGCTTCCTGGTAGGCCCGCAACTGCTCGGTCCCGGCCGGTTTGCCGAGCATGATCCGGTCGTAGAAGCGGGCCGGGAAGGTTTCGATGGAAAACAGGCGCAGGCCGGCGTCCTCTACCCGGTTTCGGATGGCAATCAGGTTCTTGAACGACAGCTCGGACCAGGATTCGAGGCTGGTACCGAACAGGACGACGTCGTCCACGCCGATCTGTTTGGCGAACGTCAGCTGTTCGGGGGTGGGTGGAAAAAACAGGTCTAAGGCAGGGCGCATGATCGGTTCGGAAAGAGGTGGTTCGTTAACGGGCGGGCGGTTGCAGACGGGCGATCTTGAGCGCTACATCCTTGTCCACTTCGGGAAGGGGGATGGTGAGGGTCCGGTTTTCGGCGTTCAGGGAGGAGGTTCCCACCACGACGCCTTTCCGGGTATCCCAGACTTCGACCCGATAGGTGCCCGGCTGTTTGACGGACAGCGCCAGCCGGGCGTTCCGCACCGGAACCGGCGCTTTTTTCTCCACCCCGATGTGGTACCAGCTATAGAACCGGTTGTTGACCCAGACCAGGGTTTTGCGGTCGGTCTGCAATCCGAAGGCCTGCAACCCCGGGTCCGACACCGCCGGTGCGACCGGTTCATGGAACACCCGCGTCAGCGGCTCTCCCCGGAGGTAGTTTTCGACGGCTTTCGCATGGTACAGTTCGTTCATCTCGTCCAGCGCCTGGTTGAGCCACTCGGTGCCGCCGGCCGCCATTTTGGTGAACAGGCTGAGCCACAGGTGCTGATGAAAGTCGATGGCTTCCGGAAACTTTTTATACTTCTCGCCACTGAGCCAGGAGAAATTCTCCCACTGGCAAATACCGCCCTCGATGTTGACGACCGGAATTTTCCAGTCCCGGAATTTTTCCTGCAGACAGAGATTATAGGCGACGGCATCCCGGCTCTTCTCGCCGTTGCAGAGCTGGTCGTACTCATCGCCCCGGTTGTCGTTGTGGTAATACCAGTCGCCCAGCAGGACCACGTCCCCGCCGTTCAGAACGGCCAGTTCATATTCTCCGATGGAATGCGAGTGTTCATAAATATCGGTCTGCCGGATAAAACCGTGCAGTTCCTTCAGCCAGTCGCGGACCATGACCTTCGAGAGCCGGGTGCCGGGCTGTGATTCGTCGCCACAGTTCCAGAGCCAGAGCGAGGGGCTGTCGGCCATCCGGCTTACCATGTAGCGGAGTTCGTTTTTCTGCATTTCGAGCGCCACCGGGTGGGTATACACCTCGTTGATCGTGCGGCAGGGGCCGCCCTGGGCGGTCGAATAGGGCAGCGTTTCAAACCCGTTCTGGTAGGAGCGGAGAACCCCGTCATGGAACACGATCCAGTACAGGCCGTGACGTTCCATGCTCCGGAGGGCCTGTTCCATCTTCCAGGCGACGTGCTGGTCGATGAAACCGTCTTTTAGGTAGAGGGTTCCGAAATGGAAGGTGGCCAGGTATTCGAAATTGCTGCCGTTGGCCTGCTTGCGGTCGTAGTATTCGTCCAGCAGTTTATAGGGCACCCAGCGGATATTGCCGCCGAACAGAAACCGGCTGCCCCGGAACCAGCCGCTCGGTCCCCGTCCGAAATACGGCTCGCCGTTGTCGAATTCATACAGCCGGGGGTCGACGGCGCTTTTGCGGAGGTAGCCCCGGGCCTCGGAGGAAACGGCCTCGAAACTACCGGCTTCGATGCGCTTCAGGCCGTGACGGTCCTGGGCGAACAGTTCCACCTTGTGCCGCCCTTTCTGGCGGGGCCGGTAATAAAGCTTCCACGGGTTGCCCTTCAACGGCAGCAGAATTTCCTCCTCGGCGTTCAGGCCGACCGGCTCGAAATCCTGCCCGAAAAAGGCGTTCACCTTCTCGATCCGTCCCGAGGGCGTCTCGATGACGGCCGTCACGCTGATCTGTTTCGGATCGAAGGGATTGCGGAAGGTGCCCCGCACCTCCACCGGAATCCGGAGCAGTTCATACAGTCCCACCGTGGCCGGCAGGGGCTGGCTCGTCAGCGTCAGCGAGTCGTCGGCTGAAGTCGGCTGGACGGCATCCAGGTCCACCCGGAGCCGGGTGGCGGGCAGGTGCCGGGCCGGAGCGACGATGATCAGTTCATCTCCCCGCAGAATGGACGGCGGGGTACGCAGGCCCGCCAGTTGCCCGGCGGTGAAGGTTTGCCGTTCGCCCTGCACCAGCCGCGCATCGCCCTGGTGCAGCAGCACACCCAGCGGCTCGTCGGCCGGGGCGGCCAGTCCGATGCCGCCGTCGGCGGTCAGGGTGTTGGGCAGGGTTTTGTACAGACAGGCGCTGCCGATGATGCCCCCCATCCGCTGCGTAACCGCATCCCGAATCTCGACCAGTAGGGTGTTTTCGCCGTCATAGTCGAGGTAGGGCGTCAAATCGATATCGACGGGATGGGGCACCTTGCCCCCGGTCAGGTATTTGAACCGGCCCGCCGGGCGGCCGTTGAGATACACCGCACCTTCGTCGTCAATCATGGTGGCGAAAAAGCCGACCCGGTAGGCCTTCAGGGCGGCCGGTACCCGGAAGGTGAATTTGACCCAGACGGTCTGGTCCTTCAGTTCGGGATGGCCCAGAAACTCCCAGCGCTTCCCGACCCGGATCGGACGCCAGTCCGTCCGGGCGTCGACTTCCTTCAGGGTAGACGCCGGGTTGGGGGCGAGAGCCACAAAACGCCAGTCGAACCGGGTGAGGTCGATGACATGATCGGTCACGGACAGGCTGACCGACTGGGTCAGGCCCGGCCGGAAGGCGGACAGCAGCAGAAACAGGGCTATGGTCAGATATCGCATCTTTCGTTCGGGGAATACCGTTAAATGCCGCTGACGGTCGGAAACCAGTCGGGGCGGTAGGGGTCCTGGTGGAAGCGGGCGTAATAGTCGCCCTTTTCCTCGTAGTATTTTTCGTAACGCTTCATCTTGTCTTCGTCCAGGCTGACGCCCAGCCCCGGACCGGTCGGCACCCGGATGGCGCCGTTCTCGTACTTCATCGGGCCGCCTTCGATGATGTCGTCGGTGAGGTAGTGGTAGTGGGCGTCGCCGGCGAACGTCATGGTCGGAAGGGTGGCCGCCGTATGGATCATGGCCGCCAGCTCGATGCCGAACTCGGCCCCGCTGTGCATGGCGACGCCGAGGTTGAAGGTGTTGCAGACCGCCACGAGGTCCTTGACGCCCCGGGGCCCTTCCCAGTAGTGAAGGTCGGTCAGCACGATGTCGACGGCCCCGAGCCGGATGGCCGGGCCGAGGTCGTCGAACCGGGCGGGATACATATTGGTGGCGACCGGAATGCGGACCTGCTTCCGGACGGCCGCATTGCCCTCCAGGCCCCAGGCGGGGTCCTCGAAGTATTCGGGGTGCAGGTCTTCCATGCGGTGGCCCATCTGCACGGCCGTGGCGACCGACCACACGCCGTTGGGGTCGATGCGCAGGCCGAAGTCGTCGCCCAGCCGGTCGCGGCACAGTTCCAGCACCCGGACTTCCTCTTTGGGAGCCATGACACCGGCTTTCAGCTTCATGGCCCGCACGCCCAGCGTTTCGTGCAGTTCCTGGCAGAGGTCGGCCATGTCCTCGGCGGTTTCGTCGTGGCCCCCCTGCGGCCGGTCGTAGCGCCAGAACAGGTAGGCGATGAACGGCACTTCGTCGCGAACCCGCCCGCCGAGCAGGTCGCTGAGAGGCCGGTTCATCGCCTTGCCCTGGATGTCGAGGCAGGCCATTTCGATGGCGGCATACAGCCGGGCATTGGAGAGGTAATAGATGCTCCGCAGCACTTTCAGCTTGATCTTCTCCAGATGGAACGGGTCTTCGCCGAGGATGCGCGGTTTCAGCTTCTGCAACGCCCCGCGCTGATCGCCCCCGCCCACTTCGCCCAGGCCCACAATCCCTTCGTCGGTAATGAGTTCCAGGATGGTCCGGAGAAAATAGCCGGGATGAACGCCGGTGTTGTGGCGCAGCTGAGCGTTCAGCGGAATGGCGACGCAGCGGGTCCGTAGGTCAATAATTTTCATTCGATCGGTTTACGTCAAAGATGGAGTTTCTGCAAAAGGGTATTACAAAATGACTTTTACGTGATGGGACGGCCCTTTCACCAGGTTTACCCGCTTCTCGACCGTCCTGCCGCCGGTGGTTATCTTCAGGAGATATTCCCCGTGAAATCCGCGGAAGGTGACGGGAGCCGCATCCTGCTGCCGAAGCGTCAGGTTCGTTTTCCATTCGTGGTTGATCAGCTCGTTCAGAACCGTATAGGCGGGTTTGGGCGAAAAGTCCCGATTGACCAGGCCGCCGTTCCACTTATCTTCGCCCGCTACCGCCGTTCCGTCGACGACATTCCACCAGATAATCGCTTCGACCGCCGGGTGGCTGAACCAGAGCCGGTAGAAATGGCGCGCCATCCGGGCCTGCCGTTCCAGCCCATCGGCGTTGTTGGGCAAGGTCGGGATGGTGATTTCCGAAACGTGCAGCGGAAGTCCGAACCGCCCGTACAGGTCCAGTGCCTGAAAAAGCCCCGCCGGGCGCATGGCTTTACCGTTGGCCACATCCTCGTGCAGTTGCTCGCTGAAAAAATGGAACTGAAGTCCAATGCCCCCAATCCGCGCGCCCTTCGCCCGTAAATTTTCAATGAGCAGGTAATACGGGCTGTATTCCTTATGGTAGTTCTGCCACGACTCGCCCGTTACTTCATTGATAAACAGGCGCGTGTCGGCAGGAAAGTATCGTTGCGCTTCGAGAAACGCAAACAGGGCGTATTCCCGGGGCATGGGGAGCGTCGGAAAGTCGTGCAGCACCTCGTTGACGACGTCCCAGGTGTTGATGCGGGTGCCATACCGACCGGCGATCTCCCGGATGCGCTTCGTAATCAGTTGTTTTACGGCGGCCGTATCGGTAGGAAGCCAGTCGGGAGTGCCGTGTTTGGGGTGCGCCCAGACCAGGGTGTGTCCTTTGGCGGTCAATTGATTATGCCGGGTAAAGGCAAGGACCGGGTCGGGGGGAGGACGGCGGTAGATGGGCGTGCTGTTGGCCGCAAACCGAACGTTCCCCGGTTCAGGCTCCAGAGTTTTCCAGTAAAAAGGCACACAGGCGGTATTGAACAGCGACATGAACGTGGCTTCGTACCGTCGGTTTTCGGCCTCGGTCGGGAAGCCGTTCAGCATGAAAATATTGGCTCCAAACTGAAAGGCATGCTTCCGCTGTCGAATTTCGACCGTGGCATTCCGGATCGGCTTCCCCCGGCTATCCACGAGTTCCAGCGTAAAATCGCCTTTACGATTCGTCTCGATACCGTCCTGAATCCGTTTTTCAACGGCCGGATCGTTCCACAATGAATCATAACGGGAGGTCTGGGCCTGCACCAGCGTACAGGTCAATACCATCAGACAGACAGGAAATCCTTTCATTCGATCTGCGAGTGTTTGATCGGGCAGCCGGTTTGAACCGCCGGCTGCCCGATTCCTATTGAAGTCTACCCTGGCTGGAAACACTTTCACCCTGATTAGTACCCCGGATTCTGGTCTTTCGTCGGGTCCAGGGCGGTATTGTAGTTCAGTTCGGAAACCGGGATGGGCCACAACAGGAACTTGTCGGCGACGTCCTTGCCTTCGGCGGCTTTGATATACTGTTTGGCGATGCCCAGCCGCTTGAGTTCCAGCCAGCGTTTGGCTTCGTACATCGTCTCCCAGCCCCGTTCCTTAATCAGGGCATCCATGAACGAGGGAAGATTGGGATAGTCGGCCAGTTTGTAATCGACCGCCGACGGTGTGCCGGAAGGAAGCCCATAGGCCCGGCGACGCACCTGATTCAGCGCTTCGAGAGTGGCCGCCGTCGGGCCGTTGGCCACCCGGGCGGAGGCTTCGGCATACATCATCAGCACATCGGCGTAGCGGTAGACCGGGAAGTCGTTGGCGGCCCCGTTCTGGTTGGTGGCGATGGGGTCGCGGTACTTGCGGTTCAGGTAGGAGGTGGTGCCGAGCCCGATGTTCCAGTTATAGAGGTTATAGGCTTTACGCAGGTCCTTGTCGTCCCAGGCGGCCACGCTTTTGTTCAGGGTGGGGTCGGTGTAGTGGCCGAAGAAGCCGCCCGCCCCGTGATACCGGGCGCCGGGATGATGGGCGAACATGACCATCGTCCAGCCTTCGTTATTGGCCCGCGAGAACTTCAGATACCAGACCTCCTCAGGGGTGGTCACCACGTCGGGGCCGTACAGACCCAGAAAGTCTTCCGAGGTTTTGACCTGGAACAGCGAATACCGGCCCGATTTGATGACCTCGTCGGTCTTCGTGACCACGTCGGCGTACTTGCCGAGCTGCAGCAGCACGTCGGCCAGCAACGTTTTGGCCGACCATCTGGTGGGTCGTCCGGACTGGGCGGCCTTGTCGGGCAGGTTGGTTTCGGCAAACGCCAGGTCTTCCTGAATCAGCTGGTAAATCGGCTCCACCGGGCTGCGTTTGATGTTCGGTTCGAGCATGTTGGCTTCCGTGCGGAGGGGCACCGGCCCCCAGTTGCGCACCAGCTGGAAATAGGTATAGGCCCGCAGAAACCGGGCTTCCGCCACATACCGGTTCTTGTCGGCGGTGGTGAGCGACGTTCCCTTCGGCGCGTTCTCGATAACCAGATTGGCGTTCCGGATGGCCAGATAAAAGGCGTCCCACATCTGGCCCACGCGGGTGACGTTGGTGTTGTCGAGGCCGGTATGGTCGTTCAGCGGCCCGTAGCTGCCCCGCCCGAAGATCAGTTCCGAGTAGGTTTCCTGCTGAATCGGGTAGAGGCTTTTCATGGCGCCGTCCAGCCGCAGGGCCGCGTAGATCGCATTCGTCGCGGCTTCGACTTCGGAAGCGGTATTATAGAACGTTTCGGCCGCCAGCGACTTCGGCGCTTCGACCAGGGTATCCTTGCAGGAGGCCAGCAGCAGGAGCGAAAGGACCGCGCCGGGCAGGAGCGATACCAGTTGCCGCAGGGGAGAATGGAAGAGGAGTTTCATAGGGTTCGAGAACAACAGAGTGAATGTAGCGACTTTAGAAGCCCAGCCGTACGCCGACGGTCACGGCTTTCATGGTGGGATAGCTGTAGTGGTCGATGCCGAGGTTGATGCTGTTGCCGGAGCCGTAGGTGTTGATTTCGGGGTCATACCAGGAATACTTCGTCAGGGTGAGCAGGTTCTGGCCGCTCACGTACACCTGCGCCGAGCGCAGACCCCGGAAGGCCGGCAGGTTATAGGCCAGCTGGATGTTCCGCAGCCGCAGGTAGGAGCCGTCTTCCACGAACCGGTCGGAGATGTTCCCGGCGATGGTCCGGCTGATCCGGGGGTACTTCGCATTCGGATTGGTGGGCGTCCAGGTATTGCCGACCATATCGCGGGGCATGTTCATACCGAAGTTCAGGTCGAGCGTCTGGTTGAGGTTCAGATTGAAGATGTCGTTGCCCTGCGATCCCTGGAAGAAGGCGGTCAGTTCGAAGCCCCGGAAGGCCATGGTCGAATTGAAGCCGTAGATGAAATCCGGGTTCGGGTCGCCGAGGTAGGTCTTGTCCTTGGCGTTGATGGCCCCGTCGGCGTTCAGGTCGGCGTATTTGAGGTTGCCCTTGTCGGTGTATCCGTCCTGTCGGTATCCGTAAAAGACGCCCAGTGGCTGGCCCTCCCGCAGGATATTGACAAAGTCGTTCAGCGGACCGACAAAAAAAGCCGTTCCGTTGATGTCCTGCCCGTTGTAGAGTTTCACCACCTTGTTCCGGTTGAAGGCGATGTTGGCCGAAACGTCCCAGCGGAACCCGGCCCGGTCGGCGCCCCCGCTGAACAGGCCGGCGTCCAGACTCAGTTCAAGGCCCCGGTTCTGAATTTCACCCACGTTCCGGATGGTGCTGGTATAGCCCAGCGACGAAGGCAACTGCACGCTGTTGAGGAGATCGCGGGTGTTTTTCACGTAATAGTCGGCCGTCAGGCGAAGGCGGTTGTTGAGGAAGGCGGCATCGATCCCGATGTCGGTCTGCACGGTCGTCTCCCACCTGAGGTTTCCCGGAAGCCGGGTGCCGGGCGCATAGGTCGTGAAGAGGGCGTCGTCGAACACGGTCTTGCCGGAGCTGAGGCTGTTCAGGGTGGCATAGGGGCTGATGGCCTGGCTGCCCGTGGCCCCGAAACCTGCCCGGATCTTGAGGTCCGAAATGAACGGTACTTGCTTCATGAAGGCTTCTTCGGTCACCCGCCAGGCCAGGGCGGCCGAGGGGAAATACCCCCATTTATTTCCTTCGCTGTAGCGCGATGAGCCGTCTGCGCGGAACGAGGCCGTGAGCAGGTAGCGGTTATTGAAGCTGTAATTGACCCGGCCCAGATAAGAAAGCAGGGTGGAAAAGGTATAGCGGGTTTCAGGCGTATTGAACAGGGCGGCCGCGGCCAGGTCGTAGGTTTCGCTGATGTCGCTGACAAACCCGCTGCCCGACGCGCTGAGTCCCGTGGTTTTAAAGTCCTGATAGGTCAGGGCGCCGGTGACCGAGAGGCTGTGCCGCCCGATGTCGCGGACGTAGCTGACCACGTTTTCGTTGAGCAGACTGACGTATTGCTGCGTACCGATGCCGGCCGTCCCCTGCGAGTTGACGAACTGCCGGGTAGTGTAGCCGTCGGTGCGGTCGTCGGCGTTTTCGACCCCGCCCGAAATCCGGATCGACAGACCCGCCACCGGTTTGTAGGTAACGGCCGCATTAGCCAGCACCCGGTTCGACCGCAGCACGTCGGACTGCTGCTCCAGGAAGTTCAGCGGGTTGACCATCACGTTGGAAATGAACGGGTAGGCCGTCGAGAGGTTGCGGTAAGTGCCGTCGTCGTTGTAGGGGGAGAGCGTCGGCGGGGCGGAAATCATCGCCGTGATGAGGCCGCTGCCCCGGTTGCCGATGGACGTATTTTTCCGGTTGGTCTGAATCCGGCTCAGGTTCGTGCTGTACGACAGGCTGAATTTAGGGCTGATGTCGTGGTTGACGTTGGCCCGCAGCGCATACCGGTCGAAGTTGCTGTTGACGATGATGCCGCCCTGTTTGAGCAGGCTGCCGCCGATCGAAAACTGGGTCTTTTCCGAGCCTCCGCTGACGTTAATGGCATGGTTGTGCAGCGGGGCCGGCTTCATGACCACGTCCTGCCAGTCGGTTCCGGCACCAAGGGCGGCCACCTGCTGGATCTGCTGCGCGTTGAAGTAGGGCGACAATCCGTCGTTGACGGCCTGCTCGTTGTAGAAGGCGACGTATTCCTGCGGGCTGAGCAGGTCGAGTTTCTTCCGGAGGGTCTGGTGGCTGTAGGACCCTTCGTAGTTGACCTGGGTCCGGCCCGCCTTGCCGCGTTTGGTGGTGATCAGCACCACGCCGTTGGCCCCCCTGGAGCCGTAGATGGCCGTGGCCGAGGCATCTTTCAGAATTTCGATACTTTCGATGTCGGCGTTGTTGAGCAGGTTCGGGTTGCCCGAAAAGGGAAAGCCGTCGATCACGTACAGCGGTTCGTTGTTGCCTTGGATGGAGTTGGTGCCCCGAATCCGGACGCTGACGGGCGCTCCCGGCGACCCGTTGTTCTGAATCACCTGAACGCCCGGTGCCCGGCCCGCCAGGGCCTGCACGACGCTCGTCGTCGGGAAGGCGGTCAGTTCCTTTGGTTTCACCGACGCCAGCGAGCCGGTCAGGTCACTTTTCCGCACCGTGCCGTACCCCACGACCACTACTTCGCTGAGCGATTTGTTGTCCTCTTCCATCGCAATGTCGATCTGGGTCCGGCTGCCCACTTCCACGCGCTGGGAGACGTAGCCGATATAGGAGAAAACCACCGTGCGATTCGCTGAAGGCAGGTTGAGCCGGTAGGTTCCCTCGGCGTCGGTGGTCGTTCCGACGGTGGTTCCCTCCACCGATACGTTGACGCCCGGGAGCGGATCGCGGCCCGGGCCGTTCGTCACCCGCCCCGTCAGCGTGAGGGACTGGGCGAGACCGCTGCCTGATAGGATCAGCAGGAGACACAGGCAGTACAGGAAGTTAGTAAATTTGACCATGTATTTAAGGGAGTGTTTTCAATTATATAAAATTGAAATCAATAATGACATAATGGTATAGATAGAAAATGAGCAATCCAAATAAAACGGTATTTTTTCTTTGCAGAGTTAAATGCGTTTAAAAGCGAAAGGGTGCCTTTTTTTGGAGTTTGTGGAAATAACGGCCTATTTGAGACGAAGCCGTTCCATTCCCAAGAAATTAGTTGCCTCTCCTATTGCGTTTGCTAATTATTTGATTAATTTTACAATATAAAATTGTAAGAAGATGATTCAGGTTATCAACCGGGCGTTTGACATTCTGGAATTTGTAGCTTCGGAGGGGAATCGGCCCAAAACGCTGACGGAGGTTGCCGAAGCGGCCGGATTGAATCCCGGCACCTGTGCCAACATCATGAAGACCATGGTGAGCCGGCGGTATCTCGATCAGGCGGGCCCCAAAAAAGGCTATTGCTTAGGATCACGGGCCTACTGGCTGACGGGCAACACCGCCTATCGGAAAGACATTCTGGAAGAGGCCCGCCCGGCCATGGCCGAATTGTCCCGCCGGCTGGAGGAGAGCTGCCTGCTGGCGGTATTGAACGGCGATCAGCGGCTCATCATTCACCGCGAGCTGTGCGACCAGCCGCTTCAGGTTCAGACCGCCAACGAAAAACACGCCTACGATTCGGCCTCAGGGCGCCTGCTGGTCAGCCTGCTGAACGATGCCGAACTGGTTAAATTCAAGAACCGCTATGGGTTGCCGACCACCGACCTTTGGGAAGAAGCCGCTTCCGAGCCGGCTTTTTACGCGCAGATTCAGGCCGTCCGGCAGCGGGGCTACGCCTTCCAGGAAAGTCCGCGTCAGGTGGTCGGGTATGCGGTCGGGGTGTATCGGCAGCAGGAAGTAGTGGCCAGTCTGAGCGTCTATCTGCCCACATACCGCCACACGCCCGAAAAAGCCGCTTTGGTCATCGATCACCTCCGGCAGACGGCGGAGCGGATCAGTGGCGGTTTGTCGGCCGGAGGGAATTGATCGGTTTCAGGGCCGAACTAATAGATATATACCTCTTCGCCCGACGACTCCCCCGTGCGCAGCACCCGGCTGTACGAGCTGACGATGCCCTCGCTGTCCGTAGGCCGCAGGCTTGATTGCCGCACCACCACTTCCGTGGTGATCCGCTCCAGGCGGGATTTGGTGTTTTTATCCGTATGTTCAATATCCAGGATGCACAGGTGGGCTGCCCGGCTGCCCATTTCAAACCCTTTGGCCGACAGGCCCGTGATGGTCGTTTCCAGCCGGGAATGGAAGGGGTCGGCCCCGAAGACCGCCAGACCCAGCTGGTGGGGAATGACGACACCCATCCGGCGGGCTTCCCCAACCACCGCAATGGCGATCTGATCACTGCCCGCCACCACCGCATCCGGCTGCGGCCGCCGTTTCATCAGTTTCTGAAAGCCGCCCCGCCCCTCGAGGTAGCCGAAACCGGCGGTAACGATCAATTCGTCGGCAATCGGCTGATTATAACGATCAAAGGCTTTCTTAAACCCCTTGAGCTGTTCCTGACAAACGCCGGTATGCTCCGGCCCCGTCAGCAGCGCAACCCGCTCGAAACCCGACCGGATCAGGTGCTCGGTCAGTTGAAAAGTGCCGGCTTCGTTGTCGTAAAGAATCCGGTGGGCGGCCAGACGCTCGGGCGCGCGTTCGACAAATACCAGCGGCATGCCCTGCTGCCGGAGCTGTTTGAAATGGTCGATCCGGCGGGTCTGCTGAGACAGGCAGGCGATCACCCCGTCTACCTGGTTCGACAGGGAGGAAGCCTGAAGCATTTCCCGCTCGTAGGTTTCGCCGGATTTGCAGACCACCACCTGATACCCTTTCCGGAACGCTACTTCTTCGATGCCGTTCAGAATGGCCCCATAGGCATACTGTTGAATTTCAGGTAAAATGACCCCGATCAGCCGGGTTCGGCGCTCCCGAAGGCTCTGGGCCTGGGTGTTGGGCTGGTAGTTCAGCTTTTTAGCCATCTTCTTGACGGCTTCGATCGTTTCGGGCCGAATATCGGGATGGTTTCGCAAGGCCCGGGATACGGTGGACGGCGAGATGCTGAGCTGTTCGGCGATGTCGACAATCGTAACGTTGGTTCGGCGGCTGCGGTCAAGGCGTGGCATGGAAGGGGTGTTTTTCCGGGGTGAAAAAAGAAATAAGAACCGCTGCAAATATATTTTGTTTTCGCAAACGTTGCCGCAAACGTTTGCATAAAATTATTATTTTTTTTATTAGAAATGTTATAATAGAATTGCATCCAGTTCAGACCTTTAACCATTTGTCAGCATGAACAGACCCTATACCGTATGGCTCCACGCGCTGATTTTATTGCTGTGTTTATCGGCACAGGCGGCCCTGGCCCAGACAGCGAATGAAATACGACTCAGTGGGATCGTGATCTCGGAAAGCGACGGAAAGCCGCTGCCCGGTGCAACGGTTCTCATCCAGGCGACCAACAAAGGCACGACGACCGACGCCGACGGCCGCTTCCAGCTGATGGCCGGCCTTAACGCAACGCTTCAGGTCAGCTTTATCGGTTACCGTAGCCGCTCGGTGGCCGTCGATAACCGAACCGAACTGACCATCGCCCTGACGGCCGACGAAAGCAACCTGGCCGAAGTGGTGGTGGTGGGCTACGGTACGCAGAAACGCCGGGACGTTACCGGCTCGATCGCGTCGGTGTCGGCCGCGGCCATCAAGGAAATGCCCATCACCTCCGCGGAACAGGGCCTGCAGGGGCGGGTGGCCGGCGTGCAGGTCATCCAGTCGAACTCGGCCCCGGGGGGTGCCGTCAGCATCCGGGTGCGGGGCGGCAATTCCGTCCTCGGCGGCAATGAACCGCTCTATGTGATCGACGGCTTTCCGGTATACAACAGCATCGGGACCAACGACGGCCAGTCGCAGCCGACAAACCCGCTGGCGACGATCAACCCGAACGACATCGTCTCGATGGAAGTCCTGAAGGATGCCTCGGCCACCGCCATTTTCGGCGCCCGGGGCGCCAACGGGGTCGTGATCGTCACGACCCGTCGCGGCAAGGCCGGCCCCGGAACGGTCGATGTCGAGGCTTACTACGGGGTGCAGACCGTCCGGCGAAAAATACCGCTTCTGAACGGCTCGCAGTACATGGACCTGGCGAACGAAAAAGCCCGGAACCTCGGGCAGACCACCCTTCCGTTCCCCGACAAAAGCAAATGGCCCGTCAGCACCGACTGGCAGGAGGAATTGTTCCGGCCCGCCCCGATCCGGAATTATGCCCTGACGTTTTCGGGCGGATCGGAAACCAGCCGGTACGCCATCTCGGGCAACTGGTTCGATCAGCAGGGCATCGTGACCGGCTCCGGCTTCCGGCGCGGCTCCCTGCGGGCCAACATGGACAATACGCTCAGCAGAAAACTGAGTCTGTCGACCAGCATCACCGCATCGCGAACCATCAACCAGCAGGCGCGAACCAGCATCAACTTCGGGAATGGGGTGGTGTACAACGCCTTGATCAGCTCCCCTCTGGCTTCGGTGTACAACCCGGACGGCAGCTATTTTCCGGTCAGCACCATTCCGGCTACCGAGCCGTTCGGCACGAATCCGCTGGCCCTGGCCCGGGAATTCAGCAACGAGCTGGTAACGAACCGGATTCTGGCCAATACCAATCTGACCTACGCCCTGACGGCCGGACTGACCCTGAGCGTCCGGCTGGGGATCGACTACAGCAACGACCGCACGGACCGCTATTTTTCCCGGAAACTTCCCGGATCGACCGGGCAGGCCGGCGTCATCACGGGGGAAGGATCGACCTACCTGAACGAAAACATCCTGACCTACAAAAAGCAGTTCGGCGCGGATCACACCCTCGACGCCACCGGCGGTTTTACATGGCAGGAAAGCGTGTTCTCCTCGCTGTCGGCCAGTTCTCAGAACTTTGCCGTCGACCTGTTCGGAACGGACAACCTGTCGGCCGGCAACAGCCCGGGCGTGCCTGCCTCCGGCCGGAGCAAGAACTCCCTGCTGTCGTGGCTGGGGCGGGTCAACTACGGCTTCAAAGACCGGTATCTGCTGACGGTTTCAGCCCGGGCCGACGGGTCCTCGCGGTTTGGGTCCGGCAACAAATGGGGCTTTTTCCCGTCGGCCGCGCTGGCCTGGCGGGTGTCGGAAGAGCCGTTCATGAAGGCCGTGAACTGGGTTTCGGATCTGAAGCTGCGCACGAGCGTGGGGGTAACGGGTAACCAGGAAATCGGTAACTACCAGTCGTTGAACCGGCTCAGTACGGTCGGCAGCATCCAGGGCGTAGCCCAGTCGCCGGCAGTAGGTTTTGCCGTCACAACCATGGCGAACCCGGATCTGAAGTGGGAAACCACCACGCAGTATGACGCCGGCCTGGACGTGGGTCTGTGGAACGGCCGCATCAATCTGAGCCTGGATTATTACGTCAAGAACACGACCGATCTGCTGGCCCAGGTACCGGTCGCGATCTCCTCGGGTTTCAGCAGCATCCTGCTCAATTCCGGCTCCATCCGCAACCGGGGGGTCGATGTTTCCCTCGACGGGACGATCCTCAACCGCAGCCGGCTGCGCTGGAATGCCGGGGTAAATCTTTCGACCAACCGGAACCGGGTGCAGTCGGTGGCCGTTCGCGGGGGGCAGTTTTTTGCACCCCTGATCACGTCCCCCGTCGATCTGCCGGTGAACATCATCCGGGAGGGCCAGCCGGTGTCGGCTTTCTTCGGCTACGTCCGCGACGGCCTGTGGGGGGAGGACCAGGGCGCTTCCAGCCTGATGCCGAACGCCCGGGCGGGCGAGCAGCGTTACAAAGACCTCAACGGGGACGGAAAGATCACCGCCGACGACCGGACGGTTCTGGGAAAACCGAACCCCGATTTTATCTACGGCCTTACTTCGCAGCTTACCTACGGCCCCTTCGATCTGAATATTCTGTTTCAGGGCGTACAGGGCGCCACAGTGTTCAACGCCAACAATTTCACGCTCAGCGACGTGTTTGCCCGGGGCAATAACCAACTGGCCGACATCACCGACCGCTGGACGACCGAAAACCGCAACGTAAACGCAAAATACCCCCGCGCATCCAGCGTCAGTCCGCTCGTGTCGGACCGTTTCTTCGAGGATGCTTCCTACTTCCGGCTGCGCAACATTCAGGTGGGCTACAACCTTCCGGTGGGGTCACTGGGCGTAAAGTGGTTCCGGTCGGCACGGGTTTACCTCAGCGGCCAGAACCTGCTGACGGTAACGCGGTATACCGGATTCGATCCGGAAGTAAGTTCTACGGCCGGCTCCGATCTTCGCAAAGGCGTCGATATCGGGGCCTATCCGGCGGCTAAAATGTGGACGGCCGGCCTTCGACTGGGTTTTTAAAAGCATTCTTAAACCGACAGATCACCTTCGCATGAACACGCGTCAAACACTCCTTCGTCGGGGCCTGACTCTGCTGACCCTGACGCTCTCTCTTGGCCTGTTTCCGGGCTGTCAGGATTCGTTGCAGGAAGAGGTATACAGTTTCGTTTCGGCCGACAACTTCTACAAAACGGCCGCCGACGCCGAAGCCGCCGTCATCGCGGCTTATCAGCCCTTCACCAGCGACGATTATTTCCGACGCAACTTCTACAACATCGGGTTACTGGCCGACGACCAGGTGATGATCGGCCGGAATGCCACCTTCCAGGCCGTCGATAACTTCAACGTCACCCCCGACCACCCGTTTCATACGGCGCTGTGGCAACAGATGTACCTGTGCATCAATCGTTCCAATACCGGCATTCAGCGCATCCCGGCCATTTCGATGGACGAAACGCGCCGGACCACGCTGGTCGGCGAGTGCCGGTACGTCAGGGCGTACAACTACTTCAACCTGGTCCGTCTCTTCGGTGGCGTCCCGATGCCGACGACGGAAATCCAGTCGCCGGGCCAGACCAATAACCCGAAGGTGCCCAAAGAAAAGGTCTATGAGCAGATCGTGGCCGATTTGCTGGAAGCCGAGAAAGTGCTGCCCCTGACGCGCCCGGCGGCCGAATGGGGGCGGGCCACCCGGGGCGCTGCCCAGACGCTGCTGGCGGAGGTGTACCTGACGATGGAGCGCTGGCAGCAGGCCGCCGATAAGGCCAAAGAAGTGATCGACTCGAAGCAGTACCAGCTGCTGCCGGATTTCAAAGCCGTTTTTTCCGTCAGCAATGAAGCCAACGCCGAAATTATCCAGTCGATTCAGTTCGACGGACCGACGATCGGCACCTGGTTCGCTTCCTTCAACCACGCCGGAGGCTCCGACAACCCAAATTGTTTTCTGGGCAGCGCCAACTGGTCGGTAGAGCAGAAATCCGACATCTGGCTCAACTGGGACAGCAAAGACGGGCGCAAGGCGGCTTCCACCTACGACAAGTTCATCAATAAGGCAGGTAAACTGGTCAGCGTATTCGACTATCCCCAGCCGTTTCCGGGCTTTGGTAAGTACAACGCCCCCAACGAGGTTTCAAACGGCAACAGCCCCTGCAACCCGATCATTCACCGCTACGCCGACGTGCTGCTGATCTATGCCGAGGCCGCGTCCCAGGCCGGCGACGGCCCCACCCCGGCCGCCTATGATGCCGTCAATCAGGTCCGTCGCCGGGGCTATAAAGTCCCGCTGACCGCTCCCTCGGAATTCGACGTGCCGGCCGGTCTGAGCAAGGCCGCCTTCCGGCAGGCGGTCATCCGGGAACGGAGCCTGGAATTCGTGATTGAAAACAAGCGGCTGTTCGACCTGATGCGCACGGGGCAGTTTCCGGCCATCCTCAAAACCCAGGGCAAAAACGTCCGGGACGGAGCCACCCTGTTTCCTATTCCCCTTTCCGAACTTAACTCGAATCTGGCCCTAACCCAGGCCGACCAGAACCCGGGGTATTGACCCTGCCGGCCGGTTTAACGTCGTTTCAGCCATTATGAACTCTATGAATTTCCTACGACACGTTTTTCTCCGACTGATGCTGCCGGCGGCCGGTCTGCTGCCGCTGAGCGGTCAGGCCCAGACGGCCCGGCTCTCGACTGCTAATGCCACGCTGACTATCGACCGCCAGGGCACTCTGACCATCGCTTCCCGGGGGGGTACTCCCTCCTTTACGACACGCACCCCGCTGACCGGCCTGTGGAAGCTGACCCTTCAGAATACCGGAGAGGGCAACTCGTTTCCTCCGAAACTGATGGAGGTGCAGCCCACGACGGCCGTCGACCTCAAACAGACGGCGAGTGAGGTTACGCTGACCTACTCCGGATTGCAGAGCCAGGGACGCCCGCTGCCGGTTCGGGCCGCCTTTCGGATTGCCGTTCAAAACGAAGCCTTTGTCTTTTCGGGCAGCCTCACGAGTGAGTCCGATGAGTGGCTGGTCCGCGAACTGAGCTATCCGATCCTTTCAGGAATCCAGGCTTCGGGCGGGAAAGCAAGCGTATACTGGCCCGAATCGCTGGGACGGTGTTATACCGACCCGGCCAGGTTCGGACAGAAATCGTTCGACTACCCCAGCGGACGAGGCAGTATGCAATGGTTCTCCATCAATACGCCCGCCGGCGGGCTGTATGTGGGATGCCACGATGCCGCCCGGTCCAAAAAACAGTTCGACCTGGCTTTCGACAAGCCGTCGGCGGCTTTCACCTCGTCCATTACCTTCCCGGTGTACAGCCGGACGTTCGCCGTTCCCGACGTATTGGTAACGCCTTATGAAGGGACCTGGCATGCGGCAGCCAAACGCTATCGGGCCTGGTACGACACTCAGTTCACCATGCCGACGCTGCCCGACTGGGTCAAACGGGATGCGGGCTGGTATCTGGCCATCCTGAAACAGCAGAACGGCTACGTCATGTGGCGGTACGACGAAATGGATAAACTATGCGACATCGCCGACCGCTTCGGATTCAAAACCATCGGTTTGTTCGGCTGGGCGCACGGGGGCCACGACCGGCTTTTTCCCAACTGGGTGCCGGACGATCTGCTGGGCGGGCAGGCCGCTCTGAAACAGGGCATCGAACGGGCCCATAAACGAGGCTTCAAGATCATCCTGTACGCCAACGCCACGATGATGGATGCCACCACCGAATACTACAAGTACAGCGGCAATGAAACGATGGCCGTCCGGGAGGACCAGTCGGCCTACACCAGCAGCATCCGCAAGTACAACAGTGCCACGCCCGTCGTCTTTGTCGAAAGTTCGTACAGTTCGGGCCGCTGGCGCAGCACCATGATGAACCTGGCCCTGCAGGCCCGCGACCTGGGGGCCGACGGAATCCTGTACGACCAGGCGGGAGTCAAAGGCGCCCTGCTCAATTTTTCCAGAATCCAGGATCATACGCTGCCTCAGGAGTCCGGTACCAAATACCGGGTGAAGATGCTCAACGACATCCGTACGGCCCTGAAAAAGCTGGACCCGGAGTTTATCATCATGACCGAGGCTACCCACGACGGGGTCATCGACAACATCGATTATCACCACGGCTGGGGCATCGGCACCGCCATCGAACCCATCGGCTTCGGATCGGCGGAGTTTTCGTTTCCGGCATTGTTCCGCTACACCTTTCCCGAACTGGTGGAAACCCAGCGGAATGCCAACCCGATGATTACCCGCGCCGAAGCCAATTTCGCGGCCGTGTATGGACTGCGCCATGAGATCGAAACCCGCTACGCCGAAGATGTGGATTACGTGGTCAACGGGAAACTGCCCACCGCCGGCAGCTATGCGGACGTAACCTATTATCCGCCCGTGCCGGCCAAAATAAAGGAAGCCCCGGAAGCCGTCGCCACGAAGTACGTGCACGACCTGATTCAGTTCGAAAACGACAACCCCGCCTTTTTCCGCTATGGTCAGTTCATCGACGAGGAAGGAATCGAGGTAGCTGGGGAAGACATCACCGCCAAGGGCTTCCGGAACGGTCGGCAAGTGGGGGTCGTGGTCTGGAACACGAGCCGCACCACCCCCCGCACCGCCCGCATCAATGTGCCGGGCTACCAACTGACGACCGCCCGGGAAATCGGGGACTCCGGTTCCGGAACGTCTCCCTTAAGTGCCAGCGTGGCCGGCCGGGAAGGGGGCAGGGTGTCCGACCGGGCGGTTTCCGGCTCGGCCACGGTGTCGGCCGAAAGTCCCCTGAAAGCCAATTCTATACGCCTGCTTGTTTATGAAAAGAAATGATCTCGTTGCTCCCGGTTCCTATTCCGACCCCCAGCCGGTCAATGGATCGGCCCCGGCAGCGTTAAGTTCCGGACCACATGTCGGTGGAGCGGCTCAGGTCGCTCCCGCCCGACGTGTAAAACCTGAAATCAACATGTGTTTACCGTTAGAAGGGAAAGTGGCTCTGATTACCGGCGCGGCCCGCGGCATTGGGAAAGGGATTGCGCTGGTGCTGGCCGAACAGGGCGCCGATATCGTACTCAACGACAAAAAGATGAATCTGGACGGCGAAGTTACCGCCGATCAGATTCGGGAGACCGGACGCCGGGTGTTACTCTGTGAAGCCGACGTGAGTCAGGAAGACCAGGTGAAGGCCATGTTTGCCAAGGTCGGAAAAGAGTTCGGGCGGCTCGATATCCTGGTCAACAACGCCGGGACCTCACAGAACAAGACCATCTTTGAAATCGATCTCGAAGACTGGCGCTACGTCATCGATACCAACCTGACCAGCTGCTTTCTGTGTGCGAAAGAAGCTATGACGATCATGAAGAAGCAGCGGTACGGCCGGGTCATCAACATCAGTTCGGTCGTCGCCGAGCGGGGGTCGCTGTTCGGACATATGCATTACACCTCCACCAAAAGCGGCATGCTGGGGATGACGAAAACGCTGGCCCGCACCGGTGCCCCGCTGGGCATCAACGTCAATGCCGTGGCGCCGGGCATCATCGAAACCGAACTGATGCTGAAAACGCACGGCATCGAAGGTACCGAGAAGTTGAGCGCGTCCGTGCCGCTGGGCCTCGGCAAACCCCGCGCGGTGGGGCTGGCGGTGGCGTTTCTGTGCGGGGAAGGGGGCGACTACATCACCGGTACCATCCTCGACGTGAACGGGGGGATGAACATGCGCTGACCGATGGAGAAACGAGATGCCTACCGGTGGGAGTTGCTGCTGTGGCTGTGGCTGGCTTTCTTTTTCAACCAGGCCGACCGGCAGATTTTCAACGTCTCGCTGCCCCTCATTAAAGCCGACCTGGGCCTGAGCGATGCCCAGGCCGGGCTGGTCGGTTCGCTTTTTTCGCTCACCCTGGGGCTGATGATTCCTTTCGCGGGGATAGCCGGCGATCTGCTCAACCGGAAAAAAATCATCGGCTTCTCGCTGTTGTTCTGGAGCGCGGCTACCCTCCTGACCGGCCTGAGCCATACGCTGCTGCATCTGATTGTGCTTCGGAGCCTGGCGGTGGGCGGTGGGGAAGCGTTTTACGCGCCGGCGGCCAACGGCCTCATCAGCGAGCATCACGACAAAACCCGGGCGGTCGCCATGTCGATTCACCAGACGTCGCTGTATGCCGGAGTCGTGGTGAGCGGAGCGGTCGGAGGATACGTCGCGCAGCAATACGGCTGGAAAAATGCCTTTTTTGGGTTCGGTGGGGCCGGGGTGATCCTGTCGGCCATTCTGTATTTCCGGCTACGACCCACCCCGGCTCCGGTGACGGCCATTTCGTCGGCCGACCAGAAACGGTTTTTCCGCGAAGCCACACTGGCCCTGTTTCGGAAACCGGCCGCTTTGCTGCTGTGTGGTGCGTTTCTGTCGCTGGTGGTCGTCAATGTCGGCTATACGGTCTGGACTCCCACTTTTCTGCACGAAAAATTCGGTTTGTCGGTAGCCGAAGCCGGGTTTACCTCCATGTTCTATCACCATCTGGCGGCCTTCGTGGGCGTCATGGGGGGCGGTTGGCTGTCGGACCGGCTGGCCCGGAAATCGGTGCGTTACCGGCTCATAATCCAGACCGCAGGGCTCCTGCTCGGCGTGCCGTTCATCGTGGGCATGGGGCAGGCGGAAACGCCTTCGCTGACCATCGTTTGTCTGGCGGGTTTCGGCCTCTGCCGCGGTCTCTACGAAGCCAACCTGTACACGACCCTGTTCGAGGTCATCGAACCGCCCTACCGCTCCACCTCGGTGGGGCTGTCGGCCATGTTCGCCTACGTCACGGCGGCCCTTGCGCCGTTCCTGCTGGGGTATCTGAAGCCGACGGTCGGATTGTCGAATGGTCTGTCGTCACTTGGTTTCATGTACCTGCTGGGCGGTTTTTGCCTCTGGCTGACCCTCGGGCGGTATTTTCAAAAGAACAGCCTTCATCGATCTGAATTGACCATTACTGAACTACCATGAAAATCACTGCTATTGAAACCTATATCTGCCACGCCTACCGAACCAATTGGGTGTTTGTCCGGGTCATGACCAGCGTCGACGGGCTGTACGGGATCGGCGAGGCCACACTGGAACACAACGAACTGACCGTGGCGCAGCAGTGCCGCGAGCTGGAACGCATCTTTGTGGGGAAAGACCCGCGCAACATCGAAGCCCTCTGGCACGAAGCCTACCGCGACGTGTACTGGCGGGGCGGATCGGTGCTGATGAGCGCGTTGTCGGGGGTTGAAATGGCCTTGTGGGACATTACCGCCAAAGACCTCGGGGTGCCGGTGTACCGGCTTATGGGCGGCAAGGTGCGCGGGAGCGTGCCCTGCTACGCCAACGGCTGGTTCGCGCCCGCCAAGACCCCCGAACAGTTTGCCGAAAAAGCGGCTTTTGCGATTGGGCAAGGCTTTAAAGCCCTTAAGTGGGACCCTTTTGGGGCCGCTTACCTCACGATGAACCGCGTCGAGTTCGAGCAGTCGATGGCCGTCGTGGCCGCCGTGCGGGAAGCCACCCGGGGCAAGGCCGACATCATCATTGAAGGACACGGCCGCTTCGACGTTCCGACGGCCGTGCGGATTGGTCACGCCCTGGAAAAATTCGAGCCCCTCTGGTTCGAAGAGCCGCTCCCGCCCGAAAATCTGGAAGGACTGGCGGAAGTGAAACGCCGGGTGAACGTACCGATCGCGGCCGGCGAACGGCTTTACAACCGCTGGAATTTCCGGTCGCTGTTCGAACTGCGGGCGGCCGATTTCGTGCAGCCCGACGTAAGTCATGCGGGTGGACTGGCCGAGACCAGAAAAATTGCCGCCATGGCGGAAGCCTATCACCTGCCGGTTTGTCCGCATAACCCGATCGGTCCCGTGGCCAATGCCGCCACCCTGCAACTGGCGGCCTGCGTTCCTAACTTTTATCTGCTCGAAACCATGAATACCGACGTCCCCTGGCGCTCGGAGATCACGACCGAGGAGGTGCAGTTTGTGAATGGGGAGATGATGATTCCCGACAAACCGGGTTTGGGTATCGACCTGAATCTGGACGAGATCGGCAAACACCCCTTCGACCCGCGTCCGCTTCGCCATTACAAAGGAACGCTGACCGAGATCCGGCCCGCCGATGCGACGAGCTATTTCACCGCCTGAGCCATGACTGATCGGCTCATCCCGGGGTGGGGCGGACCTCTGTTCCCGTTTAGTGAACAGGCCCTGCGGGCATTGAACCTGCCGTTCGCCCCAACCCTAACCCGGACACCGACGTGGCAGTAAGACGGAGCGATACACCCGATTTTTCGTGGGAGCGGTTCACGGCCATGCCCCTGGTTGGAATCCTTCGCAACCTGAGCGCAGCCGACCTCGACGAGATTCTCCCGATCTATCAGCAGGCCGGGCTGACGACGATGGAAATTACGATGAATACGCCCGGCGCCCCGGCGATGATCCGGCGAACGCTGGACCGGTATGCCGGAAGCCTGAACATCGGTGCAGGAACCGTCTGTACGCCGGCGGACCTGAACGAGGCTCTGGAAGCGGGGGCGCAGTTCATTGTCACGCCCATCGTGAACCCGGCCGTCATTCGGGCCTGTGTCGAACAGGGGGTTCCCGTCTTCCCGGGTGCTTTTTCGCCTTCGGAGATCTACCGGGCCTGGGCGCTGGGTGCGACGATGGTGAAGGTCTACCCCGCCGGAACGCTGGGCCCCGACTATCTGAAACAGGTAAAAGCACCCCTGAATCAGATAAAGCTCCTGCCCACCGGCGGGATTACCCGGCAAACGATGGAGCATTATTTCAGGGCCGGAGCCGATGGGGTGGGAATGGGCAGCCCGTTGTTTTTACCGGAATATATTCAGGCACGCAACTGGCCGGCATTATCGGTTCATTTTCAGGCTATCGTTCAGGCGATCAGAGCTTCACGGCCGCCGGATGTCTCCGTCATCACTCCATAGGCCGACGATTCGCACGGGCTCTGACTCATCCGGAAAAGCCGCTGTTGAGAAGGGGAGATACACCCGGTTCCTGCCTTTAAACCATTGACTTTTGTCAAGAGTTTGGCGCGGATGTTTGCGGACTTTTGAAACGGAAACCGGAATACCGGTTGGGCCGGGGCTAAACCCCGGTAGGCATGTCGTCGTGCTTTCAACGTTTAAACAATCGAAGTCCATGAACAAAGTCGTTGGTTTAGGAAGGTGGCTATTTGTGCTGCCGTTTACCATGTACATTCTGCTGCACTTCGGCAAAGCCGGCGTGGGCGCGTCGTTCGTTCCGTCGTGGCTGCCCTTTCCCCTGTTCTGGAATTACGCTACCGGCATCTGCATCCTCCTGTTCATCATCAGTTGCATTTGGGGTCGGTATGATAAACTGGCCTCCCTGCTCATGGCGTTGTATGTGTTCCTGATGATCTTCCTGGTCCATGTTCCCCGTGCCGCCACCAGTGAAAACGACCTGCTCAATATCTTCCGCAATACCATGGTCGTCGGGGGCCTGCTGATGTACGCGGGGGCCTATGCCAACGACCGGCGGCTTTCCTTTACCGCCCCCAGGTCTTCCGCGCCGGTCGAAACCGCCCGACGATAGGAGGAGACGGAAGGCCGGGGGCTTTCCATCATCTGCCTCATCAGGCAACGCCACACCCGCAAGGGCCGGTTGGGGGTCGTGGCAATTGCCGGTACGATGGAAAGACTTTTACCCGAAAGGTCCAGTCCTTTAACCGGCTGACAGTTATTTTTTGCGTTATCCGCAATCATTTCCGGTTTTCCGGGCAGGCAGAGCGCCCTCCCTTGCTGAGGTGACTTCAGCAGACAGGCCGGCAATTCTGCCGGCCTGTAACCGAATCAGCGTCTTACCGGTCGGCCGGCGGCTTCGATAAAGGGGGCCGGCAATCCCTGAATTCCCATTTGAATAAAGCAGCGCGGCCAGTCGAACTGGTCCCAGTGCTCATAGAGCTGGCCATTGCGGATCGTCCAGATGTCGATCACGTCAAACTCCAGGCGCTGACCCTGGGGTGCCGCTCCCAGAAAAGGAGCCCCCGTTACGTTTCCCGAAATCGTCCAACGCACCACCACCCGGTCTTCGGTGGCAAATACGTCATGAATGACGGCATTCAGGTTGGGGATGGCTTTATAGAATTCTTCCACAAAGCCGATCAGCCCATCACGGCCCGGAGGGGCAATGGCGTTGTATTGCTGATAATCCGGAGAAACAACCCGTCTGAAGCCGGCGGCCCGGGCCGCCGGCGAATCGGCATTGAGCCCCTCCTCAAAGAAGGCTCGTCCCAGGGCAGCATTGGCGGCCGTCCTGTCGGAAGACTTCGGCGTTACGGTTTCGTTTTCATCATTGCAGGCCGTGGCCGTTACCAAAAAGAAAACGGATAGAACCACTGAGCGTAGGAAAAACCGGGAAGCAGTCATGGTTGTAAAATGTGAAGAGGGTTGATGAAGAGATTTGATTCGGCCGGCGCACGCTGCGTTAGCCTTCGATTACCCGGTACGTCGTCCGGACGTTGCCTCGCGTGGAGTTGCTGTAAGCGCATACGGTTTTGGTAGCTTCCACAAGCTCTTCGGCTTGTTCCCGGCTAACACCGGGTACCTGAATGAACAGGTCGGCGGCTAAGCCGTAACCGCCTTCAATTGCCAGCAGATGCACCCTGGTCGTTACACGGACGTTCCTGACGTCCACCGGCAGCTTACGCTGAGAGGCCACAAAGGACAGACTTTGCCCGAAACAGGCCGAAAAACCGGCCGCAAAAAGTTGCTCGGGGTTCGTGGCTCCGCCATTCCCGCCAATCTCTTTGGGGAAGGCCAGATGTACACTCAGCAGGTTGTCGGATGACTGGGCATGACCGTTACGGCCGCCAAGGGTGGTTACTTCGGCTACATAGAGCCCTTTGTTTGCCTGCGTTTCCATCATTATAATCTGTTTAATTGGATAGGCCGAAAGACCTGGTTATTCTTTGGTCGGGAATGGGGCGATTCGGGTCGCCCGGGTGATGCCCGCAAGCCGGTAGAGCCGTTGCTGGTGCCGAACCGGCGCGGCTCCTTCATCGCTGGTCAGAAACTGGTCGAGCCGGGTCGTCGACCAACCGAGCCGAATACCCGGGCCATATGGGCGTGGCGTTCCACCCCGCTTACCGGAATCTGCGGGAACAACTCGAACGGTTGCCAGCGAATCTGTGTTTCGACCTCGGGAATCTGAGCCAGTGCCTTCTCCAGCCGTCTTCGGCCGATGTAGCACCAGGGGCAAACCAGATCGGAAAGTAGGTCGATTTGTACGGGATTCATCTTCGTAGCGTTGGCCGGTTTTGCTTTTTCGTCCCGATCAACGATACAAAGTTGGTTTCAAAATTCTCTGTCAATCAAGTAGTTACGAAATTGTATGCCACTTACGAAAATGATAGTGTGCTGACCATGAGAAAGTTGAATTCCTCGAATTCGCAGAACCAGTTGCAAATGATTTCCAACTGCCCTCTGACGAGCAGCCTGATCCTGATCCATGGCCGCTGGAAACTGATCATCCTGTGGCAAATCAACGGCGGCATCATCCGTTTCGGTGAACTGCGCCGGGCCATTCCGCTGGTGACCGAAAAAATGCTGACCGATCAGCTCCGGGAGCTGGAGCGTGACGGCTTTGTAGAGCGGGTTGTTTACCCCGAAGTGCCCCCCCGGGTGGAGTATTCGCTAACCTCATTGGCTCAATCGCTGATACCCATCCTGGAACAACTGCTTACCTGGGGCGAGCAGAACCAGGCCGTTGAGCGCGTGAAGCAGCATTTTTCAAAATCGGGTTCGGAATCGGCTCCATCCCATTGATCGATATTTCCCCATCGAGACGGCGGCTGATGTTAGCCCGACTCTTTTGTCCTCCCGAGGAACGAGGGATCTGGTGTTTCGGGGCTCACAATGATTGGTCAACAGAGCACAGGGCCCCTCCTGCGTCGGGATGGCAAAACGCTTCCCATCAACCTAGGGACAGAAGGTGTACAGGGCCGCCCTGGCCCGGCCTCTTTATTGACTTAGGACGAACCTGTGCCGAAGTCTCTTCAAGATTTGGATCAGGAACCTTACCTTTTAATTTAATTTGAATTTATTTGTACTTACTTGTACTTTTTAAGGACTCTTTCCTAACGAATGTGAAAGCCGTCGCCGGAACCCATGAATCAGCCCAAATCAAACCCGCCCCAATCGGATGGATTGCTCTGGCAGCAACTCAAACAGGGCAGCGAACTGGCTCTGGGCAGACTGATTAATCGATTTTTCAATCCACTCCTGAACTACGGCCATAAATTCGTGCGCGATGAAGCGTTCGTAAAGGATTGCGTTCAGGAAGTGTTTATTGAAATCTGGAACCGGCGCGACCACATCACCACCCCCGACAGTGTGCGCGCTTACCTGCTCAGTTCCGTCCGGAAGCGGGTCGTGCGGGAGGGGTTCCGGCAGCAAATCATCCGGGATGACCAACCCGTCAACCTTGAGAACAACGACCAGTTCGTGGAGTTCTCTCCCGAGTGGACGGTCATTGAAGGCGAAACCCTGGCCGAAACGACCCGGCGCATCGCCGGCGTGCTGGCGAAATTGACCAAACGGCAGCGGGAAGTCATTTACCTTCGTTATTACCAGAATCTTGAACGCGACGAAATTGCCGCCATTATGAACGTGACGCCCCAGTCGGTTTCCAATCTGCTTCAGGTAGCCTATGCCTCCATGCGCGACAACTGGATGGTGATAATGGCCCTGGCAATGGGATGGCAAATTAATTTTTTTGAATAAAATCATCCTAAACCAGTATCTGACTCCGGTTTTTGACATCTCCTGTTATAAAGAAAGCCACTCACGCTATGGAAGCCCATTATCGAGCGTTTACGATTGACGAACTAACTCACGACGACCGATTTCGCCAGTGGGTAATCGAGCGCGACCCCGTAGCCGAACGGTTCTGGCTCGAATGGCTGACCCAAAATCCTGATAAAGCCGATACCATCCAGATGGCGCGGGCGTTTCTGCTGGCGCTTGAAGAAGAAAATACGTCCCTGCCCGCGGCTGGGTTAGCCGACATTACGGACGAAATCGTTCAGACGCAGCCGGACCGCCGGACCGCCGTTCGGACCCTTCCTTTCTGGCGCAACACGGCCTTCCGGGTGGCGGCTTCGGTGCTGCTGGTGCTGGGACTCGGGTATGCCGCCCTCCGGTTTACCGGGCAGCCGGAACGACAGATGCAGGCCCGGCTTCGCCGGATCAGCCCGGCCCTGGCCGATGGAGCAATTACCCGGACCAACACCACGCAACAGGTGCAGGACATCCGGCTCGACGACGGCAGCATAGTGCAGTTGTATCCCAACAGCTCGCTGAATTACCCGGCTCATTTTGCCGCCAATAGCCGGGAGGTGTTTTTACGCGGGCGAGCCTTCTTCCGCATTGCCCGCAATCCCAAGAAACCATTCTGGGTGTATACCGGCACCCTCTCGACGCAGGTGCTCGGCACCCGGTTTATGGTCGATGCCGATGCCGGTCAGGCAAACGTTCAGGTCACGTCGGGCCGGGTATCGGTGTATCGGTCAGGCGACGTGGAGCGGGCAAGGCGCGACCGGCTGACGGAGCAGATCGGGGTGATTCTGACGGCCAACCAGCAGGTGGTGTATACGCAAACCGACGAGCAACTGGTGAAGACGGTAGTGGCCCGGCCCACCATGTTGCAGCCGGGGCGGGCGGATGCCTTCGTGTTTGAGGAAACGCCTATTGCGGAGGTGTTTGCCCGGCTCGAAACCATCTATGGCCTGCCCGTGCTGTACGATGCCTCGACCATGAGCCGCTGTTACCTGACGGCCAACCTGACCGACGAGTCGCTATTCGATAAGCTCGCACTGATCTGTAAAATAACCCGGTCGTCGTACGAACTTGTCGATGGGCAGATCGTCATTCATAGCAACGGTTGTGATAATAACTAACTGATAGTCAGTGAATTAATTTTATAGGTAATTTTTTTCTAAAAATAATCGCAAATAACCAGTATCTGCCGGTATCGTCTGCCATCCATGAGAAACCATGTACGGCTTATGAACCGATACTACCTAACTCCTTCTTTTCTTGGGACGCTTATGCGATTCTCGGTGACGCAGTTCCTGATAACCACGCTGCTTGTCGGTGCCACCTACGCCCACGACGTGCTGGCGCAGGAAGTGCTTGACCAGCAGCTTACCCTCGCTACCGAAGTAACCAGCCTGAAAACCGCACTTTCGACCATTGAACGCAACTCGAAGGTGCGGTTTATTTTCAACCCCAAAGAGATCCAGATCAACCGGCGGGTCATCCTGGCCACGCGCTCCGGGACGCTCCGGTCCGTGCTGAACGGTTTACTCCAGCCGCTGCACATCCGTTATGAGGTGACGGGACGGCAAATTGCCCTGTTCTGCGATGACGGCAGCAGTCAGGCCCTGCCCGAACCTGTTTTCCCCAATGAGACCGCCGACCAAAGTATAAGCGGTCGTATTACGGATGAAAAAGGCGAGGGGCTGCCGGGGGTTAGCGTCGTGGTAAAAGGCACCCAGCGAGGTACGACCAGCGATACGGACGGAAAATACCGGCTGTCGGTGCCTGAAGGATCGGCCGTGACGCTGGTGTTCTCATTCGTCGGTTATCAGTCGCAGGAAGTTGCTGTCGGCAATAAATCGGTAGTCGATGTTCGGTTACAGACGGACGATAAATCGCTGGCGGAGGTGGTGGTGGTCGGTTACGGCACGGTCAAAAAATCGGACCTGACCGGAGCCGTAGCCAAGGTGGGTGAAACCGACATCAAAGCGACGCCCATTGTGGCTTTCGACCGGGCCTTGCAGGGGCGGGCCGCCGGTGTACAGGTCGTGCAGAACTCAGCCCGGCCCGGCGGTGCCGCCACGATTCGGATTCGCGGCTCCGGATCGGTCAATGCCAGTAACGATCCTCTCTACGTCATTGACGGGTTTCCGACCACGGGCCTCAACTCCATCAATCCAGGCGACATTGAAAGTATCGAAGTGCTGAAAGATGCCAGCGCGACGGCTATTTACGGCTCACGCGGCTCGAACGGGGTCGTATTGGTGACCACCAAACGCGGAAAGGCGGGTAAATCGGTGGTGAGTTACGAAATGTATTACGGTTCGCAGTCCGTGCGCCGGACCATTCCGCTGCTCAATGCCCGGCAGTTTGCCGAGTTTGTAAACGAAGCCCAGACCAACAGCGGGGGAAAACCCTACTTCGACGGCACCACCGCCGACCGGCCCCTGCCGGCTACCCTCGGCGAAGGCACCGACTGGCAGCGGGAAGTTCTGCGTACCGCTCCCATCCAGAACCACCAGCTGGGCGTTTCAGGGGGTTCGGAGAAGTCGCGGTATGCCGTCTCGTTCGGCTATTACGATCAGCAGGGAATCGTGGTCAATTCAAACTTTAAACGGTATACCCTGCGGGCGAACCTCGATAACGATGTGTCCTCGCGGCTGCGCGTTGGTCTGACCATGCAGGCGGCCTACACAACCGGCAGCAATGCCCGAACGGAAGTGGACGGGAATGGCGGGGGCGGTGTCACGAGTGCTTCGCTGAGTTATTCCCCCACGTTTCCCGTCTATAACCCCAATGGCACCTACTACATAAATCTGGGGTCGCTGAACGGGTACGCGGTCGATAATCCGGTCGCCATCGCCAATGAAATAACCAGCAAAAATTCATTGCTCCGGCTGCTCGCCAACTCATTTATCGACTACAAAATCACGGAGGGACTGAACGTCCGGACCAGTTTCGGTACCGATCTGCAGGCGGGTAAGGGCAATAACTACAGCACCCGGCTGGCCCTGGCGGGCGCGGCCGCGGGCGGTGTGGCTTCGGTAGGGGCCTCGCAGAGCGTCGGCTGGCTCAACGAAAATACGCTGAGTTACACGCGGCAATTCACGACCCGCCATACCGTAAGCGGTTTACTGGGGTACACCATTCAGGGGCTGACCACCGAAAATGTAACGGCCAATGCCAACACGTTTCCCAACGATTTTGCCCTGTACAATAACCTCGGCGCAGGTTCGTCGCTGGTGGCGCCGGGTACGGGGGCCAGCGACTGGCGGCTGATTTCATACCTGGCCCGCGTCAACTACGGCTTCGACGACCGCTTTCTGCTCACGTTTACGGCCCGGCGGGATGGTTCGTCGCGCTTCGGTCCCAACAATAAGTTCGGTTTCTTTCCGTCGGGAGCCTTCGCCTGGAAAATCGCCAACGAGAAATGGCTGAAGAACCAGAACCTGTTGTCGGACACCAAGCTGCGGTTGAGTTACGGACTCTCGGGCAATCAGGAAATCGGTAATTATCAGTATTTAGCCAACATCGGCAATGCGCCTTATGTGCTGGGGGGTACGCTGAATTCGGGGGCCACGACCAGCGGTATTGCCAACCCCGATTTACGCTGGGAGAAAAACGCCCAGTTCGATGCGGGGTTCGACGTGGGGCTGTTTAATAACCGGATTCAACTCACGGCCGATTACTACATCAAAACCACCTCCGACCTGCTGTTCAATGTGGGCGTTCCGACCTCGTCGGGCTTTATTTCCACGCTCAAAAATATCGGCAGCGTCAGGAACAAAGGCGTAGAAATTTCCCTGACGACGATCAACATCGCCAAAGGCGACCGGGCCGGAGGAATCCGCTGGACATCGGACATCAACCTGACGTTCAACCAGAACACCATTCTGACCCTCGACGGGCGGCAGGAGTTCACGACGGGAACCGACGCGCTTATTTTCGCTACGGCCATCAACCCGATTCTTCTGCGGGTGGGCAGCCCGCTGGGTAATTTCTACGGGCGGGTAACGAACGGTATTTTCCAGAATCAGGCCGAAATAGATGCCTCCGCCCAGAAAACCGCCAAACCCGGCGACCTGCGTTACAAAGACCTCAACAACGACGGCGTCATTAACGATCTGGACCGCGACGTTATCGGTAATGCCAACCCAAAACTGTTTGGCGGATTCAATAACACGTTCTCGTTCAAAGGCTTTGAACTGAACATCTTCGTACAGGGCGTTTCGGGCAATCGTATCCTCAACTACGGCAGCTTTGACCTCGTCAACCTGACGGGGGGCAACAACCAGTCGGCCCGCGTCCTGGACCGCTGGACACCCGCGAACCCAGGCAACACCATTCCCCGCGCCAACTCGGCGGGTGGATCGCGGATTCTGTCTGATTTTCAGGTGGAAGACGGTTCCTACCTGAGGTTCAAGAATATTTCGCTGGGCTACGACCTGCCCCGAACGTTGCTGGATCGGTTGTCGGTCAGTTCGGCCCGCGTATACGTGGCGGCTCAGAACGTGCTGACGTTGACCAACTATACGGGCTATGACCCTGAGGTGAACCGCTACGGCAGTTCGTCATTAAGTCAGGGCCTGGATTATGGGGCCTATCCCTCGGCTAAAACCGTACTCGTTGGTCTGAATCTTAAATTTTAACGCCGGCTACCCTCATGAACATAAAACATCTCCTTCCTATTCTGGCGTTGGTATCGCTGGGCTGTGAGAATCAGCTCAATCTGACCCCGGTAACCAACCTGACCGATGCCACCTACTTCAAAACGGCGGACGATGCCAAAGCGGCCCTCGGTGCCTGTTATGCCGCCCTGGGTGCGCCGATTGAACAAAGTGTGGACATGACCACCACCGACGACGCGATTCCGTTTCTGACCGGAGCCGCCGACCGCCCCCTGCTCTGGCGGTACAACATCGTCTCGACCAATACCCTGATCGGCGCGTATGCCGGGGCCTATGCCGGCATCAACCGTTCCAACATCGTCATTAGCCGGCTACCGGGAATTCAAATGGATGAAACCCTGAAAAAACGCTATATCGCCGAGGCTAAAGGGTTGCGCGCGCTCCATTATTTTAACCTCGTGCGGCTGTACGGTGACGTTCCCGTCGTTACGACCGAAACCACCTCGCTCGACGGCCTGGCCGTCACGCGCGACCCGGCGAGCAAAGTGTATGAACTCATCGAAGCCGATTTGAAAGAAGCCGAATCGGTGCTGCCTAAAGCCTACGCGGTCACTGAGTCGGGGCGCCTGACGCAAGGGGCCGCCAAAGGGATGCTGGCTAAAGTGTACCTGACCCGGGCCGGTGTTACCCAAACCTCGCCCTATTGGGCGCAGGCGGCCGCCAAAGCCAAAGAAGTCATCGACCTCGGCGTGTATGATTTATACGCCAATTTTGCCGATGCATTTGCACTCACGGCGCGGGGTGGTAAGGAAAATATTATCGAGGTGCAATACCTGACCGATGTGCGCGGGCACAACCTGGGCCGGGGCTTCGGGGTTCGTTCGGCACCGATTTATCCGGCGGGTGGCGCAGGGATTGCCCGACCCACAGCCGGCCTTTTCAATGCCTATACGGCCTCCGACCAGCGTAAAGCCGTAACGTTCCTGACGTCCTACGTGTTCAACGGCGTCACCACCAACCTATCCATTACCGACCCCGACCCGACCAAAGCGGTGGCTTTTCAGAAACTTTGGGATAAAAGCGCCAAAACCAATGGGGGAGAAGGCACGAGCATTCCTGTTCTGCGCTATTCGGATGTGTTGCTGATGTATGCCGAGAGCCTGAACGAAGCCAACAACGGCCCCACCGCCGAGGCCTATGCCGCGCTGAACCGGGTTCGTACCCGCGCCGGATTGACCGCCCTGTCGAATCTGAGCTATCAGGCATTTAAAGAAGCCGTTTGGCTGGAGCGTCGGCTGGAACTGACGTTTGAAGGACACCGGCGTTTTGACCTGGTTCGGACGGGCCGGTTGCTGGAGGCCGTAAAAGCCGAAAACAGCTTTAACCGGAACGCCACCATCCAGCCGTTTCATGTGCTGCTGCCCATTCCCCAGTCTGACCGGGATGCCAATCCGAACTTAACCCAGAATCAAGGCTACTAATCCGCTTATTATTCTTTATGCAAAATCGTCGGGAATTTCTCAAACTTTCTGCTCTGTCGGCAGCCGCTACATCGCTCCCTGTTTCTGACTTGCGGGTCACACAGGCCCCGCAGGTTCTTCATTCACCTTCGGCTGCCAAGCCGACGATCCTGCTTCGCTCGTCGTGGAACGATCATAACATCGGCGATCAGGGACACACGCCCGGTACGCTCCGGTTATTGCAGCGGTATGTTCCTGAAGCCGAGATTCTGCTCTGGCATCAGGACCCCCGTCCCGAAACCGAGAAGGTGATTACAAAAAACTTTCCGAATGTGACCATCGTGCGCGGGGCGTTCTCGGATGGCGCCAAACCCTTTGGCGGTGAACTAAAGGACGCTTTCGACCGCGCGAATCTGTATATCGTCAACTCCGGCATGGTGTTTAACTATGGCTTGTTCGGCTACGACTGGCCTTCCTCGATGGTGAGCCTGACCCCGTTTTATTATTGCCTCGACCGGGGCCTTCCCTTCGGACTATACGGGCAGTCGTTCGATAAATTTGCCCACCCGGCCATGCCCGTTTATCGCGACGTCCTGAGCCGGGCCGCGTTCATCTATACCCGCGAGGATGAATCACGAAAGTTTTTAAACGAGAACAGGTTTACGCCTGGTGTGCTGGAGTTTGGACCGGACGGCTGTTTCGGGATCGATGTGCGCGATGAGGAGCGGGGACTGGCGTATTTGAAAAAGACGGGCCTGGAAGACGGAAAGTTTCTGGCCATTGTCATTCGTACCAACACCAAACACGTATACGACACCGGCAAGGGGAGCCTGTTGAACCCGGCCCAGGCCACGCCCGAACAGCAGGAACAGGACCGGGTACGGATGGGCTACGTCCGCGACCTCATCACGACCTGGGTGCGCGAAACCGGCCTGAAGGTGCTGCTGGCTCCCGAAGTCAGCAAGGAAGTAGCCCAGAATAAGGAAAAAGTCTATGACCAGCTTCCCGCCGATGTGCAGAGTAAGGTAGTCTGGCGCGATACGTACTGGAACTGCGACGAGGCTATGTCGGTCTATGCCCGCGCCCATTCGATGTTTGGCATTGAACCGCACTCGCTCATTATGGGGCTGGCGCTGGGTGTGCCGGTGGTTCATGCCCGTTCGCTGCTGCACGGACGCAAGGGCTGGATGTTTCGCGATATTGGTCTGCCCGAATGGCTGTTCGACATTGACAAGGCATCGTCTGCCGAGATTACCAAAGCCGTAATGGACATTCACCAGGACTATCCTGCCGCCAAAGCGAAGGTAAAAAAAGCGATGCAGTTCGTGGCCGACCGGCAGAAAGCCACGATGCAGGTAGTGCGTAATACCGTCAAGCTAACGGCTTCAGGTTCTATCCAAAAATGATGGAACGTTTAAACAGCAAAAAAGCAGTGCTTCTCCAGGAGGTTTGACCGACAAGGCCGGCGAATGACGGGACTACGGAAAAGCACGGGAGCGCCGGTTCCGGGAAGTGGGAGGGAGGACAAAGGTTTACGAAAAAGCAATGTACATGGCTGGGCAGGTGCTCACAAAGTCATGGCCCGCAGCCGGGAAAGCCTTGCAGGATTAACTAAAGTTACTGTACATTCAGACTTTAAAAGGGGAATGTTCAGTAAAGGGTGTCATGGTTTAAACAGGCAAATGGGGCCGGTGTCTTTTTTAGAGTTCTTCCACTTCCAACGGCTCTTTCGTCTGTCTGAGGAGGTCGTCGTAATCAGCCTGGGCCTTTTTCAACTGCTGATCATAGTAAGCGTACAGGTCCGAATAAAGGTCGAGCAGGTGGGCGGCATCTGCCCCAGGTTGTTCGCGCAAGCGGGCTGCGGCCGATTGGATACGGTTTAGCTGGTTCTGATTTAACTGAATCATCCGGAGGCTCCAACGTAACGACAGAGGACATATCCGGTTGACTCTGGAGAACCGCCGGGGGGGGCCAGTACCTGTTGCCATTCCGTCTGGAGCGCAGCTATCGGAGGGGTGAAGGGCTGACCATCGAAAACCTCAACCGGGATGTTCAGGCAGGAACCGTTGTCCCGCAGCTGAACGCTGAACAGAATTAGCCCGCTTTCTACGAAACCGGTAACCCGATCCAGAGCGGATTCTAAGGTACCCGCAGGGCAAAACAGGTTGTTCCAGGTTACCCCTTCATTGATTCCATTTATGATAAGGACCATTTGCTTAAAGTAGTATTAGTTCATTCGATAATCTAAAACACTACCTATTGTTTAAATATCCGCCCTAAATAAACTTGCCGGAGTATCAGGAGCAATTTTCTTGATTTATTGTTAAAATGAGGTGCACTCGAAGCGAGTGGAACAAAGGGTGTCCGGATCAGTGGACACCCTTGCCAAATGGCAGGATTTTTTACATGTCGCCGGAATGTGATAAGGTTTGCCGCGAAATCTTTACAGGTGCCGCAAAGGGGCAATGAGCTATATCATCCTTTCAGGAAGCCGGCTTCAGCCGCGGCTGATGAATCCTCATTACCTGCATAGCCCTGAAAAGCTTATACTATTTCAGTCTTTTTGTGATTGCATTTTTTCAAAATAGGGAAGGTCGTCCTATTCACGTTTTACCCCTGTTGTTTCCGACTAACTTTGGCCTCCGCTGTAGCCGTCAGCGTAACGGTCAACCAGGTCATCAGATCCGCCTGTCGGGTTGTTCCGCCAGGGTCAATCAATAACCAGCCTTTTAGAGCGCCCTTGCCTTTCATAGTGTAGGGCCGGGCACCGGGCCGATCCAAGAGCTCGTCCGTCATTGTTTTCTCGCAGCGGATCATCAGGTCATTGTCCTGCACATGGACGACCAGTTTGTCATCAATCATAAACGACAGCCCACCCATTTTAGGTCGTTCGTCCAGCGTCGGAAAGGAGGCCAGGGCTTCCCGCACCCGGTCGGCTAAATGCTCGTTGTAGGCCATCGGAGTGAAGAAGGAGTTTGGAGTCTGAAAAAAGCATTTTTGTCGGTAAGTCGGTATAGGTTTTCCGGTTATTTTTTTAAGTGTTCCTCCAAAAATCGAAACACATCCGGCCCCCAGCGATCCGCAGCATCGATAAAGGTATGCCCGTCTTTAGCCTCTTTCCCTCTGGGCGGATAAATCGTTACCCGGTGAGGTTTATTGACCCGCTTCATCTCCGCGCCTAACTCCAGGCTGGGCCGGATACTGTAATCGTTTTCAGCTTGAATAAAATAGATCGGAACACGCGCCCTGACTACTGCCTGCTTCATCCAGATCCGGATCGATTCGGACTGATCCCAGTTCATGGCACCTCCGGCAAAATTAATGACAGCCCGGATGCCAACGGGTTGAGCAGCCATCAGGATGCTTTGAATGCCCCCGAAGGAAACACCAGCGACCACAATTCTGTTTGTGTCGATACCTGACAGCTCTTTTAAACGAGTTAAACCAGCCAACTGATCACTTAACTGTTCCGTTTGATGGAGACTGATCAGCAACCTCGAACGTGCCTGAGCTCCGCCCATTTTCTCCGCACTCCTGAGCGAGTCCAGAATATATTTTCCCTGTCCGCGGGACAAGCCCTGCCCACGACGGAAGGGAACGAAGAAGGCATACCCCTGATCCAGAAAAGCTGGTGCCAGTTCCGCCAGATAAGTCTGTCCGATGGGTCTGGCTAAGGGTTCACTACCATGATTAAACAAAACAACGGGGAAAGGCCCTGAGCCTGCCGGTTTCCATAACAAGCCTTTCAGCGTAATTGGGCCGTTTGTAAACGTTAAGGTATCAGGTTTAAGGCTCAAACTTGTGGACTGTGCTTTGGCCCATGCAGGCAGCATTGCTACCCATAATAGAAGAACCGATCGTCCGGGGCGAAGGTAGTGGCGCGATAACATGCTTTCAAACAAGGTTTTGCCTTATTAAAGCTACCACTTTACCATCATCCGGTCAAGGGAAATCAGACTGTGGCTACCGTTTGACCATCTACTCAACAATTTTTAGCCGGCAATGCCGGAGGTCGAAAAATCTTTATTTTTGGGTAAGCCTTCTTCCAGCGGCTAAGGAGGAGTCGTGCCGAAGGGAACCATTGCGGTGGAGGCATTGACTCCCAAATTCAAATGCCCGGCCGTGCGCCGGTGGTTCATTTCTCGCTCATTTAAGCCCGCTTGCAAAAAGGCTTTCAATAGTTTTTCCGGAAGGCCCAGCCTGGGATAGTCGGTTTTTTATTGGGACGAGAAGGTTACTCGAACCAGAATAGGTCACCGTAAGTCCAAACCGGACCACACCAAACGTCATGTTCTCTTAACTTAGCAGGCGAGCGTTTAATAGGAACAATGACTATTCATACTATGAAAGGCTATCCTCATCTTTCTTCGCTTTTCCTTCGGACGCAATGGTCTTGGATGCCCCTCCCCACGTTCACTCGGAGGAAAAATCAATTTAGCCCGAGAAATGCTTTCCTTTTATGCCGTTGGAGGGCAGTCATTGGCTCCCTATTGTTGAGTTGGCCTTTAACCGGGAGTGCTCAGGTCAGCCAGGAATGGGTAAAATATTACCGGGGAAACGAATTGATAATTGATAAAGCAATTAGTCTGGTTACGGATGCCGAAGGAAACGTTTACGTCATCGGGTCTAGCGGCCCTGCGGAGAACGCGTTCGACTATACCACCGTTAAGTACACTTCGCGGGGAGAGCAGCTTTGGGTAGCTCATTATAATGGACCGGCCAATGGGATGGATCAGCCCCAATCCTTAGCCGTCGATAACGCCGGCAATGTCTTTGTAACGGGCTACAGCAAAGGAAGTGACTCAGACGATGATTATGCGACGATCAAGTATAATTTCCGGGGCGAACAACAATGGGTGGCGCGGTATAATGGCCCCGCCAATGGGATTGACCAGGCCAAAGCGTTGGCTATTGATAGCCTGGGCAATGTCTATGTCACCGGGGCCAGTGGGGGGAGTGGAACCGGATTCGATTACACCACCATTGCGTACAACACGCGGGGCGAACAGCAGTGGGTGGCGCGGTATCATGGATTCAACCATTGGCATGATCAAGCCAACGCGCTGGCTGTTGATAGACGGGGGAATGTCTATGTCACCGGGCAAAGTTTTAGTAGCACTAATAATGACTTTGCTACCCTCAAGTACAACGCCCGTGGCGAACAGCAATGGGTGGCTCGCTACAATGGGCCGGCCAACTGGAGTGATCAGGCCGTTGCCCTGAGGGTGGATGCCGAGGGCAATGTCTATGTCACCGGGGCCAGTCAAGGACGAGGCACCTTCATCGATTACGCTACGCTCAAATATAACGCCCGGGGAGAACAGCAATGGATAGCTCGTTACTCCGGAGCGAGTGCCCGAGTGGATCAGGTGAAAGCTTTGGTTGTAGATGAAGCCGGCAATGTGTATGTCACGGGGTTTAGCACCGGGATGGTGGGTACGGATTTTGTCACCATCAAGTATAACGCCCGGGGAGAGCAACTATGGTTAGTGAGATATGCAGAAGCACCTACGAGTTATGACGAAGCCACTGCCTTAGCCGTGGATGCCGGGGGCAATGTCTATGTCACCGGTTATAGCCTGATCAGTGGTACCACCACCGACTATATCACCATCAAGTACAATTTCCGGGGAGAACAACAATGGATAGCCCGCTTCAATGGTCCGGCCAATAGTAACGATGAGGCTATGGCGATCACCGTGGATGGGGCCGGCCATCTTCTCATCACCGGGGTAAGTTGGGGCGTGGGCACGAATTACGATTATGTTACGATTAAGTATACCTCGCTCGGAGAGCAAGAGTGGGTAGTGCGTTACACTGGTTCTTACGGGTCCTATAAAGCCAGTGCGATGGCCGTGGATGCGATCGGTAACGTGTATGTCACGGGGACTGGCCGGGGTGTTGATGTTTATAGCGACTATGTGACCATTAAATACAATGCCGGAGGAGAACTACAGTGGGTAAGACGCTACAATGGACCCGGGAATAGATTTGATGAGGCCACGGCCATAGCGGTAGATCGAGCCGGCAATGTGTATGTCACCGGTACAAGTGATGGCAGTGATATTGAATCGGATTATGCCACTATCAAGTATAACGCCCATGGCGAACGGCAATGGGTGGCTCGCTATAATGGCCCTAGTAATAAACGGGATTACGCCACGGCTATTGGGATTGATCGAGCCGGCAATGTGTATGTTACCGGATCAAGTCATAATGAGGGTGAGAATTGGGATTATGCTACCCTTAAGTATAACGCCCATGGCAGACAGCAATGGGCGGCTCGCTATAATGGAACCGGTAATAAACGAGATAATGCCTCCGCTTTAAGGGTTGATCCCGTTGGCAATGTCTATGTCACGGGTACAAGTGATGGAAGGGATACGGATTCGGATTATGCCACTATCAAGTACAATGCTCGCGGAGAACGACAATGGGTAGCCCGTTATAATGGACCTGGAAATAAGTCTGATTATCCCTCAGACTTAGTAATTGATCCGCTTGAAAACGTCTATGTGACCGGTAGTAGTATGGGTACTTCTAGTGCCATAGACACGGATTATGCCACCATTAAGTACAACGCCCGTGGCGAACGGCAATGGGTGGCTCGCTATAATGGCCCTGGGGATAGGAATGATCACGCTCAGGCGTTAAGAGTAGATCGCGGGGGCAATGTCTATGTGACTGGTAGTAGTATTGGGGGGAGTAGGCGACCCGAGGACCTGGTACAGGGGCTAACTACGGTCAAGTACAACGCCCGTGGGGCACAACAGTGGGTCGTGGGTTACGCTACAAACGGAAGCGGGGGGGGGCGTCCAACAGAACACTTGGCCTTAGATGCAGAAGGCAATATTTATGTGACGGATACAGGTGTGCTTGATTTTTCTCGCATTGTTTTCGACTTTATTACCATCAAATACAACCCGAGCGGAGATAAAGAGTGGGATATTCGGCTCAGTGGACCAGGAAATTGGAATTATCTGCCCTCGGCCTTGGTAGTAGATAGAGCCAACCAAGTCTATGTCACCGGTTTGGGTTATGGTGTTGTCGGTTATGGTCTAACGATTGTAACAGTAAAATATAGGCAGACTTTGGCGGGCAGAGACTAATTAAGTAGATATGCCATCTGGGTGATCCTATCCATAACTTCGGCCTCTTTCGCTTCTTCAGGAAATATTGGTGAACAATTATCTTACCCGGCGAAAACGTCATCAAATGCAGTTTGAGCAGGTTCTGGCTAATCATCAACGAATCGACGATCTCCCGCAGAATTAAAAGTGAAACTCTGATCGACTTTCATTCAGTCTGTTTCTTAGGTTGCTTTTTGCTTTAATTTAAGCATTACTATTTTTTATGGGTGATCCCCCAGAGCCGGCTCCAGGGTTGTTTTAACTTCAGAAATCCCACTCGGTCGTTGGCCAGGTCATCGATTGTTTTCCATAGCTCCGGATTGGAACGTCCGAATGGGCGGTAGTGCAAGTGTGGCTCGCTACCTATAAATCACATCAGGGAAATGCAAAGCTGACCAAATGGATTCCTTGGCCATCCAGAACTAAGGACTGGTTTAAAATACGTAGACTCTCTTTCTCTTTTTAACTTATTGAAACGACTTTTCAGAAATGTTTAACGAGACTTGAAGGCACCCTCAAAAAAGCCCCAAGCCCTATGGGCCGAGCGCTCGCTCGACATTGGGCCGGCTGGAGGCCGGTTACCGGCTCCTTCAGCAAAAAGTACGGAAGTTCGTAGCCACCTATCAACTAAAGAAAGGGCGCCAGGTCGCCTACTTTGAGCCTGTATTCTTAAACTTGGTAGAGGTATTTCTGCAAGACCTGGGCCTGTTGTGGTATGAGCTGGAAGAAGCCAGCCGGTAGGCGTCACCGATTCGTTACCCAAACCAGAGCCGTCACCAAGCCGTTACAGAGCAGGTGGTAACGGTAATAGAGTGCAGCACGAGGAAATTAGGGCAGCATTAGGGTATCTTTCCCTTCCCTATGGGAATGCGATAGCCCCTTATTGCGAGAAAGTAGGGAGCCAGGTCTGCAACTGACCTGGCCTTTTTATGGCAGTCCCTCACCTTGTTTCATCCCTTAAGGGGTTACTCCTACCGCTATCTCAACCAAGAGTTTAACTACTGGTAGCGACAACCCCCAGGAGCCCCTGCAGAACCACCAGCGCGACTAACTGGCCAGGCTTTTTTAGCAACGCACTAACATTAATTTCGCTGACCCTGAGGAGATCCGTCGGTTTCATTTCCTTTAAAGAATCAGCTTCAGGACCCAAAACAATAGCCCCTTGCCCCAGGCCCCTGGACGAGGCCGGGGATTCGGTTTGGGCCCGGATTCTTCCTCGGCGGCTCGAAGACGGGCGCAGGAGGTGACACCATGAGGAAGCAAGCAGAGCGTATAAACCCACTGGAAAATGAACTTAAACCTGACCCCAATCCTCGCTTTTTGCCTGACTTTGCTGGCCGGCATCCACAGTTATGGGCAGACACTCACCCCGCATCCCGTACCAGAGGAGTTTGCATCGGATTATTATGTAGTAACCGTCAATGGTCGGCCGGTTCCCGTCTTTCACGCAGGGCTTAACGTCTATTTTGCTTCGTTTGATTTTACGGGTAAGGCCGACGTGCGCGTGAGGGCCAATTCCAACTCCGGTTCGTATTCCGGGCAGACCTCCAATAAAGAAATTGCGAAAGAAGACTCGATGGGCTATTGGAGGGGCGCGGCTTTGGTACGACCCCTGTCCAAGGGCATTGAAACCAAAGTAAACGGGCTTTCAGTCGACTTTTCACTGTCCGAAGCAGGCCAATACTCGGTCGAAAGGGCTGGAATAGGCCTAACCGGGGCTCATCACTTCAAAGACGACGCGCTCCTTTTGTTCGCCAACCGACCCGATCCCCACCGGCCTGATCTCAACTCACCCAATGTCATTCACCTGAAACCGGGCCTTCATCAGCAGCACCTTGACCTGAAAAGCGGGCAGACCCTGTATTTGGACGCAGGCGCCGTTTTGTTTGGCAGCATCAACGTGTGGGATGCCCGGAATGTGCGCATTGTAGGGCGGGGTACGGTGGTGTACTACGGTCCGCAGTCGGAAACGCATGACGATGGCTGGAAGCACCAAAAGAGGTGGCACCCCCTCACTACCCACAACGTACAGGGTCTTCTCGTGCAGGGCATCACCTTCGTGGGGCGAAGCCGGACCTGGTCACTGCAAACCCATACGACCTACGATGCGGTGTTCGACAACATCAAGGTCATCGCGGTGAACCCACAGAACATCAACGGCGACGGCATCGACTGGTATGGGGGCGGACGCACCAAAGTGATCAACAGCTTTATCCGTTCCATGGACGACTGTTTTGCCTTTTTTACCCCCAATAGTAGTCAGGATATGTGGGCGGTGAATAAAGAGACCGAGGGGGCAGTGACGGACATTCACATCGAAAATTGTGTGCTGTGGACGACGCTGGCGAACGTCTTCCGAATCGGCTTCAACGGGCAGGCGCTGCGAACCGATCAGGTGGTGGTAAAAAATACCGACGTGATCCACATCAGTAAGGGCGAATGGTACGCCCCCTGGTCTTTATTCTGTATGGTCAGCCCGAACAGGAAGGGCCGGGCTTCCCACCGGAACTACCGCGTCGAAGGGGTTCGGTTTGAGGAACCAATCGCCTTACTGGGTCTGCAAAACCCCGAATCAAGCTTGACCAACCTGCTGTTTAAAGACGTAACGGTGGCTGGGGTACCGGTGCCTTCCCTGGTGAACAACCGAACGAGCGGGGTGACGTTCGAGAACGTGCGGGTGAACGGAAAACTGATTAGCTCGGAAGACGATATACCGCTTCGATCCGGCGGCAGCAAACCGGAGCAGGTAAAGTTTCGATCGGAGAAGTAATTACTGCCATCCACTCGATGGAGCTTACCTGAACTTTCCTGTTGGCCGATCCGCTACCAGCTGAAGTACCAATTACTGGGAACCGTCCGTCATCGCTTCTGCCCAGGGTCGTACGTCCAGGTTCCTCAGTAACTGGTGATCGGCAGGGGAACCATTAAAGGTATCCAGGTGAATCAGGAGTTCAGCGGATGACTTACCTGCTAACCAGTGCCGAAGCAGGGCTATGACCAGCTGTTCACCCTCCGATCCGCCACCGGTAGCGCTTAATTTCCGCTCCACCGAGCGCAGGGCGTAAGTCAGGGAATCGGCGTTGCCGAGCCGGGCCAGAAGCAACAGGTGCATCAGCCGAATCTGCGTGTACAAAGGCCGGGGCAGCGACCGGGCGGGGCGGGCCAATACCCGGTTCAGCCGACGCAGCCCCACCGACAACTGCCCCTGACCAACGCTAAGTCGAATCAGCAATAACTCAAATTCAGTGCGGGCGGGTAGGGCCAGATGAGCCAGGCCGCGCTCAAAGGCTGGACCCTGGGGGAGGAATGTTTTGAGTAAGTCAGCCGCATCCGTATAACCACGCTGATCGACCAAGGACAGCAGCGAATGGTAGAGGACCACGTACGGAACCACGTGGTTCAGTCCCTGAAGGGGCGTGTCGAAGAGCCGCAGGCGGTCGATAAAAAACGGCATGTCTGCGTATTGTTCCAATAGCCGCAAATCCGATAGAATTCCTTCCAGTAGTTGAACATAGTAGAGCGGCTGCTCGGCCCATAGGGTTGGGTTCTGTTGAAACAAAGCGTCTAACTCACGGTACACCCGCAGACTACCCTCCCCATCGCCAATCATGCGAAAGTAGGCCGATTGAAAGTGCAGATGCTGCTGTTGCATGGCGAACGACCGCATAAGCCCGGGTCGCCCGTGCGGTCCGACCCGGTTTTGGCGGTTCAACAGTTGATATTCTTCCAGTAGCAGGTCGTTGAGCCGCAGCTTGTCGGCGGCACTGGTCATCATACCCTGAGTTCGGTAGCGGAGCAGCAGCGTTTCGTAGAGGGCAGCGTGGTGCAAGGCCGTCTGCGTCCCTTCGAGCTGAGTCCGAATGAGCGCATGTTGATTGGCCAGCGTTGGTTCATCGACTCCGTCGAATTGCCATCGTACCCACTGGTCGACCTGCTGCCGGGCAGCGAGAACGACATACAGCCCTCGTTCCTGTTGTTCCGCCAGCATTCGGGCTTTCTCCAACTGATCCTGACTGAACTGTACCAGACCCCGCTCGTAGAGAATCTGACTGTCGTGCAGCAACTGACCGATGCGCACTTCAAGGCGTTTGGCCCCTTCGTACTGTCGCAAACTCTGCATCAGCACCCGGTACAAGTATTTGCGGGCAGCTTCGAGCGTGGCACCGGGAAACTGCCGGGCCAGGTCGGCAGTCAGGGCCTCGCCAGGCGTTTCGTGGCGGAGCAGGCAGTCGAACAAGCGCACAAAGCTCCGGGCCGCGTCCGGTCGGGCCGCGTTCGGTCGGGCCGCGTCCGGTTTATCTCCTCCCTGCCGTCCCGCCATCAGGCGGCAGTACCGTTTTTCAGACTTAGTGAGTGAATGGACCAGGGGATGCAGCACCTCGATAGTCATGTAGAAATAGCTATTATTTGTCAAAGAAAACCATTTAATGATAAAATAGAGCCTGTATAACGGGACAAAGTTGTCGGTAGGAATAGCTGGCGGTTTAAAAACAGGACTTTTTTTGGTGCAAATATTCCATAGGTTTGTTCAACAACCTCTTCCAGACCCCTATGCCTTTTGTTTGTGTCATCGGCAGTTCCAACACCGACATGGTAATTAAGGCCGATAAACTACCTGCTCCCGGCGAAACCGTCATTGGCGGCACGTTTCTGATGAATCCCGGCGGCAAGGGCGCGAACCAGGCCGTGGCAGCGGCACGGCTGGGAGCGGTCGGGTCGACCGGGACCCGGCCGGGGGCGAACCCGTTGGTCGCCCCTACATCGGTCCTGTTTGTGGCCACGGTCGGGAACGATGTTTTTGGGCGGCAGGCGCTCCAGCAATTCGAGCGCGAAGGCATCAAGGGCGACTACATAAGAACCGACGCCGACGAACCCTCGGGCGTGGCGCTGATTGGCGTCGACCGCCGGGGCGAAAACTGTATCCTGGTGGCTTCGGGGGCCAACGCCCGGTTGGGTGCGCAGCAGGTGGCCGGGGCGCTGGCTTCCCTCACCCATCCGGAAGAAACCGTGGTGCTGCTGCAACTGGAAACGCCCCTCTCTACCGTCGAGTACGCCATCCGGCAGAGCCACGAGCGCGGGATGCGCGTGGTGCTCAACCCGGCCCCCGCTCAGCCTCTTGATCCGGCGGTGCTGGCCTGCCTGTATGCCATCACGCCCAACGAAACGGAGGCCGAACTGCTGACGAGCATCCGCGTCACGGACGAAAACACGGCCCGGCAGGCGGCCCAAAAGTTGCACCAGACGGGTGTCCCCAACGTCGTCATTACGCTCGGCGCGCGGGGGGCCTACGTGTCCAACGCGTCAGGGGCTGGTACGCTGGTCGCCGCTCCGCTGGTCACGGCGGTGGACACGACGGCGGCCGGTGACTGCTTTAACGGAGCCCTTGCCGTTGCACTGGCGGAGGGGCGCCGCTTGCCCGAAGCCGTGGCATTTGCCTGCAAAGCCGCGTCGATCGCCGTCACCCGGATGGGCGCCCAGGCCTCGCTTCCTTACCGCCACGAAGTGGATTCGTTGCCGTTGTTGACTGTCTGATTTCCTTCCAAATTTGTTCGACCATGAAACTTCGTTTTTTTCTCTTTCTTCCCTTATTGATCCTGTTGGCCTGGGGCCCCAGGCCAACCCAAAAAGCATTCGTCGTCGGAATGCCGGCCGGCGTACCGGAGGCCGCCGTTCCGGGTGCCGCCGTCACGATGACCAAAGCGGTGTTACAGGACAAAATCAAAGGCGGTTGGGCCGGTCAGGTCATTGGTTGCACCTTTGGCGGACCCACGGAATTCAAGTTCAACGGCACCATGATGAACGATTACCAGCCTATTCCGTGGTATGACGGCTACATCAAAAAGACAATGCTGGAAAACGTAGGCCTGTACGATGACCTCTACATGGATCTGACGTTTGTCGATGTGTTCGAGAAAAAAGGTCTCGACGCGCCGGTCAGTGAGCACGCGAATGCCTTTGCCAAAGCGGAGTATATGCTCTGGCATGCCAATCAAGTGGGTCGTTATAATATTCTTAATGGCATGAAGGCCCCTGAATCGGGCCATTGGCTGAATAATCCCCACGCCGACGACATCGACTTCCAGATTGAAGCGGACTTCTCGGGACTGATGGCGCCGGGTATGCCCAATACGGCCATCCAACTGGGAGACTCCATCGGTCATATCATGAACTCCGGTGACGGCTGGTACGGGGGGGTGTACGTAGGCGCTATGTATGCGCTGGCCTTTGTAAGCAACGATGTAAACTACGTAGTTCGCCAGGGGTTGAAAGCGATTCCAGTCCAAAGTACGTTCCATCAATGCATTGCCGACGTAATCAACTGGCATGAGCAGTACCCCAACGACTGGAAGCGGGTCTGGCTGGAAATTCAGCGCAAATGGGCAGACGATGTGGGTTGCTCCGACGGCATCTTCGCTCCTTACAACATCGACGCCAAAATCAACTCGGCTTACATCGTGCTGGGGCTGCTCTACGGGCAGGGCGACTACACCAAAACCATGCAGATCAGCACTCGGGCCGGCCAGGATTCGGACTGTAACCCTTCTTCGGCGGGCGGCATTCTAGGCGTGATGCTTGGCTACGATAAAATCCCCGCTTATTGGAAGATGGGCCTGAAAGAAGCCGAAGACATTGAATTCAAGTACACCACCCTGTCCCTCAATGACGTGTACCGCCTTGGCCTAAAGCACGCTCTTCAGGTGATCGGGCGCCAGGGCGGGCAGGTGACCGGCGATCAGGTGACGATTGCCCTGCAAACGCCTACCCCCGTCCGACTGGAGCAGAACTTTACGGGCCATTTTCCAATTGAAAAGCGAGCGATCAATACCAATCTGAATGCACCCAATCAGGCAAACGAATACGCCACCCGTTTCGAGGGGATTGGCTTCCTACTTAGTGGCGATGCCAGGCCAAACGTACAGACGGGTCAATACGAATACGAAAGCGATTACATCGCCCAGGTGGAGGTATATGTAGATAACAAGAAAGTAGAGACCGCCCACTTACCGGCCAGTTTCACCCGTCGTCGCTACGACCTGACGTGGAAGTACCAGCTGCCACCCGGTCAGCATACCCTGCGGCTGAAGCTGCTCAACCCCGACAAGAACGCCACGGTACGCCTAAGAAGCCTGATCATTTTCGGCAATAAACCCATTCTGGCCCGCTACTAACCCCAACCGAAGCATGTTTATCATCGAGTCTTATGGCACCGCCGTGCTGTTTTGCGTGGTTACTATGCTCTGCTGGGGCTCCTGGGCTAACACCCAAAAGCTTTCGGCCGGACACTGGCGTTTTGAGCTATTTTATTGGGACTATGTCCTGGGCATCGTCGGACTGGCCCTGCTACTGGCGCTCACCCTGGGAAACTTCGGCGAAAGCGGCCGCTCGTTTTGGATCGACCTACAACAGGCCGAACCAACGAACCTGGGTTCGGCGATTTGGGGCGGGGTGCTGTTCAACGCGGCCAATATATTGCTGGTAGCGGCCATTGCCATTGCAGGGATGTCAGTGGCGTTTCCGGTAGGTATTGGGCTGGCACTGGTGATCGGCGTGGTAGTGAACTACCTCGAAGCGCCTGTTGGCAGCGCCGGACTACTCGCCGGCGGCATGGCCCTGATTGTGGTGGCTATGTTGCTTAATGCGGTGGCATACCGGCGCACCGCCACGGCGGCCGGCGAAACGACGGGTGCCAGAGTATCGGCGAAAGGTCTCCTCTTATCCGTGGTAGCGGGTGGTTTGATGGGATTGTTCTACGGCTATGTCGCGCAGGCAATGTTCCCAAACTTCGACCAGCCCGAACCGGGCAAGCTCAGTCCCTACACCGCGCTGGTATTCTTCGCACTGGGCATTCTGGCCAGTAATCTCCTGTTTAACACACTGCTGATGTACCGCCCGTTTGTAGGCACGCCGGTGAGCTACGCTGATTACTTCCGGGGCGGCCGACGTAACCACCTGACGGGGGTGCTCGGTGGGATGATCTGGTGTCTGGGTATGGCATTCAGTATTCTGGCTTCTGATAAAGCCGGCCCCGCCATCAGCTATGGACTGGGTCAGGGCGCTACAGTGGTCGCAGCCTTATGGGGCATCTTCGTCTGGCGCGAGTTTGGTACCGCATCCAAGGGCGTGAGTACGTTGCTGGCCTGTATGCTCCTCTGCTACGTCGTTGGGTTAGGATTGCTCATCGTGGCACGTTGACAAGGCCGGCTCGTCTTAGGAAACCAAGTTAACTTTCACTTGGACGAGATGCTCTGAAATACGCACGGTACAGCTCAAAAGGCAGCCCGGTAGTGAAGTCTCACCCAATGAGGGGTAGTCGAAAAGTGAACATCATTTTTGATTTACCTGAAGATGGCCGTCCGAACCAGGCTCTGATGAGTGGCCTGGTAGTCGGAATGGGTCTAAGATCCCTTATGGAACCTTCTGGAGTTTTCTCGACGGTCACTTCTACGGATAGGGAATCAGAGACTCTTTTTTACCTTTTCAGGCACCCTGCGCGATACGGCAGCGATCTTATTAACAGCTTACCGATATAGCTTTTGGAAGGTAGGGGTTAAGCTGTCTACTAATGATCTAATATCTTCAATTTCTGTTGGCGAGTATTTGCGCTTTCGATGGTTGGGGCCTCCAAAGCCTAGAAGTGGGAGGAAACCTGTTTTTCGATAAGATCAATAGAATTTAACCTTTGTCTTAAAAGTAATGTTAACTCATATTAAGTATGCAAAAATGTATGCAAGCAAAAAAGCCACCTTTTCTAAAGGTGGCTTTTTTGCTTGATTTTCATTGCGGACTCGTAGGGATTCGAACCCCAAACCTTCTGATCCGTAGTCATGTGGAAAACCTTATACTCTCTATATATTTATTTATTATGGTTTATTTATTATGCTGTTTTACAGAAACTTATAATTAAGTATTTATTTTGGTTTATTGATGTTCTGCGTTGAATTGTTATTTTTGTATTGCAATTTGTATTGCAAGTTGTCAACCCATTTTCCTGCCCTCTCTTTCTATTTGGTCACTATGACTCTCGCTACCGTTTCCTTGTTTTTGGATCGGCGGGCCTCCGGCGAAGGCACCGGTGTCATCAAATGGTCCGTCTGTTACCAACGCAAACAACGCCTGTTCACCACCGGTTTGAAAGTATCTCTGGAAGAATGGGAGTTTCTGCAGCAATACAAGGGCGGGCTGAAAGGGCATGTTAAGAATGAAGAACGACGCCATCTCTGGCAAAAGGTGTATGGAGACCAATACCAGGAGCCCTTTACCGGCCAACGGCACGACGGCTATCTGAAACGAGCTCAGGTGGTGTTGGCTCAGTTGGGCAATGCTTTTAGCTTTGAAGCCTTCGCTCAGGCCATCACTCAGTATGGCAAGCTGAAAGAAACCCCTGAAGAGAAAACCGATGTGCTGGCCGCTCTTTGGGCTAAGTCCGCTAGCATGTCCAAGGAGGGCCGCATCGGCAATGCCGTCAACTATGAGCTGGCCGCTAAGTCGCTCCGCCGGTTTGTCGACTCCTTCTCCGATCAGCAGCGATGGGATTTCCTACAGATTCCGGTGCCCCGCCGCAAGACCGCGACGGCGTCTGCACCGGCTACCTTACAATTCGCTCATCTGACGCCTGAGTTTCTGACGGCCTATGAGCAGTGGATGCTGGTTAAGGGAAAGACGCCCCAGAGTCCGGGCAAACCACCGACTGGAGCCAGTTCAACCACCGTGGGTATTTATCTGCGACACCTCCGGGCCGTCGTCAATGAGGCCATCCAACAGGGGCATATGTCCCGGGAAGCTTACCCCTTTGGCCGGCATGGCTACGTGATCCCCGCCGGAGCCAATGTCAAGAAGGCTCTCTCGCGCCAGACGCTCGATCGGATTAAGGATTACCAGCCCTTACCGGGCACGCTGGAGCAGCGCAGCCATGACCTGTGGCTGTTTTCCTACTACTGCAATGGGGCCAACCTGACCGACCTGTGTCAATTGACCTGGGACTCGGTCGACCTGGCCAGTAAGAAGCTGACGTTCGTTCGTCAGAAGACCCGTCGCAGCCGCAAACAGAACCAGACCCCCATCGTGGCCTACCTCCGACCCGAGACCTTAGCTATTCTGGATCGCTGGGGCACTAGGGACCGACGAGCCGACCAGCGGGTATTTCCCTTTGTGGAAGCCTGGATGGACCCCGTGCGGCAACGCCGGGTCATTCATCAGCTGGTCAAGGTCACCAACCAGTGGATGGGTCGCATTGCCCGGCAGTTGGGCATCGAAGAGGAGGTGACTACCTATGCCGCCCGGCACTCGTTTGCCACGACCCTGCTCAAAGGTCATGCCCCTTTGGCGATGATCTCCAAATCCTTAGGCCATACCAATCTGAAAACCACGGAAAGCTACTTAGGCTCCTTCGATGATGAGGAAGCCAAAGCTTACTTAAACCTCCTTTGATCCCTGATGGCTCGGTCTCGTATAAGCAATGTGCAAGCTGCCATTGAAAGCCTTGGTGTCACTCTTTCCGCCGAGCCATCGCCCGGCTCGTTCGGCTGGTTTTGGCAGGATGCCCAGCAACGTCTTCTTCAGGGGAGTTGGCGGGTCCTGTTCGGGGTTAAAACTTGGGAAGAGGTGTTACCGTGTCCGGATGTATCTCAGATCACTCGGGAAGCAAACACGCCTTTCAGCTCTTCGCCTACGGCCGAGGAGCTCCGTTTGCGGTGGGAGGTATGGGCTATGGGGTGGTTCCACCAGCACCAACAGGAGTTAAGGGGTAAAATATTTTGGATAAAGGAGCAACTGGAAAAAGAGCTGGCGACTTGGAATCGGAGCCACCCAGAAGCCAATGAGCAGTTGCATCTGGAGCCGGTGTTTGAGGAGTGGCTCCAATCGATGGATGGGTTAACGCTCAAGGAAATGCTTGGAAAGTACTTCAGTAAGCATGCGGCTCAACGTTTCGTGGACCCCAAGTTGGAGGCCTTGAAAGCACGCTACGGGATGGCGATCGGGGGTGGCCCTAAAATGCCACCAAAAAACAACCCACTCTCCATCCGCCAACGGATTCTGATCCATTGTATTCAGGGTGGTCCACCTATTCGCTCAGGCAGCGACGCTAAGGCGTACGCCTTACAATGGGGAGTAACCAGTGGTGCTAAGGTCTACAATTTATATGTTGATTTTTGTACGGCTCGTAAGCGGCTCCGGTATTGTAAGAACTCTAAAAAGAAGGTTGAAAACTTAATTGAAGATTTAGAAACGATCCTAGACTATCTTCCAGAGCAGCACTGGCTGCAGGCTGAAGAGGAGATCAGGAAATTAGAAGAGGAGATCAGGAAACTAGAGGATGATTTTTCTAACCGGTTGTAACCGGTTGGAGCTTTACGGTCCTGTAATATTTGCCCCTGTCATCCAACTGATAGGCGCAATGCAAA
>NZ_QTJY01000019.1 GCF_003703975.1 Larkinella soli | reverse complement strand
AAGGGGTTTGACCTGCGTATTGAAGTCCACCTTTTCCTCAAAGACACCGAAAAAGGAAGAAAGGAGCAATGCAACCACCACGGTCAGCCCGCCGACCGCTATGAGTTGAAGTTTCATGGTCAGGATTCAGGGTTATGATGCTTTCGACACCTTATAATGAGTCGATGCCGAAACCATGTAATCGACTGGAATACAAAATTTATAAAAAATTCGAAGGCGAACTACCGGCCGACGGTTTTTTTATTCAGACCACGGCTGGTTCCAGCAGCCGGATGGTGCCGGCTTCGGCGTCCATTTCGGCCTCCACACCCAGCGGAACCGTAAATTTGTGGGTGATGTGGCCGATCATGGCCCCGGCGTAGGCGGGTTTTTTCAGCGGAAGAATATGGTCCCGGAAAACGTCCTCCAGGGTGAGAGAGCCGTAACTGCCGCCGGGGTCGCAGTTCGTGCATTTCCCGAATATGAACCCGCTGATCTGATCAAGAACGCCCGCCAGTTTGAGCTGGGTAATCATCCGGTCCATCCGGTAAATATCCTCCCGGACGTCTTCCAGAAACAGCAGGCTGCCCCGCCAGTCGGGCAGGTATTTCGATCCCATCAGATGGCTCAGGACCGTCAGATTGCCGCCCAGCAGCCGGCCCCGGGCCTTTCCCGGATGCAGCGTACTGACCCGGTCCTCCACCTGGACGAGCAGGTCGCCCTTGTCGCGCGGGTTTTCCATCAGAACGGCCTGCCCGTCGATCAGCAACTGCCGCAGATAATTGACCGTGAAGGGGTTCCAGGTGGCCGACCCGACCGGCCCATGCATCGTCACGAGTCCGGTCTGGGCGTGGATGCCCAGCAGCAACGCCGTAATATCGCTGTACCCGACCAGGATTTTCGGATTTCTTCGGATGGCGGCATAGTCGAGCAGGGGCAGCAGGCGCGCGCATCCCCAGCCCCCGTGCATGGCCATGACGGCCTGGACGTTCCGATCGGCAAACATCTCGTTCAGGTCGGCGGCCCGGTCGGCGTCGGTTCCGGCCAGATAGCCGTAGCGGTCGAAGACGTGCCGGCCGATTTTTACCTTAAACCCCAGTGCCTGAAGTGATTCCACGCTGATCTGCACCTCTTCCCGATTGAAGGCGGGTGCGGCCGGCCCGACGAGGGCGATGGTGTCGCCGGTTTTCAGGCGGGGTGGCTTGAGCGGGGGCGTCGGCGAAGGGAGGGCGGGAACGACAGCGGCCGTCGCGGCAGCGGCCGGCAACGATTTCAGGAAGGTTCGGCGGGAAGGCATGGTCGAAAAACCGGTTATGGAGCCAAAATAACCAAAATACCGGAGGGTGAAAACAGCAGCGAGTAGCCCGAACCGGTAAAAAAGAAAATTACGACGCCGATAAAATTGACCGTTTTTTTGAGATTTGTATAAATTATGATGAAATAGGACGAAACGGGGTACGGCGTTGCATCCCGCCGTACGCTGAAGGCCGGTTTTTAAATTTTTAAAATATTTTAAAATACGTATTGGTGTTCCGGACAAGTATGCCGAATTTTGCGGCACCGCACGCATCATACTCTTACCAATCCTTATGATTTCGGAACCTTCCCTTCTCGAAAGCCAGTCGGGGCGCAAACCAGGTGAGCCGGTTCAGTCGGCCATTACGTACGAAAAAATACCGACGCACATCTACGCCGACGCCAAGGACGCTTCCCGGGCGGTGGCTCACGAAATTGCCGACCTGATCCGCGAAAAGCAAAAGGAGGGCAAACTTTGTGTTCTGGGGCTGGCCACCGGATCATCTCCGAAGACGGTATACGCCGAACTGATCCGGCTGCACCGGTCCGACGGCCTGAGTTTTCAGAACGTAGTCACCTTCAACCTCGACGAATATTACCCGATGGAACCGGACTCGCTGCAGAGTTACGTCCGGTTCATGAAGGAGCAGCTGTTCGACCACGTCGACATTCCGGAAGGCAACTATTTCCTTCCCGACGGAACGATCCCCTACGACCGGGTGGCGGATTTCTGCCGGGCCTACGAGGAGAAGGTCGCTTCCTACGGCGGGCTGGACTTCCAGCTGCTCGGCATCGGGGGTAATGGGCACATCGGTTTCAACGAACCGGGTTCGCTGATCAACTCGCACACCCGTCTGATGATGCTCGACCACTCGACGCGTGCGGCTGCCTCCATGGATTTCGGCGGGCTGGCGAAAGTACCCAAGAAAGCTATTACGATGGGTGTTTCCACCATCCTGAACGCCCGGCGAGTGGTGCTGCTGGCCTGGGGGGAACGCAAGGCGCCGGTGATCCGTGCCGCCGTCGAAGGAACCGTGACCGAGCAGGTGCCGGCTTCCTATCTGCAGACGCACCCCAACACGCTGTTCGTCATCGACACGGCGGCGGCCCACGAACTGACCCGGATGCGGTCGCCGTGGCTGGTCGATGCCGTCGAGTGGAACAACAGCATGATCAAGAAGGCGGTTACCTCGCTGTCGCGGACGCTCGGTAAACCCATCCTGAAACTGACCAACAAGGATTATAACGACAACGGGATGAGCGACCTGCTGGCGCAGGTGGGTCAGGCCTACGACCTGAACATCGACGTTTTCAACCAGTTACAGCATACGATTACGGGCTGGCCGGGCGGTAAGCCGAATGCCTCCGACACCAACCGTCCCGAGCGGGCGCTGCCGGCGAGCAAACGCTGCCTGATCTTCAGCCCCCACCCCGACGACGACATCATCTCGATGGGGGGGACCTTCCAGCGGCTCCACGACCAGGGCCACGAGGTCCATGTGGGCTACCAGACCTCCGGTAACATTGCCGTGGCCGACGACGAAGCCCTGCGGTTTGCGGATTACGTGGTGGATTTCAACGAGAAGTTCGGCATCGACAGCCCGGAAGCCACCCGGATTTTCCGCGACGCGGCCGACTTCCTGCGCGAGAAGAAAGACAGCGAAATGGATACGGAAGAGGTGCGGTACGTCAAGGGGCTGATCCGGAAAGGGGAAGCTAAGGCCACCTGCCGGTTTGTCGGTATCCCCGTCGAAAACGCCCACTTCCTGAACATGCCGTTCTACGAAACCGGGAAGGTGGAAAAGAAACCGCTGGGTGAGGAAGACATTCAGGTGGTGATGGACGTCATCGAGAAGATCAAACCGCACCAGATTTATGCAGCCGGCGACCTCGCCGACCCGCACGGAACGCACAAAGTTTGCCTCGACGCCGTCATGGAGGCCGTTCGCCGGCTGAAAGACCGCGATTTCATGAAAGACTGCTGGGTATGGCTCTACCGGGGCGCCTGGGCCGAGTGGGACATTCACGAGATCGAGATGGCGGTACCGATGTCGCCGGATCAGGTGATGCGCAAACGCCTTGGCATCTTCAAACACCAGTCGCAGAAAGACGGGGTGGTTTACCAGGGAACCGACGGCCGGGAATTCTGGCAGCGGGCCGAGGAACGCAACCGGGGCACGGCCGAACTGTACAACAGCCTGGGTCTGGCCGAGTACGAGGCCATGGAAGCCTTCGTTCGCTGGAAGTTCTGATCCGGATCAAACCGGTTTTCCATACGGGAAAAGCCGCCGGGATGCGACACCCCGGCGGCTTTTCTTTGCTTCTTGCCGTTCCGGGCCGGTTTTTATAGCTTTAGGCTTCTCTTCTGTTCCGTCCGATGCAAAAAACCGTTCCGGCCCGCACCGAATCCCCCAAAGCGAAGGGCACCGCCCGGCTGCTGTCCCTCGACGTGTTTCGGGGCGTTACGGTGGCGGCCATGATTCTGGTGAACAATCCGGGTGACTGGGGGCACGTTTACGCTCCGCTGCTGCACGCCAAATGGCACGGCTGGACACCCACCGACCTGATCTTTCCCTTCTTTCTGTTCATCGTCGGGGTGTCGATCTCGTATGCCCTCCGGAAAGACGGGAGTTCGGCCGGGAGGAACGTGACGGCAAAGATTGTCCGGCGGAGCCTGACGCTGTTCGCGCTGGGGCTGTTTCTGAACCTGTTTCCGCACTTTAATTTCGCCACCGTCCGCATCCCCGGAGTTCTTCAGCGGATTGCGCTGGTGTACCTGGCTTCGGCCCTGATTTATCTGTATACCGATACCCGGACCCAGATCCGCATCACGGCCGCGCTGCTGATCGGTTACTGGCTGCTGATGACGCTCGTGCCGGTCCCGGGCGTAGGTGCCCCCAGTCTGGAGCCGGAAACCAACCTCGGTGCCTGGCTCGACCGGACGCTGCTGAGCGGCCATCTGTGGGCTTCGGCCAAAGTCTGGGACCCGGAAGGGCTCCTGAGTACGGTGCCTGCCGTGGCCTCGGGGCTGATCGGCGTGCTGGCCGGAACGCTGCTGCGCAGCCCGCGCCCCGAGGCCGAAAAGGTGGCCCGGCTGTTTGTGGCCGGGTTTCTGCTCGCGGTCGGCTCCTACGTCTGGAACGGTTTTTTCCCGATCAACAAATCCCTCTGGACCAGCTCCTTCGTGCTGCTGACGGCCGGGCTGGCGATGGAGTTTCTGGCCCTCGCCTACTGGCTCGTCGACGTGCAGGGCTACCGGCGCTGGGCGCGGCCCTTCGTGGCGTTCGGCGTCAACGCCATCACGGTTTTCTTCCTGTCGGGGCTGATCCCGCGCATCCTGAACCTCATCCGGGTGCCGATGCCCGGCGGAGAGGAGGTGGGTGCGAAAGAGTGGATGTACCAAACGTTTTTCGTGCCGTATTTCGACAGCCCCTACACCGCTTCACTGGCCGGGGCGCTGACTTTCGTCCTGATCTGGGTCGGGATTCTGCTTTGGATGTATTCCCGGAAAATCATCATCAAGGTGTAAAAACGCCCCTCAGGCCGGGGCGGCCGGATGCCTTTGAACACGGCCCGCCGAACTGTCGGCGTCCTGCCGGTCTCCATTCGCTTTGTTCGGCAATTCGGTAAGAATACGTTGCGGATGCTACCATCCGGGCAACAACTTTGCCCCTTAGCACGTTACGACTATAGACCGGTCGCGGCAAACGACCGGTCATTCCCTCCTGACCCAGGCCCTACCCTAACTTTCTCTATGTGGTTACAACTACTTTTCCATCGATAGGGTCTTAGTAAAAATGGTATTAACGCAGTCGGGTAAATGGCCTGACCTGCAAGGGTTTAGAGACCTTTCAGGCACCGGCCCGCGGTAAAAGCAACGTGAATGAAAATAGTCAAGGAGTGCGATTCCTATTTAGCCCGGTTCATCATGGTGTCTTTTTTTATACCACACCGGCTTCAGTTACTCTCATTCATCGTAATCTGCCTCTTCTGGATCATCCGGGATACCTATAAAAGGCAGGGCGTTCGTTTCCGGCCTTACGGCTGGGCTCTTTTGCTGGGCAGCGTGTTTCTCCTGTATGCGGCCTGGCTGCCGTTCTCTCCCGACGAATTCCGGCAGAACCTGCTTTTCAAGCTGGAGAAGCGGGCGAGCCTCTTCATCATGCCGTTTGCACTTCTGTTTCTGAATCCGCAAACCCGGAAAACCCTCTCCCGTGAACTGATTTACTTTGTGTACGGCTGTCTGGGCGCCTGTCTGGTCGGTAATCTCTGCTATCTGCTGAAGTTCGGCCGGCATCCGGGCGGGCCGGACTCCCACGTGCAATACCGCCTGTATTTTGAGGAAATTCTCGACATTCACCCCACTTACATGGGGATTTATCTCTGCTTCTCGGCGGCCATTCTGCTCATGACGCCGGCCGGGGTGCCCTCGCTGAAGGGCTGGAAGCTGGGGGCCGTGCTGTTCCCCCTGTTCATTTTCCTGATGGCTCTCATGCCGAAAGCGCCCGTCATTGCGCTGGTGGTGGTGCTGGCCTATTACGGCTGGACGTTCCGGCTTCAGCGGAAAGTCTGGGCGCCCATCGTGGGGGTGCTGGTCCTGGCCGTGTCGGTCGCCTGCGTGTCCATTCCGTTCAGCGGCCAGCGAATCAGCGAGATCTCCTCACTGCTGCATCCCAGTGAAAACCCGGCTACCAATTCAATCCAGATGCGGCAGATGATCTGGGAAATCGACCTGCGGCTGCTGGCCGACCACTGGCTCACCGGCGTCGGCCCCTCGAATCTCGACCGGATGCTGGCGGCTCAGTATGAGCTGTATTCCCGGCTGTACAACTTCCCGTTCCAGACCTATAATACGCACAACGAATACCTGAACCTCTGGCTGTCGTTCGGCCTCTGCGGTCTGCTGCTGTTCCTGGCGGTGCTGACGGTGCAGTTCGTCCGGGCCATGCGGTGGCAAAACCGGCTGTATGTGAGTCTGCTGCTGATTCTCTCGATTACGTTCTTTACCGAGAATGTGCTGGCACGGCAGCAGGGTATCGTGTTCTACGCCTTTTTCTCCTCGCTGTTCTTCCTCAACGGTCTGTACCGGGAGCGGACTTCAGGCTTCGTAGAGTTCAAGCGGCAGCCCGTCCGGGTCCTCGAAGAAAGTGAACTGGCGGCCGGTGTGTAGATCGGTCCGGATCTCTTCCACGGCAACGCCCCGCGCTTCCAGAGCGGCTTTGGCGGCCGCCACGTCGGCTACGGCGAAGGCCAGGTGACGCAGGCCGGCGGCTTCCGGGCGCGACGGACGCTGGGGCGGATCGGGAAAGGAGAACAGTTCGATGACGTATTGTCCGTTCACGGCCAGGTCCAGCTTGTACGACCGGCGCTCTTCCCGGTAAATCTCCTGAACGACCTCCAGCCCCAGAATTTCGGTGTAAAACCGTTTGGAACGTTCATAATCCGAGCAGATGACGGCAATGTGATGAATCCGGCTGAGTTGAAGCATGACGAAGGGGTTAAGCGGCTCAAAGGTACGCTTTGAAACCGCATCTTGCTAAACTCGGCGGCCGGTATCATCTTTAGGGCATGATGTCCAGACTTCTTTACGCCCTGCTCGCTCTGTCGGCAGTGGCGGTTCTCTCCCCCGGTTTTCTTGCCGTCCGAAAAACCGCCAGGTCGGCCGACGGCCGACCCAACATCGTGCTGATCGTGGCCGACGACCACGGCCGGGAAGCGGTGGGCTGTTACGGCAACCCCGTCGTAAAAACCCCTCATATTGATCAGCTGGCTGCGGAGGGCACCCGGTTTACGAACGCCTTCTGCACCACGGCGAGCTGCAGCCCGAGCCGGTCGGTGCTGCTGACGGGGCTGCATAACCACGCCAACGGGATGTACGGGCTGGAGCATCAGCAGCATCATTACCGCTCCTTCGATACGGTGCGGTCGCTGCCCGTGCTGCTCGAACAGGCCGGATACCGGACCGCCCGGATCGGCAAGTTTCACGTCGCCCCCGAGTCGGTGTACCGGTTTCAGCGGGTGCTTCAGGCCGGGGGCGTCAACAACCCGGGGTCCATCGGCCGCAGCCCCGTCTCGATGGCCGACCTCTGCTATCCGCTTTTTGAAGAGGCTTCCGACCGGCCGTTCTTCCTGTATTACGCCACCGACGACCCGCACCGCAGCAATACCGTCGGACTCGACGGCTCTCCGATCTTTGACGGGGCCAAACCCAATGCCTTCGGTAACCGGCCGGGCGGGTATCCGCAGGTGCATGAGGAGTATTATCAGCCGTTTCAGGTGAAAGTGCCGTCCTGGTTGCCGGACACGCGGGCCGCCCGGGCCGAACTGGCACAATACTATCAGTCGGTCAGCCGGCTGGATCAGGGCGTCGGGCGGCTGATCGAGCAGCTGAAGGCCACCGGCAAGTACGACAACACGCTGATCATCTACCTGTCGGACAACGGCGCCCCGTTTCCCGGGTCCAAGACGACCCTCTACGAGCCGGGGATGCGGCTGCCCTGCCTCGTCAAGCTGCCGAAACCGCAAAAGCCGGGTTTCGTGCAGGATGCGATGATTTCCTGGGCCGACATCACCCCAACCCTGCTGGACTTCGCCGGGGTAACGATCCAGGGCGGGCGTTTTCACGGACGGTCGTTCAAAGCCGTGGTGGAACAGGAGGGCGTCAGGGGCTGGGACGAGGTATTCGGCTCCCACACGGCGCACGAGGTGACGATGTACTACCCGATGCGGGCGGTGCGGGAACGGCAATATAAACTGATCTGGAACCTCGCTCACGGGCTGCCTTTTCCGATGGCGCTCGACCTGTACCGGTCCTACACCTGGCAGGAGGTTCTGCGATCCGGAACGAAGTCTTTCGGCAAACGCACCGTCGACGCGTATCGGCACCGCCCCCGCTTCGAGCTCTACGACCTGAAAGCCGACCCCGACGAAACCCGCAACCTGGCCGCCGACCCCCGCTACGCCGGCGAACTCAAACGCCTGCAAGCCAAACTGAAGCAGTTTCAGCAGAACACGAAGGATTTATGGATCAGCAAGTGGGAGTTTGAGTAGTACAGGTATGCCAGAGATCATTTACCACCTCATTTTCATGCAGAATACAATGATCAGGAGGGCTTAATCTCCATTGAAAGCGGAGAGATAATCAAGGGCGAACTCCCCACAAAACAAAAGCGTTTAGCCCAGGCATGGGTAGAGCTTCATCGTGATGAATTATTGGAGAACTATCATCTTTTACGGCAGGAAATCGGCAGCTTTCATATAATAAAACCTCTTGAATAATGCTTTCTCGCGTTAAACAGATTCTTTCGGTAGAGCTTTATGAAGTTACCTGTTTATGGAATACGGGGGAAGTGAGAGCGATTGACCTTCAATCTATTATAGCTACTTCAAAGCCGCAGAGCCAGATTTCGAAGTTACAGGATGCTGCGGTTTTTAATCAGGTGAAAACCGACGGAAGGACCCTTTACTGGGATGACCTTCTGGTGATGATCGATTATGACGGCAGCCGTCGGCCGGCCCCTCTTGATCTGGACCCGGATGTCCTGTATCAGCAAAGTCGGCTGGTGGGCCGGGCTTGAGAGCAGCATTTCAGCCCACACCGAGCAGGGCTCTCAGCGTCAGGGCGTTCCGGACGGCGTTGCCTCCGCCGTCGTTGTTGAAGTAGACGTAGACCTCGCGGCCGGATGCCTGCCATTCCCGGATGCGGTCGGCCCACCAGCGCAGGTCCTCGTCGGAATAGGAGCCGCCGTAGAGGTGCTGCGTGTCGGGTCCGTGCATCCGGACGTATACAAACGGGGCCGTAGCCCGCAGAATGCAGGGCAGGTTGGCACCGCTCATGATGCAGTAGGCCGCCCCGTAGCGTTCGAGCAGGGAGAAAATGGCTTCGGTATGCCAGGTCGGATGCCGGAATTCGACGGTTACCTGCATCCAGGGCGGCACCTGACTGAGAAAATACTCCAGCCGGCCGTAGTCACAGGCCAGGTGGGGCGTCAGCTGCACCAGCAGGATGGCCCGTTTTTCGCCCAGCGTATGCCAGCACGTTTTGATGCGTTCCAGCCATTGTTCAGGCGCATACAGCTTTTTGGCATGGGTCAGACCGCGGGGCGCCTTGACGGTGAGCCGGAATTCTTCCGGCAGCCGCTCCCGCCAGCCCGCAAACGTCGACTCCTTCGGCCAGCGGTAGAAACTGCTGTTCAGTTCGACGGTCCGGAACTGCTGAATATAATACCCCAGCCGCTTCGAAACCGGGGTGGGAAATGGATACAAAACGCCCTGCCAGTGGTCGTAACTCCAGCCCGACGTACCGATGTGGATGCTCATAACGATGCGCCTGATCGCTTCAGACGTATACTCAACCCGCCATTTCCCGCTTTGTTTGCGCCGGTAAGCTACTGCTGATACACCCGGACGTAATCCACTTCGAATCGGGCCGGGAAGGCCGTGGCCGACGGATCACCGCCGTTCTGCCCGCCGACGGCCAGATTCAGCAGAAGGTAGTGGGGCTGACGAAACGGGTTTTTGCCGGAGCCGTCGGCGTTGACGGTCTTGCTCAGGTCGACCGTGTTCAGCAGCCGGTCGTCGACATACAGCCGGATGAAATCCTTATCCCAGTCCATGCGCCAGACGTGGAATTTCTCCGACCATTCCGCATCGTTGAAGGAGGAGAGGGGTGTTTTGGTGGTACTCCAGGCCGCCGTCCATTTTTTCTCCGTCCCCCAGGCCGCATTGGCGAGCAACATGCCCCGGTAATACTCCATGATGTCGATTTCACCGTTCGAGGGCCACTCGCCTTCGACGCCCAGCGTCCAGAAGGCGGGCCAAATTCCGGCCCGGGTGTCGATTCGCCCGCGCATCTCGAAGCGACCGTACTGCCACTGGTGCAGATCCCGCGTCAGCAGGCTGGCGGCCGTGTAGTCGATGAACTCCCGGCTGGTTTTCCAGTGGGTGCTGTTCGGCTGGTAGTCGGGGTTGGGCCGGCGTTCCCGGCGGCTTTCGATAATGAGCAGGCCGCCGGCGCAGCGGGCATTGTCGGGCTGGTACCACTGCAATTCCTCATTCCGGACAAAACCCCTTTCAAACCGCCAGTTCTTCGGGTCGGGCGGACCGTCGGTGTCGAACTCATCGGCCCAGACGAGTTTCCAGTCGGCGGCCGGCCGCACGGCCCTCGGGATTCCGACGGCCATCGTCCAGCAGATCAGCGAAAAAAGAAAGGGCATGGCAGGAAGGGGGATCGTTCTGCCGCGAAGGTACGGATTTAACCGCAGCGCCCGCCATCCCGTCAGCGGGTTTTGATCACGTTCAGCCGGTCGAGCAGGGCCTTGCGGCTTCCGGTCGGAATGGGGATTTTGTGATGTTTCAGGATAATCTCCTCCGAATCGATCCGGTCGATAAAGTCCAGGTTGATCACCAGCGAGCGGGAAAGTCGGTAAAAGTTGTCCGGAAGGTGGCGGGCGAGATACCCCAGATTCATGGTCAGGCTCGTCAGCTTCTGGTCGGCCTTCATCTTGGGATAAATTCGGGAAAGGCCTTCCTGGGTCAGGTACAACCGGGAATAATTGCGTTCCGCTTCGATGAAAATGATATCCGACTTCGACAGCCGGACGTAGGTTTTGCCGAGCAGCAGGAAGAGGTGGTCGGGCTGCCTGACTTTGGCCGGCAGGTTTCCCGTATAGAAGTTGTGAATGGCCAGGTCGATCTGGAGCGGCAGTTCCGACAGGCGGAACGGCTTGACGAGATAGGCGGCCGGGTTGGTTTCCTTGGCCCGGTTAAAGGTATCCGGTTCCGAGTGGGCCGTTAGGTAGATGATCGGTATCCATTTGTGTCTGAGTAGGTTGCGGGCGGTGGCAATGCCGTCCACGGGGCCGTCCAGCGTAATGTCGATCAGGGCCAGATCCGGTGATTCGCGCTTCATGAGCTCCACGGCTTCGTCGTGGTTTCTGGCAATTCCGCCGACGACATAGCCGGCATCCAGCAGACTTTCTTCAATGTCAATGGCCGTAATCATTTCATCTTCCACGATCAGGATACGGAGGGGGTCCATCGGAGGTCGGGTTATGGTTTGAATAAAAGGGTGAAAGCCGTTCCGTTCCTGTTGCTGAAGGCATAGGTTCCGTTAAGCTGGCGGACCTGAATGTCGATCAGCCGCATCCCGAACGTATCTGCGCGGCTCCGCGGAGAAAGGCCGGGGCCGTTGTCGGAAAGGCCGATCCGGATGCGGTCGCCCGAAGTCTCACCCACCAGCGCGAGGGCAGGCGAGGGGTGATCGGCGAAGGCGTATTTACAGGCGTTGGTAACCAGTTCGTTGACGATCAGCCCCAGCGGCAGGGCCTTGTCGGCGTGCAGCCAGAGCGGCTCCAGATGATAGGTAGGCCGGAGGTCGTTGAGACCGTATGCTTCCAGGACCCCTTCGACGAGCTGGGGCAGAAAGGTCGTCAGATCGGTCTCGACCAGCCGTTCTCCGTCATACAGCCGCTGGTGCAGCAGGGCCATGGCCTGCACGCGCAGCCGGCTTTCCCCGACGGCCCGTTTCGCCACTTCGTCGGACAGGCGGTTCGATTGCAGACTCAGCAGCCCCGAAACCACCTGGAGGTTATTCTTGACCCGGTGATTCTGCTCCTGGACGAGTTCGGCATTCCTCCGGCTGATCCGGCGGTTTCGGCGGTTCAGCCGGAAGAAGACCAGACTCATGCCGGCCGTGATCGCGAACAGGGCCGACACTGCGACCGTCAGCCGGCGCTGGGTGCGCAGGGTTTCAGCGTGCAGGTTCAGTTCGCGTTGCTGGGTCCTGAGCCGGGCTTCCTTCTTCTCGTTTTCGTACTCCATGCTCAGCCGGGCAATGGCCCCTTCCCGGTCGGCCCGGGCGGTCTGATACTCCAGCCCCTGGGCCTTTTCGAGGTGATTCAGCGCCCGGCGCCAGTCGCCGGTCTGTTTGTAACTCTCTGCATAAAGCCGTTCGATCTCCCGAAGCTGGATCAGGTCGCCCACCTGGTGGCGTTCGTTCACTTCCCGCGCCTTTTTCAGCGACCGGAGGGCCTGGCCGGGCTGGTGGAGCGTCTGATACACCCCGGCGATCTGGCGGTGGACTTCGATCATCCCGTAGGCATCCTTTTCCCGGGTAAAAAGTTGCAGCGCCCGGTTCAGGTAGTCAAGGGCCCGCCGGTTGTCGCTCATCCGGTACGCATCGCTGATGCAGTTGTAAATCAGAGCGATGTCGCGGGGCTGGTGGAGCGTCAGCGCCATCGTCTCGGCCTTGTGGAAATAATACAGGGCACTGTCCGGCGACACCCCGGCCCGCGGCCGACCGTTCCGGAAAAGGAGCATATGAATCCCCCCAAGAAGGTTATAGGACGACATCAGGCCGTGGGCGGATTGGACGTGGCGGTGATTCTCCAGTGCCCGCCGGACATACACCAGGGCGTCCTGAGCGTGTCCGAGCCGAACCTGATCTTCCGCGAGCCGGAGGTAGGTCTTCCCGATCCCTTCCGAAAAGCCGAGCGGCTCCCGGATGCGCAGCGACCGAAAATACCAGCGCTGGGCGGTGAGAACATCCCTGAGCGCACTGTACCGTTTCCCCAGGAGGTAACAGGCTTCCGCTACCCGGAGCGAATCCCCGCTCCGGAGGGCATCCCGGTATTCGGCCCGGGTTTTTTCGAGCTTCAGATAAAGCTTTGCGGTCAGGGGGGCGGCAGAGCGGGCCGGCGGAGGCTCCTGCGCCCGGGCCTCACCCCCCGACAGCCGGCAGCCCAGAAGCAAAACGGGCCAGAAGTTGACGAAGCGGGGAAAGGCCGGGAACATAGGGTTTGGTGGGCAGAGGGTTACCGGTAAAAATAACAAAAAGGAAGTTGAGTATCCGGTTCACCCGATCAGGGAAACATCAGGTTTGTGAAGAAAAAACCGGGCTTGGTGGAGGCAGAGGCAGAAGGCCTGGACGGAACACCGATATTTGAAAGTTAGCTCCGACTATTTCCACCTCTTCTTATACTTTCCTTTCTCCCTGCGATTTTACCACCCCCCATCCCCCCTCCTTACCAAGGAGGGGGAGTGCTCTTCCAGTTTTACAACCCTGCGAAGCCGCCCCCTCCTTACCAAGGAGGGGGATGGGGGTGGTTTTCCTGGGCCGGGGGTGAATCACCATCGGCCCGCACGCGATCCGGTGATTTCGGCCGAAGAAGCATTCCTTTTCCCTAAGATAAATAAGGAGTAACATCTTAAGTCTGAATTCTTTACTTTTATCAGACCTGAACGCTTCGGCAACGCTTTCCCACCCGAAACCCTCACCCGACTCCATGAAAAACGTCTGCGCTTTGTTTTTCCTGCAGGGTTGCCTGGCCCTTTCCGGTACGGCGACCGGCCAGGACCGGCTCTACGGCAAATCCTTCGCGACCCGCTCCGTCGTCATGGCGCAGAACGGGATGGCCTGCACGTCTCACCCGCTTTCGACCCAGACGGCCATCGAGGTGCTGCGGGCGGGCGGCAATGCCATCGATGCCGCCATTGCCGCCAATGCGATGGAGGGGGTGGTGGAGCCGCACGTCAACGGCATCGGTGGCGACCTGTTCGCCATTGTCTGGGAGGCCAAAACGAAGAAGCTGTACGGCCTCAACGGCTCCGGACGCTCACCGTATAGCCTGACCCTGGCCGAGTTCCAGAAACGGGGCCTGAAACACATTCCTTCCTATGGCCCGCTGCCGGTTTCGGTACCGGGCTGTGTGGACGCCTGGTTCGAACTGCACAAACGGTTCGGCAAGCTGTCGATGACCCGGATTCTGTCCGGCGCCGTCCGTTACGCCCGCGACGGCTACCCGGTCCACGACGAAGCGGCCCGGTCGTGGGAGGGGATGGTAAGCCGGTTTTCGGAGTATCCGAATGTAAAAGCCGTCTATGCCCCCAACGGGCAGGCGCCGAAACGGGGTGAGGTGTTCCGCAATCCGGCGTTGGCCAGCACCCTGGAGCGAATCGCCCGGGAGGGCCGCGACGTCTTTTATAAAGGCGACATGGCCCGCACCATCGACGCCTTCATGAAAAAAGCGGGCGGTTACCTCACCTACCGGGACCTGGCCGAACATACCTCCGAATGGGTGGAACCGGTTTCCACGCGCTACCGGGGCTACGACGTCTGGGAGCTGCCGCCCAACGGCCAGGGCCTTTCGGTGCTTCAGATGCTGAACCTCCTCGAAGGCTATGATTTCTCAAAAATCGCCTGGGGCAGTCCCGAACACATTCATCTGTTCGTGGAAGCCAAAAAACTGGCGTACGAAGACCGGGCCCGGTATTATGCCGACCCGGCTTTCGTCAAAATTCCTCTGAAGGAACTGGTTTCCAAGAGCTACGCCGACGAACGGCGCAAGCTCATCGACCCGAACCGGGCCGCCGTCAAAGTCGATGCCGGGGCGTTCAACGTGGCCCTCAAGGACGGCGACACCATCTACCTGACCGTGGCCGACAGCGAGGGCAACATGGTTTCGCTGATCCAGAGCAATTTCCGCGGCTTCGGGTCGGGCATGGTGCCCGACGGGCTGGGCTTCATGTTTCAGGACCGGGGCGAACTCTTCAGCCTGACCGAAGGCCAGAACAATACCTACGCACCCCACAAACGGCCGTTCCATACCATCATCCCGGCCTTCGTCACGAAAGACGGACAACCCTTTATGAGCTTCGGCGTCATGGGCGGCAGTTTTCAGCCCCTCGGGCACGTCCAGATCATCATGAACGTGGTCGATTTCGGTATGAACCCGCAGGAAGCCGGCGACGCGCCCCGCATCGACCACCTCGGTTCCTCCGAGCCGACCGGGGAGCGGATGGAAGGCCCGGGCGAGATCACGCTGGAATCGGGCTATTCCTATGAAACCATCCGCGCACTGATGGGCAAAGGTCATAAGATCGGCTACGGTCTGGGCAGTTACGGCGGCTATCAGTGCATTCTGTACGATGCCGCGAACCGCGTCTATCACGGTGCCAGCGAATCCCGGAAGGACGGGCAGGCCGCCGGCTATTAGCGAGTACACAAGCCCGATGAGGCAGATTCAATTCAGGTCCCACGCTTTAAACCCATCATTCCATGAGCAGGATCTTTAAAATTTTCGCAACCGGAAGTGAGCAGGAGGAAGTCGCGAGAAGATACCGCGTGATCGAGCGGTACGAAGGCTTCGTTCTGACGGAAGTGCCTGACGAAACCGCCCGGGAAGTCCCGGAACGGTACCTTGCCGAAGACCTGACGGATCAGTATACCATCCGGGCCGGCCGCCGGACCATCGACACGGACATTCCCCGGCTGGACCTGAACGGCATCGCGCGGGCTCATCCGGCCTACGAGGGCCGCGACGACCGGCCGCTGCCGAAGGGCGACCACCACTTTCTGGTCCAGTTCATCGGCCCCGTCAAGAAGGAATGGCTGACGGCCGTCCGGAAGAAAGGGGCCGAACCGCGCGAGCCGTACGGCGACTTCACGTATGTGGTCCGGACGGCGGAAGAAAATCTGGCGGAACTGGCCGCATTGCCCTTCGTCCGCTGGACCGGCCACCTGCCGTATGAAGCCCGGCTGGATGATTCCGTTTTCCGGGGCCTCGACCGCCCGGCCGGCGACGTCTCCTCCGTTCTGCCCCGCACCCGGATCATGCCGGGGGTGTATACCGTTGAGTTTTTCGGACCGGACGACGTCAGGAATGCCGTACCGGCCATCAAGAAGCTGGGACTGAACGTCCTGGTCGAAGAGCCGGAGGGGAAACTGCTGGTCGTGCAGGCCCGGAAAGGGCAGGCGATTAGTTCCGAACAGATCGACCGCCTTTCCGAAATTCACGGCGTCCGGAAAATTCGCGAGCGGGCCATCAACCGCCCCAGCAACGACGTCGCGGCCGGTTTCATGGGAACGGCCCAGGCCCTGAGTGCCACCGCTCTGAACCTGAGCGGGGCGGGGGAGATCATCGGCATCTGTGATACCGGCCTGGATACCGGCGACCGGAACCGCATCAACCGTGACTTCGCGCAGCGCGTAAAAACCATAAAAAGTTACCCCATCACCTCCGAGTTCGACCCATACATCACCAATCCGAACGGCGACGACGGAGGGGCCGATTTCGACAGCGGCCACGGCACCCATGTGGCCGGTTCGGTGCTGGGCGACGGCACCAATTCCGTCGGGCTGGCCGGTCTGGCGGGGTCGGTTCGTGGGCTTGCCTACAAGGCGAGGCTGGTTTTTCAGGCGGTGGAGCAGGAGTTGAAGTGGAAGAATCCCGCTTTTGCCCAGCAATACGGCCGGTATCTGCTGGCCGGTATTCCGGCGGATCTGAAAGGGTTGTTCCGGTTTGCCTACCAGCAGGGCGCCCGCATCCACTCCAATTCGTGGGGCGGGGGCAACCCCGGCGAGTACGATGAGCAGTGCCGGCAGCTGGACGAGTTTGCCTGGGAGAAAAAAGACTTCTGCGTGCTGGTGGCCGCCGGCAACGACGGCACCGACAACGACGGCGACGGGAAGATCAACCCCATGAGCGTCACCTCGCCCGCGACGGCCAAAAACTGCATCACGGTGGGCGCCTGCGAAAACCGGCGGCCCAATTTCAACGCCAGCCACTACGGCGACTGGTGGCCGCAGGATTATCCCGTGCCGCCCATCAGCAACGACCCCATGGCCGACAACCCCGAACAGGTGGTGGCCTTCAGCAGTCGCGGACCGACGCAGGACAACCGGATTAAACCGGAGGTGGTGGCGCCGGGCACCTTCATTCTGTCGACGCGCTCGTCGATGATTGCCATCAACAATACCGCCTGGGCGGCTTTTCCGCCGAGCCGTCAGTATTTTTTTATGGGCGGCACCAGCATGGCAACCCCGCTGGCGGCCGGGGCGGTGGCCCTGATCCGGGAGTTTCTGCGGAAGAAGAGGGCAATAACCCGCCCGACGGCGGCCCTGCTGAAAGCCGCCCTGATTACCGGCGCCACCCGGCTCCCCGACATCGAGCCGGACGCGGTGGCCGATAACCACCAGGGTTACGGCCGGGTGAACCTCGATGCCGTTCTGTCTCCGCCCTTTCCGGCGGTGGCCCGGTTTCGGGAGGTGAAACGGGGACTCACTACCGGGCGGCTCTATACGGAAACCGTCGACGTCAAATCCGATACCGTGCCGCTACGGGTGGTGCTGGCCTATACCGACTACCCGGGTACGGCCCTAATCAATAATCTGAACCTGATTCTGACGGCTCCGGACGGACGCAAGTGGGTCGGCAACCAGAAAGTGAACGGGCCGCTCACCTTCGATTCGACCAATAATGTGGAGGTGGTTCAGGTGCTGGTGCCGGTTTCGGGCAGCTGGAAGATCGAGGTGATCGGCTCCAACATCCCGCAGGGGCCCCAGCCGTTCGCCCTGGTGTCCGTCGGCCATTTCTGATCGCCCGTCCGATCTGATTAAAAAGGAGCAAAAAGCCGCCCCTGACTTCCAGGGGCGGCTTATTAACGTATTTCGTCTGGCAAATCAAAGAAAACAATTGAAGTTTTCCGCTTCAATTTGCAGGATGGCGGTTTGCGGTTTCTTCCAATAGTTCTAAAAAAGAGGGCTATTAAAAGGCAGATGGCAGTGATAGTACAATTTTTTTCAAAAAAAAAGTAGATTTCCTCAATTATGAAGTTTGTCTTTATCTAAGAATATCCTAATTTTGTATCCGGGTTGAGCGAATCGCTTAAACGCAATTCTTCCCTTCAACTCTTTCCCCGTTCTTCCGGGTCATTCATCTCGCCGTAACGCCATAAAGGTCGAATTTTAACCGGTTTGACCACTTTTTCAGACGACTGATTTTAAAATCCGTTTATCGCTCATTTTATCATTCTGTTGTTCAGTATCCGTGCGTATGTTGTTTATGTCAGCCCAGTTTCCTACTAATCCCTTGGATTTACTTAAGAGTTTTCCTCAGTTCGATGACATTTCGGATGCCCTTTATCGCCGGGAGTCCATCGACAAACGGACCGGAGAGCGTTACAGCATTCTTCGTCTGGAAAAGAAACGGTATTGCGTATTGCCCTCCGATGCGGCCCGTTCGCTCGAAGGAGAGGGTTTCTACATCGCGGTTCGGTAAAGAGCGGGAGCGTTCTCCGGATTATTTTCTCAGCAGATTGTATTCTTCCAGAAATTCGCCGAAGACGCCGGCCGGGACTTCCGGTTCGGCGGCCAGCCGGAACCGGGCCTGATCGATGGCCTGAAGCCGCAGCTGGTAATGGTAGAGCGCTTCCGTATCGGCCTGCGGATATTCACCCATGACGATCATGGAAGCGGTATAATGGCGCGCCAACTGCGCTAAAATTTCCTGTATACTGCTCTGGGGAGCTTGTTCATGAAGGTTCATACTCAAGGACATAAAGAGATTATGAATCTATAACCCCAAAAGCCGGGCAAAAAGTTTTCTTTGGTTTGGGTTAGAGTCCCCAACGTCTTACCTTGCCGGAATGAAGAAGCAAATCCGGGAAATCCGGTATTTTCTATTCGGTCAGCATTTTTCGGATGGATTACGGATTACTCTCGCCATCCTGATTCCCTCCGTTGTTTTGGCCCGCTTCGGGCAGTTTGAAACCGGGCTTTCCATCTCGCTCGGTGCCCTCTGGGTGAGCATTACCGACGCGCCGGGCCCACTGGTTCATAAGCGGAACGGAATGCTCTACGGCAATCTCATCATCACACTCGTGGTCCTGACAACCGGTTTTGCCCGGCTGAACGGCTGGGTGCTGGGGGCCGAAATTCTGCTTTTCAGCTTCTTCTTTTCCATGTTCGGCGTCTACGGGAACCGCGCTACGGCGGTCGGGACGGCGGCCCTGCTGGCGATGATCCTGATGATGGACCGTCCGCTCGAACCGGCCGGGGTGGGGCGGTTTGCCGGGGCGGTAGCCTTCGGCGGTCTCTGGTATACGGCCATCAGCCTGACCTTTTTCCGGATTCGTCCGTACCGGGCCGCCCAGCAGGCGCTGGGGGAGTGCGTCCACGCCATCGCCCAGTTTCTTCTCATCAAGGCTGAATTTTACAGTACGCGAACCGATCTGGAGGAAGACTACCGCAAGCTGGTCGCCCAGCAGGTGATCGTGAACGAGAAGCAGGACGCCGTGCGCGAAACCCTGTTCAAAAGCCGTCAGGTGGTAAAGGAGACGACCCAGACCGGCCGCCTGCTCGTGCTGACGTTTGTCGACATCGTCGATCTCTACGAGCAGATCGTTTCGATGTATTACGACTACGCCGAAATCCGCCGGCGCTTCGGGGCCACCGGGATTCTCGACGAGGTCTCCCGGCTGGTCCGGCGGCTCGCCGTGGAAATGGATTATCTGGGCCTGGCGATCCATTCGAACCGGCCCTATCGTCGTCACGACGACCTCGGTGAATCGCTGGAACAGCTGAAAATGAACATCGATCGCATCGACCGCAATTTCGTGCTGAAGAAAATCCTGATCAGCCTCCGGAATCTGAACCAGCGCCTGAACGACATCCGGACCTATTCCTCCACCAGCCTGGCCAAACGGCACGGCCGCTTCGAGGATCTGGAAATTTCGCGGTTTGTTTCCCATCAGGAGATCGACCCGAAACTTCTTTTGAACAGCCTGACGCTCAGTTCTTCCATTTTCAGGCACTCGCTCCGTGTCACCATCGCCTGTCTGGTCGGTTATGTGGTGACCCAGCTGACGCCCTACCTGCATCATAGTTACTGGATCATTCTGACGGTGACGGTCATCCTGAAACCGGGGTATAGCCTGACCAAGGAACGCAACTACGGCCGGATCGTGGGGACGGTGGCGGGCGGTCTGATCGGGGTCGGCCTGCTGGCGCTGATTCCCAGCCAGAACGTGCTGTTCGGCATCATGGTGGTTTTCATGGTCGGGGCCTACAGCTTCCAGCGGACCAACTACATCGTCATGGTGGTTCTGATGACGCCCTTCATTCTCATTCTGTTCAACTTTCTCGGCCTCGGGGGCTTCAGCGTGGCCGAGGAGCGCATTCTCGACACCCTGATCGGTTCGGTGATCGCCTTTGCGGCCAGCAACCTGTTTCCCAGCTGGGAGTCGCAGCAGGTGCAGGGTTTCATCAGCGCCCTCCTGGCGGCCAACGAAAACTACCTCCGGAAACTGACCGACAGCCTGAGCGGAAAGCCGGTTTCCCTGACCGACTATAAACTGGCCCGCAAGGAGGTGTACGTCAGTTCGGCGAACCTGTCGGCGGCTTTTCAGCGGATGACCTCCGAACCGCAGAGCAAACAGAAGCACCGCAACGAAATCAACCAGTTTCTGGTACTGAACCACATTCTGTCTTCCAACATCGCCACCATCGCTTCGGAGCGGATCAAGGCCGACCACCCGCCCGCCTATCCGCCCGAGATGCTCAAGCCCCTTCGGCGATCGCTGGCCGTATTGACCGAAAGCTTGAAAAAGGCCGATCCGGCGGCCCTGAAACCGGTTCCGGAAGTTGTATCCGCAGAACCGGCCGTGGCCGACCGGCTGGAATCGACACCGGAAGACCGGCTGCTGAAAGGCCAGTTGGACTTTATTCAGAAAATCAGTCAGGACATCCGGAAGCTGGCGGACGTGATCATGTCCTGAAACCAATCGGGAGTAACTTCCATGAGAAGGGTAAAAAAGATAGCAGGCCGGCTGCTGCTGGCGGTTCTGGGCATCGTTGCGGTGTTCGTTGCGTACATCGGGCTGTACAGCCCCGGAACCACCGCCCCCATCGAAGACGAAAGGGGCCGTCCGCTGCCCCGGAGCATCGCCCGCCTGCAGCCGGTTTCGATCAACGGTACCGAACAGTGGCTGCTGATGCGCGGGCAGGACAGCACCAGACCGGTATTGCTTTTTCTGCACGGCGGCCCGGGTCTGCCCGAGCTGTCGCTGCTGGTCGGGCATGAACTGGAGAAACGCTTCGTCGTGGTGAACTGGGAGCAGCGGGGCGCCGGCAAGTCGTACGACCGCGCCGTGTTCGGACCATCGTTTCGGGTGGAAACCTTCGTGGAGGATGCCGTGCAGGTGAGCCGCTGGCTGAGCCGGCATTTCCGGCAGCCGAAGATCTACCTCATGGCCCATTCCTGGGGAACGTTTCTCGGAGTGCTGACTGTGCAGAAGCGTCCGGAACTGTTTCGGGCCTATTTCAGCATCAGCCAGATTGCCCGGCAGCTCGAAGCCGAACAGATTTCCTACGACTGGGTGCTGGCCCAGGCCCGCCTTCACGAAGACGCCGGGCAGGTCCGCAAGCTGCTGACGCAGGGCCGCCCGCCCTACCCGCCCGACGCCTGGCTCGACTACCTGATGTGGCAGCGGGAGCTGGTGGCCGACTACCACGGCGGTATGTATCGGGGGGATTTTTATCCGCTTTTCATCCGGAGCCTGCTGCTTTGCCGCGAATATACCCTGCGGGACAAGGTCTGCTACGGTTTCGGGGCGATGGAAACCGTCCGGCGTTTATGGCCTGCCGTGGTCGATATCGATCTCTTTCGAACCGCCCCGGCGCTGCAGGTTCCTTATTACCTGTTTCAGGGCGTTCACGACTACCAGACGCCGTATCCTATTGCCCGGGCCTACTACTATCACCTGAAAGCACCGAAGAAAGAACTGATTACGTTTCAGAACTCCGCCCACAGCCCCATTTTCGAAGAACCGGAGCGATTCATGCAGGCCATCGATCGGATTCTGGCGGCCGACTCAACAAAAGCCTCTCGAAATTAGTACTATTAGGAGTTTTATTTATCCTAATCGACTATGGCTGACTCCGTTTCTCTGGCCGGCCCGACCAACCGCCGGCATCCGGTCGGGATGCTCGTCGGGGCCGGGCTGCTGGCGGGCGTGCTGGATGCACTGGCCGCTGTGGTTTTCGTTGTGCTTTCGGGCCGCTCCAATCCGGTTCGACTGTTTCAGTTCATCGCCAGTGGCGTCTTCGGTCCGGCGGCTTTCGAGGGCGGGGGGCTGATGGTTTTCTGCGGGCTGGTGTTTCACTTTCTGATCGCCTTCGCCTGGACGTTGTTCTTCTATTTTCTGTATCCCCGCGTCCGGTTCATCTCCCGGAATATCGCTTTGACGATTGTTCTGTACGGTCTGTTTATCTGGGTCATCATGAACCGGGTAGTGCTGCCTCTCTCCAATACGCCGGAGGTCCCCTTCCGGATTCTTCAGGCCGGAATCGGCATGCTGATTCTTATTTTCTTCGTCAGTCTCCCCATCGTATTCCTGGTCCATCGGTATTACGACAAGCGCTGATCCACCGGCGTGGGCCGTCCCTCTTTTTCACCTTTCAAGGAGTCCCGAATCCATTCATACGAAGCTCGTTTGACTACTTGGTATAGCATAGTACCTTTGAATCAACAACAACGACCAATGAACAAAGAAACTAACAATAAAGCCATGACAACGAAACAATTGCACCGCATTCCTTCCGAATCCGTCTTAGGTGGCGTAGCCGCCGGTCTGGCCGATTACTTCGGCATCGACAAGGTGCTGGTTCGGGTGATTTTCATCCTGCTCGTTTTCGCACCGATCCCCTTCCCTGTGGTGCTGGTGTACTTCATCCTGTGGATCGTGATGCCGAAAGGGGAGCGTTTTCTGCCGGCCCAACCCACGAAACAGCAGGTATAAACGATTGATTATTTGATGAAACTGGTTTTTTTAAAAGGCGGACCGCTCGGTCCGCTTTTTTTGTGTCCGCAGACTATTCCGCACTCAGGTTCAGGATTTCGTTGATGAGCCAGCGATTGTTCCGGCGGACCAGCCGGAATTCATAATTCTCCAGCAGGGTACACTGCACCGTCGCCCGGTCGGCCCGAACGGTCACCTTGTCGATCCGTAAACGATTCAGGTTCTTCATCTGGACGTCCGCATTCTGGCTCAGCAGCACCAGATCATATTCAAACCCGGTGGGCGGGCCTTCTTTCTGCGGATTCAGCTCGAAGCCCTTCTGGCGATCCCGGAAATACGTGCGCCATTCGTTCAGGTAGGCGTCGGTGAGGTGGCCGCTGTTTTTGAGCAGGGCGAGATATTTTTCACCGTTCCGGAAATTCACCGAATAGTTCTTTCCGGCCGGCTGATCGACCAGGATAATCCGGCCGGCCGAATCGAGGTGGCTGCTGTACCACTGCAGAAACCGGACAACGGTCCGGCCGGCCGCCTGACGGTCCGGGGTGCCGGCCCGGGTCGGGGCCGGCTTCGGTGACGTCATGCTTGTTGCGGCCGGAAAGCCGAAGCCGGCCGTCGACAGGCTGATCAACAGCCCATAGAGAAAACTTTTCATTATTTTTTTGCCGGCAGAGCTTCGAGTTTGTTTCGGAAGGCGGTGAACTCGACCGGGGTTTCCCCGGATTCCGCGTATAACTCGGCATGTCTTTTCAGGGTGGCCTCCAGTTCCCGGCCTTTTGAAACGTCCCGGGCCGGATCGGCGCCGTGTTCCAGCAGGAGTAGTCCCAGGGCCCACAGCTGTTCGTGGGCGGCATACAACAGGGGGGTATAATTTGCCTTCCAGTTGTGTCCGTAATTCGGCACCCGGGCGTTCGGGTCCGCTCCGTGTTCCAGCAGCAGCTTCACCTTTTCCAGCCGGTCGACGTCGTACTCCATCACTTTAAAAAGGATGGGTTCCGACTCGTAGGGAGTCGTGTTGGCGTCGGCGCCATGATCCAGAAACCACTTCAGGAGCGTGACCGATCCGGTCGAACAGATCTGATGGTGCGTGGGCGTATGGACGCTGTCCGGCCCCTGGAGGGTGGCTCCCTTTTTCATCAGCAGCTCCATGCATTGCAGGATTTGCGGAGAGTCGGCCTTTTCCATGGCGGCAAAGGCGGCAAAATCAAGGAGCGTGGTGCCCTGGTTCCCGCATTCATTGAGCTGCGGAACCGGCTGATTGAGAAGGGTCTGAAGCCGTTCCGTATCTCCGGCCGCGACGGCGGCCGCGATTTCCCGGCGCTGCGGGTCTTCGAAGAAGAACGACCCGTTCGACCGGGCGACGGCGTCCTGCTGCTGGCCGCTCAGCACAAAATAATGCTGCATCCGGCCCGCCACCATGCCCAGGGCCGGAAGTGCCAGAATGACCAGTGCCGTTATGCGCGTACCCCGATAAGGAAGGAAGTTCAGGACAATCAATACAGCGAGAACAATCGCTCCGAGAAACACAAATCCGGATTCCATGCCCCGGCCGGCCGCATCATTGCCCGGACGGCCGATGCCGGTGAAGGAAAAAAGCAGGAAAAGACCGTATAGCCCGATGAGTACCCAGTTGGTAACGAAGACGATTTTCATGCCACAAAGGTGACTCCGGGCCGGAAAAGACGCCAGATGGAGTTAACAACCGGCGGGTTCGGGTAAATAAGTAACGTTTCCAATAGGTTGGTTACTTATAAGTGGAAATTGATAGCCGGATTTGCTATCTTGACTTGACTTCCAATCCCTTACCTGAAGATATGAATCGATTTATTCCGTTCGCAGCCTTTTTGCTTTTGGCAATTACCGGTTGGAGCGCTCCTGTGCCCCGCTCGGCCGAAGCGCAGATCCGGGCGACCCTGGATTCCACCTCGGTCGGCTGGAACAAAGGCAACCTGCCGCAATACCTGAGCGCCTATATTCCGGAAGCTACCGAAATGGGGCCGAACGGGCCGCGGGGCGGGGTCGAGGTGATCGAAAATACCATGCGGAACGGCTTCTGGAAAACCGGCCGGCCGCTCCAGACCCTCCGCTACGACCACGTCGCCGTGCGGATGCTGGGGAAGAAAGCCGCTCTCGTGACGGGGCAGTTCGTGCTGACCGGCGGAGGCAAACCCGACCGGACCGGCTGGTTCACCACCGTCTGGACCCGCACCCGGAAAGGCTGGCGGATGATCCATGACCATTCATAGGGCAGGCCGGAGGATCGCCCGTTTCCGAACCGTTGAAACCTCCGAAAACAAAGCTACAGAAAGCCGGTTGTAATCAGTATTTCCCTAAACCGTTGGCAAACCGCACCTTATAGCCAAAAAGCAGTCGAGTTCTCTAACCCTGATTACGTTATGAAGCATTTTTTCACTCTCCTGCTGGCGGTATGTGCCGTTGCCGGCCGCGCCAACTCCATCCTGATCCCGATGGACGACAAACAGGTCAATCACCTGAAGGCTTACGGGATCGCCTACCACATTCTGAAGCAGGACCAGGAAGTCGAGTGGCTGCTGAATTACCGCGGGGGCAGTTTCATGATTAAGGAAACGTCGGCGGCCGCCACCGAATGCCGGGTTCGCGGGGTTTCCTTCGAGGTCATATCCGACGCGTCGGCGGCCTCCATCCGCAAGGAAATCTCCAATCCCGACCTCAACATGGACGTCGTGAAACTGGTGACGGCGGCTAAAATCGTGGTGTACTCCCCGATCAAGGTCAGCCCGTCCGAGTTTGAAAATACCGACGCGGTGCTGCTGGTGCTGAATTATGCCGAAATACCGTATGAAGTCGTGTATGACGCCGAAATCCTGAAGGGCGATCTGGTCAAATACGACTGGCTCCACCTGCACCACGAGGATTTTACCGGCCAGTATGGACGCAACACGCGCCGGATGTCGCCCGAAGACGTGAAGGCCCAGGAAGATATTGCCCGAAAATTCGGCTATCCGAAAGTGTCGAACATGAAGCTGGCCGTCGCCAAAAAGATCCGGGATTTCTGCGCCGGGGGCGGCTACCTGTTCGCCATGTGTTCGGGGGCCGAAACCTTCGACATCGCGCTGGCGGCCGAGGGCGTCGACATCGTAGGCGGCACCTACGACGGCGACGGCATCGACCCGAACGCCCAGTCGAAGCTGGATTTCGGCAAAACCGTTGCCTTTCAGAACTTTACGCTCGAACTCGACAACGGCTACGGCGGTATGTCGTTCTCCGACATCAACAGCTCGGCAGGTCGGTTCGGCGGCTGGGACCAGCCGACCGGCTATTTCAGCCTGTTCAACTTTTCGGCCAAGTGGGATGTGATTCCGGCCATGCTCGTGCAGAACCACGAGTCGATCATCAAGGAGTTTCACGGCCAGACGACGGCTTTCCGGAAAAGCACCGTTAAACCGAACGTGCTCGTGATGGGTACCAGCCAGTCGTCCGACCGCTACATCTACGGCGAACTGGCCAATGGGCAGTGGACGTTCTACGGCGGCCACGACCCCGAGAGCGTCCGGGGTGGGGGCTGGAAGATGGCCACCGACCTGAACCTGCACCCCAATTCGCCGGGGTATCGCCTGATTCTCAACAATGTGCTGTTCCCGTCGGCCAAAAAGAAGAAACGGAAGACCTGATCGAAGAAAGCCCCGGCAAAACCGGGGCTTTCTGTTTTACAGAAACATCCCGCCGGACGCTTCAATCCGCTGCGCGTTGACCCAGCGGGCTTCTTCCGAACACAGGAAGGCCACCACCCCGCCGATGTCGCCGGCCACGCCGATGCGGCCCAGGGCGATGTTGGAGGCAATGTGTTCCCTGACGCCGGGGTGGGACTCCAGCGCCGATTTCGTGAAGTCCGTTTCGATGATGCCGGGGGCCACGGTGTTGACCGTGATGCCGCGCGGGCCGAGTTCCTTCGCCAGATACCGGGTCAGCACTTCGACGGCGCCTTTCATGGCCGCATAGGCCGCGTAGCCTGGTGTCGTAAACCGGGTCAGGCCGGTCGAGAGGTTGATGATCCGACCGCCGTCGGCCAGCAGCGGAAGGGCTTTCTGCGTCAGGAAATAAACGCCCTTGAAGTGAATGTTAAACAGGCGGTCGACGTCGGCTTCGGTGGTTTCCGGGAACATCGAGCGGGCGTCGATGCCGGCATTATTGATCAGAAAATCGAAGGTGTTCCGGTTCCAGACTGTCTGAAGCCGTTCAGCCACTTGAGCGAAAAAACCGTCGAATTGGCTCATTTCGGCCGTATCGAGCGGCAGGGCCACCGCCTTGCGGCCGGTTTGTTCAATTTCAGCCACCACGGCCTCGGCTTCTTCCTTTTTGGTGCGGTAGGTCAGGATGACGTCTACTCCTTTGGCGGCCAGCTGCAGGGCCATGTTCTTTCCGAGTCCACGACTTCCGCCGGTGATCAGGGCAATTTTGTTTGCTGATTCCATCGTTACTTCATTCAAAAGTGATGGTGCAAAATTGCCACGGGTCGCCGTTCCGTTTCTGGTGACAGTTTCAGATTAAATGGTGACAGTTTCAGTTTTTTCGGGCGCCAGCCAGGCCAGGAGGTAGTTCTCCCGGTATTGCTTCGGGGTGGTGCCCTCGAACCGCTTGAAGAATTTAGTAAAGTTGGAAGGATCGAAGGTGAGCCGGGCGGCTATTTCGGCCACCGGCACTGTGCTTTCGCGCAGCAGACCCCGGGCGATATCCATGATCTTTTCCTCGAAAAAAGAGCAGGGAGACTGGCCGGTGGTGAGCCGGATGGTATTGCTGAGGTGGGTCGGGTGAATGTGCATCACCTCCGCAAAATCCCGGATTTCGAACATCTCGGTGACCCGCCCCGCCATGATGTCGTCGAGGTGCCGGTCCAGTTCCTTCAGAAAGTCGGCGGTGATTTCATACTGCCGGGCCAGAATTTTCTTCGGTACTTTCGGAGTTGCCATCGTTCAGGGTTCGTGTTTTCCTGAAAACCGCCCGCTCAGCGCAAAGGTTCTCGCTTCACGCCCTCGAAGGTGATCTTAACGGGTTTGATGAGGCCCTTTTCATCGAATTCCATCACATCGATGCAGGTTTCGCGGTGGTTGCCGTCGGTTTCGGTGAGCGGACGGCGGTGGTAGACAATATACCAGCGGTCTTTGCCCGGCACCTGGATGACCGAGTGGTGGCCGGCGCCGGTCGCTACTTTAGGGTCCTGCTGCAGGATTTTATCCACCCGCTCGAACGGACCGAAGGGTGAGTCGGCCACGGCATAGGCCACCGAATAATTCGGCCCGGTCCAGCCGCCTTCCGACCACATGAAGTAATACTTGCCGTTCCGCATGAACATGAACGGCCCTTCCACGTAGCCTTTCGGCGTAATTTCCTTAAATACCGTGCCGTCGGGGAAGGGGACGAAGCCGGTGAAGTCGTCTTTCAGCTTCGCGATGTTACAGTGCCGCCAGCCGCCGTAGATCATGTAATATTGCCCGTCTTTGTCCTTGAAAACGAACTGGTCGATGGGCTGAGCCCCGTTGTGAAACCGGTCGATGAGTGGTTTGCCGAGGTAATCGCGGAACGGGCCTTCCGGCCGGTCGGCCACGGCCACCCCGATGCCGCCTTTCTGCTGGTCGTTCTGGATGTCGTTGGCCCCGAAAAAGAGGAAGTATTTACCACCCTTCTCCACCACCGCCGGGGCCCACATGGCCCGTTTGGCCCATTTGACGGCCGTCGTATCGACGATGCGGCTGTGCTTCGTCCAGTTGACGAGGTCGGGCGAGGAGAAGGCGTCCATGAACACCTGCTGGTTGTAGGGCGCGGAGTAGGTGGGGTAGATCCAGTATTCCTTCCCGAAGATGATGCCTTCCGGGTCGGCATACCAGCCGGGGAAAACCGGGTTGCCGGCCGTCTCCTTTTTCACGGGTGCGGACGATTGGGAGAAAACCGGGAAGGAGAGGGTAGTCAGGAAGAGAATGAGGGCTTTTTGAATCATCATTGTGGAAGATGTAATTTTTAGTCAGCCATTAGTTGGCTGGTAGAAACACATTTGTCGAAACCCCGGGATAGTAAACCAGCAGTCAATTTGCGATCACCTGTCCAAAGGGGGGCATTTAGATGGAGGGCTAGAGCCATGTAGGGGATGTCCTTCACATCAATTTCTTTAAGTAGTTGGTTGGCTTGGTCCCAGCAGTCAAAAGGAATATAGGCTTCGTTGATGAATTCAATATGACTAAGAAGTTCATAAAGAAGTTCAATAAGAGAGTCTTCATCTAAGCCGCTTAACTGCTGAATCTTCGACTTGTGTTTGAATAATTCAATTTGAAGAAAATGGCAGCTTACAAAACGCGTTTGCGCAGGTGGCTGTAAGAGAAGGTCGGCCGCTTTACTTCCGGCTGTAATCATTGCGCTGATTACAATGTTTGCATCAACGACAAAAGTCTTCACTTTAAAAAGCGGTGCTGGTTTTCTTGCCACCATTCGCTATTGATTTCATTAGCGAGTTGAATGGCCTGATCTTCATTGCCCTGCCGTTTAGATAATAATTCCTGCAGGCGAATCTGGCGCAGTAACTTTTCTAACGTCGTAGCGTCCACCGATTTCATCGGAATCTTGATGATATATTGGTCGTCCTCCTGAAGTATTTCCATAAGATCTTTCGACAAGCCCCCTAAAAGTACGAAAACAGGCTGGAATCTCAAACGGACCGGCCGGGATCAGTCATCCCCGTCCGCATCCCCGTCGCCGTCGGAATCGTCGCTCAGGTAATCCGATTCCTGGCCGAACAGCCGTTTGATTTTAATGTAGGTGAGGACGATCCCGCCCAGGAAAAAGAGAACGATGAAATCGGTGGTCGACATGAAGCGGTGTGGTTTTATATTTATGTAAATAGTATCGCAATGGACAAAAAGTCGTTTCTGGAGAGCCTGGGGCAAACGATTATCCGTCTTCGGACGGCGAAAGGCTGGAGCCAGTCCGATCTGGCCCGCGCCTGCCTCAAAGACCGCCAGAGTATCGAAAGACTGGAGAACGGGAAGGTCAATCCCTCCGCTTTTTACCTGAAAGAGGTGGCCGATGCCCTCGAACAGCCCGTTAGCCGCCTGTTCCAGGTCGAATAATTACCTACACTTTAAGCTACATCACGGCGTCACCTCCGTTTTTTCCGTCAGTCGCTCCAGCACTTCGTCGAGGTGCGGGACCTCGGGCAGCCGGATCAGGAATAGGGTTTCGAGCGCGGCCCGCATGTCGGCGGCACGGGTCAGGAGCCGGCGTTCGGGTTCGGCGTCGCGGTGGTAGATCGTCAGCGTATTGTTGCGCAGGGCATACCGGCCGTCGGGCGTGGCGCGGGCGGCCGGGAGGTTATGGAGAAAATAGGAATCCGGGTGAGTGCAGAGATACCAGCTGAATACCTCGTAGTCCGGCCGCAGCATCTCGTTCAGCGTGAAGCGGTAGAGGGCTTTCCACTCCGCCTGAATTTCCGCCTGAAGAATGTATTCCTCCCCCGTCCGGATCAGCCGGAACGGCTCGTGGGGTGTTTTCTGAACGGTATCGGGCTCCAGCCGGATGGGGCTGGTCAGCGTCAGACCGCCGAATCCGACGTCGGCGAGATACACCCCCTCCGGCAGATCGATCCGCAGCAGCAGGTGCGTGAGGGGCCTTTCGACGCCCTCCGGTATGTTCCACATCACCCGGGCCGCCAGCCCCTTGACCGAAAAGCCGAGCGTTTGCAGCACCTCCATCAGCAGAAGATTCTGTTCGAAGCAGTAGCCGCCCCGTCCGCCCCGAATGAGTTTTTCCTGGAGCGATTCGCTGTCGAGCCGGACCGGAATCCGGAGCAGCGGGTTCAGACCTTCAAACGGAATGGCCTGAGGGTGAAGCAACTGGATCGCCCGGAGGGTGTCGAGCGTCGGGGTGCGGGGGCCGGTATAGCCGATGCGGTGGAAATAAGCGTCGAGGTCGATCATCGATGGGTTGCGGTTGGAGTGGAATGCGGGTCCAAAGTTGAAAAATATCCCCCGAAAAATTTCCAACAAACTGTAAAAGCGGTCGAGGCTGCTGACATAGGGCTGTCACTACCGGGCTGTTTCTTTGTACTACTAAAACAAACCAATCCCATGGCAAACGCAACCGCAGAAATGACCGAACTGACGCTGACGACCTTCCTCGCCGATCTGGCCGACTACAACCGCTGGGCCAATCAGACGCTGGTCGAATGGCTGAAAGCCAAACCCGTCGAACTGCTGGATCAGGAAGTCCCGTCGAGCTTTCCGAGCCTTCAGAAGACCCTGGTCCACATCTGGGACACCCAGCGGTTCTGGCTGGCCGTTCTGAAGCAGGAGACGCCCCCGACCTCGTTTCGGCTGAACGGTTTTCACGGAACGCTGAATGAAGTCTTTTTCGGAATCGTGGAGCAATCCGGCGAACTGGCCGACTATCTCCGGTCGCTGACCGAAGCCGAACTGAAGGAAGAGGTCAGTTTTGTCACCCCCTGGGTGGCCGGCACCCGCTCCCGGCTGGAATTTACGCAGCACTGCCTGAACCACAGCACCTACCACCGGGGGCAGGTGGTGACCATCGGCCGGAACCTCGGGCTGACGGACGCGCCGATGACCGACTACAGTTTTTATTTTCTGGTGGTAAAATAATCGCCCGCCTGCCTTTTTGAAGAAAACTGGGCATGACCGTTTCAGACCTACTTGCTTTCCGACTCCACAGCCAGCACCTCGCCCGACCCCGTTTCCGGACGCCGGGCGAGGTGGTTTCCTGGTTCGGCGCCATGCAGGCGCAGGATTACCTCGGAGCGCTCTGGGCCGTGGGCCACCGCATTCCGGGAATGACCGAAGCGGCCGTCGAGCAGGCCCTGGCCGACCGGACCGTCGTACGTACCTGGCCCATGCGCGGGACGCTGCATTTTCTGGCCCCGCAGGACCTTCGCTGGATGCTCGATCTGCTGGCGACGCGGGTGGTGCTGAAGAACAGGAATCTGTACCGGAAGGCCGGTCTGGAGGAGGCCGCCCTGAATAAAAGCCGGGAGGTCCTCATTTCCGCTCTGGAAGGTGGCCGGCAGTGTACGCGACCCGAGCTGTACGACCTGCTGCATCGGGCCGGTATTCCGACGGACGGCAATCAGGGGCTGCACATCCTCGGCATTCTGGCCCAGCAGGGGCTGATCTGTTTCGGGCCGCGCCGGGGAAAGCAGCCGACCTTCGTACTGCTGGAGGAGTGGGTGCCGCCGGCCCGCCCGCTCGACCGCGACGAAGCCGTCGCTGAACTGACCCGCCGGTATTTCACCAGCCACGGCCCGGCCTCCGTCCACGATTTCGCCTGGTGGTCGGGACTGACGCAGGCCGAGATCAAAACCGGCCTGGAACTGAACACCGGCGGGCTGGAGCGGGTGGTGGTGGAGGGGGTGACGTACTGGATGCCGAAAGACCGGCCGGACCCTGATCTCCAAACCGGCGAGGTCTGCCTGCTGCCGAGCTTCGACGAATATCTGGTGGCCTACAAGGACCGCATTGCCCCGCTCGGAACCGTCGACCAGAAGCGGATCGTGGCGAGTGCCAACGGCATCTTCAGCCCCGTCATCGTGGTGGAAGGCCGGGTGGCCGGTCTCTGGAGAAGAACAATCCGGAAAAACGACGTATGCCTTGAACCGTCTCTATTCCGCGCACTGGACGACGCTGAGCGCCGGGGCTTGGCCGGAGCCGTCCGCCGGTATCAGGAATTTGTCGGCCTTCCGGTGGTGGTAACAACCGGTGAAGAGGCTGGATAAAGGCCGGATTAGGAACGGGATGATAATTATTTTTAACTTTTCGGGCTAAGTAAATTAACTTATGGGCCTGAAACCTGCCGCGCAATCCGCCGTTGCGTATGATCAAGCCCCGTAAGTATGAGTTGTCTGTACGTAACGATTCACTTTCAACCGCCCTATGTCGATTACCCCGGCTCCGTACATACCTATCTCATCGACTGGATCACTTCGGTCCGGTATAGCCAGCGCATTTACTTCGCTCTCGAACTGCTGTTGATCGGAAGCCTGCTGGGCGTTATTCTGGTAAAGAAACTCCCGTTCCGGCGGCAATCGGCCTTTTTGATTCTGTCCGCCCTCACGGTGCTTCTGCTTCGCATCCCGAACACCCTGCTTCCCGAACAGAATCTCGACGAAAGCGTGATCATCGCCGGTTCCGGCATGATGATTCAGGAGCCGAAGATCTGGGGTTCATTCGACGGAACGACGGTCGGACCGATTCATTATTACCTTCTGACGCTGTCCTACTGGCTGCTCGGCGCCGTCAATTACACCTCGATCCGGCTCATCGGCCTGATCTTCTGCATCATTCCGGGTATTGTGTTCGTTTATCACGCCATCCGGCAGCTATATGGCAACCAGACGGCCTACGCCGTCGCCTTCGGTTACACGCTGTGCATGGCCACGATCTCCTCCTTCGAGTTCATCGCCTATAGCTCGGAAGTCGTTCCGAACCTGCTGCTTGCCGTCGAGGTCTTCTGCCTGTCGGCCGTCATGGCCGGAAAGGGCTTCCGGTATGCGGGGCTTTTGTGCTTCGTGGCGGGGCTGATGCCGTATACCAAACTTCAGGGCGTTCCGCTCGCCGGAACGCTGGTCATTTACCTGTTCATCGAGCTATACCGGCAACTGACTTTCCGGAAAACCGTCGTTCTGCTGTTGCTGGGGCTTGCCCCGACGTTCCTGGTCGGCCTGTACCTCCTGACGAACGACCTGTTTTTCGATTTTTATCACTCCTACATCCTGTTCAATCTCGAATATGCCGGCTCGGGATTAAGATGGGGGCTGGTGCCGGAGATGCTGTTCGGAAGCGCCGAGACGCCGGGCGGAACCCCCGACATTCTGCCGTATGTTCTGTTCACTTTTGCGGTCATTTCGCTTCAGGGCCTCCGGCTGTTCTATTCCGGCACCCACGTTCGGAAAATACGGATCATTTTCGTGCTGTATCTGCTGGCGGTCGTCTGGTTTTCGGTGATCAAGTCGGGGCAGTCTTTTCGGCATTACCTGAATCTGTTCTTCGTACCCCTGTTCTGGGGGCTGGGCGTCGTCTGGGGCGAAAGCCGCCGGATGCTGGGGCCGGATACGCTGCTCTACCGGCTCGGCCTGTATATTCCTTTTCTGGCTATTTTTCTGGTGAAGGCGCCGGCCCGCAACCAGGGCATCGAATATGCCTATCGGCAACAGAAACCGCCGGAACCGCTCGTAGCCGCCATCCGCGCCCTGGCCAAACCCACCGACCGGCTCGGCATCTGGGGGCACGGCAATCTGGCCCATCTCTACTGCCATACGTGCCTGCTGCCGGGCACCCGCGATGCGTTTGCCTCCCGCCAGATCGATCCTTCCTCCCTCCAGACCTACTTTCTCCGGCGCTATGTCGGGGATCTGCACCGCAACCGCCCCCGGTTTATCGTGGAAGACGGGCGGTATCAGTATTACCAGACCCGCCTGACCACCATCGACCCGGAATACTTTCGGGGCTACACCATTCAGGCCGTCCATGACAGTGTCCGGTTATATGTCCGGAAAGATCAACCGACGGCTGAGCGGGTCATTGCCGAAAAGTAGGCATGATGCTTTTTTTTCTAAAAATCAGTACTTTGGAAGTCCTCCGGCGCTTCAGATGCCGGAGGGTACCTAAACCCGAACGTTCTAAACGAGGTCATGCCGAGAATCGCCGTCCGCATCGTCTGCTGGCTGGTTTTAGCCCTGCCCGGAATCGCTGCGGGTCAGAATCTCGTTCCGAACGGAAGTTTCGAGTCGTACCGGACCTGCCCCCGGCTGGATAACCTGCTGGAGGAAGCCGTGCCCTGGTTCAATCCCAACGGCGCCACGCCCGATTTTTACCACCAGTGTTTCCCGACCGCCCAGATCGAACTGCCCCCCCGGACCGGCCAGGGCCTCGCCCGGCTGTTCATGGACCTCAACTGGGCCGAATACCTCGCCGTGCCGCTCACCCGACCGCTGGATGCCAACGAGTGCTACTTCTTTGAAATGTATGTGGCCACGCCCAGCCCCGGCCGGTATCTGACTCAAAACCTGGGTGCCTTCTTCTCGGACCAGCCCCTGTCCGCCACCGATAAAGGCCTTTTCACCGTCGATCCGCAGGTGATCGACAACCTGCTGGGGCCGGGCATGCCTCGGTTGCAGTGGGAAAAAGTGTCAGGCTACGTCAAGCCCAAAGGGGGCGAACGCTACCTGACCATCGGTAGTTATAAAAAGCTCCCGGTGCTGCTGGGTTTCTTCTATATTTTCATCGATGACGTGTCGGTCCTGCCGATCAAAGTCGATCTGGGAAAGGACACGACGCTCTGCGGACGCCGTAGCACCCTGCTGCTCAACGCCACGACCCCCGGCGCCACCGATTACCGCTGGCAGGACGGCAGCACTTCGCCCCAGTTCCGCGTCACGCGGCCCGGTACCTACTCGGTCGTGGTGACGACGCCCTGCAAGGTGCTGCGCGATACCATCCGGGTCAGCTATGCGCTGGATTTCGACCTCGGGCCGGACACCACGCTCTGCGAAGGGCAGACCCTCGCGCTGGCCGCTCCGGCCGATGCGCCCGACCGCCGGTGGCAGGACGGCTCCACGCAGCCTTCCTATGTGGTTCGGCAGGCGGGTCTGTACAGTTTGCGCGTCAATCAGGGCGGCTGCATCGCCGGCGATTCCGTCCGCGTCCGCTATGTATTGCCGCCCCGGCTCAGCCTGGGACCCGACCAGGACCTCTGCGGGGCCGAAACCGTCACTATTAAACCCACTTTTGCGGAAGGCCGTTTTACCTGGCGGGACCAGTTTCAGGAAGTGCAGCGGACGGTAGGAAATTCGGGTGTGTTCAGGGCGTCGGTCAGCAACGACTGCGCCACGGTCGAGGACTCGGTGGCCGTCCGCTACGGCGAGTGCGGCTGCGTTCTCTACGAACCGGACGTTTTCACCCCCAACGACGACGGAGAGAACGACGCCTTTCAGCCGGTGGGTTGCGGAGACATCACGATCACCTCGCTGTCGGTGTTCAACCGGTGGGGTGAGCTGGTCTATTTTACCGACCGGCCGCCTTTCCGGTGGGAGGGAGGGTATCAGGGAAAAGGCGCTCCGGCAGGCGTATATGCCTGGACCGTGAGTTTTCAGCTCAGACAGGGGGGCGAAGCGGTCAGCAAGCAGAAAAAAGGGGCATTGACTCTGGTCCGATGAGACGCCGGAGAATAAATCGGCTGCCGGTTAGTGATTGTTCGGATAAATACCTACCTTTGGTAAAATCAATACAAATAATGCAAACAGGAACAGTTAAGTTTTTCAATGAGCTCAAAGGATTTGGGTTCATTACCCCCTCGGATTCGGACAAAGACGTTTTTGTACACGTTACCGGCCTGATCGACGAAATTCGTGAGAACGACAAAGTTCAGTTCGAAGTAGAACAGGGTAAAAAAGGTCCGAATGCCGTAAACGTTGAAGTTATTTAATCGAAAGATATAATAGTTGAAACGCCTTCGAAGACATGCCTCCCGGCATGTCTTTTTTGTTTTTATCCCCGTTCCAACACCCCTCCGGCAGCCTCTCAAGCCGGTGTTCCATTGAAATTATCAAAGATTGTATTGCTACTTTTGGTTACAGCACTCAGGCAAATAGCTGATTCCTAAGCTACTGTTGAAAAAGGCTGCCGGACGGACGTTTGAAATTCCCTCCCTTTCTCACTTATATTTATAGTTGTCTTTTAGTAGATAGAGTAAATTAAAAGCCATCCTTTTATGAACCAAAAACTACTGTTTCTGCTTCTGACGGGCCTGACGCTGATGGTCGGGCCGGGATGGGCGCAGACCAACTCCGTGTCGGGCCGGGTCACTTCAGCATCCGACAACAACCCCCTTCCGGGGGTGAGTGTAGCCGTCAAGGGAACCACCATCGGTACCTCGACGAACGCGGACGGGCGGTACACGCTTCAGGCAGCCCCCGGAAAAACGCTCGTATTCAGCTATATCGGATACACCACGCAGGAACTGACGGTCGGCAACTCCGCCACCGTCGACGTGGTTCTGCAGGAAGATACCCGCAACCTGAGCGAAGTGGTCGTGACGGCCTTCGGTGTCAAACAGGAGACGCGGGGGCTGGGCTATGCCGTCCAGAACGTAAAATCGAAAGACATCGTCGAATCCCAGCAGCCCAACATCGTCAATGCCCTTCAGGGCAAGGTGGCCGGCGTTCAGATTACCAACTCGGGTGGGGCGCCGGGAGCCTCGGCGATCATGCTCATCCGCGGAGGAACCTCGCTGAGCGGAAACAACCAGCCGCTCTACGTCGTGGACGGGATTCCGGTCGACAATACGACGCCGGTCGGGCAGGGCAACCTCACGGCCGACGCGGCCCCGGCCTCCAACCGGGCCATCGACCTGAACCCCGAAGACATCGAAAACGTGACGGTGCTGAAAGGACCGGCGGCTGCGGCCCTCTACGGCCTGCGGGCAGCCTCCGGCGTGGTGGTCATCACGACCCGGAAAGGGGCTGCGGGCCGGGCGAAGATCAATTATTCCAACAGCTTCTCCTTCGACGTGGTCAATCGTATGCCGAAACTCCAGTCGGTTTACAAACAGGGCGAGCAGGGCGTCTTCAACCCGGCCTCGGTCGGATCGTGGGGGCCGAAATTCGAGCCGAACGAGCCGATTTACGACAACCTCGGCAGTATGTTCCGGACCGGGTTTACGCAGAAACACGACCTGTCCGTCAGCGGAGGGAACGACCGTGCGACCTTCTATGCCTCGGCTTCCCGCTTCGACCAGCAGGGCATCGTAAAGAATACCGACTTCGAGCGAACCTCCTTCCGGCTGTCGGCCGATACGAAAGTGGGTGACAAACTGACCGTGGGCGGGAGCGCCAGCTACATCAAAACCAGCCGGCTGTATGTGTCGCAGGGGAGCGCCAACGGGGTCATGGGGGCCGTCTACTGGCCCCGGAACGACGATGTGACGGTGTATCTGAAACCCGACGGCAGTCAGCGCACCATTGCCGCCAACGACAACCCGCAGTGGACGATCCGGAAGAAACCCATCACCAGCGACGTCGACCGCATCATCGCCATCGGGAACGTCTCCTACGATCCGTTCTCCTTTCTGAACATCACCTACCGGCTCGGAACGGACTATTACACCGACAATTTCAAGAGCATCCGCTCGGCGGGCTCGATGGTGGTCGGCGACGAGAAGGGCGCCCTATCGCAGGCCAGCACCAACAACCAGATTACAACCTCCACGCTGCTCGTTACCGCGAAAAAGACCGTCGCCGAGAACTTTAACCTCAGCCTGACGGTGGGGCATAACCTCGAAGACGCCCGGCGGCAGACGGTGACCTGGTTCGGCCGGAACTTCATCGACCCGAACTTTCCGAGCATCAACAACGTGGTGGAAGCCAACCGGACGGTATCGCAGAACACCACCCGCCGGCGGATCGTCGGGGTGTTCGGTGACCTGAATATCGACTGGAAAGGCATCGCCTTCCTGAATTTCCGGGGCCGCAACGACTGGTCGTCGACCCTGCCCGTCAACGCCCGTTCGTTCTTCTACCCGGCCGTGAGCGGTTCGGTGGTGCTGACCGATCTGCTGAAGGAGTTCGGGGCCATGTCGGAAAACAATACCGTCTCGTTTGCCAAGGTCCGGGCCTCGGTGGCCCGCGTCGGGAAAGACGCCCCGGCACACGTGCTGACCTCCACGCTCGCCACGGTGACCAACGACTTCACGATTGCCCCCCGCGGTTTTATCTCGAACGTCAACACCTACTTCGGCAACCCGACGCTGAAGCCCGAGTTTACGAACTCCTTCGAAATCGGGGCCGACCTGCGGTTTTTCCGGAACCGCCTGGGGCTGGATGTGGCCTACTATAAAACCAGCACCGACAACCAGATTCTGGGCACGCGCACCCCGCCCTCGTCGAGTACCTTCCTGGCCTATCTGAACGGGGGCCAGATCGACAATGAAGGCGTCGAACTGATGCTGAACGTCCAGCCCGTCCGGAGCAAGGCCCTGACCTGGTCGATGGACCTGAACCTCGCCCGGAACCGGGCGACGGTGAAAGCCCTGCCGGGCACGCTCGATCGCGTCGAACTGTCGGATGCCTGGGTGGCGGGTTCGGTAGCGCAGGGGGCGGCTTTCCTCAACGGCTCGCTGTTCGGCATCAACGGCAACGTCTGGAAGCGCAACGACAAGGGCCAGCTGCTGCTCGACAACAACGGCTATCCGCAGGTGAAGTCGACGCTCGAATCCATCGGCGACCGCAATCCCGACTGGACCGGCGGCATCACCAACTCCTTTACGCATAAGTCGCTGTCGCTCTCCTTCATGTGGGACATCCGCATCGGGGGCGACGTCTTCAACGCCACCGAAAACACCCTCGTCAGTTCCGGCCTGAGCATGAAAACCCTCGACCGGGGCCAGAGGAAAGTGTTCGAGGGCGTTATCGAATCGACCGGCGAGCCCAATACCAAAGCCGTTCTGCTGGACCAGAACTTCTACCAGACGCTCTACAACAAACAGGGCTTCGACTTTGTGGAGGACGGAAGCTGGTACCGGCTGCGGTATGTGACGCTCAACTACGCCCTGCCGCGCCGGCTTCTGGGCAAAACGCCGATCAGTGCCCTGCAGGTATTTGCCACGGGCCGTAACCTGGTGCTGTTCACGAAGTATTCGGGCGTCGACCCGGAGGTGTCGGGCAGCGGGGCCGGGGTGGGCGGTTCCGGCTCGTTCGGGTTCGACAACCTCGGAATCCCGGCCACCCGCGGGTTTGATTTCGGTTTGAAGTTGACGCTTTAATGAAGTTGCCATCATGAAAAATATACGTTATACTATACGGCTTTCTCTCCTGGCGACGGTCCTGTTCGCAACTTCCTGTCAGGAATATCTGGACGTCAACAAAGACCCGAACAATCCGACGCAGGTGCCGGCCGCCAGCCGGCTGGTCGGAGCCATCACGACCACCAACGGGGCGGCCATGTGGCGGGGTGCCCGCGAAATTGCCGGGGTCACGCAGTACGGCGTCACCAAACTGACCACCGGAACGAACCGAAACGCCGAAACCTGGCGTTTTACGGCCTCCTACTTTCTCTGGCAGAACGCCTACACCTGGGCCCTGCCCAACTGCGTGGACCTGGCCCTGCTGGGCGAGAAGGAAGGCTCCCCGCATCTGGCGGGCGCGGGTAAGGTGCTGCAGGCCATCAACTTCGGGATGCTCACCGACCAGTACGGCGCCATCGTGATGTCGGAAGCCTACGACGGGGTTTCGCAGGTGAAGCTCACGCCCAAAATGGACCCTCAGCAAACCGTCTACCAGGGCATCGACCGGCTGCTCGACGAAGCCGTGGCGCTGTTCAACAATCCGACCAATACCACCGGGCTGAATGCGGCCGGCGGGGACATCATGTATCAGGGCGACGTCGACAAGTGGCGCCGGCTGGCATGGTCGCTGAAGGCGCGGTATCTGAATCACCTGGCGAAAAAGCAGGGTCTCTACGATCCGAAAAAGGTCATCGAAGCCTGCACGAACGGATTCAACAAGGACGGGATGGACGCCGAATTTCCGTATATCGCCAACGCCCAGCAGACTGACCAGAACCCCTGGTTCAGCTGGGGCGGCTTCACCAGCGCCACCGACCCGCGGTATTTCACCTACTCGCAGTTTTTCGTGGATATGCTCACCAAACTTCCGGTGACGGAAACCGAATACCAGGATCCGCGCATCAGCCGCATCATGATGCCGGCCGCTTCCGACGGCAAATACCGGGGCCTGAAACCGGGTGCCGGACTGGCCGGCGGGCAGGGCGGCACCGGCAGGTTCACCAGTGAGAACGACTACGGCCGGTTCAGCAACAGCGGTTTCTACACCAGGGCCAACTCGCCGTTCCCGTTCATCACCTACTCGGAAGTGAAGCTGATCGAGGCCGAAGCCCGGCTGCGGTCAGGCGATGCGGCCGGGGCGCTGGTCGCTTATGAGGAGGGCGTAAAGGCCAATATGCGCAAGCTGGGCGTATCGGCCGCCGAAATCAACGCCTACTGGGCCGCCCAGGTGGCCGACGGGCTGGCCGCCCACTTCCAGACCCTGACGAGGGGCCTGAGCCACATCATGCGGCAGAAATACATCACCCAGTGCCTGAACCCCGAAACTTGGGTGGACATGCGCCGGATGGATTACAGCAACGAAATCTACGGCCCGAGCCTGCAACGGCCCGCCAACCTCAATACGGTGATTTTCGACGCAACCAATCCGAAAGACTGGATTCAGGCGATGGTGTACGAAACCAACGAACAGAACCGCAACCCGGCGAACGTCGGGGACAACACCGAGAAAACGCGCCTGAAAACGCCCCTTTGGTGGAACGTACCCTGAGCCCGGTGATGAAGTATTTTCCGAATCTGCTGATCGGCCTGTCCGTGGTGCTGGGGTCCTGTGCGGCCCCGGCGCTGCGGATGGTCGACCGGCCCATCGTTTTCGACGAGGAACGCAGACGGCTCTCGCTGGACTACATGGCCCAGCGGCACAACATTCAGCAGTCCGAACCTTTCATCCGGCCCCGGATGATCGTACTGCACTGGACCGCCATTCCGACCCTGGAGGGTTCTTTCAGGGCTTTTGAGCGGCCGACACTCGCCGGAGCCCGGCCCGACCTGATGACCGCCGGCCCGCTGAACGTCTCGGTGCCGTTTCTGGTGGACCGCGACGGCACGGTTTACCGACTGATGCCCGACACGCTCTTTGCCCGGCACTGCATCGGGCTGAACCATTGCGCCATCGGGGTGGAGAACGTCGGCAGCGGCCGGATGACCCGCGCCCAGGTCCGGGCCAACGCGCAGCTGGTTCGTCTGCTGAAGGAACGCTATGCCATCGACTACCTGATCGGGCATTACGAATACAGGGATTTTATCGGCCATCCGCTCTGGAAGGAAACCGATCCGAACTACCTGACGGTCAAAACCGACCCCGGCCGGCCGTTCATGCGGAAGGTGCGCAAACGGGTGAAGGATCTCGGCCTGAAGGGGAGTCCGAAAGACGAATGAAAATCGGGCGGGAGGTAACAGTATGATCCGGGGCTTTGGGGCTTATCGGTATTGAAACCGTACGGCCATGAAACCCGCCTTCCTTACCCTCCTTTGCCTTGTTTTCCTGACGCAGACCGCTCCCGCCCAGCACTGGTACAAGGGCAATCTGCACACCCACTCGCTCTGGAGCGACGGCGACGACTACCCCGAAATGATCATGGACTGGTACAAGGCCAACGGCTACCATTTCGTCGGCCTATCGGACCACAACACCCTGCAGGAAGGCGACCGCTGGATCAGGGTGCCCCGGGCGCCGGAGCGGAGACGGACCTTCGAGCGGTATCTGCGGACGTTCGGGCCCGACTGGGTCAGGTACCAGACCGGCCCGAACGATTCGCTCAGAGTGAGGCTGAAGCCGCTGGACGAATACCGATCTTATTTCGAGGAACCCGGGAAGTTTCTGATCCTGAAAAGCGAAGAGGTTTCCACCGGCTTTCAGGGCAAACCCATCCACATGAACGTGACCAACGTCAAAAACCTGATCCGGCCCCTGCCGGGCAACAGCGTCGCGGAGGTCATGCAGAACAACATCGACGCCGTGGTGGCCCAGCGCCGGCAGACCGGCCAGCCGATGTTTCCGCACATCAACCACCCCAATTTTTACTGGTCCATCACCGCCGATGACCTCATGCAGCTCCGGTACGAGCGGTTTTTCGAAGTTTTCAACGGGCATCCGCTGGTGAACAACTACGGCGACAGCACCCGGGAGGGTACGGAGGCCATGTGGGACAAAATCAACCTGCGGTTTTTGCAGCAGGGGCGGCCGCTAATGTACGGGCTGGGCACCGACGACAGCCATCATTATTACTTCTTCGGGCCGGAATTCAGTAACTCCGGGCGGGCCTGGGTGATGGTCGACGCGCCGGAACTGACCCCCCGCGCCCTGATCGAAGCGATGGAAGCCGGGCGGTTTTACTCGACCTCCGGCGTCACGCTCGAAAGCCTGACCCGGACCGCCGACCGCATCGCCCTGCGCGTTAAGGCCATACCGGACGTCCGCTACCGGATTCAGTTCATCGGCATCCGGAAGGGCCGGGAGAAAGCCGAAATCCTGCGGGAAGTGAACGGCACCGAAGCCGAGTACACGATGGCCGACACGGACCTGCTGGTGCGGGCCAAAATCATTTCCTCCAAACCGAAATACAACCCGTTCCAGGCCGGAGACGTCGAAACCGCCTGGTCGCAGCCCATCGCCCGGATGCAGGTGCCGGAGCCCCTCGCCGGGGTGGTTCCGCTGCCGAACGCCCACGCCCACAACGATTATGAGCAGTCGCGCCCGCTCTGGGATGCCCTGGACCACGGCTTTACGAGCATCGAGGCCGACGTCTTTCAGATGGGAGATACGCTCTACGTGGCCCATAACCGCCCGACCTTCCGCAACCCGGCCCACACCCTGGAGGAACTGTATCTGAAGCCGCTGGCCGGGCGCATCCGCCGGAACGGTAACCAAAGGGTCTATAAAGACTACGAAAAGCCGATTTACCTGATGATCGACTTCAAAACCGGCGCCGACAGCACCTACCGCGTTCTCGCCAAAGTCCTCGAACGGTATCGTTCGCTGCTGACCACCTGCCGGGGCGACCGCTGTCGGCCGGGGGCCGTAACGGTCTTTATCTCCGGAAACCGCCCAATGGAGGCTTTAAAGAAGTCGAAAGAGCGGCTGGCGGGGCTGGACGGCCGCCCGTCCGATCTGGGCAGGGGTTACAGCTCGGAATGGATGCCGGTAGTCAGCGACGCCTACGGCAACCAGCTGAGTTGGCGGGGCCAGGGGCCGATGCCGGAGGAACAGTTCCGGAAGCTGAGCGATCTGGTCCGGCGGGTCCATGCGGAGGGCAAAAAACTGCGGCTCTGGGCCTGTCCGGAAGATCCGGTGGTCTGGGCGAAACTCCGCGAAGCCGGCGCCGATTTTCTGAGCACCGACCAGCTGGAGCTGGTCCGGGATTTTCTGCTGGGCAAGGGGCCGAAATAGAGCGCAGGCAGCGGTTACGGGAAGTCGGAGCGCCGGGCGGACCATTCACTTCAGACCAGTTCGGCCCGCACTCGCTCCAGCAGCGTTTTGGTGGCGCGGACGCCCTCATCGCTGGGCAGGTAGCCGGCTTCCTTGTTGTACATATTCATAAAACCGCCTTCGTACTCGATGCCGACGTAGCCGTTGAAACCGGCCTCTTTGATGATTTTGAACATCCGCCGGAAATCCGTTTCCACCTCGTTGCCGGCCGCGTCGAAGCGGTGGGTTTTGGCGCTGATGCCTTTGGCGTAGGGCATCATCTTCCGGACGCCCTCGTAGCGGTCGTACTCCTGCAGGCATTTCGTACTCAGCAGGGCCTTGATGTCACTGCCTTCGGGTTTGGAACGACGCGCGCAGAAGTTACCGAAATCGGGCAGCAGGCCCGCATTGGGCATATCGACCTGTTTCATGATGCCCACCAGCCAGTCGGGATTGGTCGAGTTGCCGAAGTGGTTCTCGACGATCACGTTCAGGTTCGATTTGGCCGCGTATTCGAGCAGTTTGCGGTAGCCGTCCGCGGCTGTTTTGGCGGCTTCTTCGGCCGGATCGTCGGGGGTGCCGGACAGGGCTTTCATGGTGTCGCCGAGGTTGACGCGGATGGCGCTGCATCCCAGGAATTTAGCGGCATCCACCCAGGCGTGATGGGCTTCGACGGCCTTCTGCCGTTTGGCGGCATCCGTGTCGGCGATGTTGGCCCCGTCGACCATGATAAGGTGGTTTTTCAGGCCCAGGTCGTCACAGCGCTGTTTCAGTTCTTTCAGGTAAGCCGCATCGGTATGCTTCTCCTGGAAAAAGCCCGACACGTATTCCAGGACGCCCAGACCAAATTCCTTTTTGGCACGGGCCGGAAATTCCATATTTTTCATCTTTCCCGACATCAGCTCGGGCGCGAACGAAAACTCGGCCAGCGAGATCTCGAAGCCGAATTTTTTGGCGGGAGAAGCCGCCCGGGCCGATGCGGGCAGAACGGCGGCCAGGCTCAGTCCGGCGGCCGTCAGCCCCAGCTGGCTTAGAAATTGTCGACGGGATGGGTTCATGCGTCAGTTTGATTAAGGATCAGCGCCTTGCCGGCTGAACAATGGTACAAAATTTTTCTTAATGTGTATTCATTACACAATAGGAATTTCATTATTATTTCCGGATGGAATACAAAAACGAACTCAGACGCTTCATTCAGGAAGAACTGCACCAGTACCTGTCTCACGTATCGGTGGACCTGACGATCTTCGGGTTTCACGACGGGCAGCTGAAGGTGCTGCTGCTCCGCTGGAAAGGTTCGGACGACTGGTCGCTGCCCGGCGGGCGGATTCACCGCGACGAAAATCTGGATGCGGCCGCCTACCGGAGCCTGCAGGAGCGGACCGGCCTGCGGGAAATTTACCTTCAGCAGTTTCATACGTTCGGGGAGGTAGAACGGTATAAGAATTTCAGCCGGCAGGAAACCGCCGTCCGGCTGGGCATCCCGGCCGACCTGCACGGCGAACTGTTCCGCCGGGACGTGTCGGTAGGTTATTTCGCCCTGGTCGAGTTCGCGGAGGTGACGCCGACGCCCGACCGGTTTACCGACGAATGCCGCTGGTGGGAAGTGGCCGGGGTGCCGCCCCTGCTGTTCGATCATAACGACATGATCCGCCTGGCCCTGAAAACCCTGCGGCAGCAGCTCAGCTACCAGCCCGTCGGCTATAACCTTCTGCCTGAAAAGTTTACGATGCCGGAACTGCAGCGGTTGTATGAAACCATCCTCGGAAAGCCGCTCGACCGGCGGAATTTTCAGAAGCAGATGCTGGCCTACGGTCTGCTGGAACGCCTGGAAGAACGGAAAACGGGCGGGGCGCATAAAGCTCCGTTCCTGTACCGCTTCGACAGGGAGAAATACGGGAAGGCGCTGGAGGAGGGCATCTGATCCCGGACTTTTACCGTTGAACTGTCGGCACCCCGTCCGGCTCCTCCCGGCGTTCGCCGATCTGCTGTCTCCACATGGCGTAGTAGAGCCCTTTCTGCTCCAGCAGTTCGTCGTGGGTACCGGTTTCGGCGATTTTTCCTTTTTCCAGCACGATAATCGTATCGGCGTGCATGATCGTCGACAGCCGGTGGGCGATCAGGATGGTAATCTGCTCCCGACGGGAGGAGATGCTGCGGACGGTGTCGGAAATGACTTCTTCGGTCAGGGAGTCGAGGGCGGAGGTGGCCTCGTCGAAGATCAGCAGCCGGGGGTGACGCACGAGCGCCCGGGCGATGGAAATGCGCTGTTTCTCCCCGCCCGACAGTTTCATGCCGCCCTCGCCCAGGACCGTGTCGATGCCTTTTTCCGAGCGGGCGATCAGGGCGTCGCAGGAGGCTTTGTGGAGGGCCTCGTAGAGTTCGGCTTCGGTGGCATCGGGCTTGACGAAGAGCAGATTGTCGCGGATGGTGCCCGCAAACAACTGCGTATCCTGCGTGACGAAACCGATCTGCCGGCGCATCGGGTTATACCGGATGCGGCTGGCCGGTACGTCGTTGAAATAAATCTCCCCCGATACCGGTTTATACAGTCCGAGCAGCAGCTTGACCAGCGTGGACTTGCCCGAACCCGACGGCCCGACGAAGGCGACGGTTTCGCCCATCCGGACCTCGAACGAAATACCGTCGATGGCGTTCTGCCGGGCGGTCTGGTGCCGGAACACCACCCGGTCGAAGCGCAGGTAGTCGAGAACCCCGAAGTCGACGGCGTCGTCCGGACGGCGTTCGACGGGTTTCTGCATCAAGTTGTCGAACAGCCGGAGCGAGGATTCGGCCTCACGGTAGGAGAGGATGATGGTGCCGAGGTCCTGGAGCGGCCCGAAAATGGCGGTGGTGATGAACTGCATCGAGATGAGTTCGCCGGTGGTCAGCACATCCCGGAAAATAAGCCACAGCAGCGCGAACAGGATGGACTGGCGGAGCAGGTTCAGGGTCGTTCCCTGCGCGAACGAGAGCGTCCGGACCTGTTTGGTTTTCTCCATTTCCAGGTCGTAGATGCGCTGGGTGTATTGTTTCAGCCGCCGGATTTCCGGGAACGTCAGGCCCAGGCTTTTGACCAGTTCGATGTTGCGCAGTGATTCGGTAATGGCTCCCGAAAGCCGCACGGTTTCGCGGTTGACTGCCCGCTGTACGGTTTTGATCTTCTTGCTCAGGAGGCCCGTCAGACCGCCCAGCAGCAGGATGCCGATGAAGAAGACCGGTACCAGGGCCCAGTGGGTGGTGATGGCGTACCAGACCAGAAAACCCATCCCGACCAGCGACGAGAACAGGACGTTGATGAAAGCGTTGATGAACTTTTCGGTATCTGTCCGGACTTTCTGAAGCAGGGCGACGGTTTCTCCGCTGCGCTGTTCCTCGAACTCCTGGAACGAAAGCCGGAGCGTCTGTTTGAGCCCTTCGTCGAACACCTGCGTCCCGAACCGCTGTACGACCTGCCGCATGACGTATTCCTGAAGCGATTTGGCGGCCCGGGCGGCCGTGGCTATCGCAGCCGCCACACCCAGCCAGAACAGCACGCCCTGTACCAGTTCGCGTTCGGTCCGGTTGCCGGGGGTAGTGGCATAGTCGTCGATGATCTTCCCGAAGATGACCGGGTCGATCATGGTCAGCACCTGGCTGAGGCCGGCCAGCCCCAGCGCGAGGGCCACCTTGCCGCCGTGCGGTTTGAGATACGTCCACAGAATATGCATACGAAAGCGATCAGGCTTTCTAATAGGACATTCTGAGCAGGTATTTTGTTGGAGGCCGTATGGTTGGCTAGCACTTTTTGTCTCTATTTGATTAATTTAAAAGCGACATTCGATCCATTAAATGCCCATTCCCTCCATTTTAGCAGGAAAGCTTTCAGAAATTAGCTGCATCCTGAAAGAAAACAAGGTGAAACGCGCCTATGCGTTTGGGTCGGTTTGCACGGACCATTTCACCGACCAAAGTGATATTGATCTGCTGATCGCCTTCGATGAAGGGTTGGATCCGGTTACCTACGGGCAAAACTACTTCACCGTTTTGTATGCCATGGAATCGCTTTTTGAACGACCGGTTGATCTTGTAACGGAGCGTTCCCTGAAAAATCCCTATTTCATCAAGGTGATGAACCAAACGAAGATTCCAATCTATGAAGGATGAAGTCAGTAAGTTTTTATTGGATATTCTTCAAGCTATTCAACATATAGATGTGCACCTGGGAGGGAAGTATAATTTCTACCACTTCTCAGAAAACATCACCATTCGACGGGCCAAAGAAAGGGAATTTGAAATAATCGGTGAGGCAACCAATCGTATCCTGAAGTTAGATGACTCTATCCTGATCTCCAATGCGAGGCAGATCGTCGATTTGCGAAATCGGGTAATCCATGCTTATGATTCAGTAGATGAAGCGGTTGTATGGAGTATTATCTGTAACCGCCTTCCCGTATTAAAGAGCGAAGTTGAGGCTCTTTTAAATCAATCCGAAACTAATTAGCTCATCTCCTTCCCGCTCAGTTGCTTTTTGAACTGCATCGGGTTCTGGCCGGTCACTTTTTTGAAGATGCGGTTGAAGTAGGAGAGGCTCTCGAAGCCGCAGTCGAAGCAGACTTCCGTGACGGTGCGGTCGGCCAGAAGCTGCCGCTTGGCTTCCCGGACCCGGTATTGGTTGACAAACTCGGTGAAGGTCATCCGGGTCATTTTCCGGAAATACCGGCAGAAGGCGGCCACGCTCAGGCTGGTCAGGTCGGCGGGTTCGGCCAGATCGATTCTGCGCCGGTAGTTTTCGTCGATGAACTGATAGACGCGCTGGAGCCGCTGCTGCTCCTTGCGGCTGTAGGGCAGGCCGACGGGCCGGTCGTTCAGGAGTTCGTAGTCGTCCGAAATGGCCATGAGCTGGAAGATTTCCAGCAGTTCGATCAGCTGGCGGAAGTGGTCGTGCTCATGCAGGGCCGCCATCCGCTTTCCCACCACCCGCTTCGTTTCTCCGTAAAAAGCGATGCCCCGCTGCGACCGCTCGAAAAGGCCCGCGATGGCCGCCAGTTCCGGCATCCGGCGGAAATTCTCGCTGAAAAAGTCCTCCCGCATCTGAACGACTACTTTCCGGTAATCGGTCCGGACGCCGTAATCGAAGTTCAGGTGCGGAATGTAGGAGCCGATAAACACCAGGTCGCTGCCCTCATAGCGCGAGAGGTGGTCGCCCACGTGGCGCGGGCCGTCGGCGTTTTCGATGTAGACCAGCTCGTATTCCGGATGGAAATGCCACATGAAAAAATCGTTCAGGTGGGGCGTCAGCAGCAGCCGGAACGAGCTGTCGGTGTCCGGATGAATGTCTTCCCGATAAGCCTTCATCTTCAGCAGGTTTAAAAAGCGGGTTGAACAAAATTATAAAACCCGGAAGATAACAGGGGGTTAAAAGGTCAATATTGTTCAAAAATTGGCTATGATCGTTGTAACATCCGCCGGGAGGTTAGCTTTACCTTTGTCCTATTCAATCTTAACAGGATTCAAAACCGATGGAAACAATGACGCCGACCATGGCCCCGGCCCAGATTCCCGACAACGCCCACAAGGAGATTCCGGGCAACCCTTCGACCGCCACCAGCAGCCACCTGAAGCTCAACGACCGCTCGAACGGCCAACCCCTGCGGGTGCTGTCGGAAGAGGAGTGGCAGTTCTGGATTCACAACGGCTACATCGTCATCAAGAACGCCGTCCCGCGTGAACAGGCCGAGCGCCTGGCCCGGTTTCTCTGGGAATTTGAAGAGAAAGATCCCAACGACCCCGAAACCTGGTATGCACCCCCGCGGGCGGAGATGAAGATGAAGGAACTGACCAACAGCGGCATGGTGGAGGTCTACAATCACCAGTACCTCTGGGACAACCGGCAGTATCCGCGCATCTACGACGCCTTCGTCGACATCTGGGGCACGGAAAAGCTGTGGGTCACCATCGACCGTGCCAACCTGAACCTGCCCGTGCGGCCCGGTTTCGAGTTCAAGGGCTTCATTCACTGGGACTATGATCCCGAAACGCGGCCCCAGAACGTGCAGGGCGTACTGGCCCTGGCTGACCAGACCGACGAGAACATGGGCGGTTTCCAGTGCATCCCGGAACTATACCGGACCTACGACACCTGGAAGCTGACCCAGCCCGCCGACCGCGATCACTTTAAACCCGATACCACCGGCTTCGAGCTGGTGAAGGTGAAGATGGAAGCCGGCGACCTGCTGATCTTCAACAGCACGCAGCCCCACGGCATCCGGCCCAACCGCTCGAAAGACAAGGTCCGGCTGGCGCAGTATATCTCGATGATGCCGGCGCAGGAAGACAACGAAGCCCTGCGGGAGTGGCGCATCACCTCCTGGCGCGAACGCAAGGCTCCCGACGGCTACGCCTTCCCCGGCGACCCGCGCGGCTGGGAGCAGACCAAATACCCGACCGCCGAACTGACCGACCTCGGTAAAAAACTGCTCGGGCTGGAACGCTGGTAATGCTCAGGGTATTTCCTATAAAAAGCCCCCGGATCAGACCGGGGGCTTTTCGTTTTTTCAGGCGGGTCAACGGGTTAATTGTGTACTTTTGGGATCGGCCGGCGGGCGCACGCTGCCCGCCGGTTTTCATTTCTTTTTCCTTATGAACCGTCGTCATTTTATTCAACAGTCGGCCGAAGCCGGTATCGGGCTGGCGCTTTCGGGTGTTTCACTGGCCTGCAAAGCCGCCGACCCGGCTTTCCCGACCGTCCGGACCGCCCCGGGTAAGCGGAACTTCACGAGTGCGGCCGTCGAGCAGACCATCGAGCGGATGAAAAAGACCATCCGTGACCCGGAACTGGCCTGGCTGTTTGAAAACTGCTTCCCGAATACGCTCGACACGACGGTTCAGTTTGCGCAGAACGGCGGGCAGCCCGACACGTTCGTCATTACCGGCGACATCGACGCCATGTGGCTGCGCGACAGCACCGCCCAGGTCTGGCCGTATCTGCCCCTGATTAAACAGGACGAACCCCTGAAGCAGCTTGTGGCCGGCGTCATCCGACGGCAGACCCGCTGCATCCGGCTCGATCCGTACGCCAACGCCTTTTATGCCGACGCAGGCAAGGTGGGCGAATGGAAGAAGGACATCACGGACATGAAACCGGGGCTGCACGAGCGCAAGTGGGAGCTGGACTCGCTTTGCTACCCCATCCGGCTGGCCTACCACTACTGGCAGCTTACCGGCGACACGACCCCCTTTGACGCCGACTGGGCCGAGGCCATGCGCCTAGCCGTCAGAACCTGCCGCGAGCAGCAGCGCAAAACCGGCCGGGGGCCGTATCGCTTCGGGCGCGAAACCGCCTGGTCGACGGACACGGTGCCGGGCAACGGCTACGGCAACCCGACGCGGCCGGTAGGACTGATTCACAGCATCTTCCGCCCTTCCGACGATGCGACGGTGTTTCCATTCTACGTGCCGTCCAACTGGTTTGCGGTGGTGTCGCTCCGGCAGCTGGCAACCCTGACCGACAAGGTCCGGCCCGATGCGGCTTTCGCCAGAGAATGCCGGGCGCTGGCCGACGAGGTCGAAACCGCCCTGAAGCAGTATGCGGTCTATAACCACCCGAAGTACGGAAAAATGTGGGCCATGGAAGTCGACGGCTTCGGAAATTACCTGTTGCAGGACGACGCCAACGTGCCGAACCTGCTGGCCCTGCCGTATCTGGGCGCCTGCTCGCCCACCGACCCGGTTTACCGCAACACCCGGCGGTTTGTGCTAAGTGCCGACAACCCGTATTTCTTCAGGGGAAAAGCCGCCGAAGGCATCGGCAGCCCGCACACCCTGGTCGACAGCATCTGGCCGATGAGCCTCACCATGCGGGCGCTCACCTCGACCGACGGGCAGGAAATCCTGAACCATCTGCGGCAACTGAAGAAGACCCATGCCGGAACCGGCTTCATGCACGAATCCTTCCACAAGGACGATCCGGCCCAATTTACCCGCAAATGGTTCGCCTGGGCCAACACCCTGTTCGGCGAACTGGTCCTGAAAGTAGCCGCCGAACGGCCCCAGCTCCTGAGCCGGGTTTTGTAAAACTCACCACTTCACCCCGACGGTCAGGAAGAAGCTGCGGCCGTCGGAGGGGAGGATGCCGGGGCCGGGGTAGCCGGTGGCCCGGCGGGTAAAATAATAGGCGTTGGTCAGGTTGTTGACGCTGCCTTCGATCTTCAGCCACTTGTGCTGCCAGGACACCGACGCATCCATGATGTGGTAGGCCGGGATGCGCCCGACCACCGCCGAGAAACCACCGTCAACGGCGTTCGTGGCGTCCGAATACTGGTCCGACAGGTAGGTGAACTGGAAGGAAGCCTTGAAATTGCGGTAGCCCCCGCGCATCCCGGTTTTCAGGTTCACCGCCGGGACGAACTCCACCTGGTTGCCCTTCACGCCCGGAATCTGACTTTTGACGTAGTCGGAACGGATCAAAGCCACGTTGCCGAATACCGACCACCCCCAGTCGCCGGGGGTCGGCTGCAACAGCCGCAGCAGTTCCACCTCGCCGTATGACTCCACCCCCATGATGAGCGCCTGACCGATGTTGCCGCGTTTGCGCAGCACCCGGTCGCTTTCGTCGTAGAACTGCACCTCGCCGATCCGGTTGTTGTAGTTCAGCAGAAACAGGCTCAGGTCGTAGTTCAGCACGCCGTTCTTCTCACCCCGGATGCCGGCGTCGGCCGAAAAACCGCGTTCGTCCTTCATGTTGGGATCGATGACCGCCGAGGGGTTGGAAATCCGCATGTCGTTGAACGTGATCGAACGGTAGTTCTGCGAAATGTTGGCGTAGGCTTCCAGCTGGGCCGACGGTTTGTAACTCAGCCCGATACCGGCGATCAGGAAACCGCGCGGGCTGGTCCGGACCTCCTTCGTGCGGGAAACGGTGATGATGTTGCCCGCCAGGTCGCGGACGATGTTGCCGTAAAAACCGTCGGCCGTGGTCCGGATGTATTCGTAGCGGACGCCGGGCGTCACCGACACCTTGTCGCTCAGAAAAAGCACGTTTTCGGCAAACAGCGACACGTTCCGGTTCGGGAAGCGGTAATCGTAGGTGATGAGCTGGTCGGGTTCGACGAAAGTGAAATCCGCGCCCTTGCCGCGCGGGCCTTCGCCCTGGCGGCTGTGGTTGAAACCGTGGTAATACCGGGTTCCCACCAGAAAGACGCCGTCCTTACGGCCGAGTTTATAGCGGTTCAGAAACCGCGCTTCGAGGCCCCAGTTCCGGAAATCGCCGACAATCAGGTCACGTTCGATGTTTTCGTTATCCACTGTGGCGACCCGGTTGGGCCGGAAGCCGAGCGAACTCCGTGACGCCAGCAGCCCGAAGGCGCTCACGTTCACCTCCGACCGGCGGTTCAGCTTCCAGTCGTAATGCAGGTTGAACAGGTTCCAGTCGACCTTGAACCAGTTCCGCTCCCGGTTCGACTGGCGCGGGTTTTCGCGGAACATGACGTCGGACAGACCGCCCGGCTGCCGGGCCAGGTAGTCCATGTGCGTCACTTCCAGCCCGATCAGCGCCTTGTCGGTCAGCTGGTAATGAATGTCGCCGTAAATCGTCTTGTTGTCGAAGTGGGAGTTGGGCCGCCAGCCGTCTCCGCGCTTGTACTGGAAAAAAGCGTAATAACTCAGTTTTTTAGCCGTTCCGCTGACGCTGTTGAACGAGTTGAAAAAGCCGAACGAGCCGACCGTCTGCCGCGAAACCACCTCCAGCGTGCGGTCGGTGACGGGCTGCCGCATCTCGAAATTGAGCAGACCGCCGAACTGAGTGCCGTATTGCAGCGAGGCCGCCCCCCGCACGATCTTGATTCGCTTCAGGGCTTCGACCGGCGGAGTATAATAGCTTTCGGGATAACCCAGAGCGTCGGCGCTGATGTCATAGCCGTTCTGGCGGACGTTGAAGTTGGAGGTTCGGTTGGGGTCGAGGCCGCGGCCGCCGATGCTCAGTTGCAGCCCCCCGCCGTCGTTTTCCCAGATGTTCAGGCCGGCCACGCGGGCGTATACCTGCCGGGCGTTATTGGTGGCGAGGTTGGCGACCAGATTTTCGGGCAGGATCACTTCGGACTTCTTGGCGGCAAAAATGGCCGTTCCCTCCACTTCGCGCAGGCGCGTCATGCCGAAGCTGCCCTGCTGGGCCGTCACCACCACCTCGTTCAGCGTCTTGTCGGTACTTTCCAGCAGAAATTCCGTCACCGGCGTTTCCGGTCCGACCGTCACCTCGGTTCTGAGCGGGCGGTGGTTCAGCAGAAACAACTGAAGCTGGTAGGTGCCGGGTTTGAGATTCGGGATGGCAAAGTGACCGGTGCTGTCGGTAAAATAGATATTCCGTGAACCCTTCAGGTAAATGCTGCAACCGTCAACCGGCCGCTGATCGGTTTTTTCCAGCACCCGGCCGCGCAGCGTGTGCTGGGCCAGGCCGATGCCGGTAATGAACAGAGACAGAAAAAGAAAACTATAGACCTTTAATTTCATCTTCAAACGGTAATATCCACTTTTTGGGCGCAAACGAGTCGGTTTCCTGCGCAAGGTTGACCGCCGGGTCGAGGTAGGTCCGGCCGAGCCGCCCGTTCAGGCTGACGTAGGTTTCGGCGTAGACTTTCGGGTTCCGGAAACCCCGGCGGGCATAAAAATCCCGAAGATAATGCGCAAACTGGAGAATCATGTCCGGCTGGGTCGACATCATCTTCTCCTGAAGCACCGTCAGGTGGTCGGTATTGTTGACCGTCTGCCGCCGGCCGGTGTCGTCGACGACCCGGAACTGCACGTACCCCATCTTCTCCATCAGCATGACCCGCCACGAAAACCGGTAGCCTTCTTCACTCCAGAATAGCTCGTTGGGATACAGCAGGTAACGGAACGGTATCAGCGACTGAATCAGAAAGAAAACCGCCAGCCCGGACAGCAGCAGCCGCCGGACCAGCGGGGTATAAACCCGTTTTCCGGCCCGCCCGAAGACCTCCGACGGCAGCCGCAGCAGGTGGCCCAGTCGATTCAGCAGATTTTTGTGAAAAGCCGGCGGAAAAAAGATCAGGGCCGCCACGATCATGATGTACGGAAACATCCCGATCGGGAACAGAATGGCCGTCAGCACATGAAATACCACGACGGCCGCATAGGCAAAGGGTCGCGTCAGCCGGTTCAGCAGCAGAAATGGGATCGTCAGGTCGTAAAGGGCGCCAAACCAGCTGAAGACCAGGGCAGTTTCCGGGTAATTGAACAGCGGCCCGATCACCGGCATATCGTTTCTGGCGGGCAGCCAGATGCGCAGCGGCATGCCTTCCAGCAGCCAGTCGGTGTTCAGTTTGGCAAGTCCGGCGTAGACGTAGACGATGCCCATCAGCAGCCGCAGGCTGTCGACCGTCCAGCGCGGCACCTCCCGAAAGGACCTTTGCGGGTTTCGCCGGGCATCCACCGAGAAAAAGCCGTCGGCGGGCAGGAAGATCAGCAGAAACGTAACGAGGCTGACGAAGTAATAATGGTTCAGATACGTGCTCTTGTCCATCAGCTCGATGTAGGTGAAGCTGAGGAACAGGAGCACGGCGGCCGCCCGATACAGCCATCCCAGCGCCAGCAGCAGGGCGCTCAGCCCGCACACGGCGAACAGCAGGTAGGTGTAGTTTCCGAGCGGCCGGACGGCTTCGAAACCGTAATAGGGGAAGAAAAATGTAGGGCGGATGTACAGTTCTTCGATCCAGCCTTTCGACCAGAACCGGACGATGCTCGCCAGCAGCATCAGGCCGAAGGCTATCCGGAATACGGCCAACGGAGCCGCCGACGTGTATGTCCGAAAATAGCCCCGCATCGGTTAGTCACCATCGTTGTCGGTGTAGGTAATCGTGATACCCATGGCCGAAGTCATGTCCACCTTCAGCATCCGGACCAGCTTCTGCATTTCGTCGTAAACCTTCACCACGGCCGGCGTATTGGTTTTAACCTCATCGTACAGGTTCGGTTTCAGGTCCGCCAGCTGTTTGTTGGCTACGTCGAACTGGGCGTTGACGATGTCGACGAGGGAGGTGTTGGTGCGGCTGTCTTTAGCGCCGAGGGCGTTGAGGTACGTCTTGAAACCCGGTCCTTCCTTCCCGTCTTTCGCCGATTTGCCGTTGAAGAAGTCGATGGCGGCCTGATGGGCGGTTTTCGCCAGCGTCAGGCTCAGGTCTTTTTTGTACAGGGATTCCACTTTTTCGGGAGCCGCCGTGCCGCCGGCCATCGCCCCGGCCGGAATGCCGATCTTACCCGAGCGGATATAACGCTCATAATGAAGCACGTAGCCGTTGACCAGCTTGGAAAGCGAGCTGCCCGCGTCGGTGCCGGTGGCGTTCACGAAGGTGTCGCGGTAGCCGCCGGTCCATTCGCCGTAGACTTTCGAGAAGACCGAGCCCATCTGGCCGGTGATCTTTTTCAGGTAGGCGATGCGTTTGGCCGCATCGGGGGCCGTGGTGTATTTGGAAAGGATCGCGTCGTCGGTATCACCGAGTCCGTTGATGAGGTAATCGAGCGCCGGAAAGCCCTGTTTCGGGTAGGAAGCCGGAACGTCGAGGTTAACCGTGCCGATCTGGACGGCTTCCTCGATGCCGGCGGTATTGGCCGGGTAGATGTTGAAGAAGAACCGCAGCGTATGACCCTCGGCCGGCCCCACGTCGAACAGCTCCACTTTCTGCCATTCGGTATAGGCGTCGGCCCAGGCCTGCCGAAAATCGGTCAGGGTGGCTTTATCGGGTTTGGCGGCAAAGGCGTCGGACTTCGCCGTCATGGCGTCGAACTTCGTTTTGAAATTGGCGTAAGCCGGCAGAATGATATTGTCGGCGATGTGGGTCAGCATCACCTTCCGGTCGTTGGCGGCCGGGTTGGTCGGCGAAGGGCCGTCGCCGGGGTCGTTGTCATTGCCGGAGCAGGCCAGCAGAAGTCCGACCAGGGCAGTCATCAGTACGGGGGCTTTCCAGCGGAAAAGTCTCATAATGGAAAAAGTGTCCGGACGAGCAGGGAAGCGTCGTCCGGAACACCTTGAGTTAGAGTTTATGTCGTACAGAACCCCGGAAAGCGGGGCGGTCCGGTTAATTGGCAATGTTAAATTTCGAGCGGATGGCCGTGGAGGCCGCGTCGATTTTGGCGTTGGTCAGACCCCAGAAACCGTTCGGGGCGCTGTAGATCAGGGCGTTCAGAATACCGTCCGAGAAGGCGGCATCGGCGCCGGCCACTTTGGCAAACCGCAGCGAGTAGATGAATCCGAGACCTTCTCCGATGGCGTGGGCGCGGGCTGCATCGTTCGTACCGTTGGTTTTCCACTTGCCGAGGTAGCCGAGGGCAGCGCCGGCCAGGGCTTTTTCCATGGCCGGGCGGAGAATGGCCGCCTGGGCCTTGAGCGTCGTCATGTCGTTGTTCACGATGGCCGCGCGGCCTTTCAGCAGGGCCGGATGAATCTTCGGAAAATCTTCCTTATTGTATTCCCAGATGTACGATCCGATGAAGCTTTCGCCCGACGAAGTGGCCGTGGCCTTGCCGCCGTACACGGGGTTGGCCGTCAGCAGGCCGAAGATTTCGTCCCAATTGTGTTCGAGGGCGGTGTAGTTTTTGCCCGAAACGAGCGTCGTGTTGTCCAGGGCCAGATTCTTGTCGCTCAGGAGCGTATTGCTGATGTAGTCGACCTGTAGCCCGCCGATCATGGATTTCTGGATCACCTGTGCCCACTCGATGCCTTTTTCATCGACGAGGTAGGTACCCAGCTTGCCGGCTTTGCCTTCAGAGGCCGTGGCGGTAACGGATTTGCTGGCGGCCGCCATCGCGTCGAAGCCGGCTTCCATCGTTTTACGCTCCTTCTCCGGGTCCGCGGCCGAGAGGGCGTAGACCGAACGGAGCTGAACCCCGGAGGTGTTCAGGGCCGCGTCCGTAAACGGGCTGCCGGTGTTGGCGAACATATTCTTCAGAACGGCCGCATCCACCGGCGTTCCCCCGCTGACCGAGGAGGAATTGTAGGTGTTCATGGCGCGGAACATCAGCAGCCGGGTGCTACCCGGAGCCAGATCAACGGTTTTGACGCCCTTGTCGTCCAGGAAGAAGTTGGCGTAGGAAGAAGTATCTTTCAGTGTGGCATAGTCGATCGATTTCCGGAGCTGGGGAGCGGCAGGGGCCGGATCATCGTCGTCCTTACAGGCAGTCAGACCGGCGGTGAGCAAAACGACTGCAAGCAGACGGGAAGGTAGAAAAACGTTAGACATCGTGGAGTACGAATATAGAGATTAAATGACGGCTGCAAATCTAAGCACTATTTAGACTAATTATAATAATGTAATTGAGAATATTTTTAAATAAGGTCTTAAGTGTTTGATAATTAAAATAATAGTGAAGATGAAAGGGCCAGTCCTGCCGGCTCTTTTACCGCTTAAACTTTCTAATAGGTTGTTTGGGGAAGCGTTTTTGCCTTTCAGATCGGCTTCTCTTGCCGAGGTACAAGCGTCGCCCGACCACCCCCCGGCCCCCTCCTTGCTAAGGAGGGGGAGTGCTCCGCCAGTTTCCAATGCTTGCGAAGCCACCCCCTCCTTAGCAAGGAGGGGGATGGGGGGTGGTCAATGGGATGACAAACCGGGCGGAAGAGCCGAAACCGCTCTTCAAACAACCTTCTCAGAAGCTAACAGGGTCAGTTTATTTCTCCGCCGACCACGCACAGCTGGTTATACTGTTCGACCAGGTCGCCGAAACGGTTCCAGTCGCGCCGGGTGGCGGCCGGAAACTGCTGAACGAACTTCGGGCAGTCGCCGAAGAGGGCTTCGTGTTCCTCGTCGAAGGTGCCTTTTTTCACGATGCGGGCGTCGGTGCCGTTTTTAACGACCACAAAACTCAGGTCTTTCGGGTTGGTGCCGATGGTAAGGTTGCCGAAGGTAAACTCCGAATTCTTTTTCCATCCGCCGGCGTCGAAATACAGGACGATCTTGCCGGGGTGGCTCAGGCGTTCGAGCAGGGCGGTTTTGCCGTCCCGGCGCGGATTCGGCACCCGCTCGAACACGATCATCTCGCGCTCGCGGGGGATCGAGCCGGTCGCATAGGCAAACTTCGGAATCTGCTGGGCGATCAGGCGGAGGTTCTCGCCTTTCAGGTTGATCTTTTTATCGTCGGCCGTGCGGACCACCACACTCGCCGGAGCGTCGTTGACCATGGAACCCACCCGGACCTTGCCACGGATGGTGTCGTTCTGGGCGGTGACCACGTACCCGTCGGTCCAGGAAGTGATCGCACCCAGGGGAAGATACTGAGCGAAGCCTACGGTGGTGCTGCCCAGAAAAGCAATCAGAAACTTGATTTTCATGTTTGTATTTGTTGTCGGTTTAACGGCCGCAAAAATAAGGCTAAACGGCCGCCGACCAGGAAATTTCTTCGTAAACGGTCAGTCGGCCGGCTTCCGCACCTACCGGCCTGATTACCATTTTCGCGTTCAATTCTTTACTTTCAGGGTATCTACCTCTTAACCGGTAAAGCTATGATTCCCAAACGCCTGACCCGTCTTCTCCTTCCCGTCGTCTGCCTGGTGTTCCTGACCGTCGGCGGAGGCTTCCTGCTCGAGGCCGACCCGAAAACGCTGGAGATCGGGGCTACTGCCCCGGATTTCTCCCTGCCCGGTATCGACGGCAAAACCTACAGCCTGAAAAGCTTCGCCGACAAGCCGGTGCTGGCCGTCATTTTCAGCTGCAACCACTGCCCGACCGCCCAGGCCTACGAAGACCGCATCATTCAGCTCGTGAAAGACTATGGCCCGAAGAAGGTAGGTTTCGTGGTCATCTCGCCCAACAGCTCGAAATCCCTCAGCCTGGCCGAACTGGGCTACACCGACCTGGGCGACAGCTTCGACGACATGAAAATCCGGGCCAAAGCGAAAGGCTATAATTTCCCGTACCTCTACGACGGCGACGATCAGGCGGTTTCGCTCAAATACGGCCCCGTGGCCACCCCGCACGCGTTTATTTTCGACAAGGACCGCAAATTGCAGTACGCCGGACGGCTCGACGCGAAGGAGAAACCGGGTGCGGCCAACGCCGAGGACGTCCGGGCCGCGCTGGATGCCTTGCTGGCCGGACGGAAGGTGGCCGTTTCGACTACCAAAACCTTCGGCTGCTCGGTCAAATGGGCCTGGAAGGACGAATACAAGAAGAAACAGCTGGCCGAATGGGCGCAGCGGCCCGTCACCATCGAGGACATCGACGTAGCCGGACTCAGGAAGCTGATCAAAAACGACTCCGACAAGCTCCGGCTCATCAACGTCTGGGCCACCTGGTGCGGTCCCTGCGTGCAGGAGTTTCCGGAGTTCATCACCATCGACCGGATGTACCGCGACCGGGATTTCGAACTGATCACCGTCTCGGCCGACAAGCCGGACAAAAAAGCTAAAGCCCTCGAATTCCTGAAAAAGAAAGAGGCTTCCAACAAAAATTACCTGTTCAGTTCCGAAGACAAATACGCCCTTATCGAAGCCGTCGACCCCAACTGGCCCGGCGCCCTGCCCTACACGATTCTGGTCGAGCCGGGCGGAAAGATCGTCTACAGCAAACAGGGCACCATCGACGTGCTGGAAATGAAGCGCCGGATCGTCGAAAACCGCCTGATCGGACGATATTACTGAGTTACGGTTTCAACGCCCGGATCAGGCCGTAATCCATCTGCGTCGGCCAGGCTTCGTCGGTAGGCTCCAGCCCGGCCTGCCGCAGCCAGCCCCGGTATTCCCGTCGGCTGTAGGCCCGGCCTTTGGTATTCCAGAACAGCTGGGCCGAATAGTCGGTGACGGCCAGCGGGCCACTCAGGTCGTCGTTCAGGAAGGCGTCGTGGACCCAGAGTTCACCGCCCGGCCGAACGGCTTCGGCAAACCGGCGGGCCAGCTCTTCGCAGGTTTCGGTAGGCCAGTCGTGAAACAGGCTCGCGGCCAGCAGTAGGTCGGTCTCAGGCAGCGCGTCGGTGAGCATATCGCCCGGCTGGAACGTAACGCGGTTTTTCACCCCGGCGGCTCCGGGGCGGCCGCCGGCGGCAAACTCGTCGAGCAGTTCGGCCGCCACCGCCAGCACGGCCGGCCGGTCGAACACGGTGGCCGTGGCGTTCGGGTTGCGCAGCAGCCACTCGTAGGTGAAAAAGCCGGTGCCTCCGGCCACGTCCAGCAGGTGACCATCGCGCTGCGTCATGCGTTCGGCCACGAGGGGCGACAGGGTGCGGGCGCGGCCGGCCAGCCCGAGCGTCAGGAGCCGGGCGGTGGCAGGGTCGTCCATCGGCGAGGGGCCTTCGCCCTCCTTCACGAAGGAAATACCTTCAGAGACGTCGAGCGGGCCGTCGTTGCGGAGCCGGTCGGCCATTTCCAGCACGCCGGGATCGTTCTTTTCCAGCCCGACGTAGCCGGTCAGGTTGGGCGTCTGCGCCCGGGTGACATACCGCCCCAGTTCCGTCAGCCGAAGGCGGCCGCCGGCATTGGTTTCGAGCAGTTCCATGGCGCAGAGGGCCGGGAACAGCACCATCGCCGGGCGTTCTTTCAGGCCCAGCCGGCGGGCGGCTTCGTCGAGGGGCAGCGGTTCTTCGCTCAGCAGTTCGAATACGTTCAGGTGGTGAACGGCGGCAATGAACAGCCGGGAGCCGAACATGGCCCGCAGGTGCCGGGTGATCGGGGCCAGGTCGGGGTGAAAGGGGGACTGCATCCGGGATATGAGTTTTTGAAAAGTCCCAAAGATAGCCGTCCGGCCCGCAATCGCCCGGTCGGGGCGAAGAATTTGAGCGGAAAACCGAGTTAAATGTTGATGCGCTCGTAGACGGGTTTCCCTTCCTCGGCGTCGGTGCCGAACAGTTCCAGATACAGCACTTTAGGAAGCAGGCCGGAATTGGGGTCCACTTTCACGAACACCCGCTGGAGGCAGGCCGTGCGGCCGCCGATGGAAGTAAGAGCCACGGGTTTCCCCTGACGGACCGCCACCCGGATCGCCTGTTTTTTAAAGGCGTTCAGCCGGATGTCCAGCTCGTCGGCGGCTTTGCCTTGGCGCTGGTGCCGGTAGCCGTAGGCCAGCTTCCACTGCATCATGGAAAGCGGCTCCCGCTGGCTGCGTTCGGCATAACGTATCCAATAGACGTTGAGGGGTTCCTCCGGGTTCAGCTGCCGGTTGCCCTGCAGGTTGGCCTCGTAAATCACCGTGTTGGCGTTGTTGCTGCGCTGGATGTAAAAAAGGCGGTTGGCCGAAGGCGCCGGGGTGGGAAACGGGTCTTCGGCCAGCACCGTGGACAAGGGGGCCAGCAGGCCGATCAGAAGCAGGAGAGCAGGGATGCATTTCATGGCAAAAAATTCATTAGTTGTTGGTTTACGCATCTGAGACAGGCGAAATGCGGTCTACCCCTATCGACCTTCATAAAATGTGCCGACCATCGCACCGGCGGCGACAATTTTTCCTCTACTTTCGCACAACTTGTCCGGCTCCGGCGTTTTACGAAGGATAGAAAACCATATTATTCGATTGAAGTCAACGTTCATCCGCTTCGGAATTATTCTGGCCGTTCTGGTCGTCGTCAATCTGCTCTCGTCGTTTCTGTTCTTCCGGGTCGACCTGACGGAAGAAAAGCGGTATACGCTTTCGGACGCCACCGCGAACCTGTTGTCGAACCTCGACGACGACGTCCACGTGAACGTTTATCTGTCGGGCGATCTGCCGCCGGCCTTCAAGCGGCTGGAAATCAGCATCCGCGAGACGCTCGACGAGTTCCAGGACCAGGCCGCCAACGACTTCACCTACCGCTTCATCGACCCCACAGGAAATCCGAACGAGAAGGAACGGGCCGCCCTTCAGACGAAACTGCTCGACCAGGGGCTGACCCCGACCAACCTGAATTATTCCGGCGAGGGCGGGGGCCGCACCGAGAAACTGATCTTTCCGTGGGCGGTGCTTTCCTACAAAGGCCGGGATCTGCCGGTATTGCTCCTGAAAGGCAACCGCTCGGCCTCCCGCGAAGAGCAACTGAATCAATCGATCGAAAACGTCGAATTCGAGCTGGCGTCGGCCATCCGGCGGCTGACGGTTCAGAAGAAAAAGGTGCTGGGCGTTACCGTGACGTACACCCAGGTGCAGCCGATCCGCCTGTCAGACCTGCTGGCAACCTTACAGCAATACTATGACATCAAGCTGATCGACCTCCCGGCGTCGCGGGACCTCGTCGGCCTGGACGGCCTGCTGGTGGCGAAGCCCGACCGCCCCTTTTCGGAGGATGACAAATACAAGATCGACCAGTTTGTGGTCAACGGCGGTAAGGCGCTGTTTTTCGTCGATGGACTGAAGATCGACAGCGTGGGGCAGGAGGGGACCTACGCCCAGCCGCTCGACCTGAATCTGGCCGACCTGTTTTTCCGCTGGGGCGTCCGGCTGAACGAAAACATCGTCAAGGACCTGAGTTCGGCCTTCATTCCGCTGAACGTCGGCAATCTGGGCGACAAGCCCAACATCCAGCTGATGCCGTGGCGGTTTTTCCCGCTCATCAACAACTTCGGCCGCAACCCCATCGTCCGGAATCTGGATGCGGTCTACACCCGCTTCACCAGCACCCTCGACACCGTGCAGGCCCCCGGTATCGTGAAGACCCCGCTGCTGATGACTTCCCAGTATACCAAACTACTCAAAGCCCCGGCGCTGGTCACCTACAACGAAGCCCGGCAGCAACCCGACCCCCGCACCTACGACGGCGGGGTGCAGCTGGTGGCCTGCCTGCTGGAAGGCCGGTTCCAGTCGCTGTATACGAACCGCATCCTCCCCGGCGACCCGCGGGCGGCCGGGTTCAAGACACAGAACCTGCCCGGCCGGGTGGTGATCTGCTCCGACGGCGACGTGCTGGTCAACGATGTCAATTACCGCACTAATACGCCCTATCCGCTCGGCTACGACCGGTTTTCCCGGACGACCTTCGGCAACCGGGATTTCGTAGTCAATGCGGTAGATGATCTCCTGGACGACAACGGGATCATCTCCGCCCGTGCCCGTCAGGTGACGCTTCGGCCGCTCGATAAAATCCGGATGAAGGAGGAGCGGACCCGGTGGCAGCTGCTGAACCTGCTCGGCCCCCTCGCCCTGGTCGCCGTGGTCGGAATCGTGTGGCAGATCATGCGCAGAAGACGCTTCGCAAGTCGCTAAAAAAGGGGCCGTTGCCGGTTGCCGACTATCGACAATTTTTCCTACTTTTGTTTTTATTGGACATTACGGCCCCAAATCAAATTGCATATGAAATTCATCGTTTCCTCCTCCGTACTACTCAAGCAACTTTCGGCCATCAACGGTGTGGTGGCAACGAATCCGATCGTGCCGATTCTGGAGAATTTTCTCTTCAAAGTCGACAGCGACCGCGAGGGCGGTCCCATCCTGACGGCCACGGCTTCGGACCTGCAGACGACCATGATCACCAACATCGCCGTGGAGTCGTCGGAGAGCGGATCGATTGCAATACCGGCCAGACTGCTGCTGGACACGCTGCGCGGTTTGCCCGAACAACCCATTACGTTCCATGTCGACACGGAAACCTTCGGAACCCAGATCCTGACCGACAACGGACGCTATAAACTTTCCGGCGAAAACCCGATCGACTTCCCGAAAATCCCGTCGGTCAACCGCAGCCTGGCCGTCGAGCTGTCGTCGGACTCCCTGCTGAGCGCCATCAACAACACGGTGTTCGCCACCAGCACGGATGACCTGCGCCCGGCCATGACGGGGGTGTATCTGCAACTGACCTCCGCCAATGCCACGTTCGTCGCCACGGACGGCCACCGGCTGATCCGCTACCGCCGGCTGGACATCAACTCGCCGAGCGATTCGACGATGATCGTCCCGCGCAAGGCCCTGACGCTGCTGAAGGCGTCGCTGCCCGAAGGCGTTCCGGTGAAAGCCGAGTTCAGCCAGTCCAATGCCTCCTTCACGTTCGGCAACACCCAGATGATCTGCCGCTTGATCGACGAGCGTTTCCCGGATTACGAGAACGCCATCCCGGTCAACAACCCCAACGTGATGACCATCGGCCGGACGGACATCCTGAATTCGCTGAAGCGGATTATGATCTACGCCAACCGCACGACGCACCAGATCCGGCTGTCGCTCGAATCCAACTCGCTGACCATCTCGGCCGAAGACCTGGACTACAGCAACGAAGCCAAGGAAAAGCTGCTCTGCGACTACGACGGCGACAACATGGAGATCGGTTTCAACGCCAAGTTCCTGACCGAAATGCTCGGCAACCTGAGCTGCAAAATGCTCTCCTTCGAGCTGTCGGCTCCGAACCGCGCCGGCCTGATCATCCCCGCCGACAAGGAAGAAAATGAAGAGATTTTGATGCTGGTCATGCCGGTTATGCTGAATACCTACGCCTGAATTCCGGGGGTGTTACCCGTTAAATCATTAAAAGCCCGGAAGTCACTTTCGGGCTTGTCTTTTTTTTACCTCTTCGTATATTTGAATTTGTTGCTTAGTCTGACTACTCAACAAAGATTCCTTTCAACTGTCTTTTTTTAAGCTTGTAGCAAACCGGCCGGCGGCCGGGCACGGATGGATGCGTTTACGGTCGGCTTCGGGTAAAATCGGGGCCGGTGCGGTCATTTTTAACTTACCGACCCAATTCTGACATGAAAGTTTCCCCTGCTGAACCCTTTCGGCTGGTTTATTCCCTGCTGGAACACGAGTTTCTGGGCTATTTATTCGAAGCGTTCGTCGTGCAGCTAAATGCCCGCGGTGAGCTGACGCTGCTCAACCAGACGCTGTCGGTCAAAAATGCCGGTGAGTTTTCCGAAGGGCTGGATGAGGCCGATTTCGACCTGGTCCGGATCATTGACGAAATTCAGCAGGATGTCATTCTGAAAAAATTCAATCCGAAAAAATTACCGGCGGTCGATTTCTTCCTGAAAGTATACGATACCCAGAAGGGCGACAAGGACCTGCAGGACCGCATCTGCGAATACCTCGAAGTCCGGCGGGCCCAGATCCTGGAGCGGCTGACCGACAAGAAGCTGCATATCATGGGCAATGACGGCAACCCGGCCTGGATGCCGGTCGAGAGCATGCCCGAAAAAGCGCGCGTCTACTTCAATTTCGTCCGGACCGAAGCCGCCACCGAATACTTCCCGATTATCAAGTACCAGGGCGAGCGCGTCGAATTTCAGTTCAAGGATGCCCTGCTGATCTGCGACGATCCGGCCTGGATGATGGTCGGCAACCGGCTGTATCATTTCGACCGGAACGTCGACGGCAAGAAACTCCGGCCGTTTCTGAATAAACGAAATATCGTCATCCCGAAAAATATTGAGGATCAGTACTATCACCGGTTCGTAGCTCCCCTGATCGCTTCCTACGACGTGTATGCCAAAGGGTTTGAAATCCGCAGCGAGACGCTGACGCCCACGCCGGTGCTGACGGTGTCGGAGCAGGCGGTTCCTCACCGGGTTTCGACGCCCCTGTTCGATCAGGATACCCGGAACGGCACCCCCCTCCGGCCGTCGGCCGCCCGGAGCAATCTCACCCGGCTGAATTCGGCGGCCGACCAGGCCGTGGTCGAGGAAGCCGAACCCGTGGCCGTCGACGACTCGCAGGTGGTGTTCGATCTGCTGTTCCAGTACGGTGGGTTCACCTTCCGCTACGACGGTTTTACGGATTCTTCCAACGTCAGCATCGAGAAAAAGGGCGACGATTATATTTTCCACAAAATCCGGCGCGACATCCGCAAGGAACGCACGACGCTGTTCTGGCTGCGGGAAAACGGACTGGAACTGCGGGAAAACGGTCACGCCCGGTTTCTGAAAAGCTCGGCCTTCGAATGGCTCCAGCAGAACCATAACCTGCTGGTCGAAGCCGGGTTCCAGATTCGCCAGAACGCCGACGACGCCAAGCGGTATTTTCTCGGCTACTCGTCCATCGTGGTCTCGATCAACGAAACCCGCGACTGGTTCGACATCTACGCCAAGGTGCAGTTCGGCGAATTCGAGATACCCTTTATTCGCCTTCGTTCGCTGATTCTGAACAAAAAGCGGGAATTCGCCCTGCCCAACGGCGAAATTGCGGTCATCCCCGAAACCTGGTTTACGAAATACTCCGAGCTGTTCGCCTTCATGGAACACGAGGTCGACGGCGACCGGCTGATGCTACGGAAGCACCACATCGCACTGGTGCAGGAGTTGCAGCAGGACAGCCTGGCGTCGGCCGTGATCAGCCAGAAACTCGAAAAGCTGCGGAGTTTCGAGGAAATCGGCGCCCATCCGCTGCCGCATGGGTTCAAGGGGACGCTGCGGCCCTACCAGAAAGCCGGCTACGATTGGTTACAGTTTCTGAACCAGTACCGCTTCGGCGGCTGTCTGGCCGACGACATGGGCCTGGGCAAAACCGTCATGACGCTGGCGATGCTCCAGTCGCAGAAGGAGATTGCCGCTTCGGAAGGGGCCTCGGCCGGCCGACCGACACTGCTGGTCATGCCCACCTCGCTGCTGTACAACTGGGAACTGGAAGCCCGGCGGTTTACGCCCCACCTGCGCGTGATGTCCTATACCGGCACGTACCGCGACAAGAATACCGAACAGTTCGACAACTACGACCTGATTCTGACCTCGTACGGGATTGTCCGGATCGACATCGACCTGCTGAAGAATTACCGCTTTAACTACATCATTCTGGACGAGTCGCAGGCCATCAAAAATCCCTCGTCGCACATTACGCGGGCGGTGATGCAGCTCAACGCGGCCCACCGGCTCATCCTGACCGGCACCCCGCTGGAAAACAGCACGATGGATCTCTGGACCCAGATGACCTTCATCAATCCCGGATTGCTGGGCAGCCAGACCTTTTTCCGGAACGAATTTCAGGTGCCGATCGAGAAGAAGAACGACGAGCAGAAAACCCAGCGGCTCTACGGCATCATCAAGCCCTTCATGCTCCGGCGGCACAAATCGCAGGTGGCGCTCGATCTGCCCGAGAAGGTGGAGAGCATCCATTACAGCGACATGACGCCCGAGCAGGAGAAGCAGTATGAGGAGGCCAAATCGTATTATCGCAACCTGATTCTGGAACGCATCGAGGAAGACGGCATGGCCAAGTCGCAGATGGTGGTGTTGCAGGGCCTGACCAAGCTCCGTCAGATCGCCAACCACCCGCGCATGATCGACGAGAAATACGAAGGCAATTCCGGCAAGCTCGAAGATGTGGTGATGCGGCTCGAAGGGGCCATGGCCGACAATCACAAGATTCTGGTCTTCAGTCAGTTCATCAAGCACCTCGACGTCTTTCAGGAATACCTCCAGGAGCGCAACATCCCGTATGCCTATCTCGACGGTTCGACGCAGGACCGCCGGGGCCAGGTGAACCTGTTCCAGACCGACGACTCGATCAAGCTGTTTCTGATTTCGCTGAAAGCCGGCGGGCTGGGCCACAACCTGACTGCAGCCGACTACGTCTTCATCCTCGACCCCTGGTGGAACCCCGCCATCGAGGCTCAGGCCGTAGACCGCGCCCACCGCATCGGGCAGCAGAAAACCGTCTTTACCTACAAATTTATTTCCCGCAATACCGTCGAGGAAAAAATCCTGGCGCTCCAGCGTTCGAAGCAGAAGCTCGCCAGTGATCTGATTACCAGCGAGGAAAACTTCATGAAGTCCCTGACCAAAGAAGATATTCTGGTGCTGCTGGAGTGATCCTCACCGCAGCAGTTCGACCCAGCCTTTCAGGTCGCGGTTCAGTTCCCGGCTTCGGAGCAGGTAGTAATACAGCCCGGCCGGCTGGTTCTGGCCCGCCCAGTCGTTGGCGTAAGCGTCGGCTTTGTAGATGAGCCTTCCCCAGCGGTTGTAGATTTCCAGCCGCCAGGGAAGCAGGTCGATGTTGGGGATGAAAAAGGTATCGTTTTTCCCGTCGCCGTTGGGCGTAAAGACATTCGGAACCTGCCCCGGACAGTCGGCGAAGGCAATGCGGACGGTGTCGGTGAGGGCGCAGAAATCGGACGGCACCCGGACGGCGTAGGTTCCGGCTTCGGCTACGGTAATCCGGGCCTCGGTCGAGCCGGTATTCCAGGCATACCGCCCGATAGGGTGGCTGACCGACAGCGTCAGTTGTTCTCCCTTGCAGAGCAGGGTGTCGGGCGGCAGGCTGACCCTCGGTTCCACCCGGACCTGAATCGAATCGTAGGCGATGCACCGGCCCCGGGTGGCCGTCACCCAGTAAATGCCGGATTGCCGCACCGTATAGCGGGCCTGCGTCGAGCCGTCCTGCCATCGGTAGGTCGTTCCGGCGGTATCGGTCAGGGCGAGGGCCAGCGTCTGGGGGGCACAGAGCGTGGTGTCGGCCCCCAGCCGGACGGCGGGCGGCCCGGCGGTCACCGGCTCGACCGAGACGTCGTCGATGAGGTAATACGCCAGCCGGTTGCGGGGGGCGGTGGCGAACGAGGCCGCCTGCGTCTGGGCATCCTCGAAAAAATTGCCGACGGTCAGGTATTCATAAGCCTCGTCGGCGATGAAACAGCCGGAAACCGGCACCCATTTGAGCCTCTCCTGCAGCACCTGCGTCTGGTTGACCTGCGGCTTGTAGTTCAGCACGCTCCCGAACCGGAACGCCACTTCCCGCAGCACCAACGAGTCTTTCGAGAAATGCATGCCGAGGTTGTTCGTCGCCGTGTTGGACGTGACGCCCTCCGACGGGTTCGGGGGCGTGTAGTCGAAGAGCAGCACCCACATCTCCGCCCGGTAGGCTTTTCCTTTCACCAGCGGCTGTTTCAGCCGGACCTGGGCATATTCGCGGTAGGAGAAAGAGGAGGAGCCGGTGACGTAGGTGTACAGGCCGATGCACTGGTTGCCGTCGTGCACCGGGAGGGCGGTCGGGCTGAGGTATTGGGAGCAGGTGGTCGACAGGCCGGGATCCGACGACCAGACGTCGGAGGTGCCGCCCGTGGGCGCATACCAGTCCGTCAGGTAATTGCTGAGGTTGTCGGGGCGGCTGATGAAACTACAGGCCAGAGCCTTCTTCTGTTCGAATCCCGGGTTCGGCACCAGGTTCTGGCCGAAAACCGCTCCAGGAAGGAACAGCAGCAGAAAAAGCAGGCGAAAAACGCGCATCGACGGCACTGCCGGGAAGGTTTAGGATTCGATCGTTCTTCAATATTAGCGATTGTTTGTTAAATTTTTAGCCCTCATAAAGGCTCTTTTTCCGGTTCTTTGGCCCGGTGCCGGGAACGGTCGAAGGCAGTAAGCCGGTGACCGGTTAGCCTTTAAGGGAGCTTTCCCGGGGGCGTTACCGGATAACGGACACCGGTCATCTCTTCGCTCACCCTCCATAAGCGGTCTGCCACCTGTTGGTCCTTCGAATAGGCGTCGGCCTCCACTTTGACCGGATAACCCCGCATCTGCCGGAACCCATCCGGGCCGATAAAGTCTCCGCCCGCCACTTCAGGGCTCAGCGCAGCGTATAAAACAGGGAGCGCTCCCTGCCTGGCGGGTTGCAGAAACAGGCTTCCCAGCGGCCGGATCAACACGGGGAAATATTGATCCAGATTGGTTTTTGCAAGCCCCGGGTGGGCCGCCACCGAAAGGATGTCATATCCGGCGGCCGAGAGCCTCCGCTGTAGTTCGAAAGCGAAGATAAGACAGGCCCGTTTACTTTGCCCGTATGCCTTGCGACGGCTGTAGCCTTTCCCGGCGTGCAGATCATCGAAATCAATTTCCGCCCATTTGTAGGACAGACTGCTCAGGGTAACGATTCGGGACCCGGGCGTGCCGGTAAGCAGCGGAAGCAGCAGACCGGTAAGGGCAAAGTGGCCGATGTAATTGGTAGCCAGCTGGTTCTCAAAACCGTCTTCGGTCACCTGATAGGGTGACATCATGATCCCGGCATTGTTGATGAGCAGGTCCAGTCGGTCGTAGTGCTTCCGGACCTGTTCGGCCAGTCTTCGGACGTCCGATAACTTAGTCAGGTCGACTGTCACCGGATCGACCAGTGCGTTGGGATAACGATCGAGTATTTTACCCTTCGCTTCCTCCGCCTTTTTGCCGTTCCGGCAGGCCAGCAGCACCCGAACGTCTTTTTTCGCCAGTTCGAGGGCCGTCTCAAAGCCGATCCCGCTGTTGCCGCCTGTAATGAGGGCGACCCGGCCGGGCTGCCGGGGCAATGATTCGATGGTCCACTTACCCATTCCGTTAACGGATTGCTTCTCAACGCTGGTCGGCATTGGTGAATACGCTGCCACAGCTTGTTAACTTAAAACACTTCAAACAGCTTTATGTCCTGCGGCTTTGCCGGGGGACCGTAATCAATCCGGGCGGCTTCGAATGTTGGCTTGCCGAACGGCCGGTAGTTATTTCCAAACCCGACCGGCTCTCTCGGAACCCCAAGGAAGTTGCGGTCCAGCTCGCCATTGTCGTTGATGTCCTGATAGATGGATACGGCATATTTACCGGTCGGCACGTCAAACGAAGCCAGAGCCGTCGCATCGTTGGTGGACAAAACCACTTTCTGAAACGGATTTTTCAGCCAGCTCGACGGGTTGTTGTAAATCTCCACCACCAGTTTGCCCTTTTTCTTCTGCACATTGGAAATCCGGATCGTTAACGACGACGACTGACCGAACGAATCCGGGGTGGCCGAAGACAGGAGGAACAGGCCTGGAAGGAGGATGAACTCTATACAGCGCATAGGTTACTCGTTTTGAGTGGACGACATCTTCCGGGCAAAGGTGCGAAGCGGAGCGGATTGACGGCTAACAGAAAGCTTGCACTTATTCGGACAAATCCTGCCTGAGCCGGTTTCGATACTCGGAAGGCGTCAGGGCGGTCAATTGCCTGAACAGCCGGCCGAAGTAGGAAGGATCGGAAAAGTTGAGTTCGAAAGCCACCTGGGCAATATCGCGGGAGAAGTCCTGCAGGAGTACCTTGCTGTGATAAATAACCATCTCGTTGATGTGCTGCTTGGGCGGTTTGTTCGTAATCTGGTTCACACACCGGTTGATATAGTTTTCCGAGACGGATAGGGCATCCGCATAAAACTTTACTTCCCGGGTTCGCATAAAATGATCATACAACAGCTCTTTGAAAAGCATGGTGATCTCGGCGCTGCGACCCGGTTTGAACAGGGCCAGGGGCCAGGTTTCCGCTAATTTCAATATCACGGCTTTCAGCAACAGCACGTTGAGCTGACCGGCATCCGCAAGACGATTCTGCCGGATGATTAACTCACAGCACTGGCAGAGCCATCCCATATCCTGAGCCGAAACCGAGTGTTTGGGGTTGAATGTGAAGCGATTGAGCAGCGGCTTCCCGAAAAGTTGAGCCAGCAGGACACTGTCTATGTAAATAAAATAGCCGTCGGTGGCCGGGTGGATCGATTTGATGGCATTCAGGTGGCCTTCCCTGATGAAAAGGATATCGTTGGCCTGCAATTCGAACTGGTCATTATCGACCTGCTGCTCGCCCCCGCCCGCCCGGAACAGCAGAAAGAAGTTGTATTGTGCCCGAAACAGGGTAGTCGGGGCTTTGATGTAGGCAGGGGCAAAGGATAAGGGATAAATCTGTATCAGCTGTTGGGTGTAAACGAACGGTTCACCTGCGTTGCCCATAAACCGGGCAACAAACTGGTTGGAGCTGACGATATCGAAGTGATGGAGGCTCATCCTCAGGGATCGATCGGCGGGTCGGTTCTTAATGGTTACGGCGTAGCCCTGCAACGGCAAGTTACATACAAAGTCATTAGAAGCCGGGCCGATCGGGCGGCCATTTTCAGGGCCGGGGCGGGCCCATTTTCCCGACGGGCAAAAGTCCGTCAAAAATGTTAGCGCGGCCGGTATGGGGAAACGCCTGAATTGGAATTACTTTTGCGGACGGATTTTATGAATATGCCCACCTTCAACCCCAATACCCGCATCGGCATTCTTGGCGGAGGACAACTGGGCCTGATGTTACTACAGGCCGCCGTCGACTGGAATCTGAGCGTTCACATTCTCGACCCGGACGCCGAAGCCCCCTGCCGCCACCTGGCCGAGTCGTTCACCCAGGGCTCGCTGACGGATTACGACACGGTATACCGGTTCGGCCGGCAGGTCGATGTGCTGACGATCGAGATCGAGCGCGTCAACGTCGATGCGCTGGAAGCCCTGGCCCGGGAGGGTAAGCGGGTGTTTCCGCAGCCGGCCGTGATCCGGACCATACAGGACAAGCGCGAACAGAAGCAATTTTACCGCCGGCACCACCTGCCGACGGCCGACTTCATCCTGACCGAAAACCGGGCGGATGTGGCCCGCGTTCCGGAATCGGCCCCCGGGTTTCTGCCCGCCTTTCATAAACTGGGCCGCGACGGTTACGACGGCCGCGGGGTGCAGCGCATCGCGTCGGCCGGGGATTTCGCCAAGGCGTTCGATGCCCCCGGCGTACTGGAAAAAGCCGTCGATTTCGAGAAGGAACTGGCCGTGATCGTGGCCCGCAGCGAGCAGGGCGAAACCGCCACTTTCCCGACCGTCGAGATGGTGTTCCATCCGGAACAGAATCTGGTCGAATACCTGTTTGCGCCCGCCGACATTCCGGAGGCCGTCGACCGGCAGGCGCAGGAGATTGCCCGGAAAACCGCCGAGGCATTCGGAATCGTCGGGCTGCTGGCCGTGGAGCTGTTCCTGACGCGGGAGGGCGAGGTGCTGATCAACGAGGTGGCTCCACGCCCGCACAACAGCGGCCACCATACCATCCGGGCTAACGTCACCTCCCAGTTCGAACAGCACTGGCGGGCCATTCTGAACCTGCCGCTGGGCGATACGGCCATCCTGACCCCGGCCGCCATGATCAACCTCCTGGGCGAACCCGGTTACAACGGACCGGCACAGTACGAGGGCATGGAAACGCTGCTGGGCCTGTCGGGCGTGTTTCCTTTTCTGTACGGTAAAAAAATCACCCGGCCGTTTCGCAAAATGGGCCATATTACCGTTATTGGTTCGGATTTGAATGCGTTGCGGGCGAAAGCCGACCTCGTGAAAACAAGTATTAAAGTACGCAGTGAGCAGTAGGCCGCACCGGCCGGCGTTACGGCTGACTTTCCTCTGAAAAGTATGATTGGTATCATAATGGGCAGCAGTTCCGACCTGAAAGTGATGAAGGAAGCTGCCGAGATTCTGGCTGAACTGGGCGTACCGTACGAAATCGACGTGGTGTCGGCCCACCGGACGCCGGAAAAAATGGTCGAATACGGCAAAACGGCCCGCCAGCGGGGCCTCAAAGTAATTATCGCCGGGGCGGGCGGGGCGGCCCACCTGCCCGGCATGATAGCCTCCCTGACCACCCTGCCCGTGATCGGTGTGCCGGTTAAATCCAGTAATTCCATCGACGGCTGGGATTCGGTGCTGTCCATCCTTCAGATGCCCGCCGGGGTGCCGGTGGCGACCGTCGCCCTGAACGGCGCCCGGAATGCCGGGATTCTGGCCGCCCAGATCGTAGGCACCTTCGACGAAACCGTGGCCCGCAATCTCTACGAGTACAAGGAGGGGTTGAAGGTAAAAGTGGAGCAGATGAGCCAGGAGGTAAAATCGAATTGAACTTTAAGATCACAACCCCGGTATGGAAACCGAAAATGCGAAGCGTAACCCCCAGCCCGCAGGCGGCTCCAGCCTGCCCACGATTACGCTGGCGGTCCTGATTCTGACCATCCTGGCGCTGTTATACGTCGGTTATGAGTACATCGCCGACGACACCAAAGGCTCCGAGGAACTGACCAACGTTCCGCTGGACACCACCGTGCAGAACCCCGTTCAGCAGCCGATCGAGCCGGAACTGGCCGCCCCTATCGAAATCGACACGTCGAGCCGCAACGCTCCGGTCGATCTGTCGCAGTCGACTCCGGCAAAGATCGACGAGCCGGAAGAAGTCCGCAAACCGGCCCCGGCCCTGGATTCGGAAGAACGCCCGGCCGCGGGTAAACCGGCCGAAGAGAAGCCCGTAGCCGAAGCCCGGGAGGAAAAGCCGAAGAAGGAGCCGGTGGAAGAAAAACCGAAGGAGGAAAAACCTAAAGAGGAGAAAAAGGAACCGGCCCGAGTCAGTGTGCCCTCCGGTGGAGTGACGCACACCCACACCGTCCGGCCCGGCGAAACCATCTACAGCGTCGCTACCAAATACAACCTGAGCATCAATACCCTCAAGGCGCTCAATCCTGACCTCAAGGACAATGCCGTCAAAGCCGACGTGACGAAGCTGAACGTGAAGGTCCGGGCGATGCATACCGTCGGGCCGGGGGACATCCTGCGCGTAGTGGCGGAAAAATACGGCGTATCGGTCGATGCGCTCATGAAGGCCAACGGAAAAACCAAAAACCATGCGCAACGCGGGGAGAGACTGATCATTCCGTACGCTGATAAACAATAAAGGCTAACTTAATTTTTATGAAATCCCTGTTTCTTTCCCTTTTCCTCGTTGCAGCCGCCATGACCGGCTCGCTTGCCCAGAACAAAATGAATAAAGTCCAGCACATCGTCCTGTTCAAATTCAAGCCGGAAGCCGGCCCGGAAAAAGTAAAGGAGATCGTGGCCGCTTTCGAAGCGCTGCCTTCCAAAATCAAGGAGATCAAAGGTTTCGAGTGGGGAACCAACCACAGCCCGGAGAACCTCAACAAAGGGCTTACCCACGCCTTCATCCTGACTTTCGATAACGAAAAAGACCGCGACACCTACCTGCCGCACCCCGCCCACAAGGAGTTCGGCAAGATCGTAGGGGCCTGGCTGGCCGACGTGACGGTGGTCGACTTTACCAATCAGGCGAAGTAATTACATAGAATTATTTGATATGGGCCTGTAAGGCAGTGGCTTAGTCCGGTTGCTTTACAGGTTCTTTTCGATGAAGTCCGTCAGCATCCGGTAGAGGTGCAGCCGGGTATTGCCGCCATAGATGCCGTGGTTCCGGTTCGGGTAATAGAACGACTGGAACGGCTTGCCGGCCCTGATGAGCGCGTCGGCCAGGGCCACGGAATTCTGGAAATGCACGTTGTCGTCGCCGGTGCCGTGGACCAGCAGGAACGGCCCTTTCAGCTTGGCCGCGTGCGTCAGCGGGGAGTTGTCGTCATAGCCCGAGGGGTTGTCCTGCGGCCGTTTCAGATACCGCTCCGTATAGATGGTGTCGTAAAAGCGCCAGGTCGATACGGGTGCCACCGAAATACCGGTTTTGAAGACGTCGGCTCCCAGCGTCATGCAGAGCGCCGACATATACCCGCCGTAACTCCAGCCCCAGATGCCGATCCGGCTTTTGTCGACGTAGGGCAGCGTGCCGAGATAGCCGGCCGCGTTGATCTGATCCTGCGTTTCGAGTTTACCCAACTGGGCGTAGGTGGCCGTCCGGAAGGCGTTGCCCCGCCCGCCGGTGCCCCGGTTATCGACCGAGACGATCAGGTAGCCGCGTTCGGCCAGCGTCTGGTACCAGAAGAAATCCCGTGTATCCCAGCTGTTATTGACCGTCTGCGATCCCGGTCCGCCGTAGACGAACATCAGCACCGGGTACCGTTTCGTGCTGTCGAAATTCATGGGCCGGATCATCCAGCCGTTCAGGCTGACGTTGCCGGTCGTCGTAAACCGGAAAAACCGCTTCGGAGAGAGGGCATACTGACCCATGCGGGTCCGCAGCTCGCGGTTGTCCTCCACCGTCCGGATTTCTTTAGAAGCCGCCCCGTTCACCGTCTGCTGCACCGAAACCGTCACGGGCGAGGCCGCCGAGGTGTGGTATTGAAGGTAGTAACTGAAATCGGGGCTCATGTTGACGGTGGTCGTGCCGGTTTGACCGGTCAGCCGCAACTTGTTTTTCCCGTCCAGACCGATGCGGTACAGGTGCCGTTCCATCGGCGACACTTCCGTCGACGTAAAATACACCGCCTGGTTCTTCTCGTCGACCCCCAGCACACTGGCCACCTCCCACTCGCCCGTAGTGACGGGCCGGATCAGTTTACCGCTCAACTCATAGAGATACAGGTGTTTGAAGCCGCTGCGTTCACTGGAGTGCAGGAACGTCCGGCCGTCGGCAAGGTAGGTCAGGTCGTCGGTGAATTCCAGATCGACGTAGGTAGGGCTTTGTTCGGTCAGGACGACGGTGGTTTTGCCGGTGCGGGCGTCCGCGTGGAGCAGGTCCATGCGGTTCTGAAGCCGGTTCATGCGCCGGATCGACACCAGGTTCGGATTTTTGGTCCAGCCGATGCGCGGCAGGTAGGTATCCGGGTCGGTGCCGGTATCGATGCGGGTTTTCTTCTGCGAAGCCACCTCCACTACCCAGGCCGTCACGACGGAGTTGGGCTCACCGGCTTTGGGGTATTTGAAGCGGTAATCGGTCGGGTACAGTTCCCCCCACAGCTGGAGGTTGTATTCCGGCACCCGGCTTTCGTCGAAGCGCAGCCAGGCGATGCGTTTGCTGTCGGGCGACCACTCGAACGCCCGGGCGAAGCTGAATTCTTCCTCGTAGACCCAGTCGGCCCCACCGTTGATGACGGCATTCCGTTTGCCGTCAGTGGTCAGCCGGGTCTCGCGGCCGCTCGTCAGGTCGGTCACGAACAGGTCGTTGTCGCGCACGAAAGCCACCTGTCTTCCGTCGGGTGAGAACGTGGCATACTGCTGCTTGCCGTTTGCCGAAAGCCGGGTCAGTTTTTTGGTGTTCAGGTCGTAGACAAAGAACGACGCCCGGGTCGACCGGCGGTAGATAGGTTCTTCTTCGGTGGTAATAAGCAGTTTGCGTTCGTCGGCGCTGAGTTGGTAGTCGCTCATCCGGACCGCCTGGGCCGGTCCCTCAGCCCGGGCCTGCTGCTCGTCGAACAGCGTCTCGACGGCTTCGCCGGTGGCAATCGACCGCCGGACGACCCTGCCGCCTTCCAGGGCGGTATAAAAGCCGCCCGCCTTCATCCAGTTGACGCTCTGGACGGTTTTCTGGGTAAAGGTGCCGGCCCGGCTGCCCCAGATTTCATCCAGCGTCACGCTTTTTTTGTCGCGGGTCGTTTCGGGGGCGGGGGGGGCCGTCGTCTGGGCGGAAACCGGGAGGGAAAAGAGGCCCATCCACCCGAAAAGAAGGAATTTTTTCATAAAGGATCGGTCAGAAACAAAGCATACGCCGACGAAACGATCCGGTCTGGTCCATTTCGCCCGCGTATGCTTTGTGTTCAGGAAATGAATCAGGCCAGCAACCCTTTCCGTTTCAGCAGCGTATCCATAAAACGCAGGTCGTTTTCGCTGGTGAAGATGGAATAGGGCAGATACAGGAACTGGGCATCTTTCATGCCTTTGGCGACGGTTTTCGCCAGCCAGTTGGCTTTCATGCCGTTCATGGCCTGCTCGTTGGAGACCACCAGCACGTAGGCTTCCTTATCTTTGAAGGCGCTGCGGATCTGGTCCCACTTCAGAATGCCGCCCTCACGGGCGTTCAGTTTCAGGAGAATCTGGCGGCTGTCGATTTCGTAGACATATTTCTGAAACAGGGCTTTGGACTGTTCCATCTGGGTGATTCCGGTGAACTGCACCGCCCAGAAGATGACGTACAGGAGGGTGAGCAGAACGATCACAACGTAAATCCACCAGTTCTCGTAAACGCCGGTCAGGTTCAGAAGGACGTTGGCGATGATCAGGCCCAGCGGAACGAAGCCCCAGTACCAGTTGTGCTTCAGCCAGCTGCGCATGGTCAGACTGATGTAGGTCTTCTGGTCGAGAGCGTACTTTTTGGTTTTAATGATCATGAAAAGGAAAAACTTTAAGGTCACAAAAATACGAAAGGCGCCGGTTATTTTGAGCCTTAGTTGTTTGCGATTATTTTTCAATTTTGCAGGGAAAATTAAAAACGGCGTATGACTTCCCAGACCACCCAGATTCTGACGCGCGTGCAGGTCGAACAGAAAATCCGGCGCATCGCGTTCGAGATATATGAAAACAATTTTGAAGAGTCGGAAGTCGTGCTGGCCGGCATTTCGGGCGAGGGGTACGCGCTGGCCGGGCGGTTGGCGGAGGTGCTGCGGCAGATTGCCCCGCTGGCCGTCAGCGTCATGAAAATCAGCCTGGACAAGAGCCTGACGCAGCAGTCGCCCATTCAGCTCGACGCCGAAACGGAGGATTTTACCAACAGATCGGTGATCGTCGTGGACGATGTGCTGAACACCGGCCGGACGCTGGCCTTCTCGCTTCAGCCCTTCCTGAACGTGCCGCTGACGAGCCTGAAAGTGGCCGTCGTCGTCGACCGCGACCACAAACGCTACCCGATTGCCGCCGACTACATCGGCTACAAACTCTCCACCACCCTGACCGAACATGTCGAAGTCGTCCTGAGCGACGAAGAGCGCATGGGGGTGTATTTGCGATAAAAAGTGTTTAACTTTTTTGGAGATACAAATGATCCGTCGCCATGCGTATTCAATATCTGACTGATAACCAGGGGAAGAAGACCGGGGTCTTTATTCCGATCAAGGATTGGGAAGCTTTGAAAAAGCAATACCATCTGTCCGAGACCCCCGAGGAGGAATACCGGGAACCGACTAAAGAAGAGATTCTTCAAGGCCTGAAAAGCGCCATGGAAGAAGTAAAACTTCATCAGGAAGGAAAAATCAAGCTGAAATCTGCCCGTGATTTTTTAAATGAGTTATAAAGTAGTCGTTTCCACAAGCTTTCAACAGGAAGCGAAGCGAATGCTTAAAAAATTCGCTTCGTTAGCCCGAGACATTGAAAAGTTAATTGATTCACTGAAAGTTGAGCCGAAGCAGGGCACCTCTCTCGGAAAAGGTTGCTACAAAATCCGGATGGCGATCACTTCCAAAGGCCGGGGGAAACGAGGAGGAGCGAGGGTGATCACCTATGTAAGGGTGGTAGAGGAAACCGTTTTTCTGCTCTCCATTTAAGATAAATCAGAAAAAGAGAGTATTTCCGATGAAGAACTCGATCTGTTCATAACGGATTTGGAATAACAAAAAACCGGGTCGGCAACGACCCGGTTTTTTGTTTACTGTGTCTTCTGCGCGAGGCCGCCCTTGCGGCTGTCGACCTCGACGGTGTATTTGCCTCCGCCCTTCACCAGCCAGCGCACCTTGACGAAGCCCATGCCGGGGATGTTCGGCACCTCGATGGTGGCGGGGTTGTTACGTTGCTCACGCGTGATGTTCAGGTCTTCGTTCTCGACGATCATCCCGGCCAGCGGGGTGCCGCCCTTCAGGGTGATGTAATCCGGCCGCTCGATTTTGTAGCGGACGTCGTGCGACGAGTGGGTCGGAATCACCCGCTGGTTCACGATGGTGGCCGTCACCTCCGTCAGCCCGTTGCCCACCGCCCGGGTGTTGATCGACTGCACCTCCAGCTTCGGGGTCTGGTGGGCGTGGTAGAGCGTGAACGACATGTTGCGGTGGGCGTCCTCCTCCAGCATGAAGCCGGGGTGGTTGCGGACGTAGTTCTTCTTCGGACCGCCGATCTCGATGTCGCCGTACTGCGGGTGTTTGAACGGTTTCCACGCAACATACGCGTCGTCGAAGAGCAGGTATTTTCCGAACTGGTTGAACTCGTCGTTTTGGAAGCGGTTCGGGTCGTTCGGTTTCTGCCGGAACAGCAGATACGAGGTCATCAGCTCGTTCGAGAAGGTGAAAATGCCGCGCCCCAATGCCAGCCAGTCGATTTCCCCGCCGTAGACCGTATACAAATCCTTGTAAATCACGTAGTAATTGTAGCCGGGAATGATCTTTTCGCCCATCCGGCCGATGACGTCGTACACGGCGATGTCGCTCTGGTTGTAATACTGCTGGTCTTCCTCGGCGCCCGGCCCGCGCAGGAACATCCCGCCGTAGTTGTGATAGCTCTGCGCACCGGCAATGTTCGGATGGCGCATGATGTAGCGTTTGATCGCCTGCGTCTCGGGCAGGGAGCCGGGGTAATAGAGCGCCCCGTTCTGGACGTAGTTGGGCTGCCAGCTCCAGCCCCAGTCGCGGTTGGGATCGTAGTAACCGGTGACGTCTTCGTTGACCTGGCCGTCGCCGTCGTTGTCGATGCCCTCATAGCCCAGCAGTTCGTATTCGCCCGCTTCGTCGGGTTTGGCCGGGATCATCCGCGTCGGGTCGCCGGGGTCCTGTTTCATGCGTCCGAGCGGGGTTTTCCGGCGCATCAGCACGATGTTGCCGTCGCCGTCGAGGTCGTCGTATTTGTCCTCGTCGGCTTCGCCGTCGCCGTCGTCGTCCAGCGGCACCATGCCCGAACGGGGAGAGTTGGCGTTGTTCGGGTTCTTGATGAAGTCCTCGCGGGCGTCGGGGTTGATGGTCGGCGTGATGTAGAACACCTTGTCTTTCAGCAGTTCCGTGGTAAAGGCCACATTCCCGAAGTTTTCGGCCAGGTACCAGGCCGTATACATGGCGATTTCAGACCCCTGAAGTTCGTTCGAGTGGATGTTACCGTCGATGTAAAAGCCGGGTTTGCGGTCGGGGTTGCCGGTTTTGAAGTCGGTGACAACCAGCACCCACAGGTCGCGGCCCTGGAAGGATTTGCCCATCGACTCGATCCGCACCAGGTCCGGGTGCGCTTTGGCCATGTCCTGGCAGAACTTCGTGATGCCGGCGTAGTCGTTGTAGTGGTTCCAGCGCATCGGTACTTTCGGGTTGGCCGGCGAGCCGACGGCCCGCATCCCGCTCAGTTCGTCATTCTGGGCCGGTTTCTGCTGCGCCCATACGCCGAGCGGCAGCGTGATCAGGAGAAGAAGGAATATCTTTTTCATGAGTGCGTTAGCGGAGGGTGATTTCGACTGATTTCATACCGGTCATGGCGTTGCCGGCTTCAAGGGTAGCCCGTCCCGTTCCCGAGACGATGAAGCTGACCTCCATCGACTCTCCGGCGGCCATCGGCGCGCGCAGCAGCCGTTTGCGCCCCGAAACGACGGTCTGGCCGGTGCCGGTATTCATTTCCACCTTCATTTTCGGCACGAACCGCACCCGGTCGCCGATTTCGGAGCCGGTCGGCAGCAGGCCGGTGTTGACCACCTGCGCCGTGACGCGCGTCAGACCGTCGCTGAGCTTTTCGGTGCGGACATTCACGATGTCGATCACCGGCATCCGGCGCGCGAAGGCCGTCAGGAATTTCAGGTGGCGGTCGGCTGCGTCGTTCAGAAAGGAAACCGGCGGGTTCAGCCGGGCGTAGGGGGCCAGCCCGCCCACCTCGGCTTTGCGGCCCGGAAAGTCCGGGTGGTCGATGGGCTGCCAGGGCACGAAAACGTCGCGGAGGTTCTGCGACTCGGCCCAGCGCAGAAACTTCACCTCCTCGTTGTCGGAGGGTTTGGCGTCCGGTTTTTTCCCTTTGGCGGTATCGGCCGGAGTGGCGGCTTTCGGAACCCACCAGCCGGGCGTCGAGAAGCTGAAGCGGCCGTAGTGATAATAGGCGGTCTGCGCGAAATTGCCTTTGGCGGGCGGCCCGGCCGGCGCGTCTTTCAGGCCGGTCTGGCTGTTGTACAGCCGGGACACCTGCTCGCCGACCGGAGCGTCTTTCTCCAGCACGCCGGTAATGATGCGCCGGGTGGTTTTGGACCGGTCGAACTTCGGCGCTTCCGACAGATTGTTGTAGGGGCCGAAGGTAAAGACCGCATACACGTTCGGCGCTTTATACAGAAAGTCGAGCAGGGCGCGGTTTTCCGGCTCCGACACGGCCATTTCGCCTGATCCGGGGATAAAGATGGGGTAGTCGAAGGTGAAGTTGCGATCGAGGGAAACGCCCCCGGCCCCGTCTTCGTTGAAGGCGCCGTCCCTGTCGTTGTCGTTCCCTTCCGAAATGACGATGTAACGGCCGGTTTCCCCTTTGCCGGGGTCGGCTTTCACCAGCACCCGCGGGTCGTCGGGGCTTGGAACGAAGGTGCCGGTGGGGTCTTCGATGCGAATATGGGTGATCAGACCGTCGCGGTTCAGGTCCTCGAAGGGGTCTTCATTCAGGCGGCCGTCGCGGTCGTCGTCGGTGTCGGCGCCGTTGCCGCTGCGTTCGTAGCGGGGCCGGGCCGTAAACTGTTCCTGGGCGTCGGGGTTGATACTCGGAAAAATATAAAACATTTTGCCGTTCAGCAGCCGGGCGACGCTGTCCTGCCCCGAAGCCGCCAGCAGCTTTTCGGCCAGCTGCACGGCCAGTTCGGTACCGGCGAGGTGGCCGGCTTCCACGCCGGCCACGACGGCGACGGCCGGTTTCCGGGCCGCGTTGCCGCGCCCGACGGTCAGCAGCCAGATGTCCCGCCCGCCATGCGATTTGCCGATGGACTGCAGCTGCGCCAGGCCGTTATGACGGTTGGTCAGGGTGCGAAGCCGGTTGGTCAATTGAGTGAAATTCGGATACGGTCCGGTGGGTGGGGCCTGCGCAAAAGCCGCAGGATCAGAAGAAAGAAAGAGGAAAAGACTGCCCGCCAGCAAGGCTGAGAGGAAAGGTTGTTTCATGAAATCGGTTTTCAATCAGGTTTGTAGAATGGAGTGAAGCTTTAAATTTAAATAAATTGCGTTAATGTTACCGCAACCCCTCCTTTCGACTATGCATTTTGACCGACGTAATTTTCTGCAATCCCTGGCCGGCCTGACCGGCGCACTCTGGGCGGGGGAGGCCGCCGGAAGGCCGTTCCGACAGACGCGGCTTCCGATTGCCTGTAACCAGTATACCTGGCATACCTTCTACCAGCGGGAAGGGCGCGACTGGTCGGCCAATCTGGATGCGTCGCTGGATGAGTTTGTCCAGTCGGGCATTCCGGCCTACGAACCGTCGATCAACTCGGCGGACGATATTCGAAAACTGGCTCCGCTCCTGAAGAAATACCGCCTGGCGATGCCCTCGATTTACGTCAACAGCACCCTCCACCGAACCGACGAGGTGGAAAAGACCATCGGAACGGTAGCCGCCATCGCCGATGCTGCCAAACCGCTGGGGCTGAAGATCATCGTGACGAATCCCAGTCCACTGAAATGGGGGAGTCCGGAAGACAAGAACGACGGAGAACTCGCCACCCAGGCCGCCGGTCTGAATCAGCTGGGCGCGGAACTGAAAAAGCGCGGCATAACCCTGGCCTATCACACGCACGACATGGAGATGCGGAATGCGGCCCGTGAGTTTCACCATATGCTGCTCAATACCGACCCGGCCAACGTCTCGCTCTGCCTCGACGTCCACTGGATTTACCGGGGTGCCGGTAACTCGCAGGTCGCGCTGTTCGACATCGTCAAATTATACGGGAAACGGATTACGGAGCTGCACCTGCGGCAGTCGAAAAAGGGCGTCTGGACGGAAACCTTCGGCGAGGGTGACATCGACTACCCGCGTCTGGTACACGAACTGAAAGCCCTGGGCGTCAGCCCGCATCTGGTGCTGGAGCAGTGCCTGGAAAAGCAGTCGCCGAATACGATGGACGCCGTGTCGGCGCACCGGCGGGACCTCGAAAATACGCGCAAACTGTTCAGCGTGTGAACATAAAAAAGGCGGTGGCTATCTGATAGCCACCGCCTGAGAATTTCTAAAACCGCCTTCTTACTGAACCGAGAAGGATTTATCCTGCAGGCCTTTGTTGACGGCGATGGACTGGGTGGCGATTTTCATCTGCATCGGCCCCATGTTCTGCGTCCGGGTATGCGGAAACTTCACGCCGTTGACGTCCTTGTAGTCGCTCAGACCGACGTCGACGGCCATTTCACCCTGCGGCCCCGGACGGGTCGAACTCACCTGCACCTTGAGGCCGGTTTCGGTATCGAAGTATTCCGTGAATTTCTGGCTGCCCAGCGCGACGTCTACTTTGTAAGCATCGCGGCCGTTGATCTTCTCGACACCGGCCAGGGTGGTTTTGGCCCCCAGCGCTGCAAACTGAAGCTCGGGGAACAGGCTGTTCTGGAGAATCTGCACCCGGGCTTCGTCGCCCTCGATGGTCTGCGACTGGCCCATGCCGCCCATTTTCACCTTGCTGCCGTCGGAAACGATCTTCTGCATTTCCTGGCCGTTCATGGACACCGACATGGCGTATTTGTTCGGTGATTTCTGGAGGCTTTCGATCTCCAGCGTCCGCCCCTGCATTTCGGTCGACATCTTGTAGGTCACGTCCGAAATTTTGGCGATGGCGTCCTTTCCACCGACGGCCGTCAGGTACTTGTCGATCACCTGCTCGGCGCTCATCCCGGCCGGAACGGCTGCGGTGGTCAGGCGGCCGGGAGCCGGGGCTTCCACCTTCGTGCCGTTGAGGTCGAAGTATTCGATGTCGCCGAATTTCTTCAGTTTATCGGCGATCTCGGCTGCTTTCCCCACTACCACGATGTAGGCGGTCTCCGGGTTGACCAGCTTCTGGGCCGTGGCCTGCACGTCGGCATCCGTGACGGCGTCGACGTTCTTCAGGTAGTTCGAGAAGAAGTCTTCGGGCAGGTTGTAGCGGGCCGTGTTAATGGCGAAGTTGGCGATGGTCTGCGGGTCTTCGAGGGTAAAAATGAAGTTACCGGCAAAGGCGCTCTTGGTCCGGGCCAGCTCGTCGGCGGTCGGTTTGGAGTCGCGGATGGCCTTCAGTTCGTTCATAAACTCGGCGACGGAGCTGTCCGTCACGGCATTGCGGACGCTGGCGCTGGCCCGGAAACGGCCCACGAGCCGGTCGCTGGTCAGGGAGGAGTAGGCGCCGTAGGTAAAGCCGCGTTTTTCGCGCAGGTTGTTGAACAGCCGGGCTTCGCTGCCGCCCAGAATATCATTGGTGATGCTGGCCTGAATCGACTCCTTCGTATACGGTTTCAGCAGGACCGGATGCGTCACATACACCACCGACTGCACCGAGTTGCCGCGATCGACCAGCGCGATTTTAGTCTTGGCGGGCGGCTTCGGCAGGTCGTAGGTCGGTTTCGGCACCTCGCCTTTCTGCCATTTGCCGAAGTATTTCTCCACCATCGTGCGGGCTTCGGCGGGGGTGATGTCACCCACGACGGCCAGATACCCGATGTTCGGGCGGTAGTAGGTCTCGTAGAACTTCTTACAATCGTCGAGCGTGATCCGGTCGACGGTTTCTTCGGTATCCGGTTCGCCGTAGGGGTGGTCCTTGCCGTAGACGAGGATGCTGCTCACCCGCGACGCGATGGCGTTCGGGTTGTCTTTCTGAGCCGCCAGGGCGGATTTGGTCTGTTTCTTCAGCTTGTCCAGTTCCTCCTGCGTGAACTTCGGGTTCAGCACCACGTCCGACATCAGTTCGAGCAGTTTGGGCGTGTGCTTTTTCAGCGACATGGCGTAGACCCCGGTCGGCGAGGTGTTCAGCGTGGCGCCGATGAAATCCACCGCTTCGTCGAGCTGGTCCTTGGTCATTTTCTGCGTACCGGTACGCATCAGCTGACCGGCGATGTCCACATAACCGGCCTTGTCGCCTTCCCGGAAGGGCAGGTAGTCGAGCAGGAGGCTGAACGCCACCCGGGGCAGTTTGTTGTTCTGGACCACAAACACCTTCAGCCCGTTGTCGAGCGTAAAGGATTCGGGTTTGCCCACCTTGATGGTCGGAGCCGGCGCATCGGCGGGGAGTTTGGAGCGGTCGACCTTCTGGGCTGAAACCGTCAGGTTGAAGGCCAGCAGGCCGAGGGCGATACCGTATTTCGTTTTCATTGAATTCATCCAGCGTTCGTTATTCAATCGTTTTTATACCTTTCGTACGCTTACTTGCCTTTGTCCTCTTTCTTCGGTTCCATCGATTTCGGCAGGTAGTACAACACGACGCGGTTTTCTTTGGTCAGGTATTTATTGGCCACCCGCCGGAGGTCTTCCTTCGTCACCTTGTTGTAGCGTTCCAGTTCGGTGTTGATCAGATTGGCGTCGCCCAGATACATTTTGTAGTTGGCGAGGCTCTCGGCGATCCCGGAAACGCGGGAGTTTTGGTTGATGAAGTTGGTTTCGATCTGGTTCTTGACCTTCTGGAACTCTTCGTCGGTCACCAGCTCCTTCTTCACCTTGTCGATCTCGGCGTTCATGGCGGCTTCGAGGTCGGCGGCTTTCACGCCCATGTTGGCAATCCCGAGGGAGATGAACAGGCCGGGGTCTTCGGTCTGAAGCGGGAACACGCCCGTTTGCAGCGCTTTCTGCTGCTTGTCGACCAGTTCCTTGTTCATGCGGGAGCTTTCACCGCCGGCCAGCAGGGTTTGCAGCACGTCGAGCGCATAATAGTCCGGCGTTCCCTGGGCGGGCATATGGTAGGCCTGGAAGACGCCCGGCAGCGTGACGTTGTCATACACGATGTCACGCACTTCGGCCTTCTGTTCAGGTTCCTTGACGGTCGGGCGGTAGGGCGCCTTCGCCCCTTTCGGAATTTCGGCGAAGTATTTTTCAATCAGCTTCTTCGTATCCTCGACGCTGATGTCGCCGGCGATGGACAGGATGGCGTTGTTCGGCACGTAGAACTCCTTGTAGAATGCCCGGAACTCATCGATTTTGGCCGCGTTGAGGTCTTCCATCGAACCGATGGGCGCCCACTTGTACGGGTGTACCTTGTAGGCATGGCTCAGCACCTGCGGGAAGAAGCTGCCGTACGGCTGGTTCTCATACCGCTGCCGGCGTTCTTCCTTCACCACCTCGCGCTGGGTTTCGACGCCCTTTTCGTCCACTTTGGCGTGCAGCAGCCGCTCCGACTCCAGGTAGAGGCCGAGTTCCAGCTTGTTCGAGGGCAGAATTTCGTAGTAGAACGTCCGGTCGTTGGAGGTGTTGGCGTTGAGCTGTCCTCCGGCGGTTTTGACGACCTTCATGTACTCACCCCGTTTGATATTGTCCGACCCTTCGAACATGAGGTGCTCGAAGAAGTGCGCAAAACCCGAACGGCCCGGCTGTTCGTTCTTGGAGCCGACATGGTACATCATCGTGACGGCCACTAAGGGTGTCGAGTTGTCCTGGTGCAGAATGACGTGCAGGCCGTTGGGCAGATCATATTCCGTGAACTTGATGCGGCCCTGGGCGGAAGGTGTGGCGGAAGCCGTGGCCGTTGCTTTGGGGGCCGGCCTGGCCGGCTGGGCCGCAGTGGTTTTTTTCGGCGTTTGAGCCACGGCCGACCAGAGCAGGCACTGGCATAACGCAACGTACAGCGCGGTTTTTTTCATAAAAGATTTACTGAGGGTAAAATAGGTTGACTCCGATTAAACGGTCTTCATCAAATATACAATCCTTTTTCGTTGAGGGAAATACTTAAAAAATATCCGCATCACAAACTTTGTCGGAAGGTTGAAAATCAGGGTTGAGCGGTTTCGATTTAAGCTGCCGTGATGGCATGCAGGGCCAGAAAGACCATCGCCCCGGCCACGTAGCCGATCAGCGCCAGCCAGCTGATCTTTCGCAGGTACCAGACGAAATCGAGCCGTTCCATGCCCATCACGGCCACCCCGGCCGCCGACCCGATCACCAGCAGGCTCCCGCCCGTACCGGCGCAGTAGGCCAGAAACTCCCAGAGTTTATGATCCGCCGGAAACGTCTTCAGATCGTACATGCCCATGGCCGCGGCCACGATCGGGACGTTGTCGATCACCGCCGACGCCACCCCGATCAGCAGCACGATCAGATCCAGGTTGCCGATGGAATCGTTCAGCGATTCGGACAGACTCCGCAGCAGGCCCGTCGATTCCAGCGCGCCCACGGCCAGCAGGATACCCAGGAAGAACAGAATGCTCGGCGCGTCGATTTTGCTCAGCGCGTAGGCGGCCGTGAACCGCTGGCGGTCGGCTTCGTCCTTTTTGGAGTGAATCACCTCCGACAGCGCCCAGACGGCCCCCAGCACCAGCATCATGCCGGTATAGGGCGGCAGGTGCGTGACGGTTTTGAAGATCGGGACGAACAGCATTCCGCTGAGGCCGGCGGCAAACATGAGGCCCCGGTCCCGGCGCTGGACGGGCGTGACGTAGGGCCGGCTGATGCCGTGCGAGGCCGTGGCTACCTCCGCCTGCTGCTCCGGCCGGAGCAGCAGGGTCATCACCGCCAGCGGTGCCAGAACGCACACCAGGCTCGGGATCAGAAGCATGCGCATGATGTTGACCGTGGTCACCTGCCCGCCGATCCAGAGCATGGTGGTCGTGACGTCGCCGATGGGCGACCAGGCCCCGCCCGCGTTGGCGGCAATGATGATCATGCCGGCCATGAGTCTTCGCTGCTCGGCGTTGCGGATCAGCTTCCGGGCCACCGACACCATGACGATGGCCGTGGTCAGGTTGTCGAGCAGGGCCGAAAGGAAGAAAGAAAGCAGGCAGATGATCCAGAGCAGCACGCGGGTGTTGCGGCTCGCAATCCGGTCGGTAAGGATCGTGAAGCCGTCATGGGCGTCGATCAGCTCCACGATGGTCATGGCGCCGAGCAGGAAGAACAGGATTTCGGCAATTTGGCCCAGGTGGTGAGACAGCTGTTCGACGACGGGTTCGGGGTGCGGGGCCGAAAGGATGTAAACCGTCCAGCAGAGGATGCCGGTTATCAGGGCCGTGGCGGTTTTATTCAGGCCGATGGGGTGTTCGAGCGCAATCAGCAGATAGCCGATCCCAAAGACGACGGTGAGGGCTATGATCATAACGTATTGGGATACTTTCCTGCAATCTTACCCCTAAAAACCGTATTCCTATCGGCCGGATCGTTAAATTTAGTCATGATTGTGATTCGGGTTCCGTTTCTGTGGGTCGACGGCATGGCCCTGTTTCCGTTCGTGCTGGTCCGGACCGCCCGCCCCGACGCCGTGCTGCTTCACCATGAGCGCATCCACCTCCGCCAGCAGCTGGAAATGGGCGTTCTGCCCTTCTATATCTGGTATCTGATCGAGTACGGTCTCCGTCGCCTGCACTACCGGTCGCATTACGAAGCCTACCGGAACATCAGCTTCGAGCGGGAAGCGTTCGCCCATGAGGGGGACCTGTCTTACTGGAAAACCCGGAAATGGTATGGGTTTCGCCGGTATCTGTAGCTAAAGGGTTTCCGTCTCGCGGTAGCTGATCACTCCGGCCATCATGACCAGAGCCGTCAGCAGCACGACCAGCGTCAGAATGCCGTCGCGGAAACCGGTCAGCTTCAGATTCTCCGGGATGCTCAGGTACAGCAGCACCGTGATCAGCCCGCGGGGGGCGATGAACACCACCGGGTTGATGCTGCCTCGGAACGAAAGCCGCAGCGACGCCACCCGGACGGCAAAGATGATCAGCAGCAGCAGGAAGCTCACGATCAGGGCATCGGCGTCGATCAGCGCCTGAAGGTCGGCGGCATAGCCGAAGAGCAGAAAGAAGAACGTCCGCACAACGAAAGCGCCCTCGGCGGTCAGGTTTTTGAGTTGATCCAGTTCTTTTTCAAACAGGTCGTTTTTCAGAATCCGGTCGAGCCGGCCCCGGATGAACAGCTCGGTATTGTTCAGAAACAGCCCGAAAACCAGAATCAGCAGGAGCGAGGAGAGGTGGTAGATCCGGCTGACGGCATAGACCAGGAACAGCACCGAAATAATGGGCAGGAACTTAATGTGGTGGTTGATCTTACTGATCAGATACAACAGAAAGAAACAGCAGACCAGCGAGATGATGACCATTACGAGCGTATCCCGGGCGAAGGAAACCACCGACCAGAAGCCCCCGGCGGCATTGTAAACCAGGAAGTTGAAGATCATGACGCCCAGAATGTCGGACAGCGACGACTCATAAACGATAAAGGAGCGGGTGTAGGGGTTGAGGTTCCGGCCGCCCGGAATCGCCACGGCGCTGCTGATGATTCCGAAGGGCATGGCCGCCACCAGACATTTGAAATATGACTCCTCCATGAGCACGTAGAACAGCGCCCCCATCAGAAGCGAGGTGACGATGATGGAGGAAAAACTGACCCAGAACGCCTGCCGGATCAGCCCCAGCTTGTCGCCGGAAAGCTCCAGCTCCAGCGCCCCTTCCAGAACGATCAGGATCAGGCCGAGGGTGCCGAGCGTCGGCAGGATGGTATCGAGGTAGGGCAGCTGGAAAGCGAAATAATTGGTTACCTGGCGCATCAGCATCCCGGAAACCAGCAGCAATATGACCGAGGGCGTCTTGTACCGGCTGCTGAGCAGGTCGAAGACGTACGAAATCAATACCGATAAACTCAGAATAATAATCAGGTAGGACGTATCCATGCAGGCGGTTTTCGTCACCAAAGACGCAATATAGGTTTCCGCCGGCACTGATGCCTACAGAAAGCCCAAAAAACTACCGTTCACCGCATCCGTTCGGCGACCAGATCGGTGGCGATCCGGGCCGATTGCAGGCAGAGCGGGATGCCTCCGCCGGGGTGGACGCTCCCGCCCACGAAGTAGAGATTCCGGAACTGCCGGGAGAAATTGGCGTGCCGCAGAAAAGCCGCAAACCGGTTGTTGGAACTGTTGCCGTACAACGCTCCCTGGGCGCTCGACGTCCGGGATTCGATGGTGCGCGGGTCGAGCAGGGCTTCGCAGGCGATCAGGGGGGCGATTTCGGTGCCCAGCGCTCGACTCAGTTTGCGGATGACGTTCTGCCGCGTCCGGTCGATAAGGGCGTCCCAGTCCTGGCCGGTATTGTTGGGCGCGTTGATGAGGATGAACCAGTTTTCGCAGCCCGGCGGAGCGTCGTCGGGTTTGTGTTTGGACGTGATGTTGAGGTAAACGGTCGGGTCGTCGGACAGGTTCTGCCGGTTAAAGAGGGCGTCGAACTCGGCCCGGTAGTCGCTGCTGAAGAAGATATTGTGCAGCCCCAGTTCGCTGAATTCTTTCCGAATACCCCAGTAAAAGATCAGGCCGGAGCTGGATTTCGGCTGCCGGAGGATGCGCTCGGGCTGGCGGGCCTGGGGCAGCAGCTTCCGGAACGTGCTGACGATGTCCATGTTCGAAACCACCAGATCGAACGGCAGGGTTTCTTCGCGATGTTCCAACGCGCCCGAAAGCGGGTTGGCAGGTGCGGTTTTCAGCCCGACGATGCGGTTTTCTGTCGTGACGAGTCCGGTCACCCGGGTGTTGAAGTGAAACCGCACGCCCAGTTCGCGGGCCAGCCGCACGAGGCTGTTCGTGATCCCGACCATCCCTTCCTTCGGGAAGAAGGCGCCGATGTTGTATTCCAGATGCGGAATGATGTTCATCGTGGCCGGCGTCCGGTAGGGGTCGGAGCCGTTGTAGGTGGCATACCGGTTGAACAGCTGCACCAGTTTCGGATGCGCAAACCGCTTTTCGTTGGCGGCATTCATGGTTCTGAACACTTCCAGCTTCGGCAGGTTCAGGTAGCCCAGCAGCGCGTCGCGGTTGAGCCAGGTCGACAGCCGGTGCAGGGAGCGTTCCAGAAACAGCTTTTCGGTAATGCGGTATTTCTCGGCGCTGTCGGCCAGGTGGTCGAGGAGGTGGCCGGCGGGTTCGCCGATCTTCGTCTCCACCTCCCGGGCGAAGGCGTCGCGGTCGGCCCAGGCGGTCAGGCGGGTGCCGTCGTCCCAGAAATACCGGCAGGTTTCGTCCAGCCGGATGTACTGAAAATAGTCTTCCGGCCGGCGGCCCGCCAGCCGGAACAGTTCTTCCACCAGCTGCGGCATCGTAAACAGCGACGGCCCGGCATCGAAGCGGTATCCATCCTGTTCAAAGCCCGACAGCTTCCCGCCGGGATAGGCGTTGGCCTCGAAAACGTCGACCGTATAGCCCTGCACCGCCAGCCGGACGGCAGCGGCAATTCCGGCAATCCCGGCTCCGACGATGGCAGCAGACTTGAGCAACGGTTTTTAGTTTAGGAGTTGAGGGGTTTAGGAGTTTGGGAGTTAGGGAGTTGGGGCGTTGCGGAGGGTGGCGAGGCTTGTCATCCCGACGCAGGAGGGATCCTGTGGCCCAGTGACCAGTCAGATGGGTTATTGAGCCGCCAGATCCCTCCTGCGTCGGGATGACAAGGTCGGGAGGACAACCCCCAAACCCCTCAACTCCTAAACTCTTCCACTCCCCGACCTTCTCTACAACCGCTTGTAGTAGTTCAGTGTTATCGACGGCTGGTTGCCTTTTTCGGGGAGGGTGTAGTAGCCTTTGTTGTCTTTATCGAAGCAGACGGCTTCGCCCTGAAGGCCGAGCTGTTCGGCGGCCAGCGTTTTGTAGCTGGATTTCTGCATGGCGTCGGCCAGCGTCTGGCCGTCTTTCCGGCGCCAGTGGTAGGTGCCGATGTAGGATTTCAGCAGGATTTCCTGACCGTCGGAGGAGACGCTGCCGCCGGTGATCAGGTTGAGGGGCAGCTCGCCCTGGTAGTCGGCCCGCATCACGTCGCCGGTGCTTTGCGGGTAGGGCAGACGGTACATCCGCACTTTCTCCTCGCTCTTGGTCACGATCCAGAGGTCGCGGGTCTGGGGGTCGAGCAGCAGGGCTTCGGCGTCGCGCGGGCCGTCGGAATACCGGAAGGAGATGCGTTCGATGCCCGAGACGCCTTCGTTCTCATTCTTCGGTTCCGGGAAGCGGTAGATATAGCTGACGTCGTTTTTCTTCAGGTTGTCGCCGATGTCGGCCAGATACAGGTAGGAAACGCCGTTCTGCGGGCCGGGACCGATGGCGAGGTCTTCCCAGTCGCGGTTGCTGATGCCGGGCAGCGGGAAGCGTTTGACCAGTTTGCCGTCGGTGGTCATCAGGTTGATCTGGACGGGCGTGTCGCTGTCTTCCTGCACCCAGAGCCGGTTGTTCATAGTGCGGCTGGCGGCTATGCCCGAGGCTTCGTTGACGAGGTTTGGCTCGACCGGGAACCGTTCAGGAGACGTGGAAAAGCGGTCGGAAGAGCTTCCGGGGGAAGGTTCGTTGCAGGAAAAAAGCATCAGCAGCAGACCGGCCGCCAGGTGGGGATAATGCATAGATTCGGCTTCGACAAGGTTGTACGTTGCAAATAACGCGAAACCGGGGCAGAAAGGTAAGCGGCCGCCCGGGTTTTGTATGAACGGAGGCATGAAGTTTTCCCGTCGATACCCCGTATCTTTGCGGCAGATGAAAACCTACTTTCGCTTACTTTCCTATGCCAAACCGCTGGGCCGCTTCCTGGTGCCGTTTCTGACGACGTCCCTGCTGGCCAGTGTGTTCGGCGTACTGAATTTCACGCTTCTGATACCGCTGCTCAACGTCCTGTTTGATAAGGTCAATCCGGAAGCCCTCCAGGCTCTGCTCAGTCGTCCCGCTCCGGAATGGTCGCTCGACACGTCGCCGACGGACCTGTTTCAATATTATTTCGCGCAGTATTTCCGCCAGTACGGCAAGATCGGCGCCCTGAAGTTCGTCTGTACCGTCATTGTCTGCTCCGTTCTGCTCAATAACCTGTTCAAATATCTCTCGGTCCGGCAGCTGGAAGCCTTCAAGGCGAAAATGGTGGCCCGGCTGCGGGAGACGGTATTCCGTCGGGCCGTCGGGCTGCACCTCGGCTTTTTCTCCAACGAACGGAAAGGCAACCTGATCTCGCGCATCATGACCGACGTGCAGGAGGTCGAGAACTCCATCGCCAACTCCCTTTCGGCGGCTTCCAAAGAGTTTTTTCTGCTGGTGGCCTACTCGGTAACTCTTTTCAACATTTCCGCCCGGCTGACCTTTTTCGCCCTGCTGGTGATCCCGGTTTCGGGCGGGTTCATCGCCATGCTGGTGCGCCGGATGAAGCGCGACGCCCAGGAGGGGCAGCAGCGGCTGGGCGGTATTCTGAGCCTGCTCGACGAAACCTTCGGCGGGATGCGGGTCGTGAAGGGCTTCAACGCCGAACCGTTCATCACCCGGAAGTTTCAGGCCGAGAATGACGGCTACCGGCGGGCCGTGCAGTCGCTGGCGAACCGGCGCGAACTGGCCTCGCCCTTCTCCGAGTTCATGGGGGTGCTGGTGGTAGCCGGGATTCTGCTGTACGGCGGGTCGCTGGTGCTGTCGAACCAGTCGGAACTGTCGGCGGCTCAGTTCATTGCCTACATCGCCATCTTTTCGCAGGTGACGCGCCCGGCCAAGGAGATTTCCAACGCCTTCAGCAGTTCGCAGCGGGGCATTGCCTCCGGCGAGCGCGTGCTGGAACTGATCGATACCGAACCGGCGGTTCAGGATCGGCCGGGAGCCGTCCAACTGGAGGGTTTTCAGCGGGCCGTCGAGGTGCAGCATCTGTCGTTCGCTTACAACCCCGGAACGCCCGTCCTGCGCGACGTCAGCTTCACGCTGACCAAAGGGAAAACCATTGCGCTCGTCGGTTCGTCCGGGGGCGGTAAATCGACCATCGCCGACCTGATTCCCCGCTTCTACGACCCCACCGGGGGTCGGATTCTGATCGACGGCATCGACCTGCGCGACTGCACCGTGCAGTCGCTCCGCAACCAGATGGGCATCGTGACGCAGGAGAGTATCCTGTTCAACGACACCATTTTCAACAACATCGCCTTCGGGAGCGAGGCCGACGAGAAGGAGGTGATGCGGGCCGCTAAAATCGCCAACGCCCACGACTTCATCATGGCGCAGCCCGACGGCTATCAGACCCTCATCGGCGACCGGGGCGGGCGGCTTTCGGGCGGGCAGCGGCAGCGCATCAGCATCGCCCGGGCCGTTCTGAAAAATCCGCCGATTCTGATTCTGGACGAGGCCACTTCGGCGTTGGATACCGAGTCGGAAAAACTGGTGCAGGAGGCCCTGACCCGACTGATGGCGCACCGGACCACGCTGGTGATCGCGCACCGGCTCAGCACCATCCAGCACGCCGACGAAATTCTGGTGGTTCACAACGGCGAGATCGTCGAGCGCGGCACCCACCAGGACCTGCTGGGCCTGGATGAGGGCTTCTACCGGCGGCTCAGTTCGCTACAGGGCGTATAAGCCGTCAGCGGAGCTGGTTTTGCAGCCGTTTGGCGATGGAGTGACTTTTGAAGGTGTCGGGCAGCCGGTCGTACATGGCTTTGGCCTCGGTTTTCGGGAACTGCGGCCAGTACCAGTTCAGCAGGTAAAGACTCAGCAGCGAGTTCGGATTGTCGCGGATCATCTGCTGCACCTTCTGGTACTGCTCCTGCTTCAGCCGCTTCTCTTCCCGCGCTACACGGTTGGCCACGGACGTATCGCTGGCGGCCCGCTGGCGGTCGTTGTACAGGTCCATCAGCACATCCCGGTAGGGGCGCTCCACGTCGTTCTGAAACTTTAGCCAGGCATCCGTCAGGGCGGAGCCTTTCACCGCCGACTCGCGGAAATTTTCCCGCGAGCCCTCCAGCGTCACGTCCTGATCCCAGATAAACTGCACCTGGCCCGGCAGCCCGGCCGCCACGAGGCTGTAGAAATCCGTTTCCGGAACGTTGCGGCTGAACGAAAACCGCCCGTCGGTGGCGCGGGTCGAGTCGATGGTAATCAGGCGGCTATTGGTATTATCGGTTTTCTTGAGGTAAATCATGGTCGAACCCAGACCGGCCACATTGCCCTGCAGCCGCACATTTTTCTGGGCGTTTGCCATTCCGGCGACCAGGGTGAAAACAAGAATCACAACTACATTTTTCATGTTTGGAAGAACAGTCTTCATGGACATTACCGCTTGCTAAAAGGATTTGAATTACAGGATGTATTCAGGTATAATTACGGATATATAAACTACAAAAGTACGCTTTCGGTACCAGTTTACCCTACCCAAATTAGGCCTCGGCCAGCAATCTTATCTTCCGGCCTTGTCATTTCAAAATTATTGGTAGTAAAAACGTAACACTTACCTGTATGGACGCGCTCTCCCCTTCAGCCGCAGTCGCTACCGATGCCGGGCGTATGGAAGAAACCCTTCGGCCCGTTTCCAAAGCCGACCGGATTCAGACCGTCGACCTTATCCGTGGGTTTGCCCTGCTGGGCATTCTGATGATGAACATTCCCTTTTTCGGCCTTTCGACGGCCGCCATGCCCCGCATCTACACCGCCCCGGAGGGTTCGGCCGATTTTCAGACCAATCTGGTGGTTTCGGTCGTGTTCGAGGGCACGATGCGGGCGCTGTTTTCCATGCTGTTCGGGGCGGGGATGCTGCTGTTTTCGGCCAAGAAGGACCTTCAGATCGACGGCTATGGCCTTGCCGATTTCTACTACCGCCGGCTGTTCTGGCTGATTGCCTTCGGGGTGATCAATGCCTATGTGCTGCTCTGGCCGGGCGATATTCTGTATACCTACGGCATCTGCGGTCTGTTTCTGTTTCCGTTCCGCAAACTGAAGCCCCGGGCCTACCTGATCGCGGCTTTTCTGTGTGCCGCCGTCGTCTTTACCAAAGGCGCTTTCCATGCGATGGAGACGAAGGAGAAGCGGGAAAAGTATCTGAACGCCGTCCGGCTGGAAAAGCAGCAAAAGAAACTGACCGACGAGCAGAAAAAATCGAAGGAAGCGTGGCTGGACCTCGAAAAGCGCGTGAAGTACGACAAAAAGAAGGAGGAGGAACATAACCGGAAAATGCACGAAGGCTACGGCACGATCTTCAGCAAATACCTGCCGCTCAACGCCACGCTCGAATCGACGAAGTTTTATCAGAATTTCGTCTGGGACGCCCTGGCGATGATGTTCCTCGGGATGGCCCTGTTCAAATGGGGCTTTTTCTCCAACAAACTCCCTACCCGAACCTATGTGATCACCCTGCTGGCGGGGTACGGCATCGGCCTGACGCTCGGCTGGCTGGGCTTCTGGGATATGGTGGCGTGGTTCCGCAATCCGGGCCGGGTTCTCGACGCGGACGCCTTCCCCTTCCGCGCCCTGTATGACCTCCGGCGGGCCGCGTCGGCCATCGGACACGCCAGCCTGCTGCTGCTGATTTACCGCTCGGGCGTGGTACCCTGGGGGATGAAGGCCCTGGCGAACGTCGGGCAGATGGCGTTCACCAACTACCTGATGCAGAGCATTATCTGTTCGTTGTTTTTCTACGGCTACGGGCTGGGTTACTTCGGTCGGCTCGCCTTTTACGAGTTGTATCTGGTCGTGGCGGCCGTCTGGGTCTTTCAGATTATCTTCTCGGCCGTCTGGCTTCGGTTCTTTCGTTTCGGGCCGTTCGAATGGCTCTGGCGCTCACTGACTTACTGGAAACGACAACCGATGCGGCTGGCATGAGCGGGAAACGGACGCGGTTTTGGGTTACCCGGTTTCTGGCTGCGGTCGCGTTGTGCGGATCATGGGCTTTCGCCTTCGGACAGGATGCGGTGAGCAGTGTCCGGCCGCCTTCTCCTGAGGAGCTGGTGCAGCGGCAGATCGACGCCTGGAACCGCCATAACGCCGACGATTTCGTGGCGCCCTACAGCGACAGCACCAGCCTGTATCTGTTCCCGGACAAGCTCATCCGGCAATTTACCAGCAAGCAGGAACTGCGGGACTATTACGGCCACTTTTTTGAAAACAATCCCAACCTGCACTGCGAGGTCGCCGGGCAGCTCGTCTCCGGCAACACCGTCATCCTGCTGGAAAAGGTCACCGGCCGCGCCGATGGCCGCAACATCGAGTCGATCGTTACCTACAAGATCGTCAACAACCAGATTGCGAGGGTGTACTTCGATTACCGGAAGTAGGAGCCGGAAGCCTCACTTAGTTACCGAAATCGACTGAATCTTCGCAAACTTGTTCGGGCCGCCCTTTTCACCGACGGCCGGCTCGAAGCCCAGCTGAACGATGGTGCCCCGCCAGGTAGAGGCCTTCGTCAGGTCGATCTCGTAGGTGCGGTAGACGCCGTCGCCCGTGATCGGGAAGTCGATGTAGCGGTCGGGCAGAAATTCGGGGTCGCCCGGATACTTCCAGCGCAGACGGGCCTGCCCGGCGTCGGTTTTGAACGCTCCCTTCACATACAGCTTCGGGATGCCGGCGGCCTGCCATTGCTCCTCGGGGCCGATCAGCAGGAAGTTGCCGTTGTCGAGCGGAATGTCCAGTTCGTTTTTAATGGGCCAGCCCCGGTCGGCGCCCTGATAAAACCACCACGACTGCCGGTCCGACACGAAGCGGTAATCCGGGGCCGTGCGCGGGCGCGGCTGGTCGTACACGAACTTCCGGATCTGGTCGACCGACCCGACCACCAGCGTGTACTCGTATTCATACTGGATATTATGGTCGATCACTTCGTAGGTCGAGGCCGTGATGTAGGCCGAGTTGAAGTCGTACATGCCCTCGCCGGCGGCCGCCCCGAAGGAGCCGGCCACGAAATAATAGTGGTTGGGACGGTACAGGCCCACGCCGAAGCCGGCGTCGTTGACCAGAGCGGACCAGTTTTCGGTGCCGTGCAGGATCGCTCCTCCCAGGATCTGGTTGACGGTCTGGCTCTGGGTGCGGGTCAGGCCGTCGCCGGTGAAGGGCCGCCCGCCGGTGTAGGAGACGACGTTTTTGAAGGGCGCGTTCAGGAAAACCGCCGGAAGCTCCTGCGGCCGGGCCGAATACTGTTTCGTATCCGAGCGGTTGTTGTTCAACCGGTGGCGCACCCGCACGGTATTGCGGTCGAGCGTGACCCAGGTTTCGATCGTGCATTCGGCCGGCTCGTTGTTGTTGCCCCAGAGCAGCGGGGCCGTCCGGACGTAGATTTCGGTGCCGGTGATGCGGTGTTCGAGCACTTTGGAGCGGTTACCGTAGGCGTCACCGGCGATGATGGGGTTCCAGCCGACGTCTTTCCAGAGCGGGTGCGGCTGTTTATAGGGATTGGGGCCGGAATAAAAAGCCGTCTGAATAAGCCGCCCGGGGTCCCAGCCGTTGACCATGTTCTGCCCGTTGGCGGAGGTGGCCAGATAGGCGATCGCACCGCCCATCTTGAGGTCGATGCCCACGCGCAGAACGCCGTTGTCGATGTAGGAGGCTTTGGGCGGGGCGGTCGGCAGGTCGGTTTTGGGCGGTTCGCCGGGATTATTGGGGTTCCCGGGATTGCTGGGATCCCCGGGGTTGCCCGGATTTCCGGGATTTCCGGGAGTACCGGGATTCCCCGGGGTACCGGGTGTTCCGGAGGTGCCGCCCGGGTTGGTCGGGGAGGGCGTTCGCCATACCCGATCCTCGTATTTGCTGCAATGTGAAAACGTGAGGCCGATCAGCGCCATCAGAACCCAGACACGTCGACGGTTCATCATGAATCTGTGGATTGAAAATGCCTCGCAAATTGCACGGAATCGATCAGCTTTCGAAAAACAATTTTGAAAAAATTTCTACTTATTTCACCGCCATCCACTAATTTTGTGGGATTTTTGACCATACCGAAACAGATTGGCTTAGTAAGAAACTGATTGCCAACCTGTTTCCTTCGGGCCAGTACGTTTCAGGGGGTCAGGGATAGAACGTCGCGGATCGGCAGGGCGTGTCAGACATTTCGGTGTTGACCGTTTCTGTTTTATTCCGACGGGTTTACCACTTTTTCCGAAACGTTTTACACAAAAATGCCCAAAGACTCCTCCATCCGCTCGGTACTCATCATTGGTTCCGGTCCTATCATCATCGGTCAGGCTTGTGAATTCGACTATTCCGGCTCGCAGGCGGCCCGGTCGCTGCGCGAAGAAGGGATTGAAGTTGCGTTGATCAACTCGAACCCGGCCACGATCATGACCGACCCGCTCAATGCCGACTATGTGTATCTGAAGCCCCTTGAGAAAAAGTCGATCGTCGAAATCCTGAAAAAGCACCAGGAGATGGGTCGCCCGATCGATGCGGTACTGCCGACCATGGGCGGCCAGACCGCCCTCAACCTGGCCATCGACTGCGACAAGGCGGGTGTCTGGAAAAAATACGACGTCCGGATCATCGGCGTCGACATCAGAGCCATCGAGACGACGGAAGACCGCGAAAAATTCCGGCTGAAAATGATCGAACTGGGCATCGGCGTCTGCAAGGGCCGCACGGCCCGCTCGTTCCTCGAAGGCAAGGAGATTGCCCAGGAGATCGGCTTTCCGCTGGTGATCCGGCCCTCGTTCACGCTCGGCGGAACCGGGGGCGGTTTCGTCGACAAGCCCGAGAACTTCGACAAGGCTCTCAACAACGGCCTGCACGCTTCGCCGGTGCATGAGGTGCTGATCGAACAGAGCGTCATGGGCTGGAAGGAATACGAACTGGAACTGCTGCGCGACGGTTCGGGCAACTTCATCATCGTCTGTTCCATCGAAAACTTCGACCCGATGGGCGTTCATACCGGCGACAGCATCACCGTCGCACCGGCCATGACGCTGCCCGACACGCTGTACCAGCAGATGCGCGACCTTGCCATCAAAATGATGGACGGGATCGGGAAATTCGCCGGCGGCTGTAACGTGCAGTTCTCGGTCAACCCGGCCGACGACTCCATCATTGCCATCGAGATCAACCCGCGCGTGAGCCGCTCCTCGGCCCTGGCGTCCAAGGCGACGGGCTACCCCATCGCCAAGATCGCGGCTAAAATGGCCATCGGCTACAACCTCGACGAACTGATCAACCCGATCACCGGAACGACCTCCGCCTTCTTCGAGCCGGCCATCGACTACGTGATCGTGAAGGTGCCGCGCTGGAACTTCGACAAATTCCAGGGGGCGGACCGCTCACTGGGCCTCCAGATGAAATCGGTGGGCGAAGCGATGGGCATCGGCCGGAATTTCCAGGAAGCCCTGCAGAAGGCCTGCCAATCGCTCGAAATCCGGCGGAACGGCCTCGGCGCCGACGGCCGGGAACTGACCGACCAGGAGGCTCTGAAGCACAGCCTGGCGAACCCGAGCTGGAACCGCCTGTTCCATATCTACGACGCCTTCAAGACTGGTATTTCGTTCAAAACCATCCAGAACCTTACCAAGATCGACAAGTGGTTCCTCTACCAGATCGAGGAACTGGTCGAACTGGAGCGGGAAATCGAGAAATATACCATTCAGACGGTTTCGTACGACCTGCTGCTGTCGGCCAAGCAGAAAGGCTATGCCGACCGGCAGATCGCCCACCTGCTGCACTGCGTGGAGAGCGAGGTCTACCAACGGCGCATGGAACTGGACATCCGGCGGGTCTACAAGTGCGTCGACACCTGCTCGGCCGAGTTCGAAGCCCGCACGCCGTACTACTACTCGACCTTCAACGCCACGCACGAAAACCCGGACAACGAGTCGGTGACGACCGGGCGGAAGAAGGTGGTGGTGCTGGGCTCCGGCCCGAACCGCATCGGCCAGGGGATCGAGTTCGACTACAGCTGCGTACACGGCGTGCTGGCGGCCAAGGAGTGCGGTTACGAGACGATCATGATCAACTGTAACCCCGAAACCGTCTCTACCGACCCGGACATCGCCGACAAGCTGTACTTCGAGCCGGTCTTCTGGGAACACGTCTACGACATCATCCAGCACGAAAAACCGGAAGGCGTCATCGTGCAGCTCGGCGGGCAGACGGCCCTGAAAATGGCCGAGAAGCTGACCAAATACGGCATCAGGATCATCGGAACGGATTACGAATCGCTCGACCTGGCCGAAGACCGGGGGCGGTTCTCCAGCCTGCTGCGTGAAAACAACATCCCGTATCCGAAGTTCGGCACGATCCGGACGGCCGACGCGGCCAGCGATCTGGCCCGCGAACTGGGCTTCCCGCTGCTGGTGCGGCCGAGCTACGTGCTGGGCGGCCAGAGTATGAAGATCGTCATCAACGAGCAGGAACTGGAGCAGCACGTGGTCAAGATCCTGAACGATATTCCGAACAATAACATCCTGCTCGATCACTTCCTGGAGAATGCCATCGAAGCCGAAGCCGATGCCATCTGCGACGGCGAGGACGTCTACATCATCGGCATCATGGAGCACATCGAGCCGGCCGGGATTCACTCGGGCGACTCCTACGCCGTGCTGCCGACCTTTGACATGAGCGACGCCGTGGTGAAGCAGATCGAAGCCCACACGCGAACCATCGCCCGGGCGCTCAATACCGTCGGGCTCATCAACATTCAGTTTGCGGTAAAGGATGAGATCGTGTATGTGATCGAAGCCAACCCGCGGGCGTCGCGGACGGTGCCGTTCATCTGCAAGGCCTACCAGGAGCCGTACGTGAACTACGCGACGAAGGTGATGCTGCGGGAGAAGAAGGTGAAAGACTTTGATTTCAAGCCGGTGAAGAACGGCTACGCCATCAAGATTCCGGTGTTCTCGTTCAACAAGTTCCCCAACGTGAACAAGGAACTCGGGCCGGAAATGAAGTCGACCGGCGAAGGCATTTATTTTATCGAGGACCTCGACGACGAGTTTTTCCAGAAGGTCTACGGCGAGCGGAACCTCTACCTGAGCCGCTGAGACCTCCGCTGCCGACAAACGCAAACCCGCTGCCGGACGAACCGTCCGGTCGGCGGGTTTGTTGTTTTTGCCTCCCGGAGAATTTTACGACCGGTATATGCAGGAGTAAGGCAACTGTTTCGGCGTCTTTTGCGTTTACTGATAAAACAGTACCTTTACGAATTTCCCGGGTTAGACATGTTCAAATTCCTGTTTATTCTCCTGTTGATCATTGCCTTCGTACCTCCGGTCCGGCGGTTTGTCTTCTGGTTGCTGGTGGGCCGCCAGATCGTGAAAGAACAAAAGCGGGCCAACGATCCCTTCAGGGGCCATGCCGAAGGTCAAACCCGGGTGAACCATGTCCCGCCCGGAACCCAGGACTCCAAGCTGAAAGGCGGGGAGTATGTGGATTACGAAGAGGTAAAATAAGCCGGTCTGCTTACTCCGGCCGGACGACTTCCCGCTCCTGCAGGTATTTCACGGCCAGACCGCGCATCGAATAGCCGTTCACCGTCGTCGAGGTGTAATACTGGTACCGGACGGCGACCAGGGCGTCCGCGCCCAGCTTCTTGGCCTGCATCGTCAGCCGGGCCAGCAGCAGTTCCTTTTCCTCGATATTGTTTCCCCGCTTCACCATCCGGCCTTTTTTCGGCTGCTGATTTTCCGAGAGCGGCACTTCCTCCCTGTATTCCAGCCACTCCATTTCCGTAAAGGGCCGGTCGGGCTGCTGGTTTTCGTAAAAGACGTCCACCGGATAATTCGGCTGCATGGCGATGGGAATTGCGGGCCGGAAACACCCGCCCAGGCCGATCCACAGCAGCAGCCAAACCGCCCCCCACCGGCTCCCGACCCGATTCATTCGATATTCGGTATTCATCATTCGGTATTCGCTATTTTAACTGGTTTAAGACCTTCTCGACAATTTCCGGAAAATACCGGTGTTCCAGTACCTGGACCTTCCGCGCCACGTCTTCCGGTGTGTCGGTGGGGTCGAGCGGGCAGGCGGTCTGGAAAACGACGGCTCCCTCATCGTACCGTTCGTTCACGAAGTGAATCGTAATGCCCGATTCAGCCTCTCCGGCGCTCACTACCGCTTCGTGTACGAAATGGCCGTACATGCCTTTTCCGCCGTATTTCGGCAGGAGGGCCGGGTGAATGTTCAGCATCCGGTTGGGAAACGCCCGGACCAGGGCTTCCGGTATGAGCCACATGAAACCGGCCAGCACGACGAGGTCGATTTCCTGCTTCCGGAGGAGCCGGACGATCCGCTCGCTCCCGTAAAACGTGGTCCGGTCGAACACCAGCACCGGAATATGCAGGCGCCGGGCGCGCTCGATGACGCCGGCTTTCGGGTTGTTGGTCAGTATCAGGGAAATTTCAACTTCCGGCCGGTCGGCGAAGTATTCGGCAATTTTTTCGGCGTTGGAGCCTGAACCGGAAGCAAACAGGGCAATGCGTTTCATTGAATCGTTGAACGGAAGGGAAAACTTCGGTAAAGTTCTAAAACTTTGCGGAAGTTGATGGAAAACAACGTGGCAAACGATTTATCTTTGAAAAATTCCGCCAACGAAGTGCCGTATGCTACAATCGCATCAACTGACCTTCTCTTACTCGCCGAATAAACGCTTCACTTTTCCGGACCTTCGCTGCAATGACCGTGAGGCCCTGCTGATTCTCGGCAAGTCCGGGAAAGGGAAAACCACCCTGCTCCATCTGCTGGCGCTGCTGCTGCGTCCCGAAAGCGGCTCGGTCACGATCGGCAATACCGACCTGACGAAACTCACCCCGGCAGAAACCGCCGGCTTCCGGGCGGCCCACGTCGGAATCGTCTTCCAGAAGCCGCACTTCGTCAGTTCGCTTTCGGTGATGGATAACCTGCTGATGGCGAATTATCTGGCCGATAAGCCCCAGGACAGAACCCGCGCCCGCCAGCTGGCCGATCACCTCGGCTTCGGCGACCACCTCGGCAAGAAGACCCACCAGCTCAGCCAGGGCGAACAGCAGCGGGTGAGCATCGCCCGGGCCGTGATGAATGCCCCCGGCGTCATCCTGGCCGACGAACCCACCTCCAGCCTCGACGACGACAACTGCGCGCGGGTCGTCGCCCTGCTCCGGGAGCAGTCGGAAGAAATCGGGGCCAGCCTGATCGTCGTGACGCACGACCAGCGGCTGAAAGACATCTTTAGCAACCAGGTTTTTCTGTAAACTGAAATGAACCTCCTGAAAATCAGCTGGGCCAACCTGAAAGATAAACCGCTCAGCAGCTTCCTCAGCGGGCTGCTGATGACGCTCGGCATCACCATCATCTCCCTGCTGCTGCTGCTTAACAAGCAGCTCGACGAGCAGTTTTCCAAAAACGTGAAGGGCATCGACATGGTGCTGGGTGCGAAGGGAAGCCCTCTTCAGCTGATCCTATCCAGCATCTACCAGATCGACGCGCCGACGGGCAACATCCCGCTGGAAGAAGCCGAACGCCTGACCCGCAACCCGATGATCAAAACCGCCATTCCGCTGTCGATGGGCGATAATTACCGCTCTTTCCGGATCGTCGGAACCAACCGGAAATACGTCGATCATTACGGTGCCACCGTCGGGCAGGGCAAGCTGTTTCAGAACGATCTGGAAGTGACCATCGGCGCCCGGGTGGCCGACGTCACCGGCCTGAAGCCGGGCGATACCTTTTCCGGCTCACACGGTCTGGACGAGGAGGGCGAAGCTCATGCCGACACGCGCTACAAGGTGGTCGGTGTTTTTAGTCCCAGCAATACCGTAATCGATCAGCTGATCCTGACGCCCCTGTCGAGCGTATGGGCCATTCACGAGCACCACGAGGAAGGCGAAGCGCACGAAGGGGAAGCCGGGGAGGAACATCACGACGAAGAACACCACGAAGGCGAGGAACATGCCGAAGCGGGCGAAGCCCGTGAGATTACCAGCATGCTCATTCAGTTCCGGAACCCGCTGGGCATGATGATCGCCCGCGGCATCAACAATAACTCCAAACTTCAGGCGGCCCTTCCGTCGATCGAAATCAACCGGCTGTTTTCACTGCTCGGCGTCGGGGTCGATACGCTGCGGGGGCTGGCCGTCGCCATCATGATCATCTCGGGCATCAGCGTGTTCGTTTCGCTCTATAACTCTTTGAAGGAAAGGCGGTATGAAATGGCGTTGATGCTGTCGATGGGCGCAGGTCGGACGCAGCTGTTCGGCATGCTGCTGCTGGAAGGGCTGGTGCTGTCGCTGATCGGGTTCGTGCTTGGGATGCTGCTGAGCCGCATCGGCCTGCTGCTGTTCTCGATGCGGGCCGAGCAGGAGTTTCACTACAGTCTGTCCACGATGGGCATTCTGCCCGAAGAATGGGGCGTTCTGGGGGTGGCGATCCTGATCGGCGTCCTGGCGGCCGCCCTACCGGCCCTCGGCATCTACCGGATGAACATTTCGAGAACGCTGGCGGAGGAATGAGATAAAAAAAGCTCCCGGAATCGGGAGCTTTTTTTATCGGCCAATGGGCCGGATGCCGGACTTTCGGACGTCGCCGACGACGATGAAGCGGTAGCGGGGGTCGTTGTCGAACAGATTTTTTGAATCGCGGTATTGCTTCTGGGCGCGCTGACGGGCGTCGGCGAAGAGTTTGCGGCTTATTTTCTGACGCCGGGAAGACAACACCTTGCGCAGGTCCACGTCGCCGATCATCGAGGTCTCCAGGCAGACCAGATCCTTATGTTCCTCATCGCGGTAATAGCCCAGGAAGCAGTGATCGGCCAGCAGAACCAGAACCGGGTCGATGTGGATCGAACGCAGCACCGAAGCCATCAGGATCATGCCGTCCACGCAGTTCGCCTGGCGGTTGTTCCAGGTCTGGTCGATCAGCCGGACGCGCTGGCTGTACAGGTTCTGCGAAATGCCGGTGCTGGAGTTGGTCGAGATGGAGCTGTATCTGATGCCGTGTTTCTGCATGGCGTACCAGATCGAGAAGACCTGATCGTCCACACGTTTTTTGTCCCCGGTCTGGTACCCGTCGAACGCGTCAACGATGTCGGTCTGCAGCGCCTGCGCCAGCACCTGGTCCACCACCGGATCGTCTTCGTTGATGTAGGCCACATACATGTAGTTCAGATCGAGGTCCTCGTCGTCGCTGCCGTCCCCTTCCCAATAATACGGACAATCGTTGACCGACCGCATCGTGGCCACCACCGTCCGGTGGCCGATCCTCTCCTGGTCGGTATACGCCGTGATGGTGAAATTGACCGGCGTCGGCTGCTGGAGGGCCCGAAGTTTCTGAAAATTCCAGGGGATCAGCGGGGTGATTTCGTATTCTTTGCCTTCTTCCTGGAGCGTTCCTTCGAAGACGGTAGCCTCACTGAAAGGCGTCGCGGCCACCTCCACCCGGACGGGAGTGTTGCGGCCGGGGTTCTTCACGAAAATCGCCACATGGCCGTCGCCTTCGCCGAGAGTATATTTGTCGTTTTTTTCCGACAGAGCCGCCGTCGCCAGGAGATAGGAGGGGAAAATCTGCTGTTCCATACCGACCACCACCGACATCCGCCGGGAGGCATCCGGCGCGGAAGATGAGGAGGACGCCGGGGAAAGGCGTGCCAGAACATCGCTGCCGGAGCCGGAAGGCGCCATCTGTGCGAAGCCGGCGGCAGTTAGAAAATAAAATGCACTAAAGGTCAGAACATTGCGGAACAATATCATCTCAGGCGGTACGGCTACAAACTATTCTACGGTCGGTAATGCGAATATGCAAATTTTGGTCCATTTAATCAATGGACTACCTCCCGAATCAAAAATAGAAGTTAGTTTTCGCAATCCGGCTCGTTGCAGGGCGCCTGCGTCCACTCGGTTTCGAGCGTACTGTGCTGAATGTTCAGGTGTTCCAGTTGGTGACGGACCCGGTGTTTGAGCGGTTCGATTTCGGTGGTCGGCACGTCGTCGCGCAGAACGAGATGGGCAGTCAGCGCATTTTCCGTCGTGCTCATCGCCCAGACGTGCACGTGGTGAACCGCCTGGATACCGCCGACCCTGCCGATTTCGGCCTTGACGGCTTCCAGATCGATGTCGGCCGGAACCCCGTCGAGCGACAGCCGGACGCTGTCGGAAAGCAGCTGCCAGGTCGAGACGAAAATCACGACCGCCACGGCCAGCCCGGTGGCCGCGTCCAGCCAGAACCAGCCCGTATACTGAATCAGGATTCCCGATACGACCACGCCCAGCGAAACCAGCGCGTCGGCCGCGAGGTGCAGGTAAGCCCCTTTCACGTTCAGGTCATGGTCCTTATCGCGGTAAAACAGCAGTGCTGAGGCCGTATTGATGAGGATGCCCAGCCCGGCCACCCAGGCCACCGGCCCGCCCTGAACCGGCTCCGGACTGCGGAAGCGGTGGACGCTCTCCCAGACGATGGCCCCGATGGTCACCAGCAGCAGAACGGCATTGATGAGTGAGGCCAGCACGGTGCTTTTCCGGAAGCCGTAGGTGAAGGTGGACGTCGTGCGGACCCGCGCCAGCCGGAACGCCAGCAGCGACAGCAGCAGGCTGACCACGTCGCTGAGGTTATGGCCCGCATCGGCCACCAGCGCCAGCGAGTCGTAATGAAACCCCGCTCCGAACTCCGCCAGCACGTAGACGGTATTCAGAATGACGCCGATCACCAGCGCCCGGTTGACCGAGCGGATCGCCGGGGCGTGGTGATGATGGCCGTGGTCGTGGGTATGGGAATGCGAATGAGCCATATCTCTGCCGGTTAAAAGAATAACTTAATACCGCCGTTAATGATTCGGCCGTCGGTGGGCGCCCAGATTTCGCGCACGAACTGCGGCCGCTGCCGCGTTCCGCTCACCATCGGCTGGAACCGGGACAGGCGCGTGTCGGTGAAGTTCTCGAAGTTGATATACAGGCTCAGGTGTTTCCAGCGCCGTTCGGCCATGAAGCCCATCAGCCAGTAGGGGCGGGTCCGTGTGCCCGACTCCAGCTCCTGCGACCCGGTATGGTATAGTTCGTACCCGAGCCGGAGTTTACCCTCCACTTCATACATCAGCACGAACCCGGCCCGGTGCCGCGCCGTCAGCGGAATCGGGCGGTTGATTTCGCCGTAATGCCGCTTCGTGTCGGTAAACGTGTAATACGTGTACAACCGGAAGTCGTGCCAGGTCAGCTTCAGGTTGGTTTCGAAGCCCCGGCTGTCGGTATGGCCGTCGGCGTTGACGTACGACCAGGTCGAGTCGGGGTTCTCCGTCAGCACCAGCGGCCGCCGGATGCGGGTGTAGAAGAACAGGTGGTTGAACGACAGGTTCAGGTCGTCGGTCAGGTCGGTGGCGTAATTGACGTCCCAGTTGACGCCCTGCGAGGTTTCGGCCTTCGTCCGCAGGGGATCGATCGGGCGGATGTTCTCATACAGCCGTTGTTCGGTTTCTTCCGTAAACACGGTCGGGGATTTATACCCCAGCCCACCGCCCAGCCGGGAACTCAGGCCGTCACTGATCCGGAACAGGGCCGAAACCCGAGGCAGCAGGAAGGTCCCGTAGGTGGCCTGATGGTCGAGCCGCAGACCGGTTTCCAGCGTCAGGAACTCCTCCGGACGGAAGGTGTTCTGGACAAAACCGCCGACGGTGTTGAGCGTGTAGTTGCGGTTGGGCGTCGAAAGCGGACGGCCGTCTTCCCGAAACTGGTCGGTCCAGAGGTTCAGCCCGGCCACCCACTCCGAGCGTTGGCCGTAGCGGTTGACGCCCAGTTCGGTGAAGCCGGCCCGCTGGCGTCCGCCGAAGCGGTAGTCCGGCACGGTAAGGGTGCGGTCGAAGAACGTAAAGCTGTTTTTCAGATAGACCGACGTATGCTCCGAAAACCGGTGGCTGACCCGTAACTGGGTGGTATAGCGGTCGGACCGGTTTCGTTCGGTGTAATAACCGCTCAGGTCGTTGCGGATGGCGGGAACGTCGCCCCCCAGGCGGTTTTCGACCGATGCGTTGACGCCGACGCTGGCGGTGGTCCGGTCGCTCAGGTAGACGAACAGGCGCGGGTTGATGTTCAGCCGCCGGGACTGCGGAATGTCCGAAAAGCCGTCCCTGTTTGGATCGTAGGCCCGCTGGCTGTTGTGCGAAAGAAACAGCGTGACGCCCACTTTTTGCCATTTTTCGGAGTAAAAGGTGTTCAGATCCAGTCCGCCCGCCGTGGTGCCGTTGACCATCAGCGAGGCTTCCCGTTCGGCGGTCGGTTCTTTCGTGACGAGGTTGACGATGCCCGCGATGGCCCCACCGCCGTAGAGGGTCGAGCTGCTGCCCTTGACGATCTCCACCTGCTTCAGGTCCAGGGGCGGTATCTGCATGATGCTGAGTCCCGAAGCAAAACCGCTGTAGAGCGGCAGTCCGTTCTGCAGAAGCTGCGTGTAGCGCCCGTCGAGGCCCTGAATCCGGAAGGTCTGGTTGGCCGAGGTAGCCGAGGTCTGCTGCACCTGAATCCCCGGCGTTTCCTTGAGCATGGTCGAGATGTTCGACGCGTTCATATCCGACTTTTCTTCCAGCTCCTCGGTGGCGATGACCTCCAGCCGGGTCGGCTCGTCGGCGATGGTGCGGGTGCCGCGGGTCGTGGTAACGATGATTTCTTCGAGTTCATGGCCGCCGGGTTCGAGCCGGAGCCGCAGTGTATCGGCGACGGGCGTCCGGAACGGATGCCGCAGCGTTTCGTACCCCATGAAGGACACTCGAACCCGCTGCGGGCCGTCCGGTACGTTCGTGAGGGTGGCCCGGCCCGCCGAATCGGTCATGAAACCGGCTTTGGTACTTTCCAGAAGGAGGGTGGCGCCCGGTAAGGGCCGGTTGGTTTCGGCACCGCGGACTTCCACGGAAACCGTATGCTGACCCCACACCGGCAGGCGGATGGTCAGAAGTAAAAATAGAATGACGTTTTTCATGAGAATGTACTATAAATCAATTCGATACCGCCTTCGCGAAGGCGGCAAAATGAAAAAGGCAGGGAAAAACGTCAGATTTTGGGCGGTTGCCAGACAGACCGGAAAATGTCGTCCGGAGTCGGGGAGGAGTAGGCAAACTGCGGCCGGAATACCGGCTTGAAAGAGATGGCCGGAAGGGTGGACCAGAGCGGCTGCGGAACCGTAAAACCGGGGCAGACGGCGCAGTGGCAGAAGGGCGAACAGGGCGCTTCGTCGGGCTGGTGGTCGGCCGGAGGTTGCGAAGCGGAAGCCGCCGGGTGGTTGTGGCCGTCGAGGCAGTGCTGTTCGGGGCAGGGAACGCCCGACAGCGCCATCAGATACATCGACCAGATCAGTAACCACAGCTTCATGCCGGCAAAATTACGGCCGGAATACGTGCAACAGGGAATCAAAAAGGGCTGATAGCGAAAAATTTTGCGGAGATCGATTAATTTTAGCTTAATTTTCCATTTCGTACATCATGGTTACAAAGTTGCTTCGTTCTCTACGGAGAAGATGCCCGATCCGGGAATAAACCCAGATGGTATGAAAAAAACGTTATTCTTTCTTTTCCAGGCGGCAACGCTTGCCTTTTCCGTAACCTCCTGTAAACAAGACGATCCGGCTACCCCCGAAATCGGCTCGGTCGTGTTGCGGTTCGACCATGTGGTCGGCAGCCGCGACCTGGTCCTGAACGACAGCACCTACACCAACGGCGGGGGCGAAAGCTTCCGGGTAACGACGCTCAACTATTTCGTGAGCAACATCCGGCTGAAACGGCCGGATGGCTCGGAGTTTGTGGTGCCGCAGGATAAAAGCTATTTTTTAGTGAAGGAAAGCGACGCCAATTCGCAGAAGATTACCCTGGATGAGATACCGGCCGGGGAGTATTCGGCGGTTTCGTTCCTGATCGGGGTGGACAGCCTCCGCAGCACCATGGACATCGGCCGGCGCACGGGCGCCCTCGACCCCGGCGGGGCCGCATCCGGTATGTACTGGGACTGGAACTCGGGATACATCTTCCTGAAGCTGGAAGGAACCTCGCCCCTGGCGCCGATCGGAGCCAACGGCCAGCGGAGTTTCTTCTACCACGTCGGCCTGTTCGGTGGTTATAAATCGAAGACGCTCAACAACCTGCGTACCATTCAGGTGCCGTTCGGAAGCTCGCGGGCCACGGTGTCGGCGGGTCCGGCGGCCGCCGTGACGATCAAAGGGGATGTGCTGAAGATTTTCGACGGCGTCAAGGCGCTTCGCATCGCCACCAATCCCGACATTATGGTTTCGCCCCTTTCTGCCGACCTGGCCAACAACTACGCGGGCATGTTTCGTTTCGACAAGATTCAGGCCAATTAAGGATGAGACGCCGGCAACGCTTTGGCTTAGTGGCTTCCCTGGTTTTCTTCGGACTGGTCACGTCCTGCAAGACCGATTCGGGCGGGGGCGATCCGGACCCGGGGCCGTCGGTCGAGTTCAAGCCGACGCCCTACGCCTGGAAAAAACCGGCCAATTTTCCTGACCCCGTCTATAATTTCTCGAAAAATACACTCACTCAGGAAGGCGTTGCCCTCGGCAAGGCGCTGTTCTACGACGGCCTCCTGTCTCGCGACGGCACCATCTCCTGCGCCTTCTGCCACCAGCCCAGTGCGGCTTTTGCCCATACCGACCACCCCGTCAGTCACGGCATCGGCGACCGGATCGGCACCCGCAACGTGCCCGGCATCCAGAATGTCGCCTGGGGGTCGGCCTTTTTCTGGGACGGCGGCATCAACGACCTCGACCTGCTGCCGATCTCCCCGATCCAGAACCCGGTGGAAATGGGCGATTCCCTGAAAAACGTGCTCAATAAAGTGCGGAACAACGGACAATACCGGGCGCTGTTCAAGGCGGCTTACGGGACGGAGGAGGTCACGACGGAGCGGTTCCTAAAGGCCCTGTCGCAGTTTATGCTGACAATGGTTTCCGGCACATCCAAATACGACAAATACGCGCGACAGGAGGGCGGAACCCAGCTGACCGAGTCCGAACAGCGCGGGTTGACGCTGTTCCGGCAGAACTGTGCCTCCTGCCACCAGGGCGAGCTGTTCACCGACGGGAGTTTCCGGAACAACGGTCTGGCAATGCGCCTGGTCAACAGCAGCGACTACGATCTGGGCCGGTATCTGATCACCCTGAACCTCGACGACTATAACAAGTTCCGTGTGCCGAGCCTGCGCAACGTGGAGCGAACCCCGCCCTACATGCACGACGGTCGCTTCCAGACCCTGGAGCAGGTGCTGAATCATTACGTCAACGGCGTCACCGACAGCCCGCAGCTCGACCCGCTCCTGAAAAAGTCCGGTTCGGCCGGTCTTCCGCTGACCCGGCAGCAGCAGCAGGACCTTATCGCCTTCCTGCGCACCCTCACCGACTACGAGTTTCTGAGCGACCGCCGGTTTCAGCCGGAGTGAGAGGTGTTGGAGAGTTTAAGGGTCTGGGGGTTTGGGAATTGGGAGGTTTGTCATCCCGGGGAACGAGGGATCTTGTGCTTCGTTTCTCAACCAAAATGGTCAATTAGCCACAGGTTCCCTCCTGCGTCGGGATGACAAATTCACCGGGTAGGCCCGGCATGCCTTTTCGTGCCGGGGGTCAACTTTTTACTTCCCTTTCGATTCTTTCTCTTTTTCCTTTGCCAGCTCCGCTTTCTGGTCGTCACGGAGGGTGGGGTATTTGATCCCGAGCTGTTCGAGGTAGGTTTTGTATTTGGCAGGATCGTAATAATATTTCTTCAGTTCCGGTTTGAATTTGCTCATGATCTCCCGGTTCAGATACACCGCCGGGTATTCCTTCGGGCTGATCAGCGGGGTGTACTTGATTTCTTTCGTCTGCTCTTTGGTATAGTATTCCCAGGCATTTTTGATCAGTTCGGGTTTCATGAGCAGGTCCAGAAGGGTCATGGCCTCAGCTTTGGCGCCGGCCACCACGCCTTTGTGGGCGATGGGCGTCGCCATCGAAATGGCGTTCGACCAGTGGTGACCCGGCAGACCCGGGATGTTGGACGGGTAGCGCAGCACGACGGTAGGCAGCGACCAGGAGATGTCGGCGATGTCGTCGGAGCCGCCCCCGACCGAGGTCATCATCTGCCCGCCCATCATGGTCGGCGCCTGACCGACGGGCAAGCCAAGCGTATCGAGTTTGGTAGCCAGACCGGTTACTTTAGGCGCTTCGAGTTCTTTCTGGGAGGCTTTCGCCAGCATCTGGTCTTCCTCCGACCAGGTGGGCAGGCCCACTTTTTTGATGTTGTCGTACATGGCTTCGGCAATCGGCTTGTTGAAATGCCCCGGCCAGGCCGATCCCAGAATTTCGTAGCTAAATTTCGTGTCGGTCATCAGGGCCGCCCCTTCCGCCATCTTGACCCCGGTTTCGTAGAGCTTTTTGATTTTCGGGTAGGAACGTTCCCGGAAGTAATACCAGACCGAGGCTTTCGACGGCACGACGTTGGGTTGGTCGCCCCCGTCCGGGATGACGTAGTGCGAGCGCTGGGTCAGTTCGAGGTGTTCGCGCCGGAAGTTCCAGCCGATGTTCATCAGTTCGACGGCGTCGAGGGCGCTTTTCCCGCGCCAGGGTGCGCCGGCGGCATGGGCGGCCTGCCCCTCGAAGGTAAACTTGACGGAAACGAGGCCGTTGTTGCCCGCATCGCCGTACGACACGCCGAGGTTATTGCCCACATGCGTAAAAATGCAGGCGTCCACGTCCTTGAAATAGCCGTCACGGACGTAAAATGCCTTGGCGCCGACGAGTTCTTCGGCCACGCCCGGCCACAGCATGAGCGTTCCCGACAGCTTTTCGCGCTCCATCAACTGCTTAACGGCCAGCGCGGCCACGATGTTGAGCGCCTGGCCGGAGTTGTGGCCTTCGCCGTGCCCCGGCGCCCCTTCCACCAGCGGGTCGTGGTAGGCCACGCCCGGTTTCTGGCTGGCCTTCGGAATACAGTCGACGTCGGAGCCGATCGCGATGACCGGTTTGCCGCTGCCCCAGGTGGCGATCCAGGCCGTGGGCATATTGGCAATGCCCTTCTGGACTTTAAAACCTTCCTTTTCGAGGAGAGTCGTCAGGTAATTAAATGTCTCTTCCTCCTGAAAACCAAGCTCCGAGAAGCTGAACAGCATGTCGTTGATCTGCTGCGCCTGATCTTTTCGCTTCTCGATTTCGGCTGCGGCTTCCTTCTTCAGTTGATCCAGTCTGCCGACCGGTGCCTTGCTTTTTTTGCCCTGCCCGAAAAGCAGACTGGGGGCCAACGTCAGCAGCAGCACGAATCCTGTAAAGTTTTTCATGGATAAAGCCAAATTTTATTTGATGGAATAGAGGATAGCTTGCTAAATATAAGGGAATTCAGTCTTATGGCCGCATTTCTGACGGTTTAACTTTGATTTCCCCGTTTACCCACGATTTGCTACCTTTGCGGCTGATTTCCCGTATCTTTTCACCTGATTGATATCTGAACACAAATGGAGAAAATTAAAGTGGCTAACCCGGTCGTGGAACTGGATGGCGACGAAATGACCCGAATCATCTGGAAATTCATTAAAGACAAACTGATTCTTCCCTACATCGACGTTGACATCAAATACTACGACCTGGGCGTCGAATACCGTGATGAAACCAACGATCAGGTAACGATCGACGCAGCCAATGCCATCAAACAGTACGGCGTGGGCATCAAATGCGCGACGATTACGCCCGACGAAGCCCGTGTGGAGGAGTTCAAGCTGAAACAGATGTGGAAATCACCGAACGGCACCATCCGGAATATTCTGGACGGCACGGTTTTCCGTGAGCCGATCGTCATCAAGAATGTACCGCGTCTGGTGACCAACTGGTCGGCGCCCATCATCGTCGGTCGTCATGCATTTGGTGACCAGTACCGGGCAACGGACTTCGTCGTGCCGGGCAAAGGTAAGCTGACGATGAAGTTCGAAGGCGAAGACGGTTCCGTGCAGGAGTTCGAAGTCTATAACTTCAAGGGCGCGGGGGTGGCCATGGGCATGTACAACGTAGACGAGTCGATCCGCGGGTTTGCTCAGGCCTGCTTCAACATGGCGCTGCAGAAAGGCTGGCCGCTTTATCTCTCGACCAAAAATACCATTCTGAAAAGATACGACGGCCGTTTCAAGGATATCTTCCAGGAAATTTACGAAGCGGAATTCAAGGAAAAAGGCGTTCACTACGAACACCGGCTCATCGACGACATGGTGGCCTCCGCGCTGAAGTGGGAAGGCAACTTCGTCTGGGCCTGTAAGAACTACGACGGTGACGTACAGTCGGATACGGTAGCCCAGGGTTTCGGTTCACTGGGTCTGATGACCTCGGTGCTGGTGACGCCGGACGGCAAGACGATGGAGGCCGAAGCCGCCCACGGCACGGTCACCCGCCACTACCGCGAGCACCAGAAAGGCAACCCGACCTCGACCAACCCGATCGCTTCGATCTTTGCCTGGACGCGCGGTCTGGCGTTCCGGGGCAAGCTTGACGGCAACCAGCCGCTGATCGACTTCTGCAATGCCCTGGAGCAGGTGTGTATCGAGACGGTGGAAAGCGGCAAGATGACCAAGGACCTGGCGGTTTCCGTCTATGGCAACAAGGTCAACCACGGCGAGCACTACCTCTACACCGAAGAGTTCCTGGAAGCCCTCGACCAGAACCTGAAGGCCAAGCTGGGTTGATGGAAGTAAGAGATTGACCGGCGCGGGGTGTAGCTCCGCGCCGGTTTTTTTATTGCCTTGCAAGCCCGAAGTTCCCGGCACCGTTTGGCGCTCCCGCCCGAAGCCGGGTTTGATCTGCTGGTGGAAGACCTCGGGGCTGATCGTACCGGGGTTGGCCTTACCGATTTTAATTGATGTTTTAATTTATTTTGGAGTAACTGAATCGAGTGCCTCTTGCAAAGTTAGTGTTCGATTTAAATATCGTAGCTTTGGGACATACCAACGTAAATACTCTAATTTTTTTTCTTTGGACCAAAAGTTGTAGAGTAAGAGATCATTTTCAAATTCTTCTTCTAAACGATAGGGGGGCAGATAATGACTTCTATTTTTAGCTTCTTCATTATAGATAAGAAAATAGATTTCAATTTCTCCATTTGATGTATCAGCTATTGTTTTGGATAATCTCTCTAAAAAAAGTTTATATTGAGAAGGGGTCTCCTTACAAATATTATTAATTCCTACAAAGCAATAAGGTAACTTATGGTCCTCACCTCCAGTATAACTTTGTTTCAATACAAAAACATCATTTGTATCCAGTTTTACATGAAGAAATATGCAGCGGTGATTCCGAATAATTAAACAAAACGTTCCCAATATAAGCCAAATGAATAGTTTTGATATTAGTTTACCTAGCTTACCTTCCATGTGCGTTTCATTTTTACGGTGCAAATGAAATAATTATTGATAAGTGGATAACTTTATTAATTTTGAGTGGGGCTTTGCAATTATTTTACAATTTCTAGCGCTTCTAATCAATTCTTTTTTGCACTTCTAATAATTAACGATAGGAGGTAGGACGAAGTAAAAACCAAGAAATCAATAGCGATTGAAGAAGAGATAATTATTAAATCGTTTTTTATAGATAAATTTTCGTTAACCAGTTTTTCAAATATACTAAACGCAATAATAATTCCTTTTGGATATAGGAAATGAATGTCATAATAAAATGTATCTGGTTTTGAATATTCGATATAAGTTGATTTAAGAAAAAAATAAAAAGATATTTCAATTAAAAAAAAAATAATTAACAGAGTTTTATTCATTGAAATATTTGATTTAAAGCCTCGTCTTTTTTTTCTAAAAAAATTAATGATTATTATAGCCATTAGAAAATGAATACTTATACTAATGATTATTGAAGAGATACCAAGAAGAGTTCTCATTTTTTATTTAATGTTTTTCATCTCTGAGAAATTGAAAGTTTTTCCTGATTTCAGAGTTGAAGAATTCCCTGAATAAAGATATGAATGCTCACCGCTCCCAAATAGACTTAGAGGAGTTTCTTTAGACTCAATTGGGTTTTGGCGGAATAACAAATATGAGTTGTTTGTTTTGTTATCTACAATCCACATTTCATAAGCTGGAAATCCGTCTATTTCCGGGATTTCAATATTGTAGTCAAAGGTACCATTTTCTAATGGGGTAAGTTTTAATTTAACATTCGCGTTTATCTTGGGGGTGATGGGAAACAAAACTTGTGCTTTAACCTCAGCTTTATTTACAGCATCTATCTGAAAATTCATCATGACGCATTTGTAGCTGTTGCAAAAGGCCGTATTAATTGTTCCACAATCATCTGTACCCTCTGAAGTGATTACTACCTTCCCATTTTTATCTAATCCTTCTGAACCATTAGCCCATTTACGCTCACTGTGTGCCTTTGTCAAGAAGTCAATGTAAGTCCAGTGTTCCGTCCTAAACTTCTTACCTGCATCTAACTGATATTCCATCCTATTATCCCCACGGTGAAACGCTACACCAAAAAACCATCCGGATGGAGTTGCTGGAAAGCCTAAGAACTCAGGCATCTCAATTCTATCTTGGGGAATAAAAGCTCTAAAAATTACGTAGAAACTTCTCTTAATCTTTTCTACTGTCTCATTTTTTACCTCCGCATTGGTGCTAATGATCTGACGGTTGGCTTCTGCTACCGGCATCGTACCTGAATTGGCCTGAGCCAATAACTGGGCGGCTTTATCACACTCGCCTTTTGCCAGGACGTCAGCCACCAGCTTCAGATCGGCAGGAAACTGCATACCAGCAATCTTGCTTTGAACTACTGATTTCAGGCTCTCCAGATAAGCGAATGCTTTTTCCGAATCTCCCACATACAAATTCCTGGCCTGGCACAGCAGATTGCCGTAGTAGACCTGCAAAACCGTTGCTTTACTGATCTCGGCCAGCGGGGTGCAGGCGCCGGCCGCACTGCCCGCTATGGCCGCCAGCCGCGCATTCTTTGGGTCGGGGGCGGGTTGGAGCGTGCCGCTGCCCTGACATACGTTACCGTCTTTCAGGGTGCAATCGTAATAGTAGGTCACCGGCTGGCTGACGCGGCCTACCGAATACCGGTCTCCGTTGGTCAGTATGCAAACCAGCCCCGAGGCCGAACGGGCCGCATCGCGGTACCAGTTCACGCGCCCCGGACACCAGCGGGAGTTCAGATAGGCCACCGCGTCGGGGCTGCTGAGCGTTTTGGTTTCGTCGGAGCGCAGCTTTTCACAGGGGTCGCCCACCGGTTTCGGAGGCTCGGGGTCGGAACCGCCGGCCAGGGGTGGGGAAGAATTGGATAACGGAATCAGATTGACCCCGCCACTGCAGGGGAAGCCGTTTTTATAACAGACTACCGAATAGTTGCCGTCACATGATTCGGTAAGGCCGTTCGCTGAAGCCGGCCGTTTCACCCTGACTTTATCGACGTCCCGCCCAATCACCTGCCCATCGGTCAGACAGCCCAGGTGACTGCGCCAGACGATGGGCCGGTTTACGTCACACTGGCCGGCTTTCAAACTGATGCTGGCGGTGCCGTCGCTGTAGTATTTGATGTCCGGCTCCACGGCGCAGTCCACCGGCTGGACGGGAATTTTTACCCGCACCGACTTGTCGTTGCATGTGACCTTATATTCCGTTTCTTTTGTCAGCACCACCTCGATGGAGGACCCCGTCTGATTGGGATCGTTGGAATTCCACTTGTCCCAGGTATAGGTGCCTTCCTGGCCGCAGACGGTCGTCGGGCAGCCGTAGGCCATCAGCGTGGTCGGAAAACCGGCATACACGGGCGGATGCACGACCGACATCGACCCGGGCTGGGCCTGGATCGCCAGCCGGGCCGTGGAAGCGATGCCGTAAGGCGTCGTGCAGGTCGCTTCGACGGTCTGCGGCTGGTTCACCATCAGCGCATACGGCTCGGTCGGGCCGGTTTCTTTTCCGTCACTCCACCGCACCCGGCCGCCCGCCGGGCAGCCTTCGGGGGTCAGGGTCACCGTCTCGTTCGTGCAGCCCACTACTGCCGTCGTGCTGGCCGTCAGCCGGAAGGGCGGGCACTGAATCGAATCCGGCGGGGTGTTGGTGACATCAAGCAGAAACCGACCCTCACAACGGGCCTGCCCGCCCAGCAAGCAGGTGGCCGAAACCGCCCCGCTCTCCAGCGGACGAACCACCACGACGGCTCCTTCCTCGCCCGTGTCCCACACTACCTGCCCACCTGAGCAGCCCGCGGCCGTGAGTGACACCGGTTCGGCCAGCGTTACCACAGTTTTCGGAGCGGTGATCTCCATCCGGCAGGGTTTGACGTCCAGGGTAAGGTGCTGTCCACAACCTGGATCGTCGCAGACGGCACTATAGGTAATCGGACCGGTCGTTGTCGGAGTAACGGTCACAGTTGAACCCTGGCCCAGCACTCGATTTCCTGTCGAACTCACTTCCGACCAACTGACCGTACCGGGGCAGTTGCGGGCTTCCAGCGTGACAGCCTGCCCCAGCGTGGGGGTCATCGAGGAAACAATCAACTGAAGGCAGCTGCTCGATGATACCAGAAGGCCCTTGGCCGAGACAGCGGGGTAAAGAAGTTCCTGCCCGTTGCTGTCCTTTACCCGGCAGGCCGCCTGGTAAAAGGTGGTCCGGTCGGGCAGGCTCTGATAAGCCCTGGCAGGAAAGACGGCCGCCGGTTGATTCGAACCCAGCAGCAGGGTTCTGGACACCCAGGTTGCCGGCGATGGCTCCATCCTGTTCCAGACAACTTCTCCGGGGCAGGAGGGCATCAGGCTCATCTCTACCTGATAGCCCGCGGATTTGGAAGGAAGCGGGAAGGCATCAGTCGGAAAGTAGTTCAGCCGGACCGGTGACAGAGTACTATAACCACTTTTCCAGTCGATGGTATACACCGGCGCTTTGACCAGCGCCGAGGTTTTACAGCCGTTGGCAAAGGTGGCCGTATAGACCTGATCCGCTGTCGAGGTCTTCACCTCGATTTCGGATACCGGCTGCTGCTGCACGAACCGTCCGGTTTCGTCCGTCAGAATGAAAAGACCGGTTTTCGATTGTAGCCTGTACACCCCTTTCTCTTCTTTGGGAATGACTGCCAGCACTCCGTCACCACACCGTTCGGCCGCTTTGATCGTCAGGCTCACCGCCGGACATGGGCCGGCTGCGGAACTCCCGCAGCGCGCCGAGAGGATCAGGTCGCCTTTGACCGACTCGAGGTAGTAGCCGTTAGAATTGACAGGTTTACCCGAACCCGGCCCGCTCAGCGTCCAGTTGATCGGCCCGGGTTCACATCCTTTGGTATAAACGAACGAATTACCCACCAGATACAGCCCCTTCAGGCAGCGAGAAATAAGAATTTGAACCCCTCTGGCGTAGCATAAGCCGGCTTCCTGCCGGCAGGTGGCCGTCACGGTCAGGTCGGTCGAGGGGATCACGACTACGGAAGTCCCGGTTCCCAGCCCGTTCGACCAGATCACCGTTCCGGCGCAGCCGCTCGCCGTCAGCGTGACGGCCTCGCCCTTCTCCACGTCGGTTTTCGAAGCCTTGAGCTGAAAGCCGGCGCAGCCAGGTGCGGAGACGGCTACCTCGACGGTCTGGGAGCAGATCGACCCGTCCTTCATCCGGCACAGGGCCGTGTAGTGGGTGGTCCGGACCGGGGCCACCAGAAAAGCATTACCCAGTAAGGGAATTCGGAGCGTATCGCCCATTGGCCCGCCCGACCATTGAATCGTTCCCCCGCTACAGCCGATCGGCATCAGCCAATGCTGTTTTCCAAGCGGAGTAGTATTGGGATTTAGCACCATCACGGTCAACTGACAGTTGGCGGCCGTTGTTCGGCCTGACGGGTCGGTCTGAGGTGAAGAAAGCATCCGGAGTTGTTCAAGCGCCACGGCCACCACCAGGCTCGCTTTCCCGGCCGATGAAAGTGTGCGCTCCGGGCAGTTACCTGACAAACAAGCGGCTATGCTCCCTAAATCGGCCGAAAGGCTGTCGAGTTGGCCAAGAACCGCAGTGACTGCTACCGGATAGGAGGGGCCATACACCGTTTCGATGGCCGACCGCCAGCACTGGAGGCCCTGTTGGACGGCCGGCAGGTACGTTCGCAGACCAGAAGGGTCGGCTGCTCCGGCTGCCCCTGCCAGACCGTTTAGAGCTTCGCCCAGAGTGCCGGCAAACGTGGGAGCGGAGGCCGATGGCAGGAGAGACTGAATCTGAGCGGAAAGGTTCTCTGCGGCCCTGGTACTGTGGACTTGTCCGCTGGTCACACAACCTCCGCCGGTCGTGTTGGCGGCCTTCACTACCTGAAGGTCTTCAAATGCGACCGGCACGAAGGCGCCCCCGGCAAAGTTCCACGGCATCAGCCCCTGCCCGCTGAAACGCCCGGCCCCGCCCGAAACCTGAGTCAGCAATACTTTATACTGATCGATCATCAGCACCTCGCCGGGTTGCAGGCGGCCCTGCGGTTCACCGGTGGGCGGGGGCAGAGCTACGGTTTCCTGACAGCTATACCCGGTAACTTCACTGCCCGGACAGCGGGGCAGCCGCGTCGAGTCGGTCAGGAGCCGGGTCAGGGCGGGTGAGCGCAGCAGGTCGGCCAGACTCCGGGCTGAGTCCGCCGGAGGAGTTGAAGTGGTGTTGACCGGGCAATGATAGGGGTCGAGCATGGTCATCCGTGCAGCCGTCAGAGGCAGAGAATCCGACGGTGCACCCGGCTCTGGTGTCGGCAGTCCGGCCGTAAAGGTAGCCACCTGACTCAGGCCCTGGTTGACGTAGAGGTCCTGCCCCCTCTCATCGAAAGCCTGCACCTGCCAGCCGTAACGCATCCCCGCCTGCAGGGGCGGCAAGGCCGGACCGTAGAACAGGCTGGGCTGAGCCGTCGTCTCCTCATAGAGGGGCGGCTGGCTCAGCGCCACGGCGTTGGCGTCCTGGCCCTCATCGCGCAGCTCCCACAGCCGGAAGGTGTACAGCGGCAGGCCCGAGAAAGCCACCGTACCGGCGTTGCGGGGCGTCCACTGAAACAGCACCGCCGGCTGGGGCTGGTGGGGCAGCGTCTGGCCGGGGGCGGGGAAGGTCAACAGGGGCGGGTAGTGCAGCAGGACGGTCATCAGGGCCGTGCCGGCATTGGAGACGGGCTGGCGGTCGCGGT
>NZ_QTJY01000018.1 GCF_003703975.1 Larkinella soli | reverse complement strand
CACGCCGGTGACCGTCGAGTTCCTGGCCGGCTCCTCACTGGAATCAGCAGTGGTCGTCACCACGATTCTGGCCGACATCAACCGCCCGGACCTGCGGGCAGCCGGGAAAGGCAACGGAGTTCACGGCTTTGCCGCCCCGGTACCGGACAACCTCAAGAACAATCAAACCATTACCATCTGGGCCAGAGTGCAGGGCAGTACTTTTGTGCTGAGCGGCTCCCCCAAGACGCTGACCTGTGCCGGTAACGGCAGCGGTCCGGGCAACCCCACCACTCCGGACAACAAACCGCCGGTGGCCCCTTCGTTGTCTACGCTCACGGCGACGGTCAATCAGACCTTCTCAGCCACCTTGCCCGCCTTCAGCGATCCGGAGAACGGAGCGTTAACGTATGCAGTGACCGGTTTACCGTCCGGTCTGAATTTCGACGTGAATACCCGGACGATTTCCGGCACACCCACCCAGCAGGGCACCTTTACGCTGAGCTACTCGGCCACCGATAACAAAGGCGCCAAGACCTCGGCGACCGTGACGCTTTCGGTCAATAACCCGAGCACACCCGATAATCAGGCACCGGTGGCCCCGAGCCTTTCGGCCTTAACGGCGACGGTCAACCAGACTTTCTCGGCCACTCTGCCGGCTTTCACCGATCCGGAGAACGGGGCACTGACCTATGCCCTGAGCGGGCAACCGTCCGGTCTGAACTTTGACGCGAACACCCGTGCCTTGTCAGGTATGCCCACCCAGCAGGGTACCTTCACGCTGAACTACTCGGCCACCGACGACAAAGGTGCTAAAACCTCGGCGACGGTAACGCTGACGGTCAACGGCACCACGACGACGCCGGTCAGCGGGCGCTTCGAGGGCTACCTGGATGCGGTCAACTGCATCTCGTTCGGCGGCTGGGTATGGGATCAGAATCAACCCAACACGCCGGTGACCGTCGAGTTCCTGGCCGGCCCCTCGCTGGAATCAGCAGTGGTCGTCACCACGATCCTGGCCGACATCAACCGCCCGGACCTGCGGGCAGCCGGGAAAGGCAACGGAGTTCATGGCTTTGCCGCCCCGGTACCGGACAACCTCAAGAACAATCAAACCATTACCATCTGGGCCAGAGTGCAGGGCAGCACTTTTGTGCTGAGCGGTTCACCCAAGACGCTGACCTGTGCCGGTAACGGCAGCGGTCCGGGCAACCCCACCACGCCCACCACCCCGGATAACAAACCGCCGGTGGCCCCTTCGTTGTCTACGCTCACGGCGACGGTCAATCAGACCTTCTCAGCCACCCTGCCCGCCTTTAGCGACCCGGAGAACGGGGCGTTAACGTATGCAGTGACCGGTTTACCGTCCGGTCTGAATTTCGACGTGAATACCCGCACGATTTCGGGCACACCCACCCAGCAGGGCACCTTTACGCTGAGTTACTCGGCCACCGATAACAAAGGCGCCAAAACTTCGGCTACTCTTACCCTGACGGTCAACGGCACCCCGACGGCCTCCACCCTGGCCCTGCAGGAACCCGAATACGATTGTCAGACCGGGAAGATTACCTTCCGGACCAGCGGGGGTGATAACAGCCCGATCGAATACAAGGCGGTCGGCGTGACGGACTGGACCAGCTCGCCCACGCATACCCTCTTCCTGACCATGCGGAAAGGGACGACCCTCGAGATTCAGGCCCGGCAGAACCAGACGGTGGTCAAATACAGCTTTACCACCACCTGCGCCAACGGCTCGCGGCCGTCGACCGATAATCCGATTCCCGACCAGATCATTACCCGCGGAATTTTCTATTCGCTGACCCTCCCCGATCCGGGGCCGGGAAGTCGCCTGGAGGTCACCGGCCTGCCGGACGCCATTGCCTTCGACGTCAACACCCGGGTAGCGAGCGGCAAACCCAACAACGCGGGCGAATACACCGTGACGGTGCGGAGCGTCCCGGCGGACGGCCCCACTACCGGCATCTATTTCAAGCTGATCGTGCGGGAGCCTCAACTGACCATCCAGCTGATGAAAGCCGGCAACGGCTCCTCCCGGCAGATCATTCAGGATCTGAACGACAACACGTCGGTGCCGCTGAACAGCCTGCCGGAAAACATCAACATTTTCTGTTCATCCAATGTACCGGTCGGCAGCATCGCCTTCGAGCTGACCGGCGCCGTCACGAAGAGTAACGTCGACAATCAGGCACCCTACAGTATCTTTGGCGACGACGATGGGATCAAACCTCAGGCCGGTGCGTACCGGCTGCGGCTGGCGGCTTTCACGGGAGCCAACGGTTCCGGGGAAATGATTCTGAGCCGGAATATCACCTTCTCGATTTCACAGGGCGGATCGGGTGGCCGGGTCAGCGCTCCGGACCCGGTCGGAGATGCGGAAGGCGACGAATGGCAGGTGTATCCCAACCCGGTTTTGAATGTGATCAACGTCTCCCTGCCGGCCGATGCCAAAGCCGCCTACCGGTTCTCGATCCTTTCGGCTGGAGGTCGTCAGTGGCCCCTGCCGACTCAGTCGGTGACCATCGAAGGGCGGAAGGCGGAACTGGACGTTCAGCCGCTGCAACTGCCCGCCGGGCTCTACCTGCTGCAGGTTCAGGAAGGCGACTCCGTCCGGAAAGTGATTAAAGTATTGAAGCAGTAAGGGAGGAGGCTTGCCGGCCATGAAAGCCAAAGTACCGGTCTATAAACTCCATTCTTTCCCGCGTCATGAGCCGGATGCGCTCTTTTACATGACCCGGCTGGAACGACTGGTGCAGGAATTCAAGGACATCGACAAGCCTCATTCCCATACCTTCTACCTGGTAATGTGGATCATCGAAGGCGGAGGCACGCATACGATAGATTTCAGAACCTATCCCGTCCGGCCCCATCAGTTGTACTTTCTGACGCCGGGCCAGGTCCACAGCTGGAAGCTTTCCCCCGATACGCGGGGCTTCAACCTGTTTTTCGAGTCGAATTTCTGGCAAAACCGCTATGGTCACCGCCTGTTCCGGTATCCGTTTTACCACTCCCATCAGCACCGGCCGCTGCTTGAAGTCACGGAGCAGCAGGACGTTTTCACCCACCTGTTCGATTACGCCTACCGGGAGTATGAAGACAGCCAGCCCCACCGGGAGGAGGTGTTTCTGTCGTTCGTCCACATCATTCTTGAAAAGGCGGACCGGCTGTACAGCGAACGCTGGATCGGACCGGAAACCCACCTGTACGACCGGCTCCGGCAATACGAGGAATTGCTCGAACAGCAGTTCCTGACCGTCAGGGAAGTGCGGAGTTATGCCGAACAGATGGGTATGACGCCCAATCATCTCAACTATATCTGCAAAAAGATTCTGGGAAAAACCGCCAGCCGGCTGTTCCAGGAGCGGGTCGTGCTGGAAGCGCAGTGGCTCCTGATCTACTCCTCGCAGTCCATCAAAGAGATCAGTTTCCAGCTCGGCTTTGAGGACCCCTCCTACTTCGTCCGCTTCTTTAAAAAAGTAACCGGGCAGACACCGGCCGGTTTCCGGGAGCGGCAGCCGCCGGGGCGTTAAACTCCTTCTCTAATTTTTGGCCGGCCCTCCACGTGGCCGGTTGTGGTATAGTTTTTGCCAACATTACAAACGAGCCGGGCCAGACCATGAACCGGATAAAAGTTACCCCTGAAGCTGATGTTGGATAGAGGTTGTCGGTTCCTTCTCCTGATTTTTAATTCCAAAAAACTGAACATCCATGCCGGTTTGTAAGTGCAAGGTTTTCATGCACTTACTTTACCAAATTGTATTTTCCCGATAGTTGTTAGCCGCCTTTAACGGGATATTTCGATAAATCAGGGTTTGACTTTGTCTGCTTTTTGATATTTTTGCACCCATAATGTATTTAGTCTATAGGATATATGAAGTATTAAGTTATTTAGATATATCCTAATGGAACGTTTAAAGCGGATTCCATCGTATATCCCGATTGGAAGAAAGCTACAAATAGTAAATATTGATGCTTTTTAATATTTTACTATTTGTCCGATAAATTCATGACCGCCCCGGCTGTCCGTGAATCGGAAATTGCACCACACCCCCTGTAGTCGGCTGGTTCTGTAGGCCTTGCGCCTGAAAGACAGCCCTGCTCCTCTCTGCCCTGTCAATGCAGTCAGATACATCTGTCGGGAGAAATTCTCCCTGCCGGAGGAGTCATGCATTTGTTCAAATAAATGTAGTATGTTTCATGTTTTATATTTTCAACTTAACTCACCGATGATGAAGTGCTATCTGAACGGATTTCTATTTTCGCTGCTTTGCCTTTGGAGTACCCTTTCTCTTGCTTCTTCCGACCCCCAGGCCCTGGCCGGCCGGCGCTATATCGGAGTTACCATTTTTAACTTTGAAGACGATCCCCGGATCGACGACGAGCGAATCGAACACTCGGCCGGTGCGGGCTGCAACGCCGTCGAAATCACCATCAACTGGGATAAGGTGTATCCCACCCGGACCAGCACCCCCAAATGGAGTGTGGTCGATTCGCACGTACAGACGGCCCTCCGCATGGGGCTGAAGGTTGCGCTCCGGATTCATGTCGGCCGCGATCTCTCCCGGCTGGGCGGTTTCTGGGGCACCAACGAAACCATGAAAGCCGCCGACGGCTCGATCATGACCGGCGGCATCGCCCAGTTCTCGTACGCGCACCAGCCGACGGTCGACCTGTCGAAGGCTTTTGTACGGGAAGTGACCCAGCGGTACCGGTACCTGCAGCAGCAGGGCCACCTGCTGTTCGTTTCGGTAGTGGCTTCCCCGGCCCTCGAATCGGAATATTCCCCAGTTCATCACAAGCCCGACGGCAGCAAATACATCGTTCCGTTCGATTACAGCGACCCGATGCAGGCGGCCTTCCGGCAATGGCTCCAGAGCCGGTTTTCGCTGACGACCCTGAACCAGCGCTGGGGTACGGGCTACGGCAGCTGGAACGAGATCGACCCGCCCACCGGCAACCTGAGCGACCCGCACAGCCTCTTTACGAGCAGCATACAGGGTAAAGACTGGTATGTGTTCCGCCACCGCCTGCTCGAACGGTATCTGAACGAAATCACGGGGACCATCAAGGGAATCGACGGAGGCATCCGGGTGGTCAACCAGCACGGCTGCGTCTGGGACCGCCTGAGCGGCCTGCGCAGTACGTACGCCTTCAAAAGCCTGAACCAGAACTCCGACGGCCTGAAATTCAACGACGGCCCGACCTACAACCACCGGTTTTCAATGGACCTGGTCCGGAGTAACCTGAAACCGGGCGCCTTCATGATCAACGCCGTCGACGGGATGTTCCATCAGTCGGTCAGCGTCGAAACGTATTACCAGCAGGTCCTGCAATGTTATCAGCACGGCGCTTCGATGATCACGCTGGCGAACTTCGGGGGCGATAACGCCCGGGACGTTCTGACCCAGATCATCGACCGGGTCGTCGACGCCGGTCTTCTCAACCAGCCCGTCACGCAGGTGCAGACCGTCGGGTCGATCACCTACAAACTGTCGGAGATTCTGAAGGATTTTTATGCGCCGATCAGCACCCGCTGGGGCAAGGCGTATGAAGCGTCCGGCGGCAAACCGGTTCAGGTCACCCTCATCGAAGACTGGCTCGACGAAACCAGCGCCCCGGCCAACCCCGTCACCACGCCCCCTTCCGACGACAATCAGGCTCCGCGGATCTCCATTCAGATTCCGGACCTGACGGCGACGGTCGGGCAGCCTTTCAGCTATACGATCTCGGAAAGCAACTTTAAAGACGCCGACGGCACCGTTGCCCGCGTCGACATCACCGGTCTGCCAGCCGGCCTGACCTACAGCGCCGACAGAAACCGGATCAGCGGCACCCCGACCACGGCGACGACCGCGACGGTCACCGTGAAAGCGACCGACAACGACGGTGCCACCATCACCGACAGCTTCCGGCTGACCGTTCGGACCGCTTCGGCCTCTGCTCCGCCCCCCGCAGACCCTACGGAGCCGGCAAATTTTGAAGGATTTCTCGACAAGGCGGAATGTGAATCCATCCGGGGCTGGGTCTGGGACCGCAACCGCCCGAACACGCCCCTCACCGTCGAATTCTACGAAGGAAGCACGCTGCTGGGAAGCTCTACGGCCGCCAATTACCGGAGCGACCTGGAGGACGCCGGAAAAGGCGACGGCCGGCACGGCTACATCTTCCCGACGCCCGACCGGCTGAAAGACGGAAGAACGCATTCGATCACCGCGAAAGTGCAGGGAACCTCCTATGTGCTGCGAAATTCTCCGAAGTCGCTGATCTGTTCGTCTTCGGCCCGGATCGCGGCCGCTTCGGTCGGAAACCCGGAGGAAAGCGGCCCTGCAGGGGTCTGGCAGGTATATCCCAATCCGTTCCGGGAGCAGATTAACCTCCGCATCCCGGCCGACCGTGAACCTTCGGCGGTGCCCTACGGCTTTACGCTGCTCTCTCCCTCGGGCCGGCAGTGGCCGATCGCCCGCCAGGCGGTTCGGATCGAAGCGGGAGCCGCCACCATCGACATCAGCGCCCTTCAGTTACCTGCGGGCCTGTACCTGCTGCAGGTCAGCCGGGGTGACGTGACCATGAAAGCCATTAAAGTGCTGAAACAGTAATGAAGCGGATCCGGCGGTCGGGTCGTCGCGGTTCAGGAAGCCGGCGATGACCCGACCGGCTGGTGATACAGCGTCAGCCCGGCAATCGGGTTCTCCAGAATGCGCTTGACCGCCAGACCTTTATCATTCGCCACCTGCCGCAGAATATCGCTGTAGTAAAACGCCACCGACCCGACAAAATGAACCGGCAGCTCCCGGTGGGCGTCAAACTTCCGGACGTAGGTATCGAAGAAAAGACTAAAGGCGTCGTAGACCATCCGGTAGGCCACCGGATGGCTTCGGTTGTCGAACAGAAATTTGGAAAAGCCGGCAAAATACCGATTCGGGAACGGCTGCTTGTAGGCGTGTTCCAGCACGGTAATCCGGTCGATGGGATAGCGTTTCCGGAACTTCCCGGCCAGGTCGTCGGGCAGCTGACCGTGCAGATACCGCACCACCAGCGTCTTGCCGAGGTAACCTCCGCTTCCCTCGTCACCCAGCCAGAAACCGAGCGACCCGCTCAGCTGGGCGATGTTTTCCCCGTCGAACAGGCAGGCATTCGAACCCGTTCCCAGAATACAGGCGATCCCGGCTTCATGATGACACAGCGACCGGGCTGCACCCAGCAGGTCACTGCTGACCTCTACTTTTTCCAGGGCCGGAAACACCTCCCGAAGCGCCTTCTCCACCACCCCGCACGACTCCTCGCTGTTGCAGCCGGTCCCGTAATAAAAAACCTCCGTGACGGCGTCGGGCACCGCCGGAAGCAGGTTGGTCCGCAGCTCGGCGGCAATGTCGGCACTGCCCTGAAAATAGGGGTTGAATCCGATAGTCCGGGCCTGGCTGACCTGGCCGCGGGCGTCGATCAGCCGCCAATCGGTTTTGGTCGAGCCGCTGTCTGCAATAGCGATCATAGGAATTGGAGTGGGGAGTGTTTTTACGTTCAGATTAATTTTCCGACGGCCCGGAAACGGGAAAAAACCCATTCGCCGTGGGGCGCGTCGGGCAGTTCGTCGGTCAGGTCCTGGCCGGCCCAGTGTTCATAATGCTTGCCGCCCCGCCAGAGCCGGCTCGCCGTCAGGTCGTAGATGATGCCCCGGTAGGCGCACCAGATCTCCTCCCGATCGGAGCCGTTCCGCAGGGCCAGCTGCGAGCGGGTGTATTCTTTCAGATCGGCGGCAGATTCCATGGGGTGCAAATCTATGAAACCGCCGTCTCTCCGGCAATGACGGCCGCCCGGCCCGGAACCCACCGACCGACTACTAAAAGTTAAGGCCAACTTTTTTAGGGATTATATAAAATCCTGTAACTTTATCCGTTAACTAATGAACACGTAAAGATTTAAATCCTCTATTCTCTTTATGAAGCGAAATACGTTTATCGGCTTTTTGACGGTACTGTGCCTGTTGACGGTCCTGACCGGCTGCAACAAGAATAAAGTGAAGCCGCTGTCCGACCGGATTGCGAAAAAATGGACGGCGCAGAAGGTAGAAGAAAACAACGTCGTCGTGTATACCAAGGGCGCTTCGGGCAACGTCAAACCGGGCTACTCCCAGTTCCTGCTGGACCTGAGCAGCAACCCGACCGCCGTGCTTACCCAGGTAGACAATTTCACTTCGACCGGCCAGTATGAACTCCAGAACGATACCCGGCTGATCCTGCGAAGCCTCAACCCGGCTCCGACTGACGGCCCGACCATCGAATATACCATCAACTCCTCCAGCGACAACGAACTGGTCATCACCCGCACGACCGCCGACCGCAAAACAGGCGGCACGACCAACAAGTATTCGCTGATTCCGCAGTAAACCGCTGCCCCGCGGGCCGGGCCCCGGCAAGGGGTCCGCAAAAGACTTAAATTCCGGCCGTCTTCCTCCGAAGGCGGCTTTTTGCGTTATTCGCGGTATGAATACACGAACGGAACTGGAATCTTTGGGCGAAATCCGCCTGATCGAGCGGCTGAGCCGTCCTTTTGTGCAGCCGGTCCGGCCCGAAACCGTCCGGGGCATCGGCGACGACGCGGCCGTAACCGATACCGGAGGACCGGATTATGGACTCATTTCGACCGATATGCTGCTGGAAGGCGTCCATTTCGATCTGGCGTATACCCCGCTGAAACACCTGGGTTACAAGGCCGTCGCCGTCAACGTCTCCGACATCGCGGCCATGAACGGCACCCCCCTGCAGATCACGGTTGGCATCGGTCTGAGCAACCGGTTTTCGGTCGAAGCCGTCGAGGAATTTTATGAGGGCGTCCGGGCGGCCTGCGAAGACTATAAGATCGACCTGATCGGCGGAGATACCACCTCCTCGCGGGCGGGTCTGATCCTTTCCGTAACGGCGCTCGGCCGGGTGGCCAAAGACCGCATCACCTACCGGAACACCGCCCGGCCCAACGATGTGATCTGCGTCACCGGCGATCTGGGAGCCGCCTTTCTGGGCCTGCAACTGCTCGAACGGGAGAAACAGGTGTACCTGTCCGACCCGACCATGCAGCCGGAAATCCCGGAAGAAAAAGCTTACCTGCTGGAACGCCAGCTCCGGCCGAATGCACGCACCGACATCGTCTATGAGTTACAGGACCTTCAGGTCGTACCGACGGCCATGATCGACATTTCCGACGGACTGGCCTCCGAACTGCTGCACCTCTGCACACAGTCGAAAACCGGGGCGGTGATTTTCGACGAGAACATCCCTCTCGATGACGTGACGCACCTGACGGCCGGGGAACTGAACCTAAGCCCCATGACGGTGGCCCTGAACGGCGGAGAGGATTACGAATTGCTGTTTACGGTACGGCCGCAGGAGTTCGAGAAGCTGAAGAACCACGCCCGCATCACCCCGATCGGTTACATGACCGCCGACCCGCTGACCATCGTCCTGGCGACAAAGGCGGGGCAGCAAACCCCGATCCGGGCGCAGGGCTGGCAGCACTTTGAAGGGAAGTAAGAAAAAAAGAATAGCGAATGTTGAATAACGAACAACGAAGGGGCGCTGCCGTTTGAACCGGCGGAGCAATTTCGATATTCGCTATTCAACATTCGCTATTCATTATGGCCACAATATTTACACAAACTGCACGCCCTGCTCTTTGGCGTCGGCGACGAACTCCTTCACTTTCTGCTCTTCTTCTTTCCGGCAGATCAGCAGCACACCGTCGTACTCGGCCACGATAAACCCGTCCAGACCATTGACTACCACCAGTTTATCTTTCGGCGTTTTGATGATGCAGTTGGTCGTGTTGTAAAGAATGAGTTTGCCGTCCGTTACGTTTTCGTGTTCATCCTTATCCGACACCTCATACAGGGACTTCCAGGTGCCGAGGTCGGACCAGCCAAAATCACTCAGGACGACATACACGTTTTTGGCTTTCTCCATGATGCCGTTGTCGATGGAGATATTTTTGCAGAGCGAATACGCCTTGTTGATAAAGGCCGTTTCTTTCTCCGAGTAATATTCTTCGTTGCCTTCGGTGAAGATTTCGGCCAGTTCAGGCATGTATTGGCCGAACGCTTTCAGAATGGCCTGGGCGTTCCAGACGAAAATACCCGCGTTCCAGACGAACTCCCCGCTTTCCACAAACTGCTGGGCCAGTTCCAGATGCGGCTTTTCCGTAAACGTCTTTACCCGCTTCACCTGATCGCCCGATTCGGGAATGTACTGAATGTAGCCGTAACCGGTGTCGGGGCGGCTGGGCTGAATGCCGAGCGTGACCAGAATGTCCTGGCCGGCGGTGGCTTCGAGGGCGGTCCGGATCGTCGAGCGAAAATCCTCTTCCTTCAGGATGATGTGGTCGGCCGGGGCCACGATCAGATTGGCCTGCGGATCGCGACGGGCGATTTTATAGGCCGCGTAGGCAATGCAGGGAGCCGTGTTCCGGCGCACCGGCTCGCACAGGATCTGGTCGTCGCTGAGGTAGGGAAGCTGCTGTTTTACCAGCTCCCTGTATTCGGTGCTGGTCACGATGTAGATGTTCTCTTTCGGGCAGATGCCTTCGAAGCGGTCGGCGGTTTGCTGCAGGAGGGATTTTCCGGTACCGAGAACGTCGTGGAATTGTTTGGGATTGTTCGTGCGGCTGAAAGGCCAGAAGCGTGTTCCTACGCCACCCGCCATAATAACTACATAGGTATGGTTCATAAAATGGTTTCTGCTCGAAAAGTTTTCGCCCGTGAAATTGATTACCAGGCTCCTAATCTACAAGGAATGGTGTAAAAAGTTATCGAAGCCGCCGGGGTTTGTCATCAAAAATACCGAACATATTAGGCCGGTATAATTTTTTCTTCTATACTTATAGTTAAGTTTACACCATCTCCATAAAAAAGCGCCCAGAACCCTTGATTCATTAATATCAACTGTACTTTTGTACATGACGGAAAAAAGCAGGTCCATCGTGGAGGTGCTGCTGCATCGGGCTGCCCACACCCCCTTACGAACCGCTTACCTTTTTCTGGCCGACGGCGAAACGCAGGAGGAATCCCTTACCTACCAGGAACTGAACGACCGGGCGTGTTCGGTGGCCGCCGTCCTCCGGCAGCATCAGGGCATCGCCGGAACGGTCGGCCCGCGGGTGCTGCTGGTCTATCCGCAGGGACTGGATTTCATCAACGCCTTTCTGGGCTGCCTGTACGCCGGGTATGTGGCCGTGCCGGTGTCGGTGCCAGCCAAAAATCGGGGCAGCGAGAAGATCACCCACATTCTGAACGACGCCGGTATTACGGTTGCCCTGACGACGGCCAAAACCCACAGCCAGCTGCAACGGCTTTTCGAGGGGGAGGCCTGGTTTCAGTCGCTGACCTGGATTCTGACGGATCTGCTGCCCGCGCCGGCCGAAACCTCCGTCGAACTACCCGCCCGCGACACCCTCGCCTTTCTGCAATATACCTCCGGCTCGACCGGCCATCCGAAGGGCGTGATGGTAACGCACGGAAACATCATGGCCAACTCAGCCTTCATCCGGCACGCCTTTCAGAATGATGAAGCGAGCGTGTCGGTCTGCTGGCTCCCCTCTTTTCATGACATGGGCCTGATCGACGGCATCCTTCAACCGCTCTACAGCGGGTTTACGGCCGTGCTGCTGAGTCCGGTGCATGTCATGCAGAAACCCGTCCGCTGGCTCCGGGCCTTCAGCCGCTACGGCGGCACCTACGGCGGAGCGCCGAACTTCGCCTTCGATTTCTGCGTCGACCGGGTATCGCCCCAGGAGCGGGAAGGGCTGGACCTGTCGGGCATCCGGCACCTTTACAATGCCGCCGAACCCATTCGTGCCACCTCCATGAGCCGGTTTCTGGAAATCTACGACCCCTATGGCTTCCGGCCCGAAAGCCTGTTCACCTGTTACGGCCTCGCCGAATCGACCCTGGCCGTCACCATGTGCCGCACCGACCGCCGGCCGGTGCGGATCGCCGTAGACGCCGAACAGCTGGAGTTGGGCCGGTTTCAGGAAATTTCCGAAGATGCCTGCGGCCGCACCCTGCTTACCTGCTCCGGCTGGCCGATGTCGGACAGTATCCTGCGCATCGTCGACCCGGAAACGGGCCGTTCCTGCCGGGAAAACGAAGTGGGTGAAATCTGGACGGCCGGACCGAGCGTGGCCCGGGGTTACTGGCACAAACCGGACCGGACGGCTGAGATTTTTAACGCGTATACCGTTGAGGGTGAAGGCCCTTTTCTGCGCACGGGCGACCTGGGCGTCTACGACCCGAAGAAGGGCCTGTTCGTGACCGGCCGGATCAAAGACCTTATCATCATCCGCGGCACTAACCATTATCCGCAGGACATCGAGTGGACCGTCGAACAAAGCCACGAGGGCCTGCAACCCAACGCGGGAGCCGCCTTCCCGATCGAAACCGAACAGGGCGAACAACTGGTGATCATCCAGGAACTGAAACGAACGGCCCTCCGCACGATGAACCCTGAAACCGTGGTCGAAGCCATTTTACGGCGGATCAGCCTGCATCATGGCCTCTCACCGGTCTGCGTGGTGCTGCTGCCGCCGGGCGGTGTCCTGAAAACCACCAGCGGAAAAGTGCAGCGGTCGGCCTGCCGGCAGGCATTCCGGGCCGGTGCCCTGGCCGAACACTACCGCTGGGAGCCGCTGCCCAGTTCCATCATTCTTTGAAATTAGTTCATAGTAAATCTCGTCTGATGATTTCATCTCCGATTACAACCTCCACTGTGGAAGAATGGCTGGTTCAGCAACTGGCCAAAGAATTACGGGTCGAGGCTTCGGCCATCGACCCGCACCGGGCCATCACCTCCTACCGGCTCGACTCGGTCGTCGTGGTGACGCTCGCCGTGGACCTGGAAGAATGGCTGGGCGTGGCCATCGACCCGTCCATTTTCTGGGAATTCCAGACCATCGCCGACATCTCCCACTGGTTGGTAAACGACTATCTACCGACCCAATCCCGGCCCTGATGAATCCTCCCGTTCTTACCGGAACCCAGATCGCAAAAAGTTCTTCCAGCCTCTGGACACCCTTCAATCCGGTCTGCCGCGAAGACCCCTACCCCATGTACCGGCGCATCCGGGCCGAGGACCCCGTCCACCGGACCGGCTCGGGCGACTGGGTCGTCAGCCGCTACGCCGACGCCTGCACGGTATTCACCGACAAGCGGTTCGACGTAATCGACATGCCGGGCTATTTCCGGGAAAAAGCCCTGAGCCGCGAAACCGGCGCACAGTCGCTGGAAGATACGTACCGGGCCACGTTTCACTGGCTGCTCTACCTCCGGCGGCCCCTTCACGGACGCGTCCGTGAGATGGTCATGAAAATCTGGGCCTCCCTGAACCTCGACGGCTGCGTGCAGCGGGTGCTGGACGAACTGGCCGACGAACTCGAATCGCTCCCGGCCGTCGACCTGCTCAACGATCTGGCTAAGCCGCTGCCGGTGCGGATCATCGCCCGGCTGCTCGGCTTTCCCGACGACAGCGTCGAACGGCTCAAGTACTGGGGCGAACAGCTCGCCAACGTCTTCGAACCGATGCTCTCGCGGGGCAACATGGAAGAGATCAACCGCGCGGCCGGCGATTTCATGGCGTTTGTCGAGGACTGCATCCGGGAGCAGCAAAGGGCGCCCGGCGACAACCTGACCGCCAGACTGCTTCAGCAGCGGGATGCGCAAGGGAACCCGGTCGACTCCGACGAGCTGGTTTCATTGATTATCAACCTGTTCGTAGCCGGAGAAGAAACCACCCGCAACCTGGTGGGAAACGGTTTCGCGGCTCTGTCGGCACATCCCGAACAATTTGAATTACTCCGGAACCGTCCGGAACTGCTGAAAACCGCCGTCGAGGAGATGCTCCGGTACGACAGCCCCGTTCAGATTACCTCACGCATGGCGCTGGAGGACGTGGAACTGGGTGGGCGGCTGATCCGGGCCGGTGAGCAGCTCTACGTCTGCATCGGGTCGGCCAACCACGACGAGCAGCAGTTCGAAAACCCGGAAGGATTCGACATCACACGGCAGAAGAACAAACACCTGGCGTTCGGCTTCGGCAGCCACTTCTGTCTGGGGGCCATGCTGGCCCGCATGCAGGCGATGGGCGCATTCCGGATGCTGATGGCGCGGTTTCCGGCCCTGCGGGCCGACCTCAGCCGGGCCGTCCACCGTCGGAATCTGCTGCTGCGCGGTTACTCCGCCCTGCCGACCTACCGGATCTAATCCGTCTTATGCTGTTTACCACCGCTTCGTACTTTGCTTTTCTGCTGGTCGTCCTGACGCTCTGGTTTCAGACCCCCGTCCGATATCGGTGGGTCGTGATGCTGGCGGCCAGTTATTTCTTTTACGCCACCTGGAACCCAGGGTTTGTGCTGCTGCTGGCACTGACAACCGGGGTCGCCTACGGCACCGCCCTTCGCATCGGCCGGACGCCGGACCGGGAGGCTCAGAAACGATGGCTGAGAACCGGCGTCGTGCTGGTGCTGGCCCCACTGCTGTTTTACAAGTATTTCAACTTCTTCTCGGCTACTCTCCAGGCCGGCCTGAAACCGCTGGGACTGAGCGGCTTTCTGCCCGCACACCATTACCTGCTGCCGGTGGGCATCTCGTTTTACACCTTTCAGACGCTGAGTTACCTGATTGACGTCTACCGGGGCTACGTCCGGCCGGAAAAACATGCCGGCATTTTTGCGGTATACGTCGCCTTTTTCCCCCAGTTGCTGGCCGGTCCGATCGAACGGGGCCGTCAGTTGCTTCCGCAGTGGCGCCATCCGCACCCGGCTTTCAGCTATTCCGACGCCGTGGCCGGGCTTCAGCTGATTATCTGGGGCCTGTTCAAGAAGATCGTTCTGGCCAACCGGCTTCAGGAGTATGTGGATACGGTATTCGATCAGCCGGAACAGCACTACGGCCTGGGGGTCTGGCTGGCCTGTTTCTTCTTTTCCTTCCAGCTTTTCTGTGACTTCTCGGCTTATTCGGACATCGCCGTCGGGTCGGCGCGGATGTTCGGAGTCCGGCTGAGCCAGAACTTCGCCAACCGGGTCTATGCCTCGCGGTCGCGGACGGAATTCTGGCAGGGCTGGCACCGCACCCTCACGGCCTGGTTCCGGGATTACATTTACACGCCGTTGAGCAAACAGACCCGCGACCGGCGTGTGCTGTATCTGAACCTGCTGGTGGTGTATCTGCTGACCGGTCTCTGGCACGGGGCGCAGTGGGGTTTCATCGTCTGGGGGTTGCTCAACGGCCTGTGGGTACTGACCGAGCAGGTCACCCGGCCCGCCCGCCGGGCTTTCTTCGAACGGCTCGGCTTCGGGCCGGAGCTTCGGCTTCATCAGATCCTCTCCACGATGCTGGTCTTTACGGCCGGGGCGCTGATGGGCCTCTGGTTCCGGGCCGCCACCTTCGCCGAGGGAAAAACGCTTTTCCGGCACCTGTTCGTCGCCGACTGGTCGCTGCCGGCTTCGGGATCGTCCTCCCGGCTGCTTGTGATCGTGCTGGGCCTCGTCGGGATGGACGTCGTTCACCGGCTCATGGACGCCCGGCCCATCGACGTGCTGCTGCAACAGCAGAGCCGGTGGGTTCGCTGGGCGTATGCCGTCGGGGTGGCGGAACTGATCCTGACGCTGGGCCGGTACGACAACGTTAGGTTCTACTATTTTCAGTTTTAAGCCTTTATGATCCGGTTCTGGCGAAATCTGCTTCTTTTCTTCGCGGTGCTGGCAGCGGTTAAAGGGCTGGTGCTCCTGCTTTCGGCCGGATATTACGAGCGGGTCATCCACGATACACGGGCCAAAACCCTCCTGCTGGATCGTCAGGCCGGGCGCATCAACACCGTATTCATCGGCTCCAGCCGCACGTTTACGAGCATCGACCCGGCCCGCTTCGATTCGCTGACCGGCCATCGGACGTGCAGTTTCAACTTCGGCGTCAGCAGTTTTTTCATTCCTCACACCTTCCGGACCGCCGAAGTCCTCATGGCCCGCCGGGACCTGGCCTTACATTACCTCGGCGTCGAACTGTCGCTGCCGCGTTTCGATACCAGCATCGACCCCTTCCGCTGGGAAGCCTGGGAACAGCCCCGGTTTTATCTGCCCTACCTGTTCAACGCCCCTCCCGACACGGCCGGCTCCCATTCCCGCCGGGCGGAACAGTATCTGAACACCTATCTGTTTACGCTGCTGTCGCCGGCGCTGCGGCTGCGGATGGCAGTGGCCGCCCATACCGACGACGCGGCCCGGCGGCAGCAGTTTGAAGCCGACCTGACCGGTTCGCCCGACGGCTATCTCCCTGACAATCATGGCCTCGATGCCGGTACCGGCCTGGGTCGGGATTCGGCCGAGTTACCGGCTTATCATTCCCGCAGCCTGCTGGTTTATTCCCGTTCGGGAAACGAGGCCGTCAATCCGGAGTACCGGGAAGAAATCGACCGGCTCATCGGGCTGGCGCAACGGCACCGCGTGCGGCTGTTTTTCTACCTGCCCAACCGCATGACGCCGGAGGAGGCCCGGGCGCTCATTCCCCTGTTCCGGTCCATCGACGCGCAGCACCGGCTGCACCTGCCGCACGACCCCCGCTTCGACGCGCTGTTCCTGCCCCGGTTTTCGATGGATCGGGGGCACGTCAATTATGGGGGCTCCCAGATTTATACGGGTCTGATGGCCGAAGCCTTCGTGAAACAGATGGTTCCGTAACCCTCCCCAGCTGATTATCAGTATTTCAATAATTTTTTAGAATTTTCTTTTAGGAATAGATGCTTATACGTTTTAGAAACCTTATTTTAGTATACAAAAAGGCCCTGAAATCTTGATTCGGTTACAGAGTGGAAATCGGTAGTCAGGTGGCCTTCATTCTTTCCTTTATCTACCTTTTTATGAGAAATTCTTTTATACAAACTCTTTGGATTCTTCTGTTTCTGCTTACTTCCTGCTATTCGGTCTACTCTCAAATCCAACTAACGGGTACGGTGACCGACAAAAACAGCCGGAATGCCCTGGTAGGCGTAAGCGTCGTGGTGAAAGGGACGATAGCCGGCACCATAACGGATACGAAAGGGCAGTTTTCGCTCACCACCTCCACGCCCGCTCCCCTGACCCTGGTGGTATCTTCCGTCGGTTATCAGACGCAGGAAATTCCCGTTTCGGGCGGCCAGTCCCGTCTGGAGGTCGAGCTTCAGGAGCAGGTGATGCTGGGGCAGGAGGTGGTCGTTTCGGCCTCGCGGGTCGAGGAAAGCGTTCTGAAATCGCCCGTTTCGGTTGAAAAACTCGACATCCGGGCCATCCAGTCGTCGCCCGCGCCGACCTTCTACGACGCATTGATGAACATCAAGGGAGTGGATATGAGTACGCAGAGTCTCATGTTTCGCTCGGTGAACGTCCGGGGCTTCGGTGCCAACGGTAACACGCGCGTCGTGCAGTTAGTCGACGGGATGGACAACCAGGCTCCGGGCCTGAACTTCTCGGTGGGCAACATTGCCGGCCTGAACGAGCTGGACGTGGAAAGTGTGGAACTGCTGCCGGGCGCGGCTTCGGCCCTGTACGGCCCCAATGCCATCAACGGGCTGCTGCTGATGAACAGCAAAAGTCCGTTCCAATATCAGGGCCTGAGCGCCTACGCCAAAACCGGCATTATGTCGGCCGAAAACCGCACGACCCGCACGACGCCGTTCTACGACGCCGGTTTCCGCTACGCCAAAGCCTTCAATAACCGGCTGGCGTTCAAAGTCGGCGTTTCCTACATCAGCGCCGACGACTGGCAGGCCACCGACTACCGCGACCAGGGCTTTACGAACGGTTTCAACCTCGGGACCGGCAACCGCCAGAACAATCCGGGCTATGACGGCATCAACGTCTACGGCGACGCCAGCGCCAACCTGAATGCCTTCCAGAGTACCGTTGCCGGCTTCCTGACCATCCCTCCGGCCCAGCTTCAGTTGATTTCACCGGATCTGGCCCGGATCGTGGGCGGGGTCAATCAGCTTTCGACGGCTACCGGAATACCGGCCACCCAGATCCTCAACGACGTGATGCTGCCCAACGTAACCGTATCGCGAACCGGTTACACCGAAAACCAGATGGTCGATTACAAGGTCAGCAACCTGAAACTGAACGGGGCCGTCCATTACCGGCTCAGCGACAAGGTCGAGGCCATCGTGCAGGTCAACTGGGGCAGCGGGACGGCCGTTTATACCGGCGTTGACCGGTATTACATCAAAGGATTCAAAATTGGCCAGTACAAGGCCGAAGTGCGGGGTTCCAACTTCTTCGTGCGGGCCTATACCACCCAGGAACGCTCCGGGAACGCCTTTGCCATCGGCATCCTGGGACAGGGCGTCAACGAAGCCTGGAAACCCAGCCTGAGCCAGGCCAACCTGCTGGGCTCCTGGTTCCCGCAGTATGCGTTCACCTATGCCGGGGGCGCCCTGCAGGTCTTCGGGCCGGCTTTGCAGCAGGCGCTGGCCGCCAACCCGACCAATCCGCAGGCCGCCTATCAGGCCGCGCTCAACGCCGTCAATGCGGCTTCTGGCAACCTGCACACGGCCGCCCGGACCTTTGCCGACCAGGGCCGTTTCCTGCCCGGCACGGCCGAGTTCAACCAGGCGGTGGATGCGGTAACGGGCCGGCCCCTGCCGGGAACACCCGCGGCCGTCGGAGCCAGGTTTCTGGACAAAACCAACCTCTACCACGGCGAATTCATGTACAACTTCAGCCCGCTGGTGGCGCCGAAAGTGGTGGAGCTGATCGTCGGTGGTAACTTCCGGCAGTATGCCCTTAACTCCGAAGGGACGCTTTTCGCTCAGGATGAAAACGGTAAGGAGTTCCGGATCAACGAGTTTGGCGCTTATGCCCAGGCCTCCAAAACGATTGCCGACATACTAAAGCTGACCGGTTCGGTCCGGTACGACAAAAACGTCAATTTCAAGGGACAGTTCAGCCCCCGGCTTTCGGCGGTACTGACGCTGGCGAAAGTCCACAACATCCGGGCGTCTTTCCAGCGTGGTTTCCGCATCCCGACCACCCAGGCCCAGTACATCGACCTGAATACGCCTAACAGTCACCTGATCGGCGGTTTGCCCCTGTTCCGGGAACGGTATAACTTTTCAAACAACCCGACCTACCCGCTGGAATCCGTCCGGGCGTTCGGGGCCGCCCTGCAGCAGGGCACTCCCCTGGCTCAGGCGGCTCAGCTCCTGAAACCGTACCAGCCCCAGCAATGGGATCCTGAGCGGGTCGAAACCTACGAGGTCGGCTATAAAGGACTGATCAACAATCGCTTGTTCGTCGATGCTTACTATTATTACAACCGCTTTCTGAACTTTGAAGGTGGCAATGTGGTGGTGCAGGGCCTTCAGCCGGCCACGGCGGCCAACCCGGCCTCTCTGCTGCAACTGATCAGCGGAACGACCCGGACAGTCTACAGTTTCTTTGCCAACTCGCCCGTCCAGCTGAAAAACCACGGGTGGGCGGTCAGCGCAGATTACAGGCTGCCGGGCAGCTTCATCATCGGGGGTAATGTGTCTTTCAACGAACTGATCAACCGCGACCGGCTGCCGGCCGATTTCGTGACGTTTTTCAATACGCCGAAATACCGGTACAACCTGTCACTGACTAATCGAAATATCCGGGGCAGCGGGTTCGGTTTCAGCGTCGTTTGGCGCCACCAGGACGCCTTCGTCTGGGAGTCGAGTTTTGCCAATAACGAAGCCACCCTGCGGAAGCAGACGACCGTTCCGGCCTTCAATACGCTCGACGCCCAGGTGAGCAAACGCATACCGGGTATCAAATCGGTGGTGAAACTCGGCGGCACCAACGTCCTCAACCAGCTTTACAGGCAGTCGTGGGGCAATCCCAGTGTCGGCGCCCTGTACTACATCTCCCTGAATTTCGATGAGCTGATGAATTGACCGGACCCGTACGAAGCCGATCGATAACGATTTCGGAAAAACCTGCAACGACCTGCAGGTTTTTTTAGTCTATGTCCCTGAAAGTAACCGTTACCTCAGAATAGTCAACTTTGTCTCCTGATGCTGTTTACGGCTTTGTATCTTTAAGATTACGGAAGCGGAAAGCGCATCGGTCTCTTTATTATTCTTCTATGAATCAACCCTCTACCCATATTTTGTATGAAAGCGTTGTTGGGCCTGAAGCACCCGGGTGCTTCGGCGGTGCAGTGGTTCCTGATCCTCAGCCGATTTGTTCTTTTGTTCCTGCTGCCGTCGGTTAGTTTCGGAAAACATATTTACGGGGGGGACATGAATCTTCAGGCGACCGGTCGCCAGAACTATTATACGCTTACGCTTCGCGTATTTTTCGATCAGGCCAACTCCACCACCAGCGACTACGAGACCTCGATCACCATTCACGTTTTCCGGAAAAGCGATCATACCCGGGTCAATTCCGTAACCGTCGGGCAGACCTCTTCGCTCCAGGTTCAGTACGGCAACCATACCTGCGCCACCCAGCGGAACATGAGCGTGCTGGAAATCAAATACAGCCGGGAAGTGTTTCTGGACCCCGCCGTTTACAGTGATGCCGAGGGCTATTACGCGGTCTGGGAGCGGTGCTGCCGTAATAACGACATCGACAACATCAGCAATCCCGGGGCCACCGGGATGGTGTTCCAGATGGAATTTCCGGCCGTTCGGCGGAACGGAGCCGCCTTCCTCGATTCGACGCCGGAGTTCAACTTTCCCAACGGCGAATATGTCTGCGTCGGCAAACCGTTCAAACTGAACTTCGGGGCCACCGACGCCGACGGTGACCAGCTCCGGTATTCGCTCGTCACCCCGCTGGCCGGTTACACGAGCGACGCGGCCAACAACCGCACAGGCAACGGAGCCTCCAGGGCTTCTTACCCGGAGGTAAACTGGCTCGCCGGTTACGGCGCTGCCGCTGCGATACCGGGCAATCCGGCCCTGGGCATCAATCCCCAGACCGGTGAATTGTCGGTTACGGCCAGCCGGACGGGCCTGTTCATTTTCGCCGTTCTGTGCGAGGAATACCGCAACGGTGTCCGGATCGGGGCCATTCGCCGGGAATTTCAGATGCCGGTGATCGACTGCGGGCGCAACACTCCGCCCCCGCCCGTGATCAGCTACAAAAGTCAGGTGGCCGTCGATCTGGCCTTTTGTGAAGGCACTTCCCTCACTCTCTCCACCGAATCCGACCCGCAATGGGCCTACCAGTGGCAGCGAAACGGCCTGAACATCCCCGGCGCTACCTCCGCCACCCTGGTCACCAGCGAACCGGGCGACTACACCGTCGTAAAAAGCTTCGCCAAAACCTGCGGTAACGATACGATCTCGAAGGTGACGAAGGCGCGGGCTGTTCCGCGGCCGAAAGTCAGCATCACCCCCGAGGACCCGAAGCTTTGCGAGGGCGATTCGGTCACGCTCTCGGTCACCGGGGAAGCCGGCGTCAGCTACCGGTGGATGCTGAGCGGGACGGCACTGCCGGGCGCAACCGGCACCTCGCTGAACGTGAAAAAAGCCGGTACCTACGCCGTCAGAGCCACCTCCCCGCAGGAATGCGCCAACAGCGACAGTGTGTCCATCGTGGTCAACCCGAAGCCGGCCGCCACGCTCAGCAGTTCGGCCAAAGCCATCTGCCAGGACGGTGAAACCCGCCTGGATGCCTCGGCCGGCGCCGGTTACCGATACGAATGGTATCACGACAAAGGGGTCATCGGCAATGCGTCGGCCTCCAGCCTGTCCGTCCGCCAGGCCGGAACCTATCAGGTTCAGATCACCGACGGCAACGGTTGTAAGGCCCTGTCGTCCGTACTGAATCTGGCCGTGATTCCGCGCCCGGACCTGCGGTTCGACTCCCTCTCGCCGATGTGCGCCGGTCAGTCGCAGGCGGTGCCGCTGGTTGCCGGCCCGGCCGGAGGTCAGTTTTCGGGGCCGGGGGTGAGCGGGGGCCGGTTCGATGCGTCGAAAGCCGGGGCCGGTCTGCATACGATCACCTACACCTATGGAGTCAATGAGGGGTGCCCGGTGTCAGTGACGCGGACGGTCCGGGTAGAATCCCCGGCGGTGATCAATATGCCCGAACGGGTCAGTATCCTGTCCGGCGGTTCGGTCACGCTCCAGCCTTCCGTGGGAAACCAGGCGGCCTCCTACCAATGGAGCCCACCCGAGGGTCTCTCGGACCCAGCGGCCCGAAACCCGACGGCCGGCCCGTCCGAATCGACGACGTACCGGCTGACGGTGACCTCATCGGGCGGATGCCGGTCCGAGAAAAGCATTGCCGTGGAAGTGCTGCGCAGGCTGTTCATCGCGGACGTCTTCTCGCCGAATGACGATGGCGTCAACGACCAGTGGGAAATCCGGAATACCGATCAGTTCCCGGGTTGTGACGTAACGATCTACAACCGCTGGGGGGAAGTCATTTTTCACTCCGACGGCTACGAAAAGCCCTGGGACGGGAGGTATCTGAACCGGAAGGTGCAGCCGGGCACGTATCATTACCGAATCAAAACCAACGAGGCTCTGATTCCCGAATACAAGGGGGTGGTGATGGTGATGTACTGAAAAAGCCGGTTCCGGGCGATGGCGGAAATCAGAGCTTGCCCCCGAAAGCCAGGTCGCCGGCGTCGCCCAGCCCCGGAACGATGTAGTAGTGCGCATCCAGGCGTTCGTCGACGGCGCCCAGCCAGAGGTGGCATTCGGGCATTCGCTGCTGAACGTACCGGATGCCTTCCGGACTAGCCAGGACGGCGGCAATGTGCGTCCGGGCCGGTGTTCCGAACCGCAGCAGGGCATGATAGACCTTCTCCAGCGACCGCCCCGTCGCCAGCATGGGGTCCATCAGGATGACCGTCCGGCCGCTGAGGTCCGGGCTGGTGATGTAATCCATGGCGATCTCGAAGTCGTCGCCGTGGGTCAGATACCCGCGGTAGGCGCCGATGAATGCATTTTCAGCCTGATCGAAGAAGTTGAGGAACCCCTGATGAAAGGGCAGGCTGGCCCGCAGGATGGTGGCCAGAACGGGAGGCTGTTTGATCAGCTGCGTGGATGCTTTTCCAAGGGGCGACTGCACCGAAGCGATCTGATACGTCATCGACTTGGATATTTCGTAGGCCATCAGCTCGCCCAGACGTTCCAGATTCCGACGGAAGCGCATCCGGTCTTTCTGAATCGTCACGTCGCGAAGTTCGGCAATGAAATGATTGGCAATCGAAGGCTGATCGGCAAAAACAAACATGCAGGGCTTTTTCAGGGTAATTTAAACGGAATGTGTCGGATAATCCAAACCCTTTCTTTAATTTGTGCATCAAAATTTGTTTATCGTTCCTGATGATTGTCGGTTATTCGGCGGTCTGCGCGAAGGTTCCTATGAGGAATATTTTTACGATCTGGATAGCTGCGGCCCTGCTGTCGGGAGGGTCGGCTCACGCACAGAGCCAAACGATCCCCTTAAATAGTGATTACTATCATCTTATCGATCGTCTTGAAATCCGGCAGGGCCAATGGGCCGGGGGTTTCCATAGTTCCGTAAAACCGTATAGCCGCCAGGCCGTCGTGCAGCTGACCGACAGCATTCTGGGCAACCCCTTTGTCCGGTTATCCCCGGTCGACAAGGCCATGCTCCTTTACCTTCGCGACGACAGTTGGGAATGGGTGCCGACGAGTTACCCGGATTCGCTCTCGCTGCTTCAACTCCGGGCGGCCGAATTGCTGCCCGGCCGGCAACGACCGGGCGACAGCCGGAAAAATCTCGGGCCGTTCTACCACAAGAGAAGCGACGCTTACAGTTCTCAGACCGAGGATTTTGATATTCACATCAATCCGGCCGTCAATTTCGGCTTCGGCCGGGAGACCAATTCCGATACGACCGGGGCCTCGTTCAACCCCTACATCAATACGCGGGGCGTCGAAATCCGGGGCAGCATCCGGAAGCGCCTGAGCTTTTACACCTACCTGTCCGACAACCAGGCCCTGTTTCCGCGTTACATCTGGGAATACGGCCAGCAATACACCTCCGGTCAGGAGCAGGGCTTCGCGCCGGGCGAAGGGCTTACCAAACGGATCCGCGCCCGCAATTCGTCGTTCGGCGGAGCGGACTTTCTGTCGGCACGCGGCTACATTTCGTTCAACGCCTTAAAGATCATCAACATTCAGTTCGGGCACGACCGCCACTTCTTCGGCAACGGTTATCGTTCCCTGTTCCTGTCCGACAACTCTTCTCCCTACCTGTTCCTGAAATTTACCACCCGGCTGGGGCGTTTCCAGTATACGAACCTGCTTACCGAGTTTCAGAACCGGCAGGTGCCCATCGGAGCCTATGAAACCAACCCCCAGAAATACGCAGCCATCCATCATCTGAGCGTCAACATCGGCGACCATGTGAATCTGGGACTTTTTGAAGCGGAGGTGTTCAGCCGGAGCCAGATCGAACTGAACTATTTCAACCCGATCATCTTCTACCGCTTTGTGGAATCCTACCGGGGCAGTGCCGACAATGCGCTGATCGGGCTGGATTTCAAAGCCAACTTCGCCCGGCGTTTTCTGTTGTACAGCCAGGTGATGTTCGACGAGTTTTACCTGACCGACCTGCGGGCCGCCAAAGGTTCCTGGCGGAACAAGTTCGCCATTCAGGCGGGGGCCAAATACATCGACGCCTTCGACATTCCGAATCTCGACCTTCAGGCCGAACTGAACCTCGCCCGGCCCTATACCTACTCGCACCGCTCCGGCCAGACCAACTACGTGCATTACAACCAGCCGCTGGCCCACCCGCTCGGCGCTAATTTTATCGAAGGGCTGGGAATCGTACGGTATCAACCCCACGCCCGGCTGAACGTGACGGGCATCTTCGGGGTGATGCGGTACGGGGCCGACCCGCCGAACCGGAACTACGGGGGCAACCTGCTGAAAAGCTATGAAGACCGGGTCCGCTGGCCGGGGCAGGAAGAAGGGGGGCATTATATCGGGCAGGGCCGCGAAACCATCGTCACCTACGGCGACCTCCGGCTTTCCTTCATGGCCCGGCACAACCTGTTCATCGACTTTCATCAGGTGCTGCGGAAAAGCGACAGCCAGTTGCTGCGGCTGAACTACAACACCTCTTCCTCCTCCATCGCGCTGCGCTGGAACCTGCCCTACCGGACGATGGTCCTGTAAAAAACTTACTGGAGCAGGGGAAGTGCCTAAAGGCACTACTTAGCGGGTTGCCGCCCTGTGGTGCCTACAACCATTGGGTCGCTCTGCGACCGCTTCCAGGACGGCAGGTACTCGTAAAGGATTTAACCTCCCGGTTTTTTGTCATCCCGACGCAGGAAAGATTCTGTGCTTCAGGGCTCGGTCTGAAGGGTCATTCAGCTGCAGGATCCCTCCTGCGTCGGGATGATAAAAAGAAACGGGAGGTTAATAGCGCTTCCCTGAACAACCTCTAACGTGGTTATTGGTATTTGGCGGCCCGGGCGTTTAGCTTTGTAACGGAATCAGCCCGGCCGATGCGTGGTCGGATGAAGCCTTTATTGCAAATCTGACCGAAAATGTCTGCACAACTCATCCGCCGGGAACTGGAAGAAGCCCGCTCGGTTCTCGACGCTTTTCTCAGCGACGAACAGAATATCGCCCGGATCGAACAGGCCGCCCGGCTCATGGCGGAGGCACTTCGGGAAGGCCGTAAAATTATTTCGTGCGGCAACGGCGGCTCCCACTGCGACGCCATGCACTTTGCCGAAGAACTTTCGGGCCGGTACCGCGAAGACCGCCGGGCGCTGGCGGCCATCGCCGTCTCCGACCCCAGCCACCTGTCCTGCGTCGGCAATGATTACGGCTATGAATTCGTTTTTTCCCGCTTCGTGGAAGGGCTGGGGAATGCCGGCGACGTTCTGCTCGGCATCAGCACCAGCGGCAATTCCGGTAACGTCATCCGGGCGGTGGAAGCGGCCCGGCAAAAGGGCATGAAGGTGGTTCTGCTGACGGGAAAGGACGGCGGTCGTCTGGCCGGCACCGCCGAGGTTGAAATCCGCGTGCCTCACTTCGGCTATGCCGACCGGATCCAGGAAGTTCATATCAAGGTCATCCACCTTTTTATCCTCCTGATCGAGCAGTTCGTTCTGGCTCCGGCTCCCGGTTCCGGCGCCTGACAAAGGGACCCCGACCCTCACATCGCTTAAACTTTTCCGGTGCTTGTTTGTCGTATATATATTCAAAGACAAACAGTTATATGAAAAAAGCCGGAATTATCACCGCGTCGGTCCTCGGGGTTCTGCTCCTGGCAGCCTGGGTCATACCGACGTTTTTTCGGGATAAGATCATTGCCCGGCTCCAGCAGGAGATCAATAACCGGGTCAACGCCCAGGTCCATTTCCGGCCTGACGGCGTCAGTCTGTCCTTACTGCGACATTTCCCGAATCTGACTATACAATTCGACACACTGAGCATCGTCGGCCACGCTCCCTTCAACGGAGATACCCTGATCGGCACACGGTCGCTCGAAGCGACGATCAACCTGATGAGCGCCGTCAGCGGAGACCGGATTCGGGTGAAAGGGCTGTATCTCGACCAGCCCCGCATCCTGGTAAAGGTGCTGCCCGACGGGCGGGCTAACTACGACATCTACAAAGTCGTCGAAAGCGATGAGCCGCAGGTGGCCGACACGAGCGACGCGGCTTTTACGGTCGACATCGATGAATGGTCGGTGCAGAACGGCCTGATCCGCTACGAAGACCAGACCCTGCCGCTGACGGTCCGGCTGGCCGGCGTGGACCATACCGGCAGCGGAAGCCTGTCGGCGGAACTGACCGACATGGCGCTGAAAACCCGGGCCGAAGCCCTTACCCTGGCGTATGACGGAACCGAATACGTAAGCGAAAAGAAGATCGACTCCGACATGAAGCTGCGGGCCGATCTGGAACACGGAAAGTATACGTTTACGGATAACCGTATCCGGTTCAACGACCTGCCGCTGGAACTGAATGGTTCGATCACCACCGGCACGTCGGCTCCGGCCGATACCAGCATCGGGTTCGACCTGACCTACCGTGTCCCGGACAACGACTTCAAGAACCTGCTGTCGGTGCTGCCCGGCATCTACTCGGAACGCTTTAAAGACATCCGGGCCGACGGCACGGTCCGCTTCGACGGCCACGTCAAAGGGCTTTACAACGGCACCCAGATGCCGGCTTTTCTGCTGAACGCCGTGGTGAAGAACGGCCGTTTCCGGTATCCGGACCTGCCTTCGGCGGTCGAGGGCATTGGCCTTGACCTTCAGGTGAGTAACACGACCGATCAACTTGTCAATACCGTCGTCAACCTGAAAAACCTGGTGGCCCGGCTGGGCAGCCACCCGATCCGCGGGCGGGTGCTGCTGCGGGGTCTGAAGCGTTCGGTAGTAGATGCCGACGTAGCCGCCCGGCTGGATTTGCAGGACCTGACCCGGCTTTTTCCAATCGACAGCCTGACCCTGCGGGGGTTGTATGAACTGAATCTGAAAGCCAAAGGCACCTACGATAAAGCTGCCGGCCTTTTTCCGGTGGTGAATGCTCTGATGCGGCTACAGAACGGTTACGCCAAATCACTGAAGTTTCCCGAACCGCTGGAAGGCATCAACGCGCTGGCGACGGTCACCAACCGCACCGGACGGCTGACCGACAGTCGGATCGACATCGGCGACCTGCGTCTCAAGCTGGCCGGCGACCCGTTCCAGGCCAAAGGCTGGATTCAGAACTTCGCGGATTACACCTTCGACCTGGCCGCCAAAGGCCGGCTCGACCTGACGAAGCTGACGCGCATTTTCCCGGTGGAAGGCACCCGGCTGGCCGGTCTGATCGACGCCGATATTCAGGCTAAAGGGCGGCTTTCGGACGCCAAAGCCAAACGCTACGAACGCCTGCCGACCAGCGGAACCCTGGCGGTCCGGAACCTGAAATACGAAGGAGAAGCTTTGCCGCAGGGACTGACGCTGGCTTCGGCCAACATGAATATGGCGCCCGGCAAACTGACCATCCGACAGGCCGAAGGTACGCTGGGCAGCAGCCGCTTCACCGCCGACGGCTCCCTGACCAACTACATTCCGTTTCTGCTGGAAGACGACCAGCCGCTGGAAGGGACGATGAACGTCCGGGCCAATCGCCTGAACGTGAACGAATGGATGACCGACGAGCCGTCGGCCCCCAAAACGGGTTCGCCCTCGGTGGTCGAGATTCCCCGGAACATCCGGTTTACCCTGAATACGACGCTGGGACAGGCTCTTTACGACGAAATGCCGCTGAACGACATTCGCGGGCAGGTGGAGGTAGCCGATGGGGCCGTCCGGATGAAGAGTGTGACCTTCAACTCGCTGGGCGGGCGATTCATCACCAACGGTCTGTATGATTCGAAGGACATTCGGCGCCCCCGGTTTGCTTTCGATGTCGATATTGCCAACGCCGACGTCAACCAGGCGTATAAGCACCTGACGCTGGCAAAAATCGTGTTTCCGCTGGCGCAATACGTATTCGGGAAGTTTTCGAGCAAATTCAACGTAGACGGCCGGCTGGAGCCGAACATGATGCCTGACCTGAACAGCCTGACCGGCAACGCCCTGGTCAAGGTGGTGCAGGCCACGCTGAAAAACAACCCGCTGCTGGAGAAAATCGCCGAGAAAACGAACCTGAAAGACTTCCGGAACCCGAACTTCAAGGATATGCTGATGAAGGTTGAAGTGAAGAACGGGTTTGTCTCGGTGCGGCCGTTCGATGTTAAAGTAGGCGATTATCTGGTCAACGTGTCCGGCTCGAACTCGCTGGAAGGTCATCTGAATTACATCCTCAAGATGGACGTGCCGACCGGAAAAGCCGGGATCCAGTTTGCCAGCCGGTTTGCTTCTCTGACCGGCCGACCCCTGGAGGGCGTCGACCGGGCCAAAATCGACTTCGCGCTGGGCGGAAGCTATCAGAAGCCCCAGGTTCGGTTTCTGGCCAGCACCACCGCCAATCAACTGAAGAATACCGTCGTAAAGGAAGTGATCCGGAAACCGCTGGAAAAAGCCCGCGAAAAGGCCATGGTCCGGGCCGACAGCCTCCGGCGCAGAGCCGGACAGCAGACGAAAAACGAGATTACCCAGCAGGGGATGAAACTGCTCGAAAAGCTGACGAAATCACCGAAGGACTCCTGAAACCACCCGAACCCCTCCTTAGCAAGGAGGGGTTTTTGCCTGTAAGTCCCCCTCATTCTGCAAAGCCACCCCTCCTTAACAAGGAGGGGCCGGGGGTGATCACTTCCGTGCCGTGACCATCGCCCGGCCGGGGATGGTCAGGTAGCCGGCCACCCGGATCGGCTTCAATCCGGCGGCTTTCTGCCAGTCCTGGATTTCCGCCACCGAGTAGTTACCGGCCGCACTGGTCAGGCCGTAGAACAGGTCCGTACTGGAGCCGACCAGGTCCGGCCGGCCGTCGACGTCGGGCCGGATGAACTCATTGACGATGTATACACCCCCCGGCCGGAGCGCCCGCGCCACCTTATGCGCCACCATCCGGTTTTGTTCCTCGGAAAAATGATGCGCCAGACTCGACATCAGAACGATATCGTATTGACTTTCGCCCAGCTCGTCGGTCAGGACGTTGCCGGGCCGGTGACGCACCCGGTCTCCCATGCCCGACCGGGCCAGCAGCGGGGCCGCCTGCTCGACGGCCGGGGGCAAATCCAGAATGACGGATTGAAGTGCCGGAAGCTTCCGGCACAGGGCCACCGAATGCTGCCCGTGCGAGCCGCCGATGTCGAGCATCTGCGTAGCGTGCTTCGGAACGGGCGCTTTCCGGCTGAACTCCTTCACTTCCGTGCCGGTCGCTGCGGCCATGGCCTGCTGGTAATAGGCCCATTCGGCCGTGGTCAGGTGGTCGTGATACTGTACGCCCTGTCCGGTTCGGAGGTAATTCCCCAGTTGGTCGAGCCAGGGCCACATGACCCGGTTATTGAACAGCATCAGCCCGAAAACCGAGAGAGGATCGTCTTTCAGCACCCAGCGCCGGGCCATGCGGGTCAGGCTGAACCGGCCGTTCCGGTAATGAAAATAGCCCAGGGTCTTCAGCAAAGCCATCAGTTCACCGACCGCCTTCGGATGAAGATTCAGGGCCCCGGCCACTTCCTCGGCTGTCTGCCGCCCTTCGCTGACTGCATCGAAAATGCCCTGATCGGCCGCTTCCAGCACGGCTTTGGAGATAATCGGAAACAGTTGGGCGTGTAATAGCGGGAGAGGCACCAGATTGGCTTTGAGAGCAAACCATTCCAGTGGGTTCTCGGGGGTAACGGTCAGTTGCATGAAAGCGGAGCAGTAGGGTGTTATGTAAACCGGGAGCCGGCCGATATGTTCGCCGGGGTTGATTTTAAAGTGACTTTCGCCTATACTTACATTCGCTTCGGCCGGAAATGCGGTTCAGGCGGAAGCTCCGACTCTGCCTATTCTTTCTTAACCGGAATCACTTGAGCAAGCGCCCCGTCATCGTTGAAGATGAATTGGTTGAGGGACTCAAAGCCCGCAGTCAGAAGGCTTTTGCCGTCCTGTACGACAACTACGGGACCACCCTGCTCGGCATCATCTGCAAAATCGTCAGGGACGAACACGAGGCCGAGAATCTGCTTCAGGATACGTTTGTCAAAATCTGGCGGAACATCGATCAGTACGATGCCTCGAAAGGCCGTCTGTTTACCTGGCTGCTGAACATTGCCCGCAATACCGCCATCAATTTTCTCCGTTCGATAAAAGATATAGAAAAAACCGAAATCCAAACCGCCGAAACCGATGTATATACAGCGCGGGCCGTCGTGTCCGAGCCGTCGCCCTTAGAGTACATCGGCGTCGCGGAGACGGTTAACCAACTGGATCCCAAGCTGAAACAGGTCATCGACCTGATTTATTTTTTTGGGTATACCCAACAGGAGGTGGCAGATCGGCTCGACATGCCGCTGGGTACGGTCAAAACCCGGACGCGGGCGGCACTGCAACAGTTAAAGCAGTTATTTGCGGATGAGTAACGGAATGGAATACCTACAATCTGGAATGATCGAGGAGTATTGTCTCGGGCTTCTGTCTCCGGAGGAAGCCCGGGAAGTGGAGCGAATGGCCGGTCTGTTTCCTGAAGTTCAGGCCGAAATCGACCGGACCAGCCTGGCGCTTCAGCAGTATGGAGCAAACGTGGTTCAACCCCGCCCCCAGCTGAAACACCGGATCCTCGACCAACTGAGCCGGCTGGACGGCGCCCGCGCTTTCGACCTGGCGCACCTCCCGCTGATCAACGCCTACTCCGACCACGGGCAGTGGCTGCGCACGGTGGAATCGATTCGGCCGACCCGGGATTTTCGCAATATCTACTCCCATACGCTCCGGGAAGACCCGGAGGTCGTGCAGTATCTGGTCTGGGCCCGGTTTGAAATCAAGCCGGAAGACCATCACGACGAACACGAGAGTTTCCTGATTCTGGAGGGCGAATGCGAATGCACCGTCGGCGGCAAAATTCTGCGTCTGTCGGCCGGGGATTATCTGGCCATCCCGCTGGATGTGGAACACAATGTCCGGGTTCTCTCCGCCACGCCCGTCAAAGCGATCATCCAGCGCCGGAAAGCCGCCTGATTCCCACCCGTTTATCCGGCCCAGTTTTCCCGGTCCAGACTGCGGTACTGAATCGCTTCGGCCAGGTGTTCGATGCCGATGCTTTCCTGCCCCGCCAGGTCGGCGATGGTCCTGGACACCTTCAGAATGCGGTCGTAGGCCCGGGCCGAAAGGCCAAGCCGTTCCATGGCGGTTTTCAACAGGCTGCGGCCCGCTTCACTGATCACACAGACCTCCTTGACCATCTGCGACGGCATCATTGCGTTGGAGTAGATGCCGGTATGATTCTCAAACCGCTTCGTCTGGATTTCCCGCGCCTGAATGACCCGTTCGCGGATGGACTGGCTGCCCTCGGCGGGCCGGTTGGCCGTCATCTGATCGAACGAAACCGGGGTGACTTCCACGTGCAGGTCGATCCGGTCGAGCAGCGGGCCGCTGATTTTGTTCAGATACCGCTGCACCACTCCCGGGCCGCAAACGCACTCCTTTTCCGGATGGTTGTAATACCCGCACGGACACGGATTCATGCTGGCGATGAGCATGAAATTGGCCGGAAATTCCACGGCCCACCGCGCCCTTGAAATGGTGACCCTGCGTTCCTCCAGCGGCTGCCGCATCACTTCCAGCGCATTCCTTTTGAATTCGGGCAGTTCGTCGAGGAACAGGACGCCGTTGTGGGCCAGGGAGATTTCACCGGGCTGCGGGAAACTGCCCCCGCCGACCAGCGCCGTGTCGCTGATGGTGTGATGCGGAGCGCGGAACGGGCGGGTAGAAACCAGCGTGGCCCGGCGGCTCAGCTTGCCGGCGACCGAGTGAATTTTGGTGGTTTCGAGCGCTTCGTGCAGGGTAAGGGGCGGCAGGATGCCCGGCAGCCGCTTCGCCAGCATGGTTTTTCCGGCCCCCGGCGGTCCGATCATCACCACGTTATGCCCCCCGGCGGCCGCAATCTCCATCGCCCGCTTGATGTTTTCCTGCCCCTGAACGTGCGCAAAATCAGCATCATAGGTGTTCTGGCTGGTCAGGAACAACTCGCGGGTATCCGAAACCAGCGGCTCAATGACTTTCTTTCCCTCGAAAAATTCGACCGCATCCATCATCGTCTCCACCCCGATAACATCGAGCTGGTTGACGATGGCGGCCTCCGGGGCGTTTTCGGCGGGCAGCACGAAACCCTTGAAACCCCGCCTGCGCGCTTCGATGGCAATCGGCAGCACGCCCTTGATGGGCCGCAGCCGCCCGTCGAGAGACAGCTCGCCCATGATGACGTACTCTTCCAGACTGCGCTCGAACGTCACCTGCTCCGACGACTGAAGTACGCACAGGGCGATAGGCAGGTCATAGGAAGAACCCTCCTTCCGGATGTCGGCCGGGGCCAGATTGACGACCACCTTCTGCCGGGGCATCCGGTAATCGAAAAACTTAAGAGAGGCTTCGACGCGCTGTTCGCTTTCCTTGACCGCACTGTCGGGCAGGCCGACGAGGTTGAAATGCAGCCCCTGCGCCACGGCGACCTCGATGGTGATGATGGTGGCGTTGACGCCCTGCACGGCGCTTCCATAGGTTTTTGCCAGCATGAATTCCAGAGTTCCGGTTGGGTGGTTATTCCGTTAGACGAACGTTCGCTCAAAAGGACACTGGTCGGGGGCAATGGGAGAAAGAAAAAATGCCGTTCGGTCGTTTCTTGTTTGTAAACTGTAAAAAGCCTGTCAACTTTGAACCCTGATTCGTTTGACCAGACTCTCTGACTCCCTATGATTGCTCAGCAGCCCTCTATTCAGCAGATCGCCACCGTGTTTCAGGAACAGTTCGGCCGCCGGCCGGAACTGCTGGTCCGCGGCCCCGGCCGGATCAACCTCCTAGGAGAACATACCGACTATAACGGCGGCCTGGTACTGCCGGCCAGCATTGATAAGGAGATCATTTTCGCCATCGCCCGGCGTCCGGACAGCACCTGCCGCGTCGTGGCCGAGAACCTGAACCAGTCGCATACGTTTTCGGTCAATGAGCTGAAAAAATCGCCGAAAGGCTGGCCCAATTACCTGATGGGCGTGGTCGATGAGATTCAGAAACTGGGTCGTAAACCGGGCGGTTTCGAGCTGGTTTTCGGCGGAAACATTCCGGTCGGGGCGGGCCTGTCGTCGTCGGCGGCTCTGGAGTGCGGGCTGGCTTTCGGGCTGAACCAGTTGTATGACCTGAATCTGGAAACGCTCGACATGGTCAAGCTCTGCCAGCGGGCCGAAAACCTGTTTGTCGGCGTCAACTGCGGCATCATGGACCAGTTTGCCTCCATGTTCGGGCGGGAACAGTCGGTCATTCAGCTCGACTGCCAATCGCTGAAACACCAGTATTTCCCCTTTCAATCGGAAGATTATAGCCTCATTCTCTGCGACTCGGGCGTGAAGCACTCGCTCGGCAACAGTGAATACAATACCCGCCGGGAGGAGTGTGAAACCGGGGTGGCCATTCTTCGGAAATACGATTCGGGCATCCGGTCGCTGCGGGATGCTTCTCTGGAGCTGGTCGAGGCCCACCGCGATGAAATGCCGGGGAAGGTGTATGACCGCTGCCGGTATGTGGTTCAGGAAATTCAGCGTGTCCGCGAAGCCTGTGAATACCTGCTCGGCGACGAGCTGGCGGCTTTCGGCCGGAAGATGTACGAAACCCACGACGGCCTTCAGCACCAGTATGAGGTCAGCTGCCCGGAACTGGATTTTCTGGTCGACCAGACCCGGCAGGACGACGCCGTTCTGGGTTCCCGGATGATGGGCGGAGGCTTCGGGGGCTGCACGATCAACATCGTCCGGCGGGATCAGGCCGATGCGTTCGTGGCCCGGATGACGGCGGCTTATCAGGAAGCCTACCAGATTGCGCTGAAATGCTATCCGGTCCGGATTACCAACGGAACCTCCGCGATTCAGGGATAAACTAACCTACTCTTTCCAGCGCCATTCGTTGGAAATCTGCAGCGGGGTGCGCAGCCCCTGGGCGATGAGGTAGTCGCGGGTGCGGGTATCGTCCATGCGCCGGGTCGGAATGTCGTCGGCGTCGGCGATGGCGTAGAGCAGCATGGCCGAATACCGGACCGTGTTTTTCATCTGTTCCTTATTGACCAGATTCATGCGGTCGCAGTTGGCGTGGTAACAATCAAGGGCGTTCTTTTCCAGATGCCCGTTCAGGCCGACCACCGGAACGCCCTCCATCATGAACGGCTGGTGATCGCTGTGCAGATCGGCCTGGTTGGACATGATGTTCGGAAAAGCCGGCTCCACCTGCTTCATCGTCTCCCCGATCGAGGTCAGAAACGGCACCATCTCGCTCCGCCCGAAGGCGTTGATCCCGTTCGGGTCGTTGGTCATATCGAGGTTGAGCACATACCGCACCTTATCCAGCATCCCGGCGCTTTTCATATCCTCGACCAGGCTCTTCGACCCGAGCAGGCCCTGCTCCTCCCCCATGAACATGACGAATTCGATCGTCCGTTTCGGCTTCAGCTTCAGCGACTTGAACGTCCGGGCGATGTCCAGAACGGAGAATGAACCGAGGCCGTTGTCGATGGCGCCGGTGGCCAGGTCCCAGGAGTCGAGGTGGCCGCCGATGATGATTTTTTCATCCGGATATTCCGACCCTTTCAGCGTGGCAACCACGTTCCGGGCCCTGATCTTCCGGCTGATGTTGGTCATGTCGATCAGCGCGTGCAGGTTCTTTTCTTCCTGCATCCACTGCCGGATCTCCTGCCCGCTCTCCATCGAGATACAGACCGACGGAATCGGAATCAGCTTGCCGGTGACGGAGGCCGTGCCGGTCAGCAGCACGTTGCCGGGCACCAGATTGACCATGATGACGCCGATGGCGCCGTGCTGAATGGCAAGGGCGGTCTTTTCCGACCGGTGCAGGTTGCGGGAGCCCCTCGTGGGGGAGGACAGGCCGATGTTCACCAGGACAATTTTGCCCTTGATTTTTGCTTTGAGGGCGGCAAAATCGCCTTCCAGCCCATTCCCGACGTCGACGAGTTCCCCGCTGACATGGGCATCAACGGGCGAATGAGCCAGGGCTACTACTTCCACATCCCGGAAATTGTCACTTTTATTAGGAACGACCGCCAGCGTCACCGTGTCACGCATCCACGACTCCACCTCGAACGGCGCATAGCGTACTTCCGAAAAACCGTATTGCCGGAGCAGATTATGGGCGTATTCTTCGGCCCGGCTTCCGTTGGAACTGCCCGTCAGGCGATGGCCGATCCGCTGCGAGGCTTCGCCCAGCGTTTCGTAGGCCCGGCTGTTTTGCAGCACCTCCTGATTTATTTTCGAGAAAACCTTCTCTAATTTGGGTTTGGAACCGGCCGGATCGCTGTCGCCGACGGGCAAAACTCGACCGGGCCGACCGAACTGATAAGCACTTAACAAACAGATTCCGCCCGCCAGGAGCAAATAAACGTAAACCTTTTTCTTCATAGACAGGGTGGCCGTATCCGTCTTCAAAATAACAAAAAATGACGGGAACGCAGTAAGCTCGATTTTAAAAATTTTAAGGTTTTTGGCAAACGGTTACATTTGATCCCATCCCTGAAAATTGCCTTAACGAATTAGGGGAAAACGGTGTTTAACCACCACAGTCCTGATTAGTTTTCCATGACAAACGCACAGACACCCGCCGTATTGCCCGGCCTCCCGGCGGCCCCACAGGCGCCCGTCAAGCCCAAAGAACTGACGGTTCACGGTCACACCCGGATCGATAATTACTACTGGCTTAACGAACGCGAGAACCCGGAAGTTATCGACTACCTCAAAAAAGAAAACGACTACCTCGAAGCGGTGCTGGCCCCGGTCAGGGAACTGCGGGAGAACCTGTTCGAGGAGATGAAAAACCGCATCAAACAGCAGGACGAATCGGTTCCGTATAAGGAAGGCCACTATTACTATTATACGCGTTTCGTCGAGGGCGGGGAATATCCGCTGTTCTGCCGCCGGCGGGGTTCAATGCAGGCGGACGAAGAAACCATCCTGGACGTCAACGAACTGGCGAAGGAACACTCCTATTACGACATCGGCGGGCTGGAGGTGTCGGACAACGAGGAGCTGGTGGCCTACGGCGAAGATACCGTCAGCCGGCGGCTGTATACGCTCCGGATCAAAAACCTGAAAACCGGAGAGATTTACCCCGACGCCATCCCGAATACCGAGGGGGGCAGTTATGCCTGGGCCACCGACGATAAAACGCTCTTTTATATCCGGAAAGACGAAACGACCCTGCTGGGCTATCAGGTCTACCGCCACGTGCTCGGCACCGACCCGTCGGAGGATGTGCTGCTGTATGAGGAGGAAGACAACCAGTTTTACATGGGCCTCTACCGCATGAAGTCGAAGAAATACATTGCGGTGGTCTCGGACCATAACGGGGTAGCTTCGGAATACCGCCTGCTCGAAGCCGCCGACCCGACCGGCGCGTTTCAGGTATTTCTGCCCCGCGAAAAAGGGCACGAATACGACCTTCAGCACTTCGGCGACAAGTTCTACGTCCGCACCAACTGGAATGCCGAAAACTTCCGGCTCATGGAAGTGCCGGAAGGCCATACCGCCGACCGCAGCGCCTGGAAGGAGGTGATTCCGCACCGGCCGGACGTCTATCTCCAGCAGCTCGACGTCTTTACGAACCACCTCGTGCTGGGCGAACGGAAGGAGGGGCTGATGCACCTGCGGGTGATCGACCAGCAGAACGGCGGAGAGCATTATCTGGACTTCGGCGAACCGGCCTACGTGGCCGCCATTTCCTATAACCCGGATTTCAACACCAATATCCTGCGGTTCGGGTATGCCTCGCTGACGACCCCCAACTCCACCTACGACTACAACATGGATACGCAGGAGAAAACCCTCCTGAAGCGGCAGGAAGTGCTGGGCGGTTTCGACCCCGACAATTATGTTTCGGAACGGATGTTCGCTCCGGGCCGTGACGGGGTTCAGGTGCCGGTTTCGCTGGTTTATCGGAAAGGTACGCCGAAAGACGGTTCGGCCCCCCTGCTTCAGTATGCCTACGGCTCCTACGGCCTTTCGACCGACCCGGGTTTCAGTTCCAGCCGCCTGAGCCTGCTCGACCGCGGCTTCATCTATGCCATCGCCCACATCCGGGGCGGGCAGGAAATGGGTCGGAAATGGTACGACGACGGCAAGATGCTGACGAAGGAAAACACCTTCAACGACTTCATCGACGTTTCGGAATATCTGATTCAGAACCGATACACCGCCCCCGACCGGCTTTTTGCGCTCGGCGGCAGCGCGGGCGGTCTGCTCATGGGCGCCATCATCAACCAGAAACCGGAACTGTACCGGGGCGTGGTGGCCGCCGTGCCGTTCGTGGATGTGGTCACGACCATGCTCGACGAAAGTATTCCGCTGACGACGGGCGAGTTCGAGGAATGGGGCAACCCGAAGGAAAAGCCGTACTACGACTATATGCTTACTTATTCACCGTACGACAACGTGCAGCCGAAAGCCTACCCCAACCTGCTGGTAACCACCGGCCTGCACGACTCGCAGGTGCAATACTGGGAACCGGCCAAATGGGTCGCCAAACTGCGGACGATGAAAACCGACGACAACCTGCTGCTGCTGCACACCAACATGGAAGCCGGTCACGGCGGGGCCTCCGGGCGTTTCCAGGCATTGAAGGAAATCGCCCTCGAATACGCCTTCATGCTCCACCTGGCGCCGGACCCGTAGGCCGGCGGGTTTACCGGGTTTTGCAGTTTTTCAGCGAGCGGGTTTCGTTTTTGAACTCCACAAGAGCTTCGCTGCCCTTGAACCAGATGCTCATTTTGCCGTCGGAGTACTTTGATCCGGAGGCCGTTTCGATGGGGTCGAGCGGGATTTCCTTGCCGTCGTCGATAAAGACGGCGATTTTCTTTCCGTTGGTGGTTTCGAAACGGACCGAGAACGTCTCGTTGTCGTTGCAGCCGTAGGTTTTTACGTCTCCCACGGTCGAGGTGGCTACCGTGTCCGCGTCGGCGGCTGCGGTTTGTTCGGTTTCGTCGGCCGCTTTTTTCGACTGACAATGGAAGGTCAATCCGGCGAGCAGGACGAGAATCGGAAAAGAGAACCGGTTTTTCATGGCGGAAGGAGGTTGACAGCCTGACGGCTTGTGTTGTAACAACCTAAAAGACAGCCCGCTTGTTAAGGTTCTTCCTTTCGGGCAGTGGAATGTCCGGCCGGGGTTTGGCGAACTTCGGCCGGATGCGTTACTTTGCGTATCAACTCAAAGCTGAACCCATCCATTAATGTATCTTCTTGGATTCGACGTCGGTAGTTCGTCCGTAAAAGCCAGTCTGGTGGAGGTGGAAACCGGCACTGCCGTAGCCTCCGCCTTCTTTCCCGAAACCGAAATGCCGATCGATGCCCCGCAGCCGGGTTTTGCCGAACAGCAGCCCGAAGCCTGGTGGAAAAATGCCTGCCTGGCTTCCAAAGCCGTATTGTCGAAAGCCTCCGTTCGGCCTGAGGACGTGAAAGCCATCGGTATTTCCTACCAGATGCACGGGCTGGTGGTGGTCGACAAAGACCTCAACGTGCTGCGTCCGTCCATCATCTGGTGCGACAGCCGGGCCGTTCCTTACGGAGAAAAAGCTTTTCAGGCCCTCGGGCAGAGCCGCAGCCTCCAGCATCTGCTCAATTCACCGGGAAATTTTACGGCCGCCAAGCTGGCCTGGGTGAAGGAAAACGAGCCGGGCGTTTACGGAAAGATCCATAAATTCATGCTTCCCGGCGATTACCTGGCCGCCCGGATGACCGGCGAAATCGTCACGACGCCTTCCGGTTTGTCCGAGGGCATTTTCTGGGATTTTCAGGAAAACCGCCCCGCCGATTTTCTGCTCGACTACTACGGCTTCGACCCGTCGCTGATTGCCGACATCCGGCCCACTTTCTCGGTGCAGGGCCAGGTCAGCGCCCGGGCGGCCGCCGAACTGGGGCTGGCGGCCGGAACACCCGTTACCTACCGGGCCGGCGATCAACCCAACAACGCCCTCTCCCTGAACGTGCTGGAACCCAACGAGATTGCCGCCACCGCCGGCACCTCGGGCGTCGTCTACGGCGTCAGCGATCAGGCCAAATACGATGCGCAGTCGCGGGTCAATACCTTCCTGCACGTGAGCCATACCGAACAGGCCCCGCGCTACGGGGTGCTGCTCTGCGTCAACGGGACCGGGATTCTGAACAGCTGGCTGCGCAATCAGCTGCTGGGCGGCTCCATCAGCTACGCCGAAATGAACGAACGGGCGGCCCATGCACCGGTCGGGTCAGACGGACTGCTCTGCCTGCCCTTCGGGAACGGTGCGGAACGGATGCTCGAAAACCGGGATATGGGGGCGGTCTTCCACGGCCTGCAACTAACCCGCCACGGCCTGCCGCACTGGATTCGGGCGTCGCAGGAAGGAATCGTCTTCGCCTTTTATTACGGCATTCAGGTCATGGAACAGGTCGGCGTGGGGCTGAAGACCATCCGGGCCGGAGAAGCCAATATGTTCCTCAGCCCGCTGTTCCGCGATACGCTCGCCAACCTGACGGGCGCGGAGATTCAGCTCTACAACACCGACGGGGCGCAGGGAGCCGCGCGGGGGGCCGGGCTGGGCCTCGGCATTTACAAAAACCGCCAGGAAGCCTTCAACGGCCTGAAAGTGACCCGCACCATCGAACCCGACCTCCGGGCGCAGGAGGGCTATCGGGAAGCGTATGAACGCTGGGCGGCCGTGCTGGAGAACGTCATGTAAACCATAAATGACCGATGAAAGCGTTCCTCCTTGCCTGTTTCTGTCTGATTGCCTCGGCCGCGCTGGCGCAGTCGGACGATGAAAAAGCCGTCCGGTCGGCCATCACCCAGATGTTCGACGGGATGCGAAAAGCCGACACGACTCTGTTCAGGGCGGTTTTTCTGCCGACTTCCACGCTCCAGAGCGTAGCCAAAAACAAGGAGGGGCAGGTGAGCATCCGTAACGAGTCGATTCCGGGTTTCGTCACCTCCGTCGGGAAGCAGAAACCGGGCGCCCTGGACGAGCGGCTGATGAACTATGAGGTGAAGATCGACGGTGAACTGGCGACGGCCTGGACTCCATATGTGTTTTACTTCAACGAGAAAAAAAGCCACTGTGGCGTCAACGCCTTCACGCTCGTCAAAATCGACGGAAAGTGGAAAATCCAGAATATCATCGATACCCGACGGCGCGAAAACTGCCCCGATCTGTAATTACTCTCCGCTCCAGACCGGCGGGCGTTTTTCCAGAAAAGCCGCCATGCCCTCCCGGGCGTCGGCGGTCTGCTGAATCTGCTGAAACTGTTCGTAGAGAAAAGCCTGTTGCCCGTCCGGCGGCAGGCTTTTCAATTGCCGGTACGCCCGAAGTCCGAACTGCATCGCGGTCGGCGAATACTGTTTCAGCTCCGTCGTCAGGCGTTCGACGGCGGTATCCAGCTCCGCGGCCGAAACCGTTTCCGTGACCAGCCCGAGGGCGAGCGCTTCGGGGGCGGTGAGGGTCCGGGCACGCAGGCACAGGTCGAGGGCTGCGCGGGCGGGCATGATCTCCAGCAGACTCGCCAGCACCTGAAACGGAAACAGCCCCCGTTTTACTTCCGGCAGGGAGAAAGTAGCCGAATCGGCTGCGACGACATGGGTGCATCCGCATACCAGCAGAAACCCGCCCGCATACACCGGCCCCTGCACCCGTGCGATACACGGCTTTTGAAGCCCGGTCATCACCTCCGCCAGCCGTACCGGCCCCGAAGGTGGAGGCACGGTTTCCTCCTCCTGCCCTCCGGAAGTCAGACTTTTCAGGTCCATCCCCGCGCAGAACACGTCGCCGGCCGCGGCCAGCACCACCATCCAGACGGTTTTTTCATGGTGCGCCCAGGCCAGAGCAAAGGCCAGTTCATTCAGCAGAGCGGGATGAAGGGCATTCTTCTTTTCCGGCCGGTTCAGGGTGATCGTCAGCACGTGGTCGTCCAGGCGGACCAGCAGGTACCGAAGGCGTTCCGGGGCGAATTCGCCGGTCTGTTGGGGGCTGTACAGCATTTTTTAATGGATTTTGTGACCAATACTACCAAATAGCAAACAGTGATCATACTATAAAAACGGAATTCCCGTTTCTGGGGTGATTGCCTTTCCTTCATCTATCCATCCACTCATGGCATGAAAACAGGGTTTACGTTCCTTCTGGTGCTGGGTCTGGCAGGTTCCTCCTTCGCTACGCACCTGCTCGGCGGCTATATTCAGGCTCGTCAGGTATCCGGGACGGCTACCTACGAGTTTACGGTTTACCTGTACATGGACGCCATTCAGGGAAGACAGGCAGCCGAGCAGTCGACCAGCATTCCGTTCTGTTTCGGAGACGGTTCGGACACGGTAACTATTCCGCGGGTTTCCACCGCTTTTATCGACCCCGGCCTGATGCTTATCGTCTTCAAGACCACCCATTCGTATAACGGAACCGGCAGCGGGTCCTATACGGTTTCGGTCAGCAACCTTACCAACCGCTCGTCGGATATGCAGAATTTTCCGGGTTCGGTCAATTCGCCCTTTTACATCGAAACCACCATCGTACCGGGCCGGCCCAACAGCACCCCGGTTTTTCAGCCACTGCCGGGGCTTCTGAGGGCTTCGGTGAACCGAAAAGCCACCTTCAGCTTCCCGGCGACCGACGCCGAGGGCGACAGTGTGGCCTATTATCTGGTTCGCATCCGGAAAGGAGACTGCGGGAAAATGAGTCAACTGGTCGATGAATTTATCTTTCCCAACGACGTATCGCGGAAAGGAACCTTTAAAATCGACGCCCTCAGTGGGGAGGTTACCTGGGATGCTCCAACCGTCGTCGGGCGGTATGTGTTTGCTCTGGTAGCGGCCGAGTGGAGAAACGGCGTGAAAATCAGCGAGACGGAGTATGAGATGGTCTGCTTCGTCGACGACCGGGCCGGCGGCAACCCCGGAACCGTCCCGCCTTACGAGCCGGTCATGGAACGCGGCCTGCTGACCGCATCAGACGGCGGCATCGATGCGCAGGACCTCACCATCGACGTGTTTCCCATTCCGTCCCTGCTGCACTTTACGGTGGTAATTAAAAGCGCCCAGCCCACCACCGCCCGCTTCGAGCTGATCGACCTTCAGGGAAGGATCATCGAACAGATCGAGCGGAACACTCCGGCTCTGGCCCACGAAACCTCCATCGGTAACGACCAGCTTCCCCCGGGCACGTATCTATTGAAAACCTCGGCGCGGGGGCGGGTTTTCACGCAGAAGGTGCTGAAACGCTGACCACCCCCCGCCCCCCTCCTTACCAAGGAGGGGGTGATTTGCAGAATTAGGGATCTCTTATAGAAAAGCCCCTCCTTGATAAGGAGGGGTTGGGGTGGTTCCTCAGAAAAGCTGTTTCCAGGTGCCTTTGATGCGGTTGTACTTCAGGGTGCTGGGCAGGGCTTTCCACCAGTATTTATTGAGTTCGACGGCGAAAGAGGGCTGCATGTAGCAGTTGATGGCACAGCCCTCGCAGCCCGGCAGACGGCCTTCCAGCGCCACCAGTTCCTGCACCTCCCGCGACCGGTAGAGGTCATACAGGCGGTTTTCGATGGGGAAGTCTTTGGTGCCGAGGTGGTAGCAGGGCAGCACCAGTTTATTTTCGGGGGAGATCACGAGCGTGGTGCTGGCCGCCCGGCAGACGGGGTCATCGACGTGGTTGCCGCCGTCGCGCCGGAGCTGGATGAAGGCATCGTTGAGGTAAACGTTCTTCTGTTTTCCCCACCAGGTCATCTCCTGAAGGGCTTTTTCCGACAGTTTATCGCCGGCTTCCACTTCATTGTATTCAAAAACCGGGTTGAGGATCAGCACCAGATCGTTGGGGCAGCAGATTTCGTCGTACAGCTGCCGGATTTGGTGGACGTTGTGTTCGAATACGGTGAACAGGATGTCGGGGCGCTCGCCCAGCCCCCGCGCGACGGCGATAGATTCCATCACCTTGTCGAAGCATTTGACACCCCGCGACCGGTCGTGTTCTTCGGCAATGGGCGAATCGAGCGAGAAATGCAGCATATCGACCAGCCCCCGCAGCCGCTCGGCGTATTTGGGATAGAGCAGCGCGTTGGTCGTGATGGTCGTGATCAGGCCCAGTTGTTTGGCCTCGCGGAGCAGTTCGTCGAGTTGGCGGTGCAGCAGCGGCTCGCCCCCGGTGAAGTCGACCACACGGACGCCCAGCCGCTTCAGGTCCCGGAGGTTCTCCCGCACGTTCTCCATGGTCACATACGGTGACGGCCGCTCCCAGATGTCGCAGAAACTACAGGTTGCGTTACACCGGTACGTGATGTAATAATTGCAGAGAACCGGGTGGGAGACGATGCGCATTACTCCAGCATCCTGAACAGACTGGTTACTTTGTCCTTGAGGTCTTTCCGATCGACGATGAAGTCCAGAAAGCCGTGTTCAAGTACGAATTCGGCGCTCTGGAAGCCTTCGGGCAGGTTTTTTCCGATGGTTTCACGGATGACCCGCGGCCCGGCAAAGCCGATCAGGGCACCCGGTTCGGCAATGTTGAAATCCCCCTGCATGGCGAATGAGGCCGTGACGCCCCCCGTGGTGGGGTCGGTCAGGAGGGAGACATAGGGAATTCTGGCTTCGGAGAGCAGCGCCAGTTTGGCCGAGGTCTTGGCCATCTGCATGAGCGAAAAGCCGGCTTCCATCATCCGGGCACCGCCCGAGCGCGAGATCATCAGGAACGGCGTCCGGGTTTTCAGCGAATGGTCGATGGCGCGGGCAATCTTCTCGCCGACGACGGACCCCATCGAACCGCCGATGAAGTTGAAGTCCATACAGGCGATCGTCACCTCAAGATCGTTCATCTTCCCGTATCCCGAGCGAACCGCATCCTTCAGGCCGGTTTTGCCGATGGTACTCTTCACCCGTTCCGGATACGCCTTCGTATCGACGAAATGCAGCGGGTCGGCCGAGGTCATGTTGGCATCCAGCTCCGTAAACAGGTTGTCGTCGAACAATAGGGCAAAATATTCAGTCGAACCGATTTTCTCGTGATAATTACAGTGAACGCAGGTGTAGGCATTCATCTTATGTTCACGGGTATGCATCACCTTCTTGCAGTTCGGGCATTGGTACCACAAGCCGTCCGGCGCTTCGCGCTTCATTTCGGTTGGTGTATTGATACCCTTCTCTTTACGGATAAACCAGGACATATCGAGTCTGAAAACGAAAATCAAAAAGCTGCCAAAGATAACAAGAATTTAACACGACTCCCTATAGTCCAAGGTAGTACTTCCGCCGGGCGGGTTCGAATCGTTCGATGGCGTAGCGCAGGGCCGTCCGGGGGAGCCGGCCGGCGTGGTCGTGCAGGAACTCCTCGAGCGCGTCCAGGTTTTTCTTTCCCACCTCGCGCAGCATCCAGCCGACGGCTTTATGAATCAGGTCGTGCCGGTGGCTGAGCAACAATTCCGCAATCTGAAAAGTGTCCTGAAACTGCTGTTTCCGGATAAAGGCGAGCGTAGAAACGATGGCGATCCGCTGCGACCACAGGTGGTTTTCCTGCGCCAGATCGTAGAGCAGGCTGCGGTCTTTGTTCAGGAGATAGTTACCGACCACTTCGGGGCAGGTTACGTCGACCAGATCCCAATTGTTGACATACGCCCGGTTCCGAAGGTAATACTCCAGAATCAGCCGGCGGTTTTCTTCCCCGGACCCTCTGGCCTGGTTGGTCCAGATGATCAGGCCCGTCAGCCGGCATTCGTGATAAGGGTCGCGAACGAGCTGTTCGGTCTCGTCCGGAGGCAGCGAACGGTACCGTTTGGCGATCTCCCGCTGCTGAGGCACCGAGAGCCCGAGGAACTGATCGTGTTCTCCGTACTGGCCGGGGCCGGTTTTAAAAAATCGCTTGAAAAAGGCGGCTTTTTCGGGGTCTGCCTGCGCCAGCAACGCGCCTTTTACATCCTGGTGGGTCATGAAGTTACCTGAACTAAAATGGAATCGGGTTGTTATTCCTGCAATCAACCCATTATCTTAGCCACTACGAAGATAGGTATATGAACGGGACTCCTGCCGGACCGGTAAGTGAAAATACGATCATTATCATCGTCGGGACGAACCGGAAGCACTCCATGTCCCGTCAGATCGCCGAATACTACCACACCATTCTTCAGCAGCTTCACGCCGACAGCTACGTCCTCGATCTGACCGGGCTTCCGTCCGATTTCACAACGACCGCTCTTTACGAGAATACCGGCAAGAATCCAGGGTTCAACCAGTTCAAGGAAGTGGTCGAGCGTGCCCGTAAACTGGTGTTCATCGTTCCTGAATACAACAACTCGTACCCGGGCGTCCTGAAGGCGTTCATCGACGGCATGAGCTACCCGAACGGCCTGGCGAACAAGAAGGTGGCCCTGGTGGGCGTATCGGCCAACCATCAGGGCGGTGCCCTGGCGCTCAGCCACCTGAACGACATCTTCAGCTATCTCGGCACCCACACGCTGGCCCTGCGGGTCAAGCTGGCCCAGATCAAGGTACACTGGAAGGACGGCGCCCTGCACAACGATCTGTACCGGATGCTGCTTCAGCAGCAGGCCCAGCAGCTGATCGACTTCTAACAAAAAATGACCGGACAGCGGGCTTCGCGATCCGGTCACTTCTCGGGTGTTCTCCCTGTCTTCTAATCATTCAGCCGGCTTCGGACCAGGTCATGGTCCGGAATGAGCGGCAGTTCGTAGAGCGTTACCTTCTGGCGCATGAAAGCCGGTGTCTCCAGGTCCCGTTCCGAATACCGGGTAGCCACGAACCCTTCCACCATTTTCTGAATCTGGAGAAGGTCGTCCTCCCGTTCCTCGTCGATCAGAATATCGGCCGGAACGGGGTTGACGGCCCGGCGTCCGATGTCCTCGAAAGGAGCCGCCATGGTACCGATACCGGTCGGAGTCAGGATTGGAGCCTCGTTCTCGGAAGTTTCGTTCTCCTGAGCGAACGATTCTTCTTCGGCCGGCAGCTGGTCGGAAACCATCTCTTTTTCCAGCTCCATCGGCAGCTTCCAGTTTGAAGGCGGGAAGTCCTGCGGTTCGGCGGGCAGGTCGAAACCGGCCGCGATCACGGTCACTCTCAGCTGTTTGCCGAGCGTTTTGTCCTTGATCGTACCGTATTTGAACAGGTGCGCCTGCTTGCCGATCTTTTCCTTGATGTAGCCGGTAATGATCTTCAGCTCGTTCATGGTCGTGCGGGCATCCGGACCCGAGGCCATCGTAAGCAGAATCCGCTTGGCGCCCCGAATGTCGCGGTCGTTGAGCAGGGGCGAGTTGAGGGCCTCCGTAATGGCCGACAGCGCCCGGGTTTCGCCCTCGGAATCGGCCGAGCCCATGACGGCCTGACCGGCGCCTTCGAGCACCCGCTTCACATCCATGAAGTCGACGTTGATCTCACCCTGCACGGTGATGATTTCGGCAATACTTTTCACGGCATTGGCCAGCACGTCGTCGGCCTTGGCAAACGCCTGATCCATCGGGAAATCCTCAAAGATTTCCGCCAGTTTATCGTTCAGAATAACCAGAACCGTATCGCAATACTCCTTCAGTTCCTCGATGCCGCGCATGGCCTGATCGAGTTTTTCGATCCCCTCGAAATCAAAAGGCGCCGTGACGACCGCAATCGTCAGCAGGCCCATTTCGCGGGCGATCTGGGCAATCACCGGAGCGGCCCCCGTACCGGTTCCCCCTCCCATACCGGCGGTGATGAACACCATCTTGGTGGGTTCGCCCAGAAGCTGCCGAATGTCTTCCGTATTCTCCAGAGCGGCCTGACGGCCGACTTCGGGGTTCGTTCCGGCTCCCAGTCCGGAAGTCAGAAGGGCACCCAGCTGGATTTTCGTCGGCACCGGACTGTTCGTAAGCGACTGACGGTCGGTGTTGCAGACCACAAAGTCCACATCCTTTACGCCCATCCTGTACATATGATTAACGGCATTGCTGCCGCCACCACCCACGCCTACTACCTTTATGATCGGTTGATCCTCCTCGTCGGGATACTCGAACCTCATGCCAAACTCCAGTACCTCTGGCATACCTTATAATGTTTTTTGCGCAATTTGAAAATTTATTCGTAACGTCGGAAATCCGCGCTATACCGTCTAAACCAATTACTGATAATACCGGTCGTCCGGACCGAGATCTTTGCTGATGTCATCGGTAAAAAAGGAGCGAATCCAGTCTCCGATGCCTTTCTTTTTATCCGTTGTTTTCCCCCGATTCGGCTCCTCCCGGCCTACCGGCGTCAGGGCCGGCTGCCGCGGAAGTTCCATCGCCTGCTGCTGCAGAGGGATTCGCTCGTCGAGCCGTTTGAAACCGGCCCAGACCAGCCCGACGGCCGTCGCGAAAGCCGGGTCGCTCACCAGGTCGGCCTTTACGTTGTGTTCCAGCTGGTCGGGAAAACCGATGCGGACATCCAGACCCGTTACCCGTTCGAAAATTCGTTCGATTCCCGGAATGGAGGCCGTTCCACCGGTCAGCACGACTCCGCCCACCAGTTTATCCTTGTAGCCCGAACGGGTGATTTCGGCCTGCACCATGGCGGCAATCTCCTTCAGCCGGGCCTCGATGACGAGGGCCACGTTCTTCAGCAGAATGTCTTTGGGCGGGCGACCGCTCAGGTTCGGCACGGCCACCACCTCGTTCAGACGGAAGTCGGTCGGGTCGGCGCTGCCGAACTTGGTTTTCAGCAGTTCGGCCTGGGTCGGCAGAATCCGGCAGCCCACCTCCAGATCGGCCGTGAGGCTGTTTCCGGCAAAGGGAATGACGGACACATGCCGCAGAACGTTCTTGTGATAAATCGCAATTTCGGTAGTACCTCCGCCGATGTCGACCAGCACCACGCCCGCGTGTTTTTCCTCCTCGGTCAGAACGGCCAGGGCCGACGCCAGCGGAGCCAGCAGAAACTTGTCCTTCTCCAGCGGCTCCTTGCGGGGCGATGCGGCACGGGCCCGCTCGATGCACTTCCGGGTGTAGGAGGCCGAGCTGGTCTGGGCCGTGATCACCTGAAAGTCGGCTTCGAGCTTCACACCGATCCGCCCGACAGGGTAGTCGATGTTCGACTCGCTGTCGACCATGAAGTCCATCGGCAGGACATGAACGATCTCCGAACCGGCCGGCAGCACCGAGCGGTACATGTCGCCCACCAAATGCTGAATGTCGTCCACGACGACCTCATCCCCCGGCGATGTCCGGGTAATGCTGCCGTGCTGACGACGGGCGGAAACGTTCTGCCCCGAGAAGCTGACATTCACGACATGAATGTCGATGTTCGCCTGGACGGCGGCTTCCTCGACGGCCCGGTTGATGGCTTCGACGGTCTGACTGATATTGACGACTGAACCTTTGGTAACTCCTCTGGAGACGGCTTTGCCCACCCCAAGGACATCCAGACGGGGGTGGTCGTTACTGCGGATGAGACGGCCGGCCACGGCGCAAACTTTGGTGCTGCCTATGTCCAGGCCAACAATAATTTCTTCCTGCTTTGGTGTCATTCGCACACTATCTGGTTACGGTACTGTACACTGACTCTACGGTATCGCTCCCACCCTTTCAACGGCAGGATGTGTTTGTAAAACAGCTTTATTTTCTCAAATTTTGGTTCCAGATCTACCGGCTGACCGATCTCGATGAGGCAGTCGCCCACCTGCGGGATCAGCGTCACTTCCCGGTTTCTGTCCACGACCACCTGCGCGACCTGCGCCTTCCAGAACGGGTCCGACGCGATCGTCCGAAGCAGATCGATCAGCGGCCGGTTCTGGGCCGACGCCAGCGACTTCCGTTCGCTGAAATAGGGTCCGGAAAGCAGTACGACCCGGGCGGTATAGTTCATCGACAGCGGAAACCAGCGCCCTTCTTCGTTCAGGTAGTAGCCGGCAAAAGCCGATTTCTCCTCGTCGCCGTCGGCCACCAGCCGGGCCAGGGGCCGCTGCTGCTGAATATCGACGATCAGCTCACCTCTCAGGTCCCGAAACACCTGACAACTCTTGACCAGCCCATTCTGTCTCAGGCGCCTTTCCAATCGCTTCAGGTCCATGTCCGCGTAGCTATCCCCGACAAGCGGGTCGGCTCCGTCGTTGGTCAGCGTCCTCAACACGTCGTTGCGGTTCAGGAAACGATGTCCGTCGACTTCATCCAGCTGAATTTCTATTCCTTCACAATGCCGGCGGCTTTGGCGGTGCTCGGTGAAGGCGATCAGCCCGACCAGAGCAACCAATCCGGCTACCGTCACGATCAGCGTCCTATTTAGGGGAAAAATAGAAAACATCCGGCATTAATTAACCTGAAACAACTTTATTTTTTATTCATTGGTCTGAAAAAGACTTTTCAGTACCGGAATCATCTGATCGATGTCTCCGGCGCCGATGGTAGCCAGCAATTCCGGCGGATCGCTCCGCAGAATGTCGGCCAGTTCGGCTTTAGTACACTGAATCTTGTATTCTGAATGAATGTTTCGGAAAATCAGATCGGCAGTTATGCCCTCGATCGGTAATTCGCGGGCGGGATAAATGTCGAGCAGGATTACACGGTCGGCCAGTGAAAGGCTTTCTGCAAACCCGTCGGCGAAGTCGCGCGTCCGGCTGTAGAGGTGCGGTTGGAAAATGGCCGTTACCTTGCGCTCCGGGTACAACGCCTTCAACGACGACAGAAAGGCTTGTACTTCCGCAGGATGATGTGCGTAATCGTCAATAAATATAATGTTTTTTGATTTCAGTATATATTCGAACCGACGTTTTACGCCCTTATATTTTCCAAGGGCTTCCCGGACGGCGTCCGGCGTCACGCCCACCCGCAGGGCGGCAGCGGCTGCGGCCACGGCATTCTCCACATTGTGAAAGCCGGGTACCTGCAGGCTGACATTTTCGATCACGCCCTCCGGACCGACGATGTCGAACACGAAACAGGCATTTTCGATCCGCAGGTTGCGGCTGTGGTAGGCGCCGGCTTCCAACGAATACTCATAAACGCTCGCCGGGGTCTGCTTCGCCAGCGCCAGGCCCTGTTTCATGAACAGCGTCCCGCCCGGCTGAATCTGGCTCACGAACGCCCCGAACGATTCCAGCACCGACGAATGATCCCCGTAAATATCGAGGTGGTCGGCATCGGTCGAAGTAACGATGGCTACCGTCGGATAGAGGGTCAGGAAAGACCGGTCGAACTCGTCGGCCTCCACGACGCAGATCACCTTGGACAGGTCGTCGGTCGGCTCATTGAGCAGGAAGTTCGTGCCGTAGTTCTGGGTAATACCGCCCAGAAAAGCCGTGCAGTTGATCCCGGCGTCTTTCAGGATGTGGGCCACCATCGACGAGGTCGTGGTTTTGCCGTGGGTTCCGGCCACGGCTACGGTGGTCATGCGCCCGGCCAGCAGCCCCAGCACCTGCGAACGCTTCCGGAGCGTAAAGCCCTGCCCGGTCAGATACCGGTATTCGGCGTGGGTTTTCGGTACGGCGGGGGTGTAGATAACCAGCGTCTGCTCCCGGTTTTCGCGGAAATGGACCGGTACCTGCTCAACATCTTCCTCAAAATGGATGCGCATGCCTTCCGATGCGAGCGCGTCGGTCAGGGGGGTGGAGGTCCGGTCGTAGCCGGCGACTTCATACCCGTTGATCAGAAACCAGCGGGCCAGGGCACTCATTCCAATGCCGCCGATGCCCAGGAAGTAGACATAGCGGATGGTATCCAGATTCAATGTATCCAACGTTTTTTACCTTATCGTTTCTGTTCAATACTTCGGGCTGGGCTTATTTCGCTCCGGCGAGTTTCAGCACCTCTTCGGCAATTTCCCGGGCGGCCTTCGGTTTGGCCAGCTGCCGGATGTTCCGACTGAGCGTCTGCTGCTGAACGGGGTCGTTCAACAGCCGCAGCGCGGCCGGGACCAGTTCTTTCGGCGCATCCCGGTCGTTAATGAGTAAAGCCGCCTGCCGGCCGACCAGACTCATGGCGTTTTTGGTCTGGTGGTCCTCCGAAGCCGCCGGAAACGGCACCAGGATGGCCGGTTTTTCGACCAGACACAGTTCCGACACCGACAACGCTCCGGCCCGCGACACCACCACGTCGGCGGCCGCATAGGCCTTATCCATGGCGTAAATAAAATCCATGGCCTTGATCCGGTCGGAGCCGATGCCCCCGATGGCCTTCGCGGCCCGTTCGATGAACGGCGGGCCGGTCTGCCAGATCACCTGATGCCCGGCTTCGGCCAGCAGGGGCAGGTCTTTTTCAATGCTTTCGTTAAGGGTCCGGGCGCCCTGGCTTCCCCCGATGATGAGCAGCGTTTTATAGTCGGGTTTCATGCCGAAGAATTCCAGCCCCTCCTCCCGCTTGCCCACGGCCTCCATGATGTCGGTCCGGACCGGGTTGCCCGTCATCCGGATTTTTTCCGCCGGAAAAAAGGCTTCCATCCCGGGGTAGGCCACGCAGATGGTTTCGGCCCAGCGGGCGAGCAGTTTGTTGGTCAGGCCGGCGTAGGAGTTCTGCTCCTGGATCAGGGTCGGAATATTTTTCAGGGAAGCGGCCATCAGGACCGGTCCGCTCGCATAACCGCCGACGCCCACGGCCACGTCCGGGGCGAAATCCCGGACGATCTGCCGCGCCCGCACGAGGCTGCGGCCCAGTTTGAGCGGAAACGCCAGATTCTCGACCGTCAGCTTCCGCTTGATACCGACCACGGGCAGGCCCACGATCCGGTATCCGGCCCGCGGTACTTTTTCCATCTCCATCTTCCCTTCCGCCCCGACGAAGAGGACGTCGATGGAGGGGTCGATGGTTTTCAGTTCGTTGGCGATGGCGATAGCCGGGTAAATATGCCCGCCGGTTCCGCCACCGCTGATAATCACTTTCATAGATCGGCCGTTTGCGGTCGCTGTCTGCTAAATTTTACTTTCATCCGCTTCTCCGCGGCTGACACTGATGATGATGCCGATGGCGGTTCCGGTGAAAAGCAGCGAGGTACCGCCCATGCTCAATAAGGGAAGCGGCTGCCCGGTTACCGGCACCAGCCCCACCGCCACCGCCATATTGATCATGGCCTGAATGACGATACTGAACGTCAGCCCGGCCGACAGCAGCCCTCCGTAGGCCCGGTTGGCCTTCTGGATGGCCCGCATACCCCGCCAGAGCAGGTAGAGATAAGCCGCGATGATGATGACGCCCCCGATCAGGCCGTACTCTTCCACGATCATCGCAAAAATAAAGTCCGAGTAGGGGTGCGGGAGGAAGTTACGCTGGTGGCTGTTGCCCGGCCCCTGTCCGTAGATGCCGCCGTGGGCCAGCGCGATGTACGACTGTTCGACCTGGTATTCGGGCGGTTTGCGGCCGTGGAACGTTTCCCAGAAATTGGTGATCCGGTTGCTGGCGGTTTTCGACCGCTGGCCCAGCATCAGGGCAAGACTGCCCAGCACCAGACAGACCACCACCATGATCATAAGGTATTTACCCGGCACCCGCCCGATAAACATCAGCAGGAAGCAGGTCGCACCGAGCAGGGCGGCCGTCGAGGTGTTACTCAGAACGATGCAGGCGCAGATGATGCCGATCCAGCCGATCATGTTCACCAGCATGCTCGGGTCATACTGCTCTTTCCGGATATACTGCCGCTTGGCGAGCATGGCCGCCAGGTTGGAGATCAGGGCCAGTTTGGCAAGGTCGGACGGCTGAAACGTCTGGTTGATGAGAGGAATCGTGATCCAGCGGGAGGCTTCGTTGAGGTTGGCTCCCTTGAAATAGGCCCACAGCAGCAACGGCACCGAAAGCCACATGCCGAACCGCGACAGCCGGGCGTAATAGATGTAATTGACCCGGTGGGCGATCCACATACAGGCCAGACCGAGCACGACCAGGGCGCCGTGTTTGAACAGGTAGTGTTCCGTGGATTTGAGTTTCTGGTACGCCATCGTACCGGTGGCGCTGTACACGACCGCAACACTCATAATCGACAAAAACAGCACCACTCCCCAGATGTGATAATCTCCCCGCAGATTATCCTTCAGCCACGCTTTCGCCGAAATAGTCATGATATGAGCACAAATTATTTCATCAGTCGCTTCACGGCCTCCTTGAACTGGTTGCCGCGGTCTTCATAATTCCGAAACAGGTCGAAGCTGGCGCAGGCCGGCGACAGCAGCACGGTATCGCCCGGAACCGCCCATTCCAGCCCCTTGGCAACCGCTTCGTTCACGTCCTGGGTTTCATACAGGAACGCAACCCGGTGTTTGAAATAGCCGGTCAGCTTGGAATTATCTTTGCCTAAACAAATTAAGGCTTTTACTTTTTCTTTTACCAGCCCTTCGAGCTGATCATAAGCATTTCCCTTGTCGAGCCCGCCCGCAATCCAGATCACCGGGCCGGTCATGCTCTCCAGCGCGTAATAGACCGAGTCGACGTTGGTGGCCTTCGAATCGTTGACGAACGTTACCCCGTCAATGGTACCCGCCGGTTCGAGCCGGTGTTCGGCATTTTTAAAGGTCACCAGTCCTTCCCGAATGGCCTCCGGCCCGACGCCCACGGCCTGGGCGGCCAGCACGGCCGAGAGCATATTGATGGCGTTGTGTTTTCCTTTCAGGGGCAGGTCGGCTGTGGGCAGCCGAAACGGCCGCCGGCCGTCGTCGGCCACCAGTTCGCCGTCCAGCAGAAAGCCGCCCGGATCAGGAGCGGTTTCCAGGGAAACGGGCAGCGAGCGGACGGACGGCTTTCTCAGTTGCAATTCCTGCGCGATGGCCGGATTTTCCTGATAGTAAATAAAAGTATCTTCCGGCATCATGTTTTGCAGGATGCGGAATTTCGAGTTCACGTAGTTCTGAAACCGGTACTCATACCGATCGAGGTGATCGGGCGTGATGTTGAGCAGAATGGCCACATCCAGCCGGGTGCGGTGCATATCGTCGAGCTGAAAACTGCTCAGTTCGAGCACATAATAGTCGAAGGAGTTTTCCAGCACCTGCCGGGCGAAGCTGTCGCCGATGTTGCCCGCCAGCCCTACGTTCAGCCCGGCGGTTTTCAGCAGATGGTAGGTCAGCAGGGTGGTGGTGGTTTTGCCGTTACTGCCCGTGATCCCGATCAGCCGGGCGTTCGTATAGCGGGCCGCGAGTTCGATTTCGGAAATCACCGGAATCCCGAGTTGCCGGAGTGTCTGAACCAGCGGGGCTTTTTCCGGAATACCGGGGCTTTTCACCACCTCGACGGCCTGAAGAATACGGTCCTCGGTATGGCTGCCCTCCTCGAACGGGATGGCCTCCTGCCGTAGAATCTGGCGATAGGGCTCCTGAAGGCTGCCCTTGTCTGATAAGAAAACCTCAAACCCCCTGGCTTTTGCCAGCAGAGCAGCTCCCACCCCACTTTCTCCCCCTCCCAGAATGACCATTAAAGGCTGCTTTCCTTCCATAGACCGGTACGTATCCGCCGGCGCTGCCGAACGTGGGGGTAAAAATAGGACTTTTTATCAATAAAGAACCCCGCTCGGGGCGGGGCTGACGAATCCGGAAGCCGGAAAAGGCGGTCATTCTTTCTGAAGGGAAGACGATAACCGGAACCGGTTGGCGGCCTTGACGATCATGAACACCACCCAGGCGATGATCAGAAACTGAATGACGATATTTAAAAAATTTCCGTACCGGATCGCTACCTCCGGCGTCTCGCCGACGGCCTCTTTCAGCACGAGTTTCAACTGACTGAAATCGACGCCCCCGGTGATCAGACCAAGAACCGGGTTGATGATGTCTTCAACCAGCGAGGTGGTGATCTTTCCGAAGGCCGCACCGATAATAACGCCCACTGCCAGATCAAGTACATTCCCCTGGGCAATGAAGGTTCTGAATTCCCTGAGCATATGAATACGAGTTAGGTGTTGTGGGCAATAAATTATAAAAAGAAGCAAAACGGTCAAAGTATTCTCCTGAAATTCAGCGCCCCGGAAAAACCGTTCAGTCGAAAACTTCCACGCTTTGGGATTGCAACGTCTGTAAGGGAATGATCGTGACGGTCGAATCGGTCTGCAGGGTCAGGGAGGTGTTGTCGATCTGGACGATGGTCCCCTTGATCTCGCCGACCCGGATGGTCTGGCCCTCGTGAAAGCGGTTTTTGCTGTAGAAAGAAGACAGAATGTTGGCCATGACGTCGCGGGAGGCAATGCCGTAGCCGATGGCGAAGGCGAAAATCACCCCGCCGATCAGCAGATTGAAGCTCGACTCCAGCAACTCGGTATTGATGCCGGCCTGGCCCAGGGCGCTGATGAGGGTGATGATCAGAAAAAAGAAGAAGACGATCATGCCCAGCAGCCGCCCGGAAGCAATGTTGAACGACTGACAGAGCGTCACGACGGCCCCTTTCAGGGCATCGGCCAGCAGCACCCCGACCTGGATCATGATCGCGGCCGCGATCAGGTGCGGGATGAAATCGACGAGCGATTTTACCATCTCCGTTATGGCCGACACGCCGAGGGTTTCGGTAGCGGCCATCAGGAAGATGAGCAATACGAAGTAATACAGCACTTTGGCGACGATGTCGCTCAGTTTGATCTCGGTATTCAGCCGTTTGATGAAGTCGATTTCGGTCAGCCGGTCGCCGATGCGGTTGAAACCCACCCGTTCGAGCACTTTGCACACCAGCAGCGCCAGGCCCTTCGCCACCCCAAAACCGATCGCCATGATGAAGGCCGCCCCGATGATCCTCGGCACAAAGTCAATAAACTGGTTGATCAGGGTGGTGAAGGTATTGATCAGGATGTCGACAAAAGCGGGAATTCGATTCATAGCCGATTACGATTAAGAGAGGAGCCAAGCGGCCCGGAAATGTCGGTAAACATCATCGATGCGACGCCGAACAGGTCATCGACATATACTTCGACCACGGTCAGGGAATTCCGGATCAGGCCGATCTCCGAAAAGAGTTCTTCCTTGACGGCCGGCGGGCAGGTATCCGGCAGTTCGATGGCTTTGAACACATTGTACATTGATTCCATGGAATGTTTTCGATGCGTTACGGTGGTTTATTTATGCAGTTTCAGCCAGGCGATGAGTTTGGCGATGAGCACGGCCCAGAAAATAAGCGCTTCCATGTACCGCTTCTTCAGCTTTTCCTTCGCCCGCTTGAGCCGCATCTTGACGGCACTTTCCGTCAGATTATGAATGTCGGCGATTTCCCGGATGCTGACGTCGTCCTGGTATTTCATCAGCAGCAGACTCTGTTCCTCGATGGTCAGGTAGCCCAGTGCCGACTGCAGCCGGTCGGCTTCCAGCGCTTCCAGATCCCCTTCGTTGCATTCGTCGGCCCAGTCCATGTCGGATTCGACCGGCACTTCGCCTTTTTTGCGGGTCGTCCGGAGCTGGTCCGTGCAGTAGTTGTAGGTGATGGAAAACAGCCAGGCCGAGAACCGGGATTGCTCCTTGAAGCTGCCCAGCCGCATGATGATCCTTAGAAAGATGTCGTGGGTGAAGTCCTGCGCCTTTAGGGGGTCTTTCGTAAAGGTCAGGCACTTCCGGTACACCTTATCACTGTATCGGCTATACAGATGCTCAAAGTAGTAGTTACTCTGAGTCGTAATATACAGACGAACCAGCTCTTCGTCAGTCAATCGCTTCGCTTCCCGGGCAGCAATCATTCTATAAGACCTCTTAAAGTTGTTAAAGTAACGGGCGTCCTCCCTGTTTTTTACGACAGAGGCTCCACTTGTTACCAGTCAGCCACAAATAAAACTTGAATGTACAAATAAAAGTAACTTTGGAAATATTTCATAAAAAAAGCCCGGCCAAAATGGGCCGGGCTTCGGAATATCTATTTACTGACAATAAGACTGATGTCTGAAAACGGTTCGGATTAACCGATCGCGACGCGCTTGAAGGTCGAAACGGTCAGCCCTTTGCTGGTCTTATCCAGCAGCTGAGCGATCGTCAGCGACGGATCCTTCACGAATTCCTGGTTCAGCAGGGTGTTCTCCTTATAGAATTTCTGGAGTTTCCCCATGGCGATCTTTTCCAGCATGGCTTCCGGCTTGCCTTCGGCGCGGGCCTGGTCCTTACCGATTTCGATTTCGCGCTCGATGAGGCTGGCATCGACGCCTTCCTTATCGATGGCCACCGGCTTCATGGCGGCAATCTGCATGGCCACATCCTTGCCTACTTCGGTCACGTCGGTGCCGTTCGTGTTGCTCAGGCCGACCAGAACGCCCAGTTTCCCGTTGGAGTGGTTATAGGCCACCACCTTATCGGCAGTGACGACCTCATAGGCCACCACGTCCAGTTTTTCACCGATTTTACCCATCAGGTCGGTAATGTGATCCTGGAGTGCGCGGCCGTCGCCCTGGGGCAGTGCCAGCAGTTCTTCCTTGGTGGCCGGTTTGGCCGTGACGGCATTGTCCATCAGGGACATCGCCAGGTTCTGGAAGTCGGCTACCTTGGAAACCGGCTCGGTTTCGCAGGCAAAGGCGATGATCCGGCCCGTCTGGCCGTCGGGGCTCACGTGCGTCAGAACGATGCCTTCGGCCGTCGTATTTTCCGCCCGTTTGTTGGCAATTTTCTGGCCTTGCTTCCGCAGGATGTCTTTTGCTTTCTCAAAATCGCCATCGGCTTCGGTGAGCGCTTTTTTGCAGTCCATCATCCCGGCGCCTGTTTCCTGCCGGAGTCTGTTAACGTCTTGTGCGGTAATTGCCATTGTTTGATTGGATTTTCGAGTTTTGAATTTCGGGGGTCCGGCGCGGGTTACCCGAAAACGTAAAAATGAATAGCCCATAGCGAGGCTACGGGCTATCCAGAATATTAATACCGGCAACGCATCGCGGTTGCGCTTAGATAGTCTCTTTTTCCTCGTTTTCTTCCGATTCCTCAGCGCCGACCGGGCTGGTTGCTTCGGCCGTAACCGCAGGTTCAGGCTGGTCTTCGCCCTCGGCGGCAGCGGCCCGTACATCTTCGGCACGTTTGGCTTCTTCCTCTTCCTGCAGACGCTGATCGTCCTTATCCTGCTTGCGCTCCAGCAGCCCTTCTTCAATGGCTTTGCCGATGGCGAGCGTAATCAGACGGATCGACTTGTAGGCGTCGTCGTTGGCCGGGATCGGGAAATCGACCTCATCCGGGTTCGAGTTGGTATCGCACATGGCGAAAACCGGCACGCCCAGGCGTTTTGCTTCGGCAACGGCAATGTGCTCCCGTTTGACGTCGACGATGAACAGGGCGGCCGGCAGGCGGGTCAGGTCGGCTACACCGCCCAGTACGCGCTCCAGCTTTTCTTTCTCACGAGACACCGTCAGACGCTCGCGTTTGGCGAGGCTTTTGAAGGTCGTCTCATCCTTCATCATCTTTTCGATGCCCTGCATCTTCTTCAGTGACTTCCGGATCGTGGCGAAGTTGGTCAGCATACCACCCAGCCAGCGGTCGGTCACGTAAGGCATTTTCAGGCGACGCGCTTCTTCCGTCACGATTTCCTGCGCCTGTTTCTTGGTCGCCACAAACATCACTTTGCGGCCGGAACGAACGATACCTTTGATTGCCGCCGACGCTTCGTCGAGCGAAGCCAGCGTTTTGTTAAGGTCAATGATATGGATGCCGTTTTTCTCCATGAAGATGTACGGCGCCATGCGGGGGTCCCACTTCCGGGTAAGGTGGCCGAAGTGCACACCGGCATCCAGAAGGTCTTTGTATTCTACTTGTGCCATTTTTGAAAATGAGTGAAAAATAAGTTAGTGCCGCCGGAGCGACGATTCGCCGTGGCGACGGATCGCCGTAGCGACGGACCGCCGTAGCGATAAACAATACGCAGCACCACACGTCGGCATCAGGCAAGTGTGGTCTGGACGGTACCCGGGCCGGAAAACCGGCCGATGGATTAACGTTTTGAGAACTGGAACCGGCGACGGGCTTTGGCGCGGCCGTATTTCTTGCGTTCCACCATGCGGGAGTCGCGCGTCAGGAAGCCTTCTTTCTTGAGGGCCGGACGGAACTCGGGGTTGAACTCACACAGGGCGCGGGCAATCCCCATCCGGGTAGCCTCGGCCTGACCGGAGATCCCACCCCCGCGGACGTTGACTTTCACGTCGTAGCCTTCCGGCGCGTTGATGGTTGCCAGGGGTTGTTTCAGAACGATTTGCAGAACTTCCGTCGGGAAATACTGCTTGTAATCTTTGCCGTTGACGAGGATATTCCCGGTACCTACCGACAGGTAGACCCGCGATACCGCTGTTTTCCGGCGACCTAATGCGTTGATTCGTTCCATGTTTGTCTTAGGTGGCGTTTGAACGGCGACGAAACCGGGCCTGCAGAGGGGCGACCGGATGCCGGCGGTTCAGCGTCATACATCAAATATCCAGATTTACTTCTTTCGGTTGCTGTGAGGTGTGCGGGTGCTTCGTTCCTGCGTAAACATGCAGGCTCGTGAACAGCCGGCGGCCCAGACGGTTTTTCGGCAGCATCCCCTTGATGGCGTGCTCCAGAATGAAAGCCGGGTTCTTCGAAATCATTTCACGCGGGGTGCGGAAACGCTGGCCGCCCGGATAACCCGTGTGACGAACGTACACCTTGTCGTTCATTTTCTTGCCGGTCAGCTTGATTTTCTCGGCGTTGATGATGATGACATGGTCACCGCAATCAACGTGCGGAGTGTAACTGGGCTTGTGCTTGCCCCGGATGATCTTAGCCGCCTGGCTTGCCAGCCGACCCAGCACCTGGTTTTCCGCGTCAATGACCACCCAGTCCTTCTGCACCGTCGCTTTGTTGGCCGAGATGGTCTTGTAGCTTAACGTATCCACTGCTTATGGGAGATTATATATTGATAGACAATTACTTACGCTATACATAAAAACTCCCGTCCGAAAACGGGAGTGCAAATATAGAGTGTATAATTCTGAAATACAAGCTTGTTTGAAGTTTTCAGCCGTCCGATTCCGGATTTCTGCCGCTTCCGTTTCTTCCTACCGCAGTTTCAGCGTAACCAGGCTGATGACGGCCAGAATGATGCCCACGATCCAGAACCGGGTGACGATTTTGGCCTCGTGATACCCCTTTTTCTGAAAGTGATGATGCAGTGGCGCCATCAGGAAAAGCCGGTGTTCCCGGGCATGGTCCAGGCCGTTTTTCCGCTTCTGGTACCGGAAGTAGGTCACCTGCAGGATCACCGACAGGTTCTCGACCAGAAAAATGCCGCAGACGATCGGGATCATCAGCTCCTTGCGAACCGCCAGCGCCAGCACGGCAATGACGCTCCCCAGCATCAGGCTCCCCGTATCGCCCATGAACACCTGCGCCGGAAAGGAATTGTACCACAGAAACCCGACGCAGGCCCCCACGAAGGCGGCACAAAAAATCACCATCTCCCCCGAGTTCGGGATGTACATGATGTTCAGATACTGCGAAAAGATCTTGTTCCCCGACAGATAGGCATAGACCCCGAGCGTCAGGCCGATGATGACGGAGGTCCCGGCCGCCAGCCCGTCGATGCCGTCGGTGATGTTGGCCCCGTTGGAAACCGCCGTAATGATGAAAATGACCACCACCACGTACAGAATCCAGGCATACCCGTCGGGGATGAAATCGGGCAGGATGTTGCCGTAATTGAACTCGTTGTTCTTCAGAAAGGGGACTGTCGTCGACATCGACTTGATGTCCTGATAAGCCGCGTATTCAATCTGCCCGACCGAGGTGTTGATCACGCCCGGCTTGTAGATCCGGATTTTGACGTAGTCGTTGAAATACAGCGTCAGCCCCACGATCAGGCCCAGCCCGACCTGCCCGACCACCTTGAAACGGCCCTGCAGCCCCTCCTTGTTCTTTTTGAATACCTTGATATAGTCGTCCAGGAAGCCGATCATGCCGGTCCAGACGGTCGACACCAGCAGCAGCACGATATAGACATTGGTCAGCTTGGCGAACAGCAGCGTCGGCACGACCAGCGACGCCAGGATGATGAAACCGCCCATGGTCGGGGTACCGCGTTTCTGCATCTGGCCCTGCAGGCCCAGATCCCTGATTTCCTCCCCGATCTGGAGCTTCCGGAGGATGTCGATGATCTGCCGGCCGTAGATGGCCGCAATCATCAGCGACAGGGTGATGGCCGCCCCGGCCCGGAAGGATAAATATTGAAAAACCCCGGCGCCGGGAAAGTCGAACCGCTGGTCGAGATACGTAAAGAGGTAATAAAGCATATGGTTTGTGCTTGAAAAATCGAAGGCCTTCCGAACGAAAGAAGGCTTTCGAACCCGCAAAGTTACGGTTTTCCCTGTATCGATTGCTGAAAGGCTTCCCGGAGAACGACCCGGTCGTCGAAGTCGTGTTTGACGCCCATGATCTCCTGATAGGTTTCATGCCCCTTGCCGGCTACCAGAATCACGTCGTTCGGACCGGCCTGGGCCACGGCCCGGAAAATGGCCTCCCGCCGGTCGGCAATGGTTTCCGTCTTTTTAAAATCGATGGCCGGCACCCCGGCCTGCATCTGCTCCAGAATCGCCATCGGGTCTTCATTTCGCGGGTTGTCGGAGGTCAGAATGACCCGGTCGCTGAACCGGCAGGCGATTTCGGCCATGATGGGCCGTTTGGCTGCATCCCGGTTTCCCCCACAGCCTACTACCGTGATTACCTGCTCATTACCCTGCCGCAGGTCCGAGATCGTTTCCAGAACGTTTTGCAGGGCGTCGGGCGTATGGGCGTAGTCGACGATTCCGATGATTTTCTGCTCCGAAATGATGGTTTCGAAACGGCCCGGCGGGCTGGACAGATCGGAGAGCTGGGTCAGCACCTCCTCGGCCTCCTCCCCCAGCAGCACCGCCGAACCGTAGACCGCCAGCAGGTTGTAGGCGTTGAACCGGCCCGTCAGCTTGAACCACACCTCCCGGCCGTCAATCTCCATATGCAGGCCGAACAGCCCCTCCGACAGAATCTTGCCCTTGAAGGAGCCTACCGTCTGCAGGGAATAGCTTTCCTTCCGGGCCGCCGTGTTCTGGAGCATGACCAGCCCGCGCTTGTCGTCGAGGTTCGTCAGGGCAAAAGCCGAAGCCGGCAACTGGTCGAAAAACCCTTTCTTGGCTTTGATGTAATTGTCGAAGGTCTTATGAAAATCGAGGTGATCGTGGGTAATGTTGGTGAAGATTCCCCCCGCAAACTGCAGCCCGGCAATGCGCTGCTGCACCACCGCGTGCGAACTCACTTCCATGAAACAGTGCGTACAGCCCCGCTGGACCATCTGCACCAGCAGTTCGTTGAGTGCCAGGGTGTCGGGCGTGGTATGGGTGGCCGGGATGACGGTTTCGTCGATCTGGTTCTGCACGGTGGAGAGCAGCCCGACCCGGTAACCCAGCCGCCGAAACAGCCGGAACAGCAGGGTAGCCGTCGAGGTCTTCCCGTTTGTGCCGGTCACCCCGACCAGCTTCAGCTTCCGGGAGGGATGGCCGAAAAAATTGGCCGCCAGCAGGCCGAGGGCGTAGGCGCTGTCCTGCACCTGTACGTAGGTAACGGCGGCTCCGGGCCGGTCGTCCGCTTCCATCGGCGGAAGTGCCTCGCAAAGGATGACGGTGGCCCCCTGTTCTACGGCTTTCGGGATAAACTGGTGACCGTCGGTCTGCGTACCGCGGACGGCGGCAAACAGGCTGCCCGCCCCGGCCCGGCGCGAATCCATGGTCAGTTGGGTCACCTCCACATTCATGTTTCCGGAGGTAGCCAGCAGAGGGACTTTATAAAGAAGATCGGTTAACTGCATGGTAAAAGCACACAAAGGCGTTGGCCCGCCGGTTTCCGCGACGATCAGGCCGTCGCGGCAAACCCGGGTTTACAACCCTTTACAGATCATGTTTGGCAATGTCTTTCGAAGCGGTCATCAGGGTGTCGGGGCGGGCGGTTTGCCGGAGGGTCAGGGTGATCCGGCGCGGCTCGGGCAGCGGACTTCCGGGTGGAACGGACTGCTCCACCACTTTGCCGATTCCCTCGAAGCGGACGCGGAAGCCGCGGTTTTCGAGCAGATGCAGGGCGTCGCGCAGGCTCATGCCGCGCAGGTCCGGCACCTGGGTTTTGGTCGCCTGGCTCACCCACTGCACTTTCGTTCCCTGGGTTTCGGCTTTCACCCACCCGTCCGGGCCCGGCTGGCTGTCGATGTTCAGCTCGGTTCCGATGGTCCGGAGGTCGTCGGCAAAGCCGGCTTTGATGCCGGCGCCCGACTGCCGGACCGGTCGGGAGGCAATCGCCACCGGCTGGTGCATCCGCACGTCGTAGGCGTAGATGCGGTCGGCAATCTCCCGGAACACCGGCGCCGACACGCTGCCTCCGTAAAGCAGGTCGATGTGGGCTCCTTTGGGACTATCGACCACGACGACGCAGGAGTATTTCGGTTTGTCGGCCGGAAAATACCCGATGAACGAGGTATAATATTTGCCGACCTGATAGCGGCCGTTGATCAGTTTCTGGGCCGTTCCGGTTTTCCCGGCGAATTTATAATAGGGACTCTGGCTCTTTTTGGCGGTTCCGCGCTCGACGACCCCCTCCAGCATCTTCTTCACCTTGCGGATGGTTTCCTGACGGCAGATCGGTTCCGGATCGACATACGGCTGATAATCCTCGATCACTTCGTCGGCCCGGCGAATCTGCTTCACCAGCATCGGCTGCACCCACTTGCCGTCGTTGGCCACGGCGTTGTAGAACGCCAGCATCTGCAGGGGCGTCAGCCGCAGTTCGTAGCCGTACGACATGGAAGGCAGCGACAGCTTGCTCCACCGCCGTGACTGCGGATTCGGGATATAGGGCATCGTTTCGCCGTACAGCTTCAGCCCGATGGGTTTATGCAGCCGGAACTGACGCAGGTACCGGCAATAGAGTTCCGGGCGGCTGTAGAAGTACCTCATCAGCATGTGCACGCCGACGTTCGACGATTTTTCGAATACCTCCTGCGCGGTGATCGTTCCGTGGCCGCCCCGCTTGGCGTCGGCGATGCCCATGCCGTGGTAACGGACAAACCCGCCCCCGGTGTTCACCAGCTGGTCGGGCCGGATTGCGCGTTCCTCCAGGAGTGCCATCATGGTTGCCAGCTTGAAGGTCGAACCCGGGTCCGTCCCGCCGGCCAGCGCGTGGTTGAAGTTCTCGACGTATTTACCGTTGCGCAGGGTCAGGTTCGCCATGGCCCGGATTTCGCCCGTAGCCACCTCCATGACCACCAGCGACCCTTTCTCGGCCTGGTACTTCTCCAGCCCGTGCAGCAGGGCGGTTTCGGCCATGTCCTGAAAATTGACGTCGATGGTCGTGTAGACGTCCACGCCCGGCTCGGGTTTAATGTCGGACCCGTCCTCGACCGGCATCTGGACCCCGCCCGAAAGCACCTCCACCAGCCCGACGCCGTCTTTTCCGGCGAGTTCTTTCTGGTAACTGGCTTCCAGCCCCACCAGCCCGCGCCCGGTTTCGGGGCTCAGGTAGCCGACCGTCCGCAGGGCCATCCGCCCGAACGGGTTATACCGCAGGTAGACCGGGTCGAACTTGCCGCCCCCCTGATTCCGGCGATCCCGGCGGAAAAACGGCCATTTCAGCATCGCCAGCCGGTCTTTGAAGGTAATTTTTTTGCGGCTCAGGAGCACATACTTTCGCCCGTGCTCCCGGGCCTTTTTGATCATGTAGACGTATTCGTTGCGGGAGTGGTCGCCGAAGTGCCGCGACAGCAGCATCCCCAGCGAGTCGATCTTCTGGTTGAAAAACTCCTCCTTCGCCACGCGCGGATCGATCCCGACGTAGTAATAAGGCAGGGAAGTCGCCAGCAGGCTGCCGTTATGGGAATAAATATTGCCCCGGTTGGCCCGCAGCGTATCCTTCTTGATATGGTATTCGGCGATGCGCTCCTTCCACAATTTACCGTCCTGCTTCTGAACGAACTGGACGTGGAACATCTTCCCGACGATCCCGGCGGCAAACAGGCAGATCGCGATGGAAGCCAGCCTCGCCCGGCGCAGAATATCCTTTTTAATGTTCATGGCTGAGGGGCTTCCGGTTTAACGACAATTTTGTAGGGCGGAGTGGTCGGCTCGGTGAGGCCCATCGGGGCCACCTGCTTCGTAATTTCCGACTGTTTCCCGCTTTTCATGAAGTCGGCCTTCAGGGTCGTGTAGTGGGCAAGCAGTTCGTCCACTTCGGATTTGGTCCGCTGAATCCGGCGCACCAGCCGCTCGGCGTTGTGGTTGAAACCGATGTAGACGATCAGCAGCAGCGACACCCACATGATGCGGTCGAAGTGCTTGATGGGCCAGGCGTTGTCCTCCCCGAAAATCCGCTCGATTCCGACCGTCTGGTTCAGGTAATTGTACAGCCGGTTTTCCCGCTTCTTTTTCACCTTCGGGGCTCTCGGCTCGGACTGCTGGTGTTTGAACGTATTCTGTGCCATAGGTTCGGGTGGCCCGTTTACAGTTTCTCGGCGATCCGGAGTTTTGCGCTTCTGGCCCGCGGGTTGCGGCTCACTTCCTCGGCCGACGCTTCGATCGGTTTGCGGGTGATGCCCCGGAGCGGTTTGATTTCGTTCCCGTACAGGTCTTTCTCGATGTCTCCCCTGAAGTTACCGGCTTTGATGAAGTTTTTCACCAGCCGGTCTTCCAGCGAATGGTAGGCCATCACCACCAGCCGCCCGCCCGGCGCCAGCACCTCCGGCACCTGCGTCAGGAATTCCTCCAGAACGGTCAGTTCTTCGTTCACTTCGATGCGCAGCGCCTGGAACACCTGCGCATAGTATTTATTTTCCCGGCCCCGCGGAGCATACCGCTGCAGGACGCCCTTCAGGTCGCTGATGGTTTCGATGGGCTGCCGCGCCCGGGCGGCCACGATGGCTCCGGCCAGCGTGCGGGCGTTGATTACCTCGCCGTACATGCCCAGAATTTTGTGAAGCTGTTCTTCAGGATACTCGTTGAGCACTTTGCGGGCCGTCTGTTCGCCGGACTGGTTCATCCGCATGTCGAGGTCGGCGTCGAAGCGGGTCGAGAAACCGCGTTCGGGCGTGTCGATCTGGTGCGAGGAAATGCCCAGGTCGGCCAGAATACCGTCTACGTGGTCGATTTTATACAGTCTGAGATACCGCTTCAGGTGCCGGAAGTTGGCCGCCACGAACGTTAGCCGCGGGTCATTGACCTCCCCGGCATTCCGCCGGGCGTCTGGGTCCTGATCGAAGGCGATCAGCCGGCCGCCTTCCAGTTGCCGAAGCAGCTCGCGGGAATGACCTCCCCCGCCGAACGTCACGTCGACATAAGTGCCCCCCGGTTTCAGAGCAAGCCCTTCGATGCAGGCCTGGAGCAGAACCGGATCGTGGTAAGCGGTATTCGTCATTCGTATTTCAGGAACTATTTTAAAAAGAACATCCGTTACAAACTTAACAAAACCGCCCCTATTTCTACGAGAAGACTCCCGCATCCTCCATCTTTTTATCGTATGAAAAAAATGCTTGCCCTGCTGGTCGCAGCCGCGTTTTGGTTTCCGTTTTCCTGTGCGTCCGATTCGGCGCCGAAAGTAAAAAAAGGCATCTGGCGGGCCACGCTGAAAACCAAAGGGGGCGACCTTCCGTTCGGGCTCGAACTGGTACCCAACGCCGACAGTACCACCTGGTCCGTCTACGTCCTCAACGGCAAGGAACGGCTGAAATTCGACACGGCAACGTTCCAGGGCGACTCGATCCGGATTCCGATGTCGATCTTCGAATCCGAGATCCGGGCCAGAGTGTCGAGCAACACCATGCAGGGCATCTTCCAGCGCCGGCGCACCCTTCAGAGTTATACCTTCATCCCCTTCGAGGCCCGGTTCGGCGAGCGTCACCGCTTCACGAATACGGCCGAACCGCCCAAAACCAGCTTTACCGGCAAATGGGCGACCACCTTCCGCTCCGAATCGGACACCACGCAGGCCGTCGGGATTTTCCGGCAGCAGGGCGGTACGGTCACCGGAACGTTCCTGACGCCGACCGGCGACTACCGCTTCCTGGAAGGCAACGCGGTGGGCGACAGCCTGCTGCTTTCCTGCTTCGACGGCACCCACGCCTACCTGTTCAAAGCCGCCCGCAGGCCCGACGGAACGCTCCAGGGCGGGTTCTGGTCCGGCGTAACCGGTTACGAAACCTGGCAGGCCCGCTTCGACCCGGCCGCCGAATTGCCCGACGCCACCCAACTGACTTACCTGAAACCGGGGCATAAGACCCTGACCTTCAGCTTCCCTGATCTCAGCGGCAAACCCGTCTCCCTGGCCGACGAACGGTTCCGCAACAAGGTGGTGGTGGTGCAGCTGCTTGGTTCCTGGTGCCCCAACTGTATGGACGAGACGAATTTCCTGAGTCCGTGGTACCGGAAGAACAAAGACCGGGGGGTTGAGATCGTGGGGCTGGCCTATGAGAAGTCGGCCGATCTGAAAGAATCTGCTCCCAAACTGCAGCGAATGATCGAACGGTACTCGATCGGGTATCCGGTGCTGCTGGCGGGTACCAACAATAAGGCAGAAGCCTCAAAAACGCTTCCGATGCTCAACCGGGTGATCGGCTTTCCGACCACCATCGTTCTGGATCGGAAGGGAAACGTGCGTCAGATCCATACCGGCTTCACCGGCCCGGGAACCGGAAATTATTACGACACGTTTGTTGAAGACTTCAATCGTCTGATTGATAAACTTCTGGCCGAGGAACTGTAAACCCCCGTCCGCACCATCCACAACAAATACGAACACACCATGTCCCGTCAGGAAAAATTGCTTCTTTTCGTGCTTGCCTGCATCAACTTCACCCACATTATCGACTTCATGATCATGATGCCGATGGGGCCTCAGTTGATGCGGTTTTTCAGTCTCAGTCCCCAGCAGTTCAGCTTCATCGTATCCGCCTACAGCCTCAGCGCCGGCATCTCCGGTTTTCTGGCCGCCTTCTTCGTCGACCGGTTCGACCGGAAGAAAGTGATTTTCTGGGCTTACCTCGGCTTCGTCCTCGGAACCATCGCCTGCGGTCTGGCCCCTACCTTCGGCTGGCTGATCGTGGCCCGCACGACCGCCGGAGTTTTCGGAGGGGTGCTGGGGGCGCAGGTCCTGGCCATCGTGGCCGACGTGGTGCCGTATGAGCGCCGGGGGCAGGCCATGTCGCTCATCATGAGCGCCTTTTCGGTGGCTTCCGTCGTGGGTGTTCCGGCCGGGCTGTATCTGGCTACGGAGATCAGCTGGCATGCGCCGTTTCTGGTGCTGGGCGGCCTCGGCCTGGTCGTCATCGGCCTGATCGTCCGGTTCGTACCGAAACTGGACCAGCACCTGCAGCGGGCGGAAGTCCGCTTTAATCCGCTGGAAGTGGTGACGGCCGTTGCCCGCAATCCGAACCAGCTTCGCGCGCTCTGGCTGACGACCACCATCATGCTGGGCCACTTCAGCATCATCCCGATGCTTTCCCCCTATATGGTCGCCAACGTCGGTCTGAGTGAGAACAACCTGTATCTGATCTACCTGACCGGCGGCCTGGTGACGATCTTCAGCGCCCCGCTGGTCGGAAAGCTGGCGGATCAACGCGGTAAATACCCGGTTTTCGCGATTTTCGCCCTGCTCTCGGTACTGCCCATCTACCTGATCACTACCATGGAGCCGGCCAGTGTTGCCTACATCATGTTCGTGGCTGCCATCTTTTTCATTTTCTCCAATGGCCGCATGATTCCGACCCAGGCCATGGTTTCTTCCGTCGTGGAACCGAAGCACCGGGGTGGGTTCATGAGCATCAACTCGTCGGTGCAGCTGCTGGCCCAGGCGGCCGCCACCTACGGGGCCGGTCTGATCGTCAGCAAAACGCCGGGCGGGCAGCTCATCCACTACTCCTGGGTGGGGTATGTGGCCATGGCGGTCATCCTTTCCAGCATTCTGATCGGCCGCATGGTCCGGCCCATCGAGGAAACCCGGCCGGAAACCGTCGAGGCCGGGGAGGCCGAACCGGACGCGGCTCAGCCGGTTTCGGTAGCCTACCGTCCTGCCAAATAATAAAATTAACGCTCAGAAATTTGGAGCGTATTTAAACTGTTGCCTATATTTGCACATAATCTATTGACATAGTATATTAATGCATCTGACCAATCGCCATACGACCCCCCGCCGGCGCCGTCCGGTTGTAGAGACCTCCCCTCCTTCTACGGGTCGGTGTTGTTGTCGAATGCATATGGTGTGCCATTAGGACACCGCCCCTTCATTACCCTGCCCAATCTGCTTAACTTTTTTCTGAATACCGGCCCGGCAACGTCGATGGGCCGTTTGCCCGGCATAACCCGGCTTGATTAAGGCTCAGTCACGATACGTGCCATTCTAAAAACCTGCTGCCATGACTCCTTATTTCGATACCGTTCCCGAGGACACCGACCTGTACTCCGTTCCTCAGATCTTCCGCAAAACCGTTTCCGTCGCCCCGCTGCGGCCGGGTGCCAAGGCGCCCCTGATCAACCTGCCGCGTCGGCTGGCCGTATGGCAGTACATCACCTGGCAGACCGATTCGGCCGGCACCATTCACCTGCATGATCTGCTGGTGAACGGCCCGTTGGTCGTGGCCTTCTACAGCTCCGGCTGGAACGGCTATGCCGAACCCTATCTGCAGAAACTGACCCGGCTTTACACCCGCCTTCGCCAGGCCGGTACGAATCTGCTGGTGTTGTCGCCGGATTCGGTGGATCATCTGCAATCACTGGTCGAGCAGCAGGACCTGCCGTTCACCATCGCCCAGGACGCGGATAACTTTATTGCCGACCAGTTCGGTGTTCACTCGGCCAGCGACCTGGTCTGGAACCGTATTGCCGGAATCACGGAAGACGTACCCTTTCCGGGTCTGTTCGTCGTCGGGCAAAACCGGGAGGTTTTGTTCAGCTACGTGGATAAGGATTTTACGGAGGATTTTCCGCGCCGGGAAGTCCTGGAGCGGCTGGAGCAGCCTTCCGCTACGGAAGTGCTGGCTTACTACGACCGCTCGGCTGCCTGAGGCCACCCATATTCAGCAGGTTTTATTACATTTGACCTGCCGGTGACCGTTTCCGCGGATCGCCGGCAGGTTTCTTTTTTAATAGGATTCCTCGCTTCCCTTCTACTTTTTCCCTCTTTCATCCAGAATTCTTCAATAGTATGCTTGCATAATACTCTTTTATTTTGGTAGCTTTACGGGGTCGGCCCGACACCAAACGCCCGAGCGATACCGAGATGAAAAAGGAAAAAACCGTCGATTTTCACATCAAGTGGGGGTGGCATGCCGTTTCACGCATGTATAACACCTATGCAGCGCGCTACGACATGACGATGGCAATCGGCTACGTTCTGCTGAACATCGACATGGAGCAGGGAACCCCGGCTACCAAGATCGGCCCCCTGCTGGGAATGGAGCCCCGCAGCCTGGTCAGGATGCTGAAAAGCCTGGAAGAACGGGGCTGGATCAAACGGGTGGTCGACGAAAACGACAAGCGGTTCGTTCGTATTTTCCTGACCAGCGAAGGCAAGAAGAAGCGGGAGATTGCCCGCGAGGGCGTCATTCAGTTCAATAACCTCATCCGGGAGAATATCCCGCTCGATAAGCTCGTGGTCTTCTTCGACGTCATGAAGGAGATCAACCGGCTGGTGGAGGAAGAAAACTCCAAACTGAAAGCCAGCGGTACGGAGGAATTAACGGTTGAATAATGGTTTAAAAACGCAGGCAGCCTGAGCGTTTTGCCGACAGCCCCGGCCCGGCGGCTTTTCTTCAAACCGCTGTATTATTATAAAAATTATGGAAGCAACCCTTTCGAAACCCCTGACCACCACCAGAAACCGCAGCATCCGACGGGTAGCCGTTCTCGGCTCCGGCATCATGGGCTCGCGGATCGCCTGCCACTTCGCCAACATCGGCGTGGAAGTGCTGCTGCTGGACATCGTCCCGAACGCCCTGACTCCGGCCGAAGAAGCTAAAAAACTAACGCTCGACCATCCGGCCGTGCGCAACCGGGTGGTGAACGAGGCTTTTCAGAACACGCTGAAAGCTACCCCTGCCGCCCTCTACAGCCCGAAATTCGCGGAGCGCATCAAACTGGGCAACTTCGACGATAACCTTTCCGAAATCGGTAAATACGACTGGGTGATCGAGGTGGTCGTCGAGCGGCTGGACATCAAGCGGTCACTCTACGAGCGGGTCGAACAATACCGCAAGCCCGGCACGCTGATCACCTCGAATACCTCCGGCATCCCGATGCACCTGTTGACGGAAGGCCGGAGCGAGGATTTCCGGCGGCATTTCTGCGGAACGCACTTCTTCAACCCGCCCCGCTACCTCCGCCTGCTCGAAATTATTCCCGGCCCCGCTACCGACCCCGCCGTCATCGACTTCCTGATGAGTTACGGTGACCTGTATCTGGGCAAAACGACCGTACTCTGCAAGGACACGCCCGCCTTCATCGCCAACCGGCTCGGTATTTACGCCATGATCCAGACGATCCGGGTGGCCGAAGAGATGGGGCTGACGGTGGAAGAAGTCGATAAACTGACCGGCCCGGTCACCGGCCGACCCAAATCCGGCACTTTCCGGCTCTCCGACGTCGTAGGGCTGGATACGACCGTCAACGTTGCGACCAATCTGCTGAAAGTTTTGACCAACGACGAGTCGAAGGAGGCCTTCCGGCTGCCGCCGGTCATGCAGAAACTCTATGACAACAAATGGCTCGGCGACAAAACCGGCCAGGGTTTCTATAAAAAGGTCAAGGACGAAAAAGGCCAGTCGGTCATTCTGGCCCTCGACCTGAAAACGTTCGAATACAAGCCGTCCCAGAAGGTGAAGTTCGCGACGCTCGAAGGCACCAAAAGCATCGACTCGCTGAAAAAACGCTTCCCGGTCCTGCTGGCCGGCTCCGACAAGGCCGGGGAGTTTTACCGAAAGACCTTCGCCGACAGCTTCCGCTACGCCACCTACCGCATTCCCGAAATTGCCGACGAGCTTTACCGCATCGATGCCGCCATCACGGCGGGGTTCGGCTGGCAGATGGGCCTGTTCGAAACCTGGGATGCCATCGGCCTCCGGAAGGGCGTCGAACTGCTCGAATCGCAGGGGCAGAAACCGGCCGCCTGGGTGTATGAAATGCTCGAAGCCGGGTTCGACAGCTTTTATAAAGTGGAGGGCGGTGTCCGGAAATACTACGACCTCCCGACCAAAGCCTACAAGGCCATTCCGGGAACGGAGAGCTTCATCCTGCTCGAAAACCTGAGCGGCAACGTCGTCTGGAAAAATGCCGGCGCGGCCCTGTACGACATCGGCGACGGCATTCTGAACCTCGAATTCCGCAGCAAGATGAACACCTTCGGAGCCGAGGTGATCGAGGGCCTCAACAAAGCCATCAGCATCGGGGAGAAGGATTTTCGCGGGCTGGTCATCGGCAACGAGTCGAACGAGGCCTACTCGGCGGGGGCCAACCTGGCTACCCTGTTCATGTTCGGCATCGAGCAGGAGTTCGACGAGATCAACCTGATGATCGCGCAGTTCCAGCAGACGATGATGCGGGCGCGGTATTCCTCGATTCCGGTCGTGACGGCGCCCCATTCCCTGGCCCTGGGCGGAGGCTGTGAACTGAATCTCCACGCCGACCGCGTCGTGGCCCATGCCGAGCTGTATATGGGACTGGTCGAAGTGGGCGTCGGGCTGATTCCGGCCGGGGGCGGCACCAAGGAGATGGCCGCCCGGGCGAGTGACCTCTACCAGACCGGTGACCCGGAGCTGAACATCCTGCAGAACATTTTCATGAACATCGCCACGGCTAAGGTGTCGACCTCGGCGCAGGAAGCCCGGGACATGAACTACCTGCTGCCGTCGGCCCAGATCGTGCTGAACCGCAACCGGCTGATCGCCGAAGCCAAACAGGCCGCTATCGAACTCGCCGAAAACGGTTACACCCAGCCCAAACCACGCAAGGACATCAAGGTGCAGGGCCGGACCGGCATCGCCCTGTTCAAAGCCGGAATTACGGCGATGCGCATGGGCCGGTTTATCTCCGAACATGATCAGAAGATCGCCGAAAAACTGGCTTACGTCATTTGCGGGGGCGACCTCAGCACGCCCCAGACCGTCAGTGAGCAGTACCTGATCGATCTGGAGCGCGAAGCCTTCCTGTCGCTGACGGGTGAAAAGAAAACCCTGGAACGGATTCAGAGCCTGCTCCAGGGCGGAAAGCCGCTGCGGAACTGAGCCGGAAGACCGAACCCGGTCGGAAATTTATAAGTAACCGAAATTGTTTTAAAAGAAACATCGCATTCATATGGACGCCTATATTGTAGCCGGTTACCGGACGGCCGTCGGAAAAGCGCCCCGCGGGGGCTTCCGCTTTACCCGTCCGGACGACATGGCGGCTGAAGTCATCAAACACCTGCTCGGGCAGCTCCCGAACTTCGACCCCGCCCGCGTCGACGACCTCATCGTCGGCAATGCCGTGCCGGAGGCCGAACAGGGCATGCAGATTGCCCGGTATATTGCGCTGCTGTCGCTGCCGGAAAGCGTGCCGGGAATGACCATCAACCGGTATTGCGGCTCCGGGCTGGAAGCCATCGCCATCGCGTCGGCCAAGATTCATTCCGGGCTGGCCGACTGCATCGTCGCCGGCGGTACGGAGTCGATGTCGCTCGTGCCGGTGATGGGCTGGAAAACCGCCCTGAACTTCGAGATTGCCCAGAAGCATCCGGATTATTACATCGGCATGGGCCTGACCGCCGAGCAGGTGGCCGAGCAGTTCAAAATCAGCCGGGACGAGCAGGACCAGTTCGCCTACGAATCGCACCAGAAAGCGCTGGCGGCTCAGGCGGCCGGTAAGTTCGACGACGAGATCGTGCCGGTTTCGGTAAAGGAAACCTATTTCGATACGGAGGCAGGCAAGAAGAAAACCCGCGAGTGGGCCGTCAGCAAAGACGAAGGCCCGCGGGCCGATACGAGTCTGGAAGCCCTGGGGAAACTGAAACCGGTGTTTGCCAACGGCGGGTCGGTCACGGCCGGAAACTCCTCACAGACCTCCGACGGAGCCGCGTTCGTCATCGTCATGTCCGAACGGCTGGTGAACGAACTGGGCCTGAAGCCGAAGGCCCGCATGGTCTCCTACGCCACGGCCGGCGTCGAGCCCCGCATTATGGGAATCGGACCCGTCAACGCCATCCCGCTCGCGCTGAAAAAAGCCGGACTGAAGCAGGACGACATCGAACTGATCGAACTGAACGAGGCCTTTGCCGCCCAGTCGCTGGCCGTCATCAAGGAACTGGACCTCGACCGGAGCCGGATCAACCCGAACGGCGGTGCCATCGCCCTCGGTCACGCGCTCGGCTCGACGGGCGCCCGTCTGTCGGTTCAGCTGTTGAATGAAATGGAACGCCGGGACCAGAAATACGGCATGGTTTCGGCCTGCGTGGGCGGAGGTCAGGGCGTGGCCGGCGTCTTTGAACGGCTCTCCTGATCCACCCGGATAGACAGTAAAAAGCGGACCCGCTCCTGGAAATGAAGCGGGTCCGCTTTTTTATAGCCTCCCGGCCTTAATTTCCCCTCCTGATCACCAGCCGCGTCCCTTTCACGGCCGTCAGGTTCGGCAGGTTATTCCATTCCCGTATCTGCTCGGGAGTCACGTTGTATTTCAGGCCGATGCGGAAAAGATTTTCTCCACTTTTCACGGTATGGATGATCGCTTTGGCGGTTTCTGCCTCTTCTGCTGCGGCCCGGACGGTTCCCGGATCGGCCGGACCCACGACCAGCGTCTGACCCGCCATGACGGCCTGCTGGTCGGGCAGGTGATTCCACCGGCGGAGCTGTTCGGCCGTGACCTGGTATTTCAGGCCGATCCGGAACAGATTTTCTCCGTAACGCACCACATGGGTGCGTTCTCCTCCCGAAGCCGCCGGAACGGCTGCCTTGCTCGCCGGCCGGGAAGGTCGCGCCAGGTCGATCAGCAGCGACTGGCCCGCCCGAAGCGGTTTTCCGGCGGAAAGGTTATTCCAGAGCAGCAGATCCCGGACGGTAACGTTATACCGCCGGGCCACCGAGGCATAGGTGTCGCCTTGCTCGGCCAGGTGCATAATCAGCGGGCCGGCCTCTTCCGATTCCGTCTCACTTTCCGCCGGCTCCGACACCGGAGGGCTTACGGGTGCGGACTCCGGCGGGGTAACCGTCGGCCGAACCGTCTTGGTGGCACCGCTCCGGATGACCGGTTCGGGAGCAGGACCGGCCACCGCAAGGCGTTGGTCCGGGAGGGGCGTCAGGCTGTCGGCCGGTGAGGGCGTCGTCTGGACCGTCAGAGCGCTGCTACTCTGGGCAGAAGCCGGGCGGGCCGTTGCCGAATCAGGCCGGGATGGTACCGAAGACGGGGAAGACGGGTAGGCCGTTGCCGTTACCGGAGGCCGGTCGGAGGGTTCCGGTTTGAAGTACTCGACCGGCACGCCGTCCGGCCGTTTTTTCTGAAGCCAGAGGATGCGGCCGGGAGCCGGCTTCTGCTCCGGATTCAGGTCGTTATAAGTAATTAGAGAAGCCAGTTGAATACCGTATTGCTGGGCAATCTCCCGGAGCGACTGTCCCTTCGCGACGACATGGAACGGCACCTTCGCCCGCTTCTCCTTTTTTTCCAGATAATAGACCTCTCCGATAAAAACCGGTTCTCCCCGTTGCAGGTCGTTATAACGCAGAAATTCTTCCACGCTGATGCGGCCCCGATAGGCGAGCGTGATCGGATTGTCGTACAGCAGGGCCTGAATACCTTTCTTCCCGTTGATGCGGTGAAACACGGCTCCGCGTTCGTCGGGCTGCATGGTTTCTTTCTGAATCATCGGAAACCCGGCATCCTGCCGGGCCACCGCATTCTGCGCTGCGGCAGCCGCCCGGCGCCTGAGGTCGGGGAGCCGCTCGACTGAAACCGGAATAAAAACCGTAAGCTCCCGGTCGGGCGGCACCTGGCTGCCCTTCAGCCACCGGTTATGACGGTGCAGGTCGGCCTCCGCCACTTCGAATTCCTCCGCCAGTTGCCGGACGGTTTTCCCTTTGGCTTCCTCATACTGAAAAAGAACCTCCTGACGGGCCGGATGATAGAGCGAAAAGGCGCGTTCGAGAACCGTTTTGGAAGCCAGCAACCGGATCAGAAAATCATCGTGGGTATCGGTCAGGGCAAAAAACGATTCCTGGTCGGTGTTCGGATGACCGGCGGCTGTGGTATCGGCCCGCAATATCCGGTCGAAATGCCGGATCACGTCGATCCAGTTACGGCTCCGGCGGCTAAGCTGCTTCAGCCGGTCGATGGCCGCACCGGAAGCCGACGTCAGGTGCAGGCGTTCATCGACGGCCGCATCGACTCTCAGGCCCAGAGGGTTCGTTTTCGGGAGAGCCCAGAAGCCGGGTACCGGGCCGGGCGGAAAAGCGGCACTGTCCTGCAGGGCCAGAAACAGGAAATCGGTGGGAAGGGAGTGCTCTTCCAGCAGGGGTCGGATCACGGGGAAATACAGACTCATCTGCTCCAGACGCAGCCGAACCAGCGAGCGGTTGAGATAAAGCAACTCGGCCTCCTGCTGAACGGCATATTGCGTGGATTCGGTCAGGTGGATCGTGACGCCGGCAAATTCCATCCGGTTTCCGATCTGAGGAACGCCCTGAGCCTGAGCCGCCCCGAAGGCCAGCATATATCCGGTCAGCAGGACCAGCCCCCACCTGACCGGTCCGCGGTCATTTACATTTTTCCACATCATTCGGTTACGGTTTATCGCTCACCTCGATCGATACGTAATCATTTGAATCTAAAGTTACACTTTTAGTATATGTGTACAAGCAATATGCCAACAAATTCCGCTTTGACATTTATTGAAATAACATATCAGTAACACACTGAAAACCAGGCAATTTAACGGAGGTAAAAGTAAGAAATTAAGGCAGAAAGGCAACCGGTGCCCGTAAAACTGAATCGACCGAAACCCGGGGAGCCAATTTTTTTAAAAGTATGCTTGCATACTATTTAGGCTTTCATTATTTTTACGGCTAAAGCAGTATGCCTGCATACCGAACGTAGCTAATTCTTATTTATAAACCCATGATCGCAACCGAACACAAAGCATCCATTAAAGGCGGAGAGTTTCTGGTGAAGGAAACGGATGCCTCACAGGTGTTTATTCCGGAGGAATTTTCGGAAGAGCAGCAGATGATCGCGGCTACGTGCCGGGAGTTTCTGGAACGCGAAATCTGGACCCGTCTGGACGAAATCGACCACGCCCAATCGCCGGAACTGATTTCCTCCCTGATGGATAAAGCCGGGGAACTGGGCCTGCTCGGGACGTCGGTGCCGGAAGAATACGGCGGTTTCGGAATGAATTTCAATACGTCGATGCTGGTGGCCGAAGTAACGGGCGCGGGTCACTCCTTCTCGGTGGCGCTCTCGGCCCACACCGGCATCGGCACGCTGCCGGTCGTCTACTACGGCAACGAAGAACAGAAAGCCCGGTATCTGCCCAAACTGGCGACCGGCGAATGGAAAGCCGCCTACTGCCTCACCGAACCGGATTCCGGCTCCGATGCCAACTCGGGCAAAACCAAAGCCCGGCTGTCGGAAGACGGTAAACATTATATCATCAACGGACAGAAGATGTGGATTACGAACGGTGGGTTTGCCGACGTTTTCATCGTCTTCGCCAAAATCGAGGAAGGCGGTCAGACGGACAAAAACCTGTCGGCCTTCCTCGTCGAGAAAAGCTTCAGCGGCATTACCATGAATGAGCCGGAGCATAAAATGGGCATCAAGGGTTCCGACACCCGCCAGATCTTCTTCAACGACTGCCTGGTACCGGTCGAGAACCTGCTGTCGTCGCGCGGTAACGGATTCAAAATTGCCGTCAACATCCTGAATATCGGCCGGATCAAGCTCGGCATTGCCGCCGTCGGCGGGGCCAAACAGGTGATCCATAACGCCGTACAGTATGCCAATGAGCGCCGTCAGTTCGGCGTACCGATCGCTTCGTTCGGCGCCATCCGGCATAAACTCGGCGAGATGGCGGTGCGGGTGTATGCGACCGAAACCGCCTGTTACCGCATCGGGCAGAACATCGACGACCTCATCGAAGACCTGAAAGCCAAAGGTACCCCGGACGCCGACGCCAGGCTGAAGGCGCTGGAGCAGTTTGCCATCGAATGCGCCATGATGAAGGTCCACGGCTCCGAAATGCTCGATTATGTGGTGGATGAAGGCGTTCAGGTGTACGGCGGCATGGGCTACTCGGCCGACGCGCCGATGGACCGCGCCTACCGCGACGCCCGCATCAACCGGATTTTCGAGGGTACTAACGAAATCAACCGGATGCTGACGGTGGATATGCTCCTGAAGCGGGCCATGAAAGGCGAACTCGACCTGATGGGTCCGGCCATGGCGGTTTCCAAAGAGATTCTGTCGATTCCCGACTTCAGCACCGAGGAAGACGAAACGCTGTTTGCCGCCGAGAAAAAGGTACTGCGAAACCTCAAAAAAGCCGTCCTGATGGTGGCCGGAGCCGCCGTGCAGAAGTTCATGATGAAACTGTCGGAAGAACAGGAAATCCTGATGGCGCTGGCCGACATGGCCATCGAAGTGTACGCAGCCGAGTCGGTGCTGCTGCGTGTCGAGAAGCTCATCGGCACACGGGGCGCTTCGGCGGTGGCCCTGCAGAACGATCTGGCGCTGGTGTACCTGCACGAAGCCGTCGAGAAAGTCAACATGGCCGGCCGGGCCGCCATTACCTCCTTTGCCGAAGGCGACGAACAGCGCGTGATGCTGATGGGCCTCAAGCGCTTCACCAAAATTGAACCGATGAATCTCAAAGACGCCCGCCGTCGGATCGCCGATGCGATGATTGCCGAGAACAAATTTTTTTTCTGATCGGGGAAGTGCCCTCCGTGTCAAGATTTTACTTCTGAACTAAAGACCAATAAATTGTATAAGCCGGCTGCGGAATCGCGGTCGGCTTTATTGTTTCATGCCGCTCACGAAAGGGCGGCTTTTTTAGTCGACGGGATTATTGATTAATAGCAAAGGTTTTTCAACCTTAGGCCCGGTATTTCCTGTGCCCTTTTCTACCGTACCTTTTCCGCCTGTATGAAACCGCTTCTGCGTCTGCTGCCCGCCGTTGGTATCCTGCTTCTGTTTTCTACCTGCTCCCGACTCAGCAACGACGTCCGCGTCATCAGCCGGAATTTTGAAGACGAGGTGGCCCGTACCCAGAACCTCGTGTTTACGTTCAGTAAGGACCTGGTGCCGGCGGGGCGGCTCAACGCGTGGGACTCCACCCGCTACGTGTCGTTCGAACCGGCCATTGCAGGCAAGTACAAATGGACGGCCCCCAACGAACTGGTATTCTCTCCCACTACCGCCCTGAAACCGGCGACGGAATACCGGGCCGAACTGACCGACGCCCTGGTCGATGCGGTGAGCGACCGCAAGTACGGCATCGACCGGGAAACGATCACCTTCCACACGCCCTACCTCCAGCTGGTCGATACGGAATTCTGGTGGACGCGCTCCCGCGAAACCGGCCGGCCGGTCGCCAAAGCCCGGCTGAACTTCAACTACCCGGTCAGCGGCAGTGAACTGGCGGGCCGGCTGAAACTTGAAACCGAAGACCCCCAAACCGCCCTGACGACCCAGATCAGCCAGGCCGCTCCCGGCGAAACCGTTCCGGTGACCCTGCCCAACGCCCCGGCCTCCCGTAACCCCGCACCGGTGGCGGTCCGGATCGAAAAGGGGCTTAAAATGCAGAATGCAGCCTTCGTGACGCAGGAAGCCGTCGAGCAGAAAACCGCCCTGCCCTCCCAGTATGCGCTGGAGATCGTGGACGTCAAAACCGGCTTTGAGAACAATGAGGGCGTCATCCGGGTCGTCACGACGCAGGAACTGCAGGCCGATCGCATCAATGAATACTTTACGCTTTCCCCTGAAATCGAAACGCGAACCGAACCCACCGACAACGGCTTTCTGATCCGGGGAAATTTCAACGAAACCGAAACCTACGTTCTCACCCTGACCAAAGCCGTCAAAGGGGTGCTTGGGGCGGCACTGGACGAAGAAGTCAGCCGGGATCTGTTCTTCGGAAAAATGCCGGCGGGTATCGCGTTCGTCCAGAAAAAAGCCCTGTATCTGTCGTCGAAAGGCGCGAAGAACATCGGCGTCAACATCACCAACGTCCCGCAGGTGCAGGTGAAAGTCGCCAAAGTCTATGAAAATAATATCCTGAGTTACGTCCGGACGGGACGGTATGAAGAGTACGGCGAGGTCGACGGCAGCTGGCAGCCGATGGGTTCTTATGTCTATTATGAGGACGAACAGCAGAACCACAGCGACCTCATCGTCGACAAAACGGTTTCGACGGCCAACCTGCCGAAGGTCAGGGGTGCATCGGTCCTGAACCTGTCGCTGCCGGATCAGAACAGCCTCCGGGGCATTTATCTGGTGACCGTCAGCTCGAAGGAACAGGCCTACATGGGCGCGACCAAACTCGTCTCGGTGTCGGACGTCGGGCTGATCGCCAAACAGGGCAGCGACGAAGTCTGGGTATTCGCCAACTCGATCAAAACCGCCGAATCGCTGGCGAACGTCGAGGTCAGCCTGGTCAGCAGCAATAATCAGGTGGTCGCCACGGCCCAGACCAACGGCAAGGGCGTCGCTCATTTTGAGAAGCTCTCCGAAAAGGCCCCCGGTTTTAAAGTCGCCCTGATCACCGCCCGGACCGGCGACGATTTCAATTATCTGCTTCTACAGGATACCCGGGTCGAGACCTCCCGCTTCGAGGTCGAGGGGAAACGCGACAATCCGTCCGGTTTCGATGCCTTCGTCTACGGCGACCGGGACATTTACCGCCCCGGTGAAACGATGCACTTCAACACCGTCGTCCGCAACCCGGCCTGGGAAAGCGTCGGTCAGATTCCGCTGAAAATTCGCATTCTGACCCCCAACGGAAGGGAATACCGCGTGTTTCGCCAGAATACCAACGAACAGGGCGCCGTCGCCACCGACGTCCCGATCGACCCGGCGGCCGTCACCGGCACCTATGTCGCCGAAATCTACAACGCCAACGAGGTCCTGCTGGCGTCGCGCAACCTCAGCGTGGAGGAATTCATCCCGGACCGCATCCGGGTGGAGGCCCGCACGGAGCGGGACGCCTACCGAACCGGCGAAACCGTCACGATGACGGCTACGGCCACCAACCTGTTCGGGCCGCCCGCCACCGGCCGGACCTACGAAATGGAATTGCAGCTGAAACCCCGCGCCTTCACGGCTAAGCAATTCCCGGAATATACCTTTGCGATTGAAAACAATACCTCCTTCGAAAAGGAACTGCGCCAGGGCGTCACCAACGCGCAGGGGCAGGCCGTCGAACGGTTTCCGGTTTCGACCGGCTACCGAGACATCGGGGTGCTGGAAGGCCGGCTGTTCGTCACGATCTTCGACGAAAACAGCCGTCCGATCAACCGGGTGAAACGATTCGACGTCTTTACGCAGGAAACGTTCTACGGCGTTCGGCTGGCGGATTCCTACGTCGGCACGAACGCTCCGCTGCCCGTCGATCTGATCGCCGTCGACCGGAACGGGGCTTTAGGAAATGGAGCTACGGCGCGGGTAGAGGTGGTCCGGATGGACTACCAGACCGTCATCGAGAAGCAGGACGACCAGCTTCGGTACGTGTCGAAGAAACGGGAGAAAGTCGTCTACGTCAACAACCTGACCTTCGGCGACGGCAAGGCCCGGATCCGCTATGTGCCGACGGTTTCGGGCGAATACGAAGTCCGGGTTCGGCGGCCGGGGGCGCCGGGAGAAGCGGCTCCGGGCTATACGGCGGTTTCATTTTATGCCTATGGGTACGGCACCACCCAGAGTTCGTCGTTTGAAGTCAGTTCGGAAGGTCAGGTTCTGATTCAGCTGGACAAAACGCAGTATCAGGCCGGGGAGAAAGCCAAAGCCCTGTTTAAAACGCCCTTCGACGGAAAACTTCTGGTGACGCTGGAACGAAACCGGGTGCTGGAAACCCATGTGCTGGATACCGACGCCAAATCCGCCGAACTCAGCTTCGGTCTGAGCGACGAGCACCTGCCCAACGTTTACGTCACGGCTACCCTCATCCGGCCGCTCGACGGCGCCAACCTTCCGCTGACCGTCGCCCACGGCTTTGCCTCGGTGCCGGTGGAGGACGCCGACACGAAACTACCGGTGCAGATCACGGCCGCCGGCCAGTCGCGCTCGAAAATCAGACAGCGCATTTCGATCAAAACAGCAGCCAATGCGGAGCTGACCGTGGCCGTGGTCGATGAAGGCATTCTGCAATTGAAGAACTTTCAGACACCGGATATGCACGGCTTTTTTTATCAGAAGCGGGCGCTGGAGGTCGGCAGTCATGATCTCTACGCGTTTCTCTTTCCGGAATTGTCCATTGCCGGAAGCTCCTCGACGGGTGGTGACGGTTACGAATTGGGCAAACGTATCAACCCCCTGAGCAACGGGCGCGTCAAACTGGTGGCCCTGTGGAGCGGTATTCTGAAAGCCGACGGCAGCGGGGAAGCTTCGTTCGACATTGCCATCCCGCAATTTTCGGGCGACCTGCGCGTCATGGCCGTGGCTTATAAAGGAAAAGCCTTCGGCTCGGCTTCCAAGAACATGAAAGTGGCCGATCCGATCGTGATCAGCACCGGCGCACCGCGCTTCCTCAGCCCCAACGACGAACTGAGCCTGCCCGTCACGATCAGCAACACCACCCAAAAACCGGCCACGGTGACGGCCTCGCTCAAACTTTCCGGCCTGCTCCAGGCGGCCGGTTCACCCACGCAGCAGCTGACCATCGGCCCCGGCCAGGAAGCGCGGGCCGCCTTCGCCGCCAAAGCCGGGTCGGCCATCGGGACCGGTAACATTACGGTTTCCGTCCGGGGGCTGAACGAAACCTTTACGGAAAGCACCGACCTGACCGTCCGGCCGGTGACCTCCCTGCTCAAAACCGCCCAGTCGGGCGTGGTGGCGGCCGGTCGGTCGCAGACCATCGACCTGACTAACGCCTTTATGCCGGGTACTGTCCGGAGCGAACTGGTGGTCAGCCGGTCGCCGATGATCCAGCTCAACCGGGAGTTTTCCTACCTGCTCGGCTACCCGTACGGGTGCATCGAACAAACCATATCGAAGGCTTTCCCCCAGTTGTATTTCGCGGAGGTCATGAAAACCATCGGGAAACCGGGCACCTACTTCGTGCGTTCGGGACAAAGTGACCTGAACCCCACCTACACAGTGCAGGAGGCCATCCGGCGGGTGGAGTCGATGCAGCTGTTCAACGGGGGCTTCAGCATGTGGCCGGGCGTGGCCGCGGCCGGGTCGGCCGAGCAGGAAGACGGCTGGGCGTCGGCCTATGCGGTTCATTTCCTGACCGAAGCCCAGCGGGCCGGTTTTGAAATCAGTCCGGCGGTTTACGCCAAAGCCGTGGACCGGCTCAGCACCCGCACCGGCACCCCGGCGACGGAAGATGAAGTGGTTTTTGACGAAACCGGCGGCCGAACCGTCCGGAAAGTAGCGAGCCGGCAAACGATTTACGGCCTGTACGTGCTGGCCCTGAGCGGTCAGCCGAACCGCCCGGCCATGAACTATTACAAGCAGAACGTCGCTCAGCTTACATCGGACAGCCGGTATCTGCTGGCCTCGGCCTTCTTCCTGACCGGCGATGCGCGGAGCTACAACGCCCTGCTGCCCAAAAAATACACCAACACCACCAACGTCCGGCAGTCCGGCGGGAGCTATGCCTCCCCCATCCGGAACCTGGCGCTGGTGCTGAACACCCTGCTCGAAGCCGACCCCGACAACCTTCAGATTCCGGTGCTGGCCCGTCAGCTCTCCCAGGCGCTGAATACCGGCTCGTATCTGAACACCCAGGAGTCGGCGTTTGCCGTGCTGGCCCTCGGAAAGGTGGCGAAAAAAGTGGCGACGTCGACCGCTACCGCCACCCTGACCGCCGACGGAAAGCCCCTCGCTCCCTTTACCGGAAAAGACCTCCGGCTGACCGGCGGCATTGCCGGTCGAAAAGTTACGCTGACGGCGCAGGGCAGCGGCAGCCTGTACTGGTTTACGCAGACGGAGGGCCTGAGCGCCACCGGCACCTTTACCGAGGAAGACGCCGGGCTGCGGGTCCGGCGGGAGTACCTGACGCGCGACGGGGTGCCGGCTTCCTCGTTCCGGCAGAACGACCTGGTGGTGGTGCGGATCACGCTTTCCGGTGAAACGGGCGTGCCGGTCGATAACGTCGTGGTGACGGACATGCTGCCCGCCGGCTTCGAGATCGAAAATCCGCGCCTGACCGAACCGCGCGAACTGCCGTGGGTGAAAGGGGCGGCCACGCCCGAACACTTCGACGTGCGTGACGACCGTATTCATTTTTTCACTTCTGCGGGAGCAACCGCAAAAACATTTTACTACCTCGTCCGGGTAGTTTCGAAAGGCCGCTTTACCAGGGGTCCCGTGTCGGCAGATGCGATGTATGACGGCAGTTTGCGGAGTTATTCGGGCCGCGGCACCCTAACCATAAACTAACAAAACAACTCATGACCGAGCGAATTTCGTCGCGTGGTAACCATAAGTAGAAATTGCCGGGTAAATTACCGTGCCATCCGGGCTTCAGAAGCAGACTATTGAAACGCTTTTTAACTGATTAAAAGCGAGTTAATGGCAACAATCTGTTTAAACGGGTTGGAACATGCCCAATTGTACCGTACCTTTGTACCAACGAAAAGTTAAGTAACCTCATGCAATATAATCGCTTCTATCTCCTGTCGAGCATGATGGGAGATGAACTGTATAAAGAACAGTCTTCCCCCAATAAGCAGAAATTCGAAGAGAGCCTGGAAAAGCGTTTCAACCTTCTGTATCAGAAGCCGTTAGATCAATATATTCGGAGCGGTATGCCCTGGCTGCGGATTCTGGAGATTCTGGAACGTCGCTTCTGATTCTTTCGGTATTTCTGTCCATAAACGGGTAGCCCACCTCATCCATCGGTTCCGATGGCGGGGTGGGCTAATCTGTTCAGGGTGGTGCCCTCCCAACCGTTAAAAATTGTAACTTGCCGGTCGATGAGAATTTTTCTGTTTGCCTGCCTGGTTGCATGGATCGGGGCCTTCAGGCCCACCGTTGAAGAACAAGCCTGGATACGAACCAACCTGCTCGGATACCGTCCCGGAGGGCCGAAAGTAGCCGTTTGGGCGGGCAAAACCGAAGAAGCGGTTCATCAGTTCCAACTTGTTGAAGCCCAGACCGGTAAAGTAGTATACGAAAATACGGCCGGGAAACCGTTCGGCGCTTACGGCCCGTTCGTGCAGACCTACCGGCTGGATTTTTCGGCCTTCCGCAAACCCGGCCGGTATTACCTGAAAACCGGCACGCAGCAGTCATCGGAATTCCGGATCGCCGACGACGTGTATCACGGGGCCGCCGACTTCTGCCTGCGCTATATGCGGCAGCAGCGAAGCGGTTACAACCCCTACCTGAAAGACTCCTGCCATACGCAGGACGGCTACACCATGTACGGGCCCATGCCCGACAGTACCCACATCGACGTCTCCGGAGGCTGGCACGACGCATCCGACTACCTGCAATACGTAACCACTTCGGCCAACGCCACCTATCACCTGCTGGCGGCCTACCGCGATTTTCCGAAGGTGTTTGCCGACAACCACCAGTCCAACGGGCTGGAGGGCGCCAACAGCCAGCCCGATGTGCTGGACGAAGCCCGCTGGGGGCTGAACTGGCTGCTCAAAATGCACCCCAAAGACGACTGGATGTTCAACCAGCTGGCCGACGACCGTGACCACGCCGGTATGCGGATACCGAAGCAGGACAATTTCTACGGCAAAGGCTTCGAACGGCCCGTCTACTTCGCCACCGGGCAGCCCCAGGGCCTGTTCAACCACAAAAACCGGGCGACGGGCGTAGCCTCCACGGCCGGGAAGTTCAGCAGCGCATTTGCCCTGGGCTATCAGCTCCTGCGCCGGAAGGACCAGGACTACGCCGAAACCCTGTGGCAGCGGGCCCAGACCGCCTATACGCTCGGTTTGAAGAAACCGGGTGTCAGCCAGACGGCTCCGGGCCGGTCGCCGTATTTTTATGAGGAAGACAATTACGTCGACGACATGGAACTGGCGGCCGTCGAATTATACAACGCGGCCCGGTCGCGGGGTCTGAAAGCCGCCGATTACCTCAACAGTGCCTACGCCTACGGCCTTATCGAGCCGGTGACGCCCTGGCTGGGGTCCGATACCGCCCGGCATTATCAGTGGTATCCGTTCATCAACATCGGCCATTTCGAAGTCGCCAAACGGCTGACCGACTCCCGCAAACAGCATCTCATCGGCTTTTACCGGGACGGCATCGAAAAGGTATGGGCCAGGGCGCAGAACAACGCCTTCTACCGGGGCGTGCCGTTCATCTGGTGCAGCAACAACCTGACCACCTCCTTCGCCATCCAGTGCTACTGGTACCGGAAACTGACCGGTGATAACCGCTTCGCTCCACTGGAACAGGCCTGTTTCGACTGGCTGTTCGGCTGTAATCCCTGGGGTACGAGCTTTGTCTACGGGCTTCCGGCCGGCGCCGACACACCCGCCGACCCACACTCGGCCTTTACGCATCTGAATAATTATCCGATCGACGGCGGACTGGTCGACGGCCCGGTTTACGGCCGTATCTATAAAAGCCTGCTCGGGATTCAGTTGAAAGACGCCGACGAATACGAGGCTTTCCAGAGCGACCTCGTCGTCTACCACGACGACTACGGCGATTACAGCACTAACGAGCCGACCATGGACGGTACGGCTTCGCTGATCTACCTGCTGGCGGCCAAAGAGGGTGAAACGACGGCGGCTGCCGAGAAGGCGCCGGTGGCGGTGAGGAAAAAAGCGCCGGTGAAGAAGAAAACGGTCAGACGCTCGTCCGGACGGAAAAAATCGACGGCCCGGCGGTCGTCTTCGAAAAAACGAAGAAGGCGGTAGAACGCTTCGGCGGAACCGGTCAGAACAGCACCTCGATGCCGAAGTCGGAGATCTGTACCCCTCCGGTGGACGAATGCCGGTTGCGCACCTCGTTGGCAATGCGCTGGATGATCTCGGCCCGCCGGGTCGTGGCGTTGCGGGCGCCCGAACTCCGGCAGTAGGCCGCCCACTGCCCATCGCCCGGAACGAAGATATACACGGAAGTCAGCATACGCTCGTAGGCAAACCGTAACGACAGCAGGGGTTCACGGTAGCTGATCCAGCCGGACAAACCGGTCTGTTCCATCTCTACGGTGTAATTGGTCAACGGCGTGGCCATAATCGTTCGTGCAGCCCAGGGGTTCATCAATGTCAAACGGATTTCTATGAGGTAGTTTTTCTGCGATATGGTGCTGATCTGGATGTTAATTCTTCGCTGGGGTGTGGTTTCCGCCGAAGCGGATTTCTGCAAAGATGCAGGCCGGCTCCCGGACGTTGCACGGGCCGACACAATCCGGAAAAAATTTGTTTCGCACCGGGGCGCCCTGATCCGGGGCGACAGCAGCCTCCGCCGACTGGCCCTCGTTTTCACGGGTGACGAATACGCCGACGGCGGCCCGGTCATCCGGCAGACCCTCCGACGCCGGAAAGTGCCGGTTTCCTTCTTCTTCACCGGGCGGTTTTACCGCAACCCGGCTTTCCAAACGCTGATCCGGGACCTGCGCCGGGACGGGCACTACCTCGGCGCCCACTCCGACCAGCACCTGCTGTACTGCGACTGGACCCAACGCGACAGCCTGCTGATCGGCCGCGAGCAGTTCCGGGACGACCTTCGCCGGAATTACGACGCCATGCGGACCTTCGGCATCCGGAAAGAGGAGGCCCGGTTTTTTCTGCCGCCCTACGAGTGGTATAACGATACCATCTCGGCCTGGACCCGGACCGAGCAGCTGGAACTGATCAACTTCACCCCCGGTACGCTCAGCCACGCCGATTACACCACGCCCGACCTGAAGAACTACCGCCCCAGCCGCACCATTCTCCAATCCATATACGACTACGAACAACACCGGCCGGCGGGCCTGAACGGCTTCATCCTCTTGATGCACGTCGGCACGCATCCGGCCCGGACCGACAAGCTTTATGCCCACCTGGATGAACTATTGATCTACCTCAAAAAGAGAAACTACCGGTTCGTGCGGGTCGATCAGTTATTTTAGTTATCTTTCATACGATTGCCTGAAATGCGCCGTTTTGCCGATACCTGATGCAACGTTTCGTTGTATCCGATGTCTTTCCATCCAAAGTCAGCACCCTCCCATTTTTTGTATTCTTCCGGATTTCAATTAAAAATGAAATTTTTAACTACTTATATAGTTGCAACTATTAAAAATTGTTAACTTTCACCAACGGATGATAATTCTTTTCAATTTACCGCTTTCCAACACCAACCCCCTCCCTATTCCCCTATGAAAAACCTTTTCTCTCTGCTGTTGCTGGTCGTCTGCTGCTGCACGGCTTTCGCCCAGCAATCTGCCCGCGTAACTGTCCGGGGGTCCATTGTTGATACGGCCAGCGTCGTCATGCCGGGAGCAACCGTGATGCTCCTGACGCCCAAAGACTCGGCGCTGGTCAGTTTCGGCCGCACCAGCGACAAGGGTACCTTCGAGTTCCGGAACATGAAACGCGGCCCTTACATTCTGAAGGTTTCCTACGTCGGCTTCCTTCCTCTCCAGAAAGAATTTACACCCGATGCGGGCGACATAACCGATCTGGGTGCGCTGAAAATCAAGCCCATCCAGAAAGAACTGTTCGAAGTGGTGGTGAAGACCGCCCGCGCCCCGCTGAGCATCCGGGGCGATACCATCGAATACAATGCCTCTTCGTTCAAAGTCCCGCCCGGTTCGAGCGTCGAGGAACTGCTCCGCAAACTGCCGGGTATGCAGGTTGATCAGGACGGTAACATCAAGGCGCAGGGCCAGACCGTTCAGAAAGTGACGGTCGACGGCAAGCAGTTCTTCGGCGCCGACCCCAAGCTGGCGACCAAGAACCTGCCCGCCGAAGCCATCTCGAAAGTGCAGGTGTTCAACGATAAGACGGAAGCCGCCAAAACCACCGGCATCGACGACGGCAAGCGCGAAAAAACCGTCAACCTCGAACTGAAGGAAAGCCACAAGAAAGGCGGTTTCGGCAAGGTGACGGCCGGCATAGGCACCAAAGAACGGGCCCAGGTCCGCGGGAACTACAACCGCTTCAACCAGAAAGAGCAGTTTTCGGTGCTGGGCTTCGCCAACAACATCAACCAGACCGGTCTGTCGTTCGACGATTACCAGGACTTCCGGGGCAGCCAGTCGTTCAACTGGCAGGACAACGGGGATTTCGGGTTCAACTCCGGTTTCTACTACTTCGGCGGTGACGACGGCAACGGTATCGGGATTCCGATCAACGGCGGGAACAGCAGCAACCGGGGTTTCTCCCGCAACTATGCCGGGGGCGGAAACTACAACTACGACACCAAGAAGACCAAGCTCAGTTCGAACTACTTCTTCAACCAGACCGGCCAGACCTTCGACACCGACCTTAACAAGGAAACATTCCTGCCCAACGGGTCCTTCCTGACGCTCGAAAAAAGCAATCGGAGCACACTGAACAATAACCACCGCGCCAGCGCCCGCTTCGAGAAGAACCTCGATTCGCTCAATACGCTGGTTATCATCGGCAACGCCCGCTTCAACAACGGAACCGAGCGGTTCAGCAGCACGCAGAACTTCTTCCGGGGTATGAGCCGCGAGACGCCCAGCAGCCTGACCGAAATTAACAACCGGAACTCGTTCAGCGCCTTTCAACTGGCCTCGACGGCCATCTATCGGCACAAATTCCGGAAGAAAGGCCGAAACTTTGCCGCCAGCCTCTCCTACAACATCAACGATACCGACGGGTCGGGCAACCAGCAGTCGAACAACCGGTATTTCGACGACACGACCTCGACCGGCCCTCCGGCCTCCTTTCGGCTCAACCAGGACAACATGACGAGCAGCCTGCGCAACGAGCTGAAATCCAGCCTCGACTTTATTGAGCCGCTGTCGAAAACCGTCTCCTGGGAGACCTTCTACAACTTCAGCTTCCGGACCGACCGGGTCGACCGTGACGTGTTCGACGTCTCCGACCAGGGCCGTATCCGCAACAACAGCCTGAGCCGGTATTACACGAACGACTTCACGTATAACCGGATCGGGACAAGCGTCCGCTATTCCAACAAGGGGCTGAACGTCTCCGGCGGGCTGGCGGGGATGTGGTTCAATCAGGCCGGGCGGTTCGCTCCCGACCAGACGGCCTCGACCTTCACCTCCGTCAACCGGAGTTTCTTTTCGGTGGTCCCGAACGTGACGGTCTACTATAACATGAAGAACCGGAACCTGAACGCCAATTACAATGTCGATGTCCGGCAGCCCTCCACCGCCGACCTTCAGCCGGTAATCGACAACAGCAATCCGCGTTTCATCCGGGAAGGGAACCCCAACCTGCTGCCCCAGCTGACCCACCGGGTGAGCGCCGGTTTCAACACCTATAATCCGGGCAGTTTCGTTCACTTTTACAGCAACGTCAACTTCGGGTATAACATCAACCAGATCGTTTACAACCAGACGGTCGATGAGCGGCTGGTGACTACGAGCCGTCCCGAAAATATCGACGGAGGAAAGAACTTCGGCTCCTACCTCGGCTTCGGTTTCCCGCTGAAAAAGACCAAGGCCACGCTGAACGTCTACAGCTCGCTCAATTTCGGCCGCAACCCGACGTATATCAACAATGTGCTGAACCAGACCAATACGAACTATTACAATTTCGGCCTGAACCTCGATCTGACACCGAGCGAGAAGTTTACGCTGTATCCGAACTTCAACTGGAACCTGACCGATACGCGGTATTCGGTCAACAAAACTCAGAACCTTCAGATTTACAATTTCCGCTACGGCGGTGACCTCAACGTTCAGATGCCGGGCGGTATTTACTTCAACGGCCGGCTGAACTATCAGATCTACAAAAACGAGAAATTCGGCTTCAACCAGCAACTGCCCATTCTGAACCTGTCGGTGTACAAACTGTTCCTGAAAGACAACAAGGCAGAGGTCCGGCTGTCGGCCTACGACGTGTTCAACAAGAACCAGGGCATTACGCAGCAGGCCTATCAGAATATCCTCCAGACGGAACAGGTGCAGACGCTGGCGCGGTATTTCATGCTTTCCTTCACGTACAACGTACGCGGTCTTAAATCACAAATGCGCCGGAACAACGGCTGGTAAATTTAACTTCTTAATTCAGGCATGAAAAAGCTTTTGTTCTTTCTTCTGATTTTCGCCGGCATTCAGGCCCGGGCCCAGGAACTGCGGGGCGTGGTGACCTACGAATACAGCCAGGACTGGATCAAAATCGCGTCCCGTCTGCCCTATCTGAGTCTCGACCAGAAGGAACGCATCAAATCGACCTACAAGAACTACACCGGCTCCAAAAGCATCATGAAGCTTTACTTCAACGCCGACCAGAGCCTGTATTCGTATGAAAGCGACTACACCCGGAGCGAAGACGGCCGCTGGAGCTGGCGGAACAGCGACTACGTCATCCGCCGGGACTTCAAACAGGGCACCCGCACGGAAATCATCGAAATGCTCGGCAAGACCTTCATCGTCGAGGATTCGCTGGCCGAGCCGAAGTGGAAGATTCTGAACCAGTTGAAGGACATCGCCGGCCACGTCTGCATGAAAGCCGAAACCGACGACCCGATCAAGAGCCAGAAGATCACCGCCTGGTTTGCGCAGGACATTCCGGTTTCGGCCGGCCCCGAGATGTATTACGGCCTGCCCGGCCTGATCCTCGAACTGGACATCAACGACGGCGACGTGGTCGTGACGGCCACCCAGGTGGAACTGAAGGATGTGTCGAAGGAACTGGCGGCCGTTAAAAAGATAAAAGGCAAAAAGATCAAAGCCGCCGAGTACGACAAACTGCTAACCGACCATATCAAAACCGCCATCAAGGCTCAGGAGAACCCGTACTGGACGATCCGGTATTGAGCGTTAAGGAGTTTGGGGGTTTAAGAGTTGGGGAGTTGATTTTGTGGAACCTGCGGAGTCCGTCCCCGGACTCCGCAGGTTTTTTCGTATTCGGCCGTTCCTTTTCCGGCATCGGCTCGTCTAAATAAAAAAAAGCCGGATGCCCATGTATGCCTTACGCCTTCCCCTGCTTCCCGGACACTATTATCACATTTTCAATTTTCATAACAGCGAGGAACCGTTATTCCGGGAAACGGACAATTACATCTTCTTTCTCAGGAAGTATGAGGAATTCTGTCGGCCGGTTACCGATACGTTTGCCTATTGCCTGATGCCGTATCAGTTCCATTTTTTCGTCCGCATCCGGCCAACCGCCGACCTTTTCCGCCAGTTCGGAATCAAAGACGGTTCCCTGCGCCCCTGGGAAGTCGACGATGTCCTGAACGTTCAGCTGAGCCGTCGGTTTGCGAACCTGTTCAATTCATATGCAAAGGCCTATAACCGGCGCTACGGACGGCAGGGCTCCCTGTTCACCGATTATTTCAAAAGGAAGGAAATAGACGCCAAAGCCTGCCGCCGGAGCCTGATTCGGGACATGCATCTTCAGCCCGTCGCGCAGGGCCTTTGCGGAACCGCTTCGCAATGGCCCCACTCCTCCTGGCCCGTATTGAGTTCGGATCAGCCCACCTACCTGTGTCGTGACGAGTTGCTGGAGTGGTTCGGGGGCCGGGATGCCTTCCTCAGCTTCCATAGCCAGCCCCCGCCCGTAACCATATAGCGAGTGGTTTGGGAAAGGTTTTTGCTTCCAGGCCGGATGGTCCTCCTGGGGAACAAGGGCCATCCGACCACCCCCCAGCCCCCTCCTTGCTAAGGAGGGGGAGAGCGCTGCCAGATTCAAATCCTGCGGAGCCACCCCCTCCTTAGCAAGGAGGGGGCTGGGGGGTGGTCAGGCTGGGCACGGTTTGTCATCCCGACGCAGTAGAGATTTTGGGCTTCGTCGGTCACAATGATTAGTCAACAGAACACAGGGTCTCTCCTGCGTCGGGATGATAAACCGCTTCCCCAAACCACCTCTCAGCAGGTGGCCTCCGAGTCGCCCCGACTCTCGATCTGCCGGCTGATTCAGGTTTCCTATCCCGTTGATTTAAAACAAAAAACCAGTCAGGTTTTAAAACCTGACTGGTTTCGTTCAATACCAGTTTCAATTCGATTGATCTTAAGCAGAAGGCAGGGGTTAGGGAATCAGGTAAAAAATCCCGGCTTACTCCACCGGAGAGTCGATCACGCGAACGACCTTCCAGATGCCGCGAATGTCCTTGAGCGGAATGGTAACCGTGCCGCCGTTCGGATTGTCGGAGTGCAGCGTCAGCCGCTGCTTCGTCAGCAGTTCGTTGTCCTTGATGCGCTTCACGACAAAAAAGTCGCGATAGATCACCGCATAAATACCCCCGGACTGATACTCCCAGTTACTGGGGTCGACGAGTACGGCCAGCACCTTGGCTCCGTTGGCCAGTTGGGGGCTCATGCTGTTGCCGGCTACCTCGATCACCACTACATTCTTATGGTTCCCGACCACATCGACCGGAACCCGGTAGATTTCCAGCTGGTCCATGCTCAGCCCTTCGATGTAGGTTTCGATAAAGCTGGCATAGAAGCGGGTCGGAACGAAGGGCAGATCCGTATACCGCACCTGAAGCTCGATGACCTTTCCGTTGGGTTCGGGTTCGTCGAGCACCGGCCGCTGGCCCCGGAGCAGAAAATCGGCACGCACCTGCGGATACTGCTCCAGCAGGCGCATAATCGTATCGTAAGAGGGTTTGGCCCGTCCGTTCAGGATATTATAAAATTTGGATGAGTTCTCACCCAAATCCTTGGCTGCCTGATAAATACTAATCTCCAGGGCATCAAATACCTGCCGCAGCCGTTCCTGAATCGGCTCCAAACCTTCTTCAATAGTTTTTCCCGGTTCGTTAAACATAATACAGCTATTGGCTTTTATAATATAAGTAAAATATATTGTGATCAAATTTACTAAAAATTCCGTCAGATTGGTAACAGCCTGCCAGAATTATATCACACCGATTCCAGAATTTTTATGATGCGGTTGGGGGAGAATACGGAACCGACGGTTCTCTATGTGAAAATACCAAGCTTTCCCGGGCGTTTGGAGGGGCAAACCGACCAGAAGACACTGATCGAAATGCTGAAAGAATTTTCACCGGACGTATTTCCCGCCGGGGCGACGGGGGCGGTCGTGGACCTGGGTGCCTGCCCGGTATTGTTTCCGGACGGCAACGCGACGGCTCTCCGGATTCAGAGAGCCCTGTCCGAAAAAACCGGAAACCGGTTTCGCGGGTCGATCGGGCTGGCGCCGAATATTTTCCTGGCCAAGCTGGCGGCCGGGCTGGGCCGGCCGGGCGCCATGATCGTCCTGACGCCCGACACGATCGAGGATGTGCTGAAACCGCTGCCGCTGACCGGTCTGCCCGGCATCGATGACGCCATGGCCGACCGCCTGCGGCAACACGGCATCCGGACGCCCCTCGATCTACGGTCGGCCTCGCCCGAACGGCTTCAGACCGAATGCGGGAGCCTGATCGGGTGGCACTGGCATATGCGGCTGAATTTCAGCGGAGAAATCGACCTTGAAACGCGCCCCGACCGAACCATGCAGGCCCGGCGCACCGTTCCGGCCGAACTCCAGGGGCTGACGGGCCTGCTGCACGAACTGCTGGAAACCCTTTGTCTGACGCTCGAACGGCGGATGGTACGGAAAGCCGTCTTTTACCGGAAGGCGGTCATTCAGTTCCGGTATCTGGACGAAAAACAGTATACGGACGAAATCCGGCTCCCTGAACCGGGGCAGGACGGCCTTGAACTGTACCGGATAATTCGGGATCGGATGGAACGATTTGAGAAAACCGGGCATACGGAGCCGGTATTCGGCGCTCCGCTAAAGTATCTGAGCGTTACCGTGCAGCGGTTTATGCCGGCACAACTGGTTCCGTTCAGCCAGTTTGAGAACGACACCCGGAAAAACCGGCTGCGGCAGGCTTTGTACGAAGGGAAAGCGCGTTTCGGAGCCGACAAGCTGCTCCGCGCGGCTGAACTGGGCCGCCACCCCACCTACCGCGACGCTCCGCCCCCCGGCACGATCCGCGAGCTGGACGACGACCGGAATCCATTTTAAATCGTTACTATTGCGGGTTTTCGAAGTCCAAATAAGAGGTCGGAAATCCGGCTGTGGATCCAGCGGTTTTCTGCGTATCTTTCGTTATTCAAAAAAGCGCCAATGATGAATAAGCTGTTTTCCCTCGTTATCCTCCTTCTGGTGGTCACCGGCGGTCTGGTTTCGTTTCGGCCACAGCCGACGAAGGAGGAAGGCAAAATCAAATGGCTGACCATCGAGGAAGCCTTCGCCCTCAACCAGAAGACTCCCCGGAAAATGGTCGTCGACGTCTACACCGACTGGTGCGGCTGGTGCAAGGTGATGGACCGCAAGACGTTTTCGAACCCGGCCGTGGCCGATTACATCAACAGGAATTACTACGCCGTCAAACTGGATGCGGAACAGAAAGCCGACATCGTTCTGGGAAAAGACAAATTTGTGTATGTCGGGCAGGGCGGCCGGGGGTACCATCAGCTGGCCGCAGCCCTGCTGCGCAATCAGCTGAGCTATCCGACGGTGGTGTTTCTGGACGAAAAATTCCAGGTGATACAGCCGGTGGCCGGGTTTATGGAGGCCCCGGTTTTTCACCAGGTTATTACCTTCTTCGGCGGTGATCATTACAAAAAGGAGCCGTTCGAGCAGTTCAAAACCTCGACCTACGCCCAGAAATACGCAACGAAATAACCCAATCGGCCTGACTTTCCGTCTTATACGGCAACAATTCGGGAAGGAAGCGAGTTAGGAAGCAGAGCAGCGCGATCGCGCTGCTCGTTTTGTGCAAACCTGATTGATCTATCCCGTTTATCCATTATGAAACTTTACGCCGGCTGCGAACTCCAGTACGAAGTTCCTGCCCCCGTACCCGTCGTGCTGATGCTCCGCCCCCGCTCCGGTGCCGGGCAGTGGGTTCTGTCGGAAGAATATCTTCTGAAACCGGGCATTCCTGTCGTGGAGTATACCGATCTGTACGGCAATCTTTGCCAGCGGCTGCTGGCCCCGGCCGGGTCGTTCACTGTCCATACCGCCGTGGTAGCCGAAACCGCCGACGTCATCGATACGGCCCCCGGTGCGCCATTCACCCCCGTTCAGGACCTGCCCCCCGACGTTCTGCATTATCTGCTGCCAAGCCGCTACTGCCAGTCGGACCGCCTTGGACCCCAGGCTCTCGACATTACGGAGGGCTTCACACCCGGCTACGACCAGGCCGAAGCGATCCGGAACTGGATTCATACCCACATCACCTACCAGTACGGTACCAGCGATGCGACGACATCGGCCGTCGATACGGCCGAAAAACGCATCGGCGTCTGCCGGGACTTCGCGCACCTCGGCATTGCGCTTTGCCGTAGCCTCAGTATCCCGGCCCGCATGGTGGTCGGATACCTTTACCGGCTCGATCCGATGGACCTGCATGCCTGGTTCGAGGCTTTTGTCGACGGCCGCTGGTATACCTTCGACGCCACCCAGGAGCAGCCGCGGGGCAACCGGATCGTGGTGGCCTACGGTCGAGATGCCGCCGACGTAGCCCTGGCGACGCAGTACGGCCCCATGACGCTGAAAGGAATGAAAGTGTGGGTGTCGGCCGAGAAGGTCACCGAACCGGTTTAACCGGTCGTGGTTTCGGCAGGCTGCCTTTTCGGAGACGCGAGCAGCCCTTCCGGCACGGTCAGTTCACCGGTATGCGGATCGATCAGCCCGTTGCGTTCCTCCTCAATGTTGGTGGCCTGGGTGTAGACGTCTCCGGCGATGGACCGCCGGCGCAGTTCTTCCTTGAACATCCGGATCCGCTCCGAACGGTCTTCCGACTCGGTCGGCCCGCCATAATCGGCAAAACCGAAGCCGCCCCACTCGCTGACGACCAGCGGCACCTGCCGACGGTAGAAGAACGGGTCACCTACCACCAACGGAAAGGCCGCTACTCCTTCGATGTCCCCCTTGGTGAGGCCGTCGAGCAGTTCGCGCCAGCGAGTCAGATCGGGCGTATAAAGGTGAGCCGTCAGCAGATCGGACTTCAGCCGGCCTTCCAGGGAAACATGGTGCCAGCCGTCATTGTCGACCACCAGAAACTGCGGGTGGTTGATCTGCATATAGTGGTACATTTCGACGATGTACTGCCGGGTTTCGGGGTTGGACGCGATGTCCTGCGCCCCCCAGTCCTCGTTATAGAGGCTCCAGATGACGATGGACGGGTGCGTTTCGATCAGAGCCAGCATCCGGAGCATTTCGGCCCGGTGGTTTTCGCGGCTGCGGTGGCTCGAACTGTGCGGACTCGGCACCTCTACCCATAACAGCAGCCCCAGTTCGTCGGCCAGGTTATAGATGCGGGGATCGACGCCGGCAATATGTACCCGGACAAGATTGCATCCCAGTTTCTGCATGGCGTAAAAATGCCGCTCCATCTCCTGGTAGGTGGCCGTACCCGGCTGGTACAGAATGCCGTCGAGGTAGATCGGCTTTCCGTTCAGATAGACGCAGCACCCCCGGGATTCCACTTTCCGGAGACCGAAGTGCGCTTCGATCTGGGAAGCATGACCGTCGGAGTCGATCAGCTGGGCCACCAGCCGATACAGGTGCGGATCGTCGGGCGACCAGAGACGGGCCTTCGGTACTTCGACCACCACCCGCTGGTTTTTCTGACCCGCTTCAAGCCGCAGCGGGAAATCCGATACCGCCACCGGTTCGACGGGGTGCCCGTCGCGCTCAAAAATCTGAAGCCGGAGGGTGTAGCTGCCGGGGTCATGGACGCGGGTGGTGAGGTTGAACCGGACCAGCTCGTCCTCCACGATGCTGACGACGCCCACCCGGGAGCGCAGCCGGTTCCGTTCCACCGTTTCCAGCCAGACGCTCCGGACGGCACCGGTGTAAGTCTGGTACCAGATGCCTCCGCGTTTGTAAACGTGCGACTCCTGCTTGCCGCGCGGAATTTCGGCGTCCATGGTGTCGGCAATCCGGACGGTCAGCCGGTTGACGGGCTGGAGGCAGTCTTCCTCCAGTTCGTACGAAAAGGAGGTATATTCCCCAACGTGGGTTTCATCGCCCTCGATGGTTTTCAGCGGTCGGCCGTTGAGCCAGACCCGGGTTTCATAACCGCAGGCGCCGAAGGTGAGCTGGTGCATGGCTTTCGGGCCGGAGTCCGGGTCTTTCGCGGGCAGCGTAAACTCGCGCTCATACCATACGACGATTTTGTCCTGCCAGCCGAAGGCTTCGGAGTCTTCGCGGCCGGCCCGCATATGGTCTTCCACGGCACCCGGCCAGTGGGCCACGTCCTGGTAGTCGTGACCCAGATACCATTGTTCGAGCAGACCGTGATCGTCGGGATCGACGGCAAAACGCCATTCGCCGTCGAGGAGCATATACGAATTTGGTCGCAGAACGGCCCGGGGCAGCGGGTTGGAAGCTTCGGTGATGACGGGTTTCTTCTGGCTCTCCGTCAGGTTAAAATTACATTGAGTCGATTGCATCGGTGAACGGGGTAGTAGCCGGAACAGCCCTTCCGGCCATTCCGTATTCATGTGCATAACGGAATAAACCACGAAAAAAGGTGTGGGTTTCGGAATCTTACGAAAGAGCACGGTTTCCGGTTACTGCCCGAAGCCTTTGGAGAAAAAAAGCAGATGGTATTCGACGTTGCTGCGCCAGTACTCCCAGGTATGCGCTCCCGGCCGCTCGACGTAATCGTGGTCGATTCCCTGACCCACCAGTTTCTGATGCAGGCTGCGGTTGACGTCGAAGAAAAAGTCCTTGATGCCGCAGTCGATCAGCAGGCGCAGGTCGCCGTTGCGGAGGCTGTCCGTCTGGTTGATGACGGTATGGCGATCCCAGTTTTCGGGATGGGCCGCCAGTTCGCCCAGCGATTTTTTAATTTCCCAGTTGTTGGGAAAAGGCCGGATATCGACGCCCCCGCTCAGGCTGGCGGCCTGTCCGTAGAGGTCGCGGTGCCGGAGGGCCAGATACAAGGCGCCGTGTCCGCCCATGGAAAGGCCGGTGATGGCCCGGTGCCGGCGGTCGGCCAGGGTAGGGTAGCGGGCGTCGACGAAAGCCGGCAGTTCGCGGGTCATGAAGGTCTCGTAGCGGACGGCCGGGTCGAGAGGGCTGTCGAAATACCAGCTGTTGCGGCCGTCCGGACAAACGATCAGCACACCGTAGCGGTCGGCGAGGGTGGTGAGTTCGGGTACTTTCGTGATCCAGTCGCGGTGATTACCGCCGTAGCCGTGCAGCAGGTAGACGACCGGGAAACGGTCCGTAGAGGAAGCCGAATGTCGGTCGGGCGAGATGACCACGCAGGAAACCGCACGGCGCATGGCCGGGCTTTCCACCTGAACGGTATCGACCCGGCCGGCCCGGGCGGAAAACCAGGCCGGCAGAAGAAGCAGGGCAACGCACAGAAGGCGCATAAACGAAAAAGGAGGGTTTGAAAGGGTTGAAGCCTCCAAAAATACGGTAATTTTTACGTCACTACGCTGCAAACTTCCTCGGAAAATACCCGCACGGGATGGCTGCCGACCCCGGCGACCCGGAAAACATACTGTTTGCCGCTGGTCAGGTTATCGATCTTTGCCTGGGCCCTGAAGGATACGAAATTGACCCAGTCGCTGTCGGAACGGACCGGCAAAGAGGCATACTGAAACAGGTAGTTGACGGCGCCGTCGACGCCCTGCACACTCAGCCGGACACTCCCCTGCCGGTTGCCCGGCTCGACCCGGAAGTTTTGCGGCCGGGGCAGCGGCTCAATCGGCCAGGGTATTTTCGACAGGTCGAAGCCGGAGGTCAGGAGCACCTCGCGTTTGCCGTGGCCGGCGACCTGCACGTAGAGAGCCAGCAGGTTCAGCTCTCCTTCGAGCTGGGCGCGCTTCTGACGTTTGAAGCTCAGGTCTTCGGGCGAGCCGTCGATGGCGCTGATCAGGGCGGCACTGTAGGCGTCGAGCGTCGCGCGGATGTCGGCCAGCGAGGGAATCGGCCTGGGAAAAGCGGGATTGTCGGTCAGGCAGGAGAGAATGTGTCGGGCCTTGTGCTCAAGTTCGCGTTCGCGGAGCCGGGAAAAGCCCGTAGCGATTTTAGCGGTGTTCATGGATTTCAATCGGTCCTGTTGACGATCAGTGCAACGGTTCTGGTTGCCCCTCAACTACTAAGACTTGAAACCCTCGAAAAAGTAACACCTTTATTCATTCATAACCAGCCGGATTACAGGTAAAATACGGCGGGAAAACGGGAGATTGCCCGTGTTGGGACGACCGCGGTTTCATTAACTTTCTTCCATTAATCTTCATTGCCTGACGGGCTTATATACAGCAGATTATGAGAGAAGATATTTTTGAAAGAAAGCTGATTGCACTCATTCCGCTCTTTCTGGTGGTTGTTCTCATTGGCCTGTACGGCTATTATTCCGAGAAATACATTTACAGGAAGCTGAAACCGTCACTGCTTTATACGCTGGATGAGAAATTGAAATATCCATTGAAGAACCAGGGTATCCATAAACCGTCGGCAGCTTATGTTCAGGGCGACAGCATTTCCCACCGGATGACAAGTGCCACCATTGTTTCCCAGCGGTTTAACGGAAGATTGATCTGGGTTTTTTCAGTGGCCGTAAACACGTTTATCTGCGTTTGTATATCCTTCGTCATCCTGTTCTTATTGTATGTCGATTCGTCCGACCGAAAGCGTTTCCTGGTAAAGTCAGCAGGAATCGCCGGTGTTTCGGCCGGCGTCGGTGTCGTTTTATATTATTTTTATGGAGGTCATTTGTACCTGATCGAAGAAATTATCAGCCAAAGCATCGCCCATCGCTCGAAGGAATTTAATTTCTCCAATATCATGGAGTCCATGCGGTTGGTAAACTCATTCACTTATGGAGTTGCCCTGGCAGTTATTCTGACGGTGACGATTTTCATCTGGCCCAGACAATGGGTCAATAAGGAGTATGCCTTTCAGTTAAAAGCAACGAACGAGCAAATCCGATATTTAAGACTTTTTCTCTATTGTGCTACGGCCCTATTGATTGCCGGTGTTCTGCGCCAGAGCGCCACCCTTACCTGGACTTATGCCTATATACCGCATGGAGCCAGGGATTTAAGCGTTCCTGCCAAGGAGTTCGGCAAAGTATTTACGGCCGTAATCGGCGGATTCCATACCCTGGTTCTTGCGGCTCTGTATTTGCCGGCCGCCTACATTCTGGATGAAAAAAGACGAATCATCATCGTTCGGGGATTCAGGGAGCCGGAGAGGTCCGCCCTGTTAAAGGAGCAGAATAACCCTTCCTTTTTTTCTTCCACGCTCCCCCGAATACTGGCCGTGCTGGGGCCTATTCTGGCCGGGCCGGTCTCAGACATTCTGAAAGGTATTTTAGGAAGTTAACTGAAATCGGCTGGTGTCTGTCAGACAGGCAACCGGTCCCGGAGGCTACAGGGGCCGTCGGAAGAAGGCAGGAAGGAAAGCGATCAAACATTCCCCGCAAACAGAAGGTTGGCTTCTCAGCAACGTCTTTCCGCTCCGGATCTTTCATGCCGACCCCCTCCACTCCCTCCGCCGGTAAACTTACCGAATCGCCCCGGTGGTCGCTTCCGACCGTACTCAGCGAAAGCAGGGGGCTGCGGTATTTTACCTTTTTTTACCTCTACGCCCTCCAGGGAATTCCGGCCGGTTTTTCGCTTACGGCGCTATCCAACTACCTGACGGCCGAAAGCGTAAAACCGCAGGTAATCGGCGCCTTTGTCGCCACCGTCGGCCTGCCGTGGGCATTTCAGTTCCTCTGGGGGCCTTTTATCGACCGTTACCAGAGTTCTCCGATGGGCCGGCGCCGGCCCTGGGTGCTGGGTTCGCAGCTGATGGCTTTTCTGGCTTCGCTCGGCTTGCTGCTGGTTCAGGACCCGGTCACCCAGACCGGCCTGCTGGCGACCACTTTCCTGGTTCACTCCGTGTTTGCGTCCGTGCAGGATGCCGGCGTCGACGCGATGGCTATTTCGGTGATTCCGGAATCCGAACGGGGGCGGATCAATGCGTTCATGCGGGCGGGGTTTCTGGGGGGTACCGGCTTCGGCGCGGTGGTTTTTGCCTACCTGCTGCGCAGTGAAGGGTTCCGGGTGGCGGCCCTGGCTCAATCAGGACTGCTGCTGGCGCTTACCGTGCTGACGTTTTTCCTCCGCGAACGGCCCGAAGACCGGCTTCTGCCTTTCGGACGGAAACGCCCGGAACCCGCAGACCGCCCGCCCGGCCGATCCTACCGATGGCTGTTCCGGGAATTGTTCCGGGGCCTGTTTTCAAGACGGAGTCTGGTGTTGTTCGGCTCCATTCTGCTGGTTTACATCAGCCACAGCCTGTTCATCCGGGTTTTTAATTTCCATCTGATCCGTCGGCTGGGCTGGGCGGATACCGAGGTATCGGTGCTGACCGGAACCTACGGCATGCTGCTGGCGATGGGGGTCAGCCTGCTGGGCGGCTATCTGGCCGACTGGCTCGGCCCCCGGCGGCTGCTGATCTGGGTCATGCTGCTGACGGCGGTCTACCTGATCGGAATCAACGCGCTGGCTTCCTACTGGGCCGAGCGGTCTTTCACCCGTAATGCCCTGATTACCTGGTACATCATGGACCCCTGCCTGAGCATCGCGGCTATGCCCGTCCTGATGGCAATATGCCGGAAGGGCGTTGAAGGTTCGCAGTTTACTACCTATATGGCGCTGGTCAACTTCTCGGACGTAACCGGGTCGTTCGTCGCGGGGATGGCGTTGAGCCGGTTCTCCGCTCCCTCCATCGGGCTGCTGGCCGGCGGGCTGGTACTTGGGGCCATCGCCGTCGTTGGGCTGGCCTCCCGCTACCGGATCGCCTGAATGGGAGCGGCTCCGGCCGTCCGGGAAGAATGAATGGGTTATCCGAAAAAAGGAGGGCCGCCGGATCGCCAGGCCGGCGATCCGGCGGCCCTCCCTGACGTCAAACCGGCTCGTCGCCAAACTTTTCATTCCGGCCGGTTTTGTCGGACGCGCCGGTCAGGGCGCCTTTCGCCATTTCAAACAGCTTGACCATTTTGCCGCCCGGCCGGTCCCAATATTCGCCCGCGTTGGTGGTTACCTTCAGCAGCGTGATTTCGGGATCGTCCTTGCCGTTGGGAAACCAGGTTTTCAGAATGTCGCTCCAGAGTTCGTCGATTTTGCCCCGGTCTTTTACCACTTCGGCATAGCCGGTGGTGGAGACGTAGACCTCCGAATCGGTGTCGGCAAAGGCCAGCGCCACCCGCGGGTTCTGCCGGATCTCGTCCACTTTGTTCGAGTTTTCATAGGTAAAGAACCACAGGGAGCCGTCCGGGTCCATGTCGTGGGTGGCCATCGGGCGGGTGTGGAAATCGCCGTCCGCTTCCTGGGTGGTGAGCATACAGATGCGGATGTCCTTGATTCTGTCCCGGAGCTTATCCAGTTCCAGGGCGTTCAGAGTCCGTTGAGTTTCCATAAGGTTGCTTGATTTGGTTACCTAAACGGAAACCGGTGTGGTAGGCCGGGGTTTCGGCACCGCGCGATAAACCGGATAAGTCGAGCCAACGGTTACCCGACTCCCTTTTATTGGTCAGAATCCATGCAGTTGATCAGTAGCACATTGCACAGCGGGACTTTATATCCCGACGGATAATTTCTTCCTTCCATTGTTTTTAGTCAATTTTCAGTTTGTTCCTGATACATACCATACCCGACCTATGTTCCCGGCTTTTACCCGCCTTTTTATTACAACTGTACTCTTTTCCAGTCTTATCCTCACCGCCAATGCCCAGCCACCGGCTTCAAAACCGATCCTGATCCGGGCCGGGAAGCTGTACGACAGCGAGAAAAACAGCTTTCTTTCCAAACAGGAAATTCTGATTCAGGACGGGGTCATCCGTCAGATCGGCCCCCGTCTGTCGGCTCCTAAAGGCGCCATCGTCCTCGATCTGAGCCGCCACACGGTTGCACCCGGTCTGATCGATGCGCATACGCACCTGTTGCTCAACCAGAAACAAACCCGGACCGGGATGGAAGATGCCTCCAAAATACCGGCAGAAGAACGGATGCGGCAGGCCCTGGCCTTTGCCAAAGCCGACCTGGAGGCCGGAATCACCACCGTGCGCGACGTCGGCAACTCCGGACAGTTTCTGGACGTGCAGCTCCGGAAACTGCTGGCCGAGGGGAAAGCGCCCGGTCCGACCATGTACGTTTCAGGGCCGATCCTGAGTCCGCCGGGCGGGCAGTTCGGAAAGCTGGCCCCGGCCGACACCTTCGTTATCAAACAGGAGTACCGGGTTATTCGGGGGGCCGCCGACGCCCGGGCGGCCGTGCTCGAACACCTGAAGCAGGGCGTCAACGTCATCAAGGTGTGCATGAACACGGATAACCGGGTGCTGGCCCCGGAAGAAATCAAAGCCATCGTCGCCACCGCCCATGAGAACGGTATTCCCGTCACGGCCCATGCCACCTACGACGAGTCGGCGCGGGATGCGGTGCTGGCCGGCGTCGACGGCATCGAACACGGCTATGCACTGTCGGACAGCACCTTAATCCTGATGGCGAAGCGGGGGGCCTATGTGGTGCCGACGGACGTCTCGCGCGAAAAAGCCGCCATCATGGTGGCCGGCATCGGGATGAAAGGCAAGGAAGCCGAGGACTACATCGCCACCAGCCTCAACACCTTCCATGACCGCATCCGACGGGCCCGGGAAAAGGGTGTCATGATCGTGGCCGGGTCGGATTATTATTTTGACATCAAAGGCGTCGGACGGGGTGAGGGTTCGGTAGACGTGGTGCTGTCCTATTTCGAAGCGGGCCTTTCGGCCGCGGACGCCCTCCGCACGGCCACCTACCATGCCGCCAAAGCACTCGGCATTCTGACGCATACGGGCATTCTCAAAAAAGGCATGAAAGCCGATCTGGTGGCGTTCGACGGCGACCTGGAACAGACCTTCCCCCGGTCATTGACGAAGGTAAAAACCGTCATTAAAGGCGGAAAAATGGTATATCAGGCCGCGGAGAAGTAAAGCGGCCGGCAGGGTCGGCGAATCGGTTAATTTCGTATCTTTCAGCCAATGCCGGCAACGGCTTTCCGTCCACACTCCGCCATGAAAGCCTTCACTTCTGCCCGGTTTTTCAGCCTTAGCCTGCTGGCCGTATTTGCCTTCGGCTGCTCGCCATCCGACCCTCCGTCATCGTTCACGCTGAACGGTCGTCTGCCTAAAGCCGTTCAGTCGAACCTATACCTGCTGGCCGCCGACCAGACGCCCGTCGATTCGGTCAGGAGCAACGGGGCCGATTTTGTTTTTAAAGGGAACCTGACGGAGCCGGGGTTGTATGCCGTCCGGATCGATACCTTCCGCAAAACCTACCCGGTTTTTCTGGAACAAGCCCCGATCCGGATGGAGATACACGACGACGAAACGTATGCGGTTAGCGGGTCGAAACTGCATTCGGAATGGGATCAGTACGAAAACCGGTTTATTGCACCTATTCGGGACGAACTGGTCCGTTTGTACTCGGAAAAAACGGCGGCTCAGGCCAAAGGAGATACCGCCCTGGTTTCCAGGTTAAAGAAGCAGAACGACTCCGTCAGTATCTATTTTTTCACCCACCGTCAGAACTTCATTACCCGGCGTCCTTTCACCTTTTTCAATCTGTATCTGCTGGGTCAGTATTGGGAGAATCTGGGGGAAGAATTTACGGCCGCCCAACTGGCCGAATTCAAAGGGCAAATGGGTCACTATGCGACCTTTGCGCGACTGGATCAGGAGCTTAAAAAACGGACCGCCCGCCGACAGGCCACGGAACCGGGCCAGGCCGCCTTCAATTTTACGCTGCCGGACAGCAGCGGGGCCATGCATCGGCTGAAATCACCGGCGAAAAAGCTGGTGGTGGTGGATTTCTGGGCCAGCTGGTGCGGCCCGTGCCTCAAACAGGTGCCTGCCCTGAAGCGACTCCATACCGCCTATGCCGGGCAGGGCCTTACGGTGATCGGCATTTCCATCGACGACAACGAGCGGCAGTGGAAACAGGCACTCCGGAGACACCGGCCGGCAGGTCTTCAATTGCTGGCCGGAACGAATCAGGAAGTGAAAGACCGGTATGCCATTACCGAAATCCCGCAAACCTACCTGATCGACCAGCAGGGCCGCATCGTCGCCCGAAATCTGGAAGAAGCGGCCTTACAGAAGAAAGTAGCCGTGCTGCTGGGGAAATAACGTCGTGCCTTTGCTCTCCTGTTTAGAATTTCAAAATCCGGCTACAAATCGAGGGTCCGATTGGTTGCGACAACAGGTCGGTAAAAACCGACTCCGGTCGGATTTTTACCCCCAACCGCACCGGCAACCCAGCCCTCTTAGAGGTTGTTTTTGGGAAAGGGTTTTTGTCATCCCGCCGACCACCCCCCGGCCCCCTCCTTGCTAAGGAGGGGGTGGCTCCGCAGGACTGAAAAGGGGCAGCGCGCTCACCCCCTCCTTGCTAAGGAGGGGGCCGGGGGGTGGTCCGGCGTCCCTCGTTCTTCAGGATGAACGCTTCCCCAAACCACCTCTCAAGGGCCGGGCGGACACGGGAAGGGCACACCCTTCAATCGGGTCGCTCTGCGACCGAATGTTTGTAGGTACTAAAAGACGGCAGCAAGCGAATCAGTGCTTAAAGGCACTTTTGATTGTTTTTGCGGGGTTCGGTTTTTAAAGACAGGGCCGCTACGGGGCCAGGTCAGAAAGTGCGGTTTGGCACTTTTTGGGCTGGCCGGGCGGCTTCTCAATTCTTCGTCTTGCTTCCCATATCGCAAGCTTCTACCTTTGAGCCGCCCAATTAGTTACTATTTACTCACTCTAATCACTCAGGAGCATGGTACAAAAAGAGACGTTCAAAAGCCTGGCCGGCAAAAGGGTGAAAGTCCCCACTCTCTTACCATTGCTCTTGAGTGATGAGTAACTGTTGGGCAGTGACCGGCCTATTTTTAATCCTTCTTTCTTATGCCCAACAGAAAGAGTAAATCTGGGATTTCGTCAAAGAAGTCTCAGCACCAATCCCATTTCCTCCTCGAAACTCCTCCCCAGCCCTTTGTCGGCCCGCCGGAAAGCCGTAGTCGGCTTCACCAGCCCCGCCCTTTCGAGGTGCTGACCGAACACATGGCGCCGACGCTCGACCGCCACGAAACCATCGTCGGCTTCCCGGTCGGGCGGGAAGACTGGGGCCGGGTTTCCGGCATCGTCGTGATCGAACTGGTCAACGGGCGCTGCACCTGCGGGCGCGTCCTCGCCGTCACCGCCGACGGCATCGCCCTCTGCTTCGACAACCCCGCCTACCCGCCCGGCGCTTACCGGACCGAACACATCGCGACGCTGTACGAAGCCTACCGCCTGACCCGCATGGCCGCCTGACCGGGGTTTAAGCCGCCACCGGCTCCGTCTCGAACACCGGCGGAATCACCAGCCGGAAATACGTGCCGTTGCGGTTCTGCACCTCCAGCTTCCCGCCCACCTGCTCGCTCAGCGACACGATGAGCCGCTTGCCGAATGAACCCGTCGGCCGCTCCCAGTGGCTGAGGTCCAGACCGTTGCCGTTGTCCTGTACTTCAAGTGTCAGGCCGGGGCGGACCAGATTCGGCGACCCGGAGCCGTCGGCCAGCAGGCGGATGCTGAGGTGCGGATCATCGACGCCCTCGTAGGCATGTTTGAAGGCGTTGGTCAGGATTTCGTTCAGGATCAGGCCGAGCAGGATGGACAGGTCGACGTCCAGCACGGCCGGCTCGATGTGCAGCCGGCCGTCGAACGGCTTCTTGTCGTAGCCGTAGGCCTGAACCAGCCCCTCATACAGTTCGGTAATGTACTCCCGGATGTTGACCGCCGTCACCGAATCGACCTGATACAACTGCTGGTGGATGAGCGCCATCGCTTCGACGCGCTGCTGGCCCGTCCGGACGGCCTCGACGGCCCCCTCGTCTTTCAGCCGCCGGGATTGCAGCCGAAGCAGGCTCGACACGATGGCAAGGTTGTTCTTGACGCGATGGTGCAGCTCCCGCAGCAGGATTTTCAGCTGTTCCGACTGCTCGCTGATCTTACGGTTGTTCTCCGTAATGATCCGGTTATTTTCCGTAAGGCGGGCGTTGGTTCGCCGGATCAGGCGGTTTTGCCGGAACAACAGGCCAAGCAGCCCGACCACCACGATCAGGCCCGCGCTGACCCACAAAAGCTGGCGGTTTTTCCGGAGGTTGGCCTCGTCGAGGTCCTGAATCCGGGCTTGCTGCTGTCTGGCCTGAAAGCGGCTTTCGGCCATAACCAGCTGCCGGGCCTTGTCGGCATTCAGGACACTGTCGCGGTAGACGGCTTTCTGCCGGGCATAAGCCAGCGCCTGGGCAAACCGGCCCCGTTTTTCGTATATGCGCGTCAGGACGTCGAACAAGTCCTCCCGGATTTTCAGCCGGTCGGGGCCGTTTTCGCTCCATTTCAGCGCCAGCCGGGCGTAGCGTTCGGCCTCGTCGGGCCGGTCGAGCAGCAGAAGCGTATTGGGCAGGTTGACGTGGACGTAACCGCGGATAAAGTCGTCGTTGTGTTCGTCGGCATACTTCAGCACCTGGCGGTAGATGCGTTCCGATTCGACGTAATTACCCGCGTTTTTGTATTCGATGGCGCGGTTGAACAGCGTCGAAATGTAGTCCTCACCGTGGGCTTTGTAGATGGCGATGGCTTTAGCGTTGTAGATCAGGGCTTTGTGCGGATTCTTACGGCTGTCCTCCAGATTCGCCAGTTCGGAATAGGTGTCGGCCGTCAGCAGTTCTTTTTTATGGGTCCGGGCCAGCTTCAGGGCTTCCAGAAAATAGCGCTCGGCCTGGGTAAGATCGTTGCTCAGGAAGTAGGTTTGCCCGATGCGGAGGTGCAGGACGATCTTCTGCCGATGATCCGGTGTGTTTTTCAGCAGGTCGACGGCGGTCTGGAAACGCTCCAGGGCAGCCGGATAAGCGCCCTGATCGAGTTCCATCCGACCAAAATACATCTGCACGCGGCTGAGCTGCCGGTCATCCTGAAGCCCTTCGGCAATCGCCAGAGCCTCGTTCAGCACCGTCAGGGCCTCACCGGCCCGTCCTTTCTCGATCAGACGCTGGGCAAAGTCGCCCATGCGGGCAATCCGGACCGTATCGGGTTGGGCGGCAATCTCGGTTTTAAAGCGGGTGTAGTCGGTGGTTTCGGCGGATTGGGCAAAACTGTCCTGCAACAATAGCTGTATTGCCCAGAGAAGCAAGAAACGTTTCACGGTAGGGGTCGGGTAGGGTTAAAACGAAATCAGGTCGGCTACCAGATCTGAAATTGCTGGATAAAGGCCGGTTTATACTGGCGTCCAAGCGGCACGATATGCTTCCCGACGGTGATCTCACGGTCGGAGAAGCCTTCGACTTTTTTAATATGGACGGCAAAGGATCGGTGTACGCGCACGAGCTGCGTTTCGCTCAGCCGGTCGAGCAGGGTGCTGAGGGTGAGCCGGATGGCAAATTTGCGGTCGTGGGTAGTGATGGTGGTATAGGCGCCGTCGGCTTCCAGGAACATAATGTCTTCCAGCGGAATCTTGACGAACTGGTAATTATGCTTGATGAAGATGAGATTGTCGATCCGCAGAATGGTTTCGCGGGAAGGGGCATCCTTCTCCAGCAGACTGTGCAGTTCGTGCGCATCGTCGTGGGGCCTCGCTTCGAGTTTATGGCTAAAGTTATATAGCGCCAGTTCGATGGCAATGCGCAGATTGCTGATGGCGACGGGCTTGGTGAGGTAGGCCGCCGGCCGGGTGAGTTTGGCCCGGTCCAGTACTTCTTTACCAGACAACGCGGTGGTATAGATCACCGGGACATGACGGACCGCCTGCAACTGACCGACGGTCTCGATGCCGTCCCAGTCGCCCTTGAGTTGTATGTCGCAGATCACCAGATCGACCCGCAGTTTTTTAAATAAATCCAGGGCTTTTCGGCCATTATTGACCGTTCCGACCACATTGTATCCCTCCTCTTCAAGTATATCGCACAAATACATGGCCAGAACGGCTTCGTCCTCTACTACGAGAATCTGGATTTGTTCCTCCTCCATACTTTATTAAGGGACAATATTTATGGTAATATTAACAGTTATTTGGCGGCATTGCTAATCAATTGCAATACAAATATTTCTCCACATTGCGCTTCCATTACCAAAATTAACCGTTTGGTGACCAAAAACCGTCGTTAACTGCCTTTTGCAAGCAAAGCGATATAGCGATCGCCATCTTTACATTGTCAAACCGCCCACGAAGTAAAACAGACCAGACCATGCTGACCCTTAAGACTACCAATTTCCCTGCCAAGATTGTATCGAATACGCCGACCGCCGTTCTCCAGGTCTACGCCCGGGGAAACCGACAGCGTCTTTTCGATACTTCGGAACTGGTTTATCTTCAGGGCGATGCCAATTATACCTGGCTGCACTGGAAAGACCGGCCGTCGATGCTGGTCTCGAAAACGCTGAAATACTTCATGTCGATGCTGCCCGCCGGGGACTTTGTGCGGCTTCATCGGAACTGCATCGTCAACTGCCGGTATGTGGAACGGCTGGAGCAGCTAAAAAACGGAGGGGGCCTCGTTTACCTCGAAACCGGTACGACCCTGACCATCTCCCGCCGTCGCTGGGAGGAAATCGAGCGGCATTTTACTCTCGAAACCCGCTGAATGTCATGTCCTCCAGCAACGAAGCCCAACTCCCACCGGTCGCCATGACGGACATCGTCTACCTCCACAGCGAAGACCAGCAAACCTGGATCGTCTATTTCGATCACTCCGCCCTGCGTTGTGCCTCCATTTCCATGCCTCTCGAACATTGGGAAAAGAAACTGCCGGATTTCTGGCGGATCAACCAGTCGTATCTGATCAACCCGGCCCTGATCTACCGCTTTCATCCGGCCGATTTCCCTGATTTTCCGCTGCCGCTGGTCGAGCTGATCACGGGCCGGACGCTGGCCGTCAGCCGCAAGCAGACGCCGTCCATCCTGCGGAAATGGAACAGCCTGCAGCGGGCCATGATCTCCTGATTCTTCTCTGTTCTACCGATATTTTTCTCTGTCTTATTCTCTTCTCTGTCTCCATTCTGTCTTACTTAGTAGCCAATAAATTGTCTGACTATCAAAAAAGCCGGCCTGATCAGGCCGGCTTTTTTTCTTTTCCGGAAGGCGGTCAGGCGGTTACCAGACCCGGATTCGTTCTTCTTTGGGCTTATACATCTTATCGCCGGGCTGGACGTTGAACGCCTGATAGAACGCGTCGATGTTGGTCAGCGGACCGTTGCAGCGATAAATCCCGGGTGAATGCGGGTCGGTCAGGATCAGCTGGGCCTGGGTTTCGGGCCGGGTATTGCTCCGCCAGACCTGCGCCCAGGACAGAAAAAACCGCTGATCGGGCGTAAATCCGTCGATCTTTTCACCGGCCTGCCCCTGTTTCGTCTTTTTGAAGGCGTCGAAGGCAATCGCCAGCCCGCCCAGATCGGCCAGGTTCTCACCCAGCGTCAGTTTACCGTTTACGGCCAGTGAATCCAGCACTTTATAGCCGAAATACTGGGTCGCCACGCGGTCGGCGCGCTGTTTAAACTGCTCGGCGTCGGTTTTGGTCCACCAGTCGCGCAGGGTTCCGTCGGCGTCATACTGCCGGCCCGAGTCGTCGAAGCCGTGCGTCATTTCGTGACCGATCACGGCCCCGATGCCCCCGTAGTTCACGGCGTCGTCGGCTTCGGGGTCGAAGAAAGGAAACTGGAGAATCCCGGCCGGAAACGCAATCTCGTTGTTGACCGGGCTGTAATAGGCGTTGATCGTCGGCGGAGTCATACCCCAGCGGGTCCGGTCGACGGGTTTGCCCAGCCGGGTTACCATGTAGTTATACGCCCACTGGCTATTGCGTTTGACGTTGCCGTAAAAATCGTCCGGCCGGATCGTCACCCCTTCGTAGGTTTCCCACTTGTCGGGGTAGCCGATCTTCCGTTTGAACGAGGTCAGTTTGACGAGGGCCCGCTTTTTGGTTTCGGCGCTCATCCAGTCGAGGCCGTTGATATGTTCCCGGAACGAGGCTTCCAGGTTATCGACCAGCTTCATCATCCGCTCTTTGGCTTCGGGTTTGAAGTAGGTCTGCACATACAGCTGCCCGAGCAGATCACCGAGCTGGGTGTCGACGAGGTTGCTGATGCGCTGCCAGCGGGGCGCCATTTCCTTCTGACCGCTCAGCACCTTCGTAAAGGCGAAGTTCTGCGTCACGAAGGCGTTGCCCAGATACGGGGCCGCGCCCTTCAGGACGTTCCAGCGGAGGTAGGTCTTCATTTCGTCGACGGGCGTGGCCGTCAGCAGGCTGTCCACCGAGCGGAAAAAAGCCGGGTTGGCCACCAGGACCGTATCCTGCTTTCCGGCACCCATCCGGTCCAGCAGCCGGCTCCAGTCCAGCGCCGGGGTGGTTTTGGAAAAATCGGCGACGCCGAACTTGTTGTAGGTCTTGTAGGGGTCCCGCATTTCGACCCGGCTCATCTGCGCACCGGCCAGCGCGGTTTCCAGCCGCAGCACCGTGGCTGCGTCCTTTGCGGCTTTTTCCGGAGTTTCACCGATCAGCCCGAACATCTTCGTCAGGTGGTCTTGATAAGCTTCCCGGACGGCCCGGCTGCGGGCGTCGTTTTTGAGGTAGTAGTCGCGGTCGGGGAGCGTCGTGCCGCCCTGACCGAGTTGCGGAAGATACTTATTGACGTTCTTGCGGTCCTGCGACACCGAGAACCCGAACAGCATGGGGTTTCCCTGCGCCCGCTGCCGGGTCATTTCATCGAGCAGCCCGGCTTTGTCCGCGACGGCGGCAATGCGGTCGAGGTCGGGGCGGATGGGGGTATAGCCGAGCTTCTCAACCCGGAGGCTGTCCATGCCGCTGGCGTAGAAGTCGCCCACCATCTGCCGGGTACGGCTGCGGCCGGCTTCCGAACCGCGGGAGGACTCTTCCAGCAGGGTTTTCATGGCCTGCAAACTCTTTTCCTGCAATTCGTTGAAACTGCCCCAACGGGTTTTCGAGGCCGGAATCGGGTTATTTTTCAGCCACGTTCCATTGGCATACTGGTAGAAGTTATCGCCCGGCTTCACGCTCGTGTCCATGTTGGCGGGGTCGATAAATTTCTTTTTGGGATCTTTTGGAGGAGTGGCGGCCATCAGCCCGACGGCGACGGCCAGCACCGGCAAACAGACAATTCTCATAAGAAGCAATCTGCGGTTTTAAGACTGGGTTTGTTGAGGAAATTAAACTACGAATTTACCTGATAAATAGACGAATAGCTACGCTTTCAGTCAGATAAATTGCAAAAAGAAAACGCGGCACCGTCGGGTGCCGCGTTTTCTTCAGGTCAGTTACCTGATCGATCTTTACTTGATGGCAAATGATCCTTCGCCGATCCGGAAACCTTCCGAATAGAACTCGATCGTATATTTACCCGGCTTGTAGGGAATACCGCCCCGGGTGTAGGTCAGTTCGACGTTCTGGTTGTTGTTCGTAAAAGGAACCGTCTGCTTCACGGTATACACCTGCTCCTGGCCGTTCACCTGGAACGTGCCGGAACCGTTGGCCATGTCGGAAACGACAGCCCCCGTCGGATCGAGCACCCGAACGTAGACTTCTTTCTCCTCCTGTTTGGTCAGCGGGTTTTCAGGCAGCATATAAACCACTTTCAGTTTATCCACGCGTTTCGCCTTCACTTCATCGGCGGTTGCATCGCGTTGCTTACCGCGCGAGTTCAGGGCGAAAACCCGAACGTTCTGGGCTTTCAGAGCGGCAGCCCGGGTGACTTTTTCGGAAAGATCCTTGTTAACCGTCGAAATGGTGTTAACCGAATCTTCCAGCGTCTGCTTCACCGTTTTCAGGGTCGTGTTTTCGTCGTTCAGAACCTGGTTGTTGGTTGTCAGAACCTGGTTTTCGGTTTGCAGCTGAGCGATCAGCGTGTCTTTTTCCGCCAGGAACGCTTCGTATTGCTTGATTTTAGCTTCGTACTTGGCAATCGAGATTCGCTGGCCTCTGCGAAGAGCGGCTTTGTCTTTCTCAAGCTGTACTTTTACACGCTCCAGGTCGGTAACGTCACCACCCAGTTTCCTTACCTCTGCAATTTTGGCATCCAAAGCCGTCGAGATGGAATCCAGACGAGTACGGGTCGTTGCTAATTCTTCCACTCGCGTGGCAATCGTCGCTTCCTGGTTTTTGCTAACCTCTTTTTGTTCGTACAGCAGATAGCTTGACACGCCGGCCAGAATTGTCATAATAACCAGGGCAGCTACCAGCGCCCCGTTTGCTTTTGGCTTGTTGTTTTCCATAACTACTTTGTGCGATTTATTTAAATTAGACAGAATTGATTACGTAAATTTCTAACCTCCATTCAGTAAAATTAATTGAACAACATGCGTTCGGGAGTGCCTTGCTGATACAAAACATTGTAACCATAACGGGCACTATTGGTAATTATTATCCTCGAAAATTAAATTTTAGCAAAACAAATTCTTCGAAAGCGTATTTAACGTTTCCGGGATGATTCGTTACCTAAAACTGGTTTAGGCTTTGAATTGTTATATACAACACCTGAATCATTTTATAAAGTTCCTGCGTTTCGACTTTATGCCTGAACTCCCCGAAGTGGAAATCTACCGCCGGTACCTTGAAACTTCCTCTCTGCACCAGCCCATCGAAGCCATCGAGGTGGAAGATTTTAAACTCCTGACCACCGACCTTTCTACGCTTCAGGAAGCCCTGATCGGCCATTCCTTCACGGGAACGAGCCGGGTCGGTAAAAACCTGTTCGTGCTGACCAATGCTCCCGGGAAGGTCATCGTGCATATGCATTTCGGCATGACCGGCGACCTCGAATATTACCACTCCTCCATTACCCGGCCGAAATATGCCCGGATCGTTTTTCACTTCCGGAACGGCTTCAATCTCGGCTTTATCTGCCCCCGCAAGTTCGAGCGAATCGGTCTGATCCACGACATAGATACGTATCTGGCGCAAAAGAAAATCGGCAAAGACGGGCTGGAGATCCGTCTTTCTGAGCTAACGGCCCGGATTCGACGAAAAAAGGCGTTGATCAAACCCGTTCTGATGGACCAGAGTACGGTCGCCGGACTGGGTAACTGGATCGTCGATGAAGTGCTGTTTCAGGCACGGGTTCATCCCGAAAAACGCACCGAAAGCCTGACCGACGCCGAAATTGAAGCGCTTCACGACGCCATCCGGCTCGTCCTGACCACGGCCATCCGTCACGAAGCCACTTACCGCGACTTCCCGATCGGTTTCCTGATTCATGTCCGCGAGTGGGACGACTCCCCTTACGACGACGTCGAAGCGCACAAATTCTGCCCCCGCTGCGGCACCCGCATCGAGAAAAAGGAAGTCGGCGGCCGGACCACCTACTTCTGCCCTAAAGACCAGACGCTGTAACCACCCGGTTTTCGCGCCGGCCGTCGGTCACACACCCCTCCGCTGCCGACGACACCAGCCGGCTGTATTTATAGAGAATACCGCTGTCGTATTGCGTCTCGGGCGGTTTCCAGCCCTGCTTCCGCCGGGCAATTTCATCGTCCGTCAGCACCACATCGAGCCGGTTGTCGACCGCATCGATGGAAATCATGTCTCCGTCTTCGAGCAGGCCGATCAGACCGCCGTCCACGGCCTCCGGGGTAATATGTCCGACCACAAAACCGTGCGTTCCGCCCGAAAACCGCCCGTCGGTGATGACCGCCACCTCTTTACCCAGCCCGGCGCCCATGAGGGCCGAGGTGGCTTTCAGCATCTCGGGCATGCCGGGGCCGCCTTTCGGTCCTTCATACCGGATCACGACCACCTCCCCGGCCCGAACCCGCCCGGCTTTGATGGCTTCGATGGCGACGGCCTCCTTGTCGAAGACCCGCGCCGGTCCCCGAAAAAACTCGCCCTCCTTGCCGGTGATCTTGGCGACGGAGCCTTCGGGGGCCAGGTTGCCGTACAGAATCTGGATATGCCCGGATTTCTTCAGCGGCCGGTCGAACGGCACAAGGATATTCCGGTCGTTGTTCCATTCGGGAATGCCTTCGAGGTTCTGTCGCAGGGTCTGGCCCGTCACCGTCAGGCAGTCGCCGTGCAGCAGGCCCTCGTCGAGCAGAATCTTCAGGATCGCGGGCGTGCCTCCGCTTACATGCACATCTTCCATCAGGTATTTGCCGCTGGGCCGCAGATCGGCGATGAGCGGCACCTGGTCGCTGATCCGCTGAAAGTCGGCCAGTTCGAGCCGCAGACCGAAGGCGCGGGCCATGGCGAGGTAATGCAGTACCGCGTTGGTCGAGCCGCCCAGGGCCATCACGCCCACCAGCGCGTTTTCCAGCGACCGCTGCGTGACGATGTCGCGCGGTTTCAGGTCCAGTTCCAGCAGCTTTTTCATGGCTTTACCCACCTGCGCGCACTCCTGCCGTTTCTCCAGGCTGGTGGCCGGATATGACGAACTGTAAGGCAGGCTCAGCCCCAGCGCTTCGATGGACGACGACATGGTGTTAGCGGTATACATGCCCCCGCAGGCTCCGGCCCCCGGGCAGGCATGGCGGATGATGGCCCGCATCTCCGACTCGTCGATCAACCCGGCGACCTTAGCCCCATAGGCCTCGAACGACGATAGAATGCTGATATTCCTGCCGTTATGCTGCCCGGAAAGCGAACTGCCGCCGTAGACCATGAGGGCCGGGCGGTTCAGCCGCCCCATGGCGATGATCGACCCCGGCATGTTCTTGTCGCAGCCCATGACGGCCACCAGCCCGTCGTACCACTGCGCCGATACCATGGTTTCGATGCAGTCCGCGATCAGGTCGCGGGAGGGCAGCGAATACCGCATACCGGAAGTACCCATGCTGATCGAGTCGCTGACGCCGATGGTGTGGAAGGTCAGCCCGACAAGTTGTTCGGGCTCCATCGACCGGGCAATTTCCCCGGCCAGATCGTTGAGGTGCATGTTGCAGGGATTCCCGGCGAAACCCGCGCTGGCAATCCCGACCTGCGGATACCGGATGGTCGTTTCGGTCAGACCGGCCCCGAACAGCATGGCCTGCGAGCCGGGCTGATCTTCATTCTCGGTCAGCGTACGGCTGTATTTGTTAAGGATCATAGCAGGAAGGACCACCCCCCGGCCCCCTCCTTACCAAAGAGGGGGTGATGAGGGTTTTGTGAAGTTTTTAAGAAAAATGAATTTTCAAATAGTCATCCATAAAATACATCGGCAATCCATCAAACTCACTCCCTCCTTACTCAGGAGGGGTGGTCCGCTTTATCCTCCCGAAATGGTTTGTCATCCCGACGCAGGAGGGACCCTGTGGATGAATTTCTCATTACCTGAAGTTCCCGGGCACCAGATCCCTCGTTCCTCGGGATGACAAAAGAACGGGAAGACAAAAACACCCCCTCCTTACCAAGGAGGGGCCGGGGGGTGGTCCGGCGGGGGTAGTCAAAGCAACTGCCAGACTCCATACAATCCCACGAAAAGGATCGACCCTACACTGGCCCAGAAGCAGATATCATAAAAACGGGATGGTTTCAGGCTCGCGGGAAGCTGCCGGTAACGGAATTCCAGCGCCCCCCAGATCACCACGATCAGCAGAACGGACGTGGCAATCCCGCCCAGAAGAACCATCAGCACGGGCACCTGAAGGAACAGATACAGCAGACACCACAGGATCGGAAATGCCCAGGACAGGGTGGCGATGACCCGCCGACGCGCCACCGGGTCCTGAAACCGCACCCAGCCGAACTGTCCGAACGCGTCGGCAAAAATGCGCGCCCAGCTGGCCGTGGCCGTAAACAGGGTCGAATACAGCACAAAGAAGGCGCCGACCAGAAAGACGGCTTTCGCTCCCGGCCCCAGCGTTACCGTGAACAGCCGCGAAAGCGTTTCGACCATGGCGTATCCATCCGGAACCTGCCCCTGCTCGTGCAGCAGCGAGGCCCCGAGCAGGTAAAAAGCCGCCGTGACGGTGGTGTAGACGAGCATTGAGCAGAAGGCGTCGAGATACATGACCCTGATCCAGCCCCGGGCGCGGTCGGCCCACTCAGGGGTGCCGTCGTTGGGGCCGGTATAAGCCGCATAGCCTTTTTCGATACACCAGTAACTATAGTACATGATCTCGTCACCCCCGACGCCGGTGATGCCGAAAGCCGCCAGCGCCACCCCGACGGTTTCGGGCGGCAGGTTGAACCGCAGGCCCTCGCCCAGTTGGTCGCCGGTGATGGCGTATTGGGTAGACTGGAGCATTACCAGCGAGAGTACGATGAGGCCGGTGAACAGAACGATCATCAGCAGAGAACCTCTCTCGACCCAGGTGTAGTAGTTCCGGGCGATCAGCCAGGCCGTCACGACGGCCGACAGCACCGCCCAGACGCCGGTCGGCACCAGCGGCACGGCCATGTTCAGCACGATGGCCACCCCGCCCACGATGCCGCCCACCTGAAGTACCTTGAGGCTTTGCAGGGAGAACCACAGCCAGAGCGTCCAGTGCGCCCGGCCCAGCCGCCACCCCGGCATCCGGTTGAGCGACTGCATGGTCGGCAGGCCGGAGTAGACCGCATTTTTCCCGAACTCCAGCTGCAAAGCCACTTTCATCAGACAACTAACCAGAATGACCCAGAAGGTAACGAAGCCGGCTTTGGCCCCGAGGGCCGTGGTCGCAATCAATTCGCCGGAACCGACGATGGCGGCCGACAGAATGAAGCCGGGGCCCAGCTGCCGCATCCGCCCCCCGAACGTTTCGGGAGCGGGCCGTATCTGGGCCGCAGAGAGTGCATAGGGGTCATCGACCGCAGGCTGTCGGCCGCCGGTCGACGATACGTCGGAAGGAATCAAGTAGGTAAGGGCTTTAGGTTCAGCCGTAACTTACGAAGTTTTCGGGAATCAGGAATATTTCCTTTCTTGCAGGCTCCTAATTCCGTATTCCCTTGACTACCCTTTCGTCTGAATTTCGCGCCGGTCGGCTTATGTCGATGGATGCGTATCGCGGCTTTGTCATGTTTCTGATGGCGGCCGAAGTACTTCGGTTCGAGCATATCTCCGAAACGCTGCCGGAGAGTTCCTTCTGGCGGTTTCTGGCCTTCCACCAGAGCCATGCCGAGTGGTTCGGCTGCTCGCTCCACGACCTGATCCAGCCGTCGTTTTCATTTCTGGTAGGCGTGGCCCTCCCCTACTCCATCGCCAGCCGCCAGGCCAGGGGCGACCGCTTCGGCCGGATGTTCCTCAGCACGCTGCGCCGGTCGCTGGTGCTGATTCTGCTCGGCATTTTCCTGCGCTCGGTCGGTCGCCAGCAGACCAACTTCACGTTTGAGGATACGCTGACCCAGATCGGTCTGGGCTATCCGTTCCTGTGGCTGCTCGGCTTCCGCTCCGAGCGGACGGGCTGGGTGGCGCTGGCGGTCATCATGGTCGGCTACTGGCTGGCCTTCATTCTGTATCCGCTGCCCGGCCCCGGTTTCTCCTACGAAGCCGTGGGCGTTCCGCCCGACTGGCCGAACCACGCCACCGGCATGGCCGCCCATTTCAATAAGAACAGCAACCTCGCCTGGGCCTTCGACACCTGGTTTCTGAACCTGTTTCCCCGCGCCAAAACGTTTCTGTACAACGGCGGAGGCTATGCCACGCTGAGTTTCATCCCGACCCTCGGAACGATGCTGCTCGGGCTACAGGCCGGCCGGTGGCTGCGGGCCAGACTGACCGACCGCGAGCTGTTCCGGCGGTTTCTGATTGCCGGGGCCGTGGGGCTGGCGTCGGGCTGGCTGCTGACCGTCACCGGCATTGCGCCTTCCATCAAGCGCATCTGGACGCCGGGCTGGGTGCTGTTCAGCGGGGGATGGTGCTTCCTGCTGCTGGCAGCCTTTTACTACGTTATCGACGTGCGGCAATGGCGCGGCTGGGCGTTCCCGCTGGTGGTGATCGGCATGAACTCCATCGCCATCTACTGCCTCGCCCACCTGATCGAGCACTTCATCAAGGACACCTTCCGGACGCACCTCGGGCAGTCGATATTCGAGCAGTTCGGGCCGTATGAGCCTCTGGCCAGCGGGGGTATGGTGCTGCTGGTGTTCTGGCTGATTCTGTACTGGATGTACCGGAAAAAGATATTCATCCGGGTTTAAGTCCCGTTTCTTACTTTTACAGGTATTCTGACCCATTCCCTGAACCGTATGACTCAACGTATTATTCTCCGGCTTTTCCTTCTTTCGGTACCGGTCTTTTTTCTCGGCATGATCGCCAGAAAGCCGGCCAAACCGGTCGTGATCGCCTACGTGGGCGGTTTTCGCGGGCTGGTCAACGCCGACCGGATCGCGGCCGAAAAGCTGACGCACATCAACTACGCCTTTGTCGATATTAAGAACAACCGCGCCTGGCTGCACAACCTGGCGACCGACACGACCAACTTCCGGAACCTGAACGGGCTGAAGAAACGCAACCCGGACCTGAAAATCCTGATTTCCATCGGCGGCTGGGCGTGGAGCGAAAATTTTTCGGATGCGGTTCTGAGCGACACCTCCCGCCAGGCGTTCGCTTCCTCAGCCACCGACATCGTCCGGCAGTATAACCTCGACGGCATCGACATCGACTGGGAGTATCCGGGCATGAAGGGCGAAGACAACGTGTTCCGGCCCGAAGACCGCGAACATTTCACGCTGATGTTTCAGGCTCTCCGCCAGCACCTCAACGCCCTCCAGCAGCAAACCGGCAAATACTACCTGATCACGACCGCCATGCCCGGCTTTCGGGAGATCTTCACGCATACCGACATGGGACAGGCCCAGCAGTATCTGGATTACGTCAACGTCATGTCGTATGACCATTTTACGGGCGGCCCGAAAGCCGGGCACCATACCAACCTCTATGCCGTTACGAACGACGAGTCGGAACAGTCGGCCGACCGGGCGGTGCAGCGGTATAGGCAGGCCGGGGTTCCGGCCGAAAAGCTGGTGATGGGGGTGGCCTTCTACGGCCGGGGGTGGGAACTGGCCGGCAATGACCCCGAAGCGCAGCCTAAACTGATCTGTAAAGTGAACCGGGTAGGCGGCTATACCTACATCAGGGACAGCCTGCTCACCAACCCGGCTTTTGTGCGGCACTGGGACAAAAAAGCAAAAGCGCCGTACCTGTTCCGGCCGGAGCAGAAGTTTTTCATCTCCTACGACGACGAGGAATCGGTACGGCACAAATGTCGGTATGTAAAAAAGAACGGGCTGGGTGGTGTGATGTTCTGGGAATACTTCAGCGACCCGAAAGATTACCTGCTGACCGAAATCGACCGGCAGTTGAAATAAGCGGTTACGAGAATTCGTAGAAACTGCGCGTGGCCGACTCGACCAGCGACGCAAAGGCTGCGTCGTGCAGTTTCCGCATCATGAAACCGTGTTCTTTCAGGTAATACAGATTGTGTTTGCGCACCATGCCGTGGTTGGGCAGTTCCGGACTTTCCACATGCTCGATGAGGTAGTTCGGGTAGTAGCCGTACACGTCGTCCGGTGCAATGCTGAAGGGCGGGTTGTCCATCGTCGGGGCATATTCCAGTGTGTTGAGGAAATACAGCGTGCCCGGCGAGGTTAGTTCCTCCATTTTCTGCAGGTACTCGACCCGCATGGGAAGCGGTAAGGCAACCAGCGAGGCCCGATCATATACGATGTCGATCTCACCGATGTCTTCCGGTGTCAGGGCAAACAGATCCTTACAGAAGATCGTCAGATTCCCCGACACGTACCGCTCCCCTTTTTTCTCGTAAGCAAGATGGTTTTCCTCGAAAAACCGGAGGATGGCTTTCTCGACCAGCTCTACCCCGACGACACGCTCCGCAAACTGACTGAAATATACCAGGTCGATCGATTTGCCGCAGAGCGGCACGAAAACCGACTTGTCCATCAGCGCATACGGCGTCAGGTGTTTCAGTACGTACGGGTGAACGTCCCTCCGGTGAAAGCTGGTGTAATGCCCCTCCAATTCCCACGATTCTGCCCAAAATTGCTTTTCCATCAGTACTTGTTGTTGTGGTGTGGATTGTGTTGTTTACTCGTTGTTCCTGTTGTTCACTAGTATGTTGTTGTCGTGCGTGTCGGCGCCCCGTGTCTCAATCGACGATACAAAATTGGGGGATCGGCGGGTTGGAAAATAGAGGGGATATACGGATTTTCCGAAACAGGTACTTTTACGTAGTGCCCCGGGTTTTCCGAACCACACCACTTCGGAAAACCCGGAATACTGGAGCGGGGCCGCTCACTGAAGCACCTCGATCTTCAGAATCCGGTTGTCGACGGTGCCGTTGGTGATGACAGGTTCGGGGTAATAATGGACGCGCATGAACATGCCCTCTTTGATGGGCACCCGCACGGAATCGTTGTTCTGAAAGCCGGCCGCGCTGCCTCCGCCCTGGATATAATAGCCGAAATCGACGTTTCCGACCGTAAATCCTTCAAAATGGAACGAGCGGGTTTTGCCGTCCTTGCGGTCCCACCACTTCTTCTCCCACTGCCGCGTGACGGGGCCTTCTGCCTTACGGCAGTCGCCGGAATCGAGCATCTTCTTCAGGCGGTTGTAATCCCAGAACGGAATAACGAAAGTGATCAGGATCACGATACCGGCTACGGTCAGCAGGCCGTAGCGGTATTGCCAGTTCCGGAAAAAAAGAAAGACGATGAGCGTGGCGAGGGCCAGGCCGGCGGAAATATACGCCCATAGCCATTCCTCGTAGCCTCGGGCCGAAATGTCGTAGACGGTGGTGTATTTCATGGGTATCAGTGGCCGGAAGACGGTTCTTCCGGTTCGGGTACCAGAGATCGGCGGTTTCCTAAAGCGCCGGCCACCAGAAAGACACTGATGAACGTCAGCACGGCGCCCGTCAGAAAGGGCGCACCCGGAAAATATACCGGCGCTTCGGGTTTCGTAAAATAGGCAAAGAGATTCGTCATTAGCAAGGGCCCGACGATGGAGGTTACGCTGGCCAGACTCGTCAGAGCGCCCTGTAACTCACCCTGTTCGTTGGGAGGCACTTGCGTCGATACCAGCCCCTGGATGGACGGGCCGGCCAGACCGCCCAGCGCATACGGAATCATGAAGGCGAACATCATCCAGCCGCGCGTCGCGAAGGCAAACAGCGTAAAACCGACGATGTAAAACACCAGTCCTACATACAGCGCCCGTTCCTGGCCCAGCTTCGGGATCGCCACCCGGATCAGCCCGCCCTGCACCACGGCCACCGTCAGCCCGACGAACCCCAGCGAATAGCCGACCCACGACTCGTCCCAGTGGAATTTCTCCATCGTATAATACGTCCAGACCGACTGCGGTGCCTGGCCCGCTATATAAAGGAGTACCAGCGCGCTGACCATGCCCATGATGGCCGGATACCGTTTCAGGTTCGCCATCGACCCGATGGGGTTGGCCCGTCGCCAGTCGAACGCCCGGCGGTTTTCCTTCGACAGGGATTCGGGCAGGATAAAATACCCGTACAGCGCGTTCAGCAGCGACAGCCCGGCCGCGATCAGAAACGGCGCGCGCACCCCGAACTGGCTGAACACCCCGCCCACCACCGGCCCGATGATGAAGCCCAGCCCGAAAGCCGCCCCCACCAGCCCGAAGTTCTGCGCCCGCTTCTCCGGCGGGCTCACGTCGGCGATGTAGGCCGCGGCCGTCGTGAAGCTGGCTCCGCAGACCCCGGCAATGACCCGCCCGACGAAAAGCCATTCGATGGTCGGCGCCAGAGCCAGAAACACGTAGTCGACGCCCAGCCCCAGCAGCGACACCAGCAGCACCGGCCGGCGGCCGTAGCGGTCGCTCAGCCCCCCCAGCACGGGCGAAAACAGAAACTGCATGATGGCGTAGGAGAAGGTGAGCCAGCCGCCGTACTGGGAAGCAATGCTCAGGTCTCCGCCGGTAAGCTGCTCGATCAGCCGGGGAGTCACCGGGATGATGACCCCGATGCCCGTGCAATCGATCAGAATGGTAATAAAGATGAACGTAAGCGCCCGATTCCGTTGCTGAGCCATGCGGTAATGATTTTGTCGAAAGTTACCGGTTTTTCAGTTTTTCGTGTTTAGCTTTTTAAGTTTACGGATTCAAACCATCGCCATGACCACACTCGAAAATGACGCGCTCCGCGTCACCATCCGCCCGAAAGGGGCCGAACTGACTTCCCTCTTCCATAAAAAAACAGGCATCGAACACCTCTGGCAGGCCGACCCGGCCGTCTGGGCCTGGCACGCGCCCAACCTGTTCCCGGTGGTGGGCGGTATGCTGGACAATGAGTTGCTCATCGACGGCCGGACGTATCCGATGGAACGGCACGGCTTCGCCCGGCATTCCGAATTTACGGTCGTGGACGTGTCGCCGACGCAGGTTCGCTACTCGCTGCCCTCCAGCGAAAAGACGCTGGCGGTCTATCCGTATCCATTCGACTTCCAGATCGAATACCGCATCGACGAGCAGGTGCTGTCGGTCATCTACCGGGTGTTCAACCAGAGTAGCGAAACCATGTATTTTTCGGTCGGGGCGCACCCGGCCTTCAACGTCCCCTTCCGGCCGAACGAAAGCTACGAGGACTATTTTCTGGAGTTCCAGAAGGAAGAAACGCTCGAACGGCACCTGCTGTCAGCGAAAGGCTATTTCACCGGCGACACTGAGCCGGTCCTGACCGTCGGCCGCGACCTGCCCCTCACCCGCGACCTGTTCAATCAGGATGCGCTGGTGTTCAAGAGCCTCGATTCGCGGCAGGTGACCATCCGCAGCCGAAACCACGACCACGCCGTAACGGTCGGCTTCACGGCTTTTCCGTCGCTGGGCATCTGGGCCAAACCCGGCGCTCCGTTCGTCTGCATTGAACCCTGGCTGGGTTACGCCGACCGCGAAGGAACGCCCGTTCCCATCGGGGAAAAGGAAGCCATCCAGCACGTTGCCCCCAACGGCCAGTTCGAAGCCGGGTTCACGATCGGGCTGTCGTAAAGAAGACCACCCCCCGGCCCCCTCCTTGATAAGGAGGGGGAGTGCTGCGCCATTCCTACGCACCGCGAAGCCACCCCCTCCTGTTTTAGGAGGGGGCCGGGGGGTGGTGTGCCGAATGGCACTCCTTCCCCAGCCCTCTTGCATCCTTCCCCTCCTCCCCCTACCTTTGAACCGCGAAGTTTATTGTTGTTTATTAAAGTTTTTTTCTGGGAAGATCTTAACCAAAGGACGGCCGGCAAAAGGTGCAAGTCCTTGGTCTTCCCTATGCTTTAAGCAATGGTAAGCTTCGCAGTGACCGGCCAATCTTTTCCACCATCTCATCCTTTGGTTATGCGAAGTTCAGCCAATGCCTCCTCCCAATCCCGCCCGGATTACCCCAAAGCCTACTACCGGCCCAGCGGCATACTCCGACGCTTGCTTTTACAACTAATTGAGGCCGAGCCTCTGCTCTCCGCCCAACCCGACGGCCAGGGCGTCGTGCAGGGCTTTTTCCGTACCGTCCTGCGTCGCTACCTGCTCGAACAAAGGACCTACTACGCCC
>NZ_QTJY01000017.1 GCF_003703975.1 Larkinella soli | reverse complement strand
ACGGTTTCGCCCGAAGTGGCCCAGAATGCGTAAGTTTTGATTTTTTTCGCTTCGATAGATAGAATTAGGATGGCATAGCCTTTGCTGGTAAGGAACGGACTCCGGTTTGTTCCTTACCGGCGGGCCTGCCTGATCCGGGTTCTATTTTTTTTGCCTGACCGATAACACCAGTTTTAGCCAATTTGATACTTCTCTATGAAACGCGTACTTATTACGGGTGGAGCAGGGTTTTTAGGATCTCATTTATGCGATCGCTTCATAAAGGAGGGATACCATGTCATAGCCATGGACAACCTCATTACCGGCGACATGCGTAACATCGAGCATCTGTTCCATCTGCCCACCTTTGAATTCTACCACCACGACGTCTCCAAATTCATTCACGTACCGGGCGAACTGGATTACATTCTGCACTTTGCCTCACCGGCCAGCCCCATCGATTATCTGAAGATTCCGATTCAGACGCTGAAAGTAGGCTCGCTCGGCATCCATAACTGCCTGGGTCTGGCCCGGGTCAAGAAGGCCCGGGTGCTGATCGCTTCCACTTCGGAAGTTTACGGCGACCCGACGGTGCATCCCCAGAACGAAGACTACTGGGGCAATGTCAACCCGGTCGGCCCGCGGGGCGTTTACGACGAAGCCAAGCGTTTTCAGGAAGCCATGACTATGGCTTATCATACCTACCACGGCCTGGAGACGCGGATCGTGCGCATTTTCAACACCTACGGTCCGCGGATGCGTCTCAACGACGGTCGGGTGCTGCCGGCCTTTATCGGACAGGCGCTGCGGGGCGAAGACCTCACCGTTTTCGGCGACGGCAGCCAGACGCGGTCGTTCTGTTACGTCGACGATCTGGTCGAAGGCATCTACCGGCTTCTGCTGAGCGATTATCCGTATCCGGTCAATATCGGCAACCCCAGCGAAATCACCATCCGGGAGTTCGGGGAGGAAATCATCAAACTGACCGGCACCAGCCAGAAGATGGTGTACAGGCCGCTGCCGAAAGACGACCCCAAACAGCGCCAGCCGGACATTACCCGCGCCAAAGCCATTCTGGGCTGGGAACCGCAGGTGTCGCGCGCCGAGGGCCTTCGCATCACGTATGATTACTTCCGAAGTCTGCCCGAAGAGGAACTCTACAAAGCCGCCTATCACCGGGAGTTTGTAAAAAAATGATATGAAATCCGTACCATTCGGGCCAAAGTCCGACAAAAATCCAAACGGATAATTCATAATTCATAAATCATTTCTATCTTTACGGCGTAAATGCCTTGAGCATTACACCTTTAGCTGTCTGTCTTAAAACCTGCGTGTCCTTCTGTGTCTCGCAGGTTTTTTTATTTTCAACCTCTGGTACTATTCTTGATACGGAAAGAATACTATCTTGACCTCAGGTACCCCCTATAATCCGTTATCAGGCATGATTAACCCACCGAATGCCCGGTCGCTTCCGGGGTTTTGGTCAACGACGCACAGACTTTTTGCCGGCTGCTGGATTGCTTTCCTCGCTACTCAGGTAACTCCCACTGCGGCTTCCCCTCCACCACCCGCCGACTCGCTCGCCACCCGTGAAGGCCGACTGACGACTTACCGGATTACCGGCGCTGCGGATTCCATCCCGGGCCGGAAACTGAACCGCATCCTGACCGGAAATCCCCTTCAGGCCCTCCAGGGTCAGGCGGCCGGGGTGCTGGTGACGGCCAACTCGGGTGATCCGGGCGGGGCGGTTTCGGTCCAGGTCCGGGGGCCCGGGCGGTTTGGAGATTCCTCGCCCCTGATCGTCGTCGACGGCATGGTTATTGGTCAGGAAGATAACCTCAACTGGCTGTCTCCCAACGATATTGAGACCGTGGAGGTGCTGAAGGATGCTGCTTCCTCGGCTGTATACGGCATGCGGGCCGCCAACGGGGTCGTGCTGATCACAACGAAGCGGGGCCGGGCCGGAAAACCGCGGGTGACGGTCGGTCTGTCCGCCGGCGTTCAGCGGATGACCCGGCGCCCCGATCTTCTGAACACGCAGCAGTACATCGATTTCATCAATGAAAGCCGCTCCAACGGCGGGCTGATCTCCGCCTTCAAGCTCACCAACCAGCAATCACTCGATACCCTGCGGGGTACGAATACCAACTGGGTCGGTGAAATAATCCGTCCGGCCGCCGTCCGGAATGCCTATGTGTCGGTAGCGGGCGGAAACGAAACTTCCCGTTATCAGCTCTCGGTCGATTACTTTAAACAGCAGGGCCTGCTGCTAAGTACCGACTTTGAACGGCTGGGCCTGCGTCTGAATACCGAATTCGACCTGACGGATCGCCTGAAAGTAGGGGAGCACCTGACCGCCGGCCAGTCGGTCCGGCACGCCAATGAGGGCATGGGCGGGCGGACGCCCCTCGAACAGGCTCTGAAAAGCGCACCATATCTATCCGTCACCAACCCCCGGCTGGCCGGCGGCTTCAACGGCCCGACTTACCTCGACGCCGGCAATGATGCCCGAAATCCCGTCGGGCAGTCGAAGCTGTTCAACGACCGCCGTACCCAACTGAACCTGATCGGGGACCTGTACGGCGAATGGGCCATCCTGGACGGTCTGACGTATCGGGCAACCTTCGGCTTCGATCTCCGGAACTTCGACCGGCTTTTTTCCATGCCCGCCTATAACATGGGCGAGTTCGACATCAATCCGTCGGCCGCCGTCGTCCGGGCCAAACAGAGCCGGTACAACCTGCTGTTGAGCCATCAGCTTACGTATTCGTATGCCACCGGCGGCCACTCGGTCACGGCGCTGCTTTCGGGGAGCCGCCAGACCTATCGCACGGACGACATCAGCGCATCGGCCGACGGTCTTCCCGGCAACAACATTCTCGCCCTGACGGCGGGCCAGTCGTCCCGGAACCGGGCCGTGGGCGGGGTGTACGGCTTCTACCGGATCGTCAGCCTGCTGGGGCAGGTGTCGTACGACTACCGGAAAACATATTTTCTCGGCGCGGCCATCCGGCGGGACGGTTCCTCGCGGTTCGGTCCCGGCAACCGGTTCGGCACGTTTCCTTCGGTTTCGGCAGCCTGGTATCTGCACCGGGAAGCGTTTCTGGCTTCCGTGCCTTACCTGACCACCGTGAAACTGCGGGCGGGCTGGGGAAAAACCGGCAACGACAATGTCGGCGACTTCCGGTATGCCTCCCTGATCGCCGAAAACTACAACTATCCCTTCGGGCCGACCAATTCCTTCCTGGGGCTGGGCGCGCTGCCGGGGACGCTGCCGAACCCGGGCGTCCGCTGGGAGTCCAGCGCCATGGCGAACCTGGGCCTGGATTTGGGAGCGTTTGAGAACAGCGTCAGGGTCAGTCTTGATTATTTCCGCAAACGGACCTCCGACCTGCTGGTGGAGGTGCCGCTTCCCTCCTCGGTCGGGGCGGCCGCCCCGCTCACCAACGCCGGGCAGGTCGAAACGCGCGGGCTGGACCTCAGCCTGTACGTGGAACGGACCTGGAACTGGCTGACGTACGGATTGTCAGGTTTTGCCTCCTGGCAGCGAAACGAGGTGAAGTCGCTCGGCGAGCGACCCGACCCGGTTTTCAGCGGCACCGTGGAGGGCGAAACCGTTACGGCCACGGCCTCCGGGCATCCCGTCGGGAGTTATTACGGATTTCAGGTGGCCGGCATTTATCAGAACCGCGACGAAATCCGGCAGAACCCCGGCCTGCCCGGTACGGAGCCGGGCGACCTCCGGTATGCCGACCTGAACGGCGACGGCAAAATCACCGACGACGATAAGACCTGGCTCGGAAGTCCGGTCCCGACGTTCTATTATGGCCTCTCCGCTAACGTCAGCGGCAAAGGCTTCGATCTGGCGGCTCTCCTTCAGGGGGTTACCGGCAACGATCTTTACAATGCAAGCGCCTACTGGCTGAACGGGTATCTGGGCCGGTACAATGCCGGAACCCAGGTGCTGAACCGCTGGACCCGCGAACGCTCCTCGACTGCCCAGCCCCGGGCGGATGCGTCGGGAACCAACAATTTCCGCCCTTCTACCCGCTTTGTGGAAAACGGCGGCTACCTGCGGCTGAAGATGCTCCAGCTCGGTTACACCCTGCCGGAGTCGCTCACCTCTTCCTGGGGAATCAGCCGACTTCGGGTCTATGTAGGGGGTCAGAACCTGTTCACCAAAACCCGGTACTCGGGCCTGGACCCGGAATTTGCGGCCAACCAGGCCATTGCCGAGGGCATCGATGTAAGCGTGGTTCCGCAGCCGCGCACCTTTCTGGGCGGTATTCAACTTAGCTTTTAATGCGGAATCCAATGAAAAAGACCTACCCTCTGGTTCTGGGCCTGCTGCTGCTGGCCGGTTGCAGCGAAAAGGCGCTGGAAGTGCAGAACGTCAATGTGCTGACGACCGATAACTATTATAAAACCGCCGACGATGCGATCCGGGCGGTCAATGCCGCCTATTCAACGCTGGCGTCACCGGACCTGTATTCCAGAACGATCCAGATGGCGCAGGAACTGATGTCGGATGAAACCTCGGCGACGGGTTCGACCACGCCGAGCCTCCTGCTGATGCGCGAAGCCGAAGCGGATGCTTCCAACGAGGTTTATCACGCGATCTGGAGCGGCTGCTATCAGGGTGTTTACCGGAGTAATCTGGCTATCACCCGTATACCCGGGGTGATGATGGACGAGGCCAAGAAAAGCCGCCTGCTCGGCGAGGCTTTTTTCCTGCGGGGACTGTATTACTTTCTGCTGGTTCAGCATTTCGGCGATGTGCCGCTGATCCTGAAGGTAGTGGACGTGAGCAACCCCGCCGAACGGCAACCGGGCCGGGCCGCAGCCACGACCGTTTACGAATCGATCCTCAACGATTTTACGGAGGCTGAGAAGCGGTTGCCGGCGACCTATGATGGCGACGACATCGGACGGGCTACGAAGGGGGCCGCCAAAGGGTTCCGGGCCAAGGCGCTGCTCTACCGGGGCAATCTGACCAACAGCCAGGCCGACTATGCGGCAGCCGCCCGGCTGTTTAAGGAAATCATCGACTCCGGCCAGTACGATCTGGTGGCTAATTTCCGAGACAACCACACCAATACCGCCGAGAACAATAAGGAATCGCTGTTCGAGGTTCAGTTCTCCTCAACCGTCAATCCGGGGGCTTTCTGCGACGAGTGCGGCACCGGCGGTCTGCGGCCCCTGGAAATGGGCGTGCGGAGCCGTGCCTATAACAACGTCATTCCTTCCGAATGGTATGTGAAGCAGTTCGAACCGGGCGACACCCGGCTGTTGGCCTCCATTTTCGGGCCGCAGGGCAGCAAATTCGACGGCCTGGATTACTATAAGATTCTGGAATACAAGGCCTGGACCGACATCAAACCGGCCGATTATGCCGTCCGGAAATACCAGAAAGACGGCGGCAACGAATTCGACTGGGCCACCGGATCGGATGTCAACATGCGGCTGCTGCGGTATGCCGACGTGCTGCTGATGTACGCCGAAGCCGTCAATTCCGCCCAGGGCCCAACCGCCGACGCCTATGCCGCCGTGAACAAAGTCCGGAAGCGGGCCGGGCTGAAGGACCTGGAACCCGGCCTGCCCAAAACCGCCTTCATGGAGTGGATCATGCATGAACGGGTGGTCGAGCTGGGCATGGAAGGCCACCGGTGGCACGACCTCGTCCGCTGGAAACAGGCCTACCGCCAACTCACCGAAAAGGGTCGACCCTTTGACGAAAAGAAACACTATCTTTTCCCGATTCCCGTCAAAGAACGCCAGCTGAACCCGAACCTGACCCAGAATCCGGGGTGGTAAGCCGCTGATAATCAAAGGGCTTTAGAACTGCCACCATTTCGGCGGATGCTGGGTCCGGAACGGACTTTCCACGCAGGCCGTGCAGGGGGCAGGTGAAGGCAGGGCCGGCGGCAGGTCCATCAGATCCGGGAAGGCCGGGGCATTCCGGCGATCGACGTAGAACGGTTTGATCACCATGGCCGAGGCCGCAAAGTAACCGAAAACCAGTTCTTCTGCATTTCCGGTGCTGCTGAGGTTACCGGTCAGAGTGGCCGGGGCGGCATCGAACAGCCCCCCGGAATTACTGATCATGTCGTTCAGCGTGAACAGATACTGATAAGCCTCTTTCGTCAGCGATTGCTGTTCAATTTCCAGATAATAAGGCAGATAACTCGTAAACGGCACGCGGGTAAGCGGTCGCCGGCTGATGCGGTTTCCGTTGATGGAATTGTCGCTGGCGATGTTGATCTCGTTCTGATACCGGATGATGTCCCAGCAGGGTCCGCAGCAGAGGACACCGTATTCGATAAAGTTCTGACATCCGGAACATTCCGGAATTTTGACGGTCCCGCAGAAATACGGACGCTCGTAATGCACCCAGCTCCAGCGGTAGTAATCGTCGGGCGTGGCCGGGTCTTTCAGGTCCAGATAGACGTCGAAACCCTTGTTGTAACTCTGCGTTCCCGGCCGCAGCTTCTGCGTAAATTCCACATACACCGTATCGATGGGAACGACGGGCCGGAGCAGTTCCGGCTTCGACCGGTAACTTCGTCCGTCCGAAAGCTGAATGTTCAGGGTGTAGGTCCGGCCGGCCACTCCGCGCCAGCTGGTGTCGGGCTGGTAGTAGCCGGGGGACGTTTCCCGAAACTCCACCCGCCGGTTGGCGTCGTCGGACACCGTCACCGAGGCATTCTGCACCAGCAGGTTAAGGGCGGTTTGTTTGTAGGCGGCCGTCAGGCTCAGCGAAACCCGGTTCCGGCCCGGCTGGTCGGTCACCAGACCGTCGACGACCAGCGAAGGCGGCAGGCTGCGCGCATCCGGGTTGATGGGCGTCACGCAACGGCATACCAGGAGGCCCAGCATCAGGATCGTGATCGAGGAAAAAAATCTCATACCCGGTTACAGCTTGAAGTTGTAGGTGAGTGACGGAATGGCGGCCCCGAAGATAGACAGTTTGTTGGCATCCCCGGCGGCATAGCTGTTGAACCGGTAAAATACCGAGTAGGCATTCTTACGGGCATACAGGTTGTAGACCGAAAAGGTCCAGCTGTACCACCAGCGGGTGGCCCTGACCGGGTTTTTCTCCCAGGTCAGCGAAATATCGAGCCGGTGATAATCCGGGATGCGCTGCTGGTTCCGGTCGAGGTAGACCGGCAGCGTAATCAGATTGTTGACGCGGGCCTTGGCATAGGGCACGGTCATGGGCCGCCCGGTGCTGTAGGTATAATTGGCGGAAGCCGTAAAGGTCCGGGAAGGGCGGTAAATCGCCAGCAGGTTCACCGAGTGCGGTTTATCGTAATTGGCCGGATACCATTGCCCGCTGTTGATGCGCTCGCCGGGGTAGGGGGAGTCGATCAGCAGGAGGGTGCGGGTAAAGGCGTAGCTGGCCCATCCCGTCAGGAATCCCTTGCTTTTCTTCAGCATGAGTTCCAGGCCATAGGCACGTCCCCGGCCCTGGAGCAGCTCGGTTTCAGGGGTTGGGTTCAGCAGAATGCGTGACCCGTCCCGGTAGTCGATGGCATTGCGGCTGTGGCGGTAATACACTTCAGCGGAAACCTCGTAGGTATCGTCCTTCAGGTTGCGGAAATAGCCGGCTGAAAGCTGATCGGCGATCTGCGGTTTGATGTGGGGGTCGCTCAGCTTCCAGCGAGAGGTCGGCAGGGCGGCCGTGGTGTTCGTCACCAGTTGCAGGTACTGGCGCGTGCGGGTATAGGCCAGCTTGAACGACCGGTCGGGCCGGAGGGCCCAGCGCAGGGCCAGCCGGGGTTCCAGACCGCCGTAGGCTTCGGCTATTTCACCCCGCCGGACGGGTTCAGTCTCCCGCAGGGTTTCGGGCCTTCGCGGACCGTCGGATGCGTAGGAGCGCACTTCCGTCGGGCCGAGGAAGGCAAAAGCCGAATACCGCAACCCGGCGATGACGGCGGTGCGGTCGCTGAGGGTGATCTCGTCCTCGGCATACAACCCGGCTTCGATGCCCTGCTCGTTCGGCAGCCGCACTGGCTGCACATTGGACACCGGCCCGGGCGTCAGCGTATTGGGCGTCAAGCCGTAATGCGTCACCTGAACGCCAAACGCAATCCGGTGGCGGTCCCCCAGGTATTCGGCTTCGGCCCGGACGATTTTCGACAGCAGCTCAGATTGCAGCCGGAAGGCATTGCCCGTATCCGGAACGCTGGTAGCCGAGCGGTAGCGGGCCATGACGGCCGAAAGGTTCATGCTGAACCGACTCGAGAAGGTATGGATCCATTTCAGGGAGCCGTTGGCGGTCTGGTAGTCGAAGCCCGTTCGGGAGGCCGAAACGTCCACCGAAAGCAGCGAGTCGGAGGGGAGCAGCATTTTATCGTTGCTCACATAACCCGACACATAGACGGTATTTTTTTCGTTCGGCAGAAACTTCACTTTTCCGGTCAGGTCATAAAAGCTCGCTTTTACGTCCCGGATGGCGGCCGGGCCAAGCTTGAACAGAAAGTCGTTGAGTGCCAGCCGCGTATCGATCATGACGGTCAGCTTCTGCCGGATGATCGGCCCCTCGACCCCCAGCCGGTTCGAGATCAGTCCGACCCCTCCGCTGAGCCGCCATTTTTCCGGATCGGGTTCTTTGGTCCGGACATCCAGCACGGCCGAGGTCCGTCCGCCGTACCGGGCTGGAAGGTTCCCTTTCTGGAGAGTGACGTCCCGCACCGCGTCGGGGTTGAACACCGAAAAAAAGCCCATCAGGTGGGAGGAGTTGTAGATGGGCGCGTCGTCGAGCAGCACCAGGTTCTGGTCCACGCTGCCGCCCCGGACGTTGATGCCGGTGGCTCCTTCGCCGACCGTGGTGACGCCCGGAAGCAGCAGCAGGCTCCGGACAATGTCGACCTCGCCCATCAGGGCGGGCATCTTGACGATGTTGTGAATCGGCAGCTGCGTGACGCCCAGTTCCACCTTCTTCACGTTCCGGTCCGGCGACTCGGTTTTGACCGTGACCTCGTCGAGCAGTTTGGTGTCGGGTTCGAGGGTGATGTTGTTGAGCGTCCGGCTGGGCGGGACGCTGATTTTCTGTTCGGTACGGATATAGCCGAGGTGCGTGATCAGTAGGGTATATCTGCCGTCGGAAACCGTCAGGGTGTAGAAGCCGTCGCGGTCGGTGGTGGTGCCGCGCCGGGTTTCCTGAATGAAGAGGGTGGCGCCCCCGATGGGTTTGTTCGTGCCTGCTTCCCGGACATAACCGGAAATCACGCGGGTGAGGAGGGCCTGTGCCCGGGCGGATATGCCCAGGAGCAGGGAGAGCGCACCGATGGACAGCAGTCGTCCGACAGTCTGTAACACGTTCAGGATGAGGTCAGGTCTGGAACTTTCTACAATATAGGGACAAATGATGGTTTTACACGAACTGGTTAACAAATTGCCGGGATTCGGTTGTGGCAGGCACAAAAAAACCGGACCCGGCAAGGGTCCGGGTCCGGCAGGAAGTAGGACCACGGTCAGACGGACATGATGTCCTGTTCCTTGGTGGTAAAGATGGTTTCGATTTTGGCGATATAGCTGTCGGTCAGTTTCTGAACCCGGTCTTCACCCTTCTTGACGTCGTCTTCGGAAACGCCTTCCTTGGTCAGTTTCCGGATCCCGTCGTTGGTGTCCTTGCGGATATTGCGCACGTTCACCTTGGCGACTTCGATTTCCTGTTTGACCTTCTTGACCAAGTCCCGCCGGCGTTCTTCGGTCAGGGGCGGAATGTTGAGCCGGATCAGTTCGCCGTCGTTGGTGGGAGCGAGGCCGAGGTTGCTGTTGCGGATGGCCTTTTCGATCTCACCGATCAGTTTTTTTTCAAACGGCTTGACGGCGATGGTCCGGGCGTCGGGGGTGGTCACGGAAGCGACGTTGTTGATCGGCGACATCATGCCGTAGTATTCTACCTGAAGGCCGTCGAGCATGGAGGGAGACGCTTTCCCGGCCCGGATTTTACCTAACTCGATATTCAGGTGTTTCAACGCCTTTTCCATGGTTTCCCGGGCGTCGTCAAGATAGAGTTCAATCTCTTCCATTGTCGTTTTTGAACTTTGATTGAGAAGATCCCTTCCGGGAGGGGGTTAAACCGACTCCGACGGCACGTCCACGGTAATGAGCGTACCTACTTCCTCGCCCTGCACGAGCCGAATCAGGTTGTCGGATTGATTCATATCGAAGACGATAATCGGCAGATTGTTTTCCTTGCACAGCGTGAAAGCCGTCAGATCCATGACGCTCAGTTTCTTCTCGTAAACGTCCTGAAACGTAATGGTGGTATACCGGGTGGCGGTTTTGTCCTTGAAGGGGTCGGCCGTATAGACGCCGTCGACGCGGGTTCCTTTCAGTACCACGTCAGCCTCGATTTCGATGGCCCGCAGGCTCGCAGTGGTATCGGTCGTGAAGTAAGGGCTGCCGGTTCCGGCCCCGAAAATGACCACACGGCCTTTTTCCAGGTGACGCACGGCCCGACGGCGGACGTACGGTTCACAGACCTGCTCCATTTTGATGGCCGACATGACGCGGGTAAAAAGGCCGTGCTGTTCGAGCGAACTCTGAATGGCCATGGCGTTGATGACGGTAGCCAGCATACCCATGTAGTCACCCTGAACCCGGTCGATGCCGGTCCGTTCGCCCTGTACTCCGCGGAAGATGTTTCCTCCGCCGATGACGATGGCGACCTGAACCCCCATATCGACCACCCGTTTGATTTCGCGGCTGTACTGTTCCAGAACTTCCGGATCGATTCCGTACCCTTTTTCTCCGCTCAAAGCCTCACCGCTGAGTTTGAGCAGAATTCTTTTATACCTGAGTTGAGCCATGAAGAAGAGTTTAGCGGCAAAGATAAGACAAAACCGCAAAGGGAGGAAGCCTGTTCCTTAATTAGGCGAATTCGACGAGCACCTGATTCTTCTCGACCCGGTCACCGTTTCCGACCCGAACGGCCCTGACGGTGCCGTCGCCGGGGGCCTTGATGACGTTTTCCATCTTCATGGCTTCCAGGATCAGAACGCTGTCTCCTTTCCTCACGACGTCGCCCGGCTGGATGCTTACGCTCAGGATCAGCCCGGGCATCGGGGCCCGGATATCGTTGACCCGGCTCTGACCGGCCTGACTCATTCCCATCTGTTCGAGCAGGAGGTCGAAGCGGTCTTTCAGCGATACCTCGTAAACCGACTGGTTGATTTTCAGGGAGATGGTTTTTGCTTCGGCATCCAGCGAGAGCAGTTCCGCCGTATAGGAACGGTTTTGGTGCAGGAGGTGAAACGTCCGGTCGTCCAGCCGGACCAGGTTCCAGTCGACAGGGTCGCCGTTCAGCAGAGGCTGATTTCCGGAAAACGTGATTTCGAAGGAGAACCGGTCATTGACGGAGGCCTTGTACATGGGATCGGGTTATTTTCGGTTCATCAAATATACACCGAGCAGGCAAATTCCCATACCGGTCATCTGCGGCCAGAACAGCGGTTCTCCGTCGAACAGCCCCCAGAGCAGCGCCACCATCGGGATCAGGTAGGTGACGGTGGAGGCAAAAACGCCGGACGTCAGCTGGATGACCCGGTTAAAGAGAATGGTTGCGAAGCCGGAGCCGATCATGCCCAGAATGAACATGAATACTACGGCCGTACCGGAGCCGGGGGCGAAGGCCCGGGCGGGGAAATCGGTGGTTCCCAAGCCGATAAGGGCAATCGGTCCGATCATGGCGAAGGTAAAGGCCGTCGAGGTCAGGGCCGGCATTCCGGTCAGATACCGCGCAACGATGTTGATATTGAAACCGTAGCAGATGGTGGCCACCACGATCAGAAACGCGTAACCGTTGAAGGCGAAGGATCCGGTCGTACTGAAAAAGACCAGGAAAACAGACCCGGCAAAGCCCAGGAGAATACCGACGATCTGCAGCAAACGGGCCTGGTTGCCAAACACCAGTACGCCCACCAGAAAGGTAAAAAGCGGGCTGAGGGCGTTCAGTGCACCGGAAAGGGAACTGTTGAGGTGGGCGCCGGCCGTGGCAAAGAGAACGGCCGGAATCAGATAACCGAGCATACCGGACCCGAGCAGGGGAAGCCAGCGGTCACGCGGGAAATCCCGTCGGCGGAGGATCAGATAGGGGAGAAAGAAGAGGAAAGCCAGAAAGATGCGGCCCGTTCCCACTTCAAAGGGGGTGAAAACCAGAAGGCTCCGTTTGATCAGAATGAAGGATGTGCCCCAGATGAGCGCCACCGAAATCAGAAGAAACCAGGCCAGCGCCCGCGGTTTCGGGGGGGAAGCGGCCGGCGGTTCATCGGTTTTGAGGGGAATCGGTCTTGTCATACCGGATTGACGGACCGGCGCGTTTTTTGGTTCCTTTCCGGCCGCCGGAAGCCGTTTTTGCTCATTTTTCGGGCCCTTTTTTACCGAAAGGCAAACTTTTTCCGATCCTGCGGATTATACTATTTTACCTATTTCGGAGTTGATACAATAGGGCTGCTGCCCGGTTTGGGCTTCGAAATGCAACGGTTCGGCAACAAATGCCGTACGGGCATGCAACGGTCGGTAACGGATTCCTGTCCTGCGATTAGAACCCATCTCTATAGCTCAAGCTTGTCGCATTCCCCACAGTCGGGTCCCTTCCGATGAAGGCAGCCCGGGGAGTTTCCTGGCGGCAGTTCTAATAATCCTGATCGCAACTGGTTGATTGTTAGGTGTTATATGCTCCCACTTGTGCATGAGAGTTTCTTTGATCATTCTGAATTATAATTCAAGTGGATATACGCTCGACTGCGTGGCATCCATCCGCCGGCATACCCGTATGGCCGAAACGGAAATTATTGTGGTCGACAACGGCTCCCGGGAGGATGATTTCGAAGCCCTTCATTCGCTCAACGGTCTGCCTTCGGTCCGGCTGGTCCGCAGCCGCCTGAACCTGGGCTTTTCCGGCGGCCATTCGTTCGGCCTTCAGTTTACCGATCCCTCTTCGGCCTATTATTTTTTTCTCAACAACGACTGCCTCCTCCTCGATGACGTCTGCACCCGGCTGTATGCCTACATGGAGGCCCACCGGAACGTGGGGGTCTGTACGGCCCAGGCTATCAACCGGGCCGATCAGCCGGAACCGTCCTTTGGTTATTTTCCTCGTCTGAGCGCTAAACTGCTGGGGCACGCGGTGGTTCGGAAACTCCGGCCGGCGCATTACCCGCCCAGAAAGGACGCCTACCGCGAGCCGGTGCCGGTGCCGGTCGTCACGGGCAGCGCCATGTTCGTCCGGGCGACGGCCTTCTGGCAGGTCGGCGGCTTTGATCCGGCCTATTTTCTTTTTTGTGAAGAAGAGGACATCTGCCGGCGTCTCAACCGGGCCGGATGGTCGGCCGTTCTGGTGCCGGATGTCCGGTTCCGACACATCGGGGGCGGCAGCACGAACCGGAACCTTCTGATCGAAAAGGAGTATTACCTGTCGCTGTTTTACTACTTCCGGAAGTACGAGAGCAATCCGACGCGGCTGGCCTTACAGCTCTTTTATCTGGTGAAGGTGGGCCGGAAGTCGGTCGGCAACCGGCGGTATAGGGAACTGGTCTGGTTTCTGCTGCGGGGGGCGCCCGTTCGGGAGAGTCTGCGTTATCAGCAGGGGCTGGCCGTCATCGCCCGGAATTTATTGAAAAAGTCTCACGCCATAACCTTTGAAACCGTATGACGCTACCCGCAAGAGTACCTCTCTCCGTCGTGATCATCACCCTGAATGCGGAGCGGACGCTGGCGAAGTCGCTGGCGTCGGTCGCAGACTGGGCGGACGAAATCATCCTTGTGGATTCCGGAAGTACGGACGCTACGCTTTCCATTGCCCGGAAGTTCGAATGCCGGGTGTATCACCGGGAGTTCGACGGCTTCGGAACACAGAAGCAGTATGCCGTCGAACAGGCTACTCACGACTGGGTGCTGGTGCTGGATGCCGACGAGATCGTTTCAAAGCCGCTGGCGCTGGAAATCAGGGAGCTGTTTACGAAAGGGACCCCGATCATGGACGGCTATGCGCTGCCCCGGAACCTGGTTTTCCTGGGACGCGTCCTGCGTTACAGCGGGCAGCACCGCCAGCCTATCCTTCGCCTGTTCGACCGGCGGCAGGGCTGCATTTCGCCCACGCGCGTTCACGAATCGGTCCAGGTGGCGGGTCCGGTGGGGCGGTTTTCGGCCCCGCTGATTCACGACAGCTACGGGTCGTTGCACGAATATGTCGTCAAAATGAACCAGTATACTACCCTGAGCGCGGGGGAAATGGCCGCCCGACAAAAAAAGGCGAACCTACCGCTGCAGGGGCTGCGGTTTCTGTTCACCTTTCTGAAGATATATATTTTCAGGCGGGGCGTCCTCGACGGGTATCCCGGCTTCGTCTGGGCGCTGCTGTCGGCCGTGTATCCGGTCATCAAATACACGAAGCTTCATGAAATCCAGGACGCCAAAGCCCATGACAGGGTGGAGCCGGCACTGGCCTTTTCACGCTAAGGTCAGCGCGTAGGACTCGGCGATCTCGTCCAGAATCTCCGAAAGTTCGGCGAAGGTGTCGGCCTGGACGAGCCGCTGGCGGAACGGCTTGAAGTTTTCCAGCCCTTTGAAGTAGTTGGTATAATGCCGGCGCATTTCGAAGATGCCGGTTTTTTCTCCTTTCCAGCGGATCGAGAACGTCAGGTGCTGTTTGCACACGGCCACGCGGTCGGCCAGGGTGGGGGCGGGCAGGTGTTCTCCGGTATGCAGGTAGTGTTTGATCTCGTTGAACACCCACGGATACCCGATGCTGGCCCGGCCGATCATAATGCCGTCGACGCCGTAGCGGTTTTTGTATTCCAGTGCTTTTTCCGGACTGTCGATATCGCCGTTTCCGAAAATCGGAATGCGGATGCGGGGGTTTTCCCGGACGCGGCCGATGAGCGTCCAGTCGGCCTCGCCCTTGTACATCTGAACGCGGGTGCGGCCGTGGATGGTCAGGGCCTGGATCCCGATGTCCTGCAGCCGTTCGGCCACTTCCAGAATGTTTTTGGTGGCATCGTCCCAGCCGAGCCGGGTTTTCACGGTTACGGGCAGGTGGGTGGACTTGACGACGGCCTCGGTCATCCGGACCATTTTGGGAATGTCCTGAAGCAGGGCCGCCCCGGCACCCCGGCAGGCCACGTTTTTTACCGGACAGCCGTAGTTGATGTCGATCAGGTCGGGGCTGACGCGGGTGGCGATTTCGGCGCAGGCGCCCATGGTCTGTACGTCCGAGCCGAAAAGCTGAATCCCGATCGGGCGTTCGTATTCGAAGATGTCCAGTTTCTGAACGCTCTTGGCGGCATCCCGGATGAGACCTTCGGAGGAGATGAATTCCGTATACATCAGGTCGGCTCCGTTGGCTTTGCATACCGCCCGGAACGGCGGATCGCTGACATCTTCCATCGGGGCCAGGAGTAGCGGAAAACCGCCCAGCTCTATGTTACCAATTTTTACCATATATCCGCTAACAACGCGGGTTTCAAAGATGTTCTAATCGAGTAAAAAACCGGTAAGGTTTTGATAGCCTTGCCGGTTTGCCGTAAATTTACGCTTAATATGGAAGATTTCCGCGCGACCGCACCGAATACCAACCGATTGCACCCCTTACGCAGCCTGCTGATTTTACTGGGATTTATCTTACTCGGCATGTCGATCGGCAGCATGATTGCGGGGGCGGTGATCGTCGCCTGGGCGGCCGCCGGAGGCAATACGGTGACGAACGCCTTCGATCTGCTCAATCATCCGAAGGATTTTGCCGGCAGCTGGTATCTGCTGATGTTCGTGCAGGGAATCAGCCACCTGTTTTCGTTTCTGGTGCCCTGCCTGCTGTATCTGCGGTTTATCGAACACCGCCCGGCCGGTGACCTCAACGACCGGCCCTTATCGACCGTTCAGGCTCTGGGGGTGGTGGTGCTGCTGACCATCGCCTTCATGCCCTTCGACGGCCTGATCATTGAGTGGAACCGGAATATGAGCCTTCCTGATTCCCTCTCCGGTCTGGAAAACTGGATGCGGCAGAAGGAAGATCAACTGTCGGAACTGACCACCTTCCTGACCACGTTCACGACGCCCTGGCAGCTCGCCATCGCCATTTTCGTCATCGGGGTCATTCCGGCCATCGGGGAGGAAGTGCTGTTTCGGGGGCTGGTGCAGCGCAAACTTCAGCAGTGGTTCGGAAACCCGCATCTGGCCGTCTGGATAGCGGCCCTGATCTTCAGCGCCATCCACGTGCAGTTCTACGGATTCATCCCCCGGACGCTGCTCGGGGCGTTGTTTGGATACCTGTATGTCTGGTCCGGAAATCTCTGGGTACCGATCCTGGCCCACTTCGTCAACAACGGCTTTACGGTGCTGATGGTCTGGCTGTACCGCCGGCAGATGGTCTCGATCGATATTGAAAATACGGATTCCGTTCCTTTGACCGGAGCCCTTTTTTCGTTACTTTTAACGGTAGGCTTTTTAATTTATTTCCGAAGATCAAATCAATTGCCGTCCCATCCGTATGTCTGAAAACTGGGAGAAAGTGATGGTAACGCCGGTCAGCTACCGGGCCGAACTTGCCAAAGTGTTGTTGGAGGGTCATCAGATCAATGCCGTCGTGGTCAATAAAAAGGACAGCAATTATCTTCTCGGAAACTGCGAAGTGTATGTCCCGAGCCGGGATGCTACCATGGCGAAGATCCATCTGATCTCCGCCGACTTTGATGAAACCCGCCTGTAGCCTCTATTCGGTGGGCCGCCCCTTGCTGGTATACGACAGCACGGTATAAATGCCGTCTCTGGGGGTTCCCGACATTTCCAGCGTGATAATGCTCCGGCCGGTTTCCCAGACACTGGAACGCCGGAGGTGGCCGAGCAGCACCGCATCGCCGAACCGCTCCGGCCGGTCTTTGTACAGCGGAACATTCCAGGTCCAGTAGTCGCCGGGCGGGGTGCCGTAGCGGTCGGACAGGATTTTAACGATGTCGTGATAGTCCTTCCAGTGGTCGATGGCCCGGATGTGTTTTTCCGTCAGAATGTAACGGGCGCCGGCGAGCCGGTCGTCTATGAAATCGAGGTGAAGCGTGGCGGGATAATTGTAAAACCACCGCTGGCGATAGATCTGGGTGGTATCCGTAACCCGGATCGGCGCCAACCGCTCCAGGGTTCTGACTTCCTGGCTGTGCATTCCCCAGCGCAGCGAGCGCAGGTCGGCTTCGGTTGGCTGGCCCGGACTGAAAAGGTTCAGCAAAAAGCCGAGCAGGTATAAAACCATAAAGGGGGTCGGCAGGGAAACCGGTTAAAATGTCAGGTGTTACGAATGAGTTTCGTAAAATAAGGGAAAATCGGCGGAAAGTCGTATGAATGTGGGGAGGCCTGTCCGTATTTTGTTATTTTCGCCGGAAGAACCAACCCGGTTTGTCGTTGTCTTCCTACATGAGAGCTCGCTTAAATCAGATGTCGAACCTGCAACAGCGGGTCATTGCTGCTGCGATCGGCGTCATCGTCATCCTATCCGCCATCTGGTATAGTGACTGGACCTTTGTGCTCCTGTTCTGCGCCATCAGCGCCCTGACGCAGCTGGAATTTTACAAACTGCTCGGACTGGACGGCAACCAGCCGCTGACCTATTACGGAACGCTGGTTGGATGCTTTATCTGTGTGCTGACCTACCTCATCGAAAAGGGGATCATTCCCTTCGACAACTATTTCCTCATATGTCCGGCGGCTTCCATGATTTTTTTAATTAAATTATATAAAAAAAGGGATTTAAAACCTTTTACGAATATCGGGTTTACCTTTCTGGGGGTTATCTATGTGGCGGTGCCGTTCGCTTTGCTGAACGTGCTGGCCCTCCGGGGAGGTACCTACCATCCGGGCTTGGTTCTGGGTTGTCTGATTTTGCTCTGGGCCAGCGACATCGGTGCCTACTTTGCCGGCACTAAATTCGGCCGGAGAAAGTTATTTGCACGAGTGTCGCCAAAAAAGTCGTGGGAAGGGGCTTTGGGCGGGGCGATTGCCGCTGCGGTCATGGCCTTCTTTCTGGCGTTTTACGTCGAAGACCTCCGGCCGTGGGAATGGTACTGTGTCGGCGCGATCATCGTCGTCACCGGCACCTACGGCGATCTGGTCGAGTCTCTGTTCAAGCGGAGCATCGCCATCAAGGATTCCGGATCAACCATCCCGGGCCACGGCGGCTTTCTGGACCGTTTCGACGGGCTGCTGCTGGCAGCCCCCTTTATCATTACGTTCTTAAAAATTTTTTCGTAGCCGGACCATCCCGGCCTGAACCCCGGCTGCCGGAAGGCAATAGGTTTCCGCAGCAGTCGTTTTCTTTGAATGACGATTATGAAAACAGTGATAACGAAAGCATTAACTGTAGTGGCGTTGGTAGGGTTGACGTTACTGCTTCAGGTTCCGGCCCATGCCCAGGGGCAGGAGAAACTGATCATGTTCACTGGAATCATCACCGCCGGAAAGACCTCCGAGCCGCTGCCCGGCGCCTATATCTATATTCCCAATGCCGGCCGGGGCGTTCTGTCGAACAACGTCGGTTACTTTGCCCTGCCGGTTCTGCCGGGCGACAGCATCATCTTCAGTTACGTCGGTTATAAGAAACAGTTTCACATCATCCCGCGCCGGCTGGCCGAACAGTCTTACTCGGCCGTTATCGCCATGCAGGAAGACGTGCAGATGCTGACGGAGGTCAAGGTCTATCCGTATCCGACCGAAGAGCTCTTCAAGCAGGCGTTTGTGAACATGAAACTGCCCGACGAGCGGGAGCGGGCCAATCTGGAGCGAAACACCAGTGCGGAAGCCATGCAGCGCCTGGCCGCCGTCACCCCTATGAGCGCGGCCGCCAATTACCGGTATTATCTGAATCAGCAGTGGTTCGGACGGGAGTCGGTGGCCAACCGAAGCCAGCTGACCGCCATCCCGTTCCTGAATCCGTTTGCCTGGGCTAATTTTATCAAATCGGTCAAAAACGGAGAACTCAAGAAGAAGGATTACCGGCAGGAACTGAACGCTACCCCGAAAGAGAATCTCTCCCGACAGGAGCTATTAAAGAACTGATCCACGGTGCGGTCCGGCAATCAGGATTCAAAGGTGCTCAGGGTCACGGTATTGCGGTCAAACCGGGCATAGGTATTATAATTGAGCCATTCGCCGAGATTGATGTAGCGGCTGGTTTTTCCCACGCTCAGGTCCAGCGGCAGGTGCCGGTGCCCGAAGATGTAAAAGTCGTGATGCTGCCGGGCCTCGACTTCCCGGCAGTATTGCATGATCCATTCGTTGTCTTCCCCCATAAATTCCTCGAACTTTCCCTGATGACTGGCCCGGCTGTGCCGCGACCATCGGTCGGCGATCCCGATCCCGATGTCCGGGTGCAGCCACCGGAACATCGTCTGCGCCAGCGGGTTCTCGAATAGTTTCTTGAGCCGTTTGTAGGTTTGGTCACCCGGGCCGAGGCCGTCGCCGTGACCGATGTGGAACAGTTTGCCGGCGATCTGGTAGCTGCGGGGATTCCGATGGACGGGAATGCCCATTTCGTCGGTAAAATAACTGGACATCCACATGTCGTGGTTGCCGGAGAAGAGGACGATGGGAATACCGGCATCGGTCAACTGGGCCAGCTTGCCCTGGAGTCGGATGAAGCCCTTCGGGATGGATTTCCGGTATTCGAACCAGAAGTCGAAGACGTCGCCCACCAGAAAGATGGTTCCGGCATCGGCCTCGATCGAATCGAGCCACCGGACGATCCGGCGTTCCCGATCCCGGCTGATTTCGGGGGTTGGCGTTCCTAAATGAAAGTCGGAAGCGAAATAGACGGCGCGGTCGGGTGGGAGCGACAGGTGTTCGATTGGAAACATGCAGTAATTTTCAGAATTGCAAAGGTAATACATTGCAACTTTACCACCGAAACTACCATATTGCATCCGGATTGGGAAGCCGGTATCCGGCGCACCGGGTGTACAAAAATTTAGAATGAAAAGACGAATGATTCTTGCCGTTCTGGCGGGTATGATGGTGACGATGGCAGGGAATCCTGTTTATGCGCAGTCGGGAGCGTTGGCGATGGCCACTCCCAAACGGGCGGCAGCTCCGCAGCTGCTGACGTTCGATCGGGTGCTGGTGTATGAACAGACCGACTATAACGGGTCGGTGGTTCGGTATCAGGTCCTTTTGAACACGAAAACCGGAGAGTTCGGTTTTGACAAAAAACTGGCAAATCTTAGCCTGCCGGGTATGGGCAACAGTTTCACCTTCGCCATCGGCCAGCCCGACGGCACCTACCGGATCTACGTCAACGACCGGATTGATGGTAAGGTAATTGTGCCCTATTATGCCGGCAAGGCGTATTATTCGCCCAGCCGGGGCAATTCCTGCCAGGTTAGGTTTCGGAAGCGCTACCACGCTACGGGCCGCGAAGGAAGCCAGTATGGGCTGACGGCCAGCGAGTATAAAGCCAGTCTGGGTCGTCGGGATACGGAGTCGTTGTGGGTGGCCGAGGTGCCGTTTAACCCCTATCCGCTGTACCTCTTCAACGAACTGGCGCTGGAGGCCAAACTGCCCGATGCGCACTCCATCAATCTTTCGAGCTATCTGGCGCACAACGAACTGATCGTTCAGTCAAAAAAGGAGTACTACTCCGAGTTGGTCAACGGAAAACCGGCCACCAGCACCCTGAAACTTATTTTTTTCGGCCCCATCCGGCACACGTTCGACGCAACCGGGTACAGGGCAAGGCGATAAAGGATATAAAAAAAGGGCCGCAAGGCCCTTTTTTTTCTTTATGACAGCGCCGGGAGATCCGGTGCCGGCAGCGGCTGGGTTTCTTCGGGTTTGCTGTTCTTCCCGATTTCTTCCTCGACCACTTCGCTCTTGTTCTTGTAAGCCTGATAGGTCGTCTCCTTATGGAAGGGACGCTTGCCCAGAATCCGCTCCAGATCGCTCTGGAACAGAATTTCCTTCTCAAGCAACTCCTTCGCTACGGCTTCCAGACCTTCCCGCTGGCCGGCCAGCAGTGCTTTTGTCCGCTGGTAAGCCTGGTCGATGATCTTCCGTACTTCGTCGTCGATCGCTTCGGCAGTGGCTTCCGAATACGGTTTGTTGAACTGATATTCGCTCTGCTTGGAGTCGTAGAACGAGACGTTTCCGATCTTGTCGTTCATCCCGTACATGGTCACCATGCTGTAAGCCAGTTTCGTAATCCGCTCCAGATCGCTCAGAGCGCCGGTCGAGATCTTACCGAAAACGTTATCTTCGGCGGCCCTGCCCCCGAGCGTCATGCACATTTCGTCAAGTAGCTGTTCGGTCCGGTACAGATACTGTTCACGGGGCAGATACTGGGCATAGCCGAGGGCGGCAACACCCCGAGGTACGATGGTCACCTTCACCAGCGGATCGGCGTGTTCGAGGTACCATCCGGCAACGGCGTGGCCGGCTTCATGGTAGGCGACGATTTCCTTTTCCTCCGGGGCAATAAGCTTATTTTTCTTTTCAAGACCACCGATCACGCGGTCCATGGCATATTGAAAGTCCTGCATATCGACGGCTTCCTTGTTCCGCCGGGCAGCGATCAGGGCGGCTTCGTTACAGACGTTGGCGATTTCGGCCCCGGCAAAACCGGGAGTCTGGGCGGCCAGTTCGCGCGGATCGATGTCCGGTGCCAGCTTGATCGGTTTCAGGTGAACCCGGAAGATGGCTTCCCGGCCGACGATATCCGGTTTATCGATGCTGATCTGGCGGTCGAAACGGCCCGGCCGCAGCAGGGCGGGGTCCAGAACGTCAGGGCGGTTGGTGGCAGCCATGATGATGATCCCGGAGTCGGTAGCAAAACCGTCCATTTCCACCAGCAGGGAGTTCAGCGTATTTTCGCGCTCGTCGTTGGCGCCCGGCAGGGAACCCCGGCCACGGGAACGACCAACGGCATCGATTTCATCGATAAAGATGATACACGGCGCTTTTTCCTTGGCCTGTTTGAAGAGGTCACGCACCCGGGCGGCACCGACACCGACAAACATTTCGACAAAGTCGGAACCTGAAAGTGAGAAGAACGGCACCCCGGCTTCTCCGGCAACGGCCTTTGCCAGCAGGGTTTTACCCGTACCCGGAGGGCCGACCAGCAATGCTCCTTTCGGTATTTTGGCACCGAGTTTGGTAAACTTGGTCGGACTCTTCAGGTAGTCGACGATTTCCTTGATTTCCTCTTTGGCTTCATCCAGACCGGCTACGTCGTTGAACGTGATCTTGACGCGGTTCTCGGCGTCGAAGAGGGCAGCGCGGGATTTACCGATATTGAAGATCTGACCCCCCGGCCCGGCTCCTCCGGACATTCGCCCGAGCAGGAAATACATAGCCAGGATCATGACGATAAAGAAGCCCCAGGTTTGTAGAAAACCGCTCCAGTCGCTCCTCTGTTCAATTTTATAATCGATCTTCTCGTTATCCGGAACCCCGTCCTGAATGCGGTCGAGGTCTTTTTTAAACGATTCGGCCGAGGAGACCCGGAACGTATAATGCGGACCGGAACCGGAGTTGAAATACGGTTTGTCCTGGAAAAGATTTCTGTATTTAGGACTCTGCAACGCCTGTTGAGTCAGCGTTACTTCGACCACATCATTGTTGACAATGACAACCTCAGCAACCTCCCGATCCTTAACCATCTTCTCGAACCGCTTGATCGTGGTATCACGAACGGCGCTGCTCCGATTGAAGAAGGTTATCCCAAGGATCGCTGCAATCAGGAGCGCCACTATCCAGCCCTGGAAGTTTGGCCGACGGGGAGTTCTGGGTGAAAGCGGATTTCTATTTTTTTCAGGCATTTGTTTGCAACAGAATTACGGCTAAAAAGTCAAAAGGAAAACACCATTTTACAATGGATTGTTTCTGCGGGAATTTTGTTTCGACAGACGGAAGGATTATCGCGTCGGGTGGTCATATGGGCGGATAAGCTTCGGCCCGCGGGCCGGCATCGGAACCGAACCGGCGGGCCGGTGCCCGGAATCAGGCAAAGGTTTCCTCCACTACCCGGATTTCCGCATCACCCCAAAGTTGTTCCAGGTCGTAAAAGGACCGGCGTTCCTTCTTGAAAACATGGGCGACTACATCCACGTAGTCCAGTAAAATCCATTCCCGGTTCATTTTCCCTTCCTGATGCCAGGGATTGATCTGGCTGTCTTTGAAGACTTCTTCAGAAACGGAATCGGCAATGGCGTCGATCTGTGTATCGGAGTTACCTGAGCAGATGACAAAGAAGTCGGCGATGGCATTTTTTACGTCGCGAAGATCCATGACCACAATGTCCACAGCCTTCTTTTCCTGCATTCCCTTCACGACAAGGTTGCACAACTCTTCGGATGATATATCCTTTGGTTTGTTTATTCTCATGCTACTGGTTTAAATTGCACATGCCCGGAATCAGCGGGTAGGTCCTCCGGAGAGTGATCTCTACCGTAATACGGGTGTTCATCCAACTAAAAGTATAAAAATTTTGTACAAGTTTCGACCCAAAACCTTATTTCTCGGTCAAAAAATTAATTACCTGCCAAGTTGTCAGTCAACCAACGATGTGGCGGCTGAGCTGATCTCACAGCCGGATACCGTAGAGGGAACCGTCGTGATTACGGATCACCAGACGGCCGGACGAGGCCAGCGCGGGAATCAGTGGGAGGCCCAGACCGGTCGGAATCTCACCTTTTCAATCCTTCTCCAGCCTTCGTTCCTTCAGGCCGGCGAACAGTTCTGGCTCAATATCGCCCTGTCGCTCGGCATCAGCGACTGGCTCGCAACCTATCTCGGTAACCGGCTGACAATCAAATGGCCGAATGACCTATACGTAGAACAACGCAAAATTGGTGGAATTCTGATCGAGAACACCCTTCAGGGGTATACGATTGCCTGGTCGGTGGTCGGAATCGGACTGAATATCAACCAAACCCGGTTTCAGTATCCGACGGCGACTTCCCTCCTTAATGAAACACCAAATGAGGGTAATTTCGTTCTGCCGGAATTATTTCCTGATCTCTTGGAAGCCATCGAGCGCCGGTACCTGGCTCTCCGGGCCGGGCAACGGGACCTGTTGAAAACGACGTATTTACAGCGATTGTTCCGGTACCAGGAAAAACATGAATATCAGGCCGGAGGACAGCGGTTCGAAGGGTATATTGTCGGCGTGGATGAGGCCGGCCGGCTGGCCGTTCAGGTGGATACCCGGTTGCGGCTGTTCGACTTCAAGGAAGTTGAGTTCGTGATCCAATAAAAGAAGGCTGTGGTCAACCTGACGCACAGCCCTCCGATCTGGTTCAAAAAAACTTTCTTTATGTGGTTCTGCGTGAGCCTTTGATCAAGGCGGCAATCCCGAGAATGATGACGGCTCCGACAAAGGCTGTCAGAACCCGGTCCAGCAGACCACCGGCGCCGGTGGCAAACGTGCTACCGAAAATCCAGCCGCCCACGAATGCTCCTGCGATACCCAGCAGGATTTCCGTAAAGAGCGAGAACGAAAACCGTTTGAAAACGAGGTCGGCCAGCCAGCCGGCTATGGCACCTACTAAAATTGTCACTAAGAGTCCCATTGCTTTGTATCGGTTCCTCCGATTCAGGTGTGTGAATGCAATAAAAACTCGGATAAGGAACAGATTGTTTGCAGGGCCGCTCGTGGAGACCAAATATTTTAAGGAGTTCGAAAACCGATCAGGGCCAGCATCCGGCCGGTCCGGCCATTTTCCCGGCGATAGGAGAAGTAATCCTGGGAAGTACCCACGGTCGAATACGGCGAGATTTCGATCCGGTCGCTGCGAAAGCCGGCTGCGGTGAGCTGAGCGGCATTGGCGGCTTTCAGGTCAACCAGAAACCGGCCGCGTTCGGGGTCCAATGTCCTGAATGCCGGGCCGAACTGTTCCGCCACCTCCAGCCCAACCTCAAATGAATTCCGATCGATACAGGTGCCGACAAAACCGTAACAGTCGGCCGGGTGCGTGCCGAAGACTTCCTGCATGGCCCGGACGGTTTTCTCAACGAGTCCGGCCACCGTGCCCCGCCAGCCGGCATGAACGGCGGCCACCGCCTTCCGGACGGGGTCCCAGATCAGGATGGGCGTGCAATCCGCCACCGTCACGGTGAGAAACAACTCCGGTCGGTTGGTGATCAGGGCATCGTAACCGCTGTAGCGCCCCGGTTCTTCGGCCACCAGGATCAGATCGCCGTGTACCTGATGGGAGGAGGCAACCCGGGAGCCGTCGATCCCCAGGCCGGCAAAGAACCGCCGGCGGTTCTCCTCCACGTTCTCCGGATCATCTTCCGTGTTCAGGCCGACATTCAGCGAAGCAAAAGGCGACGGGCTGACACCGCCGTGCCGGGTGCTTTCGGCCGCCACCAGATCAGGAAATGCCCTGAACAGGGTGACGGTTCGGTATAGAGGCTCGGAAGCTACCATAAATATTTATTTGGTTACTCAAAATTCTGAATTATTCGGTTTTGCATCAATAAAATTTTCCGGTAAAGGGAGGAGGTATTTGCAAGGGGGTTCAGAAAGTTGTAATTACCAAATATTAACAAAAGTTAAAATGTTGAAAACGTGTGCTTTAGATCGATATGGCTGGTATTTACCGTTTAATTGCTCGTCAAGGATTCATGCCGTTCGCCTAATGGTTTCGACCACTTGCATACTATGTTTTTTGGGATTTTTCCAAGTGAACTACCTTTGAAACATCAATCAGGCAAAAAAGTCCTGAGCGACCACACAAACAACAAATATTAACGATCCATTCACACACATCATGAAAACGTTCATTTCTTCATTGCTCGTTGCGCTCTCAGTTAGCGCCTCCACCGTAGCCCTCGCCAATGTCGATGGTGAAAAAGTTTCCGGCTCTTATCAGGTTGGTATGTATGCTTCTTCAGAAGCCGCCAAACTGAACGTCATGGTAGCCAAAGAAAAAGGTACTCAGGTCAGCGTTCAGCTGCTCGGCGAAAACGGTCAGGTTCTGGCCATCCAGCGGCTGTCCAAGCATGACACCAGCGTTCGCACCCGCTTCGATCTGAGCGAACTGGAAGATGGTAAATACACGGTCGTCGTCACGGACGGTTCTTCAAAAACGGTTAAGGAAGTGAATCTTCAGACCAAGAGACCCGTACAGCCCGAGCGTTTCATCTCCGTACGCTAATCATAAACGATTCTTTCCACACCAGATAGAAAAAAGGCCTCCCGTCGGGAGGCCTTTCGTTTTTTACCGGCTATTGAATCCGGCTGTAGGCTTTTCTGAAATAGTTGACGCTCTCGGCGATTTCCGGGCCGTTGTTCTCCCAGTGGTATTCGTACTCCACCGAAATCGGCCCCTTAAATTTTTGCCGCTTCATTTCCGCAATGACCGCGTCCACCTTGCTCTCGCCGTTGCCCCAGACGACATCATGGTGCTTGCCGTCGGGTGAATCTTTTTTGACGTCCTTGAAGTGCATCCCCAGAACGTGGCCCTGAAGCTTTTTGAGACATTCGACCGGGTCGAGCCCGGACCGGACCCAGTGGCCGATGTCGGCGCAGGCTCCCAGGTATTTGCTGGTTCCGATCACCGCCAGCACCGAATCAGGGTGCCAGTAATGCGACGGCTTCGGGTGGTTGTGCATGGCGACGTTGATTTTGTACTCGTCGGCCAGGCGGGCGATGTAGGGAATCTGCTCGACTTTGGGTTCGGTATTGATGTTCTGAATGCCCATCTCTTTCGCAAACTCCAACAGCGCCTTCCACTCAGCTTCGTCTTTCGCATTGACGACCCCGAAGGCGACGATGGTCATTCCCCGGTCTTTCACCAGTTTTTTAACGGCTTGCCGGGCGGCTGCATCCATTTTGAAATCCATCTTGCCGGTCAATCCGCCCCCGAGGTCCTGCCCCGGGAAGGCTTCGATGTATTTCAGACCGCAGCTGTCGATTTTTCGAATGGCGTCGGCGAAGGGAAACAGGCGGAAGGAGTAGGACTGAGCGCCGAGCTTCCAGCCGGCTTTGTCTTCGGGATGGCTGCGTTGCGCGAAACCGGGCAGCGATACGGTGGCCAGCAGACCGGCCGCCACCAGAAGGGCTTTGACTTGTTTCATGGGAAAAGGGATTTGGAACCTGAGCATAAAGGTAACAAAAACCGGACGGCTCAGGCCTGTTTCCCCCATTGATTCCGCTCGGATTCACTCCAGAGGTCGGGATAGAAGATGCGCTGCTGTTCCCTCGGAGGCAGGTATTTCTGCCAGTTGGTGCCGCCGGTGGCTTTAATGTCGTCCGGGTCTTTGTGCAGATACCTCACCGCCGACCGCAGGTGAACCAGCCTCCACCGGACGTTGATCCGGTGGTCGAACTCCCGAAGCTGAACGACAAGGTCGTCGGTGGGTGCTCCGGTTTTTTGTACGTCAAGAAAGCGTCGCCAGAGGTTCCGGTCGCGGAACTCCCCGGCCAGACGGATCAGTTCCTGGCTGTAGCGGTTCTCGAATTGCCTGAGGGTTAGGGTTTTCTGCTGTGTAGCCAGTTCCGTGGCGCCCTGTTTCCAGTAGATGTAGTCGTAGAGCTGTTCGGCAGAAGCCTCTGAACCCAGTTCCGCCGGTACGTTCAGCAGGAGCCGGGAAAACTCGGTTGAGACGATCTCGATTTCCCGGAACTGGACCGACTGAAACCCGCTCGACGGCAGGAGGGCCATCCGGAAGCTCAGAAACTGGTCGCGGTCCATGCCTTCCACCATCACCTGATAGGAGTGTTCCAGGATGCCGAAATACCGGTTCACCCGGCCCATCCGCTCCGTAAAAAAGCCCGCCGTCAGGGAAGGATGGGAAGCAATCTGGCGAATTTCGTGAAGCACCAGCTTGAAATACAGCTCGGTGGTCTGGTGATAGGTGATGAATATGAACTCGTCGAGGTAGGGCGTCCGCGGGTTCTGGAGCGACAACAGGGTTTCCAGATGAATATAATCCCAATAGGTGAGGTAATCGGCCTGAAGCAGGCCCTCCAGATAAGATCCCATGTCCTGACCCATAGCCGCATACTTTTCCGAGAGCCGGTGCAGCTTATCGATCAGTTCCGGCGAAAGAGGCAGGGGATCGGTCAGGTTCGGGACACGCTGGTTTCGGGGTTCTTCTGCCATTTTCTCTCAATGTCTTCCAGACTCATGCCTTTCGTTTCAAAGACGATATACCGCGCAAACAGCAACCCGAGCAGACAGACGGCCGTGTAAATCATGAAAATACCGCCGTTGGTTCCCAGACTGCTTGCGGCCAGGATCGGAAAGGTAAAACTAACCCAGAAATCGAAAAACCAGTGATAAAAACTGCCCAGGCTGGTGGCAAAACCGCGAATTCGGAGCGGATACACCTCGGAAATCAGCAGCCAGCCCAGCGGACCGAGGCTGATGGCAAAAAAGAAGATGTATACATAAACCCCACCGACCGACAGAATGCGGAGCAGATCAGCCCCCAGCGATTCGCGGAAGAAAAAGGCAAAGCTGATCGTCGCCAGGGAGACGGCCGTTCCGATCAGCCCAACGAAAAGGAGCGGTTTGCGGCCCCACTGGTCGAGGAACCGCACGGCCACCAGGGTGCTGAGCGTATTGACGACCCCCACGCCGACGGTCGCCATGATGGAGGTCGTGTTGGAGCCGAAGCCGGACATATTGAATATTTTGGTCGAGTAATAAATGACCGCATTGATCCCGCTGAACTGCTGAATCAGAAAAATGCCGATGCCGATCAGAAACGGAATCCGAAGGCGTTTCGTGAACAGCTCCCGCCAGTCGACCTTCCGGGCTTTTTCCTCGTCGTTGACGCGCTTGATCTGCTGGTATTCCGTATCGACGCGGTCGGTTTCATGGAGCCGGTTCAGTACCTGCCGGGCTTCTTCATCCCGGCCTTTGCTGACCAGCCAGCGCGGGCTTTCGGGCACGAAAAACATCCCGGCGAGCAGGATGGCCGCCGGCACAAACCCTACCCCGAACATAAGCCGCCAGCCGTTCTCGGCCTCCGCGAAGGAAAAACCGACCAGATAGGAGATGAGAATGCCGATGGTGATCGCCAGCTGAAAGAAAGTAACCAGTCGCCCCCGGATCTCACCCGGAGCGATCTCGGCAATATATAAGGGAACGGAAAACGAAACGACGCCGATGGCCAGACCAAGCAAAAGCCGCCCGGCAATCAGAATCTCCTCCGAAGAGGCCACGGCCGTCAGGACCGACCCGGCCGTAAATACCAGGGCGGCCAGGATGTTAATGCGCTTGCGCCCCAGCCCGTCCGCAAGCCGTCCGCTCAGCAACGACCCGACCATGCCACCCACCAGCACGGCGCTGACCGACCAGGCCTCGGCGGTTTCGGACAGGTTCCACTCCTGCTTGATGAAGGGCAGGGCCACATTGATGACACCGGTATCGAAGCCGAACAACAGACCACCGGTGGCGGCTACGGCGGCAATCGTATAGAGGAGGACCGTTTTGTTGGACATGATCGACGGAGTTGAGGAATTGCAATATAATTTTTTTGGAAATATTTTGTCGAAAACGGAGACAGGTATCGATCGTAACGGATCTTTGCGAAGGCAAACTTTAAACCAGAAAGAAGGAAAATGATGGAAGCGGCAGACCTTAAAGCCATTCAGGAACCTCTGAAAAATCAGTACCGGCAGGACCCCGGTTCTGCCCTGATCACACTTTCGGCGCAGGGCATGGCGGGCGAGGGCATTTCCTGTAAACTGGAGACGGGGAAGGGGCTGGTTTCGGCGGGCCTGCATCCGGCCACGGGCGGAGACGGCACTCTGGCCTGTTCGGGGGATATGCTGCTGGAAGCGCTGGTAGCCTGCGCCGGGGTGACGCTGCGGGCAGTGGCGACGGCTACCGGTATTCACCTCCGGCAGGCCCGGATTTCGGCGGAGGGCGACCTCGATTTTCGGGGAACGCTGGGGGTTTCGAAGGAGGCACCCGTCGGTTTTCAGGCCATCCGGCTTACGTTCGAGCTGGATACCGACGCGTCCGATGACGAAAAAGCCACCTTGCTGAAGCTGACGGAACGGTATTGCGTGGTATTGCAAACCCTCCGGATGCCTCCTCAGATCGAAACCCGGTTGAAAGAGTTACATTAATACGCCCTGGAACACCTCATCCAGGCGGGCGACCGGCCGGATTTTTATCTTGGAACCCGTCAGGTCCAGCCCTTTCGTATTGTATTTCGAAATAAATATCTGCTTGAAACCCAGTTTTTCGGCTTCGGAGATCCGGGCCTCGATCCGGTTGACGGCCCGGACTTCCCCGCCCAGCCCGACCTCGGCGGCAAAGGCAACGTTGGTCGGGATGGCAATGTCCTCATAACTGGACACGATGGCCGAGCAGACCGCCAGGTCGATGGCCGGGTCTTCGACTTTCAGGCCGCCGGCCACGTTCAGGAACACATCCTGCTGGCCCAGCCGGAACCCGCCCCGCTTTTCGAGCACCGCCAGCAGCATCTGAAGGCGCTTATTGTCGAAACCGGTGCTGCTCCGCTGCGGGGTGCCGTAGTTCGCCACGCTCACCAGCGATTGTATTTCGATGAGAAGAGGCCGGTTGCCTTCCATCATGGAGCCGATGGCAATGCCGCTGAGGGCCTCGTCGCGCTGGGAGATCAGAATCTCCGACGGGTTGGTGACCTGACGCAGACCCGATCCCTGCATTTCATAGATGCCCAGCTCGGAGGTACTGCCGAAGCGGTTTTTGGTGGTCCGAAGAATCCGGTAGGTCGTGTGGCGGTCGCCCTCGAAGGTCAGGACCGTATCGACCATATGTTCCAGCACTTTCGGCCCGGCCAGCGAGCCTTCCTTGGTGATGTGGCCGATCATGAACACCGGTACCCCGCTTTCCTTCGCATATTTCATAAATTCGGCCGCACACTCCCGCACCTGGGAGACGCTGCCCGCCCCCGACTCGACCAGGCTCGACTGCATGGTCTGGATGGAGTCGATGATGAGCACCTCCGGCTCGAAATGCTCGACGGTCCGGAAAATGTTCTGAGTGGAGGTTTCGGTCATGATGTAACAGTCGCTGACCGGAACCGGAAGCCGCTCGGCCCGCATCTTGATCTGCTGCTCGCTTTCTTCCCCGGAAACATACAGCACCCGCAGGCCGTTGAGTCCCAGGGCGATCTGAAGGAGAAGAGTCGATTTGCCGATACCGGGTTCGCCCCCGATCAGCACCAGAGAGCCCGGAACGATGCCCCCGCCCAGAACGCGGTTCAGTTCGCCGTCGGGCGTGGGGAGCCGTTCCTGCTCCTCATAATTGATGGCATGGATGGCTTTCGGTTTGGCGGCCACTTTGGTGGTGGAGGAGGGCCGCCAGTTACCGCGGTCCGGTTCTTCTTTGGTGATCAGCTCTTCGACAAAGGAATTCCATTCCCCGCAGGACGGGCACCGGCCCAGCCATTTGGGCGCCTGCTGGCCGCAGTTCTGACAGAAATAAGTTGTTTTCGTTTTCGCCATTAAACCTTTCGTTATCGTCGTTTCTCTAAGCGGAGTATTGAATCGGGACCACCCCCGTCACCGGTAAATCAGAAGAAGCCGGCCGCCGTAGGGGGAAAGGTCGTCCAGCGTGTCATAAGCCTGAACATCCGGCAATACGGAGCCTGCGACGCAGTTGGAATCGTACAATATACTAAAAAAAGCCGACTTCGCATAGCACCTTTTCAGAGATTCGCGTTATAGTGTCAATTGCGGTAAAATGGTTAAGATAGCTTAGTGGCTGATCGATTTTAACCAGAAAAGAATGCAGCCACTTTACAATCAACCTTTGCTTCTCATGAAAAAAATCCTGTTTTTCGGGCTGGTCCTGCTGATGCCGTCCCTGAGTTTCGCCCAGTTTTCGATCGGAATCAAAGGAGGGGTAAACCTGTCCCGGTTCACGATGGGAGAATTTGTTACCACCCGGTTGAACGCCAACGGAACTCCGCAGGTGAGCGTGAGCGGGCAGGTCGTCCGGGATAATCTGCGGGAGAGTTTCGACAGCCGGACCGGATGGGCCTGGGGGGTATATACCCGGTTTGGGAAAAATCTGTTTATCCAGCCCGAATTACTCGTGTCTACCAAAGGCGGTTCGTTCGAGATCGTGCGCGACATCAACGGGCAGCCCCGTTCGGAAACGGTATCCATCAAAACCACCAACTTCGATGTCCCGGTGCTGCTCGGTCTGAAAGGTGGACCCATCCGGGTGGTGGCCGGCCCGATCGTTTCCTTCCGGATCAGCGACGACCAGCGTCTGCGCAGTGCCCTCCAGGATTACACCAGCGGCAGTCTCAACGATGCCCTGGCCCGGGCTACCTACGGCTACCAGCTGGGCGTCGGCCTGGATCTGGGACGTTTCGGTATCGACGTCCGGCGGGAGGGCAGCCTCTCCGACGTGACGGCCGTGAATCTGGGCACCGACGCCAACTCCTCCCAGTTCAGCCAGCGGCTAAAGTCCTGGCAGGTGACGCTGGCACTCAAGCTGTTCTGATCCGCCCGGTGAGGGGAATGCGTCCCCGGTTCCATTTTTAGCTTTCACAAAACAAAAGGCCATAGCCCGGTCCGGATTCCGATTCCGGACCGGGCTGTTTTTTTTGCCTCCCTTTTTGTTGCCGTTTGCACAGTATGGTTACTGAAAATGCAGGGCTTTCCGTTAAATTGCTGTCCGTTTTTTCAAATTCTTAAATGCATCTACTAATGAAACGATTTTTATTGCTCCTGTGCCTGTTGCCCGGCGTCAGTTTTGCCCAGTTCGGCGGGGGCGGCAAATTTTTCACGTTCGGCCTGAAAGTCGGCGCCAATTTCTCCCAACTCAAAACGTTGGAAGTCAAGACTCCACGACTAACGGCCGGGGGCATTCCGGTCACCTCGGGCGGTCAGATCGTCTACGACTTTTTCCGGAACAACGATGCCCGCACGACCGGGATCGTCGGCGGAGCCTTTTTCCGGTTCGGCCGGAAACTGTACATTCAGCCGGAGGTGCTGGTGTCGGCAAAAGGAGGGAAGTTCGACCTGATCCAGACGGGGCTGGCCACGCAGTCGATCGACGTTAAATTTACAACTTTTGATGTGCCGGTACTGCTGGGGGTGAAGCTAGGGCCGCTGCGGCTGAACGCCGGGCCGATGATGTCGCTGACGATCTCGGAAGACAAAAACCTGAAGGATTCCTTTAAACAGTATACCACCCAATCCATCGACGATACCTTCAAACAGGCGGTTTTCGGGTATCAGGCCGGGGCCGGCATCAGTCTGTCGGGGATTAACCTCGATGTGCGGTATGAAGGCAATCTGTCGGACCTGAACGAGGTTGGGATCAAGACGCCAAACAACGATACCCGGTTCACGACAAAAACCAGCCTCTGGCAGATCACCATCGGCTTTGCGTTTTAACGTCACTTCGGCGGAAAAAAACAAACCGTTGCCACGTCCCGTCAGGGAGCCGGCAACGGCTGTTCCGCTCAACTAACCCAAAATAAACCGTATTTATATCTGTTCCGGACGCCAGGGTCCGGGAAGGATCGAAAATTGCCGGCCAGAGACCGGAGAAGCCTGTGGAATCGAACTCAATCTCAGTTAAAGAGCGATTGCATGAACTGATTCAGCCGCAGGCTGATCTCTTTCATCCGCCGACGTGAGATCGTTACTTCCTGGCCGTCGGTCAGACGAACGATCCGCTCGGAAGCAAAGACGCTGAACTGAACATACGCCAGGTTGATGATCGTGGACTTGTGAATCCGGAGGAACATCGACGGGTCCAGAAGCTGTTCGAACGCTTTCAGGGTTTTGGAAACCAGGTAGCGCTTTTTGTCACGGGTGGTGATAAACGTATAGTTACCCTCCCCGTGCAGACTGACGACGTCGTCTACCGAGATCATGATATTCCGGTTCAGGTACGGCAGCGCGATGCGGTGGGCGTTGCGCTGGTACATACGGGGAAACAGCGGCTGGAGAGTCGTGGGAGCAGGATAAACGAGCGATTCCATAGTTTCTGGCGATAAGAGTGATTAATGTTGCGATTTGTTGTTAACTGACATGACAAAACTACGCTTAATCGCCGTTCACTAAATAAGAAAGCTTGACACTCAGCGGCCTGTGTTCTCAGGTAACAGGCTGAATGTCAAGCTTTTATGTTAAATTTTTTACTCCTACATTCCGTATATCTCCTTGACCGATTACGTATTTCTACGCAGTGGGCCGTTGCGGGTTCTACACGGTCCGATACGTTCTTTTAAGTAGTTCCGGTCATCTTACCGGCCGTTTCCGGGAAGAAAGTTCCGAATTCGATCCATAAAGGTCTGTGCCCGGCGTCGTGAAATTTTCACCTGCTGCCCGTCGGTCAGTTCAAGTTCTCCCTCTTTCTTCACATAAAACCGGCGAACATAACCCAGGTTGACGATGCAGGATTTGTGAACCCGTACGAACGCCTGGCCGTCCAGCAGTTCTTCATATTCTTTCAGGGTACGCGACACCAGCATCCGGGTGCCGTCCTTCAAAAAGAAATTGGTATAATTACCCGATCCTTCAAGGCGTACGATTTCTTCGAGTGATACGGTGCGTTTCCGATCATAAAAGGGAATGAGCAGCTTCTGGAGGGCGGAGGAGGTGGACTTTTTTTCCACACTTTTGGGGAAATTTGTGGACACTTGGTCGAAAAGGTTTTCTTTCAGGAGTGTTTCCATAGTAGATCGAGTAAGATAGTGGAACAATGACTAAGCGTTGATTGTAAGTGATTTACCTCTTATTGTGCAGGGTTTTTAGGTGTTTCCCCATACCACCTACTGCCATATCAGTGCCCAAGAACCGTACCGTTACGCAGGTCGAACGGCAATAAACGCTGTTCGACGGCGGAGGGAATTTGGTTATCTTTGCATCATTTCATGGAACGTTGGGATTACTATGCTGGACAAGGTTAAAGAGATATATCAGGAGATTGAGCAGTTTGAAGTTCAGTCCAGAGAACAACTGGAACAGTTCCGGCTTCGGTACGTCGGCCGAAAGGGCGTGGTAGCCGAGTTGTTCGAGGGCCTGAAACAGGTGCCCCAGGAAGACCGCCGGGCCGTCGGTCAGGAACTCAACAGCCTGAAGGATTTTGCCCAGCAGCGTTTTAAGGAGTACAGCACCTCGCTGGAGAACGGCGATGGTCAGGAAGAAGCTTCCGCCGTTGATCTCACGCTGCCCGTCGCCCCCGGCCCCTACGGAGCCCTTCACCCCCTGAATATCGTTCTTCGGCAGGTGATTACGGTTTTCGAACGGATCGGCTTCAGCGTGGCCGACGGGCCGGAAATCGAGTCCGACTGGTATAACTTTGGTGCCCTGAATTTTCCGGACAACCACCCGGCCCGGGATATGCAGGATACGTTTTTCGTGGAAAAGAAAAGCGCCGGGGCGCCCTCCGACATGCTGCTCCGGACACATACTTCCAACGTTCAGATCCGTCTGATGGAACACCGGAAGCCGCCGATCCGATCGATCATGCCCGGCCGGGTCTACCGGAACGAAGCCATCTCCGCCCGCGCCCACTGCATGTTCCACCAGGTCGAGGGCCTGTACGTCGACCGGAACGTCGGCTTCAGGGACCTGAAAGACACGCTGTACCACTTCGTGAAGGAGATGTTTGCCAAAGATGTAAAAATCCGTTTCCGGCCGTCCTATTTTCCTTTTACCGAGCCGAGCGCCGAGATCGACATCTCCTGTCAGATCTGCCACGGGAAAGGCTGTAATATCTGTAAGCATACGGGTTGGGTCGAAATTGCCGGCTCCGGTATGGTCGACCCTAACGTGCTGAAAAATTGCGGGATTGACCCCGAGGAATTTACCGGTTTCGCCTTCGGTATGGGTGTGGAACGAATTACCCAGTTACGCTACGGAGTGAATGACCTTCGCCTTTATACCGAAAACGACGTCCGGTTTCTTCGGCAGTTTCAGGGAGCCTGAGGAGGCTTTCGGGGAAAAAAGCGATCCATTCGGCCGGAAAGCGTCCGGCCGGCGAAATTTTTCGCTGGTACATAACTTTTACCCCCGATTCCTTTTTGTCTACTTAAAGCTTACTAACTTTATCACTCGTATTGCATTCGTCGGCTTCGTGTGAGCGGATGTGGTCATTCTGGTGATGTGTCAGTCTTTTGCAATATTCGTTTATGAATTTATTAACCGTACTGAAAGAAAATTTATCCGATTCGGTTGTTTCCCGCGCTGCCTATTACGTCGATGAAAATCCGGAAAAGACTCGTCTGGCCCTGGAAGGGCTTGTGCATACGGTTGTGGCCGGACTGATGAAGCGGACGACTACCGAAATTGGGGTAAATCAACTATATAGTTCAATTCAGAAAGGCAAGTTCGATGGGGCACTGGTCGCTTCCTTCCCGGACCTGCTCCGTGATCCTGAACAGATCAACCGCCTGGCCGAAGCCGGAAGCAACAGCATCAGCCACCTTCTCCCGGCCATGAAAAGCTCCATCGGGCTGGCCATTTCCGGGTATGCCAATATTAAGAACTCGGCGGCTATTACCCTTTTGGGACTGGTCACTCCCATGGTACTCGGTACGCTGAACCAGCTGGTGCTGGAAAAAAAGCTCGACGCCGACGCCCTGGCTTCCCTGCTGGCCGACCAGCGGGATCATCTGATTGAATCAACACCCGAAAGGTTATTGGATCGAATTGCCGAAGGGCTTAATATTCAGCATCTTCTCGCAGTCGGTGTGACTCCGGCCAAACGGTCGGCGGCCATCGACCGCCCGCAGCGCAGCGTTCAGGAACGGCAGCGGTTCGTGCCGGAGCCGGAGGAAGAAGGCAACGGCTCGCTGGTGAAATGGGGCGTCGGGGCCCTGATTCTGGTGGCGCTGGCCGGCGGAGGTTACTACATCTGGAACAACACCCGGAGTTATTCCTCGGCCAATGAGGAAGGCGCCACCTCGACCGATTTCGAGGATACGACGGTTTATGTCCGGGAGACGACCGCAGCCCGCCCTTCCCGACCCGACTCGGCCCTGAAAACCGGTCCGCAGTCGACCACCCCGGCCGCCGGCTCGGCGCTGGCCAATCTCCAGACGTACCTGACCAACCCGGCTCTGCCCGCCGGAAAGAGCTTCATGATCCCCGCCTTCGACTTTGAGCCGGGAACCGCGCGGCTGAAACCTGCCGGGACGGCCGCCGTCAATGAACTGACCACGATCATGAAGTCCAATCCGTCGGTACAAATCCGAATTGTCGGGTACGCCAACGATGCCGTGGCTCCGATGAAAAACAAGGAGTTATCGGTGACGCGGGTGCTGGCCATCAAAAACCAGCTCATCCAGGCCGGCATCAATTACATCCGCGTGGATGCCGTCGGGCTGGGGTCCGGTTTCAAACCGGGGGACTCCACGGCGGTGAAGCAGGCGGCCCGAAAGCAGATCGACGTAAAGGTCGTTATCAAATAAGGCCGGGGCTGAACCGGCATTCTTCCCACATACAAGATTTTTTCAACATCTCCCGGTCCCGCTTGTTAGCAGACAGATAGAGTGGTGAACCTTTTATTCACTTGCTAACCAACAAGCAACGATGGAATCACAAACGGGAAAAACTGCCCTGGTAACCGGGGCAACGAGCGGTATTGGCCGCGAACTGGCCAATCTGTTTGCCAAAGACGGCTACAATCTGATTCTGGTGGCCCGGAGCAGCGAAAGCCTGACCCAGATTGCCCACGAATACGAGGAGCAGTTCGGGATCAAAGCCACCCCGATCGCCCGGGACCTGATGGATCCCAAATCGCCGGAGGAAATCTACGACGAGGTCAAACGAAGCGGCATGGAGGTCAACGTGCTCGTCAACAATGCCGGAATGGGTGAATACGGTATGTTCGCCAGTGAAACGGACATTCATAAAGAGCTGGGCATCATCCAGTTGAATGTGAGCGCCCTGGTTCACCTGAGCAAGCTTTTCCTGAAGGATATGGTCCAGCGGAACGAGGGCAAAATCCTGATGCTGGGTTCGATTGCCTCCGTGATGCCCCACCCGCTGATGGCCGTGTACGGCGCCACCAAATCGTTCATTCTGTCATTTACGGAAGCGCTCCGCAATGAATTGAAGGACACCAACATTACGGTAACGGCCCTGATGCCGGGTGCCACCAATACCGACTTCTTCCACAAGGCCGGGGCCGAAGGCACCCGCGCACACAAACTGGCCCAGGAAACCGGCGATCCGGCCAAAGTGGCCAAAGACGGGTACGATGCCCTGATGAAAGGCAAGGACAAGGTCGTTTCCGGAATGATGAACAAAGCCCAGGTGGCCATGTCGCACGTGCTGCCGGATCAGGCCGTCTCCGGAAATATGCGGAAGCTGCTCGAACGCCCGAACGAAGCGGAGCAGGAGAAACAGGATCAGGCGCTGCTGATCACGGCCGTGGCGGTCGGCGTAGTGGCGGCTACGGCGCTGCTGTGGGCCTTCGGCGGAGACCGGGGCAACTGGTATGACGGCTGGAACCTCAGCCGCAAAGCCAGGGCCGCCAAAGATTCCCTCTTCGATTCCCTGTCCCTGAATTAACTGATTGTTGTCCGACAAAAGCCGCCCATTCGGGCGGCTTTTGCGGTTCATTCGGATTAATACGTCATCCTTCCATGAAGAAGACTTCGTTTTGGCGAATCGGAACTGCGGTTCTGGTTGTTGGAAGCATCCTTTATACCATGCGCGCCGGCCGGCGCCGGTCGGACTCGCCGAGTATTCCGGCTGACGAATACGACGACCTCCTGCCTGAATATAAAGAGACGTTCGATCAGAATCCCATCGTTCCGGCCGGCTGGACTTTTGCGAACGGCCCTTATTTTCTGCTGCCGTTCGTGGCCGGATTTGCCGGTATCGCCACCCGGCAGTACGGCAAAAATACCGCCCTTACCGGGGCGCTGGCGATCGCTGCCGCTGCGGTGGCCGCCCGGTGGGTTTGGGAGGTTCGGTTCAGGCCGCTTCCGACGGAGGTGGCCGATCTTGAATATGACGAGGAGGAAGCGCTGCCCTGGTGGGAGAACGAGGGTCGGAACGAGGACCGGGAAACGTATTCCTACACCTCGCTTTAATACTCCGGTTCTATTTGCAGGTGTACTTATATTCCTTCTGTTTGCTCGTCGGAGCCGGATCGCCGGTTTTTTTCAGGGCGAGCGTCATCTGGGCCGGCAGGTCGTTCGTATACTGGTACGAAGCCGAATAGTTGTAACTCGTTCCGGTGAAGACGGCCGGATTGTTAGGACTCAGGTAGTGGCTCTTATCGGCCTGCGAGGAGATCAGCGGAATGAACTGAAAAGCCTTCTGCTCGGCGAAAGGCGATTTTTTGGCGTCGTAGGTATATTCGGCAACCAGCTTTTCAGCCTCGCCTTCCCGGGCCAGATACACCTTCGTTACGTTGCCGGCATTGTCGTATTCCATGCGTTTGGTATAATCATATACGGTGCCTTTGGGGTCGGTTACGGTCATTTTCGTCACCCGGTTCTGGGCATCGTAGGTCGGCGTGGCGGTGATCTTGTAGGTTCCGTTCAGGCCGTCTTCCGTGGAAGCCTCGATGGTGGCGATCCGGCCGGAGGCATCATAGGTGACGGTATGTTCCTCACCGCCAAGTCCCTCCAGTTGAGAAACCCCGGCTTTGAATTTGCTGACTCGCCCGTTGGCGTCGTAGGTGAACGTAAACAGATTGAACGAAAACTGTTTGATGGCGGCCACCCGCCCATTCTCGTCATACGTAACGGTGTAGGAACCTGAGTCGAAATAGGTGTCCGGGAACTCATTGACCACACAGGCCGGACCGGGTATTGGGTCCGGGCCACCGTTCTCTTTTCCGCAGCAAAGCAGCAGGAAGGCGGTGACACTCACGGATAGGAAGGATTTTATCGACATATTCTAAAAGTCAAAGGTTCGTGGTATGTAAAATTCGCCAAGAATTTCGTCAATTCATAACGACCGGCATCAGGAAAATCAGGCGGCCGGCTGACGAAGCTGCATGTGTCAAATTGGCAAGAAAATTGCCATTTCTGCAAGTATTTGCGACAAAATGGCCGAATAAACCCTATGGCCCGGCATTTGTTAAATATCCGGCGTAGAACAGGAACAACAAGTCTGAAAAAGGAAGAGGCCGTTGCTGCGGCACCACCCGGCGACGGACCGAAAACGAACCTAAAGCCATGAACTTTAATAATTACACCATTAAGGCGCAGGAAGTGATCCAGCAGGCTTCGATGATTGCCCTCGGCAACGGCCAGCAGGCCATCGAAACCGGCCACGCTCTGAAGGCCATCCTGGATGAGGACCCCAATACGGCCAACTTTCTGCTGAAGAAACTCAACGTAAACCGGCAGCAACTGACCAGCCGGCTCGACACCATCGTCAACGGATACCCGAAAGTATCCGGCGGCTCACCGTACCTGAGCAACGAACTGGCCGCGGCCCTGCAAAAGGCCGGCGGCTTTCTGAAAGAATTTAACGACGAGTTCGTCAGCGTCGAACTGATGCTGCTGGGGCTTCTGGCCGGCAAAGACGCCGTGGCGACCTTGTTGAAAGACCTCGGTTTCAGCGAAAAGTTGCTGAAAACCGCCATCCGCGAATTGAGAGGAAACGAGAGCGTGAAAGATCAGAATGCCGAAGCAAAATACCGCTCGCTCGAACGGTACAGCAAAAACCTGAACGAACTGGCCAGGGCAGGGAAAATCGACCCCGTCATCGGCCGGGATGAGGAAATCCGGCGCGTGCTTCAGATCCTGAGCCGCCGGACGAAAAACAACCCGATTCTGCTCGGTGAACCGGGCGTCGGGAAAACCGCCATTGTGGAAGGACTCGCCCAGCGGATCGTGCAGGGCGACGTTCCCGAAAATCTGAAATCCAAGACCATCGTGTCGCTGGACATGGGGCTGCTCGTAGCCGGGGCGAAATATAAAGGTGAATTTGAAGAGCGTCTGAAAGCCGTCATCAAGGAAGTGACCGACTCGGAAGGCGAAATCGTCCTGTTCATCGACGAAATCCATACGCTCATCGGCGCGGGTGCGGGCGGGGGAGAAGGCGCTATGGATGCGGCCAACCTGCTGAAACCGGCGCTGGCCCGGGGTGAACTCCACGCCATCGGAGCCACCACGCTGAAGGAATACCAGAAATACATCGAGAAGGATAAAGCGCTCGAACGCCGGTTCCAGTCGGTGCTGGTGGATGAGCCGGATGTGCCGGACGCCATCTCGATCCTGCGGGGCATCAAGGAAAAATACGAACTGCACCACGGGGTCCGCATCCAGGACGACGCCGTCATCTCGGCCGTCGAACTCTCAAACCGGTATATTTCCGACCGCTTCCTGCCCGACAAAGCCATCGACCTGATGGACGAAGCGGCCGCCAAACTCCGTCTGGAAATCGACTCGGTCCCGGAAGAACTTGACGAACTGAATCGCCGGATCATGCAACTGGAGATCGAGCGGGAGGCCATCCGCCGGGAAGAAAATCGCGACAAGGAATCCGTTCTGAGCCGGGAAATCGCCGACCTCAACGAGAAACGCGACGACCTGAAAGCCAAGTGGCAGAACGAAAAATCGACGCTCGACGCCATCCGGCAGGAAAAGGAAAAAATCGACCAGTATAAACTCGAAGCCGAGCAGGCCGAACGGGCCGGTGACTACGGCCGGGTGGCCGAACTCCGCTACGGCAAGATTCTGGAAAGTCAGAACAAGCTGAAGGAGTTTCAGGAACAAAGTAAAGAGATGCAGGGCGGAAAGGCCATGCTTCAGGAAGAAGTGACCGCCGACGACATCGCCGAAGTAGTCGCCAAATGGACGGGCATCCCGGTCAGCCGGATGATGCAGTCGGAACGGGAAAAACTCCTGCACCTCGAAGACGAACTGGCCAAGCGGGTAGCCGGGCAGGAGGAAGCCATTCAGGTGGTGGCCGACGCCGTCCGCCGGAGCCGGGCCGGAATGCAGGATCCCAAACGGCCGATCGGTTCGTTTATCTTCCTGGGCACCACGGGCGTCGGGAAAACCGAACTGGCCAAGGCGCTCGCCGAGTACCTGTTCAATGACGACAACGCCATGGTCCGGATCGATATGTCCGAATACCAGGAGCGCCACGCCGTCAGCCGTCTGATCGGGGCTCCTCCGGGCTATGTAGGCTACGACGAAGGAGGGCAGTTGACGGAGGCCGTCCGCCGGAAGCCGTACAGCGTGATCCTGCTCGATGAGATCGAAAAGGCGCACCCCGACGTGTTCAACATCCTGCTCCAGGTGCTGGACGACGGCCGCCTGACCGATAACAAGGGCCGGGTTGCCAACTTCAAGAATACGATCATCATCATGACTTCCAACATCGGGTCGCAGATCATCCGGGAGCGGTTTGCCGCTATGGAAGACTGGAACCGGGAGAAGGTCATCGAAGATGCGAAAGAGGAGGTGTTCGAATTGCTGAAACAGACCGTGCGCCCCGAGTTCCTGAACCGTATCGACGAGATCGTGATGTTCCAGCCGCTGACCAGGCGTGAACTCCGCAAGATCGTCGGTATCCAGTTTAAACAGATTCAGGACCGGCTGGCCGAGCAGGGCATTACCCTCGAAGCCGACAAGGAGGTGCTCGACAGGCTGGGCGAAGAAGGGTTCGACCCGCAGTTTGGGGCTAGGCCGCTGAAGCGGGTGCTGCAACGGCGCATCCTGAACGCTCTGTCCAAGGAAATTCTGGCCGGGCGGATTCAGAAAAATGCGGTGGTCGGCATGATGATGAACGAAAACGAGGACGGACAGGAAGAAATCCTCTTCTACAACGTCGGGCCGGTGGAAATTCAGTAATCGAAATCAATTGAAAGGCGGGGTTGAAACCCCGCCTTTTTTGTTCCCAGAGGGGTAAGTCGCTTTAGCGACTGGGGCGGGTAACCAAAGTCCTGGTATTCTACAAGCATTGGGTCGCTATGCGACCTAATGTCTGTAGATGCCTGCAACCATATGCTTCCGAATTAGTCGCTTTAGCGACTTACCCGAATCCGGTTACTCCGCCGGCGGTTGAAATAAATACCGTTCATCGAAATCGATCCCGAAACGAGTCAAAAACGCGGTGTATTCCTCCAGAAACGTAGTTTTGCGATGGTGCGCTTCCTACCGTTCAATATATTTGACGACCGTATCGATCTGGGAGCGACTGTAGGAAAAGGCGCCGTAGCCCTGCTGCCATTCAAATCGGCCGGGGGTGAACCGGTTCTGATTGATCCAGCGCGAGGAATCGCCTTTGATGCCCTGCATCGGATCGGAAAGGGATTGTCGGGGATTCAGACCGATCAGGATATGCAGATGATCGGGCATGCCGTTGATGGCAATCAGCTGGTGGCCCTGGTTTCGGATGATGCCGGTGATATACCGGTACAGGTCCTCCTTCCAGGCGGGCCGAATCAGACCGGAACGGTATTTGACTGCAAAAACCAGATGAATGTAAAGTTGGGCGTAACTGTTTGGCATTTGTAAGTTACAGGTAATGGGAAGGTTAATCAATCCGAAAGCTATACATTTTTCACATGGAAGAGAATCTTTCCCCGGCCTGTACCTACCGGATCGTGTTCGATGTTTTTGAAGTCCGGATGAGTCACTGGATCGAGGAACCCAGCATTTACCGCGTAGCCGACGGGGCCTTGCTGTTTGACCTGAAGGGTGATGTCTGGAGTGCCGACCGGATCGTCTGGCATTCCGACTCGGTGGTGGAGATGCAGGTGCGAAAGTACCCCGGCCGGGTTTCCTGCACCCTGACCCTGGATCTGGCGGCCCAAACCGGGCGTGCGGCCTGCGGCACCGATACCTATACCGGCTTTCTGCCGGACCTGAAGGCCTGGGTGCTGCGGTATTGATAGGCCGGCATTCAGAACAGGGAGATCAGCGCCCGGACGATGGCCGGCAGACTCCAGATGGAAAGGAGGAGGAAGCCGCCCCCAAACGCCCCCAAAACATATACCATCAGGTAGTTACCTTCCAGGTGTACATCCTCGGGCCGGTCCGGATGATAATACACCGTGACTACTTCCCCGACCTGATATGCCGGCGGGTTCCGGCCTTCGCTGCTGTGGTGAACCAGCACACGCCCGTCCTGCGTACGGTATTGAATGGAGGGCGCCCGGGTATAGGATTTGGAGGACGTCCTGTTCAGCGCAATCACAATACCCTGAGTAGCAACGCCTTCCTCGATTAATTTCTTTTTCTCCAGATACGTATGAAGTGCGGCTGCGGAGAGCACCAGACCGGCGGTCAGGAAGACCAGCATAATTAACTCAGGAACAATCGATTTCATGCTTTTTACGGTGACAGGACAAAAATAAAGGAGAATTTTTATATTTGATTCTTGCCTACCCTCCGAACCTGATTTCTATGTCACCCATTCGTGTCCTGATCACCGACGATCACGAAATTATTCTGGATAGCCTGTCCCTGCTTCTAAGCCGCATCGAGAGTGTGGAGGTGGTCGGTACCCTGAACGACAGCCGGAAAGTGCTGGAGTTTCTGAAGAATAACGAAGTCGATATCGTTCTTTCCGATATGAATATGCCCGACCTCGACGGGATCAACCTCACCCTCAAAATCCGGCAGCAGTTTCCGATGGTCAAAGTGCTGATGCTGACCGTCTCGGAGGACGCCGACAATATCCGGGAAGCCTTCCGGGCCGGCATTTCCGGCTACGTCATGAAAAAAGCCGGCAAGAACGAGCTGGAAAAAGCCATTAAAACCATCGCCCGGGGGGAGAAATACTTCTCCGAATCCGTCATGACCCAGTTGGTGGCCCTTCCCATGACCGCCGTTCGGGCGTCGGACGAGGCACCTGCCCCGCTGGCTCCGCTCACCGACCGCGAGATCGAGATCATCCGCCTGATTGCTCAGGAATTATCGACCAACGCCATTGCCGACAAGCTGTTCATCAGCCCCGGCACCGTCGAAACCCACCGGCACAATATTCTCCGCAAGCTGGGGGTGAAAAACTCCATCGGCATCATCAAATACGCCGTCAGGCACGGGCTGCTATAGGCACCCGGACGTTGATGCGCGTTCCGCCCGGTTCAGGGGTGGAGATGAAGAAAGTGCCGCCCAGGCGGTCCAGACGCGCCTGCAGGTTCTGAAGCCCGATGCCCGGGTCTGCCCTGGGTTCGGACATGCCCCGGCCGTTGTCCTGCACGGTCAGGGTCAGAAACCCGTTCGAACGCTGGAGCGCAATGCCGGCCTGCCGGGCATTGGCGTGCTTCAGGATGTTGTTGACCAGTTCCAGCGTGATGGCGTAGAGTTCATAAGCCGTTCGGCCCCGGACGTCCTCCCCCGACTCCTCCACTTCGAGCAGAAACTGCGTCCGGTTCTGAACGTTCAGGGTATCCGTTAGCTTGATGAGGGCCGCCTGAAGCCCCTGTTTTTCCAGAATTTCCGGCATGAGGTTGTGCGAGATGGCCCGGATGTCGTCGTACACCTCGCCCATGTGATCCAGCAGGCGGGCGTGTTCCCGCTGAAGTTCCTGGTCGAACCGGGAGGTGTCCAGCGCTTCGAACCGCCATTTCAGGGCCGATACCTTGGCGGCCACGCTGTCGTGAAGTTCCGTTGCGACCCGCTTGCGTTCAATGGTCTGACCCCGGAAGAGGGCCGCTTCGATTTCCGCATTCTTCCGGAAGAGTTCTTCGTTGTTGAGCCGCAGCCGCCGGTTGCTCCAGAAAACGTAACCGAGCGTGGCCGAACTCAGCAGCAGCAGGGCGATCAGGAAGTTCCGGGACTGTTCCAGCTTTTCATTTTCCAGCGACTGAATGAGCGCCTGCTGCCGGGCCTGCTGAAGCTTTACCCCCTGCTGCTTTTTCTCGAAATCATACGTCATGCTGGCAACGGTTGCTTTCTGGATGGCCTGTTCGTTCAGCATGGTGTCGGCTTCGGCTTTGTACCACTTGTAATAGAACAGCGCCCGGGCGGGCTGGTGCAGGTGTTCATAGGCTTCGGCGAGCTGGCGGATGTATTCGGTCCGTTCGGGCCGCATTTCGGACACTCCTTTCGTCCAGGACAACCCTTCCCGGGCGTAGCGAATCACCTGGTCGTATTGTTTCAGGGCCAGGTGGATTTTGCCGAAGTTGGCCTGAGCGTTATGTTCCAGCGCTTCCTGTGTTTTTTCAACGGTCTTTCGGTAGGTCTCCTGCGACAGCCGGCTGAATTCGAGGGCTTTGTCGTATTGTTTCAACTGGATGTACACCCGTCCTACAGCACCGTAGGCCCGGGCCAGGCTGGCCGGAACGTAGGGGTCCTTATAGGCTTTTACCTGCTGCTGATACAGGGCCAGTGCGTCGGCAAAACGGCCTTTTTTCTCCAGAATTTCCCCTTTTCGGCCCACGATGAACAGCTTAACCATCGCGTCGTTCAGCTTTTCGGCCACTTTTTCGGCTTCCGCAAAGCAGGCCAGTGCATCGTCGTACCGGTTCAGTTTCAGATAGGCGGCTCCCAGGTTCGGCAGGGTACCCCGCAGGCTTTTCAGATCGTTTATCGACTCCTGAAGCCGCCGGGCCTGCAGCCAGAGATTGATCGCTTCGACGTACTGCCCTTCGCCCATTTTCATGATCGCCATTTCATTGTACACCTGCCCTTCCCACCGTTTGTCACCGGCCTTCCTGACCAGGGTGAGGGCTTGCTGCAGAAGCTCGCGGGATGCGGGGAGCTTCTCCATGATGTTTTCGTAAAGCTGCGCCCGGCGGAGGCACACCTGCCCCTGAAGCGAGAGATCCCCGATGGTTCGGGCCAGGCGCTCGGCCGTGTCGAGCTGGGCGTGGGCCGATCGGGTATCGGAAAGGTAATCGGCTTCGATCCGGGCCAGGGCGAGCCGGGCGCGGATGTCCCCTTTCTGAAAAGGAATCTTTCCGGCCAGTTGGACGGCCTCCGACAGCGTCGCGCGGGCGAGGGAGTCGAAGCCGTTCCACCAGTAATTGGTGGCCAGTTCATGCAGGGTATTGACCCGGTTGCTGTCTGCCGGAAGGGTCTTCAGGCGGGTGTGAAGCGAATCGATAACGGGGTTCTGGGCTGCAACCGACAAAGTGAACAGAGAAAAGAGGAAAAGGTATCGCATGATTTTCCGGCCAGAGTGATTAGGCTAATGTACGGATTCAAGCTCCTCAATTCCAATGCCGTATTCTAAAATACAGGTTTTCCTATAGCGCGAAAATACAGGTTTTCAAAGGGTAGGAATACGGGCATTTCCCGATACCCCGGCGTCGGCCCATTTCCCAACTTTGCAGAGTCCGATGGGCACAACTTTCCAACCCGAAAACTATTTCACTTATGGCAACGATAACAGAGCGTTACGTAATCCGTCACCTGACCGGCACGAAAGCCAACCAGGTGGAAGAGTTCGATTACAAAAAATACACCGAACTCACCTTCGGGCGGGCCGTCACCAACGACCTCCGGTTCGACCCCGAGCGCGACACCACCGTTTCGCGCGAACACGGCAAGATTGTGAAGGAACCCGGCCGCACGCCGGTTTTCCAGGTGATCGACAACAACTCCCGCAACGGCATCTTCGTCAACAAAAACCGCGTCCACGGGTCGGCGGTACTGCAACCCGGCGACGAGGTCCAGCTGGGGCAGGGCGGACCGGTGTTTCAGTTCGATCTGAACCCCCGCCCGGCCGATCTCATGCTCAGCACGCGGGTGGTCGAAGTGCCGATCACGGCGAAGCCCACCAGCGAAATCAGCCTCGCCGAAACCCAGGCCGAATCCGAGGATGCCGACCAGAACGCGCTGCCGCATAAAGTGGGGCTGGGAAAGCAGACCGTCGAGCGCATGATGGTCACCGAACGGCGGAAAACCACCCGCTCCCTGCTGCTGGGGGCCGCCGTGGTGCTGGTTTCCGTTTCCGCCCTGGCCTATCTGTTCCGGGATAAGATCGGTGAACAGAAAACCGTCATCATCAATAACAAGCCGGTCGTGCCCGTCACGAAGACCGATAACGCCCTGAGCGTCGAGCAGATCGCATCCGCCAACACCAGCAAGGTGGTTTTCATCGAGTTCGGCTACAAGCTGATCTACACCCCCACGGGCGACGACATTTATCACCAGTATATGCCTGTCCGGCAGAGTAACGGCCAGGTCAAAAACGTCCCGATGTACATTGAAGCGGAACCCGGCCGGATCGAGCCGCTTCTGGGCCTTAAAAGGGACGTGCAGGTCGGGAAACCGATTGCCATGGCCGGCGCCAGCGGGACGGGTTTCGTCGTCTCCTCGCAGGGCCACATCATGACCAACCGGCACGTGGCGGCCGCCTGGCATTCGTACTATGCCTTTCCGGAAGATGCCTTCCCCGGTGCCCTGCTCGTGCAGGGAGCCAACGGATGGGAGGTCAGCCCGACACCGGTGCAGCCCTTCCGCTGGGTGCCGGCCGAAACGCAGTTCTTCGGTAAAAAGCCGATGTCCGGTAAGCTCATCGAAGGGGTCAACACCTACCTCGACGTGACTTTCAACAAGAACGAGCAGCGGTTTCCGGCGCTGGGCAAGCCCATCGTTTCGCCGAAACATGACGTGGCCCTGTTCCGCATCGACCTGACCGAAACCCTGACGCCGGTTAAACTGAAGGACGCCGATAAGGAAGTGGCTCCGGGTCAGGCGGTGACGGTTATGGGTTACCCCGGCATCTCCCCCGACGTGTTCGTGGGCGAATACTCGTCCGATTTCGGAAACCGTAACCCGCAGGTCGTCAAGGTACCCGACGTAACGGTAACTCCGGGAAACATCGGTAAAATTCTCCGCGGGCAGGCCACCGGCAAAGCGGCCGCCTACTACAGTGAATTCGGCGACTACTACCAGTTGACGGTCAATGCAACGGGCGCCGGAAACAGCGGTGGGCCGGTGTTCGACCGGGAAGGGAACGTCATCGGCATCTTCACGGCCGGCACCAGCCGCGAGGACGCCACCCGCATCACCTTCGCGGTCCCGATCCGCTACGGCCTCGAACTCATGGGCCGCCGGCAGGTGGTCGACTGAAGTCAATTTGGGAATTAAGGAGTTGGGGAGTGGAGGATTTAAATTGAAACTCCCCCAACCCCCCAACCCCTTAACTCCCCAACCCCTTAACTCCTAAACTCCCCGTCCCCCAATGGCCCCGCATCCACTCCTCCACACATCCGTCTCCGGCTTCCGGCTGACCGAGTTTGTCGGGGCGGGGGGCATGGGAGAGGTGTTTCGGGCGCAGCATCCGGTGAACGGGACGGCTGCAGTCAAGGTACTGTACCGGCCGGAGTTTGTGGCCCGGTTCCGGAATGAAGCTTATGTTCAGGCATCGATTTCGCATCCGAACATTGCCGCCCTGTATGAATACGCTCTCGCGGGCGACCGCCCGGCGCTGGTCATGGAATGGGTGGACGGACAACAGCTCGACGATCTCATCCGGCGGAAGGAACGGCTTGGCAACAACGATGCCCGGCAGATTCTGAGCCAGATCGCCGGGGCGGTGGCCTTCCTGCACCGGTCGGGCATTGTCCACCGCGATCTGAAACCCTCCAACATTCGGGTCCGCCCGAACGGCCAGGTGAAGCTGCTCGATTTCGGAATTGCCCGCAGCCAGTATTCTCCCCGGCTGACGCAGGTCGGTCACGTGGTGGGAACCTCCGAATACATGGCGCCAGAGCAGTTTCGCAATCAGGGCGGACTGCCGTCGGATGTCTGGTCGATGGGGGTGCTGCTGTATGAAATGACTACCGGTCATCTGCCGTTCGATGCGGCTCACCCGGCCGCTCTGCGCCGGTCTATCGAGCGCGGACAGTTTACGAATCCCCGGCTTCTGAATCCGGCCCTCTCCCCGCAACTGGCTGCGCTGATGGTCGATTGCCTGCAAAACAATCCCGCCCGCCGACCCACCGCCGAAGCGATCGTGGAAAGGCTTTCGGGCGGGGATGCGGGCGGAACGACCCCCCACCGGGAGTCGGGTATCGTTCTGAGGGCGAGAAGGTTGCTGGATCAGGTTCCGGTTCGGCTCTCTTACCTGCCGGCGGGAGCGGGCCTGGTGTTGGCCGTCCTGTTCCTGATCGGCTGGGGTAAAAAGCCGGACGGGACGAACACTACGGAAACCGGACCGGCCACGCGGTATGAGCAAATCGAGGTGGAGGTGGTCAATGCCGATTTTGATCTTCAGATGATCCTGCCCGACGGTTCGGTGCAAACCCGGGAACCGTTCATCGTCAGGAGAATACCCGGCCGCGCCGTGCCGATTACCATCCGTCACCGGGGAGCTGAGCAGCAGTTTGTCATCGATCCTGAAGTCAGGCAGTTATACAAGTGTTTTTTCGACCGGTAGCCCGATCCGACCCCCATAATCGTATGAGAGATTTTTTAAAACGCCTTTTCGGAGCCAGAACCCAGGCGGGACTTTCCGAAACGAAAGACGAAATGGTCCTTCCGGCCGATTCCGACACCATGGGCTCTCCGTCGGCTGCGGATCTCAACGCGGTGGTGGTTTCCGACCTCGGCAACGTGCGCCGGAACAACGAGGATACCGGACTGTTTGTCCGGCTGGCCGACGAGGGTCTCCGCCGGTTCAAGGGCTATCTGCTCCTGGTGGCCGACGGCATGGGCGGGCACCTGGCCGGAGAGGTCGCCAGCCAGATGGCTGCCGAGATCGTCAGCCGGGAATATTTTCAGCACCGTGATACGACCGAAAAGTGCCTGATGCGGGCCTTTCAGATGGCCAACCGGCAGATTTTCGAGGAATCACGCACCCACGAGACCTTTCGCGGGATGGGCACCACCTGCACCGCCGTGGTGGTGCAGGACCAGCAGCTCTTTTTCGCCCACGTGGGCGACAGCCGGGCCTACCTGTTCAAGAACGGCCAGATCGTTCAGCTGACCGAGGATCATACCTACGTTCAGGAGCTGCTGCGGATGGGGGAGATCACCGAACAGGCCGCCATCACCCATCCCGAACGCAACGTCCTGACCCATGCAATGGGAACCAAAGCCGACATCCGGATCGACCTTGGGCGCTGTGTCCTGCCCTTCGATCCGGGCGACCGCCTGCTCCTCTGCTCCGACGGGCTCTACGAATATTGCCGTGACGAAGACCTGGTCCGGATTCTGGGCCAGGTCAGCCTGCCGGAAGCTGCCGAGGAACTGGTCAGGACGGCCAAAAGCCGGGGCGGTCATGACAACATTACGGTGGTCGTGGCCGAGCGCACCCTAACGGGGAACGACACCCCGCCCAGCGAGACCCGGGAAATCGAACTTCCGTTTACCCGTGATATCGAATTACCCTGATGCAATCTCTGAAACCAGCCATGAAGGGCCGACTGATCCACCATTACCGCGTTGAATCCCTGCTGGGTGAGGGCGGCATGGGCACCGTCTACCAGGCGACCGACACCCTGCTCGAACGCCCGGTAGCCGTTAAGATGCTGCATACGCACCTGGTGAGCCAGGGGTCGTTTATGGAGCGATTCCGCAATGAAGCCCTGATTCTGGCCCGGCTCAATCACCCCAATATCGCGGTGGTTTACAACTTCCTTCAGGACGGTTCCGACTACTTCATGGCGATGGAGTACGTGGAAGGCGAAAGTCTGGAATCGCTCCTCCGCCGGGCGGGTTCGCTGCCGGCACCGGTGGCGGCCGAAATCGTCCGGCAGGGGCTGGAGGGACTGGCGCACGCCCATCGGAAAAGTATCCTGCACCGCGATATCAAACCTGCCAACCTGATGCTGACGCCCGAAGGGGTGATTAAACTGATGGACTTCGGCATCGCCCGCGTCAAGGGCGAACAGCGGCTGACGCAGGCCAACCGCATCGTCGGAACGCTCGAATACATGGCCCCCGAACTCATCGACGGCCAGGAACCGTCGGCGGCTTCGGATCTGTACGCCATGGGGGTGCTGCTGTATGAACTCCTTTGCGGGAAACTCCCTTTTGCCAGCCGGACCGACTATGAACTGATGCAGGCCATTCTGCGGCACAAACCCATCCCGCTCCGGAAACTGAACGGACAGGTCCCGAAAGAACTGGAGGCCATCGTGCAGAAGGCGCTGGAGAAAAATCCGGAAAAGCGGTTTGCCGACGCCAAAGAGTTTCAGCGGGCTCTCCAGCCGTTCTACTCGCAGGCGCCCGTTCTGGACCCGACCCGCATCGTTCCGTCCGTTCCGGTCACGGAGGTGCTGGATATGAAACCCCGCCGGCAACTGGATGAGATCCGGAAAAAAGCCGTCCCGCTCACCCAGGCCCGGCAGGTCATGGAAGCGGCCCGAACCCGGTTTCGGAATAGCTGGGAGTTGGTCCTGGCGGGCGCCCTCACCCTCGTGGCGCTGCTATTTCTCGGATTACTATTGACCGACCGCACTTCCGAAGGCGACGCCGTTTCGAACAAGGGCAAAACCGCTGCACAGCCGGTTTTGAAATACCGGAAACCCGAAGAAAAGCGCGAAACCCCAACTTTTACGGCCACTCTGCCCGCCGAAAAACCGGCTTCCGGGCCGAATGATCGTCCGGTACCGGAAGAATCGCCCGCCGAACCGCCGACGAAAAAAACCGTACCACAGAAACCCGCGGCCCCCGGCCCGGCCTCCGGAACTCGCTCCGCCGGGCGGCCGCAGTCCGGGTCGCAGCCCCTCGAACCGCCCGTTTCTTCGCCGACTGAACCTGTTCAAAACGAGCCCGTTGTGGCCGAGCCGACGCGGCCGGAGACATCCCGGCGGTCGGTGGCCGTCCGGCGGCTGCCGGTCAGCCTGACCCTGCTCGACAATCTGTCGTCTGCCGACGCCCGTGAAGGGCAGGCCATCCGCTTCCGGGTGGCCGGGCCGGTGATGAGCGGGGGAGAGGTGGTCATTGCCTCAGGCGCCACCGCCTACGGGGAAGTGACCCGGATCCGGCGGGCCGGCAATGAGCTGTTCCGAAAAAAAGACCTGCTGGAATTTCGCATTCTGACGGTCGATGCCGTCAACGGGCAGCCCCTTCCCCTGCGGTCGGCCACGATCAGCGAGGAATCCAAAGGGCAGCCGGTGGTGTTTCGGGCCGGTCAGTCGTTCGAAGTCCGGACCGGCGACGGCATCATCACGTTTTAACCCTTCAACTCTTTTCTCCCATGCGACTCCATCGATTTACGCTTCCCTTTTTTCTGAACCTTGTTTTGCTCCTTCCGGCTTTGGTTTCGGCCCAGACCGCCATCCGGCAGCGTTCTTCCACCGAAGGGTTCAGCCTCGGACTTCAGGGCCATATGCTCGGCTGGTCATCGGATTATTTTCAGTTTCTGGATGAAAACTCCGGCAATGGATTGGGGGGCGGACTGCGGGCGGGCTTCGGGCTGACCCAGCGGCTTGAACTCTTCGCGCAGTATGACGCCACGAAAATGAACATCGACAACGTGGATGCCGAGTCCTTCCGGTTTACAACCCTGACGGGCGGTGTCCGCTTCAATTTTTCGGCCACCACCCATGCCCTTCGGCCTTTTGTGGAAGCCGGCTATGCCCGGCGGACCGGCAAGATCGATCAGGTCATCAACGGCAACACGTACGACAACATTCTTTTTCGGGGCGGGTCGGCGCACCTCGGGGCCGGGCTCAACTATTTCCTCTCGCTGCCGGTGGCGATCACCGTGAACGGCGCTTTTCAGGTGGGAGGGAAGTCGGCCATCGACCTGAACGGGGCCGAGTCGGGGGATAAAGCCGACGTGTCGACGTTCCGGATTTCCGCCGGGATCATCGTCAATCTGAGCGAACTGTTCTGAGAAAAACAAAGGGGCCGCCCGAAGTGGACGGCCCCGGTCGGTCAGGAGACTGCTTCTCTGGCTTTTCCCCAGCCGTTACCGACCAGTTCCCGGGCACTCCGGATCGCTCCTTCCAGTTCGGGCAGCCAGTTGTCGGGGTGGACGCGGTTCCGCACCCGTTCGGCCACTTTGTCATCACTGTAGGCCACCGCCAGCGCCACGCCCGCCAGGGCCAGGGCGGCAATGCCCAGCCCCCAGGCCCAGGCCGCCGACTTTTCGCTGCCGTCGGGCTTCAGATCATTTTTGGGCGTCATGTTGTACCGCATCATGCCGGCCAGGGCTTCCTGCGGGGCCACATACGACATCACCTCATACGCCTTGTTGACGATTCCGCCCGGAATGACTTTGTGGGCGCCCTTCATCAGCGCCTTATAGGCGTCGCGGGCCACCATTTCCGGGTCGTCGAGGTGATCGGTTACCTTGACGTCCGGTGCACCGGCCCGGTTGAAAAACTGCGTATCCGTCGCGTTCGGCAGCAGGGCCGTTATCGTCACCTTCGTGTCCTTCAGTTCGTTGATCAGCGACTGGGTGAAATTGTATACGTACGCCTTGGTAGCCGCATAGACCGCCATCAGCGGCATGGGCGTAATAGAAACCAGCGAGGCCAGGTTCAGAATTTTTCCTTCATTTCGGGCAACCATGTCCTTCAGAAAGAGTTTCGTCATTTGGGTGGTTGCCAGTACGTTAAGGTGAATCAACGCCTTCTCGCGCTCCCAGTCGGTTTCCGTGGCGAAATGCCCATAGAGACCCGCACCGGCATCGTTGACCAGCACATCCACCGTAATGCCCCGCTCCTTTACCTGATCATACACCTCTTCGGCGGCATCTTCTTCGGAGAGGTCTTTCGTGATCACCACCGATTCCACCTGGTGCTGTTCCCACAGCCGGCCGGCCAGCTGGTTCAGCGCTTCCGTGTTTCGGGCCACCAGAACGAGATTGAAACCGTCTCTGGCAAACAGTTGGGCCAGTTCCTGGCCGATCCCGCTTGAGGCTCCGGTAATCAGAGCCGTTTTTCCGTTGTTCATAGCGTTGAATGATTGATTGACGAAAAATTAACTGCGCAAAGGGCCGGAAGGTTGTCGATTTTGGCTCATAAAGCGATCAATGAGCGCCCAGAATGAAAGGAACGCCGTATTTTTTCGACCGAACGGACGCCGGCCGGCAGCTGGCGGAGCGGCTGGCCGCCTATGCCGGAGGGCCGGAAGTCCGGGTGCTGGCCCTGCCCCGGGGCGGAGTTCCGGTGGCTTATGAGGTGGCGGTCCGGCTGGCGGTGCCGCTGGATGTTTTTCTGGTCAGGAAGCTGGGCGTTCCGGGTCAGGAAGAACTGGCGCTGGGGGCCATCGCGACGGGTGGGGTACGGGTGCTGAACCGCTCCGTACTCCGGTCGATGAACATCCGTCCGGACCAGATCGAACAGATTGCGGCACACGAACAGCGCGAACTGCACCGGCGGGAGCTGGCCTACCGGAGCGGCCGCCCGCCGGTGCAGATCACCGGTAAGACCATTCTTCTGATCGACGACGGGCTGGCGACCGGGGCTACTATGCGGGCGGCCGTCGAAGCCGTCCGAAAGTCGGCCCCGGCCAAAGTAGTCGTGGCGGTGCCGGTCGGGGCTGCGGATGTCTGCCGCGACTTCCGGCGGCTGGCCGACGCGGTCGTCTGCCTGGTCACGCCCGAACCCTTCTATGGGGTGGGGATGTGGTATAAGCAGTTCGGACAGACGACCGACGAAGAGGTCCGGGCGCTGTTGAAACAGGCCGAAGCCGGTTCAGAGAACACCTTCTAACGCCTTGAAAAACCGGTCCGGCGTCTGGATGTGCGGGATATGGCCCACGCCTTCCAGTTCGATCAGCCGGGCGGACTTTATTCTTTTCGCCGTTTGCCGGCCCAGTTCCGGATAGTTTCCGTGCCGTGCCTGCTCCGCTTTCGGCAGCAGTCCTTTGCCGACGACGGTCCGGTCTTCCTGGCCGATGATCAGCACGGTCGGCGGAACGAGCCGGTCGAACTCGTACACCACCGGCTGTTCATAAATCATCTGATAGGTAACCGCATTGCTCCAGGCGACGGCCTCGAAGTCGGGCGATTTCAGGTCGGCGGCCTGCACCCGGGCCAGGTCCTCGTATTCAGGTTTCCAGACCGGATAATAGGTCTTCTGGTATTGCAGATAGGATTCGTAGGTGGCGGCTTTCTCCTTCCCGTACTGCTGCTCGATGGTCTGGTACGGCACAAACGTTTTGTAATCCTCCAGCCCGATGGGATTTTCCAGAATCAGTTGTTCGACGGTTTCCGGGTAGAGAAGCGAAAACCGGGTGCCGAGCATACCGCCCATCGAATGGGCCAGGACCGTGACTTTCGGGATGCCGAGCGTGTCGAGCAGTTTCCGGGTGTTGAAGGCCAGCCGATGAAAGCTGTAGTGAATGTCGGGATGAGAGGATTTCCCCCAGCCGACCTGATCGGGCACCACCGCCCGGAAGCCGCGGTCGGTCAGCCACCGGATCACGGCTTTCCAGTAATACCCGTTGAAGTTCTTGCCGTGCAGAAGCAGCACCGTCCTTCCGTTGGGTCGTTCTGGCCGGACGTCCATATAGGCCATCCGGGCTGGTTTGTTCTCAATGGTCAACGCCAGATACCGAACCGGAAATGGGTAGGTGACTTCATTTCCGGCCTGAGCATGGGTCCGGAAGGGCAGGAGGCAGGAAAGAAGCAGGAGAAACAGGAGAGTACGCATGGCGGTCGGGAGTTCGGTCAGGCTGTAAACTACTGTCCGGGAGGGGTTGTTTGTCCGGCCGCACCGGCAGAAACCGGAAGCCGTCCTTTCCCTTTACCACTCGACCCCCGTTTTTTGCCGCTAAAGTACTATGTATAGCAAGGTACCTTAGAATGCTATTACCTTTGATTCATCAATCGGACGAAAAAAGCCGAAACAGCCGAACGAACACACAAACAACACAAAACAACAATACGATGAAAACCTTACTCGCTTCCGCCCTGATCGCCCTGACGCTTGGTACTTCTTCCAGCAGCTTTGCCGGCGACAACAAAGAGACCGCCGAAACCAAATCGACTTTCCGGTCCGTGATTTATCCGGTGAAGAACACTATGAAGGTGAGCGTCAACGTCAGCAAACCTAAAGACAGTCGGGTGGTCATCCGGGTCATGGACCTGAACGGTCAGACGATGGCGGTACAGCGGCTGCCGAAGTCGGATGAGGTCAACAGTGTAAAATTCGACCTGCAACACCTGGAAGACGGTGTGTACAAGGTCGAGGTATCGGACGGCCATACGAAAGAGGTAAAAACGGTCAAGGTGCAGACCAGCACCCCGCAGGTTGAAACCACCCGCCTGGTAAGCATGAATTAAGACGGATTCCGTAACCCAAAAAAAAGCCGGCCATCAGGCCGGCTTTTTTATTTGTTGAGCAGGTCGGCGATCAGATAGCCGGCGGCCGTGAGAGGGTTCTCCTGCGGATCATGATGGTTGAACAGCACCACGACAGCCAGATTCTTTTTTTCCGAAAGACAGAGAATGGAGGAGAACCCGCCGGTGCCGCCGGTTTTCAGCACACCTTCATAGGCCGGGTCGGTCAGCTGCCAGCCCAGGCCGGTGACGGTCGAGCCGGAACGAAACGACTCCCGGCGCGTGAGCAGTAGGGTCTTTTCCAGATCGGACTGCGGGGGGCGCAGGTGAGCCTGAGCAAATTTCAGCATATCATCGGGCGAAGCCGTCAGGACGCCGGCGCCGTCAAAGCCGCCCAGATCGTCCCAATACGGCATTTCATTTCCCTTTTCGTCATAGCCTTTCACCCGGCGGGCCTGTTGGTCGGCGGAGAGGGTCACGCCCGTATCGTTGAGGCCCATCGGCTTCAGGATTTTTTCGGTCATCAGTTGCGCGAAGGGCTTCCCGGTGGATCGTTCCAGCAGGAGTCCGGCCAGCCCGAAAGCCATGTTGGAATAGATATAGGTGGTTCCGGGCGCGGTTTTCAGACCGTTTGTTTTAATGAAATTGTAAATGCGGGTGCTGTCGTAATGCCGATAGGGCTGATTTTTGTCGAAGCCCGGCCCGAAAGTCAGGTCACCGATGTCCTGGTCTTCGGGCAGGCCGCTGGAGTAATCGAGCAGTTGGCGGAAGGTCAGGGGACGGCCGTCCCGGGTTAGTCCGCCGCCCAGGTCTTTGGGCAGAAACGGGGCTGTTGGGCTGTCGGGGGAGAGGCCTTTTTCCCGAAGCCAGGTCGCCACGAGGGCGGCCGTAAACGTTTTGGTGATGGAGCCGATTTCGAAGATATGGTTCCGGCCGGGCAACTGGCCGGAACCCCGGGCCGTTTCGCCGTAACCGTAAAAGGTGGTTTTCCCGTCCTGATAAATTCCCACGACGGCACCGACGCTGCCGGCCGTTTTCATGAGGGGGCGGAGCCGGTTATCGACGGTTCTGTCGAGGTCGGACTGAAGGGGATTGTCGGTTTTTACATCCGGGCGGGTCGTCTCTTTTTCCCGGCATCCGGCCCAGATGGCCAGCAGGAGGAAGGCGCAAACAAGCTGTTTAAACATACATTGGAAGGTTGGTCTGATTGTCCGCTGTCTTGATCCGGCTTTCGCCGGCGGAGATACCGAACAGGGATTTTGGAAAATGACCGCTAAAAAGCGGCTTCACCCCCGGGTTTTTGACCGGTGGTCGATGGACTCAATGAACGGAGGGACGGGGAGGAACCTTTCCGGGGAGGAGAAAATTTTGTTGGAAGCCGTAAACCGATTACATTCACATTTCGGTTTAGGGAATATTGACTCCGTAGCTCAGTTGGTAGAGCAACTGACTCTTAATCAGTGGGTCGACAGTTCGAACCTGTCCGGGGTCACTTGAAAGACAGCCACTTAGCCTTTTAAAATGGCAGGTGGCTGTTTTGTTTGATACACCTTTTGAGACACAATTTTTGTGCCCCCACTGCTTGCAGTCTATCTTTTGGCTTATAGACCTAGTAAGTTACATGTATAATATTTATTAGTCTTCACTACTTCTCTCTTTTAACTAAGAAGATTCGGAGTTCTAACTGTGGCGAAACCGGAAACTTGGCTCTCTGACTATGAGGCTTCTACCACATCCTTGATGGCTTGAGCAAATTGCCTGGCGTCCTCGTAACTGGGAATCGCTTTAGATTGAAGGTAAGGAGACCAGCCAATCACCTTAGAATTATTGTAATTGCCAAGATAGATGTTAAATCTGAATGCATGGCTCTGACTGTTTGGTTTAAAGAAAGCCACTTTTTTTACTAACTGAATACCTAAAAAGTCTTGTAGAGCACTTACAACAGTATTGCCATTTAAGAAAATTAAATTGAAGTCTTTTTCAAGTAAAGAGATTAAAAACGGTAAATCGTTTTTTAGTAAAATCTGCCGCTGAGTTTCGGTTAAGGAACTCCACAGTGGAGTAGTTGCCCACTGTACCACATCTAAATGAACTGTTGAGCCATTGTAGTAGGACAACCCGAACAGCTTAAGAAACTCATCATATTTATTGAACCAACCTTTGTAGGGCCTGGTCTTGAAATAGTTTTTGCAAAAGTCAAAGACTAGCTTGGCCTCTGCCTGACTTAGTTCCTCAGAATCATGCCTGTTTAGTTCTTTTCTTGAGATTAGCCGTTTTTTGCCTCCAGTCAAAATTGTGGTCTTGTTGTAGAACTCGCAGTGGCTTGGGTTAATTGAAATGGTACAGGCAGATGCATTGTCAAAATCTCCAAAGAAAGCTACTGGAGTGGTGTGTGGGGTAATTGACAAATTAGGAGGTATACTTTGGCCAAGTCGATTTAAGATTTTATTAGTCATTGGGCAAATGTTTAATTTGGGTATATAATTACTGTATTCTAAATTATTTTTCCCCTATTTTAGGGTAAATACTTTGGGTATCAAGGCAAATTATAAATCAATCCTTTTTATCTTGATTAAATTTTTTTATGGCATTTCACTGTGCTTGCCAACAATTTTGGTGTGCATAACTAGGTCATCATAATAAGCTCTTTGTGTTATACGTAAAATTAAATCATCGATTTCTTCTAACTTATTATCATCGACTGCTTTAATCCAACTCGGCAACTGCTTAAAGTCCTTAATGACCAAATAATCTCCAATTCTTAGCTCATTGGCAAAATCTTTCTCAACATATAGTCTTCTGCCTTCCATAGGATGTTTACCTTCGGCATCTTTATCTCTCATTTCACCAATCCAGATCCATACCCAATTATGTACTCTCGCTAATTGTTCTGCTTCCATATGAATAATGCTGATTTTGAATTGCTATCAATATAGTGCCATTAATTATTTGAAAAGGGGCGTTGTCGAGAATTTAATTCAAACACAGGTTCCGCTTCGCTCTTTCCAACAAGCGCCAGGCGACCTCCGACCTGATCAGCGAATAGAAAGGTTGGGGCAAAAGCTACGTCGAGATTGCTGCTAAGTCGAATGCGTACGGCTTCAAAATACCTCGCAGCCTTGTGTTCCACCCTCCCAAGAGATGCGGATGACCTGTAGGAGAACGATCTGGCATCCTGAAGAGTGGTAAACCTTTTTCATCCACATGAAAATCTGCATTTGGTGTCGGCGAACAGAAGAACAGACGTCATTTCTAAAAAAGGCTCACACCATCCCGCAATCGTTGGGAGGAATCCACATCTGTACGAACGTATGCGATGGTTGTAATGCCTACTTCGGTTCGGCTACAAGTGGGAAGCCTTCGATTGAGGCCGCACTAAAAGAGGGCTTGAACCTTTCACGATTCCATATTTTAAATTCTGTAGGAACTGTGGGCCGAGGCCACCGGGCCGGCCGCTACAAATCCACCTATTTCGACGTAGACTTCACTAAGGAGAAGCATGAATTGAAGTTAAAAGCGAAGTATTTTGTATTAGGTTCTTTTCAGCAAACACTCACCCGGCGGTTCAAACAAGGCCTGTACAAAGTCTTTTTAGAGGAAACAGAGCGCCAGCGTGGGGTGCACTCGACGACCGTTACAACTTTATTCGGGAGTTTGCCCGATACGATCTGGGAGATTACCCCTTGTTTCATTTTGAGAGAGATTTCAGCGCGATGCCTATTGTAAATGAGCTGATCATCTCGCCTCAGATCTTGATGAATGAGAAGCAGCAATACCTCTTGGAAGATTACGGATTCTTTGAGTTCGAGTTACTGGGGCACGTGTTTTCAGTGATGACTCTAAAAAGAGGGGACCTCGCTTTTGATACGTATATCCGTAAGAGTCTCGCTATTAAACAACCGTTTTTCAGTGGCTACCGCACAGTAAGAACATACGACGACCTGGATATTACGTTAAACCGTGCGTTTAGCAAGCGTGGGTGATTCCAAAACATGGCTCAGTCAAAATTATTAGAACTTCAGTTTTACTACTTTTATTTAAGAAGGTTGGACGAACAAAGCTTTCGCATTACCACTTAAGCCCGTTAACGTCAAATTCAATCTGCCGTTTCCCCTCTTTGTAAAACTCTACTTCAACGACAATCTTTTTGGCCTTTCTGATGCGTTTTAAAATCGCCTGCTCAGATTCGAAGAAAATAATATCAGAGCTGTAGTCTGCTGCTGGTAGGATGCCGAATGTAACCGGTTTGCCTTGGTCAAAGCGAATGCGACAGGTGCTTTCGTCGTATGTATTGGCAATAAACTGCCCTTTGCTGACACGAAGGTACATATCTGTTTGCCCCCCTTTTCGGCGTATGGTAAAGTAGGCAATTGAACCCCCTTGGTACGGAAAATCAAACTCCAGTACCTCCTTAGCAGTTGATGTAGCGGTTTTAATCCGCGTCCCCATCTTGTCTTCATCGTTGCTGTAGTCCCAGTTGGAGACAGCGTTAACATCAACTCCATTCAGGCGCTCCGCTTCCAGCCGATGTTTAGCGCCTGTAGCCGTATCAGGTTTTGCACTTCTTCTTGCAGGAGATTTGTATTCTTCCCGGGTCAATTGATGCACTAACAAAATAATGAGGTTTAAAAGGACGGCGGCCAAGACCAGATACCACCATTTAAATCTGCGTTCAGGCTGTAAAGGTTGATTCTCCATAGGACAGTGAAAGGCAAAGGATTTGCCGGACAATGTACCAATGTTCATGCCAGAATGTCAACCATCACTATAGGCTGTTCTTTCTATTTTGGATAAAGCCGGGACTTTTCTTCTTACTCTTTTCAAACTTCTTACAAGCCCTCTAATTTGCCGAAAGAAGGCCGGCTGAAGCCTAGGCGGAAGACAATTAGTAGGAGTTAGCGAAAAAATAAGTTGTTTTCCTGACTGCACAAGCTACACTTCCTACACTTTTTCGAGTCTCGATTTTCTGGATTGCTATAGAGCCGACTTCCAGAAAGGATGATAAATCTCATCACCCCTTTGCAGCAACCTGTAACGATTTGTTACACCTTCCACCTGTAAAGATTCAGGGCCAAATCTTTACGCATTCTGCAGAGGTGTAAAATATCCTTCTATGTGGTGAATGGTATCCACTGATATAGACACCCTTAAGAACCTATTGTTTTTCCAAAAGTGGTAGTGGGGCACCTGCCCGGTGAAGGGGAATCAAGGTGAGATAAGTCTGGATAAAAAGTGTCCCAAATCTGATAACATATGTCCCAAATGAAATAGTAACTAACCGGTTAGACCAGGTATTTTCCGGGCTTAAACCTGTCCAACCCATGTCCGCCTTTGTACCGCCCACCCATGACGGCTATTTTGCCTATCACGCACAACGTTATAAAACCCTATTGGAACTGATTGACCGGCACTCGGTTCCCGAAGCCCGGATCCTCGACATCGGTCGATCGCCGTTCGTCACTTTGCTTCACGAGCGGTTGGGGCGCAGTGTCGATACGATGGGTTTTGAACCGGAAGGGCAGTATCCGGAAGGGTTTCACTACAGGTATAATCTGAATGATAGTCAATATCTGGAGCGATGGCGGAAGGATTTGCCCCAATACGACACCATAATCATGGCCGAGGTCATTGAGCACCTGTATACCTCCCCGTTACTGGTTCTAAATTATCTAAGATCCCTTTTGAAAGACGGCGGGATCCTTATCGTGCAAACACCCAATGCGGTCGCTCTCCACAAGCGGATTAAGATGGTGGCCGGCCGTAATCCCTATGAGCAGATCCGGACAGTGCTGGTGAATCCTGGCCACTTTCGGGAGTACACGGCGGCCGAGCTGCGTCAGATCGGATCGGATTTAGGGTTGAAGGTGGTGGAGATGGTCTTTGGGAACTACTTTGATTACCGGTACCGACCGGTGGACGGGCATCATCCCATGAAGCCGGCCGAGAAGCTAGGGGCTATCAACTGGCTGTTCCGGTTTTTGCCCGGGCAGTTGAAGCCGGGGATAACGATGGTTTACAGGAAATGACAAGTTAAGAAGTTCGATACCAGCTCCACACCATGAAAACCCTTTATCCTTACCTTCTGCTGCTACCGGCTGGGGTAGGAGTGTACTATGCCCTTCGCTGGGTGCATCGCAGCAATCTGCGGGAAGTTGAGCATGTAGATTTGTTGGAACGAGCGGCCGCTCAGGCTACTACGCCCGAGCAAATCCGGGCGGCGCTCCGCATTGCAGAAGAATTGCTCAATCGGGTGATGCTGCCTGGCAGCGAGGGACGGGTCTTAGACATCCAGCGGGAGTTATTAGAACGACTAAATGGTCTGAAAAGTTGAAGTTTTTAATCACATTTAAAACTAAAATGGAAAAGATATGCGCTTAACAAAACACCAAGAATAAAAAGCCTTGTCCTTCCAATCAGTACTGTTCTTAGCTATATACATTTTAGTTAAAATGAACGATACATTGGCGTGGGAATTTACCACTTAGACTTCCCTATGAAACTAAGTTTATATATATCGATTGCTTTTCTGTCACTTCATTTAGTCCAGGCACAGGATATTCAAGTGACCCTTCAACCCAAGACGCCCCTCCTTGCACAACAGATCAATGGCTTCTCGCTGCACTGCGATTTCTTATTTGAAAATGTCTCTGATAAATCGTTCAACTTACTGGCAATCTGGGCCTGGCTTTATGGGCCTGATAATCAATGCCACGCTATTAAACACCTTGATGCCAGTGCGCTGGCCCCTTCCATCGCTACCTCACCTCAACGAAGGGCGAGCCCACGGTCAACTCTATTGGTCTTTAACCCGTTCTATGCACTTACCAAGGATAAACAGGCCACCAGGCTGGTGTATGAATTCAGCTTTGCTGATTCGACGGGTCATATTGAACTGGTTCGCTGTGAAATCAGGCCAAAACTGTACGAAACCAAAACGCATCTTCAACTCCCCTTAAGCGGCAGGCTGTTGGTATATGACGGGCATGATTTTTATTCGCACCACCGACGCATTGACTTCACCCACCCAGTGGCTAAGCGCTTAGGGCTAACCCAAAATGCTAGCCGTTATGCCTATGACTTTACTCTGGTCGATCAGCAGGGGAAGCCCTACGCTTCTAACCGCAACAACATCAAGGAGTGGTATGCCTACGGAAAACCCGTGAAAGCCCCAGCCAGTGGGTGGGTCATTGCCGTAGTCGATTCGGTGGCGGATAATTACATCGACAAGAAGGGCAATGTCATTCAGGGAGGGCAGCTCTCGTTAGAAAATCCTGCCTCCTTCAACGGCAATTACCTGATCATCGATCATCAAAATGGGGAATATAGTTTACTGGCTCATTTGGCCAAAGGTACGATTTCGGTCAAGCCCGGTCAACTGGTTAAAACCGGACAAATTCTGGGGCAAGTGGGCTTTTCAGGATCCACGGGCAACGCGGTTCATCTCCACTTCGAATTACGCAACACGTCGCATGCCTGGCAGGCGGAAGGCCTACCCAGTAGTTTTATTTTGCAAAGGCGAAAGTTGTTTATGGATACCGGTGATATTCAATCCAATTAACCTGGTTGAGGAACCCATTCTCCAGCCTCAAAGCCATTGGAGGCAGCCCACCGGACCGGCCTGACTGCGTATCCTGATCATTGTTCTTAAACCTATGCTTATTTTTGAAGAGGGGCTGCGCACCGTTTCGCGAGCAGTTCCATTGTCGGCAGTGAGTTGGAGAAGCTGATCTGCCAAAGCATCAACACATCCCAACAGGTTTTTACATGATATACCGCTAGAGTACACTTAGTGGTGAAATACATTGACCACCAAATCCCTGCCGTCTTACTAGCTAGAAAACTGTAAAAGCATTTATAAAGAAGTCTTATGAACTCGGTTGATTATGAGAAAACGAGAGGTTGATCTATGAGATAACGATTTAAGACTCTTGAGAATAGTTTTTACAATCATTAGAGCCTCAAATCTTCCCTAAGGTTCCATAAAGGTTTTTATTAAATCATCGACCAGATAAGGTGTCCCTTTTTTAGCCCCTTGATCAGGTCCTAGAAATGCTTTACTAAAATCGGATGAAACCGCAGCTCCAAAATTAGAGCAAATAATAATAATGGCTTTTTGCTCCGGTAAATAACCGGAATAGTTCGCTGAGCCTATGGTTCCACCTGGATGATAGATTTGGGTATAAGAAGAAGTATTGTTCACAAAGCAACCCAGTAAAGGTCGACGTCCGGTTAATCCAGCTACCTTTTCTTCAGTTTGAAGGAGTTGAAGAGAGGCAGTAGTCAACAAGGTCTGGTCAATAAATAAAGCTTTTAAAAACAAATAATTATCGTGCACCGAGAATTTCATCCCATCGTGCCCTTCATTAGATTTATTGAAGATCTGCTCTTCTTCTGACATATTCTGAAGGGTTTTGTCGCCGTAAAAATCGGCATAGGAGTTAACAAGCCCTGCAGGGTGGTCGAAATTAGCCTCCTGTTTATAATAGGTATTTCTTAAGCCCAACGGACGAATAATCAAATCCGAGATGGCCTGGGCATGACTTCCATATACTTGATCAAGAATCAGCGCCACTAAAATATAATTGGCGTCGGAATAATGATAGGTTTGACCTACTGTGCCAAACGGCTTTTTGTTAAATATAAAGCTAATGTACTCGTGTGATGAGTAGTGTTTTTTAAAGTTTTGTATATAATCAATTAAAAATTTCAATTGGCTGGTAGGATTAGGAATGCCCGAGGTATGATTTAGTAAGCTTTTAATAGTTACTTCATGCCCATTCGGTACCTGATCACACAAGGAAGAAGGAATGTATTTATCAATTTTATCATTGATATTGAGCCGCCCAGCCTCTTGTAACTTTAGAACAGCCACCGCATGGTATAATTTAGCAACGCTGGCGGACATAAAGACATTGCAGGGATGCATCGCCGTTTTGCTTTCGAGCTGCGAGTATCCGGCGGCTCCCACCCAAACACCCTCCGAAGGAGAATAGATCAAGGCGGAAAGGCCCGGTATACCCATATTAATGTACTTCTGGAGAACGGCCTTGTACCGACTGTTTTTTGGATGCTTGGCGCTGGTCTCGATTAAGGCAGGGTCACAATTTGGCGGCGATACAACTGGAATATTTTCACTACAACCCGTCAAAAAGAATGCGTAAACAAATACAAGAGAGGCTCTCTTCATGAATTTTCTAATTTTAACTTGCCCCAATGAGCTTTGAAAGTAATTATTAAAGGATTTGTCCTAACGGAAAGGATAATAATTGACACCCACATGCAAGTTGTTGTGGGGGATAAGTGGAATCTCGTTAGTAAAAGGAGCTTGTAAGCCCCATGCGTAACGGAAGTAAACATCGAATGGTAGATTCAACCGTTTATGAAGACTGTAACCAAGCATCACGTTAATGGTACCTTGGTACGATCTTCGTCCTGTTTTCTTAATGCGCTCCGCCTCTCCTTCAGAATTTATCCGGTAATTTGGTTTTGTATCATAGGTAGTTAGTGCACCGAGATTTAAGCCGAGGCTAGCCTGCAAACCATTGTGAAATGCATGTCGAAAGTTTAAGCCCATATACAATTGAACGCCTTGATTCACACTTTTATGATGATAATAATTAAGCCCTAAGCTCTGGTACCAGAGTGTTTTAGCTCGTTTCCGGAGTGGAAAGTTATAGTCTGCGGCTATCCCCGGGTTATAGGGCATCTCAAATGGATTTGACATAGGCAGATTATACGTGTGGTTATAAGTGGAAACCGAAAAAAAACGATATTCTTTTAAGGACCGCAGGGGCTTATCTGCTTGAGAAGCAAAGCTGTCTAAAAAACACAAAGCTACTAGTGACATGATGGTGAGGCTCATAAAAAAGAATTAATTATCTGAGAAAGTGAGCTGGTAATTACCGAACAAGGAGTTGCCTCTGATGTTAGCCATGCTATTAAATCAGGCAAACTTCAGTCTCGGTATTCCTTAAATGAGTGGTTATTTTCTGATCTGATGATATAGTACTCCCAAAGCAATTCATCTCAATTTAAGATACGAACTACTTAAAATTGATTTTGACCTTTCTGATAGAGGATTGGGACAGGAGCACTATGAAATTATAAACCAATTTACAGGCAGTTAGACCAATAGGTGCTTACCTTCTGAAAAGCTGGCTGGATCCAGTACTCGGCGGACTGAATTTACAAAACGACTTTATCATTTAGCTATAACTCCACGGTCAACCCCGGTGGAAAGAGTCGCCCTTGCTAGTTGCGGACCCTTTGTTTAGAAGGCTGTCAAAAGACGGCCTTCAAGACCAGGTGCAACGGCCGGGTAGAGGAAGTGAATCAAACTACCTAACTGGATTGGCCTAAACAGGTTATCTGGTTTCAATTTATAAGGGATTAAAACTGCAGGCCAATGTCTAACCCCTAGCCTAAACTGAATCTGTGTCAAATAGTTTGTCAACTGATCATGCACAGGCCAACTCACCAAATGAGTGCCAATTTTTAACTTCGAAACCTGCGCGTTGAAGGTTGGTATAACAGTTAAGGGGTCGACTTTGGAGTCGTTTATGGATTCCTGTTTACACCCGCTTAAAAGAGAAAGACCAAGTAAGACCGTCCAAACATGCGATTGGAGAGTATTGACAAAAGCAAATTTTAAGAAATTGAGCATACTTGAAGTGATTAAAATTGATGACTATTCATTCGAGCCACAAAAATGGGTTATGCCAGTGTTAAGCATTGTTAAATATATTTAATTAGAGTTAACTGCCGGCTAGATTCGGTTTAAGCTGCCATTCTGATCTCGTATCTGGGCTTATTTGATTTAGAGACGTTTTCGATTCCCAAACGAACGAAGGAAATTGAGATGCCTCAACCGTTTGTAAAATGCTGTTTTGTTCTACTTCCTCTAGGCATACCTTTGAGGAAAGGCACTTCACGTAGCGTCTATGAGCAACATCAATCAACTCAGCTCTTCCCTTTCCAGGCTAGCCCTTCTCTTTATAATTCTGATGCTTATTTCTTGCCTGTTTCCCATTGTTGGCTCAATTGTTAACCAAGCAGGAAAGGTTATGCCAACCGCAGGGATCGTGGACGTAAGCCTAGCTCTTGCCTTCCTTCTGCTGTTTATCGCACTCAAAAGGCATCCTCCTGCTGACCAACTTGGTCAGTCTTCGCTGGACAAGGCTAGAAAAGTTTCTGAATATCTGTCCGCACTACCTCTGATGTTAATTGGGTTATATTTGTTAAATCTTACTATTAATTGGAACATCCTACTGATTGGATTAGGTTGGCGCTTTTGGCTTGCTATCCAAGCACTACCTTACCTGATTTGCGCATTTGAGAAAAAAGCCAAAAATGCTCCAATCAATCAATCAGATCGCTGAAATGGCTTGCTTCTGTGGCAACGTAATCAGTAAAACTTTTCAAATGATGGAAATAATAGCTGACCTCAAAAATGTTGTAACGAAGGTTCAACATGCTGGAGGGCAGGGGTTTAAAAAGAAGATAGCGTCAGGTAAATACGAAATAGACCTAGCAATAGAAGGTCTGAATCGCCTATGCTTTCACGCCCAAAATCATAATCCAAGGATTGATTTTATACCTTTAGCCACTTCGTCAACCTTGTCAATTTGTATGTAGTGTCCAGCATTCTCTATAATGACCTGCTGGCTGGCCGGGTGAGTTGAATAGGACACCAGCTCCTTTTGAGTCCGGTTTTTTAATTTTATAATTAAGGGAACGATCTCAGTCGGAATGCCGGCCGGCGGGCCGTCACTGGCAAAATTCTGCATCTGGGTAGCTGATAAGATTACTATAGGTTTCTTACCCATGGGGAAGGGATGGTCATAAACCTGCTTAACGGCCGTTGGCGTTTGTTCGAGTTCATCCAATAACGTGTAAATCGAACGGGCGGCATAGCTGACCTCTTCGTACTGTTTAGCTAAATCAGCAGGCAAAAAGTCCCGTACAGACCGTCCCACTTCCTGCTGCTTCAGGGTTTCTTTCAGCTTCCCCATTTTGTCAAGTGAGGCTACCTGCTGACGAAATGCATTGAGTTCTTCTTTCGTGGGATCGGTTGGTACACCACCGGCCCGTTCAATCGCCTGCTGCTCGGACTCGGATAAATACTGGGTTACTTTTGCCTGATTCGTTTCCACGGTAGGATCGACCAGCACTACACCATAGATCTCGTCAGGATATTTACGGGCGTAAGCCAGCACCCGTAAAGCACCACTAGAGTGACCCACCAACAAAATGGGTTTTTTCAGGTGCAGCCGGTCTAGCAACGTATGAAGTTCCAGGACGTTCTGTTCCAGATTGCCCGGATAAGGACCCGCATCACTCCACCCCATACCGCTGCGGTCATAGGACAAGGTAGTAAGCTCAGTTCCTAAGGCTTGCTGCACCAAGTGCCAGTCCAGTGAAATGCCCCCTAAGCCAGCGTCCATGACCACCGCCGGACGATTATCCGCTGAGGGGTTTTGCAGGATATAATGCAGCTGATATCCGCCAATGTCGATTTTTTTTCCCGGATAGGAAGGCTTAGGGGAGGTAGACGGCTTTTCGCAGGCACAGAGGTAAAAGGTGAGTAGGACGAAGTTCAATAGATTCCGTTTGTTCATGGTTTCTGCTGTGGTTTGATTTCGGCTCAAAACAATGGCCGGAGAGCAACAGAGTCGACTTATCCAAACGGAGTGGACCTTTTTCTCTCCTTATCAAAGTGTACGTTACAGGACAAAACTTGTCCATTTACGAACATCTTAAAGTAGGCTAAATGTTACAACCTGCTTATATTCAAGTAGATGGTTCCAATGGCATGATTATTGGCAAGAATGTGCCTTACAGGATCTATGCTTGAGAGAATGAACCTTTCTTTTAATGCCTTATCGATAATTGCCCTATTGATTATCGTTCAGGGCATTCTGCTGGGAGCGGTATTATGGTTTCGGCCAGTGGCAAGTCGACGGCTGAATCGGTGGTTGGCCCTTTTTGTGTGGGTGTTCGCCGGAGCCAATGTCAGCGATTTTGCGTATCAGTCGAAATGGCTGCTCACCTTCCCCTGGTTAAACGGGCTCACTGCGCCCCTGTTCTTCGTATTGCCGCCCTTCTTATATTTTTATACCCGCTTGCAGATCCAGCCTGATCTCCACTTCCGCAAGCGAGATTGGCTGCACGGACTACCGGCCCTATTGTTAGCCGGGACACAGCTGCCTTTCTATTTTTTAGATGCAACCCAGCAACGCCAGGCCGTTGAAGCGATGTATACCAGCGAAGATCCCTATTTTGCAGATGCGGGAGCGGTTTTACTAGCGGTGTACACGGTTATTTATTTACTAGCCGCCATCCTGGCCCTGACGCGGCATACCGGACGCTTAAAGCACTTCTTTTCAGCCTTGAATCCCCGGAGTCTACGCTGGCTACGCAATTTTCTCCTGGGGCTTACTGCCCTGTGGGTGCTGTGGGCACTGGTATTGTATTATCAATCAGCGAAACTCTACACGGCCATGGAAGTTCTGCTGATGATGTATACCTATACGGTGGCCTACCTCCATTTCCTTCAACCGTCTGGTGCCGCTCAGGTGCTAACTGAACCGGAAGACCTACCGGCAACCCCGCCTAAATATGAGAAATCTAACCTGACGCCGGAGCAGGCCGCCATTTATCAGCAGGCCTTAATCCAGTTAATGGAGAACCAGAAGCTTTTTTTAGAACCGGAAATCACCCTCACGCAGCTAGCTAGCCACCTGAATGCACCAGCCTACCACGTCTCCCAGGTGTTAAATACGGTGTCTGGGCTAACGTTCTATGACTTCATTAACCACTACCGGGTGGAAGAGGCCAAACGGGAACTGACCAATCCTAGGAAATCGCACTTAACTATCTTAAGTATTGGGTTGGACGCGGGGTTCAACTCCAAAGCCAGCTTTAATGCTGTCTTCAAGAAAGTAACAGGCCAAACCCCCTCAGAATACCGCAAAAATCCTTCAACAGAAACCCTCAAAAATCAGACTGCTTCCCTCAAGTCTTAACCGGTTACCGTTGGGCTTTGAATGTACGTTTTAAGGAACGACCATTGCGTTCAATCAAAAGCCCAACCCGTTGACCGGCGCCAAGCCGAGTGAGGCTTACCACCTGTTGAAGGGGAAGGCCCCGGACATTGGTCTGGTTTATGGCAAGCAGGAGATCGACTGCTTGGAGGCCGCCCTGATCAGCAGGAGATCCTTCTGGAGCGGTTATAAATTCAACTGAGCCATCAGAAAGTATATCTATGGATAGAACTTCACGGAAACCAACTCCAAAGTGAGGCTTACCCAAAAACTCGTCGAAGAAAAGATTAAATTCGTCGGCTGTAAGCAGGCGGACGGCTGGATCCCGTAGGCGGGCTACTCGCGAAATAAGTGCTTCCGCTGAATCGCCTCGTGCCTCAGGCATTGATAAGGTGACAGGTCCCGGTGGTCTGGCGGAAAACACCTTCTCTTTTGGAGGAAGGTAATTATCTGTTATAATTTGGCTTAGATTGGCGTTAGTTAATCTGGGGTTCGGGGGCGAGGCTTGTCCATAACAGTCAATGATGCCACTCCAGGATAACATAGCAACCCAAGCTACAACTAAGAACCTCTTCAACAATTGGAAAACCTTCTGAGCAACTCAGGCGGATGTTGGCTGCAACTGGTTAGAAATAGAAAAGTAAGGACCATTCATAGTTCGAAGTGCCTGTTAAAATTTTAGATGTATTAACTCTAAAAGCCTCATCTGAAAGCTTTTGGGGAAAGTCTAAAAAAGGAACTGTTACATTCTTCGCTAATTCGCGTCCTCGAATCCATGGTTAAATTGCCTTTCCTTAATTTGCAGTGCGAGTTGGAGTTCAACCAAAAAAAAGTCGAGGTCTTTCTTGAAATGAAGGTAATGCCGGTCCGGATAGAGTAGGTCCAAACGCTTCTTCACATTCAATAAACCAATCCCCCCTACCAGCTTAAGCCGTTGGTGTGAATCAGCTAAATAGCGATTTTTTACAAAGAAGTGTAACCGGTCCTGATGAGCCGTTAAGCGAATTTCAACAAACGAATCTCTACTGACACCAGCCCCATGCTTAAAGGCATTTTCTACCAACGGAATCAGGAGCATGGGTTGAATGCTTAAAAGATCATAAGGCCCGTCCAGGTAAAAGTGAACGGCAGTGTTGGGAAACCTAAGCTGCTGGAGCTTGATGTAACTTTGAATATAAGCAACTTCTCTGGTTAGAGGGATTGATGCATGAGAAGCGTCATAAATCGAAAAGCGCAACAGCTTCGAAAAGCTTACCAAAACGGGCTCGATCCGTTCCGGTTGCTGACGGGCCAGGAAACAGATACTGTGGAGGAGGTTAAAAATAAAATGAGGACTAATCTGAGACTTTAAAGACTCGAGTTCAGCCTCAAGTTTTTCCTTTTCAAGGAAAACAATTTGATTCTCTTTTTCCTGGTGACGGCGGAATGTATAACTAAATAAAGCAATGCAGACAATTACAGAAAATAGCAAGATTGGCCCTGCTATAAAATGGCCTAATAAAAAAGAAGTTTGAGAAAAGCTATAGGAATAGGGTTTAAATCCCTCAAAAGGTAAACTTTGTGGGGTTTTATCCACGAGCATTGAAAGGGAGAAACTTTGTAATATTAAATCATTTTTATGGCCATTTGCCGTACTTAACTGATGGAATAATAGGTCGATAAGGTATTGAAAGGAAATAAAAAGGGCCAGACAGCCTGATAATTGACCAATAAAGCGGACTTTAGTTGGCAAAAAAACAGATACTGCCACTCGATAATAAACTAAATAAAATAGGCTTATATAAGTGAAGGTATTGCAAAGGTGTCGGGTCAAAAAAACCGGATTCTCAAAGTCGAGTTGCAGTAAGAGGATTGGCAAACAAAATACCAGTAGCCAGCTTAATATGCTTATAGCTAGCTTGCTTCTACCCCACAATTGAATGTTAAACATGCATCATATTTGAATGAAAGAGCTTAAATTGATTACAACTTAACTGCCGGCCTGGATAAGGGATGCCATCGCTTTAACTCATTGCAACCAATTGCCACTATTGGCCGACAAGAGGCATTTTGATTGACAAAGATATTCCTTAGTTATGTTAACGACTGTTAAACAGTAAAAAATAAGGTTAATTGTAACTGAAATCTATAGTAGCGCCTACAAGTCGAATTTTAAAAATTACCTTTGACGAGGGAGGCTTTTGTCTGGTACCCTGTTGGCAAAACAAACACTCAAAAAAGGTTCTGTGTTTATTTTCGACCAACAGCTACTGGCCAGCCACAAATGCCCTTCAGGCTACCATGAACTCTATTATTTGACGATTCTCGTTTCGATGCAGGCCTCGAAATTTTCCCGGTAATGCAAGCCGATGGGAACAAAATGGTTAGCGTGCATGGCTACCCCTTCTTTGGAAAATCCTTGGATATGCTCGATGGAAATAACGAATGACCGATGAACACGGACAAACTGGTCAGAGGGTAACAGATCCAGGAGCCGGTTTAAGCGAACGTGGGCGAGCAAGGGGTTCTTCTGATTAACCAAGTGAATTTTAACGTAGTCCCCGAATGCCTCCAGATAATTGATATCCTGAAAATTCAATTTTTTAAATTCCTTTTCCATTTTAATGAAAAAGTAGCGATCGGCAGCGGTCGGCGCCTTGGGTAGGGCTTGCAGTTGACGTGCTTTCTGAACGACTTCCAAAAATTCGCCAAACGTATAGGGCTTAAGCAGGTAACCAAGCATATTCAGTTTGTAACCGTCATAGGCAAATTGCTGGTAGGCAGTCGAAAAAACAATTTTCGTTCTTTGGCTATCGATAAACCTGACAAATTCCAGTCCGCTTAAGGAGGGCATATCAATATCCAGGAATAAAAGGTCGACAGGTTCTTTGTTAAGCTGCTCAATGGCTTCAAGAGGGTAGGTATAGGAACAAATCAAGTCTAAATCAGCTACCTTTTGGATATACTGCTTTAAGGACTCTAAGGCCAGAATTTCATCATCAATGGCCACGCACGAAAGTTTTGTCATCTTCTCGTAAAGGCAAGGTAGATTATAAAACAAGCTGACTAAATGCCCTGCTTAGATAGCCTGGAAAGAAAAACACGCTGGAGGAATGTTGGCCCTCTGCCTGTTAGAAACGCCCGTGAAGTGGAAAACTTGCCGACCATAACAATTAAAAAAAGAACCTTTTACAATACCTCGATGGTCCCAAAAGGTGAAACTCAAAGGTGTGGAAAAGCTAGAGGCTTTGAGCAGCAGGTGATAAAACGCTTTTACTAGTGATTTTCAATAAGGTATATGAATAGATTCATCCGCTAGATGACAGCTGCTCTCAGGGGGATGCTTGTTGTTTAACCCAAATTCGTGAATCGACACGCTGCCTATTCGGACTATTGCAGGAATCGATTGGCGCTAGTTACCTGTCAATCACATACTTTGTTTTGTGTCGCGGCCTTTTCTCAATCGCTGTAGGTAAGCGATCTTCAGGCTTTTGGCCGTCGCTGATTCAAGGAGACATTAATAATTCCCTTATGCGAAGTCAAGGAAACGATTAGACGATTCACAAACAATCAAACTATGCAGGCCAGTATTATCCTGTGATAATATCTCTAACAATTCCGAGCAAGTATGAAGAGAATCTATTTATGGGCACCAAAGACGGATCTATGGGGCAAATGGTGGCTTTAGTCGAAAATAAAACTTAGAACTTAAGGCAACATGTACTTTCGATTTTAAGATCAACACTTACTTATTGAAAAGTATGAACCTTAATTCGAAAAAAGTCACAGCTCAATTACCAACTTGGTGGTCCTCTCTACTTTTGTTTTTCATGATTTTATCAGCCACCAGTTGCCGCGATCATCAGCAGCCCCCTCTAACTTCAATCCACCCTTATTTTTTAGCAGGTGGAAGTTTTGAGAAGTATATGGATTCGCTCAGCCAATCTTCACCTTATGCATTTTCAGGGGTAGTCCTTGTGGGAAAGGATGGGGTAATTAGTTTTAAGAAAGCCTATGGTTATGCTGATGATGAAGCTAAAACCTTAAATACACTGACTACCCGGTTTAACCTGGCCTCAGTCGGAAAAATGTTTACCGCAGTGGGAATCATGCGTCTGGTTCAGGAGGGAAAATTGACGTTAACTGATAACCTCGGAAAATTTTTCCCAGACATAACTAATGAAAAAACGAAAACAATTACCATCAGTCAACTGCTGACCCATACGGCAGGCATGGGGAATGCCTTGGATGACCCGGACTTAAAAGGCAAAACTCTAAACCATCAACAACAATTTTCCATATTAAAAAATAAGCCTTTGCTATATAACCCTGGGAAAGCCTATGCCTATTCCAATACGGGGTTTGTAACATTAGGCGCCGTAATAGAAAAAGTAACTGGAAGGGACTTCTATGAATACATCAATGAATTAATCCTAAGTCCCTTAAGAATGACTAATACGGGGTACTACCAGAAGAAAGACAATTATCCGGACATGGCGAAAGGCTACATGTTAGACAAAATCTTCGCGCCAACAAAAAAAATTGAAACTTCAGACCGGGTAGGAGACCAAAAGGGTACAGCGGCGGGGGGAGCCTGGGGAACCGTTGAGGATATGTTTAAATTTACCCATGCAATCGTATCCAGACAACTTCTCGATGATAAACATACCCGTTTATTATTGGATCCAATCTTAGCAGAGCAGGAGCCTATTTTGAACCCAGATGGAACATTCCAGTATGAGGATGCACCTGTCCGGGAGGGTCATAAACGGGGCCTAGGGTCTGAAACGATCCAATTTAATGGAATTAATTTAAGCGGGCACACTGGAGGTATTTTTGGCTATAGTGCTGTATTCTTTGTTAACCCCGAGACAGGCTATGTTATTGTCAGCTTCCAAAACGTAGATCCTGAGGCCAAAAACCGAGCCGCTGCAGAAAACCGGTTCACCCGGCTTATAAAATCTTTGTAGTGATTCCTTAAGGCTTAGAGAAGGCCATCCCAATAGTTAATACCTATCGAGGGAGGCCTTTTTACCATTTCTCCTCATTCGGGCAGAGGCGCCAAATAGAGGACTTGGTTTGCCAGCCCGGTTCAGATACTTCAATTGTTTGAAGCAGATGCCTTGTACGCTACTTAAGGCTTACCTCAAAATTATATCATGTACAATTCCACTGAAATCACCTCCGCTACCATTCCATCTGATAACCCGCTACATCAGCAGCTTCTCTTTCCATATGTACATGCAGCTTCTTGCATCGGTGGGGACGTATTAGAGGTGGGATGCGGTTGGGGGCGGGGTATTGAAACGTTGTTACCAGTAGTCAAGTCCTACACAGGCATTGATAAAAACAAGGCACTCATTAACCATTTACAACAGGAACATCCACAAGGTTCATTCATAACCATGCGGATCCCTCCTCTTTCAGAGTTGCCAACTGACTTTTATGACTTTGTATTGTGCTTCCAAGTAATTGAGCACGTTCGGGAGGATCAACGGCTGGTGGAGGAAATGCACCGAGTACTTAAGCCCGGAGGTAAGCTGCTGCTCACGACAATTAACCGGTTTCATTCTTTAACGCGCAATCCTTGGCACGTTAGAGAGTATACGGATAAAGAGTTAATGACCTTGCTGAGAAGGTCATTTGTAAAAGTAAAGGCCGGTGGAGTAACGGGAAATGAACGGGTGAAGGCATATTACGCAGAGAATAAGCGAACTGTTGAACAACTAACACGTTACGACTGGTTTGACCTGCAGCACCGACTACCAAGCTGGACGCTTCGCTGGCCGTACGAGTTCCTCAACCGCTGGAACCGGAACAGAGTAGCCAAACGCTTTGGATTAGCTTCGCATATCCGCCACACTGACTTCCACTTCACCAATGCGACGGCAGACGCACTGGACTTATACTTTAATGCTCAAAAGTATGAAATGGCTAATCAAACCTCTTAGCGTTGCACATCATTTGTTGTTTGGGTTGTGGATTGTGGTATTGATAATGCTGATAGTTTTGTTAGACAAAAAAAGTCCTTATAATAAGTTAAAAAAAAGCACATAAGGGGTCTGCTTTGTCCCTAAGTTCACTTTGCTGATTTTTATTAATTAATAGGTAGTACACCAAATCAAACCAGGAATTGCTCGCTTAAATCAGGAGACAAAAAGTAAGTTACTGGTCGTGGCTCAGGATCGTCTGAAAAAATTGCGGCAAGATATATCGGCTTTAAGTGAACCATGGCGAAATCTTGAAGCTGCGGCCTTTTCGGTACTCGACGAAAACATTATGCCCATCTTTAAGGATGATGAAACTCCCCACCCCTTTGCCAACCTGTAATGAATCGTTATACCTTCGCCAGAACAAAGGGTGTCCAATTTCGTGGACACCCTCTTCATCAATCAATGATTTTTAGAAAGATTACCAATGCCCAGGCGCAAGATCTGGCTGTCCGGCTGGGCTTTGAACGCGGCAGCTTCGAAATAGGGAAGGACTGTTTTCAGCTTACCTTGTCAACCTGGGGGGGCGTATCTCTCCTTAATGCCTTGCCGGGAGGGCTGGCAGTTTTTTTGCAACAGCGAGTCCGACCTATCCGATCCGGCGTTGCTGACAGCCATTGACGACTACCTGACTACCTTCGGGGAAGCCCATTCCTCATAGGTGCAGGGGTGTCCAGATCAGTGGACACCCTTTGGGTAAGCAGGGTCCGAAAATCGGACTTTGAACTCTTGCCACGCGGGGTATAAGAAGATTACTCCATTGGTATCGACTTGATTGTCAGCACTCGACATATATGTCGAGTGGCTATGCAGAAATCCGGATTTCGGCCCCTGCTCTGATTTTTCAGGAATCCTCGTGAAAAATACCCCGGGGTAACGTCCGTCCAAATTTGGACAAATGCCCGGGCTTGTCGACACCCATGTCGAAACGTTGAGGATCAGTGTAGGGCCAACAAAACAGCCCGGCCGCAGATGCAACCAGGCTGTCGTCGCTCAACTAACCCAAATAAGGACCTACGGCCGGTAGGGTATGGCCTTGATAAGGCGGATCCCGTTTAGCTCCGGCAGTTCTAAGACGTTCTCCGGAGGGATGACGCCCCGGCTAATCCAGTTCGATATCTTGCTGGTATTGTTGATGCCAAACCGCAACATTTTCCTTTTGACGATACTTCCGCCGTATAGTCACAATAGACAAAGCCCGGTTAATTGCCGGGCCTAATTTGACTATAGCTTACAATAGATTCTACAGTAAGGACTTCCCCTTCGGGAACAAAATGGCGTGACTACCACCCCTCAAACGATTGACTGGGATCCACTACGGCGACCGTTTGTAACCAGTATTCCACCAGCAGCTGCAGGTTCTGCTGCCAGTCATGGAACTGAAGAGGTTTGACCAGAAAAGAGTTGGCTCCCAGGTGATAAGCCCGCCAGATTTCCTGCGCATCATTCGAATGGCTTAAGACCACCACAGGCACCGATTTGACCGGCAGTGGCAGCGTCTTGAACGTCTGCAGCAGCTGAAAGCCCGTTTCCCGCTCCGGAAGGTACAGATCCAGCAGAATAAGTTGAGGGAAGGTGCCAGCCGATCGCCAGTGCTCCAACAGCGAAAGGGCTTCTCCATCCGAGGAGGCAAAAACCAGTTGAAGCGTTGGGTGGCTCTGCTCGAGCATCGATTGGATGATCTTCCGGTGATCCGCGTCATCCTCAATGATCAGTACCGCCGGTAAGAATCCCGTCTTCTTCATGAGTTAAGGAATTAAAAAGGTAGGTATGAACCAGCCGGAGAGTGAGCCGCAACCTGACAAGGCAGAATCTGGGCCCCTTCAAGCGTCCCGTTTACTGCTTCAAAGGTAAAGACTTCATATTTAGTGTCAAGATTATACGTAACCAACCCCCTGGAAAGAATAGCCGTTGTTTGGAACAATATTTGAAGGGGAGAAGCCAATCAAAAGGGTTACAAAATAATTTTTACTTGCCTTTGTGGACCCAATACAAAAAATTAGCGAACAGACGTATAGCTATCCTAGTCAGGCTTAAAGTTATCCTATCCAACCTTATGATTGTGATTATCAACGGCACCAAAGAAGGGTTGGTGTATTGCAATCTTATCCATGCTACTGACGAAATCGAACGCGGCTGTGATTTTGTCAACCGGTTAGTCCGGACCGGACTAGTACTTACCGGGGTGCAGGTACAGGATCGGGGCCTATGTTTGGATTTGCCCCCGGAAATCTTCGACGGGCAACCCTTCGAGGAACCCATGCTGCGGCTTCAGCAGCACTGGCGACAGATCCTTGAAAAGGCCTAACGGAGCCGGACACAGGAAAATTAGTGGTTTCCCTCTGAATTCGGATCTCTTTCAGGAGTTGGGTATCTTATTCCTTCTAATTCGGCCTCTCGCTGCAGGCGTTCGACCTTGTTTTTGTTTTCTTCCTTCTTCCAGTGGCGGATTTGTTCCTGGGCCTGCTCTTCGGCGGCTTTGGACTCTTCGATCTGCTTTAATATTTCCTCTTCCTTCTTGCCGTGCGTTTCCATGACCAGCGGTGATTGATTGTGCTTGCAAAATTTCTGTAAAATATTTCTGCAAGTCAACCCCCTGTTACCAACTTTTGTTCTTTTTTTCCACGGATACCGGGCGCTGATCCTCGCGGCAGGAAATGATTTGATGAAAATAGGTGCGTAACGGTGATAAAGCTGCTTGCTGTCCTACTTAGGTTTCCCTTGAAGGATTTTCCAGTGTCCCCCTAAGTAGATTTCTCATGATCCTGACAATCAACGGATGGCGCGGTGAGGTGCCTTTGCCCTGGTTGAACCTGACGCTTTCCTTCGACTCGGTGGAATTGGCCGGTGACCTGCTCTATGGGTAGATGAAAAACGGGTTGATACTCGCCAGCGTGCACCTCTAGCAAAAGCAGCCCCTGCAGAGCCGGTGGCCGCTGCTGATTCGTCCGAACCCTTAGAAGGCGGGCCGGTCAATTCAGATAGCGGGTAGGCACTCTCGAGGCGGTCCGGCCCCAGAACTCCAGGAGAATCGTCAGGCAGTCTGCCCACTCCTGAGCTCGTAGCGGTTTGGTAATATAGGAGTTGGCCCCCTGCCAGTAACATGCCTGGATGTCCTGCTTTTGGGCCGACTGGCTAAAGACAATCACCGGTAACAGGGGCAGGGGATAGGAACTGCTTTTAATCGTTTGAAGCAGATCCAGGCCCGTCTGACGCTCGGGCAGGTAGAGATCCAGTAGGATCAGATCAGGCAGGTAGCCCAGTGCCTGCTGCTGCTGGAGGTAAGTCAGGGCCTGGGCCTGACTGGCGGCCCAGGTTAGGGTCAGCTCAGGAGAGGCGTTTTTCAGGGCCGCCTGCATCAGCAGCCACTGCTCCTCATTGTCCTCAATGATCAGCAACGCCAGTTTTATGCCGGCAGTATTGGAGTGTTCTAGCCGGCGGTTCATGGTCGTTACGGTAAGGGACGCCCAAAGGTAGACAAATTCCTGCCCTCTTACTGTAACTTCCTGATTTTTAATGGATCGTTAATCTTTGGACCAACTCGGTCCATGAGCCTGGTTCAGCAGCGGCAGATGAGGCAGCGTCAACCAGTAGTCGAGGATGGGCTTGAGGCCCTGGGGCAGGGCCGTGTCCAGCTGGTGGACCGAATGAAAGCCGGAATGATACGCCCGACTGACCTGGGTCCACGAGAGCGACCCGGCCCAGCCAATGAAGATACAAGGCTTCCACAGCGGATCGTTTTTCAGCCGGCTGACGCCGGCCATTTGCCGTTCAGGGTGCGGCTGCAGATGCACCAGCAGCAGGGAGGGAAAGTGGTCGGTCAGGATGACCCAATCGACCATTTTCCGCAGCTCGTCGAAGACCGCTACTTCCACGGCGGGGTACTCGGCCGGCAGACTCTGGTTGAGAGTAGACCCCAGAGCCGGATCCGGTTCGATGATATACAGACGATGGGGCATGGCTCCAAAAGAATCGTACAGGTTAACTGGCTAACACCCTGCCGAAGTGTTCCTGCCTAGAGGAGCACTGCCGTTGGCCCAAAACGATGGCCCCCGGCGGCTGGGAAGGACCGGCAAAGATAGGCCCCAGCGGCTTATTGTCAATAGTATACGTTGTCGAGGCCAGTCAGTAGGTTTCTCCGAGACCCGAAAACCTTTCCTTTCTCATATGATTAATACGGCAAAAACAAGGCAAGGAATTGAAGGGGATGGAAAAGAACAAAGAGATCCTGCTCATCGATGATGACCCGGAAGAATGTGAACTGCTTTTATTGATCCTGAAGTCTCAGTGGCCCGACTATGAGCTTTTGTGTTTGGAGACCTCGCAGCAGGTCTGGGACTTTCTGGAGAAGGCCAAGCTCCTGCCCGCGTTGATATTAATGGATGTCAACTTGCAAGGGGAAACCAGCCTGGAACTGCTGGGCCGAATGAAAGCCGATCCACGCTTTAAAAAAGTGCCGGTGCTGGTTCTGACGGGCTCAGACAACCAGAGGTATGTGGAGCTTTTTCTGCAGGCGGGGGCCAATGCCTACCTGCATAAGCCGGCTCAACTCAAAGAATATAAAACGCTGCTGATGGCCATTCGGACGCAGTGGCTGGAGGTTGGATCTGGTGCCTCCCTAGCCCCTCATCCGTCAGAAGGGGATGGAGCGGTTTAGACTAGGATTCATAAAAACCAAACCCGGCGCAATGCAGCCGGGCCCATACTCTATCTCTGTCGTGTATTGCGTTTAATAGTTCCAGGTCTGGCATCCGACCTTTGTTTTGGTAGTATCGTCTACCTCCCAACCATAGCGCTGCCCGTACTCCAGAGCCGAGGGTGTAGTATAAAGATCAGGAATATTACATGGATCTACCACCGGACGTTTTCGATGGCCAGCCCTTTGCTTTCTCCTTTCATCAACTGCAAACGCCATGGCAGCAATTGATTGGCCCACCTATTTAGAGAAAGCCGCCTCAATCTATGAAATCGGTTTGAACTAAAGTGGCAGTTCTGCCCCAGAAATCCAGCAGAATGGCCATAAACTCCGGCCATTCTTTCGCCTGATGGGGTTTGATGATATACGAGTTGGCTCCCTGTTGATAACATTCCTTAATGTCCTCTTCTCGTGCCGAAGCACTGAAGATCACTACCGGTAACACTTGAATCGGGGAGGGCATGGATCGTATCGTCTCCAGCATACTCAGACCTTCCTGACGGTCGGGCAAATAGAGATCCAATAAGATCAGGTCGGGCAGAAAGCCGGAGACCTGCCGCTGGTTGAGGTAAGCCACTGCCTCGGCTTTAGAAGCGACCCGGGACAGCGTAAGCCGGGGATAGGAGGCAATGAGTGCCGTTTCCATTAATAACCAATGGTCCTGGTTGTCTTCAATGATTAGCACCAACAACCTGGGTTCAGCCTTGGCGGCTCGTTTTGACGGAGGGTTCATGGTAAAGGCCAGAAGAGGTGCTAAGATAGGAAAACTGGCGTTTGTTTACGCCCTTTCCTTATGTTTAAGTTCTATGAAGCATTTTTTGAGTCACAAGCTCAATTCCACTAGGACAGGCCCGGTTGGTCGATGAGGGCGGTAAAACAAAGCCCGGCTCAAAGAGCCGGGCTGGTGCTTTTTTCTCCCGAATGAATTGGAAGGCATTCGGACTGGGTCCGTATCGAATCTCTCCCGTTAGGTCTTCTGTCTACGGTTCCGCCCCGGCTTCCAGGTCAGGATCGTTTAATTCATTCAGCTCCGCTTCTCGCTGCAGGCGCTCGACCTTGTTTTTGTTCTCTTCCTTTTTCCAGTGCCGGATCTGCTCCTGAGCCTGCTTCTCGGCGGCTTTGGCCTCTTCGATCTGGCGCTGCAATTGTTCTTTCGTTTTAGTTTGCTTTTTCATGGACAGTCGAAACATGGTGCCGTAAATAAGCAAAAACTTGTAAAATATTTCTGCCGGTTGTCCGAAATTTTAGACTTTGGTCACCGACTGGTACTCTTGCTATCGGGCTGACTTACGAATGGAGACCAAATTCCGACTACTTACGGTTTGGTAAGGGAAAACTATTTTTTCAAAAAATAGGAAAGTATTTATGCCGGTTAGGATGAATGGAATAATAATTGTCTATTTAGCACTCGGTTCCTTCTAAAACACCATTCCCATGAATGACCCGGCACTGATCTGTCTGGTAGAAGATGATGAGGACGATGTCCTCTTGCTGCAAAGCAGCCTCCACCGACGATTTCCGGCCAGTGCCATCCGCGTGTTTGCCAATGGGCAGGACCTGATGGACTGCCTCGAGCAGACTTCCCTAAAGCCGGATATGATTTTTCTGGATCTGAATATGCCTCGCATGACGGGCCTGGAAGCGATGGAGGTGCTACGCGCTCATGCCAAAACCCAGACTGTCCCGATCTTTGTGATGACTGATTCGAGCCTTCCGGATCACATACTGCAAAGTCATCAGTTAGGCGTGACGACCTACTTTGTCAAGCCCAGTTCGGTTCCAGGCCTGGACCGGATCACCCATACCGTTCATACCTATTGGCTGTCGCGTCATGGAGGCATTAGCGCGGCTTTCGGCCGGGAGCCTTCCAAAACCCGTTAAGTCCTAAGGCAAGGGCATCAACTATGTTTCCAAATTTGTAAACAGCGGCCGATGGTGGCCGCTGTGATTAAGGCCCGGTTAGGCCATGGGGCAGGGAAGAGGTGTGCAGCCAGTACTGGGCCATTTGTTGGATCATCCTAATCCTCTGGCCACCGTCCACCGGTTTGTCATGGGTCGAGCCGAAGCCGGCCAGATACGCCTGGTGAATCTGCTCGGCCGATAGCTTCTCACCCCAACCCAGCACGACCACCTTCTTCCACAGCGGATGGGCTTTCAGCTGAGCCACCGCCGACACGACGGCCTGAGGTTGGGGATCCAGATCCACCAGCACCAGCGAGGGCCAGGATTCAGATTCAGTAAGGTGCGCCTCCAGTGCCGCTAAATCGTCGAACCGGATGACCTTTTCCAGGTCAAAGTCTTCCTCCAGACAGCGTTGTACCTGCTCGCCCAGGACCGGGTCCTTCTCGATGATGTACACGGTTTTCTTCATAGTTTCAGATAGGGAGACGACCAGTGGGGGTGGAGAGAAAGTAACCTGCAAAGATAAGGCTTATAGAAAGCATGGCAAGAGTATACGTCGGCTTACCATTCCGTAAGATTTCGGTAATTATTTTTGCTGCTTCTTATTTTTGGCCCCCAATCGCTCAAAACCAATCCTTGTGGCATCGATGGAACCAAAAAAGTATGTATTGCTGGTCGATGATGATCCCGAAGAGTGCGAATTGTTAGGTGCCATTGCCCGCCTGGAATGGCCAGACTTTGACGTGCATTGTCAGGAGCAGGTGGCGGCCGCTTGGAATTTTCTGGAGGCAGCCGATTCCAGGCCGCTGCTGATCATCCTGGATGTGAACCTGCAGGAAGAAACCTCGTTGGAGTTGCTGGTCCGCCTGAAGGCCGAGAGCCGGTTCCGGCCCATCCCGGTATTGATTTTGACGGGCTATGAAGCCGATATCAACGTCAGCGCCTATCTGCAGGCGGGAGCCGCAGCTTATCTGCCCAAGCCGAACCGGTTGAAGGACTACAAGACCTTGCTGAAATCGATTCGTCTTCAATGGCTGGAAAGCCCGGGAGGACGGAGAACGGATTATGCCAGTCCCGGCCAGGACGGACAAGCCTAACCGGGAAGCCGTTCCAGCGACCAGGAATCGCATAATCACAGCTTGTCTGCTGAAACGAAGGTTGCATCATTTTTGCGTCAGATCAGGGGTTCTCCGTCCCTAATACTTGTATTCAACACGACGTTCTCTTAGTAGAAGATGACTCCATTCAACAGAAGATGCTGAAGATCTATCTGGAACGCGCCGGCCACCAGGTGCGGCTGGCCGGTACGCTTCGCATGGCCGAAACCCTGCTGGCCACTCATCAACCCGCTCTGATCGTGACGGATCTGACGCTGCCCGATGGAAGGGGCCGGGTCATTCTGGAGCAGCTTCGCCATTGTTGCGGGAATCAGGTCCCCATACAGGCCATTCCCGAAGATTCAAAGCCGTTTATTAAGAAATCTTTCCCTACGTCCGTTTAATAAATTGGCGGCTAATATTGAGATTTTTGTTATTGTTATTGCCTCAAGTTCATCTATTATTCAGCTATACCGGCCATTGATCCTTCATTGACTAAACTCTCTACTTCTCATTGCTTAGTTTATATGATTTTAATGATGTTGCCCACAACAATTTTTTGGTGAACAGCTTGGGATAAAAATGAATTCTCTCCATCTCATCGATACCACGTAGGCAGATTAAAACAGCTGTGATTCGCAACTCTTAAACTTCTCTTTCCATGAATACCAAAAATCTATTTACGTTCGTAGCGATCATTGTTTCACTCTTTGGGCTAGGGCTTACTTTCGCCCCTGAGTTTATGGCTGGGCAATATCTTACCAATCCCTCATTGATGAATGACTCTACGAAATTGGTAGCACAATCTTACGGTACTCAATTGATTGCGTATGCCCTAGCGTGTTGGTTTGTCCGCAATGATGGCTCCTCTTTAGGCGGCAGGGTCATGCTTTTGTCCGTGTTTTTGTCCAACCTGGCCCTGATCATAATTCACACGATGGCAGTATTGAACGGCGTTGAAAAAGCAACCGGATGGGGGCAGGTTTTACTTTCGCTGGTGCTTGTCGTTTGGTCCATCATGGCCTATCGGCAGACCAATCGGATCGTAACTTGAATTTAGTATGGCAGGAATCAGCTTGAACACCCGAGTCCCAGGTTTACGTAGTGAATTGAACGGTATTGACTGGTTTTGCCCGATAGGTTTTCTTTTCTCACAAATGCCCCGGCTGGATTTCTTTCATTGGTTGTTGGAATGAAGCTGGAAGGGGGTGATGAGTTGTCATTTCCCTTTCCTTGATGGCAAAGGGGGTCGGGAGTTTTACGACCCTTCGGTTTTGTGTGGGTGTCACAAATCGTGACACCCTTTCGTGGCCGGCAAGTATAGCCGGTAGAACAGCAGGTCAATGCAATGCCAGCGGTCGGAGTTATCGTCCTCTTCGTACAACTAGTACTTCAACAGGTAATGGCCTCGAAACAGCCAGGCGAGCAGCTGATTGTTGCCGGAGTACCTAGCCCCCAACAGTTCGAGGTTCGGTTTCAGGGCGCGGTTCTCGGCATACCAGCCACCCGCGGTGTGGTCGGTAGTCAGCATTAACAGCGTCAGGCAGAACGGGCCGAGGTAGCCGTAGATCTGAAAGTCGAAGTAAGGCAGCTGCTTCATGGCGCGAGGGTAATGGTCAGCAGAAACAGCAGCAGGGCGGCCATCAGGGCCAGAGAGTCGTGACGGTCGACCCATCGGGCAAACCGGCTCAGAGTGTCGTTTTCGTTCATGGTCAGCGGAAGTCTTCGGCAGAGAGAGAAAGGAGCCGGACCAGTAGCCCGGCCCTTTGCTTACAACCCACCGTAACGAATCAGGAAGATTTGCGGAAGACCCACAGCGAGTAGATGGCCCGGATCTGGCTTCGGTCGATACGCTCAGCGGGCTTCTGCGGGTGATCGAAGCCCACAATGACCGCGGATGCCGTTACCGCTACGATCCGTCCCATAGTCAGGCTGTGGCCGGTTTCGATGGCTACGTTGCCCTCAGTGGTGTCCCAATAGTCGGGCGCCACCTCGCTGCCGGTGATTACCTCGCCATAATGGAAGGTGCTGGCCATATCGGCCGAGGGGGAGAACTGGCAGAGATCTGCGGTATTCCAGCGGTTATCCATTGACCGGCCCTCCTTCCTGCATAGGTGCAAGTTTCTCCCGGTAGGCGTTGAAGGCTTTGCTGTCGACGATGGCCCAGGCCTTATCCAGAAAGCCCAGCCGTTCGCAGCAGCCCAGATGCGTCTCGTCTTTCAGCCGGGTATGGTCTGAAATGCTGATGCCGTAGGTGTAGAAGAGCTGGCTGTAGATTTCCTTGAAAATGTCCTCGTGCGTCTCCCGGGTAGCGCGGGCGCGCTGGTTGACCCGGTGGCGGATCTGATCCCGAAGCGTGTTGGCCGGTGGCTGGGCATCCCCTTTGTGCAGGCCGAGCGTTTGCAGGGCCGCCTGCTGACCAATCGCTACCATCTGGCGGGTAGTCGTTTCGGTGAACTGCTGGCGCCGTTCCAGATCAGCCAGCAGCTGCGCGGACTGAAGCACCATCTGGGCCATCTGCACCAGCAATTCAGCCGCTGTCGGCGTTTTCTTCTCCGGCTGACTATCTTCCTCCGCTGCGATCGATGACGGCTCTGCGGGGCTGTTTTCGGTCTCTGGTGTGGTTTCTGCCGGAGAGGGTGAAGCCAGAGCCGTCTGAGGGGCTTCAGGCCGGATCAGGGGCGGCTGCTGATCGAACAGAGTGGCCTGCGTGACTTCGGGTTGTCCGGTGACTACCTCGCCGGGTTTCAAGTGAAGGAAGTCGGAGAGCTTAGCCGTGGCGGGCAGCTTCTGCGCTTTGAGAAACCGCTTGAAGTCCGAAAGGTAGCTTTCAATCTCCTTCGCCCGGGCTTTCGGTTTGAATCGGGTGATCTCAATGGCCGCTTCCAGGCTGAGCAGGTAATGCACATGCCGCCCCTCTTTGTAATCCAGGAAGTGCTTGCCCTTGATCAGGCCCAGCTGCTTAATACGGTAGCTGGTCCAGTGCAGCACATCGTTAGCGCCGGGCCGGGAAAGCCGTGCATACAGGTCTTCGGCTTTGACGGCCGCCCTCCCTCCAATCACATAGATCGGCAGTGGTCCCGAGGTTATCACCTTGCCAGCGGAATCCGGGCTTTGAGCGGGGTCTTCTTCATTTGACGGCACATTGTCTGAACTGCCCGAATCCGGGGCCAGGGTGGGGCTAAAATCGGCCTTTCTGGCTCTTGAGAGTCCGGCCAGGTCAACGCCTTCCAGCTGAAAGCCCTGAGCGATCAGCTGGGCCTCGACGGCCTTCAGCTCCGGCCAGATACCGGGGTTACGAATGATCGTCACCGCGTTCAGCAGGGCGAAGGTCGCCGGCAGGCTGGCCATACAGTGAAAGTGCCGCCCTTGATAGTAGGGTGCATAGTCGGTGCCGGGCTTGAGCCGGCTCTCATAGGTGCGGAACCACTCGGCAAAGTGGCGAGAGCTGAGGCCCATGCGTTCGTAGAGGGGCCGAAGGTCAACGGCGGCCGTGTTGCCGCTGGTCAGGATGTATGCGGGAAGTTGCATAATGCTTCGATGTTAGGAAGATGTGGGAGAAGGGATTGGTAGGCAGGAGCCGCCTCAGCCCGTTAGAGCCGAGGCGGCTTACCCGTGAACGGGTCAGGCCGGAGTGCTATCGCCTGAGTCCGAAGGCGCCTGGGGGTCGTACAGATCCCGCATTTGCTTCAGCTGAGTAATCAGAGCTTCATTCATCTGCTTGTAGTCGTCGAGCGTCTCTTTGTAGGTGTCAACGACACCCGACCATCGGCCGATCATGTCCTTGTAGAAGGTCACCTTCTCCTCAGCCTTCTGCGTCGCAAGCAGCTTTTTCTTCCGGGCTACCTCAACGCTCATCTGGGCCAAAAACTCTATCAGGTAAGCAAACTGCCGGGCCGACTCATCCTTCTGAAGGCCGTAGGACTCCCAATCATCCGAAGCCGCATAGCAGGCGTACCAGGTCGACACGCACTCCATCAACCGGGCCAGCGTGGCGTCATTGGTCAGCATCGCAAAGAACATGGTAGCCGAGTTGATAATGATGGGGTGATCCTCGACCGGGCCAACGATGAAGGAATCTTCCGGAAGGTTGTTCTTGGCGTACTCTTCCTTCTCGCGGTCGTTGCGGAAAGTGGGCTGAGGATCAGCGGCCTTCTCTGTGGAGGCAGGGGCCGGGCTGCCAGAAGTTTCTACAGCCGTTTGTCCTGCCGTTTGCTCATTTGTCCCCGAAAGGGTTGCAGAATCCCTTACCGGTGCGTTACTTTGCTCCGTCATCGTTAAACGAAAGTTTAAGGTTGATACTGGACCCGTGCCGCTCCGCCGCCAAGCAAGTTGCGACACGGGTTTTCTGTTTTTGTGGCCTAATTGATTTCGGGGTTATTGTGTCGGGCAACCTCTTCGGTACTATGCAACCTTTGGCCCGTCCTCAATTAGAATAAGCGAATATACTATACCGTTAGACTAAAAGCAATACTTTGTGTTGCTTTTTTTGGACAAAGTTATTTGTCCGGACGTCTGGCAAAGACTCCCCTTACTTGTTCTTGCTTTCCTCGAATTTCTTCAGCCGCTCCTCAACGTATTGACGTAGAGCGGATTCCCGATTCTCATAAAGCATACTGACCGCCCTTTCCACTATCTTACTGTTGCTCTCCTGAAAAAGCTCAGAAAGGTCTTGGATTTGCTTAAGCGATGATGCCGGCAAGCGGACAGATGTAGTTTGTTTTGCCATTCCTGAAAGTTTTTACCTAAAATAGAATATTGGCCAATGCAATGCAACACTTTGCCATACATGGATTATTAATCTCAACCTATTTCCAGATTAGGTATCATTGTTGTTCTAAATCCAACACCATGAAAAATTACCTTTGCTTGCTCCTGTTTTTTCCTCTGGTAGCTTTCGGACAAAAAACCATTGAAGGTCCGGTTACGCTCTCCAACGGCTTCACCATCAAAGCCGGCGATACGCTACACCTGGTCTCCGGTACGATGCCCAACGGCGATTTTAAGTACATCATGGCGAAACCCAACCTTTTATCGATGGCCCTGACCCCCCTGCACAGTTCCAACGGCCGCAGGTTCTTTGTCATCAAACGGGTCGACTTGTACGGAAATAAGAAGCGTGGTGAGCAATACTTTGCCCTTATCAACCCAGGCGGCTTCAACCATCTGGTTGATTTGGTTCAGGCCATCGATGCGGGGGAGATCAGCCGAATCAACAGCCTGCCCGTAAAGCCGACCGCTTCCAGATCAGTAGCCGATGAACTGTTGAAGTTCAAGCAACTGCTTGACTCTGGAGCGATCACTCAGGAAGAGTACGATAAGCAAAAAAAGAAGCTTTTAGGCAACCAATAGCCACAATGTCGCCAAAAGTGCCAAATGTTGGCCGATCTTCTGATTTTTGGATAAGAATAAGCCCCGAGGAGATCGTGTCTCTACGGGGCTAAAAATGACCTTTCTTTTTTTCGAAAGGCAAGGTGGCTTTTAGGCCGTCGCCTCTCTCCTAAACTTGAAGGTGAACCAGCTGGTTAATTGCTGGTAATAATCAATCGGTAGTACCCGCCTTTGCTGTTGTTGGTGAGCCGGGTTTCAACCTTGTAATGGTCGCCGAGGTAGCTGAAATCCTCCCCTCTTCGTAGGGCCGCCAATAAACCGTCAGGTACCGGAAGTCCAATAGCCTGAAACAGCCTTTTTGCCTTTGCTGGCATCACGGGGTAGCCCAAATTGTCGTAATCGTTCAGGTTGAGCTTAACCGTTCTTACGTAGTCCTCGGATTCAGACTCAAGATAGATTGCCAGGTTGTTAGCCAGGCCGCTGGTGCCGGTTGGGCCAATGTTATAGAAATCCGTCGCAGACATCCACCCCATACCATCATAGCGCCAGGTTCTCAATTTACCTACCCCGACCTTTTCCAGCTTCCCTTTCAGGGCTTCAACATCCTTAAAAACGGAAAGGCGAACCGATTTCTTTTTTGGGGAAATGGGCCGTTCCGCCCTGGCCACAGGCTCCCGTAAACCAAAGTCGTCATCTGACCGTGTGAGGTCCGCGCAGCCGCGAACAATGTAAAAAATGCTTATTACCCCAATAACCAACGCAATCCAGGGAAGACAGCCGCGAGAGTCGGACGATGTAGCCATTCGTTTTCTTTGGTCGGACAATCATACTGACTTGTCGCCCTATATGCAAGCAAGCAGCTATAGGTGAGCGTTAATGCTTGGACTTGGGGAAGGAAAACCAATTGTTGAGCCACTGAGTCCGCTGGTTTTTATCCCGCAGGTAGCGCCGGTACCCCAGATCATCCCAGTGGTTTTCCTGCACCGGCTGATCTTTCATCGCCTTCCGCATTCCGGACTCGACCGCCTGAGCCATATCTGCCGAGGTGTATCGCCGATCCGTAGAGGACTCCCAGGGCAGCGGGGCGCTCTGCCGGATGTTGTCGGCAATCTCCCGGTTAACCTGAATCATTCGCTTTGACTCTTCGTGGGTATATACCTTGTCGTGCCGGTGGAGGTAGGTTAGCTGCCGGGTCGGCGCCAGTTGGTAGGTCAGGTGTCCGCCGTTTGAATCTCGGCGCTCGACGATCTCAAAGCCCCGATCCCCAACATACCCCGGCCCCTCGTAGCCGTCCTTTTTGCCCTTGAAAAACTCCGGAATTGGTTTGGCCAGCACCGTCCCGAGCTGCAATGCCCCCAGCGCAATAATGAAGGGGACCAGCGGTAAGGTGACCGCCTTCGAGGCTGCGTTGGTCGCTCCTACCGCCGTGTTGAGAATGATCTCAAAAGCCGCTTGGGCTTTATCCGCCTCGGCCTGCCGGCGGCGCAGCACCCGGAGCCGCTCATTGTACCGCTGCTCGATCTGGGTTTTGGCTTCTTCGTTGTCCTGCACCAGGGACAACTCGTAGTCCTTCTGCTTTTCCAGCCGCTCGATGTCCTGCTGCCGGTTAGCACCGGTGATCTCCAGATACGAGGTCACTGCCTGACTGGCCAGCTGCCAGGCCATCTCCTCCAGCGCTTGCCGCTTCTCGGCCTCGTCTTTGGTAATCTTGGTTTTCTGCTTCTCGGCATCTTCGGTAATCTTTACCGAGGCGTCGGCGGCATCCTTCTGCTTGTCCAGCTGGTTCTTCTCGATTTCCTCGGCTTTCAGGGCGGCCGCTTCCTTGATCTGGGTTTCTCCCTTCGCCGAGGCCGCCAGCTTGTCCAGCAGTTCGGTGCTGCGCTTCTCGTCTTCGTCGTAGGCCTCGCTGGTCGCTTTGGCGATGTCATCGAGGTATTTGTTCCGCAGGTCAAACACGGCTTTTTGTCCGGCCTCTTCAGTCATCTGCCGCTGGGCTACCTGCCGCTCGATGTTCTGCTCCGCCTTGACATACGCCTTTTCCAGATCGGCCAGCCGTTTGGTCAGCCCCGTTTGCGTCTGGTCATCGATCACCCGCAGCCCGTCCCGCACCGCTTCCACTGCCTTGCGCCAGGCCTTGTCTTCCATCTGTTTGCGGTCTTTCTGGGCATTGGCCAGCGCGTCGGTGACTTTCTTCTGGGCCTTGTTGTATTCATCGGTGTTGGCCTTGCCCGACTCAACCAGCAGCCGCAGTTCCTTTCGGGCGCCTTCCACCTGCATCTCATACCGCTTATCGATGTACTCGGCTTCTGTCATCAGCCCGGCCTCGAAGTTGGCCCGCAGTCGGGATTCATCCAGATCATTGCCGGCCTCGATCTTTTGCAGGGCGTCTCTGAGCTTGCGCTCCCGTTCGGCCAATGCCTGCCGGTCCTTGACGGCCTGCTTCTTCTGGTCTTTCTCCCGCTGCTCGGCTTGCATCGCCGCCCGCTTTTTGGCCACTTCCTCCGCCCGCTCCTTTTCCTCGCCCAGCATCTTCAGGTCGATCTTCACCATCTCATCCACCAGCCGCTGGGCGTCGGCCATCCGCTGACCAATGATCTTCTTCTGATCGCCCGATGCCGCGTCGAACTGATTGCCCAGAGTCAGGGAGCTGCTTGACGCCTTCAGGATCGCCTGGTTGCGCTGCTCAGCGTTCATCTTGCGGAAGTCGTCGATGGGTTTACGTTTGGCGGCCTCGGCCTGCCGCAGCCGGCGGACGTTGTCGCCCCCCAGATCCCCCCGGAGCACGCTGAGCTTGCTCCAGTTCTGGAAAATGTAGATCCAGTCCTTCATCTCTTCGGTCTCGGCCTTCAACAGCCGCGAGAACCAGCTGTTGGCGTCGGTGTCGTTGAAGACCGTCGCCCGCAGCTCGGTCAGCGCGTTTCGCATCCGATTGAGGTTCGAGGCCGTCCGGTCCGAGTTCTCGGCTACCTTATCGCCGAAGGTCTTCTGAAAACCGTCCGCCAGTTTGGGCAGCACCTCGTCGGCCAGCAGCTGGCCTTTCTGGCCCATCTCCAGCATCTGCGATACCGTGACCCCCAGCTCTTTGGCCAGAATCTGCAAGGCGCCCGGCATGGCTTCGGCCAGCTGGCCCACCAGATCCTCAGCCTGCACCTTCTGCTTGCTGAAGACCTGCCCGGTGGCGATGATGGCCCGCTGAATCTGCTCGTTGGTGCGGTTCAGCCCCCGGCCGGCCACAATGATCGAATCCCAGATCCGGCGCGTCTCGGCCCCCTCCAGCGTGGTTCCCCGCGTGGCGCCGGCCAGGGTGATAAAGGCATCGGCGGTTGAGCCCAACTCCGCCCCCAGGCGGCTGGCTTCCTCCTTGATGAACCGCTCGGAAATGGCCGCTTCCTCCGCTGAGGTATGCACCGCCTTCAGGGCCGCGTTCAGCGACTCCATCTGAATGGCCGCCCCCACAATGGCTTTGCCCTCGCCCAGAATGGCCTGAAGCGTAATGATGCTGCCGGCAAAGCGGGTAAAGCCCAGGTAGGCCCCGGCGATGGTCTGCTGGTAGCTGCCCACCTGGCGGCCGTGAACGCCCATCGTGGCGTCCATGCGCTTCAGCGCCGTATCGGTCCGCTGAATGCTGGCGGCCAGTTGGACGGCCGCCCGGTTGTTCTGGTTCAATTTGCCCGTATTGGCATCAAACGCCCCGTCAAGACTGCGGAGCTGGCTGCGCATCTCGGCCAGCCTTCGGGAGAGCGCCGAATAGGTGTTGGCCGTTTCACTGACTGACCCTTTCGAGGTGTTCACCGCCCGGCCCAACTGCTCGAAGTTGGCCGTCAGCGATACCAGTTCTTTGGCAATCCGCTTTTTCTCCGCCACCACTTTGGCCGAGGTTCCGTTCAGCTCGGCATACCGCTTCATGAGTTCCTCGGTCCGCTGGGTGAGCGACTGCTGCACGGTCTGGAGCTGATGCTCGGCGGCCTCGACGGCTTTGGCCGCTTTCTGGTTTTCACGCAACCGGGCCGAGAGCTGGTCGACGCGCTGGTCGTATTCGGCCAGTTTGCGAAGGTCGCCCTCGGAGGCCAGCGAGACCCGGGTGCGGCCCAGCTCCCCCTGAAGGTCTTTCGAGGTCGCTACCAGTTCACCAAACAGTCGTTTGGATTCGGTCAGCCAACCTGCCATCTGCTGCTGCAAGTCGGAAAGTCCGGCCTTGAGGCCGGGAATGTCAATGACCTCTTCGGGCCGGATGGGATTAGGCATGGCGGTTATCGTTGGTGGCGTTCTGGTTCGCTTTGAGAATGGCCGTGTTGATCACGTCATCTTCCAGGATGATCAGCCCGTCCCAGTCATCGGAAGGTGGAATGTCGGCATCCTCGCCCAGGGCATCGTCAATCATTTGGATCAGCCGGGCGCGCTCGGCCTCCATATCGGCGGGATTCAGCTGCGCTAAGGTCTGGAGTTTTTCTTCTTCGCTCATGGTATTCCTTTGATTTAAATATACTGATTATTAATGGTTTAACCTTGGAAACGGCCCACTTTTTAGGCGAATTATTCGCCCTTTTTTCGTATCTTTTTAGAGTCAATTCATCCCCGAATTTCACCTATGGATACCCCAGCGCCCTCTTACGAATTTCTTACCTATCTGGTGGCGGCCGAGGAGGCCGAAGCCATTATGCAGCGAGGCATCTTTGCCAACGAGCAGGGGCTGATTCACCTCTACGAGGATGTCGAGCTCTTCAACGATGCGGCCGGCGGGTGCTCGGCCTTTCTCATCGACATTGCCATCCGCTTCCGCCCGGTGGTACACGGCAATGACTACCTCCGGCAGTACGCCGTCATCCGGGTGGCCGACCAGGGGCGCACCGGTGAGATGATTCCCGACCGGCGCCTGTGCGGCTACCCGTTCACTGAAGACACCCCGCCCATGGAGTGGGACCTCCGTCAGGCGTGGGTCGCCCCCCTCTACCTGGAGAACCTGGGTCCCTTTTCGCTCAATGACGAGAAGGTCGACCGCTTTTTCACCCCCGTTCGGCTCAAGCCGCTGCCCGAAGAAGCCTGAGCCTACCGGGCTATCCGCTGCCGCCGTGGATCGACCCAGTGTGGATCAGACTTTTTCACCCCGCCCGAAGGACTGCCGAACTTGGAGAAGACCGCCCCGCGGATGGCGTCCATGGCGTGGTCGTTGCCTTCGATGGGCACGTTGGTCGACACGCCGTTGAACATCACCCACTGGTAGTGGTTCTTCTCCCGTTTGAGGTTCAGACTGCGCCGGGTGTAGTGGACCCGGAACTCCTTGAGCTTGTTGATGCCCGCCTCGATGCTGCCCGGGCCCTTGCGGATACCGATGGCGTTGATGCCCGATAGCCGAACAGTCCCGCCCTTGCCTTCGACCAAAGCGCCGGTTCTTAGCTCCGCAATGCTTTTAGGCTCAGCCCCATCCCACCAGCTTTCTCTTCCGGCGGGCAGCTTCAGGGCGTGGTAGGCCTGAAGAATATCCGGGTTGGTCATACCCCGGGCGTAGAAGAGCTCATCGACGTACAGGTCCCGACCCTCCCGGGCGATCTTCACCAATACCGTGGGGTCGTTAGTAAAGCCGAAATCACCACCGAAGAAAGCCACCTGCTCCAGGTGAGAGGGAAACTGCTCGACTTCCACCCAGTCTCCGAAGATCAGCGCTTCGGTGGAGGGCTTGGGGTCCTGCTGGTAGAGGCTGTTGAAGGTGATGGGGTTCTCCTGACGGATCTTTTCGATCTTGGCCTGGCTGTGCCGCTGCGGCCACAGGGCCTCGCCTACCTTACGGGGGTCAAAGGCATTTTCATCCGCTGTTTTCAGGGCCGGAAAGGAGACGACCACCCAGCCCGTGGGGTTTTCGGGGCTCCAGACCCCGTCGCGGGCCAGCAGCCGGCCGCCCGGATCATCCTCGTGCCAGCGGGTCATAATCAGCACCTGGGCCGAGTTGTTGTGCAGGCGCGTCTCAAACACGTCCGTATACCAGTTCCACACGCTCTCCCGCACCGTCAGTGAGTAGGCCTCCTGGCGGTCCTTGATCGGATCGTCAATGATGCCGATGTCGACGGGCGTTCCTGTCAGGCTCCCGCCCACCCCCACGGTCTTAACAAAGCCCTGCCGACCCACCACCTCGAAGATTTCACTGTTGCGCAGGGCCGCACTGCCCGGGCCACCGCCCAGCCGGGTGAGGGGAAACAGGTTCTGATAGCGGGGCTGATCCATGCGGCGCTGGATGTCCCGGTTAAACGAGCCGGCCAGCGTGGCCGAATACGAACACACTACCAGTTTGGTGTCGGGGTCTTCCCCCAGCACCCAGGCCGGGAAGCTGCGGGTGGATAGCTCACTCTTGCCGTGCTGGGGCGGCACAAAAAGCATCAGCCGCTGAATCTGGCGGGTGTAGACCTTTTCCAGGTGGTCGGCGATGACGCCGTGAAACCACTGGGGCTGGTAGCCGGGGCGGATGTAAGGCATAAAGTCACGAAGGTGGTTACGCGCCAGCTGCCGGCGGTATAACTCGAGCTTCCAGCTCGCCAATGCGTCGTCGGAGTTCTTCATCGGATAGTTGGGTGACGTCTTCCAGGGGGATGGCCCCGCCGTCGGGGCCGGCCAGTTCGACTTTCTTGATGTATTTGCCGTGGTACTGCAGCATCTTGTCGATGGCGTCCTTGGGGTCGACCAGCTCGATTTCGGTGCTGATCACCTCGGCCGCGGCTTCTCCGTCGTTCCGCTCCACACGCACTGTCTGCTTCACCTTCTTTAGAAGCCCCCGGGCCCGGCGGGCGGCTTCGCTGCGCAGGTCGATGAGCCCGGCATCGTTGAGGAAGGGCTCGAGCGTGCCGCGGCCGTAGCGGGTCAGCCGCACGGCGGCCTCTTCGGTCGACATGGTCAGCCGGGCCAGCCGGGCTTCGATGGCCGCTTTGATGATCGCGTTTCTCAGCAGCCGCCAGCCGATGGTGGCCGCCGAGGGTTCGTGATCACTGTAGCCGGCACGGATGGCCGCCTGGGTGCCGTTGAAGTCGACGCAGTACTCTTCGACGAAGCGCCGCTGCTTGTCGGTGAGCGGATCGGACCACTGTCCGGCCGCCCCATCCAGCTCTTCTCCAGCCAGCTCCTCATTCCGTTGTTCTTCCATAGTGTACAATTTTTGCTTTACTTTTGGTGTAATGCCTTAATCAATGTTAAAATACGCAACTTTACATTATTGTTCTACTGTGCCCTCCAGGATGGCTTTCATGCCCGCTTCGTCGTGAGAATGCACCTTGCCATAGAATAGACACTGCCGTTTGAGACTGTCCGGTCCTTCACTGGTGGGCTGGGGGCAGAGCCGCTTGTCGTAGCGGTAAATGAGCACCTCCAGCCTGTCTTCGCGGGTAGGGGTGACCAGGATGAAGTGGTCTGCTTCGGCGCTGCCGCGAAACAGCACGACCTGGGCGTTGAAGGAGGATTGTTCGCGCTGTAGGCAACTAAAGCTCAGGGCTTCGGCCAGCGGGCGGAGGAGGTCGTAGGAAGGGGTCTGCCAGGGCATGGTGATATCGGTGGTCATACGATGTAGGAATGGTGGGGTTGAAAAGTGAATAGCGGAATATCCTGGGCCGGCACGTTTAGAATTGTTGAGAAGGTCGGGCGGCTGGGGCTCTCCACCATCCGGTGGGCGGGGGCTTCTTCCGGTAGGGAATCCCACTCCTTCGGGTAGCCGTTGGGCTCCTTTTCCAATATGGTTTTGACCAGCTGCAGGCGTTCGTAGTAAGGCCGGAAGGCTTTGCGGCCGTTGTTGGCTCTTACGTAGCGCAGGTGCGCGTCGACGAACTGCCCAAGGTCGGTAATAACACTGTGCCCGTTGAGGTAAACTGGGCCTTCGTGCAGGGGCGTGGCGGCAAAGAACTCCTCTAGCTCGATGACATTCCAAAGCTCGCCTTCCTGCAGGGGCTTCTCCTCCACAAGGGGCTTGACCGAGATCACTTCCAGACCAAGGGCTTGCTTCAGGTTTTCCAGGGCCTTTAAATGATCTTCTCGTGGGTTCTCGGTAGGCTGCGCATCGGGGGAAGGAGATTCAACCTCAGCGGCTCTATGATCCGGCTGCACCTGGGGCCGAACCACCTTAACGGGTTCGGGCCTCGTCTTGACTTCAATAGGCCGCTCGTAGGTTTCGGCGTAGATCGGCGCTGCCATGCCGAAACGAATGCCGTCACGGATGGTCTTCTGCGACTTGGCAAACATGGGCCACTCGCTGGCGATGGTTGCCAGTCGGTAGATGGCCGTCTCCTCGTCCAGTCTGCCAGCGCCGATGTAGCCTCCAGCCAGCCGAGACGCTTTCAGCAGCGAGGTATGGCGGTCCCCGGGTCCGGCGTTCTGCACCAGGCGGATCACCCAGCTTAGAATCTGGCTGTCGTCGGTTTGCCTGGCTGTTCGGGTATAGACCGGCTTAGGCGGGGGAGGGGTAAAGGTTCCCGACATCACCGCCGGACACTCGTTCCAATACGGCTCTCCATCGTAGGAGACAAAGCGCAGGTGGGTCGGGTTGCCACCTTTGGTCGGGTCGAGGTGAATGCCAAACCGCTCCCCAAACAGCTTCTGTAAGTAGCGGAAGTGAGCCGCCAGTGTGTCCGGTGTTTGATGTTCTGGCAGCCGCACGACAAACCACAGCCCTCCGCGGACCGAGTAGGCGCAGAGAAGTAGATAGGGCAGCCGGCAGAGGTGGTACTTTAGCCGGGCCATGTCGACGCCCGGATTGTCCTTCACGTCGATATCGCCCATTAGCAGCGGGTGCTGCCGGATGATCTTCTCGGCAAAGGTGGTGTCCCGCTTGCGGTGGTTCAGCAGCGCCACCGGGGAGATGGCCGGAAGCTGCTTCTTCATCTCATCCTGTCTCGCCGGGTCCACCTCCGCCCGGATGGCTTCGATGGTCGAGCGGTAGTAGCGGGTAGTCACGATCCGCCGAAGGGTGGTCTGCTGAGCCGGCACATTGGCAAAGGTGTTGCGCTGGTGGTCGAACTCGAAAAAGCTGATTGGCAGGTCCAGCAGAGGGGTGTTAGCCTCCATAGTTCTGGCAAGTGCTTTAAGTGAAGTGAATTACTTTAAAGTACTTTAGACGGCCCCACTTTAAAGTACTTTAATACTTTAATCACCCCCCCCTATAAGGGGGGTGTTAAAGCAGTTAAAGTAATGTACTTTCAGTGGGGATAATTGGATCAACCTGATCACCTTGCGGAGGTAGGTTGAGGTGGTAGGTCTGGCCTTCCTTACGGATCAGCCCGCAGTCGAGGTAGTAGGTCAAAAACTCGACGGCCTTGTTGTCCCCGAAAGAATACCCATAGTAGGCCGCAGCCTCTTTGATGCGAAACTTGGTAGCTGCGTGTTTGCCAGGTTCTACGTTTTGAAAAGCCCTCCAGACGATCAGCTGATGAATAGGGCTCTCCAAGTTGGAAGGACCAAAGGACCTCGGAGCTTTGGGTTCCTCATCGCTTCTTCCGTTTTTCTTGCCTGAACCTTTCTGTTCCGGCTCCCAATCACTTACCAGTTTTGGTAAACCATATTCATCGATTTGAAATGCAAACTCTTCAAATTCCTTATCCCGGCAATATTCTGGCTTCACGATGGAAATGGATTTGTCATTGGGATCGAGGGCGACGGACACGACTGTTTCGGATTTGTTTTGAATCTCAGTTCCGAGAACCCCCCGAATCATGTCATTTCCCTTATTCTGGTGAATGATGACCATGAGATGAATGTTCAGATCATAGGTCCACCGAAGCAGGTCATCGACTCGGGCGGTAGATTCTGCATTATCATTGATGTCGACGACCAGATCCCGGATGCCGTCGATGACGACGAGGCCAAGATTAGGCGTGTTATAGATCAGCCATTTGGTCAGTGCCAGACGTTGTTCGGTACTAAGCGAACGGAGGGAATAAACGTGGAGGTTTTCCGGCATTTCCTGACCGGCCAGCCGGCAGATCCGTTTAACCACTCGCAAAACGTGAAAGCGGGACTGTTCCATGTCCAGATGAATAACAACCCTTTTTTCAGGTGGTAGAGAGCCGGTGAAACGTAGGATCTTTTCACTGCTTAGAGCAGCGGCTACCGCCGCCGTGATTGAAAATGTCTTTTTTGCCTTGGGCTTTCCAATTACGGCCGAGAAGTTGCCCAATGTCCCAAAGGTGCTGGTCTGGTCGTTGTGCTGGATGCTGAGGCACACCTGATCTGGGGGCAAATCCTCGTCGGGTAAGACTCGAAACGCTTTTTTAAGAGCTTCGTAGTCGATACTCTGACCAGCTTTCTCCTTGCCGTTTTGTTTCCATCCCTCGCTGGTGAATTCGAAGTTGGGAATATCTCCTAAATCTTCGTCGGACATGCCGAAAATGGGCGGTTCCTGCGTATCTTTGTGATATTCAGACATTATTGCGGGATTTTAACGCAGGGCGTTCATGGTGGTGCATGGCGCCCTGTTTCATGATGGCTGACGAAACTGAGTGATTAGCTGCTGAAGCGTGTGAGCCTTCGAGTCGGGGGTCCTTGGGTCAAAAGCCAGCATCTCCAGGGTCTGAAGGGAGAAGTTCCAGGACTTTGCTTCCGGAAGCCAGGTATTGTGGCAGTGGAGGGCTTCCTCAAAATCGTCCTCGGACCAATAGGGCTTTGCATTGAGGATCGCCCATCGTCTCTGCTGCGCCTGCTGAATCAGAGCTACTTCTTGCGGGGTTGGATGGTCGATGATCATGGATGGGAAGGCAATAAGGAGTGAAACCAGGTCCAGAAACTGGCGAAGTCACGAGCCACGTAATAGATCCCGCCGGATTGCTCGATCTGCTGCTGCGTCTTCCGCTGGGCATCGCTCATCCGGTCCTTACCAAATTTGATCTCGATACTGACATGCTGGCCGTTAATAACCCCATGGAGGTCTGCGGTGCCCCGTTTGGTCTGCCCTGCCCGGAACCGTTTGGTCCTGGGATCATATTGGCCCTGTGATTGGACCCGTGTCACGTAGAAGCCAAATGCCTCGAAGGTCTGAAGGATAGCCCTGGTCAGCCCATTGGTGGTGTTGGTCTTAATGATAGGTCGGGGGATGCCGTAATCCGGAAGGCTGGGGAATCGCTCCCGCTTTTGCTGCCACAGCCGGTCAGCCAATTGTTTTTCGGGGGAAGGATAATAGTGGGAGGTCATGCTGCTTTGCGCCCTCCTCTGCGCCGGGAACCTAAGTAGCTGTCAACTTCGTCCCCAATTTCAGCACTAGTTTTTTGTTTTCCCGATTGAAGCCATTGGATCAATTCGGTTCGGGAAAACCATAGGCGACCAGCGACCTTACTGTGGGGAACCCTGCCTTTTGCGGTAAGATTGTAGGCGGTCTGCCTGGCGAGGCCGGTCACTTCGCAGAAAATCTCCACACCTCCTATATCCTGCTTATGGGGCTTAGTGGGAGATTGAATCAGCTCTTTTAGGGAGGTGATTTCTTCAGTCAGAGCGGAGATTTGTTGACTCTGCTTGTAAATGATGGTTGGGATGAGATCCCAGGAGACGGGCGGCTGTTCCGACCCATTTTTCGTTTTAGCTTCCATTGAAGAATGGATTAAATGAAAAATGATTTGGAAAGCTGGTTGTACCCTGCCTGTAAGCCAAAAAAGCTAAGGAGCAGCCGACAGGAGATCAACCTAAGTTGAATCACCCATCCGACTGCCCCTTAGCCGAAATGTTTGATAACTAATGCTTTCAGGCTGCTAAATAGACTATATTGTCTGTCTACCACATATGTGCCTAATGCAATAATAGTATTTTTAATTAGTTAAAGCAAGAAATTTTTACTTTTCCTTTTTTCCAAAATTGAGTAGTGCCTTCGTGTACTCCCGTTTGACATCATCCTCAAAGCTATCGAGGTAGTTGTCAGTCGTCTTTAGGTCATTGTGTCCAAGACTCTCGGAAATGAACTCAATAGGAGCCCCTGAACGCTTCATGACGGTGGCGAAGCTATGCCGGGCATAATACGTCGTCACCGGCTTCTCAATGCCCAGCGAGGAGGCAATACGCTTCATGTACTTATTCAGATACTTATTCATGTACTGAATCAACTCTCTTTCCCGCTTTGGGGTTATTCCTGGGGAAAGGATGGGGAATACATAGCTTTCAGGGCGTTTCTCGGTGTTGCCCCACTTCTCAATAATCTCTTTCGCTGGATCGGTCAAAATGGCCACTACCGCCTTTTGTTTGCCCTTGGTACTGCGAGCCGTTTTGGCCCGGATAAATACGATCCGGTCCCCGTCAATGTCTTTCCATTTGAGCCGGCAGATGTCTTTTAAGTTGATGCCGTTGCACAGGTAGGAAAATACCCAGAAGTCCCGGGCCTTGTCTTCCGGGCTACCGGGAAGGGCAGGGTAGTGGAACAGTCTCTCCACCTCGGTCAGGGTTAATGCCTTTTTGATGTTTCGGCCTCCGGGAATCTGGTACCTATTCTTGCCAAAAGGGTACTGTTTTGGAGTTAGAACACCTTGGTCAATGGCCTGGTTGATGATGGCCCTTAAAGCACGGAGGTAAATGCCGATGGTGGTTGCCGACCGGCCTTCCAGAATCATGTACTTTTCGTAGCCCTTCAGAAAGTCGACCGTGATGTCCGGAAGCTTCAGGCGCTTACGGTAGGAGGTCAGCGAGGAAAGAGCATTGCCGTAAGACTCGGCCGTTGCCCGCCGGCCTTCGGCGTCCAGGCTCTTAATGTGGGTGGTAAATGCATGGGCAAGGTCATTGCGAAGGGCCGCCTGTCTGGCGTCTTCGGTTTCACTTCTAAAGTATAGACTCTCAAAGCCATCGAAAGAAAAGACTTCCATGCCCTTGATTACTTTTTCAGCCCGCTTTTCAAAATCGGTGATGCGTTCTCTGATTTCCCGAAGGTCACGGCGGGTTTTGGCTTTGTCCTCGACGTCTTTCCAGGTAGCCTCGGTTAGGTCCATGCCGATACTGTAATATTTGCGCAGGCGCTGGTAGGTGATCCGAAGCTTGAGAGGGTAGGAGCCATCGGCTTTTTCACGGCGGGTATCCAGGACGACGGCGGCAGTGGCGGAGGGTAGTTTCATTCAGGGTGTATCAGACCTTGCTACACAATTTGATACACGAATTTAGTAAAACCTCCCAAACAGTAGTAATAGACAAAGTAAAGATAAGGATAGAAAGCTCTTATTTTTAGCTATTTGGTGAATTATTAGTAAAAAGAGGTAAAGGGTGGTAACTGATGTAATACTGACTCTTAATCAGTGGGCCGACAGTTCGAACCTGTCCGGGGTCACTTGAAAATCAAATACTTAAGGTGCACCTTGAGTGGCTTTTCTTATTAGGGTCACCACAAGGGACACCACAAATTTCAAAATTTGCTAATATGGTTTTATTTAAAGAGGCCGACCCCAGGTCATTCACTTAGCTAACAAAAAGGTCAAGTCCTATTGCACTTTTGAGCAATGTCAGCTGTCCAGCACTGTGCTCACTTAAAAGCTTATTATGAGCGCAAGGTAGGTGAAGGTAAGAACCGCATGCTGGTGCTCAATAATGTTCGCAACAAGTTGGTCTTACGGATGTTTGCTTGCGTTCGGCAGGACCGTAATTATGACAAAAATTTGTCTCCCCCTATTGTTTAGATTATAGAAATTGGTCCGATTAAGGATGGCCACAATCTGATTCTCGGTGAACGCTTTCATTTTCCTGTGACATTTAAAATTAGACCTTTTCGAGGCTAATCCTACACTGTCTTAATTTCTGGGAAGCATATAAAAATAGGAAAACCGATCAGACTGTCAAGAAATGAGGAGCCCGTGGCCCGATTGACCTGACCTGTCTATCCTACAAGGTTAAAAAGAGGAATTCCAGATTGGCCGTTTCGGACCAAGTTATTGTATTGGCATAGGATATGCTCTAACCTCCTAGGCATAATAACCTTATTTTTTGTGATCACTGACAACCCGGTTGCCCTGAGGCTGGGTTGTTTTTATTCTACTGAGTCTGTTTTTTGGGGCTGTAAGGCCAGAATGACCGCTGGAATTCTCCGACGGGAAACCGCCAGCAACAAGTCTCCGGACAACTTTACTTCTACATTTTTCCCTTTCTAGCCGTGAATGGTGGTTGGGGTTAATTAAGGCTTTCTTGCTGATCCGCACAAATGAGGTCAGATGGCCCTGCCATCGAAGGACGCGCCGTAAGTACCCGCTCTCCATCCACCAGATGAAAGCAACAGTAGTTGCCCCGGCCCGCCACCCACAGAATCTCCCGGATAGGCACAAAGGAGGGGATGGAAGGAAGTTTCACAAATCTAGATACCTATTATTCATCTGAAAGCATGGCCAGAAAAAAGGTTAGGTAAACTGCATCTATAGTCCATTCAAAGAAAAAGCCGGGGCTCAACTGAGTCCGGCTTTTCAGGTTGATCGGGAATTTTCAAACCCTTGTTGGAGATGATAGGGATGTAACTACCCCCTTTTTCTTTCGGACTATTCTTCGAGCCTATGGGTAGTTCCCTTTATTGAGTGGTAAGGAAATCTACCTGCTTTTCCCACCGCTTTGCCTTCCTGTAAAACAAAACCCGGTCCCATATGGCCGGGCTGTTTCATTTTAAATTCATCAGGTGGAGTAAAAACCACTTCCCTCCTCATGATCGCTAAAACAATTTAGAATTATTATCCCAATTCTTCGACCTGCGCCAGGGCATTGCTGACTGGATAATTATCTTCGGGTTGACCCCCTCGACCGGATGCCGGCTCTCCAGCCAGCTAAAAATGCCCATTGTGGCCAGGCCACCGGTTAACAATCCGGTGACGGTAGCCAGGATTTCCACCAAGGGTTCAGGCACGAAGGGTTGCCACCACGACCACGTAATCAGATCGTCTCTAACCACATAACTGATCAGAATAAAGGACAACAGATTCAACCCCTTTCCCATCGGCCACTAAATTACGTATATAACTTCCCTTACTAACCGTTTGGAAAGAAAAAGGGAGCACTTCCTGAGCAAATGGAACAGGAATTGAGTGATCGGCAGAATAATTTTCCCAGCTCCTGACAGGATATCATCTTGCCATAAGACCAGACTTGCCTTTTTCGAAGCACTTACTTGGTCGGATTGCCTAACGTGTCGGCCCACAACTCTTTGAAGGCGAGAGCCAGCAATTGGTAGTCGTAAAGTCGATGAAATTTTGTAAAAAAGGAGGTCGCGCCTAGCAGTCTTCCCCGCTCCTGATCCGCGGCATGCGATGAGGTGGTCTACAGGAAGGTGGGAATCTATTGGGTGGCGGGGTGAGTCCGGATTCGCACCAGCGTTTGCAATCCATCCAGGCGGGGCATGTTGATGGCCAGAAAAATGCAGTCAGGCAACTAAGTTGGTATACCTATCAAACCGACTATAAACATAAGTCATCCCGAAATTTAAGGTGATTCAAAAAAGCGAAAACCTTCCGAGCTTAGTGTTGCGAACAACTAACCGGAAGGTTTTCTTATGTTCAAAGGACTTGTCAAACATCGGAATTGTCCTCAAAGATGTTAAGCAGCATGGCCGGGATTTTCATCGGCGTCTTGAAGCCTTTGTTGCGTCTTCGCTCGAAGAGTTAAATGCTCATACATACTGACGTTTAGTGTGCACCTTTAGCAGCCTGAGGGCCAGTATCGTGCGGTTTCGCCACCACAACCACGAAATGGGTCAGTCAAGAATAAAATTGCCTAGTTTATTTTAGGACGAGAAGAAATAATCCGGCTTATTGATCTGATGTGATATGGCTTTTTATTAAAGTTATTTGTCAGCGCGTCCAGGTACGCTTCCAGGGCTACCAGAAATTTAACCCGCTTCATCGACTTCTGATATTTATAGATTTGAATCAGTTCATTGATCATATACTTTGTATATTGAAGCTTATAAAGCCTGGTCCGACTGCTTCTTAAAAGGAGAGAATGGTTGCGGAACCCGTAATATTTCCGCCAGATAATCTCCGGATTCCAGTCCTGATTGACTACTTCCTTGGCACTGGGATGGGAAAACAGACTGTCTGTCACGGTGATCAGCGGGAATCCGTTATGGAGCGCCCGCAGACAGAACTCGGTCTCATCTCCCCAGATGAACATCTCTTTCAGGGGGTAGCCGATCTTTCCGAATACCTCCCGGGCAATCAATGTCCCATTAAACGGGTTGATCGATCCGAAAACGGCGTTTAGACCTTCAATTTCTTCCAGGGTCGTTATCAGGTGATCATTGAACCGCAGGGAAAAGGCCAGGCGGGTTGGATTCTCTTTCGCCACGACCAGAGAATTAAGGATGCAAGGACCCATCCTGGGAAACGCCATTAATTTAGCAAGGGACTGCGGGTGAGGAAACCCGTCGTCATCCATAACCCAAACCCAGTCATAGCCCCGCTTGCAGGCTTCGATCATTCCCCGGTGGAAGCCTCCTGCCCCACCGGAATTGGTCTGATGAAAGACCAGCAGTCCGGATTGCCTCTCCAGCCATTGTTCCGTGCCGTCTGTGCTCCCGTTGTTCACCACCAGGATCGCTTCCGGCAGGCGGGTTTGCCGATGAAGAGCTTCGATACAAACTTTTAACAATTCCAGACGATTGTAGGTGACTACAACGGCCGCTACTGTGGAAGTCATTTGAGTGTAGTTCTGGTGATCCGGGCCTGTTTTCAGTCTCCACTGTATGGTTGGACCTGAAATAGCTTCTTCCTGAAATTGGCAGGAAGATTTCTAATTTCCAATTTGGAGTTAAGTAATTCTATCGAGCAAACGAGTAAATACTTTGCTTGACTTTAAGTAGAATCACCTATGAAGATTGAACTTTTTTATGATTCCATTGAACAAATCAGGATGTTTTGTGAATGGAAATACCCCTATCGTTCATCTGGCGAATTAGATTGACCGGACATTGCCTCCAACAATCAGGCTGTCGGATCTACTTACAGAAGAAAGTGGTTCCTCTTCAGGGAATACTTAAGTAGGCAAAAAGCCCGTATTAATTAATCGAACGGCCTGGTTTAGCCTTAAAATCCGATCGAACGGGAAGGCCCGCCCATTCCGCCTTCCTGCTCCCATTCCATCATGCCTTTCATTAATAGACATGACGCTCATGTCGTGAATTGAGAAAATTCAATTTTATAAATGATTAATGTTTAATATTTTAATTTTTTTATAAGTTATATAGGGATTCCTTTACATACTTTTACTTGTCTTGGAAGCAGACGCTTTTTAGGGCGGAATACATCATTTTCTACCTGCTATATGAAAAAAACTTTACTGAAAATTTCCACATTAATGCTGGTAATTTATCTGGCGACCGCATGCGGATCTACCCGGAAACTTACCTACTTCCAGAGTGAAACGGCGGAGGGAGACAGCCTGACCGTGGCAAAGCCGTTTATACCGATCGTCCAGAGTGGGGACGTCCTGTCGGTTCAGATATCCAGTTTAAACAATAAAGCCTCCGCTTACTTCAATCCGTATTCATTTATTACCGCCCAGACACAGGCTTCCAGCGAAACCGCCCATCTGGCTCAAGCGCCGGGCTACCTGGTTGCCCGGGACGGTTCCATTCAACTTCCGCTCGTCGGGAAAATAGTCGTTGCAGGTCTGACCACCGACCAGGTCGGCGAACTGATCACCGAATCGTTGAAAGATTTCCTGAAAGAGCCGACGGTGAGTGTCAGGAACCTGAATTTTAGGATTTCGGTGATGGGAGAAGTGGTCCGACCTTCGTTATTTACAATTCCCAATGAACAGATCACTCTTCCGGAGGCCCTGAGCCTGGCCGGAGACGTTACCATCTATGGCCGGCGTGAAAATATTCTAATCAGCCGGGAAGCCAACGGAAAGCGGGTGTTCGCCCGGATCGACCTAACGCGACGGGACATCTTCCGGTCGCCGTATTATTATCTGCGGCCCAACGACATCGTCTATGTGGAACCGAGCAAAGCCCGGGTTGCCACCGTAGATCGTTCCTCCCAAATTTTGCCTATTGTCCTGAGCGCCCTATCCTTTATTGCAATCATTGTCCGTCGGTATTAACCTCCCCTTTACGTATGGCAACGAACGAATACACGTATGCAACCTATCGGGTGCATGAGGTTAAGAATGCCTCCGCCCAGGCAGTTCTGATGCGCCATCTGAGCCATTGGCCTTGGTTTCTCCTTTCCATCGGGGCTGCACTCATCGGCGCTTCCATCTATACCCTTTATCAGCAGCCGGTATATAAGGTTCAGGCAAGTCTGCTGATCAAAGACGACAAGAAAGGACTTTCGGAAGAAAGCGTGCTCAAGGAACTGTCCATCTTCACTCCTAAAAAGGTAGTCGAGAACGAAATCGAGATCCTTCGGTCGCGGACCCTGATGACCGATATCGTGTCGCAGTTGGGAATCGACGTCCAGTATTTTGGTGAAACCCCCTGGGGTATGCGGGAAATATACAAACAGGCTCCGGTCCGGCTAGTGGTGGAGCGCCCCAAAGCCGCCCTTTACGAGACCGAGCTGAAACTGTCGTTTACCAAAAACGGGATCGTCCAGATCAACGAACACCCCTATCCCATCAACCAGAGTGTAGATTCCCCCTACGGACGCATCCGGGTGTTTGCCCGGCACCCGCTAAAAAATGATACCAAACCGATGCTGATCCGGGTATATCCGAGGTCCCTGGCCGTTACGGGCTACCTCGACCGGCTCAAGGTGGAACCGACCAGCAAGGCCTCTACGGTTTTGCAGATCTCCCTGGAAGACCCCGTTCCGGAAAAAGGAGAGGCCATCATCAACCAACTCATCATGGCCTATAACAAGGCCGCCGTCGTGGACAAAAATCGGGTTGCCTACGCCACTCTGCATTTCATCGAAAACCGGCTTCGTCTGATCTCAGGCGAACTGGCTGCCGCCGAGAAAAGGGTAGAGTCCTACAAGGCTGCGCAGGGCATCACTGACCTGGGCACCCAGGCCCAGAGTTTTCTGCTTCGAGTGCAGCAGAACGACGCTCAGCTGAACCAGACGGATATACAGTTGGGCATCCTGAGGGATGTCGAGAATTACGTCAACAGCAAGATTGAAGCCCGAACCGTGACGCCCGCCACTCTGGGCCTGAACGATCCGATCCTGCTGGGGCTGCTCACCCGGCTGACCGAACTGGAAGCTCAGCACGATGAGATCAGCCGGACCACTTCTATTCGGAACCCCCTCCTACAAACCCTGGAGAGCCAGATCAAGGCCGCCCGGACTAGTATTTCGGAAAACCTTTCTTCTATGAAGCAAATGCTTTCCGGGACCCGCCAGCATCTGGTGTCGGCCAACCTTGAGCTCGAAAGCACGATCCGGACGCTTCCCCACAAAGAACGTGCGCTGGTCGATATCACGCGCCAGCAGTACATCAAAAATAACCTGTATACCTACCTGCTTGAAAAACGGGAAGAAACTGCCCTGTCCTATGCATCTACGGTCTCGGACAGCCGCATCGTCGACCCCGCCAGCAGCGGTGACGAACCCGTCAAACCGGTCAAACGGATGATATACCTGCTTTTCGGGGTATTCGGGTTACTTTTTCCTGTAGGCATCATGTCGGTATATGATCTGATGAATGACCGGGTGAATCGCCGGTCGGAGGTGGAAAGCGCCACCAGCGTACCTATTCTGGGAGAGGTCATGCACAGCAAGAACAGACAGGCTCTGGTGGTTCAGACGCCCAGCCGCTCGGTCATCTCCGAACAGATCCGCGCCCTACGGACGAACCTTCAATTTCTGCGGAGCCACCCCAGAGATAGTCAGGTCGTTCTGTTCACGTCGAGCATCAGTGGTGAAGGGAAATCGTTCATATCGCTGAACCTCGGCGCCAGCCTGGCGCTGGTGAACCAGACGACCGTCATCCTGGAAATGGATCTGCGGAAACCCAAGCTGCATTCCCTGCTGGGCATTAAAAATGCCGCTGGTCTGAGCAACTACCTGATCGGCGAAGCCGGGCTGGAGGATGTGCTCCAGCCGGTGCCCGGTTTTCCGAATTACTGGATCATCACGAGCGGCCCTCTGCCGCCAAATCCGACGGAACTGATGTCCACTCCCCGCCTGTCGGCGTTGTTTGAGGAGTTACGGCAGCGATTCGCCTTCACGATCGTTGACTCCTCCCCAATCGGCCTGGTCACCGATGCGCAGCTGATCGCGCCCTTTGCCGACAGCACACTGTATGTGGTCCGGCATGACATGACGCCGAAAGTACACTTGCGGATGCTCGACAGTCTGAACAAAGACCAGCGATTTCCCCGGCTCGGCATTATCCTAAACGACGTACAAACCACCCAGGCAGGCTACTATAACTATAATAATAACTATTATACACCGGAGCCGAAGAGTGCAATTCGGAGATTGATTGAACGCATCTGATCAGGTAATATACTGTCCACTCCCTTCCTAAACAGGGCTAAACTTTAATTCGTCATGGTTGATCAACTTTCTCGGACGCTGGCCGCCCAGCGTCCGGCCAGATCACTTATGCCCATAACAGGGGGTAATTACACGAGCTGGGGGAAACTTCTGTTCGACTCCGTGATTGCCTTCCTGGTCACTGCTGGCATCCTGTTCTGGCTGATTCCTCTGATAGGCATTGCCATCCGGCTGGAATCCCCAGGACCGATCCTGTTCGTCCAGATGCGCACCGGACGTAATGGGCACCCCTTTCGTTGCCTGAAGTTCCGGACTATGCGGTATAAACGGAATGCAGAGTTTTTGCAGGCCACCCCGAACGATCCCCGCATCACGCGCCTGGGCCACCTTCTCCGGAAGACCAATCTGGACGAAATGCCACAGTTCCTGAATGTGCTGGCAGGGCATATGAGCATCATCGGTCCGCGCCCTCACCCCATCCAGCTCGACGCCCAGTACTGGCAATCCCTTCCGGGCTATGTAAACCGGTACTGCGTCCGGCCGGGCATTACCGGACTTGCCCAGGCCCGTGGGGCGCGGGGAGAAACCGCTGAATGGTACAAGATGCATCAGCGGCTGCGCTATGACCAGTGGTATATCCGCCGGCAGAGTCTGGGGCTAGACCTGATGATCTGCTGGTGGACCATAGCCGCCCTTTTCAGGAAGAACAATAATGCCTGCTAATTCAATAAAACCTGACAATCCGATGGTTAAAGTATTGAAAACAAGCCTTTTTGATGCCGGCCTGCCTGCCGCCGTGGATCAGTTAATCGAGGAATGCACTCATCCGGCTGGCCCACCCAGCAAATGCATCAGCGCGACCGGAGCGCATGGACTTGTAACGGCCTGGAAAGACCCCGGATTTAAAGCAGTCCTGGATTCCTTCTACTGGAATTTACCGGACGGTATGCCCGGGGTCTGGGTCGGCCGACTTAGGGGAGCTGCCCGCATGACCCGGTGCTACGGCCCCGATTTTTTCCGGAGAGTGATAGAAGCCTCCGCCAACCAGGCCATCGGACATTTCCTGTGTGGCGGCAAGGAGGGCGTTGCCGAGGCCCTGAAAGCGGCTGTCGGAACGAGGTATTCGAATTTCAACGTGGTCGGCACCTTCTGTCCGCCCTTCCGCGACCTGTCGGAGGAGGAGTTTCAGGAGCTGGGAAGGCGAATCGACCAGTCGGGGGCCAGAATCGTCTGGATCGGTCTCAGCACCCCCAAACAGGAGCGTTTTGCCCATTGCCTGGCCCGGTATACGCAGGTTAATTTTCTCATTACCGTCGGGGCTGCTTTCGACTTTCATACCGGCCGGGTTCGGCAGGCTCCGGCCTGGATGCAGGCAGCCTCCCTGGAGTGGCTATTCCGGTTGCTGATGGAGCCGAAACGGCTCTACCGTCGCTATCTGGAGATCGTCCCGCTGTTCATTCTTCTCAACCTAAAAGAGTTTTTTTCCATCACTAAACACACATACAAAGCATGAAAAAGGCGCTTGTTTGCGGAGCCGGGGGCTTTATTGGCGGGCACTTGGTCAATCGACTCAAATCCGAAGGCTACTGGGTCCGGGGGGTCGACATCAAAACGAACGAATACGGAAACAATCGGGCCGATGAGTTCTATCGGGGGGATCTCAGGCAGCCGGAAGTGGTCAGGGCCGTCGTCACCGACGACTTAGACGAAATCTACCAACTGGCCGCGGACATGGGAGGTGCCGGTTTTGTCTTTACTGGCGACAACGACGCCGACATCCTGCATAACTCCGTCCTTTGCAACCTCAATGTCCTGGAAGAGGCCAGGAAAAAGGGCGTAAAACGGATTTTTTATTCGTCTTCAGCCTGTATGTATCCGGAATATAACCAGCTCGACCCCGACAACCCGAAGTGCTCGGAAAACTCGGCCTATCCGGCTGCGCCTGACAGTGAATACGGATGGGAGAAACTTTTTTCTGAACGGCTTTATCTGGCCTACCAGAAAAACTACGGACTGGAAGTCCGGATTGCCCGGTTTCACAACATCTTCGGACCGGAAGGGACTTGGGACGGAGGTCGCGAGAAGGCCCCGGCCGCCGTCTGCCGGAAAGTGGCGATGGCGGAAGACGGGGGATTTATCGAAATCTGGGGGGATGGCCTGCAAACCCGCTCGTTTCTGTTTGTGGACGAATGCATTGAGGGAATCAGACGGCTGATGCAGTCCGACTTTTCGGGACCTGTCAACATCGGTTCCGAGGAAATGATCGCCATCAACGACTTTGCCCGGATGGTCATTGAACTTTCCGGCAAGAAAGTATTCATCCGAAACATTCCCGGGCCGGTCGGGGTGCGAGGACGAAACTCGGACAACCGGCTCATCCGGGATAAACTGGGATGGGCACCAACCCTGCCGCTTCAGACCGGGGTAGCGAAAACCTACATCTGGATCACCCGCCAGGTTCAGGAGAAAATTCAGGAACACGTAACGGCCTGATGGACAGGATCACGGCCTCCCTATCGCACCTTGAGCGTGAGCTGACGGCTCACGCTCAAGGCACCAAACAGGTCTTTTTAAGGCCCGGAGACTCCCTGTCCGGACTGACCCAGTTCGCCTACGGGGTATTTATGCGGACCGACCACTGCGAACGGCACGTTCATCCGACCATGGAGGAGTGTTTTTTCTTTCTGAAGGGCGATGGCCGTTTCGAGATCGGTGAACAACATATTCCCCTGGGAAAAGGGGTTTTCGTCCGGGTACCGGCAGGAGCCGCTCACCGCCTGGTCGCAACTGGAGAGGAACCGCTGGAATATATCTACTTCGGCATTGCAATAGGGTGACCACCTCCGAAATAGCATTCGAAATTCGATGACTACAATCAATCAGACTACGACCGCCGGCTCTCCGTTCTCAAAACGGGTGGTGCGACGCTTTGCGATCAATGTGGCCTCCCTCTTCAGCGTCCATATTGCCAATTATCTGTTGCCCCTGCTCACCGTTCCGTTTGTAGTCCGGATCATCGGACCCGAACGCCTTGGACTCCTTCAATTTTCCCAGGCCTATATTGCCTATTTTACCCTGCTGATCAATTTCGGATTCGACATGGCGGGCGTCCGGAAGGTTGCCGCCCACCGCGAGGATAAAGCACTCGTCAATCGGATCTTCAGCGAAATTCTGGTCGGCAAGGCTCTTTTATTACTGGTTTCGTGTCTGATCTTCGCGTTCATTTCCGTATCCAGGGCGGATTTTAACCGCTATTTTATTCTTCATCTCAGTACTTTCATCAGCTGTTTCGGTACGGTATTTTTTCCAATTTGGCTGTATCAGGCCATGGAAGACCTGGGCAGAGTGGCTCTCTTTCAACTGGGTATAAAGCTTCTTTTCACCTGCTCGGTCTTCCTGATCATCCGACAGCCTGACGACTACATCTATTATAATTTATCCCTAAGTATTGCCCATGTGATCGTAAGCGGCCTGGCGCTTTTCCGTGCTTTCCGGCGATTTAATCTCTTGTTTAAATTTCCATCGTTTCAGGAGTTACGAGACCGATTCAGCCAGGATAGCATCCTATTTTATTCTTCCATCACCATCACGCTTTATTCCAGTTCGAATGTGTTCCTTCTGGGGCTTTTAAGTACGCCCTATCATGTCGGTATCTTTTCGGCCGGCACCCGGCTCGAAGCCATTGCCCGCTCTTTCGTCGGCCTCGCGTTAAACCAGGCACTGTTTCCAATCATGGCCCGGGCATTCGGGGAAAGTCCCGAGAAGGGTTTGAAAATTATCCGTACGGCTTTTTTTCCATTGCTGCTGGTATTGATCTGTATCTCGCTATGTCTCTGGTTCATCGCTCCCTATTTCATTACCGTGTTCTATGGGAAGCAATTTTCGGAGGCAGAATCAGTGCTTCGACTGGTCTCGATTCTGCCGGTTACCATCGGAATCAGCAACCTCCTGGGGATTCACACCATGCTCAACTTGAAAATGGACAAACCCTTTTTTTTAATAACGGTTTTCGGCTCCCTGATCGGGCTGGTGCTGAACGTCATTCTTATCAGGGAGTATACGCATACCGGCGTGGCCTATGCCTGGGTGGCGTCGGAGATTTTCATCACCCTCGCCATGTATTTCTTTCTGGTCTATCAGCGGGTGCAGGTGATCCAACCGGCACTCCTGTTCCGGTTATACAATTACGGCAAGATCCGATTAACCCTCTATTTGACGAAGTGATATGGAAACGGTTGCTGCTGTCATAGTTACCTATAACCGGCTGGATGAATTGATGAAATGCATCCGGAGTCTCAGGCTGCAATCGTATCCTTTAAAGCACATCATCGTGTTCGACAACGCAAGTTCGGACGGAACTCCTTCCTGGCTGCTTTCCCAGCAGGACATCGGCTGCATTTTATACGAGCAGAATATCGGCGGAGCCGGCGGTTTTCATTTTGCCCTTCAGGAAGCCTACCGGCAGAAATTCGGCTGGTACTGGCTCATGGATGACGACTGTTACCCGGCTGAAAACTGCCTGGAGTTACTGATGAGCAGTGAAAATAAGGAGCAGTATGCCGGCCTGGCGCCGACCGTTTATGAACTGGGTAAAATTCCGTTGCTCCACCGGGGAAACCTGGTTTATAAACCGAATTTATCCATCCTTCAGGTCCCGATCGAACGGCCGGAGAAACAGGCCCGTATTTCGGAAATCGACTACGCTTCCTTCGTCGGGCTGTTGCTTCCCCATCGTTCCGTTACGAAGGTTGGCTTTCCACGCCCGGAATTTTTTATCCATCATGACGATGTCGAATACAGTCTACGGTTAAAACGGCAGGCCGGACCGATCGGGCTGGTTCATGAGGCCCGGATAGATCATTTGATGGCCGCCAGTAAACCGGTAGACGGGAAGAAAAAACCGGACCAGATCCCTCTCGAAAAGCTTTGGATCCGATTCTTCGGCATCCGGAATAATATCTGGCTGAAACGAGCTCTCTGGAAAGAACTTCAATCCCGCCACCGGCTGAACCTCTTTTTAAGCTTCTCCAAGGAACTCTCAGTACAGCTGTGCAAAGTGATTTTGTTTGACGACCATAAAATGAAACGGATGCGATTTTACTTCCACGCTTACCGGGACGGTTGGTATGGCAATTTTGACAATGCTAAACCTAAAAAACTATTGAAGTTATGAGAGTTCTGATGGTAAGTTTTTTAATTGAAACCGACCCTTCCGGGGTGGTGACCTATTACCGGAATACGGCCCGAGATTTGAAAAATAAAGGGGTTGGGGTAGAGGTCATTAGCTCCGGATCGATGCCGCGCTTCTGGCGGTATTTCCTGGGAATACTCCGCCGAATCATGCTTCGTATCGGCAGAGTTCCCACTTTTCTTTATTACGAGTTCGCACACTTTACTTCCATCTATCTGGCCGTCAGGAGAGCCCGGCGTGAAACTTTCGATCTCATTCATGCGCAGGATGTGGTGACGGGAGTAGCCGCCTTTCTGGCCTTAAAAAAAAGCATTCCGGTGGTGCTGACCTGCCACTTTAACGACAATCCCGTAACAGAAAGAAAAGAGTCGTTCGGTCTGAACGGGCATCTGCTTAAACAGACGGAAAATTGGTACCGTTATCTGTTTTCTTTCGTAAAGCATTATGTGTTTGTATCCAACTATGTTTTCGAAAAATCCTGCCACCTGTTTCCGTCCGATTGTAAGAAAATCATTATCCACAATACCATCAACCTGAAACGGATTCATCCGAAAATAGCGCCCTTATCACCGGATCATCTTATTATCAGCAACGTAGGTTATGTGGAGGAGCGGAAAAACCAGAAACTATTGATTCAAATCGGGAAGGAACTTTCCCGGCGCGGCATTCAGAACTTCACGATCTGGATCATTGGAGACGGTCCGAAACGGGAGGAGTATGAGGCCCTGACAGCGGCCAGTCACTTGACCGACCGGGTCAAATTCCTGGGGCGGCAGGTTGATCCGTGGCAGTTGGTGGCCAGAAGTCATCTGTACGTCCATACGGCCTTGAACGATAATTGCCCCTACGCCCTGCTCGAAGCGATGGCCGTGAAAACCCCGGTGCTGGCCCTGCCGGTGGGCGGAATCCCCGAAATCCTGCCCCGGGATTATGGATGGCTGCTTAGCGAAACCGTCCCTGCCCTGACCGATCAGATTCAGAAATATTTCGACGAAAAGGAACGGAGAAAGCTGGTCACCGCCCAGACTGACTTCATCAGGGGCCATCTGGATCACCAGGTCGCCGTCCGGAAACTCATCGATTTTTATCACGAAACCATTCATTTCCAATGAATGTCCTCTGGTTAGCGGCCGTTCCGCACCCCACGGTGATTGACCACCCGGTGCCCTGGGTCACTTCTCTGGCTGCAAAGCTGGTGGCCGGCCGGCGAACGAACATCACCGTCGTAAGCTATTCTTCGCATATCCGTCAGGATGAGGAACTGCACAGGGACGGAGTAAGGTACGTTTTTCTGAAGGTTCCTCCCGACAAGTGGGACCTGCTTTCAGGCTATACCCGACGAATCGGCATCGTCAGAAAGTACCTGTCCCGCGAGGCAGGTCAGTATGACTTACTGCACGTGCATGGTGCAGAACAGCAATACCATGCGATGGCCAGCGGGATCACCCTCCCGAGGGTGCTTTCGGCGCAGGGGTTCGTGACGGAGTATTACCGGCACCTGCCTAAAAAACCGGATTACCGCCATCTTTCCTGGCTGGCGGCCGGGTATTACGAGAAGAAATACATCCCGACAATCCGGCATTTTATCTGCCGCACGCACTGGGACCAGGCCGTGATCAGAAAACTGCACCCGGGGGCCATCATCCACCACAACTGGGAGATGCTCCGGCCGCAATTCCATCATCCCATCAACCGGACATCCTCCACCCAAAAAAACAATATCCTGTTCATCGGCGGCACCAATTACATCAAAGGAATCTGCGAAGCCCTCCGGGCAATGGATCTGCTGGTTCCCAGGCTTCCGGTTCGACTTCTGGTGACCGGCTTCGGAACCCGGTCGGAACTGCTGAAGATGGCGTCCTCCCTATCATTAAAAAACATTGGGGAGATTCATCTGGAACATCGGGGCATGTTGGGACCGGACCAGCTTTGGAAAGCCTTTCAGGAATCCTTCTGCCTGCTTCATCCCTCCCACATCGACAACAGTCCCAACAGCGTCTGTGAAGCGCAGCTGGCCGGCCTTCCCGTGGTGGCCACCGATGTCGGGGGGGTGTCGTCCCTGATCGATTCAGGAAACACCGGGCTGCTCACCTCCCTGCAACCGGCGGAAATCGCCGGGGCCGTCCAAACCCTCTGGGCCGACAACTCGCTCCGGGAGAGACTGTCACACCAGGCGAGGGAAGTAGCCTTAGGCCGGTTTGACCCGGATCGGATTACCGAAACTACCCTGTCGATTTATCACAAGGTGCTCAATAACCCCTGATGCTATCATACCGACAAAGCCTGTAAACCATTCGATTAGCTATGATGTCCTGGATTTTTCGGATTTTAATGACGCTGGTCCTGTTTGGGGTCAACTGCATCAGCTACGGGGGCGACCAGACCAGTGTGGTGCTGGAAATGGTTACCAACGGCGTCGCCCTGATGACCATCCCGTGCCTGGTGCTGCTTTACTTCCACTTTCCGGGCATCTACAAGCTGGCCGCCTGGTTGATCCTGATCGGCGTTTTTTTATTGATAATGGAAGCGCTGCACGTCTATAACCAATCAGTGTATTCGCCTTTCGTTATTAAACGGTTTTCATACTGCGGCCTGGCGATAGTGGCCTACTGCATCGTCAGCAAGGCAACCGATTTTTCATTGAAAAAAATCATCTGGGTGATCTTCATCCTGTTTTTTTTCAACCAGGTCGTTCTGGGTAAAATCCTGACCTATGCACTGACCTCAGAAACCCGGACCACGGCGGCTCCGGAGGCCCTTTACCTGGTATTGCCGCTGGTTTATTTCCTGGATATTTACCTGAAAAGAAACAGCACCCGGAATATGCTGGCGGCCATCGCTACGCTGAGCTTAATCTTCTTTCTGCTGCATCGCTCGGTGATTTCGACCGCCGTCGTCGCCACGCTTTCAGTATTCTTTCTGTCCATACTGGGGAAAACTGAACGGATAAAAACCAGTAATATCTTCGCAGCCATCATTGTCTTCCTGATCGTTATCCCGTTGTCGATGAGCATTTTTGCCGATGTTAGGTTCGACGAATTTTACAGTCAAATCAGCGGCATTATTTCTCCCAAAGAAGACAATACCGGCAGCTGGCGGTACGAACAATCCATTTATTACTGGGCTAAAATCCTGGAAAAACCCCTGCTTGGCTGGCGGTATGTCGGCTACGATCATGGCGAGGTGATGGTCGAGGAGAACTTCGCCGAAAAAGGAACTTACATCCACTCCCAGTACATCGATATGCTCTACAATTACGGAATAGCCGGTCTGGGATTAAACCTGCTGATCATCTTCAGTGCGCTGTATTCCCTCTACCGCCGGAACGACAAAATGTCGAGCGAGCAGGTGGGCCTTTTTGCCTTCATTGCGGGCGGTCTGGCCTACGGTATCAGCTACCAGCTACCGGTATTCTACTGGGCCTTCGTCGGGATGGGAATGTACTATGGATTAAACCACGAACTGGTCTTTGAAGAGGCTGTAGTGGTAACGGAGCCGGCGGCTTCCACTCCTCATAGATACGCTGATAATCAAGTATAAAGACTATGATCTTCATTGTAATCCCAGTCCATAACCGCAAAGAATTTACCCGCCAGTGTCTTCAGTGTCTGGCGGAACAGCGCTACCGGAACTTCCGGATCGTGGTCGTGGACGACGGGTCCACCGACGGCACGCAGGAGATGGTCAGGCAGTCGTTCCCGGAGGTGGTCCTCCGGAAAGGCAACGGTCACCTCTGGTGGACCGAAGCCACCAATGAGGGCGTTCGGTATGCCCTCAATAACCGGACGGACGGAGAACAGAACTTCGTATTGACGCTGAACGATGATACCCGGGTCGGGTCGGACTATCTACAATCCCTAATGGATGCCTACGACCAGAAAAAGCCCTGCATGATCGGCTCGGTCAGTGTCGACGCCGACGATCCGGAAAAGCTGGAATATGCCGGAACGATCCATGATTTTTATTTCGCAAAGGAGATCGACCTGAAAAACCGGTTCAAACGGAACTACGGTAATCTGGCGGGCAGGGCCGTCCACCTTGAATCCCACAGCCTTCCCGGGCGGGGAACCCTGATTCCGCTGTACGTTTTCGACACCATCGGTCTGTATGATTCCCGACGGTTCATCCATTATATGTCGGATATCGAGTTTTCAGTTCGGGCACGAAAGGCGGGGTTTCCTCTGATCGTAAACGTAAAAAGCGTAGTTCATGAGTACGTCCGGGCCACAGGCCTGTTCGTCGCTCAGGGCGTAAGCTGGAAACAATTCTTCAGCAGTTTCTCCTCGATCAAATCACCGACGAATCTGAAAACCCGGTATCACTTCGCCCTTGCCCATTCCAAAACGAAACTGATCTATTTCCTGCTGGACCTCGGCCGCATTTCCGCCGGGTTTCTGCTCCGGAAAATTAGAACGAACCGCGTGAAAAATTCACCGGCTGAAACCAACGCAAATGGATTTGCGACCTCGTCGAACCACTCCTGAGTATGGAAGCACCTATCGTCTTATTCGCCTACAAACGCCCGGCCGAACTGGAAGCCGCCCTCCGGGCATTACAGGAGAACCACCTTTCATCCCAAAGCGAACTGTACGTTTTCGTCGATGGACCCAAACGGTTGGAGGACGCTTACAAAGTCGAAAAGGTCCACCGTATAGTGGATAACGTCAGCGGCTTTCGGACGGTCTACCGATTTTACTCCGAAACCAATATCGGGTGTGCCGATTCGGTCATCCGTGGTATCTCCTATGTTTTCGAACGACACCCGGCTGCCATCATTATAGAAGATGATATTGTGACCAGTCCGAATTTCCTGGATTACATGAACCAGTGCCTTCGGCAATACGAATCGAACCCGCAGGTTTTTTCCGTGGCGGGGTACACCTTCCCCTTCAAACGGAATGAAACATACCCGTATGATGCCTATTTCGTACCCCGGCATAGTCCGTGGGGCTGGGCCACCTGGCGGAACCGGTGGGAAACCGTGGACTGGGGCATGAGCGATTACGCGCAGTTTCGGAAAGATCCGGATCAGCAGAGGGGCTTTCTGCGGGGCGGCTCCGACCTAGTCGGCATGCTGCGCCGGCAGATGGATGGCGAAGCGGACGCTTGGGACATCCGGTTCTGCTACAACCGGTTCAAACACAATGCCCTGACCGTTTACCCGACGAACTCAAAGGTAAGGAATATCGGCTTCGGGTCGGAGGCCACCCACACGGACATCTATAACCGGTATAAAACCCGCCTGGACGAGGGGTACCGGCGAAGCTTTCAACTGCCCGAGGAAGCCCGTATCACCGACTATTACCATGACCTCACCTTGAAGCGGTACAGCATACCCGTCCGAATTTTCAACAAACTAAAAACCTATGCCGGTTTGCGATAAACCGGCCGTTGTCCATGGAAACGACGCTTCCCATCCGGATGGAAAATCCTCCGGAGTCTTCAGTAAAAACTGGTGTTTCGAAAGAACGATTTTCTCGCCTGGACGTGCTCCGCGCTCTGGCAATCGCCACCGTATTCGGCTTTCATTTCATGGGCTCTCTGTCCGGTTGGGACCATTTGTATGCCTGGCAGGGCAACTGGCGCACCTTCGCCCCGACTCCGGCCAGTTACATCATGTATCCCGTCACCCTGGGCTGGTCGGGCGTTTCCCTATTTTTCATCATCAGTGGATTCGTGATCCATTATTCCTTCCTGAAATCCGAACGGTTTCAGCTCCGTTCATTTTACTGGCGGAGGCTCTGGAAAATATACCCGGCCTATCTGGCGGCCTTGTTGTTTTTCTGCTGGTACACGAAGCTGGATATTCAGAGCAGGGAGGGGGCCATTCAGCTCGTCACCCACCTGCTTTTTCTGCACAATTTTCATGAAGACACCTTTTTTGGGGTGAACGGATCTTTCTGGAGTTTAGCGACGGAGGTTCAGTTTTACCTCCTTTATCCCCTATTTCTGTCCATGCGTCGTCAGATCGGGCTGAATGGTTCGCTGCTGGCCGCTCTGGCCCTGAGTCTGTTCTGCCGGTTGACCCTGCTGGCCTTTCGGGAGTGTTCCTACGTCATCTCGGCCGAATGGACCTTCCCCGGCATTCTGTGGTTCGACTGGATTCTGGGTGCCTTCCTGGCCGAACGATTTTTCGACGGAAAACCCGCCTTCCGGGCTTCCCGGTTTCTTCTGCCAGCCTTGATTGCCTTTTTTGTTCTGTCCAGCCTTTATAAACCCGCCTACGCCTTTTCCTTTTCCCTGGCCTCCCTGGTTTCTGCGCTGCTGGTCGACCGGTATATTCAACGGAAAGCACCGCTGTCCCGCTGGGAGGCCGCGCTGATCCCGGTGGGTTTGTGCAGTTATTCTTTCTATTTATGGCATCATCCCCTCATCAACACCTTTCTGTATCACCATCGTCATACCGACCTGATTCCCGAAACGCCCCTCTGGAACGTGACCCTGGTCCCGGCCGGGATCTTCCTGCTGGTGCTGGTCTGGAGCCGGATCATGTACCACGTCTTTGAAAAACCGAGCGTCATGCTCTCCCGTAGAACGGCCCGATGGTTCCACCTTTCGGCTTGACCCCAAACGCTCCCGGCTTCTCTTTCACCAAACCCGATTCGTATTATGATGGTCCGATGGATGATTCTGTTCCTGGGTGGTTTTCATACTGCGCTGGCTCAGTCCGATTCGCTGAACCCCGACCGGCCTACCGTCTTTTCCGTGGAAGTCGGCGGGTTGACCGCTTCCGGTCCCCGGACACCTTTCTGGCTGTGGGCCAACCAGTTCGGGACCGTTCCGCTGGAAAGTCCGACCGGTTTCATCCGCGCCGGCATGAGGGGCCGTCTCCACCGCCCAAATCCGGACAAACCCCGGGCGCTTCACATTGGCTATGGCCTGGAGGTGGTCGGCAATCTGAACCGGCATTCGCGCGTGATCCTACCAGAAGCCTACGTTTCCCTCCGGGGTCGGTGGCTGAACTTCTACGGGGGGCGTCGCCGGGAGATCTACGGATTGGTAGATACGCTGCTATCGGGAGGCTCCTACGCATGGTCGGGCAATGCCCTGCCGACCCCGAGGGTCCAGCTGAGTACAAACGGTTTTGTACCGCTCGGTTTCAGCCGGGGTTTCATGGCCGTTTATGCGGTTTACGCCCACGGCTGGTTGGCCCGAACCGACTCGGTCCGGGGTGCCTACCTGCACCATAAATCCGTGTTTGGCCGATTCGGTCGTGGACCCCTGAAAGTTTTTGCCGGCATCAATCATTTTGTTCAGTGGGCAGGAACCTCCCGCTATGTCTCCAGTGCGCATGCGGTCAACGGCCGAATGCCGAGCTCCTTCCGGGATTACCTGTACGTGATTACCGCCCGCCAGCCCGATGCTGGTTCGAGCGCCCATTCCCGGCACGACAGCCTGAACTACCTCGGCAATCATCTGGGCTCGATCGATCTGGCCCTCGAAGCCCGGTTCGGCTCTTCCGACTGGCTGATTTACACCCAGCACCCGTTTGAGGACAAATCCGGCGTCCTGTTCAAAAACTTTCCGGATGGGCTCTACGGCGTCCGATGGCGGAATCGGTCGGCCGACACGCCGGGACCGTTCCGGCTGTCTCAAATAACAGCCGAATTCCTGACTACCCTGAACCAGAGTGGGGCGACCATTGTTCGGCCCAATTCCCGATACGAAGGCGCGGATGAGTACTTCAATAATTACCAGTACATCGACGGCTGGACCACGCGGGGGCGGGTGATCGGAACGCCGTTCTTTACGCGCTGGATGGATGCCCGGCCGGAATGGTATAATATGCCGGGAGCCTTCACCCGGATGATGATCAGCAACAATCGCGTCCGGGTTCTTCACCTCGGGCTGGCCGGAAAAGGCCGGTCCGGCTGGCAAATCCGGGTTCTGCTGTCGCAGAGCTGGAACCGGGGCCGGCCGATGCGACCGGCGCCCCAGACCGATTTCGGCCAGTTTTCAGGACTGGCTCAGGTCCTTCTTCCCCTGAAGGGTTTGAAAGACACCTATCTGAATGCCGGTTTGGCGATGGACAGGGGCGGCTGGCTCCCGGACCGGGTTGGTGGAAGCCTCAGCCTCCGCAAAGTATGGTGAACATGGATTTCTGATTTTCCAGACCTTCTCTTTTCGGCCCAATGAAAACAACGGTTCCATTCTCCTGGGTGAGTGCCGCCCTGGTCACGCTTCTGACGATGCACTGCGGACGACGACAGGAACAGGCCGTCAAGCCCGCCGAACTGGTGAATCAGGTGATGAGCATCGCGCAGCTCCGGGCACTGACGAGTCCGGCGATGCCGACCCGGGTGTATATCACCGATCATAAAAAAAACGGTATTTTCCTGCTCGACCCGAACGACAACCGGAGTTCCGACAACCTCGGCCTGATTCTGGTGACGGCCGGCGGCCAACGGTATAAGCGGGCGTTCACCGGATCGGCCAGCGCGGCCTGGTTCGGCATGGACGAATCGGACGACGACATCGGCCCCGAACTTCAGGCGGCCGTAGATGCCGCCGACGATGTAATGGTGCCTGACGGTCATTATACCCAGTTGACCCGGGTCAACCTGAGGAGCCATCTGAAACTCCGGGCCAATCCGGGCCGGGCGCTGATTTCCCTGCCGAAGGAGTACGTTTCCCTCGGCAACGGGGACCCGGCCGTCCCACTGGTGAACGTGCTGATCGATGGTCTTGCCTGGCAGGCGGTTTCGGATCAGGAGGACAAACTGGGCGAGGGCAGGATTCATATCGACGGACCGAGCGTCGATAATCTGACCGTCCAGAATTGCTCCAGCACCGACCGGACAGCCCGGGCGACGACCAACTGGTTTTTTCTGAAAGTGCAGTCCGGAAAAACCGCCAATAATATCACGGTGAGGAATAATTCAGCCCAGGCCAAACGAATGGGCTGCGAAATCATCAACCACGACAACTTCAGCCTCTATTCAGGCCGGAACATCGTCATCACCGACAACTACTTTCGGTCCTGTCAGTTCGGCATTTCCCTGTCCGGCACGCTGGAAAACCTTCTGGTCGACAACAACCACCTGAAAGACTGTAGCCTATATGGCATTGAGATTGCCGGAGCCGCGCGGAAGGCCCGGATCACCAACAACCGGTTTGAAGGCATATTCGGAAAAATCTTTGCCGGGTCAAACGACGGAGGAGGAAACGGGACGGTAATCGGGGGTATGGACGTCAGCTATAACTTGACGCTGGGCCTCTGTCAGGGCGGCATACAGCTGTTTAACGGCGGCACCATCTCCTTCTCAAATAACGTCCTGACCATGACGGGCTTTCTGGAAGTCGGGCACGCCACCGCCGGGGGCCGGTTTACCGATAACATTATCGAAAGCCAGTCCGACAAGGCCGTAGTCTGCGACAACTCGCCAAATAACGTCTTTATCCGAAACATTATCTCCAACAAAAACAACCCCCAGCATCATACCACAATCCTGGTCTACGGCAGCAAGGCGAAAAACAACCACTTCGCCAACAATACGCTGATCAAAGGCGAAGGCGGCTTTTATATCGACGCCCTGTTGGGCGGCACCTACACGGCATCCATGAATTTTGACGAAAACGGCAACCTGATCCGGTAGCGCCCCTTTTCTGCCGGGACCGGTCAGTGTAGCAGCAGCACTTTCAGGGTTTGGGTCCGGTTCACCCCGATCACCTCCAGAATCAAGACACCCTCGGGCTGTCCGCCGGCCGAAAGGCGAAATTGGTCCGCTTCGCCAGCCGGCCGAACCTGCCGGTCGGAAATCACCCGGCCCTGAAGATTCAGAAGCCGCAACCGGAAAGGTTGCCCGGCCGCGCCCCTGACCGCCACGGACACCTCTCCGTTCCGCACCGGATTTTCGAGCAGTGCCGCCGTCCAGGAGGTGGCCGTCTCCGCGGATGGGACGGGGGTCGGCTGATTCAGTTTTAGTTGCAGAATCAGACCGTCTCCTCGGCCCAGGCGGGCATCCGTTTGAGGGGAGACGGATTCGGTGACACCGGCCAGAAGTAAGGTGCCGTCCGCAGCGAGGGCCATTCCGTTGGTCCGGTCTTCCATCACGCCCCCCAGGGTCAGGCAGGAAACCAGTTTTCCCGAAGCATCCAGGTGAACGAGCCAGGAGTCGGCCCGGCCCTGCCGGTTCAGCACCTGACCACCAATGGAGTAAGTGTAGCCAGACACGAGGAACCCCTCCCCCGGCGCGGAGACGACGGCCGTAGCAAGATCATCCTGCCTACCTCCTAAAAGCTGCTGCCAGCGTACCTGATCTTCCGGGCCCAAATTCAGCACCCAGAAATCCCGGCTTCCATGATTCCTTGCGAACGGGCCGTTCGTCGAAGCGGTGTAGCCGGCCAGGGCAACCGACCCATCGGCGGCTTTCGCCACGGCCGTCACCACGTCATCTCCATTGCCGCCCAGGTTTTTCTGGCGGAGAAGCCGCCCCTCAGGGTCCAGCCGGACCACCCAGAAGTCGAGGTTTCCAGTCGAATCGTTTTTTGATTCGGCACTGCCCGCGAGCAGACTGCTTCCGTCGGGAAATACGGTCAAGGCATTCAGGGTTTCACTGCCTTTTCCGCCGACCGTCAACTGCCGGACGAGGTTTCCGGAACCATCCAGTTTCAAAATCCAGCCGTCCGTCTGCCCGTAAAAATCTTTGACCATGCCATCCTGCGAGTTCGTGAAACCGCCAACGAGAACACCGCCGTCGGGGGTGGAGGCAACGCTGCTGGCGAAATCATCCTCGCTTCCGCCGAAAGTCTTCTGCCAAAGCAATTCGCCCCGGCCGTCGAGCCGGATGACCCAATAGTCGGCCCGGCCGTGGCAATGAGTTACCTGACCGTCCGTGGACCTAGTGAACCCGGCAATCAGAAAATCTCCGTCTTCGGTGACGGCAACGGCGCGGGCACGATCTTCGTCACTTCCGCCGAAGGTCTTCTGCCAGAGAACTTTACCGGTTCCATCGTACCGCGAAACCCAGACGTCGGCCATACCGTGATGATCGGGCAGCCATTCATCGGCGGAGTAGGTTCCGCCGGCGGCAATAAAACCACCGGAGGCAAGTGAAGCAACAGCCTGAATCTCATCGTACCGGCTGCCGCCCGCAAAAGTCTGCCGGTATGAAGGAAGGCTCTGGGCCCAAAGGGGGCCAATGGAAAGGCACAGCAAAATAGCGACACAGCCGCTGGTTCCGAGCCAGGGGAAGAGTTGGTTCATAAATTTCGTACAAGTCACAATTAATCAGACAGGAAGGTTAACACCGCCGATGCAGTTTACCCATCCCTCCTTTTCCGAATACCAATCGACATATAAATTGACTTCTGCAATTAAACTCAAAAACACGAATCAATTAAAGAACTTCTTTTGAATCAATTTTATGGCTAAGCACCAAAACTATACCATTTTTGGTTGACTTTATTTTATTTTTAAAAAAATTTATGTCATATGAACACAATCATAAATTCTTACAAACCCACGTAGTAAATCCAAACACATGACGGAAAAATATTTAATATATCTTTCATTCAATGCAAGATAAGATTCTATGCTGGAGGTACGTTAATTATGAAAATGATTACTTATTTTTTTATAACCACTTAATTATGTGCGTTTTACCCTGGACAAAACACTTATCTCCGGAAAATACCTTCCATAAAAAACAGATAAGTATTCGATCAAATCACTTGTTAACCATCCAATGCATCCTAAATTTCCAAAAATGAATCAACAATATCTGGCCCTATTTTTGAGTAGGCAGTATTAAGAACGCCAACTCCATAAGTGTAAAGAAGGCAATTTAATTTCCCTATTAACTGAATGCAGTCTTGTACTTTATTAATCTTTTCTGCTCAATATGAAGAAGTGTTTATCGTGCATAGTGCTTGCAATCCTCCATTTTAATTTCTGTTTTTCGAAGGAGGTCCGGGTAAAGGAAGTCTCCAGTCCGGTCTTATTTACCAGTCTTAGCGAAACACGGGTCCGATATGATGGAAGTGACTGGGTCAAAAAGAAAGGGAGTATTGATTCTGCCGAACCCGGATATGGTGCCCTTTTACTTGCCGGTGCGGACGGTTCGCACTACGAACGGGAATACACCGGTCCGGCTCTGGCTTCGTGGTTCGATATCCGTCCCGGCGATAACGACATCGGGCCTGAACTTCAGACGGCCATGAATACGGTCAATAACCTTTTCATCGAAGACGGTACGTATACGCAGCTTACCTCCGTCGCCATGCGGAGCAACGTCACGGTATGGGGTCATAAAGGGAAGGTAACGATCAACCTGCCGGGTGGTTATGTTTCCCTGCGGAACGGTGAACCGGGAACTCCGCTGCAAAACGTGGTGATCGACGGAATTAACTTTAACGTGAAAGCCACCCAGAGCTACAACGGCAGCTGGGGACCCATCATGTGTGAAGCGCCTTCGATGGAGAACTTTACAGTCCGGAATTGCCAGGGAATCCGGAGTTCGAATTCAGCGGCTTATTGTAATTTTATCTTTATAAAAATCCAGGCCGGTAAAACCGCACGTGGCATTAAGATTGAGAATAATTATGCCTCAGGCTTTCGGATGGGATTTGAAATCATCAACCACGACCAGTTTGGAGTTTATGCTGGATCGGATATATCGGTAGTTGACAATACGTTTGATAACTGTCAGTTCGGCGTATCTTTCTCCGGGCCGCTGGACGGAATCAAAACCGATAACAACTATTTCATCAACTGCTCGTTGTACGGGATTGAAATTGCGGGAGCCATACGGAACTGTTCCATAACTAAAAACCGGTTCAGAGGTAATTTCGAACGGTTGATCGCCGGAAACAACGATGGGGCCGGCATGAACGGCGGGTCCGTAACGGACGGGATGCACATCGCCAGCAACACGACCATCGGTACCTGCAAGGGATCGATCTATCTTGCCAACGGCGGCAAGGCCTTGTTTGAGAATAACATTTTCCGAATGACCGGCCGGCTGGAACTAGTTCACAGTACCAACGGAGGACTTTATACATCGAATTACATCGAATCACAGGATCCGGTGGCCGTCATCAATGATAACGTCTCCAATAATCGGTTTATCGGAAACTATTTCGCCAACGTCAACACCAATAATCAGAACTGGAGCGTCTGCCGCAGTTATGGTTCCAAGGCTAAGAACAACACCTGGATCAACAATGTCATCCACAAGGTTCCTTCCGCCGGTTTCTATATTGACACGGATTCGGGAGGGTCGAATAAGATCTACGACAATTACGACGGCAACGGCAACCCGCTAAAAACCGGAGGTGCTTCCGCCCGGATATCAGGCGAATCGGCGGGCAGGGAGGCCATATTCAGCGGGAACGGGGTCCTTACCCAGTTTGAAATCCCCCACGGCCAGGGCCGGAAACCGGAGGTTTTCACCGTAGACCCGACCAGTCCGGATGCCGCCGATAATCTGTATCTGACGGCCGATGAAACCAACATCATCGTCCACTATACGACGGCTCCTCCCTCCGGGTCGAATAACGTAAGGCTCGTTTGGACCGCCCGCTGAGCAGCCGTGCCCTCAAAAGTGACCGGATCGAAACCCGGTCACTTTTTTGTTTTTTTACCCTTCCTGCTCCGGTTTGCCTTTGGCAGAGGTGGCTTCTTTCGGGACATTTCATATCGCAGGGCAACGTTTTTCCGGGTGAGCTCCGACGGCGATGGCCGTCCGGCTGCAGTCTCGTCGCCCGTTTCCGAAACGATGGCCTCTTTCCCCGAAGCCCAGGTCATCAGCCGGTTTCGCTCCAGATAACCGGCGATGCACAGTCCGGTGATCAGAACCATCACCAGACCCCGAAACCACCAGGTCTGGGAGAGCCGCAGGCGGCACCGTCCTTTCAGGGAGATACATTTCGTGCAGTAGGGAGTTAAAACAGTAAGAAAGCCCTGAATACGGCCGGCTTTACCCGGCGTAAAACGGACATGGACGATCACCTGCCGAAAAGGCGGCTCAATGGTCAGGTAAGGGCTGAAGTCGGGGTGCTCATCGGTGGCGAACTGGAAGCAGTCGGGCCAGTCAGTCCGAAGCGTCAGGCCGGACTGTATGCCGATCTGCGATATGGTAACGACCTGAAAAGCTTCTTCGCCCAAGCGAATTTCCGGGAACCGGATCTGGACCTCATCCAGAAACAGGAGCGGGGTTACCTGAATCCCTGCCGGATCATTTTCCGGCCGTGTGCTTCTGGGCGGCCGTTGACTGCCGGAAGCCGGGTCTGGGAAAGCCTGGTCGTAAGTTGCCGCCATGATAAAACTTTTCTATTCAAAGCTATCCAAAATAGGGGCCTTTCATTCGGATTTGCATAAAGTCCTTATTCTCTATTTAGTTAATGGATTTTGCATTCTCACCTTAATCCGGGAAAGCCTCGATTTCTGATAACTTCTTTACCGAAGCCCTCTGGAATCCGAATGTCCTTCCGGCATTCAATACACCGTCAGCAGTCGGAAAATTAGACTTTACTTCCTTTGTCTTACTCAAGTACTATTTCTGCCAATAAAAAAAGCCAACAACTTCGTCTGGTAATTAAATAGTCTAATTGGATGTTTGGGAGCAAGCCACTCACAAAACTCTTCGATGTGGGCAATTTTATAGGCTAAAAAGAGAATTTCTTAAATAATTTTTATGATAAATTAGGCCAAGGAATAAACAGAACGTTAAGCAGCCACCTAATATTATGATATTAACATCTAAGGGTTTATTAAAAAATTTATATTTGCTATGACCTATTTACGTCCTATCCACAATCGAATAGTTGCCGAAACAGGACAGGCCTCCTCTCCGGCCGGTTCCGACCCATTACAGGAAAAGCAACCATCCAATGATCCAACAATAATCTACCTGGAAGCGGATGCGAGTTATTGCTGGCTGTACAATGCAGACGGCACACGGACTCTGACGTCGCGGACCCTCAAATACCACCAGACCCGGCTGACGGGCGTACAGTTTGTCCGGCTAAACCGGACCATCATCGTAAACCGTCAGTATATTGAACGGGTGGAACGATTCCAGGAGGGATATAAAATTTTCCTTTCCACCGGAGCGTCTTTTTTCGTCTCACGCCGTCGTTGGCAGGTAGTCCGGCTCCAACTGGCCGATAAACTGACCGAACCGGCGGATCCTCAGGCGGAGCAGATTAAAATACTGCTTGTGGAGGATAATCCGGATCAGCAGCTCATCATGCAATATGCGCTTCAGAAACAGTTTTCGTCCTGGCCCTATGCCGTGGTGACGGCCACGGAAGCGCTGAACTATCTTCTCGACTGCCAGATCAGCCAGAAGCCCCTTCCCCAGATGATTATTCTGGACCTGTATCTGCCTAAACGGGAGGACGGCTGGCAATTGCTACGTAAACTGAAGACTCAATCCTACCTGAAAGACGTCCCGCTGATCATCATGAGCTATTCTCGTGATCCAAAAGATGTGGAAGAGTCCTATTTCTGGGGAGCCAGTGATTATCTGTTCAAACCTACCTTCGGGGAGGAATGGCAAGATGTATTTAACGGACTCAGCAAATATTGGGAATGCCCGGAACAAGCAAAAGGTTTCTGATGAATAATAGACCTGTGTTATTTCTCAAATCCAGATTCTAACCTTTTATTTCTTGTTCACTATAAACCTCAGTATCCGCATTGAGGCTGGACAGTATGTCTATTCCAGTTTTTTCCTCCGAAGCAGATATAGCAAATTTTATTAATGACAGAGGTAATACCAACAGGCCCGGCCATTTGATCCGGGCCTTGTTTTTGAAGTTTATTCCAGGGCTGGCTGAACGGCGTTCTTGACGCTGTTGTGGGATTAGTCAAATCCTGCCGGAAAAACACATTTACCCCTTGTTCCCTAGAGAAGCTTCCCCTTAATGTTTGAGCTTGTCAGCACCGGCGAATTAATATTCGGGAATGATAGTTTTATGTAACCCATAAAACAAATATCTTTTCTTTTTGGGAGGAGCGTTTTTGCCAAAAATCGGTACGCAAACATTTACTTAAAGGAGAAGATCTCATCATCAAATTCAGGTCATCCCTTCTCCGAAAGGCCGTATTAATGGTGTCCTTAATGGCGTAGTCTCATAGTGATAAATGTCCTAAATTTTGAAAGAGTCGGACAATTTCCGTATCTTAAACACTAGATGACTGCTATGAAAAGATGGCAACGGCAAACCGAACTGTACCCTGCCACGACTTTTCAAAAAGCTAAAATTGATTTAGACAACAAGTTATTTCACGAGATCACTTCTCTGCAGCCTAACCTGCAAACTGTACAAAGACTGGTTGAGGGGGGAGCCGACGTAAATGCCGTTAGTAGTACCGGCAACTCAGTCCTACAGGAAGCCATTGCCTACCTGCAACCGCAGCAGGATCTAAGCTTAATTGAACTACTGCTGAAATTAGGAGCCAATGCCAATTACGCGCAGAATGGCTACTTCAACTGCCTCTTTAATGCGGGTCTGACCCAGAGGCCCGAACTGGTCATACTCTTATTAGAAGCTGGTGCTGACCCAAACTGCATCAGCAAGGAAGACCATGAATCACTACTTGATTGGGCCAAGTTTGACCAGTTCTTAGAAGAAACCGATCATCCGAAAGACGATAGCGGTAAAGAAATGGCGGAGATTGTTCACATACTGAAACAGTATGGAGCAAAGTAAATACGGGATCTTTAACTCCACAATCAGTGTCAGGCTTACCGTAAGACCCAATAAAGGGAGGGAAGTTGGCGTCGACCCAGTTGAGGTCTTACATTTCCATGTAGGCGGGCCGGAATAAGGCGGGATTGATCCAGTATTCGCCCCGTTTCTTCTTGCTGATCAGGTTGTATTTGACCAAGACTAACAGGCCCTTGTTCACGTGGCTTCGGGAGGTCTGTACACACTGGGCCAGCTCATCCAGCGTACCCATCGCATACCCTTCCCCATTGAGATTGATCGCCAACGCCAGCAAGACCCTTAGGGCAATCGGGCTAATGACCATGAGTAGCCCCGAGTGGTAAGGCGTCGGGGAGAAAACCACTACTCTTTGCTCACTTTTAGCCGTTTGGTAAGGGTTAAGGTTGTGATTTTGAAGAACGTTCGCTGCCATTGGGTCAAGTCAGATTCAAGTAAAGTACTTTCTTTCAATAACTTAACAAAAAACGCTGCCAATTGCTTTAACAATTCGGCTCAAAAGCGACGTCGGAGACTGTAGCCTATGCCCCTACCCCCTCCGCCCCGTTTTTTATATAGCCCCCCCGCCATTGGAAGAATCCAGATCGAAAAAGAATTCTTTTCTTCAGTCACCTGGCGGCAACCACTTTTTCAAAACAAGGTTTCTCATTAAGTACTAAGTCAAATGAACATCCTCAAGACAGAAGAGGGTTACAGATCGCCTATTTTACCTTTTGGCCGAGAGGCTGAGCCCGCTACTTTTCACTTTTTTTGATCGATGTGCCATTAGATTATTCTCTAAATGATGATTCTGGTTATGTTTCCTGGTTAGGTACGGTGATTGAAGTTCGGGAAGGTAGGCAACGCTTCTTCGGACTCTCTGTCATAAGGCTGGGGCTTTAGGCCTTCGGCCGGCTTTCCCTACGGTAACCCGAACACCTCACCAGGCCCGCCACTCGAAAGGGACTACTTGTCCAATGCCGAGCTGATTTGATTGCCAGGGACTGACGACGACGACCGAAAAGGAACCGTTTCCAGGCGATTGTTCTCCTCGAGGGAATTGTAATGTTTTCCACAATTAATAAGTGAGAATTTATTACAATCCTTCGCTTGGGTGTCGCCTTCCCTTGTGGCCGCTACTTTTCCGAAAAAAGTATCCGTATGAGTAATTCGATCCCACTCCTGCCGGGTCAATTCGGCGAGCGTATCTTTCAAACGGTAGGTGCTATACGTTTCCATCATGGACCTGAAACGGCCGAAATGGTAAAACCGGTCCCGAGGAGTTAAATCCCACCAGAAAAGCGGACGCTCTGCACTTCCATACAGTTTCCTTTCGGCAGCAGACAAGGCCGGATAATCAACCGGCTCGATCAATATACTCTCAGCCAGAATTCGATGAACTTTCCTTCCAAGCTGCTGCAGTTTGGCTGGATCGGTCAGATCAGCCAGGGTTCGAATGCCCATGGGTTGTAGTTCTTTCACCGAGTGGCAATCATACTCTACTCTCAAAAGTTTTTCAGGTAAGTGGTACTGCAGTCCCTTATCATAAATTTTAAGTCGATAATTAGACAGCTCGCACTGGATGCCTAGTCCCTTGCCCCGGATCGTCGTCATGGGCCCAAACAGTTTGCGTCCCTGATAAGAGATGATCCTGGGTAACAGATATTCCGGCGAGAAATAGGGCTGTAAGAGTCCCTCCAATGGCAGGTTAACCCCGGCTTCCAGGCTGTGAAGCAGCCCTTGAAAGAAGTCGAAACCAAACACCTCGGAAAGGCTAGTGATGTCCTCGGTGAAATCTACCACCGTGTAGCGGCTATAATTGTGTAGACCCTCGTTATGAAACTTGGCCCAGGATCCTTTCATATACACTTTCCCACCTCCCGGGTATATCATAAAGGAAAAATCCTTGAACTTCTGACGGGTCCGGTACCGTAGGATGGTGTCGCTTCGGCGGTCTTTTACTTCCTCAAACTCTAGCCATTGAGATTCCAGCAATTTTGGAGCCAGATCCCCGGAGTAGGTGAGCGTCGTGTTACAGATCGGCATCTTCCCCCACTAGTTTAGGCCAATACCCAATCCAAGAAAGTATTTCGGCGTTACGCATGATCGCCCTCCTTTCCGTCCAGAAAGGCTAGCAGCTCTCTTCTGAAAAAGTACAACCTTCCGAAACGCTTGCGGTGGGGTAAACGCTTGGCGTTTTGATAAATTGTTTGCTCAGTCAGGCCTAAGAAGTCAGCGGCTTCCGAGACGGACAAAGGCTTATCGTCCGGAGCAGCAGGAGCAGAGTGGTTGAGCTGTTCGGTCAACGTGTTGACCGTCTCTCTGATAAAATTTAAATCGTCCTGGATCTGTTTAAAATCAATGAGCATCGGCGTATAGTTTTAGAGCCGATGCAAAACAGATAAAGAAAAAACCCACTTATCAACCCAGGTGGGTTAATAAGTGGGTCACTTTTTTATGGATTATAGGGGATTCTTTTACTTTTTGCGGGCTTTCTCTTTTTGTAGAAGTAATCCTCAAGCGTAGAAACTTCAAGAGCTTCAACTTTTCCGGCCTTTTCTATCAGGAACCATTTAGCTAACCACCTGATGATTTCGCTTTGATCATTGTAGATAAAGCGCGATTCCTTTGCCTGCCGATGTGCTATACCCTACTAAGTGATCAGTTCTT
>NZ_QTJY01000016.1 GCF_003703975.1 Larkinella soli | reverse complement strand
TGAAGACCATGCCGTGGTAGCCTTCCGAAGGCTCGGTAAACTGCGGAAACTTGCCGTTGCCCCAGTTGTATTTCCCGCTGTCGACGATGACGCCCCCGATGCTGGTGCCGTGTCCGCCGATCCATTTGGTGGCCGACTCGACCACCACGGCGGCCCCGTGTTCGATGGGCCGGAACAGGTAGCCGCCCGCCCCGAAGGTGTTGTCCACGATCAGGGGCAGGTCGTATTTCTGGGCCAGGGCCGCAAAGGCGTCGAAGTCCGGGATGTTGAATTCCGGGTTGCCGATGGTTTCCAGATAGATGGCTTTGGTCTTGTCGTCGATGAGCCGCTCGAAGCTCTCCACCTTATCGCCGTCGGCGAAGCGGGCATCGATGCCCAGCCGTTTGAACGACACCTTGAACTGATTGTAGGTTCCGCCGTACAGGAAGGGCGTTGTAATGAAATTTTCGCCGGCCTGGAGAATATTGTTCAGGGCCAGAAACTGCGACGCCTGTCCGGAACCTACGGCCAGAGCCGCCACCCCCCCTTCGAGAGCCGCCATGCGCTGTTCGAAGACGTCGGTGGTGGGGTTCATGATGCGGGTGTAGATGTTTCCGAACTGCTGCAGCGCGAAAAGCTGAGCGCCGTGTTCCGAGCTGTCGAACACATAGGACGTGGTCTGGTAGATCGGGACGGCCCGGGCCTTGGTGGTGGGGTCAGGCTGCTGACCGGCATGAATTTGAAGGGTTTCGAAGTGCAATTGATCGGCCATGAGTGTAGAAGAATTGTTGAATCGTTGGATGATTGAATGATTGAATGATAATTCGCCGATGCCATTGAATGACACGGGGGCAAAGCGCTGCCTTGGAATGGATGACGGAGCGTTGAACTGCCTGAACAATTCAGTCATTCAGTCATTCATTTACCCGATCATTCGCTTTACTCGATCATTCGCTCTGGTGCGAGGAAGTTCGGCTGCCCCTGGGGGCATACAGCAACGGATGTAATTCATGAGTATGTCGATTTATATTTCCTTTCTGATCGCCGGAGCGATTGCCAAGGCGGGAGTTAGCACCTTGCCTTGCGGCAGGTTGCCAGAGGTTCATCGAGCCCGGTCTCTCCCCTCTTCTTTATAAATCAAGCGCAACGGGACGGTTGCGAAGGCCGGAAAGCTCCGGGCCCGGGGTAATCGCTTGATTTGAGGTACAAGTATAGCGAACCCTGTCTTACACTGCAAATTTTTTAGGTATCCGGTCCAAAACATCGGCCCCGGCTCAACGGATCGGGGCCGGGGTTCCGCCAAAAAATATTCCCGGGGCCGGTGACTTTCGTTCGCCCGGATCGTTACCTTTGTGTTAAGACACCACTTGTATGGCCGAGTATTACCGCTTTGATAAGGACAATGCGTCCCGTCGTGCCGATACGGTTCCTCTGAAAGACGCCATCGGCCAGATGTTGAAATCCTATCAGCTTCAGACCCGATTCAACGAAACCTATCTGGAAGCCTTCTGGGAAAAAATGATGGGCAAAGCGATCGCATCCCGTACGAATCGGCTTTATGTCCGCGACCGGAAACTGCATATCGAAATCAACTCGGCTCCGCTCCGCAGCGAACTGGTGATCGCCAAGCAGAAAATGATTCAACTGATCAACCGGGAAATGGGTACTGAAGTGGTTGACGACGTGATCTTTATATAAAATTTCCTGAATGCCTTTCCGGGAGGGCCCTGATCCCGGGTCGCTTCTTTTTCCCCGGGGAAAATACCAAAAGCCCCACCGAGAAGTCGAAACTACCTGTTCCTGCCTATGAAACAGCACTTTGTCCGGCCTGCGGAGCGTCGGCTGGGAACTAAACGCAGCAGTACGCTCGTCGAGCAGGAGGAGAAACGACCGGACCTGGGTTTCGGCACCCGGCTCAACGGTTCCTACTCCCGGATGGTGAACAAGGACGGCAGTTTTAACGTCCGGCGCATCAACGGCTCCTTTCTGGCTCACCTGAACCTGTACCACCGTCTGATTACGATGTCCTGGCCGAAGTTTTTCCTCACGGTCGCGGCTGCCTTTTTCGTGGTCAATATCCTGTTCGCCAATGTTTACTACCTGCTCGGACCCGGCAGTCTGGTGGGGATCCAGGCGGAGAACGACCTGGACCGGTTCTGGGAAGACTTTTTCTTCAGTGCCCAGACGCTGACCACCGTCGGTTATGGCCGCATCAGCCCCGTCGGCATCCCGGGCAGTTCAGTGGCTGCCCTCGAATCGCTCATCGGTCTGCTGAGCTTCGCCCTCGCCACCGGCCTGCTTTACGGCCGCTTTTCCCGTCCGACCCCCCGCATCCGGTTCAGCAGAAATGCTCTTTTCGCCCCGTATCTGGACGTCAATGCCTGGATGTTTCGGATCATCAACGAACGAAGCAACCAGCTGGTCGACATCGAGATCGACGTCAGCATGTCGCGGCTTGAAGCCGGGAAGGACGGCCAACCGGCCCGGAAATATTACGGCCTGAGCCTGGAGCGCCGGAAAGTGGCTTTTTTTCCGACCAACTGGACACTGGTTCATCCCATCACGGAAGATAGCCCCCTGTTTCAGTGTTCACCCGAGTCGCTGAAGGAATCGGACACCGAGTTTCTGATCATTCTCCGGGCCATCGATGATACGTTTTCGCAGATGGTTCACCTGCGGTATTCCTACCGGTTCGACGAAATCCTGTGGGGACATAAATTCCGGCCGATGTTCAGCCAGGTTGGCCAGGACATCGTTACGGTGGACCTGAAAATGCTCGATGAAACCGAAGAAGTGCCCTTGAATTAACCGCCCCTTAGAAAGTATATCCTGTGATTTCTCCCCCCTTTTTACGCCCCGGCAGCCGGGTCGGCCTGCTGGCGATGGCCAGCCGGGTTGAATATGACGCGCTTGAGCCGGCTTTTCGGATTCTTCGGGACGACTGGAAGGTGGAGGTCGTGGAAGGGGAGAGCCTGAAAGCCGCCTACTACCAGTTCGGTGGGGACGACAACCTCCGCCGACGTGACCTCCAGACCATGCTCGACGACCCCCGGCTCGACGCCGTCATTTCCGTCCGGGGCGGATACGGCAGTTACCGAATCCTCGACAGGCTGGATTTCACCCGATTTCTTCAGAAGCCGAAGTGGATCGTCGGCTTCAGCGACATTACGGTATTGCACTGCCACCTTCAGCACCTCCGGGTTCGGAGCCTGCACGCCATCATGCCCCGCCTGTTCGGCCAGGAAGGCGTCACGGACTCCATCGAGACCCTGCGGCAGTGCCTGTTCGGGGAGCCGGTCGGGCCGTATTCCAGTCCGGCGCATTCGCTCAACCGGCCCGGGTCGGCGGCCGGGCCGCTGGTGGGCGGGAACCTGACGCTTCTGGTGCACGTCCTCGGCACCCCGTCGGACCTGCCGACCGCCGGAAAAATCCTTTTTATCGAGGACGTCGGCGAAACCCTGTATTCCATCGACCGGATGATGATTCAGCTGCGGAGGGCCGAGCGGCTGACCGATCTGGCCGGCCTGATCGTCGGCCAGTTTACGGAATTGCGCATCAACGAAACCGCCCCCTTCGGCAAAACCGTCGGTGAGATCATTGCCGAACACGTCGACGGCTTCGGCTTTCCGATCTGTTTCGACTTCCCGGTCGGCCACGTCCCCCGCAACCTTGCCATGCCGCTCGGCGCCGATGCCCGGCTGGAAGTGACGGAGGATGGAGCAAAACTTCTGTTTTAATTTCACTTCTTCTTACTGCTCACCGCTGCCGCGGTTCCTTTCCACTGGTCCATATAGTCGACGGTCAGGTGGCAGAGGGATTTGATGCCGAGCACGAAACCGCCTTCATCGATGTAGAAGTCGGGCGTATGGTGCGGGGCCGCATCCTCCACTTTTTTGCCTTTGGGCATGCCGCCGAGGAAGTAGAAAAAGCCGGGGACTTTTTCCTGAAAGAAGGAGAAGTCTTCCGCGCCCGTCTGGGCCGGGGTAATTACCACTTTCTCCTTTCCGGCCAGGGCTTCCAGTGTCGGCACCATCTGTTCGGTCAGGGATGGATCGTTGTAGGTGACCGGATACATGGTTTCGATGCTCACGTCGGCTTTGGCTCCGGCACTTTCCGCAATGTTTGTCGCCACTTCGGGAATCCGGCGGTGGATGGTTTTCTGCATTTCCGAATTCAGCGCCCGGATGGTGCCGATCATGTTCACTTCTTCCGGAATGATGTTCTGCCGGATGCCGCCATGGATGGCACCGACGGTGACGACGGCCGCGCCCTCGGTGATCGGCAGGTTACGGCTGACGATGGTCTGAAGCCCCATGACGATCTGCGAAGCCGTGACGACCGGATCGACGCCCGACCAGGGGGCCGCGCCGTGAGTCTGCTTGCCTTTCACCTTGATGCTGAACCAGTCGACGGCCGCCATCGTGGCCCCGGGGCGGTATTTAATGGTGCCGACCTCGGTCTGGGAATTGATGTGCAGACCGAAAATGGCATCGACCTTCGGATTATCCAGCACGCCCTCCTTCACCATCAATTTAGCACCGCCTTCTTCCCCGGCCGGAGCGCCTTCCTCGGCGGGCTGGAAGATGAATTTCACCGTTCCCTTCAGGTCATTCTTCACTGCGGCCAGCACTTCGGCGACGCCCATCAGGATGGCCACATGGGAATCATGTCCGCAGGCGTGCATAACGCCGGTTTTCTGGCCGTTGTATTCGGTGGTAACCCCCGACTTGAACGGAACGTCCACCCGTTCCGTCACCGGCAGACCGTCCATATCGGCCCGGAGCGCGACCACCGGCCCCGGTTTGCCGCCCTTCAGGATGGCGACGACCCCGGTTTTGGCCACGTTGGTTTTAACTTCCAGCCCGAGGGCGTGCAGATGGGCGGCCACTTTGGCCGACGTCTGAAACTCACGGTTGCCCAGTTCCGGGTTCTGGTGAATCTCCCGACGCCAGGCAACCACTTTCTTTTCAAGCCCATCGGCCAGCTGGTTCATTCGGGTTTTTACGGGAGACTGCGCCTGAAGGGCGGCCGGCAACAGGGCTAAGGCCATGGCTAATCCCGGATGGAGACGGATTTTCATACGGTTTTTTCTTAATCGGTTGTTGGTTAATTCAGACCGGACGGCGATCAATGAGAAAAATTGGTCAACTCAAAATAAAATTTTAAAAACCTTTCCAACGGCAATTGGTTTTGAAAGGGCTGGAATCGATTACTTAACAAATATACGGTTACAAATCGGCCATCATATAGATTTTAGTCCCCCTGTCAGGAAAAACTGCCGGATACCACACATTTTCTTTTGCCGAATAACTCCCCGGTCGGCGGAAGCAAACTTACTAAGTGGTCAGGCCAAAACCCGGAACGATTCATTATTGGCAGACAGATTGCCATCCGGGTAAACTAGGAAAATATTTGTTACCAAAACCCATTAATGTTTTCCTTTTTCGATAATATACCGTTAATTTTGCGTCTATTTTTTACGTTCATCCAAACAATTCACTTAATCTATGAGAAAACGTTTAGCCGGTTTCTGGCTACTATGCGTGCTGTTTGCCCTGCCCGCATTAGCTCAGGAAAGGACAGTGACCGGAAAAGTCACTTCATCAGACGACGGCTCGGCGCTGCCGGGTGTGAGCATTCAATTGAAAGGTACCACCCGAGGTACTACAACCGACTCGGAAGGTAATTTTACAATGGCCAATGTGCCGGGTAACGGTACTCTGGTGTTAAGCTTCATCGGGATGGCCAGCCAGGAAGTGGCGGTCGGAAACCGGGACCGGATCGATGTTCAGCTACGGTCGGATGCCAGCCAGCTCTCGGAAGTGGTCGTGACCGCCCAGGGGATCGAGCGTGACCGCCGGTCACTCGGTTATTCGACGCAGGATGTTCGGGGAGACGCCCTGGCCCAGCGTTCGGAGCCGAACGTGCTCAACGCCCTTCAGGGGAAACTGGCCGGGGTCAACATCACACCGTCCAGCGGGGCGCCGGGTGCTTCCACCAACATCAACATCCGCGGGATTACGTCCTTCAACGGCAGCAACCAGCCGCTGATCGTCGTCGACGGCATCATTTTCAACAACGACGTCAACCAGAACCCCTCGACCGACAACACGCTGTTCAGCGCCCAGTCGTCGAACCGTCTGGCCGACATCAACCCGGAAAGTATCGAGTCCATCAACGTTCTGAAAGGTCCTGCCGCTTCGGTTCTGTACGGTTCACGGGCATCTGCCGGTGCCATTGTGATCACGACCAAAACCGGCCGCAACCTGAAAGGCAAGACGGAAGTAACGGTTAATTCATCCTTCAACGTACAGAATGTTTTTGGCCTGCCGAAGTTACAGAACGACTATGGCCAGGGTACGCAGAACAACTTCATCAACACGTCAGGCAACTCGTGGGGTCCCCGCTTCGGCGGCAGTCTGACCGAGGTGACCACGCTCCAGGGCGACAAGGTTCCCTATCAGGCTTACCCGAACAACGTAAAAGACTTCTATAACCAGGGAAGCATCTGGCAGAACTCGGTCAACATCGCTTCGGGCGACGAGCGCCGGAACTTTATCCTGGCCATCGGTAATACGCTGCAGAAAGGGGTCGTTCCCAATACGAAATTCGACCGTACCAACGTACAGGTCGGTGGGGAATCCCGGCTGCAGAACGGCTTGAAAATCAGCGGGACGGTTACCTATGTGAAAACCGCCCAGAATGGGATTCCGCTCGGGAACGGGGGGAGCGCCTTCGGTCAGCTGACCCGGATTCCGCGCAGCTACGACCTGATCGGACGTCCTTATCAGGATGCCACCGGCAAAAGCATCTATTACAGCACCACCCAGAACCACCCGCTCTGGAGTGCCTATAATGAGACGATGCGCAGCCAGGTCGACCGCTTCTTCGGGAACGTTCAGGTCGGTTACGACATCACCAAATGGCTGAACGTGTCGTACCGCGTAACGGCCGATACGTATACGGACCGCCGGAAGATCAAGAGTGCCATCGGCTCGGCCCGCCAGCCGGCCGGTCAGCTCATCGAAGACACATTCTGGCGCTCCGAACTTAATGGTGACCTGCTGATCAATGCCCACAAGGACGACCTCTTCCTGGAAGGCCTGTCGGGTAACCTGCTGCTCGGTAACAACATTAACCAGCGCCGGGATCAGAACTCGACGCTTTCCGCGCAGGAACTGACCATCCCGGGCTTCGACAACGTCAGCAACGGTTCGGTCTTCACCGCCAGCCAGGAAACCTACAATGAGCGCCGTCTGGTCGGTTACTACGGTCAGCTGTCCCTGTCCTATAATAATTACCTGTTCGCCGAACTGTCGGGTCGGGTAGACCAGTCGTCGACGCTGCCGAAGGCCAACAACACCTACTTCTATCCGGCGGCTTCGGTGAGCTTCGTGCCGACGGACGCCTTCAAGGTGAACTCGAACGTGCTGTCGTACGGGAAAATTCGCGCCAGCATCGCCCGCGTCGGTCGTGACGCCGATCCGTACCTGCTGAACTCGGTGTTCGTGCCGGGTTCGTACGGGAACAACTCGGCCAGCATCACCTTCCCGGTGACGATCGGCGGAACGAGCCTGCCGGGCTTCGGCCCGAGCAGCCGGATCGGGAACAACAACCTGACGCCGGAGTTTGTCCGTTCGTATGAATTCGGGATCAACCTGGGCTTCTTCCGTAACCGGGCCAGCATCGACCTGGCGTACTTCGACAGCCGCAGTACGAACCAGATTTTCAACGTATCGGTATCTAACTCAACTGGTTACGATACCCGTACGACCAACGTCGGAGCCCTCCGCAACCGCGGGATCGAACTCGTGCTGAACACTACGCCGGTTCGTCTGAACAACGGCTTCAAGTGGGATCTGGTCCTGAACTTCACCCGTATCCGCAACAAGGTGGAGGAAATCGCTCCGGGCGTGACGCAGTCGCCGATCACCGGGAATGCCTTCATCGGGATCAACCCGTCGATCGTGGTCGGTCAGCCGTATGGCGTGATCGTCGGTACGGCCAACGCCCGCAGCCCGCAGGGTGAATTCCTGATCAACCCGAACAACGGTCTGTTCGTGCCGGGCGTCGCCGGTCAGGTGATCGCCAATCCGAACCCGGACTGGACCGCCGGTCTGACCAACAGCTTCAGCTACAAAGGGCTGTCGTTGTCCGTTCTGTTCGATACCCGCCAGGGGGGTGACCTATACTCGTTCGGCGCCGTCGACCTTCGCGGTCAGGGCCACCTGTACGTCACCGGCATCGACCGCGACCAGCCGCGCATTCTGCCGGGTGTGATCGAAGTGACTAATGCCGACGGGTCGAAGACCTATCGTCCGAACAACATTCAGGTCAGCTCGCAGACCTACTGGGCGAACCTGGGTGGTCTGGCTTCCCAGGCCGCCGTGTTCGACGGTACGGTATACCGCCTGCGGGAAGTGGCGCTGAACTATACGCTGCCGAAGAACCTGATCGCCAAATCGCCCTTCGGTGCGGTTACGGTCGGGGTCAGCGGGCGGAACCTGTTCTTCTACGCGCCGAACTACTACGGTGATCCGGAAACGAATACGCAGGGTGCCGGTAACATTCAGGGTCTTGACCTGAACGGGATTCCGAACACCCGTAACTACGGTGTTAACCTGCGGTTTACCTTTTAATCAACCTTCATCTTCTCTTTGACAATGAAGCTTTCAAAATATAAAAAGTTACTGATGGTGCCGGTGCTGCTTTCCATGGGCGCCTGCAGCAAGTACCTCGACGTCAACGTGACGCCGAACAACCCGACCGATGTGCCTCCCAAGGTGCTTCTGCCGGCCGCTCTGGCCGGAACCGGCTTTGCCAACAACGGCGAACTGAACCGGTTCACCTCCGTTCTGATGAACTACCTGGCCGGTGCCCTCGGCAGCCCTGCCAACTACGACATCTTTAACACCGACGGGGCCGACTTCGGGAACCAGTGGCGTTTCGATCTCTATGGCGGGGCGCTGGTCGGCTATCAGAAAACCATCGAAGCGGCCGACAAGACCAACGCGAAAGCCTACAGCGGTATCGCCAAGATCATGAAGGCCTATACCTTCTCCATGGTCACCGACGTCTGGGGCGACGTGCCGTATTCGCAGGCCCTGAAAGGGGAGGAGTTCATCCAGCCGCGCATCGACAAGCAGGAGGATATCTATAAGGGCAACCAGTCGCTCGGAATCCAGAGCCTGTTCGACCTGACCCGCGAAGGGCTGGCCGACCTGGATGCCGCTTCGACGGCCGCTCCGACCTCCGACGATATCGTCTACGGCGGTAACATCGCCAACTGGAAACGCGCCGGCAACACCCTGCTGCTGAAACTGGCCAACACCATCAGCCGCAAGGAGCCGCAGCTGGCGACGCAGGTGATCAACGAAGTGCTCCAGAAGAACAACTACATCACGAGCAATGAGCAGGACCTGAACGTGAAGTTCGGTAGCTCCGTCGGAAGTACGAGCGCCATCTGGAACCTGGCCATCTTCGGGTCGTTCAACAACGAAATGCTCATGAGCACGCGCTTCCTGAACGTGCTGCGTCCCGACCCGGCCAATCCGGCCAAGACCGACCCGCGTCTGCCGCTGTTCTTCACGAAGCCGGCCGCCGACTACGTGACGATCGACAACGGTTTCCGCGGCACCCTGCCGACGCCCCAGACCACCTGGTCGCGGTACAACGCCTATGTTACGGGCGCGCAGGGCGAAGGACCGGTTCGTCTGCTGACCAACTTCCAGCGGGCCTTCATCCTGGCCGAATCGGCCCTGACGCTCGGCACCGCCGGCGACCCGCAGGCCCTGTATACCGAAGGCATCACGGCTTCCATGAAGCTGGCCGGTGTCCCCGACGCCCAGATCACGGCCTACCTGACAGCCAACCCGCAGGTGGCGAAGCTGACCGGTACGAAAGACCAGCAGCTGGAGCAGATCATTACCCAGAAGTGGATCGCCTGGACCGGTAACGGTCTGGAGTCCTGGAACGACTGGCGCAGAACGGGTTATCCCCGTCTGACTGCCTCTCAGAATGCGGTCGGTGTGGATGGTACGCGTCCGGTTCGGGCCGTATACATCACCCAGGAAATCGAGCGCAACCCGGCGTTCCCGAACCCGGCCCCGCAGAACAATCAGAGAGTCTGGTGGGATGTTGATTAATCGGTCACTTCGTTAACGGTATTGTAACATGAAAAAGATAGCATTTCAAATTCTTCTGCTGACGGCGGTGGCTTTTGCAGGCACCGGTTGTGAGGATGATTTAAAATACAGCGAACTGGTCCAGGATAACCGTCCGGCGGTTCCGGTCACCTTTACCGGCGCCACGACCTACGGCTTCGATCCGTACTACGAAACGTCGGTAGCCGGCGGGGGCAACATCAAGATCACCCTGTCGATCCCGGCCGCCAGCGGCCGCACCATCAAGCAGATCACCAAGGTGGCTGCCGGTGCCACCAGCATCAACGTGCTGACGCTGAACACCGGACCGAACTACCTGACGGCTCCCCTGGCCGCTTCCGGTACGACGGTCGAGTTTACGACGACGGTGAAGGAGTTTGCCACCAAACGGCCGACCGTGGCGACCACCCCGGTGGCGCTGCCGAACTTCCGGGAGATCGCCTTCATCTTCCTGGTGACCCTGGACGATGGCTCGGAGGTGGTGGCTACCCCGGTTCGGGTCCGCATTCTGGCCTGATCCGGATACCGGTTTTGAAAAAGCCCGCCCAGAGCGGGCTTTTTCATTTGGTGGCGGGCAGAAGACGTTGGGAAATAGGTAGAAATGCCGGGCTTCCTGCTTACAATCCCAAATAGGTTGACCCTTACATCCTTATGAAAAAAGCCTTTAAACTGGGGTATCTGCTGCTGATTCTGCCCCTTTCCCTGCCGGCCCAGCCCGCCGAACGGCCCATCCGGGTGGTGGTGGCTCCGAACCACGCCGACTGGCTGTATCGCCCGGGAGAAGCCGTCAAGTTCACCATCTCGGTCTTACAGAACGGAAACCCGGTCAAGGGGGCCCGGGTCAGTTATGAAGTCGGGCCGGAGAAAATGGAACCGACCCGCAAAGAAACCGTGACCCTGGCGAACGGCACCACGACCGTCGACGGAGGCACCCTGCGCACGCCCGGTTTTCTGCGGTGCATCGCCACGACCGAAGTCGACGGCAAAACCTATCGCAACCTCGCCACGGCCGGTTTCAACCCGGATGCGCTGACACCCACCGTCGATAATCCCGCCGACTTCCAGATGTTCTGGGACAGCGCCCGGGCCGAACTGGCCCGCGTGCCGCTTGACGCCCGCATGACGCTGCTGCCCGAGCGCTGCACCGAAAAGGTGAACGTCTACCACGTCAATATTCAGAACTACGCTAATTCGCGCCTGTACGGTATTCTGTGCGTGCCGAAGCAGGAGGGAAAATACCCGGCGCTGCTGCGCGTACCCGGAGCCGGAATCCGGCCGTATGCCGGAAATCTGGCCGATGCCGAAAAGGGAGTTATCACGCTGGAAATCGGGATTCACGGTATCCCGGTCAATATGGACCCGGTCGTGTACAACCACCTGGCGAGCGGGGCCCTGACGAGTTATTTCAACATCAACCTCGACGACCGCGACCGGTATTATTACAAGCGGGTGTATCTGGGCTGCGTCCGGGCCAACGATTTTCTGGTGAGCCTGCCCCAGTACGACGGCCAAAATCTGGCCGTTACGGGCGGAAGCCAGGGCGGGGCGCTGTCCATCATTACCGCCGGGCTGGACAACCGGGTGAAATGGCTGGGAGCCTACTATCCGGCGCTTTCCGACATGACCGGTTACCTGAAGGGCCGGGCCGGCGGCTGGCCGCATCTGTTTGCAGGGAAGGCGCTGGCGTTCAACAACAAACCGGAAAAAATCCGGACGGTTTCCTACTACGACGTCGTGAATTTTGCGCGTTTGGTGAAGGTGCCGGGGTATTATTCCTGGGGCTTCAACGACGAAACCTGCCCGCCGACCTCCATGTATGCGGCCTACAACGTCATCCCCGGACCTAAAATGCTGAAACTCTACGAGGATACCGGCCACTGGACCTATCCCGAGCAAACCGAACTGATGACGAACTGGCTCGTCCAGCAGCTGAAATCCGTCAGCAAATAACGAAACGGATGGAGTGAACGGCGGGGCCGAGGGTCAGGGAAACCGGCGTCGGCCCCGTTTTCATTCCTGCACCGGCGTACAACTGCCGGCGACGATCTGCCAGCGGCCGTCGCGGCTGGCCCAGACCCGCAGATACCGGACCCGCCCGCCGAAGGGCTGTTCCGCGTAAACACCCTGCACATCGACCACCACCGATACGACCTGATAAGGCGGCAGGGGCCGGATTTCGGGTTCCTGAGCCTCCAGGCTCCGAATCTTCATCCAGCCGGAGCGGTATCCCTCCAGGTCCATCGCCTTGCCGTACAGCTTCCCCTCCGGTCCCACAAAAAGCAGGTCGTCGGCAATCAGGCGGTCGAGCGCGTCGGGGTCGCCGGCCAGCTGGGCGCGGTACAGCCGCTGCTCGGCCTCCCGAATTTCATTTTCCGGGTTCATCGCATCGAAGGTCAGGTTTCAGAATGACCGGGTAAAGATGAATCCGGAAGGCTTGATCGTGTAGTCGGTTTCGGTTGACAATTTATCGGAATGGCTTGAGAATCCGGTCAGAAGTCGCGGCCGCAGTAGGGGCAGTGGTTCTTTTTGTGCGCTTTGTGGCTGCGGATGTGTTCGGCAAAACCGGATGCCAGAATACCGGTCGGCAGGGCGAAGGAGCCGATGCCGAGGACGGCGGTCAGGCCGGCCAGCATCTTGCCCAGGGGAGTCACCGGATGAATGTCTCCGTAGCCGACCGTCGCCATGGCGTTGATGCCCCACCAAAGCGTCGCCGGAATGCTCGAAAATTTGTCGGGCTGGGTCGGATGCTCCAGGTAATACATGACGCTGGAGATGATGATGAGCATGAATACCAGAAAGGCCAGACTCAGCAGCAGTTCCTCCTTCTTGTCTGCCACCACCTCCTGCATGACCCGGAAGGCGTGCGAATACCGGGTAATCCGGAACAACCGGAAGATCCGGAACAGCCGCAGAATCCGGATCAGGGCCAGATCGGTATGGAACAAGGTAAAATAGAACGGCAGAATGGACAGCAGGTGAATCAGGGCGCCGGTCGAAACCATATAGCGAAGCCGTCCCCAGACCGGATGGCCGTATTTTTCGTTTTCGACGCAGACCCAGACCCGAAGCAGATACTCGATGGTGAAGAAAAGCACCGAGAATAATTCAAATTCGATAAACAGACGCGGAAACCGGGCGTTCAGCGACGGGACGGTGTGCAGGATGATGGCGAGCGCATTCAACGCGATGATCGTGCTCAGCAAGACGTTGAAAATCAGACTGATTCCCCTTCGGCTGCCGGAAGCGGTTTCCAGTACCCGATACACATTTCGCCGGAGTTGGTTGAACTGGGAAGGAGTACGGAGGGTCGGGGTCATTGGGGAATTGTTGAATTGTTGAATGATTGAATTGTTGAATGACGGTTCGCCGATGCGACGGTTCGCCGATGCGACGGTTCGCCGATGCGATTGAATATCGGGGTTTGGGGAGCGAATGTCAAAATACTTTTTCTCCTCCAATCCAGGTCTGCCGCACCTTCACGTTTCGCAACTGCTCCGCCGGTATTTTCATGATGTCCTGTTCCAGAACGACGAAATCGGCCTGCCTTCCGGAGGAAATACTTCCCCGCAGCCGGTCTTCGAAGTTGGCGAAGGCGGCCCAGCAGGTCATGGCCCTGAGCGCGGAGGGGCGGTCGAGGGCATTTTCCGTCTGGTAGCCGCCGGCCGGCCGGTTCCGGGCATCGACCCGGGCCACGGCCGCGTGAAAACCGAAGAGCGGGTTGACGGCTTCCACCGGAAAATCGCTGCCGAAGGCAATCCGGCCGTTCTGCTCCATCAGCTGCCGGAAAGCGTAGGCGCCCTTCACCCGGCTCGGCCCGAGCCGATCGGCGGCCCAGTACATGTCGGATGTCGCGTGGGTCGGCTGTACGGACGGAAGGACCGAAAACCGGCGGAATTGCTCAAAATCCTCCGGCGACACCACCTGGGCGTGTTCAATCCGCCAGCGCCGGTCGTTCTTCCCTTTTAATAGCTTTCCATATAATTCCAGGATCAGGTGGTTGGCCGAGTCGCCGATGCAGTGGGTGTTGGCCTGAAAATCACTATCGGCAATCAGAGTCAGCACCCGTTCCAGTTCACGGGGTTCGAGCTGCATCAGCCCGTAGGCGCCGGGCCGGTCGGAGTACGGCTGCCTCAAAGCCGCTCCCCGTGAACCCAGCGCCCCGTCGGCGTAAATCTTGAAGGAACGAACCGTCAGGCGGTCCGTCTGGTAGGGGCCGCGTTTCAGGTAATAGTCCAGATTGGGTTCGCCGAGCCGGATCATGGCGTAATTCCGGATCTTCAGCTTTCCTTCCTTCTGGAGCCGGTCGACCAGTTCGATGTCGGCCCGGTCCAGGCCGGCGTCGGAGACGGTGGTGAGGCCGAGCGCCACGCAGGCTTTCTGGGCGGCCAGCAGCATCATTTCCTTTTCCTTCGCATCAGGCTGCGGGATCAGTCGGCGGACCAGGCCCATGGCGTTGTCGATGAGGACGCCCGTCGGCCGGCCGTTCTCCAGCATCACTTCTCCGCCCGGAACGCGGGTTTGGGCCGTAATGCCGGCGAGCTGAAGCACTTTCGAATTGACCAGCATGGCATGGCCGTCGACGCGCGTCAGGGCTACCGGAATAGTAGGAAATTCGGCGTCGAGTCTTTCCCTGGTCGGGAAGCGTTGGTCGGGCCAGTCGTTCTGGTCCCAGCCCCGGCCGATAAGCCACATTGCTTCCCGATGATTTTTTTTGTAGCTTTTCAGCCGATTTAAGACGTCTTCGAACGAGTCGGTCCCGACCAGATCCGCCTGATACAGCACCTGACCGAGACCAAGAAAATGGGCGTGAGGGTCGTAAAAGCCCGGATAAACCGGCTTCCCGGCCAGGTCGGCCACCGAGTCGGCCGTAAACCGATCCAGAATCTCTTCCGACGAGCCGACGGCCACGAATCTGCCATCTCTAACCGCAAAAGCCTGTTTCGTTGAAAATACGGAGTCCGCCGTATAGACGAGGGCATTGTGCACAATCAGATCTGCTTTCTTTTTCGTCGTGCAGCCCGCCGTCGCCAGAGCGATCAGGCAGGGGAAGATGTAGCGGTTTATCATGTTTCGAATTCGGTCGCCAATATCCTGAAAGGATACGTAGAATGCAGGAATATCTTCTAATTTTGAAAGTTAGTACCTTAAAAATAACAGCAGAATGCGCTTATTACTAAGTCTGGCCCTTTTCTTTTCAATATCCTTCGCCTTCGCCCAGCCTGCCCCTCAACCTATCCAGCGCATTCGGCGCAGTTCGGTGGTCGTTCAGCAGGGGGAGCCGCTGACCCTTCAGCAGGCCGTTTCGACGGCGCTGGAAAGCAGCTATCAGATCCGCATTGCCCGTTCGCAGCAGGAGATCGCCCGAAATGATTACGGTACCGCCGTGGCCGGTTTCTTCCCGTTCCTGACCGGGAACCTGAATAATAACAATTCCCTCCAGAATATCCGTCAGGACTTTATCGACAACCTGCGGCCCCCGCAGAATCAGTACGGCCTTCTGAACCGCAACACGCAGGTCGGCGTCAACCTGAACTGGACGATTTTCAACGGGTTCGCCAACCTGATCACTTACGAGCGGCTGAGCGAACTGGTGAGGATCGGGGAGGTAACCACCCGCGCCAACATCGAGGGCACGGTAGCCGACGTCAGCACTGCGTACTACGACGTCATCCGGCAGATTCAGCAGCTGGTTTCGCTCCGGCAGGCGCTGGACATTTCCCGCGACCGGCTCGACCTGGCCCGGGCCAACTTCGAGGTGGGGACGCGCTCCCGCGTCGATTTCCTGAGCGCTCAGGTCGACTACAACACCGACAGTTCGGCGATGGTCACCCAGCAGCAGAACGTCCGGACCGCCAAGATCTTCCTGAACACGCTGCTGGCCCGCGACCCGGCCACCGAGTTTGCCGTCCGTGACACCATCATCGTCCGCAACGACCTGTCCATCGACCAGCTCCGGCAGGCGATGGCCGGCAATAACCCCCTGCTGGCAACGGCGGCCCTGAACCGGCGGGTCGCCAACCTGAACGTGCGGATTGCGCGGGCGGGCCGCCTGCCGACCATCAACCTGACCGGCGGTTACAACTTCACGGCCATCAACAACCAGGGCGGGTTCGGGGTAAGGACCGCCCGCAACGACGCTCTGACCTACGGGTTTCAGGCCACCATTCCCATCTTTACGGGCTTCAACCAGCGCCGGCTGATCGCCAACGCCCAGACCTCCGCCCTGATCACGGAATATCAGGAAGCGGATCAGCGGCTTCAGCTCCAGCAGGCCCTGGAACAGACCTTTGCCCAGTATCAGAACAGCCTGACGCTGGTCAATCTGGAACTGGAAAACTTCCGGATCGCCAACCAGAACGTCGAAATCGCCTTTGACCGGTATCGGGTCGGGAACTCCACGGCCGTCGAATTCCGCGACGTCCAGCGCAACGCGGTGGCGGCCGAAACCCGCCTGATCAACGCTGAATTCAACGCCAAAATCGCCGAAATCGAACTCCTTCGACTGAGCAGCCAGATCCTCCAGGAAACAAAATAGGAGTTTGGCGGTTGAATTCCAGTTGAAACCCATTCATTCAAAATGAACGAACAGGAGCCGGTCAGGGCTTTTGACTGGCAGCGCATTCTCATTCATGACTTCCCGTGGATTTACCTGGGCGAGGTGGCTCTGCGGACGGTGGTCATGTTTCTGATCATTTTATTCGCCCTGAAAATCTCGGCCAAGCGGGAGGTCAAGCAGTTGTCGGTTTTTGAGCTGGTGCTGGTGATCGGCCTCGGCTCGGCGGCCGGTGACCCCATGTTTTACCACGACGTGCCGCTTACCTCGGCCCTGGTGGTTTTCGTCGTGGTCATGACCTGCTACAAGATCGCTACCCGGCTGAGCGACAAGAACAAAGCCGTCCGGGAGGCTCTGGCAGGAAAGCCGGTGTACGTGATCGAAGACGGGTGTATTCTGGTCCAGAACTTCGACGACGAGGACCTGGGGCTGGACGAGCTGTTCTCCGAACTCCGGCTGGCCGGCATTTCCCAGCTCGGGCAGGTCAAAACCGCAATCCTGGAACCCAGCGGGGAGGTGAGCGTCTTCCGGTATGAGCCAAACGGAGTCCGTCCGGGCCTGCCCATTTTTCCCCGGCAACTGGATGCGGCCACCGAAACCGTCACCGAACCGGGCCGGTATGCCTGCGCTAAATGCGGCAAGGTTACGGATCTCGAAGCCGACAGGGCAACCCCCTGCCGGGAGTGCGATCATCACCTCTGGGTGAAAGCGGCCGACGGGTAGTCCCGCTACAGACTTTTGACCTGATCCTTAAGAAAACGGAGCAGCAGCTTCTCCGTAGGGTCGAGGCCGTAGCGGGACGTTTGCCGGAACTGGTTGCGACGTTTGAAGTACGGGTTCAGGTCCTGGCATTCATAGGCTTCCAGCACCTGGGGGTGGACGTAATATTTGCGGCTGACGGTGCGGGTATTGCCCAGCTTGTGGGCCACCTGCTCCAGCACCGTGTTGATGTTCTTTTTGGCTTCCTTTTCCGTCGTACAGGGTTCCAGTTCGGCCAGCATCCGCAGCGCGTTGACGGTGCCGGCCCAGGTCCGGAAGTCCTTGGCCGAAAACTCTTCGCCGGTGGCTTCGCGGAGGTAGTCGTTGACCATGCCGGAATCGATGCCGCGGTGTTCGCCGTTGACGTCGTAATACTGAAACAGCTCCTTGCCCGGAATGTCGCGGCAGGCTTTCACCAGCCGGGCCAGTCGGCGGTCGCGGAGGTCGATGTCGTGATACACGCCTTTCTTACCTTTGAACCGGAACCGCAGACCGGTGGTGTCGACGGCAACGTGCCGGTCTTTCAGCGTCGTCAGACCGTAGTGACCGTATTCTTTCTCGTAGGCGGCATTCCCGATGCGGATCAGGGTCTGTTCCATGACGCTGAGGGCGATGGCAATCACCTTCTCCCGGCTCAGTTCGCGGAGTTTCAGATCCTGCTCGATGCGGGCGCGGAGTTTGGGAAGCTGCTCACCGAACGAGATCACGCGGAAAAACTTGGTTTCGCTGCGAATTTCGTTCCAGCGGGTATGATAGCGGTATTGTTTCCGGCCTTTCGTATCGACGCCGGTCGCCTGGAGGTGGCCGTTGGCTTTGGCGCAGATCCAGACCCGCTCCCAGGCCGGAGGCAGAGCCATTTTCCGGATGCGGTCGAGCGTTTCTTCGTCGTCGACCGGATTCCCTTTGGCATCCAAATAAACAAAATGATCCGCTTCAAGCCGGCGCGAAATACCGGGCATGGAGTCATTCACGTAAACCAGTTTGACCGCTTTGGCGGCTTTGACCGGGTCCTGGGCTAATTCCAATAAATCAAGTTCCATAAAGGGAAGACCGTATACCGATATAACCCGGCAAACCGGGTGCCGGTTTAAATCCATTCGATACCGGCCCGGCCGCCTACGATAAATACTTTTTTTCGAATGTATCAACCGAAGGCCTACAGGCGTTAACCGGACAACATGATAACTTCGACGTATGAAAAATCTCTGCTTCCTGATCCTTTTTATTCTTTTTTCTCTTTCCGCATTTTCCCAGGTCCGGGTCGGCATCCGTGTCGGCGTTCACTGGTCGACGGTTCTGAATGAGAAGCTGTATACGGGCCGTCAACTGGCACCGGGCGGGCTGGTGGCCATTCCGTTCCAGTTACCGTTATCGGATCGCTGGGGGCTTCGGGCCGAACCGACCTTTGTGCAGAAGGGATGGAAAACCCGGATAAAAATTGTCAATGCCAATGGCGTGTCCAGCGAGACCGGGCACCTGGTTCAGCGGCATGAAGTAATTGAACTTCCGGTTCTGGTGACGTATCGGAAGGAATTGAGCAGCCGGCTGGCGGTTTTTGGCCTGTTAGGACCCAGCGTCGGCTATGTGGTGGGAGGGCGCCTGAAAGTCATCAGTAAAAATGCTCCGGATGTGAACGATAAGCTGATTTTCGAACGACGGATCGACACGGGCCTCTGGGCGGGCGGGGGCCTTGAATTTCCGGTGGCCGGCATTCCCGCCTTCGTGGATGTCCGGTATCATTACGGGCTGAGCGCCTATCCCAACTTTAAAGTTTACGATACCAAACCCACCTCGACCGGCTTTTCCGTTTCGGTCGGCTGCTGGCCTTTTGCCGGAAAATAGAAGCGGCTTTGCCGATCAGAAGTCGTGCAGCAGGTCGGTCATGGCCCGGTACAGGACCGGGGCGGTGTCCGGCCCGACCGAGTTGATTTCGCCGTAAGGCCGGCTGTCGGCTCCATACCCGTAGGGCTTTTCGGTATCCCATTCGCTTTTCGGTATGATGTACCCCAGTTCGTCGTTCGCCAGACCGATCACGAACTTGTAACGGCCCCGCATCAGGCTGCGGAGGGGCGGGGTTTCATACGGCCGCATCCGGAAGTCGGCGTCCGCCGGGTTCCGGATGCCCCCGTTCACGATCTCGGGATAGATTTCGCCCGGCACGCAAAGAAAGGTGGCGTCCGCGATCCGGATGGCGGCCACTTCGGTCCGAAAATACCCCCAGCGGCTGTACCCGGCATCCAGCACCCCGGCCGCCACGCCCAGCCGGAACAGGGGATTGGTCAGGGGCAGTTCGACGGTTCGGGCGCGGAGCCGGATTCCGGTTTGTGGGGCGAGGGCGGTATCCCGTTCCAGCGCCCGTCCGATCAGCAGGGCAAGTTGCTTCCCCTGCGCGTCGGCCTTTTCGAATGTCGGTTCGGTATAGCATTCCCCGGAAACCGGGTCGTGGACCGTTACTTTGGGAGAGGTCGTCATCAATCCGCCGATGGCCCCGGTGGCGTAGACCACCGTTCCGCCTAAGCCTTTCAGAAGGGCCGTGTCGGCCTGTTGAATGCCGTTTTCAAGGTAGTGACGCACATAATGCGGAAAATCCGAAGTCAGCAGCGTGTTTTTGCTCCAGAGGGTTTCCGGGTGGTTGCCCCAGACGACCAGCATCCCGAGCGTACTGTCTCTCTCCGCATCCAGCGCCTGCATGACATACAGCCCCGGGTCTTTCACGATGGGTTTGCGCGTATCCGCCACCAGCGTGTCGGCTCCGGTCAGGTCCTGCGCGAACCGGAGCCGGGCCGGGCGGCACTTCCCGGCGGCTTCCAGAATGGCCCGAACCACCTGCTGCTCCACAAATTGCTCATAGGCCGGATCGACTCCGCTTTTCAGGAAGCTGCCGCCCCACATCCCGATGAAATCGGGCGCTTCGTGGGTGTGGGTGCTGGAAATAACGGCGTAATCGATGCCCGCAGCCGCCGGCAGCGCCTTCCGGACATTCAGCACGTTTTTATGCATGAACCCCAGCAGATCGACAGCGACGAAAGCCAGCCGCGTGCGGCCGTCGTCGAGCACCATCGCGCGAGCCCAGAGGTCGTCGTGCACGCCGGAAGCGGCCCGCTTCTGCCCGAAACCCGCCATCCAGAACGCATCGAACCGGCCATTGCCGTTGCCGTCGGTATAGCGGTCGCCCTCGTCGGGGTCGTAGGCGGAATTATGGTTTTGGTCTCTCCAGCGGTCCGGCAGGAAGGGGGTGATTTTCACGGCGGCAAACCCGGCCTTCAGCATCCCGGCCTGCGGAGGAGGCCGCAAATCCAGATCGAGGGAATACCCGGGATGCCGGTCCCGGCTGTTATGGTAGCCGATGCCGGCCAGGAGCAGGAGCAGTCCCGCCAGCACCCCGGCCAATCCGATAAAAAACCTCCGCATGGGCGTCTATTTCAATTGTCCGACGATGTTCATGACCAGGTTGGCCGAGTTGCGGGCCGCGATTTTGACGAAGGTCAGCATGTCCTGCCGGGCGTTGGAATTGGCCTTGTCGCTCAGGCTGCGGATAATCAGGCAGGGGACTTTCTGCTGGTAACACACCTGCGCGACGGCGGCCCCTTCCATTTCGGTGGCGTCGGCTTTGAACTCCGAGCGAAGGCTTTTTACCTTCTCCTCGGAAGAAACGAACACGTCGCCCGTCACCACGATGCCCTCCACGACCGAGGGCGGGCGGGAGGTGGACGGAATCGGCTCGAAGGTCGTGGAGCGGGCGGCCTGCCGGGCTTTGACTACCAGCATCGAGTCGGCCGGGAAGTAAGTCGGGTTCAGCTCCTTGGTGATGGCATTCCGGGTCTGATTGGTCTTCTGCTGCTGGAAGGTGATGTAGCCATAGTCGTGGTGGGCGGTTTGCCGGGCAATGACGAGGTCGCCGGGCTGAAGGTCGGGGTTGACACCCCCCGCAATTCCGGTGAACAGCACCTGCTCCGGTTTAAAGTGGGTCAGGACGGTGGCCGTCGTCATGGCTGCGTTCACTTTCCCTATGCCGGTTTCGGCCACCACGACCCGTCGGCCCCTGATGCGGCCCGTTACGAACCGGATGCCGTTCAGCGTCACGACTTTCGGCTTTCGGATGTTCTGCTGGACCAGTTTCACCTCTTCATCGAATGCCCCCAGCAGGGCGGTAACCGGCCGGGGTTTATACAACTGGGCCCGGGAGGAAAGGACCGGGAGAAGAAAGCACAGGGCAAAGAAAATCAGAAGTCGGTCGGGAAAGTAACGTCGCACGTCAGGAGGTTGTTGATGCATGAATAAGAGGTATGAAACAGGATGGAAATGCAGGGTCGGGGTTCAATGCCCGGCCGCCAGCGACAGGACGCAGAAGGCGTCGACCAGCAGGAGGCCGGCAGGCAGTTCGTCGGTTTTGCCGAGGGCAGCCTTGACGACCGTCCAGCTCAGAAAGCCCCAGATGATACCCTGGGTGATCGAATAGGTAAAGGGAATCAGCACCAGGGCCAGGAAGGCGGGCAGGGCGTCGTCGAGGGCCGTCCAGTTGATTTTCGTGACCGGCTGCATCATGAACGCGCCCACCAGCACCAGCGCCGGAGCCGTGGCGATGGAGGGAATCACGGAAAGCAGGGGCGACAGAAACAGAAAGGGCAGAAACAGCGCCCCGGCCACCACGGCCGTCAGGCCCGTCCGACCGCCCTGGGCGATGCCCACCGCCGACTCGATGTAGGCCGTACCGGGGCTGGTGCCGAGGATTCCCGCCAGCGTCGTGGCGACGGCGTCGGTGGTGAGCGAGCGGTTGAGGTTACGGGGGTTGCCGTCGGCATCATGCAGGCCGGCGGCTTCGGCCACCCCCACGAAGGTCGAGAGGCTGTCGAACAGGTCGGTGAAGACAAAGGCAAAGATCACCGGCCAGAGCGACCATTGCAGGGAATGGATCAGGTCCAGTTTGCCGATCAGGCTGAAGTCCGGGGTGGCGAAAACGCCCTGAAAATTGACCAGTGTTTTTTGCCCGAAGTTCACCGCCGAAGCGTCTCCCCACCAGCGGCCGATGGGCACGGCGGCCAGCGTGGTCAGGACGATGCCGATGATGATGGCTCCCGGCACATTTCGGATCACCAGCACCGCCGTCAGCAGGAGACCGAAAATGAACGTCAGAACAATCGGGTCTTTCAGGGGAGCGATCCCGACCAGCGTAGCCGGATTGGCGACGATGAAGCGGGCGTTCTCCAGACCGATCAGCGTGATGAACAGCCCGATGCCGGCCGAGACCGCAAAGCGCAGGGGCCGGGGAATGATCCGGACGATAGCCGAGCGCACGTTGAAGACCGACAGGAGCAGAAACAGGATTCCGGCCCAGAACACCGCTCCCAGGGCCACTTCCGGCCGGATGCCCATGCCCTTGATGGCCGTGAAGGTGAAAAAGGCGTTCAGTCCCATGCCGGGCGCCACCACCATCGGGTTACGGGCGTACAGACCCATCATCAGGCTGCAAAGGAAGGAAAGCAGTACCGTGGCCGTCAGCACCCCGCCGAAGGGCAGACCCGCCTGACTCAGAATGGCCGGGTTGACTACGATGATGTACATCGTCGCCAGAAAGGTGGAAATACCGGCAAGGACCTCGGTACGGGTTGAGAAACCGGTGGAGTTCGTTGAAGCGATGGTCGGCTGCATGGGCGGGATCGGGAATCGACCCTCCAAAATACGATTCCTGTTCGACAGGAGCATGATCCGGGCATAAAAAAGCCCTCCGACCGGACAAAGCCGGTCGGAGGGACCCGATCCAATTTCAACGGAAAATCCGTTAACCAATCAATAAGTCGTTCGGCGGTTTCAATGGCTGAACTCGGCGGCCAGCCAGTTCCGGTCGGCCTGGACCCGGCGGGTGGCCGACCACTGCGTCAGCGCCTGACCCAGAACCGCATTCAACCGTTCGTGAACGTCGACCCGTCTGATATTCAACCGCTTCCGGTTCAGGGCCTCCTGGTAGACCAGTTGACTCTCGTTGTTGTAGAAGTAAACTACGCAGTTCTGCTTTGGCCGCGACTCGACGACCCAGAAGCCTTCGCGTGGAGCGGAAAGGCTGCGGCCCGGCCCTTGACCAAAAGCCGTAACGGTGAAAAGCATCGCCCCCAACAGGGCGGAAACGAAGGGACGGAGGTGTGGTTGTTTCATAGTCGTACCGCCTGAGCGGGTTCTTTAGGTGTATTTGTCGTTTACTATTCAGGATCGAAAGTAGGGTTTTCAGGCCGGCTGCGCCCGGCTATTCGCCCAAAGGCGTCCTTTAGGGCCGACATGACAAGCCCTTGTAGACGAGCGTATTAAAGGGGGACATTTCTGCCGTTCAGCGACGATCGGATGCCGTTCGTCTACAAATTGGAGGATTCATGGCGGTTCTGGGGTCGTTTGTCTATCTTCGGTTCGTAATCGGAGTCGGCCATGCAGCTTTTCAATCACGATTTCATCTTTTCCGATCAGCCCCGAACCCGGCTGGCGCGGCACGGGCTGTTCTGGTTCGTCGTCTGGCTTTATTTTGCGGGATTGTATGGGGTATTTCCCATCAATTTTCTACTGCGGGAAGGCTATAGACTGGGGCAGGCGGTGGCCATCGGCTACTGCCTTTCGGGCTTCGATGCCATCGCGTTCATGCCGGCTCACATGACGCTGGCCTACGGCATCATCTATGTTTTGTTCCCACGGTATCTGCCGAAAGGGCAATACCTGAAGATCTTCGGCGGAGTGCTGGTTTTCGCTTTTCTGGGCGCAGCGCTGTCGACGGTCATTTCCTACAATATCGTGACGCCGGTTCATGGATGGTTCGGGCAGGTCGGAAACCGGACCATGAGCAGCATCGGCCTTACCCTGATGGCCGGGCTGCGCGGAACAACGACGGTGGCGGGATTCGTGGCCGCGATCAAGCTGGTGAAAATCTGGTATCTCAAACAGCGGGATTACCAGCAGATCGAGCGGGAGAAGCTGCATGCCGAGCTGCAGCTTCTGAAATCTCAGGTGCATCCGCATTTTCTGTTCAATACGCTGAACAACCTCTATGCTCTGACGCTAAAGAAGTCGGAACAGTCGCCGGCAGTGGTGCTGAAGCTGTCGGAACTGCTGAGTTATATGCTCTACGACTGCAATGCCCCGGAAGTGCCGCTCGAAAAGGAGATCGGTTTCATGAAAAATTACATCGGTCTGGAACAGCTGCGGTACGGCGACCGGCTCGATATTTCGATCAATTTCCACGGCGACCTCCAGAGCCGCCAGATCGCCCCGCTGCTGCTGGTGCCTTTTCTGGAGAACGCCTTCAAGCACGGCACGAGCGAACAGCTCGAACAGGCCTGGATCTTCATGGACCTGGCCGTCGAGGACAATACCCTGACTTTCAAACTGGTCAACAGCCGCGAGGGCGAACCCCAGGTGGGCGCGCATCCGGGTGGGATCGGCCTTCAGAACGTGCAGAAGCGCCTGGAACTGCTTTATCCGGGCCGGTATGAACTTCAGATTCACCCCGAGGAGGAAACCTTTCTGGTCGACCTGAAAATTCTGCTGCCGGATTCCCCGTTGCCGGGACCGGCTAAAAATCAGTCCGTTGCCGAAATTGCCATGTAAACAACAATACCACTGAACATGAACTTACGCTGTCTGCTGATCGACGACGAGCCTCCGGCCCTGGAGGTGATCGAGTCTTACATCGACATGATCGACGGGCTGGAAGTGGCCGGAAAATGCCACAATGCCATTCAGGCTTTTACGATGCTCCAGACTACGCCGGTCGATCTGATGTTTCTGGACATCAAGATGCCGAAGCTGCTCGGCACGGATTTTCTGCGCAGCCTGCGCAACCCGCCGAAAGTGATTTTCACCACCGCCTACCGCGATTATGCCTTCGAGGGGTTCGAGCTGGACGTGGCCGATTATCTGCTCAAGCCGATCTCGTTTGAGCGGTTTCTGCGGGCAGTCTCGAAGGTGATGCAGTCCGATGCGCCGGCCCTGACCGTAAGCGACCGCCTGCCGACGCTCCCGGCGGAAAAGGAACTGGCTCCTTCCGAGCGTGATGCTTTTCTCTACTTCCGGGCCGACCGCAAGATGGTGAAGGTGTTCACGAAGGAAATCCTGTACGTCGAGAGCCTGAAGGATTACATCAAAATCGTTTCGGCCAACGCCCGGCCGCTGGTGGTCAAGCAGGCCATCAGTTCGGTGGAAGCCATGCTGCCTTCGCGCGATTTCGTTCGCATTCACCGGTCTTTCATCGTAGCCATCGACAAGATTTCGGCCTGGACGCCGAGCCATATCGATGTGGGCGGGCAGGAACTTCCCATCGGGCGGCTGTATCAGAAGGATGTCGGCCGGGTGCTGAAAATGGAAATCTGAGTGCCTGCCCATAAAAAAGCCGCCGGGAACTGCTTCCCGGCGGCTTTTTCAATAAAACGAAAGGTCAGTTGACCGTCCCGTTCTTCAGGTATTTTTCCAGGTAGTCGGTGTACTGCTGGTGCAGCAGCACGTAGCTGGCGGTATTGTAGGCCACCCCGTGGGCGCCGGGCGGGTAGATGCGAAGGTCCGCGTCCTTACCGGCATCGACCAGGGCGTTCACGAGCTGCATCGTGTTGCGCACGTGGACGTTTTCGTCCATCGTCGAATGAACGATGAACATCCGGCCCTGGAGGTTTTTGGCGTAGGGCGACACGGCGCTTTTCTGGTATTTGGTATCGTTCTCGGGCACTAAACCCATATAGCGTTCGGTATAAATGCTGTCATACAGCCGCCAGTCCGTAACCGGGGCTCCTACCAGCGCCACCCTGAATACGCCCGGGTGGGTCAGCATGGTATAGCTGCTGGTGTAGCCGCCGTAGCTGTGGCCCCGGATGGCCATGCGGTCGGCGTCGACCCAGGGCTGTTTCGCCAGGTAGCGGGCCGTTTCGACAAAGTCTTTGGCTTCGTACAGCCCCAGTTTTTCATACACCACCTTCTCGAAAACCCGGCCGTAGCCTCCGCTGCCCCGGTTGTTCACGCTGACGACGATGTATCCCTGCTGGGCCAGGTACTGGTGCCAGCCGGAAGTGCTGAACTCGTTGTAGACCGACTGCGCCCCCGGGCCGCCGTAGACGTCGAGCATGACCGGGTATTTCCTGCCCGGATCGAAATTCAGCGGTTTGATGAGCGAGATGTCGATTTTCTGGCCGTCGGAAGTCGTGAAGCTGCTCAGTTCCTTCGGGGCGTAGGCGTAGCCGTTCAGGAACTGCGTCACGCGCGCGTTGTCTTCCAGCGTTTTCAGCGCTTTGCCCTTCGTGTCCCACAGTTCGACCCGGGTCGGGGTAGTGACGCTCGAATACCGGTCGATGAAATACCGGCTGTTGGGCGAGAAATCGACCTTGTGGCGGCCGGGGGCCTGTGTGATCCGACGTTTGTTCTTCCCGTCAAAGTCCACCACGTACAGCTGCCGTTCCAGGGGCGACAGTTCGGTGGAGGTATAATAGATTTTCCGGTTGGCGGCATCGACGTTGTGGACGTACACCACCTCCCAGTTGCCCTTCGTCACCTGATTGATCGGTTTTCCGGTATAGTCAAAGCGATAGATGTGGGCAAAACCGTCGCGCTCCGACACCCAGAAAAACTCTTTGGTCTGGGTCGGGAAATAGAAGTAATGCAGAATACCGGCGAAGAAGTCGAAGACGTCGATCCAGGCCTCGGATTTTTCTTCCATAACCTGCCGGGCCTCGCCGGTGCGGCCGTCCGCGAAGAACAGCCTCAGGTGGTTCTGCTTCCGGTTCAGCTGCACCAGCGCCAGCTGGCCTTCCTGAGCCGTCCAGTAGATGCGGGGGATATAGCCGTCACCGGCATCGACCTTCATCCAGTGGGTGCCGCCCCCGGCCAGGTCGATCACCCCGATCCGAACCGTCGGGTTCTTATCGCCGACGCGGGGGTAGGGGAGTTTCTCGAAATTTTCGTCGAAGCCCTTGTAATCCGTCATGGCATAGAGCGGCACGTCGCGCTCGTCGGATTGCCAGAAGGCGATAAACTTACTGTCGGGCGACCATTCCCAGGCCTGCGCCAGCCCGAACTCCTCCTCGTAGGCCCAGCCGAAACGGCCGTTGTAGAAGAAGGGAGCCGCATCGCGCGTCAGCTGGGTTTCTTTCTGGGTAGCAAAGTCGAACACGAACAGGTTGCCGCCCCGCTCATACCCGATCTTCGACCCGTCGGGCGACAGTTCGGCGGTCTGCGCATCCTTTGCCACCAGCTTCAGGTTTTTACCGGCCAGGGAGTAGACGTAATAATCCGACACCCCCGACCGGCGCCAGACGGGCCGGAAGTTGGTCTTGAACAGCAGATTCCTTGAATCTTTCGACCACTGGAACGACTCGTACGCGAACGGTCGGTCGGTGCCGGGAAACTGGAGCCGGCTCCCGTCGAAAATCACCTCCTCCCGCTGGTCGGCCGGGGAGAAGGATTTGATCACGTTGCCCTGCGCGATGAAGGAGAAGCGGTTGCCCCCGTCAATCCAGTTGACGCTGGCCGGTCCCTGTGAACCGGTCAGCTGGCCGGTGGCCCCGAGGGCCTGACCGAGGTCGCGAAACCGTTGCTTCTCCTGCGAAAAGGCGGTACCGGCAATCAGCAGCAGGAACAGCACCCCGCTGGAAATGGACTTGCGAATCATAGATGCACAATATGATGAAGTATCATCAAAAATACGGAAAAATCGGACAGGGTCTACCACCCCCCAGCCCCCTCCTTACCAAGGAGGGGGTGGCTCCGCAGGATTAAATAGTAGCAGCGCACTCCCCCTCCTTACCAAGGAGGGGGCTGGGGGGTGGTTTGCGTGGCTTTTGGACCGGAATACCGTCTTAAGGGATAAACCTTAAAAATGAAACTGAATAACCTTAATGTATTGAAGCCGATCCGGCAGCAGTTGCGGAACGAATCAACCTTTGCGGAAGAAGCGCTGTGGTTCCGGTTACGCAGGAGTCAACTGGATGGGCGTAAATTCAGGCGGCAGCACAGCATCGGCTATTTTATCCTTGATTTTTATTGTCCGGCCGAACGCCTTGCCATTGAGGTGGATGGTTTTATACATGACGCGCCGGAAAACCAGGCAAACGACCAGGAACGGGACCGGGCTTTAGCCACCCTTGACATAACGGTGCTGCGTGTCCGGAATGAGGAAATTGCAGAAAACGTTTTCGAGGTGCTGGAGAGGATTCGGAATTGTTTCAGAAAATGAACCACCCCCCCAGGCCCCTCCTTGGTAAGGAGGGGGAGTGCGCTGCTACTATTTAATCCTGCGGAGCCACCCCCTCCTTACCAAGGAGGGGGCCGGGGGGGGGTCTCAAAGCGCCGGGTGTTTCGTATGCCAGGCCGTAGCGTCCTGGTAGGCCTTGGCGACAGCCAGCAGCCGGCCTTCGTCGAAAAGCCGGCCCATGAAGGTGATGCTGGTCGGGCGGCCTTTGGGCGTGAAGCCGTTCGGCAGCACCACGCAGGGATGGCCCGTCAGGTTGGTCAGGGCCAGATTGGCGTTGCCGAAAGTGGGCGTGATGTAGAGATCGACGGCCTTCATTTTCTGCTCCATCTCGTCGATCAGCCGGGCCCGGATGCGGTTGGCCTGGATGTACTCGACGGCCGGGATGAACCGCGACGAACGGAAGGTGTTCGGCCAGGCGTATTTTGACTGCTGCACCATCTGGTCGTCCTTTCCCGAACGGGTCAGCTCGTCGAAAGCCGCTGCGGCTTCGGCGGTCAGGATAAAGCCGATCCGGCCGACGGGCAGGTCCGGCAGGTCGAACGGGACCAGTTCCGCGCCCAGCTTCCGGAGGGTTTCCAGGGTCTGCCCGTCGTTGGCTTTGCTGGCATAGTCAGCGTCGAAGGCCTTTCTCAGATAACCGATTTTCAGTCCTTTCAGGGAGGTCAGCGGAGCATATCGAAAGGGGGCCGCGATCACCGTCGGGTCGTTTCCGTCCGGGCCGTAGATGGCGTTGAACACGAGCGCGCAGTCTTCGACGCTCCGGCACATCGGCCCGATCTTGTCCATCGACCAGCTCAGCGCCATGGCCCCGTGGCGACTGACCCGACCGAACGTCGGCCGCAGGCCCGTGACTCCGTTGACCGTCGAAGGAGAAACGATGGAGCCGCGGGTTTCGGTGCCGATGGCGAAGGGAAGCAGCCCCGCCGACACGCTGGAACCCGAACCCGCCGACGACCCGCTCGAACCGGTGGTCGGGTCCCAGGGGTTGCGGGTCATTCCGCCGAACCAGACGTCGCCCATCGCCAACTCGCCCAGGGTCAGCTTGGCGCAGAGGACGGCCCCGGCTTCCTCCAGTCTGCGGATGACGGTGGCGTCGTAATCAAGCGTCTGATTTTTGAAGGGTACTGAACCCCAGGTGGTTTTATAGCCTTTTTTTGCAAAAAGGTCTTTGGCGCCGTAGGGGATGCCGTGGAGCGGACCCCGATATTTGCCCGCTTTAATTTCGGAGTCCGCCCGTCTGGCCTGCTGGAGGGCGAGGTCTTCCGTTAGCGTGACGACGCAGAGCAGTTTCGGACTATAAGCCTTCAGCCGTTCCAGAAAAAACCGGGTGAGTTCTTCGGAGGTGATCTGGCGGGTCCGGATCAGCCGGCCCAGCTGTGCGACGGTATAAAAGGCCAGTTCACTACGGTCGGCCGGGACTTTCACCGTGCCCACCGGACCGGCCTTGAACGAACTGGGGCCGGTCGGCAGTTTGAAGCCGGTAGGCAAAGGATTGAAAATCAAGGCCGGAGCCAGATCGTTGGGCAGGTCGATTTTCCGAATGGCCTCGTAGTCTTCCCGGAAGCGGTTGAGGTTTTCCAGCATCGAGTCGCGCTCGGCCGGGTTGAACTCCAGCCCCATGACCCGGGCGGCCGCTTCGGCCAGGTCGCCGGTCAGGGGTTTACGGATATCGTCGTCGGTGATGAAGGCGCCCGCCAGAAAGCTGAGCAGGCAGGCGGCAGGGAGAAAAAGTTTTTTCATGGAAAGGGCAGCAACTCGAAAATTCGGATGGACACGGTTTTCAATTTAAGGGAAAATTCCGTGCAAACCTGCTCAATCCGTCAAATCCAGGCCGCTCATTCCGACAAATTCTTCGTGAAGTCGCAGCACCTGCGGAATCAGCATCCGGGTTTCGTCGTTTTCGATGACGTAATTGGCCATCGCGAGCCGTTCCTCGTCACTGACCTGCCGGCTGATGATGTTGCGGATTTCTTCCTCCGACCGGTGCGGGTCTCGTTTGCGGATGCGCTGGACCCGCAGTTCCGGCGGTGCATGAATGACCACCAGTTTGTTGAGGGAGTTACCGTCGCCGGCGGCCCGCAGCAGAGCGGCTTCCTTGATAAGATAGGCGAACTCCGCATGGCTCCGCACCCAGGTTTCGGTGTCGGCATACACCCGGGGATGAATGAGGGCGTTGAGTTGCCCGAGCAGTTCGGGCTGCCCGAATACCTGGGCAGCCACCCAGCTTCGGTTATACTGTCCGGTCGGGGTGTAGGCGTCGGAGCCGAGCAGCCGGATAATGTCGGCTTTGAGGATGGCGTCGTGGCCGGTCAGCCATTTGGCCCGCTCGTCGGCGAGGTAAACGGGAACCCCCAGGCTTTCGAAGATCCGGCAGACGGTCGATTTTCCGGAGCCGATGCCGCCGGTGACGCCGATGAGAAGGGGGCGATTCGGGCCGGTTTTCATTTTTTTGAAGCGGCTTTCACGGTCGGGAGAGGTTTCGTAGCGGCTTTCGGATCAGGCAGCGGCTGCAGCAGTTCGGCGACCTCGAAGCTGACCATAACGCGGTCGGCGCTGGCCTGAATGAGCGGGTGGCGGGGGATGTTCAGGAGAAGTTCCTCGTCGAAATTGCCGGAAAGCCGCCGGGCGGGAATCGCTACCTTCAGCGTATCGGGCATCCCGCGCAGCAGGCGGGCCGGTCCCTCGAACCGGATGATTCGGGGCGAAACGTTGATCAGGCTGGCGACGACCATCCGGTCGGCCAGGTCGATGCCCGCACTGTCGATGACGACGGGAACTTCCAGCACCGAAAGCCGGTCGAAATTCAGAGCCAGCGTATCGCCGGAAATGAAGTTGATCCGAACGTCCTTGGCATGATCGGTGAGAGAAGCCGCCAGTGAAGCCGTATTGATGGCTTTCGTCCGGAGGGGGCTCTCCACGCGGTAGATGATCGGTTTCGACCGGAAGGGCAGCCAGGTTTTGCGGAGCAGGTTCCAGCCGTTGCCCGTCACGCTCACGGTAACGGTTTTCGGCAGGGGAGAGGTCGGGACGTAGGCCGTCCGGTCGTAAAAGAACTGGATCGGATACTGCACCGTGACCGTATAATTATCCTTGTTCAGTGACTTCAGCACCCAGATGACGGCCGCGACCAGCAGGCACCAGACCAGCGTAGGCGCATGAAACGGACGGGATTGGGCAGTGGTCAGCGACAAAATCGTAGCGGCCGAAGGGCGTTAGGACTGCACTTTAACGGTGGCTTCGCGGGAAATCGCCGTCTTTTCGAACGTCAGTTTCAATCCTTTGTCTACTTCGAGGGTGACGGTATTGCCCTCGACGGCATAAATCTTGCCGTGCAGCCCGCCGATGGTCACGACGCTGTCCCCTTTCTTGAGGTTATCGACGAAACTCTTCTGATCCTTCTGCTTCTTTTGCTGCGGACGGATCATGAAGAAGTAGAACACGATAAAAATGCCCACCCACAGGACGATATTCCAGATCATCTGACCCGATTGCCCGGCGGGGGCCTGCACTAAAATAGAGAGAAAGGACATGATTTGCATGGTTAAATTGTCGGACTACTGGGCTGCTGCGGTCGTACGGGCCGAATCCGCCCGCGGATTGACCATGACCCGAAAGGTAAGTTCCGTATAGGCCGGGTCGGTGTTGGCATACACCGTGACGGTCTTATTCTGCTCGCCCCGCTTGCCCTGGCTGTTGAACCGGACCCGGATGGACGATTTCTCACCCGGACCGATAGGTTTCCTGGGCCATTCGGGGGTCGTGCAGCCGCAGGAGGTCTGAATGTTATTGATAATCAGCGGAAACTCGCCCTCGTTCTTGAAGGCAAAGTTCCGTTCGACGGTATCGCCTTCGGTGACGTCCCCGAAATCGTACACGCCTTTATCGGCAAAGACGATTTTCGGCATTTTGCCCGCCAGTTCCTTCGTGGAGTCCTGACGGTTCTGATTACAGGCAGTGACGGCGAAAAGCAGCCACAGACCGATTCCTATTTTTTTCATAAGTCGTTATAAACCAGAGTCGATGAAGGGGGTCAGGCGCCGGAAAACGCCTGCCTCCCGGTTCTCTCCACCTGTCAGGAGCCCTGCTGTTTGATCTGTGCCATCAGCCGGTCGACGTCTTCGAGCAGCCGCTCGGCTTTTTCGCGGGCGTCGTTCACGACCCGCTGGCCTTCGGCCTTGGCGAAGCTGTCGGGCAGGTCGGCCGAATCCAGGATGTCGTCGATCAGCTGACGGAGCTGTTCCCGGTATTTCGACAGGCGGTACATCAGCCGGTCGCGGGTGACGGCACCTTTTTCAGGGGCATAGAGCAATCCCAGGGTAGCGCCGGTAGCGCAGCCGGTCAGGAAAGCAATCAGGGTTGTGGTGGTTCTGCTCATACTGTTTTTAATTTTCGGTTTGTGCCGGCCCGTCCGCGCCGAACCGGTCTACTTGTTATCCAGCAGGCCCCGGCCGCTTTTCCGCATCTGGCCGGATGCTTTCAGTTTCTCGGACAGACTGTCGAGAATTCCGTTGACAAACTTACCGCTTTTGGGCGTACTGTACAGTTTGGCAAGCTCAATATATTCATTAATGGTCACTTTCACCGGAATGTTCGGGAAGTTCAGAAGCTCGCAGACGGCCAGCTTCAGAATGATCCGGTCCAGCAGCGCTACCCGCTCGACGTCCCAGTTTTTGAGTTGATCGGCCAGCAGTTTTTCGTATTCCTCGTCGTTTTCCAGCGACTTTTTATATAAGGTCTCCAGAAAGTTCTGGTCTTCCTCCCAGTCGTCGCTCAGGTCCATCAGTTTCAGGCCTTCCATGGACTGCACGGCCTTGAGCGTTTTGATGGTCATGCCGCGAACGAGTTCGGCGTTCTCCGACCAGGCAATGTCATTTTCTTCAAACCAGGTTTTGGCCGGGTCGTGCTTGAGCAGCAGCGTACGCAGCACGTATTGCACCAGTTCCTGGTCTTCGTCGGCCGAATGACGGGCGGTTTCGCAATAAGTCCGGTAGGTGTCGTCCTGCTTCAGAACGTCGTTGTAGATCTTCCGGACCAGCGGCACCTCTTCTTCCCAGTTGATTTTCCGGCGGAGGGCTTCCCGGCGCAGCGGCTCGTATTCTTCCAGCGCCCGAACGATTCGATTCTGGTCGAGGCCCGATTCCCGGGCGATGGCCCGGCTCGACAGGTTTTCGTAGGGCCGTTCCCGGTCGATTCGGGCCACATGCGCCAGCTCGATGAGCAGCGTCAGCAGCCGGATGTAGGAATCGTCCAGAGTCCGGACGGCTTCCAGCATCATCTGAAGCGCCCGCTGGCGGTCTTTGGTCAGGGCATTCCGGTAGAATGCCAGCGCGTCGTTGGCGGCTTTCCAGACTTTGCGCGGAGTATCTTCCTCGTCTTTCGGCTGACCTTCCTTCAACCCCTCTTCAAACAACACGGTCGCCAGCCGGCGATACCCCTCCAGTTGCTGCAGGTTCTGCGGTTCCATGGAGTTAAGGTCCGGCTGAAACGTTTCGGCAATGGCATCGACGGCCAGCTGCTGAGCCGAAAGCTCAGCCTGTCGCAGTGCATACAATGCCTGCATCACTTTGATCCGCAACAAACGTCTGTTTAGCATTCTGATCGGTGTCCGATGATTCGGCAAGAAACAAAGAACTTTAGTTTGGCAATTTCAAATGGTATATTCAGGGGCAAAAATACGGAAAATGTCCCGAACTATGATTACCGGTGCGGGTTCGCCGTCCGGGTTTCTTTCCCTGCGGGAAATTGTACGAACGGCCGGAAGCCGTCAAACTATTCCGAAACGTTTTCTGTTACCCTGCCAGTAGCTACCGCTTTGGTTCCATCGAAAGACGTCTTCTGATTTGTGAAAGCTCTCGCTCACCTGAACAAATACCTGGTAAAATATAAATGGTACCTCATCTGGGGTGCCGTTTTTACGGCAATTTCCAACCTGTTCGGAATCATTCCGGCCCAGCTGGTGCGGTATGCCCTCGACCTCGTCAAGGAAACCCTCGACGTTTATTTTCTGTACAACGGAAGTGGGCTGCAGAGTAATCTGTACGATGTTTTCGCCTTCAGTATTCTGCTGTACGGGGTGCTGATCCTGGTGATGGCCCTGCTGAAAGGCTTCTTTCTGTTTCTGGTCCGGCAGACGCTCATCGTCATGTCGCGGCACATCGAATACGATCTGAAGAACGAAATCTACGAACACTACCAGACCCTGCCCCTCAGCTTCTACCGCAAGAACAATACCGGTGACCTGATGGCCCGCATCTCGGAGGATGTCAGTAAGGTGCGGATGTATGTTGGCCCTTCCATCATGTACGGCCTGAACCTCATCACCCTGTTCATCCTGGTCATTTCCTACATGGTTTCGATCAACGCCCGGCTGAGTCTGTATGTGCTGCTGCCGCTGCCGGTGCTTTCCATCGCGATTTATATCGTCAATAACATCATCATCCGCCGGTCGGAAGAAATTCAGCAGAGCCTGTCGCGGCTTTCCACTTACGTTCAGGAAGCCTTCTCGGGCATCCGGGTGCTGAAAGCCTTCGTGCGGGAGGGAGACTCGGCCGCCAATTTCACCGCCGAAAGCGATGTTTATAAGGCGAAGTCGCTCCATCTGACCCGCGTCGATGCCCTGTTTTTCCCGCTGATCATGCTTCTCATCGGGTTGAGCAACGTGCTGGTCGTCTATGTGGGCGGGCAGGAAATCCTGGCCGGGCGGCTCACTCCCGGCAATATCACGGAGTTCATTCTGTATGTCAACATGCTGACCTGGCCGGTCATGGCCCTCGGCTGGACCACGAGCCAGACCCAGCGGGCCGCGGCCTCGCAGCAGCGGATCAACGAATTTCTGTCCGTCCGGACCGAGATCGTTTCCGAGAAAAATCTGGATACCGAAATCCAGGGCGACCTGGAATTCCGAAACGTACGCTTCATTTATCCGGATTCGGGCATCGTGGCGCTGAAGGATTTCAGCATGAAGGTGAAAGCGGGAGAAACCGTCGCCATCCTCGGCACGACCGGCTCCGGGAAAAGTACGCTCGCCAACCTGCTGACGCGGATGTACGACCCCACTTCCGGCGAAATCCGGATCGACGGCGTACCGCTCCGGGATTACAAACTGGCTTCCATCCGCCGGCAGATGGGGTACGTGCCACAGGAGGTGTTCCTGTTCTCGGAAACCATCACCAACAACGTTAAATTCGGGATGCCCGAAATGGCGCAGGAGAAGGTGGTGCAGGCCGTGAAGGACGCCGACCTGTATCAGAACATCTCCGAATTCCCGGAGGGCTTCGATACCCGCATCGGGGAACGGGGCGTTACGCTGTCCGGTGGACAGAAACAGCGGCTTTCCATCGCCCGGGCCATTGCCCGTGACCCCAGAATCCTGATTCTGGACGACTGTCTGTCGGCGGTCGATACCAACACGGAAAACATCATCCTGAACAACCTCCACCGGATCATGGAAAACCGGACCTCGGTGGTAATCTCTCACCGGGTTTCTTCCGTCAAGCTGGCCGATAAAATCATCGTGCTGGACGAGGGCGCCGTCGTGGAGGAAGGCACGCATCAGGAACTGCTGGCCGCCAACGGCGTCTACCGCGAACTGTACGAAAAACAGCTTCAGACCGAAGAGGTCTGACCCCAATCCCAGACGACTACATCCCAGTCTTCGCCGTTGGCCGGGTCGAAATAAGTGTGAATTTTCTGAAATCCCACCCGCTCGTGTGCCCGCCGGGACCGCCGGTTCCGGACGGCTATTTCCGTGACGGACAGTTCGTAACGAGGTTGTAAGGTATCTCGGAAATGCGCGTACATCCGGTCGAAAAGCCCCATGCCCCGGTATTCTTCGCTCACACAGACCTGCCCCACGACGACGTAATTCCGTTCTCTGAGCGGCCGGGAATCGAAAGACAGACCGTCCAGCATATCGAACATCAGAACCAGCCCCGGAATCTCGTACCGAAAGGAGGGAAGCATGGCCAGGCAATAGCCGGCCACCGTTTGCCCGTCCCGCGCGATGACGGCAGGTTCAGCCGCGTTCATGCGCTGCAGGAGCGACAGGTCATGCTCGATGGTCAGGAAGCCCTGGCTTTCCATGGCGTCGGCGGTCAGGACGGTTCGCAGGTTTCTGCGCTGAAGCTCCCGGATGCCCGTCAGGTCCTGTTCGGAGCGGGCGGTCGTTACGGTGACCATTTTTTAACGGATTTCCAGTTTTTCGGCCCCTTTCAGATACGTTTCATCGCATCCGGCCCCGATGCCGGGCGTGTCGGGCAGTTCGATTTCGTAACCGTGGTAGGTGACTCCCCCGGTAACCGGGTCTTCGGCGTGTTCGAAAGGCGCATCCAGGTCGTAGAAGATCACGTTCCGGCGGGCCGAGGCAAAGTGGGCGTTGGCCGTAATCGCCAGCCGCGATTCCGACATGCAGCCGATCATACAGGGAATCCCGGCAGACTCGGCAATCGCATTGATCTTGAGGGCGTTATAAATGCCTCCGCTTTTGGAAAGCTTGATGTTGAAATAATCGACGGCTTCTTCCTGCACCAGCCGGAGGCCGTCGCGCGGTCTGAACAGGGACTCGTCGGCCATGAGCGGCACCGTCGTCCGCCGGCGGATGCGCTTCAGGTCCGGCAGCGCCCAATGCTTCACGGGTTGTTCGCAGTACTGCACGTTCCAGTCCTGAATGGTTTTCAGCACCTGAACGGCCGTGACGTAATCCCAGCCCTGGTTGGCGTCGGTCCGGATCGGGATGGCTTCCCCTACGGCTTCGCGGATGGCTTCGACCCGCCGGATATCGTCCTTCGCGTGGGTGCCCAGCTTGACCTTAATGGCAATACCGCCCTGTTCCCGGATGCGGAGGGCATCCTCGACCATGCGCTCGGGGGGGTTCAGGTAAATGGTTTCGTCCGTCACCAGCCGGTGCTTCGCTCCGCCCAGAAAGGCATACAGCGGCAGGCCGGCGGCCTGAGCGGCCAGGTCATACAGGGCCATGTCGAAGGCGCTTTTGACGGTCGGATTGCCGGGCAGGTAAGCGTCCAGCTTCTGCAGGTTCCCTTCGATGTCGAGCGCATCCCGTCCGACGAGCAGCCGGGCCAGGTCGCGGGCGGCCGCGAAGCCGGTCTCCTGCGTTTCTCCAACGATCATCCAGAAGGGTGAGCCTTCGCCCCAGCCGGTCAGCCCGTCGGTCGTATGCATCCGGACGAGCAGGTTTCGGGCGTGTTCGATCACCCCCAGCGAAATGGCGATGGGGGCCTTCAGCGGGATGTCGTATTTGAATACCTCGATGCGGGAGATTGTGAGCATACCGGCTTAATTCGGAAACTGCGACTTGTCCAGGCCGGGGATGATCCGCAGCGCATTCTTGTAATACACCTTCTTCAGCACTTCGTCGGGCAGCGCCATGCCGTACATCCGCCAGAAGGCGTGGTATTTTTTGTGGTAGGGAAAATATTCGTCGTCGGTTTCGAGCACCCGGAAATAGGTCGAATATTCGGAGGGTACCCAACTGTCTTTGCCAAACAGAATCCGGTCCTGATACTTCTCGAAAAACTTCCGGGAAGCCCGCGGCTGCCGGCCCAGTTCCGCGATCACGGCCCCGATCTCTACGAGCATGTTCGGGAAGGCCTGCATCAGGCTGTCGAGCTTCACCAGATCGTTCGGATACCAGCCCATATGGGCGTTGATAAAGGTGGTTTTCGGGTGTTTCCGGAACACGTTGTGCTGCTCGGCGATGAGCTGCTCCCAGGGAACCGGGTTGTTTTCGGCGCGCTTGCGGCCCGGATGCAGTTTGAGTTCCAGCCAGCGTTCGTTGAAGCGGTCCATCGGGTCCCAGAAGGATTTGGGGTCGGCGGTGTGGATCAGCACCGGCACGCCCAGTTCTCCGCACTTGGCCCAGATCGGGTCCAGCCGGGGGTCGTCGACCCGTACGCGCTGCCCCTTGACGTCTTTTACGTTGAAGCCGAGGCTTTTATAAATCTTAAGTCCCCGGGCGCCTTTCTTCACGTCGCTTTCCAGCATCTTCACGGCCTGTTCCGTCCAGCCCGGTTCGCCCACGTTCTCGAAATTGATGTTGGTGAAGATCGCCAGCCGTTTGGGGTCGGTCTGCCGGATGTTGCTCAGGGCATCGTCGAGAAACTTCGTGCTTTCGCCGGCATTGGACGTAAAGCCCCGGCCGCTCAGGTTGACCATGAGACCCATGTTCAGGCTGTCCATCTGGCTGATGAGCTTGCGCAGGTCGCCCCGGTTCATCTCGAACTGGTGGTTATGCACGTCGATAAAGGGATATTTCGACCGGGTTACTTTGTGTTCCGGCACCTTCAGGGTCGATACCGGCTCATATTCTTCGAAGTCGATGGGGCCGCTGGGCGTCGATACTTTCGGTTGGGCCAGGGCCGGAGCGGCCAGCAGGGCCAGCCCGACCAGCAGGCCGATGGGTTTCCGGGTCGTCAGGTCGAATCGCGGGAAAGGAAGCGTCATGGTTAAAAGAGTCGGAATATTATTTTGGTTCAGAATAAATCAGGGCCACACAGTGGGCGGCAATGCCTTCTTTCCGGCCCACGAAACCCATGTGTTCGGAGGTGGTGGCCTTGATGGAAATATCTTCTTCAGGGATGCTCATGACCCCGGACAGGCAGGTTTTCATGGCCGGGATGTGCGGGTTTAGTTTCGGTTCCTGCAGCACGACGGTCACGTCCACATTGGAGACTTCGTAGTTCGCTTCCCGGATCATCCGCATCACCTCAGTCAGCAGAATTTTGCTGTCGATGCCTTTCCAGCGCGGATCCCGGTCGGAAAAGTGGTAGCCGATGTTTCGCAGGCCGGCGGCTCCCAGCAGCGCGTCGCAGATGACGTGGCAGACCACATCGGCATCCGAGTGTCCCAGCGCCCCGTGCGAATGCGGTATTTTGATGCCGCCCAGCCAGAAGTCCCGTCCTTCCGCCAGCTGATGTACGTCATACCCCTGCCCAACGCGTATTTTCATCATGGTTGTCGGTTAGGCGGCCCGGTAGTACAGGGTCGAGCTGTTTTCTTTTCGTAACACCTGCCGGGCGATGGCCTGGAGGTCGTCGGGGGTGATGGCCTGGATGCGGTCGGCTTCGCGGTTGACGTTCCCGACGTCGCCGGCATTGGCGGCAAACGCCAGATTCATGGCCCGGTTCAGCAGTTCGACTTCCGAGAAGACCAGCGTGGCTTCGGTCTGGTTCTTTACCTTGGACACTTCCTCCTCCGGGATGGACTGCTCGACCGCTTCCTTCAGCACCTCCTCAATGGCGGCATCGGCTTCCTCCGGCCTAATGCCCTGATTCAGAGAACCGCTGACGATCAGCAAACCGGGGTCGAGCGACGAAAGCACGTGGGCCGAAATGCTGGTGAACAGATGCTGCTCCTTCAGTAGCCGCCGGTACAGTCGGGACGATTTGCCCCGGCCCAGCACGTCGCTCAGCAGGTCGGCCCGGTAATAGGCGTCCGTAAACCGCCCCGGCATATGAAAGGCTTTATAAATGGCATTGAGCGGCACCTCGGCTTCGGTTTCCAGAAACCGGGCTTCCGTCTGCTCCGGCTCCTGCGGCAGATTTCGGACGTAGGGCGCTCCGGCCGGGATCGGCTCGAACCATTTCCGGCAAAGCTGTTTCACCTGCTCGACGGTCACGTTCCCGGCCACGACCAGGATGGCGTTGTTGGGCAGATAATATTTATAGAAAAAGCCCTTCACATCGTCCATGGTGGCGTTTTCGATGTGGCTGATGTCCTTGCCGATCGTGGCCCAGCGGTAGGGGTGAACCTTGAAGGCCAGCGGCCGGAGTTTCAGCCAGACGTCGCCGTAGGGCTGGTTGAGATACCGCTGTTTGAACTCCTCGATGACCACCTTCTGCTGCACGTCCAGCACCGTCGGGTCGAAGGAAAGGCCCAGCATCCGGTCGGATTCGAGCCAGAAGGCGGTTTCGAGGTTGGCCGAGGGCAGCGTGATGTAATAATTGGTAATGTCGGGAGAAGTGAAGGCGTTGTTCTCTCCACCCACCTTCTGTAAGGGTTCGTCGTAACTCGGAATGTGTTTTGAACCGCCGAACATCAAATGCTCGAACAGGTGGGCAAAACCGGTTTTATTTGCATCCTCATCCCGCGACCCGACATTGTACAAAATATTGACGGCGGCCATCGGGGTTGTCGGGTCTTCGTGGACATACACCTTCAGGCCGTTATTTAACACAAAATGCTCGTAACGAATCATAGTAAACTTTTTCGGAGAGAGGACCGTTAAGCGTCCGGAGAATAACAAAAGTAGCGGTCTGACCGTATTCTTCAAAAAAGAACATTCCTCTGAAGGGCCAACATATCCACGCATGAAAAAATTCTTCCTGCTGCTTTGGTTGCTGCCGCCGGCGGCATCGGCGCAGCTGATCGACGACACCGCCACCCAGCAACTGATTCTGAAAGCTACCGACAAAATTTATAATTACGAATTCGACGAGATCGACCCGATCGTCCGTCAGGTGAGGGCCAAATACCCCAATCATCCCGTCCTTCCGGTTCTGAAGTCGCTCCAGCTGTACTGGCAGTATCTGCCCATCAAGGAAAACCGGACCGCCATGAATCAGTATATGAACTACCTCAACCAGGGCGTGGCGCTTTCGGATAAAATTCTGGAGAAGAACGAAAACGACCCGGAAGGCGTGTTCTTCTCGATGGCCTCGCACGGGTATCTGGCCATGAAATACCACTACGACAACGAGAACATGAAAGCCGTCAATGAGGCCCGGAAGGCGTATTCCTACCTGAAAGCCGGCTTTAAACTGATGGAGAAGAACCCGGAGTTCTATTTTACGACGGGTTTGTATAATTACTACGTCGAGCGGTATCCGATGGATCACCCCATCGTCAAGCCGGTCATGATCTTTTTTCAGGACGGCGATATGCCGCTGGGCCTGAAACAGATGGAAATCGGCGCAAAACGCGGTATTTTTACGAGGACGGAAACCGGCCTGTATCTCGGCCAGATTTACCTGAAACACGAAAGTCAGTTTGCAAGAGGGGCCGCCCTGTTCCGACAGCTGGCCGACAAATACCCGCAGAACCCGGTCTTCAACATGCATTGCGCCGAGGGGCTGGTGCTGGCGGGCCGGGGATCGGAGGCCCTGCCTTATATTGCGCGGCTGAAAGAAATGCCCCAGAAATTTCTGGCGCTGCCGGTGAAAGTGCTGGAGGCCATGATCCAGGAAAAGGCCGGGGACCTCAGGGAGGCCGCCGAGAATTATCAGGCGGCCATCCGACTGCCGGTCAACGACGTATTTACCAAAGAATTTTCAGCCCATGCCTACGCCGGTCTGGCCCGGCAGGCCGCCCGCTCCGGCAACCGCAACCAGGCGAAGACTTATTACAAAAAAGTACTCGATCTGGCGGAATATAAATCGACGATCCGGGAGGCCCGGAATTTTCTGAAATCCTGAAACCCGCTCTGCCATGCAGCGTCGTACGTTTCTCCGGTCGGCCCTGGCCGCCGGAATGTTACCCTCTCTGAAGCCCCGGAAAACCGTACAGACCGTCACCGGGCCGGTACGTCCGTCGGACCTGGGTCTGACCCTCATTCACGAACACCTTCTGGTGGACTTCATCGGCGCCGACCGGATCACCCGCGACCGGTGGGACCGGGCGAAGGTAATAACCAGAATGCTGCCCTATCTGGAAACACTGCACCGGTCGGGCGTCCGGACGCTGGTCGAATGCACGCCGGCTTATCTGGGCCGCGACCCGCTGTTACTGAAGGACTTGTCGGAACAGTCCGGAATTCGGATTCTGACCAATACGGGTTATTACGGAGCTTCGGACAACAAATACCTCCCCCGCCACGCCTTTACCGAAACCGCCGATCAGCTGGCCAACCGGTGGGTGGCCGAGGCTGAAGGGGGCATCGACGGTACGGGCATCCGCCCCGGTTTCATGAAGATCAGCGTGAATCCCGGCCCCCTGTCGGACCTGCACCGGAAAATCGTCACGGCGGCCGCCCGGGCGCACAAGCAAACCGGCCTGACGATCTACTCCCATACCGGCCCCTACGTGCCGGCTTTCGAGCAGATCGAGGTCCTGAAGCGGGAGGGGGTGAAACCGGATGCTTTCGTCTGGGTACACGCGCAGGGGCAGAACATGGTGCATTACGCCCGGGCGGTGCGGGAGGGAGCCTGGGTCAGTCTGGACGGGTTGGACGAAAAGAACGTGGCTCAGTATGCGGAGACGCTGCTGCTGATGAAGGAAAACCGGCTGCTGCACCGGACCCTGCTCTCCCATGATGCCGGCTGGTATGACCCTGCTCAACCAGACGGGGGGCCGGTCGGCCGGGATTATACGGTATTGTTCAAAAAGCTGATGCCCGAACTTAACGGGCGTGGGTTTACCAAAGCCGACTGGAAACAGATCCTCGAAACCAATCCCGCCACGGTTCTCGCTCTTTCCTAATAATCGACGTCCAGCCCCAGCGTTTTCCGGAGTTCGAGCAGGGCCGGGTTTTTCTCGGCCAGATAGTTGAATTTGTCCTGGGGGGTATAGATCATCCGGCGATTTTCCTGAGCCGCTACTTTGTGCTGCAACTGAATCTGGCTGTTCTGAAGCTGCCGGCGGAGGTAGGTGAGCAGGTCCTGCCGCAGGTCGTTCAGGAGGTCAACCTGGAGGGAGTTATCGAGGGTAATATGAATGGTGGTTCCGTCGAGATGGATCTCCCGGTTAAGCATGATCTGTTCGGTGCTGGAGCCGCCCTGCTGTTCACGAAGCCGGGTGAAGGTCTGCCACGAAGCCTGCAACTGCTCGAAAATGAAAGCCTTGTCTTCTTTGATGTTTACCGGCGCTTCCGCCACATCCACCTCGGCGTTCGCTTTCCGGACCGGAACCGGTTTGGCCAGATCGGTCAGATTGGCCGTGGTACGCAGTTTGGTACTCACCGGCTTGGGAATTTCCGGAATCGTCCGGACCGGCGGAGCGGTTTTTACCGCCACGGCGGCCCCGCTTCCGTTGGAACCGACCGGCTCGGGCTGGGCCGGCTCGTACACGGGATCCGGCTCGGCAGTCAGCGGGGGTCGGTTTTCCACCGGCGGCTGAGGAGCCGGGGCGGACGGCGGGCGCGGTTCTCCGGCGGGGTCGCTATGAACTAAGCTGCCGTTTTTTTTTTCGACCGGTTCGCTCTGCGTCCGGCCGTTCAGGGGTACGGGGAGGGCGGAAAGGTCCAGGACGTTCGCCAGGTGGGCGAGCTTCATCAGGCAGACCTCGACATGGAGCCGCTGGCTCTTGGCGGCCTTGTAATTGAGGTCGCACTGGCTGCCGACGCTCAGGGCCGAAAGCAGAAAGCTCAGGGGCGCTCCGGCGGCCTGCTGAAGGTATTTTTGCTGGACGGTTTCGGTCACCTGAAGAAGCTGCACCGTGGCCGCATCCTTGCAGACCATCAGGTTCCGGAAATGTTCGCACAGCCCGACGATGAACTGATGCCCGTCGAATCCCTTCCGGAGGACTTCATCGAACAGCAGCAGACTCTGGGGCAGGTTGCCTTCCAGCAGCAGGTCGGTCAGGCGGAAATAGTAGTCGTAGTCGAGAATATGTAGATTTTCAAGAACTTCCCGGTACCGAACGGCGCGGTCGGTCGAGAACGTCACGTTCAGGTCGAACATCGAGAGGGCATCGCGCAGACCGCCGTCGGCCTTCTGGGCAATCAGTTCGAGGGCTTCGTATTCGCTCCGGATGTTCTCTTTGCGGGCGATGCCGGCGAGGTGGTCGGCGATGTCGCGCGGCTGTATCCGGTTGAAGTCGAAAATCTGGCAGCGCGACAGGATCGTCGGCAGGATCTTATGTTTTTCGGTGGTCGCCAGAATAAAGATGGCGTAGGAGGGAGGCTCTTCCAGCGTCTTCAGGAAGGCGTTGAAAGCCGCCTGGGACAGCATGTGAACCTCGTCGATGATATAGATCTTGTATTTTCCCGACTGGGGCGGATACCGCACCTGATCGATCAGATTCCGAATGTCTTCGACGGAGTTGTTGGAGGCCGCATCCAGCTCGTGGATATTGAAGGAGGAGTTCTGATTGAAGCTGACGCAGGATTCGCACTCGTTGCACGGCTCTACCTCCGGGCTCAGGTTCCGGCAGTTGATGGTCTTGGCCAGAATCCGGGCACAGGTTGTCTTTCCGACTCCGCGGGGACCGCAGAAAAGGAAGGCCTGCGCCAGATGATTAGTCCGAATGGCGTTCTTGAGGGTGGTGGTGATATGGGCTTGCCCGACGACCGTATCAAAGGTTGCCGGACGGTATTTCCGGGCCGAGACGACGAAGTTCTCCATGTCTGCAAGTTAGCCAAAAAAGTTGGAACGCCGGTGCGGAAAAACGCATTCGCCTACGCCCGCTGCCCCACGCTTTCGGCCGCCTTGCCGAAGCAGAGAAGCGATAGGGAAAGGGTATAATGGTAGAAATCAATGGGATGGATGGGCAGGTTCTCCAGTTTGACCAGCCGGGTGGCCAGCGCAAGAATCATGACGGCAAAGACGATCCAGGAGGAACGGGGGTCCCGGCGCAGAACGCCGAGGAAAGCGATCAGGAGAATGACGACCATCGCCAGCGAAGATACTACCGTATCGAAGGCCGTGATCCGGGGATTGAGCAGGATCACGAACAGGGCCAGCCCCAGAGCGACCGTGACCATGAAACCGGTACGTGAAATCTTCTGGCGCATGACCAGGCCCCAGACGCCCACCACCACACAGACCACCCCCAGCGTACCGGCCAGGATTTCGAGGGAACGGTGCAGGGGCCGGACGGCTTCGATACCCGCAAACTTCAGCACCCCCACCAGCGCCGTCACCGAGATTGTCAGAAGGAAAAACCCCCACAGCAAGCGATTATACCAACTCAGGCCCTGAAAATACCGCCAAAACACCCAGACACCCGTGAAGGCAAGCACGGCATCCGACACCATATTTGATACATTCATACTGGAAATAACAATTTTTCGGAGGAAAAGGCAAGATAAACGCCGGTTTCAAACCACCCGGCCGACCCCTCGGCCGGAGCGTCAGGAATGGGCCTATTTTGTTCTTTAGCCATTTCGCTCTACTTTTGCGCCGGTCCAAACGAATATTCTTTCAAACGCATAGCAGCACAGCTTTACAATCATCATGAGCGTATTAGTAAACAAGAATTCCAAAGTCATCGTACAGGGCTTCACGGGGTCGGAGGGTACCTTCCACGCCCAGCAAATGATTGAGTACGGCACGAATGTCGTGGGCGGTGTTACCCCGGGAAAAGGCGGTCAGTCCCACCTCGACCGGCCGGTATTCAATACGGTGAAAGAGGCTGTCGAACAGGCCGGTGCCGACGTTTCGATCATTTTCGTGCCGCCCGCTTTTGCCTCTGATGCGATTATGGAAGCTGCCGACGCCGGGATCAAAGTGATTATCTGCATCACCGAAGGCATCCCGACCAAGGACATGATGGTTGCGAAAGAATATATTTCCGGAAAGGACGTCCGGCTGATCGGTCCCAACTGCCCAGGGGTCATGACCGCCGAAGAATGCAAGGTCGGGATCATGCCCGGTTTCATCTTCAAAAAGGGAACCATCGGCATCGTTTCCAAGTCCGGTACGCTGACCTACGAAGCCGTCGATCAGCTGTCTAAAGTGGGCCTTGGACAGACTACCGCCATCGGTATCGGCGGGGACCCGATCATCGGGACGACCACCAAAGAGGCCGTCGAACTGCTGATGAACGACCCCGAAACCGAAGCCATCGTCATGATCGGTGAGATCGGCGGGGGCATGGAAGCCGAGGCCGCCCGCTGGGTGAAGGCCGACGGTAACCGCAAGCCCGTCGTCGGTTTCATTGCCGGCCAGACGGCCCCGAAAGGCCGCCGGATGGGCCATGCGGGCGCCATCATCGGGGGCGCCGACGACACGGCGGCCGCCAAGATGCGGATCATGGCCGAATGCGGGATTCACGTGGTCGAGTCGCCGGCACTGATCGGTGAGACGATGCTGAAGGCATTGGGTAGAAACTGAACGAATTGATTAGAATGATAAGGCTGAAAGGCCGGAAGGCTGTCGTGACCATGAAATTGTTTCCATCGAACACGCAGCCCTTCAGCCTTTCAGCCGTTTTGCGCGTCCCCGCCCTTTTCAGCCTGCTTCTGGCCCTGACCCTGCCGGCGGTCCGAAGTTCCGCCCAGGGCATCGGTCCCGACCAGCAATTCTTCCCGGTCCACGACTTCCGCAACGACTGGATGGTCTATGATGCGGCCTATAAAACCTACATTCCCTACATCGACGAACTGCACGAGTCGGTTACTTCGGTCAGCTTCTTTCTGGACGTCGAGAGCAACCGGCGCTACAGCCTGCTGATCTCGACGCGGCAGGACGGGTATCTGTTCATCGACGCGGCTCTGCGCCGGAAGCTGCCCGCCGACACCTGGCAGGTCATTAACCTCGACAGCCTCTACCGTGTCTACCGCAAGCCGGAACTCTTCATCACGCTCTATGGGAGTCCGGGGGTGGAGGATAAGATGGTGTACGTCGGCCACCGGAAAACGGCGGCCCAGAAGGCCGTGGTCACCACCAGCTCCCCGTTGACGATTCTCCCTCGCCGGCTGTCGGTTTATCCGGATTTCTTCACGCTGGTGCTGCTGTTCATTGTGGCCGTAAACGCTTTCCTGTTCAATTTCCATCACCGGGCCTTTCTGCGGTTTTTCAGCCTCACCGATCTACTGTCGGTCAACACCCGCGACGAGCTGTTTATGATCAATCGTCCGGTCAGCCGGGTGAACCTGCTCTTCGTGCTGAACCTGAGCTTTATCATCGCCTACCTGTACCTGTTCATCCAAAGTAAGAACATCGACATTTTTTCGTCCCGGGCCCTTTTTCTGAAGGGGCAGGGCTTCGGCGACCTGATCACCACCTTTTTTGAACTCAGCGGTCTGGCCTTTCTGATGTTGCTGTCGAAGTACGTGTTTCTGCTTGCCATCGGAGGGCTGTACAAACTGGAGGAGATCGTAAACCTGCACTTCTTCAAGGTCATTCAGTCGTCGCTGCTCTTCTTTTCGGCCGGGGCCGTCGGGGTGGCGACGATTGCGGCCAATGCGGCCATTACGGGTGCCTGGCAAAGCACCTGGCTGCTGATCCCGCTGGTGGGTTTCTACGTAGGGCGTCTGGCGCTGCTTTACGCGGTGATTGCAAACCGGGCCGCTATCAAAAATCTGTATTTATTTTCCTACCTTTGTATCGTTGAACTCATACCGCTGATCATCGGGATACGGTTTGCTCTGTAGCCTGCGGCACATTGTTTTAAACACCAAACGTGAGGTACATTCGATGAGTGAGATTACCGCTAAGTATGACCAGGAACGGCTGACGAAAGTTGCAAGCATCTTAGTGACTCAAGCCCGACCTGCCGACAACAACTCGCCGTATTTTGATTTTGCGGGTAAGTACAGCCTGAAAATCGAGTTCCGGCCCTTCATTGAGATTCAGGGCGTTTCATATAAAGACTTCCGGAAACAAAAGATCAATATTCTCGATCACACGGCCATCATCTTCACCAGCCGGAATGCCGTCGATCACTTCTTCCGGATCTGTCAGGAAGCCAAGCTGGAAATGCCGGCCGACATGAAGTATTTCTGCGTTACCGAACAGACGGCCAATTACCTCCAGAAATACATCGTGATCCGGAAGCGGAAAATCTTTACGGGCAACAAAACCGCAGCCGACCTGTTCGACCTGATCCGCAAACACAAGAGCGAGAAATTTCTCTTCCCCTGTTCCAATATCCGCGGCAACGACATTCCGGATTTCATGGACACCAGCGGCCTGCACCTGTCCGAAGCAGTCATGTATGAAACGGTTCCTTCCGACCTCTCCGGCCTGGACGTTACCTCTTTCGACATCATCGCCTTTTTCAGCCCGTCGGGCGTCAACTCCCTGCTGCATAACTTCCCGGATTTCAAGCAGAACGGCATCCGGATGGCCGCTTTCGGACCGACGACCGCCCGGGCCGTGACCGAAGCCGGGTTTATTCTCGATATCGAGGCTCCCCTGCCCAATGCGCCCTCGATGGCCGGGGCGCTGGAACTGTATATCAAAAAAGCCAACAATCTTTAAGAAACCGAAGTTACAAAGAGGCTGAACCCACCGTTCAGCCTCTTTTTTATACCAATAATTTTGCGAAATCTCCGTTTAATAGGTAATATGCCACAACGCTTAGGCACCGGCGAAGCCACATTTGAATCAGAAGCCTGCCCGGCCGGTCGGCCCGGAAAGGACCCGCTGAATTAACCTGAAGAAAGAATGCCCTGACTTTTTATGAATCGTAAGTTTTACGTTGCTTTGCTGGTTGTAGCCGGTATTCTGGCGGATCGGAATGTTCAGGCACAGGACATTGATCCCCAGTTCAGTATGTACATGTTTAATCCGGTGTATTACAACCCCGCAGCCGCCGGTTCCGAAGGCGTGTCGCGGTTTCAGCTGGTTCACCGGACGCAGTACATGGGTTATCAGGGAACGTTCGACGACGGCGGTGCCCCCAGCACTCAGCTTTTTTCCTTCAATATGCCCCTGAACAGCATCCGGAGCGGGGTGGGGCTGTATGCCCTCAACGAAACCTTCGGACCGCAGTCGTTTCAGGCAGTCCAGGTGGCCTACGCCTTTCGGTTGCAGCTGAAAAAAGGAACCCTGTCGATCGGTGCGGAGGGAGGCCTCCACAACCGGTCCATCAATTACGACCGGTTTCGGCCCAACGACCCGGAAGATCCTTTGATTCAGGCCGGCCGGTTCAATCAGGCCCAGCCGGATTTCAGCGCGGGGGTGTATTACAATGCCGCCAGTTACTACGTCGGAGCCAGTATGAAGCACCTCACCCAGCCGGGTTTCAAGCTGGGTTCCGAGCAGGCGCTCAACCCGCTCTACCGAACCGCTTACCTGACGGCCGGTTACCGTTACGAATGGAATTACGCCCTGGACTTCATGCCCTCGGTACTGTATAAATTCAATCCGACGAATTTCAACCTCGACGGTTCGTCGTTTGAAGTGAATGTGCTGGCCATGTACGACAAGCGGTACTGGGCCGGCATCGGCTTCCGGCAGCGGGACGCCGTAAACGCAACGCTGGGGATCAGTCTGCTGCGAAACAATGCGCTTCGTTTCGGGTATTCGATCGATCTGGTCGTAAGCAACCGAACGGCGAAAAGCCCTACCTCTCACGAGGTTTTGCTCTCGTATTCGCTGCCCGAGCCGCGCTCCGGTCGCAAGCCGATCGTCCGGTCTCCCCGTTTCCGGTACTGATGATGTAACCGCCGGAGGTAAGACTTTCTGCCGGCGGCTCAAAACCAACAAATTGGCGTAATTATTGTTAGGCTGTTTGGAGGCAAAATGATAATTTTGAAAGTCTGTCGTGCTTTGTGTTATAACTGATTGGCTATCAGTTTGTACTTTTTGTAAAACCGGGCATGTTTTGGCAATTCGTTTACACGTATACAATAATAGGCTTAATTTTCGTTCTAAGACTGGTTTGCACGAGAAACAGATTTTAACGTACCCTACAACTATGAGTAACAAGTGGTTTACCGGCAACGCAGCCCGAGGGGTGATGGTAGTGGCAACGATTCTGCTGATGCAGGGTTGCGGGTTTATCAAATCGAAGTTTGGCGGAGGAAAGGATAAGGGCCAGGACGTGGGCGTAACCAACGGGGAAGTCACCGCTGCCGGCCGGAAGGGGTGGAAACAAACCACACCGTTCGGCATGGTGCTGGTTCCGTCGGGCTCGTTCATGATGGGGCAGGCCGACGAGGATCTGGCGGCCACCCAGGTGAATATGAACCGCCGGGTGACGATCAGTTCCTTCTACATGGACGATACCGAAATCACCAATCATGAGTACCGTCAGTTCGTCAATGCCCTCCTGACCGACTCGGTCTCGGTGCTGGGCGAAGAGGAAATCATGACCAAATACTACCCTGATACGACGGTCTGGAAGCGGGATTTCACCTACCATAACGGCGACCCGATGCTGGAGTATTACTATTCGCACCCTGCCTTCGATACATACCCGGTCGTGGGCGTAAGCTGGGTGGCTGCGCAGTACTTCTGTAACTGGAGAACCAACCTCTACAACGACTATCGGACCAAGGAAGGGCAGTTCGTATCGCCCCGTTTCCGGTTGCCGTCCGAAGCGGAATGGGAATGGGCCGCCCGCGGTGGCCGCAACTCGGCCAAGTATCCCTGGGGTGGCCCGTACGTTGCCAACGGCAAGGGCTGCTACCTGGCGAACTTCAAGCCGCAGCGCGGGAACTATGATGCCGACGGCTACCCGTATACGGCTCCGGCCAACGCCTACAATCCCAACGAATACGGTCTCTACAACATGGCCGGTAACGCAGCCGAATGGACCCGCGACGCCTATGCCGAAAACGCATCCGCCATCGTCTGGGATATGAACCCCGACAACCAGAATGCCGACGAACCCCGGAAAGTCGTTCGTGGCGGTTCGTGGAAAGATATCTCGTACTACCTTGAAACCGGTACCCGGTATTATGAACTCGAAAATGAAAAACGTTCGTATATCGGTTTCCGCTGTGTGATGGACAACCTGATGGGTCGGACGGCTTCCAAAGGCGCTCGTGTGACTGCCGGCCGGTAATTCCTACACTTAATACATACTACCTTTTTATTAATTATTTGAATTGATCATGGCAAAAAAGAACGGTAACGGTTCAAACTTTTTCTTTGATAAGGTTCTTCCGACTGCCTATAGTGCAGGAGCAGCGGTCGTCGTTTTGGGTGCACTTTTTAAGATTCAACACTGGGAAGGAGGAGGACAGATGCTGACCATCGGTCTGACCGTAGAAGCCGTCATCTTCGCCCTGTACGCATTGCAGACGTTTGCCCAGCCCGCCCAGCGCGAACCGGACTGGAGCCGGGTGTATCCCGAACTGGCCGACGACTATGAAGGCGAACTGCCGCAGCGCCGTCCGGCATTGCAGAGCAACGGTCTGACGGCCAACATGGACAAGATGCTGGCCGATGCTAAAGTAACGCCCGATATTTTTGAGCGGCTCGGAACCGGCCTGCGCAGCTTCACCGATACGGTCGGGAAAATGCGCGACGTTTCAGACGCTACCATCGCAACCAACGAATATACGCAGAACGTCCGCCAGGCGGCCGGTGCCATCAATGAGATGAACAAATCCTACGGGGTGGCCGTCACTTCCATGAACGCAATGGCCGACGCCACGCAGGATGCGAAGGAATATCGCACCCAGTTTCAGAAGATTACCCAGAGCATGGGGGCCCTGAACGCCGTTTATGAACTCGAGCTGCAGGATACCAATAAGCACCTGAAAGCCATGAACGCTTTCTATGCCAACCTGACCAGCGCCATGGAAAACATGACGGAAGCCAGCCGGGATACCCAGCAGTTCAAAAACGAGATGTCCAAGCTGACCACCAACCTCGCTTCGCTGAACAATATCTATGGCAGCATGCTGACCGCCATGCGGGGCAACGGTAACGGTAAATAAGACGATATTCGTTTCGGTTTAAGGTTAACCCGGGGTCAACGTTCGATCCGGAGCGTTAACCTTAAACGTTAAACACCAGACCTAACATAGTACCATTCCAAGTTACATTACCATACAATAATGGCAGGCGCAAAAGAGACACCCCGTCAGAAAATGATCGGGATGATGTATCTGGTATTGACCGCAATGCTGGCTTTACAAGTCAGCTCGGCCTTGCTGGAGAAATTTATCCTGCTGAACAGTAGCCTTGAAACCTCTACTGGTTCGGCGAACCGCATTAACCAGGCAACCTTCGAATCCATTAAGACTACCGTTGAAAAATCAGGAAACCGGGCCGCCGACCTCGCCGTCGTAAAGCAGGCGGAAGAAGTTCGTACCCTGACGTCTTCCATTATCACGGAACTCGATGCCGTAAAGCAGCAGCTGATCAATGAAGCCGGCGGTGGCGTGGATGAGCAGGGAAATATCAAAAATCCCAGTGAAGAAGACAAAGTCGGCATTCTGATGATCGGAGGCAAGAAAAACGGAAAAGCCTACGATCTGCAGCAGAAAATGAACCGGTATGTCGAGCAGCTTTCCAGGTATTCCACCGCCAAATATACCCCGCTGGCCGTCGACGCGAAAGACGATCCGATTGCCAGCCGTTCGAAGGAACAGCAGAACAAGGACTTCGCCGAACTGAACTTCGAGCAAACCCCGGTGCCGGCCGCTCTGGCGGTTCTAAGCCAGAAGCAGTCGGAGATTCGACGGATGGAAGGAGAAGTGCTCGATAATCTGGCCAGTAAGGTCGGTGCGCAGGACATCAAGTTCGACAAGATTCTGGCGATGCTCAGCATGGAGTCGAAAGTGGTGGTTGCCGGTACGAAATTTAAAGGTGAAATGTTCCTGGCCGCTTCCTCCAGCGGAATCACGCCCCGGATGAGCCTGAACGGCGCTCCGGTGCGGGTCGACGGTGGTCGCGGGGTCATCGAGTTTACGGCGCAGGGTGGAGCTTATGACAAGAACGGTCTGGCCAAACGGGCGCTGACCGGCGCCATCAGCTTCAAAACGCCCAGCGGCCGCGACACGACGGTTCGTTTCAGCCAAGAGTATTTTGTGGCTAAACCGTCTTACGAAATTGAAACGGCTACCCTGCCGCCCCTGTACCTCGGCTGTGCGAACAAGCTGAGCATTCAGAGCCCGCAGCTGGGTGCCCTCTGGAATCCTTCGTTCTCGGCGAACGGGGCCGCTGTCCTTACCAGCGGTGAGCGCGGTAAAATCACCATCGTCCCCAGTTCGGCCAGCGTCAGCCTGAACGTAAGCAACGCAGGCAGTGTTCTGGGTACGGAGAACTTCCGGGTTAACCGGGTGCCGCGTCCGACCCTGAAGGTTTTTGCCGGTGGAGCCGAAATCGACGAACGTCGCGGTATGCCGATCTCCAGTGTTCGGAATGTTCAGGTTCGGGCCATTCCGGATGAAAGCTTCAAGAACTTCATGCCGGAGGACGCCAAGTTCCGGGTTTCCGGATTTACGGTATCGCTGGCACAGGGTAGCCGCCGGATTGCCGGTCCGGTTACGCTGGGACCGAACGGTGGAAACATCGGTTCGCTGGTTTCCGAAGCGCAGCCGGGTATGCGGTATGTCATCGAAGTAGACGGCGTTCAGCGTCAGAACTTCCGGGGTGAAGTGAGCGATGTGCCCGTGACCCAAAAATATTTTACGATACCGTTGTATTAATCGTATCAATAGGTAATCGCAATTCGTTATTGTGAAGAGAAAAACGCAAAAGCACAAGGTCATGAAACAGGTGGGAAGCGTAGCTTTGGCTGCTATACTGGCAGCAATGGCAGGTGGGGCGGCTCAGGCGCAGGAAAAGGAGAACAGCAAGGCCAATCCGCTGTCGGTTCGCGAGATCAATGAGAACGACATCATGATGAAGAAAACATTGTGGCGTCGGGTCGATCTGAACGAGAAGCAGAACCAGGCCATGTTTTCGAAAAACAATCAGATTACCAAATATCTGCTTGATGCGGTGAAAGCCGGCGTTCTGACCGCCTATCCGAATGATTCGGTAAACACGCCGATGGCCATCGAAAAATTTGCCGAAAAGCTGGCTCCGCCCGAGCAGGGAACTACCCTGACGGCCGAAGAAAAAGCGGCCGGTTTCGGTGACGAAACCAAGACGGCTACCGACGGCTGGGGCGATGCGCCGAAAGACAAAAAAGCGGCTGCCAAGAAACCGGCCGACGACGGCTGGGGCGCTCCGGCACCGAAAAATGCCGCCAAGGCACAACCGGCCGACGACGGCTGGGGAACCCCGGCTCCGAAGAAGAAAACCGCAACCGCCAAAAATGCGAAAGGTAAGAAAGGGGCCAAAACGACCCCGGCTCCCGAACCGCCTAAGGTAGATACGACGGCGGTGGCAGCCACGACCTCGCCTTTCAATGGGAACGAGCGTCTTGCCGACGAATTCAGCGTACTCGACATCAAGGAAGACTGGGTGTTCGACCGCAAACGTTCACGGCTGTACTACGACATTCAGACCGTAGGCATCGTGATCCCGGCCGACAAGAACCCGTCCGGTCTGGAAGTTCCGGTGGCTTACTTTAAGTATAAAGATCTGGATAAGCTGTTCCGCAGCGACCCGAAGAAATTTATCTGGTACAACGCCCAGAACCAGGCGCAGCATAAAAACCTGGCCGACGCCTTCGACCTGCGGTTGTTCTACGGAAGAATCTATAAAGTCTCCAACCCGAAAGACCGCGATCTGATCGGTCTGTACGGCAGCGAGCGCGAAGGTCTGATGAAATCGTATCAGACGGAGCAGGAACTGATGGAAGCCGAACACGGTCTCTGGGAATATTAATCCAGGGATGATAAACATAAAAACCCGCTGAAGGTCTTTCAGCGGGTTTTGCTTTTTTAGTATTGCCGGGCCCTATTGCTCGATCGTTTCGAAGTACTGTTTGATTTTCTGCGCCTTATCACTGCCGACGACGGTAGCTACATCCTCGATGGGCGCTTCCTTGATCTTTTTGACGCCCTTGAAATACTTCAGCAGCTTGGCCGCCGTCTTTTTGCCGATGCCTTCGATGTTCTCCAGCTCACTAATCAGGCTGTTCCGGCTCCGCTTGTCGCGGTGGTAGGTAATGGCAAACCGGTGCGCTTCATCACGAATGCGCTGGATCAGCTTCAGGGATTCTGATTTTTTATCGATATACAGCGGCAGACTGTCTTCCGGGAAGTAGATCTCCTCCAGCCGTTTGGCGATACCGATGATCGGCACCTTCCCATACAGATCGAGCGCCTTCAGCGCGTCGCAGGCCGCGCTCAGTTGCCCTTTCCCCCCGTCGATGACAATCAGGTCCGGAAGGCCGGTCTGCTCGTCGAGAACCCGGGAATACCGGCGCGTCACCACCTCATGCATGGACGCGAAGTCGTTCGGACCGACGACGGTTTTAATGGAGAAATGACGGTAATCCTTCGGAGACGATTTGCCGTCGATGAAGCACACCATCGCCGAAACCGGGTTGGTGCCCTGGATATTGGAGTTATCGAAACACTCGATCCGGCGAGGCAGCGCTTTCAGCTGGAGGTCCTGCTTGAGCCGGATCAGCACCCGGTCTTTCTTGCTGGCGCTGGCCGTCGACTCGGCGGCCTGACGTTCGGCCCGTTCCCGGCGGAAGTACAGGACGTTCTTCATCGACATGTCGAGCAGTTTCTTCTTGTCGCCGATCTGCGGTACCGTAATTTCCGCCTTCAGGTCTACATCCAGCGGGATATTGGTAATAATTTCTTTCGCTTCACTGCCGTACTGGTTCCGGAACTCGACAATGATCATCGCCAGCAGATCGGCATCCGTCTCATCCAGTTTCTTCTTGATTTCGATGGTATTCGTCTGGGTGATGGTGCCGTTGACGACCTTCATGAAATTGATGTAGGCACAGGACTCGTCCGAAGCAATGGTGAACACGTCGGCATCGGCGATTTTCGGGTTGACGACCGTCGATTTGCTCTGAAAGTTTTGCAGAACGTCCAGTTTCTCCTTGTAGTACTGCGCCTGCTCAAAGGCGAGTGTATTGGCCGATTCCAGCATTCTTTCCTTAAAATAAGCCTGCGCCGGCGCCAGATTCCCTTTCAGGATCGAATGCACCTGATCAATGTCCTTTAGATAGGCGGGTTCGTCGATCAGCCCTTCGCAGGGGCCTTTGCAGTTGCCGATGTGATATTCCAGGCAGACCTTGTATTTTTTGGCACCAATGTTTTCAGGAGCCAGATTCAGGTTGCAGGTCCGAATCGTGAACAGCTGGCTGAACAGATCCAGCAGGGTATACATAGGCCTGAGCGTGGCATAGGGGCCATAAAAGGTGCCCAGCTTGCGGTCGATCCGCCGGGTAGTGATCACCCTCGGAAAATGCTCGTTCGTAACGCAGATGAACGGATAGGTTTTGTCGTCGCGCAGAAGAATATTGTAACGCGGCTGAAAACGCTTAATCAACTGGTTTTCGAGGAGCAGCGCATCGAATTCGGTATTGACGATGGTGAACTCGATTTTCCGGATCTGGCTGACCAGCCGCTGGGTTTTGCGGTCGTGCTGGTTCGACTTGACGAAATAGCTGCTGACACGGTTTTTCAGGTCTTTGGCCTTACCCACGTAGATCACTTCTCCGCCGGCATCGAAATACCGGTAAACGCCCGGTTCGTGCGGTATTTTGGCTAACTCACTTTTATAGTCAAACTCGGCCATAAAACATTGGGAAGGAATACATTGTCCGGAAAACCGGTGTTTCTATAACAACCGGATGACGTTAAAAGTTGTCCGGCGCACAGCCTCGTAAGCCGAAGAAAGGGCTTCGTCGAGCGTCTGGGGGCGGTTCAGAACGGAGAAGGCCGCCCGAAGCCCCAGGGCGGTTATTTCATCGGGTTCGGCCTCCAGCGTCCCGCAAAGGGCTACGGCCGGTATGCCTGCCTCGCTGGCGTTCAGGGCGACGCCCTTGATGAGCTTTCCCTGAAGCGTCTGCCGGTCGATTTTGCCTTCGCCCGTCAGGACCAGATCGACCCCCGTCAGACGGGCTGAAAAGCCGGTCTGTTCCATGACCAGCCGGACGCCTTCCTTTAGGGTAGCATGCAGGAAAAACAGGGCACCGGCACCCAGCCCCCCCGCGGCACCGGCTCCCGGCCGGTGAGCCAGATCGACGCCGAACTGCCGAAGGATGATGTCGGCGAAATGGCGGAGGCCCCGGTCGAGGTGTTCGACTTCTTTCGGCCCGGCCCCTTTCTGCGGGCCGTAAATGAAGGCCGCTCCGTCCGGTCCGTACAGGGGATTAGTGACGTCGCAGGCCACCTCGACGGTTGCGGCCAGCGGTTCGGCCGGGGGGAGGATGGTCCGGATCTGATGAAGATTGCCGCCATTCGGGGCGATTTCTTCGCCCCCGGAGTTCAGGAACCGCCAGCCGAGGGCCGCGGCCATACCGGTTCCGGCATCGTTGGTAGCACTTCCGCCGATTCCCAGGACGATATGGTTCGCACCCCGTAGCATGGCATCCCGGATCAACTGGCCCGTTCCGAACGTATGGGTGTTCAGCGGATCGAGTTCGGCCCTTTGCAGGAGCCGCAGGCCGGAAGCCTGAGACATTTCGATGAAGGCTGTGCGGTTGGAAAGTCCGTAGTCGGCTTCTACCGGCCTGCCGAGCGGGTCCTGAACCTGAACCCTGATCCACTGCCCGCCGGTGGCCTGGGTCAGCACCTCGGCCGTTCCCTCACCCCCGTCGGCCATCGGCAGGGCGATGATCTCCGCGTCCGGAATGGCCAGCCGGATGCCTTCGCTCATGGCATCGCAGACCTGCCGGGCGGTCAGAGAGCCTTTGAACTTATCCGGAGCCAGAAGAACCTTCATGGTCAGTTCAGGATCTCCTCCTCTTCAGATTCCACGACTTTTGGTGGAATATACCGTTGCGACGAGTCGATGTAATACCGGCCGCAGTCGAGTGACAGGTTGAAACCGTCCGGCTTCCGGAACGGCTCGCGGGGGTGCGACCGCTTCAGGGTCGGGTCGGCGTAGACTTTCTGCATATACATGGCCCAGGCCGGCATGGCAACCCGTGCGCCCTGTCCCAGCGACATATCCCGGAAGTGGATGCTTCGGTCGTCGCCCCCTACCCAAAGTCCCGAAACGAGGTTCTGGGTCATACCCATGAACCAGCCGTCGGAGTAGCTGGAAGTCGTACCGGTCTTGGCGGCAATCTCGTTTCCGCCTTCCAGCAGTTTGTACTGGGTCCGAAGCCGCTGGGAAGTGCCGTCCGGGTCCTCTACGGCCCCCCGCATCAGATACAGCATCTGATAGGCGGTGTTGGCGTTGATCACCAGCTTGTTTTCGGCAAAGAAGTCCTTCAGCAGGTTGCCGTTCTTGTCCGTAATCTTCAGGATGGTGAGCGGTTTGACCCGGTAGCCGCCGTTGGCGAAGGTGCAGTAGGCCGCCACCATCTCATACACCGAGACGTCGCTCGTACCGAGGCAGAGGGTCGGGTTTTCGGTCAGTTTACTTTCCACCCCCAGCTTCTGGGCGTATTCGATCACGGAAGCCGCTTTCGACTGTTTGATGAGGTAGGCGCTCACCGAATTGACGGAGCGGCCCAGCGCCTGCCGGAGCGACAGCTGCTGGTAACTGTAGCGGCCCGTCGAGTTCTGGGGTGTCCAGGACCTCGGCCCTCCATGATCTTCATAGGGCGCGAAGGTGACCGGCTGGTCCGTCACCCGGTCGCAGGGCGTCAGGAAGTTTTTGTCGATGGCCGTCAGGTACACGAACGGCTTGAAGGTCGATCCCGGCTGCCGTTTAGCCTGACGGACGTGGTCGAATTTCAGGTATTTGAAGTTGACCCCGCCCACCCAGGCCTTAACGTGACCGTTGCGCGGGTCCATCGACATGAACCCGACGTTCAGGAAGCGCTTGTAGTATTTGATGGAATCGAGCGGGCTCATGATCGTATCCTTCTCATTCCGACGGCCCCCATATACGAATACCTTCATTTTGACCGGTTTCCGCATTTCCTGCCAGATGGCTTTTTCGTCGTCGCCGTACTCTTTCTTCAGGGCGATGTAGCGGGGAGTCCGTTTGGCGACCCGCTCGATAAACCCCGGAATTTCGCGATAGGCCCCGCCCACCTTCTGAGTCCAGGGGTTGCGGCCCCGCCAGTGTTCGTAAAACTTGCGCTGCTGCTCCCGCATGTGCTCATAGACCGCTTCTTCGGCGGCTTTCTGCATCCGGGAGTCGATGGTCGTATAGATCTTCAATCCGCTGGTATTCAGGTCCAGTTCGTTTTCCGGATTGGAGTCGTTATAATCATCCAGCCACTTCTGGATTTCATCGCGGATGACGGAGCGGAAATAAGCCGCCGGGCCGGTATTCTGATTCTCGATATTGAAGTCCAGCCGGATGGGTTTCTGCTTGTACAGGGCAAACTGCTGATCGGTCAGAAACCCGTATTTCCGCATCTGGGAAAGCACCACGTTCCGGCGCTGGAGCGTCCGTTCCTCATAGGAGCGCGGATTGAACCGGGACGGGTTCTGGAGCATCCCGACCAGCAGGGCGCCTTCCTCGACGTTCAGCTGCCAGGGTTCCTTGTTGAAGTAGGTTTTGGCCGCCGTTTTGATCCCATACGTGTTATTCCCGAACGAAACCGTGTTCAGGTACATCATCATGATCTCCTGCTTGGTATAGTTCCGTTCGAGCCGGACGGCCAGAATCCATTCTTTCGTCTTATCGATCAGAACCCGGATATAGGGAATACCGCCAAGCAGGCCCCTGAACTTTTCGGTCCGGGTTTCGAACAGGTTCTTCGCCACCTGCTGCGTGAGCGTACTGCCCCCGCCGGAGCTGGAGCTGCCCGTCAGAATCCCGTTGACGGCCCGGAAAATGCTGCGGGCGTCGATGCCGGAGTGCTTGACGAAACGGGCATCTTCCGTCGCCAGAAGGGCCGAGATAACATTGGGAGAAACCTGCGATATTTCGATAGGCGTCCGGTTTTCGAGGTAGTACTTACCCAGCAGAACGCCGTCTTCCGTATAAATTTCCGAGGCCAGCTGGCTCTGCGGATTCTCCAGGGCTTTCAGGCTGGGCATTCCGCCGAAAAGCCAGAGAAAATTAAAACTAACCGCCAGAATATAGAGTACCAGGAGGAGTAGGCCTGCCAGGGTAAGTTTCCAGAGTCTCGCAATCAGGCGTCGGTACGTACCCGGTTGTAACTCAAACATAAGGGGTTAACAGATTTACGATATATAAGACAAGATCCCGTTGTTACCAAATGTACACTTTTTACCCAAAAACACTATCTCCGTTTGGCGGATGGTTGTTCAACGGCAGCCTGTAAATCCCGCACCCGGGGAATCAGCTGGCTGGCGGGGTAGTCGCGAATGAATTCATTGAGCGCCTGGCGGTACGGTTCCACCCCTTTGACCTTGCCGATCAGGATGACCCGCAGGAGCGCCATCTTGTCTTCGATCAGGCTGCCCGTCACGGCGGGCATGGCGGCTTCGGCCCGGCTGAGGGCTTCGGTCAGGTTTTCGGCTTTATACAGCGCATAAATCTCTGCGTAGGTCCGCTGCGACTGAGCCTCATTGGTATTGGTTTCCGACGATTTGCCGATCTGCCGGGCGTAGGAGGAATTCGGGAATTCGGCGAGCAGCTTATCTTTCCAGGCCGTCGACCGGCCCAGTTGTTCGCCGGACACCCACAGGAGGTAATAGACCTCCGGTTTGGTCTGGGTGGTCGGGAAGCGGGTCAGCAGCGTTTCAAAGGTGGAAATGGCCTCTTCCGGCTGATTGAACTGGAATTTATAAATTTTGCCGAGGTGGTAATAAGCCTCCTCCAGCCGCTGTTCCGATAGCCGCTGGGCATCGGGAGTCAGCGGAACGGTCGCATACAGAGCTTCTTTCCGGCCCTTCCGTTCATCATTCGAGAGGGCCGTCGGCCGGGCCTGGTCGGTGCCGGATGCATTCAGCGTAGCCGCCGACTGGGCGGGCGCATCGGCCACCGCCGTCTGGGTGGAGGTTTCCTTCTGGCTGCGTCGCCAGTTGTCTTCCAGCGTCCGGTTACCCCAGCGCTGGGCAAATTCGGCCCGTCCCTGGGTGATGTTGACAGGGTTGTAGAGATACCACTTCTGATCGGCCGGAATGTCGGAGCTGGTGGCCGGCATCTTCACGGACTGAGCGGCCAGGGCCTGCATCCGGGCGGCTTCTTCCTGCTCCTTTTTCACCTGCCGGTCGATGGTCTCGTCGAGCAGGCGATCCAGCGCGGCCGGATTCAGCTGCGCCAGCTTCTGGAGGCTGTCTTCGGTCCGGATGGTCGTCTGGTACTGCACAAATTCGTCCAGGGTCCGTTTCCGGCCCAGCAGGCTGTTGTAATCGGCCGACTGCTGGGGCAGCAGGGCCAGGGCGCTGTCGTAGTAAGCTTTGGCGCGGGGATAGTCATGCAGGTTTTCGAAGTAGACCTTCGCCATATCCTGGTAGGTGTAAGGAATCTGGCTGGTATTGGTGGTCGTTTCCCTGACGGATTTGCGCCAGTATTCGATGGCTTTGGGATACCGCCCGTTCCGGGCTTCGAGGATCCCCATCGTATAGTAAATCTTGTCTTTCAGGTCGTTGTTCTTCCGGTCGTTCAGCATCTGGCTGAACCGCTCACTGCCGGCCCGGCCGCCCTGGATGGAGTAGATGGTCGCGAAGAACGACTGTTCGTAGGAAGGACGGGTCCGTAAAACCGACTTATAGTGGGCCACGGCGGCTTCCGGTTTTTTGATCAGGTCATACAGCTGCCCCGCGATCAGGTGCAGGCGGGCCGTCGGCTCCCCTTTTTTCAGGAAAGGGAAGGTGGCATCGAGCAGGCCGGCCGCCACGGCATATTCCCCCTTTTTCTGGTGCAGATAGGCTTTGGTCAGATAGTAGTCGCGGGTGTTGTCTTTGTTGAGCGGCTGGGCACGCAGGTATTCCGCCACGTTGAGGCCGTTGGCGTAATCGCCGACCTCGATATAGGTCCGCATCAGGCCGATCAGGGCTTCGTGTTTTTCATCCTCGCCGGTCCCCTTGGTATTCACATACTTGAACACCTCCATGGCATTGGCATAGTCTTCCTGAAAAAGCCGGGCCTTTCCTAAAAGCAGGTAGCTGTTATCGAGCCACTTACTGTTCTGGTGCCGTTCCGCAACAATGGATGCCTTCTTGATGGCGTCGTCCAGCTGGGCTCGCAGCGGTTCGATCTGCGTAGAGTCGAAAGGCAACAGAATCGGCAGCGGCTGGTTATAATTTTCCTGCCGTTTTTTGAACTGATAGCGTTCCAGTTCGCGAATGCGGTCGCGGGCGATGAGGTAGGCGTTGTAGCGGGCCGTCAGGTTATGGAAGGCAACGGGGAGCTTTTTGGTGCTATATTGAGAACATCCGCCGGTGAGAGCCGCCATGACCAGACAAGCCACGATTCGGCCGAATCCGGAGGAAACCGCAGGGTGGGGGAGGCTAAAACGGTTGAACAACCTTCGTTGCATTATCGAAAAAGAGAAACTTGGTAACCGGCCGGAGGCTTTCTACCTTCGCAGAACCAACACAGTACTAACGCAGCCGTTATTAAATCCGTATCGAAATGCGTGCCACATCAACAAAAATACGAAAATAGGTTGACCCATGGAAGATAAAAACCCGAAAGACGACCCCGAATTCCGGAATAAACTGGACGAGGGGGTCCGGAAGACAAACGCCTTCGCGCAATACTCATCTCTTGGTTTTCAGATGCTTGGCACCATCGGCCTGGGCGTGTGGGGCGGTGTTAAACTGGATGAATGGCAGGGGAATGAAAAGCCCCTCTGGACCATTGTCCTGTCGCTGGTGGCTATCGGCGCTTCCCTGTATCTGTTTATCCGGGGTCTGCCCAAGCCATAAACGAAGCGCCGGAATCCGACCGGCTTTTGCCCATGATCCGAAGCGTCGTATTTACCATCTTATTGGCAATTGGATTTTTTGTAGCCGAACGCAGTGGTCCGACCCCCTGGCTGCATCCCTCCTGGAAGAGTATGCTCGTTTTTTTTCTGAGCGTATCCTTCCTGCTCCACCGGCTGATGGAAGCTGGTTTTCAGAACAATCGGGAAAAGTTCGTGCCGTTTTATATGGCCTCCATCGTGGCCCGGCTTATTCTGGGGCTGGCCTTTGTCGGCTTCTTTCTGTTTCGGGGCGTCACCGACCGCAAAGTCTTTATACTTAATTTTCTTGTACTATATATATGTTATACAATCTTTGAAATCTACGGTTTGAGTCGTAAATTGCGTCGCGATTTGTAAGACCGCCACTTTACGTCATATGATACGTTCGCTGTTTCATAAAATTTTCCTGAGTATTGCGCTGTTTCTGAGTACGTTCGCTGTGGTTACGGCCCAGCACGACGAACACGGACACGCCGAAGGCGAAGCGAAGAAAGAGTTCAATGTGGGTGAAATGATCATGCACCACATCAAAGACGATCACGGCTGGGAATTTGCCCACGGGCTGACCCTGCCGCTGCCGGTCATCCTGTACACGCAGGACCGCGGTCTGGAGGTGTTCTCGTCTTCCCGTTTTGCCCACGAATCCACCTACAACGGGTACGTAAAGGAACACAACCATATTTACCGGGCCGGTGCCGGGGGAGAACCGGACAAGAGCGTGAAGGTGTACGACTTCTCGATCACCAAAAACGTAGCTTCCCTGCTCCTGAGCGCCGTCATCCTGCTTCTGGTATTTTTCTCGGTTCGGAACGGATACGAGAAGAACAAAGGCAAGGCACCGAAGGGCCTTCAGTCGTTCCTGGAGCCCATCATCCTGTTCGTTCGCGACGAGGTGGCCAAGCCGAACATCGGTCCGAAGTACGAACGGTATCTGCCTTTCCTGCTGACGCTGTTTTTCTTCATTCTGGTCAACAACCTGCTGGGCCTGCTGCCCGGTGGTGCCAACCTGACCGGGAACATCGCCGTCACGATGACGCTGGCGGTGATCACCTTCCTGATCGTGAACCTGAGCGGCAACAAGCACTACTGGGCGCACCTTTTCAAGCCGACCGGCGTACCCGTCGCGCTGCTTCCGATCATGATTCCGGTCGAGATCGTCGGGGTGTTCATGAAGCCTTTCTCGCTCATGGTCCGGTTGTTTGCCAACATTACGGCCGGTCACATCATCATCCTGAGCCTTCTGGGGCTGATCTTCATTGCCAATAACCTGGGCGGTGAAGGCATGGGCTGGGGCGTCAGCTGGCTGGTTGTGATTTTCTCTCTGTTCATGAACCTGATCGAGTTGCTGGTTGCCTTCCTGCAGGCCTTCATCTTCACGCTGCTCTCGTCGATGTACATCGGCAGCGCGATCGAAGACCACCACGAGCCTGACCACGGGGTTGGCTACGAAGGCCCGGCAGCACACTGATTCCGCATTCTTTTGTTTCACTTTATACTATAATTTATCATGTTAGCTCTGTTATTACAGGCGGTTGCCGAGTACGGTTTTGACGTAATGGGTGCTGCCATCGGCGCCGGTCTGGCGGCTATCGGCGCCGGTCTGGGTATCGGTCGCATCGGTGGTTCGGCCATGGAGGGGATCGCCCGCCAGCCGGAAGCTGCCGGTCGTATCCAAACCGCCATGCTGATCATCGCGGCCCTGATCGAAGCCGTGGCCCTGTTCGCGGCTGTTATCTGTCTGCTGATTTCCCTCGGGTAATCGGCCGACCACCAGCGTTCGGGTAGCCGGCTGCATTAGGCGCCGGCCCACTACCCACCCCCTTGGAAAGGCCCGCCGGATCGAAATAGTCGTCCGGCGGGTTCCTCCAAAAAGAAATTAAAACCGCCCCGGCGGTATCGTTCCCCCGGCTTTACCGGCCGGTTTCCGGAGCGTCGAAGCATTGGTTTATCGAGAGTATTCATAAATCATAATTTGAAAATTCATGGATCTGCTTATTCCTGATATTGGCTTATTATTCTGGATGGTGGTCGTTTTCGGCCTGCTGTTCTTCATCCTTACCAAATTTGCCTGGAAACCCATCACCCAAAGCCTGAAAGAGCGCGAAGCCGATATCCAGAGCGCCCTCGACATGGCCGAACGGACCCGGGCGGAGATGGCTAAACTTCAGTCCGACAACCAGAAATTGCTGGCGGAGGCCCGCGCCGAGCGTGACGCCATCATCCGCAGTGCCAACGAAACCCGTGACCGGATCGTCGGTGAAGCCCAGGTGAAAGCCGGTGAAGAGGCAAAACGCATCATGGAACAAACCCGCGAAGCGCTTCAGTCGGAACGGACGGCCATGATCGCCCAGGTGAAACGGGAGGTGGTCGGCCTCTCGCTCGAAATTGCCGAGAAAGTCCTGCGCAAAGAACTGAGCGATAAGAAATCGCAGGAAGAACTGGTAAAGAACATGGTGGCGGAAGCCCGACTGAACTAACGTTATGGCCGAGTCTACAGTAGCGTTCCGATACGCAAAATCCCTGATCGATCTGGCGCAGGAGAAAAACAAGGTCGAAGAAGTCTATAAGGACATGGCCTTCTTCAGGCAGACGGTCAACAAAAACCGGGAGCTGATGCTGGCTTTGAAAAGCCCGATCCTGCGTCATGATAAGAAACTGAATATCCTTCGCGCTATTTTTGAAGAGCGCGTCAGTCCGCTGTCCTTCACCATCTTTAACATCATTACGAAGAAGCACCGGGAAGGAATCATGGACTCCATTGCCGACGAATTTATCCGGCAGTACAATGATCTGAAAGGCATTCAGAAAGCCCAGGTCACGACGACACTTCCACTGACCGACGAACTTCGCAGGCAGTTTATCGACATCGTTGCCAAAGCGACCGGGAAAAGCGTCGAACTGGAAGAAAAAGTAGAGCCCAAACTGATTGGCGGCTATGTCCTGCGAGTCGGCGACCGTCAGGTCGATGCCTCGATCCGGAGCCAGCTGAACGAATTACGATTGAATTTCCTGAATTAAGTATAAAGCTAAGTTAGCTATTGGAAAAGCCGCTTCCCGCTTGGGGGGCGGCTTTTTTAGGATAGGTGCGTGATCGGGTTAAAAATGTTACCTTTAATCAAACTGTCGAGCCGATCGAATGGACCTGTTGACGAAGGTACGGGGAATCGATATTCTGCAGGTCATCCGCGACCTCGGATATGAACTCCATCAGCACCGGAAGATTCTTTGCCCTTTCCATGCGGAAAAGACGCCTTCGCTGGTCCTGTATCCGCAGAATAATTCATACTACTGCTTCGGCTGCGGACGGCACGGCGATGTGGTCAACTTCTACGCCGGAGTAACCGGTCAGGAATACCGGACCGCCCTCCACGACCTGGCCGGCCAATACCTGCCGGACTATCAGCCGCGACCCTTTCCGCGTACCGACGGACCGGCGGCCCCCCGGAAAAAGCCGCTGCTCAAACCCGCCGGAAACGAACTGAAGGGCCTGCCGCCCGACACCAAAACCTATGTGTACAAGCCTCTCCACAGCGATATTTATGAGGATTTTCAACGCGTTTGCTCCAGCCAACCCGACAACGAGGTAGGCCGGGAAGCCCGGGAGTACCTCCTGAGCCGCGGGTTCTCAGACATTACCCTGCGCCAGTTTCGCCTGTTTACGGTCAACGAATATGACACCGCCCAGGCTTATCTCCGCAACAACTATGGTTTGCTCGACCTTCAGGAGAGCGGCCTGTTCAACGAAAAGGGCAACCTGATCTTTTACCGCCACCCGATCCTGATCCCCTATTACCGCAAAGGGCGCATCGTCTACCTGCAGGGCCGGGTGATCGGCAGTCCGCCGGAAAAGGTGTCGCGGTATCAGTTCCTGAGCGGGGTGCCGGTCGAACTGTTCAATGCCGACGTCCTGAGCGTGCTGAAAACCGGCCGCATGGTCTATCTGACCGAGGGCGCGTTCGACTGCATGACGCTGGTGCAGGAGGGAATTCCCGCCGTGAGCCTCGGCAGCGCCACAATGTTCAAGAAAGAGTGGATCAAGCTGTTCCAGCGGTTCGAGGTCTGCTTCATCTTCGACAACGACACGGCCGGACAGAAGGCGGCTCAGGAATTCTCGGAGCTGTTCACTCGACACCGCATTTCCACCCAGATCCGAACCGTCAAGGAAGGCTTCAAGGACGTCAATGAGTATTACACCCGGCGAAATAGGCAGTAACTGCGCTCTCCTTTGAAAATCAGGAAATTGTCGGGAAAAGGTTATTGGACCTCCTTGACGAACTTGTAGTGGGAGGGACGGAAGGTGAGCTGCTGGTAAAACCGGTGCGTATGCGTCCGTTTCTGGTTGGCCGTTACCTCCAGATTTACCAGTTGCTTTTCCTGCGCCATCTCTTCCAGCGCAGCTACCAGCTGACGGCCGATGTGCTGGTTCCGAAAATCGGGCGATACGTAAAGCTCCTGTATCTCACCCACTTTCCCGGCATGATGGAGCAGGTACTGGATATGGCAACTGACAAACCCGACCACTTCTCCCTCCACTTCGGCAACAAAATAAACGACCCGCGGGTCGGAGAGATTTCGCTGATAGACGGCCCGGAATGCTACCGCATCGAGTTGCGTTTCTTCCAGTTCGCAGATGAACCGATACAGGGTTCGGACATCCTGCTGAGTGGCCGGTCGGACATGGGCAGGGAGCGACATAACCGGATAAAGATTAGCTTAAGGTTTCGGGATGTGAAAAAGATGTGGTTAAATTTCGGTATTTTATCACGAATCCTAAACCAGATGATGAAAAAAATAGGCAGAATTGCCTTTTTGCCGTTGCTGGCGGGAGCCGTTGCCTGCCAAACCTCTTCTTCCGATCAGGAAAAGACCGCCAAAACCGATACCACCCGAAGGAATTCCTTCTCCGCCGATGCGGCTTTCCTGCAAAAATTTCATCCCGATCTGGTCACCCTGAAAGACGGCGACGCCCAGGTGCTGATCTGTCCGGCCTATCAGGGCCGGGTGATGACCAGCACGGCCGACGGCGAGACGAGTTACGGCTGGATCAACCATGAACTGATCGGTTCCGGTAAACTTCTGCCCCACATGAACGCCTTCGGCGGGGAAGACCGCTTCTGGCTGGGGCCGGAAGGCGGGCAGTTCGGCCTGTTTTTCCAGAAAGGCAAAGCGTTCAACGGCGACGACTGGCAAACGCCTGCGCCCATCGACTCGGAACCGTTTACCGTCGAATCCAAAGACCAGCGTTCCGCCCGCTTCCGCCGGGACTTCCGGGTGTCCAACTATTCGGGGACGGTGTTCGACCTCGGCGTGGAACGGGAAATCCGACTCCTGCGGCCTGAACAGATCAACCAGGCGCTGGGGGCGTCCGGTATTCCGATGAGCGAATCGCTGAAAATCGTCGGGATCGAATCGGTCAATACCCTGTTCAATCGGGGCAAAACGGCCTGGACGAAGGAGAAGGGTCTCGTTTCCATCTGGATTCTGGGGATGTTCAACGCTTCCCCCCAAACCACGGTCGTCATTCCGTTTCGGCCCGGCGCCGGGCCGGCCATCAACGATGCCTATTTTGGGAAAATCCCGCAGAACCGACTGGTGGTGACGGACAGCGTGGCTTTTTTTCGGGCGGACGCCAACCACCGGGGTAAAATTGGGGTAGCGCCGGAACGGGCCAGAAACTGGATCGGCAGTTACGACCCGACGACCCGGACGCTGACGCTGGTGACCTTTACGTTCAATCCCGGTAAAAGAGACTACGTCAATTCGGCCTGGGAGATTCAGGAGCAGCCGTATCGCGGGGACGTGGTCAACTCCTACAACGATGGGCCGATGAAACCCGGCCAGCCGCAGATGGGCCGATTCTATGAACTGGAAAGCTCCTCCCCGGCGGCCGCGCTCGGTCCCGGTGAGCGGTTGACCCACACCCACACGACGCTGCATATTCAGGGCAATCCGACCCAGCTCGACCTCATTGCCCGACAGTGGCTCGGGAGTCCGCTTGACCAGATTACGGGTGCCTTTCCCTAATTTCAACCGAATGTTCCCCTTACTTTTAACCAATAGATAATTAAACCGACACGATGATTTTTCCAGCCATTTCCCGACGTAACCGAAAGGCCGTCGTCTTTCTTTTTTGCGTAGGTCTGATCCATAGCTCGTTTGCCCAGCGGCCGCCCGCCGTGCCGCTGGTGACGATTGATCCGTATACCAGCATCTGGTCGTTCAGCGACCGGCTCAACGACTCCCCAACCCGCCATTGGACCGGCCGTGCCCAACCGCTCGACGGCCTGATCCGGGTCGACGGCAAAACCTACCAGTTCATGGGCGCCCCGGCCACCCGGCTGAACACCCTCGTACCGACGGCCCAGAAAACGGCTTACGAAGCCGCCTATGTGCTGGAAAAACCGGCGGACGGCTGGGAAAAACCGGACTTTAATGCCGCCGCCTGGAAAGCCGGTCAGGCCCCGTTCGGCAATCAGAGCGACCGGCACCCGGCTACCCCCCGAACCGAGTGGAAAACCGACGTCTGGCTCCGCCGGACCTTCACGCTGAACGGCAATTCCTTCGAAAAACCGCAGCTGCTGCTCAGCAACAACGACGGGGTGGAGGTCTACCTGAACGGCGTCAAAGCCTATGAAAACGAGGGCGGTGTCAGCGATTACCAGGTGCGGCCCATTAACCCCGTGGCGCTGGCTACTCTGAAACCGGGCCCGAACCTGCTGGCGGTGCATTGCAGAAACCCGCAGGGAAACTCCTTTGTGGATGTCGGGCTGGTGGATGAGCAGATCGTCAAACTGCCCCAGGCCATCGCCAAAGCCGAGCAGCAGTCTCTGACCGTCACGGCAACCCAATCGGCCTATACCTTCAAAGCCGGGCCGGCCAGCCTGACCGTGACGTTCACTACCCCGCTGCTGCCCGATGAACTGGAAACCCTGACGCGGCCGGTCACCTACCTTACCTACACGGTTCGTTCGGCCGACGGCAAACCGCATCAGGTGCAGCTGCTGACCGGCGCATCCGGCCTGTTGGCCGTCCATCAGCCTGACCAGGAAGTGGATGATAAAGTGCTGGTGCTGGGCGACCCGTCGGCCGCCCGTAAATCGGTGGCCCTGTCATTGGGTACGACCACCCAGAACATTCTGGGCCGCAAGGGCGACGATGTCCGGATCGACTGGGGTTATGCCCTTCTGTCTTCCCCACAGATGACGGGAGCGGCTTTCGGCACCGAATCCGATCTGCTCAGCCAGTTTGCACAGGGAGGAAAAGTCGGCGGCACTTCGTTCCCGGCCCGCCCGGCCGCTCCGGCTTCCGATCAGATGATGGCCCTCTCAAACGACCTCGGAACGGTTTCCGGCCAGCCGCGGACGGTTCATACCACGCTCGGTTACGACGATCTGTACTCGGTCCAGTATTTCGGACGCAACCTGCGGGCCTGGTGGCGTCGCGATCCGAAAATGACCGCCGGGAAAATGCTGGAGGATGCGGAACGGGAATATAGCCGGCTGATGGAAAAATGCCGTCAGTTCGACCAGGACCTGTACAACGAAGCCCTGAAAGCCGGGGGTAAGGAATATGCCGAACTCTGTCAGCTGGCTTACCGGCAGGCCATTGCCGCCCACAAAACCGTTGAAGGGCCGAACGGCGAGGTGCTGTTTTTCTCCAAGGAAAACTTCAGCAACGGGTCCATCGGTACGGTGGACGTAACCTATCCGTCGGCGCCCCTGTTCCTGCGGTACAATCCGACCCTGCTGAAAGGGATGCTCGAACCGATCTTCCAGTATTCGGAAACCGGCAAGTGGACGAAGCCCTTCGCGGCCCACGATGTCGGGACGTACCCGCTGGCGAACGGGCAGACCTACGGGGAAGACATGCCGGTGGAAGAATCGGGAAATATGCTGATTCTGACGGCAGCGATTGCGCAGGCGGAGGGCAACGCCGAATACGCCCGCAAGCACTGGCAGACGCTGACCACCTGGGTCGATTTTCTGCTGAAGGAAGGCTTCGACCCGGCCAACCAGCTCTGCACCGACGACTTTGCCGGTCATCTGGCGCGCAACGCCAATCTCTCGGTGAAAGCCATCATGGGCATTGCGGCCTACGGAAAGCTGGCCGGCATGCTGGGGCAGGCCGACATTGCCGAACGTAACCTGAACCAGGCCCGCAGCCTGGCGAAGAAGTGGATGGAGATGGCCGCCGATGGGGATCATTACGCCCTGACCTTCGACAAACCGCAGGGCAGCTGGAGCCAGAAATACAACCTGGTGTGGGACAAGCTTCTGAAAACGGATATTTTCCCGAAAGAGGTGGCCCGGAAGGAAATCAAATATTACCTGACGAAACAACAGACCTACGGCCTGCCGCTCGACAGCCGGAAAACCTACACGAAGGGCGACTGGATCATCTGGACCGCCACCCTGACCGAGAACCAGAAGGATTTCGGCGCCTTCATTCAACCTCTGTACAGGTACGTCAATGAAACGACCAGCCGGGTACCCCTGTGCGACTGGCACGAAACCACGAACGGACGGCAGGTTGGCTTTCAGGCCCGGTCCGTGGTCGGCGGGTTCTTTATAAAACTGCTCGATAAGTAGAGGGTGGTTTTGATTCCGCCAAAGCGAAGCCTTGCTCCGGCGACCCGGCCCTCTCAGACGCTGTTTGGGGAAGCGTTTTGCCATCCCGACGCAGGAGGGATCTTATGGGTAAGCACTTAAAGCGATCGGTTATTCGGGCACAAGATCCCTCCTGCGTCGGGATGGCAAACCCCTGCAAAGCCACTCCCCCTCCTTGTTAAGGAGGGGGTTGGGGGGTGGTCAATCCTTAAAAATCCAGAAACCAGACGGCGTAAGGTTCCAGAGTTAGTGTTTCTGCGCCGGTCTCCAGTTCCTTTCCGGCCTTGTACGCGTAGACGGCCGGCGTCAGGCCCGCTTCGACGGAAACGCTTTCATCCAGCACCCGCACCGACACCGGTCCAGGCACCGGCCGGATGACCGTCTGCAGTTCACTTGTCAGGTTGCAGAGGATCAGTCGGTTACGGTGGCCGTCGGTCAGGTGGAGGCTCTCCACCCGCAGGGGGTCGCTGCTCGTGGTGGGCAGGCAGCTGCCGTTCCGAAATTCGTTGACCGCCCGCAGAACCCAGTATACGGGGAATACGGTTCCCGCAGCGGCATGAAACTGGCCGGTAAACCGGCTCGCCGAACTGCCCTGTAAAATTCCTTTTTCGCCGACTGCTTCAAAATACGTGATGGAATCGGCCCCGGCCTGAATCAGGCGTTTCAGGCTGCCCACGGTCCAGGCCGCCCCGAACAGCGACATCTGCCGCGGGTCGACGGCAAACGGCATGCGGGTCGGGTCCGAAACCGGGTCGTCGCCGGTGGCGTCCGGGTTGAAACGGGGGCGGAAGGTCACCGGCGAAACATGAACCCGCGAAATCCAGCCGTGGGTGTCGCGCACCGAGTCGGCCTGGGCTTCGAGGTTTTCCACCAGCGTTCGGTTGTCGAAAGCGTGGGCCTGCGGGTTGATGGAATAACTGAAAAAGTCGAGCCGGCCGGCGGGCGGAGTAAAGCGGTTGAGTTCCGTATAAAACGCATTGGTGCCCGCACCGATCAGCGCCTGGGGCAGCGCCTGCCGCAAGGGCCCTTCCACCTGTTCGATCAGGGAAGCGGGGGTGGTTTTGGCAAAATTGCTCAGGAGCAGGACGGAATAGATCAGATCGTGGTCGGTGATTTCTTTCAGAAAGCCGTATAATTCGAAGCTGGCCAGCTGGTTGAAGAACAGCACCAGCTCCAGTCCGGCACCGACGGCCCGGGCTTCTCCGACGGCCTTCCGGAAATCGGCCGGCCAGTTCGGCTCCCGTAAGTCGATCTCGACGCGTAGGTGATGAATATGAGCTTTTTTCAGCAATAAAACCGCATCCTCGTCGAACGGCTCCCGCCCGACGCTCAGGCCGATGGGTGGTATCGGAACGGCTTTCGAGCCGGTTTCAATGGTTACCGCGGAAACCGGTTCCGCAGAAAATAAGCCAGGAGCTGCCGGTATTTTCAGACGCAGTTCGAGCGTCTGCTGAACCCGATCACCGGGTTGCAGCGTCACCGGAAAGGGCCGCGAAAGCGGGGTGCAGTAGGTTTTGTAGGAAGCATCCGACCAGTTGCGCTGGTCTTCGGTTTCGAAGACGTCGCCGACGAACCACAGGACCGCCGAGCCGCCCACGGCGACCGGCCACTCCATCTCGCGGATGTTCAGGAAAGGCTGGTGGGGGCTGATGGTCACCGGAAAAACCGCCTGTGACCGGCTGCCGTCCGGGTGAGTGAGCAGGCAAAGCTCCCCGGCGCACTCCTGCACCGGATGCAGCACACAGAAGCCGACCCGGTTCCGCCGGAACTCCGAATGGGCCTGCCCGTCGATGCTGAACTGGAGCGTTCCGTCCGGCTCTCCGATGATCTCGCAGTGCCAGCGAAAGTCGATGGGACCCGTCGCGCAGCGGCAGGAATACCGGATCCGGAATGAATCCTCCTGTTGGTCGATGGTTTCTTCCTCGATGGTACAGGGTGCCGTCGCCCAGTTATGGTCGCGAACGGCGTGGTAGATCATCCGCAGCACCTCGTGGCTGCCGAACCGGATCCGGCGGAGGAAGCCGTTCTCATAAAGCATCGTCAGGGGACCGGCGCGGAGGGTGTGCGCCACGGGCAGGGGTTCTTCCCGGCCGTAGCGGATCACGTTGGGTGAGTACATAGAAAATCAGTATTCCTGCAATTGGTCGGATTCGAAGATATGGTGGCCGGAAAGACCCTTCCGGGCCATTTCAAGCATGGCATTGGCCACGCTGTCGGCCCGGATGCCCCGGTAACGGGCCGGAAGCAGCGGGTTGAGCAGTTTCATCAGCCCGGCGCCGATTCGTTCGCCCAGCCGGAATTCCCGGCGGTCGCCGAGCAGGAGGGAGGGCCTGAATATGAGGCAGGTGGGGTAGGCGAGGGCACCGATATCCCGTTCGACTTCGCCCTTGATCCGGTTGTAGAAAATCCGCGAATTGAAATCCGCTCCCATGGCCGAAACCAGCAGAAACTGGCGGGCACCGTTGGCGAGCGCCAGCCGGGCAACGTCGAGCGGATACTGGTAGTCCACTTTTCGGAATGCTTCTCTGGAGCCTGCCTTTTTCATAGTCGTGCCGAGGCAGCAGAAGACGTCGTCGGCCTGGGTCAGTAAACCGTTCGGGTGGTCGAAATCATACTGAACCTCCTGAAGGCGGGGATGTTGCCACCCGAGCGAATGCCGAACGAGCACCTTGATCTTTTCGTACGCCGACGATTCCACCAGCCGGTTGGTCAGCAGGCTGCCGATCAGTCCGGTGGCTCCGACGACAAGCGCCGTTCTGGGGTTGGGTTGGGTCATCGCAGGGGCCTTTCTCTGTTAGGCTTGCTAATTTATAAGCGACTCTTTATTTTTTACCAGTTTATTCAGAAAAACTACTCAATGTGACTTCTTTCGTTCCTTTGGGCCCAAAACCAATCTCCCATGAAATCGACCTTTTCCGCATTCTTTTTCTCCGCCCTGGTCTACTCGGCCTGTGCGCAGGTTACGTATCCGACCATCGGCTCCATCGAACGTCTGGATCCGAAACTGGACCAGCTGCTGGCCAAAGACGCTAAAATCGAGGTGCTGGCCACCGGCTTCGACTGGTCGGAGGGGCCGGTCTGGGTGAAGGAGGGCGGTTACCTGCTTTTCTCGGACGTGCCGCAGAATACGGTTTTCCGGTGGTCGGAGAAAGAAGGCTGTACGCCTTTCCTGAAACCCTCCGGTTATACGGGCGTGGCCCATTACAGCGGTGAGCCCGGCAGCAACGGCCTGACGCTCGACCGGCAGGGCCGGCTGATTTCCGCCGAGCACGGCGACCGGCGTATTTCGGTGTTGGCGCTGAATGGGGGTGGGGGGAAGAAAACCCTGGCCGACAATTACCAGGGCAAGCGCTTCAACAGCCCGAACGACGTGGCCGTCCACTCCGGCGGCAGCGTTTATTTTACCGATCCTCCGTACGGCCTGCCTGAGCGCGAAAAAGACAAAAAGACCCGCGAACTGGATATTCACGGCGTCTACCGGGTGACACCGGACGGCCGGGTGACGCTGATCGTCGGTGACCTGACCCGCCCGAACGGAATCGCCTTTTCACCCGATGAAAAAACGCTGTACGTCGGGCAGTCGGACCCGGACAAACCCTACATCATGGCCTATCCGGTGCAGGCCGACGGAACGGTCGGGACGGGACGGATTTTTTACGACGGCAAGGAAGGAATGCGGCAGAACCTGGGGGGCGTCCCGGACGGACTGAAGGTGGACCGGAACGGCAACGTGTGGTCGAGCGGCCCGGGCGGTATCGTCATCGTGGCTCCCGACCGGCCGGCCGGACCGGGAAAGCTGCTGGGCCGCATCCGCACCGGGGCGGCCACCGCCAACTGTGCCTGGGGCGACGACGGGTCTACCCTGTACATTACGGCCGATATGTATCTCTGCCGGGTAAAAACCCTGGCCAAAGGACCTGGCTTTTAAGCCGGAAGCCCCAAACGGCGGAGCCTGACCAGGCTCCGCTTTTTTATTTGCCGACCCTCCGTTTTTTGGCATTTAGCGTTAATTTTGTACTTGATTCGGGACAAAACGTGTTGTTGAAATTTCCGGATTGTTCCCTATGATTGAGAACAGAAAATACATTATCATCAGCGTTTTCTGTCTGATTGGCCTGGTTTATCTTTCGCGTCTGTTTTATCTGCAAATCCTGGATGACAGTTATTCGCTGGAATCGTCGAGTAACTCCATCAAACGGGTTATCGAGATACCTTACCGCGGCCAGATTTACGACCGGAACGGCAAGCTCATTGTCTTTAACACGCCGGTTTACGATCTCTACGTCACTCCGAAAAAAGTATATATCCCCGATACGGCCGCTTTCTGCCGTCTGATGAACCTCGAACGCACCGAGTTCGACAGCATCATGGCCAACGCCAAAGCTTACTCGCCCGTCAAGCCGTCACTTTTTCTTCGTCAGCTTTCCAAAGAGGACTTTGCCCGTATTCAGGATGCGCTTGTCGATTACCGGGGCTTCGAACACGTGACGAGTTCCATGCGGACCTACCCGGCGCACACCATGGCCAACGCGGTGGGCTACGTGAGCGAGGTGTCCAAAAAACAACTCGACGAGCAGGAGACGCCCTATTACCGGCAGGGGGATTATATTGGGCAGAGTGGTCTGGAAAAGCAGTATGAATCGGTGCTGCGGGGTCGGCGGGGCATCAAATTCGTGATGCAGAACGTTCGGGGGGTGGTGAAAGGCTCCTGGAAAAACGGGGCTTTCGACACGCTGGCGGTGGCCGGAGCCAATCTTTATACCGGCATCGATGTGGAAATTCAGCAGTATGCCGATACGCTGATGCAGAACAAGGTCGGGAGCGTCGTCGCCATCGAGCCGGCCACGGGCCAGATTCTCTGCATGGTGTCGGCGCCGACCTACGACCCCAATATCCTTTCCAGCCGGTATTTTTCGAAGAACTACGCCAAGCTGGCCCGCAACCCCTACAAACCGCTGATCAACCGCCCGGTGAGTGCGAGTTACCGGCCCGGTTCCACCTTCAAGCTGATTCAGGCGGTCATTGCCCTGCAGGACGGCGTCATCAGCCCGGCCTCGGCCTTCTCCCATGCGGGCGTTCCGATGAAATGCCACGGCCACCCGGGTGGGATTCACCTCGACGGGGCGGTGCAGTATTCCTGCAACCCGTATTTCTACCACGTCTTCCGCCGGATGCTCTACAACAACGAGGAGCGGAACACCTTCGTGGCCTCCGCCCGGGGGCTGGAAGACTGGCACGAAAGGGTGTCGAAGTTCGGCATCGGGCAGAAACTCGGCGTCGACCTGCCCAGCGAGCTGAAAGGGAACCTGCCGGGGGCCGACTATTACGACAAGATTTACGGAGAGAAACGCTGGAAGTTCTCCACCATCTACTCGCTGAGCATCGGCGAGGGCGAACTGCTCATCAACCCGCTGAAAATGGCGAACGTAGCCGCCATCATGGCGAACCGGGGCTGGTTTTACACCCCGCACCTCGTGAGCGGTATCGGCAAGCCGGGCCAGGGCATCGATCCGAAATACCTGGAGAAACATGAGGTCGGCATCGACGCGAAGCATTTCGAGCCGGTGGTCGAAGGCATGCAGATGGCCGTTGAACACGGAACGGTCATGGGCCTGGCCCGGATACCCGGCATCGTCATGTGCGGAAAAACCGGCACCTCGCAGAACCGTAAGGGCGACGACCACTCGATCTTCGTGGCTTTTGCCCCCCGTGAGAATCCCAAAATCGCCATTGCCGTCTTTGTCGAGAACGGGAAGTGGGGCGGGTCGGCCGCGGCTCCGGTGGCTTCGCTGATCATCGAGAGATACCTGAAGCGCCGGGTGGACAACAAACGGCTCGACGAATACATCAAGTCGAAAAGTTTCCTTCCGGTGATCGAGCCGCCCCAGAAGCCGGCTCCGCCGAAGAAGCCCGAACCTCCGAAAGATACCGCCCGGAAGCCCATGATCGTCCGGTCGCAGCCCCGGCCGGTTCTCCGCACCGAACCGCAGCCGCTGAATCCGAAGCCGGGTCAGACCTCCGGAAATTAAGCCTCCCCACCCGTACGCACAGGAATCAGAACGTCTTAACTTACCATCGCCTTGGTTACGCGCGAACCACAAATTACCCAGAATATCGACTGGATGACGCTCATGCTGTACATCGCCTGTGTGCTGATGGGCTGGCTGAACGTCTATGCGGCCGTCTACAGCCCCGAGTCGCAGACGAGCCTGTTCGATATGTCGACCAATGCCGGGAAGCAGCTGATGTGGATCGGAACGACGGTTTTGCTGATCATCGCCATTCTGGTGATCAACTACCGGTTCTGGGACACTTTCGCCTTTGTCATTTACGGCCTGACCATCCTTTCGCTTCTGCTGGTTCTGGTGGCCGGTTCGAACGTCAACGGCTCGCGGTCGTGGTTTAAATTCGGGGCGTTTTCCATCCAGCCCGCCGAGTTCGCCAAGCTGGGCACCGCCCTGGCCCTGGCCCGCTATATCGACTATCCGGGCGTCAACCTGAACAAGCTGAAGGATCAGCTCTGGTGTGCCGGGATCATTGCGCTGCCGGCCGTGCTCATCATTGCCTCGAACGAAACCGGGTCCATGCTCGTCTTTGCCAGTTTCATCATCATGCTGTACCGGGAAGGTCTGCCGGGAATTTATCCGCTGATCGGCATCGTGGTGGTGACACTGTTCATTCTGACACTCATCGTACCGAAGCTCTACCTGTTCATCGCCATCCTGGCGCTGGGAGGCATTACCTTTTTCCTGACGCCCCATTATCAGCGGTCGGTCCAGAACGTGCTGGCCATCGTGGTGTCGGCCGTCGCCATGATCGCCATCGTGGCCGGGGTGGATTTCTTCGTCAACGACGTGCTTCAGCCGCACCAGCAGAACCGCATCCGGGTGCTGATCAATCCGGCCGCCGACCCGCTGGGGGCCGGCTGGAACGTGACCCAGGCCAAGATCGCTATCGGCTCCGGGCGCATGTCGGGCAAGGGTTTTCTGGAGGGTACCCAAACCAAATTCGACTTCGTGCCGGAACAGAGTACCGACTTCATTTTCTGTACCATCGGGGAGGAACACGGCTTTGTGGGCAGCCTGATCGTGGTCGGGCTGTTTGTGATGCTGCTCTGCCGGATCGTACTCCTGGCCGAAAAACAGCGGACCCGCTTTGCCCGGGTATACGGCTACGCGGTCGCCGGCATCATCTTCTTCCACGTGATGATCAACATCGGCATGACCATCGGACTCATGCCGGTCATCGGGATTCCGCTGCCCTTTTTCAGCTACGGCGGTTCGTCGCTCTGGTCGTTCTCGATTCTGCTGTTCATCTTCCTGAAGCTCGACTCCCGGCGGGTGGGAATGTTTACCCGGTAGTTACACCCCTTTCACGGCGATCCGGTGGCAGGCGTTGTTGCAGTAGCCCTCGGGGTTCCACTGCGGCATCACCATCGGCTGGGAAACTCCCGCGTCGTCGACGGCGCGCGCCCAGATTTCGTAATACCCTTTGCGGGGCAGTTTCACCTCGGTGCTCCACTGCTGCCAGGCCAGGCGGTTTCTGGGGGCTTTGAGCGTGCAGGGCAGCCAGGTGGCCCCAAAATCATAGGAAACAAACATCTGCTTCACGGCCCGGTCGCCCGCCCAGGCCTGGCCCCGGAGCGTCAACGGCTTGTCCGGGTCGATCAGGGCCCCGGTTTTCGGAAATGTGATCACCGATTTGACCGGCATCGATTCGATGATTTTGAACTGATCCTCCGGCGGATCGACGCCCGGCTCCACCGGATTGACCGGCACTTTGTAGCTTTTGCCGGTCATCTTGGCACCGTCGTGGACCTTGTTCCGGACGGAGAGGGTATGGAGCCATTTGCCCGAAACGGAAGCCGGCCAGCCGCCCACCACCAGCCGCAGCGGAAACCCATGCGTCACCGGAATGTCCTTGCCGTTCATGGCCCAGGCAATCAGGGTTTCGTCCTCCATAGCCTTTTGGATGGGCACCCCGCGGGAAATGACCGGTTTGGTAGGGTCCTTGCTGACGTGCAGATCCTTGCCGAAATACCCGATATATACCGCATCGTTCTTCAGCCCAACGTCGGCCAGGATGTCCTTCAGCCGGACGCCCGTCCATTCGGCGCAGCTGACGGCGCCCTCGCCCCACTGGTTACCGGCTGTCTGAGGGCTGTAGTTGGCCCGGCCGTTGCCCGCACATTCCAGCACGAGCTGGTAGGTATAGGTTTTGAAACGTTTTTTCAGGTCGTTCAGGGTATAGGTTTTCGGCGCATTGACCGATTCGCCGTTGATGGTCAGTGTCCAGCCGGCCGCGTCGATGCTGTCCGGTATCAGACCGTTGTTGCGGATAAACATCTTCTCGGCGGGGGTGACGGGGTCGTCGAGCAGGTGAGCCGGCGTTTCGATGTTCCAGGGCTTGTCGTTGAGCACGATCATGTCCTTGTGCTTGCCGGTCATCGGGTCCGGTTCAAGGCGGAACGCCAGCGGAAGGTAATGCCGGGGCAGCCGGTCGGCCAGGGCGATTTCGGTGCCGAGCAGGCCGGCCATGGCGGCCAGTGAACTGCGTTTCAGGAAACCCCGACGGTTAAATAGCGGAGAAGGGTTCATAACGAAGGGTCAGGCCGGGCGGTAACCCAGGCCGGCCTTAAGATGACGGTTTTTATAAGAACTCAGGCGATCGGGCCGTAACCGGCAAAAGCCGGACGTCCGGCTTTTGCTGGTTTGGTGTTCATTATCCGGCGATTACCGGTTCCATGAGATTACACGACGGCTTCCCGGTGAATGATGGCTTCCCGGTCCGGCCCCGTCGAGATAAAGCTGATGGGGAGGCCGAGTGCTTCTTCCAGAAAATCGATGTAGGCGGCCAGTTCGGCAGGAACCTCCTCGTAGGTGTGGAAGTCGGCCAGACCGGTTTTCCAGCCTTTGAACTCCTTGTAAACCGGCTTGACGGCCGTGTCGCAGAGGTCATAGGGGAGTTGTTCGGTCAGGGTGCCGTCGGGCAGTTCGTAATGAGTACAGATCCTGATGGTATCGAAGATGTTCAGGACGTCCACCTTCATCATAATGAGCTGCGTCACCCCGTTGATCATGATGGCGTATTTCAGGGCGGGCAGGTCGAGCCAGCCGCACCGGCGCGGACGGCCCGTGGTGGCGCCGAACTCCCGGCCTTCCTGGCGCATCCGTTCGCCGGTTTCGTCCGACAGTTCGGTCGGGAAGGGGCCGCTGCCGACCCGGGTGCAGTAGGCCTTGAAGATCCCGAACACCTCCCCGATCTGACGGGGCGCGATGCCCAGACCCGTACAGGCCCCGGCCGTCATGGTATTGGAACTCGTGACGAAGGGATACGACCCGAAGTCGATGTCCAAGAGGGAACCCTGCGCCCCTTCAGCCAGCACCTTCTGCTGCGTGTCCAGCGCCCGGTTGATTTCGTATTCGCTCTCGACCAGCCGGAACTGCTTCATGAATTCGACGGCGGCAAAGAATTCTTCCTCGGCCTGGGGCAGCGTCGACTGGTAGTCGAACTGGTGATGCTCCAGAATCGTTTTGTGAGCTTCGGTCAGCTTCCGGTATTTGGCCTGGAAGTTCGGGGAGAGGATGTCGCCGACCCGCAGCCCCTGGCGGGCCACCTTGTCCTGATAGGCCGGACCGATCCCGCGCAGGGTGGAGCCGATCTTGGCTTCCCCCTTGGCCTGTTCGTAGGCCGCGTCGAGCAGGCGGTGCGTCGGCAGGATGATGGAGGCCTTTTTGGAGATGAACAGGTTGCGGCTCAGGTCGAGGTTGTATTTGCCCAGGCCGTCGATTTCCTTCCGGAAAACGATGGGGTCCAGCACGACGCCGTTCCCGATGATGTTTTTGATGTCGGCCCGGAAGATGCCGGACGGAATCTGGTGCAACACATGCTTATATCCGTCGAATTCCAGCGTATGGCCGGCGTTCGGGCCGCCCTGAAACCGGGCTACCACCTGATACTGCGGGGCCAGTACGTCCACAATTTTTCCCTTGCCTTCGTCACCCCATTGAAGGCCGAGTAATACGTCTACCATTAGTTCTGAACTGTATATACGCGATTGACTAAACACTATGAAATGAGTCAGGCAGGTAACTTACCTGCCTGGATTTATCCCAGAATCGGCCGGCCGCCGTGTTCCTGATGGTCCCGTTCCTGACCGGCCCGGGCGCGGTTTTCGCAGTTGTCGCGCTGGCAGCTTCCGTAAAAAATCAGCGAGTGGTGCATCACGTTGAACTTCAGCAGATCGCCCACCATATTCTGGATGTTCTGGACCCGCGGGTCGCAGAACTCCATCACCTGATGGCAGTCGGTACAGATCAGGTGGTCGTGCTGTTTGTACCCGTACGATTTTTCATACTGGGCCAGATTCCGCCCGAACTGATGTTTGGTCACCAGGTCGCATTCCACCAGCACGTCGAGCGTGTTGTAGACGGTGGCCCGGCTCACCTGGTATTTCTTGTTTTTCATCGAGATGTAGAGTTCGTCCACATCGAAATGATCCTCACGATTATATATTTCCTCCAGAATCGCAAAGCGTTCCGGTGTCTTCCTCAGCCCCTTGTTTTCCAAATATGCCGTGAAAATTTTCTTGGCGGCTTCCAGGTTGGCTTGTTTGGCTATCGGCATAAACGTCGCGTTAACTCTACAAAATTAATCAAACCGTGCTACTTTCACGACCCCATCGACTTTTTCAAGTTTTTTCATCAGTTCTTCAAGGTGATGGGTGTTATGTACGTACAACTTCAGGGAGCCTTCAAAGATTCCATCCCGGGAGTCGATGGTGATCGACCGGATGTTGATATGCAGTTCGTTACTGATGATTTTGGTTACGTCGTTGACCAGCCCGACCCGGTCGGTTCCCGTAATCCGTAAGCCGGCCAGAAAGGCCAGATCGCGCTGCGAGGTCCATTTGGCCTTGATGATGCGGTTTCCGTGGTTCGACATCAGCTCGACGGCGTTCGGGCAGGTGGTGCGGTGGATCTTGATGCCCTCGTTGACCGTCACGAAGCCGAACACGTCGTCGCCCGAAATCGGGTTGCAGCATTTGGCGAGCGTATAGTCGATCCGGTCCATGTCCTCGCCGATCAGGAGCATGTCCGCATCGGCCCGTTCGCCGTGGATTTTCTTCAGTTCCTTCTCGAACAGCCGGCCGTCCTGAAGGGTATCGGTATTGAGTTTGTTCTGGCGGTTTTCCTTCGCTTCCTTATCCGCCTTGAACTTCTTCAGCTCCTGAACGTCGATGTGGCCCTTCCCGACCCGGTAAAAGAAGTCGTTCACCGTTTTGGAGCCGAAATAGGCCCGCAGCTGGTTCACGACCTCGTTGGTCATCTCGATCCGCAGGGTTTTCAGCTTCCGGAGCACCATTTCGCGGCCGTCGGTGATGTGATGCTTGTTTTCCTCCTTGATCAGGTCCTTGATCTTGGTCTTGGCCTTGGAGGTGACCACGAACCGCAGCCAGTCTTCACTGGGTTTCTGCTTGTTGGACGTAATGATCTCGACCTGATCGCCGTTGTGCAGCACGTGGCTGAGCGGTACGAGCGTCGAGTTGACCTTGGCGGCCATGCAGCGGGCGCCGATCTGCGTGTGAATGTCGAAGGCGAAGTCGAGGGCGGTAGCTCCCCGCTGCAGCACCTTCAGGTCGCCTTTCGGGGTGAAGACGAACACCTCCTCGCTATAGAGGTTGCTCCGGAAATCGTCCAGGAACTCGATGGCGGCCGTTTTCTCGTTGCTCGCCGATTCGAGCATCTCCCGGACCTGGCTGATCCAGGTCTCGATGCCCCGGCCGGTCTGGGTTTCGGCACCCTTGTATTTCCAGTGGGCGGCATAGCCCTTTTCGGCAATTTCGTCCATCCGGTTGGTCCGGATCTGCACCTCGACCCACTGGCCGGCCTTGCTCATCACCGTCGTGTGCAGCGACTCGTAGCCGTTGGCCCGGGGCGTGCTGATCCAGTCCTTGAGCCGGTCGGGGTTGGGTTTATAATGATCCGTCACCACGGAATAGGCCTGCCAGCAGGCGGCTTTTTCGCTTTCCGGCGGTACGTTCATGATGATCCGGACCGCAAACAGGTCATAGATTTCCTCGAACGGCTTCTTCTGTTTGTTCAGCTTGTTATAGATGGAATAGATCGACTTGGGCCGGCCTTTGATGATGTATTCATAGCCTATTTCCTTCAGATCGTCCTCGATCGGCTCGATGAAGCGGGAGATGAACCGGTCGCGGGTTGTTTTGGTCTCTCTCAGCTTGCGGGCAATGGCCTTGTACTCGTCCGGTTCGGCGTATTTCAGATACAGGTCTTCCAGTTCCGACTTGATGGCGTACAGCCCCAGCCGGTGGGCGAGGGGCGCATAGATGTAGATGGTTTCGGAAGCGATCTTGAGCTGTTTGTCGCGGGGCATCGAGTCGAGCGTCCGCATGTTGTGCAGCCGGTCGGCGAGTTTGATCAGAATCACCCGCACGTCGTCCGACAGCGTCAGCAGCATCTTGCGGAAGTTCTCGGCCTGCTGGGAGGTGCCGTACTCGAACTTGCCGGAAATCTTGGTCAGACCGTCGATGATCCGGGCCGTTTTGGGACCGAACAGCCGGTCGATGTCCCCGATGGTCATTTCCGTATCCTCCACGACGTCGTGCAGGAGGGCGGCTACGATGGAGGTGGTTCCGAGGCCGATTTCCTCGACGGCAATCTGGGCCACGGCGAGGGGGTGATAGATATACGGTTCCCCCGACCGTCGGCGCATATTCTGGTGGGCTTCGAGCGAAGTATTGAAGGCCTTTTTGATCAGCTTGGCGTCGTTGTCCTTCAGCATCGGCTTGGCGGCCCGCAATAACCGGCGGTAACGCTTCAATATCTCCTTCCGTTCCTGCTCCAGGTCAATAACCGGCTCTACGGTTGTGTTCATAGGGGTGTCCTTCTGCGGTTGTACTCGTTATAGCTTCGAAGGCTACGCTTTTTTACTAATATAGAACAACAGGGTCGTCAAACAAAGGTTTCCTTTTAAAAATTAAAGCAGGATCAGCGCCCGGTTTGAAGGATAAAAAAACCTTTGTACCTTTGCAGGCCGAATTGAGTCACTGACCGTCGGGAGATGGTCACAGTTACGCGGGCGTGGCGAAATTGGTAGACGTGCCAGACTTAGGATCTGGTGCCGCAAGGCATGGGGGTTCGAGTCCCTCCGCCCGTACGGAATAAATGAATTGTGGAATTGCTGAATGATTGAATGGGCTTCGCGGGCCGGCCTGGTTCTTCTGTTCGATCATTCGGCAAATCTGTCATATAACAATTTGAACTTGTGGAAATTGCATTAGAAAAATCGACCGACACCAATGCTTCGCTGAAAATCAGACTCACGAAGAACGATTACCAGTCCGAAGTCGATAAGAAGCTGAAAGATTACGGTCGTCGGGTCAGTCTGAAAGGGTTCCGCCCGGGCAAAGTTCCTGCGTCTCTGATCCAGAAAATGTATGGAAAGAGCATCATGGTGGACGAGATCAACGAGCTCCTCAAAAAGACGGTCAATAACTACATCCGCGAAAACAAACTCCAGGTCGTCGGTGACCCCATGCCCGACCGGGAACAGGCCGCCGGCATCGACTGGGACAATCAGAGCGATTTCGAATTCAACTACCAGCTCGGTCTGGCTTCCGACTTCGAGGTGGATTTCGAAAAACTGCCGGCCATCCCGGTCTACGAGATCGAAGCCGGTGAAAAGGAACTGAACGAAACCATCGAGAACCTTCAGAACCAGTTCAGCGGCCACGCCCACGTCGAGGAGTCGGCCGAAGGCGACATGATCTATGGTGAACTGAAGAAACTCGGGGAGGAAGGCGAACCGTTCGAAACCAAAACCGCCCTCCCGACCAAACAGATCGCAGCCGAAGAACTGCCGAAGTTTATCGGACTCAAAAAAGGCGATGTCGTTACCTTCGACATCCGCAAGGCTTTTGCCGACGACAAGGCCCGCGCCCTGGCGACCGGCCTCAAGAAAGAGGAAGCCGAAACCCTGGAAGGCGAGTTCCAGTTCAACGTCGACGATGTGACCCGCACCGCACCGGCCGTCATGGGCCAGGAATTTTTCGATAAGGTCCTGGGCAACGGCTCCGTCGATAATGAAGAGCAGTTCCGTGAGAAAGTGCTGGAAATCATCAAAGGCAACTACGCCCGCGAAGCCGGCTCCCTGCAACGGCTCGACATCGAACAGACCCTGCTGGAAAACATCGGCATCCAGCTTCCCGACGCTTTCCTGAAAGACTGGCTCCTGACTACCAACGAAGGCAAGATTTTGGAAGAAGAGGTAGAGCAGCAATACGACGCCTTCGCCCGGTCGGTGAAGCTCCAGCTGATCAAGAACAAGGTGGCCGAGCAGAACGAAATCAACGTTTCGTACGAAGCCGTCCTGGACGTGACCCGGGGCCTCGTGCGCGAGCAGTTCGGTTTCTACGGCGACAACGAGCAGATGGCGCAGAGCGTCGACCGCATCGCCCAGCAGTATCTGATGGACGAGAAAGGCGAAAACTACATGAAAATGTACAATCGCGTCTTCGACGATCAGGTCATCGAACTGATCAAATCGAAGGTATCGACCGAACCCCGGCCCGTCACCGTCGACGAATTCAAGGAACTCGTCAGTGCCCGTCAGGCCTGATCGGACCAGAATGCATACTTTAGCCCTCCGGAAGCACTTCGGAGGGCTTTTTTTGCATCCTTACTTGAAACCGATGCGGGGGCGATCCTCGGGAGGAACCAGCGCCCTGACGACGCTGACCAGCGCGAGGTCCTCGGCTTTCCGCTTCCAGTATTCCACTTCCAGCCGCAGTTTGTCCAGCTCCAGTTCCTGCTTCTCCCGTTCCAGTTGGAGCGTTTCGACCTGATGAACGACCTCCGCCGGGTAAAGCTCCGGCGACTGGGCGGGTTCTCCCGACAGCAGCTGGGCCGGGGTGGTGCCGAGTGCGGTGGCGATCTGCTGGAGCCGGGCGATGGTCAGGTCGGTTTTACCCCGCTCGATGTCGCCGTAGGCCGTGGTGGAAAGTCCCAGCATTTCGGCCATATTTTCCTGGGAATAGCCCTTCTGCTGTCGCAGGATGCGGATTTGTGCGCCTATATTCATGTCTTCTCAAGTAATTTCGACAATATCCCAAGCCGGACCGACTACAAAAAAACCGCCGGTTGCTCATTTTTGTACCAGAACAAAGGCAGACGGCCGGTTGGTTTCAAATGAGTTTTCAGTAGACGGTAAGCGTCGGGATTCGGTTTTCTAACGATCCAGGTCCGAAACTTCCGCCGATTCCGAAAAATGACAACCATTTCGTCCTGAACCAAGCTGTTTGTATTTTCGTTGCGCTAAACAGAAATAGAAAACCTGTATGAATCTAGGAAACGAATTCCGCCAGTTTGCCGTTCGGCACATGGGCCTGAACGGATTGACCGTCGATGGATATGTCAACCACACCGTCGAAAACATGACCCGCGCCGTGATTGAAGAGCGTCCGATGAACTTCCGGGAAGTCGACGTGTTCTCCCGGCTGATGGCCGACCGGATCATCTTCCTCGGCATGGGCGTCGACGACAATATCGCCAACATCATCGTTGCGCAATTGCTCTTCCTGGAGTCGGCCGATCCCAAGAAAGACATTCTCATGTACATCAACAGCCCGGGCGGGTCGGTCTATGCCGGTCTGGGAATCTATGATACGATGCAGTATGTCCGGCCCGACGTCGCTACGGTCTGCACCAGCCTGGCCGCATCGATGGGTGCCGTTCTGCTGACGGGCGGAGCCGCCGGCAAGCGTTCCGCGCTGCCCCACGCCCGCGTCATGATTCACCAGCCGTCGGGGGGTGCTCAGGGCCAGTCCGTGGATATCGAAATCACCGCCCGTGAGATCGTGAAGCTGCGGGACGAGCTGTATGCCATCATCGCCAACCATACCGGCCAGACTGCCGAGCAGATCGAGAAGGACTCCGACCGCGACAAGTGGTTCCGGGCCGAAGAAGCCAAGGAATACGGTCTGATCGACGAAGTACTGCGTCGGGAAAAATAAGAAACCGCCCACAGTCGGTTCAGAAAACGGGACTCCGCGAGGGGTCCCGTTTTTTTATTTTCGGTGGAAACCGGGACGGCTTTGCAGGAGTTGCCGTAACTTCTTTATTTTTAGGCCCCCGTATGTTTAACTAATCTAAATCAATGAAGCGAAAAATCCTGATTGGCCTTTTGGTAGTTCTGGTAGTCATCCAGTTCATCCGACCTGAAAAAAACAACGGACAGGCCGACACTCCGCAGGACCTGACCCACAGCGTCCAGGTATCCCAGCCGGTAATGACGACCCTGAAAACCGCCTGTTACAACTGTCACTCCAACCATACGGATTACCCCTGGTATTCGAACGTCAACCCGGTGGGATTATGGCTGGCCAATCACATCGAGGAGGGGAAGGAAGAACTGAACTTTTCCGAGTTTTCTACCTACGACAAGAAGCGGAAAGACCATAAGCTGGAGGAAATCGCCGAAGAAGTGGAGGAGGGCCACATGCCGATGCCGGCCTATACCCTGGTTCACCAGGATGCCAAACTGTCGGAAGCCCAGAAAACCGAACTGATCGAGTGGGTGAAAGCCGAACGGAAACGCCTGGCCCAGATGAACTAAGCCGTTTCCCATAACCACCAACAAAAAAGCCCCTGCATCGGCAAGGGCTTTTTTTGTGGATTACCGTTCCGGTCAGCGGTTCAGCAGGATCTTGCTGCCCACCGTGCCGGATTCGGTCTTCAGTAGGATGAAATGTACCCCGTTGGTACTCTGACCGATTTCGAGGGTTTCTTCCTGCGTCTGGCCCGTACCGACCACGTTCCGTTCGACCACCGGCCGGCCCATCAGGTCGGCAACGCTCAGCCGGGCGGTCTGCTGCGCCGGAAGGCGGAAGCTGACGGTCACCCGTCCGGTGGTCGGGTTCGGCCAGGCCGAGATCCGGGTTTCGAGTTCCGTCGATTCGGCGGAAGGCGTTGCCGCGGCCGACATCCGGGCGGAAGAGGCACAGTTGATAATGATCGAACCGGCTTTCAGATAGAAGATGGTGCCCTCGACCCGAAGGTTGATCACGTGCGGTTTGCCGTCTTTCAGCTGCGCCGGCAGCGGCACCGAGAAGGCGTGCTGGCCGTTTCCTTTCGTTGCCAGGTCACCGCGGTAACTACCGGCCACTACCGTAGAGATGTAATTGCTGCCGTCCAGAATCTCGACGTTCAGGGCCGTGTTGGGCTGCTTGCTGTCCCACACCCAGCCGTTGACCACGCTGCAATCCGCCTTGTCGAAGTGCCCGTCGTAGGTGCTGATGGCCGTCACCGGCGCGGGAGCGATCGTCACGGTCAGCGTGGCCGAGGCCGACTGGTTCGTCGGGTCGGTGGCCGTATAGTTCAGGGTAAACGTTCCGGTCTGGGTCGGCGTGCCGCTGAGGGTACGGATCGAGCCGTTGAAACTCACGCCCGGAACCGCACCGCCGAGGGTATAAGTCAGCGGCTGGTTGTCGGCATCCCGGAACGCCGGCAGAAGCAGGGCAAAGGGCTGGCCCACCTGCCCGCGGGCGGCCGGCAGCGTGACGGCCACCGGCGGGTTGGTTCCGCCCGGATTGACCGTTCCTGTGTTCGGTGCCGGACAGTTGACCGTTTTCAAACCGCCTTTCAGCGTGAAGGCCGAGCCCTGGATGCGGGCCGTAATGTTATGCGGCTTGCCATCCCGGAGCAGTTCCGGCAGCGGCACCGTAAATCCGTGGAAACCACCCCCGATGGAGGCCAGCGCGCCCCGGTAATCGGAAGCTACCAGCGTTCCTACCACGGTTGAGCCTTCCACGATCTCGACGATCATCGGCAGGGTCGGCTTGTTTTTGTCGGCGGCCCATCCGGCCAGCGTGCTGCAGTTCGCCTGATCGAGGTAACCGTCGAAGTTGCCGGTCACCGTCGGGGCGCCCGTAATCGTTACGGTGAAGCTGGCCGAAGCCGATGCGTTTTCGGGGTCTTTGGCCGAATAGGACAGGGTAAAGGCCCCTTCCTGGGTCGGGGTACCGCTCAGGGTGCGCGTCGAACTGTTGAAGCTCAGGCCCGGCACCGAACCCGTCAGGCTGTAAGTCAGCGTCTGGCCCGGAGCATCGGTGAAAGCCGGCAGCACGAGCGAGAACCCTTTTCCTACTTGCCCGGAGGCCGACGCGACCGTCGGAGCGACCGGCGGGCTGTTGGGCGGAGCCGGAGCAACCGTCACTTCCACCGGCGTCGAAGTACTACCGTTCTGACTGTCCGTGGCGGTATAGGTCAGCGTATAGGAACCGGCGGTGGTGGGCGTACCACTCAGGACGCGGTTTGAAGTATTGAAGCTCAGACCCGGCACCGAACCCGTCACCGCGTAGGTCATGGTCTGGCCTTCCGGATCGGTAAAGACCGGCAGGGTAGTCGTATAGGCGACCGTGGCCGTAGCCGAGAGCGGAGCTACCGTCGGTGCGGTCGGCGCAACATTCGGCGCCGGTGGGGCAATCGTCACCCCAAAGGTGGTCGAGCCGGTACCGCCCTGATTATCGGCTGCGCCGTAGGTCAGCGTGTAGGAACCGGCCGTGGTGGGCGTACCGCTCAGGGTGCGGGTCGAAGCATTGAAGTTCAGGCCCGGCACCGAACCGTTGAGGCTGTAGGTCAGCGGTTGGTTTTCGGCATCGGTAAAGGCCGGCAGCACGAGCGAGAAGCTCTTACCGACCTGGCCGTTGGCATCGGCCACGGTCGGGGCGGCCGGATTGGTGTTCGGCGGAGCCGGAGCGACCGTCATCTGAACCGTTACCGAACCGGAGGCTCCTCTGGTGTCGGTGGCCGTGTACGTCAGTGAGTAGGAACCTTCCTGGGTCGGCGCACCGCTCAGCGCCCGGGTGGCGCTGTTGAAGCTCAGACCCGGCACCGAACCCGTCACCGCGTACGTCAGCGCCTGATTTTCGGCGTCGGTAAAGACGGGCAGGGTGGTCGAGAAGGAAACCGTCGCCATGGCCGACAGCGGAGACACCGTGGGCGGGGCCGGCGGGGTGTTCGGCGTGTTCACATCCGGCACGCAGTTGATCGAGCGCGGGCCGCTTTTCAGGTTCCAGGTCGTTCCCTGCACCCGGACGCTCAGCGTATGGATGGCATTGTCTTTCAGAATACTGGGCGTCGGGATCAGCCAGCCGTGCTGACCGTTGCCCATCAGGGCAAGGTCAGACCGGTAGGTGCCGGCCACCGCCGTGGTGACGACTTTGCCGTTCTCCATGATTTCGACGATCAGGGCCGCATTCGGCTGGTTTTTATCCCATACCCAGCCGCCGAGGTTTTCGCAGGTCGCCTTATCGAAGTGACCGTCGAAGATGGCGCTGACGGTCGATGCCGGAGCAATCGTGACCGAAAGGGCGGCTGAGGTCGTGGCGTTCTGGTTGTCGGTGGCCGAATAGGTCAGCGAATAAGCACCGGGGGTCGTGGGCGTACCACCCAGCGTCCGCGTACTCCGGTTGAAGGTCAGCCCCGGAACGGAACCGGTCAGGCTGTAGGTCAGGGCCTGGCCCTCCGGATCGGTAAATACCGGCAATACCAGCGTAAATGCTTTGTTCACCTGACCGCCGGCGGCCGTCAGAACCGGAGCTACAGGAGCCTCGTTGGGCTTGGGTTCCGAAACCGTCACCTCAACCGAAGCGGAGGCCGAGGCACCCCGGGGATCGGTGGCGGTATAGGTCAGCGTGTAGGAACCGGCCGTGGTAGGCGTACCGCTCAGGACGCGGGTCGAGGCATTGAAGTTCAGGCCCGGCACCGAACCCGTCACCGCGTAGGTCAGCGTCTGGTTCTGAGGGTCGGTAAATACCGGCAGGGTTGTGGTGAAAGACTGGCCGACCGTGGCGGTCTGTGAGGCCACCGTCGGGGCCACCGGCGGATCGTTGGGCGGAGCCGCAGCTACGGTAACTTCGATATCGACCGAGCCGACGCCGTTCTGGTTGTCCGTGGCCTTGTAGGTCAGCGTATAAGAGCCTTCCTGGGTCGGCGTGCCGCTCAGGACGCGGGTCGAAGCGTTGAAGCTCAGGCCCGGCACCGAACCCGTCACCGCATAGGTCATCGGCTGACCCTCCGCATCGGTGAATACCGGGAGAGTCGTCGTAAAGGCTACCGTCGCCGTGGCCGACAGCGGGGACACGGTCGGAGCCTGCGGTTCGGTATTCGGCGGAGCCTGCGCCACGGTCACCTCGATGTCGACCTGGCCGACGCCGTTCTGGCTGTCCGTCGCCTTATAAGTCAGCGTGTAAGTCCCTTCCTGCGTCGGCGCACCGCTCAGCACGCGGGTGGCGGCATTGAACGTCAGGCCCGGCACCGACCCCGTCAGGCTATAGGTCATCGAATGACCGTCCGGATCGGTGAAAACCGGCAGGGTCGTCGTGAAGGACACCGTGGCCGTCGCCGACAGGGGAGACACCGTCGGGGGGACGGGAATGCCGTTCGGCGGTGCAGCCGCGACCGAAATCTCCACGCTCGTGGAGTTGGAAGCGCCCTGCGTATCGGTGGCGGTATAGGTCAGCGTGTAGGAGCCGGCCTGAGTCGGCGTACCGCTCAGCGTGCGCGTCGAAGGGTTGAAATTCAGGCCCGGCACCGAACCCGTCACTGCATAGGTCAGGGCGTGGTTCTGGGCGTCGGTGAACGGCGGAAGCACGAGCGAGAACGCCTTCGTCACCTGACCGCTGGCGGCAGCCACCGTCGGGGCTACCGGCGGAGTGTTGGGGGTCGGAGCGGTCGAAGGAGCGCACTTGAAATATTTCGGACCGCTTTTCAGATACCAGTCGGTCCCCTGCACCTTCGCCGTAATCGTGTGCGTCAGGTTATCCCGCAGGAAATCCGGAATCGGGAACAGGAAGCCGTGTTTTCCGTTCCCGAGGGCCTTGAGGTCTTCACGGTAGTCGGACACGATGGCCGAAGCCACCAGTTTCTTGTTATCCAGAATGTCGACCACCACCGCATCGTTGGGTGTCAGACGGTTCCAGACCCAGCCTTTGAAACCCAGCGAACAGTCGGCGATGTCGATATGACCGTCGAAGCCGCCGGTCGTGTTGGGGGGCGGGGTCGAGTAGATCGTCACCTTCAGGGGTGAGGAGCCGTTTTCACCGTAGGGGTCCGTTCCGGTATAGGTCAGCGTATAGGAGCCGGTCGAGGTCGGCGTTCCGCTCAGCACCCGTGTGGCCGGATTGAAGGTCAGGCCCGGCACGTTACCGCTGAAGCTATAGGTCAGGGGCTGGTTTTCCGGATCGCTGAAGGTGGGCATCACCAGATGGAAAGGCTGATTGACCATCCCGCTGACGTTCGGCAGGTTGAACGGAATCGGCATGTCGTTGTCCGGACCGGTGGCGACGGGCATCGTGGCGCGGCCCAGCATGATTTCGTCACCGTTTAGCTGGATGTCGGTATAGAAGAGGTAGCCGTTTTCCCGGTAGCGGAGTTTGAAGTTTGTGATCTGCCCCGGTTTGGCGTAGGGCATCGTGGCGGCAATCAGAATCTGATCCCGGTTGACGATGGCCCGGGCGAAGGGCAGGCCGCGGGTCTTCAGTTGGTTGGCGTTGTAGCGATTCCAGGTCTTACCGCCGTCATACGAGCATTCCGTCTGATCGTTCAGGTAGGTTTCCTTGTTATCGAACATATCGCCGTGGTGCTTGAACAGGCGCCACAGACCGTGGATATAATGTTCGTAGCAGGCATAGACCCGATCGTTGGCGATCCCCTGCGCCCGCGGGTCGGTCGGGGTCGGCTGGTCGGGTTTCAGGTCTTTCCAGTCGTCCCAGAGAACGGCCCCGTAGGCGCCGGTGAACCAGTAGAAGATCGCCGTCCCTTCGGCCACCATCGGGGGGGCGGGGTGCATCGACTTGCCGCTGTTGTTGATGGTTCCGTTGATACTGTTGAACAGCCACTGCCAGGCTACCCGCTTCTTGGGCGACAGTTTCATGTTGATCTCCTGCTCATGCAGGACGCCGGCCAGCCAGTGACGGGTTTCGTCGCCCTTGTGATCGATGGTATAATCGAAATCGGGGTAGTAGAAATAACAGCCCGGCATCTGGATGTCGATAATGTCGGAATAGGATTTTCCAACGATGTCGTCGGGCATGCCGCGTTCGCGTGAGGTGGCGGTGTGCTGGACGGGCATGTTCCAGAGCCAGGTGGCGGGGTAGGTCCAGTCTTTGGAGCGGGAGTACCCGAAACCGTTCCGCGGAATAGGGTTGATCCAGCCGATGTCCGTCGTCGGGCTGGAAAACTCTTTCAGCAGCTTGATGGTATAGACGTACAGGTTGGCCTGCTCCTGTTTTTTGGCGTCGCTGATCCCGTCGTTCTCCACGTCCAGGAAGATGTGGCCGTAGGTAGACAGGGACTTGCCGGGGGCGCAGTCGCCGAAGTAGTTACAGGAGCCCGAAAACTCGGACATGGCCTGGTAGATGCTGCTCGGGTTGCCGTCGGTGCGCCGGTAGTAGGTCTGGTCGGCGAGGTCGCTGTTGACGGCCCACTGGATGTTGAAGGGTGATCCGGTAAAATAACCGGCGTAGACGACCCACGTCCGCTGTTCCTGCGTCAGACGGCTTTTCCACCCGGCCGGTTTGGGATAGGCGGGACCGCGGAATTCGTCAGGAACCATGCGCGACTTGTCGATGGCCGAAAAGCCGCGTTTGAAGAGCCGCGACCAGTCGTCCTGCACGTGCAGATTTCGGCCGGCACCGCTGAAAGTGAGCGTTTTGGTGGCCGGGAGCGTGAAATCGTCGACAACGTCGATGTTCCAGTACCCTTTACGGGTGGTCGGTGTAAAGGCTTTCCGGGGCGTCAGCGTCAGCTGGACCGGCGTAGGAGGGGCAACCAGGGGCTTTGTTGTTGGGACTGACTTGTCCGGAGCCTCGGCAAGGCACAAAGAGGCCACCGTGCCCCAAAAAAGGGCAAGTAAAACTGCTCGCATACGTTGAGAAACTTAGAGTGGTATGTTAATTACCAGACAAAGCAAAAAACAAGCCAAACTCAGGTAACTCCGTTGGAGGGATAGGGATTCTGTTTCCGGAAAAGTTATTGAACTGACAGGCAGGGGGTTGTGAGGAATTTCTCCGGGGCCCGGCGGGCTCAAGAAGAAATTTTGATACATTTGTGAAAGTTTCATTTGAGTGTTTAAGCACCCAGGGTGCAATTGGAAGTCGGTGAGTAAACTGCAAATGTACCGATTCACGCCGGATTTCATTAACTTTTCCTGCTACATCGTTAGAAGATAACCATTTATGCCACAAGTTAGCTGTTCGTTCTGCGGCCGGCGGAAAAATGAGGTGATGCTCCTGCTGTCGGGCATCGACGCCCACATCTGCAACTACTGCATTGAACAGGGACATCAGGTCGTCCTGGAAGAAACCCGGCCCAAACGGTCGAATCCGGAGGATCAGCCCAAGTTCAATCTCATCAAGCCGATGGAGATGAAGCGGTACCTCGATCAGTACGTAATCGGCCAGGACGAGGCCAAAAAGGTAATGACGGTCGCCGTCTATAACCATTACAAGCGGCTCATGCAGCCCCCCACCCACGACGACGTACAGATTGAAAAGTCGAACATTATTATGGTGGGCGATACCGGAACCGGAAAAACCTACCTCGCCCGGACCATCGCCAAGATTCTCCAGGTCCCTTTCTGTATTGCCGACGCCACGGTCATCACCGAAGCCGGTTATGTCGGGGAAGACGTCGAAACCATCCTGACCCGGCTTTTGCAGTCCGCCGACTACAATGTGGAGGCCGCCGAACGCGGGATCGTCTACATCGACGAAATCGATAAGATCGCCCGGAAGTCGGACAACCCCTCCATCACCCGCGACGTCAGCGGGGAAGGCGTGCAGCAGGCGATGCTCAAGCTGCTCGAAGGGTCGGTCGTCAATGTGCCGCCCCAGGGAGGCCGCAAGCACCCCGACCAGCGGATGATTGCCCTCAATACCGAAAATATCCTGTTTATCTGCGGTGGGGCCTTCGACGGCATCGACCGCCACATCGCCAAGCGCGTCAACGCCCGGCCCATCGGCTTTTCCGGCGACCGCCGGCTGAACGACACCGTGGACCGCGCTCACCTGATGCGGCACGTGTCGGCTCAGGACCTGAAATCGTTCGGCCTGATACCGGAACTGATCGGCCGTCTGCCCGTGCTGACCTATCTGGAGCCGCTCAGCCCCGAAGCCCTGCGCCGAATCCTGACCGAACCCAAAAACGCCATCACCAAGCAGTACGCCAAACTGTTTGCCATGGAGAACATTCAGCTGCACTGGGATCAGTCGGCCCTGGATTACGTGGTCGATCAGGCGATCGTCTACAACCTCGGCGCCCGGGGCCTGCGGTCCATCTGCGAGTCCATCATCACCGACGCCATGTATGAACTGCCTTCTTCTCAGGACGTTACCGAACTGACCATCACGGTGGATTATGCCCGCGAGAAATTCGGCAAATCCTCCATGCACGTGCTGCGCTCGGCCGCCTGACACCGTACCTGAAGTAAAAACAGATCGGCCTGTTTTCCTTCGAACCCGAACCGGGTATTCGAAGGGAAGCAGGCCGATCTGTTTTCCCGGTTCGGAGCTTTTTATAACAAATTTACCGGTGTGTGGTTCTTGCCTACGAAGCATGTTTCATGCTTCTTCATCCCAGTTCCTACATAATACTTCATTCCGTATGAAAACATTTTCCAGAAACGTGTTCTATGCACTGATGGCCATTTCCGTCTTCGGTGCCTGCAGCCGTCCGTATGCGACGTATCAGAAAATGCCCGTAGAACGCTTCACTTCCCGGCAGGAGACCCCCGCAACCCCGCCTGCCCAACTGACCGTTTCAGAAAACGCAGTAGTGGAAGCCGCCCCGATTTCTCCCGCAGCCCCGGCCCCCTCCGACCTGACCTCCCTGACGGTCAAACCGGCCGATCTGACGGTCCTGAGCCGGACGCTCGATGAAGCCGTGGCCCGCAACGACAACAAACTGGCCGGCAACCGCAAACTGAGCAAGCGGGTTGCCCATATCCAGAGCCTGCTGGCCGAAGCCGCCAAAAAACCGGCCGGCGCCGTCCAGACCACCAAGCACAAGATGAACCTGGTGGAACGGATGATGGTGAAGAAGATCGATAAAAAGATCCAGAAGACGCTGGCGCCGGATGCGGCCAAGGCCGTCGGGGGGCTTACCAAAATTGGTGCGCTGGTCGCCCTGATCGGTCTGGTATTCGTATTCATCCCGGCCGTCGATACCATCGGTATCATTTTGCTCATCGTGGGCGTCGCCCTGGTTTTGCTCGGTCTGCTGATCGAATAACCATCGTTCCTTCACACGGGAAATCCGATCGGTTAATAAAAAATCATGCTTATCTCCCGGTTTTTTCACAAAAAACGGGAGATAAGTTTTGGTAGGATGATTCGGATTATGCTTTTTTGCCCCCGTGTTACAACGAATACAAATGTTTCATCAAACCTCTTCCCAAATTTCATGAGAACACTTTCCAAACTTGCAGTGTACTCACTGCTGACTTCGGCTTTATTCAGTGCCTGTAGCCGTCCTTACGCAACCTACCAGAAGATGCCCGTCGAGCGGTTCACTTCCCAGAAGGAAGTTCCTGCCGTTCCGGCGGAAGCACCGGCGGTAGCGGTTGCCGAGACGCCGGCGCAGACTCCCGCTGAACAGGTCACTCCCATGACGGCCGCAGCAGCATTCAAATCCGCTGAAAAGCAACTGCAGGAGGCCCTTGTCCGGAACGATAACCAATTGGCAGGCAACAAGAAGCTCGAAAAACGCATTGCCCGCGTTCAGAGTCTGCTCGCTGAAGCCGGCACCAAAGCGGCTGCCTCTCCGGAAAAAACGGCGGCTCCCCGCAAAATGAATCTGGTTGAGCGGATGATGCTCAAGAAGATCGACAAGAAAATTAAAAATTCGCTGGCTCCTGAAGAGGCCAAGGCGATGAGCCGTACCCTGCGTGCCGGTATCATCCTCGGCGTGGTCGGTCTGCTGTTCGCGCTGCTGTTCGGGGGTGTCCTCGGTCTGCTGGGCGTTCTGCTGCTGATTGCGGGCGTGGTCCTGATCCTGGTCGACGTGCTCTCCAATTCATAAGGCTATTTCCCGAACCGGTTTCCAAAGCCGGTTTTTTCCGGCGCAGTTGTCGTCCTTCCGGACCGGCGGCTGCGCCGAATTGTTTCCGGCCCCTCCGGTCGTCTAACCAGAACCATTTCAAAGCCAGCTTACCCATGAACAGCCAACCCCCTGTCGTCGTCCTGATTCACGGCCACGGCGTCGATTCTGCCGTCTGGAACGCTCTGTATGAGGATCTGAAGGGCGAGTACACGGTGCTCAAACCGGATTTTTCCGAACACACCGATTACCGGACCATCGAGGCCTACGCCGGGGACCTGTACGGCCGGCTTCAAACCATCGGTGCCGAAGCCTGCGTCCTGATCGGCCACTCCATGGGCGGCTACATCGCCCTGGCTTTGGCTGAGAGCCATCCGGAACGGGTCAGGGGGCTGATCCTTTTCAGTTCCACGGCCTTTGCCGATGACGAAAGCCGCCGGGAGGGGCGCCGGAAAGCCGTCGAAACGCTGGAAACCCGGGGGGCGGCTCCCTTCATCGGCGAAACCGTTCCCAAAATGTTCGGCGATTCGTATTCCCGCGAACATCCCGAGGAGGTCGACCGGCTGGTGGCGCGGTATTCCGGATTGCCGGCAGAAGCCCTGGCGTCGGGGGTGAAGGCCATGGCCGCCCGCCCGGACCGGACGGAGGTGCTGAAAAAGGCCGCCTTTCCGGTGCTGATCGTGGCCGGAGGGGAGGATAAAATCATTCCTCCGGAAAAAAGCCGGGCGTTGTTCTCGGCGGCCCCGCAGGCCCGCACGCAGGTCCTGGAAAAGGTGGGTCATCTGGGAATGATCGAGCAGCCGGAGGAAACCCGGAAGGTCATTCGGGATTTCCTGAGCAGTCTGTAAGTTCCTGCTTTCACCCGGTCCGTACAGATTGCCCGGTTCGGAAGGTCCGAATTTCAACCATTTAAAAAATAGTGGGTTACGAAAAAACCGGATAATAAATGATCCGGTTTTTTCTGTTTTCGTTCATGTACCTTCATTTCCGTGAAATGATGTCTCCCTCTGTACGGAATTGAATACGATGCCTGAAAAAACGGAAACGATGCCCATAAAGCCCCAGCGGAAGATTCCGACCCCGGCCGCCGTCGAACGGATTGCCGCGGTGACGGACCCGGTGGTGCGCAACCTGCAGATTACGCAGTGCTACCACGAGTTGTCGGCCGCTTTCGTCGAGCGCACCGGAGCCGGTGCCAACTGGTGTACTTTCGCCACCTGGGCCTCGAAGCAGGCCGGCCAGAGCATCCGAAAGGAGGACCTGACCCGGTCGCTGGAGGCCCTGCTGGGCGTTCAGCCGGAGATGGAAATGGCCTTCCGGGAAGTGGTGGCCCTGGCCACGCAGCTCGGAACCCCGCTGAGCGCGGAAACCATCCGGAAAACCCTCTGGCACAGCCTGACCGCTGCGGCCGTCGAACGGACCGGCGCGGCCATTGCCCGGGGCAATAAAAAAGTGTTCGAGGAAATCGGGTGGGAGTTCGCCCGCTTCATCATGTCGTGCCTGAGCGACACCGCCTACGACGAAGCGAACCTGAAAGCTTTCTGCCGCGACCTGCGGCCGGGAGAACCGCCGGCCGGTCAGCAGTACCTGCGGCAGGCTTTCACCCGGTATTACCAGTCGCTGTTCGAAACCGACCGGAAGAAACAGGCCGAACTGCGGCTACTGGCCAACCTGGAGATCGGTTACCACGAGCAGACCCGGCTTCAGCCCGAAATCGCCGAGGCCCTGGATATTGCCATGATTCACCCCAACGAGTTGAAAACCCGCCTGCTCAGCCTTCTTTTTCCGAACGACCGCTGGCAGTCGCAGGCGCGGCTGCTGCTGCTGGAAATGCTGGGAAAAACGTCACTGCTGGACCGGGCCCTCCAAACGCTGGTTTCGGTGGTCAGGCAGCAGATCCGGCTGATCGTCACGGAGCACCTGATGACGATGGCGATGCCCAACGACATCCGTCTGCCGCTGGGGCAGGACCTGACGGCCGGTTTCCCGGTTTCGCTCCGCGAACTCTATAATGCCGACCTGCGAACCCTGCTCGGTCACATCGACCCCACGCCCGACAGCCTGCTGGGCAGCGGGGCCGTGGACTGGGCCGACCTGCCCGACCGGCTGCACTTCATCGCCGACCTGTTCCGGTGTTTCCATGAATCGGCCGACCTGTTCCTGCCGCCTTTTCTGGCCGAGCAGGTGGTCGTGCTGAAAGCGGGCGGGCGTCCGGGCGGACGTTTATAGCCGGCCGTAAGGCAAGTCTTTCCGCGAAAGCAGTCCCCATCGGACTGCTTTTTACATTTTTAGCGGAGTTTTATCGTCAGATTGCGTAAAATTGCAGGATTATTCAGAAATCATAATCAGTTCAATCGATGCTTTTCAACGTATATCCCCTTTATGACATCGAGCCGGTACGGGCGCTGGGCAGCTACCTGTGGGACTCGAAGGGCGACCGTTACCTGGATCTGTACGGCGGCCACGCGGTAATCTCTGTTGGGCATACCCATCCGCGCTATGTCAGGGCGTTGACCGAGCAATTGAACCGGATTTCCTTCTATTCCAACTCCGTCCGGATTCCGCAGCAGGAAGAACTGTCGGAAAAGCTGGGGGCGCTGTCCGGTTATCCGGATTTTTCCCTGTTCCTGTGCAACTCGGGGGCGGAAGCCAACGAGAACGCCCTGAAACTGGCCTCTTTTCATAACGGCCGGAAAAAAGTGGTGGCCTTCCGCAAGTCGTTTCACGGCCGCACGGCCGGCGCCGTTGCCGCTACGGACAACCCGTCCATCGTGGCCCCGGTCAACCCGAACGATCATGTTACCTTTCTTCCCTTCAACGACATCGAAGCCGCGGAGGCCGGGATTACGGGCGACACCTGCGCGGTCATCATCGAAGGGATTCAGGGCGTCGGCGGGATTCAGGTCGCGACGGATGCCTTTCTCCGGGCCCTGCGCCGGCGCTGCGACCAGACCGGGGCGGTATTGATTCTGGACGGCGTACAGTGCGGATATGGCCGGACCGGCCAGTTTTTCTCCCATCAGTACAGCGGAATCACTCCCGACCTGATCACGATGGCGAAGGGAATGGGCAACGGCTTCCCGATCGGCGGGGTGCTGATTGCTCCAAAATTCAAAGCCACCCACGGGATGCTGGGAACGACCTTCGGCGGGAATCACCTGGCCTGCACGGCCGGCATCGCCGTACTCGACATCATGAAGGAGGAAGGGCTGGTGGAGAATGCCGCCCGGCTGGGCGACTACCTGATGGACGGCATCCGGCAGATCGGCGGCTTCAAAGACCTGCGCGGCCGGGGGCTGATGATCGGCATCGAGTACGAGTTTCCGGTGGAAACGCTGCGGAACACGCTGCTGTTCGACCATCGGATCTTTACGGGCGTAGCCGGCAAAAATACCATCCGTCTTCTGCCGTCGCTGGCCCTCGGTACCGAGGAGGCCGACACCTTCCTGGAAGCCCTGGAAAAAGAAGTTAAAGTGGTTTCTTAACCTTTTCTGCGTTCACTGGTGCCGCTGCCGTACTACCCATGACCAACTTCCTATCTTTCAACGACGTTACCGATCTCGACGCTCTTATTCAGGAAGGCCTGAATGCCAAACATGACCCCTTCGCCGACCAGGCGCTGGGCCGGAACAAAACCATCGGCCTGATCTTTTTCAATTCGAGCCTGAGGACCCGGCTGAGCACGCAGAAAGCCGCCCAGAACCTGGGTATGAACGTGATGGTCATGAACGTCGGGCAGGATAGCTGGGGCCTTGAAATGGAAGAAGGCATCGTGATGAACGCCGACAAGGCCGAACACGTCCGGGAAGCGGCAGCCGTCATCGGGCGGTATTGCGACGTGATCGGCATCCGGGCCTTCGCCGAACTGAAAGACCGGGAAAAAGACTACAGCGAACAGGTGCTGAACCAGTTCAAAAAATACGCCGGAGTACCGATCGTCAACCTCGAATCAGCGACCCGGCACCCCCTCCAGTCGCTCGCCGACTGCATCACGATCGAAGAGTTTCGGGTCAGGAAACGGCCGAAGATCGTGCTGACCTGGCTTCCCCATTTCAAACCGCTGCCCCAGGCCGTCGCCAATTCGTTCTGTGAATGGATGAACCACCGCGATGTCGAGCTGGTCGTTACGCACCCGGAAGGGTATGAACTGGCTCCCGAATTTGTCGGCAGCGCCCGCGTGACCCACAACCAGAACGAAGCCTTCGAGGGAGCCGATTTCATCTACGGAAAAAACTGGTCCTCCTACCGCCAGTATGGGCAGGTGCTGACGCAGGACCCCTCCTGGATGGTGACGATGGAGAAAATGCGGCTGACCGACAACGGCAAGTTCATGCACTGCCTGCCCGTTCGCCGGAACATGAAGGTGACGGACGAGGTGCTCGACAGCCCCCGGTCGCTCGTCGTCGAGGAAGCGGCCAACCGCGAATGGTCTGCCCAGGCCGTTCTGAAAGAGATTCTGAAAGCCATTTGAATGAACAGCCTTACTGTTATAAAGATCGGCGGAAACGTCATCGATAATCCCGAGGCCCTCACCCGCTTCCTGACGGGTTTTTCAAGGCTGAATAGCCGAAAGATTCTGATCCACGGGGGCGGGAAGGTAGCCACGCAGGTGGCGGAAAAGCTCGGCGTTCAGACCACGATGGTCGAGGGCCGCCGGATCACCGACCAGCCGATGCTCGACGTGGTGACGATGGTCTACGGCGGTCTGGTCAATAAGCAGATCGTGGCCCGGCTCCAGTCGCTGGGAACCGACGCCATCGGCCTGACCGGAGCCGATGCCGATACCGTACGCTCGAAGAAGCGGGCGGTCGGTACCATCGACTACGGGTACGTGGGCGACATCGAGGAAGTCAACTCCGGTCAGATCCAGTACTTTATCCGTCAGAACCTGACCCCGGTTTTTGCCCCGTTGACCTACAGCCGGGAAGGCAGTCTTCTGAATACCAACGCGGACACCATGGCCTCGGCCATCGCCGTCGACCTGGGACGGCGAAACGCAGTGACCCTGGTCTACTGCTTCGAAAAGAAAGGCGTCCTTTCCGACCCTGCCGACGACGAGAGCGTCATCTCCCAGTTAACTCCCGAATCCTACGCGGAATACAAATCCTCCGGCGTTATCAGCAAGGGGATGATTCCCAAACTCGACAACGCCTTCGATGCCCTTAACAAAGGGGTGAAGAAGGTAATCATCTGCCACGCCGACCAGCTCGGCGAAGCGCTCGAAGGGAAACCGGGCGTGGGAACGGGGTTGAGTTTGGGGGTTTAGGAGTTTAGGGGTTGGGGCGTTAAGGGGTTGCGGGCTGCATTTCAAGCTGGATGATCTGGGTCCACTGACTTTTGCCGAGGTTGTCGTCCGAAACCAGATACAGGATTTTTCGGCCGTTCTCGTCCTCACCCCAGGCCATGCCTTCCAGGTTGTCGGGCCGGAATCCAGGAACATTGAAATCGAAGGCGGGCCGGTCCTTCCTCTTGACCAGCCGGCGGGCGGCCTCGTCTATGGTCACCTCATACAGCCGGACGGTAACGGTCGGACGCTGATAGCACCGCTCCAGCACCAGCAGCCGGGTTTCGTCGCCCGGCACGGCGATGATCTCCGAAATGCCGCCGAGGGCTTCGTTGGCACAGACGTTCCGGTCGATTTCATAGGCGAATTCTCCGTCGAGGGTCAGTCCTGCGTCCGTCTTTCGGTACCGGTAAAAGTGAATTTCCGTACGGTCCGGCCGGGCTTCCTCCTGCGACCCGGCTTCCGGGGCTACCCAGAGATACCGGTCGGTCAGGGCCAGGGCTTCGATGCCCTTGTTGGTCGACGGGTCCGGCATGGGGTGGGGCAGAGGCAGTCGTTCGAATCCTTCACCCGGCCGGGGAAGCCCTCCTCTCCGAAAGCCCACAAACGATTCCCGGTCATTCTCGACGGCAAAATAATGCGTGTCCGCAACGGGATCATACCGGATCGCTTCGAGAAAAAGGCCGGTGGGGGCGACGGAGTCGGGGCGGCAGGCCCAGTCGGAAAGCCGGTCGAGGTCGCTATACCGGTGAAGCGCACCGCGGTCGCCGGCCAGCAGCCATTCCTTCCGGGAAGCGATGTATTCCATGCCTGAAATGCCGTGCAGGTTCCGGCTTCGGGGCAGGGTAATGAAGTCCCGAAAAGAAAAGGTAATGGCCTGGCCGGACGTCGGCGGGGACAGAGCCAGGAGCAGAAACGGAAGAAACCGGAACGTCATGGGATCAGAGGGTCGGCAGACGGGGCCGCTTTTTGGCACGGGACTCGATAGTGCGGTAAAGCTCTTCAAAATTTTCGCCATTGTCCAATCCTTTCACCAATTCGGCCAGCCCCTGACGGCCGACCGTCGCCAGCCAGCGCGAGACTTCCATGCCGGCAGTCGAATAGGAGAGAACCACGCGGCTGGGGCCGCCTTCAAAAAAACCGCGCAGGGATTCGATTTCTTCCAGTTCCAGCACGAACTGCCGGCCGCGGGTATGATACTCCCACTGATCGCGAAATTCTTCGTACCGATGCAGGCTGTCGGTGTCGGCGGCAAAGCGGTAATCGACCATCAGGGCCAGCCCCTCGTTGAACCACTGCGGAATCTGCCGCTGGGTAGTCAGCCAGCCCAGACGGGTGAAGAGTTCGTTATGGCACATTTCGTGGGCCAGCACATCCGGGTTCCGGCCAAACGGGTTGACCACGATCCAGGAATCTCCCCAGGGCGTTCCGATGCTGCAGCCGGCTCCTTCAGTGCCGGGACAGTACCGCTCATACTGGGCGGGTGACAGGCAATAAATAAACTCCGCATTGCCGCGAAGGGAATCCTGCCAGAGGGTTTCCAACCGCCGGCTGGCCTGATCGATTTCGTTCCGGAGCCGGTCGCGCTGGCCGGCGTTCGCGCCCTGATCGACCCAGAGCCGGGCGCCGACTTTCCGGAAATCATCCGAGAACCGTATGGTCTGGCAGCGAAATACCTGAGGAAAGACGGAATAAAAGGCCAGCGGAGGGATCAGAAGGAATAACGCAATACGAACCGTCAGACGCATGACCTGCAAACAAAAGAAAAGGTGGTATTCCTGAAAGGCCCGCAGCGGGGTCAGGATTTTTGAATCATTTCGGCAACAAGACGACCGGTTTGCATAGCCGCATTCAGAGAGGGGTACGCCGTCTGGTCCCCGCACTGAAACAGGGTTTGGCTCAGTTTCAGGGGAGCAAACGGGCTGCCGGGGTCGAAGGCCGGCAACGCTTCGGGCAGGTGGTAGGTTTTGAGCCACCGCCACCGCTGCACCCCCTCCCCGAACCAGCCGGCCAGTTCTTTCCGGATCCGCTCCGCCAGCGCCGGCGGGTTGACGACTTCCAGTTCCTGGGTGCTGACCGAGATCAGCGATTGTCCGTCGGGCGCATAGGATGGAGCGACGTCGGTCATGACGGCCAGATTATGGACGGCCGACTGCCGGTTTGGATTCAGGATCAGCAGCTTGTCTGATTTCGAAACCGCCCGTCCGCCGGACTGGGGCCGGGGTGGCGTGTCGGCGGCAAAATAGGTGCAGGTGGTGTTGTTGAACCGGCGGGTGGGACGGTTCTGATGCAGCAGGGCGTCGACGGCCGAGGCATCGACCGCCAGCACGATGAAGTCGGGCCGGAGCGTTTCCCCGTTCTTCAGCATAACCTCCCCGTCGCGCACCTGCCGGACGGACGTGCTGAGCCGGATCTGGCGCGAATCGAGCCGTTCGGCCAGTTGCCGGGGAATGGCTTCCATGCCCGCGGCCGGGACCGCAGCGGGGCCGGAGTAAAAGTTTTTGAAACAGAACTGAAAGAAATTGCCCGACGTTCTGAGTTCATCCTCCAAAAAAACACCCCCGAAAAAGGGCCGGAAAAACTGGTCGATGAAGCGGTCTGAAAACCCGAAATCTTCGAGAAACGTCGCCGTATCCACGGGTCGCTGCTGAAAGAGCTCTTCCGTAGAAAGACCGTCTACGTACCGGATCAGTTCGACTACGCGCAGTTTATCGCTGAAGGTGGCGGCCGTGGACGCCAGTGTGCGGAACAGGGAGGTCGGTTCCTGAAGCGGGTTGATGAAGGCCGTCCAGTCCGATTCGGGTCTGCCGGCCGCCGGCTGGTGAATGAGCGCCCCCGACCGGAAGGATTGCAGCCGGAGCGCATCATAATTCAGCAGCCGCCGGGTTTCGGGATACGCCGTCAGAAGGATCTGGAAACCACGGTCGAGCCGGAAGCCGTCGACGAGGTCGGTCCGAACGCGGCCGCCGACGCCGTCGGATGCTTCCAGCAGGGTGGCCTGAATACCGGCCTGTTTCAGGTAAACGGCGCAGGTCAGGCCGGCCATGCCGGCTCCGATAATCACCACGGATGGAGTGGATTGCATAGGATGAATCGTTCGGGTTTCTGCAAAAATAAGAGTTCTGGAACAGGATGATTACTTTTGATTTTTTCAGGGGGCCGGATTTCGTCCCTGCCGTTGAATACCATGAAGTTACTGGTTCTCGATAACGTCGATTCCTTTACCTATATGCTGGTGGATTACCTCCGCCAGGCCGGGGCGGACTGCGAAGTGGTCCGGAATACCGTGCCGGTCGACCGGATCACGGCCGGGAGGTACGATGGGGTGGTGCTCTCGCCGGGGCCGGGGACGCCCGACCAGGCCGGCTGCCTGCTGCCCATCATCGAACACTACCACCGGATCGTACCCATGCTGGGCGTCTGCCTCGGCCATCAGGCGCTCGGTCAGTTTTTCGGAGCCCGGCTGGAGAAAGCCGTCCGTCCCATGCACGGCAAGCTGTCCGTAGTCCGAAAACTGCGGGACGACCTGCTCCTTCAGCAGATCCCGGACCGTTTCGAAGTGACCCGGTATCATTCCTGGATTCTTTCCGACCTTCCGCCTGACCTGATCCCCCTGGCCGAGACCGAACCGGCCGAACCGGAAAACATGATGTTCCGTCATCGTGTTTTACCCCTGTGGGGGGTGCAGTTTCACCCCGAAGCGGCTTTGACCCAATATGGATTAGCATTATTGAAAAATTGGATTACCTTTGTGAAATCCAGCAAATAAGAGCTAATTGATTGTATTTTTCCAATATTTCTAAGACAAAACCAAGACCGCTATGAACTACCGTATTCGAGAGGAAGGAGACTTCCGCTACGTCGACGAAGGGGAAGGCGACATATTACTGCTTCTTCATGGATTGTTCGGTGCCCTGAGCAATTGGGACGGGGTCATTAGCGGGTTTGCCGACCGGTATCGGGTGGTGATTCCGGTCATGCCGATTTATGACATGCCTATCCGGGAAGCCGGGCTGGAAGGGTTGGTTCGTTTTATTGAGGATTTCATCGCTTTCAAAAAGTTGAGTAACCTGACGCTCCTGGGCAATTCCCTCGGCGGTCACGTGGCCCTGCTGTACACGCTCAAGCATCCGGACGAAGTACGGCGGCTGGTCCTGACGGGCAGCTCCGGCCTGTTCGAAAACTCGATGGGTGGCTCTTATCCCAAGCGAGGAAGCTATGATTACATCGCCGAGCGGGTTTCCTATACCTTCTACGACCCCAAAGTGGCTACGAAGGAACTCATCGATGAAGTGTTCGAGATCACGAACAGCATTCCCAAGTGCATGCGGATCGTTGCGATTGCCAAATCGGCCCAGCGGAACAATGTCGCCCGGGAGTTACATAACATTACGGTGCCGACCTTATTGATCTGGGGCCTGAACGATACGATCACTCCGCCCGAAGTAGCTCATGAGTTTAATCGGCTGATCGTCAACTCCGAATTGCACTTTGTTGATAAATGCTGTCACGCTCCCATGATGGAGCATCCCGAGCGTTTCAACCGGCTGCTGAGCGGCTGGCTTCAGAAACAGCCCCTGGGCGAAACCAGCAGAAAGAGTGACCTGACGGTGGCCTGAGGAGGTTAAGATTTTTTCCGGAAAGTTTTTGAAACTCTATCGGAATTTTCTTAGTTTTCTCGCATATAGTCGCTTCGGAATTCGTATCCCGTATCGACCGCATGGGTTGACCAACTACTCACGCAGGGCGTAAACTACTCGACGACGATGCTTGCCTCAGAACTCATAGATCCGATGATACCGGCCCTGAAACCGACGGACACCGTCGGGCAGGCGCTTGACTGGATGCAGGAACACCGCGTCGGACAGCTGGTGATTGTCGATCAGGGAGAATACAAGGGAGTCGTCAACGAAGATCTGCTGCTCGACGTTCCGAACGACACCCAGCAGCTGAGCGAGGTGATGCGGCTGTTCGAGCACCTGTACGTGTACGAAAACCAGCACCTGTATGAATTGCTGAGTCTGATCGTCGAACACCGCCTGCAGGTACTGGCCGTCGTCAGTGAAGGGCGTGAATTCATCGGAACGGTTTCCTCCGGGGAACTGCTCAAGCAGTTTGCTCAATTGCTGGGCGTTCAGGAAGGCGGAGCCATCCTGATCCTGGCCATCAACGAGCGGGATTATTCCATGGCCGAGATCAGTCGTCTGGTCGAATCGAACAACGTTCGGATCATCAGCAGTTACTTCTCCGGAGCCGCTTACGGGATGCCCGACAAATCCCGTCTGACCCTCAAGCTCAATCGCAAGGACATCACGGCCGTGGTCGCCACCCTCGAACGGTTCGGCTATTCCATTGAGGCCGCCTTCGCCAATACCCCCATCGAAAGCGTCGACCAGGAACGCCTGGATCTTCTGTTACGCTATCTCGACACGTAGTGATTGCATCGGCCATGGTGGTTAGTCAATCGGAATTACCCATCTTTGTAGTCCCGACTAACGACAATTTATGAAAATTGCCATCCACGGACGTAACTTCTCAGACCAGGTAAAGCCCTTTATTCAATCGATGTTCGATGAACTGGCCCGGGGTCAGTTCGAAATTCAGCTCTCCGAAGGCTATCGCTCCTATCTGGATTCATCCGGCATCAGTCACCACAGCCGGCAAACCTACTCCTCTTATCGGGATCTTTTCGACGCCGATTTTGCCTTTAGTCTGGGCGGTGACGGAACCCTGCTCGAAGCCCTGACGCACGTAGGGCCGCGCCTGATTCCGATCGTCGGCATCAACATCGGCCGGGTCGGTTTTCTGACGACCATTTCCCCGGAAACCCCCCAGTCGTTTTCAAAACTCCTTCAGGCCCTGAACACCGGCGATTTCCGGGTGGACGAACGGACGCTCATCTGCCTGGAATCCGATCAGGACCTGTTCGATGGGGTGCCTTTCGGGCTCAACGACGTCACCATCACCAAGACGGAAACTTCTTCGATGATCACGGTTCATACCTATGTGAACGGAGAATTTTTGAACTCCTACTGGGCCGACGGCCTGATCATCTCCACCGCTACCGGTTCGACCGGTTACTCGCTGAGCTGTGGCGGGCCGCTTCTGATGCCCTACAATACCAGCTTCATCGTCACGCCCATCAGCCCGCACAACCTGAACGTCCGGCCTATCGTCATCCCCGATTCGTCGCATCTGTCGTTCGAGGTGGAAAGCCGCAGCAACACGTTTCTCGTTTCGGTGGATTCCCGGTTCCGGACCGTCGACGTTTCGACCCGGCTGGCCGTCCGGAAAGAGAAATTTCCGGCCCGGCTCGTAAAGATGAGCGACGATAATTTTCTGAATACCCTGAGGAGCAAGCTGAACTGGGGCTGGGACATCCGGAATTAGTGCCCCAAAACTACCTTGTGGCTCAATAAAATGAATAGGACAGGCGTTTGAGTGGTGGGAGCAGGCCCGGTAGGGCCCTCCCGACGAAGCAGAGGAATCAGACCGCTGAAACGGTAGTAAGCTAAACTTTATGAAGAACAACCTACTGATTGCCAGTATAGTGACGGCAGCGTTCGGGACGCTGCTTCCGGCCGACGGCCAAGCCCAGCGCGGGTTCAACTCTTTTGTGCCTTATTCGGAGGTCGGTCTGGGCCTCGGTACATCCAGCTACTACGGCGATATCTCCGGCTATCGGAAACCGATCAAGTCGACGTTTGCCCTCATGCGCTGGAGTGCCTCCGCCATGTACACCCGGAATTTTACGCCCCGGCTGTCGGCCCGGGCATCGTTCACCTGGGCCCGCATCGTAGGGGATGATTACACCTATAACCGCAAGGACCTTAATTCCGGCATCATCCAGTATGCCCGAAACCTGCATTTCCGCAACGACCTGAAGGAGTTTGCCCTGACGGGGATGTATAAATTCATTCCGGACGGCCGAAACTCGAATTTCCGGTCGAAGTGGAGTCCCTACGTCTTCCTCGGAATTGCGGCCGTTGCCCACAGCCCGGAAGCCAGAACCCCGGTCGGCTTCGGCGTCACGCCGGACGATACGCGCCAGCGCTGGGTGAAACTGCAACCGCTGGGTACGGAAGGCCAGGGCCAGAACGGGGTCAAGCCGTATTCCCTGGTAACGATGGCAATTCCGGTGGGGCTGGGTGTCCGCTACAAGCTGAACGAACGCTTCGATCTGGGGGGAGAGATCGGTTTTCGCTACACGACCACCGACTATCTGGACGATGCCGGGGGGGCCTATCCTGACCCGACCATCCTGAAAGACGATCTTGCCCGCGTGATGTCCGACCGCCGTCTGGAACCCGTAGCCGCCCGGAAGGGGGGAGACCGCGTCGCCGAACTTCAGAACTACTTCAATACGAATGATCCTTTGTCGACCCTCACCAGCGACCCGGCCTACGCAACCCGGGGCGCCGACGGGGTCTTCAACGACGGTTACCTGATCATCAATTTTCAGGTACACTACATTCTGACCCCGAAGATCAAGTGCCCACCGATTAAATAAAGGTTCCGTTGTCGACTTACCGAGTGCCCTTCAATCGATTTTCAGGGAAAAGGCTGACGGCCGGTTTCAGCCTTTTCCTGGTTTTAACTCTGTCGGCCCTACCTTCCGCCCGGGCGCAGACCTGGGAGGTGGGAGGAGGGCTTGGCGGGATGCTTTACAAGGGAGACCTGTCTCCCAATTTTGCCCTGGACAACTTTCGTCCGGCCGGCAACCTGCTGGTTCGCTACAATGTCAGCCAGCCGTTCTCGGTTCGTTTCAACCTGGGTCTGGGCCGGATTGCCGGTCAGGACCGCAAGGTCAACGACCCCTTTCTGCAGGCCCGCAACCTCGCGTTCAAAACGAACATCCGGGAGGTCAACGTCATGATGGAATACAACTTCCTGAACTATTCCAGCCTGCGGAAGGTGAAGAACTGGACGCCCTACGTATTTGGCGGGATCGGCCTGTTTTCCTTCAGGCCCAACCCCCGGAATCCGGGCTATCAGACCAAATCGCTGTTCAATTTCCCGTTGGGAGCCGGGATCAAATACGAGTTTAAACGGCCCTGGAGCCTCGGATTCGAGTTCGGCAGCCGGTTTTCGAAGTCGGATTACCTCGATAATTTCGGTCCGAACACCTTCGGCGGTACCAACAAGCTCCTGAACGGCAACCCCGACTCGCGCGATATCTACTCCTATGCCGGCATTACGCTGACCTATACTTTCTACCGAATCACCTGTCCGGAGTAGCCATCTGGCGAATAATTCGTAATTTTAGCCGAATTTCAGAATTGAATACACCACCTTAACGTGAACTCAGGAATTTGGGGAATGATGCGATGGATCGGCATCTTCAGCGCTCTTTGGCTTGGTCTGGCCAATACCGCTTCGTCGCAGACGGTCGTCAGGGCCGGACGGGGCATTCCACGCGTGGATTCGATGTGCCAGCGCTTCCAGCAGCTTTACGTCCAGATCCGGGAAGAAAGCATTCTGGTCGATTCCGCCCGTAAGACCTTCAGCGACATCATGTTCGGCCTGCGAACCAAGTTCCGGTCGGCCGAGCCTCTCCGGCTCGACAGCACCCGTCGCGACAGCCTCCTCTCCCGAACCGCCTATTTCTCCTTCCCCCTGCGGGGCTACGGGCCGGATGCCATCGGAGGCACGCGCGGAAGCGGGTATCAGGCCAAAGGCTTCGATCTGTTCGACTACAACGTCCGCGGAAGCCATCCCGCCCAGGACATTTTCATTACGGACCGCAACCAGGACTGCATCGACGACCAGACGGACCGGCCCGTGGATGTGCTCTCCATGACGGCCGGTGTGGTACTGGCCATCGAAACCGCCTGGAACGCCGGTCAGGAATACCGGGGCGGTAACTGGATCTGGATCTATGATCCCATCCTCGACGGCCTGTGGTATTACGCCCACAACAATGCCGTGACGGTGCGGCCCGGCGAATGGGTACAGTCGGGTCAGAAAATCGCCGAAGTGGGCCGCACCGGCTTCAATGCCTTCAAAACCCGCTCGCCGACGCACCTGCACATCATGTATCTTCAACTCCAGTCCGACGGGTTGCCGTTGCCGCAGAACACCTACGACTGGCTCCTGGCCGCCGACGGTCAGAACTGAGTGACCGTTCAATAATACATCGGATCACCCGGCGGTTTTGTCGGCTGTGGGCCGTCCTTCATCAGACCGGCCGGCCGGCGTTCAAAAAACCGTCCGGACGGCGGTAGTTTTGGCGTGTAATCAAACAACAACTGCTATTCACGCCATGAAAAAAATTGCTTTAATTCTGTTCAGTTTCCTTGCCGTCGTAAGTTGTAAGGACAAGGAAGAAGTTAAACCTGCCAACCTGGGCACGTACCTCGTCTACACCAGCCTGAACGGCGCCAAGTTCGATCAGGTCGAAGTTAAATTGAACGGGAAGGTCGTCGGAACTCTCAACCGGCCTTTCCTCTCCACCACGCAGCAGTCCGTTCCTCCCTGCGGTTCGGAAACGCCGGGGGTTGTCCTTCAGCTGGAAAGACCGGAAGGAAGCTATTCTCTCGATGCGGTGGCTACTCTCAAAGGCCAGTTGGTTACCCAATGGTCAAGTTCGGTTCGGTTCGAAGCCGGGGAGTGCAAACGGACCCGCCTGACGAGCGACAAATAATCGGCGAAAAGCCTTCGCTTCCGATTCAGGGAGACGTTCCGACCGGGACGTCTCCTTTTTTGTCTTGGTAAAATGAAAATCTCGTCCTTTACTCACCCGATTACATCGCCCCAAAGCCCTTTTTCATCATCCCGGTCCGGGCCGGCGTTGTGAGACCGCCACATCCTTCGTACATTAACTCGGAAGTCGAAGGTCGCTATGTCTCTCTCCCATCTCCAGAAAGGTCGTTTACCCCGGTTTCGGTTGCTGGCCGGACTGCTTGGCCTGCTGTGGATCGGGCCGGCGACCGCCCAGAAATACGCGGAACGGAAATACGGCGTAAACGACGGCCTTTCCTATTCCCGGGCGATGGTTCTGCACCAGGACCTGTCCGGACGGATGTGGATCGGCACCCCCTGGGGGCTGAACTTCCTGAACGGCGAACAGCGCATCAGCAACCAGCGGCTCTTTCCGCAGCTTCCCGGCGAACATATTTCGGCCATTACTTCCGGCCCCGATGGGTCGGTCTGGGTAGGCAGCGCCCGGAATCACCTCTTCCGGCTTCGCTGGACAGGCAATCACCTGCTGAAATCCCAGACATTCTCCATCCGTTATGCCCGGGAGGGCGGGGGCGTGGGCGAACCGCTGTTCCTGACGGCCGACCAGACCGGCCGGACCTGGTTTTCCGAACTGACGAAGGAAAAGGGAACCGGGCTTCGGCTGTATTGCTGGGAGGACGGACAGGTTCGGGAGGTGACGACGCGGCTGTTCCCGGACCGAAACCAGCGGTTTTGGGGAATAAAGAGCGATTGGGCCGGCCAACGTCTGGTCCTGCTGACGGCCGACGGAGTCCTCTGGCAATACCGCTACGCCCGGCTTACCCGGCTGAAACCCGGGGCCTCGATCCGCCAGCTGCTTTCCGACCCGGTGGGTCGCCTGTACGCCCTCTCCGAAACCGGACTGTACCGGATCGGAGCGGAGGGCCTGGAGAAATTGTATGACCTGCCCGTGGCCTACGACCACCTGCGGATTTGCGACGTCAGTTCGAAAGGAGAGCTGATCTACCCGGATGAAAACCAGTTCCTGAGCTGGTATGACGGCCGCCGGGTGACCAATTCCTATGTGACGACCCCATTCCTGCACCAGCTGCTGGTCGACTGGCAGGGCACTGTCTGGGAAGGGACCAATCTCGGCCTGGTCGAGATCGTGAGAAACGGGTGGCGGTATTTCGAAAAGCCGCATGGGCCGGGAGAGGCCCTGTCTTCCGTCTCCCAGGACCGCACCGGAACCATGTGGTTCAGTTCCTGGGGCAGCGGTCTGCTGAAACTCCGGGGAGGAAACATCCTGTGGGACAGCACCTACTACCGAACTTTTCCCGTCCGGAATTTTTACAGCTGCCCTCTGGTCGATGCCGACGGGAACATCATTTTCCTGTCCGGGGACGGGCTGGGGCTTCTTTGGTTCGATGGACACAGCTATAAACGGTTCCCCGGAATCAGCCCCGGTTCGGATATCGCCACCGTGTACGACGATGTCCGGCAGAACCGCTACCTGGCCCCCTCGAATCGAGGTATGTACGTCTTCGACCGGAATGGCCTCAGGCTCAGAAAGATCCTGAAGATGCCGGAGGTTACCTATCTGGATATCGAAACGGATAAGTTTGGGCGGTACTGGATCGGAGGATACGACGTGCAACTGCTGTGGGACGGCAAGTCGGAACGGTTTGAGCGGCTCGACCTGCGCAACGGCCGATTTCCGACCCAGAGCATCGTCGACATCCAGCGCGATAACCGGGGCAACCTCTGGTTTGCCACCGAAAAAGGGCTCTGGTTTCATGATTATAAACAATTCCGCCGGATTGCTCCCGGTTATCTGTGGGGGCTGGTGCAGTTCTGTCGGCCCATGGGGCAGTATCTGCTGCTCGGGACGGTGGAAGGACTTTACGTGCTGGATACCCGACGATTTTATGAACAGGGCGACGCGTGGCTGGCCTTTTTTGACCGGGATAACGGTTTTGTCGGCAGCCAGTGTGTTCCCGACGGTATTTTCCGGGATAAGGACGCCAACTGGTGGATCCTGACCCGTGACCGGGCGATGGTCATTTCCGAAAACCGTCTCCATGGCCTGCTGAAACCGGCGCCGACCGGAATCATCTCGTTCCGGGATGCCGGGACGGGGGCGGTGGTGAAGGCGCAGCGGAAGCCGCTTTCGTTTAGTCCGGATCAGAACGATCTGAAAGTCAGCCTGATGGAGCCGGACCGCCGAAATCTGCTTTCCAATACGGTCTATTCCTACCTGCTCGAAAACCTGGACGGAGAGCATTCCACCGCCCAATGGTCGGGCCCGATCCGGGGTGACACGATCCTCCTTCGAAACCTGTCGGACGGCAATTACCGGCTTTCGGTCCGCCCGCTCCGGGCCAACGGCCTCTGGAATACCCGGGTTTCGGTGCAGGAGTTTCGGATCGCCCCGCCCTGGTATGCCACCTGGTGGTTCCGGACGGCCCTGATCGTCCTGGTCGTGGCGGGTTTGTTCTATGGCCGGCTTCAGCAGGTGCGGGCCGTGGCCCGACGCCGGCATAAGATCCTGCGAACGGAGCGGAGGCTGACGCAGCTGGAACTGGAGGCCGCCAATCGCCGGAAGCAGGAAGCCGAAATCCGGGAAAAGCTGGCGGAGGCCAGCCGCCAGCGAGCCCTATTGGAAGTCAAGGCGATCACCAACCAGATCGACCCTCATTTCGTCTCGAACTTCCTGACCGCCATCCAGTCGATTACCTATGAACAGGACCCCGATACGGTGGTGAGTTACCTGGCCAAGTTCGGTTCGATTTTCCGGAACCAGCTGATGAGCCGGAGCCAGGTATTCTGGAAGTTGCGCGATGAAATGGAGTTCGTCGGAAATTATCTGGACCTGGAGAAGGTCCGGTTCGGAAACCGGGTCCAGTTCGTGCTGACGGTCGATCCGGACGTGCCGATGGATACGCAGCTTCCGAAAATGCTGATCCAGGGGTATGTTTCCAATGCCATCAAACATGGCCTGGAAAACAAACCGGAAGGCGGCACCGTGAAAGTTTCGATCAGTCGGGATGAAAAATGCCTGAAGATCAATGTGGAAGATGACGGCGTCGGGCTGGAGAAAGCCCGGCTATACCGCCGGCGCAGCACCGGCCGGGGCCTGTCCATCAACCAGGCCGTCTTCGAACAGCTGAACCAGTACAATACGCTCCAGAGCCGCCAGGTGATCCGGGACCTGACCGACCCCGAAGGCCGCGTCTGCGGAGTATGGATTGAAACCGTAATTCCTTTATACCCGGTGTTGCCGCCCGAGGAGGCCTCCGTAGACTGAACCCCTTACCGCCATGAACCCTTTAGTCGTAAAAGCCGTCGTGATCGACGACGAACTCCCGGTGCGCCGGACCCTCCGCAGCATGCTGGCCGGCGTGCAGGAGGTAGAAGTGATCGGTGAAGCCGGAAATGTAACCGAAGGACTGGACCTGATTCTGGAAAAAAAGCCGGATCTGGTCTTTCTGGACATCAAAATGCCCATCCGGAGCGGTTTCGACCTCCTCGACGAGCTGAGCAGCCGGCGGCAGTTCAGTGCGGTCATTTTTATTTCGGGCTATCCGGACGAAGCCCTCACGGCGGTTCAGAAAGCCGCCCCGCACCGCCACTGTGACTTTGTCCTCAAACCCATCGATCCGCAGACGCTGAAGCAGAAGTTCCGGTTGTTTTACGAAAAATGGAAAGCGGACCGGGAACACGAGTCCGAGCTGACTCACCAGCTGGAAACCGTGTTCAACCAGTCCGCCGACCTGAGCCCGATGTCCGGGCCGCGGTTCTTACTTTTTCAGAATACCGTCGTCTTCCACCGCATCGAAGTCACCGACATCATGTACTGCGAGTCCGCCAACAAACAGATTAACGTATACTGCTCCCGGCAGGAACACCTGAACATCCCCAATGTGACGCTCGATGTGCTGGAGCGGATGCTGCCGCCGGACCGTTTCGTCCGGATCGGCAAAAGCCACATCCTCAATAAGGAGGCCATCAGCTACCTCGAAAAAGGCGCCCGCCCGAAATGCCGGCTGGTACTGGGCAACGCGGTCCGGGAGCTGCTGATCTACGCCAGCAACGTCTGGAAAGTGGAAGACAGCTACAGCGGGAACTGATTACTGACCCAGCAGGATTTTGTTCGTAACCTCCTGATTGATGGTGATATAGCCCGGGTAGTTGACTTTCTTGTCGCCCAGGGCCAGGGTCGGTTTGATCTTGATGGTCAGCGTCGACCCTTTGACGCCGGAGTTGCTGTTGCCGCTCAGATTCCGGATCAGATCCGTGAAGGCATCCCGCGTTTTATCGTCCGTAAACAGTTTATAGGCGTTTGTGTGCAGTTTGACCGGAATCCGGGCGGTTCCGCCCCCTGCGGCCACCTGGATCCGCTGGTTCAGGAAGCCGTTGAACAGTTCCTGATCGGCGAGCAGGATTTTATATTCGAGCTGGTTGATGGCCGCCGTCCGGTTGGTAGGGTTGATAATGTCGACGTTGATCCGGGCGCTCAGCGGGATGCTTCTGGACAGCAGGCCGGCCGCCAGCTGCGGGTACCGGGCCGGATTGAGATCCTCCAGGCTTTTAAACTTCCGGACGTCGATTCCTGAAAGGTAGATGCTGTCGGCGGAGGAGATATTGAATTTACAGTCGCCCAGCGCCTTGGCTTCGGCGAGTTGACGGTTGACGCTGCAACGGCTCAAAAACAGGACGGAAGCCGTAACGGCCACGAAGAACAATAGCTTTTTCATGAATGAAACTTCCTTTTTGATGGTAAACCTTAGACGCGGCCAGATTGTGTTGGTTTAGTGTGGTTCCGGGTAAACAATCGGGGTGGTCCGTTTTTTCAGGAGGGCGATGACTTCTTCCTCGCTGCCGAAGGTGCCGTCGATGTTGACGACGTGCCGCGCCAGCGTGTCGTACCGTTTGTTCATCAGCAGTAAAAAGATCCTGAGATAGTCCAGCCCGTCGAAGATGATCGCCCGGTTTTCGGCGTATTTGTGCAGTGTTTTCCGGAAGAAGTCGGGGTGTTCGGTCCAGTGCATGGCCGGGCGGGCATGGTGGCTGATGTGGTAGCCGTCGTTCCAGCACTTGTGGTTATACTTCACGTTGATGCAAGTAATGCTGTTTTTATAGGGATTTCCGGGGTCTTCGGGGTCGACGAAGGAGTGCTGGGTCCAGTTGCCGAGCATGGCGATGACGCGGGAGATGAAGAACGGCAGGATAAACACGACGACGGTGGCCGATACGCTGACGAAGCACAGGCCGATGCAGAGCGCGAAAAAACTCATTTCCCCCCAGAAGGCCCGGGTGGCGTACTTCACCCGGTTTTTGCGCCGGTGGTAGTTCATCAGGTTGGCCAGACCGAACAGGATAAAGTTCATGACGTACCGGCCAAATCCGCGCAGGCTGTCGCGCTGGTAAGGCATCGTGCTGCTGTCGTCGTCATGAAGGTTGTTTTCCGCGTGGTGCATTCCGATGTGGTGGCTGAAGTAGGTTTCCGGCGTCTGCCCGAAAAAAGGACCGATCACCCAGGGCAGGTAATAATTCAGCCCATCGTATTCCTTTCTGAACAGGGGGCGGTGGGTAACGCAGTGCAGCATCAGACCAAAGGGGCCTTTTAGTCGCAATACGCTGATAAACAGGTAGGTTATTGTAATTAGCCACCAGGCCCAGCCGGTCACGAAAGGCAGATACAGAAGGATGCCGAGCGGGATGACGGTCAGTGTGATCAGGAGCTGAAGATGAAGGAACGGCAGGTCACGCTCATCCCTGATGAACTGCAGCAGAAATCGGTCGAATGGGGAATAGGGGCGAGGGATGAAGGTGGGATCACCAATCGCTTCAAGCACTTTCATAAGCTGTTTCGGTAAAAATTCGGTTTTTACGGAAATTACACCACTTTTTAAGAACGTATTAGTTGTCCGGGGATTGTTTTGTGGGTATATTTAAGAGGAAAGCCCGATCTTGTTAGGATTTAACCTAAAAATTTTGTATTTTTACTATCTCAAACCCGCCTAATTACCAAAGTTTTTATAACATTTCCGTAAATCGGACACACTGGTTGCATTCTATGACAAACGATTTGATTGAAGCCGACATCAAGGCTGAGGACCGGTCGAAAGGCAATTACGGCGCCGACAACATTCAGGTGCTGGAAGGTCTGGAAGCCGTCCGGAAACGCCCGGCGATGTACATCGGCGATGTTGGAATCAAAGGATTACACCATCTCATCTGGGAAGTCGTCGATAACTCCATCGATGAGGCTCTGGCCGGCTACTGCGACACGATTCAGGTCACGATCAACGAAGACGATTCCATTACCGTAACGGACAACGGACGCGGGATTCCGACCGGTATCCAGCCCAAGTTGGGGAAGTCGGCGCTCGAAGTCGTCATGACCGTCCTCCACGCCGGGGGCAAGTTCGACAAGGATACGTATAAAGTATCCGGCGGTCTGCACGGCGTCGGGGTGTCCTGCGTGAACGCGCTTTCCACGCACCTGCGGGTGGAAGTGCATCGCGAAGGCAAAATCTTCGAACAGGAATACAACATCGGCCATCCGCTGTACGACGTACGCGAGATCGGAACGGCCGAAGATACGGGTACGATCGTGACCTTCAAACCCGACGACTCGATATTCACCGAGACCATTTTCAAATACGATACCGTAGCGGGCCGTCTGCGCGAACTGGCCTACCTCAACAAAGGCATCCGGATTACGCTGACCGACCGGCGCGACACAAACGAGCAGGGCGAATTCATGCGGAGTGAGTTCTTCTCCGAAGGCGGTCTGACCGAATTCGTGCGATACATGGACGAGAACCGCCCCTCGCTCGAAGGCATGCAGCCGATCTATATGGAGTCGGACAAAGGGTCGACGCCCGTGCAGGTTGCGATGGTGTACAATCTTGAAGCCGGCGAGAATATTTCGTCTTATGTCAACAACATCAATACCATCGAGGGCGGTACGCACGTACAGGGCTTCCGGACGGCGCTGACCCGCATTCTGAAGAACTACGCCGAACGCAACTCCCATCTGCTGGGAAAAAATGCCGGCAAGCTGACCTTCGACGGCAGTGACTTCCGCAAGGGGCTGACCGCCGTGATCTCCGTGAAAGTGGCCGAACCGCAGTTTGAAGGCCAGACCAAGACGAAGCTCGGCAACAGCGACGTGGTCGGGGCCGTCAGCTCTACGGTGGCCGAAATGCTTGAAACCTGGCTGGAAGAACACCCCAAGGAGGCCTCCGGGATCGTCCGGAAGGTGCTGATCTCGGCCCAGGCCCGGATTGCGGCCGATCAGGCCTACAAACGCATCATGGCCGACCGCAAGGACTTCATGAGCGGGATGGGCCTGCCCGGGAAGCTGGCCGACTGTTCGGACACCGATCCCAAACGATGCGAACTCTATCTCGTGGAGGGTGACTCGGCGGGCGGGTCGGCCAAGCAGGGCCGTAACCGGGCCTTCCAGGCCATCCTGCCGCTGCGCGGTAAAATCCTGAACGTGGAGAAGGCGCTCGAACACAAGATTTATGAGAACGAAGAGATCAAGAACATCATCACGGCGCTTGGTATCCGCTTTGAGCGGGTCGGCGACGAGACGGTGATGAACCTGGACCGGCTTCGTTACCACAAGATCATCATCATGACCGATGCCGACGTCGACGGCAGCCACATCCGGACGCTGATCCTGACGCTGTTCTTCCGATATATGCGGACGCTGATCGAGCAGGGCTACCTGTACATCGCCCAGCCGCCCCTGTACCTGGTCAAGAAGGGCAAGGAGGAGCGTTATTGCTGGACTGAACAGCAGCGCGAGATCGCCATCCGCGAACTGGCCGGTTCGGGCCGCGAGGAGAACGTCGGCGTTCAGCGCTACAAAGGTCTGGGTGAAATGAACCCCGAGCAGCTGTGGAGCACGACGATGGACCCCGATAAACGGAGCCTTAAACGCGTTACGATCGAGTCGGCCGCCGAAGCCGACCACGTCTTCTCGATGCTGATGGGGGACGAGGTCGCCCCGCGCCGGGATTTTATCGAGCGAAACGCAAAATATGCACGAGTCGATGTGTAAAGAAAAGCGGGCTTCGGCCCGCTTTTTTTGTTTAAGTCAGCGGGCCGGGTTCAGCCGGTCCGTGCCGATCGATCAGAATCGAATCTATTCCTCTCCTTCCATTTTAACGACGTCATTTTAGACATCATCTACCTGCACCAGCCGCCACTCAGGCCGAAATTCCGTAGCCATTTCTCCAAGGCCATGCCCGCCCCTGACAAGGCTAAACCGGCCCTGTTGTGCCTTTAACTCTGGAAAATCCCGAAAAAATGCTATATTGCTAAAATTGCAGGGGAGAGAACCGAAAGCTAAACTTATGTACCAACGTTCTCGTTTATTCGTTACCCCACTATACAATAAGGACCGCACCTATGCTCGGCAGAGATCATTCATCCAGAGATAGTTCACAAAAAGATAATCCGGAAAAGAGGGGTTCTTTCGGGAATCTCTTTTCGTTTTTTTCGGGGCGCAGGGTAACTTCGCCCGAAGAGTCTGAAGACGGTAAGACTATGAAAATAAACGAGAGACTGGCGAATGTAGTTGAACAAAGCAATTACATCAGTCGCGACCTTAGCTGGCTAAAATTCAACGCCCGTGTGCTGGATCAGGCCCGGAACCCGGAAAGACACCTTCTCGACCGGCTTAAATTCCTGGCTATCACGGCCTCTAACCTCGATGAATTCTTTACCATCCGGGTCGGAAGCCTCTATAATTATATAGATTACGGCAAGGAACGCGTCGATTATTCCGGCCTGCGGGAAATCCCGTTCCGGAAAGCCCTCCTGGGCGCAGCTCAACAGTTCAGCAGAGAACAACTCGATGTTTATAATGAACTGGCCGGTTCGTTCAGTGAACTCGAATTCCGCATTATCGGCATCGACGACCTGACCGAAGAGGAACGAACCCGTGCCGTGGAATACTTCGACCGGACCATCTACCCGATGCTGACGCCGATGGTCTACGACTACACCCACACCTTCCCGGTGCTGCTGGCGAAAGTCCTGATTTTCGGCGTCGTTACCCAAGACCCCAATCGACCGGTGAAAGCCGGCGACGAGGACGAAAACCAGCGTCTGTCCTTCGTTCAGATCCCGGCCAATCTGCCCCGGTTCATGACCCTGGAGCGACCGGCCGAGACCTGCTTCCTGCCCATTGAGGAAATCGTCCGGATGGAGATCAAAAAGCTTTACCGGAACGTCGACATTATGGCCGTCAACCTGATGCGGATTACCCGGAACGGCGACTTTACCCTGGAGGAAAGTGACGACATCGAAACCGATTTTATCGACGAGATCAAGCAGAAGATCAAAGACCGTCGTCTGGGACGGGTCGTACGGGTCGAAATTCAGTCGGGCGCCCAGGAATGGATGATCAACCTGGTGAAGAAACGGTGGGAAATCGACGACTTCAACCTCTTTGAGAACGACCGGCTGATCGACTACACGAGCCTCTGGCAGATCATCCGGCACCCCGAATTCCGGGATGAACTGCCTGCTCCGCCCTCGCCCGTTCTGCCTCTTGGGCTGCGCCGGGAGAAGAACACCGATATTTTTGAAATCATGAAGGAGCGGGATATCCTCCTGCACCATCCTTTCAACAACTTCGAGCCGGTTCTGACCCTGCTCGAACAGGCCGCCGAAGACCTGAACGTGCTGGCGATCAAGCTGACGATCTACCGGCTCGCCAAGCGGTCGAGGGTGACCGAGGCCCTGTTGAAGGCGGCCGAAAACGGCAAGCACGTATCGGTCCTGTTCGAGGTGAAGGCCCGGTTCGATGAGGAAAATAACATTCGGGAGGCCCAGCGGCTGCAGAAGGCCGGCTGTTTCGTCATTTACGGCATCAGCAGCTACAAGACACATACGAAACTGTTGCTGGTCGTCCGGAATGAAGGAAACCGGGTGGTCCGCTACGCCCACCTTTCCAGCGGAAACTACAACGAGGAAACCTCCAAGCTGTATACCGACATCGGCCTGTTGACCACCGATGAGATCTATACCCACGATATTTCGGAGTTTTTCAATGTCATTACCGGACATTCGCTGCCGAACGATTATCAATACCTCATCACGGCCCCGCGCGACATGCGGATGCAACTCGTTAAGCTCATCCAGGAGGAAGCCGAGAACGCAAGACAGGGGCTGCCGAGCGGTATTTGCATCAAAATCAATTCGCTGGAAGACAAGATCGTGATCGACGAGTTGTACAGGGCTTCGCAGGCCGGCGTGCCCATCCGGCTGGTGGTACGCGGCATTTGCTGTCTGCGGCCTCACCGGAAAGACCTCAGCGAAAATATCACCGTGCGGTCCATTGTCGGGGATTTTCTGGAACACACGCGCCTGTTCTATTTTCACAACAACGGCGACCCGAAAATCTACGGAGGCAGCGCCGACATCATGGTTCGGAGCTTCGACCGGCGCATCGAGTCGTTGTTCCTGCTGGTCGATAAAAAGGTTAAGCAGCAGGCTATCCATCTTCTGAATTACAACCTGCGCGACAACGTCAACGCCTACGAGATGCTCGAAGACGGCCACTATAAGAAATGTTGTGTCGATGTGGATAAGGAAGAAACCTTCAATATCCACCAGCGGTTCTTCCATGTGACCCAGAAAGAAGTCATGGAAGCCCGGCTTTTTAACGAGATCACGCCCCCCGAACCCGAGCCGGAGCAGCGGCCGGAAGAGCGCGAACAGGAAGAGGAAGTTCATTAAAAAAAGACCCGGCCAAAACCGGGTCTTTTCGTTTTTAACGGACAAACCGTAGGACTTCGGCAATGAACCGGTCCGTCTCCGAGACGAAAGGCTCATGCCAGGAAGCGTCGAACGTAACCAGGGAAGCGGAGGTAGCCGTAAGCAGGTCGCGGGTTTCGTGGGCAATTCCGACCGGAACCACGCCGTCTTTTACTCCCCAGAACAGGGCTACCGGGATCCGGATGTTTCGCAGCAGGGCGCTTTTCTCGAATTTCTGCATCTCTACTTTTCCGTACTGTTCATACGCCTTGCCGTGGGTGAACTGGCCCAGGGCGGTGTTGGGCGTGGCAAACACATAGTTGACGACAAACGCTTTGTCGTCATAGAGCGAAACCGGATTGCCACCCAGGTCCATCATGTGGCGATACAGCTTTTCCCATTGGTAGGTACTGAGGTTTTCTCGGGTGACCGGGTTCTCCGCTGCGTATTTCTCCACCTCCGGTTTATTCTGTTTGCGTGCTTCCCGCAGGACCCACTCGCGGACCTGAACGAGCCAGCGGTAAGTCGAGAAGGTCCCGTTGACCGCCATCAGGCCACTGACCATCTTCTGATTGTCGCCGGTTGTCAGGAACTGCCAGGCCAGCTCGACACCGAAGCTGTGCGCCAGCAGGTAAATCTTCGCGTTCGGATACCGTTCCTTCAACAGTTTGACGGTATAATAGGCATCCTCGCCGAATTGCTCGTAGTTCAGGGTTTTGAGGTCGACTTTGCCCGATGAGGAGCCCGCGATCCGCTGGTCCCAATAAGCCACGGCCACCGAATTCTCCAGCCCTTTTAAGTAGTGCCGGTAACACATTGCACAGTCGCCGGGGCCGCCGTGGAGGTACAGAACGATCTTATTGGAAGACAGGTTGCCGCGCACCCAGATGGGCATATCGGCCCCCTTGTGACGCAGATGAAAGGTCTGCCCGACCTCGGTCAGGTCTTCTTTTTCGCAGGAAAAAAAGAGGGTCACAAGGCTTGTAAAAAGACAGATATGGAGGAGTCGACGGAGGGATTTCATGATTTCTTCAGGGGTTTAATGATGCCGGCTTCCAGGCTGAACCGCAAGAGCGATGAGGCATTGTAAGGACGCTGCTGCATGAGGTTCAGCCGCGCATACCAGGAGAATCCGGCCCTTTTCCGAACGGAAAGATCTTTGCCGAAGCCGAGGGAAACCGTAGGCAGGAAGGCGTTTCGACCTGCCAGGGGTACCCTCCGGAACGCACCCGTTTCGTCTACTTCGAACGTGGTTCCGGCCAGGAAATAACGGAAGTAGGAGGGGGCCAGCGCCAGTTCGTAAAAGCCGCCCCGGGGTCCGGTCCGGCGGTAGGCCAGCTCGGGAGAGACCACAATGCCGGTGTGATTGTGGGGATGCCGGTACACCGCTATGCCCGGGGCGAAGAGGATTTCCTTCCGGACGGTTTCATTCCGAAGATGCCGGGTGCCGACCGGAATCTCATATCCGGCTTTCAGGCCGTAATGCGTGACGGTTTCGCCGTAGTAGGCGAGTCGAAGTTGCTGGGCGCGCACCCCTGTTGCACTGAATAGCAATGCGCTCATCATTAGTAGTGTTGTTTTCATGGCTTTCGTGAATCCGGCGCAAAATTAGAAGGCCGGCCGCCGGATATGAAGGCGAAGAAGGGCATTCTATCCGCCAATCCATGAACGTTTCGGCTGAATCAGGAAGGACTTCGGTTGAAACAGGAAAAAAGATCGATGAATTCAGAGCGGTTCTTCCAGCCATTTTCTGAATTCGGGCGCTTTCTGCTGGCTGATGATGACCTCCCGGGTAAGAGTCGGAGAAACCTCCACCTTCAGCTTTCCGTAAGGAGCGTTCAGGAAAGACCGGCACGACCTGCGGTTAAGCAGGAACTGACGGTTGGCCCGGAAAAAGGAGTCGGCAGGCAGCGACTGAGTCAGGTCATCGAGGCTGGTGCTGATCAGATACTGGTCGCCCGAAAACAGGGTCGCATAGACGAAACTCTCTTCAATAAAGAAGTAAGCCACCTCGGTGGTGGGAACGGGAATGTTCCGCTGGCCGCTGTTGACGACCAGGATCTTGCGGCTGCCCGCCGAATCCGCAACCGGCCGGGGCTCCGGTCCGGGAGTCGGTTCAGGCCGGTCGGCGGCTTTGCGGTATAGGTAATACCCGAGGTAAAACAGGTTCATCATGGCGATGACCAGCAGACTGACCGGAAACTCATAGATGGGGAAGGTCGACTCCATGATGTCCTGCCCGATCACGAACTCGAAGAACACCAGAACCAGAAGCAGACACACGACCACCGGCCCCAGAAAACCGGCGAAGAACTGGGCCACCGCCCGTCGGACCGGCTGCCCGAACCAGTCCAGCCGCCCGTCCAGCGAAACGGTGGCGGTCCGGACACCCAGCCAGACCAGGGCGGAAATGGCCGAGGTGATCAGAATGTCGCGGAGATAGAACGATTGCTTCCAGAGCTCGAAAAGGCTTTCGGTCTGCCCCAGATTGACGAAGAAATACCCCAGGAGCAGACTACCCGTCAGGATCACCCAGCGATCCCGGTAAACGATTCGCGTCCGATTCATGGGTCCGGTTTGGTTCAGTCGGTGAATTGGGCTGGAAAATCCTCAAAGTTAATCACTAAAACCCTTCCGATGGGGCCATTCGCAGTGCATTCCTTTGTATCTTCACAGGTTTTTTGTAAAAATCCGTACACTTCAACTAACCAGTCATTAATGAGTCGTTTTACCGGACTGATCGGAATCGTGCTGATTCTGGGCATTGCCTACGCCATGTCCAACAACCGAAAAGCCATCAACTTACGGACCGTCGGCGTGGGTCTTCTCCTCCAGTTTGGGCTTGCGGTATTCATCCTGAAGACCGATATCGGGCAGGAAATCTTTCAGACGCTGGGTCATTACGTCGACCGGCTGCTTCAGAAAGCCGTCAAGGGGGCCGAATTCGTCTTTTCTCCGCTGGTCCGGCCCGACCTGCTGCAACGGGCCTTCGGTCCGGGAAACAGCTTCATCTTCTTTTTTCAGGTCATCCCGACCATCATTTTCGTTGCCGTCCTCGTCAATATTTTTTATCACCTCGGCATCATGCAGCGGGTGGTAGCCGTCATGGCCCGTGTCATGAAATGGCTCATGGGTGTCAGTGGGGCCGAAGCCCTTTCCAACGTTTCGAGCACCTTTGTCGGGCAGGTCGAGGCCCAGATCATGATTAAGCCGTACCTGAAAGGCATGACCAACTCCGAGTTGATGGCGTCGATGGCGGGTAGCTTCGCCTGCATCGCCGGCGGAGTACTGGCCGTCTATATCTCCCTCGGCGTCCCGGCGCCCTACCTGCTGGCGGCCAGCCTGATGGCGGCTCCCGGTGCGCTCGTCATCAGCAAAATCGTCTTTCCGGAAACGGAAGCGTCCGAAACGCAGGGAACCGTCCGGCTCGAAATCCGGAAATCCCACGCCAACCTGCTCGACGCCATTGCCGCCGGCGCCAGCGAAGGGCTGAAGGTCGGTTTCAACGTCGTGGCGATGCTGATCGGTTTCATCGCCCTGATCGCCCTGATCGACAGCATCCTGTTCCGGATCGGCTATTATATTTTCGGCATCGATTTCCTGAGTCTCAATTATCTGCTCGGTAATCTCTTCTCCCTTTTTGCCTGGGCCATGGGTGTTCCCACGAAAGACATTCAGGCGGCCGGGGCGCTGATGGGAACCAAGATGGTCGTCAATGAGTTTGTTGCCTATCTCGACCTGGTCAAAATCAAGGATACCCTGGATCCCAAGACCATCGCCATCACCAGTTTCGCCCTCTGCGGTTTTGCCAATTTCTCGTCCATCGCCATTCAGGTGGGCGGTATCGGCGAGCTGGCGCCCTCGCGCCGGAGCGACCTGGCCCGGCTGGGGTTCAAGGCCCTGATCTGCGGTACGCTGGCTTCCTACATGTCGGCGACCCTGGCCGGGTTGCTCCTGTAAACAACGACGAACACCATGCAGACCAAAACCTGGACCGAACGGATTCCGCAGTATTATCTCCGGCATTTTGCGGCCGACAACCTGCCCGCCGACCGCTGGCCTCATCCCACCCGTCTGCATGACCTGTTCCAGATCTACGAACGGAACCACCTCCGCTGCCGGAATTATGTGCAGTGGTCCAGGACCGATTATTTCAAGATATCGCTGATCACGGAAGGAGAGGGGCGGTATTATTACGGGGATCAGACCTACCCCGTCCGGCCCAACAGCCTGATGCTGACCGTACCTTCGCAGGTCAAGGCGTGGGAAGCCACCACGGAGGAACAGGAAGGCTATTTCTGCGTCTTCACGGAAGAGTTTCTTCCCCACACCGAAGAGGGCCGCCCCCTGCACCTTCTGCCCATGTTCCGCATCGGGGCCTCGCCGGTGCTTTCGCTGACCCCGGAAGAAACCGGCTATTTCGCGCAGCTGTTCCGACAGATGCAGGAGGAGTTTTACGGCGAACACGACGACCGGGCCGACGCCATCCGGATTTACCTGCGCCTGATGCTGCTGATGATCCGGCGCGTGGCCGGTGACCAGAGCGAACCGGCCACGGTCAATTCCGCGGCCGACCTCACCAACCGGTTTCTGGAGATGCTGGCCGGCCAGTTTCCGGTCCTCTCCGTTGAACAGCAGGTCCGGCTGACCACCGCCAGCCAGTTTGCCGACCACCTGGCTGTGCATCCCAACTACCTGAACGCCTGCGTCAAACGGGCGTCAGGCCGAACCGTAAGCGAGCATATCCGGGACGTGATCATGCACGAAGCGGGCCGGCTGCTGATTCAGACCTCCTGGCCCGTTTCGGTCATCGCCGACTGCCTCGGCTTCCGGGACGTATCCTATTTTTCCCGGGCCTACAAGGAATTCAGCGGGCGGTCTCCCCGGGCCCATCGGCAATAACCTTCCTCCCGTACCGGTATTTTCCCGGATCCGTCGGTTCGCTTCAGTCGGACGGCGTGCTCATCCGGACCAGTTCATGGACCGTGTTCCAGTTACGGGTGGTGGCGGTCTGCTTCAGCCGGCTTTCAAAAAAGGAATTGCTGAGTCTGGTGCGCCCGTAGCCGTCGGGACAAACCAGATAAATCTCCCGCCCGCGGACGGCAAACGCATCCGGAAGAAAGCCGTCCGGATGGATTTTGTCCAGCCGGTCCGATTCAGGTTCCCGGTCCAGAAAGGTGACGTGGAGTTTCTTCCGGTCGCCCTCCGCCCGGCCGGCCAGGGGGTTGCCGTCCAGAACCGTCTTCATTTCTCCCGCCGTCCGGATCAGCACCTTCACCTCGAAGCCGAAGTGTTCCTGAATGGCTTTTCCCAGTTCAGACGCCACTGTTGCCGTGTCGCCGGTTTCGGCTTCAAAAACCACATTGCCGCTCTGGATATAGGTCCGGACGTTCGAATGGCCCAGTTGTTCGAACAGGCTTTTCAATACCGGCATCGAAACCTGCTTCGATCCGACGTTGATCCCCCGCAGGAGGGCAATCAGGGTGTGGGTCATTCGGGATAGGTTTTAGTGGAACCGGCGCCAAAGATAAATTCTGCAACAACTCCTTTCAATAGTAAAAATGGCCGGGTGCCGGCCCGTGTAGTTTTGCAGTGAACAAACACCACATCTGTCATGAAATACCGTCAGTTAGGTAAAATCAACGAACAACTCTCCGCCATCGGGCTGGGCTGCATGGCCATGGCCGACTCTTTCGCCTATGGACCGAGCGATGAGAACGAATCCGCAGCCACCCTCCACCGCGCGCTCGAACTGGGCATCAATTTCTGGGACACCGCCGATATGTACGGCGTAGGGGCCAACGAGCGCCTGATCTCGAAAGTACTCGTTCCGAACCGCGACAAGGTGTTCATCGCCACCAAGTTCGGCTTCGTTCCGAACGAAGGGGGCGGCTCCCGGCTCGATGTTCGGCCGGAGCGGATCCGACAGGCCGCCGAAGACAGCCTCCGGCGGCTCGGCATCGACACCATCGACCTGTACTACGCCCACCGCGTCGATCCGGCGGTTCCGGTGGAGGACATGGTCGGGGAAATGAGCCGCCTGGTGGAGGAGGGAAAAGTCCGGTACCTCGGTTTGTCGGAAGCTTCCGCCCAGTCCCTGCGCCGGGCGTATGCCGTCCATCCCATTGCGGCCCTGCAAAGCGAGTATTCCCTGTTCACGCGCGAGGTCGAGGCCGAGGTTCTGCCTACCGCCCGCGAGCTGGGCATCACCTTCGTGCCCTACAGCCCGTTGGGCCGGGGTATCCTGACGAACACCTACCAGGATCTTCAGGCGCTGGAGACCACCGACTTCCGCCGGACTATCCCCCGTTTTCAACCCGAGGCCCTCGACTCCAACCGCGCCCTGGTAGAAGCCCTTCGGGAAATTGCCGAATCCAAAGCGGCCACGACCGCCCAACTGGCACTGGCCTGGCTGCTCGCCCAGGGCGACGACGTCATCCCGATCCCGGGTACGAAGCGACGGAAGTATCTGGAAGAAAACGCGGCAGCCGCCGACATCGCGCTGACGGACACCGACCTTCGGAACATTGCGGAAATTCTTAAGAACCATCCCGTAGTCGGGGAGCGATACAGTGAAGGTGCCCTGAAACTGGTGAATCGCTGAGCCGGTGAAAAGCCCCGGAAAACCGGTTTTCTGATTTTTCTTACTTTTTCAAATCATTTTTGAAAAAATAGGGTTAATCAGGAAACCGGTTTTTTTAAACATAACAGGAAAATTGTAATTCCCTAAGAAAAAGCAGAATAAATTGGCAAAAATGCACCATAGGGCTGCTTTTTTTTAGCATTTTTTAGGGATTACCGTTTACCTTTGTTATGTTACTGACATGAAACAGCGGAAAAATGGCCTCCTGATCCGCCGGTTGCTGTGTTGGCTGATGGCTCTGCATATTCTGAACATCAGCATCGGCACCCCGGATCACCTGTATCCGCCCACTCAGAAAAGTGGGTTCAGGGGAGACTATTCCGTTCACCGGATCGACAGTTTTGGTGAACTCCTGCTGAAAAAGTGGCTCGATCTGGAAAATCTGTTTCCTGAAAAGGAAACGGCGGGGGAAGAGTCGAATCTGACGGCGCTGGAGGAAGATTACTTTTTTCCGCAGCCGTTTCATTTTAAGTTGACGCCGGTCGCCTGGCGTTCCGAGGATCGTCCGCCGACCCGGTGGTCGATCCGCGTTCTATCGCACATCCGGGAGATACCGATCCCTCCCCCGCAGGTTTAAAGCGCCGTGCCGGACCACCGGCCTTCCGGGCGCCCTGACTGCATTTCCACTATCTATCGCAACCCCTTTTTGAACGTTTTTCCATGATGGCTGCCCGTCCGGGTGACGTCTGTTATGGACTACGACTATCTATTGGCATCCTATCCGGTTTGTCCCTGAATAACTATGAAACCATACATCAAAATGATACGATACAACCTTGTAACGACCCTTGCGCTCGGTGCCCTTCTGGCAGGATGTTCGACGGAACAAAAAGAAGACGAACAGAAAGACCGGCAGGCGTTGCCCGTCGTGGAACTGACCCGGCAATCGACGACCCTGCACCGCGAATACGCCGGCAATGTCGAGGCCGTCCGGAATGTCGAGATCCGGGCCAGAGTCGGTGGCTACCTGGATAAAATTTTTGTGGATGAAGGCCGGCAGGTCCGCAAAGGCCAGCTGCTGTTCCAGATCAACCCGGCCGAATACCAGGCCGAACTGGCGAAGGCCAGAGCCAGCCTGAAAAGCGCCCAGGCCGAGGCAAAAACCGCCGAGGTGGAACTGGGCCGGGTGAAGCTGCTGGTGGAGAAGAAAATCGTGTCGGCCTCCGAACTCGATCTCGCCCGGTCGAAGGTCGAATCGGCCCGGGCCGCCATCGAAGAAGCCCAGTCGGCGCAGCAAAACGCGTCCCTGCGACTGTCGCACGCCAGCATCCGCGCTCCCTTCGACGGCGTCATCAACCGGATTCCCTTCAAAATCGGCAGCCTGATCGAGGAAGGGGCCCTGCTGACGACGGTTTCGGACATCCGGGAGGTCTACGCTTACTTCCACGTCTCGGAGAAGGAATACCTCGATTATATCAAGAAAACCCGCAACAACCCGTCGAGCCACGCTCAGGAAGTGCGCCTGCTGCTGGCCGACGATTCGCCGTATGGGTATGCGGGTAAAATCGAAACGATGGAGAGTGTGTTCGACGACGGTTCCGGGACGATCGCCTTCCGGGCCCGTTTTCCGAATCCGGACAAGCTGCTCAAACACGGCGCCACCGGCAAGGTGCGGCTGGCCAATGAAGTGGACGATGCCGTTCTGGTGCCGCAGAAGGCCGTATTTGAAATTCAGGACCGGAATTACGTCTACGTGGTGGATGCCGCCAACAAGGTGAAAATGAGAAGTTTCGTTCCGCAGAGCCGGCTGAATCAGTTCTATTTAGTGAAATCCGGGCTTCAGGCCGGAGAAAAGGTGGTTTACGAGGGTATCCAGAATATCCGGGAAGGGATGGAAATCACCCCGAAACCGCTGCCGGCCGACAGCCTGGTCTCGTTGATTCCTTCCGGCACTGAAAGCCGGATTGCCACCAAATGATCCAATATTTATGTTCAATACTTTCATAAAACGACCGCTGCTTTCGGCCGTGATCTCGGTGCTGATCACGCTGCTTGGCCTGTTGTCGCTGCTCAGCTTACCCGTTACCCAGTTCCCGGACATCGTTCCTCCCTCCGTTACCGTGACCGCCCTCTATACGGGGGCCAACGCGGAAGTAGCCACGAAGGCCGTCGCCATGCCCCTCGAACGGGCCATCAACGGCGTGCCCGACATGACCTACATGACCGCCATCTCCGGCAACGACGGATCGACGCTGATCCAGGTCTTTTTCAAGGTCGGCACGGACCCCGACCTGGCGGCCGTCAACGTACAGAACCGGGTCACCACCGTCCTCGACGAACTTCCCGAAGAGGTCATCAAGAACGGGGTGACCACCGAAAAGGAGGTGAACAGTATGCTGCTCTATCTGAACCTGATCAGCAGCGACTCCACCGCCGACGAAAAGTTCATCTATAACTTCGCCGACATCAACATCCTGCCCGAACTGAAACGGATCGACGGGGTCGGTTTTGTGGATATTCTGGGCGCCCGAGAATACTCGATGCGAGTTTGGCTTCACCCCGACCGCATGACGGCCTACAACGTCTCGGCCGAGGATGTGATTGCGGCCATTCGGCGTCAGAACGTCGAAGCCGCTCCGGGGAAAGCCGGGGAGAGCGCCGACCGCGACCCCCAGGTGCTCCAGTACGTTCTGAAATATACCGGGAAGTTCTTCGAGCCCGGCCAGTATGAGAACCTGGTGATCCGGGCCGACGACGACGGCTCCATCCTGCGGCTGAAAGACGTGGCCGAGGTGGAGTTCGGATCGCTGGACTACAGTATTCTGTCCAAAAACGACGGAAAGCCGTCGGCGGCCATCATGCTGAAACAGCGACCCGGCTCCAACGCCCGCGAGGTGATCGACAACGTGAAGACGCGGCTGGCCGAACTGAAGGAAACCACCTTTCCGCCGGGCATGACGTTCAATTTCGCCTACGACGTGTCGCGCTTCCTCGACGCTTCCATCCACGAGGTGGTCCGGACGCTGTTCGAAGCCTTCATTCTGGTGTTCATCGTCGTGTTCCTCTTTTTGCAGGACTGGCGTTCCACGCTGATCTGTGCACTGGCGGTGCCGGTGGCGCTGGTCGGGACGTTCGCCTTCATGGACGTCATCGGCTTTTCGATCAACCTGCTGACCCTGTTTGCGCTCGTGCTGGCCATCGGGATCGTGGTCGATAACGCCATCGTCGTGGTGGAGGCCGTTCACGCCAAGATGCACGAGGAACATCTGTCGCCCCGGCAGGCCACGTTCGCGGCTATGAAGGAAATCAGCGGGGCCATCGTCGCCATTACGCTGGTCATGTCGGCGGTGTTCGTGCCGGTAGCGTTCCTGTCCGGCCCGGTCGGGATCTTCTACAGGCAGTTTTCACTGACCCTGGCGATCTCGATCGTGATTTCCGGGATCAACGCCGTCACCCTGACGCCGGCGCTCTGCGCCCTGCTGCTGCGGCCGATCGACGGTGAGCAGAAAGGGCTGCTGGGCCGGTTTTTCACCCGGTTCAATCGGGGGTATGACGCCCTCTCGGGAAAATACCGGGGCATTCTGCGGGCCATCGTCAACCGGGGCACCGTCACCTGGGGGGCGCTGATCCTGTTCGTGGCTGCCACCTGGGGCGTCAATACCATCCTGCCCGCCGGTTTCATTCCGACCGAAGACCAGGGAATGATCTACGTGAACGTTACCACGCCGGTCGGCGCCACCGTCGAGCGAACCGAGGAGGTCATGGATCAGGTGCAGGCGGTAGCCTCCCAACTGGAGTCCGTCGAAAACGTATCGACGCTGGCCGGCCTGTCGCTGATGACGGACGGGGCGGGGGCGTCTTACGGGATGGGGATGATCAACCTCAAACACTGGGACGAGCGCCAGGAAACCGTCGACGACGTGATTGCCGTGCTGGCCGAAAAGACGAAACACATCAGCGACGCCAGCATCCAGTTCTTCTCTCCGCCGACCGTTCCCGGTTTCGGGAACTCCAGCGGTTTCGAGATTCGTCTGATGGACCGGACGCGGAGCGATAACCTCCAGAAGACCAAGCAGGTGACCGACCAGTTCATTGCCGCCCTCGAAGCGCGGCCGGAAATCAGCCGGGCTTTCACCAGCTTCGACCCCAGCTTCCCGCAGTATGTGCTGCACGTCGACCAGGACAAGGCCGCCCAGAAGGGCGTCTCCATCGACAACGCCATGAGCACGCTCCAGACGCTGATGGGAAGTTATTATGCCTCGAACTTCATCCGGTTCAACCAGATGTACAAGGTGATGGTCCAGGCCGCCCCGCGCTTCCGGGCCAAACCGGAGGATGTGCTGAACCTGCGGGTAAAGAACGACAAGGGAGAGATGGTGCCCTATTCGAACTTTGTGCGGCTGGAGCGCGTCTACGGTCCCGAGCAGCTGACCCGGTACAATATGTTCACCTCGGCCATGATCAACGGCGAGGCTGCTCCGGGTTTCAGCAGCGGGGACGCCATCCGGGCCGTGCAGGAGGTAGCGAAGGAAAAACTGCCGCGCGGCTTCACCTTCGACTGGTCGGGGATGACCCGCGAGGAAGTGCTTTCCGGCGACCAGGCTATTTACATCTTCATTATCTGCCTGGTGTTCGTGTATCTGCTGCTCGTGGCGCAGTATGAAAGCCTGTTTCTGCCGCTGGCCGTACTGCTTTCGCTGCCCGTCGGGGTGTTCGGTTCGTTCCTCTGTCTGAAGCTGGCCGGTCTTCAGAACAACATTTACGCGCAGGTCGCCCTGGTCATGCTCATCGGTCTGCTGGGTAAGAACGCCATTCTGATCGTCGAGTTTGCCAACCAGCGCCAGCAGGAGGGACTGTCCATCGTGAAAGCCGCCATTGAAGGAGCCGTCGCGCGTCTGCGTCCGATCCTGATGACGTCCTTTGCCTTCATCGCGGGTCTGATTCCGCTCTGTATTGCCTCCGGTGCCGGTGCCCTCGGCAACCGGTCCATCGGTACGGCGGCTGCCGGCGGTATGCTCATCGGTACGCTGTTCGGCCTGGTCGTCATTCCCGGTTTATACGTGGCTTTTGCCGCCCTGGGCAAGAGGTTTGGCTCGAAACCTCCCGAAGAGGAGGAGGCCATTCCAGTTTCTGAATTAACCCAAACGCATTCCAATGGTGCCACCGTTCATTCATAAATCTTTCAATTCGCTTGGTTGCATTGCCCTATTGACGCTTTCGATGAGCGGCTGCCGGTTGCTGGCTCCGCCGGAGCAGACCACCCGGCCGTCGAAAGTCGATTCGCCGGTGACGTTTATCGGAAACACCGACACCACCAGCCTCGGAGACGCCGACTGGCGGACTTTCTTTTCCGATCCCGATCTGGAAAGTCTGATCGACACGGCCCTGGCCCGGAATCCCGACGTGCAGATCATGGCGCAGCGGGTTGAGATGGCCCGGTCCCAGTTCCAGTTTACCCGGGGGGCGCTCGTCCCAACGGTCGACGCGGTGGTATCGGCGGGTTTCGACAAGTACGGAACCTATACGATGAACGGGGTCGGGAACTTCGATACCAACCTGTCCAACAATGTGAAGGGCAACAAGAAGGTTCCCAACCCCGCGCCCGACTATTTTCTGGGCTTCCGCAGTACCTGGGAGATCGACCTCTGGGGCAAGCTGAGAAACCGGAAGCAGGCGGCTTTCGTTCGGTTCCTGTCGTCGGAAAAGGGGCGGCATCTGATGGTCACCTCCCTAGTGGCCGAAGTAGCCCGGCTCTATTATACCCTGCTGGCCCTGGATGCCGAGATGGAAATTATCCGGGAAAATATCCGATTGCAGCAAACTGCCGTCGAACTGGTCGATGTCCAGAAGGCCGCCGGCCGGGTGACGGAACTGGCTGTCCAGCAGTTTACGGCCCAACTGCTGAATACCCGCAGCCTGGAAGGGCAGGTGCACCAGCAGATCGTCGAAACCGAAAACCAGTTGAACCTGCTGCTGGGCCGTTTTCCGCAGCCGATTGCCCGGCGGAAGAACCTGCGCGATCAGCAGCTGCCGGCGCTGGTGCGGGCCGGGGTGCCGATGCAGATGCTTCGGCGCCGGCCCGACATCCGGCAGGCCGAGCTGGAGATGGAGGCCGCCCGGATCGACGTCGAGGTGGCCCGGGCCGAGTTTCTGCCCTCGCTGGCCCTGACGCCGTACCTGGGCCTGAACGCCTTCCGGGCCTCGGTGCTGTTCGACCCGGCTTCGGTCGCCATGGGCATGGTGGCCGGCCTGACGGCGCCGGTCTTCAACCGCCGGTACCTCAAAGCCAACTACAACCTCAGCGAAGCCCGCAGCCGGGAAGCTTTCCTCCATTACCAGAAGGCCATTCTGAGCGGGTTCAGCGACGTGGTCACCGACCTGAGGGGAATCGAAAACTTCCGCAACGTCGCCAATCTGAAGGCGCAGGAGGTAGCGATGCTCGAACAGGCGACGGGCGTTTCGAAGGAACTCTTCGCGACCGGCTATGCCTCTTATCTGGAGGTTATTACGGCCCAGCGGAGCGTACTGGAAGCCAAGCTGGCGCAGATCAACGTCAAACGCGCTCAATTCCACTGGCTGATCGACCTTTACCGGTCGCTCGGCGGAGGATGGCAATAATAGTTTAAACAGGCGGAAGCGCATTGGACGGCAAAGCGTTACCTTAGCGGTCCCAATGCGCTTCGCCTTTTATGACCCGAATCGGCCTGCTTTCCGACACCCACAGCTACCTGGACCCCCAGATTTTCCGCTATTTCGAAGACTGTGACGAGGTCTGGCATGCCGGTGACATCGGCTCCCTCGAACTGGTCGATCAGCTGCGGGCGTTCAAACCGCTGCGGGGCGTCAGCGGCAACATCGACAGCAAGGAGATCGAGCGGGAATGCCCCATTCACCAGCGGTTCGAACTGGAGGGGCTGGATATCTGGATCACCCACATCGGCGGCTCGCCCCCGCGATACAACCCCTTCGTCCGGCCCAACCTTCAGGCTAAACCGCCGGACCTGTTTATCTGCGGCCATTCCCACATTCTCAAGGTCAAACGCGATCCGACCCTGAATGACCTTCTGTTCATCAACCCCGGAGCGGCCGGGAAGTCGGGCTTTCATCAGGTGCGGACCTGCATCCGGTTTTCGCTCGACGACCGGCGGGTGAGCGGTATGGAAGTGATCGAATTGGGCCGGCGGTAGGAGCGTTGCCGGAAAGAAATGGTATATTGCCGGCCGTTTACCAACCTCCATCGTGGATGAAAATTGCTGTTTGGCATAACCTGCTCAGCGGGGGAGCCAGCCGCGCCCTGCATCAGCACATCAAAGGGCTGGCCGAGCGCGGACATACCGTCGAGGTCTGGACTTCCTCGCTGGCCGACCGGAAGTTTCTGGATGTGGACGCCTACGTGACGCGGACCCACGTTCTGCCGCTGTCCATGACCACCCGCATCCGCGAGGATTACCGGGACCGGGTCCGGGCGCTGATGTTCGAGCCGGATACGAAGGTGCAGCGGATGCTGGATTTCTGTAAACGGTGTGCCGACGAGATCAACGCCGGCGGCTTCGACATCCTCTTTGCCAATTCCTGCATTTACTTCATGATGCCCTATATCGGGCGATTCATCCAAATCCCGAAGGCCCTTTACCTCGGTGAGCCGAACCGGTTTCTGTTCGAAGCGTTCCCGAAGCAGCTCTGGGAGGGCCTGCCCCCCGCCACCGGCAACTGGTCCAAAAGGGATTACCGGAACCAGTTCTGGGACGATATCTTCAAAATCCGTCAGGCCCGGGTGCGTATGCGCGAGGAGATCTATAATTTCGGCACCTACGACAAGGTGCTGGTCAACTCCTACTTCAGTAACGAAAGTCTGGTCCGGGCCTACGGCGCTTCGGGGGAAGTCTGTTACCTGGGTATCGATACCGACCTTTTTCCCTACCTGAACCTGCCCCGCGAACCGTTCGTGATGGGGCTGGGCGCGTTTTACCAGCATAAGCGGCCCGAAACCGCCATCGAATCGCTGGCCCTGATTCCCGAAGCCGTCCGGCCCCGGCTGGTATGGATCGGCAACATGGGCGATACGGCTTATGTCAAGATTCTTCGGGAAATGAGCCACCGGCTGGGCGTCCGCTTCGAACCGCGCGAACACGTGCCTCAGGAGGAACTGGTGCGGCTGCTGAATACCGCATCCTGCCTGCTCTACACCTCCTCGCTCGAACCATTCGGGCTGGCTCCGCTGGAGGCCAACGCCTGCGGGCTGCCGGTGGTGGCGGTGGCGGAGGGGGGCGTCCGGGAAACCATCGTCCACGGGCAGAACGGCCTTCTTGTGAACCGCAATCCCCAGGAAATTGCCTTTGCCGTCGAACGCATCCTGACCGATCCCGCCCTGTTCGAAACGCTTTCCACGAACGCCCGACGGCAGGTCCGCGACCACTGGACCTACGAAAAAGCCATCGACCGGATCGAGAATGCCCTGATCCAGACGATGGCGAAGGAAAAAATGCCGGTATAAAATTACAGCGGAATCTGCTCGAACCGGACCGCCGGCTGATCGGCGTCCTTGAAAGCTTTGCGCGGCCGGATGTTCAGCGTCTGGAACAGCTGCCGGTCCTGATCCTCTTCCGGGTTCGGAGTCGTCAGCAGTTTGTCGCCGGCGAAGATCGAGTTGGCGCCGGCCAGGAAGCAGAGCGCCTGCTCCTCCACACTCATGCGAACCCGGCCCGCCGACAGGCGAACCATGGCTTTCGGCATGATGATCCGGGCCGTGGCAATCATCCGGACCATCTCCCAGACCGACACCCGGGGCTGGTCTTCCAGCGGGGTTCCTTCCACCGGAACGAGGGCGTTCACCGGCACCGATTCGGGGTGTTCGGGCAGGTTGGCCAGCGTATGCAGCATGCCGATGCGGTCCTGGTGCGATTCACCCATGCCGATAATGCCGCCGGAGCAGACCGAAATTCCGGCCTGCCGGACGTGGCCCAGCGTGTCGAGCCGGTCGTCGTAGGTGCGGGTCGAGATGATGTCGCCGTAATATTCCTCGCTCGTATCGAGGTTATGGTTGTAGGCATACAGACCGGCCTGCTTCAGCTTTTCGGCCTGGCTTTCCGTCAGCATCCCGAGCGTGCAGCAGACTTCCATCCCCATGCCGTTCACGCCCTTTACCATATCGAGCACCTTGTCGAAGTCGCGGTTGTCGCGGACTTCCCGCCAGGCGGCTCCCATGCAGAACCGGGTGCTGCCGGAGGCCTTGGCCCGCTGGGCGGCTTCGAGCACCTCGTCCACCTCCATCAGCTTGTGTACCTTCACGCTGGTATGGTAGCGGGCGGCCTGGGGGCAGTAGGCGCAGTCTTCGGGGCAGCCGCCGGTTTTCACCGAAAGCAGCGTACAGACCTGCACTTCCTGGGGGTCGTGGTGCTGGCGGTGTACGGTGCCGGCGCGGTAGATGAGATCCAGAACGGGGGAGTTGTATATTTCGGCGATTTCGTCGCGGGTCCAGTCAGTACGAACTTGAGTCATAAAATAGGTGGTCGTAAGTCGATATCCTCGTCACCGGCAGCAGCAGGCCGGCTCAAAGATAGGAGTCGGGGCCGACCGGCGCAAATTTTCACCGGCAATCGGCCTTCGTCAGCCGGTTTTCATAGCCCTGTTCGGGTTGCTTCAGCACCCATTTTCCATCTTTCTCCATCCGCTCGCCTTCCCGCCAGGTTACCGCGTCGCCTTTCAGGGTAAACACCATCACGTAGGGCTGGGTGACTCCTTCGCCCGAGCGCTGCCATTCGGCCCGGATAACCTGATTCTCCAGTGTGCCGCTGAGGGGGCCGGCGGCCCGGTCTTTTTCGTACGGCAGCATCGCCAGTTCTCCGGTGACGGTGGTGCCGCTGATCCGGAGCCGGAGCCGGGTCGTATCCCGGCCGGTAACCTGCTGAAAACAAAGGGTGTCGGGCAGCACCGTGGCGGTGACGGAAGCGGAGTCGGGCGCGGCTTTCTGTTCCTCTTGCCAGGACGAATTGCCGCAGCCGTTCAGGAGCAGGGAGAAGGGAAGCAGGGAAAGGATAAGTTTCATGAAGGTACGGTTTGGTTGAAAATCAGGAGCCTATACAGGGAAATCCGGAAATGAAACGCCGTGTTTTGGGTTAAAGTTTGGCGAACTGGTCGAACCGGAATCGACTGAGGTCGAAATCCGTCCGGCCGTCCAGCGCCAGATCGGACAGAATCTGCCCGACGGCCGCCGAATGCTTGAAGCCGTGGCCGGAGCAGCAGGAGGTGACCAGCACCCGCCGGCAATCGGGATGGCGGTCGATCAGGAAATCGCCGTTGGGCGTCATCGTATAGAGACAGACCACCGCCTTGACACAGCCGGACCCGATTCCGTGGAAGTCCGGCCGGATCACTTCTTCATACATTCTCCGGGTTTCGGCTTCGGAAACGGTCCGGTCGACCGCATCGGGCGTCGTCGGATCGGTATAATTTTCCTTCGCGATTTTGATGCCGCCGGCCGGGCCGTCTACGGCCGGAAAACCGTACAGGCTGCGATCGCTCAGGATAAACACCGGAAAGCGTTCGGGTCGATAGCTTTCCCAGGCCGACTCTACATCGAACCAGTAGAGCACCTGCCGGTACACCTGCAGCAGATCCCGCCAGGGGGTGTCGCGGAGGGATTCCAGCACCCAGGAACCGGTGGTCAGAATCAGTTGGCGGGTGCGGTACTCGCCCCGGTCCGTCCGAACCCGTACCTCGTCGCCGACCTCCTCGAACGACAGCATGGTTTCGTTCGTCCGAACGTCCGCGCCGTTGGCCCGCGCCTGCGCCAGCTGGGTGGTGATGCAAAGCTCCGGGCGCAGAAAACCGGCTTTTTCCTCCAGGTAACCGATGTCCGTCTCCGCATAGTGGAACTGCGGATATTCCCGCCGGAGGGCGGCCTTATCCAGAATCCGGTGGGCGATGCCGTATCGCTCGGAGGCCGCGATGGTGGTTTTCAGCCAGCCGGGTTTGTTCCGGGTGAGCAGGGCCGACTGTTCATTCCCGACAAAGAGGCCGCCGGTAATGGTTAGAAGCCGGTTTCCGGAAAGCCGCTCCAGCTCGTCCCATATTTCGTAGGAGCGCAGCGCCAGCGGCACGAAGTGTTCGCCCTCGCCGATGGCCTGTCGGGTAATTCGGGTGTCGCCGTGGGTGGAACCGAAGGGGTGGGGCGGAGAAAACCGGTCGATGCCGCAGACGTTCCGGCTTCGTTTCGACAACTGATACAGGCCGGCGCTGCCCATGGCACCCAGGCCGACCACCAACGCGTCGTAGATCATTCGTATCGCTCTGAAAGGATTCCCAATGGTAAGGATAATTCGGCAATGGCCCGGCGCCCGCACTTCAATATGTAAAAGCGTTCTTATAACCATTTGATTTTTAACGGGTAATAAAAAATATTTTTTGAAAACGGAAATCCAATCACCACGCATTCCTGTAAGTATTTCGTCTTACGACACGTGTCTTTCCTCAACCATTAACCAGATTTTCCATGAAGCAACCTCTTCCCCTGCCCCAGGGCGGCAGGACTGTTCCTGCATTCAGTTTCCATCTCTAAAAAGCCGTTGTATGAACCCATTCCATTTACCAGTTAAATGGGGGAAGGTCTGCCTGTGCCTGATGCTCTTTGTGGCTGTCGGTTCGGGTGGTTTTGCCTCCAGTCACCGGGAAGCCCCGCTGATTTCCAGCGACCCGCTGGCCGACAACACCGACGTCTACGCCTTCAAAAGCCCCGACGACCCCAATGCGATTACGATTATCGCCAATTACATCCCCTTCCAGTTACCCGAAGGCGGGCCGAACTACTATAATTTCGGCCAGGACATCCGGTATGAAATTCACATCAAGAACCGTACGTCCACCCCGGGCGACGACATCACTTACCGGTTTACGTTCACCACGACGAATCAGGACCCGACCACCTTCTTCAACATCCGGCTCGGGAAACAAAACCTGAAAACCACCTATACCTGCCAGAGAAGCACCGACGGCGGAGTGACGTTTACGACCATCGTCAGCAACGGGGTGGTGCCGCCGGCCAACATCGGCCCCCGCTCCATTGAAAACGGCACCGTCGGGCTGGGCACGCCCTACAACACCCTTGTCGATCAGGCCATCGCCACGGCCACCTCAGGCGAGAAGGTGTTCTGCGGCCCGGCCGACGATCCTTTTTTCGTCGATCTGGCCGGAGCTTTCGACGTCGGTAATTTCCGGCCCGAAGGCAACCCGGTCAACCCGCCCAAAGACGGCCTCGCCCGGTACAACGTTCACGCTATTGCCCTGAAAATACCGGTCAACCTGCTTCAGAAAGACGGCAAGACGGTATCTCAGGCCACGAATATCCTGGACCCGGACTACGTCATCGGCGTGTGGGCGTCGGCCTCCCGGCGGCAGATCAAGACCATCAACAACGGGGGGGATGTGGGCTATGACGGCGGCTGGGTGCAGGTCTCGCGGCTGGGCATGCCCCTGACCAACGAAGCCGTCATTCCCATCGGCCTCAAAGACAAGTGGAACGCCCGTAGTCCCTACAACAACCAGGACCTGATGTTTGCTTCTTACTTCAGCAACCCCGAACTGGCTCTATACATGGACGACTCCCAGTTCGGCGCAGCCGTACCGTCGCTGAGGGGAGTAAGAATCCAGTCCAACTCGCTGGGAGCCTTCGACTTCCGCAACGGCAAGCCGGGCCTGTACGGGCTGAAAGGCACGGCCGCCGTGGCCGGC
>NZ_QTJY01000015.1 GCF_003703975.1 Larkinella soli | reverse complement strand
AGGTGCCGGTCACTAACCCAACGTAACCGGTCCCGACAATAGAAATTTTCATAGCGTTGAGTAAAGAGCAGTGAAAGATACCAGACAACGCACCTCAAGATCTGCGGCATTGGCTTCACGCGGAAACCAACCAATTATCGGACCAAAAAACGGAGGGGGATCTAAAAAAGGAGGGCTTAAGTATACACTTTCTTAAAAAAGGTATACAAAATACAAAAAAGGCAAAAAATAATACCGAGCCGTTTGGCGGTTAACGGACAGGAGCACAGAAAATTTCCAATTAGCGGGAGAAAAACGGCCAACCCTCAGGCCAGAGAACGGTTCATAAACTGGTGCGACTCAAGGATGGACAACTCGCCCGACTTGATCAGTTGCCCCAGTTTTTCGATGTCCTTCGGCCGGTGGGCGTCCGACCCCAGAAAATCGATCATCGACTGCTCCACCAGTTGTCTGGCATACTGCTGAACCCGGGAGCCGTACTGCCCCATCAGGGAGAGCAGATTCAGCTGGAACATACACCCCTGCTCTTTGATTTTCTGCAGGCGGTCGGGATGCTCCTTGAGGTAGGAATACCGCTCCGGGTGGGCAAGAACGGGTTGATAGCCCCGGGTCATGATCTGAAAAATAATGTCTTCCAGGTTCAGGGGAGGCACCGCAAACGGCAGTTCGATGAGCAGATAATTAGGACCCCAGGTCAGCAGGTCGCCGGACCGGAGCAGCGACAGAAAATGATCGTCGACCAGATACTCGGCGGCCGCATCCACCTGGATCGTCAGACCGGCTTCCCGGACGGCATCCTGCAATTCACTCAGGCCGTGGCGGATCGTGAAGCTGGTGTTGGGGTAATAATCCTGAAGAACGTGCGGGGTCGTTATTACTTTCTTATAGCCGAGATCCTGTAAACCCTGCAGGCATTCCAGAGCGGCTGCATACCCGGGTACGCCGTCGTCGATGGCCGGAATCAGGTGCGAGTGAATGTCCACCCCCAGAAACCCGAAATCGGTGATCGAAGAACGCTCCTGCTTACGGCTGAAGAATGAGAACATAGATTTTGACTTACGGCTTCAACAAAACTACACGTTCAGCGCTCCCAAACAAAAGAAACGGCGGATTTCCTGGGGCTACCTCTCCATACCGACCGGGCCTTTGCCTAAGAAACCGCCCTCAGCCCCATTTTGGGAGAAAACTTAAGCAAAATACCGCTTTGTATTTCACTTCAATGTGTGTATATTTAAACTCAAATATAGTTTATATTTCAAAACCCCATAAAAAGGCAAAAGGGATCGCATAGCGGTCCCCCTGTCCGAACAGTAAACAACAAATACTAATGAACACACAAAACAACAATATGGAGACAAGAAATCAAAATTCTTTGGAAGTTAAACCTTATCAACCAGTTAACGAAACTTCGGATGAGGTGGTTGGCGATCAGACGGGCAGCCGGTTCAAATACCTGGAAGGACATCCCCGTCAATACCGTTTTGACGCCAAAGAAGGCCTGTTTAACATCAACGGAACCGATAAGCTGGACTCCAGCCTGACGTTCCAGCCGATTGCATGGCGCATCTTCACGGACAACATCCTGAACATGGGTACCAAAAACTGGGCCGAAATTTTCTTTATCGACGAAAAAAATTGTGTGTCGGCCCTCCTGTTCCACGGCTATTCGGTCGACAATATCTTCCGGCTCATCGAACCGCTCTTCTACGACGACCTGACCCTGGCCGATGTCGTGGTGACGGCCGTCGCCCAGAAAAAGGAAAACACCCGCATCCAGCCGAAGGGCGTATACTATATCGCTAACTTCAGTTACCAGCCGGCGGACCCCGCCCGGACGGCCGAACTGAAAGCCTTTGTGCAGGAACACAAAATTTTCCGGCAGGAAACGCTGACCGACATCGCCAACGTCAAAACGGCCTTCAATTACTACAACCCGTTTCACCACCTGAACGAACAGGAGATGCTGGACGGAACCGATGTTAATTTAGTGAATTAATGCGAGAAAACATGATCACCGAACTTACCGATTACCGCTCGATTCCCAGGGTATCGAACTCCGACCTGACTCGCCTGAAGGAAGAATGGCTGGGATTCAGCACCGTGCCCTCGGCGCGGTTCATTCCGGAACGGGCCATGCAGTTCGGGCGGGCTTTTCACTCCCACCTGCTGGAACCGGAAAGCGTTGCCGGAATCATCGATCAGCTGCTGCCCGACATGAAGCCCGTGGAAGCCGGCCGCCTGGAAACCCTCACCGACCAGATTCGTCAGGATTCGTTCTGTGCCCGGTATCTTCGGAAATCGGAACGGGAACGGGTCGTGCTGTTTACGGACCCCCTCACCGGGATCGACTGCAAGTCCCGTCTGGACGTCGTCTATACCAGCCCGAAGAAACGGAGCGCGCTGATCCTGGACTTCAAAACTACCTCGGCCCGCACCCAGAGTCAGTTTCTCCAGAGCTGCTACGATTACGATTACGACCGCCAGGCGGCTTTCTATCTGGACAGCCTGCGCCATGCCGACGGCGAAGAATGGGCCGAAACCCGCCGGTTCCGGTTTCTGCTGATCGGAGTCCGGAAACAGAAGCCGCACCGGCTGTTCGTCGTCGATGCGACCTCCATCCCGAACTTCGTGGACTACGGCCGTAAAAAGTATCGTTTCTGGCTGCGAAAATGGAAAGAACAGCAGAGTCGGGAAGTGTTCGGCCCGTATCTGCGGCAGGCTTCCTAACCGATTGATGATCAATGCCTAATGAAGAAAGAATATTGAAATTGAATTATGAAAACCGGGGACAAAATCCCCTCGAAATTCGTTATTCAGTATTCGATGTTCATGATTCAATCCTTTGCCGAAAATGACTAAAACGGATTTGCTCATTCCCTCCTCCCGGCCGCTTTTCGACTGGGGGAGCGACGGACTGGTAGTGTGGATGGAGGAACTGGACGGCTTCGGTAGTCTGATGGCCTATATCGACGAAGCCCTGGCCCAGGTCGCCTTCGCCATCGAACTCCAGACGGGCTGGGACCACCGGACCGACGGCCACACCTTCCATCCGCTCTACGGCTACCGGCTGCTGCTGCGCGACGCGACCGGCCTATGGTATGCCATCCGGGTGGATGAAGCCGGTAAGTTTGCCGGTTATATTCCTCTGGAAGAGTTCGATTACGAGATTGCCTACGATAAAGCCATCTGGCTCGAATAGCAAAGACAGGCCGCAACGAAACATGAATTCGTTGCGGCCTGAAGCAACCTCCGGCGGGCTTTTTTCATCTTTGGGAAAACATTCCCTATTTTCCACGATGAAACCTTACCTTACCGCCCTTCTGCTGACGCTCATTTTGGTCCCGGCCGCCCTGGCGCAGCGGACCATCGACGCCAAAGAACTCTTCGACCGCATCAACCGGAAAGAAGCCGTCTTCCTGACCGGCGTCACCATCACCGGCGATCTCGACCTGACCGAATTATCCAACAAAAGGCAGGTAAAGGACGGCCGCTGGGCCGACGGAGAGGCTTATGAAAGTACCGTCGAAGTGCCTCTCTCCTTCCGCGACTGCACCTTCAAAGGCAAATTCCTGGCCTATAAGAGCCTCGAAAAGCAGGGTCGCCCCTGGAACGGCGTGGCCTATTCCGCCCACTTTTCCGAAGCCGTCACCTTCGAGGGCTGCACCTTCGAGGACGAGTCGGCCTTCAAATATTCGGATTTCCGTCAACGGGCTCTCTTCAATAACACGGCCTTCCGGAAAGAAGCCAACTTCAAATACAGCAAGTTCCGGGCTGCGGCCGACTTCAACACCGTCCGGTTCGGTGGTTATGCCAATTTCAAATACACCCATTTCGACGAAGCCATCACCTTCCAGAAAGCCCGCTTCGACCAGTATGCCGACTTTAAATACACCAAATTCGACGAAGGGGTAAACTTCCGCGGCAGCCGCTTCGGCGAGTACGCCGATTTCAAATACACCCATCTCCCGCAGGGTTCTTCCTTCGCGGAGGCCGTCTTCGATGGCAATGTCGATTTCAAATACGCCACGCTGGACGGCCGTAAATTTTCACCGGGGCGATAACTAAACCGAACCGACGGGGCGCCGGACCACCGGATAGGATTCCATTCCCTAAAGGAAAGCGGGTCAGGCGCTCCGGTCCGGCCCTCTTTCCCAACTGTTTGCCGGTTTTTCGGTTTTATAGGCAACACCAATGAATTGTTGCTTTGAAACGCTCAACGAAGATAATCCTGGCCCTGGTGGTCCTGCTGATCATTGCCCGGCTGTTACTACCGTATATCGTCCTCCGGTATGTCAATAAAATGCTGGCGGATATGGGCTCCTACACCGGTCACATCGAAGATGTCGATATTGCCCTGATCCGGGGTGCCTACCAGATCGATGATCTGCGCATCCGGAAGATTAACGGCAAAGTGAAAGAGCCGTTCCTGTATATCCCGAAATCCGACCTGTCCGTGGAATGGAGAGCCTTGTGGAAAGGCAAACTCGTCGGCGAAGTCGAATGCTATGAGCCGGAACTGAACTTCGCCTTCAGCGAAGACGAAGCGGCCAGCCAGACAGGGAAAGAGGTCGACTGGACGGCGCTGGTCAAAGACCTGCTGCCGATTCAGATCAACCGGTTTGCCGCCTACTCCGGGAAGGTCGATCTGGTCAACCTGTTCAGCGCGACCAAAACCGGCCTTTCGATGGAAAAAATCAACGTCGAGATCCGGAATATCCGAAACGTGGAGGAAAAAGCAGGGCGGCTTCCCTCGCCCGTCGTCGCTACGGCCGACGTGCCGGGCTGGGGCGGCACCATGAAGTTCAACGCCGACATGATGCTGCTCAAACAGATCCCCGACTTCAACTATAACCTGAGTTTCGATGACCTCCAGCTGACCAAACTCAACCCGCTGGCCCGCGAATACGCCGACATCGACTTTGAAAAGGGCACCGTCAGCGTCATCAGTGAAATGGCCATGTACAACGGCCGGATGGTGGGTTACTTCAAGCCGCTCACCAAGGACATGAAGATTTTCAAGCTGAAGGAGGAGGGCGAAAAGCGGACAGTGGGCCGGTTTTTCAAGGAACTGCTGGCTGAGGGCGGGTCCGAGCTGCTGGAGAACCAGAAACGGGACCAGGTAGCGACCCGGATTCCGATTCGGGGTACCGTGGAGAATACCGATACCGAGGTCTGGCCGATCATTCTCGGGGTACTGCGAAATGCGTATGTGGAGGCTTTCAACAAGGAGTTTGACAATACCGTCACCTTCCAGGATGCCCTGAAGAACATCAAGGCCGACTTTAAGGCCAAACGGGAAGAGAAAAAAGCCGAGCGAAAGGAGCGACGCGAGGAGCGTAAGGAAGAACGCCGGCAAAAACGCGAGGAACGCAAAGAAGAACGCAAAAAGGACTGAAACCGGTCTGGCCGGCCGGTTTTTCGGCTTCGTGGTTAAAATTCGCCATTTGGCTGAAAAGACGAGCCGGCCGGCCCCGATTTGCTGTTACCTTTACAGCGGTTCTCCTCGCATAAATTAATGAATACAACTCTGTTACGAAATATTGGTGTCACTTCGCTCTCGGTCGGCGGGGCGGTGGTGGCCTCGATTCTCAGCTATTATGCGGACGTCGTTCATCAGCCGCTGCTGTTCATGGTGCTGCTGAACGTCGCCGTGGGTTACTGGGCCGACCGCTGGCCCTGGGCCTATGTCCCGCTGTTTTGCCTCGTCATGGCAGCCGCCTATTTTTTCGTAGAAAGCCAGAGACATAAAGTGCCCGAAATTCTGAGCTTCTGTACGGTCATATCCCCCTTTCCGGCGCTGTTCGGGCTGGCTACCGGACGGCTCCTGAACCGGATCATCAAAAGCCGGTGACCGTATCGAAAAAATGACTTCATTTACCATATGAAGCATTTGTACGGTTTCTTCCTGCTGTTTCTGTTTCATTATTCCGCTGCCCAGCGGCCAGCTTCCTCCCGGATCACTCCCTTTGCGGAAGCGGGCCTGCTGGCAGCCTCCGCCGAACGAACACCTTTCTGGCTGCGGGCCAACCAGTTCGGGATCGTTCCGGCCCGAAGTCCGGCCGCCACGCTCCGGCTGGGGGTCTTCGGTTCCGTCGCCCTTCGGGATACACAGGCCAGCACCGGCCGTCGACCCTGGACCCTGACCTACCGGGCCGAAATCGTCGGCAATGCCGGGAAACAAAGTACGGTTCTTCTCCCTGAAGCCTATGTGCGGGTGGCGCACCGCAGCCTTGAACTCGTCGCCGGACGCCGTCGTGAAATTATCGGGCTGGTCGACAGCACGCTGTCGAGCGGAAGTTTCGCCTGGTCGGGGAATGCGCTGCCAATGCCGAAAATCCGGTTCGGAACCGCCGGTTTTACGCCCCTCTGGCGAAACGGCTGGCTGGGCGTCAACGCCTTCATCGCCCACGGCTGGTTTGCCGATACCTGGTTCATGCAGCATTCGTTCCTGCACGAAAAATCGACCCTCTGGCGGCTCGGAAAACCCGCCTGGGGCTTCCGGCTGTATGCCGGCATCAACCACCACGCGCAGTGGGGCGGCCGCTCCGACTACCTGGACCGGAACCTGGCCGTCGACGGACAGTTGCCGGGCAGGCTCAGGGACTTCGGCAACGTTTTTTTAACCCTCATTCCCCGCGACCGCCAGAACCCGCGTTATACGTACTTCGACGGCTTCAACCGCTTCGGCAACCACCTCGGCAGTTACGATTTCGGTCTTGAGTTGCCGGGGAAAACCACCTCCCTCCTGTTCTACCACCAACATCCCTACGAAGACTCCTCCGGCCTGATCTTCGCCAACCTGCCCGACGGCCTGAGCGGCATCCGGCTGCAACGCCGTCCGGCCGCCGGAACCGGCTTTCGGCTGAATACCCTGCTGCTTGAAGTGCTGCTGACCCGGAGCCAGAGCGGCTCGTTTCTCGATCTGTACGGCCTCGGAACCCTGCGCCGGACGGAAGGGCGCGACAATTACTTTAACCATTCGCAATACCGGGAAGCCTGGACGTATCGGGGCCAGGTGCTCGGAACGCCCTTCATTACCCTTCAGTCGGATCTCCGGCGGGAATGGTGGAACCAGTCCGGCTGGCGCATCATCAACAACCGGGTTCAGGTCTACCACCTGGGGTTCCGGGCCGCCGTCGGCCGGCGGGTTGAGATAGAGGGCCGGTTCTCGTACAGCCTCAACTACGGCACCTACGACCAGGCCCTTCCCGGCTCGCCGGGTCAGTTTTCCTCGCTGCTGAGGGCCACGCTGCCCGTCCGCTGGCTGGGCGGTTCGGTCCTGACCGGCGCTCTGGCCCTCGATCAGGGGCGGCTTTATACGAATTCAGCGGGAACCTACCTGGGCCTTCGAAAAACATGGGGCCGGAATAGCGGTTAATCAGGAAAGAAGTAACTTCGTTCAGCCATAAAAATCCGATACGGACCGGCCGGCCGGTCCTGCATCCAACCATGCCCCAAGCCAAACACGCCCGCGAGTCCCTGGTAACCATGACCGAAATGGTGCTTCCCAACGACACCAACACCCTTAACAACCTCATGGGCGGGCGACTCCTCCACTGGATGGATATCTGCGCGGCCATATCGGCCCAGAAACACTCGAACCGCATCGTCGTGACGGCTTCGGTCGACAACGTTTCCTTTTCGGAACCGATCAAGCTGGGCCACATCGTCACGATGCAGGCCAAAGTGACCCGGGCCTTCAACTCGTCGATGGAAGTGAATATTGAAGCCTGGGCGGAGGACATTCCGGCCGGCACGCGCGTCAGCACCAACCGGGCCTTCTACACCTTCGTGGCGGTCGATCAGAACGGCCGTCCGATTGAAGTCCCGCCGGTCATGCCGGAAACGGAAGAAGAGAAGAATCTGTTTGACAGTGCCTTACGTCGGCGGCAATTACGCCTGGTCCTGGCCGGCCGGATGAAACCGCAGGACGCCAAGGAACTGAGCGCCCTGTTCTCGATGTCGTGAACGGAAACCCGCTTACTGAACCCGCAGCAGTGAAACCCCAACCACCGGCCGCCCTTCCCGGGTGACGCCCTGCACCACGACCCGCAGCGTCCGGACCACGTCCGAAAGCGGAAAAGCCAGGATGGAGTTGCCTTTCGAATCGGTCTCGACGAACGGTTTCCAGTACAATACATCCCGCCGGTCGATGCGGGTGGTGGCTTCAGAGGGAGCGGCCGTATCTTCATAACGGGGAACGTAAAATTCGCGTCGGGGCGGAAACCCGATAAGCGACAGCCGACTCAGGCCGACGTTGGCATAGGGGTTGTTGGCCTTCGCCCGGTTCCGGCCCGTCATGCCCCGTTTCGTATAAATGGCAATGACGCCGTTGGCCGCCCTTGAACCGTAAATAGCCGCCGTACCGGCATTTTTCAGCACCTCGATGCGCTCGACGTCGTTCGGACTGATGGAAAACAGGGTCGTTCCCTCCTCGTTTTCGGTAATGTAGGTTCCGTCCAGCAGATACAACGGCTGGTTGGCCTGCGGCCGATTATTGCCGCCGAAGGAAAAAGAACCCCGGATGTTGACCTGATAGCCGTCGACTCCGCCCGACACGAGAACGCCCGGCACCCGGCCCCGCATCATCTCGTAGACGTTCGCAAACGGCGGTGCGTTTTCGTCAAATTCGATCACGGCATCGGGATCGCCGTGGATGCTCATCCGCTTGATATGCTCCGGGCGCTCGGGCGGGCGGTAGCCTTTCACGGTCACCTCCTTCAGCACCTTTACCTTTTTGTCCCGATAGAGGTCCGGATCGGCCTCCTGGCGGCTTCGGGCGGCTTCCAGCTGCTGCTGAAACGCCTTCCAGTCGGGCGAAGGTTCGGGAACGACCCGTCGCTGCGCCCAGACACTCCCCACGGTGTCGATCTCCAGGGTGGCTTTCACGGCTTTGAAATAGATGTCCATGACCTGCACCAGCATCTGAAGCGTGTCGGAAACGCCCAGGCCCGCCAGCCGGAACTGCCCGCGCTCATTGGCGCTGATGGAATAGGAAAATGCCTGTTTCGCGTTCGGAGAAGCAAACAGCAGCTGAGCGTTGGGGATCGGGCGCCGTTTTTCGTCCAGCACACGACCGCTCAGGACAATGCCACCCAGGGTATCGGTCGGGGTGACGGGCGTCCGCAGGCCGATCCGGCGCCAGCCCTGGGTCAGGAGCAGATCGTCGAGGGCCCGGCGGGTGGCCGCCGTCGTGTCCCGGAAGTAAAAGCCGGGGTTTTCTACCCGCCCGCGCAGGTCGCCCGTCAGCAGCAGATGGGTACGAATGTCGGCTTCCGTTGAATCTTCGGGCACCTGGTCGGCGTCAGTTACCGAAACCGACAGAACCGACACCCGGGAGGGGGTGGTACGGTCATCCAGGTGAAGGTTCAGCAGCACCTGCTCCCGTGGTTTGTAACCCGGCTTGTCGGTCAGAGCCAGCACTTTTACCGGTTCGACCCGGTCCGGAATGAACACCAGCCGCTCGGCCCGGGCCTGCCCGTTGCCGTCATAGAGCGTCACCGCACATAAACCGGCCGGCAGCACCGCCGTCGTTAGACTCAGCCGGGCTTTGCCGTCTTTCAGCTGCATTTTCGTCCGCTGAATCAGTTGCCCGTAACTCTGCAAAGTCAGGTAGACCACCGCATCGGGTTTTTGCCCCGCAGCCAGCACGCGAACCGTCAGGAAAGCGGTATCGCTGACGGCATCGGCGGTCAGGACAAAGCCGGCCGGCTCCACGGCCGGTAACGCCCGGCGCTGCGTTCTGCCGGCATACGGCACTTCGGCAAAGTAGGCTTTTCCGGCTTCCGGGTTCAGAACGACGCTACCCATCCCGAACCGGTTGCCGGTAAACCGGGCCACTTCCCGACCGCCTTCATCGACCACCCGCCCGGAAACGGATCGCCCGCGCCCGTCAGGTCCGAGGGCCTTGAAACCGAGCCGGTTCGGCAGACCCGCAATCCAGCGCCCGCCTTCGGGCAGGAACTGAAGATCGAGCGTGTCGGTCGTCAGGGGTGCCGAATCGGTGCCGCGGGCCAGATTGTAAACCGTTACCGACCGCTCGAACGCCGGCCGGGCGGAGGCAAAATCTTCGTCGGTATAGGCCCGAAGCCGGTAGAGGCCGGTCGCCAGCGAGTCGGAGAAGCGGAATTGGCCGGCAGCCCGGCCCTCGGTAATGCGAAGCCACTGATGCTGAACCATTTTTCCGCCCGGAGTGAGCAGGTCGACGTGCAGGGCGCCTTCACCGAAAAGCATCTGGGAGGTGGCGGCATCCAGTACGTAGGCGCTGAGCCAGAGCTGATCGCCGGTAAAATAAAACGGTTTGTCGATGTGGGCGAATACCGCCGGAGCCTGGTAGGGATGCTTCTCCCGCCAGCGTTTGGTCAGGGAATCGAGCCGGTAATCCGACGCCAGAATCTGTCCCTCCATCAGCGTCGGGGCAGTTCCGGGAGCGGCTTCTCCGCCGGGCGTGTGGGTCCAGTTTTCGGGAAGCAGCGTAGAAAGGCGGTCGTTGCCCAGATAACCGATCGCCAGCATTCCCATCGGCAGCGTCACCCGCCCGTCGACGGTCACTTCGCAGCCGCCCTGCGGAAACCTCAACTCGGTATAGGCGTAGGGAGCGTCGCGGTAGGGCGAGAACGTGGATCGTGAGCTGGAATAGAGCCGGGTGTAGAACACTTTCAGCGGAGTCGTCGTCACCAGTTTTCGTTCGAAGGAAAGCCGTCCGGGCCGGAACAGGGTTTTCGGGTCGATGGGAAGCAGGTGGCGGTTGACGTCGAACAACAGACTGCCGCCGTTGGTAACCTGCGGAAAGGCCGGATTGACGCTGTACACCATGAATCCCTCCTGCTCCCAGGTACCGGCAATGAGGCTGGCGAGCAGATGCCGCAGCGAACCCAGATACGCCCGCCGTCGGTTGGCGGCCCAGCGGTCGGTTTGCCGGGCATCGGCCGGTTTCAGCTCCTCGAAGCGGGTCGCCCCCGCATAATACAGCACTCCGCCCTTCTCCAGATCGAAATACTGAAGGTCATAGATGATCCGGTAGCCCAGCGCCCGGTTCTCGACCACGACCGGCTCGGCGGCCTCGGCTTTCAGATGGTGGTTTTCCTCCGTGAACCGAAGGACGTTCGGGTTCAAAATCCCGCACTGACTCCGGAAAGGCGTATCGCCCAGCAGTTGCCGCTCGAACTCCCGGAACTGCCTCAGCCAGGACTTATTCTTTTTGGCCGTCACGGTCACGTCGGCGAGCGTCAGACCGGTACTTTTCAGCCTTAGATTCACCTCCCGCGTCTGGTCGTTATCGAGCCGCAGCGATTGCCGGACGGGCTGGTAGCCGAGGTAGGAAGCTACCAGCTCGACGGTCCCGAGCGGAACACCCGTCAGCCGGAAGCGGCCCTGTTCGTTGGTAGTAGTTCCCTGGGTGGTACTGTTGAGGTAGACGCTGGCAAACGGCAGCGGTTTGCCCGTGGCGGCATCCGTCACCCTCCCCGTGAGCGTTACGGAACCGGTTTGCGCCGATGCCGTCCGGACGACAAAACCCAGCAGCGCGGCCAGGAGCAGGCATCGGTGGAAAAACCGGGTTTTCATTCGGGTCAGGAGAGATTTGTAATTTTACGGATTACCCTGCTAAAATATAATGGAAAATTTGAAAAGATATATTCTGGACCGCGTTTCCGTCGACGAGGACGAAATGAGCCGAATTCTGCGCTATTTCCGCCCGATGCAGCTCGGTCGAAACCGCCACCTGCTGCGCAGGGGCCAGATTGCTTCAGGTTACGTCTTCATCGAGGAAGGTTGCCTGCGCATTTATTATCACCGCGACGAGCAGGAAATAACGGGTTGGGCCACCTGCCGGAACCTGATTTTCACGGACCTGAGCAGCCTCCTCAGCCGGCAGCCCAGCGTGTTCAACATTCAGGCGCTGGAAAGCTCCCGGCTGTACCTGATTTCGCATCAGGATATGCAGCATCTGTACGACACCATCCCCAAATGGCAGGAACTGGGCCGCAAACTCTGGGAGGAAGCCTTCGTCAGTGTCCTGAACATGATCGTCTCCTACCAGACCGAGACGGCCGAGGAGCGCTATGAACGCCTTCTGGCCGAACCGGGACTGCTTCAAAAAGTGCCGTTGAAGCACCTGGCTACCTTTCTCGGCATTACGCCCTCCTCACTCAGCCGGCTTCGGAGGAACCGGAAATGAGCGCCGGTTTTATTGTCATTTGGCAATTTTGAGCGTTGCAGGCGCAGCTACTTTTGCTGATAATCAACACCATACCGCCCAATGACTTCGCTCGTGTTTGTCTTTTCGTTCATTACCCTCCTGCTTTCGGCTGCCGTCGTTCTCACCCTCAAAAAAACACTCGATCCGGGCTGGGCCTTCCGCCCCGCTTTGTTCCGGAACACGGTTCGCCGGGGGAAGATCCTGAAAGGGGTGCTGCTCGTCCTTAGGGGTCTGTTTGGGCTGCTGATGGCCGCTTTGCTGGTACTCTACGCCTTTTTTCCGCTCCGTACGCCGGTTCCTGAGGGAATCGTTGCCCGGCACGACACCGCCCTGATCGCCCGGGGGAGATACCTCGCCGAAGCCGTGCTGGCCTGTAACCAATGTCACGCGCCGAGGGACTTCAGCCGGTTTTCGGGCCCGGTCATCCCCGGCCGGGCCTGGGAAGGCACCCGTTTTCCGGCCATTGAAAAGGGGCTTCCCGGCGTTCTGTTCGGCGCCAATCTCACCCCGGCTCACCTCGGCACCTGGTCGGACGGCGAACTCTACCGCCTGCTGACGACCGGCATCCGGAAAAACGGCGAGCCGGTATTTCCGATCATGTCTTACCCGGCCTTTTCGCGCATGGACCCCGCGGATGTCCGGGCGGTGATCGCCTACCTCCGCACCCTGCGGCCAGTAACCCATGCGATGCCGGAAAGCCGGATTTCCTTCCCGCTGAACCTGATCATGCGCGCTTTTCCAAGGGCTGTGGAGCCGATCCCGCTGAACACCCTGAATACACCCGAGCAGAAAGGAGAATATTTAGTAACGATCGCTCACTGCGCCTACTGCCATACGCCGGTAAAAAACGGGCAGGAAGTGGAGGAAATGGCCTTCGCCGGCGGCCACGAGTTTACGCCCCCCACCGGCGGGATCGTTCGTTCGCCCAACCTGACCCCGGCCCGCACCGGACTCGGCACCTGGACAGAGGAAGCGTTTCTAAGCCGGTTCAAAGCCTACCGGGACACCACCCGCATCCATCGTGTAGAAGCCGGCGGGTTCAACTCCGTCATGCCCTGGACCCTCTATGCCCGCATGACCGATGAAGACCTCCGGAATATCTACCGCTACCTTCGGACCCTGAAGCCCATCGAGCACCCCGTCGAGCGGTTTTCAGCCCCCCGCTGATGGCCCGACGACCTCGACCGTTTCCACCGAAAAAGCCGTGGCCCGCTGTGCAAACAGCGGTTTGGTGGCCGCCCAGGTGGTTCTGAACAGGTCCGAACGGCGGTATTGCTCCAGAGCCTCGGGGCTATCCCAGTGGCTGTAGGTGACGAAGGTAGCGGGCTGGTCGGGGTCGCGGAGGAGTTCGAGGTGGCGGCAGCCAGGAAACGCCCGGATCTGCCGCTTCGACGAGTCGAAAATGGACCGAAAGTCCGTGACATGGGCCTCCTGAAAAACCATACGCACAATCCGTATAAGCATTTTAATGGAAAGTTAGTGGGTCAGCGCGGAAAGTAACGGAATTCAAAGTTACTTTTAAAGCCTAACTCATAACTCTTAACAAAGTATGCAATACCGCACTTTTGGCCGCACCGGCTGGCAGGTCAGCGAGATCGGCTACGGCATGTGGGGACTTGCCGGCTGGACCGGCCACGAACAGGAAGAAGTCGAACGGGCGCTCGAACGCTCCGTCGAACTGGGCTGTAATTTCTTCGACACCGCCTGGGCATACGGCAACGGGCTTAGTGAGCGGATTCTCAACGAGCTCGTCAAAAGGCACGCGGGTAAACGGCTTTACGTGGCAACCAAAATTCCTCCCAAAAACCGCCGGTGGCCTTCCCGGCCGGACTATGCCCTCGCCGATGTCTTTCCGGCCGACTACATCGTGGAATACACCGAGAAAAGCATGAAGAACCTGGGGGTGGACACCATCGACCTCCAGCAGTTTCACGTCTGGGAAGACGGCTGGGCCGACCATGACGAGTGGAAGGAAGCCGTTACGAAACTGACGAAGGAAGGAAAAGTGCGGGCCTGGGGCGTCAGCGTCAACCGCTGGGAGCCGGACAATTGCCTCGATACCCTGCGGACCGGCCTGATTGACGGCGTTCAGGTGATCTACAACATCTTCGATCAGGCACCGGAGGATAATCTGTTCCCGCTTTGCCGGGAGCTGAACGTGGGCGTCATCGCACGGGTGCCGTTCGATGAAGGTACGCTGACCGGCCGGCTGACGAAGGAAACCACCTTTCCGAAAAACGACTGGCGCTCGACCTATTTCGTGCCGGAGAACCTGAACGCCAGCGTCGACCGCGCCGAAGCCCTGCGCCCGCTGATTCCGGAAGGGTCGAACATGCCCGAAATGGCCCTGCGGTTTATTCTGAGCCACCCCGACGTTTCGACCACCATTCCCGGCATGACCAAGGTGCGGAACGTGGAAGCCAACATCGGCACCAGCGACGGGCAGGGCCTGCCCGACGGCCTGCTGGAGGAACTCCGCGCCCACCGCTGGGACCGCCAACCGACCGAATGGTCGCAGTAGGATAGGATTAAACCACCCCCCGGCCCCCTCCTTGGTAAGGAGGGGGAGTGCTTCGCTATTTTCAATGCCCAGCGGAGCCACCCCCTCCTTGCCAAGGAGGGGGCCGGGGGGTGGTCCAGCCACGGCTCAACGGGTTGGAAGACTTCGGAAGAAAGACAAAAATGCCGGTCCGCAAATTTGAATGGCACTTTGCGGACCGGCATTTGGTATTAAAAATCGGACAGAATCTGCTCAGGCTGCCCGGCTGGATTGCGGACGGCGGGTCGAGCGGACGGTGCCGCTTTTGGCGGTTTCGAGTACGTCGTCGGAGATGATGCCCAGCTGGTGCGCCCGTTTCAACACCGACTCGAAAGGCAGGTTGAAATAGTTGGCGACGTCCATCCGGAAGCTGTCGGGGAAGCGGGAAAGCCGGACACCGAAGAAGCTGCGCACTTCGGCTTCGGGCAGCAGGGCCGCCAGCGCCACGCGCTCGGCTTCGGCCAGCAGTTCACCCCGATTGGAATACAGATGGTCCAGCCCGATGGCTGCAGCCAGGATGTGCAGAAACAGCTGCCGGTAGGCGCCGGACAGCTCGCTGGGCAGAATCACCCAGCCCTGCTCCCGGAATTTGGCCGCAAAACCGGTCAGGCCCTGAACGCCCCGCAGGTCGCCGGCGATCAGTTCGTCCGGAAACTGAAGGCGTTCGTCGAATTTCGACAGCCGGTAGACCACCGCTTCGACCGGGCTTTTCTGAAACAGCAGGTCGGCCGGCAGTTCATGGGTACTTTCCCACTGATCGGTCAGTTTAACGAAGATGGCCTCGTTGACGGGCAGATTCTGGGAGTTGCCCAGGCTGACCAGCATACGCCGAAACGCAGCCAGAAAATCGATCTGAAGTTGATTCGGGTTAAATTTCGTGCGTTTCATAGCGGATGTCCCATCGGTCGGGCGCCTGGTTGCCGACTTCGTTCGTGTCAAGGTTATGAATTTTCAAAAGGGAGATAAAGATACAAATAATTCATAAATAACGCATTAAAGCGATTTATGAAGAAATTGTCGGAAACCGTTCCTTATTTCCAGCGAAGGGTCGTCAGCATATGCATGATGTCCTTGCGGAGGTAATCGATCACCGGAGCCAGCGAATCGTTTTTGGTCGCTATGTTGAAATACAGCGCACCCCGCAGGAAATGCGTCGTCGTGTCGGTGGTATAGAACTGGACCTGGCTCGGCACTTCCCCGGCTATGGAAATTACATCGGCCTTCAGCCCATTCGGCAGCCGGACGACCTCCTCCCTGAAGGCGAACGCCTTCTCGTTGTGCCGGGCCGCCAGTTTGTAAGCGTCCTGAATCATACCGGCCAACCGTTTGGGGTCATTCCGGACGGCGTGGTAGGTCAGCTGCACATTCGCCTTGAAAGCCGGATAATGAACGAAAATCCAGTGCGGCTGAGCGCCCGGAAAAGTATCGGGCAGGATGCGGGCTTCCTTCGAATACTCGAACGTATACGGATAGGGTCCCGTCAGCGGCCGGTAAGCATGCGCCGGCAGATCGATCCGGTTATAGCCTTTGGGCTTCGGAACATACGCGGAGCTGTCGCCCCGGCCGCAGGCTGCCAGGTAAACCGCTGCAACGATAAAAACGAAGCCGGAACGGATTGAAAACCGTGTAGCGTGGAAGCCGGTCAATGCTTTCAGTTGGCTGAACAAGGAAAGTGACAGAATTAAAGAAACCTGCAGCGCCCCGGGGACACCGCAGGTTTATCTATTGATTTTTGGAAGTCAGGAGTTGGCCATTTCGAGTTCTTCCTGGCGGACGGGCAGGCCCATCAGCGTACGGAACCGGTTGATATTGAACGTTGGTTCAAACCAGACCTCGCCCAGAACCGGGTGCTTCACCGGAACTTCGGGGTTCTGGATCTCATTCAATAAAACCCCCGTTTCCCCGTTCGTATGCCGCTTCACCTGCCGGACCGTATACATCTGTTCATGCTTCGGAATCTGAACGCCGAACTCGGCATAAAAAGCCAGAACCGGGGCCGGAAAATTGTCGTTTACGCAAATAATTTCCATACTCCCTTGACAAATTAATCCTCGAATAAATTCCCCAGACCGCCCAGAACCGAGCCGCTTTCCTTGCGCGACTGCGCCCCGCCGGCGGACAGCCGATCCACCAGTTTGGAAATCGGCATCGACTGGATCCAGACCCGCCCCGTACCGCGCAGGGTAGCCAGAAACATGCCTTCACCGCCGAAGATCATCGACTTCAGACCGCCCGACCGCTGGATGTCGAAGCTGATGGACGGTTCGAAACCCACAACGCAGCCCGTGTCGACCCGCAGTGATTCGTTGTTCAGTTGCCGCTCCATCACGACTCCGCCCGCGTGGATGAACGCCAGCCCGTCGCCCTGGATCTTCTGAAGAATGAAGCCCTCCCCGCCGAACAGGCCTGACCCGATCCGCTGGTTGAAGTGGATGGACATCTGCGTGCCGAGGGCCGCGCACAGAAAGGCGTCCTTCTGAACGATCAGCTGGTTGCCGTAAATGTTCGCCAGGTTGATCGGCATGACCGTACCCGGGTAGGGAGCCGAGAAAGCCACCTTCCGTTTGCCGTAGCCGCGGTTAGTGAAGTGCGTCATGAACAGCGACTCGCCCGTCAGCAGCCGCGTACCGGCCTGAAACAGCTTGCCCATGATGCTCTGGGTGGCCTGGGAGCCGTCGCCCATTTTCGTTTCAAACTGAATACCGTCTTCCATGTACAGCATGGCGCCGGCTTCGGCGATCACGGTTTCGTTCGGGTCCAGTTCGATCTCGACGACCTGGATGTCCTCGCCGATGATTTTGTAGTCGATTTCGTGGGAACGCATAGCGTAGTTTTTGGTCAGGATGTACCGCCCGCAGTTGAACTAACGAAACGGCACGGTTCGATATTCAATATTCGATACTCAATATTCGCTATTTCTCACTATTCCTCCTCCTCCTCCGAATTCTCGTTTTCTTCTCCCTCTTTGGCCTTGCCCTTCAGGTCTTTCCGGTGGCGGAGCTTTTTGTCGTCGACGGTTTTGTTGAGAAATTCGTTGATCTTGTCAATATCGTAGCTGGTGGTGATTTCACCAAACGTATTGATTTTGATGTCGAACCCTTCCAGTTCCTTATGAACCCGGGGTTTCTCGTCCGACTCACTTTCCGGCTTGTTTCCTTTCTTTGCCATGTTTGTTTTTTGCAAAGGTTATGGTTGAGAAACTAAAAAAACGGGAAAACCTCTTCAGGATGGACTACTTCCTACGGCCAGTTTATCCAGTGCCAGCTGCAGCCGGTCGATCGTCTCCTGCCGGCCAATGATCTCCAGCGTGATCATCAGGTCCGGACCGGCTCCGACGCCGGTGATCGCCAGCCGGAGCGCCTGCATGATCTTTCCCTGCTTGATACCGGCTTCGGCCAGCGAAGTCGCCAGAACGGTTTTGGCGGCTTCGGCCGTCAGAGGGTCTTCCGCCGACGCCAGCGCATCCCGGAACGCCGTCAGCGCCCGGACGGCCTCGTCGTTCCACTTGCCCGACACCACGGCCGGATCATACGATTCGGGAGCACGGAAGAAAATCGCCGATTCGGCGTACAGCTCGTGGGCGAAGGTGACGCGCTCCTTCATCAGCCCGGTAATTTTTTCGGCCTTCTCTACCGGGCAGTCCACTCCGTCGGCTGCGGCCTGGCGCACGACGGCTTCGGCCAGGCGGTCGTTGGGCTGCCGTCGCAGGTATTCGTGGTTGAACCACTTCGCCTTCTGAATATCGAACCGGGCGCCTGCCTTGTGAATCTGCTCCAGACTAAAGGCCTGAATCAGTTCGTCCATTGTGAACAGTTCCTGCTCCGTGCCGGGATTCCAGCCCAGAAAGGCCAGAAAGTTCACCAGCGCTTCGGGCAGATAACCGTCTTCCCGGAAGCCGCGCGCCACGGCCTGGGTGAAGGGGTCTTTCCACTGGAGCGGAAACACCGGAAAACCGCCCAGATCGGCGTCGCGTTTGCTGAGCTTGCCGTTGCCGTCCGGCTTGAGCAGCAGCGGCAGGTGGGCAAACTGCGGCATGGTGGACTCCCAGCCCAGAAACCGGTACAGCAGTACGTGCAGCGGAGCCGACGGCAGCCACTCCTCCCCCCGGATGACGTGCGTGATGCCCATCAGATGGTCGTCGACGATGTTGGCAAGGTGGTAAGTCGGCAGGCCGTCGGACTTGATCAGCACCTTGTCGTCGATCTGCGAGGAATGCACCACGACCCAGCCGCGGATGAGATCGTTCAGCCGGACGTCTTCCTTCCGCGGCACTTTCAGCCGGATCACGTAGGGGGCGCCGGAGGCAATTCGCTCCTGCACCTCGCCGGCGCTCAGCGTCAGCGAGTTCTTCATCTGGAGCCGGGTGATGGCATTATACTGGGCGGCCGGGGCGTTGGCCTCTTCCATGCGCTTCCGCATCGCTTCCAGTTCCTCGGCGGTATCGAACGCGTAGTAGGCCTTTCCTTCGGCTACCAGCCGTTCGGCTTCTTTCCGGTAAATTTCGCTGCGTTCCGACTGCCGGTAAGGCGCGTGCGGACCGCCGTTGACCGGCCCCTCGTCAATGGTGATGCCCAGCCAGTTCAGCGACTCGATGATGTAATCCTCCGCGCCGGGCACGAACCGGTTCTGGTCCGTGTCCTCGATGCGCAGGAGCATTTGCCCGCCGTATTTGCGGGCAAACAGGTAATTGTATAAAGCCGTCCGGACCCCGCCGATGTGCAGCGGTCCCGTCGGGCTGGGTGCAAACCGCACCCGGACTTCTCTCTGGTCGGTATTCATCATTCAACGGCGATTACGGAAATCTCTACATTCACATCTTTGGGAAGACGCGCCACCTCGACCGTCTCCCGCGCCGGCGGATCGGCTTTGAAAAAGCTGCCGTAGACTTCGTTGATCGCTCCGAAATGATTGAGGTCTTTAACAAAAATGGTGGCTTTCACGACGTTGTCGAACGTCATTCCGGCCGCCTGAAGAATGGCTCCGAGGTTGTCCATTACCTTCCGGGTTTCGGCCTGAATGTCGCCGGACTGGGCCAGTTCGAGGGCGATCTGACCGGAGACGAACAGGGTACCGTTGACCAGAACCGCCTGGTTATAAGGGCCGATGGGTGCCGGGGCATTCGGAGTAAAAATAATCTTTTTCGTTGACATGGGCTGCGACGCTGCTTCGGTCGGTTTTTTCGTGCCGCAAGTTAACAAGCAATTCCGACGGATGGCACAAAAAAGACCTGCAAGGCACTAAAACCTTACAGGTCCGGGCTTTCGGCCGGGGTAGATTCCACCGGGGCCGGGAAAGCGGGTGAGGTCATTACTCGACGGTCACCGATTTGGCCAGGTTCCGGGGCTGATCGACGTTGCGACCCCGCATGACGGCGATGTAGTAGGAAAGCAGCTGCAGCGGAATGACCGAGATCAGCGGCACCAGAATCTCATGAACTTTCGGGATTTCGATCACGAAGTCGACCATGCCGGGCAGCAGCGTATCCCCTTCCGTCACGACGGCGATGACGCGGCCCTTCCGGGCTTTCACTTCCTGAATATTGGAAACGATCTTCTCGTAGGAACTGTCTTTCGTAGCGATGACCACCACCGGCATATCCTCGTCGATCAGGGCGATCGGGCCGTGTTTCATCTCGGCGGCCGGATAGCCCTCGGCGTGGATGTACGAGATTTCCTTCAGCTTCAGGGCGCCTTCGAGGGCGACGGGGAAGTTGAGGCCCCGGCCCAGATAAATGAAATTTTTGGCGTAGGTGAAGATATAGGAGATTTCCTTCACCTTTTCGGCGTCCTGCAACACCTTTTCAACCAGCGCGGGAATTCGCTCCAGTTCGGCCAGCAATTGCCGGAACAGGGTATCCGAGATGGTTCCGGCCCGCAAGGCAGCCGCCAGCGCCATCAGGGTCAGCACCGTCACCTGGGCCGTAAAGGCTTTCGTGCTGGCTACTCCGATCTCCGGACCGGCGTGGGTGTAGGCCCCGGCATGGGTGGCGCGGGCAATGGACGACCCCACCACGTTGCAGACGCCGAAGATCGTGGCACCCTTCGATTTCGCCAGCTCGATGGCCGCCAGCGTATCGGCCGTCTCGCCCGACTGCGAGATGGCGATCACGATGTCCCGTTCCTGAATGATCGGGTTGCGATACCGGAATTCGGAGGCATATTCCACTTCCACCGGGATCCGGGCCAGTTCCTCGAAGATGTATTCGGCCACCAGACCGGCGTGCCAGGACGTTCCGCAGCCGACGATGACGATGCGCTTCGAAGCCGCCAGTTGGTCCAGATAGTCCCGCAGACCGCCGAGCTGGAGATGCCCGTCCTCCGCCCTGACGCGGCCGCGCATGCTGTCGGCGATGGAACGTGGCTGCTCGAAGATCTCCTTCATCATGAAATGGTCGAAACCGCCTTTTTCGATGGCTTCCAGTTCCAGTTCCACCTTCTGGATGTAGGGAGTCGTCTGGGCGTTTTCGAGGGTGATGATCCGGAGTGCTCCGTCGCGGACGACGGCGATTTCGTAGTCGTTCAGGTAAACGACGTCCTTCGTGTATTCGATGATCGGCGTGGCGTCGGAGGCAAAGAAGTACTCGTCGTCGCCCACCCCGATCACCAGCGGGCTGCCCTTGCGGGCGGCAATGAGCTGGGTCGGATCGTCTGCCGAAATCACGACGATGGCATAGGCCCCGACCACTTCCTGCAAGGCCAGCCGCACGGCCTCTTCGAGGGAACAGCCGGTTTCTTTCCGGATGTTCTCAATAAACTGGATCAGCACTTCGGAATCCGTTTCCGAGCGGAATTCATGCCCTTTCCGGACCAGATTCTGCTTGATGGTCGCGTAGTTCTCGATGATCCCGTTGTGGATGATGGCCAGCCGTCGGTCATTTGAATAATGCGGGTGCGAGTTGACGTCGTTGGGCGCGCCGTGGGTGGCCCAGCGCGTATGACCGATTCCGATCGTGGCATGCAGGTCTTTGCCGGACAGTTCCTGTTCTAGGTCTGAAACCTTGCCTTTCTTTTTATAGATTTTCAATCCGTCTCCGTTCAGGAGGGCCAGTCCGGCGCTGTCGTAACCACGGTATTCCAGCCGCCTTAACCCTTTCAGGATCAGGGGACAGGCCTCGCGATGGCCTACATAAGCAACAATTCCACACATAGTCGTTGGGAGTCAAAGCGTGATTAAAGAATTCAATTTCCAGCGTATTGCTATGATTGAGACGGAGCCGGTCACGGAAAGTGTCGATTTGCCGGGAAAGATACGAAGATTTGAGGAAGCCGGAAGCGCAGTAATCGGAAAAGGCAGTAAACGGTAGCTAAACACGAAAGCCGGCCCTTTCGGAACCGGCTTTCCTAAAATCGGTAACGCCGTCGTCAGGGCGTGTAGGTGTAAAAAACCACCAGCTTGGCCGTCATGGGTCCGTTCAGAATATTGCCGTTCAACTGGTTATTCATGTAGGCCTGTGCCTGATAGGTCGTCAGTCCGGTGGTTGCCGTCTGGACCAGCGAACTGTTCGAGGCAGGAACCAGCACCAGACCGGTGTTGGGCCGGAAGTCGACCAGCAGCGCCTGCAGGTACGTCGTCACGTCGAACGTATAATTTTTCAGACGACTGCTGTAACCGGTCACCTGCGGAAAATACCACTGGTTGACGGTCTGGAACGTCCCGATCTGCGTTTGCAGAAAGTGGAACAACCGCTTCTTCGTGGAGGACTCGTAGGTGTACTGAATCCGGTTATCGGCATTGACTTCGGCCATCGTCATCAGGGGCGAAATCGGCCCGCCGGGGCTGCTTCCTTTCACCTGAACGTTCAGTTCGGCGCGGTTGATGGCGATCCGGCCCTTCTCCCGGCGCAGATTGACGACCGTCGGGAACGTCAGTTTCGTCGTAACGCCCGTTGCCGCCTGCACGTAGGCTTCGCCCCCGGTCGCGGAGGTAGGCAGGGGTTTAGTCAGGCTCAGGCCGGCCAGCTTGGTGCCGGTACGGTCCGAGGTGACCTGGCTCCACGACGGCAGCCCGGCCGTCGTATAGAAATCCTTCTCGGTCGAGGTGGTTTCGGTGCCCTTGTGGTAAAACAGTTCGAAGAAAACGTTGTTGGAAAAGCCGAATACGGTGGTATTGGCCGCGCCGGGCAGGATGGCGATTCCCTTGAACACCTTCGCGAAGTCGGCCTGGGTCACCCCGCTGCCCTTCGAGAGTTCGAGCAGTTCACGGCCCAGGGCATCCGGCAGCCGGACGGTCTGGGAGCCGCCCGCGGCCGTCGGCGTCAGTTGCAGCTTCGCCAGGGGTTCAGCCGCAAACAGGGCCGAGTTGGTGTTGGTATACTGTTTGGTCGTGTCGAGGTCCTCCGTCAGCCGATGGACGAAAAGCTCCTGCACCTTCGACGTATCGCCGTACAAATAGGCGTATCCGATCAGGAGCTTCAGCGAGTCGAACACTACTTCGCCGTCGGTCTTGAAGCTGCCGCCGTTCACATAGAGCTGGCCGAAACTCCGCGCCCGGACCTTCCCGAAAACCGGGTCATTGTACTGGCCGACGAGCAGCCGGCTGTTGCGGTCGGTGACGACCGAATCCAGCTGGATGGTACTGGAAGTGACGGTCAGCGTGTCGGTATAAAGAACCCCGACGGGGGTCGTCGGGGGCAAGCCGATATCCTTGGGTTCTTCACAGGCGGCCAGCAACGACACGACACCCGCCAGCAGGCCCAATTTAGCCGGCCAGTTCCGTGTAGAGGTTGTAATACCGTTCTGCAACTTGTTCGTCTTCTTCGGTGAGTTCAACTTTTTTGTCGGAAAGATCATTCAGAATTGTATTTAAACTTTCGCTGTAGTCCTCATCGGCCTTCACAACGACATCGGCATACGTACATCCCATTCGGATAAACCCTTCAAAATCGGCGGATTTAAGGTACTTCAGCATGTCGTCGTCGACATCCATGGCTTTAGCCTTTTCAACCAGACCGGCATCAAAGCGGTAGGAGAACGAGTTATTGTACACGGAAAACACCGATTTGGTATCCTTGAACATCGGATCGTTCTTGTAGGTGGTTTTCAGGTACAGCGGAATGAGTGCCGTCATCCAGTCGTTACAATGGACGATGTCGGGCGACCAGCCCAGTTTTTTTACGGTTTCCAGAACGCCTTTGCAGAAGAAAATCGCCCGCTCGTCATTGTCCTCGTAGAATCGGTCATCCTTGTCAAAGAAAACGTGTTTGCGTTGAAAATAGTCTTCGTTGTCAATAAAATACACCTGGAGCTTCGCGTTCGGAATCGAGGCCACTTTAATGATCAGCGGCTTTTCTTCGTCGCCTACCGTGATGTTAATGCCCGATAAACGGACAACCTCATGCAGCCGGTTCTTGCGCTCGTTGATCAGACCGAAACGGGGCACCAAGATACGGATTTCCATCCCGCGCTCCTGCATGGCCTGCGGGAGCTTCCGGACAAAATCAGCTACGTCAGAGGTTTGGAGGAAGGGGTTAATTTCACTGGCAACGTAGAGAATCCGAAGTTTGCTCATAACACAATCAGGGGGCTTGAGTGGATCACACCGCCGTAGCGGAACATCTTAAAAATCTGCAAAATTATATAAATTTTTTTTGGAATTCAATAGAATTTCGCCGGAAAAACTCCTGTTTTGCTGAACTTTTTCGTTTGCCTCCCGAAATTCACCGATCCTTACACTGCCGGGACTTCTGTCAGAACCGGGCCGATCCCTAATCCGAACACCGCTATGCACGTCTCCGAAACCGTTGCCGATATACGACAAATACTTGATTCTCACCGGAAGGCCGGAAGGGCCGTCGGTTTCGTACCGACCATGGGCGCCCTGCACGCCGGCCACCTCTCTCTCATTGAAGCCTGCCGGTCCGCCAACGACCTCACGGTTTGCAGCATCTTCGTTAACCCGACCCAGTTCAACAACCCCGACGACTTGGCCCGGTATCCGCGGACGCTGGAGGAAGACCTCCGGATGCTGGACGAAGCCGGCTGCGATCTGGTCTTTGCGCCCTCCGTCGATGAGATGTACCCGACGGCGCCGGTCCTGAAACTGAACTTCGGTGAACTGGAGACCGTCATGGAAGGTGCGTTCCGCCCCGGCCATTTCAACGGCGTCGGCATTGTGGTTTCGAAACTGTTCCATATCGTCCAGCCGGACCGGGCCTATTTCGGCCAGAAAGACCTGCAGCAGGTAGCGGTGGTCCGGCGGCTGATCCGGGACCTGGGCTTTCCGCTCGAACTGGTTCGCGTTCCGACGCTGCGCGAAGCCGACGGGCTGGCCATGTCGTCGCGCAACCGAAACCTGAGTGCGGAAGACCGGGCGCTGGCCCCGCAGCTCCATCAGGCCCTCCTAATCGCCCGCGAAATGCTGCGCAGCGAGGACACCGTCGAGGCCGCCAAAGCGGCCGTAACCGGCCATCTGCACCGCTTCCCGGCTTTCCGGCCCGACTACTTCGAAGTGGCAAACGCCGAGACGCTCCAGCCGGTCGGACAGACGCAGGCCCCCGGCATGACCGCGCTCTGCATTGCCGCCTTTCTCGGCCCTGTCCGGCTCATCGACAACCTGGTGTTTTGACCACCCCCCAACCCCCACCTTAGCAAGGAGGGGGAGGCTTCGCAGGGTTTGAATCGGGCAGCGCACTCCCCCTCCTAAAACAGGAGGGGGTCGGGGGGTGGTCCCAGGCTCAGACGAACTAACTCCCCGGCCGGCCTGTTTTTGCAGTGACTGGTGACGGATGGACCAAATTGATTAATTTTGGCGGCCCATCCGAACCGGGTACGCCATACAACCATGTTTGTCAATCTTTTAAAATCGAAAATCCACCGGGTCCGGGTGACACAGGCGGAACTGAACTACGTCGGCAGTATTACCATCGACGAGGATCTGATGGACGCTGCCGGGTTAATGGAAAACGAGCAGGTCCACGTCGTGAACAATAACAACGGGGAGCGGCTGATTACCTATGTGATCAAGGGAGCGCGCGGCTCCGGCATCATTTGTCTCAACGGAGCGGCCGCCCGACGGGCGCAGGTAGGCGACATCATCATCATCATCTCCTACGGCATGATGACGACGGAGGAAGCCAGAACGCATAAGCCCCAGGTTATCTTTCCCGACGAAAACAACCGTCTCGTTCGGTAAACAGGTCTCAGAACCCGGTGCCTTTATCCGCTTCCGCCGGACGGTATCCTGAAAATAATACCGCAGAAATGGCTGATTTCCGTTACTTTGTACGGGATTCGGCCATTTCTTCTAAAGAAAACCACCCCGGAAAGCCGATCTGAATCTCCCTGATATGAATCCAAAAAACATTCTGAAATACGTGATCTCGCTCGGCATAGCCGCCGGGCTGTTATGGTATGTGTTCAAGGACATCGACCGGGTCGCCATGTTCGACGCCTTCCGGAAAGCCGACTACACCTGGATCGTCGTGTCGGGACTGCTGACGGTGGTGGCCCACTGGAGCCGCGCCTACCGCTGGGGGTTGCTGATGGAACCGGTGGTCGGTTATCGCCCGGCTCCCTTCCATACGCTGCTGGCGGTGCTGACCGGCTACTTTGCCAACCTCGTGGTGCCGCGGATGGGCGAAGTGACCCGCTGTGGTACGCTTAACCGGCTCGAAGGCGTTCCGGTCAATGTCAGCTTCGGGACGGTGGTTGCCGAGCGAATCTTCGACGTCCTGATGCTCTTTCTGCTCATCGGAGCCACCTTTCTGATCGAGTTCAACCGGCTGAGCACTTTCCTGACGGACTTTTTCTCGTCGAAATTTAACGTTGCCGGCCTGCGCGACAACTCCTGGCCACTGGTCATTCTGGGCGGCTGTCTGGCCGGGGCTGCCGTGCTGGTGTGGTTTCTGTTCGGGCGTTACAAGGAGGTGCTGCGCCGGAAACCGTTTTACCAGAAGGTGGAAAAATTCGCCGGCGGCCTGATGGAAGGGCTGCTGAGTATCCGGAAGCTGAAAAACCCGGGGGCGTTCTTCCTGCACACGGTCCTGATCTGGACGATGTATTACTTCATGTCCTTCGTGCTGTTTCAGGCCATGCCCCAGACGGCCGACCTCGGCTGGCGGGCCGGCCTGACCATTCTGATCATGGGCGCGCTCGGCATGGCCGCCCCCGTTCAGGGAGGAGCCGGAACGTTCAATATCCTGGTTGGAGCGGCCCTGGCGCTTTATGGCCTGAGCAACCAGGATGGGGCCACGCTGGCGACGCTGATGCTGTTTACGCAGTGGTTTTATGTGGTCATTCTGGGGGCGCTCAGCTTCCTGATCGTTATGCTGAAAGGCCGGAACCGGCAGCCTGTCCGGCCGGTCGGGGCACAGGAAACCGTCAACGCCAGACGCTAACGGAAAAACGTATGAATTCACCGGCTGAAACCAAAATCCTCACCCGCCAGGAAGCCGTCCGGCAGGCCGGCCAATGGCATACCGAAGGGCTGCGGATCGTTTTCACCAACGGCTGCTTCGATATCCTGCACCTCGGGCATATCGATTACCTCGAAAAAGCCCGTCAGCTGGGCGACAAACTCATTCTGGGGCTGAACACCGACGCGTCGGTCAGTTGCATCAAGGGTCCGCTGCGGCCCGTCGTCGACGAATACGCCCGCGCCCGCATCATGGCTTCCCTTGCCTTCGTCGATGCCGTGACGCTCTTCGGCGAATCCACCCCTCTGGAACTGATTCAGGCCGTCCGGCCCGACATCCTGGTCAAGGGCGACGACTATGCGGTAAAGGACATTGTCGGAGCCGACTTCGTGATCCAAAACGGCGGGTCGGTTCAAACCATTCCGCTCGTCAGGGGTTATTCCACTACGGCGCTCATCGAGAAGATCCGGAAAGCGTACGACGGAGCCGGGCAAAGGGTCTCCGGCCCTGACCAGCGGTGACGGACAAGGATGAACAGGGAACCGTTTTTTTGCTCATATTTGTTTATCTAATGATTAGTTACTTCACCCTGACTTTTCAAAACAACCTTAAATTCTAAACTTGGACTATGCCTGGATATTGGCTTATTTTCATCATTTTCGCACTGCTTAGCGCCGGCATCAGCTGGAGGCTGCGCAGTAAGTTTAATGAATATTCGCAGATCGGGCTGGGCAACGGCATGAGCGGTAAGGACATTGCCGAACGGATGCTCACCGAAAACGGTATTCACGACGTCCGTGTTCTTTCCGTCGAAGGGATGCTGACCGACCACTATAATCCGCAGGACAAAACCGTCAACCTAAGCGCCGACGTGTATTACGGTCGGAGCGTCGCAGCCGCGGCTGTGGCGGCCCACGAATGCGGTCACGCCGTGCAACACGCTACGTCTTATGCTCCGCTCCGGTTCCGTTCGGCGATGGTGCCGTTCCTGACGATCTCGTCGAATTACTTGCAGTGGATCATCCTGATCGGTATTTTCATGATCAACACGACGATCATTCCGCTGGCTGTCGGGGTGGCGCTGTTTGCCGTCACGACCCTGTTCAGCTTCGTCACGCTGCCGGTTGAGTTCGATGCCAGCCGCCGGGCCCTGGCCTGGGTTCAGAATCGCGGAATCGTCAACCAGCGCGAATACGGCTTCGCCAAAGATGCGCTCTGGTGGGCGGCCATGACCTACGTGGTTGCGGCCCTGGGTTCACTGGCCACTCTGCTGTACTACGCCAGTCTGCTGCTGGGGGGTCGCCGGAGCGACTAATCTGAAATAAATGCACTTTGTGGGGTGCCTCCGAAGCCGGAGGCACCTTTTTTATGTTCTCCCAGTGGGAAGGCACAAAAAAACCGTGGTGCTTAACCACGGTTTGGTTCCGGCCGGGCGGTACGGCTTAAAAGAGAAGTAAGGCCTGATAGTCAGTGGCTTGCTGCACCGCCGGTGACGGAGCAAGAGCACCGTCGACCAGCCCGCCGACGACGGCCACGGCCACGGCAATCAGCAGGGCAGGCCAGAAGCCGACGATGGTGAAGCTGCTCATCATCTTATCGATGAGTTTCAGCAGCAGCGCCGTCACTATAATCCGGACCAGACCCGTCAGCAGGAAGAACGTCACCAAATTCAGGGGGAAACGAACTATCCAGCCGACCAGGAAGTTCAGAACCGCCAGAATGACGGCAATCAGCAGAGCCGTACCGAAACTTTTGACGTCGACCTGGGGCATGATGTAGGCCAGCCCGAAAATTACGGCCGCGTCCAGCAGGAGGTGCAGAATCAGATTCATAAGTGCGTTATGTGAGGTGTAGTTGTCGCAGTATAAACAGTTTGGTCCGGCACTTGTTCTTTGGAAGAGTCCAAATCCGCTTCAAGATGAAGATTTCCGCTCTTTTCCTGCTCCTGACCTTCTCCCCCGCCCTCACGTCCTGCGGCCAGACCACCCGGCAGAATCCCGGGTCCAGCCGGGAGGCCGACACCTCAAAAACGGCTTATCAATACCGGGAAGCCGGTTATGACGGGATTGGCAAGGTCTATATGGGCCGCGAGATCGCCCAGGTGATGGGGCACCTCGGAGCCGCCTGGCTCGACCGGCCCGAACGCGAACAGGAGGAACGCACCGACCTGCTGCTCGACGCTCTCCGTCTGAAGCAGACGGACGTCGTGGCCGACATCGGGGCCGGAACCGGCTATTTCACCTTCCGGATCGCTCCGAAGGTGCCGCGGGGAAAGGTGCTGGCCATCGAGATTCAGCAGGAGATGATCGACGACCTGAACCGGAACAAACAGACAAACAAAGCTCCCAACGTTACTCCGGTGCTGGGCACCATCTCCAATCCGAAACTCCCGGCCAACAGCATCGACCTGGCTCTCATGGTCGACGCCTATCACGAGTTTTCGCACCCCCGCGAGATGATGGAACACCTTGTCAAAGCCCTGAAGCCCGGCGGGCGGGTGGTACTGGTCGAATACCGGGCCGAGGACCCGAACGTCATGATCAAGCCCAGCCATAAGATGACGGTGGCTCAGGCGACGAAGGAAATGAAAGCCGTCGGGCTCGAGCTGAAAGAGGTCTATAAGCAACTTCCCCAGCAGCACGTCATGATTTTTGGCCGCTGAGGGCCCCGGCCCCCGAATTCACTGTAACGGTCCGATTCTGAGCCAACCGGACCGGTTACTTTTCGAGATAGCGCTGCAAATCCGAGATGGTGTTGATTTTCAGTGGCCGGGCCTGCTCCCTTCGCATCATCAGGGCGTAGGCATTGTTGAATCCCAGCGGAGGCAGCCAGACCAGACCGTACTGCCGCAGAAACTGATCCGAAACGTACCGGTAGGTGGCGGCCGGGTCGGCCCGGAGCGAGTCGGAAACCGCCGGGCCGGGTTGCAGGATGACCAGCAGACCGGTGCCGGTATATTCGGGATAAAGATCGATGGCGCCGGTCCGGAGGGCGTTGAAACAGATCTGCGTGCCGCCCAGACCGGTTTTAGCCGCCACCTCCAGCGTCGTATGCCCCTCCACCAGCCGCCGGATGATCTCGACCAGGATATACTGCTCCGTGAATATCTTCGATCCGACCGTCAGCGTGCCGGTTCGCGGGCCTGCCTTTCGGGGCCGGTCAAGACCGGTTTTCCTCAGAAATTCCCGGGCGACCGTTTCAGGCGTCTCATGGTGGTAATCAGCCCGGTAGTTCAGCGCCGTCATTACCGAGTCCGTCAGCAGCCCCCGAAGCCGGTTCAGCAGCGGGGCCACTTCCGGATGCCGGTCCAGAAACGCCTGCCGTACCACGAAAGCCGCCTGATAGGGCGGGAAAGCCCGTTTATCATCCGCCAGCACCTGAAGCCCGAACGCCTGAATCCGGCCGTCGGTCGAGTAGCCGCTGATCACGTCCACCTGCCGGTGCCGCACGGCCTCGTACATCAGGTTCTGGTCGATCAGGCGGGTCGTCAGCCGCAGTCCGTAGGTCTTCCGCAACTGGGGGTAGCCGTCGGCCCGGCCGTAAAATTCGTGGGCGAAACCGGCCACCAGTCGGGTCTGGTCGTTGCGAGGTAGCCAGTAAAACGCCGACAGCACCGGCGCCAGTGCCAGAAACAGGATCGATGCCCGCCGAAGCCGCATCCCGCGCAGGCGCTGAAGCCGGGCCAGCAGCCCATCCAGCCCCACCGCCAGCAGGGCCGCCGGAATGGCCCCGGCCAGAATCATGGCGGTGTTATTGAGTGCAATCCCGCCGAAAATGAACTCTCCCAGACCACCCCCGGCCACGTAGGCCGCCAGGGTGGCTACGCCCACGTTGATGACCGTGGCGGTACGGATACCCGCAAAGATGACCGGCAGCGCCAGCGGTATTTCCAGCCGCATCAGCACCTGACGGCTGGTCATGCCCATGCCGAAGGCGGCTTCCTTCAACGTTGGGCTGACCTCTGAAAGGCCGACGTAGGTGTTGCGGACGATCGGCAGCAGAGCGTACAGGAACAGGGCCAGCAGGGCCGGAACGACGCCGATGCCGAGGAAGGGGATCAGAAAGCCGAGCAGGGCGATGCTCGGAATGGTTTGCAGCACACCCGCCAGCCCCAGAACCAGAGCCGCCACCCGTTTCTGCCGGCTGATCGCCATTCCGACCGGCAGCCCGATCAGCAGCGCCAGCACCAGCGACAGGAACGTCAGCCCGACATGGGTCAGCGTCTGCGTGACCAGCTGGCTCGACTGTTCGGCCAGAAAGCGAAAAAAATCGGTGGTTTCCATCGGCGGGTTAAGAATTCAGTCGGACCGGCGGCTTTTCCACTCCAGAAACAGCCGTTGTTCCTCAAAAAAGGACTCGACGAACGCATTGACCGGCCGGTGCAGCAACTCATCCGGGGTGCCGATCTGGACCAGACGCCCCTGGTCCATCAGGCCGATCCGGTCGCCCAGCTCGAAAGCCTCCTGAATGTCGTGAGTGACCATGACGGTGGTGGTATGACGCAGCTCGTCCAGCCGGCGAAACTCCCGGCGGATGGCCGCCCGGGTGATCGGGTCCAGCGCCCCCAGCGGTTCGTCCATCAACAGGATGGAAGGATGGGCCGCCAGCGCCCGGGCCAGTCCCACCCGCTGTCGCTGCCCTCCGCTCAGTTCGGACGGATACCGGCGCAGGCTGTTCTCCGGTAGTTTCAGCATCGCCAGCAGTTCCCGGGTCCGGTCGGCGATGCGGTCGGGTTCCCAGCCGAGCAGCCGGGGCACGGTGGCGATGTTGTCGGCAACGGTATAATGCGGAAACAGACCGGTTTCCTGAATGACGTAACCGATCTTTCGCCGGAGGTCGTGGGCGGGCTTCCGGCGAACGTCCACCCCGTCGACCTCGATCTGCCCGGCCGACGGCTCGATCAGCCGGTTGATCATCTTCAGGGTCGTGGTTTTGCCGCAGCCGCTCGTACCCAGCAGCACGACCGTTTCGCCCTCCCCGACCGTGAACGACACGTCGCGGACGGCCGGGTGGTCGCCGAATTGTTTGGATACGTTCCGGACGGCAATCATGGCGGGCCTATACCCGGCTTACGACCTCTTCCGTCGCGAGCCGGCTTTTGCGGTATCCGTAGGAGAAATAAATGACGAGTCCGATCACCAGCCAGACCAGAAAAATGGCCCAGTTGCTGATGCCCAGTTCGGTCATCAGGTAGAGGTTGGTCAGGATGCCGAGGACCGGCAGCAGGGAGAAATTGTAGCGGAACGCCAGGACGGACAGCACCGCCCAGACCAGCCAGAAAACCGTCAGCAGCGGCTTTTCCCCGATGCTGGTTGCCAGCGTCCCGGCCTGCGCCACCAGCACCAGCGTCACGATCAGACCGATACCGACCACGTATTTCCCGTTGACGTACGGCACCCTGAATTTCGAGTGCTGCGAAAGTCCCATCCGGTCCAGATACAAAATCCCTGCGCAAACCAGAATAAAGGCGAAGAAGGTGCCGACGCTGGTCAGGTCGATGAAAAACTGCATATCCAGCAGCAGCGAAGGAACGGCCACCATGACGCCGGTGACGATGGTCGCGAAGGAGGGCGTCCGGTAGCGGGGATGAATCCTGGAAAACCGCTTCCACAGCAGCCCGTCGCGGCTCATGGTCATCCAGATGCGCGGCTGTCCGAGCTGATACACCAGCAGGGCGCTCGTGATGGCGATGACGGCGCTGACCGAGATGATCCCGGCAATGAAATCCAGGTTCACTTTCTGAAATACGTAGGCCAGCGGGTCGTCGACGCCCAGTTCCTTATAATTCACCATGCCCGTCAGCACGAGCGTGATCAGGACGTACAGTACCGTACAGATGATGAGGCAGTAGATCATGGCGCGGGGCAGGTCGCGCTGGGGATTGCGGCATTCCTCGGCCGTGGTGGAGATGGAGTCGAAGCCGATGAAGGCAAAGAAGACCGAAGCCACCCCACTCAGCACCCCGCCGACGCCGTTGGGCGCGAAAGGCGACCAGTTTTCCGGTTTGACGTAAAATGCCCCGGCAACGATGACCAGCAGAATGACGGCCAGTTTCAGCACCACCAGCAGGTTACTGGCGGCCCGGGACTCCTTGATGCCGATGTAAACGAGGGCGGTGATCAGGATCGTGATGACCCCGGCGGGCAGGTCCGCGATGAACCGCAGGCCGCCCAGCCGGGGAGCGTCCTGAAACGCCTGGGCCAGCATCCGCGTGCCGGCCGGTAATCCGGCCGGGTCGGCGGTGGCCTGGACTTCCGCAAAGGCTTTAGCGGCCGAGCCGTAATCGGTAGCCAGGTATTCGGGCCACTGCAGGCCGAAGCCCCTGAGCATGGACGTAAAGTATTCGGACCACGAAATAGCCACCACCATGTTGCTGACGGCATATTCCAGAATCAGCGCCCAGCCGATGATCCAGGCAAAAATCTCCCCGAAGGATACGTAGGCGTAGGTATAGGCACTGCCGCTGACGGGCACCGTAGAGGCAAACTGGGCGTAGCTCAGGGCCGTAAACACGCAGGCGATGGCCGTGAACACGAACAGCAGCGACACCGCCGGCCCGCCCGCTACGCTGGCCCGGCCGATGGTGCTGAAGATTCCGGCGCCGATGATGGCCGCAATCCCGAAGGAGGTGAGATCCCGGACCCCCAGGACTTTGATCATGTGCGACGATTCGCCCTCGGTGGCATCGGCCACGGCTTTCACAACCGACTTTTTCCGGAATACCGAATCACTCATGCGTTCGAAATTATTGTCTTAGTTTAAGTTCCGTCAATAAGGTTTTCAGCTCCCCGATGCGGCTCTGGGTGGTTTCCTCTTTGCAATTCAGAACGGCCATGGGCATCATCGAACCGCCCTCGTACATCTTCTCGTAGATTTTGCTGTGCGCATCCCGGTACACGATCCACTGCCGTTGCGCCTGCACCAGCATGGTTCTGTCTTCTTTCGGCAGTAGCGCCATCAGCTGTTTGTAAATCGAGTTCAGCTCGTCGTCGGCTTTCTGGAAACGCATCTGGGCACAAAGGTTCAGCTCCGACTGGGTCTGGGCGCTGTCGCAGTTGATAAACAACTCGGGAGGGTGGCCCGAAGTCGTCACCCTTTCGCGTCCGGTCGGCCGGACCCCCTGCCGGTCGGCCTGCTGGCCGAGGGCGGTGGCGGCCCACAGGACGCCCAATAAGATCCCTGCCGGTTTTGCATTCATTTCAGATGGATTTGCCGGTATTTACGGCGATTTTGAATGCTAAAAATAAACATTGTTTTCGGGATTAAAAGCGGTTTTCTCCCGGGTCTGCGCCCGACTGCGGCCGCAATCGTTACATTTACATCGAATTACCGGCAATTTTCGGCCCCTCCTTCGTTTGTATTGAAATGTCGATTCGCGTACAAAACCTGACCAAAGTCTATTCCCGCCCCGGCAGCGGAAGCCAGCGGGCGGTCGATGCCGTCTCGTTCGAAGTCCGTCCGGGCGAAATCGTCGGCTTTCTGGGGCCGAACGGCGCCGGAAAATCCACGACCATGAAGATTGCCACCGGCTACCTGCCGCCCACGGAAGGCACCGTCGAAGTGAACGGTTTCGACGTCCGGACGCAGTCGCTGGACGTCCGCCGGAGCCTGGGCTATCTGCCCGAACACAATCCGCTCTACCTCGACCTGTACGTGAAGGAGTTTCTGCAGTTTGCGGGTTCGCTGCACGGGCTTCGGGGGGCCGGCCTGAACCGCCGGGTGCAGGAGATGATCGCCCTGGTCGGGCTGGAGGTGGAACAGGGAAAAAAGATCGGGCAACTGTCAAAAGGCTACCGGCAGCGGGTCGGGCTGGCCCAGTCGCTGATCCACAACCCGCCGGTGCTGATTCTCGACGAACCGACCACCGGTCTCGATCCCAACCAGCTTTCCGAAATCCGGGAAGTGATCCGGCAGGCCGGGCGTGAAAAAACCGTGCTGTTTTCGACCCACATCATGCAGGAAGTAGAAGCGCTCTGCGACCGGGTGGTCATCATCAACCGGGGCCGGATCGTGGCCGACGGCGACCTGAACCATCTGCGGGCCGGCACCGACGGCCTGATTACGGTCGTGGCGGAATTCGAGCAGGAACTGACCGATCCTCTGCTCCTCGGCGGGCTGCCGGGCGTGCAACGGGTCGAAGCGCTCGGACAGGGTCGTTACCGGCTAACCACCAACCGGCAGACGGAGCTTCGGGCCGCCATATTCCGGCAGGCCGCCGACCGCAACCTGACGCTGGTCGGACTCAAGCAGGAAGAAAACAGTCTGGAGGGGATATTCCGGGAACTGACTAAAAATAACGAATAGCGAATAACAAATATCGAAATGGCGTTGCCTATTCAGCACGGCGGAGCCACCTCAAACAAAATTCGTTATTCGCTATTCGCGGTTTTACTCAATGCTTTTCCGCTACTTTCGGGCCGTCGCCATCAGCGGATACTGATCGAAGATCGACCGGACGATGCCTTTGAAGTAGTTGTTCTTAAAATTCGGATTTCGGGTCACGCGGGAGGCATAGCCTTTCCAGATGACCTGATAGGTTTCGGCGTCGATCAGCGAAATCATCAGGGTTCCTTCGTCGAGATTATAGTCGATCCGCTTGTAGGTCGCGTCGCCGTCTTCCGTAACCACCCAATCCTTGATGACCGGCTGCTGATAGCCCCGGAAACGGAGGTCGTTTCGGAAAATGTTGTAGGAAATCAACAGATTGGGGCTCCGGTTGGCGACCTTGTAGCCGCGGGCTTCCATCTGGTGACGAATCGCTTCCTGAATATCGGAACAAAGCAGGGTCGAGTCGACGTATTCACATTCCAGGAAATTGAATGACTCGTAATCTTTAAAGTGCCCTTCGTAGCTGTAATCATGTTCCACGAATAACTTACCAGGCATACAACCGGCCAATGAAACCACAGCCAGCAGCACGATAACGCCGAAAAAATGTTTCATAAACATACTGTTTAACAGGGTTGTACAAATTGAATCTATAGTGACAAACTGGTTAAAAAATTGAATGTTTTGCTATCTTTTTCAAAATCCCCCAAATCCCGGGACCCATTCCGACAAACAGCACAGGATTAAGATAAAGTTGAAATATTTCTACTCAAGCCTGACATTTTTTCAGAATTCCGCGCAACTGATTTACTTTTTCTTTGATGGTCCGGACCGAAACCTCACCGGTTCGACAACAGTTACCGGCTGCAATACGGAAAGGACCGCCTTCCGGTTGCTTCCGGGCCACTCCGGACCGAAAAATAATTTCCGGCTTCCCGGTTGGCCGAAGCGACGGATCTCCAACGGCGCTGCCGGCCGGTCAGGCCCGGTAATATGCCAGGGCCTTCCGCATCTCGGAGGCCGTTGCCGCCACATCGAAGGCGCAGCTTCCCGGCCCGTCCGGCAGGGCCATCCGCACCTGCCCGTTCCGGTTTTTCTTGTCCTGAAGGGTCAGCCGGATCACCGGTTCGATGTCGGCCTCCGCCAGAGCGACCCGCCCGTACACCGAGAAAATGTACTCCTCGATCTGTTCCAGCAGGCTTTCGTCGATCATCTTCCTGCGGTGGGCGATGAAAGCCTCGGCCACCATCCCGGCCGCGATCGCTTCGCCGTGAAGCAGCCGGTGTTTGGCATCCGCCAGAAAATGCGTTTCCAGTGCATGACCAAGCGTATGACCGAAGTTGAGAATCTTACGAATCCCTTTCTCGGTTGGATCTTGCGCCACCACCTTTTTTTTCACTTCGACCGAATGCGCCACCAGGTCAGTCCAGTTCTGCTCATGCAGGTCCGTACGCCGAACGATGTCCCATTTGGCCGCATCCGCAATCAGGCAATGCTTGATAATTTCGGCAAATCCCGACCGTAATTCGCGTTCCGGTAACGTACTAAGGAAATGGGTGTCGACCAGGACCGCTTCGGGTTGTTTGAAGACCCCAATATGGTTTTTAAATCCGTGAAAGTCAATACCCAACTTGCCGCCCACGCTGGCGTCTACCTGGGCCAGGAGGGTGGTCGGGACCTGAATAAAATCGATGCCGCGCTTATAGGTAGACGCGCAAAAACCGCCCATATCGCCGATTACGCCACCACCGAGGTTGATCAGCAGCGCGTGACGGTCAAAATGGGCGTCCGTCAGGGCCTGCCAGACGGTTTCGCAGGTGGTCAGATTCTTATGTTCCTCCCCGGCCGGAACCGAAATTAATTTATGTTTCGGTAACAAATTTTTTAGAGCCGGATAGCAGAAACGCTTCGTGTTTGAATCGACCAGAACGGCAACGGCCGAATATTGATGGGCATTCAGGAAAGCCGGCAGACTTTCTGAGAGGGGTGAAATAGAAACGGACATGTTCGTTAAAGGAAAATCGCCCCCAAAGGTAAAACTTCAGGAGCGATTTCCTTCGGGCCGGCCGTCATTCCCTCCGGCTCCACAAGCATAGCGTTCACTATAGGCAACAATCAGGATATCACCTTCAGAGCGTCGGCGAAATACTTCATCTGCCGCATGGTGCCGAGGCCGGCGCGGCACCAGAACTGCCCGTCGAACTTCCATTGACGATTGAGGAGAACACCGTTCGGGGGCAGAGATAGACCAGACTGGTTTTGTCGAAAAACCGCTTCTCCATCTCTTCCGGAAATGAAGCCATTGCCCTGCAACCCCGGCGCGTCGGGCGGCCGGACACTGGCCGCTTCGCCGAACCGCCCTTCGCAACCGGGGGCATGGCAATGACCGAATCCAGAGTAATCCGGATTCAGGGCAGATGATCTCTTTTCCGGGCAGCGGCCTTCGCAGAAGCCCTACACGCAATGGACGACCGGGCCGGTCGGTTTACCGGTGGTATTTTCGGATAAATTATGTGCTGAATGATAGGCCTGCTCCGCTTTTATCGGGCAGGGACCGGGTCGCTCCCGCTTTGTCGGAAGAGTCTTTACCCGGTAGGGGCCGTCCTTTGGTACGGCTGGCGAACAGCCTTTTTCAGAAGATGATTAAGCTGTGGTTTGTTGACATTTCAAAAGTAAGAAAAACAAGCAATCAGCCAAATTTAATTGCTAAGATTTTGAATATATACGTACAAAATTTTTACGGATTAGCATTTTGCCAAATAATTCCTTTACAGGCTTTAATAAAATCTCTGGAAAATACAAAAAGACGGCCGACTACCGAGGACGAAGCCGCTATCCGAAGGAATGGAAAGTAATTGGAGCCGATTTCGTGGCTTCAGGCTGCTTTCATCGTCTCAAGGGAAGAAGAACTGAGAACCGTTGCCTATATTTACTTTATGAAGAATGAGGACCGCATCATCGAACTGCTCGTAGAGGCCCTTCAACGCATCGATAAGCATAACGAACGCCTGGATCAGCACAGCGCTATCCTGGCCATGAACCAGGAGAACATCCAGCAGCTTTACGAAACCGTAAAACAGCAGCAGGTCGAACTGGATCGACATTCGGTGATACTTGATATTCACTCGAAAATACTTGATAAACACTCGAAAGTACTTGATAAACACTCGAAAGTACTTGAAAAGCATTCGAAAGCGCTCGACAAACACTTCAAAGTTCTGACCAAACAGACGGATATTCTGGTCGGGGTAAACAACCGCACGGAATACCTGCATGACTCGGCTCTCGAACAGCAGAAGGCTTACCGTGCCATGACCGACCTCCTGATGGCGCATCATCAGGTTCTGAAAGACAAAGGCTATGTTTAACAGAGAAGGCGCCCTGCAGGGCGCCTTCTCTGTTTCGGCTATTGCTTGCTTCCGAGCCGGCCGTCGGTCTTCTCTCCCACATACCGCTCAAAGAATTCATAAATCCGCAGCATCCGGTCGATCCGCTGCCGGACGTTGCCCGAGCGGCTCAGTTCATGCGTGGCGCCCGGCATTCGGACATACTCAACCGGCCGGCCCAGAATCTTCAGGCTCTTGTACAGCATCTCGCTCTGAATCACTCCCGTCCGCAGGTCGTTCTCGCCGTGTTTGATGAGCAAGGGAGTTTTGATATTTTCGACGAAGGTATAGGGCGAATTGGCATCCAGCACCTCCTGCGCGGACTTCTGCCAGGGATACCCGCCGAAATAGTTCGGCACGAGCCGCCAGGCATTGCCTTCCCCCATGAACGTGCTGAGTTCATACACCCCGCGCTGGGAAAAAGCCGCCTTGAAACGGTTGTCGTGCCCGATGATCCAGGCCGTCAGATACCCGGCGTAGGAACCACCCGTTATGACCTGCCGGCTGGTATCCGCCCAGGCTTCCCGGGCGGCATCGGTAGCCGCGGCCAGCACGTCCTCGGCCGGGCCGGTGCCCCAGTCTTTGATGTTGGCCCGCTGAAAATCGATGCCGTAGCCGCCCGAGCCGCGGGGGTTGGCATACACGATCCCGTAGCCCTGCGAGCAGAAATACTGAAACTCGTGCCACATCGAGGGTTCGCCCGGACCCCACATGGCCGTCGGGCCGCCGTGCATATTGAGCAGCAGCGGGTATTTCTTCCCGGCCACGGGGTTCGTTGGTTTCATAATCCAGTAATCGACGGTCTGTCCCTTCGAGTTTTTGTAGGTCCGTTTCTCCGGGATGCTAAGGGCTTTGGCCGCCACCCACTCGTTGTGTTTACTGAGCCGGACGGCGTTTTTCATCGATCCATCGGCCCGGTAGAGTTCCGACGGGTTGGCAACCTCGGTTTTGGCAAAAACCACCAGGTCGCCGGATACGTCGAAGGCACTCACCCCACTGTCAAAGTCCGACAGCTGAGCCACCTGCTTCGTGACCGGGTCCAGCCGGTACAGCGGAAAACCGCCGTTCGAAGCCGCCGTGAAATACACCGCATAAGCGGTGGAAGGCTTCTTTCCCTTCCCTCCGGCCACGGTGGTCACGGCCCATTTCATTCCGGAAGCCGCACGGTCGAACGAAACCGTCTGCAGGTCCGAAACGGTGGTGCCGTTCAGTCGGGCCACGGCCATCTGGCCGGCATTGACGCCCTGGGCCGAGCTGGTCAGCAGTACGAGCCAGCGGCCGTCGGGGGATACGGCGGGCGAAAAATACGTCCGGCCCGGTTCGGCCAGGATCGGCACCCGCCGGCCAGAACCGTCGGCAGCCAGCCAGAAAAGGGCCGCATCCTGCTCACGGTCAGGATGTTTCAGCGTATCGCGGTCCGTCACGGTCAGCAAGCCCTTGCCGTCGGGCATCCACTCGGGAGCCTGGAAGGAGTAAAAACCACGCGTCAGGGCCTGGGGAGCGGCTCCTTCCCTTACGTCCACCACATACAGGTGGGTAAAACTCAGTTCCGGTTCGGTAGTGGCTTCGCCCTGAAAATTCAGCCGGTTGATGACTTTGGCCTTCTTGTCTTCGACGTCTTTGTTGAGGTAAGCCCGGATTTCGGCCAGGGAGCCGTCGGGGTTGGGTTTGACCCCCTTGTCGGGCCGGATAAAGTCGTTGCCGGCAAAACCCGGCTTTTCCAGCGACCAGGCCGGTACGCGTTTGCCGGGGTTCAGCAGAGAGTCTTTCAGGATTTCGGAAAGGGACGCACTGGCCGTGAAGAGAATGCGTTTGCCGTCGGGCGACCAGCGGGGTGCCGAGGCTCCGTATTTCAGATTCGTCAGCTGCCAGGCTTCTCCCCCGCCGAGCGGCATCACGAAAATCTGCGATTTCCCTTTCACCGTCCGGGCAAACGCGATGGATTTACCGTCGGGCGACCAATCGGGCTGGCGGGCGCTTTCGGCTCCGTGGGTCAGCGCCCGGGTGTCGTCGGCTTTGAGGCCGGTCAGCCAGAGATGGGTTTTGTAGTCATATTCCTCCGCCTTCCCTTCCGCTTTGTTTTCGGCATTCGGCTCGATGGTCGTCAGCGTATATACGGCCTGCTGCCCGTTCGGGGAAACGTCGATGCCGCCTACCTGCCGGATGCGTGTCAGGTCCGTTACAACGATCTTCTGTTTGTTGATTTGTGCAAAGCCGGTCGGCCCCAGGAGCCACAGGCCCGCTCCAAGGAGGAGTAGTTTCTTCATGAAGTTGTTGATTCGATCAATCCACTTCGAAGATAACGAATCCTTTTTATAAACCGACGTGATAATCGTAGCCGCGTTCGGCCCAGAAATCCCGGGGGCGGTCGTCGCTGAACCAGATATGGCCGATGCGCTTGAGGTTCTTGACGCCGTATTTGACCGGAATGATCAGCCGCAGCGGGGCGCCGTGCGGAACGGTCAGCGGCTCGCCGTTCATCTCATAGGCCAGCAGCGTCTGCGGGTGCAGGGCGCTGGGCATATCAATGCCCACATAATAGCCGCCGTCCGGTGTTTTCATGCCGACATAACCGAACCGTTCGCCGGAACCGGGCCGACGGCCCAGGTCGTATTTTTCGACAAAATCCGCGAACCGCACCCCACCCCAGTGCTGGATCTGGCTCCAGCCTTCAATGCACTTGAACTGAAAGATAATCTCCTGTTTAGGAAGGGTTTTCAGGTCGTCGAGCGTCAGTTGCAGGGCCGGTTTGCCCGGCTGTTCGACCTGGAGCCGCCAGGCCTCCGGGTCCAGGGCGGTCTTTAAACCGTCCCATCCGTTGACCCGGACCTTCCGGGCCGCTCTTTCCTTCGGAAAGGTTGGAGCCAGGTGGGTCGGGCTGAAATAACTCCCGGCTACGGCCTCGTTGGCCTGAAGCGCTTTCCGGAACGGAGCCGGAATCCCGCCTGCCCGCGGCCGGGTCGTGATCCATTTCCAGATTCCGGCCGGAACCAGGGCCGCCAGCCCGAACCAGGCAAACGCCTTCAGAGTCCGGCGCCGGATCTGCTGGTCGGTCGTCAGTTCTTCGCGATGCGTCTTTCTTTCGGGAAGCCGCTCTCCGGTGTTTTCTTCGGGCGTCATGGCTGCGGGTCGGCGGGTTGAGGGGAAACGACGGAACGGTCTTCCTGCACTTCAAATCCGGCCACCATGCCCCGGAAGTTGTTCCAGCCGGCGCGAATTACCTGGGCGATGTGGACAAAGAAGAACAGGACGTACCCGACGGTCAGAATGAAATGTTCGAGACGGGCAGTTTCATACCCCCCGAGCAGGCCGGTCAGACCGGCAAATTGCGTCGGTTTGTAGATGGCGAGGCCGGTCAGCAGCGAACCGAATCCCATCAGGATGACGGCAGAGTAGGCAATGCGCTGAGCGCCGTTGTACTTGACCTGCGGGGGGGCGGTTTTCCGCAGGCCGAGGTCGTGCAGCGTGACCTGCCAGGCTTCCCGGAACGAGTGCCGGTTCGGAACCAGATACCGCCATTCGCCGAAAATGAGCGTGTACAGTACATACAGCAGGCCGTTGAGCATGAACAGCCACATGAACACGAAATGCCAGGCCATGCCCTCGGCCAGCCGGCGACGCAGCCTGAAAAACTGGTAGAACGAATCCGGGAAAAACTGGATCAGCACGGTATCCCCGATCTGGATTTTATAGGGGTCGTAGGCCCAGTAGATCAGCGTACCGCTCCAGATCATGACGAACAGGATCGGGACGTTGATCCAGTGAAACCAGCGGATCGCCGGCGGGTGTTTGTAGACGAGTTTCTTCATTCCGAAAAAAGAATCGCAGAATCGTGTACCTCCTGCAAGATACGGATTCTGCGATATATACGCCGTCACGGCCGGCAGCGGTTTTACATCCCGACCAGTTCTTTCACCAGCCGGTCGGCCTTGTAGATATACCGCATGGCGGCTACGATGGCTCCGGTATTGACGGAGATGGCCCGGTTGCGGTCCGGCACGAAGATGAAGCTGCCGGGCAGACTTTCCATATTGCCGTCGAACACCAGCCCCACGGCCTCGCGGTTGCGGTTGATGATCGGGCTGCCCGAATTGCCGCCGATGATGTCGTTGGTCGAAACGAAGCACATCGGCTGGCGGAGCAGGGCCGGCGGGGGCGTCAGCCAGCGTTTCGGCAGCGCCCAAGGATCCTTGCCGTTGAAGGAGTAATACCGGTCATACAACCCGGCAAACGTGGTCTGATACGGGGCGATGGTGCCGTTATAGGGATACCCTTTCACGATGCCGTCGTTGATGCGCAGCGAGAAGGTGGCATCGGGCGGAATGCTGGTCCCGTAGACTTCATACAGCAGGCGGCCCAGGTTGCTCCGCAGCACGGCCTGCCGGGCATTGACCTCCTTCACGGTGGCCGAAGCCTGCTGATAACGCGGCACCGAAATCCGGGCCAGCGCCAGCAGCGGGTCATTATCGGCGCTGATGGCCGCCGGGCCTTTGGTGATCAGGTCGTTGATGAAGCCCTGGTCGGTCAGTTTAGTATTGCTTACCAGGTAGGCGGCCGCTTCTTTGGGCGGTTTTCCGTTCAGGGCGGCTTTGACGTAGGGGTCGTCGCTGCCCAGGCCCGTCTGCGCTTCGCCGAGGTGAGCCGCCAGATAGGCTTCTTCCAGCTTGCGGTCGGTCAGTTTCGGCGTCTGGAGCATCCCTTTGATCTGCTCGGCCCGCGCCGGGTTCTGGCGGGCGGCAGCCGCATAGGTTACCAGCAGATGCGCGAAGGTCAGCAGGTCGCCCCGGACCAGTCCGCTGGGGCTGAAATAATTATTGTCCTTATACACCTTACGGAGGTCACTCACATTGGAAGCGATGTTTTCCCAGAGTTTCAGGTTGATGTCGATCTTCGAAGCGAGGTTGTCCGGGCTGGGGGTGCCGGCTCCGTTGGTGTTCGTGGCCGAGCCGGACCCGTTGCCCGAACCGGTGCTGACGCGTGAGCCGCCCCGCCCGGCTTCCAGCCGCTGGGCATCGGCCTTGAACTGGTTTTCGAACGTGGCTTTCCGGGCGAGCAGATACGGGTCCTGGAGCCCTTCGAGCTGGCCGCCGTAGGCCTTGATACTGTTTTCGAAGCTGAAGATTTCGTTCGTGATGCTGTCGCTCTTTGCCGTGGCGTTGTAGGCCTGGAGGGCGCTGGAACGGTTCTTCAGCAGCTGGAGGATGTAGGGAATCCGGAGATCGCGGTCGTATTCCAGTTCGGCGACGGTTTTCAGGCGCTCGGTGCTGCCCGGATTACCGGTTACGAATACCGGCTCGTTTTCCCGGATACCGTTCGGATTGAACTTGAAGAAGTGGGTCGTTTTCAGCGGCTTGCCGTTGTCGTATACCCGGAAGAACGAGCAGTCGAGCACGTAGCGCGGATAGGTGAAGTTGTCGGGATCGCCCCCGAAGAAGCCCAGTTGCAGTTCAGGCATGAACACCAGCCGGACATCGTTATACCGCTTGAAGCCGTACAGCGAATACCGCCCGCCGTTGTAAAACGTAACGGTTTGCAGTTCAAGCCCCTGCCAGCCCTGCCGGGACTGATACTCCTGCTTGATGGCGGCAAATTCCCGTTCCCGGAGCTGAAGCTGTTCGGCTTCGGATTTCCCGGCGGCCATGGCCGTCTGCACCCGTTTGGTGATGTCCTCCAGCTTCAGCAGCTGATCCACATAGAGATTAGGCACTTTCCGTTCTTCCGCCGGCGTTTTGGCAAAAAAGCCGTTGTCGTTCAGGTTTTCGCCTCTCCGCTGCACCCCCGTTCCCGACTCGCGGGCGCAGTGGTGGTTGGTCATGACCAGCCCGTCGGCCGACACGAAAGAGGCCGAGCAGTAATCGGCGAAACGCAGTGACGCCAGCCGGACCTCCTCGAACCACTTGTCGTCGGGGGTAAAGCCGTAAGTTTTCTGAAAATAGTCTTTCGGGGGCGTGTCGAACGTCCACATCTTGCCCATATCGAATGGGCCGGCTTTGACGGTGTCGGGATTGAAGGCGGCCTGCGGAGGCTGGGCAGGCGCCACCAGCCAGGCTCCCAGCAGGAGGGTGGTCAGGAAGGGCCGGAAGGTCAGTTTTATCATACCAGTAATAGGTCTTGAACAGGGTCTGTGGTTCAAGATTAACCTAATTCGTTCTTCATTACAAACTCCTGAGCCTCTTTATCGTCTTTCCGCACGAAAGGCCGGATAATCAGACGGGTTCCGCGTTCGTAGGTAAAAAGTCGGTAGGCCCAGTTGCTCAGGACGATGAGTTTGCTCCGGAAGCCGACGAGGTAGTAAATATGGACGAAAAGCCAGGTGACCCAGGCGAGAAAACCGCCCATGTGGACGTTGCCGGGCAGGTCGGCCACGGCGCGGCTGCGGCCGATGATGGCCAGAGAGCCTTTGTCGAAATACTCGAACTCCTCCGGCTTTTCGTTGCGAACCATCCGGACGAGGTTTTTCGCCAGGTGCTGGCCCTGCTGGATGGCCGGCTGGGCGAGACCGGGGTGCCCGTTCGGGTATTTGTCGGTTTTCATCAGCGCGATGTCACCGATGGCGAAAAGGCCGGGGAAACCCTCGACCTGGTTATACCGGTCGACCAGGAGCCTGCCCCCGCGGGCGACTACCTCTTTCGGCAGGCCGTCGATGAGTGCGCCGGTTACGCCGGCGGCCCAGATCACCGTCTGCGTACGGATCTGCTCCCCGCCTTTCAGCGTCACGGTTTCGCCGTCGTAGTTCTCGACCAGGGTGTTGAGCCGGATCAGAATCCCCATTTTTTCGAGGTATTCGTGCGTTTTTTTACTGGCCTCGGGCGACATCGGGGGCAGCACGCGGTCGAGCCCTTCGATAAGGTAGATCTTCATCCGGCTGAAATCCAGGCCCGGGTAATCCCCCGGCAGGACGTGTTTCCGCATCTCGGCGATGGAACCCGCCACCTCGACGCCCGTCGGCCCGCCCCCGACGATAACGAAATTCAGCAGGCTCTCCTGTGCGACGGGGTCGCGGGTGATGCTGGCCTGCTCGAACGACTGGAGCAGCTGGCTGCGCAGGTTGAGCGCTTCCGGGATGGTTTTCAGCGGAAAGGAAAATTTCTGCACCTGCTCATTGCCGAAAAAGTTGGCCTTGGTGCCGGTGCTGATGACCAGATAGTCGTAGTGCAGTTCACCGATCAGCGTCGTAACCACTTTCCGGGCGGGATCCACGCCCGTTACCCGAACGAGCCGGAAATGGAAGTCGTCATAATCCTCATCGAACAGCTTGCGGAGCGGCTCGGCAATGGCGTCCGGTTCCAGCCCGGCCGTGGCGACCTGATACAGCAGCGGCCAGAACCCGTGATAGTTCTGCTTATCGAACATCACGATCTGAAAACCTTTGTTTTTCAACTTCTTGACCAGGTTGATACCACCAAATCCCCCTCCGATTACCACCACCCGGGGTTTGGTCGTTTCAGGTATATTGAGCGAAAGTTTATCAAATTTCAGCATAGGAGTATGAAGACAAGCGTGTCTTGATCAGTCTCTTCCTTCAATGACATGATTTTGCTGAAATTTGTTTTTTCCCTGCCGGAAAAGTTAATGAAAGCGGGAAGTAGTATTCTCTCTTTTCCAACTTCCGCATACTAATCCGAGTCTGTTATTCGTAATACATGCGGACCACACCGGCCTGCGCGTTACCAATGGCCTGCGCGTTTATGAAGCATTCTTTCCTTCTCGTTTCTCTTGGTTTATTGCTGACTGGGGCCGCCTTTGGCCAGCCGACCGCTCCGGGTCGAAGACCGGAGGCTTCCCGATCCGTGGTCACGGTCAGCGGCTACGTTCATGAACGGGGCAGCCGCGAGGCCCTGATCGGCGTCAGTGTGTATCTGCCCGGCACCTCCACCGGAACCACCACCAACACCTACGGTTTTTATTCGCTCACCCTCCCGGCGCAGGACAGCCTCCGGCTGGTTTTTTCCTTTGTCGGCTACGAGCCGGTGCAGCAAACCGTCGCCTTCCGGAAAAACACCGAACTGAACGTGCTGCTGACGCCCGGGCGCGTCCTCTCGGAAGTGACCGTCACGGGCAGCCGGACCGGCGAGGAGAAGGTCAGCGAAAGTCCGCAGATGAGCGCCATCGACGTGCCGGTGGCTCAGATCAAGAAAATACCGGCTTTTCTGGGCGAGAAAGACGTGTTGAAAGTACTGCAGCTGATGCCGGGCGTCCAGAAAGGGTCCGAGGGCAGCACCGGCATCTACGTCCGCGGGGGCGGCCCCGACCAGAATCTGATCATCCTGGACGATGCCGTGGTCTACAACGCCAACCACCTGTTCGGCTTTTTCTCGGTGTTCAACGGCGATGCGCTCAAGAGCGTCGAGCTGATCAAAGGCGGTTTTCCGGCCCGCTACGGCGGGCGGCTTTCCTCCGTAATCGAGATGAACATGAAGGAGGGAAACAAGGAACAGCTTCACGGAGAGGGCGGCATCGGGCTGATCGCTTCGCGGCTGACGCTCGAAGGGCCGATTCAGAAAGGCAAATCGTCGTTTCTGGTATCGGCCCGGCGCACCTACCTCGACTTCGTAGCCCGGCCCATCATCAAACAGCAGTCGGGCGGGGAAACCATTGCCGGGTATTATTTTTATGATCTCAACGCCAAGGTGAATTACGACTTCGGTCCGAAGAACAAGCTGTATCTCAGCGGGTATTTCGGCCAGGACCGCTTTTACGCCCGCGACCGGAAGGAAGGCGTCAACATCGGCCTGAACTGGGGCAACGCCACCGGAACGCTGCGCTGGAACCACCTTTTTTCGGATAAGCTCTTCGCCAATACGTCGCTCATTTTCAGCAATTACAAATTTCAGATTTCCTCCGATGAGGAGAGCTTTGAGGGAGACGACGCCTTTTCGCTCCGGTACAACTCCGGCATCCGCGATTACTCCCTCAAATACGATCTTGATTTCTACCCGTCTCCGCAGCATTCGCTCCGGTTCGGGGCCCAGACGACGATGCACCGCTTTACGCCCAGCGCGGTGGTGCTGAAAAGTACGATCATCAACCAGTACAAACAGGAGGTCGATGCGATCAACGTGCTGGAATCCGGCCTGTATGCCGAGGACATCTGGCGACCCACGGCCCGCTGGCGCATCAACGGGGGCATCCGGCTAAGCCATTTCATGCACGATCAGGTGAACTACCTGCGGCCCGAACCCCGGCTGTCGGCGGCCTTTGTGCTGAAGCCCAACCTCTCGCTGAAGGCTTCCTACGCCCTCATGAACCAGTACGTACACCTGCTGTCCAATACCGGCATCGGCCTGCCGACCGACCTTTGGGTGCCGACCACCGACCGCGTCAAACCGCAGCAGTCCGAACAGGTGGCCGTCGGGGTAGCGAAGGACTTTGCGGAAAAAGGGCTGTCGCTGACCGTAGAGGGCTACTACAAAACGATGAAAAACATCATCAACTACCGCGAAGGAGCCAGCTTTCTGCTCGTGAACGACCCCACTTCGGCCGACAAGGTGCGCTGGGAAGACAACGTAACCAGCGGCAAAGGCTGGTCATATGGCGCCGAGGTGCTGCTTCAGAAGAAGGTCGGGCGGTTTTCGGGCTGGATCGGTTACACGCTTTCCTGGACGCAGTGGCAGTTTGCCGAACTGAACTTCGGGAAGAAGTTCTACCCGCGCTACGACCGGCGGCACGACGCTTCCATCGTCGGCATCTACGAACTCAGCCCCCGGATTACGCTCTCGGGCGCCTGGGTATACGGCACCGGGCAGGCCCTGACCGTTCCGACGGGCCGTTATCAGGCCAACCGGCACCTTCCCATCAAAGACCCTTATTTTGGAGGCAGTCTTCCCTATCTCGCGTTTGGGGAGGAGGTGAACGAATACGGCTCCCAAAAGAATACCTTCCGGGCCGAGCCTTACCACCGGATGGACCTGAGCATTCAGTTTCACAAGAAGAAAAAGCACCACGAACGGACCTGGGAGTTCAGCGTATATAACCTTTACAACCGGCGTAACCCGTTCTTCTATGATCTGGATGCCAAGGAACAGGGCCAGGGCCAGCCGACGAAAACCGTGCTGTACCGGTATTCGGTGTTTCCGGTCGTGCCGTCGGTAAGTTATAATTTCAAGTTCTGAGCCGGTTATGAAACGATATATTGTTGTATTGCTCGGTCTGGCGGGATGGCTGACGGCCTGCGACAGCCTCAAACAGGAAGTCGATCCGGACCTGGTGAACGCCGGCAGCGAAAAGCTGGTGGTCACCTGTTTCCTTGCCCCGCAGGATACGATTCTGGTAGCTAACGTTGCGCTTTCCCGGCCGGTTTTGGGTGAAAACGTCAGCTATGATACCCGCCGAAAAGACGCGGTGATCACTCTTTCCGAAGGAAGCCGTTCCGTCCGCTTCAAAATCCGCGAGGGCAACGTGCCGGGTGGGTTTTACTATTATGTCGACCCGAAGGAGTTTCCCATCGAGGCCGGAAAAACCTACACCCTGAATGTCGGAATTGCCGATGGAAGAAAAGTACAGGCGAAGTGTACGGTACCACATCCCGTCATTCCCGACGACATCGTGCTGGATTCGGCCCTCACCCTCCGGAATGGTTTTTCCGGAAAGGAGTTTCTGGTCCGGCTGCGCTGGCTGGACCCGTCAGGAGAGAAAAACTTTTATCGGGTCGGCGGTATTTTCAAGTACCGGGCTGCACCAATCAATCCAAGAGATACGACGACCATTCGCTGGCAAAGCAACCTTATCGATTTCCGGCGGAATCGGGAAACCCGGGATCTGATCGACGACCGCGGGAACGACGGTACGACTCTGGCTTCACCCCGAGGGAAATTCAACATTGGAAACAACGACAACCAGACTACACTGGCTCAGTTTCTATCCGTTTACCAAAACGCCGAACTGGAAATTGACCTGCTTCATACGGACGAAAACTACTACCGGTATCACGAAGCGGTATTTCGCCAGGACCAAACCGGAGGCAATCCCTTTGCCGAACCGATCCTGATCCCCACCAACATCGAAGGGGGACTGGGCTGCTTCGGGGCCTATAACCGCTCGACCCGCTCCTTTACGCTGAAGTAAACGGGCAAACCGGTTTCCCTATTAAACCAAAAACCGGTGAGGAGCCTGACCCCTCACCGGTTTTGCATCATAATCCCTTCAGAAGGCTGAACCCGATTCAGGTCAGGCGCTCTGCTCGTTGCTGTTCATGACTTCGGTCTGCTTCCGGATCGACTCCATGTGGATGATCTTGTAGATCTCTTCCACGAGTTCGGGATACAGACCCATTTTTTTGCCCAGCTTGGCGCGGGACTCGTGGACTTCTTTCCAGCGGTCGGGCTGGAAGATGGTCACGTTATTTTCCTTCTTGTATTCGGCCAGTTTCTCGACCAGGGCCATCCGGGCGGCCAGTACTTCGATCAGCTGCCGGTCGACATTGTCGATTTTCTGACGGATCTGCTCCATGGCGCCTTTAAAGTCGACGTTCGGAGAATCCACGTTACGAATGTGCAGATGCTCAAGCATTTCACCAAAAGCTGCGGGGGTCAGCTGCTGGGCCGCGTCGCTCCACGCCTTGTCGGGATCGATGTGCGACTCGACGATCAGACCGTCGTAGTTGAGATCCATCGCCATCTGGGCCAGTTCCTGCAGGTAAGCGCGCTTGCCGGCCATGTGGCTCGGGTCGCCGATGATGGGCAGGTCCGGGAAGGTCGACTTCAGTTCGATCGCCATCTGCCACAGCGGAATGTTGCGGTATTTGGAAGCTTCGCCGGTGGAGAAGCCCCGATGAATGGCGGCCAGTTTGGTAATGCCGGCGCCGGCGATCCGCTCGAAGGCACCGATCCAGAGGGCCAGATCCGGGTTGACCGGGTTTTTGACCAGCACAGGCACGTCGACTCCGCGCAGGGCATCGGCGATCTCCTGAACGTTGAAGGGGTTCACGGTCGTCCGGGCCCCTACCCACAGGATATCGACGCCATATTTTAGGGCCAGTTCGATGTGCTCGGGCGTAGCGACTTCCACGGCAAACGGCAGACCGGTTTCTTCCTTCGCGCGCTGAATCCAGGGCAGGGCTTCTTTCCCCATTCCCTCGAAACTACCGGGCCGCGTCCGGGGCTTCCAGACGCCGGCACGAATGGCGTGGACGGTGCCCAGCCGGCTCAGCTGGCGGGCCGTTTCCACTAATTGCTCTTCTGTTTCCGCGCTGCACGGCCCTGCAATAATCAGCGGCTTTCCATTGGTATCGATCCAGCTGTTTAACGGCAGGACTTCTAAACTTGGCTTCATACTTGTACTCGATTCAGATGATAACTGCTATTAGTATACAGGAACTATTTGGTTACTTTTTTTTGTATATTAGCTGGAAACTAACTGTTTTTCAGCTAACTTTGCATCCCATTTTGCATCGGCAACAAACACACGGAAAAAGTAGTTTAGTGTTGTTGTTAGGAATCCCGAAAACTAGTTTTAACTTTCGGGTCACAAGTCGGTGCATAAGACAGTGACTATGTCAAACCGAAGTAAATCTTCTATGCCAACGACCGTCAAACGGGCAAATTCGATTAAGCCCGTCTCGTTTGAAGACACGTCGATTGCCTTCTCCTCCCAGTCCAACGGGAAACTTCTGAAAACGTATTGGTTGTTTGCGTTGATGAATCGAGGCTGGGTGGTAAATTTAGGTACTTTTTTTATAAAACTGGCACTTAAGCTTCAACTTCCTGTAAAAAAACTCATCAAGAGCACCATTTTTGAACAATTCTGCGGGGGCGAAACCATCCGGGATTGCGAAAAAACGATCCAGAAACTGCACGACGGTAATATCGGAACGATTTTGGATTATTCCGTGGAAGGAGAGGACAACGAAAAGTGCTTCGACGAAACTGTTCAGGAAATCCTGAGAACCATCGACCGGGCCGGCGAGTCCAAAGACATTCCTTTTTCCGTTTTTAAAATCACCGGTATTGCCTCGACCGAACTGCTCGAAAAAGTGCAGAGCGGTGAGACGCTGACCGAAGAGGAGCAGGCCGCTTACGACCGCGTTCGTCAACGGGTCGATGCGCTCTGCCGCCATGCCTGTGAACGGAACGTCCGGATTTTCGTGGATGCCGAGGAAAGCTGGATTCAGGAAACCATCGACGAGCTGACCTATGAGATGATGGACAAGTACAACCATCACCAGTGCATCGTTTATAACACCTACCAGATGTATCGCTGGGACAGCTTCGAGAACCTGAAGAAGGCCACCGAAACCGCCCGGAAAAAGGGGTACTACCTGGGCGTCAAACTGGTTCGGGGTGCCTATATCGAAAAAGAACGCATCCGGGCCCACGAAGGCGAATACCAGGACCCGATCCACCCTACGAAGGAGGAAACCGACCGCGACTTCAACCAGGCCATCGACTTCTGTCTCGAATACCGCGACACGATCTCCTTCTGCCTGGGAACCCATAACGAATACAGCTCTCAGTACTGCATCCGCAAAATGCTGGAACTGAAAATCAACCCCGGCGACCCGCACGTCTGGTTCGCCCAACTGCTGGGAATGAGCGACAACATCTCGTATAACCTGGCTAATGCCGGATACAACGTAGCCAAGTACGTTCCCTACGGGCCGGTCGAAGCCGTCATGCCGTACCTGTTCCGCCGGGCTGAAGAGAACAAATCGATTTCCGGCCAGAGCAGCCGTGAATATCGGCTGATAAAAAGCGAACTGAAGCGCCGGAAAAATGCCGGCAGACAGTGATTTTAATTTAAGGGTCGAGGAGTTGGGGAGTTAAAGCGTTCTTTTCCTTCATCGACTTCTCAACCCTTAAACACATAAACTCCCGAACTTTCACCCGGCTGGTCGCTGGCCGACACGGACCACCCGGGTGATTTTATTTTTTGAGTCATGGTGAAAAAAAGCCCGCTGAAGTTTTTCCTCTTCGCTCTGGCGTTGATTATCCTCGATCAGGCCGTTAAACTGCTGGTCCATTTTAACATGGAACCGGGGTTTGCCGGGCAGATCCGGCTGATCGGCGACTGGCTGAAACTGCATTACGTTCTGAACCCGGGTATGGCCTTCGGCATGCAGCTCGGGCATGAATATGGGAAACTGCTTCTGAGTCTTTTCCGGCTGGTGGCCATGGCCGGGATCGGCTGGTACCTGGTACATCTGGCGCATCGCGGGGCTCCCAACGGGCTATTGTGGGCCATGGCCATGATTCTGGCCGGAGCTGTCGGCAACGTCATCGACAGCACCTTCTACGGCGTTCTGCTCGACAATGCCCCCTATGGCTCTACCACCCCCTGGTTTCACGGCCAGGTGATCGATATGATCTTCGTCGATGTCTGGGAAGGGTTCCTGCCCGACTGGGTTCCGGTCTGGGGAGGTCAGTATTACTCCACCCCCATCTTCAACATCGCCGACTCGTGTATTTTTGTCGGCGTCTGCATCATCCTGTTCTTCCAGCGTCGCTTCTTCCGTGAACAGCCTGAAGAAGACGTCCTGCTGCCCGAAGACCCCTCGCCGACCGACGCATCCGTTTTGCCGGCGGCCGAACTGGAAGCCTCGACCGACGAGACTGCTCATGAGGACCGGAAACGCAGCCCGGGCAGTACGGAGGAACCGGAGACACCACCCGTTTTGCAGTCATCGAACGATCCGGAGGCCGTCCATCGCCCCCGAACCCCGGAAGAAGGCAATCTCTCCTGAACAAAAAACCGCCCTGGCTTACCAGGGCGGTTTTTTATGCCGGTAAGGAATCGGTTCAGGGCCGGTTCAGGCTTGCGGCTTCATTTTCCTCCAGGGGCGTAAAGTCTTTGAAAGTCCGTTTCAGGGCCTTGTCGGTGGCCTCCTTCTTACTTTCCCAGCCGGCATCCAGTTCCAGCGCCACCAGACCGGAAAGGCTCATCGACGACCGGAAATCATCCAGCTTTTTAATAAAGTCCGGATTCCGGCGGGTGGCTTTCAATGCAAATTCCCGGGCGAATACGTCGCCCTTGTTCTGAAGTTCGCTCTTTTTGCTCATGACGTAGTTGAAGCGGTCGAGCAGGTCCTTCATCGACTTTCCGATAACTTCGGTCGCTTCCAGGGTGCCCATCGTCATGACGGCCGTTCCGCCGATGGCCGAAATCAACCGCTGATTCTGCTGGGCGCTGGGGCTCGATTTGGCCGAGGTAATGGCCGGGGTAACGCCTGTGACGGCCCCCAGCGAGGCATTGGCGACGGAGCGATTGCGCTTGCCCTTTTTCGCTTTCCGGTAACTTCTCTTCAGTTCCTCCTCTTTCTCGCCCAACTGCTCCAGCAGGTTCCAGGCATTGACCATCGCCTGGCGGTACTGGATGTAATAATAACGGTCCTTTTCTCCCTCGTTGACGGCATTGTACACCGTAAAATTCACCCGGCGCTCGGCACGGTTCTGGGCCTTGTCGAGCGTAAAAAACACGATCTGGAACGCCAGCGAGTCATACGGATCCTTGACGAAATCATACCCCGGCTTCCAGATGAATTCGTAGTTGGTCGGGGCGTTCTTTCTGAGGGAGCTTTTCGGTACATCCTGGCTTTCGGACAGAAAGTCGAAGGTCGTCAGGTCATCGTCACCGTTTGGGTCGCTCAGGTAAAATTTAAGATTTACAGTGGCATTTTCCTTGATCCGGATGCGCGGGTCTTCCGGCACGACGGCAATTTCGGGCGGCAGATCCATCTGCGTTACCTCGACTTTCAACCGTCCTTTGGTACGGGATTTGGCGGGCTGGTCTTCCACCCAGAATTCGATGTACTGTGACTTGTTGTTCTTCAGCAGATTGAACTGGTTCAGAGACAATTGCCAGGTCAGTTCACCCTGTGCGGACAGTCTGGAGCCTTCCGGCATCTGGTCGGTAATGGGAATGAAAACGAGCGGGTCGTTATCTTCGTCGCGAACGACATTACCGTCCATTTTATAAATATTCTGCGTTTTATAGCGAACGTAAAAAGGCCGCAGATCACCGATGACCGGGGGCCGGTTGACATGCTGCACCCTGAAATCGACCGATTGAGTAGTGGTTTCGCCCTGCCGGGTCCGGGCTCCGAAAATCACCGGAATGGTCTTTACCGTCGTAATCCGGTCGGCAATGTCGAAGCCGGGCGTCCAGCGGAAATGACCGGTGGAGTCGAGCGCCATGCCCTCCATCTGCCCCTGTTCGATAAAATAGGTAATCGAGTCGGACCGGGTACCGGTCACTTTCAGCGTGACGTCGATCGTATGGCCCTCAGGCACAACGTTCCAGTTCGGCTGCTGGGGTAGGACGATTTGAAGGGACCTGGATTCCTGAGCAACACATGTCAATCTGGTTAAGAACAGTACAAAGGCAACAATGCTCCCTATCTTTTGGTACATAATAAATTGTCCCACCGATGGTTTTAAGTGTAACGTAAAATTAATAGATACATTTTAGGCGGAAGAAAAACATCGGTAAAATTGATTCAGCGATAACAAATAAAAATATAGAATTGTACTTATTTAATACAAACTTGTCATAATAGGTTTACCTTTCCGAATCGCTTCCGGGGCAGAAAAACGAAAAGCCGCTCCGATTGGAGCGGCTTTCGAAGGTACTTATACGTCAGATCAGTTCTTTTTCGGAGCGGCAGCATTCTGCTGCGGAGCCGGCTTGGCCTGATTGGCGTTCGGCTGGGCAGCGGCCTGCTTCGACGGCGGGTTTACACCCATTTTCCGGAATACCAGATCCGTAATGTTATTGTCTTCCGGAGCGTACAGCAGAATAGGAATCGTACCGGCACCGGCGTCGAGGTTAAACACGTAGGTATAACCGCTTTCTTTGGCAACGGCGTCGATGTTCTTCTGGATTTTCTCCATCACCGGGTTGACCAGCTGGTTGTATTTGGTCTGGAGGGTGACACTGGAGTTCTGCTGGAACTCCTGAATGCGCTGCTGCAGACCCTGCAGTTCCTTCTCCTTATCGGCTTTGATCACCTCCGACATCTGGCCCTGTCCTTTCTCGTAAGCGGCCAGTTTGTCTTCAAACTCCTTCGACATCGTCTTGAAGTTATTCTCCAGCTGCGTGCGCTGGATGGTAATCTGGTTCTGAATATCTTTGAATTCCGGCATATTCTGCAGGATGTACTCCATATTCGTATAACCAATCTTCACAGAAGCTACTGCAGCCGCCGGGGTGGCCGGTTGCTGTGCCTGCGCCCACACCTGGCTACTACCCAATAGCAGAGCTGCTGCCAGTGCAATGAGTTTATTTTTCATTCGAACTTGTTATTTTGGTTGTTTTGTTGGTTTGCTTGCATTAGACCTGGACGGACCTGCCGGGTTTAATTCCGGTTCCGCCGGCGTGCCGGCCGCATCGACGGCGGCCGTTTTCCCGTTCTTCTGATCGTTTGCCAGCCCGAGTTCCTCCAGAACGTAATCCGTATAATCATGCCGCGGGTTGGTGTAAAGCATCACCACGCCCTCGCTGGCTTTATCGAATACGAAATCGAGTCGTTTCTGGGCGGCAATCTTATCGATGGCCCGCATCACCGTCTCGGTGACCGGCTTCATCAACTCTTTCTTTTTCTGGAACAACATCCCCTCGTAACCGAACACCTTGTTGTTGTATTCCCGGGCCTCCCGTTCTTTTTCGCTGATAATCCGCAGTCTGTCCCGCTTCATATCCTCCGTCAGCAGGATTTCCTCGGCCTGATAGGTTTTCTGCAACTTATCAATCTCCGTGTACTTGTCCTGAATGTCTTTCGACCACTTGTCGGCAAACTTGTCGATTTCGGTCAGCGCCTTCTGGTAGTCAGGCATCTTGCTGGTAATGAATTCCGAATCGACGTAACCAAACTTCTGAGCCTGAACGGGTCCAAGCGCCGAAAAGAAAAGCAAAGTTACAAAAATTACTCCTTTTTTCATGACATTTTTTGCTGACGTTCAATAGTTTTCAAACGTCAGACCGGCCGGTTTCTTATCTGATTTGCTGCCCGATGGTGAAGTGGAACTGCCCACCCGGTCCCGGACGCTGGGCACCCGGCATCCGGTCGAAGCCATATCCGTAGTCGATCCCGATCAGACCGAAAGCCGGCATGAAGATCCTGGCCCCCGCGCCGACGGAGCGCTTCAGATCGAAGGGATTGAAGTTGCTGAAACTCCCCCAGTTGTTCCCGGCTTCGAGGAAGCCCAGCACGAAGATCGTGGCCGACGGGTTGAGCGATACCGGGTAACGAAGCTCCATGATGTATTTGCTGAAGGCCAGACCGCCCCGCGCCCGTTCCTGGGCCGTCGGCGTAATGCCGTTCATGCCCGTGTAGACGTCGCGGTCGTTATAACCCCGCAGACCGATGATGTCCTGCGCCAGAGCGAACTGCCCCGTACCGGCCAGACCCGACCCCCCCAGAACGAACCGTTCGAAGGGGCTGAAGTCGGTTTTGGCGCTGTACCGGCCCAGGAAGCCCATGTGGGCCCGGGCGTTCAGCACCAGCTTGCCCGTGACGGTGGCGAACCAGCTCGCGTCGAACATCCATTTGTGGTATTCGACCCACTTGTAGCGGTTCTCGACGGTCGATTCGAACGCCTTGCTGCCCAGGGCCGAATACGGGGGCGTCAGCGTACCGCTCAGCGAGAAGGACGAACCGCCCCGCGGGAACTGCGGGTTGTCGATGCTGTTTCGGGCCAGCGTCGTGTTGAACGTGATGCTGTTGGAGATCCCGTTCCGCAGACCGATCCCGAAGATATCGTAGTTATTCAGCTCGTACCGCTGGTAGGTCAGCGAATTGCTGAGCTGGAAGTAGTCGTCCGGGAACCGCAGACGGCGGCCCAGACCGAGCGAAATCATCGTGTTGCCGTACGACCCGATAAAATCCTTCCCGTAGCGGGTTGGGTTGGTGTACAGGTTCGTGTAGTCGGAGATCCGGTAGATCGTCCGGGCCACGCTCAGCGAGAAGGCGTTCGGGCGCTTGCCGCCGAGCCAGGGCTCGGTGAACGTCAGGGAGTAGGTCTGGAACTGGCGGCCGTTGGCCTGGAACCGCAGCGCCAGTTTCTGGCCGTCGCCCGCCGGCAGCGGCCGCCAGGCTTTGAGGTTCATAATATTGCGGGCCGAGAAGTTGTTGAACACGAGGCCCAGCGTTCCGACAAAGCCGACGTATCCACCCCAGCCGCCGGAAAGCTCGATCTGGTCGCTCGGTTTTTCCTCGACGGTATATTCGATGTCGACCGTACCGTCGGGCTGCGGAACCGGGTTGATCCCGATCTTCTCGGGATCGAAATAGCCGAGCGTCGCCAGCTCGCGCTGGGTCCGGATGATGTCGGTCTTGCTGAATTTCTGACCGGGCAGCGTTCGGATTTCACGAAGCACGACGTGGTCGCTGGTCTTGGTATTTCCGTTCAGGATGATGCGGTTGATTGTGGCCTGCTTGCCTTCGAAAATCCGGAACTCGACGTCGATGGAGTCGCCTTCCACGCTTCGGATGACGTCGTCGGCGTTAAAATACAGGTAGCCTCGGTCCATGTATACCGAGCTGAGGTCACTGCCCGGATTGCCGTTCTTCCGCTTTTCGATATCTTCCTTACTGTAAAGATCGCCTTTCTTGAGGCCCAGCACTTCGGTCAGCTGCTCGTCGGTGTAAAGGTAGTTACCCTCCCACGAAATCGACCGGATAAAGTACTTCCGGCCCTCGTCGATGTTCATGACGATGTTGACGCTGCTGTTGTCGTACGCGTAGACCGAATCGAAAGTAACGGCCGCGTCGCGGAAACCTTCCTTGTTATAGAATTCGATGACCTTTTGCTTGTCTTCCTCGAACTTCTTGGGAATGAACTTGGAAGGCGTAAACAAACGGCCGAAGCGCTTCTGCTTCGTGCCCTTCATTTTCAGACGGATCCTGGACTCTTCCACCTGCTCACGGCCGCGGATTTCGATGTTGTTGATCTTGACCTTGTCCCCTTTCTCGATCGCCACCCGCATGGTGGCCTGGTTGCGCGTACTGTCGGTCGGGACGGTCGTGATCTGGACTTTGGTGTTCAGGAAGCCTTTTTCGATGAAGTACTTCTTCACGCTGAGCTGCGTGTTCTTGATCAGCGTATTGGAGATCAGGCGTCCGAGGTTCAGTTTGACCTTGTCTTTCAGGGCGTCCTGCTCGGATTTCTTGATACCGACGAAGGTGACCTTATACAGACGGGGCTGTTCCTTGATGGCGACGTTGAGGGTGAGCTGGTTGCCTTCCACTTTCGTCACCAGCACCTCGACATCTTCCAGCAGGCCCTGGCTCATCAGCCGCTTGATGGCGCCGTTGATGCTTTCCCCCGGAATCCGGATTTTGTCGCCCACCTTCAGGCCGGTCAGCGACAGCAGGGAGTTCGGGTCGAGGTACTTGTTTCCGGTCACGCTCAGTCCGGCGATTTCGTATTCTTTCGGATCGTTATAATTGATCTCGATGGGAGCGTTCGGGGCCGGCGACGCCTGGCCGGACGTGATGCGTCCGCCACCGAAACCGGGTCGGATCTGCGCCTGGCCGGGTAAAGCCAGCAGCAGAATCATGGCTACCGCCATCACGCCCCCAAAAATGATTTTGTTACTCAAGGATACCAATGTGGTAGGAGTTGATTTCATGTGTTACCCAACTGACTGGAAAACGAAAAAGCGTTCGGGCCAACTACTTTACCAGCTGCTCGCTGGTCTTTCCAAAGCGTCGTTCACGGTTCTGATAGGCCAGAATGGCTTCCCACAAATGGGGCTTGCGAAAATCGGGCCAGAGTACATTCTCAATGATATATAACTCGGCATAAGCGAGTTGCCAGAGCATAAAGTTGCTGATCCGGTGATCCCCACCCGTCCGGATCATCAGGTCGACATCGTCGATGCCGTCCGTCGCCAGTGAGTGGGAGAAGAGTTCCTCATCGATCTGATCGGGCGACAGCGTTCCCTGTTCCACCTGGCGGGCAATTTTGCGCGTGGCTTCCAGGATGTCCCATTTTCCGCTGTAACTCAGGGCCAGGATCAGGTTCAGACCGTCGTTTTGCTCGGTCATCCGCATGGCTTCGGACAGCTCCGACCGGCAGTCACCCGGCAGCGTATCGATGCTTCCGATGGTCGACAGACGCACGTTGTTTTCCATCAGCGTCGGGATTTCCGAGCGGATGGTGTGTACCAGCAACTGCATCAGAGCGTCGATTTCGTATTTGGGACGAGCCCAGTTTTCGGTAGAAAATGTATAGAGAGTCAGATACTTCACGCCCAATTCCGCACATCCTTCGGTGACTTCCCTGACGGATTTGATGGCATTCCGGTGGCCGAATACCCGCGCAGCGCCCTGCCGTTTGGCCCAGCGTCCGTTTCCGTCCATAATAACGGCTATGTGTCGGGGCAGATTGCTCAGGTCAATGAGTTCTTTCATTCAGCCGGATCGGTTTTAACAAACTTTAAGTTTTTTAGAACCACAAAGTTACTGAAAGTACCCCAATAAGCATTCACAGGAAAATGTTAAAGATTCAAAAAAACGCAGGCGGCAGGCAAAAGGGGGACAGGCAGAAAAGGCTGCCGGGCTGCGAAGCGTTTCGAAAACGCACAGCCTTTGCACCTTTTCCGCCTTTTTCAGTCATCTATTCTCTTTATCAGGCTGGAACGGCCTCAAATTCATAATTCAAGCAACGCCCGGAGGTTATCGTTGAAGGCGCTTCCGCTGATGAGCTGCGTCGCTTTTTTATCGCGCATGATCACCAGAAATTTCCCGCTGAAATACTTCTGGATCTCCCGGATGTGCCTGGAATTGAGCAGCGTCGAGCGGCTTACGCGAACGAAGGTATCCGGCAGTTTCTCCTCCAGGGTGCTGATGGTATAACTGGTCAGATACTGCTGCCCGTCGGTCGTATGCAGAAAGACGTATTTGTCTTCGGCTTCAAAATAGGAGACCTCGGCCAGCGGGACAAGCAGGATACGGTCGCCCGTCCGGACACTGATCGAATGGAGTTCCCGTTTCGGCTTCAGCAGTTCCAGTACGTGCCGCAGATCGGGGCCGGGACCGGCCGGAGACGATTGGGTTTTCCGGATCCGATCGACGGTCTTTTCCAGCCGCTCCGGCTCGACCGGTTTCAGCAGGTAGTCGATGGAGTTCTCTTCGAACGCCCGGACGGCGTAGTCGTCATAGGCCGTGGCAAAAACCACCATCGGCAGGTAGGGCAGTTTCGCCAGCATCTCGAAACCGTTCATGCCGGGCATTTCGATGTCCAGAAATACGATGTCCGGCTCCAGGACGCTCACGGCCTTCAGGCCCTCCAGGCCGTTGACGGCCTCGCCCACAATCTCGAAGGTATCTTCAAACCGGCCCAGAAGCCGCCGGAGACGGCTGAGGGCCAGCGGTTCGTCGTCGACGAGCAGGGTTCGGAGCGGAAATCGGGAAGTCGTCATCAGACTTTCAGTTTTAACGGACGGCGGTGCGATCCCTGGGCGTTCGAACCGGCTTTTACGAAGAATTTGCGGACCCACTGGCCCTTCCACAGCCACAGCCCGGACAGAATGACCAGCGGCATGATGACGGCTTTCACCATCAGGGCGGCTTCCGGTATCCCGGCCACCGGCCCGTAGATGTAGCCGAGAATGGGAATGCCGGCGATCAGGTGCAGCCAGCGTATGATTTTACGTTCGGTCGATGCTTTCATTGGAAAATAGAGTTTGAGGTCCCGGCAGTTCTTCGGCACTCAGGCACCGGCGGTTTTGAGGTCCGGTACGACCGGCTGTACGGGCCGGGCACCCGGTTTCAGTTCGACGATCACTTCCTTCAGCGGCTGGTTCTGCACCAGCATCCGGGCCTCCTCGCCGTACAGCAGCCGGAGTTTGTCCTGAACGCTCTGCAACCCGTAGCCGGCCACCAGTTCGACCGGGAAGGCCGGGCCGTTGTCATGTATATGAAAACGGAGCCTGCCGCCTTCCTCGGTGATGCGGACGATGATGGCGCCCGGCCCGGCAATTTTGGAAATACCGTGCTTGATGGCGTTCTCGACCAGCGGCTGAAGCAGAAACTGCGGAATCTGAACCTCGTTCAGCTTCGGGTCGGCGAGGTCGATGCGGTAACTCAGCCGGTCACCGAAACGAACCTGCTCCACGTCCAGATACGTCCGGACCATCTCCAGTTCGTTGGCGATCGAATTGAAATACTGATTTTTCAGGCCGGTCGTATACCGGAACAGCTTCGACAGCAGCAGCACCATGCGCTCGGCCCGGTCCGGGTCGTCGTGCACCAGGCTGGCGATGGAATTCAGGGCGTTGTATAGAAAATGCGGGTTGATCTTGGCCTGGAGCGCTTCCAGTTCCGCCCGGGTTTTCTGCTGCTGCATCTGGAGCAGCTGGTATTCCTGATCCGTGATCTTCCGGGTGAAGGTGCGGGCCTTCTGCTGGAAGTAAAAGAAGGCGTTCCCGACCAGAATCGGCGACAGCACGTACAAGATCGAGATGTTATTCCGGGAGGAACGCGGTATGTCCTCGACATTGATGTATTTGATCAGCCAGGTTCGCCAGATCAGGTTGTTGACGATCATCATGGTCACGAGCAGCAGGCCGGACAACACCAGATGCTGCCGCCAGCCCGGCCGGAAACGATGCGCAAACCGGCTGAACAGCAGACAGGCCAGCAGCACCGAAACCGAGTTGATCAGGTTGCTGGCCAGCACCAGCAGCGTGACGCCCTTGACTTCGGTTTTGGGCTGGATCAATTCCAGCGTGAAATAAATGATCCCGCTGAGCCCGTAGACCATCAGGGTCATGACCCCGATGGCCAGCACCCAGTCCCGGGCATTGTTGGTGTCGAATACGCTTCGGCGCGCTGATTTTCTGCTTAACTTCATTGGCTGCACTGACTGAGCAGGTACTGGTTGGTATCTTGGCCCCAGTTGGGGTGGATGGTCGATGCCGGTTTGAAGGTAGCAAATTTTTCGGCGGCCTGTTTCAGCATCGGGCAGGCCGCGGTTTTGCCGCCCCCATACTGCTCGGGCGTGTAAAACAGCGATTGTCCCTGCAAAGCATAAATCCTCGGATTGTCGGGATTCTTCCCTTTGGCCTTCTCCAGATAACCCTGGAATTCCGGCACGTACTGCTGCCAGCGGTTTTCAGGATCGACCGACAGGCGGGCGCCGGCAATCTGGGCCGCCAGCACCATGGTTTCGTCACTGTCGGCCTGCTGCTTCGAAACCGCCTTCAGCAATTCACCCGCCTTGTCGAGGTAGGCGTCTTTTTTGGCGGCTTCGGTTTCCTTCACCGACAGAATGGCGTAAGTATAAGCCGCCCAATAGGCCGGCAGCCACTCGCCGGTTTCGGCGCTGCCGATGCGCTCGAACTGCCCGGCCAGCTGCTGCAGTTCTTCCTTAGGCGCCATGAACTTCACTTTGGCGATGGCGGCTTCCATCGCCTTCACGTACTTTTCATTCTGCGCACGGGCGCCGGCGCCCACCGTCAGGGCAAGGGTCAGGAGAAGCAGGATTCTTTTCATGGTTTCAGACAAATTAATTGGTTGAAAAATTAGAAATAATTTATTGAAAATCAGACCGTTTATTTTGCCTCCTCCGGTACCGCCAGATTCCGGCCGATGTTCATGCTGACACCGATGAAGAACGTGCGGTAGGAAGGCGGAATGATCGGATACTTCCGCGAACCGTCGGGCGAATACCGGTAGCCGTAGATGTTGCGCGTCCCCAGCACATTGTCCAGACTGGCGTAGATGACGAAGAAGTTTCGTTTGATCGTGGTGATGTAACTGGCACTCAGGGCCAGACTGCTGAAAGGTTTTGTCCGGTCGGTCAGGAAGGTTTCGCTCTGCGGATTATAGTAGGGCCGCCCGCTCGCGACGGCCCAGGAAGCCCCGAGGTTCGACTTCAGGAAGGAGACGTAATGCTTGTAGACGAAGGAGGCCGTGTGGGTCGAGGCAAAGGTCGGCATCGTCTTCACGGGATAGTTGGCGAACACCCGCTTCGTATCCAGATACGAGTACGACACCCAGTAGTCGATATTTTTGAAGGATTTCCGGTCGCGCCAGAACAGGTCGATGCCCTGCGCGTAGCCGTGGCCGCCGTTGTCGGTCGAACTGCCGGGATACCGGTACGGATTCGGGTCGAACCGCCCGGCCGCCCGCTCCCGCACCAGGTTCAGGTACTTCTTGAAATAGCCCTCGACGCGGAAGGTGCGTTCGTTTCTGATGACCTGGTAGTTCAGAATCAGGTGCCGGGCCTGTTCGAAGCCCAATGAGCGGTTCGTCAGCAGATATTTGTTGTCCGGCGTCTGGAAAAACTGCCCGGCGGCCAGCGAAACCTGCCCGTAGGCACCCGTCTTGTAGGCCATCGACAGCCGGGGCGCCACGTTGAACCGCCCGATCAGCGAACTGCCCTCTCCCCGAAACCCAAGCCGAACGGCCAGTTTCCGGCTGACATAGACCTCGGCCTCCGTGAAAACCGCCGAATAGACGTCGGTCAGCGTCTGTTGCCGGGAGCCGTATCGGTTCTCATACTGGTAGCCGTGCAGTTCCCCGCCCGCCATCACGGTGACGTCTTTCGACACCATGCGTGACAGGATCACCCGGCCCTGAAGGCGCTCGTCGGTCCGTTCCACGTCGGTCGTGTCGATCCCGATGCGGTCGCGGTTGTAGCTGTAGGAAGCCCCGGTCTGTAGTTTCCAGGCCCCCTCGGCCCAGGAGGTCTGGTAGGTGTTGGTCGTGAAGAAATTCCGGTTCCGGACTTTGTAGGCCACCGGGCGGTAATCGGACGTAAAATCCCGGAACTCCATGGCGGTATAGCTGTCGCCATAAGTGGTATAGTTCTTGAAAAGGCCGTTCCTGCCGACCTCCCCTTTGTAGATGACCGACCCGCCGACGGCCTCGGCGGGGTGCAGCCAGCGGACGTTCATCTTCGTCAGTCCGATAAACGGCCGGAGGTTGGTGTATTGCGCCCCGACGATCAGCTTGTCCTTCACATAGCCCGACACCGCCACCCCGGCGAGGTTGGCGTTGATGTTCATCCCGTTGTTGACGCCGGTTTTGTCGGTGGTATTGAGCAGCAGCACGCTCGACAGGGCCTGCCCGTACTGGGCCGAGTAGCCGCCCGTGCTGAAAGCCGTGCCCCGGAACAGAAAAGCCGGGAAGCGGTTTCGGGCTGCAATGTCCGGCCCGCTCGCGAAGAACGGGTTCTGGACCACCATTCCGTCGATGAGGGTTTTGGTCTCCCCCGCCGAGCCGCCCCGCACGAACAGGCCCTCCGTCTCGCCCACCCGCGACGCACCCGGCAGCAGGTTCATCACCGCGTTGATGTCGGCCCCGCCCCCGGCCGTGGTATAAATATCCATCGGTTTCAGCACCGTGAGCCGCTTTTCGTCGCTGGCCTCGAAGGTTCCGGCAGTGATGACGACGGTGTTGAGCAGATTGGCGGCCTCCTCCAGCCGGAAGGTCAGCTGGAGGGCCGGCTGGTCGAGCCGGATTTTTTGCTGATGGGGTTCGTACCCGATGAAGCTGACGGCGACGGTGGCCGTATCCCGCTGTTCGGTCTGAAACCGGAAGTGGCCGGTCGAATCGGTGTTGACGCCGTCGTAAGTACCTTTAATGTAGACGTTGGCGCCCGGCAGGGCGTTACCCCTGCGGTCGGTGACCTGGCCGGTCAGAGTGGTTTGGGCCCGGCCGAAAGCCGGAAGCAGAAGTGCGGATAGGAGGAGAACGAGTTTCATGACGGATAGCCTGCGAACCGTTTGGTGATTCAAAGCTATCCGTCATGCCCGCCGTCCGGGAGCCGTTTCCGACGAAAGCCCGTTCAGAATCGACTAAAACCGGTTTTTCCGGAGTGAACCGGCCCGGAATCCGGATGAAAATGCGTCTCTTAGATTTCTTTCAGAACCAGGTTCCGCCAGCGGACCCGGATGCCCCCGCCGTCGTGGATCTGCAGAGCCACCGAACCGTCGCCCTTGCCGATCTTTTCATCTTTCAGGTCCACCATCGACTGGCCGTTGAGCCAGGTCTGCACGTGGTCGCCTTCGACCCGGATGCGCATCTTGTTCCACTGCTCCGCCTTGAGAAAATTTTCTTTGGCGTCCGGGATCTGAACCAGCCAGCCGCGGCCGTAGGATTCATAAATACCGCCGGTGTCATGGTTCGGCGGAGCCACCTCCACCTGCCATCCGCTGACTTTGGTACCTTCGATCGTGGAGCGGAAGAAGACCCCGCTGTTGCCGTTGGCCTCCTGTTTGAACTCCAGGGTCAGATCGAAATTTTTGTAAAACTTGTCGGTAGCCAGATAGCCGTAGCCTTTGTCGGGGCCGCTCTCGCAGATCAGTTCGCCGTTTTCGACATACCACTTTTCGGTACCGTAAATTTTCCAGCCGGTCAGATCTTTTCCGTTGAACAGCTTGACTTTCTTGGTCGGTGCAACAAAACCGAGGGCGGCCAGGAGGAGCACTGCCAGCAATGATTGTTTCATGAGTCGGGAAAAGGTTTTTTAAGGAATTGATACTATTACGGCAAATTGTTGAAGGCTTTGTTACGACTTCTTAAACAAAATCGCTGAACAGCCGTTCTTCAACTTGGCCGGGCATAAAGATAACACAACCTGAATCACGCGCCCGACTTTTTAATCTCAACAATAAACCTGTATGTATTCCATGAACAAACCGCACTTATTCCTCCTGCGGTCACGTGCGCTGACCCTTGCGGCTTTAACGGCCCTCCTTGCCTTCACCACCAGCTGTAATGACGACGATGACGACGATAACACCGCCCAGCCGGAAACCATCGCCGACTATGTGATTCGAAGCAATGACTTTACGATTCTGGAAGCAGCGGTAATCAAGGCCGGCCTGACCGACGCCCTGAAAAATCCGAATCTGACCATCTTTGCCCCGAACGATGCGGCTTTCCGGGCGGCCGGTTTCGCCGACGCAGCCGCCGTCAACGCACTGACCGCTGCTCAGCTGACCCCCATTCTTCAATACCACGTACTGCCCTCGACGGTGACCTCCTCGGCCCTGCCGTCCGGAAGCAATACCGCCGTTCAGAGCAACCTTTCGGTCAGCGGAACGGCCGTTCCGTTATATGTTACCAAAAATGCCGGCGGTGTATTTGTGAACGGTGCTAAAGTCGTCGCGGCCGATGTGGCCGTATCGAACGGCGTGATGCACGTCATCGACCAGGTGCTGATGCCGCCCCCGACGGCAAACGGCGGTGGTCTGGTCGCGGTCGTAGCCGCCGACACCAGCCTCTCGCTGCTGGCCACGGCCGCCACCCGCGTAGCCGCCGGTAACCCGGCTCTGACCGCTGTTCTGACCGGCACGTCGCCCTACACGGTTTTCGCTCCGACCAATGCCGCCTTCCGGGCCGCCGGTTTTGCCACTGCGGCCGCCATCAATGCCGCCCCCATCGCTACGCTGACGAACGTTCTGGCGAACCACGTCGTAGCCGGACGCATTTTCTCCAGCGACCTGACCAACGGTGACGTAACGGCCTACGGTACCGGCAAGCTGACCGTCAGCACGGCCAACGGCGTGACGGTCAAGAGTCCGGGCATCACCACGGCAGCCGCCGTCACTAAAGCCAACATTCTGGCGACCAACGGCGTCGTGCACAAGATCGACCGGGTGCTGTTGCCGTAAGTTGAAGAGATAAGTTGTAAGTTTGGGAGTTGATCGATTTAAAAATCGATCAACTCCCAAACTTCTTTCTTTATGCCGATTATCGTCAAGGTGCTGCTGGGTATTCTGATTATTATTGCCCTGACGGCGCTGGTCGGCGCTCTGCTGGGATATCTCTTCTCCGCTCCCTCCTACCGCGGCCCGGTCACCGACCATTTCGACGGAAAACAATTCAATAACTACAACGGCATCAATGCAAAAGGCTTCCGGGAGGTTATCACCTGGATGTTGTCCGACCGGGAGAAAAAGCCTTGGGGAGCGTTCCACGATGTGCCGCCCGGACCTGCCCCGCCGAAGCGCGTCGACGGGCGGGACCTCCGCGTGACGTTTGTCAACCATTCCACCGTTTTGCTTCAGTTCGACGGGCTCAACGTCCTGACCGACCCGGTCTGGTACGACCGCACCAGCCCCGTGCAGTGGGCCGGGCCGAAACGGAACCGGCCGCCCGGCATCCGCTTCGACGACCTGCCGAAAATCGACATCATCCTGCTCAGTCATAACCACTGGGACCACCTCGATATCGAAACCTTCCGGAACCTGTGCCGGCGCGATGAGCCGAAGGTGTACTGCCCGCTGGGGGTCCGGGCCTTTCTGGAACAAAAGGGCTGCCGTAACGTCTCCGAGATGGACTGGAGCCAGACCCTGACCTACCGACCGGGCACCGCCATTCACTGCGTTCCGGCGCAGCATTTTTCGGGCCGGGGCCTCTTCGACCGGAACGCGACCCTCTGGTGCGGCTTCGTCATCGACAGCCAGGTGGCCGGAAAGCTCTATTTCGTGGGCGATACCGGCTACGGTTCCTTTTTCAAAGCCACCGGTGAGAAATACGGTCCCATGCGGCTCTCGCTGGTTCCCATCGGCGCCTTCAGGCCGGAATGGTTCATGGCGCCCATTCACTGCTCCCCGGCCGAGGCCGTAAAGATTCATCAGGAGGTACGTTCGCAGCAGAGCGTCGCCATCCATTACGGCACCTTCCCGCTGGCCGACGACGGGGAGGACGAGCCGATCCTTCAGCTTCGCAACGCCCTATCCGCTAATCAATTACCTGACAGCGTTTTCCGCGCACTCCCGGAAGGGCAGGGGCAGATGATCCCGTAATTTTGTTGTAAATTGCAACGGTTTTCCGGGCAGAGGGGTCATTGGAGAAAAGTACGCCGGCTTACTCCGTCCGGGTGCTGAAAATCTATTTCTTAACTAAATACAATGGTAAGTAAACATCTCAATTTCGTAATTGCGTTTCTGGCTCTTATCGGACTGGCTTCCTGTATGAAAAATACGGAGGATCCCAGTGAAGGACAGGCCGCCCGGAACGAGCAGCAAATCAAGGATTATCTGACGGCCAATCAGCTTCTCGACAAGGTCACTTCAACAGGCTATGGGATGCATTACATCATTACTCCGCCGGCCGCGGCCTCCGCTCATGGAGCCACCCTCGGCGAGGAAGTGGAGTTTACGTATACCTTATCCTACATCGACGGTAATAAAGCCATAAAAATCGACAGCGCCACCGACGCCAAGCCGGTGTATCTGCCCTTCCTGAACGGTGTGGTCGTTGCGGGTCTGCAACAGGCGCTGCTGCTGATGAAGGAAGGCCAGCGCGGCACCTTCTTCATGATTTCCGATATTGCTTTCGGCAACGACACCCGCAACGGCAAGATGCCGGCCTACAGCCCGGTGATTTTCGACGTCGTGCTGAAACGCTCCCGTACCGAAGACGAGCAGCTCGAAGACTACGCTTCGATCAAGAAACTGCCGGCCTATGACTTCAAGACCAACTCCGGTATCCGCATCTACCGCCTGACCAAAGGCACCGGCCCGAAAGTACAGGCCGGCCAGACCGTGACGGTCGCCTATACAGCCAACCTGCTGCGCGGCACGACGCCCTTCGACAAGAGCGACTCGCTCGTCGTGAATCTGGCCACCGGCCAGTACATCACCGGTTTCAGCGAAGGGCTGCGGAACCTGAACGTCGGCGACAAGGCGGTATTGACCTTCCCGTCGTCGGTCGGGTACGGGATGCAGGGCAGCTACGACCAGGCCAAAGGACTGTATATCGTGCCGCCGTATTCACCGCTGGCGTTCGAGATTACGGTCAAATCGGCCAAGTAACGAATTGATTGATCCGTTCATACCGCAAAAGAGGGGCTTCGGCCCCTTTTATTTTTCCTTAAAACAAATCCTTTCCCCGGAAGTATACTGATTGGAATCAACCGGTGTAACAAGCTGTTAGGAGAATAGAGCTATATTGCGCTTTTTTAATCCGGGCGGCCGTGTCCGGATCTCCAGTTTTTCATCCACCTGATTCCTTTCGTTATAACCCGGGCATGGCCGCCCGGAAGATGTTCGCACTGATTATGAGTTACGAAACCATATTTTTCGCCTGCTTTGCGGTATTTGTCCTGCTGGTGATGGCCCTGGACCTCGGCGCTTTCACGAAGCAGAAGAGTCACGTCGTCAGTTTTAAGGAAGCCGGTATCTGGAGCGCCGTCTGGGTCGCCCTGTCCATCGCCTTCTATTTTTTCATTAAAAATTACGGGTATCTTATCCACGGCATCGTGGACATGGCGCACCTGGAGGAGGTTCGCAGCCGGTATGCTCCGCAGGTCGATCTGGTGCCGGGCAACTTCGAGCGGAGTCTGGCCATCTTCCAGAACAACATGGCGCTGGAATACATCACGGGTTATCTGGTGGAATACTCCCTCTCGGCCGACAACATTTTCGTGTTTATCATGATTTTCGCGTCGTTCGGAGTCCGGCAGAAGTTCTACAAGAAGATCCTGGTCTGGGGAATTCTCGGGGCCATCGTTCTCCGATTCATTTTCATCTTCGTGGGGTCGGCCCTGCTCCAGCGGTTCGACTGGATCATCTACCTTTTCGGCGCCTTCCTGGTCTATACGGGCGTCAACCTCTTTTTCGAGAAGGACGACGACAAGCAGATGGAGCCGAAAAATCACCCCGTCGTGAAGTTTACGGCCAAATACCTGAACGTTTACCGGCGCAATGTCATCGACCACTTCTTCGTCCGCCGGAAAACCGACGGCAAGCTGTTCGTGACGCCCCTGTTCATCGTGGTGATCGTGGTGGCCTTCACGGACCTGGTGTTCGCCGTCGACTCGATTCCGGCCATTTTCTCGATCACGAAAGACCCGTACATCGTCTTTTTCTCGAATGTGTTCGCCATCATGGGGCTGCGATCGATGTTCTTCTTCCTGTCGAGCATCATGAGCAAGTTCCGCTTCCTGAAGGTGGGGCTGGCCGTCCTGCTGACCTTCATCGGTCTGAAAATGCTGCTGCACTCCTGGCTTGAAAAGATCGGCTTCGAGACGGTTTACTCGCTGTATGTCATTCTTACCATTCTGGGCGTTAGTGTATTGGCCTCCTGGCTGATCCCGGAAAAGAAGAAGGAAAAACCGGAGGAAGTTCAGGTGTAGACGGAAACACGGGCCAACCGTGTTTCTATCTTTCCTATCTTCGCTCCCTATGCACATTTCCAGGAAAGTTCTCAAAGCGTACCTCGGCCGCCTGACCAACCTCAGCAGCCGTAACCGGTCGCTTTTGCTGACGACTCTGCCCGCCGAACAGTTTATTGACCTGCATGAACTTGATTTTCTGAACAATACGCCCTCGTTCGAGCTGGTCCGCCAGCTGATCGCCCGCCGACCGACCATTCCGCTCTGCGACGTGCTCGACCCCCGGATGGAAAAAGTGAACGAGGTGAGCCGGAAACTGCGGAAAATCGCCCGGACCGAGCGGTTTATCGAGGAGGAACGGGGAGCCGAAGACCTGTACGTCGGCTACCCGTTCTTTCGCGGCAAGCTGGCCGACGGCACGCCCCTGCACGGCCCGCTGGCCTTTTTTCCGGTGCATCTGGAGCAGCAGGGCACCCGCTGGGTGCTGGTCCGCCGGGCCGACGAGCCGATCACGCTCAACCGCAGCTTCCTGATGGCCTACGCTTACTACAACCAGGTCCGGCTGGCCGACGAGGTGCTGGAACAAACGCTGGACGAATTCGACAGGGACGCCACCGTTTTCCGGACCCAGCTGTACGAATGGCTGAAAACCAGCCCCTTAGAAATCAATTTCAATCAGGATCTCTTCACCGACCAGCTACAGTGGTTTAACCGGCTGAAGAAAACCGATCTGGACCAGCTGGAACGCAACGGCGAACTGAAGCTGTTTCCGGAAGCCGTGCTGGGCATCTTTCCCCAGGCCGGCTCCTACCTCGTACCGGATTATGAAATCCTGCTGGAAAATACCGGTAATCCGTCGGATGAAGCGGAACCCGAAGACGATCGGATGCTGCCCTTCGGGCTGTCTCCCCTGCCGGCGGGCCCGCCGGCGGTGATTCGGGAAGAGAACCTGCACACCCCGCTGCCCATCGATGCCTCGCAGGAAGAGGCCATCCGGCGTGTCAAAGCCGGGGAGTCGATGGTCGTGCAGGGGCCGCCGGGTACCGGAAAATCGCAGCTGATCGGCAACCTCATGGCCGACTTTGCCGCCCAGGGAAAAAAAGTACTGCTGGTCTGCCAGAAACGGGCTGCCCTCGACGTCGTATACGAACGGCTCCGGCAGGTGGGGATGCAGCCGTTCTCGGCCCTGGTCCACGACTTCAAGAACGACCGCAAAACGCTCTACCAACAGATTGCCGACCAGATCGAGCAGGTGGAGGAATACCGCAAACAGAATAACGGCCTCGACACGATCCTGCTGGAACGTGCCTTCGACCAGGAAAGCCGCCGGATCGATCAGACGCTGAAAGAACTTCAGAACTTCAAGGAAGCCCTCTTCGACGAAACGGAAGCGGGCGTGTCCATCAAACAGCTTTACCTGAGCAGCGACCCGGCCGCCCCTGCCGTCGACCTGACCGATGTGTACCGGCAGTTCCGTCCGGACCTGATCAACGACTTCCTGCGCCGTCTCCGGGAATATACCGCCTACGAAAACCGACTTGGCCCCGATCACCCCTGGAACGAACGCCAGGCGCCTGACCGGCCCTCCTTCGCCGGTTTTCAGCTCACCCGGCTGCCGGAGCTGAAACGGATGCTGACGGAAGCGCCCGGTTTTGTCCGTTCGGTATCGGAAGAAGCCGAGGCCCTGACCCGGCACCCCTACACCCTTACCGACTGGCAGGCCCTTCAGGAAGACGAATGGGAACTGACCACCCTGCTTGAACTACTGGAAAACCCCCGCTCCGAAACCGGACACGCGGCCGACCCCGCCCTGCCGGAACAACGCTGGCAATGGCTCCGGCGCGTGATGAAAAATCCGGCCCACCCCCTGCGCCCGACCGAACCCGCCGACTGGGAGAAGGCCGAAGAAGAATTCCGGGACTGTCTGAGTGGGTCCGGAATCGAAAAAGCCGCCCCGGTGTCGGCGCTTCCGAACCTGGCCCGGCAGATTGAAAAAGCCATCGAAACCCGCTCCTCGCTGATCGGCCGGACGCTCTGGTCCTGGTTCGGGAAGGAGAAGGCCGAACTTCAGCAGACCGCAGCCGCCAACGGCCTGCCGCTGACCGACGAAACCCTGCCCGTGCTGCTGGAAAAAGTCCGGCGCCGGATCCGGTTCGAACTGCTGCGGCAGTCGGCGGAGCAGAAAACAGGGGAGCCGGTCATGGCCGACAACGCGGTGCATACTGCCCGGCTGGCCCGGCAGACCGTCGAACTGTTCCGTCGGATGGAATCCATCTCCTGGCTAACCCGGCTGCCCGAACCGACGCTGGAAACCAGCGCGGCCTTCGACCGGACGCTGCGCCGGCTGCTGGAACTGGGTCGCAGCGTTTCCGGGCAGACCGGCCGCTGGCGCCAGTTTCTGGGCGAATCACAGATCACCCGGCTCTGGCAGGAACCGGCTTTGGCCGGGCGGTTGGCGCAGACCATCGACCGGGACATCGACCTGCTCATCGAAGCCGACCGGCTGAAAGAGAGCTTTTCCGAAGCCGAACGCACCGTGCTCGACCGCCTGAGCACCCTCACGCGGGAAACCGACGGGGCGGCCGAAGCCGAAAGCGGTTTCCTGAACAGTCTGCACCTGGCCTGGATCGAGCATATCGAGGCCCGGAAGCCGATCCTGCGGGGCGTTTCCTCCCTGAAGATCAGCCAGCTGGAAACCAGCCTGCAGGAGAGCGTCCGGAAGAAGCAGACGCTGAGCCGCGAAATCCTGCTGGTCAAACTGCGCGAGCAGACCTACCGCAACCTGGTCTATAACCGGCTGAATAACCTGACTACCTACCGCGAACTGAACCACCAGGTGACCAAAAAGCGGAATGTCTGGCCCATCCGGAAGCTTATGGAACAGCATTCGGAAGAGGTGTTTCGGCTGGTTCCATGCTGGATGGCCTCGCCCGAGTCGGTGTCGGCCATTTTCCCGATGGTGAAGGAACTGTTCGACCTCGTGATTTTCGATGAAGCCTCGCAGTGTTTCTCCGAGAACGGCATCCCGTCCATCTTCCGCGCCCGGCAGGTAGTGATTACCGGCGACAGCCGCCAGCTTCAGCCCAGCGACCTTTACCGCATCCGCTTCGAACCTGAGCCGCAGGAGGATACCCCGGCCGAACTGGAGGTGGAATCCCTGCTCGATCTGGCGACGCACTATCTGCCGCAGACGCAGCTGCGCGGCCATTACCGGAGCCGTTCCATCGACCTGATCGATTTCTCGAACCGGACTTTCTACAAAAATTCCCTGCACCTGCTGCCGGATTTCCACCAGCTGAACCGCCGGGAGCCGGCCATCCGGTATCTGAACGTCAAGGGTACCTGGGAAAACAACACCAACGATACCGAGGCCCGGGCGGTGGTCGAGCTGATCGGGGCGCTGGCGGAGGAAATGCCGGGGCGCTCCGTCGGGGTAGTGACGTTCAACTTTCCGCAGCAGCAGCTCATTCAGGAATTGCTGGAAACCCTGCCCTCGGCGAAAGCCGCGGAGCGCCCGTCGGCGGAGGAGACGCTGTTTGTCAAGAACATCGAAAACGTGCAGGGCGACGAGCGGGACGTGATCATTTTCTCGGTCGGCTACGCGCCCGACTCCCGCGGCCGGCTGTCGGCCCAGTTCGGAAGCCTGAACACCAAAGGGGGCGAAAACCGGCTGAACGTGGCCGTCACCCGCGCCCGCGAACGGGTCTACGTGGTGACCAGCATCTATCCCGAACAGATGGCCGTCGAAAATACCGCCAACGAAGGGCCGAAGACGCTGAAACGCTACCTCGAATACGCGCTGTCGGTGGCCCGGGGCGACTATCAGCCCCAGCCCCGCCGGATCGAGCGCAGCCCGGGCGGGCAGATGCTGCGGGACAAGCTGAAAGACCCGGAAGGCGGACTGGTGGAAGAACTGCCCTTTGCGGACCTGACCCGCAAAAAATACGACCAGTATGAAGGACTCGTCCTGACCGACGACGAGCTGTATTTCGAAAGTGCGCCGAAAGACGCCCACGCCTACATGCCTTTTGCGCTGCAAATGAAAAACTGGCCCTTCCGGCGGGTCTACAGCCGGGAATACTGGCGGGGGCGCGTCGCTACGACTTCGGATCAGCCAGCGGCATGACCGGCTCGTCGGCCGGCGCGAACGGCCATTGTTTCCGGATGCGGGCGGTGATCAGGAAGGCGATGACGCCCAGCATGATGACGGCCATGCCCGAGAGCATGAACGACCAGCCGGTGGAAACGAAAATGAAAGCCCAGATGGCGATGGCGATCAGAACCGGCAGCGGATAGAGCGGCATCCGGAACGGGAAGGAAACGGCTTTTTTGCGTTGATGCAGCAGGATCAGCCCCACGGCCTGCCCGATGAACTGCACCACGATCCGCATCGCCAGAATGCCCGTGATGACGTCCGAAAGCCGGAACAGCAGGCTGAATCCGAAACCCAGACCGCCCAGAAACAGCAGCGAAACGTAAGGAAACTGCCGGGTGGGATGCAGCCTGGCGAAAATCCGGAAAAACTGACCGTCGGCGGCCGCGGCATACGGCACGCGCGAATACCCGAGCAATACCGCGAAAAGGGAGGAAAAGGCCACGATCAGCACCATGAACGTCGCCACCGAAGCCGCCTGCGGGCCATACAGCCGCTCGATGACCGCGCTGACGATGAACTCGCTGTTCTGCGCTTCCTGCCACGGAATGACCCGCACCACACTCCAGTTCATCGACAGATACAGCACCGCAATTCCGACGACCGAAATGAGCATACTGACCGGAATGTTCCGCTCCGGGTTCCGGATCTCCCCGCCGAGGTGACAGACGTTGTAATAGCCGAGGTAACAGTAGATGGTTTTGACGGAAGCCGCCCCCAGACCGGCGCCCAGCAGGCCCGTCAGCGACTCCCCGGCCGGTAAACTCAGCGAGATTGGTTGCTGACCGCGGGTCAGACCGCCCCAGATGATCCAGCCCAGCGTCGCCAGCACACAGACCCAGAGCAGCAGGCTGATGTTGCCGATGGAGTCGATCTTGCGGTAAAGCAGCAGGGTGATCAGAATGACCACGCCCCCCGAAACCGCCTTGCGTTCCCAATCGCCCAGCGGCATCAGGTAGGACGCATACTGCGCAAAGCCGATGGCCCCGGAAGCCACCACCAGCGGAGCCTGAATCAGCGTCTGCCAGACGTACAGGAAAGAGAGCATCCGGCCCCAGCGCTGCTCGCCGTAAGCGATCTTCAGGAAGTTGTAACTGCCGCCCGCCAGAGGGTAAGCCGCCCCCAGTTCCGACCAGATCAGCGCGTCGATGAGCGAAATGACCGCCCCCAGAATCCAGGCCCAGATGAAATGCGGACCGCCGATCGTATGAATGACCATCGGCAGGACGACGAACGGGCCGATCCCGACCATATCGATCATATTCAGGGCGGTAGCCTGCAATAAACCCAGCCGCCGGGGCAGCGGGGCGGAATCAGGAGCGGAAGACACAGCGAGGGCAGTTAAAATGCATAGTATTCGGGAAACCGGCTTTCAGAAGGTAAAGTTCGGGCCTTTCAACTCAGGCCGGCGACTGCATAACCGTCGAGCGAGCGCATATAGCAGGCCAGTTTATCGATGAAGGCAGACGTATAGGCCGGCAATTGTCTGTTTTTCAGCGAGGCCGCATACCAGGTCCGCAGCCAGCGGTTCCGGGTGAGCGGAACGGCCGCCAGTTCCCCGGATTTCAGATAAGGGCTGATCACCCAGTTCGGCAGCACGGCCACGCCCATACCGGCCTTGACCATCTCCAGAATGGCTTCGGTCAGAGTCATTTTATAGACTTTCTGCGGACGGCGGTTTTTGAAGATCGTACTGAAGATGGTACTTTCTTCGTCCGGGATGTTGTACATGATGTAGTTCTGCCCGTCAAAGTCGGCGTATTCCACCCACGGCCGGCCGGCCCAGGCATGGTCGGGCGCCACGACGGCCATGAACTCGTCCTGAAACAGCGGGGTGTAGCTGAACTTCGGGTTCTCGTTGTCTTCCGTGATGGCGACGTCGATCTTGTTTTCCAGCAGGTGCTGCCCGGCAAAATGGGTCGCTTCGATGTCGATCCGGACATCCACCCTCGGATGCACGTCCCGGAAAGACTTCAGGAAACCCGACAGCCAGTGGTAGGACGTGTAGCATTCGGTGCAGAGCCGGACCTCGCCGGCGTCCTGGTCGGTCAGAGCCTTGACCTTCGCCCGCGTGTCGGCCACCACCTCCAGAATCTTCTCGGCGGCTTCTAGCACCACCGCGCCCGCTTCGGTCAGCAGCATCTGCTTTTTGTCCCGAATGAACAGTTGGGTGTTGAAATAGCCCTCGATTTCCTTCAACTGGTGGCTCAGGGCCGATTGGGTCAGGAACAGCCGGTCGGCGGCCCGGGTCAGGTTACCGCAGGCGGCCACCTCTCTGACCATCTGTAAATGCCGGATCTCCATGATGAATATTATTCATGATTTCGACAAAAATAATTCGCTTTTCTAATATGTCAAAAACGCGGACCTTTGAATCAAAATCAAACACCACCGCACCGGCGGAAAAATCATGAAAACGATTGCCAACCAACTACTCATCACGCTTCTGGCCGGCGTTCTGGCGCTGACTTCCCACGCCCAGGCCAATCCCAACGGAACAGACGATTCGACCGCAGCCGATGCTTTCTTTGCGGTCGGCATGGTACCGGACCTGAAAGACCGGATCAACCTGTTCGTGGATGTTTATGCGCCTAAGGTGGTCAGCATCAAGCTAAAGGACGAGCGGAACAACGTGCTGTACGAAGAATCGCTGAGCCGGAAGGAGTCGAGGTTCTGGCGTAAATTCGATCTGAAGGAACTGGGGCCGGGGAAATACCGCTTCATCATCGCGGCCGGGAAGCAGAAGGTCATCCGGCAGGTGCAAATCGCAGCCCCGCCGGTGAATGAGCCGAAACGGTATATCTCCTACATCCGGTAAGAAACCGCCCGGACAGTAAACAAACGACGGTGCCGCCGATCTGCGCTCAAGGGAAATCCCGGGCGTAAACCGGCGGCACCGTCGTTTTAAATTAAACGTCGCAGATCAGCACGCCTTCCTTTAAAGAGGTCAGCGGGTCGCGTTTCGGGATAAACTCCTGAGCCACGAAGCCTTTGTATCCGGTATCGAGGATGGCTTTCATGACGGCCGGGTAGAAGATCTCCTGCGAGTCGTCGATCTCGTTCCGGCCCGGGTTGCCGCCCGTGTGGTAGTGTCCGATGTACTGGGTGTTGGCCTTCAGGGTCCGGATGATGTCGCCCTCCATGATCTGCATATGGTAAATGTCATACAGCAGCTTGAGGTTTTCCGAGCCGACCATCTTGCAGAGTTCGGCGCCCCAGGCGGTATGGTCGCACATGTAATCCTTGTGGTCGACCTTGCTGTTGAGCAGTTCCATGATCATGGTAACGCCGTGTTTCTCGGCGCTGCTCATCAGGCGCTTCAGCCCGACGGCGCAGTTTTTCATGCCCTGTTCGTCAGACATGCCGCGCCGGTTGCCGGAGAAGCAGATCACGTTTTTGATGCCCGCGTCCTTCAGCTTCGGGAAGATGGCCTCGTAGCTGGCGACCAGTTCATCATGAAACTTCGGGTCGTTGAAGCCGTCGTTGATGCCTTTGCCGGCCCCCTGGGCCATCGAGCATTCCAGACCGTATTTCTTCAGGACGGGCCATTCGGCCGGGCCGGTCAGGTCGATGCCCTGAATGCCCATTTCCTTGGCGGCCTTGCAGAAATCCTCCAGGGGGATTTTACCGTAGCACCAGCGGCATACGGCGTGTCGGATGCGGCCTTTCAGGGCCGGGGGCGTATTTTGTTCCATAGCGTCCATACGAGCCGCAAAAGAGTCGAGGGCAGAAACGGTCAGGGCAGTGCCGGCCAGGGATTTCAGGGCCGAACGGCGGGAAGGAGAGGTCATGAAGTTAGGAATTGTTGAATGATTGAATGATTGAATGGTTGAATGTTACGCTGCCATTTTCTGCATTGCGGAGCTTCATTCAACCATTCAATCATTCAATCATCCAATTATTTTAAAGTTCTCTGATTCGAATATTCCGGTACCACACCTTGTCGCCGTGGTCCTGGAGGGCGATGTGGCCGGTGTTGTATTTACCGAAGCCTTCCCACCCCTTGAACTTGCTTTCGCTCACCATTTTATCCCATTCCGGCCCGCTCGTCGGGTATTCGACGATCTTTTTTCCGTTCAGATAATGCTCGGCTTTGCCGTTATTGACCACGATCCGCACCTTGTTCCACTCTCCGGCGGGTTTGTGGGCCGACAGGTCGGAGGGCGGCAGCATGTCGTAGAGCGAACCGGCGGTGCGGTTGTTGTTGCGGCCGGCCTTGGCATCAGGGTGGCGTTCGTTGTCGAGGACCTGCACTTCGGGGCCGGTCGCGTAGGTAGCTCGGAATTTGGGGTCTTCATGCACGTGGTACATAATCCCGCTGTTGCCGCCCTCGGAGATCTTCCATTCCAGTTCCAGTTCGAAGTTACCGTATTCCTTGTCGGTCACCAGGTCACCACCGCCCCGGCCGTCGAGTACGATGGCGCCGTCTTCAATCTTCCACTTGTCGGAAACGTTCTGATTTGGTTTCAGGTAGTTATGCCATCCGGTGAAGGATTTGCCGTCGAACAGTTTCATCCATTTGGCCTTCTTCGGTTTGAAGGCATCGGCCGACGGAGTGCCGGCCATGTTGAGCGTAAGAGCCAGCAGCGCGACGCGTGCCAGCATTTTGACAGGGATATGCATACAGAAAGAAAATAGTTGGGTTCAGTATCGCCCTCAGTCGGGGTTACAACGTAGCAATATTAGAAAACCCGGCGGGATACGCCAACTATTTTGGATAAAAAACGAGCGGCCCGCCGGGAAGGGCGGGCCGCTCGGTATGTATGGGGGATCTTCTATTCCTTGTCTTTGTCGTCATAACCTACCTTATGCGGGTCGTAGCCGGCACCCGGGTCGTCCCCTTCTTCCAGAAAAGTAGCGTCTTTCCGGACGAACAGGGCCTCGTCGGACGGGTTGTCGGGGATGCCTTCCACGCTGCTCGGCAGACCGCTGTCGACGCTTTCCGGCTGGCGGGCCGCATCCCGGCGGTCTTTGGCGATTACGTTCGGATCGACGTCCCATTCCTCGGTCGTACCGAGGCTGTCCGGGCGGCCTTCGTATTCGTGATCGACGTTATGCAGATCCTTATCGGCGCTGGTTTCACGGGCTTCGTCGCCCTGATCCTTCGGGGCAACCGAATGGAACTGACCGGCCCCGACGCCTTCGCTCGGTGCGCCGAAGTCTGAAGTGCCGTGCTGATATGGATCACGTGAGTAATATTCCGGGTCCCGCGCCTGCGGATCGAATCGTTCGTTATTCTGATCGTGTCGTTCGCTGTTCCGATCGTGATTCCCGATCACGTTTCTTTCGTTATTTTCCATTACGCTGGTGAGGTTTGTTTCAGCGTTTAACTCCAAAACCGTCCGGAGTGTTTCGGGTTAAGCCGGTTATCGCCCCATCCAGCCCCCGTCGACGGTCAGGATGGTTCCGTGAACGTAATCGGAAGCGGCTGAAGCCAGGTAGACGGCGGCCCCTTTCAAATCGTCGGCCTCTCCCCAGCGGCCGGCCGGAATGCGGGCCAGAATAGCCGGGTTACGGTCGGCATCGGCCCGCAGGGCCGCGGTATTGTCGGTGGCGATATAGCCCGGAGCAATGGCGTTGACGTTGATGCCCCGCCCCGCCCACTCGTTCGCGAGGGCTTTCGTCAGCGACCCGACGGCACCCTTGCTGGCTGCATACCCCGGCACGTTGACCCCGCCCTGAAACGTCAGCAGCGAGGCCGTAAAGATGATTTTCCGATTATAGCCGACCTCACGCGCCAGCATCTCCGCCCCGATCTCCCGGCTCAGCACGAACTGGGCATTGAGGTTGATCTCGATGATTTCGTCCCAGTATTCGTCCGGGTGTTCGGCGGCCGGTTTGCGCCGGATGTTGCCCGCATTGTTGATCAGAATATCCACGGGCGGACATTCGCTGCGGACGGTTTCGAGGAACGTATACAAGGCCGTCCGCTCCGTAAAATCGACCGGGAAAGGGTAGAATTTCCGCCCCAGCGCCGTTACGGCGGCTTCCACCTCACTGCCGGGTTCGAGAGTGGCCGACACGCCGATGATGTCGGCTCCGGCTTCGGCCAGCGCGGTCGCCATAGCCCGGCCGATGCCGCGTTTGACGCCGGTCACCAGGGCAACTTTACCCTGAAGAGAGAATAAGTCTAATATCATGAGAGTAAAATTAAGTAATATCTCACGATAAAAGAGTATATTCGACTTTCTTTACTCAATCATTTTAAAAACCGCCTTATTTTCCAGCCGGTACAAATAGCACCGCATCGGCCACCACGACTCCGTCGGCCTCTTTACCGGACACCGTCACCGAGGCTTTCCGGCCCTGCGGCAGGTCATAGGTACCCAGCGACACCCACTCCCCGGAGGTCTGGCCCTGTACCACCACCTCGGCCGTGCGGATGGGCACCTCCTTCGCCTGCCTGCCGTCGAAAACCGTAAAATGGGTCACGGAGGTCTCGTTTTTCAGACGCGGGAAATAGGTATATACCGAATACCGGCCGGCCCGCGTCAGATTCGGGGTGAAGACCGCCGTTTTCGCTCCCTCGCCCGGGCGCTCGTCGATCAGCAGCGAGGGGCCGTAGCCGCCCTTCTTTTCGGTCTGCCAGTTGCCGGTCAGAGTCACGGCTTCCCGGTTATCGTTGTCTACCAGCACATCGGGGGCGCTGCCGTCGGCCAGCGGATTGTCGCGCAGCCGGGCCTGAAGTTTTTTCACATCCACGTTCTGCACCCCGGTTTTGCCGTCAATCGCCATCGCGGCCGCTACGGCCGACGACTGCCCCAGCACCATGAACACCGGCTCCATCCGGATCGACCCGTAGGCGATGTGCGTGGCCGAGAGGCAGACCGGCACGAGCAGGTTCGTACACTCGGCGGCTTTCGGCGTCAGCGAGCGGTAGGCGATCGGATAGGGCGGAAACCCGCCGATCTCCACGTTGCCTTCGTTCTTCGCCATCCGCACGCCGTCCTTCTCGATGACAATGCGCTGAATATTATGTGAATCCATGGTATAGGCGGCCATCCCGACGGCGTCCTCCACGACCTCCCGGCCCTGGCAGTTGGCCTGCGTCATGACGTAAGCGCCGATCATCCGACGGGCCTCCCGGACGTACAGCTGCGGGGACCAGTGGCCGTTGTCGGTGTATTCGTCTTTCGGGTAGCCCCACTGCTGCATCTGCTCCCGCACGGCCTGCGGCACCCGGGCGTCGTGCCCGACGAAATAAAGCAGCCCTTTGGTGTAGCTCTCGTGCTGCCGGATGATTTCTTCCCGGCGCTGGTAGGAGGCCTCCGGGTAGTCCCAGTTCATACCGATCATGTCCGTCGAGAAGCCGTTGCGGTTATTGATGTCGGTTTTGTCGTTGGGCATGAGGCTCCAGATAAAGCCGTCGTTCAGCGTTTTCCAGGGCTTTTTCTCGATCAGCCGGATCAGCAGTTCATACCGGGTCGAGTCATAGTCGGCCGGGCGGGTGATCGGAATGCGGTTGGCGGGGTTGCGGGTCAAACAGATGCGGTAATTATAGGCCTGCACCTTTCGGTCGCCCGAGCCGGCAGGCAGGAGTTTTTCGGCACTGACGCCCCAGAGCAGCCCGCTTTCGGGATTCCCCGGCGTTCGGTAGGGGTCGATGCCGTCGGGGAGCTGGTGGCCCGTCATGAGCTGCACGCCGTTGTAGGTTTCGTTGTACTGGCGGTTGTCTTCGCGGCCCACCGCGTAGGAGACGCCGGCTTTCGCCATCAGGTCGCCTTCGTAGGAGCAGTCAATAAATATGCTGGCCCGAACCGTCAGGGCCGTCGAACCCGGGCGGGCGGAGTTTTCAAGCGTAATGTCCTGAATGGCCGGCCCGGCCTTCTTCACCCCGATGACCCGCCGTTCGTACACGACCGGTACCCCGGCCCGTTTCACGTAATCGTTGAACAGAGCTTCGGCGACTTTCGGCTCAAAGGTCCACTGCTCAAACCGGCCGTAATGCCGCCCGATGCGCCGGTAAAAATCCAGCGCCAGGCCGCTGATGGCGTATTTGTTGCCGATGTCGGTATAGCCCAGCCCGCCGGAACTCATGCCGCCGAGGTGCCGCCCGGGTTCGATCAGGAGGACGGATTTGCCCATCATCCGGGCGGTGTAGGCCGCCATGACGCCCCCCGAGGTGCCGCCGTACACGCAGATGTCCACCTGCTGCTGCTGGGCGAGGGCCGGAAAACTCAGAAAGGTCAAGCAAAGGAGTTTCAGAAATCGCATGGTTTTGGCTATTTCTTTCGGTTGAGGGCTTCCCACTGCATGGCTTCGAATTTCTGGTCGCCGGGCGGTACTTCCTTAAAATACACGAGAATGGCTTTCTGCTGAATCAGTGCCTTCTGGAGCGTCGGCACGTCGAGGGCGTGAACCGAAGTGTTCTGCCGGACGCAGAGCGCCGCCGCCGTCCCGGCCGCCTGACCGAGCGCCATCCAGCACGGCTCCATCCGGAGCGTCGAAAAGCCGATGTGCGTGGCCGAAGCCGGCACCGGAGCCAGCAGGTTTTCGAGGGGTGAGTCCGGTACGATGACGCCGAAGGGAACCGTATAGACTGCCGACGGGTAGCTCAGGAAGCCGTCGAGGTGAATTTTTCCGGCCTCCCGCTTCCGGACGGCGTGTGAGTCGAGGGCGTAGTGACTGGCCGTGATGCTGTCGGCGTGCAACGGGGGCCGGCCGCCGGGCGTCACCGGCTGGGCGTCCTGCGCTTTGAACAGATATTTGCCCTTCATCCGGCGCCCTTCCCGTACGTAGATTTGTCGCGGAAAATTACCGTTGTCGACGTATTCGTCTTTGGCCCAGCCCCATTCCAGACATTCTTTCCGGAACCACTCGGGCAGTTCGGGGTCGTTCTGGGCGAAGTAGAAAAGGCCTTCGGTATACTCCCGAAGCCGCCGGGCGAAGCGGTCGCGCCATTCCCAGCCGGAGGTCGGATAGGGCCAGTTTTCTTCCGGCAGGTCGGTAGAAAGAAAGGCCAAGTGCTGGTTGTTGCCGTCGTTCTTGCGGTTCGGCAGCTTCACCATGTTGGTCAGCCGGGCAATGCCCACCGGCATGCCGGGCACCTCGGGCGGCAGCCCTTCCTTCGCCCGGCGCAGGTTCTCGACCCGCTGGGCATCGGTCAGTTTCAGGGCCTCCACGCCGGTATGCCGGCCGGTTTTGACGTCCTCGATCAGCGACACGTATTCTTCCCGGTTGTAGCGGGCGGGTTTCCGAATGGCTGCCCGGATATTTGGGTCGTTGGTCAGGCAAAGGCGGTAATTGTAGGACTGCACGGCGTTATCGCCCTGAAACGTGGAGCCTTCACCTTCCTTGCCGCCCCAGTATTTGTAAACCCGCCCGGCCCCGACCTCCCCGTACTCCGTCCTGCCTTCCCGGCCAAGGAAGAACAGCACCCCGGCAGCCGCGATCAGGTCGCCCTCGTAAGTGGCGTCGATGAAAAACCGCCCCCGGTAGGTTTCCGTCTGCTTCGACTGCCGGTTCAGCACCCGGATGGCCTGAATCCGGTTCCGGCTGATGGTCAGGTTTTCGGACTCGAAATCGAACTGCCGCATCGTCAGCACCGTTACGGCCGGGTGTTCCCGGATGAAATCATCAAAGATCCGGGCGGCTACCGACGGCTCGAAATGGTATCCTTCCGAGCAGTCTTTCACCTGCTGGGAGTCGGCCCCGTACTGGTCGACATAGAATTTTCTGATGCGCTGCACGAACTCCAGAAACAGCCCGCCCGTGGCACCCCGGGTGGCGATGTCGGTAGCACCCAGGCCGTTGGCGGGCAGGCCGCCGATATACGCGGAACGCTCCAGGATCAGCGATTTTCTGCCCATCCGGGCGGCTGCGACGGCGGCCATGATCCCGGCCGGGGTGCCGCCGACGATGATCTGGTCGTAGTCGGTTTCGGCCGGCGGACCGGCCGCCCGGGCGTAGAGTTGGGGGAGGCCGGCGGTGAGTCCGAGACCGCTTAGACCGGTGAGTTTCAGGAAATGACGACGGGAGGCTGGCATGCGGGCTTCAGTTGGAAGAATTTAGTAGCGAAAGAAAACCGGGGGCGGTATTTTACTTGCCCTGATACCACCAGTTCCAGGTTCTGAAAAGAATCCAGGACGTTATCGAACTATTTTAGTCTTCGTGCTTTCCGAAAAGTCCTTCTTCATCATTCGTTCGGGGAAGCCTTGTAAACAGCGATTTCGGACAGAGCCGCCGTGTTATTGGCCTGCTCGATCACGACCCGAATCCGCCGGGCCTGCACCGGAGCGTCGAGTCGCAGCAGACGTTTGTAACCGATGGTGGTACCAGAAGCGACCGGCTTCCACTGCCCGTTCTGCTCCGCTTCAACCCGAAAGGCCGACACCCGCTGCCCCAAGCGCACCGGCTCCTGCAAAGCAATCCGGTCGAAGGTGGTCTCGCGCCCGAGGTCCAGGTCAAGGGTAGCGGTGGTTTGTCCGGCGGAAGCCGCCCAATAGGTGTCGGCGTTGCCGTCGGTCAGGTTCCGGGGCGGGAAGGCAGGCGTCGAAGCGGAGGCCCTGGCGGTTCTGCGGCCGGCCAGGTTGGCCCGGAAAGTCTCATCCAGAATAGCCCGCATACCCTTCAGGGCGGCTACGTCGCTTTCGTGAATCAGGCCCCGACGGTCGGGCGGCAGGTTGAGCAGCAGGGTTCCATTCCGACCGACGGATTTGTAATAAACATCGACCAGTTGTTTCGGCGTTTTGACTTTGGCGTCTTCGGCCGGGTGGTAGAACCAGCCGGGCCGGATCGAAACGTCGCATTCGCCCGGAATCCACTCGTCGCCCTTCGGGTCGCCGGTGTTGAGGTATTTGCTGTCGGCCTTGCCGATGTCCATGCCCTCGGTATTGATCGTCGACCAGCAGGTTTCGCCCGCAAAGCCCTTTTCGTTTCCGATCCAGCGCACGCCCGGCCCGACGTCGGAGAAGATGACGGCCTGCGGCTGCAACTGCCGGATCAGCGCCCGGTAGGCGTCGAAATCATAGGACATATTTTTAGCGTTCTCGCCCTTCGCCCCGTCCATCCAGACCTCGGCCACCGGCCCATAGTTGGTGAGCAGCTCGCGTAACTGGTTCAGATAAAACTGGTTGTATTCCGAAGTGCCGTACTTGGGTTCGTGCATATCCCAGGGCGACAGGTAGAGGCCAAGCTTGATTCCGGCTTCGCGGCAGGCGTCGGCCAGGTCGCGGACCACGTCGCCTTTCCCGCCTTTCCAGGGGCTGCTTTTGACGGAATGATCCGTGTATTTCGAGGGCCAGAGGCAGAACCCGTCGTGGTGCTTGGCAGTGAGGATGAGCGTTTTCATGCCGGCATCCTTCGCCACACGAACCCACTGCCGGGCGTCGAGCTGCGTGGGGTTGAAAATGGCCGGGTCTTCCTGGCCGGTCCCCCATTCACGGTCGGTGAAGGTGTTGACGGTCAGGTGCAGAAACCCGATCAGTTCCTGCTGCTGGTAGCGAAGCTGCTGGGGCGTCGGCTTCACCGGATTGGCCGGAATGTCGGATTGGGCCAGGGCGGCTGCGCTCCCCAGCAGCCCTATTCCGAGAGTAAGTAGGGTCTTATTCATACATCTGCCATAAGACCTAAATCTAACCGGATTACTCTTTCAGTAGGTCGAAATCGGCCGGCCGCCGGAGAAAACCGAAAGGCCGGGCTTCCGGTGCCGGGCAGGCGACCCAGTCTACCGGACGCAGCACGGGAGGGCGTTTAACGAAACCGGGCGCGCCGGTGATTCGGCCGTGCGAATTGGAGCGTCCGTTGGCCGGCGTCGGCAGCCAGAGGCCGTAGTTGAGGATGTGCCGCACGCGGGACGCCTGATCGAGCGTAAACGAATTTTCATACCCGTAATAGTAGTCCATAAAATTCGTGGCCGAAAAAGCCATGCCGTCGCAGCCGATCCGCCGGGTACCGAGGTTTTCCGGGATGTACTGGTGACGAGGATACGCCGGTGTGTCGTCGCAATAATCTTCGTCCTGCTCGCAGCTGGCCTCATTGAAGGCATGTCTCAGGCCAAGCAGGTGGCCGATTTCATGGGCGATCACGGTCTGGGTGACGTAATTATCCTTGAATACGTCCGGGATCACATACAATGCGTAGAGGAAGTCGGGTTTCGGGTTGCCTGAAACCATAATAATACCGGGCAGGGCCACGCGGGTCCACGGATAGCTTCCCAGCCCGGCCCACGTACCTTTCAGAGAAGCGAGGTAGGTATCCGTGTAGTTCGCCACATAGATATTGAGGTAGAAATCGGGATTCCAATAATGATCCCAACCCAGCTTGTCGCTGATTTCTTTCTGGGAATATCGCGCCCGGCCCAGATCGATGTAATCGCGGCCGGGCTGAGGCATGGGCCGACCGTTCGGATCGGTGTCGGCCAGCACGAACTGAAGCCGGAGGTCGGCATGCCGTTCAGCCTTAGGGTTATTGTTCGGGTTCCACTGATCCCGGAAGACCTTGTTCAGAATGTCGACCTGCGCCTGAAGTTTTGCCTGCGGAATAGCCACATTGAACAGGTGGAAAACGATCGGAATGGTGATAATGGCGCTTTCCGACGGTGGTAATACGCTCAGAGTCAATTCATTGCTCTCCCTGCTAAACACCTTTGCTTTGAACCGGTAAACTCCCGGCGTACGGGTTTTGAAGGATAGGCCCGGACTTAGCCGGTCGTCGACGAAAAATTCCCGCTGCGGCTGGGCCGAAAAGTTAACCCACCGCCCTTCACGGCTCAGCGTTTCGACGCGAAAATCGGCTTTTGAAATCTCGTCGGCCTGAAACTCCGGCCCGTTCTGCACCATGCTCAGACGCACCTGCGTGACATAATAATCCGGCGGGTGAGCGTCGATCCAGATCTCATTGCTCTCTTTTCCAAAACCTTTCAATTTGACCCGGTATCGCTTTTCCTGCGTTGGAATGAACTCCAGCGTCGGCTGAGGCAGGCCGTCGACGTACAGCCGGATACCGGGCCTAAAGTCGAATGGAAGCGAGGTTCCATTCAGCCCCACAGCTACTCCGAAAAATTCAAAACGGGAAGAACCATCGGAAAAGGCAATCCCTGGATTACCCGAACGAATCCCCAGATACAGGCGGCTAATCAAAGAAGCCGGATCGATGACTTCAACCGTCACCGGCCGGCTTTCTTTCGGGCCCAGCCGGGCCCGAAAGTTATATTTTCCGGCTTTCGTCGGCAGGAAGGCTCCATTCGGCATGGGTTTTCCGTCGACCCAATAGCTGAACAGAGGAGCAGGTACCTGCTTGTAGTCCATGTCCCTGGCTTCGGCGGTAAATCGCAGCGAATCCTGGTCGATACCGAGGTAATATTCCGGGCCGCCGTTCCCAAGCCGCCGAATAGTCACGTTGCCGGTTGTCCGATAGCCGTAATAGTCTTCCAAAGGCAGAACATCGCGTTCCCGGCGGCAGGTCGTCAGGGCAAGTACCGTCAGCACGAGTAACGGCAGGATTTGTCTGGATTTCATGCGTCGGCTCAGATGGTTAAGTGAAGGGCAAGCACCCGGTTATAAAGAGGGGTTTGAAGTCCATGGGAGGGCAGAATAGGGCGAAAACCGGCTTCAAAACGCAGCTCCAGCGGGAGCCGGAAGCCCTGGTAACCGAGACTCAGCGTCCAGCCGAAATCCATTGATCTGAAGTTGTCGGACAACAGAACATTGGAGAATACGGCGCCGTGATTTACGGTATAGCGGTGGCTCATTTTAAGCAGGCACCCTCCATAGACTCCGAAACCGGCCGTCACCGGAAACCGCTTCCACTCCGGCTTCAGAATCAGCGGCATGAGGTTCAATTGGGCGTAATGCAGTTTTGTGGTGGCTTCGAGCCGGTCGGTGCGTTGCCCGAACACTTCCCGCGCTCCTTTACGGACATACGACAGTTCCAGCCGGGCGGCCATCCGGCGCGAATAGCCGATCTCCAGACCGACACCGGCCTGCAAGCCGAAGAGGGGATTGTTTAGAAAGGGATTTGGAACCGACAATCGCCCGCTGTGGCTGAATCCTGGCGCCAGGATGCTGAGGAAAGGCTGAAATCGAAACCGTGGGAAGGCAGACGATGCAATGGAATCCACGCGCGTTCCGGATGAGTCCGGAAAGGCAACCGATGCATTGGCGAAGCAGAAATGGGGAGAACAGACAATGAGAAGCAGAAAACCGCTTAAAACACGCCGATCAATCGATAAAAATCGTCTCATTCAACTTCAAGGCAAAATAACCGTCCGGAGAAACCACCGGACAGCCCGGCGGCAAACCTCCTTAGGACGATCATTTTATTTCAAAGTCACTGGCGGGAAGGATTTAGAATGTAATACCGGATTTGAAGGGTCGATCTCGTCACGCGGGATGGTGTGACTTATTGGATGGTTCGGAGTCCAAAGCAGGACCTTTCACTCCATAAAGGGGAATACTACCCCCTGTAGGGGGCCAGGGGTAATCATCCGAGGCTACCCCTATCCTGCAAACACACCGGAAGCCAACCTAATGAAAATAAAAACAGCAGTTTTAATCTTCTTAACCGGCATAACCACATGGACAGCGCATGCACAAACTCCAGTTGACATTTCAAAAGTAGCCCTTATCAAGCCCGCTAAACCTTCTATCGGATTAGTTTGGGGAGAATCCCCAACCAAATGTATTCAGGTCTTCGGGCGGCCCTCCCGGATTGGCCATTGCTTTTCGGAAATTGATGACGACACGATTCAGGTATATAATTATGGGAGCAATCAAATCGCCTTTCTTGATGAAGAGCTGGTCAGCTTTGAGATCGTTAGCCCCGGAATATCGGTCGGCACGGTCAATGGCCCAACCTTTAAGATAGGCGAACCAATCAGGTTCGCTAAAGTGGACAAATTTTTCGGCTTTCCCATGTTTCAAAGTTCCGGCCAATCCAGAGGTAAAAGTTTTAAGGCAATCAGTATTTTTTACTTAAAAAAACGGAGCTACCAGACTCGATACTCGAATGGAACTGCTGTTTGATAGCAACAACAGGCTGTTCAGTATCGCTCTGCTCAATTGACGGAGGGTTATTTCATCCTGCGGGTCTTATTTCCCAGCAACCCGCTTCGGGTTCGTGCGGTTTTCAAGGAGGAGCACCCCGGTTTTCGACTGCTGCCAGCGCTGGAGCAGTTCCTTCGGGGTGGGCGTGACGCGGAAGGCGAAGGAGCCGAGCAGGATGTCTTCGTCGCCGTCCTGGTCGACGTCGGCGGCATCCATCGTTAGCCAGGCCCCCTGGTCGGCGTCGGGGAAAGTCGAGGCCCGGAGACCGGCCCCGCCCCGGTTTTCGAGGTAAACGAAACTCTCGACCGGCTTTTTCGTGAAGTCGGGGAAGAAGGCGATGGCGGCCACATCCAGGTCGCCGTCCTGATCGAAGTCGCGGGCGACGGCTTTCATGGCGCCGTGGAGCGGGTAAAACCAGGCCTGCCGGAACCGGAAATAACCGTCGTTGCGGAACAGCCGGACGCCGTGGTAGCGCTTCAGCGAGTAGGAATAGTCGGCATTGTCTCCGTTGGTATACAGAATGTCGGGGTCGCCGTCGCCGTCGAAATCCACAATCTCGATGTTGCTCGAACCGTAGTCCGGCGGGAAGCGAAGCACGGTTTTTTTCCAGAAGCGGCCGCCCTTTTCGTTCTGATACACGGCCACCTGTTCATCGCCCTGCGCCATCAGCACCACGATGTCGTTATGACCGTCGCCGTTCATGTCCTTCACGACGGCCCGCAGCGCGCCGGGGCATTCCTGAAGGCTGTGCTCCTCATACGTCCGCCCCTTGTTCTCGAACCAGCTCAGCCGGCCGAGGTAATACCCGAACTGACACACCAGAATGTCCTCCCGGCCGTCGCCGTTCAGGTCGGTGTAGATGGCCTCGACGGGCCGTTGCAGCTTCTGAAGCCGCACCGACCGCTCCAGCCGACGGTTGGCCGGGTTGCGGTGCAGTTCGATAATCTCGCCGTTCGGGCGGTCATTGGGGTCCATTTCGCCCATCGTCACCACGTCCATCGTTCCGTCCGGGCGGGTCCGCAGACCGGAGGCCGGATAGACCGTAACGGCCGAATCGACCTTGTTCAGAGCCGGGTCGAGAAACCACAACCGGCCCCGACGGCTTCCCACCGCAATCTTCCGGCTGACGGAGTCATATTTCAGCAGCGTAATAAGGTTATCGACGGCCTGCGCGGGCTTGCGGAGCCGGAACAGCGGCAGGTCGGACGCCACGGGCGGTTTGGCAATCTGCGGTTTGGGCTGCTCAGGGGCGTTCTGAAGGTAGTAGTCGGAAATCTTCTGCCAGTCGTCGGGATGCACCAGGGGGGCGTCGGCGAAGGCGCTGGAGTGAATCACCCGTTCGATTTCGTCCTGATCGCGCATCTGGTTGTAGGGCGAAAGCGAATCGGCGAAGAACCCCATGCGGAGGGCCATCTGCGGCAGCACCTTCCGCGCCCACAGAGAGCGGGGCAGCTCGTCGGGCTGCGGCATCAGGTGGCAGTTGGAGCAATTGATCCGGGCCAGTTCGGCGCCGTCCAGCCCCGATGGTTCCGGGGGTGAACCCGCCGGCTTTTTGGAACCGCAGCCGGTCAGCAGACCGGCAAAAATCAGTAAGAAAAAGAAAGGAATAGGGTTACGAAAGTACATAATCCGGTAACAGGCATTCAACAAACTTAGGACAAAAATGCCTGTTTTTCAAACCTGCGTCCTATAATTCCTCCGCTTCTTACAGGGAACCCGGGCTTACGGCGGCACCGGCTCCGTGATGCGTCATTTGCAGCAGTTCCAGCAGCCGGTTTTTCTCCTCGGAACGAATCGCTAGCAGCGGCTGCGGCAGGTTCAGCAGCAGGGGTGCGACCTCACGGAGCGGGATGCGCAGGCCGGGTTCGAAGGTTTTGCCGTCGTGGATGTAACCCCGGCAGTGGCGGGCGCCACACCGGCACTGAAAACTTTCGAAATGGCCGCAATAAGAGTAATAGTCCTCCACGATCTCCTCGTCGGCCGCGATGTCCCGGAGGGCGATGCTGATGCTGTCGAGTTCGGTCAGACTGGTGGAATTGGGGTCGCAGGAGTGGTTGACGTATTTACCCTCATCCCAGGGCATCACGATCCGGTTACTGCTGTCGAGATAGGAATAGACATTGACCTTCCGGCGTTCGAGTTCGCTCAGTCCGGCATAGTCGCAAAGCGAAATCCGGGCGTCCATTTCATCGGTTATCCAGAGAATTTCGCCCCGGCGGAAAGGGCGTCCGGCAAAAATTCCAAGGCCTTTGGGAGTAGGTTTCAGGTACGTATCGGGGTGAATCATCGGGTATCGCTTCAGGGAAAAGAGTATTCGTCTGCGTTGATAAGTTCTTCCGCTTAACTAAAGCGGTCGGAAAGGGTTTCGTCCGGTGCGTAAAGAATAGGATTTTACTCTTTCTTTGCACCGGCAACACCAGCCCCTCAGCCCTCATGAACTGCATTCTCGGCGTCGACATCGGCACGACCAACGTGAAAGCCCTCGCTTTTCAACCCGAAACCGGGCAGATTATCGCCCATGCGTCCCAACCGCTGACCACCTACCACCCCCGGCCCGGCTACTGTGAACAGGTGCCGGCCGAGGTATGGGACCGTCTGGTGCAGGTACTCCGGGAGGTGAACGGCGAACTGGCCGTGCAGTCGGTGACGGTCGAAGCCGTCGGGTTCAGTTCGGCCATGCACAGCATTCTGGCCGTCGACGAGCAGGGAAAGGCGCTCACCAACGGCATCATCTGGTCCGACAATCGTTCCGAGAAGCAGGCCAACGCCCTCCGCAACGGCACCGAAGCCAACGGAAAGGACATTTACCAGCGGACCGGCACCCCGCTTCACCCCATGATTCCGCTCTGCAAACTGGCCTGGTTTCGCGAACACAATCCGCGTCTCCTCCGGCGGGCGGGCGGCTGGATTTCACTGAAGGAATACGTCTGGCACCGGCTGACCGGCCTCTACCAGATCGACTACTCGATGGCCACCGCCACGGGCCTTTTCGACAGCCAGCGGCTGGAGTGGTATCCGCCGGCCCTTCGTTTTGCCGGGGTGCAGCGTGAACAGCTTTCCGAGCCGGTCCCGACCACCCACAGCGTGCCTTTCGACCCGGCCAAAGCCGTCGATGATACCGGTCTGCCCGCCGGGACGGCCCTTTTCATCGGGGCCTCGGACGGCTGTCTGGCCAACCTCGGCGCCGGGGCCGTCGAAGCCGGTATTACCACCATCACCATCGGCACCAGCGGGGCCATCCGCCGGACGGCCCGCAAACCCCTGCGCGAGAGCCAGGGCCGGCTGTTCAGCTATATTCTCGACGCCGAAGCGGTCGGCACGCAGAATTACTACGTCGTCGGCGGCCCGACCAACAACGGGGCCAACGTGCTCCAGTGGGTTTCCGAAAAACTGACCCGTTCCGAAACCGCCGACGTTCTGGACGAAGCCGCCACCGTACCTCCGGGCTGCGACGGGCTGCTGTTTCTGCCCTACCTCCAGGGCGAACGCGCTCCGCTCTGGGACGCCGGGGTGCGCGGCTCCTACCTGAACGTCGACTGGCAGCACGGACGGGCGCATTTCGTGCGGGCGGCCCTGGAGGGAGTTTTGTTCAACCTGCTGCGCATCGAGCGGCTGCTGTCCCGCCATACCGGCCCGACGCGCGTCATCCACGCCAACGGCGGTTTTGCCCAGTCGGCGATGTGGGTGCAGATGATGGCCGACATCTTCGGGGTGCCGGTCCGGCTGAACGAAAGCAACGAAAGCGGGGCCATCGGCGCGATTCTGCTGGTAATGAAAGCTACCGGGCGGGCCTCCTCGCTGATCGACGCCACCCGGCACGTCGGCTTCGGCCGGACCTACCAACCGAATCCCGAGTGCCACAGGATTTATCGCCAGGCCTACCGCCGATTCGAGAAAGCCCTGCCCGTTTAGTCACCGGCCGCCAACAGTCTTCTCCCTGTCGGGTTTATACGTTAGTTTTTTCGATTGACCATGAGACTGAAACTAACCGGCAAGGACCTCCGGAAAATCGGCTATCCGGAAGGCAGAGTGATCTCCGTCGCGATGCGCGTGATGAACAGCAACTTCAAGCACACCAAACAGCGGGAAGCGCTGGACCTGCTGGAGAAGGTGCTGAAAGACCCGAACGACTACCTCAAAAACGACACCCTCGGCCCCATTGCGGCCCTGCTGGTGGAAAAGCCCAAAACCCGGACCCCGGATGAGATTCCGCTGGCGACCGAACGGCGTGAGTACACGGTGTTCGGGGCCGATCACATCGAGGCCGGGGCCGTCAACCAGATGGAAATCGCCATGCGGCTGCCCGTCACGGCGGCCGGGGCGCTCATGCCCGACGCCCATCAGGGCTACGGCCTGCCCATCGGCGGGGTGCTCGCTACCGACAACGCGGTTATTCCCTTCGGCGTTGGGGTGGACATCGGCTGCCGCATGTGCCTGAGCGTCTTCGAACTGCCCGAACACCTGATCTACGGCGAGAACAAAAAGCTGAAGAACATCCTGCAACGCGACACCCTGTTCGGAGCCGGACGCGAGTTCAGCAAACCGATGGACGACGAGGTCCTCGCCCGGAGGGAGTTCAAAGAAATACCGCTGCTGCGGGGTCTGCACGACAAAGCCGTCCGGCAAATCGGCACCTCAGGGTCAGGAAATCATTTCGTGGAATTCGGTATCGTCGAAATCACGGAGCAAAGCAGAGACCTCGACCTTCCGCCGGGAAAATACCTGGCCCTGCTGTCGCACTCCGGTTCGCGGGGGCTGGGGGCCGCCATCGCCAACCACTTCACGAAGGTGGCGATGGACGCCACGCCCCTGCCGCGCGAGGCCAAACACCTGGCTTGGCTGTCGCTCGATACGGAAGCGGGGCAGGAATACTGGGCCTGCATGAACCTGGCGGGCGATTATGCCTCGGCCTGTCACCACCAGATTCACCACAAGATTGCCCGGGCGCTGGGCGAAAAGCCGACGGCGATGGTCGAAAACCACCATAATTTCGCCTGGAAGGAAACCCATGAAGGGCGGGAACTGATCGTTCACCGCAAAGGCGCCACGCCGGCCGGGAAGGGCGTTTTGGGCATCATTCCGGGATCGATGTCGCAGCCGGGTTTCATCGTCCGCGGGCGGGGCGAACCCACCTCCCTCGATTCGGCCTCCCACGGGGCCGGACGCCGGATGTCGCGGGCGGCCGCCAAAAACAGCCTGCTCTGGACGCATGTAACCGAGATGCTGAAGGAGAACGGCATTACCCTCATGGGCGGAGGGCTGGACGAGGCCCCGATGGTGTACAAAGACATCCATCAGGTTATGAGTTTCCAGAAAGACCTCGTGGACGTCCTCGGCACGTTTCAGCCTAAAATCGTCCGGATGGATGAGTAAAATAAAAAGGGACGCCGAAGCGTCCCTTTTTCGTCAGTGACCTCCCCCGTAGGAAGGTTTATCCAGTTGCGGTTTCCCGTCCCGATTGCGGTTCTGATGCGTCTGGCGAACATTAGAAGCCACGTCGTCCCCCTCACCATCTAGGTATTTATCTTCGAGTTCGGTGGGTGGAACATCCTGAATGTCTTCATCGGGAAGTTCGCCCCCCTGACCGGTAAGTCCTTTCATCGAACGGTCGCCCAGACCGGCGGGGCTGATGGCCTGTTTGGCATCGATTATTTTTTTTTCTTCCTCATCCATCGTTCACAGAAGTTTGATTCAACTCCGATACAACCGATTTTCTTCCGGCATTGTTGGGGCCGGACGGCGGTTATTTAGGGAATCTCCCTCCTGCAATTCGCATCTTCATGCGATTGTGCCGCATGGCCGGAGTCGCCAAATTTGCCAGGGCGATTGTGTATATCCGCCCGAATTTCAACCAACACCTAACCTTCTGTGACCCTTATGACGACTTTTCACCCGACGTCGGTGCGGTTTTTCCGGCGCGTCCTCCTGTCCGGCTTCACCGGCTTCATTCTGCTCGCCTGCATACCGGTTTTTGGCCAGCCATCGGTCTACACCCAACTCCCCAGCCAACCTCTGCCCTACCGCAGCCTCGACGTCCGGTATCCTAACCCGACAGACGCATCGGTGCAGCTGGCCGGAACCCTGACGCTGCCGGAGGGGAAAGGCCCGTTTCCGGCGGTATTGCTGATTTCCGGCTCCGGCCAGAGCGAACGCGACATGCCTTTCTACGGCCACAAAATGTTTCTGGTCCTGGCCGACCAGCTGACCCGCCACGGTTTTGCGGTGCTGCGGTTCGACGACCGGGGCGCCGGCCAGTCGACGCCGGGTTCCAAACCGCTTCGTGAACTCACCGACGCCGATTTCGATGCCGATGCGCAGGCCGGGGTCCAGTTCCTGCGGTCGCGGGCCGAGGTCGACCCCGGCCGGATCGGGTTGCTGGGCCACAGCCAGGGCACCGGTACGGCCCTGAATCTGGCGAACCGGCCCCCCCGTGAGATTGCGTTCCTCGTGCTGCTGGCCGCAGCGGCCCCGACCATGAGCAAGGGCGAGATCGTGGCCGGTCAACTGCTGGTGAAGCTCAAACTGAAAGGGTTTTCGGAAACGGCCACGCAGGCAGCCCGGCGGTTTATCGGGGAAGCCCTCGGCATTGTCAGGGAGGAAGGCGACGCCGTAAAACGGAAAGAAGCTCTGACCCGGCTGGCGGCCCGGGAACTGGCTCAGGTACCGGCCGCCGAGCAGCCGGGCTGGAAGGAAGAAATGCAGGTTCGCGTACAGGACCTATCGAATGAACTCTTTCATCAGGATGCGCTTCAGCCTCACCCCGACCAGCTAACAACCGTAACCTGTCCGGTGCTGGCGATGAACGGGGAAAAAGACATTCTGATACCGGCCGAAACGGCGGTCCGCCGGCTGAAGGAGTCACTCCGGGCCGGAACGAACCGCGACTATCAGGTCGAGTTGCTGCCCGGGCTGAACCATATGTTCCAGGCCACGCCGACCGGTTTCATGGAAGAAGGAAAAGACCTGCCCGAAACCTTCTCGGCCCCGGCCCTGCGGCTTCTCGTCACCTGGCTGGCCGATCACTTTTCCACTCCTCTCTCCCACTGACCAGTGATTCGGGGAAGGAGTTAAGTGCCTTCAGGCACTTTCCCTGCTCGGGTTTCCGGCCGGAAGGCATTTGATTCCTTCTCCGAATTACCCAATGAGTAGCCGCCCGTGAACGGATGGCGTCGGCCCGGCAGGATGACCAGGCTTTCTGTTTTTAGAAAGCGGGAAACATCGAACCTCCATTTCCCTTACTTTTGCCGAACATAACTTTGTGACTCCTCACTACAAATCATGCACATCGGATTTATCGGCCTCGGCAAAATGGGGTTCAATCTCGTCGTCAACCTGCTGCGCCACGGTCATCAGGTCGTCGGCTACGACGTCAACCAGTCGCTGGTCAGCCTGCTGGCGGAGCAGGGAGCCACTCCCGCCGGTTCGCTCCCCGAACTCTTTCAGGCCCTGCCCGAAAACCGGGTGATCTGGCTGATGATTCCGGCCGGAAAGCTGGTCGACGACGTCATCGCCGAAATCCTGCCGCTGCTTCGGGCCGGCGACATCGTCATCGACGGCGGCAACTCGCACTACCAGGACTCGATCCGGCGCTATGACACGCTGAAGGAACACGGCGTCCATTTTGTCGACTGCGGGACCAGCGGGGGCATCTCGGGCGCGCTGAACGGGGCCTGCACGATGGTCGGGGGCGACCCGGAAGCCATTGAGAAGCTGGCCCCGGTCTTCACCCAAATTTCCGTGGAAGAAGGCTATCTGCACACGGGCCGGGCCGGCAGCGGTCACTTTACCAAAATGGTGCATAACGGGATCGAATACGGCATGATGCAGGCCATCGCGGAGGGCTTCGAGGTACTGGAAAAGAGCGGCTTCGACCTCGACCTCCAGGCCGTCGCCAACCTCTGGAACCACGGCTCGGTGGTCCGGAGCTGGCTGATGGAACTGATCGAGAACGCCTTCCGGAAAGACCCGCACCTCGACGAACTGCGCGGCACCATGTTCTCCTCGGGCGAAGGCAAATGGACGCTCGAAACCGCCCTCAATCTCGGCATTCCGACCCCGGTCATCGCGCTGTCGGTGCTGATGCGCTACCGCTCGCTGCAGGAGGACACCTTCGCCGGAAAAGTGGTGGCCGCCCTGCGCAACGAATTCGGCGGTCATGCCGTCGAGAAGAACAAATAAACGGAACCGTCGGGCGGGGTCATTGGGTAAGATGACCGAACAAAGGCCCGGCGGGCGGGTTGATAGTCGTATCAAGCAACGTACTCTCAACCATGGCGGTCAATCTGTTATCTTTTTTGCAGGACCAGTTTACCCCTTCAGTAATCGACCAACTGAGCACCAGACTGGGTGAAAATCCGGCTTCCGTTCGAAAAGCCGTTGCGGGCGCGGTACCGGCCGTCCTGGGGGGGCTGGCCCGCCGGGTGCATGACGCCCGCGGTGCCTCCGACGTCATCGACGTCCTGAAAGACGGTAATTACGCCAATACGCCCCTGGACGTCAGTCAGGTAACCGACTCCCGGATCAACACCCAGGCGGCCGTGGCCTCGGGCAGCAGCCTGCTCGACGAGGTGTTCGGCGACGATGCGGACGAAGTCGCGGGAGCCATTGCGGCCTACAGCGGGGTTCAGGAGCCGACCGCCCTGTCGCTGATGGGCCTGGCCGGTTCGGTCATGATGAACGTGCTGGGGCAGCAATACGCCGAAAAGGGGCTGTCGGCCGATAACCTGCGGACGCTGCTGGCCGGGCAGGCCGACACGATCCGGACGAGCCTGCCGGCGGGGCTGGAGGGCCTGGGTGCCATGCTCGACTTCGACAGGCTCCACACACCCGAAGGAGGACCGGACGGGCCGCAGGCCATTTACAACTCCGTCAACGTCCCCGGCAACCTCGACATTCCGAAAAGCCCGGAGGTCGACCGACGGCGGGAAAACAACTGGCAGCGTTGGGTGCTGGCCGCCCTCGGCCTCCTGATTATCATCATGCTCGTTCAGAAATGCCGTGAACCTCAGTCCGGCACCGAAGGATTCAACGATACGACGGCCACGGAGCGCCGATGACGGCATAATTATTGAATTGCTGAATGATTGAATGGTTGAGTGATTGAATGGGCTTCGCAAGGCTAAAATTTGCTGCGCGCATTCAATCATTCAACAATTCCATCATTCAACAATTACCTTTGCCGTACTTATGTATGTTGAAGCCATAGAGCGGGTCGACCCGTATGTGCGTCCGATTCTGTCGATAGTACGGTTCTACGGAAGCAGTGAAATCATTCCCGCCTGTTCCACGATGTTCTTCGTCAACGAACAGGCCTGCGCCATTACCTGCGCGCACGTCGCGGACCAGTTGCAGAAAGCCAATACCATTCACCGGCATTACCTTCAGTTCAAGGGTGAACAACGGGCGCTGCCGCGCGACCGGAACGGCCAGAGGAGGGCGGAGGAGCTGGAGAACAAGTTCGGCATGAAGCCGGAAACCGTGATCCGGATGCGAAACCTGTTCTTTAGCTGCGTGGATCAGTATCAGGACGTTCGGTATCATTTTCACCCGACCCAGGATCTGGCGGTGATTCAGTTCGTCGGGTACAACCAGATTCAGTATACTTCCTGCGCCCAGTTTCTGCGCGACAGCAGCCGGATCAAACCGGGCCGGACGCTCTGCCGTCTGGGTTACCCGTTCCCGGAGTTCAACAACTTCCGGTACAACCCCGATACCGACGACATCGAATGGACGTCCGAAGGCAAGAGCCTGACGCCCCGCTTCCCCATCGACGGCATCGTGACGCGGCTGCGGGCCGAAAACGGCGAGGTGGTCGGCATCGAAATGAGTACACCCGGTCTGCGCGGACAGAGTGGCGGCCCGCTGTTCGACACCAAAGGCGTTATTTACGGTATGCAGAGCGTCACCCGGCATCTGCACCTCGGCTTCGACATCGAAGACCGGGAGGTCATCGTCCACGGCCGCAAAACCCGCGTCTCGAATTACCCGTTCCTGAACGTCGGGCAGTGTGTCCACGTAGACATCATCAAAAAGTTTCTGCGGGACCTGAAGATTAAATTTTATGAAGAGGGATAAGCCCACCGTTCCTATCCCGAAATGTAACTTGTAGCTTTGAATCTGAAATGATTTCACAACTAACGGCCTACTCGTTGGAGACACAGACCGAATCAGCCATTGAACTCCTGAAGCGACTGATCGCCACGCCCTCGTTCAGTCGGGAAGAAGACCGGACGGCGCTGCTGATCGAGGAATTCTTTCAGCACCGGGCCATTCCCTACCGGCGCGTCAAAAACAATATCTGGACGCAGAACCGGCATTTCGACCCGGCCAAACCGACCGTTCTGCTCAATTCGCACCACGATACCGTCAAACCGAATTCGTCCTGGACGCTCGACCCCTTCAAACCCGTCGAACGCGAAGGAAAGCTGTTCGGGCTGGGCAGCAACGACGCGGGCGGCTCCCTGGTGTCGCTCATGGCCGCCTTCTGCCACTTTTACAGCAAGAAAGACCTGGCCTACAACCTCCTGCTGGCGGCCACGGCCGAAGAAGAGATTTCGGGCCGGGAAGGGCTGGAGATGATCCTGCCCGACCTGCCGCCGATCAGCTTCGCCATCGTGGGCGAGCCGACGCAGATGCAGCTGGCGGTGGCCGAAAAGGGCCTGCTCGTGCTGGACTGCACCGCCCGCGGCAAGTCCGGCCACGCGGCCCGCAACGAGGGCGACAACGCCATTTATCGGGCCATCAAAGACATCGAATGGCTGACAAACAACCCCTTCCCGAAGGTTTCGCCGACGCTCGGCCCGGTCAAGGTGTCGGTGACGATCATCAATGCCGGTTCACAGCATAACGTCGTGCCCGATGCCTGCGCCTTTACGCTGGATGTACGCGTGACGGAGCAGTATACCCTGGAGGAAGTCATCGACACGATCCGGAAGAACATCCGCTCCGAGGTGCAGCCGCGCTCGATCCGGCTGAAGCCGTCGAGCATCCCGATCGACCACCCGATCGTGCAGGCCGGCATCGCCCTGGGCCGGGAGACCTACGGCTCGCCGACCACCTCCGACCAGGCCCTGCTCAACTGCCCCTCGCTCAAATGCGGCCCCGGCCACTCCGAACGCTCGCATACCGCCGACGAATTTATTTACCTGCGGGAAATCGAACAGGGGGTCGAGTTGTATATCCGAATGCTCGAACAAATTTTATAATTGGGAACGACCTCAACGACTATGCTCTATCCGCTCACTTTCGAAACCATTTTCAAAGACAAAATCTGGGGAGGCCAGAAAATCCGGACCGTTCTGGGCAAAGATTTTTCACCCCTGCCCAACTGTGGGGAAACCTGGGAAATCTCCGGCGTCCAGGGCAACGTCTCCGTCGTGAAGGAGGGGGCGCTGAAGGGCCAGAGCCTACAGGAACTGCTCGAAAAATACGGCGAGGAACTGGTCGGGAAACACGTTTATGAACGCTACGGCAACGAGTTTCCGCTGCTGGTCAAGTTCATCGACGCCAACGACGACCTGTCTATTCAGGTGCATCCCAACGACCGGCTGGCGAAGGAGCGGCACAACAGCTTCGGCAAAACCGAGATGTGGTACATCCTCGAAGCTGACGAAACCGCCACACTCAACTCGGGCTTCAACCGCTCCGTGACGAAGGACGAATACGTCAAAGCCGTTGAGAACAACACCCTGAACGACATTCTGAATATCGAGGACGTCCGGGCCGGCGACGTATTCTTTCTGCCCGCCGGGCGCGTGCACTACATCGGAAAAGGCATCCTGCTGGCCGAAATCCAGCAGACCTCCGACATTACGTACCGCATCTACGACTTCGACCGGGTCGACGACAAGGGCCGGAAGCGCGAGCTGCACACCGATCTGGCCGTCGACGCCATCGACTATACGCACTACGACCATTACAAGACGCAGTATGAACCGAAACGGAACCAGAGCGTCAACGTCGTCACGAGTGAATATTTCGTCACCAACGTCCTGAATTTCGATCAGGAGGTGATGCACGACTACACGCATCTGGATTCGTTCGTGATTCTGGTGTGTGTGGGGGGTTCGCTGACCATCGAAGCCGAGGGCGGCTACCGGATTCCGCTGAAAATGGGCCAGTGCGCCCTGATTCCGGCTTCCGCCCGGCAGGTCACGCTGCTCCCCGACGGCGATATGACCGTGCTGGAATCATACGTTCCCTAATGATTCTTTTTCGCCATGCCGATCCGCTATAAATTCTATCCGACCCTGCTGAACGTCTTTTCCCGGTATCTGAACAGCGGGTACGTTTCGATGCAGGAGCTGGTCGACACCATCAACCGCGTTCCGGGTCCCACCTCGGAGGCCCAGGAACGCGGCTCCCGGTTTGAGGACGCCGTCGTCAAGGGCGAACACGAAGACCGTTTCAGCCCTGAGATCCTGGAAAAATTCCGGCGGCACCTCCCCCGCCCCATCGTCGAAACGCAGGTGTACTGCGCCTACGAAATCGACGACGTGCTGTTTTACGGGTACGTCGATCTGATCGGCAAGTTCAAGGCCGTGGACATCAAAACCACCTCCTCCTATCAGCACCCGCGCTACACGTTCAACCACCAGAACCTGTACCTCCACGCCCTGAAAAAACGGGGCATCCGGCTGATGGAATACCTCATCACGGATTTTAAGGACGTCTATGTGGAAAGCTATTCGCTGACGCACCCCATCGACAGGCAGCTGGAGGAAATCCGGCTTTTCAAACAGTTTCTGGAAGAACACCGCGAACTGATCACGGACCGGAAGATTTTTGCGGCCGAACATGAGTAAACCGGTGATTCGGATGCCCTTACCGGAATAAACCCAAACCGCATCCGCTCCAAAACCGCCTTTCCGCCATGAAGAAAGTCCTCGCCCTCGCCCTTCTGGTTACCCTTCTGACTGCTTTCGGCAGAGAAAAATGGATCAAACTCTTCAACGGCCGCGACTTTTCGGGCTGGACCATCCGCGGAGAGCAGGTCAAGAACGACTACCGGATCGAGAACGGCGAAGTGGTCGGCATTTCGAAGCCGGGTTCGCAGAACACCTTCCTTTGTACGGATAAAAACTACCGGGATTTCATTCTCGAACTGGAAGTGAAGGTCGATACCGGCATGAACTCCGGCATTCAGTTCCGCAGCCAGAGCCTGCCGGACTACAAAAACGGGCGTGTGCACGGTTATCAGGCCGAAATCGACCCCTCAGCCCGGGCCTGGAGTGGCGGTCTGTACGACGAAGCCCGGCGCGGCTGGCTGGTCGACCTCAAAGCCAATCCCGAAGGCCAGAAAGCCTTCCGAAAGTTCGACTGGAACCAGTACCGGATCGAAGCCGTCGGCAAAACCGTCCGCATCTTCCTGAACGGCGTCAAAACCACCGACTATACCGACACCCTCGCCACCGACGGATTCATCGCCCTGCAGGTACACGGTACCAAAGTGCAGCGGCCGATGGAGGTGCGCTGGCGCAACATCCGGCTTCAGGACCTCAGCCGGCAGTAAGCGGAAAACCGTTGCCGCAATTCTGCTTGGTTGCTGAGCGCCGTCCGCCGACCTTTGCGGTATGATTGGCCGAAGTCTACGTCTTTATCGGGATGCCTACCGGGGCCTGTCGCCCTCGATCTGGCTGCTGGCCGCGGTGATGCTGATCAACCGCAGCGGGACGATGGTGCTGCCGTATCTGTCGCTGTACCTGACGCAGCGGCTGCACTACAGCGTAACGGACGCCGGGATCGTGATGGCCGTCTACGGCTTCGGTGCGCTGGCCGGCACGTTCCTCGGCGGGCGGCTGACCGACCGGATCGGCTTTTATCCGGTTCAGCTGTTTACGCTGCTCATCTCGGGCGGCTTCCTGATTGCGCTCCAGTTCGTTCAGGGGTTTCAGGCCATGTGTACGGTGGTGTTCTGCTATACCCTGCTGGGCGAAGGGTTCCGGCCGGCCGTTTCCTCGGCCGTCGCCCACTACAGCACCCCGGCCACCCGCACCCGTGCCTATTCGCTCAACCGGCTGGCGATCAACCTCGGCTGGTCGGTCGGCGGGGGATTGGGCGGCTATCTGGCGGCCATCGACTACGGCCTGCTGTTCTGGGTCGACGGGCTGACGTGCATCCTGGCGGCCGGGGTGCTGCGCCTGTACCTCCGCCCGCCGGAGCGTTCGCAACCGGCAGAGACGCCGACGGGCCCGGAGCCGGCAGCGGTCGGGTCACCTTACCGGGACCGCGTGTATCTGGTCTTTACAGTCTGCACCATCCTGTTCGCCGTCAGCTTTATGCAGTTCTTCAGCATGATTCCCCTGTATTTTAAGGAGGTAATGAACCTGACCGTGGCTCAGATCGGGATGCTGATGACCCTCAACGGGCTGATGATCGCCTTTGTAGAGATGGCGCTGGTGTACGGCATCGAAAAGCGGTTTGCGCACCGGAAAAGCGCGGTGATCGCGGTCGGGGTGCTGCTCGTCGGGCTGTCGTTTCTGTTGCTGAACGTGGGGCCATGGCCCAGTCTGGCGGTGGTCTGGACGCTGGTCAACACCGTAGGTGAGATGCTGTCGATGCCTTTCATGCAATCGTTTACCGTGGAGAGGGCCCGGGACCATAACCGGGGCCAGTACCTGGCGCTGCACGGCATGGCCTATGCCATCGCCCAGATTGCCGCCCCGGCGGTGGGTTCGCAGGTGGTGCAGTCGTCGGGCTACCCGGCGCTCTGGTACGGGGCCACGGTCCTCTGTACGATTTCCGCCGGCCTGTTGTGGTGGCTGGCGGGCCGGGTGAAAGTAGAAACAGGCTTTAACAAAATTGCCACACCGTCGTGATTACAACGGATTCCTTCCGAACTTTGGCCCCCGAAATCACCCATTATCCCCCGTTGCCTTGAAACTCTGGCAGAAAGAAAATACCTCGACCGCCGAACAGATCGAGCGGTTTACCGTCGGGCGCGACCGTGAGATGGACCTCTACCTGGCCCCGTTCGACGTCCTCGGCAACCTCGCCCATGCCACCATGCTCGCAACCATCGGGCTGCTGGAAACCACCGAGCTGGAAGCCCTGCGGACGGAACTGAAAACCATCTACGGCCGAATCGCCGAAGGCGATTTCGTGATCGAAGACGGCGTGGAAGACGTTCATTCCCAGGTGGAACTGATGCTGACCCGGCAGCTGGGCGATACCGGCAAGAAGATTCACAGCGGACGGTCGCGCAACGACCAGGTGCTGGTGGACCTGAAATTGTTCACCCGCGACCGGCTCTGGCGCGTGGCCGAAGCCGTCCGGCGCGTGTTCGACCGACTGATCGCCCGATCGGAGCAGCATAAAAACGACCTGCTGCCGGGTTATACGCACCTCCAGATTGCCATGCCGTCGTCGTTCGGGCTGTGGTTCGGGGCTTACGCCGAAGCCCTGGCCGACGATATGCTGACGCTTCAGACCGCCTACCGCCTGGCCAACCGAAACCCGCTCGGCTCGGGGGCCGGCTACGGATCGTCGTTCCCGCTGAACCGCACGCTCACCACCGAACTGCTGGGTTTCGAGGGCATGCACGTCAACGTGGTCTACGCCCAGATGAGCCGGGGAAAAACCGAGCAGACCGCCCTCACCGCGCTGGCGGCCGTTGCCGCGACGCTCTCCCGCATGGCGATGGATATCTGCCTGTATAACAGCCAGAACTTTGCTTTCCTGACGCTCCCCGACGCGCTGACGACCGGGTCGAGCATCATGCCCCACAAGAAAAACCCGGACGTGGCCGAGCTGCTCCGCGCCAAAACCAACCGCCTGAAGGCCCTGCCGATGGAGGTCACGCTCGTCCTGAGCAACCTGCCCTCCGGCTACCACCGCGACATGCAGATTCTGAAGGAGGTGCTGATGCCGGCCTTCGAGGAAATCCTGGACTGCCTCGACATCACGGACTTCATGCTGGAACACCTCCAGGTCAAACCCGGCCTGCTCGATGACCCGAAATACGATCTGCTGTTCAGCGTCGAGCGGGTGAACGAACTGGTCCTGCAGGGCGTGCCGTTCCGGGAAGCCTACCGGATCGTCGGGAAGGAGATCGGCGACGGCACCTATCCCCCCCCGCGCAGCCTGCATCACACCCACGAAGGCAGCATCGGCAACCTCGGCAACGACCGGATCACGGCCTACATGGACGAAACGCTGAACGGCTTCGGTGCGGAAAAGGTATCGGAGGCTGTGGAGCGGCTGTTGAGGTAAATCACCTGAACCGCTGACGGCGGTCATCCCGGGCGGGGTGCGGACGGCGTAGTTTTGTGTATCCAATCGAAACGAAAACGAACACAATCATGGCAACCGTCCTGCATCCGACCCGATCTCAAGTACATACGAACAACTGGCTGGACCAATACAACCAGTTTGTGGAAAAATCCGAATTCACCCGGATCGGCTGGGCCGCCACCGCCCTGATGATTCAGGGATGTATCCTGTCGCCGGCCGTGCTGCTGACGATGGCGTACTACGGCGGGGGCGACTGGCAGTTTCTGACCTCGATGCTTTGCTTCCTGCTGGTGATCATTCCAATTCTGTCGGCCCAGAAACTGAAATACATCTTCGGCGGCTTCTATATCAGCCTGATCGCGCATGTTGCGATGATCCTGATCAACACGCTATCATGAATCCGATCCAAAAAAAACGGAAGGGCGGTGATTGATTTCAATCACCGCCCTTCCGTTTTTGAACCCTACTCCAGCCGGTATGCCACCAGCCGGTTTTTCAGAAATGTCGGGACGATGAGCAGCCTGCGGCCAGGAATGTATTCAAGGTCGGCGGTATTCATCTTCTGCGCCCGGGCATCGAGCAGTTGCCGCTTCTGCCCGTCGGCGGTGATGTGAAAAATCTGGCCGTTCCAGTCCGAGACGATAAAGTTCTTTTTGCCCTCAGCCACGATGCCGTCGGTGTTGCCCATGCCGTCGGCCAGTTTCGTCAGCTTTTTGGTTTCCACGTCGAGAACCTGCAGCGCACCGATCTTCGTGCTGCCGACCATGAGCTTCTTCGTGCCGACGGCCAGCAGCCCGTTGGGGTTGTTGATGCCCCCGCCGTCGATCCAGACCTCCCACTTGTCGTCCTTCAGCCGGTAAATCTTGTTGTTGCGGTTGTCCGAAACGTACACCGTGCCCTGCTTATCGATGGTCACGTCGTTCAGAAACGCTTTTTTATCGACGGCGTCCCAGGTCTGCTCGGCCTGTCCGTTCGACAGGTTGAGGGCAACCAGCCGGTAGACATCGGTGACATACAGCCGGTTTTTATGGATGCCCATGCCCTTCGGAGCGTTCAGGCCGATGGTCCATTTCAGGTTTTCGATCTTGCCGTCGAGCGAGACGCGGGAAATAAAACCGTTGCCGTCCAGCGAGTCGGACTTGCCGTCGATGTTGGCGACATACAGCATCTGCCCGCCCGGATCAAACAGAACCGATTCCGGGATCCGCAGCGTCGAGTCGGTTTCCCAGACCTTTACCAGTTTCTTCTCTTTCGGAGGTTTGTAAAATGCCGTCAGGGTGGCGCTCAGAAGCAGGCCGACGCCGAGGGCGAGGGTAAGAATGCGCATGGTTCAGATCGAAAATGGTTCTTTGTTCCGGCGCTGAAATAACGACACGCCCGGCATTCCTGCAAACCACTGGCTGGATTGGCTCCGATCAGCTTAACCGGACGGCGAACAGTTCCCTGGACCGGGAATAAACGTAGGCCACCACCAGAATCGTCACGACGCCACCGGCCATCACCGAGGGAGCGGCCCCGAACAGCCGTGCGGCCACTCCGGATTCGAAAGCCCCGATCTCATTCGAGGAAGAAACGAAAATTCCGTTCACGGCGGCCACCCGGCCCCGCATGTGGTCGGGCGGGAAAACCTGAAGAATGGTGTTGCGGATCACCACGCTGATACTGTCGAACGCGCCCGTCAGGAACAGCGCCACCACCGAAAGCCAGAAGTGGGTCGATGCGGCAAATACCAGCGTGAAAATCCCGAAACCCAGGGCCGCGATCAGCATGTTTCGCCAGGCGTGGCGGGTAGGCGGATAGCGGGCCAGCAGCAGCATCGTTCCGATGGCCCCGACCGAAGGCGCGGCCCGCAGGATACCCAGCCCCTCGGCGCCGACCCTCAGAATGTCTTCGGCGAAAACCGGCAGAATGGCCACCACCCCGCCGAACAGCACCGAAAACAGGTCGAGGGAGATGGAATACAGAATAATCTTGGTCCGGAACACGAACCGGATGCCTTCCTTCAGGCTCGTCCAGATACCGTCCTGATGGCCTTCCATCTTCACGGCGGGCCGTTTCCGAAGCCGGGAGAGCAGCCCCAGACAGACGACCAGCAGCCCGATCACCACCAGCAGGGTATTGTCGAAGCCCAGCCAGACGTACAGAAAACCGGCGATGCCCGGCCCGGCGATGGCTCCGGCCTGCCAGGCAGAACTGCTCCAGGTGGAGGAATTGGTGTACAGCTCGCGCGGAACGAGAAACGGCTTCAGCGACGAACTGGTCGGGGAGTAGAAGGCTTTGGCCGTTCCGATCAGCATCAGCACCCCGTAAATTACCGCCAGCTGAGCGGTTCGGGACAGGTGCTCGACCACGGCGGGCTGGAAAACCAGATAAAGGATAATGGAACCCAGAATAATAACCGTCAGGCTGATCTGGAGAATGCCGCGCTTCTCCCGCCGGTCAGCCAGGTGACCGCCGAAGAGCGACAGACCGATAAAGGGCAGCGCTTCGGCCAGACCCACGAAGCCCAGCGCCAGCGGATCATGCGTCATTTTATAAAGCTCGTACCCCAGAATCACTTCCTGAATCAGCAGCGTAGCCGTGAACAGAAAGCTGTTGGCGATAAAAAATCGGAATTCCGGGTAGCGAAGGGAAGCGTAGGTATCCGTCGGACTGGCTGCAATCATACGTCAAAAGTAAACTTTGAAAAGGGAATCTGCCGATTAATTGAGTAACAGTGATTTCTTTGCAGGCAGTTTCACCGCAGCAATCAATTTATTTAATCGATAGGTATTAAGTTATGCGTATTAAAGTCTGCTGCATCAGCAGCGTGGAAGAGGCCCGCACGGCCGTTGGGGCCGGGGCGTCGGCGCTGGGCCTCGTCGGGCGGATGCCGAGCGGGCCGGGCGTCATCGGCGACGAACTGATCCGGACCATCGCCTGGTCGGTTCCTCCGCCGGTCGCGACCTTCCTGCTGACCAGCGAACCGACCGCCGAAGCCGTCATCGAGCACCACCGCCGGGTGCATACCAATACGCTACAGTTGGTCGATGCGATGCCGGAGGGCAGTTACCGCGTGCTGCGGGCCGCCCTGCCGGGTATAAAACTCGTTCAGGTCATTCATGTTCTCGACGAGGTCAGTCTGGACGAAGCGCTGGCGGCTGCCGAACAGGTAGACGCCCTGCTGCTGGACTCGGGCAATCCCAAACTGGCCGTGAAGGAACTGGGCGGGACCGGCCGCCGGCACGACTGGAGCATCAGCCGGAGGATCGTCGAGCAGAGCCGGGTGCCGGTTTTTCTGGCCGGCGGGCTACGGCCGGAGAACGTGCGGGAAGCGATCGACACCGTTCAGCCCTACGGCCTCGACATCTGCAGCGGGGTCAGGACCGACGGAAAGCTCGATCCCGAGAAGCTGGAGCGGTTTTTCAGACAGGCACTAAACTAAAAAGACCCGGCCACGGCCGGGTCTTTCCTTCTATACGCTGACCTTTCGTCACACGCCGGTTATGCTACTGCAATCTGTTTCGGTTCAACGGCCTTCGGCTCGGCCTTGGGCAGTTCGATTTTCAGAATACCGTCGGTGTAGGCGGCCTGAATCTGTTCGTTGTTTACGTTTTTCGGTAACCGGAAGCTGCGCTGGAAAGAGCTGTAGCTGAATTCTTTCCGGGTAAAGTTTTCCGCTTTCTCTTCGTTGCTCTGCTCCTGACGGGAAGCGATGGTCAGGTAGTTGTTTTCCAGGTTGACGGTAAAGTCTTCCTTCTTCAGGCCCGGAACGGCTACTTCAATGTGATACGCCTTGTCGTCTTCCTTCACGTTGACGGCAGGAACGACGGTATTGGTTTTAGCCGAAACGGCCGGAGCGCTGAAATATCGGTTGAATTCACGAGCCACCATCCGGTCGAAGAGCGACGGCAGGCGATTGTATCGAACTAAGGTTGTCATGGTTTCTTTTCGTTATTGATTGACTTCGATACTTCTTACTCAAATGGTGTACCAGCCCCGAAATCCTGGAAAAACCGGCCATCCTGTCAGTTAACTTGACATTTCCGGCTTTTTCGTAAGACATTTTGTCTGAATACAATCTACGTCATCAAATCACTGGTCTGGGCCGCCTGTTATCCTTCATGCGCTTTCCCTTAATTATCAGTCCGATACAAAAATTTTATGATCATTACCTGTTGACGCATCGACGGGCATCTTCTATTTTTAGGCCCTCGAATAAAAATTCCTACCGTACGGGTTGTCTATGAAAAAACTTTACCTCCTTCCGGCGTTCCTGCTTTCTCTCTTTTTCAGCTATGCGCACGCCCAGCAAACCGCTTCCGATTTTTTCGAATCGGGCCTCACCAAAAGTAAGTCGGGCGATTTCACCGGCGCCCTCCAGGCCTTCAGTCTGGCCATCGGTATCAATCCGGAGAATGCGGCCAGTTATTACAACCGGGGCCTTGCCAAGGCCAATCTGAAAGACCACCGGGGTGCCATCCTCGATTACGACCGCGCCATCGAGCTAAATCCCAAAGACGCCATGGCCTACCTGGGCCGGGGCGTCAGCAAAAGCAAGCAGGACGACCACCGTTCGGCGCAGATGGATTTCAGCCGGGCCATCGAACTGGCCCCCGACGATCCGCAGGCGTATTATAACCGGGGCGTCAGCCGCAGCCGTCTCGAACAATACCGCGGTTCGTTGCAGGACTTTTCCAAAGCCATCGAACTGGACCCCAACAACATCCAGACTCTGTCGGCCCGGGGCGTCATCCGTCAGAAACTGGAGGATTACGCCGGCAGCCTGACCGACTTCTCGAAAGTCATCGACCTGAATCCCAAACGGGCGCAGGCCTACGCCGGCCGGGGCGAATCGCAGGTTCGTCTGGGCAATTACCAGAAGGCCGTCGAAGACCTCAACAAAGCCATCGAACTGGCTCCCGAAGACGGCGAATCGTTCTATTTCCGGGGTTTTGCAAAAAGTAAACTGGAGGATTATAAAGGGGCTTTCGCCGACTACGACCGGGCCATCGCCCTCAACGGGGCCAACTTCCGGGCCTACTACGGCCGGGGCTTCTGCCGGGGTAAACTGGGCGACCAGCGCGGAGCCATTCAGGACTTCGACGCGGCCATCGAAACCAACAATGCCGACGTCGATGCCAAAATCGTATATAATGGAAAAATCTCCCGGCCGGTCCTCGACGGGCTGCGGAATGCGGTCCAGCAGAAAAATCGGATCGACCTGCTGTCGGCCGACCGTTCGGAAGCCTACTTCGGCCGGGCCGTCAGCAAGGGCAAGGTGAACGAGATCAAAGGCGCCATCGCCGACCTCAGCAAAGCCATCGAACTAAACCCGACCTACGCCGAAGCTTATTTCACCCGGGGGCTGATCCGCTCGCAGCAGGGCGAACAGAAAGGCGCCCTCCTCGACTGCAACAGCGCCATCCGGCTGAATCCGAAATACCCGGAGGTGTACTACGTCCGCGGCATCATCCGCCACAGCCTCGGCGACGAGAATGGGGGCTGCCTCGACCTGAGCAAATCCGGCGAACTGGGCTATACCCCGGCGTATAAGGTGATCAGTGATTATTGTAATTGAGTTGAGGAGTTTGGGGGTTGAGGGGTTGGGTGCTATGGACCACCCCCCGGCCCCCTCCTTAGCAAGGAGGGGGAGTGCGCTGCCCGACTCAAACCCTGCGGAGCCACCCCTCCTGTTTTAGGAGGGGGCTGGGGGGTGGTCCGGCGGAAAAAAGAGGCCGACAGCAACGCCCGGAACCGAGAACTCCCGACCCCTAAACTCCCTAACCCCAAACCCCCAAACTATTCAAACCGCAGGTGTTTTACCGACTCGCCGGAGTAGGCCAGTTCCAGCAGGGCGTCGATGCCGATCTGGAGGTGTTTTTCGACGAAAAGGCCGGTTACCTTCCGGTCGCTTTCCTCGGTCTTGACCCCTTCGGGAACCATCGGGTTGTCGGAAACCAGCAGGAGGGCGCCGTGCGGGATGGAGTTGGCAAATCCGACGATGAAAATGGTGGCGGTTTCCATGTCGATGGCCAGTGCCCGGATTTCGCGGAGGTATTCCTTGAAGGCTTTGTCGTGCTCCCAGATGCGCCGGTTCGTGGTATAGACGGTGCCGGTCCAGTAGTCGAGTTCGTGCTTTTTGATCATGGACGAAACCGACCGCTGGAGCCGGAAGGAGGGCAGGGCCGGGATTTCCGGGCGCATATAGTCGTCGCTGGTTCCGTCGCCCCGGATGGCCGCGATCGGCAGAATAAGGTCGCCGATCTGCGTTTTCTTCAGCCCCCCGCATTTGCCCAGGAACAGCACCGCCTTCGGATGAATGGCCGTCAGCAGGTCCATGACCGTGGCCGCCATGGCACTGCCCATGCCAAAGTTGATGATCGTGATGTTTTCGGCCGTCGCCGTCTGCATGGCCCGCCCAAGACCGTGAATCTCGGTATTGAACTTCCGGGCGAACAGCTCAACGTAGTTGATGAAATTGGTCAGCAAAATATATTCTCCGAACTGCTCGATGGGTGTCCCGGTGTAACGGGGCAGCCAGTTCTCGACGATTTCCTCCTTGGTTTTCATACAATTACAGAATGAATGAATAACTGAATGATTGAGTGGGCTTCGCGGTTTTAACCGAATTGAATAAATTTGTCTATGGCCCCCCGGCGGAGCCTTATTCAATCGCTACGGCGAACCGTCATTCAATTATTCAACAACTCAATCATTCAACCATTTGACCTCCCTTAATCTGCCGGTTTTTGATTATAAAATCAAACAGGTCGAAGGAAAACCCTACATTTTCGACGTGCTGCGGAAGAAGTATGTCCGCATGACGCCGGAGGAGTGGGTCCGCCAGCACGTGGTGCATCTGCTGATCAACCAGTATGAATACCCGAAAGCCCTGATCCGGGGGGAAGGAGGAATGACGCTGAATCAGCTTCAGAAACGCACCGACCTGCTGGTTTACGACCGGTCGGGCAAACCGTATCTGCTCGTCGAATGCAAGGCGCCGACCGTGGCCCTGACGCAGCAGGTGTTCGACCAGGTCGCCCGCTACAACCACGTTCATCAGGCGCCCTATCTGGTCGTTACCAACGGCCTGGTCCACTTCTGCTGCTGCGTCGATCATGCCGAAGGCACCGTCCGTTTTTTGCAGGATCTGCCCCGGTTTCAGGATGAGTAGGCGGTTTTACACCACGACACACTCCGCCGGGATGGCGGAATGCTCTCGTTCAAAGGCCGTGATGCTGTTGAGGGTGGTGCGGGTAATCTGTTCGAGGGCTTCGTGGGTAAAAAATCCCTGGTGGGAGGTAATTAGCACGTTCGGGAAGGTCATCAGCCGGGCCAGCAGGTCGTCTTCGAGGGCCTGCCCGGAGAGGTCGTGGAAGAACACATTCTCCTCCAGTTCATACACGTCCAGCGCCAGCGCGCCCAGATGCCCGGTTTTTAGCGCCCGGATGACGGCTTTCGTATCGACCAGCGCCCCGCGGCTGGTGTTGAGCAGCATGACGCCCGGTTTGGTCTGCGCCAGCGCTTCGGCGTCGATGAGGTGATGGGTTTCCGGCGTCAGGGGGCAATGGAGGGAAATGACGTCCGACGACCGCAGCAGGGTCGGCAGGTCGGTGTAGCCGACGCCGGCTGTTTTCAGGTCTTCATTTTCGTACTGGTCGAAGGCGATGACCCGGCAGCCGAAGCCGAGCATAATCTGCGCAAATACCGCCCCAATCTTCCCGGTGCCGATCACCCCGATCGTTTTGCCGTAGAGGTCGAAACCCAGCAGTCCCTCCAGCGAAAAGTTATTTTCCCGGATACGGTTATAGGCCCGGTGAATCTTGCGGTTCAGAGTCAGCAGGAGCGCCACGGCGTGTTCGGCCACCGCGTGCGGAGAATAAGCCGGCACCCGCACTACTCTCATATTCAGTTCAGTAGCCGCGGCCAGATCGACGTTGTTAAAACCCGCACACCGCAGGGCTACCAGCCGCACGCCCAACCCGGCCAGCGCTTCGAGCGTGGGGCGGTCGAGATGGTCGTTGACGAAGACGCAGACGGCTTCCGAACCGGCGGCCAGCGGCACCGTCTGTGGGTTTAGCGGGTTTTCGATATAGGTGATCTGGTGGGCGGTATTCATCCGCTCGAAGAACTGCCGGTCGTAATTCCGGCAGCTGAAAAGAGCCACTTTCATGCGTCGTGGAGAGAGGTGGTTACAAGGTCGTGGAAAATAACCGCTGCGCCGACCGGCTGCGGATCATGCGCTGGTCGAACGCCATGCAGACGTTCCGCAGAAAAGGCCGTCCGGCGGGCCGCACCCGTAACCCGGTTTCGCTGAAGTCGATCAGGCCGTCCCGGCGCAGCTCTTCCAGGCTTTCCTGAAGCCCGGACCATTCTTCACCGGTCCAGTCGTTCCCGTTCCAGCGGGTTTCGAAGCGGCACATGATATTCAGGATTTGTTTTCGTAAAAACAAGTCTTCGGCATCGAGGGCGTGGCCTTTCACTAAAGGAAGCATCCCGGCATCGACCCTTTCCAGATACCGGTCGATGTCCTTTTCGTTCTGGGCGAAAGCCGTCCAGATGTCGCCGATCGACGACACGCCGAGCCCCAGAAGCACCTGCGTCCGGGTGGTTGTATACCCCATGAAATTCCGGTGCAGCGTACCTTGCCCGGCGGCTTTACTCAGGGCGTCGGCGGGCAGGGCGAAGTGGTCCATACCGATTTCGGAATAGCCGCCCGCTTCGAACAGCGCCCGGCCGGTTTCGTAAAGAAGCCGTTTGGCCTCCCCGGCGGGCAGATCCTCATCGCGGAAACCGCGCTGGCCGGTGCCTTTCAGCCAGGGCACGTGGGCGTAGGAATAGAAGGCGATGCGGTCGGGCCGGAGCCGGAGCGTCTGACGGACAGTCTGTTCGACGCTTTCCGGCCGCTGAAACGGCAGGCCGTACACCAGATCGTGGCTGATGGAGGTGTAGCAGATCTCCCGCGCCCATTCGGTTACCTTCCGGACGTTTTCAAACGGCTGGATGCGGTGGATGGCTTTCTGGACGGCCGGGTCATAATCCTGTACGCCGAAGCTGACGCGCCGGAAACCGAAGTCGTAAAGCGTCTGCAAGTGTTCCCGGGTGGTATTGTTGGGATGCCCCTCCCAGCCGTATTCGGTTTCGTCGGCCGGGTCGGCCAGCCTGAAAATACCTTCCAGCAGGCGCCGGAGTTCGGCGGGGCTGAAGAAACTGGGCGTGCCCCCGCCGAGGTGCAGCTCCGCGATCCGGGGCCGCCCCGGCAACAGGTCGGTATACAGTTTCCATTCCTTCAGCACCGCATCGATGTAGGGCCGTTCGACGGTGTGGTTTCGGGTAATTCGCTTGTTGCAGCCGCAGAACGTGCAGAGGCTTTCGCAGTACGGCAGGTGGATGTACAGGCTGATGCCCTGCCGCCGGTTGCTTTCGATGAAGGCGGTTTGCAGCCGCCCGATCCAGACGGCTTCGCTGAAGGTGCCGGCTTCCCAGAACGGTACGGTCGGATAGGAGGTGTAGCGGGGTCCGGGAACGTTGTATTTTCGGCTGAGTTCGGCGCTGTTCATCGTCTTTTTTTACAAATCTCTCCCAACCCCGGCAGACCGCACCTAACCATTCTCACCCCTCCTGCTGATTGTTGTCATGCATTTCCGGCCGGCAAAACGCGAGTTTTATGAAAATTTTGAGAATATGAATACGGCAACGGTTACGAAACTTACCTGCTATCACTGCGGCAGCGATTGCCCGCCACACCCGATCCTCCTCAATGACAAGGCGTTCTGCTGCGACGGATGCAAGACCGTCTACGAAGTGCTGAACGACAGCCGGCTTTGCCGGTATTACGAAATAACGCCCAACCCGGGCCAGACGCCCCGGTTGGCCCGGCTGGAATTTCTGGACCATCCCGACATCATCAGCCAACTGACCGGGTTTTCGGACGATACGCAGACCCACGTTACTTTTTATGTGCCGGCCATCCATTGCAGTTCCTGCCTGTACCTGCTCGAACACCTGTACCGGATCGCCCCGTCCATCCTCCAGTCGCGGGTCGATTTCCTGAAGAAGAACGTCCATATCCGCTTCCGGCAGACAGACATCTCCCTGCGCCAGGTGGCCGAACTGATGACTTCGCTGGGCTATGAACCGCTCATCAGCCTGAACGACGTGGTGGAGGAGCAGAACCGGCCGACCTACAAACCGCTGCTGTATAAGCTGGCGGTGGCGGGTTTCTGCGCGGGCAACATCATGCTGTTCAGTTTTCCGGAATACCTCGGGCTCGACGACCCTTCGTTCCGGCGGCTTTTCCTGTATCTCAACCTCATGCTGGCGACACCGGTCGTGTTTTATTCCGGCTGGGGGTATTTCGAATCGGTCTGGGCGGCCCTGCGCCGGAAGATGATCAACATCGACCTGCCTATTCTGCTCGGCATCCTGACGGCCTATTTCCGGGGGATGTATGAAGTGGTTACAGACACCGGCGCCGGCTACTTCGACTCGGTCACGGGCCTGATTTTCTTTCTGCTGATCGGCAAATGGTTTCAGCAGCGTACCTACGATTTTCTTTCCTTCGAGCGGGATTACAAGTCCTATTTTCCGCTGGCGGCTACGCTGATCGGGGGAAAAACCGAAACTCCCGTTCCGATTGCCTCACTCAAAAAAGGCGACCGCATCCGCATCCGCAACCAGGAACTCATCCCGGCCGACGGGATTCTGTATAAAGGCCAGGGGCTGATCGACTACAGCTTCGTAACGGGCGAATCGGAGCCGGAAAGCCGCAAACCGGGGGCGCTGCTCTATGCGGGCGGCAAGCAGGTCGGCGAAGCCATCGAACTGGAGGTGGTCCGGTCGGTATCGCACAGCTACCTCTCCCAGCTCTGGAACAACGACGCCTTCCGGAAGGACGAGGGCGGGCGCAAGTGGTCGGACCGCATCCGGACATTCGCCGATGTCGTCGGGAAGTACTTCACCCTCAGCGTGCTGGCGCTGGCTCTTGTCGCCGGCACCTACTGGTACGTGACCGAGCCGTCGAAGGCCGTCAACGTCTTCACGGCCATTCTGATCGTCGCCTGCCCCTGCGTACTGTCGCTTTCCTACCCGTTTGCGCTGGGCAACGGGATGCGGCTGCTCAGCCGGTTGAAACTGTATCTGAAAAATGCCGACGTGATCGAGAAGATGGCGGCCTGCGACACGATCGTGTTCGACAAAACCGGGACGCTGACGTCCAGCGCGACCGCCCAGCCTGTCGAGACGTTTGCCGTACCGCTCAACGAGATGGAACTCTCGCTCGTGGCCTCGCTGGTGCGGCACTCGGCCCACCCGCTGAGCCGGAAAGTGGCCGGCTACCTGTACGACGCGATGATTCTGCCGGTCGACAACTTTACCGAAGTGCCGGGGCAGGGCATCAAAGGGCTGGTGTACGACCAGTTCGTCAAGATCGGTTCGCGGGAATTCGTGCATCCCTCCCCGGGGAAAACACTCGATACGGAGGGGTCGGCGGTCCATGTGAGTATCGACCACGTCTACCGGGGCTGTTTCCGCTTCCCGAACCAGTACCGGGCCGGCATTACCGGGGTGCTGAGCAGCCTGAAGAAAAGCCATTCCCTGTACCTGCTGTCAGGTGACAACGAAGCCGCCCGGGCCGACCTGAAGCGTTGGTTCCCGAACGACGGGCAGATGGTGTTCGAGTGTCACCCGCAGGAAAAGCTGGATTTCGTCCGGTCGCTCCAGGCCAACGGCCGGCGGGTGCTGATGGTGGGCGACGGCCTGAACGACGCCGGGGCGCTCAGACAGGCCGACGCAGGCATCGCCGTTACCGACGACACCATTCAGTTTACGCCCGCCAGTGACGGTATTCTGGAAGCCGGGAGCCTGAGCCGCCTGCCGGATATGCTCCGCTACAGCCGGTTCGGGATGAAGCTGATCCGATTTAGTTTCTGTATTTCTCTGATTTACAACTTCGTCGGTGTCTCCTACGCCATCACCGGCAACCTCTCGCCCATCGTGGCCGCCATCCTGATGCCGCTCAGCTCGACCACGATGGTACTGATCGCCACGCTCGGGATGCGCTGGAAAGGCCGGAAACTGTTTCCGGAAAACCGGGATTGACGGAGAATCGGGGAAATGCGTATTTTTGGCAGTCGGAAAATGTTCTCCGACTGCCTGCTTTTTCCCGCCGACTGCCATGAAACGAAACCGCCTGCTGTCCAGCCTGATCGGCTGGGTCCTCGCCGTCAACCTCTGCCTCGCGCAGAACAAAGCCGTCGTCTTTCAGTCGGACTTCGGTCTGAAAGACGGGGCCGTCTCGGCCATGAAGGGGGTGGCTTTCGGCGTCTCCCCGGACCTCCGGCTGTTCGACCTCACCCACGAAATTCCGGCCTATAACATCTGGGAGGCCGCCTACCGGCTTCAGCAGACGGCCCCCTACTGGCCGGCAGGCACGGTGTTCGTTTCGGTGGTCGATCCGGGCGTCGGTTCGGCACGGAAGTCGGTGGTACTGAAGACCCGGAGCGGTCACTACTTCGTTACGCCCGACAACGGAACGCTCACGCTCGTCGCCCCGCTGCTGGGCATCGAAAGCGTCCGGGAGATCGACGAGGCCGTCAACCGCCGGAGGGATTCGGGCAAATCCTACACCTTTCACGGCCGGGACGTGTATGCCTATACGGCGGCCCGGCTGGCGGCCGGCACCATCACGTTCGAACAGGTGGGGCCGGAGCTGGCGAAGGAGGTCGTCCGGATTCCGCACCAGCCGCCGGTTTTCGAAAAAGGGCTCATCAAAGGCTCCATTCCGGTCCTCGACATCCAGTACGGCAACATCTGGACCAACATCGGCGAAGACACCTTCCGGAAGCTTTCCATCAAACACGGCGACGTGCTGAACGTCCGCATCCGGAAGGGTGCCCAGACGGTATTCGACGGAAAAATGCCCTTCGTCTCCACCTTCGCTTCCGTGCCGGAAGGCAGCAACCTCGCCTACCTCAACAGCCTGCTGAACCTCTCCTTCGCCGTCAACATGGGCAATTTCTCGGAACACCATAAGGTTTACAGCGGCCCGGAATGGGTCGTGGAAGTGAGCCGGTGAACCACCCCCCAACCCCCTCCTTAGCAAGGAGGGGGTGGCTTCGCAGAGTTTAAAAAAAGGCAGAGTACTCCCCTCCTTATCAAGGAGGGGCTGGGGGTGGTCTGACCCAAATCACCCCCGCTCCTGATTTCCCTCATATTTCCCCCCTTCCCGATTCTGCAATTTTGGTATCGCAAAAGATACCATTACAACGATGCAGGTAATCTTCTTCATGATCGGGATTAGTCTGGTGCTGGCGCTGGGTTTTCTCAGCGCGTTTTTCTGGGCCATGCGACACGGCCAGAACGACGACCTCTATACCCCGTCGATCCGGATGCTGCTCGACGACACCGACCCGGCCGAGCCGCCCCCGGATTCGCCGACGCCCAAACCCCGAAACGCCCAAACTTTCATCCCGTAATCAATCAGAGTATATGAACGTAACTTCTCAACCAACCACCGCCGAAAGGCCCGGGCGCCGGAATCCGGTCGAGGGAGCGCCGGTCATCGAGCGATTCGCCTACGACAACGCGATCGTTCGGAACTTCGCCGTCGCCACCATCATCTGGGGGGTCGTCGGGATGCTCGTCGGGGTACTGATCGCTTCGCAGCTGTTCTCGCCCTCGATGAACCTCGGCAACCAGTACACGACCTTCGGACGCATCCGGCCGCTGCACACCAACGCGGTAATTTTCGCCTTCGTCGGCAACGCCATCTTCATGGGCGTCTATTATTCCCTGCAGCGGCTCTGCAAAGCCCGGATGTTCTCCGACCTGCTGAGCAAAATCCACTTCTGGGGCTGGCAGGCCATCATCGTGGCAGCCGCCCTGACGCTGCCGCTCGGGTATACGACCTCGAAAGAATACGCCGAACTGGAATGGCCCATCGACATCGCCATCACGCTGATCTGGGTCGTGTTCGGGATCAATATGTTCGGCACGATCATCAAACGCCGGGAGCGCCACCTGTATGTGGCCATCTGGTTCTACATCGCCACGTTCATCACGGTGGCCGTGCTGCACCTGGTCAACTCGATGGAAATGCCGGTCAGCGCCCTGAAAAGCTATTCGCTCTATGCCGGGGTACAGGATGCCCTCGTGCAGTGGTGGTACGGTCATAACGCCGTGGCCTTCTTCCTGACGACGCCGTTCCTGGGGCTGATGTATTACTTTCTGCCCAAAATGGCCAACCGGCCCATCTACTCCTACCGGCTTTCGATCCTGCACTTCTGGGCGCTCATTTTCATCTATATCTGGGCCGGACCGCATCACCTGCTCTACAGCTCGCTGCCCGACTGGGCGCAGTCGCTGGGGGTCGTATTCTCCGTGATGCTGATCGCGCCGTCCTGGGGCGGGATGCTCAACGGTCTGCTGACGCTGCGGGGCGCCTGGGATAAGGTTCGGGAAGATGCCATTCTGAAATTCATGGTCGTGGGCGTCACCGCCTACGGGATGGCCACCTTCGAAGGCCCGCTGCTGTCACTGAAAAACGTCAACGCCATCGCCCACTTTACCGACTGGGTCGTGTCGCACGTTCACGTCGGGGCGCTGGGCTGGAACGGCTTCCTGACCTTCGCCGTCCTGTACTGGCTGATCCCGCGCCTGTACCGCACCCCGCTGTATTCCAAAAAGCTGCTGAACGCCCACTTCTGGATCGGCACCCTCGGCATTCTGTTCTACGCGGTTCCGATGTACATCTCCGGTTTCATTCAGGGCATGATGTGGAAGGAGTTTACGCCGGAAGGGGTCCTGAAATACCCGAGCTTCCTCGAAACCACCATCCAGATTCTGCCCCTGCACATGATGCGGGCCTTCGGCGGGCTGTTCTACCTGACCGGGGCAATCCTGATGGCCTACAACCTGTTCAAAACGATGGCCGCCGGCTCGCTGGTCGCCGACGAGCCGGCCGAGGCCCCGGCCCTGGAAAAAGCCTACGTGCCGACCGGCCAGGATACCTACTGGCACCGCTGGTTCGAGCGCAGGCCGTTCCCGCTGCTGGTCGGTTCGCTGGTGATGATCCTGATCGGCTCCCTGATCGAACTGATCCCAACCTTCATGGTCGAGTCCAACGTGCCGACGATCGCTTCCGTTCAGCCGTACACCGCTCTCGAAGTGGAGGGCCGCGACCTCTACATCCGCGAGGGCTGCGTCGGCTGCCACAGCCAGCTTGTCCGGCCGTTCCGGAGCGAAACCGAGCGCTACGGCGAATACTCGAAGGCCGGTGAATTCGTCTACGACCACCCGTTCCTGTGGGGATCGAAGCGGACCGGGCCGGACCTGCACCGCGAAGGCGGCAAGTACCCCGACTCCTGGCACTACCACCACATGCGCGACCCCTCGTCCATGTCGCCCGGTTCGATCATGCCCGCCTACCCCTGGCTGCTGGATCAGAAACTGGACGTTTCGACCACCGGGGCCAAGCTGAAGGCGCTGAAAGCCGTCGGGGTGCCGTATGACAACATCGACATCGACAATGCCGAAGCCGAAGCCCAGAACCAGGCGAAGGATATCAGCGCCCGGCTGGAAAAAGAAGGCGTTAAGGTAGCCTCCGACCGCGAGATCATTGCGCTCATCGCCTACCTCCAGCGGCTGGGTACCGACATCCGAAAATAAGCATCCGGGAGGGCCGGACGTCCGGCCCTCTCCCAAAACCATCCGACCGACATGTTCAAGCAATTCATCGATAAAATCCCGGGAGCCGACGTCTACATGGTGACTTCCTTCCTGACGTTCATGGTCTTCTTTGTGCTGGTGGGTATCTACCTGCTGGTGGTCGATAAAAACTACCTGCAACACAGCCGCCAGCTGCCGCTGGACGATTCTCATTCCTAACCGTAACGATCCTCATGAATCTGTCAACGACCTTATTTACGAATCTGCCCGGTTTTGCCGCACCGGGCGCGGAAAGTCCGCTGATTCAGATCAAAACCACCGAAGATTTAGTGCTGGCGGTCATTCTGGGGCTGCTCGCCATGGCGGCCGGCCTGCTGCTGGTGGTCACCCTGGGCCTCTACTTTTCGGTTCGCGAGTGGATCAAACCCGCCGGGGAGGCCAAACCGGCCGTAGAGCCGCTGACGCTCTGGCAGCGGTTTGCAGGTCTTGTCCCCCTGAAACGCGAGAACGAGCTGATGATGGAACACAGCTACGACGGCATTCAGGAACTCGACAACCCGACGCCCCCCTGGTTCATGCTGCTCTTTTACGGTACGATTGCCATCGGCCTGGTCTATCTGGTCGTCTACCACGTCATCGGGGACGGCGACGTGATGGTGCAGGAATACACGCAGGAAGTGGCCATTGCCGAACGGCAGCGGGAAATCTACCTGAAGAAGGTAGCCGGCTCGATCAACGAAAACACCGTTACGGTGGTGAAAGACGCACCGGCCATCGAATCCGGCAAGGCGCTGTTCAATCAATACTGCACGGCCTGCCACGGCGAGAGCGCCGAAGGGAAAGTCGGCCCGAACCTGACCGACGAGTACTGGCTCCACGGCGGTAACATCAAGGCCGTGTTTCACACGATTGCCGAAGGCGTTCCCGAAAAAGGAATGGTTCCCTGGAAAAAACAGCTGAATCCCCTTCAGATTCAGCAAGTGGCCAGCTACATCCTGAACCTAAAAGGCACCAACCCGCCGAACGCCAAAGAACCGCAGGGCGAAAAAAACGGGGAAGCGGTAGCCGCCCGCTGAAACCATGGAAACCTCCGTTCAGAACCCCTCCGAAAACGACCGCTTCCGCGATCACCTGTCTTTCGAGAACGACCACGGCGGACGGCGCTGGCTGTACCCCCGGGTCGAGAACGGCCCGCTGCTTCGCCGGCGGACGGTGGTCGCCGTGGTGTTGCTGGCGGCCCTTTTCGGGGGGCCGTTCCTGAGCGTCGACGGACATCCGCTGTTCCTGTTCAATGTGATCGAACGACGGTTCATCTTCTTCGGCGTTCCGTTCTGGCCGCAGGACTTTCACCTGGTCGCCATCGGGCTGATCACGTTCATCCTGTTCATCTCGCTTTTTACGGTGGTCTACGGCCGTGTCTGGTGCGGGTGGGCCTGTCCGCAGACGATTTTCATGGAGATGGTGTTCCGGAAAATCGAAATCTGGATCGAAGGTGATCATAACGCCCGCAAGCGGCTCGATGCCGCCCCCTGGACCAATTCGAAGATCACGAAGAAGGTCAGCAAACACTTCCTCTTTCTGCTGATCTCGTTCCTCATCAGCAATACGTTCCTGGCCTACCTCATCGGGAAGGACGAACTGTTCGCCATCATGACCGACGACGTGCGCAACCACCTCGGCGGCTTTGCTTCCATTGTGGTATTTACCGGGGTCTTTTACCTGGTGTTCGCCCGGCTTCGGGAAATCGTCTGCATCACCATCTGCCCGTACGGACGGCTACAGGGGGTTCTGCTCGACAAAAGCTCGGTGGTCGTGGCCTACGACCACGTCCGGGGGGAGCCGCGCGGGAAGATCCGCAAAGGTGAGACCCTGAAAACCGGCGACTGCATCGACTGCGCCCTCTGCGTGCAGGTTTGCCCAACCGGGATCGACATTCGGAACGGCACGCAGCTCGAATGCATCAACTGCACGGCCTGCATCGACGCCTGCGACAACGTGATGGCAAAGGTCAACCGCCCGAAGGGCCTGATCCGGTTTGATTCGCTCGAAGGCATCGAGAAAAAAGTGCCGCTGCGATTTACCGGCCGGATGAAAGCCTACACGGCCGTCCTGCTGGCACTCGTTGGTCTGCTGACCTACCTGCTGGTGAGCCGTTCGGATCTGGAAACCACGGTTTTGCGGGCGCCGGGGCAGCTGTTCCAGCGCGAAGCCGGGAGCTATGTCTCGAATCTGTATACCATTGAATTCGTCAATAAAACGACCCGCAGCCTGCCGGTATCGTTCCGTGTTTCGTATCCGGGCGCCCGCATCCGGCTGGTTCAGCCCGTCGGGCAGGCCGCACCCGATGCCCTGACCAAAGGCGTCTTTTTCATCCTGATTCCGGAGAAGAACCTCCGGGACAGCAACACCAAACTGGAGGTGGAAGTGGTATCGAACGGCAAAGTGATCGACCGGATCCAGACCAGCTTCCTCGGACCAACCCATTGATTATGAATACGACACACACTCCCAACCGCCGGATGAACTGGGGCGGTGCCATCACGCTGACGTTCGTTCTCTTTGCCTCGTTCATCGGCGGCATGGTCTACTGGATGTGCCGCCAGCGGGTCGATCTGGTCCGCGACGACTACTACCAGACCGAGATGGCTTATCAGCACCAGATCGACCGGGCCGCGCGAACGGCGATGCTGAACACGGCCGGCCTGTTCGCCTACGAACCCGGACGGAAGCAGATTCTGGTCTCTCTGCCCGGCCCGGTCAGCCGGGGGGAAATCACCCTCTACCGGCCTTCCGACCGGCGGCAGGACGTCCGCATCCCGGTGCGGGACGCCCGGCAGATCGTTTCCACCGCCCGGCTTGCCGGAGGCTACTGGAAAATTCAGGTGGTCTGGTCCGACGGGCAGGTCGATTATTTCAGCGAAGAAGAACTGTTTATCCGATAAGACCATGTGGCACCTGACGGCCCTCTTCACCGGTCTGGCCGGGAGCCTGCACTGCGTCGGCATGTGCGGGCCGCTGGCGATGGCCCTGCCGGTCGGGCGGCTGCCCCGGTATCAGCGGGTGCCCGCCCTGCTGCTGTATCACGGCGGGCGCATCGGCGCCTACGCCCTGCTGGGGCTGATGATGGGGCTGACGGGACAGGCGCTGCTGCTGACGGGTTTGCAGCGGCCGGTATCGATCGGGGCCGGGGTGCTGCTCCTGATCTGGACCATCACCAGCCGGACGTATCCGCAGGCCCTGCGCAACTCGGCCCTCGGCCGGCGGCTGACGGCCCCGATCGCCCGGAGTCTGGCCCACCCGACTCCGGGCAATTTCCTGGCGGTCGGCTTTTTCAACGGCCTGCTTCCCTGCGGTTTCGTCTATGTGGCGATGACCGGGGCGCTGGCCCATTCGACGGCCTTGGACGGGGCGCTGTACATGGCCCTGTTCGGGATGGGAACGCTTCCCGCGCTGCTCGGGGTGCGGCTGATTCCGTCGGCTTTCCCGCTGAAGGTGCGGCAGCGGTTTCAGGCCGCCCTGCCGGTGATGACGATTGTGCTGGCGCTCCTGCTCATCGGGCGGGGGCTGATCGGATATTCGGCCGGCCACCGGCACGATACGGAACGGCCGGAAGTCCCGATATGCCACGGCGTCTGACCGACCGGGTGTTACCGGACATAAAAACGAAAAACGCCGGCTTGCGCCGGCGTTCATTACCATTTGAGGTGCTCGGGGTTCATCAGATTCCGGCCATGCCTAAATGTCCTGAAAGCAGTAGGATCAGTTCGTCCCGGTCGATCAGGCCGCTGTGCCGCCAGACCTCCACGCCCCGCTTCACCAGGACGAACGAGGGAAACGACTGGACGCCAAAGGTACTGACGACATCCGGATGCAGACCCGTCTCCACTTTCGTAATACGCACGGCATTTCCGAGGATCCCCTGCACACGCTGCAGCAGCCCCTCGGTCGATCGTCGGTCGGGCGGCTGCCCCGGCATAAAAACCAGCAGCACTGCCGTTTTGGTCGGGACAAAAATGGGTTGATATGCGGGCGTTTCCATAATAACTCCGGTAACTATCCAATGACGTAAAATTGCGGGTTTTATCGGGTAGCCGACATGAGGGGCCTTAGCCGGAAGGCTGATAAAAATCAGAACCCTCCTTTTTTTACGGCACATTATATTGCCATGCGTTCAGTAACTTGCGGTAGGTTCCGGCGTTTACTGATGTATATACCCTCGAACCGGATGATATGGTGAGTGATCTTTTTTCCGCGGTTTTTGCCAATGCCACCATTGGAATTATCCTTTCCGACAGCAGCGGGCGCATGCTTTCGGTCAGCCAGTTTGCCCTGAACCTGTTTGGCTATACCGAGGCCGAAATGGTGGGCCAGCCCATCGAAATTCTGGTGCCCGATTCCATTTCGGGCCGCCACGAACGGCTCCGGGAGTCGTTCAATGCCGACCCGCAGGTGCGGGCAATGGGCCACGGCCGCGACCTCTACGCCAAACGAAAAGGCGGTTCGGTGTTTCCGGCCGAAATCAGTCTCAGCTATTTTTACCAGGACGAAAAGCTGTATGTCGTTGCCTACATCATCGACATTAGCTATAAAAAAGAAGCCGAGCGCACGCTGATCGAGCAGAAGAACAGCATCGAGCAGCTCAACGCACAGCTGGAGCAGAAAGTGGCCGACCGGACGCACGCGCTCATGACCACCCTCCACCAGCTCGAAGAATCCCGCGATGAACTGTCGAAGGCGCTGGCGGCCGAGCGCGAACTGGGCGAATTGAAATCCCGCTTCGTCTCGATGGCCTCGCACGAGTTCCGGACGCCCCTCGCGGCCGTGCTGACCTCGGCGGCCCTGCTCGAAAAATACAAAACCTCGGAGGAGCAGGACAAGCGTCAGAAGCATATCCAGCGTATCAAGTCGTCGGTGAACCACCTCAACGACATCCTGGAAGAGTTTCTGTCGGTCGGCCGGCTGGAAGAGGGCCGGGTAAAGGCCTCCTGCGCGGTTTTCGACCTCGGCGACCTGATCAGCGATGTCGTCGCCGACGTGCAGGGCATGCGGAAAGCCGGCCAGACCATCCGGGTCGAGTTTGACTGCCGGAGCCAGGTATGGTCGGACAAGTCGCTGATCCGGAAGATTCTGGTCAACCTGCTGTCCAACGCCATCAAATATTCCAGTGACGACAGGGAGATTCTTCTGTCGGGGCACTGCGACGAAGAAATGACGCGCATCTCCATCCGGGATCAGGGCATCGGGATTTCCGAGGAAGACCAGAAACACCTGTTCGAACGGTTTTACCGGGCCAAAAACGCCACCAACATTCAGGGAACGGGCCTCGGCCTGCACATCGTCGCCAAATACATCGAACTGCTCAACGGCACCATCGATCTTGAAAGTCAGCTCCATCAGGGCACCACAGTCACCTTTACCTTCCCCAATGAAAACCATTCTGCTCATTGAGGATAACGACGATATTCGCGAGAATACGGCCGAAATCCTCGAACTGGCCAATTATAAGGTCATCACCGCCGAAAACGGCAAAATCGGCGTGGAAAAGGCGCTCGAAACCCGGCCCGATCTGGTCATCTGCGACATCATGATGCCGGTGCTGGACGGATACGGCGTGCTGCACATTTTCAACAAGAACCCCGAGCTGTCGACCATCCCGTTCATCTTCCTGACGGCCAAAACCGAGCGGAGCGACTTCCGGCGCGGCATGGAACTGGGCGCCGACGACTACCTCACCAAACCGTTCGACGAAAGCGAACTGCTCAGCGCCGTCGAGGGCCGGTTCAGGCGGTTTACGCAGATGCGGGGCGACTACGACCCCGCGAAGGAGGGCCTGAGTCCCTTTCTGCACGACGCCCGGACCGTGGCCGGACTCGAGTCGCTCTCCGCCGACCGGAAGGTGTATCAGGTCCGGAAAAAACAATACGTATATAGTGAAGGGGATGAGCCGACGCGGCTTTTCTTTCTGAAATCCGGCAAGGTCAAAACCTTCAAAAGCACGCCCGACGGCAAGGAGCTGATTACCGGCCTTTTTCAGCCGGGCCAGTTTTTCGGCTACGTCAGCCTGCTCGAAGATACCGACCAGACCGACTCGGCAGTGGCGATGGAAGATTCCGAGCTGATCTACATTCCGAAGGAGGAGTTCATGGATCTGCTGAATCGCAATCAGGAGGTGGCCGGGCAGTTTATCCGGCTGCTGGCGAACCGGGTCAGCGAGCGGGAGCAGCAGCTCCTGGGCATGGCCTACAACTCCCTGCGCCGGCGGGTGGCCGACACCCTGCTGCGGCTCCACCAGCAGCACCACGGCCAAACCATCCAGTACTCCCGCGACGACCTGGCCTCGATGGTCGGCACGGCCACCGAGTCGCTCATCCGGACGCTCAGCGAATTCCGGCAGGACAAGCTCATCGAAACGACCGAGGGCCAGATTCGGGTACTGAACCCGGAAGGGCTTCGCCGTAAAAACTGGTAATAAAAAACCGCGCCTTCCGGAGAGGGCGCGGTTCGTTACGGCGTACGGTATTGAAACCTTATTTCGCTTTGGCGGAGCTGGTGGCGGCACCGGCGTTGGCGACGATGTTCAGGTCGAGCGTGAATTCGTCTTCGATCATCTTGTCGCCCAGGTTTTCAAAGAACGACTTCGAACGGAAACGCATGTCGTACTTGGCCCGGTCGATGGTTGCTTTACCTTTGGCTTCCAGCGTATTGCCGGTCACTTTGAGCGTGACGGGGAAGGTCACCGGATTGGTGATGTTCTTGATGGTCAGGTCACCGGTCACGTCGGCCACATTACCGCCTTTCGGGCTTACTTTCGTGATTTTGAAGGTGGCGACGGGGTATTTTTCCACCGAGAAGAAATCGTCCGACTTGAGGTGATTGATCAGTTTGTCGTGGTATTCCTTGTTGTCTTTCAGGTCGGTGCTGGCGATGGTGCGCAGGTCGACGGTCACCGTTCCGCCGGTCAGCTGGCTACCGTTGGCGGTCAGCGTTCCTTTTTCCACTTTGACCGGGCCGTGGTGTTCGCCCGTTACTTTCTTACCGTTCCAGGTCAGCGTACTTCTTTCGGCATCAACGGTGTAGGTCGTCGTTTTGGCGACGGTTTTTTTGGCGTTTTTGTCAGGTCCGCCCGCCAGAGCAGGGCTTCCGGCCAGCAGAGCGGCAGCCAGGAATCCGGCAAATAATTGTTTGGTCAACATACTCGGTTTTACGTTAGGTTATTGATTGGTTGTTAAAATTCAACTATTCAGGCATTATTCCGATCCGCGCAGTTTATCCAGCAGCTGGCTCAGTTCGGCGGCTTCCTCTTCACTCAGAGTGTGAAACCGTTTCTCCCACTGAAGCTGGTACTGATCGATTTTCTGGAGGAGGTCCAGCCCTTTTTCCGTAATCACCACATCGACGGCCCGCCGGTCGTTCGGACATTCCGTACGCTGGGCCAGTTCTTTCGCCAGCAACTTATCGACCAGACGCGACGCATTGGACATTTTATCCAGCATCCGCTCCGTAATCTCGGCTACCTTGATCGGGCTGGGAAACTGACCCCGCAGAATCCGAAGTACATTATACTGCTGCAACGTCAGCCCGAAGGGTTTTAGTAACCGCATCTGCTCGTCGCAGGCCCAGTTATTGGTGTACATCAGATTGACGATCATGCGGTGATGCGCCGTTCTGAAAGAAGCTTGCTTAATGTCATTCTCTATGGACATTGGTCATTGGTGTTATTGACGGTTCACCGAAGTGGGAAACGGCCTCTGAATCAGCCGGTCCGCAAATTAGCGATTTAGCCGGTAATCTGCATTCCGTCGTTTAACGTTGCAAATATAGTGTCTTTACAATTAATGTAACAACATTATATACAAAAAAGTTTCCTGCTCCGGAAAATTTTCACCACCCCCAGCCGGAGCGCCGGTCCGACCCCTCCTTGGTAAGGAGGGGGAGAGCGCTGCCTGATTCAAACCCTGCGAAGCCACCCCCTCCTGTTTTAGGAGGGGGCCGGGGGGTGGTCAGCGGTAGGGAATAATTTCGGGGGCGGAAATGGCAAAATCGCGGAACCGGGCCGTCGGGACGCCCTCGAACGCAAACCGGAGGGGCTGCGGGTTGTTGGGCAGGTTGGGATACCAGGCCAGCTGAATCTGGAAGCTGTTGAACGTCAGGTTTTCATTACGGAGCCGGAACCCGATGCCGTAACCCTGATACAGCGGCCCCCGCAGGAAGTTTCTGGTTCGGTAGGTGACCAGCCCGAGATTGGCGAAGGTGACGATGGCGACCCGGAAGCCGATGATATTCAGCTTGGAGAACAGAATGTTCTCGATGTTGGTCAGCAGCAGCTTGGTCCCGCGCAGGGCGTTGTTGTTGACGCCGATCAGGTCCCGGCCACTCAGGGTGATGTACTCGTTGCTGAACCGCTGCGACCCCATCGTATACCGCAGGTCGATGAAATGCCGCCAGTTGCCCCAGCTCGTCGTACGGAGCCGGCTGAAATAGTTCGTTTCCAGCGTCATCACGCCCTGTTCGATGCCGCGGTGACTACGGAGGTAGCTGCCGACGTTCAGCGCCCCGGAAAGATACCCGAATCGATTGATGTAGTGGGCCCTGGAGTATTTGAAACCCACGTACACCCGTTGCCCGAGTTCGGCGTTGTCGAACCCGGAAATGATCGAAAACAGGCTTCCGTACGGTACGTCCTCCGTTCGGCCGAAACCATAAATCAATACGTCGCGCACGTACCGCCGTCGGGACAGACCGATGCTGAACAGGGTGGCGTTCGTGTTCTGGAACAACTGGTTGGTATCGCTCCGCACCTCCGGGCGGTTGGTGAACGTCAGCCGGGTGAACCGGGCCGCCACCACGAGCCGCGTCCGGTCGTCGCCCTCGCCCAGGAAGCTGAAGAACGGCCGGAACGCATACCCGACCCAGGCATCGTTGTAGTTGTAGTGCAGCTTGATCAGCCGGGCGGTGTCTTCCGAAAACAGCGGATAGCGCGGCAGCCGGACGTGGCTCAGTTCCATCGACCCGGCCCAGCGGGTATCCGGCGTCAGGAACGGCCGGAACACCCGCACCGAATACTGCTTCAGGTCGCGCTGGTTGATCAGGTCGGCCTGACCGGTCAGAAAGGTTCGTTTTCCGATGTACGGCACGATATACCGCCCCCGGTATTCGACCTTCTGGAACGGATCGGCTCCGTTGTAGGCGACGGCCCCGATGACGGTATGGGTCAGCCCCCGGAAGTTGCGCTGTTCGAGCTGAAGGTTGAAGCGGTTCAGGCTGCCGATGCTTCCTGAGGGCAGCAGCGACCACACGTCCTGCGTGATCACGTAGACGTCGACGAAGCCCCGGCTGCCGGGGTGCGGCACCACGATGATCCGGGCGTCGTGAAAGACGTTGGAGTTCCGCAGCAGCCGCTCATTGTCGCGCAGGGTATCGGGGCTAACGCGGTCGCCCTCCTCAAACAGCAGAAACGACCGCCGGATGACGCCCTCGCGGGTGTCGGCGTGGAGCCGGTTGCCGAAGCGTTCGAGCCAGCTCCGCGACCTCCGCAGGGTATCGTACACGCTCTGCCCGAACACGTCGAGCCGCCGGATGTAGATTTTGCTGATGACCCGTCCTTCGTACCGCGCAAACGGGTTGGCCTCGATCTCGTTGACCTCCCCGGTTTTCAGCCGGCTGTTGTACATATCGTGGAACAGCAGGTCGTAAACCTGGCGGGTAAGCTTCCGCTTGTACATCCGGATTTTCAGCTGGGAGTAGAAAACGCTGTCGCGGATGGCCTGGGCGCTGTCCCGGTCGGCCCGGGAAAGGGAGTCGGCCCGGGAGAGGGAATCCACCTCCGGTTCCGGAACCGGTATTTTAATATCCTGGGCGAAAACCGTCGAAACCGTCAGCAGAAGACAGAACAGCCCCCGCACCCACCTGCCGGGGGCCAAAAGCACTGCCAGTATCTGCCGACGTTTTGATGATCTCACTCCGTTACAATTCTTTTTTCATCCAGTAATCCCGCTGCCGTTCCGGGCCAAACTGGAAGTAGTGCCAGCCGCAGCGGACGAATCCCATGCGCTCGTAGAAGCCGATGGCCCGGTGGTTTCGTTCCCAGACGCCCAGCCAGACCGCCCCAAACCCCTCGTTCCGGGCCCGGTCCAGGCAGACTTCCATTAGCCGGCGGCCCAGCCCTTTCCCGATACGACCCTCCTGAAGGTAAAACCGTTGAATCTCGATGGCGTGTTGGCCTTTTAATTGTCGCGGGGGGCGGTTTCGGCGCAGTTTTGCATACCCGATCAGTTCCTGCTCCGGCCCGCAGACCACCAGAAACGATGCCTCAGGATCAGCCAGTTCCTGTCGCGACTGCTCCACCGAAAAGGCCTTCCGGATGTAGTCTTCCACGTATTCGGCGGGATTGAGCGGGGGACCGAAGGCATCGCGCATCGTCCGGATCGCCAGGGCCGTCAGTTCCTTGACGTCGGCCGGTGTAGCGGATCGGATCTGAAAGGGTGTTTCCAAGACGGTTTAGCTATTATGTTTGTACTGAAAAGACGGTTTTCAGTTAGAAAGCAGGTTAAAGTTTACGTAATTTTTTTGAATAAACCATGCAATTGACCCGGCCGCTGGTTCTGGCCTCCCACTCGCCCCGACGTCGCCAGCTTCTCAACGAACTGGGCTTCAGCTTCCGCACGGAAGTCCGGCCCACCGAGGAAACCTTCCCCGAAAGTCTTCCCGTGGCGGAAGTTCCTTCGTTTCTCGCCCGCCAGAAAGCCGACCGCTTTCGCCCCGATCTGGCCGACCGGCTGGTGCTCTGCGCCGATACCATCGTGGTGGTCGACGACCGCATTCTGAACAAACCCGCCGATGCCGTCGAAGCCGCCGACATGCTGCGCCGGCTGTCGGGCCGCGCCCACCAGGTCATGACGGGCGTATGCCTGCTGTCGGCCGAGGCCACGGAATCGTTTACGGACACGGCCGAGGTGGTTTTCAAGCCGCTCGATGCGGAAGAAATCCGGTATTACATCGACCAGTACCGCCCGTTCGACAAGGCCGGTGCCTACGGCGTGCAGGAATGGATCGGCATGATCGGCATCGAACGCATCGAAGGTTCATTCTACACCATCATGGGTCTGCCGGTTCACCGGGTGTATGAAGCCCTGCGGAGATACGCCCTTCCCGCAGCCGGCCCCGCCCTCCGTTCATAACTTCGTTATTCGATATTCGTTATTCATTATTCAGGATTCGCTATCCATCATTCGTTATTTGAAAAGCAATGAAAGAATTCTCCCATATCGATCCGCAGGGCAACCCGTCGATGGTCGACGTCGGCGACAAGGCAGTCACCCGGCGGACCGCCCGCGCCCGGAGCATCGTGGTGCTGAACAGCGACATCATGGCGCAGTTCAGCGGTCAGGACATCCAGACGAAGAAAGGCCCGGTTTTTCAGACCGCCATTATCGCCGGGACCATGGCCGCCAAACGAACCTCCGACCTGATTCCGCTCTGTCACCCCCTGGGCATGGACGGCTGCAAATTCTCCGTCACCACGGAAGGCAACGAAGTCATCATCGACTGCATCACCTCCGTCGAAGCCCGGACCGGGGTGGAGATGGAAGCGCTGGTGGGCGCGTCGGTGGCCGCCCTGACCGTATATGACATGTGCAAGGCTTTCTCGCACGACATCGTCATCCGGGAAACCCGCCTGCTGGATAAAACCGGCGGAAAAAGCGAATTCCACCATGTTCCCTGACCCCGCTCCTGCCCTGTTCGGGCTGGTGCTGACGGGAGGCCGCAGCAGCCGCATGGGTTTCGATAAAAGCACCATCGATTACCACGGCCGGCCGCAGCGGGAGTACCTCTACGACCGGTTGTCGGCGTATTGCCGTGAAGTGTATCTGTCCGTCAACCCGGAGCAGGCCGCCGACCTGGCCGGAAGCCGGTTCCGGCTGATCCTCGACCAGGCACCCGTGGAGGGGCCGATGGCGGGCATCCTGTCGGCCTTTCAGCGGCCGTCGGCTTCCGAACGGAGCGCCCCGGCCTGGCTGGTGGTGGCCTGCGACCTGCCCCTGCTTTCGGAAGGGTCGATCCGGAAACTGATCGAACACCGTCGAACCGACAAAATCGCCACGGCCTTCTGGGACAGCGACCACCGTTTTCCGGAGCCTTCGGTCTGCATCTGGGAGCCGGCCGCCTACCCGGCCCTCCTGAAAGCGATCGAAGACCGGACGCCCTACCCGCGCCGGGTGCTGATGAACGGTCCTGTTCAACTGGTAGAGATCGACGATGTTCGGGAATTGAGCAACTTTAATGATCCGGTGGCCGTTCAACGATTTGGCAAACCATGGAATCCGGATACGGTATAAACCGATAAATGCCGGCAGTATCGACCGGCGCTTTTTTATGCAAGACGAGATTTTTTTGCGGGAAGCCTTCCGACTGGCGAAGGAGGGCATGGACGCCGGGCAGGGCGGTCCGTTCGGCGCGGTGATCGCGAAGGACGGCCAGATTGTCGGGAAAGGCTTCAATCAGGTGACCTCCACCAACGACCCCACCGCCCATGCCGAGGTGGTCGCGATCCGCGACGCCTGTCGCCGTCTGAACAGCTTTCAGCTGACGGGCTGCACCCTTTATACTTCCTGCGAACCATGCCCCATGTGCCTCGGTGCCATTTACTGGGCTCGCCCGGAGCGCATCGTGTACGGCTGTCTGCACTCGGACGCGGCCCGGGCAGGCTTCGACGATCAGTTCATCTACCGGGAACTCGACAAATCGCGGGAATCCCGCAGTATCCCGATGCAGCAGCTCCTGCCCGACGAGGCCTGGACGGTATTCGGGCAATGGCTGGAGAAACAGGATAAAATTCGGTATTGACGCCCCTTATGTCTTCTCATCATATCGTCCGCGACAAACAGGAACCGGCGCTGCTCATCGCCAACGGCGAAAGCTGCGACCCCGAACTGCTGGGTCAACTGCTGGAATGGAACCCGTTCGTCGTCGTTCTGGATAATGCCATCCGGCGGGTGCTGGACCTGGGAATCAAGGTAGACGTCCTGCTGGGCGACTTCGATCAGCCTCATGATTTCGACCTGATCCGGCAGCGGCAGTATCCCATCGAAATCATCCACACGCCCGATCAGAACAAAACCGACCTCGACAAAGGCATCGAGTTCCTGATCGGGCGCGGTTTTCCGGCCGTGAACATCGTCTGGGCCACGGGTCGGCGCGCCGATCACGCCATCACGAACATGACGGACGTCGTCCGATACCGGGATCGCATCCGGATCGTGCTGCTCGACGACCATTCGAAGATCATTCCGCTCGGCAAAACGTTTGAAAAGTGGTATACGCGGGGCACGCCCATTTCCCTGATTCCGGTCGGGACGGTGGACGGTCTGGAAACGGAGGGGTTGAAATACAACCTCCGGAATGAAAGCCTGACGCTGGGCTACCGAACCGGCAGCAGCAACGAGGCTGCGGAAGACGGGTTCGTGAAGATTCGCTACCGCACCGGGGATCTGCTGCTGATGGAATGCTGGGACTGAGCGCCCCGCTTATTTACGCCGGGCCACCTCCTCCATCGTATAAGACCGCAGGCCCAGTTCCCGGGCGGTTTTATACAGGTGTTCGATCAGTGCCACGTCCACCGTATTGGCGCCGGCCGGCTCTCCGGCGGTTATCGGCCGGTGACCGTAAAACAGGACGATTTCACCCCGCGCCCTGGCCCGTTTCAGTGCCTGGGTCAGTTCCTCCTTCGTAATCCGGCTTTCGTGGTCGATGGACAGGGCTTCCACCCGCTTCCGGGATTCCGGCCCGCAGTAGATGGCGTCGAGGTCGGTGATCGACCGGTTGAGGGGAATCCCGAAAAAGCTCCGTCGAAGGGCGTAGATGTCGCGCATCAGCACGAAATGCTCCTCCAGTTTCCGGTCTACCCAGTGGTTATTGGCCCCGTAGGGATAGGCAAACGTATCGATCTGAAAGCCGAAATCCTCCAGTTTTTTCACCGAAGGATGGATTTCTTCCTCCATATACACCTTCGCCGGGTGAATCATGGCGTAGGAATTGGCGTGGAGGTGCATCAGGCCATGACTGCCGATTTCGTTGCCGTCGAGCTGCAGTTGCCGCAGCTGGTCGATTTCTTCCGGCTTCAAACTGTCGGGCTGGGTTACGTAGAAGGTGGCTTTTCCGTGATAGCGGAGAAAAATCGGCCGGAGGCCGTACCATTCCTCCACCGACCGGTCGTCGAAGGACAGCGCGAAGCCGGGATGCTTCAGCGGGTGCCGGGCCGGGGCGGCCGACCGAAGCCGATGGGCCACCATAGCCCAGCCGACCGTCAGCAGGAGTGCCGTCAGCAGGAGATGCGGTAAACGTTTACTCATTTGGTTCTTACGGTGTTCCGGATAGGATCAGGTGTAAAAATAGAACACTTTCCCGGAATGTCACCGACCGATTACTACTTTTCCGGTTTTTTCCCGCCCGTCGTCCAGCCGGAGCCGAAACCGGTACAGGCCGTTCGGCAGCGGCACCCCGCCCTGGTCTCCGCCGTCCCAGAAAAACCGGTTCTCGCCGATCCGCACCGGCCGGTGCAGCGTCCGGACCACCTGCCCGCTCAGGTTCCAGATGGTGATGGTGCCCCACCCCGGCGCTTCCCGGCCCGCCAGGGTGAACGTGAACCCGGTCCCGCTCGTCAGTGGGTTGGGGGCCGGCCGCACCGCCGATAGGCTGTTTTCCCGCCGAACCCGGAACCGGATTTCATAGGGCAGCGTCCCGGCCCGGTTGCCGCCTGCGTCCGTGGCCTGCACCTGAAAAGTATACGTCCCGTCGGTCAGGTTCCGGGGCTGATACGTCAGGACGAAGCGGTTATCGGGGCCGGCAGGCTGCCGGCGTACCTCCGCTGAACCCAGCGGCACCCGTTCCGCCCCGCAGGCATCACACGGTTTCTTCAGGTACAAATCGATACCGACGGTATCCTGGCGGATGCGGTACGGGTCTTCGTCCTGCAACACCACCTGAATGAGCGGACTGGCCGAAACCAGCGCGCCGTCCGGAATCCGCACCCCGTCGAAGGTAACGTCCAGCAGCGGGTTGAAGTGGTCGGGCGGAAAGCGCTGCCCCGAGTCCGGCAGCACCACCCTTGCCCTTCCTTCTTCAAACCGGATCGAAAAAACCACCCGGTTATTTCCTTCGTCGGTTTCCGTTACTTCGTTCCCGGGATCTACCATCAGCTCGTACTTCGTTTCCGCCGGTCGGGCGGTATCGGGCCGGAAGGCATAATAGAGGGTATCGCGGTAAGCCACCGCCCCATGCATCCGGGTTCCGAACGACCGGACGCCCCCGCCCGGAAGCCGCTCCCGCACGCTCAGTCCCACGCGCTCCCGGCGGTCGAAGCGGCCGGCATTGAACACCGCCACGTTCAGCGCCACCGAGTCTTTCCGGCCGGAAACTGCCACGACGTCTTCCGCTGAAATCCGGAAATCCGCCCGGGTGGCCGGAAACGGCCGCAGCGCCGGGTCGCCCTGCAACACCATTTCGTGGGCATTCGAGATATCGTAGGCGGTATGGTACTGCTCCAGCGTCCGGCGGGTGGTTTCCTGATGAATGACGCCGATCGGGCGGTGGTGCAGGACGCTGTCGGCAAACAGCAGCTGATAAAACCGGGTGGTGAACGATTCCAGCGGGCCGGTATAGCCCGAATAACCGTGGGCTAATACGGCGATGGCCCCCCGGTCGGGCGTCAGCAGCCAGTCGGTGCTGAGGTTATTGGTAGCCCCGAAAAAAATGTTGCCGACCCCACAGCCGTTGAAGAACATGAGCGGATACCGCCCTTTGTTGCGAAAACCCGAAGCCGGCCGGGAGGCATACCCGATGTCCAGATCGGTAACGACGGGCGACGAATGCCCGAAGAACGTAATGAGGGCCACTCCCTCGTTGACCCGGTCGCTGATGTCGATGCGCTCGACGGGTTCGTCGGTTTTTTTGGAACGCAGGCTGACGTGAGCGCCGGTATACTGGCCCTGCGCCGTCGGTCCGACCGCATCGAGGATGGCCCGGAAAGCCTCCAGTTCGTAGACGGACCGGCCTCCGCTCAGGTGCAGCACCTCCTTCCGCCAGGGTTCGGCCGGCGGAAGGGCTTCATATTCCTTCACCTTATTCAGATAATTCAGAACGTCTTTCGGATCGAGGGTATTGATGCGGCCAGTCGGGATGGCCGGCACATGCTCGGGAAAACCGCCCAGGCCGGCCGTCAGCAGCACGTCGGAACCCGGAACGACCCCGATCGTCGGCACGAGATCGAGCGCATCCCGGTTCGGGCTTTTCCGGATCGGGTAGTAGACATTAGCCCGCCCGACCAGCAGCAGAAAGCCGGGTTTGCCGCCGTTGGACAGCAGGTAATCGGCAAACCGGCGGAGGGCCAGGGGTGTCCGCTCCCCGAAACTGAACTGGTCGAACACTTCCCGGACCGTCACCACCAGCGTATCAAAACCGCCCCCGGCCGCCGAAGCCCGGTAAGCCGCATAAGCCCGGACGGGATCGGCCACCGCCCCGACGGGCCTCATGAGCCTTTCGTGACTGATGAACACGTAGTCAGACGAACCCGGGTCGATCTTCCGGAACCTCACCCGCTCGATTCGGTCCGGCTTTCGTACCGCCGTCGTGGCCCACAACTTCCGCGGATTCCGGGTATCCGGCACCACCAGCCGCGCCAGAGAACCGCTGCGGGCAGGCAGCAGACGACGCGGCCGGTTCGGGTCGGTCAGGTCGTACAGCCGGAGGGAGTCGGGCGCGTCGGTCCATTCGACATAAGAACGACCGGCCGGGTTCGGAAGCAGCTGGAACCGGCATTCCGGCCTGTTCCGGAGGCTGAACGACCCGGGATACCGCAGGTGGTAATAGCCGACGGAATACCGGTCGGTCAGGAACGGGCCGGATGAGCGGGTGGAGAGCGTCACCTCTCCTTCCGCCGACAGGTCGGCGGGATCGAGCGGAACGGTCAGTGTATGGGCCTGGAACAGATCGAACCGGGCCGTCCCGAGCGGCCGGCGGCTTTCGGGCCGGATTCCGGCAAAAACCTCCACGACATGGCTGCTGTTGTCGCGACCGTTCAGCAGCAGTTCTACCTCTGGTGGTCGGCCCGCGACCGGTACCCGGTTTTCCAGCCGGAACGTCCGGCTGACGAGACTGTCTTTCCGAAGCATCGGTCCCGTCCAGCCCGCGCCTTCCGCAAAAAACACTTCGTTGGCCGACGGATACGGGGCCGGGCCGGTGGCCGGGTTCCAGGACGGCTCGTCGGTCAGCAGGATCAGTTGTTCGGCCAGATGATACGGTTCGGGCCGCAGACCGATTGGATCGGACGGGCCAATTTCCCGCATTCGCAGCCCCGGCTTTCCGGCCGGGCGCCAGGTCAGGAAATACACCGCCGTATCCGAATACATGCTGTAATGGCGATGCGGCTGGGTGCCTGCCGGGCGGTACAGCAGCGAATCCTGCCGGCCGTCGTTGCCCTCCCCGACAAATTCGATATAATCGGAAGGATCAAACCGTCCGTCCGCTTCCCCGGCCACATAAACGGCCTGTTCCACCCCCCGCCGGAAGAGTTGCAGGGTCCGCGGGTCGATGCCGGCTGTCGGAAAACCGGCTTTTTCCAGGTCACCGGTCGTCAACCGGAAAGTGGCCCGGGCCGTTACCGAAAGACGCAGATACGTCTGATCGTACTGAATCCATTCATTTTCGAATCTTGTTATTGGTTGCGCAAACAATGTTTGAAATAAACCAAACAGAACGACCGTCAGACCGGGGAATTTCATGCGTCTTTACGAAGCGGATGGGAGGCCCAAAAATACGGAAACTTTCCGGCCCCGACCAAATGCCACTCAACCGGTTCTTTTTTCCGTTCGTCATTTGGGCGTCAAGAAAATTCTAAAGTACCTTGCGATACATAGTACCTTTGTTTACCTTTGAATCGTTAAAATCGAATTGCCGGATGGTCTTCCTGAATCCGACCGGCCGATCGGCGGCAATTCGTCATTCCTATTTCGACATACAGCTATGAATATTGAAAACGCTCAGGTGCAGATGCGAAAGGGGATCCTGGAGTTCTGCATTCTACACATCATCTCACGGGGAGAGGTTTATGCGTCCGATATGCTGGACGAGCTGACCTCGGCCCGGATCATGGTGGTGGAAGGCACGCTCTATCCCCTGCTCACCCGGCTCAAGAATGCCGGACTGCTCGATTACAAATGGGTTGAGTCGACTTCCGGCCCGCCCCGCAAATATTACGTTCTGACCGATCTGGGACAGTCTTCCCTGAGGGCTCTGAACGAGACCTGGCTGGAGCTGGCCGAGTCGGTCAATCTGATCGTCAGCAAGACCGAACAGCACCGCAGCGCCGTCAACGGCCATACCCCCGTTCCGACAGGAACCAACCCGGAGTCTCCAACGACCGATAGCTGACCTAAACTCCCTTTTGACTCTTTCACACGTTTTTGTCATGAAAAAGACCATCAGTATCAATATCAGCGGAGTTATCTTTCATATTGAGGAAGACGGCTACGATAAACTGAAAAGCTATCTGACGTCGATCCAGCATTATTTTTCGACTTACGAGGACAGCCAGGAAATTATTACCGATATAGAAAACCGGATTGCCGAAAAACTTCTGAAAAAGCTCAAAACGGGCGAAAAACAGGCGGTAACCGACGAGGACGTTCAGGAACTGATTCAGTCGATGGGCACGGTTGCCGACTTTGAAGCCATCGAAGAAGAGGATATTATCGGTGCGGCTTCCGCCGGTTCGGCACGTTCGCAGTCGGCCTATGAATCGACCGGTTCGGCGGGCGGCCCGTCCGCGGGTGCTTCGGCCACGACCGCTTCGGCTTCCTCCACGACGCAGCAGCCTCCGCGCAAACTTTACCGCGACCTGCGCCGGAAGGTGGTCGGCGGGGTGGCGGCCGGGATCGCCAACTACTTCAACATCGACCCGGTCTGGGTGCGGCTGATCTTCGTCACGCTGATTTTCGCCCTGCCGCCGTTCGGACAGGATTTTCTGGCCGGCATTTCAGGCTTCGCCGTCGTGCTGTACATCGCCATGTGGATCGCTTTTCCGGGTTCGACGACGCTCGAAGACGACAAGAGCGTGAAGAAGTTTTACCGCAACCCCGACGACAAGGTACTGGGCGGGGTGGCTTCGGGCATCGGCGCCTACTTCGGCATCGACTCGGGCGTAGTGCGGCTCCTGTTCGTGCTCTTCATCTTCCTGTTCGGTACGGGTCTGCTGGCCTATATCATCCTTTGGATCATCTCCCCGCAGGCCAATACGCTCACCGAAAAAATGGAAATGCAGGGGGAGCCGATTACGCTCTCCAACATTGAGAGCAACATCAAGCGCAGCCTCAACCTGAACGAAGCCGCCGAAGAGAGCACCGTCGCCAAGGTTCTGCTCTTTCCCTTTCGGCTGATCGCCACCATCTTCAACGGTCTGGCGAGCGCCGTAGGGCCGCTGGCACGCGGGATTTTCGCCATCGTCCGGGTGCTGGCCGGGGTGTTTCTGATCCTGGTCGGTTTTGGGATCATGATGGGTTCGCTGGCGGTGCTGGGCACGGCTTTCGGTCTGAGGGGCATCAATTTCGACGGCGACAGCCTGCCGTTTACGATGCTTCAGCAGGAAGTTAACCCGCCGATGCTGCTGGCGGCTTTCGTGACGATCTTCATTCCGGGTCTGGCCCTGGCCATCATCGGCGTCATGCTGATCTCGCAGCGGGCCCTGGTAACGACCCGCGTTTCGCTGGCGCTCCTGAGCATCTGGTTTCTGGGCATCATCGGTCTGGCGGCTACGGTTCCGCAACTGGTGAACCAGTTCAGCAAACGGGGCGTCGTGGAAGAAACGGAGATCGTTCGGCCGCCTGTTCCGATCCCGACGCTGGATGTGAACGATTATAACGACAACAACGAACTGCATACCTCCATCGAACTGGAAGGCATCGACGGCCAGGACTGGAAGCTGTTCAAACGCCTGAGCGCCCAGGGGCCGTCGCGTCAGCAGGCGCAGCGAAACGCCCGGACCATCGCCTACAAATGGGCGGTCAAAGACTCCATCCTGGTGTTCGACAACAGCTTCGAGCTGAAGGCCGACAGCCGGTACAGGGGCCAGGACATCGACCTGATCATCTACGTTCCCTACGAGCGGCCGTTCCGGATGACCGAGCAGTTTGCGCGTCATATCCGCAACGAGTTCGGCGGCAAGGAGTTTGAACGCATGAAAGCCACCCTCTGGAAGCTTACCAAAACCGACGGACTGGTGTCGATCAACTACCCCCGCGAGCTGAACGACGATCGCTACGACGACGACCTGACCACCAATGACGCCATCGACGAGGTGCTGCGGAACGAACTGGGCGACGACTTTTTCCAGAAAGGGGAATATACCCGGCAATTCGACGTGAACAACTTCAGCCGGGTCGACATCGGCGGGGCCTTCGCCGTCCGGGTAAAACGCGGGACCGCCTTCAAGGTGGTGGCCGACGGCCGCGAGGAAGACGTCGACGATCTGCGGGTGCGGGTGGAAGGCGGAGAACTGCACGTCGACTACCGGAACGAGGGCCTTTTCCAGTTGAAAGACCGCCGGCGGGTCGGGCTGACGATCACGATGCCGGACGTGGATGCGCTCCAGTTCTCGGGCGCCACCCAGGCCATCATCACCGACTTCGATAACCTCGACAAACTGCGGGTCGGTCTGACGGGCGCCTGCCGGTCGCTGCTCGACGTGAAGGCAGACAATCTGGACCTTGAACTGACCGGCGCGTCGAAGGCGACGCTGCGGGGCCGTTCGGGCCGTCTGTCGGCGCGGCTGGCGGGCGCCTGCAAGCTCGATGCCACCGCCATGCAGGTGGGCCGGGCCGACATCAACGCCACCGGAGCCAGTTCGGCCGATTTCGGCACCGTTCAGGACCTGAATTCGGAAACGTCCGGGGCCAGCAGCGTCAACGGACCAAATAAATCGGAACAATAAAGGGTCGGGTGCAACATTTACCGCCTGACCTGCATCTTTTACCCGAACATCTCAAAACACTATCCGTATGAAAACCGCCCTTGCCCTGATCGCGCTTACTTCCCTCATGATCCCGACGGAGACGAAAACGATGGCGGCCGTCGACCCCTCCGGCAGCCCGCTGGTCGAAATCGTCAGCAACCTGCCCATGCAGGACGAAAGCCGCACCTTCTCCGTCAGCAACTTCGATAAACTGGATTTAGGCAGTGCCTTCGTCATCAACGTCCGGCAGGGCAGCGGCTACAAGGTCGTTGCGTCCGGCCGCCCGGCCGACCTCGACGACCTGGAGTCGCGGGTCACCGGCGGGAAACTGTCTATCCGCTACAAAGACAAAACCTGGAACCGCAACCGCCAGCGCGTGACGATCGACATCACGATGCCGACGGTGAGCGCCATCGATTTCGGCGGAGCCTCCCGCTCGACGGTCACCGGCTTCCGGAACCTGAAAGAACTGGCGATCGAGATTTCGGGAGCCTCCAGTTCCACCATCGAGGTGGATGCCGAACGGGTCCTGGTCGATCTGTCGGGCGCGTCGACCATCAACCTCAACGGGCAGGCCAAACGGCTTGAAGGCGAGGTGTCGGGTGCCACCTCGCTGCGGGCTTACGATCTGAAACTGGCCAGTGCGGCCGTGGACGTATCCGGGGCGAGCAACGCCCGCCTGACCGTCAGCGACCGCTTGGAAGCCCAGGCCAGCGGAGCCAGCAGTGTGACCTACCGCGGCTCCGCTTCCATCCGGGCCAATACGTCCGGGGCCAGTTCGGTCCGGAGTTCAGACCGCTGAATCAACTTTTTTATTTGAACATAGAGATTGGTAAGTAGAAAATGCGCTCGGTCTTCAGAGCGCATTTTTTTGTCCTGCCGGAACGGTCGGCGCGCTCTCTTCGACGGCTTCGCCCCGTTTGAAGCTATTTTCATACTGCGGCAGGTTCGGATCGGCGAACACGTCCGCATTGTTGTAGCTGTGACGAACGGGTTCGTTGACCAGATCGTGCCGGTGCCGATAGTAGCCCTGCGCGGAAGAATAGTGACACACGTATGATTTCCGGGTCAGTTCGCCGTCGAGGATGGGTTCTCCGCCGTGGGCGAGGGCGGCATGCCAGATCAGCACATCTCCCTTATTGATCAGCAGCGTTTTTTTCTCCAGACCCATCCGCTCGCATTCGGCCACCAGATACCGGCCGAAATCCGTCGGGTTCTTCGTGGATTCGCCATTGAAGAAAATACCGTTCCCCCAGTTGAACTTCCGGATCTTGTGTGAACCGACGTAATAGTGCAGTTCTCCCGATCCCGGCCGAACGTCTTCCAGGGCAATCCAGGCGGCCGCCAGATGGCTCGGCACCTGCGGAACCACATACGGGAAGTCCTGGTGGGTTTCCTGCTGGGAGCCGTACAGAAAGGTCAGACTCTGCATAGCGACCACTTTTTCCTGAAAAACGGCCTGCAGAAAGCTCACGATCGCATTGTGCAGCATCAGCTTCTTGCCGGCCACCGACGCATTGTGGAAGTCCATGATCTTGATGTACTGACCTTCGATGATCTCACGGGGTACCTCTTTGATCTTCATGACCGGATGACGCTGGTATTCGGGCCGGTCGATCCGAATGCTGATGTCGAACTCCTTGTGTCGTTCGATGAGTTCCTGAACGTCGGCCAGGTAAGCGTCCAGCAGTTCCTGCGAGATGACGTTCTCCAGAATGACAAAACCGTCGTTCCGCCACGACTTCAGTTTTTCCGCAAGGTCGTAGGGCAAATGAGGGGCTTTCGGAAAACTTCTGACAAAACCGTCAATATCCGGGTCTTTTTTGTCGATCCACGGCATTGTCTGGTAGTGGAAGTCGGTTAGGACAGGTGCAGGGAAAATTTTGCCGTAAACCTTTTGAGCTTTAGCAATACTTCTCTTGAAAATTGACATGATTCGTGAAGTGGTATAATCAAAAATATCTCATTCACAGGTTAATAACTATAATCCGCACAAAGTATCATGGGTTCAATCCATCAATCTTCCAACACAAGGCTCTGATAATCAGAGATTACCATTGAATCAATCTTTCATTTTTTTCATATTTCTATCCAGAAGCCCCCTTCTGAACCTATGATCCGTCCTGTTTTTCGTCAGCCTTTGACGGCATGATCGGCCTTTACGTCCTGCCCCGACCATATCTTTTTTGCGGTCCAGTCCTCGGCCGGAGCCTGCCAGAACGGGTCGTCGGCGGGCAGCCCGAGGGGCAGAAAGGCCACCGAACAGAGGTACAGACTGCCGGTTGAAATATAGGTTTCCCCGATCGAAGGCTGATGGCCGCACAGACCGATCTGCAGCCAGCCGTTCGCATCGAACGTGCCGGGGGCATCCATCGTCCGGCGGATCACGGCCGTCAGGGCCGCGCGGGCCTGGGCCGGTGAAATTTCAGCAGGCAACTGCTTCATCAGAGCCATCTGGGCCAGCAGTTGAAAAGCCCCGCAGCGGTAGGCCAGCGACCGCCCGAAGGCCGCAAAGGAACCGTCCGGCCCGATCAGCCGCTCCTGCACGATCGCATACCGCTGCGCCCGGGCCAGTACGGTCTGGTACAGGGTATCGTCCGCTTTTTTGGCTTCCCGCAGCGTCCCGACCACATCGAGCAGCATGGGCTGGATCACATAGCTGTTGTAATAATCCCAGTGGAAATCCGGCCCGTCGCCGTAAACACCGTCGCCTTTATACCAGTTCAGATGCTGACGAATGGCGTAGTCCATCCGCATCTCGTCACCCCAGCCGGTAAACTTCAGCAGGGCGGCTTCCACCATCGCGCTGAACAGGAGCCAGTTGTTGTAACCCGGTTTGATCACCCGGCTTGCCTTCAGGGCCTCGGTCAGCTGCTGTCGGGTGTCGGAAGCCAGCGGCTCCCAAAGCTGGGCGGGCGCCCGCAGCAGGCCGTGGGCCAGAAAAGCCGCATCGACCAGCGGCTGCCCCCCCTGCGTAAAATTAAGAAAGTCAGGCGATTTTGGATTGACGGCGTGACCGATGGCTTTCCGGGCCAGTTCGGCCACCTGCTGCTGCCGGGTCTTCTCGGCCCCGACCTGGGGCTGCCCGAGCCAGGGCGCCAGACCGGCCAGCGTGCGGCCCAGGGCTTCGAGGTGCGTCACTTTCCGGCGGCCCTCCTGCTGATTCGGTGCCGACTCGACCGGCATGGTCGCCTTCAAACGGCCCTGCGCCATGGCATTCAGAACGGGTTCGGCCACTTTCAGCAGAGTGCGCAGCCAGTAGGCGCGGTCCTCCGCGCCCGACGGCGGCCCGGCCAAAAGTTCATTCCGGGCCGCTGCCTGACTGACGGCCGGAGAAAGGGGAAGTACGGATAAGGTTCGGGTAAAATGACGACGGTTCATGCGGTGGTTTGGCGGGCGGTCTGCCCGCCGGTTTAAGGCACGGCTGCCACCCGGCGTTTTGCCCCGTTCCGCGCAACAATCATCAGAGAGACGGCTCCCGGCGGCACGGCAAACAATCGGGTGGATTGTGACAGATAAGTCGAACCCCACGAAAATTCTACTTTCCGCCGGCGGCCATTTTTCAGGGAAACCAGCGCATACCGGTCATCCGGGCGCAGGGTCACCCGCTGCCCGGGCGGGTGGCCGGTGTGCCGGAACGCCCGCAGGCTGTCCTGATTCTGGGTCACCACCAGCAACGAACGGCCGTCCTTCAGGGCGACCTCGGCCAGCCCCTTTGCATCACCGTCGGCCAGAAAGCCGGTTCGGGAAAGCGGCAGCGGCACAAAACCGCCCTTCCCGTCGCCCCGCAGGCACAGGCCGATTCCGGCGTCGTACCAGCCCGTCAGCACCTCGGACGCGTAGTTGTTGCCCACCATCAGCAGGTCGAGGTGGCCGTCGCGGTCGAAGTCGATGGGCCGCATTCCGAAGCCGGGGGCCAGCTGCGCTTCCACCGGAAGGGGCCGCAGCGCAAACCGCCCGGCTCCCTGGTTTTCGATGTAGGTCGACGCAAACCAGGTGGCCCGCCGGACGATGGCCCCCGCGCGGGTAGGCTCGGGCAGCACCTCCTGAAGGCCGCTCCTGCCGTAAACGGAGAAAAGCTGAAACTTCTGCCGGAACGAGGGCATCTGGTCGGTCAGGGTTTCGCGCGGATGCACCGGGTATTCCTTCCCGCCGTTGTAGGCGCTCATGATGGGATCGAGCGATCCGTTTTTGTCGTAATCATTGGCGTAGAGCGATACCGGCTGCTGTTCCGAGGCCCGATAGCGGCCGTTCAGCCCGACGTTTCCGGCCACGTAATCCATGTCGCCGTCGTTGTCGAAATCACCGGCGGTGAGGCTGTTCCACCAGCCGGTGGAATGATTGAATGATGGAGTTGCTGAATGATTGAATGTTTGCCCCCGGTTATTTTTGAAGAGGGTGATCGGCATCCATTCGCCGGCGAGGAGGAGGTCGGGCCAGTCGTCATTGTCGGTGTCGGTCCAGAGGGCCGCGCAGACGAGCCCGATCCGCGACAGGCCGGGGGCCACCTGTTCGGTGACGTCGGTAAACCGCCCGCCCTCGTTGCGGAGCAGGCCGCTGCGGGCCGGGCGCGGATATTCGCGCGGGATGATGCGGCCGCCCACGAACAGGTCGAGGTCACCGTCGCGGTCGTAGTCGGCGGCCGTCACGCAGGAGCCGCTGGATGCATCGGGCGGAAGGGCCAGGGTGTCGGGTCGGAAGCGGCCTTTGCCGTCGTTTTTGTACAGCCGGTCGCGGTATCGGGTCGAATCTTTGCCGAATTCCGTACTGCCCGAAGCCGCATACAGATCCAGGTCGCCGTCGTTGTCGGCGTCGAACAGCAGCACGCCGGTTTCCTCCTCGGTTTTGGCCGGCAGGTCGGACCGGCGGAAGGTGCCGTCGGCTTTCTGAAGAAACAGGGTCCCGGGTTTGCGGGCGGCTCCCGCCAGATACAGATCGTCCAGCCCGTCGCCGTCCACGTCGCCCACGGCGACCCCCGGCCCGATCTGCGAGTGTTTCTGGTGGAGCGTCGTCTGCTGCATCTTGTAATCGACGAAATCGTCCTCGTCATGCCGGAAGGCCAGACCGGAAATCTTCGAAACTTCCTCAAAAAGCGGTCTCGTCGCCCGCGGCCCGGGCCTTCGCGTCAGAAAATCAGTCGGCACCGGGTTCGCCTGGGCCTGCGCCAGGGTCAGCATCCGGTTGATGCCCGGTCGGACCAGAAGCTGCCCGGTTCCGTCCGGCCAGACGATCTTCAGAGAATCGATCGCTGCGACGGAGCCGAACCCGAAATGCAGCACCGGCTCGACGGTCGATTCATAACCCCGCTGCACCGCCTGCTCGGCATACTGCCGGAGCGAGGTCCGACCGGCATCATGGTAAAACAGGCTCACTCTGGCGCCCAGCCCGGAAAGGTTTCCCGGTTTGCCCCGTAGCTGAATGCGCAGGTAATTTCCGGCTTTTTTGCCGGCCTCTTCTCCGGCGCCGTCGATGGTTCGGTTCCGGTACAGAAAAGCCCGGTCGTTGATGTTGTTCATGACCAGATCCAGGTCGCCGTCGTTGTCGAAGTCGGCATAGGCCGTGCCGTTGGCATAGGAGGGCTGGTCGAGGCCCCAGGCGGCGGCCTGGTCGGTGAAGGTCAGCGAGGAGGTCCGGCCGTCGTTGTCGTTACGGTACATGAACTTGGGCTTGTAGACCCCTTCCAGGTCCTTCAACTGATCGGTGATCCGCTTGCGCCGGGTCTCGTCGGTCCCGAACATGGAGGCATTCTGATTGTAATTCGCGAAGTCGAGGTTCGTGACGTCCTTTCGGTAGCCGTTGGTAATCAGGAGATCCCGAAAACCGTCGTTGTCAAAATCGGCGAACAGCGTGCTCCAGCTCCAGTCCGTGGCGGCCACTCCGGCCAGATACCCGATGTCCGAAAAGCGCGGAACGTCGCGGCCGGCTTCCTTTCCGGCTCCGGCCGAACCCTCCGGCAAGGCCCCCCGGTTGAACTGAAGCACGTTGCGGATGTACTGGGGCTGATAGCCGAGCCGGCGGGCCATCTGAAACCGGTCGTAGTTGACCATCGAGAACATGGTTTTCTGCCGCAGGTTATCATCGGGCAGCATGTCGGCCACGGCGATCTCGTTCAGACCGTCGTTGTTAATGTCGGCCATATCCACGCCCATGCTGTTGTGACTCTGGTGTTTGAGTGCGTCGGCGATGCGGTTGCGGAACGTTCCGTCCTGGTTGTTGATATACATCACGTCGTTCGACTGAAAATCGTTGGCGACGTAGACGTCGGGCCAGCCGTCCTGATTGATGTCGTTGACGATCACGCCCAGCCCCCAGCCCTCGTGCACGATCCCGGCCTGCTTCGAGACGTCCCTGAATACCGGCAGGCTGCCCTTTCCGGCTGCAGGGCCGTCGTTGCGGTAGAGCCGGTCCAGACTGCGGGCGCTGCCGTCGTTGCGGGGGCCGGTGACGTTGTTGCGGTTATAGGATTCGAGGGCGTTGGTGAGCAGGTAGCAGTCGAGGTCGCCGTCGCGGTCGTAGTCCAGAAAAGCCGCCTGGGTCGAGTAGCTGGAATCGGCCAGCCCGGCCCGGCCGGCCATCTCCTGAAAGCGCGGAACCCCGTCGGAACCGTTTCCCTGGTTGATAAACAGAAGATTCGGCACCGACCCGGTTGGTTTCGGGTGGATCGTGGAGACGTAGATGTCCAGCCGTCCGTCCTGGTTGAGGTCGACCATGGAAACGCCCGTACACCAGGTGGTTGTGGATACACCGGCGGGGATGGTAACGTCCTGAAACTTCATGCCGCCTTTGTTCAGGTATAACCGGCTGGACACGGTATTTCCGGCAAAGAAAATGTCGGACAACCCGTCGCCGTCGACATCCCCGACGCCCACACCCCCGCCGTTGTAGATATATTCGAAAGCCAGCACGTTCAGCGTGTCGGATTCGGTGATGGTATTGGCGAAGTCGATGCCTGACTCACCGGCGTCGAGCAGTTCGAAGCGGGTTTCCTTCCGGCAGCCGGCCGTCAGGGAAAGCAGCGTGAGCAGCAGCGTGGCAAATCTCAGGATCATAGGGTTTCTCGGCGACACGGCGGTAAGTTACCAAAATCCAGTTTGCACAAAAAAGCCCCCACCAGGCGGTAAGGGCTTTCCGGATTTCGGTTTAGGTAAATTCCAGTTCAGGAATATCGGTTTAGGAATAAAGGATCAATAACCGGGGTTCTGGTCTTTCTGCTCCAGTTTATCGTTGTTGTCGATTTCGGCCTGCGGAATCGGCAGCAGTTCGTGTTTGCCTTTCTGAAAGTAGGTCAGCGGTTCGGCGGTCAGCTTGTTCTGTTTCCGCCACCGCAGGAGGTCGCGGTTCCGCAACTGTTCGCCGGCCAGTTCCACTTCCCGCTCGTGCTGAACGGCCCGGAAGATTTCGGCTTTGGAGTTCACCGGGAAGCTTTTGGTCGGATACGGCGGCATGGCCACGCTCTTGCGGGCGCGGACCTGGTTCAGGTAGCCGATGGCGGCCTGGGGCGTCCCGGCTTCGTTTTCGGCCTCGGCCATCATCAGCAGCACGTCGGCGTAGCGCATGAGCCGGAAGTTGATCCCGGAAGTATAATAGGTATCGGCGGTTTTATACATGGCCGAATATTTCCGCCAGCTGATCTTCTGCTCCTTACCGGCCAGCACCGAGGTGTTGCCCTGTACCTGGGCGTCGGTCAGGGTGTTTTTGTCGCCGTTGAACTTGTCGCCGATGAAATAGAACGAGTACAGAAGCCGCGGATCGGTTTTCTCGTCGCCTTTGGCCGTATTTTCATACTCGGCCAGCAGTTTGTTGGACGGAATCAGGTTGCGCCAGCCGATGGCGGCATATTCCTGGCTGCGCGGGGTAGTTTCGTTCCCGTTCCCGTTGCCGTCCGCATCCCAGTTAAAGTCCCCGACTTTGGAGAAAGCCACTTCGTAGATCGACTCGGGGTTATACTCCGTTTCTTCCAGGAAGTTGTCGTTGTAGTTATCGACCAGGGAATACTGTTTCGAGTCGATGACCTTCTGAAGCTCGGTTTTGGCGTTGGCGTACTCCCCGCGCTGCAAATACACCCGGCCGAGCAGGGTACTGGCGGCTCCGCGGGTGGCCCGGCCGAGGTCGGCTCCCTCGAACTTCAGCGGAAGGGCCGCCTGGGCGTCTTTCAGGTCGGCGATGACCTGCTGGTATACCTGATCCTCGGTGGCCCGGGGCTGTGAACCGCCGACCGACGTGACGTAGCTGTTATAGAGCGGCACCCCGCCCCACAGGCTGACGAGTTCGTAGTAGGCCCAGGCCCGCAGAAACTTGGCCTGGCCCACCACCTGATTGCGCTGTTCGGCGGTGCCGTCGGTCACCTGGGCGGCCCGGTCGATCACCACGTTGGCGCGGTGGATCATCCGGTACAGACCGTTCCAGACGCTGTTCATCACCCCGTTGGCCGGGTCATGGACGCCGGTAAGCAACTGGTTCCGGGGCGTTTCGAGCTGCCCACCGCCGGTCGCCACGTCGTCGCTGCGCAGGTCATGCAGGAACCAGTATTCCCGGCCCAGGAGGTTAGCCGACTGCTGGATGGCATAGATGGAATTGACGCCCTTGGTCAGTTCCGACAAATCCTTGAAATACTGATCGGTGAGAATCTGGTTCGGGTTCACCTGATCCAGGTCGCTTTCGCTGCATCCCAGGAGCAGCCCAACCAGAAGGATTCCCTTTCCTATGAACTTATTTCTCATGGTGTTTATCAATTTAAATTCTATCGTTCAAATTATGTTGGTGAAGTTCTCCATTAAAAACCGATCTGAATCCCGACCGTGAAGCTCCGGGCCACCGGATACTGCCCGTAGTCGATCCCATTGGTCAGCGTCTGGTTGTAGCGGGAGCCGATTTCCGGGTCGTAGCCGGTATATTTGGTAAACGTCAGAAGGTTCTGTCCTGATACATAGATCCGGGCGCGGGAGAGCGTCGAACGGGTCCAGGACTGAAGCCGGTCGGCCGGGATGGAATACCCGATGCTCAGGTTTTTCAGACGCAGGTAGGAACCGTCTTCGATGAACCGGTCGGAGGTCCGGCTGTTGCGGTTCGGGTCGCCGTCGACCGCCCGCGGAACGTCGGTATTCGTGTTGGTCGGCGTCCAGGCGTTCAGCACTTCCGTGCCGGCGTTGAACAGCCGCAGCATACCCTGACGCAGCACCTTCGTTCCGTTGAAGATCTTGTTCCCCTGCACCCCCTGCAGGAACAGCGACAGGTCGAAGCCGAGGTAATTGGCCGAGAAGTTGGCCCCGTAGGTAAAGTCGGGGATGAAGTTACCGAGATTGGTCCGGTCGCCGGCATCGATCACCCCGTTGCCGTCGATGTCGACGAAGCGAATGTCGCCGGGTTTGGCGTTATCCTGCTTCGCTGCGGATTTGACCTCTTCGTCGCTCTGGAAAATACCGGCCACTTTCCAGCCGTAGAAGTACTGGATCGGCTGCCCGGCTTCGGTGCGGGTGATGTCGTAGCCGCCGTAGTCGGCGTTGCTGCCCGTCAGGATCGGGGAAATCTCGGGGCCGAGGCTCAGCACCTTGTTCCGAACCAGGCCGAGGTTGGCCGACGCATTGAACCGGAAGTCGCCGGAGGTTTTATTATACCCCAGCTGAAGCTCGAAGCCGCGGTTGCGCATGCTGCCCACGTTGGCGATCGGTGAGTTGGAATACCCGATGGAGGGCGCTACCGGCTGGTTCAGAATCAGCCCGTCGGTTTTGCGGTCATAAGCTTCGGCCGACAGCGTGATGCTGTTGTTGAACAGACCGAGGTCTATACCGATGTTGCCCATCTTCGTCACCTCCCACTGCAGATCGGTGTTGCCCAGACGGTCGAAGTACGTGCCCTGCGTCACGGCACCGCCGAGGACGGCGTTGGTCGTCTGGCTGACGGCCACCTGCCAGGGATAGTTACCGATCTCGTTAAAGCCCATCGAGCCGTAGCTGGCCCGCACCTTCAGTTCGGATACGGCGGGCGAGTTCTTCATGAAGGCTTCCTCACTGATCCGCCAGCCCACTGAAACCGAGGGAAAGTTCCCCCACTTCTTGCCGGGGGCGAACCGCGACGAACCGTCCCGGCGGAAGGAGGCACTCAACAGGTATTTGTTGGCGTAATCGTAGTTGGCCCGGGCCAGATAGGAGAACAGCACGTATTTCTCGCGGCTGCCCTGCGCCGTCTGGTTGGCCAGACCGGTCAGCTCGCGGATGGTATTGGAAGCCGCCTGGCCGCTGGTGTTCAGGATGATGGACGTTCCCGATTGCCGCTCGGCGACCGCCACCACGTTCAGGTGATGCTGGCCGAAGTTTCTGTCGAAGGTGAGCTGGTTGGTAAACAGCGGAGAGGTGTAGGTCGTCCGGTTGTCGGTGACCACGGCCGGATTCCGGGCGTTGAAGCTCTCGTTGTAGATCGGCAGGAAGATGTACTGCCGGGCCTGAACATAATCGATGCCGCCCGTGAAACGGTATTTCAGCCAGTCGGTGATGCCGACCTCCAGGAAGGCGCTCCCCAGGAACTTCAGCCGCTGCGTGTTGTCCCGGTCCTGCACGGCAATCCGCACCGGGTTCTGCGGGTCACTGCCGTCGGAGCCGTCCGGACCGCGGTAGCCGCCCACTCTGGTCGGGTCTTCAACGGGCATATATGGGGTCATGTGCAGCATGTGCTTGATCTGCGTCCGTCCCCCGCTGTTGTTCTCGTTATACTTATCGTCGTAGGAAATCGTCAGCGACTGACCGAAGGTGAACCGCTTGCTGATCTTGTGGTCGGAGTTGATCCGGAAGTTACCGCGCCGGTAGCTGGTTCCGAGCATGATCCCCTCCTGGCTGAAATACCCGGCCGACGAATAGAACCGCGACCGGTCGTTTCCGCCCGAAAGCGATATGTTATGCTGGGTCATCGGCGCCGAGCGGAACAGCTGATCCTGCCAGTCGGTATTCGTCTGCGCATACGTCTGGGTCGCGCCCGGATAAATGGGATCGTTCATGGCATTGAACCGGGCCGGAAGGGCCTGGCCGGCATTGGTCCGCAGGGCGGTGCCGTACCGGATGTACTCTTCGGTATTCAGCACGTCGAGGGTGCGCCAGGCGCTCTGGGTGCCCACGTAGCCGTCGTAGCTGACGTGCATCCGGCCGTCGGTGCTGCCCCGCTTGGTCGTGATGATGATGACGCCGTTGGCCGCCCGTGATCCGTAGATGGCCGCGGCCGATGCGTCTTTCAGCACATCGACGGTTTCAATGTCCCGCGTGTCGAAGTTATTGAGGTCACCGGTCGGAAAGCCGTCGATGACATACAGCGGATTGGAAGCGTAGTTGATGGACCCGATGCCCCGGATGCGGACCACCGGCGATTCGCCCGGCGCCCCGTTGCTCACCACCGACACCCCCGGCACCCGGCCCTGGATGGCCTGCTGCACGTTGACGACCGGCAACTCGGCCACTTCTTTGGACGTCACCGACGAAATGGCGCCCGTAACGGCGGCCCGCTTCTGCGTACCGTATCCGACTACGACCACTTCACTCAGCGCCCGGATGTCTTCCTGAAGCGTTACGTTGACCGTCGAGCGGCCGTTGACCGGAATCTCCTGCGAGGAATAGCCGACGAAGCTCAATACCAGGGTGGCGTTGTTCGGGGCGCTGAGCGAGTATTCGCCCTGGCCGTTGGTGGTCGTACCGCGGGTGGTTCCCTTGATGACGACGCTCACGCCGGGGATTCCCTGCCCGCTGCGGTCCGACACCCGGCCCTGCACCTGAATGTCCTGGCGCTCGGCCGACAGCATCGAGAAGCCGATCCGCTCCAGCCGGCTCACGTTCAGTTCCGTCGGAACCGCGACTTCCCCTTCGGGGGCGGTGGGGAGCCCGCGTTTTTCGATCTGGCTGACCTTCCTAAGAAACCGGGCGTTGCGGTCCCGGCTGGCCAGAATGATATAAAAGTTGTTCTGGATTTTTTCGTAGGTAAGGCCCTTGTCGGCGAGCAGGTTCGACAGGGCGTCTTCGACATTCCGCTCGCGGTGGCTGGTCATCATGACTTTCGTATCGACCAGATCGGTGCGGTAAATGAAGGAAACCCGGTATTGCCGTTCCAGTTCAGAAAGGGCCGCTTTCAGCGTAACCACCGGCGCTTCGATCTCTTTAGCCTGGGGCGCACCCCGATGGTTGTAGGACACCAGCATCTGGGAATAGGCCGGTAAGGTTCCGGCCAGAATGACTCCTATCAGAAAGGATACTGCTTTTTTCATAGAGGGTTCAGTTTTGCTGAATAATGATTCGATCAGGTTGGCGCGTAATTTTCATGTCGAACAGGCGGGATAAACCGTTGAGAATGGTTTCTACGTTTTTGCCGGGAATGGTTCCGGAAAACTTCTGGCGCAGCAGTTCGCGGTCGGCGATCACGACCTCCAGGCCATAGGTGTCTTCCAGCAACTGGGCAATTTCCTGCAGGGTCGTGCCGTCGAACACCAGTTTTTCGGTGCGCCAGGACGACTGGGCCTGCGCGTTGACGGCTTTTTTGTAAAAAACTTTGGCCTGGGTGTCGGCAAAGAACATCTCGCCGGGCTTCATCACGAGGTGGTTGTTCGGATCGTCGGACACCTTCATCTGAATGCGTCCGTCGTTCAGCACCACGCGGGTTCTGGATTTTCGGGTGTAGACGTTGAAGCGGGTGCCGAGAACCTCCACGTTCATGTTGGACGGCAGGTGTACCGTAAACCGCTGGTGGTTAAGGGTGTGAACTACTTCGAAGAACGCTTCGCCCTCGACCCATACCTCCCGGGGCGTCTCCGGCGACCACTCTTCCGGGTACGTAATGGAGGTGTTGCCGTTCAGCGTCACCACCGACCGGTCCGGGAGAACGACCCGCCGGGTCTGGCCGTAATCGGTCCGGAGCGTGACGGTTTCGGGGGGAGTCAATTGCCGGTAGGCCCACCAGCCGCCGGTCGCCAGCAGAAGCAGCGTGACCGCAGCCGCAGCCAGCCACGTAAACCGGCGTTCCGGACGCCGGAGCGGACGAACCACCCCGGCCGTGGCCTGCTTCCGGATCTGCATCCGGTTGAACAGCTGCCGGGCGGTGCGGTTTTCGGCCTCGTCGAGGGGCAGAGCCTCCAGCGATTGCAGGTCCACATCCAGAAGCTGTTTCAGATGCTGCTGTCCATCGGTTCCGGACAGGTAGGCCAGCACGACCAGCGCTTCGTCGGGGCTACACTCGTTTTTTAAATATTTCTGTAAAAGTTGTGCATCCATTGGGATGAGTTCAGGAATTATTCAATTCATTCCTTAATAGATACACAAAGCCGGGATGGAAGTATGATCAGGAAGAAAAAAAAATTGTAAACCGGTCAGGAGAAGAGTTCAAAGAGGAGCAGCATCGGCACGATGCCTTCGAGGTCGGCGTGCCTGCCGAGGTATTCCTTCAGGAATTTGGAAGCCTGCGAGAATTGAAACTTGACGGTGTTGACTGAAATGGAAAGCTGCCGGGCCACCTGTTCGTTATCGAGCCCGTTGAACACCCGCATCCGGAACACCCGGGCGCGCTGGGGCGGCAGCTGACGCAGCCCCTGCTCCAGAATTTCGCCGTACTCCTGAAGCTGGAAGGCGTTGCCGGTGGTGTCTTCCCCATAAGCCTCCTCGGTTTCGGCCGACAGATACTCCCAGATGGACTGGTGGCTGTCGCGGATCACGTTCAGGACGTGATTTTTCATCGAAATCGACAGAAAGCCCTTGATGGAACAGGTTTCGTTCAGGGCGTCGCGATGGTCCCACAGTTTCAGGAAGATGTCCTGCACGGCGTCTTCGGCCCGCTCGGGGTCTTTCAGAAACTTGATTCCGATGGCGTGGAGATGCTTATAATAGAGGAAGAAGACCTCTTCAAAAGCCTGTTCATCCCCCGCCTTGAGCCGCAGGGTGACGTCTGTCTCAGAGTCCTGACTCGGCCGAGCTTGTAATCGTCGGACGTGCATGAAGAAGCTTGATCGGGTTGAGAGTTGTTAAAAGGCAACAATATCTAAAAATAGCCAAAGATTGCATACAAAACTTTCCGTTTTATTAAAAAGTTTTGTGCCCGGCCTGTTGCCACTCCCTCCTACCGAAGGTCTTTCACGGAAACGAAATCCATATCCGTAAAGGTATAATTCTCACCGGCCATCGCCCAGATAAAGGAATAGGCGGTGGTTCCGGCCCCCGCGTGAATGGACCAGGGCGGGGAGATCACGGCCTGCCCGTCGGCCACCGGCAGATGGCGGGTTTCCTGAGGGTGACCCATGAAATGAAACACCCGCTGGTCTTCCGAAAGGTCGAAATAAATGTAGGCTTCCATCCGGCGGTCGTGCGTATGGGGCGGCATGGTGTTCCAGACGTTGCCGGGCTTCAGCGTAGTGAGCCCCATCACCAGCTGGCTGCCGGCCAGCCCACCGGCATGGATGTATTTGTAGATGGTCCGCTGGTTGGCGGTTTCCGGGGCGCCCATGTCGGCCGGGGAGGCTTCGGCGGCCGTGAGCCGGGCGGTAGGACACGGGCGGTGTGCGGGGGTCGAGATCAGGGCGAACCGGGCCGGATGGCCGGCGTCGCGGCTGGTAAAAACCACCTCGCGGCTGCCCAGGCCGACATACAGACAGTCTTTCTTATCCAGATCGAAGCTCCGCCCGTCGACCGTCACCGTTCCGGCTCCGCCGATGTTGATCACCCCCATTTCCCGGCGTTCGAGGAAGAAATCGGCCTTCAGTTCGTCATAGGTCGGCAGCGCCGGCCGGTCCGTGACGGGCATCACTCCTCCGACGATCATGCGGTCGTAGTGCGAATAGACGAAGGAAAAGGCATCCGGTTCGAACAAACGTTCGATCAGGAACTCCCGGCGGATGCGCTCGGTATCGTATTGCCGGAAATCGGTCGGATTGGTGGTGTAACGGGTCTGCATCGGAGCTTGGATCAGGCTTCATGGGAGAGAGTGCCGGCGAAAGTGATTCTACTGCCGGACCCATCGAAATTCCGATTATCCGGCGATGGCCTCCCGAATCCGCACCAGCTTTTCGAGCAGCCCTTCCAGCCGGTCCAGCGGCAGCATGTTGGCCCCGTCCGATTTGGCCTCGGAGGGCCGGGGGTGGGTTTCAATGAACAGACCGTCGGCCCCGACGGCGATGGCGGCTTTGGCGATGGTAGCGATCAGGGCGGGTTTTCCGCCGGTCACGCCCGACGACTGGTTCGGCTGCTGAAGCGAGTGCGTGCAGTCCATCACGACCGGCACGCCCTGGGCCTGCATGGCCGGAATGTTCCGGTAGTCGACGATCAGGTCCCCATAGCCGAAGGAGTTGCCCCGGTCGGTCAGGAAAACGACGGAGTCGGGGCGGACCGATTTCACTTTTTCGACCGCAAATCCCATCGAATCGCCGGCCATGAACTGTCCCTTCTTGATGTTGACGACCTTGCCGGTTCGGGCGGCTGCCGCGAGCATATCCGTCTGGCGGCAGAGAAAAGCCGGAATCTGAAGGACATCCACGTAGGGGGCGGCCATGTCGGCTTCATGGGACTCGTGAAAGTCGGTCAGAGTCGGTACGTCGAAGGTGTCGCCCACTTCCTTCAGGATTTCCAGGGCCGGGAGGTCGCCGATGCCGGTAAAGGAGTCGAGTTTGGTGCGGTTGGCTTTCCGGTAGGAGCCTTTAAAAATATAGGGAATCCGCAGCCGGTCGGTGATCTCCACGATTCGTTCGGCGATTTGCAGGGCGAGGTCGCGGCTTTCGATGGCGCAGGGGCCGGCGATAAGGAAAAAGCGGCCGGAATCGGTATGCTTCAGCTTGGGGATGTCCACGTTTTTTCAGATTTTGATGCAAAACTACACAATCGGATCGGCTTTGTCTTCCGGGGTGTAAAAAGCAACTTGGTATACTTATATAGTAGGCTTTCATCTCCGGGATGGGAGCCGGGAGCAATTGGGAGGCAGGGTGAAACGAACGGAGTTTAATTTTATAATCGCCTGTAAATCTGAATAATTAATTAAAAATCAGGCGTTTTTTCAGCGGTTTTTGGTCGAAAAAATTATTTGACAATACTATTTTAAATCTCTTTCTTTGCACAGTTTTTTTAACCCCAAACGCATACAGAAATGTCAGAAATTGCAGACAAAGTAAAGGCTATCATTGTTGAGAAACTGGGTGTTGAGGAGTCGGAGGTAACGCCGGAGGCCAGCTTCACCAACGACCTGGGCGCTGACTCGCTCGATACGGTCGAATTGATTATGGAGTTTGAAAAAGAATTCAACATCTCGATTCCGGACGATCAGGCTGAGAACATCGGTACGGTGGGTCAGGCGATTTCGTATCTGGAAGAGAATGTGAAATAAGCTTTCCTTTTTGCAGTTCATTTTATGCCTTTTAAACGAGTAGTAATCACAGGTCTTGGCGCGCTTACGCCGATTGGTAATACAGTACAAGAGTTCTGGAACGGCTTATCTGCCGGTGTGAGTGGCGCCGGCCCGATTACTAAATTCAATGCCGAGAAGTTTCGGACCAAGTTTGCCTGTGAAGTCAAAGGGCTGGACATCAACCAGTTCATCCCTCGCCAGGAGGCTCGTAAAATGGACCCCTTCGCCCAGTATGCGCTCATCGTGGCCGACGAGGCCGTTGCCGATGCCGGGCTGAATCCCGAACAAATCAATCTGGACAAAGCCGGTGTGATCTGGGGCTCCGGAATCGGGGGCCTGAAGACCTTCGAGGACGAAGTGAAGAATTATGCCACCGGCGACGGCTCCCCCCGCTACAATCCGTTCTTCATACCGAAAATGATTGCCGACAGTGCTTCGGGCCTGTTGTCGATCCGCTATGGATTTCGTGGGGTCAACTACGTAACGGTCTCGGCCTGCGCTTCGGCGACCAACGCCATGATCGATGCGTTCAACTTCATCCGGCTCGGCCGTCTGGACATTGCCATCAGCGGAGGGTCCGAAGCCGCCGTGACCGAAGCCGGGGTCGGCGGGTTCAATGCCCTGCGGGCGCTCTCCGAACGGAACGACTCCCCCGAAACCGCTTCCCGGCCTTTCGACAAAGACCGCGACGGCTTCGTTCTGGGGGAAGGCGCCGGAGCCATCATTCTGGAAGAATACGAACACGCCAAAGCGCGGGGAGCTAAAATTTACGCCGAACTCATCGGCGGAGGGATGTCTTCCGACGCCTACCACATTACCGCCCCGCACCCCGAAGGACTCGGCGCCCTGAACGTCATGAAAGATGCCCTCAACGACGCCGGAATCGGCCCTGAAGACATCGATTACATCAATGTTCACGGAACTTCGACCCCTCTGGGCGATGTTAGTGAAGCAACGGCCATCGAGAAAGTGTTTGGCGAACATGCGTACCGACTGAATATCAGTTCGACCAAATCGATGACGGGCCACCTGCTCGGCGCTGCCGGGGCCATCGAGTCCATCGCGTGTCTCATGGCCATGCAGCATAACCTGGTTCCGCCCACCATCAATCATTTTACCGACGACGAACAATTCAATCCCAAGCTGAACTTTACGTTTAACAAGGCACAGGAACGCGCGGTCAACGTGGCCCTGAGCAATACATTCGGCTTCGGGGGACACAATTTCTCCGTAGTATTTCGTAAACTTTGAGTCAAAACCAGCCGCGTGCAAGCTGCTTTAACCAACACCGTCTTCGGGCCAATCCTGGGTTTTTTCCGGTCGCGGTCGGGTAATAGCGAGCGCCGTAAATTTCGGCGTGCCGTGGAACACATCATCGGCGAGGCTCCTTCCAACGTCGGCCTGTACCAGCTGGCCTTCCGCCATACCTCCGCTTCCAAGGAAACCGCCATCAAGGGTTTCAAGGAATCCAACGAGCGTCTGGAATACCTGGGCGATGCCGTGCTCGGTATGGTGATCGCCGAATTTCTCTTCAAGAAATTTCCGTACAAGGATGAAGGCTTCCTGACCGAAATCCGCTCCCGGATCGTCAACCGCGAGACGCTGAACGGCATTGCCCGTAAGATTGGTCTGGAAAACCTGATCGAATACGACGGAAGCCGGAACCGGGGCATGGTGCCTGCCCGTACGTCCATGTATGGCGACGCCCTGGAGGCCCTGGTCGGCGCGATTTATCTCGACAAGGGATTCCGGTTCACGCGCCGGTTCATTCTCAAGGAGCTTCTGGGACACTATGACCTCGATGCGCTGATCAACAACAACGCCAATTACAAAAGCCGCCTGATCGAATGGGCGCAGCGGGAAGGCAAAAAGGTCGAGTTTGCCATTGTTTCCGAACGGGGAAACAATCACTTCCGTGAATTTATTGCCCAGGTGACGGTCAACGACGAACCGTTCGCCCAGGGCAGCGGCTACAGCAAGAAAAAAGCCGAACAGTCGGCGGCCGAAAAAGCCTGCGAACAGCTCCAGCTCAAACAGGCCGCTAACTGAGCGCCGGGAACCATTGCCTCTTCAACTCCTTTCCGTGGATTACCTCTTAAAAGCCTGTCTTTAAATCATACTCTGCTGAGGGCGGCAGAAGAACATTTCCGTATGTCTCTAAATGTCAGGCCGTTGCAGACCTAAACTGACAGTCTGACATTGTGTTTTTCCCTGAACCGTACATAAAACAGTCAAATTGGCGTAGTCTCCGGACCAACCTTCGATTGGTATGAATGTTGTCAAAACGGGTAGTGTCTGTATCTCAAAACAACAAATCAAACCATTAAAAGGAGGATAACGCCATGAATCCGATGTTAAAAAACAGCCATCTGCCTTCATTGATCGAGAACTTCTTCGGCCGTGATCTGGACGGCTTTTTTGCCGCGAACCAGACTGTGAACCATCTGCCGGCCGTGAACGTCGCCGAACATAAGGACGGTTTTCGGATCGAAGTGGCCGCGCCCGGTCTGAAGCGCGAAGACTTCAAACTGAACCTCGATCACAACAACCTGACGATCTCGGCTTCCGGAGAAACCAGTGAAGCCAGACAGGAAGAGAAGTATACCCGCCGTGAGTTCAGCTACTCCTCATTTCAGAGGACCTTTACGCTTCCGACGTCCATCGACACCGAGAAGATTCAGGCTTCCTATAATGACGGTGTGCTGAAGATCGAGTTGCCAAAACGGGAAGAGGCAAAGGTCAAACCGGCCCGCCAGATCGAAATCGGCGGCTGAGCCGGCCCTGACCGACGGACATAGCCTGTGTGAATCCCCACAGGCTTTTTTACTTTCAATGCCCGAAAATTCGGATAAGTCTTTAAATTTAATCCGCAGAAACAAGGCCTCCGGCCCTTAACATTCAGCTGTTAAATTTTGTTAATTGGGATACGTCAGCGAATTTTCAGGAGAGCGGATTTCGTTATCCCATTAGTTGAAACAAAGCAGTAGACGACCTATTTCTGAATCAAGTCAAATGAAAAGCAACTGGAAAATCTTAACGGTCATCGCTCTCTTGTCGAGCTTTGTCACCCTTGCCGCCTATAACTTCTTAGGGTTCAATAAGCGGGATGTCATTTTTAACGAATCAGGATCACCCGCTTCGGCGCCCCTGGGTCGACTGGCCGCTCTGACCGGTCCGCAGGCAGCTCCGGGTGATTTCACCTATGCGGCCGAAGCGGCAACGCCGGCGGTCGTTCACATCAAGACTACCGTAACCCGTACGGTCCGCCAGCAGCAGATTCCGGATATTTTCCGTGACTTCTTCGGTGAGGAATTCGGACGTGGTGGCCGTGGGGGCGCTCCGCAGCGTCAGCGCGGGCAGGCATCCGGTTCGGGTGTGGTTATCAGCCAGGACGGTTATATCGTGACCAACAACCACGTGGTGCAGGATGCCGATGAGGTGGAAGTGATTCTGACCGACAAACGCAGCTTCAAAGCCAAAGTGATCGGTACCGACCCCCTGACCGACCTTGCGGTCATTCAGGTCAATGCCAAGAATCTGCCGGCCATTACGCTGGGTGATTCCGATGCCCTGAAACTGGGCGAATGGGTGCTGGCCGTCGGTTATCCGCTTGACCTGGAGTCAACGGTAACGGCCGGTATCGTCAGCGCCAAAGGTCGCCGGATCGGTATTCTGGACCAGAACGTCAATCAGAACGACCCGAAACCGGATTCTCCGGTCGAGGCCTTTATCCAGACGGATGCCGCCATCAACCCCGGTAACTCCGGTGGAGCTCTTGTCAACCTCCGCGGTGAGCTGATCGGTATTAACTCCGCCATTGCTTCCGCCACCGGTTATTACAGCGGTTACGGTTTTGCCGTGCCGGTGTCACTGGTGAAGAAAGTGTCTGCCGACCTTCTGAAATACGGCAACGTACAGCGCGGTTATCTGGGCATTATCCCCATCGAACTGGACAGCCGTCGTGCTCAGGAAGTAGGCGCTAAAGTGGGTCGCGGTATCTACGTCAACGAAGTGGTCGAAGGCGGTGCTTCCGCTACCGCCGGGCTGAAAAAAGGCGACGTCATCGTGAAGATGGAAGGTCAGCCTCTGGATTCCGACGCTCAGATGCGTGAAATCATCGGCCGTCGTCGTCCGGGTGACGTGATCGCCCTGACCGTAAACCGGAACGGTGAACTGCGCGACTTCCGTGTAGAACTCCGCAATCGGAACGGTGGCCGTGACATCATCAAACGCAGTGAAGTCACCACCGCTTCCACGAGCCTCGGCTCGCTGGGCGCCGATTTTGAAGACCTTTCTGCGGCCGATGCCAAACGGCTCGGTGTCAGCGGAGGTGTCCGGATAAAACGGATCGGTGACGGAAAAATGGCTGAAACCGACATTGAAGAAGGGTTTATTATCCTGAAAGCCAACGGCAAAGCTGTGAAGACGGTGAAAGACCTTCAGGCTGCCATGACCACTACCAAAGAAGGGGAAGGCCTGATGCTGATCGGTATGTATCCGAATAGTTCCCGGATGTACTACTACGCAGTTCCTGTTTAAGCTGAAAGGTGTAAGCGCCAGGGCGCTTTAAACTATACAAGAAAGCCCGCCGTTCGGCGGGCTTTTTCTATTTGATATTCGTTAGTCGGGTTATTCGTAATAATTCATGACGCGGTGACCGCCCTGTTCCAGCAACTGGTCACGACGGAACAGGTCGATGTCGGCGGAAACCATCTCCTTCACCAGCGCAACCAGATCGTACTTAGGCTGCCAGCCCAGTTTGGTCATGGCTTTGGTGGGGTCGCCCAGCAGCAGATCCACCTCCGTCGGCCGGAAATACCGCTCGTCGATACAGACCACTTCTTTACCCGCTTCCAGCGGGAATTGCGGATTCGTGGATTTGGCGATCAGGCCGACTTCCTTCGCGCCTTCCCCCTTGAATTCCAGTTCTACCCCCACCTCGCCGAAAGCCATTCTGATGAAATCCCGAATGGTGGTAGTGACACCGGTGGCAATGACGAAGTCCTCGGGCTGCTCCTGCTGCA
>NZ_QTJY01000014.1 GCF_003703975.1 Larkinella soli | reverse complement strand
ATACCGCCAGGAATCGCCCGAGACGATCAGGCTGGTTTGCGCCAGTGCCTCCAGACCCGGAAGCAGGGCGAAGCCGATGAGGAGCAGTAAAGATTTCATGATAACCCGGGGTGAAAAGTTGAGATACGAACAGGATTCTGCCTGACTATCTCCGCGACACCGGCCGGGTTATCAATCGGAAGAGAATTTTTTAAATCGGGTTGAAGTACACGCCGATGCCCCACCAGCGCGTCGTCTGTTTTTCGTAGACGCTGTAAGGCCGGAAGCCGCTGTAGGCTTCGAGCAGGAAGGTAAGGTTGTTGGCCGTTCGTCCGAGTTCCAGACCGATACCGGCTTTGACGCCGGGCCGGAAGTCGGTCTGCTCCCAGACTTTCAGGTCCAGCCCGCCCACCAGGCGGGCAAAGGTCTGCGCAGGTCGGCGGTAGAAGAACCCGGCCTCGGCACTCAGCCGCTTGCGTTCCTCCGGCTTCCGCAGGCCGATTCCGACCCCGACGTATTTCCGCAAACCGTTGATTTCGTGGCTGTAGGTCACGTCGATGACCTCATAATTGACCGGGTTAGGGAGATAATAGTTGATCTGGTTCCGGATCAGGTAATCGTCGCCGAGGTGGGAGGAGAGGTGGTACAGCCGGAAACGCCAGGCGTGGTTCCGAACCCGGACGTTATACAGAATGCTGACCCGGTAGTCAGTATTCATCAGCTGCCGGCGCTGTTTGTTCAGTTTGGCGTCATGATAGACCTCGAACTGCGTGAAGGAAGCGACGTCCAGCGACAACTCGCTGCCCCGCTCCGGCGACTTCATCCACCGGATCAACGGCTTCCGCAGTCCGAAAGTGAACGGGACTATCGTCCCGTCGTACTTTTGAAGGGAGCCGGTGGCGAAGTCGGACGCCTGCCAGTAGCCGGGAAGCACCCCCGCCGAGGTCTGGGCCTCGATCGGGTCGAGCAGGATCGGGTCGAACAGGTGCCCTTTCGGTAAAAACTCCCGTCGGGGGGAGTCGGCCGGAAGAGCGGAAACGGGGGTGGCGCTCATCAGGGTGTCGGACGACGACTGGGCAAAGCCCTTACCCGTTCCGGCCAGGATGAGGCAGAACAATACGATACGGTTCATCTCGCAAAAAAACCTCCGGGTTTTGGGCCCGGAGGTGGCATAGGATGGTTTTTCAGGCTTCAACGGGCGCTTTTTTCAGTTCCGCGTAGTGCTTGTAGAAATAGGGAATCGTTTCGATCCCTTTGTAAAAATTAAATAGTCCGTAGCTCTCGTTCGGTGAGTGCAGCGCATCGATGTCGAGGCCGAAACCCATCAGAATGGACTTAATGCCCAGTTCCCGCTCGAACAGGGCTACGATGGGGATGCTGCCTCCGCCCCGGGTTGGAACAGGTTCTTTGCCCCAGGCTTCGCGGAAGGCCCGCCGGGCGGCTTCAAATTCCACCGAATCGGTCGGCGTCACGTAAGGTTCTCCGCCGTGGTGGGGCGTTACCTTCACGGTGACCGTCGGGGGGGCGATGGCCTGAAAATGCTTTGAAAACAGTTCGGTAATGTCGTCAGGATGCTGGTCCGGCACCAGCCGCATGCTGATCTTGGCGTGGGCTTTCCCTGGAAGCACGGTTTTGGCGCCTTCGCCCGTATAACCGCCCCAGATGCCGTTGACGTCGAGCGTCGGGCGGATGGAAGCCCGCTCGGGCGTCGAGTAACCTTCTTCCCCGAATACCGCCTTCAGGTTCAGATCGCGTTGGTATTCTTCCTCATCGAAGGGCGCTTTCGCCAGCTCGGCCCGTTCTTCGGCCGTGAGTTCGACCACCCGGTCATAGAAGCCCGGAATGGTGATGTGTCCTTTTTCGTCAATCAGGGAAGCGATCATCCGGCAAAGCACGTTGACCGGGTTATGGACGGCTCCGCCGTAAACGCCCGAGTGCAGGTCGCGGTTGGGGCCGGTCACTTCCACTTCGACATAAGAAAGGCCCCGCAAACCGGATTCGATGGACGGCACGTCGTTGGCGATGATGCTCGTGTCGGAGATCAGAATGACGTCGGCCTTCAGTTTCTCCCGGTTTTCGGCCACAAATTTTCCGAGATGTTCAGAGCCGATTTCCTCCTCCCCTTCGATCATCACCTTCACGTTGCAGGGCAGGCCGTCGGTAGCCAGCATGGCTTCCAGCGCCTTGACGTGCATGTAAAACTGGCCTTTGTCGTCGCAGGCGCCCCGGGCGTAGATCCGTTCGTTGCGGATGGTCGGCTCGAAAGGCGGGCTGATCCAGAGTTCGTAGGGATCGGCGGGCTGAACGTCGTAGTGGCCGTAGACCAGCACGGTCGGCAGCGATTCGTCGACGATCTTCTCGGCGTATACCACCGGATGGCCCTCCGTTTCGTGCAGTTCGGCGTTGTCGAGTCCGGCGGCCGTCAGTTTCTCCCGGACAAACCCGGCCGTCCGGCGGGTGTCGTCTTTGAATTTGGAGTCTGCGCTGACGGACGGGATTCGCAGCAGGTCGAACAGTTCGTTCAGGAAGCGCTCTTTATGCTCGTTCAGATACGTTTGTAACATGAGGATTTCTTTTGGGTCCGGGCAACGGGTGCCTAACAAAACGCCCCGAAGTTACTCACTTCGGGGCGTCATGCAATCCGGTCGGGATTGAAACTTATTCTTCGTCTTTTTTTCGGAATTTGATCAGCCGCGTCCGGTTTTCCTGTCCCCGCATCAGCCGGCCGATGTTCTTCTGATGCGTCAGCACCACGAACAGAAACACCACCACACCGAAGGCGATCAGCAGCGGACTTTCCTTCTGACCGAAGGCCCGTACCAGCAGCAGCACCGGAAAGGCCAGTGCCGCCAGCATGGAGCCTAAGGAAACGTACTGGGAAGAGATCACCACGACCAGGAAGACGCCGATACAGACGGCCGCCACTTCCGGATGAATCGCCAGAACCATGCCCAGCAGGGAAGCCACCCCTTTACCGCCCTTGAAGTCGGCGAAAATCGGGAAACAGTGGCCAATGACGGCGACCAGGCCGAAAACCAGCTTGAAGGTCAGGATTTCGTGCGTCCCAATGATGTCGAAATGCCATAATAAGGTAGACAGAATGGTGGCGGTATAGCCCTTCAGAACGTCGATGAGCATCACGATGGTCCCGGCCCGTTTGCCCAGCACCCGGAACGTATTGGTGGCTCCGGCGTTGCCACTTCCAAACTTTCGAATATCTAATCCAAAGAAACCTTCACCATACCAGACCGCCGTCGGGATCGAACCCAGGAGGTAAGCCAGCAGTGTCGTCGCAATAATCAGTAATACGTTCATTTAAGAATTCAACCGCCGAAGCGGCTCAATAGATATTGACAGAACAATGACCGAACCGCCGGAGCGGGTATGCAGAGCCTTTAAAAGTAGAAATTGTTTGCGTCTTTGATGAACGCTCGAACCACAAATTTACAAATTATTTTTGGTTTGTTACCATTCATCGACTTATGATTGACTAAAAATATACCGGACTGGTATACTTCTCACCAGGCCCGTACCGGATGGCAGGAGAATAACGGTTGGGGGTAGTGAACGGTTTTCAGAAACCTTCCTTCTTGTCGTCTTCCTTCTTCTTTTCCTCTTTTTTGGCCGGCTCCTTTTTGGCGGCCGTTTTGGGCTGGGGCTTGGGTTTGGCTTTGGTCTTGTACTGATCGAGGTAGCGGTCGACGAACTGGTTCTTCTCGATAATATCGGCCGGAACAATGGCGATGGCGTTTTTACCGCTGGTTTTACCGCCGGCCATGATCCGGTCGTTCAGTTCCTGGTCGGAACTCAGCAGGGCCAACTGGCCGGGTTTGTAATCCCAAAAAAACCAGATGTCGGGTGAGGCTTCGAGGTAAATCGTCGCTTCGTCGCCCCCGTCGGCTTTCCGGATTTCGACAAAACCGTCCATTTCGGCGTTGATGTCGACGGTTTCAATGTTGGACACGCCGATCTTCCCGGTGCTGTACAGCGTGCCGTATTTGTCCGACCAGCGCAGGTTCACGTTCGAGAGCACCAGCGAAGCCACAAATTTCGGGGCGGCCTGCGTGATGGAAACGTGCTGGTTCTGGGCCTTGGTCCGGTACAGGTCGGTGGCTTTCTGGCCGATGAGTGCAGACAGCTTGGCGGTCAGCCGGTCCAGGTCGTCGTCGGCCGGATCGTCGTTTTTCTCTTCGAGATTGGCCTTCACGATTTTATCGGCAAGAGCGGCATTGACCGGCTGCGGCACCGGGAATCCGAAGCCGACCAGCGCATTCAGACGCAGGAGCGTACTGTCCACGTTGACGGACCCCGACCCGGCGGCAAAAACGAAATTATTCGGCCCGGTATTCATGACGTTGACCGGCCCTTTGAACGTCATCACCCCGCCGGCATCGTTGAAGGTAAAGGCCCCCTCGACGTCGTCCAGGCCGCCTTCGTCCTTTTTCACGATCCGATACACTTTCTCCTTGTCGTCGTAGGTCATCAGGCCGGTAGCCCGGAACAGGTCGTCGTCCTTGTCGGATTCCTTGGTGGAGAGGAAGGTCGGGTAGAGGCCGTTGCTGCCTCCGCCCCGGAAGTGAATCCCGGCGGTGAGCGGCTGGTTGCCGTCGTTTTTCAGGTTCTGATCGACCTTGATGCTGAAGGTTTCGCCGATTTTTTCCTTCATCGGAATCCAGTCGCTGACCAGGTTGGGCCGTTTTTTCAGGGCAATTTTGATGGCGCCTTCCAGCTTGAGGTCCTGTTCGGGGGCCATCATTGTCACATTGCCCCGGAACTGCACCCTCGGGGCCAGCATGACCCGGTCGTTTTCGTCGACGTCGGCCCGGGCCACGGTATAATAGGTCATGGCGGGTTTGTCGCCCCGGTTTTTCCGGCCGGCTTTCGGTGAGTTGGACGCCAGGGCCACCGGAGCGGCTTCCTTCAGTTCGAAGCTGCCCATCTTGATGCTGGCCGTATCGCCTTTGGCGGCCGCAAACTGATAGACCGCATCCCCGGAAAAGCGCGTCCGGGACTGAATCTGGATATTTCCGTTCTTGAGTTTGTGGAAGAGGCTGGTCGTATCCAGTTCCAGCCGGGCATTTTTCAGCGGCAGCATTTCGCCGTTGCGCTTGATCGACACCAGCCCTTTGTCGGGGTAGATGCGGGCGTCGGCCGAGGTAACATAGGGAATGCCGCTGATGTTGAGCGTGGCTTTCTCCACATCGTAAACCGCCGATGCGGCATGGAACGAAAGACCTTCCTGATCTTCGGCGGTGGCCGTAAAGGTAGAGGTCTTCACGTCCCCTTTCATCACGATGGTTTTGGCGTTGATGTTCCACTGCGCGCGGCTGATCGACGTCTTGTAGGCGGCACTCGGGAACTCCAGAACGGAGGAGAGCGTATCGTCGATGGCCGCATTGGTTTTCGGGTTGGTCGCAATCGTCACCACCCCTTTGGCCTGGTTGAAATCCACGTCCACGAAATTGCCGAGCAGCATCGGGCGGTTGGCCTGTTTATCGCCGGAAACCACCCGGAACTGCGCATTGCCGGCCCTGAATCCTTCCTTGCTGAAGTTGATGTTTTCCGATTGCGTCTCCGAATCCGACCGTTTCACCACCCCGTGCCCGAACAGACCCCCTGAGCGGACCACCAGGTCACCCTTCAGATTGGTCGTTCCGTTGTAGAAACTGAAATGGTCCGCTTTGGTCGAGATTTTCATGCTGTCGGCCTTCGGATACCACTTCATCGTGTAGTTGTTGATGTCGACGGCCGGGAAATAGGCCTTGCCGACCTGCCCTTCCTTAATCCGGCCGTCGACCCCGGACGCCACCACCGAATCGGGCATCATCAGAATATCCCTGGCCGGAAGTTCGGCGTTCATGTGGGCAATGACGCCCTCGGCGCGCAGGCCTTTCCGGTCCATAACCAGTTTCCCCGTAAACTTCAGATTGCCCTTACCGCCGTAAATCGGATAACCGGCCGGCGGGGCCGTATGCTCGAAGCCCAGCGAGTTGTCGGGCATGGTTTTGAGCTTGGTTTTGATGGGCGGGAAGATACCGTCGGAAAAGAAGGTCCCGTCGAACGCGATGTCGCCCTTGCCGACGCTGTCGTTGTCAACCGTCGGCACCTTGAAGTAGACATTCTTATTATAGATGAAGCTGCCCCGGTTGGCCTGGTTGAAGTAGACCGTCATTCCTTCCGGCATCAGCAGCCGCTGGGTGGTTTTCTTACTTTTCTGCTGCCCGGATTTGTTGCCTTTGTCGGCGAGGAAAACCGTACCCGGTTTTTCGTATTGAATATCGCCCCCGATCTCCTGATCCTTGCCCTGCGGGGTGAAGGTGATCGAGTCGATCTTGTTCATATTCATCGAAAACTGGTCGTAATTGAAGGCCAGGTCCTGCCCGGTATAGCGCATGTTGCCGGATTTCATCTGTCCGTTCAGCGAGAAGGCCCGGTTCTTGCCGATCCGGAGGGTTTTGTCGGTCGGAACGGCGGTGATTTTCAGGGAGTCGCTGATGCTGAACCGTTCGACGCCCCGGATGGTCAGAAACTTGTCGTTGAGGCTGATGGTGGCGTTGGTCGTGCTGTCGCTGGAGGGGTAAGTCGAGCGGACCAGGAAGTTGTCGTAATCTTTCTTCCCGGCGTTGGCCAGCACGTACAGGACGCCTTTGCGGCTCAGGCTCATCTCCTCCGTCTGCGGGTTCATGTCGATAAAGCCGAGGGCTACCATCCGGCTGAGGACGTTCCGCATCACGGGCGGGCTGATCCGGGCGAATTGCGCCAGATCGTCCGAAAAGAACGTCTGGGTCTTTTTCGTCGAAACGTAATTGGCGGCCACCTGAAGGGGATGAAATCCGAAGTCTTCGGACATGCCGGCATACCGCTGTTTATGGAAGAAGTCGAAGGACTCGAACCGCACCGGCACTTCCCGTTTGGCTCCGATCTGGTAAAAATCGACCTTCTGGCGCGGCAGATCCCAGCGCACGACTTCCGGCTGGATGTAGAATTTGTGGTAGCTGTCGCTGAAATAGGTATCGGAGTAGCCGGACTTCTCGGCCCGTCCCAGTCGGGCGACGCCGGTCTGGTTGTCATACTGGAACGTGACGCCGGGGTGATAGAGCGTGTCGGCCGCGTCTATGTAGCCGGTGAAAGCCGCCAGAGGGGAGGAAATGACCGAATCGGCAAACTCGAACCGGCTGCTGCGCGCCCGGAAGGCCGGTTTGCCTTTGTACCCGACCAGCAGGGTCGCCGGCTGGCCGTTGGCGGACGCGCCGTAGAGCTTCGTGCCGATGAGGGAAATACCGCCCCGGTACAGCACATCCCTGCCGATGTTGTTGAGAACGATGTCGTTCTGGTAGGAAACGAAGCGCGGGTAAGTGGCCGGCTGTCGGGCCGTGCGTTTCTTGCTGTCGAACTCAAACCGCCCCTTCACCGGTTTCGCCAGGGGTTTGTAGGTCAGCGTAACGTCGTCGGCCGTGATTTTCGGACCGTTGACCGGAAAGGAATAGTCGGCCAGGGTGACGAAGGTTTCGGGCTGCCCGGCCGGTTCCCAGGTGAACGTACCGCCTTTCCCGACCCAGATGCCGTCTTTCAGCAGCAGGGCCCCGTCGGTTTTCTTCAACGGAACCGAATCGTTGGCGGTCAGAACGACCAGATCGGCACCTTTTATTTCCAGCACCGGGCCGTTCAGGGCAGGAATGGGTTTGCGGCTCACTTCCGAAATCATGGGAATCACCTTGCCCGTCGAATCGACAGGGAGATCCCAGCCGTCGTTGTTCGCCGGGGCTTTGGCCGGGGCCTGCGGTTTTTTGGCGGTGGTATCAGCCGCCGGGGTGGTGGGGTTGGCAGCCGCGTCGGCCAGCCGGAACGAGAACGTGCCGCCGTTGACGGCCAGTTTATTGTAATTGCTGGCGTACAGTTGCCGTTTTTCGGCAAACAGGCGGGTAGTTTCCAGCACTTTCGACAGCGTTTTGGCGTCGTATTTCTCGAAGGCGTTTTCAGCCACCGTCAGGAAGCCGTCGATTTCGGCCGGGCCGGCCTGCTGGGTGACCAGAAGGTGGTAGAGCGATTCATAGAAAGGCGCGAACTGCGGGGCCGCCTGATAGCGTTTCGCGTTCATTTTGCGGCTGAGGGCCATGACCCGGTCTTTCTGGGGAGCCGACAGGCGGTTCTCGGTAAAGAGCGTTTCCAGGTTTTTTTCGGCCTTTTGCGCATACGGTCCGCCGGCGTTCATCAGCTTCTGCAGATCGGTAAGAAACTGCTCCGGATTTTCGGACAGTTTGACGCTCTGTGCCCAGGTGGTCGAGGCCGTCAACAGCAATACGGGCACTATCCAGTAGAATCGTTTCATCATCTTCCAGCAAACTACGAACTCCGCTCGGGGCCGGACGTCGGAGACGCCGGACGGGGAGGGAAGTCCCTTACTTCATAAATCGGATCGACGCCCAGTTGTTTCTGGTAAGCCGGGCGGTTTTGGTCAATCCTTCGGTTTTCGCTTTCTGCTCGATATCCGGGGCGTCGTACTCATAAAAGCCGCTGACGAGCAGCGTGCCGCCCGGTTTCAGGCGCTGCACATAGGCCGGAATGTCCTGAAGCAGCACGTTCCGGTTGATGTTCGCCAGCACGATGTCGAACCGCTCGTCCGCGCCGACCTGGTCGATCATGCCCTGAAATACTTCGATCTGCGGACATCCGTTCAGCACGGCATTTTCGCGGGCGTTTTCCACGGCCCATTCCTCGATGTCGAAAGCCACCACCCGTTCGGCACCCTGAAGGGCCGCCAGGATGGCCAGAATACCGGTTCCGGACCCGACATCCAGCACGCTTCTTCCGGCGGCATCGACGCTGAGCTGGTGTTCCAGCATCATGGACGTCGTTTCGTGGTGCCCCGTCCCGAACGACATCTTCGGGTTGATGACGATGTCATAGCGGAAGGACGGCTCCGGCGCGTGGAAGGAAGCCCGGACCCGGATGGCGTCGCGGACGTCGATGGGTGGATAATTGCGCTCCCACTCTTCGTTCCAGTTCCGTTTTTCTAACGTACCGACTTGATAGACTATTGCCGTTTGGCCGGCGTATTTGTCAATAATCGACTGGAATGCAGACGGGTTGAAATCCGTCTCGGCAATGTAGGCATTCAGGCCCTCGTCCGTCTCGACGAAGGACTCAAAACCGGACTCGGCCAGTTCGGCCGTCAGGATATCGCCATACTCGGGGGAAACCGTTAGTTGAACCTCAATCGTTTTCATAACCAAAGAAACTAAAAAAGGACAACCTTTCCGGTTGTCCTTCCTGGTAAAGTCCGTCGTTTTTTAACGAACCAGTTCCATCAGATCCTTGTCGTTGACCTCCTTGCGGATGTCGGCCATGTCGAGGAAGCGTTTGTAGATGGTATCGAGCGTCGGTTTGTCGTAGCGATAGCCGAGCAGTTCGAGCCGGTGTTTGAGCGCGTGACGGCCGCTGCGGGCGGTCAGCACGATCGACGACTCCGGTACGCCCACATCGTGCGGGTTCATGATCTCGTAGTTCTCGGAGTGCTTCAGGAAGCCGTCCTGGTGGATACCGGACGAGTGCGCGAAGGCGTTGCGGCCCACGATGGCCTTGTTGGGCTGCACCGGCATCCGCATCATCTGCGAGACGAGCTGGCTCATCGGATACAGGCGCCGGGCGTCGATATTGGTTTCAAAACCGAGCTCCTGATGCACTTTCAGTGCCATCACGACTTCTTCGAGGGATGTATTCCCGGCCCGTTCGCCGATGCCGTTGATGGTCACCTCCACCTGGCGGGCGCCGGCCTGAATCCCGGCCAGGGTATTGGCCGTCGCCAGACCAAGGTCGTTGTGGCAGTGGATGGAGATAATTGCCTGATGGACGTTCGAGACGTTTTCGTAGATGTATCTGATCTTTTGGCCGTACTCGTCGGGCAGGCAGTAGCCGGTCGTATCCGGGATATTGACTACTGTGGCACCGGCTCCGATGACGGCTTCGGTCAGACGGGCCAGGAATTCGAGGTCGGCGCGGCCGGCGTCCTCAGCATAGAACTCGACGTCGTCGACGTAGGTCCGGGCGTGTTTGACGGCGGCAATGGCCTGTTCCAGGATCTGGTCCCGGGTGCTGTTGAATTTATTCCGGATATGAATGTCCGACGAACCGATACCGGTATGAATGCGCTTGCGTTTGGCATATTTCAGCGCTTCGCCGGCCGCGTCGATGTCTTCCTTCTTGGCGCGGGACAGGGCGCAGACGACCGGCTCGGAAACCGCTTTCGAAATCTCGACAACCGACCGGAAGTCGCCCGGACTTGAAACCGGGAAGCCCGCTTCGATCACATCGACGCCCAGACGTTCCAGTTCCTTCGCCACCACAATTTTCTCTTCAGTGGTCAGCTGGCTGCCCGGCACTTGCTCGCCGTCGCGCAGAGTGGTGTCGAAAATATAAATCCGCTGGCTCATGGTTAATTAGAGTATGTTGGGTAGAGTTGATCGATATGGTTAGGCTGTCACCTGCACGGACAGGTGATTGAGAATTTGCCGGCCCATGGCTTCCGTTCCGAGAATCCGGTCGGTGGGCGTTTGGGCGTCGGCGATGTCGCGGGTGCGGTAGCCGGCTTTCAGTACCTGATCCACGGCATTGACGACGGCTTCGGCTTCGGCCTTCATGCCGAAGGAAATATCCAGCATCAGGGCCGCCGAGAGCACCGACGCCAGCGGGTTGGCTACGCCCTTGCCCGTGATGTCGTGGGCGGACCCGTGAATGGGTTCGTAGAGACCGGTGGTGTCGCCGACCGAGGCCGAGGCCAGCATTCCCATCGAACCGGCAATCTGCGAGGCTTCGTCGGTCAGAATATCACCGAACAGGTTGCCCGTCAGGACGACGTCGAACCGTCGGGGATCTTTGATCAGCAGCATCGCGGCCGCATCGATGAACTGGTGTTCGACTTCCACTTCCGGGTAGCGTCTGGCCACTTCCTGCACCACTTCGCGCCACAGCCGGGAGGATTCCAGCACGTTGGCCTTGTCGACCGAGCAAAGTTTTTTCCGGCGGGTCATGGCGGCTTCGAACGCCTTCACCGCGATCCGTTCCACTTCGTAACGGCTGTAGATCATCGTATCGTAGGCGGTATCGCCTTCATCTTTGCGGCCTTTTTCGCCGAAATACACATCACCCGTCAGTTCACGGAAGAACAGAATATCGGCTCCCTTCAGAAACTCGGGTTTAATGCTCGAGGCCTGGAGCAGTTCGTCGAACAGCTTGATGGGCCGCAGGTTGGCATACAGGCCCAGCGCTTTCCGGATACCCAGCAGACCCTGTTCCGGCCGGACTTTGGCCGACGGATCGTTATCGTATTTGGGATGGCCGACGGCCCCGAACAGAATGGCGTCCGACTGTTTCGACTTCGTAACGGTTTCCTCCGGAAGCGGGTGGCCCGTGGCTTCGATGGCCGCGTGCCCGATCAGGGCCTCGTCATACGTAAACTCATGCCCGAACTTCTCTGCGATGGCATCCAGGACCTGCTTGCCGACAGCAGTTACTTCCTGGCCGATGCCGTCTCCGGCGATAACGACGATGTGTTTCTTCATTTTTACGGTTGGTTCACGCAAGGGTGCCGATACGAATCGGTTTGCTGCTCTCCGGGTGACGATCAAAAGACCTGCGCTTCCTGAAACGCTTTGATTTCTTCCTTCAGACTCAGCAGATAATCGATGTCGTCATAGCCGTTCATCAGGCACTGTTTTTTATACGGGTTGATGGCAAAGGATTCTTTCCTGCCGTTTTCAAGAACGATCTCCTGATTCTCCAGATCGACGATAATCTCCGTTTTGGGATCGGCTTCGACGGCATTGAACACTTCGGCCAGGAAGGCGTCCGACACCTGGGCCGGCAGCACGAAGTTGTTCAGGGCGTTATTCCTGAAAATGTCGGCGAAGAAGCTGGAGATCACCACCTTAAAGCCGTAGTCGTGCAGTGCCCAGGCGGCATGTTCCCGGCTGGACCCCATTCCGAAGTTTTTGCCGGCCACCAGAATCCGCGCCCCGGTGTAAGTCGGATCGTTCAGCACGAAACCGGCTTTGGGCGTATTGTCGGCGTTGTAGCGCCAGTCGCGAAACAGGTTGTCGCCGAAGCCTTCGCGGGTGGTGGCTTTCAGAAACCGGGCCGGAATGATCTGGTCCGTATCGATGTTCTCGATCCGCAGCGGGGCGGCCGTCGAGACCAGTTTATGAAGCGTTTCTTTGCTCATCCTGAATAATAGTTAGTTTTTCCAACAGAGACGGCAGGTAAGTCTTCACCGTATTGTAAACGGTTGAGGCTGAGATGCCGAAATACTCATGAGCCAGCTTGTTACGCATGGCCCGCATGAGCCTCCATTCGATTTCCGGGTATTTGGTCTTAAGCTATCCGATAACCGTGTGGTTGCTTCTCCAATGATTTCGAACCGCCGATACACGGCATCCTGCTGAAGCAGGCTCTGGTTAAACTCAAATTCGGTGGCGTCGCCGACATGGTTAAAGATGATTTCGATACTCTCGATGATGTCCTGAAGATAGACGGTGTCATCGCGGGTCATATCAAATCAATTTTGCTGGTCAGTACCCTTTCGCGAATCGAGGTTTTCAGCGCCTTGAACTCGACGACATCAAACGCCTTGTTGGTTAGCTGCGACAGTTCTTCCTCAATTCGTAAAATATCGAACATCGTCAGGCCGTCGGCTTCGATCAGCAGATCCACATCACTCTCATTCGTTGCTTCTCCACGAGCATACGATCCGAAAACGGCCGCCCGCCGGATGTTTTTGCTCATCAGGTAAGCCTGAACGGTTTGAAAGAGATGCGTTGTTTCCATCATTTCTTACACCAACTGCCGCACGTCCGTCACTTTGCCCGTCACCGCAGCGGCTGCGGCCGTGATCGGGCTGGCCAGGAAGGTCCGGGCGCCGGGACCCTGGCGGCCTTCGAAGTTCCGGTTGGAAGTCGAAATGCAGTATTTGCCGGCCGGCACCTTGTCTTCGTTCATGCCCAGACAGGCCGAGCAGCCCGGTTCGCGCAGTTCGAAACCGGCTTCGCGGAATACCTGGTCGAGCCCTTCGGCTTTGGCCTGATTCGATACCTGGACGGAACCCGGTACGATCCATACTTCGACGCCCTCGGCTTTCTTTTTACCCCTCACGAACTCAGCCACCGTCCGCAGGTCTTCGATCCGGGCGTTCGTACACGAGCCGATGAAAACGTAATCGACCGGTTTGTTCAGCAGCCCGGTACCCGGTTCCAGGCCCATGTAGGCCAGCGACTTCGTGTAGGAGGCCAGTTCGGATTCCGGGATTTCGTTCAGGTTCGGGACGTGGTCGCTGACCTTGATGCCCATGCCCGGGTTGGTGCCGTAGGTAATCATCGGGGCGATGTCTTCGGCCGGGAAATCCAGTTCCAGATCGAACTGGGCGCCCTCGTCGGTTTTCAGCGTCCGCCAGTGTTCGAGAGCTTTTTCAAACGCTTCCCCCTGGGGCGCAAACCGCCGACCGCGGATATAGTCGAAGGTGACCTCGTCCGGCGCGATGAGGCCGCCCCGCGCGCCCATCTCGATGCTCATGTTGCAGATGGTCATCCGGGCCTCCATCGACAGGCTGCGGATCGTATCGCCGGCATATTCGACGAAGTATCCGGTCGCCCCGCTGGCGGAGATTTTCGAGATGATGTACAGAATAATATCTTTTGAAGTCACTCCCTTCTGCAACTGACCGTTGATGTTGATCCGCATCCGTTTGGGCTTGTATTGCAGAATGCACTGGGTGGCGAGCACCTGTTCCACTTCGCTGGTGCCGATTCCGAAGGCGATGTTGCCCAGGGCACCGTGGGTGCTCGTATGGCTGTCACCGCAGACGATGGTCATGCCCGGGAGCGTCAGACCCAGTTCGGGGCCGATGATATGGACGATGCCCTGGAACGGGTGCCCCAGATCGTACAGTTCGATGCCGAACTCGGCGCAGTTTTTCCGCAACGTCTCGACCTGATGGCGCGAGAGAGCCTCCTGAATAGGCAGGTGCTGGTTAACCGTCGGCACGTTATGGTCGGCGGTGGCGGTGGTGCGCTGCGTGTTGAACACGCTGATACCGCGTTTCCGCAGGCCGTCGAAGGCCTGGGGGCTGGTCACCTCGTGAATGAAGTGCCGGTCGATGAACACGGCATCCGGTCCGCCTTCCATGGCCTTCACGACGTGGGCGTCCCAGATCTTATCGAACAGAGTTGTGGGCTGACTCATATCTTACGCAACAATTGAATGTTAGATCAGAAACTCGAATAAATCCGGCTTATCGTTCAGATATTCGAAATGAATTTTGGCGTTGCGCATCCGGTCGAGCAGGGCTTCGAAATCGGCCTTCTGTTTCAACTCGATCCCGACGAGCGCCGGTCCGCGTTCGCGGTTGGTTTTTTTAGAGTACTCGAACAGGGTAATGTCGTCGGTCGGCCCGAGCACGTCGCTCAGAAACTCGCGCATGGCTCCGGCCCGCTGCGGAAACCGGATGATGAAGTAGTGTTTCAGCCCTTCATACAGCAGCGAGCGTTCCTTGATTTCCTCCGTCCGCGTAATGTCGTTGTTGCCCCCGCTGACCAGACAGACCACGTTTTTGCCTTTGATCTCGTCTCTCAGAAAGTCGAGGGCGGCAATGGTGAGCGCTCCGGCGGGTTCAGCCACGATGGCATCTTCATTGTAAAGCTGGAGGATCGTCGTGCAGACCTTGCCTTCCGGTACCAGCAGCACCTGATCGAGGTTCCGGCGGCACACTTCGAACGTCATTTCTCCGGTGCGTTTCACGGCGGCCCCGTCGACAAATTTATCGATTTCGTCCAGCGTGACGACATGGCCCTCCTCGATGGCCCGCTTCATCGACGGCGAACCCTGGGGCTCGACGCCGATCAGTTTCGTTTTGGGACTCAGCTGCCGGAAAACCGTCGATACGCCCGACGCCAGACCGCCCCCGCCGATGGCCATCAGGAGGTAATCGATCTTGAAATGGGCGTCCTTGAAAATTTCCAGCCCGACGGTACCCTGGCCTTCCATGACCTGAAGATCATCGAACGGGTGAACGAACGTGCTGTCGTGCGTTTCGACGTAGTCGAAGGCGGCATGGTAGGCGTCGTCATACGTATCGCCCACCAGCTGCACTTCTACAAACTCTTTCCCAAACAGCTTCACCTGCTTCACTTTCTGGTTCGGCGTGGTGGTCGGCATAAAAATGATGCCTTTGACCTGCATTTTACGGCAGGCATAGGCAACGCCCTGCGCGTGGTTGCCGGCGCTGGCACACACGACCCCTTTGGCCAGGGCGGCCGGCGGCAGACTGGCCATCTTGTTGTAGGCACCCCGGATCTTGTAGGACCGAACTACCTGCAGGTCTTCCCGTTTCAGGAAAATATTGGCGCTGTACTTATCCGACAGGTTCAGATTTTCCTGTAAAGGCGTATGCGTGGCAACTCCCCGTAACCGATCTGCTGCCAGATAAATGTTGTCGACCTCCGGGAAGGTTATATTTTTATCCGCTTCTACCACGTGAAAAAAGTTTGGGAATGATGGAGGGTGAGAGTTTAGGAGTTAAAAATCAAGCCTTAAAGATAAGCAATTGGAAGCAAAAATGCTCCTGTCGCCATCCCAAACCCGTTAACTCCCAAACTCCTTGACCCTTATTTTTAGCTCCGCTCCGGCCGCAGGCTGCGAACGGCGGAACCGGCCCGCCACATTTCCGACTCGCGAAGTTCTTTCAGTTCTTCCTCCAGTTTTTCGCGGTAGTCCGGTTGTGAGTTACGGGTGATGGAAATATTGGCCTGCTCGCCGGCTTTGACGGAATTATACAGTTGTTCGAAAACCGGCTTCGTCGCGTCACGGAAGGGCTTCCACCAGTCGAGCGCCCCCCGCTGGGCGGTCGTCGAGCAGTTGGCATACATCCAGTCCATCCCGTTTTCGGCGACCAGCGGCATCAGCGACTGCGTCAGTTCTTCGACGGTTTCATTGAAGGCTTCGGAAGGGGAGTGGCCATTCTGACGCAGCACTTCGTACTGAGCGGCAAAAATACCCTGGATGGCACCCATCAGCGTACCGCGCTCGCCGGTCAGGTCCGAGGTCACTTCTTTGTAAAAATCAGTTTCAAACAGATAGCCTGAACCGACGCCGATCCCCATGGCGATGCATTTTTCGCGGGCGTGGCCGGAAGCATCCTGATAAATGGCAAAACTGGAGTTCAGCCCCTTGCCTTCGACGAACAGCCGGCGAAGCGAGGTGCCCGAGCCTTTCGGAGCCACCAGGAAGACGTCGACCTCGGCCGGGGGAACGATGCCGGTCTGGTCCTTGTAAGTTACCCCGAAACCGTGGGAGAAATACAGCGACTTGCCGGCCTTCAGGTAGCGCTGCACGGTCGGCCAGAGTTCGATCTGGGCCGCATCCGAGAGCAGGAAGCAGATGATGGTGCCTTTTTCCAGGGCTTCTTCGATTTCGAACAGCGTCTGTCCCGGCACCCAGCCGTCCTGAACCGCCTTGTCGTAGGTTTTGCCCTTCCGCTGGCCGACGATGACGTTGAAGCCGTTGTCGCGCATGTTCAGCGACTGACCGGGACCCTGAACGCCGTAACCGATCACGGCGATGACTTCGTCTTTGAGTACTTCTCTGGCTTTCTCAAGAGGAAACTCTTCGCGGGTTACGACTTCTTCTTCAACTCCGCCGAAGTTAATTTTTGCCATTGTTTGACTGATTTATTTGAATAAAGAGTTGACTGTTGATTAGGGAAACGAAATGGAATACATCAGGGAAACGACCGCACTGCAGATCAGCAGGTACCGGAGCTGGTTCCGGGTCATGTACCGATGCAGAATCGCCAGGGCGAAAAAGAACATCATGAACCCGAACGAAAGCGACCGCGTGCCGTCGGCCACCAGGACCGCCACGGTCATCGTCAGGGCCCAGGCCCCGCCGAGCAGGACCAGTTCCAGCCACTGCCGCCGAACGGCCAGCGCCCAGAAAGCCGCCAGCAGAATCAGCCACATCCCTTCCAGGCCCCTTGCCATTTTATCCCCGATGTAACTCAGGCTCCATCCCAGCGACCGGGCCGACAGCGCAGCGTCATGGCCGACCGTCATCCCGAAATGCAGTTCCAGCCATTTCCGGAGTCCGGCATACAGCAGGGCGCTGAACACCACGGCCATCAAAGCCGGCGGAATCTGGCGCAGTTCGAACGTTCGGGTTTTGACGAAGTTCCGGGCCAGCGGCAGGAAATACCACAAACCCAGGTAGCTCGAATTGATCAGCGCCCGCTCGTCGGTCCAGAAAGCCAGCTGGGTGAACAGAATCACCAGCAGCGGATTCCGGAAATAAAGAGCCAGCGCCATGAAACAGAACGCATACCCGTCGCAATGGCCGAAGTAGTTGATGAAAAATGCCACTCCGGCGTAAATGGCCGTGAACCCCGTCATGAAATAAAAGGTCAGTACCTTGTCTTCCAGAACTGAATTCACGAGGCCCGTCACCGTCCAGAGAAACACCAGCCCCAGTACGATCTGGAGCAGGTAGAGCTTCGCAACCCCCAGGTGAAAGACCTTGACCAGCATCGGAATCGTCAGCCGGAACGTTTTGTTGGCCTCGTGCGTGCCGGGGGCGAATGTGTTCGGCTCGAACAGATGCTGGCTCTGGTGGATGATTTCATCCCAGAAGAACCCGTCGACAATGCCCGGCCGTTTGATTTCGCTGTACAGGAAACGAAAACCTCTGTCGATGAAGATGCTGTTGAACAGCAGCAGGCTGCCGACCGAAACCAGCAGGACCAGTCCGACCAGCCGTATTTTCCAGAAACGGTTATCGAAAAAGACCGAAAGCCGTTGCTCCAGATGATTGAACGGGGTGGCTAATGAGGGTGACTGCTCCATGCACGCTTTTTTGATTCAGCAGCAAATATGGCACTTCTCACAGATAATATTCCCATTCGGTCTCCGGCAAATATTCGACCAGCCCCTTCTCCGTTCTCCCGACCGCTACCCGCCCCGACCGCACGAATTCCAGAATGCCGTGGGGTTTGATGTAGCTGAAGAACTCGAAAATCTGCTTCTCGGAGCCGGTTTTTTCAATTACCACATAATCCAGCTCCCAATAGACGACCCAGGCGTTGAAATGCTTGTTGATGTATTCGATGTCCAGCGGCTTCGAGCCGAGGGGCGTTCCAATCTTGAACAGGGCGATCTCGTTCGAGACGATTTCGTCGTTCAGGTAACCGAAAACCGCCATGACCTCCACGATCCGGCGGATCTGCCGAACCAGCTTCTCCACCGTCTCCCGGGATTCATGCTTGATGACGATGGTAAACCGCGAAACGCCTTTCCGCTCGGTTTCCGAAACCGTGAGGCTCTCGATATTGATCCGCCGGCGGGTAAAGATAATTGTAATCCGGTTCAGCAGACCAATGGTGTTTTCGGTGAATATACAAATCGTGTACGTGTTCATTCTGTTGTTGCAATGGTTTCGGACCCGTGTTGCATGCTGATTATGAGTGAAATACCGTTCGGTTGGCTTACTCCAGCCGGATGTCGGCGACGCTCGTGCCGGCCGGAACCATCGGGAAAACGTTCTCCTCCTTTTCGACCAGAATCTCCAGCAGATACGGCTCCTGGGACGCCAGCAGCGTGTCCAGCGAAGCCGACAGATCCTCCCGTTTGGCGCAGGTATGACCGGCCACCCCAAAGCCCCGGCCGATGGTGATGAAGTCGGGGTTCTGCAGCTCGACGAACGAATACCGCCGGTCGAAGAACAGCTGCTGCCACTGACGGACCATGCCCAAGTAGTTGTTGTTGAGGATGATGATCTTCACCGGCAGCTTGCTCTGGGCGATGGTGCCCAGTTCCTGGATGGTCATCTGGAAGCAGCCGTCGCCGATGATGGCGATCACCTCCCGGTCGGGAGCGCCGACCTTGGCGCCGAAGGCTGCCGGCAGGGCAAAGCCCATCGTGCCCAGACCGCCCGAAGTGATCAGGCTGTGGGGGCGTTTATACTGGTAATAGGCGGAAGCCATCATCTGGTGCTGGCCCACGTCGGCCACCAGCACAGCCTCGCCGTTGGTTTTACGGGACAGCAGGTCGATGGCTTCGGCCATCTTGATCTTTTCGGTCGTCGGCGCCAGCGCGGGCTGAATCACCTTTTCCTGCTCGACGGCGTCGTACTTTTTGAACTCGTTCCGCCAGGCGGTGTGGTCGTTGGCATTGACCAGGGGGAGCAGCCGGGACAGCACTTCTCGGGCATCGCCCACGACCGGCGCATCGGCCTTGATGATCTTGTCGATCTCGGCCGGGTCGATCTCGATGTGCACTACTTTGGCCTGACGGGCAAATAATTCGGCATTTCCCGTGACGCGGTCGTCGAACCGCATGCCGACGCCGATGATCAGGTCACACTGGTTCGTCATGACGTTCGAACCGTAGCTGCCGTGCATACCCAGCCAGCCCGTGTACAGGGGATGATCGGCCGGAAACGCCGACTGCCCCAGCAGCGTCGTCGCCACCGGGATGCCCGTCTTCTCCACCAGCGCCTTCAGCTCGGCCTGCGCCTGAGCGATCAGCACCCCATGCCCCACCAGCATATACGGCTTTTTGGCCCCGTTGATCAGCTCGGCGGCTTTCTCCACCTGCTCGGTCTTGGGCACCAGCCGCGGCCGGTAGCTGACCAGCTTCTCACACTTCTGATACACGAACGGCCGGCTCATCAGCTCCTGCTGGGCATTCTTGGTGATGTCGAGCACCACCGGTCCGGGCCGCCCCGACTGGGCGATGTAGAAGGCTTTGGCCACCATCTCGGGAATCTCGTCGGCCGAGGTGATCTGGTAGTTCCACTTGGTAATGGGCATGGTCACGCCGATCACGTCGGTTTCCTGGAAGGCATCGGTGCCCAGCAGCTTCTGGGCCACCTGGCCCACCAGGCACACCATGGGCGTCGAGTCGATGAGGGCATCGGCGATGCCGGTGACCAGGTTGGTGGCGCCGGGGCCGGAGGTGACCAGACACACGCCGGCGCGGCCGGTGCTGCGGGCGTAGCCTTCGGCGGCATGGGCGGCTCCCTGCTCATGGCGGACCAGGATGTGGTGGATGCGGTTCTGGTAGTCGAAGAGGGCGTCGTAGACGGGCATGATAGCCCCGCCGGGGTAGCCGAAGATGGTGCTCACGCCCTCCTCCACCAGACACTGCATCAGTGCTTCTGAGCCCGTCAGCGGCTTCAGCAGTTTGGCAGAAACATCAGCCCTGGATTTCTCTTCCGTCAGTACGCTGACTGTTGGGTTCATGATGGAAATATTTTTAAGTTTTTAGTTCTTATCCGGTATTAAGCCTCGTCCGTGACACAGCCTTCGCTCGCCGAGGAAACCAGCTTTACGTATTTCCGCAGGACGCCGTGATCGGCGGCTTTCGAGAAGGAGGGAGCCACCCAGTTGGCCCGGCGCCCGGCCAGTTCCTCGTCCGAGACGTGCAGGTGGAGGACGTTGTCCACCGCATCGATGGTGATTTTGTCTCCGTCCTGAACCAGGGCCAGATTGCCGCCGTCCTGCGCTTCCGGCGTAATGTGCCCGACGACGAAGCCGTGGGTTCCGCCCGAAAACCGCCCGTCCGTAATCAGAGCGACCTTGTCGCCCAGACCCAGACCCATGATGGCCGAGGTCGGTTTCAGCATTTCCGGCATTCCCGGCCCGCCTTTCGGGCCTTCGTAGCGGATGACGCAAACGTGGCCGGGTTTGATTTCACCTTTCTGGATGAACTCCAGCAACTGTTCTTCCTTGTCGCAGACTTTGGCAATACCCTCGAACCGCTCGCCTTCCTTGCCCGTGATTTTGGCAACGGCGCCCTTTACGGCAAGGTTGCCGTAAAGGATCTGGATGTGACCGGTTTTCTTGATGGGATTCGAGAGGGGCCGGACGATCTTCTGGCTTTCAAAATCCAGATCCGGTGCTTCTTCCAGGTTCTCGGCGACCGTTTTGCCGGTTACCGTCATGCAATCACCGTGGATAAATCCTTCCCTGTACAGGAATTTCATGACCGCCGGTACTCCGCCGATGGCCAGCATATCTTCCATATAATATTTACCGCTCGGCTTCAGGTCGGCCAGGTAAGGCGTACGGTCGCTGATGTCCTGAACATCCTTGATGGTCAGCGGAACACCGACGGATTTGGCGATGGCCAGATAGTGCAATACCGCATTGGTCGAACCGCCGAGGGCCATCACGATGGTCAGGGCGTTTTCCAGCGCCTGGCGGGTCATGATGTCACGCGGAAGGAGGTTCTTCTCCAGCAGGTTCATCATGGCCGCGCCGATTTTCCGGCACTCGGCCTGCTTGCCTTCATGGGTAGCCGGGAAGGTCGAACTGAACGGCAGGCTCATGCCCATGGCCTCAATGGAGGAAGCCATCGTGTTGGCCGTATACATCCCTCCGCAGGCGCCCGCGCCCGGAATGGAGTTCTGAATGACCCCTTTATAGTCTTCGTCGCTGATCGTTCCGGCCACTTTTTTGCCGTAGGCCTCGAAGGCCGAGACGATGTCCAGTTTCTGTCCTTTATAACTTCCCGAGCGTATGGTTCCCCCGTAGACCATAATGGCCGGGCGGTTCAGGCGGCCGATGGCGATCATGGCGCCCGGCATATTTTTATCGCAACCGACTACGGCAATCACCCCGTCGTACCACTGCGCATGCACCACGGTTTCGATGGAATCGGCGATCAGATCCCGCGACGGCAGGGAGTAGGACATCCCGTCGTTGCCGTTGGTCATCCCGTCCGAAACTCCGATGGTATTGAATACCAGGCCGACCAGTCCGTTTTCGTTCACGCCTTTTTTTACGTAAGCCGCCAGCCCATTCAGGTGGATGTTGCAGGGGTTGCCGTCGTACCCTGCGCTGGCGATACCGATCTGCGGTTTATCCATGTCGGCCTCGGTCAGACCAATGCCGTAGAGCATCGCCTGGGCTGCCGGGTTGCTGACTTCCTGGGTGAGCGTGGTACTGTACCGATTGAGTTGGTTTTTGTCCGTGGGCGTAGTCATAAGTCGATTAGCGAATTTTCGCTGAAAGCGTAATTTGCTTCAAAGTAAAAAAGTTGGTTTGAATAAGACAAGTATTTCTACATGTATTTTTTGGAATAATTTTCACTCTATTTAGTTAAAAGGGATTTGGTTGTACTTTTGACGGATCCGAACTATCATTTTATTATGATTACAGAAAACGCATCCCACTATGATCATCTGGAGCAGATGTCGGTGCATGAGCTGCTGACCAGTATCAACAAGGAGGATAAAACGGTTCCGCTCGCGGTAGAAAAGGCCATTCCCCAGATGGAGGCTCTGGTAACGGAGATCGTTAAACGGATGAAGGAAGGGGGACGGCTGTTCTACATCGGAGCCGGAACCAGCGGCCGGCTCGGCATCGTCGACGCTTCCGAATGTCCGCCGACCTACGGGGTTTCGCCGGACCTGGTCGTCGGGCTGATTGCGGGCGGAGACCGGGCCATCCGGGCCGCCGTCGAACACGCCGAGGATGACCCCGAACAGGCGTGGAAGGATTTGCAGCCCTTTCATATCGATGCCCTCGACACGCTGATCGGGATTGCGGCTTCGGGCCGGACGCCGTATGTGATCGGTGGTTTGCAGAAAGCGCGGGAAGCCGGTATCCTGACGGGCTGCATCGTCTGTAATCCCGGTTCGGAAGTAGCCCGGGCAGCTGAGTTTCCCGTAGAAGTGGTGGTAGGGCCGGAGTTTGTCACCGGCAGCACCCGGATGAAGTCCGGAACCGCCCAGAAGCTGGTGCTGAACATGATTTCCACCTCGGTAATGATTCAGTTGGGCCGGGTGAAAGGCAATAAAATGGTCGATATGCAGCTGACCAACAACAAGCTGAAACTCCGGGCCGCCCGGATGGTGATGAGCGAAACCGGTGTGTCTCAGGAAAAAGCCGAGGAATTACTGGCCCAATACGGAAGTGTCCGAAACGCGATCGAGAACGCATGAAAGCCGTGGTCCAGCCGGGCATCCACCAGCCTGCCCAATTCACCGGGGTGGAGAAGCCTTCCGCCGGAGCCGGTGAAGTCCTCGTCGCCGTCCGGGCTGCGGCTCTGAATCACCGCGACGTGTTCATCCAGCAGGGCCTGTATCCCCGCATGAAGCTGCCCATCGTTCTGGGTTCGGACGGGGCCGGTGTGGTGGTGGAGGTTGGCGCGGGCGTCGATCCGGCCTGGATGGGCCGGGAGGTCGTGATCAACCCGGCGATGGGCTGGGGTGACCATCCGGCTTTTTACGGGCCGGATTTCCGGATTCTGGGCATGCCCGACAACGGGACCTTTGCCGAATTTGTAAAGGTCGAAGCGAAGTACCTGCACCGTAAACCGGAACACCTCTCTTTTGAACAGGCGGCCGCGCTGCCGCTGGCCGGGGTGACCGTCTGGCGGGCGCTGATGACCCGGGCCGGGCTTCAGCCCAATCGGCCGGAGCGGGTGCTGATTACCGGCATCGGCGGGGGCGTCGCCCTGCTGGCGCTTCAGATCGCCGTGGCCGCAGAGTCGGAAGTATGGGTGACGTCGGGTTCGGCAGAGAAGCTGAGCCGGGCCGCAGAACTGGGCGCGGCCGGAGGGGCCAATTACCGCGATCCGGATTGGGTCAAAGCCCTCATGGCCCGCACCGGCGGGGGAAAGACCGGTTATTTCAACGTCATCATCGACAGTGCCGCCGGGCCGGGTTTTGCCAAACTGATCGACGCGGCCGCCCCGGGCGGACGAATCGTTTTTTATGGCGGTACCACGGGGAACATCACCGACGTCATGCCTTCCAGGGTGTTCTTCAAGCAGCTGACCATCGGCGGCACCACCATGGGCACGGAGCAGGAGTTCGCCGACATGATCCGGTTCGTGGCCGACCACCGGATCGTACCGGTGGTCGATGAGGTATTTCCGCTGGCCGAAGCCGAGCAGGCCCTCCGAAAAATGGAAGCCGGCCGGCAGTTTGGTAAACTGGTTTTGCGAGTTTGACTCAAACTAAATATTTCAGATATAGTTTAAGATTCTGTTACCTTTTTACTATTTTTTCGGTAGAAAAGGGAATAGAAATATAGTTATCCACAAGTTTGTGTGGATAACCGTCTATTTTTTGCTGTTTGTCCACATTCTTTTCTGAATCCGACTCCGTGCTTACCTTTGCGAAGAATCTGACAATAAGGTGGTAAGAGTCGAAGAAAAGCTTCATCAGCTACTGGAAAACCGTCGGGCGTCGGGCCTGCTCCGTCGTCTGAAACAGCCGGAAGGGCTGGTCGATTTCTGTTCCAACGATTACCTCGGGCTGGCTCGCTCTCCGGCTCTCCGGCAGGCTGTCGAAACCGCCGTTGCCGCGCTTCCCCCGCTCCTGAACGGTTCCACCGGCTCCCGGCTCCTGGCCGGCAACACGGCACTCGCCGAAGAACTGGAATCCGAAATGGCCTCCTTTCATGCCGCCGAAGCGGCTTTGATCTTCAATTCCGGGTATGACGCCAACGTCGGCCTGCTGGCCGGCCTGCCTCAGCGGGGCGATACGCTGCTGACGGATGAACTGATTCACGCCAGCATGATCGACGGTGCCCGGCTGAGCGTCGCCCACCGCCATAAATTCCGGCACAACGATCCGGGTGATCTGGAGGATAAACTCCGGCGGTCGACCGGAACGGTCTACGTCGCCGTCGAGTCGGTCTATTCGATGGACGGCGATCTGGCTCCGCTCTCCGACCTCGCCGGCCTGTGTGACCGCTACGGGGCGGCCCTGATCGTGGACGAAGCGCATGCCACCGGTGTTTTCGGACCGGCGGGGCAGGGGCTGGTGCAGGCACTCGGGCTGCAAAACCGGGTTTTTGCCCGCGTCCATACCTTCGGAAAGGCGCTGGGAGTTCATGGAGCCGCCGTGGTCGGGCCGGCGGTACTGCGCGATTTTCTGATCAATTTTGCCCGGTCTTTCATCTACACGACGGCGCTGCCCCCGCACAGCCTCCTGGCGATTCGCTGCGCCTACGCTTTTCTCCGGGCCAACGGTTCCCTGAAAGACCGGCTGCATGAACTGAGAAGCTACTTTCAGCAGCAGGTTGAGAGGCAGTTGCCGGAACGGGAGTGGACCTCTGCCGAAAGTCCCATCGTCGGTCTGGTGGTTCCGGGCAATGAAGCCTGCCGGGCGGTGGCGGCCCGGCTTCAGCAGGGCGGTTTCGACGTCCGGCCGATCCTGAGCCCGACGGTGCCGACCGGCCGCGAGCGACTGCGCATCTGCCTCCATGCGTTCAATACCGAGCAGGAAATCGACGAACTGATTACCCTTTTACACTAATATGCACCCACCCACCCAATACATCGTGGCCGGCATCAGCACTGAAATCGGAAAAACCGTGGTGTCGGCTATTCTCGTGGAGGCCCTGGAGGCCGACTACTGGAAGCCGGTTCAGTCCGGCGCCCTGGAAGACTCAGATACCGAAACCGTCCGGCGGCTGACCGGACGGACCGGGTCCGTCTTTCATCCCGAAGCTTACCGCCTGCGGGAACCCCTGTCTCCACACGCAGCGGCTGCCATCGACGGTGTCCGGATTTCCCTCGATGCGATTCAGCCGCCCCAAACCGCTAATGCTCTGATCATTGAACTGGCCGGAGGCTTGCTGGTTCCGCTGAACGACCACGACCTGAACATCGACCTCGTCGTCAGGCTGGGCCTGCCGGTCATTCTGGTATCGAAAAATTATCTGGGAAGCATCAACCACACGCTGCTGTCGGTCGAAGCTCTCCGAAGCCGGAACATTCCAATCGCGGGACTGATTTTCAACGGCCCGCCGACGCCGGCCACCGAGAATTTTATTCTGAATTACACCGGCCTGCCCTGCCTGGCAAAGATCGGCTGGGCGCCGGAAGTGAACCGGGAGTTCGTCGCCCGTCAGGCGGAGGTTTTCAGAAAAAACCGGGAGAACGCTTATGCAGGACATTGATCAGAAAGAAGGGCAGGCGGTGTTGAACCCGCCAGGCCTGGCCGAGCGGGACAAGGCCGTTATCTGGCACCCGTTTACGCAGATGCAGACTGCTCCGCTGCCCATCCCCATCGTACGGGGAGAAGGGGCAGTATTGTACGGAGAGGACGGCCGCCGGTTTATCGACGCCATTTCCTCCTGGTGGGTCAACCTGCACGGCCATTCCCATCCCTACATCGCCGAAAAGGTAGCCCGGCAGCTGCTGACGCTCGAACACGTCATTTTTGCCGATTTCACGCACCGGCCCGCCGTCGAACTGGCCGAGCGCCTGCTGCCTCTGCTGCCCCGGAACCAGTCCAAAGTATTTTTTTCGGATAACGGTTCGACGGCCGTGGAGGTGGCGCTGAAGATGGCGTTCCAGTACTGGCACAACCTCGGAAAACCGCGCCGGAAGGTGATAGCGCTCGAAGACGCCTACCACGGCGATACGTTCGGGGCGATGGCGGTTGGCGGGCGGAGTGCCTTCACGGCGCCGTTCGTGCCGTTTCTGTTCGATGTAGAATACATCCCGACGCCCGTTCCCGGGCAGGAGCAGGCTGCCCTGGCCCGGATGGAAGCCCTGCTGGACGAGGAGGTGGCGGCTTTTATCTGCGAGCCGCTGATTCAGGGCGCGGGCGGGATGAACATGTACGAGCCGGAGGTTCTGGATCGGCTCATCCGGCTGGCCCGCAGCCGGGGCGCCCTTGTCATCGCCGATGAGGTGATGACCGGTTTCGGGCGGACCGGGAAATTGTTCGCTTCCCTGCACCTGACCGAACAACCAGACCTGATGTGTCTTTCCAAAGGCATCACCGGCGGCACGATGGCGCTGGGGGTTACGACCTGTACGGAAGCCATTTACGAAGCCTTCTTATCGGAAGATAAATACCGGACGCTTTTCCACGGGCATTCCTTCACGGCCAATCCGGTGGCCTGTGCGGCTGCGCACGCGAGCCTCGACCTGCTGCTGTCCGACGAGACGCAGCACCACATCGCGCGCATCGGCCGGCGTCACGCGGCTTTTACCGATCGGCTGCGGGAGCGGTCCGGCGTGAAGAACATCCGGCTGCAGGGAACCATTCTGGCGTTTGAACTGGATGCCGGCGGGCAGACGTCTTATTTCAACAACATCCGGGATGTAGCCTATCACTTCCTGCTGGAGAGGGGAGTACTGATGAGGCCGCTGGGAAACGTGCTGTATATTCTGCCGCCCTACTGCATGACCGATGAGCAGCTGGACCATGTCTACGACAGCATCCGGCAACTGCTCGATCATCTCGAAGGCTAACAAAAAAGAGCGTTCACCTTGAAAATGAACGCTCTTTTTCCTTCCCGGGGCTTACTCGACGACGTCGTACACCTGAACCCGCTGCCAGTAGCGGGCGCAGTTCTCGACGAATTTCAGGTGGGTCGGATGCTCCTGGTAGGCGTCCTGGGCGGCTTTGTCGGGAAAGACGAAGGTCAGCGACAGGTCATAGCTGTGGTCGATGACCGGCCGGCGGGTGTCGGCCGGGGTGCCTACATAGGCGGCCTGCAGATGTTCGATGCTTTTCAGCGACTCGATGCCGGCCCGAAGGGCTTTCCGGTCCTCTTCGCTGCCGGGGTTGTTAAGCCAGAAAAAAACGGTATGAATGAACATGAAAGTAAGGTATGTTTTCGGGTTGCAAGTGTAAGCAGATTTTGACCGTGATCTACCGTTAAAACCGAAAAACCGGCCTTCAGCCGTATTTTTCGAGCTGCTTGACGAGTACTTCGAAATCTTTCGGATAGGGAGCTTCGAAAATCGTCCGCTCGCCGTCGAGCAGCGTAAAGGTCAGTGAGCGGGCGTGCAGGGCCACCCGCTGAATCAGCGGCATTTCCTCCGTATCCTTCTTCAGATTAAAGTTCCGTTTCAGGTCGGACAGATACACCGGTTTGCCGCCGTAGGTCGCGTCGTTGACGATGGGCGCCTTCAGGCACATCAGGTGAATCCGGATCTGGTGCATCCGGCCCGTGATGGGAAGACACTCGACGAGGGTGTTGGTCCGGTATACCTTCAGCGTATTGAATATGGTCTCGGCCTCCTTGCCCTTCTGCCGGTCGATCTTCACGGCTGTCCCGTCCTTGATGGGCGAGATGGGCAGATAGACCGAGATGCTGTCGAAATCGTGGACCCCGTTGGCGATGGCGTGGTAGCGTTTGGTCACCTCGCGGTGTTCGAACTGGATCGCCAGGTGGCGGTAGGCTTCCGGGTTTTTGGCAATGGCCAATATTCCGGAGGTTTCCTTGTCGAGCCGGTGGCAGAGCTGGGCGTCGGCGTGATAGGCTTTAGCCAGCCGCAGAATACTTAGCGGTTTGTCTGCATTGCGTTCGTCGAGGGAGGCAATGTGGGGTGGTTTATTGATCAATATATAATCGTCGTTCTCATGAACGATCAGCTCTTCCAGTGTCAGTTTCATCCCGCAAAGTTCGCACTTTTTTGCCATTCGGACGAAGGGCGGAGATCATTCGGCCTTTTCGAGCTTGAAACTGAAGGTGGTGCCCCGGTCGATCTTGCTCATCACGGTAATTTTCGACTTATGGGCGTTGAGGATGTGCTTGACGATGGCCAGCCCGAGGCCCGTGCCGCCCCGTTCCTTCGAGCGGCTTTTATCGACCCGGTAAAACCGCTCGAAGATGCGGCTGAGGTGTTCGGGCGGGATGCCGGGGCCGTCGTCGCGGATCTGGACGGTGTAGTGTTTTTTCTCCTCCTCGAAGCTGACGGTCACCTTTCCGGCTTCGTTGCCGTACTTGACGGCATTTTCGATCAGGTTGGTCATTACCTGCGTGATCCGCTGCGGATCGGCTTTCACCCAGATGCTACCGGGCTGATCGGACCTGATTTTCAGGGTGATATTACGGGAGTGGGTAATCTTCTCCAGCTGTTCGAACACCTCCAGCGTCACATGATAGAGGTCCACCGATTCGAGATTCATCTTGATCTCGCCGGTTTCCAGCTGGGAGAGGGCCACGAGGTCCTTTACGAGCGCATCCAGCCCGTCGAGGCTTTTGGCGGCTTTGGCCAGAAACTTGTCCCGCACCTTCTCATCGTCTACCGCCCCGTCGATCAGGGTATGAATGAAGCCCTGCGCGGCAAAAACGGGCGTTTTCAGTTCGTGGGAGACGTCGGCCAGAAATTCGCGCCGGAACTGCTCCAGCCGCCGGAGTTCCTCGATCTCTTTCTGCTTCCGGGCTACATAAACGAAGATCTCGTCGTTGAGCTTCTTGAACGGGTTGTTGTTTTTGATGATGCTTTTGCGGGAGATGGTAAAATCCCGGATCCGGAGTTTATGGATGGTTTTATACATTTTGTTCACCTCCCGGAAAACCAGAAACTCGATGGCATACAGAATCAGAAAAAAGGAGACGATCAGCGAAGAGACACCCACCACGAACAGCATGTTGTTGGTAACGCCTTCCACAAACGTCAGGAAAGCCACCGTACTGGCCGAGATCAAACCCGCCAGCAGAAAAGCAATAACACGCGGACTGAGGGACATGGGTGTAAAGGTAATGATTGAATTGTTGAATGATTGAATTGTTGAATGGGCGCTGCCATTTTTAGCACTGCGGAGCCAATTCAATCATTCAACAATTCAACAATTCAATCATTCCGCCTGGTCGGTGAGCATGTAGCCGACGCCTTTGAGGGTTTTGATGTAGGTTTCGCCGATTTTTTCGCGGAGTTTGCGGATATGGACGTCGACGGTCCGTTCCAGAACGTAGATGTCGGCCCCCCAGATTTTCTGCAGCAGTTCTTCGCGGCTGAATACTTTGTTGGGATGCTGGGCCAGGAAGAAAAGCAGTTCGAACTCCTTCTTGGGCAGGACGACCGATTTGTCGGCCGCCGTGACGGTGTAGTTCTTCCGGCTGATGACCAGACCGCCGACCTCGATCTTTTCGCCGGGGTCGGCTTTCTGGGCTTCGCGCCGGAACAGCGCATTGATGCGGCTCATCAGCGCCCGCGGTTTGATCGGCTTGGTGATGTAATCATCGGCGCCGATTTCAAAAGCGGCCACTTCGGAGTACTCTTCTGAACGGGCTGTGAGATATAGAATAAAGGTTTGACGAAGTTCGGGCAGGTCCCGCAGCTGGCGGCCGGTCTCGATGCCGTCGAGCTGGGGCATCATGATGTCGAGCAGCACCAGTTCGGGGCTGAAAGTACGCGCGGTTTCGATGGCTTTGCGTCCGTCGGGAGCCGTCCGGACCTCGTAGCCTTCCTTTTCAAGATTGTATTGCAGCAACTCGACAATATCCGGATCGTCGTCGACGACCAAAACACGGTGGGGTTGTTGAGAAGCTTTCGCTGCACTCATTCGGTAAGTATGTTGGTTGAAAACAGTGCCGAAGTTACGCGCTGTGTAAGCAATTTTACGGAGGTAACTTCATTATTAACAAAAACTTAACATCATTTTTTCCGGATCAGAAACACCTTGCCGCTCTCGTTCGTCATCACGAAATCCGTTGCATTGATGAAGCTGACGGCCTCCGTCTGCCCCCTCGGAATCCGCAGGCACAAGGTCGGTTTACGAAAGGTAACGGTTTTATTTTCAACGGTGAAGAGGAACACTTTTCCATAGGTCAGCACGGCCAGCGTCCGGCCGTCGGGGCTGAGGTCGGCGTCGGTCACCATGCTTTTCAGGGAGACGCTGTCGACGGGGGCGGGCGTGTGCGAACCGGGTACGGCCGGCAGGCTGTACAGCTTCACGGGCCGCCGGGGAACCGAGCGGTTTTTAGAAATTATATAGAGCCGGTCGTCCCGAAAAAACAGGGCTTCGCTGTCGAAATTCCGCGTATCTTTCGAAGCGGGAAAGCTGCGCTGATCGGCGTAGTGGAAGGCGATCCGGCGGATGTCGTCGGGGTGCCGGGGATCGACCCGGTAGATAGTGAGTTGCCGGCGCGCATTGGCGTTGTTTCCGATATCGCCGATGAAAACCGCGCTGGTATCCTGTCGGGCCAGCGCTTCCCAATCGGTATTTTTGAGGGAAGGCAGCGGCAGGGAATCGACCAGCGTTCCGTCGCGGGTGATTTCATAGAGCGTCGGACGGCCTCCGCTGTCGTTATGCGTCCAGAACGTGTTCCGGCCGGGGCGGTAGGCCAGTCCGGAGCTTTCCCGGACCACTTTATCCAGCGTTCCCACCCGGGTAACCGTATACTGGCTGCGTCCGCTCCGAAAACCCGATCGGCTGTTATCAGGCCGGCAGGAGCAGAGCGCCACCTTGATCGAAAACAGAAACAGGAGAAAAGCCATTTATATCAATGTACGGATTTGTGAAGCGGATGGTGTCAATGTTAACGCTTAACGGATCACTTTAACAGACAACCTGAGCGAATGGATAATAAAGTTACTGAAGTCAACCTGCCTTTCTACGTAAAGCTGGCCTGTGTTCTGATCGCCATGTCGCTGCTGGTGTACTGGCTTTCGGTGCTGCAGGAGATGCTCGTTCCGCTGGTGTTTTCCGTCCTGCTGGCGATGATCCTGTATCCGATCAACCACCGGCTCGAACGCTGGCGGGTGCCCCGGGTGCCGGCCATTCTGGTCTGTCTGATTTTGGTCATCGGGTTTCTGTACCTGTTTTTCTACCTGATTTCGCTTCAGATCGCCAATTTCACCGACGAGGCTCCCCGGCTTCTCCAGCGCGGGAACCAGATTCTGGACCGCATCCAGAAATTCGGCGAAGACCGGTTTCACATCGAGCGATCCCGGATGGTCAACGAAGCCCGCAGCTACGTCAATAACCTGATCCGGGAAAGCGGTTCTTTCCTGACGTCGACGCTGCTGGCCACCACCAACACGCTGTCCACGATTTCCCTCGTGCCGCTCTATATTTTCTTTCTTCTCCTGTATCGTGACTTTTTCCGCTCCTTTTTCTACAAGGTATTCAGCAATACGAAGCGCGCCAAACTCGATATCATTTTCGGCCGGATCTATACGGTCGTGAAGGATTATCTGGTCGGGCTGGTGTCGGTGATCATGATCGTCGGGGTGCTGAATACGACGGGGCTGCTGATTCTGGGCGTCGATTATGCGGTCTTTTTCGGGTTCTTCGGGGCGTTCATGATCCTCATTCCGTACATCGGCATTCTGGTGGGGTCCTTGCTGCCGGCGCTGTTCACGCTGCTGACCAACGACAACCCGCTGATTGCGCTCGGCGTAGTGGGCGTCTTCTCGTTCGTCCAGATTCTGGAGGGCAACTTCATCACGCCCTACATCGTGGGGTCGAAGGTCAGCATCAACCCGCTGGCCGCCATCATCGTCCTGTTGATGTGGGGCCACCTCTGGGGTGTCACCGGCCTGATTCTGGCCCTGCCGATGACCGCCATCCTGAAAGTCATCTTCGACGCCGTCGAACCGCTGAAACCCTACGGCTTCCTCCTCGGTGAAGCCGAACGCCAGAAAACCAAACCGTTCAACGTAGACGAACTCAAAAAAGACGTCGAACAACTCAAGAACAAACTCCCCAGGAAGGTAAAGAAACTGGTAGACTGAGGGGAATGATTGAGTTGTTGAATGATTGAATGATTGAGTGGGCGCTGCCGCCCTTGCATCGCGGAGCCAATTCAATCATTCAATCATTCAACAATTCAATCATTAAAAATTCAGCGGGTCGAGGTTTTTGAAGTGGCCGTTCATTTTGATGCGGTCCTTAGTGCGCTCCATTTCCGAGACGACGGGCAGGACGCGGTCGAGGTGGCGGATCAGGTACTGCTGGCGTTCGGTTTCGCTGTCGAGCGTGAGCAGTTCGTATTCCTCCTCGACCGACAGGCCGATCTTGTGGGCGACCCGGAACGAAAGGAGCGGGGTGGCCGTGTCGAGGTCCACCCTGATCTGAAGCAGTTCGTACAGCCGCGTCAGCTTGGTGACCAGTTCGTTCAGGTAACTGCCCATCTCGGCTTCGCTTTCCACCAGCCGAACGGTGCCGCCGGAATAAAGCTTGCCGGGTGACGGGTTTTCGAAATCGACCAATCGGAAGATGTTGATCCCCCTGGTTTTGATGTCCATCCGTCCGTCTTCGTAGCGTTTGTGCAGGATCGTTACGCGCATTTCGGTGCCGTAACCGGGCATTTTGTTGTTGATGAACGACGGAATCCCGAAAGTGCTTCCTTCTTCGAGGCATTCATTGATCAGCTGCCGGTAACGCTGCTCGAAAATGTGCAGGTTCAGTTCTTCGTCGGGGAAAACGACGAGATTGAGCGGAAAGAGAGGTAAATGCTTTTCCATAGCTTTAGGCGTCAGGGCCTGACTTCTTTCTCCACGGTGATACCCACGCTGTAAATCTCCGGTAGCGGGTTCTGACGCATATACTGCCGTAAACGGACGGTATACGTGCCGGCATGGGCGAAGCGGTAGTTTTTCACCATGTTGATCCGGTGGTCGAAGAGGTCGCCGAGGCCGTCGCCGTAGGGCTTACCGCTTTTCGGATCGAGCAGGGTCAGTTCATCCAGCCTGGAATCCAGGGTTTTACCCGCATCATCCAGCAGATAACGACGGATGTAAAGATTGAAGTATGGATAGGAAATACTGTTCCGGACGATGTAATGGATGGAGTAAGTGGCCGTGGTGTCTTTGATTTGGAACGTAAATTCCGGCGCCCTATTGACATACCAGGTGCCGTCTTCAATATCTTCGATTCCCTTATAAACCGCATTCTCGTCGCAGCCGCTGAGCATCAGCCAGAGTATGGCGAATAGGGCAAGACCTGATTTTTTCATGTACTGGATCGGTATTCATACAAAACTACGACCATCGGACCAAGTTTCAAATTCGGGCGGGCAGGAAAGCCGGGGATAAAAAACTACGAAAATAGTTTGGAAACTAACGGAATCGTTCTATCTTGGGTTTGGCTTTCAATCACCCTCAATTCAATAGCCTAATGGAAAAGTTAACAGCAAAGGAAGAAGAAATCATGCAGGTACTCTGGAAAATGGAACAGGCGTTCGTCAAGGACATGCTGCCGCACTTTACCGATCCGCCCCTGCACTACAACACCGTTTCAACCATTGTCCGGAATCTGGAGGAGAAGGGCTACGTCGGGCATCGGGCTTTCGGCAACACGCACGAGTATTACCCCATCATTACGAAGGAGGATTACCAGAACCGCTTCGTCCTGAAAAAGGTCGTGTCCGAATACTTCGACAATTCGTACAAGAATCTGGTGAGTTACTTCGCCCGGAAGGATAAGATTTCGGTCGACGAGCTGAAGGAAATCATCCACATGATCGAGAAGGAACAATAGCCATGGGGCTGCTGACGTACCTGCTGCAGGCCGGATTCATCCTGGCCGTTCTTACCCTCTGTTACCGGATGCTGCTGCGTCGGGCCACCCGCTTCGCCCTGAACCGCTATCTGCTGTGGCTGAATGCCCTGCTGGCGGTCGGTCTGCCGCTGGTGGAACTTCCCGACTTCCGGCCCGAACCCGTCCGGCAGCTGGTACGTCGGACCGTCCCCGAATGGTCTAAGAAGAAGCCGGATGCGCCGGCCCCGCTTCCCTTCGAGGTAGTGGTCGGCTCGTCCGGAACGGTCGAACTGCGGCCTGCTCCGGAAGTGGAGTCGGCACCGGTACGGTGGCTCCACCTGCTGAACTATGCCTATCTGGCGGGCGTCGGGCTTCTGCTGACGCGGCTGCTGGTTCAGGTCGTATCCCTGATTCGGCTGATCCGTCGTTCGGAGCGGTCGTGGGACGGGGACGTCTGGCTGGTAAGCAGCCCGGAGGTCGGCTCGCCGTTCTCGTTCTTTCGCTGGATCGTGCTGAACCCGGCTTTGTATGAGCCCGACGAACTGGACCAGATTCTGCTCCATGAGCGGATTCACAGCGACCAGTGGCACAGCCTGGACATGCTGGCGGCCGAGGGAATACGCATTCTGTTCTGGTTCAATCCGTTCGCGTGGTGGCACCGGCAGCTGGTGCAGGAAAATCTGGAGTACCTGGTGGACCGGGAAGTGCTGGCGGAAGGGGTCGAGAAGAAAATGTATCAGTATTACCTGCTGAAAGCCAGCCTGTCCGAAGGCCCGCCGGTTCCTTTCCGACCGGCTGCCAACTCGTTTCACCGGTCCGGGCTGGCAAACCGCATCCGCATGATGAACCTGACCACCTCATGGCGGTCCTGGGTGCGGTACGGAGCCGGAATTGCCCGGGAGGATGCGGATCGGGCCGAAGCGCTCGCCCGCCGGGAAAAAGCGGAAAAATGAATCCGAAAAGAGAATAAAATCATACTATGACCGCCCCGGAACCGTTAACAGAGGGCGGGTTTTTCTTTAACAGACAGCCGGTTATGAGCGATTTCGACCGTCATCGTTACTCCTTCACCAACCACTTCGAGCAGGCGGGTCTGAAGAGCCGCATCCGGATGATGAATCAGGACGGGGACGGAATAGCCTGGTGGCGGTATGCGGCCATCTGGCTGCTGACGGTGTTGGTCTTCATGGCCTGTCAGAACTGGCGCAGGGAAGAGCCGGTCCAGTTGACTTCGCGGGTTACTTTTCCCGTTACCAACCCGACCCGGGCGCTGGCGGCTCAGCTGGCGGAGACGAACTGGTGGGGCACGTTGCTGGAATACTATCCCCGTCGGCTCAAGGGCGACAAGGCGTCGGTGTTTTCGTACGGAGAGCCGTTCGTGCTTGGGGTAAAAGGAGAGACCCTGTCGATTCTGGAGCCTTACGGCGACCTGAGCCGCCTGTATATTAACGGGAAAGAAGCCTCTCCGTCGCTGTTATCCCGTCTGTCGATGGAATACGTGCAGGAGATTTTTATTCTGCACCAGTACGAAACCAGCCCGGAATCCGACCCGAAGCCGTACCGGATCATGATGCAGATCGGCAACCGGCCGGCCGACAAACTGCCCGGTCGGGAGAAACTGGAAGCCATCCTGCAGGCGTCGGCTCTCTCCTCTCATCCTCTGGGAGCGACGCACTCCTACACCATGAACAAGCTGCTCGAAGCCACCTTTTTCGGTTACAGGGACGCCCTGGTGCAGCGAACGAAAAACCAGCACCTGAAGGTGTACGATGAATTCAGGAAAGATATCAACGTGTTTATCAACGGGATTCCGGTGGATCCGAAAGAAGTGGAAACCGTCCATGTCCGCGAAGTGGACCGGCTGTATACCGCCGAGCGCCCTTTCACCGAATGGTTGCGGACCGGAAACCGCAAGAGCCGGTATGTGCTCTATATCCAGACCACGCCCAAACGTGCGCAGCGCGACAGCAGTTATTACGTCTTCAGCCCGTTCTATTCCGGCGATTTCTGACGGGTGCGATTCCGGAGTAACGTAAAAAATGTTAAAAAACGGCCGCGAAGCCGGAAAAGCCGTTACTTCGCGTCTTAGGTGAAGCCCTGTTCCGCTGTGTATGAAAAACGCCTTACTTTTCCTGCTGATGGGAGTCGGCCTGGTCGTTCCGGGACGGGCTCAGACGATCCGAAACGGTTTGGTCACCGACCGGGTTTCGCAGCTGCCGGTCGCGTCGGCGACTATTCAGAACACCACGCTGGGCCGGGCCACCCTCAGCACTGAAACCGGCCGGTTCCGGATTACGGCCCTGCCGAACGACACGCTGCTGATTTCCTGCATCGGCTATAAAACCGAACGACTGGTAGTCCCGGCTGAGGATCAGGAGCTGATCGTCCGGCTGGTTCAGGACGTAAAGACGCTGAATGAGGTGGTCATCAAGGGCTGGACGGAGAGCAAATTCAAGCAGGAGTTTATGAAGCTGAACCTTCCCGACAAGCCGGTGATCGACATCCGGATGCCGGTAGAGCCGGTGATTATGCTGGGCAATGCCGGCCGGATCGGGGCCGACCCGGTTTCGCTGGCCCCAAAAATTTCTTTGAAAGGACCGGTTTCAGCCCTTTATGACGCTTTCAGCCGTCAGGCCAAAATGGAACGGAAGCTTCAGGAGCTGCAGAAAGCCGAGGGGCGGAAGCAGCAATACCGGAACCGTCTCGATCCCGTCTGGATCTCCCGGATTACCGACCTCAAAGGTGAGCGCCTGGCCGCCTTCCTGAAGTTCTGCCAATTGCCCGAGCCGTTCGTACTGACCAGCACCGACTACGACCTGATCGTGGCGATCAAAGGGTGTCTGAAAGACTTTCTGGTCCAGGAGAAGTCGGAAAAAGGATAAAGCCGCAAACCGCCCCGTGGCCGTCTGCGGCTTTATATCCCGAGTCAGAATCAGGCTTTCCCGTTTTCCGGGCGGCCATTGGAAGAGGAAGGCGTCTCACCTCCGCCGGCGGCCGGTTTCTTCTTCTTGCGTTTTTTCTTCTTATCGCTCCGAATACTGAATTTCTTATCCAGCTTTTCGAGGTCACTGTTGAGAGAAGTAGTGCCTTTGACGGCTTCCTTTTTCTCGGATACCGGTTCCAGAATATCGAAGGATTCGGGAATGATGCCTTTCTGGTTCAGTTCCAGAATCTCCGCGACCCGTTCTACCGGAAGCGGATACCAGGTGCTTTCGGTGCTGTAGCCGAACCACATGATCCGCCGGAAAATATCCGTTTTCTGAAGCGATGCCCGGCCTTTCTGGGTTTCCAGCGGTTTCTCCACCTGTGGGATGTCCCGCAGGGCGTCCATATAGGTTTCCAGCTCGTAGTTCAGACAGCACTTCAGACGTCCGCATTGTCCGGACAGCTTGCTGGGGTTCAGGGAGAGGTTCTGATACCGGGCCGCCGAGGTCGTGATGTTTTTAAAATCGGTCAGCCAGGTGGAGCAGCAGAGTTCGCGGCCGCAGGAGCCGATGCCGCCCAGGCGTCCGGCTTCCTGCCGCAGGCTGATCTGCCGCATCTCTACCCGAATTTTGAACTCGGCCGCCAGAATCTTGATCAGCTCCCGAAAGTCGACCCTTTCTTCGGACGAGTAATAAAAAGTGGCTTTCGTGTTATCCGACTGAAACTCCACATCCGAGAGTTTCATGTTAAGTTTCAGATCTTTAATGATCTCGCGGGTCCGGTACATCGTCGGCAGGTCGCGGGCAATGGCCTGCTCGTGTTTCTCCATATCCTTCGGCGAGGCCACCCGATGAATGACCTTCAGGTCGTCGGAGAGCTGAATGTTTTTCTTCAGCATCTGCAGACGGACCAGTTCGCCCTGGAGCGAAACGGCGCCGATGTGATACCCGGTCGGCATTTCACAGACCACATAATCGCCCGTGGTCAGGTCGGCCTGGTGCGGGTTGCGGAAATACTCCTTCCGGCCTCCCTTGAACTTTACTTCTATCGCGTCGAACCGGTGAATGGAGGGGGTCTCCATGTTACTCAGCCAGTCGAAAACGTTCATTTTATTACACCCCCCGGTGCCGCAGGCGCCGTTGTTTTTGCAGCCGGCCACGGTTCCGTTCGCATTACGCGTTCCGCACCCGCCGGTCGTACAGGATTTACATGCCATAACTCCGTTATATGTTTAGGAGTTCGGGGGTTTGGGGATTGAGGAGTTGGGGTGTTTTGGTGTTTAGGGGTTTTGGGTTTGGGAGTTGGTCGATCCGGTTTCTTGCCGGCCCGACGGTTTGTCATTCCGACGCAGGAGGAATCTTACGGCTCAATGACCGGTCAGAATGAGTGCCGAAACACAAGATCCCTCGTTCCTCGGGATAACAAACCCGCAACTCCCCAACTCCAAAACGCCCCAACTCCTTCACTACCCAACCCATCATCTCCCGGCTTCCCGAACTCAGTCAGGGAACCGGATCAGGTCGAGCCCGATGTCTTTCCGGTAATATTTGCCGTCGAACTGCACGGTGCGGGCCGCTTTCTGCGACTTCATCACGGCATTCTCCAGCGAATTGGCGACCGCCGTCAGGGCCAGAACGCGGCCCCCGCTGGTCAGCACATGGCCGTTGCTCCCCGGCGTCGTTCCGGCGTGAAAAGCCGTCACGTCTTCCAGCGTTTCGAGGTCGGAAATAGCCTTCCCTTTCTCGTAAGCGTCCGGATAACCGCCTGAAACCACGACTGTCGTAACGGCCGTCTGCGGGGATACCTGAAGCTGAATCCTATCCAGTTCTCCATCGGCGGTAGCCACCATCAGTTCGACCAGGTCGTTCTGAATCCGCGGCAGGACCACTTCCGTTTCGGGGTCGCCCATCCGCGCATTGTATTCGATAACGCAGGGTTCGTCTTTCACGTTCATGAGCCCGATAAATATAAAGCCCTGATAACGAATCCCTTCCTTCTGAAGTCCGGCCAGCGTCGGTTTGACGACTTTTTCCTCCACTTTCTGCAGGAACTTGGGCGTGGCAAATTTCACGGGCGACACGGCCCCCATTCCGCCGGTATTCGGGCCGGTGTCTCCTTCGCCGATGCGCTTATAGTCCTTGGCTTCGGGCAGGATCTTGTAATTCTGCCCGTCCGTCAGCACGAAAACCGACAGTTCGATGCCCCGTAGAAACTGTTCGACGACCACCTTGCTGCCGGCTTCGCCGAAGCGGCCGCCGGTGAGCATATCGGTCAGCACGGTGCGGGCTTCGTCGAGCGTCTCGGCGATGACCACCCCTTTGCCGGCCGCCAGCCCGTCGGCTTTCAGCACGATGGGCAGCGAGTGGGCGTCCACATACGCCAGGCCTTCCTGCAGGGTCTCGGCCGTAAACGTCCGGGACGTGGCCGTCGGAATGCCGTAGCGCTGCATGAATTGTTTGGAGAAGTCCTTGCTTCCTTCCAGCTGGGCGCCCTGTTGGTCCGGGCCGACGATCTTCAGGTTCGCCAGTTTCTTCTTTTGCCGCAGGGTATTTACCAGACCTTTGACCAGTGGTTCTTCCGGCCCGACGACCAGCAGATCGATGTGGTGTTCCTGAATCGCTTTGGCGATGGCCTCCGCGTCATTGACGGCAATCGGTAAATTAGTGGCGATCTGGGCTGTTCCGGCGTTTCCCGGTGCTACAAATAACGTGTCGCACAGAGGGCTTTGCACCATTTTCCACGCAAAGGCGTGTTCCCGTCCTCCCGAACCAAGTATAAGTATATTCATAAATGCATTGAACCTTGATTTTACTGATCACCTGAAGGGCAATGGTATATAAAGACGGCTTTCTGCCGATTCCATTTAATCAGTGCAATCGCAGTTCGGAATTAATTAGCTACTTCGGATAAAAATTTAATGCGCATCAACCGCAACTCTTCTTCTGAAAACTCATCTCCTGCGAATTCGCGCATGGCCACGCCGATGTTGTCGGTTTCGGCGTTCATGAAGTAGTCGTAGATTTCCTCCTGCCGGTCGCGATCCATCACCTGGTTGATGTAATAATCCAGATTCAGGCGGGTGCCGGAGTAACAGATATGCTCGATTTCCTCGATCAGGTCTTCCATCGTCATGTCTTTCGACTCGGCGATTTCCTCCAGATCGACTTTGCGGTCGATTTGCTGAATGATAAAAATTTTAACTTTCGACTTGTTGACGGTCGATTTTACGACGACGTCCTTGGCCGTCTCGATGTCGTTTTCCTCGACATACTTGGTGATCAGGTCGATGAACGGCTTCCCGAACTTGGCGACCTTGCCCATCCCGACGCCGTTGATCTGGGCCATTTCCTCCCGGGTCGTCGGGTAGGTGGTCGCCATCTCTTCGATGGAGGGGTCCTGGAAGATGACATACGGCGGCAGGCCCTTTTCCTTGGCGACTTTCTTCCGGAGGGCCTTCAGCAGGCCCAGCAGCGCTTCGTCGTAGGCATTTCCGGACGAGGGCGTGGTTTCCTTGTCTTCGTCTTCCGCCTTTTCCTCGTCGATCTCGTAGTTATGATCCTTCGATAAGGTTACGGGATACGGATCCTCGATGTAGTTGAGCCCTTTCTGGGTGAGTTTCAGCACACCGTAATTATCGACGTCCTTTTCCAGATAACCGTAAATGCTGATCTGCCGGATCAGGGAACACCAGTAGTCGACGTTTTCGTTGAACTCGCGGCCTTTGCCGTACACGTCGAGTTTGTGGTGTTCGTAGCTGGTGATGTACTGATTCTCCGTCGCCGTCAGCACGTCGGCCAGGTGGGCCGCGTCGAAGCGCTGGTCCGTCTGCAGAACCGTCTGGAGCGCCAGCACGACTTCATCCTGAGCCTTATGCCGGTCGGTCGGTTTGAGGCAGTTGTCACAAAAGCCGCAGTCCTTTTCCTGATACTCACCGAAATAACTCAGTAGCTGCCGACGACGGCACACGCCCAGCGTAGAATACGACACCATCTCCATGAGCAGATGCCGGGCGTTGTCGCGCTCGGTAACCGACTTGTCCTTATTGAACTTCTCCAGCTTGACGATGTCATCGTAGCTGTAGAACATGATGCAGTTGCCTTCCAGCCCGTCGCGGCCGGCCCGGCCGGTTTCCTGGTAGTATCCTTCCAGCGATTTGGGCGCGTCGTAGTGAATCACAAACCGGACGTCCGGTTTGTCGATGCCCATCCCGAAAGCGATCGTCGCCACCACCACGTCGACCTCCTCGTTCAGGAAGGCGTCCTGGTTGTTCATACGGGTCTGCGAATCCAGCCCGGCGTGGTAGGGGAGCGCCTTGATGTCGTTGACGTTCAGCAGTTCGGCAATTTCCTCGACGGTTTTCCGGCTGAGACAGTAGATGATGCCGGACTTCCCCTTGTTGTTTTTTACATACCGGATCAGCTGCTTGCGCGCGTCGGTTTTGGGCCGGATTTCGTAGTAGAGGTTTTTGCGGTTGAACGACGTCTTGAAAATATCGGCGTCCTCCATTTGCAGGTTTTTCTGAATATCCTGCTGTACTTTGGGCGTGGCGGTGGCCGTCAGGGCGATCACCGGGAGATTCCCGATATTGTCGATGATGCCGCGGATTTTCCGGTATTCCGGCCGGAAGTCATGCCCCCATTCCGAAATACAGTGCGCTTCGTCGATGGCGACGAAGGAGATGTTGGCCCTCTTCAGAAAATCGAGGTTCTCTTCTTTCGTCAGGGATTCCGGGGCGATATAAAGCAGCTTGAGCGTACCGTTCAGGGTGTCTTTTTTCACCTTGTTCATTTCGGCCTTGCTCAGTGTGGAATTCAGAAACTGCGCATTGATGCCGAACGCATTCATCTGGTCGACCTGGTTTTTCATCAGGGCGATCAGGGGAGAGATGACAATGGCCGTTCCTTCGAGGGCGATGGCCGGCAGCTGATAGCATAACGACTTCCCGGCACCGGTGGGCATAATCACAAACGTGTTACGATTCGCCAGGATGCTGTGAATGATGGCTTCCTGGTCTCCCCGGAATTGGCTATAGCCGAATATTTCTCTAAGTTTCTCTTTAAGAGTTCCCTGTACCGATTGGTCTATCTGCTGCGTCGTCATCTCAAACTGCGGAAGGTTACTACACGTTTTTGGCTGTATCTTTGCCTTTATAAAATTAGTTAAAAACCGATTGACAAAAGCAACGTTGAAATTAGTAAAAAAAAATATTCAGTCGACGGCCCGGAACGTCCTGCTGGCCGAAGCCGAGGCCATTCAGCGGGCAGTTGAACGGATCGATGAACAATTTGAATTCATCGTAGAGACCATCCTGCAAAGTTCGGGCCGGGTTGTGGTTACCGGAATCGGAAAAAGTGCGATAATCGGACAAAAAATCGTGGCTACCCTCAACTCGACCGGAACCCCGGCCCTGTTCATGCATGCCGCCGACGCCATCCACGGGGACCTCGGCATGATTCAGTCCGACGACGTAGTGATCTGCATTTCCAAGAGCGGTAACACCCCGGAGATCAAGGTGCTGGTTCCGCTCCTGAAGCGCACCGGCGTCCGGCTGATCGCGCTGGTTTCCCAGACAGACTCCTACCTCGGCTTACACGCCGACTTCGTCCTGAACGCCTATGCCGAACGGGAGGCCGATCCGCTGAATCTGGCCCCGACCACCAGCACTACCGTCGCCCTGGCAATCGGCGATGCTCTGGCCGTCAGTCTGCTGGAAGCCAGAGGGTTTACCAGTCAGGATTTTGCCCGGTATCACCCCGGCGGCTCCCTGGGAAAAAAATTGTACCTGAAAGTTAGTGATATTTACCCTCAACACGAAGTGCCTGCCGTTCCGCTCGACGCCGGCATCCACCAGGTAATTCTGGAGATGACCTCGAAACGTCTGGGCGCGACGGCCGTTGTCGATGAAGCTGGAAAGCTGGCCGGCATCGTTACCGACGGCGACCTCCGCCGGATGCTCAACCGGTTCGGGACGCTGCATCTGGAAGGCCTGCACGCCCGGGACATCATGACTCCCTCACCGCTGTGCATCGACCCGGACGAATACGCCACCCATGCGCTGAAACTCATGCAGGACCGGAGCATTACCCAGTTGATCGTCACGGCGGACGGGCAGGTCAAAGGCTTCATTCACCTGCACGACCTGCTGAAAGAGGGATTGGTGTGAATCGGATGGAAAATCAGCGGAAGCGTTTCGACTCCTGAACCAGTTTTTCGTCCCGCCGTATGAACCGGTTAGCCAGCATATTGAAGATCAAGGCGCCCACCAGTCCGTAAAAACCGGTCGTAAACGTGCCCTGGTCACCCGGATTGAACAGATCTTTCCCCTTATACAGCGTCAGGTACAGCACTGAACCCATGGCGATCGTCAGAAGAATGGCATTGACCGCGCAAAGCCCCATCTGCAGCAGCCGGTTGCGGTATTTGAAAATTATGAAAAGAGAAAGCCCCGCTACCACTACGGCCAGAATACCGATGTAATAAGCCGGCGTAATGAAGGAGGTAACCCCTTTGGTGTGCGTCAGTCGGAAAGCGGTCAGTTCGGCGGTTTCGGCAGCGCCCGCCCCGGTTTTGCTCCAGATCGGAAAGCCCAGCACAACACCCATGCACACGGCGATCAGGAACAGAAATATCGTTTGAACACGTTGAATCATTGAATTTTACTTTGAGACCCTGGAGATTTTTAGCCCGCGAATATACAATGACGAACCCTGAAAATAAAACCGGAAACCGGATCGTGCTGACCGCCGACGGCTCCACTTCGGTCTACAATGCCGCGGTGGATCAGCATTATCATTCCATCTTCGGCGCTTTGCAGGAATCGCAGCGGGTTTTTATCGAGCTGGGGCTGTATCCGGCCCTGGAGCGGTTCGGTGAAGTCCGGGTTTTCGAGATGGGGTTCGGAACCGGCCTGAACGCCCTGCTGACGCTGTCCGAGGCTGAAAAAGCCGGAAAACCGGTTCGGTATACGGCTGTTGAAGCCTATCCTTTACCGGAGGAGGAAGCCGGCCGGCTGAATTTCGGGGAGTTGTTAGGCAGTCCGTATCTGAAGCCGCTGCACGCAGCGCCCTGGAACCGGCGCGTCGAGCCGGCGCCCGGTTTTTCCCTGCTCAAACAGGGCGGTTTTCTTCAGGACTTTCAAACCGGGGAGCGGTTCAATCTGGTGTATTACGATGCCTTTGCTCCGGAAGCCCAGCCGGAACTGTGGACGGAAGAAATTTTTCAAAAAGTAGCCGGATGGATGAACCCGGGCGGTATCCTGACCACCTACTGTTCCAAAGGATATGTGCAGCGCAACCTGAAGGCGGCCGGTTTTTCCGTGGAGAAGCACCCCGGTCCGGCCCGCAAACGGGAAGTCCTGCGGGCCGTCAGAGAAGGGTAGTGATCAGGGCGGCTATCTGCTCCAGGCTACGGGCATCGACTTCGCTGAAATCGTCCAGCCGGTCGCTGTCGACATCCAGCACCATCGCCACTTCGCCGGCCGGATCGAACACCGGCACGACCACCTCCGACTTCGATGACGAGCTACAGGCGATATGGCCGGGGAACTGCTCGACGTCGGGTACCAGAATGGTCTCTTTCCGGGAGTAGGACGCTCCGCAGACCCCTTTGTCGAAATGAATGCGGGTGCAGGCAATCGGTCCCTGAAACGGGCCAAGCACGAGCTGATTCCCCTTCTTCAGATAAAAACCGACCCAGAAGAACCCGAACGCTTCTTTCAGTGCGGCCGCGATGTTGGCCAGGTTCGCCGTCAGGTCCGGTTCGCCCTCGGTAAGCGCCTGCAACTGAGGCAAAAGGCTATCGTAAATTTCCTGCCGTTCCGTGGTTTGGGGCAGAATGAGCGTTTCAGCCATGAAAAAAGCCGTTAAACCGTCGCGCGGTTGAAATACCGCTTCAGCCAGGAGTCTCCGGCTTTTACCTGCCAGTTGTTTTCCAGTTCGGCTTTCGTAGCGACCAGATTGTTGAATATGGTGGTTTCCGGAGTGATCTGGCCGTCGGCCACGGCAGCTTTCACCTGCGGCAGCGGCAGGGTATGGGCCACACCGTCCTGGGAAAGAAACGCCACCGAACGATCGAAGAAGTCGGTGTTGAGCGCCAGACCGATCTCCCGGACCCAGCGCACCGATGCGTCGATGGAGCAGCCGCTCGGCAGGTGATGCCCTTCATCGACCGCAATGATCAGGAACCGGTTGTTCCGCAGTTGGACCGAGCCCAGCAGGGGCGTTCCGTGAGCGGCCCAGTTGTCAACGGCCGGCTGAATATCTTTCTCGATGGCCGCAACTTCGGCCTCGGTCAGCGGTCGGCTGGACTGGTAAACCCAGGTCCGGGCCGTATCGGGAAGTTTATCGAATGACGTCCACATTGTTAATCGTGTTTAAGAGTGGAGGGGTTTGGGAGTTGAGGAGTCACTGCGCTGCTTTGCAAAGCCAACTCCTCAACTCCCAAACTCCCTCACTCATTAACTCTACAAACTGTACGCCTGGGCGACGAGTTCCGCCAGATCGTAGACTTTGACCGAATCTTCCCGGTCTTTGTTCTTGACGCCGTCGGTCATCATGGTCATGCAGAAGGGGCAGGCCACGGCGATGGTGTCGGCACCGGTCGCCAGGGCTTCTTCCGTCCGCTCGACGTTGATGTCTTTCCGGCCGGGTTCGGGTTCCTTGAAATACTGCGCCCCGCCTGCCCCGCAGCAAAGCCCTTTGGTCCGGCAGCGTTTCATCTCGACCAGGTCGGCATCCAGGGTCTGAAGCACTTCGCGGGGAGCCTCGTACACCTTGTTGGCCCGGCCCAGGTAGCAGGAATCGTGGAACGTGATCCGGCGGCCTTTGAAGGTACCCCCGCCTTTCAGCGTGATTTTTCCGGCGTCGATCAGCTGCTGGAGAAACTGGGAGTGATGGATAACTTCATACTGACCGCCCAGCTCCGGGTATTCGTTTTTCAGCGTGTTGAAACAGTGCGGGCAGGCCGTCACGATTTTTTTGACGCCGTAGCCGTTCAACACCTGGATGTTACCCACTGCCTGCATCTGAAACAGAAACTCGTTGCCGGCCCGCCGGGCCGGATCGCCCGTGCAGGACTCCTCGGTGCCGAGGACGGCAAATTTGACGCCGACCTGGTTCAGGATTTTCACGAATGCGACGGTCACTTTTTTATACCGGTCGTCGAACGAGCCGGCGCAGCCGACCCAGAACAGTACTTCCGGTTCTTCGCCGTTGGCGGCCATTTCGGCCATCGTCGGCACTTTATAGGTGGTATCTGCGGTCATGGTACATCAGGGAATCATCGGAAATCTGACCGTGTTGCCCGACGGCCTGCGCTGTCCCTGCCAGATGCCCCGGTACAGGTGGGTCAGGAAATAGAGCAGGCAGCCGATAATGATCAGTTCCATTGCGTATTCTACAAGATAATTAAACGCGCCGAGGGCGCTCCAGTCGGTATAGAAGGGGGTGCCGAGTCCCCACCAGAAGGTGGGCTGTACCACCACCAGCGCGTTGAAAATCAGCAGGGCCAGTATCTGTCTGAACGATTTCAGGTTGATGACGCTCACCAGCATCGGCATCAGAAAGATGAAGGCGTAATTGCTGAACGAGTTTTTATGAATGAACATCATGAAACAGAAGCACAGCGTCCAGAGGATCGGCAGGGCCTTCGGGAACGTGGCCCGGTGTTTCAGGGCCAGGGCGGCCAGGCAGGTGACACCTACCGTCAGCGCCACCCCTCCCCAGATCAGCGGCTTTGAATACGGCCGGAAATCGCCGATGAGCGGGCTCAGCACCGTCCAGAGGTTCGGCGCAAAGGGCAGCTCCGCAATCGACATCGGCGTCATGAACCGCGTTCCGACGAGCAGCAGCAGGATCACCAGCGCCGGAAGGCCCGTCAGCGCCAGACCGGCCACATACCGGACCGGCTTGTCGACCAGCAGCAGCAGGGGCACCGCAAACAGCACGAGCAGCGCCTTGGTGAAAATCAGCCCGAGGGCCATCACCACCCCGATCCAGAGACTGTCGCGGGTCTTTTGCCAGACAAGCGCCGTCAAGACCACGAACAGCCACATCCAGATATCTTCCTGCCCGCCGATGACGCACAGCACTATCGGGCCGCAGAGGGTCAGGTACAGCAGCATCCGCAGAAAAATGTCCGGGACTTCGCTTCGATAGGCCCGCCAGGTCAGTCCGATGGTCAGTCCTTCGACCAGGATCATCAGGAGCACGATGGCCTTCGCGTTGTTCCAGAAAACCAGCGGCAGGGCGGTCACGTAAGGAAACAGCGGGCTGTAGGGCGTCCAGAAGTCCGCGTAAACCAGGTCGCCGTGCAGGGCATGGAGGGCCGCTTCGTAGAAAACCGGTACGTCGGAACGGGGCTGCTCACCCAGAAGGATATATACGCCGATAAAGGGCAGAATGCGGAACGTTAGAAAAAAACCCAGTAAAACGGGAGCCTGTCGATGGGAGGGCAGCCGATTGATCAGTTTACGGTAACGCATCACCATAATCGTCACCAGGGAGGCTGCGAGTGCAATCTCCGTTTTGAGGGCGAGAACCGCAAAATTCAATAGAAGAATCGACATAGAACCACGAAATAGCCGACAAGGCGAAAATTGGTCTACAAGTTAGTCGATTGACATCAGCAGACCTTCCCGGGATGGCAGTTTTTCAGTAAACGGCAGGCTGAGAACATAACTCGAAATACCGGATATTATTGTTTCAGCTGATCTGCCCAGTTGAATCGGTCGCTGGGCGAGAATTTCCAGGGTGCCATGTTGTTTTCGATGTTGCTGAACATGGCATTCCAGGAGCCCGGCGCCTGAGCCTCTTCCATGATCCGATACCGACGCAGCTGCTGGATAATGTCCAGCGGGTTGATGTTGACCGGACATTCCTGCACGCAGGCCTGGCAGGTCGTGCAGGCGTTGATCTCCTCGGCCGTAATGTAATCCCCCAGCAGGCTTTTGCCGTCGTCGAAATCCGGGCCGGTCTTCTGCCAGCCGCGCTGGAGGTCTTCCAGCCGGTCGCGGGTATCCATCATGATTTTGCGCGGAGAAAGCTTCTTTCCCGTCAGGTTGGCCGGACAGGCCGCCGTACAGCGCCCGCATTCCGTGCAGCTGTAGGCATCCATCAGGTTTTTCCAGCTCAGGTCCCGTACGTCCTTTGCTCCAAACCGCCCCGGTTCTGCCGGAGGTTCGGTCGGGTCCGCGCCGGGGATGCCCAGCGCCAGCTGCACCTCCTTCGTGATTTCCGGCATGTTTTTGATCTGTCCCTTCGGCCGCAGATCCGAATAGTACGTGTTCGGAAAAGCCAGCCCGATATGCAGGTGCTTGGAATACGTCAGGTAGACGGCAAAGCCCAGAATGCCCAGGATGTGGAACCACCATGTAAACCGCTCTACGGCCACCAGCCCCGGATCGCCCAGGCCGCTCAGCAGCGGCTCGATGAACCGGCTGACGACAAAGCTCCCGACCGTTCCGCGCAGCTCCCCGTAATGACCGAAGCCCCGTTCCCGAAGCAGGCTGTCGGAAGCGTTCCAGGTCAGGAAGGCGGTCATAAGCAGAATCTCGAAGACCAGGATCAGCGTGGCGTCGGTGCGGGGCCAGCGGCCCATCTCCCGGTGCCGCTCCGGCTGAAACCGGGCGACCTTCGCCACGTACCGACGCGCCAGGAAACCCACGCACACCAGCAGAACACCCAGGGCCAGAATCTCGAAGGTGTTGATGATGAACGGATACACCCCGCCCAGATAGGGCGCAAAAAGCCGGTGCGTACCGAAGATACCGTCCAGGATAATTTCCAGTACCTCGATGTTGATGATGATGAACCCGAGGTAGATGACGAAGTGCATGAGGCCCACGAGCGGTTTGGTCATCATCTTCTTCTGCCCGAAAGCCACCCGCAGCATGATGTTGAGCCGCTCGCCGGGATGATCGCTGCGGTCTTCCGGCCGACCCAGCAGAATGGCCCGCCGGATCAGACCGATGCGCCGGGTCAGAAACCAGCCGGCCGCAGCCAGCGCCAGGACAAATAAAATCTGTTCAAAAAAAACCATATCGTTTGCTTTAATAGAAACAACCGCTACCTTTGCACCCACAAAACGGAAATTACTCCGGTGATGTAGCTCAGTTGGTAGAGCAAAGGACTGAAAATCCTTGTGTCGGCGGTTCGATTCCGTCCATCACCACCTCAAAACCCTGCCTGCCGGCGGGGTTTTTTGTTTTCAGGATACTTCCCCCGATGCTTCTTTCTGATGGCATTTGGTATGCAAGCATACTATTTATTGATTGACAAATTTACAATAAAACAGAAGGAATTCAAGGAAGTTATCCTAAAAAGCAGGACTAAAAAGAGACAGGATTGTCCACACCATGAACGCACTTCATCTGGAACTAACCACCCTGGCGGATGACGACCGCCCGGTTTTCGTTTCCGGAAATTTTTGTGACTGGATTCCCGACCACGGCGATTTCCGGATGCAAAAGAAAGGGCCGGGACGATATTTTCTGCAATTTCCGGCCGAACTTTTGGCCGCCGGTGAACCCCCGGTTTATAAATATACCCGGGGCAGCTGGGATTCGGTCGAACTCGGGCCGGCGGGTGAACGGACCCCCAACCGGGAGCTTCCCCGGCAAGCCGGGACCCGGCAGGACCTCGTTCCGCACTGGCGCTGGTTCGGCCGGCCCTTCAACCCGGAGCTGCTGCCGAAAATCGAGATGGTCGATGAAGCCTTTGCCCTACCGCAGCTGAAAACGACCCGCCGGGTGCAGGTGTTGCTGCCCTATGATTACGAGGCTTCCGATAAACGCTATCCCGTACTCTACCTGCACGACGCCCAGAACCTGTTCGGGGAAGGGTCGCCTTTCGGGAACTGGGACATCGACCAGAAACTGGCCATTCTGGCGCACCGGGGCCATCATGCGGTGATCATCGTCGCGATCGACCACGGAGAGGAAGCGCGCATCGCCGAATATTCACCCTATAAAACCCGCCAGTTCGACGGGCTGGGGCGACCTTACGTCGACTTTATCGTCCAGACGCTGAAGCCGCACATCGACGCCGGGTATCGGACGCTCACCGGCCGCGAACAGACCGGCCTGGGCGGCAGTTCCATGGGCGGGCTGATTACGACCTATGCCGGCTTCTGGTATCCGGAGGTTTTCGGCCGGTTGATGGTTTTTTCGCCTTCCTACTGGGCCGCCCACCGCGTGTATGCCGAGGCCGCCCGGTATTTCGTGCCCGGCCCGACGCGGCTTTATCTGTACGGCGGTAAGATGGAGTCGGCGTATCTGGTTCCAAACCTGAAACGGCTTCAGGAGTCGTTGTGGCAGCGGGGGCCGGAACGGGTGCGGCCGGAAATCAAACTGGAGGTCGACGCCCAGGGTGAACACAACGAGGCCCGCTGGTCGCTCGAATTTCCGAAAGCCGTCGAATGGTTGTTCTTTCACTGAAACAAATCGAAGGAAAACGCTGCTATGCATATTCACCTGACGAATGAACCCACCGCCGAGGTGCTGGTACTGCCGATTCCGCAAACCGATACCCTGAGCGACCGGCTGACCGAACTGGCCGGGCGGTTCGGGCTGGAGGCATCCGTACTTCAGCAGGACTTCCGGGCGGAGGCTAAGGAAATACTGTCGCTCTATCTGACCGGCGGTCGGAAGGTCTTTCTGCTCGGCCTGGGGAAGGAGCCGTCGGCTATCGACTGGCTGAAAGCCTTTCGGGAGCTGTTTTTCCGGCAGCAGAAACGGCTGGGTCCGATGGTCGCCGTCGATCTGAAGGCCGCCGGCCCGGATGCGCTGGAAGCCGCCGTCTTCGGGATTCACTGGGGCGGGTATGATCTGAAACTTTACCAGACCGATAAACCGGCCCGTTCCGGGTTTTACGAAGGGCAGGGCGAACTGGAAATCCTCACCGGTGATGAACGCCGGGCTGAGGCCGGGGAGGCTCTCGCACGGGCTGCGGCCCTGGCCGACACCCACCGGCAGATTCTCGACCTCATGAATGCGCCTTCCAATTACGTAATGCCGCAGACGCTGGCCGACTGGGCGGTGGCCTCCGGCCAAAAATACGGCTATTCCGTCACCGTCTTCGATAAGGCCGAAATCGAGCGGCAGGGAATGAAGGCCCTGCTGAGCGTCAACAAAGGCAGTGAACACCCGCCCGTGTTCATCATCATGGAATACAAACCCGCCGACCGGCCCGGGGCAAAAACCGTGGGGCTGGTCGGGAAGGGCATTACGTTCGATACCGGGGGAATTTCCATCAAACCGTCCACCAATATGCACCTCATGAAGAGCGACATGGGTGGGGCGGCCGCCGTACTGGGCACGATGGAGGTGGCCGCCCGGCTCCGGCTGCCGGTCCATTTGATAGGAATTATTCCCTCGACGGAAAATATGGTCGACGGGAAGGCTACCCGGCCGGGCGACGTGGTCGGCTCCTACCTCGGTAAAACCATCGAAATCATCGATACCGACGCCGAAGGACGCGTGATTCTGGCCGACGGGCTGGGATACATGGTCCGGAACTACCGCCCCGATTTTCTGATCGACCTGGCGACGCTGACCGGCAGCGTGGTGGCGACGCTGGGGTATCATGCCGCCGGCTTGTTCAGTAGCAACGAACTGTTAAAGAGCCGGTTGGTGGAAGCGGCCGACCGCACGGGCGAACGTTTGTGGCCGCTTCCACTCTGGGAGGTGTACCGGGAAGACATTAAATCCGACGTCGCGGACGTAAAGAATTTCAGCGGAAAACCCGTCGCCGGAGCCATCAGTGCCGCCAAATTTCTCGAAGTATTTACCGAAAACCATCCGGCCTGGGCGCACCTCGACATTGCCGGAACGGCCTTCGCCGACACGGAATTCGGCACGCAGAAGAACGCGTCGGGTTTCGGAATCAGGCTGTTGACCGACTTTCTGCGCCATCTGCCGTAAAGCATTTTTTGTTATTTTGCCGAGAGCATTCAATCTACTTCATCGATGAAGCCCCTGTCTTTTCTGTGCATTGCCACCTATTTCAAGGGTGAGGCATTCCTGCAGGCCTGCAAGGAAGCCGGGAACACGGTGTATCTGCTGACGGTCGAAAGCCTGGCCGGCAGCCCCTGGCCGCGCGAGGCCATCGATGAGGTCTTTTACCTTCCTTCGCAGGATAACTCGGTTCAGAATCTGGAAGCCATGCTGAAAGGGCTGGCCTATACCATGCGCTCCAGGCCCATCGACCGGGTGGTGGCCCTCGACGATTTCGATGTCGAAAAAGCCGCCCTGATCCGCGAAACTTTCCGGATCGACGGAATGGGGCAGACGACGGCCCGGTTTTTTCGGGACAAGCTGGCGATGCGGATACGGGCGGCATCGGCCGGCATCCGGGTGCCGGCCTTCAGCAGTCTGTTTCACGATGAAACGATTTCCGGATTCCTGCGGTCGACGCAGGCGCCGTGGCTGATCAAACCCCGCTCCGAAGCGTCGGCCACCGGTATCAAAAAAGTCCATTCTCTTGAAGAAGCCTGGCAGGTGATTCACGCTTTGGGCGACAACCGGCATAATTTCCTCATCGAGCAGTTCCGGCCTGGCCGGGTTTACCATGTCGACTCCCTGTCGATGGAAGGCCGCATCGTGTTCAACCGGGCGAGCCAGTATCTGGCCACTCCGATGGAGGTGGCCCACGGCGGGGGCGTTTTCCGGACGGCCACGCTTCCGTCCGATTCGCCGGAGAGCGGGCGGCTGTATGCCCTCAACGCGCAGGTGATGGAGGCCTTCCGGATGCAGTACAGCGCGTCGCACTCCGAATACATCCACAGCGACGAAGACGGCGAGTTTTATTTCCTGGAGACCTCCTCCAGGGTAGGGGGAGCCAACATCGCCGAACTGGTGGAAGCCTCCTCGGGCATCAACCTCTGGCGCGAATGGGCGAGGATCGAATCCGCCGTAGCCCGGAACGAGCCGTACCGGCTCCCCGCAATTCGGCATACTCATGCCGGTCTGATCATTTCCCTCGCCCGGCAGCAATGGCCGGACACCTCCTCATTCAACGATCCGGAAATCGGGTGGCAGATCCGGAAGGAACACCACATTGGCTTTATCGTTACCTCGGATCGCCGGGAGAGGGTCCTCGAATTGCTGGACCGGTATATGGACCGCATTTATCAGGAGTATCATGCCTCCGCACCCGTACCCGAACGGCCTACCCATTAATGGCCAGGTATAGAATTGGTATAATTTTTGTCTGTCCATACAATAGATCTGATTTCCGGAAATCCCCTTCTTGTAGCTATCCAGTTTCTTTTCATCTGCTTGTAGCTTCTCGTTAGCGACCGGCGGCCCTCCCGGCTTCCGGACGGCTCATCTTTCACAAATACTGCAGCCATGAAAACCTTTGGATTAGCCTGGTTACTGTTTTTAGTAACCTCCTGGACTACGTTTGCCCCTGCTCAACCCCCCTGCGGGACGCCGGCCCCTTCGGCTCCTGCCCGGGACAGCCTCCACGCAATTTTGGAAACCTACCGCGGGCAGGCCGCGAAGTTGCGGGCCGCTACCACCGTCCGTTATGTGCCTCTGAAAGTGTTCATTTGCCGGAAAACCGACGGAACCGGCGGAGCCGACATCCCGAAACTGCTCAGCGCCATAGCCTCGGCCAACGCCCGATTCCAGTCGGCCCGGATTCAGTTCTTCATGACCGGCCCCCCGACGATTATCCGGAGCGATGCCTGCTACGACTTTGATTATGACACGGAATACCGGGTCTTTGCCGGACCAATGGCCGATCCGAAAGCGATCAATGTTTTTGTACTCAATTCCTTAGCCCTTAACGGTAGAGGAATCGGTGGTTTGTATGCCGGAGAGATCTTCCTTCCGACGGTCGGTCTGAACGGCCAGGCTCTCACTCATGAACTGGGGCATGCGTTCTCGCTCATGCATACGTTCGGGGCAGGAACCGAGCGGGTGGCCCGCACCAACTGCACCTCCAAGGCCGACGGCCTCTGCGACACCCCCGCCGACCCCTGGGACCTGCCCGGCGGCAGCGGTGCCGACGACGGCACTATGGTGTTCAAAGGCACGATCCGCGACCCGGACGGCAATCTGTATCAGCCCATGATGAACAACGTCATGTCCGAATGGATGCTGTCCCGTTCTCCCAGTGCCCGCTTTACGGCAGGACAGCTGGAACGGATGGCCAATTACCTGACGTTCGGACTTCAGCATCCGAGCCAGTCGTTACGGGAACGCTACTCGGCCTTGCCCGAAGGGGTCGTGGCTCCGGCCATTACGTCGGTTTTGAAGGTAAACGGCAAAGTGCAGATCAACTGGCAGGACCGGTCGGCCAACGAGACCGGCTTTTTCATTGAACGGGCGGTCGCCGGATCGGCCGACTTCCTTTGTGTCGGCGGGGTCGGCCCGAACGTCACCACCTTTACCGATACGGGCGTCCCGCTGAATACCAACTATATGTACCGGATTCGGCCGGCCAACACCGCCACCGGTTCGCTCAGCCCGGCGGTCAGCTTTTCGGTCGGGAACTGGTACTGCCTTCCGCAGTCGGCCAACGCCGTGACCAGCAACCCCAACGCCCGGATCGGTATCGACGAGGTGACCATCCGGACCGCCGACAATACGACGCTGATGACCAGCAACAACACCGGCTTTGCCGCCGACCCCGATTTCTATTCGGATTTCTCCTCTTCCCGGGCCCCGGCGACCCTGAAAGCCGGTCAGGGATACCGCCTGACGATCAGGGCGCTGTTCCGGGATCAATATTCGGCGGTCGCTGCGGTCTGGGTCGACCTGAATCAGGACGGCACCTTCGGCAGAGATGAAAGACTCGTGGTTCCGGCCGGAGAGCTTTGGCCGGGCAATGCCCTGGCGGAATGGCTTTTCATTCCGGCCACCGCCAAACCCGGTAAAACGTATATGCGGATCCGTATCGTGGACCCGATACCGCCCGACCGGCCCTCGGACCTGGATCCCTGCGGGATTTTATACGGTCGGGGCGAAACGGAAGATTATGCCCTGACGATTCTGGCGCCCACCGCAAGCGGTTCACCAACCACCCCGACAACTTCCTGTACTCCGCCCGTGGCCGTTATTTCCGGCGATGCGGTCATCCAGCCCGGAGCCACGGCCCAGTTGAAGCTGACCGTCACGGCGAGTCGGCCCTGGAACCTGACGGTCGTCGGCACGGACGGGTACCGGATGCCGGTTTCAGGCAGCGGCAGTTTGGTCTATCTAAGCGTTAAACCGACGCAGACGGCCACCTATTTTCTGGCCGGAGCCGATAATGTCTGCGGGAAAGGAACCGTTTCAGGACAGGCCCGGATAACGGTGCAGACGCCCTGCCTGCTGCCGACGGCCAGCCTTGCGGAAAGCAAGACCCTGTTTGCCGGCCAGACGGTCCAGATCCGCGTAAACCTGACGGGCAGCACCCCCCTGAGCCTGACCATGTCCGACGGACAGGTGTTCAGCAACAAATATTTTGATTCCCAGTATGTGGACGTTCATCCCACCACCACTACGACTTACACGGTGAAGCGGGTCAGCAACGCCTGCGGGGTCGGGACCACCTCCGGGTCGGCTTTAGTCACGGTGCGGTCGGATTGTCCTCTCCCGGCGGCATCCATGGAAGGCAACGAAACCATCAGGGCCGGCAGCGTAGCCATGCTGCCGATTGCAGTTACGGCCGCTCCGCCCTGGAGCGTGACGGTGGCAGGAACCGACGGCTACCGGTTTTCCTTCACCCACACCCATGAATACGTTTATCTGTCCGTAAAACCGGCACAGACTACGGTCTACACGCTTCTGGGCGTCAGTAATGCCTGTGGCAGAGGTTCCGTTTCGGGGAAAGTGACCATCACGGTTCAGAATACGGCGGCCCGGCTGGCGGCTTCGGCCGAAGCAGTGGGTAAACCGCTCCGGATTTATCCTAATCCGGCGGGCAGCGGGCTGTTGATCCGGTATACAGGTTCCGGCGATTGGCAGGAGGAATTGTTCATTACCGATCTTTCCGGCCGGGTGCTGAAAGCCATTCCTGAACCTCACAACCCGGCCAGGGAGAGATGCTGGTGCAAACCTCGGTGAGCGAACTGCCTTCCGGTCTGTATCTGCTCGTGCTGCGCCGGGGAGGGGAGGTGTTCTCCGAAAAGCTGCTGGTTGCCCGTTAGGGGCGGTCAATCCTGCAGCTGAATGCCGATGTGCTGCATCAGCTGGCTGGCGTTGAAGCTCCGGCAGACGCCTTCCTGCAGCTGATAATCGAAATGGAGCTTCCCGTCGACCACGTCCGAATGAAAACTGAAGTTATGAACGAACGGGTGGTCGGCCGCCAGTTCGCCCAGTTCGACATCATGGGTGGAGACGAAGCCGGAGGCCGTGGTTTCGTGGAGCTGAAAGATCAGCGCCCGGGCACCCCGGTGCCGGTCGGCGGAGTTGGTTCCTTTCAGGATTTCGTCGAGGAAGTAGAGAACCGGCCAGTTTTCGGTCTGGCGGGTACGTTCGATGAGCGTTTTGAGCCGTTTTAATTCAGCGTAGAACGAAGAGGTGTTTTCTTCGAGCGAGTCCTGCGTCCGCATGCTGGTGAACACCTGCACGGGAGAACAGATCATCCGCTCGGCGGCCACCACGGATCCGGCCAGGGCCAGAACAACGTTGGTCCCGACCGTACGCAGAAACGTACTCTTCCCGGACATATTCGAGCCGGTAATCAGGATGGTTTGCCCCCGGCCGTTCAGCGAAAGCGAATTCGGAACACTCCGGTCCGGGCGCAGCAGGGGATGACGGGCCTGCACGACTGTCACGTGCAGGTCCTCCTCCTGCAATTCCGGTACGGTATATTCCGGATGCGCATAGGCCAGCCCGGCCAGGCTGTTGAGGGCTTCGATTTCGGCCAGGGCGTCGAGCCATTCAGCCAGATACGGACCGTAGGTGCGCTGCCAGCGTTCGAGTGCCGCCAAATAATGGAGATCCCAGAGGGTCGGCAGGCCGATCAGCAGGGAGAAATACGGGTTTCGGCGGAAATTCAGGTTCTCGACCAGCCGGCTCAGCCGGCCGATGGCGGCCGGGGCCGGGCGCGACCCGAGCGTCAATACCGCCTGAAGCCGGTGCAGCACGGCGGCCTTGAACGTTGGAGCCGATAAATGCTCCAGCAGGTCGCGGTAGGTTTTGAGCGTCTGAGCGATGGCATACGTCTGCTCGCTGACCGCCTTCGAGCGTTCGGACGTCCGGCCCAGCACGACCGCATGGACCAGCAGCAGCCCCGTAACCGCCCAGCCCGGCACCAGCGCATTCAGCCAAAGGACGATCATCCCGAGTGTCATGGCCGGCAGCAGCCAGCGCAGAACGGCCAGATACACCGGAAGGGGTTCGGCGGGGCGGGTGGCCCAGCTTTTCAGGCCCTCGGGGGATTCGCCGACCGTCGGGTTCAGAGAGGCCAGGGCTTCCAGTTCCTGCCGCCAGTCGATCAGAGGCTGAAGTTCCCGAACGGCATCCTGGCGGAGAACGATCTCATCGACCGGAACCGGGGCGCGAAGGTAAGCGGCCAGTTTATGGCGGCCCTCGAAGGTGTGCGTCCGGTTCAGCAGCCGGAAAACGGAGTGGTTTCCAAAAACATCCAGGTCGCCCGCGTAGGGATGGCCCGGATCGGCGAACTCGGCACCGGTTTCGGCCCGGACGAATTTCCGTTCGAGCCGGCCGGCTTCGTCGCGGTTGACGTAGGCCAGCCGGCGAACCCGGTCACGGCGTCGCTGAATGGCCTGGTGGCGTTTCAAAAGGATCAGAAAGCCGGCTACGGCAGGCAGCCCGGCCGCGAAAGCCGCGACGGTTCGGCCCGTGTCGAACAGATAATAAAGCAGCAGAACACCGAGAATGAACCAGCCGAGCCGGATGACGGCCAGTCGGTTATAGGCGGCACTTTCTTTCAGTTCCTGTTGTAAAAAGCGCGTTTCCCGCTCGGAAAAAACTTCTGAAGGCGTCACAGGGGCCGTTATTTATTGCAAAGCGGACAAACGCCCTGAATGAGTAGGTTGGTTTCCCGGCGGCTATACCCGAAAGGCAGCTCGACGGCCGGAATGTGCGTGGTTTCGAGGCAGGTCGTCTGTCCGCACTGCTCACACTTGAAATGCACATGGTCGTGGCGATGGTGATTATGAGCGCAGGCTTCGCGGCACAGCGCGTATTTCAGCCCGCCTTCATCATCCAGAACCTTATGAAGAATGCCTTTGTCGACAAACGTCTTCAGGGTACGGTAGATCGTCACCCGGTCGAAGTTATCCTTTAGGCCCTCTTCGATGTCGTGATGGCCCAGAGCATAATTCGCACTGAAAAACGAGTCCAGCACTTCCTCCCGGCAGCTGGTGTGCCGGAGGTGAAACTCGTTCAGTGTCTGTTTGATGGCGTCTTTCATAGGCAATCAGCCTTCCGGACCGGAGAGGCTATTTACGCTTAGTCCGTGAGTTCAAATTGTAATTTAACCAAATTCGCGTACAACCCTTCTTCCAGCAGGCTCAGTTCCTCGTGGGTGCCGGCCTCGGCGATCTGGCCTTCGCGAATGACGTAGATCGTATCGACCTTCCGGATCGTGGCCAGCCGGTGGGCGATGATGATCGTCGTGCGGTTCTGCATCAGCTCGTCCAGCGCGTCCTGCACCAGCCGTTCCGACTCGGCATCCAGCGAGCTGGTGGCTTCGTCGAGAATCAGAATGGCCGGATTTTTCAGAATGGCGCGTGCAATGGCGATCCGCTGCCGCTGCCCGCCCGACAACTTGACCCCGCGTTCGCCGACGACGGTCTGGAACTTCTCGGGGAAAGATTCGATGAAATCCAGGGCATTGGCTTTGCGGGCGGCTTCCATGACCTCATGCTCCGTCGCCCCCGGCTTCCCGTAGGCGATGTTTTCCAGGATCGTTCCGCCGAAGAGAATAACCTCCTGCGGCACGACGGCGATGTTGCGTCGCAGTTCCCGGATGTCCAGTTCTTCGATGTTGCGCCCGTCGACGGTGATCGTTCCGCCCGTGATCGAGTAATACCGCAGCAGCAGCTGGACGATGGTCGACTTTCCGGCCCCGCTCTGGCCGACGAGAGCAATTTTGCGTCCGGCGCCCACATCCAGGGAGATGCCCTTGAGCACTTCGATATCCGGCCGGGAAGGGTAGGAGTAACGAACGTCCTGGAAAGCGATATCGCCCCGCAGCGGGCTGGTTTTCACCGAAGGTTCGACGGCCGGCAGGTCCACTTCGGACGGTTCTTCGAGAATGTCCAGAATGCGTTCGGAGGCCCCGATGGTCCGCTGAATCTGGGCGTAGAGGTCGCCCATGCCGCCCACGGCCCCGCCGATGTACATGGTATAGATGACGAACGTCACCAGATCGGAAAAGGTCATCTCGCCGGCCATCATGAGTCTGGCGCCGTACCAGACCACCCCGACGATGCCGCCGAAAAGGGCGAAGACGATGAACGATACGAACGTGCCCCGGAACGTGGCCGCCTTGAGTGCGTTCTGCACGACCTTGTCGAGGGCCGTCGAATACCGGTTGACTTCATAGGGTTCGTTGGTAAACGCCTTCACGACGTTGACCGACTGGAGGGTTTCCTCGACGACCACGTTGGCCTGGGCCAGTTCGTCCTGCGCCTTCCGCGACAGCCTGCGGATATACCGCCCGAAGAAGATGGCGGCAATGATGATTACCGGCACCGTCGACAGCATGAAACCGGTCAGCTTCAGCGAGGTGAACGAGATCAGCGCCACCCCGGCGATCAGCGTCACGATCTGGCGCAGGAATTCGGCCAGCGTACTGGAGAGCACGTCCTGAAGCTGCGTCACGTCGGAGGAGATGCGGCTCGTCAGTTCCCCGACCCGGCGCTGCTCGAAGAAGAAAACCGGCAGTGTGATGATCTTTTTATACACCGCCCGCCGGACGTCGGCCATGGCCCGTTCGCTGACCTGCGAAAAGAGGTACACCCGGGCGAACGAAAATCCCGCCTGGAGCACCAGCAAGCCGAACAGAGCCAGCGTGACCTGGTTGAGCGAAAGGGACGAAGCCTGGTTCTCGACGACTTTCAGGATGTTGCCGAGGTATTTGGGGAAAATCAGCGAGGTGCCGGTCGACAGGAGCAGGAACACCAGACCGGCGATGAAATAGCCCCGATAGGGGCCGATGAATCGGAATACCCGCATCGATTTCCGGAGGGAATCGCGGGAAATTTTCTGTTTTTTGTCTTCCGGAGCGACTTCATCCGAACCGCCCCTGCCACGTCTTGCCATGTACTTTCTTTTCTCCCTTAGTCGTTTAACGGACCGTCGTTATTTTAGGTTTCTTCATCTTTCAGCCCCTTGTAGCCCGACTGCTCGAAAATCCGGCGGGCGTCGGCGGTCTGCATCAGGGCTTTGATGCCCGGGTCTTTCTCGTCGTTGTATTTGCCGACGATCCGCCAGCCTACCCAGCGGGCGATGGCTCCGGGACATTTCGTACTGATCTCGGCCGTAAACGGTCGCTCCGTGATATAGCGGTTCTTGACGGACGGGTTGGTCTGGTAAAGCAGTTGTGCATCGATGAAATAGGCCCAGATGTCTTCCTGAACGTTGAAGGTCTGCGTCAGCTGCCGGTCGGAATAACCGATAATCAGGCTGTCGGGAGTGTCCGGCAGCATGGCTTTCGTAAACACATAGCCTTTGCCGTAATATACCATGTCGGCCAGCAGCGTCTGGTCCTGCCGGTTGGTGGCGTTGAACCGGTCGGAGATGGCAAAAACGATGGCCGGAACGATGTATTCCTTCTGATACCGTCGCAGGATATAATTCGGAAACTGCTCACCCACGGGCCGGTATTTGGCCTTCGGACCGATGAAGTAATCCAGTGCGATCACGATCAGGCTGTCGGTGATGACCAGGTCCGGCCCCATGAAGCCCGTTACCATGGCCGCCACCTTCGGCGGTTTGAATTCCGGATAGATTTCCCGGATATTGGTAAACGCTTCCGAGAGCTGGCCGGTCAGGTCGCCCAGGGTACCGAAGGTCTGGTGAACCTGGTCATACAATACGCCCAGTTCTTTATCGTTTACCCGATGAGTTAACTCATTGACTAAAGCGGTATCATTTCCGAAGCGGGTCGTTCCGAAATAGGCCCGGGCAATATCCCGGTTGGTATCGAGCCAGCGACGGATATCCTTCGGATTGCGGGCCGCGAACAGCTGTTCGTCCGACCGTTGAATCAACACCGGTTCCTTCGTTTTGGAGCAGGCACTGAAAATGAGTAAACTTACTAAAACGAAAAAGACACCTTGGAGCTTCATCCGAATACGTGGGCGTTCTCTTTGAAACATACAAATTTATGAAAAAAGTTGCAGTACTGGTCCTGCTTTTGGGGCTGGTTTGGAATGCCCGTGCGCAGGGTCGGGTGACGGTTCAGGAAAAGCGTTCCGGCAGCGAGGCAACTGAAAAAGAAGAACGCTCTTCCGACGACGGATGGGGCCAGCCCGGCCCGCGCCGGAATTCCCGCCCGAAAACCGACACCCGCTCGTCCGATCGCCGGTCGACCGAGCGGGTGTTCCGGCGGATTCAGGAAGATGAAGTCGATTACGCTCCCCCGCAGAAGCTGATCGAGATGAGTTTCCGGTTTGCCCCCTCCGTTACCTTCAATACGGCGGAAGGCTTCAATTCGTATACGGGTTTTCGTGAAAATGGTGCGGGGATGCGGCTGAGCCTCGGCCCTTCGCTCGATTATTTCTTCTTCAAGGACCGCTATTCGTTCAGCTCGGGGCTCTGGTATACCATCCACCGGTCGGGCTACCGGATGCCGGGACAGTTCGGCCAGCCGGTCTGGGACCCGGCGGCCAAAACCCAGCAGTCGGCCTATAATCTTCAGTATCTGCAGATTCCGCTGTCGGCCAAGATGTACGCCAACAATCTGTTTCCTAACGCCCGGCTTTACATTCAGACCGGCGGGCTGGTGAACGTCAAACTGGCCGAAAAAGCCCTCGACCCGACCCATAACGGCCTGTTTCAGTTCGCCGAGGACAATGGCCGGTATAACCGCCAGTACAGCCGCTTCGGCCTGGGCCTGCTGCTGGGCACCGGGATTCAATACCGCCTGAACCAGAACCAGGCGTTCATCATGGGAATCGCCTACCAGCGGGGCCTGACCGACGTGGCCCGGGCGAAAGACCTCGTTTCCAAAAACCACATCATTTCGCTGGAACTGGGCTTGAAATTCTGATAATTCGCTCATATTTTTCGGCTTTAACACTGTTTCATCCACCCATGAGAACATGTCTTAAAGCCGTGTGTCTGCTTTTGTTGCTGACGCCTGCCCGGGCGCAACAGCTCTACAAGGAATTTGAAGTCGATTCGGCGGCCCGTCCGAGGGGCGGTTTTGCCCTGCTGGAACGGTTTCTCGACGTAAACCGGCGCATGCCGTATGCCGCCGAGGTAAGCCGGGTTCAGGGCCGGGTGATTCTCTCGGCCATTGTGGGACCGGGGGGCGAGGTGTCGGAGGTGAGCGTTCTGCGGGGTCTCCGGCCCGACTGCGACCGCGAAGCCGTCCGGGTGTTCAAACTGTTCCGGGCCTGGCAGCCCGCCCTCAAAGACGGAAAACCGGTTCGGCAACAGCTCACTTACCACGTCCGGTTCGCGCCGGGTCCCCTGAAGGCCGAACCGGGCCAAACCACCGCCTTTTACAACAAAGACGGCTTCCAGACGCCGGACAGTACGCAGGCCGGTTTTAAAATCGTCACGCCGGTCGACAGCACCGGTATTCCGAACGGCACGCCGGTCTTCTTCACGGCCGAAAACGGCAAATGGCAGCGGACGTTTGAGTATATTCTGGAAAAGAAGACGATTGCCCGCTACAACGACGATCCGGACGCTCCCGACTCCATCCAGGTCACTTCCATCCGATCCTCGAACCTGCTGTATCAGTCCGACGGCCCCTGCTATTCGTTTTATCCGGACGGGGCTCTGTTTGCGCAGGAACACTTTTCGGCCGGAAAACCGGCCGGGCAGGCAAAATACTATTACCCGAACGGCATGGTCCGGCGACTGGAAGAAACGCTGGCCGACGACCAGATCCGGGAGTGGCACTGGCATCCGAACGGGCAGCTGGCCCGGGTTTCCGTCCGCAAACCGGCCGCTCCGGGCGCTTCATCGCTGGTGTTACTGAACCTGTGGGATGCCGCCGGAAAGCCGCTGGTGACGGAGGGCAACGGGACGGCCCGGATGGTTTCAAAACAGAATAGCCGGCTGCTGGAGGAGACTGGGCGCGTCAAAGACGGCGAAAAGGAAGGCGTCTGGGAGGGTAGATTTGCCGACGGAGGCCTGTTTTACCGGGAAAACTATCAGGCCGGGAAGTTTCTTTCCGGTATGGCGTATTACGGTACGGATTCCGTAGCCTACGGCGAACCCGAACGGAATCCGGAATTTAAGGGCGGAATGAATAGTCTGGGGCAGTTCCTGGCCAGTAACATCCGTTATCCCGAATTTGCGTCCAAAAACAGGATTCAGGGGCGGGTGGTAATCAGCTTTGTGGTCTGCGAAGACGGCTCACTCTGCAATTACGAGGTCATACAGGGCGTACACTCCACGGTAGACCGGGAGGCTCTGCGGGTAGTGAAGGCCTCCAACGGAAAATGGAAACCGGGCATCCAGCGGGGAAAACCCGTTCGGGTGAGGCATCGTCTACCAGTGAATTTTCAGCTAAACTAAAAAAGAGCGGACGCCTTTCCTGGCCGGAAAGCGTCCGCTCTTTTATTAACTGATCCGGTCGAAGCCGCAGTAGGGGACCAGCACCTCGGGAATCCGGATGCCTTCGGGCGTCTGGTTGTTTTCCAGGATGGCCGCCAGAATCCGGGGCAGGGCCAGCGCCGAGCCGTTGAGCGTGTGCAGCAACTGGGTTTTTCCCTCCACCCGGTACCGGAGCTTCAGCCGGTTGGCCTGATAGCTTTCAAAGTTGGACACCGAGCTGACCTCCAGCCAGCGCTGCTGGGCTGCCGAAAACACCTCCATGTCGTAGGTTAGGGCCGACGTGAAGCCCATATCGCCCCCGCAGAGCCGGAGTACCCGATAGGGCAGTTCCAGCTTCTGCAGCAGCGACTGCACATAGCGGCTCATTTCTTCCAGAGCCTCGTACGACTCCTCCGGTTTGCGGATCTGCACGATCTCCACCTTGTCAAACTGGTGCAGGCGGTTCAGGCCGCGGACGTGCGCGCCCCAGGAGCCCGCTTCACGCCGGAAGCAGGGCGTGTAGCCCGCGTTCTTCACCGGCAGCTGATCGTCGGCCAGAATCACATCCCGGTAAAGGTTCGTGATCGGTACCTCGGCCGTCGGGATCAGATAGAGTTTTTCTTCGGTGATGTAGTACATCTGGCCTTCCTTGTCGGGCAGCTGGCCGGTTCCGAAACCGGAATCCTCGTTGATGACGATCGGCGGCTGTATCTCCAGATAACCGGCCTGCAGGGCCTGATCCAGGAAGAAATTGATCATGGCCCGCTGAATCCGGGCGCCCTTGCCTTTGTAGACCGGAAAACCAGCCCCGGTGATCTTGTTGCCCAGATCGAAGTCGATGATGTCGTACTTCTTGATCAGCTCCCAGTGAGGCAGGGCACCTTCCGCCAGGGTCGGAACGGCGCCATTCTGCAAAACCACCTCGTTATCTTCCGCGCTCCGGCCCTCCGGCACGCTGCTGTGCGGCAGGTTCGGAAGCGTCACCAACACGGCCTGCAGCTGCTGCTCGACGGTTTTCAGCGTTTCTTCGAGGTCTTTCGAGCGGGTTTTGAGCTGGGCGGTTTCGGCTTTGGCGGTTTCGGCCTCGGCCTTCTGACCGGCTTTCATCAATGCCCCGATCTCCCGCGCCATGGCGTTCGAGCGGGCCAGCACGTCGTCGAGTTCTTTCTGGGTATCGCGCCGTTGCTGGTCGAGGGCCAGCACCTGATCGACGGCGGTTTCCGCGTTGGCGAAGCGCTTCTTTTGCAGGCCCGCCAGCGTGGCGTCACGGTTATCGCGGATAAAGGGAATTTGAAGCATGAGAATGTCGGTTAAGCTTCCTTGAGGGCGAACAGACCTTCGTTCAGGGCGTTCAGGGCTTCGGCTTTGTAACGGCCGTGGACGAGCAGCGAAATGTTGTGCTCGGTGCCGCCGTAGGAGATCATCCGGATCGGAATGCCCTCCAGGGCTTTCAGCACCTGAAGCGCAATACCGGCGTTGTCGGCGCTGAAGTTACCGACGATGCAGATGATGGTCTGGTCGTAGTCCGGTTCTTCCAGGTCGCAGAACGTGCGGAGTTCGTTCATGATCAGCGGCACGTTCTCGGTATTATCGACGGTGACGGACACCGACACCTCCGAGGTGGTGATCAGGTCGACGGGCGTCTTGTATTTCTCGAATACCTCGAAAATCCGGCGCAGGAATCCGTAGGCGTTCAGCATCCGCAGCGAGTGGATGTAGAGGGCCGTGATGCCGTCTTTGGCGGCCACGGCCTTGAACACCTGATCGCTGGTTTTGGTGGCGATCAGCGTGCCGGGGGCGTCGGGGTCCATCGTGTTTTTCAGCCGGACCGGTACGCCGTACAGCTTGGCCGGGGTGATCGTGGACGGGTGCAGGATTTTCGCTCCGAAATAGGCCAGTTCGGCGGCTTCCTCAAAGGTCAGCTCCCGGATCGGGAACGTCCGCTTCACGATGCGCGGGTCGTTGTTGTGCATGCCGTCGATGTCGGTCCAGATCTGAATTTCGTCGGCCCGGATGGCCCCGCCGATCAGGGAAGCCGTATAGTCGGAGCCGCCCCGCTTCAGGTTGTCGACCTCACCGCGCGGGTTGCGGCAAATGAAGCCCTGCGTCACAATCAGCTTCTTGTCCAGATGGGCCCGGAGCATTTCGCGCAGCTTGCGCTCGATGAAGTCCAGTTCCGGCTCGCCGTCGGCGTCGATCCGCATGAACTCCAGCGCGGGCAGCAGGATCGAGGCTTCGCCGGCTTCCTCCAGATACGCCTGGAACATCTGCGTACTCAGCAGCTCTCCTTCGGCAACCAGTTCTTTCTCCTGTTTCAGCGTGAACGGCCTGATGCGGGTCAGCGAGCGAATGAACGAGAACTCGTTTTCGATGATCTGCTGCCCCTTCGCCAGCCCTTCCGAGGTTTTGTACAGTTCCCGGACGAACGTGTCATAGTGTGCCTTCAGATGCTCCATTTTCTCAACCGCTTCGTCGGCCTGATTCGCTTTCAGCGATTCGGCAATCGACAGCAGCGCGTTGGTCGTACCCGACAGCGCCGACAGGACAATGATTTTCTGACCGTTGTCGGCCGTAATCAGGTTGCGAATGGAGTGCATGCGCTCAGGCTTGCCCACGGATGTTCCGCCAAATTTCCAGACTTGCATGAATTGGGAATAATTGAATGGTTGAATAATTGAATGATTGAATGCGCTCCGCAGAAGTGAAATTGTTGAGTTGTTGAATTGTTGATTTGTTGGATGGGCTCCGCAGTGCAGGATTGGCAACGCACATTCAACAATTCAATCACTCAACAACTCAACAATTTACTTAAAGCTGTATACCTGTTTTTGCAGGCCGAGCATCTTGATGGCGGTCATGGCGGCTTCGTCGCCTTTGTTGCCGTGGATGCCGCCCGCGCGGTCGAGGGCCTGCTGCTGGGTGTTGGGCGTCAGGACGCCGAAGATGACCGGTTTTCCCGTCTTCAGTCCCACGTTCGTCAGTCCCTGGGCAACGGCGTGGTTGATGTAATCGTTGTGTTTGGTTTCACCCTGGATGACGCAGCCGAGCGCAATGACGGCGTCGATGTCGTCGCGCTGGGCGAACCACTGGGCACCGAGCGTCAGTTCGAAACTGCCCGGCACGTTGCCCCGCACGATGTTTTCCTTTCTGGCGCCGTACTGGACGAGCGTCTGATAGGCGCCTTCGAAGAGGGCCTCGGTTACTTCGGTGTTCCATTCGGCCACGACGAGGGCAAATCGCCGGCCGCTGATATCGGGCAGGTTATCGGTGGAAAAGACGCTCAGGTTCTTCAGCTCGGTAGCCATCGGTTTCTGGTTGAAGTATTTACAAAATAAAAGGACAAAACCCCGGTCGGCTTTGTCCTTTCGCACTGGTTTGATTCAGATATGCTTATGACTCGCCAACCGTACTTTCCAGAGCGGATTTATACTTCTTGGCGTTCGCCACTTCAGCGGCATTCGGATATTTCTCGATGATCTGATTATACGTATCGACGGCTTCCTGAACCTGTTTATTCTGTTCGTAGGCCACCGCCAGTTTCATCAGATACGAGGGCGAAAAGTATTGGTTCGGCTTGTGATCGGCGGCTTTCTTATAGAAGGAGATCGCTTCGCCGTATTCCTTCTTCTCCATATAGGCATCGCCCACGAGCGCGTAGGCGCGGGCCTGAACGAGCAGGTCGGATGAGCTGAACCCTTTCAGGTGTTCGATGGCATCATCATATTTTCCCTGCTTGAGCAGCGCGACACCGGCATAAAAATCAGCCAGATTCCCGGCGGGAGTGGCTCCGTATTCGTCGGCAACCGTCACTAAGCCTTCATTGGCTCCGTTGCCGCTGAGCGCTTTTTTCAGCGAGTCGGCTTCCCATTCATAGACGGAGGGGAACATGGCCGTCTGTGCTTCCTGGTCCTGGCTGCCGACCCAGTAGCGATAGCCGAAAAAGCCGACCACCGCCAGAACGAGGGCACCCAGAACGCCCAGAATGAGATTCCGGTTTTTCTCGAAAAACAGCTCCGCCTTCCCCAACTTTCCGGCCAGTGCGGCCGGGTCTTCCAGAAACTCCAGTTTGGAGCCTGTGTTTGTCTTACTCATTTGAAATATTTACAAAATTTCGGACTGCAAAATTAGTGATTTTCTGTACAATAGAAAGAATAACCGGGAAAATTTGCAGGACGAAACAGGACTCCGTCCCGGCTTATTCCGAAATGAACGGGTAATCTTTCTGCATATAGACGTCCTTGAACGCTTCGTCCGGCGACGGATAGGGAGATTCCTCGGCAAACTTCACCGACTCTTCCACGATGGCCTTTATTTTCTGGTCGATAGCCGCCAGGTCCTCTTCGGTGGCCAGCTTCTGGTCCAGAATCCGGGCGCGGACGTTCTCGACCGGGTCGCGCTGTTTGTATTGCTCCAGTTCCTCTTTGGTCCGGTACTTCTGCGGGTCCGACATGGAGTGGCCCCGGTAGCGGTAGGTACGGAATTCCAGCAGGGTCGGGCCCTCGCCGTTGCGGGCACGCTCGGCGGCCCGGCTTACGGCTTCATGAACGGCCTCCACGTCCATGGCGTCGACCGGTTCGGACGGCATGTCGTAGGCTTCACCCAGCGTGTACAGGTCGGTTACGTTCGACGTGCGGGACACCGAGGTACCCATCGCATAGCCGTTGTTTTCGATGACGAAGATGACCGGCAGCTTCCAGGTCATCGCCATGTTCAGCGTCTCATGGAAGGCACCCTGCCGGACCGCACCGTCGCCCATGAAACACATGCAGAGGTTTTTCGTCTTGTTGTATTTTTCGGCGAAGGCAACCCCGGCACCCAGCGGAATCTGTGCGCCGACGATACCATGTCCGCCCATGAAATTGACCGACTTATCGAAAATGTGCATCGAGCCGCCTTTTCCCTTGGAGGAGCCGGTCTGTTTGGCAAACAGTTCGGCCATGACGGCTTTCGGATCGCTGCCCAGCGCCAGCGGAATGCCGTGATCGCGGTAGGCCGTAATCCATTTGTCATCTTTGGTCAGGGCCGATACGGACCCGGAGGAGCAGGCTTCCTGCCCGATATAGAGGTGACAAAATCCCCGGATCTTCTGCTGGCCGTAGAGCTGACCGGCTTTTTCTTCAAATTTGCGCTGGAGCAGCATGGATTCGTACCAGTACAGGTAGCGCTCCTTCGGGTGCTTGGTCTTTGCTGCGGCTGGCGAAGCGTCGCCCGGCTTAGATTTTTCCTTTACACTTGCCATATAGTTCGTTGGGCGTAAAACAAGGAGTAACCGATTACAAACGGAAATCGCTGAACAACCACGATAGCCGGTCATTAAGTAACAAACGACCTCTATCTTTGTTGCTTTAAAGCGCGGAACATCCGACCGGGTTTGAGGGGCCGGGTTCGCCACGCTGCCGCGAAAATACGCAATTCCCGCTAACAACCATATCGATGCATTTGGAAAAACTCAGGCTGACCAACTTCAAGAACTACGAGGAGGGAAGTTTTACGTTTAGCGAACAGATTAACTGCATCATCGGACCCAATGGAAGCGGAAAGACCAATCTACTGGATGCCATCTATTTTTTGTCGCTGAGTAAGAGCGCCTTTCATAATCAGGACGCCCTCAGCATTTCACATCAGGCCGATTTCTTTATTATCGACGGAGTCTTCAAAAACGGTAACAAACCGACCCAGATTACCTGTAGTCTGCAGCGCGGCCAGCGCAAGGTGCTGCTCTCCGACAAAAAACCGTATGAGCGTATCAGCGACCACATCGGGCGGTTTCCGGTGGTGCTGCTGGCCCCGAACGATACGGACTTGGTTCGGGAGCACAGCGAGGAGCGCCGGCACTTTTTCGACGGGGTTCTCTCCCAGCTGGATGCCGACTACCTGCGCGATTACCTGATGTATCAGCAGATTCTGAAACAGCGGAACGGGCTGCTGAAAATCTTCGCGGAGCGAAATTACCTCGATGAAGAACTTCTGGAAACCTACAACGAGCCCCTGCTCCAGCTGGCGCAGCGGATTCACCAGCGACGGACGTCGTTCGTCGGGGAGTTTCTGCCGATCGTTCAGAAGCATTATGCCTATCTGAGCGATGCCCGCGAGGCCGTCGATATTATTTACGAGTCGGATGTCGCCAATGAGGAGTTTCCGCGGGATTTCCGGCGCAACCGACAGCGGGACATTCAGCTGCAGCGCACCGGCAAGGGCGTTCATAAGGACGATTTCGTGTTTGAAGCCAACGGCGTCGCGCTGAAGAAATTCGGGTCGCAGGGGCAGCAGAAAACGTTCGTGATCGCCCTGAAGCTGGCGCAGTTCGAGCAGTTACAGGCCGAAAAAGACCTCAAGCCGCTGCTGCTGCTCGACGATATCTTCGATAAACTCGACGACCGGCGCATCGGCAAGCTGATCGAGCTGATGGAACATCATACCTTCGGGCAGATTTTCATCACCGACGCCCGGCCCGAACGCACCCGCGACCTGCTGGCTGCCGTGAAGTCGGAGGTCGCCTATCATCATACCGAATCTTTCGCAGACCCCTCATGAAACCGGCATCGTACTGGATTGAGAAATACCGGATGCAGCCGCACCCGGAAGGCGGTTTTTACGTCGAAACCTACCGCTCGCCCGAAATCATCCCGCAGCCGGCGCTGCCCGCCCGTTTTTCCGGCGACCGCCGGTTCGGCACCGGCATTTATTTTCTGCTGGAAAACCACCATTTCTCGGCCCTCCACCGGATTCAGTCCGATGAAATGTGGCACTTTTACGCCGGAGGGCCGCTGAACGTGTACGTGATCGATCGGGAAGGAAGGCTGGAGACGATCCGGCTGGGCAGCAACCCGGACCGGGGAGAGGTGTTTCAGGCCGTCGTGCCGGCCGGATGCTGGTTCGGTTCCAAACCGGCCGACGAAAGCGCCTATTCGCTGGTAGGCTGTACGGTTGCACCCGGATTTGACTTTGCCGATTTTGAACTTGGGAAGCGGGAGGAACTGCTGAAAAGCTACCCGCAGTGCAGCGAGGTGATCGGGCTGCTGACGTAAATGGTCCCGCACCGCCCGGAAGCGGTGCGGGAGTCGATTATTGAAATTTCACATCGCCGAAGGTGGCCACGACCCGGACTTTGGTTCCGTTTCCTTTGCCCATCTTTCCGCTGTATTGCTTCGTAAACTTCGGACCGTGGCGGTTATCATCCTCCGCCGGCTGGGCGGTCAGGACAAACCGGGGGTCTGATGGATATTTGAAGCCGCCGTAGCTTACCGTAACGTCGAAGTTGGCGTCGCTGCTCTCCGCGATCGGCAATACCACCGAGGAATAATTCGCCTGAATATCGACGTTGTCGGCCGATTTGTTCATCTGTTCGATCTTGAAGCTGCCGGAGAAATTGAGCTTCATCCGGCAGGATTCTTTCAGCAGGCCGATGAGGGCGCCGGAGTAGCCGATGTTGCCGTCCAGGACGTTCACTTCCCCGATCTTGAGGGCGCCGAACTGGTTGTTCAGATTCAGCACATTGGCCTTGTCGAGTTGCAGCTTCGAGTATTGAATATTGAGCTTTCCGTTCTCGATCTGCCGGATTTCGGCCTTCCCGAACCGCACGTCGATGGTATTCTGGCTGCCGACGAGTTCGGTGGCGTAGAAGTTACCGTACTGGTTGTTGACGGTCAACGGGGCGCGGAAGGTCGGAATCGTCGTATTTCCGAAGGAGTTTTTGACCGTCAGGGCGTTGCCTTTGGGCATCGAAACCTGGTAGTCGATCTGGACGAAGTTCTTTTCGCCGTCCTTGTTCTTGTTGATGATCCAGTTGCCGTTCTGGCCCATGCCGTTCCGCTCGATCTGGGTTTTCAGCATGATCTGGTCACCGTTCCGCTTTTCGATGATCTCGACGGCGTCGAGAAACCGCTGCACCCGTTCGTCGGAGCTGGAGTTGGCCGTGATGGTAATGTCTACCCGGATTTCGTCGCGGCTCCACAGATTGATATTCACATTCCCAAACTGGTTTTCAATCACCAGATTGTCTTTCTGACTGACGTCGTAGACCTTCACGATGGTCTTTTTCCGTTCGGCGGCCGAAATATCTTCGGCCCGAAGGAAACCGACCGACAGAAAGCCGACGATCAGCACGTTAAACAAGTTCTTTATTCGGTCCATTTCTTTGTTGCTTGATGCGTTGGATAATCATCAACTGCTGGTTGAGCAGGTCGATCTGCGTTTGCAGATTCTGTACCATCGCCTGGATCAGCACTTCCTGATTGGGAGTCTTCGGAAGCTCCATCCGCAGGTTCTGGTAGCTTTTCTCCAGTCGTTCCAGATCAGTTGCAAACTGCTGGTAGAGCGCAGGGTTATTTTCGGTAAGCGTTTTCAATTCCGACTGCTTCACTTCGATCAGGCGGGTATACTGCGTCACCGTCCGGGCGTAGGTCGGGTTGACGGCCATCACGTCCGGTTGTTCGGTGATGCCGTAGTTATACTTAAAGTACCAGAAACCACCCAGGCCGATCACCAGTGCAATCGTTGCGGCAATCTGCCAGACCATGCGACGGGATGTATTCAGGCCGGTCCATGCCGAACCCAGCCACAACGGGCGCTCTTTATGCCCAAGCCCTTTTTCCAACTCCTTCCATAAATCCGCACGAGGCTCAAATGCATCGAAGTCTTCCCGGTTATCCCGGACAAATCGTTCCAGTTTGTCTTTCATCATTGGTTACATTCTATTTTCGAACCGGTGAATGAAGGGATCTTCCGGCGCCCGAAGGCAACCTTCCATCGATTATTCAATCGCAACGGCGAACCGTCGCAACAGCGAACCGTCATTCAGCAATTCAATTATTTCGCCTTTCGGCACACGCGTATTAAACTTATTTCAACATTTCCAGCAACCGTTTCTTGGCCCGCATGTACTGCGTCCGGGAGGTGGTTTCGCTGATTCCGAGAACGGCGCCGATTTCCTCATGATCGTAGCCTTCGAACAGGTACAGCGACAGAACTACCCGGTACCCTTCCGGCAGGTTTTGCATGGCCCGCCGGACCCGATCCACTTCCAGTTGAACTCCTTCCTCGTCGTACGGTTCGGCGTCGGCCATGTCCAGGCCGTCGTCTTCGCCCGGTCGATACGAATCGATATCGACCCATTGCACCCTGCGTCCGCGGAGGTGATTGATGGCCCGGTGGACGACGATCTGCTTCAGCCAGGCACCGAACGTCGATTGATTCCGGAAAGTCTGCAGATTGTTGAAAGCGTCCAGAAAGGCCTCCTGCAATACGTCCTCGGCCTCACCAATGTGGTTGAGGATTCGCATACAGACGTTGAACATTGCCTTCGAGTAATGCTTGTACAACTCGTACTGAGCACGTCGGTCGCCCTGTTTACACCTTTCTACTAATTCGACATGTCGATCGATATACAACTTCGTTTCCAAGCGGACTGAGGAATCGGGTACGGCTGAAATTCAAACCAATGACACGGTGTCGTTAAACAACGTTGCACGAAGCATTTAAAATTTTTAACAAATGCCAAAAATAAAGCGGCCTCCGTCAGCGTTGGCAACCGCTTGATTCTGAGGAAGCCGTCTTACAGGCCGACGACCACCTGTTCGATCAGATCGCAGGCTTCGTGCATCTGTTCTTCGGTGATGACCAGCGGGGGGGCAAAGCGGATCTTATCGCCATGGGTAGGCTTACAGAGCAGGCCCGCATCCTTCAGACGCAGGCAGATTTCCCAGGCGGTCTTTTCGCCGTAAGCCGGGTGCGCTCCGATCACCAGGGCGTTCAGCAGGCCTTTCCCGCGAACCAGGCTCACCAGCCCGCTTTTTTCCTTCAGACCGTTCATCCGGCTCCGAAAGATGTCGCCCATGGCGGCCGCGTTTTCGGCCAGTTTTTCGTCTTCCACCACCCGCAGGGCTTCCATCGTGACGGCGCAGGCGAGCGGGTTGCCGCCGTAGGTGGAACCGTGTTCACCCGGCCGGATGGTCAGCATGACCTCGTCATCGGCCAGGACGGCCGAAACCGGCATAATGCCGCCGGAGAGCGCTTTTCCCAGCACGAGCAGGTCCGGTTTGACGGCTTCATGGTCGCAGGCCAGCCGGCGGCCGGTGCGGCCGATGCCGGTCTGTACCTCGTCGGCGATGAACAGGACGTTATAGCGGGTACATAGGTCGCGGACGCCTTTCAGGTAACCTTCGTCCGGCACGACCACGCCCGCTTCGCCCTGAATCGGTTCCACCATGAAGCCGGCGATGTTCGGGTCTTTCCGGAACGTATCCTCCAGAGCATGGAGGTTGTTGTAGGGGACCAGCACATAGCCCGGCAGGAGGGGGCCGTAGTCGTTGGTGCTTTCGGGATCGGTCGAGGAGGAGATGGCGGCCATCGTACGGCCCCAGAAGTTTCCGGTGGCAAACACGGTTCGGGCCTGGTTCTGCGGGATTCCCTTGACCTTATAGGCCCATTTGCGGGTTAGTTTGAGGGCGGTTTCTCCACCTTCCGCGCCGGAGTTCATCATCAGCACCTTGTCGTAGCCGAAATACTCGCAGAGAAATTTTTCGCACACCCCGAGCCGGTCGGTATGAAAGGCACGGGAGGTCAGGGTCAGGCGCTGGGCCTGCCCGACGAGCGCGCCAATGATGCGCGGGTGGCAGTGGCCCTGGCTGACGGCGCTGTAAGCCGACAGAAAATCGAAATATCTGCGGCCCTCCACGTCCCAGACGAAGATTCCTTCTCCCCGGCTCAGGACGACCGGCAGAGGCTTATAGTTGTGGGCGCCATATTTTAACTCGAGGTCAATGGCCTGTTGCGTCGCGGAGAGAGAGGAAATCGTTTCCATAATCAGGATTGATAGGTTGGCACGCAGGAACTGAACCGACGCCCGGCCGATTCGACTGGGCCGCCGTCCGAAACTTTTTACTTAAACACCGGTTCAAAAATACGAATACTTGTACTGCCGGACAAAACATGCGAAGACCTCGCCCTGAAAAGCCCAGAACGCCTGGCCTTGAAGAGGAAGACTATTACTATACGGAAGAAGGTTTCCTGGTTTTTACCGAGAAATACCATCTGAAGCGCGGCTATTGCTGCCGGAACGGCTGCCGGCACTGCCCTTATGGTTTCAAACGAGAAAAAATCTGACGGAGACCGGCCGGCCGGCTAAATTTTTAACCTCGTCGGCAGAACTTTTCCGGCGTTTAGTTGGATTACTGTCAAATATTTGCCAATTTTGCAGGCTCATTCAGAAACTGGTAATTGTCATGGCACGAGTTTGTCAAATTACGGGAAAACGGACGCGGGTTGGTAATAACGTATCGCACGCTAACAATAAAACCAAGCGTAAGTTTTATCCCAACTTACAGAAGAAGCGGTTCTTCCTGGAGTCGCAGGGTGAATGGATTACCCTGAAAGTGGCGACCTCAGCGATGCGGACCATCAACAAGAAAGGCCTGGAGGCTGTATTGAAGGAAGCACACCAGAAAGGTACGCTTTCCGTCTGATTCGATACGGTGTCGAAGCGTTTTGAGCGGTCTTTTCACCCCTGAAGAGACCGTTTTAATTTTTGTACGAAATGAAAAAGGCCGGACTGAAGCCCGGCCTTTTTCATTGTTGTCAGATCATTCGTTTCAGCGCGAAGCTGGCGAACACCACATTGCCGTTCCTTCGGACCAGCATGCTGATTTCCTTGCCTTCGCCCTTCTGAAGAACCTTATAGATTTCGCTGATGCTCATCTCACCGGCCGGCGTATTGTTGATGAACAGGATTTCGTCGCCGTCGCGGAGGCCGGCCATCCCGGCGGGGGAGTCGTCGATGACTTTGGCGATGTAGAAGCTGCGGTAATTATTGCCCCGGGCCTTCAGCTCGATCCCGCTCATGTCGTGTTCGAACGTCTGCTTCAGGATGCGTTTGACCGGTTTCAGAACCAGGTACTTATCCTGATAGTTGAACGTCACCCGGAACCTTCGCAGGATTTCGCAGCCGATGTTTCCGTTCCGTTCACTGGCCTGCTGGGCGATCTTCAGCCCGAACGACGAGCTGTCGGGGAAGGAAGCCACCACGTTGTCCATTTCAAAATTGCCCAGCCGGATCTTCTCAATCCGCCCCAGATTGCCGTTGATGACCCCGCTGAGGCCCCGGCCGAGCTGCGCCCGGATGACCTTGTCGGGCAAACGGACATCCTCACTGCGGTTGATCAGCAGCGCATGGCCGGCTCCCGTGTCGATCACGACCCGGATCGGGAGAGTTTTGTTACCCTCGAGCAGGGCCAGAACATCCGTGTACGGCTTGGTATCCTGAATGGTAATGGGATACCGGAACCCCTGCGACCGCTTGTACCGGTACGACTTGGGGTTGGTCAGGATCAGCTCCTTGCGCTGGAAGTCGATGGTAACGACGAAATTGTTGAAGACCTCGTATCCGAAAATGCCGTGGATCGGTACTCCGACGTACTCGGAAAGGTGGAGGATGTCGTCGTCCAGCACCACGATATTCTGGTGCGTGGCCTGCATCGGCCCCATGCTCAGCAGATTGTCGATGGCGACGGAAGCCATCAGTTGTCCGCCTTCGCCCGCCCCCGACAGCTTCACTTTCCGCGTATACCGCAAGGGCTGCTTCCGGAGGGCTTCCGGATCGGTAATAATGACCGAGCTGACGCCGGTATCCAGAATGAAGTGCAGTGTATCTGAATTATTGACCCGGATCGGGACGATAATGAGATTGGAATGGAGTTGAAAAGGGATGCGGGCCTGTTTGCGGTTTTTGTCTATGAAATAACCATACCGTTCCTGGTTATGCTGATCGTCATTCCCTGCAATGGCGCCCAGACAGGATAGCAATAACCCAATAAGGAGGCCGAATTGTTTCATGGCTGTAAAAATCAAATCATAAGGAAAGATACAAATCTTTTGTCTAAAAACACAATTTTATGCGAATCGTTGCGTGACGGAAGGTTTACTTTTTATGTGGATGGAAAACAGTAGTAAAAAACCACTAATTTCGCCCCGAAATTGCAACAAATTGTTTTCTAACTCATTGATTTATGCGGAGAAAAATTGTCGCCGGAAACTGGAAGATGAACAAGACGCTCGACGAAGCCGTCGCGCTGGTGTCGGAGGTAGTCAATATGGTGAAAGACGAGGTGACGGGCGATGTTCAGGTGGTGCTGTGTCCGCCTTTCGTGTATCTGACCACGATCCGGCAATACCTGCAGGGCCAGTCGCGGGTCGCGCTGGGCGCACAGAACTGCCATGAGAAAGCTTCCGGCGCCTATACGGGCGACATTGCGGCTCCGATGCTGCAGTCGATCGGGGTGCAGTACGTCATTCTCGGCCACAGCGAACGCCGGCAGTATGCCGGAGAAACCAACGCCCAGTTGGCCGAAAAAGTCAATATAGCCCTGGCCCATGGTCTGACGCCCATCTTTTGCTGTGGAGAGTCTCTCGAACAGCGGCAGGCGGAAATTCATTTCGATTTCGTACGTACTCAGCTGACCGAGAGCCTGTTCCACCTTTCCCCCGAGCAGTTTGCCGACATCGTGATCGCCTATGAACCGATCTGGGCCATCGGCACGGGTCTGACGGCCAGTTCCGAACAGGCGCAGGAAATGCACGCCCTGCTCCGCGAGCACATTGCCGGAAAATATGGAGCCGAAGTGGCCGACAATACCTCTCTCCTCTACGGCGGAAGCGCCAATGAAAAAAATGCCGCCGAACTCTTCGCCTGTCCGGACGTCGACGGCGGTCTGATCGGCGGAGCTTCCCTGAAATCCCGCGAATTTACCAACGTCGTGAAAGCACGGCAGTAATCCACCCCCGACCGCACCGGCGGTCGGGGGTAAATCACTTCCGCCAGCCCCAGACCGAAAGGCCGATCCAGGCCATCGAACTGCGGTTATCCCCTTTTTTGCTGAAGATTCGCCCGACGTCGCTGAAACCCAATGTCAGCGGGCCGACCCGCGTCGACATTCCGACCGCCACCCGGCTGTCGGGGCCGATGATGGAAATCGGCAGGGCGAACTCTGTGTCCTCATCCTCAAACCGGGGGCTGACAATCAGCATGTTGGGCATCCGGACGGTCGAGCCCGACATCAGGTTCTCCATCAGCAGTCCATTCACGAAAAACGACCGCGCCAGCCGCAGGTCGCCTTCCAGGTGCAGCATCCGGGGCAAGGCTATCTTCCCCGGAGCGTAGCGATCGGCAGAACCGTCGGCATTGGCGGTCAGGTAATCGGCCGGGGCATTGCCGAACCGTTCGAATTCATCCTGCCCGAACGTAAACGGACCGCTGCCCGTATAAGCCTGCCCTGTCGGATAGGTAATGCTGCCCCCGTTCATCAGGGCCGCCGAAAGCCGGAGGAAATAGGCCGGCCGGGGGTCTTTTGTGGGGGTTTCCGAATTGTAACCCCGGCCGGTGGTCCGACGACCGATTTCGTAGGTCACCCCGAAATCATACCCCCAGCCGCTGCCGTACGCCGATGAGAACAGGGAAGACAGGCTGAACCCCTGCCGGGCCGTCGTATGACCCAGACCATATTCCAGATTGGTCAGTTCCAGCGTTTTCTCGCCGTCGCCGTTGGTTTGCAGGATGGCGTAGTCGCCCCGGGCATTGAGGTAACTTAACTGTGCCCCGACGATCCGCCGAACGGTTGCTCCCAGCTTCAGCCGGTGCCATTGCCCGTCGAACACCTGAAGGCCATAGGTCAGGCCGATTTCTCCGTAGCTGTTATGGGCCAGGTCGAAGTCGAAATCCCCTGAGGCCGGTTGCAGCTTACGATTAGTCAGGCGGTCGCGGTAGGCGCCGGTCAGCGGTTCGGGCAGCGAGCTGCCGTAGAGGTAACTGCGCATACGGGTATGCAGGGCCAGCGATTGCGTACCGCCGATGTTGACCAGCACGGAAGGCCCCAGAATTTCAGAGTAGGAAGTGGTTCGGGGCGCGTTCGTGAGGGAGCCGACGGTTCGCAGCGGCAGGCTCAGGTTCTGGCCGTAGGGCAGGCGAAGCGTCTGGAAAAAGCCCTTGGAAATGTATTTGGTGTAGAGCGAATTGACGGTGGACGTACCATTGAAGGCAACGAACTGATAGCTGTACCGGGTGCCGGCAATGGACGAGGGGTTTTGCAGCATTCGGTAAATACCGCCGTAGTTGCTGCTCACCAGCCCCGGAAGGTATTGTGCCGAAACCGGGGACAGAGAGCCGGTCAGCAGGGCCAGGAGCAGGCCGATTGTAAATCTCTTCATCTCGCGTTTTATGGATTCATTGTGTGCATTGCATGTAAATTACCGACCCGGTCGATGCGCAGTTCGTGGTTGGCTACCATCATCCGGAGGGTTTCTCCGATCCGGTCGGACGTCAGGTGGAGCCGGTCGGCCAGCTGTCGGGGTGAAATCCCGTCGCCGTTGGCGGCTTCGATCTGTTTCAGGATGCGCTTCCGGAGTTCGTCGGCATCCGTCGGATCGGCCGGCCGCCGGCTCAGGCAGCGGTCGCAGATGCCGCAGGCGTCCCCGGGTTCTTCCCCGAAATACGCCTGAAGCATGCGGGTCCGGCATTGGACCGGGTTTTCGACGTACTGCACCACCGCCCGCACCTTACCGAGGTTTCGCTGTTTGCTCTCCTCCATGCCCAGCACGTTGACCGGGAGCTGCCGGGCATCGAAACGGGGGGTCAGGAAGGTCAGCTGCGGCTTATCCTTCTGTTTTTCGTAATTGATGATCGACCGCTGCGCCAGCTGCTCCAGCAGGGCAACCACGTCCCTTTCCGGCATATTGGCGGTTTTGGCAATCGTTGTCTCCGAGATACTGACGAAGTTGGTAAACAGTTCTCCGCCGTACATCCGCAGCAGCAGCTTGATGAAGGCATCGTAATGCGGGTTCATCACCTGAAACTCGTACAACCCCCGGTTGTCCACGGTCACCATCACCTTCGACGGGATGAAATAGGCTTCGCTCAGTTCGATAAAACCCTCCAGCTGCAACTGGCGGAGCGCAAAATGCGTGTCGGTCACCGGCAGCTGGAACGTCTGACAGAAAGCCGCCAGGTCGAAATCGATGCTCGACAGTTCGCCCCCGCCGATCGCCAGGTTGGCGAAATTGGCCAGCGCCTGATACACCCGCTTCAGCGTCTCCACCGGTGGATACTGCTGGATGACACGCTGTTCGATGTCCGTCAGATCCTTCCGGTTATAAAGCAATACCGCAAAAGCCTTCTTCTCATCCCGGCCCGCCCGTCCGGCTTCCTGGTAATACGCTTCCAGGTTGTCCGGAACGTCCATGTGCACCACCACCCGGACGTCCGGCTTGTCGATGCCCATGCCGAAGGCATTCGTCGCCACCATCACCCGCACCCGGTTATGAATCCAGGCATCCTGCTTTTCGGAGCGCTGTTTCGTCGACAGGCCCGCGTGGTAATAGTCGGCGCGGATGGCGTGGTGATGGAGCCATTCGGCGATTTCCTGCGTCTGCCGGCGGCTTCGGACGTAGACGATGGCCGAACCCGGAACGCCCTGCAGCACCTTCAGCAGACGGGCTTCCTTATTCTCTTCGTAAAACGCCGAATACGACAGATTCTTGCGGGCGAACGTCTGGCGGAAGACCTGGGCTTCCCGCATTTCGAGCTTGTCGACGATATCTTTCTGCACGTCGGGGGTAGCCGAAGCCGTCAGGGCCACCACCGGAACCTCGGGCAGCAACTGCCGAAATTCCGCAATCTGAAGATAGGGAGGGCGAAAATCATACCCCCAGGCCGAGATACAGTGGGCTTCATCGACGGCCAGCAGGCAGACGTTCATCTGCTTGACCCGTTCGATAAGAATAGCGGTCCGGAGCCGTTCGGGCGAGACGTACAGAAACCGGATGTTCCCGTAGATGCAGTTGTCGAGGGCGGTGTCGATCTCGCGCCAGTGCATCCCGGAGTAGATGGCGACGGCCGGAATCCCCCGCCGACGCAGCTGCTCGACCTGGTCTTTCATTAGGGCGATCAGGGGTGTCACGACGATACAGACGCCCCCCATCGCCAGCGCCGGAAGCTGGAAACAGACGGATTTGCCACCGCCGGTCGGCATCAGCACGAGCGTGTCGCGCCGGTCGATGACGGCACGGATGATGTCCTCCTGCAACGGCCGGAACGACTCGTAACCCCAGAACTGTTTGAGAATTTGGTGGATGGTCATAGCCGACCGTAAAGATAAACGAATCGGAAAATAGTTTAGAGAATTGGTGAACAGGATTGAAAGTCCGGTTACCCATCAAAAATCACAGGATATGATCCAGAAAGTTGTGAAGTCCGACGAGGAATGGCGTCGTCTGCTGACGCCCGAACAATACCGCGTCACCCGCCAGAAAGGCACTGAACGTCCTTTTACCGGCGAATATTGTGAAACCCATGACCCCGGCGTGTACGAATGCGTTTGCTGCGGAACGCCCCTGTTCGAAGCGGGCCGTAAATTCGAGTCGGGCACCGGCTGGCCCAGTTTCACCGACCCGATCGACACGGAGCTGATCCATTTTGAGCAGGATTACAGCTACGGCATGGTCCGGGTGGAGGTGCAGTGTGCGGTATGCGACGCCCATCTGGGGCACGTCTTCAATGACGGCCCGCCCCCGACCGGCATGCGGTATTGCCTCAATTCGGCGGCTCTGAAGCTGAAAAGCAACTGACCGGCCCGGCCGGGAGAAGCCGGCAAGTCGTATCTTTGGGAATGACACGTTCGCTTCTCCCGGTTTTTCTTTTCTTTCTTCTGACCGGCTGCTCCGCCTACCGGCCCATTCGGCGGGAACTGGAGCAAAACCCCCGCCTGACCGATCATTTCACCGGTTTCGCCCTCTACGACCCGGAAAAACAAGAGATGGTCGTGGCGCAGAACGCCGACCGGCATTTCGTTCCGGCCTCTAATACCAAACTTTTTAGTTTTTACGCCGGGCTGATGACGCTGGGCGATTCCCTGCCGGCTCTTCGCTACGTTTCGCGCAACGACTCGCTGATCTTCTGGGGCACCGGCGACCCCTCGCTGCTCAACCCCAACCTGCCCGATACGACGGCCCTGCATTTTCTCCGAAACCGCCCCGAACGGCTGGTGTTCTCCCCGGGTAACTTCAACGCCCGGCGCTTCGGGCCGGGCTGGGCCTGGGACGACTACAACAGCTATTACTCCCCGGAAATCACCCCGCTGCCCTTGTACGGGAATTTTGTCCGGTTCACCTCACCCGACCGGGTGGCGCGTCTGGACGTGGAGCCCCGCATCTTCCGCGACAGCGTGACGGCGGTCTCTTCCTGGAAAGGCTCCCGGGATGTCCGCCGGGACGAGTTCGGCAACCGTTTCGACCGGCCCCAGGCCGTGCGGCCGTTCCGGCAGGACGTTCCGTTTCACTGGTCACCGGAAGTGGCCGCCCGGCTGCTGGCCGATACGCTGCACCGGCCCGTGACGGTGGCCGCCATTCCGCCGGATCGCCGGGCGAAAACCGTTTACGGCCTCCCGGCCGATTCGCTGTATAAACGAATGCTTCAGCTCAGCGACAATATGCTGGCCGAACATCTCCTGCTGCTCTGCGCGTCGGGGCAGGATACGCTCGACGGCACGCTTGCCATCCGGGCCGCCCTCCAGAAACACCTGACGGACCTGCCCGACCCGATCAAGTGGGTGGACGGTTCGGGGTTATCGCGTTACAATCTGATCACGCCCCGGACTTTCGTCAGCCTGTTGCAGAAAATTTACCGCACCGTGCCGCAGAAGCGGCTTTTTAGTCTGCTGGCGGCCCGGGGCTCGATGGCCCGGGGCTCGACAGCCGGAAGCGCTCCCTTCATCTTCGCCAAATCCGGGGCTTTGACCGGGGCCTTCAACCTGAGCGGTTATCTGGTGACCAGAAAGGGGAAGGTGCTGCTGTTCAGTATGATGCATAACAACTTTCCGGGACCGGTCGCCGAGGTCCGGGCGCAGACCATCGCCTTCCTGACCAAAATTCATGAGCGGTATTGAGCAGGGAGGACTTACCGATTCAGTTGCTTCACCAGCCGGTAGGCCGGGTAACTGATGATGATGAACCCGACGGCGTAGGCGCTGCTGTAGGGGTCGCTGACGATGACGCCGACCAGAAAGGCCAGCGAGGCCGCCAGCATCACCCAGGTCGAGACGGGATAGCCCCAGGCCCGGAAGGGGCGGGGCAGTTCCGGGGCGGTCTGCCGAAGCCGGATCAGGGACGCAAAACCGGCCGCATAGCACAGCACGAAGAAGAAGGAGGCAATGTCGGAGAGCTTGCCGTAGGTGCCGGTGATGATCATGAGAATGGACATCCCGGCCGTCAGAATCATGGCCCGGCCGGGCGTGCCGCCGGCGTTGACCCGGGCAAAGAACCTTGAGAACAGGCCGTCGCGGCTGATGGCGAACAGCACCCGCGGGTTGAACATGATCTGGGCGTTGATGATGCCCATGATCGAGATCAGCAGCAGGCCCGTAACGACCCGGGCGCTGGCCGGCCCGTAGAGCGTTTGAATAGCGTCGGCCGCCGGGAGTTTGGACTGCGCCAGCCGCTCGATCGGCAGCACGTGAAACAGCGCCAGATTGACCAGCAGGTAAATGCCGATGATCAGCAGAACGCCTGCCAGCATGGAGCGGGGCAGGTTTTTACTCGGATCGACGTCTTCTTCCGTAAAATAGGCCGCCGTATGCCAGCCGTCGTAGGTATAGAACACCGATTGCAGCGCGGCCAGCACCGCCACCGTCAGCGATCCCTGAATGGGAAGGGTATTGTCGCCGGAAAACTGAATCGGTTCGTCGGGGGTGTAGGCGAAGCAGACGAAGACGAACGCCAGCAGGCCGACGGCTTTCAGAAAGCTCATGACCTCCTGCGCCTGGCTGGCAAGCCGAACACCTACCCAGTGGAAAGCCACGAAAAGGACCAGAATCCCGATCGCCATCGGTTTGATATAACCCGACGAAGCCGGGACCAGCAGCGCGATATACTCCCCCATGACGGCCGCCCCGAAAGCCATTGCCGAAATACTTCCGAGCCAGCTTCCGATCCCGATCAGAAATCCGGCGTAATCCCCGAACGCCCGCCGGGCGAACACATACCAGGCGCCGGCCTTCGGCAGCATCGTGCCCAGTTCGATCACCTGAAGCGAACCGACCAGGGCGTAGATACCGACCAGGGTCCAGATCAGCAGCGCCAGCGAGGGTTGCCCCAGTTCCTGCGCGATGGTACCGGGCCGGCGGAGGATGCCGGTGCCGATGGTGCCGCCGATGGTCACGGCAATGCCGAAGCCCACGCCCAAAAGGCGCAGGAGTTGCGAAGAACGGTTCGTTTCAGGGGGCGTCATTGCACAATAATAGGCTTTTTCACCAAAAACAGGCTAAATTTACCGACTCAATCCGCATAAATGATGACCAATCCGTTCTGGCTGGTTTTTCTGGGAGGAGGGCTGGGCAGCATCACCCGCTACAGCCTCAGCCGATACGTGCAGCCGCTGCTTCGAACCACTTTTCCGGCGGCTACGCTGATCGCGAACGTCCTGGCCAGTCTGATTCTGGGCTTTCTGGTCGGATGGATGACCGCCCGGGCGAGCGGCCGGGAAACGATCCGGCTTCTGATCGGGGTCGGCTTCTGCGGAGGGTTCAGTACGTTTTCCACCTTCAGCAGCGAGACGCTTCTCCTGCTCCAGACAGGACGCTGGTGGACCGCCGGTCTGAATGTGATGTTGAATATGTGTCTGTGTCTGCTGGCGTCGTTTGCCGGCCTATGGCTGGGCCGGCCGTAGTTTTCTGCAGGATTTACCGGAAAAACGGATAAAACTCATGTCACGCTCCAATGTCGTTATTGCCGGTCGCTTTGCCGTCGTTTTGCTTAATTTTCTTCTGATGACTACCGCCTACAGCCAGGATTTGTCGCTTTCCCGGCAGCTTTTCGATACCTACGACACCTATCGCGAACCCGCCCTGACCCACCGCCGGTTCAAACAGACCGACATTCTGCCCCTCATCGACCGCCTGAAGACCGACGCCCGGTTTGAAGTCAGGCAGGTGGGCGAATCGGTGGAGAAACGGCCGATTCAGCTCATTAAGCTGGGAAACGGCCCCCGCAAGGTGCTGCTGTGGTCACAGATGCACGGCGACGAGCCTTCAGCTACGATGGCGCTGTTCGACCTGTTCAATTTCATGCGTGCGGACGACGCCTTCGGTGACCTCAAAAAACAGCTTCTGACCGAAACGACACTGTATTTCGTACCGATGCTCAATCCCGATGGAGCCGAACGCTACCAGCGCCGGAACGCCCTCGACATCGACATGAACCGGGATGCCCTTCGGCTTCAGTCGCCCGAATCGCGGATTCTGAAAAACCTTCAGCAGACCCTGAAGCCGGATTTCGGGTTTAACCTGCATGATCAGAACACCCGGTACAGCGTGGGGCAGACGGCCAAACAGGCCACGATTTCGTTTCTGGCGACGGCCTACGACCCCGCCCGCAACATCAACCCGGTGCGCGAGCGGTCGATGCAGCTCATCGTGGGCATGAACCGGGTACTGCAGCAGTTCATCCCGGACGGAGTCGGGCGGTATTCCGACGAATTCGAGCCGCGGGCGTTCGGCGACAACATCCAGAAGTGGGGAACCACCCTGATCCTGATCGAATCCGGCGGTTATCCCAACGACCCGGAGAAGCAGTTTATCCGCAAACTGAACTACGTCGCCATCCTGACGGCCCTGCAAACCATCGCAACGGACGCCTACCGGAACGAGTCGCGCTCGGAATACAATACCATCCCCGAAAACGACCGCTATCTGTTCGACGTGCTGGTTCGGAATGCGCAGATCATCCGAAACGGAAAGCCGGTGACAGTGGATGTCGGCATCAACCGCAACGAGATCAATCTGGGCAATGCCACGACCTTTGCCTACCGGAGTTCCATCGACGATTTCGGCGATCTGTCGACCTTTTTCGGCATCGAGGAGATCGACGCGACCGGCCTGACGCTCTCGCCCGGGCTGGTGCATCCGGATACGCTTCAATCAGTGGCTGACTTGAAAAAGTACAATCCGGACTCGTTGGTCAGGCAGGGCGTGACCACGTTCCGGCTGGCGGCTGCGAGCCGGGCCACGACTCACGTTTCCCCAGTTCACCTGCTCCAGCCCGGCACCCCGGCGGCCCGTTCCATCCAGACCGGACGGATTCCGACCTTCCTGCTCCGACGCGGGAATCAACTCCGGTATGTCTTCGTCAACGGGTTCTGGTACGAAGCCGAAACCGGGAGGGGGAATTTATCCAACGGAGTGATCGAGTAGACGTTTCTGGTGTGTAAGCGGTAGGGTAACCAAATAATAGTTCGTGTTAATCGCCAAATAGCGTGTATACGTTCTGTGATTTAATCTTTTTGCGCAACACGCTCATTTTCAGGTATTTTCATCTTATCAAATATAACTGAGTCGTAACATTGGGTTAACATTGCGGTAATATTGGTCCGCTACTTTTGTGTTGTTTTGAAACGACACCAATGTATGAAGACCACGTTAACGTTTATCACTTTTTTATTTACCAGTTTAACCGCTCTTGCCCAGACGGGCACCCTCCGGGGAAGCGTCAAGGACGCGAAAACCAAAGAAGTACTCATCGGCGCTACGGTCCGGATCGACGGAACCCAACTCGGAACCACTACGGATGTTGAAGGCGCTTTCTCTCTCTCCAACGTTCCGGTAGGTAACCATAAGGTGGTGGTCACCTACGTTTCCTACAAAGCCAAAGAAATTCCCGGGGTCCGGGTGGAATCCGGAAATTCTACCGTAATCGACACCGAACTCGACGAGGAAGGTACCTCCCTGCAGGAGGTGGTGGTCCGGGCCAGCCGCGCCACCAACACCGAGGTGGCCGTCATCACCGAGATCAAACAGCTCAAGCCGATCGCCGTCGGGATTTCGGCGCAGCAGATTCAGCGCTCGCAGGACCGCGATGCCGCTGCGGCCATCCGCCGGGTTCCGGGCGTCAGCATCGTCGACAACCGCTTCGTGCTGATCCGCGGGCTGGGTTCCCGCTACAACTCGGTCCTGATCAACGACGTCATTACGCCTTCCACGGAAGTCGAATCACGCTCCTTCTCCTTCGACATCGTGCCGAGCAACATCCTCGACCGGATGATCGTCTACAAATCCGGCTCGGCCGACCTTCCCGGCGATTTTGCGGGCGGGGTTATCAAAATCTACACGAAACGCCGGCCCGATCAGAATTTTACGGACGTCGGGGTGACGGTCGGTTATCGTCCGAACACCACCTTCCGGAACGTGCAGACGCACTCCCGCAGCGGCCTTAACTTTCTGGGTCTCTGGGGTGCCGACCAGCAGATTCCGTCCAGCTTCCCGTCCCGTTCGAGCGATTTCAACAACTTGAACGCGGCTCAGCGGGCCGCCTACGCCCGGCTGCTGCCCAATACCTGGGGGCTAAAGAACGTCTCGTTATCACCGGACGTGCGGGTGGCCATCAACCTCGGCCGCCGGCTCGACATCGGCGGGATTGCCGCCAGTAACATCACCAGCATCAACTACTCGCAAACCAACCAGGTTGCCGACGTCGGCCTGAATATCTACGAGAACGGTCTGACCGCCAACGACCTGTTCGAGCGTTACAACGACGCCAACTACCAGCGCAGCAGCCGGCTGGGCGTTCTGCACAACTGGACGCTGCGGTTCTCTCCGAATTTCATCCTGGAGTGGAAAACGATGTTCAACCAACTGAGTACCACCGAAACCGTGGATCGCCAGGGCCAGCTGGTCATCGACGGCGTAGACGTGCGCAGCTACTCCGAGCGCTTCGAAAACCGGACCATCGCCAATACGCAGGTCTCGGGTGAACATACGCTCAGCGAACTCACCAAAGTAAACTGGATCGCCAGCTACGGTTACTCCGGGCGCTGGGAGCCGGACTGGAAGCGGGCCCGTTTCCTTCGCATTACCGGTGCCACCGGTCCCGACGGTCAGCCGCAGCCCTATCAGCTTTCCGTGCCGACCCAGCCGAACCCCGTCGACGTCGGTCGTTTCTACTCGAAACTGAACGAGAACGTCTTCTCGCTGGTAAGCAACTACGAGCATACCTTCGGCAACCCGACCGACCGTGAACCGAGCCGTATCAAGGCCGGTATCTACGCGGAACGCCGGGCCCGGGATTATTCCGCACGGTTCTACGGCTATCAGTCGCTCGGGAATGCCTCCGCCATCCTGCGTCAGGACATCGGCTCGCTGTTCTCCCCGCAGAACGTCACCGGCCAGCCGGGCGGTCTTTCGCTGCTCGACGGTACGCGTGACCTCGACTCGTATGAAGGATTCAATACCTATGGAGCGGCTTACGTGAGCGGTGACCTGAGCCTGGGAACGCGCGTCAGCCTGACGGCCGGTTTCCGGGGCGAATTCAACAACCAGACGCTGGAGTCGGTCGTGGTCAACCAGAAGAAGACGCTTGTCGACCGGAGCGTATTCAGCCCGCTGCCGTCGCTGAACTTTACCTACAAGCTGAACGACAAACAGAACGTGCGTCTGGCCTACAGTGCCACCCTCAACCGTCCGGAACTCCGCGAGCTGGCCCCGTTCAACTACTTCGACTTCAACCTGCTGGCCGACGTGCGCGGAAATACCGCTCTGAAAACCGCCACGATCCAGAACTTCGACGCCAAATGGGAACTGTACCCGACGCCGAACGAACTGATCTCGGTGACGGCCTTTTACAAGTCGTTCGTCAACCCGATCGAAACCTTCCTGCTGCCTTCTGCCAACGGGCTGGCCTATACGTTCACCAACGCCAAATCGGCCCGCAACTATGGGGTTGAGGTCGAATTCCGGAAGGGTTTCCCGAATGCGGCCGGCACGTTCCTGCAAAACCTGCAGGTGGTCGGGAACGCGTCCCTAATCAACAGCCGGATCGACCTCGGCGATGTGATTCAGGCACCGGACCTCAGCGGAGCCATCCAGAACTATCCTTTGGCCGGAACGACCGACATCAAGCGTCCGCTGGCCAACCAGTCGCCGTATCTCGTGAACGCCGGTCTGTACTATGCCGATCCGAAAACCACCTGGGAGGCCAACATCCTGTACAACGTGGCCGGGCAGCGGATTTTCGCCGTCGGGAACCTCGACAACCCCACCGTCTACGAAATGCCCCGCAACGTCGTCGACCTGAACATCAGCAAGACGTTCAATAAGCAGTTCGAAGTCCGGCTGGGTATCCAGGATATTCTGAACAACCCGGTTCGGTTTTCCCAGGATTTCAACCGGGATGCGAAAATCGGCAGCGACGTGACGTCTCAGTCGGCCACCGCCGATCAGGATGTGCGCAAGTTCCGCCGGGGTCAGTATTTCACGTTAACCGCCATTTACACTTTTGGTCGCCGAATCATCATCCCTTAATAACTACCTAATCATCTGTTAAACCAAATCTGAATTTTTATGAATTTTTTCAAAAGCTGGCCTTACTCTCTGTTACTGATTCTGGGCGTGTTTGTGGCCGTGACGGCGTGTAAGAACGATGATGAACCGGATCCGGTGCTCAGCATTACGGCCATCGAGCCTCTGACTGCTCCGGTAGGAGGGACGGTGACCATCGCGGGAACGCAGTTCAGCGCCACGCCTGCCAGCAATACCGTCACGTTCGGGGGAAATGTTCAGGCGACGGTTACTTCAGCTACGGAAACCCAGCTGGTGGTGACGGTTCCGGCCGGGGCGCAGAACGGCCCGATTACCGTAAAAACCGGTACGCAAACGGCAACGAGTACGCAGTCATTTACACTGGGTAATAAACCGGTCGAAGAAGTTTCGGGTCAGATTACCGCGAATGCCACCTGGTCCAGCTCGAAAGTCTACCTTATCAAAGGGTTTGTTTATGTACGCAGCGGGGCTACGCTGACCATTCAGCCCGGTACCATCATCAAGGGGGGAACGCCGGCGCAGGACCCCTCCGGCCAGCAGAAAGGCGGTACGCTGATCGTACAGCCCGGCGGTAAAATCGAAGCGAAGGGTACGGCCCAGCAGCCGATCATTTTTACGTCGGGCAAGGCGCCGGGCCAGCGTGGTTACGGTGACTGGGGCGGGATCGTCCTGATCGGGAAAGCTCCGCACAACCAGGCCGGAACCCGCTCGTTCGAAGGCGGTATCGAGGGAACCTACGGAACGTCCAACGAACCGGCCGACAATTCCGGAACGCTCCAGTACGTTCGGATCGAGTTCGGCGGGATTGCGCTCTCGAACGCATCCAACAGCGAAATCAACGGTCTGACGCTCTACGGCGTCGGTTCCGGCACGACCATCGACCATGTGCAGGTCTCCTACAGCGGTGACGACTCTTACGAGTGGTTCGGCGGTACGGTCAACGCCAAATATCTGGTGGCTCACCGGGGCTTCGACGACGATTTCGATACCGACCACGGGTTCACCGGAAAAATCCAGTTCGCGGTTTCCCTGCGCGACCCCGAAGTAGCCGACCAGTCGACTTCCAACGGGTTTGAATCGGACAACTTCGATCCGGGTGAGCCGGCTACCGGCGCGAACGTGGGTCTGCCGCTGACCGCCCCGGTTTTCTCGAACGTCAGCATCTTTAACTTCAGCGCGGCCCCGAACGGCAACCCGTCGCCGAAAGGCAGCGGTCCGTACGGCCGGGCCATGCACCTGCGCCGGAATACGGCCATCAGCATCTACAACTCGGTGTTCGTCGGTTATCCGGAAGGGCTGCGCCTGGACGGTACGGCCACCGGTACGCTGGCCAACGCCACGGGCGATAAACTGGACCTGCGCGGCAACGTCCTGGCCAATATGCTGAAGCCCGTTGCGGGGGCGGGCGCCGTTACCGATGCCCTGGCTCAGACTTACTTCAACGACGCAGCCCGCAAGAACCAGACGGTGGCTGCCGCCGATCTGGCCACTCAACTGCTCAATGCTGCTACGTTCAACCTGACGGCGCCGAACTTCCTGCCCCAGGGAACATCTCCGCTGCTGACCGGAGCCGTCAAGGACGGCAAAGTGGCCGATGCCTTCTTCGAGAAGGTCGACTACAAAGGAGCCTTCGGAACGACCAACTGGCTGCAGGGCTGGACGAACTTCGATCCGCAGAATACCGACTACGATAAGTAATCAAGTTTAATTTTCATATTGGTGTCGCACGAAATGGCCGGGGCTTTGCCCCGGTTTTTTCTTTTTATAAGCGGCTGAGTGTCAAATCCGCCCGCACGCAAACCAAATAATAATCTACTTTGTTTATAGGTTATAATATTTGTACCTTAAGGACGGAAAATGAGTAAAATGGCCTGGAGTTTGCGTTTGCAGTAAAATCAGGCGGAAAAGTTGACCGGTTTATATGAAGTTATTATCTTGCCCGATTGTTGGCAAATTGAAGAATAGCCGAATATCCACCCCGCCCGTCGATTTTCTTTACTGCAATTGCATTCTTTCGGATTGCTTCATCACTCCATACTCGGTTACTTTGTACACCTTTTTTCAAAACCTGCTGCGGCCGGAAGACGGAAAGCGCTGTTTTAAAACGATTCATGTGACTTTTGGAGCCGTTAGACATCCTAATAGATACAGTTCTTTTGCGTTAGAACCTCTATTTAACTGATAAATTACCGTAACACAATGATCTCGAAGAAAGCCAAGTACGCAATTAAAGCATTAAAAGTCCTTACGGAGGAATTCGGTAAGGGACCGGTATTGATTTCCTACATCTCGGCGAAGGAAAACATTCCGAAGAAATTTCTGGAAGCCATTTTGCTGGAATTGCGGAACCACGGCATTCTTCAGAGCCAGAAAGGCAAGGGGGGCGGCTATCTGCTGCGCGTCGATCCGGAGCGGGTCAATCTGGCCCAGGTGCTGCGGGTCATCGACGGACCGATCGCTCCGACGCCCTGTGTTTCGCTGAATTTTTACGTTCGCTGTGACGACTGTTCCGACGAGGTAACCTGCGCCATCCGCCCGATCATGGAGCGCGTTCGGGACGCCAACCTGGCCGTTTATGAAAACACGTCACTGACGACCTTCTTCCGGAAAGAAGCACCCACGGAAAATCCGGCCGACGAGGTTCCTGTCGGAACGGTCGCCTGACCGGATTTCAGGGGGAGAAGGCGTGACCGTCAGGCCGGCTGATGCTCCTTGCGTAACAGATCGTTAACCGTTTTAACCGGATTGAACGTTATCAGAGGAACCTCTACGAATACGGTATTCCAGTCGGCCATCGCGCCGTTCCAGAGCCCGGGCAGTTCCTGGGCTTTGAGTTCCTTTCCATCTTTCGATTTCGAGGTGATGAAACCCGTCTGGGGATCACGGTAGGCGGGCAGATTGTATTTTACGCCCGTCCGGTTTTTCAGCGAACACACCAGATCCACCGGGTTGAAGTGCGTGGCCGCATCGAAAATCTGTTTCTGTTTCGGGTTGTTCAGATCGATCTGAGCCGATTCCACGATCTGGAGCGATACCGAACCGTCGGCGTTGCGGGCCCAGAACGGGCCTCCGCCCGGCTCTCCCACGTTCTTCACCATCCCGCAGGCCCGCACCGGCCGGTCGAGCTTGCGACGGTAGTAATCGACTTTTTCCTCCTGGGAAAGCTGGTCGAAACCGTCCGGAGGCAGCGTACAGAGCGTGATCCGCAGAAAATCGTCGATTTCCGCCAGATACCCTTCGCTGACGAGATCATCATCCAGCAACTCCTGAAAGCGGAAGATCTGCTGCTGAACGTCCAGAAGCAGCGTGCCCAGCACTTTCTTGTAAGTATAAGTCGTGTCTTTCAGCGCATCCGGGACGACGTTGTCGATGTTTTTGATGAACACCACGTCGGCGTCGATATCGTTCAGGTTCTCGATGAGGGCACCGTGGCCCGCCGGGCGGAACAGCAGGGTGCCGTCGGAATTCCGGAAGGGCGTATTGTCGGGGTTGACCGAGAGGGTATCGGTCGCTTTTTTCTGCTCGGAGAAGGTAACTTCGTAAGTCACGCCCAGTTTGGCTTCATAATCCGGCACGACCCGCTCGATCAGTTCCTCGAAGCGGCTGCGGTGTTCGGGCGACACCGTGAAATGAATCCGGACCCGCCCGCCCGAGTTGGCGTAGACGGCTCCTTCGACCAGATGCTCCTCGACCGGCGTGCGGGGACCTTCGGGATACTGATGAAACTGCAGCAGCCCTTTCGGCAGGCTGCCGTAATCTAGCCCGTCCTCGGTCAGCAGGGCCTTCAGCACGGCAGGGCGGTCCGATTCGTCGGCGGTCAGCACGGCTTTCAGCGCGTCATAGAAGGCAAAATCGGGCAGGCGGGCAAAAAATTCGTCGACCGATTTGTCGTTTTTCCCTTCCAGTGCGGCAAACAGCGATTTGAACATCCGCGTGGCGGCTCCGGAGGCCGGAACGAACTTCATCAGCGAGAGGGCCGCAGCCTGCCGGTCGAACCGGGTGACGATGCCGTCCAGATCCTGTTCACTGACCCGAATGATTCCATCGCCGACGGTGGCGGCTTTGATTACCGGCAAATACGGGAAGTTGTCGACGAAATGCTTGATCTGTTTCTCGACAAGGTCGAGCGTGGCTCCCTGTGATAAAATCTGGTGCTGGTCCTGTTCAGTGAATTGCATAAAAAGAAGCGGAAAAACAGTGGCTTTACGGGCGGCAAATACGGGAATTTGTCGGCTTGAGTCAAGGCACAGGAAAGGTTAGCCAAGAAAGAAAGAAAAACGATTGCCGGTTACTTTTCAACGGTTCCAAGTCTAAAAGGCAGACCAATGACGAGATGTAGGTTTGAAATTGGAGAATGCTTCACACGATCAGGAAAATAGAAGAAGTTCAGGAAGGGCACCGGATCGTTTGCCGGTTCGATGAAGACGAGAAACGGCTGGTTGACCTGAAACCTTTATTAAGGCGGCTCGACCAAACGCCGGTAATTCAAAGGCTTTGGGATGGAAACTATTTCAGGGAAGTATTTCTGGATGACTATGGTACGCTGGCGTGGGACAATGGTGTAGATTTCTGCCCGGATGTTCTGTACGCTCATTCACTGCCTTTTCCCCCGAAAAACCAGCAAAAAAAGACGGTTTAAAGCACCCACCACTTCAGGCTTTCCTCTTCCCCGGCCCGCATCTGCCGGGCTTCTTCTTCCGACTTGTCGCCGTAGCCGCAGAGGTGCAGCAGGCCGTGGGCCAGCACCCGCCGGAGTTCCTGCTCCTCGGAAATGCTCAACTGCCGGGCGTTGTCGCGCACCCGGTCGATGCTGATGAAGATATCACCCTCCAGCCGGTCTTCCTCATCCGAGTTGTCGAAAGTGATGATGTCGGTGTAATAATCGTGGTCCAGGTACTCGCGGTTGACGTTCAGCAGGTACTCGTCCGAGCAGAAGATGTAGTTCAGCTGCCCGATCGTGAAGCCTTCCCGGGCGGCCAGTTCATTCAGCCACTTGCGGGTTTTCTGTTTCTGAGGGAGTTTGAAGGCGATGTCTTCCGTAAAAAATCGAAGCATTGAAAGAGAGGGAAGGAACACGGCCGTGTTCCTTCCCGGTTTATCCGACAATTTTCAGTTTGGCAAAACTCAGCAGCAGCGTCTTTTCCCCGGCCGATTCGAACTGGATGACGGCTTTGCGGTCGTTTCCGTTCTGATCGACCTTCTTGACGGTCCCGAAGCCGAATTTCATGTGTTCGACGCGCATTCCTTCGGTCAGCGTCGAGGTATCGCTGGGCGCAAAATCGGCGGAGGGCACGTGAGCGACCGTCGGCTGGGGGGCCTGCGTACGGGCGGTTTTCTGCGCCAGACTCCGCACGAAGCTCATCGAGCCGCCCGAGGGCGTATCGCGCTCCACCTCGCTCGGGCGCAGCCGGGCCATTTTCAGGTAAGCCTGATCGATTTCCATCAGGAATCGGCTGGGTTCGCACACCTTCAGCCGGCCGTAGTGGTAGCGGGATTCGGCATACGACAGCGTGAGCCGCTTTTCCGAGCGGGTAATGGCGACGTAAAACAGCCGCCGTTCCTCTTCCAGATCGGCCCGGCTTTCGAGCATCAGCTGCGAGGGAAACAGGTCTTCTTCCAGGCCCACGATATAGACGTTGCGGAACTCCAGCCCCTTGGCGCCGTGGATGGTCATGAGCGTGACCTTGTCGTTGTCGCCGTCGTCATCCTTCTCGTCGGCGCTGGTCAGCAGCGAAACCGCCTGTAGGAAGGCGCTCAGGCTCTTGTCGTCGTTCTCCGGGTTGTCCACAAACTCCTTGATGGCGTTCAGCAACTCCTGAACGTTCTCATAGCGCGACAGCCCTTCTACGGTTTTATCCTCGTACAGTTCCTTCAGAATACCGGATGCCTTGGCGATATGGGCGGCCACCTCATAGGCGTCTTTCTTCTCCAGCATCAGCTGAAAGCTCTTGATGAGGGTGCCGAAACCTTCGATGGCGATACCCGCCCGTCCGGCCACATACTGGTTGATGTTGCTCACCACCTCCCAGACCGACACCTGGTTTTCGGCCGCCACGACGGCGATTTTGGCGACGGTCGTGTCGCCGATGCCGCGCTTGGGCAGGTTGATGATCCGCTTGAAGGCTTCCTCGTCGCTCTGGTTGACCGTAAACCGGAGGTAGGCCAGCAGGTCCTTGATCTCCTTCCGCTGATAGAACGAAAGGCCGCCCACGATGCGGTATTTGATGCTCAGCTTGCGCAGGGCCTCTTCAAACGCCCGCGACTGGGCGTTGGTGCGGTACAGGATGGCGAAGTCGTTGTTATGCAGGCTCTCCTGCATCTTGGCCTCGAAGATGGAGGTCGCCACCAGCCGGCCTTCCTCGTTGTCGGAAGCCGCCTTGATGACGTCGATCAGCGGACCTTCCTCGTTATCCGTGAACACGCTTTTGCGCAGCTGGGCGCGGTTGCGCGCAATGACGGAGTTGGCCGCGTGGACGATGGTTTTCGTGGAGCGGTAATTCTGCTCCAGCTTGATCGTCTGGACGTCCGGAAAGTCCTTCTCGAAATTGAGGATGTTTTCGATGTTGGCCCCGCGGAAGGCATAGATGCTCTGCGCATCGTCGCCCACGACGCAGATGTTCTGATGCACCGCCGACAGCTTCCGGGTAATCAAGTACTGCGACACGTTGGTGTCCTGAAACTCGTCGACCAGCACGTGCCGGAATTTATGCTGGTATTTATTCAGAATGTCGAGGTGATCCCGGAACAGCACGTTCGTGTTGAACAGCAGATCGTCGAAGTCCATGGCGTTGGCCTGAAAACACCGGAGCGAATAGGCTTTGTAGATGCGCCCGATCTCGGGCATCCGCGCGGCCGCGTCGTCGGCCTGGATCAGCGGGTTGTTCAGGTAGTCGTCGGGGCCGACGAGCCGGTTCTTGGCTCCGGAAATGCGGGAAAACACGACGTTCGGGCGGTAGACCTTATCGTCGATCCCGAATTCGCGGATAATGCTTTTCAGGAGCGATTTGGAATCATCGGTATCGTAGATGGAAAAGTTGCTGGTATAGCCGATGGCCCGGGCCTCGATCCGCAGGATTTTGGCGAACACCGAGTGGAAGGTCCCCATCCAGATGTTGCGGGCTTCGGAACCGACCACCGACTCGATCCGGTGGCGCATTTCGCCGGAGGCTTTATTGGTAAACGTCAGAGCCAGAATCCGGAACGGATCGATCCCCGACTCGATGAGGTGCGCGATCCGGAACGTTAGGACGCGCGTTTTCCCCGACCCGGCGCCGGCAATGATCATCAGCGGCCCGTCGCCATGCAGCACGGCCTGCCGCTGGGGTTCATTCAAGGTTGAAATATAATCGGTCATCAACAGCTCTCCCGCTTCAGTAGTCAGAATTCATCTAAGTATAACAATCAAAATTACGAAAAAAGTTGCGGAAGGAGAGAGGGAAAAAGAATAGCGAATCACTTCACCGTCCCGATCACCGCAATCACTCCTTTGGCCCCGACGGCCCAGCAGCGTCCGCCGGCGCAGGAGAGGGCGTGGAAAGCGGAATCGTCGATGCGGGTCCAGGTTTTGCCGTAATCGAGGGTGTAGCAGGTTCCCGACGGTCCGACCGCGATCAGCCGCGATCCGGAAAGCTGCCCGATGGCTTCCTTTAGACCGGGCGGATCGGTGGGCGTGGCCGGAGTCCAGGTGCGGCCGCCGTCGGAGGTGACGGCGACGTTCTGCGAAGGTGCTTTCTCGTCCTTGTAATCACCGCCCACGGCGATGCCCCGCTGGCCCTGATCGTCGAACCACAGCCCGAAAATGCCCGATGTCTTTCCGGCCGGAATCGGGGTTTCGGCGGTGCGCCATTCGGTCGTCGGGCTCTGGGCGTAAAAGATGCGGCCCTTTCCGGCCCCGCCGGAAGCGATCCAGGCCCGCTGGTAGTTGTAGGTTTTCCATTTATAGCCCCGCGTGATGAGGCTGCTTCCGCTGGCGGCAAAGGCGGCTTCGCCGGTCTGGAGGGCCGGCAGGTTTTCCGGCGGAATCCGCTGCCACGACCGCCCGCCGTTGGTCGTATGTAACACGAACCATTTGCCGTCGACGGGATCGCTGAAAACCAGCCCTTCCCAGCGGTTCCAGAAGTCCATCGAGTCGAAGAAGACGCCGGGCTGCCGGCTCTGGTAGAGCAGCTGCCAGGTTTTGCCGCCGTTGGTGGTGCGGTAGAGCCGGGCCTGTCCCTGCTCGGCGGGGCCGGCGGCCATCAGGTAGGCGGTGGTGGCGCTGAAGGCATGTACATCCCGGAAGTCGCAGGTTTCGGCGCCGGGGACGGTGCCGGCCTGCCAGGTTTTGCCGCCGTCGGTGGTCCGGACGAAGGTACCTTTGCTGCCTCCCACCCAGACCACGTTTTTACCGACCGCGTGGACGGCTCTGAAATGGGCGTCGGTGCCGCTGCTCCGGGGCATCCACTGAGCGAAAACAAGCGAGGGCAGCAGCAAAAACAAAAGTAGTTTCATGTAGGGAAAAGGCGGGTTGAAACAACGAAAACCGCATTCCATACCGATAGGCGAAGGAGCCGTCGCGGGGAGCGGTTACATTTGTAAACGACTTTTAGTGAACGGTTAAGCGGGAGATTGAGGGTCGACTTTTAATTGTATATCTTACGAACACGATAACGAACTGAACATCATGAAAAAAATCTTCGCTCTTTTCCTCGCCCTCGGTCTTGGCCTGACGGCGTTCGGCCAGACCGCCGAGAACACCGTATCCGCCAAAATTAACGGAAAGGAATGGCAGGGCAAAGCCCAGCGCCTGAATCTGCCCTTCACGGGTGTAAAGTACCTCGCCATCGCCGGCATGAACGTCAGCCCCGACGTGCAGACCTGGATTCGGTTCGTGTACGTCGATCAGCTGAAACCGGGTACGTACCCGATCATCGCGGAGAACGACCGTGAGATGGAAAGAAAATATAAGGAATCCAACGGCAGCGTCATCTGGGCCCTGGTCGATTATACGGAGGAAACCAAGGGTCTGGGCCACGCCTTCCGCGACGGCGAATCCTGGAAAGGCACCGTTACGATCACCAGCGTAACCGACCACAGCATCGAGGGCACGTTCGAGGCTACCCTGAAGGAAGTGAACTACAAAAAACGGGGTCTGGCCACCGTCTCCGGTTTCGGCCTGCGTCAGAATATTGAAGACAAAGTGGTTACGGCCGCCGGCGGGGGGATGCTGACCAAATCCGGCCCGCACGATCACGACAACACCAAGCGGATGGAAACCGACGGCGAGATCACCATTACGGACGGAAAGTTCAAACTGAACTGGGGCGGTAATACTGCGCAGAAAACCAAATAAGCCCTTCCGATCCCCCTGACGCCCTTAGCGTCTCTGCCTGAGAAAGTTACCTCCGGCAGAGACGCTAAGGGCGACTTCGTTTTTATGACTTCCTGAATTTTAACACGATAGGTATTTCTGCTTGAATACGGAATGTGATATGAAAAGACTGAAAGATGGCTAAAAAACTGATTAAAATGCAATTAACTGCCGGGTTGCAGCGAACATAAAAGACACGGAATACGTTAAAATATTACAATGAATCAGTGCGTTAGAAAGTACGTGTCTTAAATATCAACAAACCCAACTTATGAATTTTCCTTTCAATGTCCGGCAGAGTACCTGGATGGTGGCGGTAGCGGCCGGTTTATGGATGACTTCCTGCAACAAAGATCAGGAAATTGCTCCCGATCCGCAGACGCCGGTCACGGCCGCTCCCTCGAACCCGAACCAGTCGGTCAACAACTGGATTCTGGAGAACATGCGGGAGGTGTATTACTGGAACGACAAAATTCCCGCCAACCCGGATACGACCCTGGCTCCCGACAAGTTCTTTTATTCGCTGTTGTACGACTATAACAACAGCGCCAACACCGAACGCGACCGGTTCTCCTGGATTCAGGAAAGCGCCGAAGAACTGAAATCATCTCTGAGCGGTGAGGAGAAAACCACCGGGCTGGAATTCGGCCTGTATCTGCGGTCGCAGGGGTCGAGTGAGGTGATCATGCAGGTGCTTTACGTGCTGCCCGGGTCTCCGGCGGCCAAAGCCGGCCTGAAACGGGGAGACATCATTTCCGCCATCAACGGCCAGAAGCTGACCACCGGCAACTATAGTTCGCTGATCTTCGACAATACGACCTTTGCTTACGGGCTGGCAAAAGTGGAGAATAACCAGATCGTCGATACGGATGCCGTGAAGACCGTAACGGCTCAGGTGTTCCAGCAGAACCCGGTCTTCCTGGATTCGGTGTACGTGCGGGGCGGTAAAACCATCGGCTACCTGGTCTACAACCAGTTTATTCCGGGTCCGAACGGCAGCAATTCCGCCACTTACGACCAGCAGCTGGAGCAGATCTTCAGTGAGTTCAAGGCCAAAGGCGTCAATGAACTCGTGCTCGATCTGCGCTACAACCCCGGCGGCTACGTTTCGTCATCGGTGAAGCTGGCCAGCATGATCGGCAAGGGCATCGACAATACGAAAACCTTTTACCGGACCGAATACAACAAGGACCTGATGGCCGAATTCGAAAAAGCCAATCAGGCCGGCCAGCTGGTCACCCGGTTCCAGAACAAGGGGCAGAACATCGGCAGCAATCTGTCGCGGGTGTTCGTGCTGACTACTGGCCACACGGCTTCGGCCAGTGAGCTGATCATCAACGGCCTGCGGCCTTTCATGCCGGTCGTCACCATCGGTGAAACCACTTACGGCAAGAACGTCGGCTCGATCACCATCGAAGACGAAACCGGCAAGATCAAGTGGGGTATGCAGCCCATCGTGTTCAAGTCGTTCAACGCCCAGAACCAGTCCGACTATTCGACGGGCTTCAAGCCGACCATCGCTATCGATGAGCCGCTGCAACTGAAAGCCCTGGGCGACGTTCAGGAAACGTATCTAAATGCGGCTCTGGCTCAGATCAGCGGAACGACCGCCCGAATTGCCGCTCCGGCGGGTCCGCAGCGCAAGGAAGTCGGTTCATCCGTTCAGCGCCGGGCCGGAGGCAGCAACATGTTCGAGGTCAAATCGAAATTGCTTTTCTGATTAGCAACTGAAGCGCAACAAAAAACCCGTCGATCACCGATGGGTTTTTTGTTGGTTTTCAGTCGAAATACCGCCCGGAAGTGATGAGTCGGAAGGGTGCGGTCGGCCGGATGAAAAGATACGTCCAGCAGTCGACCAGGCCGCCTTCGGTCCGAACCGGAACCAGCGCCCGGGCATATTCGTCGCCTTCGTAGTCGTCGAGCAGCGGCAGCGACCGTTCCGGGTCGGTCAGCCGGTGGATTTCACCGTGAACGAGGGTGGCGGCCTCCGGCTCGTAGACGGCACCGGGATACCCGCCGAGATGGAACAGGCGGCCCGGAAAGTGCCCCGGCCCGACCCGCTCCCCAAGCTGACGAAGGGTGGCGGCCATGGGATGATTCGATGCGCTCAGGAGCGTCCCGTACACAAAAAGAAGGCTGGAGAGCGTTGGAGAAGTAATCATCCGGTGATAGGCTTTCAGGGAAGTATTTGTAAATTTATATCAAAAAGTACCCGCACGGGGGAATACAACCAACCTATGTACGATAAAACGATTGGAACCAAGCAAAAGGCGCTGCGGATCAACCTCGACCGCCGGATTTACGGTTCTTTTGCCGAAATCGGGGCGGGGCAGGAAACGGCGGCTATGTTTTTCAAATCCGGAGGGGCATCGGGCACGATCGCCAAAACCATGTCGGCCTATGACATGACCTTCAGCGATGCGATTTATGGGCCGGAAGAAAGCGGCCGGTATGTCGTCGAATCGCGATTGATAAAGATGCTCAATAAGGAGTATAGTCTCCTGGAGAAGCGACTGGCCGAAAAACGTGGGGAAAATACCACGTTTTTTGCTTTTGCGAATACCGTGGTGGCCCTCAACTACCAGAAAACCAACGAGGCCCACGGCTGGATCGGGATGCGGTTTCAGCTGACGCCCCAGGCGCCGTTCAACGACGTCATTATCCACGTCCGGATGCTCGATAACGAAAACGTGCTGCAGCAGCAGGCGCTGGGCGTCATCGGCGTCAACCTGATCTACGGCTGCTACTACTATTACAAGTCGCCCGAGACGCTGCTGCTGTCGCTGATGGACGACCTGTCGCCGGAGCGCATCGAGATCGACATGATTCGCTTCGACGGGCCGGACTTCTCCGGGATCGACAACCGGCTGATGAGCCTGCATCTGGTCAAGAACGGCTTTACGAATGCCGCCCTGTTCGGTCCGGACGGTCGGGTGCTGCAACCCTCCGAGGCCCTCTATAAGCGGCACATCCTGCTGCTGCGCGGGCGGCTGCGGCCCGTCACGAACGTCCACATGGATATGCTCGGCAACGGCCAGAAACAGTTTCTGGAGGAACCCGACATCGACCCGGCCCGCGTCGTAACCATCGCCGAACTGACGCTGCACAACCTGGTCGCCAGCGGTGACCACGGCATCGACGAGAAGGACTTTCTGGACCGGGTGGACATTCTCTGTTCGCTCGGACAGACGGTGATGATCTCCAGCTTTCTCGAATATTACCGCTTAGTGGCCTATCTCTCCCGGCTGACCAGACTCAAAATGGGCCTGATCCTCGGCATTCCGAACCTGGAATACATTTTCGAGGAAAGCCACTACCAGACGCTGACCGGCGGAATTCTGGAATCGTTCGCGACGCTGTTCAGCCGGAAGGTGAAACTGTTCGTCTACCCGACCCTGCGCCCCGACGGCTCGATTTACAACTGCCAGTGTTTTCAGCTCGCCCCGAACCTGGAGCCGCTGTACCAGTACCTGAAACAGAACGATAAGATCGAGGACATCACGGACTACAACGAGGCTAACCTCCACATCTCGACCGACCGGGTGCTCGAATTGGTGAAAGCCGGTCAGGAAGGCTGGGAAGCCATGGTGCCCGAAGGCGTCGCCCGGATCATCAAGGACAACTGCCTTTTTGGGTATCCCTGCGAAGTGCAGTACACGCCCGTGGCCGAGCAGGTCCGGCAGGCCGGGCTCTGAGGTAACTTATAATTCGGAAGGCACTTTGGTCGTCAGCAGCCGGGTTTCCCTGACAAAATGGGAGAAGTCGGTGTAGCCCGCTTCCTCGAAGGGGTAGATGCTGCCGTGGAGTTTATAGAGCCGGTAGGCTTTCTTGAACCGGATCAGCCGCTGGCAGTATTTGGGCGAGTAGCCCAGTTCCTCTGTGAAATACCGGTAGAGCGACGGATACGTCACCGGCAATTGCCGCGATACGTCCGACACGCCGGCATGACCGGGAGCGCTTTGGAAATAGTGCAGCGCCCGCTGCACCAGTTCGAAGCGGTAATCCGACTTCAGGTTGGGGAGTTTATCCAGCAGAACGAACTCTATCCGATTCACACGGCTTTGAAAATCCGGCAGTTCGCGCAGGAGGTCGTCGATAGGTTCGCCCGGGGCCAGGTAGCTTAGGTCTACCTGGCCGTTTTCCAGCTCCCGGTCCGGAAAGCCGAAGAACCGGCCCATCATTCCCGGTTTGAACTTGACCAGAAACTGGTGGGTTCCTTCCGGGTAGATGGAAGTAAACAGATGGGAGATCGGTCCCAGAAACCGGGATCCCTTCAGCGACTGGACCGTCGGCGCCGACGAATGGAACGACAGCCAGTGCCGGTCGTTCAGGACGACGCAGAGCAGGCCGTTCAGGCTCGGAAGCCCGGTCAGATACAGCGGGTTAGAGAGCGTCGCCGGCTGAAGTACTTCAAAGAAATACTCCACGTATGGCCGCAGCGGGGCGGTCGGGTACGCGATTTTCAGATACCGGGTGGCTTCGTCCTCGTATATGACCTGGCTTTTCATGTCGTTTGATTCATTAATCGGTAGAACCACTCGACGCCGATGCCGGACGTCATCAGACGCTCCTTCCGGTTCTGGAGGAACTGCTGCGTCCAGTCGACGAAGCCGCCGTCCCCGATCTCGATTTCCTGCCCCCGCACCGTGATCAGCGCCTTGTATTGCAGTCCTTTGTAATAGGTATTGCTGGTGGCGGGTTCGGTATCCAGCGTGATCGGTACGTCGCTGCGCTGGGAACAAATGTGATCGCGGACCCGTTCCAGCAGCCGCACCGGATCGTCATAACCACCCCGGGTCATGAATTTAAACCGCAGGTTTTCGGCTTTCAGCGTATCGCGGAAGACGGCGGTCAATACCGACAGGTGTTCGGCCACGCTCTGCATCTCGAACCGGAAATCGCCCGTGTCGCGGCCCGCCGACACGAGGCAGCCGATCTTGAAGTGGGGCGTATGGCCGGCATGGACCACCATCGGCGTTCGGACGTGCCGGTGAACGGCGCTCAGCCGGAGTTGTTCCGAGGGGTCCCCCGGTTTCCAGCGGCCGGTTTGTTTCAGGTCGGCAATATGCAGGGCCAGGGCGTTGGTGGCGTCGGCCAGCACTTCCGTGCCGCGCAGGGCCGACAGGATCTTTTTCTGATCGGCGGGAGCCACCACCGAACAGGACCCAAGCGCCGACACCGGCGACAGCTCCTGAGGCTGAAACCGGAAAGCCGCAAACACGTTCAGCACCGCCGTCTCCAACTCCCGGAATCGCATGAAATCCAGATCGACCGGTTTGACGAACCGGTTCAACTGGTAATTGCGCAGCAACTCCGGGGCCGAATACCGGCTCACCGACCGGTTGAACACCTCCAGCAGCAGGGAGTTCAGCTCCGACGCGCTCAGCGACTCGGTCAGCAGCCCGATCAGGTCCGGCTGCCCGGTTTTTTTCAGGATTTTTTCGATAACCTCAGGGCTCATAGGGCGGATGGTTGCCGGTGTGACAGGTAAGGGCATAGCGGTATTCGTCCAGCAGGCGACCCTCCTTGACGACGGCCATCCGGCCGATTCCTTCGAGCAGAAATCCGTTTTTTTCAAGCACCCGCATCGAAGCCGGGTTGGAAGAGAAGATGCCGGCATAGATCCGCACCAGGTTCATTGTCTCGAACCCGTACCGAACCATCTCGCCGACGGCCCGGGTCATGACGCCCCCGCCCCAGTACGGCTCACCCAGCCAGTAGCCGATTTCGGCCGAAAGCCGGTGGACATCCCCCTGTGGGATCAATCCGACCACCCCGGCCAGTTCACCGTCGGCGATAATACCGCGAACCACCCCCATCCGGTTCTGCCCGACTTCGCCGATGAACCACTCCGCATCGGCTTCGGTGTAGGGGTGGGGCAGGCCGTCGCGGAGCTGCCGCCAGAGGCTGTGGTTGTTCGCCAGGAAGGCCAGCCGGGGCGCGTCGGTCGGCCTGAGATCCCGCAGCAGGACGGTCGTGACGGAATCGGGGGTCGCTTTCATGCTGCAAAAATGGCTGGAAATGAGCGGAAAGCGGGTGTAAAAATCTTACAAAATTTTCGTCCGCCGAAAAATATCCACCCCCGCGCCGGCGCGGGGGTGGATGGGATGCTCCGATCAGAACGGGTCGTAGCAGTCGTAGTTGCGGGTGCGAAAGATCAGGCCGTCTTTGAACTCGATGACGCAGCAGACGTGGGCTGTCATCCGCTGGCCTTTCTTCAGCGGCCCGGCGTCGATGGCCATTTCCCCGGTCCAGACGGATTCCAGCACCACGGTGTCGGCGGTTTCGGTCACTTTCTGAATGTCGAAGCGGTGCCAGGCCAGCATTCCGCGCCCGGCCTGAATGCCTTTGGCGCGGTCTTCGGCCGTCCGGACCCGGGTGACGGGCGAGATGGCATTGGGGTATTCCGTCAACTCGATGTCGGGGTGAAAGATTTCGGCATAAGCGCCGGCATCGCCGGAGAACTGCTCTACCAACTCGTAAAACCGCAGGGCTTTCGCCGTCAGCGGGCTTAACTGATCGATCATGAATGGATATGGTTTGGTAAGTACTTCATTTTCGGACCGTTCAGAGGCTCGGGCTGAAGCTCTGCTCGACCTTTTCGACGTTGCTGGCATAGAGCTGAAACTCCCGCAGTTTGCCGTTCTTGATCAGCTTGCATTTGGGCCGGGGGCCTTTCTCGATGCTGCTGATCGTATACTTGTTCAGGATATGGCTTTTGCCGACCCGCACGAACTGCCCTGCCGGGAGCAGGCGTTCCAGCGCATCCAGCGAAATGTTCGGTACGTTGAGGTATTCCTGGTACGAACAGTAAATATTGATCTGCCGGTTGGCCGACTCGCAGTACATGATGTCTGCGATCTCGATGCGGTAAAACACCAGCGAATTCTGGAAGATCAGGCTGGCCGGACCGCTCAGCCGGTCGGCTTCGTTCTGGCTCATGGCGGCTTCCAGCTGGGCCTGAAATTCGGCTTCCTGCTCCTGACCGGCTTTCCATTTCTGATAGAACAGCCCCACTTTTTCTTCCAGCACCTCCGGGTCGATGGGCTTGACGATGAAGTCGGTATGCAGGTGGGCAGCCGCCCGCTGCACGGCCGCCAGGGCCTCGTCCGGGTAGCCCGAGACGAAGATTACCCCGTAGAACTGCTCCTGCCGGGTTAGCTCGTCAAGCAGGTCGAAGCCGCTGAGAATGGGCATCTTGATGTCCAGAAAAATCAGGTCGGGGCGCTGGGCGGCCAGCAGATCGAGGCCCTCCGGCACGTTTTCGGCTTCCCCCACGACCTTGATCTCAGGAATCTCCGCGAGCATTTTGCGGAGGGTATGCCGGACTAAATATTCGTCGTCGATGATGACGGCCCTGGCGATAATGGAATGCATCGGATTCTCGTTTTGTAAACTCATCATTACACTTGTGGTACTTCGTTTTCGGTGGGAATTTCTTCCGGCGGCAGTTTCGGGTAGAGGGGCAGAAAGGCTTCCGCCCGGACCCCGCTTCTGCCGCTGTCGGTCTCGGTCAGATCGGTAAAATGCTGGTAACTTTTAAGCGTATTGTACTGGTTCAGCTGGTCGAACAGGGCCTGGTTGATCGTTAGGCCCCGGCCGGTCGAGCGACGGCGGTATTGTTTGGCTTTTTCCATCCCGACCCCGTCGTCTTCCACCTGAATGTGGAGGTAGTCGGTCTGCCGCCCGACCTTCACCTTCACGGTGCCGCCCCCCGGCTTATTCTCCAGACCGTGTTTGATGGCATTGGAGACGTACCCCTGAATGAGCATCTTGGGCAGGCTGGTATCCGTCGGAACCGTCGGATCCACCTCCACCAGAAACTCGATGCGGCTCCGGAACCGGAGCTTTTCCAGGTCGAGGTAGTTCCGGACAAAGTCGAGTTCTTCGCTGAGCGTCCAGAACACTTTACTGCGGCTCAGGAGCTTATGCCGGAAAATGGTGCCGAATTTGGCCAGATACTGGGTCACCGTTTTCGCATCCTGATCATACAGCACGGCCTGCATGGCGGTCAGGAAGTTGGAGACGAAATGCGGGTCGATCTGGTTCGTGATGGCCCGCACCTCCAGCAGCGCCCGCTCCCGGCTGGCTTCGGCCAGGGCCTGGTGCATCTGCGCTTCCTGATTCCGGCGGTTGGCGGTTTCCAGTTCCAGTTCGGTCACGCGCTGCCGGGCTTCCAGCACCTCCTGCCGCCGACGGGCCTGGTTGCGTACCTGCCGCAGCCGGAGGTAAAAAATACTGCCCGACACCGCCAGCAGGGCCAGCATCCGGAACCACCAGGTCGCCCACCAGGGCGCAGTGATCCGGAACAACTGCACCATCGGCCGGGTATCCCACAGCCCGGTAGCCCGCAGGGGCCGCACCGTGAGCCGGTAATTGCCGTCCGACAGGTTGCGCAGGGCGATGGTGTTGGTTCGGACCGGGGCCGACCATTCGGCGGTAGACTGGGGGGCGTCGAGCCGTTCAAGCCGGTAGGTGTAGGTGGTATTGGCTACCAGACTACGGGGGTCGGGTTCGCGCAGCCGGATTTCGAGGTCGTTCTGGTCGGGGCTCAGGCGCAGTTCGGAAGGGGTGGCCTGAAACCGCCGGCCCGTGCGCAGGTCGCCGACGGATTCGATGCCGGTCGCCACCGGTTTCAGCAGGCCGATGAGCTGCTTTTCCGGAATCACCATGATCCGGTCGTGCGTCGGCAGCCACCAGCGGCTGCGGCTGTCGCGGAACGCTCCGTTCGGAATGCACTGACCCCCGAAACCGTTCTTCTGGTCGAACCAGGCCAGCCATTCCTGACCGGTCCGGTAGAAGCGGTTGAGGTCCAGCACATACAACCCCTCGATGGTGCCCAGCAGCAGGTAATCCCGCCCGATGGGGCGGCAGAAATACACGATCCGCTGCAGGTGGTCGGGCGCGACGCGCCGAAACCGTTTGTAGTCGTATAACCAGAGCCCCCGGTCGGTCGCCAGCCAGAGGTTACCGCGCGGGTCCCGGAACATCTGGAAGGTCATCCAGACCGGCAGGGTACCCTGGTGATGCGGCAGTGTATCGTAGCGGGCGGAGTGGCCGTCCCAGATAACGGTGCTGCCCTGGCCGCCCATCCAGAAACGGCCCTGCCGGTCTTTTTCGATAGCGTAGTAGCCGGTCGTCGGCAAAGGGGTAATCTGTTTCAGGGCCAGCGTCCGGCGGTCGTAGATCAGCAGCTTTTTACTCGTCGCGAACAGATACCGGTTACCGGCAACGTCGTCGTAAAAGCCCCGGATGTTGGTCCCCTGTTTGCTTTCCGGCAGGACCCGGTATTCTTTCCCGTCGTACCACAGCAGGCCCTCTCCGCCCACGGAGGAAAAGATCAGATTACCGGAGGCATCCCGGTGGGTGGCGGCTATAAAATCCCTGGTCGGCAGGGTTTTCAGGTAGGTGCTGTCCGGAATCAGCCGGTCGCCGACCAGCCGGGAAAGGCCGTGACCCCGGGAGGCAAACCATAACACGCCGTTGCGGTCCTCGGTGGCCGAGATGGTTTCCTGCTGCCAGCCTTCCATATGGTCGAAATACCGCCAGCCGGTCCGGATCACCTGATTGATGCCGTCGGTGGTTCCGGCCCAGAGGTTGCCCGAACGGTCGAAGAGCAGGGAACGCACGGGCGCCGTCGGCACCCGCGAGTTGGTCAGGCGCAGGCCGTCGAACCAGCACAGGTAACCGGCCGGGTCACAAAAAGCAACCTCCTCCCGCGCGCTGATCGCAAAGACTTTGGCATTCAGAACGGAAGCCGGCAGGGAAAACCGCTTTTCGGCAGTCCGGCCGGCCAGGCAGTAGAGCGCTTCGTCGGTCAGGCCGTACAGCCGCCCGTCCGGCGATTCGAGCAGACGTTTCACCTTTCCGGTCAGCGGAACCGGCCGGGCCGGCCCAACCGGTTTCGCATCGGCCGGGATTTCCCACAAGCGCCCGTCTTTCGTTACGACCAGCACCCGGCGATTGCGCCGATCGGCTTTCAGATCGACGACACCCGGAAATGCTTTCGGAAAAAGCCGGGGCGTGGCGTCCCGCAGCTGCCCCTTTTCCAGGTAACAGATGCCTTTTTCGGTATAGGGGTGTCCGGGCAGGCCCGTCGTCCAGACCTGATTTCGGTGATCGACGGTCAGGAACGACGTGCCGACCCGGTTGAAGTGCGGGCTGTAGCCCACGAAATGCGTATCGACCCGCATCGTCGTTCCTGCGCCGATTCTGACCTGGTAGAGTTCGTTGCTGGCGACCCAGACCGAGCCGTCGGGGCCGGTGGCGAGGTCGTTAATGAAGCCCTGGGGCAGGCTGGGGCGCTGGCGCTGGTTGATCAGCTGGCGTTCCGGATCGAAATAATCCAGCCCCCAGTCCGTACCGACCCAGATCCGGCCTTTGGCGTCGGACAAGAGGTAATACACGCGCACGTTGTCGAGCCCCTCCCCGATGCCGTAATGCTGATGCGCAAACCGCTGGGCCGCGCCGGGTCGGACCATCCCGCAGAGCAGAAGGCACCCGATCACGGTCACCCAGATTCGTAAGCTCATCATGACAGAAGGCGGAAACGGCATAGTTGGGGCTTGATAAAGTGTAAGTTAGCAAAAAAAGCCGCAGATCTCCTTCCGTTGCCGGCCGAAGACACCAAAGCCCCGTTCCAGTGTCTTAAATGCTCTTTTCAGCGTCTGAAATCACACGGAATAATGATCTTCCTATCCTGCGAACCGGCCGACACCGGCCTTCGATAATTTCAATCTCTCTTTACGTAAAATGCAATTCCGGAAATAAGAGAAGCTGGGGCGAGGGTTGATAATCATCAGTTTAGAGGAATCAGTGCTTTGGCGGGGCCTCGAAAAATTCAAGCGATCATTTCAGGATTTGGTGGTCTGAGATCAGCGTTTGGGAGGTCCGCGCTTCTTCCACCGGGCCGCGGGCAGTTTCGCCGGTTAGTTTTGAATCGTCAATCGGACACCAGCTTTTTTCATCCGATCCACATCAACGTTTCCGCTTCCTCTTTTTAACCAGTAATGACAATGAAGACAATGAATCGACAGGAGTTTCTTTCCCGGGTAGGCATCGGCGTCGGCGCCATCGTATTGACCCACTGCATGACGGCCTGCTCCTCAGGCGGTGACGACACCCCCGCCCCCAGTACCCCGGGCACCGGTTCGGGCGGCAAAACCAATCTCTCGCTGAACCTGAACGATGCGGCCAACGGCGCCCTGAAGCAGAACGGCGGTTTTCTCTACAAGGACGGCGTCATCATCGCCCGGACGAAAGACGGTGAATTCATTGCCGTAGCACAGGCCTGTACGCACCAGGGAACCACGGTTCAGTTCGATGCGGCCGGTAACCGCCTGCACTGCCCGAACCACGGTTCCAACTTTAAGATCGACGGCAGCGTAATCAACGGCCCCGCCGGTTCTCCGCTGAAAAAGTTTAAAACCAGCTTCGACGCGGCTACCAACACGCTGAAAGTGACCGAGTAATTCCACCACCCGGCGGTCGTCCGCAGCGGTCGCCCCATCTTCCACGCCATGAAATCCGTACTTTTTCTGACCCTGTTAATCGGCGGGCCGGTGTTTGCGCAGGACGACCTCCTGTCGAAGCTGGACGGCCCCGCCACGACGCGCCCGGTGTCGGCCACCTTCAAGTCCACGCGGCTGCTCAACGGGCAGTCGGTAGAAACCGTCAAGGCCCACCACCTCGATTTCCGCATCTCCCACCGCTTCGACCGCATCAACAAGGGCGCCGAAGAACTATTCGGTCTGGATTATGCCACGGTCCGGCTCGGGCTGGATTACGGCATCAGCGACCGGTTCATGATCGGCGTCGGCCGGAGTTCCATCGAAAAAAATGTCGATGCGTACCTGAAATACAAGGTGTTGCAGCAAACGCAGGGTGCCCGCCGGTTTCCGTTCACGCTGACGGCGTTCGGCTCGGTCGCCATCGACACCCGCACACCCAACCAGGGCGCCCGCTTCCGGGACTTTCAGGACCGGACGTTCTACACCGGCCAACTGCTGATTGCCCGCAAATTCAGCGAACGGCTGTCGCTTCAGGTTGCGCCGACGGTGCTTCAGCCGGTTTCATCCACCGAAGCCGGCACGGGATCGAAAGTCAGTAATGAAACGCGCGGGGCCCTCGGAGTCGGCGGGCGGTTCAAGCTGACCAAGCGGCTTTCCGTCAATGCCGAGTACTACGCCGTCACGCCCGAAAAAAACGGCGGAGCCGACCGGGAGACGTTCAACCCGCTCTCGCTGGGGCTGGATATCGAAACCGGCGGCCACGTGTTCCAGCTCATTTTCACGAACTCGTTCGGGATGATCGAAAAGCAGTTTCTGACGCAGACCGGCGGTATTCTGGGCGGTCGCTGGGAGAAGGGCGACATCCACTTCGGGTTCAGCGTCACGCGCACATTCAGTTTCAAAAAACAATCCACACAGCCATGAAATCCATTCTTTTCACCCTTGCGGCCATCGGCCTGCTCGGCCTGACCTCCGCGTCGGCGCAACTGCTCTCCTCCACTTCAGCCCAGACGAGCTTCTTCTCGGAAACCCCGCTGGAGAACATAGTCGCCAACAACACGAAAGTGAAAGCCGTCCTGAATCCGGCCAACAACCAGGTCGCCGTCCGGATGGAAATGGCCGAGTTCCAGTTTCCCAACAAACTGATGCAGGAGCATTTCAACGAGAACTACATCGAGTCGGAGAAATTCCCGACGGCCAGCTTTCAGGGAACGATCAACGAAAAGATCGACTGGAGCAAACCGGGGACGTATCCGGTCACGGCGAAAGGGACGCTGGACATCCACGGCGTCAAACAGCCCCGGACGCTGACCGGAACGCTCACCATCGAAGCCAGCCGCATCCTGCTGACCACCGATTTCACGGTACAGCCGGCGGCCCACCATATTCAGATTCCGACCCTGATGATCGTCAAGATCGCCGAACAGATCAAGGTGACCAACAAGGTGGAATTCAACCGAAAAAGTTGAGTACAGATTAAGAGGGTAGGGTTTGTAAAAGAAGCGGGGCAGGATCCCTGCTTCTTTTCATTTTACCGCCCCTGCTGTCCCGGCGTCGTCACCCGGCCGAACTTACCGCCGAAGAAGTCACCTTCGTTCCAGACCGGCCGGGCCGGGTCCTGGGCGGTGAGGTAACCGATCAGAAACTGAAGCTGTACGTGCCGGGCGGCCGCGTCGAAGTTGAACGGCTGGTCCATGCCGTCCAGCGGGGTGTGGTAGATGGACGCCCGCCAGTCGAGGTTGAGTTTCAGGCCGTTCACGTTCGGGTCGCCGGTCTGGGTGCCGCTCTTGATGAACAGCGCCGGAATGCCCTGCCGTACGAAGCTGAAGTGGTCGCTGCGCATGAATACCGTCTGCTCGGGCATGGGGTCTTTGGCGATCTGCACGTTCAGGAAATCGGCGGCCTGTTTCACCTGCGTGCCGAGGCTCGAATGCTCGGCGCCGTAAGGCACGATGTCGAGGAGCGGGTGGAAGAAGAACGGCATGTCGAGGCAGAGGTTGGCGACGATCTTCTCCTTCGGCACCGTCGGGTTGCTGGCGAAGTAGTCGGAACCCAGCAGGCCCATTTCCTCGCCGGTCAGCGCCACGAACAGGATCGAGCGTTTGGGCGCTTTGGGCAGGAGCGTAAACAGCCGGGCGGCTTCCAGGTTGATGGCGACACCCGAGGCATTGTCGTGCGCCCCGTTGAAGATCGAATCGCCCTTGACCGGCCGGCCGATGCCGAGGTGGTCGAGGTGCGACACATAGACGATGTATTCGTTTTTCAGGACCGGGTCGCTGCCGGGCAGCAGGCCCACGAGGTTGTAGGCAGGAACGTTGCCACCGGCGTCGGTCCGGGTTCTCATCCGCACCGAAGCCGCCAGCGGAAAGGCCTGCGGGATGGATTTGTTGGCGTTTGCTATGGCCTCGTCGAACGGACGGGCGGCACCGGTGAACAGGGCACGGGCCGTCGAGTCGCCGAGCAGGGCGGTGCCGCGCAGTTCGGGGTAGGTGCGCTGCGGTTTGCCCTGTTTGTCGACCCAGCGGTAGGTGCCCTGGCGGACGCGCGGAGCCGAGGCTTCGAGCCGCATCCGGAGGTCGTTGGGCAGGCTGAAGGAGATTACGCCCACGGCGCCGTGCGCGGCCGCATTCTCCTGTTTGGCCGAAGTGTAATAAGCCCGCTGGTTGGACGGAAAAGTGGCCGGGGCGCCGTTGAAATAGGCCACGATCTTGCCTTTGACGTCGATGCCCTTGTAATCGTCGTAGTTGAGTTCAGGGGCCGTGACGCCGTAGCCGACAAACACCACCGGCGCCGATACCTCGCTGACGGCCTGGTTGAAGTTGGGGTTCAGCAGGTAGTTCTTACCGAAAACCAGGTTCTGCTCGCGGCCGTTCAGGGAGATGGTCATGGAGCTGCCGGCTTCGTTGACCGTCCACCGGCGCAGGGGCACGTCCTGACGATAGGTGTTCTTCTCACCGGCGGGCTTGAAACCGAGGGCCTGAAACTGCTTCTGCACGTAGGCGGCCGCCATATCGAAGCCTTTGGTGCCGGGCCGGCGCCCGGCCATCGAGTCGGCCGCCAGGATGCGCATGTGTTCGCGGATGGCTTCCGGCCGGACCGCTTTGGTCGCTTTCTGCGCTTCGGCCGGGATGACCGAAGGGGGCTGGGCCTGGGCCATGGAAACCGCACAACCGGCCAGCAGCAGGAGGCCTAATCGTTTTATGGGGTTCGTCGAATGAAGTCTCTTCATGGGTCAGTCTGAATTAGGATAGGTTCAGTCAAATAGTAAAGATAACCCTAACGATCGGTAACTGGGGCCTGATTCCGCAATTTGCTCCGTTTTTTTCCGTAGGTGAAGTAGATGACGAGGCCCAGGGCCAGCCAGATCACCAGCCGAAGCCAGGTGTCGCCGGGCAGGGACACCATCATGACGAGGCAGGTCAGGATGCCCAGGATCGGCACGACCGGCACCCAGGGCGTCCGGAAAGCGCGCGGGGCGTCGGGCTGCTGTTTGCGGAGGATCATGACGCCGAGGCACACCATGATGAAGGCCAGCAGCGTCCCGATGCTCGTCATTTCGCCGACCACCCGGATCGGCACCAGCCCGGCAAACAGGCTGATGAACACGCAGAGGAGAATGTTGGATTTGTAGGGCGTCCGGAAGCGGGGGTGAACGTCGGAGAACACCCGGGGCAGCAGCCCGTCGCGGCTCATCGAGAAAAACACACGCGACTGTCCCAGCAGATCGACCAGAATGACGGAGGTATAGCCGATCAGGATGGCGAGCAGAATGGCCTGCCCCAGCCAGCGGTAAGGCGTTTTTTCGATGGCGATGGCGACCGGGGCCGCGCTGTTGCGAAATTCGGTGTAGTTGGCAAGGCCGGTCAGAACGTAGCCGAACAGCACGAACAGAACCGTACAGATGATCAGCGATCCAATGATGCCGATGGGCATATTGCGCTGCGGGTCGCGGGCTTCCTGAGCCATCGTCGCCACGATGTCGAAGCCGATGAAGACGAAAAACACCACCCCGGCCCCCCGCAGAATCCCGCTCAGGCCGAATTCCCCGAAAACGCCGGTATTGGGCGGGATGTACGGGTGGTAATTGTCGGGATTGATGTAGTTCCAGCCGAGGGCGATGAACACCAGCACCACCGCAATTTTCAGCGCCACCACGATGCCGTTGAACAGGGCGGAGCCTTGTGTACCCCGGATGATGACGCCCGTTATCAGCACCACGATCAGCACCGCCGGCAGGTTGATGATGCCCGACACCACCGTGCCGTCGGCGGCCGTAACGGTTTCAAAAGGAGAATGCACCCAAGCCGCCGGCAGGTGGATGCCGTAGTTGTCCAGAAACCGCATCAGGTACTGCGACCAGCTGATGGCGACCGTAGCCGCCCCCACCGAATACTCCAGCACGAGGTCCCAGCCGATGATCCAGGCAAACAACTCGCCGAGGGTAGTATAGGCGTAGGTGTAGGCGCTGCCCGCCACCGGCACCATCGAGGCAAATTCGGCGTAGCAGAGGGCGCTGAACGCACAGCCGACCGCGGCCACCACGAACGAGAGCGTCACGGCCGGTCCGGCGTGGTTGGCGGCCGCAATGCCGGTGAGGGAGAACAGCCCGGCGCCGATGATGACGCCGATGCCGATGGCGATGAGGTTGATGCCGGTCAGGCTTCGTTTAAGCGTATTCGTACCGCTTTCGGCGGCTTCCTGCCGGAGCTGGTCGAGTGATTTTTTCAGCATGTCGATGAATGATAAAACTTAGCGGGTCAGCAGGCCGGCATCCAGCACGAACTGCGACCCTGTCACATAGCGGGCCTTGTCGGACGCCAGAAACAGGACCATGGCCGAGACGTCTTCCGGCTCCACCCAGGGCACCGGCAGCAGATTCCCGGCCGAGCGTTCGGCAATTTCCTGTGGGGTAGCGCCTTCGAGGGCCGCCAGTCCGTCGTTCATCGGGGTGTTGACGCCGGTGGGATGGATGGAATTGACCCGGATGTTATAAGGCGCCAGTTCGATGGCCCAGGACTTGGTCAGGCCGACCAGCCCCCATTTCGACGCGGCATAGTGGCTGAGCCGGTTCATGCCGCGCAGCCCCGCAATGGAGGAATTGTTGATGATGACGCCCGATTGCTGCGCCATCATGAGCGGAATGATGCGCCGGGCCACCAGCCAGGCCCCTTTCAGGTTGATGTCGAGCATGGCGTCCCATTCCTCCTCCGGCAGTTCATGGACGAGGCCGTAGGCGCAGATGCCGGCATTGTTGAACAAAATGTCGATGGTGCCGAACTCCGCCGTGGCCGCTTCGACCGCCCGGCGGATGTCCTCGTCCCGGCGAACGTCGCCCTGGGCCGTCAGGCAGCGGACGTTTCGCGCTTCGCATTCCCGGCGGAGCGAATCCAGTTCCGTTTCCGAGCCGAGGGTATAGCCTGGGTAGGAGAGCGGTTTGGCAATATCGAAGGCGACGATATGCACTCCCTCCCCGGCCAGAGCCAGCGCCACCGCCCGCCCCTGTCCGTGAGCTGCCCCCGTAATGAAAGCCACCTTGTTTTTCAGATCGTTCGTCATAACCAATCAGATTAAATTCCTCAACTCTCCAACTCCCAAACACCCCAACCCTTTAACTCTCCATCTCCTTCGCCAGATACGGCTGCAGATACTCGTCGATTTCTACTTCGAGGGCATTGTTGAAGATATTGGTGGCGATCATCTGGCCGGCGAAGGCCACCAGCACCACGATCTGCTCGTCGGTGTAATCCTTCCGGATGCGTTCGAACAGGCCGTCGGGCACCTCGCCCCGGTTCAGGGCCATGTGGCTTCCGAAATCGAGCAGGAGCTGTTCGGGTTCCGTCACCTGAAGGTCTTCGGGCTTCTCGCCGTTGTCGATGATGATGCGCCGGAAGAAGGTCGTGCAGAGCGGGCAGTTCGACCCGAGTGAGATGGCGTGGGCGAAGAGATAGGCCGGGCGTCGGCCGACGATGGTTTTCACCTCCTCATACAGCGGATACCACTGCATATAGATCAGGAACGCCGGCAGCGAGCGGCCCAGCGTGGCTTTCATGTTGGTGATGCGGCTGCCCGGATAGTCGGCAACGTGCCGGTCGTAGGCGGCCTGAACCTCGGGCGGAGCCTGGTCCCGGCGGAGGGGCTGAATGCGTGGCATAGAATTATAGTTTGCTGAGCCGCTCACCGGCCCGTTTCAGGATGTCGTCGTCTTTAGCGAAGCAGAAACGCAGGATGCGGTAGTCGTTCTGCCCGTGGTAAAATACCGAAACCGGGATGGAAGCCACGCCGATTTCCTTCGTCAGCCGGATCGCCAGTTCGTAGTCGGACCCGTCGGTGATATCGGCGTAGGAAACGTTCTGAAAAAACGTCCCCTGCGTCGGCGCGAACCGAAACCGCGAGGCCCCGATACTTTCCAGAAACAAATTCCGCTTCCGTTCATAGAAGGCCGGCAGCGATAAGTAATGTTCCGGTTCGCGGAGGTAGTCGGCCAGGGCGTGCTGCACCGGGGTGATGGTGCTGAACGTCAGGAACTGGTGAACTTTGCGGAACTCGACCGTCAGCTCCGGGGGAGCGAGGCAGTAGCCCACTTTCCAGCCCGTAATGTGAAAGGTCTTGCCGAAGGAGCCGCAGACGAAGGTTCTCTCCCGCAGAGTAGGGTGCGTCATCAGGGAGATGTGCGGGCGACCGTCGAAGGTAATGTGTTCGTAGACCTCGTCGGCCACCAGCATGATGTCGCGGTCGCGGACGAGGGCGGCCAGCCGGTCGAGGTCGTCCTGCGTCCAGACGCGCCCGGTGGGGTTATGCGGGGTATTGACGACCATCAGCCGGGTTTTGTCGGTGATCCGGCCGGCCACCTGCGCCCAGTCGACGGCATACTCCGGCGGGGTCAGGGTGACGTAGACCGGCACCCCGCCGTTCAGTTCGACGGCCGGGGCATAGCTGTCGTAGGCCGGTTCGAACAGGATGACCTCATCGCCCGGCCGGACTACCGCCGTGATGGCCGCAAACAGGGCCTCGGTGGCGCCGGAGGTGATCGTGATCCCGGTATCAGGGTCGTAGGCGACGCCGTAGAGGTCGGCGGTTTTCCGGCCCAGCACTTCCCGCAGGGCCGGAACGCCCGGCATCGGCGCATACTGGTTATAGCCGCCCCGCAGGTATTTCACTACCTGTTCCTGAAGCCGGGGTGAACAGTCGAAGCCGGGAAAGCCCTGTGAAAGGTTGATCGCGTCGTGCTCGGCGGCCAGCCGCGACATGACCGTGAAGATGGTGGTACCGACGGCCGGTAGTTTCGAGCCGATGGTGGGCAATCGTTGCATTCAGATCCGGTTAAAAACTGCCGACTAAATTATTCCTTAAGCCGATACGTCGGTCAAATGGGGTAATAAAATATTTATTCTATAAATAATATAGATTAAATTTGGAAATAAGAATTTCGTGCTTCATTTTTGCATCGTTATCTCAATTACTTCTCTTCTGTGAGTAGTTGTGATTTATACCGAAAGGGGGAGAGACCGGCTCTGTGAACCCTTAGCAACTTACCGCAAGGTGTTAGTGCTAACCGGCCTAAAACTATTTTAGGACCTATAAATTAACAACAACCATGATCAACAAAGCATCTTATCAGCGCTGCGATCCCGATCAGGACTGGCATCTCGTACCCGTTGTGGTCTGCCGGCCGGCTCGCTAATCATCCTGTTCACCGGAGGGAAAACCAACTGTGCTGAAGCCGGTTGGTTTTCTGTTTTTCAGGGGTTTTGCGGTGGCTGTTTCCGCAAAAAAATTTTCAGGGACGGAAATCCGGCGGGGGTATCGCCTTCGGCGGCAAACTGTTCGGCCCGGCGGTCGATGAGTTCCGGCAGCGGGGCCGAACACTCCCGGGCGATGAGCGCGTGCGTATCCGTGTGAAGCGTGTCGGCCGTTTTCAGGGTGGCCCCGGCCTCCACCAGAAGCGCCAGACACGCCATGGCCGGAGCCTTGTTTCCGGTCCGGACGGCCTGTAGGGCGGCAAAATCGAGCAGGGTGATGGGTTCGTTGCCGCTTTCGTTGAGCCGGGGCCGAAGGGGCAGCAGCCGTTTTTCAAGCCGGGCCGTATCGCCCGCCAGAATGGCGGCTGCGGCTTCCTGCCGGGGTGCATCGGGGAAGTAAAACGTACCGTCAAGCCGGCCTTCTTCGGCTTTGCCGGAGGGAGAAGATACCCGAAACCCCCTGAAACAGACCGATGCCGAGCGGGGCGGTCAAAACCGCCAGCAGGTAAGCGACCGCCATGCCCTTTCCGGCGGCATCCGTCCCGGACCGGTCCAGCGTCAGCCACCCGTACGTCAGCAGAACGGCGTAAAGCCCGATGAGCGACCAGTTGAGTACCGTTATGGCTTTCATGTCCGGAAGGTAGACGCTTCACGGCCGGAAAGCCAGCGCGAACCGGCAGCAGGAGAGGGAAACCCGGTAGTTATCGAAAAATGAACGGTGAACTGCGAAAGCGGCTGAATGAGAGTTAGTTCGAAATTGCCTGCGTCCGATTTTCCGGCAGGATCAGATTCCGTTCCGCCAGAAAAGCCGGCAATTCCCGCAGCGAGCCGATCAGGCCGTCGCTGTCGTATGGCCGCAACTGGTCGGCGGTATGGGTGCCGTTCGTGATGCCGAGGCTCAGCCGGACGCCTGCCCGGCGGCCCGATTCCAGATCGGAGGGCGTATCGCCGAGGTTGACCACGGCCTGCGGGTCCGAAATGCCCAGCGTTTCCATGACTCTGAAAATCAGGTCCGGGGCCGGTCGGCCCTGCGCCACCTCGTCGCTGGCGACCGACAACTGAATCAGGCTCTCGGGCGTGCCCCGGTACTGGTCGTCCAGCCCGGCGTTCCAGCCCAGGCGTTCCAGGATGATGTTCGTGACTTTGCGGTAAAAGCCGGTCGTCAGGGCGATGGCGATGCCCTGCTCGCGGAGCAGGCGGAAGGTGTCGAGGCAGCCTTCGGTGGGTTCGACGGACTGGGTCCGATAGTGATTCTCCAGAATGTCACGGAATACCGCGTAGGAATGATCGACCCGCTCCGGGATCGACGGGTCACCGGCACCGAGCTGCTCGGTCCAGAGTGTTTCGAAAACAAACCGCTTGGCCCAGCCCTGGACGGCGGTAATGCGTTCGCCGGAAACGATCAGGCCGGTTTGCCGGGCGGCTTCAGCAAAACAGCCTTCTACCTCCTTCCGGTCACGCACGGTGGTGCCGGCCATATCGAAAATCACCAGTTGAATCAACGACATAATGCTCTGTCCTGCTTATTCAGATTGCATAAACTGACTACAAAATTAAACTGTGCTGAACTTTTATTAACTAATACTGAAATAAAATTTTTGCGAAAAGCGTCCGGCACACGCTAACACAGGCTTTACATCCGGTTCCGGCTGCCCCCGAACGTTATAAAAAGCGAAAGGTAGGGAAAAGGACCGGCTGAACGAACCGAAAGGGATCTATCCGCTCATCGGAAGCGGGGTCGGGATTTGATGGCTGATATGTTGATATTTGCCGCCGGACTGATGACCTTTGGAAATCCGCTTGAACGAATTGGACCAACCGACCTTAAAAAGTACCGATCGAATGATAATGCAGGAAGAAATCGCAATGCAGATCAGTCAGCGATTGCGTGAAATTCGGAAAAGTAAAAAAGTTACCCTCGATGAACTGGCCCGACGGGCCGATGTCAGCAAAAGTCTGATTTCCCAGATCGAAAACAACCGCACGATTCCTTCCCTGCTGGTGCTGATCTGCCTCATCCAGTCTCTGGATATGGACATCAACGAATTTTTCAGGGACATCGGGGACATGGCCGCCGACCCGAAGGTGATCGTCCGCAGGCGGGCCGACTACAAGGATTTTGAAAAGGAGCCGACGAAGGGGTTCCGCTACCAGCGCGTGCTGGCAAAGGGCATTGCCGGCCATCCGGTCGATTTCGTGCTGCTGGAGCTGCAGCCGGGCGCCGACCGGCCCCGGCTGATCCGGACCGACGCCTTCGAATTCAAATACGTCATCACCGGCCGGGTTGAATATACCATCGGAACGGAGACCTTCCTGCTGGAAACCGGCGACTCCATTTTCTTCGACGCCGTACTGCCGCATAAACCCCGTAATCCGGGCACTGAACCCGCCCTGATGCTGATCGTTTATTTTTTTCGCGAAACCGCCAATCGGTAAGTTAATAAATACTTAACGGTGTTTATTATTAATTAAACATCCGGCGGCTAATTTTGGGTTAATTTTCAACTTGAACATGACGTACGATCTGATTGTGGTCGGTGGCGGTATCGTCGGGACGTTCCACGCTTACCATGCCGCCGTTCGGGGACTGAAGGTGCTGCTGCTGGAGAAAGATGCGCAGCCGCACCAGGCGACGGTCCGCAATTTCGGTCAGATCGTTCCGTCGGGGATGAGCGGCCGCTGGTTTGCCTACGGTCGGCGGGGGCTGGAGATCTATGGACAGATTCAGCAGGAATTCGACCTCTCGCTCCGGCGGAACGGCTCGGTCTACATCGCTTCGGACGAGGACGAACAGACGCTGCTGCACGAGGTCAAGGCCCGTTTCGACGCCGAATCGTACGCATCCGAACTGCTGACGGCCGACCGGCTGCTCGAACGTTATCCGGTGATCCGGCGGTCGTACGCCCGGGAGGCTCTGTTTTTTCCGCAGGAGCTGAGCGCCGAACCGAATCAGTTCATTCACCGGCTGCATCAGTACATGGCCGGGCGGTTTCCGAATCTGACGCTTCAGTTCCGGACCGCCGTGGTGGGTTGTGATCCTTCGGAAAGCCATGTGACCGTCCGAAGCACCGCCGGCGAAACCTGGCAGGCCGGGAAGGTGATCGTCTGCGGGGGCGGGGAGTTCCGGCTGCTGTTTCCGAACGTGTTCCGCACCAGCGGGATCATCACGTCCAAACTCCAGATGATGCGGACCGTGGCCCTGCCCGACCTGCCGCTGGAAGGTAACATCCTGACGGGTCTGACCATCCGCCGGTATGAGTCTTTTACTCAGTGCCCCTCCTACGGCCGGATCCGGACGCCGGAACCTCTGGAGGAACTGAAGCGCTGGGGCATTCATATCCTGTTCAAGAAAGCCGTCGACGGCTCGGTCATCATCGGCGATTCGCACGAATATGCGTCGGTGGACGAGGTCGAGTCGCTGGGGTATCACACCAATGCGCACCTGAACGAACTGATGCTCCGGGAAGCCCAGCGCATCGTGACGTTCGACGTCCGGGCGTTGTCCGAAACCTGGTCGGGTTTCTATCCCCAGCACGGCGACCACGACGTTTATGAACACGACATCGGGAACAGCATTCACATCCGTACGGCCATCGGCGGGAAAGGAATGACCGGAAGCTGCGGTTACGCGGAAGAGGTCATCGCCACCCTGTTTGGATAAATACCACCTTTCATCCTTCACTTTTTTTACGCTATGAAACTCATTTTCTGGCTGTCGGGGATGCTTTTGTCCCTCCCGACCCTAGCGCAGCAGCCCGCGCAGAACCTGATTCTGATCACCCTCGACGGGGTTCGCTGGCAGGAGGTATTCAACGGGGCGGATTCGACGCTGCTGTTCGATCCGGTCTTCTCGCGCGACACGGCCGCGGCCCGCAAACAGTTCTGGGCGCCCACGCCCGAGGCCCGGCGGCAGCTGCTCCTGCCGTTTCTGTGGAACATGACGGCTAAAGAGGGCCAGCTCTACGGCAACCGGCAGCGCGGCAGCCGCGTCAACGTCTCGAACCCGTTCTGGTTCAGCTACCCGGGTTACAACGAAATCCTGTCCGGCTATGCCGACGAGCGCATCAACTCCAACGATAAGAAGGACAACCCGAACACCACGGTGCTGGAGTTCCTGAACAACCAGCCGGCCTACCGGGGCAAAGTGGCGGTGTTTTCGTCCTGGGATGTGATCGAAGCGGCCGTCAACGAGGAGAAAACCGGCATTCCGGCCAGCTCGGCCAACGAACCGACGCACCCGGTTTCGGCCGTCGACTCGCTTCTGAGCGACATGACTTCTCTGGTTCCCAACGAGTTCGGCAACGGCGTCCGGAGCGACTACCTGACCTATTTCTCCGCGCGTTCTTACCTGAAGCGGCAAAAACCGAAAGTGCTGTTTCTATCCTACGACGAACCCGACGACCTGGCCCACGCCGGCCGATACCACGATCACCTGCGCCAGCTCCGGATGATCGATACATGGATGGCCGATCTCTGGAAGCTGATCCAGTCGATGCCCGAATATGCCGGGAAGACGGCGATTCTCGTCACCACCGACCACGGCCGGGGTCACACGCCCAAGGCCCGCTGGAAGGACCACGGCACCAAAACCCCCGATTCGTACCAGATGTGGCTGGCGGCTTTCGGAGCCGGGGTGGCACCCACCGGAGAGCAGTCGGGCGGCCCTGTGCTTTATCAGAACCAGGTGGCGGCTACGATGGCGAAGCTGCTCGGGTTCGACTTCAAATGCGAACACCCCGTCGGGCCGGCCGTGACGGCGGTATTAAAAACCAGCCGGTAGAAAGGTTCTGAGGGACGGAATGTAGTTTATTTATGATATTTTCGTTATATTAAATACATAACGGGTCCGGCGATTCGGGCCGTCATAAATAGCGACACCCATGAAATGGTCATTCATCATCCAGCAGAAGCTGATAGCGTCCCTGCTGTTAACCGGGATCATGCTGCTGATCATTCTCAGCACGATTATTTCCCGAAGCAACATACGCGATATCGATAAATCTTTTTCCTCCATCTACAGCGACCGGCTGGTGCCGGCCACCGGCATCGTCTACCTCAGCGAAAACCTCTACGACAAGCGGCTCCTGCTCGAAAAGCACCTGCTGGCCGGTCAGGGAAGCTCGTCGGCGGACGTCAGAAGGCAGCTTCGGCTGCACGACCAGCGCATCGACTCGCTGGTCCGGGCGTTTGAGAAAACGTTTCTGGTGGCCGAGGAGTCCCGGAGTCTGCGGGAGTTCAAGGTCTGGACGCGGGCCTATGCGACGCTTGAGCAGGACATTCTCCGTCTCAGCGATGCCGGCGACCCCGGGGCGGGCAACCGCCTGTTCGATGCGGAGAGCGCCGACGTGTTCCGGCTGGCCATCGGGCGGCTGAACGACCTGACCCGCATTCAGTCGGTCGTCGGCAGCGAACTGGTTCGGGAGAGCCGCAGCGAGTCGTCGGTTTTCAACCTGATTTCCCTGTTGCAGATCTCCGTGGCCGTCGTGATCGGGGCTATTGTGATGGGCTTGATTCATAATTCCAAAATGATCAACCAGGACAATCGGCCGTATCACTTCAACTGATCTTCACGTGCTTGAGATGAAAAAAGGGGCCGCCGGCCCCTTTTTTCATGGGCTGAAAATATTTTATTGCCGGACAATTTCCGGGAATGGATTTTCATGGATTAATGTTGACATTTTAATACGGAGCGGGAAGATTCGAGGGGTCCTGGGCAGTGGACGGACGGGTTAGGGTATACCCTAAATTATTCCGGAGTCGGGTTTTCACTATTTCATCTCCAACCTGATTAGTCCTAATTTTGCTAAACAATATTCAATTTAAGGAACGCACCCAACGAAATGATCCGGGTATTGATAGCCGACGACCATAATGTGTTTGTCGAGGGGATTGAGTCGCTGATATCAGGATCGTCAGAAATGGAAGTGGCCGAGCGGTGTTATACGGTCACGTCGGTGGTCGAGTGTCTGGGCCGGATGCCGATCGACGTGGTGCTGCTCGACATTTCGTTTCCTCAGATTCAGGACGGTCTGAGTCTTTGTGAATACATCACCCGCCATTATCCGGCAACGAGGGTAGTGGCGCTGACGATGCACGACGACGCCAGTCTGATCAAGCGGGTGGTGAAGAAAGGGGCCAGGGGATTTTTATTGAAAAATACGACCAAGACGGAGCTGTTGCAGGCCATCCGGACCGTACACGGCGAAAAGCCGTATTTCAACGAGGTGATCACCAACATTCTGCTGCATGACGAGCCGCGTACGCGGAAGCCGGTGAATGGAGCGGGCCTGAAACCCAACCTGACGCCCCGGGAAACCGAAGTGCTGGCCCTCATCGCTCAGGGAATGACGACGCAGCAGATGGCCACGCAGCTGTTCGTCAGTGTGAAGGCGGTCGAATTTCACCGGAGCAGCCTGCTGATGAAATTTGGGGTGCCGAATACCGCCCTGCTCGTCAAAACCGCGATGGAAATGCGCGTCATCGATTGATATAACGTATCCATGAAGCCTTGCCTTTCTTTTCCGGAAATCAGGAACCTGGGAGTGGTTTTGCTCCTCGGGCTGGCCGTTCTTTTCCCGGGTGTTCAGGCCCGACCCGCCGACCCGGCGATCGACAGCCTGAAAACCCGTATCCAGCACCTGACGCAGGAGAAGAACTACGGGGCTCTGGCGCAGGCCTACGAGCGGCTGGGCTGGCTCTATCATCAGCGTTACGGATACAATAAGTATACGCTCGATTCTTTTTTCAACGGCCTGAAATCGTATACCCTGGCGGGTGACTCGCTCGGGTATTTTTCCGCCTACATCGCCATCGGTGACTATTACACGCACGATTCGTTCATGCTGCCGTATGCCGGAAAATACCTGAATAAGGCTCTGGCTTACTTCGAGCGGACGCGCAACATGCCGAAGGTGATCGAATGTCGGCTCGGGCTGGCCAACATCGCCCAGAAAAAGGAACCGCTGCCTAAAAGTCTCTTTACCGAGCTGCGGACCATCGAACGGCTGAGCGTCCAGTATAAGGAAAGCTATTTTCAGGCCTATGCCCTCAACCTGCTGGCAAACACCTACGCCCGCAGCAAACAGCCGGATTCGGCCCAGTACTTCGCCCGGCGGAGTCTGGCGCTGGCCGAAGGGCTGAAAGTCAACTGGCTCATCAGCCTCAACCATTTTTACCTCGGCATTGCCGAGCAGTTCAAAAATCATTCGAAGGAAGCCCTCGAAGCCTACCGGAAAAGCTACCGGCTGGCCGAATCGGAAAACAACGTCGCCATGCTGCGGGAGTTGTCCAAACACTCCGCCGACAGCTACTTCCGCATGGGCGATTACAAAAACGCCTACCTGACCTCCCTCAGGACGCTCGACTTCGCCAACCGGTTTTACGATTCGGAGCAGACGAAGAGCATCCGGCTTCAGGAACTCGACAGCCAGATCAAAACCCTGGCCGTGGAGAAGCAGCTGGCCGAGGAGCAGGGCCGTCATCAGCAGATCCTGAACTCGGCGCTGGTCGGCGGGCTGATTCTCAGCGTGCTGGGGGTCGTGACGCTCGTCTATCTCCGGCGGCAGCAGAAACTGATCGCCCACCAGCAGTCGGTAATTGCCCAGCAGCAGATCCGCCAGCTCGAAATGAAATCGCTGCAGGCGATGATCGAAGGGCAGGAGGGCGAACGCAGCCGCATCGCCCGCGACCTCCATGACGGCCTGGGCATCCAGCTGTCGCGCATCAAACTGTTCGTTGAAGCGCATCAGGAGCAGCTGCCCCTGTCGGTGAAGGAGCCGCTGAACCAGTTTCTGGATGAAGCCTGTACGGAGACGCGCCTGATTTCCAACGACCTGCGCCCTTATGCCCTGTCGCACTTCGGACTGATTCCGGCCCTGGAAGACCTGGTGCAGAAGCTGAACCTGGTGAACCAGACCGAACTGGTGCTGGAGCATTACGGCGAGCTGCCGGCGCTGCAGGACGAAGCCTCGGTAATGGTGTACCGCGTCATTCAGGAGTTGCTGAACAACGCCCTCAAACACGCGCAGGCCGACACGATTACCATCCAGATCATGAATAACGACGAAACCACCCTGATCAGCGTCGACGACGACGGCCGGGGGGGCGACTTCTCCGAACACCCGGACCACGGCAACGGCATCGCCAACATCAAAACCCGCATCGACTACCTCGGCGGGCAGGTGATGTGGCAGAGCGAACCGGGAAAAGGCACGTCCGTCATGATCTCCCTGCCCACGCAGAAATTAATGAAACCCACATCGTTTGTTGCATAAAATCCCGGCTTGAGGAAAGCCGAAAAGCCGGAAAGAAAGAACATAATCTACCTGATCTATTATTTAACTCAACCTCTAATTATGATCAAGAAAGTCCTAACAGGGCTCTTTGTCATGAGCTGCTGGACAACCCTCCTCGCTCAGGACAAAACGATTGGCAGATCAGGGCCGGAAACCACCGGGCCTGCGCTGGCAACCATAAAACAACCTTCGGTCGGTGCAGTAACGCAGCCTGCTCCGAAAGGAGTGGTCAGAGGGGTAGTGTCCGATGAAAAGGGAAGCGGCCTGCCCGGTGCGACGGTGTCGGTGAAGGGCACGCAGACCGGCACGACCACCGACGCCGAAGGGCGGTTTACGATCAATATGCCGGCGGGTACCAGCGTACTCGTGGTATCGTTCATCGGGATGAAAACCCAGGAAGTTGAAGTCGGCACCCGGACCACCCTGAACATCACGCTCCAGACCGGCGACCAGTCGCTGGATGAAGTCGTCGTGATCGGGTACGGGACGGCGAAACGCTCGGACGTAACTTCTTCCATCACGACCCTGAAGGCCTCCGAACTGAAAGATATTCCGGTGGCCGGGGTCGACCAGCTGCTTCAGGGAAAGGCGGCCGGGGTGACGGTCACCAGCAACGGTGGTCAGCCGGGCGGTGGCGTCTCGGTGAAAGTGCGCGGAGTGACCTCCATCAACAGCAACGACCCGCTGTTCGTGATCGACGGCGTGCCGTTTGTTGGCGGTAACACCTCCTCCAGCTCCGGTTATGCGGGCCTGGGCGGTGGCGACGGGCAGACCGGCAACAGCGTCATGGCAATGCTGAACCCGAACGACATCGAGAGCATCGACGTGCTGAAAGACGCTTCGGCGCAGGCCATCTACGGCTCGCAGGCGGCCAACGGGGTCATCCTGATCACGACCAAGAAAGGCAAACAGGGCGAAGGAAAAATCAACTACGAAACGTATTTCGGCGTGTCGGAAGTGGCCAAACGGCTCGACCTGATGAACCTGCGGGAATTTGCGCAGTATCAGAACGAGGTGCTTCCGCTCATCGGCAACCCGGTGGCTCCGGAGTTCAAAGACCCGTCGATTCTGGGTACCGGTACCGACTGGCAGGAAGCCATGTTCCGGCACGGTAAAATTCAGAACCACCAGCTGAGCTTCTCGGGCGGGCGGGAGAAAACCACCTATTATTTTTCGCTCAACTACTTCGACAACACCGGGATCCTGCTGGGGTCGGACTTCAAACGGTATTCGACCCGCTTCAGCCTCGACAACCAGCTGAAAAGCTGGGCCAAGGTCGGTCTGAGCGCCAACGTATCCCGCAGCATCCAGAACGTTTCGCTGGCCGATGCGGCCGAAGGAACCATCTGGTGGGGCGCCGTGACGAGTCCGCTCGTGCCGGTGAAAAACCTGGACGGCTCCTGGGGCGGTGGACAAACCGTCGGCGGGGTGCAGTACAGCAACTCCAACCTCGTCGGGAACAGCCAGTACCGGGGCAACACCAAGACGTCGAACAACGTCTTCGGGAACGCCTACCTGGAACTCGAATTCCTGAAGGGGCTGACGCTGCGGAACGAACTGTCCTACTCGCTGGGCCAGGACAACAACGTGGCCTTTCAGAAAGCCGGGAACGTCGGTGGTACGTCGTTCCGGAGCAAACTGATCGACTCGCGTTCCGACAGTTACTACTACTCGATTACGAACTACCTGAACTACAACAAGTGGGTCAACAAGCACGGGATTCAGCTGACGGCGGGTCACCAGGCGCAGTCGTCCTACTACCAGTCGATGTCGGGAACGAAAGTGGACCTTCAGGCCAACATCTTCGACCTGAACACCGGCAGCTCCGACCAGACGACCTGGGGACTGAGTGGCGGCAAAGGCCACTGGGCAATGGAATCCTGGTTTGCGCGGGCCAACTATACCTACGACGAGCGGTATTCGGTATCGGCCAGCTTCCGCGCCGACGGTTCGTCGAACTTCGGCCCGAACAACCGCTGGGGCTACTTCCCGGGCGTGTCGCTCGGCTGGACGGCCACCAACGAGAAGTTCCTGAAAGACAAGGCCATCACGAACGTGATGAACTACCTGAAAGTGCGCGTCGGTTACGGGGCCGTCGGGAACCAGAACTTCCCGGGCGGAGCGCCCAACCCGGCCTATGTGGGGGCGGTGCAGTTCTTCTCCGGCCCGGTCGGTTTCGGCTCGTCCAACATGATCAACGGGATTCCGAACCCGAACCTGAAGTGGGAGTCGGTGAAGACGACCAACGCCGGGATCGACGTCGGCTTCCTGAACGGCCGCATCGACGCGACGATCGACGTGTATAAGAAAGTGACGTCCGACATGATCATCTTCCTGACCGGCCCGAACCTGATCGGGGTGGGCGACCAGTGGGACGACCTGAAAGCGCCCCTCGGCAACGCCGGCCAGATGACCAATACCGGGGTGGACATCGGCATCACGTCGACCAACATCCGGAAGGGCGACCTGACCTGGAAGACCAACCTCGTGTTCACGCACTTCAAAAACACCTACGACAAGGCGGCCAGCGCGGCATCGGCTCTCGACGGCAAGGTGTATTACAACAACTACCTGGTCACTCACACGACCCCCGGCAAACCGGTCGGTTCGTTCTGGGGGCTGGTGACCGACGGGCTTTACCGCTCGCAGGAAGAACTGGCCGCCGGCGTGCCGCAGTTCGGCTACAAGGTGAATCAGAACGAAACCTGGCTGGGCGACATCCGGTTCCGGGACATCAACAACGACGGGAAGGTGGACGCGCAGGATATGACCTTCATCGGCAGCCCGCTCCCGAAATTCACCTGGGGTCTGACCAACACGCTGAACTACCGGGATTTCGACTTCTCGCTGTTCTTTCAGGGAAGCCAGGGCGCCAAGGCGTTCAACTTCCTGCGCTGGCAGCTCGAAGGGCTGAACAACGCCTGGTCGAACCAGATGAAGACGGTCGTCGACCGGTACTCGGATACGAACCCGGACGGCAGCCTGCCGCGCTTCACGACCACCAACAAAAACAACACCGCCATGTCGGACCGGTATGTGGAGGATGCGTCGTACTGGCGCGTGCAGAACATCACGCTGGGCTACCGCCTGCCGAAGGCCATCCTGGGCAAGATCAGAGCGGGTAACCTGCGGGTCTACGGGTCGATTCAGAACCTGAAAACCTTCACGAAGTACTCGGGCTATGACCCCGAAATCGGCGCCTTCAACAACAGCATCAAGCTGATGAACGTCGATATGGGCCACTACCCGAACCCGCGGACCTTTACCGTCGGTGCCAATCTTCAGTTCTAAATTCCTGAAAGAAAAGACCATGAATAAGAAATTCATTTATGCGGCCCTGCTGCTGCCGGCCCTGGCGCTGACCTCCTGCAAGGAGGAATTCATCGACCGGCCGTCTTTGTCGGGTACCACAACCGGTAACTATTACAACAACGCGGAGGAGGTCCGGGCGGCCACCAGCACGCTCTATAGCGGCCTTCCCTGGCGGAACTACGAAAGCCGGGCGCAGGACGCCATCGGCGACGTCATGTCGGGGAACATGTTCACCTACACCGACGTGGAATATCTGAACTTTACGGTGTCGTCGGCTTCCGAACGGATCGGGGCGGCCTGGGGCGCTTTTTACAAGATCATCGGCTACGCCAACGTGATGATCAAGACCTTCGAGGAGAAGAAAGCCGCCGGCGGGGGGGCCGCCTACCTCGACCCGGCCATCGCCGAGTGTCATTTCATCCGGGGGACGCTGTATTTCTACATCGCCCGGACCTGGGGCGCTGCGCCGATCATCACCGACCCGGGTGCGACGGCCCTGTCCGGTAACTTCAACATTCCGCGCTATCTGCAGAAAGACGTGCTGCGGTTTGCGCTGGAAGAACTCCAGCTGGCTGAAGCCGGTCTGCCCGAATCCGACGAGCCGGGCCGCCTGACCAAATACTCAGCCAAGGGAATGATGGCGAAGCTGTACCTGTATAACAAGGACTACGCCAACGCCAAAGCCAAAGCGCAGGAGGTGATCCAGTCGGGCAAATACAGCCTCGTGGCCGATTATGCCGGGATGTTCACGAAAATGAGCATGAACAACAACCCCGAGTCGCTGTTCTCGATCCAGCACCAGCTGGCGCAGGACCCCTGGGGAACCGGTAACATCAAGAACCCGGACCGGGGCGCATCCGCCCTCCGGACGGCCGAAGCCGATGCCTGGGAGATGTACATCCCCTCGCTCGACCTGCTGAAGGAATATGAATTCGGTGACCTCCGCCGGAAGTGGTCCGTAATGGAACACGGCTGGACCAACCCGAACTGGAAACCGCAGCGCGTCAACGCACCGAAGTACAACGCCTTCATGGCCGGCGGCTTCAAATACGATACGATCCAGCCGACGGAAGACGGCGGCAGCAAAAGCCCCACCCGGTCTAACATCGTCAAGTATTTCGCCGGCCCGGGCAAGAGCTTCGGCAGCGACCCCGTCCTGGGCCAGAATTCCGGGAACAACGTGGTGCTGCTCCGTTACGCCGACATTCTGCTGATTTACGCCGAGGCCGTTCTGGGTGATGCCGCTTCGACCGCCGACGCCGGCGCGCTGGATGCCGTCAACAAGGTGCGGGCCCGCGCCGGCCTGGGGCCGAAAACCAGCCTCACGAAGAACGACATCCTGCACGAACGCCGGGTCGAGTTCGCTTTCGAGGGCGATTACTGGTATGACATCCAGCGTCAGGGTTTTGCCAAAGCGAAAGCCATCATCGAGAAGCAGAACCGGGGTACGGTGACGGGCGCCAGCTACATCACCACCTTCACCGAAGACAAGATGTTCCTGCCGATTCCGGCCGGGGAGATCATTCAGGACCCCGAGCTGGGCAAAGACCCCGTACCGTATTACAAGTAATTATCTCTTTGCAAACCGATGACGACCAATAAATTCAAGCAAATAGCAGGACTTTCATTTCTGACGCTTTTCGCCGGGCTGACCATCAGTTCCTGTACGAAGGATACCGACGGCCGCCCTCAGATCGAACCCGGTAACCCGACGGTCTCCAGCATCCTGCCCGACTCGGCCGCCGGCGGAGCCGTCGTGACCATCCAGGGCAGCGGCCTGGGCGATATGCGCACCATCGTATTCGAAAAGCAGGGCGTTCCGGCCGGGTTCCAGCCGACCCTGAATTCCGAAAACGCCCTGATCTTCCGCGTGCCGGAGGATGCTTCGGGCGGACAGCAGAACATCACGTTCACCAACAGCGCCGGCCAGTCGGTTTCCGTACCGTTCCGCGTGCTGGCCTATCCGTCGGTCACCGACGCTTCGAACTTCAACTTCACGAAGGGCACCGAGATTACGCTGACGGGCAACAACTTCGACGACGTGACGGCCGTCATGCTGTCGGACTCGGTCAAAGGTATTGCCGATGCCGCTACCATCGTGTCGAAAGAGAAGAAGAAGCTGGTGATCAAAATGCCGGATTCGAAACTGAACCGGGGCACGCTGGTCATCACCAACAGCACCGGCCGGCTTCGGACGAAGCAGGAGTTCATCAACATTGCCAACGCCTACGCCGTCTTCACGGATGCGTACGGGACCGGGTTCCAGGACGGCTCCTGGGGCGATGCGGCTGCCGTGACGACCAAAGAAGCCAGAACCGGGACGGCCTCCATCGGAAAGACCTACCAGAAAGGCAACTGGCACCTGATCGGGCTGGCCAACTGGTCGGCCTCGGCCCTGACGTATTCGAAGGACTATACCTACGTGACGGGCTGGATCAAAGGCGGCTCGGCCGACTACTCGCTCTACCTGACCACCGACGCGGGCAAGGCCGGTTTCGGCGACTTCGTGGCGACCAACAAGATCGACGTTAAAGCCGGCACCTGGACCTACTTCAAGTTCAACCTGGCCGACATCGACTTCTGGCTGCCCGGCAAGACGCTGAAGCAGATCGGTTTCCGGATTCAGGGACCGGACAAGCAGGATGAAACGTTTTATTTCGACGACATCCTGCTGGTCAAATAATTCAGTACCTGTTGATTAAGAACGAAAACCCGGCTTCTGAGGAAGCCGGGTTTTTCTTTTGGAGGCATAAAGCCGGTTATTCGAGGCCCGGATTCCGTAGGGGCGGCACCCGGCGGGGGTCCTGGGTCTTCAGTTGCTGAATGTGGCCCGTCAACAGCGGTTTCAGCTCGTCGGTCGGAACATACCGCTGCGCCAGCTCGAAGGCGTGAACCGCCTTCTGCCGCTCGCCTTTCAGGGCATAGAGGTTGCCCAGCTCCCAGTCCATAAAAAAGACCTTTGGATTGAGGGCGACGGACTCGGCCAGCAGCCGGATTGCCTTCGCGGTATCCGGTCTGGCATCGATGAACAGGGCTTTGTAGGCCTGACCGGAAAGCCAGTTGGCGCGGACATCCGGCAGGCGGAAGGTTCCCTTGTAAACGAGCAGATTCCCCATCCGGGCCACCGGCTTCGCCTTCAGGAAGGCTTTTTCCCCGGTTCCGTACAGGCTGGGAGCCAGGCCGCCGGAAGGCAGAAAGAACGTCCCGGTCACCCGGTCGGAGGCATACCGGATACTGTCGCGGGCGGGGTCTTCGCCGACCCAGTGCATCCGGTATTTTTCCCGCTCGGCCCGGGCCATACCGTACCAGATGAACGGAATTTCGCCGGTCGGTTCGATATGTGTCCGGTAATAGCGGATCAGCTCGCCCGACCGCTGCTGGAGATCGACGCCTTCATCGCTGAAATAGCGGTAACTGCCCTCCGGTCCGCCCGCCAGCTCGTTGAAGTACTCCCAGGGCCGAACCACCGGCAGCGCCGAAACCAGAGCCGCCGTTCCCATCACCGCCACCCCGGCCTGCTTCGCCCGGGATCGTCCATTCACGACGTAGACCACCGCCATTGCGCCCAGAACCGCCAGCAGGGGCAATACCGCCAGCGCGTGCCGCACCCCGCCGTAGGTGGAGCCGGTTGCCAGGGCCAGCCAGAACAGACCCGCCAGCAGACCCAGCCCGGCCAGCGGAACGGCAGCGGACCGGGGCAGACGGCCCGTCAGCAGCAGCGCCAAGCCCGCCAGCGTCAGCAGCAAAAGACCGATCGGCAGCTTGACGGCCCAGATGCCGGGCGTGTAGTAAAAGGGTGCGCGGCTGTAATACAGCCTTCCGAACGCGTAGATCGAGGCCGCCCGGCCTTCCACCCCCGCCCGGATGGTGTCGGCCAGTCCCCAGAGGTAGGAAGCCGGCAGCAGATGGCCGTCGGCCAGGGCATGCAGCACGGTTTTCATAACCGGCGAGCGTATATCCTCGATTTTGGTGTTCAGCGGGCGGTTGAAAAATTCGCCTTCCTGCACACTGTCGCGGTAGCGGAAACCGTAGAAACCCCACAGCACCACCACTGCGCCGACTCCCACAAGGCCGACCAGCGCCAGCCGTTTCATCCGGACGGCCGGGGCGCCGGGCTGAAAAACCGCCATACCGACACCGAGCAGAACGACCCCCACGGCCGTAATCACCGCCGAATGCTTGCTCGCCAGGGCCAGTCCCAGACAGGCGGTGGCGAGCAGCAGGTCGCCGGGGCGCCAGGACCGGAAAGCCGCCACGGCCGCCAGAACGGCCAGCGCCGAACTGAGGGCGACGGGCAGGTCGGTCATCACCACCGGCAGGTGGGCGGCCACCGTGGGGTCGAGGAGCAGGTAGGCCAGGGTGCCGAGGGCGACGGCCCCGCCCAGCAGCCGGCGAACCAGCAGGGTCAGGCCGAGGAGGAGCAGGCCGTTGAGCGTAAACATCGCAAGCCGGGCCTGCCGCTGCACCGCATCCGGGTTGTTGTTGAGGTAGACGTCCTGTTCGGCAAACTTGCGTTCGGCATTCTTATCGTTCAGCGGCTTCAGCGGGCTGGTTTTAAAACCGTTTTGCAGAACGACCGCGCCCACCCAGAGCTTGGTCAGGGGCGGATGCTCCGGGTTGATGCGGAAGGAGCCGGTTTCGACGTAGGAAGCCCCGGCCATGATGTGATAAGCCTCGTCGAAGGTGAAGCTGTCGAGCCGGGTGGCCCGGTCGGAACGAAAAATACCGCCGGCCAGCAACAGGATCGTTAAAACCCGGAAAGTCAGCGGGTGATGTCGTAGAGAGACGAAACGGGAAGGCAAAGCGCGGGCTGCGCCGGTTCGGGCCGGAGAAATCATGGTTGGTTAAGAAATCAGGTAGATGAAATGAAATTGAAATACTGGGTCAGGGAGAGTAAGATATTCAGAATCAGGGCGGAAACGCTGATGTTTTTATTGAAAGGCAGGTGAGTCTGAGGCAGCGTCGAGCAAACGGAAGGGGATGGAATAAAAAAGCATGACCGCATTCTCGCGGTCATGCTTTTTGAGAATAAATCCGGGCGGTTCAGGGGATGGCGACCCGCGAAACGGTGAAGGGCAACACCGGGGGCGTCGGTCCGGACCGCCGGTTGAGCTGCCCGTTGACGACCAGAAAATAGTTGCCCGCTTTGGCGAGGGTGGTATTGAACAGCAGATTTTCGCCGAAACCGGCCCCGACGGTGCCGTTCAGGTAGTCGTTGCTGAGCGTTACCGGAAAAATCAGGTTAGTCGCGTTCCGGGAGACGTACAGGATGTTGTTCTCCAGCCATAGGCCGTCGCCGGAGTTGACCGGCGTATTGAGCGTAATTTCGGAGATAGCTTTACTGGCTGTATCGATCCGGTACAGCTTCCCGGAGGAGGAAACCACCAGGATCAGGTATTTGCTGTCGGGCGTCAGTTCGATTCCGTTGGCGTTGACGCCCGGAGAGGTGTAGGGAATCTGCGCGTTCGTAAACGTCAGCCAGCGCTCGATGTCGCCGGGCGTCGAAGCGGCCACATCGGTGCGGTAGATCTGCTGGTTCTGGGAGTCGGTGAAATACACGTAGTTCTCGTCCAGAATGCAGTCGTTAATGAAGCCGGTCGGGGAGAAGGAGGCCAGGTCCCAGCTTTTGAGCAGCGAGCCGTCCGGGTTGAGCACGTAGATTTTGTTCGTGGCTCCCCCGCAGACCCACAGGCGGCCTTTGGCGTCTAGTTTCAGGCCGGTGGCGGCCGTCCGGCCCTGGGCCGCTCCGGGCGCGAACAGGCTGCCGGCGCCGGTCTGGACATCCACTTTTACGATGTCGCCGTTGGCGACGCTTCCGGTGTAAAAGACGCCCTGCTTCGGATCATAGGCGATGCCTTCCGGAAAGAAGGTGTTGCCCGGGAGGGTGTAACTGGCTTGCCGGACTTCAATCCCGTCCACATGATCATCCAGAGTACAGGCGTTGCAAAGCGCTGCCAGCAGCAGCACGGAGCTCAGAATTCGGTTCATACGTCGTAGAGTTAGCGATACAACTTATGTAACCGATGTTTCACGAAAGCGTTTCCGGGAAGAGAAGATTCCTATGGTGTAGCACTTACTCCCGAACCCGGAGGTAAGTTTCGGTGATGACCCGGTCGATGCCCAGGTTGGCTACTTTTTCAACCCCGGTCTGAATCAGCGTATCTCCTTTAATCGCCACCGTGAAATCGAATTTATTGCCTTCCCACTGGCGGTCGTTGCAATACTCCAGAAATTCGGTGTAGGCGTTGCCGGCCAGTTTATAGGAACCTCCGCCCGCCACGAAGACGGCCGCCGTATCCTTCCCTTTGACGAGGTCATGCCGGAGAAACGAAAAATGGGTATCGTTGATGATCTTGATGGTTTTCTCATTCTTCCGGTAATCCGTAAAAAGCGTATCGCCCTTCTCGACGGTCCGGCCGGAGATCAGTTCCCAGGTGCCTTTGAGCGGCAGCGCTTCGGAAGTCTGGGTTTCGGATTTGGTCTGGCAGGCAAGCAGGACGACCGGCATGAGAAAAGCGCAGAGGTAGGCGGCACGAAGCGGCATGATGGTTAGGAAGTTAAAGGGTAGGTGAAATAAACCGTAATGTTAAGTGAAAAAGAAACGCTCTGTATACGCTATATTGGAATTCCGGAAGTACCAGTAAAAAACAGAGGCAGCTTTTTCTTTTCTCCGGCCACCTGGCCTACCTATCGATGAAGTGGGCCTGAAGAAGCATTCATACCCGCATTGATGAGCAGTAAAACACTGAATCCGGAGGTTCTGAATCCCAAAGGGCATTTCGTCATTCTGGATGGACTGCGTGGCGTGGCGGCCCTGGCGATTGTGGTTTTCCATTTCATGGAATGGGTCTTTCCGGACCCGAAGCACAATTTCATCGGTCACGGTTTTTTAGCCGTCGACTTCTTTTTCTGCCTATCCGGCTTTGTGATCGGCTACGCCTATGACGACCGCATAAGGCAGATGGGAGCCGGGGCGTTTTTTGTCTCCCGGCTGATCCGGCTGCATCCTCTGGTCATCTTAGGGTCGGTATTGGGCCTGCTCGGCTTTCTCTTCGATCCCATCATGAACCAGGCCGGGGCCTATTCTCCGCGAAACCTCCTGCCGATCTTTCTGTGTTCCCTGTTCCTGATCCCCTTTCCGGTTATGAAAGAGCGGGCCTTCAACCTGTTCGGTTTCAATGCACCCGCCTGGTCGCTGTTCTGGGAGTATGTGGCCAACGTGGTTTACGCGCTGGTTCTGTGCCGGATCGGCCTTCGTACGCTGCTGGTTCTGACGGTCATGGCCGCAGCCGGAATCGTGTGGGTCAGCTACCGGGCCGGTAACCTGCTGGGCGGCTGGAACGGGGAGAATTTCTGGGACGGTGGCGTCCGGGTTTCCTACTCGTTTCTGATGGGGCTGCTGATCTTCCGGTCGAACGGGATCATTAAAAACCGGCTGGGTTTCATCGGGCTTAGCGTCTTGCTGTCGCTGGCCTTTTTCATGCCTCACTTTCGCTGGAACTGGCTGGCCGAAGCCGGGGTGGTGCTCCTGTTTTTTCCGCTGGTGGTCAGTCTGGGTACCGGCTCCAGTCTGTCGCCCGGGCTGAAAAAGGTGTGCGAGTTGTCGGGGAATCTTTCCTACCCGCTCTATATGACCCATTATGCCTTCATCTGGATCTTCGGGAATTACCTCACCACCTATAAACCCGGACTCCGGGAACTGGCCCTCGTCATTATCGCCGGAACTCTCTTCCTGATCGGTTTCGCCTACGTAGCCATGCGGGTTTACGACACGCCGGTCAGAAATTACCTGACGACCAAAAGAAAGCGACGGCTGCGGCTATAGTCTCCTCCTCCCAGTTGCCTTCTCCCGGCTGCCGGGCCGGTGAGCAGGGCCGTTTGCCCTAAAAATCACGGAGATCCGTGACGGAGAATCGTGGATTTCGGTGATTTTTTCGTGGCCCTGCGTGTGGAATTTTGCATCCCACAATGGATGATGAACATTCAAAACCAATTCCACACCATGAAACGAGTAACACGAAGTATTAAAAACGAACCGGCCACCGGTTCAGGAGCAGTAGTGCGGTTCCTGGGTCGTTTCTTCGGCATCAGTCTGGTTCTGGCCCTAACGATGGTTTCCTGCACGGACCACCCGGAACCCGAGGGCGATCGGCCGTCTCTCCACCTTGCCGCCAGCGAGCAAATGGTCATCCCGGCCGGGGTCGATCTGCCGCCGAACCAGCCGAACGGGAACAGCCGGGTAGCTACGTATTTTGCGCGGGGTGTGCAGAAATACAAGGCGCGGGAGAAGCCGGGCAGCGGCCCGGTGACCTATGAGTGGGTGTTTGTGGCGCCGGAGGCCGATCTGTACGATGCCACGAATGCCAAAATCGGTACCCACTTCGCCGGGCCCTCGTGGCAGTTGGCCGGCCCGAACGCCCTGATCGTCGCGCAGGCCTATGCCCCGCCCAAAACGGCCAGTAAAGATGCGAACAGCATCGACTGGTTACTGCTGATGCCCAAAGCCGGAACCACCCCGACCGGGATTTTTCAGGAAGTGGATTATATTCAGCGCATTGCCACCACGGGCGGAAAAGCGCCGGCCACCCCGCCGGCGAGCGCGACCGAAACCGTCGACGTTCCCTACACGGCCGTATACCGGTTTTCTAAGATCAATCCCTGAGCAAGAGCCTGTTCTGAATACCGGAAAGCTGCGGGGCATGAACACGAGTTACGAACGTGTTCATGCCCCGCAGCTTTCCTTTTTAAAATTATTTTCAACTGAGATGTAGTTTTCGGGTATTCCCCGCTACTAATTGGTTGAAATGGAATCAAAAAATCCTCAAGAACATGAATCATGACCGACCGGTTGGAGCAGACCTTTCTTGAACAGATCAACGATCACCTCGGAATCGCCCATAAGGTGTGCCGGATCTACTTTCAGGACCAGGAGGAGCGGGCCGATCTGTTGCAGGAGATGCTCTATCAGCTCTGGAAATCCTACCCGGACTTCGGCGGACGCTCCCGCTTCACCACCTGGATGTACCGGGTCTGCCTGAACACCGCTCTTGGCTGGCGGAAAAAATCGAAAAGAAAAGGATGGGAAAGCCTGGCCCTCCGGCACCAGCAGATCCCCGAACCGGCGGCTGACCCGGGGGAGGAACACCGGCAGGCCCTTTTTCGGGCGATTGCCACCTTATCCCCCCTGAACAAAGCCATTGTGTTCCTGTACCTCGACGAGGTAAGCTATGAAGAAATTGCCGGCATTACCGGCCTGACCCGATCCAACGTCAGTGTGCGGCTGGTACGGATCAAAAAAGAATTGGAACAGCAACTGAAAAACCAGACCGACTCTCCTTACAATGTCAACTCTTGATCAACTGAAAAAACACTGGGAGCCGTCCAATAAGGCAACCGCTTCCGTCCCGAAGGAATCCATCGACGAAGCTTCCCTCCGGAAAATAATTACCTCCAGGGTGCGGAAGCACACGAAGACCAGTTTCCATTATTTCTGGGCTTCCTTCACCCTGCAGATACTGGTCTACGCTCTATGCAGCCACCTGATTATCAGGCACTGGCCGGAGATGCAGATTCGCCTGCTGAGCCTGCTGGGAATTCTGCTCTACCTTCCCTTTACCATTGTCCTGATGAACCGGTTTCAGCGGGTGGCGAAAGGGCGGCTCAAGGGAAACGGGCCGTCTTCGATCCATGAGTATCTATCGGAGCAGTATCGCCTGCTGAACAGCTTTTTCACCTTCAAAAAGCGGTATGAAATGGCCCTTATCCCAATCAGTTCGGCCATTGGGGTTTTTCTGGTCTTTACCCTGTATGTCCCGGGCGGAGTGCAGGCGTTTCCGTCCGGCGCTATCCTCTGCTATGGCCTGACCCTGCTTTCCTGCTTTTTCGCGATACGCCACGAAAACCGGCGCAGCTTCGTCCAGCCGCTCCGGCAGCTCAGCAGCATTCTGGAAGAGTATCAGGAGTAAATCGTTGGGCGATGACACGTCAGGTTGTCGAGCATGAAAGTAACAGTCAAAAACTCAACCGTGAAAACGGGTGCAGTAACGATTGCCTGCGAAAAGAGGAAAGTATGAAGCTTCCGGCGAGTGTTACTGGTTAGTGTTCAATAACCATTTTCCGCACCTTTCCATTCTCGAAGCTGTAGATATGAAATAGTTGATTATCACTTAACAACTGACCCTGTAAATCTTTAACGACCTGGTGGACCTTGACGGCAATCTGACCTTCCGGTCTTAACTCAAACGAAAGAGGGTCTACCTTAGGATTGATTTGTTGCCATTGACGGAGCCAGTAAGCACGTACCTCATCGTGACCGGACAGATACCCGCCTTCCCACCCATTGGGCCAGGTTACATCGGTGTGCAGATGGGCTAATACGGCCTCCACATGGCGTTCGTTAAAATCCTGATAGAGCTGACGAAGCAAAGGTTGATTGTTCATAGTTCAGGGAATCGGATGTAATCTTTTCCGGATGGCCCAAAGCTAAGCCAGGTTTACTACGGTCGATCGTCGGCGGCAATTGAGATTTTAACGGATTTTCTTGAGCCGACTACCATTGAGTGGTTATAATCGAACGGGCCACCCCTCCATCGGCGGACGGTAGCTTGCTGAAAATCTGCCGGGCCGTTTACCAGAAATGCAAAAACGGCCCCCGAAAACCTTCGTATGTCCCTACTAGTCAATGCCGGATTAGCGGGTTTGATACCAGGAGTCCGGGTCGGTTTGCTGTGCGTAATCCAGGCACGCCAGATAGAACACGGCAAAGGTCGACCAAAGAACCGAATAACCGGGGCCTTGCAGGATGTGAGGTATTTCCAGGCTACTCAGGCCCAGGTAGCCCAGCAAGGCCCCAGACCACGGCAGAAAGGAAAGCCACGTCCGGAATAGACGCGGGAACCGCACGACGCCTACTTTTCTGACTATTGGGAAAATGCCTTGAAGCAGGAACCACGTCAGCATACCCACGGCAATCACACCTCCCAACTGAAAGGAGGTCCATACAACCGACCGTTGGATACCCCCTATAAAATCGGTTATGAGGCCGGAAAACAGGCCTGCTAGGGTAATAAAGCCGACCACCACCAGAGTTCGAAGTCGTTTTGGTCCGGAGAACCGGCTTTTAACCAGTCCCCACCAGTCCCGGAGCCCGCTTTTAAGAAAGCCCAACCGATACGTCCATTCCAGCTTCTGAAGGGCGATGGGACCTCCAAAATCCTGAACCGTCTGCGCCAATGCCTCGTCAAACGAAAGCGAGTCGGCCATTCGCGCTTCCACTGAAACAAGGAGGTGGTCCGTCATCTCTTCGATAAAGGCGGTTTCAATCAGGTGGCATTTCAGGGTCAGAAAGGAAACGACGGCAGCGTGTTGGTCCTGAGTCATCGGAGTAGGGTCGATTAAGAAGTGGGAAATTTGATCAAATCGCCTGGGAGTAGGATTCGTTGCAACTGATGAAGAAAATGCTCGATCTGACCGAGCCGAATGCCGGCCCTGCCTTGCTGATCGGGAGCAATGGCGTAATATTTTCGGGCCCGGCCATCGACTACCTGGGATTTGGTCGTCAGGATTCCTTCCGCTTCGAGTTTGTACAAAGCCGGATAGAGCGCCCCTTCGGTAATGCGGAGTTGCCCATCGGTGAGTTGCTTTACTTTTTGGCAGATCTCGTAGCCGTACATCCATTCGGTTTCCGAGAGCAATTTCAGGATAATGGCGTTAAGGCTGCCTTTGAGTAAGGGGTGCGAAGTCGTGTTCTCCATATGCAAATATACTAAATAGATATATACTACTATATCTTAGGTATATTTTTTACGGCGGCACCCGACCCAGCGTCTTTCGAAAAGAAACCGGTTGAAAAGAGATATATCCAGCTTAAAATTTGGATACCCATAGGCGGTTTTTAGCTACAGGCTACTGGTACAGGAGATTTACCGAGGACGAATTAGGAAAGAGGAATTAGCGCGGGCTCCCGGCGACGGCTGCCTTTTTTCTTCTGATCACCATGTTGTACCCAATGCTGAACCTCCCTCAGGTCAATACACAAAAAAAGCACTCAACTTTTCAGTTAAGTGCCTCAAGTACAGCGAGTACAGAATCCGAGCGGGAAATGGGTCTCGAACCCACGGCCTGCAGCTTGGGAAGCTGCCGCTCTACCAACTGAGCTACTCCCGCTTCTGATGTTGCAAATATTTAAAGAAACAACGTTAAAGTCAAGGTTTATTGTGTGATCGAGGGAATACCTTTTTTTCCTTCAAAAAAGTTCTTTCATTTGATCCAAACCTTGATTTGCCCATGGAGAAGCCCTCGACCGAGTTTAAACCCTATATTCCCGCTTCCGAATCTCCTGCCGAATTTACGTTTAAAGCCGTCGTCACGGGTGCCCTGTTCGGCGTGCTGTTCGGGGCCGCAACGGTGTATCTCTCCCTGAAAGCCGGGTTGTCGGTGTCGGCCTCCATCCCGATTGCGGTGCTGGCCATCTCGCTCGGGCGACGGTTTCTCAATACCACCATTCTCGAAAACAACATCATCCAGACCACCGGCTCGGCCGGGGAGTCCATTGCCTCAGGCGTCGTCTTTACGCTGCCGGGTTTTCTGTTTCTCTCCGACGGCATCGGCACCAGCTTTTTCAACTACTGGACCATTCTGACCCTGGCCATTCTGGGCGGCCTGCTCGGTACGCTCATGATGATTCCGCTGCGCCGGGCGCTGATCGTCGAAGAACACGGCAACCTGCCCTACCCGGAGGGCACGGCCTGCGGGTCGGTGCTGATCGCGGGCGAGCGGGGCGGAGATTTCGCCAAAACCGCCTACCAGGGCCTCGGGGTGGCGCTGGTATATGCCGTTTTACAAAAGGTGCTGCACGTCATCGCCGAGGTGCCGACCTGGGCCACCCGGCAGGCTAACCGGTATTTTCCGTCGGCGGTGGTCAGCGGGGAGATTACGCCTGAATACCTCGGCGTCGGTTACATCATCGGCTTCCGGATTTCGGCCGTTCTGGTCGGCGGGGGCATTCTGGCCTGGCTGGCACTGATTCCGCTGCTGGCGTCGCTGGTGCCGGCCGATACCATTGCGGCCCAACTGGTCAAATTCGCCTATATCCCGAATCTCCAGACCGCGGGTGGTCCCGGCGGCTGGAATCCGGCGACTCATACCTTCAACGACACCGCCGTAGCCATTTACCGGGCCTACATCCGCCAGATCGGGGCCGGGGCGGTGACGGCGGGCGGATTCATGACCCTGATCAAAACCATACCGACCATCGTAGCCTCCTTTAAACAGAGCTTCGGCTCCATCGGCGGGGCGGGGGAAAACGCCCGGATTCGCCGGACCGAGCAGGACCTTTCCATCCGGGTCGTGATTTTCGGCAGCCTGGCGCTGGTTGCCCTGATGATCATTCTGCCGCAGATTCCCGGCGACTCGCTGCTGACCAAGCTGCTGATCGGTATTCTGGTCATCATTTTCGGCTTCTTTTTCGTCACTGTCGCCAGCCGCATCGTGGGCATCATCGGCACCAGTTCGTCGCCGGTTTCGGGGATGACCATTGCCACCATTATGGGAACGGCGCTGGTATTCATCGGCTTCGGACTGACGGGGAAGGTTTACGAACCGGTCGTGCTGGTCGTCGGCGGGATGATCTGCATCGGGGCGGCTACGGCCGGAGCCACCTCACAGGACCTGAAAACCGGCTATCTGGTGGGAGCAACGCCCCGGTATCAGCAGATGGCGCTGTTCGTCGGCGTCATCGTCTCCTCGCTGGCGATCGGAGCCACTATCAAGGTGCTCGACACGCCCACCCCCGACCTGGTGGCGCAGGGCATCACCCACGCCATCGGGAGTGACCGGTTTCCGGCTCCGCAGGGTACGTTGATGGCGACGCTCATCAAGGGGCTGCTGTCGTTCAACCTCGACTGGCAGTTCGTGCTGGTAGGGGCGTTCATGTCGTTCGTCGTTGAAATCTGCGGGGTCAGTGCCCTGGCCTTTGCAGTCGGTCTCTATCTGCCGCTGTCGACCACGCTGCCTATTTTTGCCGGCGGCTGTATGAAGGCGCTGGTCGACTGGAACTCCCAACGGAAGGGCATCGTCGAGGAAGAGGCCGACCTGGGGCGCGGAAACCTGTTCTCAACCGGCCTGGTGGCCGGCGGGGCGCTGGCCGGAGTGGCCGTGGCCCTGCTCTCCGTCAACGAATCCATCTATAACGGGCTGGCTCGCCTGACGCTCGAACCGGCGCTGACCGGGGCGCTGGGTGAAGAAGGCTTCCAACTGCTGGGTGCCCTGTTCTTCGCGGCTCTGGCCGTGATCCTGTACCGGGTAGCTACCCGGCGGGTTTAATCAGCGAAAAGGCCTGGAACACACCGGGCCTTTTCGTTTCATTCCGCCTATTTCCCTGTCTCCGGGACGGCGCCCTGCATCAGTCGGCCTTCCAGCACCGGCCGGGTTTCCTTTGTGTCCGGATTCAGAATAGCGAGGCTCTTCCTGAACTCCACCCGGATGGCGTCGTCGTCAAACCGGCAGTTCACCGTGTCGTAATGGGCGGTTTCGATAAAGCGCCACGTCATGGCGAAAGTTTTGTCGTCGATCCAGGCTCCGCTGCCGGCGGTTTTCGTCTTAGCTTCGCCCGGAACCGGCGTGTTGACCAGCTTGATGGGGTTGGCCGACAGGCTGGTTTCGGCTTTCTGCCACTGACCGAGGCCGCAGGTCACCCGGTGTTCACCCTGTTCATCGCGCACCGTGAACACGCAGGCGTTCGGTTTGAAAGCAAGCGATACGGTTTTGATCTTCAACGGGTTATCGGCCATCTGGAACGATTTTCCATTGATCCGGGCCGCCACCGGCGAGCCGGGCCGGCCGACCGGTACGGGCAGGGTTAGCGAAGCCAGTTTCTGCTTCAGTTCAGGTTGGGGTTTGCCCCCGGCGGTGTCCTGCAGGGCCGGCAGCAGGTGGTTCCAGAGGTTGTCCAGAATGGCCTGCATATCCCCGGTTTCGCTGGTGATCGCCACGACGGTATCCTGCTTCGGCATGACGATGCAATACTGCCCGAAGGCGCCGTCTCCCCGGTAGGCCCCGTTGCGGCAGCGCCAGAACTGATAGCCGTAACCCTGAAGCCAGTCGTTTTCTTCCTTCTTCCGTGAGCCGCCTTTCGACTGGATATGGGAGCGCGTGGCCTCCTCGACCCAGGCTTCCGGCAGGATGCGTTTGCCCTTCCAGACCCCTTTCTGAAGATATAGCTGCCCGAACTTAGCGATGTCTTCGGTCCGGACGCGTAGCCCCCAACCGCCCGTGTTGATGCCGTTGGGGTCGGTTTCCCAGTCGGCGCCTTCAATACCCAGCGGCTCGAACAGCCGGGGTTTGAGGTAGGCCAGCACCGTCTGGCCGGTCAGCTTCTGAACGATGGCCGACAGCATGTAGGTAGCCCCGCTGTTGTAGATGAAAAACGTCCCCGGCTCATGTTCTACCGGCTGCGCCAGAAAAGCCCTGATCCAGTTTTTATTCGACCCCGACCGAAGCGAAGAGGTCGTGTCCTTGTCATGCCCGGTCGACATGCTGAGCAGGTCGCGAACCCGCATGGCGGCCAGGTTCGGACTGATCGTGGCCGGAAGGTCCTCCGGGAAGAAGGAGACCACCTTGTCGTCCACCTTTAGCCGCCCTTCGGCCACGGCCAGTCCGACGGCGGTCGACGTAAAGCTTTTGCTGAGTGAATAGAGCGTATGTTTCAGGTCCGGCGCATAGGGCGCCCACCAGCCTTCGGCCACCACCTGCCCGTGCCGCACGACCATCAGGCTGTGCAGGTTCAGTTTGCCCGCTTCGACGGCGTTCACGAAGTTAAGAATACCGGTCGATGCGACGCCCTGCGATTCGGGCAGGCTGCGTGGCAGCTGCCGGGTTTTGAAGGGCGCGCCCCAGGCCGAAGCGGGCAGGCTTCCGGCCACCGAAAAGCCGGCGACACCCAGGCCGAGGTGCCGGAGAAAAGTTCTGCGGGTTGAGAGCATGTCAGGGGGTTTGGAATAAGTTTACATTAAAAGTAAACATAAACACGTGAACAGTCATGCGGTCGGCCCGGTTAAATAAAACAGGGGAGAGCGCCGGATGCTGCGTCCCTCCCCGTTTTACTCAACTAACCCTATTTCAACTAACCCAATGCGTGCGGTTTTGCTACTTCTTGCCGGCTGCCTGTCGGCCGGTGTCGGTTTCGCGCAGGATTCGATCCGGAAAGCCCCGACGACCATTGCGCCGGTCGTGACGCCCTCCAACAGCGCCCCGTTAACGAGTCCGGCGGCTGATCCAACGATTCAGACCGGTAAGGGAAATCAGTCGGGCGGCCGAAAGCGCCGGGTCCGGACCGTTCCGCCGAGCGATCCAAATGCGTTCGGTGTGGGTGTAACGATCGAAAAAGCGGACTCTACCCGGCGTAAACGGCCGAAAGACTGACCGGTCGCGCAGTCAGCCCTCGGCGGGCTGGAGTTTCGCACCCAGTTGCAGCACCCGCCCGAGGTCGTCGGCGTTCCGCCAGGTTTCCTCGACGATGCCGTCCACGATGTGATGGATGAACGTGGCCGTAAACTTCTGCCGGCGCCCGAAGGAAGGGATGCCCAGAAATTTCTCCTGAAGGCACGAGTTGGTGGCCCGGACCACCACCTTGTCGCCTTCGGCGATGACGTCCTCGACGGTCCACTCCTGTTCGATCCGCCCGAAGGTGCCGAACAGCATCCGCAGACCGTCCGGTCCGGGCGGCAGCCCCGGCGCTCCGCCGTGCATCGTCCAGGTCGGGGAGGTCATTTCGCAGAGTTCCTCTACTTTGTGTTCACTCACCAGTTGCAGCCACCGCCGGGCAATCTCCTTGTTTCTCTCCGTGGTCGTCATCAGAAAAAATGGTGTGGATATGTGTTGTAAACTCGTTTTCGCTCAGGCTATATCCAAAGGTACGGACCGGCTTTTCACGGAAAGGGCAGCGAACGATCCGCCCGAACGAAACACCGCATCGGGCGGCTCAACTACCCCGTTGACGGTACGAATTTCTTTCCTTCCATTCTTTAAACGCCAACCCCTTTCAGTTCGAACACCCCTGCCAGCAGCCGGTAGGACTCCAGCCGTTCCTCAAAATCGGCCGCCACGTTGACCAGCAGGACCTCCTCCACGGCGTATTGGTCGGCGAGGGCCAGCAATCCGCTTTTTACCTCTTCGGGGCTGCCCATGATCATCCGTCGGCGATTGTACTGGATGCGGGCTTCTTCGCCGGGGGAGTAGTCGGCGGCTTTGATGTCGTCGTAATCAAAGGACGTGATTCGGCCGCGGGTTTCCAGCTGGAGGAAACGGTGGTCGGTCAGGGCTTGCTGCCGTTGCACCTGCCCGGGGTCTTCGGAGCAGAAAACGAACACCGCCACGTTGGCCTGGGGCTGTTCCAGATTTTCGGACGCCTGGAACCGCTCCCGGTAATGCTGCACGGCCTCGGAGCCGCCGTTCGGATTGATAAAGTGGGCGAAGGAGAAACCCATCCCGAAATGAGCCGCCAGCACCGCGCTGTGACCGCTGGAACTGAGAATCCACTGTGCCGGGACGGAGGGCGGTACCGGCATGGCCCGGACCCTGGCCTGCACGCTGGCCGGGTCGTAGCGGTCATTGAGGTAGTTCTGAAGGTCGAACAGCTGCTGCACGAAATCCTGTTCGCTGAACGTATTGGTCGGGTTCAGGACGCCGGCCGTCAGCCGGTCGCCACCGGGCGCACGGCCTACGCCGAGGTCGATGCGGCCGGGGAACAGAGCTTCGAGCATCCGGAAATTTTCGGCCACTTTCAGGGCGCTGTAATGGGGCAGCATGACCCCGCCTGAGCCGAGCCGGATGGTGCTGGTCTGGCCGGCCAGGTGGGCGATCAGGATTTCGGGCGTGGTGCCGGCAAGCACCGTCGTATTGTGGTGTTCGGCCACCCAGAACCGGGTGTATCCCAGTTCGTCGGCCAGTTTGGCGAGGGCGACCGTCTCCTGCAGGGCTTCCCGGGCGTTGCTGCCCTTGCGGATCGGCGATTGGTCTAAAACACTTAATTGCATGGTGATTCCGGTTGTATCGGAAAACCACTCCAGGCGGTTTTCATTTTAGCCAGAACAGTTACATCAAGACAAAAGGTGCCTGCGGGGATTTCCTTTTTCTTCCTGGAAAAGGGCCTGGTCCCGGCGGCTTCCGGAAAAACGGGGCGGAAATCCTCCGGCGGGTGTGGTGAGAAACCGTCGCCGTTTTCCTTTATCTTGCGCGGATAAACCCTATTTCCCTTACTTCAATGAAAAACCGTTTTTCGATTCTTTGCCTGCTGGGCGTTCTGGCCGCCTTTACGGGGTACGCCCAGACCGCATCCAAAACCGCTACGCTGGCTGATGTAGGTTTTATGGAAGGCCACTGGAGAGGCACCTTCAACGGCGGCCCCATCGAAGCCGTCTGGATCGCACCCGCCGGCGACAACCTCACCGGGTTTATGCGGATGATGAAGGGCGACAAGGTGAGCATGTACGAAATGCTGATCTTCGAACAAACCGAACGCGGCCCGGTCGTGCTCGTCAAACATTTTAAACCGGGTCTGGTCGGGCAGGAGGAGAAAGACGTCTCCGACCGGTACAAGTTCATCGAAGCCAAAAAGAACCACGCCCTGTTCGAGAAGGAAGACGGCTCCATCCGGATCATTTACGAACGGCGGTCGGACGATCAGCTCGTCATTCAGCGCGGCAATCAGGAAGGCGGCAAGTGGGCGTTCAAAGACCTGTTCGTCTTCAGCCGCGTGAAATAAGGCAGTAGACTGCTCCGTCCATGCTGCTGAAAAGCAGCCGGTTCCCTGCCAGGGTCGGTGCCGAAAAAACGGCACCGACCTGATTATATAATTGCAGAAAATCTTCCGGCACCCGGATGATGGTCTGAATATCGGGCCGGAAGCTGTCGTCGTCCCGGAAATACCGGCTGCGATTCCGTTTGTAGCCGTCCGTCGTGAAGGTCCAGCGGATCGTGCCGGTTTTTCGATCCAGCGCCAGCAGTTTCCCCATCAGCGTGCCGACGAAGAGCGTCGTCGGTGAGAAGGCGCTGCCCCCGAAAATGTTGAATTTCGTATCCGTCCGCCAGTATTCGCGGCCCGTCCGTCCGTCGAGGGCCACCAGGAGCCGGTCGTCGGAGGTACCGACGTACAGCACGGTGTCGCGGACGCTCAGGGCGGTGGCCCAGCCGAGGGGAAAGGCCTTGTTCCAGTGTCCGTAGCCGGCCTGCGCATCGACGGCGTAGAGGTTGTAGTCGCGGCTGCCGATGTATACCAGCCCGTTGGCCGCCACGGGCGAGCCCTGCATCTCGCCTTTCGGGAAATACCGGTGCCCCACCGATTTGAATTTCCAGAGCAGCGTCCCGGTCTGCGCGTTCAGCGCATAGAGATTTCCGTCCGACGAGCCGATGAACAGCCGGTCGTCCTGCACGACCGGGCTGGTGTGGACGATGTCGCCGGTGGGGTAGCTCCAGACCAGTTTCCCGGTATCGGCGTCGACGGCATAGACGCGGCCGTCGCCCGAACCGAAACAGACGAGGTTCCGATACAGCAGGGGCGAGGAGTGGTAGTAATCGGCAAAATCGTATTTCCGTTCGCCCAGAATACCGCCCAGTGTCTGAAACCGCCACCGCACCCGGCCGGAGCCGGCTTCCAGGGCATACAAAACGGCATTTCCGCCGACAAAGAAAATCAGGTCGTTATGCAGGCAGGCCGTCGAGCGAATGGAGCCGCCGATTTTCCGGGTCCAGACGGGTCGGCCGGTGTCGAGGTCGATGGCGTAGAAGGTGCTGTCGAGACTGCCGACATACGCCACCTGATTCCGGACGACCGGAGAAGCCACCACCGGCCCGCCGGTCTGAAATTTCCATTGCAGCGCCGGCTCCCTGGCCAGGCCGGCGGCCGGGTCAGCGACGGTCTGGCCGAAGCAGAACGGAATCGGGCAAAGAATCAGGAGAGCCAGCAGAGCGTTTTTCATGGGCCGGAGGGGGTGAGTTCCAGCCGGTCAAGATACTGGAAGATTTCGAAATCTGCCCCCACCCTGAATGGGGGAGGAACCGCCGGGCCTCTTCTTCGTGTTCATCCATCCGGTAGTTCCCACCGCTTCCTTCACAATGAGAAAAGCTTTCAAAATCATGGCCCTTGTCACTCTCTCCCTGCTGGCGCTGATCGCGCTGGGCACCGTTGCCTTCGTCAATCTGGCGCCACAGTTCGGCGCGGCCGCCACCGGCGAGCGCCTGAAGCGCATGCAGGCATCCCCGAACTTCAAAGACGGCACCTTTCAGAACCTGGTCCCGACCAGCCTCGACCTCTCCTTCCTGGAAGGAGCGAAGGCGGCCTGGCAGATGCTGCGGGGCACCGACGACTCGGAGCCGAAAGCCACGATTCAGACCGTTCCGCTGGATGTGAAGCGGTTGGAAGGGGCCGGCGATCCGGATCATGTCGCCGTCGCCTGGTTCGGCCACTCGTCGCTGCTGATCCGGATGGGCGGGAAAACCTTTCTGACCGACCCGGTGCTGGTGGGGGAGCGGGTGTCGATGGTGTCCATGGTCGGCCCGAAGCGGTTTCCGTACGACCATTACATCGGGCTGGACGAACTGCCGAAAGTGGATGCCGTCCTGATGTCGCACGATCATTACGACCACCTCGACTACCCGACCTTCGTTCGATTGAAAGAGCGGGCCGAGCGGTTTTTCGTCCCGCTGGGCGTGGGCGCCCACCTCGAAAAATGGGGCATCCCCGCCGACCGGATCACGGAACTGGACTGGGATGAATCCGTCCAATTTGGTACTCTGACGCTGGTTTGTGCGCCTTCCCGGCATTTTTCCGGGCGCGGGCTGACCAATCGGAACAGCACGCTCTGGTGTTCGTGGGTGCTGAAGGGCGAAAACCGCCGGGTGTACTTCGGGGGCGATTCGGGGTATTATCCCGGCTTCAAAACCATCGGTGAAAAATACGGGCCCTTCGATCTGGCCCTGCTGGAGTGCGGGGCCTATAATGAGAAGTGGATCGACATCCACATGCTGCCCGAACAAACCGCCCAGGCCCAGCTTGACGTTCGGGCCGAGGTGCTGATGCCCATCCACTGGGCGAAATTCAATCTGGCCCTCCATCCCTGGCGCGACCCCATCCGGCGCCTGACCCAACGGGCCGCCCAGCTGGGCTCCCGGCTGGCCACCCCGCGCATCGGCGAGGTTCTGGTTCTGGGTGAACCGGTTCCGACGGCGCCCTGGTGGGAGTCCATCCCCTGAGGCTCTCCGCCGTTCTTTTTTGGGTAGGATCCATTGTACTCAGTAACAAATCAAAACTTGTATTGCCAAATCAGGTTTATAGCATATTCGTGTTTAAATAATGCATCTACCCACAGGATGGATTCGACAAATACAAATCAGGCGACGTCTGAGAAGCCGGTGGTATCCGGGCGTCTGGATAAAATTTTTCTGAATTTAAGTGATGTAGCCAGCTTTATAACCCACTTCTTCAGGGAGGTATTGGTGCCCCCCTACGAAGGGCGTGAGATCATCCGACAGTGTTACGAGGTCGGCGTACGTTCGTTACCGTTGCTTTCCCTGACCGGCTTCATCACCGGCATCGTCTTTACGAACCAGTCGAGGCCGTCGCTGGCTACCTTCGGGGCCACTTCCTGGTTACCGTCTCTGATCGCCATTGCGCTGGTTCGGGCCCTTTCTCCGCTGGTGACGGCGCTGATCGCGGCCGGGCGGGTCGGTTCGAACATCGGCGCCGAACTGGGCTCCATGCGGGTCACCGAGCAAATCGACGCCATGGAAGTTTCGGCGACCAACCCGTTCAAATTTCTGGTGGTGAGCCGTGTCCTGGCGACGACGATCACGATTCCGATTCTTTCCCTGTATTTCTCGCTGGTCGGGATGCTGGGGTCGTATCTGAACGTTCACCAGAATGAAGAAACGAGCTTTCTGACGTTCATCGAACAGTTTTTCAGCTCCATTACTTTTCTGGACATCAACTCGGCGGTCATCAAGGCGACCGTGTTCGGCTTCACGATCGGTGTGGTCGGCTGTTACAAGGGCTACCATTCCTCCAAGGGGACGGAGGGCGTCGGGCGGGCCGCCAATTCCGCCGTGGTGACCTCGATGTTTATCATATTCATTGAAGAACTTCTGATCCTCCAAATCGTCAATGCAATCCGTGCCAGCTAATCAGATAAAGCCCCAGAGAACGGAGGAAAGCCGGCCGTCGGCCGTGATTGCCATCCGGGGGCTGAAGATTTCCTTCGGGGATCTGCACGTACTTCGGGGTGTCGATCTGGACCTTTACCAGGGGGAGAACCTCGTGGTGCTGGGGCGGTCCGGCACCGGGAAGTCGGTGTTGATCAAGATCATCGCCGGGTTGCTCCGGCCCGATTCCGGGGAGGTGGATGTGCTCGGACAGAACGTCGACCAGCTCTCCGCCCGGGAATTGGACACGCTGCGGCTGAAGATCGGGTTTTCGTTCCAGAACAGTGCCCTCTACGACAGTATGACCGTACGGGAAAACCTGGAGTTTCCGCTGATCCGGAACGTCCGGAACCTGTCGCGCCAGGAGATCAACCGGTCGGTGGAGGAAGCGCTGGACGACGTGGGCCTGAAGCAGACCATCAACCAGATGCCGTCGGAGCTGTCGGGCGGGCAGCGGAAGCGGATCGGGATCGCCCGGACGCTCATTCTGAAACCGGAAATCATGCTCTACGACGAGCCGACCGCCGGGCTGGACCCGATCACCTCCAGCGAAATCAATAACCTGATCAACGAAGTCAAAGAAAGACATAATACCTCGTCCATCGTCATCACCCACGACCTCACCTGCGCTAAAACCGTCGGCGACCGCATCGCCATGCTGCTCGACGGCCGGTTTGAACAGGTCGGTACTTTTGAGGAAGTATTTGCGGCTGACGATGAGCGTGTTAAACAATTTTATGATTATAAGTTCGTGGATTGATACCAAACGCATATGAAAGCAGGAGAAAATAAACGGGCAGTTACCGTCGGTATTTTTGTTGCGATAGGGGTTGTGATCCTGGTAGTGGGAATCATGGTCCTGGGCGGCCAGCAGAAACGGTTCATCAAAAGCATCCGGATCAACACCGTCTTCAACGACGTGGGTGGTTTGCAGGTCGGCAATAACGTGTGGTTTTCGGGCGTGAAGATCGGAACCGTCCGAAAGATCCAGTTCTACGGTACCTCGCAGGTGGAGGTTACGATGAACATCGAGCAGGACGTACAGCAGTATATCCGAAAAGACGCCCAGGCCACGATTAGCACCGACGGTCTGATCGGGAACAAAATCGTCGAGATCATCGGAGGAAGCCCACGGGCACAGCCGGTTCAGGAAGGGGATCTGTTGGGCGCCAAGGAGGCCCTCGATACCGATGCCATGCTGGAAACGCTTCAGGAAAATAACCGCAACCTCCTGAGAGTGACCACCGACGTGAAGAATATCGTCGGTGAGATCACGAAGGGCCGGGGGGTAGCCGGGGCCATGCTGAAAGACGACCGGATGGCCGACCGCTTCCGGTCGACGCTGGCCAATCTGGAATCGGCTTCGGTCAATGCGGCCAAAGTATCCGGGTCCCTGTCGACGTTTTCGGCCAAGCTGAACAACCGCGAAGGGCTTGCCAATCAACTGGTCTCCGACACGACGGTTTTCCACGATCTGCGGGTATCGTCGTCCCGGCTGCGTCAGGCATCGGCGAGCGCCATCGACATTGCCGACAACGTCAAGCAGGCCAGCAACCGGCTCAACAGCAAGAACAGCGCCATCGGGCTGCTGCTGAACGACGAGAGCGTCAACAGCGACCTGAAAAATACCATCCATAACCTCGAAAGCAGCAGTGAGAAGCTGGACGAAAACATGAAGGCCCTGCAGAGCAACTTCCTGTTCCGGGGTTATTTCCGCCGGAAAGCCAAAGCCAAACAAAAGGAGGCCGAAGCGCAGAAGAAAGCCGAGGAGCAGAAGAACGTTGCCGCGAGCCAGCCCGGCGAAACCACCCAGGAGTAAGGCCCCCGGATGCGTAGTCCTCCCGGTAGCCTTGTCATCCCGACACAGGAGGGATCTTGCGGCTGAATGTTCCATCTGACCGGGCGTCGAAGCACAAGGTCCCTCCTGCGTCGGGATGACAAAGCTACTGCCGGTGCCGGTCATGACGGCAAATGGGCCTGAATTACCGCCTTACAGCCGGCCGATCAGGCCGGTCAGCATTTCCGTGAAGTAGGCCCCGTTGTAGGGGCCGAACCAGTTCATGGTCCGGATTTCGTAAGACGTTTTGTGGTAATATTTGTCGGGGGTGATGTAACCGACGTACCCGCCGTTGAAGCTGGTCACCATAAGGTTCAGCCCTTTCCGGTCGGCGGCCGGTTTTAGCCCGGCCACCAGTTCACCTGAGAAGTCGCAGGGCGTTCCGAGCAGCACCGTCCGGCCGATCCGGAGGGCCTTCAGGTCGGAAGGAAAATCGCCGTAGACGGTGTGAAACAGCCAGGGGCGAACGCGCCAGCCGTCCGTCACCCGGGCGTGCGGTTCCCGAAGGCCCAGCGGCAGGGTCAGCATCTCCAGCGTACTGTCGGGACGAGTGGGAAACGAAGCCAGGGCCGGCGTAATCCGGGCCGTCAGACTGTCGGCATAGGCGCCGATCACCTTCAGATCGTCGGGACTGTCGGGAACCCGGGGCGAAGTACTGCCGACGGCACCCGCCAGAAAAGCCACGAAGCCGCCGGACTCCTTTTCGAGCCGGTCGACCAGAGCGCCCGGATAATCCCGGCTCAGCGGCTGGTAATTCATAGCGTGAAAAATCGTGGCATGGGCCGAATACGAGCAGAGCAGCGCCGACGAACCGTCCGGCTTTTTAAATTTCAGCAACCGGACGGGCCGGTCGACCGGCCCGTCCCGGTTCAGCCGGTTGTTGATCAGATCCGGGGCTTCCACTTCCTGGTAGCCGATTTCCGCAGGAGCCAGATTTTGCTGTGCTGCTGTAATCGACTTCAGAATAGCGTCGGTGAGGTGAGTCACGATGCGCTCCTCATATTCTCCGGCGAATAGCCCGCCTACCAGGCCGGGAGCCCAGCCGCCGAGGCTATTGTGCGAATGAATGGCCCCGGTGTAGACTTCCTCCCATCGAAAACCGATGTCCGGCAATCTCCTTTTGAGCTGTTCCGTCACGGTGGGGGGCGTAATCAGTAAATCCAGCGCGATTACGGCTATCTTTGCGCTACCGTTGTCCAGTACGATGGTCCGGACGTAGACCGAGTCGTGCACGGTGGTCCAGTGTTTACCTCGCCGGACGCCGTAGCCGCCCGTTGGAGTGGTGTAGGGCGGAGTGATGTTGATTTTGGACCAGCCGGCCCGCAGGGCGGTTTTGGGTCGGGGAGGGGCGGGCAGGCTCGCCAGCCTTCGGCGGGTTTGGGCGTAGTAGTCGGTTTGCTGGTAGGGGGTGTCGTCGACGGGCGCCACGCTGACCGCCACAAACAAAACAACGGCCAGAAGCAGACCCAGGAGGACTTTTAATAAGACACGAAAAAATTTCATCGATTCCGCTTTGCCCGCAAAGGTCGTTAAGAATTCGGTAGCGATTGCAGCCCGGAGCGGTCTTTGCGTTCAGGAAATCTGTTTTTGGTAAAAATGCCTGATTATCAGCCTATCGGTGTGTTCGATTCCGGCTACGGCGGCCTGACCGTCCTGAAGTCCATCGTTCATCAGCTGCCGCAGTATGATTATGTCTATCTGGGCGACAATGCCCGGACGCCCTATGGCACCCGGTCATTCGACACGGTGTATCAGTATACGCTGGAATGTGTGCAGCATCTGTTCGCGATGGGCTGCCGGCTGGTGATTCTGGCCTGCAACACGGCCTCGGCCAAGGCTCTCCGGAACATCCAGCAGCTCGACCTGCCGCGCATCGCCCCCGACCGGCGGGTGCTCGGCGTCATCCGCCCCACGACCGAAGTGGTGGGAAATTATTCAAAGTCCGGTCATATCGGCATCCTGGCGACCCGCGGAACGGTAACTTCGGAATCCTACGTGGTGGAGATCGATAAGTTTTTTCCGGGCCTGCATGTCTATCAGGAAGCCTGTCCGATGTGGGTGCCGCTGGTGGAGAACGGCGAGCATGGGGCGCCCGGGGCCGATTACTTCGTCCGCCAGCACCTCGACCGGCTGCTTGCAAAGTCGCCGGAGATCGACACCCTGCTGCTGGCCTGCACTCATTACCCGCTGCTGCTGCCTAAGATTCGTCAGTTTGCGCCGGAAGGCATCGCCCTTCTGAGCCAGGGTGAAATTGTCGCCGACAGCCTTAAAAACTACCTGCATCGCCACCCCGAAATCGACGAGCAGTGTAGTCGGGGCCGCACGCTGCGCTTCTTCACCACCGACTCCCCCGACGACTTCGAACGCCAGGCCGGCCTGTTCTGGGACACACCGGTGCGGGCCGAGCGGCTGAAGCTGTGAGACCACCCCCCGGCCCCCTCCTTGCTAAGGAGGGGGTGGCTTCGCAGTGACTGAAAAGTGGCAGCGTACTACCCCTCCTTAGCAAGGAGGGGTCGGACCGGCGCTCCGGTCGGGGGGCGATGCTGCCCTTCAGTAGTTACTTTTTGAATTTGTCGGCGTCAAACAGGAGCGTGTGGTCGGAAAAGGCACGCTTTTGCAGGATGAAAAAACTGATCGACGCAATCTACGCCATTTATCCGCTTTCCAAAGAAGCCCTGAATGAGGTCAGCGGCCTCGTCCGGTCTCGCTGTTTTCCTAAGAACGCTTATATCCTCCGGCTTCACGAAGTGTGTCACCACGTCTGGTTCATCCGTTCCGGTCTGGTACGGATCTATTACCTGGACGACGGCGTCGAGAAAACGACCTGGTTATTGAAAGAAGGCGATTTTTTTATGTCACCCCGCAGTTTTTACACTCGGTCGGCTTCCTCGGAAGCCATCGTAGCGCTGGAGGAGACGGAAGTATATTCTATTCATTATGACGCCCTGCACAGGCTGTATCATTCCTTCCCGGACTTTAGCCAGTTGGGCCGGATGATCACGGAGAAATATTATCTGCTCAGCGAGCAACGCAACCAGATGATGCGGCAGAACAGTGTGGAGCAGAGAATTGAATGGCTGTTCAAAGAATATCCTGCGGTTTTATCCAAAGTTTCCATTAAAAATTTAGCCTCTTATGTCGGGTGTACGCCAGAAACATTCAGTAAGGTAATTGCAAAGAAATAATATTGATCGCTATCTTTTAGTTAACCTTTTTGTTAAAAAAAAGTGAATAGGTAAAAATAAGGTAAGGATGCTTATAAATATTGCAATTGTGAGGTAAGTTTTTTCCGACTTCCATTCATAATCAAAATTGTGAAAAAAAATGGAGAATGAAATGCTTTGAATTAATGATTCAAGTATTAAAGCAGTTCCAAAGTAGAAATGCCGACTACTCTTTTGGCCTTTTCTTAATTTAATTATTGAAGAAATAATTAAGATAACTCCCGTTATTGAAATTATTGCAGTAAGATCGCCCCCCATCATGCTAATCGGTATCGTAACAAGGAGCGGAACGCAAAAGGTATTTAGCCCGCAGGGGGTTATCATTAAAAATGAAACTAACAAACCAATTCTCAATAACAGTATCGATCTCATTGTTTTATTTGGTTATCCCGTGAGGAAGTAAGAGAGTTGGGGATGCAAAGCATCCCCTATAGATACAAAGCTTGCTCAGTTGCAACTGCCCTGCTTTTTAGGCGGAAAATGATTCAGCCTGACCGCATTGGTATTAAGATGCCTTAAGAAAAATCCTAATCCTCCAGGAGAATAAGTTTTTAATATGGTACCATCAATTGCAACATACGTTGTTGGATTTGGAATAGTTAAGTTAGCCGCTTTACAGATGTCATATGCATAGTTTGTGCAATTGTAATTCTCTAAAGAATAACTTCTGGTTGCACTTCCCCGGGCTTCATAAACCGCATTTTCAAACTGTAATGCGGTCACATCATAACTAATGCTTACGTCTGCATAGTGCGAACTATTATCCCTAATAGCGGATTTCACCCCCCCTCTGACAACTAAAAAAGTGTTAAAATCAGGTGCAGGGTAAAAACCGATTGTTCTTGTTGTTATCAGGCCTGTTTTTTTATGAACTTTCTCAAAGCCTACCCATGTATGGCCGGAGTCTCCGCCAAAGGTTACCGAACTTCCGGACGAAGGGTAGGGCTCATCGACATACACTACAATTTTATAGTTAAAGTCTGGCGTGTTCTTGCCTGCTGAAAAGCAACTTAATTCTTTTGACAAATCTGAAATGATTATTTCACCTGGATCGGCCGGGAAAGTAAGAGTTCGAGAGGAAATATTATAGCTGTTGAGCCCTCCATTTGGCGAAGCGGTCAGACTGCCACTACCCCTTGAGGATGCTGAGATTACATTATTGGTTGAACTGCCGGCTGGGTTGGGGTAATATAAGCAGTAAAAGTCCTGAATGCTATATGGAGTACAAGTACATTGGTACCGGTTTGCAGCATCCATAGAGCAAACACATCTCATCCACTTTACTGAGCCGCAAGGACTATTACCCTTTATTCTTGCTTTATGTGTTATTTCAGGTGAAAGGTTTTTAGCGAGTTCTCCAATGATAGTATCTTCATCGACATTATACCCGCTAATAAATGTTTTTTCCCAGTCTTCTATTAAAACAAATCCTGAAAACTTAATTGTAGCTAAGCTTTTAGCCTCCATAAGTGTTGTATAATATTTATCATTCGGGATATAAGTGACAACTTCACACTTAATTTTATTTTGTTTGTTTTTATAAAAGTATAAATAGCTGAGTTGGTTTATTGTAAGCTTATCTTCCAAATTTTTTGCACTTTCATCTCCTCCTTGACTTAGTATTGGAGTTAATTTCTCTTGGAAGGATAATGGTACAACCACATAATTAAAATTTTGGGGTAATTTATTTTGAATAGCCAGTGGCCATAATGGTTTTTTTTCAAGACTGTCTTTTTCAAATGTTTTATTAAAGTAGTACTTTGCTTCATCAATACTGAGTTCTGCATTACTCCAGGCTGGTATAGTTTCGTTTATGCAGCTATTAACAATGCCTGCAATTAGAAGAACTGCGACTACACAAAATGGAAAGAATCTCATCTCGACTCAGTGTTTGGTGAATACTGAGCCGAAGTTGGCTGGAGGGACCGCCTGAAAAAATGGCCGGTTCGATTGGAAAAAAATGATTTTTTGCTACTGAACGGCTGGACGCCCGCTCATACCCCTACCGGGTTCAGCAGCGGCAGAGTCACAGTGAAATACTGGTCGTCGGCCGAAACGATGGGGTCGCTCTGGGAAAGCAGGCGGTATTTGGCGACGATGTTCGTAATGCCGACTTTGTTCGAGGCCACCCGACCGGTTTTGCGTTGAAGGTTGTTCCGCACCACCAGCCGGCCCACCTGCGTGGTCCTGATCTCGATCAGCAGCGGCTTGTTGGCGTGAATGACGTTGTGTTTCACGGCGTTTTCCACCAGCATCTGGAGCGTCAGCGGAGGGAGCTGATAGTCGAGGTACGAATCAACTCCGCTGACTTCCAGCTGAATGCCCGATCCGTAGCGGGTTTTCAGCAGGTGGTAATACGACTGAATAAAGTCCAGCTCCGCTTCCAGCGAGGTCAGAGCGCTCTCGTTCGTTTGCAGCAGATACCGGTAGACCTTCGCCATCTCGTCAACGAACTGCTCCGCCCGATCCGGCTCGTCAGCGATCAGCGACGACAGCGAGTTGAGGCTGTTGAACAGAAAATGCGGATTGACCTGGCTTTTCAGGCTCTCGAACTGGCTCTGGAGGTTGATCTTCTTGAGCTGCTCCTTCTCGATGGTGTTTTCCCGCCATTTTTTCAACGAGTACGTACTTTCGTCGATCCCGACCGACAGCAGGTTGGCCGCGATGTTGATGAGCAGAATACGACCCGTCGAATCCGGGTTGTGGCTGTAGCCGAACCAGTGAATATAGTCGTAGAAAGCGATCGGACCCAGAATGAACAGGGGCGTCACGAGCATAAACACCAGCAGCAGCCGCCACACCCGCTGCCAGGTCTGGCCGAGGTTGGGGTACTGACGCACTACCCGCTGCGTGAGCAGGTCGAGGGTGTAAAGGCAGCAGCTGGCGATGGCCAGGTTCAGCGTCGTGGCCGACACGAAAATCCAGCCGTCCTGTAGATATTTCATCCCCAGCAGCCAGTAGGTGATCAGCGGAATGAACCACGGGTACAACAGCACGAAATGCCACCGGGTCTGGGGCCGGATGCGGGCCAGCCGGCGGGCAAAAAAAGCGACAATCGGTTTCATGGTCGGTTTAGGTTCTGGATGTTCAGCAGCGGCAGCGTCACTTCGAACTCGGTCCCGGTCTCGGTAATGGACACCTGGGTTTCGCCGAGCAGGCGGTATTTGGCAATCAGGGCCGAAAGCCGGTGTTGCGACGTTTCCACCCGGATCGTCTTGCGCTGGAGGCTGTTCGTGACCTGCAGCCGGCCGTCGGGCGTCGTCCGGATCCGGATCGTGAGCGGCTTCCCCGGCAGCATGATGTTGTATTTGATGGCGTTGTCGACCAGCGTCTGGAGACTCTGGGGCGGCAGACACAGGTCGAGCAGCGCCGGGTCGATCTCCTGCGATACCCGCAGGGAAGCCCCGTAGCGGGTGTGCAGCAGGTTCGTGTAACTGGTGATGAACTCCAGTTCGCTTTGAAGCGGAACCACCTCGCGGTGATTGGCCTGGAGCAGATACCGGTATACCTTCGAAAGATTGTCGACGAAACGCTCGGCCTGTTCCTGATCTTCGCCGATCAGCGACGACAGCGACGTCAGGCTGTTGAAGAGGAAGTGTGGGTTGATCTGCATCTTCAGGGCGTCGAGCTGGTGTTGCAGGGCCGCCTGCCGCAGCTGCTCGTTCTCGGTCTGGTCCTTATGCCATTGGTTGTAGGTATAAAATACCGTGAGCATAATGCAGAGAAAAAGATCGAAAACCAGCCCCAGAATCAGAATCGGACGCACCGCATTCCAGCCGAACTGCGTTCCCAGCAACGGAAACCGGCTGAACACAAACACGACCAGCAGCGCCAGCAGCGCCGTGACGCCACCTACCAGCACCAGCATGGTCAGGATGCGGAGCGTGGCCTGCCGGGCGTTCGGAAACCGCCGGATTACCCACCGGATGACCAGCGTGAGCGTCACGACGGCCAGCCAGTACAGCACGAACACCAGGCCCGTGCCCAGGGCGAACACCGCCCCGTCGTTGAAATACCGGGGACCGATCAGAAAATAGTTGCCGATCGGGAAGAGAACCGGCATCATCAAAGTATGATACAGCAGTTCGCCTTTCGGGAAAAAACCGGTGATACGCTGGTAAAGGGGTCGGGCCAAAAGCTGGTTGGAGTTGTAACCGATACAAAAAATCAAACTCCTAAATTACGCTTTTTTGATCGCATGACGACAATCTCATTAGGCAGGATTGCCGCCGGTTTCAGAATTTACCGGTCAGCCCCAGCCGGACGGACGTCATGCCCAGCGCAGCTTCGGCAAACCCGCCGATTTTCCTACTGAACCGATACAGGCCGCCCAGGTGAATACCGGGAAACAGACCGCGGGCACGGGGCAGCAGGTCCCGGGTTTGGTCGGACCGGCTGCGGTGCACGGCGCTCCGGGTACCCAGCGACAGCCCTGCGTACGGATCGAACCGGCCGGTCAGGCTGTTCATAAGCTTGCCCAGATGCCAGGAGCCCCGAATGCCGAAATTCAGGAACTGACTCTTCCACTGCTGGTTACCGGGCATCTGGCCGTAGCGGGCGTAGTCGAAAAAGCCGCCGACGCTTACCTCGTCGGAAAGGCCCATTTCGAAGGAACCGCCGTGGCAGAGGCCCCCGACGGCGTAGGTCTGGTAACCGACCCCGACGTTCAGGATCTTGTCGAACTTCCGGAAAGCCTGCGGAAAGCCGGGCATCGCGGCCGCAAAGAGAAGCACGACCGAGAACACCAGGGTTTTCTTCACGATGATTTGTTGTTTACTGTTGCTCTGCTGTTTACTGTTCGGAAAAGAGACGGGTGTCTGTATTCTGTTCCGATGGTTCAAAATTGGAAAGTAAACGGCCGGTGTCCAATCGGAAGAAGCACCAATTGGAAGAACCATGAATTGAAGCGTATAAAATGATGCTTTAATGGTAAGGGGGTTCGGCTGGATGCAGAGCGTTTAATCCTGACAACGGAGAAAGCCGATTTAAATTTTATCGTAGCTTCACGCCGGGACGCTTCACCCCCTAAAATTTACCAAAATGATCATCCGCAACGAGATTATCCTGAACGCCGACCCGGCCACGGTCTGGAACCTGCTGACCAATCCCGAAAAAACGAAGCAGTACATGTACGGCTGTGAGGTGGTCACCGACTGGAAGGTCGGCAGTCCGATCGAGTGGAAGGGGGAATATGAAGGGAAGGAAACGGTATTTGTAACCGGAAACATCGTGCGGCTGGAACCCGGCGAACTGCTGGCCTACACGGTGATCGATCCCCACGGGCCTTATCCTGAGGATGTGTCCAGTCCCCTGACCGTCGTCTGTGAGGTCATCCGCGACGACGACAAGACCGTGCTGCTGGTGTCGCAGGGCGATTACTCCCGGGTGACGGACGGCGAAGACCGTTATCGGAAAGCCCTGGCCGAGGGCGGCTGGGACGGTGTTCTCTGCGCGATCCGGGATCTGCTGGAGAGGGAAAAAGCCTGAAAAACCATTTATTTGCAGTGGCATCCGGAGCGGAGCCTCCGAAACTGGTGAGGGTGCCTGAAAAACAAAACCCCGGTAAGCACCAGGGTCCTGTAATCTAACCTTTTTATCTCTTGAATCGGATACGCAGCCCGGCGGGCGAGTGTTGCAGCCGACCGGTCCCGCCCGGCCGCGTATCCCTTCTTTTTGTTCCTTTTTCTGCAAAATGCTGCGAATGACTTCCTTCCGATTGATGAAGAAATCCGTTTTTCTGGCCGGTCTGCTGTTGGCGTCCGTCTCGGTGTTCGAATGTAAAACCGCCCGCCGTCCGGCCGAAACCGGGCGCCCCCTGAGCGCGTCGGCCGAAACGGAAAGTCTGCTGAACTGCTGCGGCAGCGACCGGAAGATGCCCGACGGCAACCCGGCTTCCTGTGAAGCCTCGGCGGTTCTGTTCCTGGACGGCGTAGTCTACGTCGCCAATGACAAGGACATGCCCGCCGGCCTGAGCCCCGTGTTCAGCAAGCCCTGGGCCGCCTTCGGCGACACGGCGGTTCAGCCGGCGCCCCTGACCGCCGGGCCGTTTCTGGCCGCCAAAAAATATGAGGATTTTGCCTCCAATGGCGAATACGTTTTCCTGACCACGGCCTTCGACCGCGTCAAACCCGGCTCGACCGACTGGGATGCGTACAACACGATCCTGTACTGGAAAAAAGGGGACCCCGCCGGGGTGAAAGTGCTGGCACCGGAGCCGGGTGCAGCGACCTCCGTCGGGTTTCGGGAGCCGCTGAGCCGGGTGCTGGCTCAGAACCGCCCGGCTTTTCCGAACGGGATGCCGTATTTCAAGATCGAGGGGCTGGCGGTGATGGATTCGCTGCTGCTGTTCGGCATCCGGGAAGAAGGGGAGAAGTTCGACAAGTTCGACTACCGCACCCGGATCGTGGCCGTGCCGTTTTCGGTGCAGAAAACCGCCGACGGCGAAACCATCCGGCTCGGCAGCAACTGGCGCATCGTGGCCGACTTCGATCCGGGGTCGGTGGCCGAACTGCCCAAACCGCTGGCTCTGTCGAGCCTGGAATATGACCGCGACCGCCGGCTTTTCTGGATGCTGACCTCCATCGAGCAGAATGGCCGGCTGGACGCCTACCTCTGGACGGCCACCCCCGACGCCCTGCTGAACAACCGGCCTTTCACGCTCGTCCGCGACGAAGCCGGCCGGCCGGTCCATTTCAACCACAAAGCCGAAGACCTGACCCTGCTCGACCGTAATCACCTGCTTGTCATCCACGACGACGACCGCACGGCCACGCCCGTCGGCGACCGCACCCGCCGGCCCCATCAGGCGGCTTATACGGTTTTGCGGGTGAATTAGACTAATATTTCAGCTCGACCAGCACCGGGAAATGGTCGGACGGGAACCGGCCGCCGTAGGTGTCGGTCAGAATGCCGTACCGGCCCACTTTAAAGGCGGAGGTGACAAAGATATGGTCGATCCGGTTGTCGTGTTTGCTTTTGATATCGAAGCTGTTGAAGGTGCCGTTCGGCGCATACCGGATCGGCGCCAGTTCATAGGTGTCCTTCAGCAGGCCGGATTTGGCGAGCAGTTCGTAGTTCGGATTTTTCTGGTTGAAGTTGAAGTCGCCCGTCAGCACGACCGGCGTCGTTCCGGCCATCTCTTTGATTCTGCCGAGCAGCAGGGCCGCACTTTCCTTCCGGGCCTCCTGGCCCCGGTGGTCGAAGTGAACGTTGAAGACGTAGAAGGACCGACCCGACGCCCTGTCTTTGAACTGGCCCCAGGTGCAGACGCGCGGCAGGGCGGCATCCCAGCCTTTGCTGGGGCGGTCACTGGTGGTCGAGAGCCAGAACGTGCTGCTTTTCAGCAGGTCGAACTTATCTTTTTTGTAAAAAATGGCCGAAAATTCACCGGCCTGCTTCCCGTCGTCGCGTCCGGCCCCGAAGAAGGTGTATTCTTTCAGACTGCCTGCCAGGTCCTGCAGCTGGTTGTACAGCCCTTCCTGCGTCCCGAAAATGTCGAAATCATGAAACCGGACCAGATCGGCGATCACCGGGGCGCGGTCTTTCCAGGGGTTGAGCGAGTCGCCCCTGTTGTCGTACCGGATGTTGTAGGTGGCGATCCGGAGCGTCTGGGCGTGAATGGGACTACCGAGAAAAGCGCCGAAAAGAAGGAGGAGTAACAGCTTCTGAAACATGAGTTGCGGGTTCTTTTTTCTAATAAAGGCAGGCCGGTGGGGAAAATTTACTGGTCGGATTGTTAATTCCCTGTTTTTCGAAACCTGTTTTTTTCAGGATTTGCCTTTCGGTTGTTTCATAACGGAATCTGCGGCACCGTAAAGTTGGTTTGCTGCTGCATCGAAAGCTTTTGGGGGCAAACCGGGATTTTTCACCTTTCGGCGGAATATCGCCTTGCCGTATGCCGTTATCCGGTCGTCTCCATCAAATCCCTGCCCTTGTCCAAACACTTTCCGGCTTTCGCCGATTACCGTATAAACCACTGCGGTAGCGATGAAAATCGGAGAGACATTGTTGAAAAAGCTGAACAGGCGGTATGAACCGGATCGCATGATCGCCCAGAAGTTCGGGCGGTATGACATCGCCATGAAGACTGATGCCGAGGGAAACCCGATCCTGCTGTTCATCGGGAAGGCCGGGGACGACGGAATGATCAAAGGCGATCACTTTTCCCGACGGCTGCAGAAAGATCCGGAAGGAAAGGTCATCAAAGACCATTGGGACTATAAAGGGAAGGTGTGAACGGGCATTTTTGGGAATAACCGTTAATTTACGCCGGTTAAACCATCCGGCCATATGCTTTCGCCATCTACCCCGCCTTTTTATCACCGTCTTTCACACTCTCTGTTATCGATCGGAATCATTACGCTGGCGATTTATCTGGGAAAGGATATCGTCGTGCCGATCGCCATGGCTTTCCTGCTGTCGGTTCTGCTCCGGCCGGTCGAAGACTGGCTGATCCGGCGTAAAGTGCCGAGGGTCGTCGCCATCAGCCTCGCCGTCCTGCTGGCAATTATCGTCATGGCGGGGCTGACGATGGTGCTTTCCATGCAGATCGCCGACTTCACCGACGATATTCCCAAACTGCGCCGAAACCTGACCGACGTCTATAACGACGTCCGGCGCTGGGTGCGTCGCGAATACAACGTCAGCTACCGCGAACAGGAAAAATACCTGAAACAGGCCCAGGCCCAAACCCTCGACACCCTCCAGGGAACCGATACCCTCGGCATCATCACCGGCCCGCTGGGAACGCTCCTGCTCCTGCCCATTTACGTCTTTCTGCTGCTTTACTACCGGGTCATGCTGGTTCAGTTCATCCTCCGGCTGTTCGGCGATCAGCACGCGCTGCGGGTCCGGGAGGTGCTGGGCGAAATCAAGGTCATCATTCAGAGTTATGTGGTGGGGCTGGTGCTCGAAACGGCCGGCGTCGCCGTTCTCAACGCCCTCGGACTGCTCGTGCTGGGGGTGCAGTATGCCGTACTGCTGAGCGTCATTGCCGCCCTGCTGAACCTGGTACCCTACATCGGCGGGCTGGTGGCGACGGCCATGGCCGTGCTGGTTACCTTCGTGAACCATCCCGATCCGCAGACCCTGCTCGGCGTGGTGGCGGTTTTTCTGGTCGTTCAGTTCATCGACAATAATTTTCTGGTTCCGATGATCGTCGGTTCCAAGGTCCGGATCAACGCCATGGTTTCGATCATCGGCGTGCTGATCGGCGGGGCCGTAGCCGGGGTGTCGGGCATGTTCCTTTCCATCCCGGCCATTGCCATGATGAAGGCGGTGTTCGACCGGGTGGAAGGGATGGAAGCCTGGGGCATCCTGCTGGGGGATCAGACCACCGAAGAAGACATCAACCGCCTGCTTCGCATCCGTCGAAGGAAAAGAATCACGCCGTAGACCCCACCGAACCGGGCTCAGAAAGAAGTTATTTACCGGTAATTGTTCATTCGGTAACATTCTATACCTGCGAATGCCTACTTTTGCTTACGGATTCTTACCTTACCGTATGCAATACCGTACCCTGCTTATTGCACTGAGTCTGATTTCAGGTCTGGTAACGGGTATGTCGGCCCAGCCGCAGCCCCCGCCGGAAACCGTCGTCTACGGACCGGATTCGGAACGGCATCCGGACGTGCCGAAGGGGGAGGTAACCCCGTTTATCTGGAAAAGCAAGGTGTTTCCCGGAACGATCCGCCAATGCTATCTCTACATTCCCGCCCAGTATGATCCGGCCCGGCCGGCTGCGCTGATGGTTTTCCAGGACGGACACACCTATGTGAAGGAAGACGGCGATTTCCGGGTGCCGGTGGTTTTCGACAATCTGATCCATCAGAAAGCCATGCCGGTCACGGTTGGCCTGTTCGTAAATCCGGGTCAGCACGGCGCCGAACTCCCCCGCGACCCCTGGCGCAGCGACAACCGAAGCTTCGAATACGACACGCTGACCGATCAGTATGTACGGATGCTGATCGAGGAGTTGATTCCGGAAATCAGCAAACGCGTCAAACTGGCCGATTCTCCGAAAATGCGGGCGATCTGCGGTATTTCCTCGGGCGGGATCTGCGCCTTTACGGCCGCCTGGCAGCGGCCGGATTACTTTTACCGGGTCCTGAGCCACGTGGGTAGTTTCACCAATATCAAAGGCGGGCACGTGTATCCTTCCCTGATCCGGAAAGCCCCGAAACGCGACATCCGGGTGTTTTTTCAGGACGGCACCAACGATCTCGACAATCAGCACGGCAACTGGTGGCTGGGCAATCTTCAGATGGAGGCCGCCCTGAAATACCGGAACTACGAGCACAGATTCGTTGGCGGAACGGGCGGCCACAACGGAAAACACGGGGGCGCCATCCTGCCCGAATCCTTAAAATGGCTGTGGCAATAAGCACCATCGGCCGACGGGTTTGCCGACCGGGCAGACCTGAAGCAATGTATTGATTTAAAGCACAATAAATAAACAGAGGGTCACCATTACAGGCGAGATTATGCGGAAAGACCGTGACTTGAAAGTCGGAATTATCGGTGCCGGACCGGCAGGTCTGACGGCCGCCTACGAACTGGCCAAGGCCGGTATTGCCGTGGAAGTGTTCGAAGCCGGACCGAGAGTAGGAGGGTTGGCGCAGACCATCGAACTATGGAATCAGAAGGTCGATCTGGGACCGCACCGGTTCTTCACCAGCGACAGCCGGATCAACAAAGTCTGGTTCGAGGTGGCCGGCCGGGATTACCGCATGGTGAACCGGCTGACCCGCATCTACTACAACTCGAAATTTTTCCATTATCCGCTCAAACCCGTCGATGCGCTGAGGAAGCTCGGCGTCGGGCAGTCGGTCGGCTGTCTGATCAGCTATCTGCGGGAAAAGCTGTCGCCCACCCCCGAGTCCGACACCTTCGAGTCGTGGGTGGTCCGGCGGTTTGGCGTCCGGCTGTATTCCATCTTCTTCAAGACCTATTCCGAGAAGCTCTGGGGGATTCCCTGTACGGAGCTGGATGCCGATTTCGCGGCCCAGCGCATCAAGAAGCTGTCGCTCGGCGAGGCCGTCAAAAATGCGCTGAAAGGCGGGAAGGGCAACACCCACAAAACCCTCATCGACCAGTTCGCCTACCCGACCGGCGGCAGCGGCATGATCTACGAACGCATGGCCGACTACGTCAACCGCCACGGCGGCCGGGTGCACCTGAAAACGCCGGTCCATGCGGTGGGCGGGGAGGACGAGGAGAACCGGCGTACGCTGCTGCTCGAAGACGGCACCCGCCGGACCTTCGACCACATCATCTCGACCATGCCCCTAACGCTGCTCGTCAGCCGCCTTCCCGGAGTTCCGGCCGACATTCGCCGGCGGGTGGAGAGCCTGACGTACCGCAACACCATCCTGATTTACCTGAAAGTCGAGGGCGAAAATCTGTTTCCCGACAACTGGCTCTACATCCATTCGAAGGAACTGCAGACCGGCCGGATCACCAACTTCAGCAACTGGGTCCCGGAGATCATCAACGGTGAAAAAGCCAGCATCCTGGTGATGGAATACTGGTGCTACGACACCGATCCGGTCTGGACGCAGCCCGATGCCGAACTGATCGATATGGCGAAGCGCGAGCTGCGGCAAACCGGGCTGATCGCTGATGCGCCGGTTTCCGAGGGCCACGTCCGGCGGCTGGCGCGGAGTTATCCGGTGTATTCCAAAGGTTACAAGGACCTGCTCAAACCCGTGCAGGATTACCTGTCCGGCCTGCCCGGCCTGAGCGTCATCGGGCGGTATGGGTCGTTCAAGTACAACAACCAGGACCACTCTATCCTGATGGGCATCCTGGCCGCCGAGAACATCGTTTCCGACCGCAACCACGACCTCTGGGAGATCAACACCGACTACGACAACTACCAGGAAAGCTCGTCCATCGAGACCCTGCACCCGCAGCCGGCGTAACGCTCAGGCTTTTTTGTCCGAATAGCGGTATTGCGGCAGTTTTTCGCCCCTGGCCGAACACTCGATCAGGGAAGCCAGTCGCTTCAGGCGGGTGGCTTCCTGTTTGGCGCTCATCACCCAGTGACCGGCGGTTTTCCGGTAATAGGGCGCCTGTGTCTGCAAAAACGCCCAGGCGGCTTCATTTGCCCGCAACTGCGCTTCAAATTCCTCGCTGAGCCGGGTGTCCTCCCGCTCGTAACCGTAAATACCGGACTTCTTCTCGTCGCGTTTTTCAAAAGCCGCCAGCCCCTCCGGGCGCATCCGGCCCTGCTGCGTCAGCTCGGCCACCCGGTTGATGTTGACCGTACTCCAGATACTTTTCGCTTTCCGGGGCGTAAACCGGATGGTATAGCTTTCCTCGTCGATCCGGTGCCGCACCCCGTCGATCCAGCCGAAGCAGAGCGCTTCATCGACCGACTCGGGCCAGGTAATGCTGGGTTTGCCGGAACCGACCTTATAGTATCCGACCTGTACTTCCTTTTCTGTTTCGTGATTTTCTTCAAACCACCGGCGCAGGTCGGCCGGGGTCGGGAAGAAGATGATATGCTGCATAGTCGCTCTTTGCCTGAGTCCTCCGCTTCAAAGATAGAAACCCATCCCGATTCCCCATTTTTTGGATAATAGGAACAAAGAATACGAACTCTTGTGGAATTGACCAAATCCAAGAACCGTTCAGAAATATCTTTGTTAAGATTTAAGCAAAATTTCCGCTTATTGCGCTCATAAAGGAGCTGTTTATCCGTAAAGAGCGATTGCAATTAAAGCGTGCCGATTGAATACAACTTGAACTTTTCCGAGAATGAATTTTACTTCTTTCCATTTGTCCACCCCCTTCGGCACCCGGCTCATTCGCCGGGCGGCCGTCGGTACACTGTTCTTTTTAATGGGCCTGTCCTTTGCGAGCTGGGCCTCCCGGATTCCCAACATCCAGCAGGCGCTCGGCCTTTCCGACACCCAGCTGGGCGGGGTTCTGCTGGCTTTGCCCGCCGGTCTGATGCTGTCGCTGCCGTTTTCAGGCTGGCTCATCACGAAAATCGGCAGCCGCCGGGTCGTCACGCTGGCGGTGGCCCTGTATGCCGTCACGCTGGTGAGCCTCGGGCTGGCGCAAAGCACGGTCCAGCTGATGGCTTTTCTGTTCGTTTTCGGCTTTGCCGGTAACATGGCGAACATTTCCGTCAATACGCAGGCCGTCGGGGTGGAAGCGATGTATGGTCGTTCCATTATGGCTTCTTTCCACGGCTTATGGAGTCTGGCCGGTTTTACGGGGGCCACTATCGGAACGATTATGATCGGGGCCGGGGTAGTGCCGTATCAGCACTTCGCCTTCATTCTGTTTTTCGCCCTGGCGGCCCTGGCCGTCGCTTCCCGCTATATCTTACCGGATGAAGCCGGGGAGAAATCCGACGCCCCTCTGTTTGCCAGACCGGACAAAACGCTCCTGACGCTGGGCATCGTCGCCTTCTGTTCCATGATCTGCGAAGGCGCCATGTTCGACTGGAGCGGAGTGTATTTCCGGAAGGTGGTCATGGCCGACCCGGCCTGGATCGGGGCCGGGTATACCGCCTTCATGAGCACGATGGCCCTCGGCCGCTTTCTGGCCGACTGGTTCACGAGCCGCTTCGGCCTGAAACGCACCCTCCAGCTGAGCGGGCTGCTGATCGCTTCGGGGCTGCTGATCTCGGTGCTGATGCCGTATCTCGGCCCGTCGATCGTCGGCTTTTTCCTGGTCGGCTTCGGGGTGTCGTCGGTCGTGCCGCTGGTCTACAGCGCTGCCGGCAAATCGACGACGATGTCGCCCGGGGTAGCCCTGGCTGCCGTTTCGACCATCGGTTTTCTGGGCTTCCTGATTGGTCCTCCGCTGATTGGTCTGGTGGCCGGTGCCACGAGCCTCCGCATTTCGTTCTCCATCATCGCGGCCATGGGGCTGTGTGTGGCGCTGGTCGGCGGGAGAGTGAAGTGAGTTGGGGAGTGTAAGAGTTGGGCAGTGTAAGAGTGGGGCGTTTGGGGTTGTGTTTTTTAATGATCAGGTTTATAGATGAAATGGGCGCCGGTGGTTCACCGGCGCCCATTTGCTTCAGAGGGATTTGGTTAACTGGAGGAGGGTCTCGGGTTCGTCGGTGGTGATGAACTCGGCTTTGCGTTCGACCAGCCAGTTCATCGTGTCCTTGTCGTTGACGGTCCAGACGTTGACCGTCAGCTTTTTGTCGTGGGCTTCCCGGATCCAGTTTTCGTTCTTCTTCATGATGGTGAAGTGGTAATCCAGCCCGTAGAGACCGTCGGCGGCCAGTTGTTCCGGCGCCTTATCGCCCATCAGATAGGCTACGTTGGCCTTCGGGTCCAGTTCTTTCACCCGTTTGCAGACGTCGTAGTCGAAGCTGATGTAATCGACCAGCTTCCGGCCTTTCATGGCTTTCACCGTCTGAACCACCTTGTCGGTCAGGGTCAGGGAACGCTCCTTGCCGATCTTCGACGCCTTGATTTCCAGAATCAGCCGGGTTTTCTTCTGCTTCAGCCCTTCTTTCAGGTAGGCTTCCAGCGTGGGCAGCGATTCGCCGTTGGGCAGTTTCAGGCCCGCCAGCTGGGCCGAGGGCGTCGTTTCCAGCGATATCCCCTGATACGTGTGGTCGTGATTGATGAACAGGCCCGAATCGGCCGACATATGCACGTCGAACTCGCTGCCGTAACAGCCCATTTTAATGGCTTCATTCAGGGAAGCCAGCGAGTTCTGCGGAGCGCCGGTGTTTTTCCAGGCTCCCCGGTGGGCGATCACTTTCGTCTGTGCAAAGGCCATACCCGTCGATAGGAGAGAAACCAGAACGAGCGATGAGAAAAAGGTTTTCATACGGAATGCAAAGGTAGTTAGATAGTTATAGCCGGAATGCTTATTTCGCCAGCCCTTTCACCAGCGTGTTGAGCAGTCTTTTATCCTTGTCGAGCGTGTATTCCCAGAACATGGCCCCCGCCAGCCCTTTGGATTTGACGTAATCAATTTTGTATCGGAGCGATTCCTCGTCGGCGTAGGAGATGAACGTGCGGCTTTGCGGATTCCACAGGTACGGCGATTTGGCCTGTTCATCCCAATACCGGGTAAATCCGTTCTTGTTGATGTAGTTGTCGACCAGATCGTGGAAGTTCGGGCTCATGTGCTTGCCCGCCGAGGGCTGAAACAGACCGTTGTTCGTCGGGTTGACGTCGGTCCAGCCACGGCCGTAGAAGGGCAGGCCCAGCACGATCTTCGAGGCCGGCACCCCGGCTTTGATGTGGCCGTCGACGGCATCGTCCGAACTGTTGCGCGACCGGTCGCTCAGGGCCGACTGATAGAGGCTGCTGTGGTGGCCGGTCTTTTTGTCGTTGCCGTGGTAGAGATCGTACGTCATGATGTTGACGTAATCGAGGTACTTCTGGGCGTTCCGGAGTTCGGTATGATTCACGAAAGCCGTGTCGCCCCCGGTGGCGGCCGTCAGCAGGTAATGGCCCGAGGCCGGCAGGCGATCCTGTTTGCCCTGCGCATCGAGCTGTTCCCGCAATTCCTTCAGCAGCAGCGTAAAGTTCTGCTTGTCGACGGGCCGGAAAATATTATTATCCCCGATTTGGTCCGGATATTCCCAGTCGATATCGATGCCGTCGAGCCGGTGTTTCTTCAGCAGGGCCAGGGTGCTGGCGGCAAACTTCTTGCGGGAAGCGTCCGTCAGGGCGACATCCGAGAAGTACTTGCAGCCGCCCCATCCGCCGATGGAAATCAGGATCTTAAGGTCTTTGTTTGCCGCCTTCAGCGAGTGCAGCGCAGCCAGATTGGCCTCATCTTTAGGCCGGAGCGGGGCCAGTTCGCCGTTGGCCGCCGGAACGGCAAAGGCATAATTGATGTGCGTTAATTTATTGGCCTCAATGTCTTCTTTTGTCCACCTCCCTGAACCAACATACCCGATAAGTACGTATTTTGATGGCGCTTTCTGACCGACAACCACGCCGAAGGCAAAAAGACAGAGAGTAAAGACCGCGAAGGTCGGCAGGAATTGGAATCGTTTCATGGGCTGGGTAAGTCGAAAACGGAAAGCCGGAAAGAGCCCGAAAATTAACCCGAACTGCCCATATACTCAAGCCAAAACCGAATTTCACAAAAAGATAATACCTGTACCTGATTGTCCTGAACCTTTAATTGAATGTATGGAACTCTTCCTGGAGTATGATGTCGAACGGCTCAGCCGCTATGACGCCGTTGCCGACAACGCCGGAAAAATCAACATCGAATCGCATCCGAACGCCCTGTTTCTTTCCTTCACCGACGTGGGGTATTTCAACTACTGCGTCTGTTTCGATCCCGACAACCTCCCGGACGTCGTCGAGCGGGCCGTCTCATTCTACGGCGACCGGCAGATTCGCCACCACCGCCTGCTGATCGACGAAGCCCTGTACGCCGAAGAGCATTACGATTTTCTGTCCGAACAGGGCTATACGCTGAAAGAACGGCTTCGGGTGGTCAGCGCCCCCGCCGACCGGCCCGGCCGGGGCCCGGAGTTGCCCAGCCTGGGCCTTGACCCGGTTTCGGAAGAATCGCTGCCCGCCTTCACGGCCGATTACCTGACCGGCTTCGAGTCCGAACAGAAAAACCTGGCGCCCGTCGTAACCAACTTCCGGCAACTGCTGGGCAGCCGGGGCATCTCGCTGTACCACGTTACCGATTCCGGACGGCCCGTAGGCATCGCCGTCCTCTACGACAAGGGGAACAACTACTTTCTGGCCGGCGGGGCCATCCTGCCCGACCACCGCAACAAAGGCTACCATACGCACGCCCTGGAAACCCGGCTCGACTGGTGTTACCGCCAGAAAGCGAAGAACGTCTACTCCTGGGCCTACGACAACAGCGCGAGCTACCGGAATATGCTGAAGGTAGGTCTGGTGCCTTACAAAAGCTTCCGGGTCTATGAGCGCTGAATTCCGGTTACGCTGGATGGAAGTGGTTCGGGCTTATCCCGAAAAAACCGCCGTAGTCGCGTCCGGCCGCAGCCTTTCCTACGAAGAACTGGCTCACCGGGCCGGCCGGTATGCCGCCGGGCTGGTTGGACAGGGGCTGCGGGGGCAATGCATTGCCGTGCCTGCGCGAGACCCGATTGAACACGTGGCGGCCCTAATCGGCGTACTTTTATCCGGTAATTACTATTACTCCACGACGGATGGGCCGACGCTCCTGCCCCCGTCATTGCCCGCGGCAGCGATGCCGGCGGAGGACTGGCCCGCCGTCGGGCCGGACGAGCCGTTCTGTCTGTTTACGACCTCCGGCAGCACCGGCCCGCCCAAGCAGGTCGTTCATTCGCACGCGAGCGTCATGACGGACACGCTCCGCCAGATCGCCGACAACCGGATACAGGCGACCGACCGGATCGATCAGCTGTTTTCCTTCGAGTTCAGTGCCTCCCTGGCCTGCGTTTTTCCGGCGCTGCTGAGCGGGGCCACGCTCGTGCTGTACGACCTCAAAACCGAAGGGGTGCTGTCGCTGCCCGGTTTCTGGAAAACGCAGCGAATCACCTTCAGCAGCCTGTCCGTAAGTACGTTTCGGGCGCTGCTCAAAAGCGATACGGACTTCCGGACCCTGCCGGATCTTCGGATGCTTTCGGTCGGTGCGGAACCCGTCCGGCCCGAAGACATTGCAGCTTTTCAAAGCCGTTTCGGTCCGCAGACTACCCTGCAGGTGGCCTATGCCACGACCGAAACCCGCACCATCTCCGAGCAGAAAATCCGGACCGACAGCCCCGCGGGCGAGCATCTGTTCTCCGTCGGCCGGCCCGTGGCCGGCAGAACGGTGACGATCCGTTCGGAAACCGGGGCCGTTCTGCCGGTCGGTGAAGTGGGCGAGATCGTCGTTCGGGCGCGGCACATTCCGGCAGGGTATGCAAACCATCCGGAAGCCACCCGGAAGGCGTATGAAGTCCGGCCCGACGGCGAGGTGGTTTACGCCACCGGCGACCTGGGCTATTTCGACGCCGACGGGTTCCTGTACTGGTGCGGCCGGACGGATTTCATGGTAAAGATCAACGGGCAGAAAGTGAGCCTGATTCAGTTGGAGAACGAGCTGAAGCGTGAACCCGGTGTCCGGGATGCGGCCGTCACCTGCGATACCGCCCATCCGTCGCGGCCCCGGCTGAATGCCTTCCTCTGCGTGGAACCGGGTTTCGACCTGCCGACTCTGAAGCAATCCCTGGCGCAGCGCCTGCCCCTGACGATGCTCCCCGACCGCTATGCCGTCGTAGAAGCCCTGCCCCGGACTAAAACCGGGAAACTCGACCGGCCCCGACTGCCAGCTCTGCCCGAAACCGGGGCCGCTGGAGCCGAAGCCGATCGGTCGGCCGAGGGAGAACTGGGCCGCTGGGTAGCCCGGATCAAAGCCGTCTGGCAGAAAGAGCTGGCACTGAAAGCCGCACCGTCGGATTACGACGACTTTTTTACCGATCTGGGCGGGGATTCGCTCACGGCGGAAAGCAGTCTGGCCGAACTGGAAAATGGGTTGGGAATCATCCTTCCGGCCCATGCCGTCTTTTCGTTTCCGACCCCGAAGGCGCTGGCGTATTTTCTGGCGGGCCACCGGAAAGCCGCCGTCCGGGCCATCCCGCTGAACCCGCCCGACCCGACCCGTCGCGACCTGTATTTCATTCCGCCCCTGCCCGGCGACCGCCGGATGTACGGCCGGATCGAAAACCGGCTGCATCGGCAGTATAACCTGTATTTTGTTCACTATGAGCCTTTTTCGCCGGAAGGCGAGTTGCTGGCCTTCCCCGACCTGATCGGGCAGGTGGCCGGTCTGATCACCCGCCCGGCCGAAAGTGTGCTGCTCGGCTTTTCCTTCGGCGGGCTGCTGGCTTACCAGGTGGCCCTGGCGCTGGAGCAGGCCCACCGGCAGGCGCTGCACCGGCTCGTGCTGCTCGACACCCCGCTCTACCGGCGGGTGACGTTCCGCGAATCGCTGCGGAAGGACGTGGGCCGCATCGGCCGGAAGGTGGCGGTGGCTTTGAAAGGCGGCAACGGCGTCGGCTGGGGCGGCAGCCTTCATCGGGCCATCGACCGGTACCGAAGCCGGCTGAATGTCGGCCGACCGGAGCAGGAACCGCCCGTCCGGACGCCGGGCTGGCAGGAAGCCTGCGGTTCGGCGGTTCGGCACTACGTCCGGCACGGCCGGGTCACTACTCCCATCGGCAGCCCCATCCTGTTGTTCAGGGCGAGCGATTCGTCGGCGTTTCAGTATGAGATCCGGCCTGATTTTCGCTGGCGGCCTTTCACGACGGGCGGTTTTGAGGAACACGTGCTGGAAGCCGACCACGATCAGGTGCTGAACGCGGCCAACAGCTACCACATCGGCACGGTTCTTTTGGAATAAAACCGGATTCCCATTATCGATGCACCTATGAAATGGATAACGCGTGAACGGCCCAAGATCGACCGGATTGCCTGCCCCTGGCTGATCCGGCGGTTTATCGACCCCGAAGCGGAGATCGTCTTCTGCCCGGAGGGGGAGGTGAAAACCCGGGCGGAGCAGCTGGGCGCAACGCCGTTCGACATTCCGGACGTTGAATTCTCGCACTACGGCGACCAGTGTACGTTTGATTATTTTCTGAAAAAATACCGGCTGAAAGACCCGGCCCTGCACCGGCTGGCGCCCATCGTCCGGGGGGCGGACACCGACGACCATACGCTGGCCGAGCAGGCGGCCGGCCTCTGGGCCATCTCGGCCGGGCTGGCCTACAACATCCGCGACGATTACGAACTGCTCGAAAAGGGCATGATGATCTACGACGCCCTCTACACCTGGGCCGCACAGCTTTATAACGTCAGACACACCCAGCACCCGACCGAACAGCTTCTGCTGCGGGTTTACCAGACCTACCTGAACGCGCCGAAAAGCAAACGAACGAAGGTGCCGGCCTGGATCTCCGACCTGGAGGAAATGATTCAGGACCACATCGATACCAATCTGACGCTGAGCCTGAAAACCGTGTCGGAGAACCTGAACGTCAACCCGACTTATCTGTCGCGCGAGTTCTCGCGGTATTTCGACAATCTGTCGTTCGGGGAATACATCCGTAAGCTGCGGATCGAGAAGGCCATCCAGCTGCTGGAATCGTCGAAAAGCACGCTTTCCGAGATCGCCTACCTGACCGGTTTTTCCGACCAGAGCCACTTCACGAGGATCTTCAAAAAGCATACCGGTAAAAATCCTTCAGCCTACAGAAAAAGTATAGTACAAGGTAAAGGAAATACAAAAGGATAATTCCGTTCTATTTTGGCAGGCGTTCCGTTCATAGTATTGCGGTAAAAACCTGAATTATCGCATGCAAGTCTTTAAACGAATCGCCTTTTTTGTGTCTTTTTTCATTCTTACAAGTACATTCGGGCCGGAGGTTCTGGCGCAGGAGACGCCCCCGCCGGTGTATCCCCGGATCGCGGGTTACGTCGGGATTCTTCATCCCATCGTCACCTTCAGTGAAGAGGGTACTGTGACCAATTTCAAGGAGTATTACGTCGGCGGCATGCCGCTTGGCATCAATATCTGGAAAAGTGCCAAAGTCGGGTTTTCGCTGGAGATCGTTCCGTTCGTGCGGGCCGAGAACGGCGTCAGCCGGATGTCCAACGTGCTGATTCACCCCGGCCTGCTGCTGGCGCTGGGGAAAGGGTTCACGCTGGCGACGCGGGCCGCCTTCGAAACCTCGGGCCGCTACGGCTTCACGCCGGTACTGAACAAGATCGTCAAAAAGAATAAGAACAGCGGCTATTTCGTCGCCATCCCGGTTCCGGTCCGGTTCGGAAACGACCATCCGACCTCGCTCACCATCGGTTTTCAGTTCGGTATCGCATTTTAAAACGCCATGAACGAGTCACCTGCGTATTCGCTGAGCCGGCTGACGCTCTACTTTCTGAAACTGGGCGCGGTCGGTTTCGGCGGCCCGGTGGCCCTGGTCGGCTACATGCACCGCGATCTGGTGGAAGACCGGAAGTGGATTTCGGAGGAGGATTACCGCGAAGGGCTGGCGCTCGCCCAGCTGGCTCCGGGGCCGCTGGCGGCCCAGCTGGCGATCTATCTTGGGTATGTTCATTACCGGATCGCGGGGGCCACGCTGGCCGGGCTGGCGTTTGTGCTGCCCTCGTTTCTGATGGTGCTGGCGCTCGGCTTCGTCTACCAGCGGTTCGGTGGGCTGCCCTGGATGCAGGCGCTGTTTTACGGCATCGGGGCGGCCGTTATCGGAATCATTACCATCAGCAGCTATAAGCTCACCACCAAATCGCTGGGGAAGGATTACTGGCTGTGGGGCATTTTCATTGCGCTGGCCCTCATCACCTTCATTACCGAGTCGGAGAACGTCTGGCTCGTACTGGCCGCCGGAGTGCTGATCTGGCTGGTACGGAGTCCGGGCCTGCGGCTCCGGCTGCAAAGCATCGCTCCGGTCGGTCTGCTCGCGCTGGTTCCGGCGGTCGGAACGGGGGATTCCGTGCTCTGGAAGATTGCGGTTTTCTTCACGAAGGCCGGCGCTTTCGTCTTCGGAAGCGGTCTGGCGATCGTGCCTTTTCTTTACGGCGGGCTGGTGAAGGAGTACGGCTGGCTGAACGAAACGCAGTTTCTGGACGCCGTGGCGGTGGCGATGATTACGCCCGGCCCGGTCGTGATTACGGTGGGGTTCATCGGGTATCTGATCGCCGGCCTTCCAGGTGCCTGCGTAGCCGCCCTGGCGACCTTTCTGCCGTGTTACGTCTTCACGGTCGTGCCGGCGCCCTATTTCAAAAAATACGGCAGACGACCCGCCATCCGGGCGTTTGTCGACGGGGTGACGGCCGCGGCCGTGGGCGCCATCGCCGGTTCGGTGCTGGTCCTGGCCAAACGGCAGCTGATCGACCTGCCCACGGTGCTGATCGCGCTGGCGGCCGCCCTGGTGCTGTACCGTTTTAAAAAGATTCAGGAACCGCACGTCATTCTGGCCGCGGCCGTACTGGGGCTTTTGCTGAAATTTGTCATCAACGTGTAAAAGGAACCACCGAATCTGAAGCCGTTCCGGTGAAAAGCATGCCATGGAAATGATGAATCGACAGGAATTTTTTCAAAAATCCGCCCTAATTACCGGGGCGGCTCTGCTGACGGGCAACGACGTATTCAGCGCCGGCCTGGCCGAAGGCGGCATGGACCGGCTGACCGATGCCACCGGAAAATACGTGCTGGGCCCCCTGCCCTACGCCGACGGCTTCCTGGAACCCTTCATGCCGGCCGACATCCTGAAACTGCACTACACGGCGCACCACGGCGGGGCGGTGAATACCGCCAACAAAGCGACCGATTTACTGAAGACGGCGCGGGAAACGGGAAACTTCGAGGGCGTGGACTACTGGACCAAAAAGCTGTCGCTGCACCTGTCGAGCCACGTGCTGCATACCATTTTCTGGACCAATCTGACCAATAGAAAGACCGAACCGAAGGGAGAGCTGCTCCGCCGGATCGAGAAGGATTTCGGCACGTTCGACAAAATGAAGGCGCAGCTGGCGCATCATTCCAAGAATGTGGACGGCAACGGCTGGGGCCTGCTGGGGTATCACCCGCAATCCGACCGGCTCCATGTTCTGGAGGTCGAAAATCACGAAAAGCTGACCGTTTGGGGCATCGTGCCGCTGATGGTGGTCGACGTCTGGGAACACGCCTATTACCTCAAATATAAAAACAAGCGGACGGACTTCGTCGACGAACTGTTCAGCTACATGAACTGGGACAATGCAGCCCAGCGCCTGGAAACGGGCTTGAAAATCAGCAAGTAAATCAGCGAAGCTGCGGCTGCTCCGGCCCGGCCACGGCTGCCGCCGTCTTCTCGCTCAAGAGCCCTTGAGCGGTGGTTTGGGGAAGGGTTTTTGCTTCCAGGTCGGATGGTCATCCGGGGGAACACGGGCCGCCGGACCACCCCCAGCCCCCTCCTTAGCAAGGAGGGGGAGAGCGCTGCCCGATTCAAACCCTGCGGAGCCATCCCCTCTTTAACAAGGAGGGGGCCGGGGGGTGGTCAACAGGATGCCGAACCGCCCGGGAGGGTAGAATCGTGCCCTGTGTAATATGCGTGAACTTCGGTTTATTTCCTGCGGGGACAGTTGAAGGAGGGATTCACTTTTTTATACATTTGGCTATCGCTACCCGTTAATTACTTCATGGACGCAGCTATTCGATCGGAGCCGGTCATAAAAGCCCGCCTGGCTACCCAATTGATTTTTCTGGTTTGCGGTCTGGGCATGTCCAGCTGGGCGCCGATGGTGCCCCTGGCCAAAGATCGCCTGACTATGAACGAGGCCGATCTGGGTTTGTTACTGCTGCTGCTGGGGGCGGGGGCCATGCTGATGATGCCCGTTTCGGGCTGGCTGGTGAACCGGTTAGGCAGCCGCATCGTCATGACGGGTGCCGCCCTGGTCATGGCTCTTGCCCTGCCGCTGCTGGTTACGCTTGCCTCCCCTGCTGCTATGGCCGGCACGTTATTCCTGTTTGGTTCAGGCATCGGCACCATCGATGTAGCTATGAATGCCCACGGCGTACAGGTGCAGAATCTTTATGGCCGGCCCATTATGTCGTCCTTACATGGTCTGTTTAGCCTGGGGGGGCTGTTGGGTTCTCTGGGATTAGGCTTTTTGATGAAACTGGGGCTGAATCCCGTCTATGCCGCGGTCAGTATTGCCGGTCTGATGATCGTCATTACCCTCACTCAGTACAACTATTTATTCCCTTTGAAGGTGGAGCAACAGGCGATTGCCCGCTTCTCGGCAACCGATGAGCAGCCTTCCGCAGCCGGCCGGCGGTTCGGCTGGTTAGACGGCAGAGTCCTGTTCCTGGGGTCCATGTGCTTCGTCGTTTTTCTGGCCGAAGGGGCCATTCTGGACTGGAGTGCCGTTTTTCTGCGTGATACGAAAGGCGTCGAACCCGAATTTGCGGGAGCCGGTTATTCGGCCTTTTCGGTTGCCATGGCGACGATGCGGCTGGTGGGGGACGGCATCGTGGCTCGCCTGAAAGGCAAGGCCGTCGTGGTCGGCGGCAGTTTGCTGGGGGCGGCCGGCCTGGGTTTGGCGGTGGGGAGTCCCTGGGTAGTGGGGGTGCTGGTCGGGTTTGTGTTGCTGGGCCTGGGAGCGGCCAACATTGTACCTATCTTTTTTAGTGCGGCCGGCCGGCTGCCCGGAATCTCCCCAACGGTTAGTATACCCGCCATTACCACGCTTGGTTATACGGGAATGCTGGCCGGTCCTGCGTTGCTGGGTTTTATCGCCGACCATTCTTCCCTAAGCGTTGCTTTCGGTTTCCTGATCCTGCTGCTGGTCGTGGTCGCACTGAGTTTTAGCATAAAAGAAACATCCGCCTGAATGGCCGTTTAAAAAGAGAGGAGTCCGACTTCATCGCACTCCCTATCCTGACCATGGGCTACGCTTACGTTTTTCAAATTTAATCCGGGCATCACAGGGCTGATAAAACGGGTCAATCAGCAGAACTGGGGTTCGTCTTCCTCCAGTTCGACCTCGGCCGTCGGGCCGAACAGTCCGGCCGGGCCGGCGCTTTCCTTCAGGGCGCGAAGCCAGTGCGGGTGAGCCAGCACGTACCCTGACGGCAGCCCGGCGTTGGCGTAGGTACCGGATACCGCCCGGACGATCATCAGGTTCTGGAACCGATACAGCAGCGACTGGTAGGCGGTCGTCGAGGTTTCGTTGCCGTCGTCGTCCAGCACGAACAGCGATTCGGGATAGGCTTCGAGTAGCGTCGCCAGGGTGCGTTCGGGAATGAAGGTGCTGGTGGGCGTCAGGGAAGCGATCAGCACGAAGGAGTTGGCCCGGATGGCCGGAAACCGCATCAGATCGTACTGGTATTCTTCGTTCAGCGGCCAGTATTCGGGCCGGATACCGGCCACCTGCGCCAGAAATTCGTACAGAATGAAGGACGGACGGGAGATCACCACATCGCCGGCAGCGGGGGCAAAGTGATGGAAGATCCGTTCGATGATCGGAGCCGCGCCGGGGCCGGTCAGCACCATTTCTTCGGGGGCGTCGATCAGCGCAGCCACCAGTTGCTCGGGGTCGGGTTCCCGTTCTTCGAGCCACCCGGCAGCGGGGGCGGCAGTTTCCATGGTTTTCATCGTATCTGTTGTTTTGTGTTTCTCTCTTCTTTTCGTCCGGCCCGAAAGTGCGACTGGACGTTGATCCCTGCTATCCCATTGCCTGAAAATCGCAGATGCCGAAATCCGGGATGGCCGGGGAGGGCAGCCCGGCCGGAATGTTGTCGTACTGTTCGGGCAAGGTGCTTTGGAAGGCGGCCGGCCGGCCGTCGGGACCCGGCGTCCGATGCAGCGCACCGATGAGGTGTTCTGGTTGGGAGGCCGACAAACGGGCAGAAAGCGTTTCCATCGCTGAATCTGAAAGTCAGGTAAAAATGAGAGAGTTACCGATCAATTGATAGTGGAAATGTAACCAACCGTAAAAATCGGGTGATGAAAGGGAAATATAGCGGATGTACTGGTAAACGGTCAAAAAAACGACAACGGCTTCCGGGGATCGGAAGCCGTTGTTATCTGGCTGTATGTCAACTGCTTACTGTATGGCGAAATGTTTGATGCAGACCGGGGCCGGCACTTTTACCTGAGTACCGGTCGGGGTGAGCCGGCCGGTTTTTCCGTCGAGTTTATATACCACGATGTTGTCCGTATCCTGATTGGCCGCAAAGACGTATTCCCCCTTCGGGTCGACCATAAAATTGCGGGGCGTTTTGCCTTCCGTCGGAGCCTGATCGATGAGCGTCAGTTTGCCGTCTTTGGCGATGGACAGCACCGCCAGGGCGTTGTAGCCGCGGTTGGAGTGATACAGGAATTTGCCTTTCGGGTCGGTATGAATGTCGGCGCTGGTGTTGCTGCCGCTGAAATCGGCCGGCAGGGTCTTCACGTTGTCTTCGATCAGCTTCAGGGCGCCGGTTTTCGGGTCCATCTCGAAGGTGGCGACCGAGGAGGTCAGTTCCTCGACCAGATACAGGTATTTGCCGTTGGGATGGATGGCGATGTGACGCGGGCCGGAGCCGGGCGAAACCGTTGCGAAGGGCGTCGATGCGGGTTTTACCTTGCCGCTGGCCTGGTCGAACTCATAGATATAGACACGGTCGGTGCCGAGGTCGCAGACGTAGACGAAGCGGTTGTTGGGTGAGAGCGTCGCCGAGTGGATGTGCGGTTTGTCCTGCCGCTGCTTGTTGGCTCCGCTGCCCTCGTATTTGATGCTGTCGGTGGCGACGCCCAGCGAGCCGTCGGCCTGAATCGGCAGGACCGTGAAGGTGCCGCCCCCGTAGTTGGAGACGAAGGCCAGCTTGCCGGTCTGGTCGATGGCGATGTGGCAGGGCCCGCGCCCGCGCGACGACTGCTGGTTGAGGGCCGTCAGCCGGCCGGTTTTCGCTTCGATGGCGTAGGCGCTGACACCCCCCGAGTTGGCCGCGGCCTCGTTGACCGAATACAGGTATTTGCCGGATGGGTGAACCGCAAGGAATGAGGGGCTTTTGGCGTTGGAAACCGTCTGAACCTGCTGGAGCGTGCCTTTGGCCCGGTCAAACTCGAATACGTAGATTCCTTCGCTTCCGCGCGTTGAGTAGGTGCCGACGTAAAGAATTTCCTTCGCCGGTTGTGCAAGGGCTGTCATGCTGAGGAGCAATGAGAAAAAAGTGAAGAGTCGTTTCATCGTTAGAGGTAAGGAATTGCCGGAGTAAATCTAAGCGAAAAACCTTATTTTCTTCGTAACCGGACCACAAACCCACCCCCGGGGGCCAGATGAACCGGCAGCGTGTCGGTCCGGGAGACGGCCCGGGTCGCGAACTGGTAGTCGACGGGGTTGCGGTCGGCGTTGGGGCCGTCGGCGCAGAGCGTGGCTTCGTAGGTGCCTTCGCTCAGAAAATCGAGCCGGAGGGTCAGGTCGCGGGCGGTCCAGTCGGTCATGCCGGCCACATACCAGTCGCGGCCTTTTCGGCGGGCCGTCAGGATGTAGTCGCCCAGCCGGGCGTCGGGGACGCGGGTTTCGTCGTAGGTGGTCGGGAAGTCGCCCAGAAACTCCATGAAACGCGGTTCGAGCAGGGCCTGCGACGGATTGCCGGAAAAAATCGGTAACGGACTGTCGTAGACGAGAAACATCGCCAGCTGGTGGCAGCGCGTTCCCTGCGACATCACCTGGCCGGCGATGGGCCGGAACTGCTCCTTCGTGGCATTGCTGAGCAGACCGGGTTCGTAATCCAGCGGGCCGGCCGTCATCCGGATGAAGGGCAGCAGCAGGTCGTGTTCGGGCGTGGCCTTGCCGCTCCAGATGTTGTATTCGGAACCCAGCACGGCCTCGCGGGTGATGGCGTGCGGATACGTCCGCTCGAAACCGGCGGGTTTGAAGGCCCCATGGTACATGATCATGATGCGGGCCCGGGCTGTCGCCTGGGCGATGCGGTGGTAGAAGTTGACGGTTTTCTGGTCGTCGCGGTCCATGAAGTCGGTCATGATGAAATCGACGCCCCAGCGCTGAAACTGCCGGAGAGCCGGCTCCAGCTGCCGGTCGAGGGTGGAAGCTAAGGTCCACATGCTGAGGCTGATGCCCTGGGCTTTGGCGTAGCGGGCCAGTTCGTCGATGTCCAGACCCGGCGTGATTTTGAACAGGTCGAGGTAATCCGACCAGCCCGCGTCCAGCAGAATCCGGTCAAAGCCGAACCGTTTGGCGAAGTCGATGTAAAACTTGTAGGTGGCCGTATTGATCCCCGCCCGGAACGGCACATTGAACAGGTTGATGTTGGTGATCCATTCGTCTGTGCAGAGGCCCGGCCGGATCCAGGAGACGTCGGTCAGCCGGTTGGGTGCGCCCAGCCGGTAGACCAGGTCCGATGCCGGGAGGGCCCGGTCGGTGCCGATGAGCAGCACACGCCACGGAAACACCCGGCGGCCGACGGTTCGGGCGATAAACCCGGCCCGTTGCGTTACGACGGCCTGCGGAAATTCTCCCTGCGTCATGCGCTCGGCCAGCGGAAAGGGCGCAAAAACGCCTTTCAGAGCTGATCCTTCTCGGGAAAGAAACATCCCCGGGTAGTCTTCCAGGTCGGATTCCGTGACGACGATGCGGAGCGAATCGCTGCGGGCGGCCAGCACGGGCGTAAAACACAGGGCGGTATCGGGCATCTGGCTCAGCGGCCGGACCTGGTACGGTTCCTCGAAGGACGTATGAAACCGGTCGGCGTCGGGGCGCGGGGCCACGGCGGGATAATAGATCTGCGGATCGCCGGCCGGCTCGAAGCGGGCTTCCTCGCTCCGGATGGTGATCGAATCCGGGAGGCTGGTCCGGAACCGGTAAGCGATGCCGTCATCGTAAGCCCGGAAAATGAGCGAAAAGTCGCCCCGGAAGTCGAGAGTCAGTTCGTTGTAATGGTCGTGAACCACCCGGCGTTTAATGGCGACCGGTGCCAGGATGGAGTCCCGCACCTGCCGCAGACCGCTCCGCCGAACCGTCGGCTGAAAGCCGAGCCGGCGGCCGTCGCCAAGCGTCATCGAGACCGCCGACGGATTCAGGAGCGGACGGCCCGAACGGGCGACGGAGAACCGGATGCGGTCGGTCACTTCGACAGTTAGCGTCGTCCGGCCGTCGGGCGATTGTACCGAGCGCCGGACCGGGGGAGCACCGACGGCCGACAGGCCGATCAAGACAAAAAAAAGAAGGCGGCTGATCATGAAAGAAGGGTTGTGGACTTGCCGAAAATAAACAAATCTTTCAACTCTTCGCAGTGAGATGGAGAGCCGCCGGTAGTGGTTGATTGACAAGACCAATAGGGCTTATTGATTACTCTTTATAAAGAGTTTTATTTATTAGAAAATCCTTAAAAATTGAAATATTACAAAAGTTCTCTTGTAACCTTTGCAAATTGCATCGTAACTTGCAGGTTATATTGAGCTACTATTCAATTCTTCTATCCCAAAAATGACCCATGAAAAAAATATTGTTTGGTTTAGCTTTCGTAACTGTCTTTTCCTCCTGTGCCAGTAAGAAACGGCTTGCCGAATTACAAACGATTCATGACCGGATGAAGGTCGAACTCAACGACTGTAATCAGAAAAACGCTGACCTCCAGGCTTCGCTGCGAACGAAGGATACCGACCTGCAAACCAAAACCGGCCAGGTGAACGACCTCCAGAATCAGGTCGATTATCTGAAAAAGAACAACAACAATCTTCTCGACCGCATGGCCGATCTGTCGGTTGTGAGCAAGGCCGGCGCCGAGAGCATCCGGAAGTCGCTGGAAACCCTGTCGAGCGTTTCTTCGTCGCAGGCCAAAAAAGACTCGATCAACCTGGTGCTGGTGAAGAACCTGAAGCGTACGCTCTCCGACATCAACGATTCCGATGTCCAGGTAGAGGTCAAGAAAGGCGTGGTTTACGTGTCGATCTCCGACAAACTGCTGTTCCCTTCCGCCAGCTACGTAGTCAACAAACGGGCCGAGGTGGTGCTGGGCAAGGTAGCGCAGGTCATCAACGATCATAAGCAGCTGGACGTGCTGGTCGAAGGGCACACCGACGTGTACCCGATCCAGACGCAGTTCATGAAGGACAACTGGGATCTGAGCGTACTGCGGGCGACCTCGGTCGTCCGGGTGCTGCAAACCCAGTTCGGCGTGGCTCCCTCGCGTCTGACGGCCGGTGGTCGTTCGGAATACCTGCCGAAGGAAGACAACACCACGGAGACCGGTCGTCAGGCCAACCGCCGGACCGAAATCATCCTGTTGCCGAAACTCGACGAGTTCTTCAACCTGCTGACGGAGCAGAAGTAACGGAATCTGAACCAGTCAAAAGATATGGCGCTGCCGGTTTCAACACCGGCAGCGCTTTTTTGTTGGCCGGACCGGCCGGACCACCCCCCGGCCCCCTCCTAAAACAGGAGGGGGTGGCTTCGCCAACTTGTGAAACGGGTAGCGCACTCCCCCTCCTTGGTAAGGAGGGGGGCCGGGGGGTGGTTTTCACCG
>NZ_QTJY01000013.1 GCF_003703975.1 Larkinella soli | reverse complement strand
AAGCATCGCTTCGGACGCTTTTTTTATGCCCAAGATTTAAATTGGTAAAATAAATAGTTAAAAAATTATATTTCTTTTTAAGTAACCGGTGTACAGAAAGTCAAAAATGATAATTCACTTTATCTTGGCCTTTTACCTTTCATCTCTCTTTTTTCTTTGATTCGTCCTTGAAATCAGCCGTTTCGCGCCTAATTTCTTGAACCTCATCGATCTCCTTTCGACCTTTGTCCTTCTGATTTAGCGATTATTTCTTATAAAAAACTTAGGAAACTCTGAACTTAAAAAAAGTTTCCGCCGTTTTTTGCTTGAAATAGTCATAAATACGTGGAAGTTAAAGAACGCATTCTGCTGAAAGCTGAAGCCCTCTTCTGGAAATTTGGCACGCGAAGTATAACCATGGATGATATTGCCCGGGAGGTTGGTATTTCGAAAAAGACGATCTATCAGCACTTTACGGACAAAGACGATATTGTTTATCAAGTCATTCAGTATAGGGTTGAAAAAAACCGTGATAATGTCCAGTGTAAAATTGCCGATGCCCATGACCCCATTGAAGAAATTCTGATTGCTTCTGAAATGATGCGTGAACATACCGGAGGTATGAATCCCTCATTGATGATTGATATTCAGCGCCATTATCCCAGAGCCTGGGAATTATGCAGGGAGTTTAGAGAAAAATTTCTTCTCGAATCGATTCGATCAAATTTGAAACGTGGTGTGCAGGAAGGACTTTATCGTCCGGAGATTGATGTGGAAGTGATGGCGCGTTTGCGGCTTGAGTTGCTGCGACTCGGATTCGACTCCGAAGTTTTCCCGACCGGCCGGGCCGGCATGATTGAAGTTCAGATCCAACTGCTCCATCATTTCATCCGGGGCATACTTACCGAAAAGGGCTTATCCATCTACAACCAGTACATTAAACAATATCAAAATGATCCGACTTCCGTTTCCCAATAGAATCATCTTCAGTTTGTTTCTGGGAATAGGCGTGGCCGGCTCGGCGATGGCCCAGCAACCACGGGACTTTTCTTTGAACGAGGCTATTCAATTTGCAACCCAGCAGAACCTTAACGTCAGGAATACGCAGTTGGATGCTCTGAGTGCCGAAGCCCGTATCAAGGAGATTCGCGGAGTAGCCCTGCCCCAGGTGAATGTGAATGGGCAGGTCACCTACAACGCCATTATTCAGCGGTTTATCCTTCCGGCGGGCGGCTTTGGGCCCTCTCCGGATACATCGGGCCGATCTGATGCCGTCACGGCCATTCCATTCGGTGTCAAACTCCAGGGCAGCATCGCGGCAAGTCTGAACCAGCTTTTATTCGACGCTTCGTATAAGATCGGCCTCAAGGCAGCCTCAACCTACCGGGAACTGGCCCAGAAAAATATCACGGCTTCAAAAATTACGGTAGCCGAGCAGGTGGCCAAAGCCTATTACGGGGTGCTGGTCAGTTCGGAGCGAATCAAACTGCTTGACCTGAATATTTCCCGGGTGGATACGCTGCTGAGGGAAACCAATGAATTGAGACGACAGGGATTCGTGGAAAAACTCGACGTGGACCGGCTGGAAGTTCAGTTGAATAACCTGAAAACCGAACGCCAGAACGTGCAGAATCTGGTCGATCTGAGCTACTACCTGCTAAAATTCCAGATGGGGTTACCGGTGAATACGTCCATCCGGCTTACGGATAAGGTGGAGACGTACGGACAGCAGGACCTGGACCGGGCCGCCGTGCTGGACTCGGCGTTCGACTATGGACAGCGGATCGAGTATTCGACGCTTCAAACGCAAACCCGCCTTGCCGATCTGGACCTGCAAAGCATCGGGAAACAATATTATCCGCGCCTGACGGCGGCCGCTACCTACGGACATAACAACGGCCGGAACAACTTTATGGATTTCTGGACGACCCAATGGTTCAATTCCGCAGCCATCACCGTCAACCTGAACATCCCGGTATTCGACGGCTTCCAGAAACGGTATGCGGCTCAGCAACGGAAGATTACGCTGGATAAGGTGCGCCAGAGCGGGGAACTGCTGAAGAACTCCATCGACCTTCAGATCAGGCAGGCATCCATTACGCTGGCCAATAACCTCCAGACACTGCAAACGCAGAAGCGGAATATGGATCTGGCCCAGGAGGTGGTTCGTGTAACCCGCATCAAGTACAAGGAGGGCGTCGGTTCCAATATCGAGGTGCTGAATGCCGAAACCTCTTATCGGGAAGCGCAGACCAACTATTTTGCCTCGCTGCTCGATTATATGATTACGAAAGTAGATCTGGACAAAGCCCTTGGTAAACTCTACACCGGACAATAATTACAATACATCCCATCTTTTCAAGACGGTATTTCAGCCAAAACCATATGAAATCATACTACGCTATCGGACTGGCCGCCACTTTATTCCTGGCCTGTTCCTCTGAAAAAAAATCGGACCCTGCATCGAAAAAACAGGAACTCGCCGAGTTGAAAAAACAGCAGACCGAGCTTTCGGCGAAGATCAAGTCGCTGGAGACTGAACTTGCCAAATCGGACCCTACGCAGGCGGAGCAGGTCAAAGTGAAAGATGTGGTCGTGGCTCCGCTGACGGCTACGACGTTTAAACACTTCGTGGAACTTCAGGGCACGATCGATGCCAAAAACAACGTACAGGTAAGCCCAAAATCAGGAGGCCCGATTACGGCCGTGTATGTGAAAGAGGGCGATGCCGTCCGGGCCGGTTCGGTGCTGGCCAAGATCGACGATCAGATCCTCCGGGAATCCATTGAGGAAATCCGCAATCAGCTCACGCTGGCCAATACGGTTTATGAAAAGCAGGCCAACCTATGGAAACAGCAGATCGGCACTGAAATTCAGTACCTACAGGCCAAAAATAACAAGGAAGGGCTCGAAAAACGGCTGGTGACGCTGAATGCCCAGCTTTCGCAATCGAACGTCACCTCGCCGATTTCCGGGGTCGTCGATCAAGTCAACGTGAAAGCCGGCGAAACCGCCATGCCGGGCATGGGTATCGTCCGGGTGGTCAATCTGTCTCAGTTGAAGGTGGTCGCCAAAGTGGCTGATACCTACGCGGGCAGCGTCCGGAATGGTGACCCGGTAGTCGTTCGCTTCCCCGATGTCAACAAAGAACTTACCACCCGGATCAATTTCGTTTCGACGACCGTCGATCCGCTTTCCCGGACGTTTACCATCGAGGCTCCCCTGCCGTCGGATAACGGTCTGAAGCCGAATATGCTGGCGCAGGTAAAAATCAACGACGTCTCGAAACCCAAAGCGATCGTGATTAATCAGAACCTGGTGCAGAGCACGGAAAACGGGCAGCTGGTCTACGTAGCGGTCAATGAAGGCGGGAAGAAAGTGGCGAAGGCGCGTCCCGTCAAGCTGGGTTTGAGCTATGGCGGACAGGTGGAAGTAACGGAGGGCTTACAGGCGGGTGACCAGCTCATCATGCAGGGCTATCAGGAACTGGTTGACGGCCAGCCCATCAACTTTTAGAATCGGATTCCTATCCAGTCAATGGCGATAACCAAACCAAGGCCATGAAATTTGAACAATATAAAACCCTGAGTTTCACCAACTGGTGCGTAGAGAACCGGACGGCGATCTACATCTTCACGTTCATTATCACCATGGGTGGGTTATTCATCTACAATAACCTGCCCAAGGAGCAGTTCCCGGATATCAAGATTCCGCAGATCTACATTAACACGGTATATTTCGGAACGGCTCCGGCCGACGTGGAGAACACCATCAACAAACCGATTGAGAAACAGCTGAAATCCGTCACGGGCGTAAAGAAGATTAAATCCAACGCTCTGCAGGACGTTTCGGTCATTCTGGTCGAATTCAACCCGGATGTGCAGGTTTCGGATGCCCTCCAGCGCGTTCGGGATGCCATCGACAAGGCCCGGCGCGACCTGCCCCAGAAGCTGGACAACGGACCGACGGCCCAGGACGTCAACTTCTCGGAGTTCCCGATCATGAACGTTAACCTGGCCGGTAACTTCTCGCTGAAACAACTGAAGGAATATGCCGAAGACCTCCAGGATGCCATCGAGGCCCGCCCGGAAATCAGCCGGGTGGATATTGTCGGAGCCCTCGAACGTGAAATTCAGATCAACGTGGACCTTCCCCGGATGCAGTCGGCCGGCCTGGCTTTCTTTGATATCCAGCAGGCGGTTCAGGGCGAAAACATCAACGTTTCGGGCGGTGACCTGAACGTCGACGGCGTGCGACGGACGCTGCGGGTAAAAGGGGAATTCAGCGACGTTCAGCAGCTTCAGGAACTGCAGATCCGGACGGCGACCGGAGCCACGGTTCGTCTGGGGGATGTGGCCCAGGTGCAGGACAGCTTCGAAGATCAGCAGGATTTTGCCCGTCTGGCCGGTAAATCCGTCGTGACGCTGAACGTGATCAAGCGGGCCGGAGCCAACCTGATTTCGGCGGCCGACGGCATTGAAGAGATCATTGCCGAATACAAGAGCAGCCGCTTTCCGCAGGGGCTGGACATCAAGGTAACGGCCGATCAGTCGGAACGGACCCGGGCCGACCTCCACGACCTGGTCAATACGGTCGTTCTGGGCTTTATTTTCGTGGTCCTGGTCCTGATGTTTTTCATGGGGGTACGGGACGCCATCTTCGTGGCCCTTTCGGTACCGCTGTCGGCGCTGGTGGCTTTCGTCTGCATGCCCATCGTCGGCCCGATCGTCGGAACGACCTTTACTCTCAACACCATCGTGCTGTTTGCCTTTCTGCTGGGGCTGGGGATCGTGGTGGACGACGCCATCGTGGTTATTGAAAACACCCACCGGCTCTTTAACCTGAACAAGGACTGGGACATCAAGAAGTCGGTGAAAGCCGCTGCGGGCGAGGTATTCATTCCGGTATTGTCGGGAACCCTGACGACCATCGCTCCGTTCTTCCCGCTGCTGTTCTGGCCGGGCATCGTCGGGGAGTTTATGAAGTTTCTGCCCCTGACGCTCATCCTGACGCTGTTCGCGTCGCTGTTCGTCGCCTACGTCATGAACCCGGTATTTGCCGTGACCTTCATGAAACGGCACGAAGACGACCATCATGAAGACAAACAGAGCTTCCGGGCCATCCGCCGGCCGCTGATCATCATGGCCGTGCTGGCCGTGCTGGGCTACCTGATCGACCGGGGTATCGGTAACCTGTTCGTGGCCCTGATCGTTCTGTATACGTTCAACCACTATGTGCTGACCCCGCGCATCATCGTTCCTTTCCAGGAGAACCTGCTGCCGGGACTCAAAAACGGCTATCGGAAGCTGATCTCCTGGATTCTGACGGGCTGGCGGCCGGTCTGGGCCATCCTCAGCATGTTTGTACTGCTGATCGGTACGTTCATGCTGATGGGCGTGGTGCAGCCGAAGGTAATCTTTTTCCCGAGTGGCGAACCCGACTATGTCTACGTTTACAACGTGATGCCGGTGGGAACGGATGCCCGGGTGACCGATTCGGTCACGAAAGTAATCGAGAAACGGATCTTCAAGGTACTGGACGAAAACAATGCTACCGATATCGTCAACTCGGTCATTGCCAACGTCGGTAAAAACGCCGGCGACCCGTTCAACCCGGACCGGTCCGATACCCCGCATAAGTCGAAGGTGACGGTCGCATTCGTAAAGAACGAAGACCGCCACGGCCTGTCGACGCAGGAGGTTCTGAATAAGGTCCGGACGGCCATGCAGGGTATTCCGGGTACCGAAATCTCGGTGGAACGGGAAAACAATGGTCCGCAGACCGGTAAACCCATTGCGATTGAAATTGCCGGGGATGATTTCAAAACGCTTCAGAATCTGGAAAAGCAGGTTCGCCAGCGGATCACTCAGGCCGGCATCGAGGGGATCGACCAGCTGAAATCCGACCTGATTACCAACAAACCGGAGATCGTGATCAACATCGACCGCGAAAAGGCGGAACGGGAAGGGATTTCGTCTTCGCAGGTTGCGATGGCCGTTCGGACCGCCCTTTTCGGTCTGGAAGTATCGAAGTTCCGGGACGACAAGGACGAGTATCCGATCATGGTCCGGCTGAAACCGGACGACCGCAGCCAGATCGAACAACTGCTGAGTCTGAACATGGTCTACCGGGATATGAATGCAGGGGGCCAGCTGCGCCAGGTTCCTATCCAGTCCGTCGCCGATATCAGCTACTCGACCACCTTCAGCCAGATCAACCGGCAGAACCAGGAGCGGGTGGTTACGCTGAGTTCCGACGTCGTTCCGGGCTACAACGCCAACGAGATCGTTCAGCAGATTCAGGAAGTGGTGCGGGACATCGAGGTTCCGAACGGCTATGTGGTCCGGATGGGCGGTGAGCAGGAACAGCAGCAGGAATCGGCGCAATTCCTGATGACGGCCTTCGGTGCCGCCATCCTGCTGATCTACCTGATCCTGTCGACGCAGTTCAACTCGGCCGTCAAGCCGCTGATTATCTTCGTAACCATCCTGCTGTCGCTGATCGGGGTGCTTCTGGGCTTCATGATTACGGGCAAAACGTTCTCGATCATCATGTCCGGGGTCGGCATCATCGCCCTGGCCGGTATTGTGGTGAAGAACGGGATTCTGCTCATCGAGTTCATCGAGGAACTCCGCGGACGCGGCATGCCGCTGCGGGAAGCGATCATCGAAGCCGGCGGGATTCGTCTGACGCCGGTGTTGCTGACGGCCTCAGCCGCCGTTCTGGGGCTGATCCCGCTGGCTCTCGGTCTGACCATCGACTTCGTCGGACTGTTCCGGGATTTCGATCCGCACGTGCTGATCGGTGGTGACAGCGCCGTCTTCTGGAACATTCTGGCCTGGACCATCATCTACGGTCTGACCTTTTCGACGGTTCTGACGCTGGTGATCGTTCCCTGTATGTACTGGCTCAACGAGCGCGTCAAAGCCCGGTTTGTGAAAAAAACCGCCGAACCCGCCCCGGAGCCGGAGTTCGTCAATGAATAATCGACCAAAACACTGAACCAAACCCCACAGCCTCCGTTTACGCTGTGGGGTTTATTTTTCTGCCATTATGAACCGTATCGTTTTGTTTTTTATCGTATCCGCCGTTCTTCTGCTGCTGGACTGGTATGTTTTTCAGGCCATCAAAACCGTAACACGCTCGGCCGGCGAAACCACCCAGCGCATCGTCACCTACCTCTACTGGGGATTTACTGCTCTCACCATCATCACCTACCTGACCATGCAGCTGCTGCCGCCCGATGCGGTCGGGCGTGTGGCCCGAAGCTTTATCTGGACGGCCATTCTGATTCCCTATTTTTCAAAAGTATTCGCCATCCTGTTCATTCTGGTGGATGACCTGGGCCGGTTTGTCCGCTGGGTGGCCTCGCTGTTCTACAGCCCCGACGTCCGGGCTGCGGTGAACGACACCAGTCGGGAAACCATTCCGGCTGCGAACAACGTCATTCCCCGCTCGGAATTTCTGATGAAAACCGCCCTTATTGCCGGAGCCGTTCCGCTGGTGGCGTTCACCTACGGCATCGTGTCGGGCGCTCACGATTACCGCATCCGGCGCATCCGGCTGTCCCTGAAAAATCTCCCTTCCGGTTTCGACGGCCTGAAGATCGCGCAGCTGTCGGATATCCATTCCGGGAGCTTTTTCAACAAAACCGCCGTGAAGGGCGGGGTGGATCTGCTGCTCGGCGAGAAACCGGACCTGGTGTTCTTTACGGGCGACCTCGTCAATAATACCGCCGATGAGGTGCAGGATTACATCGACATCTTCAGAAAGGTGAAGGCTCCGTTGGGCGTCTATTCGACGCTCGGCAATCACGATTACGGCGATTACGTCAACTGGCCGAGCCAGGACGCCAAGCGGAAGAACCTGCAGAACCTCATGGCGGCTCACAAGCTGCTGGGCTGGAATCTGCTGCTGGACGAGAACCGGATTTTAGAACAAAACGGCGACACAATCGCTTTAATAGGCATTCAGAACTGGGGGGCGGGGGCCCGCTGGCCGAAGTACGGCAATCTGGCCCAAGCGTATAAAGGGGCGGAGGAACAGCCGGTTAAGTTGCTGCTTTCCCACGACCCGAGCCACTGGGATGCGCAGGTGCGGCCTCAGTTTCCGGATATCGACGTCATGTTCGCCGGGCATACCCACGGAATGCAGTTTGGCGTGGAGGTCGGCACTATCCGGTGGAGCCCTTCGCAGTATGTGTACAGGCAGTGGGCCGGATTGTATACGGAGGGCAATCAGTATCTTTACGTCAACCGGGGCTACGGCTATCTGGGCTACCCGGGGCGGGTCGGAATTCTGCCGGAGGTCACCATTTTTGAGTTGAAGAAAGCCTGATGCCGATTTCCTGATGAAAACGATTAACTTATCGACACGCTTAACTTCCACCTTGTTTTCACTTCAGTTATGAGAAATGTGCTGTTATTGGCGGGGACATTCTGCCTCTCGCTGGCCGCCTTTGCCCAGGACCCGGCCTGCTGCCACAAACCCATCGCCGACGTATCGAACGATATGGCTATGCTGGCGAGTAATAAAGGGTTCGTAATGCTGCATGAAGAACCGCTGCCCTACACCTACCGGAGCGCGGCCGGCGACATGATTAAATTCAAAACGCCCGACGGTCAGGAAGCCAACGGGTTTCTCTTGAAAGCCAAAAACCCTTCCGACAAATGGCTGCTGGTTTACCAGGAATGGTGGGGCCTGAACGATTACATCAAGCAGGAGGCTGAAAAGCTTTACAACGACCTGACGGACGTCAACGTGCTGGCGGTGGATATGTATGACGGAAAAGTAGCCACCACCCGTGAGGAGGCTTCCAAACTCGTCCAGGCACCGCGCGAACGGCTGGGAGCCATCATGCAGGGAGCCATCGGTTTCGTCGGCCCGAACGCCAGAATAGCGAGCATCGGCTGGTGCTTCGGGGGCGGTATGTCGCTGCAATCCGCCCTGCTGGGAGGCAAGCAGGCGGTCGGCTGTGTGGTTTATTACGGGCAGCCGGAGAAAAATGTGGAGCGGCTTAAAACCCTCAATACCGACGTGCTCGGAATCTTTGGAGCGCAGGATTCCGGAATTCCGCCGGCTACCGTCGCCGAATTCGAGAAAAACATGAAGGAAGCCGGCAAAAAGGTGACCGTGAAAATGTACGACGCCCCGCATGCTTTCGCCAACCCGAGCAACCCGGGACACAACAAGGAAGCGACGGCCGATGCCTACAAGCTGACCCTTGATTATTTGAAAAATCGGCTGAAGGCATAAAAACGATTTAGGCGGTTTATGCGTTAAACTATTGTACACCAAATCAGTCTAACGGTAGCTTAAGATGGCTATCAGAAACTAACCGCTTAGACCGTTTACAACCATGAAAACGCGTAAACTGATTTCGATGCTTCCGGTGCTGCTGATTGGTCTGGTTCTGGCCAGTTGTGCTCCGGCGGCCGTCGGTGTGAGAGCCGACTACGGCTATGGACCGAATTATGGCTATGGGTATGGCTACCGGCCGTATTATTACCGCCCGGCTCCGCCCGTGATCGTGACGCCCCCACCGAGGGTATATTATGGCCGGCCGTATCGCCGGTCTTACCGGGCTCCTCAATATCGACCCCATTACCGTCAGTCTCCCCAATATCGTCAGTCTCCTCAATACGGTTATCGTTCGCCGAGAAGCCGGGGGCCGCGTTAAGGCGGGAAGGTTGACAAATGATAACAAAAATACCGACACGAAAGGGTCGGTATTTTTGTTATATATTCTTCGGTTTCGTGCTCAGGAAAAGGCCTTTGAATGGGTTTTGGGCCGATAATTAAAATTCTTTCCGTATTTTGCGTCAAAACCCGGCGTCTTTGCGTTTTAGGGTAAGGTAGTAAGAAAGCAGCAAGCAGCAGTTATGAAAAAAGTATTGATACTGGGTCTGATGGCCGGATTTCTGCTTCCGATGGAAACCCTGGCCGAAACCGCCGTTTCGACAACGGCCGCCGGCGAGGTGAAAACCGTCTCGGTCTTCAAACGCAAGAAGGCACGGGGATACCGCAAGAAAAAAGGGTTTATGTGGGGCCTGTTCCGCAAGAAAAACCCCTGCGGCTGTCCGAACCATTAAAAAACCGGGGGTCGGAGGACCTTCTGGAACAGGAATTGTACTTATAGCCGGATCAAACCGGCTTTTTGTTTTGTTATAGATTAATAAATTGTAAAAATCTGTTATTCAGCTAAAAATTCAGTAATTTTGCAGGCTGAAAAGGTCCCGACCTGAAATTGTATGCAATCCATTCGCAACATAGCTATTATAGCACACGTTGACCACGGTAAAACGACGCTGGTCGACAAAATCATTCATGCCTCCAAGATCTTTCGGGAAAACCAGGAGTTCGAGGACCTGATCCTGGACAACAACGACCTGGAGCGGGAGCGGGGTATTACCATTGTCTCGAAAAACGTTTCCGTCCGCTACAAGGATGTGAAAATCAACATCATCGACACCCCGGGCCACTCCGATTTCGGGGGCGAGGTCGAGCGGGTCCTGAAAATGGCCGACGGCGTACTGCTGCTGGTCGATGCGTTCGAAGGGCCGATGCCCCAGACGCGCTTCGTATTGAGCAAAGCCCTCCAGCTGGGCCTGAAACCGGTGGTGATCGTCAACAAGGTCGACAAGGAGAACTGCCGCCCGGAAGAGGTGCAGGAGCAGGTGTTCGACCTGATGTTCAATCTCGGCGGCACCGAAGACCAGCTGGATTTCGTAACCGTGTTCGGGTCTTCCAAACAGGGCTGGATGAGCCAGGACTGGAAAACCCCTACCGACAACATCACCTTTCTGCTCGATACGATCGTCGAGGTCATTCCGCCGGCACCCGTCAACGAGGGTTTGCCGCAGATGCAGATCACTTCCCTCGATTACTCTTCGTTCGTCGGCCGGATCGCCATCGGTCGCGTCAACCGCGGCACCCTGCGTGAAGGCGCTCAGATGGCGCTGGTGAAAGCCGACGGGTCCATCAAGAAAGTAAAGATCAAAGAACTTCAGGTGTTCGAAGGCCTGGGCAAGCAGAAAGTGGCCGAGGTGTCTTCCGGTGAAATCTGCGCCGTAACGGGTCTGGAAGATTTCGAGATCGGCGACACGCTGACCGATGCCGAGACTCCGGAAGCGCTGCCGCGTATTTCGGTCGACGAGCCGACGATGAACATGCTCTTTACCATCAACAACTCCCCGTTCTTCGGGAAGGAAGGTAAATTCGTAACGTCCCGTCACCTCCGCGACCGTCTGTTCAAGGAAACGGAAAAGAACCTGGCGCTCCGCGTCGAAACGACCGATAATGAAGATAAATTTCTGGTATTCGGCCGGGGCATTCTGCACTTGTCGGTCCTGATCGAAACCATGCGTCGCGAAGGCTACGAGCTTCAGGTCGGGCAGCCGCAGGTGATTTTTAAGGAAGACGAACACGGCAACCGGCTGGAGCCGATCGAAACGCTGGTCGTCGACGTCCCGGAAGAAACCGCCGGCAAGGTAATCGAACTGGCGACGCAGCGGAAAGGCGAACTGCTGATCATGGAGCCGAAAGGCGACCTGCAGCACCTGGAGTTCGAGATTCCGTCGCGGGGGCTGATCGGCCTGCGTTCCAACGTCCTGACCGCTACGTTCGGAGAGGCCGTCATGAGCCACCGCTTCAAGGATTTCCAGCTCTACAAAGGGCCCATCGCCGGCCGGATCAACGGTTCGCTGATTTCGATGAACGGCGGGCCGGCAACGGCTTATTCAATCGACAAACTTCAGGATCGCGGGGTTTTCTTCATCGATCCGGGCGAAGACGTGTATACGGGTCAGGTGGTCGGTGAACACAACCGCCAGAACGACATCGTGGTGAACCTCCAGAACGCCAAGAAACTGACCAACATGCGGGCTTCCGGTTCGGACGACAACGTCAAAATCACCCCCAAAATCAGCTTTTCGCTGGAGGAATCCATGGAATACATCCAGAAAGACGAATACCTGGAAATTACGCCGAAATCCATTCGGATGCGCAAAATCTACCTCGATGAGAACGAGCGGAAGCGCATGGAGAACAAAATGGCAATGGCCTGATAGAATAACCGAAAAAACCCGGCCCGATCTCATCGGGCCGGGTTTTTTGTTTTCATTAAAAACTAAGTCCGAGCCGAAAGGCAATCCGGTTGTAAACCCGGGTTTCAAATTTGTAGGTTTCGTTCCAGCCCAGCGGTTTGTCGGCTTCCGCTTCCTGGCGCTTGTAACTGAGCGATAGAATGAAGTTGGCATTCTGAGGCCGCCCGATGCGAAAACCGATGCCGGGCGAAATCACCCAGCCGCCCCGGGTTTCGTAGCCGGTGGGATCTTCGTTCAGCCAGGGAAAGCTGTAGCCTGTGTCGAGGCTGGTGAACACCCGGAGGTTCTTCTTGCCCGGCTGTGCCAGATCATACCGCACACCCGCACAAACCGGCATCAGCAAAGCCGAATGGTACCAGTCGACACCCACGGTGCCGCCGACGGCGAGCTTCGGCCGCAGCTGTACGCCGTTGAAGGTTTGGGCCGTGATGTTCTGCCGTTTGGAGACGGTTTCCGTGGCCGCTGTGACGTTATATCTCACCTGCCCGAACAGAACCCCGAATTCAGTCATGTTCGTGTAAGTGGGCTTAAAAGGGCCTTTCTGGGAAAAGGCAGGGAAAGCGAGCAGGCCGAGCAGCCCGATGCCGCAGAGAAGTCTGGTTTTCATGGTCGGCATCAGCTTTCGGGGAACGGTCGTTTCACGGGGATTTTGCTCAACAGCCGCAGCTTCCGGGGGTTGCTGTAGTCATATTGGTAAAAACCGCTCTGACCGATCACCAGCAGCGATTTGCCGAGCGGGATGACGTCGTAGGCGTGCAGCCCTTCCAACTGCTCCAGTTGGTCCAGTTTGAGCGGATCACCGGCGTTGAAGGTTTTCAACCCGTAGGCTCCTTCCGTGATGAACAGATTCGGGAAGTCGACGCCCAGGCCATGCGGGTTCTTCATGGGATAACTCCTGATCAGCCGGGGGCTGTACAGATTGGATACGTCCACGACGTCCAGCTGGTTCGTAAAGCCCTGACAGGGGGTACCCGACCGCAGCGTCACATAAGCCGTATTTTCATGGACCACCACCGGATCGCAGACGCGGGCGTGCTCGAAGGTCGACATATGCACCGGCTTTTCCGGGTTGCGGTTGTCGTAGATGTGCATCCCCGACTGAGCGCCGATGAACAGCTTGTCGCGGTAGGGGAAGATGGTTTCGATGCCCCAGCCGAGGTTCACCTTGCCGGCTTTACCCGGGTTTGACGGGGTTTTGATATCGAAAAGCTGGAGTTCCGACTGGTTGACCGTATACAGGAAGTTGTCGTACAGCGCAAACCGCGACATCGAGCCGGCCGTGCCGCTGGTGCTGCCGTTGGCCGCCTGAGCGTTGTTGAAACTCTGGGCCACTCCCCGGCTGTCGAAGACGAGGCAGTTGATACAGCCTCCGTTGGCGTTGACGGAGTTGTCGCAGTCGGTTTTGACGGTTTCCGTGACGTATTCGACCTTCTGATCGTTGATGATCTGCTGCTGCTGGTTCGGGCTCCACCAGCCGCCGTCGAACTGACCGTTCGGGAAGACGTCCTGAATCCGCTTCAGCTCCCGGACGCCCTGCGGGTTGCTGATGTCCAGCGCCACGAGGTCCATGTAACTGTCGGCATACAGCACGTTATTGCGGACGGCCATGTCGCCGTTGCCCGGTATGCGCAGGAACGAAACCATCTTCGGATCGGACGGATTCCGGTTGTCGATGACGTGAATCCCTTCCTTGATCTCGTTGATGAACAGAAAACCGTCTTTCGTGTAAATCTTGCCGGGGTTGACCAGGCTGCGGGGCGGCTCGGTCTGAACGGCCTGACGAACCTGGGCGAACGTTATCGTCATGGGCGTAAACCGCCGGAACGTGCGGGTTTCTTCACACCGGTCCGTACAGGAGGAGTAAAGAAAGGGCAGAACGGAAAGCAAAAAGTAAAGTTTCGGTCTCATAGCACAGGGTTATTTGGAAATGTACTATCATGACCCCGCTGATTCTGAAACAGTTGGATTCGAGACAAAAAAATTGCCCGACTGGCAGGGCCGTCGGGCAATCCGATTTGCACAATGAATCAGAGGTCAGATCTTTACTACGGTATTGATGATTCCGGAGGAAACCGGCTGGTGTGAGCCTGCACCGGCTTCACTCCGTTTATCAGGTTGTATTAATTCGTTTTTTCAAAGGTCAGAATGCCCGGTTTCTCTCCCTCGGCGATCAGACGAAGCCGGTTGCCGGCCATCTCAAAGCGTTTCACCGCCCTGAGCTTTTCGAAGTAATCGAATTCGAACTGCATGGCGTCGGCTGGTCCGGCCATTTTCGTGCTGCCGATCGCGCTGATCGTCACCTGGTCGGACGTCTTCGAGCCGGTCAGGGCACCGAAGTAATGGTTCACCGACGAGCGGCCGCCGATGCGGTAGGCCACCGCGTTTTTGACTTCCGTTCCGGCCGAATCGGGGCTGATCTCCAGCGTCACCTCGAATTTAGAAGCCGGTTCGGCCAGCCGGTATTTTCCGGCGATGGTTTCGATGGACACGGGCTGAACCGTCGAATCGCTGCCCCGGTCGCAGCCGGCGGCCATCAGGAATAAACCGGTAATCAGGGCGAGAATCGTTCTCATAACGAAGTCGTTTTCGGATCGACGATTTTACCCATGAACAGAACCGAGCCGGTCTGCTTTTCGGTAATCATGACTACGAAAGGCCGGTCGCAGACCAGTGAGGGCGGCATGGAAGTCAATTCGACGCCGATGCTCGTGACCGCGGCCGCTTCCGTTCCCTTCTCATCCACCGCCACAAAGGTGTTCTGTTTTACGAAGCTGACCTTTAGCCCCTGGCCTTTGCTGATCTTCGAGAAGTTGGCCCCGTCGGTAAAGGCTGTGGGCATGCCCATCTTCGCCAGCACATCATTGAGGAAGCTCTCGTATTCCAGCGTAAACTTCGGCAGGCCCACCAGCACCTTGCTCTCCTTCATGGCGTTCTGCAGCTCGCTCCATTCGCCGGCATTCAGGCTGTTGATCAACGCGTCGGCAGACGAGTTTTCGTTCGGCAGCAGTACCGTCATGGTGTAGGTGCCGTCGCCGTAGGGCAGGTCGAAGGCTCCGTAGGTCGGGCGGAAGGCATGACGCAGGTTGGCGTTCATGCTCATCATCCGTACCTGTTTCTGCGTGCCGGATTCCGACCGGAACGGCGAATCGTAGGTATTTTTCGGTTCGAACTGGTATTTCCAGTCGCCTTTGAAATACAGCGCATTCAGCAGAAACATCACCTGCTCGTCCCGAATCTCCGTAATCACCTTCCTGATTTTGGCGTTCGTATTGTCGCTCGCCCATTGGTTGATCTTATTCATCACCGGGGCAGGGTTGCCGAAATCCTCCCCCGACACCTGAGCGCTGAAGGATTTCCGGGCCTCGTCCAGAAAAGCCGGCTCCACGGAGAAGCCGTTCCGGTACCAGATGGAATTGGCAAGCTTTGTTGTTACTTTCGGATCAGCGGTGGGCAGCCCCTTGATCAGCATCTCATAGGTTTGGTTGGCGTCGGCCAGCGATACGCCTTCCAGACGCATCGCTTTTTTCATCTCTTCCGCCGTCTGGCCGTCGGCCCCGTTCAGGAGCATACCGAGCGCCATGTGCAGGCTCAGCGGGGAAATGAAAATATTTTCGTCCTTCTTCTGCTGGTCGTTGACCCGTTTCAGGAAGTCGAAGGAGAAGTCGTTGGTCTTTTGGGCAAACTGCCGGGCCTGGGGCGTCGAGGGCAGCGGGTTTCCGCCGGGATTGGGTGCATTCTCATTCCGGCAGCCCGCCGTCGTCAGCAGAAACCCGGCCGTTGCGGCCAGCACCGTATTCTTTAAAAAAGCTACTTTTCTCATCACAAATCGGATTTGGTTACACCATTTGCTGAGCGCTCATGAGTAAAGACCCGACGGGAAGGAAAAGGGTTGGGAAGCGAATGAAAAAAATTAAAAATGATAGTTCAGTCCGAAACCGACTCCAATCGCCTGGGGCTGAACCTGAAGCTGGGCGTTCGACACCGTCCCGTTCTGCAGCGCCTGCTGATAGGAACCCGTCAGGGATCCGGACCAGTGGCGCGTCGGGTGGTAGTTGATGCGCAGCCCGGCGGTTCCGGCCATGACCATCTGGCGATAGACCTGATCGGAAGGCGTTACTTCCACCGTGCCGTTGATTGTGTTCTGCAGAAAAACATTGGCCATCACCCCGGCCAGAATGGCGTAGCTGAGCTTATTGTCGGGCAGGATATGATACCCGAGCTGGACCGGAATCTGCAGATACTGGAAGTTGTTCGAAACGCTCTGCTCCTCCGGAACGACGGCCGCGAAGCCGGGGTTGACCAGCGTCGAGGTGCCGTCCGAGGAGGTCGGCAGAAAGTTGGTATTCATGTTTTTCTGGACGTCGGCCTGGGCCACCGTCGGGCTGCTGTTACGGACGGCATTCACCAGCAGGTTTTCGGGCTGGTTGGTAAAGGCGTTGGCAACGGCCGAATTGCTGATGGCCTGTGACCGGCCGTTCAGGTACTGAACCCCGGTTTCAACCGACCAGTGCCGGCTCAGATGAACTCCGCCACCGGCCTGCCAGGCCATTGAAATCCGGGCTTTGTTCTGGACGGTAGACCCTTCCTGCTGGAACCGGCCCTGCTGTACGGAATTGGATGAGACATAAGCCAGGCCGTAATTCGACTGCCCCACCAGACCCACCGAGGCCATCGGATTGAACGAGGTCGGGGTTGCCGTCAGACCCGCCCAGTATTCTTTGCGGGCGCGTTCTTTGATCTGCGGTTCGACGGCGGTCTCTGGAGCCCGGTACCAGACGATCCGATCGACCTGCGTGTAACGTCTCCCCTGAATGGCTTTGCCTTTCAGCAGGTCGGCGTCAAAAGCCAGGCGTTCTTCGGCGGGTTCGGCAGGATTACCTCCGGCCGGGATTGGGGATGGCTCCCCTGTCCGGGCGGCCGACGGCGCCGAAAAGGAAACCTGCGGCTGATCGGGCCGGTTGGCCGGGCGGCTGCCCTGCGGATTGGCGACCAGGGCTTCCTGCGACTTTAAAATTTCCGGCGCGGGCGAAACCCGTTTCCCCGATAAAACCGACCGGTCTTTGATCAGTTGGTCGATGGTTCCGGCAGTTTGCGAGCTTTCCAGTTCAGGGTTCGTCTCCGGGCCGGTGGTCGTTTTCCGGCGGGAAGGCAGACGCCGGGCGGCTACCGTCTCGTCGGACAGACGGCCCGGACGATCCGCCGGCGCAGAAGAGGCCGAGGGCGATGCGGTAATGCCGGCGGGAGTTTCCCCGGTATTTTCTTTCGTATTCGGTACCTGGGCCGATTCCGCACCGGACGGGCGGGCGGTCTGGCCGGCCACGGGCCGGTTGTTCTGCATGGTTTCGATGGACTCGGTGGCCCACCATCCTAAAACAATGGTAAGAATGGCGGCAGCCGCTCCGTAGGCCCACGGCCGGAACCGGGGCCAGATCGGGATGACCCGTCCTTTATCCTCCTCGTCCAGACGACGTTCAATAGCTTCCCAAAGCCCGTCGGACGGGTTTTCGGCTTGGTCGTCGAAGGCGCTTCTCCAGGCTTCGTTAAATTTATCTTCTTCAGACAGACTCATTTCGGAATCTACGTTCGTTCTGAATCTTTTGTTGCAGCAGCATACGGGCGCGTGCGTACTGGGATTTGGATGTTCCTTCGGAAATTTCGAGCAGTTCGGCGATTTCCGGGTGCGTGTATCCTTCTAAGGCATACAGGTTAAATACGGCCTGACATCCCGGCGGAAGTTCCTGCACCATTTTCAGCAGCTGCTGATAGTGCAGGCCCGAAAGGCTGTCGTCCGTCTGCGGTAAGGCAGCGGCCGGAACGTCGTCGAGTTCGGCCTGGTTCTGCCAGGGCTTTTGTTTGCGGATGTGTTTGAGCGCCGTGTTGATCACGATGCGTTTGAGCCAGGCTTCGAGCGGGCATTCGAACCGAAACGAGTCGATGTGCTGAAACGCCTTTACGAAGGCATCCTGAAGCACGTCCTCGGCATCGTCCCGGTTTTTGGTATACCGCTGGCTGACCACAAAGAGCTTCCGGGCGAATAACTCGTAGAGTTTCCGCTGAGCCGTACGGTCTCTATGTCGACAGCCATCAACTAACGCTCGTTCATCCAACATACCAATTCATGACTACGGACCCTTACCGGAGATAAACGGTTGGAAAGTACACAAAAAAAATCAGGCCTAATTCCCTGGCAGCGAGAGAATATTACTATTAGCCTTTACTTTTGAACAAAACCTGCTCTCTTAAAATTATGAACCGACGCACTGCCCTTCTGCAAACCCTGGGTCTTTTTTCGATGAGTGCCATTTCTTCAGGGGCGTTCCCAAGCCACAAAATTAAGTTACAAAATGCAAATAACCGTCGCTTTCTGATTGGGGCCTGCGACTGGTCGATCGGGCAGTCGTCGAAGATCGAAGCCTTCGAAGTGGCGAAGGCCATCGGGCTCGACGGCCTGCAGGTCAACATGGGTTCGGAGAAGAACGACATGCACCTGCGGCAGAAGGAACGTCAGAAAGTCTACCGTGAAACCGCCCGCCGGACGGGGGTCCGGATCGGCAGTCTGGCACTGGGCGAACTGAACAACGTTCCCTACAAGTCCGACCCCCGGGCGGAGCAGTGGGTGCAGGACAGCGTCGACGTGGCGCGGGCGCTCGGCGTCAAAAATATTCTGCTGGCTTTCTTCAGCAAGGGCGACCTGAAAAACGACCCGCAGGGAACCCGGGCGGTCATTGAAAAACTGAAGGCCGTAGCCCCCAAAGCCGAGAAGGCGGGGGTGACGCTGGCGATCGAATCGTGGCTGAGTGCCGAGGAACACATGGCCATCATCGAGGCCGTCGGCTCCCCCGCCGTGAAGGTGTATTACGACGTTTGCAACTCCACGGTTATGGGATATGATATTTTAAAGGAAATCCGCTGGCTCGGGAAGCAAAAACAGATATGTGAATTCCATTTTAAGGAGAACGGGTTCCTTTTGGGCCAGGGGAAGGTAAATTATCCGGAAGTCAGGAAGGCGATTGACGACATTGGGTACGCAGGCTGGGTGCATATCGAAGGTGCTGTGCTAGAGGGTAAAAACATCTTGGAAAGTTACACTTATAATAATAAGTTTGTGAGGGAAGTGATGTCATAGGAAGGTTGCGACATTGTTCCACGAAATTTTGAAATTACAGCTTATTATAATAAGTTTGAGAGGTCTTAAATATTGTTTTTCAGGTAATTATTCCACGTGAAACACTTGTCGATGAAGCTTTCCATTCCTAAACCAACTCCGATCGTTCGGGCCTTGTTCCTGACCGGCGGGATGTTCTGGTGGGGTACTCAAACCCTGACCGTCCCTCGTCCGGCGACCCAGTTCAGCGACCCCCGGGAGGTCGTCAACCAAAGCCTCCCGGCCGGCTCCGACTCGACCCGGCTTTATTTGCCCGACGACCTCGAAGCCACCCTTTGGGCCGAGGCCCCGATGTTCTACAACCCCACCAATATCGACGTGGATGCCCGGGGTCGGATCTGGCTGACCGAGGCCGTCAACTACCGAAACTTCAATAACAAACCCGACACCCGGCTGGACCACCCGGAAGGGGAGCGGGTGATGATTCTGGAAGATTCCGACGGTGACGGAAAAGCCGACCGCACCAAGGTGTTCGTGCAGGACAAGGACCTGGTTTCCCCCCTGGGGATCGCCGTCATCGGCAACAGGGTCATTGTCTCGGCCGCTCCGAATCTGGTCATCTATACCGACGAAAACGGCGACGATAAACCGGATAAAAAAGAGGTCTTCCTGACCGGCTTCGGCGGCCTCGATCACGACCATTCCCTGCACGCGCTGGTCGCCGGACCGGACGGCAAATGGTATTTCAATACCGGAAATGCCGGTCCGCATACCGTCACGGATAAAGCCGGCTGGACGCTCCGCTCCGGAAGCATCTATTCCGGCGGCACTCCCTATAATACCAGCAACAAAGGAAACCTGTCCAGCGACGACGGGCGGGTTTGGGTAGGAGGGCTGGCCCTGCGCATCAACCCCGACGGAACCGGACTGAAAGTGATGGGGCACAACTTTCGGAACAATTACGAAACCGCCCTGGATTCCTACGGGAATATGTGGCAGAACGACAACGACGATCAGGTGGTTTCCTGCCGGACGAGCTGGCTCATGGAGGGCGGAAACATGGGCTATTTCAGTCAGGACGGTACCCGCTTCTGGCAGGCTGACCAGCGGCCCGGGCAGGACATTCCCACCGCCCACTGGCACCAGGAAGACCCCGGCGTCGTGCCGGCCGGAGACATCACCGGAGCCGGGTCTCCCACTGGAGTCGTTTTTTATGAGGGCGACCAGCTGGGACCTGCCTACCGCGGAATGCTCTTGAGCGCCGAAGCCGGTCGAAACGTGATCTTCGGTTATAAACCCCAACCGGAAGGGGCCGGATTCAGCCTGCCCCGGACCGACTTCATCAGCACCTTTGCCCAGGTAGATACCGCCTATAAATGGAACGACATCCGGGAAGATACCCGCAAGTGGTTCCGGCCGAGCGACGTCGCCGTCGGAACGGACGGTGCCCTGTATATCGCCGACTGGTATGACCCGGTCGTCGGAGGCCACCAGATGAAAGACCGGAAAGGCTATGGACGCATCTACCGGATTACGCCCAAAGGCAAAAACCTGAAGACGCCGGTCATCGATACCGAAAAGACAAAAGGACAGCTGGCGGCCCTGACCAACCCGGCGGTCAACGTCCGGCTGCTGGGCTTCGAGAAACTTCGCGCCCAGGGCGAAAAGGCGGTGAAGCCGGTCGCGCGTTTACTGAAAGACCCGAACCCGTATCACCAGGCCCGCGCCGTCTGGCTGCTCGCTCAACTGGGGCCGAAAGGGCGGCAAAAGGTAGAGGAAGTTTTAAAGTCCGGAACCCCCGATCTGCGGGTGACCGCCTTCCGGGCGCTGAAGCAGGTAGTACCGGATATATTGAAACTGGCAGGTCAGGCGGTCGACGATCCGTCGGCGATGGTCCGCCGGGAGGTGGCGATTGCCCTGCGGGATGTGCCGTTCGGTCAAAGTAAGGAATTGCTGCTGAAGCTGGCCCGGAGCTATGACGGCAGGGATCGCTATTATCTGGAAGCCCTTGGCCTGGCCGCCGACAAAAAGGAAGAAGACCTGTTTGCTGCACTCAAAGCCGGCTGGCCCGCCGACCCGGTTCAATGGGATCAGAGAACCGCCGATCTGGTCTGGCGTCTGCATCCGAAAAGCGCAGCGGCTCTTCTGAAACAGCGGGCGCTGGCAATCGGGCTGAGCGCGGATGCCCGGCGGCAGGCCCTCGTCGCCCTCGGCTTCATTAAAGACGAGACGGCGGCCCGGGCCATGGTCGATCTGGCTAAAGCCGCCGACAAAACCATAGCTTCACAGGCCGGGTACTGGGTCGGCTTCCGCCGGGCCAACGATTGGGCCACCCTGCTCAACTGGGATGAGATCATGCCGCCGAAGCTTTCGGAAGCCGAACAGAAAATGATGGCGATGCGGCAGAAACTGATGGATGAATATACCAAAGAGGAAGACCGGGTGAAACTCGCGAAAGAAATGGCGGCCAGCCCGGAAGGGGGTAAGCTGCTGGTGGGTCTGGCCGCCGACAAAAAACTGCCGGACGCCCTGAAAGCCGCCATCGGTGAAACGATCTTCACCAATCCCGACCAGAGCGTCCGGACCATGGCCGGCGACTACTTCACCCGGCCGGGCGGTGGCGCGACGTTATCGCTGAAAAAGCTTTCGGCGATCTCCGGTGACGCGGTGGCCGGGCAGACGGTGTTCCGGACGACCTGCGCGACCTGCCACCGCCACGGGCAGGACGGAAAAGACATCGGGCCGGAACTGACCAGGATTCATCAGAAGTTCGACCGAAATACCTTGCTGGACGCGATCCTGAATCCAAGCGCCGGACTGGCTTTCGGGTACGAACCCTGGCTGATCACCACCAAGACCGGACAGACGTACTACGGGTTTCTGCTGAGCGACGGCCAGCAGGCGGTGGTGGTCAAAGACGCGGCCGGCCAGAAACAGACCATCCCGACGAACCGGATAGCCTCCCGCAAACAATACACGACCAGTCTGATGCCCGACCCCGTCTCGCTGGGCCTTTCGGAGCAGCAACTGGCCGACCTGGTGGCCTATTTGATGAAAGGGGATAAATAGGAGGCTCCTAAGTCAAACTCTCCACATTCAGCCCGCCGAAGTTGCCGGAGCTCATCAGCAGATAGATCGTTGGGTGGCCGTTGAGCTGGCTTTTCAGGAAGGTTTGCAGCGCTCCGGCATCGGTGAACACCTGAAGGTCGGGGCGGTCGAAGGCTGCGACGATTTCGGCGGGGCTGATCGGTTCGAGCCGTTTCATCTCCAGCGTGTGCGGACTATAGAAGACAGCCGCAACATCCGCTCTGGCCAGCGTGTCGTGGTATTGATTCAGGAAGCTTTTGTTCAGGCTGCTGAACGTGTGCAGTTCGACGCAGGCCACCAGGTTCCGGTCCGGGAACTGGTCGCGGACGGCCGCCGTGGTGGCTTCCACTTTGGAAGGTGCATGGGCAAAGTCCCGGTAGATGGTGGTCTGCGCGCTTTCGGCAACTTTTTCCAGCCGTTTGTGAGCGCCCCGAAAGCTTTGGATGGCTTCGTAGAAGAGGTCCTCCGGAACCCCCAGCCGGTCGCAGACGGCCATTGCCCCGCTGATGTTTTTCATGTTGTGTTCTCCGAATACCAGGACCGGCACCTCGCCGTTCTGGCGGGTAACGAGCAGCGTCCGGCCGTTTTCGATCCGATAGGGGTGCACATCGTACGGCTGACGGGTCACGTCTTCGCGCTCCTTCAGAGCGATGACGTCCAGCATGTCGTCGGTATCGTCGAAGACGATCGTGCCGGCTTTGGACATCGAATCGGCCAGGAGCTCGAACTGATGCACGTAGGACTCGTAGGTCGGATAGATATTGACGTGATCCCAGGCGATGCCGCTGATGAGCAGGATGTGGGGCTGATAGTGGAGAAACTTCGGCTGCGGGTCGATGGGAGAGGTGCCGTATTCGTCGCCCTCGACGACAATGACCGGAGCGTCATCCGTCAGCTGCACCATGGTGTCGAAGCCGTCGAGCTGGGCGCCCACCAGGTAATCGAAGGTCCGCTTGTGATAGCGCAGAACGTGCAGGATGATCGAGGTGATGGTGGTTTTGCCGTGGCTGCCGGCCACGACGACCCGCTGCTTGTGGAGGCTTTGCCGGTAAACGAACTCCGGATACGAATACACCGGCAGGCTCAGGTCCCGGGCTTTCCGGAGTTCCGGGTTGTCGGGCCGGGCGTGCATACCGAGGATGACCGCGTCCAGCCCGGTGTGAATGTTTTCCGGAAACCAGCCGAATTGCCGTGGGAGCAGCCCGAAGGGTTCGAGCCGGGAACGGGAGGGTTCGTAAATCTCATCGTCGGAGCCGGTGACCTGATGGCCCTGCTGGTGGAGGGCAATGGCGAGATTATGCATGACGCTGCCGCCGATGGAAATGAAATGAATCTTCAAGGGCTTCATTTATAAAACTTGTGGCGCTAAAAATAGAGGTTAAACCCCAAGGTGCAAAGGGTTACGATAAGAACCGGCCTATGGGATGGGGGCAGCCGGTTTGCCGCCGACGGGGTACTGTAAAATTTAACCCGGTTTCCGAATCAAAATCGCCGTTTCTGCGTTCTCTATCATGCGAGTAGACCAACTCTCAGCAGCTTGACAATCAGGTAACCGACCTGCGGTACATCATGTTTTTGTAAACAGGTTCTTACTGTATTGCAAAGCTGCTCTTTTTATGTCATTTTCGCAGGCTTTTTCCGAAACAAACAAAACTCTTTTATGCTTCTGCCGAAAGGATGAAAAGTTACAACGACCTGATCGAACAGACCTTTGAATTTCCGACACTTGAATTCAAAGTAGAGAATAATAATCTGTTGTTCAACAACGTGCCCCTGATGGAAATCATCAGGCAGTATGGTACGCCACTTAAACTGACGTACTTGCCCAAGATCAGCGAACACATCGAACATGCCCGGATGCTGTTCAAGAATGCGATGAAGCGGTACAACTACAAAGGGACCTACACCTACTGTTACTGCACCAAATCATCGCACTTTCGTTTTGTGCTGGAAGAAGCATTGAAGAATAAAATACACCTGGAAACCTCGTCGGCGTACGATATTCCCATTATCCGGGAACTGTACAACAACGGGAAGGTCGACAAGAGTACGTACATCATCTGCAACGGCTACAAGCGGCCGCTGTATACGCAGCATATCAGTGAGCTGCTGAACGACGGTTTCAACGTCATCCCGGTGCTGGACAACCTCAAGGAAATCGAAGCCTATGAGAATACGGTGACGGCGGAAACGGTGAACCTGGGGATACGGATCGCAACCGACGAAGAACCGAACTTCGCGTTCTATACCTCGCGTCTCGGCATCCGGTACAGCGACGTCAATGAACTCTACCGGTCGAAGATCCAGCATAACGAGAAGTTCAAGCTCAAGATGCTGCACTTCTTCATCAATACCGGTATCAAAGACAGCGCCTACTACTGGAGCGAACTGAGCCGGTTTATGTACAAATACTGCGAACTGCGGAAAATCTGCCCGGACCTCGACTCCATCGACATCGGTGGCGGTATGCCGATCCAGACCTCGTTTCAGTTCACGTACGACTACCAGGCGATGGTCGATCAGATCGTCGAAAGCATCCAGTGGATCTGTAACAAGAACAATGTGCCGGTCCCGCATCTCTTCACCGAGTTCGGAAGTTATACGGTAGGAGAGAGTGGCGCCGTTATATATAAGGTGGTCGATCAGAAGCTTCAGAACGATAAAGAGCTGTGGTATATGATCGACGGCTCATTCATCACCCAGTTGCCGGATTCCTGGGGTCTGGGGCAGAAATATATTATGCTGGCGGTCAACAACTGGGACAATCCGTACCAGAAGGTGAACCTCGGCGGGCTGACCTGCGACTCGCATGATTTTTACAATACGGAGGCTCACAGCGCCGATTTGTATCTGCCGATTTTTGAACAGGAGACGGAAGATCAGTATATTGGGTTCTTCCATACGGGCGCTTATCAGGAGTCGCTGGGCGGCTACGGCGGTATTCAGCATTGTCTGATTCCCGCTCCGCAGCACGTCATCGTCGATCGGGACACCGATGGCAACCTGACGACCCGGCTGTTTGCGCCCGAACAGGACAGTGAGGTGATGCTGAAAATCCTGGGCTTTCAGGAGACGGCCCCTCCCGCTCCGGTTCAGAAACTGGAATCGGTGGAAGCGTCGAAGAATGGGGAAGAACAGCCGGTCGAAGAACTCGAACGGCAGGAAAGTTAATACTGCATTATTTTTGCACTGTAATCAGTAATCCCGAACCTGGGGTTACTGACTACGGAAAACACTTTACTATCTATGAAAAAAATTGGTATCGCCTTAGGATTGGTTGCGATGATCTCCCTGGCTTCCTGCGCGCGCAGATCCTGCCCGGCATATGACAGTTACCTGATAAAAAAACAGCCGGTCACGACCGAACGGGCCGCCTGATCAGGCCATCACGGCGCTAACTACCATTCTGGAGGCTTCGAGCAGATTAGGAGCTTGCCGGTCGCTCACGGCCGGTTTTTGACGGTCATTCGTGATATGTACGGTTCGGACGCCCACGCGCCGGCCGGCCTGCATATCACGGATGGCGTCTCCGATCATCCACGAACGACTTACATCGATGTTGTATTTGGCGATGGCCTTCTCCAGCATCAGCGAATCCGGTTTCCGCAGCAGGGACCGGGTGTCGTAGTCCGGGTGATGCGGACAGTAATAGATGTCGTCGAGCAGGTTGCCGCAGAGGTCCTGCAGGTGACGGTGACATTGCATCACATCCTCCCGCGAGTACATCCCTTTGGCAATGCCCGCCTGGTTGGTAACGACGATCAGCAAATAGCCGGCCTCTTTCAATAACTGGAGGGCTTCTACGACGCCGTCCGGCACGATCATATCTTCGATCCGGTAGACATAATCGGTCCGGTCTTCATTCAAAACCCCGTCACGGTCTAAAAAAACGCATTTGTTCATTGTGGAGAGAACGTTGTCAGACGCTAAACGTTGCCGCCCTGGTCATTAATTTCCTATAATAGTACTTTTTTATGAAATAATTAGAAAATACTGGATGAAAAATTTCAAACTTTTTAACAAAAAATAACAAAACAGGTAGATTAACCTGAGTTAAATTCGTTTAGAGAAGTATACTACCCACAAATGAACGGAGACTATGGGACGCTGGCTGTTGGGACTGGTGATCATGAGTATCAGCTGGGCGTTACCTGCATATGCCCAGAAGATCGTACAACGCGATTTTGACCCTCCCCAGCGCAATCTGAAGGGAGTGGGAAGAGTATCGAAAGTTGAATATACGAACCACAAAATGATCGTCCATTTTGTGGCGGACGACCGTGGCGAACCCGTGCAGAGCGCCAGTCTGTATGGCCCTGGTCACCAGAACTCCTGGCGGCTGTACGACACCCGTAACAACCTGGAGTATGCGCTGCTTTATATCAGAAACATCCGGGTCGAAAGTCTGGAGGGCGAAAAAACCGTCGATATCCTCGACGAACCCCGGGGCGTCCGGTTCCGCTGGGTGTACCGGCTGACCTGCGAGGCCCACTTCGAGCGACCGGGCAAGGGCGTTCAGTCCGTGGACCTGATCGAGGAGGATGTGGAATATTACATCAACCGCCGGGACCCCTACAACCCGCTGGGCGGATCGCGGTCGCAGTGGCCGTATAACGTATATGAACTTCGGGTGCTGCCGTTTACGGATGATCTGCGGAATTCCAAACCCCCCGTCACCGCTTCCAGACCATCGGCCCCGGCAAAGACCCCACCGAAAACGACCGCTCCTCCGCCGGTGGCGAAGGCCACGCCGAAACCGGCACCCAAAGATACGGTAGTGGCGAAGGCACCCCCAGTCGAACCGCCGGCCCCGGCTCCAAAAGTGGAGAATTTCGGCTCGAAAGTCGAAGCCGGCCGGACCTACCGCCTGAACAACCTGCTGTTCCGACAGTCGGATTACCATATTCAGCCGAGTTCGTACCCGCAGCTGGACACCCTGGCATCGCTGATGAAAGACAACCCGACGATGGAGATCGAACTGGCGGGTCATACCGACAACGTCGGTGATCCGAAACTCAACGTGGCCCTGTCGCGGCAGCGCGTGGATGCGGTGAAGAGTTATCTGACGAATAAAGGAATTCAGGCTGCCCGGATCAAAACGCAGGCCAACGGGGGCAGCAAACCCATTGCCGACAATACGCGGGAAGAAACCCGGCGGCTGAACCGGCGGGTAGAGGTGACGATTCTGAGGGAATAAAAAGACCCCCAACCTTTCCGGGCCACCCGACCGGGTCTGTCTGACCGGGTCTTCCGCCAAAGGCCGGGGGTTTATGGTTTCTTAAAGCGCGGAGAGACTCTCTTCCAGCGCCCTGACTTTCGCTTCGGCATCGGCCAGTTTCCGGCGTTCGCGTTCCACCACGTCCGCTTTGGCGTTGGCGACGAATTTTTCGTTGGAAAGCTTCTTCAGAACGGATTGCAGAAAGCCGCGGGTGTATTCCAGCTCCTTCTCCAGATTGGCCCGTTCCTGCTCCGCATCGATCTCCCCGGCCACGTTCACGAAGAACTCATCGCCTTTGATGATGAACGAGACGCCTTCGGCCTTCTCCGTCACGTAGCTGACCTCCGAAACCGTCGCCATCTTGCGAATCAGACCCTGGAGAGCGTCGAACCGCAGCGGGGCGCCCGTCCGAATGGCCAGCGGCAGCTCGGTCCGGGGGTTGATCTGCTTGCCGTTGCGGATGTTGCGGACCGACGAAACCACCTCGAACAGCAGCTCGAAGTCGGCCAGCAACTGGGTGTCGACGACCCCGGCTTTCGGGAAGTCGGCGACGCAGATGCTTTCCTGGTCGGCCCGTTCGCGGATGTCCTGCCAGATTTCCTCCGAAATGAACGGCATAAACGGATGGGCGACTTTCATCAGCCGCTCGAAGAAGTCGATGGTGGCTTCGTAAATCTCCCGGCTGATGGGCTGCTCGAAGCCGGGTTTGATCATCTCCAGATACTGCGAGCAGAAATCGTCCCAGATCAGCTTGTAAACCGTATGCAGGGCGTCCGACATGCGGTATTTGCCGAAGTGGTCTTCCAGTTCGTTCAGCGTCTGGTTCAGCCGCGATTCGAACCAGCGGACGGCCAGTCGGCTGTCGCCGGGATCGGCCGTTTCGCTTACCGTCCAGCCCTTCACGAGCCGGAAGGCGTTCCAGATCTTGTTACAGAAGTTGCGGCCCTGCTCACACAGTTTTTCGTCGAACAGCAGATCGTTGCCGGCGGGTGAACTGAACAGCATCCCCGTCCGGACGCCGTCGGCCCCATACTGGCCGATCAGGTCGAGCGGATCGGGCGAGTTGCCGAGCGATTTGGACATTTTGCGGCCGAGCTTGTCGCGCACGATACCGGTCAGATATACATTGCGGAACGGCTCGCGGCCTTTGTATTCGTAGCCGGCAATGATCATGCGGGCCACCCAGAAGAACAGAATTTCGGGGGCCGTCACGAGGTCGTTGGTCGGATAATAATACTTGATGTCGGCGTTATCGGGGTCTTTCAGCCCGTCGAAAACCGACATGGGCCAGAGCCAGGCCGAAAACCAGGTGTCCAGCACGTCTTCGTCCTGCGTCAGGTCGGCTTCGCTGAGGGCAAAAAGCTGGTAGCGATCGCGGGCGATGCGCAGGGCGTCGCGCTTGGTTTTCGCCACGATCACGGTACCGTCTTTCATGTAGAAAGCCGGAATCCGGTGTCCCCACCAGAGTTGGCGGCTGATGCACCAGTCGTGGACGTTCTCCATCCAGGAGCGGTACATATTCTTGAATTTGGCCGGGTGCAGCTGGATGGTGTCGTTCATGACGTTCTCCAGCGCCGGCCGGGCCAGCTCCTTCATCTTCAGAAACCACTGAAGCGACAGTTTCGGCTCGATGACGGCGTTGGTCCGTTCCGAAAAACCGACGTTCGACTTATACTCCTCGGCTTTGACTAGATGGCCTTTCTCTTCCAGTTCGCGGATGATGGCCTTCCGGGCCGCAAACCGGTCCTGGCCGACCAGAATCTGCGCCTTTTCATTCAGCGTGCCGTCGTCGTTTAGAATGTCGATGACCGGCAGGTTGTGCTTCAGGCCCAGTTCGTAGTCGTTCGGGTCGTGGGCGGGCGTCACCTTGAGGCAGCCCGTTCCGAATTCCATCGTGACGTATTCGTCCGTAATGATCGGAATCGCCCGGTTGATCAGCGGAATCAGCGCTTTTTTGCCGTGCAGGTGGGTATACCGCTCGTCGTTCGGGTTGACGGCGATGGCGACGTCGGCCATGATCGTCTCCGGGCGGACGGTGGCGATGGTGATGTAGTCGGCCGCCAGGCGGTGTTCCGCATCTGTCTCTCCGTCGACCGGCGTATGGCCGTCGACGATCTCATACCGGATGTAACAGAGTTTCTGCTGCACCTCTTTGGTGATGACCTCCTCGTCCGAAACCGCCGTCCGGCCCTGCGGGTCCCAGTTCACCATCCGGACGCCCCGGTAGATATGGCCTTTATTGAAGAGGTCGACGAAGACGTCGATCACCGAATCATACAGGGCCGGTTCCATCGTGAAGCGGGTCCGGTCCCAGTCGCACGAAGCACCGAGTTTCCGAAGCTGCTGCAGGATGATGCCGCCGTACTTATGGGTCCACTCCCAGGCGTGTTCCAGAAATTTTTCCCGGCCGATCTCCCGTTTGTCGATGCCGCGTTCTTTCAACATCGCCACCACCCGCGCTTCCGTGGCGATGGAAGCGTGGTCGGTGCCGGGTACCCAGCAGGCATTTTTCCCCTCCATCCGGGCCTTCCGGATCAGCACATCCTGAATGGTATTGTTCAGCATGTGGCCCATGTGCAGCACCCCGGTCACGTTTGGTGGCGGGATGATGATGGTATACGGTTCGCGTTCGTCGGGAGTGGAATGAAAAAAGCGGTGATCGATCCAGTACTGATACCACTTTTCCTCAATCTCTTTCGGATTATAGGTTTTCGAAATCATGGTGCAAAATTAGTCAATTCGGAACGGGTGCGAAAACGAAAGCATAGGTTTGGTAGTTTTACTTTGGCACCTTAACCGCTGCACACCATGGAATTCGGAAAAGTACCTGACGTCGATGCAGTCGATTTCAGCCTGCCGCCCGACCATCCGTTCAACCGGAAAGTCTGGGACAACGTCGAGCCGACCGCCCACCCCGAAGTCTTCATCGGAGGGCCGGTCTGGGCCAATAAGAATTATATCGGAAAAGTGTATCCCTCCCAGGCCCGGGAGCGGGATTTTCTTCATTATTATACGCGGCAGTTCAATACCGTCGAACTCAACAGCACCCATTATCATATTCCGTCCCCGTCGATGGTGGAGAAGTGGAAGCAGGAAGCCGCCGGTTCGCCCATCCGACCCGGTTTCGCCTACTGCCCCAAATTTCCGCAGATCATCAGTCACGAACACGGACTGGTCGCGGCCGAAGACCTGACGGAGGAATTTGTCGACGCGGTTTTGAGCCTGGAAGAGTATCTGGGCACGACGTTTCTCCAGTTGCCGCCGTCGTTCGAGCCGGCGCGCTGGCCGGTGGTGGAGAGGTACCTGAAAAGCCTGCCGGACGATCTGGAAGTGGCCGTCGAGTTTCGTCATCCCACCTGGTTCAGCCGGCCCGAGGTCTGGCAGCGGACGCTGGAAGGGCTTTATGCGCTGCGCCGGGACCTGGTGATGACCGATGTCGCCGGACGGCGCGATGTGCTGCACATGAGCCTGACCAGTCCGGTTCTGGTGCTGCGGTTCATCGGTAACGAGGGCCATCCGAGCGATTACCGACGCGTCGACGCCTGGGTCGAACGGCTGAACGAATGGTTCCGGAAGGGCCTGCAAACCGCCTATCTGTTCGTCCACGGCGGGGGCGAAAACGACACCGCTCCGGAGCTGATCCGGTATTGGGTGCGGAAACTGAACACCGTCTGTGGTCTCAACCTGCACGAGCCCACCATCCGGCCCGAAGTAGTTCAGGGAAGTTTGTTTTGATTTCAGAACCGTTCCCCGTACTTTTGCGCTATGAATTTTTCCAAAGCCACGCATCACCATCCTCATTCTGTCCGGTAGTTTCAGACGGAACGGATGTGTCTTTGGGGTTAAGCAACGAAAAAACGAATCTCCCGATACCCAACCCGGTTCTGTCATCGAACCGGGTTTTTTGTTATGAAAACGGTCATAATCAAGTACAATGCCGGAAACGTTCAGTCGGTGATGTATGCCCTCGACCGCCTGGGCGCCGGCTACCTGCTGACCGACGACGAAGCTGAAATCCGGTCGGCCGACAAGGTAATTTTCCCCGGTGTGGGCGAAGCCAGCACCGCCATGGCTTACCTGCGGGAGCGGGGGCTGGATCGGGTGATTCCCTCCCTGAAACAGCCGGTGCTGGGTACGTGCGTCGGTATGCAGCTGCTCTGTCGGTATTCCGAAGAAGGTGATACCGAGTGCATGGGTGTTTTCGACGTCGATGTCCGGCGGTTTCCGGCGCTGCCCGGCTTCAAGGTGCCGCACATGGGCTGGAACAACCTGACCGACCTCAACGGCCCGCTGACCGCCGGGCTGGCGCCGGACCCGTATGTGTATTTCGTGCACAGCTACTGCGCCGACGTCTGCCCCGAAACCGTGGGGGTCTGCCACTATGTCCGCCCGTTCAGCGCCATGCTGCAAAAGGACAATTTCTACGCGGCCCAGTTCCACGCCGAAATCAGCGGGGACGTCGGGCAGCGCATCCTCGAAAATTTTCTGAACATCTGATGACCGCCGGTAACGGCAACCGTAACGATGCACATTATCCCCGCCATCGACCTGATTGAAGGCAAAGCCGTCCGGCTGACGCAGGGCGATTACAGCCGGAAGAAAGAATACAACGCCCGCCCGCTCGAAGTGGCGCAGCAGTTCGAGGATGCCGGCCTGACGCGCCTGCACCTGGTCGACTTGGACGGGGCGAAGCAGAAGCGGGTCGTCAACTGGAAAGTGCTGGAACTGATTGCGGGCAAAACGCGGCTGCACATCGACTTCGGGGGCGGGGTGCAGTCCGACGAGGATTTACGCATCGTGTTCGATTCGGGCGCGCGGCAGGTAACCGGCGGCAGCATTGCCGTCAAAAATCCGGACCTGTTCGAAAGCTGGCTGAAGCAGTTCGGGCCGGAGGCCATCATCCTCGGCGCCGACGCCCGCAACGAGAAGATCGCCGTCGGCGGCTGGGAGGAAGCCACCGAAATGTGGGTATACGACTTCGTCGAGAAGTACGTGGAGAAAGGCATCAAGTACGCCATCAGCACGGATGTCGCCAAAGACGGTTTGCTCCAGGGCCCCTCCTTCGACCTGTACCGCGAGTTGCAGGACCGGTTTCCGGATCTGGCGATCATCGCCAGCGGTGGGGTAAGCGGCATGGGAGACATTGAAAAACTGGCCGAAATGAAGCTGTTTGGGGTGATTGTCGGCAAGGCTATTTACGAGGGAAGAATTTCACTGAACCAGCTGACGGCTTTTATTGAACAGATGAAATAAGCCTGGCCGCCGGCCGGACCCATTGCCATGCTAACGAAACGAATCATTCCCTGCCTCGATATCAAGGACGGCCGGACCGTCAAGGGCACCCACTTCGTCAACCTCCGCGACGCCGGGGACCCGGTCGAGCTGGGCGCCATCTACGCCCGGCAGGGTGCCGACGAGCTGGTTTTTCTGGACATTACGGCTACCGTGGAGGGCCGCAAAACGCTGATCGAACTGGTCCGGAAAGTGGCGCATACCGTCAACATTCCGTTTACGGTCGGCGGGGGCATCTCGACCAAAGCCGATGTCTCGGCCCTGCTGAACGCCGGAGCCGACAAGATTTCCATCAACTCCTCGGCCGTGCGGAACCCCGGCCTGGTTGATGAGCTGGCGCGGGAGTTCGGCAGCCAGTGCATCGTAGTCGCCATCGACACCCGGTTTGTGGACGGTGAGCACATCGTGCATACCCACGGCGGCCGCACACCGACGGAATTCCGCACCATTCCCTGGGCGAAGGAGGTCGAAAACCGGGGCGCCGGCGAAATCCTGCTGACTTCGATGGATACCGACGGCACCAAAGCCGGCTTCGCCACCGAACTGACCGCCCGGATTTCCGGGGCCGCCAACATCCCGGTCATTGCCTCGGGCGGAGCCGGTACAATGGACCATTTTGTGGACGTTTTCACGACCGGAAAGGCCGATGCCGGTCTGGCCGCCAGCATCTTTCACTTCAAGGAAATCGAAATACCGGCGCTGAAGCAGTATCTCGTCGGCCGGGGGGTCCCGATGCGGACCACCGCCTGAAAAACCGCCGGTCGTTAAACCATTAATCTAAACCGATGATTCCAATCGACTTTACCAAATCGCCGGACGGCCTCGTTCCGGCCGTCATTCAGGATGCCGAAACCGGCCGGGTGCTGATGCTCGGGTACATGAATGCCGAAGCCTACGAAAAAACCGGCCGCGAGGGCATCGTTACTTTCTTCAGCCGCAGCAAACAGCGGCTCTGGACCAAGGGCGAAACCTCCGGCAATTTTCTCCATGTGCGGCAGATGATGGTCGACTGCGACGGCGATACGCTGCTGATCAAGGTGAATCCCGCCGGCCCGACCTGCCACACCGGGGCTGATACCTGCTTCAATGAGGTGAACCGGGGCAGGGGCCTGTTTCTCAATTACCTGCAAAACATCATCCGCGACCGGAAGCAGAACCCGACCGAAGCGTCCTACACGGCGAAGCTGTTCGCCAGGGGCGTCAACAAGATTGCCCAGAAGGTAGGGGAGGAGGCCGTCGAGCTGGTGATCGAGGCCAAAGACAATAACGACGAGCTTTTTAAAGGGGAAGCGGCCGATCTGATGTTTCATTATCTGGTGCTGCTCGAACAGAAAAATATCGACCTCGACGACATCATTGCGGTTCTGCAGGAACGGCACGCCAAACAATAGATGAAGGTTTGAAGTTTGTCCTTTGTTGTCGATTTCATTTATTGCATCGCCATCAATCTTCAAACCTCAAACGTGTTATGGGTCTTATTATTCGCATTCTCATCAGCGCGGTCGCGGTGATGGTTGCCGCCTACGTGATTCCGGGCGTTTCGGTAGCCAGTTTCGGCACCGCACTCATCGTAGCCATCGTTCTGGGCTTACTGAACGCCTTCGTCAAACCAATTCTTGTTTTTCTCACCATTCCGATCACCATCCTCACCCTCGGGCTGTTCTATCTGGTCCTCAACGTCCTGATGGTCTATCTGACCGACTATCTGGTCGCCGGCTTCGGGGTGAGCGGTTTCATAGCCGCCCTGCTGTTCAGCCTTCTGGTGTCCGTCGTGACCTGGCTGATCGACTCGATCATCAACTAATCACCTCCTGTCCCTATGAAAAGCCACACTTTGTTGATAATGAGTTTCTTATTGGTTCCGGCGGCTGCCTACAGCCAGTGCGATCCCCCTTCGCCGGCCCAGACGGCGGCCTACGAACGGGTGGTGAAAGAGCTTCAGAATCAATTCCGCAACCACCCTCCCTCGGGCGACTGGCAGGTTTTCGACGAACGTCATTCGCTGGGGAAACTGGAACTCAGCGACGAGTACGGCAAAATCTTCCGGGTTTGCGGGGATCGCTATGACCTGACGTTCCAGCGCGGCAATGCCGCCCGCCGGCAGCGCGCCCGGGCCGACAGCGCCAAGGCCATCGGGGACACCATCACTACCCAGCAGCATTCGCTGGTGCTGAGCACGGACTCCGTATATAAGGAAGCGGATCCGGGCCGCACCGGCCGCCTGGCGGAATCGGCCGTCGATATCAACGTGGAGATGAACGCCGGTAACTACCGGGTCGAGGAACCCATCAGCAACCGGTTCGCGGCTTCCCATAAAACCATCAAGGTCAACGGCGCCCCGCTGGCGCTGCAGATCACGCTCAAGCCCGATCAGTCCGGCATCGCGGCCCGGCCGGAGACGGTGGTGCTGCTTGGTAACTGGAAAAATAACCTTCGTACCAGTGCCAAAGGGGATAAACTGTACCATTATTCGTATACGAAGGGTGGAAATCTGATCGAAAATCTGGTCGTCACGATTAAGGCGCCTTTCGACGTGGCCGAGGAAATCGTCCGGAAGGTAGACTGGCAGGCCATCAGCAATACGCTGACGAAATAGCAGGCGGCCGGATGGCTTTAATCGGTTGCTTTTTCCGTCCGCCATACCGGAAAACACGCTTCGTTGTGGTACTTTTGCGGCATGAAGAGTATTGTCGTTTATTGCGGATCGAGCCCGGGAACCAACCCGGTATATAAGCAAGTGGCCCAGGAACTCGGCGAAAAGCTGGCCGAACGGGACATCCGGCTGATCTACGGAGGGGGGAATCTGGGTCTGATGGGAACCGTCGCCGATGCGGTTTTGTCCAGTGGCGGTCAGGTAACCGGTGTTATCCCAAACTTCCTGGCGGCTCTCGAAGTGGCTCATGCCACCCTGACGGAACTCCACTTCGTGGAAACCATGCACGAACGGAAGTTCAGGATGGTGCAGCTCGCCAAAGGGGTGGTGGCCCTGCCGGGCGGCTACGGAACCTTCGACGAATTATTCGAAATTCTGGCCTGGCGGCAACTGAAACTTTACGAGGGTCCGGTTGCCGTTCTGAACATAAACGGCTATTTCGACCTGACGCTTCAGCAACTGGACCTTATGGTGGAGGACGGCTTTCTGAAGCCTGAAAACCGGGAGATCCTGATCGTAACGGAGACGGTAGATGACTTATTGGCCCGCATCGAAGCCCTTTGGGAAGAACCGGTCTAAATGTCGGTGTCGCTGGGGTCGGAGAACTGAATGAGCAGGAAGAAGGTAAAACCGGCGATGAACACCCAGCCGACCAGCAACCCCTTGGACAGATAGACGATGCCCAGGGCGAGGCCGACGATACAGAAAATTATATTGAGAAGCGTCCGGACGGTTTCGCGATACATCTCCGAAACCCGCGGTTCGGTCGCTTTTCTGCTTCGCTTTCGAAAAAGTCCCATACGGTTTTCGATACCGCTTGCCGGTACCGGTCTGAATATACATAAAAGCTGGACTATCCAACTGATTTTCATAAACTTTCACAGCAAAAACCGGGCCTCCCCGCAATTGTGGCACTCGATTTGACAACAATACCGTAAACTAACGGGAAAGGCTTCTTCGTTATACTAACTAATCAACTTCTCCCTTTGCAGCGAATGAAATTCGGGGTAAGTGTTCTGTTGGGACTTTCGGTCGTAATCGGTCGCGTGGCCGTGGCCCAGCAGGAAAGTGCATCCAAAGCTGAAAATCTTGGTAATCAGGTAAATTCGGAATATAACGAGGTCAATCCGATGATTTCGCCCGATGGGCGTACGCTTTATTTTGCCCGGATCAGCCACCCTCAGAATACGCACGGAAACAAAGGCAGCCAGGATATCTGGTTTTCAGAACTGGATCAGGCCAACCAGTGGACGCCCGCCCGCCGATTGGCCTCTCCCCTCAATAAGGACGAATACAACTGCGCCTACAGCATCACGCCCGACGGCAATACCATGCTGATCAAAGGGGCTTATACCGCCGGAAATTACGAAACCCGGGGCTTTTCGATCAGCAAACGCACCGGCACCGGCTGGTCGGCCCCGCAGAAGATCAATATCCCCGGCTACGAGAAACTCAGCAAGGGACAATATGACTGCGGCTACCTTTCCGCCGACGGCAAGGTGCTCGTGATGGCGTTCAGCGAAAAGAAAAACAGCCGGGAAGACGATCTGTACGTCAGTTTCCGCCAGAAAGACGGCTCCTGGACCAAACCGGTCGATCTGGGGCCGGAGGTCAATACCGGTGGAACCGAAACTACGCCGTTCCTGGCCGCCGACGGGGCTACGCTTTACTTCTCCAGCGACCGGCCCGGCGGGTCCGGCAGTAACGATATTTATGTAACCCGGCGGGTCGATAAAACCTGGAAGCACTGGTCGAAGCCGGTGAATCTGGGTCCGGCGATCAATACCGACGGCTACGACGCCTATTATTCCGTGTCGGCTTCGGGTGAGTACGCCTACATGACCACCTTCAAGAATACGCTCGGAAAAGGCGACATCGTCCGGATCAAACTTATCGACGACAAAAACGACAAAACCGCCCCGGCCGAAACCCGCCCCGACCCCGTGGCGCTGGTTAGCGGGAAGGTGATCGACCAGAAAACCGGTCAGCCCATCGAAGCCCGGATCGTGTACCAGACCCTGCCCGACGGCGCGGAGGCCGGTGAAGCCACTTCCGACCCGGTCACGGGCGAATATAAGATCGTGCTGCCCTACGGCAAGAAATACAGTATGCGGGCCATCGCGCCTAATTTCATCGCCGAAGGCGGCAACATCGACCTGACTGAAACCAAAGGCTTCCAGGAAATCAAGGGGCAGGAACTGACGCTGGTGCCCATCGAAGTGGGCCGGGCCGTTCGTCTGAACAATATTTTCTTCGATCTGGGGAAAGCCACGCTGCGGGAGGAGTCCTTTCCCGAACTGGACCGCATGGTGATTACGCTCAACGAGAATCCGAAAATGACCATCGAACTCGGCGGCCATACCGACAATTCCGGGTCGAACGAATTCAACCTGAAGTTGTCGCAGGACCGGGCCGATGCCGTCCGCGAGTACTTCATCGGCAAAGGCATCGAGCCGGACCGCATCGCCAGCAAAGGCTACGGCGAAGCGAAACCCGTGGCTACCAACGACAGCGAGGTGGGCAAACAGGCCAACCGGCGGGTGGAGTTCGTCATCAAAAAGAAATAATCTTCTGCGGAAATCACTTCACCGTGGGCATAAAAAAAGGCCGGCCGGGAAAGGTTTCCCGCCGGCTTTTCAATTCAATCAGTTGGTTTATTAATCCAGACCCGGCCGGAGAAAAGTCCGGGCATCGGGAAACGTTCCTTCCATCTGCCGGCGAATCCGGTCGAGCAGCACCAGCATATCCAGCACCTCGTCGGTCTTTTCCGGGTAGTTGTTCAGCAGCGTGTGCCAGGCCAGCAGCGAGCGATCCACGCTGACCAGCACCAGTTTCGCCTTGCCGTTGAAATACTCCGACAGGGTTTTATTGCCGTCCGGCGACTGGTTGATCTGCAGGGCGGAGATCACCTTCACCGGGATGAGCGTACGATACCATTTGATGATTTCCCAGGCATCCTTGAGCGTGTTCAGCAGCCCGAGGGCTTCCTCTTCCGACCGAAGGCCCAGATTCACCTCGAAGGCCTGCTGATGGCCGGCCTGCCGGAGCAGGTCCTTCTCTTCCTTCAGCCAGACGGCCGTTTCGCGCAGGTATTCGTCACACAGGGCGGCCAGCGGGCTTTTCTTCGGCTCATTGGCGTACAGACCGGCCGCTTCTGCTTCCTGCGTCACGACCTGGGCCTCCGACAGGGCTTCCCGCTGCCGGGCTTTATGAACATACGCCTTCGTCTGTTCCAACGCTTCCATCAGTCGTTTCACCAGCGTTTCCGCATCCATATCCTGCTGCTTGAGACCATCAGGATAGTGTTGAGAGAAATTCCGGCACCGTTTGGTAAACAGGCACCGTTCACACCACGAATCACAATAATTGTATATGCCCGGTATCAACTCCGCTTTCTCTTCCATTGGGTTGTACGTTTATGGTTACGTTGGATTTTTATAAAAATAACACGAAAACCAGTTGCCTGTATATCATACTGTTGGATTAATTAATTTTTAATAATTCCTATTGTAAAATTGCAAAACCGGCATAGATCCTTCGGTTGATTGCATTCTTTAGATAGACTCGCTTCGGTTAAGTTTAATCGTCGATCAAAAAAGAAAATAGTACTTTAGGGAGTAGCAAATTCCCTGCCTGATTTTATGAAACGCCTGATTTTAATTTTCACCCTTCTGGCACAACTGGCCCAGGCCCAGAGCGGCCGGCATCTCCCGCCGGATTCGGTGGCTTCTCTGGTCCGTCGGCATTACAATGACCGGCAGCCCGATTCCATCTATGCGTTGGCCGGCGAGGTTTTCCGCCGGCAGATTTCGGCGGAACAGTTCCGGCTGGTGACCGGCGGGCTGTTCGGCCAGACCGGTCGGTGGAAATCGGTGGAGCGGAGAAGTACGGCGGGGGAGGTGGTTCGGTATAAGGCGGTATTCGAGCGGGCAAAGATGGATTTCCACCTCAGCCTGGATGCTCAAGGCAAATTGCATACATTCCTGTTCCGGCCTTTTGAAGAGGATCTGCCCGACCGGAAGACCCCCGCGCTCAGCAGCAATCCGCTCCGGACGGCCTTCGACCGGGAGGTGGATACGGTGGTGCAGCCCTATATCCGTCGGCAGAATACCGTCGGTCTGTCCATCGGCCTGCTCCGGAACGACAGCCTCTGGGTCTACGGATATGGAGAAACCGGACGGGATAGCGGAAAGATTCCCGACGAAACGACCCTGTTTGAAATCGGGTCGATTACCAAGACTTTCACGGCAACGCTGCTGATGGACGCGGTCCGGCGTGGAGAAGTGCGGCTCGACGATCCGATTAACCGGTATCTGCCCGACTCCATCCCGGCCCTACAGAAAGACGGTATTCCCGTGACGCTGAAAACGCTGTCCAATCATACCTCCGGGCTGCCCCGGCTTCCGGCCAACCTGTTCACCTTTGCCACGAATATGAACAATCCCTACCGGCACTACGGTCGGAAGGAACTGTATGCCTTTCTGAAAACCGTTACCCTTCCGCGCCGGCCCGGCGAACAGTATGAGTACTCCAACCTGGCCGTCGGTCTGCTGGGAACGGTCCTGGAAAATGTCGCCGGGAAACCCTTTGAAGAACTGGTGCGGGAGCGCATTACCCGGCCGCTCGGAATGGAACATACGGTCATCGCGCTGGGTGATCAGGACAAGGCGGCTTTTGCGCAGGGGCACGACGCGAAGGGTAACCCGGTGTCGTCCTGGGAATTTCAGGCCCTGACGGCGGCCGGAGGGATTCGGTCCGACGTGCGGGACCTGATCCGGTATCTGAAAGCAGAACTGGGTAATGGCCCGGCCAGACTGGTCAGCGCCATGAAGCAGACTCAGGAAACTACGTTTAAAAACGGCGATACTTCCGTCGGATTGGGCTGGCACCGCCGGACCGAAGCCGCCCGCCCCTGGTACTGGCACCAGGGAGGAACCGGCGGCTTCGTCACTTTCACGGCGTTTAATCCGGACCGCCGGACGGCCGTCGTCCTCCTGACCAACAGCCAGAACCCGATTGATACCCTGACCGCCGGGCTGCTCAGCCTCCTGGAAAAAAACTGATGCCATGTTCTCAACGATAAGCATTCTGGGCTGCGGCTGGCTGGGGCTGCCGCTGGCCGAACGGCTTGTGCAGGCCGGTTTTCAGGTGAAAGGCAGCACGACTTCCGCCGAAAAACTGGCGCTGCTCGAACAAAAGGGGATTCGTCCCTTCCTGCTCCGGCTGAATCCGCAGCCGGAAGGCGAACATCTCCGGGATTTTCTGACCGCCGATGCCCTCATCATCAATATACCGCCTAAAGCCGGGCAGATGGGCGACGGGTTTCATCCCGAACAGATCCGAAACCTCGTCCGGTTGTTCCGGGAAACGGACACGCTTCCGCCGTACCTTATGTATATAAGTTCCACTTCGGTCTATCCGGACCTGAACCGGGAAATGACCGAATCGGACGTGGTGGTACCCGGGCAGTCGGCGGCACCGGCCTATGTGGAAGCGGAACTGGAACTGCTGGCGCTGGGCCATACGACCGTCCTGCGGTTCGGCGGTCTGCTGGGGTATGACCGGATTCCGGGGCGCTATGTGGCCGGGAAGAAAGGGCTGACCACGGGAGCCGTGCCGGTCAACTATATACACCGGGACGATGGAGTCGCCGTACTTGAGGCTCTGCTGCGGCAACCGCAGCCCGGCCGGACGTTCAACGTGGTGGCACCCCGGCACCCCACGCGGGAGGCTGTTTACCGGAAAAACAGCGAAGATTTCGGCTACGAACTACCCACCTTCACCGAACCTGAAACTCCGGCCCCGTTTAAAATCATCAGTTCCCGGGAGTTGCAGCAAACCGTTGGATATGCGTTCAGGTATGACGACCCGCTGAAGTTCTTTTACCGACCCCGTTAAAATCTCCATTTCGCCCGCACCGAGATATTCCGGCCCGGATCGTCGGCATAATACCGGAAGCGGTTCAGGTAATCGCGGTAGCGCGTATTGAAAAGGTTGGTCACCGTCAGACCCAGTTCGACGGCCCGCTCGGGCCGGACGGGGAGGGAAAGGCCGGCACTCAGGCTCCAGAGGGCGTAGGCGGGCGGGGGCGGGGCAAAGTCGCTGTTTTCTGGCACCCGATTCTGCCGGGCCACCCACCGGTTTTCGACGCCGACAAAGGTTTCCCGCAGACGTCCCCATTTGCCGATCTCGTAGCGCAGGCCGTTTTCCCAGCGGTTGGGCGGGGTCATCACCAGCGGCTGACGGTTGATCCGGTCCTGAACGTACAGCAGCGATAATTTGGAGGTGCCGCTGAGCCGGGGCCATAGCTGCGCCGTCAGGCTTGCGTCCAGACCGGTATAGAGCGCGTTGGTCTGGGTGTAGCGGAAAGCCGGAAAGGCCCCCCGGATCGTCAGGATCGGCTCCGGCTGAGGCTTCAGATAAATATAATTCCTGATGGTATTGTAAAACAGGCTTACCTCCGCCTGGAGCCGCTTTCCGGTATATTCCGCACTTAGATTCAGGTTGTAGGCCACCTCGGGCCGGAGGGTCCGGTCGCCCCGCTCGTAGGCGGCCGCGCCGTGGTGAACGCCGTCGCTGAACAGTTCGCTGACGTTGGGCGCACGCCAGGAGGTTCCGGCATGGAAGCGCGTCGTCCATTGTTCGGACGGGCTGTAAGCTGCGCCGACAGTCCCCGACAGGTTGCCGAAAACGAAAACCGGTGTTTCCAGCGTCTGCCGTTCATACCGGAACACCTGCATACGGCGATAGTCATAGCGCAGGCCGGCTTCGTATTCCCACCGGTTTACCTTCAGCTTCTCGATCCAGAAAATCCCGGCATGGTAAGTCCGGAAGTTCGGAATGAGCGGACGTCCGTTCATGATGTTGAACTGGTACAGACCGCTCAGGCCGATACGGCCCTGGAGCCGGCCGTCGACCGGTTTGTGCTCGAAAACCGCATCGCCGGTAAAAGTGGTGAGCTGAAACCGGAGTTCGGGCCGGTTCAGGGCCGCCAGGGAGTCGTTTTTAGGCCGGTGAAGATCATATTCGGAGCGGTCGTCGAACTGCCGGGCCAGCGTCAGGCTGAGTTCACCGCCGGCTTTCGGCTTCCAGGCGGTCCGCCATTTGAGCAGGTCATGTCGAATTTGCTGATACGGACGGTCGATGCGGTAGCTGAAGCCGGTTTTAACGAGCGGTTCTCCGTTTTCAAGCACCTTCTGCAGGTCGGTCAGGCTGCCGATATGGGAGCCGGAAAAAATTCCGAGCCGGGTCGTGAAGCGGCTGTAAAACAGTTCGGAGCGAAACCGGGACGTCCGGTATCCCGCCGAGGCCGAGAAGTTCCGTTCGGCGATGCCCGTATTGTCGAGAAAATAATTCGGGGTGCGAAGCGAGCCGCCCCGTTTGATCGTTCCCTGAACCCGCCAGCTGAATCCTTTGCCTGCTGCTCCCTCGGTCTGAAGGGATGCAACTCCCTGACGGCCGTTGCTGAACCCGACCCCGTTCAGTTCACCCCGGATGCCGGGCGTCACCGGCAGGGGAGCCGGTTCGACCAGAATGACCCCGCCGATGGCGTCGGGGCCGTATTGCACCCCCGCGGCCCCTTTCACCACCTTGATCCGGCCGGCCACGAACGGGTCGATCTCCGGGGCATGTTCCGAACCCCATTGCTGGCCCTCCTGCCGGACGCCGTTGTTCAGAATCAGGACACGATTGCTGTGCATACCGTGAATGACCGGTTTGGCGATAGACGACCCGGTCTGAAGGGTGGTTATGCCGGTAAGCCCCTGCAACGCTTCGCCCAGCGACCGCCCGCGGGTCTGGTCGAGCGATTTTCCCTCCAGGGTCGAAACCGTCTGGCCGGCCGTGACGTCGGTGCGCTGGGCCGTGACGTTGATGTCCTGCAGGTGGACGTCGGCTTCATCGAGCAGCAGGTTCTGCTCCGAGGTATGTTCCAGCACGATCGTCTGGGCCGACTCGCGATAACCGAGAATCCTGCTTATCAGCGTATAACGGCCCTGGCAGAGGTTATCAATCCGGTATACACCAAGGGTATCGGTCGTGGTGCCTTTGTTCAACTCTTTGATGAAGACGGCCGCACCGGACAGGGGCTGCCGCGTCTCCTTGTCCAGCACGAGTCCCCGGACCGTACAGTCGCACCGAAGCTGGGCCACAGTGGGGAAACCGTTCCCCAACAAAAGCAGAGAAAACAGAAAAGTATTAAAAAAAATCCTTTTTAGCCTGTTTTTCAACGAGTTGTCAATTTAAGCAGGTTGCAAATTTATTAAATTTGCAACTACGTTGCAACAAGTTTATCTGTTTTCGAATCGTACTTCGCTTCTCAATCGAATAATTTTTATCGGGATTTTGTGGAAGCCGATTATTTTTGTTTAACTTTGAGGTGTGGAATATTAAACAAACTATGGACCACCTATTCCACACACTGTGGGAAAAATTCCACACTTTCTGCCGCTTAATCAATTGGTCAGTCTGGTCCGTTGGCTCAATTCGTGATTTTTAAAAAGCTGTTTTTCATTTAATTAAGCGGGTCTGAGGGGGGTGAAAAAAATTTTTGGTTCTTTTGGTTGCATTGTTGTTTAATAGGTGAATAGATTTGGTTCAACAAAAAATTTCAACTAACCATGACAGCACTTGAGTTCACTTACCATATCGGCAAAGTTTCAAAGTCGCTGAAGCCTTTTGCCCTGCGTTTAACGAAAGATGTAGAAGACGCGAATGACTTACTGCAGGACACTTTACTGAAAGCCTTCACGAATCGTGATAAATACACGGATGGTACCAACCTGAAAGCGTGGTTGTATACCATCATGAAAAACACGTTCATCACCAATTACCAGCGGATGGTTCGTAAGAACACCTTCATCGACACGACGGACAATCTGCACTACATCAACTCGCTGGATAGCAGCACCGACAACGGGGCCTATTCCACCTTCGCTCAGGATGACATCAACCGTGCCGTGAATTCACTCGATGAAACCTACCGCACGCCGTTCATGATGCACTTCCGGGGCTTCAAATACCACGAAATCGCTGCTCGTCTGGATATCCCTATCGGAACGGTTAAAAACCGGATTCACATCGCCCGCAAGGAACTGAAAGACAAGCTGAAAGTCTATGCCTATCAGGCCTGATTACCGTAGTCTGACTACAATACTTCGGAAATAGAATGTGGAAGAAGACTACGACTGAAAATACTGATTGAGTAGTTTTTGGTTAAAAAAGAGGAAGGTTCCGAAAAGTTAGATGGTTTCCGTCTAACTTTTTTGGTTTTAGGGGGTCCTGCCCCGTTTGACTGGATTCACCACCGTTTCACATAAGCTGCGGACCCCGTGTCCGGAAAGGAAATGCCTAAAGAAGTGATTGTCATCGGGGCCGGTTTCGCCGGCCTGTCGGTTGCGACCAGCCTGGCCGATAAGGGATTTCAGGTCACCATTCTCGAAAAGAACGATCAGCCGGGCGGGCGGGCCCGTATGTTCCACCAGGACGGCTTCGCCTTCGATATGGGTCCCAGCTGGTACTGGATGCCCGACGTCTTCGAAAATTACTTCGGCCGTTTCGGCAAAAAACCATCCGATTATTACGATCTGGTGCGTCTGGACCCGTCCTATGCCGTCATTTTTGGACCCGACGAGGCCGTCAGTCTGCCGGCGGGGGTCGAGAATCTTCAGCAACTCTTCGAATCCATGGAGCCCGGCGCCGGCCGGCGGCTGCTCGACTTTCTGAAACAGGCGGCCTATAAGTACGAGGTCGGCATGAATAACTTTGTCTGGAAGCCCAGCCGTCGGGTTTCCGAATTCATGAGCCTCCGCCTGCTGGCCGACGTCACCCGGCTCGACGTGTTTCAATCCTTTGCCGCCCACGTCCGTAAATACTTCTCCGATGAGCGTCTGCTGCAGCTGATGGAGTTTCCCATACTTTTTCTGGGGGCCACTCCGCAGAATACGCCTGCTTTATATAGTCTGATGAACTACGCCGAGATTTCCATGGGTACGTGGTATCCGATGGGCGGTATGCACGAGATCGTCAAGGCAATGGTCAGGCTGGCGGAGGAAAAGGGGGTGAAAATTTTATTAAACCATCCTGTTAAACAAATTGATGTAACAAAAGGTATAGCCAACAGAGTAGAAACCTATCAGGGATCATTCAAGGCGGATGTGGTGATTGCCGGGGCCGATTATCACCACGTGGAAAGTAAGCTGCTGGAACCGGCCTGGCGAAATTATCCGGACAGTTACTGGCAAACCCGGGTCATGGCGCCTTCCTCGCTGCTGTTCTACATCGGCGTCGGGAAGCGGGTTCCGCGGCTGCAGCATCACAACCTGTTTTTCGACGAGGATTTCCGGCAGCATGCGGTCGAGATTTACGAAAAACCGCAGTGGCCGACCCGACCGCTGTTTTACGTATCGGCTCCGTCGAAAACCGACCCGTCGGTGGCGCCGGAAGGCATGGAGAATCTGTTCATCCTGATCCCGGTGGCGCCGGACCTGAATGACCCGGAAGAAACCCGCGAGCACTATTACCAGCTGGTGATGGAGCGTCTGGAGCGATTCGTCGGGGAGCCGATCCGGGAGCATGTCGTTTTTCGGCGCAGCTATGCGCACAGTAATTTCATTGCGGACTATCATGCTTTTCGGGGAAATGCCTATGGATTGGCCAACACCCTGCGGCAGACCGCCCTATTAAAGCCGACTCTTAAGAACAAGAGGGTAAACAACTTGTTCTACACGGGTCAGCTGACCGTCCCGGGACCGGGTGTACCGCCTTCGTTGATTTCCGGTTTGGTGGTGGCGGATGAGGTGGCGAAAGAATTTCTATAGAATACAGCGTAACCGACCGTAGTAACCCAAAAAACCACGACCGCCGTGTCTGGCTCCCCAGGCGGACCCGGCCCAACCTAAAACCGGTATGTTAGAGTTATTCAACCGAACCTCCGTCGAGTGCAGCAGGCTGGTCACGGAGCAGTACAGTACCTCGTTTACCTTAGGGATCAAAACCCTGGATCGACGATTTCACGACCCTATCTACAGCATCTACGGGTTTGTCCGCTATGCCGACGAGATCGTGGACACCTTCTACGATTACGACCAGAAATACCTGCTCGAAAAATTCCGCCAGGACACCGACGAAGCCCTCCGCGACGGCATCAGCCTCAATCCTATTCTGCATTCGTTCCAGCGGGTAGTCCGGCAATACCACATTGAGCGGTCCCTGATCGATGCATTTCTGAAAAGCATGGAAATGGACCTGTATGTTAACGAATACAACGACCTCGGCTATCAGGAATACATCTACGGCTCGGCGGAAGTGGTGGGTCTGATGTGCCTGCGGGTGTTCTGCGAAGGCGACGAGGCCATGTTCGACCGGCTGAAGGAACCGGCCCGCAAGCTCGGGGCGGCTTTCCAGAAGGTCAACTTCCTGCGCGACCTGAAGAGCGATTACGTCGACCGGGGCCGGGTCTATTTTCCGGGGGTGGATTTCGGTGATTTTACCAGAGATGCCAAGCAGTTGATCGAGGAAGACATCCAGCGCGACTTCGACGAGGCTCTCGTCGGGATCATGAACCTGCCCCGTGGCGCCCGGATGGGCGTTCACCTGGCCTACACCTACTACCGCACCCTGTTCAGTAAAATCAAACAGATTCCGGCCTCCCGGATTCAGCAGGAGCGGGTCCGGGTGCCGGATATGAAGAAAATTGCGCTGCTGGCCCAGACCTACGTCCGCTTCCGGCTGAACGTCATCTGACGACTTTTAGGCCGTCCTTTCCATATCCGTACCGATGCGGCTGCAACCGGTGGGTTTTCGTCCGGATGCCGAAGGCCTGCCCGGCCCGTTCCCTGTCCGAAATGACCGCCCGAGGGCCTGCCATTCCGGCCAAAAACCGTATCTTTGTTGATTATTACCTTTTTTCAGCATTCAGTACGGTTTTATGGTATTTGAAAAAGCCGGTTCACCAGCATTCAGGGCATCGATGGAGGTTTTGGAGAAATATGAAATGGTTATTGGTCTGGAAGTGCATTGTCAGCTGCTGACCGCCACCAAAATCTTTGCCGCCGACTCCAATCAGTTCGGCAGTGAACCGAATACCAATATCAGCGTCATTACGCTTGGCCATCCCGGAACGCTGCCGAAGCTGAACCGGAAGGCGGTTGAACTGGCCGTCCGGATGGGGCTGGCCTGCCGTTCCACCATTACCCAATACAACCTTTTTGCCCGTAAAAATTACTTCTACCCGGACCTGCCGAAGGGCTACCAGCTCTCGCAGGATAAGACGCCGGTCTGCGTCGGGGGCGAAGTGCCGGTCCGGTTCCGGGATGCCGGAGGGCAGACCCTTGAGAAAGCTGTCCGGCTGCACCACATTCACCTGGAGGAAGATGCCGGGAAGTCCATTCACGAGGCCGGCCAGTGGGATACCTGGCTGGATTATAACCGCGCCGGTACCCCGCTGATCGAAATGGTGACGGACCCGGTGATCCGGAGCGGAGAGGAAGCCGCGGCTTACCTGACCGAGGTGCGTCGGCTGGTCCGGTATCTGGACATCTGCGACGGCAACATGGAAGAAGGCTCCCTGCGCTGCGACGTCAACATCTCGGTCCGGCTGAAAGGGGAGGAACGGCTCGGCACGAAGGTGGAAGTGAAAAACATGAACTCCATCCGCAACGTCCAGCGGGCCATCGAAACCGAGTTCCGGCGGCAGATCGAAGCCATCGAAACCGGGCAGCCGATCATTCAGGAAACGCGGATGTTCGATGCCGCTACGGGCCAGACGGCCGGCATGCGGGTAAAGGAGACGATGAACGATTACCGGTATTTTCCCGATCCGGATCTTAGCCCCGTCGTCATTTCCGACGAGTGGCTGGCCGAAATCCGCGCCGGGATGCCTGCCCTGCCGAAAGAACGCTACGAGAAACTGCTGGCCCATTACGGTCTGCCCGAATATGATGCGGCCCTGATCTCGGACGCCCGGGAGCTGGCCGATTATTTCGAGGCCGTCTGCACCCGGACCGCCAATTACAAGGCGGCTTCAAACTGGATCATGGGTCCGGTCAAAGCCCAGACCTCCGAAAAGAACCTGCGGGAGCAGCAGTTTCCGCTCCCGGCCGACAAGCTGGCGGAGCTGATCAATCTGGTCGATTCCGGACAGGTAAGCTTCTCGACGGCCAGTCAGCGGATGTTTCCGGTACTGATCGAACAGCCGGAGAAATCGGCGGAGCAGGTCGCACGGGAGCAGAATTTGCTGCAGAACAGCAATACCGACTCGCTGCTAGCGTTGGTAGATGAAGTACTGGCTGCCTGGCCCGACAAGGTCAAAGAATACAAAAAAGGCAAAAAAGGGCTGCTGGGTCTGTTTGTCGGCGAAGTAATGAAAAAATCGAAAGGCAGCGCCGACCCGAAGCTGACGAACGAACTGATTCAGAAATCACTGGCCCTGTAGTCAAAATACCTCAAGCGTATGAAAACGATTATTAAGAAAAACCGGATGGTTGCCACTGCTCTGCTGGGGCTGGCACTGCCGTTTGCCGTTGCCGCTCAGGAGGCAGGAAAGGAATTCACCGTCAACGGAACGGTAAAGAACGGACCGCTGGACGGAAAGATTTATCTGGAAGCAGGAGGGCAGCCCGCCCGGCGGCTCGATTCCACCCAGGTCGACGGCAGCGGCCGGTTTACCTTCAAAGGCCGCGAATCCGAGGGCGGAAGTTTTTTCCAGCTCAACGTGGCCAATCAGCAGCGTGTCGGCCTGCTGGTGGAAGGCGGTGAAACCTTCGACGTATCGATCGACGCTAAAGATCGGAAAAAAACGGAAGTGAAAGGCTCCAGAAACATGGAGTATTACCAGAAGCTGATGGCGCTCTATTCCGATATGCAGGAGAAGTCGAAAGCCTGGCAGTCGCAGTATAGTGAAGCGGAGCAGAAGAAAGACAACAAGCGGATCGAGAAGATCCAGCAGGAATACGAAGGCGCCAGCAGGCAGTTTACCGAAAGCGTCAAGCAGCTGCTGCCCGAGATGGGCACCTCGCTGGTGGCACTCTTCGCGACGAACTTCCTGAACCCCGACAACGATTTTGCGACGCTGGATGCGCTGGCCCGCCGGTTTGAACAGGAAAAGCCCAACGGCCGCCAGGCCCAGGCCTTCATCGGGAACATTACCCGGATGCGGGGCGTCATGGTAGGCTCGGTAGCTCCCGATATCAAGCTCAATAATCCCCAGGGGCAGCCGGTCAGCCTGTCGTCGCTGCGCGGTAAATACGTGCTGATCGACTTCTGGGCGTCGTGGTGCGGCCCCTGCCGCATGGAAAACCCGAACGTGGTGCGGATGTACAACAAGTTCAAAGACAAGGGCTTCGAGATTTACGGCGTGTCGCTGGACCGCGATAAGTCAAACTGGCAGAAAGCCATCGAAAAAGACGGCCTCACCTGGACGCATGTCTCGGACCTGAAGTTCTGGCAGTCGGCCGCGGCTCAGCAATACGGCATTACGGCCATCCCGGCGACTTTCCTGCTGGACAAGGACGGCAAGATCATCGCCAAGAACCTGCGCGGTCAGGCGCTGGAGCAGAAGCTGGAGGAAATTCTCAAATAAAGGCACCAGGCCAAAGGATTCAGGCCCGCCGGGAAGCATCCCGGCGGGCTTTTTTCCGGAGTTGCGGCTTAAATACCGGGCCGGTAAGGTTTTCAGAACCTTACCGGTTATTTTTGCGCCCATTCACCTCTTTGAACCACCAACATGAAAGTTGCTATCGTCGGATGCGGAAATATGGGTATGGCCTTCGCCAAGTCGTTTTTGCAGTATGATCTGGTAAAAAAAGACGACCTGCTGCTGATCGAGAAAAGCACCGACCGGTCCGAAGCCCTGAAAGCCGAAAAAGCCGGCGTCGTCGTCGATACGATCGGGCCGCGCGTGGCCGACTACGACCTGATCATTCTCTCGGTCAAACCCCAGGATTTCAACGGCGTGCATGAGGCCCTTCGTGCTGCGGTGCAGCCCCGGCAGATCGTGTTGTCCATCATGGCCGGTATTCCGATCGCGACCATTCAGGAGAAGCTGAACCACCGGCTCGTCATTCGGGCGATGCCGAACACCCCGGCCATGCTGGGCATGGGGATCACCGGCTTTACGGCCGCTAAGGAGGTCGATATGAACCACCTCCGGAGGGTGGAGAACCTGATCAACGCGACCGGGCGGTCCATTTTTCTGGAAGACGAGTCGATGCTGGATGCCGTCACGGCCCTGAGCGGAAGCGGCCCGGCTTATTTCTACTACATCGTCAAAGCGATGGTGGAGGCCGGGAAGCAGATGGGCTTCGAGGATGCGGTTTCGACTCTGCTGGTCAAACAGACCATGCTCGGGGCTTTTCACCTGATCAACACCGCCGATAAATCGCTGGATGAACTGATCAAGGCCGTAGCTTCCAAGGGAGGAACGACGGAAGCGGCCCTGAAGCGGTTTGAGGAGGGCGCCCTGTCGGACACGCTGGTTGCGGGCATCAAAGCCGCCCAGGTCCGCGCGACGGAGCTTTCCAAAGCCTGAGAATAAAGAAAACCGCTTCCCGCACCGGTGCGGGAAGCGGTTTTCTGTCGTAGGGGCTGTTCAGATACCCGTGTAATTATACGGTGTTATTGCCCTCAGCTCCGTTTTCACTTTTTCGTCCACATGGAGCCCGTCGATAAACTCCCGCATCGTGGTTTCCGTGATCTTTTCATTTTTGCGGGTCAGCGCCTTCAGCGCTTCGTACGGTTTGGGATATCCTTCCCGGCGGAGAATCGTTTGAATCCCTTCAGCCACCACGGCCCAGTTATCCTCCAGGTCGGCTTTCAGGGCGGCTTCGTTCAGTTCCAGTTTTTCAAGCCCTTTCAGCAGGGCTTTCAGGGCAATGGCCGAGTGAGCGAACGGTACGCCGAGGTTGCGAAGCACGGTCGAGTCCGTCAGGTCGCGCTGGAGCCTCGAAATGGGCAGTTTGGCCGACAGATGCTCGAACAGGGCGTTGGCAATGCCCAGATTGCCTTCCGAGTTTTCGAAGTCGATGGGGTTCACCTTATGCGGCATGGCCGAGGAGCCGACTTCGCCCTCCCTGATTTTCTGTTTGAAGTAGTTGAGCGAAACGTAGGTCCAGATGTCGCGGTCGAGGTCGATCAGGATGGTATTCAGTCGTTTATAGGCGTCCAGGGTAGCCGCGAGCATATCGTAGTGCTCGATCTGGGTGGTATGGCGGCTACGGTCGAGGCCCAGCTTCCGGACGAAATCGTCGCCGAAGCCGGCCCAGTTGACGTCGGGATAGGCCACATAGTGGGCATTGAAGTTACCGGTAGCCCCGCCGAATTTTGCCGATACCGGAATGTCGGTCAGCAGGTAAAGCTGTTTCTCGATCCGTTCGCAGAAGACGAGGAATTCTTTTCCAAGCCGGGTCGGGGAAGCCGGCTGACCGTGGGTCCGGGCCAGCATCGGAATGTCGCGCCAGCGTTCGGACAGCTCCTGTAATTTCACGTACACCTGCCGGTACAGCGGTTCGATTTCGGTTTCCAGCGCATCGTCGAGCAGCAGCGGAATGGCCGTGTTGTTGATGTCCTGCGAGGTGAGGCCGAAGTGGATGAACTCCAGATGATCGCCGATGGCCAGATCGGTCAGCTTTTCCTTGATAAAATATTCGACGGCTTTGACGTCGTGGTTGGTTTCGCGTTCGATGGCCTTGATCCGCAGCGCATCCGCTTCGGAGAAGTTTTCATACAGCCCGCGCAGCCGCGGAAAGATAGCGGGGTCGATGTCTTTCAGCTGGGGCAGGGGCAGTTCGCACAGTTCGATAAAATATTCAATCTCGATCCGGATACGGTACCGGATCAGTCCCCATTCAGAAAAATACGTGGCCAGGGATTCCACCTGACGGCGATAGCGGCCGTCGATCGGAGAGAGCGCAGTCAGTGCCGAAAGTTGCATAGGTTTTGTCTACCAAAACACAAAGGTACGACATGGACGCCAATCCCCGCCTTGTTGACTTTGCCGATTTCCGTGTATATTGACGCCGTTTTATGAATTATACCTGAAAAAATTGTATATCCTTTCCTCGTATGCAGTCTTCCCCTTTTCTTGGTGAACTTATCGGAACCTTAGTATTGATTCTTTTAGGCGACGGTGTCGTTGCCAATGTCGTGCTGAAACAAACCAAAGGCGAAAACTCGGGCTGGATCGTGATCACCACCGGCTGGGCGTTCGCCGTTACCATGGGCGTGTTCGTGGCCAAAGCCTTCGGCAGCATCGATGCCCACCTGAACCCGGCCGTCACGGTGGCTTTTGCCGTGGCTACCGACGATTACAGCAAACTGGCGGCCTACCTTCCGGCCCAGATGATCGGGGCGTTTCTGGGAGCGGTGCTGGTCTGGTTGTTTTACATGCCCCACTGGGCCGCTACGGCCGACCCCGGAACGAAGCTGGCGGTTTTTTCTACCGGTCCCGCCATCCGCAATACCGGCAGCAATTTCATCAGTGAAGCCGTCGCCACGCTGGCGCTGATCGTCGGCATTGCCGGTATTTCGGCTAAATCGCTCGGCGCGCTGGCCATCGGCCTCGGTCCCTATCTGGTGGGCGTGCTGGTCTGGAGTATCGGGCTTTCGCTGGGCGGCACGACCGGCTATGCCATGAGTCCGGCCCGGGACCTGAGCCCCCGCATCGCCCATGCCCTTCTGCCGATTCCCGGAAAGGGTTCCTCCGACTGGGGCTATGCCTGGATTCCCGTCGTGGGGCCGCTGGTCGGGGCCGTCATCGGGGGGCTGATCATTAAATGGTTTGCCCTGTAGAAAAGAGCCACCCATCCCGGTCAACCAACCACCCATCACCCGGCACTTGCTTCCTGCCAATTTGTCCTGTTCCTTGCAGGTCTAAGTCATGCTGCGAGGGCCGGATTGATTTTTGCTTATTCTCCAAAACATTAGCGTTTTACTTTTGCTTTATCCATATAATAATGTTTTTCCTGAGCTAAACGGCTGTCCTGATGAAACATTCCTACGAATCCGGCATCTGAAATCATTGATCCCGACAAACGTCAGATTGCCATTTATTCCAAATTTGTAATTTTATGACGACTATGCCCGAAATTATGTCAGATACGCAACTCCAAGGGTATACCGACGAACAGAAGTACGAAGTCTTCAACAAAGAGTTCATGCCGCACATCGACTCCATGTACAACTTTGCCTTCCGGTTGACCATGGATGAAGATGACGCCAACGACCTTGTGCAGGACACGTATTTAAAGGCGTTTCGCTTTATTTCCTCATTTGAGCAGGGAACTAACGCAAAAGCGTGGTTGTTCCGCATTCTGAAGAATAGCTTCATCAACGATTATCGGAAAAAAAGCAAGGAGCCGGCGAAGGTTGACTACCAGGATGTAGAAACCACCTACAACTCCGATGAAGCTTCCGAAACCGAGCACACGACGGACCTGCGGTTCGAAACGGTGCAGGATATGATCGGCGACGAAGTGGCCTCGGCCCTCAATTCGCTGCCGGTCGATTTCCGGACGGTCATTATTCTCTGCGACATCGAAGGATTTACGTACGAGGAAATGGCCAAAATCCTGGATATCCCCATCGGTACGGTTCGTTCCCGGTTGCACCGGGCCCGGAACCTGTTGAAGGATAAGCTGAAAGAATATGCGGCTTCAATGGGTTACAATAAAAATGATGACTAATCTGAAACTTTTTTGATACTATACTTGGTTGTTAGGGCAAGTCACATAATGTAGAATATTTTCTGGAATAAATTAAATTTTTCCAATGTCGGGATCATTGCATTTATCAACTTCGGTTGGTGAAGAGGGTAAGCAGACAACTGCTCCCATGAAAGAACACTGTGAACACCAGGCAGATTGCCTGAAGAGAATCCAGTCTATTCTGGACGGGGGCGCTTCCGAAGCAGAAAAGGATCATTTCAGGCAGAATATGGATGCCTGTAAGCCTTGCATCGATATGTACAATCTCGAAAAATGCATCAAGGAAGCGCTGCAGGGGAAGGTCGAGAAGAAGTGTTGTCCGGAGAAGATTGCAGCAGCCATCCGGTCAGGAATAGCAAAGTAAGCGGCATTGGAAGGTAAATTAATCATTTTTTCGGCTCCCTCAGGTTCAGGCAAGACCACCATCGTCAGGCACCTTTTAACAACGAATCCGAACCTGGGTTTCTCCATCTCCGCCTGTACCCGCGACCGTCGTGGACGTTCGGAACAAAACGGCAAAGACTACTACTTTTTATCTCCCGAAGAATTTAAGGATAAGATCGACAACGACGAGTTCGTTGAGTGGGAAGAGGTATATGTCGGTGCGTTTTACGGGACGCTGAAATCGGAAATCCAGCGGGTTTGGGACAGCGGCAAGCACGTTCTCTTCGACGTCGATGTGCAGGGCGGTCTGAAACTTAAAAAATATTACGGGGATAAAGCACTGGCTATCTTTGTGAAGGTGCCGGATGAAGAAACCCTGAAGCAGCGCCTGCTGGCCCGCGGAACCGAAACGGAAGACAGCCTGTCCAAACGCCTGTTCAAGGTTCATTTTGAAATGAGCTTTCAGGACGAGTTCGACGTCATTCTGGTCAACGATCACCTGGAGGATGCACTGGCCAAAGCCCAGAAGCTGGTAGACGATTTTCTGCAGGAGAATAAGATACCGGCGAAGGCAACCGTTATTTAATTTCGAACAGGGAAGAAAAGAGCGCAGGGGAGTCGATCTCTGCGCTTTTTTTGTCTCATCCCAATTCAGCCTTTCTTTCTATGCGCATCGGCTTGTTTTTCGGCTCCTTCAATCCCGTTCATATCGGCCACCTGATCATAGCCGATACCATGGCGACCGGCACCGATCTGGATCAGGTCTGGTTTGTGGTTTCCCCGCAAAACCCGTTCAAAAAGAACAAGAACCTGCTCCATGAATTCGACCGGCTGGACATGGTCGAACGGGCCATTGCCGATAATTCGAAGCTGAAAGCCACCGACATCGAGTTTTCCATGCCCCGGCCCAGTTACACCATCGATACGCTCGTCCGGCTTCAGGAGAAATACCCGGCGCATCAGTTTAAGCTGATTATCGGGGGCGACAACCTCGCTCAGTTTCCCAACTGGAAGAACCACGAGAAGATTCTGGAGTATTTCGGCCTTTACGTGTACCCCCGTCCGAACAGTGATCCCAGCCCGCTGGAGCAGCATCCCAACGTCCGGTTCGTGCAGGCTCCGCTGCTGGACATCTCGGCGACGTTCATTCGGGAGTGCCTCAAAGCCAACCGGTCGATCCGGTATATAGTGCCCGAAGTGGTCGGAGAGATGATTATCCGCAGGAAATTTTACCTGTGAGGCAAGCCGGCCCGAGACCGGCTTTTAAGGTCGGCCGCGCTGGAAGGTAATTTCGGTGACCAGACCGATCGCGCTGATGCGGAGGGCCACCGACCGGCTTTCCGACCTGATTTTCGGATCCCGGCAGTGCGGCCCGGTTTCCAGAAAATAGATGTAGTACTTCTGATTGCGGTCGGCCAGCTGCTCGATGTCCGGCCGCCCCAGGATTTTTCCCACCTCATTCGCCGAAGTCCCCTTCAACTCCTGCCGGATCGTCTTGAAGTCTTCTACCAGGGAGGCCCGAACGCCCTTACAGCCTCCCCGGTCCTGGCGCCACTTGACCAGATCGAGCGCACCCAGCCGATCCGGAGGGGCCGAACAGCCGGCGGCAGCAAGCCACAGAAAACCGGGCGCTGCCCGAAAAAGGCGAATGGCGGTCCGTCTCAGGGAAACCATCGGAGAAACATCGTTTGTCGTTACGGAATTTATTCTTCCTGATAGAGGGTTTGCAGCACGACCTGCCCGACGGCTTTTAACGTATTCGCGTCGATGTTGTCCATGTCATCGTCGGCGGTATGCCAGTCTGCAAAAAAGTTGCCCGATTCGAGGTGGGTATGAATGATGTCGATCATCGGAATTTTAGCCACCTTGTTGACCGGCAGGTGGTCGTCGGTGATGGAGCCGCCCGTCCGGCCGGAGTCGACAAAATACTGGTTCAGGCCCATCTGGCTGGCCGTTTGCCAGACCTTGTTGGCAATCGTCGGGGCATACTGCATCGAATAGCCTTCCTTCTGGAACGTGGCCCCTTTGGCCCCGACCATGTCGAGCAGAATCCCGTAGTAGGCCGAATAACCGGCTTTGTGCTTATTGGCCGACCAGTACTGCGAACCGAGGCAGAAGCCGACGTATTCGTCCCTGGCGCGTTCCGAGTTGCCCCAGTCTTCTGCGTCAAAGAAGATAATGTCGATGCCGACGCCCGGTTTGGTACCGGCCTGCTGGACGGTCCGGGCCAGTTCGAGCAGCACCCCGACCCCGCTGGCCCCGTCATTGGCGCCCAGCACCGGCCTGGTTTTGGCGACGCTGTCCTGATCGGCATAAGGTCTCGAATCCCAGTGGGACGCCAGAATGATGCGTTTGGAAGCGTTCGGATTGATGCTGCCGATGATGTTCCGGGCGTTGAGCCGGATGCCGTCGTAGGTGGTTGCCGTAAAGCTCTGGACCGTCACCTCGCAGCCGAACTGTTTCAGTTTGGCGATCAGATAATCTCCGCAGCGCCGATGGGCCTCCGTGTTGGGAACCCGCGGCCCGAAAGCCACCTGCCGGGCCACATAGGCAAACGCCGAATCCGCATTGAGGTCCGGTGCTTTGACCGTGATGGTCTCCGTTGCTTTATTCTCCTCCTGATCCTGTTTTTTACTTTTGCAGGAACTGACAGTAACGACGGCTGCCAGCCAGAAAAAAATGAGTTTCTTATTCAGATGCATAGTCAGCCCGTGCGGTTTCAGCCCTGGTAACGCAGGTTATTCTTCGTAAGCCCAGTCGATCCGGTGTTTCATGTCCTTGATGACCAGGCTCTGCGCTTTAAAGTAGGAACGTATCTGGTCAACCTTATCGTACTGTTTTTGTTCTTTGTATTCCCGATATAGCGTCAGCATACCGTCCAGAACGGCGCTGGTATCGGTTTTTTCCTCTTTCAGACCCAGAATGTTCTCCGTAAACCGAATGAAAGAATCTTTCAGCAGCCCGAAGACCTCCTCTCCGAGAGCGGCCGCCTGAATCTGGTTCAGATTCAGCATGTTGATATACTTCAACAGCGAAAACAGCTGGGCAATCCCGACGGCCGTGTTCAGGTCGTCGTTCAGGGCGGCATAGAAATCATCGACGGCTTTCCGGACCTCCTGCTGTTTCTTTTCGTCGGCGGCTACCCCTTCGGCCGGGGTATATTCCAGAGACTTGATGATCCGTAACCCGTTGGCCAGGCGTCGATAGCCTTTCTGGGCGGCTTTCAGAGCTTCGTTCGAGAAGTCGAGCGTGCTGCGGTAGTGGGATTGCAGCATGAAGAACCGCACCGTCATGGGGCTGTAGGCCTGTTCGAGCAGATGGTGGCTGCCCGTAAACAGCTCGTGCGGCAGGAAAGAGTTGCCCAGCGACTTCGACATCTTCTGGCCGTTGACCGTCAGCATGTTGGAGTGCAGCCAGTAGCGAACCGGCTCCTCGCCGTAAATGCTCTGTCCCTGTGCCAACTCGCACTCATGGTGGGGAAACTTCAGGTCCATGCCCCCGCCATGAATGTCGAACTGCTTGCCGAGGTATTTGGTACTCATGCAGGTACACTCCAGATGCCAACCGGGAAAACCGTTGCTCCAGGGTGACGGCCACCGCATCAGGTGTTCGGGGGCGGCTTTTTTCCAGAGGGCAAAATCCAGCGGGTTGCGTTTTTCGGCCTGCCCGTCCAGATCCCGGGTTTCGTTCAGCAGGTCGTCGAGGACACGCCCCGAAAGCTTGCCGTAGCTGCCGCCCTGCGCGTTATACCGGGCAATGTCGAAATACACCGAACCGTTCGACTCGTAGGCCAGCCCTTTCCCGATCAATGACCGGACGGCATCGATCTGCTCCACCATGTGGCCCGTGGCGGTCGGTTCGATGCTCGGCGGCAGGATGTTGAAGGTAGCCATGACGGCCCGGAAGTCGTTGGTATACCGCTGCACGACCTCCATCGGCTCGATCTTTTCCAGCTTGGCCATCCGGCCGATTTTATCTTCCCCGTCATCGCCGTCGCCGACCAGGTGCCCGACATCGGTAATGTTGCGCACATAGCGGACTTTGTAGCCGATATGAGTCAGGTAGCGAAACAAGGTATCGAAAGTCAGAAACGTGCGAACGTTGCCCAGGTGGACAAAGTTGTAAACCGTCGGGCCGCAGACATAAAGCCCCACGTAGGGCGGATTGATGGGTTCAAACAGTTCTTTCTGACGAGTGAGCGTATTGTATACTTTCAGTGGTTGTGCCATTCTTACATCTGCGGCCTTGCTTGCGATCACAAATCTACACAATGTTCGGCGGAAGTCCGTAACCGAATGACGGGCGGCAAGTGCCGTAGTTTTCCTATCTTCGCAGCGGTTCGGGCTGCGGCCCTGCGAATGATTGGTTATTTATAGATTCTGATTGAACGATGCAGCTTGTCGAAGTCGGTACGAATCCGGCCTACAGGAAAGAATTCCTCCAGTTAGCGGTTCGCCTGTACCGTAACGATCCCTACTGGATCAGACCGCTGGACGAAGATATCGAGGAGGTGTTCGATCCCGAAAAAAATAAATTCTTTCTTCACGGCGAATGCATCCGCTGGCTGTTGCTCGACGAGGGCGGCAAGGCGGTGGGGCGGGTGGCGGCTTTCGTCAACTCGGAAACCACCCACCGGAACAACGATCAGCCTACGGGCGGAATGGGCTTCTTCGAATGCATCGACGACGAAAAGGCGGCATTCCTGCTTTTCGACCGCTGCCGCGAGTGGCTGACCAGCAAGGGCATGGAGGCCATGGACGGGCCGATCAACTTTGGCGAACGTGACCGCTGGTGGGGCCTGCTCGTCGACGGCTTCGACTGGGAACCGACCTACGGAATGCCTTACACCAAGCCCTATTACGTTCCCCTGTTTGAGAAATACGGCTTTCAGGATTATTTCCGGCAACTGACCTTTTACCTGCCCATGCGGGAAGACCGGGTCCGGGCGTTGATTCATCCCTCCGTGTTCGAACGCTCCCAGCGGACGTTGAACGATCCGACCTATGACTTTCGGCATGTGGAGATGGCTAAGCTGGAAAAATACACCGAAGACTTCCGGTACATCTTTAACAAAGCCTGGGCGCGTCACCTGAGCGTTCCGGAAATGTCGCAGCAGCAGGTCCGGATGCTGATGCTGCGGATGAAGCCGATCATGGACGAAGAACTGATGTGGTTCGGTTACCACCGCGAGGAGCCGATTTCCTTCTTCATCATGCTGCCCGAACTAAATCAGATCTTTAAGCACGTCAACGGAAAGCTGAATCTGATCGGAAAGATTAAGTTCCTGTATCACAAGCTGATGAAGACCAACAAAAAGGCTTTCGGCGTCATTTTCGGCATCATTCCCGAATACCAGGGGCGGGGCATCGAATCGGCGATTGCGCTGGCATTTACCCGCGTGGCCTGGCGACCGAACTATCAGTACGAGGACCTGGAACTGAACTGGGTCGGGGACTTTAATCCGAAGATGATCCGTTTTGCCAAAATGCTGGGCGGCACGGTTCGGAAAGAGCATGTTACCTACCGGTATCTGTTCGACCGGACCAAAGAGTTCAAACGCCACCCGGCCATCTGAAACGGAGCCGCATCAGAGGCCCCAAAACATTTTTATCATTCAATTACACTTAATTCACGAAGCTCGGTATGAGTCTGTTAACCGTCGGTTCAGTGGCTTTCGATGCGCTGGAAACCCCATTCGGAAAAACCGATAAGATCATCGGAGGAGCCGCCACGTACATTACCCTGTCGGCCTCCTACTTTACGAAAGAAAACAACCTGGTGGCCGTGGTCGGTGACGACTTTCCCCGGGAAATGATCGATATTCTGAAAGACCATGGCGTCAATACCGACGGGCTGGAGGTCCGCCGGGGAGGAAAAACGTTTTTCTGGTCGGGGAAGTACCACAACGACATGAACACGCGGGATACCGTCGAGGTGCAGCTCAATGTCATGGCCGACTTCGACCCCGTCGTTCCGCCGGCCTACCACCAGTCGGAGTTTCTGATGCTGGGCAATACCGCCCCTTCCATTCAGAAGACGGTCATCGAACGGTTGCCCCGGCGGCCGAAGCTGATCATGCTCGATACCATGAACTTCTGGATGGATTCGGCCTGGGACGACCTGCTGGAGGTACTGAAACGGGTCGACGTCATTACGATCAACGACGAGGAGGCCCGCCAGCTTTCCGGTGAATACGCCCTGGTGAAAGCCGCTGCCAAAATCCAGACGATGGGCCCGAAAACCGTCATCATCAAAAAGGGAGAACATGGCGCCCTGCTGTTTCATGCGGACAGCATCTTTTTCGCTCCGGCCCTGCCGCTGGAAGAAGTCTTCGATCCGACCGGTGCCGGCGATACGTTCGCGGGCGGGTTCATCGGCTACCTGGCCAGCACCGGCGACGTCTCGTTCAACAACATGAAGCGCGGCATCATCTACGGATCGGCCATGGCGTCGTTCTGCGTCGAAAAATTCGGGGCCGAACGGCTGTTCAACCTGACGACGGAAGAAATCAACGACCGGGTACTTAAATTCGTGCAGCTTTCGGCGTTCGAGTTGCAGTAAAGGCGGTGGAGGGCTGAAAAATTCATTTCCCTCCAACCACGACTTCAATCAGCGAGCCGTCCGTCAGATACCGGTTCGCCATCTCCTGCACATGGTCGGCCGTGACGGCCCGGATGCGTTCGATGTAGGAGCTGATGAAATCCGTGGAGACACCGTCGAAAAGAATGCTTTTGTAACGATCCGCAATTTCAAAAGGTGTATTGAGCGACCCGACATACGAACCCGCCATGTAGTTTTTCACCGTTTGCAGCTCCCCGGCCGGGACCGGCTGATCGCGCAGAAGCCGGATTTCCTTCCAGGTTTCGTCGAGGGTCAGTTGCGTAAATTCCCGTTTCACGTCCGTGCCGATGATCAGGTAGCCCGCCCGTGGGAACGTCGAAACATTCGACCAGATCCCGTAAGTGAGGCCCTTTTCCTCCCGGATGTTCTTCATGAGCCGCGAGCCGAAATATCCGCCCAGCACCTCATTCAGCACCAGCATGGGGAAGTAATCCGGGTGCGTCCGGGTGAACAGCTGCCGCCCGAGCCGGATCGACGACTGGAGACTGTCTTTTTTATCGACCAGCACCGGCTCCGTTTCGCTGAGCGGCTGAACGGCCGTTCCGTCCGATGACAGGGGAATCTCCACCGGCTGATGCCCGAAATACCGTTCGACCAGGGCCAGTTCGACTTCCGTCACATGACCGGCCAGCACGATCCGGAACGGCCGGTTCCGGATCCGATGGTCATACAGCGTTTCAATGGTTTCCCGGTGGATAGCTTCCAGCGTTTCCGGTTTCTGGCTATGGCTGTAAGGGTGGCTTTTTCCGAAAACCTTTTCCCGAATCAGTTGCCCGGCCACATAGTTGTTCTTTTCGAGGTTGACCCGGAGGTTCTGGAGCGTGATGTTTTTCTGATTGTTCAGTTCTTTTTCCGGAATGATCGAATCGGTCAGCATCTCCTGCACCAGCGGCAGGATGGCGCCCAGATGTTTCGCCAGGCTGTAGATGGTCAGGCTGGCCCGATCCGTGCCGCTGTGCTGTTCCAGAAAAGCGCCGTAGCGGTCGAGGTATTCGCTGATTTCCGCCGATGAGCGTGCGCGGGTCCCTTCGGCCAGCATCTTGAGGGTCAGGTTCGATACGCCCGGCAGCGGTTCATACCAGGCGCCGGCATCGAATATGATTTCAAGCCGGATGACGGGCTGCTGCCCGGCGTTGATCCAGTACAGGGGCTGGCCGTTGGGCAGGGTCAGTGACGAGATGGCCGGCACCCGGACTTCTTCTACCTTTTTAAATTCCGGAGCAATCGAGCGGTTAAGCGTTTCCATAGGTTGGCAGGGGAGTATATGCACAAAAACAAATGGCACTTCCGAAGAAATGCCATTTGCCGTTAACAAACCAAATTTAATTATTCAAGATTCTCGTTTTCCTCGACATCTTCGGCCGACCGTGATTTTTTATCCAGGTCGATGATCAGCGAAATCCGGAAGGTCTGCGCCAGCGGGCTGCCCTGGGTGACCGGAATCAGGTAGGAGAAGTCGATCCCGTATTTCTGCTGAAGACGAATGCCGAGCCCCGTCGTGAAGAATTTCCGGTCCCCTTTCACCCGGGGTTCGTGGTAGTAACCGAAGCGGGCGGCAAACTGCTCGTTATACCAGTATTCGATACCGGTCGAAATGTTGATTTCCTTCACTTCTTCCGAGAAACCGTCCGGGGCATCGGCAAAGGAGCCGAATATTGAGCCCAGCGTTCCCCGGTTCGGGTTTTTGCCTTTCAGAATCAGCGGGTTGCCGTTTTGGTCATATTGCACCTGGCCGCCGACGGTTTTGTATACCGGCGGGGTCGGAACCATCAGCTTGTTCAGGTCGAACAGGAAATTGAAGCTGTTGTATTTGTCGGTAAAGAGCGTCAGGTTGGTTCCGAGCTTCAGGTTGGTCGGAATCGGTGAACGTTCGCTGGTTCCGTAGGAAACTTTTCCGCCGATGTTGGAGATGATCCCCCCGAAGGCCCATTTCAGCCCTTTGCCGGTAATTTCGTCGCGGACTTCGTTCTGGTAGAAGGCACTGATGTCGACCGAAGCCGTCGAAGCCGGTTTCAGGGACTGGCCGTTGACGGCGTAATTGCCCGAAAGGTTCGAGTTTATATACCGCAGGTTGACGCCCATCGAAAAGTTCTGAAACAGACGGCGGGAATAGGAAGCCGTTACGGCATATTCCTTCGAGTTGAAAGAGCCGGCCGGCTGGCCCAGAATCGTCGTAAAATCGATGGTACCCATATCGAAATACAGGAGGGAAAGGCCGAGGACGTCGTTCTTGCTTACCTTCTTGTATCCGGATAAAAACGTGAAATACATATCGTCTACACCGATGCTCCGCAGCCAGGGCGTGTACGACAGCGCAACGCCCTGATCTTTCTGAGCAAACACCAGCTTGGACGGGTTCCAGAAAACGGCATTTGCATCAGGACTCAGCGCCACACCGGCTTCCCCCAGTCCGGCACTCCGGGCATCCGGAGAAAAGTTCAGAAACGGCAGGGCCGTCTGCGGAATCCGGTAGGCGGCAGTATCCTGCCCCATCAGCACCGGATTCACCTGACCTTTGGCAAAGGGGGAAAGAAACAGTGTAAGGCAACCAAGTAAACAAAGAGACGATAAGGTACGTGTCATAATGAGGTCAATTAACTCCCGAATTGGTGCGTTCACCGGTTAACCGCAAAGAGAACGCCAAATTTAAGTTGTTTAAGTAAGAATATAAAAGCTACCCTTTGAATAAATTTTATAACTACCTTAGATAGAGCAATTTGCCCGAATTGGTTACACTTGAGCCGTCCGTCCGGGAATGTAACAAAAGCCGGTAGACGTAAAGCCCCCGGTCAACCGGGGCCCCGCTCGTCATGCTTCCGTTCCAGCCAAATTCCGGCAGGGTTTCGTCACAGCCCGCACATTCGATCGTCTGTTGGGAAACCGTCCGGCCACTGAGGTCGGCGACCGTCAGCGTCAGCGTCAGATCATCACCGGGGCGGTTATGCCGTACCCGGAACGTTGCTTTTTCCTGAAATGGATTGGGTGCTACCTGTACCGTCTGAATAGACAGGGACGGTTGTCCGGAAACTACAAAATTCAACGCAGCAGTAGTAGGATTATTGTAGGTATCCCAGGCTTTTACGTTTACGGTATACGAACCGGGCGGCAACTTCGGCCAGGTATAGCGAACCGTTCCCCGGCGATGGTCATCGCGTTCAGGAACAAAGAAATCATTCAAGGGTATTGGTGAATTATCGTTGAGTATCAGGGTCAATTCATGACCAATGCTGTTACTCGCAATATTGATGCCATTCTCATCGCTCAGCCGGGCAATCAGGGTAACGCCCGGCCCGGAAACCGTTCCGCCGTCCGTAAAGGTCGTATCGTTGATGAAAAGCCGGATGTCGGGTCCCCTGCCGTCGGCCACCGGGTTCGGGGCGCTGCCGCCGATTTGCAGGCTGTCGTAACTGCCGGCCGCTTCCAGTAAACTATCCGACCGGAGGGCGTAGGCGAACAGCTTTCCGCTGCCCGTCCGGTAGTCGATGTCTTTCGGCAGGACGAACGCCAGGGAAAACCGCCCGTTCCGGACGCTGGCCTGTCCGGTATACAGCGGACTGCGGTATTCGGTGTAGGCCATCGGCGGACTAAATTCGGTTCCGCGCGTATTCACGGTGTCCGTCTTGTCGAACAGTGTGATCTTCACTTGTCCGGTAAAGCCGTCCAGGCGCTGTCCTTTCTGTTGAATTTCGCCTTCCAGCCGGACGGTTTCGAGCGCCTTCAGCGTATCCCGGCCGGCGGCTTTTCCATTGATGCGGGTCAGCACGACTTTTGCTTCCGGGTAGGCCAACTGCATCGAGGGATCCCCCAGCAGCGTGAAATTTCGGTTCAGGCTGCCGCTGAGACTCCCGTTTTTCGTCAGACGCATCAGGTCGCCCAGGCGGGGGGCGCCGTCGGCCGTGGTTCCGGCCAGCGCGTCGTAGAAGGCCCGGTTCAGCAGGTAGTTCGTGCTGGCGTACACCGGGCGGGCCGTCGTCAGCAGGGCGATACTGCCTCCGCGGGCGTTCAGCAGGGCCAGCTCCGCCCCCGAGGTCTGCGCGGGATCGTCGTAGCGCCCGAACTGGCAGGTAGCCGTCACGAGCAGCGGCAACGGGCGGTTGGACCAGGCCAGAATATCCTGAAGCGTCACCACCTGCTCCTCAGCCCACCCCGACTCTCCGCCGTGGCCCGTATAATTCACGATCAGCCGCCCGTCGTTCAGGGCTTTCCGGATGGCCTCGTTGACGGCCGGCGCTTTCTGACCGGCCGGGCCGGACTCCTGCGGGAAGCGGTCGAGATACAGTTTTTCAATCCGGAAAGCCGGTCGGGAAGCCGCCAGCTGCCGGGCCAGTTTGTCGGCATCGGTCTGGTGAATATTCGGAAAATCACGATCGCCGTCGTCGGCCACGAAGGTGATGCGGGTCCGCCAGTCACCGGGGAGCCGGCCGGTTTCAGCATACCGGATCAGCTTGTCGACCAGCGCCCGGGCCTCCACCGCTGTGTTGACCGGCAGCCGGCCCACGCCGAGATCCAGCGTATGATCGCCGGAAAAATCCTCCGCCCACTCGCCCTCTTTCGCTTCCATAAAGCCGAAATAGTCGTCCGAGCTGAAGCTCAGGACCGGGTGCAGGGATTCCCGACTTTCGTAGGTTGGAATCAAAGCCGCCTGCTGGCCCTGCGTCAGCAGCTTCATGGCATTCCTGTAGTCGTAGCTCGCATCGCCAAAAAGCAGCAGGTAGTTGAGCTGGCCGGAACTCTGCCGGTAATAATACCGCGCCAGATCCCGGATGGCCGTCGGGTCGGGCTGACCGGAGGCAAATTCATTGTAAACTTCCCTCGAGCTGACCACCAGTACTTCCAACCCGTCTTTCTTTCGGCGAAGATCAGCCAGGCGCTGGGCCTGATCCCGCCAGGCATCCGGCGTTACGATCAGCAGGTTCGGAGCAGGCTGCGCCCGCAGGTTCTGGTTTACGATTTTTAGGACGGATTCCGGCTCATAGGCCTGCTGGGGGGAAAAGATCAGGTATTCGCGGTAGCTTCCGCCCTGTGCCGCCACGGTGCCTTCCTGGCCGGCGTTGAGGGTAACGGGCAGGCCGACCGGTTGCCGGCGGTCGGTAATGTCCCAGACCTGCATCGCTGCGTCGGCTTGCCGGATGGTATATCGAACCGCGGGAAGCCGCAGGGCGGCCAGCGACCGGAAAACCGTCTGGTCTTCATACCGCCGGAGGTCCCGCCGGGTCTGAACGGCGATGGATCGGAGGTAACCCTGTCCGGTTCGGTCATAGCTGAGCGTCAGGCGGGCCGGGTTCTCGACCGGGGCGGTGGTGAGCGTAAAGGTTTGCAGGCTCCGGCGGCCTTTGCGGTCGTAGATATAATCACTGACGCTTTCAATCTCCTGCGTACCGACGGTCTGCGTTCCCCATTTCAGCTGAAACCGCCCGGCGGTGGTAGACCGGCCCACCACGTCGGAGGTAACCAGCGCCGGCGTGTTCGGAACGATACCCGGCAGACTGAACGAGAGCACTTTGTCGATGCCGGCACCGAGATATTCCAGCCAGTCACGGCCGGATTTGACCAGGTTGGTGAGGTCTTTGCCCGCCTGATAGAACGCATAGTCGTCGAACGTAGTCAGGACCGGTGCCGCCGGGGCCGTGAAGGTACTCGTGGCGATCCGCTTTCCGGTTTTCAGCCCGATGTTCAGAAAGTAGAAGGTCGTGTCGGAATAAGGGTTGGTTTCGTGCGTCAGCCGCCCGGCCGTCGAGTCATACCGGATGGCGTGCGGACTTTCGGCCAGGAAGTACACGACATCGCCGGTGTCGAACCGGCCGTCGGTTTCACCGGTCACCCAGACGGCGTTTTCGGCCAGGTCCTGGGGCCGGGGCCGGTCGTTGGCCTGAGGAAGCGGAGTACCCCCGTTCCCGAACATCCGGATGGTTCGCGGATCGACGCCCGAAAGAGCGATGCCGTTTCGGGCGAAAAAAGCCGCATCGAGTTTGTAGACCCCGGTTCGGGTCACCCCAATTTTGAACCAGGTCCCTTCGGCAAGGACGGAGGACGGCCGCTGCGCTTTTCCACTCAGGAACCCGCTCAGGCTGATGAGGACCATCAGCAGCCGCCGACTGTTTTTACGTATTCTCCACCCAAACATGTGCCCAAATCGAAACTTTCAATCCACTACTCTTCTCCGTACAAACGACGCGGGTCCGGCGTTTCATGCCCCGGACATAGTCTTTTTGCAGAAAGCGAAAGGTCTCACCCTCCGGCACTTCGATCAGCAGTTTCTGGCCGGTCGGGCGGGCGTCCAGCTGCCGCAGCGCGTGGGTCAGGGCCGAATGCGCTCCGGTCGAGGCAGCGGGGTTGGTCAGGTAATCCCGGAGGGGTTCCAGCACGGAAGCCGGAAAGACCCCTTCGTGCAGAATCGGCTGCATCACCTCCCGGAAGGTTCTCTGCCAGAGGCTGCCGTGCGGAGCGCCCCGCCGGCGGTACTGCCGGAAGACGATCAGGTGAGCCACTTCGTGCAGATAGGTAATCAGGAAGGCACTGGGATTCAGATTGTCATTGACGGTGATGGTAAACCCTTTTCCGGGTTCGGCCCGGAAGTCGCCCAGTTTGGTCCGTCGCGGACGGGTGACCCGGAAGGCAAACGGGTACTTCTTCCAGAGATCGGTACAGTACGCTACGGCGGCTTCCGGGATATGTTTTTCAAGAATGCGGTAACTGTCCATTCGGCAGGCGGGCCAACAAAAAAGCCCTATCGTAAAGATAGAGCTTTTCCGTCAGGACTTTATCAGTCGCCTGATTACTTCGTCGAGTCAGCCGTAGCCGCTGCGCTGTCGGCCGGAGCGGCCGTGGCGCTGTCGGTAGCTGCGCTGTCGGACGACAACACGGCCGTGCTATCGGTCGTCGTGGTCGTTTCTTCCGTTTTCGGTTTGCTCTGGCAGGCTGCGAAGGTCAGCATGCTGCCTACGAACAGGAGTGCGAATACTTTTTTCATTGCTTCGGGGCGTTTAAGGTTTGGGGAGCAAAATTACAATTTTCTCAAAAAATCCAATAATACCGCCCTGATTATTAATCAAATATGGCTTCAGGTTGGTAAAATTCAATTTGTGGTTGAAATTATTCTGTATCGCGGTTATTTCGGGAGCGCAGCCGGTCATACATTCCCGTGCTCCGGAAGGTCAGCAGTTTATGTCCGAAGTAGTTGGCGAGGAAACTGAAACCCATGCCGACGACGTGGGAGCTTTTTTCACGCCAGAACAATTTGGTGGAAGGGAAGAGGGGGTTGGCTACCCAGTCCAGCGTCGCCACGGCTACATACACCTGAACGACCCAGGCGACGATGGCGATGATCAGAAATTTGACGGCCTCCCGATAAGTATTTCCGGTCCCCCGGGCTGAAAACGCGTAATTTTTCGTAGGCAGAAAACTGACGACGGTCGCCGTCAGATAGCCCAGCAGGACGCTGGTATCGAAATTGAAATATTTGCGATAGAATATCTGAGACAGGAAGTTGACGGACGCGCCCAGGAGTGCGGTCAGAAAAAACGAAAAGAAGCTTTTGGAATCTTTTGTTTTTAGCCGGTTTCTGCTGTTTACACTGATCACGTTGGTGCAGAAAATTCTTTTGATTGTCCAAAAGTAAAGAACTGTTTTCTCTGCACCTTATTTCGCAGATGTTTATGAGCCAACGGTTCCAACCAGTTACATAATATTCTGAAAAAGACCGGGTACGATGCCCAGAATAATGGTCAGGGCCGTAGCGGCAATCAGGATGAACTGGTAGAAAGGCGCTACCCGGATCCGGCCGGCCTGGCCCTCCCGGAAATACATCGCGATGACGACTCTGAAATAATAATAAATACCGACGGCCGACATCAGCACCGCCAGGATCAGAATCCAGACCATGCCCCGGTCCACGGCGGCCGAAAACAGCATGAACTTGCCCCAGAAACCGGCCGTCAGCGGAATACCGGCCAGCGACAGCATCGAAACCGCCAGGACGAAGGCCAGCAGCGGATTGTTCCGCGACAGGCCGTTGAAGGCGCTGTAGCTCTCGTCGGGGCGGCCGTCGGTCGTGTGTTGTTTCGCCACCAGCAGCAGGATACCGAAGGCGGAGATCGTGGCCAGTGAATAGGCCAGCGAGTAGAACACAAGGGCGGAACGGGACTGCTGGCCCAAAGCCGCCAGACCGATCAGCAGGTAGCCGGCATGGGATATACTCGAATAGGCCATCATGCGTTTAAAACTGTTCTGATAGACGGCCGTCAGGTTGCCGGCCAGGAGCGTCAGGGCGGTAATGGCCGCCAGAATGACCCACCAGAAGCCGTAGATGGCGCTGAACGAAACGGACAGCAGCTGAAGCAGGGCCGCAAAACCGGCGGTTTTGACGACGGTCGACATGAAAGCCGTAAACAGGGTCGGGGCGCCTTCGTAGACGTCGGGCGTCCAGAAGTGGAAAGGAGCCGCCGAAACCTTGAACAGCATCCCGATCAGCACCAGCAGCTCGCCCATGTAGAGCAGGAGGGACGGCCGACCGTGCGACAGCAGAATATAGCTTTTGATGTCCGTCAGGGTAAACGAGCCGACGGCTCCGTAGAGCAGCGCCATCCCGAACAGCATGAAGCCGGTGGCGAACGAACCCATCAGAAAGTATTTGAGCGCGGCTTCGTTTGAGCGGAGGTTCCGCTTGTCACTGCCCGTCAGGATATACATCGAAACGGAAAGAATCTCGACGCCGACGAACAGCATGATCAGGTTTTCGTACCCGATCATCATCATGGCGCCGACGATGGAGAAAAGCAGAATGGCGTAATATTCGGCGGGCTGGGCCATTTCATCTTCCAGAAAATCGCCGGAGAGAGCCACCACCATGAAGGCGGAGATCAGAACGATGGTCGAAAAGAGGATGGCCAGATTGTTGATCAGCAGCATGTCGCCGAAGTAGAGATACGACTTATTCCACTCCAGAAAACCGGCTCCCAGCGCAATCAGAATAAAAAGCAACGCGGCCGGCAGCAGAACCGCCCGGGTCTTCAGGAAACCCAGAAACAGCAGCACGATTCCGAAGACGGACAGGAGTATAATGGGAAGCATATTCGTTCAGTATAGGCTCAGGTCAGCGTTATTTTACAAACTGCAGCAGATTGGCTACAGCGGGTTCGGTCAGTTTCAGAAATGAGTTAGGCACCATGCCGATCCAGAACACCATGATGCACAGCGGAATGAAAACCCAGCTCTCGCTTCCGGATACGTCATTGAAGCCTTCGGTCAGGGGGGTGGTTTTGCCGAACATCGTCTTCTGGAAGAGCCGCAGCATATAAACGGCTCCGAAGATGATGGTCAGCCCGGCAACGGCACCCAGAATGTTGTTGTACTCGAAAACGCCCGACAGCAGCAGAAACTCCCCGACGAAGCCGTTGGTCAGCGGCAGGGCGACGCTGCCGAGCAGCAAAATCATGAAATAAACGGTCAGCTTCGGGGTGTAGCGGGTAATCCCGCCCATCTGGTCGATCAGCCGGGTGCTGGTCCGGGAAGCGATGATGTCGGCCACGAAGAACATCCCGACCACGTTGATGCCGTGGGCGAGCATCTGCACCAGCGCCCCCTGCACCCCGTTGAGGCTCAGCGTGAACACCCCGGCGGCCATCAGACCGACGTGCGAGAAGGACGAATAGGCGATCAGCCGCTTCATGTCGCGCTGGCGGATGGCGATAATGGCCCCGTAGACGATGCCGATGACGGACAGCACCAGCGCCGTCATGCCCCAGGTCTGAACACCTTCCGGAACGATCGGCAGCATCAGACGGATGACGCCGTAGACCCCCATCTTCAGCATGATGCCGGCCAGCAGCATCGTGGCCGGCGTCGGCGATTCGACGTAGGTATCGGGCTGCCACGTATGGAACGGGAACACCGGCATCTTGATGGCGAAAGCGATGAAAAACGCCCAGAAGATCCAGCTCTGTTCGGTGGGGCTGAGGTTCAGGTTGTACAGCGCGGTGATGGCCGACGAATGCAGGCCGGCGGGCGTGCCGGTTTTGAAATACAGATAGACGAGCGCCACCAGCATGAAAAGGCTCCCGAAGATCGTATACACGAAAAACTTGAACGTGACCGGAATCCGGTTTTCTCCGCCCCAGAGCGCGGCCAGGAAATACACCGGAAGCAGGGCGGCTTCGAAATACAGATAGAACAGGAAGGCGTCGCGGGCGGTGAAAACACCCAGCAGGGCGGCTTCCATGAAAAGAATCAGGGCATAGAAGACCGACGGCCGGTCGTAGGTATGCCGGAAGGCCGACAGGATGATCAGGGGAGTCAGCAGCGCCGTCAGGACCACCAGCAGCAGGCTGACGCCGTCGATACCGGCCGTAAAGCGGATCGTTCCCTGCGCCAGCCACGGATAGTCGAAGCCGAATTGCGAATTGGCGTCCGGAACGAAGCTGAAGAAGGCATAACCGGCCAGACCGAGTTCGATCAGGGCGGCAATGAAAGCAATCTGTTTGGCCTGTTGCCCCCGAACGGCCAGCACCAGCAGTGCCGCCAGAACCGGGAAAAGCAGAATGATAAGTGTAAGCATCTATCCGTGTTTATCAGAATCGAACAAAGAACCGCAGACACAGGATGGCGGCAATACTGACCACCATCGCGAAGACATAGAATCCGATCGACCCGGTTTGCAGTCTGCGCAGCTGACCCGACGCCTGTTGCACCAGCCAGCCGGTACCGGTTACGATCCCGTCGATGATGAATTCGCCGAAACTGTAGAACGTATCGCCCAGCCCGCGCACGGGTTTCACGATGATGGTTTCGTACAGCTCGTCGACGTAGTATTTGTTGTAGAGGACTTTCTGGACCACCGGCCGCTCGACGGTATCGGCTTCGGGCAGGCTGACGCGCTGAACGTACATGACGTAGGCGGCAATGGCCGACACGATGGCAACGGCCGTCGAAATGCCCATCAGCATATATTCTTCACTATGGGTCAGCAGGGTTTCGCCGAAGGCGCTCGGACGCACCCGGCGGGACAAATTGAAGATCGGATTCAGGAACTCGGCCAGCCGGGCTTCACCGCCCAGGGCCTCCGGAACGTTGAAGAAACCGCCGATGATCGACAGGACGGCCAGCACTACCAGCGGCACGGTCATCGTGGCCGGCGATTCGTGCAGGTGTTCGCGGGTGTGTTCGCTGCCCCGGAACCGGCCGAAGAACGTCAGGAACAGCAACCGGAACATGTAGAACGAGGTCATGGCCGAGCCGATAACGCCCAGTACCCACAGCAGTTTGTTGTGCTGGTAAGCGTGCATCAGAATTTCGTCTTTCGAGAAGAAACCGGCGAACGGCGGAATCCCGGCAATGGCAATGGTCGCAATCAGAAAGGTCCAGTAGGTGATCGGGAGGTATTTGCGCAGACCGCCCATTTTCCGGATGTCCTGCTCGTCGGCCACGGCGTGGATGACGCTCCCGGCACCGAGGAACAGCAGGGCCTTGAAGAAGGCGTGGGTCATGACGTGGAACATCCCCGCCGTATAGCCCATGACGCTCAGCCCGAGGAACATATAGCCGAGCTGACTCACTGTCGAGTAGGCCAGTACTTTCTTGATGTCGTTCTGGACCAGACCGATCGAAGCCGCCAGCAGGGCCGTCGCGATGGCGATGCCGCCGATGATTTCGAGCGTAACCGGCGACAGCGTATACAGGACGTTCGACCGAACGACCATATAAATTCCGGCTGTCACCATCGTGGCCGCGTGAATCAGGGCCGAAACCGGCGTCGGGCCGGCCATGGCGTCGGGCAGCCAGGTGTACAGCGGAATCTGGGCCGATTTCCCCATGGCCCCCACGAACAGCAGCATCGTGATGGCCACCACGGTGGCGTCGCCGATCGGGAAGCCGGCGGCCTGCTCGAACACTTCCGTATACTCGACCGACCCGAAGGCGCCCATGATCATGAAAATACCCAGCAGAAAGCCGAGGTCGCCGATGCGGTTCATGACGAAGGCTTTGCGGGCCGCGTTGTTATAGCTGGTGTTTTTGTTCCAGAAACCGATCAGGAGGTAGGAGCAGAGCCCGACGCCCTCCCAGCCGATGAACATGATCACGTAGTTGGAGCCCATGACCAGCAGCAGCATGAAAAAGAGGAACAGGTTCAGGAAAGCCATGAACTTGCCGTACCCCTCGTCGTGCTTCATGTAGCCGATGGAATAGATATGGATCAGCGACCCGACGCCCGTCACGATCAGCAGCATGATCAGTGAGAGCTGGTCGATCTGAAAGGCGAACGGGATGTTGAGGTGCCCGACCGTAATCCAGTCGAACAGCGGAACCTTGATGGTCTGGCCCCCGAAACCGGTAAAAAGAAGTAAGGAACAGGCGAAAGAAACCAGCGGTCCGAGCGTTCCGAGTATCCCGACGAGTCCTTTCGGCACGTGGCGGAACCCCATTCCGTTGATAATGAATCCGATAAGAGGTAACAGCGGAATCAGTATTGCCAACAAATCCGTCTGCATAGGTTTTTACATTTGGGATGAGCTAAGAGTTCGTATTTCGTGGATGCCGAAACTCACCACTCATCGCGCATTCTTCCAGTTAGTTTTAGGTTTACCATTTCAGTTTATTCAGCAACCCGACATCGATGGAGCGGGTATTCCGGTAAATCATCACGATGATGGCCAGCCCGACGGCGACCTCGGCTGCGGCTACGGCCATGATGAAAAAGACGAAGACCTGACCGGTCGGATCGGACCGGTACGAAGAGAACGCGATCAGCAGCAGATTGACGGAGTTGAGCATCAGCTCAATCGACATGAAGATGATGATCGCGTTCCGCCGGGTCAGAACGCCGATGATGCCGATGACGAACAGCGCCGTGCTGATGATGAGATAATATTTCAGGTCAATCAGCTGAATGACCTCCGGGATTTGAATGGGTGCTTGGGTTGGCTGCATACCACTCCGTTGTTCTTGTGCTAAGCGTTACGGTCAGATTCTGTTAATCCGGGCCGGAAATGACCCGGCAAAGTTACGGATTATTCCCGCTTACTCAAACGGTTTGGAAATTTGTCGGATGCCGGGGTTGTCATGCGTACGGGTGGTTCGGGACCGGCCGCACCGCCACCGGCCTCAGCGCCGGTTGAACATCCTTAATTTTATTTCAGTCAGCTTCCGCTTGGTGTCGAGTGGAAATTCGCTTTTCAGAACCCAGTCGTAGAAGGACGGCTCTTTCTGAAGCACATCCACGACCAGCACGCCCTTGTGCTTGCCGAAGTTGATTACCTCCTTGCCTTCCTTATTGTAAACCATGTGCCCGCGCAGGTCGACGTTGTTGTTCTGCATCAGCTTGTTCAGAATCTCGATGTCGTTGCCGATGGCTACCTCGTTGCCGCGTTCATCCATAGCCACCACACCGTCGTACCGGACCAGCATGGATTCCAGCACTTCGAAGGTCGCCAGCGTGTCGGCTTCGGCGCTGTGGGCATTGACCAGTTCCTTGCCGCAGTAAAACTTGTAGGCGGCTTTCAGCGTCCGCGGCTCCATCAGGTGGAAAAGCCGCTGCACGTCGATCAGACGGCGGTTTTTGAGGTCGAAGTCGATGTTGGCCCGTAGAAACTCCTCCACCAGCAGGGGAATGTCGAACCGGTTGCAGTTGTAGCCGGCCAGGTCGCAGCCGTCCAGAAACTGGGCCAGCGAGCGGGCGATGGTTTTGAACGTCGGCTGGTCGCGGATGTCCTCGTCGTAGATGCCGTGGATCAGGCTCGTTTCAACCGGAATCGGGATCGTCGGGTTGACGCGCTGGGTTTTGATCTGCACCTCTCCATTCGGAAGCGCTTTGGCGATGCTGATTTCGACGACCCGGTCTTTCATCGGCTCGATGCCGGTGGTTTCCAGGTCAAAGAATGCCAGTGGTTTCTTCAGGATAAGAGAATGCGTCATAACGGTGGCCATACAGTTCGATATGGCCACAAAAATAAGCAGTCTCCGTATACTGCCTTCTCAAAGCGGATGAATTAATTCGGACGGAATCCCTCCCTCCGCTTTGAGAAGCAGTGAAGTAGCCTCAGACAGGCTGGGATTCCCAGGAGAATGACCGCTCGACGGCTTTCTGCCAGCCCTGGTACAGGCGGTTTTGCACGTCTTCGTTCATGGCCGGTTCGAACGTCCGGTCGATGCCCCAGTTCCGGCGCAGATCGTCGAAACTGCTCCAGGACCCGACGGCCAGACCGGCCGCGTAGGCGGCTCCGAGGGCGGTGGTTTCCGTAATTTTGGGCCGAATGACCGGAACGCCTAGCATATCGGCCTGAAACTGCATCAACAGTTCATTGACCGTCATACCGCCGTCGACGCGCAGGGAGCTGAGCTGCATTTCGGCATCCTGCTCCATGGCCCTGACCACGTCGAGGGTCTGGTAGGCGGTGGCTTCCAGCACGGCCCGGGCCAGGTGGCCCTTATTGACGAAGCGGGTCAGGCCCGCAATGACCCCGCGCGCGTCGGCTTTCCAGTAGGGAGCATACAGGCCCGAGAAGGCCGGCACGAAGTAGGCCCCGCCGTTGTCGGGAACGGTTCGGGCCAGCGTATCGACCTCCGCACTGCTGGAGATCAGCCCGAGGTTGTCGCGGAGCCACTGCACGAGGGCGCCGGTGATGGCTACGCTGCCCTCCAGCGCGTAATGCGCCGGTTCTTTTCCGAAGCGATAGGCCACCGTCGTCAGCAGCCCATAGTTCGACGGGCGGAGTTCGGTGCCGGTATTCATCAGCAGAAAGCAGCCGGTGCCGTAGGTGTTCTTGGCCTGGCCCGGTTCGAAGCAGGTCTGTCCGACGAGGGCGGCCTGCTGGTCGCCCAGAATTCCGGCGATGGGAATACCCGGCAGCACCTCGGAAGTGACCGTCCCGTAGACCTCGCTGCTGGAGCGGATCTGGGGCAGCATGGCGTGCGGAATGTCGAAGGCTTCGAGCAGTTCGGGGTCCCAGTCGAGGGTCTGAAGGTTCATCAGCTGGGTACGGCTGGCGTTGGTAACGTCGGTGATGTGCAGGCCGTTGTAGTGCCCGCCGGTCAGCTGCCAGATCAGATACGTGTCCATCGTTCCGAACAGCGCCTGCCCACGTTCGGCGTCCTCCCGGACGCCCGGCACATTGTCCAGGATCCATTTGATTTTCAGGCTGCTGAAATAGGTAGCCAGCGGCAGGCCCGTGGCCGCCCGGAATCGATCCTGGCCGCCGTTCCGGGCAAACCGGGAAACCAGATCCCCGGTCCGGGTGTCCTGCCAGACAAGAGCGTTGTAATAAGGCTTGCCGGTTTTCCGGTTCCAGACGACGGTGGTTTCGCGTTGGTTGGTGATGCCGACGGCGGCAATATCGCTGCCCTGAAGCTTGCCGTTGATGCGGGCCAGGGCAATGACCTCCAGCGTGTTGCGCCAGATTTCTTCCGGGTCGTGTTCCACCCAGCCGGGTTGCGGATAAATCTGCGCGTGTTCTTTCTGTCCGACGGAAATGATGGTTCCCTGCCGATCGAAGACAATGCAGCGCGTGCTGGTCGTGCCCTGATCGATGGCGGCTATATAAGGGGGCATAGAAAGGGATAAGGGTTGGGTGATTTCCTCTAAAAACGCCCGTAATATAGGAATTTATCGTGGCTAAGCAGGATTGCGGCAAGCGCATCGGCCCACGCGGCCGGGGATTCAGGAATAGGGGGAGGGAGAATCAGTTGCGGGTAAAGTACTGTACGAGCATAATTGCCACAGTCGTAAAGACGGTGCTGGCCCCGATTTTAGCCAACGTCGGCAGCAGCAGCAGAATGTTGTTGGCTTCGATAAAAAAGAGGGCGAAGTGGTGGATCAGGGCCAGCAGGAAGACATAGTAGAGAAAATTCCGGGTTCCCATCTCATGAATCGAGAAGATGATCCGGCTCTCGAAGCCTCGCTGGGCGGCCTGGAGCCGCACCACGACGGGCCGAATGTAGGCCATCAGTACGGTGGCGGCCGCGTGCATTCCCAGGGTATTGTAGAACATGTCCACGACGATCCCGACACTGAAGGCGATCAGCAGCGTGAAGGTCAGGCTCAGTTCGTAGGGCAGCAGCAAGATGGAACCGATATAAATGAAACAGAACGCTACGTCGAACAGCACCAGATTGCGGACAATCAGGACCTGCAGTGCCAGATACAGCACGAACAGAAAGATGATGTTCAGTATTTCGCGAAGCGTCATTTTATCTCAGGCGGAAAGCGAATAAGCCGGACGGCGCCGGGCATTACTTTCTTTCCGGTTCGGTGGTCTTTTCCAATAGTTCCTGCTCGGTCTGGAGCTTGTTCTCGACGATATACACGAAGGACAGCGTGTTGAAATCCGTGGCCAGATCGAGCGTAATATCATGGAAGGTCTGGTCCGGCGCCATGCGGACCCGCAGCACCCGGCCGACCATGATCCCCGGCGGGAAAATGGAGTTGTATTCGGACGTCACGACCGAATCCCTCCGGTACATCTTCGTATTCCGCGAGATGTAAAGCATTTTCATCTGATCGGGGTGAACGCCGTCCCACTTGGCGGGACCGATTTCGCCCCCTTTCATCAGCCGCGACGACACCATGAATTCCGAATGCAGGATGGACGTCACGACCGAAAAATGCTCCGAGCAGGTTTTCACCTTCCCGACGACGCCGGTCGGCGAAATAACGCCCATGCCGGGCCGGATGCCGTCGGCCGTCCCTTTGTCGAGGGTCAGGTAGTTATTGGCATACTGGGTGGTGTTGTTGATCACCCGTGCCACCATGAACTTAAACCGGGTGGCAAAAATCGAATCCGTTTTATAACTGGTCGGACCCTGCGGTTTGAGTTGCTGCAGCTGCGTCACGATCGTATTCAGACGCTGGTTTTCCTGCGCCAGATCCGCGTTGACCTGCCGGAGCCGGGCGTATTCGCGGGCGGCATTCGACCACGACAGCAGCCGGGCCGCGTAATAGTTCGACGTATTGAAGAACCGTACGCTCCAGTAATTGCTGTTATTGATGATAAAATAAAAGCTCAGCACCTCCAGCAGAACGAACAGGATGAAGTTCCGGCTGCGTGCGATAAACTGGAATAACTCAAACATGCGGAGAGCCGTGCTTACGAGTTAAAGAGCGAAGGGGTATAAGAGGTAAGGAGTTGAGGGGGCAGGGGTTGAGAAGTCTGGTTCTGCAACGCGATAACTCCTCAACTCCCAAACCCTCACATTCTTTAACTCCCCGGATTCCCAACCCTAACACTTTAATACTCAACTGATCAGGACGGACTTGTACATGTCGAGGTTCTTGATGACCTCGCCGGTGCCTTTCACCACGGCTTTCAGCGGATCGTCGGCCACGTGGATCGGCAGCTTGGTCTTGGCGGCCAGCCGTTTGTCCAGTCCGTGCAGCAGGGCGCCCCCGCCGGTCAGGTGAATCCCGTTGGTGTAAATATCGGCCGACAGCTCCGGAGGAGAAATCTCCAGGGCCTTCATGACGGCTTCCTCGATCTTGGAGATCGATTTGTCGAGTGCGTAGGCGATCTCGCTGTAGGTGACTTTAATTTCTTTCGGAATCCCGGTCATCAGGTCGCGGCCGCGGATTTCGTAGTCAGCCGGCGGGGTGTCCAATTCGGGCAGGGCGGAACCGACTTCCATTTTGATCTGCTCGGCCGAACGCTCCCCGATCAGCAGGTTGTGTTCCCGGCGCATGTAGTCGACGATGTCGCGGGTGAACACGTCGCCGGCGATCCGGATCGACTGTTCACAAACGATCCCCGACAGGGCGATAACGGCAATTTCGGTGGTTCCTCCCCCGATGTCGACGATCATCGTACCGTTCGGCTGCGTAATGTCGATGCCGATGCCGATGGCGGCCGCAATCGGTTCGTGTACCATGTAGACCTCCTTGGCTCCGGCGTGTTCGGCGGAATCCTTGACGGCCCGTTTCTCCACTTCCGTAATGCCCGACGGAATACAGATCACCATGCGGTGGGAGGGGGAAAACAGCCGGTTGCCCGTATCGATCATTTTGATCAGCCCGCGAATCATCAGCTCGGCGGCCGTAAAATCGGCAATGACGCCGTCTTTCAGCGGGCGAATCGTTTTGATATTCTCGTTGGTCTTTTCGTGCATCTGCATTGCCTTATGACCAATCGCCAGGACTTTTCCGTTGATTTTGTCCATCGCGATGATCGAAGGCTCATCCACCACAATCCGGTCCTTATGAATTATCAGAGTATTCGCGGTTCCCAGGTCTATCGCAATATCGCTGGAAAGAAAATTAAATAGTGCCATTGGTTAGATTCCTACGAGCGCGCTGGAGTAGTTGGTTCTAAAGAGGTGCAAAAATATAGATAATTCGAGATAACTTACGCTATCCGTTTTCGTTTTTGATACTTTTTTTAGATGCTAATACGTCCATAAATCAGCAGGTTATAAGGCTTCCAAGGCAGCATAAACCGAGCGTCCGGGAAAGAACCGCTTGGGGAACGGCCCGAAAGAGATTTGGCGTAAAACTCTTACCTTTGTCCGACTATGGGAATCCGAGCACTTTTGAGCAAACCTCTGGCTCAATATGTCATACAGCGTCAGCGGGAGTGGATGCACCGTCCGGCTGAAACCCAGCAGCGGTGGTTCCGGAAGCTGATCGACGGCGCAGCGAATACCGCCTTCGGCCGTGACCACCGATTCCGGGACGTCAACTCCTACCACGAGTTCCGGCAGGCCGTTCCCATCGCCGACTACGAAGACCTTAAACCGTACATCGAGCGGATTCTGGACGGCGAACCCGACGTCCTCTGGCCCGGAAAGCCGGTCTATTTCGCGAAGACCTCCGGAACGACCTCCGGGACGAAATACATCCCCATCACCCGCGATTCGATTCCCAACCACATCAATTCCGCCCGCGACGCGCTGCTGAACTACATCCACGAAACCGGCAACTCGGCTTTTCTGGACAAAAAGCTCATCTTTCTGTCGGGAAGCCCGGAACTCGTGGAGAAGAACGGCATCAACATCGGGCGGCTCTCGGGCATCTCGAACCACCACGTTCCGGCCTACCTGCGGACGAACCAGCTGCCGTCCTACCAGACCAACACCATCGAAGACTGGGAAACCAAGCTGGAGAAGATCATCGACGAAACGCTGCACCAGCCCATGTCGCTGATTTCGGGCATTCCGCCCTGGGTACAGATGTATTTCGACCGGATTCAGGCCCGCACCGGCAAGAAGATCAAAGACGTTTTTCCGGACTTCTCCGTATTCGTCTACGGGGGCGTCAACTTCGAACCCTACCGGGCAAAGCTCTATGAATCCATCGGCCGGAAAGTCGACAGCATCGAGACGTACCCGGCTTCCGAGGGTTTCATCGCTTTCCAGGATACGCAGACCGAGGAAGGGCTGCTGATGATGCTTAACAGCGGTATTTTCTTCGAGTTCATCCCGGCCGAGGACTATTTCTCGAAAAATCCCCGCCGGCTGACCATCGACCAGGTCGAACTGGGTAAAAACTACGCGGTGGTGATCAACAACAACGCCGGCCTGTGGGGCTACTCGATCGGCGATACGGTCAGGTTCGTCTCCCGCGACCCCTACCGGCTGCTGGTCACCGGCCGCATCAAGCACTTCATTTCGGCCTTCGGGGAACACGTCATCGGTGAGGAGGTCGAGAAAGCCCTCCAGTTTGCCATGGAACGGCATCCGGAAGTGGAGGTGGTCGAGTTTACGGTGGCCCCGATGGTGGCGCCCGCCGAAGGGCTGCCCTACCACGAGTGGCTGGTCGAATTTGCCGCCCCGCCGAATGATCGCGACGCTTTTGCCCGGGACATCGACAATCGGCTGGCCGAACTGAACGTTTACTATGAGGATCTGATCACGGGCAGCATCCTCCGGACGCTGAAGCTGACGGCCCTGCCGCGCGACACGTTCCGAAACTATATGAAGTCCCAAGGCAAGCTGGGCGGCCAGAACAAAGTCCCCCGCCTGTCGAACGACCGGGTAATTGCCGACGGCTTACTGCAAACGACGCAAACCGTATAGCCGCCGGCCCGGTTTACTCAAAGATGTTTTCGATTACCGATTGAATGACTAACCCAAAACGCCATATCGCCATCCTCGGCTCCACCGGTTCCATCGGGACCCAGGCCATCGAGGTCGTGCAGGCTCATCCGGACGTATTTGAAGTCGAGGTGCTGGCCGCCAATAACAATGCCGACCTGCTGATCGAGCAGGCGGCCCGGGTGCGGCCCAATGTGGTGGTGATCTGCAACGAAGACCGCTACGACCAGGTGTTCTCCGCCCTCGACCCCCTCGGCATCAAGGTCTACGCCGGGATCAAGGCCATTGGCTCCGTGGTCCAGATGGACACCATCGACATCGTGCTGACGGCCATGGTCGGCTATGCGGGCCTGCTGCCCACCATGAAGGCCATCGAAGCCGGAAAGCACATCGCCCTGGCCAACAAGGAAACGCTCGTGGTGGCCGGTGAGCTGATCACGGCGATGGCCCGGGAGAAAGGCGTCAGCATCCTTCCCGTCGATTCCGAACACTCGGCCATTTTTCAGTGTCTGGTCGGGGAGTTTCATAATCCCATCGAAAAAATTATCCTGACGGCGTCGGGCGGTCCCTTCAGAGGTAAATCGCGGGAGTTTCTCAAAACCGTCACGAAGGAGCAGGCGCTGAAACATCCTAACTGGACCATGGGCGCCAAGATCACCATCGACTCGGCCACGCTCATGAACAAGGGGCTGGAAGTGATCGAGGCCAAATGGCTGTTCGGGCTGGAACCGTCGCAGATCGAGGTCGTCGTGCATCCGCAGAGCATCATCCATTCGATGGTGCAGTTCCGCGACGGCAGCATCAAGGCCCAGATGGGCCTGCCCGACATGCGGCTTCCGATCCAGTTCGCGCTGGGGTATCCCAACCGCCTGTCCTCCGATTTTCCACGGTTCAGCTTTCTGAATTATCCGGCGCTCACATTCGAGCCGCCCGATCCCGGAACTTTTCGTAATTTGCAACTTGCCTTCGATGCGCTGGAGCGGGGCGGCAACGTGCCCTGCATCGTCAATGCCGCCAACGAAGTAGCCGTCGACGCCTTTCTGCAGGACGGCATCGGTTTTCTGGAAATTTCGGAGGTGATCGAGGAGTGCATGCAGAAGGTGGCTTTCGTCGCCCGCCCGACGTACGAAACCTACGTCCGGACCGACGAGGAAACCCGGCGCATCGCTGCGGCCCGAATTAAAAGTCTGGTTTAATTGTTTTCGAAATAACGCCTGCTCAGAAATAAACCATCGCGGTCTTTGAAACCAAAACAGACTGGAGCGGTCATTATCAAATCATTGTAATCTAAAGTTTCGGAATGGAAATAGCAGTAATGGCGGGACAACTCATTCTGGGGTTGTCGATCTTGGTGGGGTTGCACGAGCTGGGGCACTTGCTGGCCGCCAAAATGTTTGGAATGCGGGTTGAGCAGTATTTTATCGGCTTTCCGCCGAAAATCTGGAGCATTCGCCGGGGCGAAACCGAGTACGGTCTGGGGGCTATCCCGCTGGGCGGTTTCGTCAAGATTTCCGGGATGATCGACGAATCGCTCGACACCAGACAGATGCAGAGCGAACCTAAACCCTGGGAGTTTCGCTCCAAACCGGCGTGGCAGCGGCTCATCGTCATGCTCGGCGGGATTATCATCAATATCATCACCGGAATCATCATTTTCATCGCTCTTACCTATAAGAACGGTGAAACCTATCTTTCCGCGCAGGACGCCCGCTACGGGATCGTCGCCTATGATCTGGCGCAGCAGATCGGTTTGAAAACCGGTGATAAAATCGTCAAAATCAACGGAAAGGAGTTTCGGGATTTTAACGACATCCGCAGTTCCGAGGTATTTCTGGGTACCAACAGTTCCTATACCGTCGAACGAAACGGACAACTGATCGACATCGAGATTCCGAATGACTTCATCGATAAACTGTCCGATAAGAAAAGCGCCGGTCAGTTTATCGAGCCGATCCAGCCGTTCCGGGTGGGCGAACTGGCCCCCGGTATGCCCGCCGAAAAGTCGGGTTTGCAGAAAGGCGACATCATCACGGCCGTCAACGGCCGGCCGACCCCTTTCTATCACGAGTTTCAGGCCGCCATCCGGGCCAATACCAACAAGCCGGTAACGCTGACGGTCCGGCGCGGCAACCAGCCTGTCACCATCCGCACCTCGGTGACGGACAAAGGCCAGATCGGCATCGGCGTCGAATCCCTCCTGAGGCAGACCCATGTCGAGTATACCTTCGGTGAAGCGGTCGCGAAGGGAACCGAGCGGGCGTTCGGCGTGGTGTACGATAACATCAAGGGTTTCGGTAAGATCTTCCGGGGCGACGTTTCGGCCTCCAAAGCCCTGAGCGGCCCTATCGGCATCGCCCAGAACCTGTTCGGCGGTGTCTGGCTGTGGGATCGCTTCTGGTTCGTGACCGGGCTGCTGTCGATGGCTCTGGCTTTCATGAACGCCCTTCCGATTCCGGCCCTCGACGGCGGCCACTCGACGCTCCTGCTGTACGAAATCGTGTCCGGCCGCAAACCCTCCGACCGTTTTCTGGAGGCTGCCCAGCGGGTGGGTATGGTCATTCTGTTGGGCCTGATGGCGTTTGCGATCTTCAATGATGTTTTCAAAGCGGTTTTTTAAGCCGGTATTTTCAGGGATTGGCGGGAGTTGCCTTCTGGGGCTGCTCGTGCTGACGGCCGGCCGGCCGCTGCATCCGGTGCATACCAGCATCACGCAGATGCAGTTCAATACGGCTCAAAAGACGTTTGAAGTCAGCATCCGGGTCTTTACCGACGACCTCGAAGAGGCTTTGACCAAAGAGAACAACGGCCAGCGTGTACGACTGGCCGACAAGGATAAAAACGATCCGCTGGTGGAGCGGTACCTCCGCAAGCACTTCGCCCTCAGCAACGCGCGCCGCCAGCGGAAGCCGTATCAGTATCTGGGGAAGGAACAGGAGGTGGACGCTACCTGGATCTACGTCGAAATTCCCTACCCGGAGCCGGTGGAAGGCAGCCAGATCCAGCAATCGGTCCTGACGGATTTCTTTGACGATCAGGTGAATCTGGTCAACGTGACATACGGGCCGCAGAAGAAAACTGTTCTGTTCCGGAAGGGGGCAACTTTGCAGGAATTAAGCTGGTAAAGGCCGCAAACTTATTGATTCTCCGGGAGTTTTGGAATTAATCTCCTTTTTTGTTACTTGTGTCAATATAGCCGATGCCGGAATTAAATGAATGGCACACCACTTTTGGCACATCCCTTGCGTTATTCATAAACCTTCGGATTTACAAATTCATTACGCCTGAGAACTACATTAAGACTGTCAGTTTGGCAGGGATCTAATTATGAGTGTAAGCAGCAAATACGATACACAATTGTGGCTGGCGGAGTCCGACCTGGACAACCTTGAAATCGTTCCACTGGGTTCGTCGGACGATGCCGATGAAGATTATATCGTACCGAGCGATCTACCCATTCTCCCCGTGCGAAACACAGTGTTGTTCCCGGGAATGGTAATCCCGGTAACGGTGGGGCGGCAGAAATCGATCAAGTTAGTAAAAAGAGCCTATAAGGGAAGCCGTACCATCGGCGTTGTGGCCCAGTCGAATCAGCAGAAAGACGAACCGACGACCGATGACCTGTACCGCCTGGGGACGGTGGCGTACATCATCAAAATGATTACGCTGCCGGACGGAAACATCACCATCATCATCCAGGGCAAAAAACGGTTTGAAATCATCAATTACCTGCAGGAAGATCCTTTCCTGACGGCCAACGTGCGGCAGATCGACGACCATTTTCCCAATCCGAACCGGAAAGAGTCCAAAGCGCTGATCCAGTCGCTGAAAGAATCCGCCTATAAAATCCTCCGGCTGAACCCGGAAATCCCGCAGGAAGCCCGCATCGCCCTCGACAATATCGAAAGTCCGATGTTTCTGATGCACTTCCTGTCGTCGAACCTCAACGCCGAGGTCGCCGATAAGCAGAAACTCCTTGAAACTACCGAGGGCGCCCAGCAGGCGACCCTGCTGCTCGAATATATGCTGCGCGACGTGCAGCTGCTCGAACTGAAACGGGAAATTCAGACCAAGGCCAGTTCCGACATCGATCAGCAGCAGCGCGACTATTTCCTGCGGCAGCAGATCAAAGTGCTTCAGGACGAGCTCGGCATGGACAGCCCCGACCGCGACCTGGAGGAGGTGCGGATGCGGGCTGCACGCAAGAAATGGCCGGCGAGCGTGCAGGCGCATTTCGACAAGGAACTCAACAAGCTCCAGCGCATCAACCCGATGGCTCCGGAATACCCGGTGACGATGAACTACATCGAACTGTTGGTGGACCTGCCCTGGAACGACCATACCAAAGACAACTTCGACCTCAAGCGGGCGCAGAAAATCCTCGACGGTGACCATTTCGGGCTCGAAAAGGTGAAAGAACGAATCATCGAATACCTGGCCGTTCTGAAGCTGAAAAACGACATGAAGGCCCCGATCCTCTGCCTCTACGGCCCTCCGGGCGTGGGCAAGACCTCACTGGGCCGGTCGGTGGCGAAGGCGCTCGGCCGGAAGTATGTGCGGATGGCCCTCGGAGGGGTTCACGACGAAGCCGAGATACGCGGCCACCGAAAGACCTACATCGGTGCCATGCCGGGTAAGATTGTCCAGAACATCAAAAAAAGCGACTCCTCGAACCCGGTTTTTATCCTGGACGAGATCGACAAGGTGAGTTCCGACTTCCGGGGCGACCCGTCGTCGGCCCTGCTGGAAGTGCTGGATCCGGAACAGAATTCAACCTTCATGGACAACTACCTCGAAGTCGAATACGACCTGTCGAGGGTGCTGTTCATCGCGACGGCCAACTCGCTCGATACCATCCACCCGGCCCTGCGCGACCGGATGGAGATTATCGAGCTGACCGGCTATACCGTCGAGGAAAAAATCCAGATCGCCAAAAAATACCTCATTCCGAAACAGCGGAAAGAACACGGCCTGAAACCGAAAGACCTCGTGGTCGACGACAAGGCCATCCAGCGCATCATCGAGGGATATACCCGCGAATCGGGGGTGCGGAGTCTGGAGCAGAAAATCGGGGCGCTGGTGCGGAAAGTTGCCAAATCCATCGCGCTGGAAGAGGAATATCCCAAAACCATCCGGCCTGTCGACGTGCCGAAGATGCTGGGTGCCGAGATTTTCGACCGTGATCTGTATTCCGACGATGAAATTGCCGGAATCGTGACGGGTCTGGCCTGGACGCAGGTGGGCGGTGAAATCCTGTTCATCGAGTCGAGCCTGAGCCGCGGAAAAGGCGGTCTGACGCTCTCCGGCCAGCTCGGCGACGTCATGAAGGAGTCGGCCGTGACCGCACTGTCGTACCTGAAAGCCCATGCCGACCAGATGGGACTCGATTACCGGGTCTTTTCCCACTATGACCTGCACGTTCACGTTCCGGCCGGTGCCGTACCGAAAGACGGTCCCTCGGCGGGGATTACGATGCTGACGTCGATGGCGTCGATCTATACCCAGCGGAAGGTGAAGCCGTTTCTGGCCATGACCGGAGAAGTCACGCTCCGGGGCAAGGTACTGCCGGTCGGCGGAATCAAGGAGAAGATTCTGGCCGCCAATCGGGCGGGTGTCCGGGAGATCCTGCTTTGCTCGAAAAACCGCAAGGACGTCGAGGAAATCAACCGGGATTATATCAAAGACCTGACCATTCATTATGTGGATACGGTCGATCAGGTGCTGGAAGTGGCCCTGCTGCCGCAGCAGGTACGCCAGCCGATGAAATTTGTCTTTCCGGAGGAAAAAGAGCGGGAAACCAGAGAGCGCGACGTGGAGGTCGTGGCGGCCCCCCGGCTTTAATATAACAATCATAAAAAAGAGCCTCAGCGATTGCTGAGGCTCTTTTTTATGCCGGTCGGATCAGGGTTTATCCCACCAGACCCGCGTATACGGATCGTCTTTCCCCTGCCGGGCGATCACCGCGTTATAATTTTCGGTGTTCAGTGTTCCTTCCGTCGATACCGGGTAAGCCAGCCGGCGCGGAATGGCCGTTCCGCCGTTCAGGGTAGAAGCCGCCGGTCTCAGCACCGGGAAGCCGGTTCTCCGCCACTCCGACCAAGCTTCGGTGCCCTGAAAAAACAGGGCGATCCAGCGCTGGGTCGAAATCTGCTCGATGGCTTTGGCATCGTCGTAGGCGACATCGGGCTGAGCAATGTAGGTATTGTAGGCGGCATCGGTATAATTGGCGCCCATCCACTGCTGGAGGGACGCTTTCACACCTGATTCATACAGCGTTTTCGGCGTACCCGTAATCCAGCCCAGCTTGGCGGCTTCGGCCTGGGCAAACTGCACCTGTGCGTAGGTCATGATGTTGACCGGGGCCGCCTGGGCAGCCACCGTCGAAGCGGCCAGCGAAAAGTTCTGGGCCGGTCCGGCAGCCGGGAAAACGCCGTAGGGAACCCCGACATACTCACCCTTCTGGTTCGGAGCGGCCATATAGGTCAGACGCGGGTCGTTGACCTTCTTCAGATAATCGACGAAGGTGTTGCTGACGGCGAAGTCTTTCCGGTTACTCCGTACATAGTTGGTATAGAGCGGGTTTTCGTTATTGGCGTCCGCCAGGAACGTATACCGGACATTGTCGGCATTGGAGGCCAGCACCCCGTCGGCCAGGGCGGACGCAAACTCCGCCTTGCCTTTGGCCGGATCGACTTTGGACAGACGCAGGGCAGCAATCATCCGCAGGGAGGCTGCGAACTTCTTCCAGCGGGCCACGTTGCCGCTGAGCAGAATATCTCCCTGAACCGTCGCGCCGTTGTCGAACTGGGCGGCCGCTTCCTTCCACTCCTTGAAGAGGTCGTTGTAAATATCCTGCTGCTTGTCGAACGCCGGTGAGAAGTTCTGGTCTCCCTTGAGCGCCTGCGAATACGGAATATCGCCCCAGCGGTCGGTCATCCACTGGTAGATATACGCTTTCAGAATCCGGGCGATGGCAATCTGGTTGTTGTTGGACCCGTAGATGGCGACGCTGGCCTTCGTGTTCTCGTTCGTGTTCTGATCGATGATAGCCTGCAGGTTGACCAGAGGACCGGAATACAGGCCGTTGTAGCTGAAATTGATCGTCTTATAGCGCGAATCCTCGATGTACGTAACGTCACCGAACTGCTGAACGTACAGGGCCGGGGTGATGTTGAAACCGGCCGGACCGACCTGGCTGTTCATGGTTCCCACGGTCCGTATCGCACCCGTAAACAGGCTGGCCGTGTTAGGCAGCAGCGGGTTGTTCGGGTTGACGTTCATCTCCTCAAAATCGTTACAGGCTCCTGCCGTCAGCATCAAACCTGCAAAAACTATGGACTTGAACCCTTTCATAATGTCTGTTTTGAAATGTGTTAACTTGGATTAAGCGGAATTAGAAACCAAGACGCAGGTTGACACCGAACGACCGCACCGGCGGCAGCTGACCGCCTTCATACCACAGCGTCTCCGATTCCGAAATGTCGATACCACCACCGATCTTGCTGAAAATCAACAGCGGGTTACGGGCGATGAACGAAATGTTGGCCGACTTGACCCAGCGGCCCAGAACGTTTCTCGGCAGGGTATAACCCAGCGAAATTTCCCGCAGCTTCACGTAGCTCTTATCGTAGATCCAGTACTCGTTCAGGGCAAAGAGCCAGTTTGCGTACAGATTCTGCGCATCGACCCGTGTGGTGTTGGGCTGGCCTTCCTCGTTGACGCCCGGCAGCAGAATACCACCGCCGGTGGCCGGATCATCCCGCTTCGGTTTACCCAGTTCGTTCAGACCGGCCGTTTCGGCACCCAGCCCGGAGTAGTTATTGAACATCTTGGTGGTCGAGAAGAACTTCCCGCCGACGACGAAGTCGGTGTTGATCCGCATCGTCAGGTTCCTGTAGGTCAGCGTGTTCAACCAGCCGCCTTTGAACTTCGGCAAAACGGTGCCCAGCGGCACGTTTTCTTCCTTGACGTACAGACCGGCATTCGGGCCGCTGCTGTAAACCACCGGCTGGCCGTTCAGCTTCTTGATGCCCTGGCCGACGAGCAGACCCCAGTCTTCGCCTTCGCGGGCATTCAGCGTCAGCGTGCGCCACTGCGGACCGTCGATCTGATAGTTGGTCAACCCATCGATTAGCTTGACGACCCTGGAGCGGTTGCGGTCGGCGTTGATGTCGAACTCCCAGCTGAATCCGGAAGTGGTTTTGACCGGGTTGGCATAGATGTGCAGTTCCAGACCGCTGGTCTGGATCAGACCGGCGTTAATGACGGCGTTCGTATACCCGCTGGTCGGCGTCACCGGGACCGGGATGATCTGGTTCTTGTTGTCGTTGCGGTACGCCGTGAACTCCAGACCGAGCCGGTTCCCCAGGAAACGCAGGTCGATACCGGCTTCATACGAGGACGACAGGCCCGGCTGCAGGTTCGAGTTGGGCAGGGTCGTGGGCAGGGACAGGGTGGCGTTGCTGCCGTAAGCCGTACCGGAGTTGTAGGACAGGGCCGTCTGATAAGGCCCGACATCCGTTCCGACCTGCGCATAACCGGCGCGGATCTTTCCGTAGGACAGGATCGTATTCTGCGGAATCAGCTCGGAGAAGACCAGACCGGCCGATACCGCCGGGTACAGGTAGGAGTTGTTGGCCTTGGGCAGCGTCGACGACCAGTCGTTGCGCAGAGAAGCTTCTACGAAAACGAAGTCCTTATAACCGATGCTGACGTTTCCGAACAAGCTGTTCACCTGACGCTCGAACAGGTAGTTGTTGGCGAGCGGACGGTTGATCGAGGCCGCGATGTTGTAGAAGTTCGGGGCCGAAAGACCGCCTACCGTGGCCTGGAACAGACCGTCGATGCGGTTGTAACGGATGTTACCGCCCGCGTTTGCGACCAGGGAGAAGTCGGCGAGTTCCTGGTTGTAGTTGACCAGCACTTCGTAGTTGTTCTCCCGTGCGCCGGCCGTGAAGGTCGAATAGGCACCCTGACCACCGGCGTTCAGCGTTCCCTGTGCAATGCGGCCTTCCTGCGTGAAGTAGTTCTGGTCACGACGCACGGTGGCCGAGGCCTTAAGGAACGGAGTGAACTGATAGGTCAGACCGAAATCCCCGAACAGCCGGTCGCTGCGGTTGGTATTCGTGTTTTCATAAACCTGCGTAAAAGGGCTGTCCCAGTATTTTGGCCGCGGGTCGATCGGGCTGCCGATGTTCCAGCTGCGGAAGGTTCCGTCGGGGTTCCTGTAATTGCGGAGGTCATCCATGCGAAGCTGACGCTGAAACCACTGGTTGAACGAACCGACGGTCTGGTTGTAACCGTTCAGCGTTGCGTTGGAGATACTCAGCGGGCTGTTGGTCGGCGTCGTACCCCCCGTAGAACCGTAGCGGTCGGCCGGCAGGTTGGTCGTCTGCATGGCCGTGTAGTTGACGTTCAAGTTGGCCGTCAACGCTTTTCCGAGCAGAATGGTATTCCGGGCGCTGATGTAATCCCGGGTTTGCGATGAATTCGGGATGATCCCGTTGTTGATAATGTGCGTGTACGAAATCCGGCTCTGGAAGTTTTCCGTACCCTTCGAGAAGGCGATGTTGGTATTATGGCTGATCGGTTTGTCGAAAAATTCCCGAACGTTGTTGGGCTGCGGGGAATACGGCGTCAGCTGGCCGAACTCCGGGCCCTGCTGCCAGGAGAAGGCGGAGCGGTGCGGAGAGCCGTCCAGACGCGGCCCCCAGCTTTCGTCGGCCGAATAATCCAGGATCTTCTGCCCGTTGAAGGAAGCCCAGGCTGCCGGGTGGATTTTCGGGTCGAACTGAAAGGTTGCCCACTCCTGCGAGTAACCGCCCCCGTATTCGTTCTGATATTCGGGCAGCATACCCACCATGTCGAGCGTCGTGCTGTGGTTCAGGTCGAGTCGGGTTTCGCCGGATTTGGCGCGTTTCGTCGTGATGACGATGACCCCCGCCGAAGCCCGGTTTCCGTACAGGGCCGTCGCTGAAGGGCCTTTCAGGACGGACAGGGTCTCCACATCGTCCATGTTGACCTGGCTGATGTCCGTCGGTGTTCCGTCCACGACATAGAGCGGATCTCCGCCCGTCAGGGAGTTGACGCCCCGGATGCGGATGCTAGGACTGCCGAACTTGGCGGCCGACTGCCCCAGCACCTGCACGCCGGCGATTTTACCGGCAAGGGCGTTGCCGACGTTCTGGTCGCGGGCGATGTTCAGCTTATCCTGCTTGATGTCCTGAACGGAATAGTTCAGGGCTTTTTTCTCCCGCGAAATGCCTAAAGCCGTCACGACCACTTCCTGAAGAGTCGAGGCATCCGGCTGGAGAACGACGTCCAGGGTCGTGCGGTTGCCGATGGCAACATCCGTCGATTTAAATCCGATAAATGAGAAGGTAAGCGTTCCGGCGTCTTCGGAGACATTGATCGTGTAATCGCCGGTTGAGTTTGTGGTGGCTCCTCGCGATGTGCCTTTCACCACAATGTTGACTCCGGGAAGTGGAGAGCCGTCTTCTCCCGAGGTCACTTTGCCCGAAATCGTTCGTGATTGGGCATAGGAAGCTCCTATCGTACCGTACAGGCACAATAAGGCAATCAGTAAACGTTTCAACATGTTTTTAGCTTAGGTTAATGATAATTGGTACTCTAAAATCAGGCGGTCAAGTTATCAGAATAATTTGTTTTGTCAATATTTGTTAATGCAAAATATTATTCTGGTGACATCCTTCAATAAGTAAAAACAACTAAGCCAAAAGATTGTTTTTTATTAGGTAAAATGTTGATATACAAGATGTTAATTTTTTAGAAAAAAATTTTCTCAGGATCGGTGAAACCTTATCGTAGGAACGGCTTGCTTCCGGTGAAAAACGGGAAGAATTATATATTTGTATGATGATAAACACCACTTTACCGGTTCCGTTCAGGCAGCGGATGCAGGCTCAGCTGGGTGCCGAATACCCGGTATTTACCGCAGCCCTTACCGAGCCTGTTCCGGTTAGTATCCGGGTCAATCCGCAGAAGAATGTTTGGCAGAGGAAGGACGCGGAACCCGTGGCCTGGTGTCCGGAAGGATTTTACCTGCCCGAGCGGCCGGTTTTCACGCTGGACCCTCTGTTTCAGGCCGGTGCCTATTACGTTCAGGAAGCTTCCTCCATGCTGCTGGCCGACGCCCTGCGCCGAACCGCCCGGCTTCATCGACCACTGAGGGTGCTGGACCTGTGTGCTGCGCCGGGCGGAAAAAGTACCCTGCTGGCCTCCCTGCTGACAAACGACAGCCTCCTGGTCTGCAACGAGGTGATCCGTAGCCGGGTGCCGGTGCTGCGGGAGAACATGGAGAAATGGGGTTACCCGAACGTGGCCGTCAGTCACCATGATCCGGAGGAGTTCGGTGCCCTGGCCGGCTTTTTCGACATCGTCCTGGTCGACGCTCCCTGTTCCGGGGAAGGGCTCTTTCGGAAAGACCCCGACGCAACGCTGGAGTGGTCCGAAGAGAACGTCGCCCTGTGTGCCGGCCGCCAGCAGCGCATCCTCTCGGCGGCCCTCCCGTTGCTTCAGGAGGGGGGTCTGCTCGTGTTCAGCACCTGTACGTATAACGACGAAGAAAATCTGAACAATGCCGACTGGCTGCATCAGCAGGGGCTGGAAAGCATCAAGCTGGAATTTCCCGACGTCTGGGGCGTGGTTGAGAAAAGCCGCAACGGCGTTTCCGGCTACCAGTGTTACCCGCATCGGGTGAAAGGAGAGGGCTTCTTTCTCAGCCTGTTCAAAAACAGGAACCGGACTGGGGCACCGACGCCCGTTCCCCGGGCTTTCCGGTCGCTGAAGCCGCTGCCGGCCCGGCAGATTCCGGCCGTGAAGCCGTTTCTGCGGCAGCCGGACGCTTTTTCCTTTTACATCAAACCGAACCTGGAGGTATTTGCGCTGCCGGAGGTCCTCTCGGCCGATCTGCGCATCCTGGATGCGGCTTTATATAATAAGGGCTTCGGGCTGGAAATGGGCGTTTTTAAAGGGAACGACTTCATACCGTCCCATGCGCTCGCCCTCAGCACCGCCGTTTCCGAAGACCTCCCGGCCGTCGATCTGAACCGGGAGGATTCGCTGCGGTTTTTCAAAAAGGAGAACCTGGTGCTGGATTCGTCCGTAAAGGGCTGGCTGCTGGCGCGTTACGAAGGGCTGAATCTGGGCTGGCTCAAAGGGATCGGAAGCCGGGTCAACAACTACCTGCCCAAAGACTGGCGTATTCGGATGGACATCCGGGAGTACTGAACCTGAGCGAAAAGGCATTGGCTTATCAAAAAAAAGTAGTTACTTTGGCCGCCTTACGAAACGGTAACCCAGCCGTTTTATAAGCAAAAACTGTAAACTTAAAGAAATGGCTTACGGATTACTGAAAGGAAAGCGCGGGATCATTACCGGGGCACTGGACGAGAAGTCCATTGCCTGGAAAGTAGCACTGAAAGCAAAGGAAGAAGGCGCCACCTTCACGCTCTCCAACGCACCGATCGCGATGCGGATGGGGGCCATCAAACAGCTCGCCGAACAGTGCGAGGCTGAGATCATTCCCGCCGACGCCACGGTGGTGGAAGACATCGAAAACCTGTATAACCGTTCCATGGACGTTCTGGGCGGCAAGATCGACTTCGTGCTGCACTCCATCGGCATGAGTCCGAACATCCGCAAGAACCGGCCTTATGGCGATATGAACTACGAGTGGTACCAGAAAAGCCTCGACGTGTCGGCCCTTTCGTTCCATAAGATGCTGCAAACGGCCGAAAAGCTGGATGCCATGAACGAATGGGGCTCTTTCGTGGCCCTGAGCTACATTGCCGCCCAGCGGACGTTCGCCTTCTATACGGACATGGCCGACGCTAAAGCCGTTCTGGAGTCGATTGCCAGGGGCTACGGTTACCGCTACGGAAAACTGAAGAAAGTTCGGGTCAATACCGTGTCCCAATCACCGACGGTGACGACGGCCGGGGCGGGCATCGGCGGGTTCGATGTGTTCTATGAATACGCTCAGCTTATGGCTCCGCTCGGCAACGCTTCGGCGGAAGACTGCGCCAACTACGTTATCACGCTGTTCAGCGACCTGACCCGCATGGTGACCATGCAGAACCTCTTCCACGACGGCGGTTTCTCGCGGGTGGGCGTTTCGGAAGACCTGGCCCAGCGCCTGATTCAGGCCCACCAGCTCGACGAAGACCATAACGCATAAATCATTACAAAGCAGAAGCCCCGGTTTAAGACAAACCGGGGCTCTCGCTTTTTAACCGCCTACAGGTCGACGACCCGGATTTTACTATTGCCGTCCATGCCTTTCTCCACCTGAATCTGGATGCTGATGCGCTCCTTGATCTCGTGGCGGTGAGAAATGATGCCGATGGTCTTTTTGCTGTCGTGCTGGAGCTTTTCGAGCATGGCAATGGCCGTATCGAGCGATTCGGGGTCGAGCGTACCGAAGCCTTCGTCGATGAACAGGCTGTCGATCTGCACGTTACGGGACGCCAGATCGGAAAGGCCCAGCGCCAGGGCAAGGCTCAGCGTAAATGTTTCACCCCCCGAAAGACTGGAAACCGACCGTTCCGTACTGCCCTGATACAGGTCCAGCACGTACAGCTCGTCCTGGCCGTCGCGCGGTTTGAGGAGCAGATACCGGTCAGAGAGGTCTTTCAGCCGGCGGTTCGCCAGACCGATCAGCTGCATCAGGGTCAGTCCCTGGGCAAATTTACTGTATTCATCCCCTCTCGCGCTGCCGATCAGCCGGTCCAGTTCCCGCCAGGGGCGGGCTTCCGTTTCCAGCTTTGCCAGTTCCACGCCGATTTTTTTGAGTTTTTTACGCTCCTTTCCGTCGTTTTCAATCTGGTTTTTGAAATAACCCAGCCGTTCGATCTTGTGTCGTTCTTCCTGCTTCAGTTCTTTCAGTTGCCGGGCAATTTCTTCGGGCGGCAGGTCGGTTTTGCGGTTTTGGACAGCCTCCAGTCGACGGGCGGTTTCTTCCCCGCGCTTTCGCTGAACGTCGAACAGTTCCTTCTCGAGTTCATTTTTCCGGTCCTGAAGCCGTCGGAGGGCCGGGCTGTCGAGCAGGCCCGCCCGGGCCGAAGCGATATCGGCCAGACCGCGTTCCCGCAAAATCGGCTGCAGCGCTTCGGTCAGGTCCGTCAATTGCCGGTCATAGTCCTGGGAAGCCCCAAGGGCGGTATTGAGCAGGCTTGTCTGCGTGGCGAGATCGGTCGTCAGCTGATTGAAGCGTCGGTTGAGTGCTTCGCAGACCGGCCGGATGTCGTCTCCATCGAACAGGGCGGCTTTTTCCCGCTCCAGCCGCTGCACCTCGGCCGTACTCTTCTGAATGGTCCCGAAGTCGTCGACCAGCCGTCGCAGGGTGGTGTCCTGTTCCCAGAGCGAGTGCAGGGTGTTCAGCTCCTGGCGTTTCACTCGAATCAGTTGCTGCTGATCGATCAGTTGTTCGGGGGTCAGCGACGAATCCAGCGCCAGGGCGGTCAGCTGCTCCGAAATCTGGACCCGTTTTTCGGTATAGAGCTTTCGGAGCCGGTCCCGCTGTTCGACCAGGGCCGTTCGGGTCGATTCGGTTTGAATCAGCCGGCTGTGGAGGGCGTCATATTGATCCTTTTTGGCTTTCAGTTCAGCATGGACCAGTTGCAGGTCCAGTTCCAGCCGCCCGACCTGATTGACATAGTGCTGGGCGTAGGGGTGGTCAGGAGAACCGCAGAGGGGACAGGGTTCCCCACTCTTCAGGGCTTTTCGTAGTTCGTCCAGATCGGCTTCCTGCGCGAGCCGTATCTTTTGCTGCTCGATACTCGCCCGCCGGTCTTCCAGATCCTTTAGTTCCCTTCCCAGAAGTTCCAGCTGCGGCTGCTCTTTCTGAATCTGGTCGGCATACTCGTTGATCTGGCCGTTCAGGTTCATGCCGTCGCCCAGGCGGTTCTGCTGTTCCTGCAGGGCGGCATGCAGCCCCGACAGGTTGCTTTCCTGCTCTACCAGCAAATCGATTTCGCGCCCGATCGTTTCCGGCGACAAAGCCGGGTATTCCTGCTCCAGCTGGACCAGCGTCACCCCGACTTCCTGCTGACGGGCGGTTACCTGCCGGGCCGATTCCCCGATCTGCTTCGGATCGAGCGTCCGGAACCAGGGATCGGTGGCCCGGCTCAGGGTACTTTTGATGTTCTGTATGGGTTGAGTCGCTTTTTCGCCTTCCGCTTTGATTTGCTGAACCAGATCCTGAATGGTCGACTGAAAAGCGGCTACTTCCTGGAGAAAACCGTGCCGGTCCAGCGCCGGCCGGTGGGTGAGTTGCCGGGCCTGCCCGACCAGCTGGGCCAGGTCCTGCTCCAGCCGCTCGACCGTCCGGCGGGCATTGTTCTGATTCTGCTGTTCACGATCCCGGTTTTTTTCGAGAGCCGCGAGATTGGACAGGTCGGTGGCGAGGTCGGCGACCTGCTCGTGCCGGGCAAGCCGTTCGGCTTCCGGAGCAAATTCCTCCTGTTTTCGCTGCAGGGTCTGTTCGCGTCCGGCAAGAAGGGTGAGTTGCTCTTCGGCTTCAGCCATTTTCCGAAGCTGCGTTTCCTCGGCGGTCAGAAACTCGATCTCCTTCGTGAGTACTTTCAGACGCTGGTTAACTTCGTCCTGCTGCTGCTTCAGCGATTCGACTTCTTCATCGGTCAGAATGGTGATCAGGCCGGTTTCTTTCCGTTTGTCGGCAATCCGCTCTTCAAACGACCGGTTGACCAGGTGCGCCCGCTGGCTCAGCTGCCGGTAGATTTCCGTGCCGGTAATCCGTTCGAGCATTTTGCTCCGCTCGGCGGCTCTGGCTTTCAGAAACTGGTCGAACGCGCCCTGGGCCAGTACGATCGAACGGACGAACTGGTCGTAGGTCAGGCCGATCAGTTCCTCGTTCTTCTTCGGAAACTCGCTCAATCCCCTGATCGGCAGAAGCAGCCCTTCGCCCTGGCCTTCGGGCAGGAGGGCGATTTCCATCTCATAGTTGTTCCAGTTGCCGTTGCGGTTTTTCTTGATCGACCAGCGCGACCGGTAACAATGTCCGCCGACCTCGTATTCGACCTCCGCATAAGCCGCGGCACCGGGTTCCCGGGCGGCATTCTGGTTGACGATGATTCCTTCCTCGACGATATTGGTCAGAGAGATCGCCCCCGAAATGCGCGGCACCCGGTTGAACAGCGCCAGCGTGATGACGTCCAGCAGGGTGGATTTGCCGGCGCCGGTCGGGCCGGTGATAATGAACAGACCGGTGCTGCTCAGCAGGCCATCGGTGAACCGGATCGGTGGGTGTTCACCGTAAAAGGAGTTGATGTTACGAAAGCGGATCTGTCGGATTTTCATGCAGTACGACGGGTTGGGCCGCCTGTTCCGTAATCAGACGATACAGTTGTTTATAGGTTTCCATCAGAACCGTCCGCTCCTCTCCCTCGACCAGCGAGGCATCCAGCCGCCGGGCAAAGACGTCGAGGTACGTCAGATCCTGAAGCTGAGTATCGGCTACATAGAGGGCTTCCAGTCCCTTGAGCCGGTTGCGGAAGGTCAGTCGGGATTTGGCAATCTGGAAGGGAGCACGGGCGTATTCGCGACGCAGCTGCTCGAAATGCTGCCGGACGCTCAGGCTTTCGTTTTCTTCTTCCACCAGCACTTCGACGAGGGTGGTCAGCGCGTCGGTTTCATCCAGCGTTTCCAGCGTTTCCCGAACGGCGTCGAGCGTACCGGCGACCTGACGAAGCGACCGGAAGCGGGGCACCGGAATGGAGTCGATGGTCCGGATTTTGCCGTTTTCCACGGTCAGTTCCAGCAGCTGGTGCCGGTTGTCGCGCTCGCCGAAGCTCAGCGGGATCGGGGAGCCGCTGTAACGCACGGTTCCGTCCATTCCGATCTGCTGCGGCACGTGAATATGTCCCAGCGCCACGTAATCGAACCCGGCCGGAAAATGCTCGGACGAAAAGGCGGCCTGCCCGCCCACGGCATGGATCTCGCGTTCGCTCTCCGAGATCGTGGCTCCGTTGACGTACAGGTGGCCCATCGCCAGGATCGGCACATCCCGGTATTCGGTATGGCAGTGGTCGATGATGCGTTCGTAATGGTTTCGAATGCCCATCCGCAGGGCTTCGATGCGTTCTTCGTAGGCCTGGCCGGAAATCGACTGCCGGAGATCGCTTTCGCGCAGGTACGGCACGGCCGCCACGAGCAGGTCCGTGGAGCCGTCGGAAAGCCGGATGACTTCTTCGAGGCAATCGCCGGTCGTGCAGCCGACGACGTGAATGTTCAGGTGCCGGAGCAGTTCCTTCGGCGCGTTGAGCTTCGTCGGGGAGTCATGGTTTCCGCCGGTGATGATGATTTTCCGTTCCAGCGGCAGCATTCGGGTCAGAAACTGGTAATAAAGCTGCATCGACCCGTCATTGGGATTGGTCGAATCGAACACATCACCCGAAATCAGGAGGACGTCGATCTGGCGGCTTTCTACCGTTTCAGCCAGCCAGTCGAGGAACCGCACATGGTCGTCGAGGAGGTCGTGTTTGTAGAGCCGTTTTCCGAGGTGCCAGTCCGCCGTATGCAGAATCTTCATTAATGCCGACAATTAACATGGGGAAATTAAACAAAATTTCCCAAAGTGTCTGCGGAGCCTGCGGGTAAAATGACTGCCGGCGGTCGGTGTGGGCGCTTACCGGAAGGCCATCTTCTGTCGTAAAGAATTGAAACTGAATACCGGCTGGGGGCGAAAAGGTTTGGCCGGGGGCGTTTCCGAAGATTCGAGCGCCGAAACGATCAGGGCGGCTCCCCGGCTGTGCCAGACCCGGAACGCATCACCGGCTTTCGGGTCGTGGTGGGGGAGGTATCCGAGCAGCAGATCGAGGTCGAATCGGTCAGCGGCCACTCCGGCACCGGCCAGGCGGGCGTCGACGGCATTGCAGGCCTGCTCATAATGCCCCGGCATCGGAATCATCAGGGTGGGTTTGCCCAGATACAGGGCTTCGCAGACCGATTCGAAACCCGCCGTGGTGACCAGCGCCCGGCAGTGGGCCATCTGCTCCAGAAAAGCCGACCCGTCGATGCGGTGGAACGACAGCGTGGCGTCCTGCCGGATCACGGGTTGTTCCACTCCGGGTTTAAAAAGCCGCATTTCGATCTCCGGATGCCGGCGGTGGGTCTCTTCGAGCCAGTCGCTCAGGCCGGGCTGGTTGAAGTACGCCAGCAGGTAGTGGCCGGTTTTCGGACCGAGGTCCAGCACCTCCTGGCGCAGCAGGGGCGGAACCACCCGGATGCGCTGCGTGGGGCGGTCGGGCAGGGGCCGGAAGGAAAGGGCCAGCCGCCGGGCCGCGCCGAGCGAGGTCAGTCGGGTGTTCAGGTTGACCAGCCAGCGGTCCAGAAGCCGCCCCTTCGGAAACACGAAATCGGGGTGCAGCATCAGATACTGGTGGCCGACGCACACCAGCGGAGCGGCAGGCCGGGTAAGCGCATAGGCCATGCCGCCCAACACGTCGTAGAAGTTGACGATGACGTCGGGCTGCCGCTCCCGGAACGCCCGGTTCAGAAAACGAATGCTTCGAATATACCGTCCGGGGTAGCGGAAGACGTCCCGCATCGTAACGCCCAGGTCGAGGGCCTGCGTCACGGGGTGGTAGCTCAGGGAGGGGCTGTGGAAGGTTTCGACCGGCGCGTCGATCTGCGTCGTGAAAAATTCGGGCACCGGTCGGCCGTGGGCCGTCCCGACCACGACGGAAACCAGCTCATGGCCGGCCCGGCGGAGAATCTGGGCCATCGACAGGGCCTGCGTCAGATGGCCCCGTCCTTCACCCTGCACGATGAACAGAAATCGCTTCATAGTCACTCTTCGACCGTCTGATGCGGGTCGGCATAGTGTCGGTTGTAGCCGTTAATGCGCCGAAGCGGCATTTCCGGGCTGATGGGAGGGAGATCGTAGGAACCGGCAAGATTGAAATCCGGCTGGGCTTCGGCCTTTTCAAGCTCGGAGGTGTAATACAGCAGGCTCCACTTCCCCTCGTGATCCTCGACCAGCGCACTCATCGACTCGACCCAATCGCCGGAGTTCATATACGTCAGGTCGCCGAAGCTGCGGATGGCCGGCTGGTGAATGTGTCCGCAGATGACGCCGTCGCAGTTCCGGGCTTTGGCCAGTTCGGTGAGTTTTTCCTCGAAATCCGAGATGTAACTGACGGCCTGCTTGACTTTGTGCTTGATCTGCTGGGACAGCGAGTAATAGGCCAGGCCCCGCCAGGCCCGGTAATTGTTATACACTTTGTTGAGCCAGAGGAGAAACGTATAGCCGATGTCGCCGAGGTAAGCCAGCCACTTCATCTGGCTGGTGACCGTATCGAACACGTCGCCGTGGGTGATGTAGTACTTTTTCGGGCCGGAGGTCAGCACATAATCTTTGCGGATTGAGAAATGGCCTCCGACTTTCAGGGGCATGATCTGGTCCAGAAAATCGTCGTGGTTACCGCGCAGGTAGATGACCTTCGTATCATGCTTGTCCATGGCTTTCAGCACTGCCCGCCAGAACGCCGTATGCTTCTTTTTCCATTTCCCGCTACGGCGCAGCTGCCAGCCGTCGATGATGTCACCGTTGAGAATTAATTTCTGGCAACTGTAGTACTTTAGAAAGTCTGTTACTTCTTTTGCCTTCGACCCGCTCGTACCGAGATGCACATCCGAAATAACAATGGTTCGGAAATGTGTGCTTTGTTTCATAATCGAAAGTACCCATTGATTATGAGGTGGGTATTATCCCAATTTTACCGATCTGCAAACTTTTTCAGCCATCCCGGCGGTTTGTTAATATTGACATAATGTAATTCACTGATTATGGAAAATCCGGTACTCATCTTCGGAGCAGGCAGCCTGGGCGTTACGGCTTTGGATATTTTCCAGCGTAACGCCGTGGTGGTCTACGGCTTTCTGGATGACAATAAACAATTACACGGTAAGGAATTTGGGGATGTATCGGTATTGGGCGACACCGACGACGACGGTTTCCTGAAGCTCATCGGTCACAAGTGCGAAGCGTTCGTGGCGCTGGGCGACACGCGCGTGCGGAAAAAGCTGACCAAAATGCTGAACGACCGGCGGCATGTGCAGCCCGTCAATGCCGTTCATGATACGGCCGTGGTTTCTTCGCTGGCGGCTTTAGGGCATGGAAACCTGATCGCGGCCCGGGTGGTCGTCAATCCGTTTGCGGAGGTCGGGCAGCACTGCATCATTCAGTCGGGGGCGGTGATCGATGCCCAGGCCCGGCTGGGTGATTTCGTGCACGTGGGAACGGGGAGCTTCATCAACCCGGGCGTGACGGTGGAGGAGGGGGCCTTTATCGGCACCGGCGTCACCATCGTGGCCGGCGTCACCGTCGGCAAAAACGCCCGCGTGGGTGCCGGATCGGTGGTGGTGGAAAACGTGGCCGCCGGAACCACGGTATTCGGTAACCCGGCTCAGAAAGTGGGTTAGCAAAAAGCCCCGCTCAGACGACCGAGCGGGGCTTTTTGATTTATTCGACGTAAAGTTCGACGTTGGAAAGGAAGTCCTGATAGGTCCTTTGCAGACCTTCTTCCAGCTCGGTGGTGTGTTTCCAGCCCATACCGTGCAGCCGCGAGACGTCCATCAGTTTGCGGGGTGTTCCGTCGGGTTTGTCGGTATTCCACCGCACCTCGCCCTCATAGCCGACCGTCCGCTGCACCATCTCCACCAGTTCGCGGATGGTGACGTCCTCGCCGGTGCCGATGTTGACGAACATCTCCTCGTTGTATTCCTGCATCAGAAAAAAGCAGGCGTCGGCCAGATCGTCGGCGTGCAGGAATTCGCGCCGGGGCGAGCCCGTTCCCCAGACTTCGACGAACGGCTTGCTGTTGACCTTCGCTTCATGAAACTTGCGGATCAGGGCCGGCAGCACGTGCGAATTCTGGAGGTCGTAGTTGTCGTTGGGGCCGTACAGGTTGGTCGGCATGGCCGAGATGAAGTTGCAGCCATACTGGCTCCGGTAGGCTTCGCAGAGCTTGATGCCGGTAATTTTGGCGATGGCATACGGCTCGTTGGTCGGCTCCAGAAACCCGCTCAGCAGGTATTCTTCCTTCAGCGGCTGCGGAGCCAGCTTCGGGTAGATGCAGGACGAACCGAGGAACAGCAGCTTTTTGGCGCCATACCGGTAGGCATTATGAATGATGTTGGCTTCGATCAGCAGGTTGTCATACAGAAACTCGGCGCGGTAGGTGTTGTTGGCTACAATCCCGCCCACTTTGGCGGCCGCCAGGAACACATAATCCGGTCGCTCCGTCTCGAAGAAATCCTCCACGGCCGCTTGGTCGCGAAGATCCAGTTCGGAAGAGGTGCGTGTCAGCAGATTTTCATAACCCTGAGCCTTTAATTTTCGGACGATTGCCGACCCTACCATCCCGCGATGGCCGGCAACGTATATTTTAGCTTCTTTTTCCACAATGCCTTAATTTTAAACGAAGTTATGCACGGTTTTTGACAAAAGACATACCATCTGAAAACAAGGCCACTTAATAAATATCAATTCTAAATTAAGCCTTATTTATTCTTAGTAAAATTTTATTTCATTCTGAAAATGACGTATATACATTGAGTCATATCGAGGCACCCTCCACTCCTAAACCATTCTCCCGTACCCACTTACCATTTCTCAATTTAGGTTAGAGAATTGAAACACCATTTATTCTCTTTCCTATGATTTACCATATCATGAACGTGAACTTCTGGCTTCGTCGCCAGCGGGTCTGCCGTCGCCCTCATTCCTCCAAGTACGGTAAATGTCCCATCATGTATTATGTGGTTACCGGAGCCGGCGAATCAGCCAGCCGTTCGCACGATGTCCACATGGGTTACTACTGCGCTCCCGCTGACTGGGACGCCGGACGATGGCCGGCCGATGCCTTAGAGGCCAAAAAGAAACTGGAAGCGGCCCTGACGGAAATTAATGCCCGCTACGAAGCCATGAACATTCCGGCCACTGGGGAAATGCTGCTGACCGATTACCTCAACAAAAACAAGCCAGCCCGATATATGTTGGTCGTGGCCCAGGAATACGTTGACTCGGTCGAACGCCGGCGCCTGCGGGGTAAAATTAAAAACGGAACCTTCCGGGCCTATAAAACCCGTCTGGAGAATCTGCGGTACTATGTGGAAGAGGTGCTGGGCCGCCGGAAACTGACCCTCTATGAGGTCAACAATGCCTTTATGATGGCCATGGAAGAGTATTTCCGCGATGAATACGTCACCCGGAAGGGCAGTCGGCGGGGCCTGGGCGTACTGACCCTCAAACAGCAGGTCCATTTTCTGACGGAGGTAATGACCTATGCCGTGCAGCGCGATTACATTACCCAGAATCCGGTATCGGTCTATGCGGTAGATACCTCCGACTGGCAGAAAAACCTGACCTACCTGACTCAGGACGAACTGGAGCGGCTGAGTCGTCATTTCTTTCTGGATCCGAAAACGCAGGAGGCTGTTGACGCCTTCATTTTTCTGGCCGAGACGGGAATCTCCTTTGTCGATTATAAGCGAATGAGGGACGACTGGGTCAAACGCCTGGGCGACATCGAACTGCCCAGCGACATCCGTGACCGGATCGACCCGGAGGAACTTTGGTTGATCGATGCCCGCCAGAAAACGGGTGTTCCCTTCGCGGTGCCCTTATCCAAACAGGCGCTTCGCTTGCTGGAACAATATGGAGGAGCAGGCAGGATGCCCCAGTTTGCCGAGGTCCACGACCTGAACGTACTCGTCCGCTGTGCCGCCCAGATGTGCGGCATTGATAAATACCTGACCTCGCGGATCGGCCGTAAAACCTTTTCCCATCACTGGCGCAACCGTTCCGGATTGTCCAGTAAGGCCACCAGCCTGCTGATGGGACATGCTACTGATGGGATGGTCAATTATTACTCCAGTGTGCAGATCGAGGCCGCTGTCCGTGAATTGTACCGGAATCGGTAATCCGCTTACCATTTTTAGAGAGTAGGACATAATCCCAGCCTGGCTTCCAGGTTGGGATTTTTATTAAAAATCCCCGCCTTCAGTTGAAAGCAGGGATTCCGTCGCAACGGCGAACCGTTACCCACCGTAACAATAAATTCTTTACTCGGGCAAGGTACAACCTATCATTCTGATAGAGAAACCTTTCTGATTCAACGGGACCAGCTGCTGGGCCGCCATCCCATGGGATTCTGACTTTCCCGAAGTGCCTGTTGAAGAAGCCGGACGTTCTTCCGCCGGCCCTCCTCCAGCATTAATCGCCTTTCCACGCTCACCCCCATATCAATCATAAACAGGCCGAAGGGCTTTATTTTTTGGATGCCAATAAACAGGAAGTTGGCTATGGAAATCCCATGAAGGTCCAAGTAGAAAGCCGCCTGGCGGTCATAGCCGTACTCGACGAACGTATTGTAGAACGACTGCGCATCCCGGCAGGACGTCGTTTTGACATCAATAATCCGGCCGCTGATCTTGTGAACCGCATCGATCCGGCCTTTGATTGGAAGTTTTGTAGCTACATCGGTTTCGGTAATGATTACTTCCCGATCATGAAGGCTGTGCCAGAAAGGGTCGATCCATTTCAAAAAACTCTCCTGCATTTGAATCAAGGCGTACTGCTCTTTGACATGGATTCCGGACCAGTCGACCGGCTTTTCAGGCTCCAGTACCAGCTGGTGAAAGATCGTGCCGAACTGGAGCGTTTTGGGATCAGCTTTTTGAAGCGATCGCCCCGTTTTCAGGCATAGCAATTCAGTCAGATCGGAGTTGGCGTAGGCGGGAAGGCGTCGGTAGGTTAGATCGTCCATTATTACGCCGGTTTCTGGTAGTAACTAAACACCTCTTCCAGCTGTTTTTCGTCTATAATTGTGAATTTCCAATCATCTTTAGCAATTTCCTCTTCAATCACATCAATATAAAAAGTCTTTGGTGTGAAGGGAAATTGCTTTATAAACTGACGACTCATTATTTTAGTCCCACCAGGCAGGAAAGCTGAGCCTGACCAAGTTGAACCGGTTTGTGTCTTCCAAACAATGGCATCTAAATAGTACGCTTTCCCATTCAGTTTTTTAAAAACCGAGCTTAAGCGACAGTTTTGAAAAAGCTGACCTTCGCTACCTAAATCTGTTACGTTGAACCATTCCTCGTCCATGCCAGTAATTGGACAAAGTGGCTGAAAAAGGCATAATTTACGGATGGCGTCAGCTATGGCTCCAGCGGCATAAGGGGCTGAACCTCCACTTTGTCCAGAAAGACCAAACTTCTCACATAAAGCAAGAATTTCAGGAATAAATTCTTCAATAAGCGGCCTGTTACCAGGATCGTCTGATGATGCAATAAGAATACTTAATTCTTTTTCGGCAAACTTCGCTGTACTGGTAGTCATGATCAATATGAGTTAAAATGTGAGAGGGAAAACCTTTTTACATGGGAAAGCAGAAGCCCGGCCACCAGATCGGTAGCCGGGCAGGGTGTAGGATTTATTCAGCCGTTTCCTGAGAAGTGTATTCGGGCAATTGAGCGACGCCCGGCCCCGTCCCCAGAGCAGGATTGTACCGATCGGGGAAGTAGAAGCTGGGCGAAAACAGCCGGTAGACGGCCGTCGTTGTCAGCGTGTCCTCCCGGAAGATGGGGACGCTGTCGACTAACTGTTGAAGCGCTTCCGTGCGGGCCGGATCGGCCGGTTTCCACTCGAAGGAGGCCGCAAAGTACTTCCCTTTGTCGTTTTCCTTCTTTTCGGGTTTCACCGTCAGAACGACATCCATCAATGTCAGATCATCATAAAACAACTCAGTAATCAGCTTCATCAAAATACCCACCGAGGTATTGTTGAACATGATCGAGGCCACGCAGTTCTTTTCGTCGACGAAAAACAACTCTGCCCATTCGTCTTTCCGACCCCGCGCAAACAGGTTTTCCTCGAAAATTCGCCACGCGATCGGCTGAAAGGTGAAGGTGGTTCCGATCGCCTTATCGGCCCCTAAGAAGAACTGGCCGACCTGTCCATTGAACCGGTACTGTTTCGGGTTGCCCGGCAGGTATTTGACGTCGGTGGTGGTTTCGGCCACAGGCTGGCCTTCTTGCTTGGATTGATTCGCCATTGTTAGGATAAAAGTTAGAAATGAAGAGAAGAAAGCCCGGCATTGAGCCGCCGGGCGTATGATTATTTCGATTTACGCAGCAATCAGCAGATCAGCCCTGAAGGAAATCCAAGCCCCTTTGAACAGATCGTAGCAGGGAACGGTCACACCGTCCACCTTCGAGTTTTTCGGCAGCTGATCGGCTGGAATGTGCGACAGCGTCCGCGTCACCAGCCGATAGGTTTCCTCGCCGTTCACTTTCCGGAAATGCACCCACATCCCGCGCTCATCCGTGTTTTGCAGTTTTACTTTGACCTTGCAGGTCTTCCATGCCTGAAGGAGGGCCGTTTTGCGGTCAAGGCCGAACTGTTTGATCAGTCGCCATGCCAGTTGAAGTACGTTGCGTTTCATAATTATGCTTTGCTTTAAGTATAAGCAAATTTAATAAATTTATATAAACTGCCAAAATTGCTTACATAATTTTTTAAGTATACTTTTATTGAATTATTTACTGGTTTTACCCACCGTCATTTTATGGATCAAGAGGAGTTTTCACCGGACCAAAACGCCCCTGACTCTGCATCGGAGCCTGATGAATATGCGCCCTGGTACGAGGGTTTGACGCTGCAACAGCAGCAGTTTGTCGAAGAGTATTGTAAGCATGGAAAAGGGGCAGAGGCGGCCCGAAAAGCGGGTTACAGCGAGCATACCGCCAAAGAGCAGGCCAGCCGCCTGTTAACCAATGTTAACCTTTTGAGGGCCATCAAACGCTACTTCGAGGAGCGGTCAATGTCGGTCGAGGAGGCCATCGATAAGCTGACGACCTGGGGACGCGGCACGCTTCACCCCTTCCTTTACACCGGAGAAGTCAGCCTCGACACGCCCCTGGCCCGGGAGAACATCGGCCTTCTGAAAGAGGTCGAGCAGGTCAAAACCACCCACTATTCCGAAACGGGCAGCACGGAGACGGTCAAAACCAAGATTAAGCTCAACGACCCCATGACGGCCGTGCGCAACATCCTCGAAGTGCGGGGCAAAATCGTCCGCAAAATCGAGCACTCCGGCCCCGGTGGTGCCCCCATCCCGATCGACGACGTAACCAAACTGACTGATGAAGAACTCCGCACACGAATTGCGGCTCTTAGAGCAACGATTAGAGCTGGAACTGTATCAGAGGATTCTGGCGAGGAATAACTTCCGGGATTTTTTGCCTTACATCCGGGACGGCTACCAGATGCAGTGGTTTCACGCCCTCATCGCCGACGAGCTGCAGCGCGTCTACCAACGGGAGATCACCCGCCTGATGCTGTTCGTGCCTCCCCAGCACGGCAAATCGGAGATTTCCACCCGCTCCTACCCCGCCTGGGTGCTGGGCAAAGATCCCGACCGGAAAATCGTCGTAGCCTCCTACTCGGCCACGCTGGCCAGCTCCTTCAACCGGGATATCCAGCGCCGAATGGACGACGAACCCTATTACCGCCTGTTTCCGGCCACCCGCCTGAACGCCACCAACGTGGTGACCGTGGCCAAAGGCGTGGCCCTGCGTAACAGTGAGATTTTCGAGGTCGTCGGCCGCCGCGGCTTCGTCAAAACCGTGGGGGTCGGAGGCTCGCTGACGGGTACCCCTGTCGACGACGGCATTATCGACGATCCGATCAAGGACCGGCAGGACGCCCAGTCGCTGACGATCCGGGAAAACCTCTGGAACTGGTACACGGATGTGTTTGAAACGCGCCTGCACAACCACTCCGCGCAGGTGCTGATCCAGACGCGCTGGCACGAAGACGACCTGGGCGGCCGCCTGCTGGCCCGCGACGGCATTCTGAGCCCGGAAAACCCCACCGGCTGGCGCGTCGTGTCGTTTCCGGCCCTTCGGACTGAGGATATTAACGATTTCGACCCCCGTCCTCTGGGTCAGGCCCTCTGGCCCGAGCGCCACAGCCAGGCGAAGATCGAGAAGATCCGCGACGAGAACCCCGTCACCTTCAACAGCCTCTACCAGCAGGACCCCAAACCGTCGCTGGAAGCGCTGGTGTTCGGCGACTGGAAGGAATGCGACGAGTTTCCGGCCGACTGCGAGGTCATTTTCAACGGCATGGATTTCGGCTACACCAACGACCCGACGGCCCTGATCCGGATCGGCAAGATGGGCCGCCGGCTGTACCTGGACGAGCTGCTATACGAAACGGGCCTGACCAACCCGGATATCGCCCAGCGGTTTGAAGCCCTCAGAATCCCCCGTCATCAGGAGACCTACGCCGACAGCGCCGAACCGAAATCCATCGAAGAGCTCAGAAGGGGCACGATTCTTCCCGGCGGCACCCGACTGCCGGGCCTGATGGTCCTGCCCACGACGAAAGGCCCCGACTCGATCAGCGCCGGCATCAATAAGCTGAAGGAGTTCGAGGTGTATGTGACCCGCCGGAGCCGCAACCTGCTCCGCGAACGCAACAACTACCAGTGGATCATGATGGGTGGGGTGGCTACCAACACGCCGATCGACGCCTTTAACCATGGCATCGACGCCGTGCGCGGGGCGGTGTTCACTAAATACTTCCGGCCGCCCAGAACTCTAAGGGGCGCCGACAACAGTTAGCATGCTTATGAGGGCAAGTAAATATGCTTGACAAGTTTCAGATAATAATTATCTTTGCTCTCACTCTATCCGGCTACCGGACTGTCGGAAACAACCGTTGTTTCACCTCGCTCGCTCACCGAGCGTTTCCGACAAACATCCATGCAATTCAAAAGCTGTGCCGCCCTGACGGGCGTTCTTACCGCCGTAAGCGAAGCGAACTGCGCGACTATCCTGCAACAGGTCCGACGAGTCGTCCTGCAAAAGAAGCAGGGGACGGCCACCTTCACCAACACGACCATCCTCACGCTCTCCAATTGGACGACGGCCCTGGCCGCTTCCGACGACACGAAGATCGTCGCGCCGACCGGAAAGATCTTTGCCCCGGAGCTGACGGCCACCGAAGCCGTGAAAGTCGGCTCCAACGACAACTCGACGCCTGACGGCCGCAGCTACGTCGTCGGTCAGTCCGTGCCGATGCTCCGCGGTCAATACATGGGCCTGTCACCGACTCAGTACAAGGAAATGGAGAATCTGTTCGCCTGGGCCAACTCCTCGGCCGACCTGCCTCAGCTGTGGATGTACATGCTGCTCGGTGATCGTCAGATCGTGTTCCTCGAAGGCGGTGGCGGCATCGACATCCTGAACGCCTTCGTATCGGATCCGGCCGGCGGCCAGCTGCACAGCCTGACGCTGTTCAACTTTGAACTGGAACTTCCGAAAGGCTGGTGGAGAGACGCCAAAGTCCTCGACCTCGGCTTCAACCACTCCCTGATCAAGAATTAATGGTCAGGCTGCGGGAAATACACCAGCCGGACATGCCCTACTTCGGCCGGGAGATTGAGCTGGACGATGATCACGCAGCCCGCCTGCTCGATCTCGAACAGCGCATCGGGGTACAATGCTGGGAAGTCGTGCCCACCGTACATGCCGACATCCCGCCAACGGAAACAGAGACGAATGCCGCTGACACCCAACGATCCGAGGGTAAAAAAAGCCAATCGAAGGGCACTTCAGGCCGCCAAGGCTGATGATGACCGTCACCGGCTCCATGCCGAGGCTGCCACCGACGCAGCCTCGGCTTCGCCTTATTGGCCCCGCTTCGTCGATACCGTCATTCGCCCTTCCGTCAACGGCAAAGGTACCTTAGACCAGCTCATCCGTCAGATTTACTGGCCCCTCTGTACCGTCGAAGTCGTCGACGAGATCTCCGACGCCTGTTCAGCCGTCCACCACGCCCAGGACCGCAACATTTCTGTGGATATGCGGGATGAGAAGCTCCAGCGCGACTTCGACGATTATCTGGAGCAGATCAACCTGTCAGGTTTCATCTCCGGCGACTGCCACAACGCCCTGTTTGAGTCGCCCAACGCGCTGGTCGTCGTCGATTTGCCCCGAGAGCAGACCACCGACTTCCCCGAACCGTACGTCTACCTGCTGACACTGGATCAGGTGCAGGCCATCGAGGCCCATAAGTTTCATCAGCAGGCCGGTCAGCTGGTGTTTGCCTTCTTTGACCTGCCACCCCTGCCTGAAACGCCCGATGTGCTGCGCCGTGCGCTGTACGACAGCGAAGCCTACAGCATCTACATCAAGCCCAAAGGCGGAGACTGGACGCTGGAAACGGCATCCCCCCACCCGCTGGGCGTCGCTCCGGTGTTCAAGGCCTGGTCGGACGTCTCCGGCACGAATCCCCTGCTATCGAATACGGTCCTTCGCCCCCTGCTGGGTAAGCTGGACGGTCTGGTGTTCGAGGAGGGAGCCTTCCGCTTGTTCCGGCTGACCTCCGCTATCCCGCTGTTCTGGCATCTGGAGTCAGAAAACTGCGATTACAAGTCGCTGGAAGGTTTCTACTGCGAGCACGGAACCCTGATGGCCTACAACGATCAGGGACATAAAGTGGGTACGGGCCGCTCCTGCCCCCGCTGTCTGAACAAGAACAAGTTCGGCCTCGGCTCGCGCATCCCCATTCCGGCTCCTCAGACCAATACGGATGCCGACATGCGGCCGCCGGCAGGCTATATCGGCGTCGACAACAACGCGCTGACCTTTCACCGGGACTGGCTGGCCTCGATCCGCAGCGAGATTCTGAAGACGGCCACCGGCTACGAAGGAAGTCCCATGAAAAAGGCCGCTGTCAACGAGGATCAGGTGATGGCCATTCTGGAACGGGCCCGGCAGGTGTGTCAGTACCTGGCCGTGCATTTCGAGAACCTGCACCGCAACCTGATCAACACCATCGGCCGGCTCCGCTACGGTGACAACTATCTGGGCTGCACGGTCGACTACGGCCGCCGGTTTTCAGTGCTTTCCAGCGAAACGCTGGCCACGCTCTACAAGCTGGCTAAGGAAGGCGGTATGTCGGACTGGCTGCTGGAGGAGATCGACAGCATGCTGCAGGACTTCTACGCCCGCTCGGACGCTTCCCGGCGCCTGCGCTACCGGATGATCAACGACCTGAACCCTTACCCGTTCCGGACGATGGAGGAGCTGACCACCGCCCAGGTCAACGTGACCGATCCGATCGGGTTCGGGGTCGCTACGGGCCTGTCGGGCCTGATCCGCCGGTTCGAGCGGGAAAACAATATGCCGATCGAGCGCTTCGGTCTGGCGACCGACTACCCCAAACGCATCGCTTCCATTTCTCAAAAACTATACGACTATGTCGAAGAGCAACTCAAGTCCCGACCAGACGTCGGCCTCAACCCCCAGCCAGCCAACCCCGCCGGCCAGCAGCCCGGAAACGGCAAACCAGCCGGAGCCCCAGGGAGAGGGAAACCAGCCCCAGGTGCCGCTGCATGAAACCGAAGAATTTAAGAAAGCCGTAGCCGATGCCGTTTCGGCGCATCAAGGCGAGCTTTCAAAGGAGTTCAGCCGGCAAATGGAGGAGTTCAAAGCCCAGTTTGCCGAAGAACGCCGGAAAGAGCAGCAGGCCGCCGAGGCTGCCAAGGCTGCGGAAATTGCCGCGTCAACCACTGAAACGCAGGAAGTGGACCTGTCAAAGCCGCTGTATGGCAATCAGGACAAAAAAAAGCAGTTCAACATTCGGGACATCATCCCGTTGCCCCAGCTGCCGGACAACAAGGTGATCATCCTGAAGCAAACCTTCGTTAAGCTGCCTTCCGGCGACGAACACGAGGATAAGAAGCTTCGGGAGATTCAGTTCATCGACCCGCTGGACTTCGAGGCCTTCTCCAAGCCCCAGCAGGCCACCGGCCTTTCGGCGTATGACGCCCTGGGTCTGGCCTTTACGGTGCTGCATCAGCCCGGGAAGTAACTGAAACAGAGTGCTAAAACCGTACATTCTTTACAAACCATAACTCCACCGGACCGATTATGGCCCTTACACTGGAACAACTCGAAACCGAACTGACCGAAACCCCGGATCTGTTCACCCAGCTGCTTGAAAAGCGCACCGCCGATGCCTCCAAATTCCTGACGGGCAAAGGTCACCTGGTCAAAACGAAGGCCGAATACGATGCCGAACTGGCGGCAGAGGTGACCAAAAAGAATCAGGAAGCCATCGATCAGGAAGGCGCCAAATTTTACCGGTCCGTCGACGGCATGCTGGCTTTGGCCACCGGACAGACAAAGCCCGACAAGATGCGGACGCGGGAATGGGTCGCCAAGCTGGAGGAAGATGGCCTGCTGCCCTTCTCCGACGCCCAGATCGAGAAGCTGAAAGCCGCCCTGAAAGGGGGAGGTTCCCCCAAAGGCGATGCGGTCATCGACGGTTTGCAGAAGCAGCTCGAAAAGTTTCAGCAGGAAAAAGAGGAGGGCGAGAAAAAAGCCTTCCAGAAGCAGGTTTCGGCCGTCATCAAAGCGGATCTGCGGGCAGCCAATGTCCCGATCGATCCCACGATCAAGGAGGAAGCGGCCAAAAACAAGGCGAAAGCCGAGGCCATCAGCGATCTGAAGGACTTTTTCGAAGCGAAGTACGAATCCCATTCCGATGAGGAAGGGGAGGTGTATTTCACTAAGAAAGGATCGAAGGACCCGCTGGTGAACGCTAATGAGGCCCGGTATCTGTCCCCGCTGGAGATCATCAAACAGAACCATAAGCTGCTGCTGGCTTCAGAAGGGCATCAGCAGGCCGGCGGTGGCACCCACAAACCCGGAAACGGCGGAACCGGTGGGGCCAAAACGCTGACGGACATCTACAAGGAGGCTGCCGGTCAAGGGCTGGCTTTCGGGACCCCAGACTGGAAGAAGTTTGTCGCCGAGCAGAAGAAGCTCGCCGGCATCGTTTAACGCATTTTTCTCAATTAATACTTACGAAGCGCTACCGGACTGCCAATCGTGAGCCATGTTTCACTTTTAAACCACTTTTTCAATCATGGCGCTTACCGCATTGTTGTTACCCGAGGTAATTGCAAGCATCTCGCCTGGCAAGTTCGGAGCATTGGAAGGACGTCTGAGCCACTACGGGGCCCTGAACTCCTATTACGCGCAGTCCAATGAGCTGTTCAGCAAGGCTCTGCTTGAAAAAATCCGGAAACTGCCGTTCACCCGGACGGTCAAGATTCCCATCCTCAACAAGTACGCCCACACGGTCCTGACCGTGCGCAGTTGCTCGATCTCCGGCCCGGACATCTCGCCGACGCTGAAGACGCTGAGCCGCATTCACGTAGCCATCGACATGTCGATTGTCCCGGCAACGCTGGAGGACAACTACGTGACGGCCGAAGACGTGCTGGCCCACCAGTACAAGAACGCCCGCCGGGCGGTGCTTGAGTATCTGGATACGCTCTGCGCGGCTCACCTGGACACCAACAAGGACACGACGATGACGCCGGGCAGCTACCCGCTGTACGATGCCGTCTCCGGTGCCTACCAGCTGCCTTCCTCGAAGCCGGAAGACTTCTACAACAACCTGCCGGCGATCATGGCCGAGCTGGACTTCGAAGGCCCGTATTCAGTGGTGGCCTCGACCTACGCGCTGGCCGACCGCAACAAGCTGATGAACCCGGGTGGCGGGTCGATCTACAACACCAAAGCGATCATGCAGGGGGCCGGTATCGAAAACTTCGAGTGGACCAACCGCATCGCCCGCGGCTCGAACCGCACGGTGTACTTCGTGATGCCGACCGGTTCGGTGGGGATCGTCAACGCGATCGACTACGACTACCGCACTGCACCGGCGCTGGGCTCTCCGGAGTATCTGGACGCCTGGAACGGGTTCGACAACAAGTCGGACCTGACCAGCTGGGCCCGCACGACGGACGATCTGTTCGAAGGCTGGGAGTGGGGGGTTCTGCAGAAGATCACCTGCGCGAATGAGGCCCGGCAGATGGATGTGAAGCTGTCCTGCGACTTCATCATCTCTTCTGGCTTCACCTCGACGAGTGGCGAATCGCCTATCAAGCGGTTCGAGATCACGCCGGCTTGATAAAAGCAAAAAGTCAGGCCTCGATTATGGGGCCTGACTTTTCTCTGGGTACGGAATTAACCAACACCTTTTTTAAACAACTCGGAAATCATGAAAGGGTTTCAACTTTTTTTTGGGTCCGTCCTGCTGCTGATCGCCGGTTTCTCCGAGGCACAGACCACGGGCAAGGCTTCGTTTGCCAATACCGTCATAGCCTCCACCGGCTCGACGACGATCGAGTTTTACGACTCCACGGCCGTTTACAACTCGCCGAACTACAAAAAGACCTACCTGGTCCCCAAACCGGTCACCTTCAACCACAACGGGTATAAGGGGCTGGTCGAAATCCGAGACGGGCGGACTGGCGAGGTCGTCTGGAAGGGAAACATCAACCGGCTGAAAAAAACCGGGATCAACAACGCAGCCGGAACGCTACGCGACTCGCTGACGATCAAGCAGCTTCGCACCGACATGTTCGGCGCCTTCTCGCTGCTCTCGCTTCTGTTGCTGCGGTTCAAAGGGCCGGGCGGCCGTCGAAAATTGTGGGGCCACAGCCCCGGTGAAGAAAAAGGTTAAGGGTTTAGGAATAATTCGGGTCCCGGTGGCTGCCAATGCGGTCACCGGGCTTTATGTAAAAAACAACTATCGCCCATGCTGGACCTGACCCAACTTCATTCCCTGCTCGTCGGCACGGTCGGCCTGTATCCCGGCTCCCGGCCCGATACCGACTACAGCGACGATGCCCACAACGCCCCGACCGTCTACCTGCAGGACGCCCATAAGCTCCTTCGCTCGGATGTACTGACCGCCCTGGGCCCCAACCTTTCGGCCGGGGGTGACCTGATGGAATGGTACACCCAGATCGAAAAGGGCGCCATCAACAAACTGGGCCTGCTGGTCGCGGGCAACCCACCCGCCCGGCCGCTGCTGGAAGCAACGCCCCTGCATCCGAAGGAGGGCAATATTCAGGGCGCCTTCAACAAAACAGGCCGCTTTTTGGGCCTGCGCATCCGCCTGCCCCGTCGGGATACGGCTGTCAACCTGGTCAAGCTGGGTCTTCAGCTGTCAGGGCCCGTTACCAACCTGCCCCTGTACGTGTTCCATTCGGATGCGGCCACCCCGATCAAGACCGTCAACCTGACCACCACGCTGTCGGGCCGTACCGCCTGGAACACGGCCGACTGCTGGCTGTACAGCCGTCAGGGCGGGTATTATCTGGTCGGCTACTTCGAAAGCGACCTGCCGACCGACGTGCGGGCGATCGGCGCCGAGCGGGGCTGGAACGTGGCCGACTGCAACACCTGCGGAGGCATCGAAGCCGAATTCATCCGGACCCGCTCGCCGTACCTGAACATTGAGCCGGTGTACGTCGAGTCGGTCGGCACGGGCCGCACCCTCAGCTGGGCGGAAGAGAAGGCCGTCAGCCTTCAGACATGGGGCCTGAACGCGGTCATCGAGGTGCGCTGCGACATCACCAACACCCTGCTGACCAATAAGGATATGCTGACCGGGGCGCTGCTCCATCTGCTGGCCTGCGACGTGCTGGAGGAGCTGTCGACAAGCGACCGGGTCAACTCAGTCAAACAGCAGCTGAAGAATGAAGCCTATGTCGCGCTGTACGGACAGGGCAGCAGCACCTCTGACAACGGGCTGGCCGCCAGGCGCGACCGCCTGATCAAGGACCTGAAGGCCCAACTGGAAAAGATGCGGCCTGCCTGCCTTCAGGAGGAATCCCGGAAGAAAATCCGCATCGGTAGCCTCTTTGACGCCGAATACTGATGGCTTCCGCCCGCAAATCGCTGTTTACCTGCTTCGTCGAACCGTTCCTGACGCTCACCCCGGCGGTGCTGTACCAGCTGCTGGGCGAGGTGATCGAGGAAAACAGCGATTACATCCGCCGGCTGAATCAGGAGCGGCTTTACCGGGGCGAAAACGTCGACGGATCGCCGATCGAACCGGCCTACAAACCCCTGACCATAGCCATCAAACGGCGAAAAAACCAACCGACCGACCGGGTCACCCTGCGCGACAAGGGCGGTTTCTACGACAAAATCTTCACGAAGGTGTTCGACCGGACGTTTTCGGTCGACGATTCCGACCCGAAGGCGGAAGGTTTGAAAAAGAAGTACGGAGACGGCATTCTGGGCCTCTCCGAAGACGATAAGGCCGAACTGGCCGACTACCTGAAACCGAAATATCTGGCCCGAATCCGGGCCTACCTCGCGTCTTGACATCTTCTATCCCATACTATGTTAGGGATTCTCAAACTAATATATAGCCTGAGACAGTTCACGCTTCCTCTTCAACCGCCCTACAGGCAAAGCCCGGAAGGTCTTACATCGAATCCACGCGCTCAAACGGGGTGTCCCACCGCAAAATTCAGAATATTACGAGACGCATTTTCGTCTCTGTCATGTATTGACTGACACTCGGGACACTGCCAGCTACGCACCGAAAGGGGTAGCGTCTGAGCAATGTAGCCGCAGCATGAGCAGCGTTTACTGCTAGGGAAGTAACGGTCAATCTTCACCAGTTCTTTACCACGCCAAACGCACTTGTATTGAAGCATGGAAACGAATCGGCCAAAACTTGCATCGCTAATCTGCTTTGCCAGTTTTTTATTTCTTAGCATGCCCCGAACATTCAAATCCTCCACTGCAATCACATCAAACCTACGCACCAGGTCGGTGGTAATCTTATGGATGTGGTCAATACGGGCATTGGTCAATCTTTCATGCACACGGGCCACCTTCATTCGTTGACGAATCCAACGTCCTGAACCTTTGGTTTTCCGGCTCAAGGACTTTTGGGCTTTCGCCAACTGACGTTCGTGCTTTTTTGTAAATTTCAAGTTGGGAATGTGTTCGCCATTACTGAGCGTTGCCAGTCGATTGATACCTAAATCAATGCCAATCAACTCTCCTGTTTTATTGTAAGGCTGAGGCATTTCATCAAGTACTAGGGTGACATAATACCGACCCGTTGGCGTCTGTATGACGGTAACGGTAGTAGGCTGGGACTGAAACGGGCGCGACCAGCGAACTTTTAACTTGCCGATCTTTGCCAGACTCAGTTCGCCATCCTGATACTTGAAAGCCGATGCTGTGTATTCAGCTGCTTGTTTGTGCCGCTTTTTCTTGAATCGGGGGCGCCTTGTCCGACCGGCAAAGAAGTTCAAAAACGCCTTTTGCAGGTTTCTCAAACTTTGTTGAAGCGGAACGCAACTGACCTCATTGAGCCATTGGTATTCAGCGGTCTTTTTGAGAGCAGTCAGGGCCGCACTAGTCTGGTTGTAATTAATGCGCTCACCATGGCCCCAAGCATCCGTACGCAGTCGCAAAGCCCAGTTCCACACAAAGCGGGTGTGTCCGAATACCCGGCTTAACGCCTGAGCCTGTGTGTCCGTAGGATAGCAGCGAAAGGTATACCTGACTTTCATGCTTCGGTTATTAAAGAGGGCATCAGTGAGCGGTTATCGTAATGCTTTGCCTTTTCGTCGGGAAACAGGGATACGCTCCCCGGTTTTTAATTGAATCACCGCTTCAGGCAAGGTTATATCTATGTCGGCCAGAATCCACTCCCGGTTGACCAGATGCGAACGGTGAACCCGCACAAAACCGGGCAGCTGGCGGGCCAAACGGGCCAGATGAATTGCAATCAGGTATTTTCGTCCGTCTTTCAAAATAAGCCAGCTATAGCTTCCGGCCGCTTCAAAGCGCACGATCTGGCTGAGGTACACCCAATCCGTATTCGCCCCAATGCGAAGCGTGAAGACGGCGACTTTAATGGGCTGGGCAGGCCGGTCACGGAGTGTAGTCATGGTAGAAGAGTTCGGACATAATGATGCCGTACAGCTTTTCCAGATGACCGTGCCGCTCGGCCACTTCCAGCAGCGAGACGCCCGGCTGACGGCGATACCCCCGGATGTTGACCCGGTAAAGCTGATAGAGCCGGTCATACAGCCAGTTCCAGGCTTCGTGCTGGGGAATGTCCCGCTCTCCGCAGTAGTCGTTGATGAGCTTGTTGATTTCCTCCCGGCTGGTCGAAGGTGGGGGCGGGGCGACCGGGGCGGCCTGGCTGTAGCGACCGCCCGAAATCAGGTGCGTGACCAGCGTTTCCAGCTTCGCCAACCGGCCGCTTTGCTCGGTGAGTTGCTGGGCGTGGTTGACCAACAGGGCCGCTTGTTGCAGCATCAGTTCCGCCGAACCGCCCGCCACTGCTTCGGGGGCGGGAACGGTCTGCTGTAACCGCTTTTCGCATTCGATGAAGTAGCGCCGGGCCTGTTTGCCCTTCTCGTTGCCCTGAACCATCGCCAGTTCCTTGGCCGCTTCCACCGTCAGAGCGTATTCAATCGAGCGCCCTCCGTTTTCAGAATTTAATGAAAACGTGAGATAATCTTCGCCCTCCACCAACTCGTACTTTTGAATCCGTTTTTTAATCCAGTCGGCAAACTTTTGTTTATCCTCCAGAAAGGTGTGCAGGTCACGAGCAGACACCACCGTGCGCCCGGATTGCTGTTGAATGGGAATCAGCGCGTTCATCGGAGGGATAGCGTTTGAAGAGGATAGGGATTGGTTTGGGCCATCTGGCTGAGGAGTAGCTGCTCTCCGGCATCGACGTACTTCGTCAGCATTTCGGAGGAGGTATGCCCCGCGTTCGCCTGCAGGACCAGCGTGGGCGTTTTCAGCATCGCCCGGTGCGTCAGGCCCGTATCCCGGCCCATGCCGAAGGTTAGTTTGATCGGCTTACCCTTGTTGTCCCGCAGACCTGCCAACAGGCTGATCTGCATCAGCCGGGCATGGTACAGACTGTAACCGGCGTACTTTAGCCCCTTCACCCCACCCCACTTCGCCAGCAGGCGTTCGGCGCGGGGCGTCACATCGACGTACATGTGAATGTCGGCCCGGCGCTGTTTAACCCGCGGGTGAATGAAGTAGCGTCTCCCGCTGACCGCATCGGTCTTAAAGTGCATCGTGGGCAGTTCCATGAAATCGGCGTGGTGCAGGCAGAGTTCAGCCGCCACCAGCCAGCTTTCGAGGTAGTGTTGCAGGTCGTGGGGTAAGTCCATCCGTTCGAGGAAGTCCATTTGCTCGAAGGTCAGAGGCTTAGGGCTGGCTTTTGACTTGCCCCCGTTGCGCACGGCGTGCAGGGGGTTGTATTTCAGGTAGCCTTTCAGCACGGCATAATCCAGCAGTTGCCGAAGAAACGTGACCGTATAGGCGATGGTGGAGTGTTTGACCGGCCGGCCGTAGCGCGAGGACTGTCCCTGCAAAAACTCTTTCAGGTTCACCGCATCGGCAGCCGTTACCTCCAACAGAGACCGTTCGGCGAGGTTATTTTCCCTGAGAAAGGTTTCGATCAGCTTCCACCGATAGCCATACGACTGGTAGGTAGCGGTGCTGATCTGCTCTCCGTCCCGAGTGAACCGGTTGTCGTTGATGAGTCTGCCCCGCACGGCGATAAACTCTCCGTAGAGGCTTTCCAGCGTGACGACCTTCCGACGAATTCCTTTCAGCATTTCGGTGGCTTCCTTGCGAAAGGTGTGCTGGACTTCCGCGTCCGGGTGAAAGGCTTCCGTCTGGGGGTCGAAGCCCGTGCGCTGGTGGCGTTTCTGCATCCACACGGCCAGTTGGTAGAGGTTTCGCGGGGTCGGCCCAATCTTCTCCTGTATCAGCAGCAGGTGAGCCAGTTCCAGCCTCCGGCGAAAGCCTTCGATCTTGGTGTTGAGGTCAATGGAGTCGGGCCGGTTGGGAAAGCGGTAGCGGTTCTCCCAGACGGGCCGGGTGGTTTCGATCTTCGTGGAAAGCGGGGCGGAGGCTTCCTCACCCAGAAAGATCAGCACCTGAATTATTCCGGCCGGGCTGGCTTGCAGGGTCCGCCGGTTCTTTCTGAACTCGAAGCGGCAGCGCAGGGGCTTGTGCGAGAGCGTGGTGTAGAGGGCGGGCCCGGAGAAGGGGCCAGCCTGAAAGCTAGAGGCATTCATGGGAAAGAATCAGTTTTGGGAGAAGCGGTAGGGAAAGGTGTCGGCCGTAGCGGGTTTAGGCTGAGGCAGCTGGTTCTTTAGCAGCGTCAGCAAGCGGTCGATGAGTCGTTTCTGAGAATCGATCACCTGATCGCGGTGATCGATGTGACGCGCCAGCAGCTTTTCACGCCGGGCCAGTTCCTGAAAGTAAAGGTCGGCGGGATAGAAAACGCCGGTTTCGCCGGGGAAGATGCGGGGCCGCAGGTCGGAAGATGCGGGGCCAGGTTGGGGCGCACTTGCGCCAAAGGAGGCATTGTCGTAGTTTTGCTCCGTGCTCATAACATGAACGTGTTTTGGGTGTCACATGCCCCTTCGCTTCATCCGCCAAGATTCGTAGCGTTGGGGTTTTTTATGGGGTTTGGGCTTTCTTCATACGGTCCAGCGGGCAACCTTATGGGTACTGTATCGCCTTTTCTGATTTCTGCCGTTTCCTTATTACAAAGATAGATAAAGTTTGCAATATTGCAAACTTTTGGGGCAAAAAAATATCTACTTCAATATGATATCGATTTTGAGCTCCGCATTCAAAGCCTCCGCAAATCGCTTTAATGTCGCAACCGAGAAGCCGTTACGCCCTTTTTCATAAAGCGCAATTGTTGACTTGTTCGCGCCGAATTTTTCACCCAATTCGGTTTGAGTCATACCTCGCTTTTTTCTCAGTTCTTTGATAAGCTGGCCTATCTCTTCAGGGGTTTCCGGCATTACGGCGATCATTTTGTGCTAAAGTTAGATGTTGAACGAGGTTCACACAAACCTATGGCACCAAAATCGCAAGTTCGAGATTGACTTAACGAGCGGAGAAAAACAAACAAGTTTTTTAATACATTTGAAAATACAATCCTAACTCTTATCATTAATATGAAAGCAATAGATATATTTAACATAATTGTAGGAGCCTCTTCGATCATTTCAATGATTGTAAGCATTATGGCATTAAGGAAAGCGAACAAAATATCTAAAACTATAAAAACAAATAAAAGTCACAAAGGTGACATCCAATTTAAAGCAAAAGGTAAAGAAAATTTCCAAACTTCTGGAGATATGACTATAAATAAAGGGAAAAATGAAGGGAGCATTAACTAATTTTAAAGCAAAAGGGACAGTATACCAATCGGCCGGTACCCTAATTATTAACGATTACAAATATTTACAAGAAAGACTTCCATCTTATTTATCTATTGTAATCAGCCGACTTGAAAAAGTGCTTGATGATACACCGCAAGGTCTGACCACACTACAATTATATGAAATAAATGAAAAAATCGAATTCAATAAAATAAAGGTTTACAAAGAAGTAATTGAAAACTATGGAAACTATGGTGCAATAGTAGATAAAATTTATGAAACGCTAGATAATGAAAAGCCTAATTCTAAAAGCAGATTTTTAAAAAGCATAAATAATAAGTATATTAGGCAAGTAAGTGACTTAGTTGCACAAAATCCGAATCAGGATAAACACAGTTTAATTTGTAAATATGCAGATATAATTATAACAAACATAATAGATTCATTAAGTATTGATTATAAAAGATCATCTAACTTTGAACAAATCATGGAGGAAGACCTTCAAGCTTGTTTAGTAATTATTGTTTGTAAAGCTTTTATCGACTGTAAGATATTAGAGAACCCAAACAAAGGCTGATGATATTACCAATTGATATTAAACCAGAAAAAAGTTTGTATGTAATTGGGTCAAAAATTTTAGAGACCCTAAATTCTGAAAGTATGGGAATTATTGACATTCAAATTTTGTATGAGAAGCTGGCGAAGAATTTTCCAGAAAAGATTTCGTTTAGTTACTTTTTATATGCCTTAGATTGGCTATTTATTTTAGGTCTTATAAGTATTAACTCTAAATCTGGAATTGAAAGATGCTATTAAATCAATTAATAGTAAAGTTAGATAAAATCGAAATCCGAAAGGTAGATTTTAAGCTTGGTTTAAACTTGGTAATAGATGAGACAACGAAGAAGAATACTGAATCTGGAAATAATGTAGGTAAAACTACATTACTTCGAGTAATCGATTTTTGTTTTGGTTCGGATGGCAAAGATATCTATACTGATCCAGAGTTTAGGACTATAAATCAGCCCGTTTATGAATACCTATTTAAGAATGGAATAGTGGTTTCTTTATCATTAACAAGTAATAATAAGTCTTACATATTAGAAAGAGGATTTAATGATAGTTCATTATTAAAAATTAATAATGAATCCTTTCCATCTTTAAAACAATATAGAGAAAAGCTTGAGCTTGAGATTTTCAGCATTAAAAATTCAAAACCGTCAATAAGGCAATTAATGCATAAGTTTATTCGAAAAGATATGACTTCAATGACTAATGCGTTAAAATTCCTTTATTCTACAACGACAAAGGATGAATATGAGGTATTATTCCTTTTTTTGTTTGGTTTCACTGATCATAATTTATTAGTAGATAGGTTGTATGCAATAAAAGAATTGCAAAAGACCGAAAAAAGGTTGAAAGCTTTGAAGTCAGGAAATAGGTCAATTCAATCAAGTAAACAAATACTAAAAATAATAGACCATAATATTGACGTTACAAATGAGCAGTTAAAAGGTTTTAAGCTTAATGCATCTTATGAAAGAGAGGTTAATCGTTTAAATGAAATTAAAACCCAAATTGGAATAATTACAAATCGGATTGCGAACCTAAAAATTAAGCATCAGTTAAATCAAGAAAGCTTAGAAGAACTTGAGAGTAATCGGTCAAAAATTGATCCTTTAGCTATAAAAGAGTTATATAAAGAGGCAAAAGTTTTAGTCCCAAGCCTTCAAAAAACTTTCGAAGAAGTTCTTGGTTTTCACAATAAAATGATTGATAAAAAAATAGATTTTATTAAAAGAAACTTAACTGAGACTATTACTCAAATTGAGGAATCTTATAAGGATCTTAACTTTTACTTGACTGAGGAGAGTAAGCTTTTAAAGGTAATTACAGATACAGGTTCTTTGTCCGAACTAAATAAACTGCAGAATGAACTCAATTTACTTTATGAAAGAAGAGGACAAGAAAGTAAACTCATATCTCTCATTGAAAGCGAAGAAACGAATTGTGAAAAAAGTCGAAAGGCAGTGGAGTTGTTTACAATGAAATTGAATGAATATTTGTTTGATTTTGATAATAAGTTAGCAATTTTCAATACTTATTTTGCTGACTATTCAAAAAAGTTATACGATGAACAATATTTTCTTTCTTACGATAAGAAGGGGGAAAAGATTGAATTTAAGTTGGATACTCTTTCAGGAAATGTTGGAACAGGCAAAAAGAAAGGCCAAATTACTGCTTTTGATTTTGCATATATTTCTTTTTTAGATGAAATGAAATCAAAATTGCCAAGGTTTGTACTTCACGATAGCACAGAGGATGTACATATTAATCAACTTTCTACTGCCTTTGAATTAGCTAATAGCCTTCCTGGTCAATATGTTGTTTCAATTTTGCGAGATAAACTCACATCGTTTGACATTTCGTTTATAAATGAAAATACTTGTTTGTTACTATCTGAGCATGAGAAATTTTTTAAATTTTAAATTTAAGCAGGTACTTTAATGAAGTAGTTGTTCATAATTTCAATAAATTTGGTAATCCTAAAATCTTTTGCCATTTTGATTATTTCTTGTCGATCATAGATTTTCACTTCGTATTTTCTTAAAACATCAGACCTTTCGGTAAATATTTTCCTTGCGTCTTCAGTATATTCAGAGGCAGACCAAAACTCAAAAGTTATCTTTTTCCCTCTTAGCAAAGATTGGCTATTTACCCATTTATAAAACAATGGAATTTTATTTGTGATCCAATCTTCAATTACTTGCTTTGAGATGTTTGATTTATAACCCTTACATTCAGCAAGTATTAATCTGTCTTGCTTTATTACAAGTACATCAATATCAGTGATTTGCCCTTCATGCGAAATTTTCTTACCTATCTCAAGTACTTGACATTGACTGCTATAAAAATAACCAACAGCAAGTTCGAATAAGTCTCCCCGTAAATTATTTACTCCGCCATCAACAAATTTATTTATTTGATCTAGTAACTTTATAAACTTATCAGGGTCTGATTTTAATAATTTTCCGGCTTCTTCTATAACTTTTATAAGCGAACTTAACAGTTGAGAATAGCCAGGGCCAAATATTTTCTCAATAAACCCTACTATTATCCCTTTCTCTTTTAATAACTGCAGTGCTTCATTTGATACCTTGTTAACTAAAAGGAGAGGAATAACTTTAGGGACATTTAACCTTTTTATTATTTCTAATTTTGCAATAAAGAACTCAATATGGCTTTTTTCAACCATATCAATGATTAAAATATCAGAAACAATGAACCCAGGATTAAGTTTTTCTTCTTTAAATTGGAGTACTGTAGAGATATATGATGGACCAACAAAAGCCCATTGGAAACCTGAATATTCTGAGTTAAACGTTCCCTTATCATAAGAAACTAAATTTATACTCCTCGCCCAGTTATATAATTGTTTTATTGTAACCTCTTTAGCTATATTTATCCCCTTAAAATGCTTAAAATCACCACTGCGGCTATATAGTGGATTTAACGAATAATAATCTTCGTTCTCTTGAATTACCTTTAGCTTTATTAAGTCCTTTATTATGACTTCTGCTTTTTTATGCTTCTTTAAATTTCCAACTGGACTAATTAAATAATTTGCTAATTCGTCTTTCCTTAAATAGCCTTGATGATATTCTAATGCTTTAATAGCGGCGAAATAACTTTTGCCTGCAGTTTCAAAAGCTGATATAAGGCCATTGTAATATTCTCTTCCATTTATATGATCTATGTGATATATGAGGGACTGCCTATTTTTGAAATATTTACTTAGTTTATATAGCGGTGGCTCTACTCTTGATATTCGTTTTCGGATAGCTTCATTGGAAATGCCCTGTGATTGCATTTCACTTATTAAGGTCCCAGACAATAAAGGCCCTCTTTTTAGAATAGTTTCTTCAATCCATGTCACAAGGCGCTATTTATAATATATATATAAACTTTAAAATAGGCAAGAAATAAAATTTTCGCAACCTGCTAAAGATCAGTCCTTTAATGGTAGAATTTGCTTCTTGTTTTTAACTTGTTTGTCCGCAACCCTCCTCTGCGAACGCTTTTTTTGTCCTTATGTTTTCAACTATTTGATCTTAGTCCTTCTAGCTTGAGAGTTCAACCTTTTCTTAGAGACCTCTGCTTATTCAACTCAATCCGCTTCGGCCGCTTTTGATCTTTGGCTAGGCTGGGACCGTTAATAGCAGAATTCAAAATTAAAAGACCCTTTTTGATGAAACCATAAAATAATGAGGATTTTCTTGGTAAGAATTTACCGCTTACCTAATTTTGCAATGATAGTGTGAGGGCTTTGTAAAAGCTAAGCACAAGTAATAACCGTCAATTCATATTAAGATGAATGAGTTATCATCCCGCTCACATGGGCATCCTGCTCTTTCGCGCCCTAAGGAAACTTATCCCGATCACCTTCTTGGCGACTACTCTTCTCCTCAGTCTTTGAAAGAGGCTATTTCTAACTATCTCAAGGGCTTGGCAAAGAAAGGCCACAAGTGTACTTTCAGGGAGCTTTATTCAGCATTGAATATTCCTCTGTATGTGACCTACAATTATCACCGTAGGCTAATTGGTCAAATCTGTTGGGAGATTAATGATGATGAGTACCGGGCAGGAAGGCCTTTACTTGGAGTAATACTTTGTGGTGAATCGGACGGCTATATCACAGGGAAAGGATTTTTCGACTTAATGGATTATCCGGAGTTCTGTGATGGATTGACTCTGGATAAGACCAATAAGACACATCAAGCTGCCTTTTTTGGTATACATGCCAGACGATGCTGGTTATACTGGTCAAAACAAAGAAAAGACGAAGAAAAGAAGGCTTCTCAAGAATAAGTCATTAACAAGACAGGGCCTTAACGAAAACAAAGAGCCGAGTGAAGTATATACTTCACTCGGCTCTTTGTTTCTAAAAATGTGCCTATAATAGATCTTGCCATTATTTTCGTTTTCTACTGAGAGGAACAGCCTTCCTACTTAAATCCTTGAGCTGCTTTAGCAATCATTCAGCATTCCAAGCTATTTGAGAACTATGATGGAAAAAATCTAGGTTAGGATTCTGGAACGGCGCACTGAAACCTGTCGGGAACAGCTTGGAGAAGCTTCAAATGGAGTTTTCTGAGGTAATTGATTTTAAAATGTCTGCTAGCTCAAATACCTTCGCTTATTCAGCTCAACCCGCTTTGTCGTCTTCTCAATGATCGTCCGGGTAAAGCCGTTCTCATCATTATTCAACTGTAAGCGGGGTCGCTTCTCCAGCTCATCAGCTAAAGCAGCTGCAATTTCTCTGGCACTGGGGCCAGACTTGCCGCCTGCCTGAGCCATTGCCGTATGATAGTGCATCCGGTCGCGACCTAATTTCTGGTAAGAAGCCTCCTGTTCGGCGATTTGGGATTCTTCGTGGAAAATAGCTACTGCCATTCCCTGAGGAGGAAGCGTAGTCTTATCAACTATATCGTAGTCCTGCAGTTAAATAATGTCTTTAATTCGCAGGTCATAACTTACTCCCGACATGCATTCCGGGTTGATATCCTTTAAGAGATTTTTCTGCTGGCTCTCTTTGTTGGTCAGGATCATATCATGTGATGTTTATTAGCAGGCAGTTAACGTACTGCTTCTGTATTTAACAGCAAGACAGAAAACGACTTACGATACTGTGTCTGCGGAACCGTTACGGCAATACCTGCGTAATATAAGTATGGCTGATGTACATTCAAAGGAGGTCAGGAGTTACAATATGAGCCGAATTAAAGGCAAGGACACTAAGCCCGAAATGCTGGTTCGTCGGTTCCTGCATGCTAACGGATTTCGTTTCAGGCTACATGCCAAAGAGCTTCCCGGTAAGCCGGATATCGTTTTGCCAAAGTACCATACTGTCATTTTCGTGCATGGCTGTTTCTGGCATGGTCACGAAGGATGCCGGTATTTTACCATCCCTAAAACCCGTAGCGAGTGGTGGACTGATAAAATTTTCACCACGCGGAATAAGGATGCTGAGCATTTTCAAAAGCTTCGTGACGCTGGCTGGAACGTTGTCAGCATCTTCGAATGTGAATTGCGCCAACCGCTTAGGAAAAAGACCTTGAACAATATTGTGCTGTATCTTAAAGCACCGTCTGCTGATTCCTCAGACTTTGAGGTTAATGAGTAAAACCAAGCTTTCATATTTTGTCAAGGTCGGCGATCTCGTTAATGCGGTACAAATTTCTCAGGTAAAGCGACTTTGTGCGAAACTGGCTGCGTCGTTTGGTCGTGGGCTTTGCTGAGGAAGCGTTTTCCATTTTGATGCCCGGATCATAGTAAATGTTTCCTGAAGCCATTTGCTGAAGAAACAACTGAAAGTCGGTGCCCACACCGAGAATAATAAGGGAACCGTACCGGTACTGCCTAACTGGATCGGTTTCAGACTGACTCGGAACGTAGCAGGCCTGATTGTGTTTTCGGTTCCAGTGTTTGAGCATGGATGCAAATGACCAGGTTGCTGCTTCATTGCCGTCAGGGTCCACCAACGCGATGCGGCCGTCGGCGCTCCGGATCTTGCCAGTCGCGGTATCGAAGCCAATCAGTTCCATCCGAAGTTGTGTAGTCGGGTGCCGGGCACCGGCGATATGAATACCGCCGAAATTGATACGGTCGGCCCGTCCCATTCTGTCGGCGTAACCGTAGCGCCGCATGAAGTAATCAAGGCCCTGCACAACGTAGGCCCCGCCTGTTGGCTCGGGCGTCATCAGTGTAATGACTTCACTTCCTATCCGCTCGAAATTCCGTACACCGAACTGTTTGACTTCCCATCCCAGAAAGTCGGGTTCGGAATAGCCGTTAGGAGTAATACCCAATTCTGCTTCCAGCGTATAGCCTCCACAGTTCGGAGCTTCACATGCCATGGTCCCGCCTGCGCGGTCGAGTCGTTTAGACGGAATCCAGTCAAGTTCATGGATGCGCTTCAGTTCGCTCAGTAGTCTGCCACGATTGTCGTCCTTGGCCAGCCGTAACACCCTGAACACACCGTAATTGTCGGTGGTTAGACCGTTGAACTCGGTAGCAAGCCCAGAGTCTGGCGCGGTCACATATCCCAGAATCTGGCTGTTTTCTGCCACGCCAAGAAAGAGTAGCCGGCCAGCGATCCTCGCCGAAGCCTTCATCAGCCCGGAAGGAGCTTCGGGACATCCCAGCAGGAAGCCGGAGAATCGGACCTCCGGGTACTTCGGGTACAGGATCAGTTGGGCGTTCGGAGCAATAGCCAGCGAACCGATTTCTGTTATCCATGCAAACCGTACAGAGGCTTTGAAGCGCTCCCGCTTCCAGCCGCCGGGCGATTCCGACTGGATGTCGGACGCGGGAAAGACGTTCAGGATCTCGAAACTGCCGCCGAGGTAAACCTGGTTCTTCGAGTTGTCATTCTCGGCTAAGGTTTTAACGTAAATCTTCTGGCAGCCATTGGCGGCAAATACCCGCTGTAAGTTATTGAGATTCATAACGGGTAATCACATCGACAACCTTGGCACCCACGGCCCGCATGAGAGGCATTACAACAGAATTGCCGAACTGTTTATAGGCCTGCGTGTCAGAAACAGGAATAATAAAATTATCCGGAAAGCCTTGGAGCCGGGCACACTCGCGCGGGGTCAGCCGTCGCGGGTTCTTTCCGCCTTCCTGCGGTATCAGAACCTCAGAGCCATCCTTGTAATACCGGGCGCTCAATGTCCGGGATATACCATCCGGCCGGATCAGACCGAAACCAAAGCCATTGCCTTTCTCCTTATGCTTAACGGCATAATTCTGTAAGTACTCCCACAAATTGGGTGTAAGTGTGTACCGGTCGTGGGCGTCCGGCTCAAGAATGTCTTCCATAACGGCGGTAGGCGTCGGCAGATCCGGAAAGTCAAAGAAGTTGAGAAAACCGAACCTGTCCTCGCGGAAACCGACAATAATAATACGTTCGCGGTGCTGCGGAACAAAATGCTTACCATCCAGAACCTTGTGATATACCGTGTATCCCAGTTCGTGTAAGGCACCCTTAATCACGCGGAATGTATTCCCCTTATCATGGGAGACAAGGTTTTTAACATTCTCAAGCATGAACGCCGAGGGCTTCTTGGCTTCCAGTATCCGCACAATGTCAAAGAATAGTGTACCCTGCGTTTCATCCTTGAACCCATGCTGCCGGCCGAGGCTGTTTTTCTTCGATACACCGGCGATGGAGAACGGCTGGCAGGGAAAGCCAGCAAGCAACACGTCGTGGTCGGGTATCTGGTCGGTGTGGACTTTGGTAATGTCACCAAACGGCACCTCACCATAATTGGCTTCATAAGTACGTTGCGCCATTGGACTCCACTCGGACGTAAAGACGCACTTACCGCCCAAACTTTGGTAGGCCATTCGGATGCCACCGATTCCGGCGAACAGGTCAATGAACGTAAACTTTGGCCGCTCAGTCGGGGGAAATGGCACATCAAAGAAAACTTCGCCCTCAAATACTGCTTCCGACAGGTCGGTCAGGCGGTTCGCATCGAGATACTGTAAAGCCGCCTCCCGAAAATAATCAGCGGCTGGTGTACCCAGATTTTGTATGTAGTGCGTGAGACTGTCGAGACCGGGTTTGAATTTATTCTTGGGATTGTCAATACCAAGTGCCTTGCGGATAGCAGTATATGTTAAGATGGCTGGTGACGCTACGTTCATATTCTGATGTAGTATATAATAGCTTTTCTACAAGTATAGTCAATTCATACAAAAAGGCTGTAGATTTTTGTCAAAAGACAACTATCTACAGCCTTCTGTTAAACTATGGGCATCGTTAGTCATGGGTCACCGGCTACTGCAAATTTAGCCGGGTGAGACACCGAAGCAAACCAAAGGGACTGATGAGGTTAAAAAGTTCTGACCTTTTTTCATATTTCCGCCTCGTCAGTATCTATAGATATATAATTACATTTTATTATCTTTATCCATTCTCACCGCTACCGGACTGCGGCCCCATACTCTCTTTAACCGAACGCAGTCCTATGTTTTCCTTTCGTTTTAACGATTTTGCCGACGACAAGGTGATCCTTCTATGGATGAGACTTTCCTTTCGGCAGGTTAAACAAGAAATCCACAGTGCAGTCTACGATGCTATGCGGAGTAAACGCCTGTCTCAAACTCTACTGGCCCAATTCGCGTCATGAGCCAGGCACTGATACCCCCTACCCTTCCGCAACTGTCCGATACAGGCGTCGATCACGTTTGCAAGGTTCTTCAGTCCGATCTGGGCCAACTGGCCTGGCTGTCGGGCCGATCGCTGGGCCGCATCTACCCGCAGCGGGATGAGCAGGGCGGTCAGCGGCCGTGGGTGTTCCGGGCCGAGGGGGAGTACTACGAAGCCTACCCCAACGACGAGCTGGATACGTTCAGCGCCCTGCTTACCCACGATGACGAGCGGCTGACGGGCTTCGGCCACCTGGGCGAACGCACCCTCTCGGTGATCGTCTGGGTCAACCTGAAGGCGCTGGAACAGGCCAATCCTTCGATCGAGAGCCTGAAGCACGCCGTCATCAACCGGCTTCGCGAACTGTCCTGCGTGTCGGCCGTCAGCCGGGCGTTCGACCATCCGCAGAACGTCTACCCGGGATTCTCGCTGGCCGGCCTTCAGGACCGCTTCAACGCGTATCCCTACCGGGCGTTCCGAATTGAAATCGCCGTCAACTACTACGTCGCATGCTGATTCACCTGCTGTTGACCATCCTGTGCGGCTCGACCGGCGTCATCCTGCTGGAGAAGTGGAAGGTCGACGACTATATGAATACGCACCGGTTCTGGTCGAAGTACTGGCCATCGAATCCGTGCAGCCTCTGCCGGGCGTTCTGGATCGGTTACGGGGTCTTCGTTCTGCTGACGCTGATTCCGAACAGCGTTTACCTGCTAGTCCCTTTTGCCGCCATTCCCATCCAAGCCATCCTAAACCGCCTGACCCTGAAATGACCTCACTGACCTTACCGTCCGGATGTGTCGTCGAATTCTACGATTCGGCCCGAAAGCTGCCCGAAAGCCGGCGCGTGGAGGCCGACTGTTACCAGCTGATCGAGTCGGGCGTCGGATCATCGATCGACGATGTCGACCGGCATTTCGACGGGCTGCTGGCACTGGCTAATGCCGACCGGAAGGACGAGTTTATGACCGCCATCAACAACCTCCGGTATCTGTTTTTCAACCTGCTGCATAAGCAGCTGTCGGCCCGGTCGCTTTCGCTGGCCTGTCTGGTGGCGACCGTCGACGGCCAGCCGTGGGAGGACTGGACCGAAGAGGGGCTGGAACGGCTGGTGAAACGACTCTCCGACGAGGGTCTGACTGATGAGATGGTAGCGGAAACGCTGCCGGCCGTAAAAAAAAACTGAACGCCGACCTCGGCGAGACGTTTCCGGACCGGTTTCCGGATCCCGAGCAGGCTCAGGCCGAACTGCTGCAGGAATGGCTGCTGGTGGAAATCGACAGCCAGCTGATTCCGGACGATCCGCACCTGGCGATGCGGCAGGCCGACCTGCTGAAACGAATCACCGATCAGCATACCCCACCGGTGCTGGACTACAAGCATCCGGACAATGCGGTCGACAGCCTGCGGAAGCAATACCGGAAAAACCGGGTCGCCATGCAGCTGGAAGGGCTGCCGGTAACTGATGAAACAACGACTTACGATTACTGGAGCTTTTACGAAGCTCTCCAGGAGAAATACAAACCTGTACGCTGATGGCCCTGCAGAACCGCTTTAACTTTCTGGTCTGGTCAAAGACCGCTCCGGAACCTGAAGACCTCCACAGCCTTCCGGAATCCGGCTTTTTGGGTAAGATGGCCGCCTCGGTGCTGCTGGTACCAGGCGAAACCTATTCGTTTTTCATCAACGCGCCCGACGGGATGCCCGTTGGGGATTTCCCGATTCACCTGCGCAGCAACGACCTGAAGCCCATGGCCGCGGGCATCGGCAACCTGACGCCGGTCGAGATCCGGCCGAGCGTGTTCAACTACATAGCTCAGATCACCATACCGTCCGGACTTCCGGAAGGGTACTACCGGCTGATCATCCAGTCGGAGACCGGCGGGGTGAACTGGATTTCGAACCGCGTCTGGTACTGCCCGTCGGGGAATGACAACGGATCGGCGCTGTTTTCGTTCCGGAACCGGCGGGCGCTGGCCAGCATCCCTTACGACAAACCCGAGCTGAACGGCTTCCGGCAGGTGTTGCGGCTGAAGTGCTATACAGGCGTTCCCCAGGCGGATACGCAGATTGAGGATTATCAGGAAGTGACCACGGGCCGCCATGTAGCTGTGCAGATCAATCAGGATCTGGTCGTTCCCTTCCGCACCCCGCTCACGGATGCGTTCGGGCATGAAGGGTTTATGACCATGCTAAGGCACAAGGATATTCTAATCAATGGCCGCCCCTATAGTCTTAAGTCGGGCTATTCGTCAGGAAATGGGCATCGTAGACTATCTGAGGGCTCGTTTGAAATGTATCAGACCGAATTCAGTGAAGTAAATCGTTGCTGAAGGCCTTACCTTTTTATTTAATATCTTCAGTTGTAATCAATTAACTGCTAAATTGTATTCAACAAAACCCTCCCTCGAACGGATGGAAGAAGATTTGGAATATGAATTTAGGCGACTGGCAAGGAATGCTGCCCAAAAGCGTGACATGCTTCTTGAAGTTGCCAGCAGACAGACTTATCGTCGTAAAAGGCTCAATATTACAGCAGGGGTATTGTCTTTGTTATCTGCGGCTACGGTTACTTCTGTCCTTGCGGATTATACTCCTGATCCAGCAATGAAGCTGATTGCAGCCGGTTTCTCAGTTATTTCCGGCTTGATATCGTTATTAGTGAACTCAGGGCTTAAAGATGTAGAAGTTCTTGATCTTTATACCGGAGCGTCCGGGTATCTTAGTTTACGTGAACGTGCAAATAGGACACGTTTCAACACGTCCCTGGATGATCAGAAAATTCAGAACTTACTTGAGGAATATCAGGATTTGTACGGAGAGCTTGATTTGAAATACCAGCGTTATATTGCGATGAGTAGAGGCGCTAAAAATGGATCTGGCTCTGCTTTCGTGCCCTCTTTCGAATCAAAGAAGCCGCCACTCATACAGAGAGTTTTCCGGAAGAAGCGTCCTCCGTTTGACTCGACCGACTAACATCACGGAGGGGCGCCATTAACTTGTGGTTGAATTGGCCCTGAATTTAGAATTTAAAGGTACTTTTACATACTTCCCGCTACCGGACTGCGGCCCATTTCCATCCCATCGCTACGCAGTCCATGGAACCCATTCGTTTCGATGATCTGGCTGATGTCAAAGACATCCTCCTCCAGATCGAACGCCTGAAAGCCGCCAACGAGGATTACGGCAAGTCGTCCGTCAACATCAACCGGATCATCGCCGACTCGGTATCCCGGCTGAAGGCCGAAATTGCCTCCTATAAGGATCAGGTCGTCTCGCTGAATACCTCCCAGAAAGGTGCCAAGGAAGATCTGATGGGCCTGAAGGACTTCGTCATGGAGTCCACGAAAGCCTATAAAGCCAACTCGGAAGCCCTGCGCTTCAACGAGCAGGTCGTGGCCGGCAACGCCGAGATGGTGGGCCATCTGGAAAAGCAGATGAAGGCGCTCAGGGACGAGTACACCAAACTCGACCTGACCCAGAAGTCCGACCTGAAGCGGAAGAAGGAGATCGAACAGCAGGTTGCCCAGTCGACCCGCTCCTACGACGCCCTGATCAAGGCAACCCAGAAGGCTACCCAGACCAACAACGCGGCCGCCGGCTCTTACGATGCCCTGTCGAAGCATCTGGGCGAGATGAAGGCGCGGCTGCGCGGCCTTGATTCAGCTTTCGACAAGAATACAGGGGAGCTGAATCAGTTCAACCATGAAGCCGTCCAACTCAGTAAAGACATTGCCAAAGCGGACGCGGCCCTCAAAAAGATGGACGCGACCATGGGCAGTTTCGGGCGCAATGTCGGTAACTATCCCAAATCGCTCGGTGGCTTTGCGGGAGGCATTGGATCGGTCGCCAAACAGCTATTTGCCCTCGAAGCGGTAAAAGAAGTCGGCCAGATGGTCATTGACTTCGGAAAAGACGTATTAGACCTAACCGCCAAGTTTGAGAAATACAACGCGATTTTAGCGACCACGTTAGGAAGCACGGAAGCTGGGGCGGCCGCGTTCCAGATGATTCAGAAGTTTGCTGCCCAGACCAACTTTGGCGTCGACGAACTGACCGATGCCTACATCAAGATGGCCAACCGCGGTCTGCGCCCGGGTCAGGAGGAACTGATGAAGCTGGCTGACGTGTCGAACGCCACCGGCAAGCCGATGAAGGATCTGGTCGAGGCCATCAACGACATCAACAACACCGAACGCTGGAACGAATTCGGCATCAAGGCCAAAACCAACGGCGATAAAGTATCGCTGACCTTTAAAGGAGTCACCAAGGAGGTCGCCCGCACCGAGCAGGGCGTCATGGAAGCCATCACCGCCTTCGGGGAAATGCCGGGCGTGATGGGCATGACGGCCAAAATCTCCGGAACCCTCGAAGGTCAGCTGTCGAACTTGGGCGATAACTTCGACCGGCTGAAAACGACACTGGGCGGGGACATGAAAACCTCATTTGCGGGCATCATCAGCCTGGCCAACCAGCTCATCGACGCACTGATCGACATCTGGAAGGGTACGGCCCCAGTTCGGGAGAGTTTTACGAAGATTCTCGGCATTTTCTACGAAGTGGGGGCCTCCATCGGAACGATGATCAAGCAGTTCTTCGGCTACGAGTCGAAGGCGAAAGCCTCTACGATCGTCACCGACAGTCTGAATCTGGTCATGCGGCTGGTAGGTACCTCGCTGATTCTGGTAGCGACCAGCGTCCTGCTGGTTGTCGACGCCTACAACCTGCTGATCAAGAAAGGCAAGGAGGTCGCCAACTTTTTCGGAGCCGAATTCGAGATCGACCAGCGCATTTCGGTCGACAAGTTGATCGACGATCTGAAAAGCGCCAAAGAGGCCATGACCGACCTGTGGACGGCCCAGGCTAAGCCGGATCAGAAGCCGGCGACCAATCCCGGTGCCATTCCGGCAGCCGCCCGACCGCCCAAACCAGCCGGGCCAAAGACCGACCCGAAAAAAGCCGAGCAGGAAGCCGAAAAACGGATGAAAGCCGCCCTGAAAGCCGCCGAATCCGCCACGGCCGAACAACTCAAGGCACTGGAACGGGCGTTTGAAAACGGAGAGATACTGGAAGCCGACTACATCAAAAAGCGGCATGATCTTACCGTGGCCGGCGCGATCGCCCGTCAGAAGATCCTGCACCAATACCATAAGGCCGAATCTGAGGAGTTCAAGGAGGCCACCCGCGACATTCTGGACGCCGACGCCGACTACCTGAAGGCCAAAAACAAGCTGGAGGGCGAAAAATGGAAGGAAGCCCTGTCGGAAGCGAAGGAGGCCCTCAAACAGATCGGCGATGCCGAACAGAACGGCCTAACCAAACGGTTGGCGAATCTGGATTTGTACTATGCCGAGGAAGAACGCAAAATAAGCGTCGCCTACGCGAAACGGAAGATCACCGAGGAGCAGCGCGACGAGGAGTTGCATAACCTCCGCCTAAAGTATCTGGAGGATTTGACCAATGCGGTTACGGAAAGCTACGCCCAGCAGGCCGTAACCATTGAGGAGGCTTATAACGCGGAGATAGACGTCCTGGAAGACCTCCTCAAAAAAGGGAATCTTACCGCCAAGCAAAGAGCTGATGCTGAAATGGAAATACAAAGGCTCAAACAGGAAAAATTAAAGAAACTGGAGGATGAGGAAGCCAAAAGGAATAAGGCACTGGCCGACGCGAAGGTAAAAACCGCGGAAGAGACCGCCGAAGCCGAAGTTGAAGCGGCACGAAAGGCAACGGAGGCCAAGGAGCAATTGGAAGGATTGTACTTTCAGGCGTCTGAGGAAGCGATGAACAGTTACTTTAGCCTCCTCAATGATTTCCGAAATAAAGATTTAGATGATGTAGAAAAGAAGAAGGAGGCCGAAATCGAAAAAATTGAGCAAAGTGACGGTTTTGCCCGGATGTCCGAAGAATCCAAACGGGCTACTATTGCCATGATTGAGCAAAAGTATGATGCGCAGTCGGCTCAAATCAAGCGCAGACAGGCGATTGCTGAAAAAGCGCAGGCCGTTTTTTCCATTGGCTTAGAATTAGCCAAAGGCATCATGAAGAACAATGCCACGCTTACGCCGGTCTTAGCCGCACCCCTCAACGTAGCGTTGGGCGTGATTGCGGCCATTCAAACGGCTGCGGTTTTAGCCCGGCCCATCCCTCAGTTTAAAGAGGGTAAGGGGTTAGACAATTTAGATCGCTACGAAGGACCGGCGATTGCAGGAGAGGCAGGCAGAGAACTCTGGTTCAATGACTCCGGCGTTCAACTGGTCGACAAGCCTTCACTGATTCAGGTTGGCAAAGACGATGTGATTCTGCCGAACCGGTTAACGGAAAAGCTCCTTTCAGATGATCGGGCGTTTTCCGCCAGCAGTCTATTGTCTCAAATTGCCCAACAGGAGGCTTCTTACCAAAAATTAGGAAGGGACCGGATGGTTTATCGTACGGCTATGGCTCAGGCTGGCGGCAGGTCCGGTCCCAGTGCCAGAGAAATTGCGGCTGCCTTAGCTGATGAGTTGGAAAAACGACCCCGCTTGCAGCTAAATATTGATGAGAACGGGTTTACCCGGACGATCGTAGAGGGAACATCAAGGCGGATTTTGCTCAATCAATCACGGTATTTAGGCAAAAGATAGCCTACGCAATAGAGAAGCCCTGTTGGTCAACCTTTAGGGCTTCTTTATTGCGTAGGCTTAATAAGCGAAAGGAGTGCATAGGACTGCGAGGTGATGGGAGTATGGTCGCAGTCTGGTAGCAGAGAGGTAAGTTAAGATAAATCTCTCTTAATTTTTATGGTTTTAACTTATTAATCCAAATTTGAAAGACATACTGAAATTCTAGATTTGTTATACAATTAACTATAAATTTTCAGATTAACACGTTGAAAAGCTACTCTTAAAAAACTGTAAAATCTTTTAAGCTAAAAAAAGTTATAATTCTTGGAACAAGAAATTGCAATAGAGCAAATATGACTACACCTGCCTTTTGGAGTTGGGAAATTGGAATATCTGGATACATTGAAACGTTTTGTTTAAGTAAAAGTGCCCTATTATGCAAATCATGATCTTTTTCAAGGGTGGACTTTTGCATAATATAATCTAGAATTTCCTTCCAGCCATTTTTCCATTCAATTTGTTTAATGGTTAGTTTTATGCAATAGTACAGGAAAATAATTATTTCAATTGATCCAATAATGGTAATAATTACGCCCCAGGACCTAGGAAGAATTAAATCAAGGACTGAGCATATTATTATCAATGAAGCTATCGAGCCAATTATTTGCATCATGGTATTATACCGCTCAAGAGGATGAATCAGAAGCGTAATTGATTTGCCCTTTACTTTCTCCCTGACCTCATCACGTGAAGATAAAATACCAGACCAGGGAACTGTAAAGATCAATAGACCCGACATAATTATTGATAAAAATAACATTACGACAACATTATTTTCATTTCTTGCTAAACGTAAATCTAGGCTTTTATAAGTAAGTAGTTTGTTTGATTCAAAATCTAGATATTTTTCATGAAATCTTTTTAGTCTTTCATCTGCGTTTTCTATATCATCTTCTGTTATGGAAAACTTAGGAAGAGTATGTACAGAATCAATCTTTTCTAAATTTTCTTCTGAAAATCTCATCAATCTAAACGTTTCAAGTAGGCCCTCAGGCGGGATGTAACCTGATTCGATTAAGTTATGGTAGACTCCAACACCAAAAGCAATGGCTGCGATCATGCTGAAATAAAGTATATACTCAGCGGATATATCTATCATATATTAATTTTTTAAGGACAATTTCCATTGTTTAATTAATATAAGATACCCTATAAAATATTTACATACCTCGTTAAATAAATGGGTATCATCCTATTAGATATGTTTTCAGCTTGACTCTAAGGTAATTATTCTTATCTATCATATAGAATTTATCTTCTTAAAAGTAAAACACACCGGAAGCCTTCCGGTGTGTTTTTGCTCAATATTCATTGCTCAAGAGGCAAAAGCCCCGAAGGACAACCTTCGGGGCTTCTATTCTTGGTTTGGTTCAGCCTCCTGACAATTCTTTTACCCGTTCGGTCAGTTTTTTACCGGAAACCGGGATGCCGATGGAGACATTCGTAAACGGACTGGAGGTATTGATGTCTTTTAAGTCAATCGCCAGCGTCACATCCAGCAGCTTGATGGTGGCCTGCGCTCTAACGCCTAGTGTAAAATAACTGCTGACAAATAGCTGGTTGGGCCGGTGTGAATACTTCAAGTTGTTAACCACTACCCCTCCTAAAGGTTGAAAGAATATGTCAAATAACCGGGTAGCCTTCTCAATGGCGATCCCTGCGGTGATAAAATACTGATCCAGGTTTCGTCTTGGGACAAAAGCGTTTTCACTGGTCGTCAGGCTACTCTGAATCACAATTCTTCGATCAGCCAGCGCTTGCGTATAGGTTATTGTATCGGTGTCTCCTACGTTGACAAAGGCCACGGTGGGAATGATCTTACGCCGGACATACTCAAAATGACTGGTGACTGACAGCCGGAAGTCTTTCGATTTCTTACCCGCTAAGGTATAAAACAGATCCGCATATAACCCGGCGCTGCGGGTGGTGGTCCGCACATCCTGAACGAACCGCTGCACTACTAGCTGGGTCTTACCAACCTCTGCCGGGATGCCGGGAGTGGTTGTAATATACCGGGTCTGAGGCAAAGCCGTCGCGGAGTCTGTAGAGAAGTTTCGGTTAGAATAGCCCCCCAGCCGCATATGGAAGCCTTTCCCTAAATCGAGTTTAAAGATGGTTTCAAAGGAAAAGCTGGTCAGAGCGGCCCCATCATTAGCCGGATCGATATTCGAGCCGGTAAACAGCAGCACATCATCCCGGATCAGCACCGGCGCCGGTGGGTCCTCCCGGAAAGCGGTCAAGGCCACCACATGGGTTTCTGTCTTGGTGACTGAATTATTGGCCGCGTCCAGATAAGTATAGGTTAGCTCTAAGGTGTGGTATTCGGTGTCTTTTTTAGTCGTATCATCCGAGACATCCAAAATAACGGACCAACTGGATTCACCTGGCGTTGAAAACGAATGAACGGTAGGGTCAGTGTGAAGACTTACGCCACTGCCCGGACCTGAAAGCCGTTTGATGGTGACATTTTGAGCGGTAGTCACCTTCTTTGCCGTAAGCCCAACGGCCTGTGTGACCACACCGGGCTTACGCATGAAAGAAGAATTCACTTTGGTAAATTTAATCTCGGGTTGCACGTAGGTGGCCGCAAAAACAAGCCACGCAGGCAGGAAGAGTAGAAGTAGCTTCATAACCTCATCTGGATTAGATGAACAAACGACCATTATAGAATGAGGTGATAAAGTTGGCTCAGGCAGGATCGACCGTCAAGGGTAAAATTCCCGTATATCAGGGGAAATTTGCCCTTTTTGCTCACTTAGACCAATACCCATAAAGGAAAAGTCCTCTTTCAAGAACGGAATAGGGATAAATTCACCGGCTCAGAGTAAAACCTGAGAGTATTAGTAAGCCCTTAGGCAAAAAAACATGATAACAATCAGAAAAGCGGAAGTCAGGAAAATAAAAGCTGAAACAAATAGTTTAAGAGCCAGCCAAAGTAAATCGACGCCAAAACCTTAAATCGAGGTAGGTAAGAGAGAGGGCTGAATAAAATAAAAAGACCAAAGAATATATACAAGCAAACAATTACATGAAAGAGGAAACCAGAAAAATTTAAAATAATATAAAATATAAAAATATTAATTAACTGCACCCAAGATTACAAGAATTTTTATAGAGAATCAAAGGTAAAAATACAATTTAACGGAGTCTTTTTAAAATAAGTTTTGATTTAATTTCGTTGATTTTCAAAATTGTTTCAGAATCTATTTTTAATGAATTTTTAAATATAGAGAAATCATTTAAAGAAGTTACATCGAAAATCGAGTGTTTAAGTTTAAAATCATCGCTAAATTGCTTAAAAGCAGATAATGATATTGAATTATAAGGAAGTGGCAAATCCCTAAACTCATTAGGAGTAAGTTCAAGAACCCCTCCTCCATAATATCGTCCAAATAACTCGGCAAATGTAAGTGTAAGAGAATTGTAAAAAGAAAATACCAATGATTCAATATTGAAATTATCTTTCATGTAAACATTATAAGCGGCATCAGTAACAAGAATATTTGCCTCATTAACAAGAAGTTTAGGATAACTATGGCATCTTTTAAAGAAAAGACCATGACCAGGAGGTACAATATTTGGGACAATAAACCAGACCTTTCGTTTTCCACATTTATGTCTTGTATGAATTTTTTTATTTAAGCCTAAAGATAAATATTCAATAACGCTAGGCGGAAAAGAAGAGATAGAATCCTCACTTAACCGAAGGAATTTTGAAGGCTTCCCAGATTTTACCAAAGTTGCATAATCTTCCCCTGAGAAAATAACGCTACCGTTGACAAAAGCGCCTTTTTGGATAATTGGTTCAGTAAAATGATTAAGATTATAAAAATTTTCTACCTTTTCAGATACAATAAAAAAGTCGTTAGCTGCAGTAACAACGCCAGGTTTGGAACTACAAAAATCTTTAATCTTGTTTACCGAATTATATAAATTATAAAGAAAACTGATTTCATCTGAAGATAGAATATGGTGAGTCCATTTAGTTTCAGAATTAGATAAGGCTACGTTTTCATTCAAAAAAAAACTTTGTTCCTCCAATTGAGAGATATCAGAAACGTTAGAGAAATAAATTCCCTTTTGCTTTTGAGATTCCCGATAGCCAAATAAAATTATAGTATCTTGGCCAGTAGATTCAAACATTAATTGATTAAAAGTAAAAACCTCAATTCTATCAAACTGAGATTTTAGAAACTTTCTAATTTGTTTTGAAAAATTAACTTGTAAGAATTCTGCTGGTAAAACAAATGCTAAAATGCCATTTTCAGTTAAAAGTTGAGTACATCGAATCAAAAAAGAAGACCATATATTTTTAAAAAATTTTTCATTTAATCCTGCTGAAGTAAAAATCAAGTGAGAGTTAGAAATTTGTTCTGATGTTAACAAATTTGATTTAATATATGGAGGATTACCAATAATTAAATTAAATCTATCATTACAATCTTTTTGCCAATCAAGGAAATCCTGATTAAAGAATTGAAAATTAGAAAGGTTTTTACCTTGAGAGTAAAAATTAAAAATATTCTTTGCCTTAGTTAACTCAGGATCATTTAACTCAATTGAAGTGAACTTTATATCGGAGGAGTTACCAAAATTATTTTCTAAAAAAGCTTTAAGGAATGCACCATCCCCAACACTTGGTTCAAGGATGGATAAACTCCCAGAAGTGTTTAAGCTTTCTTTAACAAAGTTAATAATAAACTTTGCCAAAAAGTCGGGAGTATAATATGATCCAATTTCTTTAATGTTCAAGGGCGCCTAATTTCAAAAAGTTCGTAAGGTCTAACTTCAGCTTTCTCAGCTAAAGTATTATGTAATTCCCCAATTAATACAAATGCTTCCAAAAGTAACTCTTTATCTTCAATTCTGCCAATTATTTTCATTATTTCATCAATTAAAAGAGCTGCTTTTTTTATAAGTGTTAACTCTTTTCGTTCATAAACCAACTGAGCACGGTTCAAAAATAACCTTTCAACTAAATATCTTGCGGCAACTACATTGCCATGTAATAAGAAATTATCATCCATTTTAAATAAATGCGAATAATCTATTTTAGATGGATCTGGATAACATACAAGTTCAAGATCATCAGAATCATTCGGCCAATCGTTACTTTTAAACCTATTACAAATAGGGCAGGCATAAAATAAATTCAAAATGTCATTTTCCAAATGAATAAATTCTGGTAGCGATTTAGGCCGGTAATGATCTATATGGTAATTATTAATCCCGCCAAATTGAGATTCGGGGATTGAACAGTATACGCATCGATGAAAGCACTCCTCAGCAATTTGTTCCTTCCAATCTGAATAAGTTCCAGTTTTAGGCTGATTTTCAGCTTTTTTTAGTATAAGTTTCCAATTCATAACTTTTTGACTTTCGCTTGAACTGTCTGTAATAATTGATTAAGTGCATCTATTTGGCTTTCATATTTCCTAATCCATTCTCCTCTATCTTTTAGTGTATTTATAACAGGAAGGCTTAACTTTATTTGAAGCGCCTCAAGTCTTTCAGAGTCCTTTTGATCTATATCTCCAAGGGCAGCGAGTTTAGTCAAAGAATTATATTCTGCCATTTCTTTTTGATTTTGATCTAGATATCTTTGACTGGCCCTTATTATTATATTTACATACCTATCTCCAAACCAAATAAAATCTTTTCGATTTATAATTTGTTCAAAATGCCCAAATTTGGCACGCAATTCTTCATCATTTGCATAAGCAGTGACTGTAAATATAGGAATATCTTTAAAAACCTGTCTGATTGTATCAACTAAGTCGCTGCCTTTATAATGTACAGGGCCTTGTCCATCTTCCCTCCCATCATGCATTTTTTCATCAAATATTAAAACACATATTTCTTCATCTAAAATCCATTTTGAATATAATTCAAGGTTTTCAAATGGAAAGACTGTTATAACATCAAGATCACTTCCATTTGCCGAAAGCAAAATTTTTAATGCCTTCTGTAAGGTTTCTCTTTGGTCTTTGTTATCGTCAATTATTGCAATTTTTCCTGCCATGGCTATTTCTCCTTTGGTAACCAAACTTTAAATCTTGCGCCTTTAAGTATTGGATCTATATCAACCTCAATTGTTCCTTTTAACTCAGCTACTATGGAGGAAACAATTGTAAGCCCTAAACCAGTACCTACACTTTTACTTGCATTTGTACTACTATTCTTTGTTGAAAAAAGTGGATCGAAAATCCTCTTTCTAAACTCTTTTGCTACTCCTGGGCCAGAGTCTGATACCGCAAAATAATACCCGATTTGTCCATTCTTGTCTTCTCTTGCTACTTCAACTTTAACTTTTCTATCACCTGGTTTTTGTGTCGCTGCTGTGTACGAATTTGTTAGTAAATTTATTAGTATTGATTCAATATCCATTACATAGGTTTTACTAACAATCATTTCGCCTATTACTTTTATTTCTATTGAAGCCGCCATAAATGCAGGCTTTAATTCTTTTACTACTGCTTCAATTATTCTCGTAATATTTGATGCTTTTTTACTTCGCTTTTCTTTTTGCACTCTTGTTAGTGCATATGCACCCCAAGCAGATACTTTTGTTGAATGCGCTAAGGCTTTATCTATTTCTTGTACTGCATCTTCAATATTAGGCGTTATTTGATTTAAAATTAACTTTGCTGTATGGGTAGAGTTTAAAACTTGTGAAATTGAATTTTCCGTTTCATGACCAAATACTGCAGATGATATTCCTAAAGTTGCCAAACCACTTAAAACCCTGTTCCATGCTAGTAATTCAGTTATAGTTTTCTCAACTATTATTTCAACTTTAGAAACCGTCTCTGATGCACTTTCTACTATTTGTAAGCTTTCATCTTTAATTTTTGTGTCACCTTGCTCTTGAATTGCCTCTTTTAGCGTATTTAACCCTGCTTTTACAACTAAAAATTTATCTCTAATGTACTCTTTTTCTTTTGATGAAGTTAGTGTTTTTGTCTCTTTCTCCTTATCTAGCATTTGATATAAATCGGCTCTGTGAGTTTCTAATAACACTATAGAACCCATTACCAAATTTTTTAAATCATTGAAGGCTTCTGACTCTACTAGTCCTTCTCTAGCTGCACTATCAGTAAGTGCAATGTTGTTATCCCTTGTTATATATATTGCGCCAACAATTTGGTATGGTAAAACCAAACCTCCGTCTTCTCGCCCAATACCACCAGGATCTTTTGCTTTTCTTTCTGCTAAGCTAAGCCAATCAAATCCATTTTGTGAACTTGGAAATCCATAAGGCTTTACGGCAACATTATCTCTATATATTTTAAGGCCAGCATTTACATTTAAAAATTCTCTTAGGTCTGCCAATTTAAAATCTAAATCTGCTACGGCTGTAGCAGACCTTAAAAAGAATAATAGTTTTATTGTTACCGGTCCACAGCTCAGATCTTCACTTATTTGGTTTTGCTCGTTACTTGAAAATGTTTTTTGTATTAAATTTTGCCAAGATATTTCCTTAACTATTTCTTCTTTTTGATGCTTATCTTTGATAGTGTAAAGTAGGCCTTTTCCTTTTCCATCATATATAAGTGTTAATTCTATTTCTGCAGCCTTAAGAAATTCAGTACTTACTTTTTTTGATAATGATGATAATATATCATTTTTTAATTCTATTGAAAAATCTTTTATATCTTCAAATGGCGGGGTTAATGAGGAAAGTTCATTGTATAAATTTTCTACATTTTTTTCAGTCCAATTTTGTCTTAAGTTTGTTATTATTATTTCTGTTCCAGTTAATGAATTGTTAATTTCATTTTTAGGGATATCAATTTCAATAGGCTCGAATATTTCTACATTTATATCAAATACGTCTTTCCCTTCTGTATCAAAATCATCCCAATCTACTTTTAAGCCAACTATTTTATCATCACTACTTTTTGTTTTTAATACTAATTTTGAACCTAATCTATCAGTTGAAATTCTTCCAATGCCTTTTTCGCCTGTCCTCCTCCTGCCTAAATTACTTAACTTTGACTGTCTTTTATTAGAAAATCCGATTCTTAACCAATTATTTAACAGCTCCTCTTTTTTCATTCCAAAACCATTGTCTGCTACTCTTATATACTTCTCTTCACCTTTTGAATATATTTCAACAATTACATTTTTTGCGTCTGCGTCGTAACTATTCTTTACTAGTTCAAGTAATGCTGTTGTGTGGTCCTTTATGCTATCTCTCCCTAAATGGATTAGTGTCTTTGCATCTATAACAAATCTTTGGTATTTTGTGTCATATTTGGATAATTGATTCGATAGACGAATTATTTCTCTATAATCCAGGTCTTCTGATTTTAATTTTTTTAACAATTCATCTATTGTTTCTTTTTCACTTTTGTCCATAAATCTCTTTCTTTATTTTTAACAAATAATAAAACATTTTATCAATTTTAATTAATTGATAATTTTGGTGTTAGGTATTTAAGAGCATTTTCCTGTTTGATTGTACAAGTTTGGTTCTTTTTTCATTTCACTTTTTGAAGTTTTTGTATAATTATTTTTTGCATTTTTTTAGGTTTCAAAGTTAATCTTTCATTGATATTTTTTATCTGTGCTTCATTAATTTTTTTATTGCCTTTTGTTAAGGCAAATTCCAACTTTAATAATTAAATGCTTGATCTTTGTTTTGATGAATTTCTTTCTTCCACTTTAGCTCAAAATGATCTCTGTAATGCCAATCACATCAAAAGAATTGGGTAAGCTGATTCAGGATTTAAGGAAGAAGCAGGGGTATACTCAAGCTACCTTTGCTCAAAAACTCGGTGTCTCTGAGTCCACCGTTGCTGGGTACGAGGTTGGAAAGAATAATTTTACAGTTGCCACCTTGAAAACAATTGCCAAAGCATTGAATGCTGAGTTAGAGATAAATATCAAAACGCAGTAATTTTTTTGCTTATTTCCCTTGCATATATGCAAGGATTGCTTACCTTTGTAATACGGAAACGGCTCAAATCAGAAAAGGCGGAATAGCACCAACCCGGTTGCCCGCTGGACCGTATGAAGGAAGCCAACCCCTAACAAAAAACCCCAACGCTATCAGTTTGGCGACGTCAGCGAAGGGGCTTGTGACACCCAAAACACGTTCATGTCATGAGTACGGAGCAAAACTACGACAATGCCTCCTTTGGCGCAAGTGCGCCCCAACCTGGCCCCACCTCCCCGGACCTGCGGCCCCGCATCTTCCCCGGCGAAACCGGCGTTTTCTACCCCGCTGATCTCTACTTTCAGGAGTTGGCCCGGCGCGAAAAGCTGCTGAATCGCCATATCGACCACCGCGATCAGGTGATTGATTCCCAAAAGCGGCTTATTGACCGCTTGCTGGCCCTGCTGAAAAACCAGCTGCCCCAGCCTAAGCCCGCTACGGCCGACACCTTTCCCTACCGCTTCTCCCAAAACTGATTCTTTCCCATGAATGCATATAACGCTCAGGCGGGCCCCTTCTTCGGGCCCGCCCTCTACACCACGCTCTCCCAGAAGCCCCTGCGCTGCCGCTTCGAGTTTCGAAAGAACCGCCGTACCCTGCAAACCAGCCCGGCGGGAAGGGTTCAGGTGCTGATTTTCTTGGGCGAAGAAGCTTCCGCCCCCCGGTCAACAAAGATCGAAACCACCCGGCCCGTCTGGGAGAACCGCTACCGCTTTCCCAACCGGCCCGACTCCATTGACCTCAACACCAAGATCGAAGGCTTTCGCCGGAGGCTGGAACTGGCTCACCTGCTCTTGATGCAGGAGAAGATTGGGCCGACCCCACGGAACCTCTACCTATTGGCCGTGTGGATGCAGAAACGCCACCAGCGCACGGGTTTCGACCCTCAGACCGAAGCCTTTCACCCGGACGCGGAAGTGCAGCATACCTTTCGCAAGGAAGCCACCGATCTGCTCAGAGGCATTCGCCGGAAGGTCGTCACGCTGGAAAGCCTCTACGGGGAGTTTATCGCCGTGCGGGGCAGACTCATCAACGACAACCGGTTTACGCGGGACGGAGAGCAAATCAGCACCGCCACTTACCAGTCGTATGGCTACCGCTGGAAGCTGATCGAAACCTTCCTCAGGGAGGCCAACCTTGTCGACCGATCCCTGCTGGAGGTAACGGCCGCTGATGCAGTCAACCTGAAAGAATTTTTGCAGCGACAGGTGTCCCGCTACGGCCGGCCGGTCAAACACTCCACCATCGCCTACACGGTGACCTTCCTTCGTCAACTGCTGGATTATGCGGTGCTGAAAGGCTATCTGAAATACAACCCCCTGCATGCGGTTCGCAACGGGGGTAAGTCGAAAGCCAGCCCCAAACCGCTGACCTTCGAGCAAATGGACTTCCTTGAACGCTTGGACTTACCCCACGACCTGCAACACTACCTCGAAAGCTGGCTGGTGGCGGCGGAACTCTGCCTGCATCATGCCGATTTCATGGAACTGCCCACGATGCACTTTAAGACCGATCCGGTCAGCGGCCGCAGGTACTTCATTCACCCACGCGTCAAACAGCGCCGGGCCGACATTCACATGTACGTCGATGTGACGCCCCGCGCCGAGAGGCTTCTGGCGAAGTGGGGCGGGGTGAAGGGGCTAAAGTACGCCGGTTACAGTCTGTACCATGCCCGGCTGACGCAGATCAGCCTGTTGGCGGGCCTTCGGGACAGCAAAGGAAAGCCGATCCGGCTGACCTTCGGCATGGGCCGCGATACGGGTCTGACGCACCGGGCGATGCTGAAAACGCCTACGCTGGTCCTGCAAGCGAACGCGGGGCATACCTCGTCCGAAATGCTGACGAAGTACGTCGATGCCGGAGAGCAGCTACTGCTTAGCCAGATGGCCCAGACCAACCCTTACCACCCGCAAACACTATCTCTCCAATGAACGCCTTGATTCCCATTGAACAGAAAGAAGGCCGGGCGGTCGTTTCCGCCCGGACCCTGCACGGCTTCCTTCAAATCCGCTCCAAGTTTGCCGATTGGATGAAAAACCGGATTGAGAAGTATGACTTGATTGAGGGGCAGGACTTTGTGGTTATTTCTAAAATTTTAGAAAAAGGTCGGCCCGAACTGGACTACGCCCTGACGCTGGAAGCGGCCAAGGAACTGGCGATGGTGGAGGGTAACGAGAAGGGCAAACAGGCCCGGCGCTACTTCATCGAATGCGAAAAGCAGTTGCAGCAGACCGTTCCCGCCCCCGAAGCGGTGGCGGGCGGTTCGGCGGAACTGATGCTCCAGCAAGCAGCCCTCTTGGTCAACCACGCCCAGCAACTCACCGAGCAAAGTGGCCGTCTGGCGAAGCTGGAAACGCTGGTCACGCACCTGATCACGGGCGGTCGGTATTCTCAACCGGCTCCGGTCGCCCCGCCCCAACCCTCCAGCCGGGAGGAAATCAACAAGCTCATCAACGACTACTGCGGGGAGCGGGATATTCCCCAGCATGAAGCCTGGAACTGGCTCTATGACCGGCTCTACCAGCTCTACCGGGTCAACATCCGGGGCTACCGGCGACAACCGGGCGTCTCGCTGCTGGAGGTCGCCGAGCGGCATGGGCATCTGGAAAAGCTGTACGGCATCATTATGTCTGAACTCTTCTACCATGACTACACTCCGTGACCGGCCCGCTAAGCCCGTTAAAATTGCCGTCTTCACGCTTCGCATCGGGGCGAATACGGACTGGGTCTACCTCAGCCAGATCGTGCGCTTTGAAGCGGCCGGAAGCTATAGCTGGCTTATTTTAAAGAATGGGCGGAAGCACCTGATCGCCATTCACCTCGCGCGACTGTCGAGGGAACTGCCCGGCTTTATAAGGATACATCGGTCGCATCTAGTGAACGAGTCGCTTATATCCGAGATACGCCAAAATGGTCAAGGAGAGGTGTTTGCGAAGCTTGGTAACAATGAAAGGATACCTATATCGCGTCGATTATCTGTAGCATTCAAAAAGTCAATCAAAAGATGAGCAATAAGCAATCAGGGAAACTAAAAGGGATGGATGCCCAAATAATTGATTTGTATCTGTCTGGACTCAATCAGAGGGAAGTCGCTGAACGAATGGGCGCAAGCCGGAAGGCGGTGACCTATGTCCTGAAAAAAAATGAAGTTTCCATCAGATCAATATCGAAAACCGATGGTATCGCGGAGGAAATTGCCAAAGAGTACCTTTCAGGCAAGCCGTTGGGGAAAGTCGCTAAGCTATTCGGCCTTTCTCCTATGACCATATTCAATACATTAAAGAGGCGCAATGTACCAATTCGAGACCGATCCCTTAGAAACAGGCGCTATGCAATCAATGAGGACTTTTTTGATCGCATAGACACAGAGGAAAAAGCGTATTTTCTCGGGATGCTTTACGCCGATGGATATCACTTGCCAGAGAAAAACCTGATTGTGCTGATGCTACAACAAGGAGATGCGGAATTGATGGAAAGGCTCAACAGGTTGGTATATCCCGACAAGCCGCTTGTTTACGGAGAAGAGCGCCCTAAGAAAAAGGGTCATGTACACAGGTACTGCAAAATCCAGATTAAGAACCAGCGTATGTCCGGCGCTTTAGAAAGGTGGGGGATAAACGCACGAAAGACTTATAATATTTCTTTTCCTGACTTTATTGACCCGTCCCTTATACATCACTTTGTTAGAGGCTTCTTTGATGGCGATGGGTGGATAACTAATCCTGAAACTGTACTTCTTCGCAGCAATGATAAGAGCAGAACCACATTCAGGTGTACTGCTGGATTTATTGGGCATATGGACTTTATTGATCCACTAAGGGAGTTTTTAATGGCTAAATGTGATGTATATTTTCAAAGGCGAATTTCCCACCCGGACGGCTATTTAAAAATTATTACAATTTTAGTTGGTGGCAGGCAGCAGGTTTTGAGGTTATACAATTACATGTATCACGGCGCGACAATCTATCTACAAAGAAAAAAGGCGAGGCTTGACGCATACGCGAACCGAATTTTAAGACCCAGAAAGCCACCTCAGTTACAACATAAACCCATTAGGGTTTGCATGTTGTGTGATAGTCCAACAAAAAAAAGTCTGTATTACTGTCGAAAGCACTATAACCAACATTACTATAAAAAAAGAAGAAACCTCTTAGTCAGTGATTTTAACTCCTGAAGTCAAAATTATATCGTCCGATCCCCCAGTACAAGGACGGGAAAGGGCTGGACAATCTCGACCGTTTCGAAGGACCGGCCATCGCCGGGGAGGCCGGCCGGGAGTTGTGGTTCAGCCGGTCGGGCGTGGAGCTGGTCGACGGCCCGTCGCTGATCAACGTCGGCCGCGACGACATCATCCTGCCCAACCATCTGACCGAACGGCTGCTGTCGGACGACCGGGCGTTTGCGGCCTCCGGGATGCTTTCCCGCATCGCGCAGGGCGAAATGGCCTACCAGAAACTAGGGCGCGACCGCATGGCGTATCAGTCCGGTCTGGTCGGCCGGGGAATGGCCATCAACTACGACGCCGTAGGGCAATCCGTGGCCAACCACCTGCAGAAACTGCCCTTCGACAAGGTCGATTTCGACGAGCGGGGCTTCACCCGGACAATCGTGGAAGGCACATCCCGGCGAATTCTAAAGAATCAGAATCGTTATTTAGGAAGACGATAAAAGAATAAAACTTAAAATGGTTAAACTAAAAGAAGCCAGGGATCTGGCTTCTTTTAGTTATCGGAAGATGAAAGAAATCATCAGCATCTGCTGATCTGCCCTTAGTTAGATTTGAAGCTTATCTGGGAGTGAAAATCAATCTGGTCTCTGAAACTTTAACATTATGAAATGACCAGGTCAAGGAAGAGGTTTGCCAAGACTCCAAGTAAAGCCAAATCGTCAAAACTTGTCTACTGGCTGAACCGGCCGGTATACCTAAACTAATCTGTGCTGTGGTACTTCCGAGATTCGAAATAACCTGAGTCCTAGAAACGATCGTATCCGAATCTAAAGACGGACCATCTAAAGCCATAATCCTAAACCGGGCGGTCGTATCCAGAACACGAAAATCAGGCTCATACACAGCCACCTCAAAGGTGACATGGTAATAAACCACTCCTGAACTGGGGGTAAAGTAATAAGTCAGCCTAACGCCGGGAGGAGTTTCAATACTACTTAAAGAAGGCGAATCAAACGAGACACTACCGGTTGTAACGTGCCCCCAGGGCTCGGTGTGAACGTAAGAAGGAAACTGAAAGTTGACAAACCTCCAATCATCACTAAAAGGACGATGGACAGTAAACATATCGATTTCCCTTGAGTGCATTCTTAAAGGACGAAATTCACCAAGCTGAGGAATATCTCCCTGTATCCTGGCAAAGAAGTCCCGGTCGTCTAATAACCGCTGCTGGAAAGAAAAAAATCTACTGGGATTGTAAATGTCAAATTCATCATCAGAGTCGAAAAGGCGGACGTTTTTCAACTTCTCCATTAACCCGGCATAGTCTTTTTCGAGCATCTCCTTCTCTTGTTCTTCTTGCTTTTCCATAAGAGTAAGATTTTAGTCGTGGATAGGATATAAATGTCCTCAAGAATAGAATTCAACCTAATGAATTATCAGGAGAAGGCTGACAGTCATTTATTTAACGGGGAATTCCGTGGCTGAGCTTATTTTGATTTACGCTAAAAAGTGGCCTAACAAACAGGCGTTGGAGGGAAAAGCTTCTGCCGGGCTGTGATAGAGATTGACTTTCCGGCGAATTCTGTGCAAATAGGCGCGGCACTTAAGTAACTGTTACTGAAAGTCCTGAACTAAGTTCCCACAAGTCCAAGTGGACGAATTTTCAAGTCGGGAAATGACTTAATGAGTGGTTGTAAATTCCCTCCGGCATAATTTTTAGCCAAGAGAAGCACTCTTAAAGCAGAAACAGCTATTCAACCAAATAAAAGACTATTAAACCACAAGGTTAACTCTTCCTCTTTCAGCAGAAATTTGGCTGAGTCTTCACGCAATACTTTTTTTAAAATTTGTCTTACTAAATCATCGAGTTCGTTTGAAATTTCAATTAAAACATCAAGTTTGTCTTGAGATTTAGATAAAGTTTGGCCATGCAGGTACTTAGACCTAATTTTGTAACCATTTTTTATCTTTTCAAAAATGATTTGTTTTTCAGTAGAACTTCTTCCAATATACATTGCAACCCTCTCTGCAATTTTATGTTGAATCTCTCCTAAATCATTTGCTGAAAACAAACACTCAATTGCAAGTACATAGAATGATATTTTCGGAGGCAAAAATGACTGACTTCTTGCTATTTGAAGAAACAGAAGCGCTCTTTCTATCCTATTTCTCGCATTATATTTTTCGCTATGATAATCTGGGTTTAATATTAAACCTCTCTTTTTAACTTGAAGAGCATCTTCAATACTTTTTACAGAAGATATCTTATCAATAATTAATAAAAACTCGTATGCTTCTTCTAACTCTTTATATGTAAATTTAGTTAAAGTATGGTCACCCGCTGAATTACTAACAGACGTCTCCTTTCTATTAGTTAATATATAATTATCGTCAGAAACCGCCGTTAAAAGTAAAATATTTGAACTATTGTCCTTAACAAACCATAAACAAAACATGAAATATTGCAAAAGATTGGTGTCAATTTCTGTCCATCTAAATATAGGCTCCCTATTTTCGAATTCTGCTCTTGAATAAAAAAATGGGTTCTTCATATAGAAATCAAATTCTATATTTCCTATGGCTTCGACCAAATAGTCAGCGTTGAACTCTTTGGCAATCAGATTTAAGTCTTGATTAAGGACATAGTTGGAAACTCCGAAGAAATTTTGACCAGAAAGGTCTATTTCCATTAAAATTGTACTGCAAATAAAGTTAACCTTCATATTAGGAGATATATGTGAACATTTATAAATGAAAGATTATAGATAGTCTTACCTTAACTTCATTAAAGAATGATGTTATAAAGGTTCGGCTAGTTTAAAAGTCGGATCAGCGCTAGCAATCGAGATGATGAAAAAGGGATTTTAAATTCTGGATCAAATTGTTTTCCTACCGTAACATCAACTTCCCATATGTTATCCTTTATAATTTATCAGGATTTAAAGAATAATTGAGTTTTTCGAAATATAACTTAAATTTAGCCATCTTTCTGCTACCGGACTGCAGAACATATAATTGCTTCTCTCGCAGTCCTATGCACTCCTTTAGGCTTGTCACCTCCATCATCACCGTCGGCGTCGAGAAACCGACCGTCTTCAGTTTGACGATTCAATAACCCATCCAATGCTACAAATTTCGGGTTTCTTTCCGGTTAGTAAATATTTAACAGATGAGGACTTCACCTCAGCTAATATAATTCGCCATATGCTCTTGGAGAGCAAGGCTTTATAAATGAAATGTGGCATCCACTGCTATCTGTAGCTGCTTCACCTACTAATATTGAATATTCACTTTTGTAGAGAACAACAAAACCTTTATTTGAATTTTTTGCTGTTTTAATTTCATCAGTATCAATTTCAAAGAAATTAACGCATTTCTCCAAAACTTTTTTAGTATCAATCTTTTCAACTGAATTTTGAGCTTTTTTACGGTCCTTTTCTTCAAGACCCATAAACCTTATCGTTATCCTGAAAAGTCTTTTTTGGTGGAAATAAAAAAATAAAAAGCTAGATTTGAAATATTCTTCGCTTTTTATTGATGGAGGCAGAGCTTTAATGTCGGCATCTTTTAACGAAATATAAATATATCTTACGCTTTCTTTTAAAGGAAGTACATTACTGCATTGCATATTTTCACCATAAAGTGAGTCAATAAACTCTGGGGCCGTTGGCAAGTTGTCCCAAGAGATGTTTTGAAAATTTGATCTAATTTTCTCCGGCAAGTTATCTATTACAATATTATAAGGCATTCCAAAATAATATCTATCGAATCCAGAATTTAATAAGATTTTTGGCGCAAAAGTCTTTTCAGCTAGTTTATTTACAAATGGCGAGAACATTACCCCAACTATAACGCCCATAAATCCAATAATTGCCGCAATGACTTCAATCGAAAAGATCCAGCTTTTGTTTTCATTTCTTTTTCCCATTTTCTTTTATAGTGTTTTGGTGGCTAAGTATATATATATGATATAAATTTATTATTTATATATGCTTATTTTAAAAATTACTTTTTTGCCCCTTTCTTAACTTGTAAATTACAAAAACCTCTAATCAAGTCAAGTTTTTACACACTACTTCAGTGGTTAACCTAGTGTGATCATAATTTATCATGCTCACTTAAAGAAAAACAATATCTTTACTGAACCGCTACCGGACTGCGGCCCATACACCCATCAACTCGCAGTCCTATGCATTCCTTTCGCTTAGTTACGGTAATCAAAACCGTTGGCGTCGATGAACCCACGGTCGTCTCTCCTACTATCCGGGAACCAATCAAATTCTCTGACCTGCGGCTGGTCGGGGAGTCCGACCCCAAATTACACGGCTTCCTTTACGGCTATGGGGAGGATGAAATCAAACTCACCTTCACCTGTGAACCCGCTCACAACCTGATTTCTCAACAATACTACCAGTACGGCTCGGACCTTGACGTGCGGTTTCAGATAGTCTTTCATCACAAAGACGGTACGGAAGAAATTGACTTTGAGGGGGTGATTCTGGGCGAAAGCATTGTGGTTTCACCGGGCCGCGTAGAGGCTTCTATTCAACAGAAATCCATCCATTCGGTGATTGACGCCCGTTGGGACTCGAAGGTGTCGATGGATGCCAATCTTACCCTGGATGGCAAGGCGATTGTCCCTCCCAGCTACATTGAATTACGTCTTCCGGGCCAAGCGATCCGTCAAACGCTCGAATCGAACCGCATCCAGCGGGAAGACTTCGATACCCCGGCCCAGGTCGGCGTTCCGGCCCTGATCTACTTTATCCTGCCCAATACCGACGAAGTGCCTCCGGTTCCAGGAGAGCCTGCCAAAACCAATACGGAGACGATTACCGCCCTGAAACGGCATCCGGGCGGTGTTTTGGCGGGCATTACCCCTGAAAAGGTCGACCCGGAGAAGGGCGGCTCGTTTCCTTTCCTGAAAGCCGATGCAGACGGAACCTATGAAATCCAATTCGATTGGGTTTTTACGGTGGAGGTCAGTTTTACCAAGCGTGCTTTTGATATTGGCGCGATCCGGTTTAAAACATGGACCCTTCGCCCATTGATGGTAGTCGTCAAAGAAACTGGGGAACGCACGGAGACGGAGGTAGCCCCGCGTCAGGGAGGTCAAGGAGAGAAAACCCACTTAGGCCGAAAAACCGTGGAGGTGCATATCAATCAAACGCTGACGCTGGATAAGGGGGATTCGGTTTTCATTTATACGGCCCTGTATGTAGCTGCGGACAAGATGCCTCGCCAGATCAATTGCTCAGTCACCGCCCTGCTGGTCCATATCAAGCTGCGGACGCTGACGCGGGCCGAACCGTCGCTGGCCCGGGTGTGGTTTCTCTCCGATGCCATCCGACACGTGCTGCGCTGCATCATCGACCAGCCGGCCGGCGAGGATCCGATCCTCAGCAGCCTGCTGAGCAGCGAAGGCCCTTTCCCCGGCCCGGCCTCCGAATACGTGGTCACCAACGGGGCCAGCCTCCGCGGGGTGCCCAAGGCGCCGATATTCACGCTGAAGCAGCTGATCGGGGTCCTATCCTCGCTTCACGCGGCCGGCATTCAATACAAAGGGGATAAAGTCCAGATCGAGGAAGGGGCTTACTTCTACCAGAACTCGCAGATGCTGGAGATCGACGAGGTATTCAGCTACCGCGAGGAGGTCGCCACCGATCACCTCTATAACCAGGTCGAAGTCGGCTACGAGAAATACCCGGAAGACGGCCCGGGCGTCCGGGAGGAATTTAATACGATTCGGACGTATCAAACTCCGATCCGTAATTACGGCCAGACGCTGGAGATCAAATGCCCGCTGATCGGGGCCGGTACCGCTATCGAACAGGTCCGCACCGTGCAGTTTGCCGAGCAGCCGACGGATTCCCACGCCTACGACGACGACGGCTTCATCCTGCATGTGCAGACGGCCGTTCACGCCAATCTGGTCAAGTTCCAGACGCTGGCGGCAGAGACCTTTCCGGGCATCCCCTACCAGCGCCGGATCGCCACGTTCTTCCTGCCTACAACGGCCGTGCGGACCGGGGTCGCCATCACGATCCTGACCGGCCCGGGCGCCGGTGCCATTCTGATCATCACCAATGTAATTAGCCGGAGCCTGCTGACCGGCACCCGCGTTGAATTCATCACCAACGAGACGGTTCCCAACGTGTCGGCCTATACCCCCATTACCTTCCGGTCCGGCACGGAACCGGTGATGATCCGCACCAACGAGCGGCTGGAGATCACCGGCCTTTCGGACCCGGCCACCGTCGTCAATGCCGAACTCTCACCCGCCCGCATCATCCGGCGGCATGCGCCGTTTCTCTTGAACGGCCTGCGCTACAAGCCCCTGTTTGAGGAGATGAAATGCACGTTTTTCTCGCAAAATGGGGCGATGACCTCGCGGGTGCGGGCCGAATCGCCGAGCCTGCCCGGCGACTTCTACAAACAGACGATCCGGGAGTCGGGGCCCATTGCCCTGGGTGAGATCGAAAAGGTCGAAGGGCGGTTTTTCAGTCCCGAGTGGGTGTATGTGACCGCCCGGGTGGACCGCGACGACCTGAAACTCCTGCTGGCGGCCATGACAAGCAGCGACGACGTCCCCGAGGTCATCCACCGGGGCTACATCAGCGTGAAAAATCCGGACGGCGAATACGTTACGGGCTGGCTGCGCATGGGAGGCAGCATCAAATACAACCCCTGCTCGGAAGTTGTGGAGATCAAGATGCTGAAGCGGTACCAGACGGCGCCGACGTACGACTGTGATCTGTATGCGAACTGGCAATTCCTGCGTTTTGAGACGGATCCGAGCGCCGATCCGAACTTTTACCGCTTCTGCCGCTTTTTGGACTTCAATTAATCACTTAAGAACTTGTCTTGATGCATAGTAATACCACCTGATTGCCAAAGTCTACTCAACAGATTATGAGAATCTTCGGATGATTTCAAATGTTCAAGAAAAGATATAGCTGTAAATTTTATATCTGGCTTTTCATATGCTCCATCAGGAATAGAAAACTCAAATCGTAACAAGTATAGCGATCGGTCAATGTAAGAACGTCCTTTTGCTACGTATAGCGATTCTATAATGAATGGAATGTTCCAGTCAAGTGCAAAAGAAACATGATCTTTCTTCTTTTTTACCTTACTTTCAATAAAGCTTTGTAATTCAAACAGGATGCCTGTCATATGTAATTCATACTCTGGAGGGTAAACATCCCAAACATCTTTTCGTATTTGAGGAGGGTAATAAACTTTTGCCATCTGCAACTTAATCGATGGGTCTGTACTATGAAGTTTAAACACTTTAATGGAGTCTTGTAGAATGCCGGTGTACACCGGCATTCTACTTGTTTTGTACTCGTCATTTGCAAGGTCAAAAGAGGCTTGAGAGAGTCGACAACTTCTCACGGAAACGATTAAAGCGAGAATGGCGACAATATTGGCAATGTAGCTTGGTGAAAACCAAGTTTTTAAAAAATATTGTAAACGTTCCATTACAAAGCTCTTCTTTATTTTTTTATTTAATGTGGTTTGAAATTAATTCTTTGAATCAGTAGAATCTTGTTTTGTAGGAATATCTCCGGAGATAGATTCTGAGATGACCGAAATAATAATATCATACGCCCGCCTTCCTGAAGCAGATAATTGAACGGTATAATTTGAAATTACTTCACGTTCGCTAGAGGGAAGCTCAGTTAAGTCTAGACGGTTTTCCTCTTTGATATTCAGCCCTTCAACCTTGTCAAAGAATCCTTTCAGATCCATGTCATCAGAGTAGTTGGTAGGTTCAATCAATTCATTCTTAAAAAGCTCTTTGTAGGATTCGAAGTCACTGTCCTTAAGGGTTTCCGTGTCATTTTCGGCTGAACTTAAAATTTGGTGAGAAGCATTGCCAACACCAAGTAAGAGTTGGATGGCGGGCTGACTAAGCCCCTTAATGATGGCAGCTAATTCTGCATTACCCTCTGCTCGGGCCTGCTTATCTATTTTAAAGGATAAAAAAGAGCCAAAGCTTACTTCTTGAGAGGAGTCTATTTTTCTGGGCAGCTTTTCTACAACCTCCTTCAAAGGAGAATAAAACATCAGTAAGGTAACCAGAATAACAAGCGGCCAAGTAAACAGTCCAGCAATCAATCCTAACAGCTTAAGGACTTGTTCGGTACTTTCTAGCCAAGAAGCTGGTTTCGCTTCCTTAGAAGACTCCTGAACCGGAATATTTATGAATATCCCGGCTTTGGAAGACTCAACGGAGCCTCCACTCTGTGCCTCTTGGCTTCCATTACCTGACGCCATGATGAAAAGATAGGGTAGAAAAGTGTAGATGGTTGATCGTCAGGTATCAAATTATCATTTTTTGGAAATCTTCCCAAATTCTTTAACTTAGCACCTGCTTCACTACCGGACTGCGAAGCGCTACCATAGTTTACCCCCGTAGCGTCTTATGGCAGTCCTTGAATCCATCCAGGAAGGTGATTTTGTAAACGAAGGCCGCGACAAGGTAAATGCCGCGATCGCCCAGATTCCTGCGTCTTACAGCTTCAACCCCGCCAATGGTATTCTGACGATCACCCGTCAGGGCGGAGAGGTCACCGACATCAACCTGGCCACGGCGTTCCCTTCCTTTGCCCAGATTGCCAATGCCGTCCTGCCCGGACTGGCCAACTACCTGACGCCGGGCCTCATCAAGCTCGCCGATCCGGAAGACCCCAGCCATCTGGAAGCGCAGGACCGCGTCCTGTCGGCCGCCGACGTCATCGAACTGCTCCAGAAAAACGAGGATGCCGAGGGCATCTCCTACTCGCGTCCCAGCGGATCGAATCAGGTCATCTACCGCCGGGTCGCCACGCTGCCCCTCTCCGGGGCGGGCACCTACGATCACGTTTTCGTGGAGCTGACCGGCGGAGGCTGGGGCGGCTACCAGAAAGGCGTCATCCGCCTGTTCTGCGCCAACCGGGGAGGCTTTGCCTACTGGTGGACGCGCGAAGCCATGTTGCCCGACGCGCTGGGTTGCGATCTCGTCTGTCTGGCCGAAGCGGCTGGTACTGTCGCCGTGTACGTGCGGCTAAACCGCGATTTTGTGGCGTATTCGGTGAAGGTCTACGGCCTCCAGGCCGACATTGAGAAGTCGCCTGACTTCATGGAAAGTCCTCCGGGAACTGTCGTTTTCGACTCCGCTCTTCCCGACCAATACCCCTTCCGTCTCGCTACCGACGATTCCGGCCTTCGGATCGAATTGCCCTCCGACTCGGTCAATCCCGAGGCATTTGCGGCCATCGAAGCGGGCGGCCAGGGCCGCAAGATTACCCGACTGTCTTTCGAGCAAGCCAAAATTCTGACCATGCCCTCCTTCAAAGAAACGCTTCAGAAAGACCCGAAAGCGAAGGACGAAACGCCGGAGGTCAAAACCATCCGGGTGGGCAATTTACCGACGGTTAATTCGCTCAACGTCATCGGGGTGTGGATCGATACCCCCAACGGCAAGGAGCCGGCGGGTATGACCATCGCTCAGCTGAAGACGCTGCTCGATCAGACCTCCACCAACCAGGGACCCGTCGTCGCCAACGTCATTCCGGACCAGACGGCGACGGTCGGTCAGAATTTTAGCTACCTCATCCCGGCCAATACATTTTCTGATCCGGACGGCCAGATTATCTCCATCGAAGTAACGGGCCTGTCGGGTGGTCTGTCCTATACGGCCGCCACCCGGACTGTCTCGGGATCTCCGTCGGCGGGGGGTGTCGCGACGGCCACGGTGACGGCCACCGACAACTACGGCGCCAAGGTATCGACGACGTTGAAAATCACCATCTCGAATCCAACCGAAGCGCCCAACCAGATTCCCGTCGTCGACAACCCCCTGCCAGCTATGACGGCCATCGTCGGCCAGCCCTTCAGCTGGATCGTACCGCTGAACACGTTCCGGGATCCGGAAGGCCAGCCGCTCACCTACGAGTGGGCCTTTCAGCTGCCGGAGGGCTTTTCATTCAACCCTGTCACGCGCGAATTGTCCGGCACGCCGACGGTGGCTGGCACGTATTCATCAGGGGTGGCGGTTACTGATCCACGGGGCGGTCAGACCTTCTCCCAGTTCACCTTTACGGTCAACTACCCGGGTAGTACATCCGGGGCGCCGACCTGGCTGGAGCGGCTGGGCTTTTCCTATGATGCCGTTTCGAAGGGGTATCACGTGCGGGCGCGGGTATCGGGTAGCCAGCAGATGGAAGTACGGTTGACCAATCCCGACGGAAGCGCGATTACGGGCGGGTCGAACTTTACCTCCTCGAATTACTACGACCTGACGGCGCAGACCTTCCAGCAGTATACGCTCGATAAGCTGTTTCTGTCGAACAGCGGCTCCAGCGTCGGTCTGTTCAAGGGCAAGCAGATCAAAATCTGGCTGCGCAACAAGAACAACACCTCGGAGGAGTATACGACGGTGCAGACGCTGCCGCAGGCCAACACCGACGGCGACTACTACATCAAGTCCGACACCGGACCGGTGCTGGAAACGACCCTGACTAACCTGCGGATCACCAACGGCTCGGACAGCGGCCTGCCGGGAACTTCGGAAGCCTTCGTGTGGACCACGGGTTCCGCGCCAAAACTGCAGTTGGAAGGCATTTCACCCGGTGCAGCGAACACCATCATCGGTTGGAAGGATGCGATTTCGACCTCCACGACCCGGACGCTGGGCGACGGCCGTACTGAACGGCGGTGGCGCTACAACTTCGGGGCCCTGACCGAGAACGAACGCTACCGGATTTCGGGCAAACTGGCTGATGATACCAAACAGCTCAGCTTCGAGTTCATCGAGCCGGCCGGCACCTACGATCTGACGGGCTCGAACCTGCCTGATCTGGTGTCCGAAGGCATGGGCGGGGGTGATACAATCTACAAGGAGTCGGTCTGTAACGTCAATGTCGGTACGATCACCTATTCGTACTCGAACGGCAAGGTTTACCTGACGTTCGTACCGAAATCCCCGGCTGAAAACGGCTACGGCTGGTTTACGACCGTCAACAACGTCGAACTACCCTTCGGGCCGGCCATGACCAACTACGAGGTCAGCGAGAACTACTACCTGACGATTACCGTCGTGCATTCCAAGGGCAAGGATGTAGGCTCGTATACCAACGCCAACCAACGCTACATCACCCGCTGGTTCCAGGACGACATTTGGACCGGCTCTGCCGATACCTTACCGACTTAACCCATGGCGAAACGATCTAAAATTCCCAGCTGGTACACTCTTTCCAACTTCGAGAACGCGATCCGGGTCGCCCCGCCGGTCAGCCTGCCGTCCGACGTCTGGATCGGCGGCTATTGCAAGGACGGTGATCTGCCCCTGGCGGAGTACCTCAAGCAGCGGACCCACCTCGACCACAACTCATGGGACAATGCCATCACGTCCAACTATCACCGGGCGTTTTCGGTTTACGGTACCAATCAGTTCTCCGCCGTAGGCATCCGGGGACACAATCCGGTGGTCAACGACGACAACCTGATCCGCCAGGCGGTCAACCGTTACCCGCTCGTGCAGTGGAACGGCAACCAGTTTGGGGAGCCTGACGACGATGGGACGATCATCGAATGGTACACGGACCTGTATTACAAGGCCAACCAGTTCACTGCCGAGCGGTACCAAAACCTGCCTCCCAGCCACGTGCTGTACGGGAAGCCGTTTCTGATATACGGCAACTACGGCTCATTTGCCACCTATCAGAAGTACGACAACTTCACGGCGCCCGATACCAGCGAGCAAAACCCGCTGCACCCTTATTTCCTGAACCGGTACAACTCGCCGGCGGCCGCCCGTGACAAAATCGGCTATTTCTCGCGGCTGAAGAACATCATCGGCTGGAACGTCAGCTGGTATCCGACCTCGGCGAATAAGGCGTCCATGCTCGACTTCTACAACGTCAAGCACCGCTTCGAGATCATGAAGTACGCCTGCTCCGACCTGGGCCTGAGCCACACGAAGGGCTGCGGCTTCTACTGGCCCATGCGCGAGCATACGGGAACGCTGGCGGTCGGCCAGTTCAGCCATAAGCGGTCGATCCGCACGACCAACCCGAGTGGAGAAATTCGCCAGGTGGGCTACATCCAGACGCCGACGACCCAGAACATTGCCATGGGCTTTCTGGCGCTCTGGGAAACGGGCAAGCGCATCGACTGGAACGGTGAACCGAAATTCGGCCGGGATGTCAACGTCCAGAGCATCAATACCCATACCGAATTCTACCCGGACGGCGGTGGCGGCAGCACCGGCAACTTCCCAGGCCGGTCAGGCCATCAGTTCCCGGCTAAACGCCTGTCGGCCTACGACGAGCTGACCGTCTCGAACCATTTCTACGCCGATTCGGTGGCCACCCACGGCGGCACGAAAGCCTACTGCAAATTCCGCATCAAGCGAGAGGGCGATGCCGACTGGTCGCCCTGGACCGATCCTAAACCCAACGGCTCCGACGTGCTTTACATGGCCGCCCGGGCGCTTTCCTCCGACGATCCGACCAACCTCAACCGGGCGATGGCCGTCGTGGCCGAAACGCGGGTGAAGGACGGCAACATCACCTTCATGGCGACGAATCAGGCCTGCCATCCGGGTAAGCCTTGGATTCTGGAGATGCAGCACAGCTCGGGTAAAACGATCCAGCAGCAGGTGGAAGGTCACGAATTGATGGTCTATAACGATACGCTCTAATGGCTGACCAGTCCGCTCCGTATATTCCCGAATCCGCCGGCGCCCGCCTGGCCACGGACGCCTTCATGATCGAGCTTCAGTTCCTGAACGAAGACAACAGCCCGCGCGACGTATCGGCCTGGGTAATCGGCATTCAGATCACCAACCCGCAGCAGGAAAGCCACAACGTGATCATCGCCAACGACAGTCCGATGCTGTCACGGCCCCAGAACCACATCATCCGGCTGAAGGCCGCTACGCCAACCGTTGCGGGCCTGAGCCTGTCGGTGGCCAACATTACGGCGGCCTACGAACTGCGCTGGTATCGTCAGACGGCGGACGGTCAGGTAACCTTCCGATACACGGACATCACCGTCTACAAGCGGCTGCCGAAGACGGCCAATGAGCCGGGGCCGTCGATGGCTGAGGTGTTCGTCTCGAAGCTGACCTCCGAAGGGGGCGAAACCATCACCACGGAGATTGCTGCCGCCCTGCAGAGCCGCATTTATGATGTGGAACAGGGCCTGGCCACGGCCCGGCCGATTCCAGTGGCGTCGCTGAGTGCCGCCCAGGCGGTGGCGACGGGTCCGCTGGCCAAAGAGTTCGTCGACATCACCAACCATAAAAAATACCTCTACATCCCTGGCTTTTCCACCCTGCTGGAAAGCGTCACCATGCCCGCTTCGTAACGATGAAAAAGCTGCTTGTCCTCTTCTTTTTGCTGCTCACCTCCCTTTGCTGGGCCCAGACCGACCCGGCGGCCCTGGATCAGTACTTCAACAGCCAGGGCAGATCGCTGCTGACCACTCAGCAGAAGAGCAAATACGACTCGGTGAGCGTCAAGCCGACCGTGCTGACCTCTGTCAGCCAATTTACCACCGTCAACGCACCGGCCGTGCAGCATCCCGACGGCTCAATTTATATCCGGAAGGTGGGTACGGTGACCGGGGCGACACCCGGCTACGGGGCTATCGTGTTTCGCGGGCCGACCGGCTACTACTACGAGCGGTCAAAAGGGCTGTATCTGGATGTGCGGGCCTTCAGCCTTTCCGATGCGGGCATCCGCAAGGCCATCAACTACGCCTATGCTGCCGGCGGAGGAACGGTGTTTCTGCCGGTGGCCGATTACGCCGTCGATACGACGATCACCCTGAAGTACAACGTCTCGCTGATTGGGGAAGTGTCGGTCACCGAGCAGGCCGCTTCCAACCCTATGGCCCGGCTGGTAGCGGCCAGCACCCTGTCCGGACCGATTCTGGAAGTATCGGCGAACACGAACGGTGGTCCGGCCGTCTACAGCCAGCTGGCGAATGGCGACAGCGCCCGCTACCAGGGCGGCCGGATCGCCAACCTCGACTTTACCGGGGGCGATCGGGACAATAAATATTTACAAAGGCTGCGGATGTACGGCGTCTGGGGGGTCGAGGTGGATCACTGCGCTTTCACGGGCACGAAGCTGTTTGCGGTACACACCAAAGAAGTCAACACCCTGCATTTCCACCACAACACGGCCAAGGGGGCTTTCTACGGGGAGTCCGTGCGCGATAGCCGGTTTTACTCGAATGCATTCAGTGGCTTCGGCGTTTCGAACGGGACGATCGCCCGCACCCCCTTCTGGCTAACGGGGTACCGGTGTTTCAACAACATCATTACCGATAACATGTGCTACAATTCCAGCGCGAATGTGGCACGGCCCGAATTTAACTGGACCTTTACCGCCGATGCGGCCACCGATGCGCTGACGGCGACGGCTTACGGACTGCCCGACTATACGCCGGTGATGATCTTCACTACGTCCGGCACCCTGCCCAGCCCGCTGGTCGACAACCAGACGTACTGGATCAAAGCCGTCAATGCCAACAGCTTCAAGGTCGCTACCACCTACGAAAATGCGGTAGCTGGGACATTTGTTAACCTGACGACGGCCGGATCCGGCACGCTGACCTTCTCGGTGGGGCGGGAAACGAACTTTCTCTTCAACGGTCAGCAGCTGTTCGGTACCTACAACACGATCATTTCGCACAACCGGTTTGACCAGTCCTACGGATCGGGCGCCGAGCTGCGCGGGGTCGATGGGGTAGTCTTCAATAATAACCAGGTGCTGTTCGCCGGCTTCGGCAATGCCACGGCCCAGATCGGGTTGGTGCTGGAAAAATCGGCCAACGTCTCCGTCGTCGGCAACGTGGTCGACGGCCGGGCGTACACGGGCGGCATCGGGAACCTGAGCGCCAACCAGACCATCGGCATCACCTACGATGGCGCGAATTCGTTTCTGGGCAACACCGTCAAAAATCACACGGGAGTCGACTACTGGAACAAAGGGGCGGCTCATATCGCCAAATTTGACGAGCAGGCCATCGTCACCTCCTCCTTCCGGAATGCGGCCGGCACCGGCGATGCGGGAAACTACTTCAATTTCAAGCAGCGGGCGGCTTCCAACCCGATCATGGAATTCTATTCCGGCGGATTCTCGACGGGCAACATCTCGCCTTCTTCGGACGGCACCAACAACACGATCGCAGTTACCCTCAACGGCACCTCGGCGGCCAACTCTTTCCGCATTGTGGGCGGGGGCTGGAATAACGGCCACCTGCGGCTGGGCAACTCGCACCTGTGGATTGCGGCCGGCGACTCGTCGCTACGGCTGTCCTATGGATCGCCCGGCTCGGACGGGGCTGGCGTCAATTTTCTGGAGAACCAGACGGCCCGGGCCCAGAGTGCCAGCTTCTACCTGAGCGGCACTGGCCGGGTGGGCGGCAACCTGCGGTCGGGCAGCCTGAGCGTGAACACGGCCTCGACGACAACGCTGCTGAACCTGCAGGCAAGCAGTGGCGCCAACGGCATCAACCTGATGCCCAACGTGGGCACGCCGACCGAATCCAGCGTACAGTTCTTCACGTCCGGATCGGCGGGTTATTCAATCCTGGGGACCGACGCCAACCTACAGATCCGCACCGGCGCGTCCGCCGGCGTCACGAAGGGAACGACCATGGTGACAGTCAGCCCTACCGGCGTCGGTATCGCCGGATCACTGTCGGCGGGGAGCCTGTCGCTGCCGGCACAGACGGCCAATCAGGTGTTTGCCGGTCCGGTGTCAGGGGCTTCGGTGGCACCGGGCTTCCGGGCCCTGATTGAAGACGATATCCCGCTCCTATCGCCTGGGAAAGTCGCCACCAACACCAATAACCGGTTCATTAACGACGCTCAGCTGGCGCTGGTGAATAGCCGGACCGAATATCCGACCGTTGCGGCTATGAAAGCAAAAGTTCCACCTCTGAACGGGCACGTGGTGACACTCTCAGGCTACACGACACAGGGCGATATGCCGGCCGTGCAGTTCTATTGGGATTCGCTGTCGACGACGGCCGACGACGGAGCGACTGTGCATCAGGTGACAGGACAGTCAACGGGCCGCTGGAGGCTACTGCCCGGCGAAGATGTGCCTATTGAGATCTGGAATCCGGCCGGAAACGGCTCTACCAACGATGCCGCCAAAATCCTGTCCGCCCTGACCTATATGGCCGCCAATTCGGGCCGCACGCTGACGGTGGACCCGGCCAAAACCTACTACCTGGGCACAGCCATCGACTTCGGTTTTGCCGGCACGATCAAAATCCGCTCCCGGCAGGGGGCTAGAAAAGCCATCTTTAAGCTGCCCGACACGGCGCTCTACCCGCTGATCCTGCGGGCCTCGGCCAAATCAGGCAGTACGACGCTCTCGGCTAATGCCGCCATCGGCTCGCGCACGGTCACCTTTACCAGTGTGACCAACTTTGCCGTCGGTGACCTGATCAACATCGCCAGCGCCACCAACTGGCCCATCGGCTCAGGCGTCAAAAAGGCCGAGCAGAATATCATCGAAGGCATTTCGGGAACGACTGTAACCCTGCGGCACCCGCTGATGGATTCGTATCTGTCCTCGGAGACGGTGACGATTTCCAACTACAACGCGGCCACCGTCGAAATCGATAATGTCGAGATTCAGTGCAACGATACGGGCAACAACCCGGTGACGGGTCTGGCGCTGCAATACCTGCAGAAAAGCAAGGTGACGAACTCTGTTGTGAAGGGCTTCCAGTATACGGGCATCGAGCCGAAGGCCATGTACGACTTCGAGGTAGCCGGCTGCACGATTTCGGGGGCCAACGAAACCGGGGAAGGGTACGGCATCGACCCGCTGGGTGGGCTGATCTACAACATCCACGACAACAAATTTTTCGGAAACCGCAAGGCGGTGGACTTTTCGGGCAGCGGCTCGGCAGGTCCCAGCCGTCTGGGCCGGGTGTACGGCAATACGGTCACCGGCAATACGGGTCTGAACACCTCGGGAACGGACTGGTTCAACTCCGCCACCACGGGCGGGACATCCCAGGGCTTTGCCTGCCACGAGGCCGCGGAAAACATCGCTTTCTACGATAACGATGTCGTCGACTGCTACGAAGGTTTTCAACTGCGAGGGAAGGACATCACCGTCGAAAACAACCGCATTTCAGGCCGCTGCACGCTGCCGTTCACCTCCTCGGCCGGCCTGAATCATACCTATCGGGGCAACAGCTATAAATCCCTGATCACCGACGATACGCAGCCTGGCGGGATCACGATGGACTACACGAAGTATCCCAATGCCTTTCTGGGCGTAGGGGCGGCACCGACAGGTTATATCCACTTCATCAATAACAACACCGATTTTTCCCGCAACTACGGCGTCTACATTGATGGCACCAACACGGCGGCCATCACCGTCAAGAACAACACGTTCTACTTCAACACCCTGGGTTCGGCCGACGCCAATCCGCCGGTCGTGCAGTACGATGCAACCAACCACCAGATTCAGCGTCTGGTCGTCCGGGAGAACGTGGCCATCGCCGGCTCAGGCGTTTCGCTCAGAGCCCTGACAGTGATCACCAAAGCGGGGGGTTATTCGGGGGCGGCCATCAATTGGGCCAACTCGGAGGTACAGATGCTAAGGGCCGATAACGGGGTGCTGGCGATGACCCGGGAGAACGGCTCGGCCCTGACGTCTTACAACCTCAGTCGGGTGATGATCAACAAGATTGACGGCACTTTCGAGCTGACGGGCGTGGCCTACGCGACGCTGGCCGCGACGGGCAAGCCGGCGATTACGGGCATTCCGGGATTTGTGGATTCGGTGGATATGTATTTCACCTTCTCGTCCCATAACGACACGGCCGTCTATACGGGTTTGCTGGACACTACGCCGAATCTGGTTTTCGGCCATCAGGCGGGCACCTACGGCGGCAGTTTTGCCAGCGCCACCGAATACTACCTCTCCTTCAACGTCAAGTATCGAACCCAATAATTCTCCAAACAAACCACTAAACGAGCATGGCACACACGCACCCGGGCAAGCCAAAGACCGTTCATAATGCCGAAGTCAATGCGACCAGCAGTTGGTTGGGCTTCAACCTGAACGATTTTCCGAATGCCTACTATAATGGGGCTTACGTTTCGGTCGGAATCAGTGATTCGACTGACCAGAACACCAACGCGTCCATTATTTACAATACCGTCGGGGGAGCAGTCATTGAAGGCGAGATGGACCGTAAAAGCCCACCCTTCAAACTCGAATCAGCGGAAGATGTCAAAAACTTCCGGTTCAAGGCGACCTCTGGAACTCCTATTGTTCGTTTAGCCCTCCGTTCCGAATACTATTAAGATGAAAAAAGCCCTTCTTTTCCTACTGCTGGCCCCGCTAATGGCCCTTGGTCAGCGTCCTGGCCTCGGTGGGTCGTCAGGCGGTGGCGGAGGTTCGGTCACCATCGCCAGCCAGACCGAGGCCGAGCAGCTTTCCGACAACTCCAAAGCCATGTCGGCCCTCCGGGTCAAACAGGCGATTGAGGCCAGCCGAAAAACGCCATTTTCCGATGCCGTACTGGAGTGGTGGCAACATCCGGTGGCGACCTACCTACGGAAGCCTTACGAAAGGGTAGTTTCGGGTGGTATCGCGGCCAACGGCGACATTGTCGTTAATGAAATAGCCCATTCGACGGGCAAAGTCAAACGGTTCAAAGTTGGCTCGGCGGTGGTCGATGATCACTGTAGCCCGGCGCTGTGGGCGATGGATGACCACCGTCCGATCATCGCCTGGACGAATCACAACAACGACAACCTGGTCCGGTTTAAGGTCGGCAGTTTATCAGGCGATGTGACGAAGTGGGGTCCGGAAATTCAGCTGAATCTGGGGTCGCTTTCGTCCTACACCCAGATTCATCGGCTCAAGGCGGATTCGGACTCCCTGCAGGACACGTTTATCCTGTTTACGCGAAAGAACAATACCTTCTGGGGCATTGCCACCTTCAGCGTCAATCAGGCCACCGGGGCGCTGACCTGGACGAGGGCTTACCGGGATATTCTTAACGGCAGTACCCGGCAGAGCTACATCATCACGGCCGATGCCTTCAACACCTCGGGCAATCAGGTGATCCGCATGGCCTTCAGCTACAACCCGGCGGCTTCCGCCCACGATCTGCACTATCTGGAGATCGACGTCAAAACCGGGGCGGTTTCTTCGATCGTCACCCCGGCTCTGACAGGCAACATTTATTCCGGAAGCGCTATTCTCGATACCGATCTGACGCCCCTCTCGACGGTGGCCACGGGCTATTCCCGGCGGCTTTTCTACGTTCGCTCGGGGCCGCTGCCACCGGCCATTGCCTATGCGGATTGGGATGTCACCGGCGGCACTTACAATGCCGCCCAGTACAAGGTCACCCGCTACATTCCCTCCTCGACGATCACTTTCGACGGCGTGCTGACCAGCACGGGAAACGGGTACACCGGCACAGCTTCCTCGGCCGCATTGAACCTGAATGATTTCGACGCCCAGGTCGTCTGCCGGTACCTACAGAAACCCACCCAAACGGTGGATTTCATCCGGCGCCGATCGACGGCCACCAACGGCTGGTTTGCGGCCTTAACCTCCGACCGGCGGTTCGTCTTCAGCTATGCCATCACCGGCGGTACCCAGCGCCAGATCACCACGACCGAATATGTCCCCGGAGCATGGACCGATGAGGTCGGCCTGGGCTTCCGCTTCCGCACCAACGTCGGAGGCAACTCAGTCGTGTACCCGATCTATTCGACCGATGGCGGAGCCACCTGGAAGGAACTGACCCCCTCGGGCTACAGCCTCGGCGCCACGGCCGCCCCGATTGCCAATACCAACAGCCTGACGGTACCCAACAACTCAACCAACCCCTCGCTGGCGCTGAACCTGCTGGTCAAGTCGGTGCGGATCCTGAACGGCTCGGGTGTGGAGGTAGCCGGGGTCAACTTTACCACCGCCACGGCCGGTACCGGAGCTACCACCGGCACGGCCGGAGAAAGCTGGAGCCAAAACAGTGGTTCAACAATCGTCAGGGCCTCCAGTCAGACGCTGCCGGCCATGTGGATGACGGAGATCTTCCCGGATGTGGCCGGCCCCCGTATCGGCTACGATCAGGACGCCAACTACCTGCCGGGTATGGCTTTTGGATCGACGCCCAGCTATGACGATGTGATTCTGATTGCTCGCCGGTCGGCCGACAATACGACCTCCTATATTGATCGGTACACCCGATCGCCGGGCGAAATCGCCTACACCAAAACGCAGATGGTGACCGGATCGACGAAACTCGCCCGGCCGTATGCCCCTATCAATGGCGGGCCGATCTCGTTTCTCTACAACGATTTTACCCTGTACGGTTCGGACTACACCCAGTATTCCGGATCGATGCGCCCGATTACCGATTAAACCCAATCTGGGCCGTAACACCCACCGTAACGAATGAACGAACTGCTCAAAAATCTGGAAGCCGTCCCTGATCTGGTTATCGTGCTGTTGTGCCTGTTTCTGGGCTCAGCCGTACGGGCCATCAACCGGGAAGCGATGCACCTGGTCCACGCCCTGAAGGCGTTCTTCACCGGCTTCTGTTTTGGCGGTGTGGGTGTCGGGATAGTGATGTGTACGGCCGTGCTGCTGTTCGGCTACGAAGTGTACTGGAAAATGCTGTTCTGGCTTTGGTTTCTGCTGGCCTACCTGGGGAGTCTCATTCAGGTGGCCGTGGATCGTGTAGGGGATGAGTTGAGCCGGAATCCGATGCTGGCCCTTCGGCAAATCTTCGTCACCCTCCTCAAACAAGTGCTTACCAAACTGGAAACTCCTGTCAAACCATGATCGACATTCTCATTCAAGTCTCTCTGATCAGCGCGGCCATCGGGGCCTACCTGATCTGTGCCACCACGCAGGGCTTGCCCAAGCGGGTATCCGTGCCGATGATCGGCGTCGCCGGATCCTTTTTCTTCACCTGGCTGGCGTGGCGCTTCGTGCCGGGCCTGCTGAACCTGACGACCTTTCTGGTCAGCAGCTTCGCGGCCGTGACGGCCTTCAGCTGGTTGTGGTATACGTACTGGCAGCCGATGCCGAAGGAGAAACGGGCCGACCTGAACCGGCGTCTGCTGTGGTGGTTCGTGCCGGCCTTCGCCCTGATCCTGATTCTGCTGCTGTTTGAGCGCGAATCGACGAAAAAGTATCTCCAGCCCATGACCCAGACGGTCCCGACCTCGCTGGCGGGGAGTGAACCGACCGACCGGGAGAAGGTGCTGGAGGCCAAACTCGACAGCGCCCGGCGCCTGCTGAAAACTCAATGAACCGGATCCTGATTCTGCTGGTCCTGCTGACCCGACCGGCCGCGGCCCAGACACTGAACCTGGTGATCCCGCCCGCCAAACAGATCGAAGGCCTGACGGGAGAAGTAGCTCAGCTGAGGGAGGAAAACCGCACTCTGAAGGCTCGGGTGGGCCAGGTCGAATACGTGCTGGCCGTAACTGATACGCTGCTGATGCTAAAGGAAGCGAGGCTCGACAGCTTGGCGAAGGAGGCCAGCCGACGGATTTCCGCCTACCATGCACAGCTGCAGGAAAGTCAAGCCCGGTCCGCCCGTCTGGAAGGGGATAACCGGCTACTGGAGGCTAATAATAAACGCATGGCCGCGGATCGGGTCTGGAACCGGGTTTATGCGACCGGTAATCAACTGATCACCCTGCTAGCCGTGATCGGCGTCGTAGTGGTTATCAGCACCCGTTAATTGCACCGAGCTATGGAAATCACCATAACCAGAAAGATATTCAGCGAGTCGGCCACGATCTCTGACGTGATGATCGACGGCCAGTTCTGCGGGCATATGCTGGAAGATCGGGACCGGGGGCTGTACTCCCGCATGCCCCTTTTTGCCATCCAACAGGCAAAAGTGTATGGAAAGACGGCCATTCCGACGGGCCGCTACGAGATGGCCGTCACCTTCAGCAACCGGTTTCAGAAATACCTGCCGCTGCTGATGAATGTACCGGGCTTCGAAGGGGTCCGCTGGCATCCGGGCAACTATGCTGACGATACGGAAGGCTGTCAACTTCCGGGCCTTGGGTTTGCCAGGAACATGGTCACGGATTCGCGGTCGGCCTTCGACCGCTGGTTCTTCCGGATCCGGTCCGCTATCAAAACCGGTAAGGTCTTTGTTACAGTAGAACGCAATCAGGAAGCATATAGTGCATTCTTAGCGGGTCAGCTTCAACAGGTCGCATGATAGCGGCCGTCCTGCAGATGGCTGCGGGTCTGGCGATCGGCGCCGTTCTGGCGTATATAATATCGGGTGACTGGAAAAACGATCCTTTTCAGTGAGTACAGTGTTAGGTAGGAATGCCGATCGTCAGCTGACGGCCGGCATTTTTGTTATAAAGGTAACAGACCGTTTTTTTGCAGGATGGCTTTAATCAGGATTACCGACGAACAGGCGCAGCAGCTGGCCGTACGGCTCGGCTTCGAAACCGGTCGTTTTTACGTTTTGCGGGATTCGGTTCAGTTGTGCATGGCCACGCTGGGGGTTTCCTTTGTCAGCTTTACGATGACGGAAGACGGCGAACTGGACCTGTATAATAGCGAATCAGGGTATGCCGACGCCGACCTGAAGACGGCAATTTTGTTCTACTTTTCGACCTTGGGACGGATGCCATAAAAAAAGCCCGGTCAACTAAGACCGGGCTTCCATTGAAAGTGTTACGCCAGGATGACTTTTCTAAGTTCCTCAGCCAGAGCGTGAACAGCATTTTCAATCTTCTTTGCCTGCTGTTCACTCGGATGTTTATGGCCCGCCACGTATTGGTGCAAAAGATTCTTGTTCAATCCTGCACGCTCGGCGATGGCTGTCATTTTTAATTCTTTGAATCGTTCGAAAAAAGATTGAAGATCGTAAACATAATCGAACTGAATCGTGTCGGCAGTAACTCCCTGCCATTCGGGTTTGTCTTTCAGTTCGTGTTCCAGCGAATCGGCGACCAGGTCGCGCAGATTCTTAGTTACAATTGCTACCGTAGCCCCCTGGGTTACATGTAGAAAGTCGGGAGCCTCAATGCGTCCCCAAAATTCGCCGTCATCTCTTTCTAAGATAACAGTTAATGCTTTGCTCATCCTTGCTTTCATACAATCTGCTAAAAATATGGTTAAAGTAAGACTACATAGCAGCCTTCCCAATTTTATCCCCAGAAGGGGAGCCGGGTTGTCATTTCAACCCGGCTTGCTTTAGAATGGCGTTCAGAGTTCCAATTTTGAGGTCACTTTTTCCATGATCAGGAATACTGATCGTCCTTGGAAAGTCAGGATGTTTAAAAATCCGGTGACTACCTTTCTGCCGAACCTCCTGCCAGCCAGCATCTAAAAGCATTTGAATTAGGTCGCTTGCTTTCATAGGCAATTCAATATGTAAAAGAACTAATTACACATCAAAGGTAAGCAAAAACTTACCTACTTGTCAAGGGTTCGAGTAAGTTTTTACTTACTTTTTTTAGCTGACCGGAAAAGACAAAGCCCGGATCATGCTCTCCGGGCCTGTACCTATTTCAAATAATATATCTTAAGCCCCTGAAACAGTTTATCCATATCGTATAAACCGTATTTGAATTTTTCGCCCCAATACGGGGTTGCTCGATAAATCTGCCGAATCAAAGCAAGGAATCCTCTACCTAATATAAGTTAGAGCTAATTTTAACCTTTTAGCTCGTTGTTACATTTGTTAAAAAGTGTTCTTATTTTACCAACAAAAACCTGAAAATCTTTGAAATTACCAGGCCCCATGTTTAAATCATATGGAGGAATTGTATCATTCCTGATATATGGTGCCAAACTAAAGTAATGTGTTCCCAAATAACTCCATGCAGGATAGGAGTTGTAATCCATATATTTACTTGGTCTCTCCTCAACATTACTGATACTTGATAATATTAAAGATTGATGCAATCCTAATAGGCTATATGTATCCTTAAAGTATTTATCATTCAAGATACTATTTATTAAGTTTGATTTATCAATTTCAAGATCATTAAGATTATTGTCAAGTAAATCTTGTAGTTGTTTTTTGCCTTCTTTAATATTTGAAGAAATTTTCTGGTAAGGGTAGTCAAATCTACCTTCAACGTCGTTAGTATTTTCAATTGTGATCAATGGACTATTAATTAAAGGGATGACACCAATGTGCCTAGCTAAATATAAAGTATCTTCTGTGAGAAGCTTTAAAATTGAGTCATTTAAATTTTCTTGATTGGTTAAATGTTCAGTTATATAATTCAAACCGTTAATTATTTTTTCATTAGTTATATTTTTGACCATCGCTTTGCGATCATCTAGTGCCCTATTTCTATTAATTGTATTAATAAACGTAAAGACAAGTGCTGCAAAAGCAACAATAAATGATAGCCAGCCAATAGCTGTTAAGTTCTTACGATCTTTATCCCAGCTCTTGCCAAAAATACCAATTGCTGCTCCCAAAAAGCCTAAAATAAGTATGAGGTATTCCATGAAAAAATAAATATTTAAGTTTAAAATCTACTTTTCTAATAACTTGTTAAATTAAGTACGTCGGCGATTAATAAGAAAAATACTTTTTCCAACCCCTAATATAGCCGAAGAATTAGTAAAATAAATTAAAAACGCAAGCCGTAAGCTTCATAACTAGACTGGCGAACAGTGATGGACCTTAAGTAACGATCGGCTGCACTTTCGGCCAGGTATTAATCTTGCATATCGGCAGACTGCCTATTTCGACATGCAACTTCATAAACCCGTTGGTGTATTCTTCATTTTTTCAGCCCTTGACCGAAGTAATTTTATGAACTCATTACTAACTGTATTATCATTATGGTCTGCACCGTATTGGATAATTTGTTCCCGAAGTAGTTGAGCATCATCAAATGGTAATTTTAATGCCAAAAGGAAATACACACCTCTAAATTTCGGATCGCCAAGATGTAGAATCTGACGCTCTGATTTATTTGTAAACGCTTGAAGTAGGAAGAAGTCCTGGATTTTATCGTGTCGGAAGAACCATTCAATCCTCTCTTTGTTTTCCCTTTTATAAACCATCTTAAACTTCGCCATACATTCAATCTCATCCATATAGTTTGTTGCATCTAAAGAGTTGTCGTCAGTATTTAGCCTATGTTCGTAAGTCCTCTCAGAAAAGTTTTTTAATGGAAAGTTGCCTTCTTCCCTTGTATGTTCTGAATGGTATGCCTCTGCCATTTGCTGATAAAGCTTCTCCTGTAATTGATTTAAGTTCGGTTGAGTAATGCCTGAAGCAAGCAGTTGCCCGACTATAGATAAATCGAGCGGATTAGATAAAATTCGCTCATTGTCTTTTAATTCTTGCATTGGTAATATTGGATTTAGCATTTTACTTAAATAGGCATGAATAGAAGCTTCGGAGATAGGCCTTTCTTCTAGCTGATTTCGTTTTAAAAGAAAATTAGTTAATTGCTGTTGGTTTAAAGGCAATAAAGTAAATTGCTTCATATCATTTGGTAAGTCGGGAATGGGCTGGGATGTTACAATGCATTTGCCTTTGCCATAATCTCCAAGAAACTTCCTAATATATGACCGTGTATCAGGGCTTACCTCATTAAGTCCATCTATGAAGACATCCATTGCCCCGATAAAAATCAAAGGCTTTAAGAAATCTGTATCCTGAGCGATCCCTTTAACTTTTTCTTGGATTGCTTCCACTACCCCGTTATTACATTCTGATGCCCTCAAGTAAACAGCTAAACGATTTGTATCATTTAAATACGTTTGGGCTAATTTTCTTAAATACATGGTTTTCCCCAAACCAGATTCGCCAATTAAAAGTATTTTTCTATCTTCCTTTGCAATGCGTTCAATTAATGTTTCATGTTGGCCATTCGCCTCAACCCTTACTATTGATTCAGAGAAATAAGCATCTTCCCGGAAACTTTCAAGACGGGCATCCTCAAGCAGCCTATTTCGGAAGGGATATAAAATACGCTTTCTTAAAAATGGAATATGAATTAATGCTGCCTTTACATAAAAAAGTCCACCCCACTTTAACACTTCTGGATTCCAGAAAAACATACTTTGAACTGTTGGGGAATTTGGATAAGCAAATAGTAAGGCTATCCAAAAGAGAAGATGTAATGAAATTGCCCAAGGAATTAAGGAAATCAACTTATTTATCCAGCTTTTTTTATTCTCAATTACATTTATTACTTTATTAAGACTATTTGCTCTTGACTTAAAATTTTCATCGGAAAAATTTTTTTCATTTAATTTTAACAGATCTAAAACATGATCACTATTTGAATTTTCCAAATATGTTGCTAATTCCGTCACCTGCTTCGCAAACTCTTCTTTAACGATTGGAAAATTCTGGCAAGACGGCCAAAATTCTGTAAGAATAAATAACTCACTTTCTAATTCATCTGCAGAAATTTTTTTCATTATACTTTCAGTAGGTATACCAAATAGCCATCGAACTGGCGTGTCAGATTTGGTCGTTCTGCCACTTTGATAAAATATTTTAAACCTATCTTGATCTTCATAATCTTGGCCTTCTTGGATAAATGCATTTAATCTCTCATTCAGTAATATTGCTAACATATAGTTTGACCATTTTACATCAGGGCTTTGTGATTCTAAGAAATCAAATTGAGTAATTTTATTAAATTGAGCTATATTGTTCGTCTCATTAATTACTTTATTTATAATCTCTGGCTCGAGTTTCTGATTCTTTAGTGCTAAAACAACAGATTCTGCTGCCGCATGGTCAGTCTTTGAAGTGAGCTTATCAATTAAAGCGTTGATGGCTGAGGGCTCAAGGTCCTGCCCTCCTAAAGCCCGTGACACATTTTTTTCAAGATTTAGATTAGTGGTAGAATTGAGTTTATTAATTAACTCGTTAATAGCAAAGGGCTCAAGTTCTTGCTGACTTAATACCTCAGCCACTCTGTATTGCAAAATTCCTTCCGTATTTACATTAAGTTTATCTATTAAAGCATTGATGGTCGTAGATTCAAGTTTTTGATTGCCTAATGCAATCGCTAATTCTCTGTCTGGTCTAAGTGTTGTCAAATCTGCGCTAAAAATTTCCTCGTATGGGAATTGATAAAGCTTACTGACTAATGCATTGATGGCTGAGGATTCAAGCTCCTGCTTACCTAATGCCTTGGCTACAATTCTTACAACATCTAGATCAGTCGTAGAATTTAACTTATTGACTAATGCATTAATGGCTGAAAAACTAAGTTTCTGCTTGCCTAATGCCACTGCTATGCTTGTTTCAACATCTACATTAGTAGTATAATTTAACTTATTGACTAATTCATTGATGACTGAGGGTTCTAGCTCTTGCTCTCCTAATATCGCTGCTATGCTACTTTCAACTTTACTGTTAATCACAGAATTGAATTTATCAATTAGTTCATTGATAGCTGAGGACTCAAGTTTTTGCTGTTTTAATGCATTAGCTATATTGTTTATTTGAGCTGATCCAGCATACAAATTGAGCTTATCAATAAGTATATTAATTGCCGAGGGTTCAAGTTTTTGCCGACCTAATACATTAATTATATTTAATTGCATGTATGATCCAGCATTCAAATTGATTTTTTGGATAAGGGCATTTATGGCCCAGGTTTCAAGTTCCTGCTGGCCTAATATATTTGCCAGATTGTCTAGCAGGGCTGTTCCAGTGTTCAAATTGAGCTTATCGATAAGTGTATTAATTGCTGATGGCTCAAGTTTTTGCCGACCTAATACATAAGCCACATTCTCTCGTAGAGAATTTTCTGTACTCTGATTGAGTTTATCGATCAATATTTTGATAGCTGAAGGCTCAAGTTTCTGCCGACTTAATGCGAAAAAGCCCCTATTTTGCAAGCTTAAATCATTTGTAGAAATGAGTTTATCGATAAGGGATTTTATAGTTACAGGTTCAAGCTTGTCTTGAACCAATGCATCATATTCAATTCCAACCAATAGTTTATTTTTTTGTAACGAATCTAGAAATTGAAGGTCAATTCTTTTTGTCGAATCAGAAAGCCATCTTTCATCAAGGGATTCAATTGCTATTTCATTTACATCGACATTAGTATCTTTTAATGCTAATAACAAGCCATTAAATTGCCAGTTTTTAATAATATTAAAATTACTTTCATTTGTAGTTGGATAATGATTACATGAGATAGAAAAGTTTGCTAACATCAAGAATATGGCTATTTTTTTCATTGATTTATAAAGATTTTGGAATTAATATGTAGTGGCGCTTTAGGTGATTTTTTATAATTAAAGACTACAAAAGGTAGTAAATCATTTGGTATAAGCTTAACAATATTTTATTAAAAGGCAAATTACTCTACCTTCATTTCTGGTTTCAATTTTATCAAAAAATAAAATTATTTTATTTACATATATTTATAGTATAATTTTAAATGTAAAGATTGATCTCTTTGGAATACTAGTTTTGCAGCGTCTCGGACTTCCTGATTGGTCCTGATTTTTAGCTTGGTCAGGCTCTGGAAGGTTGCCGAATCCCATTTTTTGGACTCCGGCTTTCTTTCTTCCACATCGTAGCCGTTGGCCTTCAGGTAATGGACCAGTGTCTGACCGACGGCGAAGTTTCGGCCGACGTCCGTACCGCGTTTGAACATGTAGGCATAGCGACCCTCGATGGTCCATTTATTGAAATCCTTCGGCAGGTTTTTCTCGTGGTGACGGTACATGATATCGCCGTTCAGCCAGGCGGCTTCCACCACCACCGACAGCTCAGCCGGATCGTAACTGCACAGGGTTTCCTGCAACTCGGCGAAGGGCAATACCTTCAGAACCGTGTACTTCCGATCTTTACGGGACCAGATGGCCAAACCGGATTTATCGATGTCGGGATCGATGCCCGCAATCAGCGGAGTCTGCCGGGCAATGGGAAGCTGGTAGCCCATTTCAGTTCGATTCATCGTTGGTTTCCGTGTAGGTCGTTTCCTGCGCCTTCTGCCGCTGGAGGTAGTATTTCATCTTGAAAAGCTGGAAATCATGTTCCTTGAGCGCCTTCATTTTGCCGATGTCCTCCGTTTGCTGACGGAGCATCATGGCCTCGGTAGGCTCCCCGCGCTTCAGGGCGTCATAATCCGCTTTCAGTTGTCCATCGGAGAGGTAGCGGCCCAGATCTTCGCCTGAGTTGCCGAAATTGTCCGCGTCCCAGAGCTGTTCGAGCCAGTCCGACTTCGTGTTCAGGTAGGCGTTCATGATACTCAGCAGCACCTTCTTGCTGAAATGGTTATATACCTCTTTGCCGGATTCCTCATACAGCTTCAGGGCCATCAGAAAGTCGTGGATGCTCTCGTGGGTGTACTTCTCCATCAGCATGCCGGCTGCGCTGAAGATTTCCGAAGTGGACATTTCGTTTTTCGGGTTGGTGATCTTCAAACTATCCTGGAAGGTCTTTAGGATGAAGCAGAGCAGCTTGTGCAGGGTTTTGGGTCCGAAATCGGCCCGGGCCTTTAGCTGGAACAGCTTCGGTTTGAGGTGGGCCTTCTCCATCGACGTGTTCTGGCGAACCTCGGCCAGGGCCATCCGGGCCGGCTCGTTGCGAACCGTCGTCAGCAGCTCACTTACCGTATTTAGCGTCAGCAAGTGCATCAATTGCTGCTCCAAACTGGGCGTCGCCGTTCCGGTCGTCGTAGCGACGGCCGTGGTAGGGTTGGGATTGTTGCTGGCTTCCATAGGGACTCAGATCAGATCGAAGTTTGGCTTTGCCCTCCCGGGCGTCAGATAGCATGAAGTTTCGGGCTGTGGCCATCCAGTCGGCCCGCATGGCGTTTTTCGAATCCGCCCAGTTTTTCACCGTGCGGTGGTAGAAGCGCAGATCGTAGATTTCGTATTCGGTCCCGGCCAGCGCCTTGACGAACGTCTCTTCGTCGTAGAAGGGCGAGGTCCGGAACAGGTGATTGCCCACCGATTTCGATTTTTTGGGAGGGGGGGAGCCGGAACTGGGGGAGGGAGCCTCCGGAGGTTTCTGGGGTACCTCAGTCATCGGCTTTTCCGATGGGGTCGGTATATCCTCGACTGAAAGGAGAGGATTAACAGAAGATTTATCTTCTGTATTATCTTCCTTATTTACTTCTATACTATTACTATTAGAAGTGTTACGAACGCGGTTGTAACGCGTTACATTTTCAGTAGAGTCTTGATTTTCACGGAATTGCGCGACGCGTTTTTTGGTATTTTCTCGTTTTTTGTCGAAAGTTTCGAGAAAGTTTGCCAGTCTTTTGTTAAAAGTTTCGCCGTTTTCCGATGAAATCAGTTCGATTTCTTCCAGAAACTTCCAGATTTTCTCCAGCTTTTTGCCTACCCCCAACTGCCGTTTCAGCACTTCCGTCCGGATCGGTTTTTCCCGGGCCGCGAGCCGTTCCAGAATCGTATAGAACAAGCCCAGACCCTCATAGCCGAAAGCCATGAAGAGTTCGGTGATCTTCTCGTCCTGGAATGCGTCGGTATCGTGCAAAAAGTACCTCATGAATGCGCCTGATTACCGCTTTTGGTTGTCCTGAAAGAAGAAGGGCGCCATGATAAAGCAGGCCAGTACCAGCAGCATCAGGATGATGGCCGCTTCCGGCCAGTTCTGGGTGTCCACGGTAGCCGCCGTTTTTAGTCCCTCGAAGCGCGCTTCAACATAGGCGGGGTGAAAGTGATTCGTGCGGAGGTCGGCACACCAGCCGATCACGCCCAGCGTCAGGAGAATCAATAAGGTTTTCATGATACAGTGGGGTTTTGTTGGATTAAGCACAGCAGGCATAGATCAGCACGGCGGTCCAGAACAGGCACAGGGGCCAGAACCACCACGGATCTTTGTATTCGCCCGTATTCGGGTCTTCGTCGCCGGGATAGCGATTGGTGTAATCCGTTCGACGGTTCGAGTCTTTCATCATCAGTTGAGGCAATAGGAGATTCTTAGGAAGCCGTATTCAAAGGCCAGAAACCAGCAATAGTTGGCATCTTTGACGCCCGTCGAGGCGTTGACCATCAAGAGCAGGTTGCGGGTGATGGCGCTGTAGAACAGCAGCCGGGTTTCCGCGTTGGCCGTGGGCAGGTGACTGTCACAAAAGGTCTGGGCGTACTTCCAGGCCAATCGGACCAGATCAAAGCCATGAAGCGGTTTATAGCGGCACTGGAGGCTGAAAGCGAAGTTTCGGCTGGTCAGATATGTCACCCACGATTCGGCCGTAAGCTCGTCCATCGTTTCCGCGCCGGGTAGTTTGTCCCGTACCTCGTAGAAGATCAGGTTGGCCGCCCAGCTGGGTGATTCGTGCGGGGTCGCTGGGTTCATGGCCGTGCGTAGGAATGATTGTTCCAGTAGCCCAGGGCATCGGTGAAGTAGATCAGCGCCAGAAAGCCGGCCCAGAACAACAGCAGCGTCAGAAAGAGGCTTAGCCGATACCGGAATTCGGCGACCCGGGGGGATTTCCACCACCGGCGAAGGCGACCTTGCCAGCCGGGGTGAAAGAAGTTCATGTACGAGCAGAACATGCCTGCCAGACAGACGATGAAGAGCATCGCCACGACGGAGACGAGGAACGGGATCATGCGGCCTGAAGGGTTTGAGGTGCGACGATCGGTTTCGAGTCAACCGTTCCGGAGAAACCCCCGAAGTAGGTATCAATCATCCGGAGGATGGCGCTACCGGTCAGGCCTTCAGTCGGATCGACGTATTTACGAAGCAGGTAAACCGGGATAGGGAAGGAGCGCAGGGGGCTGTAGTACTTTTCGTCGGCATAGATTTCGATTTTGACGACGGGAATCTGGACCGGACAATCTTGCTCCAGGGTGTGATTCCAGGCCTCCACTGGCCCATTCAATACTTCACAAAGCTTTGCCGAAGCATCAATTCCCAGAACTCCGCCCGGAGCCTCCGCATAAAAGTAAATTCGCTGCTCCTCAAAGCGTTTATCGCGGAAGTCTTCGTCGAGCAGTTCGGAAATGATTAGGGACAGATCGGCACGTTTGGCCGTAAAGACAATCTTGTTCATCAGGGGTAGAGGTTAGGCCCCTTGCGGGGCCGGGTTGGAGGATCAGTAGGCGTATTCGCGGTTGAAAGCGTAGTTGCACTCTTCGATCAGCCAGACTTCGACGGCTTCGAGCGTGTTGTCCGGCTGGAAGCGGACCTTGACGGGCGGGTGATTCAGCGGGTCACCGACTTTCAGAAAGCAGTGGAACGTCACGTCGTCGAACTGCTCGATGTCCACAGCGCCGGTGGCCTGTTTGACGCGTTCCAGCACCGGATTCAGCAGGTCGGCGGCTTTTTCGTTTTCCCCGGCTTCTCCCAGATCAGCCAGTTGTTGGAGAGTGAAGTTTTTCATAGCTTTGATCGCTTTAAGTATTTTTTTTCGCTCCACAGCCCCGGCTATTCGTCGGGGTTTGTGTTTGTAAGTATGTTTACAAATTTAAATAAATTTAAAACTAATTGTCAAGCATACTTATAAAAAAGAGCAAAAAAATATCGGCTAGATTTATTCTCCGGCGTATGCGCGACGAGCCTGCTGGAGGTGATGGGCTACTTGGGTGAGTCTAGGATCCTTTCCACCCTTCATTTCGTTATGAACGACTTCAAGCATAATTAGAACATTGTCATCTTCGGTTAAACCCGAATAGACGTTATGTAAAACGGAATAGGAATACTCCCGTGCCCGTTTCGGCTTCATTCCGCTTTCATTCAGCCTGGGAATTAGGATAGAATACGCTTCGTTGGCCGTAATTCCCATTTCGGCCGTTAACTCAAGAAGTCGTTCACGCTGCGATTTTTTTTGTGTCTCCATAAGTAAATTTATTATATTTGAAAGCAGTCTAATGGAGAAGCCCAGAAAATGGGCTTTTTGTAAATACTCTTACAAATTTAATAAGTTTATTTATATAAGCAACATGAGCAAAGAAAAAAAGCCGCGAAAACCCAAGGAGGTCGACCCGGAGGTAGAAGCCGCTATTGCCAGAGCGATGGAATTCATTACCGAGAAGGGCGTCCAAGATGTAGCTCAACGCATCGGGATCAGTTCGGCGTCCATTTACATGGTCAAGAACGGAACCAGCAACAGTTTCAGCTTTGACACTTTGATGAAGTTAAGTCGGGCCTATCCAGATTTTGACCTGGACTACGTGATGACTGGCCGGCGTAGTGACGCAGTGGATTCCCACCTGCTGGGAAGGCTGAAAGAGGCTCAGCACGAACTACATGGTGAGCAGGACCTTAAAGCCGTTATGCTGGAGAAGGATCTTGATCTGCTGAGGAGAGAAAATGAAATCTTAAAGAAGACCCTCCAGCAGAGGGATGCAACGATTGAGTTGCTTTTTCGTTTCGCCCCGGCGGCATCGGGAGGTCAGGCGTCCAGGAGTGAAGTCGAAACCAAACCATCAAATTTTAAGACGGTAAGCAGATATACCACCGGTGGTCGCCAGCTCCATCTTCGCTTCAGAGGCTTTGTTCCGACCCCTAATCGGACCGGAGTCAGGAATGTAAGAAGGAAAGGTTAATTACCGATCTGCTTACCAAAGGCTGTTTTAAACAGCTAAGTGGCTGATTGAATGAGGAGAGCGCGCATTGGCATTCTTTTTGACAAAATAAAACGGGTTGGGAAGCGTTGCCAATAATAAGCTATGCGCGCTCTTTTATTGCGGTATGAAACGAATTTCACTGATAGGGTTAGTGCTGAGTGGCTGGCAGGTGGTTCTGGCGCAGTCTGCGACCACGCCGGCCAATGATTCATTTACCACCACGAAGGCGCCCGTTACTGTTAAATCAGACAAATCCGGGCCCTCGTTGGTTCCCTCCAACGTCGATCACCTGGTCACAGAAACCCTGCCTGATCTGGGGTTGAAAATTAAGCAATTCAAGAAAGAACAGAAAGATCGGTCCGAGCGACGAAAGAAAGAAAAACTATCCCATACCGAATATGAAGGCCTCTCCATTGCGGAAGCCTACACCAAATTCGGGAGTGGAGACCGGACCATCATCGAAAAATTCCACGTGCTGAAGGAATACCGGCAGCCCAGCCAATATGTTCGAGAGACCTACTGGTTCGATCCGAAAGAGCAGCGCGTGAAATCTTCCCTAATCAAGGACAAGGAGAAAGCCCTGATCCTGCACGGCCCCTATAAACGCTACCAGAACGGCATTCTGCTGGAGGAAGGTTTTTATTATATGGGCGCGAAGGACGGCCGCTGGGAGAAATACGACGCCCACTACATGCTGCTCGATAAGCAGAAATGGGACCGGGGCTTCCCGGCCGAGGCCCTGATCACCTATTACGATTCGGCCCATACAAAGATCAAGGAAGTCCTCCCGAGAGAATTCGGCCGGCTGCACGGGCAGTACATGGCATTTTACGATGGCGGCCAGCTGGCCGCCGAAGGAAAATATGACCACGGGGTCAAGGTGGGTCGCTGGACAGAATATTACCAGTTCCGGCGGCAGCGTAAGAAGATCACCCAGTATGCCCGCGACCGCTGGGAAGAGGAGTTCGAACCGTATGTGATCAGCGAGTGGGACGACAAGGGTAAGCTCATTTACGAGCGGCCCAAAGACAAGGAAGTGGCCGAGGAGGAGCAGTAATCTCCGTTAAAACATTTTCTTCACGACCGGCAGGGCCTTTTCGGCCCACAGGCGGTATTGTTTCCCCGAAAAGTGCAGCCCGTCTTCGGCAATCTGGGACGGGTCGCCGGCGGCCTGGCGGGAAAGCGGGGTAATATCGATGAAAGCCACCCCGGCTTTGCCGCATTCCTCTTTGGCGACGGCGTTGAACGTATCGATTTCCCGGGCAATCTTCCCGCGATCAAAGGTCCTGGCGTAGGGGCTGACGCCCCAATCGGGAATGGAAAGCACAAAAACCCGGCCCGGTTTTTCGTCCGCGAACTGCGTGGCGGTCTGAAGCAGTTCCCTGAACTCGGTGCGGTATTTTTCCGGCGACTGGCCCCGGAACTGATTGTTGACGCCGATCAGGAGCGAGACGACACCGAAGGGGCCGCGCACCCCGCTTTGGCGGATGCCGGCCTGCAGCTCGTCGGTCGTCCAGCCCGTACGGGCGATGATTTCCGGGTCGGCCACGCTGACGCCTTCCCGGCGAAGCAGTCCGGCCATCTGAACGCTCCAGCGGTCGGAGGCCGCGACGCTCTCCCCGATGGTATAGGAATCCCCGAGAGCGAGGTAGGTATTGGTAAAGGGCTGGGATGGCGTCATGGAAGGGTTTTTCCCTGAATCCGTACAGGCGAACAGAAAGAGGAAGACCCAGAACCTCAATGTTCTTCCGCCGTTTGCATGAATGTTCTGGCTTTCCGGATGTTGGCATTGACCCGGTCCGTCTCGACCAGACCGTCGCGGAGCCGGACGATGCGGTGGGCGTATTCGGCAATGTCCTCTTCGTGCGTCACCATGATAACCGTATTCCCCTTGCTGTGGATCTGGTCGAACAGGTCCATGATTTCGTAGGAGGTCTTGGTATCGAGGTTCCCGGTCGGTTCGTCGGCCAGCAGAATGCTCGGGTCGTTGACCAGCGCCCGGGCCACCGCCACCCGTTGCCGCTGACCGCCGGACAATTCGTTGGGCTTGTGGCCGGCCCGATTCTCCAGGCCCACGTTTTTCAGGGCGATCATGGCCTTTTCGATCCGGTCGGCTTTACTGAAACCGGCATAAATCAGCGGCAGAGCCACATTTTCGAGGGAGGTCTGCCGGGGCAGAAGGTTGAACGTCTGGAAAACGAAGCCGATCTCCTTATTCCGTACTTCGGCCAGGGCGTTCTCGCTCATGTTGCTGACGTCCTGCCCGTTCAGGATATAAGTTCCGGAAGTCGGCGTATCCAGACAGCCGACGATGTTCATGAGCGTGGATTTGCCGGAACCGGAAGGTCCCATGAAGGCCACGTATTCTCCTTTCCGAACGGAAATGGTCACCGATTTCAGGGCTTCGATGACCTCACTTCCCATCACATAACGTTTCGAAATATCACGGGTTTCGATAATGTTCATAAGTATCTGGTCGACGGTACGGTCATTCCGGAACCGGATTTCGGCCGGAACACCGTTGTGTAGGGTTAACTCGCGGCCGCAATTTTTCGTTTGCGCAGGAAATAATTGCGGACGAACAATCCGGTAAGAATCAGAATTTCGGCATTGGGCGTGTCCCGAACCAGTTCGATGTCGCCCTCATCGGGAAAAAACGTCCGGATCCGGTTATAATGAACGATTTCATTCCCGGCTTCCGGATCGGCGTTCTCCGCCAGCAGGCTCCATTCGTTCATCATGAAATTTTCCCGTTTCCAGGTGTAGATTTCGCCCGGTCCCAGCGAAACGACCGCACTTCTGAACCAGTTGAACTCGATCCGTCCGATGGTGGCATCGCCGGCATTTTTATCGTGAATGTTGACCGAATGGACCAGAAACCCTTTTACATCGAATCGAATGCGGGCTTCGTTCAGGTAGGCATCCATGTCCCACGACAGCAGGTCGCGGTGCATTCCGCCCACCACCCGGGTGCCGTCCATGATGACCACATCCCGGCTGAATACTTCCTTAACCCAATGAAGTTGCTTTTCCATATCTGTAAAGAACAACTCCCTAAACTTAATTAATTTATTGAAAAGCCTCCCGCTGTTTTTCAATCAGCGATCGTTTGGCCTGATAGCTCACCAGAAATGCCTGATAATCGGTGGGCGAGGTGAGAACCCGAAGCCGTGCCAGGCCGTCCTGAGCGTAATCGGTCAGGCTCATCTCCAGACAAAGCAGCGTGTAGGCCTTCAGCAGTGCGGGGTCCGTATCATTCAGCGGTAAGGCATTCAGCACCAGGTTATAAGCCTTTTCCGTCTGGCGGGACTGCCGTTCAAACTCCGCTGCGGCCACCACCACCTCGGCGTTGAACGGCGCCCGGCCGAGGGCCCGGGCGTAATGCTGCCGAGCCGCGGCCGCCTGCCGTCCGGCCTGATAGGCCTGCGCGACGATAAAATCCTTCTCGGCCTGAAACCGGGGAATGACCGCCTGCCGGGCGTCCGCAATCGTCCGGTCGAATTCTCCCTGGGCATTGCGCAGACGCAGGTAGGTCACCGTCAGCAGGGATTGGGCATAAGGCGTCAGCCGGGCTTCCTGCGGGGTTCTTTCATACCAGCTTTTGGCGGCAGCGGTTTGTTTTTCGGACAGATTACGTCTTGCCAGCGTGCAGGCCGCTATCGTCTTCAGGTTGTCGTCGCGGATGCCCTGAAACAGCGCCACCTGCCGGGACTCGGGGAGCGAGCCGTCGTAGCAGAGCGAAAAGGCCCTTTCCAGATCAGTCGCAGGTTCTTTTTCCCCATACAGCACCCGAACGAGCGTCTGGAGGGCGGGATCGTTATGACCGGCCACCTCCCAGAGGGACTGTGCCAGCAGCGGATCGCCGGCCTTGGTCAGCGCCAGTGCCTGATAATAGGTCGAGAGAGTGTCGGTATTCCGGCCGAAAATTTCGGCGGCTTTCCGATAAAGGCCCTGATCCATCATCCAGAAGCCGGTAACGCTGTTGTAAAACGCCCCGGTGCGCTCGTTATCGCGGCCCAGCTGGTCGGTGAGTTCGAAGGCCGTCCGTTTATGGCCGGTATAATACTGTCCGGCGGCCCGCGCAAAGGTCAGATCGTCGGTGAAGTCCTGATTGGCGGGGTTCTGTTCCATCCGCAGCAGCAGGCTCAGCAGGGTGGTATCGGAGGTCCGGTTCCGGACGGCGTAGTTATACAGATGCGCAAACCTCCCGACGCTCAGGCCTTCGTCGGTCAGCGGCTCGCCGAGCCAGTCGGGCCGGTAGTCGGTTAGGGCGCTGTCGGGTTCGTTCCGGAGCATCGCCAGCGCCGTGCGGTTGGCTTCGAACGGCTCATAGTCACCGGCTTCCGTCGCTCTGGACAGGGAGTCGAGCGAGAGAAGGCGTGGGTTGCGAACCCAGAAGGCCAGCAGGTTGGTCTGCGGGACTTCTTCGCGGGCCGTGTTGCCCGTCGATGCGGCTAAATAATAGTAGGCCGAGTCGGCGACACTGGTTTTGGCGTACAGATACCCGAGGTTGTTTTGCAGCTCTCCGCTTTTCGGGAAGGCCCGGATGCCCTGCTGAAGCATCTTGACGGCCTCGAAGAACAGGTTGTCTTCCAGCAGCACCGACGTCAGCCCGGCGTAGGCCTGCGGAGAGGGCTGCTTGAGCAAAGCCCGCTGAAAATAGTAGGTAGCCGTTACCTTGTCGCCCTGCGTCAGCGCCAGCGAAGCCAGTGCGTAGTTGGACTTATGGTTTTGAAACTCGCTTTTGAGGGCCAGCCGGTAATATTGCTCGGCGACACGGTTCTCGCCCGTAGCCGCATGCAGGTCGCCCAGGTTGTTGAAGTAACCGGCCACCGCCTGATCGAAGGGAAAGAAATTCTGAGTCGAAAGCAGTACGCCGACGGCCATAACCGCCAGAAGGCGGGTTTGCAGCAGCGAGAATCTCAGCGGCTTATACAGGACCCGGTAAACCGGCAATCCCTGTCGGTATAGGGGCAGGAAATTGGCAATCACATACACGACGAACATCAGCCCGACGCCCAGGTGGGTGTACACGATGGTGTCTTCCAGCGCTTCGACCAGCGGATCATTGGCCGAAGCAAAGGCGTAGGTGAGCGTCAGCAGCGTAATCAGCGCGAGGCCCAAGTAAAGAATCGCCCCGGAATCCCGAAAGGATGGGGAGCCTTCGTTCTGACGCAGCTGCTGCCCGAAGCCCCAGATGCCCAGCACGAGGGAAATCAGAAACAGGATAAACGGGCTGACGATGATCGGATTCCAATCGATGGTTCTGGTATTGCTCAGCCAGATCAAAACCAGGTTCGCCAGGTATAAGCCGCTGATGAATAAAAAGTTGCCTAAGCCCAGCGGCCGGGCCTGGCTGTCGGTGCGGCCTGGGCGGGCCACCGACGTGATGTATACCAGGGCGGCAATGATTTCAGTGGAAATCCAGAAGATGAAACCCACCGAAATCAGCAGCAGGCCGGGCATGGCGTAACCGACAAAAGCCAGCGCCGGCAGCGGCTGCCCGGCCAGCCGGCTGAAAAGCAGCCAGAAACCCAGCGCCAGGGTGAGATGGACGAGCAGCCGGACCGGCAGGGAAAGTTCCGGTTTGAAGGCATGAAAGTAATAACTCACGATCCCAAACACCAGCACCACCGACAGGAAGGGCAGCCGGCCGCCGAAGGCGGAGCCGAACCAGCCCGGAAACTGAAGAATTTCAAGCCGGAAAGTGGCCGACAGCACGATCAGCACTGTCATGGCGATCAGGTAAGGCACCCGCGGAAACCGGGTCACGGCCGACAGGATGAACACCAGCCCGAGGCAGACGCCCATCGTGACCAGTTTGGCCGCCGGCAGATTGGTCTGCATCGCCGAGGCTACGAACTGTTCGGTGATCACGTACGCTTTGCCCGTGACCGGAAAATCAAACAGGCCGTCGGTAAAGGTATCGATGGATGCGGGCAGGTCGATCAGCTCACTCAGAACGTCCCAGCGAACGACGTTCCGCAGCCCGAGGCTCCATGCCCGGATCATACCGGTGACGGCGGCTAAAAACAGCACCAGACCCGTCCAGTAGACGGTCCGGTGGGCGGTATTCCAGTTTTTCCAGAAAAAAAGCATAAGGAAGAAAACGGCCGGACCGAATGACCGGTCCGCGATAACAAGATACCAACGTTCCAAACGGGATTATAGTGCGAAGTGAGCCTTCCTTCTGCGTTTTGTGCAATTCTTGGTCTCGCCGGGAGCCGGAAGCCTGATACAAAACCTGTTGGAACAAAAACGGTTCCGGAGCGGAAAAGTTAAAAATAGCTTAAAAGGCAACTTGGGTTTAAGCAAATTATACCGTAATTTTGCGGCTCATTCTCTACGCTTATCCAATTTTTCCAACTTCATAGCATGACAACTGCAACAGCAACGAATACGGGCAAGGTTACGCAGGTAATCGGCCCGGTTGTTGACGTGAGCTTTGAGGGCGAAGGGTCGCGGCTGCCGGCGATTCTGGACGCTCTGGAAGTCACCAAAGCCAATGGCCAAAAAGTAATTTTGGAATGCCAGCAACACCTCGGTGAAGACCGCGTCCGTACCATCGCCATGGATTCCAGCGAAGGTCTGGAGCGCGGAATGACCGTTGTTCACCTGGGTAACCAGATCACCATGCCGACGGGTGACGAGATCCGCGGCCGGCTGTTCAACGTCGTCGGCGAGGCCATCGACGGGATTCCCCAGCCGAAGAGCACGGGTGGTCTGCCCATTCACCGGGCGGCTCCGAAATTCGAAGACCTGGCGACGTCGACCGAGGTTCTGTTTACCGGTATCAAGGTAATCGACCTGCTCGAACCGTATGCCAAAGGTGGTAAAATCGGCCTGTTCGGTGGCGCCGGAGTAGGAAAAACGGTATTGATCCAGGAATTGATCAACAACATTGCCAAAGCATATTCCGGTCTGTCGGTATTTGCCGGCGTAGGCGAGCGGACCCGCGAAGGGAACGACCTGCTGCGTGAAATGATTGAAGCCGGAATTATTAAATATGGCGACGAATTCAAGCACTCCATGGAAGAAGGAGGCTGGGATTTGTCGAAAGTCGATCCGGATGTCCTGAAGGAAAGTCAGGCAACCTTCATCTTCGGTCAGATGAACGAACCTCCCGGTGCCCGCGCCCGCGTGGCCCTGTCGGGTCTGACCATTGCCGAGCACTTCCGCGACGGTGACGGTACGGGCCAGGGTCGTGACATTCTGTTCTTTATCGATAACATCTTCCGGTTCACCCAGGCCGGTTCCGAGGTATCCGCTCTGCTGGGCCGGATGCCCTCGGCCGTAGGATACCAGCCGACGCTGGCTACCGAGATGGGTTCCATGCAGGAGCGTATTACGTCGACCAAACGCGGTTCGATCACCTCGGTTCAGGCCGTTTACGTGCCGGCCGATGACTTGACCGACCCCGCGCCGGCAACGACCTTCGCCCACCTTGACGCCACGACGGTATTGAGCCGGAAAATCTCCGAGCTGGGCATCTACCCGGCCGTTGACCCGCTCGACTCGACCTCCCGGATTCTGACCGCCGAAATCCTCGGCGACGCCCACTACAACACTGCCCAGCGGGTGAAGGCCATTCTGCAGCGCTATAAGGAATTGCAGGATATCATCGCCATCCTGGGTATGGAAGAACTTTCGGAAGAAGACAAACTGACCGTACACCGCGCCCGTCGCGTACAGCGGTTCCTGTCGCAGCCCTTCTTCGTGGCCGAGCAGTTCACCGGTCTCAAAGGCGTACTGGTTCCGATTGAAGAAACCATCCGGGGCTTCAACGAAATCATCGACGGCAACTGGGACCACCTGCCCGAAGCCGCCTTCAACCTGGTCGGAACCATCGACGATGCCGCTGCCAAAGGCGAACGTCTGATGAAGGAAGCCGGAAGATAAGAAGAGTTTGGAAAGAGGTATTTGAATATCTCTTTCCAAAGCTCCCCAACTCTATATAAATATGCATCTCGAAATCATTACTCCTGACCGGAAGGTCTTTACCGGAGAGGCTACGTCGGTTACGTTTCCGGGCAGCGAGGGCCAGTTTCAGGTTCTGAACGATCACGCCCCGCTGGTCAGCACGCTGGCCCGCGGACCGGTTACGATCGCCACCGGCTCCGGCACCGAGACGTTTACCGTCGACGGGGGCGTCGTTGAAGTGCTGAACAACCGGGTGCTGGTATTGGCCGAGGCCGTTATTGCCGCCTGACATCCGTCCATCCATCAGGCAAATGAAAAGGCAAACCCATCCGGGCTTGCCTTTTTTTGTGTTTTTGTTTTCGGATGGCTTAGCGCGCCGTCATCTTCTGTTTGCCTTCCTGAATTAACAGCAACGCTTTTTCCATGTCCCGGTCTCGCTGCTTGATGCGGTCGGTGATGCTGTATTCGATGGTGTAATCCGGCATGACGCCCCGGCCCCGGTCGGGGTTCCGGCTGGCCGTGGCGATCCAGAAAACCGGGAACCGCACCCGGATGCGGGTTTCGGGCAGCGTCAGCGTCTGGATGATACCGCCGTTGCAGCCGGCCTCACCGCCCCCGGTTTCCTGCCCGATGATTGTGACGGGCCGCTGTGCCTTCAGGCTGGCCGTGAAGATGGAGGCCGCCGAGAAGGTCCGGCCGCTGGTCAGGATATAAACACGGCCGTTGAAGCGATGCTGGGAGGCCGGTTTGTTCCAGCCCACATTCGACTTGCCGAACTGGTAGCGCCCGCCGTCCGACTTCATAAACCGGAAATTCTGCCGCAGCATCCGCTTTTCCTTCCGGTCGAAATAGGCGCAGGCGTTGGGTCGGCGCACGCGGCACTCCGCCCGGTCGACCTGCCGGAAGTCGGAATCCATCAGATACGACATCAGATCCGAGCCGATCTCGGCATTGCCGCCGGTATTCTGGCGCAGGTCGATCACCAGATCCTTCACCTTCAGACGCTCCAGGGTTTCGAAGACTTCCCGGTGGAAGGATTCGTAGCGTTCGTAGCCGAAGCTGTTGATGATCAGCGCGGCCGCGGAGGAATCACCGTTCAGGAAGTGCAGGGAGCGAACCAGCTGAAGTTTCGGGTCGTCCTCAAAAAAGGCTTCGGCCTTCTGACGGCCCCGTCTGGCTTTCCGGGCCTGGCTGGGCGTCGGCGTCACTGAAACCTCGGTAATGGCACCGGGCGGCCGGCGCCGGACGGTCGTGATCCGCTCGAACGCGGCTGAGGTATCGCGGACGGTGATCGTCCAGGGCGAGCGGCCTTCGAAATGCCGCCAGTAGGTTTCCTCCAGATAATATAACTCCAGAAAGTAGTTCTTGAACGTCTGGTTATAGCCGTCCGACGGCCAGCGGTCGCGCGCGGCCTGAATAATTTCCTTAACCGGGTAATTCCCTAATTTCAGAACCTCCGTGCCGCAGATCAGGGACGAGTCGGTACTTCGGTTTCGTCCGATAAACAGTCGGTCGTTTTGTATGATGATATCGAAGGGCAGCCATTCGGGCTGGGGCTTTTTAACCTGCCGGCTCAAATACCGGGACTCCTGGACGTCGGTATGGCCGCAGCGGATGAGAACGACGAGCGGGCGAAGCAGCTCCCGGAAATCGGTTTCCGTCATCGGATGATTGATCTGCCGGTAGGTTTCCTCAAACCGGCGGTTCATCTCTTCACGGGAGGTATAGCGGTAGAGGCTCGGATGGCGTTCTTCAAGCGTTTTGCGCAGCACGGAAAAGTCCCGCTGCAACTGCTCGACCGTGAACATCCGGGGGCGGTAGGAGGTATTGCTCCGGTTGGCTGGAAACGAATAAACCGTGCTGACGGTCAGTACCATCAGCAGCCAGAGGACACGCATACTTCGTTTCAGAAAAATTAATAACTTACTATACTCGAAACTACCGTTTTTTTGCCGGAAACAAAAGTGATTTACAAGCCGTTAAGTAGATTAGCGTAAACTTTGTACAAATATGGCACGACCGACCCCTGAATTGATCGAAGCCCTGCGCAGGACGGCCAGAAAACTTAAAAACGGAGCTCCTTACCAATGGGGCCACATGGGCGGCTGCAATTGCGGCAACCTCGCCCAGGAACTAACCCGCCTGACCAAAGACCAGATTCATGCCTATGCCATGGAGCGTTACGGCGACTGGAACGAACAGGTGGCTGATTACTGCCCAACCAGCCGGATGCCGATGGATATGCTGATCAGCGAAATGCTGCACGCCGGCCTGTCGCTGGAGGATTTGAAAAACCTCGAAAAGTTGTCCGACCGCAGGGTTTTGGCCCGCTTCCCGCTGGAAAAGCGCTTCCTGAAACATAATCTCCGCGACGATGTGGTGGCCTACCTGAACGAGTGGGCCGTCCTGCTGGAAGAGGAACTTCTTGGCCGGATCCGCCTTCCGGAACTTCAGGCCGTTTCCGAAAAGCCGGAACCGGTTTATTGATCCGGAGGTCAAACCGATTGGGTCAGTAGAAGGCATCTTCAATGTGACTGACCTCTATACCATTCGGTGTAGTCAAAACGGCCACGATGTCGAACCGGACGTCGTGAGGCCAGTCTTTGGCGAAAATATAGTGTTCGGCGGCTCTCATGACCAGCCGGACCTTGGCGGAGGAAACGAATTCTTCCGGATGCCCGAAGCGGTTGCCGCTTCGGGTTTTTACTTCTACGAAAAGCAGGAGCTTTTCTTTCTGGGCGATCAGATCGATTTCGGTATGTCCGTACCGGAAATTACGTTCCAGAATTCGATACCCTTTGTTCTCTAGGAAACGCCCGGCGATCGCTTCGCCTTCCTTTCCCGTTTCATTATGCTGCGCCATCGGCTTTTTCGCTTTTAGACGGAGAAATACCGGGATAGGTACGGGAAGCGAACGAAAGCGGGCGGTTTTGGTGTTTTTTCTTTACGGACCTACGTGAAAAATGAATACCCGCTGTAACAAACAGGTACAGATTCAGGAGTTGGGGCTGATCGATTACCGGCAGGGCTGGGAGTATCAGGAACGACTGCTGGCCGACATTGTCGCTACCAAAATCGCCAACCGCAACCTGCCGGCCACCGAGCAGCAACTGACCACCAATTACCTTCTGTTCTGCGAACATCCGCCTGTATATACGCTCGGGAAAAGCGGAAAAGAGGAGAACCTGCTGGCCGACGGAGCCTTTCTGGACGCCATCGGGGCGACGTATTACAAGATCAACCGCGGTGGGGATATCACTTACCACGGTCCCGGCCAGCTGGTCGGCTACCCGATTCTGGATCTGGACAACTTTTTCACGGACATTCACCGCTATATGCGGCTGCTGGAGGAGGCCGTCATCCGCACGCTGGCCGGCTACGGCCTGGACGCCGGTCGCATCGAAGGCCTGACCGGTGTCTGGCTGGATCACCGGGAGCAGCGGCACCCGCGCAAAATCTGCGCCATGGGCGTCAAAGCCAGCCGCTGGGTAACAATGCACGGTTTTGCCTTGAACGTCAACACGGATTTGAGTTATTTTAATCATATCGTTCCCTGCGGCATTGCGGACAAGGCCGTGACCTCCATGCACCTGGAACTGGGCCGGGCGGTGCCGCTCGCCGAAGTGTCCGGACGCCTTCGGGGCCATCTGGCCGAGCTATTCGATATGGAGTTGGTAGAGCATTGAAATGAAGAAAGACATCGCTTTTTTACCGGTGGAGGGCGTTCAGGTCGTAATTGCCCGTAAACTGAATGAGATAAATCAATATGACTGGCAGGTGTTTCTGATCAATCAGAACGACGCGCCCATCCGGAACGTTTTCGTCACCTCGAAGGGGTACGGCTTTCAGGAAGAAGTGCAGCAGAAAACCTCGACGCTGCGGCACTATTTCGCCGAGCTTCAGCCCGGTGAACATCAGGTCGTTGAAACCATCATGCCCGATGTATTTCACCTGAATAATGAATATTGGGTAAGCTATTTTATTGGTGACCAGATTTTTGACAAAAAGTTTATCTTCGTGCCGGATAGCATCACCGAACAGAACCTGATTCCGATCCAGGAACTGGGGCTGGAAGGAATCCTGCACGAATAACTATGCCCTCCTGGAAGAAAAAGCTTAAAAACCTGCTGTTCATCGATGTGAAAACCGTGGCCGGGGCGCCTTCCTTCAGCGACCTCGACGAACGGCTTCAGCGACAGTGGGAGCAGAAAATCAGCTACTTCCAGAACGAAGAGGAATGGTCGACGGCCCGATGGTACGACAACCGGGCCGCCAACTATGCCGAATACGGTAAAATCGTCTGCATCGGCATCGGAGGGTTGTACTGGGATGAGGGCGAGGCCGCCTATCTGAAGGTGAAAACCCTGTCCGGCCACGACGAAGCCGCCCTGCTGACCGAGTTCATTCAGCTGATCGAGAAATACCCGGCCAACGAACTGATCCTCTGTGCCCATAACGGCAAAGAATTCGATTATCCGTTTTTGTGCCGCCGGATGCTGGTGCACGGGCTGCCCCTGCCGTCGACGCTCCGCCTGTCGGGACGAAAACCCTGGGAAATCCCGCATCAGGACACGCTGGAAATGTGGCGGTTCGGCGATACCCGCCATTATGTTCCGCTCGACCTCCTGGCGACCATTCTGAACCTGCCCACCCCGAAGTCCGAACCGTTGGACGACCAGGCCAGTTTAGTCTATTATCAGAAGCAGGGACTGAACCGGGTCCGGGAGTCGGCCCGCGAAGCCGTCGTGGCACTCGTGCAGGTATATCTGCGGCTGCTGGGGGCTCCTTTGGTAAAAGAACAAAACATTACCCGGCTGGAGTGATTGTTCTGGATAAAACACAGCCGGAAGGCCGGTCTTTTCCGCCATTTGTGTGAAAAAGATATCCCGCCATGAAATAAACAACATGAGAAATAACCGAAATAAACCAAGAGAACAACATAACCGGAGACGACCGCAGCAGACGGTTCAGTCGGCACATTCGTTTCTGGACGAACTGAAAGACGACATCCTGTCCTTTTTCGAGACCAACAGCGAAGATTCGTTTTCACAGCCTGACGTGCTGGAGAACTTCGACGTCACGGACCGGAAAATGAAACTGATCGTTCACGGCCTGATCGGTGAACTGACCGACGACGGTGTGCTGACCCGCCATCCGGACGGCCGATTCCAGTTTAACGAAAGTGACCGGACCACGGAAGGTGTCGTCGATCACGTCAATCCGCGGTTTGCCTTTGTCGTCACGGCCGACGGCGACCGCGAAACCGATATTTACGTCAATACCGAGGATCTGAACGGCGCCATCGACGGCGATACCGTGAAGGTGCAGCGCTTCAGCGACTCCTCGAATCGCGGCCGGCGCATCGAAGGCAAGGTGGTCGAGATCATTAGCCGGGGCCGGTCCGAGCTGGTCGGACGCATCGAAACCTGGCCGAATTACGGGCAGGTAATTCCCGACAGCAAAAAGCTCTACGAGGAAATCCATATCCCGAAAGACAAGCTGAACGGCGCCACCGACGACGATAAGGTCATCGTTCGGCTGACCCGCTTCCCCGACGGCCGCCATCGGCCTGAGGGCGAGGTGGTTACCGTGCTGGGGAAGGCTGGACACAACGATACCGAGATGCATGCCATTCTGGCCGAATTCGGGCTGCCGGTTCACTTCCCGGAGGCCGTCGAGCAGGAGTCGAAGAAGATTTCCGAGAAGATTACGAAGAAGGAAATCGGCAACCGGCGCGACATGCGCGACACCACCACCTTCACCATCGACCCGGAAGACGCCAAGGACTTCGACGATGCCCTCTCGATTCGGATGCTGGAGAACGGCAACTACGAGATTGGGGTACACATTGCCGATGTGACGCACTACATCCAGCCCGGCACGGCGCTGGAAGAGGAAGCCTACCGGCGCGGAACGTCCGTCTACCTGGTCGACCGGACGGTACCGATGCTTCCCGAAAAACTGTCGAACAACCTGTGTTCCCTGCGGCCGCACGAAGACAAATTGACTTTTTCAACGGTGTTCGAGATGACGCCGGACGCCAAAATCGTGAAGGAATGGTTCGGGCGGACGGTGATCCACTCCGACCGGCGGTTTGCCTATGAAGAAGCACAGGACGTCATCGACAGCGGGGTGGGCGATTATGTGGAAGAACTGCGCCTGCTGAACGAACTGGCCTTCAAGCTGCGCGATGAGCGGTTCCGCCGGGGGGCCATCAACTTCGAAACCGTGGAGGTGCGCTTCAAACTGGACGAAAATGGGGTGCCGCTGTCGGTTCATCCCAAAATCCGGAAAGACGCCCACAAGCTGATCGAGGAATTCATGCTGCTAGCCAACAAGCGCGTGGCCGAGTTCGTCCACGGCCTCTCGCGCGGAGACCACCCGAACGTGATGGTGTACCGCGTGCACGAGTCGCCGGATTTTGAGAAACTGAAAACCTTTGCCGCCTTTGCCGGCCGGCTGGGCTATAAGCTCAAGGTCGAAGACGAGAAAGGACTTTCGAAATCGTTCAACACGATGATGGACAACCTGGAAGGCAAACCGGAGCAGAACGCCCTTCAGCAGCTGGCGATCCGGACCATGGCTAAAGCCCGTTACAGCACGGAAGACATCGGCCACTTCGGGCTGGCGTTCCGGCGGTATTCGCACTTTACGTCGCCGATCCGTCGCTACCCGGACATGATGGCGCACCGGCTTTTGCAGCACTATCTGAACGGAGGCAAATCCGTCGACCGGACCGAATACGAGGAACGCAGCAAGCATTCGTCCGACCGGGAGCGGGTGGCCGTCGAAGCCGAACGGGCCTCGATCAAATACAAGCAGGTCGAGTTCATGAAAAACATGGACCGCGACCAGGAGTTCAGCGGGCTGATCACGGGCGTCACCGATTTCGGCTTGTTTGTCGAGATCACTGAAACGAGCGCCGAAGGGCTGATCCGGATGGTCGATCTGGGCGACGACTTCTACGAGTTCGACAAGGACAATTACCGGCTGATCGGCAAGCGCAACAAGAAGATCTACGCTTTCGGAGATGCCGTCACGGTGAAGGTGAAAGAGGCCAACCTGGCCCGCCGGAGTCTGGACCTGTGGCTCGTCGAGGGCAAGGACGTGATGCGGGCTCCCGGCAAAAACCGCCAGTCCCGCCGGACCGAAGAACGCAGTTCGCGCACCGAAAGCCGCCGAAGCTCCGGCTCCTCCGCATCCGGCGGCCGCCGGCGGGAGTCCAACAACGGCAAAGAGCGCCGACGGCGGTAAGCTTAAACGTTAACAGAAAAATAGCCGCAATCCTGCGGCTATTTTTCTGTTAATTAAAGAAACGCTTGGTTTTCCATTTTAAAACTATGACAACGTTATGATCGACGAATTCATGCAGGAGGCCATGGCGCAGGCCCGCAAGAGCCTTTCGGAAGGCGGTATTCCCATCGGCTCGGCCCTGGTGAAGGACGGGAAGCTGGTGGCTTCCGGCCATAATAAGCGCGTACAGGAGAACAACCCGATCCTGCACGGCGAGATGGACTGCCTCAACAACGCCGGCCGGGTCGGCTCCTTCCGCAATACCGTCATCTACTCGACGCTGATGCCCTGTTACATGTGCGCCGGAACCATCGTCCAGTTCAAGATTCCGAAGGTAATCGTGGGTGAGTCCAGGACCTTTGCGGGGGCGCGGGAGTTCATGGAGCAGCACGGCGTGGAGGTGATCAACCTCGACCTGCCCGAGTGCGTCGACATGATGAACCAGTTTATTGCCCAAAAGCCCGAGGTCTGGAACGAAGACATCGGCGAGTTGTAAGCCCTTCTATTTCAACTTTTTCCGCAAGCCTTCAATGACTTCCCGGGTTTCTTCGATTCGGGTTTTCAGTCCCTTTTTGTAGTACCAGGCCCGGTATTCGGGATTGTCCTGGTGTTTTTCCAGCTCCTGCTCGATCTCCCGCAGATACTGTTCGCTCAGGGTCAGATACCGCCCGGCCGTGGCCGGGTTGTGAAAACCGCCCCCGTCGACCGTCACGTACACCGGGGTCGTGTGGGCGGCCTGCTGCGTTCCGGCCAAACACCGGGCCGCCAGCCACATGCCCCGCTTCAGTGTGTCCAGGTCCAGTTTCACCGACAGCTTCCCGACCGACTGCCCGGCTTCGGCAGGGGTGACGCGGGCCAGCACCCGGCCATGCCCGACAATTTCCAGCGCCGTCAGCGGCACCTGCCCCGGATGGCCGAAAGCCTCGGCCGAAATGGAAAGCCGGGTTCCCGGCCGAATGTCCAGCCGGTCGCCGGGCCGGGCGTTGTTAACCCGAAAATCGAGCATCGGGCCGCTGGTGGTGAAGGTACGGCCGGCTGCCAGCGCCTGTTTCCAGGAGGCATGCGTCAACGGCCCGTCGACGTACGTATAAAACCGGGCGTTGCCGATCCGGGCCGACCGCTCCACCGGGCCGTGGCCGTGGTCCTGCCCGCACCAGGGGAAGTCGGAGCCGGCCGTGGCCGTCACCGGAAAGCCGAGGTCCAGCAGATGGTAGTAGTGATCGGTTCGAAGCGGGTCCTCGGCTACGCAGTACTGGAGGATTTCGAGCACGTCCACCTTGCCGCGCAGGCCGTCCAGCGTCAGCCCCCGGTAGCCGTGAAACAGTTCGGCGTGGTGCGCATAGCCGGCCAGCCCACCCAGTGCGTGCAGTTGATCGAATACTTTATCGTAGAAATAATACTCGTCGCGGTAGCGGACCCGGTTGGATGCGCCGTAGCCCAGCGCATGGCCCAGTTCCGGAGTTCGCGGATCTTCCTGACCCGATACGAGCAGGTAGTCGTTCTGCCGAAAGACACCCGATTCGCCGTAGGCATACTGCGGGTAATAGGTTTCCCAGAAATCGCCCATGCGGAGCAGCACGCCCACCCGCACATCCTCGGCCTGCGTCCAGGTTGCCAGCAGCGGGTCTTCGCGCGGAGACCGCCGGATATGCACGTGGCCGTCGGTCGAGTACCAGCGTCGGGCGGCCATGTCGATCCAGCGCGCCAGCCGGAAGGTTTTTTTCAGCGGTTTGCCCGGTTGGATGACCAGCGAATGCTGCTGATCGACAAACTCGATGCCTTTGGAGAGCGAGAGCCGGTACGTTCCCGGCGGCAGCGTGAGGGTGAAGGTTCCGGCGACGTAAAACGAACTGTCGGGCTGGAAACCGAAGCCGTCTTCGTGGTCCCAGAGGCCGTACATGACGCCGACGGCTTCCTTCGGCAGCGTCTTCACCACCCGCCCGCCCTGCGTCAGCCGCACCCGAACGGGCGTGGGAGTCGTTCCGGTCCCGGCCGTCACCCGCACTTCCAGCCGCCCGGGCGGCCGGTTCCGGGCAACCGCCGAAAGCAGACCGGACAGCGCGAGAAGAATACCGGCCCATACCGCCAACCGGCTCCAAAAGGGGGGTGCAGAACCCAACAACAACGGTTTTATCATTCGATTACCCAGGATCAGCTTGATAACTTTACGGCCTGTAAATGCATAAATTTTCCGGAATTACTCTCCATTTTTTGTTTTCTTTTGCTTACTTACACTTCCGCTTTTTCCCAATCTGCAACCGTAACGCAATCAGGTGAGTCGATGGTACCGGCTATTCGAAACAAATACGGGTTTTACCGAAAACTGCTGCGGGAGCATAAGTACGTTTTCAGAGACAGGGTCGAAGTCGTAAAGACCAGTCAGGACCCGACTTATCTGGTAGGCCGGGCCTATGTTTCCCATATCGATCTGGATACGTCTATTTCGCTGAAGGTCTGCGTCAAAGCTAACGATCACAACTTCTTTCGGTTTGAACTGCGCTGCGAAGAACTGGGCGACCTGCCGTTTTTCGAATTTCACAGCGACGGCTGCACGCACCGGAATATGGACGAGTCCATTCCCCTTGCGGAGCAGCGGGTGACGACGCCCCACTTTCATCGGTACAACCCCGTGGGTGTGAATATGGCCTACAAGACGGAGCAGCTCGAACAGGAAAACGAGCGGAAGGCCCTGGAGGACATCAACCTCGGCATCATCCACTTCTGCCATGAAGCGAAGCTGAACCTCCGGGACGACGAATTTCCGGAGATCAGTATTCTGCCGGATGCCCTGCCGCTCCACGTCACGCAGAAAGACCCCAATTCAACCGTTCTGTTTCTGTAATGGTATTCGAAGAGATATACAACGATATAAAGAATGCCTTCGGCCAGCTCTGGACCTTCAAGGAACGGGGTAAGTCGCTGGAAATCATTACGCCCTACGCTACCACCTCCCGAAAATTCATCTCGGTCTTCCTGACGGTTCAGGACGGGGAATACGTCGTTTCCGACGGCGGCTGGATCGATAATGGCCTGTACGACAACGTGTTCAATATCGAAGACGACAACTACCGGAAAATCGTCCAGCACTTTGTGAACGCCTTCGACGTCCGGGAGGTGAAAGGCCCCAGCCAGAAAGCCTATTTCTATAAGAAAACGCTCTCCCCCGTGGCCGTTCCGACGCTGGTTTTCGACCTGTCGAACTTCATTTCGGCCCTGATCAGTACCTCGGAAATCGAGTTTACGGAACGCGAGGAGCGCGACACCAAGGAACGCTTCCGGCGGCTGGCCAATGAGTATATGCAGCTGGTCTTTTCAAAGGAAAAAATCGAGCTGGGCGCGTATCTGGACGACAAAAAGCAAATCCGGGTCAACGCGGTCATTAAAAGTTCGCCCTCCCGGCTGATTCTAATCAACTACATCACCGGAAGCAATCTCTATTACTTCAACAACAGCATCACCAAAGCCAACTTCCTGTTCGAACTGGCCGACAAATCGCTGGTCGGGCGGTTCGTGAAGCGCAAAATCTCCCTCATCGACAACACCTCGGCCGGCTACCTGCCCGGCCGGAGCACGACCTTCATCAATCACCTGCTGGAAAATACCGGCTCGGAGAAGATCGAATGGTCGGAGCGGGAGAAGCTGAACGCTTACGTCTGAGTAATCTACTTCGCTACTTTCCTGACCTCGAACCGCAGCTGCCCGCTGCCCGGACGCCCGTCGGCGGTCAGGCCGTTGATCATGACGAGGTAGCTGCCTTCCTGGTCGGACGTGTAAAAATCCAGGGCGGCCCGGCCCTGTGCGTCCGTCGAAAGGGCCGGCGACCAGTGCAGCAGCGTGCGGAAGTCGGGCATCCGTGCCTCCGTGCGCTGGGGAGAATCGTAACGGGGCGCGTAGAATTCCCGACGGAACTGAAGTCCTTCGTATTCGGCCGGCAGGGCGCGGGCGTCGGGCCGGTAACCCGCCAGATCGCCTTTATAGGTCGTGAAACTGATCACCCCGTCGAAGACCATCGGCCCCAGCACGTATTTTCGGGTCATCACCTCCAGCTTCTGCATTTTTCGGGGGTCGATCTCCATTACCCGGTTCATATCGAACATCGGCACGGCGTCGAGCAGCACCAGCGGACTGCCGGTATGAAACGCTTTGCGGGGCGCGTCCAGCACCGAAATGTGGTAGCCGTCGCGCCGTTTGCGGGCCATCACGCCGGGGACATATTCCCGGAATACCTCCTCCATGACCGGAAACCGGGTGAAATCATCGAGCCGGAATGTTTCGTCCGCAACCCCGTAAAAAGCCACACTGTCCACTTTGGGCGGGCGATACCGGCTCAGGTTTTCCCGGTAATACGCATTCTGGACCTGCATCGGGATGCTGCGTTCCAACAGTTCATCTTCCGATGCTTTCCGGAAATCGAAGGGCGGCAGGCGCGTGGTGGAAAACCGTTCGGAAAAAGGATTATCCAGTTCGATGCGCTTCAGGCTGTCCATGGGATTCAACTGCGCCACCACGTCTTTCGGACCGAAGAAGTCCTTCATTTCGAACTGAACCCGTCCCTTGTCGTCACTGCGCGACGCATACAGCAGCACGTGCTTGCCGGGCACCGACAGGTAGGCGCTCGTGTTGCCGACCGGGAGGCCCGTTTCCGAATGGACGATGCGGCCCCGGATCAGGTGGCCGTTCACCTCCGGAATAAGGTCGCCGATCCGGGCCGAGTCCTGGAGAACGTCTTCCCAGCGGAACCGTCGCCAGCCATGCGTCAGCATCAGGTTGTCGGTAGCCTGGCCGACGTCACCATCAGCCGCGGACAGATAATATTCGGGCGATTCGACGGTGCCACGTAGGTCGGAAGACAGCAGCAGGTAACTCAGAATATCGCCGGATTCGGCCGGTTGCAGGGAATCGAGCCGATACACCGCCACCGAAAGATCGGCCGGGGTGGGGTTACCAGTTTCGTCCGCCGTCGAAATGTTCACGCTGACTTTTTCGCGGGCATCGAAGGTAGCGACGGCGGTTTTCGGGAGGATGGAGAGCCGGCGTTCGGGTCGTTTGAAATAGAGCCGCTCGCTCACCGGCCGCCGGGCTTCGTCGAAAACCGTCAGGTGCGAAACGCCCTCTTCGAGCGACTTTCTGTCCACGATGAATGTAGCCGAGCCGTCCCGAAACACTTCCTGGTAAGCCCCGGCAGCCGCCATGCGCGTGTGCGTCAGGAGATAAACCGATGCCGGCGGTGCCGCAAGCCGGGCCCGAACCGTGATCTTCAACTGCTCACCGGCTTCCTCCACCTGCATCGCATAGCCTTCTCCGCGCACGGGGGGTAGCGGGCAGATAAACGACCGGCCCCGCCGGTCGGTCAGAACGGCCCGGTAGGTGGTTCCGTTCTTCGGCGTAAATGAAAACCGGCCGATGCCGAACCGAAGCGGCCGGAACCGGGCGACCGTATCGTTGGTCTGGCTGAGAACGACGCCCTGGAGGTCAGTGCCTTTTCCGTCCGTGCCGGTCATGCGGAAGGCCACCGTTCCGGGCAGGTCGCGGATGAGGTTGCCGCCCTCGGGAAAAAACTGGACGTCGTAGGCGAGTGTGTCTTTCAGCACCGGCAATTCGAGCTTTCGGAACGGGTTGACGACGGTAACGGCTTTTTCGAAGAAATAATCGGGCGAAGCATTTTTCATCCAGGCGGTATAGGCCCGGATGAGGTAGTTACCCGAAAGCAGGGTAGTGGGCAGGAAAAGCGAACCGCTGCCCCGGCCCTTGTCGAGTTCCACCTTGCTTTGCAGCACCGGCCGGTTCTCCTTGTCGAGCACTTCCAGATACGCCACTTTGCTCAGCGACAGCGGCTGGTGGAACGTCCCGTCCACGTAATTGATCCGGAACCAGATCAGTTCGCCGGTCACGTACCAGGAACGGTCCGTATGGACGAACAACTTTTCGGTCAGGGAACGGCTGCGGTAGGCTTCCAGTTTCGGGAGGATCGGGTGGGTGGTTCGGGTCTGGGCATGGACTTCCGCAAACGGCGCCGACGTGAGCAATCCGATGATCCACCAGCGGTATTTCAGGAGAAAGGGCATAGGCTACGGCTTTTCGGTTACCAGTAACTGGGTCTGACGTTGGAACCCCGGGTGCGGCAGTCGACGCAGTATTCGGACGACATGGAATAGCCGACCACCTGACCGCGCATATTCAGGATTTCGTCGATCGGCACCAGACCGCGTTCGACTTCGGTCACGGCGTCTTTGACCGGAATCGTGTCGGGTTCACAGCTTTCATAAAGGGTCGGCACCCGCCAGTCGGGCAGTTGGGTGCGGGCGATGAAGATCCGTTTCTCTTCCACCGAATAGCCGCTCAGGTAGCCGATAACCGGCTCATTGGGATCGGCCACGCTGTGGATGTTGCCCATCGCCTGGAAGGGTTGCGGATCGAACAGCGACCCCAGGCTTTCGGTGTTCTTTTTCAGGTTCTGCCAGAACTCATAGGACTCGGCCGTGAGGGCGTATTGTTTGACCAGCAGGCTGTAGCGGATTCGCAGACGGTCGGAGGTCGACGGAGATACCTTCAGCAGCTGTGCCTTGCTGATGACGTCCTGCGACAGCCGCGACGACGAACCCAGCCAGATGCTGGTCGATTTCTCGGTCCGCCAGCAGTGGCTGATGTCTTCCTGCCGGACGTCGAACTTCCCGTTTTGGTATTCGATCCGGGAAAAGAAATTCACGTAATACTCCCAGGTTTCCTCAAACTCCCAGCGGTAATACCGGGTGTTGTTGGCGGGGTCGTGGGTGCTGACGTGAAATTGAACGCCGTCGCCCTGCGCCTGCCAGCTGAGGCTGTCGACGGCCGGCGTTTTCAGCACCGTCACGTAGTCCGACAGGTATTCGCGCCCGCCGTTGGTTTTGATGCGAAGGCGGTATTTCTGACCGAAGCGGAAGTCGGCGGTCGGGCGGGTATAAGTGCCGTCGCCTTTGTCGGTGAAGGGAAAGCTGCCCCCGGTTTGGGCTTCAGCCTGCACGACGGCTTTGGTTTCCACCGTCACTCTTTTGTTGTCGCTCAGGTTCTGGGTGCGCGACAGCCGGATGGTACTCGGCCCCGCGCCGTTCAGGAAACCGTCGACGACCAGGTACGTATTGGGGGCCGAAATAGCCGGCGGACGATAGGGGTCCACGCAGCCCCAGAGCACTGCCAGCAGCAACCCGACCAGAGCCGGAACCCGCTTCCAGTGCATTCCGGCCCGGCTATTTTTGCTGATTTCCTCACCGATTCGCATCATCGCTCAGAATTTGAAATTATAGGTCACCGTTGGAATCGGCTGCCCGAAGATCGACAGTTTATACCCCCGCACCACCCCGCCTAAGGAGCTGAAATAGACCGAGTAGGCGTTACGGCGGCCGGTCAGGTTATACACGGCGAAGGTCCACGAACTGTGGGCCAGCTTCCGGACGCGGTGGTTGCCTTCGACGTTCAGCGACAGGTCCGAGCGGTAGTAATCCGGGATGCGGTACCGGTTCCGTTCGGAGTAGTAAACCCGCTGCGAACCGCCCAGTTCATATTTCGCCAGCGGCAGCGTGATCGGCCGACCGGTGCTGTAGGTAAAATTCAGGGAGATGCTGAACCGGCGGTTGATGCGGTAATTTCCGACCCAGGTGACGTCGTGCGGTTTATCGAAATTGCTCGGGTAATAGTCACCCCGGTTGATGTTCTCCTGCGGAATGCTCCGGTCGACGCGCAGGAAGGTGCGGGCGTAGGTGTAACTGAGCCAGCCGTTGAACCGGCCGGTCAGCTTTTTAACCAGAAACTCGACCCCATAGGCCAGCCCCTCCGCCCGGACGACCTCCGTTTCAGGGTGCTGGTTCATGATGAGGGTGGCCCCGCTCTGGAAGTCCAGCATGTTCTGCATGGTTTTGTAGTACGCTTCGACCGAGGTTTCGATGGTATTGTTTTTCAGGTTTTTATACAGGCCGATGGAATACTGGTCGCCGACCTGGGGGCGAATGTTGGGGTCGCTGAGCTTCCAGATGTCGGTAGGGGCCATCGACGTCGTGTTCGACAGCATATGGATGTATTGCCGCATCCGGTTGTAGCTGAGCTTGATGGAGGCATCGGACGTAAAGGCATACCGGGCCGAAATACGGTATTCGGGGCCGTGGTAGGTCTGGATGTTCTTTCCGGCTCCGTAGGAGAGCGTGTCGCGGATGTTGGCTTCGGTCATCCGGCTGCCGGTCGGATACACGAAGAGGTTTTTCGGGCCGAGGTAGTTGAACAGCGAATACCGCAGGCCGAAGCTGATCGACAGCCGGGGCGAGATGTCGAAGCGGTCGCCGGCATACAGGGCGGTTTCCAGCCCCTGCTCGGGCGAGACCACCTCCGGCCGGATCAGGCTTTCGGAACCCAGCGGCTGGTAGTTACCCGGCCGGAGTTTGTACAGGGTCGAACTCAGGCCGAAGTCCAGGGTATGCCGGGCGGTGGGATAGTAGTTGAAGTCGGTTTTGAAGGTATACTGCTCGATGCCGAAGTCCAGTTGATAGGCGTTGACCGGATTCCGGTCGCTCGACACACTGTACCGGTAGCCGCTGTAACTGGTCGTAAAGACACTGTACAGTTTGGGATTGAAGATGTGTTTCCACTTCAGGGATGCGTTCTGATTCCGGTACTGATAGGCGGTGTCGCTGTTGAGCCGGAACCGGTCCCGGCTAAGATAACCGGTCAGATAAATCGTGTTTTTCTCGCTGAACTCGTGTGTAATGTGGGCGTTGAGGTCATAGAACGAGGCCGCGCTGTTCTGGAAGGCCCGGTTTTTCAGATTCCGGAGCAGCCAGTCGGAATAGGTCGAACGTGCTCCGATCAGAAAAGAGGATTTTTCCTTTATGATCGGCCCTTCGAGCGTCAGGCGCCCCGTCAGCAGCCCGATGCCGCCCGAGCCGGCCAGCTTTTTCTTGTTGCCGTCGCGGGTGGTTACCTCCAGCACCGACGAAAGCCGGCCGCCGTAGCGCGACGGAATACCGCTTTTATACAACTCGACGTTCTTGATCATGTCCGGGTTGAAGGCCGAGAAGAACCCGAACAGGTGGGAGGGATTGTAGATGGTCGCGTCGTTGTACAGGATCAGGTTCTGGTCGGTGGAGCCGCCCCGTACGTTGAGGCCGACGCTGCTTTCACCGACCGATTTGACGCCCGGCAGCGTCAGCACCACCCTCAGCAGGTCGGCTTCGCCGAAAGCCGTCGGCACCTGCTTCAGCGTCCGGATATCGAGCCGTTCCAGGCCCATCTGCATCCCGGAGACGTTCACGTCCTTCTCGGCTTCGATCACCACCTCCCGGAGGGGAATGACGTCGTCCTCCATTTCGATGTCGAGCTTGCCTTCGTTATAGAGCAGAATCTGGCGCCGGGTGTCTTTCATACCGATGCTTCGGATTTTCAGCTCATGCCGCCCGCGGGGCAGTGTGATCGAGTAGTAGCCGAACTGGTCGGTCAGAACGCCGATGCGTGGTTTTTCGATGTACACCGCCACGCCGATCACGGGTTCGCCCGAGGCCGCATTGCGGATGTGGCCGGCCAGGTTGGCCGTACCGGGGCGGATGGGATTCGTCCGCCGGCCGATTTCGAACAGGCGGGTTTCGAGCGTGATGCGTCGTTGTTCCTTTTCGGCCAGATAGTCGACCACGTTCGTGTCGGCGTCACCCGGGCCGCTGCCGCGATCCGAAAAGCCGATGGGAAGTTCCGTCCGGATGCCCCGCTCGGCGGTGATGAACACCCGCTTCCGGGCGTCGATGGCGAAATAGAGATTTTTGGGACCCAGAATTTCGGAGAGCAGGGCGGGCAGCCGGCGGTTATTGCCCTGAACATCGACGCGCAGGCTGTCGACGTCGCGCGGGTTGAAGTAGAACCGGTAGTCGCTCTGCGATTCGATTTCCCCGACGAACTGCCGGAAGTTCAGGCCCGAAAAATTACGCTGAATCGGCCGGTCGTCGTTCGACTGGCCGACGGCCGCAGAAAGCGGGAGCGTCAGGCAGAAAAGCAGGAGAAGGGCTCGGTAGGAATTGGGCATCATCACTGGCTGGTTTCGTCATAACGTCGGGTGAGTTTCACGATGGCGCCTTCGCGGTCCCGTCGGAACTTGATGCGGTTCTCGCGCAGGTATTTCCGCAGCGGTTTTTTCTGGTCGGCGAACATCGCCAGCACCGCCCGCTTCGACCGGACGGGCGTAAATACGCCGTTTCTGCCGATGTAATAGGTATCACCGTTGAGGTACTCCTCCACTACGGCACCATGCACGAAGTCGGTTTTGATGGTTTTCACCCGTTTCGCCAATAGGTCCACCCTGCGGCCGTCGTACAGCCGGTCGTAAAAGCCGGTTTTCAGGCCGGAATTGCGGGCGCTGTCGGCATCGACCCGGATGAAGGTATGGCCGGGCAGGTCGAAACCGCCGATCCGCATACTTTGAAGCCGGATGCGGTACAGACTGTCGGAATGGGGCACGATCACCGCGTCGCCGACCACGTCGTACAGCAGGGAAATATTCCGGTAAAGCACCCCGTCGTACTGAACCGAGCCGGTTTGCCAGAGTGAGTCGAGGTAGGGGTGACCTTTGATGTTCGGCGAATAGGGGATAAATTCAGGCCCGTTATACAGCCGGGCCTGATCGGCGGTCGACCGCAGGTAGCGGTTGCGGGCGTACTCGACGGCCTGCTCACGGAAGGTCGTCCGGGCAACATTCTGTCCGAAGGCGGTGCCGGCCGCCGTCAGGAGAACGACAAACAGCAGCGCCGGACGGTACGTCATCAGGTGTGGCCGGTTCATCAGGTTAGGGTTGCAGGATATGGATATTCAGGCAAGTATAATGGTTTTCAGGGCGATTTCTACCATCGGCTGTCCTGTCTTTGGGCTTAGACATCTTTTTATGACAATTCGTTGGACGCTTTGATCACGAAATTTCCGGAGGACCTCCTCGCAGCCTTATCGGACGCCCCGGCCGTCGAGCCGTTCGAAGCCGGGGCTTTCAGTCCATTCCGCCTGTTTCGGCTCTCCGGCACGTCCGTTTTAATTCATTGCATTGATTTTCAAACGTATTCTTTCTTCCGACAACGGGCCGATGTCAGCAGGTTTTTCCAGCGGCTTTCCGAACGGTTTTCGGCCGAAGGGCTGCGGGTCGTTCACCTCTGGGAAGACGTCTGGTATCAGAAACCGGCCGTCGTGTTGTCGCGGCTCCGGGCGCTGGCGGGCTTCTCGGAACGAATCCCGGCCCGACTGACGCAGGTTCGCCGGATCGACCGGCCCACAGTAGCGCGGTTTCTGGAAGAAAATCATCTCCAGGTGGTGACGCAGTCGAAATACAAATACGGCCTGTTTCTGCCCGGGCGGTATTTCCGGGTGCTGTCTCCGGCCTTCCGGCCGCCACTGACGCCCGGACCGGCCGAACTGCTGGTGGCCGTCGCCACTTTCGGCTATCCGCGGTCGGTCCTGCGCGACGGTCGCCCTTCGCGTTCGGTCGAGCTGGTGCGGTTTTCCGGCCTTCGGGGCTGCACGGTGGTGGGCGGGCTGGATAAGCTGCTCAAAGCGTTCATCCGCGAGCACCGCCCCGACGACCTCATGACCTACGCCGACCGCGACTGGTCCGACGGGCGGAGCTACGAAAAACTGGGCTTCGTCCGGCAGGAACTGACTGAGCCGCAGACCTTCTGGCTGCGGCCGGGCGAGTGGACCCGGTATTATCCCCACCGGCTCCCCGACGGTCTGACCGAAGCCGACTTTCCGGCCCGGGGTTATGTTCCGGTTTATAATGCGGGGAGCATTAAGTTTGTAAAGATGTTGTAAGACCATGCCGAAAATCATCGTCATTCTGGGGCCGACGGCGAGCGGCAAAACCCGGCTGGCCGTTCAGGTGGCCGACCGGTTGGGCGGGGAGGTCGTCAGCGTGGATTCACGGCAGGTGTACCGCGATATGGACCTCGGCACGGGCAAGGACCTGGACGAATACCGGATTGAAGACAAAACCATCCCGTACCACCTCATCAACGTGGTTGAGGCCGGGGCCGATTACCACCTGTATCAGTACCAGCAGGATTTTTACGGCGTCCTGCCCGGTATTCTGGAGCGCGGCCGGGTTCCGGTGGTCTGCGGGGGCACCGGGCTGTATCTGGAAGCCGTGCTGAAAGGGCATCAGTTTACGGCCATTCCGATCGACGAAACACTGCGAAGAGACCTGGAAAGCCGTTCCACGGAAGAATTACAGGCGCTTTTTCGGGAGAATCCCTCGGCCTATACCCCGCTGGCCGACACCTCGACGCGAAAGCGGCTGATCCGGGCCATCGAGATTGCCCGCCACCTCGCCCGCCATCCCGATACGGCGCCGGACCGGGTGTTTCCGCTGCCTGAAACCCTCGTTTTCGGCATCGATCTGCCCGTCGAGGTTCGGCGGGAGCGCATCACCCGGCGCCTGCACGACCGGCTGCGGAACGGCCTGATCGAGGAGGTGCAGGGCCTGCTGGACCGGGGCATCCCGGCTGAAAAGCTGATCTTCTACGGACTTGAGTACAAGTTCATTACCCAATACCTTCAGGGTGAACTGGATCGGCCGACGATGACGGCCCGGCTCGAAACCGCCATTCATCAGTTTGCGAAGCGGCAGATGACGTTTTTCCGGAAAATGGAGCGTGACGGCCTGCCGATCCGGTGGCTCGACGGGCTGGCCCCGACCGCCCGGCTGGCCGATGAAATTGTAAGTGTTTATGGTTGACCCGCTTGCGCCGTTTATCCCAAAACCGGCTCCGGGGTAGCCGACAACCGGCAGTTTTGCTTATTTTTGAGCCATGACCCAAACGATAACACCGTCTCTTTTTTTAGAAGCGCTTCATCAGGAGATTCAACAGACCGACTACGGCCGGCATCCCGCCGAACTGTACGACCCGATACGTTACATCATGAATCTGGGCGGAAAGCGGATGCGGCCGCTCATGACCCTCATGGCCGCCTACCTCTTCACCGACGACTGGCGGAAGGCCCTGAAACCGGCCGTGGCGGTGGAAGTTTTTCATAATTTTACGCTCATGCACGACGACATCATGGACCAGGCACCGCTGCGCCGGGGCCGTCCGACGGTGCATGAGAAGTGGAACCACAACATCGCCATCCTCTCCGGGGACGTGATGCTGGTCAATGCCTACGAACTGCTGGTGGATGTGGAAACGCCGTATCTGAAAAAGGTGCTGATGCGGTTCAACCGTACGGCCGCCGACGTCTGCGAAGGCCAGCAGCTGGATATGAATTTTGAAACCCGCTGGGACGTTACGGAAGAAGAGTACATTGCCATGATCCGGCTCAAAACCTCGGTTCTGCTGGGCTTTGCGCTCGAACTGGGCGGGATCATCGCCGGAGCCGGCTGCGAGGCTACCGACCTGCTCCGGGAAGGCGGCATCGACATCGGGCTCGGATTCCAGCTGAAGGACGACCTGCTCGACGTCTACGGCGACCCGGCCAAGTTCGGCAAACAGGTGGGCGGAGACATCATTGCCAACAAGAAGACGTTTCTGCTTATCGAAGCCCTCCAGCAGGCGACGGGTCCGCTGAAGGAGGAACTGACGGACTGGCTGGGCCGGACGGATTTCGACAAACAGGAAAAAGTACAGGCCGTTACGGCCATTTACGATCGGCTGGGTATCCGGCAACTGACCGAACAGCGGATCGCGGATTATTTTACCCGGGGATTTGCCAATTTTGAAAGCCTTCCGGCCGATCCCGGTCGTAAGGCGGTTCTGCTGGACTTCGCCGAACAACTGATCGGACGGGAAAGCTGACCCGTCCTAAACCTCTATGACGACGACACTTGCCATTATTCTAATAACGACGCTCATCAGTCTCTATGCCTGGCGCAACGAGCGCTTTCTCGACAGCTGGGTGCTGAACCCGCAGAAGGTCCTCCGGGGCGGGCAGTGGTACCGGCTGCTGACCTCCGGCTTCGTGCATGCCGACTTCGGACACCTGATTTTCAATATGATCAGCCTCTACTTCTTCGGGCGGCTGATCGAACAGGTGTTCGGGATGCTTTTCGGGGCCGGCGGGCCGCTCTACCTGCTGATTTTCTATCTGGTCGCCATCGTGGTTTCCGACCTTCCCACGCTGATCCGGCAGCGGAACCGCTCCAATTACAACTCGCTGGGGGCTTCGGGCGGGGTGTCGGCCCTGCTGTTTGCGGCCATCCTGTTCCAGCCGACCGAGAAAATCTACCTGTACGGGGCCATCGGCGTACCCGGTTTCATTTTCGGGGCGATGTACATGGCCTATTCGTTTTACGAATCCCGGCGCGGGGGCGGCACTATCAACCACGATGCTCACCTGTACGGAGCGATTTTCGGAGTACTCGTGATCGTGCTGATCTATCCGCCGGTCATTCCTTTCTTCATCGAGCAGATTTCAAACTGGCGGCTGTTCTGACCCACCATGTGGCGGCTTTTGAAGGAACCGTATCCCGTCGAGGAACCGGCGCGTCGGCGCTGGGTGAAAGCGTTCTGGATCGGGGCCTTCGTGGGGCTGTTCCTGCTGATTTTTCAGCCGTTCGGGCTGGGAGAATGGGAGACGCCCTATAAGGTGCTAAAACTACTGGGCTTCGGCCTGATCACCTTCGGTATCACCGCCGGTTTATACATCCTCCTTCCGGCTCTGGCCCCCGGGCAGTTTCGGGACGAACGCTGGACTGTCGGGCGTGAAATAGGGTGGGTCAGCATCAACATGCTGCTGATCGGGCTGGCGAATTACGTGTACCTGAAAGAACTGATCCATACGCCCGGCTATGGACCGGACCTGCTGCCGATGGTGCTGATTACGTTCCTGATCGGCCTGTTTCCGACCGCCGGCTCCGTGGTACTGAACTACATCGTCCAGTTGAAAAAGTACAGCCGGTCGGCCGCCGAACTGCCCCTTCACGAACCGACGACGCCCGGCCCCGGTGCGCCTATGTTGACGCTGACGGCGGAGAATGAGAAGGATGTACTCAGAATCGCAGCCTCCGACCTACTGTTCATCGAGTCGAGCGACAACTACTGCACCGTTTATTTTCTCAAAGACCACCAGGCGGCCAAAACGCTTCTGCGCAGCAGCCTCAGCCGCCTGGAAACCCAGCTCGGCAGCGATCCGGCGGTGCGGGCGGCCCTTGTCCGGTGTCACCGTTCCTTTGTGGTCAATCTGAACCAGGTCGAGAAGGTGACGGGCAATGCGCAAGGCTATAAACTCCATCTCCTTCAGGGCACGTTTCAGATTCCGGTGGCCCGGAAGTATAACGAAACGCTGGTAAGCCGCCTGAAAACGCTGCCGTAGGCTTTGCCAAACCTCCCGGCGGTTTTGTCAAACGTCCCGCCCTTTGTCAAACTCCCCAAAGTACGGCTGCTCAGCCCTTTGATTTGACGATCAAAAGCAGGCCGCGTAGGTTTGCCTTCACATTGAACGAACGCAAACGAACCGCACAGCCATGAATGTCTTCGTAAAAGGAATGCTTCTGATTCACATTGCCGCCGGTTTTACGGCTTTACTGGTGGGTGTCATCCCGATGATTGCCCGAAAGGGCAGCCGCCTGCACAATACCACCGGTCTGGTCTTCTACTGGTGTATGGCCGTCGTCTGCCTGACCGCCGTTTATCTGGTTTTCTTCAAACCCAGCTCACTGTTTCTGCTGTTTATCGCCATGCTGAGTTTTTACTTCTGCTTCTCCGGCCGGCGGCTGCTTCGGCTGAAAAAAGCTGAAAACCGGCCGGAGCGCATCGACCGCATCGCGGCTTACGGGGCGCTGGCGGCCTCCCTGCTGATGCTCGGGCTGGGCGGACGGGCGGCTTTTCAGCTGGCAACCGGCGGCAACGGCTCGGTTTTCGACCTGTTATACCTGTTTTTTGGGGGATTACTCTACAGCAACGCCCGGTATGACGTGGTGCGCTTTCACAATCCGCTGAAGGCAAAGTACGGGAAGATGGAGTGGTTTTTCGGGCACATTAACCGGATGGTCGGCTCCTACATCGCGACGCTGACGGCTTTTGCCACGGTCAATACCCGGATGCTGCCGGAACACCCGATCCTGGTCGACATTGCCGCCTGGACGCTCCCGGGGGTCATCGGCGGGCTGCTCATCAGCCGCTGGATTGCCTACTACCACCGCAAATTCAACCTCAGCCGTACCAGCAAAAAGGCCGTCCCGGCGTAGGGACGGCCTGTATTTTTTGTGCTCCCGACTCTATTGTCATCCCGAGGCACGAGGGATGACAACTCCCAAACTCCTAAACCCCCAAACTCCTCGACTTCAGCGGAAGAATCCCTTCGGGTCCGGGGATTTGGCGAGGAGTTCCTGAATGTAGGCAAGATCGACGGAAGAAAGCTCCAGGGTCCGGGCTTTATGAACGTATTCCCAGGCCGGTTCATACTGGCCCTGGGAGAAGCTCGCCCACGAAAGCCGCATGTAGGTGTTCGGGTTGGTCGTGTCGTATTTGAGTGCCCGGTTGAGCAGGCCGACGGCTTCCTCCAGGAGCATTTTGTCCTGGTTTTCCTTGTAAAGCTTGAGCTGAACGGTCGCCAGGTCGGTCATCAGCACTGCGTTGGTGTCGGCCACATCCAGCCCGCGCTTCATCAGGTGAATCGACTCGGGTATTTTTCCTTTCTGGTAGGCGATGACGCCCAGTCCCCAGTAGGTATCGACATTCTTTTCGTTGAGGACCCAGGCGAGGTTGAAGCGGTGGGTAGCCGTATCGAGCTGGCCTTCCGTCAGATACTCCCAGCCGCGGCTGGAAAAGAACTGGCTGGCCTCGCTGCGGTTGGCGAAGCTCTGGTCGCACTCGTTCAGGAAGCGGATTTCCCATTCGATGTGCGCGGGCGTCTTTCCCTTTTCACCGAATAAGGGCAGTACCATCGGGTTGACGGCCACCTCGGCAACGGAACGGTTATCTCTGGGAACCTCTACCGCCGTGTCCTTTTTATCCGCATCGATTTTCCGGGCCGAGCTGACCAATTGACCTGACTGGGCAGCCGCCCCGAAAGGCAGACAACACATCAGAAGGCCGAAAACCCGGATGATCTTTGCTCGCTTGTTCATGTTACGTTCGACGTACTAACTCCTATAGAACGCTAAGGCCGTCTAAGTTAGTACAAAATTCCAGAAATCGGTTACTTGCGTCGATTACGGGCCGGGCCGGCTTTCGGTTTGCCGGGGCGGGCGGGTGTGGAAGATTTCGGGCGTCTGGCGGATTTGCCGCCGGCCGTCGCCTTGCCTCGCGGGGCGGGCTGGTGCTTCTTCTCGTGGAAAGCGCCCTTGAAGGTGGGGTCTTCCTTCCGGCGCTGGTTGTCGATCTCCCGCAGCATGTCCTGACGCTCGTCGAAGGGCGTCTCGGTAATTTCTATCCCTTCCGGAATCGGTTCACGGGGGATTTCCATCCGGATGATCTTCTCGATCTTCGCGACGTGGTATTCCTCGGCCATCGTCATGAAGGTGACGGCTTCGCCCGTGCGGTTGGCCCGGCCCGTCCGGCCGATCCGGTGGACATAATCCTCATAGATCAGCGGCACGTCGAAGTTGATCACGTGGCTGACCTCGTTGACGTCGATGCCGCGGGCCGTGACGTCGGTCGTCACCAGCACCCGGATATTGCCCTCTTTGAAGGCTTCCATCGAGTTGATGCGCGTGTTCTGGCCTTTGTTGGCGTGCAGCACCCGGATGCGGTCGTCGGCAACGACCTTGCGGGCCAGGAACTTGTAGATATTGTCGGCCGACTCCTTGGAGCGGGTGAAGACGATAACCCGGTTGGTGGCGTTTTCATCGGCCAGCAGGTGCGCGAGCAGGTTGATTTTGGTCCGGAAATTCGGCACCTCATACAGCTTCTGGCTGACCATCTCGGCCGTCGACGCCTGGGGCGTCACCTCGACGCGGGTCGGGAATTCCAGAAATTCATACGAGAGTTCCTCCACCTTCGGCGGAAAGGTGGCCGAAAACAGCAGGTTCTGTCGTTTCACCGGGATTACCTCCAGAATTTTCCGGATCTGGGGCATAAAACCCATGTCCATCATCTTGTCGGCTTCGTCGAGCACCATCGTGTTCAGCTGCTTCACCCCGATTACGCCTTTCAGGTACAAGTCCGTAAACCGCCCCGGGGTGGAAACCAGAATATCGACGCCTTTCTGCAGCGCTTCGATCTGCGTTTTCGGGCCGATGCCGCCGTAAATCGCCAGGTGGCGGACGTCGGTATATTTCCCCAGTTCCGCGATGGCCGCGTCGATCTGCATCACCAGTTCGCGGGTAGGGGCTAAAATAATCGCCCGGGGGAGTACCCCCTGGGCGTATTTGATCTTCATCAGCAGCGGCAGCAGATAGGCCGCCGTCTTTCCGGTGCCGGTCTGGGCGATGCCCAGTACATCCTGCCCCGCCAGGACGGGCGGAATGGCCTGCTGCTGGATGGGAGTCGGCTGCCCGTATCCCAGGTCCGCAACGGCGTTCAGCAACTGACGGTTCAGATTAAAATCTTCAAAAGAATTGATTTCCATGCCACAAAGATAGCAGGCAGGAGATTGTGGCCGGCTATACCGTCTCCAACAACGCTTCTACCATTTTCGTTGCGCCGATGTACAGCGGGGTGCGCTGGTGCAGTTCGGACGGCTCGATGTCGAGGATGTCGCGGAAGCCGTCGGTGGCCCGGCCGCCGGCCTGTTCGGCGATAAAGGCCAGCGGGGCGCATTCGTACAGCAGCCGCAGCTTGCCGGTCGGGGCCTTCGGGATGGGCGGGTACAGATAAATACCGCCCTTGATCAGATTCCGGTGAAAGTCGGCGACGAGCGAACCGATGTACCGGCCGGTGTAGCCCTGCCGGCGTGAAGTTTCCAGATAGTGACGGATATTTTCAGGGTATTCGTTGTAGTTCCCGTCGTTGCAGGAGTAAATCGAGCCGTCGGCAGGACTGTTGATCTGCGCCTGCGACAGGAAGAATTCCCCGAGGGAGTGGTCGTAGGTAAAGCCGCTGACGCCGTGGCCGGTGGTATAGACGAGCATGGTCGAGGAGCCGTAAAGAATGTAGCCGGCGGCTACCTGTTTGCGTCCGCCCTGCAGAAAGTCGTCGAGGGTGGCGCGGGTACCGATGGGGGTTACACGCCGATAGATGGAAAAGATGGTCCCGATGGAGACGTTGACGTCGATGTTCGAGGAGCCGTCGAGGGGGTCCATCGCCACGACGTATTTGGCGTGGTCGTTGTCGGTGTAGATGATCTCCTCATCTTCCTCCGAGATGATCGCGCAGACCTCCCCGCCGTTCTTCAGCGCCCGGATGAAGCGGATGTTGGCAATGACGTCGAGTTTCTGCTGGCATTCGCCCTGGACGTTATTGGAGCCCAGCGCCCCGGTAACGTCGATCAGCCCGGCCTTGTTGATCTCGCGGTTGATGATTTTTCCGGCGAGGGCGATGTCGCGCAGAAGTTGGGACAGTTCTCCCGTGGCGAACGGGAAGTCCCGCTGCTGCCGCATGATATAGCGGTCGAGCGTTACGCCGACGGGCAGCGCAATGGTAGAGGAAGTAGATTGCATAAATCAGGCTGGTTGGGAGGGATGTACTGATAATCAGGTAAGTAAGATAGGTAAAAATTTCTTAGCCTGAGTCAAAAATGAGGCAATGGGTCAGAACCGGTCCAGCACCCGTTCGATCCCGCTCAGGTAGCCGGTTCCGAACAGATTCAGGTGGACCAGCAGGGGGTAGAGATTATAGATGGGGATACGCTCCTTAAAACCGTCTTCCAGCGGGAACGTCTCATCGTAGGCGTCGTAGAACCGGTCGTCGAAGCCGCCGAATAGGGTCGTAAAGGCCAGTTCGGCCTCCCGGAAGCCGTAATAAACCGCCGGATCGATGAGCGCCACATTGCCCTGCTCGTTGACCATCACGTTGCCCGACCACAGGTCACCGTGCAGGAGGGCGGGGCGTTCGTTGGGCAGCAGGTCCGGCAGGCGCTGATACAACTGAGGAAATTTATCAAACAGTTCTTTGGGAATCAGCCCTTTGTAAAAAGCCATACCGGCCTGGGGATGGAGTCGCTGTTCGATGAAGAAAGCAATGCCGTTGTCGGTGGGCGTATTGCTCTGCGGCAGCGAACCGATATAGTTGTCGAAACTCAGGCCGAATTTCGGCTGCGTGTGGGAGTGGAGCAGCGCCAGCGACTGGCCGAACGACTCCCAGTAATCGGTTCTGGCGGCAACGGGGTCGATGTATTCCAGAATCAGGTAGGCCTTGTCCTGATAATGCCCGTAGCCGATGACTTCCGGAATATGGATCGCTTCGGCGGAGCGCAGCAGGTCGAGCCCCCGGGCCTCCGACCCGAACATCCCCTCCCGGTCGGCGGAGTTCCACTTGACGAAAAAGAGTCCCTCCGATGAAAACACCTGCGCAGCCGTGTTGATGTCGCCACCGGACAGGAAGCGAGCCTCCAGCACTTCAATCGGGCTTCCCAGCGTCTGAAAAAGAATTCCCTCAAAAAACTCGAACTGTTCTTCTCCCAGCCACATTACTTGTAAATCCGGTTTAATCGATGTTGCCGATCCCTGAAATAATTATACGAATCGGTTTTCAGTTGGTATTTTTGTCGGGCTTACGGCCGGACGATCCACCTAATGACATGAATTCACAGGTACAGCATTTTTACGAACTGGCTCAACGACCCGAACGTCGCATCATCGGCCTGATGTCCGGAACCTCGATGGACGGGCTGGATGTCGCCCTTTGCCGGATCAAAGGCAGCGGAGGACGGACGGAGGTGGCCCTGAGCCATTTCGAAACGGTTCCCTATACGGACGACCTGAAGGCGGAAATAAGGAAAGTTTTTGCCAAAAAAGAAATCGATTTTCTGCATCTCTGCCTTCTGAATGCCTGGATCGGCCAGATACACGGCCGGATGGTGACCGATTGTCTGGAACGCTGGGGGCTGACTGCCAGCGAGGTCGACCTGGTAGCCAGCCACGGCCAGACGGTTTTTCATGCCCCCAAAAGTCAGCACCGGCTCGACAAATTTCCAAACGCGACCCTGCAGATCGGCGACGGCGACCACGTGGCCGTCACGACCGGCATCATCACCCTCAGCGATTTCCGGCAGAAGCACATCGCCAAAGGGGGCGAGGGCGCTCCGCTGGCGGTGTACGGCGACTATTTCATTTTTTCAAAGTCCGGCCAGAACCGCCTGATGCTCAACATGGGCGGTATCGCCAACTTTACGTACCTGCCCGGCGACCTGGACGCCGGGGCGGTGTTTACGACCGATACCGGGCCCGGCAATACGCTGATCGACGCCTTCACCCGTCGGTTCTTCGACCGGCCCTTCGACGCCGGGGGGCGGATCGCGGCCGGCGGTAAAGTAAACCGGGATCTGCTGCGCATTCTGAAGAAAGATCCGTTTTTCCAGGCACCGGTTCCGAAAACCACCGGGCCGGAACTTTTTAGCCTGGATTATGTGCGGCTGGCCCAGCAGCGAAGCAAAACCACCTCCCTGACCCCCGAGGACCTCATGGCTACCCTGACCCGCTTCAGCGCCGAAACCATCGCGGAAGCGATCCGGGCGGCTATGAAACCGGGAGAGGAATACCATGTGTACCTGAGCGGGGGCGGGATGCATAACCCGGTGCTGACCGGCGGCATTCGGGAACTGCTGCCCGGCTGCACCTTCGGCACCACCGACGAACTCGGCATCCCGGGCGATGCCAAGGAAGCCGTGCTGTTTGCCGTGCTGGCCAATGAAGCCGTCGCCGGCGGCACCACTTCCTTCGGCGACCGCCAGGGTGTACCGACGGTTTCGATGGGAAAAGTATCGTTTCCGGAATGATATTTGAGTTTATAAGACAAACCATATGACCGACATTATCATCATCGGGGGTGGCATTGTGGGGCTGGCGACGGCCCTGCAGATCAAACGCCGGCGCCCCGACCTGTCCGTAACCGTACTGGAGAAAGAAAACCGGCTGGCAGCTCATCAGACCGGCCATAACAGCGGGGTGATCCACTCCGGCCTGTATTATAAACCCGGCAGCCTCAAGGCCGTCAACTGCATCCGCGGCTACCGGATGCTGCTCGACTTCTGCGATCAGGAGGGCGTTCCGTATGAACTCTGCGGGAAGATCGTCGTCGCTACCAAACCGGAGCAGGTGCCGCAGCTGAACAACCTCTTCGAACGGGGGCAGCAGAACGGCCTGGGCGGCCTTCGGAAGCTGAGCGGAGCCGAGATGCGGGAGATCGAGCCGCACGTCAATGGGGTCGAGGGAATGTGGGTGCCGCAGACGGGCATCATCGACTATGTTCAGGTGTGTGAGAAATACGCCGAAAACGTGCGGAAACTGGGCGGAGAAATCCGGTTGGGCGAGAAAGTGACGCAGATTACGGCCGGCAACACGCTGTCGGTCGTGGTAACGGACAAGGCGACCTACGAAACGAAGCTCGTCGTCAACTGCGCCGGTCTGTATTCCGATAAAATGGCGCAGTTGACCCAGCGTGGGGAGATCGACCTTCGGATCATCCCGTTTCGGGGGGAATATTACAAAATCCGCCCGGAGAAGCACCATCTGGTCCGGAACCTGATCTATCCGGTGCCGGACCCGAATTTTCCGTTCCTGGGCGTACATTTCACCCGCATGATCCACGGCGGTGTCGAAGCCGGGCCGAACGCCGTGCTGGCCTTTCGGCGGGAAGGCTACCGGAAGTCGGACATCGACCTGAAAGAACTGTTCGAGACCCTAAGCTGGCCGGGCTTTCAGAAAGTGGCCGGGAAATACTGGCAGACCGGCATGGGTGAGATGTATCGGTCGTTCTCCAAAGCCGCCTTTACCAAAGCCCTCCAGGAACTGATCCCTGAGGTGCGGGAAGAGGATCTGGTGGAAGGAGGGGCCGGGGTCCGGGCCCAGGCCTGCGACCGCCGTGGCGGTCTGCTCGACGACTTCGCGATTCTGGAAAGCGAACGGGCCATCAACGTCTGCAACGCGCCCTCACCGGCTGCCACCTCCTCGCTCTCCATCGGCCTCACCGTATCGGAAAAGGCCCTGGCACGGTTCTGAAAGCCGTCCTGATCAATGAAACGGCCCCGGCCACCCAAAAACCGGGTGTGCCGGGGCCGTTTCCGTAGAGCCGCTCACTGTTTGATGATCTTAAACTGCCGACACCCCTCAGGCCCCTGACTGATCAGGATGTAGACGCCCGAGGCCAGCCCGCTCAGGTCCAGTTCCTTCAGCACCCCGGCTTCGAACGTATTCCGGACGATGCGACCGGCCAGATTCATCAGCAGATAGGAGTCATAGGGCAAGGCAGGTTGCAGATACACCTTTCCTTCCGGCGTCGGGTTCGGATACAGTATGTACGTGATCCGTTCGGCGGATGGTGCGGTCGGTTCGGCCGTTATCCGGGCCGTCGAAGAAGTC
>NZ_QTJY01000012.1 GCF_003703975.1 Larkinella soli | reverse complement strand
AAGCATCGCTTCGGACGCTTTTTTTATGCCCTTCTGTTCTGCATCTCTTGCTTCAACTTCCTGTTTTCGCATCTTACTTAACCTGACGGGTTAGTACATAGTAATTCAGATCACTGGCGAGTGCTTTCGCTCCCTTTAATTTTAATAATTGCCAGTTGGTCGTTGGTTTGAGCAATTGGTAGGGGCCGGTGGAGTTCAGGCAGACTCGAACCGGCATGTTGAACCCGTCGACGCAGTTGACCCAACGATACCGGATTCCCTCCCCGGTTAGCTGGTATTCCAATGTCGGTAGGCGCGTGTCCCGCAGGTATTGGTCAAAAACCTTACTGAAATCCATGCCTGCCTGCTGACTGATATACTTCTCGATCTGCCGGCCCGTGACGGTCTGGTGGTAGAAAGTCAGGTTCATTCCTCTCAAAATCTGGCGCCACCTGGCATCGTTCCCAATGACCTGCCGCATGGTATGCAGCATATTTCCTCCCTTATAATACATATCGCCCGAACCGGAATGATTGACGTTATAGACGCCCACAATCGGGCGGTCGTTGCGGATCAGCGCCCTGCAGCCGGTTACATAAGCCGCTCCGGCTTCCTTTCCGTAATAAAATTCCGTGTACAGATTTTCCGCGTAGTTAGTGAAGCTCTCATGTACCCACATATCGGCAATATCCCGGTAGGTTATGTTGTTGGCGAACCACTCATGGCCCGATTCATGAACAATAATAAAATCCCAGCGCAGTCCGATCCCGGTTCCTGAAAGATCTTTTCCCCGATATCCGTTCCGAAAAGCGTTCCCGTAGGTGACCGAACTCTGGTGTTCCATTCCCAGATAAGGCACATCGACCAATTTGTAACCGTCCTCATAAAACGGATAAGGTCCGAACCAGTATTCGAACGCCTTCAGCATCGGTTTAACCTGCTGGAATTGCCTCCGGGCCGAATCCAGATGTTCCGGAAGGGCGTAAAAGTCGAGAGAAAGTCGCCCTTTTTCGCCCTGAAGAGTATCGGACCAGTGGACGTACTTTGCTATGTTGACGTTAACGCCGTAGTTGTTGATCGGATTGGCGACAAACCAGTCGAACGTATGCGTTCCGTCCGGGTGTTCGGTTACTTTTCGCAGCTTCCCGTTCGATACGTCCGTCAGGTCGTTCGGAACGGTGACGCTGATGAGCATGCTGTCAGGTTCGTCGTACATGTGATCTTTACAGGGCCACCACGAACTGGCCCCCAGGCCCTGACAGGCGGTGGCGATGAACCAGTTGCCCTCCCTGTCCCGCTTCCAGACGAAACCGCCGTCCCAGGGCGGGCGTTTGGCTACCCTGGGCTTTCCGCCATAAAACACCGTCAGTGACTCCGTCCGGCCGGGCGTCTGCTTTTTCTTTAAAGTTACAAACCAGGCATTGCCGTCCTGGCGGAAAGCCAGTTCCTCGCCGTCCTGCGTAATCTTCTGAATGTGAAGCGGTCGCTGGAGGTCTACCTGCATGACCTGGGCGGGTTGAAGCACTCGGTATCGGATGGTCGTGCTGCCGCCGATGCTGCTATCGGCCGGGTTGATCCGGACCTGCAGGTGGTAAAAGGCCAGGTCCCACCAGGCGCGTTCGGGCGTAATCGAACCCCGCAGCGTATCATCCCGGGTGAAAGTATACCGCTGTGCTGAACCCGAAACGGCAGAAAGCAGACCAATGGACAGCAGAAAGAAGGATTTAAGAATTTTCATGGGGTCGATGATGCCGTTTCGGCGGTAAGCAATAAACGAAAAATTACCTCGGACCGGGAGGGCAGTGTTGAAGCAGATACCTGGTATACAGCGTTTTCAGATGTTGCGTCGTGCCTTCACCTTCCGATATGCCGTGCGTCCGGTTGGGATAGGGCATCACCTGAAACTGTTTGTTGTGTCGGATCAATTCATTGATCAACACTTCCGCATTGGAATAATGGACGTTGTCGTCGCCGGTGCCGTGAATATACAGCAGGTTTCCCCGCAGGTTCCGGGCGTAGGTAATCGGCGAGCCGGCCACGAAGTCCTCGCGGTTTTCCTGAGGCAGGCCCATATACCGTTCCTGATAGATGTTATCGTAAAAAAGCTGGTTACCGACGGCGGCAATGGAGATGCCGGTCTTATAAATTTCCGGATACTGAAACAGCAGGTGCAGCGTCATTGAGCCGCCCCCGCTCCAGCCCCAGACCGCCACCCGGCTTGTGTCCAGATACGCATGCTGCTGAAACAGTTTTTTGGCGCCCATCGCCTGGTCCCGAACATTGATTCGGCCGATCTTCCGGTAAATGGCCTTCCGCCAGGCTGCCCCTTTCAGGCTGGGCGTTCCCCGGTTGTCGAGGGCGATGTAGAAATACCCGGCTTTGGCCATATCGCCGTCGAAAAGAAAATTGTTTCCGGCCGAAAAGACGTCGTTGGTCGTCGTGGAGGCCGGTTCGCCGTAAACGAAGAAAACCGCCGGGTACTTTTTCGTACTGTCAAAATCGGCGGGTTTCAGCAGCCAGCCGTCGAGCGTAACGCCGTCGTCGGTCGTCACCTTAAAAAATTCTACATTCCGGGTGGTCGAAGATGCGCCCGGTGGCCGGGGCACCTCCCGCACCGTCTGGTGGGCCGGAAGCCTCACCCAATTCGTAACCGGTAAGCTGGTATGGCTGTTGAAGGAATGCATGGCAAACCGCCCGCCGGGGGAAATATCGTACGTGTGCGTACCGGGCCGGCCGGCCGGCGATAAACGCTCAAGCTTGCCTTTTCCGTCGAGCCGCGTCCGGTACAGATACCGCTGGGTAGGGTTGTCCGGCGAAGCCATAAAGTACACGTATCGGTTAACCTCGTCGATGGCGCTGAGGGTAGCCACGTCGTAATTGCCCGGGGTGAGCAGGGTTTCCTTTTTGCCGTCGCGGCTGATCTGGTACAGATGCCGCCAACCGTCTTTTTCCGATACCCACAGGAACGATTTGCCGCCCTGGAGCCACTCCCAGCCCCCTGGGTCCCCGCCGTTCCAGGCTTCTTTGGTATCGATCCAGGTGTCGCTGTTCTCCCGGTAAATCGGGGTCGCCGAACCGCCCGAAGCACCGGCCACCAGCAGGACGCTCTGATTCTGCTTTCGGTTCAACTGCTGGATAATCAATTCATTCGAGGAAGGAAACCATTCCATCCGAACCAGATAGTGCTGCTGCGGATCACCCGGAATGTCCAGCCACCGCGTAGGACCTCCGGTTATGTCGACAATGCCGATCCGGGCCGGAGAAGGTGACTGACCGACTTTCGGATATTCGACCGGCACGACGTAGGAATAGACCGAATCCGTGGTGTTGAGCATCAGATAATCGCGGATGCCGGTGGCATCGACCTGCCAGTAGGCGATCTGTTTGCCGTCCGGACTCCAGCGGAAGCCGTCACGGCAGCCGAACTCCTCCTCGTAGGCCCAGTCGAAGGTGCCGTTGATCCGCTTCCGGGTGCCGTCGGTGGTCAGTTGGGTGGTTTTGCCGGTCGCCAGGTTCTCGACGTACAGGTTACTCTGGCTCACATAGGCAACCGACGACCCGTCCGGGGATAACCTGGCGAACAGCAGCGACTGCGCCGGCCGGTCTTTACCGATCTGCCGGAGCTGGTTGTTCCTGCGGTTCAGCAGGTAATAATCCCCCCGGGTATTGTAGCGCCAGACCCGGGCGGTATTGGTGAAAATCAACACGACGGAAGAATCGCGGCTAAAAGAAAAACCGTTCACCGTCAATGGTTTGGCACTTTCGGACGGAGTCAAACGGTCCGAAGAGACCAACACGGTTTCCTGCCCGCTCACCACATCCGTCCGGACGATATTTCCTTTACTGACGGACAGAAAACCGGCTCCGTCCGGGGACCATCGAATCCCGCGAAGGCGGAACTGGGCGTTTAGCGTTATGGAAAAAAGCAGAAAGCAGGCAAGAAGAAAGGCGGTGTGGGACAGGCGGTTACGGATCTTCATAGATTAGGATTAAAGGAGAAGTGAAGTTGAAAAACGGCGGCTTTTGTTGCTGTACGAAGGTTGACGGGTTTTGGTATATTTTTGACGGTTTAGCGATTGACGGTCTTCATATAGCGGCCGGGCGTAAGACCGGTGATGGTCCTGAACTGGCGGTTAAAATTGGATAAGTTGGTATAGCCGCAGGAAAAGGCGATCTGCCCGACCGGCAGCGTCGATTCCTGCAAAAACCGGCAGGCCTGCTCCACCCGCACCTCATTGAGAACCTGCGTAAACGTTTTCCGGGTATGGAGTCGGAAAAACCGGCAAAACGCGCTGGGTGTAAGGTGGGCCACCCCCGCTACGTCCTCTAAGGTAATCGGTTGGTCGTAATTTTTCAGGAGAAAGGTAAAAACGTTGTCGAGCCGCTGGTGATCGTCGGGGCGCCGGGGCTGTTCGTAGGCGGTTATGGAAAGCACCTCGCGCTGCGGTTCGGCAGACAGATGGTCCAGCACCGTCAGCAGGGTCATCAACTGCTCGAAAGGCCGGGCCGACGGCAGCCGTTCCAGTTGCCGGACCACCGGATCGTCCGGGCCGTAACGGACCCGCACCCCATGCCGCGCTTCCCGGAACAACTGCGTCAGATGGGCCATTTCGGGCATTCCGAACAGCGAACCTTCCAGCGGCTCGAAGCGAAACAGCACGGAGTGGGCCAGCACGCGACGGGTGGAGCCGGACATAAAATAATCGGGGTCGTTGCGCAGCACGTGCGGCAGATTGGCCCCCAGCAGCAGCACATCATACGGACGAAACCGCTCGATGCGGTCGCCGACCACCTGCGTTCCGACGCCCTCGCGAATGAGCGTCAGTTGCAGTTCCGGATGAAAATGCAGCCGGTCGTAAAAGTGAGGGCCGTCGTCGATCTGAACCCGGAACGAGCGGTCGTTGACGGTGGGAACCCGGAACAATAGGGGCTTCATCTGGTACAGGATTGGTCGGTTTGTTGATGTCGGACTGCCAAATTAGCAAAAAAAGTATCAGAACTTGTCAAGCCGGGTAAAGGAAAACCGTTCGAAAAAAGAGAACTTTGTCTTACTGGCAATTTCTTCATTATTCACTCTGACGATTTCTAAGCACCATGACGACTGCGGTTCGCTGGGAGGGTGTCTACCCGGCCCTTCTGACTCCCTTCACGGCTGACGATCAGCTGGACCTTCCCCTTTTCGAAAAGAACCTGCGGGCGCAGCTCGACGCAGGCGTTCACGGCCTGATCATTGCCGGGTCGCTGGGTGAGGTCAGCACGCTGGAAGGCGCGGAGAAGCTGGCCCTGCTGGAAACGGCCCGCGAAACGGCCGCCGGCCGGGTGCCCGTGATCATGAACATCGCCGAAGCCTCCACCCGCGAAGCCGTCCGCTGCGCCCGCGAAGCCGAAACCCACGGCGCCGACGGCCTGATGCTGCTGCCGCCCATGCGGTATTTTGCCGATGCTCGTGAGACGATTGCCTATTTCCGGGCCGTGGCTGAAGCCACCCCGCTGCCGATCATGATCTATAACAACCCCGTCGATTACAAGATCATGACCACGGTGGCCATGTTCGAGGAACTGGCGGTGCTGCCCAACATCCAGGCCGTGAAGGAATCGACCCGCGACCTGACCAACATCACCCGGATGCGGAATGCATTCGGCGACCGGTACAAACTGCTGTGTGGGGTGGATACGCTGGCGCTCGAAGCCCTGCTGACCGGCGCCGACGGCTGGGTGGCCGGGCTGGTGGACGCCTTCCCGGACGAAACCGTGGCCCTTTACGAGCTGGCCCTGGCCGGGCAGATCGAAGCCGCCCGCAGCCTGTACCGCTGGTTTATGCCCCTGCTCGAACTCGACATCCAGCCGAAACTGGTTCAATACATCAAGCTGGCGGCATCGGCGACGGGCATCGGCTCCGAAATGGTCCGTGCCCCGCGTCTGCCGGTGACGGGCGAGGAGCGCGAGCGGGTGATGCAGATCATCCGGACCGCCCTGGCCAACCGCCCCGCCCTGCAACTCTCCTGAACCGTTTTTCGTCATGGTACGACGGCTGCTGGTTCTACTCATTCTCCTGACGGCGGGGGCTTTGGCCCCGGTGCCTGTCTGTGCCCAAACCGCAAAAACCGCGGCTCCGGGCCTGAAAGCCGTGCTGGCGGCCTATGACCAGTTTCAGAAACGGGAGTTTCCGAACGAGGCCACGGGCCGGACGGCCTTTCCGCTGGGTTCCTTCACGGAAGCTGATTTCGAGCGCCGGAACGCCTTCTTCCAAGAGCAATTGCAAAAACTGAAGCAAATCGATCCGGCCTCGCTTTCGCTGGACGGCCGGATCACGCACCAGTTGCTCCGGTTCGTCTTTACGGAGGAGGTGGACAGCTATCGCTTTAAAGCTTATCTGAACCCGATTCTGGTGGACGACGGCTTTCATATCGCCTTCGCCCGTCTGGCTTCCGGCCGGTTTTCGTCCGTCCGGGAGTACGACGCCTACCTGCGCAAACTCCGGGCGTTTCCGGCCTACGTTCGTCAGCATATCGATCTGATGCGCAGGGGCCTGGCGCTCGGCATTGCACAGCCGGCCGTGATTCTGGAAGGCTATGAAACCACCTGGCAGCCGCACATCGTCGAAAAACCGGAGGAAAGTGTTTTCTGGGCCGCCTTCGAGCGGATGCCGGTCACGGTGGCTGAACCGGACCGCAGCCGCCTGCTGGCCGAAGGGCGCCGGGCCATTGCCGACAGCGTCGTGAACGGATACCGCCTGATCAAAACGTTTTTCGAAACCGAGTACCTGCCGAAAGCGCCCCGGACCGTCGGGGTTTCGCACTGGCCGCAGGGGAAGGAATATTACGAAGAGCGGGTACGGTATTTCTCCACGCTGCCCATGACCGCCCGGCAGGTGCACGAACTGGGCCTGAAGGAGGTAGCCCGCATCCGGAGCCAGATGGACAGCCTCATCCGGAAAGTCGAGTTCAAAGGATCGTTCAAGGAGTTTCTGAACTTCCTGCGGACCGACCCCCGCTTTTACGCCCGGACGCCCAGAGAACTGCTGAAAGAAGCTTCCTTCATCGCCAAAGCCGCCGAAGCGAAGCTCCCCGCTTTTTTCGGGAAACTGCCCCGGCAGCCGTTCGGGGTGGAGCCGGTACCGGATTATCTGGCGCCCAAGTATACGGCCGGGCGCTACAGCCCGGCCCCCGCCGGCAGCCGCAATGCCGGTTTTTTCTGGGTCAATACCTACAATCTGAAAAGCCGCCCCCTGTACGTGCTCGAATCGCTGGCGCTGCACGAGGCCGTGCCGGGTCACCACCTCCAGATTGCGCTGACGCAGGAAATGACCGACCTGACGCCTTTCCGCCGGCGGCTGTACGTCAATGCTTTCGGGGAGGGCTGGGCGCTCTATACCGAATATCTGGGCCGGGAGATGGGTTTCTACCAGGACCCATACGCCGACTTCGGGCGGCTGACCTACGAAATGTGGCGGGCCTGCCGGCTGGTGGTCGATACGGGCCTGCACGCCTTCGGCTGGACCCGCGACCAGGCGCTGAATTACCTGACCGAAAATACCGCCCTCTCCCTGCTGGAATGCCGCACGGAAACCGACCGCTACATTTCCTGGCCGGGACAGGCCCTTTCCTACAAGATCGGCGAACTGAAGATCAGGGAGTTGAGGGCTAAGGCCGAGAAGGCGCTCGGCACCACCTTCGACATCCGCGAATTTCATGATACGGTGTTGTCGCAGGGAACGCTGACGATGCCGGCGCTCGAACTGCTGATCGACGACTATATTCGCCGGAAAACCAAACCCACGGCCGCCGGCCGGCTTTCGACCGGATCATCCCACTGAACGAGTCTGTCACCTATGCCATCCCATTTTTTCTGTATCGACGCCCATACCTGCGGCAATCCCGTCCGGGTGGTAACCGGCGGCAGCATTCCCCACCTGGAAGGGGCCGACATGAGCGAAAAGCGCCAGCATTTCCTGCGGGAATACGACTGGATTCGCAAAAGCCTCATGTTCGAGCCGCGTGGTCACGACATGATGTCGGGCAGCATTTTGTATCCGCCCAGCGATCCGGCGAACGACGTGGGGGTGCTGTTCATCGAGACCTCGGGCTGCCTGCCCATGTGCGGCCACGGCACCATCGGCACCGTGACGGTCGCCATCGAGCAGGGGCTGGTGACGCCCCGAACGCCCGGCGTCCTGAATCTGGAGGTGCCGGCCGGGCGGGTGCGGGCCGAATTCCGGCAGGAAGGCCGGAAGGTCAAGTCGGTGAAGATCACCAACATCAAGTCGTATCTGGCGGCCGAGAACCTGAGCGTCGAGTGCCCGGACCTGGGAACGCTGACCGTGGACGTGGCTTACGGCGGCAACTTCTACGCCATCGTCGATCCGCAGGAGAATTTTCCCGGTTTGCAGCATTTCAAGGCCGAGCAGCTCATCGCCTGGGCGCGGGTGATGCGAGGGCGGCTGAACGAGCAATACACCTTCGTCCACCCCGAAAACCCGACCATCCACGGCCTGAGCCACATCCTCTGGACCGGCGAACCGCTGGCTCCGACCTCGACCGCCCGCAACGCGGTTTTTTACGGCGACAAGGCCATCGACCGCTCGCCCTGCGGCACGGGAACCTCGGCCCGGCTGGCGCAATGGTACGCCAAAGGTCGCCTGAAACCGGGGCAGGATTTCGTGCACGAGAGCATCATCGGGTCGATCTTCACCGGCCGCATCGAGCAGGAAACCGAACTGGCCGGCCAACCCGCCATCGTGCCGAGCATCGAAGGCTGGGCGGTCATTCACGGGTACAATCACCTCATTCTGGACGAAGACGATCCGTACGTCCACGGCTTTCAGGTGCTATGAAACAGGTCGGAATCATCGGCGGGGGCATCATCGGGCTATGTTCGGCCTACTACCTCCGCCAGGCCGGGTATGCGGTGACGGTGTTCGACCGCAACCCGCTCACCGACGGCTGCTCGTTCGGCAACGCCGGCATGATCGTACCGAGTCACATCATCCCGCTGGCTCAGCCGGGCATGGTGGCCAAAGGCATGCGGATGCTGATGAAATCTACCAGCCCGTTTTACATCAAACCCCGTCTGAGTACTGACCTTCTGCGCTGGGGCTGGCTCTTTTACCGGCATTCGACGCCCGAACACGTCGAGCGGTCGATTCCGGCCCTGCGCGACATCAGCCTGCTGAGCCGGCGGCTGTATCAGGAACTGGCTCAGACCGGGGGGCTGTCCTTCGGGTGGAAGGAAGACGGGCTGCTGATACTGTATAAAACCGCTTCCGCCGAACACGAGATGGCCGGGGAGGCCGAAGTCGCCAACCGGTCGGGCATCGAAGCGCGGGTGCTGTCGGGGCCACAGGTGCAGGCGCTGGAGCCGGACGCCCGGGTCGAGGTGCGGGGGGCGGTTTACTATCCCGGCGATGCCCACCTGATCCCGGACCAACTCATCCGGTCGCTGACGGCGGTATTGAAGGCTCAGGGCGTTACCCTGCTGGAAGGCCGGGAAGTGACCGGCTTCGGGGTGCAGGGCGGACGAATCACCTCCGTCCGGGCCGGGGCCGACGACCTTCCGGTCGATGCGCTGGTGGTGGCTGCGGGCGCCTGGTCTCCGCTGCTGATGCGACTCCTGGGGACGTCGCTGCCGCTGCAGGGCGGAAAGGGATACAGTTTTATGGTCCGGGAGCCGAAACCACAGATCCGGGTGCCGGCGATTTTGCTGGAAGCCCGGGCCACGGCCACGCCCATGGGGCCGGACCTCCGGTTTGCCGGAACGCTTGAAGTGGCCGGTACGGACCTGACGGTCAACCTGAACCGGGTGCGCGGCATCGTCAATTCCATCCGGAATTATTATCCGGATATGACGGTTTCGCTGCCGGACGTAAAGCAGGTCTGGAGCGGCCTGCGTCCGTGTTCGCCCGATGGTCTTCCGTATATCGGAACGTCTGGCCGCTACGAAAATCTGGTTCTGGCGACGGGGCACGGCATGATGGGCGTGAGCCTCGGGCCTGCGACCGGCCGGCTGGTCACGGACCTGATCGACGAACGGCCGCCTTCGATGGACGTCGGCCCGTTCGATCCGGGGCGGTTCAGCTGACCGGCCCCGACATCCGGTTTCGATTATGGGCTGCACCGGGCAGAGCCGCAGGGCCGGTCAGAGGCCGTTCGATGAAGGGGGAGAGTTCATTGTCCTGGATCATCTTGTAGATGGTCGATTTTCCGACGCCCAGCCGGGCGGCCACCTCCAGCACGTTGTAGTTGTACTTTTTCAGGTACAGATGGATGATCTGGGCCATGTGTTCGCGCAGGGTCTTTTCCTCCGTCATCAGCAGCGGACCGGCTTTTCTGGTGTCGAACACGATATCCTCCGGCCGGATTGCCGGGCCGGCGGACAGAACGGCGGCCGTTTCCATCGTCGTTTTCAGTTCGCGCACGTTGCCCGGATACGAATGGCCCAGCAGCCGGTCCTTTACCCCGCCTGCCATGGCGATGGGCGGCCGGTGGTTCCGGCGGCAGAATTCGTCGAGGAAATACCGGGCCAGGGGCAGGAGGTCGTCGGCCCGTTCGCGCAGGGGCGGTACAAGGATCGACAATCCTGAAAGGCGGGTGTAGAGGTCTTCGCGGAACATGCCCTTCCGCACGGCCTCGCCCAGATTCCGTCCGGTGGTGGCGATGATACGGACTTCCGGGCGGATACGTTCGTTTCCGCCGACCCGAACCATTTCTCCTTCCTGGAGGAGCCGAAGCAGTCGGCCCTGAAGGGCCGGGTTCAGCTCGGCGATTTCTTCCAGCAGCAGAGTGCCCTGCGCGGCTTCTTCGATTTTACCTTTCTTCTGACCCGGAGCGTCCGCAAACGGTCCTTTTCCCTGGCCGAACAATTCGATTTCCGTCTGTTCGGCCGGAAGAGAGCCCAGGTCGACGGTCACCAGCGGTTTCTGCCGGCGGGCGGACCGGCTGTGAATGGCTCTGGCGATCAGTGTTTTTCCTGTTCCGGCTTCCCCCGTGATCAGCACCGGATGGTCGAACGGAAGCAGGGCTTCCATTTGTGAAAAGAGGTGCCGCATGGCCTCGCTTTCGGCCTGAAGCCGGTGGCCGAAGGCATAGCTCCTTCCCAGTTCCTCCCGCAGGTCCGCGATCTGCTGCAGCAGATGGTGTTTCTCCCGGATCCTCTGCACGGCATTCCAGAGAAGCTCCTTCGTGTTTTCGTCCTTGACGAAAAGGTCATATACGCCCTGCTTCAGTAAGTGGAGTCCGCTCCGAACCTCGGCCGGCCGGCCGATGACGATGACCGGGACCGTGGGAAGCGTTTTCCGGATTTTCTGGTACAGCTCCGTCCCGTTCATGTCGGAAAAGGAAAAGCCGACGATCAGCAGATCAGGCTGTCTGCCGAGGTTTTTCAGACAGGCAAGACCACTGGTAAACAGATGAACTTCATACTCGGAATCCGGAGAGAGATGGTACTTGAGAATTTCTCCATACCAGGGATCATCTTCGACAATGAAAATGCGGCAGGGGGCCATTGCTGGTAAAACGTTAAGGTGCACAACAGGAGTCAAAAAAACCAAATTAAGTACAATTACCGTATGCGCGCAACTCCGCGGGCCAGGTATTTGTCGGAACATCGGCCGTCTTTTTTCCGCGGTCGTGCCTGGTCGGGATTTTCCGCCGGCCTGCCGGCCCCTTCCGGGAACCCGGGAAATCCGCAGGATGCGATTCCGGTTTCAGCGGCCCGCCCGGCCGGTTCGGGAATATTTACCAAACAATTTGCCACCGCCCGGTTACATTAGCATGATTATTGCCCTATATGCGTGTCTGGTAATAGGGTGCCGATCTTTCTTTTTCATTCGCGTCTTCACGGCGTCGGAGCAGGAGTAGCGGAGGTAGAAAGAGGAAGAAGGAAGGTGGTTACAAGAGTCGGACTTCGGGTAAAAATACTTATCGATGCCCGATGGCCGTGCAGGCCTGGTTTTTGCTGACTGCTAACTCATACTTTTCCTGTTCTAACCGATTTACACAACTAAGGCCTTTATGCGACTCAATCAATCCGTCTTTATCAACCAGGAATGGAACCGGCTCAGTGAAACTCCGGGATTTCAGGCTGAAAAGGCGCAACTGGTGCTGGCGTTCGGCGAGCGAAAGCTGCTGGAAACGCCCGGCTTATACGACGACCTCCGCCGAATGTTTCCGGCCGCCGACGTGATCATCAATTCCACCTCCGGTGAAATCTACCTCGACAAGGTCCACGACGATTCGGTGGTCATTACGGCCGTCGAGTTCGAGAAAACGGCGGTTCGGGCGGTGCAGATCGACATTGCCGATCATACCGAGAGCTTCCGGGCCGGTGAGCGGATGGCCGAAGCGCTGGACGAACCCGATCTGGCGGCCGTGTTCATCATTTCGGACGGCGGGCGGGTGAACGGCAGCGACCTGACGGCCGCCCTGAACGATCGTTTACAGCGGCCGATTCCCATTTCCGGCGGTCTGGCGGGCGATGCGGCCCGGTTTGAAAAAACGCTGGTGGGCCTCAACCAGCACCCGGAGGTCGGGAAGGTGGTGGGCGTAGGCTTTTACGGCGACAGCCTCCGGGTCGGCCACGGCTCGATGGGCGGGTGGGATGTGTTCGGGCCCGAGCGCGAAGTGACCCGTTCGGCCTACAACGTGTTGTATCAGATCGACGATAAGGCCGCTCTGGACCTTTACAAGGAATACCTGGGCAAGTACGCCGACGATCTGCCGGGGGCCGCCCTGCTCTTCCCGCTGTCGATGCGGGCCACGCAGGACTCGCAGCCCCTGGTGCGCACGATCCTGACGATCGATGAGGAAACCAAAAGTATGACGTTTGCCGGAGAGATGCCGGAGAAGGCGCTGGTGCGGTTCATGACCGCCAACTTCGACCGCCTGATCGATGCCTCCGCGACGGCCGCCCATACCTCGCTGGGCCGGGCGGATTTTGAACCCGAACTGGCCATCCTGATCAGCTGCGTGGGCCGCAAACTTGTTCTGGGCCAGCGTACGGACGAAGAAATTGAAGCCGCCCGGGAAATGTTCGGCCCCGGCCCGGTCATTACCGGCTTTTACTCCTACGGGGAGATTTCCCCGCTCCAGCCCAGCGCGCGTTGTGAACTGCATAATCAAACGATGACCGTAACCGCCTTCTCGGAGAACTGATCCATGGAAACTAACGATCTGCATAAGCTGCTGGCCCGGCAAATCAATAAACACCTTACGCCGGAATGTCTGCAGCACGAGCGGTTTCAGGCTTTTGTCAAGGCCGTCAACGATTCGTATATGAGTTTTGACCGCGATAAGGAGCTGTTCGAACACTCTTATTTTTTGAACGAACGCGAATACGCAACCATCAATCAGAAGTTAAAGGAAGAAATCAGGCAGCGCCAGCAGTCGGAAGAAAAACTGATCGAGGCCATCCAGTCCATGGAGATGCCGGACGACGATAATCTGCCGGACCTGGACCCTGAGAATCTGGTTTCCCTGGTCGATTTTCTTCAGAGACAGATCGACCGCCGGAAGAAGATCGAACAGGAACTCCGGACGGCAAAGGAGGTGGCCGAGAGTGCCACCCAGGCCAAATCCGAGTTTCTGTCCATGATGAGCCACGAAATCCGGACGCCCCTCAACGGGATCGTCGGGATGACCTATCTGATGCTTCAGGAAGACGTGCCGCCTGCGATTGCCGAAAACCTGAAGACGCTTCAGTTCTCCATCGAGCACCTGCACGCCCTGATCAACGATATTCTGGATTTCAGTAAGATCGAAGCGGGAAAAGTCGAACTGGAGGAAATGGCCTTCGACCTGAAACACCTCGTTTCGAACATCAAACGCGCCCACCAGCTGCGGGCCGAGGAAAACGGGACCCGCATCCGGCTCATGGTCGACGACGATGTGCCCGATTCGCTTCTGGGCGACTCGCTCCGTATCGGGCAGGTGCTTTCCAACCTGGTTTCCAACGCCATCAAGTTCACCAGGAAAGGAACCGTCACGATCGAGCTGTCGCTCCAGCACAAAACCCAGGACCGGGCCACGCTGTACCTTTCGGTCGAGGATACCGGTATCGGTATTCCCCCGGAGAAGCAGAAAGCGATTTTCGATATGTTCACCCAGGCCAATTCGGCCACCACCCGCCAGTACGGCGGAACCGGGCTGGGACTGGTCATTACCCGCAAACTGCTCGAACTCTATGGCAGCACGATTCAGCTGGAAAGCGAAGAGGGCAAAGGCGCCCGGTTCTTTTTTACGCTCGACCTCCGGATCGGGAAGGCGGCCAAGCCGTCACAGACCTTCAATTCCGTCGATTCGATCAACGACCAGACCCTGAAAGGGCTCCGGATTCTGCTGGTCGAGGATTATCCGGTCAATGTGAACGTAGCCCTGAAATTTCTCAGCCGCTGGGGAGTCGTGGTCGATGTGGCCGAAAACGGGCTGATCGGGTTCGAGAAGTTCCAGAAGGGCAATTACGACCTGATCCTGATGGACCTCCAGATGCCGGTGATGGACGGCTATACCTCGACCGAAAAGATCCGCTCGACGAATTCCCACATTCCGGTCATCGCGCTGACGGCCTCGGCCACCTACAGCAACAAGGACCGGGCGATCAGCGCGGGCATCAACGATTATGTAACAAAACCTTTCAATCCCAACGACCTGTTTCAGAAAATCGCCAGATACTGCAACCGGCTGAATTAAAGGAGTAATTTATGGAAACCCATCCGAATGAAGTCCATGGACACCGCCTGGATCATGAACGACTTCGACAGCTCCACGCCGACGACGACGGCATGATCGCGTCGGCCATCGAGATGTTCCTTTCCGACGTTTTGTCCAATTTTCTGGAGATGGACAACCTCGTCTGCCGCCAGGACTGGGAGGAACTGGCCGGCCTATCGCATCAGCTTCGGCCCTGGCTGGGCCTCGTCGGGCTGACGAGCCTCGAATCCTCATTGAAAGACCTTGAAAGTCAGATTAAAACCGGCCCCGACCCTCAGGCTCTGCAGACGCACTGGTCGCAGTTCCGGGCCGGCCTTTCCCGGATGACTCCTGTCCTTGAAGAAGAATTACAGCGCCTGGGCTGAACCTCCGCACCTACCCTCCGATCCGGCTTCGGCAAAAGGATGTCTCCTGCTGTCCGGACCCGTGCGCAAATGCCAATAATCAGACATTCAAAATCCGAATAAGCAACCACGAAAGTTATCGGTTAGCACGGTCTTTGCTACTCTTTTATCGGTAGGCTGATTACGTAACAGTTTTTACGAACATCGGGGAAATACCCATAAAGGCGGGTTTTTTCCCAACAAAGCATCTCTTCCTGCAAGGGTCCGGGGCGCAGAGGAGGTCTTTTGCCCGGACGGGCCGAAGCGAAACCAGATTATAATTCCATTAAAGTGCCGGATTTGTCAGCCGGAATCAAAGGAAAATTTAAGCACAAATTAACCCGGCCGGTAAACCAAAATGCAATTTACGGTACAGTTTTAGCTGGTTACAACCGGGGCGACCGGGGGGCTGAGAGGATTTGAACCTTTTGACAATTTGATAAAACATTTATGGAAAGCCAGTATCGTGTCCTTGTGGTGGAAGACGACACATTCATCCGGAAAGTATTGCGTCATACCCTGAAAGCCGACTTCGAGGTGATCACCCAGACCAACGGGATGGAAGCGATGACGTATCTGGAGGAGGGAAACCCCGTCGATATCATCCTTACCGACCTTCAGATGCCGCACTTCAGCGGTCAGGATCTGATCCGGACCATTCGGGCCAGCGCCCTCTTTCAGCACCTCCCCGTAATCATTCTGTCGACGTACGACGACAGCAACACCCGGATCACCTGCCTGGAACTGGGGGCCGACGACTACATGATCAAGCCGTTCAACCCGCTGGAAGTCAAAGCCAAAATCATGGCGGTGTTACGTCGGGCCGAACACCGGACGGGAAATTCAATGAATCGCTAAGCCACCGCCATGAGCCGTTCAAAAGCAGTGGAAACTTCCGCAAAAACCTCGTCCGGACAACCGGCTTCGGATGGACGGACGACATTTCGGGTCCTTCTCGTCGAGGACGATCCGAAACGGGTTGCCTCGTTCACCGAAACCTTCGGCGGACCGGTGACCGTGCTGACCGACGCCGACCGGGCGAAAGCCCTTACCCGTCTGAAGGCGGACGCCACCATCGACCTGGTCGTGTTCAACACCCGGCTGGGCAGCGGGGAATTTCTGAAACCGCTCCAGAAAGACGGCCGTTTCAGGGAACTGCCCGTCATCCTGCTCGGAGACCGGTCGGCGGTCCGGCTGGCCGAGGAACCCTTCAAAGGCCACGTGATCGACGTATTCCCCGAAAGTATCCCGGTGCAGGCTTTCCGGACCCGACTGAACTACCTGGTTCAGAAGAAAGCGTATAAAAATTCTCCGCATGAGCGCCAGAAGACGGTTTCGATCCGGATCCCGGTCGGGAAGCGGCTTTTCGACATCGCGCTGTCGTCGATGCTGCTGCTGATGATTTCCCCGCTGCTGATCGTCGTGGCGATCCTGATCAAACTCGACTCGAAAGGGCCGGTCTTCTACCGGTCGAAACGGGTCGGAACGGGATACAAGATTTTCGATATGTACAAGTTCCGGACCATGCGGACCGACGCCGACAAGATGCTGGCCGGCATGGCGTCGCTGAACATGTACAGCAAGAAAGGCGCCGAGCAGCCCCTCGAACAGCTGTGCGATGCCTGCCGAAGCAACGGCACGGAATGCCAGCGGCCGCTGTTCCTGGACAACCGCCAGATCTGCGAAGAGGCCTATTTCCGGAGCCAGAAGGCGAAAGCCATGTTCTCGAAATTCAAGGAGGATCCGCGCGTGACGCGTCTGGGTAAGTTTCTGCGGAATACCAGCATCGACGAACTGCCGCAGTTTTTCAACATCCTGAAAGGCGATATGTCGTTTGTCGGCAACCGGCCCCTGCCGCTGTATGAGGCCGAAAAACTGACCGCTACGGGCTACGCCCGCCGGTTTGCGGCTCCGGCCGGCCTGACCGGGCTCTGGCAGGTGACCAAGCGGGGCAAGGCCGCCGTGTCGGACGAGGAGCGCATCCAGCTCGACGTGCTCTACGCCAAGACGTATTCGTTCAAAACCGACCTTCTGATTCTCATCCGAACGGTGAAAGCGCTATGGCAGAAGGAGAACGTGTAAGCACCGTACCGCTGGTATCGCTGATCACCATCAACTACAACCAGGCGAAGGTGACCTGCGATCTGCTCGAATCGACCCGGAACCTGACGTACCCCCGGTTCGAGACGATCGTGGTCGATAACGGCTCGGCCGAAGACCCCACCGACCTCATCGAACGGGGCCATTACCCCAACGTGAAGGTGGTCGTCAGCCGGGAGAATCTCGGATTTTCGGGCGGCAACAACCTGGGTCTCCGGCATGCCTCCGGCGCGTATTTTTTCATGCTCAACAACGACACCGTCGTGACGCCCGACCTGATCGAGCAGCTGCTCGCTCCCTTTGCGGCCGATCCGCAGGTGGGCCTGGTCTGCCCCAAGATCCGGTATTTCGACCATCCGACGGTGATTCAATACGCCGGCTATTACCCGCTGAACCCGTATACGGGCCGGACCTGGGCCATCGGCCTGCACGAAACCGATCAGGGCCAGCACGATACGTCGGGGCCGACGGCCTTTGCCCACGGCGCGGCCATGATGGTCAGCCGCCGGGCCATCGAGGTGGCCGGCGCGATGGACGAGTCGTTTTTCCTTTATTATGAAGAACTCGACTGGTCGATGCAGATCCGGCGGGCCGGATTCAGAATCTATTACCAGGCGTCGGCGCTAATCTACCATAAAGAGTCGATCAGCGTGGGCAAGACCAACCCGATGAAGGTGTATTACAACACCCGCAACCGGCTGCTGTTCATGCGCCGGAACGTCTCGGGCTTTCCGCTGCTGGTTTTTTACCTCTTTTACTTTACGGTGGCCCTTCCCAAGGCCGCCCTTGTCTATGCCCTGCGCCGGCAGAACGACTACCTGAAGGCGCTTCGCCGGGCCGTCGTCTGGAACCTCACCCACAAGGTGCGCCGACCGGCCAAAGCCGGCCCGGCGGTGGTGGCCGATATTCACTGATTCAACGGAACTTCAATTCGGTATGGAAATTATTCTGGCGATTGGCGTAGCTCTGGTGCTGTATACCTACCTCGGATACGGGCTGCTGGTCTGGATCCTACTCAAACTGCGGGGCCGCCGGAAGGAAAGCGCCCCCCAGACCGCTTTTACACCCGACGTGACGCTGATCGTTCCGGCCTACAACGAACGCGCGTTCCTGCCGGCCAAGGTCGCCAACTCCCTGGCGCAGGACTATCCGGCCGAACACATCCATTTTCTGTTCGTAACGGAAGGCTCCAACGACGGCTCCGACGAGTATCTGCGCGCCGAATTCGGCGACCGCGTCGGGGTGCTGGGCGGGCCGGACCGGCTGGGCAAGGTTGCCGCCATGAACAAGGCCATGCTGCGCGTCAAAACGCCGATCGCCATTTTTACCGATGCCAATACGCACCTGAACCCGCAGGCCGTCCGCAACCTCGTCGAACACTTCCGCGATCCGCAGGTCGGGGCCGTGGCCGGCGAAAAGCGGATCATGACCGAAGACAGCGAATCGGCAGCCGGGTCGGGAGAAGGGCTTTACTGGAAATACGAGTCGCAGCTCAAACGCTGGGATGCCGAACTGCAAACCATCGTGGGGGCCGCCGGAGAGCTTTTCGCCGTCCGGACCGAACTGTACGAGCCGGTCGAGACGGATACCATCCTCGACGATTTCATCATTTCGCTCCGGATTGCCGGGCGTGGTTACCGTGTCGCCTACGCGCCCGACGCCTATGCCATGGAGCGGCCGTCGTTCTCGATTCTGGACGAACAGAAGCGCAAAATCCGGATTGCGGCCGGCGGCTTTCAGTCGATCGTGCGGCTCAGACACCTTCTGAACCCGTTCCGCTACGGGGTGCTGACGTTCGAATACGTTTCCCACCGGGTTATGCGGTGGGCGGTGGCGCCCCTGTGTCTGCCCCTGATTTTTCTGGCCAATGTCTGGCTGGCGGCCGGGGCATTGACTTCCGCCGACTCCTCCGGTTTGGGCTGGACGGTGCTGCTGGCCCTGCAATGTCTTTTTTACGGAGCCGCCTGGGTGGGGTACGGGTTGGAAAAGAAGCAATTGCGCTGGAAGCTCCTGTTTGTTCCATTCTATTTCACCTTCATGAACGTCTGCGCGCTGGCCGGTCTGGTCCGGTACCTGCGGGGCAATCAGTCCGGCACCTGGGAGAAAGTCCGCCGGGCCGGGGAGGTGGAACTTAAGGCACATTCATGAACGCACTCTCGAACCACCTTTCGAACCGGCGCTGGTTCTACAGCCTCCTGGGCGTGCTGGCCGCGCTGGGCTCCGGTTTCCTGATCGGGAAATTCGGGCTGGTGGCTTCGGTAGCGGTGGTGGTGCTGCCGGTGGCGCTGGCACTGGTGCTGGGCGTGCTGATCGAACCCCGGCTTGGCCTGCTGATTTATGTCCAGCTTAGCTTTCTGATCGGCTTTACGCGGCTGCTGCCGGTGGATGCGCCGGTCGGGATCGCCATCGATGCCATCGTGGGTCTGACCCTGATGAGTACCTTCCTGAACGGGAAGCGGATGCAGTGGGAACGGCTGAAAAAGCCGGCTTTCTTCCTGATTCTGATCTGGTTTATTTATAATGTCCTGGAGCTGTTCAACCCGGAAGCGCCCTACCGGCCGGCCTGGTTCCTGCACATCCGGTCTTTTTCCTGGAACTGGCTGCTGGTCGCGATCATCGTGCTGGTCAACCCGATTCAGCGGAAGGATATCAAAATTCTGGTGAATTCGTGGCTGTTCTGGTCGGTGCTGGCGGCTTTCTGGGCCTTCAAGCAGCAGTATGTCGGTCTGACGGCCGGCGAGCAGGCCTGGCTCGACAACGGCAACGCCAAAACCCACGTGCTTTTCGGACAGCTGCGGAGCTTCTCGTTTTATTCGGATGCCGCGCAGTTCGGGGCCGAGATGGCCGGGGTGACGCTGGTGAGCATCATCCGCATCTTTGAAGAAAAGAACTGGCTTTCCAAAGCCCTGTTCTTCGTCCTGGCCCTGGTATTTTTCTGGGGGTATGCGGTTTCGGGGACGCGCAGTGCGCTGTTCGTGCTGCTGGCCGGTTTTCCGTTCTATCTGCTGCTGAAGCGGGATTTCGTCAAGCTGCTGATCGGCGTCTGTGCCGCCCTGCCGCTGCTGTTCCTGCTGATGTATACCAGCGTGGGCAGTTCCAACTACCAGGTGCAGCGGATGCGTTCGGCCGTAACGCCGATGAACGATCCCTCGTTCCTGCTGCGGCTGGAGAACCAGCGCAAGATTGCCGCCCACCTGGAGCGCCTGCCGTTCGGAGCGGGCATCGGCACCTCGGCCGACGGAGGTGCGCGGTTTTCGCCCTGGCACTGGGCCGCCCAGATCGCCCCGGACAGCTGGTACGTCGAACTCTGGATGGAAACCGGCCGGGTGGGACTGACGCTCTACCTCTGTATGCTGGCGGCTTTCATCGGGGTGGGCGCCTACCACGTCCTGCGGCTGAAAGACCCCTGGCTGGTCAAGATCATGTTCGCTTTTCTGGCCGAGTTCTTCGGGATTGCCGTCATGGGCTACTCCAACCCCGTTCTGGGGCAGTTTCCGACCAGCAGCCTCATCTACATCGCTTCGATCCTTTTTACGACCTGTTACCGCTGGGATTGCCGTCCGGACGCTGCCGGCCGGGAGCCCGTCACCGCATAGCCGACCGCCCTTATGGAAAAATTCGACAGTATTATCTGCATCAGTCAGACGCCCTGGCAGGGAGACTTCCAGAAAGCCATCGTGCAGCTGACCACCGAGTTATCGGTCCGGCACCGCATGATTTATGTGGATTACCAGTATACCGTCAAGGACTTCGTCAACGGCCTGCGCGGACGCCAGCCGGCGCCGGTGCGCGAGCTGGTCCGGCTGAAAGACCCGCTGACGAAGCGGACCTTCGACAACGGCGGAGAAGCCTGGGTGTGGGTGCCGCCCCTGATGCTGCCCATCAACTGGATGGACCAGGAAGCGCACGACCGGCTGATCCACTGGAACGTCGGACGGCTGGTGAAGGGGCTGCGCCGGGTCATGAAAAAGCTGGACATGAAGCGGCCGCTGGTAATCAACGCCTTCAACCCGGTCTGGGGGGTGCCGATGCTGGGGCAGCTGAACGAGTGCGCGACGATTTATTACTGTTTCGACGAAATCACCACCGCCGGCAACTGGATGAGCCGCCACGGACACCGCTACGAGCAGGAGTATCTCCGGCGGGTCCACGCCGTCGTGACGACTTCCGAAACGCTTCGGCAGGCCAAGTCGGTATTGCAGCCGAACGCCTTCTGCGTCAAGAACGGGGCGAATTTCGACCTGTTCCATACCGCCCGGAAGCTGGCCCGGGAGAATCCGCCCACGACGCCCGTGGTGGGTTACCTCGGAACGGCCGATAACCGGGTCAACGTCGATCTGGTCGAATATTGCGCCCGCACGATGCCGGACGTCACGTTCCGCTTCATCGGGGAGGTGAAGGAGCCGCGGCTGGCCGCCCTGTCGAAATACCCGAATGTGGAGTTTATCCCGCCCCACCAGCCGGCGGACCTGCCTCCGCTGCTGGCAAAGCTGTCGGCGGCCATGATTCCGTTTGCCTGCAACGAACACACCTATACGATCTATCCGCTGAAGATCAACGAGTATCTGGCGGCCGGGCTGCCGGTGGTGTCGACGCCCTTCTCGATCCTCGACGATTTCAACGGGGTGATCGAACTGGCCGGAACGCCGGAAGAATTTGCCCAGGCGCTGCGCCGGGGACTGTCCGACAATACGCCTTTCCGTATCCGGAAACGGGTGGAGATGGCCCAGGGGAACACCTGGGCAAAACGGGCCGAAGAGTTCGAAGCCGTTCTCCGCCGGATACCGGCCGCCTGGTCGGCCGGGCCGCCCGAACCGGAGCCGCACCGGAACGCACTGGTTCATAAAACCTCCGGATCGAAATAAACGCGCTTTGACCGGAAAAGCCGGTTTAATCCCTTTTTAATAAACCAGTTAAAGTTCATTTAAATGGGACGGGCCGGCCTGAATGGAACAATAATTGCACCGGTATCGGCGAGATCAGCCTCTTTGCCCCGTACCGATGGGAACCACTATGAAAACCTATACCACGCTGAGCCGACTCGCTCTGTTTTTTCTTTTTATTACACTTGTCCGACAAAGCTTCGCCCAGGGCAACGGACCGGCCCAACCGGCGCCGGTGGTGCAGGGATTGGCGGTATCGGACTCGGTTTATTTCGATTTCAACAGAGACATCTCCGTCCAGCTGCTGCCTTTCGAGGAATTGTATCAGCTGGCCGTCAAAAATTCGCCCCAGGTCAAGTTCGAAAAGGAAATGACCGTGGGCTATAACGCTTCCTACAAGCTGTCCAGGATGCAGGTGCTGCAGAACGGGGTGGCTTTCGTCAATTATTCGACCGGTAACCAGGCCATCATTTCCACCGGCGCGGGCAGCGGAGACGTTCTGGGGCAGATTTCGAACGGTTACCGCACCGGAGTCCAGCTGTCGATCAGCCTGCACGACATCTTCGGGCGGCCGCAGCAGATCCGGCTGGCCCGGGCCAACCAGCAGGCCGCCCTTTACCGCCGGGAAGCCTTCGAACTGCAACTCAAACGGGAACTCATCGGGCTGTATCAGGACCTGCTGACCGCCCAGCGCGTGCTCCACGTGCGGCTGGAAGACGAACAGGCTTCCCTGGCCGCCTTCCGGATCGCCGAAGTGGAAATCCAGAAGGGAAAGGTAACGCCCGAGGCTCATGCCTACAATATGAACCGCTATGCCCAGACCAAATCGACGGCCGAGCAGGCAAAAGGGGAATTTCTGAAAAATCTATACAATCTGGAAGCCGTCGTGGGGGTGCCCATCCAGCAACTGAAACGTAAATAAGCCGACCGTATGACACTTCAGACGTTTATAACTCTCCTAAAGAAACACGCCCTCTGGTTTATCCTGTTTCCGGCCCTGACGGCAGGCACGATCTTCTACCTGACCCGGAACGAAACCCGGACCTATAAGTCGGAGGCTACCCTCTATACCGGCCTGGGTTCCGGCTACTCCCTGAACTCGGCCACCGCCGGTTTTCGGGTCGATTACACGGCCGTCAGCAATGCATTCGACAATATCATTACGACCCTCAACTCCAAGGAGACGCTGGCCGAAACCGGTAAAAAACTGCTGGCCGCCCACCTGCAGCTTCAGAAACCGGATAACCGCGTGCTGTCGGCCGCCGGTTTTCAGAAACTTCAGCTGTTCATTCCGGCCGGTCTGAGAAAATCACTCGTCCGGCCCGGCAACCCGGCCTTTACGGACCTGATGCTCGACAGCCTGCTGAAGGCCGAGACCGACAATCCGGTCAAATCCCTGCTGTTCAACTCGCCCACGTATTATTCGGTCGAGGTGATCCGGAAAAAACTCAAGTCGTCGCGCCGGAGCTTCAGCGACATGCTCGACCTGGAATACGAAGCCGACGATCCGGCGGTGGCCAAACAAACGCTCGATCTGGTCATCGAATCGCTGAACGACCGGTATACCTCCATCAAGAAGAAGGAGTCGAACCCGGTGGTGAACTATTACGAAGATAAGGTGCGGAAAGCCAAGCAGAACCTCGATGCGGCCGAGGCCCGGCTGCAGGCCTTCAACGTCCGGCATAAGGTGCTGAACTTTGACGAGGAGTCGAAGAATATGGCGCTTACCAAAGAAGCCCTGCTCAGCGAATACCAGCAGGAACTGATGCGCAACCGGGCCGCAAAGGCCGCCATGGAAGCCCTCAACAACCGGATGGGCAAGCGCAGCGGCCTGCTGAAAATCAACACCGAACTGACCGACAAGCAGGCCGAGATCACCGAGGTGGAGAGCCAGCTGGTCAACGCCCGGGCCAACAACCAGCCGACGGCCGTTCTGAACCGCCTGCAGGCTAAAATCTTCCAGCTTTCGGAAGAATTGAAAGTCATCGCCCGCAACTATTTTGCCGCCGACAACTCGGCCGACAACGTTCCGCAGGGGACGCTGATCAACGAATGGCTCGGCAAAGTCCTGGCCTTCGAGGAGTCGGCGGCCCGGCTGGACATCTACCGGAAACGCCTGGCCGATTTCGATAAGGAAGCGGCCGCCTTCAGCCCCCTGGGACCGCAGCTGAGCCAGCTCAAACGCGACCTGAGCGTAGCCGAAAAAGAATATCTGGATGTGATCGACCGGCTTGATCAGGCCAACACCCAGCGTCAGGACATCCAGATCGACGGTTCGGTTTCGGTGCTCGACGCGCCGAACTTTCCCTACGTGCCGACGGCTTCCAAACGCTGGCTGTTCGTGGGAGCGGGGGTGGGGGTCGGGTTGTTCCTGGCCCTGTTTCTGACGGCCCTGCGATTCGTGACGGATCAGCGGCTCAGCACGCCCGACCTGGCCGAATCGAAAACCGGCCGGCCGGTGACCGCCGTCTTCCCGGTCGTCAAAAAAGTCTCGCTCAACTCCCGCGAAAGCCGCGCGGCCATGACGATGTTCGAACAGCTCTGTAGCGCCATCAACATCGAAATGGCCCAGAGCGCCCAGAAAACGCACCCGCCGGTCATCACGCTCTTCAGTATGCACGCCCAGGACGGCAAGAGCTGGGTGGCGAGCAGCCTGGCCCGGGTCTATGCCGAATCCGGCCAGAAGATTGCCTATTACTACCCCAGCCTGAAGGAAAACACCCAGGCCGTCGAACAGTACGGGGTGACCTATCTGCCCTATCCCATCCGGCCCGATTTCATGAACCTGACGGCGGTGGAAGACCTGAGCGATGAGGATATTACGGTGAAGAATGCCGGCTACGACAAGATATTTCTGGAACTGCCGCCCTTCGTCAGCAGCCCGATTCCGGTGCCGCTGCTGGGCCGGACGTCGGTCGGCCTGCTGGTGCTGAACGCCCGGGGGAGCTGGAAACGGACCGAGAAGCAGCTGCTGTCGATGTACCTGAAGGTATCCGGCCATCCGCTGCTGACGGTGCTGAACCGGGTGGAGAGCGACTACATCCAGGCCCCGACGCTGAAGGAGGTGAAGGACGGCCCGGTGAAGCCGGAGCGCCTTACCGAATCGAAAAACCCGGTTCCGACCAATGCCTGATTCCGGAAATAAACAGACCACCCGATCGCATCACTCTACCAATTACAGTACCCAGGGCGCATGAGCAATAAGCAGAAAGCCATCAACGGCGGGAAGTGGATCACCATTGCCACGGTCATCTCTACGGTCTTTCAGTTTCTCCAGGTCGCGATTCTGGCCCGGCTGCTGGAGCCGGCGGCTTTCGGGGTGGTCAGCGTCAGCACCCTGATCATTGCGTTTTTCAACATTTTCGGGAACCTCGGTTTTTCGAACTCGATCATTTACAAGCAGGAGAGTGACCGAAAGGTGCTTTCGACGCTCTATCTGCTGAACCTGTCGCTGGGTGCGATCATCTCGGTGGTCGTGTACTTCAGTGCGCCCCTGATCATTGCGTTTTACCGCGAACCCCGGCTCGACAGCGTCGTCAAACTGTCGTCGCTGTATTTCCTGATCGTCTATTTCGGCCAGATCTATTCCTTCCTGCTTCAGAAAGAACTGCGGTTCAAGGCCGTCGCGGTGATCGACATCATCGGCACCTTCGTCAGCACGAGCGTGGCTATTTTTCTGGCCTACCAGGGCTTCGAGGAGCTGTCGCTGATGTACGGGCAGCTGGCGATGCAGGTCGTCAAGACGATTCTGCTGATCGTTTCGGGCTACGGCCTGTTCCGGCCGGTGCTGCACTTCGACCTGAAAATTATTAAGGAACACCTGCGTTTCGGGATGTACAACGTCGGCGATGGGCTGATCGGCTTCATTCAGGCCAACTCCGACAATGTGGTGGTCGGAGGGACGCTGGGCGTCAAGCTGCTGGGGTATTATACGCTGGCGTCGCAGCTGGCGGTTTTCCCGATCCAGCGGCTGAACCCGATCGTGCTTCAGGTGGCCTACCCGATGCTGGCTAAAATGAAGGAGAACGAGGAAGAACTGAAGAAGTCCTACATCCAGATTCTGGACCTGATCAGTTACATCAACCTGCCGCTGCTGGCCGGGCTGTACATCACCGCCGACAGCATCGTGCCGCTGTTCTACGGCCCCGGCTGGGAAACCACCATCGACCTGATCCGGATTTTCGTTTTCGTCAGCTTTTTCACCTGCCTGAGCCACCCGCTGTTCACGCTGGCCTTCTCGAAAGGTAAACCGAACCTGCTGTTCTATCTGAACCTCGTGACGCTGGTCATCAAGGTGCCGCTGCTGTACGTCTTCGCCAAAAACTGGGGGCTGACCGGCATCGCCATGGCCTTCCTGACGGCCACCGTCATCAACACGGTTCTCAACTTTTTCATCGTCAACTCGCTCATCGGGAAATTCCTCCGGGAGTTTTTCGCCAACGTCATGAAGCCGGTGATTTTCTGCCTGCTGATGATCGGAGTGGTGGCGACCTACAAGTCGCTCATCGGGTTCGAGGGGGTGACGCATACCATCGTGGAGATCGGGCTGGGCGGCATGGTCTATGTCGTGCTGACGCTGCTGTTCAAGCTGTCGGTCAGTGAAATTCGGGAATTCAGAAAAGCGGTCTGATCGATGGAACGACTGATCTTAAAAAGCCTCTACCTGGTCGCGCTGATCAAATATCCGAGAATCCGGAACGATCTGCGGTATTTTATCCGGGACAACTACTACTGTAAACTCTATCAGGTCCGGTATCTGCTCCAGGATTACGTCGTAAAAAGCAGATATAAAATAACCGATTATCAGGGCGAATTCGACCAGGAAATGCGGTACGTGATTCCGTTTGCCTACTGGCACCATCTGAACGGAACGCTTCAGAAAACCATCTCGGCGAAGAATACGAAAGAGTTTTACTTTTTCAGCGAAAACCACGAGGAGCGATACGACAAACGCATCTGGACCGAATCCTACGCGCATTACGACGTGCCGAACATGACGCACAGCAATTCGTACAGCTACCGGAAATGGGCGCCGGTGCCGTTCAAGGCGCATTATAAAAACGAGGTGTTCGTCTTCGATAAACCCATTCTGGTGATCGCCAATAAATACAATCTGGAGTGGGACCAGCCGCCGATCAACTACCTCGGCATCGACGATCTGGAGCGCATCATCACCACGTTTACATCAAAATACCAGATCATTTACAACCGGCCGTTATCGACGCATATCGTGCAGGATAACAGCGAGGTATATGACCTGAACGAACACGTCTGGCTGCGGGAAAACCATCCGGAAGTGATCCTGATGAGCGACCTTTTCGAGCAGTATAAATCCACGGTGGTGAAGAATTTCAATCACCTCCAGCTGATGGTTTACGCCAACAGCAATCACTTCATTTCGATGCACGGCGGCACGGCGGCCTTTGCCAGTTATTTCGGCGGGACCAATATTATCCTCTCCAACCCGAACTGGGGAATGGAACACCACTTCAACGAATATGCGAACCTGTTTCCGAAGTTTTCCGGTGCCCGCATCCTGCACGCCCGGACGAGGGAGGAGGTTTTTAATTACCTGAAGGCCTACTATTAAAAACAGGCGGAAAAGCGGAACCGGCGGGATTCGGTCAGTAAACGAAAATCGGAAATGATTGTCACGAAAATTACGAGTGGTCTGGGAAATCAGCTGTTTCAATACGCGGTAGGCCGGAATCTGGCCCTGCTGAACGGCACGTCCCTGTACTTCGATCTGAGTTATTATAAATCGACGTATGACACCGATACGGTCCGGCATTTTAAACTCGACCGCTTTCATATCAATTACAGCGTTCTGAACCGTTCCCCGCTCGAATACATCTCGAAAGGCACGAAGCTGTTTCCGAACCGGACCTTCAAACCCTTTTTCTCCTTAGTAAAGGAAAAACACTTTCATTTCGACGAGGAAGTGCTGCATTCGACCGGCTTCTGGATTACGCTCGACGGTTTCTGGCAGTCCGAAAAATACTTCTGGGAAAACGCGGACGTCATTCGTCGGGAACTGTCGTTCAAAGACGTCGACGAGGTGAATTTCACCCAATACAAACAGGAAATCACGGGCAGCGAAACGCCGGTTTCGATGCACATCCGGCGGGGCGACTACGTGACGCACCCCGACTTCAGCAAGACGTTCGGGTTTGTCGGGATGGAGTATTACCGGCAAGCCGTCGCGCTGGTGCGGGAGCGGTTTCCGTCGCACCGGTTTTTCGTCTTTTCGGACGATCATGCGTGGGTAAAGGACAATTTCGATCTCCGGGAGAATGACGTTTTCGTCGTCAACGAGGGGCAGGATGCCGACCTGAAAGACCTGCAGCTGATGAGCCTGTGCCGGCATAACATCATCGCCAACAGCTCCTTCAGCTGGTGGGGCGCCTGGCTGAATCCGAATCCCGACAAGCTGGTGATCGCACCGGCGAGATGGTACCGGAACAAACCGGACTGGAATACCAAAGACCTGGTGCCGAAAGGCTGGACCCGGCTATAAGTTTCAACTTAATCCCGTCTGATAAAAAGACAAACGGCATGATCAAGGTTCTATTCGACCACCAGAAGTTCACGACGCAGAAGTACGGCGGTATCAGTCGGTATTTCGCCAATATTCTCCAGTTCATCAAGGATACGCCGGATATGGATTATGAACTCGGTGTGCTTTACGCCAAGAATCATTACCTCCATAACGAGCACCTTCTGCTGAATAACAACCTCGGCGATCTGCTGCTGAAGCAACGGTCGAAGCCGCCTTATTTCATCAACGAAAAGTACTGCAACTACCTCCTGAGCAGCGATAACTTCGACGTCTTTCACCCGACGTATTACGATCCTTATTTTCTGAAAAATCTGAAAAAGCCGCTGGTCGTCACGATCCATGACCTGACGTATGAGCGGCTGCCGGAATACTTCTGGGCGGAAGATCCGCTGACGTATCAGAAACGGCTGAATCTGGAACGCGCCGACAAGATCATCGCCATTTCGAACACGACGAAGAAAGACCTGCTGCGGTATTACGAGGTAGATGAAAGCAGGATCGAAGTGATTTATCACGGGATGGAAACCGACGCTCCGTTCGTGACCCGCCCCGTCGCCCATCTGCCGAAGCACTACCTCCTTTATGTGGGCGACCGGAGCGGATACAAGAATTTTTATCTTTTCATGAACGCTTTCAAACAACTCTCGTCGGTCTATCCCGACCTGCACCTCATTCTGACCGGGGGCGGGAATCCGGGTATTGCCGACCGGGAGTTCATCCACCGGCTGAAACTCGGCGATAAGGTGCGGCACATCAACGCGACGGACGAAGAACTTAACTACCTGTATCAGAACGCGGCCCTTTTCGTTTATCCGTCGCTGCACGAGGGCTTCGGCCTGCCGATTCTGGAAGCTTACAAAGCCGGTTGCCCGGTGCTGCTGAGCGATACCGAATGCTTTCGCGAAATCGGGGCCGACGCGGCTTTATTCTTTAGCCCGCACGCCGTCGACGACCTGATTTCGGTGATCACCGGCTTTCTTTCCGATAGTGAAAAGCGCCGGGAACTGGTCCGGAAAGGGACGCAGCGGCTGGGCGATTTCACGCTGAAAGAATCCATGGAAAAGACGCTCGACATCTATCGGGCGCTGGCCTGAGCATGGTATTTCAGGCATAAACTTTGCACTATCCGGTCAATATGATGAGGTTCAGGACCATCGACGTTTTCAGGGGAATTGCTGCGGTCATGGTCATTTTTTTTCACATGCAGCACCTTTCGATTCTGTCCGGCAATGCCTTTATCGCCAAGAGCGATACGTTCGTGGATTTCTTCTTCGTGCTGTCGGGTTTCGTCATGACCCACAGCAACCTGAAGAAGATCGACGACCTGGCTTCGGCCCGGCAGTTTGTGGTGAAGCGGTTCTACCGCATCTACCCGCTGCACCTGTTCACGCTGCTGCTGATGCTGGGTTTTGAAAGCTTCCGGTACGTGGTGGACCGGTTTTTCGTGCCGCTGACCAACCCGGTTTTTGAAAAGAACAACCTGTTGTCGTTCCTGGCCAATCTGACGCTGACGCAGGCGCTGGGCCTGTTCGATTCGGTGACCTGGAATGACCCGAGCTGGAGCATCAGCGCCGAGTTTTACGTATACATCCTCTGGGCCCTGTCCCTGCTGGTATTCCGGAAGAACCTCGTGGCGCTGTGCGGAACCTATCTGGCCCTGGTCGCCTGGTTCATCGCGGCCCACGGCGGCAACATCATTTACAATTACGACTACGGTTTCATCCGGTGTCTGTACGGTTTCCTGGTCGGAGTGCTGACGTACCGGGTTCATCAGAACCTCGTTCCGCCGGCCGGTTTCCGGTTCAACTCGGTCCTGGAAGGGGCGGTGGCGGCCCTGACGCTGGTGTTCCTGTATTCCTTCACCCACCCGACGAGCTGGCTGATGCCGCTCTGGTTTGCGGTGGTCATCCTGGTATTTTCCCGGGAAGCCGGGGCGGTTTCCGGCGTACTTTCCCGGCCCCGGTTCGAGTTTCTGGGTAATCTGTCGTACTCCTACTACCTGAACCACTTCATCGTGCTGGCGGCCATGGACCTGTTTCTGTTCAAGGTGCTGAAACTGCCGCACACCGCCTGGGGAGAATGGGTTTACCTGCTGGTCTGCCTGACGCTCATCCACGGCATGTCGGTATTCACCTACCGGTATGTGGAACTTCGGTTTCAGAGCAAACCGCATTCGAAAATCAAAAACCGGCCTGCCGTCGCATCGGTCTGACCGCCTGAAATACGCAGAGCAATTTCTTCAATATTCACTTTTTAAATCGCAGTCTGGTATGGGATTCTTTCGTCCGCCGGCATGGTTGAATCAGTTCGATTATCCGTTTACCAAATCGGAGGAAATTCCTCCCTATCTGTTCGACAGTATCAACAAAGGTCTGGACCGCATCCAGAGCCCCGACCCCCTGGTCAGCATCGTCATTCCGGCCTGGAACGAAGAGGTCAACATTCTGCGGAGCGTAGCTTCCCTGTCGCATCTCAAGACCAAATATCCGCTTGAAATCATCGTCGTGAACAACAACTCGACCGACCACATGCAGGATACGCTGGACCGGCTGCACGTCCGTTCGGTTTTCCAGCCGATCCAGGGCTGGGGACCGGCCCGGCAGAAGGGGCTGGAAGCCGCCCGGGGCAAATATATTCTGACGGCCGATGCCGACGGGCTGTACCCGGAATGCTGGGTGGATGAGATGATGAAGGTGCTGACGCAACCGGGCGTCGTCTGCGTCTACGGCCGGTATTCGTTCATTCCGAGCGAGAAGTTTCCGCGCTGGAAGCTGTCGATTCTGGAGACGATGAAGGACGTGATCGCCGAACTGCGCCACTTCAAACGGCCGCACCTGAACGCCTACGGCATCAGCATCGGCTACGTTCGGGAGCAGGGGCTGAAAATCGGTTACGTGATGAAGAAAATCCGCGGGGAAGACGGCCGGATGTGTTTCGAACTGATGAAGCACGGCACGGTGATGCAGGTAAAATCAAACAAAGCCCGGGCCTGGACGGGGACCCGGACGCTGGAGAAGGACGGAAGTTTCGAAAAGGCGCTGGTGAACCGGATTGCCCGGGAGCTGGACCGGTTCACCAGCATGTTCACCCCGCAGGCTCCGCACGACACGAAGACGTCGACCAACGAGCGCTGAGCGAATTATTTGGCAATGAGCTTGGTCGTGCAGACCCCGTTTTTCACCGTGAAGGTTCCGGTCCAGTTGCGGGTTTTGGATTTGGCATAGAAGCCGTAGGTGCCGGTGGGCATGCTCAGGGAGACGAAGCCGTCGCCCCCGCATTCCGTCGGCGCCGAAGGCTGAAAGCGGGTGATCATCCCCTGAAGTACGTTATTGACGAAGACCTCCACGTCCGACCCGTTGTCTCCATTGGTCCAGAACGTCACCGTGCCGCTGGCCGGGATGCCGGTCACCTCGACACTTTTCTGCACCTCGTCGGCCCCCTGGTTGTTCTTCACGGCCAGCGAAATCGTATAAATACCGTTTTGGTGGTAGGTCACGGTCGGGGTTTCTTCCGTCGATGCCTGGCCGTCGCCGAAGATCCACTGATACCGGTCCGCATGCTGCGACTTGTTGGTGAACTTGAAATGACCGGGCTCGTTCGGGACGGGGGTGAAGGCAAAATCGGCGATGGGTTTCGGCTTCACGGCCGGCTGGCAGCCGAACATTCCAACGAGAAGGATCAAAGAAAGGAAAAGGCTTTTCATGTAATGAAAATTTGGTGAATGCAACTCCTATCCTGATCATCAGAAATTGTACCAATTGCTTCCTCCGGACCTGATTAAATAAGTGACGCGGCTCTTTAACCCGCATTAATTTAGGGTTAAACGGCAGAATTAACCAACTTGCCCGACCGGTCTGGTCCTATTTTTGGATGGTTTTGAGTGAACATGCCGGACTGTTTCCTTCATACTGCCCCCTGGCGTCGGATAAAGGCACGCCTTCGGCCGACGGCGGCCCTGTTGCTGCTGCACCTCGTTACGATCGGATCGGTCCGGGCGCAGTCGTGCAGCGGGGTGCTCGGCCCGGCCGTTCTGAACGAAACGTTCGGCGCCGGTCCCACCGGTCCGCTGGCGGCCGGGAAAACCACCTATGACTACCGGTCCCGTAGCTGTCTCGACGACGGCGAATATACCGTAGCCGACACGGTGGAGGGAAGCTGCCACGGAACGGCCTGGCACGAAGCGCCGGAAGACCATACGCCCGGCGATACGAGGGGCAATATGCTGGTCGTCAATGCATCGTATCAACCGGGGGAGTTCTATAGCCAGCTGGTTTCGGGACTTTGTGTCGGAACCACCTACGAGTTTTCATTCTGGGTACTGAACGTTAACCTGATCCGTCCGCCCGGCGCCTGCGGGCTGCTCGTCCCGCGCGACCCGATCATCGCCATGCGCATCGAAACGGCCGCAGGCGTAGTGGTCCAGTCGGTCAGCACCGGTTCCATCCCCCGAACCACAGGCCCCACCTGGGTCCGCTGCTCGATGCTGTTCACGGTGCCGCCTGAACGGGACGTCATCCTGCTGAAGCTGATCAACGAGGGCTTGGGCGGCTGCGGCAACGACCTGGCCATCGACGACATCCAGTTCCGGCCCTGCAACCCGACCCTGACCATCGCCTTCGCCGAAACCACCGCCGATCATCTCCAGGTCTGTGAGGGCGGGCCGGCCGTTATCCGGTCCACGCTCGGCGAGGGATACGTCAATCCCGCGTACCAGTGGCAGGTGAGCGACGACGCGGTGAACTGGAAGGCCGTTCCGGGCCAGAACGGCCTCGAACTGAAGCTGGAGGCCGATTTTCCGGATAAAAAGTACTATCGTCTGCTCTGCACGCAGGCCCCCAATTTCGGCAGCATCGGCAATACGCCCTGCCGGGCCACCTCCAACACCCTCTCGGTTTCGACGCAGGACTGCGCCCGGTTCAAAATCTCCATCCCCGACGTATTCACGCCCAACCAGGACGGCACCAACGATCAGCTGGACGTCTACTGCAAGGACTTCATTTCCTTCCGCCTGACCATCTACAACCGTTGGGGGAGCGTCATCTTCGCCAGCGACCATCCCGACAAGCGGTGGGACGGTACCTACCTCGGCCTGCCCTGCATGGAAGGCGTCTATCTCTGGGTGGTCCGGTTCGAATATGCCGAGGGCAGCCGTCCGGCCCGGACCATCGTCAACCGGGGCCGGGTGCTGCTGGTGCGGTAAGCCGGGGACCAAAAAAAACGGCCGCAAACCTGAGTTAACAGATTCACGGCCGGGGAGGTCAGAGATTGGTAAGTCCGGATTATTTTACTTTCAGCACCTTCCGGAACGCCCGGTCATTGCCCTGTTTGATCTCAAAGATGTAAACCCCCAGCGGCAGGCCGGAAATATCCACCTTCCCGGAAAACGTCTGCCCGCCCTTGCTCATCGAGACCTGCTGATGAAGCGTGCCGCGACCGGCTTCGAATACATTCACTTCCACTTTGGCCGGGTTGTCGTTTTCCAGGCGGATGGTGACCTGCTCGACGGCGGGGTTCGGATAGACGCTGACGGTGCTGTGCAGCGACAGGGCGGTTTCGGCCGTCGGGGCCTGCGTGGCGCTGACGCGGGCGTTGGGCGCCTGGTCGGCCGCGGTCACGAACATCGGCGTTTCCGTGACGGTCAGCGTCACCTTGCCCTGCACGGTGCTGACGGTTTCCACCTCCATGCTGTCGCTGCCGGCCTTCAGGCGGTAGATGTTCGCCAGCGTGGCGCTGCCCAGATCGAGCGTGTAGGAGGCCGTGCGGCCCTGTTCGTCGGGAACCATCAGCGCATAGGCCGATTTGCCGTTGCGCTCATACCGGTCGACGATCGGGTCCTGATGCAGGGTTTGCCTGTAGGTGTATTCACCCAGCAGCTTCCCGGCCTGGTAGAGGTAATCGGCGGCCGGACGGCGGGTCATGTTGCCGTTGGCCAGACCGGAGGTGCCGAACATACCCGGGCCGTCGTTGTCGTCGTACATCTGGTAGAAGAATACCTTCTCGATGCCCTGGCGGGCGTAGAACAGAGCCGTCCGGATGATCCAGTCGCCCTGGGTATGGAGGGCGGTTTTGCTGCCGATGGGGATGGCCTTCAGCGGGCTGCCCTGGTTGATGTCGTAGCCGGCTTCCGTAATCCAGACCGGCATGTCGTAGCACTGCTCATGGGCGGTTTTGATGAAGTCCTGAGCCACCTTGTAGACCGGAGTCACTTCCGGGGCCGCTCCGCGGGTGGAAGTGCCGCTCTGGGCCGAAGAGGTGTTGTCTGAGTACATGTGATAATTGATCACGTCCCAGCACAGGTTGACGGTGCCGTCCGGCTTGTAACCCCGGTATTGTTTGCACCAGTCGATCATGCCTTTGAGATAGTCGGCGCCGATGGAGGCTGAAGCCAGCCCGCCGATCACCACCTTCATGTTCGGATCGGCATTTTTGACGCCGACGCCCGGACCCATCGTGTTCTTATGGCCGTCGTAAAAAGCCGATAAGTTGGCGGCATATTCGCGGGCGGTCTGGTACGCTTTGCGGCCTTTCCACCATTTATCCCGTTCGTTTTCGCACTCGATATACTTGATTAAATTCAGCCCGATCTTGACGGAATTGGGCGTATCGCCGGTCCAGCGGGGCGTGTTATGAACGCTTAGCAGCGCCGGGTTTACATTGGTATTGCTGCCGTAACGGGCGGTATACTGGAAGGCCATTTTAGCCTGCTCGATATAAGACATCGGATCGCTGAAATTCTTGCCGTGACGGACGGGCACGTTTTCATGATCCTGTTCACCGGCCGGGTAAGTGGCCACCATCCAGTCGGGCAGGGTTTTCAGACAGGCCAGTACCTCGATCCCGGCGGCTTTGCAGCGTTCGTAGATGAGGTCGTAGTTCCAGCCCCCGCTGATGGTCGGGTTGTAGCTGTAAACGCCTTCGGACGACTCCAGCTTCTGCCAGTCCATGTAATGGCGGATGCCGGAGAAGGACTTGGCAATGTTCATTTTGAGTTCGTTGATCTGCCAGGGCGTGTTTCCGTCCTCGAAGTTCCACTCGTAGGCGTTTACGCCGAACATATCCTTCATTTTGATGGACTTCTGCGGCACCGGCGAAGGCTGGCCCGTGGGGGGCGTATAGGTACCGTAAAGTTCGATTTCGTTCGGGAAGGCGCCGTAGCTGTTGATCACCAGGTAACGGGCATTCTGAACCAGGGTGTCGACCCGGAAACGGGCATCGCCCGTGGCCTGCCGGGCCGGATCGGGGCCGACCCAGCTGTAATATTCGAAACCTTTGAATACACCGATCTGAATCCGCTGCCAGTTTTGGGTAATGACCGAAAGCGTCATCGGGTTGTCGCTGATAATCCCTTCCGCGTCAAAGAATTTAATGCCGTCGATCACCATGTTTTCGCCGTCCTTCAGCGGGTAGTAGGCGTCGTAGTTGTTCAGGATTTTGCCCCAGCCGGTCTGCACCTGGACGTTCGTAACCCCGTCGAACAGCCCTTCCAGGTTGTTGGTGGCATTATTCAGCTGATACCAGCGCTTGCCGTCGATGGGAATCTTGGTGGTCGAGATCGTCACGGAGGGCGGGGGCGTGGTTGTCGGGGGAGGGGTGGTCGTCGGCGGGTTGCTCAGGTTAGGGTTCGGCCCGGTCGGCTGGCCGTATACATTGATTTTCTGCGGAATGTCGTTGCCGAACTTATGAATCACGATGGCATCGGCTTCTACGGCGGTCGTCAGGGTAAGGTTGACCCAGGCCATATAATCGAGGCCCTCGAACTTGCCGAGGTAGGTCTTCGTCGTTCCCTTGAGCGCATAAATGGACACGGGGTTTTCGGTAAAGATGCCTTCCCGATCCCAGAAAGCGAGCCGGCTGACGAGCGCCCGCTTTTCGAGCTGGAGCGTCACGTCGATGTATTTCATATTACTTTGCCAGACAGGTTGAACCAGATTGTCCAGATTATCGGACAACCAGGGAGAATAGTCCTGACCTGTGTTTTCGCTGGGCGTAATCGTTACAAATTTGATTCGTTCTTCAGTTTGTGCAAAACAAATTACGGTAGAAACAATAAACAGTAAGGACAGTAGAACTTTTCTCATATTGAGGGTTTTTTAATAAGTGTTTATCTCGCATTAAATTCTGATTAATAGGTAACAAATACTCTGCCGCTTTTTAGGGATTTTACCTGATAGGAGATGTATCAGAAAGTAAGAGAATATTGAGTTGATTTATATCAGCCGGAATTTTTCCCCGAACCACCGGGCGGATGAAGGGGAAGGAAGCGGTCCGGAGAGCCTGATAAATTGTATTATTTTATGTCTCCTTTATCCCGGAAAAACAGACTCATCGAAAAGTTTGTATCGGTTAAATCTAATTTTTAATTACCGGCGTTATATTTTTCAGGGAAGGAAACTACTTAGCGCAAAAATATTTTACCATTTTATTTGTTTACCTTGAGTATCCCCTCTATCTTTGGTCAGGTATTCATAAAGGTCAGATCGGAACGGCTATAAAAAAGCGTTTTTATCCTATCGGAGGCCGGTTTCTCCTCCTGGCGACCAGAAAGCCAACTATACGGTTATTAAGTAGATTTACTCAATATTTTTTCGATTCCGGGTTCCCCTGCACAAAACTAGTGCGGGCGTAATACCTCTGAAAGATTACAATTGTCTGTTTTCTCTGTCTTTACCTTCTTCATCTTAAAAAATAGTATGCCGTCAGATCTGTGCAGGGTGCGGTTGAGCCTGCTGATCGTCGAGGAGAACCGGTTTCTGGCCCATGTCCTGAGACAGACGTTTCAGGAAGAATACAACGTCTGGGTAACGCACGATGCCGTGGAAGCGTTGATCTGGCTGGATCAGGGCCTTGGGACCGATTTTCTCATCACCGATCTGGATCTGCTGCCGGCCGGCGGGCTGGACCTGATCCGGCGGGTAAGAAACAATCCCCGGCATACGAATTTGCCAATTCTGGCCATTTCTGGCGTTCAGGACGATTCCGCCCTGATTCATTCCCTCGAAACCGGGGCCGATGCCTGCATCCCCAAGCCGTTCAGCCCCCGGGAGGTCCGGGCCAGAGTGCAGGCCCTTCTACGCCGGACCTCCGGCGCCGGCCTGGCTTCTTCGTCCTGGCTGCGGACCGTTTAATCAGTCATTTGCCGGACCCTCCAAACCCGGCCGGCCTCCAATTACCGAATACTAACATTTTGCCGCCCGGCGCGTCTCCTTCAGACTGGTATACTATTTGCTCACACATGAAAAATCAATTTTCAGCGGTGACCGGAGCAACTCAGGCTGAAAAGCGCATCCGCGGGACAGACGCCGGATTTTTATTTATCAGACAAGGCCCCGCTTCCGGTTGCCCACCAGACCAACTCTTTTCCCGGCTATGGACGTATTGGGATACGTGGTTTTTCTTCTGATGGGAGGCTTCCTGTCATTCAATGTTTTCTACATCCTGATTTCGGCCGTCGCGGGCCGTCTCGGCGGTCGCGACGACCAGCCGCTTTCCCGGAAGCCCGGTCGCATCCGGCGCATCGCCGTGCTGGTCCCGGCCTACAAGGAGGATAAGGTCATTCTGGATTCGGTGGAAGCCAACCTGAAGCAGACCTATCCGTTCGACTCCTACGACATTTTCGTCATCGCCGACTCCTTTCGTTCCGAGACGCTGGAGCGGCTGGCGGGTTTGCCCGTGAAAGTGCTTGTGGTCAGCTTCGAAGAATCGACCGTTCAGAAATCGCTGACGAAGGCGCTCGACCTGCTGCCGGAAAACGTCTACGACATCGTGCTCGTCTCGGACGCCGACAATCACATGGCCCCCGATTTTCTGGAGCGGATCAACCTGGCGTTCGACGCGGGCTGGCGGGCCGTACAGGGCCACCGCGTCGCCAAAAACACCAACACCAGCGTGGCGGTCTTCGACGCCATGAACGAGGAGGTCAACAACCAACTGTTCCGGAAAGGCCAGCGGGCGCTTGGGCTGTCGGCCTCCCTGATCGGGTCGGGCATGGCCTTCGAGCCGCAGACCATGAAACGCAACATGGCCCGGATCAAATCCGTGGGCGGTTACGATAAAGAACTGGAAATGAATATTCTGGTCGAGGGCGTAAAGATCGCCTACCTGGAAGACGCCTATATCTACGATGAGAAAGTCCAGAACCTGGAGGTGTTCGAACGCCAGCGGACCCGCTGGATCGCGGCCCAGGTTCACTTCGTCAAACTGTATTTCAAAACCGGCGTGCAGCAGTTGCTGAAAGGGAATATCCACGCGGCCAACGCCTTCATCAAGGGCCTGATTCTGCCGCGCACGCTGTTTCTGGCCGTCCTGTTTCTGGGCACGTTCGTGGGGCTGGTTTCCGGCAGCGGCCTGCTGCTCGGCACCTTCGGCGGGATGCTTACCCTGCTGATGGCCGGCCTGCTGCTCTCCATTCCGGGTTACCTGTGGCAGAAAATCTCCGTACGGGATTTCATGACCTTTCCGATGCTGATCTTCCGCATGATCCGCTCCCTGCTGAAAATCAAAGCCGCCGGCAAGAAGTTTCTGCACACCCCGCACGGGGAGACGGGACACTGAGGAGTCCGGGCGGCTTTTGACCCCCAACCCCCTTCAGGGGGATGTTTGGGGAAGCGTTCATCCTGAAGAACGATGGACGCCCGACCACCCCCGACCCCCTCCTTGCTAAGGAGGGGGTGGCTCCGCAGGGTTTGAATCGGGCAGCGCTCTCCCCCTCCTTGCTAAGGAGGGGGCTGGGGGGTGGTTACTCTTTCACAAATTCGCCTTCTTCATCTCCTTCACCGCATAATCCACCGCGCGGGCGGTCAGGGCCATGTAGGTGAGCGAGGGGTTCTGCGTCGAGGTGGAGGTCATGCAGGCGCCGTCCGTCACGAACACGTTTTTGCAGGCATGAAGCTGGTTCCACTTGTTGAGCAGGGAGGTTTTGGGGTCCCTGCCCATCCGGACACCGCCCATCTCGTGGATGTCCAGCCCCGGGTTGCGTTTGTCGTCGCGCACGCGGATGTTTTTGAAGCCGGCCGCCGTGAACATCTCCGTCATCTGCTCCTGATAATCCTTCACCATCTGGTCGTCGTTGTCGTCATAGGCGATGGAAATTTTCAGCTGCGGGATACCGAACGGGTCTTTCAGGCCGGAATCCAGCGCCACGTAGTTGCTCTCTTTCGGGATGGTTTCACCCATCATGTGTGAACCGACGTACCAGCCGCCCAGCGTCGGGTTGACCAGATTCTCCTTCAGGCTCGCGCCGAGGCCCTCCTGGTTGGTCCGGGACATCCGGCCCGCCGAGAAACCGGCCGCATAGCCGCGCAGGAAGCCGGTTTCCTGCTTGTAGACGTTCCGGAACCGCGGAATGTAGGGGCTGTTGGGCCGCCGTCCGTCGGTGGTGGATTCCAGAAAACCGTCATATTCGGCCGAGATGCCCGCCCGGTAGTTGTGGAAGGCCACGTATTTGCCCAGCAGGCCGTTGTCGTTGCCCAGCCCGTTCGGAAACCGGTTCGAGGTGGAGTTGAGCAGGATCAGGTTGGTGTTGAGCGCGGCCGCGTTGACGAAGATGATCCGGGCGTAATATTCCGTCATCTGTTTCGTATCGGCGTCGATCACCCGCACGCCGGTCGCCTTGCCTTTCTTCTCGTCGTAGATGATCGAATGCACCACCGCGTTGGGCCGCAGCGTCATTTTACCGGTCCGGGCGGCCCAGGGGAGGGTGGACGCGTTGCTGCTGAAATAGCCGCCGTAGGGGCAGCCGCGTTCGCAGATGGTCCGGTGCTGGCACTGCGCCCGGCCCTGCTGGAGGTGGATCGGCTGCGGTTTGGTGATGTGCGCACAGCGGCCCATGATCACGTGCCGGTCCTTGTAGCGGGCCGCCACCTGCTTCTGGAAGTGACTTTCGACGCAGTTCCACTCGTGCGGGGGCAAAAACTCACCGTCGGGCAGGGTGTCCAGCCCGTCCTTATTCCCGGAAATACCGGCAAACTTCTCCACATAGCTGTACCAGGGCGCCATATCGGCGTATCGGATGGGCCAGTCGACGGCGAAACCGTCGCGGGCGGGGCCTTCGAAGTCGAATTCCGACCACCGCTGGGTCTGCCGGGCCCACAGCAGCGACTTACCGCCGACCTGATACCCCCGAATCCAGTCGAAGGGCTTCTCCTGCACGTAGGGGTGTTCGTTGTCCTTCACGAAAAACTGCGTGGTTCCCTCGTAGAAGGCGTAGCATTTGCTGATGATGGGGTTGGCTTCCCGAACGGCCCGCGGAAGCTGGTTGCGGTGCTCGAACTCCCAGGGCTGCATCATGGTGGTGGGATAGTCCGTCACGTGTTTGACGTCGCGGCCCCGTTCCAGGACAAGCGTCCGGAGTCCTTTTCCGGTAAATTCCTTGGCGGCCCAGCCGCCACTAATGCCCGAACCGATCACGATGGCGTCGTAGGTCGCGGCTTTTACTGCATCTATGGCAAGATTCGACATGTCTTTACATGGAGGCCCTCCCGGCCGGTCTGCCGGATCAGGCGCAGGGTTTATTCTTTGGCGGAAATGGGTTTTTGTTTGACCGGAACGCAGCCGTGATAACGGCCGGGGGCGAATTCGAAATGCGTCAGGTTGGTCATGACATATTCGGAGGTCAGGTAGCCCCGGATGGTCAACCCCTTGACCATCCCGAAAAAAGCTTTCTGGTCGGCGTCGGCGGATTGTTCCATCGTTTTCAGGACGTCCATGCGCTGGCCCGCGTCACCGGCCGCGAAGGCCTTGCCGTAGGTCTGCTGTGCGAGGCTCTCGACCGCGGTCAGTCCTTTCGAAAGAGTTTGCTGCGCGGAAGGTTCCAGGCAGTCGGTGACGATTTTCTGGATGAACTGGTGGACGCCCAGGGCTTTGGCGCCGGGGGTTTCGGTGGCCGGCAGGATGGTTTCCGCGACTTCGGCCAGCAGGGCCTCCGCGACGGCCGGCAGCAGCGGCTTTCCGGTCTGCACGGTCGCCCGGGTCCAGCCGTTGGCCCAGGCCGGCAGGCTGACCAGCCCGGCGGCCGCCATCGCCATCGTTTTCAATGCGTTACGTCTTTCCACGTGGTAATCAGGTTACTATTTCTCGTTGGTTACTTCAGGTTAATCGGATTTTTAACTCATAGGCAACTCCCGGAAGTGTCGATCAGCGGTCGCTCCGGGTCAAGGGAGAGATCTTACGATAAATCGTACCTATTGTCGGGAGGCAAACGAGACAAAGATAACCAAATTTCCACAGGGGACCGATAAGAGAGCAGGAGTAGTGACAAAAGCCGGCCTGCTACGCCCCGGTTGTCCGGCATTCCATCCCGATTCAATTATTTTTTGCCCTAAGGGACTGTATTTTTACTTAGATTACCTATATCTTCCAATCGGACATATAGATTTTAAGTAGTAAGGCTCAGCGAGTGGAAAACGGATCGTTAACGGAACTCTAAACTCTAACCGCTTATGAAAACAAATTTATTGATTCTGAGGGTGATATTCCTCAGTCTGCTGTCAACGCTGAGCCTTGCCCAGACGGTCGAAGTCCGGGGGCGGGTGACGGAAGACGGCCAGGGCACGGCGATCAACGGCGCCAACGTGCTGATCAAGGGCACCACCCGCGGAACCCTTACCAACGATAAGGGGGAGTACACGATCCAGGTGCAGAAGGGCGCCACGCTGAAATTCAGCTCCATCGGTTTCGTGGCGAAGGAAGCCGTTGTCGGCAACTCCACGACCATCGACGTCGCCCTGACCTCCGAGGAAACCACCCTGAACGAGGTGGTCGTCACGGCGCTCGGGATCCGGAAGGAGAAGAAGGCGCTCGGCTATTCGGTATCCGAAGTGAAGGGGGAGGAACTGGTTCAGGCCCGGACCGTCAACCTGGCCAATAACCTCCAGGGCCGCGTCGCGGGTCTGAACGTCGCCAACACGGCCACCGGCCCGGGCGGCTCGGCCCGGATCATCATCCGCGGCAACGGCTCCATCTCCGGCAACAACCAGCCGCTGATCGTCGTCGACGGGACACCGATCAACAACGACAACCTCGGCTCGGCCGGGATGTGGGGCGGGGGCGACAGCGGGGACGGTATTTCCAGCCTGAACCCCGACGAAATCGAAACCATCTCCGTCCTGAAAGGAGCCACGGCGGCCGCGCTCTATGGCTCCCGGGCCTCGAACGGGGCCATTCTGGTAACCACCAAGGGCGGCAAGGCCAACCGGGGCATCGGCGTAGAGGTCAACAGCAACTACGTGGCCGAGGATCTGCTCATCAAGCGCTTCAAAGACTATCAGTACGAATACGGGATGGGCAGCAACGGCATCAAGCCGACCACCATCACGGAAGCCATGACCTCCAACAGCTGGGGCGCCAGACTCGACGGGTCGCCGACGATCCAGTTCGACGGCCAGCTGCGGCCCTACTCGGCGGTGAAGGATAACCTGACGAATTTCTACCGCACCGGAAGCACCTTCACCAACTCCGTCGCCCTGACCGGAGCCACGGAAAACATCACCTACCGCCTGTCGATGAACGACCTCAACAACAAGTCGATCATCCCGAACAGCGGCCTGCGCCGGAACAATTTCGCCCTGAACCTGAACGCGAACCTGGGCCGGAACCTGTCCATCGTCACGAACGTCAAATACATTCTCGAAAAAACCAAGAACCGGCCCCGCCTGTCGGACTCGCCGGGCAGCGCCACCTACGCCGTCAACGCCATGCCGACCTCGCTGGGCGTGGTCGCCCTGGAGGGAAGTCAGTTCAACCCCGACGGTTCGGAGAAGGTCTGGTCGGACAACATCTACATCCAGAACCCGTACGTGGCCGCCTACAACTGGAAACAGGAGGATAAGAAAGGCCGCGTGATCGGGGTGATCGAGCCCCGGTACAACATCACCGACTGGCTGTATGTCCGGGGCCGGCTGGGCTTCGACAATTTCAACTACCGCAGCCTCACCATCACGCCGTATGGGACGCCGTTCCAGCTTCGGGGCGGAATGAGCGTCAACAACCGGAATTTCACCGAAACCAACCTGGAGGTCCTGCTGGGTCTGAACCGGAAGTTCGGCGATGCCTTCGGAGTGAATGTCCTCCTCGGGGGGAACCTCATGAAGCAGGTCTACCAGAACTCCAGCTACGGCGGCAGCAACTTCAACATTCCGTTCTTTTACGACATCTCGAACATCGACCCGGCCGCCCGCAGCCTGAGCGAAAACTACATCGAGAAGCGGATCAACTCCGTGTTCGGATCGGCCGAGTTCTCCTACAACAGCTACCTGTTCGTGACGGCCACCGCGCGCAACGACTGGTTCTCGACGCTGTCGCCGGCCAACAACAGCATCCTGTATCCGTCGGTGGGAGCCAGCTTCGTGGTGTCGGAGGCCTTCAAGCTGCCGAACTTCCTGAACTATCTGAAACTGAGAGCTTCGTGGGCGCAGGCCGGAGGTGACACCGACCCCTATAACCTGTCGCTGTATTACGGTCTGGCCGGTGCCCACCTCGGCGCTCCCTTGGCCCAGATCAACGGCGACCGCGTCCCGAACTCGAATCTTCAGCCGCTGACCTCGACCACCTCCGAGGCCGGTCTGGAAGCCCGGGTGTTCAACAACAGGCTCGGAATCGACTTCGCCGTCTATAACCGGAAGACTACCAACGATATCGTCGGGGCCACCATCTCCAACACGTCCGGATACAACAGCGCACTTTTCAACGTCGGCGAGATCGCCAACCGCGGGATCGAACTGCTGCTGAACTACCGCGTGGCCACTTCCCGGGATTTCAGCTGGGATGCTTCGTTCAACATGGGGTACAACAAGAGCGAGGTAGTGAGCCTGTACGGCGACCTCAAGACGCTGCGTGTCGACGAAAACCGGACCCGGATCGCCTACATCCACCAGGACGTCGGGCTGCCCTACAGCCAGGTGAAGGGCTTTACCTACAAGCGCGACGCGGCCGGGAACGTCGTCTATGACTCGCAGGGATACCCGATGCAGGGCAATCTGGTCAACTTCGGGACGGGTGTGGCCCCAACCACCCTCGGCCTGAACAACTCGTTCCGATACAAGGGCGTCGGCCTGAGCTTCCTGATCGACGGGAAATTCGGGGCGGTGATCTATTCCGGCACGAACGCCTACGCCAACAACCGGGGGCTGCTCAACACCACCCTCGAAGGCCGTGAAACCGGCATCGTCGGGCAGGGCGTCAACGAAAAGGGCGAACCCAATACCGTCCGGGTACCGGCGCAGCAGTACTACCAGCGCCTGTTCAACATCGCCGATCCGTTCGTATACAGCGCCGATTTCCTCAAGCTGCGGCAGGTGATCATCGACTACACGCTCCCGGCACGAATCTACGCCCGGACGCCGTTCAAGGGCATTTCGGTGTCGCTCGTCGGCCGGAACCTGGCCATTCTGATGAAGCACACGCCGAACATCGACCCCGAATCGACGTACAACAACACCAATGCGCAGGGGCTGGAACTGGCCGGGGTGCCGCCCACCCGCTCGATGGGTCTGAACGTGAACCTGAAATTCTAAACCGAAGCCGACATGATCCGCAGAATATTTTTAATCACCACCCTTCTGGCGACGCTCGGCGCCTGTACGAAGGATTTCGAGAAGATCAACGTCAACCCGAACACGCCCTCATCCGTACCGCTGGATTATCTGCTGTCGCAGTCGACGCTGTACATTCCGGGTTCGGCCGGAGACCCCGGCTACAAGGCCTGGCGGGCCAACTTCATCTATGCCTCCACGGTCATCCAGCAGATGTCGTCGGTGGAGGTCGGTTTTTACCGGGGCACGGTCTACACCTACCAGGGGGATCTTAGCGAAGCGTATTTTGTGAACTCGTATCCCAACTCGGTCAAAAATCTGGTGAACCTGATCACGCTGGCGAAGGCCGACCCGAAGAACGTGAACATCCTGTCGATGGCCCGGATTCTGCGGGTGGTCGAGATGGCCATCCTCACCGATCTGTACGGCGACGTGCCGTACCGGGAGGCCGGTCTGGGCTTTCTGGAAGGGATTTTCTCCCCGAAATACGACGCCCAGAAGGATATTTACGCCGATATGCTGAAGGAACTGGATGAGTCGATCAAGGCCTTCAATGCCGGTTCCTATATCCCGAAAACCGCCGACTTCCTCTACGCCGGGGATCTGGAAAAGTGGAAGCGGGGCGCCAACTCGCTGATGCTGCGGCTGGCGATGCGGATGCAGAAGGTCGACCCGGCGGCCGCCCAGTCCTGGGCCAAAAAAGCCATCGACGGCGGTATCATGGCGAGCAACGACGACACCTTCGCCATCAAGTTCTCGAACACGGGCGCCGGCACCAACTCCAACGCCAACTCCTGGAACCTCGGCGCGGGCCGCGGCATCGCCAACGGCAACAACATCCAGTGGAGCAAGACGTTCATCGACGCCATGAAAGCCCGCAAGGACCCGCGCCTGACGGTGGTTTCGGCCCTGAAGAACGGCGACCGGACCGTGGCCAGACAGCGCGGCATTCCGCCCGGCACCGATCCGACGGTGCTGAAGACGCTCGACGAAACCAACCTCGACAACTACTCGCGCGTAGCCCCGAACATGTACCTGCTGGAAAACCCGTTCTTCATCATGACCCACGCCGAGGCCCGTCTGCTGAAAGCCGAGGCCATCGAACGGGGCTGGGCGACCGGCAACGCCAAAGCCGAGTTCGACGCCGGGCAGATGGCGGGCGTGAAGCAACTGACGTCCTACGGCGGAGTCATCCCCGATGCCGAAGCCGCAGCCTACAACACGGCCAACCCGTACCCGGCCGCCGGTTCGCTCGACGACAAGATGAACGCCATCCATACCGAAATGTGGCTCATCACCGGCACCACCCTGAACCACATCGAAGGCTGGTCGAACTGGCGCCGGACGGGCTATCCGAAGCTGACGCCGGTCAACTATCCGGGCAACGAAACCAACGGCCAGATTCCGCGCCGGCTGCGCTACCCGCAGGGCGAACCGGGCATCAATCCGAACATCCAGGAGGCCATCACCCGGCAGGGACCGGACCTGTTCACGACCCGCGTCTGGTGGGACAAACAGTAAGCGTCCGGCTCTTTCAAAACAAAAATGCCCGCTCACCAGGAGCGGGCATTTTTGTTACCGGGCGGATTTGGTTTCCCGAAACATCGTCCGGCTGCAGAAGAACATCCAGAAGTGGAAACACAGGGCGCTGCCCAGCGAGAAAGGCAGGAAATACCCCCGAACCAGCGTCAGCGACCCCAGCAGGCTCAGCCCCGCAATGACGAAGCCGGCGCGCGACAATCCTTTGTGGTTCGACAGCAGCAACGAGAAGCAGAGCAGGAACACCGAGCGCGGGATGGTGCTGAGGGCCAGCGAGTAGGGCGGTATGGCATCCAGCGCGGCCCCGGTGATATGATCTCCGCCCTGACCGGCGATGTTCACGCCCAGCAGCGAAATCACCATGCCGAACGGCCAGATAATGATCAGAATGGCCCCGCTGAGCAGGGCCGTAAACAGCAGGCTTTTCGCCGAGTCGAGCCGGCCGTCAAAATAAGAATAGGCTCCGCCCAGAAAGAGATAGAAGAACAGGGGCGGCAGAATCATCAGGTAATTGCCGAGCCGGAGCAGGTCGCCGTTGCGGGCGTAGGCGTCGAAGCGCTGCGCTACCGTCGCGTCGGGCGGCCCCAGTTCGGGCAGGATGAAGACCGCGCAGAAAAGAAAGATCAGAAGCTGGACAACGGAGTAAATCATTCCGTTGGCGACCATAAAGGGCTGAATGCCGGCCAGGGAAGGGAGGGAGGTGTTCATAAGCAAGTCGTTGGAAGTTGGTTCTGACGACAAAATTGCACACCCCGCCCCCGGTCCGGAACCCGGCTTCGTTCGAAGCGGCACCATTCCGGTTTAAAGCAGGCAGGTTTCCGTCCGAAAGAGCCCCCTCACCGAGCCCTATCGCCCGGTCGGCATCGAAGGCCCTTTTTCTTCACAGGCTGCATTCACAAAGCGTTTACCGCAGGCCGCCGTCGGCGTAGATCGTCTGGCCGTTGATCCAGCGGGCTTCGTCGCTGGCGATGAAGGCCACTACGTCGGCAATGTCCTGCGGTTCGCCCAGGCGTCCGAGGGCAGTATTGCGGATGACGGTCTGCTTCACTTCCGTTGGGAAACTGTCGCCCATGTCGGTGGCCGTCAGGCCCGGGGCAATGGCATTGACCGTGATGTGACGGGACCCCAGTTCGGCCGCCAGGCTGCGGGTGATCGAGTCGACGGCGGCTTTGGAGGCCGCGTAAAGCGAGCTGTAAGGCGAAGCCATCCGGCCCAGCACCGACGACAGGTTGATGACCCGGCCGCCGTCCGGCCCGAACCGCCGGACGGCTTCCTGCGTCGCAAACACCACTCCGCGCACGTTCAGGTCGAAGATGCGGGCGTAATCGTTCTCGTCCAGACCGTCGAGCGGGCTGCCGCCGGCCACCCCCGCGTTGTTCACCAGGATGTCGAGATGCCCGAAATGCTGTTCCACCTGCTCGAACAGGTTCTGGACGTCGGCGAGCTTGCTGAGGTCCGCCCTGACGGCCAGCGCCCGGCCGCCGTCGGCTTCCAGCCGGGCCACCAGCTCCCAGGCTTTGTCGGCATTCTGCGAGTAATTGACCACCACGGCGGCTCCGTCGTGGCTCAGACGTTCGGCGATGGCCCGGCCGATGCCGCGCGAGGCTCCCGTGACGACGGCTACTTTTCCGTTCAGTTTTCCGATGATTTGTGAAGTTTCCATGCGTTAAAAGATGAGTTGGTGAAACGAGGCTTTAAATTGACTGATCGGTCAAAAACCGGGTAAAAAATTAATCGAGTGATGTAAGGGCAATTTCGACGACCGGCCGCAGTTCGGCCGACGACCGGCTCGTCCGGGCCAACACCCGGAGGCCCTGCACGGTTGCATACAGATAGCGGGCCAGGGCCTCCGTCGCCTGCGGGTCGCGGGGCGGCATCTCACCGGCCGACTGTGCGGTTTCCAGCGCCTTTCGGAAGCTGCCGATCCAGACCGCGTTGACCCGTTCGGTTCTGGCGGCCACCGTATCGTCGCAGAGGGCCCGTTCGATGGCTGCGTTGGTCATCAGACAGCCGCGCCGGCCGGACTCGCTGCTCAGGACCGTCACCAGCCGGTCGAACAGGTCGCGGATGGCGGCTTTCTTCGGGCCGGGTTGTTCCAGGATGCGCAGCAGCGGGAAGCCGACGTTCCGTTCGTAGTATTCCAGCACTTCCATGAACAGCGAGTGTTTGTCGCCGAACGAGTCGTAGAGCGTGCCCCGGTGAATATCGAGGCCGGTGAGCAGATCGTGCACGGACGCGGCTTCGTAGCCCTTCGTCCAGAAGATATCCATCGCTTTCTGCAGCAGGATGTCACGGTCGTATTTAACGGGTCGGGCCATTATTCGGGTGATTGATGAGCCAAAGGTAAAAGAAGTTTTTGACTGATCGTTCAAAAATAATGAGAATTATTTTTTCAATAAAAGGTTCATAAATACGTAGCCTTCTACCTATTTTTGTAAAAATGACGCTGGAATGGATTCCCTTTATGAAATTAAATCGCTGAATAACAGCCATTGCCGGCAGATTGTCGATCTGATACTGCCCATTCAGCAGAACGAGTTCAACGTGCCGGTTACGCTGGAATCTCAACCCGACCTGCTCGACATCGAGACGCATTACCTCCGGCCGGGCGGTGGGTTCTGGGGCGCTTTTCACGGAGACGAACTGGTCGGCACGATCGCCCTCATCGATACCGGGCACCACGCCGGAGCCATCCGGAAGATGTTCGTCGCCCGGGACTACCGGGGCCGGACGACCGGCCTCGCCCGGCGGCTGCTGGAGACGCTGATCGCCTACGGGGCTGCCCGCGGCATGACCGACCTGTACCTCGGCACCGTGGCGCAGCTCCAGGCGGCCCGCCGGTTTTACGAACGAAACGGGTTTATTCCGATCGACAGGGATGCCTTACCGCCTTATTTTCCTAAAATGCAGGTCGATACGCATTTTTACCACCTGAACCTCGCCCCACGATCCGATGAGCGTGATTGACGATGCCGGAATTCTGGCCCTCTCGACCCGGCTCCAGCGCCTGAGCGAGCTGATCCGAAAAGACGGCCTGCTGATCTACCGGGCGCACGGCATCGACTTCGAGCCGAAATGGTTTCCGGTCATCTACGCCCTGCACCGGAAGCCGGTCCTGAGCGTGGTCGGGATCGCGGCCGAAATCGGGTATACGCACCCCTCCACGATCAGCCTGCTGAAGGAGCTGGAGAAGGAGAAGCTGATCCGCTCGAAGAAAGACAAAACCGACGAGCGCAAACGGCTCCTCCAGCTGACCGCAAAGGGCCGGGCGCTGGTGGAACGGATGCAGCCGGTCTGGCAGGGGATGGCCGCGGCCATGACCGACCTGACCGGCACCCGCCACAACCTCATGCAGGCCATCATCGAGGTGGAAGAAGAACTGAAGAAAAAAAGCTTCACGGACCGGGCGCTTCAGCTCCTGGCCGAAAAGAAACCGGAAGATTGAAGCAACTACGGAAAAGATGGAAGACAGGATTTTTATCATCGGGGCCGGGGCCGTCGGCCGGGTGCTGGCGGTCTTTCTCAAACGGGCCGGGCGGGAGGTAGTACTGCTGCGCGGCAGTGTCGACGGCCTGGCTGCCACCACCGAGACCGTTCAGGTGGCTTTTCCGGACGGAACCGAACTCGAAGCGGAGGTCGACATCGCCACGCTGAGCCACTTCCCGGCGCTGGACGGGCTGGTCGTGCTGACCAGTAAATCCTACGGCAACGAGGGGCTGGCCCGCAGCCTGGGCGGAAAAATCGGACGGTCGCCGGTCGTGCTGCTGCAGAACGGGCTGGGTGTCGAGAAGCCGTTCGTCGAGGCCGGGTTTCCGGAAGTGTATCGCTGCGTGCTGTTCACGACCAGCCAGACGGTTTCCGACACCCGGCTGAGCTTCAAACCCGTCGCCGTATCACCCGTCGGCATCGTCCGGGGCAACGAGCCGACCCTGAACCGGGTAGTCGAGACCCTACGGAATCCGCACCTGACCTTCCGAGCCGAAGCCGACATCCGGACCGTGTCCTGGAAGAAGGCCGTCACCAACTGCGTTTTCAATTCCATCTGCCCGCTGCTGGAGGTCGATAACGGTATTTTTCACCGCAGCCCGGAAGTGCTCGCGCTGGCCCGTCGGGTCATTGGGGAGTGTGTGGAGGTCGCCAATGCCGCCGGGGTGGCGCTGAACGCCGACGAGGTGACGGAGAGCCTGCTGCTGATCAGCCGGTCGTCGGACGGACAGCTGATCTCGACGCTTCAGGACATCCGCAACGGTCGGCCCACCGAAATCGAAACGCTCAACCTGGAGGTGGCCCGCGTCGCCGAAAGCCTGAATCTCGGCCACCGGGTGTCCCAGACCCGCCTGCTCGGCGAACTGACGAAGCTGAAATCCGACTTGAGCCGGACCGCACAACCGGCTTCCGGCATCATTCCGCCCGAAGGCTTTTGACCGGATTAGTCAGGGCGGTTCTGATGCTCTGGAAACTGACCGTCAGCACGGCGACGGCGACGGCCCCGGTACCGGCCAGCACAAACATCCACCATTCCAGGTCGATGCGATAGGCGAAACCGTTCAGCCACCGGCTCATGGCCCACCAGGCCAGGGGCGAGGCAATCAGAATGGCCACCACCACCAGTTGAAGAAAATCTTTCGAAAGCAGGACGGCGATGCCCGGAACCGAGGCTCCGAGCGTTTTCCGGATGCCGACCTCCTTTGTCCGCAGCTGGGCGGTATAGGCCGACAGTCCGAACAGACCGAGGCAGGAAATCAGCACCGCAAATCCCGCAAACACGTTCAGAACCTGACCGGTTCGCTGTTCGGCCTCGTACAGCCGGTCCAGCTTCTCATCCAGAAAGGTATGACTGAAGACGCTCCCCGGCACCACCCGGGCCAGCGCCGAGCGGGCGAACTCCAGCGTCCGGGCCAGCTGATCGCCTTTGATCCGCAGCAGAAAATAATTGGCGGCATTCGGGTAGTAAACGATCACCAGCGGTTCCACGGCCGTATGCAGGGAGGCAAAATGAAAGTTTTCAACGACGCCGACCACCTCCCCCTGAACGCCCTGCGTCAGGATTTTCTGACCGATGGGCGAAGTCAGCCGAAGGTCTTTCACGGCGGCTTCGTTCAGAATCACCGACATCGGTGCGCCTTCGGCTTTCGGGAAGAAATACCGGCCGGCCTTCAGACCGACCTGAAGCAGCGGAAGCGCCTGTTCGTCGGTCCACATGAACCGAAGCTGGCTTGCGGGTTCCGAGCGGCCCGGCAGCGTGAGCATGTCCGTCCCGAACCGGTCGCCGGGCAGGGTGGACGTCCGGGCCACCCCGACAATGGCCGCGTTCTTCCGGAATTCCTGCTCCAGCGTGTTCAGGTTCTTCTGCATATCGGGGCCGTAGAGTTTGACGGCAACGACCTGCTCTCGGTTGAACCCCAGGTCTTTGGATTGAAAAAACCGCATCTGACGGTACACGACGATGGTGCCGAACAGCATAAAGACCGATACGGCAAACTGAAACACGATCAGCCCCTTCCGGACCAGCGCCACCGACGGAGCCGCATTTTTCCGGCCCTTGAGGGAGTGAACCGGATCGAAACCGGCCACGAACCAGGCCGGGTACAACCCCGCCACAAGGCTGATCGATGCGGTCAGCAGGACCATCAGCGCCACGTTCGTCGGGGTGAACAGCACCTCGAACCGGAGTTGCTTGTCCGTCAGGGTGTTGTACATCGGCAGGGCCATCCGGAACAGGGCCAGCGCCAGCAGGGTCGAGACGAGCGTCAGCAGGAACGATTCGCCCAGGAACTGTTTGAAGAGCTGCACCCGGCGGGCGCCGAGGGCTTTCCGGACGCCCACCTCCTTCATCCGGGTGAAGGCCTGGGCCGTGGCCATGTTGATGAAATTGACCGAGGCAATCAGCAGAATGAACAGGGCGGAAATCGAGAAGACATAGACGTAGGTGATGTCACTGTTCGGTCCCATTTCCTTTTCCAGCTTCGACCGCAGGTGAATGTCCGTAATCGGCTGGAGAGGAAGCCGGCGGTTGGCCAGAATCTCCTTCCGGGTTTCTCCTTTGGCCTCATAAAATTTCACCATGAACCCCGGAATCCGGGACTCGACGGCCGCCCGCGACGTGTGTTCATTCAGCAGGATATAGTTATAGAATCCCGCCCAGCCCCTGCTCTGCTGCGTTTCCCGGTCGGTAGCGGCAGACCAGGTAGACAGGGAAATCAGATAGTCGAACCGGAGGTGCGCGGGGGCCGGGAATTCCCGAATGACCCCGGTTACGGTCAGAGGGCGTTTGTCCAGGTCGTCCTGAAGCACCCGTCCCAGCGGCTCCTCGTGGCCGAAGTACTTCCGTGCCATGGCCTCCGTCAGCACGATGGCGTTGGTCCGGCTCAGGGCGGTTTGCGGATCGCCCCTGACGAAGACCAGATCGAACACGTCGACCACCGTCGAATCGGCAAAAAAACCGCCTTTTTCCTCAAACTGCCGGGACGCCCCTCCGGTCGGTCGGTAGCTCAGCACCCGGTCCGGGTAAGGCCTGTGGAAGCGGGCGACCCGTTCGATGCCCGGAATCTGCCGCTGCATCTCCACGCCCAGAATCGGGGAGGTAGCCGCCCAGGCGCGGGTGGTCTGGCCGAGGTTTTCCGCCGTGATCCGGTAGATCCGGTCGGCTTTGGAAAAGCCCCGGTCGTAGCTCAGTTCGTGCTTTACGTGCAGGATCATCAGCAGGGCGCAGGCCAGTCCCAGCGCCAGCCCGCTAATGGTCAGGGTGCTGTTCAGCCGGTAGCGCAGGAGGTTCCGCCCGGCGATTTTGAGATAATTGCGTAGCATATCAGTCATGGCAGGGTTTTGATAATCAAGGCCGTAGGCCGGCCGGAGTGGTCGGTCCGCCGGAGAACGTCTGAAGAAGAAAGGCGTCAGGCAGTGCAGAACACCCCAGACATATTCGAACCGCGCCCGGGCCGGGCCGACCGCCCGGACCCGCTTGTGGAAGACCTCCAGCAGGTCGCCCTGCACATACTCCAGCAGATGGGGGGCCACAAATCCCCTCAGCAGGCGGTCGGCCCAGCGCGGGGGCCGGGTCGGTTTCGGGGAGCCGCCGGGTACGGAAGAATCGTTCTTTTTCAAAGCCGAAGAAGCGGTTTCTATTAGATACAATTTCTTAAATCAAATCCGGTGCCAAACGTCGAAAGGGGGCCTGGGAGCGAAAAAACGGGATAGGGCAGGAGAGGACTGTCCACAAACGGACGCGGGCCTGTCCACCGGTGGACAGGCCCGCGTCCGTTTGTCAGAAATCGCCCCGGTCCTGAGCGAAGACCAGCAGGCTGTTGGCGGGAAGGGTGAGCGTAGCCGAGAAAGGCAGGCCGTCCCAGCCCGGGCCGCCGGCGTCCAGACCGCCGGGATTGCCCTGCACGACGGGGTTGAAGAAGGTGTCGTAGACGTCGCTGTTGAAGACCTCGTGCCAATGCCCGCCGAAGGGCATTCCGATGCGGTAGCTGTGGTCGTAGAACGTATTCTCATTCAGGCCGGCAACCACCACCACATGCCGCCCCGTGCCCGGAACCCAGCGGTGAAAGGCCAGAATACGGTTGCCGTTGTGGCAGTGAAATACGTTCAGGCCGTTGCTGCGCAGGGCCGGATGCCTGCGCCGGAGCCGGAGCAGGTCCCGCATGAACCGGTGGTAGTCGACCATGTGGCGGTCGCGGCCCTGCTGGCCCGCCCAGTCGATGAGCAGGTCGGGGCGGCCCTGCCAGTCGGTCCAGTATTTCTGTTCCAGAAACTCCTGCCCCATGAACAGCATCGGCACCCCGGGGGCGGTCATCAGCAGCCCGGCGGCCACCCGGGCGCGGCTGCGGGCATACCAGGAGCGGGCGTCCGAGGGGTCGGCCAGGGCCGGGATGCGGGGCTGGCGGTCGCCGTGGTTGAAGTCGAGCAGGTCGTGGTTTTCGATGCACTGATACACCGTCCAGCGCCTGCCGTCGGCATAGGTCATCCGGAGGGCGTCGCGCAGCGGTTCGAGCTGCACCGGTGCGTGGGCGCCCCCGCTGGTCTGCCCGATCACCCGGCGGAGGGTGTCGCGGAGGGTGCCGCTGTAGCCCAGGTCGAAGCCCATGCCGTGGGGCCGGCGGGCGATGCCTTTCCAGCGTTCGCCGGCCCAGTATTCGGCGATCTGCACGGCCTCCGGCTTGACGAAGCGCAGCGTGTCGGTCAGGTCCTGGCAGAAAAACCAGCCGCCGTGTTCGTCGATCACGGTGACCTGGTCGTAGCGCAGGCCGTCCATGTGGTATTCCTGAAGCAGCATTTTGCCGTTGTCGATCAGAAACTGCCGGACCTCCGGCTTCCGGAAGTCGAACACCAGTCCGCCCGCGTGGCCGTCGCGCAGGAAATAGAGGCTGTCGGCGTTGTCGCCAGGCGGTTTCTGGTCGAAGAAATATAGGCTCTGGGCGTCGAAGCCGCCACCGGCGTGGTTGTAGACGACGTCCATGATCACCGCGATGCCGTAGAGGTGGCACAGATCGACGAGCGTTTTCAACTGGCTGATCTGTCCGCTCAGTTCTTCCAGGGTCATGGGCGGGTGTCCTTTGGCCTGGAGCAGCCGGTTGACGGCCGCGAGGTAGGGCGGAAGGTCATTCAGCCGGACGGTATAGTCCATTTCGGGCGAAAAGAGGTCGGTACCGTTGTAGCCGAGGCTGTTGGCCCCCTGGTACTCCTGAAAGGGCAGGGGCATGATGGCGTTGACGCCGAGGTCGGCCAGGTACTCGATCCGGTTGACCACGTCCAGAAACTTGCAGACGCGGTGGCGCCGGATGTCGTTGCCCTGCCCGTCTTCGGCGAAGAACACCCCGAAATGCAGTTGATACACGATCAGGTCGCTGAAGTCGGGGGTACGGTAGCCCTGATCGTGCCAGACGTAGCGGTCCGGGTCGCGGACGATGCAGTTGCACTCCGGGTAGCCGTCCAGGACCAGCTCGCGGGCGTAGGGGTCGCGCTTGAAGCCTTCGATGCCGGTCGGCCCGACCACGAAGAACCGGTATTCGTCGCCGTCGGACAGGCCCGGGAAAAAGCCGCCCCAGTAGCCGTTCGGGTCCCTGACGAGCAGGTCGTCGGGGTTCTTCTGCCAGTTGACCGGGAAGGCCGTACCGGGATCGCAGGCGGCCACGTAAACCTCCCGGGCGTTCGGCGCCCAGGTACGGAAGGTCACCCCGCCGTCGACCAGATTGGCGCCGAGGGGCGTTCCGGCGTGGATGTGTTGCTGGGATGCGGACATGGTCGGAAAGCGGTTTCGCTTTACTTGGTAAAGGTCCGCAAAAAACCATCGGCCCGAAACCGTAAAAATACCCCTTCTGCCGGGGTTAACTACGGGTTTCGCAGGACGGTATCGAGAAACTGCCGCATTCGCTCGTAATGCGTTCCGGGCCAATAGACTTTACCGCAGTCCGGACACCGGAAAAACGTCTCCTGTGCTTCCCGGACCAGGGGCGGCAGCTGCTCCAGTACGACCTCCTTCGCCACCGGAATCAGCAAACCGTTGCAGTGCAGACAGCGGGTGAAGGGCCGGACCAGCCCGGCAAGCCCATACCGCCCGATCACCTCCCGAACCTGAGCCTGAGGCTGCGTATACCGCACGTAATACCCGTACTGAACAATGCCGTGCATCAGCAGACCCCGGTCGCGGGTGAGCAGAATGCGGTTTTCCCTTGCGGAAACTTCGGCCAGCTCCGGGTCGTCGTAGTCGTTGCGGTAGAGGGTGTCGAAGCCCAGCATTCGCAGATAGCCGGCCAGCCGGCCCAGATGTGTGTCGAGAACAAACCGGAACTCCGGCAGGGGCGGGGGCAGCACCCGCGAGACGCCCGCGACCTCGAACCGGGAGAAAGCCGGGTAAACGCTGATCATGTCGCCGTCGGCCACCCGGTACGAAAAATCGACCGATTCGCCGTCGACCAGCAGCAGACCGACTTCCGGGTGCGGTACCCCGATGGATTCAATGGTATCTTTGATCGACATCCGGTGAATGAACGTCAGGGAAAAAGCCGTCTGCCGCCGGGAAACCGGCAGAAAATCGTTCAGGGTGTCGTAGAATCGGAAGGTGGCACTGGCCATAGGGAGCAAAGTCGGTTTTCTTTGTAACCATAAAACTGACCATAGGATACTTCATTGCCTATTTTCTGGCAGAAGACGACGGCTTCGTCTATATTTGATCGTAGCATTCGGTTAAAAGCGCTTGAGTTTGGAGACGGCAGTGGCAAAGTTGGCTTTTCTGGAAGGCGGGGGCGAAATGGGTGAGCTGATCCGAAACTTCGACTGGTCGAAGACCCGGCTCGGTGTGCCGGATCAATGGCCGAGGAGCCTTCAGATCATGGTCAGGCTCATTCTCCACTCCCGGGTTCCCATGTTCATCCTGTGGAGCGACGATCTGATCCAGCTCTACAACGACGCCTACCGGAAGCTGCTTGGGACCGACGACCGGCATCCGCGCATCCTCGGGCAAAAAGCTGAGGAGAGCTGGCCCGATGCCTGGGAGGTCATTAAACCGCTGATCGACAAGGCCATGCAGGGCGACTCCGTCGGCGGGGAGGATATGCGGGTTCCGCTGAACCGCAACGGCCGGTGGATCGACACTTACTGGTCACTCGACTACAGCCCCCTCTACGACGATGCCGACCGGCCCGCGGGCGTCCTGCTTACCTGTCAGGAAACGACCGAGACCGTGCAGAACCGCCGGAAGCTGCTGGAGACCCGAAACCAGGCGCTGGCCTTTTTCGAGCAGTCGCCGGTGGGGTTTGCCATCCTCAGTCGGGAAGGGCTTACCTTTCAGATGGTCAACTCCTTCTACTGCCGGCTGGTGGGCCGGGAACCGGATCAACTCGTGGGAAAGTCACTCCGCTCCGCCCTGCCCGAACTGGCCGATCAGGGCTTCGATCAGCTTCTGGAAAAGGTCATGGAAACCGGGAGTTCCCACGTCAGCAGTGAAGTGCCGATTCAACTCCTGCGCGGCAACCGGACGGAAACCCTCTATGTCGACGTGACGTACCAGCCCCTGCGCGACGACGACCGGATCACCGGTGTGCTGGTGGTGGTCGGGGATGTGACGCGGCAGGTGGAAAGCCGCCGGAAAGTACAGGAAAGCGGAGCCCATTTCCGGGCGCTGTCCGAGCAGCTCGATCAGCTGGTGCAGCAGCGGACCGAAGAACTCCGGATTTCCAATAAAGAACTGGCCGCCAGCAACTACGCCCTGAAGCTGGCCAACGTCGACCTCGTCCGGACCAACGAACGGCTGCAATCGTTCGTCTACGTTGCCAGCCACGACCTTCAGGAACCCCTGCGCAAGATTCAGGCGTTCGGCGACGTGCTGCAAAGTCAGTTTCAGGACAACCTTTCGGAAGGTGAACGCGACATGACGGGCCGGATTCAGAAGTCGGCCGGCCGGATGCAGCAGCTCATCAAGGACCTGCTGACCTACTCGCAGGTCGGCGTGCAGCGCAATGCCGACAAGCCCATTCCCCTGAACCAGATCGTGGAGGACGTCGTCAGCGACCTGGAGGTGCTGATCCGCGAAAGCAGCGCCCGGGTGGAAGTCGGGTCGCTGCCGACCGTGCTGGGAACGGCCTCCCGGTTGCGGCAGCTGATCCAGAATCTGCTCTCCAACGCCATCAAGTTCCGGCAGCCGGAGCGTCCGCTGCTGATCCGGATCAACGCCCGCCCGGCCATCCCGGAGGAATTACCGGGCGATCTGACCCGCCACGAAGCCTACTGGCTCATCACGGTGAGCGACAACGGCATCGGCTTCGACGAAAAATACAAGAACCGCATCTTCCAGCCCTTCCAGCGGCTGCATCACGGCACCGGTATCGGGCTGGCGATCTGCCACCGGGTAATGGAAACCCTCGACGGGGCCATCGAGGTCAGCAGCCGCCCGGATGAGGGCACCACCTTCCGGCTGTTCGTGCCGGTATATCAGTCTGCTGAATAAGCCGGTTCCGGCCGGAGGTCGGCCCTGGTGCGGTCGAACAATTCCTGAAACAGCCGAAACGCCTGCCGGGCGCCTTCCACCACTTCAGCCGGGGCGGCATCCTGCCGGCTCAGAAAGTCGATGAATGTCCGCCAGAGCGTTCCGGTTTCGGGTCCGTAGCCCCGGTAAAACCGGGCGTCCGCCAGCAGGGGCCGGAGCGCCGGACTCTGGTTCAGGTAGTGCCAGACGGTTTTTCCACCCAGCATCGAGCCTTCCCCTACATAAGCCGCCCCCAGCAGCTGGGCAGGCGACCAGTCGGCAAACCCCTCCGACAGAGCGGGCAGGGTCTGCCCGGCCGAGGTCAGGTCGGCCCGGAGCCAGGGCGTTTTGCGACGGCGGTCCGGTTCGTAGTCCGCAAAAAAGGCGGGATGCCGGTCGATGGCCTTTTCGAGGGCGTCGTGGTAAGCCGCCTGCATCCGCAGCAGATGGCCGTATTGCCGGGGAGAGAGCGTGCCGGAGCGGAGGGCGTCGGCGTAAAGAAGCTGTTCGGTCTGTTCGTGCAGCAGGCGGGTTTCGGCCCGCAGTTGTTCCAGTAACGTCATGTGAGGTCGGTTCGGGTATTGTCCATCAGCCAGAACCGGAACAGCCGCTCCAGCAGCGTGCCGGTGGCCAGGTAGCTGCCGGGTTTCACAATGTAGGCGTTGATTCCGGCCTGATAGGCGTTTTCAACGTCCCGGGGATTGTCGGAGGTGGTAAAGGCCACGATGGGCAGAAACCGGGTCCGGTCGTTCGAGCGGGCCCACTCCAGAATCTCGATGCCGCTCATTCCCATCAGGTTCAGATCCAGCAGGAGCAGTTTGGGCAGCCGTTCGGTGCGGTGTTGATACCGGCCCTGTCCGGACAGGTATTCCAGAGCCTCGGAGCCGCTGTTCAGGATGGTATAGGCCACGGACTGATCGAACTTCCGGACCAGCCGGCTGAAGATGTCCGCATCGTCGGCGTTATCTTCTACGTATAAAACGTCGATCATACTTCAGAAATTAGGAGCCGCCGGAAAGGCAACGAAGAACGTAGCGCCCCGGTTGGGTTCGCTCTGGTACCAGATTTTACCGCCGTGCCGGTCGATGATGCGTTTGACGATGGCCAGGCCCACGCCGGTGCCCTTGATGTTGCGGGCGTTGTCGAGCCGCTTGAACAGGTCGAACATCCGCCCGGCTTCCTTCATGTTGAAGCCGATGCCGTTGTCGGAAACGGAGTAGATGATTTCCTGTCCGGCCTGCCGCCCGGCGACCTGGATGCGGCCCTCCGGCATCGGCTGCGTATACTTGACGGCATTGGCCATCAGGTTGGTGAACAGCTGCGTCACCATCACCAGGTCGCCGTGGAGGGGCGGGGTGTCGCCGATTTCCAACGCCACGGAACGGTCTTTCTCGGTCACCAGCACCTCGTCCCGGATGCTTTTCAGCAACGCGTTCATGTCGATGGCCTGCGCATTGATCTCCGTCCGGCCCATGCGCGAATAATACAGGATGTGGCGGATCAGCGACCGCATCCGGCTGGTGGAATCGACAATTTTCTGGAGCAATTCCTGGGCGTCCGGGGTCAGTTCACGGCCGTATTCCTCCACCAGAATTTCGGAGTAACACCGGATGGACGACAGGGGCGTCCGGAGGTCGTGGGAAACCGTATAGCTGAACGCATCGAGTTCTTCGTAGGCCACCTGGAGCTTCTGGTTGAGCTGCCGGATCTCGTTGGCCTGACGCGTCACCACCTGGAGAATGTCCTCGCGAAGCTTGACGGCGGCTGCCATTTCGGCCTCCGACCAGGGCTCGGCCGTGTTCCGGACCATCTGGGTCCAGGCGGTAAAACTCTTCCGGGGGCTGAGGTGGGGCCGGCCGTCGTCGGAGACGGTGACCGGTTTTTCGGGGTTGCCGGCCCAGGTCACCTCCTGCACCTGCTCGGGTTTGAACCACAGCAGGTATTCGTTCAGCTCCCGCGACAGCACGATCGCCAGCAGCCCGGCGCCCGTGGCGGCAAAGGCTTCGGCCTCCGGAATCAGGTTGGGCAGCTGGTGGGTAGCCAGGAAGGTGTCGCTGCCGGTCGTTTTCAGCCAGTCGGTCACGGCCCCGACGGCCTCGGCGTCGGGCGTCCGGCCCAGGTGGTACTGCTGGTTGTTGAACACCAGCACGGCCCCGGTGGCCGAGGTCAGGTCGAGGGCGGTCACGGGCCGGCGCGTCAGGGCGCGGGCCACATCCTCGTCGGCCAGCAGCTGGTCGTGCAGGCGTTTGCCGGTTTCGTCCCGCTGTTTGAACTGGCTCTGGTCTTCCTCGTCCTTGCGGAATTCGAGGGCGGCCGACAGCAGCTGGCTGACAAGCCGGGCCGCCTGCCGCGAGCCGTAGTCGACGAAGCGGGGTGAATCGTGGTGGCAGGACATCAGGCCCCACAGTTCGCCCCGGTAGATCAGGGAAATGCTCATGGAAGCCGCCACGCCCATATTCTTCAGGTACTCGATATGAATCGGCGATACCGACCGGAGCGTGGAGTGGGTCAGGTCGACGGGGCGGTCGGCGGGCCAGCCGGGTTCCGACAGGATCGGGGAGGGCGTGCTGTGAACGTCGGCGATCAGCCGGACCAGATTCTTCTTATACAGTTCGCGGGCCTGTTTCGGGATGTCGGAGGCCGGGTAGTGCAGCCCCAGAAAAGGCTCCAGGTGGTCTTCTTTCTCCTCGGCCACGACGTGTCCGTGCCAGTCGGCCGCAAATTGATAGACCATCACCCGGTCGAAGCCGATGATGGTTTTCACGCGTCGGGCCGTGTTCTGGAGCAGGTCGACGAGCCGGCGGCTGGCCTGCACCTCGGTGAGGGCTTCGGCAATCAGCCGCTGGTTCAGCACGGCCTGCGCCGACCCGACCGCCGGTTCCCATTCGAGCAGCAGCAGGCCGTCGTGCTGATGCACGATCAGGTTCCAGGAGCGGCCGCTGAGCTGAAACAACTGGGGGTTGATGGTTTCCCAGGACTGGTTCCGCTGCCCCACGTTCAGCAGTTCGGTGAGGGTCGATGCGGGGAGGTCGGTCTTTTCCAGCAGCACGTCGAGGGGCCGACCGAGAACCTCTTCGGGCGCGCGGCCGCTCAGCTCGCCGATGTTGGCGCTGACGTGGGCGATGGTGTAGGTTTCGGGAAGAAGGCCGACGAGGCAACCGTGGGACTGGACGTGACCTAAAATGTGAATGGGCTCGCGCTCGCAGTTTGTCAGATCAACTCTGAACTCATTCATTCGCTAACAGGGCATTTCGTGCGGCTCCATTCCATCCGGGCGGCTCCAGCAAGTGCTAAAATCGGTTTAACCCGGTGAATATATACGTTTCATGACCCAATGACCAGCCGTTCCATCATTAATCAGAGGCTACGGGACGTAATCTTAGGCAAGAGGCTTCGGGTAATCCTACCGGTAGAACTCCCCGAAGTGCCAGAGGATGCCGGAGGGGTCGTGCAGGAAGCATTCGCGGCCCCAGTCGTGTTCCCGGATGGGCGTGAGCCGGACGCCCTCGTAACGGGCGGGCAGGTCCAGGGCCAGCAGTTCGTTCCAGTACCGCCCGACGTCGTCCACTTCCAGAAACACCATCGTGTTGTCGATCCAGTCGGGAACGTGGGCATCCTGAAGATAAAAGCCAAGGCCATCGGTGTGGAAATACGACATTTGGGCCGACAGCACACTTTCCTGAAAGCCCAGATCCCGGTAAAAACGCCGGGACCGATCATAGTTCCGGGCGCCGATGAAGGGCCGGATAGACTTCGCCTTATGTTCCATAATTTCGTCGGTGGTCAGTTCGGACCGTAGCCCAAGCCGTGGCCGAAGGGGAATAGCGCGTAGCCTTTCGGCTCCCGGCTGCCCGGCACGTCCGACTGGTTGTCGGCCACGGCTTTTTCCGAAGCCGGGATGGTAAAGGGCAGCTTTCCGGTCGGGTTGTAGGCCCCGGTGACGATGTCGAGCAGAGCGTCGGGGGTGGTTCCGAAGGTGGCCAGCACGGTTTTGGTAGCAGCCCCGTCGATTTCGGCGAGCACCCAGGGGCTGGAGAAATTGACGGCCAGGATGGTCGGTTTGCTCTGGAGAAGACCGGTGACGTGCCCCACATCGATCCGGTTTTTCGATACGCTTAGTTCGATCGGCTTGGCGGTGGAGCTGAACAGGCTTCCCGCGGAGGGAACCAGCCACAGCAGCACCACATCGGCTTCGTCCTTCGTGGCCACGAACTCGATCTGCGGGAACGTCCGCGTAGGTTTGTATACCGTGACCGGGTTGCCGTTGCGGCCGTTGTCGTAATAGGTTTCGAAATACACCTTCGTTTTCTGTTTCAGGGGAAGCAGGCCCGCGTCGTTCCGCAGCAGCACGATCGACTTGCGGTGCGCCAGATCGGCTTTTTTCTGAAACCCGGCGCTGCCGATGATCTGGCGGGCCTTCTCCACGTCCACATACGGGTTTTCAAACAACCCCAGCTCGAATTTCTCCTTCAGCAGCCGCCGGACGGATTCGTCGATCCGGGCTTCCGTCACCAGCCCCTGCCTGACGGTTTCCAGGAGGAGGGTCGGGTCGGCCGCTCCCGAAAACAGGTCGACGCCGGCGTTCAGCGCTTTCTGGTAGCGCTGGTGCAGCGTCAGGCTCTCGACCCCCCAGGGCATCATCTCGATCGGCCCCGTATCGGAGTTGACGATTCCCTGAAAACCCAGCTTTTTCCGCAGCAGGTCCTGAATCATGGCCCTGTTGTAAGAGAATCCCACCTCCTCGAATTCCTTTCCTTTCGGGCTGGAGTAATAGGGCATGATGGCGGAAGTGCCGGCCTCGACGGCCGCTTTGAACGGTTTGAGATGGTAGTCGAACATGCCGCCCGGATAGTGGGCGAATTTGCCATAATCGAAATGGGAGTCCAGTCCGTTTTCCTGCGGCCCCCCGCCCGGGAAATGCTTGGTGGTCAGGGCAACGGAGGTCGTTCCCAGCTTGCTTCCCTGAAAGCCCAGCACGACTTCCCGGATCATGGACGCGGCCCAGTCGGCATCCTCGCCGAAGGTGCCTTCGACGCGCTGCCAGCGGGGTTCGGTAGCCAGGTCGGCCATATACATATAGCCCTTGCGCAGGCCGGCGGCCGCCCATTCCTGCCGGGCGATGTCGGCAAACTCCCGGGTCTGCTTCAGGTCGTGCATGGCCGACAGGCCCAGCTCGCCCGGCCATTTCGAGAAGGCGGTGGTGCCGACGCTCAGCCCGACGGCGGCATCGATGGTGATGTGGTTGCGGGGGTTGGAGGCTACGATGGCCGGGATGCCCAGCGGAGTCGATTCGCAAAGCGCCTGGAGGTTATTGGCCCACTCGGCCAGCGTTCCGGCCGGCGGGTTGGCCCGCAGGATAAAGTGCCGGAGGTGAAACTGCTTCACGCCTTTGGTCGTCCCGGCAGCCGACATCATCGGCGCGGGGAGCGGTTTGCGGGTGAAAATGTTGTTGGCCTGCACCAGGTCCTCCTCGTTGAAGCCGCTGGTGATTTCGGTCCGGGGGGCGTTGGCCTGGAAGGCGTTGTCGCCGGCCATGCGGGTGGTGCTGATGAGCATGAAGCCCACTTTCTCTTCCAGGCTCATCCGGCCCACCAGGTCCTGCACACGTTTTTCCACCGGCAGCCGCCAGTCTTCGTAGGGGTCCAGCTTCCCGTTTTTGTTCAGATCCTTGAACGTGCGCCCGTTCTGGGTCAGCGTCTTCACGGACCGGTAACCCAGCTCCGGCTGGGCGGGGTTCTGGGCCAGGACAGGGGCCACGACCAGCCATCCCAGGAGGGCGGCTACGGCCGGTATTCGCAGGGCTTCCGGTTTTTTCATCGGTATGCAGGCTTGAGTTTGGCTTCCGGGAGAGAAAGGTGATTACTCAGATCCTTTTACTCAACACCGCCGTTTGAACGATCAAACCATCCGAATATAAAACCGATTTTGTAAGTTTAGGGAAATTTCGACCCGCTATGAAAAGCCTGCTTCTGCCCGCCATCATTCTGGGGATGGCCGCCCACGTCTCCTTTGAAACCGCCCACCAGACGGCCGTCGGCGTCACCATCAATGCCCTGCTCGACGAAAAAGAGCTTCAGCAATATACCGGTTCCTACAAGTTCACCGCAAACGATAACTTCCAGAAACTGACCGTCACCGTCGAAAACGGCGACCTGTACGGCCAGGTGGACGCCAACGACCGGTACAAACTCGTCAAACAGACGGAACCGGATACCTTCAAATCCACCAGTTCCTACGGCTCCGTCTTCACCTTCACCCGCGATCCGAACACCAAGGCCGTGACGGGCTTCCGCATGAAAATCATGGAGTACAATCTGGAGGGCACCAGAGAAAAATAGGCCCGGGCGGAAATAAAAAACCGGGTGCCCCGCGGAATTCCGCGGGACACCCGGTTTTTGTGTGCCTTTCTTACTGTTTGCTGACGCGGTAGATGACGCCGTTGTTGTCTTCGGAGAACAGCAGCGAGCCGTCGGGCAGGAAAGCCAGCCCGACCGGCCGGCCGAACTGCGCCTGGTTGTTGTTGACCAGGAAGCCGGTCACAAAATCATCGATGGCCGTGGGCTTGCCGTTCTCGAAGTGAATCCGAACTACCTTGTAGCCCGACGGTTTGGTGCGGTTCCAGGACCCGCGCATCGTGGCGAAGGCGTCGTTCACGTAGTCGGCCGGGAAGCTGCCCGGCGCCCCGGACGAGGTATAGAAGAACATCTGCATCGGGGCGGCATGGGCCTCATAGGAGTAGGAGGGCAGCGTGGTTTTCGCCAGAATCTGCGCGTAGGTGGTGTCGCCCATCGGCCGGGGATGCGGGTTGTAGTTGCCGTCGCCGTAGATGTAGGGCCAGCCGTAGAATGCACTCTGTTTGATCTGATTCACCTCCTCTTTCTGCTGCTCGTCGCCCAGCCAGTCGATGCCGTGGTCCAGACCGAACAGCTCGCCGGTTTGCGGATGCCAGTCGAAACCGATGGTGTTGCGCAGGCCGCTGGCGTAGATCATCCGGCCCGAACCGTCCGGGTTGGCCTTCAGGATCGTTGCGTGTTCGGCGTTGGGTTCCGCGCAGGCGTTGCAGGTGCTGCCGACGGTGATATACAGCATGTTGTCGGGGCCGAAGTCGATGGTCCGGTTGGGGTGCTGACCGGCGTCGGGCAGGTTGTTGATGAGCATCTGAGCAGTGCCCAGGGTACCGTCTCCGTTGATGGGGGCGGCATACAGCTCCTTGATCGCCACCATGTAGAGCTTGCCGTCATGAATGGCCAGGCCATGGACGTTTTTGATGGTCGCCACGGTCTCCTTCGAGTCGGCCACGCCGTCGTTGTTGGTGTCCTTCAGCAGGGTGACGGTGCCGGCGGCCCGGCTGCTGACGTAGACGCGGCCTTCCGGGCTGACGGCCAGGATGCGCGGTTTGTTGAGCTGGTCGGCAAATTTGGCGATTTTGAAACCGGCCGGCACCTTCAGCTGGGCGATGCGCTCGTCGGTGGCGTCTACCAGGGCCGGCTCGAACACGTTGCCCTGGATGCTGGCCGAGGTCGGTTCGCGGTTGGTTTCGGGGATTTTAGCGTCAATGAGGTGATCCTTTGAGCACGAACTCATCACGGCCAGGGAGGCCAGGGCGATGCCCAGCCCCAGAACGGATACATTTTTCATACGTTGATTTAGAAGTATAGATGTTTGCGTGAACGACCCGTCCCCGGTTATAGCTAAATTAAGCCGGAGGGTCATCAGGTTAACTCTATGGAAAAAAGAGGGTTTCGGGAAAACTGAAAACTTAGTCATTTTTTCAGAAAACCGAGCGTGACGCGGAAACCGGCCGTTGGGGAAAACATTTTCAGGTGGTTTTCCGATTGCCGGATAAAAAGGTATATTGAGCAGATAATCTTTTTGAAATCAATCTCTTACCTTCCTCTTACAATGGAAACGATGCCTGCTCCCACGCTGCATCCGGTTCTGGTGCGTCATCCGGCCTGGGTCCGGCTCTCACACTGGATTGTAGCGATGAGTTTCCTGGTACTGGTGTTCAGCGGGGTGGTGATTCTGATGTGCCACCCGCGGCTCTACTGGGGCGAGGTCGGGAACGATCTGACGCCCGCCCTGTTCGAGCTGCCCATCAGCCGCAACTACCGCCACGGCGGCTGGGAACAGAACGGAGCCTTTTTCGGGTATGCGGGATCGCCCGTCAGTGCAAGCCGGACCTACGACATCTTCAACCAGAACGGCTGGGGGCGCAGTCTGCATTTTCTTTCCGCCTGGTTTCTGGTGCTGACGGGGCTGCTCTACGTGCCGGCCGGCTTCTTCAGCGGTCATTTCCGCCGGAAGTTCTGGCCGGGGGCGGGCGAATTCTCCTTCCGGGCGCTGCGTCAGGATGTGCGGGAGCATCTGCAACTGCGGATTCCGTTCCAGACCGCCGAAAACCCGTACGGGCTGTTGCAGAAAGGCGCCTATCTGACGGTCGTTTTCGGGCTGCTGCCGCTGATCGTCCTGACGGGGCTGACGATGTCGCCGGCGATCACGGCCGTATTTCCGTTCCTGCTGAAGCTCTTTTTCGGGGCGCAGTCGGCCCGCACGATTCATTTTTTTGCTTCCGTTCTGCTCGTCCTGTTTCTGCTGGTTCACGTCCTGATGGTCGTACTGTCGGGATTCCGGCGGCAGATTCGGGCCATGACGCTGGGAAAATAACATGGAAAAACCGCAACTCATCACCCGGCGCCGGGCGCTGATCACCGGGCTGGCTTCCCTGAGCGGGCTGATGCTTCCCGGCTGTTCGCAGCCGCTGCCGCCCACCTACGGCAACCTCCTGCGGATGGGCGACGCGCTCACCTACCTGTCCCACCGGACGCTCCTGCCCGGTCAGTCGCTGGCGAAGGAGTACGACTCCCGGGACATCTCCTCGTTTCCCGCCACGGGAACCACCAACCCGGCCGACCGGGGCTTCGTCCCGGAGCTGAGAGAGGTCTACGGACGCCTGCAGAAAGACGCCTTTCAGGACTGGCGGCTGTCGGTGGAGGGCCGGGTGGCGCGGCCGGGCCGGTTTGCCCTGGCGGACCTCCAGCGCCTGCCCGCCCGGAAGCAGATCACGCGGCACACCTGCGAGGAGGGATGGACGGCCATTGCCGAATGGACGGGGGTGCCCCTGAGCGTGGTGCTTCAGAAGGCCGGCATCCTTCCCAGCGCCCGTTTCGTGAATTTCTACGCCTACGACGGCTTTTCCGACAGCATCGACCTCTACGATGCCTTTCACCCCCAGACGATTCTGGCTTACGGGATGAACGGCCGCAGCCTGCCGGTGCCGCACGGCGCCCCGGTCCGGCTGCGGGTCGAGACTCAGATCGGGTACAAGAGCCTGAAATACCTGCAGCGCATCGTGGTTACCGACGAGTTCGTCGATCCGGGCGACACCGGCTGGGCCTGGTATGTGGGCATCTGAGCCGATCGGGCTGCGGAACCCGTTTACGGGTTTTTGGGCAGCACCGTCACGATGACGCGCCGATACCGGGTGAGGGCCGGCATTCCGGTGTCGCTGACGGCCAGGATGAAATGCATCGTTTCGGGTTTGGCCACCTCCGGCGCCACGACCCGGGCCGTGATCTCCCCGGCCTTCTGAATCTCCGGCGGCCGGCTGCTCTCGAAACTGCCCGCTTCCCGGTAATAGATCCACTCGTAGGTCAGTGCCTGACCGTCGGGGTCGCGGGAGCCCTGCCCGCTGAGGGTGATGGTTTCTCCGCTCCGGACCTGAAGCCGGTGCGGATGGCCCAGCGCAGCCACAGGCGGGTGGTTGGCCTCCTTGAACGGTTTGACGCACCAGTCCATACGGGCCGCAAAGTCATGCTGATAGGCCCTCCGCCAGCGCCAGATCGTTGCCTGGTTGCCGGTATGATACGCCCCGTCAACCCCCAGCACCTCATCCATGGCATCTGTCCACAGGGGCCGGGTTTCCGGCTCCGAAAACCACCTGCGGGTCGGGGGGATATACAGCTCATACCGGCCGCCCCAACTGCCATGGTTCGGATGTTCGGGGTCGCTCAGCCCGTTGTCGATCAGAAACAGAAAGGACGGCGTGTCGCCTTCCATGAGAAACTTCGTGACGGGATACACCGCCCCCAGCGGGCCGTGGTTCCGGCGAACGTGTTCGTCCAGCCAGGGATTATCCACGATGGTGAAGTCGGCCCCCACGAAGCGGCCGTGGAACCGGTCGCCACTGATGCCGCTCCAGGTCGAGTAATGATAGGCCCCCCGGCTGTGGACCCCGGGGCTGGCCACATAGAACAGGCCGGGAAAGGTCTTCCGCAGCCAGGGACCCGCGTCGTCCTGATCCGAAATGGTATACACCCTGATTTTGGCGACAAACCGGTCGAGTTCCTCCGGCGGGCGGGTCATCTGCACTTTCCAGAGGGCCTGCGCCAGACAGTTGGTACCGCCCCAGGCCAGCACCCAGACCGGGCGCGGATCGGCCTGATCGACCGTTTGAATGATCCAGTCGGAACCCGGCGAGTCCTTGCCCGGCCCGACGCCCTGCATCCCGTACTGGGGCAGCCCTTCCCGGATGAGGCCCAGCAGACGATCGGTTTCGGGGTACCCGGGTTCGTGCAGGAGCAGATTGGCCCGCACCTTGCCGTAGGCCGTCACGATCTCCCGGATTTTTTCCGGTGCGACGCGGTTTTTCTGGTGAACCGAGGTAGTCGCCACCAGCCCTTCGACGTCCCACTGGTTCGAATAGGTCAGGAACCGGACCATCGACTGGGCATCGTCGGGTTCGTTCTCGATGTCGGTCAGCACCAGCACCCGGAGTTTCGACGGTGGCCCGTCCGACGGACGAGCCGGTATCTGAGCCGATGGCTGAAAGGAAACCGACAGGAGCAGCAGGCAGAATAGAAATTTCATGACAGGGCCGGAAAAGATGAGTCGAAGACGGAAAGGGAGAACTGCCCTCCCTTCCGACGAATATCCGAAAAAACAGGAAAAACCGTCCCGATTTCTTCAACCTACCCCAACCCCCTGCAAGGGGCTTTGCGCTGCCAGGCCAAACCAGCGGAGCGAAGCCCTTTTAGAGGTGGTTTGTGGAAGCGTTTTTGTCACCCCGGCCGGACCACCCCCGGCCCCCTCCTTGCTAAGGAGGGGGTGGTTCCACATTTTTGTCAACTCTCTCGTTTTGTCATCCCGAGGAACGAGGGACCTTGTGGCCGAATACCCCATCTGACCGAGTCCTACGCCCGGGATCCCTCCTGCGTCGGGAGGACAAAAACGCTTCCACCCAGTACCTCTGAGAGGGTTGGGGGAAAATGGGGGATGAGCAGCAATTTTTTAACCATTTCCGGGGAGTGACATTCCGGTTTTTATGGTATTTTTCGAGAACTGACCGACTGCCGGCCGCGTGTCTGTTCAACCCTCTGTCTTTTCCACCCAAAGAACTTCGCCATGAACCGGCCGTGGTTTATCACTCTGCTTTTTCTTTTTCCGGTAATCGCCCGGGGGCAGACGCCGGCCCCGCTCCGCTTCGAACACCTGACCGCCCGGGATGGTCTCGCCCATAACGTGGTGTATGCCATTCTTCAGGACCGCCAGGGATTCCTTTGGTTCGGTACCGACAACGGCCTCAGCAAATACGACGGTTACACCTTTACCAACTACCGCAAAATTCCCGGCGATACGACCTCTCTCTCCGGCAATGCCGTGATCCGGCTGATGGAAGACCGGCAGGGGAATCTGTGGCTGGGGATGCTCGGGCAGGGCCTCTGTAAGTTCGACCGGCGCACCGAACGGTTCACGAGCTACGGCCCGACCCCCCACACCCTCAGCCAGGGCTCCATCCAGTCGCTGGTGGAGGATGCGGAAGGGCAGGTCTGGGTGGTGAACGGCAATCCGGAACTCCGCCGGTTCGACCCCCGCACCGGCGCCTACTCCCGCTTCAATTATGCCGACCTGCTCACCGACCGGCCGGGCCGCCGGCCCCACCTCCACGACGTCTACCGCGACCGGTCCGGTACGATCTGGGCAGGCAGCACCCGCGGGCTGCACCGGATGCACCCGGACGGAGCGGGCCAACCACCCGGCATCCGGTTCACGACCTGGCCCTTCGGCCCCGTGTGGGAGATTTTTGAAGATCATGCCGGTGTGCTGTGGGTGATTACCGGCCGGGGCCTCGGCCGGTTCGACCGGAAAAGCGGTCGGCTGACCCCGCTCCCGTACCGGCTCGATCCGTCGCCGGCCGTGAATGCGCTCATCAACCGCAACTTACGGCACCTGTCCGAAGATCACCTGGGGAACCTCTGGATGGGCACCAACACCCACGGCCTGGTCCGGCTCGATCGCGACCGAACCCGGTTCGAAGCGGTCGGGCATGACCCGGGGCATCCGCAGAGTCTGAGGGCAAACCTGGTTCGGACCACCCTGGTGGACCGGTCAGGGCTGTTATGGGCGGGGGTCTGGGGCGAAGGAGTCGCCAAAGCCAATCCCGGGCAGCAGCCGTTCCGGCATTACCGCCCGCTGCCCGGAACCGCTTCGGCCCTGAGCAATAAATACGTCGATGCCATTCTGGAAGACCGCTCGGGCACGGTCTGGCTGGCGACCGGCGCCGGGCTGGACCGCCTGGACCCGCAAACGGGCCGGTTTACGAACTACCGGTTCGAGGACGGTCGCTCCCGGGACCGCCCCGTCTATGTCAACGCCCTGCTCGAAGACCGCGACGGCAATCTGTGGGTCGGCAGTCAGGGGGATCTGGCCCGGTTCGACCGCCGGACCGGTACTTTCACGTCCTACACCCGGGACTCGCTCCGCTATCCCGGCCTCGGCGGTAACACGAAAATTATTGCCCTGTACGAAGACCGGCAGGGCCTGATCTGGCTCGGAACGCAGAACGGCCTGAAAAGCTTCGACCGCAGGACGGGCCGGGTGGTGCATTACGCCTATGACCCCCGCAACTCTAAGGGCATCGCCGATGCCTGGGCCATCGCGCTCTGCGAAGACCGGCACGGCAACCTGTGGGTCGGATCGGGCAGCGTAGCCCTGAACCGGCTTGACCGGCGAACCGGGGTGTTTACGCACTTTCGGCCCGATCCGCGACGGTCGGGCAGCATCACCTCCGACGTCGTTCCGGCGATCTTTCAGGATTCGAAAGGCAACCTCTGGTTCGGGACCGCCGGCGGGGGCCTGTGCCGGTTCGACGAGGAAAAGCAGACCTTCCAGGCCTTCACCCAGGCCGACGGGCTGGCCGATCATTCTATCTATTCCATTCAGGAGGACAACTCCGGGCAGTTATGGCTGGGCACCTCGAAAGGCCTCTCCCGGTTTTCCTTTGCCGACCGGACCTTCATCAATTATGACCGCAGCGACGGGCTGCCGGAGGGCGGTTTCCGGATAGCCCGCTGCCGGGGTCGGTCCGGTATGCTGTATTTCGGCGGGGAAAATGGATTCACCGCCTTCGATCCCCGCCGGCTGACCACCAATCGCCACGTTCCCCCGGTTGCGGTGACGCAGATCAGGTTGTTCGATCGGCCGCTGCCCCCGGGCCGGGCGTCCGGGGCGCTGAATCTGAACTACGATGAAAACTTCCTGAGCTTCGAGTTTTCGGCCCTGAATTACGCCAATCCGGGGAAGAACCAGTATGCCTACCGGCTGGAAGGGCTGGAAGAAAACTGGGTCCGCAGCGGCTCCCGACGCCAGGCCACCTACACCGACCTCGATCCGGGGACTTATGTGTTTCGGGTGCGCGGCTCGAACAACGACGGGGTCTGGAACCGGCGCGGAACGTCCGTCCGGTTCGTGATTCATCCGCCCTGGTGGCAGACCGTCTGGTTTCGGCTGGTGGCGGCCGGCGTTCTGCTGCTGGGCGCATTTTCGGCTGTTCGTCTGTACACGCGGGAGCGCCTGAACCGGCAGCGGCAGGAGATGAAACGGGTGCTGGAAGCCCAGGAGGGCGAACGGCAGCGACTGGCGGCCGATCTGCACGACGACCTGGGGGCCACGCTGGCGGCCATCAAGGTGCAGCTGGAGATCGCCCACGAACCCGACGACGGCCTGAGCCGGCCGATCCGGCTCCTGGAAAAAGCCATCCTCGATCTGCGGCACATCTCGCACAACCTGATGCCGCCCGAGTTCTCCCGGCTCGGCCTGACCGAAGCCCTGCGCGACACCGTCAGCCGGACCGAAGCCAACGCCGGCATCAGCTTCCTCTTCATTTCCTTCGGCCCGGAACGCCGGCTGGACCATGAAGTCGAACTGACCATCTACCGGATTGCGGTGGAACTCATTCAGAATGCCGTCCGGCACGCCCGGGCGCGGCAGGTAACCATTCAATTGATATTTTACCCGCAGCACCTATCTTTACTGGTCGAAGACGACGGCCACGGCTATGCGGCCCTGGCGCGGACCCGGCCCGCCGGAATCGGCCTTCGCAACATCCGCTCCCGCGTAGCCTACCTCAACTCGAAACTGGTGGTCGACTCGGGGCAGCGGGGAACCACCGTCATCCTGGAAGTGCCGACCCTCACCTGATCCTATGCTTTCCGACGTTAAACCGACCACCATTCTGATTGCCGACAACCATCGGTTGTTCAATGAGGGGCTGCGAACCCTGCTGTTGCAGGAAAACGCCCGCTACAAAGTGGTCGATCAGGTGTATTCCGGCAGCGACGTCGTTCCGGCCATCCGGAAGGCCGCCCCCGACCTGGTGCTGCTGGACATCAACCTTCCCAACCGGAGCGGTCTGGAGATTGCCGGGCAGGTGGTCCGGGAGTTTCCGCAGGTTCGCGTGGTCATCATCTCCATGTACAGTTACGGAAAATTCATCGAAGAACTCCGGGGCATCGGCGTCTCGGGTTATCTGCTCAAAAGTGCTTCCCAGCAGGAACTGCTGACCTGCCTTCAGAATGTCGTGGAGGGAAAGCCCTATTTCGAACCGAAACCGGGAGAAACGGGCGGGGCGCTGCCCGAGGAGGACGTGCTGATCAAACGGTATCGCCTTTCTCCGCGCGAACTGGAAATTTTGGCGCTGCTCCGGCAGGGGCTAAGTCTGACCGAAATTGCCGGGCGTCTCTTTCTGATGGAGGAAACCGTCCGGACCTACGGGAAAAATATCGGTTACAAGCTGTCCATCGACAACCCGGCCGAGCTGATTCGGTTTGCTGAAGAACACGGTTTGTAAACGAAACCAGAACCCCGCCGTGACCAACGCCATCCGGACTTACGATTTCAAACCGGGCCTGCCGGCCGAGATCGAGCTGGTTCGGATCTCCTCTATTTTCAGACGGCACGAACAGAACGTCGTGCAGCCGCACCGGGCCGATTTTTATCACATTTTCTGGTTCACTGAAGGAACGCCCGTCCATACCGTCGATTTCATACCGATTCCGATTCAGCCCCATACGCTGCTGTTTGTCAATAAGTCCCGGGTTCAGTTTTTCGACCCCGGCGGTAACTACGACGGCTGGATGCTGCTCTTTACGGACGCCTTTTTCAATCAGAACCCGCAGGACGCCCGGTTTCTCCGGAATACCATCCTCTTCCACGATCTGCTCGACATACCGGTCGTGCGTCTGGACCGGACCGCCACCAGCCTGACCGTCCTCTTCGACCAGCTTCGCGAGGAATTTGCCCGGCCGGAGGACGCCGTTCACGTGCCGGTATTGAGAAATCTCCTGCATACCCTGCTGATGCTCGCCGACCGGGAACGCCGGACGCAGGGGTTTTCGGAAATCAGGAAAGGCCCCGACCTCGATCATACGCTGCATTTCAATGCGTTGATGGAGAAGCAATTCCGGCAGGTGCGGGCGGTCCGCGACTATGCCGCACAAATGAGCCTCACGGAACGGCGGCTCCAGCAGGCCACGGCCGCAGCGGTCGGCAAAACGCCCAAACAGCTCATCGACGACCGGCTCGTGCTGGAAGCCAAAAGGCTGCTGGTCCACACGAGCCTGTCCGTCAAGGAAATCGGTTTCGAACTGGGCTTCGACGAGCCGACCAACTTCACCCGCTTCTTCCGCCGGCAGATCGACCGGACGCCCGCCGACTTCCGGAAGCAGTTCAGCTCACCGGCCCGTTTCGCCTTCTGATCATTCTTCATCGCGTTTCTATCTTTCCTCTCCCGGCTTTCCCCGCGACCTTTGCAGGGTCCCTATTGAAAAGCAAACCGCCGGAAGGCACAACCGCCATGAACAGAAAAGATCAGGTTACCGCGTTGCTGAAAAGCATCGAAACCGGCGAAAGTGCGCCGATTGCCGTTATCAATCCTGAAAAGTACATCCAGCACAATCTGGCGGCCGCCGACGGTCTGGCCGGCTTCGGAGCGCTGCTGGCGCAGCTGCCGTCCCATTCCGCCAAAGTGAACACGGTTCGGGTGCTGGAAGACGGAGAGTACGTTTTTGCGCATACCGATTATGATTTCTTCGGACCCAAAATCGGCTTCGACGTCTTTCGCTTCGAGGAAGGCCGGATCGTCGAGCACTGGGATAACCTCCAGGAAAAGCCCGCTTCGGCCAACCCCTCCGGCCACACCATGACCGACGGCCCCGTTCCGCCTTCGGCCACGGCCGGTACCGCCGAGAACAAAGCGCTGGTCCGGCAATTCGTGGACGACATTCTGGTGAACGGCCGCCTGGAAAAACTCGCCGGCTACTTCGACGGGGATCGCTACATCCAGCACAACCCGCAGATCGGCGACGGTCTTTCGGGGCTGGGCGCGGCCCTGGAGGGCATGGCGAAGCAGGGCCTGACCATGAAATACGACACCATCCACCGCGTGCTGGGCGAAGGCGACTTCGTGCTGGTGATGAGCGAAGGAAGCTTCGGCGGAAAACCGACCTCTTTTTATGACCTGTTCCGGGTCGAAAACGGAAAGATTGCCGAACACTGGGATACGATCGAAACCATCCCGGCCCGGTCGGAGTGGAAAAACGATAACGGCAAATTCTAACCGATCCTATTCCGGGCGATGCGGAAGCCGAGGTCGTCGATTTTAAAGGAAGACGGATGGCTGCGCCGTCGGTTGGTGGCCAGACAGCCTCTTTCTTCATCGCACCATCCGCCCCCGCGGAAGATGCGATAGGAGCCGTAGACGGTTTCGTCGTAAACGTCCGTACACCATTCCCAGACGTTGCCGAGCATATCGTACAGGCCCCAGGCGTTGGGTTCCTTCAGCCCCACGTCGTGGGTCGTTCCGCCGGAATTGCCTTTGTACCAGGCAATTCGGTCGAGGTCTCCATACCGGCTGTCTTTGGTTCCGGCCTTGCAGGCATATTCCCATTCGGCTTCGGTGGGCAGGCGGTAGCCGTCGGCGGCTCCATCGAACCGGACGTCCGCGCCCTCGCTGCCGAACGAATAGCACGGGCGGAGGCCGGTTTGTTCGGAAAGACGGTTACAGAAGCGGACGGCATCCAGCCAGGAGACGGTTTCCACCGGTTTCCGGCCCCCCGAAAACGTGCCCGGTACTTCACCGGTGACGGAAAAATAGAGTGCCTGGGTGACCGGATACCGGGACAGCAGAAAGGATTCGATGAGCACCGTCCAGCGGTGTTTGATCCGGTCGTCCCGGAGTTCGATCGCTCCGCCGGGGAGAGCCGCCATCCAGTCGGCGACGGCCGCCGGGTCGGGCGGGCTTAATGGTTTGAGGTTCATTCGTTTTTGTTGTCGGATGAAACGGCCGGATGGGGGCCGGTTTGCCCAAATCAGGGGAAAACTGGCCCAAAAGTAAGGAAAAGCCGTATTTTGCGGAGCTTCGTTTAACTTTTTCACCCCGTGGAGTACTACCAGCAGGTCTTTGATCCCTCACAGCCCGCCCCCGGCGAATGGGCCGGGCAGCAGTTCGAACAGTGTACGTTCCGGAAGCTCGACCTGTCGGGGCAGGCGCTGACCAAAGCCGGTTTTGTCGACTGCCGCTTCGAGGACTGTACGCTGAGCCGCGTTACCCTGAAAGAGACCAAACTGTACGACGTCGTTTTTATGGATTGCCGGCTGCCGCACGTCGATTTCGGGGCCTGCGATCCGTTCGGCTTTCACGTCGATTTTTCGGGCTGCCGCCTGGATTCGGCGGTATTTACCGACCGGAAGATGAAGAAATCGAGGTTTGAGGACTGTTCGCTGCGGGAGGCATTTTTTCTGAACTGCGAGCTGGTCGGGGTGCTCTTTCGGAACTGCAACCTGGAAGGCGCCCGCTTCGACAGGAACGACCTCAGCCAGGCCGACTTCACGACCTCCTATCACCTCCGGCTCGACCCCGACGCGAACCGGCTGAAGAAGGCGAAGTTTTCCCTTTACAACCTGCCCGGCCTGCTGAGCCGGTATGATCTGGTGATTAAGGAGTAGCCTTTTTTCGGGCTTTCTTCGTTTCCAGCAGAATCACCCCGTTTTTGGCCTCGGGGCCATATTTAGCCACCAGATCGCCGTCGGGTCCCGGTTTCAGCACGGTGATGGTCGCGATGTCGTCGATATTCACACCGGTCTTTTTAAAGGTTTCGATCGGCTTTCCGTCCACCAGAAAGAGCGTGGGACTCTGGGGCGGGTAGACCGACCCCTGCCCTTTGGCCGGTTCGGGCGCTACCCCGTTGGAAGCCGGGCTACAGGCGGCAAGGCCGGCTGCCAGCACGCCGGCCAGGAGAGCTTTTGGGGTTCGCATCTGATAATGAGTTTCAGGTTCTGTTCCGTGATGGCAAAGATAAAATAAACGGTTAGAATCCGTGCGCCGATGGCTCGGTGCCAGGATCTTAGCTTTTCTTTCCGGCGGCCGCCCGGCTTTTAATCCAGGAATCCATTTTGGCTTCGAAGATCTGGAGCGGCATGGAGCCGTCTTTCAGTACCTCGTCGTGAAATGCCCGGAGGTCGAACGCCTTGCCGAGGGCTTTTTCCGCCCGTTGCCGCATCTCCAGAATTTTCAGTTCACCGATTTTGTAGGAGAGGGCCTGGCCGGGCATGGCGATGTACCGCTCGACTTCCTGAACGGCATTCGCTTCGCTGATCGGCTCGTTTTCCAGAGAGTAGGCAATGGCCTGCTCGCGGGTCCAGCCCTTGTGGTGCAGGCCGGTGTCGACCACCAGCCGGATGGCCCGGTGGATTTCGCCCTGGTAGCGGCCCAGCAGCTGGTAAGGATCGGTATACAGCCCCAGTTCCCGACCCAGCGTTTCGGCATACAGGCCCCAGCCTTCCACGTAAGCTCCGTAGCGGCCGACCCGCTGCGGGCCGATAATGTCCGGGTTTTCCGTTTCCAGCGACCGCTGGTAGTGGTGGCCCGGAATGGCCTCGTGCAGGAACAGGTCTTCCATGCGCCAGTAGTTATATTTCGGAGCGTCGAGAACGGGGAAGTAAAAAATGCCGGGCCGGGAGCCGTCGGGCGTACCGCCGAAGTAGTGAGCGGCCGTCGCGGCTGCCCGGTATTTTTCGATCGGCCGAATCTCGAAGGCCGTTTTCGGGACCCGGTTGAACAGCTTCGGAAGGTGCGGCTTCATCGTTTCGTGGATTTTCAGGTATCCCGCCACGACCTCTTCCTCCGTCCGGAAAGGCAGGAATTTCGGATCGGTGAACAGGTGCTGGAAAAAGGCGTTCAGATCGCCTTTAAAACCGACCTGTTGCCGGATGGCCTCCATCTCCCGGCGCACCCTGGCCACTTCCTTCAGTCCGATTTCGTGAATCTGGTCCGGGCTCAGGTCGGTGGTGGTCCAGCTTCTGACCAGGTAGGCATATTCCTCTTTCCCGCCCGGTACGGCCCCCAGCGCCACCGTCGATCGGCAGCGGGGCAGGTATTCATCTTGAATAAAGGTATACAGGCGCTGGTAGGCCGGCAGAATTTTCTCCCGGATGGCGGCCGTATAGGCGGTGGTCAGGCGTTGTTTGTCGTCGGCCGGAACCCCGGCGGGCAGATTTTTGATCGGCAGATAAAAAAGGCTTTGCGTCACGTCGTCGACCAGCATGGCCCTGATCTGGGGCTGTACTTTTTCCATCACGACCCGGGGCTGTACGCGGTTCAGGGCAATGCCTTTCCGCATGAGGACGATAGCGGTATCGGTCCAGGCCACAAAGCCGTCGACCCGCTTCAGAAAATCGTCGTAATCCTTCACCGTCCGGAACGGATGGACGTTGCTGCCCGAGCCCATCTGTGAAAACTGAAGCCGGAAATCGCTCATCTGGCTGACCGGGGTCAGGTAAGTGGTGAACTGGAGGCCCTCCCGGTTGCGATTCAGATCGTACTGCATGATCTGGTAGCTCAGACGGTCACGGGGTTCGAGCTGCTGTTCCTGATAGGTTTTGAGCGAATCCAGATACCGGGTATAAAGCGCCGTCATCCCATTGCGGTAGGCCTGGCTGCCGGCGTTCTCCAGCCGGTCGTTATAGCGGTAATCGCCCTTGAACGAAGCGATGGTCGGGTTCAGCCGGAGGTATTCCTCATAATACGACTGAAGCATCGTCCGGAATCGGGCGGAAGAGCCGGCCGGCGTCTGACCAAAAAGAGAAAATACGCACAGCAGGAGAGACGCAAGCAGAGGATAGCGCATGACCGACGTAGTTGGATTTACGCTCAATCTATTGAATTTTAGCGAGTTTTCCACCCAGAGCCGCCTGTTTTCGTTACCGGATCAGGCCCGAAAACTGCTCGATAAGCCCCTGAGAAGCGCCGATCCGCTGCCGGTACGACTCGTAGAAAGCCCGGTCGACGGGCCGGAACTTCTCCGCCTGACGGGCTTCCGACCAGCCCGCCCGCAGGGATTCCAGCGCGTCGGAGTGTTTCCGGTGCAGCGCCAGCAGCGCGTGGGTGATCTTCTGCCGCTGGGCGCTGTCCAGCGAATTTTTCAGCAGAACCGGCCCCAGCGGAATTTCCTCCGACTCCCACAGCAGCCGAACCTGATGGGTCAGACCCGGATCGTGCCGGAGGGCCTTGTGGTATTCTTCACTGCCGAAAGCCGCCAGGTCGGTTCGGCGGTCGAGCAGGGCGGTCAGGCCCTCGGCGTGGGTTTTGCTGTAGGTCACCTGCAGAAACTGCCGCTCCGGTTCGGTCAGGCCGTTGGCCGACAGGAAGGCCCGGGGGATCAGGTTGCCCGAGGTCGAGGTCTCACTTACGAACGTCATGCGGTAGTCGGCTGCGTGGGCCTTCAGGTCGGACAACTGCCGGATGGGCAGGGAGGCATGCACGACGATGGCCGATTTGTAGTTGTCGCGCACACCTTCCGGCACCTCCAGAGCCGCTGCGGGTGTGTAGGGACTGTTGCCCCGGTTGATCAGCAGCAGATACCCGAAGGTGCTGATCAGGGCGATGTCGACCTCCCCCGCTTCGAGGCCCGCAATGAATTGTTTTACGTTTTCGTAACTCCGGGTCCGGACCGGGATGCCCAGCTTCCGGCTCAGTACCTCGGCCAGGGGGCCGATGTTTCCCAGACGGTTGTTGTCGGCGTAGGTGTAGGTGGCGAGGGTGAGCGGCCGGGGCTGAGCGAAGGAAGCGGCAAAGGAAACAGTAAACAGGCAAACCAATAGGAAACGAAACACAATACGAATCATGTGTGGTGGGTCAATCAAATGAAAGAAGCCGCAAAATTAAGGCGGCTTCTTCAATTGGGCAACAAGGGCGTCGATATAGGATCAATACCGGTATTTCCGGTCGTCGGGCAGGGTCAGCACGTGTTTCATGCCGCCGGCCTGGTATTCCTGATACAGCCGGATGATGTCCCGCTGCGTATCCCCGATGAAGGGGCCGTATGGATAAATCCGGTCGTGCTGGGGTTGCCCGGCGTACAGCACCAGCCGTGCGCCCCCCGGCCCGGCCGTCAACTCCAGTTCGCTCGTGGCCGGCCCGGCGGTTTTATCCAGCCACCCGATCTGATTCGCTTGCAGCACTTTCCCGTCGGCACCGACGGAAACCCGGCCCTCCAGCACGTAGAGAAACGCGTTGAAGTCGGCCGGAAGCGACTGCGCCGTGTGGACCCCGGCCGCCAGGTGAAGGTCGGCGATGATGACCGGGACGTGATTCCGGACGGGCGAGGTAACGCCGGCCAGCGACCCGCTGTAGACCCGGATCTCCAGGCCGTCCGTCGTCACCTTCGGAACTTGTTCGAACGTCAGGTCCTGCAGGCGCGGGTCGGCCCAGCGGTCTTTTTTCGGCAGCGTCAGCCACATCTGCAGCAGCCGCATCCGGGATTTTTTGTCGATGGTTTCCGTGTGGACGATGCCGCTTCCGGCGGTCATCATCTGAAAGTCACCCGCCTTCATGCGGTGGTCACCGTCGCCGATTTCCCCTTCGATCAGGAGGGACACGGTTTCAAAACCGGCGTGGGGGTGCGGCCCGCCGACCGGATCGTCGTTCTTTTTATCGAGAAAGTCGTCCATCAGCAGAATGAACGGGTCGCTCTGCTCAAAGTGGTCATGAATGACGGCCCGGGCGGTGTGGTCGGGGCCGAGAAAGCCCTGGTGGGGCGGGGGCGTCTGGACGTCGACCAGCTTTCGGCGGAAGGTTCGGTCGGTCTGTACGGTGAATTGCGTTTCCATGGGGTGGTCGAGCCGGCCGGTAAAAACAACCGGACTGGGTTGCCGTGGCCGTTCGCTTATCCCTGCAACAAAAAACCGGGCTTTCCCGTCCGGACGACCTGCTATACAAAAGTATAGCTGATCGGTCAGGGCCGGAATTTGAGTTTTTCCGCCACGTTCCGGGCGATAATTTTCCCGCTTTTCAGGCTTACGTCGCAGGAGTGCCGGTAATGGATGCCGCCGTAAACGCGCGAGTCGCCTGCTTCCTGGGCGGCTTCCTGAAAGGACCGGTACGACCGGGGGCCGAGGCCGAGCCAGTTGTAGGAGGTATCCGTAAAGGCATAATTTTCACCGAACAGAAGTGCCAGCGTCTGGGCCGCCGAGCCGGAAATCAGGGCATGGCCTGAAGGGTATTCAGGGTGGGGCGGGGTCACGATCAGCGGACTCCAGTCGGGCTGCTTCATTACCGTCCGGATGTAGGTGACCGGCCGCATGCCGTTGTATTTGTACTTCCCCTTGAAGATACAGACTCCGGCTTCGGCCGTGGCGATACCCAGGCGGGCAAAGGCGATGGCGGCCGCATCCAGGGCCGGTTTCCGGGCCGTCAGGATTTGGTTCAGGATGGCCATCCAGTGCCCTCCGCCGAAACTTTTTCCGTCGGGATCATCGGCCCAGAACAGGGCGATGGCCTTCTGGTCGGGCGTCAGGTGCTGCGACAGGTCGAAGACCTCCTTCGCCTGGGCGAAATAGGCCGAAGACGGGTCTTTCGAGAAGGGAATGGGGGCGTCGCGGTCGGCGCCTTCCAGGCTGCCCATCAGCATCGGCCGGCATTTTCCCCAGTAGGGCAGGGCCGCCGGGACAAACCGGGGCGGAGTCAGTTCATACAGGCCCTCACCGACCGGCAGGGCATACGTCTCGTTGTTGTTGCTGCCGTCGGCTTCGGCCCACCCGAATACCGCGGCTGCGATCTTCCGGCCGAAATCGACAGACCGGCTCAGCTCGTCGGCGGGGCGGTTTCCGGCGTATTGGGCGGTATTGGCCGCTTCGAGTGAGTCGACGGCGGCTTTGTTGGCCGGGGAGGTCATGGGATAAAGATACCGGTTCATGGCGGCCAGGGCGGCATTGGCGCAGGCCGGCCAGTGATAACGGGCTCCGGGCGTTACCGCCGGCAGGCCCGCCAGGCCGTTGAGCTGCGGAGCGATGGACTGATACCCCGCCATGCCCGGCGCCAGGGCCTCGTACAGGGCGACGGCCGTATACCCGAACCGCCGGACCGTAAAGGGCGGGGGCGCCGGGGTGGTTCTGACAATCCGGAGCTGAAGGTTCAGCCAGGAAGTGATGACGTCGGCAGGGTGAGTTCCGGCATCGCGGTTGGCCGGCTGGGAAAAGGCCAGGCCGGAAGCCGTAAGGAAAACAAAAACCAGCGCCCCGGCAAGGGTGCGACGCGCGAATCCGAGTGGTTTGAGCGGGTTCATAAGAGGTTGAGAAAGGAATAAACGGCAATGAATGGGAGCGGCCCCGGACAAGTTCTGAAATCCTCCGGCCCGAACCTGCCTTTTTTTTTTCAGCGGGGCTACTTTTTAGGAAGCGGCAGTGGGTTGCGACTCAATGATTTAGTATAAAAGTACCATTGGCCCGGCCGCCGGGGCGGGCGAATTTTGCGGTCCATCCAACACATCATACTAATGAAGCTCATGAAAACGGTTTTTAATCTTTTCATTCTGTTCCTCCTGACCGGTCTGTTCACCCCGGCAGCCGCGGAGCGCAGCCCTGCCTGGCCCGTCGAAAAGTCGACCAAATTGCCGAACGGAATCACGCTGCACTATGTCGAGCAGGGTGATACCGGGGGAATTCCCGTCATCTTCCTGCACGGCATCACCGACTCCTGGCACTCGTACGAGCGGGTGCTGCCCCTGCTTCCGAAAACCATCCACGCCTACGCCCTCAGTGAGCGCGGCCACGGCAACTCCACCAAGCCCCTGACCGGTTTCCGGCCCGAAGACTTTGCCGAAGACCTGGCCCTGTTCATGAAACATCACCGGATCGGGGAGGCCGTTATCGTGGGCCACTCGATGAGCAGCACCATTACGCAGTGTTTTGCCGTCCGCCATCCCGAACTGGTCCGTTCGGTCGTGCTGGTCGGTGCCTTCGCCGACTATAATACCGAACTGATGACCGGCTTTGTGAAGGAACTCGCCACCCTGAAAGACCCCATCGATCGGAAATACGCCGAAGAGTTCCAGAAAAGTACGCTGTACCGGCCCGTTCCGCCGGCCTATTTCGAAACCGTGGTGGACGAATCGATGAAGGCACCCGCCCGCGTGTGGTATGGGGTGATGAGCAGTTTTTTGAAGGTCAATTATTTAAGCGGACTGAGGGCGTTCCGGAAACCGACGCTGGTGATCTGGGGTGAAAAGGACACTTACGCCCTGCGGAATGACCAGGACCTGCTGCAAAAAGCTATTCCGGGTTCGAAACTGCTGATTTATGAGGAAACGGGTCACGCCGTTCACTGGGAGGATCCTGAGCGTTTCGTCCGGGATCTGCTGGATTTTACAGGGCAGTAATATCAGACAAAAAACCGGATGTGAAAACGTCCGGTTTTTTGTTTCAATAGGTTAAAAACCGCACGTATATGGCACATCGTTTGTGATTTTTCGGATTTGGGGAGAAATCTTACTTATTGGTTCGGAATTAACTTTTTTTTCTAAGTACTTTCCGCATTTTCCAAAGCTATTCCGCCTGATCCATGAGTGCCTATACTTCTACCGATGAATCTGACAAGGGGCCTGTCGTCAATGGGCCCCTAATCGTGGAGGCTCCCCCCTCCCTGACCCTGCCGGCCAATGACCATCAGCAGGGTATCTTTCTTTCCAAAGCCGCTTTTGAGGAACTTCTGACACGGGCTACCGCCAGGGATCGCGACACCATCGACGAACGCGACCTCCTGGCCGTTCTGTCGGAGGTCCGGAACGGAAACTTCAGCGTTCGGATGCCTCTCGACCGCATCGGCATCAGCGGAAAGGTCTGTGATACCCTTAATGAAATCATCGCGATCAACCAGCAGCTGACCCTCGAGCTGTCCCGCGCCAGCAAGACCATCGGCAAGCAGGGCAAACTGGCCCACCGGGTCGAGGTGCCGAATGCCCGGGGGTCGTGGAGTACCAGCGTCGAGGCCATCAACGACCTGATCTCGGACCTTGTTCACCCGACCATCGAAATCGCCCATGTGATTTCTTCGGTGGCCAAAGGGAACCTGTCGCAGGAGATGACCCTTCAGATCGGTGACCACGTGCTGCAGGGCGAATTTGCCCGCATCGCCCGGGAAGTAAACGGCATGGTGAAACAGCTGAACCTGTTCTCGGCCGAGGTAACGCGGGTGGCGCGGGAGGTAGGTTCGGAAGGAAAGCTGGGCGGACAGGCCACCGTCAAAGGTGCCGGCGGGGTGTGGAAAGACCTCACCGACTCGGTGAACCAGCTGGCGGGGAACCTGACGGTGCAGCTGCGGGACGTCTCGAAGGTGGCCACGGCCATCGCCAACGGGGACTTGACCCAGAAGATCACCGTCGATGTAAAAGGCGAAATCCTCCAGATCAAGGACGTGATCAACCAGATGGTGGATCAGCTCAACTCCTTCTCCTTCGAGGTAACGCGGGTGGCGCGGGAAGTAGGGACGGAAGGGAAGCTGGGTGGGCAGGCGTTCGTGCCGGGTGTGGCCGGGACCTGGAAAGACCTGACCGACTCGGTGAACGGGATGGCCTCCAACCTGACCGGCCAGGTGCGGAACATCGCCGAGGTGACCACCGCCGTCGCCAACGGTGACCTTTCCCGCAAAATCACCGTCGACGTAAAGGGAGAAATTCTCGAACTGAAAAATACCATCAACACGATGGTGGATCAGCTCAACTCCTTCTCGGCCGAGGTAACGCGGGTGGCGCGGGAAGTAGGAACGGAAGGCAAGCTGGGCGGACAGGCCGAGGTGCCGGGGGTTGCCGGAACGTGGAAAGACTTGACGGATTCCGTGAACCAGATGGCGTCGAACCTGACGGGCCAGGTGCGGAACATTGCCGAAGTAACCACCGCCGTAGCGAAAGGGGACTTGTCGCGCAAAATCACCGTCGACGTAAAGGGAGAAATCCTCGAACTGAAGAACACCATCAACACGATGGTGGATCAGCTGAACTCGTTCGCCTTCGAGGTGACGCGGGTGGCGCGGGAGGTAGGCTCGGAAGGGAAGCTGGGCGGACAGGCCGACGTGCCGGGCGTGGAGGGTCTGTGGAAAGACTTGACCGACTCGGTGAACAAGATGGCCGGGAACCTGACAGCCCAGGTACGGAACATCGCCGAGGTAACTACCGCCGTGGCGAACGGTGACTTGTCGCGCAAGATCACTGTCGACGTTAAAGGCGAAATTCTTGAATTGAAGAATACCATCAACCCGATGGTGGATCAGCTCAACTCCTTCTCGGCCGAGGTAACGCGGGTGGCGCGGGAAGTAGGAACGGAAGGCAAGCTGGGCGGACAGGCCGAGGTGCCGGGGGTTGCCGGAACGTGGAAAGACTTGACGGATTCCGTGAACCAGATGGCGTCGAACCTGACGGGCCAGGTGCGGAACATTGCCGAAGTAACCACCGCCGTAGCGAAAGGGGACTTGTCGCGCAAAATCACCGTCGACGTAAAGGGAGAAATCCTCGAACTGAAGAACACCATCAACACGATGGTGGATCAGCTGAACTCGTTCGCCTTCGAGGTGACGCGGGTGGCGCGGGAGGTAGGCTCGGAAGGGAAGCTGGGCGGACAGGCCGACGTGCCGGGCGTGGAGGGTCTGTGGAAAGACTTGACCGACTCGGTGAACAAGATGGCCGGGAACCTGACAGCCCAGGTACGGAACATCGCCGAGGTAACTACCGCCGTGGCGAACGGTGACTTGTCGCGCAAGATCACTGTCGACGTTAAAGGCGAAATTCTTGAATTGAAGAATACCATCAACCAGATGGTGGATCAGCTCAACTCCTTCTCGGCCGAGGTAACGCGGGTAGCGCGGGAGGTAGGTTCGGAAGGAAAGCTGGGCGGACAGGCCACCGTCAAAGGCGTCGGCGGGGTGTGGAAAGACCTTACCGATAACGTCAACCAGCTGGCGGGGAACCTGACGGTGCAGCTGCGGGACGTCTCGAAAGTGGCCACGGCCATCGCCAACGGCGACTTGACCCAGAAGATTACCGTCGATGTAAAAGGCGAAATCCTCCAGATCAAGGACGTGATCAACCGGATGGTGGATCAGTTGAACTCGTTTGCGTCGGAAGTAACCCGGGTGGCCCTCGAAGTGGGGACGGAAGGGAAGCTGGGCGGGCAGGCCAGGGTGCAGGGCGTGGCCGGGACCTGGAAGGATTTGACCGACTCCGTGAACCAGATGGGTTCCAACCTGACGGCCCAGGTACGAAATATTGCGGAAGTGACCACCGCCGTCGCCAACGGTGACCTTTCCAAGAAGATTACGGTGAACGTCGAGGGCGAAATTCTCGAACTGAAAAAGACCATCAACACGATGGTGGATCAGTTGAACTCGTTCGCGTCGGAAGTAACCCGGGTGGCCCTCGAAGTAGGTTCGGAAGGGAAGCTGGGCGGACAGGCCAAAGTGCAGGGCGTCGGCGGTACGTGGAAGGATTTGACCGACTCCGTGAACCAGATGGCGTCGAACCTGACGGGCCAGGTACGGAACATTGCCGAAGTAACCACCGCCGTGGCGAAAGGGGACCTTTCCCGCAAGATCACGGTGGATGTGCGCGGGGAAATCCTCGAACTGAAGAACACCATCAACACGATGGTGGATCAGCTGAACGCCTTCGGTTCGGAGGTGTTCCGGGTAGCGCGGGAGGTAGGTTCGGAAGGGAAGCTGGGCGGGCAGGCCGACGTGCCGGGCGTGGAGGGTCTGTGGAAAGACTTGACCGACTCGGTGAACAAGATGGCCTCCAACCTGACCTCCCAGGTACGGAACATCGCCGAGGTGACCACTGCCGTCGCCAACGGAGACTTGTCGCGCAAGATCGAGGTCGACGTCAAAGGCGAAATTCTCGAACTGAAAAACACCATCAACACGATGGTGGAGCAGTTGCGGGCTTTCGCATCGGAAGTAACCCGGGTAGCGCGGGAGGTAGGAACGGAAGGAAAACTCGGCGGGCAGGCCAACGTGCCGGGCGTCGGGGGGACCTGGAAGGACCTGACCGACTCCGTGAACCAGATGGCCGGGAACCTTACGGCCCAGGTGCGGAACATCGCCGACGTGGCCATCGCCGTTGCCAACGGGGATATGTCGCGCAAGATCACGGTCGACGTGCGCGGGGAAATCCTCCAGCTGAAGGAAACCCTGAACACGATGGTGGATCAGCTGCGGGCCTTTGCCTCCGAAGTAACCCGGGTGGCGCGGGAGGTAGGAACCGACGGGAAGCTGGGCGGGCAGGCGTTCGTGCCGGGCGTGGCCGGAACCTGGAAGGACCTTACGGACTCCGTGAACCAGATGACGGGGAACCTGACCCTGCAGGTGCGGAATATCGCCGAGGTGACCAAAGCCGTAGCCTCCGGTGACCTTTCCAAAAAAGTAACCATCGACGTAAAAGGCGAAATTTTCGACCTCAAGAACACCATCAACACGATGGTGGATCAGCTCAACTCGTTCGCCTTCGAGGTGACGCGGGTGGCGCGGGAAGTAGGAACGGAAGGAAAACTGGGCGGGCAGGCCGAGGTGCAGGGCGTGGCCGGAACCTGGAAAGACCTGACCGACTCCGTCAACATGATGGCCTCCAACCTCACCAATCAGGTGCGGGGGATTGCGAAGGTCGTGACGGCCGTGGCGACCGGGAACCTGAAACAGAAGCTGTCCATCGTGTCGCGCGGGGAGGTGGCCCAGCTGACCGACACCATCAACGAGATGATCGATACCCTGGCGGTCTTTGCCGATCAGGTAACCACCGTGGCCCGCGAGGTAGGGGTGAACGGGCGGCTCGGCGGACAGGCCAGCGTGCCGGGCGCTTCCGGAACCTGGAAGGGTCTGACGGAGAACGTGAACCAGCTCGCCGAGAACCTCACCACCCAGGTGCGGGCCATTTCCGAAGTGGCCTCCGCCGTAACGAAGGGTGACCTGACCCGAACCATCCGGGTCGAAGCCAAGGGCGAGGTGGAAGAGCTGAAGGATACGATCAACCAGATGATCGCCAACCTGCGCGAAACCACCCTCCGCAACCAGGAACAGGACTGGCTCAAATCCAACCTGGCGAAACTGACCCAGATGCTCCAGGGTCAGAAAGACCTCCACACCGTAACCCGGCGGATTCTGTCGGAGCTGGCGCAGGTGGTCAACGCCCAGCAGGGGATGTTCTACATCCTGGAGCAGGACGAAAACCTTCAGAACAAGAAGCTCAAGCTGTTCTCGGCCTACGCCTACCATCAGGAAATCAGCATCGGCAGCGAAATTGCGATGGGTGAAGGGCTGGTGGGTCAGGTGGCGGTCGAAAAGGAGCGGATTCTGCTCTCGAACGTGCCGCGCAACTACATCAAGATCAAGTCCGGTCTGGGCGAGTCCCGGCCCAAGAACGTGATCGTTCTGCCGGTATTGTTCGAAACCGAGATCAAGGCCGTGATCGAACTGGCCTCGTTCGAGCCGTTCAGCGACATTCACCTCGACTTCCTCGGCCAGCTGACGGAAAGTATCGGGATCGTACTGAACACCATCGAAACCAACTCCCGGACGGAGGAACTTCTCGCCCAGTCGCAGTCGCTGACCGAGGAGCTGCGCCGGACCAACGAAGAACTCCAGGACAAGGCGCACCTGCTCGTCAAACAGAAAGAGGAGGTGGAAGCCAAGAACAAGGAGGTGGAAGAAGCCCGCAGCTCGCTCGAAGAAAAAGCCGAGCAGCTCCAGCTGACTTCGAAATACAAGTCGGAGTTCCTCGCCAACATGTCGCACGAACTGCGGACTCCGCTCAACTCGCTGCTGATCCTGGCGCAGCAGCTCTACGAAAACCGCGAAGGCAACCTGAGCGAGAAGCAGGTGCGGTACGCCAAGACCATCCACAGCTGCGGGGATGACCTCATCCAGCTCATCAACGACATCCTCGACCTGTCGAAGATCGAGTCGGGTTACATCTCCACCGATTTCGGGAAAGTGCGCTTCCGCGAGATTTCGACCTTCGTGGAAACCACCTTCAAGCACATCTCCGACAGCAAGAACCTGCGGTTCAGCATCGACATGGACGACAACCTGCCGGAGAGCCTCGAAACCGACGCCCAGCGCCTGAACCAGATCCTGAAAAACCTGCTGTCCAACGCCTTCAAATTTACCGACAAGGGCGAAGTCCGGCTGCGGATCTTCCAGGCCGACCGCAAATGGCGACGCGGCAACCCGATCCTCGACAAGGCCGAGAAAGTGGTGGCCTTCGAGATCACCGACACCGGGATCGGGATTTCCAAAGACAAGCAGAACATCATTTTTGAAGCCTTCCAGCAGGCCGAGGGCTCGACCAGCCGCAAATACGGCGGCACCGGCCTGGGCCTGTCCATCAGCCGCGGGCTGGCCGAACTGCTGGGCGGTTCCATCGAACTGGTGAGCGAACCGGGCCAGGGCAGCACCTTCACGCTCTTCCTGCCGATCGACTACAATCCCTCCGACCTCAAGAAGGAAAAGCCGGCCGGGATCGCCAAAACCATCACCATCAGCGAATACCATCTGGAACAGGACGATACGGATGCGCCCATCCAGTCGGTGCCGACCGTCAAGCTGCCTGAACGGGATATCGAAAACATCAACGAAATCCTGAACGAAACCGGCGACGACCGCAACATCATCGGCCTCAACGACCGCGTCGTGCTGGTGGTGGAGGACGACCTCCGGTTTGCGCGGATCATGATGGAGAAATCCCACGAAAAGGGCCTGAAGGTCGTCGTGGCGGCCTCGTTCAGCGAGGTGCTGAGCCTGACCAGCAAATACAACCCGATTGCCGTGACGCTGGACGTCAAGCTGCCCGACGCCAGCGGCTGGCGGATTCTGGACATGTTCAAGAACGACCCCAACTTCCGTCACATTCCGGTCCACCTCGTGTCGGGGGAGGAAAACCGCCTGCTGGCGATGCAGCGGGGCGCCCGCAGCTTCCAGCTGAAACCGCTCCGGAACGAAGACCTCGAAATGCTCATCGCCGACATCATCGGGTTCAACGAACGCCGGAACAAACGCATCCTGCTGGTCGAGAGCGACGCCGGGCTGGCGGACGGCATCGTCGGGATGCTGACGAACGAACCCGTCATCCAGGTCGAATTCGCTGCGACCGGGGCGGAGGCCCTCGCCAGGATGGAGAGCGAACCGTTCGACTGTGTTCTGACGAATTATGTGCTTCGTGATGCCGGCGGTGTTAAATTTGTCTCCGAAATCGACGCCCGGAAGATTCCGCTGACGCCCGTGCTGGTATATGCCGACCAGGACGTTTCGACCCGGGAGCGGACGGCGCTGAAGCCGTATGTCCACCGGTTTATCCGGAAGGAGGAAAACTTCCTGGAGCAGCTGCTGGAAACGACCGTGACGCACAACCACCTGAGTTTGCGCGAGTTGTCGGCCAACCAGCAGCGGGTGATCGAGACGTTCCAGATGCAGGAGGATGTGCTTTCCGGAAAAACCATTCTGGTGGTCGACGACGACGTCCGGAACCTGTTCGCCCTGACGACGGCCTTCGAGCGGTTCAATCTGAACGTCATCACGGCCGAAAGCGGTCAGGAAGCCATCAACATTCTGGCCGACAGCAAAAGTATCGACATCGTGCTGATGGACATCATGATGCCCGAAATGGACGGCTACGAAACCACCCGGAAGATCCGGCGCGAACACAAGAACAACAACCTGCCGATCATCGCCGTAACGGCCAAGGCCATGAAGGGCGACCGGGAGAAATGCATCGACGCCGGCGCGTCGGATTACATTACCAAACCTGTCAAAATTGATCAGCTGATGTCTCTGATGAGAATCTGGCTTTATAAATGATCCGGCCTGAATGGAAACCCAAAGCGAAGTGAAAATCCTGGTGGTCGACGATCGGGAGGATAACCTCCTCTCGATCGAGACCATTCTGGACAAAGACAACTACAGGATCGTAAAGGCCAATTCCGGGACGAATGCATTGAAGATTCTCCTGAACCAGAGTGATTTTACCCTGATTTTGATGGACGTCCGGATGCCCGGCATGAGCGGCATCGAGACGGCTGAACTGATCTACCAGCGCGAAAAGCTTCGCAACATCCCGATCATCTTCATCACCGCCTTCGACAAGGACGAGGAGGGCATGGTGCAGGGCTACCGGATGGGCGCCGTCGACTTCATCTATAAGCCGATCAATCCGCAGCTGCTGCGCTATAAGGTAGGTGTTTTCGTCGAGCTGTTCCAGCAGCGGAACAAACTGATGGCCCAGGAGCGGGAATTGCGGACGATCAACGCCAGCCTGGAGAAGGAAGTGGAGGAACGGAAAGCGTCCGAGCGCCGGGTCCGGGAGCTGAACAACCAGCTCGTACAGAACAACCAGCAGCTGAACGCCATCAACGAAGAACTCGACCGCTTCGCCTACGTGGCCTCCCACGACCTTCAGGAACCGCTCCGTAAAATCCTGCTCTATACCGAGCACGTACACCACACGCTGTTCGGCCGGCTGGCCCCCGAAGTGGATTCCAGCCTGGAGCGCATCCGGTATTCGGCCATCCGGATGCGCGAGCTGATCCGGAGCATCCTCCAGTTCTCGCGCACCACCCACGCGCCCGACAACTTTCAGGTCGTCGATCTGAACACGGTGGTGAAGGAACTGCTGTCCGAGATGGAAGAGGAAGTGCAGAGCCACGGCGCCCGGATCCGCGTCGGCGAACTGCCCCGCGTCTGGGGCGTGTCGATGCAGTTTTCCCAGCTGTTCCAGAACCTGATCAGCAACTCCATCAAGTTCCGGCGGAAAGACGTCAGCCCCGAAGTGGAGATTTTCTGCGAAACCGTCGACGCGGAGGACGTACTGGACCTTAAGGAGAACCGGCCCGTTCAGTTTTTTCACCGCATCTACGTCCGCGACAACGGCATCGGCTTCGATATGGGCCACGCCGAATCCATCTTCACCGCTTTCAAACGGCTGCACAGCAGCAAGGAATACGAAGGCACCGGCATCGGCCTGTCCATCTGCAGGAAGATCGTCAGCCGGCATCAGGGACTTATCCGGGCGGAAAGCCAGGTCAATCAGGGCACGACCTTCATCATCACCCTGCCCGAACTGACCGGAGAACCCGTGCAGGAAGCCTCCGCTTCGTAAACGTCCGTTTCGCGGCATTTTCCGGTAGGAAACGCCGGTATTCCGCCTTTTGGCTGCATGAAAGAAAGAATGACGCTATTCGTTCTCCTGGCCGGGTTTGCCCTGACGGCGGCCGGCCAGGGAACCACCCCCCGCCCGGCACCAACGGAAGTTCCGCGGGGCAGCCGGGCACCGCTTCGTCCCAATCCGTTCATCGAACTGCCGCTGGGCGCCATCCGGCCGCAGGGCTGGCTCCGGGAGATGCTGCTGCGCCAGAAGACCGGCGCCACCGGCCGGCTGGATCAGCTGTATCCGCTGGTGATGAATCAGCGGAACGGCTGGCTGGGGGGCGACGGCGATCAGTGGGAACGCGGCCCCTACTGGATCGACGGCCTGCTGCCGCTGGCCTACCTTCTCGACGATCCCGAACTCATCGCCAAAACCAAACCGTGGGTGGAGTGGGCCATCGCCAGCCAGCAGCCCGACGGCTATTTCGGACCTTCCAAAGACTATGGCCCCGAGCCGGGCATCCAGCGCAACAACAGCCGCGACTGGTGGCCTAAGATGGTGATGCTGAAGATCCTGAAGCAATATTATTCGGCCTCCGGCGACCCGCGCGTGATCCGGCTGATGACGAACTATTTCCGGTATCAGCTGAAGGAACTGCCGCAGAAACCGCTGGATCACTGGACCTTCTGGGCGCGTTACCGCGGGGCCGACAACCTGATGGTGGTCTACTGGCTGTATAACATCACGGGTGACCGGTTTCTGCTCGACCTCGGCGACCTCATCCACCGGCAGACCTTCGATTATACGGACGCCTTCCTGAATACCGACCTGCTCGCCCGGCCCGGCAGCATCCACTGCGTCAACCTGGCGCAGGGCATCAAGGCACCGGCCGTGTATTACCAGCATCATCCCGACAAAAAATACCTCGACGCCACCCGGAAAGGCTTTGCCGACCTGCGGAAGTTCAACGGCATGGCCCACGGGCTGTATGGGGGCGACGAGGCCCTGCACGGCAACAACCCGACCCAGGGCTCCGAACTGTGCTCGGCCGTGGAGATGATGTTCTCGCTGGAAACCATCCTGGCCGTCACCGGCGACCCGGCCTATGCCGACCAGCTCGAAAAGGTGGCCTTCAACGCCCTGCCCGCCCAGGTCTCCGACGACTTCATGACCCGCCAGTACTTTCAGCAGGCCAATCAGGTGATGGCGACCCGCCACATCCGCAACTTCGACGTCAACCACGGCGGGACGGACCTCTGCTTCGGGCTGCTGTCCGGTTATCCCTGCTGCACCTCCAATATGCACCAGGGCTGGCCGAAATTCGTGCAGAATCTGTGGTATGCCACCCCCGACGGCGGGGTGGCGGCTCTGGTCTACTCGCCCAGCGAGGTGAAAACGACGGTCGGGAAGGGCATCCCGGTTTCGGTGAAGGAAGAAACCGGGTATCCGTTCGGGGAGACCATCCGGTTCACGGTGAATGTGGAGACCGGCGGAAAAGCCGTGTCGTTTCCGTTTCACCTCCGGATTCCCGGCTGGTGCCGGAAAGGGTCGGTGAAAATCAACGGAAAGGTCTGGAAGGAAGCGCCCGGCAATCAGCTCGTGAAAGTGGAGCGGGCCTGGCAGTCCGGGGACGTCGTGGAGCTGGAACTGCCGATGCACCTGTTCAGAAACACCTGGTACGAGAACTCGGTTTCCGTCGAGCGCGGGCCGCTTACCTACGCCCTGAAACTCGGCGAATCGGCCCGGCCCGTGAAAAACGAAAAGGACCCCATCGACTACGGCGCTACCTATGAGGAAATCCGCCCGACGACCCCCTGGAATTACGCCCTGATTCAGGTGCCCGACGACCAACTGAACGAAGCCTTCCGGGTGGAAAAGGCCCGGCCGGTCTCCGACTTTCCCTGGAACCCGGAGAGCGCCCCGCTGCTCATCCGGACCCGGGCCCGGCGCATCCCGTCGTGGGGTCTGTACAACGAAATGACCGGCCCGATTCCGTACAGCATCACCTACCAGCTGGAAACGGCCCCCGAGTTGGAGGAAATCACCCTGATTCCCTACGGCTGCACGAACCTCCGGATTTCGCAGTTTCCGGTGGTCAGGAAGTGAGACAAAACACAAAAAAGAAAGCCGGACGACCTGAGTCGTCCGGCTTTTTGATGCCTGATCGGTTAAAATGCGCCGACGCCCGGCCACAACTGATTGATGGTCTTTTCCAGGTATTCGGCTTTAAAAAGGACCAGTTCCTTTTCCAGGAGCTGAATATCGTCCTCGTCGGTTCCGAAGCCGTGCCGGTGGGCCCGGATCAGCGAATCAATGACGGCGGAGGGGTTATGTCCGCGCATGGCCTGATAACAGGCCTGAAAAAAATAGATTCGGCGGTGTTCTTTCTGGCGAAGCTGGAGATTTTTCTGCGTCACGGTGTCGACCGGCAACAGGATCAGGCGATTGATTTTTCCAGATAAATAGTTGATTATCATTAATTTGTCCGGGTTTTCCTCCGGATCGGTCCACTCCTGATACGTGGTGTCGGTCGTATCGGTGATGACGTCTTCGTACGTAAGATCGCCGAAGGGATAATTCCGGTCGGTCGGGGCCGGCGGCTGGGCCGACGGGTAATCCATCAGGAGTTCGACCCGGGCTTCGGGAGCATTGCCCCGACGGATGGAGAGCCCCATCAGTTTCGTGAGGTCTTCGGGGGACGCGGACTGATACCAGAAAACAAACTGAATGTAATCGGTTTTCGTACCGGGGATCGGAGAGCCGTCGTTCATGCGGAAGGTAACGGCCAGGTAATGGTCCCCCCATTGAAGATCCTGGGTTTCCACAGGATCGGAATCTTTCGAGAACCCGATCCAGGCGGTGCCGGTCTCGTCAATTCGAAACGGATACTTGACGATGAGATACCGTCGGATGTTGACGTTTTTTTTAGGATCACGGATCCATCGACGCTCCAGTGAATAGAGCCGGAAAAGGCCGGTAAACCGCGGTGCCTGATGGCCGGTTTTGTAAACCGTTCCTTTCAGCCGGGCCACCGTCATGGCCTCGGTCAGGTGCTGCTCGGTTTCACCCACGAAGAAATCGAGCAGTTTCGCACTGTCTTCTCCCGTCGCTATCTCAAAATCTGCCTTGCCGCTTAGGGGGAAAATGACGGGTTCTACCGGTTCGCCAACCCGGCGGATGGCCGTCCGGCTGGTAATGATCGGCTGGGATTTGTCGTTTCCGAGGCCGCTGCCGTGCCCCCAGTGCCAGCCCCCGGCCGGACCAATTTTAAACAGAAACCGAAAACGGTATTGATCCAGCATTCGCTGGAAATCGAAATGCAGCGAAAGAAGCTGGTTGTAATTCCCGATGATCCGGACCTGGCCGTTGATGAACCGGGAGGGGGCATCGACCTGCTGGTCTTGCTCTTCGGGGGAGGTGGCTTCTTCCGGCTTTTCGTCGGCCGGCAGATTCAGGGAGGCCCTGCCGGAAGCATCGATAGTCAAAGAAAACCGGTGCAGTTCTCCCCCGCTCGTATTTATATAGTACCCGAGGTAATGGCCCGTCAGCCCGGCGAGTTGCGCCCATCCGTTTAAAATCTTCACCGTCGTTTCCTCATCGGGAGGGGCAATCACCTTCCGGGAGAGAAAATAACTGATCTGCTGTAAGTCGGCGTCTTTGGTTTCGCTGGAAGCGGAGCCGGGTTTCAGGAGCATCAGGCCGACACTCGGAACGGCCCCGTATTCTTTCGGCAGCGTATACAGCGTGGAGAAGGTGCCGAGCAGAAACGAGTGGGGATCGTTCAGGGAAAAAGGAGCAGCCGCTACGCCGGCAAACACCTGGGTGGGGCCGCCGGACAGAATCAGGTCGATGCGGTTCCGGTTTCGGGAGCGCTCCGACTGGATCAGGTCCACGAACACCGTGGAAGAGTCCTTTGCCTGCCATTTTCCTTCAAACCGTTCCCCGGCGCCCGGCTTCCCGGATGCTTCCGGATGGGTGGCCGGGTCGGCATTGTTCACCTTGTCCGGGAGTTCGAGCGCGGCCCCGTTGCCTTTTTTGGACAGCGTCAGCCGTCCGCTCAATACCCGTCTCTTGTGAATGTTATAATAGAAGCACTGATAATGAACGGTTTCCTGCTCCTTAATTTCCTGGAAGCGGAACGGAGGCTGCTCTACGCCCTGAATCGAAACCAGCAATTCCACCGGCCCGGCCCCGACGGCCCGCCGGATCTGAACGTTCTCCGTTCGGAGGAAGGCCTGGAACAGTTCGTGAAACTGGGACTCCTGATGCTGGTGGCTCGGAAACGGCTGGGTCAGCCTTTCAATGGTTGGGCCGCTCAGGGAGCGGATCTTCAACGCGTCGATTTGTTTTTTTACGTCCCTGAACCGGCTCCCCTGAGCGCGGAGCCGGTTTTTTGTGTAAACCGCCAGCTGGCGGAGTTCCGTCAGATCAAACCCCTTCAGGGCAGCCTCCAGATCATTTTCCGTATAAGGGTGGACAGAATCACTTCCGGTACTTTGTGCCGATTGAATCATGCGTAAGGGAAGGAAAGAGAAAGTCAATCGTGCTCAAAAGGAGCTACCCTTTAAACTTATCGATGTTAATTTATTTCTTCAAATATTTTTATCATGATAAAAACCGCCGGCCGGTCATTTTACCCGGATTTATTTAAAAATTTATCACGCGTCGTCAGAATAAAATTTTAAAAATGATATATTTATTAAAATTAATTAGTAACTATATACGGAATAACAAAATAATATTGCTAAAAACTTGCTTTTTGCGAAATGAATTTAATATCTTGGTTCTACAGATTTCGAGTTCTTTTTCAACCGGTTTTCTTCTGATTTATCACAACTCAACCATTTACCCGTATGAACAAAAATACCGTACTTCAAACGCTTGGGCTGCTGCTGGTCAGTTTTGAAGCGCTGGGCTTCATCGACCACTCCGATTCACACGTCCATCCCGTTCAGGAAGGGCCGCTGGCCGTCTTTCTGATGCAGGCTTCCATTATTTATCTGGTGTTGATGAATCTGGCCGTTCACGAAAACTACCTGGTTTCAAAACCACGGAAAAAGAAGGTCGTCCATTACATCCTCCTGACCTTGTCTCTGTGGCTGTGCCTCACCGGGGTTTTGAAGGTGTACACCGACGTATTTGAAACCGGAGCGTATCTGAAGAGCCTGGTGGTGTTCTTTTACCGGAGCTTTTCCGTGCCGGCTTTGACGGGGCTGGTGTACGTAACGGCCTCCGTTCGTCGGAATGCGGGGAAAAAAGGCCCTACCTGATCCGGGAGCGCTTCGTGATCCGGCCCGTTGGGGCCAAAAAGAAAGCCGGACGACCTGAGTCACCCGGCTTTTTATTCGTTGCTTAGTAGCAGTTTTAATTGTAACAAATACGTTTCAAGTATTCTGCAGGAAGCAACTTACACTACCATAACTCGCCGGCTTTCGGGATTGTTTGAAAAAAGTAATTTTTTTTCACTTACCGGATCGACGCCTGCACGTCGAGCGTGCCGGTGGCCGGGTTGGTGCTGACCTTGTACATATAGCCCCGGTCAAGTATCTGTTTCCGCTCCTGGGCCCCGTTCCGGATGCGGATGTTGAGCCGCGCCCGGTCGAAGGTGATCATGAGCGATTCCCCGCCCCCGACAAATTCCGTTCTCCATTCCCCGTTGGGATTCTGATACTGGATGTCGATCTTTTTGTTCTCCGAGTTCTTGATCCGGGCGCCGGTTTCGGGCATGCCTTTGTTGAGGCCGCGGGTGGTGGAGCCGGTGACGCGGTCGACGTTCAGGACCCGGATGTAGGGCACGTCGAGGATGTCGTTGTCGGGCTTGTACGGAGTCTCGGCACCGCTGCCGTTCCCGACCAACACGAGTGGCGGGGGGCTGGCCGCGTTTTTCCGCCGAAACAGAAAGGCCCCGTTTCCGGCCGGCAGGCCCAGCAGGTCGCCGAATTTCGGCGTCTGCTTCCCCGCCGTGCGGTTGTGGATAGGCAGCTTCACGGACTCGAACAGTTCCTCGGCCGTCAGGTATTCTTCCTCATTTTCGGTCAGCCTCCGGACAAAGTAATTGATGAAGGCGCTGCTGTCGGGGATCTCGGCGAGGTGGCTGCTACTCAGGACCTTACGGCTGCGCTGGCCGTATAGTTGCCCATACAGCGCCACGTCCTTATCGTCGGCACCGTACTGCCGGCTCTGGATCAGCCCGGAGCCGTAGCAGGCGTCCGTCACGACCAGCAGGTGCTGGACCGTCAGAAACTTGAGCAGGGAAATCAGGGATTCGTTGGAAAAATAACTGTCGAAATCACCGTTTCGGGCGTCCTGGAGCGCCCAGACCCCCATGCCCCGGTCCGACTGCGCTCCGTGGCCGGCAAAGAAGATCAGCAGGTTGTCGTCGCGGAACAGCTTGTAGGCATAGGCCGCCAGCGTATCCTTCAGGGCTTTCTTCGTCGGATCGATCATCCGGGTGATCGTGCTGAACTCATACTTTTCCCGCAGGATCTTCTCCAGCTTCAGGACGTCGCTCTTCGGGTTCCTCAGCTGAAGGGACGGGTCCCGGTAATTGTTGACCCCGATCAGCAGCGCGTGGTATTTGGCCCCCTGAAGATTGGGCAGGTAGATTTCGGGCGTCCGGTACTCGCTGACTTCGACCGGCTTTTTGATCAGATCGACCTCCACCCGGTATTTGACCTGGGAGCGGGTCCCGTTCTTGATACTGACGAATATGACCTCCAGACTCGTATTGTCCCGGAGCTTGGTCCGGTTGTTGTCCAGTTCGTCTTTTACCTCGGATTCGTAGGTAATAGGAATCGAAAGCGTATTGTCCTTCAGGTTTTGGAGACTCTCCGAAATCAGCAGGTCGCCTTTCGTCTTTTTGCCGGAAGACCGCAGGTTGGAGTAACAATTACCGTAACACAACTCGATTTCGATCAGTAGATCCTTCACGGGGGGGTCGATGTCCGAAAGCCGGACCTTGAGCGTATCCCCGAAACCGATGCCCTGTTTCTTTACTTCGAACGGGAAAAAGTTTCGCGGATACATACTCTTATCGTTGGTGTTGGTGGCCCCGGATATGTTCCCTTCGATTTTCAGGGGGAGATTGTAATCATAACCGCCCTGCCCCCGGGCCAGAAGGGTCACCAGACTCAGCAAGGTCACAAAAAGGGTTTTCATAACAGGTAATGGGTTTCTTTCCATCGGAATCAGGTTGTGGCTCTGCGTTTGCCCCGTTTTACCAGAGCGTGGTCGACAGATTATATTTTTTCTTCGCCGTTCGAATCATCTCCTTCCGGCGGTCGGGCCCGAACCGCTCGTTCAGCCAGCCGGGAACGGCATCCGGTCCGGGCCAGCGCTGAACCTCATGGCCGCGGATGGTCAGGAAAGACCGGCCGTCGGCCGCAAATTCATTCAGGTTGTACTGCGTACCGGACGACAGCAGCGGATTTCCGTCGGCGGTCCAGAGATACAGCTGGCGGTCGGTGCTCGACAGCAGCGTCCGGCCGTCGGTCGAAAAGCCGACCCGCTGTACGCCCGAGTTATGCTGAAGGGGCTGAAGCCGTTTTTCCTCCGGTGTCCAGAGAAAGGCCCGGTCGTCGTAGGTCGCCAGCAGAATCCGGCGTCCGTCGGGCGAAAAAGCCGCCTGATGAACGATCTGTCCGTCCAGCACCAGCGAGTCGATCCGCTTTCCGGCTTCGTTCCAGCGGTAGACCCGCCCCTCTTCGGTGGCCGTCAGCAACTGTTCATCCGGCCCGAAAACCGCCGTTTCCACCCCCGAGGGGTGCGAAAGCGCCGTCAGCAGCCTGCCCGCCCGGACGTACAACTGCACCGTGCCGTCTTCCCCCACGAGGGCGAGTTTCTCTTTCGGCGAAAAAGCCGCCGACCGGAACCGGCCGGCAAAGACCCGGACGCTGCCGGCCGGTAGCAGGCTGCGCCACTGCGCTTTCCCGGCCTCCGAAATCAGCACCACCGCCCGCCCGTCGCCCGACAGCCGGGCAAAGGCCACCGGTTCGGAAAGGGCCAGACTATCGGTTCGGGGGCCGGTCCAGCGATACAGGTGGCGGCCCGCAATGGTCAGCACGGTCTGCTGGTCGGGCGTACCGGTGGTCAGCCGCACGGGTTCCCGATGCCGCATCGTGACGGCCCGGATGTCGTTCCGGTCCCAGATGTAGGCCCGGCCATCCTCGGTCACGGTCAGGACGGCCCGCCCGTCCGGCGAAAAACCGGCCGACCGCAGCGGAACGTCGTGCCGGTATTCCGACAGTTTAAGCCCCTCCAGGTTGAACAGTTCGATCTTCGACTGTTCGGACACCGCCATCACCACCTGCCGGTCGGGCGACAGAAACAGGTTCTGTACCCCTTCACCGAAGTGCAGCCGGGCTACTTCCCGGCCGTCGGCGTCCCAGAGAAGGGCCTCGCCGTCGTCGGCAAAGGTAAGCAGAAGCCGGCCGTCGGTCGTCACGTCGGCGGAGCGGACGGTGGTTTCGTGGGGCAGGTTGAGAAAGCGCCCGGCCGCCGGTTTCCAGAGATAGGCTTTTTCGTCGGCCAGCGCCAGCAGAGGGCCTTTTCCCGGAAACTGGATATCGCGCACCGAGCCTTCGAGGTCGAGGGCGGTATAGCGTTTGGCGGCCAGGTCCCACAGAAAGGCCCGTTCGTCGCTGGTATACACCAGAATGGAGCGGTTGTCCGGAACGTAGGAGGCCGTCTGGGCCGGGCGGGGGGCGGGCGGAAGCCGTTCGACGAGCCGGCCGCCCAGCGTCCAGACCGAAACCACGTTGTCGCGGCCGGTCGTCAGAATCCTCCGGTCGTCGGGCGAAAGCCGTGCCGTCCGGAAGGCTTCCGGGGTGTTGAGCCGCCCCACCTGCCGCAGGCCGGGCGTCCAGCGAATCACTTTGCCCGATTCGGTCAGCACCAGCACGTGCCGCCCGCTCAGGGCGATGTCGAAGCTGAGGACCGTTTCCGGCAGCCGGATGCTGTCCTGAAGATCACCGCTGCGGCTGTCCCACAGGCTGAGGTGTCCGTCTTCACTGACCGTCAGCAGCGTTTTGCTGCCGGGCAGAAAAGCCGCCTGAACGATCGGGGAGGAAGATTCGAACAGCCGGGTGTACAGATGGCGGGTATAGAAGTTGCGGTACAGGGCCTTCTCGCTGATCTCGCTTTTCCGCGTATCGACGGCCCAGGCACTCATGGCGAGGGCACTCAGGGGGTCCATCTGGTCGGTCTGGAACACGATGCTTTTGACGTTGGACGTCTTCCACTCCCGATAGGCCCAGAGCCCCAGCGCCACCGCCGTCAGCAGCAGGCCGGAAATGACGCCCACCACCGTCCGCAGCCGCCGGATGGCCTGCTTCTGGGTCCGGACCAGATGCCTGCGGCTGTGGCCGACGTATTCCAGAATGGCTCCTCCGTCGGGGATGTTCCGGGTTAGTTCCGCTTCGACGGCGTCCTGATAGAGCTGGATTTCGGAGAGCCGTCGCTGGGGGAGAAGGAGGTCGTCGGCACGGTCTTTTTCGAGGTATTCGCGGTAGGCTTCCTTCAGCCGGCGGAGAATGTCGTTGACCTGCCGCTGTTCGACGGAACGGCTTTGGTCGATCACCCGGGCCAGGCTGTCGTGAGCCAGTTCGTAGATGCCCTCCTCGTAGCGCAGGATGCGGGCGCGTTCCAGTTCGGCCAGAATCAGCCCCAGCAGCGACGGCGCCAGCCCGGTTTCAGCAGTCAGGGTGTCGCGGTGGTGTTCCCGGCGGGTCCCTTCGTAGGTTACGAAGGCTTCGAGCACCTTCCCGACGGCCGACTGGTCGGCCGGCGGAACCCGGGTGAGCAGGGCTTCTTTCTGTTCGGCCAGAAACTGTTCCAGAACGTCGTCGATCGGCCCCACCTGCCCGACGAGGTCGGGGTCGAAGGTGACGGGGTCGGTGGCCTGAAGCCGGCGGGCGGTGCGCCAGAGCCGGTCGAGATACACCTGCAGGTAGGGCAGCTGGAACGTGCGCCCGGCCCCCTGAATGTTGCGGATGATGAGCTGGACGGTTTCGCGGGAGTCTTCGAGCCGGATGCGGTCGGTCTGGCGGCAGGTGCCGGTAATGACTTCGGACAGGTTCCGCTCGCTCATCGGTTCCACCCGCAGCCGGAAGTCGAACAGACTCGGGACGGCTTCCTCGAAGGCATGGAGGTGGGCCAGATAATCCTCCCGGATGACCAGAAGGATCTTGCAGGATACGGAAGTGGCTAAAAGCCCTTCCAGCATACTCAGAAAGCGGTTTTGTTCGTCCTGATCGCCACTGACGAACAGCTCCTCCACCTGATCGAACAGCAGGTACACCGGCCGCAGGGAATACTGCGCCAGCCGGGTCACCTGCTCCACCACGTCGCCGGGCTCCTCTTCCAGAATACCGGCCAGAGCGGTTTGCAGGGCGGTGGGAAAATGGCCGCGCCGGCGGATCAGCACCGGAAAGTAGTCCGACGCCGAAAGCGCCTTGGCTAACCCACACTGGATCAGGCTGGTTTTGCCCGAACCGGAAGCGCCGTAGACCAGGATCAGCCGCGAGCGGAACACCAGTTCGATCAGATGCTGCAACTCGGCGTCGCGGCCGAAAAAGGCGTCGCGGTCCCGGGCCGTGTAGGCGTCCAGAAACTTGAAGGGGCCGGGAGTGGTCGGGTTGGCGATCATGGACGGGTCAGTCGGGTAAGGAAAGCAGGCTCAGGTCGATATCGTCGGATTGGGCAGCGGCCGATACCGCTTCGCCCGGCCACGGCGCACTGAACAGGCTTAGCACGGTCCGGTATTGGTCCCGCAGCACGGTATAGTCCTGCTGGTGTCCGTAGTCGGCCTCGTCCAGCCCGATGCGCAGCAGCGGGTCTTCCGGACGGGCAATGTGCCGGAACTGAAGCCGGTTTTCCTCCAGCGAATGAAAACTATATAAATCGAACACCGAGTTGTCGCTTCGCAGAAAGGCGTTGCGGTCGACGATCAGCGGGGACAGGTTCAGAAATCCGACGGCGACGGGTTCGTCCGGCCGGCCTTCCGGACCGGTCCGGCGCTCGGTCTTGACCAGCAGCACCGACTGGCTGTCCCACATGTCGCTGAGTTTCACTTCCTGAAAATACCATTCGTCGAGCCGGTAGCTCTGGCTGGTCCGCAGCACCACCTTTTCGTGGGCAAATTCGGGTTTTCGGTTGAAAAACCGCACCGTCCGGATGTTCTTGACCGACTCCAGCCGGTAATTGGCCCAGAAGCCGAGCTGTTTCAGGAGTTCGGCGAGGTGGTCTTCCCCGATCTGGCAGAGCGACGGGATGCTGCCGGGTCCGGAAGACGAACTCAGGCGGCCGCGCAGGTCGTGGAAGAACAGAATGCTTTCGAAGAAGGTCACCTGTTCGCTGAACTGGCGGGACAGCCCCTCCATCTCCCGGATGAACAGTTCGACCCGGTTTTCGACCAGAAACCGGCCCATCGCCTTCAGCATGGTCACCAGCGGCTGCGGGGCCAGCGTCGACCAGCCCCCGGTCAGCAGGCTCTGAATCACCTGGTTCAGGTCTTCGTGCAGGGGAAGCACTCCGTTGCGGTCCCCGGTGCTCTGCAGGTTTTCGCGGATCTGGGCCAGCAGCGTCCCGACCAGCAGATCGACCGTGCTGTCGAAGAGGGCCACGTAGTAGAGCAGCCGTTCCCGCGAGGTGGTCACGGGCAGCAGTTTGCCTTCGGGCGAGAGCTGCGGGCAGAGGAGTTTGCGGAGCGGTTCCGAAAGCGGGTAGGGCAGCCGGCGGAGCAGTTCCTCGTTCAGCCAGCTTTTAAGGGCTTCGGGCGGCAGGCCCTGCTTGGTTTTGAAGGCTTCGGTGAGCCCCGGATCGAAAGCCCGCAGTGACTGGAACAGGGCGGTTCGCAGGGCGGCATTGGGTTTGTAATCGACGGCCGCCGACTCCTCGCCGGTCGGCAGTTCCCAGCGGGCCAGCTCGGGGTCGGGGCAGAAAAAATACCACTGGTTGCGGCTCACTTCCTCCAGCGAATCGACCAGCGCCCCGCGCTCCACGACGCCGATCTGTGTCGGGAGGGTGAGCTGAAGCTTCATCCGGGCGTTGTCCAGAGCCTCCCGGAGCGTATGCTGGTTGGCGAGCGCCCGGTAGAAGTCCTGGGAAAACTGCGCTGCCACCCGGTCTTCGATGGGGGTGCAGGTGGCGATGACGGCGGCCTTCACCCCGTGGGCGGTCAGGGATTTCAGGTGGTCGAGGGTGGAGCAGCCGTTCAGAAAGACCAGTTTCAGATTCGGGCACTGGGCCAGCAGCTGGGCCACGCCGACCCCCCGGGCGGTGGTATCCTCGAACTGAAGAATCCGGCCGCCGGCATGGCCGCTGAAGTGAAACACGCAGAGCGAATCCCGGTAGGTCAGGAGTTTGTTGGCGACCGAGTCGGTCGTGGCAAAGGACTCGCGGACCTTCAGGAAGTGGTTTTTGCTGCTTCGCGGGTCCAGCAACTGCTCGATGCCCTCATCCTCCTCCTTCAGGCTGGCCAGAGGGCGGTCACGGTCGTTGGCAAAGCAGAATAAAAGTGTATTCATCCGATAACTGCTGGTCGTTCAGTAAATTAGTAGGAATTCGGGCGTTTTGCAAAACGCCCCGCCAAAACGGGGGCGGGCTTTCGTGAGCGGTCAGCCCGGCAGCCGGACCATAAACTCCGTGAACTCCCCTTCCCGGGAGCTGACGGTCAGTTCTCCGCCGTGTTCCCGGGTGACGATGTCGTAGCTCAGCGACAGGCCCAGACCGGTGCCCTCGCCGGTCGGTTTGGTCGTGAAAAACGGCTGAAAGATCTTCTGCCGGACGGCTTCCGGGATGCCGGCCCCGTTGTCGTTGACCCGGATCAGCACCTGCCCGTCCTGCCGCAGCGTCTGGACCTTCACTTCGGGCCGGTAGCCGCTGCCGGCCTGTTTGGCTTTCTGCCGGACGGCATAAAACGCATTGTTGAACAGATTGATGAACAGCCGGCCGATGTCTTCCGGAACGACCAGCACCGGCCCCAGCGCCGGATCGAAGTCCGTCACCAGCCGGATGTCCGCCGGGCCGTTTTTGGACAACTGGCTGTGGAAGGAGAGCTGCAGCGACTGGTCGGCCAGGGCATTGAGGTCCACGGACTCCTTCTTTCCGGTGGAGGGGCGTGAATGTTCGAGCATGCCTCTGACGATGGCCCCCGCCCGTTTGCCGTGTCCCGCTATTTTCACCAGGTTCCGGCTCAGGTCGTCGGCCAGCACCGCAACCTCCTCGGCATTGCCCGCGGCCAGTTCCTTTTTCAGATCGTCGATCAGTTCGGTACTCACCTCCGAGAAGTTGTTGACGAAGTTGAGCGGGTTCTGAATCTCATGGGCGATGCCGGCCGTCAGTTCCCCGAGCGAAGCCATCTTTTCCTGATGAATAAGCTGCGCCTGGGTGGTTTGCAGGTCTTTCAGGGATTGCTGAAGCTCGGCGGTGCGCTGCTTCACCTTCTGTTCCAGAACCGTATTCTGTTCGCGGATCAGCTTTTCGTTTTCCTGCAGGGCCGCGATCCGCTCCCGGACGGCCAGCGCCCGCTGCCGCTTCAGCAGGTTGATCTTCGACGCCAGGGCCATGGCGAAAAAGGTGATTTCCAGCGCCGACCCGATGGGCAGGCTGTTGTAGGTCAGGAACCCGTGCGGCAGCGGTCCGAAGGCATAAAGCAGGAAAATGAAAATGGACAGGAAGAAGAACAGGTTGCCGATGATGAAATACGAAGCCGGCCGGAAACCCCGTCGATACACCGCCACCCCGGCCGAAACGTTGAAGACGCCCTCCAGCAGGGCCACGAGCGGAATCAGGTCGGTTTCGGCCTCGCCGTTGCGGCTCAGGGTGACGTCGGTGATTGTCCAGAGTGTCGCCAGCACATACAGCGCCAGCACCGTCATCCCGAAGCGGAAAAAGCCCGGCGACCGGTCGCGCAGCCGCAGAAAGGTGATCGTGAACGGAATATGAACCATGCCGGTGATGCCCGCCAGCGCAACGCCGTATTTCTCGACGCCGGGAAAAGCCGCATACAGAAACTCGTTCAGGTGGCCCCGGAACAGGGCGATCTGGAGCCCGACGAACAGCACCCAGACCACATACAGCAGGGTGTCGCGGTCGCCGACGCGGGCGTACAGCAGCAGGCTGTAGACCACCACCGCCAGCACCAGCCCGTAAAACAGCCCGAAAAACAGGTCGGCGCGGTGAATACCGGTCACCAGACTGGCGGTCGTCAGGCAATAGATGGGCTGATCCTTCGTATAAACGCCCTGAAAATACACGTAATACCGGTGGGTCTGGCCGTTCCGCACCGTCAGGGCGCAGAACGGATTGCTCTTGCGGACGGGATACCGGGTTTCGGCGTTGAGGGCTCCGAGCGCATGCCGGGCCAGCACCCGCCGGCCGTCGGTTTCGTACAGGTCGATGGTTCGGGTGCCGTTGTAGATGAACTGGAGAAACAACTCCTCGTCGGTTTCGTTGGTGAGGTCGAACGTGAGCCAGTAGCCGAACTGCCCGCTTTTCGGGACGATCGGGTGCTGCGAAACCGGCTGAAAACGAAAGGACTCCGGCCGGCTGAGGAGGTCCTGGATCGAAACGGTACGCTCCGGCTTCAAAATCAGCGCCTTCTCGTACACCGCGACGACCTGGTCCGGATCCCGGACCCGGAACGACTGGGCCGGGGCCGGGAGGGTGGCCAGCAGGACCGGCAGCAGGCACAGCCGGAGAGCGGTTCGGAGCAGGGTGCCGGCGTTCATTGGACGGTGGGTAATAGAGCGGAACGAAGCATGACGTCGATTTTCTGCGCCACGGTGCCCACCTCGTTGCGGGCCACCAATTCCAGCGGAAGCCGCAGCAGCAGGGGCGGGTCCACGAGCTTTCGGCCCAGCCGGGCGGACTCCTGTTCGAGGGCTGCGATCCGTTTCCGGCGGTCGGTTTCATCGGCGGCCTGCGCCAGGCTGATGCTGTTCTGCCAGGCTTTTTCGCGGCCCTCTCGCATGATGGCCCGCTCGGCCCGTAGGATGCGTTCATCGAAATACCGCAGCATCGTGCCGAACGGCCGGAAAATCCGGCCGATGTTGTCGTTCATCTGGTCGTACATGGCGTCGAACAGCTCGTTCATTTTCATGAAGTCGTTGTAGAACCGCTGCACCTCGTCGCCGGGGAACAGCTCCGAAACCACCTGCGGAAGGTCGTAGCCGATGTGGGCGTTGCAGGCCGAGAAAATGTGCTGGTTGGCGATCAGGGGCCGCCGGGCCGCATCGAACGACACCTGCCACGGCGCCGGCGCCGGCTCGTCGTCGAAATACCGGTTGACGGCCTCGAAATACAGCGTGCAGAACCGGGTGTCGACCTGTTCCATCTTTTCATTATTCTCGAAAAGCCCCTGCCGGATGCCTTCGGCCACGCGCTCCGTAACGATCTTGTAGACGGCCGTAAACAGCCCCATCGGGTTGTTCTGGGCCTTGAAGTGGCGGGTCAGTTTCTCGAAGTAGAAAATGGCGTCCCCGATGCCGGTCAGGGGCGGCACCCGGAAGTCGGGTTTGGTTTCCTGCCAGGTCCGGGTCAGGGCGGAGGGCATGACGAACTGTTCGTTCTTACTGCCGTTGTGGTAGTCCAGCACCATTTCGATCATGCCGCTGCTGAACGACCGGCCCAGGGCGGCCACCAGCACGTTCCGCTCCGAAAGGCCGCGAAACCGCTTGTCGAGCCACTGGACGGCATTCAGCAGCCGGGAGTCGCCGGCGTCGTCTTCTTTCGGAACACTGAGCATGTCGGCATACCGGTCGCCGATAAAAAACCGCACGAACACGTGCGAGATGTCCTTGAACGGTCCGAACGAAAGGCGGCTGTTCATCAGGTCGATGCAGGCGTCGGTCAGCTCGGCGCCTTCGGCCGAGGGCCCGGCCTGCTGTTCGAGGATGGCGTTCATCAGAAACCGGCAGTCGTCTTCGGCTTCCGGGTTCAGGTCGTCATCGACCCCGATCAGGTACCCGACCACGTGCCAGAGGTGGAAAAAGGCTTCGCGTTCCTCGGGCGTCAGCTCGATGCCGAGCTGTTCCAGCCCGTCGACGATGACGACGCTGAACGACAGCAGTGTTCCGGACAGGTCTTCCTGATTGATGGGCAGCCCGTAGACCTCCGTGTCCCAATCCCGTTCCTGCGCAAAATACCGGATGGCGGCATGGACGAGCCGCACCTTCTGGATGGCCACGATGGCGTGGCCGTCGTGCTCGAAGCTGTCGGGCGTTAGGATGTCGACCACGAACTGGGCGGTTTCCATCAGCCGGCGGGTAAAGGAGTTCAGCGAGCCGTCGTGGACCCGCAGGCGGCCGGTCCGGTACAGCACTTTGGCCCCCCGCCAGCAGGTGTAGCACAGCGGCAGCGATTTGCAGAGCAGCACCAGCAGGATTTTGGGGCCGTACTGCCGGAAGAGGTCGGCCGCGACCATGAGTTTGAACGGCTCGGCCCAGTCGGGCAGTTTCCGGGTGGCGACGAAGTAGCCTTCGATCAGGTCGCGGACGTCGGTGGGCAGGGCGTCGAAGGCCGGGTTGGGGAAGTCGCGGTTCCGGACCAGCATCTGAAAGATCTGATCCACCTCGCCCTTCTGGTTCCGGTCGACGAGCGTTCGGAAGACCTGGTCGGCTTCGGGGTCGCCCACGAGTCGTTTGCTCCAGAGAAATTCATCGGTCCAGACAGAGGGGGAGGGGGTATTCATGTTGGTAGGTTACAATCAGGTTCAGGAACCGCTACTTAAATATAATTACTTATTCGATCCATTGCTCATTTTACTTTTGCTTCTTAGGTGCAACCGACAGGATGAAGTATTATATTGCTTGTATCTGCATTTAAAACTCCCAGGGAGAGTGGAATGAGAAAAAACGTTACGACGCAGATGGAATCAGCCGGAACGATTGCGAAGATTTTGTGAATGCCGTAAACGATTTGATCACATGGACAAGACAACATGGGTAGAAAAACTCCGGGAAGTTTTAAATCAGGCGGGTTTTTCCAGACCATCATCCCAGCTTAGCAGGCCGGGTTCAAATTCGTCTTCGTCCAGTTCGACATAGGGGGCCGCTTCCGGCCCGGCATCCCCGGTTCCCCGGACGTCGACGGCCTCCCGGATCTGGATGGCCCCGGTCGCCGGGTCGGCCTGCAGCCGCACACAGGAGAAGGCGAACGTCAGATAATCTTCTCCCTCGAACAGAATGGACGATTTTTCGGAGGAAACCCGCTTCAGGTCGGTTTTGGCCTTCGCCAGGTACTCGGTCCATTCCGGCAGACCGGCCGACAGCCCCGCTTCCCCGCCCGACTCGTCGTTCAGCGCGATCAGGTTGCTCACGATCACGTCCGAAACCAGCAGCATCTCGTGGGCATCCTCCCCCTGAAAAATGCCCATCGACGGGTGATTCATGTCGATATGGACGCCCGCCAGCGCCTGCCCCAGCAGGTTCAGGTCGGCATACCGGCGCCGGACGTTCCGGAAGCTGAACGACAGCGTTTTCAGGTTTTTCAGGGCCGCATGCACCGGGGCGGTTCCGGCGTTCAGGCCCTTCAGAAAGCCCTGCAGCAACTCCAGACCGATTTCGGCGTCGACCTTGCGGGTCCGGTCCAGGGAAGCGGACGAGACGGGGTCTTCCGACAGGGAAAACGTCCAGTCGGGCTTGTCGAGCAGGTATTTCAGTTCCCCGCGAAACTGGATATTGTCTTTCCGGCGGGCCACGACCACCAGCGGTTTCACCCGGGCTTCGGGAATGCGCAGGGGCGTGGCGCCGAAGGTTTGCCGGAGCCAGTGGGTCGTATCATTCCGGCAGAGACGAAAGCGGAAACTCATGATTTCAGGGTTGAAATTAAGTATTGACGGAAGTCCCGACGGCCATTTTCCGGATGCCGTTGATCCGCTGAACGAATTTGGAAGCTACGCTCAGGAAGCCTTTATCATTGGGATGAATCTCATCGTACCAGTAGTCTTCCAGCCGCTCCGTCCGCCGGACCGTGCCGCGCAGGTCCAGGTACGACACCCGCGGAAACTCGGCCGCCACGGCCTCCAGCCGCCGGTTGAACTCGTCCAGAATGTACCGGATCACGGCTTCGCGTTCGGACTGCTCCGGGATGCCGCGCTCGATCATATACCGCCCCAGCCAGCTGCTTTTGCCCGGTTGGGCGACCGTGTCGATCGGAATGATGTAGTCGTAGCCGTGGACCAGAATATGCACCTCGGGATGCCCCAGCCCCACCTGGCGGAATATCCGGCGGTGGGTTTCCTGGAGTTTGTCCAGCGCCGGCAGGAGGCTGTCGTTCAGGTAGCAGCCGGGAAACGGCAGGGTCGGATCGGGCCGGTCACGGAGATACGTCCGGAACTGCTCGCCCAGAATGTCGTTGCCGCCCCCGCTCAGCAGAAAGAAGGTGGGCTTCACCTGAGCGATGGCTTCCAGAAATTTCGGTTGGGCGAGGTAGTTCGTCAGCAGGTCGCCGGCCGCGGACAGGCAGTGAATGTTGTAGACGCCGGACAGGTAATCGATGATGTCGCGGACCAGGAACGGATACTGAAACCAGGAATCGCCCTCGGCCACCATCCGCAGCCGGTCGGGATACCGGATGAGGGTCTGTTCGTACTGCCGCATCCGCATCCGGCTCGCGATCCGGTTGGCGACGGCCAGTTTGATGTCCATCCAGAGCCCTTTCTCCGCCGGGTCGGCCGCGATCAGGACAATCTCCGGTTTCAGTTGAAGGTCGGGCGTCCAGGAGGTCCCGGGCAGCAGATCGTAATACAGGCCCAGCGTAAAGTCGGCCAGGACGTCGCTCGCGAAGGTGTCGGTGGTTTCCGACAGGGCGGGTTCGAGCCGGCGGCCGAGTTCGGCGGCCTGTACCCGGTTATGGAGCGGATTCGGCAGGTGCAGCGTCACCTGCTGCGTCCACCAGGTCGGGAAGGTACCGGCCTCTTCGTCCTCCAGCACCATGGCGCCCCGGACGGCCAGTTCCTGCTGCCGGTCCTGAAGGGTGGGCGGGGAGGGCAGGGCTTCGAGCGTCAGAAAGGCCAGGGTCGTTTCCGAAAGCGGGTCGGCGGTCAGGAGGAACTGAAAATGCTCGGTCACTTCCGGCCAGTTGTATTGCCGCACCACCTCCTCCAGCTGCAGGGTCACGGAGGTTCGGCGACCGGTTAGGCTTTTCGGATCGGCCAGCCCGAGGGTCAGGGTCCGGCCCGGTTCGAGCCGGGTGTTGGGCGCCAGCAGGCCGGTGAAGGACATGAAATCACGCGACAGATACAGTGCGTTGCAGTACACCGGCCGGTCGGTCGGGTTCGTCAGCCGGACTTCCATCGTGACGCTCCACCTGCCGTTCTTTTCCTGAAAGGGGGTTGTAATATCCTGACTATCATTCGTTATGCTGACTGGCGCGGAGCCGGAAGGTACCACTTCCAGATTCAGCAGCCCCTGCACCGCTTCCGGGTTCCGAAGGTCGCGGAGGAAGTGCCACCGGGCGAGGTGTCGGATGAACTGAACGAGTTGACTCAGGGCGCCGGGGTCGTCGGTCGGGATGGGTCGGACTACGGGCCGGTATTCGTCCTGCGGGCGGGTAAGGTAGTAAAGGCCGTCGCGGACGTGCAAGGTATAGTCGGCGCGCGTTTCGTTTTCTTCGGGCGTAAAACAGCTTTCGGCCCGTTCGATGAGGGCGGCCAGCAGCCGGGCGGCTTCCTCCGGGCTGCCGCTCGTATTGGTCAGGTGCAGCCGGATGGTGCGGGTCAGCAGGCCGTCGACGGTGGCGGTATAGGTGCGGTCTTTCAGCAGGTTCCGGCGGGCCGCGTCGGGCATTGCCAGCACCGTATAGTCCGGTCCGACGGTTTCGACGGCGGCTGCCACCGTCTGGTTCGTTTCGGAGTCCAGGAGCCGGATTTCGCCCGTCGAGGTCCCGACGCCATGGATGGCTCCGACGTCCAGCAGCCAGCCCTGCCGGGGATTATACGACACTTCGACCGACGGTCGGTCGGCGGTGCCGGGGCGATTCAGGAACAGCTTCTGCAGGAGGGAGTCGGCCGCTTCCCCGGCCCCGTAGATGCGGGGCCGCTGTTCGTAGCCGAACCGCATATACTGGCGGACCCGGTTGTGCAGCGATCCGTAGGAAACGGCTCCGCCCGATGCCTGAAGCACTTTCAGGAGGTTCTTCGTAAAAATACCTTCTCCGTTGATCTCCACCGCCGATTCGTCGGACTCGCAGGCCGCCAGCTGCACGTGCCGGCCCTGCGGCAGCGCGGTTTCCGGGCCCTGCGCCTTCAGGTCGGCTTCCGTGACCCGGTCGCTGAAGAGAAAGCCCTCGTAGGGCCGGCGGGGGGCGGTCTGGCTCAGACGTCGTTCCCGGACGTCCTGCTCCGCCAGAGCGGATTCGAGCCAGGCGTAGTTGCGGGTATTGTCGCCGGAATGGCAGCAGTCGAACACCGTGACGATATGCGCGCCGGTGTCGGCGGCCTGCCGGAGCAGAAACCGCAGTTCCTTGTCGGCCAGCATGAACTCCCAGGGTTGTTCGGCCTCCCCGTCATGGCAGACCAGGCACTCCAGCCGCCCGTCGGTTTCCGTGGGCCAGAGGCTGCGGTCGGCCTCTTCCTGAGCGCCGTGGCCGGAGAAATAAAACAGGATGGTATCGTCGGGGCCGGCTTTCGCCAGATGATTCCGGAAACCGTCCACGACGGCCGGTTTGGTGGCATCCGCGTCGGTCAGCAGGAGCAGGTCATGGCGGAACTCGGGACGGCTGCGCAGGTAGCTGGTCAGGGCGTGAACGTCGGCGACGGGGCCCCGCAGGGGCCGGACGCGCCGGTATTGATCGATGCCGACCAGGAGGCCCAGCAACCGCACCGACGGGCCGCTGCGCTCCTGTGCTTCCGGGGGAGAAACAAGGGCTTGTATCATTCGTGATTCCAGGTTAGGAGGTCCGGCAGGAAACGGAGAAAAGCGGAAATTTGATCGGAGGACCAAGTTTCTGATAATCAGTTCAAAGTATATAAAAATTAATCAATCGCAAAACCCGGTCACAGTTTCTTAATTTTGCCGGCTCCGATCCATCCCGTTTTCAAGGTAAACCGAATGACGTTTCTGAAGAAGATTCCCCTTTTCGCCTTTCTCTTTTTGGCAGCCCCTCTTTTCGGCCAGCTTCCCACCGCCGACCGCGTCGCCCGGCACATCCGTTACCTGGCCTCGGACCGGATGCAGGGCCGTGGAACCGGCAGCCGCGAAAATGCCCGGGCGGCCGCCTACATCGTCCGGCAATTCCGGAAGGCCGGTCTGACGCCCCGCGGCACGGACGGTTTCTACCAGCCGTTCACGGCCCGCGTCCGCCGGGTGGTGGTCGCCGACAGCCTGCGTCCGGCCTCCAACGTGGTCGGTTTTCTGGACAACGGGGCGGCCGGGACCATCGTCATCGGAGCGCACTACGACCACCTGGGCCTGGGCCGTCAGGGCAGTTCCCTCGACCCGAAGCCGGAGGGGCAGATCCACAACGGCGCGGACGATAATGCCTCCGGCGTGGCCGGGCTGATTGAACTGGCCCGTTATTACGCCCGGAATGACCGGAAAGAGCCGTATAATTTTCTGTTCATCGCCTTCGGCGCCGAGGAACTGGGCCTTCTGGGTTCGCGCCATTTCCTGAATCACCCCACCGTGCCGACGGCATCGCTGAACTTTATGGTCTGTATGGACATGATCGGGCGATATAACCCCGAGCGGGGCGTCGGCATCGGCGGCTACGGCACCAGCGACGCCTGGCCGGAAGTCTTCAAAGGGGTGACGGCGGGGGTGAAATTCTTCACCGACCGGGCCGGCAACGGCGGCTCCGACAACGCGGCCTTCTACGCCAAAGGCATCCCGGTGCTGTTCTTCCATACCGGCGGCCACCCCGATTATCATAAACCCGGCGACGACCCCGACAAGATCGACGCCAGGGCCGAAGCGGAAATCCTCCGGCTCGAAATCCGGCTGGTCGACCGGGCGCTGGACCTGCCTAAAATGACCTTTACCCCGGTCCGCTGAGCGGTGGTTTGGGGAAGGGGTTTTGCTTCCAGGTCGGATGGTCATCCGGGGGAACCAGGGCCGCCGGACCACCCCCCAGCCCTCTCCTTAGCAAGGAGGGGGTGGCTCCGCAGGACTGAAAAGGGGCAGCGCTCTCCCCCTCCTTAGCAAGGAGGGGGCTGGGGGGTGGTTTGGCGGCCCTGGTTATTCAGGATGAACGCTTCCCCAAACCACCTCTCAGGGGCCGGGACTGGGGACCTCCTTCGGGAAACGGTACTGAATAGATTTTTGGGCCGGGGAAGGGTCCGATTTGGAAGAACCCGGTTCCGTACCCTATCTTCACATAGAGGTTACCGGTAAGGGAGTGATGGAAAGAAATTGCCGTCGTAAGGGGTTTGCACAATTACCCGACCGGTCCGCCGGCGTGGACTTAGCCTGGCTAAATTGCTGTCTGGAACATGATCCTAATTGTTGATGACCGGGTGGAGAATATCCTTCCGTTAAAGAAAATACTGGAACTGCATCAGTTTGAAGTCGATACCGCCCTTTCGGGGGAGGAGGCACTGAAGAAAGTCCTGAAAAACAATTACTCGGTCATCATCCTGGACGTGCAGATGCCCGGTATGGACGGCTTCGAGGTGGCCCATGCCATCGCCGGTTTCAGCAAGGCCAAAGACACCTCCATCCTGTTCCTGTCGGCCGTCAGCAAAGAAAAGAAATTCATTGCGAAGGGCTATACCTCCGGCGGCATCGATTACCTGACCAAACCCGTCGATCCCGATATTCTTGTTCTGAAAATCAAGACGTTCACCCGGCTGTATGAGCAGCAGCAGGAACTGCGCGCCATTCAGCATTCGCTCCGGAAAGAGATCGAGGTGCGGAAAAAGGCGCAGGAGGAACTGGCCGAGCGCATCCAGGAACTGCGTTCCGTGCTGGAGTCGCTGCCCCAGATGGCCTTCACGGTAACCAGCGACGGCAGGATCGAATACGTCAACGAACACTGGTACCGTTACTCCACCGACCCGACCGCCTTCCCCGAAACCCATCCCGACGACGAAGCCGCCTGCGCCGAGTGGAAACGGTCGCTGGAGCAGGGCGTCGAATACAGCCGCGAAATGCGTCTGAAGGACCTGCAAACCCAGGATTACCGCTATCACCTGCTCCGGGTCGTGCCCATCCGCCAGCCGGAGGGCATCGTGCGCTGGGTGGGTACGTTCAGCGACATCGACCTTCAGAAAAAAGCCGCCGAACACCTCGAACGCCAGGTCGAACTCCGCACCGGCGAACTGCTTGCGAAGAACCTCGAACTGGAGCGGACCAACCATGAACTTCAGCAGTTTACGTGGGTGGTGTCGCACGATTTGAAGGAACCGCTGCGTAAAATCCAGCTGCTCAACGACTTCATTCGGGATAAATACCTCGACGGCAACTCCGAAGCCGTCACCTACCTGAACCGGTCGATCCGGTCGTCGGCCCGGATGTCGCAGCTGATCAACGACCTGCTGTCCTATTCCCAGCTGTCGACGCCCGGCCAGTTTCAGCTCACCGACCTCAACGCCCTGCTCGACGATCTGCTGGCGGATTTCGACGAGCAGATACGGGGGAAGCAGGCCGTCGTCCGCGTCGAGCCGCTGCCCGTCATCGACACCATTCCTGGGCGCATCCGGCAGGTGTTCCAGAACCTGATCAGCAATGCGCTCAAATTCTCCCGACCCGACCAGGCCCCCGAAATCGGAATCTCCGCCGAGCGGGTCGCCCGGAAGGAGATCGGATCCCCGCCGGCACCCGACGGGCCGTTCTGCCGCATCGTGGTGAGCGACAACGGCATCGGCTTCGATGAAAAGTTTCTGGACCGCATCTTCGTCATTTTTCAGCGGCTCAACGATCAGGCCAGTTACGAAGGCACGGGCATCGGGCTGGCCATCGCCAAAAAGAACATCGAAAAGCACAACGGCCTGATTTCGGCCCGAAGCCGGGTGGGGGAAGGAACCCGGTTTATCCTGGTCCTGCCCGTTCACCAGCCGAACCGGTAAGCCGGTGGCTCAACCCTAAAACCGCCATTTAAACCAACCATGCCGCAGCCATCGTCCAATACCGTCACCCGGCAGCTCCAACTCGTATTTTCCCTTTCCACGATATTACTTCTGGTCAGCCTGGCCGCTTCGTTTTACAGCATCCAGAAGCTGATTGCCAATTCAAAGCTGGTCAACCATACGAATCAGGTCCTGCTGGAGGCCGAAAACATAATCTCCGGCATGAAGGACGCCGAAACCGGCCAGCGGGGATATCTCCTGACGCTCGACCCGGCCTTTCTGCAACCCTACAACGGCGCTCTCGAAAAGGTCAACCGGAGTTACGGGGAAATCCGGAACCTGACCAGCGAAAATGCGGCCCAGCAGCCCAGCCTGGAGCAGATTCATACGCTCTACGAGCGAAAGTTCCAGCAGATGCAGCGGGTCATCGACCTCACCGCCCGCCGGATCGCCACCCGCCGGGATACGGCCGAGCGGTACCGTGAAATGCTGAAGGGCAAACGGATCATGGACAGCCTCCGGGTGGCGGTCGATCAGGTGAAGCGGGAAGAAAACCGGCTGCTCGACGAGCGGATCGGACAGCAGCAGGTCTACATCACCTACACGCCCTTCCTGCTGGCCGTGGCCGCCCTGATCTCCATCCTCATCACCATCAGCACCTACCTGCGCATCAAGCGCGACCTCGACCAGCGCATCGCCCGCCAGCAGGCCGACGAGGAAAAATATCGCGAAACCGCCCGGCGCATCTCCGACATGGAGGACGTGACCGCCCTGATTGCCGCCGGCGATTATTCCGTCCGCAGCCCCGACATCGGCGACGACGAACTGGGCCAGATCGGCAATGCCCTGAATACCATGGCGGCTTCGCTGGAGACTACCTTCACCGACCTTCAGAACCGGACCTGGCTCCAGGCCGGAACCGTCCGCCTGAGTGAGGCCATCCGTGGGGAACGCAACCTGAAAACGCTGGCTTCCGGCCTGATCGAGACCATGGCCGGTTACCTGAACGCGCCCGTCGGCACGGTATACATCCTCGACTTCAACGGCACCTTCAAACTGGCCGGTAGCTATGCCGCCAGCGGAGTACCTGAAACCGTCGTTCCGGGCGAAGGGCTGATCGGGCAGGCCATCCGAAGCAGGAAGACCATCGTCGTCCAGGACCTCCCCGACAACTATCTGGTCATGACCTCCTCCCTCGGCCGGACCACGCCCCCGACGCTGGTGGTGGCTCCGCTGGTGTATGCCGGCGTCTGCATCGGCGCCATCGAGATCGGGATGCTCCGCCCACCGGGACCGCTGGAACTCAGCTTCGTCGAATCCAACCTGGATGCCGTCGCCGTCGGGGTCAATGCGGCTTTGGATTATGTCCGGCTCCAGAACTACCTCGAAGAAACCCAGGCCCAGTCGGAAGAACTTCAGGCCCAGCACAACGAGATGGAAAATCTCAACGCCGAACTGGAAGCCCAGACTCTCAAACTTCAGGCATCGGAGGAAGAACTGCGCGTGCAGCAGGAGGAGCTTCGCCAAACCAACGCCGAACTGGAGGAACGCAGCTTTCTGCTCGAAGAACGCAATGAGGACATCCGCAAAAAGGCCGAGGAACTGGAACTTTCGACCCGGTACAAGTCGGAGTTCCTGGCGAATATGTCGCACGAACTCCGGACGCCCCTCAACTCCATCCTGCTGCTGAGCCGCCTGCTGGCCGAGAACAATGAAACCAACCTGACCGATGATCAGGTCGACTACGCCAGGGTAATCCAGTCGTCGGGCAACGGCCTGCTCGCGCTGATCGACGAAATCCTCGACCTCTCGAAGATCGAAGCGGGGCAGATGAAGCTCGAGTTCATGGACGTTCCGGTGTCCGAGGTCGTCGAGGAGCTTCAGGCCCTGTTCGGACCGCTGGCGGCCGACAAAAAGCTGGATTTCAACGTGGTAGTGGAGAACAGCGTGCCGCCGGTGATCGAAACCGACCGGATGCGGCTCGGCCAGATCCTGAAAAACCTGATTTCCAACGCCCTCAAGTTTACGGCGAAAGGCTCCGTCACCCTCACCATCCGGCAGCCGGAACCGGGCCGGCTCAGTTTTGCGGTAAGGGACACCGGCATCGGCATTCCGCCGGAGAAACAGCACCTGATCTTCGAAGCCTTCCAGCAGGCCGACGGCTCCACCAAACGTAAATACGGGGGCACCGGTCTGGGGCTGTCCATCAGCCGGGAACTGGCCAAACTGCTCGGCGGGGAGATCGTGCTGTGGAGCCGGGTCGACGAAGGCAGCGAATTTACCGTCAACCTGCCGGTGTCTGCCCCCGAGGCCGCTACCCCGGGGGCCGTTGAAAGCCATCCCGCATCCCCGACCCCCGGGGTGACGGCCCCCGGTCCCGGCCACCCCGAAGCAGCCGCCAACGGAAAGGCCGACGACCCGGCCGCCCGCTACCTCAGCACCGTCATTCCCGAAGCCGTCCCGGACGACCGCCATACCCTCACCGGGTCGGACAAGGCCATCCTGATCGTGGAGGACGACACCAGCTTTGCCCGTTCGCTGCTGGAATATTCCCGGCGGAAAGGCTACAAGGGCATCGTGGCCGTGCGGGGCGACGAAGGGCTGAAACTGGCCGAAACCTACAAGCCGGTCGGGATTCTGCTCGACATTCAGCTGCCGGTCATGAGCGGCTGGCAGGTGATGGACGCCCTGAAGGCCAACCCGCAGACGCGCCACATCCCGGTTCACATCATGTCGTCGCACAAGGTGAAAAAGGAGAGCCTCGTCCGGGGGGCCGTCGATTTCGTGAACAAACCGGTCGCCTACGAGCAGCTGAACGAAGTCTTCGAAAAGCTCGAATACGTCCTCAACCGCCACGGCGGGAAGGTGCTGATCGTGGAAGATAACCCCAAACACGCCCGGGCGCTGGCCTACTTCCTGGAGACGTTCCGGATCAGTTCGGAGCTGAAAAGCAGCATCACCGAGGGGGTGGAAGCCCTGCAGAAGGAAGAGATCGACTGCGTGATTCTGGATATGGGCATCCCCGACCCCAGAGCCTACGAACTGCTCGAAGAGGCCAAAAAGAATCCCGGGCTCGAACACCTTCCGATCATTATCTTTACGGGCAAGAGTCTGTCGCTGGCGGAGGAACAGAAGATCCGGAAATACGCCGACTCCATCGTGGTCAAAACCGCCCACTCGTACCAGCGCATGCTCGACGAGGTGTCGCTGTTCCTGCACCTGGTCGACGATAACCGGCCGGCCGGCGGCTCCGGCGGTGATTTCCGGAAACTGGGCGCCCTGAGCCAGGTCCTCAGCAACCGGACGGTGCTGATCGCCGATGACGACGTGCGGAACATCTTCTCCCTGACGAAAGCCCTGGAAACCTACCAGATGAACGTCGTGACGGCCCTCGACGGGAAGGAGGCCATTCAGAAGCTCCACGAAAACCCGAACGTCGACGTGGTGCTGCTCGACATGATGATGCCCCAGATGGACGGCTACGAGACGGCCCGGAAAATCCGGGAAGACGCGCGCTGGAAAAACCTGCCCGTCATCGCCGTGACGGCCAAGGCCATGACCGGCGACCGGGAGAAATGCATCGAAGCCGGAGCCTCGGACTACATCACCAAACCGGTCGACATCGATCAGCTGATGTCGCTGCTCCGCGTCTGGCTCTACGAAAAATAAAACCGAGGGCCGGCAAACCCCTTCGAAACCGGTTTCCCGCCCGCTCACACCATGGAAAAACAAATGAGCCGGAAACGGGTATTGATCATTGACGATGACGCCCGCAATATCTTTGCGCTGAAAGCCACCCTGAAAGCCCGGTCTTTCGACTGTCTTTCGTGCGGCAGCGCCCCCGAAGCCCTCGACCTGCTGAAAACCGGCGAGCCCGTGGACGCCATCCTGATCGACATGATGATGCCGGAAATGGACGGGTACGAAGCCATTCCCCTCATCCGGCAGATCGAAAGCCGGAAGGAAACCCCGATCATTTCCGTGACGGCGCAGGCCATGGTCGGCGACCGCGAAAAGTGCCTCCGGGCCGGCGCGAACGATTACATTTCGAAGCCGGTCGATGTAGACCGTTTGCTGCGGCTGCTGTCGCAGCTATAATCAGAACTCATGATAGAAGATATAGAGGTTGAATGGATACTGAACGATCTGCTTGATTTTTACGGCTACGACTTCTCCAATTATTCCAGGGCTTCGCTGAAACGACGGATCACCCGGCTCATGACGATGGATCGGTTTCCGAGCTTCGCCGAATTCCGGTACCGCGTCCGGATGGACCCCGACTACCTGAAGCGGTTTGTGGAGGAGATCACCGTGACGGTTACCGAGATGTTCCGGGACCCCCATTTTTATAAAAGCCTCCGCACCGAAGTCGTCCCGACGCTGGGTGCCAAACCGTTCATCCGGGTCTGGCATGCGGGCTGCGCGACGGGCGAGGAGGTGTATTCGATGGCGATCCTGCTGAAGGAAGCCGGACTTCTGCACAAGTCCCTGCTCTACGCCACCGACCTCAACCCGGGCGTCCTCGAAAAAGCCCGCCACGGCATTTTTCCGATGGCTCCCATGAAGCTGTACTCCGAGAATTACATCGAATCCGGCGGTTTGGAGGATTTCTCCGCCTATTATACGGCCCGCTACGACCAGGTTAAATTCGACGAATCGCTCGGAGAAAAGATGATCTTCTCGACCCACAACCTCGTATCCGACCGTTCATTCAATGAATTTGACCTGATTCTTTGCCGTAACGTGCTGATTTACTTTGATAAGGACTTGCAGGAAAGAGTCCTGAACCTGTTTGACGAGAGTATGGGCCAGCTGGGCTATCTGGCGCTGGGATCGAAGGAAACCCTGAACTTTTCGGCCATCCGGCAGAAATACAAACAGCTCAACCGGGAGAAGATATGGCGAAAAATCGGCTGACATCTCCCTGTAAAGCGGTCGTGATCGGCGGGTCGGCGGGAAGTATCGACGTGTTGATGAAGCTCCTCCCGGCCCTGCGTCCCGATCTGTCCTTTTCGCTGCTCATCGTTCTGCATCGCCGGCATTCCGGCGAATCCTCCCTGGCGAACCTGCTGTCCGTCAAAACCGTCATGCCGGTCCGGGAAGTGGAAGACAAGGACCCCATCCTCCCGGGACAGGTTTATCTGGCACCGGCGGATTACCATCTGCTGATCGAGAAAAACCAGTATTTTTCTTTAGATTTCTCCGAAAAAGTAAATTTCAGCCGTCCCTCTCTCGACGTCACCTTCGAATCGGCCGCCGATGCCTGGGGACCGGAGATGGTCGGCATCCTGCTGTCGGGAGCCAATGCCGACGGGTCGGACGGGCTGCGGGCCGTCAAAAAAGCCGGGGGCGTCATCATCGCCCAGAAACCCGAAACCGCCCAGTCGGCCTTCATGCCGCAGCAGGCCATTCTCTCGACGCCCATCGATCACGTGTTCGATGTCGTAGAAATCGCCGAATACATCAATTCCATCAACCGCTGATATGGTTCGCCCGCTTCTGTTTTATGCGCTGATGCTCAGCCTGCCGGCCCTGCTGGCCGGGTCCGGGAATACCGTTCCTGCGAATCGCTCCGGCGTGCCGCCCGAAGCCGCCCTCGCCACGTTCGAACTGGAGCCGGGTTTCAGGATCGAACTGGTGGCCGCCGAACCGCTCGTGGCTGACCCCGTGGCGATGGAGATCGACGAGGAAGGGCGGCTGTATGTGGTCGAGATGCACGGCTACCCGCTCGACAAAAGCGGCTCCGGCCAAATCAAACTCCTGACCGACACCGACGGCGACGGCCGGATGGACAAAAGCACCGTGTTCGCCGATAAACTGGTTTTGCCGACCGGCCTCATGCGCTGGAAGAAAGGCGTCATCGTCACCGATGCCCCGGATGTGCTTTATCTGGAAGATACCGACAACGACGGCCGGGCCGACCTCCGCAGGCCCCTGCTGACCGGCTTCGCCCTTTCCAACCCCCAGCATAACCTGAACGGGCCGGTGCTCGGCCTCGACAACTGGATTTACCTGGCCCACGAGTCGGCGGTTTCAGCGCAGGTGTATAAAGCCGAGTTCGGCGACCGGGGCGGAGACGTCCGGTTTCCCGACAAACCGGACGGGCCGCGTCTGCCGGATAATGCCGGAGGACGGAGCGTGCGGTTCCGGCCCGACCGTTTCGAACTGGAACCGGTGTCGGGCAACACGCAGTTCGGGCACACCTTCGACGCCTGGGGCCGGCGGCTGCTGGTGAGCAACGCCAACCATATTTACCACGAGGTGCTGGCGGCCCGCTACCTCCAGCGCAACCCGGACCTGCTCATTCCTGGAGCCGTTCAGTCCATCTCCGACCACGGCAACGCGGCCGAAGTGTTCCCCATTACCAAAAATCCCGAACACCAGCTGCTGACCGACGTGGGCGTCATCACCTCCGCCTGCGGCCTCACCGCCTACCTCGGGGGCGCGTTTCCTCCGGCCTACGACCGGGTGACTTTCGTAGCTGAGCCGGTCAGCAACCTCGTTCATTTCGACCGCCTGAGCGATCAGGGTGCTACGTTCAGGGCCAGTCGGGTGCGGCCGGATAAGGAGTTTCTGGCATCGACCGACAGCTGGTTCCGGCCGGTCAATTTCTACATCGGGCCGGACGGCGCGCTGTATGTGGTGGATTATTACCGCCAGATCATTGAACACCCGGAGTGGATGGCCGAGGAAGTAACCCGCTCGGGCGCACTCTACAACGGCACCGATCAGGGGCGCATTTACCGCATCACGCCCAAAGAAGCCGCCCCCGCCGACTGGACCCGGGGCCTTTCGCTGGGTCGGGCCACCACGACGCAGCTGATCGATTATCTGGCCCATAAAAATATCTGGTGGCGCCGAAACGCCCAGCGGCTGCTGCTCGACCGGGCCGCAGCATCGGATGTTGCCGCCCTGGAGAAAATGGCCCGGAACCCGGCTTCGCCGGTCGGACGACTCCATGCCCTCTGGACGCTGGAAGGACTTGGTAAACTCCGCCCCGAGCTGATCGGGCAGGCGCTGAAGGATGCCGAACCGGGCGTCCGGGAAAACGCCGTCCGGCTGGCCGAAACCCATCTTTCCGAAGCGCCCGCGCTGGGCCGCAGCCTGCTCGCGCTGACCGGCGACCCCAACGCCAAAGTCCGGTTTCAGCTGCTCTGTACGCTGGGCTGGGTGGAGGGAAAGGAGGCAGCCGATGTCCGGGAAAAACTACTTTTTCGCGACCTTTCGGACCCCTGGGTACAACTGGCCGCCCTGACGGCGCCCTCCGCCGGAAACGGCGAACTGCTGAAGGCGGTGTTGGCCCGCTACCGGCCGGGCGACGACGCCCACGCTTCGTTGATCGAGCGGCTCGGCGCACTGCTCGGAGCGGGGCAGCCGTCGGCGGAAATTCACCGGCTTCTGGAGAAAGCCGTCGATCCCGCGAGCGGTTCCGATGGGCAGGCGGCCTTGCTGAAGGGGCTGGCCCAGGGGCTGAAACGCCGGATGACCCCGCCGGAGGAATGGGCCCGTGAACGGGAGTTGCTGACGAAAGCATTTTTCGGACATCCTTCGACGGCCGTTCGACAGGGGAGTCTTCAGATGCTGCGGGTGATTGGATGGCCGCCGGAAAGCCGCATGAGCGAGGCCGAGACCCGGGCCGTCCGCACGGCCGCCGATCCGAAAGGGGCCGTCGAAAAGCGAACCGAAGCCGTCGAGTTTCTGAGCCTGCGTCAACCCGCCACCCATAGGAAACTTCTGGAAAGCCTGATCGTTCCGACGGAACCGCTGTCGGTGCAGGTGGCGGCCCTGCGCGCCTTGTCGGCCGTGCCGGATGCGAGCGTCAGCCGGTTTGTGCTGGACCACTGGGCCGTGATGACCCCCGACCTCCGGGAGCCGGCCCTCGGCACCTTCCTGACCAGCCAGGAGCGGGTTCGGCTGCTGCTCGACGCCATTGAAAAAGGCATTGTCACACCGGCCAGCCTGGGGTGGCCGCGGAGTGTACGGCTGATGTCCTACCCCGATGAAACGCTGCGTAACCGCGCCCGCAAACTGCTGACGCAGAAGGATGAACAGCGGCAGGCGGTCCTGAAACAATACGAATCCGTGCTGGCCCTGACCGGCGACCCGAAGCAGGGCGCGCTGGTATTTCAGCAGAACTGCGCCCTCTGTCATCAGATCGGCGGGTCGGGCGGTATTGCCTTCGGCCCCGACCTCGGGACCATCCGAAACCGCCGTCCGGCATCCGTCCTGACCGACATCCTGAACCCGAATCTGTCCATCGCCGACGGTTTCGACACCTGGACGGTGAGCCTGAAGACCGGGGAGACGGTGCAGGGCGTAATTCCGTCCGAAACGCCCACGGCGCTGACGCTACGAAGCCCCGGCGGTCAGGAAATGACCATCGCCCGGCAGGACATCCGGTCGCTGAAGGCCGAGGGAATGTCGGCCATGCCGTCGGGTCTGGAGAAACAGATCAGCCCCCGGCAGATGGCCGACCTGCTGGCCTATCTCCGAAAGGCACCATAAACCGGTTATTCCAAAATGGATAGATCCTAAGCCCATAAAAACCATGAAAATGCTTACCGCCACCTTCATTCAGTTCCTCAGCCTCTTTTTACCTTTTTTGCTTTCGCTGCCCACGCTCGCTCAAACCCTGGTCCGCTGGCCGGAGGGCAAACGCGTGGCGGTGAGCCTCAGCTTCGACGACGCCCGGCTAAGCAACGTCGATGCCGGAACTGCATTACTGGACCAGTACGGGGTCAAGGCCACGTTTTTCGTGCTGCCCGGCGGGGTCGAGAAGCGGCTGGACGGCTGGAAGAAAGCCGTTGCGAGCGGGCACGAAATCGGCAATCACTCCGTCAACCACCCGTGCAGCGGCAACTTCCCGTGGTCGCGGCAGAAGGCACTGGAGGATTACACGCTGGAGCGGATGAGGACCGAACTGCTGGAGGCAAACCGCCAGGTGGAGCGGCTGCTGGGCGTGAAACCGGAGGTGTTCGCCTATCCCTGCGGGCAGTCGTTCGTCGGGCGGGGACGTGATACCAAAAGCTACGTGCCGGTCATCGCCGAGCTGTTTCTGGCCGGTCGGGGCTGGCTGGACGAAGCCCCGAACGACGCCGGCTACTGCGACATGGCCCAGCTGACCGGGATTGAAACTGACGGCAAGGATTTCGCCCAGATCCGGGAGGTTATCGAAAAGGCCCGGGAGCAGGGGCAGTGGGTGGTGCTGGCCGGCCACGAAACCGCCGAAGCCGGTGCCCAGACCACCCGGCTCCAGATGCTGAAACAACTCTGCGAATACGCCAAAGACCCCGCCAACGGCGTCTGGATCGCGCCCATCGGTACGGTCGCCAAATACGTTCAGAAGCAGCGGAAGTAAGCCGGAAAACCACCCCCGGCCGGTACAGGACAGATCATTCCGCCTTTCTTCGTATTTTTCTAAAATTTCAGTTGAAAGTGATGTTGGAAAAAATCCCTGGTCAATTCTCCCGAAACCGGCTGATGCTCGGACTGGCCGTGCTGGCCGGCTTCCTCGGCATCGTGCTGGCGCAGAGTTGCGGGGTGGAAAAACCGGCTGCGATCGTCGGGCTGGAGGCCCGGCTGCCCGAGACGGTAGACTATAACCGGCACGTCAAGCCGATCCTGTCCGACAAGTGTTTCTTCTGCCACGGACCCGACCGGAACAGCCAGAAAGCCGGTCTGGAGCTGGCTACCCGGGAAGGGGCGCTGGCGGCTTTGAAGAAACATCCCGGCAAACACGCCATCGTTCCCGGCGATCTGGCCGCCAGTGAGTTGTTCCACCGCATCGTGTCGACGGACGCCGACGCCATGATGCCGCCCCCCTCGTCGAACCGCAGCCTGACCGATTACGAAAAGGCTATTCTCATCCGCTGGATCGAGCAGGGGGCCGAATACAAACCGCACTGGGCGCTGCTCAAACCGCAGAAAACCGCCCTGCCGGCGGTGAAACATACCGCCTGGCCGAAGAATCCGATCGACTATTTCGTGCTGGCAAAAATGGAGGAAAACGGCCTGTCGCCGTCGCCGGAAGCCGACCGGGAGACGCTGCTGCGCCGGGTGACGCTCGACCTGACCGGTCTGCCGCCCACCGTGGCCGAGATCGACGCCTTTCTGGCCGACCGAAGCCCGAATGCCTACGAAAAGGTGGTGGACCGGCTGCTGCGGTCGCCCCACTATGGCGAAAAGATGGCAGTCGACTGGCTCGATCTGGCCCGCTACGCCGACACCCACGGTTACACCGTCGACCGCTACCGCCCCATGTGGCCCTACCGCGACTGGGTCATCAAAGCCTTTAACCGGAATATGCCCCTCAACCAGTTCATTACCTGGCAACTGGCCGGCGATCTGTTTCCGAATCGCAATGGCGGACCGGCGTCCCGCGAGCAGCGGCTGGCGACGGCCTTCAACCGGGTGCATTCGCAGAACATGGAGGGCGGCATCGTCAACGAGGAATTCCGGGTGGAATACGTGGCCGACCGGACCAATACCCTCGGCACCGCCCTGATGGGGCTCACGGTGGAATGCGCCCGCTGCCACGACCACAAATTCGACCCGATCAGCCAGAAGGATTATTACCGCCTGTTCGCCTTTTTCAACAACGTCGACGAAGCCGGGCAGATTTCGTGGGATGACGCCATGCCGGTGCCGACGATGCTGCTGACGGAACCGAAGCAGGACAGCCTGATTGCCTTTCTGGACACCCGGATCAAAGCCGCCGAAGCCGCTCTGGCCCAAACCGCCCGGACGGAACGGCCGGCCTTCACCCGGTGGCAGGCTCAAACCGGCGGCACCGTTCCGTTCGACGCCCGGAAGGACTTGCAGGCCCATTTTACCTTCGACCGGTTACAGGGCGGTGCGTTCCTGAACGCCGTCAATGCCAAAGACAGCGGCAAGGTGGCCGATCCGGTGCTGGTGCCGGGCCGCCGGGGAATGGCCTTCCGCTCGAACGGCGACGATATTCTCAAACTGGGCCAGGTCGGTATTTTCAACCGATCGCAGCCCTTTTCCATCGGCGCCTGGGTTTGGATTCCAAAAGAACTGACCAAAGCCGCCATCATTCACAAGGGCAACGGAGATATTCTGTACAACTTCCGGGGGTATTTTCTCAACCTGCGCGACGGCCGGGCCGAACTGCTGATGGCCCACACCTGGCCCTATAACAACATCGTCCGCGTCAGCCGGGAGACGCTGCCCCGCGACCGCTGGGTTCACCTGACGATGACCTACGACGGATCGAGCCGGGCCGCCGGCTTCCGGTTGTTCGTCGACGGCCGGGAAGCCGCCATGCAGACCGAGAAGGACAATTTGTATAAGGACATTCTGTTTAAGGGAAAGCAAACCGGCCTGATGCTGGCGGCCGATATGCGCGGCCCGGGCCTCCGCAACGGCGCTATCGACGAACTGACGGTATTCGGTCGGGAACTGACGCCCCTTGAAGTGCAGGCCCTGCCTGAATGGTCCGAAACGGTGGCGGCCGCGACGGGGCCTGCGCTGGAACGATATTACCTGCACAGCGTGTCGGAGCCGTACCGGGCACAGCTCAAAGAACTGGAGCGCCTTCGGGCGGAACGGAATCAGGTGGTGGAGCCTATTCCGGAGGTCATGGTGATGGAGGAGATGAAAACGCCCCGCCCGGCCTTCGTGCTGAAGCGCGGGGTCTACGACGCCCACGGCGAACGGGTGCAGCCCGGCGTTCCGGCCGGCGTGCTGCCCTTCCCGGCCAACTACCCTAAAAACCGGCTGGGTCTGGCGAAGTGGCTCCTGCATCCCGACAACCCCCTGACCGCCCGGGTGATCGTGAACCGGTACTGGCAGACCTATTTCGGAACCGGCCTGCACAAGGCATCCGACAATTTCGGCAACCAGGGCGGGGTGCCGACCCATCCCGAATTGCTCGACTGGCTGGCCCTAAGGATTCAGGAGCGTGGAGGACCCGACCGGGCGCATCAGGTGCTGGGCTGGGACGTCAAGGCCCTCCAGAAGCTGATCGTGATGTCGGCCACCTACCGGCAGTCGTCGCGCCCGACGCCGGAGATGCTGAAAAAAGACCCCGAAAATACGTGGCTGTCCCGGGGTCCGAAATTCCGCCTGACCGCCGAAATGATCCGCGACAATGCCCTGGCGGCCGGCGGTCTGCTGTCGAAACGGATGGGCGGGCCGAGCGTCAAGCCCTACCAGCCCGAAGGACTCTGGTCGGTCAACAGCGCCGTGTATGAACCCGACAGCGGGGAGAATCTGTACCGCCGGAGTCTGTATACCTTCTGGCGACGGACCAACCCTCCCCCGTCCATGAACACGTTCGACGCGCCTTCGCGGAGTTATTGCGTGGTGCAGCGGCAGAAAACCAGCACGCCCCTGCAGGCGCTGGTGCTGCTCAACGACCCGCAGTTCGTGGAGGCCGCCCGGGTGGTGGCCGAACGCTCGCTGGCGCCGGACCGGCCGCTAACCGACCAGCTGACGCAGGTGTTCCGGCGGCTGACGGCCCGAAAACCGACCCCCCGTGAACTGCGCATCCTGACCCGGCTGTACGGGCAGGAATACCGGAAATTTGTAGAAAACCCCGCCAAAATGCGCGGCTGGCTGACGGCCGGAGAACACCGCACCGCCGGTACTCTCGAACCGGCCGCCCTGGCCGCCGGAGCGGTGGTCGCCAGTACGGTCATGAACTCGGAAGCGTTTATAACGAAGCATTAAAAATACCACCCCCCGGCCCCCTCCTTAGCAAGGAGGGGGAGTGCGCTGCCAATTTCTAAAAATTGCGAAGCCACCCCCTCCTTACCAAGGAGGGGGGCGGGGGGTGGTCAAAACACCGACACGATGAAAGATAAACTCGCTCAGCATCTGGCCGATACGTTCAGCCGGCGGTCGTTTCTGAACCGGGCCTCACTGGGGCTGGGGTCGCTGGCGCTGGGGTCGTTATTGCCGGGAAACCTGTTCTCCGGTCCCTCGGCCGACGACCGGCTGGTGGTGCCGCACCGGGCGCCCAAAGCCAAACGGGTGGTATATCTGTTCCAGAGCGGAGGCCCTTCTCAGCTTGAGATGTTCGATTATAAACCCCATCTGGAAAAGATGCACGGCAGGGACCTTCCCGAGTCGGTCCGGAAGGGGCAGCGGCTCACGGGTATGAGCGCCCAGCAGTCGGCGCTGCCGCTGGTGGGGTCGCCGTACCGGTTTGCTCAGCACGGGAAAAGCGGGGCCTGGGTGAGCGAGCTGATGCCCTACACGGCGAAGGTGGCCGACGACCTGTGCTTCGTCAAATCGATGTTCACCGAGCAGATCAACCACGACCCGGCGCTGACCTTCTTCCAGACCGGCAACCAGCTCGCCGGCCGGCCCAGTATCGGCTCCTGGGTGAGCTACGGACTGGGCTCGGCCAACGAGAACCTGCCGGCCTTTATCGTGCTGATTTCCAAAGACGCCCCGCAGGACCAACCGCTGTATGCCCGGCTCTGGGGCAACGGTTTTCTGCCTTCGCGGCATCAGGGCGTCCAGTTCCGCTCCGGGACCGACCCGGTGCTGTACCTGAGTAACCCGGAGGGCTATACCACCGCCGACCGCCGGAACATGCTCGATGCCCTGAAAGACCTCAATCAGGCCCAGGAAGAACTTTACGGCGATCCGGAGGTCAGCAACCGCATTGCCCAGTACGAAATGGCGTTCCGGATGCAGACCTCCGTGCCCGAGGTGAACGACCTCTCCGACGAGCCCGACTGGGTTTTCGATCTGTACGGCCCGGGTTCGCGGGAGCCGGGTACGTTTGCCGCCAACTGCCTGATGGCCCGCCGGCTGCTGGAACGCGACGTCAAGTTCGTGCAGCTCTATCACCAGGGCTGGGACCAGCACGGCAACCTGCCTTCGGCCCTGACGCGGCAGTGCAAAGCCACCGATCAGGCGTCGGCGGCTCTGGTTCAGGACCTGAAACAGCGGGGTTTGCTGGATGATACGGTCGTCATCTGGGGCGGGGAGTTCGGCCGGACCAACTACTCGCAGGGCAAATTGACGAAAGACAATTACGGCCGGGATCATCACCCGCGCTGCTTTACGATCTGGATGGCCGGGGGCGGCATCCGGCCCGGCATCACCTACGGCGAAACCGACGAATTCGGCTACAACATCACCCAAAATCCGGTGCATGTGCATGATTTTCAGGCGACTCTGCTTTACCTGCTCGGTATCGACCACGAAAAACTGACCTACGAGTTTCAGGGCCGCCGGTTCCGGCTGACCGACGTAGCCGGCAAGGTGGTGAAGGGCATTCTGGTCTGAAGCCGCTCAGAAGGGGAGGACCAGCTGGTGGCCCGGCGACTCGTCGATGGGTTCGAGGTTGGAGAGTGTTACGCCCAGGAGCCGGACGCCCTTCGGCACCGGCAGCAGGGCCGTCAGCAGGTCGTGGCTGATGCGTTCGAACACCTCGGCCTGGGTGACGGGGGAGAAGGCCGTGCGGCTACGGGTGATCTGCTCGAAATCCGCATATTTGACCTTCAGCGTAACCGTCCGCCCGATGACCTGATAGCGCCCGCCGATGCGCCAGACCGACTCGATCAGGGGCTGCAGGGCTTCGGCCAGTTCGGCGGGTTCGGTCAGGTCGTGGTCGAAGGTGTTTTCCGAACCGATCGACTTCCGGATGCGGTCGGGCGTGACGGGGCGGTTATCGACAGCCCGGGCGATATGGTAATAAAAACTCCCCGCCTTCCCGAAATGCCTCCGCAGGTCTTCTTCTGACTGCCCGCGCAGGTCCAGCCCCGTGAAAATGCCCATCCGGTTCATCTTTTCGGCCGTCACCCGCCCGATGCCGTGAAACTGTCCGACTTCCAGCTTCTCGACGAAAGCCGGCCCCTGACTCGGTTTGATGACGTACAGACCGTCCGGCTTCCGGTAGTCGGAGGCCAGTTTTGCCAGAAATTTGTTGTAGGAAACCCCCGCCGAAGCCGTCAGGCCGGTTTGTTCGCGGACGGCCGCCCGAATTTCTTCCGCGATGCGGGTGGCCGACGGGAGGTTTTTAAAGTTGCTCGTGACGTCCAGATACGCTTCGTCTAAGGAAAGCGGCTCGATCAGGTCGGTGTACTGGGCGAAGATGCCGCGGATTTGCAGGGAAACGGCCTTATAGGTATCGAAGCGGGGTTTGACGAAGATCAGGTCGGGACACTTGCGCAGGGCCAGCTGCGACGACATGGCCGAACGCACCCCGAACTGCCGGGCCTCATAGCTGGCGGCCGCCACCACCCCGCGCTGCCGCGAGCCGCCCACGGCCACCGGTTTGCCCCGGAGGTCGGGATTGTCCCGCTGCTCCACCGACGCATAAAACGCATCCATATCGATGTGGATGATCTTCCGTACCGTTTCCGACCCATCCATAATTTGTCAGCTCTTCAAACTTTTTGTAACCTTTTTTAAAGCGCTCTTTTATCCCATGGAATTATTGGCTACCTGACGTTACTCGACGGCGGCTCAAACGTCGTAATAAAAAATCGAAATTGCTTTTCCTATATTTGGCCAGATGAAAGCCTGGTAGTTTATCAGTGCTTTCTTCTTCTCTACACCGGATTCAGAATGCTCAGTCACAGTCAGTTGTAGGAGCTTGCCCTCTTGCGTTTGCAGGAAGCCGAGTCTTTATTAATGAACCATTTCCATTCAGGAGCGTACTATTTTGGAGGAATCGCTCTGGAAGTTGCGCTGAAGGCAACCATTGTGAAACATTTGCAAACGGATACGTTACCCAGGCTAATGGAAATGCATGATTTAAATAATCTGGTGGTTTTTGCCGGGCTTTGGAAGGAGATGCAGCTTGAAAAGCACCGAAGCACAAACCTCTTTAAAGCCTGGAATAAAGTGACCGATTGGAAAGTAGACCGCCGATATGAATTGCCACCTTCCAATCCGATTGTTGTTAACAATTTTATGCTGAACGTAAAAACGGTTTTCAAATGGATCGAAATGCATTGGTAAACGCCATAAAGGATAAGCTGAGCGATTTGAATCGCCTGCACGAACTCCAGCATCGTATGCCGTTTGTGGATGCTTTTGTGCTGGTTAAAACCTTAACCGGCTTTTTCGATAATGTGTATATCCTCGGTGTCAGCTCTCCGGCCTTAAAAAAGAAACTTCTGGAGGAGTTCGAAGTATCCGATAAACTGATTGACTTTCTGAGTGAACACCTGACTCTGGAAGCCTGGAGTAAAATCGATCGGGTCCGTGCCTACCCGACGCTGACCTGACTGAAGCAGGAGGCCCAGCGCGGAATTGATTATGATCCCGACAACCTAATCTCCGTTCCCGGAATAAGAGTAGTTCATGTATAGAGAGCAAAACTTCTTCACCCCCCCGACCGCTCCCGGAACCGCTTATAAAGCTGGATGGCCATGCCCAGCATCACCACCAGGGCGATCATGCCGAGCATTCCCCAGAGCATGCTGAGGGCGTCCTTCAGCACGACCAGGAACACGATACCGAACAGAAAGAGTGTGGCGACTTCGTTCCAGACCCGCAGCTGGGTGGACGAATACCGGATGATGCCCTTCTGATGCTGCCGGAAAATGGCGTGGAGGGAAAAATGATAGGCGTAGAGCAGCGCCACCAGAATGAGCTTGTAGATGAGCCAGTCGGGCGTGGCGCCGTAGTTGTACCAGGTGCTCAGGCCCATTACGAGCGTTACGACGGCCGAGGGCCAGGTGATGCCGTACCAGAGCCGGCGCTGCATGACCTGAAACTGCCGCTGGAGGGCTTTTCGCTCGGCTTCGGGTTTATCGGCGGCTTCGGCGTAATAAATGAATAGCCGGGGCATGTAAAAGATACCGGCAAACCAGGTGACGACGAAAATGATATGTAAGGCCTTGAAATAAAGGAACGTCATCGGAGCTACAGTCGGTTGGCCCGGCACCGGCTTCCTCTCGGGAAAGCCGGTGCCGGAGACATGATTTTACGCCAAATATACGATCCGAAGGCCAGAAGCCGACGGCACCGGCTTCATCATTTCAGGGCCGGGGGCCGTCACTCCGACCGCAGGCTTTTGACCGGGTTGAGCAGGGCGGCTTTGATGCTCTGGAAGCTGATCGTCAGCACGGCGATGCCGACGGCAATGGCCCCGGCTCCGGCAAACAGCCACCATTCCAGATCCGTCTTATAGGCGAAGTCCTGAAGCCAGCGCGACATGGCGTACCAGGCCAGCGGGCAGGCGATGAGAATGGCGATCAGCACCAGCCGCAGGAAGTCTTTCGACAGTAGGGAAACAATGCCGAATACGCTGGCACCCAATACTTTGCGGACGCCGATCTCCTTCGTCCGCTGCTCGGCCGTGAACGCCGACAGTCCGAACAGCCCCAGGCACGAGATGAAGATCGCCAGGAAGGCGAAGTAGTTGGCGAGCCGCCCGACCACCTGCTCACTATGGTATAGCTTGCGGTACTCCTCATCGGCGAACTGATAGGCGAAGGGAAACTTCGGATTGACCTGCCGGTATACGGTTTCAAGGCTGGCGAGAGCCTCGCGGGTCTGGCCCGGCTGCGTCCGGACGATGATGTTCTTGCCGGCGGCTTTCGTGCTGAGCCGGACGATGGTCGGCTCGATGGGCTGGTGCAGCGATCCGGCGTGGAAGTCCTCCATGACCCCGATGATGGTTCCGGCCTGGCCCCACATCGTCAGTGGTTTGCCCAGCGGTTCGCGGTAACCGATGCGCCGGGCGGCCGTCTCGTTGATCAGGAAGCTGACCGAATCCATGCCGTATTCCCGGGAGAAATCACGCCCTTTCAGTTTGAGTTTCAGCGTTTTGGTAAAGTCGTAATCGACCGTCGAAAACTGGAACTGGATGCTGGCGTTCGGGTCTTTTCCGGGCCACTGCACGTTGCCCGTGCTGCCGTGGCGGTGGGTGGGCGTGCCGTCCATGTAGGTCAGCGTCTGGATGCCGGGCATCCGGAGCAGCTGTTCCCTGAAGGTCTCATATTTGGTGCCCAGATCGCCCTCGGCCTGGAGGTAAATGAGATTCTCGCGGTCGTATCCCAGGTTTTTGGTCTGGGTGTATTCGATCTGGCGATAGACGACCATCGTCCCGACGATCAGCAGCATCGACAGCACGAACTGGAACACCACCAGCCCCTGCCGGAAAAACCGCGCGCCCGAGCCGAACCGGATTGCCCCTTTCAGGACGCGGATGGGGTGGAACGAGGAGAGGAAAAAGGCCGGGTAGCTGCCCGCCAGCAGGCCGGTCAGCACGGTCATGGCCAGCAGCGTCCCCCAGAAGGCCGGGCTGGTGATGCCGAGCGAGATATGCTTGTCGGTCAGGCTGTTGAAGGTCGGCAGCAGGAGCCAGGTCAGGCCGACGGCGATCCCGAGCGCCATCAGCGTCAGCAGCAGCGTCTCCCCGAGAAACTGCCCGATGAGCAGACCCCGCACGGCCCCGACCACTTTCCGGACGCCCACCTCCCGGGCGCGTTTAGCCGAGCGGGCCGTCGCCAGATTCATGAAGTTGATGCAGGCGATCACCAGAATCAGCACCGCCACGATGCCGAACAGCCGCACGTATTCGATGCGCCCGCCGTCCGGGTAGCCGTTCCGGAAGTTGGAGTACAGGTAGGCGTCCTGGTGCTTCTGAAGAAACAGCTGAATGTCGAAATTACCGGTTTGCAGGCTCTTGCTGCGGCTTTTCAGGAAGGATTTCAGGTTGACTTCGAGCCGGGCGGCCGCTTCCTCACCGCCTTCCGGCCGGAGCAGCAGGTGTGTTTCGATCACGTTCGTTCCCCACTCCTTCAGCCACTCGTTGCGGGCGATGAAATCAGGCCAGGTCAGCAGGAAGTCGTACCGGAGGGAGCTGTTTTCGGGCAGGTCCTCGAACACCGCGCTGACGCGATAGTCGGTTTTGTTGTCGAGCCGCACCGACTTACCGAGGGCGGCTTCAGGGCTGCCGAAATAGTTGCGGGCCAGTTTCCGGGAGATCGCCACATTATTCGGGCCGTCGAGGGCGGTTTCGGCCGTGCCCTGCAGCAGCGGAACGCTGTACATCCGGAACCAGTCGGCCCCGGCGAAGCGGCCCTTCTCCTTGTTGAACCGGTTGCCCACCAGAAAGGTGTGCTGCTCTTCCCAGGAAAGGCCGGCGGCTGCGGCAATTTCCGGAAACTGCTTCTTCAGCTCGTCGGGCAGCAGCCCGGGCGTTCCCGAGCCGACCTCCACCTTGCCGTCGTAGAACTGGCGCTCCAGCACGTGGTAGAGGTGCGGTCCGTTCGCATGATAGGCGTCCATCCGGTATTCGTCCTGAATCCAGAGGTAAATCAGCAGGCTGCAGGCCATGCCGAGGGCCAGGCCCAGCAGGTTGATGGCCGAAAAGGTCTTGTTGTGGATGAGGTTTCGCCAGGCGACGAGAAGATAATTGCGTAACATATCGGGGTTTGCAAAATGGGTAGACGGTTCGGGATTCGGTTTTCGACGGATGACCGACGGGCGCAGGTAGGCCAGAACGTCCCGGCGGTACAGGGCGCGGGCGCGTTTCGGACCGAGCCGCTCCGCCCGGAGGTAATATCGCTCGTGCAGGTCGCCCAGCACCTCTTCCCGGAGGTGGGGCGCGCAGATCCGGTTCAGCAGCCGGTCGATCCAGACCGGGGGTTCGGGGGTTACCTTTGGGTGCGGGTTCATGGCGGTTTCAGGCTAAATCCAGTCCGGGAAAGGTTTGCGGTTCGATGCGGTCCCACAGGCGGTTTCGCACCGAGCGGACTTCGCCCAGCACCCGCCCGCCCAGGGCCGTGACCGTGAACAGCCGCTTCCGGCGCCCGCCCCGGACGGCCGTGGCCTCGCCCAGCACGGACGACACGTACCCTTTGTCTTCCAGCCGCTGTAGGGCGGCATGCACCGCGCCGGTGTTGACCGACTGGCCGGTTTCCTGTTCGAGTTCCTCCGCAATGGCGACGGAGTAGGCGGTCGGCGCCAACACCGCCACCGTCAGGAGAACCACTTCTTCAAATTCGCCAAGATCGCTGCGTCGCATACACGGAAGGAGAAACCAGCTTGAATTGATATCATCTATTTCCGTATATCAAATGCTTTGCCAAAGGCGATCAATAGCGGCTGAGAGGCTGAAAAGGCGGTTTTTGCTGAAATCCACACGAAGCTGCCTGTCCAGATTCGGACAGTTTTTGTACGCTTGTGGACAAGGGGAATTGCTGAGTTGCTGAATGATTGAATGATTGAATGACGGTTCGCCGTAGCGATTGAGTTGGGGTTAGTCGGGGAGGGTGATGAGGGTGAGGGTGGAGGTGGTTTCTCCGAGTCGGGTGTAGGCCAGGAGCAGGCCGGTCGGGGTGGCGAGCAGGGTGGATTGGGCGGCTGTTTCGCCGGTGGGCGTAAGGTAGCGTTCGGAGAGGGCCTTGCCGGTTTTGTCGAAGTATTTCAGGCCGATTTTCCGGTAAGCCCCCGGTCCTTCGCCGACCCATTCCTCCCAGCACAGGGTGGTGCGGCCGTCGGTCAGGACGGCCACCTGCGGGAATTTCATGGCGGAGGTGCGCGGTTTTTCAAGAAGATCCTCCCGGCCCAGACCGGCCAGCCGGATGCCGGCTTCCCCTTCCCGCCCGCTGTACCAGGTCGCCAGAACGCCCCCGGGAGCGGCTACCAGCTGCGGCCCGGAATGCGGGCAGGCGTCGATCTGCCAGTGGTCGGCCCGGACGAGTTGCGGCCGGCTGAAGGTGCGTCCGCCGTCGGCAGAGGTAGCGTAGCTGATGTCGCGGCTGCCGTCGGGCAGCAGGTCGCGGTAGGCGATGTACAGGGTTCCCGCTTCGTCGCTAATAACGCTGGTCCGGCAGCACTGGCAGGCGTTGGAGTCGATCAGGACTTCCGGCCCGAAACCACCGCCGGGCTCGGTTTTCGCAAATTTTACCGACCGCCCTTCCTGGCCGGGCATCTTTTCATCGAGGAAGACGATGCCCACTTCGCCGTCGGGCAGGCGGTTCAGGTCGCTGAACGAGTGGCTTTTGCCGGGGCTGGTGTCGCGGTGAACGGCCGCGGGCCGGGTCCAGTGGCTGCCGCCGTCGCGGGAGAGCACGAAGAGCAGGTCACCGGCCCGGGGCGCTTCCTCCGTGGGGCGGCTGACCTCGAAGGTGGCGATGAGCGTGCCGTCCTTCTTAAAGGCGATTTTGGGCTTTCCTTCCGTATGAACCGAGAATTCGGCCGGTCCAGGCACGGTCTTCTTCGGTCCGAACGTCCGCCCGCCGTCGGTGGACAGGCTGTAACAAAAGACCAGACTCCGGCCGGTTTTTTCGACCCAGCTGATGACCGGATTCCCGCGGTGGTCGGTGGTGAACCGGGGGAGGGATGCGTTGATCCCGGCCGGAAGCCGCACCGGCTTTTGGGCCGAAACGGGAATGAAAGAACTCAGAAGCAGGAAAAAACCGCCAAGAAAGGAAGCAAGCCGACTAACCATCAGTTACGGAAGAGTGGAAACCGGAGCAAAGATAATTGTTGAATTGTTGAATTGTTGAATGATTGAATGGGCTTCGCAAAGCTGGCCCGGCAGCGCACATTCAACAATTCAACAATTCAACAATTACTGTTTCCAGTCGGGCATTTCCCCGCTGGCGACCGCCTGCTCGCGTCCTTTGCCGTCGATGCCCACCGTCAGGATGCGCCGGGGGCCGGTGCCGGTGTTGTCGGTATTGACGAAGATGATGCGGGCGCCGTTCGGCGAAAACCGGGGTTCCAGGTCGTTGCTGCCGACGGCCTTGCTTTCCCCGCTGCCGTTTTTCTCACCCGACAGATCGAGCAGACTTCTGGTTTTTACGTCCAGCAGCATCAGCCGGGCGTCGGTCTGGCGCCCCTGCTCGTCCTGGTAGCTGCCCCGGTCGAGGCTGAACAGCAGCCGGGTGCCGTCGATGGAAAAAACCGGGTTGCTGATGCGGCTTTTCAGCGCCAGCACGGTACTCGTGTCTTTTCCTTCAGGCGTCATCAGCAGGATGCGGTTGTCGTACAGGCTGCCTGTGCCGACGGTCCGGGCTGCGATGCGGTTGCCCTGGCTCGTCCAGTCGCAGCCCGTGAAGAACCGCCCGGCGGGTGCCTGGGCCACCCGGGTCAGGCCGGTGCCGTCGGCCCGGACGCTGTAGAGTTTGTCGTTGGCGGGATACAGCAGCCGCGTGCCGTCGGGCGACCAGCAGAACGACAGGTCCGTGGGCAGGCTGCCGCCGACCGGCACGCTCGTTACCCGGCGCAGGTTGGCGCCGTCGGCATCCATCACGTACAGATGCTGTTCCGTGTCGGCATTGGAAAGGAAGGCGATCTGCACCCGGTTCGATCCGGTGGCGGGGCCGGCCACCGGCCGCCAGTTGCTGCCGTCGCGGGTCAGCTGGATTTCCTCTCCGCTGCCGTTGGACGTAAAAATCTGGTAGCGCCCTTCCACCTTGCGGGCATAGACGTAGGCGAAGGCCGGAAACGGCCGGGTGCTGAACGACCAGACCGGACCGTTGACGGCGTTGACCGCATCCCGGAACACCACCTGCCAGGTGTAATTTGATCCGTAAGTTAATCCTTCCAAGACCAGCGAATCGGCTTTCAGTCCGGTAAACGTCCGGAACAGGGTGCCCTGGCGGTAGAGCGTCAGGTCGTAGGTCAGGAGGTCGTTTTCCGGGTCGGTAGCTTTCCACCGAAGCGCCACCGTCGTGGGGAGAGCCGTGGTGCCGTCGGCCGGGAAGGGCCGGCCGGTCGGGGTGGGGGCGGCATTCGACTCGCCGGTCAGCAGGAGCGTCGTCTCCGAAGCGACCCCGGCGACGGCCTCCACCGTGGCGACCTCGTTCCGGCAGCCTGCTTTCGTTACCTGAAGGGTGTATTTCCCGACCGGCACGCCGGGGAAGCGGAAGGCTCCGGTCGTATCGGTTTCCACGGTCAGGCCGGTCGGACTCAGCCGGGCCACGGCATTGGAGACCGGTTTCAGGTTGGTTTTGTACCGGATGATGCCGCCGATGGACCCTGACTGCCGGGGTTCGACCAGCGTTTCCTCGTTGCAGGCCCACAGGCCGGCGAGCATCGGAAGGAGCAGGAAAAGGCAGGTAAAGCGTTTCATTGGTCTGTCTGGTTGAAGTGGGTAAAGAATCACCGGCGCAGGGGCCGCCCGAGGTAGATGCAGAGGCCCGCGGAACCGCGCAGGTAATAGTCGTAATAGCGCCCGGCCGTCGTCGCGTCCAGTTCGTCGGTCATCGGCTGCTGGTATTCGAGCATCGTGCGGAGGCCGACCGCGGGGCCGAGGGCATACTCGACCCCGAAGCCGCCCGTCAGCAGCGGGTATTTCCGTCCCTCCGGCCCCGGCGCGGAGCCGCTGCGGGCCGCGATCATCCCGGCGCCCACCGACACCAGCGGGGTCATTTTCCGGAACGGCAGCGAGCGGTAGAGCAGGCTGCCCTGCACGGAGGTGACGGATTGGGAGAAGGCCCGGCCGGCGCCCAGCGTCCCGGTGCCGGCGTTCAGCTGAAGCCCGAAGTGTCTCGACAGGTAAACGTCCACGGCCAGTCCGTAGCCGGTCCGAAAACCGGGAGCGGCATAGTCGCCCTTATAGCGCAGGGCCGAGACGTAGGGCTGGAGGGTCAGGCGGGAGGTCTCGCTGGTGTTGCGGCCACCGTAGAGGTCGGTTTCGCTCATGGCGGCCTTCTCGCGTTCATAGGCCGCCAGGGCGGCATCGGCCTGTTCGGCGGCCGGTTCGCTCACCGTCCAGAGGTGATCCCGGATGCCTTCCAGCACCAGCGAATGCACGGCTTTTTCGATGGCTTCGGTGACGGCCAGCTGCGAGGGTTCGTTGGTGGCAAAGCCGGTTTCGGCCTCCAGCAGCCGTTTGAAGCTGACGTACCGGAACGTCCCGGCATCGACCGACTGCGACAGGATGGTTTTGGAGGTATATACCGTTTTGAGAATCCGCCCGGTTTTGGTCGCCACGGCGCGGAGGTATACCGTGACGCGGTCCTGACGGTACTGGCTGGAGCCGCCCGTGCCGAAAAACCGCAGGCCCGCCCCGCCGGTGATGGTGTTGGCGTCGTAGGAGACGATGCCGCCTTCCAGGATGATCCCCGCGAACAGCAGCGGGGGCAGATTGTCGGTTTCCTGGCGGGCCTGGGCCATGCTCATCCGGACGATTTTTCGCTCGTTCATCAGGTCGCCGACGTTCTCGCGTTCGATCGGTACGAACCAGCCGCTTTCCTCCAGGGCCTTCAGCAGGATGCTGGTGGTGCCCTGGGAGACGGCCGTCGACCAGCCGGCGCCGGATTCGGTGGGTTTATACTGACCGGTCTGGTCGCGGAATTTGTAGACGGCGGCCACGATTTTCTCTTTCGGGGCCGGCAGCCGGCGCAGGTCGGCGGTGGCGGCCGTTTCCTCGCCCGGCCGCGCGTTGCGGGTTTTGGTCGGCTGGTGGAACCCGGCGCTGCAGCCCGACAGAAGGCCGACGAGCAGGGCGTAAAGCAGGGGGGCAACGGAGGTTTTATTCGGTAAAGTTTTCATGATGATGAAAATGTTAGTAAGTGGTTGGAAGGCTCAGAAGTAGGGGACGGTGATGGTGCTTTCCCCTCCCTTGCCGTCGGTGACCCGGATCATGACGCCCTCGGTGCCGTTGCTGACCGTCACCTGCATTTCTCCGAAGGTGAACGTGCCTTCCTTCAGGCCCTCCTCCCCGAACTGCTTGCCGATCAGGTCCTGCGTGATGCGGCTGAGGAGCTGGCGCTGGAGGTTGTCGGTGAAGTTCTGGAGCGTCGAAGCGCCGTTCAGGCCGTTGGCCGGACCGGTTTTCTTCGCGTTGGGGTCTTTGTAGGTGTCCTGGGCCTGGGCCGAACCGAGCAGCCACTGGGCGTTGAAGGAATTGCCGCCGAAAGCCGGGTTTTTCGGCTGATACGTCAGGGCCTGCGCCTTCAGGGCTGCGGTGCCCGAAAGCAGAAACAGGGCGGAGAGTAGTATTTTTTTCATGGACAGGGGCGGAAGGCGATGGGCGTTCCGACTGTCTATCGGGGGAAAGGCGGAAAGGTTAACAGCTCCGGGCGGTTTTCAGGCAGGATTTTTGCAGATGTAACCACAGGTTGATAAGACCCGCCGTACGCTAAAAAGACCTTTGAGTGGACCGTATACCAAAATCCCCTCCTGAAATCCCTCCCCTGAGTGATTCAGGACACCGGCCGTTGTGGTCGGTGATGATCCCGGCCTATAATTGTTCCAACTATCTGGTCGAAACGCTCCCATCGGTGCTGTCGCAGGCCCCGGGGCCGGAGCAGATGCAGATCGAGGTGGTGGACGATGCCAGCACGGACGCCGACGTGGGGGCCTTAGTGGAACGCATCGGCCGGGGCCGGGTAGGGTATTACCGGCAGGAGCAGAACGTGGGCAGCCTGCGCAACTTCGAGACGTGCCTGAAACGCTCGCGGGGCCATCTGGTTCACCTGCTGCACGGCGACGACCGGGTGCTGCCCGGTTTTTACGAAAAGCACGCCGAGCTGTTCCGCCGGCATCCGGAAATCGGTGCCTCCACCTGCCGCTACCATTATATCGACCGGACGGGGAAGCTGACCATGACCCAGGAGCCGGAGATGGATACCGAGGGCGTACTTCAGGACTGGCTGTTCAGGATTGCGGAGGTTCAGCGGCTTCAGTATGTTTCGGTCGTGGTGAAACGGGCCGTATACGAAAAAGTCGGTTCGTTTTATGGCCTCATCTATGGCGAAGACTGGGAGATGTGGGTCCGGATCGCCCGCGACTTTTCGTTTGCCTATACGCCCGAAATCCTGGCCGAATACCGGGGCCACGCCGAAACCATCACCAGCCGGAAAATGGTCGACGGGGGGGCGCTGCGCGATCTGTATGCCACCATCCAGACCATTCAGAACTACCTGCCCGAAGAAAAGCGAAAAACCGTCCGCGAACGGTCGAAGGCCTTTTACGTCCGCTTCGTGCTGCGGGCGGTATTTGAGATCTGGAAAACCACCGGCAACAGCCGGAGCCTGCTGAAGAACATCCGCGAGGCCTTCCGCCTTCAGTTCAGCCTTTCGCTGCTGGTGCTCATTCTGGGGCTTTTTCTGATCAACGGCGGCAAACGGCTGGTGCTGGCCCTCGGCGGGCGCGGGCTGGTAGACCGTTACCGGAAAAAACCGGCCCGCCGGCAGTGGACGGTGACCTGGGAAAGCCGCTGGTGGAACCTCGAACTGGGCGAACTCTGGACCTACCGGAACCTGCTGCTCCGGCTCGTGCGCCGGGATTTCCTGCTCAGCTACCAGCAGACCCTGCTGGGGCCGCTCTGGATGCTGCTCCAGCCGCTGCTGACGGTGCTGACCTTCGCGCTGGTGTTCCATAATCTGGTCGGCATATCGACCGGCCGCATTCCTCCGGTGCTGTTTTACCTCACCGGAACGGTTCTCTGGACTTTTTTCAACGAAATTTTCGCCGGGGTGGCGGGTTCCTTTACGGCCAATGCGGCCCTGTATAGTAAAGTCTATTTCCCGCGCCTGGTTATTCCGCTTTCCATCGTGAGCACGCACTTTCTCCGGCTGCTGATTCAGCTGGGGCTGGTGCTGGCGGTTCTTCTGTATTTCCGGGTGGTCTGGGGCATGCCTTTCCAGGTCAGCCACGAACTGCTGCTGGTGCCGGCCGTCCTGGCGGTCATCGCCTTTTTCGCCCTGGCGACCGGCCTGCTGTTTTCCGTCATCACGGCCAAATACCGCGACCTGAACAACATCGTCATGGTCGGGTTGCGGATGTTCATGTTCGTGACGCCGGTCATCTATCCGCTGGCCGTGGTGTCCGAAAGCAAACGCTGGGTTCTGGAAATCAACCCGCTGACGCCCCTCTTCGAAGCGTTCCGGTTCGCGGTCCTGGGGGAAGGCAGTTTCACCCCTTCGCAACTGGTCCTGAGCGGACTGGTCGCCTTCGGCCTGCTGCTGGCGGGCGTTCTGCTGTTCAACCGCCAGAAGGAGGCTATTATGGATGTCATTTAGTTTGTGTTATGTCCGAAACCGTCATCAGAGTCGATCATCTATCGAAGTTATACCAGTTGGGCACCATCGGGACCGGGTCGCTGCGGCAGGACCTCCAGCACTGGTGGACCACCCGTATCCGAAAAAGGGAACTCCCGTTTTTTCAGGACCCGAATCTGGCCCACCTGAACCCCGATCAGTCGTACTTATGGGCGCTGAAGGAGGTGAGCTTCGAGGTGAAGCAGGGCGAGGTCTGGGGCATCGTGGGCCGGAACGGTTCGGGCAAATCCACCCTGCTGAAGATCATTTCACGGATTATCCGGCCCACGCGGGGCGCCGTTCACGGCATCGGCCGCCTGAGCAGCCTGCTGGAGGTGGGGGCCGGGTTCCAGCCCGAACTGACCGGCCGGGAGAACATCTACCTCAGCGGCTATATCCTCGGCATGAACCGGCGCGAAATCAAAGCCTGCTTCGACGAGATCGTCGAATTCTCCGGCCTGGGAACCTTCATCGACACCCCCGTGAAGCGGTATTCGTCGGGCATGTACGTCCGGTTGGCGTTCGCCGTGGCCGCCCACCTCGACACCGACATCCTGATCGCCGATGAGGTGCTGGCCGTCGGCGATGCCGATTTTCAGAAGAAAAGCCTGCTGAAAATGAAGGAGTTTGCCCGGCAGGAAGGCAAAACCATTCTGTTTGTGAGCCATAACCTTCAGGCGGTGAGCCATCTGTGTCAGCAGGGGCTCTGGCTCCAGAACGGACAGGTGATGGAAGCCGGCCCCATCGGACAGGTGCTGCACCGCTACGGCAGCTTCGAGATGATCAATCAGCTGTACAGGACCTGGCCCCGACCCGAAGCAGCCCCCGGCTGCGACTGGGTCCGGATCAAATCCCTCGAAATCTTCCCGAATGCGCCCGAACCGGACCGGCCGATCGACGTGCGCACCCCGCTGGCCTTCCGGTTTCAGCTCTGGGTGATGGAAGACCGCCTGAAACTGCTGGTCGGCGTTCAGCTCCTGACCCGCGACGGCACCTGCGTCTTCGACCTGCTGTCCGGTTTTCAGGAATACCGCCACGGCCTGCTGCGGGGAGAATGCGTCATCCCCGGAAATTTTCTCAACGACGGCTCCTACTTCCTGTCCTTCATCGTCTACCGCGACAACTACGAAACCTATTACAAGCACGAGGGCGGTCTGTCGTTCGAGGTGGAGGACTACCGGGACGAGTCGTTTCAGTTCAGCGGCAAATGGGCGGGGGCCATCCGGCCCCGCTTCCCGATCCGGATGATGCAGGAAGAAATCATTGAAGTGGTATCCTGATATCGTTTTCGCTATGAAACCGCCCTTTGCCTATACGATCCGGCACCTCCGGCTGGACGACATTGCGAAACCTTTCGCCCTGGACCCGACGCCCGGCGCGGGCTGGTACCTGGTTTTCTGGTGGAAGAACCTTCCCCTGGCCCACCTGTACCTCGAACCCGGCGAGCCGGCCGACGAAGCCGCCGTCCTGAAGAAGGCGGTGCCCCTCCTGCGGCAGACCCTGCAAACCTATGCTCCCGACCGCCCGGCCCCGCCCGACGAAGCCGGGCCGGACCGCATCGGCCTGCACCGGGAACTGGAAGCGGTTCTGCGGCCCCGGAACGTGGAAACCCTGCCGTCCGAAGTGCCGGTGAGCGTGGTCCTCTGCACCCGCAACCGGGCCGCCCACCTGCGCCAGTGCCTGCGGTCGCTGCGGTCGCTCGACTGCCGGCCCGCCGAGATCGTGGTGGTCGACAACGCGCCCGTGGATGACAGCACCCGGGAGGTGGTCCGGGAGTTTCCCGGCGTGGTGTACTGCCGCGAACCACGTCCGGGGCTGGACATCGCCCGCAATACCGGCTATCGCCACGCCCGCTCGCCGGTGGTGGCCTATACCGACGACGACGTGCAGGTGCATCCGCACTGGGTGTATCAGGTCTGGAAAAGTTTCAGGAACCCGGCCGTGGCGGCCATGACGGGGCTGGTCATCGCGGCCGAACTCCAGACGGAGGCCCAGCTGATTTTTGAAAAGCACTGGAGCTTCAACCGGGGGTATACGGACAAGTTTTATGACCAAACCTTCTTTGAAAACACGCTGCCGTTCGGGCCGCCGGTCTGGGAGATCGGGGCAGGAGCCAGCATGGCGTTCCGGCGCCGGGTGCTGGAAGCGGTAGGCGGTTTCGACGAGCGGCTCGACGTGGGCGCAGCCGGCTGCAACGGCGACTCGGAGATGTGGTTCCGGGTGCTGAACCAGGGTCATACCATCCATTACAACCCCCGGGCGGTGGCGTTTCATACCCACCGGCGCGAGCTGTCGGCCCTGAAGAACCAGTTGTTTCACTACATGAGGGGCCATACGGCCGCGGCCCTCGTTCAGCGGGAGGTAAACCGGCAGGCCGGCTACCTGCGGCACGTCTTCGTCGCCCTGCCGAAATATTATTACTGGCTGGTCCGGGAGGGATACCCGTCGTTTTCGTTTCGCCACCAGACGCTGGGCGAGGAGGCAAAGGGCATGCTTTCCGGCCTGCTGTTCTACCTGAGAAACCGAAAACGCCGGCCCGACCGCCGGGGAATCTGAAACGATGAAACTCAAGGGACTCATCGGGGCGCTGAAAGCCGGCCTGCGTATCTCCCTCTACCGGCTGAGGGGTGACCCGCCTTTGGTGACGGTGATCATTACCTCCTATAACCACGGCCATTTTCTGGCGAAGGCCATCGACAGCGTTCTGAACCAGGAGTGGGGGCCGCGCAGTACCCTGGAGAACTATAAAAATCCGGTGGAGATCGTAGTCGTGGACGACGGCTCGACCGACCATACCCGCCAGGTGGCGGAAAGCTATCCCGGCCTGCGGTATGTCTACCAGAAGAACCGGGGCCTGTCGGCCGCCCGCAACCGGGGCATCCGGGCAAGCCGCGGCAGGCTGCTGCTTTTTCTGGACGCCGACGACTGGCTGTATCCGAACGCCCTCGGCATCGGCGTCTATCTGATGGATCACCACCCCGACGTCGCCTTCGTGTCGGGCGGCCACGACAAGGTGGATTCCGAAGGGAACATTCTCTCAACCGTCAGCCGGAATGTGGAAGGCGATCACTATCAGCGGTTTCTGGAGGGAAATTACATCGGGATGCATGCCGCCGTCCTGTACCGGAAAAAGGTGTTCCGGACCGTCCGGTTCGACCCGAAGCTGAAAGCGGGGGAGGATTATGACGTCTATCTCCGGATTACCCGGCAGCATCCGGTGCTGCACCATTCGGACCGGGTGGCGGCTTACCGGATGCACCAGTCGAACATGTCGGCCGATCGGGAAATGATGCTCCGGACGGTGCTGGCCGTACTTTCGGCGCAGGAGCCTTTCCTGAAGAGCGAAGCCGAGCGGGCGGCCTTCCGGCAGGGGCAGACGGCCTGGACCGACTATTACCGGGGCCGGTAAAAACCGCCGGACCGCAGGTGATCGAGGGCCAGCCGGCCGTAGAGTTTCGCCACTTTCCAGTACAGATTCGGGTCGGTATGCAGCCTCAGGATTTCCCGCACCTGGGCGTTGACGCCCCGCGGGTTGTGGGTTTCCTGCCAGATTTGCCGGGCCACCTGAATGCTGTAGTGCGCCCAGATTCTCCGCGAACGGGCCAGAACTTCCTTTCTTTTATCGGGAGGAAGGTGGTTCTGAATGGCTTCCATCACGAACCGCAGATCGCGAAGATTCTGCCCCGACAGAATCTTTTCGCTCGAAATGGAGGTGCCGTGGACGCGGTATTCGGCCAGCGTCCGGGGGGAGTAGGCAACGGGAAAATGCCGGGCAATCCGGACCCACATCTCCCAGTCTTCGCCGTAGGTGACGCCATAAAAACCGCCCAGACGCTCGTAGACGGAACGCCGGACCACCATGCAGACGTACTGAAGCCGCTGGTGGGCGGCAATCCGGTCGAGCCAGCCCTCCAGCAGCCCGTCGGATTCCCGTTCCGAAGGTTCGTCGCCCAGCGGCCGGCCTTCGGGGTCGATGTGGCGGTAGCGGCAAAAGGCGGCCCCGGCTTCCGGAAACCGCCTGAACAATTCGTCAAGCTTTTCGTAAAAGCCGGGCAGCACCCGGTCGTCGCCGTGCAGCAGGTGAACCAGATGGCCCCGCGAGCGTTTCAGGCACGTCTCGAAGTTGCGCAGGCTGCCCACGTTCTGCTCCTGCCGGTAATACCCTACCCGGCCCCGGCCGATGCGTTCCACTAAGGCCCCCACGTCGGCGTCCGTGCTGGCATCGTCCACCACCTCGATCTGCATCTGCTCCGGCCCCGGGGCCTGCGACAGCACCGATGCCAGCGTTTCGTGCAGTTGTCCGGAACAATTATAGGCCGGAATCATCACCGACCAGCGCGGGCGGGAGACCGAGTCCGAAAGCGGCTCGATAAGGGGCGGAACAGAAGGAATCCGGTCCATGGGCGGTGCAGGATTTCGAATTTCGATGATTGTGCGTTGTCTGATAAAAACAGGTCGTTCGGATAAATGCCCGCAATTCTCGCGCCGGAATTTTCGTTCCTTCAGCCGGATTCACTTTCCTCCGGTTTTTCTACGCTTTCGAAATAAATTTTAATCTGTTCGGCAACCAGCCCGACGGCTTCGGCGGCTTCGCCCTCGAGGGCCTCATACCGGGCCGGCACGAACCGCTGCCAGACGGGCCGGTCGTCGAGGCTGATCCGGATCAGATTCCCCGTGCCGGGCGAAGGCAGCTCCTCGATGAGAAGGACCGCATCATCCGGTGGATGGCGCTCGACCGGTAGCGGGGTTTCGAGGGTGTCGGAATCAGCCTGCCGGGCCGACCAGTGTTTGAAGAACAGGTCGTAAAAATCGCGGCCGGTTTTGGTGCGGGTCTGGTCCAGCAGCAGAAAACCGTCGGTGGTTTCGGGCGCCGGTTCGGTCTGGGCGCTTGCCTGCGGGCGGGCCGCAAAGGCCAGAAGCAGGACAATCAGGACGGTTTTCATGGGTTCGGGCCGTTCTGGAGGTGCATCCGGATACCGCCCGACTGCTCGATCCGTAGTCCGGCGCCCCCCGCGGCCGTTCCGCCCGTCTGAAGCAGAAGGTTGCCGTTGCCCTGCTGAATCACCTCGACGGGGCCGCTCTCGCTGCCGCCCTGCCAGCGGGTGACGTTGTAGTCGCCCTGCTGGGTGAAGGCGTGAGGCTGGCCGGTCCTGCCCAGTTCGACTTCCAGCAGGTTATGATCGCCTTCCTGCCGCAGCCGGACCGGCGACCCGGCGGCCGGCGACCCGGCGGCTTCGGCCGAATACCGGAGTTGGTTGGCCTGGCCGCTCTGGATCAAAGTAAGTTCGGTAGAGATTCGGCCGTCGGGGTTGGGGGCGGTGGCCCGGAAGTATACCTCCGATTGGGCTTTGGCCGGGGCGGACAGGGCGATCAGGAGAAGAAACAGGTAGCGTTTCATGGTCATTTTCCGGGAAAGGCATAAAGGAGCCGGCTCCCGGTCCGGGAGCCGGCTTTTCGGTTCAGGGCAGCGGGCCCTGCGTTACGGTGGCGGAATTATTGTTGCCTCGTTGCATGAAATGCAGCGCGTTCGCGTTGCCGCTTTGGCTGAGGGTCAGGCTGTTGCCGTTACCGATCTGACCGGCGCTGTTGAACGAGTCGTAAATGGAAGCCGAAGAACCCATCCCGTCGAAGATGTTGCCGTTCCCTTCCTGCACGATGGTGGCCGTGTTGGAGGACCCTTCCTGCCAGAGTTTCGACACGTTGGCGGTTCCGGTCTGGGTGGTGGTGGCGCCGTTGTCGTTGCCGGACCACTGGTTCACGAGGGCCTGGTTGTTCTCGCCGGTCTGGACAGTGATCACTTCGTTGCTGCTTCCTCCGTTGGTGAAGATGTTGGCCTGGTTTTCATTTCCCGACTGCTGCACCGACCCCTGGTTGGATGACCCGAAGTTGGAGTAAACCTCGGCATAGTTGTCGTTGCCGGTCTGGACCACGGTTTCGGTGTTTCCCGAACCGGCTCCGGTGGCCACGGCGGCCCCGTAGTTGCCGTTGCCGGTCTGGGTCACCGAAGACTTGCTGTTGGAGACGATGTCGGTCACGGCTCCGGCGATGTTGTTATTCCCCGTCTGGACGATGGCGGCTTCGTTCCCGGAATAGTAATAATTCGTCAGGAAGGCCTGGTTGCCGTCGCCGGTGGTGGAGATGGTCCCTTTCTGATGGTCACCATGCTGATAGAAGTACGTCTGGTTGTTGTTGCCCGTCACGGTGACCGTGCCCTGGTTGTTGCTGCCGAGCTGGGTGATCGGGTCGTAGGGAAGGGTGTTGCCGTTGCCGGTCTGGCTGACCGACAGGGTGTTGGACTGGGCCAGCGCGCAGTGGACAAAGGCCAGAGCCAGGGCGGAGAGTGTTGCTTTCTTCATAATCATAAAAATTTAAGGTGAAACATACCGGCCGCCCGACGAGGACGGCTCCGGCTGTCTATCACCGAAAGGTCGGGCAGGTTAACACCGGTATTTGAAACCGAAGAAAAAAAGCCCGAATTCGTTCGGTTTTGGTAACCACCGGCCGGATCCGGAGATGGACAGATACAACCGCATTGATTTTTGGTTGATAAATCCTTACCTATGCTTAGGTATAGTGCTTGTAAACACAAGGATATGGCTACGGACGCAGAGAATCCCTGCCGTCATTTCGACCAGGACGCACAGGAATTGTATCGGGCGCTGCTGGCGGATCAGCAGCGGGCCTGGGAGTGTCTTTACCTGAAAGCCTACCGGGTTTTTGTGCCGTATGCCTGCCGGCGCAGTTCGATATCTACCGACGATGCGCTGGATATTCTCCAGGAGGGCCTGGTCGATTTTTCGGTGAAGCTGAAAACCGGCCGGTATGTCTTTCAGGGCAAAGCCGTCACGGCCTACCTCTTTACGGTGTGCCGCAACCGCTGGATCAGTTTCCTGAAAAAGAATAACCTCCGGAAGGTCGAACTGAATGCCGAAACGACGGCCGACGAAGAAGACCTGTTCGGGTCCGGGCCGGAAGACGAACGAACCTTTCGGTTTGCCGACGACTTCGGAGAGGCCCCGGCGACCGACGACGATCCACCCGCCGGGCCGGCCTCCGACCGCGACCCGATCTGGGAGGAAAGCGAGGTGGACTGGGAGGCCGTCGGGCGGGCCTTCAGGGAGGTCGGCGAAGATTGCCGCACCATGCTCCACTGTTTTTACGTGGAGGAAAAATCGCTGGGCGAATGCGGAGGCCGCATCGGTCTGCAGGAAAATTCGGCGAAGGTGAAGCGGTTTCGCTGTGCGCAGCGCATGAAAGCATTATACACCCAATATAAACGGGACTGACGGGATGGAGCTATCCGATGAACTTCTGGAGCAGATGGGGGCCTACCTGTCCGGGCGGATGACGGCCCCCGAAAAGGCGGCCTTTGAAGACCGCCTTCGCACCGACTCCGCCCTCCGCGACGAAGTAGCCGTCCAGCGGGAAATCAAGGAGGGCCTGACCCGGATCGCCCAAAAAGAGCGGTTCCGGCAGATGCACGCGGACCTGGAAAAGCGCGGGCTGCTCGACCCGATAGCGGCCGGAACGGCGCCACCCGCCGGGGAGGAACCGGCGCCCGGAGAAGGACGGGTGCTGCCGATGCCCGGCCGGTCGAGGGTTTTCGGCCGGGACTGGACCTATTTTGCGGCCGCGGCCGTCCTGCTGCTGGTGGTGAGCCTCGGCTGGCTGATGTTCCGCAACTGGGACGAAAACCGGCTTCGGGCCTCGCGCAACGAACAATTGTTTACGGCTTATTTTTCCCCCCGGCCGAAGGTCCGACCCCCGGTGGTGAACGACCCGGACCGGGTGGCGGCTCCGGCCGGAGCCGATCAGGCCGCCCGCGATTCGGTCCGGCTGGAACGGGCGGTCAGCCTCCTGCGCGGGCCGCAGCCAGTGGCCGCAGCGGAAGCGTTGCGGCCGCTGGCCGAAGGAACCCCCGGACACTGGACCGCCGGCGCACAGTGGTACCTGGCGCTGGCTTACCTGAAAGCCGGTCGCCGGAACGAAGCCCTGCCGGTACTGGAACGTATCGCCGGGCTGAACGGGCATCCGTACCAGCGGGAAGCCCGGCGGCTGCTGAACGATTTGCAAAACGAAGAATGATCCCCGTCGCATCCTGTCTCCTTCCGCCCGATGAACCTCCTTCCGCTGACCGGTTTTCTGCTCCTGCTGCTGGCCTTACCCGCTGCTGCCCAGACGGTTGTCAACCCGGGAATGCTGCTGGACGACGAGACCTACGAACAGCTGCCGTACCCCGAGATCGTTCCCAAGGCGAAGCTGCCGGTACGGGTTTCGTATGAAGCGTTTTGCCCCTCGGTCCGGGAGCAGGGTTCGTACGGCACCTGCGTCGGTTTCGCCTGCGGCTATTACCTCCGGACGATCCTGGAAGCCCGCAGCCGCCGGCTCAGGGGCAGAGCCCTGGTCGACCGGATGGCTTTCTCGCCGGGGTATTTGTACGAAAAGGCCAAAGCGGAAGGCGATTATGCCTGTGCGCAGGGCGTGTACCTTTCCCGGGCGCTGGAAGTGCTGAAAGAGGTAGGAGTAGTACCTCTCTCCCGCTTTCCGTATCCCTCCTGCGGGCAGAAGACCACCCCGGCCGATGCCGTAGCCGCCCGCTTCCGGATCACCGGTTTCGAACGGCTGTTCAGCGTCCGCGACGACGCAGCGACCAAGATCTACAACCTCCGGCGGACGCTGGCCGAGAGCGGCCCGGTGGTCGTCGGCATGGTGGTGCCCGAGTCGTTTCTCCTGACCATCGACCCGAAGTGGAGCCCGGCCCCCGGCGACGACCCCGCCGACCGGCGGCTGCGGGGCCATGCCCTCTGCGTAGTCGGCTACGACGACCGGCTGTACGGCGGGGCGTTTCGGGTGGTCAACAGTTTCGGGAAAGGCTGGGCGGAAAACGGTTACTGCTGGATCGGCTACCGCGATCTCGCCCGATTCACGCGTTACGGATACCGGGTCAACTGAGGGCCGGATGGTCGCTGCCGTAAGCCGGGGCTTATTTCAATCCCGTTACCGCCTTCTCCCGGGTGGTAATCTGAATCCGGTCCTCGGCCACGTCGCGTTTCGGGCGGGTGCAGCGGACGGCTTCGATCAGGGCGGGCATCGACCCGACCAGCACCGTGTACCCCCCTTCGTTCCGGGCATAGAACGGCGGTTTCGGCTGCGTCGGCAGGGGGCAGAACGGCACTTCCGCGGCATAGGCCAGCAGGTATTCCACCCCGAAGGGAGCCGAACAGATGAACGAAACGTCGGGCGCGATCCGCACGAACCGGTTTTCCTGACCCGGTTTGATTTCAAAATCGTTTTCCAGCAGCGTTCGTGTGCCGTCTGCCAGCACATACACCAGCCGCAGGTGACAGGGCCGGTCGGCCCGAACCTCCACGAACATCCGGTCGTCCTGCCAGTATTCCGGCCGGCTGCGGCCGCGGTCGGTCCGGATCTCCAGCTTCAGGGCCATCGGTCGGGAAGGGGCGTGCTGCCGGAGCGTGTCCTGCATCGCCACCGCCTGCGCATACAGGTCGGGTTTGAGCTTGAGATTCAGTGCGTTGAGCCGGGAAAGCGGCAGGTCGGCGTTTGAGATGGTCGCCAGCACCCGGTCCGTGGTCGGGTCCACCAGTTCGGCCACCAGCCGGAGGGACGTGCCGTCTTCCTGATACTGTCCCCGCAGCGTCAGGCGGTTTTCCGGCGCACCGGCCGCCGACCAGACCGTTACGTTCAGCTGCCGCTGCATCCCCGCGCTCAGCATGGCAAACACCTGGTCCGAAAGGGCGTCGGTAATGCCGCAGTTGCGGTACGTGAACCGTTCCAGCAGGAGGTGTTCGGTGCCGGCCGGGAGGGCGGTTTTCAGTACGGCCGCGAGGTTCGCCAGCACGGTGGCCAGGTCGGGGCCGTCGGAGGGGGCGGGTTCGGCGTCGGGACGGGTCAGGGTGAAGGCCGTGGGCGGCCACGACTCCACGCGGCTGATTCCGGCAATTCGAAACGTATGAAACCCGTTCAGACGCGGATCATGCTGAAACCGGACCCGGAACTCCGTCAGATTCCGAAACCGGAACGGCCGGGCCTTCCGGTCGGTGCCCGACAGGTGTTTTTCGAGATACAGGCTGAGATACGGTGTACCGTCGGCGGTTTGCCGGAGGGCGTAGCGGGCCTCCTTCAGGTCCAGTTGAGTAATTACCGGCCGGCCACCTGAAAAAATACGGCAGTCCTTCACGTATTCCTCCACGGTGGTATAGGGGTCAGGCGGGTTCCGGAACTCATTGAATACCAATACGTCGCGGCTGTAAAAGGCGTCCCGGAGCAGGCCGTCGAGCTGGTTCTGAAGGGCCTCGAACGGCTGACCGGCTTCATAATGGGCCAGGATTTCGAAATTGGGAAGAAACCGGTCCCGGACCAGTTTTCGCGCGCCCTCGGCAATCCGGATGCGGTCGGCCTCCGAAAATGGCTGGGCCGTTCCGATGACCGGGGCCGTCAGCCCGACCATCAGCAGGATTCCGGTCAGAAGTTTCTTCATGCGTTCACGGCGACGTTCGGGCGGTCGTTTCGGCCAGACGCACGTCGCCCAGTAGCACCGTCCAGCGGTTTTCCTCAAAGAAGGGGTCTTCCCGCCGTCGCAGATCGACCTCCATCTGCTTGGCAGTTTTGGCGCCGTACATAACCTGACCCTTCTGATTATAGCCCTGAAACCGCTGGAAATAGGTGGCGGTAGTGAGATAGCCCCCGCCGGTTTCGGCCCAGTCTCCCACCAGGGCGAGGTCGTAGAAGGAGATGCGGATGTCGAAATATTTCTTTTCCAGGTTCCGGAGCCGGCGCAGGTAGATTTCCAGCGGATAGGCCCGGACGGCCGTTTTCGGATGCGTCGAGCCTACCTGCATCGTAGCGCCGGGAACGAACAGCTTCAGGGCGTTTTCGAGCGCCAGTTCGCGAATATTGTCCTGCTGGTCGGGGTCGGCCACGATGGTGAGGTATTTCTGAAACTCCCCGACTTTCTGCCGGGTCAGTTCGCGAAAATCGGCCAGCTGGCGGGCCGACAGACGGTTTTCCTCCACCAGGAGCCGGCCGTCGACGGGCAGGGGGCGCTCCGCTCCGGATAGGTCGGCCATCGTGATCCGCCCGCCCGGAGAACCGGTCGGTTTCAGGTTAAGCTGGTAGATCGACTGCCGGGTGCGGGTGGCAGGATGCGCGGCAAACCGGGTCTGCACCTCGCGCAGGAGGGCGTTCCAGGTCAGGCCGGCGGGTTTCCGGCCGGTCGCGTCCAGAACGTCGTCGAAAGCCCGGGTATAAAAGCTGCCTGAATCGGGGTGGGCATAGGCCTGCTGCGGAGGCCGGCTGCTGGCAATCAGCACGTCGCCGGCGGTTTCCAGCAGGAGCCGGCGGTAGGTCGCCTTCAGGGAGTCGTCGCTCAGGACGACCGGTTTGGGCGGCAGCCGTTTCCGGTTTTTCGCCCGCATCCCGCCGATGAGGTCATTGCAGCAGTCGGCCAGGGTGATGCACAGCCGTGCCCTGCTTGTTTTCAGCCGGTCATGGATGGCGAGGAGGGCGGGATTTCGGGCGGCCCCGTCGGGGTCCTTCGCCAGCATCAGGAGCGGAAACCGGTCGGAGCGGTCTTTCAGGTTGTAACCGTGGCCGGAATAATACAGGAATACGACGTCGTGGGGGCCGGGGTTCAGGTTGTCCAGCACCCGGTCGAGTTCCGGACGCCCGAACCGGTCGTCGGCCAGCGTCAGTTCGCGGAGCCGGTAGCCGAGGGCGTCCGCCATCTGCACGAACTGCCGGTGCATCAGGCTCAGGTCGCGTTCGCAGGCCGAACTCAGGATCGAATCCTGCGTATCGGCGATCAGGATGCCGTGAAACGTCTGGGCGTTAGTCTGGTGGCCGGGCAGGAAACCAAGCAGGAAAGCCGCGGCAACCAGCGGCCGGACCGGCGTCAGGAAGGCGGTTTTCATAGGCTCAGTCGGTTCGGAAGTAGAATTTGCCCCGCAGCCTCCCTTCGATGTAAGGCCGCTGCCGGTAGCCGCGGGCCTCCAGCCCCTGCTCGATTCGCTCCACCAGTTCGATCAGGTCGACGTTGGGTTCGCCCATGTGCCGCACCAGTTCGCTGGTAAACAGGCCGTTCTTCTCGTTGCCGTCGTAGGCCGGTTTGCCCGGTTCGGTGGCATACACCACCATCGTCCCATATGGGGGCTGGACGGACTCGTACACCTTGCCGCCGGCCCCCCGATACCACGACCGGTACGGATTGTCGCGGCAGGCATCCCAAAAAATGAGGTTCGAACCGCCTTCGTTGGCGTATTCCATCCGGTCGATGAGCCGGCGCAGGGCATAGCACTCCCACTCGACTTCCGGCTCGTCGGCCGGGTTGGCGTCGACCGGCTGCATGTAGTTCTGCCCCCGGACCATCAGCCCGTGACCGGCGTAATAGACCAGCCCGACGCTCTGCCCGCCCAGTTGCGGCAGGAATGTATCGAATACGTCATTCATGGCCCGCAGCGACAGATTCTCCCGGTACATGACCGTAAACCCGAGGCTTTCCAGTTTTTCCCGGACAGCCCGGCCGTCGTTCACCGGGTTGGTAAGCGGATGTCTCGAATAATTTCCGTTTGCGATGATCAGCGCGACCCGTTTCTGACCCGTGGATTTGGCGGTAGGAGCGCCGATTCCCGGGGCGCCGGCCGTCGGCAGGTAGTGGATGAGCCGGGTTTCGGAAGTTGCCGTTCCGGCCATGCCTGAGACGGTGACGTACAGCTCATTCGGGCCGGGCTGGAGCGGAATTTCGGTGGAAACCTCCCGGCAGTTGCCCCGTTTGAAGCCCCGCTCAGGACTCCCCACGGTTTGCCCGTTCCGGACGAACCGGATCGTGGCGGTCGAGTCGGCCGGCTGAATACAGACCGTTGCGCGGAATGCCGCCTGTTTCTGAGTCAGTTGCCGTACCTGGGGCACCAGCCAGAGAATGGAGGAAGACCCGGCGGCCGATCGGGTTATCGACACCCATTCGCTCCGGGCGGAGACCGGTTTTCGGGGCTGACCGGTTGCGTTCAGGGCCGCCAGCAGGGCCGTCATCCAAAGCCATAGGAAGGGTTTCATGGTCGTATCGGGTTGAACAGGTTCAGAATCGCCACTGGTAACCGATCACCGGGGTGCGGCCGATCAGGTCGGCGACGATCCGCCCCTGCGTATGTTTTCGGTTTTTATATCCTTTTAAAGCCGTATAGGTTACATCGGCCGCCCAGACCAGCGCGGCCGCCCGCGTCGCAATCAGGTAGCGGTGCCGGTGCCGGGCCGATTTCTGGTAATACGGTTCGGCCGTCGGTGCGTCGGGCTGTTGCTGATACAGGGCATACTGGTCACGGGAGCGGCTGCGCTGCACCAGTCCGTAAGTAAGCATCCCGCCGAAAGCCACGGTGATGAGGGGCCGCAGGCCCACTTTCCGGCCCGGCTGCACCCGGATGTTGCCCAGCCCCGGCACCAGGGCCGACAGCAGGGCGTTGGCCGGCCCACCCCCGACGGCCCGCTCCGAGCGGTTCGACGGAATGACGACCACCGTTACCCGGATTTCTTCGTCGATCCGGACGCCGTCCAGTCGGTAATCCCAGTAGATCGTTTTGTTTTCGCCCGGCGGAACGCCTTTTCCGACATCGCCCGTCACGGTTTTCGGGCTGAAGAACCCTCCGCTCCGGCGTTCCACCCTGATGGAAACCGAATCCTGCGGGCCGATGCCCGCGACGTCGTACTGCACCTTCACCCGTTCCTCGTTCACCTCGACCCGGAGGTTGGAAATCACCGGGTCCGAACCGCCCGACGGCTGGCCGTACAGGGCGGCCGCCGTCAGAAGGAGCAGGCCGGTAAGCAGGAGGGCGGTTGTTCTCATGATCGTTACAGTCTCATCAGGGCCTGGATTTCGGCTTCAGAAAGCGCGCGGTTGTAGATGCGGATTTCGTCGAGGCCCCCGTTGAACGCGTTGACGTCGCCCGCATGGGCTACCCCGAAATGCAGGTCGCTCCCCGGGCAGTTGTCGATGGGCGCGTCGGGAAGGGAGTCCAGACTGCGGACCAGAACACCGTCGAGGTACACCTTCCCGGACTTTCCCGAAAAGACGGTGGTCAGATGGTGCCACTGGTTCATGGCCAGGGGCGTGGAGGTGCTGTATTTTACTTCGGTATACGCTTCGGTTCTGTCGCAGAAGCCGTCCTGCCGGACATCGGCGATCAGGTCATACCCCGAGCCGGTGAGGGGCCGCAGCTTGGCGCTGAACATCTGGTTCTGGTTGTCGATGTAACTGGCCTTGTAATAGATATGACTGGTGGACGTAAGGCTTCGGGGGCAGATCCACAGACTGATCGACAGCGCGGGCGGGCGGAGGGCCGCCCGGTCGGCGACCTCGAAGGAATCGTCGATGCCGTCGAGCCACAGGGCCGCATTCGCTTTCTGACTGCGGTCCGGACCGGTGCGGGCTTCCCGCCCGAAAGCCCCATGGAAATTATTTCCGCTGACGTCCTCCGGATTGCCGTTGAACGGATAGTAGGCCACCAGTCCGTTCGACAGGTTCTGCGTGCTGAACTCCCGGCGGGGCGGGTCCCAGCTTTCGCAGGCCGAAACCGCTATGACCGTTAATAACCAGGCACATAGTCTTGACGGGGGCTGATCGGAGATGCATACTTTCATGAACGGGCAGATACAGAGACCATTTTCGGAAACGAAATACAAATTAGTGGAAAATACCTATTTTATCTGCATTCCGGTCAATTTTTTCGTTATCGGAAGCTGCGGGCTCAGGAACCCGCAAAAAGATACCGCCCCTATCGCAGAAACGAATCCTGCGGCAGGGGCGGTGTGAGGGAGACGGCCCGGACTTTTATTCCGACCGAAGGCTTTTGACCGGGTTAATGAGAGCGGCTTTGATGCTCTGGAAACTGACCGTCAGCAGGGCAATCGCGACGGCCGTCAGTCCGGCCAGGGCAAACATCCACCATTCGATGGTGATCTTGTAGGCAAATTCCTGCAACCACAGGTTCATGACCCACCACGCGAGGGGAGAGGCCAGCCCGAGCGCAATGAGCACCAGCTTCAGGAAATCTTTCGACAGCAGGGTGACGATGCCGGCCACGGACGCGCCCAGCACCTTCCGTACGCCGATTTCCTTTGTCCGCTGCCGGGCGGTGAAAGTGGCCAGCCCGAACAGCCCCAGGCAGGCAACGAAGATGGTCAACCCCGCGAACAGGCCGAGAATGCGTCCGATTTTCTGTTCGGCCTGGTACGACATCCGGAACCGCTCGTCGAGGAATGAATATTGAAACGGCAGATCGGTGCGGAGGTCGTCCCACTGTTTTTTGGTGTCGGCCAGCAGGCCGGGGAGGTCCGTCGTGCGGACTTTGGCGATCATGGCACCGGTGTTTCGGCTGAGGACCATGACCAGCGGGGTAATGGGTTCGTGCAGGGTTCTGAAGTGGAAATCCTTCACGATGCCGATGATGCGGTAGGTGGTGGCGCGGCCTTCATTGTCGGTGCGGCTCAGCGTATGGCCGAGGGCGTTTTTTCCCCAGCCGAGCGTCCGGGCCGCCGTTTCGTTGATAACGATTGCCGCCGAATCCGTGCCGAATTCCCGGGAAAAATTCCGGCCGGCGGTCATCTTCATGCCTAAGGTCGGGATGTACTGGTCGTCGACGTCGTACCGGAGCGTTTTCAGCAGTTGGGAAGACCGGCCGTCGGGATAGACGAAAAAGTTGTTGTTGTCCGAAGGGCCGGCGGGCAGATACCCCGAATTGCTGACGCTGACCACGCGCGGGTCCTGTTCGAGCCGGCTGCGGAAGGCTTCGAGCCGGTTGCCCAGCGCCCAGGTATTCGACACGACCATGACCTGCTCCTTCTCGTAACCGAGTTTCTTATTCCGGATGAAATCCAGCTGTTGATAAACGACGGTGGTGCCGACCATGAGACTGATCGAGATAAAAAACTGGAACACCACGAGGGCGCTGCGCAGGCCGATGCGGCTGCCGCCCGCGGCCATCCGGTCGAGGGAGGCTCCGCCTTTCAGCACCGATACGGGCCGGAACGAGGAAAGGAAGAACGCCGGATAACCGCCCGCGAGCAGACTGACCAGCGCCCCGAATCCGAGCAGACCGCCGGTCAGCCAGAGCGCCGGAAGCTGCGATAAGGTCAGCGTTTTGCCGGACAGGTCGTTGAACAGCGGCAGCGCCAGGCGGACGAGCGCAACCGCCAGCAGGAGGGCCGCCGAGGTCAGGATGACGGATTCGAGCAGGAACTGACGGACCAGTTCCCATTTCATGGAGCCGAGTACCTTCCGGATACCGACCTCACGGGCCCGGCGCGAAGCCGTGGCGGTGCTGAGATTCATGAAGTTGATGCAGGCGATCAGCATCATGAACAGGGCGATTACTCCGAAAATATAGACATACCGGATGTCTCCGGAGGGGGTGAGGTCATAGGCAAAATCCGAGTGCAGGTGGATGTCGGTCAGGGGTTGCAGCTGAAAGCCCAGGTCGTTGCCTTTTTTTCGAAACTCGCTGAGGCTCATGCCCATGCCCTGCTGGATCTGCGGCCCCATGTATTTTTCGACGACCTGCGGCAGCTTGGCTTCCAGCTTTTTGGGGTCGGCGCCCGGCGCCAGAACGAGGTAGGTGAAAAATTCCGACATCATCCAGGACGGCGAGCGGGCGTCGGGAAGGCTGCCCATCGAGGCCAGGAGATCGAACCGGAAGTGGGAGTTGGCCGGAACGGCTTCCATCAGGCCGGTTACCTGGAGGGTGAGGTTTCGGTCCTTGACGGTGAACACTTTGCCGATGGGGTTTGCCGCGCCGAAATATTTACGGGCGGCCGCCTGGGTGAGCACCACGGTGTTGGGCCGGCTCAGGACCGTTGCGGGGTCGCCCTGGATCAGCGGGAGCGAAAAGACGCGGAAGAAGTTGGAGTCCACAAACGCCATGGATTCTTCGAAGAACACCTGATTCCCGACGAGGATGCGGGGCGATCCGCCGTTGCGGATGCGGGTGGCCTCCTCGACCTCCGGATAGTCGGTTTTCAGCGTCCGGGCGACGGGCGGCATGACGTGGGCTTCGTTGATCTGCCCGCCCTGCATGGTTCCCCGGAACACCACCCGGACGATGCGGTCGGCTTTCTGGTGGAAACGGTCGAAGCTCAGTTCGTCGAGGACGAAGAGGCTGATGAGCAGGCAGGTCGCCAGACCGAGGGCCAGTCCGGCGATATTGATGGCTGAGAAGGCGCGGTTTCGCACCAGATTCCGCCAGGCGATTTTAAAGTAGTTCTGAAACATAACCGAATGGGACAGGGCAAACTATTCAGCCGAAGGGCCTCAACTTCTCTGCCAAAAACCGGATCGGCCTCTGACGGCTCCCGGAGTGCCTTTTTCGACCTGATCAGGCTGCATCAGTTGTCCACAAATGGACACTTTCTGTACACTTCTGGACACCCGATGAACGATTGGTTTATATAGCTTTTAACTTAAAGTTACCGAAAAAACATATGACAATACAGGTAAATAATCGGTGAATTGTTTGGTCGTAATGCGGTTCTGCTCATAAACTCGTATTTGTGTTTACATACAAATATTAAGTATGCATTTACCATTACGATCCCGCACCCTCTCTTCCCTGCTACCGCTCACCCTGCTGCTGCTCCTGCTGACCGCCTTCTCGGGGTCTAATCCGCCCCCATCCGGCCACCGGCCCAAAGCCACCTACGATCCCATCCGCTTTTCGCTCTGGGCCGACCGCAACACCGTCGCCGTCGGCCAGGTCTTTACCCTGACCATGACGGCCACCTACCAGCCCGTATCCTCCGCCTTGCTGGAGACCTTCGAGCCGGCGGCCGTTTTCCGCCTGAAGCTGCTGTACCCCGAAGGCTTCGTGCCTACCGGGGGCGACTACCACGAACTGATCGGCACCGAACTCTCGGCGGCCCGGCCTTCGGTCACTTACCAGCTGACGGGCTACTTCGTCTTCCGGCCCGCCAGCCCTACCTTCCGCCTGCTGCGCGGACCCGGCTCGGCCACTTCGGCCAGTCTCTTTGTGGAAGCCACCCGCCTGACGCTACGGCTTTCCCCTTCCTCTGAACCGGCCTCCCCAGCGCTGACCGATGCCCGGGGCCGCCGGCTGGCCGGCAACTTTGAAGGCCACCTCGATGGTGCCGACTGTGGTAGTATCGGCGGCTGGGTTTACGACCGCGATCAGCCCCACATCCCGCTGATGGTCGAATTGCTGGTCAATGGGCAGGTGGTGGCTTCTCAGTGGGCGGGTAATTTCCGCCAGGACCTGCTGAATGCCGGCAAGGGCGACGGCCGCCACGGCTTTGGCTTCGAGACTCCGGCGGCTATAAAGACCGGTCAGCCCGTCAGCGTCAGTGTCCGGGTGGCGGCCTCGGGTTACAGCCTTATCGGCAGTCCCAAAACCGTCACCTGTGCCGGTAGTGCTCCTCCGCCGACCTCCTCCAGCCCGGCCCCGGCCAACCCATCGGGTGGCGCTTACGAGGGCTTTCTGGATGGCGCCGATTGCGGCAGCATCGGCGGATGGGTCTATGACCGTCACCAGCCCGACGCTCCGCTGACGGTGGAGGTGCTGGCAAATGGACAGGTAGTCGCCACGGTGCCGGCGGCCACCTACCGCGCCGACCTGCAGAATGCGGGCAAGGGCAACGGCCGGCACGGTTTCAGCCTGGAACCGCCGGCCAATCTCAAAACCGGCCAGCCGCAAACCATTAGCGTGCGGGTAGCCGGCACGGGCTTCAGCCTGACCAACAGTCCGCGAACGATCACCTGCGCCGGTAGCGGTTCATCGACCCCTTCGCCCCCGACCAATCCCCCACCGTCGACCTCCACGAATCCGTTGGGCGGGAATTACGAAGGCTTCTTCGAGGGGGCCGACTGCGGCAGTGTGGGCGGCTGGGTCTACGATCGCAACAGCCCCAACACCCCGCTGACGGTGGAACTGCTGGCGAACGGCCAAATGGTGGCCGGCGGACTGGCGGGCAATTTCCGTCAGGACCTGCTTACTGCCGGGAAAGGCGACGGGCGCCACGGCCTGAGCCTGCCGCTGCCCGAAAGCGTCAGAACCGGCCAGAACCTCTCGTTACAGCTACGGGTGGCGGGCAGCACCTATCTGCTGATGAACGGCCCGCGAACGATCAATTGTGGAAGCGGCACGACGACGGGCAGTACGACAACGCCTTCGGGCGGTTGCCAGGGGAACGGGCTGACGGGCCTGTATTTCAACACCGACAACCTGTCGGGCACGCCGGTGCTGGCGCGCACCGACGCGGGCATCAACTTCAGCTGGGGCGGTTCGCCGGCCGAGGGCAAGGTCAACGCCGACCGGTTCTCCGTCCACTGGCGGGGGCAGATCGAAGCGCCGGTGACGGGCACCTACGTGTTCCGGACCTACAACGACGATGCCACCCGGCTGACGATTCAGGGCCGGCGGCTGATCGACGACTGGCAGGGCCACCCGCCCACCTGGCAGCAGGGCACGATTTATCTGGAGGCCGGCCGGCGCTACGACATCCGCCTGGACTTTGCCGAGTTTATGGGTGGGGCGCAGGCCCAGCTTTACTGGCAGTATCCCGGCCAGGGCCAGCAATTGGTGCCGGCCTGCCGGCTCTACGGGCTGTCGATGGGCAGCGATCCGCTGGCCAGCCAGAGCGAAATCATCTACCGGATGGTCGTCGACGACTGCACCTTCTGGGTCGACGAACGCGGGGCGGTCGATCACTACTGGTGCTATAACCGGGGAGCGGGCTCCTCGGGCACGGGGGCCTGGGGACCGGGGTTGAGCAACCCGGGCTCGGGCGGTCCGGGGGCGGGTAATCCTCCGCCGGGCTTCCGGCCCGAGGGCGGAGACACCGGCACGCCGGGCAGCAACCCCACCTTCGGCAACGGCCAGCGCACGCCGACGACGGCCTTTCTGGATGCGGTGGACTGTCAGCAGGTGCGGGGCTGGGCCTATGCCACCAACGGGGGCTACGCCTATGTGGATATCTATGTCAACAGCCGCAAAGTGGCGACCGTGCTGGCCAACAACGACCCCCGCCCCGACGTGCGGGCGGCCAAAGGGGGCAACACGGGCATTCCGCTCAACTGCGGCTTCAAGTGGCTGATCCAGGAGGAGTTGAAGTCGAGCCTGGGGGCGGGCGAGCGCCTGACGGTCAACGTGGTGCCGGTCAATGATCTGACCCCGATCGAGAACTCTCCGAGAACCACATCGAACGAATGTAAAAAAGCCGAAACGCCCATAGGGCCGACGAACCCCACCGGCCCCACGGAGCCCTCGACGCTCACGCAGACCCGGCTGAAGCTGGCTTCGGACAAAATGTCGTTTGTAAAGCCATGTGACGTAAGTGATTGGAAGCCGCTAGCGGATTTTTCACCGCCTTCTGCAGTTATGCAACGATTAAATTTGCTTAAGCCTTTCCATCCCTATTTAAATATTTATGATTGGAAGTTACAGACTCTGGAAACGGCCTCAGGTAATCTAATAAATTGCGATTACTTTGGAGTTAATATTAGAAAGTTCCCTGACGGATTTACCGCTGAACGCTTGCTTGAGCATATAAGGAAAAATATTAACAACTTTGTAGACACGGAGTTGTCGGCATTTTACCCTCATCCAAATCTGGTAGACGAGACAAGAAAATGGCTTAATGCTCCCTTGGGAAGTGTGCTATTAATTGACATTCCAGGTGATGATGGTTCTGTAATATGCAGCGATTTCGCAACTGATCACTGGACCTTTTCAACAATAACTGATCCAAATAAGATTGGAGATAACCTTTTTCCTGTTGGTCAACATCCAGTTAGTGGGAACAGATTATTTGGATTTACCAAAAACTCTAATGGGTCATTTTCTTTCTACACCAGAGGAGTTGACCGCTTAACAGGTCAACTGGATGAGTTATTAGGGTCCTCATTATCGCAAATTCAATTTCGACAGGCGGATAAACTTTGGAGAAGTTTTCAAGCTCGTCTAACCAATTTTGTTAACCTAAATGGTGGGGAAGCAGTGTATGAGCCTGAAATAAAAAAGCGACCAAAATGGGACCAACTGAAAGCAGTTTGGCGAGGAGAGTTATCTCCATTGTTGCTTGAATGCGAATGATATGGTTTAACTGTAGAGCAGGCTTAGGCTTACTCCATACTTAACAATAGAAGCAATAAATATGAATAAATTAAAAAGAGAAGTTCAAAGACAAATTTTAATAATTGGGGCAACTCTCGTTTTCAATGCGTTATTATACTGCATCATTGAGGGATTTGATTTTTATAACTCAACCAAAACTTTATCACTTATTGAGAATTTTATTTTCTCTCTCGCCTATGTAGTTACATTCGGTGCCTGGCTCTATATTCCATTTGTATTATTGTTTCTCTATATGTTAAAATATTTTGACGTAAAAAGCTTTAGTCTATTAAATTATGTATTATTAGGTGTCGTTTTGGCATTCATATATTTAGTTTTTTTAAACCTTGTTTCGGAACTTTTATTTGGAATGAGAAATCAAAAAAATATATCTTCCATAATATTCACAAAAAATTTATATTATAGCTCTCTCGGATTAATCTATGGTTCTTTTTATTTTATATCAAGGAATTGGTTTATTAAGTAAGCTTTTAAAAATAAGGATTTGGTAAAAAATTATCATAGTAAAGAAAAGTTTTCTATATAAGGAAAAACTTATGCCATAATTAATTAAAAAATGATGAAAATTAATTTAGTATATAATTCGGAAAATTCATTCCACAAAGATTTGACGCTTGAGATCGAGCATCTGGTTTCCGATACGCAAGACTCCTATTTTTTTGCTTTAGATAATTTTATTCTTCCAGACAAGGAAAATTGGGAAAAGGTGAAGGTAGTAGTTTCCTATTTACTGAATAAGTGGGAAATAGCAGTAAGAGAAATCGATTCTGCTACCCATTTGCCTTTTGATTTTTCCGATCAATATATCGGATGCTTAAAAGTTGAAAAATATCCAAGCAACAATTAAAATTAATGTACGGCTATACTGCTATATTCGATGGTACGACTTTATGCCCGTCTCAATTTGATTTATTTCAAATCGCGGATCAGGATTTTATACCCTCTGCTCGTTTTCCAGGTTCAAAAATTGTTGATAAAGAAAAGATGCTTTTCAAAATCTGTAAAGAAAAGGAAAGGTTATTTCTACAGGAATAAGTAAAATTCCTTTTCCATTCTGAGATGCCTATCTATCATTTGAACACAATTAATAATTTGGTAAATATCTCTCGAATTCGTTAAGGAAAAAGATTAAAACTTTATTTTGAAATGATTACAATTGAGTTCGAAGAAAATAAAGACTTTCAATTTCATTCTGACCTTCATATTTCTGTTCCGGAATTAAATATTTACACTGATGCAGACACTTATTTCTTTGCTGATGACCCCGGTATATTACCTGCCGAACCGAGCGAAGAAAAAGTGAAAGCGGGCTTATTTCATTTACTTGAAAATTGGATAAAGTCCGTGCAGTCCCTTCATGAAGGAAATACCGCCTTTCTGCCTTTTGATTTCTCCGACCAATACACAGGAGCACTTAAAGTTTCCAGGAGAGGCAATGAATTGACCGTTCAATACGGCTGGATTCCGGAGGTGTTTAGTATGTATCCTTCTTTTCTGTACCGCGTCGATTTTAACAAAGTTAAATTCAACTACGAAGGCCCGGAAATGGAAGTCTCTATTGATGAATTCCTGGCCGAAATCCGTCGGGAACGGGATAAAATTCATCTTCACGAATAGCTCCTATGCTGACGATCGACTGGATTCCCGATTCGAAAGGCCCTTACCGGCAGGATCTGTTTCTGCGGTCAGATAACTGGACCTGGAAAAGCAGGTTGATTCACTTCCTTACCTGCTGGATAACCACGTTGACGGTCTGGAATTTAACTCCGATAAGGTCAAAATTCTTCTGACTCGATTGCTTACCCAATGGGAAAAAGAACTTCTGGCGCTGGATCATCGACAAACGATCTATCTACCCTTCGATTTTGCCGACGAGTATACCGGTCTCCTTAAAATCGTCGGCTGGCGGCATGACCTGATCGATGTTCAATACGGAGAGACGGCGTCGTACCAGGGATTGCACCCGTCCGTCTGGCCGGCTATCGAACTCGCTGATGAAGCCTTCAGGCCGTTTGCCGGGCGTTCCCTCATGCCGAAGGAACTCCTGCTGGAAGATATTCAGCGCGAGAAGGCAAAATATTCTGAATCAAGAGTATAGATCAGAATTTATATCCTGGGAATTGTTACGAAGATTGCCCGCTTATATCAACTATTTGGTCCTTTTGAATTACCATCAGGAGGCTTTACATTTTTAATGGCATTTAAAATATAAGAAGTAGAATTGAAATGAAATTGTGGATAAAACTCTTTGTTAAGCAGTTATTTATTTTCATAATATTAACAATTGTCGATACTTTAGCCTATTATAGAATAGAATTTTATAGGTTTTGTAAATCTGATGAAATTTGGGAGGACAAGGTTAATTGTTACTTATATGTTCTCTTGAATGTTTTGTTCTACCATTCCTTTTTTTATTTAATTCCAATTGTGATTATTGTAAGTTGGATTGAAAAGAGCAGACGATTCAACTCATTAGCCTGCTGTATGTCGGCAGGATTTTTAGTTACATTTGCATTTTTATCAATTCCGGTATTACTGGCTTTGATAGGAAATAATTTCTCCTTCTATAAATACAGCCTTCCAGATTTTGTTTTTTATCTCTATTCTTTCCTTGGCGCCACCTATGGCTTCCTCTATTATTTTGTGAGAAAGTGGTAGCTAATTTTACTTTTCCCTTTAAGCGGATCAGGTTTAAGTTTACTATTATGTCAACGGGCGGGTGATGATCACCCCAGGGCAATCCCTGCTTCCTTCGCTTTCGCCATCACAAATTGCCGGGCTTCGTCGTATTCTTCCGGGCTGCGGAGGTGTTCGAGCAACAGGGGGACCTCGCGGGGCAGGGCGGTGACGTTGCGCAGGTAGGCGCCGTAGTCGAGGCCGCCCCGGCCGGGCATGGTTTCGGCGAAATGCACGTCCTTCCCGACCACGTCCTTCGCGTGGACCGACACGATCCAGCGGCCCAGCTTCCGAAACGTCTCGTCGATCAGGGCCGCATTGCGGTAATACCGCTCCGGGCTGTTGATGATGTTGGCTATGTCCACGTGTGCCCCGAAGGCCGGCCGGTCGATGGCTTTGATGAACTTCAGGTACGAATCCGGGCCGTCGGGGAGGCTCCAGCCCATCATCTCCAGTGAAAATTTCGCTCGCTTCGGCTTCACTGCGTCGATCACCTTCCGGCAGTTCTCCACCGTCGCGTCGAAATAGTCGGATGACAGGTTGCGGGGGTCAGGGCCGTCCCACTGCTTCGGATTGAACGAGCCGGCGATATTGATGCAGGTCAGCGCGCCGACGGCTTCGGCCAGCGCCAGCCGGTCGGTGACATACGCCAGATTTTTGGCCCGTTTTTCGGCATCGGCCTCCAGCATGTTCACCCAGGCGCCGACCTCGGCGATGATCACGTTCTGGTCCGAAAAGGCTTTGCGGAGGGCCTCGATCCGGTCGGTTTCCTTCAGTTCCACCTTCGGCACGTAGGCCGCGCTGTAGCCCAGCCGCCGGTGTTCGCGGGCCAGTTCGACCGGGTCGTCGGATTTCAGGAAGATCGGCCCACCGAGCCGGAGAGGGCGCGGGGCCGTCCGGAGGGCGGGCAGGGCCAGCACCCCACCCGCCACCGCCCCGGCCGTATGCAGAAAATCACGTCTTGAAAGCACGTTCCCGTCGTTATCGGTTGAACTGAATCCAGTCGACGACCAGCAGGTTCTTGTCTTTCACCTGGTCGTTGCGAATCACAAAATACAGGTTTTTCATCCCGGAAGCGCCGGTCAGCGGGGCGTTGAACGTCCGCCAGGAAATGCCCCGGCCGCTGCCCCCTTCCGCCGGCGGTTCCACCTGCGCCGTTCCGAGAAGCGGGCCGTTCGACGACCCGCTCCGCACCTCGATGCGGCCACCCCGGCCGCCCAGAGCCGCGGCATTGAACGTCAGATTTTGAATACCGGTCAGGTCGATGTCCGGAAACGCGATCCAGGAACCGTCTTTCAGATCGCCGACCCACGACTGGCTGCTGCCGTCCTGGTGTTTACGGTCCGCATTCGCCGACTGCGCGTAGGTTTCGGCCTGTACTCTGGGGTTTCGCAGCACGATCAGCTTCCGGCCGGTCAGCGGGCCGGTGACGGGGTTGCCCCGGTCGGTGTAGCTGGCGGAAATAACGTAGCTGCCTTCTTCCGCGCTCGTGGCGGCCGGTGTATACGTGCCCTGCAGCGGCAGTTTTCCACCGGTACCCTCGGTCGCCAGCGACAGAATATAGCGAACCATTTCGCCGGTTTCTTCCTCCGTGTGCTGCGGGTGGGCCGACATCATGTTCTTGCCCCAGTTGCCGTTTCCGCCGGTAATCACTTTTTTAGCCAGCATCGGCACGGCCGCATCCCCGGCTTCCCGATACCGTCTGGAAACCTCCATATAGGTCGGGCCGATGGATTTAACGCTCATCGAATGGCAGGCCTTGCAGTCGCTGGCGTTCAGCAGGGTTCTGCCTTTCAGGTATTTAGCCGACACGTCGCCCGACTGTGTGGCGTTCGACGCCAGCAGCGCCAGGTCGTTGCCCTGCAGGTAATCGACCGCAAACTTCACCTTTCCGGGGGCGATGCCCTTGTTCAAACTGCCGTCCTCCCGGTCGCGGACGCTGACCGAATAGGCCAGCGGCACCTTGTCGAAATAAAAGGAACGGTTGCCCTTCAGCGCAATGTCCACCTCCGGCGTTTCGTTGCCGACTTTAATCTCCTGTTCGACGGTCGCTTTCTGGCCTTCCGCATCCGTTACCGTCAGCCGGGCGCGGTAAACACCCGGTTTGGCATAGGTGAAGGTCGGCGCTACGGCCGTCGACTTCTGGCCGGTGCCCGACTCCCAGAGGTAACCGATGCGGTCGCCCCGGTCGTAATCGAACGATTCAGCGGCCGACAGCCGGGCGGTCAGAGGGGCTGCCCCCACGGTTTTGGTAGCCTGAATTTTGGCCACCGGCCGGCGATTGCCGTCGGAAAATTCGATCCGGACCAGCTGCGAATCCGGGTTCCGGGCGAAATAGTTGGCCCCGTAGGCCAGCACGTATAGGGCCCCGTCGCGCCCGAACTTGAGGTCGATGGGTTTGGAAATAAAGGTCGTCGGCAGGAACGGCTCGATCTGCCGCAGGTCCCCGGCCTCGTTGAAGGTCAGGACCTTGATCCAGTTTCGCGCCCATTCGTAGATGAACATTTTGTGGTTGTAATAGGCCGGGAACCGCACGTCCGTCTTTTTATAGTCATCGATATAATAGAACGGACCGGCCATGGCCGAGCGCGAGCCGGTGCCCAGCATCGGAAATTCCGCCGACTTGTCGTAGGGATACCAGATCATGGCTTTCTGAGCCGGGGGCAGCACCTTCGCGCCGTAGTTGTTGGGCGAATCGTTGACGGGCCGTTCCGGATCGTAATTTGCCCCGGTTTTATTGGTCGCAAAGTCGAAGTCGGCGTAGGCTTTGTTGTCGCCCACGAAGTAGGGCCAGCCGAAATTGCCCGGTTTGCGGGCCTGGTTCCATTCGTCCTGGCTTTTAGGACCGCGCTCGCTCGCCGTTCCGCCGTCGGGGCCCACGTCCCCCCAATACAGAAAACCGCGCTTGTCGACCCAGATGCGGTAGGGGTTACGGGCACCCATGACGTAGATTTCGGGCCGCCCCTGCGAGCCGTCCTTCGGGAACAGATTCCCGTCCGGAATGGTGTAGGAGCCGTCGGCCTGCAACTGAACCCGCAGGATTTTGCCGCGCAGATCGTGGGTGTTGCCCGACGATTTCTGGGCGTCGAACGGGCCGCGGCCGGGACGCTCGTCGGTGGGCGTATAGCCGTCCGATTCCTTCGAGCTGGTGTTGTCGCCGGTCGAGAGATACAGCAGGCCGTCGGGGCCGAAATAGACGTTACCGGCTGAGTGGCAGCAGGTTTCTCTTTGGACCGGCACCTGCATCACCACCTTTTCGGAACTGAGCTGGAGGCTGTCGCCGGTGAAGAAGAAGCGCGACAGATTCTGCACCGCCTTGCTGCCGACGGGCGAATAATACAGGTAGACAAAGTGGTTTTTACTGAACTGCGGGTCCAGTTCCATGCCCAGCAGACCGTCTTCGTAGTTGCCCGTCAGGTGAACGGCCAGCTTGTTGATGACCTTCGTCTGTTTGGCGGCCGGGTCGTAAAGCTTGACGTTGCCCCGGCGCTCGATGAACAGCACCCGGTTGTCGTCCATAACCTCCATTTCGATGGGTTCCTCCATGAACGAATCCAGCACCGTCGTGGTGAAGCGGTTTTCTTCCGGCATCCGGGCCGAGTGGGCGTTGCGGTAATTCAGCGCCGGACCTTCCATGGCATACCGAATGCCTTCCAGCACCTGTTTTGCTCCGTTGTCGTCCAGGGTGGCGGTACCTCCGCCGAGGTAAAACACGCGGCCGCCGTCCCAGGTGCGGGTCCAGTAGACCGGGCGGGCCGGGTCGGCGGGCTGGCCGGCCTGCAGGTCGTTGAACCAGGGCCACTGGTAGCGGGTAAAACCGGCCGTATGAACCGCCCCGAAGCCGCCCCCGGCCTGCACGAACCGCTCCAGATCCAACTGCTGGCCGGTTTCGAGAACGTCGGGCGACGTGTTCACAAAGACCACTGTGCGGTAGTTCTTCAGGGAGTCTTCCGAGAGGTAGGCGGTATGGGTGGTCGTGTCCACCGTGATGTCGTTTTTCTGCGCCAGCGTCATCAGCGACCGCAGGGCGACGGTGGCCCCGGGCTGGTTGACGGTATTGCGGGCAAAGAGCAGCAGGCGGTCTTCCTTGCGGTTGTTCCAGCTCATCAGAAGAAGCAGGAGCAGGGGTGCCACCAGGGGATTTAAGATATTAAGTCGGTTTTTCATACGTTTGGGACCACCCCCCGGCCCCCTCCTTGGTAAGGAGGGGGTGACTTCGCAGTGACTGAATAGTGGCAGCGCACTCTCCCTCCTTACCAAGGAGGGGGCCGGGGGGTGGTTTTTTAATAATTCAGCTTCGCCAGATAGTCAAAATCGTATTTCGCGCTTTCCATGGCGGTGCGGGGGTATTCCTCCTGTTCGACGAAGAAGTATTTCATCCCCGACGTATCCATGTTCTTCAGCATCTTCACGATGTCGATCTGGCCCTTACCGAACTCGGTGCTTTCCTTTTTGGCCCGGTCCATGTCCTTCAGGTGCCAGAGCGGGAAGCGACCGGGGTATTTTTTGAAGTAGGTCAGCGGGTCGTTTCCGGTCAGGACGGCCCAGCCGAGATCCATCTCCATCATCACACTTTTCGGGTCCGACTCCTCGATCAGGATGTCGTACAGCACCTTGCCGCCGGCTTTGTCGAACTCATAGTCGTGGTTGTGGTAGGCGAACACCAGCCCGGCTTTTTTGCAGGCTTCGGCGGCTTTGGAGAACAGTTCGGCGCAGCGCTGGTAGTTGGCGACGGTCTGCCCCTGCGACGGCAGCGACGAGCAGACCAGGTAACTCTGCCCGGCTTCGACGGCCATGTCGACCGACCGCTGCCAGTTATTGTCGATGTGGACGTGGCCGCTGCGGACGGTCATGCCGAGGTCGCCGGCGATCTTTTTTATTTCTTTCGGCTGGAGGCCGTAGAAGTGGCCTTTGTCACTTCGGGCCGATTCCAGTTGTTTATAGCCGATGGCGGCCAGTTGTTTCAGCGTGCCCACGGCGTCGGCCAGCATTTCCTTGCGGACCGTATACAGCTGGATGCCTACGTTTTTCACTTTGGCGGCCCGGGAAAGGGAAGGGGTCAGGAGCGCCCCGGCCGCCAGGCAGCCCGAGGCTTTCAGAAATTCACGTCTTGTTTTCATCATACAGGGTTGTTGGAATAGAAAGAAAGAATCTGTCCGTTTTTAATGGTGTATACCTGGAAAGGTTTCCGACCGAATGGGAGAGGTAAGGTACGACCCTCTGAAAAGGGATGTGTATTAATCAGTTAAAAATAGCAGGCTTAAATGAATAGGAGAATTTTAAACTATACATGATAAAAGTATCTCTTTTATTTACGGGAAATGTTTTTGGAATGATGCTTGCGATCGGTTCTATCCAAAATCTTCGACTGATTGGTACACCGAACCGGATATCGATCACGTTGTACTGCATATTAAGATAAAAATCCTGCTTAATTAGCCGTACGTTTCCATTTCCGATTTCTTTGGTTATCAGATATTTTTTTCCTGGATTCATTATGCCGATTCCCAAGCCTAAATAATGGTACTTCTTTCTTTTTGGGTTCAGCCAAAACGCTTTATAAGCAAATACATGGTGTTCTGTTAAAAAATCTTTTTTGTAATTTGGAATACTAAATGTTCCGTGAATGATATCGTATCGAAATGAAGGTGAGTAGGCGAGTCCAGATTTAATCGGCCTGCAAAAAAAGCTAAAGCCTAAATTTACCGCCGTCCCCTGAAGGTGTTTTTCGTAGTTGAAAGGGATAATTGGGTCATATGCATCGACCCTGCGAAAGTTAAGAAAGTTCATCAATGTGCTTCTTGCCGAAACTCCTGCTTCAACGTTAAAAGAAAATGGTTTGAGCTTTTCTTCATCAACAGTTTGTTGGCCAAAGACAAATTGTCCGCAAAGGAATATGATTGTGGTTGCTATTCTACCGATAAAATGTAAAAAAGGCTTCTTCATTTGTCTATGCTGTTAGGAGATGGGCCAGAAGAATTCTGGCCCATTGATAACGCATCGGATCTTAAAGTCTACAGTTATGTCATTATTATCGACAAGATAAGTTCGGCCGGAATTTGATCCATAGTAATTTGGGAAAGCGATAATGAAATCACCAATATAATGGGATTCAGCAGACCTGTATCCCATTTCGAGAATGTGATTTCCTACATTAAATCTTCTGGTTTTAATTGACTCCGGCCAGTTATCTTGCTCGTAAATTACATAGTAGAGGTGGGATAAGTCATCAGTCGTGTAATTTCCACCGAATTCATACTTTTTCGAAACGTCATCTACGAACCATATCTTATGGCCGTAAAAACGCATACTTCCCAGGTATTGCCGACTCCATGTGTCAATTTGGCCTCCAAAGCCAGAGTAAAGATTTAAAGTTTTTACATAAAAGGCTCCAGGATACCAGGGGTGCTCCCCATTTTGATTTGTACAGTAGGCAATTATATTTATATCACTTTTCCCGGATTGCCAGCCCTCCTTTGCAACCTTAACGTTCATCCTTTCCAAATAAAGAGATTCAACCGCTCTCAGTTTTGCCGCTGATTTCGACTTCTCTTTATTACCATCCACTCTATCATTCACAGAGAATACCCAAACTTCATGATCTTTTGCATATTCTTCATTTATCCGAAATGGTAATTTTTCAAAATTCCTGGTTTTTTTGTTTAAAACGTACCCATCTTCTTCTTCTTTGGTGATTCCGTCGTATGCTACAAGAACAGGACTTTCTTTATTGATCTTGCCTTTCTTTTTCAGATTTTCGTAAAAAGGGATATACACTTGAGGAAAATAGGTGTTCCCTTCAATACCTTCAAATGCCTTTAATACATCATCTCCTGAAGTTCTCCCCATTGGGCTATTATTTGCTAATTCAATATTGTTTTTTAGTTTAAAGAGTGAGTTCGTTTTTTCTAAAGTTTCAATCAAAACGTTATAATCGCCATCAAACTGCTTTTCAATCTCCTGATAAAGTAAGCTCTTTAAAGCTTCATTTCTTGATATTGAAAACATTACGCCACGGCCAATCTTACTTAGGTTTTCTCTAGTATAATTATGGGGGTCTTCAATTCTCTTTTCTGCATTGACAATTTCTTTTGAAGTTTCGATTACAGCCGGTTCCTTACAAGCACTTAATAAAAAGGAAAATGAACCAAGAATTGCGAAGGTGCTGCTCCAAAATTTGATGGAAGAATTAAAGATGCAAATCATTCCTTAAAAATTTTAGAAGTGGATAATCGTTTAAACATCCAAATCTAATATTGCTTATACAAACAATCAAGAGAACTCTCCTTTTATTTTCTCTGCTCTTGTGTTATCAATCTCTACTTGCAGCCGCAAGCAAGTAGAGATTGATTAAGTTTCAGGAATCAACTGAAATGTCTCAGGAATCCCTTTTAACTACCGCCCCGTTTCGTCGGTATTGCTCACAAAGGCGATGCGCCTGCCGTCGGGCGACCAGGAAGGGGTGTTGATCGATCCCTGCCCGCCGTAGAGGTAGGCGATCACCCGGGGTTTGCCGCCCGAAACCGGCATCGTCCGCAGATACACGTGCTTGTAGGGCGGGTGGCTGCCCGACTCCACCTCGTCTTTCAGGAACGACAGGAAAACCATCTGTTTGCCGTCCGGCGAGATGTGCGCGAACCAGTCGTTGAACGCGCCGTCCGTGACCGGCTCCTGCCCGCTGCCGTCGGGTTTCATGCGCCAGATCTGCATCGTGCCGGTGCGGTTGGAGTTGAAATAAATATACCGGCCGTCGGGGCTGTATTCCGGTCCGTCGTCGAGCCCTTTGGCGTCCGTCAGCCGGATTTCGTCGCCCCCTTCCGCCGGTATTTTATATACGTCGAACTCGTTGTTGCGCGAGCCGCAGAAGACCAGAAACTTCCCGTCGGGCGACCAGCCGTGCAGGTAGGAGGGGCCGCGCGGGGTGATCTGCTTCGGCGTGCCGCCGGTGACCGGCACCGTGTAGATGATCGAACCACCCAGCTCGCGCACCCCGCTGCTGAGACCCAGCCTCTTCCCGTCGAACGACAGCACGTGGTCGTTGTTGTTGTTCTTTACCTCGCCGGTGTTCAGGACGGCGGGCTTCCGGGTTGCCAGATCGAAGGTGTAGATGAGCCCTTCGCTGTTGTAAATCAAAGTCTTGCCGTCGGGCGTCCAGTTGGGGGCCTGAATGGAGTTCGGGGCGGTGAAAATGTGTTCGCGTTTGCCGGTCGTCACGTCGAGCAGTTCCAGGCGGCTGCCGAGGGTCATGCGGCCGGGTGGGTTGTCGGGTTTGGCCGGAATGGTGATCCGGACCTCCTCGAAGACCCCGGCGCCCCCTTTTCCGCCGAGGAACAGACCGACATACAACTCGTCGCTCAGGGCCAGGTTTTCCACTTTCTGAATCTCGAACGGCTCCCCGAAGCGGGCGGCCCAGAGCAGAAAGGTGTTCCCCCGTCGTTCGAGCTGGATGACGTCGGCTTCCTTCAGCGTAGCGAGTTTTTCCTCCACTTCGCCCCCGGCCGTCCGGCGGGTTCGGAGGGTGGTCAGGCCGTCGGCCGAGACGGCTGCGCTCACCTGGGGAGCTTCGGGTTCGAGGCTGGTCCGGGCCGTCCAGCCGACCTCGGGCCGGCTTCCGGCCGCCCCGGCCGGGAGCCGGTACCGGGCGTAGACGAGAAAGTCGCCCTTCAGCCGTTTCCAGAGAAACTGGACGGCCTCTTTCCCGGGAGGGGTTGCCCCGGCCGGACGGGTCAGCTGGTAGGTCTGACCGGCCGCGTCGTAGCGGGCCGTGCCGGTTTGGCGGCCGGTGCCGATCGAACGGGTACCATCGAATTCGCCCACCGGCCGGTCCTGAACCGGTCGGGAGGGAGGGGCGGCCCCGACAAGGCTGAGGGCCAGCGCCAGAAGCAAAGGTTTGATCATCTCGGGTTTAGGAAAAGTCGAAAAGACGATGTTAGTTTTTTACGGGTGAAAATCGTAACCCGTGCCTCAATTTATTTAGGCCGATACCGGTTTACATCGCGCCGAGCCGCCGGTCGATGCGGGCCGCCGTCTCCCGCAGCGCGTCGATCAGTTCCTGCTTTTTGGATTGGGGGCAGCGGATTTCCGGCAGAAAGATGCTGATGCTGGCCACCACCTGCTGCCCCCGCCGGACCGGAACGGCCAGCCCGATGATATGGGAGCGCGAATGCGTCACCGACAGTTCCTCCCGCTGGATAGCCGCCAGAGATCGTTCCAGCCCCTCGGGCGTGGCGGCTTCCGGCCAGACGTCGTCGGCGGGCAGGCCGACCACCTGGATCAGGGCCGCCCGCTCCTTGTCGGAAAGAAAAGCCAGCAGCACCCGGCCGCTGGCCGTTTCGTAGATGTTGCGCTCTGTTCGGCTGCGGACCTGGAGGTCCTGGTCGCTGTTGACCAGGTGAACGATGTACCGCTTGTGGTTCCGGATGATGCCGAGGATGCAGGTTTCATTGACCCGGCGGGTCAGCTCTTCCATCTCGTCGCGGGCCGCCGACACCAGATTCTGGCTGTAAGCCAGGTTGTTGGTCAGGTTGTAGGCCATCGGGCCGAGACGGTACCCCTTCTTCCGGCCGACATGCTCCAGGTACTGCTTCCCGACCAGCGTTTTCAGAATGTTGGCGCAGGTGGCCTGATGAATTTGCAGACCCTCCGAAATTTCGGTCAGAGAAAACGTCCGCTCCTGGTCCTGCGCAACGAATTCGAGCATGTCCAGCGCCTTGATAACTACCAATACCATAATAGAAAAAAGTACTATGTTCTGCGTGACTGCAAGATACTATATTATGGTTAGAGTTTATCATCATTAAAAAGGAAGGTTTTTTTGGGAAACAGGGCAGCCCGGCCCGAAGTTTTTATCGTCCGTATTATTATACTCTTTGGAGAGAATTGGGGATTTTTATAAAGTTCGGGCCGATGAAATTGTATTCTATCCGGATTCAGCTATCCATAAAATGCAATTCGAAAAATAAATTGTCCCATCGGCTTGCGGTGAATGGGGAGAAGATATATTATTGCATCGTTGAATAAAAATTTTACGATGATATAGTATATACGAAGCCCTCTCATGAAAACCCCCTTTGTCCTGCGCCTTTTTCTGAGTCTCTGCGCTGCGGTTCTGACGACCGCCGGGCTGATGGCCCAGCCGTCGGCCACCGTCAGCGGACGCGTCACCGATGAGAACGCCCAGACGCTGCCCGGCGTCAACGTGACCGTCAAAGGTACTCAGACCGGCACGACCACCTCGGCCGAGGGCGTCTACCGGCTCAATGTTCCGGCCGGTCGGACTGTGCTCGTGATCTCCTACGTGGGTTACCTGACCCGCGAGGTCGCCATCGACGGCCGCTCTACCCTCGACGTGCAGCTTCAGCCCGACAACAAGACGCTCGGCGAGGTGGTGGTGGTCGGCTACGGCACCCAGGAGAAGAAGGACCTGACCGGCGCCATTGCCTCCGTCGGGGCCAAAGACATTCAGAAGCTGCCGGTTTCGGGCGTCGATCAGGCGCTGCAGGGTCAGGTAGCCGGCCTCCAGATTTCACAGAGCAACGGGGCGCCGGGGGCCAATACCAGCATCCTGATCCGGGGCATCGGCTCGATTTCGGGCGGCAACGAACCGCTGTTCGTCATCGACGGCTACCCCGTCACCAATTCCGGCATCGGAAACCCGCTGAACACCATCAACCCGAACGACATCGAATCCGTCGACGTCCTGAAAGATGCTTCATCGACCGCCATTTACGGGTCGCGTGGCTCCAACGGGGTCATCATGATCACCACCCGGCGGGGGAAGGCCGGCAAAACCCGCATCGAAGTCGATGCCTACACCGGATTTCAGGAGGTAGCCAAAAAACTGGACCTGATGAATACCCGCGAGTTTGCGCAGTTCGTCATCGACGGGCGCAACAACGGCTATCTGGACAACGTCGCCGGTGCCAACATCAGCGACCCCAACAGCAAGCGTCCCAACTCCTACCAGATCCCGTCGGTGCTGCTCGGCGACCTGTCCCGGCTGCCCGACACCGACTGGCAGGACGCCATCTTTAGGCAGGCCCCGATCCGGAATTACCAGATTGCGGCTTCGGGCGGCAACGAAAACCTCCGGTATTCGGTCTCGGGCGGTTATTTCAATCAGAAAGGCATCATCATCAGTTCGGGCCTCGAACGGTATACGTTCCGGGTCAACCTCGACGCCCGGCTTTCGGATAAATTCAACGTCGGCATCACCATGCTGCCCAGCTTTACCCGACAGGACGACGTGAGCGCCATCGGGCATTCGGGCGGGGCGGTCGTGCAGTCGGCCCTTTCCCTGCCGCCTTATCTGCCCGTCTATAACGCCGACGGAAGCTATACCGTAACCAACCAGCCGACGGAAGGCAACATCTCGTATCCGCACCCCGTTCAGCTGGCCCGGGAACTGACCATCGAAGGGACCCAGTTCCGGTTTTTCGGCAATGCCTATGCGGAATATGCCCTGCTGAAGGACCTGAAATTCCGGGTCACCCTGGGAACCGACCTGAACTACTCCAAAAACCGCCGTTTTCAGCCGAATACCATCGACCCGACGACCATCCTGACCAACGCTTCCGCCACCAACAGCGAAGCCACCAACTGGCTCAACGAGAACACGTTCACCTATAAAAAGCGGTTCGGCGATCATGCGCTGGATGCCGTCGCGGGGTTTACGGCCCAGAAAGCCTACGCCAACTCGATGAACGCCCAGGCCACCAAATTTCCGGATAATCTCATCGACAACATCAACGGCGGTATCGTCAACGCCGGGGGAGAGTCCATCACGGTTCATACGATGCTCTCTTACCTCGCCCGGGTCAATTACGGCTACAAGGACCGGTATCTGCTGACGGCCACCCTCCGGCGCGACGGCTCCTCCCGCTTCGGGGCCGATAACCGCTGGGGAACGTTCCCTTCGGCCTCGGTCGGCTGGCGGGTGTCGGAAGAACCGTTTCTGAAGGGACTGCGCTTCCTGTCCGACCTGAAACTCCGCGCCAGCTACGGCCTGACGGGGAATAATGCCATCGGCGACTACCGGGCCATCGGTCTCCTGCGCGACGCCAACTACGTGATCGGCAACGCGCTGACCCCGGGGCTGGCCCGCTCGACCTTCACCAACGGTCTGCTGGGCTGGGAGTCCATGAAGCAGCTGGACCTGGGCATCGACCTGGCGCTGTTCAATAACCGCCTGTCGATTACCGCCGATTACTACGACAAACGGAATACCGACATGCTGTTCAACATCCAGACGCCTTCGGCTACCGGTCTGACCAGCGCCATCGTCAACCTCGGGGAGGTGCAGAACCGGGGCGTCGAACTGTCGCTGACGACCCGCAACACCACCGGTGCCTTCAAATGGACGACCGGCTTCAATCTGACCGCCAACCGTAACCGGGTGCTGTCGATGAGCACCGAGGCCGAACGGATTTTCAGCACGGCGGCCGGCCGCGCCAACTACGCCGTTACCCAGGCCGGGGATCCCATCGGCAGCTTCTTCGGCCGCCGGACCCTCGGCGTCTTCCAGACCGACGAGGAGGCCACCGCCTACGGAAAACAGCCCTTCGCGAAAGCCGGAGACTTCAAATGGGCGGACCTCAATAACGACGGGCGCGTCGACGACAACGACCGGGAGGTGATCGGCAGTCCGCATCCGAACCTGTTCTTCGGATTCAACAACAATTTCTCTTACCGGGGCTTTACACTCGACGTGCTGACCAACGGAATGGTCGGGCAGGAGATTTTCGACGCCACCTTCATGATCAACAATGCCGGGGTCCAGAATCAGCTCCGGGAGGTTTACGAAAACCGGTACGTTTCGCCCGCGCAGCCCGGCAACGGCGTGTATGGGCGCAGCATCCGGGGCAGCCGCAATAACAACAACGTGTTCAGCACGTCCTACCTGTTCGACGGCTCGTTCTGGCGCATCCGGAACGTTTCGCTGAGTTATACGCTGCCCGGCTCGCTGACCAACCGGCTGAAAATGAACGGTATCCGCGTGTATGCGACGGCCACCAACCTGTTTACGATTACGAAGTACCACGGCTACGATCCGGAAGTCAGCAACTCCGGCGACGACCTGCGGGCGGCCGGGCTGGACTTCGGTACCTATCCGCAGGCGCGTACGTATACGTTTGGCCTGAACCTGACCTTTTAAACCTGCCTGAAAACCATGAAAAAAATCGTATCCCTCTGCGTTCTCCTGCTCCTGGGCGGGTGCAGCGAGAGTTTCCTGGACGAGGTGCCCCAGGCCGAACGCAGTGAAACCAACTTTTACCGGACCACCGAGGATTTTTACAACGCCGTCGTCGGGGCCTACAGCACCCTCAAAAACGCAGGCCTGTACGGTTCCGGAAGCGGGGCCCTTTTTGCCATGACTGAAGTCGTTTCCGACAACACGGACCTGGGCGTGACGCGGCAGGCCCTCAATGCCTCGACCTACGAAATCGAAGATCTGCTCGTCACCATCACCAACGCGACGGTCGGGTCGGCCTGGACGGGGCATTATCTGGGCATTGCCCGGACCAACGCCATCCTGGATCGCCTTCCGGCGGCCGCCGTTCCGCAGGCCGGCAAAGACCGTTTCGAGGGCGAAGCCCGGTTTCTCAGGGCTTTGTTTTATTTCAACCTGGTCCGGCTGTTCGGGGACGTGCAGCTGATAACCAAAGAAATCGCTTCTCCGTACGGCGCCAACACCCTGACCCGCAGCCCGGCCGCCGAGGTCTATGCCCTGATCGTCGAAGACCTGAAGGTGGCGAAGGAGAAACTCCCGGCCACCCTTCCGGCCGCCGAAGCCGGCCGGGCCTCGCGCGGAGCCGCCGGAGCCCTGCTCGGGAAAGTCTACCTGACGCTCAAACAATACGACAACGCGGTGGCGGTGCTGAAGGAGGTCATCGAGGCCAAAACGTATGATCTGATGCCCGGCTTCGCGGCCGTGTTCAGCCCGACCACCTCGTACGTCGCCAATCGGGAAGTCATTTTTGCCGTGCCCTATGTTTCCGGGCAAATCGGGCAGGGGTCGGAGATGTGGTCCAACTGGGCTCCCTTCAATGCCGGTGTGGCCCTGCTCGGCACCGGGGGCGGCAACGGGGGCGGCTTCAACCGGCCGACGGCCGATCTGGCCGGCGCCTTCGAACCCGGGGACCTGCGAAAGGAGGCTTCTCTGCTGACTTCTTTTAAAAATGCCCAGGGCCGGGACGTCAATGATGCGTATGTGGTCAAATTCCGTCAGCAAGGCGCGCTGGCCGGTGATTCGGACGTGGATTTTCCCGTGCTGCGGTATGCCGACGTGCTGCTGATGGTGGCCGAAGCGCTCAACGAAACCGGTAAAACCGCCGAGGCCTTACCCTTTCTGAACCAGGTCCGGAAACGGGCCGGTCTGGCCGACAAGCCGCTGCTGAGTCAGGCGGATTTCAGGCTGGCCGTCGAACAGGAGCGCCGGGTCGAACTGGCGTTTGAGAACCACCGCTGGTTCGACCTGGTCCGGACCGGCCGCTACCTGCCGGTATTGTCGGCCAAAGGCTTTAAAATCAAGGATTTTCACCGGTTCTATCCTATCCCGCAGCGCGAGATCGACCTGAATAAAACGCTGACGCAGAATACCGGGTACTGAACTCTCTTTTTCCTGCATGATTATGTTCAAAACGATTCTCATTTTCTTAGGGCTGGGATGCCGGATGGCCTCCGCCCAGCCGCAGCCGGACTGGAAGGAAGCCGGACAACTGAAAACCCGCGACGCCAAAGCCATCCAATCCAGCACCTGGAGCATCGGGGGCGAAACCCTCGACCGGGACTATACGGATTATCAGTCCTATAAAACCTACCTCGGCCCGCTGGGGGCCAAGCGCATCCGCCTGCAGGGCGGCTGGGCCAAGTGCGAGAAAGTGAAGGGAAAATACGACTTCGCCTGGCTCGACGCCGTTATCCCGGATGCGGCCTCGCGGGGCGTGGCGCCCTGGGTGGAACTGTCGTACGGCAACCCGATCTACGAGGGCGGGGGCGAAGCCAAACTGGCGGGCCATATTCCTACCTCGCCGGAAGCTCTGGCGGCCTGGGACAACTGGGTGCGGGCGATGGTCACGCGGTATAAAAACCAGGTGCCCGAGTGGGAAATCTGGAACGAACCCGACCTGAACCCGTCTCATACCGGCACCGAAATCGGAGAATTCTACGTCCGCACCGCCCGGCTCGTCAAAAGCATTCAGCCCGACGCCCGGCTCATCGCTCTCGGGATGGCGAGCGTCAACAAGCTGGATTTCGTCCGGGACTTCATGGAGGTGCTCAAGCGCGAAAACGCCCTCGACCTGATCGACATCATGACCTACCACGGCTATTCGCCCAACCCCGACCTTTCCTACCCCGGCATCGAAAAACTGCGGGCGCTGGTCTGGCAGTATAAGCCGGGGGTGGTGTTCATGCAGGGCGAGAACGGCGCTCCCTCGACGGCCAAACCCATCGGGGCCATGCGCGAGTTCGACTGGACCGAGCTGACCCAGGCCAAGTGGGACCTCCGCCGGATGCTGGGCGACCACGGACGCGGCATCGCCACCAACCTGTTCACCATCAGCGACATTCATTATGAAGCCGGCGACCATATGGTGGGCGTCAACACGAAGGGCCTCCTGAAAACCAACCCGGACAAGACCATCGAGCGGCCCAAACTGGCCTACAAAGCCGCCCAGTATGTGTTTTCGCTGTTCGACGACCAGATCGAAACCCGGACGCAGGTCCGGCCCACCACCGACCGCGAGACGGTCAACGCCTTCGCTTACCGCCACCGGAAAACCGGGGCCGCTCTCGTGACGGTCTGGAGCAAAGAAGCCCGGCCCGCCGATGCGTATGAACCCAAACCGACCACTCTGACCGTCGAGGGACAGTTCAGACGGCCGGTTTTCGTGGACCTGATTACGGGGAAGTATTACGAGATTCCGAAAGAAAACTGGAAGAAATCCGGTAATAATCATACGTTTACGGGCATCCCGGTGCCCGACTATCCGGTGCTGATCGCCGATGCGTCGGCCGTTCAGTAAGCCGCCCGAACCGGTTTACTCCTAACCCCTGACCCCCATGAAAACCCTGCAAACTCTGGACTACTGGGCCATCGTCATCTACATGCTGCTCATGGCGGGCATCGGGCTGTTTCTGGGCCGTTTCATCAAAAATGTCGGTGACTATTTCAAGGGCGGCAACGCGATTCCGTGGGTGTCGGGGGCCATCAGCAACTTCATGACCAAGTTCAGCACCTTCATGTTCGTGGCCTACGCCGGCATCGCCTACCAGCACGGCTTCGTGGCGCTGACGCTGATCTGGAGTACGGTGCTGCCCGCGCTGGTCGGGGTGGCGGTATTTGCCAAACGCTGGCGCCGGGCGGGCGTGCTGACGCCGATGGAACTGCTCGAAACCCGGTTCAATGCGCCGGTGCGGCAGCTGTTTGCCTGGTCGGGGGTGTTTTTCAAGATTCTGGACAACATGGTCCGCCTGTATGCCCTCGGGCTGTTCGTCAAAACGGCGGCCGGGCTGAGTCTGGAACAGGCCATTCTGGGCTGCGGCATCATCGTGGCGCTCTACACCATCGCCGGCGGTTTGTGGGCGGTGGTCGTTACGGACGTCGTGCAGTTCATCATCCTGATGGTGGCGACGCTCATTCTGGTGCCGCTGACGATGCAGGCCGCCGGCGGGATTCCGAAGATGATGGAAACCCTTCCGCAGCACTTCGACCCCTTCAACGGCCCGAAGGGAATGCCGCTTTATCTGTCGGTATACTACCTCATGATTCTGGTGAAATACAGCGGCAACTGGACCTTCATCCAGCGGTTCTACAGCGTCCGCGACGAGCGGGCCAGCCAGAAACAGGGGCTGCTGACGGCGGTTTTCTTCTTCCTGTTCCCGGTGGTTTTTCTGTTCCCGTCCATTGCCGCCCGGGCCATCCTTCCGGATCTCGAAAATCCGGAAATGGCTTATGTGAGCGTCTGCCTCAAACTGCTGCCCGAAGGCATCATGGGCCTGATGGTGGCGGCCATGTTCGCGGCCACGATGTCGGTGCTGAGCGGAGAATATAACGTCACGGCGGGCGTCCTGACCCGCGACATCTACCAGCGGCTGTTCAACCCGGAGGCCGGGGAGAAGGAGACGCTGTGGGTCGGTCGGCTGATGACGCTGGCCCTCGGGGGCGTCGTCACGGTTGGGGCGCTATACGTCGGCGGGTTCGGCGGAGCGTTCGAGGCCAACAAGCTGTTTACGGGCCTGTTTGCCATTCCGATGACGCTGCCGCTGATTCTGGGCATCGTGCTGAAACGCCCGCAGCCCTGGGGGGCGCTGGCGACCGTGATCGTCGGCATGGCCATCGGGCTGGTGCTGAACATGACGCCTTCCATTTCCTGGGAGCTGGCGACGCTCATCGAAATCCTGACCTGCGTGGCGGTTTTCCTGCTGTCGGGGCTGGCCCCGGCGAAGGATGCGGCCTATCGCCGGCGCATCGAGGCCTTTTTCCGCCGGCTGGCTACCCCGCTCACGGAGGCCGAGAAGCCCCGCGAGGACCCGGCTTTCATGCGTTCGATGAACCGGCTGTATGCCGTGGCGCTGGCCGTCACGGGCGGCCTGTTCATGACCATGAGCGGCCCCTCCCTCGACCAGACCAGCGGCCGCTTTGCGTTCGGAGCCGGGGTGATCTGCCTCGTGCTGGCGGGCGTCCTGTGGTTCTGGACGCGCGGCAGGTCAAACCGACGGAAAGACCTGGCAGAACCGGAAAGCGCCCTGACACCCCCCAGCCCCGCACCGGCGGCCCGGCCTCCTTGGTAAGGAGGGGAGTGCGCTGCCGGTTTCAACGCTCCGCGAAGCCACCCCCTCCTGTTTTAGGAGGCCGGGCCGCCGGTGCGGGGCCTGGGGGTGATCTCCCGGCAGGAAAAAAGAGAAGAAATAACTATTAATCAATGGATTACATCGAAAATAAAGTCGTTTTTATTACCGGCGCATCGGGCGGTATCGGACGGGAAACCGCCCGGCAGCTCCTCGATCAGGGCGCGAAGGTGTTCGATTTCAGCCGCACCCACCAACTGGCCGACGAAGCGCCCCATCCGAACCTGCGCTCCTTCCGGGGCGACGTCAGCCGCGAAGCGGACGTGATGGCCGGGTTTGCGGCCTGCACGGAAGCCTTCGGGACGGTGGACGTCCTGATCAACAACGCCGGGCTGGGATCGCTCACCACCGACCTGTCGGCGACCGAACTGGAGGTATACGAAGAAATGGTGAATGTGAATATGCGCGGGGTGTTCCTCTGCAACCGCGAAGCCCTGAAGATCATGAAACCCCGGAAACAGGGCCATATCCTGACGGTGGTTTCGATGGCCGGGCAGCGGACCAACCCCAACGCCCCGGTCTACGCGGCTTCCAAGTTCGGTGCGCGGGGCCTCAGCAGCGGGCTGGCCGACCAGGTGATCCGCGAGGGCATCAAGGTCACCGACGTCAACCCGGGCCCGACCGACAGTAACTATTGGGGCGACCGCCAGGTGCCCCGGGAGAAATTTCTCCAGGTCGGCGATGTGGCCCGCGTGATCCTGTTCGTACTGAATCAGCCCGAAGCCGTGCTGATTCGAGAAATCAATTTCGACAACATGAAATTTTTAGCCGGATGAATACGAAACTTCCCCCTCTGAACGGCAACGGGCACCACAAACCCGCCTTTCCCATTCCGATTTCCGAAATGCGGGAGCGGTACCTGAACCTGTATACCGGCGCCGTCAACGACGTGCTTCGCTTCCGGTATAACCTCCAGACCACCAGCCTGCCGGCCCATTTTGCGCCCCTCCGCGAGCACATGAAGCTGGCCGGGGTGGCCTTTACGGTGAAGGGCGCGCCCGACATCACGACCGACGGCGAAATGGAAATGCGGGCCGGGATGCTCGAAGCCCTGCATGAGAACTCCGTTGTAGTCTGGGACTGCACCGGCGACACGGTCACCTCCCAATGGGGTGAGGTCATGACCATGGCGGCCGCCAATGCCGGGTGCCGGGGGGCCGTCGTCAACGGTATTCGCGATACGCATTCCATTCTGGAACAGGGCTTTCCCGTCTTTTACCAGTATAAGTCGAATACCGGCATGCTCGGCCGCTTCCGGATGTATTATTACCAGAAGCCGATCCTGATGGGAGCGGTGGTGGTGCAGCCCGGCGACTGGATCTTCGGTGACATCGACGGCGTGATCGCCATCCCGCAGGACATCGCCTACGACGTGCTGCTGGCGGCCGAGGAAGTGGTCCATAAGGAAAGTGACATCAAGGACATGGTTTCATCCGGCCTCAAACCGACCGAAGTGGTGGCCAAAGGCGGCTATTTCTGAATGGAAAAAGTGCTGTCCACCCCGCATCCGGTTCACGACCCGCCCCCGGCCCGCGAGCCGGTGTTCCTGACCACGGCCGAACGGCAGGCCATTCTGACCGGACGGCAGGAACCGGGCTCGCTGCTGAACCGGTTTTATGCCGCCCTGCGGAAGCGGGTCTACGAGCGGGTCGAAACCGGCGGTCTGCTGGGGCCGGACGCCCGGACGCTCTGGTATTACCCCACGGCTGAATACCTCTCGGATGCGGCCCTGCTGTACGCCCTCGAACCCGAACAACGGCTGGCCGACTGGATTCACCGGGTCGGGCTGGAACTGGCCCGGCGGTCGGCCGGGGAGTGGGTCGGACCGCCCTTCCGCAGCCATGCCGAACCGCTGACCGGTCATCTCGAAACCGCCCACCTCGGCTGGGGCCTCGCGGCCGTACTCGACCTGGCCGATGCGGTATATACCGAAGACGAACGCACCGAAATCCGTACCGCCCTGCGCGAGAAGGGCATCGCCCTCTGTCGCCGGTGGCTCGACACCAACACCCACCTCGCCAACTGGCGGGGCATCCTGACGGCCGGGGTGCTGGTGCCTGCGGCCGTGCTGGGCGACGCGAATCTGATCGACGAAATGCTGCCGCTGTGGACGCTCTGCGCCGGGGCCTTTCAGTCCGACGGCTCCTACGGCGAATCGCTGCAATACGGCAATTACCTGAGTCTGGCCCTGACGCTGGCCTACGAAGCGGTCTGCCGGCGGTTTCCGGAAAAAGCCGCTGCGCTGGACGTGTCGGCCTACGGTCGCGGCATGGCCTGGGTGGCGTCGAGTATGTTCTACGCAAAACCGCTGGCTGACCCGTCCGGCAGGCTGACGTCCGATGAACCCCGGGCGCGGGCCGCCAACTTCAACGACAGCGCGGCCCTGTTCCGCCCCTCCGGCGACGTCCTGCTGCACCTGGCCGCCCGGAGTGCTTCGGAAACCGAGCGCGGGCTGGCCCGCGGGCTGTTCGACCGGTATTACGCGCCGGTGCCGGAACAGGGACCGCACGACCTGGCGACCTTCGGCATGCGCAACGACTGGGGCTTTCTGACCCTGCCGCTGCTGACCCATCCGTCGCGGCCGCTGTCACCGGAAGCGGCCGGGGTGTCGACGACAGCTTCGTTCAGTAACGGCCATGCCTTTCTGCGCGATGCCTGGGAGGGTGACACCGTCGTGGCCGTCAACGGCGGGGGCGACCCGCTCTGCGGCCCCGGCCACCTGCACGGCGACCTGAACAGTTTTATCCTCGTCCACCGGCAGGAGCGCCTGCTGGTCGATCCGGGACACAGTTGTTACCGTAATCTGATCCATGGGCTGGAAAGCGCCACCCAGACCCACAACACCTGCACCTTTCTGGTCGAAAACGAAGCCCTCGGCCTCCAGGAGGACCTGGCCAAGGCGGTATTGCTGGAACAGAAAAGCGTTCTGCCCCGGCGGAACATTATCGAAGGCCGCCCGGGCGAACCCGTCGACCGCGGCAACCGCCGGCTGATCGTCGCGCGGCAGGGCGAGGTGTCGGTGGTGGGCGCGGAAGCCGGTGCCGCCTACGGGCCGCCGATCCGCCGGTTCGAACGGTTCTGGCTGCTGGCCGGAAGCCGGACCCTGTTTGTCATCGACCGCATCGAGGCCGATGTGCCCGTCACGACGGTCTGGAACTGGCTGGTCAACCACCGCGATGGGCAGGCCCGATTCGATGCGTTTGCGGGGGGCATGACCGTCCGGCGCAACGGCTCGGCGCTGAAGCTGTTTCACGGAGGAACGGCGCGGCCCTCACATCCGGTATACGGTTTTGTCCACGACGCCTACCACGTCGAGCCGAATCAGGAGGGCGAGGGGCGGTCCGGCAGCGGCCTGCTGTTCCGGTGGACGGAAACCGCACCGGCCCACCGGCGGCTGGCGATCCACGCCCTCGCGCTGGACACCGCCGACCGGATCGACGAATGGACACTAACGAAGGAAGAAAACCGATTGACGCTGACCGACGGTAGAGAAACTTGGACACTCGCTTTTGACGAAGAAACGTTTCGGCTGCTTTCCGGCTCCGGCCGGCAGTGGACCGTTCAAAAGCAGGATCACCAATGGCTTCTTCTTCCCTGAAAACGGCGCTATGCCTTTTGTTAATGAACGTGCTGACGGCCTCCGTCGGCCGGGCGCAGTTCCCGCCCGCCGGCACCCAAAAGGTGCATCTGTATCTGCTCGTGGGGCAGTCGAACATGGCGGGCCGCGGCACGCCCGAACCCGCCGACCGGCAGCCGCACCCCCATATCTGGGTGCTGAACCGGGAAAACCGCTGGGTACCGGCCGCCGATCCGCTGCATTTCGATAAACCCGACGTGATCGGCGTGGGGCCGGGTTTGACCTTCGCTCGGGAAATGGCGAAAGCCGATACCTCGGTCTGGATCGGACTGATTCCGGCGGCAGCGGGCGGTTCACCCATCGACGCCTGGCAGCCGGGCGGGTATCACGACCAGACCAAAAGCCACCCTTACGACGACGCTCTGCTGCGGGCGCGGCTGGCGCAGAAGGACGGCACGCTGAAAGGCATCCTCTGGCACCAGGGCGAAAGCGACAGCAAGCCTGAACTGGCCCCGGCCTACGAAGCCAAACTGATTCGCCTGATCGGACGGTTTCGCCGGGAACTGAACGCGCCGGACGTGCCGGTCGTGGTCGGGACGCTGGGCGACTTCTGGGTGGCCCGTAACCCGGCCGCCGGACCAATCAACGAAACGCTGCGCGGATTGCCCGGAAAGGTAAGCCGGCTGGCCTGCGTTGATGCGGCCGGGCTGACCGACAAGGGCGATCACACCCATTTCGATACCCCTTCGGCCCGCGAACTGGGTCGTCGGTATGCGGCCGCCCTGCGGAAGCTTGAATCTTATAAACCATGAATACACTGAAAATCACCGGGGTCGATCATCCCGCCGTGGCGGCCGAAGACGTCGAACAACTGGCCGGCTGGTACTGCGATCTGTTCGGCTACGAACGCTGGTTCCATCATCCCAAACCCGTCTGGATGCTCCGGGCGCCCGACGGCACGCTGCTCGAAGTGATGCCCCGCGACGAAACCGCCCGCCCGACCCGGACCACCTGGACGCCCGGCTGGTCGCACCTGGCCCTCCGGGTGCCGAACCTCGACGAAGCCGTCGCCTGGCTGGATACGAAAGGGGTGAGCTGGGGCGGGGAGGTGATCGAGGCCATCGGCGGTGGCCGGGTCCGCACCCTCTACGACCCGGACGGCAACATGGTCCAGATCGTGGAACGGCCCGGCGTGGAGCAGCCCGGCGTGGAACGGCCCGGCTCTTAAAATCTAAAATTCCTTACGTATGAAAGCATTGTATTATACCGGAAATCAATCCTTCGAGGTCCGGCCGGGAGACCTTTTGCCGCTACAACCCGGCGAGGTCCGGCTGAAAGTGGCCTACTGCGGCATCTGTGGAACGGATGTACACATTTATCACGGCAAGATGGACCAGCGGGTGAAGATTCCGCAGGTGATCGGTCATGAAGTGGCCGGCGAAATTGCCGAAGTGGGTGAGGGCGTCGACGGCTGGCGGCCCGGCGAACGTGTGGCGGTGCGGCCGCTGCAACCGGGTCCGGAAGACGCTTCGGACAATGGGCAGCGCCACATCGGGAAGAATCTGAAGTTTATCGGCATCGATACGCCCGGCGGCATGCAGACCTACTGGAACGTGCCGGCCTATACGCTGCACCGACTGCCCGAAGAACTGCCGCTGCACCTCGGCGCGCTCATCGAGCCGCTGGCGGTGGCCTGTCACGACGTCCGGCTGGCCGGGCTGAAGGCCGGAGAGAAAGCCGTCGTGATCGGGGGCGGCCCCATCGGGATGCTCATCGCCCTGGTGGCCCGACAGAAGGGGGCCGGCGTGCTGGTTTCCGAGGTAAACGAAAACCGGCTGGAACTGGCCGAATCGCTCGGGCTGGCGGTGGTCAATCCGAAAGAATCCGATCTGACGGCGGCCGTGGAGCGGTTTACGGAAGGGACGATGGCCGACGTGGTGTTCGAGGTATCGGGCGTGGCGGCCGGGGTGGCGGCCATGACCCAGGTGGCGCGGGCGCGGGGCCGCATCGTCATGGTGGCCATTCATCCCGAACCCCGGCCCGTGGACCTGTTCCGGTTTTTCTGGCGGGAATTGCAGCTCATCGGCGCCCGGGTCTACGAACCCGAAGACTTCGAGGAAGCCATTCGGCTGGCGGCAGGTGATACCCTGCCCCTCGACCGGCTGATCACCGAAATCGCCCCGCTGGAGCGGGCCGGGTCGCTGTTCGAAGCCATCGACCACAACCCGGCCGGCATGAAATACCTGCTTCGGTGCGATCAGGACCGCCCGACCGAAAGCCGGGTTTTGGCCGGATCGTAGGAGACGAAGAAGGTGAGCCAGGTCCGGCGGGCCAGGCGGAAGAAGTAGGGAGTCAGCAGCACGAGCGTCGGCACCAGACCGGCGAGGTAATAATCCAGGTCGATCTTCAGCCAGCTGACGAACAGAAAGAAGGTAGCTAAAGTATACATCGTATAATAGGCGTAACTCACAAACATGGCCCCCCAGTAGAATCCCGGCTCCGGCGTCAGCACCTCTCCGCAGTGCGGGCAGTGGTCGTGCATCCGGTCGAAATGGCGGTGGTAGGCACTTTTCGTTACGAAGAAATCGCCCTCATGGCAACGGGGGCATTTGTTCCATACGATGCTGTATAACGGGCTGTTTTTGAACATGGCTATCGGACGTTTGATTGGCCCCTTTACCTGCCCGGCACATTGAACGCGGCAGGAGGAAGGGAGGTCACAAAGGTACCACCGCGCCGGTTGCGATAAAAAGACAAACCCCCTCATTCATGGTACATATCAACGATGAGGGGGTTGTGATTATAGTTTCGGCAGGCTCAGATCCAGGCGTCCCAGACGGCTTTGCTGATTTCGGCGATCACCTTCTCGCGCTGCTCCGAACCGGCCCGGGCGTCGGAGACGAACACCGCGATGGCCAGGTGCCGGCCGTCGGGCAGAGTCACGATGCCGATGTCGTTGGTGGCCGCCGTCACGCCGTTCACCGTTTGCGACGTACCGGTTTTATGGGCGACGGCGGTTCCGGGCGGCAGCAGCCCCCTGATGCGTTTCAGGCCGGTTTGAGTGTCGGTCATCAGCTTCAGCATCAGTTTGCGGCTTTCCGCCGACAGGCTGCCGCCCTGGTGGAGCAGCTTCAGCAGGGCCAGAGCCTCGTTCGGCGTCGCCCAGTTGCGGTACTGCACGTCCTCGGCGCTGCCGATTTCCTTCTCGGTATTGATCACCCGGACCCCTTTGACGCCGTTCTGCTCCAGATAGGCCGTCACGGCGGGCCCGCCCCCGATCAGCCGGAGCAGCACGTCGCAGGCCGAGCCGTCACTTTCCAGGACGTTGTAACGCAGCAACTCCCGAACGGTGGTTTCGGTGCCGTTGGGGTGGGCGTCCCGAAGGGGGCTGTGCTGGCGTTCGCCCACGTAATCGGCCTTCGTCACCGGCACTTTCTGATCAAGTTTCAACCGGCCCTGGTCGACCGCCCGCAGCACGGCCATGCCGATGGGCATCTTGTAGACGCTCTGCATCGGGAACCGGTCATCGCCGTTCAGGGAGACGGTTTTGCCGGTTTCGATCACCACGGCCGCAATCCCGACCTTGCCCTGGGCGGCAGCGGCAATGCGTTGGATTTCTTTTTCAAGCGCGGGGTCGGAACCGGCGGCAAGGGAGGTAACGGGAAAAGAGAGAATGAGAGAAAGAAAGAAGGCTGCCGGCTTCAAAAGGGATTTTCTCATAATGGTTAGGTTTTGCCGCTAAATTCATCGCTTTCTACCAAATTTTAAAACCGCCTGTCGAAAATCTCATCCCCTTTGAGTGATCGGTCAGCCTCCCGTTTCCGTCAGTTCCTTTTCCCGGCGAACGTATACTGAACCCCGAACACGAACGTCCGCGGAGCCGCCGGGGTGTAGGTGGTCCGGTCGGTGGCGTTGTTGCCCCGCGTGGCGTTGGTGGCATACAGCGCGTCGCTGAGGTTCAGCACGTTGGCAAACACCTCCAGCCCCTTCCACCGGTAGCCGGCCCGGAAATTCACCAGGTCGTAGCCGGGATACCGCACGGTATTGATCTGGTTCTGGTACCAGCCCGACACGTGCTGCCATTCGAGCGAGGTCCGGAAGTTTTTCAGCCAGACCGGATAGTAGCTGATCTCGCCGTTCCAGATGTACCGGGGCGCCGAGGGCATATCGCGCCCGTCGACGTTCTGCACCGCATCCGACGACCGGCGACTGAGCGTAAAGGTCACAAACCGATGGACGGCCTGCGTGCCGCCGAACCGCAGAAACCACTGCTTTGTGGGCCGGTAGGTCAGCCCCAGTTCCAGCCCCCGATGCAGCGTTTTCCCCGCCGACTGATAGTCGAAGGAGTTATCCGGCTGGCGGATGTTGAGCAGTTCGTCGGTGCCTGTCATGCGGTACAGCGCCCCGTCGATGTAAAGCCGGTTGCCGAGCAGCGAGGCCCAGCCGCCGATTTCGAGGTTGTCGAAGCGGGCGGGCCGCAGGTTATAGTAGAAAAGCTCACCGGTGGGCGTGGGAGTGGTCCGCTTCAGGAAAATCGACGTCAGGGCCGGGGGCGAAAAGCCGCGGGCGAAGTTGGCATACAGCCCCTTGCCGCGTCCGAGATCGTAGGTCAGCCCGGCTTTGGGCGACAACTGGCGGTACGATTTGCGGCCGGCGCTGCGGTCGAGGGCGTTGGAGTAATCGAAGGCCATCCGGTCGTAGCGCAGACCGGCCGAGAGCCGCAGCCGCCGAACCGGCTCCAGTTCCACCTGCGCATAGGCTGCCGTGTTGAAGAGGTCGGCGTCATAGTTCGCCAGCGGAAGGTCGGGCCGTACACGCACCAGCGAATACCGCTCGACGGAGCGTTTATCCGGCCGTAGGGTAGCCGTCAGCTCGGTCTGGTAGGCGGAATAGGTATTCGGGGAAAGATCGACCGTGGCCCCGGCAATGAGCCGGCCGTTTAGAACCGGCAGTTTCTGCGTGTGCTGGGCGATGAACCCGTAGCTGCGGAAATCGTTCGCGTTGATCTGGCCGGCGGCCGTGGCCGACCCCACCGTCCAGCGGATGGCGTAGGCCGGATTCTGACCCAGCCGGTTGTTCCGCACGAAGGCCGTCACGAACGACTGGCTTCCACTGTTTCCCCACTGGTGTTCGAGGGTCAGGCGGCTGCGGAGCGAAAACGTTTTTCGGTACGTAAAGTTGGTCGTGCTGACGTAGTTCCGGGCAAAGAAAGCCGTGCTGTCCACGCTGCCGCTGGTCCGGGAGTCGTAGTCGTTCCAGGAGAGCGTGCCGGTCAGGCGCGTGCGGTCCGAGAGGCCCAGTTCCATCCGGGTGAAAAACGAGGATTTGTCGTAGTCCGAGCCGGCCAGCCAGCCGTCGCGCTGCCGAGACACCAGCCCGCCGAGGTACATACCGAACCGGCCTTTCGTGGCTCCGGCCCCGAACTGAACCCGCCGGTAGCCGTACTGGTCGGCCTGGAGGCCGATGCGGGCGGTGGGCAGGGCGGTGGGCCGCTGCGTCAGGAAGTTGACCGCGCCCCCGACGGCCTCCGGGCCGTAAACCGACGACACCGGCCCTTTCACCACCTCGATGGAACTGATCGTAAACTGGTTCATTTCCAGCAGGGCGTTGTGGTTGAAGACTCCCATCGGCCGGACAGGAACGCCGTCTTCGAGATAAAGAAAGTAGGCATTGGTGGTCATCGGCTGCCGGATGGCCATGGAATGCTGTTCATTGCCGAGGTTGACCATCAGCACCCCTGGCGTTTTATTGATGACCTCGTAGAGGGCCGTCGGTTTGGTTTCTTCGATCAGCCGGGGTGAAAGCCGGGAGACGGCGATGGGCGTTTCGGTACGGAGGGCGGCTTCCCGGCTGCCCGTGACGATCACCGTCTGAAGGTTCTCGACGGCGGGTTCGAGGGCGATGCGCAGCGCCTGGCCGGGCCGGTATTCGACGGTTTGCCGGCGGTAGCCGACCGCCGAGGCTTCCACCCGGCTGACGCCGTCCGGAAGCGTGAAGGTCCCGGCCGCGTCGGTGACCGTTCCGGCGGCTCCGGGGTCGAAACGGAGGGTGACGCCCGGAACGGGTTCGTGAGTATGGGCGTCGAAGATCAGGTTCCGGGCGGCCGGTTGGGCGAGGGCCATAGCGGTGCCGGAAAGCCATAGCGCAGCGGCTATGAACCTTTGTATGAGAGTCATAGAGATTATGTCAATGGGTTGAAATGGTCATAGAGCATCCTGCCGGACGAAACGGCCGGCGGACGATGAGCCCGAAGACGGGGCAGGGGAGGGATCAGACGCGCGGAGGGCGGAACAGGGCGCTCAGGGGCACCGAATAGGCGGGAAGAAACGCGTGGGGCCGGATCGTTTCGGACAGAACGATCGGTACCGGGTGAAACCGGAAGGGCGTCGGGTGCTGGCAGAACAGCTGGACCACGGGCAGGTTCTGCACCCGTTCGGCGGTCTCCTGATCCTGCCGGTCCTGCTGGGCCCGCAGCTGTTTGGCGAGGTAGCATTTGCCGTCGCAGTGCAGCTGGGGTTTGTCGCGGTTTTGACACAGGACGCGGGCGATGTAATCCTTATTCACCTGGTAATACGCAATGGTCCCCCACTGACTGAACGTCGGCAGCAGCACGGCAAAAAGCCAGCTGTAGAGAAGGAGTTTGCGAACCATACAACAGGAATTCGGCCCGAAGGTACGACGCGAAACGGTAAAAACCCAACGGCCGTCGGTCTTCCGCGGCCGATTACAGGGCGGTTCCTTCAATGAGCAGGACCCGTCCGACCGATTCGTCTTTCAGGGCCATGTACTGAAGCCGCTCCGGATCGTCGCGGTAGGCTTCAAACTGCTCCCGGTCCGGAAAGCTCACCAGGTGAACTTCGTAAGGATGCCCCACAGTGGTCGCCAGCACCGAGGAGGCCGGCGACCGAAGCCGGAGAATCAGCTCGCCCTGATGGCGTTCCAGCAGCGGAAGCACTTGATCTTCAAACGCATGAAAAGCGGCCTCCTGTCCGGCCTTGACGAAAATAAGCTGAGTGTAGTAGAGCATGGGCTTCAATACTACATACTTTGCCTGACCTAACCCCGCTCCCAGGCCGTTCCGTGCAAAAAAATGATAAACCCGTACTACTGAGTAGGCCCGGCGCTCCGCTACCTTTGATGGGTATTCCTCAACCTTTGCCTTATGAAAATCGGTGTACTTTACCTCGGGCTGGCCCTGGCGGTACCGGGCGGCCCCGTAGGCGTCCGGGCGCAGACCCCGGCGCCCGAGCGGGCGCGGATCGCGGACGAAATGGAGAAGTCCATCCGGACCGAAATGCTCAATAAATGGTATCCGCAGGCCGTCGACCGGGAATACGGCGGTTTTCTGAGTACCTTCACCTACGACTTCAAACCCACCGGCGCGCAGGACAAGATGATCGTGACCCAGGCCCGCCATACCTGGACCACCGCCAAAGCCGCCGAACGCTATCCGTCCGTGGCCCACTACCGCGATAACGCCCGGCACGGCTTCCGGTTTCTGCGCGACGTGATGTGGGATAAGCAGTACGGCGGTTTCTACACGCTCGTCGACCGCCAGGGCAAGGTGAAGGGCGACGGCAGCAAGGAGGCCTACGGCAACGCCTTCGGCCTGTACGCCCTGAGCGCCTACTACCACCAGTCGAAGGACACGGCCGCGCTCAACCTGGCGAAGAAGTCCTTCCTCTGGCTCGAACGGCACAGCCACGACCCGGTCAAAAAAGGGTATTTCCAGCACCTGCGCCGGGACGGCACGCCCATCCGCCGGGATGCGTCGGTGTCCTCGACCTCCAACGTCGGGTACAAAGATCAGAACAGTTCCATCCACCTTCTGGAGGCTCTCACTGAACTCTACGCCGTCTGGCCCGACCCGCTCGTGCGCGAACGGCTCGATGAGATGCTGAAGCTGGTGCGCGACGTCATTACCACCCCCAAAGGCAATCTGGTGCTGTTTCTCCAGCCCGACTGGACGCCCGTTTCCTACCGCGACTCGTCGGAGGCCGTCATCCTGAAACACCGCTACATCGATCACCTGTCGTTCGGCCACGACGTCGAAACCGCCTACCTGATGCTGGAAGCCTCGCACGTGCTGGGGCTGAAAAACGACACCCGGACCCTCGAAGTGAGCAAACGGATGGTCGATCAGGCGCTGGCGAACGGCTTCGACAAACAGGTGGGCGGCTTTTACGATCAGGGGTATTATTTCCGGGACAAACCCGGTGTGACGATCATCGACCAGAGCAAAAACTGGTGGTCGCAGGCCGAGGGGCTGAACACCCTGCTGCTGATGGCCGACCGTTTTCCGAACGACCCGATGCGGTATTTCGACCAGTATAAGCTGCTCTGGAATTACTGCCAGACCTACCTCATCGACCACGAACACGGTGAGTGGTATGAGGAAGGACTTGACAAAGACCCCGAACGAAAAACCGGCAACAAGGGCCACATCTGGAAAGCCGCCTACCACGGCTACCGCGCCCTGACGGGGTGCGTGGACCGGTCGCGGCAGAAGGCAAAATCAGCGCATTGACCGCTTCCCTTCCTTCATTATTCGCTGTTCAGTATTCGATATTCAATACGGATTAAATCGGCGGTCGAGGGGCTCGAACACTTGCAGTGAAGGAAATTTAAACGTTAATGGGAGGTTAGCCGATGTGAAGTTGGTCGTATAACTCGCCGGTATTTAAAACCCGGTCAAAGCCCATCGCTTTCAAATGATTAATCAGTTTTTATCACCGGTCCAGAGCCAGCCGGATTTTTGCAGCGTCAAAGCAACGAAATTGATATCCTTGGCATCGACTCCCGAAGTCAGGCGATCGGCTTCCAGCCAGTGTTCTTTCTCAATGATCTTTTCATTCAGAAACTCCACCTGTTTTAAAATGGAATACAGAATCATGCTGACCGTTTCGGCCGGCTGTTTGGAAAGCTCGACAATTTTAGGCTGGTGTTTGAAAAGCTCAGCGATGGCGTAATAGCAACTGATACGCTCAATATGGGGTAAAGGACTAAAAAGGATTTCAGATATTCTGTTATTGGGTGATATACAAGCACTTAAAAGGATATTCGTATCGACGACGATGATCATGGGACAAAATGGTGCTTATTTTCAGACCACCATTTTTTGTCGATCTGATGGGCCAATTCGGCGGCCTGTTCTTCCGTTCCCCTATTTTGAGCGGTAATTTCAAGGATATTGATATAGTCGATCACCTTCTGAACCGCTTCCATATTGATAGAACCGTTCGTCTGGATGATGATATTCTGATCCTGCCGGGTAATAACCATGACTTCCGCTTTTTTAACAAAGATACTATTCCCTTCGCCAAAATTCAATCGACTTTATCTTATACATGCAAATATGGATAACTGAACCCAAAGGCAAACCCCAAATGAAAAACTCCCGCAGAGATTTTATCCGAAAAAGTGCCTCCCTGGCCGCGCTGACGGCGGCCGGCCGGGGCACGCTCCCCGATCCGGCGGCCGCCCGGCCCCGGGAACTGCTTCGCGATGCCGGTATGCAGCTGTGCGAAGAGTATTTCTTTGGGATGGACAGGCAGAAGATCGAACTGACCAAACAGATGGACGTGCTGGGGGCGGTCGGCGGGATCAATCCGGCCTTTGCCGGCCTGAAGGACGTCAAACCGTGGGAATATCAGGCGGTGGCGGCCGTGAAGGAAGCCTGGGATAAGGTGGGCCTGAAGCTGCGGGTGATCGAGGGGCCACCGGCCCTGGGCGAAAAAACCAAGCTGGGGCTGGAGGGCCGCGACGAGGAAATCGCCAACTTCATCACCTTCATGAAGAACCTCTCGAAGGTCGGCATCGACACGATCTGCTACAACTGGATGCCCGTCATCGGCTGGTACCGGACGCAGAACGACAAACCCGGCCGGGGCGGGGCGCTCGTGACGGCCTTCGATTACGAGGCCGTCAAAAACCTGCCGCCGACCCAATACGGCGAAGTGTCGAAGGAGACGCTCTGGAAAAACCTCGAATACTTTCTGAAAGCCGTGGTGCCCGAGGCCGAGAAGGCCGGCATCAAACTCGCCATGCACCCCGACGACCCGCAGGTGGACAGCCTCCGGGGCATCGCCCGCATCATGAACACCGTCGATTCGTTCAAGCGGCTGCTGGACATGTACCCCAGCCCGAGCAACGGCATCACGATGTGCCAGGGCAACTTCGCGCTGATGGGACAGGACATCCCGTCGCTGATCGAGTATTTCGGCAAACGCAAAAAGATTCACTTCGTGCATTTCCGCAACGTGCGGGGCGGCAAGTTCAACTTCGAGGAAACCTTCCACGACGAGGGCATCATCGACATGTACCAGTCCATGAAAGCCTACTACGACGTCGGTTTCCGCGGCCCCATCCGCCCCGACCACGTCCCGACCATGTACGGCGACAGCAACCAGCATCCCGGCTACAGCGTCATCGGCACGCTCTACGCCCTGGGCTACATGCGCGGCCTGATGGAAGCCGTCGCCCGCCGGAAAACGTAATCGTCTACCGCCACGATCGGGGCGCCGGACCCGGAGAGGGTTGGTGTCGATCCGGTAACGACCAAAAAAGCACCGCCGGGGCGGGCGGTGCTTTCTGAAACGGCCGGAAACCGGTTTACGGCTTCACGATGGTGCCGTCGCTCTTGCGGACGGTCCAGCGGGATTTGGTGCCGATGGGGTATTTGGCGGCCTCCTTCTCGTTGATGTCGATGCCCAGACCGGGCGATTCGCTGACGTAGTAGTAGCCGTTTTTGATGGTCGGGCAGCCCGGAAACACCTCCTTCACCTTATCGCTGAACATCTGCGACTCCTGAATGCCGAAGTTCCAGACGGCGATGTCGATGCTGTTGTTGGCCGCATGCCCGACCGGCGAGGTGTCGCCAGGGCCGTGCCAGGCCGTCCGGACGTTGAACCACTCGCCCAGCCGGGCCACCTTCATGGCCGGGGTGATGCCGCCGATCTGCGAGATGTGAATCCGGATAAAGTCGAACAGGTGGTTCGCCATCGGCTCTTTGAACTCGTTGATGTTGTTGAACAGTTCGCCCATGGCGATCGGTACGGAGGTGGTCTGCCGCAGCTGTTTGAACCAGTTCATGTTCTCCGGCGAGAAGGGGTCCTCGATGAAGTAGGGGCGGTATTCCTCCAGCCCTTTGATCATGTTGATGGCCTCGATGGGCTCGATCAGTTCGTGGATGTCGTGCAGCAGTTCGACATCCTCTCCGCACCGTTTCCGGACCATATCGAACATCTTCGGAACCCGTTTGAGGTAGGTGCGCTGGTCGATGTAGTCGTCGCTCTCCCGCCCGAACCCGGCGGTGCGGAAGTCGGGTTTTTTCTCGATGGCCCCGACCCCGCCGTAGCCGCCCTGCTGGATCCGAACATGCCGGAAGCCCATGTTCATGAATTCCTGCACCTTGTCGGCGATGGCCTCGGGCGTGGGGCCGCTGGCGTGGGTGTAGGTATCGACGGCGATGCGGGCCTTGCCGCCCAGCAACTGGTAGACCGGCATGTTGGCCCGCTTGCCCTTGATGTCCCAGAGTGCCTGGTCCAGGCCCGACAGGGCGTTATTCAGCACCGGCCCGTTCCGCCAGTAGGAGCTGACGTAGGCCGACTGCCACATGTCCTCGATGTTGTCGACATCCTTGCCGACGCAGAATTCGTTCAGGTAGATATTGACGGCCGGAATGACGACGTGCGCCCGCTGGGTGAAGGTGGCGCAGCCCAGCCCGTACAGGCCCGGTTCGGAAGTCTCGACCTTGACGATGACGAGGTTGGGACCGCCGGGGGCCGTCGTGATGGCCCGCACGCTCTTGATGGTGATGGGCGCCATGCCTTTGGCGTAGGCCGGGGTAACGTGATGGTCGGCCCGGACTTTCGGGCTGTCGAACAGGCCCAGAACACCGGCGGAGGCTCCGAGAGCCAGTTTCCTGAGGGCGTTCCGGCGGCCGGCGTCCCGGCGTTCGCTCTCGGGCGATTGATCGAATGGGGTCATAAGGGTTGGGAGAATGAAGGTTCAGGGTCCATTATTTAAGAGCGAATGCGACGTAGTTTCCACCGATTTTCTGGCCCCGGCCGCCACCGGCCGCGATCACGACGTACTGTTTACCGTCCACTTCGTAGGTGATCGGCGTGGCGAAGCCGCCGGCCGGGAGCTGGTATTCCCAGACCTGTTTGCCGGTTTTCCGGTCGAAGGCGCGGATTTTTTCGTCCTTCGTGGCGGCAATGAACAACAGGCCCCCCGCCGTCACCAGCGGCCCGCCGTAGCTGTCGGTGCCGGTGGTCGGGACGCCCTTCTTCGCCAGCTCGGGGTATTCGCCCAGCGGGATTCTCCAGAGGTACTCGCCGGTGTTCAGGTCGATGGCGTTCAGGGTGCCCCAGGGCGGTTTGATGCCGGGGTAGCCGTTCTGGTCCACAAAGCGGTCCCAGACTTTCACAACGTAGGCCGGCACGTAGGGAAAGCCTTTCTTTTCGGCGGTGCCGTCCGGCTGCCTGCGGGCGACGGCTTTGGCGGTTTCCTTCCCGAGCAGGAAGGCCACGAGGGCGTCGCAGTCCTTTTCGGGCAGGTGCTGGAAGGACGGCATCCGGCCGCTGCCGGTTTTCAGGACGGCTTTGATTTCGTCGGCCGAGCGCCGTTTGCCGATGTCCACCAGCCCGGGCAGTTCGGGGCCGCTGCCTTTGCGGTCCTGCCCGTGGCACAGGGCGCAGTTGGCCGTATAGAGCGCCTGGCCCGGCGTCAGGGCAGCCGTCTCCTTTCGGGAGCCGCCTGACTCGGTCATGACCAGTTCCCAGGGTTCCTCGTTGGCGTTCTGGTACAGAATCCCGTCGGGGTCGATGGCGTTGCCGCCCCATTCGGCGCCCCCGCTATAGCCGAACAGGAGCGTTCCCTTCGTGCCGGGCGGGGTGAATTTGTGGTCGGTCCGGATTTTTTCGAACCGCTTCTTCAGGTAGGCATGGGTCTCCGGTGTCAGGTCGGACAGGTCGGCTTCGGTGTACACCTGCCGGGTGAAGGGCAGCGGTTTCAGCGGGAATTTCTGGGTCGGGTAGGGATGTTCGCCGGGCAGGCCATTGGTCGGTACGGGACGTTCCTCCACCGGAAACAGCGAGGTGCCGGTGTCGCGGTCGAGCACGTACACCAGCCCGTCTTTGGTGGCCTGAACGACCGCGTCGACGCGCTTCCCGTTGCGGGTCAGCGTGATAAGGTTGGGCGGACAGGGGTGGTCACGGTCCCAGAGGTCGTGGTGGATGGTCTGGTAATACCACTTCATCTTTCCGGTTTCGGCCTCCAGCGCCAGGATGCAGTTGGCAAACAGATTGGCCCCGGCCCGGTCCCCGCCGTAAAAGTCGGAGGCCGGCGAGCCGGTGCCGAAATAGACTACGCCCCGGCCCTCGTCGAGGGCCATGCCGCTCCAGTTATTGACGCCCCCGATGCGTTTGTAGGCGTCTTTCGGCCAGGTCTCGTAACCCGGTTCGCCGGGCTGCGGAATCGTGTGGAAGACCCACTTCAATTTCCCCGTCACGACGTCGAAGGCCCGGATATGGCCCGGAGCCGCATCGCCCGACTCCGACACGCTCGACCCGATGATGAAGGTATTTCTATAGACGATGCCCGGCGAGGTGGCGTTGACCGAGAGCTTGCTGACGTCGTGGTCGAGGCCGGTCTGGAGGCCTTCATGCAGGTCGGCGCGGCCGTTCGTTCCGAACGCCGGGATGCCGCGGCCGGTGCGGGCGTCGACGGCGTAGAGGCTCGAACCGACCGTATACAGGATACGTTTGTCATCGCCGTTTTCCCAGTACACCACGCCCCGGTTGGAGTTGAGCCGGTCGGAGGGCGAGGGCGAAAACCGCCAGAGTTCCCGGCCGGTGCCGGCGTGCAGGGCGAACAGCTTCAGCTCGGGGGTGGTGCCGTAGAGAATGCCGTTAACGACGATGGGCTGACACTGGATGGCACGGTCCCGGCGCCGGCCGGGGTTGGCGGGGTCGGGTTTCTCGGAGGCATCGTACATCCAGGCCACCTGGAGGTTCTTCACATTGTCGAGGGTGATCTGCTTCAGGGGCGAGTACCGGTTTCCGGCCTTATTTCCGCCGTAGTTCGGCCAGTCGAGGCCGGTTTCGGGGAATTTGTCGGACAATTCCATGCCGGTCAGCAGGCAGCTTCCCGTCAGCACGGCCGTCAGGGTACCATACGGAAGCAGCCTGCGCAGGAGCGGATTCAATTTCAGAAGCATTCAGGGTCAGGCTTGTTTTCAAGGTTTAGGATTTCCAAATTAGCGGAAAAATTCGTTTCCTGAAAACCCGTTCGCGCGGTGTTCCTGAATCTCATGTCAAAGTTTACCCTTACCCTCTTCCCGGCCCTGCTGCTTCTGCTCTGGAATACGCTCCGGCCGGCCCGTTATGAAACGCTGAATACGCATCCGGTTGCCCCGGCGGCCGATACCCTGCCCAATGCCTCGCGCTGGCCCGGTGAATTGACCGTCAGCAACTTCACCGGCCCCGACCTGACGCCCAGCCCGGCCTGTCTGGCCGTGGCTCCGACCGGCGAGGTGTTCGTCGGCGTGGACATGATCGGCTCGCTCGGCAAAACGCCCGGCAAGGGCAGCATCGTCCGGCTCGTCGACGACAACCACGACGGCAAGGTCGACCGCCACACCACCTTCGCCCCCGTCGACAACCCGCGGGGCATCCTGCCGGTCGGCGATCAGGTATTCGTGCTGCACACCACCTTCTCGAAAGAAACCGGCAAAGCCTCCGGCATGGACCTGGTGGTGTTTGAAGATAAAAACCGCGACGGACAGGCCGACGGCCCCGCCAAAGCGCTCATCGAAGGCATCAGCAACCCCAAATTCCTGCAAAGCCGCGGCACCGACCACGCCACCAACGGCATCCGGATGGGCATCGACGGCTGGATTTACATCGCCGTGGGCGACTTCGGTTTCCATAACGCCGTCGACCGCTCCGGCAAAAAGCTGACCATGCTCGGCGGGGGCATCGTGCGCGTCCGGCCCGACGGCACCGAAATGGAAGTCTTTTCCCACGGGATGCGGAACATCTACGACGTCGCCATCGACCCGTACATGAACATCTTCACCCGCGACAACACCAACGACGGGGGCGGCTGGAACATCCGCTTCAGCCACCAGATTCAGTCGGCCGAGTACGGCTACCCGGTTCTGTTCAAACACTTTACGGATGAGATCATCCCGGCGCTGGTCGATGTCGGGGGCGGCTCCGGAACCGGCTCCCTGTTTCTCGACGACGATTCCTGGCCCGCCCAATACAACCGGGTGCCGATGATGGCCGACTGGGGCAAAAACCAGCTGTACATCCACCGCGTGACGCCGGACGGCCCCGGCTTTACGCAGAAAGAAGAAGAGTTTATCCGTCTGGCGCAGATCACCGACGTCGATATCGACGCGTCGGGCCGGATGTACCTCGCGGCCTGGGCCGGCGCCGGCTATTCCGGCAACCCGGCCAAAGGCTTCGTGGTCCGGGCCGTCCCGAAAACCTGGAGCTACAAACCGGCTATCGACCTGAAGAAGGCGTCCGAAAAAGAACTGGCGGCCGAGCTGAAATCGGGCAGTGCGGTCCGTCGGCTGGCGGCCCAGCAGGAGCTGCTGACGCGCCCCGCCAAACGGACGGCCGAAGCCGCCTGGAAGCTGGTCGACGATAAGAAGCTGCCGCTCTCCGTCCGGGTGGCCGGCCTGTTTACCTACGCCCAGGCCGCCGGCGCCGACGGCATCGCCAACCTCGTAAAGCTGACCGCCGACAACGACCTCCGCGAATTTGCCCTCCGCGCCCTCGCCGACCGCAAACCGTTCGTCGAAAAAGTGCCGTCCGAGCCGTTCCTGAAGGCCCTCCAGGACCCCTCCGAGCGGGTTCGGGTGGCGGCTATCGTGGGGCTGGGCCGGCTGGGCCGGGCCGAAGCTGCCCCGGCGCTGCTCCAGGTGAAGGTGCCGGCCTCGTTCGTGGCTCCCGCCAAAGGAACCGAAGGCCCGCACGCAACGCCGAATGCCGCCATCATCCCGGCCCACCTTGCCGTCCGCTCGCTGGTGGCGCTGAACGCCGTCGATGCCTCGGTGGCCGCCGTCGGTTCGCAAAACTCGACGATTGCCCTCTGGGCGCTTCGTTATATGCACGACCCCAAAGCCGTTCAGGGGCTGATCGCGGCCTACCGGAAAACCGGCGACGAAATGCTGAAAAAACAGATTCTGACCACACTGGCGCGGCTGTATAAAAAGGAGGCCGATTACGATGCCTCGTGGTGGTGGAGCACTCGTCCCGACACCCACGGCCCGTATTACAAAGCCGTCGAGTGGGAGGGTTCGCCCGCCGTCAAAGCCCTGTTGCTGGAAGAAGCCGGCAAGGCCGCCGACAAGACGTTCTTCGCCGACCTGAACAGCCGGCTCCGGCTGGAAATCCCGGAACTGGGCGGGATGGAGGAACCGGTGGTGGCAAAGGAGGAGGTGAAGGTCGATTTGGAAAAAATCCGGAATCGCAAGGGGCAGGTGGGCGAGTCGTCCATCGAGGACGTGATGCTGGCGATGGCGAAGATCAAGGGCGACCCGGGGCTGGGCCGTCAGCTGTTCACCCGCCAGGGCTGCATCGCCTGCCACAGCCTCAGCCGGAACGAGCCGATGAAGGGGCCGTTCATGGGCCAGATCGGTTCGATCATGAACCGGGAGCAGATCGCCGAGTCGATCCTGAAACCGAACGCGTCGATTTCTCAGGGTTTCGCCACGGTGCAGATCACGGCCAAAGGCGGCAAGAGCTACATGGGCTTCGTGACCGAGGAATCGGCCAGCCGCGTCGTCCTGCGGGATATTACCGGTCAGGTCTATACCCTGAAGGCGTCCGACATCCTCAAACGGCAGGAAATGGAAACGTCGATGATGCCCCCGGGCCTCGCCAACGCGCTCTCCTACGAAGAATTCGCTTCGCTGATCACCTTTCTGTCCGAGCAGAAGAAATAACCGTATTCCAAAGCTCGTAAGAAGTCCCGCCGGTCTGCGTTCTGAACGTGCGACCGGCGGGACTTTTTTGCTCAGTGTCGATCCGGCTTTTCCCAAAGAGATTGGCGGCAACGGCGGGGCTACCAATCCGGAGCAGTTGTTTGCTGCGGGCTTTTCGGCCTGTTTCGGGCAGAGTCTTTCCTTTGTCGCTTCGCAACGCAAACTTCCCGTAGACGTCAAACGGGTCAGCGGAACGACCCGGGTTCATCTGCTCCGGATCGAAGGCGGTTTCGGCCCGGCGGCCGACCTGTTCATCCGGGTGCCGGGCGTGGATCGCGAGGTGGCCGAAGAACTGGTGGAAGCCACCAAACCGTCTGCGCCTACTCCAATTCGACGCGGGGGAAAGTTCAGACGACCTACCGGATTGTCGAAGACTGAGCCGGATCCTCAGGTTTCGGATGCTGGTCGCGGGTCATCATCGTCATCATCAGTTCCTTACGGTAGCGGTGGCGACCGTCGTCGAGGGCCATGATGCTGCGCTCGCCGGGCAGCGTCTTCTGCACCGGCTTCGGAATGGCGCCCCGGCGAACAAACCGGGTAGGGTCGTAGAATAGCCGGGCGGCTTCCTCTCCGGTCAGGCAGATGGTATTCTGGAGCATGATGCGGGTCCGGAAGAGGTTGGAGCCGTGTTTCCGGCAGCGGAGCTGAATGAACCGGAACCCGTCGCGCAGCAGGGCGATGGAACTGTCGAAGCTTTTCTCGCGGGGGATCGTAGTCGCCATACCGGTGGAACCGGCTGCCCGGCAAAAGGACAGGGCGGCCCGATGGGCGATGAGGGTACGGCCCGGAACCGGTTTCGGTGGGAATCTGCCGGATAATCATCCTACAGAATAAATAGACGGTTGAATTTCAAACCTGTTCCGGGCTGCCGGGTTAAACCGGAACGACCACTCACTTTCCACATTCATGACTTCCCAAAACGGCAAAACCGCTTTGATTACCGGTGCGTCCGGCGGTATCGGGCTGGAACTGGCCCGCTTGTTTGCGCAGGACGGCTACGACCTGATTCTGGTGGCCCGGAGCGATGATAAACTACAGCAACTGGCGCAGGAACTCCGGGAATCCCACGGCAACCTGAACGTCACGGTCATTCCGAAGGATTTGTCGCAGGAGAACTCCGGCCGGGAACTGTACCAGGAGGTGCAGCAGCGGAGCGTTTTCGTCAATGTCCTCGTCAACGACGCCGGCGTGGGCCACTACGGGGCCTTCGCGACCGAGACGGACTGGGAGAAGGAGAGCGCCATGATCCGGCTGAACATGGTATCGCTTACCGAACTGACCAAGCTGTTTCTGTTTGATATGGTCGCCCGGAAGGAAGGCCGCATTCTGAACCTGGCTTCCATGACCTCGCTCGTGCCCTCGCCCCTGATGGCGGTTTACAGCGGTACCAAAGCGTACGTCTACCAGTTCACCCAGGCCCTGGCCAACGAACTGAAAGACAGCCCGGTGACGATCACCGCCCTGCTGCCCAACGCCACCGCGACCGACTTCTTCAACAAGGCCGGGGCGCAGAACGCCCGCGTGACCGAACAGCTCGACGATCCGGTCCAGGTGGCCCGGGCCGGCTATGAAGCCCTGATGAAAGGCCGGACCAAAGTGGTGCCCGGCGGCCTGAAAAACAAGTCTTTCGCGGCCCTGAGCAACATCGTGCCTACGGAAGCCCTGACCGGCATGATGCGGAAAAACATGGAGCCGAGGGAGCAGAAGCCGATTTACGTCACCAAAAAAACGCAGAAGAAACTGGCCCTCGGGCTGGGGCTGGTGGCGGTGGGGCTGGTCGGTTACGCCCTGGTGCGGGCCTACGACAGCCTCTCCTGGTACGACAAGGCCCGCTACCGGTACCGGCTCAATCAGGCCGGTCGGCGCATTCGGCAGGCCGTGGACCGGACGACGAATAAAACCCGTGCGACGGTGGCGGAGGCCCTGTCCTGATCCTATTCAATCAACGTTATGAGCAACCAATCAGCAACCATCACCGAAGCCCCGAAAACGGCCCAGCTTCCCCGCACCTCGATCGTCACCCTGACCGTCAACGGCGAACAACGGAGCCTGCGCATTGCGCCCTGGACCACCCTGCTCGACGCCCTGCGCGAGTATCTGGACCTCACCGGCACCAAAAAAGGCTGTGACCACGGCCAGTGCGGAGCCTGCACCGTTCTGGTCGACGGCAAACGAATCAACGCCTGTCTGGCGCTGGCCGTCATGGTCGACGACCGGGAGATCACCACCATCGAGGGGCTGACGAAGGAGGGGAGCGCCACGCCCGACGGGCTGCACCCGATGCAGGCGGCTTTCATCGAACACGACGCCTTCCAGTGCGGCTACTGCACCCCCGGCCAGATCTGCTCCGCGGTGGGGCTGCTGAAGGAGGGCCACGCCCACAGCCGCGAAGACATTCAGGAGCTGATGAGCGGCAACATCTGCCGCTGCGGGGCCTACCCGAACATTGTCGATGCCATCGAAGACGTCAAGAACCACCAGCCCGACCGCGCATGAATCCCTTTACCTACTCCCGGGCCGGCGACCTCGACGAGGCCGTGCGGGAAATCTCCGACAACGACCGCGCCAAGTTCATCGCCGGCGGTACGAACCTCGTCGACCTGATGAAGGCCAACGTAATGCACCCGACCCACCTGGTCGACATCACGCGTCTGGGCCTGTCGGCGATCGAAGAGACCGAAGAAGGCGGGCTGCGGCTCGGGTCGCTGGTGACCAACGCCGAAACCGCCTACCACCCGCAGGTGGCCGAACGGTATCCGCTGCTGGCCAACGCGATCCTGGCCGGGGCCTCGCCCCAGCTGCGGAACATGGCGACCAACGGCGGCAACCTGCTCCAGCGGACCCGCTGTTATTATTTTTACGATACCGCCACGCCCTGCAACAAGCGCGAACCCGGCTCGGGCTGCTCGGCGCTGAACGGTCACAACCGCATTCACGCCATCCTGGGTACCAGCGAACACTGCATCGCCACCCATCCGTCGGATATGTGCGTGGCCCTGGCCGCGCTGGAAGCGGTGGTGCGGGTCACGAACCGCTACGGTGAGCGGGCCATTCCCTTCGCGGACTTTCACCGCCTGCCCGGCGACACGCCCCACATCGACGCCAATCTGGAGCCGGACGAGATCATCACCGCCGTCGAACTGCCGCCGAGAGGCTTTTCGCAACATTTTAAGTATTTGAAAATCAGGGACCGGGCGTCCTACGCCTTTGCGCTGGTGTCGGTGGCCGTCGGGCTGGAGATGGAGGGTGACACGATCCGGGAGGCTCGGCTGGCGCTGGGCGGAGTGGCCCACAAACCCTGGCGCAACCTGGAAGCGGAAGCTCTGCTGGTGGGCAACCCGGCCAACCGGGAAACGTTTAAGCGGGCCGCCGATCGCATCGTGGCCGACGCCCGGGGCTACGGCTCCAATTCCTTCAAGATCGAACTGGCCCGTCGGGCGGTGGTCCGCGCCCTGAACGAAGCCGCCAAATAAGCAATCCCCATGACAACTAACTATATCGGTAAGCCGACCAACCGCGTGGACGGCTACGCCAAGGTGACCGGCGGAGCCAAATACGCCGGGGAGCATAATGTGCCCGGCCTGACCTACGGCGTCGTGGTGTCGAGCGACATTGCCCGGGGCCGCATCAGCCGCATCGACGCGAGCGAGGCCCTGAAGCTGAACGGTGTGCTGGAGGTGTTCACCCACGAAAACCGTCCCTCGCTGCCCTGGTTCGACCGCAACTACCAGGATCAGGACCAGCCGCCGGGGTCGCCTTTCCGGCCCCTGTACGACAACGAGATCCAGTTCAGCCAGCAGCCCATCGCGCTTGTGGTGGCCGAAACCTTCGAGCTGGCCCGGTATGCGGCTTCGCTCGTGAAGGTGCAGTATGTCCGGGAGCCGCACGGCACCGACCTCCGGGCGATTCAGGGCCAGGCCTATGCGCCCTCGAAGGGCAAACCCAGCTGGAAGAAGCCCAGGCCGCGCGGCAATGCCGCCCAGGGGATGGAACAGTCGATTTTCAAAATAGAAGGCCGCTACGACCATGCCGCCGAACACCACAATCCGCTCGAAATGCACGCGTCGACGGTGGTGTACGAGCCTTCGGGCAAGCTGACGGTCTATGACAAGACGCAGGGCGTTCCCAACAGCCAGAAATACATTTCGCGCATCTTCGGCCTCTCCAAAGCCCAGGCCACCGTTCATGCGCCGTTTATCGGAGGAGCCTTCGGGTCGGGGCTGCGGCCGCAGTATCAGCTGTTTCTGGCCGTCATGGCGGCACTTCAGCTGAAGCGGTCGGTGCGGGTGACGCTGACCCGCCAGCAGATGTTCTCCTTCGGCCACCGGCCGGCCACCATCCAGCGGTTTGAATTGGGCGCCGATGCCGAGGGCAAACTCCAGGCCGTGGTGCATGAGGCTATTCAGGAAACGTCTCAATTTGAGGATTATACCGAAAATGTGGTCAACTGGTCGGGAACGGTATACCAGTGCGACAACGTAGAGCCGACCTACAAGCTGGTGAAGCTGGATACCTATACCCCGCTCGACATGCGGGCGCCCGGCGGAGCCACGGCCATGGCGGCCTACGAAGTCGCCATCGACGAACTGGCGTATGCCGCCGGCATCGACCCGCTGGAATTCCGGCTGATCAACTATACCGAGCGCGACCCGATGCAGGACCTGCCCTATTCGAGCAAGGAACTGCGGGCGTGTTACCGGCAGGCCGCCGAACGCTTCGGCTGGTCGAACCGCCGGCCCGAACCGCGGTCCATGCGCGACGGCAACGAGCTGATCGGCTGGGGCATGGCGACCGGCATCTGGGAGGCCGAGCAGAAACCGGCCATGGCGAAAGCCGTGCTGACCGCCGACGGAAAACTAACCGTCAGCAGCGCCACCGAGGACATCGGCACCGGCACCTACACCATCATGACGCAGATTGCCGCCGAGACGCTCGGCCTGCCGCTGGAGAACGTCACCTTCGAACTGGGCGACTCCAGCATGCCGGAGGCCCCGCTGCAGGGCGGTTCCTGGACGGCGGCCACCGTCGGGTCGGCGGTCAAGAGCGCCTGTCTGGAAGTGCAGAAGCGGCTGTTCGAATACGCCGGATCAATGCCCGATTCCCCGCTCGCCAAAGCTGATGCGGATGGGGTGGTTTTCGCCGACGGACGGATTCATCTGAAACACTACCCGACCATCGGTGTGACCATTCAGGATGTGCTGCGTCATAGCGGAGTAGACCGGATCGAGGAGGAAGTGACGACGCTGCCGGATATGCTCCGCCAGAAGAAATACGCCCGGTTTACGCATTCGGCGGTTTTCGTGGAGGTGAAGGTGGATGAGGACCTCGGCACGGTGCACGTGACCCGGGTGGTGACGGCCGTGGCCGGCGGACGCATCCTCAATCCCAAAACCGCCCGCAGTCAGGTACTCGGCGGGGTGGTCTGGGGCATCGGCATGGCGCTGGAGGAGGAGTCGGTTCTGGATCATCAGTTCGGGCGGTTCATCAACCACGACCTGGCCGAATACCACGTGGCCGTCAACCTCGACGTGCCGCCGATCGACGTCATCTTCGTCGAGGAAAACGATACGGTAGTCAATCCGCTGGGCGTCAAAGGGCTGGGCGAGATTGGTGTCGTCGGCACGCCGGCGGCCATCGCCAACGCGGTGTTCCATGCCACCGGCAAGCGGCTCCGCGATCTGCCCATCACCCTCGACAAAGTGATGTAACCGGACTTTCAATTCGTGGAACGGCCGCTCCCGGAATCTCAGGAGCGGCCGTTTCGTTGGCCGGTCATTCCGCCGGCAGGAGGACCACCCCCCGGCCCCCTCCTTGGTAAGGAGGGGGAGTGCGCTGCCACTCCCCAGTTCCTGCGAAGCCACCCCCTCCTTACCAAGGAGGGGGCCGGGGGGTGGTCCCTCCTTCAATCCACCTCTTGGCGAGTTAAGTACAGGCTTATCCTTTCGACCCTTGGAAAAACCCGTTAGATTAGGACGGGAAAAAATAGGCTTTTAGGTATATTGCGATTTCCGGACAGCCAGCCTCCGGGACGCCCAAACCCTGACGTTCATGAAAGCCGTTTTTCTATCTCTCGTCCTGATCGTTTTCAGCCTCGGCTGGATTTCCAAATACGCCGGCGGCTTCGGCTCCGACGAGAAGGCCGGCCTGCGGCTGGTACAGGACGAAAAAGCGGGCACCATCTCCGTCCTCCGGGTCGGTGGCAAAGAGCCGATCCTGACCCAGAACGCCAAACCGGACTTCCGGCCTTATCTCCACCCCCTCATCGCCCCCGACGGCAAGGGCCTCCTGACCGAATACAGCCCCGGTCACCATAAACACCAGACCGGTATCTACACCGGCTTCACCCGCATCAACGGCCGCGACTATTTCCACCATCCGCAGGGCGATTACTGGCGCCGGGTGTCGGCCAAAGTCGTGAAGGCCACGGGGCCGGAGGTGCGCTGGCAGACCGTTTACGAAATGCTCGACTCCACCGGCCGGGCCGTGATGACCGAAACGCAGAACTGGGCCATGCGCGAGCAGAACGGCCGCTACCTGCTGGACCTGGAATGGAACGGCGAGGCCAAAACCGAGGTGACCGTCGGGAAGTACGACTACGGCGGGCTGTTCGTGCGGATGCCCTGGCGCGAAGGCATGAAGGGCGAGGTAATCAACGCGGCCCGGCAGAAGAACGAAAAGGCCGAAGGGCAGCGGGCTATGTGGGTCGACGTCGGCCTTCAGGTGGACGGCCGTTCCGACCGGGCGCACATCGCCGTCTTCGAACACCCCGAAAACCGCAACTACCCGACCCTCTGGCGGGTCGACGGGCAGCTCGGCATCGGCCCGGCCCGCGCCCGGAACGGCGGCTGGACCATCAAAGCCGGCGATACCGAAGTCATTAAACACCAACTGGTTATTTATACCGGCGACCTGAACGACGTCGAACTGACCAACACCTGGAGCGCCTTCAGCGGGGTCAACTCCACGGCGGCCCTCTGGGGCATCGCCCAGCAGGAAGCCCTCCAGGCCAAGTTCCTGACGCCCGGGGAAGCCGTCAAAAGCATGACCCTGCTGCCCGGCTTCAAAACCAACGTCTGGGCCTCCGAGCCCATGATTACCCAGCCGATGGCCTTCTGCTGGGATGATCGGGGCCGCCTGTGGGTGGCCGAAAACCGCGACTACGAATCCCGCGGACACGGCTTCTCCAATGCCGGCAACAGCCGCATCCTAATTCTTGAAGACAGCAACTACGACGGCGTGGCCGACAGCCGGAAGGTGTTTCTGGACAGCATCCCGTTCCCGGCCGCGATGGCCGTCGGCTTCGGCGGGCTGTTCCTCGGCGCTCCGCCCAACCTGCTGTTCGTGCCCGATCGCAACGGCGACGACGTGGCCGACGAGAAGGACATCGAAGTGCGTCTGACCGGCTGGGGCATCCGCGACCGCCACGAAACGCTCAACAGCTTCCACTGGGGGCCGGACGGCTGGCTCTACGGCCTCCAGGGTTTTGCCACGCCCTCCAAAGTCCGCAAGCCGGTCGGGAAGGGAAAGCTGTATAAACACAGGGACCCGTTCCCCGAAGACATTCTGCAGGGCGAGGGCGTCGACATCAACGGCGGGGTCTGGCGGTATCACCCCGTCAAGGACCGCTTCGAGGTGGTAGCCCACGGCTTCAGCAACCCCTGGGGCATCGACTACGACGCCAAAGGGCAGTTCGTGATGAGCGCCTGCGTGATCCCGCACCTCTGGCACGTCATCCCGGGCGGCATCTACCACCGGCAGGGCGGGCAGCACTTTAACCCCTACGTCTACAGCGACATCCGGACCATTGCCGACCACAGCCACCGCTCGGCCCACGGCGGGGCGCGGGTGTACCAGTCCGACGCCTTCCCGAAAGAGCATCAGGGCCGGGTGTTCATGGCCAATATCCACGAACACGCCATCCTGTCGGACATTCTCGAACCGAAAGGCTCCGGCTTCGTGGGCCACCACGGCGACGATTTTCTGACGGCCAACAACGCCCAGTGGGTGGGCTTCAGCGTCGAGATCGGGCCGGACGGCGGGCTGTATGTCCTCGACTGGCACGACGCCGACATCTGCGGCAAGGAGGTGCTGAACGGCGAAACCGGCCGCATCTTCCGCACGGTGCCCGAGCAGTCGGCGGCCGAAAACTTCGAGGGGCGGTATGCCGACCTTTCCAAAATGAGCGACCAGCAGCTGGTCGATTTTCAGACGAGCAAAAGCGACTGGCACGCCCGCCGGGCGCGGGTGATCCTGCAACACCGGGCGGCTTCGGGCCAACTCGACGCCCGGACCCACGAGCGGCTCCGCAGCCTCTTCAAAACCGGCGCCCCCGACCAGCGGCTGCGGGCCATGTGGTCGCTGCACGTCACCAACGGCTTTGCGCCGAAGGCCCTCGAACAGTCACTGACCGACGCCGACCCCTACGTGCGGGCCTGGGCCATCCAGCTGCTCTGCGAAGACCGGGCGCCCTCGGCCGACGCCCTGGCGGCTTTTGCCCGCCTGGCGAAACAGGACCCCTCGCCGGTGGTGCGGCTGTATCTGGCCTCCGCCCTCCAGCGGGTTCCGGGTGAGTCGCGCTGGCAGATCGCCGAGGGGCTGATGAGCCATGCCGAAGACGTCGACGACCATAATCTCCCGAAAATGATCTGGTTCGGCACCGAGCCGCTCGTGAAGGAAAACCCGAACCGGGCGCTGGCGCTCGCCGGCGGCAGCCGGATTCCGATGGTGGCGCGGTTCATCGCCCGCCGGACCGTCGACGCCGACCAGCTGAACACGGTGGTGGCCGCCCTCGGGCAGACCGCAAAACCGTCGACGGCCATGCTGGAAGGGCTGCGCGACGGGCTGGAGGGCCGCACCGACCTGACGGCCCCGGCCGGCTGGACCGCCCTGTATGCCCGACTGAAAACCGCCGGGCCGGGTGCGTCCAAACTCGGCGGGGAGATCGCCCAGCTGTTCGGGGATACGGAGGTGAGCCGGAAGCTGCTGGCGACGGTAAAAGACCGAAACGCGCCGGTGGAACAGCGCCGGCTGGCGCTCCAGACGCTGGCAGCCCGCAAACGGCCGGAACTGACCGCCGAACTGCCCGCCCTGCTCGGTGACCCCAGCCTGCGCCCGGACGCCATCCGGGCCGTGGCCGGGTATGACAGCGATGCCCTCGGCAAACTGATTCTCACCAAATACCCGACCCTCACGGCCTCCGAAAAGCTGCTGGCCGTGCAGACGATGTCGTCGCGGCCGAAGTACGGCTGGATGCTGACGCAGGCCCTGAAAGATAACAGCGTGCCGAAGAAGGACGTGCCGACCTACGCGGCCCGGCAGCTGCTGCGGGTCGTCGGGAGCGGTTTTGTGGAGGTCTACGGCCCCATCGAGCAGAGTGAGGTGGACGAGGTGGCCTATAAGAAATACCGGCGCCTGCTGACCGATAAGGCGGTGGCGGAGGCCAGCCCGGAAAAGGGCCGGGTGCTGTTCCAGCGGACCTGCGGGCCGTGTCACAAAATGTTCGGCGAGGGCGGCAGCATCGGCCCCGACCTGACCGGCTCGAACCGGGGCAATGTGGAGTATCTCCTCTTTAACGTGCTGAATCCGAGCGGGGAGATTCAGGACGATTACCGGATGGTGGTCGTGACGACGCGCGACGGCCGCACCTTCTCCGGCAACGTGACCGGCGAAACCGACCGTCGGCTGACGCTCCGGGTGGTGGGGCAGGACGCCGTGGTGCTGAACAAGTCGGATATTCAGTCACGGGAGGTAACGCCGGTGTCGATGATGCCGCCGGGGCTGTTCAACACGCTGTCGGACGGGGAGGTGCTGGACCTGGTGGCGTTCCTGCGTCGGGCCGAACCGCCGAGACAGGCCGCCGAGCCGTCAAAAACGGTGAAAAAGTCCAGATAAGGCCGTTAAATTTTTATTACCATCCCGGTGAAAACTGTTCGATTCCTTAATGGAGAAATGGGGAATTAAAGGTAAAATCGACCGAATTTTGTAAAGTGAATCAGCAAGTCCGGACCTACGTTCCCAGGAGATTCAGCTTATGAACTCGACGTATTGCAGCTTTTCCGATGAAGACATCCTGAAGTCGATCTGCGAAAACGGTGACGAATCGGCGTTTGCAGAACTGTACGACCGGTATTTTCGCCTGTTGTTCAACTTTGCCTACAGCAGGCTGAACGACCGGTTTGCGGCCCAGGAGATCGTGCAGGAGGTGTTCGTCTCCGTCTGGCAGCAGCGGCACCGCGCGGCCGTTGAATCGTGCCGGTCTTACCTGTTTTCGAGTGTCAAAAACCAGATTATTTCCCATTATCGTAAGGAATATACCCGCCGGTTTCACTACGACCAGTGGGAAATCCGGCACGAGGCCTCGTCGGCCCTGACCGACCAGCCCGTCCTGACCGCCGACCTTCAGAACCGCTACGAACAGGGCCTCGGCCAATTGCCGCCCAAATGCCGCGAAGTGTTTCTGCTGAGCCGCCAGGGCAATTCCAACCGGGAGATTGCCGGGCAGTTATCCATTTCCGAAAAAACCGTCGAACAGCACATCACCCGGGCGCTCCAGACCCTGAAAAGCTACCTCCGCGAACATTTCGTCTACGCGCTGCTGCTTATTCCCCTCTGCTGAGCCGCTCGTCGAAACCGTGCGGAACCACCTCCACCACCTTCACCTGCGCGATCAGCGGGTGCAGCGGATTGATCAGGATGTTCCGGGAGGGGGAATCGCGGATGATGACCGAAGGGACCGAGAAAGCCAGGGCCGGATAAGTCGGCGTCAGCTTCGGCCGGAGAAAAACCGGGATTTCAGTTTCATACTTCAGGGTATTCCAACCCGCCGGCAGGTCGGTTGCCGGAATCACTTCAATGGCCTCCGGCAGTTCGATGGTGACCCGGACGAAGGGCGGCAAGTCCCGAAGCGGGGTGCCGTTCAGATGCACCAGCGTTTCGAGCAGGGCCAGTTCAGGGGTAGTGGAGGTATAAATCAGCGGGGTGCCGGGCGGGTTCCACCGGCCGCCGTTGAGCCGGGCACCTTCTCCGCTTAGGATGGAATCGACGAACTGACGTTTCTGAATCCGGTAGACGAGCGCCATCGCTTAACTGTAAACGCCGTATTCGATCCGGCCCAGAATCTGATCGACTACCTGAAAGCCCGTGGCCGTGTCGAGCAGCTGCAGGGGCGACTGGCCGTCGAGAATCTCCAGGGGCCGGCGCAGCCAGCGATTGAATTTCCCCTGATCCTCGAACACCCGCAGACCGTGGGACGCCAGAGCCTTCAGCAGCAGCAGCCGTTCGGATTCCACCTTGTTGAGCGAACCGCTCACCAGCCGGCGGGCCATCGTGCGCTCGTTCATCGCCAGAAGCACCGCAAACTCCCGGATGGTCAGGTCGAGCAGGGCCGCCAGTTCCCGCACCTCCGCATGCCCCACGCCCGACCGCGACCGGGCGATCAGTTCGAAGGGACCGGCGGCCTCCGGCAGAACCCTTACGGTCGGGCCGGTCGGCAGCAGGGCGGGCGGTAAAGCATCCGGGCCTGACTTCCCCGATGCACCGGCGGTTTTGGTTGTCCTGCTTTTCATAAAAATGCGTAAAATGTCGGTAATGATACCGACATTTTACGCATTTTCAAAGACGGGCAGGTCGGGTAGGCTCAGTTGATGGAATACTTGTAGAGGACCGGGTCCTGCCGCCAGATGTTATCCAGCACGTCAAACACCTTGTAGCTCTCGGGAAAACCGTCTGCGTTGAGGGTATACGCAAAGATTTCATCATGATGGATCGAGTTGGTCCAGAAGCTTTTGAGGGTACGTCGCTGCACGAGGTGTTTATGCGTGACGCCGAAGAGGGGAACGAAAATACCGTCACCGGCGAAAGAATAGGCGTAATCCGTCGGGATGCGATCCGTTTTCCGCGGCTTCCCGGGTAGTTCGTAGGCGTAGGTGAACTCCAGCGTCTTGAAATTCTGCGCGTTGTACCATTCCTCCCGGCTCAGGTCACCGTTGGCGTCATAATAAATCTGGACCCGCTTGTTGGGAACGTCTTTATACGTCATCTGAACCAGTTTGCCGGCACCGTCGTAATGATAATTGCGGGTTTCGATGAGTTGCGGTAAGGCGCCCGGATCGTTAAACTTATAGACTCTGGCCTGGTGGGACAGACCCTTCGCATTGAGATCAAAAACTTCCTTATAACTTTTCACCTGATCGCTGAACAACGTGACGGCCGTCCATCCGTTGCCGTATTCTACCTGGAAATACTGATTACCGGTACTGATCTTAGTGATTTTGCTTTCCCGGTTGTAGGTAAGCTTATAGCTTGAAAATTCAGTCAGGAGGTACTTTTTGGCGACCGGGATGTCGGATGCTTCCGGAGCGCCGGAGACCGGAGCCGGGCCTGGAGCGGGTTCGGACGGGAGGACGGTATGGTTCTCGCAGGAGAAGAAGCCTAAAAGCAGGGCACACAGGGCCGTGGCGCCCAATCGTTTTGCAAGGTTCATCGTTTCTGTTGTTTAAATATTAAATGGATCGGATGATCGCTGCGAAGGTAAACTTCCGGTTTTTCGTCCCGTAGCCCGAGTCGATAACCGGCGGGTTCGACCGAACCGCCGGCGCCAAACCTCCGATGGCGGGTCATGCCGGCCCTTCCCGAAAATTTTTTCAACCCGACTAAGGGTCGGCGCTTCGGCGCGCGACTTCAGGGCAGAACCACCTGCCCGACCATGCCGCCACCGCGTATCTCTCCCCAGTTGCTGGATAAATACCTCCGGAACCAATGCACCGACGAGGAACGGGCGCAGGTGGAGGCCTGGTTCGCGTCGCTCGACGGCCCGCCCGATTTTCTTGGCTCGCTGCCCGAGACCGAGCAGCGGCAGCTGAAGGACGAAACGTTCCGCAGCATCCGGGAGCAACTGCAAACGGAGGAGGAGCCGCCCGTGCGGACGTTTTGGCTCGGTTCGGGCCGGCTGACGGGTCTGGCGGCTTCGGTGCTGCTGGCGCTGGGCGTGTTCATCGCCTGGCGGTATACGGTCAACCGCCACGCGGCCACCCTCGCCGACCGGCCGGTTCCAGCCCTGACGGCCCCGAAAGCCGCCCCGGCGGAGGTGGTTCAGTTCGTCAACCGCAAGCCGCGGCCGGTGCTGCACCGCCTGCCCGACGGCAGCTCGGTTTGGATGCAGCGGGGGGCCGCCATCGCCTACCCGAAGACGTTCGAGCCGGACCGGCGCCGGGTGTCGTTCTCGGGGGAGGGCTTTTTCGATATCCAAAAGGATAAAACGCGGCCCTTTTTCATCCGGAGCGGGGAGATGCAGATCCGGGTGCTGGGCACGAGCTTCAACGTCAATGCGCCGGCCGCACGCCGGGTGTTCCGGATCGCGGTCGTGACGGGGCGGGTAGAGGTGAGCGCGCCCGACAGCCGCCGGCAGGCGCAGCAGGTGATTCTGAAACCGCAGGAGCAGGCGGTATTCGAAACCGACTCCCGGCGGCTGACGGCCTCGGCCATTCCGGCGCAGGTTCGGAAGGAAATCTACGAGCCGGTGTCCATCGTGTTCAGCGAAACGCCACTGGATCAGGCGGTTGCGCAGCTGGAGAAACGCTTCAACGTGCGGTTCCGGCTCTCGAACCCGAAGCTGGGCCGGTGCCGGGTCAGCGCCGACTTCGAGCGCCAGTCGCTGCCGCTGATTCTGGAGATGCTCTGCACGGCGCTGGATGCAACGTATACGATGACCGGTAACGTGATCGTGCTGGACGGGCTGCCCTGTGAACCCTAAAACTATATCGCTTTCACTATAACCCGAACGGCATGGAAAACCGCTACCCGCTGCCTCCGTAGAAAACAGAAAACCGGGAGTGTGCCACCACCCCCGGCCTGATTTCCGCCCCTTTCGCACCGTGCCACCGGTGGGGAGGGTGGTTCGTATCCAACAGCTCTCAACTATCAGACAACCAAAAGTATGCAAATTCCCATCCCAAACAAGTCCGTTGACTGGCGAAAAATCATGCGTATCGGATTACTTCAATGGACACTTGCCGTGTTGCTGGCGGGCTTTGCCAACGCCCGCGACATTGCGGCACAGTCGATCCTGAGTAAGGATATGACGCTTCATCTCACGAACGTTACGCTCAGGGAAGCCCTGGAACAGATTCAGGAAAAAGCCAATACGAAGTTTGTGTACAGCAGCCGGGTGTCGCTGGCGGAGCCGGTTTCCATCGCGGTGAAGAACCAGAAACTCTCGAAGGTGCTGGACCAGCTGCTCCTGCCCCGCGGCATCACCTACCGGGTCATCAACGAGCAGATCGTGCTGGCGCGCGACCGCAGCCGGGCGCTGGAGTCGAACCTGCCCTCGCTGGAAGAGAAGATGCAGCGGTATCTGACGCAGGACATCCGGGTGAAAGGCAGCGTTGCGGACGACAAGGGGCCGCTGGCGGGCGTCAGTGTCGTGCTGAAAGGTACCACCCGCGGCACCACCACGGACGCCGGCGGTAACTACGAAATTTCGGTGCCCAACGGCCAGGCGGTGCTGGTATTCAGCTTCGTGGGCTATCAGTCGCAGGAGGTGGCCGTGGGCAACCGGACGGCGGTGAACGTGACGCTGATCACCGACAGCAAGACGCTGGAAGAACTGGTGGTGGTCGGGTACGGGACGCAGAAGAAGGTGAACCTGACGGGCGCCGTCTCGCAGGTGCAGGCCAAAGACCTCGAAAACCGGCCGGTGAACAACATGTCGCAGATTCTGCAGGGGATGATTCCGAACCTGAACGTGACCTTCAGCACCGGCCAGCCGGGGCAGGGGGGAAGTCTGAACGTCCGGGGCGAAACCTCCATCAACGGGGGCGGACCGCTGGTCCTGATCGACGGGGTGCCGGGCGACATCAACCGCATCAACCCGAACGACGTCGAGTCGGTGTCGGTGCTGAAGGATGCCGCGGCTTCGGCCATCTACGGGGCGCGGGGAGCGTTCGGGGTGGTGCTGGTAACGACCAAAACCGCGAAGAACGGCCGCACGAGCGTTTCCTACACCAACAACTTCGGCTGGGCCTCGCCCACGGTCAGCACCGACTTTTTGACCAACGGCTATGAACACGTCATGCTGAACGACCAGGCCTTTATCCGGGCCACGGGCAACAGCTACACGCGCTACACCGAGGAGGACTATAAGGAACTGGAGGCCCGGCGCTACGACAAGACCGAAAACCCGGCGCGGCCGTGGGTGGTGGTCAAAAACGTGAACGGGAAAGATATCTATAACTATTACGGAAACTATGACTGGTGGAACACGCTGTTCACGAAGGTGCAGCCGTCGCGCCAGCATAACCTGAACCTGTCGGGCGGCAACGACAAGATCAACTACTTCCTGTCGGGGTTCATGTACGAGAAGGAGGGGATCATGAAGACCAATACCGACAAGTATACGTCGTACACCCTCCGCAGCAAGATCAACGCCCAGCTGACGCCCTGGCTGAAGATCAGCAACAACACCCAGTATTTCGACTCCAAATACAAATACCCGGGTCTGGATGGGGGCGCCAACGCCAACTTCGTCGCCATCACGGTACACGCCCTGCCTGCCTACGCTCCGCGCAACCCGGACGGTACGGCTACCTATAACACCCTGAAAAACAACTACTCCATCGGCGACGGGCTGTTTGCCAACCTGCTGAAGGGCGTAGCCGGCGGGGAGAAGAAGATCCACGAGCTGACCACCATCAACTCAGCGACGATCGACTTTACCAAAAACTGGAACCTGGTCGCCAACCACTCGTTCTCGTTCTACATCGCCGACGACTGGTACCGCTCGGCCGTGGCCCAGTATTCGATCCAGCCCGGTATTCTGACGACGGTGCCGAACTACAACACCGACCAGTACCGCCAGACGATGTGGTTCGACCCGATGCATGTGTCCAATCTATACACGTCGTTCAATCAGACGTTTGGAAAGCATTACGTGTCGGCGACGGCGGGGATGAACTACGAGACGAAAAAGCACCAGCGGCTGTTCGGCGCGCGCAAGAACCTGCTCTCCGAAAGCCTCAACGACCTGAACCTCGGAACGGGCGAGCAGCTCTCGGGCGGGGATTCGTACCGGTATTCACTGTTCGGGGCTTTTTTTCGGGTGAACTACGACTACCAGGGCAAATACCTGCTGGAAGTCAACGGCCGGTATGACGGCACCTCCCGCTTCGGCGAAGGCCGGCGGTACGGTTTCTTCCCCTCGGTGTCGGCCGGCTGGCGGCTTTCGGAGGAGAACTTCTTCGAGCCGATGCGTAACGTGGTTAACAACCTGAAGCTCCGGGCCTCCTACGGAACGCTGGGCAACCAGCTGCCCTCGAACACCAGTTCGGCCAGCTTCTACCCGTACATTTCCATCATGCCGACGGCTCAATCGAGCTGGATCGCCAACGGCCAGAAGCTGTATTACGTCGACAGCCCGAACCCGATCTCGCCCGACCTGACCTGGGAGAAGGCCACGACCTCCAACCTCGGTCTGGATGCCGACTTCCTGAAAAACCGCCTGAACGTGTCCATCGACGCCTACATCCGGAACACCACCGACATGCTGGTGCCGGGCCGGGTGCTGCCGGCGGTTTACGGCGCCGGCGTGCCGACCCAGAACGCGGGCGACCTTCGCACGAAAGGCTTCGAGCTGGCCATCGCCTGGCGCGACCAGTTCAAGGTAGCGGGCAAACCCTTCACCTACAATGCCTCGTTCAATCTGTCGGATTCGAAGTCGGTGATCACCAGATTCGATAACCCGAACAAGATTCTGTCGAGCCGCTACGTGGGCCAGACCATCGGCGAAATCTGGGGCTACTCCATCGACGGGTATTTCAAAACCAACGAGGAAGCGCAGTCGTACACCGTCGACCAGACGCTGGTGAACCGGCAGCGGCTCAGCGCCCCGGGCGAGTGGAGCAAGCTCCAGGCCGGTGACCTGAAGTTCGTGGACCTCGACGGCAACGGCAAGATCGACCAGGGCGCCAACACCCTGGCCGACCACGGAGACCTGAAGATCATCGGCAACAGCCGCCCGCGGTATCGCTACGGCCTGAGCCTGGGCGCGGGCTGGAACGGCTTCGACCTGTCGGTGCTGGCGCAGGGCATCGTCCGCCGGAACTGGTATCCGGGGGCCAACGCCGACAAGTTCTGGGGCCCATATTCGCGGCCGTATTATTCGTTCATCCCGGCGGATTTCGAGAAGGACGTCTGGACGCCCGAAAACCCGGATGCCTACTTTCCGGTCCTGCGCGGCTATACGGCCCTCAACGCGGGCGGTGACCTGAACGCCCCCAATGACCGCTACATCCAGAACGCGGGCTACCTGCGGCTGAAAAACGTGGTGGTGGGTTACACCATTCCCGAAGCGCTGACCCGGAAGGTGCGCATCCCGCGGGCACGGATTTATTTCAGCGGGGAAAACCTGCTGACGGCCACCCCGCTGCGGACCAAATACATCGATCCCGAACAGCTGGACGGCGACGGCACGAACGGCCGGACGTACCCGCTGTCGAAAACCGTCTCCGCCGGTCTTAACATCACGTTCTAATTCGATTCAATAGCCAAACCGATGAAAAAATATATCTTTTCCATAGTGATGGCGATCGGGCTGTCGTCCTGCGACCTGAACCTGCTGCCCCAGGACGCCATTTCGCCGGAAACCTTCTTCAAGACGGAAAACGACCTGCTGCTGTATACCAACTCCTTCTACAACGCCCTACCCTCGGCGGAGGACGTCTACAACGAGGATGTGGACAATGTGGTGAAAAACAGCCTGCGCGACGAGCTTCAGGGCACGCGCGTGGTGCCGACGAGCGGGGGCGGCTGGAGCTGGGGCACGCTGCGCAACATTAACTATTTCCTGGCGAATTCGAACAAATGCCCCGACGCCCGGGCGGTCGCCAAATACAACGGTCTGGCCCGCTTCTTCCGGGCGTATTTCTACTTCGGCATGGTGAAGCGCTTCGGCGACGTGCCCTGGTATTCGGGCACCATCGAAGTGAACGACGAGGCCCTGCTGACCAAAGCCCGCGACCCGCGCGCGATGGTGATGGACTCGGTCATGGCCGACATCGACTATGCCATCGCCAACCTCGATGCGTCGCGGCAGCTCAACACCGTCACGAAATGGACGGCCCTGGCGCTGAAGTCGCGCGTCGGGCTGTATGAAGGCACGTTCCGGAAATACCATACGGAGTTCAATCTGCCCAATGCCGACAAGTTTCTGGACGCCTGCATCGCGGCTTCGGAAGACCTCATGAAGAACAGCGGTTACACGATCTACAAGGCTACGCCCACGACGGCCTATCTCCGGTTGTTTTCGTCGGACAACGCCATCCCGGACGAGGTCATTCTGGCCCGTGATTTTAGCGACGAACTTCAGGTCTACCACAACCTGAACTATTACACCATGACGGCTTCCTACGGTCGTCCGGGGCTGGAGAAGAAGCTGGTCAACAGCTATCTGATGGCCGACGGCTCCCGCTTCACCGACCTCAAGGGCTACGAAACCATGCAGTTTGCCGAGGAGGTGCAGAACCGCGACCCGCGGCTGGCGCAGACCATCCGGACGCCGGGCTACACCCGCATCGGCGAAAACACCCCGCTGGTGCCCGAATTCGGGGCCACCGTAACCGGCTACCAGCTGATCAAGTTCGTGTCGGCTCCCAAGTGGGACACCTTCAACAAGGACATCACCGACATGCCGATTTTCCGGTATGCCGAGGTGCTGCTGAACTTCGCCGAAGCGAAGGCCGAGCGCGGAACGCTGACCCAGGCCGACCTCGACCGCTCGACCAAACTGACCCGCGACCGCGTCGGGATGCCGAACATCAGTCTGGCCGCGGCCAACGCCAACCCCGATCCGTATCAGGCCCAGATGTATCCGAACCTGAAAGGAGCCAATGCGGGCGTGATTCTGGAAATCCGGCGCGAACGGCGCATCGAACTGGTGATGGAGAACTTCTTCCGCTGGGACGACCTCATCCGCTGGAAGGAAGGCCAGCTGCTGACCCGGCCCTTCAAAGGGATGTACTTCCCTGGCCCCGGCCAGTATGACCTCGACAAGAACGGCAGGATCGACCTCGTCATCTACGAGGGCACCAAACCGAACGTGCCGGGCGCCCAGCTCCTGAAGCTCGGCAGCGAAATCCTGCTCGAAAACGGGGCCAAAGGCGGCAACATCGTCGTCAACGGCCACATCAACAAGAAGTTCAACGAAGCCCGCGACTACCTGTACCCGATCCCGAAACAGGAGCGTTTGCTGAATACGAACCTGACGCAGAACCCGAACTGGGAGTAAACCACCCCCCGGCCCCCTCCTTGGTAAGGAGGGGGTGGCTTCGCATGAAATGGAAAGTGGCCGCTCACTCCTCCTTGGTAAGGAGGAGGTGCTGTGTTCCGGAAACTACTTCAATATCTTGTGCCGCTACCCGCTGAAAACGGCTCCGCTAATTCAAAAACAGCGAAGCCACCCCCTCCTTACCAAGGAGGGGCAGGGGGTGGTCAAACCCTGACACCATGCTTTCAGACAGACGTTCGTTTCTTGAAAAAATCGCCGGGGCGGGGGCGCTGAGCCTCGTTCCGGGCGCGTCGGCCCTGGCCGGGACGGCATCGGCCGACGAGAAAAACCACTTCGTCGTGGGGCCGTACCTCCAGAACCTCGGCCCCGACGCGGTGACCATCATGTGGATCACCCACAAAAACTCGTTCAGCTGGGTCGAATACGGCGCCGGAACCTACACCAGCAAACGCGAGTTCGGCTACAACAACGGGCTGATCGAGGCCAACAACCGCATCAACCGGATTACGCTGACCGGCCTCACCCCCGGCACGGCCCACAAATACCGCATCGTCTCCACGGAGGTGCTGGGCTACAAAGGCTCCAAAGTGGAGTTCGGCGACACGCTCACCAGCCCGATGTACGACCTGAAAACCCCGGCTGCCGGCGAGGAAGAATGCCGGCTGGTGGTGCTGAACGACCTCCACGACCGGCCTCAGACCATTCCGAAACTGCTCTATAGTCTTGGCTATACCGGCAACCGACGCGACTTCGATTTCGTGGTGTTCAACGGCGACTGCTTCGACTGGGTGTCGTCCGAAAGCCAGATGGTCGACCACCTGCTCAAACCGGCCGTGGACATTTTCGCCACCGAACTGCCGTTCATCCTGACGCAGGGCAACCACGAATGCCGGGGCAGCTTCTCGCGGCACATCCCGAGCTATTACGCCTACCCCGAGGAGAAGTATTACTATGCGTTCACGCGCGGACCGGTGCGGTTCGTCGTGCTGGACTCGGGTGAGGACAAAACCGACGACAGCGTGGAATACGGCGGCCTCTCGGCCTTCGACCGCTACCGGCTCATCCAGAAAAAGTGGCTGGAAAAGGAGGTCGAAAGCCCCGAGTTCAAAAAGGCGGCCTTCCGGGTGGTGCTGATCCATATCTCGCCCTACCACTCCGGCGACTGGCACGGCACGATGCACTGCCGCGAGGTGTTCGGGCCGGTGCTGAACCGGGCGAAGATCGACCTCCAGATTTCGGGCCATACGCACCGCTACGCCAGCCATGATCCGGACGATAGTCATAACTATCCCATCCTGATCGGGGGCGGCCCGCTGGAGGGTAAACGGACCCTGATCAAGGTTCACGCGACGCCGAAGCTGCTCGACGTGAAAATGATCCGCGACGACGGCGAAGTGGTCGGTAAATACGCCCTGTCAAAAAAAGCCCGGACCTGAACCGGGTCTTTATGTACCCAATATCCTGAATGAAACCGTGAAAAAACTCCTTTCTTTTTTGCTGGCCGCCCTGTCCGTCGTCGCCTATGCCGGCGACGGCGGGAGCGAGCCGGCTTCCCGAAAAACCCGCCGGCTGAAGGTGATGACCTACAACATTCACCACTGCAACCCGCCCTCGGCCGGAACGAAAATCGACGTGCCGGCCATCGCCCGCGTCATCACTGCCGAAAAACCCGACTTCGTGGCCCTGCAGGAGGTCGACGTCAACACCGAGCGCTCGGGCAAGGGCATCCACCAGGCCGCCGAGCTGGCCCGGCTGACCGGCATGCACTATTTCTTCTCCAAAGCCATTGACCACCAGGGCGGGGATTACGGCGTGGCCGTGCTGTCGCGCTTCCCGATTCTGGATTCCACCCGCTTTATCCTGCCCGTCGACCCGGTCATCGGGGGCGAAACCCGCACCATCGCGGCCGTGACCGTCGAAATTGCGAAAGGGAAGAAGGTGATCTTCGCCAGTACGCACCTCGACCTGAAGGAGCCGAACCGGCTGACGGCCGCCGAGCGCATCGTCCGGCATTTTGAAAACTCCAACCTGCCGATCATTCTGGGTGGTGACTTCAACGCCCTGCCCGACAGCAAGGTGATCGGTTTTCTGGAAAAGACCTTTGTCCGGACCTGCCGGGACTGCGGCCCGACGATCCCGGTCGTGAACCCGAACCGGACTATCGATTTCATTATGTTCAAACCGGACGGCCGTTTCAAAGCCCGTTCCACGCGCGTCATCGACGAGCAGTATGCCTCCGACCACCTGCCCGTCGTGGCCGAACTGGAAGTAAAATAGAGTTGATTTTAAAATGACAGACAGCGGCCAAAGGCAGGGTAACTGCTTTTTTGCAGTTGTAAAGCTGTAAAAGAGCAGTTACTTTTGTTAAAAAACAGAGATATGGCAACCACAGGTCCCCATTCATCCGGTGCTTCAGGGCCGGCACACCGGCGTCGGCCGGCTTCCCGAACGGGGGGCGAGCCGGTTTATCAGCCGGAGCCATTGAGCCCGCTGACGCTCATCGAGAAAGCCCGCCAGGGCGTAAGTACGCAGAAGGTAGACCAGCTTTCGCAGTTGCTGGGCGTCTCCCTAAAAGAAATGGCGAACCTGCTTCAGCTGGCCGAACGCACTCTGCACCGGTTTCGCAGCGAAGGCCGTCTGGACGAACCGGCTTCCGAGCGGCTTCTGACGCTGGAGAATCTGGCGGTTCACGGGCTGCTGGTGTTCGACGGCCGGGCCGATGCCCTGGCCGACTGGCTGCGCTACCCCCTGAAAGAACTGGCCGGACAAACGCCCCTTGCGTTACTGAACACCATCACCGGTTTCCGACTGGTGGACGATGTGCTGACCCGCATCGAGTACGGGGTCTATTCTTAACCGGCAAGCCTTCGATGCTGGTTTACCGACTCTACAAAAGCACCTATATCTCCGACCCGCTTTCGGCGGAGGGCGCGAGCCGGGCCGGTGGGCGCTGGAACCCCCGGGGCTACCCGATTCTATACACGTCCGCTACGCCGGAACTGGCCCTGCTGGAAGTCATCGCGCACCTGAATCCCGGTTTCATCCCCCGGTTTCATCTGCTGGTTCTGGAAGTGCCCGACGAATGTCGGTTCATCGCTGCGGATTCCCTTCCGGCCGGCTGGCAGGATGAGCACGACGGCGCCCTTCAGACCTTTCTGATGGACTGGCTGAAACAGCCCGATCTGCCGGCGGTTTCCGTTCCGTCCGCCATTGTGAGCCGGTCGAGAAACTATCTGCTGCATACGCTGCACCCCGATTTCCCACATTCCGTCCGGATCGTGGAGAACCTGCCTTTCGAAGTCGATTCGCGGCTGGTTTGAACCGGATAGATTTTTTGGAAAACCGCCTTTTGGCAAAAAAACGGTTTCCCGAAAACTGAAAACCATGCGCCTGAAACTTCCGGCGGCCGCGCTGGCCCTGATGCTGCTGTGTTCCTCCGTCGTGCCCGGACCCGACCCGAAGCCGAATATCATCGTGATCCTGGCCGACGACATGGGCTACTCGGACATCGGGCCGTTCGGTTCCGAAATCCGGACGCCGAACCTCGACGACCTGGCGAAAAACGGCCTGCGCATGACGCAGTTTTACAATGCCTCCCGCTGCTGCCCCACCCGAGCGTCGCTGCTGACGGGGCTGTACCAGCACCAGGCCGGGGTGGGTGACATGGTCAATACGCGGAAGCAGCCGGCTTATCAGGGTTACCTGAACCGCAACTGCGTCACCATCGCCGAGGCCCTGAAACGGAGTGGTTACCACACGTATATGGCCGGCAAATGGCACGTGGGCACCGCCCGCGAACACTGGCCCGTCCGACGCGGCTTCGACCGGTATTTCGGGCTGATCGACGGCGCGAGCAGCTACTTCGGGAACTACCCTTACCGCGCCAACCAGAAGCTGACCCTCGCCCTCGACGACCGGGAGTATACGCCCGAAAAGGGCTATTACGCCACCAACGCCTTCACCGACCACGCCCTTCAGTTTCTCGACCAAAATCCGAAGGGCCAGCCGTTTTTCCTGTATCTGGCCTACACCGCCCCGCACTGGCCCCTGCACGCCCTGCCCGAAGACATCGCCGGATACCGGAACGCCTACCGCAAGGGTTGGGACCAATTGCGGGAAGAACGCTTCCGGCGGATGCAGGCGATAGGCCTTCTGGACAAAACCGCCCGCCTTTCACCCCGCGACCCGGACATACCGGCCTGGGATTCGGTGAGTGAAGAAGAAAAAAACCGCTGGCAGGAGCAGATGGCGGTCTACGCGGCCATGATCGACCGGATGGACCGGAACATCGGCCGCATTCGGCAGAAACTGAAGGAAACCGGGCAGGACCGCAACACCGTCATCCTGTTTCTGTCCGACAACGGAGCGAGCCACGAAGACATCGGCCCGAACGGCTTTCTGCCCCGCATTTACGAAAACAGCAAAAAACCGTCGGGCGACTCGTCCTCGTTTACGGCCTACGGCATCCGGGGCGCCCACCTGAGCAACACGCCCTTCCGGTTCTACAAACACTGGGAGTACGAAGGCGGTACGGCCACGCCTTTCATCGCCTGGGGGCCGAATTTTGTAAAACCGGGCCGGATCGACGCTCGCCCGGGTCACATCATCGACCTCATGGCGACCTGCCTCGACCTGGCCCGGGGTACTTATCCGGAAAGCTATTACGGGAATAGAATCACGCCCACCGAAGGCATCAGCCTCGTGCCGCTGTTTCGGGGTCGGCCCTGGAAAGGCCACGACGCCCTGTTTTTCGAGCACGAAGGCAACCGGGCCGTCCGCCGGGGCGACTGGAAGCTGGTGTCGGTATTTCCCGAAAACCGCTGGGAACTCTATAACCTCAAAACCGACCGGACCGAACAGCAGGACCGGAGCGCGCAGGAACCGGAGCGGGTCCGGCAGATGGCCGCGCTCTATGAGCAGTGGGCGAGCCGGGCGGGCGTCATTCCCTTCGCCGAACTCAGCGGCCGATAGGGGTCAGCCGCCCTGCGCTTCCACCACCGCGATGGCGACCATGTTGACGATCTCACGCTCGGAGGAACCAATCTGAAGCACGTAGACCGGTTTACGGATGCCGAGCAGGATGGGGCCGATGGCGTCCAGACCGGCGGCTTCGCGCATGAGGTTGTAGGCGATGTTGGCCGCCGACAGGTTCGGGAAGATGAGCGTGTTGGCGCCTTCCTCCACCAACTGGCTGAACGGGTGGTTCTGCCGCAGCAGGTCGGTATCGAAGGCCAGGTGTGCCTGAATTTCACCGTCTACGATCATGTCGGGGTGCTTGCGCTGGAGAATCTCCACGGCCTGGTGCATCTTCTCGGCGTCTTCCCCCTTCGCGCTGCCGAAGTTGGAATACGTGACCAGCGCGACGCGGGGCCGGATGTTGAAGCGCTCGACGGTGCGGGCCGTCAGCTCGGTGATTTCGACGATCTCCCCGGCCGTCGGGTTGAAGTTGACCGTCGTGTCGGAGAAAAACAGCGGGCCGTATTTGGTCAGCAAAATGTACATCCCGGCCACTTTCTTCACGCTGGGATCCTTGCCGATGATCTGCAGGGCGGGCCGGATGGCGTCGGGATAGTTGCGGGTCAGACCCGAAATCAGGGCGTCGGCCTCACCGGTCTCGACCATCATCGCGCCGAAATAATTCCGGAAGTTCATCAGCCGCCGGGCTTCGATGACGGTGATGCCCTTGCGCTTGCGCTTCTCGAAAAAAACGTCTCCGAAGCGGTCGATCAGGGCCTCCTGTTCGGGGGAGCGGGGGTCGAGGATCGGCACCGGCCCGAGATCGATGCTGTTCGTTTTGATCAGCTCCCGGATGCGGGCGACGTCGCCGAGCAGAATCGGGTGGGCAATGCCCTCGTCGCGCACCTGCTGGGCGGCTTTCAGCACCGTCAGGCTTTCGGCATCCGCAAACACCACCCGCTTCGGGGCGGCCTTCGCCTTCGTGATGATCACCCGCGAAATCTGATTGTCCTGCCCGATGCGCCGGGCCAGCTGCTGCTCATACCCCTCCCAGTCGTCGATAGGCTGCCGGGCCACCCCCGACGCCATGGCGGCTTTGGCGACGGCCGGGGCCACCGTCGTCAGCAGGCGCGGGTCCACGGGCTTGGGCAGGATGTAATCCCGCCCGAACAGCATATTCGGCTCATTATACGCCAGGTTGACGAGGTCGGGCACCGGCTTTTTCGCCAGTTCGGCCAGGGCGTAGGTGGCGGCCAGTTTCATGGCCTCGTTGATCTCGGTGGCCCGCACGTCTAGCGCCCCCCGGAAGATGTACGGGAAGCCCAGCACGTTGTTTACCTGGTTGGGATAGTCGGAGCGGCCCGTCGCCATGATCAGGTCGGGCCGGGCGGCCATGGCGTCCTGATAACCGATTTCGGGATGCGGGTTCGCCATGGCAAACACGATGGCGTCCTTCGCCATCGCCCGGATCAGGTCCGGCCCGACGATGTTGCCTTTCGACAGCCCCACGAACACGTCGGCCCCGGCGAAGGCGTCCTCGAGGCTCCGGATGTCGCGGGTGGTGGCGAAGGGGCGGGTCAGGTCGGTGAGGTCGGCGCGGTCGGCGCGGAGCGGGCCGTTGATGTCGAACAGGACCATGTGCTCGGGCCGGGCACCGAGGGCTACATACTGCCGGGCGCAGGAGAGGGCCGCAGCCCCGGCGCCCAGGATGACGAACCGCACGTCCTGAATGCGTTTCTGCACCAGTTCGAGGGCGTTCAGCAGGGCGGCCCCGCTCACGATGGCGGTGCCGTGCTGGTCGTCGTGCATGACCGGGATGCCGAGCAGCTTTTTAAGCCGGTCCTCGATCTCGAAGCACTCGGGCGCCTTGATGTCTTCGAGATTGACTCCCCCGAAGGTCGGCTCCAGAATCTTGACCGTCCGGACAAACTCGTCGATGTCGCGGGTGTCCAGCTCGATGTCGAAGACGTCGATGTCGGCGTAGATTTTAAACAGAAGCCCCTTGCCTTCCATGACGGGCTTGCCTGCCAGCGCGCCGATGTCGCCCAGCCCCAGCACGGCGGTACCGTTGCTGATGACGGCCACCAGATTGCCTTTGGCGGTGTATTTGAAGGCGTCGTCGGGGTTGGCGGCAATGGCCAGACAGGGTTCGGCCACGCCCGGCGAATAGGCCAGCGACAGGTCGCGCTGGGTGTTGGTTTCCTTGGACGGGATGACTTCGATTTTTCCCGGACGCCCTTTGGCGTGGTACTCCAGGGCGTCTTCCCGCCGGATGGTGTGCTGCATAGTTCCGAAAGATGAAGTGTCGATGATCGGCTCACCCGCCGACCGCGAGCGAAATTTTGTTTCCTGAATCGACAAAATCAAGGTTTTCGGTAATTCGTTTCCCTTCCTGCCGTAGCGTGTCCATGTAAAGGGCGATGCGCCGGCGGGCTTCGGTCAGGTCCGGGTTGTTGAGGTTGATGTTCAGCAGGTCGATGAACCAGGGGGCCTTGACCTCACTCAGCACGTACACCGTGGCGATCTCGCGGGCAATCGGCAGGGTAGTGGTTTTGGAGGCATCGAATACGTCTTTACTGCCGGCTTTCAGCAGTTTGTCGTATTCATCGTCGAGCAGTTTGCGGAACAGGGCTTCCAAGAACACATCCCCCGCCTTCGTGCCGGTTTCGGGGTCGTCTTCCGTCAGAACGGCGCCCTTGTGCAGCCATTCCCAGAGGATGCTCAGCCGGATTTCGCCCGTCGCCATGTCCTCCATCAGGTACAGAATGTCGTCATTGCCGAAGAAGTCGGCGGGTTTCAGGGCAGCCGCCTGCATGCCCTGGCCGAAGGCGTTGCCGTATTGCAGGGCCACGCTCAGCAGGTTGCGGGCGCCCCGGATGTCGCGCGGGGCCGGTTCGAGTTCCATCAGGCCGTCGGCGTCCGATGGGGTGTAGGTCAGCCGTGGGAACGACCGCCCGAGCTGGTTGTCCTGCCCGGCTTTCTCCCAGACCGGCCGGACGATATGCACCATCTTCCAATGCGCCACCCACTTGCCGCTGGCTCCTTCGCGCTGCTCGCGTTCGGCCCCGGCAACGGCCTTCTGCATGCCGGCCGCCACCCCCGCTTCCGACCCGACTGGGATGTTCGGCTCCATGCCGCCCTGCCAGAGCGCAAAATTGCCGTTCATATCCGGGGTGTTGACGGCCCGGCGGACGCGGTCCTCGTAATTCCGCATGTAGCCGTAGGTCATCGTGATGGCTTCGATGTTCGGGTTGATGAAGCCGGTATCCCAGGCCAGGGCGTCGGATACGCTGTTGATGTAATCCCAGCGGCCGGTATTGAACCCGACGAAGTGCCGGCCCAGGGCCGCCCGGATTTCCATGAGCTGGTGCGTAGCCTCCAGCTGTTCGACCAGCACGTAGACTTTGATGGTGCCTTCGTCCAGCCCGAGGTGGTCTTCGAGTGCGGTCAGAAGGGCGTTCCAGACCCCGGCTTCTTCGGCCGTCTGGATTTTGGGCAGATACAGCACGACGGACGAACCCGCCTGCTGCAAAGCCCGGTAATTATTGACCACATAGAGCGTCAGGTCCACGATGGAAGCCGCCATCGCCACGCCCTCGCCGTCGCGCAGGTGGCGGTCGTCGAGGTGCAGGCCCCGCGCCCGGAAGATTTTCGTCGTAAAATTAAGCTGCTCCTCCCAGTTGTCGATGGTTTTCCGGCCCAGGAACGACTCGGCCCAGCGGTTCATTTCGACGGCCACCTGTTCGGCCACTTTCAGAAAAACCGGGTTCCGTTGGATCGCCAGCTTCAGGTTGCGCTGGTTGTCGAGCGACATGGTCGTGATCTGCCCGAGCGCGTCCTCGCCGTCGAACATCCAGCCGTCGGCTCCCGACAGCAGGGCGTAGGCCACGTTGCGAATGCTGCTTTCGACCGGCGCGTCGGGTTTGGCCGCCGGGCCGGTGCCCTGAATCCACTGCCGCCGGAGGTCGGGCGGGATCACCGCCCCCACGAAGCGCCCGTCGCGGGCGTCCTGCACCCGGATGCCGGTGCCGGGAATGGTGCTTTCGGGGTCCAGGAAAGTGATCCGGGTTTGGGCCTTCCTTCGGCTTTCCCGGCGCTCCATCCGCGCGGCCATGAGGGCCTTGATGCGTCGGTTGAAGGGAGCGAGGGCGGTCAGGGCGGCCAGGGCTTCGTCGGTATAGACGTCGGAATAAATCTCCCGCAGGTTGTCGCGGATGGCAAGGGTCGGGCGGCTCATGGGTCGAAAGCGGGTAAGGGTGAACGTTGGGTTAAGGGTTGACGGGCTGTGCCGTCCGGACTTTGGACCGGTTCATCACCAGCACCGTCGCCACGATCAGGGCCACGGCCAGCGCCAGCACCAGCAGGTAGGTAAAGCCCCGTGCCGCTTCCGAAACGGTGGTCGTGACGGCCGTTCCCAGTGGGGTGTATTCCGGGATAATCCATGGGAAGACGTAGGCCTGTAAAGTCGTAATAATGCTGATGATGACCAGCATGATGAAGCTGTGTTTGACCGTGAACCGGAACAGCTCCGCTTCGCGCCCGGTCAGGCCGACGGAGGCCGTCCCGATGGCGATCGACTGCGGGGAGATCATTTTGCCGGTGACCCCGCCCGACGCGTTCGCGCTGACCGTCAGCAGCGGATCGATGCCGATGGCTTCGGCCGAGGTGGCCTGCAACTTCCCGAACAGGGCGTTGGCCGAAGAGTCGGAGCCGGTCAGAAACACACCCAGCCAGCCCAGCACCGGCGAGAAGAAGGGGAACAGGGCGCCCGTGCCGGCGAGCGTCATCGCCATCGTGACGGACATCCCCGAATTGTTGACCACGAAGGCGAAACCCACCACCGACGCGATGGTCAGGGCCGGAAAGCGAAGCTGGTACAGGGTGTCGAGAAACGTCCGCCAGCCGTCGCGGAACCGCATCCCCATGAGCGGGATCGAAATCAGCGCGGCCAGCATCACCGCCAGACCGGAGTTGGACAGGTAGTTGAAATCGAAGGGTTTGATGAGCAGCGGGCTGCCGTCGGCCTTCAGGATGGCGTTGGCCAGCCCCGGAATCATGAATTTGGTCGTGCCGACCGAGTTCAGGGCGTCCTTGACCGGCTGGAGCCCCCAGGCCACGATCATCAGCGTCATGATCAGAAAAGGCGACCACGCCCGCAGAATCTGTCCCGGCGTATACACCGCCCCGACCTCCGTCGTCTGGGGAGGTTCTTCCTTAAACCGCCAGACTGATTTGGGTTTCCAGTATCGTAACAGGATCATCATGGCCGCCAGGGACGCCAGCCCCGCGATGACGTCGGGGAGCATGGGGCCGAGGTAGTTGGCCGTCAGAAACTGGAAGACGGCGAACGTGATTCCGGCCACCAGGATGGCGGGCATGACGTCGAGGGAGCGCCGGACGCCCGCCATAATCGTGACGAGGTAGAACGGCACCACGATGGACAGCAGGGGCAGCGTCCGCCCGATCATCTGCGAAATCGCCATTTCGGGCAGGTCCGAGACGTGGGAGGCAATGATGATCGGAATCCCGACCGAGCCGAAGGCCACCGGGGCCGTGTTGGCGATCAGGCAGACCGCGGCCGCATAGAGCGGGTTGAAACCCAGCCCCACCAGCATGGCGGCCGTGATGGCGACGGGGGCGCCCATCCCGGCCGAGCCTTCCAGAAAAGCCCCGAACGAAAAGGCGATGATGATGGCCTGGAGCCGCCGGTCGGGCGTGATGGAGGCCATGAAGTGCTTGATGATTTCGAACTGGCCGCCGGCGACCGTGATGTTGTACAGAAATACCGCCCCCAGAATGATCCAGCAGATCGGGAACAGGCCGTACAGCGCTCCGTGCAGGGTGGAGGAGAGAACCAGCGGGATGGGCATGCCGTAAACCGCCACCGCCAGCACCATCGCCAGGAGAATCGTCAGCAGGCTGGCCAGGTAGCCTTTCATTTTACGGATGATCAGCGCCCAGAAGATGAAGGCGATGGGCAGGAAAGCCACCAGCGCGGACAGGGCGAGGTTCCCCAGCGGATCGATTTGTTGTTTCCAGTTCATGTCAGAGCATGTTACTAAGGGTCACAGGGCTTGCTTTCGGATACCGACAGGTCGGTTTGTATACGAAAGCCGGGAGCGGGGCCTGCTTACTCTTCCAGAAAGTTAAGGTCTTTTCCGAAGGTCTCCTCCATCTTCCAGAGGCCCAGAAAGGCGATGGCCAGCGTCAGCAGCCCGAGCAGGGCGGCCCCGTTCAGAATCCCGAACTGCGCCCGGAACAGCAGAAACAGGGGCGTCATGAGGTTGATGCTGCCCCGCACGAAATTCGGGACGGTGGTGGCGACCGTCGCCCGCAGGTTGGTCCCGAACTGCTCGGCCGCGATGGTCACGAACAGCGCCCAGTACCCCACCGAAAAGCCGAGGGCCACGCAGAGGGCGTAGAAGGCCGTCGTGGTGTGCAGCGGGATGTACAGGTACACCACGACGCAGGCGGCCGTCAGCAGCAGGAACAGCGCCAGCACCTTTTTCCGGCTGTTCAGGTACTGGCTGATGAGGCCGCTCGACAGGTCGCCGACGGCCAGCCCGATGTATTCCCACATGACGGCTTTTCCGGCCACCACCGGCCCGTCGAGTTCCAGGGCCTGCCCGAATTCCGGCGAGAACGTCATCAGGATGCCGGCCACGAACCAGACCGGCAGGCCGATCAGGATGCAGCGCAGGTACTTCAGAAACTGGCTCCGGGACGCGAACAGCCGGAAGAAGTTGCCCCGCGAAACCGGTTTCTCCTTGAGTCTGGTAAAAATGCCGGATTCGTACACGCTGACGCGCAGGATGAGCAGGAACAGCCCCAGCCCGCCCCCGATGAAGTAGGCGTTGCGCCAGGCGAACTCCTCGGCGATGAAATAGGCCAGGACTGCCCCCAGCAGTCCTACCGAAGCCACCAGCGAGGTGCCGTAACCCCGGATTTCCTTCGGCAGCACCTCGGCCACCAGCGTGATGCCCGCCCCCAGTTCGCCCGCCAGCCCGATGCCCGCGATCAGCCGCAGCACCGCATACTGATCGACCGAGGTGACGAAGCCGTTGGCGATGTTGGCGAGCGAATAGATCAGGATGGAGCCGAACAGCACCGAAAGCCGCCCCCGCTTGTCGCCCAGGACCCCCCAGAGGATGCCGCCGATGAGCAGTCCGGCCATCTGGGTGTTGATCAGGTAGATGCCCGTCGGCAGCATGTCGGCCTCCGGCACGCCCAGGTCGCGCAGGCTCTGCACCCGCACGATGCTGAACAGCAGCAGATCGTAAATATCGACGAAATAGCCCAGGGCGGCCACGATGACCGGTATCTGTAACAACTGCCGGAGCAGGGACGCCGGCGGTATCCGGGCGGCCCGGCCGGTTCTGGAAACGGGTTCGATCATGGCCGTGGGGTTTAGAGGTTCGTCAGCTGATTCCGCCGAAGCAGAGGTATTTGAGTTCGGTAAAATAATCGATGCCGTATTTGGAGCCTTCGCGCCCGATGCCCGACTCCTTGATGCCGCCGAAGGGCGCCACTTCCGTCGAGATCATGCCGTCGTTGATGCCGACCATGCCGTAGTCGAGGGCCTCGGCCACCCGCCAGCAGCGGGCGATGTCGCGGCTGTAGAAGTAGGAGGCCAGCCCGTAGGGCGTCGCGTTCGCCAGTTCGATCACCTCCCGCTCGTCCCGAAACCGGAACACCGGAGCCACCGGCCCGAACACCTCGTCCTGCGCGATGAGCATGTCGGCGGTGGCGTCCGTCAGCACCGTCGGCCGGAAGTACAGCCCCTCCAGCGCCTGCCCGCCGACCAGCACCTTCGCCCCTTTTGCCAGGGCGTCGTCCAGGTGGCGTTTGACCTTGGCTAGTCCCTTCTCGCTGATCAGCGGCCCCACCTGGGTGCCCTCGTCCAGCCCGTTTCCGACCCGCAGGGCCGAGACGGCTTTCGAGAACTTGTCGATAAATTCGTCGTAGACCCGGTCGTGGACGTACAGCCGGTTCACGCAGACGCAGGTCTGGCCGCTGTTGCGGAACTTCGACGCCATCGCGCCCTTCACGGCCGCATCCACATCAGCATCCTCGAAGACGATAAAGGGCGCGTTGCCGCCCAGTTCGAGCGATATTTTTTTCAGGTTGGACGCGCACTGCCGCATGAGCAGCTTGCCGGTGGCCGTCGAGCCGGTGAACGACAGCTTCCGGACGAGCGGGTTTTCGCAGAGTTCCAGCCCGACTTCGGCGTTCCGGGAGGTGGTGATCACGTTGACCACACCCGGCGGAAAACCGGCCTGCTCGGCCAGATACGCCACCGCCAGGGCCGTCAGCGGGGTTTCGGTGGGCGGTTTGATCAGCACCGGGCTGCCCGCGGCCAGCGCCGGTCCGACCTTCCGGGTGATCATCGCCAGCGGAAAATTCCAGGGCGTGATCGTTGCCACTACCCCGATCGACTGCCGGATCACCACGATGCGCTTATCCTTCGTGTTGGCCGGAATCACGTCGCCGTAGGTGCGCCGGGCCTCCTCGGCAAACCACTCGATGAAGGCGGCTCCGTAGTCGACTTCCCCCCGGCTTTCGGTCAGCACCTTGCCGCATTCCAGCGTCATGATCCGGGCCAGTTCTTCCTTATGTTCCAGAATCAGGGCGTTCCATCGTTTGAGCAGGCTCGCCCGGTCTTTCGCCGTGCAGTCGCGGAAGGCGGGCCAGGCGTCGTGGGCGGCCCCGATGGCCCGGCGCACGTCGTCGCGACCCAGATCGGCCACCGTGGCGACGACCTCGCCCGTGGCCGGGTTGAAGACGTCGAAGGCGGCCCCGTCGGCCGCGTCCGTCCAGGTGCCGTTCAGGTAGGCGCGGGTGCGAAGCAGCGGGCCGGCGCCGAGTAGTTCTTCGGAAGCGGGGATGGTGTTCATAATCAGAAGGTAATGATCTGGCGGATGGCCTCGCCTTTGGCCAGTCGTTCGAAGCCTTCGTTGATGTCGTCGAGTTGAATCCGGTGGGTCATCAGCCGGTCCACCGGCAGGCGGCCGGCCTGATAGAGGCCGATGTAGGCCGGGATGTCGCGGGCCGGAATGCAGCTGCCGATATAGGAGCCCTGGAGCGTCCGTTCCTCGGCCACCAGCCGCACCGGGGCCAGCTGCATGAACTTGCTGGGGTGGGGCAGCCCGGCCGTGACGGTCTTGCCGCCCCGTCCGGTGGCGTTGTAGGTGAATTCCAGGGCCGGAACCACCCCGGCAAATTCGAAGCCGATGTCGACTCCCCCGTTGGTGAGGTCCTTCACCTGCTCCACGGCATTCTCGTCCGACGGGTTCACGACGGCATGCGCGCCCAGTTCGAGGGCCTTTTCCAGTTTCGACGGGTTAACGTCGGCGACGATGATCCTGCCCGCGCCCCCGGCCAGGGCCCCGAGCAGGGCCGCGAAGCCGATGCCGCCCATGCCGGTGATCAATACGGTCTGGCCCAGCGAGAGCCGCGCGGTATTGATCACCGCCCCGACGCCCGTCATGACGGCGCAGCCGAACAGGGCCGCAATGTCGAAGGGCAGCGCGGGGTCGATCCGGACGATGGATTTGCGGGAGACGACCGTGTATTCGGCGAAGCCCGAGACGCCCATGTGGTGGTGGACGGGCCGTCCGTCCCGGTCCTTCAGCCGGAAGCCGCCCCCGAGCAGTTCGCCCCGGTTGTTGGCGGCCACTCCGTTTTCGCAAAGGGCCGGGCGGCCGGTCATGCAGGGCATGCAGTGGCCGCAGATCGGCACGAAGGAGAACACCACGTGGTCGCCGACGGCCAGATCGTGTACGTTCGGCCCCAGCTCCACCACCTCGCCGGCGGCTTCGTGGCCCAGCACCATCGGCATCTGCCGGGGGCGGTTGCCGTCGATGACCGAGAGGTCGGAGTGGCACAGGCCGGCGGCCCGGATTTTCACGAGCACCTCCCCGGCGCGGGGCGGTTCGAGTTCCAGCTCCCCGACGGTGAGCGGTTTGCTGTCGGTATACGGGCGTTCGAGACCCATCTGGTGTAATACGGCGGCCCTGATTTTCATAGGGTTGTTATTTCGGTTGAGCGTGACTTTCGGTTTGCGGCCGCCCCCCGGCGGCTCCGGGTTCGTTCAAAAAATCTTCGATGTTCCGGCCGACCTTTTCCATGAGCCGGGTGCGGGATTCGATGCTGGCCCAGGTGACGTGGGGGGTCAGCACCAGCCGCCCGGGGTGCTTCAGATGCAGCAGCGGGTGGTCGGGACGGATGGGTTCGTGCTCGAACACGTCGATGCCGGCCCCCGTGATCCGGCCTTCGTCCAGCGCCCGGGCCAGATCGGCTTCGACCACGATGCCGCCCCGCCCGACGTTGAGCAGATAGGCCGAGGGCTTCATGCGGGTCAGCCGTCCGTAATCGATGAGCCCGGCGGTTTTCTCGTTCAGGGGTGCATGGATGGAAACCACATCGCAGGTGCTTAGAAATTCTTCGAGTTCGAGCCGGCGGTAGGGCTGATCGGTGTTGCGGCCGGAAGTCGAGTAATAAACCACCTCGGCCCCGAAGGCTTCCGCGATGCCGGCCACCTGCCGCCCGATGTTCCCCATCCCGACGATGCCGAACCGCTTGCCGGCCAGTTCGATGAAACCGCGTCCGAAATGGGTGAAGATGTCGCTGCGCGAATAGCTGCCGTCCTTCACATACCGGTCGAAATACGGAATGTCGATCATGAGCTGGAACAGGAGGGCGAAGGTACCCTGGGCGACGCTGGCGGTCGAATAATCGACGGCGTTGCGGACCGGGATGCCGCGTGCTTCGGCGGCCTGCCGGTCGACGTTGTTGGTGCCGGTGGCGGCAATGCAGATCAGTTTCAGCTTCGGCGCCTGGGCGATGGTGTCGCGGTCGAGCACCACCTTGTTGGTGATGACGATGTCGGCGTCCCGGATGCGTTCCCGGACCTGTTCCGGGGTGGTGGTTTCGTAGTAGGTGACCCGGCCGAATTTTTCAGGCAGACGGAGGTTGGGAATGTTACCGATGGTTTTCGTATCCAGAAAGACCAGTTGCATAGGGCCGGAAAGGGAAAAATAAGGTTCAGGTATCAGGGCATCCGGACGGCGACGAACGGCTTCCCTCAGGGCGCGTTTCGGACTTTGACCACTACTTTCTTGACCCCCTCGACGCCCTCCACCCGGTTGCCGGGGTTGTGCGCTTCTTTGGTCGTGATGACGTAAAACAGGCCGGGTTCGGCCAGGTGGAACCGGCCCGTGTCGGACCGGTAGAAGGCGATGTCCTTCTCCGGGCTGTAGGCAACGGCCACCTGTGACTTCACCTGTTCGACGGGTAATATACCGATCTTTTCCTTACCCCTGATCACGTAATGGATGTCGTTGTAATTCAGGTGCGCTTCCCACTTGTCGGGGGCGATTTCCCGGGCCGGCCCTTCGGTGATCAGGGCGTAGACGTTCTCGTCGTCGATGGGGTATTTCCCGGCTCGCAGCCGGCTGAAATCGGTGTTCTTCAGAAATTCGAACGCCTTGTCCCAGGCGGCTTTGCTGCTGCGGTACTGCCGCGCAAATTCCTCGCTGTTGACGACGTCGGCGGGCCGCGCCGTCAAGCCGTTCAGCCATTCCCGACCGGCATACCAACGATCAGCCGGGCTGCGGTCAGCGGGGTTGGCTTCCGACTGGGCCGACGACGGGAGGGTTGTCAGTATCAGCACGACCGGAAGCAGGAGGGCGGATGCGAATCGTTTGGTCATAGCGTTCCCTTACCCGGGCGTCCCGGCCGAAAACCGGGACGCCCGACGATTGGAGGATGGGATATAGGGGAAGCTTAGTTGCGGGCGAGCTGCTTCATCTGTCCGATGCCGAACTGGTCACCGGCCGCGACGGGTTTGCCGTCCACGAAGTGAATTTCGACCATCTTCTCGCTCTGCACGCTGTTGTAGTTCTGGTCTTCCAGCGTCGTGACGATTTTCCGGGTTTTTGCGTCGATGATGTCGCCGGTGGAAGGATAGGCGTATTTACCGTCGACGCTGAAGGTGATCCAGCCGGGCATGTCGCGGGTCTGGATGGTGGTTTTCTGGACGGGCGGCATGACGGTATTGTCGAACACGTGCAGGCGGTGGTTGGCGCCGTCGCACAGCCAGATTTCCTTCTCGTCGGGCGTCAGGGCGATGCCGTGGCTGGGGCAGCTGTGGCGTTTGACCTCCCCGATGTTGAAGCCCTCCACCACCACCCGGTGCAGGAATTTGCCGGTCACGAGGTCGCCGATCTCGAAGCCGAGCAGCCCATTGACGTTGACGTACACCAGCGTCTGCGATCCGTTGATCGTGAACGGGCGGATGTCGGCGCTGAACGGCCCCACCTGCTTCGTCACCGTGTGGGTTTTGGTGTCGGCCACGTTGAGCATCGTGGATTTGAGGCCGGCCAGATAGACGAAATTGCCGTCGGGGCCGTAGATGGTATTGTGCGAGCCGGAATTAGTCACGATCTTCTTGACGACGTCACCGGTTTTGGCATCCACCACCGTCCAGAATTCCTTTTCAAGCGAGGGCATGTAGATCAGCCGGCCGTCGGGCGAGATCGAGATGCGGTCGACGCCCCCTTCGTATTCCCGCTCCCAGAGCAGTTTTTCCGTCACGAGGTCGATGCACTGGAGGGCTTCCAGGGTGCTGATATAGATGCAGTTGGTCGCCAGGCTGACGTCCACACCCTTTACGTTCGACGGTTTGCCTTTCTTGTTGAGGCCGCCGGTTTTGATGAATTTGACCCACTTGTGGTTGTTGTTGATATCGAAAACCTGAATGCCGTGACCACCGTAGCCGAGGTAGTTCCGGACGCCGGGCGTCACCACGTACAGATACTTCTGGAGCTTCGGCGCGGGCCGGGGAGCGGTCAGGCCCGGGGCGACCTTTGTGGTAGCCACCCAGGCCGTCGTGGAGAGGAGGAACAGGCCGCCCATCAGCAGCGCAAAAACAGTTTTTGTCGTCTTCATAAGGCAATCGGATTAAGGCAAAAGGTCTTGGTTTTCAGGAAAACTGCTGTACTCTCATGGTCCGGTGGCCCGGCAATCCGGCAGCTCAGTCATACCCCGGGTTCTGCGGGAAGATCGAGCGGTCGTTGATCAGCTGCACCTGCGCCAGCGGCACCGGGAACACCGTCATGTGTGGCTTCATGCCGTATTTCTGCATGACCGTGTAGGCCTGACCGGTCCGGACGAGGTCGAACCAGCGGTGGCCTTCGAAGGCCAGTTCCATCCGGCGTTCGAGGGCGATTTTGGCACGCAGCTCGGCCTGATTCATCGCCGGATAAGGGTCTACGCCCGCCCGCGTCCGGATCTGATTCAGATAAGGCAGCGCGGCCGCCGATTTACCGTTCTCGTTGAGTGCTTCGGCCACCATCAGCAGCACGTCGGCATACCGGATCACCTTCCAGTTGGCCGGGCTGTCGTTGGCGGTCGGGATCCGCATGATGTATTTGCGGGTGTAGGCCGACATATTGTTGGAGGAGATCAGGATCGGAATGAACTTGCCCGTGCCGTCGTAATAGCCCCGGGTGGCCGTGATTTCCCGTCGTTTGTCTTTCGGCTCGAAGAGGTCGAACAGCACCTGGTGCGGGGTGTTCTGGTCGTCGACCGAGCCGGCGATGCCGTAGAAGGCGATCATGGACGTAACCTTGGGCGTGAAGCGGTTCGTGAACACGCTGCCTTCCCCGCCCAGCCCCTGCTCGTATTCGATGTCGAAGATATATTCGCTGTGGTGTTCGTTTTTGCCGTAGTCCCAGAGGTCGGCGAAGCCGGGCAGCAGGGCGTAGCCCATCGTGGTCACTTCCAGAAGTTTGGCCTCCGCCTTCACAAAATCCTTCCGGGTCAGATAAACCTTCCCGAGCAGGGCTTTGGCCGCCCCTTTGGTGGCCCGCCCGACACCGGGGCCGGTGTAACTCGCCGGAAGGTTGGCTTCCGCATCCATCAGGTCTTTGATAATCAGCTCGTCGTAGATTTTATCCACTTTTTCGCGGGGCGTCTTGTAGGATTCCTCGATGGTGAGCGACCGGGTCACCAGCGGCACGTCGCCGAAGATCCGGACCAGATCGAAATAGGCCAGGGCCCGCAGAAACTTTGCTTCGCCGATGTGCCGGGCCTTGTTCGTCACCTGGGCGGCATCGGCGGTTTCGATCCGTTCGAGCAGGGTGTTGGCCCGGGTGATGGCCTTGTAGTAATTCCGCCAGGTGCTGATCAGCAGCCCGTCGTCGTTGGACAGCGTGAAGTTGTCGACGGCCCCCGGCGTTCCCTTGACCAGCTCGTCCCACGAGTCGTCTCCCCGGATGTCGCCGAAGTAATACATGTTCTGGTACTGGTCCTGAAAGATGCCGTAAATCCCGATGACGGCGTCCTGATAATCCTTGTCGGTTTTATAGAGCAGGTCGACCGTGACCGTATCGACGGGTAATATTTCGATGAAATCCTTTCGGCAGGAGGTCAGCAGCAGCATGACCAGCGTAGCAATGGAGACTGTCTTTTTCATCGGATTGTGTAGGTTAAAAGCCAATGTTGATGCCGAACAGAATGCTTTTGGCGGTCGGGTAGTCATACCGTTCGTTGCCCGGGGTAAGCGGGTTGTCGGTGCGGCTGACGTCGGGGTTGAAGCCGATAAACTTCGTGAACAGGAACGGGTTGTTGGCCGTGACCGAGAACCGCACTGCGCTGAGCGTCAGCTTGCGGGCCAGGAAGTCGGGCAGCGCGTAGCCCAGCACGATGTTGTTGATCCGGAGGTAGGAGCCGTCGTCGAGCCAGCGCTGGCTGTAGGTGCCCCGAAAGTTGCCGGTCGGTACGTCGTTGGGCCGGACCGAGTAGCCGTTGCCGGGTTCCTGCTCCGATTTCCAGTAATTATTCATGAAGGCATACTGCCGGAAGCGGGCCCGGTTGTTGGCCAGCTGCTCCCGCGAGAGGGCCAGCACGCTGTTGCCCTGCACACCCTGAAGGCTGACGCTCAGACTCAGGCTCTTATAGGAGAGCTGGTTGGTCATGCCGTAATAGAAATCCGGGTAGGGCGAACCCATGATGGTTTTGTCGAAGCTGTTGATGACCCCGTCGGGCCGGCCGTTGGGGCCGCTGACGTCGACGAACCGCACGTCGCCCACCCGCGACTGGTCGCGGCCGCCGGGGTTCCAGAGCGGACCTTTGTCGAGGTCTCCCTTCGTCATGAAGATGCCGTCGGTCAGCCAGCCGAAGAACATCCCGACGGGCTGGCCGATCATGGTGATGTTGCCGCCCGAAATGATGGGGTCACCGGAGGGGCCGAGCTTCGTGACGCGGTTTTTATAGGTTGAGAAGTTGAGGCTGGTCTGCCACTTCACGGCGCCCTGCGTGTTGACGGTGTTCAGCGACACCTCCCAGCCCGTATTTTTCACCTCTCCGATGTTCTGGAGCGCGGTGTTGAAGCCGGTGATGTCGGGGATGTTCACGTTCAGCAGCAGGTCCGTGTTCCGCGACCGGAAGTGGTCCAGCGTCAGGGCCACGCGGTTGTTGAGAAAGCTCAGGTCCATCCCGAAATTGATCTGCTGCTGGGTTTCCCAGGTCAGGTTGGGGTTGGCGAGCCGTCCGGGCGAGTAGCCGCCGAGACCGGTATTGCCCAGCACGTATTTCTCGTAGTTGATCGTGGCGAGGTGGTCGTAGTTCCCGATGTTGTTGTTCCCGGTTTTGCCGTAGCTCGAGCGGAGTTTGAACTCGTTCACGAAACGGAATTCCTTCATGAAGGCCTCGTCCGATACCCGCCAGGCCAGCGCAAAGGAAGGGAACACGCCGTATTTGTTCTCCGAACCGAAGCGCGAGGAGCCGTCCGTCCGGACCGAGGCCGTCACGTAGTATTTGCTGTTGAAGTTGTAGTTGATCCGGCCCAGGTACGACAGCAGCGACCACTCGGCCACGTTGGACGAGCCGCCGGTCAGCAGCCCGCTCACGGCGCTCAGCGTCGGCACGAGGTTGTTGGGATACCGGTTGCTGGTCATCGTGTTCGACTCGAACGTCTCGCGCTGGGTCGTGTAGCCCAGCAGGCCCGTGAAGTTGTGCCTGCCGACGCTTTTGGTATAGTTGAGGGTGGTTTCCGTGATCCAGTTGAGCCGCTGGGAGGCATTGTCGGTGCCGGAGGCCAGCTCGTTCAGGAAAGCCGCCATCTGGGGTTTGAAATAGCTGCCCTTGATGCTCGACAGGTTGATGCCGAGCATGACGTTCACCTTCAGGTTGTCGAGGATGCTGTACTCGATGAACGTATTGCCCAGAAAACCGATCCCTTTCTGTCGGCCCTTCACCTCCCGGGCCAGCGCCAGCGGGTTTTTGCTCGTCACGACGGCATCCAGCCCGTTGCCGAAGGGGTAATACGTGCCGTCGGGGTTGAGAAGTGACTGGTAGGTCGGAATGACGAGGGCGTTGTACAGCGGGTTGTTCGTGATGTCGGAGTAGGTGGCGACGTCCTCGGCGCCCGCCCCGCCCACGTTGGTCTTGTCGGTATAGGACGGGTTGAAATTGACCTTCAGCGTCAGCCGGGGTGCCAGTCTGGCGTCGATGTTGGCCCGCACCGAATACCGCCGGAAGTTCGTGTTCAGGATGATGCCGTCCTGGTTGAGGTATTCCCCGCTGACGGCGTAGCGGACGTTCTCGCTGCCGCCGGCCGCACTCAGCTGGTACTGCTGCTGCGGGGCGGTGCGGAGAATGGCGTCCAGCGGGTCCTCGTTGGTCGTGATTTTCCCGGAAAGGACGTCGACGATGGTCTGCGGCACCGGCGATTTCCAGCCCACCGGGTTGCCCGAAACGTCATTGCCTTCGTCGAGGTTGCGGTTTTTCACCCCGTCGAAGTAGTGCTGCGCTTCTTCCTGGCCCGACTGGAGTTTCGGCATTTTGGCAATTTTCTGAAAGCCGAACTGGTAGTTGAAGTTGAGGGCCGCCCGCCCCGCCCGGCCCCGTTTCGTGTTGATGATGACGACCCCGTTCGACCCGCGCGATCCGTAGATGGCGGTGGCGGAGGCATCTTTCAGCACATCGATGGTTTCGACGTCGTTGGGGTTCAGGGCCTGGATGCTCGATATCGGGAAGCCGTCGACCACATACAGCGGGCTGCCGCCGGCCGAGATGCTCCCGATGCCCCGGATGCGGATCTGCGGGGCGGCTCCGGGTTCACCCGATACGGGCTTCACCTGCACCCCGGCGATCTTTCCCATCAGCGCCTGATCGACCCGGGGCACGGCCAGTTCCTGGATGGATTTGCTGCCGAGGGACGCCACCGAGCCGGTCAGGTCCTTTTTTTCGATCGTTCCGTAGCCGATCACGACCACTTCGTTCAGGGTTTTGTTGTCCGTCAGCAGGGTGATGTTGAGGCTGTTGCGGCTGCCGACCACCACCTCCTGCGAAATATAGCCGACAAAGCTGAAAATCAGCGTAGAAGCCGCGTTCGGCACCTCGATGCGGTAACGGCCGTCGGCGTCGGTGGTGGTTCCCTTCTGGGTGCCTTTCAGGACGATGCTGACGCCGGGCAGCCCTTCGCCCTTTTCATCCGACACCTTGCCCTGCACCGTAAGGTCGGCGGCATGGGCCTTGTCGGCCGCGGGTTCGGCGGGCGGGGTCGGTTCCGGCTGGAAACCCGGGTGCGCCGAGGCCGACTTTTCGGGTTCGCTCAGGGCCGTACCCGGCAGGCGGGGCATGGCGGGTTCGAGCCGGCCGGACGTCTCCCGGCCCATGATCACGTAACCGCCGTTCTTTACCTTCCGGTAACGCAGACCGAGCGGCTTCAGGATGGAGCTGAGGTTGTCCTCGATTCCGGCGTTCAGGTTGACGGCGTCGGCCGCGACGGTCAGGCCCTCCACGTTCCGGTCAAAAAACAGGATGTCCGTGGCGTAATGCTCCTGAAGTTTTTTCAGGACGTCTTTCAATCGTTTCGCGGGCGCTCTGGAGGTCAACTCCCTGGCATGAGCCTGCTGGGCGCGGGCCAGGGTCTGGGAAAAGCCAGGGTGTAGTCCTCCCAGCACTACTCCGATCAGGAGCAGGATGCGTACTGATTTTTCCATAAGGTTCAGGGTTTATATAGTCAATGCGGTCGGTCGATGACGATGGTGTCGCCCTGGCGCCGGTAGGTCAGGTTCGAGGCACTGGCCAGGATTTCGATGAGTTCTTCGGCGCTGTTGGCCGTAAAGGCACCCGATACGGTCCACTGCATCAGCCCCCGGTCGGCAAACTGGAGCCGGAGACCGTAGTTTTCCGTAAACAGGCTGCCGAGTTCGCCCAGGGTGGTTTCCTCGAACACGAACCGGTGGTCTTTCCACGACGTAAATACCTGCGGGTTCGGCGTCTGTTTCAAATTCACGCGCCCCTTCTGATCGAAGGTGACCAGGTTGCCGGGTTTCATCGTCAGCTGGCGGCTGACGGCCCCTTCCTGATACAGCAGCTTTACTTTGCCCTTGTTCAGCACCACTTTCTTGCTCCGCTCGCGGGTGTTCACCATGAATTCGGTCCCCAGCACGACCACCTCGAAATTCTTATGGGTCCGCACCGTAAAGTTCCGGTGATCGGGCAGGTGTCGGATCGAAAAGTCGGCCTCGCCCGCCAGAATCACCTGCCGGTTTTTTTGTCCGAAACCGAAGCGGGGCACCTGCAGCGTGGAGTTGGCGTTGAGCGTCACCCGGCTGCCGTCGGCCAGCGTCAGCATCCGGGTTTCGCCGAAGGCGGTCCGGTAGGTAATGAAAAGCAGGTTGCTCCGGTAACGGAGCGCCCCGAAGGTCAGCGCCAGCCCGACCGTGGCCGCCACCAGCCAGCGCAGCCGGAACCAGCCCGACCGCAGCGACCGGGTTTCCGGCCCGGCGGCCGGTTCTTCCTCCGCCTGGAGGGGCTGTTGCGTCATCCGTTCCCGGTGCCGGTGGAGGGCGTCCCCGGCGTCGGCGCTGAACTGAAGGTTCTGCGTCTCCCACACGGCCAGGCATTCGAAAAAGAACTCCCGGTTCTCCTCCTCTTTGGCCCACTCGTCAATCAGCTGTTTCTGAAGGGCGGTGGCCCGTCCTCCGAAGTAATTGAAAAGTGATTCTTTCGATACCTGTGTTTTCATGGGTTGGTCCTGGATAAGCTCTTGGCGGTTTGGGGCCGGATTAACATGGAGTCAGTTGCCGAAAAAAAGCCGGGCGCAGTAGGGGCTCGCGAGCCAGAAGATCAGCAGCCACTTGCCTTTCAGCGTGTCGCGGATCTGGTGGACGGCCTGGTACAGGTGGGCTTCGATGGTTCGCAGCGACAGGTGCAGTTCATCGGCGATCTCCTGGCCCTTCTTCCCCTCGAACCGGTGCATGATATAGATCTGGCGCCGTTTCAGCGGCATGGCGTTGATGGCGTTTTCCACATCGTGATACAGTTCTTCATACTGCGTGATCGAATCGGGGTTCTGGGTGATGTGGGCCGGCACCAGTTCCGCGTGGTCGAGGGAGGTGCTCTGCCGCATCTCCGCCCGCACGTAGTCGAAGGCGCGGTGCCGGACCGCCGTGAACAGGTAGGCGCGGTAGGAGGTCGTAACCGTCTGATACCGAAGCTCGCTGTGAAACTCATAGAAGATATCCGACACGATGTCCTCCGCAACCGCTTTGGAGGATACGTACCGGACCGCGTGGCTGCACAGGACGGCGTAATACTGCCGGAAAAGGACGGCAATGCCGGCGTCCGGGTCCTGCTCGAACGTCCGCCGAATCAACAATTCAGTGTCCAGACGCAACCGATCCATGGCATTGCGGGCAGCGTCCTCTTCCATCCAAAAGTCTGGATTTACGATCTTGTGAGAGACTCTTAACGGCTGGAGTTGTTCCATTTGGGTTAGGAGAAAGAAAGCCTTCGGTTCACTGTTGAGCTTCTTTCAACAGAGACGGTTCGGGGCCGGAAAAACACTTAGCCGTTTTTAATTATTTTTTTGGAAAATTGAATTTTCCCGTGCAGATGTTCAGTTTTCGGCCTTTTTTTCGCGGGGAAAGCGCTCGGCTTCCACCCGGGCCGCATCTTTCGCCACCAGCGGCCGGAGCTTTTCCCAGTGGAACCGGAGCCGGTTGTTTTCCTCCCAGCTGCGGCCTTTCTGTTCGGTGAGGTGGACGAGGGGCATGTCGTTGTAGAGCGGCCGCGTAACGGACACCACCTCATCCCAGTGAGCGAGGGCGGCTTTCAGGTGTCGGACGGCCTCCTGGTGCCTGTCCTCCTGCCCGGTCGTGCGGTAGGTTTGCAGGGCAACGGCCGCCCGCAGTTTTTCGGCCAGATGCAGGCCCAGGTGCGCCCAGACCTTTACGTCGGCGACCTCGTAGAGCAGCGACCGGTTACCGGCCGGGTCGATGGGCCGGACCAGTTCCAGGGCTTTCCGGCAGTCGGTTTCCAGCAGGGCCGCCAGAACCGGGGGCGTCACCTTCTCCGGCCCGAACTGCCCGCCGGCCGCCGTAGCCCGGACGTAATCCGGAACCGAGACGTAATCCGGGTCCAGCGGAGGCTGCGTAAGGAGCTGTTCGACCGAAATATAGGAGACGTTTTTGGCCGCGTCGAATCCCATCATGCCCTCACTGTAGAGCGAAAAATCCCAGGTGAAATCGAAGGCGGACGCCAGCCGCAGGGGGGTCGAGGATGCAAGCGAATAAGCCTCCAGCAGGGATGCCGCCGGGGGGCCGTAGCGCCGGACGAACTCCGCCCGGAAGACCGCATCGGGCGTTGCCGGATTATAGAGCAGGCGGCCCCAGAGTTTGTAGAACAGCCACTGCCGCTCGAAGGCATATTTCCAGTCGACCGGGCCGCCGGTATCGACCGGGCCGCCGGTGCCGACCGGGCCGCCGGTCGCCGTAAAATAGTCCTTCGCCGGGATGTAGGTCTCCGACCCCAGAAAATAACCGCCGACATAGGGCTGGCGGTTGGCGGCCAGGTGTGCCCGGACGAAACCCGGAACCCCCCAGCGCAGGCAGAAGAAATCTTCGTTGCGAACCGTCCAGGTCACTTTATAACTCGTCGGCAGCGGGTTGAAATAGGTGTCGTAGAGTTTGCCGCCGTGGACCTTCACCAGCCGGGGCGTCGAGTGTCCGTGCGACCAGTTGTATTTCAGGTCGGCCCAGACCGGCCCCTCGATGAACGGCAGCGCGCCCTCGCTCTCGATAGATTGCCGCGTCAGCTTTTCCGTCTCGATACTGGTGACGCCCAGCGAGCCGGTGGTGCTGGAGAACGGAATCCGGTGGATGAGTTTGGTTTTACGCCCGGCCAGCCGCATGCCTTCGAGGATGGTGGCCTTCATCCAGTCTTCGCGCTGTCGGGGCGTCATGCCGCCCATGGCCTCGCCCAGCGTCAGCCCGAAACCGGTCAACTCCGGATATTCCTGCAATACCTGCGTGACGCACTGCCGCGTATACCGGCGAACGATTTCGGCCGTGTCGCCGTCGGTGAAATGGTGGTGTTCCGGGTTGTTCAGCTTCGGGTCGAAATGGTAGGCTTTCGAAAATTCGGGGCTGGTGAAGATATTGAACGGTACCAGGTAGGTGTCGATGGCCCGCTCTTTGGCCATCTGGAAAATGGCCCGGAACAGCGCCTGCCACTCCTTCAGCTGCCGGTCGTCGAAGGGCGTGGCGGCCGGGAAGTGCGTCGGCCGGATCATGAACGGATACGGGTGCAGGTTCCAGAGGCTCAGCGCATTGAACCGGTTTTCCGCCATCATGTCCAGAAAGGCTTTCCAGTACAGCGTATCCCGGCAGGTTTCGTAATGCAGGTCCAGAGCCTCGCTGTGCCGGTAGGTGTCCCAGGGCAGGTCGAATTTGATGGCCCGCAGCGCCAGATGCGGCTGTTCGGTCCGGGCCGTTATCTGCGCCAGGGGAAGGCTGTTTTTCAGGTCCTCGGCCAGGGAAAGGCTGCCGTAGATCAGCCCCCGCCCGTCTCCGCCGGTAATGGTGATTTTCTTGCCCCGCCGGTCGATGGCATAGCCTTCCGGCCCCGGTTTTCCGGCTTTTACTTCCAGTCTGATTTCATACTCCGCCGACCCGGTTTTCAGAGAATACCGGCCCTTTTGGAGAGCCTCGGCCAGCTTTTCGGCGGCATACCGGCTTTGCGGCCCCGGATTGCTCTGCCGCAGAACCACCGACTGCCCGAAGGCGGCCGGCAGAACCCCGGCAAAGCACAGAAGCACAAAAAGCGTTTTCATGGCAGGGTCGAAAAGGGGCCGACAGGGTCAGGCCGGTTCGGTTGGTACGGTAGTCGGTTCCAGAATAAATACCGTCATGGTGATCGGCCCGTGAGCGCCCAGCACCAGCGCCTGCTCGATGTCGGCCGTTTTGGAAGGTCCGCCGATAAAGGCTCCGAACCCGTACTGGCCGGCGCCGATGCGGGCGTAGGCTTCGTGCAGGGTCGGAACGATCACCTCCGCCCGAACCACCACCCCGAGGTGCTGGCAGATGTACGGCACGATGCGCTGACCCATACGGTGTTCGGGCAGCCAGACGGCCCCGTTCTCCGCCACCGCCAGCTCGGCCTCGATCACGGCCAGTTCGACGTCGTTGAACGAGTGCGGATCGACCGTAGCCGACAGCGTCTCGAACGGTTCGCCCAGTTCCGGCAGGGTGGTGACGAACCGCCGGTCGGCGTCGAAACGGCTGCGGGCCAGCGCGTTGATTTCCGTCAGGTCCCGTACCCGGAACACCTGTCCGCCGATGCCGGCAAAAATTTCGGCATAACGGGCAATCAGGTCCCGGTCTTCTCCCCGGAACGGGCTGAGATCGGGGAGGGGGCTGAGGGCCGGCTGGTTCCTCAGAACCGCGGCCAGAATGCTGTCCCGGGCGCTCATTCGGGCTGGATGGATTGAAGGTCCGAACTCGCTTTCGGGGCCGGGTCAACCGCCCCGCCCGGGCGGTGGTTTCGGGCATACCACTCGCTGAACGACTCTTTCGGCCCTTCCGGCATATCCCGCTGGCGAAACCAGGGGTTGAACCGGTTGTTGACCGCGACCGGGATGTTGTTCAGCACCCAGCGGCCGGCCTTCCCCAGGGTGGAGAAGGAGCCGGGAGACGAGAAGGTCCAGGCCATGGCCTTCATGCCCAGTACTTTGGTGTGGGCCGCGTAGCCTTCTTTCACGATCACCTGCCGCCACTGGTACAGCTGGTCGTGGATATTGATCTTCACGGGGCAGACGTTCGAGCAGGAACCGCAGAGCGTCGACGCGAAGGGCAGGTCCGCGTGTTTTTTCATGTCCAGGTTCGGCGCCAGAATCGCCCCGATCGGCCCGGAGATGGTGTTATGGTAACTCAGACCGCCACTTTTGCGGTAGACCGGGCAGGTGTTCATGCAGGCCCCGCACTTGATGCACTTCAGCGAATCGCGGAACTCGGGCCGGCCCAGCTGCCGGCTCCGGCCCATATCGACCAGGATCAGGTGCATCTCCTGCCCCTCGCGCGGTTTTTTGAAATGGCTGGAATAGATCGTGATGGGCTGGCCGGTGGCGCTGCGGGCCAGAAGGCGCAAAAAAATTCCCATGTGGGCCTTTTTGGGCACGATCTTCTCGATCCCCATCGAAGCGATCTGCACCTCCGACAGGTGGGCGCCCATATCGGCATTGCCCTCGTTGGTGCAGACGATGTATTCCCCGGTTTCGGCCACGGCGAAGTTGACCCCCGTCAGAGCCGCCCGGCGCGTGATGAACACGTCGCGCAGGTGCCGCCGGGCGAAGCGGGTGAGCGTGGTAGGGTCCGACACGCCCTTTTCCGTGCCGAGATGTTCGTGAAAAATCTCCCCGATTTCCTCCTTGCGTTTGTGGATGCAGGGCAGCACGATGTGGCTCGGCGGCTCGTTGTCCAGTTGCTGGATGTATTCGCCGAGGTCGGAGTTGATCACGTCGACGCCCCGTTCGATCAGGTATTCGTTCAGGTGGCACTCTTCCGTGAGCATGGATTTGCTCTTGACCATCTGCCGGATGCCCTTCTCTTTCAGGATGGAATACACGATGGCGTTGTGTTCGGCCGCATCGGCCGCCCAGTGGACCCGGATGCCGTTGCGGGTCGCGTTGGCTTCGAACTCCAGCAGGTAGTCATGAAGATTGGACAGCACATGGCTTTTGATCCGGGATGCGGCCTCGCGCAGGGCCTCCCATTCCGGAATCTGCCGGGAAGCGATGTCCCGCTTCTGCCGGATCCACCAGAGCGCTCCGTCATGCCAGTCGACGCGCTCTTCATCGCGGATAAAGGCTTCGGCCAGGGCGGCATGGTCCTTCGTTTCATTTCCCATTACAGGCTTGCGTTTAGGATTTCGGAAATATGGATGGCCTTGACGGCGCTTTTCTTCCGGTGCAGGATGCCCTCCAGATGCATGAGGCAGGAGAGGTCGACGGAGGTAATGTATTCGGCTCCGTTGCGGATGTGGTCGTTCACCCGGTCTTTACCCATTTTGACCGAAACGGCCTCTTCGGCCACGCAGAACGTCCCGCCGAAGCCGCAGCATTCGTCCGGCCGGTCCAGCGGCACCAGTTCCAGCCCGTCGACCTTCGACAGCAGCCGGAGCGGTTTGGAGAAGGGGGCGGCATGGAGCTCGCTCATCTGGGCCAGATACAGCCCGCGCAGCCCGTGGCAGCTCTGGTGTATCCCGACCCGGTGCGGAAACCGGGCCTTCAGGTCATCGACCTCCAGCACGTCGGTCAGAAATTCGACCAGCTCGTATACCCGTGACCGGAGGTCGTCGGCCCGGGCCGGGTCGTCGGTCGAGTGCAGGTGTTGTTTGACGTGGAGAACGCAGCTGGCCGAGGGAGCCACGATATAGTCGAAGCCCTGAAAATTTTTCAGGAAAAGATCATTGCATTCCTGGGTGAGGTGCTCGAAGCCGGAGTTGGCCATCGGCTGCCCGCAGCAGGTCTGCCCGGTCGGATAGACCACTTCCACCCCGGTTTTCCGCAGCAGCTGCAGCGTGGCGACGGCCGCCTGGGGGTAAAACTGATTGACGTAACAGGGAATAAACAGTCCGACGGTCATGAGAAAGGGTTCAGGGTCTGGGTTACCGGAATACGCTACTGCCTAAAGCAGTGAACCAGACCAATTTACTACCCTTTTGCAAAACCGTCGGACCGCCTGCTCATTTCATGGCCCGGAGCGACTTCGGCGGAGACTGCCATAATACGTTGACGATCATCCAGCGGCCGTTTTCCTTCACCAAATGAATGTAGTCGATGCCCCAGACCGCCGTCACCTTGGCCGATGCGGTTTTGTCGGCGACCTCGAAAACGGTCACCTCGCGGGGCGACTGTTCGTTGGCCCGCTTGCCGTCCCGGTTCCAGTTTTTCGCCAGCCGGATCAGGGCCGGAAACGGCATTTCCAGCTGTTTCGAATACGTGGCGGTTTTTTCGTCGAACGCAAAGCCGCGTTTCTGCAGGGCGGGTGAGATGCTCTGATAGGCCAGCGTCGTGTCCACTTTATAAAAGGTGTCGATGTAATTGAAACAGGCCTGCCGGACACCGGCCATGTCGTCGGTCTGGCCGTTCTGCGCATAAACCCCCGTCAGCACAAAAGCCAGGAGAACGGTAAAGATCAGTGGTCGCATAGGAAGCGTAAATGTAGGTTTCCGGAATGCGCTCAAGGAATATGCCGTAAATTGAAAACCGCCTTTATGAAACCGGGGAGCGTTCTTCGGCGATTCCGTCTGTCCGAAACCGTACAGCGGCTGTCCGTTTGCGAACTCTCGTCCGGGCCGGCCGTAAGCTTGTTTTTTGAGTTCGGATTGGTCCCGGCCGAAAGCCGCTCCGGTTTAGGCTATTGAAACGGAAGAGGAGAAAGGGACTATGAATAATCTGCTATGGATCGGGCTGGGCTGGCTGGCGGCCGGCTTCACCGCCTGTCGCAATGAACCCATGAAAAGCCGGGAAGAAAAAGATAAGGCGGTAGAAAGTCTGCGCACGCATTCCGCACCGCTGACCGACGAACGCAGCCTGGATTCCCTGATGCAGCAGATCGGGGAGGCCCGCTACGTGCTGCTGGGTGAGGCTTCCCACGGGACCTCTGATTTTTACCAGTGGCGGGCCGCCATTACCCGACGGCTGATCGCAGAGAAAGGCTTCACCTTCGTGGCCGTCGAGGGCGACTGGCCCGATGCCTGGGAGGTCAACCGGTATCTGCACGGCGCTCCCGGCCCACCCCGCGAAGTGCTTCAGGCGTTCAACCGCTGGCCGACCTGGATGTGGGCCAACGAGGAGATTGCCGGCCTGATCGAATGGATGCGCAACTATAATGACCGCACCGGTGCCGGCGCCCCGACCGGCAAAGCCGGCTTTTACGGGCTGGACGTCTATAGTCTATGGGAGTCGCTCGACCGGCTTCGCACCGACCCGCAGCTGAGCCGGGAGGTACACGCCCGGGCGGAGGAAGCCACCCGCTGCCTGGCCCCCTACCAGGGCGACGAGCAGGCCTACGCCACTGCAACGCTCCGCGGCTCCCGTTGTGAGGCTTCGATTCAGCAATTGCTTGTGGCCCTCCGGGCTTCCGGTTCCGGTACGGCTTTCGAACGGTTCGACCGGGAGCAGAACGCCCTGGTGGCCGTCAACGCCGAGCGGTATTATTACGCCATGGTGCGCTCCGACGCCGAATCCTGGAACATCCGGGATCGGCACATGGCCGAAACGCTCGACCGGCTCATGGAACTCCACGGACCGAACGCCAAAGCCATCATCTGGGCGCACAACACCCACGTCGGCGATGCCCGTCATACCGACATGGCGCAGGCCGGGATGGTCAACCTGGGGCAGCTGGTCCGGGAGGCCCACGAAAGCGAGGGCGTCCATATCGTCGGCTTCGGCACCTACCAGGGCGAGGTGATCGCCGGCGACTACTGGGGCGCTCCCGCCGAGCGGATGCCCGTACCGAAGGCGCAGGCGGGCAGCTGGGACGAACTGCTTCACCGGGTCGGCCCGGAAAACCGGATGGTTTTCCTGAACCGGCTTCGCGCCGAAGAAACCGAAACCGGGGAACGCGGCCAGCGGGCCATCGGAGTCGTCTACGACCCTTCCGCCGAACGGGGCAATTACGTGCCGACCGTCCTCGGACTCCGGTACGACTCTTACCTGTTCATCGACCGGACCTCTGCTCTCCGGCCGTTGCCGGTCGATGCCACCTCCCGGAAAGACGGGGCTAAGGCACCGGTGGGCCTTTATGCGCTGATCAACGACTGACGCGCGGCAGGGTTATCGAAAATATTTTTGAAAAAAATAAAACTTGGCCGGCTTCGGTTCGTTAGGTAAATTCGGGGCCTGATTTTTTAGACAGGACACCAGAAAATTTCAAATAGCGGGGAACTCCGGACAGCGATTTGGATGTTCTCTTTTAGGTCCGCGTAAGTCACCAAAGGGACTTCTTCAGACAAAAGCCGGGAATAAAGAGAAAATATTTTTAGAATGCCCTTGACAAAGTCTACTAAATCTATTATCTTTGTATTCTATTTTAATAAGGGCTACGGCAAACGTGCCGCGGCCACCGGGTTCCCAGAGGGAACACACGTTCTTTGACCGATTGACACAACAGCACAACAACCAGGACTTCGAAGCTGCCAAACAGTAAATGTTTGATAGTTTATTTACAATGGAGAGTTTGATCCTGGCT
>NZ_QTJY01000011.1 GCF_003703975.1 Larkinella soli | reverse complement strand
GGGATGTCTTTCTCTTCAACGGCCAGTCGAATCTGAACGGCTATATGGAAAGCTATTCGTACCGCAATCCCTTCATTCGATCCTTCGGGAAACCGGAAATGTCGGTGCCGGACACCAACTGGCACCTTTCCAATGTGCCTGAAGCGCCGGTCGGTATCATCGCCACCGAACTCCAGCGGCTCATCCTGGAAGCTTACGATATGCCCACCTGCGTGATCAACGCGGCCATTTCGGGGACCATGATCCGGAGCCATCTGCACCGCAACCCGGCCAACCCCGCCGACCCGCTGACGGTCTACGGCCGCCTGATGTACATGGCGAAAAAAGCCGGCGTGGTCAACCAGGCGAAGGCGCTGGTCTGGCGGCAGGGCGAAGCGGAGGCCAGCGGGGGCGTTTTCCAGACGTACGACCAGGACCTGACCACGATGTATTCGAACTGGTTCGCCGACTTCCCGAACCTGAATAAATACTACGTGGCCCAGATCAACCTGGTAAATGACGCTACCTCCAGAGCCGGCTTCGTGCGGGAGGTGCAGCGCCGGGCCGCCCGCATTTTCCCGAAAACGGAATCCATCGCCACCGTCGGACTGCCGGGTTACGAGGGGCTTCATTACGGCCTGACGGGGCATCTCCAGTTCGCCCGGGAGCTGTTCCGGCTCATCGCCCGGGATTTCTACGGGTCTGCGGACGTCAGCAACATTTCCTCGCCCAACCTGCGGAAAGCCTATTTCCGGAATGCCGAAAAGAAGGAGGTCGTTCTGGAATTCGAAGAGGGCCAGACGCTGGTCTGGAAACAGGATACCGTCGTGACCAATCCCGACGGCAGCCAGACCACCCTCGACCTGCGGGATCACTTTTTCTTCAACTACGCCGACGCTCCGCAGGCCCGGCAGGTGGAAAGTGCGACGGTGCAGGGCAACCGGATCATCCTGACCCTGAAACAGGCCGTCGATGCCCAGCACATCACCTATGTCCCGAACAGCTTTCCCGTTCCGTTCGGCGGGCCGTTCCTGAAAAACCAGCGGGGCATGCGGGCACTGACCTTTTATAAATTCCCGATTGCCTCCTCGCAGGATCAGACCGGACCCGACGGCTCGCCCGGCCCGCCCCCTCCGCCGGGGAACAACAGTGAACCGGTGAACCCCGCGAACGGGGCCTACAAGGGCTATCTGGACAAGGTGTACTGCGAACGGGTGGTCGGCTGGGTCTGGGACCAGAACCGCCCGACGGCTCCCGTAACCATCGAAGTCTACGTGGGTTCGACGCCGGTGACGACGGCCATCGCCAATGAACCGCGTCCGGACCTGCTGCGAAACGGCATCGGCGACGGCCTTCACGGCTACACCGCGGCCCTCCCGCCCTGGATCAGGAACGGGCAGCCGCAGAGCGTCAGCATCAGGGTGAAGAACAGTTCCTACCAGATTCGCAGCAGCCCGCAGACCATCACCTGTGCGCCCGATCCGAACGCCGGAATCCCTCCCGGCAATACAGGTGGGAACACTACCCCTCCGCCGACCGGCACCCCGGCCAACCCGGTCAACGGAAACTATGAAGGCTTTTTCGAAGGCGCCGACTGCGGTTCGCTGCGGGGATGGGTCTACAACCGGAATGCCCCGAATGCGCCGGTGATCTACGAAATCCTGGCGAACGGTACGGTCGTCACTTCGGCCACGGCGAGCAACTTCCGGCAGGATCTGAAGAACGCGGGAAAAGGCAACGGCGAACACGGTTTCAGTCTGGAGACGCCCGCGTCGTTGAAAACCGGCCAGAACGTGTCGGTGAACGTGCGGGTAAAAGACACCGGTTACCTCCTGAAAAACGGCCCCCGGACGGTGAACTGTCCGGCTCCCGGCGGTACGACCAACCCGCCCGGCGGCACTCCCACGACACCGCCCTCAGGCACGGTCACCGGCAATTTCGACGGTTATTTCGAGGGCGCCGACTGCGGAAACTTCGGTGGGTGGGTCTGGGACAAGAACCAGCCGAACGCAGTGGTGACGGTCAGCATCCTGGCCAATAACGTGGTGATCGGGACGGTGGCGGCCGGCAATTTCCGGCAGGACCTGAAGAATGCGGGGAAAGGCAACGGCCAGCATGGCTTCAGCTTTACGCCCCCTGCTTCGATCAAAAACGGGCAGCCCCAGAGCATCGCCATCAAAGTGAAGGACAGCAGCTATCAGCTGAGGAACAGCCCGAAAACTGTGACCTGTGCGCCCGCGGCCCGGCTGGGAGCGGGAGGGAGCGGACCACAGGAATTCAGCGTGCTGGTTTGGCCCAACCCCACAGACGGACGGCTGAGAATCCGCCTGCACATTCCCGAGCGGGAACCCGCCGAACTGGGCGTCTGGGACTCCGCCGGCAGGCGGCTCTGGAGCCGGTCGGTCACGGGAGCCGGCCGGGAACACGAGGAGGTGGTTACCCTTCCGGCCTCGGCAACCGGGGTAGTGGCCGTAACGGCCACCGTCGGGAAGCAACGGTTCTCGAAGAAAATCATCGTAAACCGCTAAGGAACTGAGGCCGCCGGAACCCCTCCGGCGGCCTTTTTATTGGTCAAAAAAACCGGCGATTGAGCGGGCGGTGTTGTCCGGTTGGTAAAAACACCCTAATTTTGGGTTTTGGAACCGTACCATGACGACCGAACAAATTCTGATTCTTGATTTCGGTTCGCAGTACACCCAACTGATTGCCCGCCGGGTGCGCGAACTGAACGTTTACTGCGAAATTCATCCCTACAATCACATTCCCCCCATCACGTCTGAAGTTAAGGGTGTCATTCTGTCCGGCAGTCCCTGCTCCGTCCGCGATGCCGATGCTCCGCTGGTTCATCTGGCGGCTTTCCGGCACAAGATGCCGCTGCTCGGGGTCTGCTACGGCGCCCAGATGCTGGCCCACACCAGCGGGGGCGAGGTCCAGCCCTCTTCGATCCGGGAGTACGGCCGGGCCAAACTCAACTCCCTGCGGGCCGAAAACCCGCTGCTGAAAGGCCTTGAAAAGGAAACACAGGTCTGGATGTCCCACGCCGACACCATTACGCAGGTGCCGGGAGAATTCGAAATCATTGCCTCCACCGAAACCGTGAAGGTGGCCGCGTTCCAGATTCAGGGCGAACCGACCTACGGCATCCAGTTTCACCCGGAAGTGACTCATTCCCTACAGGGTAAGGCGCTGCTCAAAAACTTCGTGGTCGATATCTGCGGCTGCTCCCAGGACTGGACCTCCGAGTCGTTCGTCGAGTCGACGGTGGCCGGGCTGAAAGAGAAACTGGGGAACGATAAGGTCGTGATGGCGCTGTCGGGTGGAGTGGATTCCTCGGTGGCCGCCACCCTGGTACACCGGGCCATCGGCCGGAACCTGTACTGTATTTTCGTAGATAACGGTCTGCTCCGGAAGGACGAGTTCGAAAACGTTCTGGAATCTTATAAAGACCTGGGGCTGAACATCAAAGGCGTCGATGCGAAAGACCGATTTTACACCGCACTCGCCGGCCTGAGCGACCCGGAAGCCAAACGCAAGGCCATCGGCAAAACCTTCATCGACGTCTTCGACCACGAAGCGCACCAACTCGAAGACGTGGTGTGGCTGGGCCAGGGAACCATTTACCCGGACGTGATCGAATCCGTTTCGGTCAAGGGGCCGTCGGCCACCATCAAATCGCACCACAACGTGGGCGGCCTGCCGGATTACATGAAACTGAAGGTAGTCGAGCCGCTGAATACCCTCTTCAAGGATGAAGTCCGGGCGGTGGGCCGCACGCTGGGCCTCCCCGACAATATCCTGAAACGGCATCCGTTCCCCGGCCCGGGGCTGGCGATCCGGATTCTGGGCGACATCACTCCCGAAAAAGTTCAGATCCTTCAGGAAGTTGACTCCTTGTATATCAACGGCTTAAAAAAATACGGGCTGTACGACCAGGTCTGGCAGGCCGGCGCCATTCTGCTGCCGATCCAGTCGGTAGGAGTGATGGGCGATGAGCGAACCTACGAGCGGGTCGTTGCCCTGCGGGCCGTGACGAGCGTGGACGGGATGACCGCCGACTGGGCACACCTGCCCTACGAATTTCTGGCCGATATCTCCAACGAAATCATCAACCGCGTCAAAGGCGTCAACCGCGTCGTCTACGACATTTCCAGCAAACCCCCGGCCACGATTGAGTGGGAATAGAGTTGGGGAGTTTGAGAGTTTAGAAATTGAAAAGCCGGTGTTTCCGGGTGGCCTTTCGGGCTGCGCGAAATACCGGCTTTTTCCTGCCTGAGTTATTAGTCGAGGTCGCTTTCGTCGCCTTCCACGTCGACGTCGCCGGTGACCTCATCGTCGGTATCCGATTCGATGAAATCCTCGTCGCGGTCGGCGTCGAACTGGGCTTCGGTCAGATCGGGGTCGGGGCCGGGGAGCATGGCCTGCGGGTCATCATGGCGGGCCATCGTCGTCACGACGCCCTGGTTTTCATCCTCGGCCGGGTTGTAATCGTTTTGCTGCGGATTCATCATCTTGCCTTATTCTCCACTCGAACGGGCGACGTTGCCCCCGAGGTAATAGTTATCGTCGAGTTGATGATCGTGCTCGCCAGTGGGGTCGCCGTCGTCATCGGTCGGTTCTTCATTTTCCGTTTCGTCTTCGTCCACGGTATCTTCCTCGTCGTCTTCCATGGCGGCTCCGCTCTGGTTCCGAACGATGTCCGGATGGAGTCGGGGCAGACGGGTGCTGACCAGTTCGGTATCTTCGGCTGCGATCCGGGTTTCGAGTTCCGTTTTCATGGCGAATGGCCGGTCCGGGGAGGTTCCGTCCGGGCCGGTATTCCTACAACCGCCCTGTCGAAGAAAGGTTTATTTTCGTTAATTTGGGCCCATCTAACCCCTTTCCCGTGAAAAACTTTCTTCTCCTGCTGTCCCTGGCCCTGCCGCCGGCCGTGGCGGCCCAAACCGACCGCGATCCGGTATTTACCTCCTTCGACGGCACCCGCATCCATTATGTGGTGGAAGGCGAGGGGCGGCCCGTAGTGCTGGTCCACGGGTTCATGGGGAGTGCCGATTCCTGGAAAAAAGCCGCCCTCCGACAGGCGCTCATCGACGCCGGATACAGGGTCATCATTCCTTCCCTGCGCGGAAACGGCCTCTCCGACAAACCCCATTCGGTCGAAGCCTATCGCAACGATGCCGAAGCGAAGGACATCATGGCGCTGGTGAAACACCTCGGCCTGAAGCAGTACGATGCCGTCGGCTATTCGCGCGGGTCGATCATCACCGCCCGGCTGCTGGTGCTGGACAAAAACCTGCATGCTGCGGTTCTGGGCGGCATGGGGCCGGACTTCACCAACCCGGAGTGGCCCCGACGCAAGGCTTTCGCCGAACTGTTCAGCGGCAAGGCGCATCTGCACCCCGAATTTCAGGGCGCTCTCAACGGCGCCCGGACGCGGGGTCTGGATACGCTGGCCCTCGGCTTTCAGCAGCAGACCCAGCCCTCGACCAGCCCCGCCGACCTTCGAAACGTGAAGATCCCGGTCCTGGTCATCTCCGGCGATCAGGACGAGGACAACGGCAAAGCCCCCGAACTGGCCGCCATGCTCCCGAAATCGACGCTGAAAACCGTGCCGGGCAACCACAACAACACCTCCGGCTCCGAAGGCTTCGCCCGGGAAGTGCTGGCGTTCCTGAACGCGCATCGGTAATGATTTCTTAACAGACACTTCGTTCCTTCATCCTTTATTTTTGAGGTTTACTCCCTCGCTTTTCTCATGTTACCATATCTCCGACGTATCACCCTACTTTGTCTTACCGGTAGTGCTGCCTTCGCCCAGACCGCCGTCAAACGTGAAATCAGCCAGCTGAAATCGCTGGAAGAGAAGCGCGTGACGCTGCCCAACGGCTGGAGCCTGACGCCGGTCGGCCGCTCGCTGCCCCTCGGCGACCTGCCCCTGAACATGGCCGTCTCCTCGTCCGGAAAACGGCTTGCCGTCACCAACAACGGCCAGAGCACGCAAACCCTCCAGCTTATCGACATCGCCGGTGAGAAAATCCTGAGCGAGGTGGTCATTCCCAAATCGTGGGTCGGTATCCGGTTCAGCCCGGACGGCCGGCGGCTGTATGCTTCCGGCGGCAACGACAACCGCATCCTGATCTACGACGTCTCGGCCGACCAGCTCAGCAAGGTGGATTCCATTGCCCTCGGGCGGCCCTGGCCGGTCCGGATTTCGGTGGCCGGGGTCGAGCTGGATTCTAAAGGCGGCACGCTCTATGCCGTCACAAAGGACGACAGTTCGCTCTACGTCTGCGATGTGGCGACCAAACAGGTGAAAAACCGGCTCAAACTGGATGCCGAAGCCTACACCTGCCTCCGCTCGCCGGTGTCCGAAGAACTGTACATTTCCGTCTGGGGGGGCGACAAGGTGGTGGTTTACGATCCGGCTCAGCAGAAAATTACCGCCCAGTATGCCGTCGGCAGCCACCCGAACGACATGGTGGCCACCCGCGACGGCCGGTATCTGTTCGTGGCCGGAGCGAATGACAACTCCGTATCGGTGATCGATCTGAAAAGCCGCAAAGTGCTGGAAACCATCGGCACCTCGCTGTATCCCGACGCCCCGGCCGGCAGTACGCCCAACGGCCTCGCCCTGACGTCCGACCAGAAAACCCTGCTGATCGCCAACGCCGACAACAACTGTCTGGCGGTATTCGACGTGGAAAAACCGGGCCGCAGCCGCTCCCTGGGCTTTATCCCGACCGGATGGTATCCGACGGCCGTGAAGGTGGCGGGCAAAAAGGTGCTGGTTGCCAACGGGAAGGGCTTCACCTCCCTGCCCAATCCGAAAGGGCCGAACCCCTATAAACGTCGCGACGCTTCGGTCGAGTACATCGGCGGCCTGTTCAAAGGCACTCTGTCGGTTTTTGAAATGCCGGGCAAAGCCGACCTGGCGGCCTATTCGCGGGTGGTGTATCGCAACACCCCTTACACCAAAGAGAAGGAAACCCTGGCGGCCGGGATGGAGAATAATCCGATTCCGCGCCGGATCGGGGATAAATCACCCATCAAATACGTCTTTTACATCATCAAGGAAAACCGGACCTACGACCAGGTGTTCGGCGACATGAAGGAGGGCAACGGCGACTCGACGCTCTGCCTGTTCCCGGAAAAAATTACCCCGAACCAGCACGCCCTCGCCCGCGAATTCGTCCTGCTCGACAATTTCTACGTGGATGCCGAGGTGAGCGCCGACGGCCACAACTGGTCGATGGCCGCCTACGCCACCGATTATACCGAAAAAACCTGGCCCACCAACTACGGCGGCCGGGGCGGCACCTACGACTATGAGGGCAGCCGGCCGGTGGCCTTTCCCAAGAAGGGTTTCATCTGGGATTACTGCCGCCGGGCGGGCATCCGGTACCGGAGCTACGGCGAGTTCGAAGCCTATTCGCGCCGAAAGGGAACGGCCCTGGACGGTTTCATGTGCCGGGGTTACCCGGATTACGACCTGAGTATCCGCGACGTCGACCGGGTCGAAATCTGGAAGAAAGACATCGACTCGCTCATCACCGCCAAAGCCGTTCCGAACTTCAGCACCATCCGGCTCGGCAACGACCACACCAGCGGAGCCCGCATCAACGCACCGACCCCGGCCGCCCACGTGGCCGATAACGATCTGGCCGTGGGACGCTTCATCGAATACCTGACCAAAAGCCCGATCTGGGCCGAATCGGCGGTATTCATTCTCGAAGACGACGCCCAGAACGGCCCCGACCATGTCGATGCACACCGCTCCCCGGCGCTCGTCATCAGCCCGTATACCAAACGCCACCACGTCGAGCATTCGATGTATTCGACGGCCGGGATGCTCCGGACGATGGAGCTGATCCTGGGGCTGCCGCCGATGAGCCAGTATGACGCGGCCGCCACCCCGATGTTTGCCTGCTTCACGGCCACGGCCGATCTGACGCCGTACACCCACCGCCCCGCCCAGGTGGACCTGAACCAGAAAAATACCGCCATGACCGAACCCGCCCGACGGTCGGAGAAGTTCGACCTCAAACATGCCGACACCCTCGACGACCATGAGTTCAGCGAGGTGATCTGGAAAACCGTCCGGGGAGAGCATTCGGTGATGCCGGCCCCGAAGCGGGGGGCTTTCGTCCGGCTCAGTGAAAAGGAAGAGGAGGACGAAGAGGAAGAGGAGCGGAAGAAATAAGTAAAAATAAGCCGGGTCGGGAAGTTTCCGCGCCGGGTTTGTTACCTTGACGAACCACTCCTGAATCCATGCGATTGATCATTCTGGTCCTGATTGGCGGGCTGCTGGTTTTCAGCGGCCCGTTTTCGTGTCGGCAGCAGGCCGAAACCTTCCGGACGCCCGGTCTGCAGAAGCCCGTCGAAATCCTCCGCGACCGCTGGGGCATCGCCCACATCTACGCGCAGAACGAACACGATCTGTTTTTTGCGCAGGGCTACAACGTGGCCTCCGACCGGCTTTTCCAGCTGGAACTCTTTCGCCGGCAGGCCACCGGCACCATTGCCGAACTGCTCGGTCCCCGGGAACTGAAGCGCGACATCGGCACCCGGCTCTTCCAATTCAGGGGCAACCTGGACGAGGAGATGAAGCACTATCATCCCCGCGGGCCGCAGATCATCCGGGCGTTCGTGGAGGGCATTAACGCCTACATCCGGCAGGTCAGCCGGACCCCCGAAAAGCTTCCTATTGAATTTCAGCTGCTGAAAACCCGGCCCGGGCTCTGGACGCCCGAGGTGGTGATCAGCCGCCACCAGGGGTTGCTCTACAACGTGCGGGAGGAACTGGATTACGGAAGGCTGGTGCATTTGATCGGCCCGGACCGGCTTCGCGATCTGGAGTGGTTTCAGCCGGCCGCCGGCCAAAAAGACCCGGACCTGACGCTGCATGTCGCGGGGGAGCCCTTGTTTCAGCCCATTCTGGACCTGTACGACGCCTTCCGGTTGCCTCTGAAGTTCTCGCCGGAAGATAAGGGCCTGGGGGCCACCGAAGAAGAGGCCCTCTGGAAACCGGCCGACGCGGATGCCTGGTTCGAGAACGAACGGCATTTTGTCGGTTCCAACAACTGGGTGGTGAGCGGAGGGCGGTCGCAGAGCGGGTTTCCGATGCTGGCGAACGACCCGCACCGGGTGCAGGCGGTTCCGTCGCTGCGGTACTGGGTGCATCTGGTCGCGCCCGGCTGGAACGTGATCGGCGCCGGGGAGCCGGTGCTGCCCGGGGTTTCCATCGGCCACAACGAATACGGGGCCTGGGGACTGACCATTTTTGAAACCGACAACGAGGATCTGTATGTGTACGAAACCCGGCCCGGCTACCCGGCACAATACCGCTACGGGAACGGCTGGGAAGCCGTAAAAGAGGTGCGGGACACCATCCGGGTAAAGGAAAAAGCGCCGGTGGTGGTTTCCCTGAAATATACCCGTCATGGCCCGGTAGTGTATGAAGACGCCAAAAACCGGCTCCTGTTCGCGGTGCGGGCGGGCTGGCTCGAAACCGGCTGCGCACCTTATCTGGCGAGTCTGCGCATCAACCAGGCCCGTAATTGGGAGGAATTCCGCCGAGCCTGCGCCTACAGCCGCTTACCGGGCGAAAACATGATCTGGGCCGACAAAACCGGCACCGTCGGCTGGCAGGCGGTCGGGTTGTCGCCCATCCGGCCTTCGGTTCCCGGGCGGGCCTGGCCGGGCCTCCTGCCGGTGCCGGGCGACGGGCGTTTCGAGTGGGCGGGGTACCTGCCCATCCGGGACCTGCCCCATACCGTCGATCCGAAGGAGGGCTTCTTCGCTACCGCCAACAATAACCTGATACCGAAAGGGTTTTCGCACCGTGACGCCGTAGGCTGGTCGTGGTCGTCGCCGATGCGGGCAGACCGGATCAATGCCGTGCTGGCGAGCCGTCCGAAACATTCGCTGGACGATCTGAAAGCCCTGCAGACGGACTATTACACCCCACTCGCCGACCGGCTGGTGCCGCTGCTTCAGCCGCTCCGGGGCCGGCCGGAAGCGGTCGGGTGGGCGCGGCAGCAATTGCTCGGCTGGGACCGGAAACTGGCGGTTTCCTCGGTTCCGGCGAGCGTTTACGTCGCCTGGGAGGAGCAGCTGCGGGCTGCGGTCTATCATTTATCGGTGCCCGAAACCGCCCGGCCGTATCTGAAATCCATTCCTACCGAACGGATGCTGGACTGGATTACGAACAATCGGGTGCCTGGTTTTCCCGACCGAAACCGCCTGCTGCTGCTTGGTCTCGAATACGCCATGGCCGACCTGAAGGAGCGGCTCGGACCGGACCGCAGTCGCTGGCAGTACGGCCAGGAGGCCAATAAACACCTCCGGCTGACCCATGCCCTGAGCGCCTTCATGACGCCGGAGCAGAAAGCCCTGACCAGCGTCGGTCCGGCTCCCCGGGGCGGCTACGCCGAAACCGTGAACAGCACCGGCCACGCGCTGAATCAGGAACACGGAGCGTCTTTTCGGCTGCTGGTCGATACCGGCGACTGGGACCGGGCGCTGGGCATCAACAACCCCGGCCAGTCGGGCGACCCCCGCAGTCCGCACTACCGGGACCTGTTTCCGATCTGGGCCAGGGATGAATACATTCCGGTCTATTTTACCAAAGAAAAAATCCGGACCGTTACTGAAAAACGGCTGGTTCTGGACCCGAAATAGAAACGGTCAGGGTATCTGTAAAAGGAGTTAAGAGCGGCCGCTCACTGAGAGGTTGTTTAGGGAAGCGTTTTGTCATCCCGACGCAGGAGGGACCCTGGGCCTGGGTACTCAAAGAGGCTGGTGATTCAGCCACAAGATCCCTCGTTCCTCGGGATGACAAAAGAACCGGGGAACCAAAACCAGGGGAAGTCAAAACGTCCAAAAGGACAACCACACTCGAATAACAAACCCGCAACAAGAACGTCGCCCGGAATTGGGCGCAGGGTGAACGGAGGTTGGGAGAAAGCGATGGTCCATCCAGGGCGGTCGAGTGCCTTGAGGCACTTCCCCTCTTCAAACAACCCGTCAGGGGGTGATTCGGCGGAGCAGGGCACCCGGCAGTTGAACCACGGTCGCGCTGTCGGCCAGGAGCTGAAGGGTGCGGATGGAATTGCCCGAGACTTTAAACGTCCCGCTGTCCTGAACCGTCACCGAGGCCTGCCCGATGCTCTGGCCCTGTCCGGTGGTTTCCAGTTTGCTGCCCAAAACGGCGGTGGCCGTCAGCGTGGCGATCCGGCTGTTGAAAATATACAACCCGCTTTTCTCCAGGTAGACGGTCAGGGCGTCCGTTTTCAGGTCGTCGATCCGGCTGTTGGCGTTGGTCAGGACGAGCGTTTCCAGCTTCGGAAGAACAAGGTAGCCGATGGGCGGTCCGGAAAACTCTCCGGCTTTCAGTCGGTAATACGGCTCCTCATTGCGAACCGACACCACCAGGGTATCCCCGATGGTTCGGTAGGAAACGTTCCCGATGTCCACTTTCCGGACCCGCAGGCTCGGCTGGTCGCCGGACCGGAGAATGAGATACCGGCTGTTATCCCCATTCAGCTTCAGCACCCGGAAAGCCGGAATCGGGTGCGGGTCATAGCTGAACATCGGGTCTTTGAAGTCGATCCGGTTATAGGAAGCCTTCAGGCCCATCGTAACGGCAGTCAGGGCACTCAGGGTCAGAAAGAGCAGGGTCAGTAGGAGTTTGTCGCTGGTTTTCATGGAGTTATTTCGTTTGGCCGGGGCTGAACTCGGCCTCGACGAAGGAGCGGTATTTCCGCTCGATTTCTTCAATAGGAATGTTCAGCAGGTAAAGATTCCGGAAGAAGGCGGGCAGTTCGTTTTCCAGAAACTGCTCCCGGCGGTAAGACAGAATGCGGTCCTTTGCCTCCTCGGCCGCAAAGTAGCCGATGCCCCGTTTGTTGAAAATGATGCCTTTCTGTTGCAGCACCTCGTAGGCCCGCATGGTGGTATTCGGATTGACCTCCAGCTCCCCGCCCAGGTCGCGGACGGACGGAATCCGATCGCCGGGCGTCCACTGGCCGAGCAGAATCCGGTCGCAGACGTAGTCGGCAATCTGGAGGTAAATCGCCTGATTATCTTTGAAATCCATGTTTAAATCTGTTTTTCCCGGAACCGGACGTAGGTAATGAACCAGAGCGCCGGGAACATCAGGTACCAGAAGATGCGGACGGCCTCCTTTCCGGTATCCGTCAGTTCGAGGTAATAGCCCTTTTCATCGGGAGTCTGAAAGCTGAAACCCAGGAAGGGAAAGGGATTGCGCATCACCGCGGTTGACGGAAGCTGCCACGAGAGCAGCGCCCGATTGAAATAATACCCGACCAGAAATAGCAGGAGCGCGGCTATACCGGTTTTGACGAACGGTACTTTCGGAAAATAAATGGACCCGACGAAAAAAAAGCTCTGGGCCAGCAGGGCGATGAACATCGGTATATGGAACCAGCGGACCTCCGGGTGGTTGAAATCCAGCACCGTATACTTCTGACTGCCGGCCGGGAGTTTGCCATTGACGATGGATACATAAAATCCCTCGATCAGGTAAAAATCGGCCAGAAAAACCGGGATGAACAGGAACATCATCGTCAGCGGCACAAGGTATTTCTCAAACATCGAAGCCGGCAGGGCCAGGTAGGGAATGCCCCGCACCGGATTCTGGACCACCTTGAAAAGTTCACTCGTATACCAGGTAGACGCGGCCGAAAAAACCAGAATCAGTGATTGGGTGTGACCGGCATAAATGGAAGGGTAAAAGCGTTCCAGGTTGAGCATCTGGGACAGCATAAACAGCCAGACGCCGGTCAGCACCCCGAGACCCATCAGGTACGTGCGAAGGTGTTCGGACAGATACAGCCGGAACAGCAGTCCGAAACGGCGGAAGGAGAAAGTCTGATTCATGAGGTTCTGGAAACGGAGTGTTGGAAAAGAGTACGGACACGCTCACGGTTGGTGACGACGGCATTGAAAAGGCGTTCGAGGTCCACCCGGCTGTCTTCCTGCTCGTGGTTTTCCATCACGACCGAATATCCCCGGAGCGAGGGTTCGGCATACAGGACCCGGTCGGGTTCGGTCACGCTCGACAGGGTGCTGAAAACCAGGCGGTCGGCAATATCGGCCAGGGTGTGGTTCATCAGGATCTCACTTTCGTCGAGGATGACGATGCCGTCGATGAGGTGGTCGAGGTCGCGGACCTGGTGCGTCGAGATGAGCATGAGCCGGTCGGCGTCGAGGGCCGAAGCGACGATCTTCCGGAACTGGCTTTTCGAGGGAATGTCGAGGCCGTTGGTCGGCTCGTCCATGATCAGCACCCGCGTGTTCGTCGCCAGCCCGAAGCTGATCAGCACCTTCTTTTTCTGCCCGTAGGAGAGGGCCGTCAGCCGGTTTTCCTGCGGCACATCGAACTCGGTCAGGTACCGCCGGAACTGCGACTCGCTGAAGCGCGGGTAAAAGGGCCCCATCGTGGCGATGTACCGGTTGAGGGAAACGGGCGGCAGGTAAATCTCCTCGGGTACGAAAAAAAGCTCCTGAAGAAAAGCCGGCTGACGGCGTCCGGGGGTGAAACCGGCCACCGTCACCGATCCGGCCGTCGGGTAAAGCATCCCGCCCATGAGCCGGAGGAGGCTCGATTTGCCGGCCCCGTTCTTCCCGAGCAGACCGTAGATGCTGCCCGGGGGCAGGGAGAGGTTCAGGTCCCGGAACAGGAGTTTCTTCCGGCTGTAACCGAAGGAAAGGTTGTGGAGTTGGATCATCTGTTTGGCTTAGTGTACTATATAACTAATACACTGCAATGATCCGAAATCGGGAAAGGATTGTCAAGGAGTTTGGAAAATATATTTTTACCGCAGAACCACCCCCCGGCCCCCGGGATGACAAGCACACCCCAAACCAATTCTTCGGAGCAGCCCGATCCGGAGAAGCTTAACCCCCTGTCGAGGCTGTGCCGACGCTTTGGTTAGAGGAACAAGAAGCCCTGAAGCTGAGGAAATTACTTCAGGTACTCCCTCAAGGATGTAAAATACCGGAAGCCGACTATTTTAGTGCTGGTGTTTGCTGCACATCTTTTTTAGCTTTGTGGACATACAAACGACCCGACCATGCCGAAAACCATTCATCAGGGCAGAAACGTAAAACGCTTCCGGGAGATGCTCGGCATCAAACAGGAGGCTTTAGCCTTCGAGCTGGGCGACGACTGGAACCAGCGCAAAGTTTCGGTGCTGGAACAGAAGGAGGAAATCGAACCGGAGCAATTGGAGCAACTCGCCCGGGTGCTGAAAGTGCCGGCCGAGGCCATCAAAAACTTCGATGAGGAAACGGCCATCTTCAACATCCAGCACAATTACGAGGATCATCGGTCAATTCCAATTCCAATTCCAATTCGGTTAATGCCACTACCCATACGTCCAATTCGTATTGTACGTTCAACCCCATCGATAAAGTCGTAGAACTCTCTTCGAACGGCTTCTCCAGGCCGAAAAAGAAAAAGCCGAATTGCTCCAGAAGCTTCTTCAGGATAAATAGGCGAAGCCCAGCCTAAATCCCCAACACCCTTAGAGGATGTTTGGGGAAGGGGAAAGAGGCTCTCTCAACCGGTTTGCCCTGCCCTCGACCACCCCCCGGCCCCCTCCTTGATAAGGAGGGGGTGGCTCCGCAGTGACTGAAAAGAGGCAGCGCACTCTCCCCCTCCTTAGCAAGGAGGGGTCGGACCGGCGCTCCGGCCGGGGGGTGGTCCGGCGTCCTTACGTTTTTCAAGATGAAGGCCTCTCCAAACAACCCCCTCAAGGGGGCTTCGCGCTGCCAGGCAGGAATTGCGGAGCTAAGCCCACCTTCAGGGGGTTGGGGGGTAAGGTTCCTCACCGGAACTTCAGCGTCGTGCCGATGCGGAAGCCGAGGTCGCGGTATTTGCCGTCCTGCCACTGGGTGATGACCTCGACCCGGAAGAAGGGGAACACGCCGGGAATCAGGCCGTCGAGGGCGTAGCCGACTTCGGTGTAATTCTTCGAGCTGGGGGTGCCGAGGTAGTGGACGAACAAATTCTCCTTCAGGCCGGTCAGTCGGACGAGGGTCAGCTGCGTGATCAGGAACTTGCGGTATTCCATCAGCACGTGCGCTTCGGCAAACCGCTTCCCGGTGCTGAATTCATAATAGGGCAGCATCCGGAAGATCGAGGTCGGATCGCCTTGTTGCAGAAAGAACTGGTTGCCCTGAAAGTGCTGGAAATCCGGGAAATACAGGCTTTTATTATTCAGGAAGGCTCCTGCCCGCAGGTGGTAGCTCAACCGGCTTCGGATGCCGGTTTCGAACGAATGGCTCAGTCCGGCCTGCACGAAATCGTAGTCGACGTCGCTGCCCCCCACGCCGGAAATCCCCTTCCGGTAGTTGATCATCAGTTCGGGGCTGGTGTTGCGGGTGGGCACCTGGCGTCCGTTCCGGATGCGAAACCGGGTGGCTCCCAGCTTTCCCGAAGCGGTGAGGTTCAGCACCATCGCCTGATGCACCGGAAAAGCCGCCGGACCGATTTCCGCATTCAGGGGCCGGTTCGGCGTGTAGACGTACCGGTTCCAGTTGAACCAGGGTTTCAGGTCGTCGCGGTAATTGGCCAGTTCGGTGCGCTCGGCGTACTCCAGTGAACCCGACAGGGAAAGCCGCTCCTGAAACGGGCGGCTTTCGGCGGTGAGCCGCAGAAAGTCCCGCTGGTAGAGTTTCATGAAGTTTCGCTCGAAAAGCAGGGTGGTAATGCTGTTCAGGAACGGGCTGATCGGTTCGTTCGGGTTGAGCTGGAACACGAACCGCCCCCCGGCGGCCGTCAGCCGCGTGGTCTTAAACCGGTAGCCCAGGCTTCCATACCCGACGGGCCGTTTTATGCCGAACTCATACCGGCCGGTGCCGCCGAGGTTCAATTCCGGAACGGGCGGACGCCGGGCGTTCCGGTCCAGGGAATCGCGTTTCGGGACCGGTTTGAGATAATACCGCAGGTTCAGCCCGGCGTCGACGGTGTAGCCCTCCACGGTATTGTAGTTGATCTTTTCAAACAGGCTGTTCCAGGTTAGCGAGGTACGTTTGCCTAGGCTCCAGGTGTTGCCGGTCAGCAGCTGGCCGGGTTTGAATTTGCTGACGTTTCTCCGGCGGGTCGTATCCTTTTTGGCGGTTTTGACGCTGTCGGTCCGGGCCTTGATCTCCCGGACGATCTTCAGACTGTCGCTTTTTACATAGCTGATGCGCTCGGCGGAGGTCAGCGGAACGGCCCGCAGAGTGTCCCAGAAAGCCGTGGAGCGTTTCCGGGCCAGTGAGTCGTAAACCGTCGAGTCGTTGCGCGTCACCACCGGTTCCTGCTTCTGTTCCTTCCGGGCCTTGTATTCCTGCTTTTCGTATTCCTTCAGCATTTTTTTGAAGTCGCGGGTCGAAAACTCCTTCTGTTTGGCAATCTTATCTTCGAGCTTCTGGCCTTTGATGTCCTTATTGGAAAGCGAAACGGCCGGTTTTTCCACCTTTTCGTCGACGATCTTTACGTCCTCCACGAAAGCCGGGTTCACTTTCAGGTCCCGGAACGACTGGTTGATGATGAACTGGGCATTGCCGGCGGCCCCCATGATTCGGCCGTCGAGGTCGAAGCGCTGGTTGACCGGGAGCCAGACGTTCTGGACGGGGCTGTAGACCTGCCGGATTTTGATGTCGAAGCCCAGCGGGTTGCGCGTTTCCAGCTGGAGGCTATGGAGAGCCCAGGTGTTTTCGATGATGTAGATGACGCCCCGGAAGACCCCCTCGCCGTAGGAGCGCGGGGTGACCTTGATCTTGCTGATCTCGTGATCCCGCTCCCGAAACGTTCCCTGGTACTCGAACTTGTAGTAGCCGAACGCCTTGGGCGACAGGGGAGAAACCGTATTGTTGACTTCCGGCTGGTAGAAGCTCGCCAGAAAGTAATCGTTCACGGAGACGTTGTCTCCCAGTGAGTTGCGGGTGCCCAGGATCCGCTGACGGTAGGTATTGGGCTGCCGGAAACTCACCTCGGCCACGGTTTCGTACAGCATCGGCACCCCCACCTTGAAGCCTTCTTTCTCGGCCTCCTTCAACTGCTTGCGGTACAGAAACTGCATCGGCAGGTCGGTGATCGTGAAGGAGGTTTTGGAGTAGGCGCGGGCGGTGTAACTCATCACCTGCAACTGGTGGTATTTCGCCTTGGCGATGGCCCGGCGCATGATGCTGTAGGCCGGGTCTTCCTTGCCCTGGCGGGCCTGTACCTCCTCCAGCCGGTAGGCCTGTTCCTCCATCGTGAGGTCGAGCGTCTGCCAGTCGTTCTGAATCTCCACGGCCCGTTCGATGGTCTGGAAACCGAGGTACTGAAAAACGATGGTATAGCGGCCGGGTTTCAGGCCGACCTCATACCGGCCTTCCGCATTGGAAATGGCGCCCTGCGAAGTCCCTTTAACCACGATGGCCGCGTAGGGCAGGGGTTCACCTTTGGCGGTTTTGATGGTGCCGCGAAGGCCCTGGGCCATTCCGGCCACGGCCGTCAGCAGGAAGGACAGGGCAAAGAGGTATTTCATATCGGGAGGAGGTATCGTTGGTTCGGTTTAAATGATGCCTTTGAGCTAAGTTAGGTTGCCTTTGGTATCCCGGTTTTTTGTCATCCCGACGCCAGGAGGGATCTCCTCGTGGCTGAATCACCGACCACTGGGAACGCCGGGGCAAAAGAGCCCTCCTGGCGTCGGGATGACTAAAACGGGGAGGAGCCTGCAGTAATGAACAGAATGGCCGCCTGAAGGTCGCAGAGCGACCGAATGATTGTAGTTACCGCACGTCGGCAACCCGCGACGCAGTGCCTGCAGGCACTTGTTCTTCCCCGAACGGGCTCTAAGGCCTTAAATTACGAATCGAGCCGGTTTTTCTCCCGCTTTTAACATTCCTTAACGACAAACCTGTAAAGTTTTGCGGGCAAAGGTTGTATTTGGGAGGGAAAGATTGAGATTTATTCGGTTGGGTGGTATCTTGAAGGATAACGTACCCAGCTTCCTGATCATGCTGAAAAAACTACTCTTTCTGGTGTTCCTCGCACCCCCGCTGATCGCCCAGCCCCTGACTATCCTGAATGAGCGGGAGCGGTCGCGGGTAGTGGACGAAATCCTCGAAGACCGGTTCAATACCCTGCTGCCGCAGCTGATGCGCCGGGAGGGCATCGATATGTGGGTGCTGATCTCCCGCGAGTACAACGAAGACCCCGTCCTGAAAACCATGCTTCCCGGCACCTGGCTCTCGGCCCGCCGACGCACCATCCTGGTCTTCTACGATCAGGGCCCGGAAAAGGGCGTCGAGAAGCTGGCCATCGCCCGCTACGACGTGGGGAACCTGCTGAAGGGGGCCTGGGACATCGACGTCCGGCCCAACCAGTGGGAAGCGCTGACCCGGATCATTGAAGAACGCAACCCGAAAACCATCGGTCTGAATTTTTCGAAAAACTACGCCCATGCCGACGGGCTGACGTATACCGAACGCACCGAGTTTCTGGAAAAATTGCCGGCGGCTTTTCAGAAGCGCATCGCATCGGCCGAAAAACTGGCGGTGGGCTGGCTTGAAACCCGCACCGAAAAAGAGATGGCGATTTATCCGCTCATCTGCCGGTTGTCGCACCAGATCATTCAGGAGGGCTTTTCCGAACAGGTCATCCAGCCGGGGGTCACCACCTCCGACGACGTGGTCTGGTGGTTTCGGCAGCGGATCACGGAACTGGGCCTCGACACCTGGTTTCATCCGACGGTCGACATTCAGCGGGCCGACGCCCGGGACTTCGACCACCTGCGTACGTTTTCCAAAAAGGCTTCCGGGCAGGTGATTCTGCCGGGCGATCTGCTCCACGTCGATTTCGGCATCACCTACCTCCGGCTGAACACCGACCAGCAGCAGCATGCCTACGTCCTCCGTCCCGGAGAAACCGAAGTGCCGGAGCCGATCCGGAAAGCGTTTCAGCAGGGCAACCGCCTTCAGGACATCCTGACGGAGCGGTTCAGGGCGGGCAAAACCGGGAATCAACTTCTGCTCGAAGCCCTGGAGCAGGCTGGGAAGGAAGGAATCAGGGGAACGATCTACACGCACCCGATCGGAGTGCATGGCCACGCGGCCGGCCCGACCATCGGCCTGTGGGACCAGCAGAAGGGCGTTCCCGGTCCGGGCGACTACCCGTTGTTTGCCAATACCGCCTATTCCATCGAACTCAACGCGGCCGTGGAGATTCCGGAATGGAAGAAAACCGTCCGGATCATGCTGGAGGAAGACGGCTTTTTCGACGGAAAGAGCTTTCGCTATATCGACGGCCGGCAGACTGAGATTTTTTCGATCCCGCGAAAGCTGTCCTATGTAAAATAAAAAACAGCAAAAAGCCCCGGCCGATCGGCCGGGGCTTTTTGCTGTTTAGGCCATCAGGCCAGGCGGTTGATGCAGTTCAGATCTTCGAACGCGTGCTTCAGCCGTTTTACCATACTTTCCTCGCCCTTACGCAGCCAGACGCGGGGATCGTAGTATTTCTTATTCGGTGAATCGGAGCCTTCGGGGTTGCCGAGCTGGGCCTGCAGATAATCTTTCTTGCCTTCGTAGTAGTCCTTGACGCCTTCCCACATCGACCACTGCATGTCGGTATCGAGGTTCATTTTGATGGCGCCGTATTTGATGGCTTCGCGGATTTCCTCGCGGCTGGAGCCGGAACCACCATGGAACACGAAATTGACGGGATTCTGACCGGTTCCGAATTTCTCCTGGATGTAGTCCTGCGAGTTTTTCAGAATGATCGGGGAGAGCTTTACGTTACCGGGTTTGTAGACGCCGTGTACGTTTCCGAACGCAGCCGCAATGGTGAAGTTCGGAGAGATTTTCTTCAGTTCCTCGTAGGCGAAAGCCACTTCGGAAGGCTGGGTGTACAGCTTGGAATCGTCGACGTCCGAATTGTCGACGCCGTCTTCCTCACCGCCGGTTACGCCGAGTTCAATCTCCAGCGTCATGCCGATTTTGGCCATCCGCTCGAAATATTTCGCGCAGATTTCAATATTTTCCTCGATCGGTTCCTCCGACAGGTCGAGCATGTGGGAGCTGAACAGCGGTTTTCCCGTCTGATCGAAATGCCGTTCTCCGGCTTCCAGTAGCCCGTCGATCCACGGCAGCAGTTTCTTGGCGCAATGGTCGGTATGCAGAATGACCGGAACGCCGTACAGCTCGGCGACATGATGGACGTGCAGGGCTCCGGAGATCGATCCGGCAATGGCAGCCTGTTGTTTATCGTTCGGAAGGCTTTTCCCGGCGTAGAAAATACCCCCGCCATTGGAGAACTGGATGATAACCGGGGAGTTAACGGCTTTAGCCGTTTCCAGAACCGCATTGACGGAATTGGTACCTACGACGTTGACGGCCGGCAGGGCGTAGTCATTTTCGTTGGCATGGCGGAAGATTTCGGTGACGCCTTCACCCGTGATGACGCCGGAATTGAATCGGGTGGCTACTTCGCTCATTGTCAAGAAGGAATAAAATAGATTGGCTTCAAGAAAAAATAGGCTGAATCCGAGACGGTTATCCCATTCCGGATCCAGCCTGCAAAGTACAATTAATTTTTTAAACCGTCATTACTTCCGGTAGTCGAGCGCCGGTTTCCGGTTGCCGAGCAAAGCCTCGTATTTGAAGTCGGCTCCCCGGGCGGTCTGCCAGTCGGAACGGGCCTTCTGCACCAGCGCCGGGTCGCTCAGGAGGTCGATGGCGGTCAGCGACAGGGTCTTGGCCGCCACCATCATGCCCTTCACGCCGATGCTCGTGCCGGCCGCGGCCACGGCCTGCCAGCTGTGGGCCGCCGTACCCGGCACCCACGTTGCCGCCGACAACCCGACCGTCGGCACCGCCCAGCTGACGTCGCCTACGTCCGTCGAACCCCCGCTGACGGGGTCGTTGGTATTCATCGTCGAAATTTTGGCCGCATCGCCCGGCTTTTTGATCGAGCCGAAGGTCGCCCCGAACGATTCCCCCATCTTCTCGGCAAATTTCGTCTCCTCCTCATTGTAGGTTACCCCGCCGACAAGTCCCAGGTTTTTGTGCATCACCTGCGACAGGGTCTCGACCGGCAGGATGTTGTAGACGCCCCCGATCACCTCGTACTCCATTTTGGTTTCGGTACCCAGGGCCGCGCCCTCGGCGGCTTTCACGATCCGCTTCCAGACGTCCTGCACGATGGCCCGGTTTTTATTGCGGGCGTAATAATACACTTCGGCGAAGTCAGGCACGACGTTCGGCGCTTCCCCGCCCCGGGTGATGACGTAATGGACCCGCGTATCGGAGGGGATATGTTCCCGCATCATGTTGACCATATAGTTCATCGATTCCACGCCGTCGAGCGCCGACCGGCCGCGCTCGGGAGCCGCGGCCGCGTGGGCCGAGATGCCCCGGAACCGGAATTTGCCGGTGATGTTCGCCAGTGAGGTGCTCGGGTTGGCGCTGTTGTTGTCGGCGGGGTGCCAGTGCAACACCACGTCCGTTTCGTTGAACAGCCCTTCCCGGACCATGTACACCTTGCCCGAACCGCCTTCCTCAGCCGGCGTGCCGTAGAGTTTGATGGTCCCGGTTTTGCCGTTGGCCTGCATCCATTCCTTCACGGCAATGGCGGCCGCCGTGGACCCCGGCCCGAACAGGTTATGCCCGCAGGCATGGCCCGCCCGCTTGCTGTCGATGGGTTTGCGTTCGGGGGTGGCGTCCTGCGTGATGCCCGGCAGGGCGTCGTACTCGGCCAGGATACCGACTACCGGTTTGCCGCTGCCGTAGGTGGCGACGAAGGCCGTCGGGATGCCGGCCACCCCGGCCTGCACCGTGAACCCGGCTTTTTTCAGCTCCTCCTGGAGCAGCGCCGAGCTTTTCACCTCCTGGTAACCGACTTCCGCCCAGTCCCAGATCTGTTTGGAAAGGCCGCCGTAGTGGGCCATTTTGCTGTCGAGGCCGGTCAATACCGCCTGCCGATCCTTCGGAAGCGATTTCTGCGCCTGAAGGGGCAGGGCCAGTGCGGCCAGGGCCAGCACGGTCAGTGGTTTCATAAACGGTTTGTGCATGAATTCAGAGGGTAGAAAAGAAACTGCCCCCGATGCGTGGGGGCAGGGCTTCAGCTGTCGACGAAGTTACACTTTTTGTTGCGATCATTTTAACGGTTGGTACAGGGCTTTTTTGGTATCCACCCGAATCACCAGCCGGCAATCCCCGACCTGGCCCCGGGTTTCGTCGCAGATGCCGTCGTGGAAGGCGTCGAATCGGCGGCCGTCGCTGGTCTGCACCACGAACTTGAGCTGAAAGGTGTCGTTCAATTTCAGATCGGTCAGTTTGGCGCCTACGGCTGCGGCCGCATCGGCCGCTTTCAGGTTGACCGTGGCCGGAAGGGTTTCGAAGGTTCTCCAGAGTTTGTCGGTAGTGGCCAGCCGGCTGGGCAGCGGAGCCAGCGATGCGGCCGGATACAGGCAGCCCACGCCGTTGCCGCAGGCCGTCATGGCGGCCGTCAGGGCCACCCGGGGGTTGTTCAGCCCGATCCAGACCTCGACGGCTTTGACGCCGACGCCCTGCCCGAAATCCTCCCCGTTCAGGACAAACTCGAAGTCGCTCGTCGCCAGGGCGTTCAGGTCGAAATAGGCCTTGTTGGCGTTTACTTTGGCCGTCGCGACGGCCCCGGCCGGGGCTTCCGGAATCGGGTCTTTCGTCTGGCAGGCATCCGAAATCAGCAGCGTCGTCAGAAACAGGGTAAAGTAAGGTATCGTTTTCATGTCGATTCGGTGAGTGTTTTTTCCAATCAGAGATCCCAGAAAACCGGGGTGACGAAATTGTTCTGAGCCGGCGCGTTGGTATTGGTGTTCAGCTCCCGCTGGGAATACGTGAACCGCAGCGGAAACGGGTTCAGGGGCGAAATTGGCGCCATCAGCGTCGGAAAGCCGGTCCGGCGGTAGTCGTTGTAGGACTCGATGCCGTTCCCGAACAGGGCGATGTATTTCTCCGTCATCACCACCCCCAGTTTACCCGCGGTTCCGGCGGCCGCATCAAACTGCTTCAGCCGGGTATCGACGAAGCCGGCGATGGTGGCCGCCGAGATCAGATTGCCGGTATTGCCGGGGGCCTGCACGAAGCTGTTGATGCTGTTCAGGTTCAGGGTAACGGCGTTTTGCAGGTACTGCTTCGGGTCGCCTTTGGTGCCCAGGGTCAGGGCAGATTCGGCCAGGATGAAGTTGACCATGGAGGCCGTGAGGATCGGGAAAATACCGGCCCCGGAACCGTCGGCGGTGGTCACCACGCGGTGGTTGGCGGGACTGCTGGCCCCGGAATTGGTCAGGAACACATTGGCCGCCGTCAGGTTGTTGATCGGGTTGTTGTCGTAGAGACCGCCGTAGGGATAAATCCCGAACGTGGCCCGCACGGCATTGTCGGCCGGAGCGCCGGTGGGGTCGCCGGTATAGCGGCCGCCGTAGCCGTTGCTGGTCCGGGTGAAGCTCACCCCGGCGTTGTTGGTCTGGCGGTAGACGTAATACCGCAGCCGGGGATCGTCCGCGTTGAACAGCCGCTCCATAAAGCCCTGATCCATCCAGAAATCCTTCGTGGAGCGGTATTCGCTGATGTGGATGGGATGACGGTTCTGCGGGGTTTCGGTCGTGCCGAACTTAAAGGTGAAATCCTGGCTGTTGGCGAGAATCAGCTGCCCCCCGTCGATGAGCGCGTCGATGTCCCGCTTCACCCGGTCTTTCTCGGCCGGAACCAGCCGGATCTGGTTGAGCAGTTTCAGTTTGAGGCTGTTGGCCATCCGAATCCAGCTCAGGCGGTCGCCCCGGTAGAACAAATCGGCGTTGCCCGGCGACACATAGGGCTGTTTGTTCAGGTCGGCCACGGCTTCGTCGATCAGCGGAAAGAGGGCCGCATAGATGTCGGCGCCCTTGTCGAACTTCGGGCTGAGGTTGCCGTCGCCTTTCGAGGCTTCGGAGAAGGGCACGTCGCCCCAGAGGTCGACCAGTACGCTGTACAGATAAGCCTTTTCCAGCTTGGCCATGCCCACATAACTCCACTGCGTTCTGGCCGTTCCCTCCCGGATGATGATCTCCAGATCGTTCAGCGCTTCCGAATACAGGGCGTTCCAGGGTGTCTGGAAGGTCGAGCCGTTCAGGTCGAAGCGGCTGGGGGTGTTCTGGGTAGCATGCTGCATGATGATCGTGGCGATCCGGTTGGTGGCGCCCCCGCCGATGTTGACGCCGATGGACACCTGAGTTGCCGGCAGAAGCAGGTCCAGCGCCGGCTGTGAAGGTGCGTTCGGGTCGACGTTGATGTCGAGAAAGGAATTACATCCGCTGAACGTGAGGGCCAGAACGGTGCCGACGAACAGACTGATTATTTTTTTCATATAAGATGGTTCGATGGAATGGTACTTCATGTTTACTCAGCCGTCAGAACGTGAACCGGAGGTTGACGCCGTAGCGCTTCGTGGTCGGGATGGCGACGAGGTCGAAGCCCTGGGCGTTGCCGGCTCCGAGCGAGTTGACTTCCGGATCGAAGTTCATATACTTCGGGAAGTTGGGCGCCTTGTACCAGAGGTTCCGGCCGCTCAGCGAGAGGGTAGCCGAACCGAAGGGCGTCTTGCTCAGCCATGAAGCCGGGAGCTGGTAACCCAGCGATACCTCCCGGAGCCGGAATACCGTCGCGTCGAACACCCGGAACTCGTCGGCCGTGCCCTGGCTGCCGCTGAAGGCGCCTGTTCCGAAATAGTATTCGTTGACCGAGATGGGAATGTTGTTGGGCTGCTTCCGGCCGTCGGCTGCCAGGATGGGCTGTTTGGTGTTGGGGTCACCCAGCACGCCCACCGGCACCAGCACCTTGTTGCGGTCTTCGTTGTCGCGCGTGACGCCCCGGCTGAGCATTTCGGAAACGGAAACCGAGAGCAGGTCACCGCCCTGCCGCCAGTCGAACAGGGCGCTCAGCGTCAGGCCCTTATAGGTGAAGGTGTTCGTGACGCCCAGCGTAAATTTCGGGTTCGGGTTACCGACCGGTCCCTGGCGGTCGGCCAGGATGGCCTTTCCGGTGGCGGGGTTGATGAGCAGGTTGCCTTCGTCGTCGCGGAGGTAATAGCTGCCCCGGATCAGGCCGTACGGCTGCCCGACGATGTGCATGCTCCCGATGGTATTGGTCGAGTTGGCCTGGCTGTAGAACAGTTCGGTGGCTCCGCCCAGGTCCAGGACGAGGTTGCGGTTGCGCGTAAAGGCCGAATAGATGTTCCATTTGAACCCGTTGGCGAGCTGAATCGGGGTGATGTCCAGGCCGACCTCGATTCCTTCGTTCTTCACCTTTCCGAGGTTGACTACCCGCGTCAGGTAACCCGACGACGGCGCCACGTCGACCGTAAAAATCTGCGACGTGCTGATCTTCCGGTAATAGGTCAGGTCGATGCCGATGCGGTCTCTCAGGAAGCGGAGTTCCGTCCCGGCCTCGAATTCCCGGATAAACTCCGGTTTCAGAGTCGCGCTGCCGAGCCGGTTGCTGTAGGTCATCAGGTTGACGCCGTTGAATGGCGTCGTGATGTCGACCGGTCCTGGGTGCGTAAACGACGGGTTGATGTTGAAAACCGTCTGGGTCTGATAGGGGCTGGCTTCATTCCCCACGACGGCGTAGCCTACGCGCAGCTTCCCGAACGACAGCAGGGCCGGGTTGGTCTTGAACAGCTCGGTAAAGATCAGCGAACCGTTGGCTCCGGGATAAAAATAGCTCCGGCTCCCTTTCGGCAGGGTAGAGGAGATGTCGTTGCGGGCCACCACGTTCAGAAAGGCAAAATTGCGGTACGACAGCTGAAAATCACCGAAGAAGGCAAGGAACCGCTGCTTGATGAGGTTGCCCCCGAAGGTCTGCTGAATCCGGGTGTTGTCGAGGTCGTTGATGCCCGGCACGATGATGCCGTCCCCGAAGACCACCTGCCGGTCCGTCAGACGCTGGTTGATGTTCTGACCCAGAATGGCCCGCAGGCTGAAATCCGGGCTCAGGTCCCGGGTGGCTGTGATGAGCAGGTTGCCGTCGAGTTCCTGGCGGTAGATGTTGTCGTCGGTGACGTTGCCGTTCGGGTAAATCTCCCCGTTCTTGCCGTTGATGCTGCGCCGGCGGTCGGTGTAGGCGTTGAAGCCGGCCGTATACTGCACGTTCAGCCAGGAGAAGGGATCGAAGCCGACGGTGAACTTCCCGAAATACCGGTCCACCTTGCTCGTGAAGGGGCTGTTCAGCACCGACCAGTAGGGATTATCGATTCCGACGCGGTCGTAGACGCTGCCGCCGTTCTGGGGGTTGGTGAAGGGGTAGTTGGTCAGGTCGTAGCTGGTCGGGGTCCAGGGCAGGATTTCGATGGCCGAGGGGCCGTTCCCGATGCTGGAGGTCAGCTGGGGTGAGCGCTGGTCGATGTTGACGTAGGTCAGCGAGCCGTTCAGGTAGAAGCCGTTGTCGAGCTGGGCGTTGCCGCCGACGTTGAAGCTGGTCCGGTTGATCCGGTTTTCGGGCACGATCCCTTTGTTGGCGGTTCGGGAGAAACCGGCGGTGATGCCGGCTTTTTCGCTTCCGCCCGAAACGTTCAGGGCGTTTTCGTAGACGAAACCCGATTCGTAGAACTTCTCGAAGTTCTGCTGGCCGAACGGTTCATATTTTACCTTTTTATTGGCCAGTTCCGGAAAAACCGCCGGGAGCCGGACGCCCACCGGGTGCAGGATGGAGTCGATCTGGGAGTAGGGCGCGCCCCAGCTTCCGAACACGCCGTAGCGCGTGTCCCACTCGGTGCCCTGGCCGTAGGTGGTCTGAAACTCCGGAGCTTTCGCCAGTTTCTCGTAGGAATACGAGGTGTTGTAGGCGATTTCGAGCCCCTTGCGGGTTTTCTTTTTGTTGTTTTTCGTGGTGATGATGATGGCGCCGTTGGCCGCCCGGGAGCCGTAGAGGGCCGCAGCGGCCGCGCCTTTCAGGACGGTCATCGACTCGATGTTGTTCGGGTCGAGGTCGAAGGCCCGGTTGGTGAAGCTGGCGCCACCCTGCTGACCGCCGTCGGTCAGGAACGACGAGTTGTCGAATGGAACCCCGTCGACGACGAACAGGGGCTGGTTGTTGTTGGAAAGCGAGGAGTTTCCGCGGATGGTGATGTTGGTAGCGCCCCCGGCGACCCCGCCCGACCCCTGGATGTTGACCCCGGCCACCTTGCCCGACAGCGAGCGCAGCGGGTCCGGCTCCGAAAGCTGGGCGATCTTGCTGCTGCTGATGGTGCTGACCGAATAGCCCAGCGCTTTCTTCTCCCGGGCGATGCCGGCCGCCGTTACCACCACCTCGCTGAGCTGTTTGGTATCGGGAGAGAGTTCGACATTGACCGTGGTTTGCGAACCAACCGCGATCTCGACGGTTTTAAATCCGATGGAGGAAAATACCAGTGTAGCCGATTCGGCCGGTACGTTGATCTGGTAATCTCCCTGGGCGTCGGTAACGGTTCCGGTGCTGGTGTTGCCGCGGATCGATACCGTGACACCGGGAAGGGCGGTCCGTTCTTCAGCCGCGACGACCTTGCCTTTGACGGTCCTCTGCTGACTGAATCCGGTAAGTGGTAGAAGCAGCAGGCCGGCTGCCAGAAGTAAAAGGTGCTTCATAGAAAGTGGTTAGGTTCGTTGAAAGTTACGCAGTGTAAATATTTTGCTGTTTTCAGAAAATCGAGTGGAAAATATTAAAATAAGGTTGAAAACAGAACTTAAATTTGCGGATTATTAAAAATTTAAAACAAAAACACTTAAAAAGTAAACCTAATTTTTAAATCTGTGAATTTTAGGAATAGATGGCTTCCGGCAGGGAAATGAACGGCGGAGGGTTGAGGCCGGGCCGGAATGGCAGACGAAGGAACGATGGAAACACAGTTGAAGACCCTGATGAATACCTTTCCCCGACCGGGTCGGGTGGCATGGATCGGCATTCGGCCGGAACGGCATGAACCGGTGAAGGTGATGGAGGAAGTGGAAGTCTCGGAGCGGGCCGGCCTGGTCGGCGACCATTACGGCGGCCGGAACGGAAATCGGCATATTACGCTGATTCAGGCGGAACACCTGCCCGCCATTGCCGCGCTGGCCGGCCGCGAATCGGTAGACCCTGGCCTGCTGCGGAGAAATATCGTGGTGGCCGGCCTAAACCTGCTGGCCCTCAAAGACCAGCAGATTCAAATCGGCGAAACGGTGATCCTGAAGATAACCGGCCCCTGTCATCCCTGCTCCCGGATGGAAGCCAACCTCGGGCCGGGCGGGTACAACGCCATGCGCGGCCACGGGGGTCTGACGGCCCGGGTTCTACAGGGGGGCCGGATTCGGGTTGGTGATACGGTCGTCGTTCTGCCCGAAGATCAGGCCGAAACCGAGCGGGCGGAAAGGCCCTGAAAACGGGCGATGTCGAATTCGTTAAAATCCCGGATGACCTCGTCGGCCCCGACCGCCAGTAATTCCTCCGCCGGTTGGGTCGTACTCAGACCGATCACGGTGGCCCCGGACCCTTTACCGGCCCGGATGCCCGTCGAGGAGTCTTCGAACACCACCGCGTCCTGCGGTTCGACGCCCAGCAGGCTCATGGCTTTCCGGTAGATTTCCGGGTCGGGTTTGGGATGGGTCACCAGGCTTTCGTCCAGCAGCACATCGAAGTAACCTCGCAGGTCGAGGGCTTCCATCACAAAATCGAGGTTTTCGACCGGTGCCGAGGTAGCCACCGCCGTTTTGATACCGGCGGCCTTCAGGGCCTTTAAAAACGCCACAAGACCGGGCACCGGCGTAATGTGCGGGCGGTACAGTTCGCGGAACAGGGCTTCCTTGTCGTAAGCCAGTTGCCGGGCTTCCTCCGGCGAAAGCGCCCGGTCGGGGAAGAGGTGGGCCAGAATGTCCAGGTTGTGTTTGCCCGATACATACCGGACAAAATCCTCGTCACTCAGCGTTTTTCCGTATCGGTGGTAATATTCGCGCCAGGCGATCCGGTGGTGGGGGTTGGTGTCGACGATGACACCGTCCATGTCGAAAATGGCTGCTAACATATTCTTATATCGTTATTTCGATCCGGTTTTGTTCCGGGTCCAGTACTACACTTTCATAATAGCCGTCGCCGGTGGTGCGCGGGCCGTCGGCCACGACGTATCCATCCTGCCGGAGCCGGTCGGTCAGGGCGTCGACGGCTTCCCGGCTTTCTAACCTCAGGGCGAAATGGATCAGGCCGGTTCGCTGGGCGATGGGGTCGCTCGCATCGGCCGGGATGTCGGCGCGGTGCATCAGTTCCAGCCGGCAGCCTTCCCCGAAGGACAGAAAATAGGAAGTGAAGCCTTTCTTCGGATTGTGGTACCGCTCTCCGGCCACCGCCCCGAAATAGGTTTCATAAAAACCGCGCATCCGTTCCAGATCGCGCGCCCAGATGGCAAGGTGGGCAATCATCTACAGTTTTACTTTTAGGGTAAGAACGGCGGTCAGGATCAGCAGCAGGGCCACCAGCCCCAGGCCGTAAGCCATTCCGTAGGCTTCGGCCACGAATCCGATGACGGGCGGCCCGGCCAGAAAGCCCACAAAGCTGAAGCTAGCAAAGGTAGCCAGGCCCGTCGCCGGCGGAATGCCGGGAATCCGCATGGAAGCTGCATATAGGATCGGCGCGCCGAGCGAACTGCCTGCGCCGAGCAGGACGAAACCCGTCAGCACCGGAATGGGGCTGGGCAGGGCCACCGCCAGAAGCAGGCCCGAAGCCGCCACGAGGCTGCCGAGGCCCAGCAGCCGCCGGGCACCGTACCGCGGAATGATCGTGTCGCCCATAAACCGCCCGAGGGTCATGGCGAGCGAAAAACTGCCGAAACCGAGGGCGGCAATCTGGCTCGTCGCCCCGGCCGACTCCCGCAAATAGACCGCGCTCCAGTCGAGCGCCACTCCTTCACCCATCGCCAGGGCCAGCCCGATCAGGATCATCAGAAACAGCATCAGGTTCGGCCGGACAAAAGCCGTCTGGGAGCCGGAATGGGCCTGGGGTGGTATGGCCGCCAGAATGGGACGCATGGCAAGGGTGAGCGTCAGGATGGAGGCAATCATCCCCAGGATGTGGACCGGGGGAGGCAGGTGAAAGGCGATCATGACGCCCGCAATCAGCGACCCGATCATCCCGCCGAGGCTCCACATGCCGTGGCAGGACGACATGATGGAAATACCGTGTTCGCGTTCCACGTCCGTGGCGCAGGTGTTCATCGCCACGTTCAGCAGGGCGCTGCTCAGGCCGATGAAAAACAGCCCGGCCGCCAGTACCACCATGTTCGGGGCATTGATCGGGAACAGGGCGCTGAAACAGAGGGCCAGGGCGCTCAGGAAACAGGCCCGGGCCGCCCCGATCCGCCCGATGATCCAGCCGGTCATCGGGTTCATCAGGATCAGCCCCGCCGGCAGTCCGAACAGGGCCAGCCCCAGTTGGGCGTCGGTCAGGCCCAGTTTCGCCTTGACGTACGGAATATGGGCCACCCAACTGCCCAAAAGCAGGCTTTCCGAAGCAAAGACAAGCCCGACGGCGCGGGCCTGGGGAAGCGTAAAGAAGGTCTGGAGACTTTTTCCAAGCGTCGGCCTGGACAATTCATCAACGGTTGTATTCATGGTGCGATGTCTTTCGATCGGCTTTACAAAGGTACGTCGCGGCTGAACGGAAATCCTTTGTTTAATTACCCACTTTTTGTGCTGTATTGACGGGATTAGCGGGAAACCGGTTAAATTTGTGTTAACTGAGCACAGCCTGTATGAAGCTGCAATTCGAAAAAATCGAGCCGGAGTTCGGGAGTTCCTTTCGCCTGATCCACCACACCGAGCCGGACAGCTGCTGGGTGTACTGGCATTACCACCCGGAATACGAAATCGTTTTTGTCCCCTACGGCAACGGCAAGCGGCATGTCGGACATCATATTTCCACCTACGAAAACGGCGACCTGGTATTCATGGGTCCGAATTTGCCCCACCTGAATTTCAGCCACGGCATCACCGGCGCCTTCGAGGAAATCGTGGTGCAGCTGAAGGAAGATTTTCTGGGAAAGGATTTTCTGCTGAAACCCGAGATGGCAGCCATCCGGCGGCTGTTCGACCGGTCGCACCAGGGCATCTCCTTTTTCGGGGAAACCAAACGACGGGCCGGTGAAAAGCTGGCAGCCCTGCCCGGCCTTTCTCCCTTCGAGCGGCTGATGACCCTGCTCGATCTCTTTCAGCAGCTGGCGGTTTCGAATGAATACGTCATTCTGAATGCGCAGGGCTTTTCCCTCGACCTGAACGGCCGCGAGCAGGACCGGATCAATCGGATCTACGGCTTCGTCGAGACCCACTTTTCGCAACCCATCGCCATGCAGGAGGTGGCTTCGCTGGCGGGAATGACCGTGCCGGCCTTCTGCCGGTATTTCCGGAAAATGACCCAGATGACCTTTACGGATTTCGTCAACGAGTTCCGGATCACGCAGGCCCGCAAGCTGCTGGCCGGCGACCGCAGCGTGACGGAGGTCTGTTTCGAAAGCGGCTTCAACAACCTGTCTCACTTCAATAAGGTGTTCAAACACCGCACCGGCCAGACCCCCGGCGACTACCGGAAAGCCCTGTTTCCCTGACCTCAGGGCAGGGCGTAGGCCACGTAGCTGTCGCCCTTGCGGGTGCCGAGCTTGGTGCCCCCGCAGGCCACCACCACGTATTGCTTCCCATTGACCTCGTAGGTGCTGGGCGTGGCAAAACCGGGGGCCGGCAGATCGGCCTGCCACAGGATTTTTCCCGTCCTTTTGTCAAACGCCCGGATGGTGCCGTCCTTGCTGGCCGCGATGAACAGCAGCCCGCTTTTGGTCACGACCGGCCCGCCGTAACTCTCCGCCCCGGTGGCCGGTATGCCTTTGGCCGTCAGTTCTTTCAGCTCCCCGAACGGCACCTGCCACAGATGCCGGCCGGTGTTGAGGTTGATGGCCGTCAGCGTGCCCCAGGGAGGCCGGATGCCGGGATAGCCCTTGCTGTCGAGGAACTTGTTATAACCGTTGAATTTATAGGGAACGAACGGCCCTTTTTTGCCCGAAGGCGCCGAAGCGGCCTCTACTTTCTCATCTCCGAAGAGGAAGGAGGTCAATGCCTGCTTATCCAGTTCGGAGAGGGAGGAGAAGCCCGGCATCATGCCTTTTCCGCTGGAAATCAGTCGAGTTACATAATCCCGCTCCCGCCGTTGCCCGATGTTGACCAGCGACGGATAACCGCTGGCCGGATTGCCTTTCCGGTCGGGGCCGTGGCAGGCCGAGCAGTTCATGGTATAAAGCCGGTGGCCGGGGCTGAGGTGGGCCAGTTCCTCCTCCCGGGGTGTTTCGCGCAGGCTGAGCAGCCAGGCCATCTCATTGGCGTTGACATACATGATGCCGTCGGGGTCCACGGCGGCCCCGCCCCATTCCGCCCCGCCGTCCAGACCCGGATAAACGAGGGTCGGGGTTTTGCCCAGCGGCTGGAACGGCCCCACTTTCGCCCGCCGGAACGTCGCCAGCAGCGAGTCTTTGTTTTCGGCATAGGGGTTCAGATCGGCTTCGGTGATGGTTTGCCGGGAGAAGGGGGCGGGCAGGGTCGGAACCGGCTGCGTCGGCCAGGTCGGTTCATCGGGCAGGTCGGATTTCGGAAAAGCCACTTCCTGAATCGGGAAAAGCGGTTTGCCCGTCACCCGGTCGAAGACGAACACGTGACCCGATTTGGTCACCTGCGCCACCGCATCCACGTTTTTACCGTCCCGGCGCACCGTCACCAGATTCGGGGGTGCCGGCAGGTCGCGGTCCCAGACGTCGTGATGGACGAACTGGAAATGCCAGAGCCGTTTACCGGTTCGGGCGTCGAGCGCCAGCAGGCAGTTGGCGAACAGGTTCTGGCCCTTGCGGTTGCCGCCGAAAAAGTCGAAAGCCGCCGAGCCGGTCGGCACGAAGAGGATGCCCCGCTGCCGGTCCACGGACATCCCGGACCAGCAGTTGGCCCCGCCGACGTCGGTATTCTTATAGGTGTCTTTCGGCCAGGTTTCGTAGCCGTATTCCCCCGGCAGCGGGATGGTCCGGAACACCCAGGCCAGCTTGCCGGTGCGGACGTTGAACGCCTGAATGTAACCCGGGGCCGCGTCGGCGCCTTCCGACAGCCGCAGCGGCATGATGATGAGGTCGTTATAGATGGTGCCCGGCGTGTTCGAGATCACGAACTTGTCCTGGGCCGTAGGGCCGAGGCCCGCTTTCAGGCTGACCTTGCCGTTGGTTCCGAAACCGGCAATTAACTGGCCGGTCCGGGCGTCGACGGCGCAGAGCGAGGAGCCGATGGTGAACAGAATGCGCTGGTCGGCCGCGGCCGTTCCCTTGCCGTCCGACCAGTAGACGACGCCCCGGTTGGTGTTCAGCCCGCCGGCGCCGGATTCCGCATACCGCCATTTTTCCTTCCCGCTGGCGGCATCGAGCGCAAACACCCGGTTGGAGGCCGTGACGCCGTAGAGGGTGCCGTCGACGATGATCGCGTTGCACTGCACCTGGCCCGAGTCGCCCGAGTGGTATTCCCAGGCTACCTTCAGCCGGCCGACGTTCGAGGCATCGATCTGATCGAGAGGGGAGTAGTGGTTCCGGTCGGGGCCGCCCAGGTATTCGGGCCATTCCCGGGAGGGCGTATCGGGTGGGTTGGAGGTGGTTATCAGACGGGCCGCGCCGAGCAGCGAAGCCGTGAGCAGGGCAACGGGAAAAAGGAAACGTTTCATCCGGTTCAGGAAAAGGGATTATTTCATTACTTTGGTGAAAGTTACAAGTTCATGAATAATTCCCCAATCACCACCTCCATTTTCGATCTGTTCAAGATCGGTCCGGGGCCTTCGAGTTCGCATACGATCGGTCCCATGAAGGCGGCTTTTGATTTTCTTCAGCGGCTTGGTCAACTACCGGAAACGTCCCTTCAACAGGCCGCCGACATTCATGTGCATCTCTACGGTTCGCTGAGCGCCACCGGAAAAGGACACGGCACGGACCGGGCCGTGGTGGCCGGACTGCTCGGCTGGAAACCCGATACCACCGACCCGGTTGCCCTGCTGGCCCTGCTGAAGGACCCGGCGCAGACCTACCCGGTCCGGGTGGGGGAGCGCGAATTTGGTGTCGGACCGGAACACATTCATTTCGAACGGAAACGCTATGATTCGCCCTACGCCAATACGATGGTGATGCGGCTGGCGGGCTCCGGGCCGGATGGTGGACCGCTCACCTTGCTGGAAGAAGAATATTATTCGGTCGGGGGCGGGTTCATTCTGCGGAAAGGGGAGGAACAAGCCGGTTCATCGGGGGCTCTGCCTTATCCGTATGGGACCATGAAGGAATTGAAGACCCAGCTGGACGACCATCACCTGACGCTCGAACAACTGATGCTGGCCAACGAGATGGCGCTGACGGGACGGACCCGGAAGCAGGTTTTTCAGGATATCGACCGGATTCTGGACTTCATGCATAAAGCCGTCCGGCGCGGGCTGCGCCACAGGGGCATCCTGCCCGGTTCGATCCGACTGCATCGGAAAGCGCCGGTGCTCTATAAACAGGCCTGCGGGCTGGCCCACTCGTCGGATCGTTTCCTGATTTTTCTGAACGCCTACTGTCTGGCGGCTTCGGAAGAGAATGCGGCCGGCGGCATTGTGGTCACCGCGCCGACGTCGGGCGCTTCGGGCGTCATACCCGGCCTGACCTACCTGGCCCGCCATCACTTTCACTATGACAGGGCGGTGCTGCGTTCGGGGATGATGGCGGCTGCGGCCGTCGGTTTTCTCGTCAAACACAACGCGAGCATTTCGGGAGCCGAGATGGGCTGTATGGGCGAGATCGGAACGGCTTCGGCCATGGGGGCGGCCTTCCTGACCCACTGCGCCGGCAAATCCATCGACGCCATCGAGGCCGCGGCCGAAATCGGCATCGAGCATCACCTCGGCATGACCTGCGACCCCATCGGCGGGTATGTCCAGATTCCCTGCATCGAACGGAATGCCATGGGCGCCGTCAAAGCCTATAACGCCTTCCTGCTGGCGACCTCGGGGCTGCCGTCTCATCAGAAGATTTCGCTCGACGCCGTGATCAAGGTCATGAAGGCCACGGGCCGGGACATGTCGACCAAATACAAGGAAACTTCGGAAGCCGGTCTGGCCCTCAGTGCCACCGAGTGCTGAGGGAAAAAACAATCGCCCGGCTCATGCGGTCGGGCGATTTGTTATGGCAAAAGGTTGCATTTAATTCTTGGGAAGGTCGTAATTGAACATCCAGTTCACCCCAAACCGATCCGTACACATTCCGAAGCGGGCGCCCCAGAAGGTATCCTCCAGCGGCATCGTGACGTTTCCGCCTTCGGAGATCGCCCCGAACACCCGCTCAATTTCATCGCCGGAGGTCAGATTCAGTGACAGGCTGCAATGGGTGCCGGGCTGTACCGGAAAATCCGGCATGCTGTCCGACGCCATCAGCACATTATCACCGAAACTCAGAACGGCGTGCATCACCCGGTTTTTGGCGGTTTCGGGAATCTCCATCGGCGACTCACCAAAACGCTGCATGTACTGGATTGTGCCGTTCAACGCCTGGCTGTAGAAATTCATGGCCTGTTCGCAGTCGCCATTGAAGGTCAGATAGCAATTGAGGTTCATAAGCGGGATCATTTGAAGTGGAAAGGAAGGAATATTTTGACGGCTCAAATGTATAATATAGTTGTGTTATTTTTTCTCCGATCTATCAAATTTTTTTATCAGTTAACTTTTAGTTAACATATAGGCCCAAAAAACAATTGAACCCGGATTTTGATTGTATAAGGCAACACCATTTGAAATCCATGTCTACGATCTATACACCCCGCCAGCAACGTATCCTGCTGATCGTCAGCCTTATCATCATAGCAGTATTTGTCTTTCTCGGACTGCGTCAGTACACCATAGCCTTGCTGGGCTCCGGAATTTTCTATGTAATCTTCCGGCCGTGGTTCCGATTCCTGGTGAAAAAAAAGAAATGGAACCGCCTGCTGGTGACCATTTTACTGATCCTTTTTTCGGTGATCGTCATCATCATGCCTTTTTTTGCGCTGAGCCTCCTGCTGGTGAACCGGATTCAGTATTACAGTCAGAATTCGGGTCAGATACTCCAGCTCATCGACAAAATGGAAAAGGCGACGGGCATCACCCTCACCGACCAGAAAAACATCCAGTCGCTCGTGCAGCAGGGAGCCGGTTTTGCCAGCCGGCAGTTTCCGTCCATCCTTAGCGGAACCCTCGACGTGATCATCTCGCTCGGACTGCTGTATGTCGGGCTGTACTTCATCTTTATGGATGAGGAAAAATTTCTGAAAGGGCTACGCCGGTACCTGCCCTTCGATAACGACACGCTGGATGAACTCGGGGAGGATCTGAAAAACATGGTGAACGCCAACATTCTCGGCCAGGCGCTGGTGTCTCTGGTCCAATCCATCCTGACCGGCCTGACGCTCTGGATTTTCGGCGTCCCGGATGCGGCTTTCTGGGGAACGGTGGCCTTTTTCTTTGCCTTCATCCCGATTCTGGGAACGCCCATCATCTGGGGTCCGGCCGGCATTCTGATGATTTCCCAGGGGCAGACCGGAAACGGCGTCGGGATTCTCGTGGTCGGGGTCATCGTCATCATCAACGTGGATAACCTGCTGCGGGTCATCCTGGCGAAACGGATGGGCGACGTTCACCCGTTCATCACCCTGACCGGCATTGTGCTGGGGGTGCCCGTCTTCGGCATTCTGGGTCTGGTGATCGGACCGCTGCTGCTTTCTTACTTCATCGTTCTCTTCAAAGTATTTGAACGCCAGAACCAGCGGCTGCGGGTCGAGGCCGTCCGGGACGACGAACGGGTGGAAGCCAAAGCCGGAAAAACGGCCGACCGATGAAGAAAAAAGGCCCTTCAGGGCTTTTTTCAATTCTCCGGAAGCTTCTCATAATGCAGCTCCACCAGTCCGTTTTCGAAGGCATGGCTGCGAACGAAACGGAACGACTGCCGCCTGTGGGTCGGCTGAATCATCGGTATTCCTTCCCCCAGCAGAATGGGGTGGATAAACACCCGGATTTCATCGATCAGCCCGGCTTCGAGCAGCAGCGCGTTGATCTGCCCTCCTCCCACCAGAAAAAGGTCTTTCCCGCTCTGCTCCTTCAGGTTTTTGACAAACCCGGCGATCTCCCCCGAAACGAACTCCACATAGGGTGCCTGCGGGCGGTCGGTTCGCCGGGTAAACACGAAGTTCCGGGTGTCTTTGTAGGGAAAATCTCCGAAGGACTCGGTTAGTTTGTAGGTTTCGTATCCCATCAGGGTGGTATCGACGGTTTCCATGAACTTGCCGTAACCGTAATCTCCTTCGGCTAAGAGCCAGTCGATTTCGCCGTTCGGACCGGCAATGTAAAAGTCCAGACTGGTGGCAATGAACAGTTTTACTTTTCTCATGTGGCGCTGATTTGGCCACAAAAGTAAGCCGCCCCGGACCGTCGGGATTGTATAAAAATTACCTGTTGGGCGTATACGTCTCCAGCCCGGCCCGGATGTAGCAGGGGTCCTGCGGATCGATGTTTCCGGCCAGAACCTGATCGCGGTATTGACCGGGGGTAAGACCGCTCAGGGATTTGAAGTGGTGATTCAGATGGGCCTGGTCGAAAAATCGGTGCCGGTAGGCCAGCCCGGTCAGCGACTGCCGGGGATTCCGGGCCAGATCGGCCGTTACCTGGTTGAACAGCCGCAGGTGCAGAAACCGGCCCGGCGACAGACCGACGTATTTCCGAAAAGCCGCCGTGAGAGATTTTTGACTGATCCCCAGATGGTTGGACAGTTCTTTCACCATGCCGTCGTGCCACGGGCGGTTTTGGAGATATTCGACCGCGAAGGCCAGGTAGGCCGGAACGTCGCGGCTTTCCAGCCGTTTCTTCAGAAATCGTTCGAGAACCGCCAGCTTCTGGACCGGCTCCGAAGCCTCTCTGAGCCGGCCGACGAGTTCCGAAGCCGCCTTTCCGAACAACGCATCGATTTCCAGCACCCGGTCGGTCAGTTCGAAGGCCGGGATGCCGGTCAGGGGTTGAAGCGCCCAGGGAAGCAGAAAAACGCCGAAGGATTCATGCCGGCCCATCGTAACGGTCCGCATCGGGCGGGTGTAAATCGGCGTAACCCATCCCTCCCGATCCCGGACCAGCGGCTGTTTTCGGTGGTCGTAAACGGAAAAGTGGTCGGAAAAACTGAACATGAATTCGTGCTGAAGCACCGGAAGACCGATGTCCTGCTGCACGAAAGAATCGGCGGAGATCAGCCACAGTTTGTCGACAAACAGGCGAAGGCTGGGCGCAGGTTCTCGGACGACGACGTTCATCGGTTAAAAAGGATTCGTTACTTCAACCAACCGGACGGACCGCGGGTTCCGGCATACCTCAAGTGTCTGATATTAAAAAATAGTTACAAGAGCACCGTTACTTTCCTGCGCCTGTTCCGTCTTAGTTTATTTTGTGCCCCTTCCCCGACTCTGAAAAATAGTTGGGTAAATTTTCAAAGTTGTTGATTTATTTGCTCACCTGCCCGAACCAGACCGCCATTTCGTTGGCTCCCCGGTTACACCAGGCATAATAAGGGATCAGGGTCATGGTTTTGGCTCCCGTGCTTTTCAGGACCGTTACCCCGCCCAGCAAATCGTTCCGAAATTCCGGCGTGAAGGTCTGGTTCGGGGCTACGGTCAGGTTCAGGGCCTGGCCGTGGTTGTCGGTTCCTTCGGCACAGTAGACGATGGGGCCGCGCTCGACGGCAATCCGTCCCTGATCGGCCTTTACTTTCGGGTTGGCCATCACCTGCCGGACGGCCATATCGAAGGTCAGCGTCACGACATCCCCCGGTTTCCAGGTTCTCAGAATTCGAAGGTATCCCTGCTCCACGGTCAGCGGTGTCTCCTTTCCGTTGATGGTCAGGCGGGGTTGCGTATTTCGGTTATCGGCGTAGCGGTAGAGGTCGCCCGGCATCGGCTCATTGCGGGCCCAGCCCGGAATCCGGATTACGAGCGGGAAAGACACGGCCTGTTTGGGAGAAACGGTCAGTTTGACGGTGCCGTCCCACGGAAAACCGGTCTGCTGACGGAGGCTGACCGGCGTGTTGTTCAGAGTCTGTTCGGTCTGGCTGTCGATGAAAAGATTGACAAACAGCTCATTATTCCGCAGGGCGTAAATGTAGCCGGGCAGGGAGGGCAGGAAGCGGGCGACGTTGGTAGGGCAGCAGCTGACCCCGAACCAGTCCGACCGACGGGCCGGCTCCCCGTTACCGAAATCCCGTTTGCCGTTCGAGGACATCGGGTTCACGTAGAAGAAGGTATTTCCGGCCAGCCCGACACCCCCTAGAAAGCCGTTGTAAAGCACCCGCTCGAACACGTCCATGTACTTCGATTCGCCGGTCAGGAGAAACAGGCGGTGGTTCCAGAAAAGGTTGGCCGTGGCTGCGCAGGTTTCGGCGTAGGCCGCATCGTTGGGCAGCACATACGGGTCGTCGAAAGCCTCCCCGTTTTCGCGGGCGCCCACCCCGCCGGTAACATACTGCTTTCGGGTGGTGGCGTCGTTCCAGATTTTTTTCAGGGCTTCGGCATAGGCCTGGTTTTGCTGAAGGGCCGCCAGGTCGGTCATCCCGGCGTAGAGATACTGCGCCCGTACGGCATGGCCGACCGCTTCCGTCTGCTGCGTGACGGGTTTATGATCCTGAAAATAGGCCGGGCCGAGGTTGTGGGCGTCCAGAAACAGGGGCCGTTTGTCGGAGCGGCCTCGCATATCGACGAAAAACCGGGCGAGGTCCAGGTAGCGTTTTTCACCCGTGACCCGATACAGGCGCACCAGCCCGATTTCGGTTTCCTCATGCCCCGGCACCACGATCAGCTGACCCGGCCGGGTTCCGAAGGTTTTGACAAGGTGGTCGGCGTTTTTGACGGCGATGTCCAGCAGCGACCGCTTGCCCGTTGCCTGAAAATGGGCAACGGCCGCTTCGTAGAGGTGCCCGACATTGTAGAGTTCGTGACTGCCGTTTTCAAACGAATACCGGGTAGGCCCCGCGGTCCAGTCGACCAGGCCGGTGCTGTCCTTATGGATGGTGCGGAAGGTGTAGAGATAGCCGTCCGGCTCCTGAGCCGCGGCAAACAGGGTGATGAGGCTGTCGAGGTAGCGGTCCAGACGGGCGTCGTATTTCAACTGGAGGGAATAGGCGGCTCCCTCCACCACTTTGAACACGTCCGAATCATCGAACCGGACGCCCCGGAAGGTGCCTTTTTTCAATCCGCCGGCTACCGCAAAGTTGTCGATCCGGCCGGTTTCCTCGCATTTGGCCAGGACATGGGGAATCGTGACGTTCCGGACGGTTTCGAGCCGCGTATTCCAGAAACCCGGCTGCATCTTTACCTGAGCCAGCAGGACGGGAACGATGGGGTAATCCTGCGCATATCCCGAAAGGGAGCCGATTATCAAAAGCAGGGCACTGAGCCGGAGGCTGCGTATCATGGTTGGTTGGATTTGTTAGTTTTCGGTAGAGAATATACCGGTCGGAAGATACTTTCTGGTATTAAAATTGTGTTATATCGGGTAAAAAGATTCACCATTCAATAATCAGGAAACCGGTTCCTAAAAAGATGGCATGAATCTGGATAACGAATAATTAGGTTAGCATAGTGCGGATTAAACGGATGTTAACCTAACGGGTCTAACCGGCATATAACCTATGAACGGCAGGCCAGATTGAGGAATCCCAAAAATTTGCGACCGAACCGTAACTAACTTATGAATACCTACGCAATTTCGTCGGTTTCGACCGACCGGGTCAAAATGATCGCCCGGACGCTGCCCTCCGGCCAATGGACCGAAGAACAGGCTCACCTCTGGCACGCGGAGCAGCCTTATTTCAGCGGCAGCAATTTCGTCCCCTCCACGGCCATCAACCAGCTGGAAATGTGGCAGGCCGAAACCTTCGACCCTGAAACCATCGACCGCGAACTCGGCTGGGCCGCTTCGCTCGGTTTCAACACCATGCGGGTGTTTCTGCACTACCTGGTATGGCAGCAGGACCCCGAAGCGTTCAAAGAGCGCATCGACGAATATTTGAACATTTCCATGAATCACGGCATCCGGACGATGTTCGTCTTTTTCGACGACTGCTGGAATCCCAACCCGCAGCTGGGTCCGCAGCCGCATCCGAAGCCGGGCGTACACAACTCCGGCTGGGTGCAGTGCCCCGGTCAGAAGGAAGTGTCGGACGTCTCGCTCTATCCGGTATTGCAGGGCTACGTGCAGGATATTCTGCGCAGCTTCGCCCACGACGAACGGATCGCCATCTGGGACCTTTACAACGAGCCCGGGAACTCTAATCACGTCAATGAATCGGTGCCCCTGCTGCGGAACGCCTTCGAATGGGCCTGGGCGGTTCGCCCGTCGCAGCCTCTGACGGTCGGCATCTGGAATTTCTCGGAAGAATTCGACCTGCTGAACACGCTTTCGCTGTTTTACTCGGACATCGTCAGCTTCCATCATTACTGGGAGGTTCAGGATATGGAGCGGATCATCCGTCGCTGCCGGGCCTACAACCGCCCGGTGATCTGTACCGAATACATGGGCCGGACCACCGGCAGCCGGTTCGATACGCACCTGCCCGTTCTGCGGAAGCACAACGTCGGGGCCATCAACTGGGGCCTGGTCAGCGGTCGCAGCAATACCATCTTCCCCTGGGGCTCGCCCGAAGGAACGGAGGAACCCGAAACCTGGTTCCACGACATTTTCCGGGCCGACGGAACCCCCTACTGTCACCATGAGGTCGCCGTGATCCGGGAAATCACCGGCACCGTGAAGGTCAGTTCCGTCGAATTTCTACTTACCGCCTGATACTCAACGTTCATACATCCGAAATGGCTCACCCCTAATCCCCGGCCGGGAATTAGGGGTGACTTTTTTAGGGGTGTCATGATGGGGGGATCAAGCGACAACGCTTTATGGATTCATCCATGCCCAAGTGAATTTGAAGAGGATTGACTGGTAATTCAAACCAGTCAATGACCGGCGGCCACCCGGGAACTGGACTGATGCCGGGAAAATTTTCAGGAAAGCCGGATAATCTCCGGTCCGTCCACCAACACCAGCCAGCCTTCGACCGCCGGATAGCCCATCTGCCGGTACAGTTTGAGGTAATAGGAGAGGGTGGAACGGTGTTTTTCTTCGGGTGGGCAGCTGAGGTAGTTGACCAGAAGGACTTTGTCCGGAAGATGGACGACGCGGTTCGGGCCGCTTTTCTGGCCGTTTTTCACCAGAATCCGCCGATTGTTCTCGGACTTAACGGTGTTCGAAAAGAGGAGTGAAAGATCCGGGTGGGTCAGGATGTGCTCCAGGCGGGTTTGCAGGTCGTTCTGCTCGGAGGCCCGGAGTTTACCTTCGGCCACCATCTGCCGGATGGTCCGATCCATGGTTTCGGTGGACCGCATCATGGTCAGGGCGGTGCAGACTTTTTGCGCCCAGTCCCGGCTTCGTTCGACCCTATCTTCCCCAAAGGATCGCTCCACCCGTCGAAGTTTCAGGGCCTGAACCCCTTCCCGGTTTCCAACGACCACCGGCAGCGAATCGCCCGGCTGGTTCCGCGAATGGCGGTCTCCCGGCCTGGTCGGACAGTCGAAAAGCACATAACTGAGCCGGCCCTCCTCCCAGCAGCAGTTGCCCCGGAGGTCGTTCAGGTAATTGAAAAGCCAGAAGTCGATGCCCTGTGCGTTTTTAGGCTGGCCGTCCTTGTTGGCGGAATAATCCTGTTTGGCCGAGAGGATGTAAATGCGGTCCGTCGGGCGGGTGAATGCCACGTACAGCATATTCATGCACTCCACAAAAACCCGGTATACTTCATCTTTGTACTGCGGGCCCAATGGGGTGTCGTCCAGCCCTTTCTGAATGGTAATGGAAGTGGTTTGGAGCCGCCTGCTTTCACTGCGGACGTCGCCGGGGATGGTCAGTTCCTGCATTTCCCCGAGCGGTTCCAGATCGGCCCACATCGTATCGCCGTTCCGCGGTTTGAACGACCAGTCGGCGTAGGGGATGATCACCACCGGATATTCCAGCCCTTTCGATTTGTGAATCGTCTGAATGGTGACGGCATTGCGGTCGGCGGGAGTGCTGACGGAAACCTTTTCCTGGGCGGTTTGCCAGTAAGCCAGAAAATCAGCTAAGTGACTGCTATACCGACTGCTATATGTCAGTACCTCATCTAAAAATCGAAATAAGTAGGCGCATTCCCGCTCATTGTCAAACAGATCGAAATAGTCGGACAGCTTCTCGGACAGTTCGTAAACGCTGAGCTGCTGCAACTGGACGGCGTCGAGCCGTTCCTTCCCGAGTTTGGAGAGGTAGGTGAACACCTGTTCGACATCTTCGGCCCGGGCCATATCGTCCATGAACTGCATCAGGTCTTCATTCGGTGCCGCTGGGTTGACGATCCGGTGATACAGAAACAGCATGTCATACCGGACCATGCGGTTTTCGGGCTGATGGAGCAATTGCAGCAGGGCCACCAAAAAACGGACCCGCTCGGAGGATTGCAGGGTCAGCGAGTCTTCCGAAATCAGCGGGATGTCGTTGGCTTCGAAGTGGTCGGCCAGCAGCCGGGCGTTTCGTTTGAAGCGGCAGAGCACCGCAATGTCTCCGAAGGAGTAACCTTCTTCAACGGCTTTCCGGATGTAATGCAGGGTCCGTTCCACCATCTGGGTATTGAAATCCGGCTCGTCGGTTTCGGCTTTGGCGGCAAACCGATCTGGTTTTTCGATGAAGTCGACCTGGACGTGGCCCTGAATACCGGCTTTCGAGGCTTTCTGCCGGAATTCCTCGTCGAACACTTCCGTCACCTGGCTGAACTCGGTACCGGTATAGGATTCGGCCAGAAAGTGAAAGAAGCTGTTGTTGAACTCGACGATGGACTCCGCGCTGCGCCAGTTGGTCGCCAGGCGGTCGGGAATGAGGTAGTTCCGCAGGCCGGAAAGGCGTTCGAGCGTCAGTTCGCTTTCCTCATGAGCCGACAGCAGCAGGTCGAGTTTACCGCTATGCAGCGACACGATCTGGTCCATGTCACCGCCCCGGAAGCGGTAAATGGCCTGTTTGGCGTCGCCCACGGCCAGATTGAAGCGCTGGTAGGCCAGGTTATTATCGATCAGAGGCAGGAGGTTGACGAACTGAAGCCGGGAAGTGTCCTGAAATTCGTCGATCAGAATGTGGTGATACTTCTCTCCCAGCCGCTCGTAGATAAACGGAACCGGCTCTTCGGTAACGATCCGGACGATCAGCCGGTTAAACTCGGAGATGTGAATCCGGTTCTGTTCCCGCAGCAGGTCGTCGCATTCCTGCTTCACCTGTTTCAGCAGGGCCACTTTCTGCAGGTGCTGTTCCACGGCCTGAAACGTCAGGTACCGTTGGCGGTTTTCGGCCCTGATCTGCTCGATTTCTTCAATGAGGGGGCGCAGACGGTCCTTCAGTCCTTCGATGGCCAGCTGGTCCGGAGTCAGGTTCTTTTTGCCGGAATGCCAGACGTCCTCCTCGATGGCTCTCCGGACGTAAGAGTTCGGGTCTTCGGGAAAACCGGCCGTTTCGGCCCGCTTTCTGAAATAACCGGGAACCCCCTTTTCGCCCTGAAAGAACGATTTTTCGGCGATGCCGGCCTGCCGGATCATTTCCTGGCCCTGCCGGGCCAGCCTTTGAATGTCGGCTTCGATATGCCGCAGGTGGTCGCGCAGGTTGCGCCGGATGGTTCGGAAATGGCCCGGGTTAAGGTCTTTCAGCTTCTGCACCGAATCGTAATTCCGGTCGCCGAGCTGGCCTTTGGAAAAGTCCGCCAGACTGCCCGCGAGGCTGTACCAGCTCCGGCCTTCCGTCGCATTTTCGAGATAAAATTCTTCGAGGGCTTCCGAAAGATACCGGTGATCCTCCTGTCCGACCTTCTCCAGCAGGCGGTCGATGGCGGTTTGCAGTACGGCGTCGGTATCCATTTCGACCTCGAAGCTGTAGGGCAGTTCCAGGTCTTCGGAAAAGGCCGAAACCACCCGCTGCACGAAGCTGTCGATGGTCAGGACCGAAAAAGCGGAATAATCGTGGAGAATGGTATGGAAGGCCGCCCGGGCCCGGGCTTTCAGGTCGACGGCTTCAATGTCAAGCTCATTTTTAAGTTTGGAAAACAGGGAGTTCTCATCTCTGACAGCTTTCTCCGGATCGGCGTCGGCCAGTATTCGAAGTTCCTTCAGAATCCGCTCCTTCATCTCGTTGGCGGCCGCATTGGTGAAGGTAACCGCCAGGATGTGTTTATACTGGTGACTTTCAAAAGGTTTCCCAAGCTCGGTCCGGTCGCGCAGGGCGAGCTTCAGGTACTCTTTCGTCAGAGTATAGGTCTTTCCCGAGCCGGCGGAGGAACTGTAAATTTTGAACATACCCTAAAGGTAGTACGGAATCGGCGACCTTCCTACAGGTTCAGCCGAACGCCCAGCCCGGACTGGAGGCCGAAGAAAAAGGGGGACGGCAGCACCTCGACGTACAGGCCGGTTTCCAGAAAAATGGAAAACGGTTTGTTCGGCATAAAGTATTCCAGCCCGGCCACGCCGGAGCCGCCCAGCGAGGTTTCCGGCACGGATTCGTTGATATTCCGGTCGGGGAAGTACGCCCGGCGGTTGATCTGTCCGCCGAAGCCGTAGTAATAATGCAGCGTCTGGGATTTGCCGATACCGCCGTGCCAGAGGTAATGCCCCTGAATGCTGAGCCCGACATTTCTGTACCGACCTCTCCGATAATCCCGGCGGGTGCCGTAAACCCCGCCGTAGGTGCCGATATTTACGTCGAAGGCCTGGTTCTCGCCGAAATATTTCCGCACATTCAGACCGGCAGGTTCACCGATCCGGAAACCTACGGCCCAGTTATTGGTCTGGGCCCGGGCCGATAAGGAAAAGAATAGCGCAATGAGGGGCAGGAGGGCGGCCCGGAGGAGCAATCGTTTCATACTTTTTAATGGGTTGGACCTCGGTCAGGCACCAATGGTCACGGTTTCATAAAAGGCCTTCAGCATGGACAGAAGCTGCTCGTTTTCCTGCCCGGTTCCGACGGTAATCCGCAGGCAGCCTTCGCACAGCCTGACCCGATGACGGTCGCGGACGATGATCTGCCGGCTGATGAGGTAATCGAAAATGGCCCTGGGATCGTCGAATTTTACGAGGAGGAAATTGGCATCCGAGGGATAAACGTGCCGAACCAGCGGCAAATTGAGCAGGTTGCCGATTAATTCTTCACGCCGGGCCAGCGTGCGGTCCACCATTTCGTTTTTGCCGGACACGTTTTCCAGCGCCTGAAGAAGCAGCTGCTGGGTAGGGCCGCTGATGTTGTAAGGCGGTTTGATCTTGTCCAGGATACGGATCAGTTCCTCGGAGGCAAAAGCCATTCCCGAACGCAGGGCCGCCAGTCCCCAGGCTTTCGAGAAGGTCTGAAGCACCACCAGGTTGGAATATTGATCCAGCAGAGCGATAAAAGACTGGCTATCAGCAAAGTCGATATAGGCTTCGTCCACGATAACCAGGCCGTCAAATGAATCTAACAGCGTTAGAATATCGTTTCGGTGGATCAGATTGCCCGTGGGGTTGTTGGGGGAGCAGACGAACAGCAGTTTGGTATGGGGCTGCACCGCGGCCTGCACCGCCGGCACGTCGATCTGAAAAGCGGGGGTCAGCGGCACCCGGATGACCGGTACGTCGTTGATGGCCGCGCTCACCTCGTACATACCGTAGGTGGGCGGCAGAATCAGGATGGAATCCTGACCGGGGGTACAGGTGGCCCGCACCAGCAGGTCGATGGCTTCGTCCGAACCGTTCCCGATGAAAATCTGGCCCGGCCGGACGCCCTTGATCGGCGCCAGCCGCTCCTTGATGGCCTGCTGGTGCGGGTCCGGGTAGCGGTTATAGGCTTCGGTCGTGACGGAGCCGTAGGCATTTTCGTTGGCATCCAGAAAAATGCCCTCCTTGCCCGTATACTCGTCGCGGGCGGAGGAGTAGGGCGTCAGGGACCGGATGTGGGAACGGAGAACGGTATCTAACTGAAACATAGGTGTAATGGCAATTAAAGGACCGACTGTAACGGGATGACATTCAGGCCGGGGATGTCGGTAAAATCACCGGCGTTGTTGGTCAGCAGGGGAAGGTGGTGCAGGAGGGCCGTTGCCGCGATGATGGCGTCACCCGTCGAGCGTTTCCGTTGCTGCCTGAGCCGGATGGCTTCCTGAATGACGGCTTCAGAAATAGTTATGTCAGGAACGATTTGAAAAAATCCTTCAAACTTCACCTTCTCATCCGGTGTAAGTCGGTGAAATCCAAGCGTTTCGATACGTGTTATGGAGGACACCTTCAGAATCGACTCGTTTTCTTTCAGAAATTTTCTTAAAGAATCATATTTCGGAAGAATCGAGTAAATAATCACATTACTGTCTAAAATCATTCTTCACGTCCGGGTAAAGGCCGATCTTTCCGGGTTTCCCGCTGCCATTCCGAAGGATCACCGTATTTTTCAGCAATTCCACTAATTGATAATTCATTCAGAACCTCACTTAGAGACCGTTTAGCCGTTTCTCTTTTTTCAAGGACCCGACCGTTTAGCTTCGGAAGGAGGGAAAGCAGAATAGCCTCGTCCTCTGGTGAATTTATTTCGATCAAAAGCTGGCTCATCGTCATACTGTTTTCCGCAATATAATCAACTACGCACAAATTCAGTTCAGACTCGCCAGCCGCAGGCTGACGGCGCGTTTGTGGGCCAGGAGCGATTCGGCTTCGGCCATGGCCTCGATGGTAGGTCCGAGGGCGCGAATGCCTTCCTTTGAAATCTGCTGAACGGTTATCTTCTTGACGAAGCTGTCCAGCGAAACCCCGCTGTAGGCCCGGGCGAAACCATTGGTCGGCAGTGTATGGTTCGTGCCGGAAGCGTAGTCGCCGGCCGATTCGGGCGTGTAGTTGCCCAGAAAGATCGATCCGGCGTTGGTAATGCGCTCAGCCACTTCCTCCGGGTTCTCGACGCTCAGGATCAGGTGCTCGGCCGCATAGGCATTGAGCAGGTCGACGGCTTCGTCGGTCGTCTCTACCAGAATGGCCCGGCTGTTTTCGATGGCTTTGGCCGCCAGATCCCGGCGAGGCAGGTTTTCGAGCTGGCTGGTCAGGGCCAGGTTGACCGTAGACACCAGCCTGCGGCTCGTCGTCACCAGCAGCACCTGGCTGTCCGACCCGTGTTCGGCCTGGGAAAGCAGGTCGGCGGCCACAAAGGCCGGAACGGCCGTGTCGTCGGCATAAACCGCTACCTCGGAGGGCCCGGCCGGCATATCGATGGCGACGCCCTCCTTCGCCACAAGCATCTTGGCGGAGGTCACGTACTGATTGCCGGGTCCGAAAATCTTATACACCTGCGGCACGGATTCAGTCCCATAGGCCATGGCGGCAATGGCCTGTGCCCCGCCGATGCGGAAGATTTTCGTAACGCCCACCAGCTGGGCCGCATAAAGAATGGCCGGGTGGTTGCCGGGCGTACAGAGCACAATCTCCCGACAGCCCGCCAGTTGGGCCGGGATGCCGAGCATCAGCACCGTACTGAAGAGGGGGGCGGTTCCCCCCGGAATATACAAGCCTACCTTCTCGATGCCGACGCTCCGGCGCCAGCAGGTCACCCCCGGCATGGTTTCGATCTTCTCGACCGGCTGCCGCTGCGCTTCGTGAAAGGTGCGGATGTTGCTATAGGCCTGCCGGATGGCCGTTTTCAGGTCTTCAGGCAGGGAGATTTCGGAAGAAGGGACCTGGAAACCTTCCTGACGAAGATCCAGCCCGTCGAAGCGAAGGGCCAGCTCGTACAGGGCTTCGTCGCCCCCGCTGCGCACCTGTTCGAGGATCGGGGCGACGACCTTTTCAATGGCCGCCGTAGACTGGACCGGACGGGCCAGCAGTTCCGGCCACCGGCTGCGGGGTGGAAAAGAAATAATCTGCATGTCAATAGATCATTTTCTCGATCGGAATCACCAGAATCCCCTGGGCTCCGGCGGCCCGGATGGCTTCGATATTCTCCCAGAAATCGTTCTCGTTGATGACCGAATGGACCGAACTCCAGCCTTCCGTCGCCAGCGGGGTGACGGTCGGGCTTTTCATGCCCGGCAGGAGGGACGTAATCCGGCCGAGCGAATCGTTCGGCGCATTCAGAACGATGTATTTATTGTTTTTGGCGGCCTGAACGGCTTTGATCCGGAACAGCAGCTTGTCGAGCAGTTCCTGCTTCTCGGGCACCAGCGTGGCGCTCGCGATCAGAATGGCTTCCGAGCGAAAGATGACCTCCACCTCCTTCAGGCCGTTGCTCAGCAGGGTGCTGCCGGAACTGACGATGTCGCAAATGGCTTCGGCCAGCCCGATGCCCGGTGCGATCTCTACCGAGCCGCTGATTTCGTGGATTTCGGCGGAGATGCCCTGTTCCCGCAGGTAGTTGCCCAGCAGGCGGGGGTAGGAGGTGGCGATGTTCTTGCCGTTCAGGTCCTGAATCCCGTTCCAGGCGGCTCCGCGCGGGATGGCCAGCGAAAGCCGGCACTTCGAAAAGCCGAGCCGGTGGACGGTCAGGACGTTGCGGGCGGTTTCGACGGCCACGTTTTCGCCGACGATGCCGAGATCGGCCACGCCGTCTTCGACATAACCGGGGATGTCGTCGTCGCGCAGGAACAGAAATTCGGCGGGGAAGTTCGACGAAACGGATTTAAGCTTACCGGTGCCGTAGTCGAAGCGGATGCCGCATTCCTTAAAAAGCTGGTAGGAATCTTCGCTTAGCCGGCCGGACTTTTGTAACGCAATTCGAAGGATGGAAGACACTTGCAATCAGGTCTGGTATCAGAAAGCGCAAAGGTAAGAAATTTAACGCCTATCCCTACCAACTTCACCGAATTGCCGCTCATAACCCATTATAATACTGAAACACTCCGGCCAGGTCTTCCGGGTTTTTATAATCCGGTTTTTTGGCTTTCAGCCAGGCTTCCATTTCGGTTTCCCTTTCCTTCATCAGCGCCAGCAGGCCCTTGCGGGATGGGGAAAGTCTGGTGAGATTCTTCCCGTCGCTGACGTAATACTGCGTTTCCTGAATCAGTTCCGTATCCTTCGACCCGACGCTCATGGCCACGTTGTAGGTCGGTTTCTTGACGAATATTTTATGGTGGACCAGCAGCTTCAGGCGGCCGTCGGCCAGCTGTTCGAGCAGGGCTTTCGGTTCGGCGGAAGGGCCGAACTCCCTGGCGTTGACGTATACCACCGGCCGGCCGTTCCGTTCGGTTTTCATCTGACGAACCTGCTCCCCGCTGATGGCCTTGACGGTTTTCGGATCGATCCGGAACTCCAGTTCATTGCCCGCCAGATTATACCGCACCGGAGCGTCGATGATCTCCGTCAGGGGTTTGCTCCCCGGTTTCGCCATGTCCCGGTAGAAAGTGACCGTCGTTTTGGCGAAGCTGGAATCCAGATACGGGCTGCCGATCACCCGGCCTTCCGGGCCCGCAATCGTATACATGGCCGACAGGTCGTAATTTGGAATCGTCAGATGCACCTGATTGAAAGCGTCGCGGGTGGCCTGGGAGACGGTGGTCTGGGCTTCGACGGTGGAGACGACGGCCAGCAACCCGGCGGTGGTCAGCATTTGTCGGATGGAAACGAAAAGAGGCATGAATCAGAAAAGCGATAAAGAGGAATAGAACCGATAAAATCCGCCGATAAAATTAGCCTTTTTTCATGAATTAACGGAAAGGCCAAAATTGTATTTGGTTGTTCTGTCAGCGATGTGACCGATTTCTTATTTTTGTAAAATTGTCTCCATCCATCAACTCCGTCTCTTTCATGAGGAAACTCCTTCTGACCGCGCTGCTGGCGGCCGGTATGATCCAGGCCGGCCGGGCGCAGGTCACGTTTCCCCGGAACGGCGTCTACGACGAACGGCCGGGCCTCTATGCCTTTACCAATGCAACGATCATCGTTGACCCGCAGACGACCCTTGAAAATGCCACCCTGCTGATCCGCAACGGGCGCATCGAGGCCGTGGGCAAAACCGTTTCCCTTCCTTCCGGGGCGGTCGTGGCCGATCTGAAAGGCAAACGCATCTATCCGGCGCTGGTCGACATCGAATCGGATTACGGGATGCCGGCCGTGCAGCGGGCTCCGAACAACTTCCGGGCGGCCCCGCAGTATGAGTCGGCCCGGAAAGGGGCCTACAACTGGAACCAGGCCATCCAGTCGGAAGCCGATGCCGGCCTGCTGTTCAAGACCAACCCGGCTCAATCCAACGAACTCCGGCGGCTGGGCTTCGGAGCGGTGGTGACGCATCATCACGACGGCATCGCCCGGGGCAACTCGGTGTTCGTGACGCTGGCCGATGAGCGCGAAAACAACGTGGTGATCCGCAATCGGGTGTCCGCCCATTATTCCTTCAGTAAGGGCAGCTCCGGCCAGGCCTACCCAAACTCGCTCATGGGGTCGGTGGCGCTGCTTCGGCAGACCTATTTCGACGCCGACTGGTACCGGAAGACCATCGGAAAAACCGAGGCCAACCTCTCGCTGGAAGCTTTCAACCAGCTTCAGAACCTGCCCTCCGTCTTCGAGGTATCCGATAAACTGGGCGTCCTGCGGGCGGACAAAATCGGCGACGAGTTCGGCATTCAGTACATCATCAAAGGCGCCGGTGACGAATACCAGCGCATCGACGAAATCAAGGCCACCGGGGCCGCGCTGATCGTGCCGCTGAACTTCCCGCAGGCCTACGACGTGGAGGACGCCTGGGATGCCGACAACGTTACCCTTGCCGAACTGAAACACTGGGAGATGGCTCCGGCCAACCCGTCGCTGCTCGCCAAAGCCGGCATCCCGTTCGCGCTGACCTCGGCCGGCCTGAAAAGCCGCAGCGAGTTCTGGCCCAACCTCCGGAAAACCATCGACTACGGGTTGACCGAACAGCAGGCGCTGGCGGCCCTGACGACCATTCCGGCCAAAATGCTGAAGATCGACAACGAGGTCGGGAGCCTGAAACCCGGTCTGCTGGCGAACTTTCTCATCACCTCCGACAACCTCTTTTCGCCCGAAAATATCATTCTGGAGAACTGGGTCCGGGGTGCTCAGTACCTGTATACCGACAAAAATGCCCCAGACCTGCGCGGAACCTATACCCTGACCATCGGCGACCGCAGCAACCTGAAGCTGATTATCGGCGGCAAACCCGGCAAATTCGACTACCAGATCACGGCCGACTCCGCCAGAATGACGCCGAAAGTATCAGTCAATAATGATCTGATTTCCATTCAGGTGCAGCTGGATAAGCAGGCGACCGGCACCACCCGGCTGAGCGGATACCGGGAAGGCAACACTTTCCGGGGCGACGGCGATCTGCCGGACGGAAAAACCGTCAAATGGATCGCCACCCGGACCGAAACGGCCGCCGATCCGGCCCGCCCGGCCGCCGACACCGCCCGCAAAGCACCGGTCCGGTACGGAAAAGTGATTTATCCGTTCGTCGGCATGGGAAATGTCGAAAAACCGAAGGCGCAGACGCTCCTGATCCGGAACGCGACGGTCTGGACTAACGAAAAGGAAGGCGTACTTCAGAATGCGGACGTGCTGGTGCAGAACGGCAAAATCGCCCAGGTGGGCCGCGGGCTGCCGGCTCCTGCCGGCGCCAGAGTCCTCGACGGAACGGGCAAACACCTGACCAACGGCATCATCGACGAACACTCGCACATCGCCCTGTTCTCGATCAACGAGGGGGGGCAGACCAGTTCGGCGGAGGTCCGGATGGCCGACGTCATCGATTCCGACGACATCAACATCTACCGGCAGCTCGCCGGAGGGGTGACCACCTCACAGCTGCTGCACGGCTCGGCCAACTCCATCGGCGGACAGTCGGCCATCGTGAAGCTGAAATGGGGCGCTTCCCCGCAGGAAATGCTTCTCAACGGCGCCGACGGCTTTATCAAATTTGCCCTGGGCGAAAACGTGAAGCAGGCCAACTGGGGCGATGCGGTACGGATTCGGTTCCCGCAGTCCCGGATGGGCGTCGAGCAGGTTTACTACGATCACTTTACCCGGGCGCGGGAATATGACAACACCTGGAAAGCCTATAACGCTCTGAATGTCAAAGAGAAGGCAAAGGCTTCCCCGCCCCGTCGGGACATCGAACTGGAAGCCCTGGCCGAAATCCTGAACAAAAAACGCTTCATCACCTGCCATAGTTACGTGCAGTCGGAGATCAATATGCTGATGAAGGTGGCCGATTCGCTGGGCTTTAAAGTCAACACCTTCACGCACATTCTGGAAGGTTACAAACTGGCCGACAAGATGGCCCGGCACGGGGCCGGCGGCTCGTCGTTCGCCGACTGGTGGGCCTACAAAATGGAGGTGAAAGACGCCATTCCGTACAACGCGGCCCTGATGCACAAAGCCGGGGTGACGGTTTCGATCAATTCGGACGATGCCGAAATGGCCCGCCGTCTGAATCAGGAGGCCGCCAAAACCGTCGAATACGGCGGGATGACGGAGGAGGACGCCTGGAAGATGGTTACGCTGAACCCGGCCCGGCTTCTGCACCTCGACAACCGCCTGGGCAGCATCCGGGCCGGCAAGGACGCCGATCTTGTTCTCTGGAACAACAACCCGCTCTCCATCTACGCCCGGCCCGAGAAAACCATCATCGACGGTGCCGTCTATTTCGACCTTCAGGAGGAAGACCGCAAGCGGGACCAGCTTCAGGAAGAACGCGCCCGGCTGATCCAGAAAATGCTTTCGGCCAAGGCAGGCGGAGCCCAGACCCAGAAGCCGGTTTTCCGCCGGCAGCGGATGTGGCACTGCGAAGACGTCGAAGGCATGATGGCCGAGGGTGAAGAAAAAATGGAGGAAAAAAAGTAAGGAGCGACTCATGAAAAAGATACTGATTTCCATCGCCGGTCTGCTGGGCATCGCCCTGTCGGTGTCGGCCCAGAACCCGGCTCCGTCGCGTCCTCAGGCCCGCCCGATTGCCCTTTCGGGCGCCACCATCCACGTGGGCAACGGCCAGGTCATCCCGAACGGCATCATCGTTTTCGACAAGGGGGTCATTACCGCCGTCGGCGATGCCAACACCCCCACCAACGGCGCGCAGGTGATCGAGGTGGCCGGGAAGCACATTTACCCCGGCCTGATTTCCCCGGCCTCGACGGTCGGGCTGCAGGAAGTGGCCTCGGTGCGGGCGACGCTCGATTTTCAGGAGGTGGGTTATCTGAACCCCAACATTCGGGCGCTGATCGCCTACAACACCGATTCCGAAATCATTCCGACCATCCGAAACAACGGGATTCTGCTGACGCAGGCCATGCCCCAGGGCGGGGTGATTTCCGGCAGTTCGTCGGTGATGCAGACCGACGGCTGGAACTGGGAAGACGCCGTTCTGAAAGCCGACGACGGCATCTGGCTGAACTGGCCCGGTTATTTTTCCCGGGATTTCGATTTCGAGAACTTTGGGGTTACCCTCAAAAAGAACGAACGGCGGCAGGACGGAATCAACGTCCTGACGGCCACCTTCGGCGATGCCAAAGCCTATTCCGAACTCAAAAAACCGGCGACGGCCAACCTGCGGTTCGAAGCCATGAAGGGCCTGTTCGACGGCTCCCGATGCCTCTACATCCGGGCCGACTACGGCAAGGACATCATCGAGGCCGTCAAGTTTGCGAAACAGATGGGCGTTCGGAAGCCGGTCATCGTGGGGGGCGACGATGCCGCCCGGGTGGTCGATTTCCTGAAGGAAAACAACATCCCCGTCATTCTGAATCCCCTGCACCGGCTGCCCAACCGGCAGGACGAAGAGGTAGACCGACCGTACCGGCTGCCTTCCATCCTGCACAAGGCCGGCGTCAAGGTGGCTCTCAGCTATGCCGAGGAGTGGTGGCGCACCCGGAATCTGCCTTTCCTGGCCGGTACGGCCGCCGGCTTCGGCGGTCTGGATAAGGAGGAGGCCCTGAAGATGATCACGTCCAATACCGCCGGCATCATGGGCATCGACAAACAGGTCGGGACACTCGAAAAGGGCAAACACGCCACGCTCGTGGTTTCCAAAGGCGACCTGCTCGACATGCGCACCAATGTCGTCGAACAGGCTTATATTCAGGGTCGTACCATTAACCTCGACGATAAGCACAAACGCCTGTACAACATTTACCGGGAAAAGTACGGTCAGGAGCAGACGGGGAAGTAGGGAATTGTTGAATTGGTGAATTGTTGAATGATTGAGTGAGGGATTTTTGGGGTTTAGGGGTTGAGGAGTTTAGTTTTTCGCCTGTTATTGTCATCCCGGGAACGTGGTATCCTGTGCTTCGGCGCTTAGGTAGAGGGGATATGCGTAGCCACAAACTTCCTTCAGCACCCGGAGACCACACCACAGCCGGAGCGCCGGTCCGGCCCCACCTTGCTAAGGAGGGGGGCTTCGCCGGTTTTGAAAAGTGGCAGAGCACTCCCTTTAAGAGGTTGTTTGGGGAAGCGGTTTGTCATCCCGACGCAGGAGGGATCCTGAAGCTCGATAACCGGTTACTGTGAGCGCCGAAGCACGAGATCCCTCGTTCCTTGGGATGACCAAAGAGTCGGGATGACAAACAGGGCCGAGCCCCCCCTCCTTACCAAGGAGGGGGTTGGGGGGTGGTCCTCGCTGGCTATGCGTTTTGGTGAATAGTTCTGATCGGCAGCGCAGGATAGAAAAGAAATGATTGAATGCCGGGGAGGGCTTTTCTGCCCGGCATTCGACATTTTACAATTTAGCCTCCCACGGAAACCCGTTTTTGATGACCTTTGCACCCGAAACCAGCAACCGCTCATTGATCCTGAACGTATGATCCGCATTTTTCAGCTCGACGAAACCGCCGTTCGCAAGGTAAGGGATATCGACTCCTTCTCCGACACGGAGCGCACGCTCTGGGTCGATCTTCAGAACCCGTCGCGGGAGGAAATCAAGAGCGTGGAAGACAAGTTCGACGTCAATTTTCAGTCGCAGCAGGAGCAGCTGGAAATCGAAAGCAGTTCGCGGTACATCGAGGAAGACGAATTTCTGATCGCCAACTCCAACTTTCTGATCCCGGATAAGGAGCAGCCGGACGGATACCTCAACGTTCCGGTCAGCTTCATGCTCAAGGACGACACCCTGTTCACCTATCGGAACGCCGACCTGAAATCCTTTGCCGATACGGTCAAACGCATCAAATCCCGCCGGGCGGTGTTCAGCGACGGCGCCCAGATTTTGATCTTCATCTTCGAATCCCGCATCGACTACGATGCCGACCTGATCGAGATGGTTTCCCAGGAAATCAAGGCCATCAACCGCCACCTCGACCTGGATGCCAAACTGGATAAGGAGATGCTGCTGAAAATCAACGATTACCAGGAGCTGACCATGTCCATCCGCGAAAACGTCGTCGATAAGCAGCGGGTAATTTCGGCCATGATCCGCAGCGACGGCTGGTTTACGGAGGAAGAGCAGCAGCGCCTGCGGACCCTGATCAAGGACATCAATTCCCTGATCGACCACACGAACTTCATCTTCGAACGGCTGGAATTTCTCCAGAATACCTTTCTCGGTTTGATCGACCTCGAACAGAACCGCATCGTGAAGATTTTCACCGTAGTGTCGCTGGTTTTCCTGCCGCCGACGCTGCTGGCCAGCATCTGGGGGATGAACTTCACGAATATGCCCGAGCTTTCCTGGCATTACGGGTATCCCATCGCTCTGGGCGCCATCGTCGTTTCTTCGCTGGTTACGTTATTGATCTTCAGGCAGAAGAACTGGCTCTAAGAATGGCCTCCTCCACCGGCGAAATGCCGGTTTCCGAACCCCCCATATCAAAATCCCGTCTCAGCAGCAGGGGAGGCTGCGCCAGAAACCGGGGTTCGGTACCGGAGTGCGGCTGGGCGGCATGGACCAGAAACGGATGGCAGAGGTACACCGTGCCCGCTTTCCCGACCGCCCGGGTTTCCAGCCGTTCCGGAAGTTCGGGGAGCTTTCCGGCCAGTTCCATAAAGGACAGACCGGCTTCCCCATACGGCTTCAATAGCCGGGCCACGTCCTGATGCGACCCGATCCTCAGGCGGGTCGGGGCATCCCGTTCCGAGGTGTCCGAAAACAGAAACAGCATCAGCAGCCCCCGGCCTTTCGACCGCCAGTTGACACGCCACTCCAGGAAGCCGGTCGGGTCGTCGCCCGCAAAACTGGCGTCGACGTGCCAGCCGGTATCGCCGGTTTCCTCCCGCAAAGGAAACCGGACCGGGAACGAACCCATACTCCGGCAGGGAATCCATCGGCGTGGGCCCGCCAGCTGGTCGAAAGCCGCCTGCAGAATTTCCGTTTGGGCGGCTGCGAGAAAGGGAGGGTCGGAATACATCCCCAGCCGAATGACCGGCCGGGTCCAGGTGGCCGGATCGTCGGGGTCGCAGCCGGTGTCGCGCCAGAGAATGGCCCGGGCTTCGCGGGCCAGGGGTTCGGAAAAGGCGTGGTCGATACGGACGAAACCGTCCTGGATGAATTGCTCGATTTGCTGCAGAGTTAACCCTGTTTTCATGATCTGAATGGTCCGGAATGAGTAGCCGTTCCCAACCCGGATGTCGAATGGAGACGGTTACATGACTTTAAAAAAAGACAATGGAATTTTGTGCCCGAAAAAAGGCGATTGCCGGAGGGACAATGGAAAGAGAAGATTAAAGCATCGGGGTCATCCGCATCCGGCAAAAATAGGAACCGTTTTGGCAAATGGAAAACTTTTCCCTCCACCGGGCAGGCAGACCGGCCGGTTTTGGTTACACGGAGATAGGTTCGTTAGGGGTTGGTAAGCGCGAGGGAAAGGCGGGTCAGAACGGGCCAGTGGTCCGAAACGAACACTTCCTCTTTCATGATGGGCAGGTAATCATGCCGCTCCACCTTCAGTCCCGGCCCGACGAACACGAAGTCGATGACGGGTCCTCGCTGGTCGGTTTTGAAGCCGTTGAAGGTGCTGTTGCCGCCGGTGTGCGCATTCTCGGAAACCCGTTCGGTATTATTCAGTTTGAAGTCGGCGTCGCCGGTCAGGGTCTGGATGGAGGGGGCGTTTTCGGGGGTGTTGAAGTCGCCCGTCAGCACCACCGGCAGCCCTTCGTTCAGTTCCCGGATCTTTCGGATCAGAAGTTTCGCGCTGTTCTGACGGGCCTGCTCACCGATATGATCGAAATGGGTGTTGATCACAAACAGTTTCTTGCCGGTGCGGATGTCGCTGAAAATACCGTAGGTTGCCACCCGCGTAATGGCCGCATCCCAGTGTTTGCTGCCCGGAACCTCCGGGGTCTCGGAAAGCCAGAACGTACCCTGTTTGTCGAGGCTGAATTTCTGTTTGTTGTAGAAGATCGGTGAAAACTCCCCCTTAAATTTCCCGTCGTCCCGCCCGACGCCAATCCAGCCGTAGGCGGGAAGCTGGTCCTGGAGGTCGGCGATCTGGCCGGCCAGGGCCTCCTGCAACCCGGCAAAATCGACGTTATAATCCGTGAACACTTTGGCCGCCAGTTCCTTCCGGTTCGGCCATGCGTTGACGCCGTCCTGCGGGTTGTTGTACCGGATGTTGAAAGAAAGCACATTCAGCGGCAGGCGTGTCACCGGTTGCGGCTGGGCGGTAAGGGTAAGCGCAAAACTGAACAGGCTGAGGAGCAGCAGTCCTGATTTCATTCGTTCCCGGGATTGGTTTTCGGGGACGAAGATAGGAGAAGGGAATGGAATCCCAGATATACCATCGGGATTAAGATCATCAGGTCCGACAGGTGGGCCAGAACCGGATGGCGGCCAATCCGGCTGAGGGGAAACAGGACGCCTTCCAGGCAGATCAGGACTCCCACCCAGATCGGGGCCGTCCGGGTCCGGATCAGCTGGATGCCCAGGACGAGCAGGCTGAGCGGAAAAAGCGGTCCGCCCCAGTACAGGGTCAGGTTGAAGGAGAGCGGATGGGCCGCCGACTCCTCCAGCACCCGCGCATGGGACAGACCGAACGCTTCGGCATAGACCCCACGCAGGCCGAAATTACTGCCGGCGATGCAACCGTACACCGCGATGAGCAGCCCCCAGGCCGCATACCGCGGAAGGGCAGTCCTCACCCGGTCGAAGAGACCCATGAACGCCGGAATCCAGAACACGCTGCCCAGCACGATGAGCGTACCGCCCGTCGTGCCGTACTCCCCGTAAGGGCCGGGGCTGATGAAAAAGGACGAAATCGTAAACAGCAGGGGGGCGATCAGCATCGATAACCCCTGGAGGGTGCGTTCGGGGGAGAAGACGGAAGAGGGGCTCATATCCTTGTTCAGACGGTTTTGGAACGGTTGACGACGATGAGGTAATAGAGCAGAAAGCCGAGCGAAGCCGCCACGGCAATGACGCCGTAGGGGAGAGAGGACCGGTAATAGGAATACGGCAGGAATTCGTTGAGGATCAGACCCAACCCGGTAAATAACAGGATCAGCCCCCATTTGAGGTTTTCGGTGGTGTTCCCGGCATACCGCCCCAGCTCCCGGTGAATCTGTTCGTTCCACTGCCCCAGCTCGATCAGCCGCCGTCTCAGCAGGTAGGTCGTTACCGGTCTGATCAGCAGATACAATCCGAAAGAGATGGAAAGGATGACATAGGCGCCCTGGATCCCATACTGGTCTTCTCCCATGATTTTACGATTTTTAGCCATGAGACAACCCGGCCGGCCGAAAGGTTGCAGTCGACTCGCTGCAACCTTCGATATGGGGCCGTTGTCTCATGGAGCAATGAACGATGAACAGGTCCTGATCCGCCGTATCCTGCAGGGCGACCTGCGTGCTTTCCGGCACCTGGTCGAGCAGTATCAGCGTCTGGTGGCGCATATGGTGGGCCGGATCGTTCAGCAGCCGGAAGACGTCGAGGATCTGTGTCAGGAGGTATTCATTCAGGTCCATAAGCATCTGGGGGAGTTTGGGGGCGAGTCGAAACTGTCGACCTGGATTGCTACCATCGCCTACCGGACGGCCCTCAACCACCGGAAGAAAACCGCCCGGCGGCCTGCCGATCCCCTGTCCGAACCCCTGGCGGATCGTCTGGAGGACGCCGGTCAGGCCAACCCGGAGGAGCGGCTCGTGCGCCAGGACCGGCAACGGTTCATGCAGGAAGAAATCGCCAGACTTCCGGTCCATTACCGCACCATCCTGACCCTCTACCACCTGGAGGAGCTGTCGTATGAAGAAATCGGAGCCGTTACCTCCCTTCCCGAAGGGACCGTTAAAAACTATCTGTTCAGAGCCCGTAAATTATTGAAGGAAGCCCTTCAAAGATATCAGCAAAGCGAACGATGGCCTTAGAAAATCGAAGTGACGAAGAATGGCAGGCCTGGTTTGAAGGCCTGAACGGAACCCCGCCCTTCGCCCCCGACCCGGATGACGAATCGTTTCGTCTGTATCGGCAATTGTTCGATGCCCTGGCGACCGAACCGGCAACCGGCCTGTCCTACGGCTTTTCGGCCCGGGTCGTCCGGCGGATTCAGGAACAGGACCTGGCCCGGCAGGAACGCAGGGCATACGGGTATGTGGCGGCCGGCATCCTGCTGATGATCGGGGCGGCTTTGGGTCTTCAGGCAATTTTCGGCAGAGATGATTTCCGGGAGACCCTGCGGGCAGTTTTCCATTACCGCTATCCGGTGTTGTTTGCCCTCGGCTTGCTGATGCTGATCCAGTGGGCGGATCGCCGGCTGGTGAAACGGAAAATAGCTGAATAAGAAGGAACCCTATATTCTATTGAGCCATGAAACGTCTGCTTTCGGCCCGGCTTATGCGCTGGGCTTTCAGGTTCTGGCTGGCCCATGGGGCAGCCATTTCGGGACTGATGCTGATTTCGGCCGTGGGCCGTGCCGCCCAGATGAAGGCCGCCGGCCCAATACCGGGTCCGGTTTACTGGGGGCTGGAGGTCGTGGTCGAATCGGCGCGGGTGCTAACGCTGCTGATCATTCTGGGCGATGGGAATTTCCGGAACGGGGTTGCCGTCGTTACCGGCTGGTTTCAACCGGTGGATTGGAAGTGGAGCGGCCTTTGGGCCACCGTCAACAATCAGTGGGCCCGGTGCTGGCCCGAAATGATCGGTAATCTGCTATGGTTCGCCCTGACGGCCTGGGCCATGAACCAGCTGATCTCGATGGTTTCGGAAAACCGGGTGATGCTGGACGCTCTCCGGGAGCGGGGTTTACTCCACCCGGAATCGACCGGTATGCCGATTGTCTTTTTCCTCAAAAACCTGACGGTGATCCCGCTCACCGTGATTTTCGAGTACGGGTTTCTGCGATGGTTGACGGGCAATTCGCGGGTTTGGAATAGCCTTAAGGTATATTTTCCAACCCAGTGATCAGCTAAAATAAAAATTTCATCCCGTAAAATCCTCCTGGGCCATTTAGGATTTTACAACTTAAAAAATTCAAATTTTAAAATTGCCCTCAATTTGAATTGCTTAGTTTAAAGGAAAAGGAAGTTTACTTAAATCGGCCGAAATGCCGTTCAGTTATCTGCCAACGGCCTTGATAATTTTTTTTAAATTTGTACCGACTTAACAGACCAATTCCTTTCCAGCTCATGGAAATTTCGGCATGCTCTCCCTTCAAGATTTTTAAATAACGCACTTGGGTGAAAAATTTGGGGCGGGTCCAGTCAAAAAGTTCTTCAGAAGTTGAATCGATATTTGAAAATTGGACAGGGATGTCATTAAATATAAGGCGGTAGTCTTTCTGGATAATTTCATTCCTAACGATTTTAAGCGGTTTACCTTTAAAAGCAAAAGACAATAATGAGTCCAGCTTCTTGTCATTCAGCATGGTCTGAAGTAATTCTAAAGTATCAGATTTGGATAGATTTTCTTGGTGATGGCCAGCTGAACGGGAGGTGTCCCGGCAATTGCTAAAAAAGAAAAATAAGAATGGTAAATACCATCTAATTTTTTGGTTTTTAAAGGGTTGATATGCTCGTTCCATTTTTCATTTCTTTTGATAAAGTCTATAATAAAATTTTCCAGCATTATCTTTCGCAATAGTGACACCAAAGGCATCTCTTTCTAAGCCAAATCCAAAATCATAACCGTACTCAGGAAAATTATTTACTGATCGGTTATAATGAACAAACTCGTGAAGTACAACCACTGCTAGCAAAAATGCGGTCGCTTGTCGAGTACTTAAAAGGGATGCTTGCTCCAAGCCTTTAACATACCTAATATCAACTTGCATTATATTTGGAGAAGATGGGCCTTGACATATGCAGTTACCATATAGCTTTTGTTTTTCCTGGGCGTACAAATCAACCACTTGTATTTCGGGGCCCCTACTAAATTTTAGTAATGGCTTTATTTTAGAATAAGGCAAATTGCAGTAGGCAACTAGGGCATCACGAACTTTTGAATCATTATCTACAAAAGCTGGCAAGCTTTTTATCAATTCCGAAAATCTTGGGTAAATTCGCTGAACTTCTGGGCTTAAAATAAACGCTTTTGTCCCATCAGGCTTACCGCTTTCCGCCGAACTTACCAAGCTAACGATCCGAAAGGGCAGAATTGTCGAGAACTCCTGAATCACCAGCTTCTCGGCATCGCTGAAGGTGATGGCCGGACTGCGTTGGGCCATATAGTTGTAGTAACTGTCAATATTACTCGCTCCTCCGTAACTGGCATAACCGCCCCCTTTAGCCGGCATCACCAGCGTGCCCGGTGAACAGACTTCCGACTGCACCCCCTCATAGCGGTAGACCGGATCCACCGACCCGCAAACGCCCCGCGCCAGGGCAATCTTCTCGTCGCCCGTCGGAAAGAACACCGGCCCGTTGACGTAGCCCGAGCCCGCCGAGCCGCTGCCGCCCACACTGCCGGCTCCACCCAACTGAGCCGCCTGCACCATACTGATGGGGCAGCCGCTGCCCACATAGCCGATCAGCGCCAGGTACTGGCGGTAGTCACAGCCGGCCACACGCCCCTGCCGATTTTGGGTCTGCTTGTCACTCTCTAATACGATAGGGCCCTGTTTGCGACCATTCTCATACGCCCAGCCCGCAAGAAGGGTATCATCCCAGTCCCGCAGGAAAACGAGCCCTGTGAAGTCGAAGTCATTTAAATGGAAATTATTTTTTTGTAGGTAATCGGGGCGGCCCAGCACTTCGAGCACAACCGACTGGGTTTGACCATTGTCCTTCCAAACCAGCAGGCGTTGAAAGCCCTGGAGCATCAGGTCCTGGCCCAAATCATATACAAGGGGGACAGATACGACGTCTCGACCCCTCTGGTCTTTCTGGTTAACAGCTTTGTCCCAGAGGGTCTTTCGGTTTTTCTTTTTTGGTTTGCGCAAACCGACACCTGCCAGTTGTTGAAAAAAATACTGTTTAGCCTCGGCAATGGTTATCTGATTAGAAGGCCAAGGGTTGGGTTGATTGGTATTGGAGTGCTCGGCGTCCTGACAGGATGACGCAGCCATTAGAGCGAAAAGGGTAAAAAGAGTGCTGACCGGGAATTTTTTCGGCATGATGAAATGGCTGGTTTGGTTGAGTTTTTCCTAAAATTTCTGTTCGATAATTATCGATAGGACGTCAAACCAACCAAAGAGTCACCTTTTCTTAAGTTCTTTTTTATAAATTAAACCTTTGTCTTTGTGAGTAGTCTAAAGAAGGCAATCCCAACCATTTAACCTCCGCCGGGCCATGAATACGACACGAAAGACAGGGTTTTTAGGCTTATTGCTTTTCTTCACGCTCTTGCTGGCCCTGCCCGCAACCCTCGTGGCTCAGCCGGACGATTACGTTTCACCGGATACCTTTTACGATGAACTGGCTCCCTACGGCCGCTGGATGGACAATCCGGAATACGGGCGGGTGTGGGTTCCCCAGGTAGAGGATGATTTTCAACCGTATGCCACAAGCGGTCACTGGGCCGTTACCGAGTACGGCAACACCTGGGTTTCCGATTACCCCTGGGGCTGGGCACCGTTCCACTACGGCCGCTGGCTTTTCGATGATTATTACGGCTGGGTCTGGGTGCCGGGTACGGAATGGGGACCGGCCTGGGTTTGCTGGCGGTCGGGGGGCGGTTACTACGGCTGGGCACCGCTCGGGCCGGGGGTGAACATCAACATCAATATCAATATTCCTTCCCGGCACTGGGTGTTTGTGCCTCAGGGCTATTTCACCAGCCCCCGGCTGTACAGCTACTGCGTACCCCGGACCCGGGTGGTCAACGTCTATCACCAGACGACAATCATCAACAACGTGTACCGGTATAACAACCGGACCTATTTCTACGGCCCGCAGCGTAACGAAATCGAACGGTATTCCCGCAGCCGCGTTCCGGTTTACCGGTCCGAAGATCTCAGGAGACAGGAGCGGCTGAGCTACCGCAGCAACTCCGGCGGTAATTCCCGCCCGGACGGCTATGCCGACCGTCGCAACGGTTCGGGCCGCTATGACGGTTTCAATTCCGACAACCGGGGCAGTTATTCGAATGAACGTCCGTTGCCCAACGGAAACCGCCCCGGCCCTAATTCCTACGATGCCGACCGGTTCAACCGCCGGAACGAGCGCTCCTACAACCCGAACGAACGGGGCGGCTTCGAACCGGGCAGCCCGTCCACCAACCGGGGCAACGACCGGTTCAATCCCGGTAACGCGCCGTTGAACCGGGGAAATGAAAGTTATTCGCCGGGCAGCGGTTTTCCCGGCACGGAAAGAAGGGTCGAACGCGAGAATTCGCCCTTTTCGATGCCGGAGCGCCGGAGCCGCCCGGAAATGAGTCCGCAGCCGGAAGGCCGGCCCGGTGGCCGGGAATCCTACCAGCCCCGGATGCCGGAGCAATACCGCGAACGCGGCCGGCCGAGCTTTGAAGGCAACCGGGAATCCTACCAGCCGCGTATGCAGCAGGAGCGCCGGGAGCAGAGCCAGGGCCGCCCGCAGATACAGCCCCGCTTCGGCGGAGACCGACAGAACTCCGGGCAGGGCGGGAACGGCCGCCGGGGTCCGCAATAACCGGTGATGCAAAAAAGGGTCGGCAAACTGCCGACCCTTTTTTGTTTTCTATTAAAGAAGGTTTAAACCGTAACGGAGGTGTTCAGATGGAGCACGTCGCTGGTGTAGGCCCGGGTTTGTTCGGCCAACGCGGGATCCGCGGCCAAGGACTTTCCAAACGACGGGATCATCTCCCGCAGCCGGTTCTGCCATTCGGGCGAGTCGATCCGGTCTCTGAAGCAGCGCCGGAGCAGGTCGAGCATGATCGAAACCGAGGTGGAGGCTCCCGGGGAAGCCCCCAGCAGGGCCGCAATCGAGCCGTCGGCGGCACTCACCACCTCCGTGCCGAATTCCAGCACACCGCCTTCTTCGGGGTCTTTCTTGATCACCTGAACGCGCTGACCGGCCGTTTCCAGGTCCCAGTCTTCGAGCCGGGCCGTCGGCAGGTAATCCCGCAGGGCTTCCAGCCGGTCTTCCGGCGACTGCCGCACCTGATCGATCAGGTACTTCGTCAGCGGAAGGTTATGCAGGCCCGCGGCCATCATCGGGATGATGTTGTTAATCTTGATGGAAAGCGGCAGGTCCATGTAGGAGCCGTTTTTCAGGAACTTGGTCGAAAAACCGGCATAGGGTCCGAAAAGCAGCGCCTTCTTTCCTTCGATCATGCGGGTATCGAGGTGCGGGACCGACATCGGGGGAGACCCCACGGCGGCTTTTCCGTATACTTTCGCCTGGTGGCGTTCGATCACCTCAGGATTGGTGCAGACCAGCCATTGCCCGCTGACCGGGAAGCCGCCGAAGCCCTTGCCTTCCTCGATGTCGGATTTTTCGAGCAGCGGCAGAGAGCCTCCGCCCGCGCCGATGAAAACGAAGCTGGTGCAGAGCGTCCGTTTTTTGCGGGTCGCCCAGTTTTTGACCGTAATTCGCCATTTCCCGTTCGGTTTCTTTTCCAGATCCCGTACCTCGTGGGCCAGATGAAGCTGAACCCCTTCCTGGCGGGCGAGATAATCGAACAGGGCGCGGGTCAGGGCGCCGAAATTGACGTCCGTCCCGATTTCCATCCGGGTGGCCGCCACTTTCTGTTCCGGATCCCGGCCTTCCATCACCAGCGGAATCCAGTCGTTCAGCTGGTTCCGGTCTTCGGTATACTGCATCCCGTGGAAGAGGTGGTTCGTCAGCAGGGCCTCGTGGCGCTTTCTCAGGTAGTCGACGTTCTCTTCCCCCCAGACGAAGCTCATGTGCGGGATGTCCCGGATGAAACTTTGCGGATTGGAGATAATATTCCGTTCCACCAGGAAGGCCCAGAACTCTTTGGAGACCTCGAACGACTCCGCGATCTTCACGGCTTTCGAGATGTCTACGGAACCGTCGGGATTCTGGGGCGTATAGTTCAGTTCGCAGAAGGCGGAGTGGCCGGTTCCGGCGTTGTTCCAGGCATCGGAACTCTCGGCGGCCAGCACATCCAGCCGTTCAAATATTTCAATCGTCAGATCCGGGTCCAGTTCTTTCAGGAGCAGGCCGAGCGTGGCGCTCATGATGCCGGCCCCGATCAACACGACGTCAGGATCTCTTCGGGAAGAACGTTTACTGGTAGTCATACTATAGATGGTATTGGAATCCTGTTATTGTCCAAAACACATTGATAATACAACTCAAAATTGGGAGATGTGATTCAGAAAATTATCATTATTCTATTTTAATATTCCGGCGAGTATCGGTATTTTTCAAAGATTAGGGTAAGAAGTGATGAAATTCCGGAGGAAAGTACAATCGGTCCGGTGGGTCTTATCTGGGATTGTTTACATTTTTCGTCGGCCGGGTATCCCGCCCGGCCGACGATGAAACCGTTTTGTCTTCCTTTTAAGGGATGGTCGGCGTATCCAGTTCGGCCAGCGATTCGAGAATCTCTTCCTGCGTGACCTCATGCTCGACCAGTTTGCCGGACAGGTACTGCTCGTAGGCCCCCATGTCGAAGTGCCCGTGGCCGCAGAGGTTGAACAGGATGGTTTTGGCGGTTCCCTCTTCTCTGGCCCGCTCGGCTTCCCGGATCACCGTGGCGATGGCGTGGGTAGCTTCCGGTGCCGGAATGATGCCTTCCGTCTGCGCAAACCGGATCCCGGCTTCGAAACATTCGAGCTGTTTGAACGCCTGGGCCTCGATCAGCCCGTCTTTCAGCAGCTGGCTGACGATGGCTCCCGCGCCGTGGTAACGCAGGCCGCCCGCGTGGATGGGGGCCGGGATAAAGTTGTGGCCCAGGGTGTACATCGGCAGCAGGGGCGTCATGCCGACCGTATCGCCCAGATCATACCGGAACACCCCGCGCGTCAGCTTCGGGCAGGAAGCCGGCTCGGCCGCGATGCAGCGGATGGATTTTCCCTCCTCCAGATTGTAACGAAGGAAGGGGAAGCAGATGCCCGCAAAGTTGGACCCGCCCCCGAAAGGAGCCACCACGATGTCCGGGAAATCGCCGGCCTGCTCCAACTGCCAGACGGCTTCCAGCCCGATCACGGTCTGGTGCATCAGCACGTGGTTCAGCACCGAGCCGAGGGCGTAGCGCGTGTCTTCCGACTGAAACGCCAGTTCGACGGCTTCCGAGATGGCGATGCCCAGACTGCCCGGTGAACCGGGGTCCTGGGCCAGAATCTTCCGCCCGGCGGCCGTGCGGTCGGAGGGAGAGGGATACACCGACGCCCCCCAGGTGTTCATCATGATCTTGCGGTACGGTTTGCCGTCGTAGCTGGCCCGGACCATGTATACCTCACACTCGATGCCGAATAGCTGGCAGGCGAAGCTCAGCGCGCTGCCCCACTGCCCGGCCCCGGTTTCGGTGGTGATGCGCCGGATGCCCTCCTGCTTGTTATAATAAACCTGCGGAACGGCCGTGTTCGGTTTGTGGGAGCCGGCCGGACTGACGCCCTCGTATTTATAATAGATTCTGGCGGGTGTATCCAATAGCTTTTCCAGACCGTGGGCCCGGTAGAGAGGGGTGGGTCGCCAGATTTTATACACCTCCCGGACCTCGTCCGGAATGTCGATCCACTTTTCCGTGGAAACTTCCTGTTTAATCAGTTCCATCGGGAAGAGCGGGGCCAGCATTTCCGGCCTGATCGGCTGTTTCGTGCCCGGATGGAGCGGAGGCAGCGGTTTGTTGGGCATATCGGCCACGATATTGTACCAGCGGGTAGGTATGTCTTCCTCCGAAAGCATGAATTTTTTCTGTGCCATCTGATGGGTTGGTTAAGGATTGTTAAAATGTTACCTATAAGTTATTCGTTTAAACTAAATCTGGTATTTTATTGTCTTCTTTGTAGAATTTTCCGGCAATCCGCTAACCAAATTTTATATGTCTTTTAAGAAAACTGCAATTCGCTTTCTCGGCGTTATCTCCCTTTTTGCCTTTGCAGCGGCCGGCGGTCAGGCTCAGTCCGCCAAACAGTGGTTCCATCTGGATTTGAAAGCCGATACCGTCGTCGGGATCAGCACGGATCGTACCTACCGCGAACTGCTGAGCAGCCGCAAACCCACGCCGGTGGTGGTGGCGGTCATCGACGGAGGCATCGACTCGACCCATGAAGACCTGAAGCGCGTTCTGTGGACCAACCCGAAAGAGATTCCGGGCAACGGCATCGACGACGATAAAAACGGGTATGTGGACGACATTCACGGCTGGAACTTTATCGGAGGCAGGGACGGCCGCAACGTGCAGTACGAAACCGCCGAAGTGACCCGCCAGTATGTGCGTCTGAAGGCCCTGTATGAGGGCAGAAAGCGTGCGGACCTGAAACCCGCCCAGCAGAAGGAATACGACCTGTTTGTGAAAACCAAAGCCGAAGTTCAGAAGAAACGGCAGGAATACCAGGAACAGTACCAGTCGATCAGCAGCTTCTACGGCCAGTTTCAAACCGTCGTGGCGGCCCTGAAGCAGGCGCTGGGCGTTTCGAAACTCGATACCAACATCCTGAAAAACCCGACGGCCGGCGACGCGCTGGTCAAGCGCCAGGCCGCCCTGCTCTATGAACTGATGGCTCCGCAGGGCTACGGGGACGCCGACGACGTTCAGAACGAACTGAAGCGGGGCATGGAGGAACTGAAAGCCCGGGCCGAATACGCCTACAATCCGGAATACGACAGCCGGAACATCGTCGGCGACAAGCCGGACGATCTGAACGACAACAACTACGGTAACCCGGACATTTCGGGTCCGGACCCTCTGCACGGTACCCATGTGGCCGGGATCATAGCCGCCGACCGCACGAATGAGGTGGGCGTGAAAGGCGTTGCGGATCAGGTGCAGATCATGGCCATCCGGGCCGTTCCGGACGGCGACGAACGGGACAAGGACGTGGCCAACGCCATCCGGTATGCCGCCAACAACGGCGCCCAGATCATCAATATGAGTTTCGGGAAGGATTATTCTCCCCAGCGCAAAGCCGTGGAGGATGCCATGAAATACGCGCTCTCGAAGGGCGTTCTGCTGGTCCATGCCGCCGGCAACGACAGCAAGTTCCTCGACACGACCGCCAGCTATCCCTCCGACAAGTACCTGGACGGAACGCCCATCCCGAACCTGATCACCGTGGGGGCCATTGCCTCGAAAGAGGGTGAAAATCTGGTCGCTCCGTTCTCCAACTACGGCCGCAAATCGGTCGACGTCTTTGCCCCGGGTCTTGGAATCTACTCGACGACGCCGGGCAACCAGTATGAAAACCTGAGCGGAACGAGTATGGCCGCCCCGGTCGTTACCGGCATCGCGGCCGTGCTGAAGTCTTACTTTCCCCGACTGACCTACGCGGACCTGAAGCGGATCATTCAGCAGTCGGCGACCGTATACCGGACGAAGGTGCTGCGGCCCGAATCCAAACAACTGGTCGATTTCTCGGAGCTTTCCCGCACCGGAGCCGTCGTGAACCTGTACGAAGCCGTTAAAATGGCCGCCGGGGAAGAGGCCTCCGGCGGTGCCCGGAAAGGCCTTAATTAAGCGGTTCTTAAATAAAAAATGAAGCGTCAGGCGCTTTCCTCAATAAGCTCTTTATTGAGGAAGGCGCCTGACTGCATTCCGGCCGAAACCGCCACCGCCACCGACCGCATCGGCTGGCAGTTATCGCCTGCGGCATAAATACCCGGAACTTCCGTCCGGAAAAAAGCATCGACGTTCAGGTGACCCGAGGGCTTCAGGGTGCAGCCCAGGTCCTGCGGAACCGGGCAGTGCTGCGTGAAGGGAACCCGGGCAAACAGGGCCGTCAGCGGGCGGGTGGTGGCGTCCCCGAACCGGAGCTGCTGCATGGTGCCGTTCCGGTGTTCGATCTCCGCTAGGGGCTTCTCAATGATTTCAATGTTCAGGCGTTCCAGTTGCGCTTGCTGCTCGCCGGTCAGGGAGGCCGGGCCGTGGGTGAACAGCGTCAGCGACGGCGTCCAGTGGCGGATCAGGCCGGCCAATTCAAAACCCATATCGCCGTTGCCCAGAACGCCCAGGGGCCGGCCGTGCACCTCATATCCGTGGCAGTAGGGGCAATGCAGGACCGAGATTCCCCAGCATTCGGCAAAGCCCGGCAGCCCCGGCATCTGGTCGGCTATGCCCGTGGCAAACAGTAACTTCCGACTCAGAAAGGTTTCTCCGGCTTCGGTCTTTACGACAAAACGGCCGTCTTCCCGCCCGGCCCCGACAACGGTTCCGGGCATGAACCGAACCGTCGGATAGGCCAGCACCTGCCGGAGCGCGCGTTCGGCAATCACTCCCGGCTTTTCTCCATCCTGCGTGATAAAGTTATGCGCGTGGGGCGTCTGCCGGTTGCAGGGCTTCCCGCCGTCGATGATCAGGACGTTGCGAAGGGCCCTTCCCAGCGTCATTCCGGCCGAAAGACCGGCGTAACTTCCTCCGATAATGATGACATCAAAAACCAGGGCAGTCGGCATAGCATTTTTTGTTGGATACCGCTGCAAGGTACGCCGTTTTTGCAACGTTGTTGCATTTAAGCGAAGAAAATTCCTTTTCCCGTATTTAACGACCTGGTTTTAAGCTTAATCGGCCTTTTGTCCGATTTCGTCGAGGGAATGAAAAATCCGTTTTCCGTATTCCCGGGCGATCCGGACCATCTCATCGGCGCCGGACGACGGGCCGCCGATGCGAAGCACCCCGTCGACTCTGGACAGGAGCCGGATCGCCACCGGGTGAAAAAGCCGGTTGAAGACTTCGTCGCCGATCTCCTTCGAACCCGCTTCCTCGATCAGCGGCAGGGCGAACCATTCGCCCAGAACCGGCAGGTGGCCTTTCTCATAAATCTGGAGGGCGGTTCGGGTCATGTGGGCGACATTGGCCTGAATGCGTTCAGGCTGGTCGTTGGTTCCGGAGCGATACGGTCCGGCTACCAGAATCAGAAGAGGTGTTTGAGCCATGGTTTTGTAGAGTGAACACTATAATTCTTTCAGGTCCAGCTGCTGGATCAGGGCCGGAACCTCCGGGGTCAGGGTAAAAAAGACCTCGATGTTTGCCTTTTCTCCTTCCAGGATAAACCGGCCCCGAAGCTGGTTTTCGGGGATCAGTTCGCCGATGCGTTTGATTTTTCCGGCTTTGGCAAACAGCGCCTGAACTTCCTTCCGCCGGGATTCCGGCGAGCGGTCGGGGAAGAAATTTTCGGCGAATATCGTATTTCCGGCTGATGGCGACCCGTTTTGGAATAGTTGAACCAGTTCGGCTTTCCGCCGGGCCAGGATGGGAGACACCGGCAGCGACCTCGGTTTGAGTCCAGTTACCGAAATCAGTGTGTCCATCACCGCCCAGTTGGCGCTGCTCATTCCGGCATAGGAAAGATTCCCGCAGGCCACGACACCGATGCCGTATTCGGGCATCACCCACCACTGGCTTCCGAAACCCGGCAGGCCGCCGGTATGGCCGACGTACTGCCGCCCTTCACCATCCCGGCTCCAGCGCAGGCCGTAACCGTAACTGCTGACCATCGGAGAAAGCCGCCCGGACGGATACCGGAACGTGCTGTTGAGGTTGTTGAACGTCCAGGGCTGCTGCATCTCCCGGACCGAACTCCGCCGTACCGGCCCGGTTTCGGCCTCGTTCCGCGGGGGCCAGGCGGCCAGATGAACGGCCATGTATTTACTGAAATCCTCCACCGAGGTAATCAGGCCGCCCATGGCCCCGTAGGAACCGTCGTGCAGCAGCGATTCCTCTTTCCACTGCCCGTCCTCCCGCCGGTAGCCGTGGGCCAGCAGGTCCGCCCGGACGCGGTCGTATTCCCAGACGGTCTGGGTCATGCCGAGCGGTTTGAGGATGGTTTCGGTGATGTATTCCTGATACGGTTTTCCGGAAACTTTCGTAATGACGGCGCCCAGCAGGGCAAAGCCCAGGTTGCTGTATTCGTAGGTAATGCCCGGCACGTTGGAGAGAGAAAGGCCGGTTTTCAGGAGGTTCATCAGGTCGGCGTCGGTATCGGCCAGCTGGCGGTCGCCCCAGGGGTTGTCTTCTGGGAAACCGGCCGCGTGGGTCATCAGGTGGCGGACCGTGATGGGCGGGGCGTCGGTCGTCAGCGGGCGGATCTGCTTCATCTCCGGGATATACGTCCCGGCGGGATCGTCGAGCCGGAGTTTGCCCTCATCCCGCAGCCGCAGGATCGCCATCGTCGTAAAGCTTTTGGTCATCGAGGCAATCCGGAACAGGCTTTTCGGGGTGGCGGGCGTTTTCTTTGCCAGGTCGGAATACCCGAAGGCGCCCGAATACACCAGCCGGCCATCCACGACGATGCCGAACGCCATGCCGGGAAACTGGTTTTTCCGGGCGTATTCCCGATAGACGGCCTCCACGGCCGGGAAAGCTGCCGTCAGCCTTTTCAACCGGTCGGGATCGGTGAAAACCGGGGGCTGATAGGTGGCGGTTTGCGGGGGAGAGGACTGGTTTTCAGGGGCGGGCTGGGCAAAGGCGGGCCCGGCCGCCAGGAGGGCCATCGGGAGAAACCATTTTTTCATACCGCCAAAATAAGACGCAAAGGGCAAAAAGCGCGATTCCTGACGAAACAACGTACCTTTGTTTTCAAAATAACCGACCCCTATGGCTTCCGAACAGCCCAATAACCCGCTTCACGGCAAAACGCTGGAAACCATCCTGACCGAACTGGTCGATCATTATGGATGGGAGCGGCTGGGAAACCGGATCGACATCCGGTGTTTTAACGAAAATCCGAGTGTCAAATCCAGCCTGACCTTCCTGCGCAAAACGCCCTGGGCGAGGCAGAAGGTGGAGGAACTTTACCTTAGAATGAAGAACCGATGAAATTTCAGGACTATGAAATTGCTCCCGAGATCAAAAGAAATCTGGAGACGCTGGGTTTCAAACGGCCGACCGATATCCAGTATAAATCCATTCCGGCCATTCTGAAAGGGGAGGACGTGCTGGCGATTGCCCAGACCGGCACCGGCAAGACGGCCGCCTTCGCCATCCCGGTCATCAGCCTGCTGCACGAGCGGAAGACCTCCTTGCGGACGGAGGGCATCAAATGCCTCGTGATGCTGCCCACCCGCGAACTGGCCCTCCAGATCACGGAGGTGTTTCAGCAGATCGGCCGGCACACCCGGGTCACTACCTTCTGTGTGTTCGGGGGTGTCGAGCAGGGGCCGCAGATCAGCCGGCTGGAAAAGGGCATCGACATTCTGGTGGCCACCCCCGGCCGGATGTTCGATCTGGTGAGTCAGGGGTACATCCGGCTCCAGCGGGTGGAATTTCTGATTCTGGATGAAGCCGACCATATGCTCGACCTCGGGTTTCTGAAGGACATTCAGGACCTGATCCGGTTTCTCCCAAAGAAGCGCCAGACCCTGTTTTTCTCGGCCACCATCGACGAAACCATCAAGAAGCTGGCTTACTCACTGGTTCACAAGGCCATCCGGATTCAGATCTCTCCCGACAATCCGGTCAACAAAAACATCGAACATTCGGTGGCCTTTATCGAAATGGACGACAAGCGTTTCTTTCTGGAGCGGATGATCAGGGAGCATCCCGACCAGAAGATTCTGGTGTTCGTCCGCACCCAAATCCGGGCGGAGCGGGTCGCCAAAGCCCTTGAACGCATGGAAATCCGGAGCCTGACCATGCACGGAGGCAAAGAGCAGACCGACCGGCTGGACGTGCTGAAACGGTTCAAGGCCGGGGAAATCCGGGTGCTGATCGCCACCGACGTCAGCGCCCGGGGCATCGACATTCCCAACGTCGATTTCGTCATCAACTATGACCTGCCGGAACCGCCGGAAAATTACGTCCACCGCATCGGCCGGACGGGTCGCGGGACGGCCCGGGGGCAGGCGGTGGCCTTCTGCAGCACCGAAGAAAAGCCTCTCCTGAAAGACATCGAAGCCTATCTGAACAAACCGATCGCGGTGCTGGACATTTCCAAAGCGGACTATATGGCCACCAAAGACAACACGGCCGATCTGGATTTCAACCTGAAGTCCCTCATGCAGGAAGTGGCCTCCTTTGAAGACGTTCGCCGGAAGAAAAAGAAGAAATGATGAAAACCGCCCTGTCGTTCGTCCTGGCCTGCGGCCTGCTTTCCGGATTCACCGGCCGATCTTCTCTTTTTTTACCGAAAGGCGAGATTCAGGACGGTTTGCCCGGCGCCTTTCCCCGCGAACTGGTGCAGTTTGAGCCGGCCGGCAAGGCGCCGGTTTTTGCCGGGACCGGCATCGACACCTGGGATGAAAAAATCCGCGAACGGGGCTATATTCTGCGGGAGGGCAGCACCTGGCACCTCTGGTATACCGGCTATCGAAACGAGAAAAACGCGGTGCTGCACCTGGGATACGCGACCTCCCCCGACGGCATTCGCTGGACGCGATACGCGCAAAACCCGGTGCATGACCAGGGCTGGGTCGAGGATATGTGCGTCGTCAAATCCGGCAATACCTACTATATGTTTGCCGAAGGGAAAGACGACATTGCCCAACTGCTGACCTCCACCGACCGCGTTCGCTGGACGGAAAAAGGTCCCCTCGACATCCGGTATAGGGATGGAAAACCGCTTTCCGAAGGTCCGCGTGGCACACCGGCCGTCTGGAAGGAAGGGAACACCTGGTATCTGTTTTACGAACGCCGGGATGAAGCGATCTGGGTAGCCACCAGCCGGGACCTGTCCACCTGGACCAACGTTCAGGATGAACCGGTGCTGAAAGCCGGCCCCGAGCCGTATGACCGATACGGGGTGGCGATGAACCAGGTCATCAAACACAAGGGGCTGTATTACGGCTACTACCATGCCACGGCCTTCTCCGACTGGCGGGAATGGTCTACCAACGTAGCCGTGTCGAAAGACCTGATCCACTGGACGAAGTATGAACGAAACCCCATCATCGGCGACGATAAATCCAGCGGTATTCTGGTTCACGACGGTACCCGGTATCGAATGTATACCATGCACCCGGCCGTTTATCTTTTTTACCCGAAGCCCTGAGAGGTGGTTTGAGGAAGCGTTTTTTGCTTCCGGCTCGGATGGTCATCCTGGGGAACAAGAGCCGCCGGACCACCCCCCAGCCCCCTCCTTGTCAAGGAGGGGGTGGCTTCGCAGGGTTTGAATCGGGCAGCGCTCTCCCCCTCCTTAACAAGGAGGGGGTCGGGGGGTGGTCAACAGGACGACAAACCGCCCGGAAGGGCAAAACCCTTCCCCAAACCCCCTCTAATCGCCCCAGGAAGACTGGAAACGGATGATCCCGATCAGCCTGCCGGAGGATTGACCCGGCTTACCAGCGCCATCAGGCCCAGGCCGAGCAGCGACATCAGCCCGAACGACCATTGCAGATTCAGGGCTTCGGCCAGAAAGCCCACCACGGGCGGAACGATCAGAAAGCCGGCGTAGGCAATGGTGGAGACGGCCGCAATGACCGAACCCGTGTTGCCGAGGGTGGCGGACTGGCCGGCGATGGCGATGACCAGCGGCACCACGCACGACACCCCCAGCCCGACCATCATAAAACCCAGCCCCGCCGTGAGGACCGTCGGCCACAGAGCCGCCAGCAGCAGACCGGCACTCATCAGCGCCCCGCTGGTGGAGAGCACCGCCTTCCGCCCGAACCGGTTGACGACGTAATCCCCCGAAAACCGTCCGGCCGTCATCGCCACCATGAAGACCACAAAACCGGCGGCCGTAAATTCCTTCGGAGCCTGTACCACCTTCTGAAAATAAATGCCGCTCCAGTCGTACAGCGTGCCTTCGCAGGCCATCGAGGAAAAGGACATCAGCCCGAATTTCATCAGCGATCGGTCGGGCAGCACGAAGCCCGTCCGGGTGGCCTGCCGGTTTTCCGGTTCCGGCAGGCTGGCCGGAAACAGGATCAGAGCCAGGCCCGTCAGGAGGAGGCAGACCAGCGTAAAATGGTAGGCCGGAGGGATGCTTATCGAAATCATCAGCGACCCGAAGGCCGCCCCCGCAAAGCCGGCCACGCTCCAGATGCCGTGAAACGTATTCAGAATAGACTTGCTGTACAGCGACTGCACTCCGATGGACTGCGCGTTGACCGAAATGCTGAGCTGGTTGCGGGACGCCCCGAAACAGAACAGCAGAACGGCCAGTTGCCAGGTCTGATCGACCAGCCCCAGAACCACCAGAATCAGGTTGAGCAGAATCGCCCCGAACAGCATCATGTTCCGGCTGCTGAAGCGGGCGATCAGCAGACCCGTCAGCGGCAGGGTCAGGATCAGGCCCAACGGCATGGCCAGCAGGACGGCCCCCAACTGGGCTTCGTTCAGGCGGAGGTGCTGCTGGAGGGTGGGAATGCGGGAGGCCCAGGAAGAAAATCCGAAGCCGGAGATGAAGAAAAAACCGGCAATGGCGATGCGGATCTGCCGGGGCGATTTCAGCAGACCCGGGAATTGCAGGGGTACGGATTTATCACTCACGAAGGACGCTAATCAGGTTATATCCGGAGGCATAACCGGGGCCGGATGCCGGGAGTTCGGATTGGTGACCACATTCTTATTTTGCTTCAACATTTCCTTTCGGACGGGGTTTCGATGCCGACACCGAATGGAAACGTGGAGAGAAATATGCATGAAATTACGGTAGTTATCGTTACTCGAAACCGCATCGAATCGCTTCTTCGGACTCTGGGTCAACTCACGGCCCTGCCGGAAAATCCGCCGATCATCATCACCGACAACGGGTCCACCGACGGTACTCCGCAGCGGGTCCGGGATGCATTTCCGCAGGTTACGGTGCTGGAACTGGGAAGAAACCACGGATGTTCGGGCCGAAATTTTGGGGTGAAACACGCCCGGACGCCCCTGATCGCCTTTTGTGACGACGACTCCTGGTGGGAGCCGGGGGCACTGACCCGGGCGGCCGGGTACTTCCGGCAATATCCGCACCTCGGCGTGCTGGCCGGCCGGGTGCTGGTTGGCGAGGATCAGCACGAGGACCCGGTCTGCGAGGCCATGAGAACCAGCCCGATCACCAGCCCGAAGCCGCTGCCGGGACCGGCCGTTCTGGGATTCGTCTGCTGTGCGGCCGTGGTTCGGCGCGATGCTTTCCTGGAGGTGGGTGGTTTTCACCCGGCTTTCGGCATTGCCGGGGAAGAGCGGATGTTTTCGGTCGATATGCGGACGAAGGGCTGGGCGCTGGCCTATGTAGAGGAGGTGGTCGGATACCATCACCCTTCCAAAATCCGGAACCCCGGCCAGCGGACCAAAACCATCACCCGCGATACGATCTGGTACTACTGCCTCCGCCGTCCCTGGAAGTACGCCCTGAAGCATCTGCTGCTCATCATGAAGCAATGCGGGAGGGATGCGGACATCCGGCGGGGGTATATCGAAGCCCTGCGGGCCGCGCCCCGCATCCTGATGGAGCGGAGGGTGGTGCCCCCGGCGGTGGAGGAGCAGATTCTGAAAATCGAAAGCTTTTACTGAGGCCGGTTGGAAGCGGTCCCACCACCGGCATCGGTCATTAAATACATTTCCGGGGTTTGGGTCATGGATTGTGAGGGGTTTTTATAGATTTGTCGACGGCCCTTTTTTTCAAAATAGCTGATCTTCAACAAAAACCCTCAACCCTATGTGTCACAATCACGGAGTAACCTACATCGAACCGGGTGTGGTGGAGGTTCATTCGATCGAGTATCCCAAACTGGCGCTGGGCGACCGAAAGTGCGAACACGGCGTCATCCTTCAGATCGTCTCCACCAACATCTGCGGCAGCGACCAGCACATGGTCCGGGGCCGGACCACCGCCCCGACCGGACTGGTTCTCGGCCATGAAATCACGGGTCTGGTGATCGAAGCCGGCCGCGATGTGGAGTTCATCAAACCGGGAGACCTGGTTTCGGTGCCGTTCAACATCGCCTGCGGACGCTGCCGGAACTGCAAGGCCGGGCAAACCGGCATCTGCCTCAACGTCAACCCCTCCCGGCCGGGAGCGGCTTACGGCTACGTCGATATGGGCGGCTGGGTCGGCGGGCAGGCCGAATACGTCATGGTGCCGTATGCGGATTTCAATCTGCTGAAGTTTCCGGACAAGGACCAGGCCATGGCCAAAATCCGGGACCTGACGCTGCTATCGGATATTTTTCCTACGGGCTATCATGGGGCGGTATCGGCGGGGGTGGGTCCGGGTTCCATCGTTTATGTGGCCGGAGCGGGTCCGGTCGGGCTGGCCTGTGCGGCCTCCTGCCACCTGCTGGGGGCGGCCGTGGTCATTGTGGGCGACCTCATTCCCGAGCGGCTGGAGCAGGCCCGGAGCTTCGGCTGCGAGGTGGTCGATCTTCGCAAGGAGACCCCGCTGACCCAGCAGATTGCCGAAATCGTCGGGGTGCCGGAAGTGGACTCGGCCGTAGACTGCGTCGGCTTCGAGGCCCGTGGCCACGGGGTGGATGCCGGCACCGAACACCCGGCTACGGTGCTGAATGCCGCCATGATGGTGACGCGGGCGGGCGGGGCGATCGGTATACCGGGTCTTTACGTAACCGGCGATCCGGGAGCCAGGGAGGAGGCCGCCAAAGAGGGGAGCCTCAGCATCCGGATCGGGCTGGGCTGGGCCAAATCCCATGCCTTTTATACCGGCCAGTGTCCCGTCATGAAATACCACCGGCCGCTGATGAACGCCATTCTGTATGACAAAATCCAGATTGCCAAGGCCGTCAATGTGGAGGTGATCAGCCTGGATCAGGCCCCGCAGGGCTACCGGGATTTCGACAAGGGAGCCGCCAAAAAGTTCGTCATCGACCCGCACGGCATGATCCCGAACTGAGGGGAGCCATACAGACGGAAAAGCCGCCGAATCTTCTGATAATCAGAAGATTCGGCGGCTTTTGTCATGCGGCCGGGGGTTAGTTGCATTCTCCGTCTGGACCGCAGACGGCGCCTTCGGAAGCAAGTTCCACCAGAACCGGGTTGGCCTGCCGCCATTCCGGGAAAGCTTTCCGGAGGGCACCAAGGAAGGTCTCGGGTGCCTGAGCACCGGACACCGCGTACTTCCGGTTGAAGACGAAGAACGGAACCCCCCGAACGCCCAGAAGGCGGCTTTCGTGAATGTCGGCCTGAACGGCGCCGGCAAACTCGCCGGAAGCCAGCACGGCACGGACCGGTTCGGCGGGAAGGCCGATTTCGGTGCCCAGTCTCAGCAGCGTTTCATGATCGGCGGTATTAGCTCCCTCCGTAAAGTAGGCTTTGAACAGGCGTTCCTCCATGGCATCGCCCAAACCCTGCTGTTTGGCGAACTGAATAAGCCGGTGGGCGTCGAACGAGTTGGCGACCACGGCCTTGTCGAGGTGGTAATCCAGCCCGACCTCCCGGGCCATGCCGGTCACGTAGTCGTTCATCTGGCGGGCGTAATCGAGCGACCAGCCTTTGACGTCCGCCAGGTGCTGGTGGAGATTCACTTCCGGGTCGGTTTCCTGATCCGGGTTAAGCTGAAAGCTTTTCCAGACGATTTCGATGGCCTCCCGGTCTTCAAATTGTTCCAGGGCGGCCTCAAACTTCCGTTTTCCGATGTAGCAGAATGGGCACATTACATCCGACCATATTTCAACTTTCATAGTGATTCAGGTTATATTGAGCAATTTACCCAGGGATCAGACGGTCAGGTTGACAATCCATCCTTCTCTTGGATAATGAATGTAAAAGTGAAATGGTTCGCAGATTGTTGTATCTACATGATTTTTTTGGAAAGCGTTTTATCAGGTTGATTTATTTACATTTGGAGGAACAATAACGAGGGTTCGGGTTGGAAAAAGAGATTTTATTCCGGATAGATACTATTCTGGATTTTACCGTGTTCGTGGATAAACATCGTTGGGAATTGATCACCACCCAGAAACATCCCGTGATGAAAGGCCAGGAAAACGTAGTTCAGGAGACCATTGCTTTTCCTGATGAAGTCCGAAGGAGTAAATCCGATGAATCAGTATTTTTGTTTTATAAGACGATTCAGGCGAAACGGTGGGTTTGTGCAGTAGTAAAAAGCCGGGTCGATGAACCAGGTTTCCTGATTACAGCATATCCGACGGATGCCATAAAAGAGGGCGAAATCATATGGAAAAGGTAAGTGTATATTACGATTCGGAAGGGAATACCCTGACCGTCTGGTTTGGAAACCGGGAGGAGGAGACTATTGGCGAAGAGACTGGGGAAGAAATGATCCTGATGAAGAACGCTCGTGGAGAAGTGATCGGATTTGAAAAACTGAATTTCAGAGCCGGAGAGGAAAAAGGCCGCCCTTTCGCTTTTGAAGCGATAACAATCTGAGTCCGGAAACCGGCCCGGATCATTCGTTCCGGTTTAGAATTTATGCCTGCCGTCTTCCTCCCGATTTACGTAAAATCAATATAAATCAAGACGATATTACCTTTTGTGTACATTTAAGCCGCCAATCTGACGACGGGTCCGGCAGTATACAATAATGAGCTACGAAGCATGGTCTCCACTTTTTCTGGGAATGGTTCTCGCCATGCTGCTGGCGAACTCCGTCCAGTGGTTCATGTATCGGGAGCGGATTTACGGACTGTATTCCCTCTACACCCTGACCTGGGCGTTTTATTTCATTATCAACCACTTCGGGCTGCCCCGGAACATCGGGAACTTCTACAAGGTGATCCTTTCCTACTCCGGATACATCGCCTACCTCGAACTGGCTAAAATCTTTCTGACCCTGCCCGAACGGCCCCGCTTTCTCCGCTGGGTGAATCGGGTGCAGTGGATGCTGCTGTTTTACATCGTCGCCAAGACCTACGTGTATCTCTTCACGGACTTCTGGCAGACCCGGCTTCACGACCTGCTGCTGCATCCGGTCCGGCTGGCGCTCCTGGCCGTCGGAACGTATATCGTGTTTTCCTTTATCCGTTCGAAGGACATGGTGGCGCGGTTCTTCGTGGCCGGAACGGCCGCCCTGCTCGCCAACCATACGGTGGCCTTCGTCCTGCTGGTCCGATCGCCGAATCTGGATTTGAAACTGCCCTTCTGGCAGCATCCGGACCTGTTCATCCAGTCGGGGGTGGTGCTGGATCTGATTTTTTTCTCCCTCGGGATTTCGTACCGCCACCGCCGGGAAGCCGTCCGGAAGGCGGTGCTGGAAAAGGACCTCATCAGCGAACGGGAGCAGCGGTACCGCGAACAGCTCGAGGCCGATCTGGCCCTCCAGCGGGTGCAGCAGGAGAAAACCGAAGTGCAGATGCGGGCGTTACAGACCCAGGTCAACCCGCATTTCCTCTTCAACGGCCTCAACACCCTGTCGTCCCTGATCGACGAAAGCCCCCGGCAGGCCAGCGACTTCGTGGATGAACTGTCCAGCGTCTACCGGTATCTGCTGCGGAGCAACGAAACCGAACTGACCACCCTCGGGGTCGAACTGCGGTTCATCCAGTCGTATTTTCACCTGCTGAAGACCCGTTTCGGCAACAGCATTCATCTGGAAACCCACATCGACGAGCGCTTCCGCGACGCCCTGCTTCCTCCGCTGACGCTTCAGCTGCTGCTGGAAAATGCCGTCAAACACAACGTGGCACTGGCCGAACAACCGCTGACCATCGGCATCCGGACCACGCCCGAACACCGGTTGATCGTGGAAAACAACCTCCAGCGCAAAACCATCCGGATCGAGTCCAATGGGGTGGGCCTTTCCAATATCGCCGTCAAATACCGCCTGCTGAATCAGCCCGAGCCGGTCATTCAGGAAAAGAACGGCTGGTTTCAGGTGATCCTCCCGCTGCTTCCGGCCCCTCGCGGAGAGATGATCGAAAAATCCGTGTAACCGATTGTAAGGAGTTGCCGTATGCTGACGACCGAAGAAATTGAACATACGCTCCATGAAGCCTACCGGGTCAACCGGCCGGCCGTGTACCGCTTCGAGGACCCGGCCATCGGCCGTGTCGAAGTGGAGATCGAGGAGGTGACCGGCGCCACCCTGATCCATCACCGGACCGTGACCGAAAAATGCCGCCTGCGGGTGCCGCTCCAGCGTCCGGAGCCGATGGTGCTGATGTTTTTCCAGCTCGAAGGGGGCGCCCATTTTCATCAGCAGCAGGATTTTAAGGTACCTGCGCTGCACCATTCGCTGAATTTCATGCCGGCCCTCCAGTCGACCTACCTGGTCGGGGAACATTCCCGGGTTCTCGACCTGACGATCAAATTCAGGCCCCGTGAGGTAGCCGCCCGGCTGCTGGAGGAAGGCATCCCGGACGACTCCTGGCTCCGGCTGCTGGAAGGGGCCGACCAGCCGTTCATCACCCTGCACGAAAGCCGGAAAATGAACGCCTTCATGGCCGATACGGCCCGGCGCATTCTGGACTGTCCCTATAAAGGCCGGCTCGGACGGTCGTACAAGGAAGGGCTGACCCGGGCGCTGCTGATCGACCAGCTCAGCACCTTCCGGACGGTGCGCGATAGTCGGGACGCCCGGCTGAACCCGCGCGATATCGAGACCCTTCATGAATTGAAGCGGTATCTGGAGGAACACTTTCTGGACGACCTGTCGCTCGACGCGCTGGCCCGTCTCTACGGACTCAATACGTTCAAATTGAAATACGGCTTTCGGAAGCTGTTCGGGATGCCGGTCATGCGGTTCCTCGACGATCGGAAAATGACCTTCGCCCGGCAATTGCTCCGGGACGGAAAACAGGAACCCTGCGACATTGCGGACCTGCTCGGCTACACCCATTATTCCAACTTCAGTGCGGCTTTCCGCCGGCGGTTCGGTTATGCGCCTTCGGTGTTGCGCGCCGAACCGTCTCCTCCCTTTCAAAAGCGGCTGTCCGCCTGAAAAACCGGTCCTTTCCTCCGCAGGCCCCGAAGTGATACTTCGGGGCCTGCGGCTTTTTCAGGTGCCCGGACGGCTGGATTCAAAAAATACCTTTTGCATAAGTGGTAATACTTTTCGCATATCCGGCGGGTGGACGGGGGGTGGTTACTTTGTAGCCGTAAACCAAAAACTATACCATCACCATGAAAAAGTTAACCCTTTGTTCGCTCATTCTCAGTCTGTTGATGCTGCTCGCCTGTAACCGCTCCGACGGGGTCGGGGTCGGTGAAAAACAGCCGAAACTGGCCGGCTATTCGAACGAAGTCATTCTGAACTGGAACGTCATGGCGTTTGAAGCCATGGGGGGCGTCACCTACCAGCACTCGCTCCTGGCTTCGCGGATCAACGCCATGGTTCACCTGGCCATGCACGACGCCCTGAACGGAATCACCGGGAGTTACCAGACCTACGCCCTCAAACGCCGGGATACCGATGCCGACCCGATCGTAGCCGCGGCCACGGCGGCCCACGAGGTGCTGGTGGTATCGTTTCCGGATAAGAAAGCGAAACTGGACTCGGCCCTGACCCGCTCACTGGCCGGTATTCAGACGGGCAGCCGGTTCGACCGGGGGGTGACGCTCGGGAAGGAAGCCGGTACGGCCATTCTGAACCTGCGGAAAGACGACGGCGCCCTTCTGGACCCGATCGCTCCCGTGACGCCTTCCAGCCGGCCGGGAGAGTATCAGGCCGTCGCTCCGATGCCTTTCCTGTTCGCCCCGTTCTGGAAACAGATGAAACCGTTCGGCCTGAGCAAACCGGATCAGTTCCGGGTGGGCCCGCAACCGGCGCTGAACAGCAGGGAATATACCGATGCGTTCAACGAGGTGAAGCAGCTGGGCGACCTCAAAAGCAAAACCCGCTCGACGGACCAGACCAACTACGGCAAATTCTGGTATGAATTCTCCGAAATCGGCTGGAACCGGGTGGCCCGCGTCGTAGCCGCCGACCGCAAGCTCGACCTGCTCAGCACCGCCCGGCTGTTCGCGCTGGTCAACATCGCCATGGCGGATTCCTACACGGCCGGCTGGGATTCCAAGTTCCATTACAACTTCTGGCGTCCGAAAACCGCCATCCAGGCCGCTGAAACCGACGGCAACCCCGCCACGGCCGCCGACCCCCAGTGGGAACCGCTGATGCCGACTCCGCCGGTGCAGGACTATCCGTCCACGCACAGCACCCTCGGCAATGCCGCAGCCGTCGTCATGGCTCAGTTGCTGGGCGACAACGTCAGCTTCACGATGACCTCGAACACGGCCGACCCGTCCAACCCGAAACGGAGCTTCACCAGCTTCAGCCAGGCCGCAAAGGAAAACGCCGACTCCCGGGTGATGGTGGGCATCCACTTCCGGTTCTCCTGCAACGCCGGCCTGGACCTCGGTGCCAAAGTGGGCCAGTGGACGGTCAGCAATTACCTGAAACCCACCGGCGCTTTGAAATAAGTGAGTAGTGTATTCGATGATTTGTCATCCGGCAGGTGCTGATCTGCCGGATGATTTTTACCACAACAAATACGCACGATTATGAAAACCGGTTTACCTGATTACCTGCCCACGCTGACCCCCCTCCGGGGAATTGCCGCGGTCTGGGTGGTCGCCTACCATGTGGAAGTCCTGGCGAAGATGGCCGGAATGGCCCCCCTGACCACCACCGACACCACCTGGCTGCTGCTGAAGGGATATAGCTGGGTCGATTTCTTTTTTCTGCTCAGCGGCTTCATCATGACCCACGTATACGGGGATGGGTTCCGGTTCGGAAACGGCTACTCCGGAGCCCGCTTCCGGACGTACCTGACTTCCCGCATTGCCCGGCTGTATCCACTCCATCTCTTTTGCCTGATGGTTCATATCCCGCTGGCCCTGGTTCTGGCCGGCGGCTTTCCGGAGGGGGTCGCCCGGAAGTTGTCTTTCCTTTATCCCTGGGAAGCGCTGCCGGTCCACCTGCTGATGCTCCAGCACATCTCCAGAGACCTCGGGTTCACCTGGAACGTCCCGGACTGGTCGATAGGAGCCGAGTGGTGGACTTACCTGCTGGCCGTACTGTTGTTCCGGCTGCTTCACCGAAAGCCGCTCGGGCGGTCGCTGGTGCTGGCGGCCGGGGCGATGGCGGGGCTGGGGCTGCTGATCGGCAGCCACCCGAAACACCTCATCGACTTGACCTGGGGTCTCGGGCAGTTCCGGTGTCTGTTTGAATTTACGATCGGTATCGTCCTGTACCAGCTGTACCGTCGCCGGATGGTCCGGGACCTGCTCCGGAGCGACCTGAGCTTTCTGGTTTCGGTGGCGGCCTGCCTGTATGCCCTGCACCGCTCCGGTTCCGACCTCTGGCTGATTCCGGCTTTCGGCGGTCTGCTGCTGAGTGCGGCCGCCAACCAGGGGATTGGCCGGAGGTGGCTGACGGTCAAACCATTGCGCTACCTGGGAGATATTTCCTATTCGGTGTACATGATGCAGTCGCTCTGGCTCAATCTGTATCTGATCGGGCTGCTCGTCTGGGGCCGGACGCATGATCCATCGGCCATCCCGGAGTGGGTCAAACTCCTGCTCATGGCCGGGGTGGTGGCCGGAACCCTCCTGTCGGCTTCCCTGACCCACCGTTTTGTGGAAATCCCGGGCCGCCGGTGGCTGCAATCGAAGTTGGAAAAACGCCGATCCGCCGAACCTGTTTCCGTTGCCGTATGAATCCGTTTTTCGTTCCCCTCATCGACTGTCTCCTTTGGTTTCTTCGGAAAGGGTTGCCGGTTTTATGGCTCCTTTCTTCCGGTGAGCTATTCGCCCGGCCGGATTCCACCCGGCATCTGAACGAGGTGACCGTCCGGGGTCTGAGGCTTGCCCATGCCGAATCCCTGACCGGCGTCCACGGCACCTGGCTGCTCGCCGGCCGGAAGACCGAGGTGATCCGGCTGGCCGACCTGGACGTCAACGTAGCCGAAAAAACCGGCCGCCAGATTTTTGCCCGCATTCCGGGGGTGTTCGTTTATGATATGGACGGGACGGGCAATCAGGTAAATATCGCCACCCGGGGCCTCGACCCGCACCGGTCGTGGGAGTTCAACAGCCGTCAGAACGGGGTCATTATCAACTCCGACCTGTACGGCTATCCGGCCAGCCACTATTCTCCGCCCCTGGAAAGCATCGAACGGGTGGAGCTGGTCCGTGGGACGGCCTCGCTGCAATACGGAGCCCAGTTCGGCGGGATGATCAATTACGTGACGAAAGGCCCCGATACCAGCCGGAGGTTCGGCCTGGAAAGCATCAGTTCCGTCGGTTCCTTTGGGCTGAGGAGTACGTACAACGCCGTCGGCGGCCGGATCGGGAGGTGGACCTATTACGCCTACGACGCCCGGCGGCATTCCGACGGCTTTCGGCAGAACAGCCGGTCGGACGGCGAGGCCCAGTTCTTCAGCCTGCAATACTGCCCCGGCCGGAACCTGAAGGTCGGTGCGGAGCTGGGCCGATCGACTTACCGCCACCAGATTCCCGGCCCGCTGACCGATTCCGCCTTCCACCGGAACCCCCGACAGGCCGGCCGGAGCCGCAACTTCTTCAGCCCCGACATCCGGGTTCCGTCCCTACGGCTGGAATGGACGATTTCCGACCGGACCCGGCTGCTCTGGCTGACATCGGCCGTTCTGGGTTCCCGCAATAGTGTTCAGTTCGATGCACCCGCTACGGTTCCGGACCGCCCGGATGAACGGACCGGCCTTTACAGGCCCCGGCAGGTGGACATCGATCGGTTCAACAGCCATACCTCGGAGCTGCGTCTGCTCCACCGGTGGACGTTTCTGGGGCGGCCGGTCACAACGGCGCTCGGGGTGCAGGGCATCGCCAACGACCTGCACCGCCGGCAACTGGGACAGGGAACGACGGGCACCGGTTATGACCTGAGCCTGACCAGCCCCGACTGGGGCCGCGACCTGCACTTCCGGACCCGGAACCTGGCCGTGTTTGCCGAAAACCAGGTTCAGCTGACCGAAAAACTCATCGTTTCCGGAGGGCTGCGGGCCGAACAGGGGAGAAGCCGGATGAGCGGCACCATTCGGTATTATACCCCTGAAAAGATTCCGAATGTGGTCCGTCATGCGTTCGTGCTGGCGGGGGTCGGCGCCCAATACCGCCTGAATCCGTCGGTGCGGTTTTACGGAGGTTGGTCGATGGCGTATCGGCCCGTCCTGTTCAAGGATATGATCCCGGCTTCTCCCTACGAGCAGGTGTCAGCCGACCTGAAGGATGCAGGCGGCTATAACGCCGAGCTGGGCGTGGAAATGAACGGCCGGAACGTCCGGCTTCACCTGACCGCCTTCGACCTTCTGTATCGAAACCGGATGGGCAACCTGGTGACCGGAGAAACGGAAGGACAGGTGGCGGTGCTGCGGACCAACATCGGCGACAGCCGCAGCCGGGGCGTCGAAGCGCTGCTGGAAGCCGGTCTGATGCTGGGCCGGGGCTGGAGCCTCCAGGGCTTCAGTTCGACGGCGTTCATGGATGCCCGATACCGGAACGCCGTCCTGAGCAACGGGCGGGAGAACGTCGATCTTGAAGGAAACCGGGTGGAGTCGGTGCCGGAGTGGACGAGTCGGAACGGGGTGACGGTCCGGTATGGACCTATTCGGTTTACCACCCAGTTCAGCTACGTCGGGGCTACGTTTTCGGACGCCCTGAATACGCCGGTACCTACTTCCACCGGGGCCAGGGGGCCGGTGCCGGCCTATGGGCTCTGGGACCTGAATCTGAGCTGGCGGCCGGCCCGGCGCTACCAGATCCGGGCGAGCCTGAACAACCTGATGAATCGGGCCTATTTCACCAAGCGGCCGGCTTTTTATCCCGGCCCCGGCGTCTGGCCGTCCGACGGCCGCAGCGGGGTGATCTCGCTGGGCTTTACGCTGTAACGATTGCTTTGCTGGACCGTAAGGATTTTCAACAATCGGTTCCGGTTTCGGGTTGTGCAGACAACCCCGGACCGGTCAGTGATATACGTTGGCCGGCCGGCGGGAAATAATCAACCGGAACGTGCTATGGGAATCGGAAAAGTGATCAAAGATATTTTGCAGGAGGCCAAAGTGATCAAAGGCGAGGAGTCGAAGGACAAGACGTTTTCCAGCGAAAAAACCTTCCCGGACGAAACGGCAGCCCGGACGGCTTTCGAACGGGCGCGGGAGAGGCTGTTTGCCGTGAACCGCTGGTCGAATCTGCCGGGCATTTCCTCCGACTTCGAGGTCGTCCGGCCCGATGGAAACCCGCGGACCGACGGGGGGCTGGAAGTCGGTGATTTTGTGCGGATCGGGCTGCCCGGACCCACCCCGGAGAACTGGGTCGAGGTGACCGACATCCGGACCGGCGAGAACGAGGCCCAGTTTACGGTGAAGCCGAGCCCGCACCCGCAGGAGAACGGGAAGCCGGGGCCGAAGGAGATTAAACACTTTTTCGGGCCGGAGGCCAGCAGTACCTTCCGGGTCGAACGGCGGGGCCACACCGTCTTCGGGCTGGAACTGGGCCGCAACGAATTCATCAATAACCAGGGGCCGGAAGCCGGCGACCGGCCGGTGGTCAATACGCTGATCGCCGAAGGCGGCTGGGCCTATTTCCAGAAAATGCAGTGGGAAAAACTGACGGATTTTCTGGTCGGTGCCTGACGGCGACCGGTTTGAAAAGGCAACGGCCCTTTGGTTTATCCTGAAGGGGCCGTTGCCTTTTTTCGGTATTATTTTTTTACGGATCGTTCAGTCGGCCGGTTTAGCCTGCGGAAGCAACCCCTTTTTCCGTATGGCAACACCTGGACACTCCACCCTCCCCACCGCCGGGGTGGCCGAACACGAACACCATGAACCGCAGTCGTTCTGGCGAAAGTACGTCTTCTCGGAAGATCACAAAACCATTGCAAAACAGTACCTCCTGACGGGCATCTTCTGGGCCGTTACCGGCATCGCGCTCTCTCTGCTGTTCCGGATTCAGCTCGGATTTCAGGGCGCCAAAGTGGAATGGCTGCGGCCCATTCTCGGCAACTGGGTTTCCGACAACGGAACGCTCGACCCCGAATTTTACCTTGCGCTGGTTACCATGCACGGTACCATCATGGTTTTCTTCGTGCTGACGGCCGGCCTGAGCGGAACCTTCTCCAACTTCCTGATTCCGCTCCAGATCGGGGCGCGGGACATGGCCTCCGGTTTTCTGAATATGCTGTCCTACTGGTTTTTCTTTGTGTCCAGCCTGATCATGTTCACTGCCCTCTTCATCGAAACCGGGCCCCCGATGGGAGGCTGGACCGTGTACCCGCCCCTGAACGCCCTGCCCCAGGCGGTTTCGGGTTCCGCGCAGGGCATGACCCTCTGGCTGATCAGCATGGCGATGTTCATCGTTTCGCAGCTGCTGGGCGGCATCAATTACATCACCACCGTGATCAATCTCCGGACGCGCGGCATGGCCTTCAGCAAACTTCCCCTGACCATCTGGGCCTTTTTCCTGACGGCCGTCCTCGGCCTTATTTCCTTCCCGGTTCTGTTTTCGGCGGTACTGCTGCTGATCTTCGACCGCCATTTCGGAACGAGCTTTTACCTGTCGGAAATCTACATCGGTGGCGAGGCTTTGCCGAATGTCGGCGGCAGCCCGATTCTGTTCCAGCACCTGTTCTGGTTCCTGGGCCATCCGGAAGTGTACATCGTGATCCTGCCTGCGCTGGGCATTACGTCCGAGGTGATCTCGGTCAACGCCCGCAAGCCGATTTTCGGATACCGGGCCATGATCGTGTCGATGATCGGGATCGCCTTTCTGTCCTTCATCGTTTGGGCCCACCATATGTTCGTCTCCGGCATGAACCCCTTCCTGGGGTCGATCTTCATGTTCCTGACGCTGATCATTGCGGTGCCGTCGGCCGTGAAGGCGTTCAATTACATCACCACGCTCTGGCAGGGCAACATCATCTTCACCCCGGCGATGCTCTTCGCCATCGGGATGGTTTCCTTTTTCATCTCGGGCGGGGTGACGGGCATCGTTCTGGGCAACAGCACGCTGGATATTCCGCTGCACGACACTTATTTCGTGGTAGCTCACTTTCACCTGGTGATGGGGGCGGCCTCCGCCTTCGGCCTGCTGACGGGCATCTACCAGTGGTTTCCGAAGATGTTCGGCCGTCTGATGAACAATACGCTGGGGCAGATTCACTTCTGGTGTACGTTCGTGGGAGTCTATCTGGTCTTTTTCCCGATGCACTACCTCGGCATCGCCGGTTTTCCCAGACGGTATTATTCCTTCACGAGCTTCGACGCCTTCCAGAAGTATCAGGACATGAACGCCTTCATTTCCATTGCGGCCTTCCTGACGGCCGGGGCGCAGATGATCTTCCTGTATAATTTCATACACAGCCTGTTCTGGGGAAAACAATCCCCCCAAAACCCCTGGAACGCCAATACGCTGGAGTGGACGGCGCCGGTCCATCCGGGGCACGGGAACTGGCCGGGGGAGATTCCGGCCGTATACCGCTGGCCGTATGATTACAGCAAACCGGGCGCCCGCGAGGACTTCATTCCGCAGAATGTGCCCTATTCGCAGACGCCCGAATCCAATATGCCGTACGAGAACGAACTGATCGTTCAGGAAAAGGAAATCCAGACCCGGAACTTCAACGACCAGTTCAATCAACCCCACTGAGGGCAGCGGGCCGGGAATCGTCAGGGCGTTTCCCGGCCGCCGTTGTGCGGGTCGCCGGCTTCGTTTTCACCCCGGCCCGGATTTTCGTCCGAATTATTTTCGGTCGAGTTTTTGGCGGTTTTATTTCTTTGCTCGCTGCATGTCTGCAGGCTGACGGCGCTCAGGCCGAGAACACCGATGCCGACGACGACGGTCAGCCACTTCAAAGGGCCGACCCGCGAACGGGAAACGGCCGTCGGATTCAGGTCCCGGGCTTTTCTAACCCTGAACAGGTAGATGAGCAGTCCTGCCAGCAGGCCCACCGCGAAAATAAGGATAACTCCAAGATCGATCAGCATGACTCCTAACGTTGTTGGGTATGCAACCATCAACCCTTTCCGGGCGGTTTTGACGAATAGGGCGGCTTTTAATTAGGATTCGGGCCTACATAAAAAACCTCCCCGTCAGCGACCGGGAGGTTTGTCAGGTTGTTTACAACAAATACACACTAAGATTATCCTTTCCAGGACCCTCGAACAAAGGTAAGCCGCTGATCGCCCGACAACAACGGACAATGAATAACCGGTGGGTATCGGCCGATATCTGGCGGTTTCCGGCGGTCTGTTCTGACCGCCCTCCCGGCGGCCGGTGGAGCCTGTCACCGGCCGGGGTCAGATTTCCTGTTTCTTCCGGAAGTCCTCGATGGGCTGGAACGGCCCGTATTTGTGCTGTCGTTCGGAGAAGGGATCGGCATAGGGACCGACCGGATGATCGACCGGCTTGCTGCGCCGGACGGGCCAGTCCTGCGGAAAGGGTCTGGACGGTCGGGGAGCGGAATTGATGAAGGCCGCCAGGTCCCAGGCTTCCCCGGAGGTGAGTTGGGGGGAATTCCAGGTAGCTCCCAGCGGCATATTGGATTGGAGGTAACCGGCCAGTCGGGAAAGCCGGTAAAGCCCGGCACCGGTATTATAGCTGTGCGGTCCCCAGAGGGGAGGAAACGTAAACCCGGCCCCGTCCGGTCCGGGAACTCCCCGGCCGTCCGGCCCGTGGCAGGCAACGCACTTCCTTCGGTAGATCCGTTGCCCGCGGGCGGGGTCGGCGGCCCGGTCCAGATAGGGCGGCACCCGGACACCGGCACCGGCCGGACTCACTCCCTTCGGCACCTCCCTGCCGACAAACCGGATGTAGGCTACGAGGGCACGCATTTCCCGGCCGGTACTGTCGGGCGCACGGCCGTTGAGACTTCTTTCGAAGCAGTCACTGACCCGTTTGACGATGGTTTCCTTCGTACCGGACCGTTCCCGGTATTTCGGGTAGGTCGAGGCAACCGCCCCGAAATTATAGCCCCAGGCTTTGGTGCCGGCTTCCAGGTGACAGTTCTGGCAGTTCATTCCGTTGGAAAGCCGGTCGATGGTGCCCAATGGCCCCAGGTACCGGGCCGTGTTCACGATGAGGTCGCGGCCGTACCGGATCAGACCGGCATCCGGCAGGAGGTCGGCTTCCCGGAGATCCGGCGCTTTCCAGAGCGGTTTCGGTGCCGGAGCCGGCCGGCGGTTCGCCGGAAGGTGCTGCCCGAAGGCCGTGGAAATCAGGGTCTCCCGACTCAGGATAAACAGGCTCAGCAGGGCCAGAAACCAGCCGAAGGCCCGCGACAGGCTTTGGCCGGAAACGAAGCGGGAAAAGTAGGTGCCTGCCAGAATTCCCAGGATGGAAGTGGCCGTAAAGGGAAGCAGAAAGAACCAGTTGACGCGGGTGGCGGGCAGATCGCCCAGGAAGCCGATCAGGGATTTCAGGGCGATGATGAGCAGGGAGGTGCCGACGGCGGTTTTCATCGGCAGCCGGGCCAGGAGAACCAGGACCGGAATGATCAGAAAGCCGCCCCCGACCCCGGTCAGCCCCGTCACGGCCCCGACCAGCAGCCCGATCAGGACGACCGGCAGGTGCGTGACCCGGAACCGGACCCTGTCCGGAACCCGGGATTCCCGACCGCTCTGAATCATCGTCAGGGCGGCCCCCAGCATCACCAGGGCAAAAAACACCATCAGGGCCATATCCCGCGAAAGCCACCCGTTGCCGTACCGGAGGAGGGGGTCGGGAATGGCCTCCACCAGATACCGCCGGGTGAGAAAGGCGGCCGTGAAGGAAGGCACCGAAAACCAGAGGGCTACCCGGTAACTGACGCGGCCGGTCCGGATGTAATGAACGGAGCCGACCAGCGAGGTGGTCCCGACCACAAAGAGGGAATAGGCCGAGGAGGTAACCGGGTTCAGCCCCAGCAGGTAAACCAGGGCGGGAAGCGTCAGGATGCTGCCGCCCCCGCCGATCAGTCCCAGGCTGATGCCGATCAGCAGGGAACTGAGAAAACCCAGAACCTGCAGAATGTCCATAATCCAATAAGTAGAACAGAGAGGAAAGGCAATGACACCAAAGAGAAGCAGGCTGGACCAGTGACCAGCCTGCCGGAAGGGTGCCTGAATCAGCCGGCAAAAATATAGGCGCAGCCTTTTTCCTGGGCCCGGCCGAGCGCCCAGACCCCGGACGGAACCACCTGAACGCCCGGAATCAGTCCGGACATCCAGTCTTTTTTGACGTCGTCCGCCTTCAGGTTCATGCCTTGTGCGACGGCGGCGCTGTAGACCGTGATGGCCGCATCGCAGACGCAGAACATGACCCCGCTGGCCTGAAGCTCGTTGATCCCGAGCGCCACCTCCCCGAAGCCCGGCACCTTGAACGCCCCCGGTTTGGGTTTCCAGAACGGATTCCGGACGGACGGCGCTTTGGAGTCGGGATCTTCAGCCTTGAACACCTCACCGAATTTATACTTCGCCCAGAGACGGTCCTCGAAGGCATACGGAATGGCGTCATGCCGCAGCACGACGACCACGCTGTTCTCCTTCTCCGGGGTTCCGGTGGCCGCGTTGGTCAGCAGAAAAACGCGCGGCCAGGCGAACGGAAACATCCCGTGCGGTTGGGTGGCATCGAAAACAACTTTGTGCTTTCCCCGAATATTTTCAAACCAGGCATCCGGGCTTTCGGGCGCGGCCCCGGTGGCCGGTTGGGGAGAGAAAAAGGCGCCGGTTCCGAGGGCGGCCGCACCACCGGTGAGAGTGCTCAGAAACTCCCGGCGGGGGGTGGGCTGACTGAATTCATTCTGTTCCATAACCTGCTCAGCGTTAAGGGGAATGGGATTAAAAAAGAGAGTACCGAAAAGGGCCGTCCGGCCCGTGGCAGAACGTAAGGAATATACGAACAGAGGGAGGGGATCGGTGCCGGAGGTTTACTTACCGGTAAAACTTATGAGCCAGCGGAAAGGAGCATTAAGATTATGATTATCAGCACATTAGTTACTATTTTTTAATGTAACTATGAGGCTTGTCATCCGACGAAACAACATACCGAAATTCCTTTGTATATTGTTACCCATTTCACGGAACCCAAAAACCGATATCGATATGAATCCCTCCCGGCGCAAATTCATCAAGGGAATTTCGGCGGCCTCCGCCCTGGTCGCTACCCAGAGCGTTGCCAAACCCTTCCATATCATCAGAGATCTGAAGAAGATCAGCCCCAACGATAAGATCCGCATCGCCACCATCGGGATGGGGATTCAGGGCAACTACGATACCATGGCGGCCCTGCGAAACCCCGACGTGGAACTGGTGGCCGTGGCCGATCTGTATACCGGCCGGTTGCAGCACGCCAAAACCGCCTTCAACCCCGATCTATTCACCACCCGCGATTACCGCGAAATCCTGGCCCGTCCCGACGTCGACGCCGTCCTGATCGTGACGCCCGACCACTGGCACGACCACATCACCATCGCGGCCCTGAAAGCCGGCAAGCACGTCTACTGCGAAAAGCCGATGGTGCAGCACATCAACGAAGGGAAGGCCGTCATTGACGCCTGGAAGAAATCCAGCAAGACCATGCAGGTGGGCAGCCAGCGCATCAGCAGCGCAGCATTCCAGGAAGCCAAGCGGCTGGTTCAGGCCGGTGAAATCGGGGCCATCAACTACATCGAATCCAACAACGACCGGTTCAACTCCATCGGGGCCTGGAACTACTCCATTCCAACGGATGCCTCCCCCGAAACCGTCGACTGGGACCGCTTCCTGGGCGACGCGCCGAAACGGCCGTTCGACCCCGTCCGGTTCTTCCGCTGGCGGAACTTCAAAGACTACGGCACCGGCGTGGCCGGCGATCTGTTCGTCCACCTGATTACGGGAGTCCATTTCGTCACCGAAACCCTCGGCCCCAACCGGATTTTTTCATCCGGAAACCTGGCCTACTGGAAGGAGAACCGGGATGTGCCCGATATTATGACGAGCATCATGGATTACCCGAAAACCGATAAGCACGAAGCCTTCCAGATGGTGCTGCGGGTCAATTTCGCCAACGCCGGGAAGATCAGCAACGTCACCCGGATCATCGGCAACGAGGGCCAGATCGAATTCTCCGAAAACAACCTGATCCTGACCAAAAAGAAACTGCCCATCGCCCCCGGTTACGGCAACTACGACAGCTATTTCACGTTCACGGAAGAGGTACAACGGGAATTTGTGAAGCAGTATGACGCCAAATACCCGCCCGAAACCCGCACCGCCGAGCCGGTGAAGGAGGTGAAGTTCGAAGCGCCGAAAGACGACGACGCCCACGCCAAACATTTCGCCGACTTTTTCGCCAACGTCCGCAGCGGCAGCCAGGGTACCATCGAGGACCCGGTCTTCGGCTTCCGGGCCGCAGCGCCGGTGCTGGCCGCCAACGAAAGCTATTTCGACAACAAGGTGATCTACTGGGACCCCGTCACCATGACCAAAACCGCCCCGCCCTCCACGGTCACCAAAAAGCCGGCTTCCAAAGGGAAATCGACTGTGGTCGCCAAGAAAACGGTGGCGACGACCAAGAAGTGAAAAAAGAAAAAGCCGGTAACCTCCGGCTTTTTCTTTTTTAATCGCTCAATACCGGGCCGGCTGTTCCGGCTTCGGGAGCGTTTTTCGGATAAACTGGCGGAGGTGTTCGTTGCTGGTGGCGAGGTCTTCCTTGCGGAGATACATCATGTGGCCGCTCCGGTAGCCTTCCCATTCCATCCGGCCTTTCAGCTTGCCGCCGGCATCCATCTGCCAGAGGTTGTATTTCGCGTTGAAATAGTCGCAGGCGCCGTCATAGTACCCCGACTGCACCAGCACGTGGAGATACGGGTTCTGGGCCATGGCCTGCCGGAGGTTCTCGCCGGTCTGGTTGCCGGAGCTGTCCCAGGGCCGCACCGGTCCGAACATGAAATAACGCAGGTCGGTTTTGTAGTTCAGTTCTTCCCGCATAAACTGGTTGATGGCCGGGGTGAACGAGTGCAGCCAGGAGGTCAGTTCGGCATTGAAATCCGGAGCCGTCCCGGCATCCCGGTTGTCGATACCCCGGTAACGCGAATCCAGCCGACCGACGGTAAATCCCTTGTCCCGAAGCAGTTCCTTCCAGAAAAACGAAGTCGGAACGGCCAGATTCTGCTGCATGACGGACTTTTCGGACAGACCCGAGTACCGGGCCACCTTCGCGCAGATTTCCTTCCGGCGCTGGTCGCCGAGGGAGCCGCCCATCGCCAGCGCCGGGAGGTATTCCTGAATCGTAAACGTCTCCACTTCCGGCAGCATGTCGGTCAGGTCCTTCTTTTGCAGGTCGGACGGCAGCATCTTGTGGTACCATGCGGTGGCGGCATAGTAGGGCAGGGACAGGGCCGCGTCGGCCGGGCCTTCGCGGCTGATGCCGAGGTCGGTCGGCGATACCAGAATCACCCCGTTCAGGTACATCCAGTGGCTGTTCTGGAGTTCGAGGGCCAGACCCGAAACCCGGGCCGTTCCGTAGCTTTCGCCGATCAGGTATTTCGGGGAGGCCCAGCGGTTATACCGGCTTACGAAGGTGTTGATCCAGTCGGCCAGGTACCGGATGTCGGCGTTGACCCCGAAGAATTTATTGGTCGGAACGTCTTTGCTGACGGGTCTGGAAAAGCCGGTATTGACCGGATCGACGAACACGATGTCGGCCACATCCAGCACCGAATGCGGATTGTCGCGCATGCCGTAGGGCTGGATGGGATAGCCCTCGTCGTCGATCTTCAGGATGCGGGGGCCGGTGTAGCCGATCATCATCCAGACCGAAGCCGTCCCGGGGCCGCCGTTGAAGGAGATCAGCAGGGGGCGGGCGGCCCGGTCGGTCACGTCCGACCGTTCGAAATACGTAAAAAACACCCCGGCGATGGGTTTGCCTTCCTCATCCCAGACGGGCAGGGTTCCGGCGGTGGCGCGGTAGGGGACGCGTTGCCCCTTGATGGTTACCTCACCTTTCGTAACTACTTGGGAATCAATGTTGAGTGTCCGGGTGTTTCCGGCCGGTTTTTCTTCGCGGGCGGGTGCCTTTTCGGGGCCGGCGGCCTTCTGACCCAGAACCGGAGCGGTGAGGGAGAAGCCCGCCAGAAGGATGAGCAATCGTTTCTTCATACTGTTGGTTTAGCTTGAACGGAAAGTTGGAAAACCGGCGGCCGGTCGGGCGGTTTTCCATAGGCCAATGTACGGAGAAAGACGCAGAAAAGCCCGGAAGCAGGCTCCCGGGCTTGTTGAAAGATCGCAAACGGACCTTACTGAAGATTGGCGTCCTCGCGGCTGTTGAAGGTATCGCCCTGCTTCATGTCACCGGTCTGGAAGCCTTTCTTGAACCAGTATACCCGCTGGGCCGACGACCCGTGGGTGAAGGACTCGGGATTGACGTGTCCCTGGGTCTGTTCCTGAATCCGGTCGTCGCCGATGGCTCCGGCGGCCGCCATCGCTTCCTCGATGTCGCCCTGTTCCAGGATGTTTTTCATCTTCTGCGCATGGTGGGCCCAGACCCCGGCCAGAAAATCGGCCTGTAGTTCAAGCCGGACCGACATCCGGTTGTACTGTTCCCGGCTGACCCGTCCGCGGGCCCGGTCGACCTGATCGGTCAGGCCCAGCTGGTGCTGAATATGGTGCCCGACCTCATGAGCGATGACGTAAGCCATGGCAAAGTCGCCGGGGGCGTTGAACCGCTCGCGCAGTTCGTCGTAAAAGGACAGGTCGATGTACAGTTTTTCATCAGCCGGGCAGTAGAAGGGGCCGGAGGCCGCCGAGGCCATGCCGCAGCCGGAGGAGGTGCCGCCCCGGAACAGGACGAGGACCGGCTTCGGGTACGTCTGGCCCTGATCGGCGAAGAGTTTGGTCCAGACGTCCTCGGTATCGGCAAGGACGACTTTCACGAAGCGCCCGGCTTCGTCGTTGGCCGGATCGACGGGCTGGCTGGCCGTCTGGTCGATGCCGGTATTCTGGGTGATCTGAGTCGGGTCACCGCCCAGCAGGTACACGATGATGGCGATGACGACGGTGCCGATGCCCCCGCCGACCGCCAAACCACCGCCCCCGCTGCCCCGGCGGTCTTCCACGTTTCCGCTTTCGCGTCTGCCAATCCAGCGCATAGTTTTAAATGGTTATCGTAGGTTTGTTTATACCCATAAACAAGCCAATTTCCGATTTGGTTATCCGATTGCGGAAGCGGCAGGCCGGAAACCGTTAGTCTTCCGTTCCTCCGGGAAGATTTTCGAGGTAACCCCTTCTTCGTTCAATAGGCGTATGAGACTTAAGTATTCCGGTTCCATGGGAGGTGAGGGGAGGATTGAGGGGATTAGCCCGGTAAATCATTTTTGCCTGAAGGATCAGCTTTAACGCGGCTTCCAGCCGTTCTTCAGGTGTTTTTGACCACCAAAACGCTTTGTCGTATTCAGGAATTTCGGGGAAAGACCCCGATTTTCGAATGATGCTCATGGAAACAAAGCTACAAAAGGGGTACCTTGGTGGCAAGAAATTCTTCTTTCTGCGTGAATGAACCGAAGATCCTTTATACAACATACCGGAATGCTGACCGCGGCCGTTTCGGCCGGCAGACCGGCGGTCCTGGCCGACCGAACGCCGAAAGGCGCGAAAAATAAACTGCCGAAGTGGAAAGGCTTCAACCTGCTCGATTTCTTCTCGCCCAACCCGGCTCAGGGCCGGCGGGCCACCGAGGAGGATCACCTGAAATGGATGCGGGACTGGGGCTTCGATTTCGTGCGGCTCCCGATGGCCTACCCGGCTTACCTGAAATTTGACCGGTCCAAAAACATTACTCCGGAAGAGGTCTATCAGATCGACGAAATGGCTGTCGAACGGATCGACCGACTGGTGACGATGGCGCAGGACAACGGGCTGCACGTCAGTCTGAATCTGCACCGGGCGCCGGGCTATTGCGTCAATGCCGGGTTCAACGAACCGTATAACCTCTGGACCGACCAGCAGGCGCTCGATGCCTTCTGCTTCCACTGGAACCACTGGGCCAAGCGTTACCGCAGCGAGTCGCCGGAAAAAATCAGCTTCGATCTGCTCAACGAACCGAGCATGCGGGAGGATATGAACGACCAGCACTCCCGGCGCAGCACGGTTCCGGGGGAGGTGTATCGGAAAATGGCCAAAGCGGCCGCCGAAGCCATCCGGAAAGAAAACCCGAACCACCTCATCATCGCCGACGGCAACGATACCGGCACGAAGGTGATCCCGGAAATTACGGACCTGAACATCGCCCAGAGCTGCCGGGGCTACCACCCGGGCATCATCTCCCATTACAAGGCGCCCTGGGCCAACAAAGATCCCGAAAACCTGCCCGAGCCGAAGTGGCCGGGGCAGGTGGGCGACAAATACCTCAGCCGCGACATGCTCGAAACCTTTTACCAGCCCTGGATCGACCTGGTCAACAAGGGCGTCGGGGTGCATTGCGGGGAGTGCGGCTGCTGGAACAAAACCCCGCACGACGTCTTCCTGGCCTGGTTCGGCGATGTGCTGGACATCCTCTCCAGAAACGGCATCGGCTTTGCCCTCTGGGAATTTATCGGCGACTTCGGCGTGCTGGATTCGCGTCGGGCGGATGTGGCCTACGAGGACTGGAAAGGGCATAAACTAGACCGCAAGCTTCTGAATCTCATGGCGAAATATTAACCCGCCGGCGTTGGAAGCAGTTCATCCATCCGGCCTTCAGGTCCTCTTCGAATCGGAGGAGATGGTGGCGATCAACAAACCGCATGGCCTGCTGGTTCACCGTTCACCTCTTGCGAGAGAGGCCGAAGAATTTGCGGTCCAGCGGCTCCGCGACCAGTTAGGAAGGCGGGTCTGGCCCGTCCACCGGCTCGACCGAAAAACCGGCGGGGTGCTGCTGTTCGCCCTTTCGGAGCCGATGAACGCGGCCCTTCAGGGAATGTTTTCGGAAGGGCAGGTCGAAAAGACGTACCACGCTGTCGTTCGGGGCTATACGCCGGAGGTGCTGGAGATCGATTACCCCCTTCGCCGGGAGGATGGGGTGCTTCAGGAAGCCTTCACGCAGCTGAAAACCCTGCGCCGGACGGAAGTCGATCTGCCGTCCGCCGGCCACGCCACTTCCCGGTATTCCCTGGTCGAACTCCGCCCGACCACCGGCCGGATGCACCAGCTGCGGAAGCACATGGCCCATATTTTTCACCCCATCATCGGCGACCGTCCGCACGGCTGCAACAAACAGAACCGGATGTTCAAGGATCGGTTCGGCATGGATACGATGCTGCTTCACGCCGGCCTGCTCCGGTTCCGACATCCGACCACCGGCGCGCCGGTCACGATTTCGGCCGGGTATCAGCCCGAATTTCGACGGATGCTCGAGGTGTTATTCGGCCTTCGGAAGGTCTCCGGTTTCGACCAGGTGCAGTAAATCCTTGTAAATCCGATTGTTCTTCCAGAATAACTGGGCCACCATCCCCACATGCTTCTTTCCCGGAAAGACCGTAAAGCGGAACGGAGCGCCGGTTTCCCGCAGGCGGTCCCGGAACTTTCGGGTGCTGCGGGCGATGCTCGGGTACGTTTTTTCGCCCACGTAAACCAGCAGGGGGGGTATTCCGGACCGGACCCGGTACAGCGCCGACATGGAGCGCCAAACCGCCGGGTCGCGGCCGAAGGGAACCAGATACTGCTCATCGCCCGGATATTCCATTTTTCGCAAATAGTCCAGCATATCCAGCCCGGCAGGATCGTCGAGGACGGCGCCCCGAACCGGATTTTTCGACGATCCCAGCCGGCTGAAGAGGCTGTCGTCCACCGCCAGCAGTGCGGCCAGCCCGCCCCCGGCCGAATGCCCCATCACAAAAATCCGTTCCCCGTCCCCGCCGAACCGTCCGATGTGCTTTTGCGTCCAGACTACCGCCCGGGCGCAGTCTTCGGCCATTGCCGGAACCTGCACCGAGGGCGAAAGCCGGTAGTTGATCACCACGGCCACCAGGCCCCGGTGGGCCAGCCGGCGGCCGATGAAACCGTACAGGTTCTTGCTGCCGCTGTTCCAGCTTCCCCCGTGAATGAACACCACCACCGGCCGTTTGGCGGTCGTCGGACCGGCCGGCGCAAACACGTCGAGCCGGTGCCGTTCGGTTGGGAACCCCGGGCTTCCAGCCTCCACGTAGGCCAGGTCCTTGGTGCGGTGAACCGACCGGGCCACGGCCCACTCGTTGGCGGCTGTCAGGACGGCCATCAGCACCAGCACCCCGGCCGGGACCTGCCAGAGCAGGTGGTAGCGGGATCGGGTGGTACGGCCTGGGAGCCGAAGCGGGGAAACGGACATTCGGTGACGATTTTTCTTTCGTCAAAATATACCCGAATAATAGATATCCGGATTGGATGTCGACGAATTTGTCCCGGTTTCGGCCGCATTTCCGGAGCCGGTCCCTTCCGGTTTCTTCGTTTCGGCCGGGCGAACGGACCGGACGGTATCGATCAGGGAGATGACAAGGCAGAGGGCCAGAACGATCGGGTCGATGTACTGAAAGGACAGTGTTAACATAACGGGCGGAAAAAGCAGGTGTGTATTTGTTGTAAACCGCCGGCAAGGTACCAGCCGCAGCCTCTGCCGGAAAGCGGAAACCGGTCCGGGTTGAAGAATCGGCGCTTAAACCGGCCGAAGCCGGGCCTGAACCGGCAGGGGCTGCTCACTCGGAGGGTACCGGCTTGTTGAAAAAAACGGCCGGTGGACTACCGTTCGCTCAATGCCTGTTGCTTTTAATGAGGCAGTTAGCTACTTTTAATGACCTTCTAAACGACAAGGCCGGCCACAGTGGGAAGGCAGTTTTTCCATCCCGTGGCGGCCATTCTTCAAAGACCCGGAATCATCCGGGCCGTCTGATTCAACGCATTCTGAATGCTTTTCTCCCGGATTCGCATACTTCGTTTTTTGCATCCATAAATTATTTCTCATGAATCAGATTAGTTTTAGAAAGTCTGCCTTTCTGGCGGTATTTCTGGTGGTGGCCTTTGTCGCCGGCTGGGAAGGGTACTGGCGGAGTCAGAATTATGAACTCGCCTTTAACGATGATGAAAGCCTTTGGTCGTATTACCGAAGCCAGGTTTATGAGAGCAGTCCGGCCCGGCCGGTGGTGATCGGTTCTTCGCGCATCAAATTCGACCTCGACCAGAATACGTGGGAGCAGATCACGGGGAAAAAACCCATCCAGCTCTCCTTGGTGGGCACCTCCCCGCGCCCCCTGCTGACCGATCTGGGCAATGATCCGAATTTTCGCGGGATTCTGCTGGTGGACGTCACCGAACCGTTATTTTTTACCCCGGACGGGGCTTTTCCCGAAAAACAGGCGACCCGGAGGGTCAAAGCCTATCCGAACTGGTCCCTGTCGCAGCAGATCAGTTTCCGGATGAACCGCGTTCTGGAGAGCAATCTGCTTTTTCTGGATGAGGAAGGGCTCTCCCTGCCCGCCCTCATTAGCCGGCTTCCCATTCAGGACCGCCCCGGCGTCTGGCCCGGGCCGCGATTTCCGTTGGCCTGGTCCCTCAACCGGTTCGACCGGCAGACCGCCATGACCCGGGCGTTTCTTCGGGATACCGTGATGCAGAACCAGGTGAAAGCCGTCTGGAACGACGTCCGGGAGCATAGTCCCAAACAGGCCGTCGACGGCCCGCTGCTGGAGGCCATCCTGAATTCGGTGAAGAAATCGGTCGATCAGATCCGGACCCGGGGCGGTCAGGTGGTATTCATCCGGACGCCTTCCGACGGACCGATGAACATCGGGGAGAACTTGGGTTTTCCGCGTTCTAAATACTGGGACCGGCTGCTGTCGCACACCGGGTGCCGGGGCATCTATTTCTCCGACTATCCCGAACTGAGCCGGTTTCGCTGCCCCGAATGGTCGCACCTGACTCCGCGCGACGCCATCCCGTTTACCCGGTCCCTCATCCCGATCCTGGAGCAGAAAACCGGATGGAAGATCGCCCGCCATTCGGCCACGCCACCGCTTGTTTCTTCCACTCTGTAGCCCGCACCCACCATGGTTTTCAATTCCTATACTTTCGTCGTTTTCTTCGCGATCGTTCTGTTCCTCCACTACCTTCCCCTGGCCTGGAGGACGAAAAAAATCAATCTGCTGCTGGCCAGCTATCTGTTCTATGCCCTCTGGAATCCGCCGTTTATCCTGCTCCTGTGGCTGTCGACGGTGGTCGATTACCAGATGGCCCGGCTCATCTGGCAGGAACAGCGACCGGCCCGCCGGAAAATGCTGCTGACGGTCAGTCTGGTCCTTAACCTGGGGATGCTGAGTTATTTTAAATACGGCGGCTTTTTGCTGGAAAACTTTACGGCCATCCTGTCGGCGATGGGCGTTACGTTTCAGGCTGCCCGCCCGGACATCATCCTGCCCGTCGGGATTTCCTTTTACACCTTCGTGACGCTCTCCTACACGCTGGACGTGTACCGGAAAAAATTTGCGCCGGAGCCGTCGTTCCTCAATTTCGCCCTGTTCGTCACCTACTTTCCGCACCTCGTGGCGGGTCCGATCGTGCGGCCCGAAGACCTGATTCCCCAGTTCAAGACGCCCCGTCAGGCCACCGCCCGGCAGATCTACCAGGGCCTGTTTCTGCTATCGCTGGGGCTGTTCATGAAAGTAACCGTCGCCGACGGTCTGCTGGCCGACACCGCCGACCTGATTTTCGGGTTGCCCTTCCCGGTGCGGACGCTTGACGCCTGGATCGGAGTGCTGGCGTTTTCGGGACAGATTTTCTGTGATTTCGCGGGGTACAGCACCTGCGCCATCGGGGCATCGCTCTGCCTGGGCATCACCCTCCCCGATAACTTCCGGTATCCGTATGCGGCCGTCGGTTTTTCCGATTTCTGGCGACGGTGGCACATCACGCTTTCCACCTGGCTGCGGGATTACCTCTACATTCCCCTGGGCGGCAACCGGAAGGGGCGTCCACGGACCTACGTGAATCTGATGCTGACGATGCTGCTGGGCGGGTTGTGGCACGGAGCCTCCTGGACGTTCGTAGTCTGGGGCGCCCTGCACGGCCTGTTCCTGTGCATCGAGCGACTGATCCGCGATGGCCTCGACCGGACGAGAAGGCGACGGACGGCGGCTCACCAGGAGGGGGCCCTCTCCGAAGGCACGGTGATCAGCCGGGCCGCCCTGGGGCCGGCCTTGTCGCTCCGCGGACGCTCCGGGCAGTTTCTGCTGGCCCTGCTGACGCTTTTTCTGGTCAACATTACCTGGGTGTTCTTCCGGGCGACGACTTTCAAGGGGGCCGGTCTGCTGCTGCTTTCCATGTTCGGCGTGATTCCAAACGGTGCACCCATGCTGACGACCACCGCCATTCTAACCGTCGGGTTGGTAACGGTCGGGATCATCGTCTGTCACTGGCGGATGCGCAACAGTTCCCTGGAACGCCTGATGGAACGGCTTCCCTGGTGGGCGCTGGGGATGGTTTGGGCCATTCTGCTGATTTCGCTGGTCCTGGCCCAGAAAAGCACCAGCTCGTTTATTTACTTCCAGTTCTGAAAGTGGTTTAAAAGGAAAGGTGCCCAATCGTTAAAATCGGGCACCTTTCCTTTTTTGCTTCCTGCGAAACGGCTACAGCATTACCGGCTGGCCGGTCCGAACGGATTCGTCACAGGCGAAGGCGATGCGAAGGCTGTTGACCGCATCCTGGAGGTGGTCGGTCAGGTCGATATTTTCGCGGATGGCCTTCAGGAAATACCGCTGTTCGCGGTTGCAGAGTTCCTGGTGGTTGGGTTCGTCCTGCATATCGATCCAGGCATCCTCCTTCTCGAACTGGTCGTTGGCGTCGAGGGTAGCCTGGTGAACCCGCAGCGATTCGGTTTTCGTGTGGGAGTCGACGTCGTCCGATTTGCCGGCCGCCCCGGCATTTTTGGCGACGATGGAGACGCAGCCTTTCGGCCCGATCACATCCTTGACGAAGAAGGCGGTTTCGGACATCATCGGCCCCCAGCCGGCTTCATACCAGCCCACCGAGCCGTCTTCGAACCGGATTTGCAGCTGTCCGTAATTATAGTTGCCGGCCGGAATATCCTCCGTCAGCCGGGCCCCGATGGCGTTCACCTGAAGCGGTTTCGAGCGGGTCATCTGGCACATGACGTCGATGTAATGCACCCCGCAGTCCACGATGGGGCTGAGGCTTTTCATCAGGTTCCGGTGAACCGTCCACATGTTGCCGTGGCTCTGCTGGTTGAGGTTCATCCGCATCACCAGCGGTTTGCCCAGCCCCTGCGAAATTTCGACGAATTTTTCCCAGGAAGGATGATGCCGCAGGATGTAACCGACCACCACTTTCTTCCCGGCCTTTTCCGCGGCCGCCACCACGCGTTCGGCGCCCTCGACGGTATCGGCCAGCGGTTTTTCGATGAAGACATGGCAGCCGTGTTCCAGCGCCATGACGGCGTAGGCTTCGTGGGTATCGGGGTAGGTGGAGATACAGACCGCGTCGGGTCGGGTTTCCTTCAGGGCGGTTTCCATCCCGCTGAACAGCGGAAAGCCGCCCCCCAGCTGTTCGTTGAGGACTTCCTTGCTTTTTCCGGTGGAGACGATCCCGCAGATTTCAAAACCGTCGAGGGTGGAATAGGCTATCGCGTGCGATGCGCCCATGTTGCCGCAGCCGACAACCAGCACCCGCACCGTTTGGGTTGATGTTGACATGAATCAGAAAGTTTAAACTGCAAGTTGGTATACAATGCGGTAAAAAACCAGATTCGTTCCTGAATTTACTGCTTCCCGATCCTTCGAAGCATCGCTCTGCTTCGGCCCGCCGAAAACCGAATGCCGCCTTCCGGAGTTTTAGGTGTTAGTCCACGTACACACCTATTGACCCCTCCCATGAATGCCATTGACAACGCGCTGCTGATCTATGCTCTGGTGGTTACCACCTTATCGTTTATCCATCTGATTCGGGTGGATTACTGGTGGGTCCGGATGTGGGACTTTCCGCACTTCCAGCTGGCCGTACTGGCGGGGATCGGTATGGCGGCCTGGCTGGCCCTGAGCCGCAACACCGACTGGCCGGTGGTTCTGGCTCCGGTCGGCCTGCTGGCCTCCCTGGCGTATGAAGGCTGGCTGATCTACCCGTTCACCCCGCTGCACCGCAAGCAGGTGAAATACCAGAAGAAGAAAGCGCGGACCGAAGACGCCGACGCCAATACGATCCGCATCCTGACGGCCAACGTCTACATGGAAAACACCCATACCCCCGACGTGCTGGCGCTGGTCAAAAAGTACGATCCCGACGTATTCATGATTCTCGAAGGCAATGCCGCCTGGCAGAAAGCCCTGGAGCCGCTGGAGGACAGGTATCCCCACCGCATCCTTCATCCGCTCGAAAATACCTACGGAATGCTGTTCTATTCCCGGGTGGAACTGCTCGAACACGAGGTCCGGTTTCTGATTCAGGACGACATTCCGTCCATCCGGGCGGTATTGAAACTGGCTTCAGGGCAAAAAATTACGTTTTACGGCGTTCATCCCATGCCGCCCAGCCCCACCGAACATTACCGTTCGACGGAGCGGGATGCCGAGCTGCTGGTGGTCGGAAAGGAAGTCAGGAAACTAACGGGGCCGGTCATCGTGGCCGGGGACCTGAACGACGTGGCCTGGTCGCACACCACCCGCCTTTTTCAGCGGGTCAGCGGCCTGCTCGATCCGCGCATCGGCCGGGGGCTGTTCAACACCTTTCATGCCCGGTATTTCTTCATGCGCTGGCCGCTGGACCATATTTTCGTTTCGCCCCATTTTCAGATCCGCGAACTTCGGAAACTACCGAACTGCGGCTCCGACCACTTCCCGATCATGATTACCCTGACCTATGCCCCCGAAAAGCGAACCGATTCGGAGGAACTGCCACAACCTGAAAAAGACGACATCGTCGAGACGGAGAAAATCATCGACAAGGCCGAAACCGAACCAGGTACGGCAGCACAGAAAACGTCGGTGTAAACGGCTGGAGTGTTTTCTATGGGCTTTTGGTAAGAATCCGGAGAAAATTAATGATAATACTCCTTCAGCTTCGGTTTGGCCCGGAGTCGTGAGAGGTCGACCAGGATATGGATGCCGCCCACGAAGCAGGCCCGGTTTCTGATCTGGGTGATCTCATAGCGAGTGGAACGATAATATTCCGGAATGGCAGTTCCTACACTCCAGGACCGGTCGTCATACGTGAGCCGGTCAAAATTGATGAGACTGAATCGCTTCCGGATTCCGAAAACAGCCTGGACAATGAGTAGGCCTTTAAAGAATTTGAAGTCATAGCCCAACTTCACCTCCGGGCTGATGACAAAGCCTTTCGCGTCGATGGAGTCAGGACTTATGTATGAAATTTTCGTGAGTTGTAGTTTAGTGTAGGTTGCGTTAAAAGTTGCACTGACGAATAAATTTTGTCTCTTGGTCAAGAAGCGTTTTATTCCTTGTTCAACTTCTATATCTTTTAAGTAGCGAAGCTCGACTGGGAGAGCGAAAACATAAGAATAAAGGCCATAATTAACATTATAGAATCGAATTCCTCCCGTTAAGAAAGTTTGAGAATGCTTCCCTGGAATCTCGTAGAACAAGGAGAATTTGCCGTCCAGAGAGAAGAACGGGTTTGTGCCGATGCGCTGGGAATAGGCATTTAGACTGATAAAAATTAGAAGAAGGAATATCTTTGTTTTCATAGGAAGAGGGCGACCGGCTTTGCCGGTCGCTGTTTAATTTTTACTTGATATGGACTAACAAATCTTTAGAATTGGGAATTTGATTCGTTGCAGAAATTCGTATCGCACTTTGAGCTTTTGGCTGAAGATAATTCTTGAACTGATTGTCCTCAGGCGCGTGAACATCCTTATCGATCCAGTTCACGCGATGTACCCAGGCCACTCGTCGGAAATACTCTATCCCGACTGCGTTATTCTGAAGATCCATTCTTTTTGGAAGTCCTTCGGGAGAGTCTGATTCATGAGCATCGGTGAACTCTTTTGCCCAATTGGCGGCTTTCCAAACATCCCCATAATGCGTACCTCCATATTTGGCAACTAATGCTGCCCAAATAGCATGTCTAAAAGCATCACCTTTTGTATCCTGGGAATTGCTTCCAAACCGTTCTTTTTCATATTCGAAAGCCTATGTTGTTGCTTTGTCTGTACCGGATATGTTTCTTGGATTATTAGCTAAAAGAAGCGTTTCCTTTCGGTTGGTTTCGTATCCAAAATAGGCTTTCCTTGCCCCAGGCTTTATGTTTTTCTTTGCCAATGAAATGATAATTTCAAAAGATGCCAGTTTATCATAAAATTCATCAATCACCTCGGCAAGCTCTTTCATTTTAGAATCGGAGAGGCTATTAAAATCGATTTTAATTCTTTTTTTGGCTTTTTCGTCAAGGAATGCGGTATTGGGAAACTGATTTCGTATTGGAGTTATAATTTGATTAAGTTCCCCGAGGGTTAGTCCGGTTTTGCTGGAAATTCTGGCCGATTCGTTCAAGGAGAAAAAAAATCTTTCATAATCCTCTGTTGTGTAGTATAAAGCTTCTGCCGGGAAACCATCCGGTATTTTGACTAATTGTCCTCTAAAAGTAACAACCTTTGAGGTGGGTTCAATTGCCGATGGTTTGTTATTACAACCAATCAAAAGAGCGGAGAATAAAAAGGCGAAAAAAGCAGTGGATGTTTTGTAGCAAAATTTCATAATATTAAATAATTGTTTGACCAAGCAAATATAGAGAAATTCTACTTTCATCGCTATCCAAAATCAAAGGATTGTCTGATTATTTTTGATCAGGCTTTGATTGCCCTTGAGAAATCTTTGGAGGGAGTCGGAAGTAATTTGTAAATAAATGACTTATAATCAGTTGGATATATAGCCAGTCCATCCGGCCTTGGATAAAAGAAAGCCCTCTCATAGCCCTACAGGAATAGATAAGACCAGCCAAAAATCAAGGGGAGGGCCAGCCCTCCCCTTGATTTTTGGCTGGTCTTCAGGAATGAATGCGAAAACTTGTCGAATCAACAAACCGCTTACTCGCTCCGCAGGGATCGGACGGGGTTCATCAGGGCGGTTTTGATGCTCTGGTAACTGACCGTCGCCAGGGCGATCAGGAGGGCCGAAAGGCCGATGCCGCCGAACACCCAGGGACTCAGTTCGATGCGCTGGGCGTAATTATTCAGCCACATCGTCAGCCCGAACCAGGCCAGCGGAAGGGAAATGAGCAGCGCAATCAGCACCAGTTTGACGAAATCCCTCGACAGAATCAGCACGATGCCGGCTACCCCCGCACCCATCACTTTCCGGATGCCGATCTCCTTCGTCCGCTGTTCGATCACCATCAGCGCCACCGCAAACAGGCCGATGCAGGACAGCAGGATCGCAATGCCGGCCGCGACGCTGAACAGCCGCGACATCATCGCTTCGTTCTGATACCAGGCGTCGATGTTCTCATCCAGAAACGAAGCCATGAATTCCGACTGGGGGGCCACCTCGCTCCAGACCGCCTTCAGCTTGTCCATCGTTACCGACAGGCTCCCGGGCGTCACCCGCACGAAAATATAGTGGATCGGTTCGGAGTGGGAGAGGTGCATCGTAATGGGCCGTTCTTCTTCCGACAGCGAATACAACCGGAAATTCTGAACCAGCCCGATGATCTGCATGGGGGTGCCGGTCGTATCGGAATCGTCTTTGATGAAGGCCCCGACCGGGTTTTTAAGGCCGAGCGCTTTGGCCATGCGTTCGGTTACGATGATCCGGCTGACGGAATCGGTCCGGTAGGCAGGGTCGAAATCACGGCCGGCCAGCAGCTTGATATTCAGGGTCTTCAAATAGTCGTAATCGATCAGCAGCCAGTCCGTCGCCACGCCTTTGCCTTTATAGGTAAAGCCGAAAACGCTCCGGGAACTGACCCTGTCTTTGCCCCGGCCGAGGTTGACGCCGGACCCGGTTACGGAGACCACCGCCGGGTCGTCGGCCAGCCGCGCCCGCAGCCGTTGCAGCACCTGCCGTCCGTCCGACTGGCTGCCGACCGGAAGGCTGACCACCTGCTCGGACTGAAATCCGAGCGGTTGCTGGCGGAGAAACCGCACCTGCTGCATGGCCACCACCGTGGCGCAGGCCAGCAGGGTAGACATGGCAAACTGGGTCACGATGAGGGAATTGCGCAGAATGCCTGGACGCTTCAGCGAGACTTTGCCCTTCAGCACCTCCACCGGGTTGAACCGCGCCATCTGGAGCGCCGGGTAGCCCCCGGCCAGCAGGGAGACCAGCAGGAAAACGCCCAGAATTACGGCCAGAAAACCCGGCTCGAACACATGGTCGAGGGACAGGCGGCTCTGAAACACGGCATTGAAGGTCGGCAGGAGAAAAAAAGCCAGCAGCAGCCCGGTGCCGAAACCGACGAAACAGACCACCGAAGACTCGCCCCAGATCTGAACGAAAAGCTGTTGTTTCAAAGCGCCCAGCGACTTCCGCACGCCCACTTCCCGGGCGCGGGTGAAGGAGCGGGCGATGCTCAGATTGATGAAGTTGATGCAGGCAATCAGCAGGATAAAGGCTCCGATTCCGATCAGGATATAGATCAGGGCGATGGGCGCCCCTTTCCCACCGTTGATCTCCCGGCTAAAATGAACGTCCGCCAGTTTCTGAAGCCTCAGCGCGAAAAGGTCGCCCCGGTCGTCCGGGCGGGCGCCCTTTTTTTTCAGGCCCTCGATGGTGCCGCCCAGGTATTTCAGGATAAACGGTTTCAGGCGGTTTTCGACCGATGCCTGCGCCACCCCGGGGGCGGTTTTGATGAAAACGCTGGAGGAATTGGCATTCCAGTTGTCCTTATCGGACGCATAGCCCGGCCGGTTCTCGATCCGCGTCAGCGCATCGAACTGAATGGTAGAGTTCAGGGGAGGATCGGCCACAATGCCGCTGACGATATACTGCTTTCGGTCTGGACCGGTTCCGATCTGAATCGGCTTCCCGATCGGGTCCTCCGATCCGAACACCGTGCGGGCCGTCGTCTCGCTCAGCACGATACTGGAAAGCTCCAGCAAGGCTACGTCCGGATTCCCTTTAACCATCGGAAACGTAAAGACCTTGAAAAAGTCGGGGTCCGTCATTAGGACGAGCTTTTCAAACCCTTTTCCCTTCCACTCGACGGAGCTTTTTCGGCCGGAAAGGACCCGGGCAGCCGCTTCCACCTCCGGAAATTCGGACTTCAGGGCCGGGGTCAGCGGAAGCGGCATCCCTCCGGTTTTACTGACCCGTTCGGGGTCATTGGCAACGAAATAGGTTTGGTAGATGCGATCCCCGTCGCGGTGAAAGGCGTCGTAGGTGAGTTGCAGGTAAGCGGTCAGGAACAGGAACAGGCAGATGCAGAAGGCCACGGAAAGGCCGACGACATTGATGGCCGCATACCCCTTGCTTTTCCAGAGGTTGCGGAAGGCGATTTTCAGGTAGTTTCTGAACATATCGGTAGGGTGGAAAAAGGCAGGTCGATGAATTTCCTTTCGTGCGTATCCAGCGTCGGGTTCCGACAGCCGGGCCAGGTGCCGAAGCCGCTCCCGGATATAAAAGGGACGGACAAATTTTAATACTTCCAGCGCATAAAGCCGTCGGGCTTTCCGGCTGCCGACGGCTTCCGCCTGTTCGGCAAACTGTTCATGGAGGTCGCCGAGCAGTTCCTCGCGCAGGTGCGGTGGAGTAAGCCACTTCAGGAGCCGGTCGGCCCAGGCCGGAGGAAGTTGGGGGTGGTTTTTCATGGGTCAGGAGAGGGACGGCGAGGAGATGGCGTTCCAGAGGTCGTTGCGGACGTCCCGCATATCCGCCAGCGTCTGACGGCCGGCCGTCGTTATCCCGAACAGCCGTTTCCGGCGGCCGCCCCGCGAGGAGGTAGCTCCGCCCAGCTCCGACCGCACGAACCCTTTTTCTTCCAGTCGGTAGAGAGCGATATGCACCCCGCTCAGGCTGATGGTTCGCCGGGTGCGCTGTTTGAGTTCGGCGGCAATGGTCACCCCATAGGCGTTGCCGTCCAGGACCGCCACCGTCAGTAGAACCAGTTCTTCAAATTCTCCTAAATAGGCCCGGCCCATCGTGCTTCCGATTTGATTATTATTTGCTAAACAAATGCCTTGCCAATTTGAGAAAAGTGCGATCTGAGTGCAGAAAGAGCGATTTTAGCCGACTTGAAAAGTTGATCCTGTCCAGAAACGGACAGTCGGTTGTACGGATCTGGACAGGATCGGCGGGCGGTTTTCCGGCTTACAGATTGCCTTTTTTCAGTTCCCTGACCGCATAATCGGCGGCCCGGGCCGACAGGGCCATGTAGGTCAGCGACGGATTCTGGCAGGGCGAGGAGGTCATGCAGGCGCCGTCGGTGCAGAACACATTTTTGACGGCGTGGTGCTGGTTGTAGCGGTTGAAGACCGAGGTTTTCGGGTCGCTGCCCATCCGGGCCGTACCCATTTCGTGAATACTCAGACCGGGGTGGGCCTGGCTGTCGAAGCCTTCGATGTGGCTGCATCCGGCCGCTTCCAGCATCCGCACCGCCTGTTCCTGCGCATCTTTCCGCATCAGCGTCTCGTTCTCGCGGTAGTGAACGTCCATTTTCAAAACCGGCTGGCCCCATTTGTCTTTCACCTCGTCGGTGAGGTATACCCGGTTATCAAAATAGGGCAGGCATTCGCCGAAGGCGTCGAGCGTAATGTTCCAGCCCCCGAAGCTGCCGGCCATCTCCTTGAATTCCGGTCCGAAACCCTCCTCGTCGAGCGAATGCTCCCAGTTGGAACGGCTGGTATACACTTCGAAGCCGTAGCCGCGTTTGAACGGCTGCCGGTCCGTTCCCAGGTTCCGGAACCGGGGGATGTACAGCCCGGCCGGGTGGCGTCCGTAGTAGTATTTGTCAAGGTCGTGGAGGTAATCTGCCCGCGCCCCGACGTGAAAATGGTGGTCCATGAGGTTATGACCCAACTGCCCGCTGTCGTCCATGCCGTTTGGAAACCGGGCGGATCCGGAGTTCAGCAGGATGAACGTGGACCCCAGCGCCGACGCATTCAGGAAGATGATTTTGGCGTAAAATTCGTGCCATTGGCCGGTCGTTTCGTCGATGACCCGGACCCCGGCGGCTTTGCCGGTTTTCTCGTCGTAGATGATCGAGTTGACGATCGAGTGCGGCCGGACGGTCAGGTTCCTGGTCCGGCGGGCGGCCGGCAGCGTGGCCGACTGCGTGCTGAAATAGGCGCCGTAGGGGCAGCCCCGCATGCAGAGGTTGCGGAACTGGCAGCTGGCCCGTCCCAGGGCCGTTTGTTCCTTCGTCGGGGCGGTCAGGTGGGCGGCCCGGGCCGAGATCACCTTCCGGTCGGGAAACCGGGCGTTGACGGTTTTCCGGAAATGGGCTTCGAGGCAGTTGTCGGGCAGGGCCGGCTGAAACTGGCCGTCGGGCAGGTGGGGCAGGCCGTCGCGGTCACCGGCGATCCCGGCGAATGTCTCGACGTAGTCGTACCAGGGGGCGAGGTCTTTATACCGGATGGGCCAGTCGGTGGCGATGCCTTCTCGGGCGTTGGCTTCAAAGTCGAGGTCGGAGAATCGGAACGAATACCGCCCCCACATGAGCGAGCGCCCGCCGACCTGATACCCCCGAATCCAGTCGAACGGCTTTTCCTCGACATAGGGGTTCTCCAGATCGTTGACGAAGTGATGATGGGTGGCTTCGGTGATGGCGAAGCCGGTGCGGTTCTGAACGGGGTATTTTTTAAGCAGATCCTCCGGCATCACCTGATTTCGGTGCGGAAACTCCCAGGGGGCCATCATGGCGGTCGGGTAGTCCTTCACGTGCTCGATCATGCGCCCGCGTTCCAGCAGCAGCACCTTCAATCCCTTCTCACACAGCTCCTTCGCCGACCAGCCCCCGCTGATTCCCGACCCGACCACGATGGCGTCGAACCGGGCGGGCGTCTGCTCCGGCACCCCCTTGTTCCTTTCCTGAATCATCGGTGAACTGGAAAGGAGTAAAGGTACGGGATTATCCGATCGGAGAGTGGAATTAAATGGTTTTCGATGAAGTAAATCGGCTTTCGCTTACTCAATTACCGCCGACTCGCAGATGTAGGTCGGGATGATGCCCGTCGAGCGGATGCGGATTTCGGCGTCTTCTGCCTGGGTGTTGCCCGTCAGGACCAGCGCCGTATCCAGCCCGAACTTGTTGCCGCCGATGATGTCGGTATGCAGCGTGTCGCCGACCATCAGGATGTCTTTCTTGTGGATGGAAGGCGCATTCCGGATGTGCTCGTAGGCGAAGATGAACATCTGGGCGTCGGGCTTCCCGAACCGGATAAAGCGCTTGGCTACAATGGTTTCGATCATTTCGGCCAGCCCGCCGATGGCGATGGCGATGCGGTTTTTCGACACCGGATAGGTCTCGTCCGTATTGGCGACGATCACCGGGATGTTCCGCTTGCGGAGCAGGTTGACCGTCTTGTTCAGGTCGGTGTTCCAGTCGAAACCCTCGTCGTCGAGCAGCACCAGGGCGTTCACTTCCGAAATGGATTCGAGAGATAACTCCCGGATGGACAGGGTGGTCAGGCCGGCGGTTTCGATGTAATGGGCCGAGTCCTCCGTGCCGAGGTAGGCCACCGTCCCATGGTTGACTTTCAGTTCGAGGTATTCCCGGGCCAGCATACCCGACGAGATGATGCAGTCGGGAACGATGTCGGTCAGGCCCATGCGGTGGTAGGACTCGGCCAGCTGCTCCGGGCTGCGCGACGCATCGTTCGTCAGCACGTAGAAGTCCTTGTTGTTCTCCTTCAGGTAAGAAAAAGTCTTCTGGATACCCGGAATCAAACCGTTGTACGTCTTCAGTACGCCGAAGGCATCGAAGAAAATCACTTTGTAATCCGCGACAATCGTTTTGAAATCGGTCAGTTCCATACCTGTGTGCTATTTGGTTGTATGCGGTTTTACCCCTAAACCCCTGAGAGGTTGTTTGGGGAAGGGGTTTTGTCATCCCACTCCTTTTGTCATCCCGACGGAGGAGGGATCTTGTGCTTCGGCGCCCGGTCAGATGGGTCATTCAGCCGCCAGATCCCTCGTTTCCCGGGATGACAAACCGGCGGGGATGACAAAGGGCTTCCCAATCCCTGTAGGGGCTGGAAATTAAATATTCAAAGCCCTCAGAATCTTCTCCGCGTCGAACTGCTCGTCGATGGATCGGAAATATGTCTCGAAGGCTTCATGCTGTAATTTAGTGGCGTAGGTCCGGTGGAAAAAATACCGGCCGTATTTGATCACGTAATTCAGGATGAAAAACCGGTAGGCTTCCTTCATGAAATATATTTCGTTGGGCGTCAACGGGTAAACCTGATGATACTCTTTCAGGAACAGCAGGAAGCGGTCTTCCATGAGCGGCCCGATGACGTAGCTGAACACCGTCCGGTCTCCGATGTCGGAAACCACCCGGCTGAAAAAGTAAAAGTCCATCACCCGGTAACTGATCCGGAACCAGTCATAATCCCAGCGGGAGTACAGCTCCAGGTTTTCCGTCACCGAGAAGTTACCGATGTTCCAGTCGACGAATACCGGCATGGTTTCGACCACCCCCGCCACCAGCTTCTGGCGGTTTTCCAGAAATACATCGCACTGCCGCTTCAGGATGCCGATGTGCATCCGGTGTTCATACTGGCCTTCCTCCGTGTCCAGGATTTCGCGCAGGTCGCGGATGTCGGACCGCAGCGTTTTGGAGGATTTCGGCAGCACCGGGCTGACCCGCGCACAGGCCTTGTGGAACCGCCCGATCTCCTGGCCCAGCCGCCGGATGTGGTGTTCGTCGAGCCGGCGCGGCATCTTGTGCATCGTCCGGATCGGATTGTAAAATACCACCCAGGCATCCACCAGACCCTCTTTATAGCGAAAGGTATAAACCTGGTTATTCTTCAGCAGCGATTTGGCGAGCACATTCTCGAAGGGGTAAAGCAGGTTGTTGGCGAGGGCCTGGATAATGCGGTGGTCTTCCTTGAAATGTTCGTACTTCCCGAAATACGACAGCTTGGCAATCACGATATCCCCGCTGTCCAGCCGCACGCGGAACACGTGGTTGGTGGAAACGCGGGCGCTGATGTCTTCAATGGTCTGGATGGTCTGCGTGGCGTCGAACCCTTCCCACGCCTTCCGGATAATCGCCGGGTAATCGATAATTCGCATACATTTTCAGGGGTTGGCTGGTAGGAGACGGGAAACCTGCCCGTCCGCTATACCAGTTCAAAATATCGTTTCAGTTCCCAGTCGCTCACGGCGCGGGCGTACTGCCGCCATTCCCATTCGCGGGTGGCGGTAAAATGCTCCACAAAACCGGTTCCGAAAAGGTCGGCGGCCAGTTCGGAGGTCTTCATAACCTGCGTGGCTTCCCACAGATTGGCCGGCAGCCGGCCGTTGCGCAGGTCGGCGTAGCCGTTGCCTTCCGTCGGCGGGATGGTCAGCGGCAGACGATTCCGGATGCCGTACAGACCCGACGCCAGCGAAGCGGCCAGCGCCAGATAGGGGTTGGAGTCGGACCCCGCCACCCGGTGTTCGACCCGCGTATGAGCCTCCGAATCGTTCAGCACCCGCAGGGCGGTCGTCCGGTTCCCGATGGCCCAGGTAACGGTCGTCGGCGCCCAGGCGCCTTCCACCAGCCGCTTGTAGCTGTTGATCGTCGGGGCGAACATGGGCAGAATCTGCGGCAGGCAGTGAAGCTGGCCGGCCACGTAATGCTCGAACAGCTCGCTCATGCGATTGGGCCGGTCGGGCGCGTAAAACAGATTCCGGGTGTTTTCCGGGTCCCAAAGGCTCTGGTGGATGTGGCCGGAGCAGCCGGGCAGGTCGGCGTTCCACTTTGCCATGAACGTGGCCACGAGACCATGACGGTAGGCGATTTCCTTTACGCCCGTTTTGAAAAGGACGGCCTTGTCGGCGGCCCGGACCACCTCGTCGTGGAAGAGGGCGGCTTCATAAACGCCCGGCCCGGTTTCGGTATGCAGCCCTTCCAGCGGAATATCGAAACCGGCCATCAGATCGAACAGGTCCTGATGAAAGGCGCTTTCAAGCGAGGGGCGGAGGATCGAATAACCAAACATGCCGGGCGTGAGCGGCTCGGGATTGCGGAACCCCTTTTCGTGCAGCGTCTGCGGGGTTTCCCGGAAGTTGAACCACTCGAACTCCTGGGCAAATTCGGCGTGATAGCCCATGTCGCGGCACTGGGCGGCAATTCGCTTCAGCAGGCTGCGCGGGCAGGCGGGCAGGTCGGGACCGTCGGGACGGCTGAAATCCGCCAGAAAAAACGGGAGATCGTCTTCCCAGGGTATCCGACGGAACGTGCCGAGGTCGATGCGGGTCGGCGTGTCGGGGTAGCCCGAATGCCAGCCCGTCAGCCGGACGTTGTCATACGGGGCGTCGTGGATGTCCCAGCCGAAGACCACGTCGCAGAAACCGTATCCGGCTTCCAGCCCCTCCAGGAATTTTTTCCGATGGATGATCTTTCCGCGCAGTACCCCATCGATGTCGGCAAAGGCAAATCGGATCTTCTGAACGTCGTTCTGCTGGATGTATTCGGCAATCTGCTGTGGCGTCATGGCGGTCTTCTGCATTCGAACCGGTGGCTGTTCCGGGCGGGCCTTGCCGGCCGGCGGGCAAAGGTAAAGATTCGGGCGGGATTTCCGGCAGGCTACCGCCCCTCCGGCCCGGCATTCCGGTTTAAAACGAAACGGGAAGGGAGTCGTTCCCTGACTCCAGCTTCACCCGGTTGTAACCGGCATGGGTATTGGCTTCCACGATGTAGCCCTGTGCCCGGTCGATTTCCACGACGACGCTGCCCGCCGTCAGGTCGAGGACATGGCCCCCCGTTTTGCGGTCGTCGGAAAGGTAATGGAAATGAAAGCCGGGCGGGTTGGTCTTTTCCATATACTTCGGCACCAGAAAACCGACCGCCACCCCACTGGTATTGGTGAGGTTGAACAGGTACTGGTTCCGCATGAGGTGCTCGGTCAGGGTCGGGAACGGTTTGGCCGCCGGAGCCGGGGCCCGGGCCGTCACGGTCGGAAACCGCCCTTTGATGCGGATGGCGTACAGCTGGTTGGCCGGGAGCGCCCCGGCAATCTGTTTTTGCAGGCTGTCAAGCCGGGTCGCCGGGGTGTTGACGGTGAAGGTGGTATCGGGTTTGAAAAATTTCACCACCACGAAGGAGGTGGTATCCAGGTCCGAAACGTCCTTTACCGTTCCGTCGAAGCGGACGCGGTAGCGGTTGCCCTGGTCGATCACCAGTTCGCCGTCGAGCCGGTTGAACGTTCCCAGACCGAAATCCCCTTTGGTCTTGAGCCGTCCGAAGGGGAGGTTGCCGTCGAATACACCGGCCTGAAGGGCGCTGATGACCGAATACTGGTAGACGAAGTCGAGGGTGTCGTCCTCCGGCACCGGCTCGATTTTGCGGGAGCAGCCGTTCCAGCCGAAGCCCGTCAGCAGGAATAGAGCCGGGAAAAGCAGATGCCGGGAGAAGTCGGGTAGATTTTTCTTCATAAAATCGAGGGTGTCCGTTGCAAAGTAAACGAATCGTTCGGATTAATTTTACTTCATGAATCCCCAACCGTCTTACACACAAATCCTGCCAAAATTCGGCATCGAGGCCCTGAATCCGATGCAGGAAGCCGCCGGAAGGGCCATCCTGGAACAACCCGGCGACGTGATCCTGGATGCCCCGACTGGAACGGGCAAAACGCTGGCTTACCTGCTGCCCCTGTACCGGCTTCTCGACCCGAACGGGGCCGGTGTCCAGGCCGTGGTGATCGTGCCTGCCCGCGAGCTGGCGATGCAGATCGAACAGGTCTGGAAAACCATGGCGACCGGTTTCAAGGTAAATGTCTGCTACGGCGGACACCCGATGGCGACCGAAATCCGCAACCTGAGTGAGCCGCCGGCTCTCCTGATCGGCACCCCCGGCCGCCTGGCCGATCACCTCGAACGTTCCACCGTGGACCTCAGCGGAGTGCAGACTCTCGTTCTCGACGAATTCGACAAGGGGCTGGAACTGGGGTTTCAGGAACAGATGGAGAAGGTGATCCGCGCCCTGCCCGGCTTGCGGAAACGGGTGCTGGTGTCGGCCACGGCCGGAACCGAAATACCGGCTTTTACCGGGTTGCAGGAAGCACAACGGCTTTCCTTTCCGGCCGGGTCGGCGGAGGCTTCCGGCCTGACGCTCCGGCTGGTCGTATCGGAGGAGAAGGATAAAACCGAGACCCTGTACCGGCTGCTCGGAACCCTGCATTCCGAACCGGCCCTGATTTTCTGCAACCACCGCGAGGCCGCCGAACGGATCAGTGAGTCGCTGAACCGCAAAGGCATCGGCTCGACGGTCTACCACGGCGGAATGGAGCAGGCGTACCGCGAGCGGGCGCTGATTCTGTTCCGCAACGGCAGCGTCCGGTATCTGGTCACGACCGACCTGGCGGCCCGGGGGCTGGATATTCCCGAAATGAAACATGTCATTCACTATCAGCTTCCGGTTCAGGAAAGCGAATTTCTGCACCGCAACGGCCGCACCGCCCGGATGCACGCCACCGGCACCGCCTACCTGATGCTGTACGGAGAGGAAAAACGGCCTTCCTACGTCCCGGCCGATCTGGAAACCGTTCCCCTTCCGGAAAATCCGGACCTGCCCGGGCCGCCCGAATTCCGCACCCTCTCCATCGGCGGGGGGCGCAAAAACAAGATAGCCCGGGGCGACATCGTCGGGTTTCTGCTTCAGAAGGGGGGGCTGGAGAAAGAAGAACTGGGGCGGGTCGAAGTGGGTGATTTTCTCTCCTTTGCCGCCGTAAAAGCCGACCGTGCCACCGGGGTTCTCGACCGGGTTCGGGAGGAGAAACTGAAAGGAAAAAAATACCGGATCGAGCTTGTCCGGCCCTGAAAGGCCGTTTTTGTCCCGATCCGGCGGAATTCAAACCGCAGCCCCCCCGACCCGGTTATAGCGGTATGAAAGCATATCGAACCCTTCTTTTTTCCGCACTCGGCCTCAGTCTGCTGACCGCCTGTAGTTCCGGACGCCAGCAGCGCATCCGGGTGGAGGTCGGCGAAGTCCGTGAGGTGAAACTCTCCGGCCGGGGCGACGCGAGCCTCCAGCTTATCGGTACCTCCGAAAACAACGAGGTCGTCGAGGTGTCGAAACGGCTGGTGAGTCCGGCGGTCGACACCCTCCAGCCTCGCAACGCCGGCCCTTCGGTCTTCGAGATCAAGGGCGTCACCAACGGTACGGCGCGGGTGGTCTTCAGCGAAAAACCGGCCGGAGAAGCCGGTCCGGGGAAAGTGCGCAAGAGGTATCTGGTCCAGGTGGTAAGCAAATAGGCTCAACGGCCGCCCGGAATCGTCGGCCGCACCTCGATCTTGCTCGGGAGGGTCCGGGCCGGCATCCGAATGAGATCCACGACCATCCGGCCGATGTCTTCCGGCTGGATTTTCCAGGCATCCTTTTCATTCGGCTGGTGGTTGTTGAAATAAGTGGCGACGGAACCGGGCATGATGGTGGTCACCTTGATGCCGAACTTCCGGAGGTCGAGCATGGCGGCCTGGGTGAAGCCCACGAGTCCGAATTTGCTGGCATTGTAGGCGGCTCCGTTCTCGAAGAAGTTGGTGCCGGCCAGACTGGCGACGGTGATGAAATACCCTTCGTTCTGCTTCAGCTGATCGACGGCGGCTTTCAGCGTATAGAACACGCCCGTCAGGTTGATGTCGATGGTTTCATGCCACTCTTCGGCGCTCAGGTCCTGAATGGGAGCGAAGTGCCCGACGCCCGCGTTGGCGATTACGTAATCCAGGCGCCCCCAGGCCTGAAGCAGCGCATCGACCGCCCGCTGCTGGGAGGTCAGGTCGCGCACGTCGGCGCCGATGCCGAGCGCGAAACCCTCGCGAATCCCGTTCAGTGCGCCTGCGGCCTCGTCGGCGGCTTCCTGCGACCGGCTCGTGATCGCTACCCGAATTCCCTGATGGATCAACGCTTCGGCGATGCCGTAGCCGATTCCCTTCGTGCCCCCCGTGACGAGGGCGGTTTTGATGATTTCTGCCATGCTGTGTGTAAACCGGTAAGAGTAAAAAGACTGCGGTGATAACTCCCCCGTCCGTTTGAAAGTTTCCGCTTTCCGGCTTCCCAACCCGCTTCCACCCGCAGTCTGTCTCAAGAAATACCGATAAAATCGCCGGGTAAACCGACTACCATCAGCCGGTTAACGGCTTTCCTTTGTCCTAAAAAACGACCGATGGTTCAATTTGATTTTACGGCAAAAGTGGCCCTGATTACCGGCGGAACCTCCGGGATCGGTGAAGCGACCGCCCGCGCCTTCGCCCAGGCCGGGGCCACGGTGATGATCACGGCCCGAAATGCCGACCGCGGCCGGCAGGTGGCCGCGGCCCTTAACGGTGCCGGAATGGCCGGGAAGGTTGATTTTGTGGCTGCCGACCTGGCTATCGCCCGGGACGTCGACGCCCTGTTCGGGACGCTGACCGATCGGCATGGCCGGCTGGATGTGCTGGTGAACAACGCGGCCGGGGAGGCAGGAGTAGGAAAACCGCTTCATGAATTCGGGGAAGAGGAGCTGGAGGAGGCTCTGGCCGTCAATTGCAAGGCGGTCTGGCGGCTGATGAAACGGGCGATTACCCAAATGCTGGGACAGAAGCCCGCCGGCGGGTCCATCGTCAATGTCTCGACCATCAATGCGCTGGGCGGGGTGGCGGGCGGGTCGTTGTATGCGGCCGGAAAAGCGGCTGCCCTGGCGCTGACCAAATCGGCGGCCCAGGAATACGGCCGCTTCGGCATTAAAATCAACGCCTTGGTTCCGGGCGCATTCGACACGCCCCTGCTGCAAAAAGCGTTTCAGGGGCAGACCGACGGCAGTGCGGAAGCGCTGGAAGCGATTCGCAGTCAATACCTTCAGATGATTCCGGCCGGCCGGATCGGCGCCCCGGACGAAGCCGCGGAGGGTATCCTGTGGCTCTGTTCGGAAGGGACGCCATATCTTTCCGGGCATTCCCTCATCATGGACGGCGGCATGAGTTCACGGTTTCGGTAAAAGGATTCGCTACCTTTGCGGTTCCTGAACCTGATTGCTGAATGATTGCGTTCCCGGCCCTGTTCCGGCCATTGAAAAACCGGCTGAGCCTCTTCCGCCGGAACCATACCTACTGGACCCTGGCTGCCGGTCCAGACGGTTTCGCTCTGTTGGGAAATCCGCGGGACCTGCATCCCTACAACCGGCTTTACCCGAACGGACACGAACCGCCGGTGACCCGGAGCCACCTCTACGGCGGAGGGACGGCCCTGGCCCCGGGCCTCCTGAAACAACACGGCCTGGTGGTGGTCTCGGACCTTGACCTGCCGGAGGATCGGGCGGAAAAGGCCCTGCGGGTTCCCCGGTATGTGCCTTTGACCATTCCGCTTCCCGATGATCCCCGGATCTTTTTCGAACACCTGCCCCGGTCCGGGAAAAATGATGTCCGGAAAGCCGAAAGAAGCTCGTTTGCCTTTGAAATTACGACCGATCCCGGCTGGGCGGGCGAATTTTACCGTCGCTATTACGAACCCTCGATGCGGGGTCGCCACGGCGACGAAGCCTACATCATGCCCGAAGCCGGGGTCACCGACCTGATGCGGTCCGGAGCCTGTGAGTTCATCCAGGTTTGGCTGGAAGGGCGCTGTGTGGCGGCATTTCTGAACCGAATCGGGGAGAGCGACTATGAGCTGATGCGGCTCGGCTGGCTCGACAACGACCCGCATTGGGTGCAGGCCGGGGCCATTCCGGCCGCCTACTGGTTCACGATCCGCCGGGCGATAGCCCTCGGAAAAACCGAACTTCAGCTCGGAGGCACCCCTGCCTACCTGGAAAACGGCGTTCTCCGGTTCAAAGCCAAATGGGGCGGGCGGGTACAGGCCGGGCCTTCCGGATTCGGATACCGGTTCCTGCTGCTCGACCCGGGCCATCCGTCCTGCCGTCGCTTTCTGAGCCGGTATTCCCTGCTGGCCTTCGGGCCGGCCGGCTCATTGATGATCCTTAGTCCGCAGGCGCCCGCCGAAACCGGGCTGCCGGATCGGTTTCTCCGGGATTTCGACCACTGGTTTATTCTGCGGCAAGAGCCGAAGCGGAGCGGAGAATGTCCGGAACTGCCTGCGTCTTTGCAGGTGTGGTATGACCGGTTTTTGTGGTAACTTGAGGGTCTAAACCCTTCGGAATGAAAGCATTTTCGATTCTCGGTATCCTGCTCCTGATCGGCCTCCGGCTGAACGCCCAGACCGTGGACTCGGTGGCCTCGGGCGTCTACGTGTGGAATGAAACGCCGGTCGTCCGGAAAGGGACTTCGGATCAACGGCAGCTGCTGAAGGGGCCGACCCGGGATTTCCGTCGGCTGGAAATCCACGCGACCACCCTGCCCGCCCGGCAGGCCCCCCATCCGGCCCACCGGCACGCCGACGAGGAACTGATCCTCATGAAGGAAGGCGAACTGACCGTGACGATTGCGGGCCGGACCCAAACGCTCGGCCCGGGCAGCGTCGCGCTCATCATGCCGGGCGACGAACACGGCTTTGAAAACCGGGGATCAGGGCCGGCCACCTACTACGTCATGCGCTACGAATCCCGCGCCCCGGCCGATTCGGAACGGGGCCGGAAGGCGGGCGGCTCCTTCTGGATCGACTGGAACGAAGTCCCGTTTCAGGGCCACGACAAGGGCGGCATCCGCCGGATGTTCGACCGCGCCACGGCCATGACGCAACGTTTCGAGATGCACGTGACGACGCTGAATCCGGGCCTGTGGAGCCACCCGCCCCATACGCACCGGGCCGCCGAAATCCTGCTGATGATCGAGCAGAGCGCCGAGGAAAGCATCGACGGGAAGCTTCACGCAGCCACCGCCGGGGACCTGATTTTCCTGGAATCCAACGTTCCCCACGCCATCCGCAACACCAGCGCCACCCGTTGTCTGTATTTCGCGTTTCAGTTTGAGTGAGAGGCCCCGGCCGCCCAGCGTTCGTAAAGGTCGACCTGAAATTTCAGGACTTCGAGGGAAAGCCAGAGGTGGTTGAGCCGCACGTCGGCCGGCACGGTGTCTTCGGAGGTTTCGGCCCAGTGCAGCCAGCGGTATAGGTTTTCGCAGAGGGTATCGACCACGGGGCCGATGCCTTTGGCCTGAAAGAAATCGTCGAGGAGGCCGGGGATGCCGTCGCGCGGTGGGCCGGAGGAGCGGATGAGAAGGTGGGGGAGTGGCCCGGTTTCCGAAGAAGATTCGGTTTTTTTAGGATTTGAAGCAGAATGATTTGCACCGAAGCCGGATGCTCCGTATTTTTGTTCCGTGTTCATAAACTGACTGGTTTTTTGTAGCACGTGCCCCATCGCCGAGTTGTCCAGACATACGCGTTGGGGTTTTTCTGTGGGCAAAAATACTTTAGTTTCTATATATGGCAAGTAAAGCGTTAAAAAAATATTCTATTTATGGAAAGTGATTTTAAGTTCGACATTTAAAGCATCAGCCACCTTTTTCAGGGTCTGAATGGTAAGATTTTGACCGTTTCTCTCATATTTACTGATCGTTGGTTCACCCACGCCCAATCGTTCACCAAGTTCTTTTTGAGTTAACCCGGCTTCGATCCTGGCTTTTTTTATTAGGTGACCAACTTCATGGATAATGTCAGGCATCAAACCATAAGTTTGCAGCAAAGGTAGCGGAAACTTACTATATATCGAAAGTTTTCCTACAGCGCTGAACAGGAATGCATACCCCGACCAGCAAAAGCAAAACCGGGAGAAGCTTGGTTCTAAAGGGGTTTCAGACCTGAGGCTTTGCCTTTTGCACTCCCTTTCTTTTTACGGGAAGCCGCCTTATAAGATTGGATGAAATTGCTGATTTCGCTTCGGGCCTGATCGGTAAGCGGCATGCTTTTAATTGAAAAATCGATGCCGTTCGGTTCTTTGATAATTGCCATACATGTTATTGTTTGAAATATTTACGGACCAACTGCCGAGCCGCATTCTCCGGAATGATCATTCGCTGTCCATTTAGCAAAACTGCCCCAAGTACAATTCTGTAGTGGTCAATTAATTGTGTTTTTGAAGTGAACGCTACGAATCCATCAAAACCTTCCTGGAACGAAACCCGGCATGCATGCGCCACCAGGTTTCCGGCAACCCCATTGAAACGTTTTTTCGAACCAACGTTGAATGGTGCGTTTTCAAGTAAGTGCATGTAGACATGGTCAGGCTCAATAGAGATACTGAGCAATCCCTGAATAAGTTCTGGGTCATTAAACAGGGTGAGCTTGCATACGGTTTTTCGGCCATCACCAAATTCTTTCCTCCAGTTGAATTTCCATCCGTTTTTTCTGGTAACCATTTTCAAGTCGGTTCGAGTGATGAGATGAACTTCTGTTTCAAAAGACTCCCCGGAAACGGTATCCTGAACGGAATTGGTTAATCGGTCAATTTCAAATTCAAGCTCCGTAGGATTCTCTGGTGTCGACATCTAATTTACGAAAATGAGCAATTAGTTGCTAAAAAATGTGTGCGCAAGCAAATATAATAAGGTTTCTGTTTAATGGAGCATCGGTTTAACCTGCCTGCCTTTTCCGTACTTTTGCGCAAATCCCACTGCTTCATGAAACTGATCGACAAACTGGCCTGGATCGAGCTGAAAGACAACACCATCCTGTCAACCCGGTCCCGGGGAAAGGACACCTATTACATCCCCGGCGGGAAACGGGAGCCCGGTGAAACCGATCAGGAGGCCCTCTGCCGGGAGGTCCGCGAAGAACTCAGCATCGATCTGCACCCCGGCTCCCTGGACCTGTTCGGGGTCTTCACCGCCCAGGCCCACGGCCACCCGGAGGGAACCCTCGTGCAGATGACCTGCTACCGGGCCACCTACTCAGGTTCCCTCCGGGCCGATTCCGAAATCGAGGAAGTGCGGTGGCTTACCTACGCCGACAAAGACCGGATTTCGGAGGTCGACCGGCTGATCTTCGATGCTCTGAAAGAAAAAGGGTGGCTGGTTTAAACTACTTTTAATCTCACTTTCATCGGGAGTTTAGCCCTTTTTCGGAGTTTTATATCGAAAACCCCCACCGAAATCGGTGCCGGGTCGTCCGGGTCTATGGTTGCTTTTGTTCTCAGCGTCTGTTTGTGGTTTTCGAATCCGGCGGATTCGTCGGGGGGAGTATCGGCCCTGCCCGCCGACTCGGTCCGGCCGGCCCGGCATCCGGTCACTCCGGCTTTCAACCTCGATTTCCGGACTTCCTTTCTCGAAAAACGGCGGGTCAACGTCTGGGGCGTCAACGCGGGCATTGAATACGGGGCCAAGCGGCATCAGGTTACCCTGGGCTACTACTGGCTGAATTACGCGGTCTACCTGCGGCTCATCGACTGGCGACGGGATGCCGCCCGGCGCATCAACCTCGACTACTACACCCGCACCGATCTCTGGTTCCTCAGCCTTCTGTATTGGTACAATCTGACCAACAACCGGCGCTGGAAGGTGAGCATCCCGGTGGAGGTGGGTGGGGGAGTGGCCTACGCCATGCCCCGCGACCTGACCCGGGATTTGCCAGTGGACCGAACGCGCCGGGATTTCTTCGTGCCCGTCCAGGTCGGGGGTTACGGCCAGTGGAAAGCCACCCGCTGGGTCGGATTCAGCGTGCAGATGGGTTACCGGTATTCGGTCTTCCAGACGGCGATCGACCAGAATTTCAACGGCATTTATTACAGCTTCGGGATCACGGTGTATCCGGCCATGGCGACGGACTTCTGGCGGATGCTGACCCGTAAAGACCGGATTTCGCCCTTCCATCCCCCCCGGCCCAAACGGGAAAAACCGGTTTGACGGTACCGGCCTGAAAACCGGGGGCCGGCACTTCGTACTTCGGACCCGCTGGTTTAAATAATGACAGAAACGGTTGGGCCTGAATCGGTAACCGGGGTGCCGTCGGGTCCTTAGCTTTGCTTTTCAAACCTAACCAATGCGTGACGGCCGGAACCGCCCCCGCGGCCGGTCGGGAGGGCCGATCCCGGAGGTGATGGGAAAAGCCGCTGGAACCGGTGGACTGCACGACGATTCGTCGTGCAGTCCTTTTTTGATCAGGAAAGTACCGACTGGAACTCCCGTTCCAGAACGGTTTTCAGCGAAGTCGGTTTCCGGCCGGTGACCTTCTCCACATCCGATGTGACCAGATCGACCAGATGGTTTCGCACCAGCGAATAAGCGGTAATCATGTAGGGGGCGATAAAATCCGGAGCGCCGGAAGCCCGGAGCGTTTCGGTATACTCTTCCGGACTCGGATTCGGGTAGACTACCGTGCGCCCGGTTACCTCCGTCAGCCGGTCGGCGGCTTCGAAATGGGTCAGCGATTCGGGGCCGGTCAGTTCATACGTTTTTCCGATGTGGCCTTCCTGCGTCAGGGCCGCAGCGGCCACGGCGGCAATGTCCTCCGCGTCCACAAACGCTACCCGCCCCGTTCCGGCCGGAACGTAGGTGATTCCCCGAAGGGTGATGTTCTCCCATTCGAAATTCCGGAAATTCTGAGCGAAGAAGGTCGGCCGGAGCACCGTGGTTTCAAAACCGTCGTTCTCCAGTTTCTTCAGGATTCGGCTGTGGAAGTTCAGCTGGTCGCCCATCTTTTCTTCCCTGAGGGCCGAAAGGTAAACCACCCGCCGGATGCCGCGGTCCCGCAGGAAATCGATGAAGGGGGCTACCAGTTCGGTCAGGTCCAGCCGCAGGGGCGGGCCGAGCAGAAAAATGCGGTCGACCCCCTCGACGGCTCCGGCAAACGTGGCCGGGTCGGAGAAGTCGAACGAAACGATCCGGTCGGCGGAAAGCCCGAGGGTTTCGGCGGCTTTTTCGGGTTGACGAACGCCCGCAACGAAGGAAGCTCCCAGGTGCTGAAGCTGCCGGACCAGCGGCCGGCCGATGGTACCGGTGGCACCGGTTACCAGAATTTTCTGTGCCATTTTTTCGTGATTTTTACTTTCAATAGTTACTTTTAGGAACTCAAAGCTAAATAGTAACCAATGGCACCACAAGAAGGCACAGCGGTGTTCGATAGGCACACGGCTGTAACTATTGCTGAATTTGACGGGGGTTCCGGCGAAAAAAAATTTCGGAAAATTTTCGAGGAGGCCCAGCAGACCCGCAACGGCCCCTGCCCGGTTCGGGACGTCATCGCCCGCATCTCGGATAAATGGAGTCTGTTGACGATCCTGCTCCTGGGCGGTTACGGCACGCTGCGGTTCAACGAAATCCGCCACCGCATCGGGGACATCTCCCAGCGGATGCTGACGGTCACCCTCCGCCACCTCGAAGAAGACGGTCTGGTGAGCCGCCGGATCTATGCCGAGGTGCCGCCCCGGGTGGAATATGACCTGACCCCGCTGGGCCGCAGCCTGATGGAGCAGGTATCCCTGCTGACCGAATGGGCCACCCTCAACGGCACCTCCATTCTGGATGCGCGCCGGAGTTCCCGCAGAAAAGGCAGATAACCGGACGCGATGGATTCGAAGGATAGTCGCATCAAAGTCTACGACCCGCAGCGGTGGACCCGGGAATTTTTGCCGCAGGAGCGCCTGCAAAGCCTTCTCCGGCAGGACTTTACGCATTTCTTCATCGTCCGGGTGGAGGAGATGTACCGACATTTACGGCGGGCGGTGCCGGCTTCCCGTTCTCTGACCCATTCGGGCCTGTATCTGACGGAAGGCGAAGCGGCCATGAAAATCGGAGCGGAGGTATACCGGATTCAGGCCGGGCAGATGCTGTTCGTGCCGGCTGGTCAGGTATTTTCTTTCGGGAAAAATGACGTCAACTGCGGCTTCCTGTTCAATTTCCACGACGACTTTTTCTATGGAATGAACGGCCGGTCCGGGTTTCAGAAACCATTTGAATTTCTGAAGGTGTGGGGCAATCCCCGGATTGTCCCCGATGCCGAAACGTCCGGTTTTGTGCGGAATCTGCTGGAGCGGCTCTGGACGGAATATTCCCGCCAGGGGCTTCAGAACCCGGACCTGATTCATGCGTACCTGACGGCGCTGCTGATCGAGGTCAGCCGGGCCTACCACCCGGTTTCGCCCTCCGGCCGGACCACCGCCGTGATGCTGACCAACCGGTTCAGGGAGCTGGTGTTCACCCAGGCCCGAACCCGGCACCTCGTCAGCGACTATGCCGCCCAGCTCGGTGTAACGCCCAATCACCTCAACAAAACCGTCCGGTCGGTTACCGGCAAATCCCCGACCCGCTGGATCGACGAGGCCATCCTGGCCGAAGCGAAGGTGCTGCTCAGTCAGAGCGATTTTTCCGTCGGGGCCATTGCCTCCGAGGTCGGGCTGTCGGACTCCTCCTACTTCACCCGGCTTTTCAGGAAATACGAAGGTCTGACGCCGACGGCTTTTCGTAAAAGGATTGAAATGTCCTGAAGGTGGCCCCGTTTGTCCTAACGTGGGTCCCTTTCCGGAATCGAACTTTGTGGCGGAATAAACACCGTACCCATGAGTTCGATTCTGTTAGTGGTTCATTCGGCCGTTCGCTGGCTGGTTCTTCTTAGTCTGACCTACGCTATCTGGCGGGGGGTCCGGGGCTGGTCGGGGCGGGTCCCGTTCACGGCTTTCGATAACCGCATCCGGCACCTGACGGCCACCATTGCCCACCTCCAGCTGATGGTCGGGTATACCCTTTATTTTTCCAGCCCCCTGATCCGGTATTTTCGTTCGAACTACACCGAGGCCGTGCGGGTGCCGGATTTTCGCTTTTTCGGGCTGATCCACGTCATTCTGATGACGCTCGCCATCGTCCTGATCACCATCGGCTCGGCGGCCGCCAAACGGAAGCCCACCCCCCGCTCGAAATTCCGGACCATGACGGGCTGGTACGTAGCCGCGCTGGTGCTCATTTTTCTGGCCGTTCCCTGGCCGTTTTCTCCTTTGGCCAATCGTCCCTATTTCCGCTCTTTTTAACCATGACACACCTGCTTACGACCCCCATCGGGCGGCTTCGGCTGCTCGGTTTCCTGGAAGGCATTTCCCTGCTGCTCCTGATCGGTATCGCCGTCCCGCTGAAATACGTCTGGAAAGACCCGTCGCTGGTTCGGCTCATCGGGCCGGTTCACGGCCTGCTGTTTCTGCTGTTTATCTTTCAGACGCTGCATGTCGGGGTGGAGCGGAAATGGAACTTCCGGGATACGACCTGGAAAGTCATCCTGGCCTGTTTCATTCCCTTCGGAACGTTTTATATCGACCGGCGGATTCTGTCGAAGCGGTAAAACCACCCCCCGGCCGGACCGGCGCTCCGGCCGGGGGGTGATTTAAGCCGGCAGCACCGTCTTACCCAGAAACTCATTCCTGAACTTTCCCTTCGGGTCATACTGCTTCACCAGTTGCCGGAAGGCCTGCATTTTCGGATACAGCGATTCCAGGCGATCAGGGGTGAGGGTAAAGAGCTTGCCCCAGTGCGGCCGGGCCTGGAAGGGCGCGAGTTCGCGCTCAATCACGGGCAGGAGTTTGCGGACGGCGGGCCAATCCTGTTTCCAGGTAAAGTGGATCGCCAGGCTCGCACGCTCGTAACACGGACTGAGCCAGAAGTTGTCTTTATCGATGGTTCGTAACTCCGTGATAAACAGGTGGGGGCTGACCTGATTGCGAAGCTTTTCCACCGCCAGAATGGCTTCCACCGCGTTTTTCCGGTCCACAAAATATTCGGATTGAAGTTCCTTGCCGCTGCTGGGCGTAAAGCCCATTTTAAAGTGCGGCAGCCGTTCATACCAGGGGCCGGCCACGCCCATCTGCTCGGTGCAGTTCTCGGCCGACAACTCGACAATGGGGTGGAGGTTGCGTTTCGCCGGGGTGGCGCCGAAGAAAGTATCTTTCTGATTCCGGTCCTTGTCCTTACCCATCCGGTTTTTCACCCACACCTCGCTGATCCGTTTTTTCTGCCAGTCGGTAAACAGGCTGACGCTGTAGCCGGCCGACATGATCTCCTCAAAATGGTCTTTCAACTGGTCCAGCGGCAGATTTTCGTAGACGTACTGCCGCATCTGGAAGGTAGGCTGCACCTGGAGGGTCACTTTCGTCACCACCCCCAGACCGCCGAGGTGAACCACCGCCCCCTCAAACGTATTTTTATCCCGGGTGCGCGAAAGCTGCACTACTTCTCCCTTGGCCGTGACCAGTTCCATGGCCGTGACGGCCGTCGACAGGTTGCCGTTTTTAACCCCGGAGCCGTGGGTGGCCGTGGCGCAGGCCCCGGCCACGGAGATGTGGGGCAGCGAGGCCAGGTTGTGCAGGGCGAACCCCCGCTTCTCCAGCACCGGCGCCAGCTGGCCGTATTTGACCCCGGCCGGGACCGTCACCGTTTGGGAATCCTTGTCCAGATCGACGGCTTCTTCGAGCGCCAGCACCGATAGAAACTGCCGGTCGCTGTCGGCAATTCCGTTGAAGCAGTGCCGCGTGCCGAGGACCTTGAATTTTTCTTCCTTCTTCACGAACGCCTTCACCTGGTCCAGGGTTTTGGCCGAATACAGGTTCGTGGTTCCGTATTCATAATTACCGGCCCAGTTTTTGAGCTTCTCGGCCGGCAGCAGGTCGGTAAGGGGTGCAAGCATGGGAGCAGCCATGGCGGCCGATGATAGTTTCAGAAACGTTCGCTTTTTCATGGTCAGGGCGTTGTCGTATAAAGTAAGCGGTTTTTTTAAAATACCCACCCCTCCGCCCCAAAAACGCGAACAGGAATCCGAGACTTTTCGGATTCCTGTTCGGCAGGGTTTACAAATTTCAGGCCGCAAACGACATGATCTCCCGGATTTCGACACTCCCGTTTTCGTATTTCAGAATGGGGCAGGTTTCGCTCCACCCGATCACCTTCTCCACGGAATCGGCTTTACAGAGAACATAGCCGGCCACGATCGCATTGGCGGAAATGTGCTACTGGCCGTTGCCGGGCGCGTTGCGAAACAGGAGAAGATACGTTTTCATGGTCGATGTGTAAACGGTGAAACGTGTGATGACCCTGTAAAAGTACCGCCCGGGCCGGCCGAGACTCCTGACCTTTGTCAAGGGTTGTTACAATCGGGCTTTCAGCCGGGTGAGGGTTTCGGGGGAGATGCCGAGGTAGGAGGCTACCTGTTTGCTGGAGAGACGGGTCAGGATTTTCGGCTGGTTTTCCAGGAGCCAACGGAGCCGGCCGAGGGCGTCGAGCGAAATGAGCGTATTGACGCGGTAAACCGTCCGGTTATAGGAGATTTCAAGAATCTGCCGGTAGACGGCGGCAAACTGCGGCACCGCACCCACCAGTTTCTGAAAGTCGGAGAAGGAAATAAGGGCCAGGTCGGAAGGTTCCAGCGCCCGGATGCTCTCCGCGCTGGGGAGTTGATGCTGAAAACCGAAGATATCGGTGACCCAGTGGTTTTCGAAATAAAATTCACGGGTGGTTTCCGATCCGGCTTCGTCGGTGCCGAATACCTGAAGGCAGCCTTTCCCGATGAAATAGACGTGCCGGCAGACCTGTCCCTGCTGAAGAAGCAATTCGTTCCGTTCGGCCCTGCCTTCCCGAAAATGGATCAGAACGTCCTCCAAACGGTCGGTGTTGCCGCCCAGAACGGAGCGGAGATGTTTTTCCAGGAGAGCAATCATATCGTTATGGTGTTAAGATCAGGGCTCTCCGGCCCAGGTCCTTAAGTTACCCCGGCTCGTACACAATTCCCAGCACCTCGAACACTTCTTCCCCACGGCCGGTCCGCAGGCTGACTATTTCGCCGATTTTCTTTCCCGTCATGGCCCGGGCGATGGGAGACGTAAATGCAATACAGCCCTTCGAGGCATCGGCTTCGTCGACGCCCACAATGGTCAGCCGCCGTTCCTCCCCCGCCTGCCGGTCGCTGACGGTCCGGAGCATGACGGTGGCGCCGAACCGGATTTCATCGGCCGGATGGTCGTGGGCATCGACGACGCGGGCGCTCGCGATCCGCTGGTTGAGCAGGGCAATCCGCCCGTTCAGCAGCGCCAGTTGGCGGGAGCGTTCGTTTTCGTCGGCTTCCGTCGTCTGCACCCCGGCCCGTTCGGCCTCCAGGTCGTCGAGTTCGGCTCTAAGGAGATTCAGGCCGCGGGGCGTCACGTAGTTGGTGACGCCGGGAGGGAGGGGCGCCCGGGCGGGAATCACCACCGGGTCGTCGGCCGTCTCATTTTTCAGAAATGCCCTGCTCATAGGAGTGTTGGTTTTCTACACAACCACCGGAAGGCCCCGCCGGTTGCCGATACCATCCTACGGCCGGAGAGCCGGTCTTCGGAATGGTGTAAAAAAAGAAGGGCGCTTGTGGCGCCCTTCCTGCCGGCTCGCGTCGGGGGACGGCGAGCTATTTTCAGAAATGATCAGGATATGCCTTTCAAAACGTCTTCCTGCACAAACGGCTGGTTGTAAAGCCGCTTGCCGGTCGCCTTGAAGATGGCATTGGCCACGGCCGCACCTGCCGGGGGGAGCGACGGTTCGCCGAGGCCGGTCGGTTCGATCTCGTTCTGGACGAAATGCACCTCGACCTCCGGAATCTCGTTCATCCGGATCATGCGGTAGGTATTGAAGTTTTTCTGCTCCGGCACCCCCTCTTTGAACGTCAGCTGGCCGTACATGGCGTGGCCGATGCCGTCGACGATGCAGCCCATCACCTGCTGGCGGGCGCCACTCTGGTTGACGACCACCCCACAGTCGGCGGCCGAATAGACCTTCGCCACACGGGGTTTTCCTTTCTCCATCACTACCTCGCCGACCTGGGCCACATAAGACCGGTGCGAGAAGTAGACACTGAAGCCCTGGGCCACGTTTTTCTTCTTACCCCACTGTGATTTCTCGGCCGCCAGTTTGATCACCCCGATCATCCGGTCGATGTCGTACTTGATGGCGCCGGTCGGCTGTTTTTTGGCTTTTTCGAGCAGGTCGAGCCGGAACTGAACCGGGTCTTTCCCGGCGGCCTGCGCCACTTCATCGATGAACGCCTGCTCGGCAAAGGCCAGGAAGTTGGTGATCGGAGCCCGCCAGGCACCCGTCGTGATCGGGGATTTATGTTCCACCGAATCGATCAGGAGGTTATCGACGGCGCCCGAGGGGAAGTTGTCCTCCCGCGTCGGGTTGCCCGAGTTGATGCCGACCCCCCGGAGTTTGTAACCGATCAGGTTGTTCTGCGCGTCGAGGGCGGCTTCGAAGCGATACCGAACGGCCGGGCGGTAACTTCCGCCGGTCATGTCGTCCTCGCGTGACCAGATCAGCTTCACCGGGGCGTTGACCAGCTTCGACACGTTGACGGCTTCCAGCACATAGTCGGTTTTGAGCCGGCGGCCGAAGCCACCGCCCATCCGGGTCAGGGCCACGGTTACCTTCTCGGGCGGTAACCCGAGCAGTTTGGCGGTTTCGTTGCGGGCCAGTTCCGGCGTCTGGGTGGGTCCGACGAGTTCGGCGCCGTCGGCTTTGACGTGCGCGAAGAAGTTCATCGGCTCCATGGGGCTGTGGGGCAGGAACGGGCACTGGTATTCGGCCTTCACCACCCTGGCGGCATTTTTGAAGGCCGCATCCACGTCGCCGTCTTTCCGGCGCACCGTCGGGGTGCCGGTGTCGAGCAGTTCCTTAAACAGCCGGTTGTGATCAGGGGTGCTTTCGAGGTTGTCGGCCTTTTCCCACTCGATCTTCAGGGCGTCCTTAGCCTTTTTGACCTGCCAGGTCGATTTGCCGACCACGGCCACGTTGTTATTGAAGGTCACCACGTCGACGATGCCCGGCATGGCTTTGGCGGCCGTGGCGTCGAGGTTTTTCAGTTTATACCCGAAGGCGGGGCGCTGGAGCATGGCGATAAGCATGCCCTCCCGGTGGAAGTCGATGCCGAACAGGTTCTTTCCGGTCAGGATGCCGGGGTTATCGACGTTCCGGACCGTGGAGCCGATCAGCTTGAAATCCTTGATTTCCTTCAGCTTGACGTCGGCCGGAACCGGCAGTTTGGACGCATCCGTCGCCAGATCGCCGTAGCTGAGTTTGCGGTTGCTGGCGGCATGGACCACGAAGCCCTTGTCCGTCGAACACTCGGCGGCCGGCACGCTCCAGCGTTTGGCCCCGGCTTCGATCAGCATCTGGCGGGCGGTGGCTCCGGCTTCGCGCAGGCGCTTCCAGGAGTGCGGAATGGAACCGCTGCCCCCGGCGACCTGCCGTTCGAATTTTTTGGTATCCAGCGGAGCCTGCTCCACGACGACCTTCTTCCAGTCGGCGTCAAGTTCTTCGGCAACGATGATCGGGAAGGCGGTTTTGATGCCCTGCCCGACTTCCGGGTTGGGCGACAGGATCGTGATGATGCCCTGCGGGCTGATGGACAGGTAGCTGTTGAAATCGACGCCGGGCACGGCCGCCGGCCCGTTCAGCACGGCAGGTGCGGCTTCGGAGCCGGACCAGTTGAAACCGAGCAGGAGGCCTCCGCCGGCCGCGGCCGCAATCTTGAGAAAGTTTCTCCGGCTGGGATTAGGGATGGACTGCATGGTCATTTGGTTTTGGTGGCGGCAAGTTTGACGGCTTCGCGAATGCGGTGGTAGGTTCCGCAGCGGCAGAGGTTGCCCGACATGGTCGTTTCGATCTCTTCCTCGGTCGGCTTCGGGTTGCGTTTGAGCAGGGCGGCCGCCGTCATGATCTGACCGGCCTGGCAATAGCCGCACTGCGGCACGTCGACCTCGTTCCACGCCTGCTGAACCGGGTGATCGCCGTTTTTGGAAAGGCCTTCGATGGTGGTGACCTTCGAGTTCCCGACGGACGATACCGGCAGCACGCAGGAGCGGGTAGCCTGTCCGTTCAGGTGGACCGTACAGGCCCCGCACTGGGCGATTCCGCAGCCGTATTTGGTTCCTACCAGCCCGAGGTGGTCGCGGAGAACCCAGAGAAGCGGGGTATCCGGCTCGACATCCGCCTGAACCGTTTTTCCGTTGATTTGCAGCTTGTATACAGACATACTGGCGTTAGTTGAGTTTAGGACTAACTTTGGGTACTAATTTACCAAATTTGAAGATATTAGCGTTCCGTAATTCGGAATCCGGGTGATTTTGACCGCTATTTAATAAAAAAACAAACCAAGTGGCCCGGCTGTGCTGTACGTATGCCAAAAACCTTCCCTCTATGCTCCCCCAGGAATATTCGAAAATAGCCGGTCTGTTCCGCAACCCGGCCGTGCGTCGCGACCTCGCCGGCATGGACCCGGACCGGGAGTATCAGCGGATGGTGCAGCTGCTGGTGGGCTATGAATTTCCGTTCGACGTAACCCGTGCCCTCGAACTGGCCCTGTTTCATACCTACGCCAGCCCCCGCACCTCGGCCCTGCTGGCCCGCACCGGCGAGTTCGAACGGCACGGTCAGAAACGCTACGACGACACCAGTATGCTGATCGCCTGGTTCATGCAGTACGGCCTGGATACGGAGGCCGGGCAGCGGGCCATCACCCACATGAACCGCATTCACGGCATGTATCAGATTCATAACGAGGATTTTCTGATGGTGCTGGCGACGTTCGTCTTTTATCCGATCAACTGGATCAACCGGTACGGATGGCGGAAGCTGACGAAGACCGAGGAGAAAGCGCTGTTCCTGTTTTTTCGGGAAGTCGGCCACCATATGCATCTCAGGGACGTGCCGCAAACCATCGAGGGCCTGAAGGCTTTTACGGACGCCTACGAAGCCGAGCATTTCCGCTATGCCGAGAGCAACCGCCGGATTGCCGACGCGACGGTGAAGATCGTGGAAGGCTGGTTTCCCGGACCGCTCCGGCCCGTGGTCCAGCCGACGTTCGCGGCCCTGATCAACGACAAACTGCGGGAAGCCTTCGGGTACCAAAAGCCGTCGGCCCTGTTTCGCGGGCTGATCGAAGGGGCGCTCTGGCTGCGGAAATGGCCGCTGAAGCTGATCACCTTCAAACCCTATCCGACCCTGGTGGAAAATACACTCTACCGTTCGTACCGAAAGGGTCTTCCGGCCATCGAGGACCTGGGCCCGGAAAAGCTGAAACCGGCTTTAAAAAACCGCGCCGAACCGATTCGCCGGGACGGTAGGTGAGTAGGCCGGGCCGCCCGGGTGCTTCTTTAGGGGCTTAATCAACCTCAACCCGTATGCTGTTTTCTCTGAAAAAGCCGTCCCGTCTCCGCCGTCTGTGTGCCGGCTTTTTGCCTATTGCCGCCGGTCTGCTCCTTTCCCTGTCGGCTTTGGCCCAGAGCGATCCCGGAAAGGAGGAATGGGTTCAGTTGTTCAACGGCAAAGACCTCAAGGGCTGGGACATCAAGATTGCCGGCCACGAGGTGAACGATAACTACAAAAATACCTTCCGGGTCGAGAACGGCATGCTGCGCATCGCCTACGACCAGTACAAAACTTTCGATAACAAATACGGCCATATCTACTACGAAAAGCCGTTTTCCTATTACATCCTGCGGTTCGAATACCGGTTTCTGGGGGAACAGGTGCCCGGCGGGGCCAACTGGAACGTCCGCAACAGCGGGGTCATGATTCACTCACAGTCGGCCCGGAGTCTGGGCCGGGATCAGGACTTTCCGATCTCGCTCGAAATCCAGACGCTGGGCGGGCTGGGCAAGGGGGTCCGTCATACGGCCAATCTCTGCACCCCCGGCACCATCGTGGAGATGAACGGCAAGGTAAACCCGGCCCACTGCATCGATTCGCAGTCCAAAACCTACGACGGTGATCAGTGGGTTACGGTCACGGCCGTCGTCCTGGGCGATTCCATCATTCACCACATCATCGAGGGCGACACCGTCCTGACCTACGAAAAACCGAAGGTCGGCGGAGGGTATGTCAGCAGGCAGTACGACTTCGCTTCCGGCAAAGTCGCCAATCCGGAGGAGTGGATGAAAAAGGACAATACCCCGCTTCGGGAAGGCTTTATCGCCCTTCAGTCGGAAAGCCACGCCATCGATTTCCGAAAGGTCGAACTGCTGAACCTGAAAGGCTGCATGGACCGGAAGGCGCTGAATTACAAGGCATATTACAAGGTGAACGACCGGGAAAGCTGCCGGTATCGGTAGGGCCGGGGGTGGTTCAAAGCTTCCGGTACATCACATAAGCACTCACCAGTCCCAGGTTGCGGTGCCGGAAGGCTTCGGGGATTTCCCCGATGATTTCAAAGCCCATTTTCCGCCAGAGCCGCACGGCCCGCTCGTTGGTACTGACCACGATGTTGAACTGCATGGACCGGTAGCCCAGCCGCCGGGCTTCTTCGAGGGAGAATGCGCACATGGCCTGCCCGATGCCCCGACCGCCGGCGTCCGATGCGACCATGTAGCCCGCGTTGGCGACGTGCGACCCCAAACCGGGTTGATTGTCTTTCAGCATAAACGTGCCGACGATTCGGCCGTCGAGGGTGGCGACGTAGGTATGTTTGTCGGGTCCGCACCAGTAGGCCAGCATCTGGTCACGGGGGGTTTGCGGGTCGAAAACGTAGGTGTCGCCCCCGGAGATGACCTCGTGAATAATGGCCCAGAGGGCATCGTGGTCGGAGGAGGTAGCCGGACGAAATTCAGGTTGGGTCTTCATGGCGGGAAACCTAACCAAAAACGGTCGATTCCCAAAAAACAGATGGGTTAAATGCTAACTCTGCCGGGACATCAGGAAGCGGCCGGTTTCCGGAAAAGGGCCGGTGCCGCTAAAAACAGGGGCATCCGGCCCCTTCTCAACTGGACCGAGGCCAGAAGGATCAGCACCGAATTGATTACGTAGAGGACGCCCACCCCGGCCAATAGGTAGAAGGGAAGAAAGGGGTTCATCCCCTGCGGCTGGTAAAAGATCAGGAACAGGGCCGTTCCGACGAAGGCGAAGCAGAGGACGGTCCAGGTCAGCTGAAAATTCAGAATCCGGATGCCCAGCTCCCGCACCTCGGCCACCGAGTCCCGTTTCAGCCACCAGAGCAGGGCCGGAGCGATCAGGTTGCCGAAGGGAATGAGCCAGAAAGACAGCGCCGACAGGTTGAGAATCTGAAGCGTGGCCTGATCTCTCCGAACCTCCGCCCGAACTTCGACCAGTTCCTCGGGCGTGACGCCGAGGGCCTCGGCGAGCAGGCGCAGCGTTTGCCCACGCGGTTCGGTCTGTCCCTGTTCGATCCGTTGCAGCGTCCGGAGATTGATGGAAGCCTTGTCGGCCAGTTCTTCCTGCGAAAGGCCCTGGCGTTTCCGGTAGTTGAGAATTTTGTCAGCTGTTGTGAGCGTGTCCATGTCGGTGTGTTTTGAAGCAAAGGTAGGATTCTCAACCACAACTCATTGCGGTTTTCCGGCGGCATTTCTGCGGCATTTGGGCGGAAGCCGGCAGAAAGGCCGGAAATCCCACAAAAACCGGTGCCGTCAGGCCGGCATTTAGTTAGAACAATTCAACGCTCTCCCCATAGTCCTGAGTTTGTTTAAATAGTCCTGATCCCTGTTCAGGGTTATATTGATTAATTCTGAGACGGATTTATCTGACTCATTTGCGCCTAAAACCGCCTTTTCCGAGGTATCCATAAAGCTTGCCTTTTCTTCGGCCAGCAGGCGTTCACAATACGGCAGGAATTCCTTTAGATGTTTACATACCTCCTGAGGAGAATTGTGGTATCGAAACCTGGAAAAGCAGGTATAGATCAGGCCGAGATTTACACCCTGGGCGGCCTTGAATTCTTTCAGGTATATGATCAGTTTGTTGTGCGGCCCCCGTAAAGAGGCTTCCTGAGCAGAGGAGGAGGTGCAATAATACAAAACCAGAACCTGGGCACCGATCTGGCGGTATAAGTCGCGGTAAGGGTGGTTCTCCAGCTTTTTAAGTGTTAGCGAATAAAGCCGGTCCAGTTCCCTCATCCGATGATCTTCCAGGCGGGCAAAAGCGCCGGTAGGCAGTCCATATTGCCTTAAAAACCGTTTTTGCTCCTCCTCTAAAGCCGCAGATCGTTTCGCATCCCCCTTAATGTATTTAAATCGGTGCTGGAGCAAAATCCCTGTTGCGTCCGTATCAGACTCCATGAGGGCACTCTCCGGCCTTTTCTGGTCGTGAACCTGATTTTCCGACCAAAGCCCAACCAGAAGACTGAGCAGACTAACAAGCAAGCCGAGGTGCATCGTCTGTTTCAATTATGAACAGTTTAAAGTACTCCTTTTACCGAGACTCTGGTTCTGGCCCAGGCTGAACCGTGATGGTAATCCGGTGAGGCTCGTGATGCACCTGCACGGCCTGACCGCATTCAAAACCGGTCTCCCGGAGCCACTGACCGCAAAGCCGTATTTCGGGGAGAACGACATAGCGAAAAGCTGACCTGGGCTGGGATTTTTCGTACACTTTCAACTGCCTTCTTCCGGTTTTTAAGATTTTTTTCTTCATAACTATTTTAAATCAAACCGCTGTAACTTTGATAAAAATACGTAATAGTAAAAATAATTTATTTTAAACTATAATTATTTAGAGTTTTGACTAAAAATCAAGTTTGAAGAAACTTATAATATTTGCATGGAAGCGCAATTAATTAACCTCTTGTGGCAAAGTTGTTTCTCAATCGAATAAAAGCGGTATTGGCTGATAGGAATAAAAGCAATAAAGATTTAGCGCGATACCTCGGGAAGACAGAATCCGCCGTGTCCCGCTGGTGTACGAATGAAGTTCAACCGTCGATCGAGACGCTGTACGAGATTGCTCAATTTCTGGAGGTAGATATTCGGGAGTTGCTGGTTTCGACGAGAAAATAGACTACAGTACCATTAAAAGCAGAACGGCGAAGGATAACCTTCGCCGTTCTGCTTTCTAAGTTATAAAACCTTACCGCTCCTCCGTCACTTCCAGCACCACGCTCGCTCGACGGGCGTCGACCATCGGGTTGAAGCCGACCGTCATGAGGTAGTCGCCGGAAAGGACCACCGGGTTGCGGTTGATCGGGGAGTTGGTGCCGGGGAAGATGTTTAGTTCCTGCACTTTATAGCGTTTGGCGGGGCTCAGGCCCTTCAGCCGGATCGGAGCCTGGCTGCCTTCCCGGTACCGGTTGCCGACGAGGTAGCTGAACCACACCGCCCGGTCCTGCTGCTCGGTCACGTACAGCAGGGAGGCCACGTCGCCGGTCAGGGGAGAGGCCAGCCGGAACAGGTCCCCCTTCCAGATGACGTCCTTCAGCCGGGCGTAGGTTTTCAGCGCTTCCTGGCTGAACGCCAGTTCTTTCTCCTCCAGCTTGCTCACCACGATGTCATACCCCATCTTGCCCATCATGGCGACGTCCGTGCGGAATTTGATCGGCTGTTTGCCCCAGTCGGTGACGTGATTACAGGTGGCGATGGCCGGGAAAAAGTAGCTGTAATTCCACTGAATGAACACCCGCTCCAGCCCGTCGGTATTGTCGGAGGGCCAGAACTCCGTAAAGTATTTCAGCGCCCCGTAGTCGACGCGGCCCCCGCCCCCGGAGCAGAGCATCAGCGGCAGCGTCGGGTATTTGGCCCGGACCCGCTCCAGCACCTTGTAAAGGCCCTGCACATACTCGACATACAGGTGCTGCTGGTTGGGGTTGGTGGCCGAGAAGGCATTGTAAATGACCGCGTTGCAGTCCCACTTGATGTAGCTTAGCGTCGGATTCTTCGTCAGGAGGTTATCCACGACGCCGTACACAAAATCCTGCACCTTCGGGTTGGTGAGGTCCAGCACCAATTGATTGCGGAAGTAATACTCGGGCCGGTTCGGCAGTTTCAGCACCCAGTCGGGGTGTTTCTCGTACAGCTCGCTTTTGGGGCTGACCATCTCCGGCTCCAGCCAGATGCCGAAGCGGATGCCCGCGCTTTCGGCTTCCTTTACCAGATAACCGATGCCGTGCGGTAGCTTCTGTTTGTTTTCCTCCCAGTCGCCCAGTGAGGTATGGTCGTCGTTGCGCGGATATTTGTTCCCGAACCAGCCGTCATCTAACAGGAAAAGGTCCACGCCCAGCTTTTTCCCGTCCTTGAAAAGGGCCGAAAGTTTCTCTTCGTTGAAGTCGAAATAGGTGGCTTCCCAGTTGTTTAACAGCGTTAACCGGTTGCCCTCGCCCTGCGGAATGCGGTGTTTGCGGGCCCAGCGGTGCAGGTTCCGGCTCACGGCGCCCTTGCCCATGTTCGAGTAGGAAAAGATCAGCGCCGGGGTAACCAGCTCCTTCCCGGGCGCCAGCGTATACTCGGAGGCATACGGGTTGATGCCCGCAATGACCCGCAGATTTTTCAGCGGATCGACCTCGAACTGCAACTGAAAGTTTCCCGACCAGGCCAGCGTGCCGGCCACCACTTCGCCGGTTTCTTCTTCCGCCGGCCGGTTCAGCGACAACAGGAAGGAGGGCGGCTGAAACAGGTGCGCCCGGGTGCCCAGCTTCGTGTCCAGCACCTTCAGACCGGCCGTCAGCTCCACTTCCTGCGGATTCATTTCCCGCGCCCAGTCGCCCGAGAAATTGGTCAGGTAATACCGCTGGGCGGGCAGGTACAGGTTGGCCGAGGCATATTTCTGAAGCCGCACCGGCTTTTTCTCGGAATGCCGGATGCTCGACCACTGCTCGATCACGTCCTCCTTCTGGTACGCCTTATAAAACAGGCTCACTTCGAACGGATACTGCGGGTCTTTCAGGAACACCGTAGTCAGCACTACCCCGTCGGCCTCGTTCCGGGTTTCGTGCCGGACATACTTCAGATCAAGTGAGGGGTTACCGTCGGCATGGATGGCCTGGATGGCCGGTTCGAGGAGGTTGCGCCCGCCGGCCGGCGTATAGGCGGAGTTATAAATGGTCGTATAATCTTCTCCGCGTTTGCCGTTTTCCGGAACTCCGGCGTATTCGTCGGTTCGCTGGAGCCGGGGGCCGAGGTGGACGATGGTCGGGTCACCGGCCTGATCGACCCGGATCACCAGCGCGGTCCGCTGGGTTTCGATGACGATGTGCCGGTCGCCGGGCGCTGCTCCGGCAGGAAAAAAAGTCGTGAAAAGCAGGGTTAGGACCCACAGGAGAACTTTCATGGAGATTGCGGTTGCATAGACCCGGCAAAGCTATGAAAAGATGGGCGATTTCTTCCCCTGCTTTGCCCAGGCCCCTGCGTCGGGAGGACAAAGGCGGCCGTCATTCCACCTCCACGATCATCTCCACCTCGACTGCGTAATCCGAGGGCAGGGCGGCCACGCCGACGGCGGAACGGGCGTGTTTGCCCCGGTCGCCGAAAACCGCCACCAACAGGTCGGAGCAGCCGTTGACGACCTTCGGATGGTCGGCGAACTCGGGGGCGGAGTTGACCATGCCGAGTACCTTTACCACTCGCTTCACCTTACCGAGATCTCCGACTTCGGCCTTCAGCGAAGACAGCAGACCGAGGGCGCAGAGTTTGGCGGCTTCGTACCCCTGCTCGACGCTCAGGTCTTTGCCCACCTTGCCCTTGATGCCGGTGCCGTCGGCCCGATTCGATACGTGGCCGGAGAGATAGACCAGGCTGCCGGTCCGGACGGCTTTGACGTAATTGGCTAAGGAAGGGGAGGGGGCGGCCAGGGTAATGCCCATTTCTTTCAGTTTGGCCTCGGGAGCCTGGGCGCGGGCGGTGATGGTCAGGGCAAAAAACAGGGCGGTGGTCAGAACGGAAAGTGTTTTCATAAAAGGCAATTGGGGTTAAAAAAGCAAAGTAAAGGCTTCAGGCCGGTATTTCATCCCTCACCTGCTGATTTATGGAAACGAACTTTTCGGTGTATTCGCGTTTGGGCGGGGGTGTCCCGATGAGGCAGATCACGACGGGACTAATCCGTCAGGTCGGATGCCGCCTTCCGGAAACTGCGGGTCAGGTGGCCGAAGATCGTTCGTTCATCGGTAATGATGTCGGCCTGTCCCCGCAGGCCGATTCTCAGGCGGTTTTCCAGCGCATTTTCATGGGTCACCCGCAGCCGGACGTTGAACAGCCCTTTTTCGTCGGGGGTGAGCGAGACGGCCGAGATGTCGCCGTATACCGGCCCGAATTCATACACCGGGTAGGCGTCTACTTTCAGAACCACCCGCTGGCCCGCCCGGATTTTTCCGATCTGGGACGACGTAACCCGCGCATGGCCGTAGAGGGGAGCCTCCCGGTGCATCAGTTTGAGCAGGGTAGTCCCGGCCGGTACCTGCTTTTCGCCTTCAAACAGGAAGGAAACCGTCCCGGCACGGGCGGCTTTCAGCCGAAGGTGGTGATGACCGGTCAGCTCGAAGGGGCCGTACAGGCTCTCGATGCGGATGCGGGCTGTTCTCAGGGCCGCTTCCAGCCGGTTTTCTTCCCCGAGCAGGTCGCCGGTATTCTTCGTGATCTGTGTTTCGAGGGTATTGATTTCCAGCTTCCCGGACGTGATTTCCCGGGTAAGGGTGCTTCGCTGGTCCAGATACGTCTGGTAAGCCAGATCGAAAGCGCTTTGGGTTTTCAGGGCTGCGGCCTCGAACTGGTGAAGATCGTTGCGGCTGATGACCGACTGGGTAAACAGGTCACGGTTCAGCTTCAGCAGCCGCCCGGCTTCTTCCCGCTCGTACTCCAGCCGTTTGGATTCGGAAGCCCATTTCGTTTCCACCATGACGCGCCGGGATTCCTTCAGGGCAAGCGTTTCCCGGATGCGTCGGATGGTCAGCCGGATGCCGTCCTGCTCGCTGGCCGCCGATGCCGTCCGGAATCGACGGAAACGGTCCAGGTTCGACCGGGCGGCTTCCAGGTCGTGGGCCAGCGCGGCTATGTCCGGGGAGCTGAGTTCCAGCAGGTCGTCCCCGGCTTTTACGGTCTGTCCGTTCCGCACCATCTGCCGTTCGATGTACACCGGTGCCGGAAACCGAAAGACGGCTTCCGCCTGCTCGGACTTGAAGACGAACCCCGTCGGGATGGTGTCCGGCAGCACGATCAGGAACCCGGCCGCAAATCCGGCCGCCACCAGCAGCACCGCCCACCAGCCCAGCCGTTGCAGAGCCTTCAGCCGGAGATCGGGCAGGGGAGCGTCGTCCACATGGTAGAGGTCGGCATACTGAGCCTCCGTCAGGTCTTTTAGTACTGTATTCATTATCAATAATCTATGTAGGTTTTCATAAAGTCGTAATAGAGGTTTCGGCGGCTCATGAGTTCCGGGTGCGAGCCTTGCTCGGTGATGGTGCCGCCGTCGAAGACCAGAATCCGGTCGGCGTTGCGGAGGGTGTGGAGCCGGTGGGCGATGGAAAGGATGGTGGTTTTCGGAAACCGTTTGTAGAGGTTATTCAGAATCCGGCGCTCGGTTTCCACGTCGAGGGCGCTGCCGGCTTCGTCGAGTATGATGACGTCCGGGGCGGGGTCGGTCACGAACAGGCGGGCAAAGCCGATTTTGAGCACCTGCCCGCCCGAGAGGTTGCTGCCCCCGCTGCCCACCATCTGGTTATATCCGAGGGCATGGCTTTTTACGAAATCGTGCAGGTCGGCCAGCCGGGCGGCTTCCACCACCTGCTCGGTCGTGGCCGACAGGTTGGCGCAGCGGATATTTTCCCGGATGGTTTCATTGAAGACATAGGTTTCCTGGGGGAAGAGAAACACCCGTTTCCGAAGCGCCCCCGGATGGAGGTTCCGCAGTTCCTGCGACCCGAAGAGGATGCGGCCTTCATAGTCGGGGTAGAGGTTGACCAGCAGCTTCACGAAGGTCGTTTTGCCGGTGCCGTTCCGTCCGACGATGCCGATACGTTCGCCTTGCCGGATGTCCAGGTTCAGGTCTTTCAGGATGTAGTTTTCATCCCGCGTACCATACCGGAAGGAGACGTTATCGAACCGGATGAGTTCGGTCGAAAACTGACTTGTTTTTGTCTGGAAATCGCGGTTTTCCGGCTCTTCCAGAAACAGCTCGTTGATCTTGTCGAAGCTGACGCTGACCTGCGTTACCATCATCCAGAGGGCGCTAACACTGTTTACCGCGTTCATGACCGTCATGAAAATGGAGGTAAACGCCATGTATTGACCGATACTGAGCGATCCGGTAAATACCTCATAGGCTCCTACCCAGAAAACGGCTACCTGGCTGAAAATGAAGATCAGTTTCTGGAGGGAGTTGATCAGAATCTGCTTCTGTTCGTCCTGCATCACCGAGTTGATCGACTCCCGGTGTACCTGCTTCCAGCGGGTCAGCCGGTATTTTTCGAGCGACAGCAGTTTGACGGTTTTGATGCCCAGCACCGCGTCCAGAAAACCGCCCATCGACGCCTGGTTTTTGTAGTACACCTTCGAGCGCAGGTTTCGCACGATCGGGATGAAGTATACCGTCGTCAGCCCGTAAGCCAGAAAGCAGGAGAGAGCGATGCCGGCCAGGGCGGTATTGAAGAAAAACAGCACCGGAAAGTAGATCAGCATGAAGGCGATGTCCAGAAAGTTCTGGAGGATGACCGGGTTGGTGAACTGCCGGATGCCGACGCCCTCCTGAAACCGGGCCATGAACTCCTCCCGCTTCCGGCGGTCGTAATAGCTTTGTTTCAGGGAAATGAACCGCTCGAAAAAGGCGGACATGAAGTCCATCTCGATCCGGAACCGGGAATGCACCATCAGCATGCTCCGGGTGTAGGTCAGCACGACCTGTACTACGAACACCAGCATCAGCCCGACCAGAATACCCACCAGCAGCCGCCGGTTCTGGTTGACCAGCACGTTATCCAGCATGGTCTGGGTAAACAGCGGCAGCGCCAGCCCAACCAGTTCGAGCAGGAGGGAGAAGAAAAATATTTCACCGATTACCCGCCGGTTCTCCTTCAGAAGAGGCCGGTAGAGCTGCCGGAACACGCTTTTTTTCTCTGCCTTCACCTGCCGGACGGAGGCTACCAGGTCCTCGTTCCGGTAAAAAGCTTCCGTCGGTTTCAGTTCCAGCACGATGCCGCTCCACTTGTTGGTAAATTCCTCCTTCGTATAGCGCGTTTTGCCGAAAGCCGGGTCGGCCACCCGCACGTGCGTGTCGGTGGCCTCGTATACCACCACGAAATGCTGCCCCTCGTAGTGGGCGATGCAGGGCAGCTGAATCCGGCTGAGTTGGTGGTAGTCCAGCTCGTATCCCTCCGCCCTGAAGCCGAAACTTTCGGCCACTTCCATGAGCGTGTACAGGCTCGTGCCTTCGAGGGTGATGCCGGAAAGCCGGGTCAGGAGCGCGCGGGCGTCGGCCAGACCGTAGTGCTGGAGGATCATCGCCAGACAGGTCGGTCCGCAGTCCATCAGCCCGCCCTGCCCGACGTAAGGAAACCGGTCGACCAGACCGTAGGAACTGCGTTTTCCGCCGACTACCGTTTTGAGCAGAGTTTTCATGGGTTGGATAGGGAAATCGAGAAAACGGTTTCTTCGGCCGGGGGCTGCGACAGAACCTGCCGTCCGTACCGGATGCGGTAAGCTTTGTGGAGATGATAGTAGAGCGCATATTCCACCACCCGCTGGCGGGTCCGAAACAGGCGGTTGACGGTCATGTGAATCTGACTCGCCAGCCAGTCCTCCAGCGAAAGCCCGAACCGTCCGGATCGCCGGAGCGACTGGACGGCTTCGGCCGGTCGGCGCAGGTGTTCGGAACGGGCCCGGCTGAGGTCGTACAGGAACTGGTGCTCCTCCCCGGTTTCGTCCAGCAGGTCCTGAATAACCCCTTCGACGGCTTTGAAACGGTGGTCGAGCTGTTTCTTCCGGTCGGCATTGTACCCAAACTCCTTGCCGAAGAACCTGGCCTGCTGTCCCGTCAGTTCGATGCGGTCTTTCAAAGACATATCCATCCGATCGAGGAGGTCGTGGATCAGCTTCAGCCCGAACCGCCAGCGGTATTCTTCCCCTTCCGCTCCCTCGATCCGGGTCAGGAAATGCAGGATGGTCCGGCTGTCGATGTGGAAAAACGACTCGGCGATTTCCATGGCGGTTTCGCCGTAGCGCTCCACCTCGCGGTGATAGGTGTCGGTCTGAACGGAGGTGACCGTCCGCTCGGCCAGGAGCGGGTTCAGGGCCGTATACAGCCGGCTCATCACGGGGCCGGTTTCGGCCGGGTCGGTGAGATGGAAGCGGAACCGGAGGTGGGCATCGGGATCGGCATACCGGATGAAGAAATACCGGGTGATCCGGCCCTCGGCTTCCAGCTGTTCGGTCAGCGGCAGCAGGACGTCCGTCAGCAGCGTGTCGGCGGTTTTGATGCCGGAATACAGCTTGACATACAGCCATTCCGAACCGGGCATAAACTTCCGGGTCACCGTCGGAACGGTTTGGATCTCAGGCCGGGCGCGTTCCGTTCCGGCAGGCTCCTGCCCATTGCGGAAAGCAACCACAAACTGGTTCAGGTGGCGACCGGCCCCGGATTCCACCACGGCGGTTTCGTCCCGGTACAGGAACTCCCGGACGGTGAAGCGGGGCCGGGATTTGATTTCATGAACAAACGTTTCGGCCAGAAGGCGGTTTTCCAGATCGACGTACAGTTCGTTGTCGCCTTCGACCAGACAGAGGTGCCGGGGGATGCGGAACCGACTGCGCCAGCGGTCGATTTCCTCCCGCAGCCCGGACCAGGAACCGGTTTTAAAGGCAGCCACAAGGTCTTTTACCTGCGTATCCCGAAAATTCCAGCGGGCTTCCGACAGCAGGAGGGTGTCCAGTGAAATGCGGGGAATGAAGCTGAATATCTCCACGGCCGGACCCAGCAGGTAGCTGAGCGACGTTCGCTGGTGCTGGGCCTGAAGGTCGCAAAGGAAATGGTAGATATCCAGCGCGTTGGCCTGCGAAAAATGATGGGCGTTCGACAGCCTCGGCACGATGATCCGGTTCAGCGACCGCGACCGCAGCCGGACGGTATTGGCCCGGACGCTCACCATCAGGTCCGTCACCGGAATCTGATGCTCCGGCTCCGCCGAGGCTTTTCCGAGGAATGGAATCTGGTAGGTTTTCAGGCGGGGCCGGATGATGACGTTGCCGGTTCGGGCTTCCGGCAGGTGAACGAGGTCGGCAAAAAGGACGCCAGGGTTTTCTTCGTCTTCGGCCCGGCTGATTTCCTGCAACAGCGCCGGCACCGAGGGGTCGGTATGGCCGAAACGGCCCAGCAGGTAACTGCCGTTCTGCCCTCCAAAGGCGTTCAGAATCAGCTTCTCCCGGCCCCCTTCCCGAAAGACGGAAAACATAGCCGAGTGGGTGGGAGGCAGGTCGACGGGGGCCGGTTCAAGGGTTCGGAGGTCATCTTCCCGGAGGCAGATTTCATATTCCCCGGGAACCTGAGCCTCCGCTATCTTTTGGAACAAAAGCCGGTGTTCGGCCGGGACGGTAAAGGTGTCCGTCAGTTCGGGGGTTCCGGTTTCGAGTCCCTCCACGAGCGGAGACAGATCGCTGCCCGGTTGTCCGGCCGGGTAGCCGATGCCGAGCTCCGGGTCCAGCGCCACCACCAGCGGGATTTCTTCCTGTTCGTACCGATCCAGAAACCGGGCCTTGAAGGCCTCCATTACCGCATTTCCGGCAGGAACCAGCTTCATTAGCGCCGGTATTTTCGAAATGAGCTTGTTGATCAGCCCCTGGCTCAACCCGCCTTCGGTGCCGGGCAGCCAGGTGTCGATCTGAAACAGCACCTTCCGGTCGAAAGGCGTCGTCATCCGACGGAGCTTTTCCTCGATGTTCCGGTAATTACCCGGACATTCCGACGGGTCCGCCGTTTCCAGGGCCTTCAGGTCGGTCCGGATTTCCTTCATCAGATTCAGGAGGCTGCCCAGCTCGTCCGAAGGATGATTTTCCTGAACGGTTTTGAGGGTAGTTAGAATCTGAAGCAGAAAATCGTCGCCGGTCAGGGCCGGTTCCAGTTCGCTCACCAGCAGCTGGGCGTCCAGTAACTGACCCACAAAGGCGTCGGCCTCCTCCCGGGTGATCTCCGCATCCACCAGCGATTCGGCCAGCTGGACAACGGTGGCCCCCGGTTTTGCCTTGTCCAGCACCCCATCGAGGTAGTCGGTCCGGTCGGCCCGCAACAGGTGGTGTTTCCGCAGCCCCGCCGAATCATACCGGTAGGCGATGTACCGATAATGGTCACGGACGGCGTACAGGCTGGAGTTGGGATAAAACCGCAGGAAAGGCCGAATGGCCGGGTGTTTTTCGAGGTCCTGAGCCAACGCGCAGAGGTAATTCATATCGAGCCGGGTCACCTTTCGGACGGTTCCGTCCGTGGTCAACCGGACCTGCGTCGGCCCCGGCGCGATGGGCAGGGTCGAGAAGCCGCTGAAACGCCCGAACGGGGTGCAGCGGGCCGAATACCGGGACAGGTATTTCACCAGCGCATACACTACCCGGCGGCTTTTTTCGTCCGGCTCCCGGCTGAAATCCAGCGCGACGGCCTCGGCGTATAAGGCCGGTGAGGCTATGTACAGGGCTTCCCGAAAGGCCGGGTCGCGGAGCCGGTCGGCGAGCGTGGTCAGGTCCAGAGCCTCCAGCCGGGACCAGGGCGCCAGCGGCACCCGGACAAAGGCGGTTTGAAACGGAGTCGTTGCCATCTTCGGTCAGGAGAGAAGCATCAGTCGGTCCCAGCCAATCGGTTGGTCGAGCGCCCCGAGCAGGGCCAGCGCCACCCCGGCTTCTCCCTGGAGCAGGCCGGGGTGAGATTCGTAGTGGCCGGTTTCGTGGTTGAACGCCCGGAAAACGTCGTCGTCCGTCTCCGCCCGGGCGAAGCGAAGGGTCTGTTCCAGCCAGTAGTCGGCAGTTTCAGCCAGATAGGGGTGGGCCATCCGCCGGGCCGCCCACCGGAACAGGTGCGCCAAACCGGCCGAACCGTGGCATAGGCCCGCGTCGTGAACAGGCCCCGTCGACAGGTCCCGGCGACGGGCTGCGTGCAGGGTCGTCTGTAGGGCTACGGCCTTCCAGTCGGCATGGTTCAGCGCCCGGCTCCCCATCCAGAAGGCATGGGCCACCCCGAGGTCGCCGTAACACCAGCCCAGGCGGCTTTCCTGATTCTCCCGGTTTTCTCCGACCCTATTCGGAAACCGCGACCGGCCCGCCGTGTTGCGCTGGTTCCAGAGCCACTGCAATCCGCCCTGCATCAGTTCGGCGCAGCGGACACCGGCGAAGCCGTATTTCCGGAACAGCGCCAGCAGCACCACCACCCCGGCCGTTCCGTGGGCCAGCCCCAGATTGTACAGCGGAGGGTCCGAAAGACTCCGGCGGCCCAGGTCCAGGAACGGCCAGGTGATATCGCCGTTGGGATACCGGACCGCGAGGGCCGCCAGCTCTTCAACCAGCAGTTCCATGTACCGGCTGATCGTCGGAGTCGGTTTCCGTTCGAGGAAGTACAGACCGGCACCCAGCCCGCCGTACAGGTAGTCGAAATTCCCGTGGCGGAGGTCGTCCAGCGATAGTTCGAACAGCGGTTCGTCGAGATCGGCCACGATGGCCTGGGCTTCGGCAGGCTCCACATCGATCAGGCCCCGGCGGCTCAGGTGCAGGAAGCCCCAGGCCACCCCGGCCATACCCGAGGCAAAATGATGCGTCAGTTCGCCCTGCTGAATGGCGGACAGGCCGGCCAGCAGCCGGTCCAGCGTCCGATCCGACCCGAATGCCGGGTCGAGGATCCGGCTATAGGCTTCCACCAGGGCGAAACCCGTCTGCCCGGTCAGGAGGGAGACGTTCCCTTCCACCGGCTGCCGGGAAATGCGGGCGGCAAGGCGACCGACCAGCTGGGCCGTCGCTGGAGTTCCGGAGGTAACGGTGAGCATCATACGGCTTCGGTGAGGGGGGTGAAAACCGGATTGACGGCGGTGGAAAAGGTGCGGGCCAGCAGCGTTATTCCCTTCAGCTTCTGGCTGGTTTTTTCGGCCAGATTCAGAAAGATGAACTCATCGACGCCATAGAGTTCGCCGAGTTTGAAAAGTTCGTCCCGAATGAATTCAGGAGGGCCGATCAGTTCGTTGTAGGTGGCGGCCGGTCGGCTCAGCGACTCCCGGATCCGGCGGGCCTCCCGGCCGCTTTCGGCGCAGATGCCGGCCACGGCCAGATTGACCACCGGCCGTTTTTTATGCTTTTGATAATACGCTTCCCGGTATTGGAGAAGCGTTTCGGCTTCCCGGATCGGGTCGTCGATGCGATGGTGGAACAGCGACTTGCAGAGGGCGGTATCCAGCTGAACGGCCGCTTCGATATTGTTCAGGCCGGAGGCCAGCGTCCAGAGTTCGGGCGTGTAGCCCGTCCGGGGGGTGATCAGCCCGGCGTGTCCGTCGGCCGTCAGGTAGGCGACGAGATCATTCAGGTTCCGGCGGAGTGTGTCGGACCAAACCGCCGGGTCGGAGACGTCCAGATCCGGCGAAAGGTAGGCCCCGATTTCGCCGGGAACCCGGCCCTTTGCCAGGCCGAGGTCGATGCGGCCGGGAAAGAGATTGTTGAGCAGTTTGAAGGCGGAAGCCACCCGGAACGGGTTGTGGTAGGCCATCAGCAGCCCGGCCACCCCCACCTTGATGCGGCTGGTCAGGCCCGCGATGATGGGCACCAGAGCCTCCGGGTTGCAGTAGGCCGGGGAGGCCCCGTAATGTTCGGCCAGCCAGAATCGGGTAAACCCGAGTGTTTCCGCTTTTTCGGCGTAAATCAAGACGTTTTCAACAATGTCGAGCGGACTGATGCAGCCGGTCCCGAATTCGAGAAGACCTAATTTCATGGGGTGTAGGCAGTATAGTGGAGGTGTGTCGGGAATCAGGCCCGGGCAGCCCCTGCGGGAGCGGCTGCCCGGGCCTTTGGCATCGGAGAAGGGAAAGAGCGCCTTTCTGCAAGGAAAGGGCCTGGCCCGGCGGATTAAAACTTAACCGGGCAACCCTGGTGCGTCGAACAGTTGGTGTCCGAAATCTTCACCGGGCGCATACCGCCCAGCACGTTTTGAGCCTGCGCTTTGGAGAGAGAAACGATCTGATCGGTTTTCAGTGACAGTTTGGCAATTTGCTTTTTCATGATTGAAAAGTGTTTGGTGTGTTGTTTTTAGCGCCTACTCTGGTCCGGTTTTCGGCATCCCCGTCGTGATCACGATGTAAAGATGCGCCGGCGCCGGAACCTGGGCGAAAGCGGATTAGCCCCTGCGACGAAAGACCCGGCGGAAAGCGCGAAAGGGAGGGGGTAAAAGACGAATGAGGGAACGGCGAAAAAACCGCCGTTCCCTCATTTGGAGTAAGCTAAAAGCCTGTATTTCAATAATCTATTTTAGAAGGCTCATCACGGCCTCGTCGCCCATCACGGCATTGGCCGGTCGGGGATAGGCGTCATTGAATACCGCCAGGTCGGCGGGGGTGAGCAGGGTGTTGGTGCTTTCGTCGATCTGGCCGTCCTTCAGGATGCGGTTCAGGTCCAGCTTCAGGTGTTTCGCCAGGAAGCGGTAGGCAGCCGCCCGTTTGGAGGGGCCGTAATCATGCCCTTCTGCGGCCAGATGAAGGTTTTCGACCCGGTCCTTCGCGTTGTAATAGCCGTAAATCCGCTGCACGTAGGGAAACTCCACATTGGGCGTGTTTTTGGTCCAGTCTTTTCCGTCCGACACCATCAGCATGGGCCGGGGAGCCGCCAGGGCGGCAATCTCTACGTTGTCGGTTTCGTGGGTGGGGCGTTTATGAATGGGCATTCCGCTCTCGCAGACGCACCCGCCGAAGAAGTGAGCCGACACCATCACTACCGGCACCGACACCTTCACCCGCGGGTCGAGGGCCGTCAGCAGGAACGTCTGGGTGCCGCCCCCCGATTCGCCCGAAACCGCCACCCGCTCCCGGTCCACTTCGGGCAGGCTGGTGAGGAAATCGAGCGCCCGGATGCTGTTGAGGGTCTGAAGGCGCGGGGCCTCCGCAATCTTGTGATCGCACTGTCTGGAGTCGCCGTAGCCGAGCATGTCGTAGACGAACACCACCGCTCCCAGGCGGGCCATCGTGGCACAGCGCTGCTGGGTCTGCTCCACGAAGCGGGCATCCTGTTTGGCGGTGTGACCGTGCGGGCAGAGAACGGCCGCCGTTTTTCCCTTCAGGCTCACGGGCCGATAGAGGTTTCCGGTGACGTAAAAGCCGGGAACGCTCTCGAAGGCTACGTTCTCTACCGTGTATCCGTCGAGGGTACGCAGGCTGTGCCGGATGGGTTTCAGGGGCGCGAAGGCCGGTTTTTCGGGCAGCCGCAGGCCGTCGCGGATGCCCTGGCGGATCAGGGCGGCCCGTTTTTCCCAACCCGCGCGGTCCTGATGAAGTTTACCGTATTCGGCCAGGGTTTTCGCGCCGTCGGCTTCCGAAAAATAGGCGCCCTGGCGCAGGTCGGGGCGATCCGGATTCGGCTGGGCAAGAAGGGGATAGACGGAAAACGCGCATAAGCCGAGAAGAAGGAGAGAAGATCGCATGACGGACGGGGTTTAGGATACTCAAATCTGCTTATTTTTGTCAATTCTTTAAAAGGAAACCCGGACATCTTCTACCGCTTTATGAAAAAAATACTTTTGGCGCTGCTCCTGCTGTCGTCCGTGGCCCGGGCGAACGTTTCGCTGCCGGCCATACTCAATTCCAATATGGTGCTTCAGCAGGAGACGGAAGTGACGATCTGGGGCTGGGCCGACCCGACCGAAAAGATCACCGTGACCGCCGGCTGGGACAACCAGCCCCTCACCGCCACCGGCAGCGACCTGGCCACCTGGAGCGTGAAGCTCCGCACCCCGAAAGCCGGTGGTCCCTACACGATCACTATCCAGGGCCGCAACCGGGTCGAACTGACCAATCTGCTGATCGGTGAGGTGTGGCTTTGCTCCGGCCAGTCGAACATGGAGATGACGGCGGGCGGGGGAGTGAAGGACGCCCGGGCCGAACTGCCGACGGCCTACAACCCCAATATCCGGTTTTTCAAAGTTCCGCGCCGGGCCGCCGACGCCCCGCAGATCGACGTGAAGGGCAACTGGATGGTCTGCGATTCCGTCACCCTGAAGCACTTCAGCGCGGTCGGATATTTTTTCGGAAAGAAACTACAGAACACCCTGAACGTTCCGATCGGCCTGATCGACATGAGCTGGGGCGGGTCGTTCATGGACAGCTGGATTCCGGAAGAACTCGTCCGGCTCTACCCCGAAACCCGGCGGTCGGCGCAGACGATGCCGAAAGCGCCCTGGGCGCCGAACAAACCGGGTGTCCTGTACAACGGGATGGTGGCTCCGCTGACGACGTTCCCGCTGGCCGGGGTCATCTGGTACCAGGGCGAATCGAACCGCCACGACCCGGCGGCCTATTACAAAATGACGCACCTGCTGGTCGATACCTGGCGGGGGCTGTGGGGGAAGGAATTGCCGTTCTACTACGTTCAGATTGCGCCCTTCACCTACGGAGGGCAGTACCAGACGGCTGCGGTTCGGGAGAGCCAGACCCGGGCGATGGACATTCCCAAATCCGGCATGATCGTTACGACCGACCTGGTCGATAACCTGAAAGACATTCACCCGGCCTACAAGAAGGAGGTCGGCAACCGGCTGGCGAACTGGGCGCTGGCCGAAACCTACGGCCGGAATGCGGGTCCGTACAAAAGCCCTCAATACCGCTCGATGGAGGTCGACGGAAATAAAATCCGGATCACCTTCGACCACGTCCCCGGTGGGCTGCTGGTAAAGGGGGGGACTGAGGTCGGCGAACTGGAAATTGCCGGTGGCGATAAGGTGTTCGTGAAGGCTCAGGGCCGTATCAAAGGCAATACGCTGGAAGTTTGGTCGGATCAGGTCCGCAACCCGGCGGCCGTCCGCTTTGCCTTCCGCGATGCCCCCGAACCGAACCTGTTCAGCAGGGAGGGCCTGCCCGTGATCCCCTTCCGCACCGACGACTGGGAACTGGGCCTGAAAACGGACCGGAATCCGTGATACCCCCAACCCCCTCCTTGCTGAGGAGGGGGCGGGGGGTGGTGTTTTAATTCCCCTTCTGTTTCTGAATCGCGTCCATCATCTTCTTTCGCTGGGCCGGGCTGAGGCCCCGGATGCCGGAGGCTTCGTAAGAAGGGCCTTTTTTATAGTCTTTCGGGAGTTCGAAGAGGGAGGCCGGTACCGGTTTGCTGTCGTACCGGACCAGCTCCATCGTCATGCCGCCCCGGTCGTTGCCGTTTTTCATCCGGACGAAAAAACCGTCGGCACCGGCTTTTTTCAGTTCACTGTACAGGATATCCCCTCCGAAACTTTTGTTGGCCCGCCAGTAGGACAGCAGCTTGTCGTAACCCGGAATGTCGCGGGTGGTCCAGATGTCCATGCTCCCCTGCTGGAAAGTCACCCTGGCGTGGGTCGTATTCAGGTTGCGGATTTTTTCCTTCCCGATCACCTTCACGGTCGCTTTCCCGGCGGTCGGGGCCGTTCCCGGACTGGAGGTGGTTTCGGAATAAGTCCGGTTGGCAGGGTTCAGCATATAGATCGTATTCGGGTTTTCGGCCCGCATCAGCATCGACTGTTTCATAGGCGCTCCGGCTCCCGGGATGGACACCGTCATGTCGGTGCGGACATTGCCGTTGGAAAAATACACGAGGCTGGTCGAGGGCCGGCTGTTTCCGGGCAGGGTCACCTGGTATTCGACGGTTCCCTGCTGCGCCAAGGCGAGAGCGGGCAGGCAGAGGGCAGAGAAAAGGACAAAAAGTCGCTGGATCATGGGGTTCTTGCTTATCATTAATGGGGAACCGGCGATATTAAGGATTTTCCGGCATATTTATCCGGAACGACCCGGCCGAAACCGGTCCTGTAACCGGCCGTTCTTTGAGATGTAACGACCCGGTCGTACATTTAGCATCGACCTGCTGTTCCAAACCCTGATGAAGAAATTATTCCTTGCCCTGGCTCTCCTCGGAGCGGGTTGCCCGACCCTGTTTGCCCAGAACAACCCGCCCCGGCTGATCGTCCGCGGAGACGATATGGGGTACGCCCACTCCGGCAACGAAGCCCTCGTCAAATGCTTCCGGGAAGGCGTCCAGACGTCCATCGAGGTGATCGTGCCCTCCCCCTGGTTTCCCGAAGCCGTCAAGATGCTCGAAACAATTCCCAACGTGGACGTCGGCATACACCTGGCCCTCACCAGCGAGTGGGACAACGTCAAGTGGCGACCGGTTTCGGACTGTCCCAGCCTTCGCGACCCCGACGGCTATTTCTACCCGATGGTGTACCCGAACAAAAATTACCCCAAACGGTCCATCGTGGAAAACGACTGGAAGCTGGCGGACATCGAGAAGGAATTTCGCGCCCAGATTGAACTCGCCCTCAAGAAGATACCCCGCATTTCGCACATCTCCGGGCATATGGGCTGTACCAATATGGGAACGGAGGTGAAGGAACTGGTCAAACGACTGACGAAGGAATATAACCTCGACATCGACCCGGCCGGGCTGGGCGTGGTGGGAGTCGGCTATGTCGGGCCGCATGCCACCCCGGCCGAAAAACTCCAGAGCTTCCGGAAAATGCTCGAAAGCCTCGAACCGGGTAAAACGTATCTCTTCGTCGACCATCCCGGCCTCGACACCCCCGAACTGCGGGCCATCCATCACATCGGCTACGAGCAGGTGGCCATGGACCGCCAGGGCGTCACCGATACCTGGACGAATCCCGAAATCAAAGCGCTGATCCAGTCCAGGGGAATCCGGCTGATCGGTTACCGGGACCTGAAAAAGTAGTGGAAAGCTTCATTAACTAATTTGTTCATCCCGGTTTCTTGTCGTTACCGATTTTCCATTATTTTTAACTTCTCCGTCATGCAACAGGAATTTTCCAATCATTTAAACGGACCTTTTCTATCGTAAAACCTTTACCGAACTGACCATGTCATCGCCCGTTTTCCGAGCCGTACTGCGGCTTTTGCTGCTGGGCATTTCTCTTCCCTGCCTTGCTACGCACCAGGTGGGCGGTCAGCTGGAGATGCGGGCCGTCGGCGACGTGCCGGGACATTTCCGGATCATCGTAACCAACTATCTGGAAGACAACGCCCGGGGGGCCAACCAGCGGGGCGGTGGGCTGGGGATCTTCCGCAAGCGCGACAACCAGCGGATGCTGGTATTCTACGTCGAGGAAACCGGCACCCGGTCGCGGGTGGTATTCACGAACGAAGCCTGCGCCACGGCCCGCAACCAGCGGGTGGTGGTGGCCGTTTTCGAAGCCGACGTTCAGCTCGACCCGGCCGAATACACCGATTCACAGGGCTATTACATTTCCTACCAGACCCAGTTCCGCAACAACGGAATCAACAACATCGAGAACCCGGCCCGGACGGGATTTACCTTCTACCTGGAATTTCCGCCCCTTCAGCGAAACGGTCAGCTGTTCAATAACTCGTCTCCTCATTTCGGCAACATCAACGGGGAATACATCTGCGTGGGCGAACCGTTCACCTTTCCCTTCGGCGGAAAGGACCCCGACGGCGACGAACTGCGGTATTCGATGGTAACGCCCCTCGATCAGTTAAACTCCGGCAATGGGAACGGAAACGGCAACGGCCCGGGCAATCAGGCGGTCTCGGCCGGGCCGTATCCGGAGGTCCGGTGGGCGTCGGGATTCAGCGCCGGTCGGGCCATTCCGGGCAGTCCGGCCCTGTCGGTCGATCCGCAGTCGGGCCGGCTTTCGGTGACGGCTACGCAGCTGGGGCTGTTCGTCTTTGCCGTCAGGGTGGAGGAGTTTCGCAACGGGCAGAAGATCGGGGAGGTGCGCCGGGAATTTCAGCTGCTGGTCATCGATTGCCCGCCCGTGCAGGCCCCGACGCCCGACGTCTGGGCCGTCAGCCAGCCCGCCGGCAGGGAATTTACCGTGTGCAAAGGCAACCGGCTGACGCTTCAAACCACCGCCAACGCAAACTGGAACTACCAGTGGCGACGCGACGGCATCAACCTCGACAACGCCACCGGCACCACCCTGGCCGTCGACGAACCCGGCGATTATTCGGTGGTAGTTTCCCTGAAAACCGAATGCGGCAAGGCCAGCGGTTCGCAGAGCGTCCGGGTGAACTTTCTGGATCTGAGCGCTCCGGTCTCCGTGAGCGGACAGCTATGCGCCACCGACGGCACCGTCCGGCTGGGTGTCCCGGCCGGCACGGACCGAACGTATGAATGGTTTCGAAACAACCAGCCGGTGAGCGGGCAAACCGGCAATGAACTGGTCATCACGCAACCCGGTCAGTATCAGGTGGTCCTGAAGCAGGCAAAGGTGGGCTGCACCTACCGGGCCGAAACCATCCCGGTGGACCGCGCCCCGGCGGTGCGGGCGGTATTGCGGGCCGAAAAGACCAATATCTGTCCCGGTGCCACGGTCACCCTTCAGGCCTCCGGCGGGGTGAGTTACAGCTGGCAGCGCGACGGCCAGACGCTCGGGTCATCACCCGAACCGGTCTATAATACGCAGGCTCCCGGTAGCTACGTCGTGACGGCCACGGCCGAGAACGGCTGCACGGGCACCTCGGGTCCGCTGGTGCTGGAAGCGATTCCCGGCATCCAGGTTTCGCTCGTTCCCCTGCCGGGCGTCTGCGGCACCGACGCGCCGGCCATGACGCTGAGCGGCAGCCCGGCCGGTGGTACCTTTAGCGGGCCGGGCGTCACGGGCAACCAGTTCAACCCGAAAGCCGCCGGGATCGGTGAACACGAATTGACGTACACGGTTAATTTTTCTCCCGAATGTCCCGGAGCGGTGGCCCGCCGGACGGCGGTAGTCGCCCCCATCCCGACCATCGGTTTTTCCGAAAATATCATCACCTCCTCCGGCAGTTCGATCACCATCAGCCCGGTGCTGACGGGCAATCCGGTCACCTTCGAATGGAGTCCGCCCCTGTACATCTCTAACCCGACCGAGGCCAACGCGAACGTCGTCGGGATTGAGGACGATATGACCTATACGCTCCAGGTCCGCAACGCAACGGGCTGCCTGGCGGAAGCTTCGGTAGTCGTGACGGTGTATGAACGCATCTGGGTTCCGGCCGCCTTCAGCCCGAACGGCGACGGCCAAAATGACCTCTGGGAACTGAAGGGCGTCGAGGCTTTTCCGGAGGTGGAGGTGACGGTGTTCAACCGCTGGGGCGAGGTGGTGTACCACTCCAAAGACCGCTACGCCCATCCTTTCGACGGCACGATGAAGGGGCAGGCCCTGACGGTCGGCGGGTATGCCTGGACGATCCGGTACGCTCCCGGTAAACCCCTGCTGCGGGGTTCGCTGATGCTCCTGCGCTAAGGCTATTTCCGTTCCAGCATCGCCCGGAAGCCGTCGAGGTCGATCGTTTCCCTGAATTGGCGCATCAGTTCCCGCTTGGCAACCATGTCGGCCGCTTCCTCATAGCGCAGGTAGAGCTGGATCGACTGAACGGCGTGCCGGGGCAGCCGGCGGTCGGCAAAGCTGAAGTCGTGCGTCACCAGGGGCCGGCCGGTTTTTTCCTGTTCCTCGAAGGTCCCCTTGCCGCGGTAGTTGAGCAGCAGTTCGGTCGGGTCGGTCAGGATGGCCTGGGCGGCCCGCTGCTGGGGCGTCATGGCCTGAAGGAAGCCCTCCAGCCGTTTGGCGCCGTCGCGGTATTCCTGAGCGGTCTTCAGGCGTTTCTTATACCCGTCTTCCATGCTGCGCTGGTTGTCGCGCTTGTATTTCTCCCGTTCGGCTTCGGACTTGAAGGCGATCTTGTCGGCGTAGGCATTGGACTCCTTCAGGGCCGCTTCCAGCTGGCGGTTCGTTTCCTCGAACTCCTTCTGATGGTTTTCCGCCACCTTCTGCATCGCCCGGACCAGTTCCTCCCGGCTGATGGGCCGCACCGGCAGCCGTCCGTCGGCAGTAATCACGATCGACTCCCGTTTGTTGCCTTTTTCGTTCTGACGAATGCTGTACACCGGGTAGCCTTTCAGTTCACCGACCTTGTAAGGCATGTAAAAGGCTTCCTGCCCGTTGGTCAGGTCCAGCCCGACGGGTTCCATAAACTGCTTCAGGTGATTGACGTAGCACTCCAGCCAGGTGCCGGTTTCACCCGAAAGCTCGATCTTCCCCCGAAAACACCAGTAATGCTTGAAATAGGTCGTGGTCGAATACCGAAGCGGGCCGCCGGCGGGTTCGAGGGCGTAGTATTGGTCGGGGTCATAGCCGGCCCCGCGGTAGGCCCGCGCTTCCAGACCTCTGGGGGAGGGGTAAGCCTGCCGGAACAGCCGGATGATTTTATCCTGCCGTTCAAACACCGGCTGAAGACTCTGTTTCGGGATGCTTTTGGCCGGGTCGGTCAGCCATTCGGGTTTATACTGCCATTCCCGGGGAAACTGTCGGGCCTGTTCGGTGCAGGCGGGGTCATCTCCCGGGCCGGTATGGGCGGTGAGGAGGGTCGTCAGGAGAATGGCCACCGCCAGGCGGGGAAAACGGCCGAAAGGGATTCGATTCATGAAACGCAAAGCGAAAAGGACGAAGTGTCGGTACATCGGTTTTACAAAGATGGACCGCCGTTCGCAAAGGCGCAGAAGGAATCGGATTCAATCGCCGGATTACCTGACTGAAAGAATCAATTCTCCGGATGGAGTGAAAAAGAAAAGGCCCCGCAGGTTACGGGGCCGGAATCATTTTTACCGTGAGTTTGACGCCCTGGGCCGTCGGGAGGCCGTAATTCTGAAGGAGTCGTAGCCATTCGAGGTCGCCGGGGTCTTTGGAGGAACCCGAAATCCGGCGGTGGTAATGGAAGCGGTTTTCGGTCAGGGAGTCGATGTCCCAGCGGTCTTCCGATGTCGCGTCCGAAATCACCCATTTCGTATCGTTTTCCAGCAGTTGCCAGGAATAGGTTTTCGCCGTTCCGTCGAGGCCGGTCTGGATGACTTTGCCGTCGGGTTTGAAATCGAGCCGGAACCGCGTCATATCCAGCGCATTCTGGGTGCCGCCTTTGGTATACACCGTGGCATCGACCGTGCCGAGGGCCATTTCGCTCGTCCGGATCTCCCACACCCGGGTGATCAGTTCGGCCCGGGATTTAGGCTGAGCCTCGTCGTCCCTTCCGCTTCGACAGCCGAAGAAAAGCACACTTCCGGTCCACAGCATCCATACGGCTTTTTTCATGGCGTCGAAGCGTTCGGGTGGTTCGATTTCAGGATTTTACGGAACCGGAGTCAGCTTCACGGCCAGTTTGATACCGCCTGTGGTCGGAACACCGTAGGTTTTCGCGAGCTGAATCCAGTTCTGGTCGGCCGGGTTGGTCGAGTTTTCCTGGACGGTCCGGCTGATGTCAAGATTCTTGTCCGTCAGGTTGTCGATGGTCCAGGTGTCCGTAATCTGGCTGCCGGAAATGGTGATTTTAGTGTCGTTTTCGCCCAGTTTCCAGGTGCCGGTCTGGTTGCTGCCGTCGATGTTGGTCTGCGTTACCTGCCCGTTGCTGTTGAAGGCCAGCCGGAATTTGCTCAGGTCGGCTGGGTTCTGGGCGGCTCCTTTGGTGTAGATGTTCAGGGTCGGCAGGGCTCCGACGGTGGCTTGTCCGGACTGCACCTCCCAGGTTCTGGCTACCAGCTGGGTTTTGGTCTGGGCCGCGGGCTGGGTGCCATCATCGTCTTTTTTGCAGCTCCAGAGGAAGGATACGCCAAGCAACAGAAATAAAAGGGATTTTTTCATGATTGAGTGAAACGAAGAAGGTGATTGGATGGGTGGCGCCGTCCGTCGCCGGAGACGGAACCGGCCGCCAAGTTATCAAAATGGTCCGGCAATTCAAGAACCGATCAGTGCAGTCCCTGGCAAATACAGTGGATATGACCGAAGCTCTGCGTTTCGGCGTGCCACTGGAAGCTGTCGTTGTAACGGTGGTTCTCCCAGAAAAATTTTCCCCGCGGCCGGTTATAGTTTCCGGTTTCGGTCATGGTTTCGGCATCGTACAGGCGGCCGTTGACCATGACGTAGCGGACGGTTTCGCTGTTGCGCAGGTCCTGAAGCGGGTTTTTGTCCAGCACGAGCAGGTCGGCCAGCTTTCCGGTTTCCAGCGAGCCGATCTCCTGATCCAGTCCAAGGTTCCTGGCCGGTAGAATCGTGGCCTGCTTCAGCGCCTGATGGTTGGAAATCCCGCCCTGGCCCAGCATCCAGAGTTCCCAGTGGGCCCCCAGACCCTGTAACTGCCCATGCGCCCCCAGCTGCACGCTCACTCCGGCATCGGCCAGCTGCCTGGCCGTCTGCGAATTACCGATGTGGCCGAAATCGTCGTCCGGCAGCATCTGCCGACGGCGCGACCGGCTGTCGATCAGGGCGCGGGGCGTAAACCGCAGCAGCCGCTCCTGCTCCCAGACGTTGGTTTTCTGATACCAGTAATATTCGCCCGACACACTGCCGAAACTGACGATCAGGGTCGGCGTGTAGGCGGTTTTACTCTGACTCCAGAGCGACACCACATCCCGATACACCGGGCAGACGGGCAGGTTGTGTTCGATGGTCGTGTGGCCGTCCATAATCATCGTCATATTGTGATTGAAGAACGAGCCGCCCTCCGGCACCACCATCATGCCCAGCTCGCGGGCCGCCTGGATGATCTGCTGGCGCTGGTTCCGGCGGGGCTGGTTGTAACTCTTGACGGAAAAAGCGCCCACGGCCTTCATCCGGCGCAGGTGGGAGCGGGCGTCGTCGAGGCTGTTGATGACGGTCCTGAAATCGCCGTCGGCCCCGTACAGGATGGTACCGGTGGAGTAGATACGCGGCCCCACCATTCGGCCCGACCGCACCATCTCGGCCTGGCTGAACACCATCTCGGTATTGGACGAGGGGTCGTGAACCGTCGTGACGCCGTAGGCCAGATTGGCGAAATACGACCACTGCTGCTGGGGCGACTTGCCGTCGCCGGTACCGATGTGGGCGTGGGAGTCGATCAGGCCGGGCATGAGCGTTTTGCCCGTAACGTCGATGATCCTGGCCCCGGCCGGGATACTGACCCGATCCGCCGGACCGACCGCCAGAATCCGGTTGTCCTGCACCACGAGCGTCCCGTTTTCGATCACCTCGTCGCCTTTCATCGTCACAAGGGTGCCTCCCCGGAAGGCCACTACGCCCTTCGGAACGTCGGTGGTCAGGCTCAGACCCATCGGGATCCCCGTCGTATCGACGGCGGGCAGTTTTTCCGGGGCGCCCTCGACGAACGAAAAGCTGTTCTTCACCGCCCGGGTGAAATATTCCGGCCCGATCATCCAGTGCAGGTTCCGGCTGTCGGCCGACCAGTGGAGATAATCCCCGGCGTCGCGGGTGACTTTGTAAACCGGGAACGCCTTCGTGGAACCCGAGAGGTCGGCGGCTTTGCCGGCGGCCGGGAAAGGGGCGATATACAGCTGAAAAAGCTCCTGAAACGCGATCCAGCGGTTGTCGGGACTGGGCACGAAGCGGGTGGCGTATTGGGAGGTGAAGTGGGTCTGCTCGTCGGTATTGTTCAGCGTCACGCTCCTGAACGACTTCGTCGCGCCGTCTTCCATGAAATAAATCCGGTCGCCTTTGGCGCTGAACATCGGCTCCTCGCCGTCTTCCCGAATGAACCGGGGCGTGCCCCCGTTGGCCGGCATCACATACAGGCCGGGTTCGACGCCGTAGGCAAAGCCCATGAACCCGTTGCCCGTTCCCTTGCGGTACACGATCTGGGAGCCGTCGGGCGAAAACACCGGGCCGTGGTAGAAGCCTTTCTCCTTCGTCAGCGTCTCCACCCGGCGGGTCGGGAGATGGATCTTCCGGATGCTGCCCGTCAGGGAGTCGTTCCAGGTGGTGTAGAGCAGCGTTTTGCCGTCGGGGCTGAAGGCCGGTTCGTATTCGAATACGCCGGTTTCCTTCGTCAGCCGCTCAGGTTTGCCGTTCGGGAGGGTTTTCAGGTAGAGGTATCCGGCCGCGTGGAACACGACGGTTTTTTCGTCGGGCGAGGTGCGGGCCTGCCGGATCATTCGGGATTCGAACGTGGGCGAAAAGACCTGCTGCCGGAACCGCACCGCATCCTGCACCACCAGTTTGGCGTCCACGGTGAACGGGATCTCGACGGCTTTGGCAGACTGCACGCCGACCCGGAAGAACTTGCCCTTGGCCCAGATGACGATCTCGCGGCCGTCGGGCGTCCAGTTGTAATTCGGATACAGGCCCATGATCGCCCAGGCTTCCTGCTGGTCCTTGTTGAGCTGGTCGAATACCGGATATTCCTCGCCGGTTTTCAGGTCGTGAATATACAGCACCGACTGCGTCCGCACCCGGCGCACGAAGGCCAGCCGGTTTCCGTCCGGCGAAATCTGCGGGCGGGTGGCTCCGCCGGGGCCGGTCACGATGTTCTTTATTTCGCCGGTCTGGCGGTCGACGCGCCGGATGGCGTAAATCTGCCCGTTCGGGTCTTTGTTGTACTGAAAAATCGGGCCGGGACTGACGTCCTCGCTGAAGTAAACGTACCGGCCGTCGGGTGAAACGCAGGGCTCCCCGGCATCCTGCTGGTCGTTTTTGCGTTTGGTCAGCTGCAAACCCGCCGAGGGGCCGCCCGCGTGATAGAGCCACAGTTCCCCCGCGCCCAGCGACCGGCGGCTGGTGAAGTGCTTCCGCGCGACCAGATACTGCCCGTCGGGCGTCCAGACGGCGTTGTTCAGCAGCCGGAAATCCTCGTTGGTGATCTGGCGAAGGCCCGAACCGTCGCGGTTCATGGTCCAGATGTTGTCGCCCCCGCCCCGGTCGCTGGTGAACGAGATGCGTTTGCCGTCGGGGCTGTAGCGCGGCTGCACTTCCAGGGCCGGGCCGCCCGACAGCAGCCGCGCTTCTCCGCCCGCAATGGGTATGGTGTACAGGTCGCCGAGCAGATCGAAGACGATTTCGCGGCCATCGGGGCTGATGTCCAGGTTCATCCAGGTGCCTTCATTCGTTCGGAAAGATACTTCCCTGAACGGGCCTCTGGGGGTGGAGACGTCCCAGGGGCCGGCGGGTTTCTGGGCCGCAGCGGTCAGCGCGGCCGACAAGGCGAGGGCCAGGGTCAGGTTACGGTTCATAGAGGAGGAAACAGACCTTAAAGATAGCGAAAGCCGCCGAAATTCCCGGTTTTTCCTGACATGCGGATTCATTTCCTTCCCCCGATGGGATTTTGGAAGGGATTAGTTTAAGCTATTTTAGAAGTATTGTACTATAGGAAGAAATTCGTTGGGAGGAAAGAAGAAAATTCGGATTAAGGGCGTTTTATTAAAACCTTTTAAATCAATAGGTTGTATATTTATTCAAATAACCGACTTTCCTGCTCGGCCTTTTTGTGGGATAAGCGTTTTTGGATTTTAGAGAGCAGGAGCCGATATACTAACTTGAACTTATCATGAATACGATAGAAAACCGCATCAACGAACTTCAGAATCAGATTGAACTGCTTTCCGGCCGGATCGACCGGCTGCGGGAAGAGGCCGCCGGACCGAACCACCCGCCGGACCGCCCCCTGATGCGTCGTCCGGCGGCCGCCCCGAATCGTTCCGGGCGCCCGGAACGGGGTCTGGACCGCTACCGGGCCCTGCACCGTTCGGCCCGGAATCCGGTCAGACCGCACTATGCCTGGTAAGCCGGGCGGGTTACCGGACCATGTGCCGGTAGACCAGTTCGGAAACCTTCGCCAGCGTTTGCCGGGCGGCCGGTTCGTCCTTCACGTTTTTGGACAGGAGAACCAGCACGTACCGGCGGCCGTCGGGCAGGAAAACGATGCCGCCGTCGTGGAGAACGCCCGTGATCCAGCCGGTTTTGTGGGCCACCCGAACGTCTTTCGGCAGGTTGGCCGGAAGGATGGTGTTGAACCGCTGGTCGAGCAGGATGTCGATCATGGCCCGGGAGGCTTCCGGCCCCACGGCCCGGCCCTCCGCGATGACGGTCAGCAACTGCATCAGGTCGAAGGCGGTGACGGTATTGTTGAGCCCCTTTGCAAACGCTTTGCCGTCTTCCACCCCGCGCAGGACCTGGAGATCCCGCGCCCCCAGCCGACGGGCGGTGGCCGTCACGTTCCGGGCGCCCACGCGCTCGATGACGAGGTTGGTCGCCAGGTTGCTGCTTAGAATGATCATGTCGTACACCAGCGAAGAGAGGGTTCGTTTACCGCCGATCCGGCCGTAAATGGCCGTGTCGCTGTCGGACTCCGGCCCAAGCCGGAACGGACTGCCGTCGACGATGCTCTCGAACGCATTATCGATCAGGAGGGAGTCGGAAAGGGAGAGCCGTTTTTCGGCGGCCTGCCGATACACCTCGATCATGACGGGCAGTTTCATCATGCTGGCCGCGTGAAAGACCTCCCGATCCCGCAGGAGCAGTTCCTCACCGGTCCGGAGATCCCGAAAGGCGACGGCGAAGGTCCCCGGCACGTTTTCCAGCTCCCGGATCACTGCTTCGCGGAGCCGTTCCGTCGGTCCGGGCCGGGAAACCGGAATCAGGGCCGCGAACACGGAGGATAAGATTGCAAGGAGGGTTAGGCGGGTTCGGTGGTTATGCATAGAAACGGTTCGGGGACTTTTTATGAAATTAAGCCTGGAACCGGAAGAAACCAAAGATCGTCGTGAATGACCAACCTTGAAATCGTTCTGTTACTGATGGCGCTGCTGGCCGGACTGGCCTCCGTAGCCCAGAAATATCGAATTCCCTACCCGATTCTGCTGGTCATCGGCGGCCTGATCATCGGCTTCATTCCGAGTATCCCCGACATTCACCTGGAGCCTGATGTGGTTTTTCTGATCTTCCTTCCCGCCCTGCTCTACGAAGCCGCCGGCAACATCTCCTGGCATGATTTCAGAGAGTTCAGGCGGCCGATCTCCACCCTGGCCATCTGGCTGGTGTTCTTTTCCACGGTGGCCGTCGCGGTGGTGGCCCATGAGTTCATTCCGGGCTTCACCTGGCCGCTGGCCTTCGTGCTGGGGGCCATCATCAGTCCGCCCGATGCCGTGGCCGCGACCAGCGCCACCAAAGGCCTCGGTTTGCCCAAGCGCCTGATCGCCATTCTGGAAGGGGAGAGTCTGGTCAACGATGCCTCCGCGCTGACCGCCTACCGGTATGCCGTCGGGGCCGTCACCAGCGGCAGCTTTGTCGTTTGGCAGGCCGGTGTCCAGTTTCTGGTCGTGGCGGTGGGCGGAGTAGCCGTCGGCATCGCCATCGGGTATATTTTCAGCCGGATTCACATTTATCTGATCGATAATCCGACCATCGAAACGACGCTGACGCTGCTGGTGCCGTTCGTTTCCTACCTGCTGGCCGAACATTTCCACATGTCGGGGGTGCTGGCGGTCGTGGCGACCGGCCTGTACATTTCCTGGCGCACGTTCGAACTGTATTCCTTCCGGACCCGCATTCAGATCAACGGATTCTGGAACATCTTCGTCTTCCTGCTCAACGGCTTCGTCTTCATCCTGATCGGTTCTCAGCTGCCTATCGTGCTGAAGGGTCTCACCCGGTTTTCGCTGCCGGTCCTGGTGGGCTACGGTCTGCTGATCAGTGCGGTCGCCATTGCGGCCCGGATCATCTGGATTTTCCCGCTGGCCTATATTTCGGCCCTGTTCAACCGGATGAAGGGAAAACCCGGGCAGGTGGACCCGAAGGAACTGTTCATCATTTCCTGGGCCGGGATGCGGGGGGTGGTTTCGCTGGCCACCGCCCTGGCGCTGCCGCTTACCCTTCAGAACGGCCAACCGTTCCCCCTCCGAAACGTCATTCTCTTTTTTACCTTCATGGTCATTTTCGTGACGCTGGTGCTTCAGGGGCTGACACTGCCCTTTTTCGTCCGCATCCTGAACGTGCAGGAGCCGCCGGAAAAGACCGCCGACGAAGAGAAAAAACTCCGGCTTTCGATGTCCACCGACTCGATTGCCTTCATCGAAGGGGAACTTTCGCTCCGGCTGCAACCGCAGGTGCTGGACGAACTCAAGGAAAATTTCGAGCAGCAGGTTTACTTCCTGCGGGGGCTGACGCGGCCTCCCGGACCGGGGCCGGAGCGGGTGGATCACAGTTCGCACGGCTTGTTCCGGCAATACCTCGAAGCGGAACTGGACATTCTCCACCACCAGCGAAACAAGGTAGCCCAGTGGCATAAGGAAGGGGCTTTCAGTGATGAAACCATCCGGCGGGTCACCGAGGAACTCGACATCCGCAGCCTCGGCCTTCAGACCCAGCTCGACAGCGTTCCGCTAACTCTTCCCGAAACCAAATAAACCGCATTGACCGTCAAACGATGAAAGCCATTGTCATTACCCGGGCCGGGGAGGCCGATGTTCTTCAACTCCGGGAGGTTCCCGCCCCGGAACCGCAGCCGGGTCAGGTGCTGATCCGGGTGGCGGCCGCCGGCCTGAACCGCAGCGACGTGCTCCAGCGGCAGGGCCGTTACGGAGGCACCGACCCCGCCGGCCAGATTCCGGGCCTGGAGGTGGCCGGAACGGTGGAAGCCGTCGGGCTGGAGGTGCAGAGGTGGCAGCGGGGTGATGCCGTCTGCGCCCTCCTTGCCGGGGGCGGCTACGCCGAATACGCGGCCGTCGACGCGCGGCACTGCCTGCCGGTTCCGGCCGGGCTTTCGGTGGAGGATGCGGCCTCCCTGCCCGAAGCGGTCTTTACGGTCTGGTACAACGTGTTTCAGCAGCCGGGGCTGAAGGCCGGGGAGAATTTTCTGGTGCACGGCGGCAGCAGCGGCATCGGCATCACGGCCATTCAGCTTGCCGGGGCGATGGGCGCAAACGCCTACGCGACGGCCGGCAGCGCCGAAAAATGCGCCTTTTGTGAAGAAATCGGAGCGGTTCGCTGCATCAATTACCGCACGGAAGACTTTGAGGAAGTTCTGAAACCCGTCGGCATCGACGTGATTCTGGACATGGTGGGCGGACCCTACACGCCCAAAAACCTCCGGATTCTGAACCCCGAAGGCCGCCTGACGTTTATCAACGCCATGCAGGGGGCCAAAACGGAGATCAACGCGCTGGAGGTCATGAACAAACGCATCGTCATCTCGGGCAGTACGCTGAAACCGCGTTCGGCCGGCTTCAAGGCGGCCCTGGCGGCCGAAGTGGAGCAGCGGGTCTGGCCCCTGATCGAAAAGGGAAAATTAAAGCCGGTGGTCCACGGGATTTTTTCGCTCGACGAGGCCGCCGACGCCCATCGGCTCATGGAAAGCAGCCGGCACATCGGCAAAATCCTGCTGCGCATTAATAATTGACCATCAGATGACGAGCGTGATCGGAAGGCCCTGACGAAGGGTGTTCTGGATTTCGGCGACCCGGTCGGTATGGCGGAGCAGTTCGGCGATCTTTTCCGGTGGAGCGTCGGCCACTACCCGCGCCCGGTACTGAAACCCGCTGCCGGGTTCGCCCACCCCGCCGAACCGGCCGGTGCATTCCACTTCCACCTCCGTCAGGGTAATGCCCAGCTTTGGGGCTTCCCGGTAGAGGTCATTGCAGTAACAGGTAGCCAGCGCCAGCATCAGCAGCTCACCGCCGTTGAGGGAGGAGCCAAAACCGCCCGCTTTCGGCGGAATCGACACGGTTTTAGGATCGTCGTTGGTCCGGACGGTGACGTCGTGAACGTTCCGGCGGTTGTTCACGGTAGCGGAGATGGTCATGGTCGTTTCGCTTTTTGGTAAAATTAACCAAAACCGGCCGGCATTTCGGCCCCTGGTTTACCGGAAAACTTTTACTTTTAGCAATCTCCTTCCTGCCAGATCCTGACCCCGATGCTTCGACATTATTTTCTCGTCTTTCTCCGGAATCTGACCCGCAACCGGTTATTTTCCGGCATTATCATTTCCGGCCTGGCCCTTGGGCTGTCGGCATTTCTCCTGATTACGGCCTACGTGCGGTTTGAGGAAAGTTACGACCGGATTCACCCGGACGGGGAGCGGATTTTCCGGGTAGAGAGCCTTTTTTTCAGGAACGGTCAGGAAACCGACCACTGGCCTACCAGCACCAACGGCTATGCGCCGGCCATGAAGGCGGCCTTTCCGGAAGTGGAGGACTATACCCGTATCGCCTGGCGCAACGCGACGCGGGTCGTCCGGTATGAACAGACGCGCTTCCGGGAAACGCACGTCTGTTTCGCCGATTCCAATTTCTTCACCTTCTTCGGCTACCCGATCCTGAAAGGCGATAAACGAACGTTCCTGAAAGAACCCAATACCGTAGTGATTTCGGAGGCCGCGGCCCGGCGGTATTTCGGCCACACGGACCCGCTCAACAAGTATCTGGACGTCGCCACCCGCTCGGATTCGTACCATTGCCGCGTCACCGGGGTGTTTGCGGCCCTGCCGGCCAACTCCACCATGCAGTTCGATATGCTGATGTCCTGGACGACCTCGCCCCGGCGGACCTGGGATTTCTGGTACCAGCACGAAAGCTACACCTTCGTCCGGCTCCGCCCGCAGGCGACGGCCGAGCAGGTGGAGGCTAAGTTTCCGGCGATGGCCGAGAAATACAAAACCGCCGAAACGATGCGGGATCACGTCTGGGCGGTCGATCTGGTGCCGCTGCATGACATTCACCTGAACCCGGCGCGGCAGAACGAGATCGAGGTGAAGGGCAACCGGCGGGCGGTTCAGTTCCTGTCGGCAATGGCTTTCGTCATCCTGATCATCAGCTGGGTCAACGCGATCAACCTCTCCACGGCCCGGGCGATGGACCGCGCGCGGGAGATCGGCATCCGCAAGGCCGTCGGGTCGCACCAGCGGGTGCTGATCGGCCAGCTGCTGTTCGAATCCGTCCTGTTCAACTTGCTGGCGCTGGTTCCGGCCCTCGGGCTGGTCGGGCTGGCTCTGACGTTCCTGCCCGACTTCCTCGGCCTTCAGGCGGCTTTCGCCGGCTGGACGGAGCCACGTGCCGTCGGGGAGTTTATCCTGATTTTCGGGATCGGGGTCATCGTCTGCGGGCTGTACCCGGCTTTCATCCTGTCGCGGGTCCGGCCGGCCCTGGCCCTGAAAGGAAAATACCTGTTCTCGCCGGGCGGGGTGGTGCTGCGGAAAGGGCTGGTGGTGGTGCAGTTCACGGCCTCGATGGTGCTGATCGTGGGCACGTTCGTGGCTTACCGGCAGTTGTCCTACATGACCTCGCAGGACCCCGGCGTGGTGATCGACCAGATTCTGGTGGTGAAGGTGCCGGTCAAAACCGAAAATTACGAGCAGAAAACCGAGAGCTTCCGCAACGAGCTGAAAACCTTCCCGGAAGTGACGGAGGTGACCGGCTCGGGGGCCATACCGGGCAAAGAAGTGGGCCAGAACCTGGCAAACCGCAAACTCCACGACCGGCCCGAAGACGACCGGCTGTACGAAATGCTGTCGGTCGACTACGACTTCATCCGCACCTACGACCTGAAGCTGGTGGCCGGGCGGGGGTTCGACCGGGGCCGTCCGGCGGACCAGTACGGCCTCGTGCTGAACGAGTCGGCGGTGAAACAGTTCGGCTTTGCTTCCAGCGAGCAGGCCATCGGGCAGAAGGTGCTGCTGGAAGTGACCCACGATCGGCCCAACGAGGTCATCGGTGTGGTCCGGGATTATCACCAGCAGTCGCTCCAGAAGCGCTTTTCGCCGACCATCCTGTTCATGGACCCGGACTACCGCTGGATCCCCATCGACTACTATTCCCTCAAAATCAGCAGCCCGGACATGGAAGGAGTGGTGCGGAAAGTGCAGGCCGTCTGGAACCGCTTCTTCCCCGAATCGTCGATGGATTACTTTTTCCTGGACGATTTTTTCGACCGGCAATACCGACAGGACCGCCAGTTCGGGCGGACGTTCCTGCTGTTCTCCTCGCTGGCGATTTTCATTGCCTGCATGGGCCTGTTCGGGCTGACGTCCTACAGCACGGCCCGGCGGGCGCGGGAGATCGGCGTCCGGAAGGCGCTGGGCGCTTCGGTGCCCTCCATTCTGCGGCTGCTGGCCTGGGACACCCTCCGGCTGGTGCTGCTGGCGGGTTTGCTGGCCGTCCCGCTGTCCTGGTATCTGGTCGACCAGTGGTTGCAGAGCTACGCCTTTCGCATCGGTCTGACTCCGGCCCACTGGCTGCTTCCGATGGCCGCCCTGGCCGGTATCGCCCTGCTCACCATCAGCTACCTGAGCCTGCGAGCCGCCCTGGCCAACCCCACCCGGATTTTACGCAGCGAGTAAAACCGGCCCGGAACGATTTTATTCGAAACCCCTGACATACCGCTGTCACCCGCACGGGGTAATTTTGCGCCATGAACATCATTCTTGGAGGAACCGGTCAGGTAGGATCGGTCGTAGCGCAAACGCTGCTCGACGGGGGCAGGCCCGTCACGATTCTCACCCGCGACCCCGCCAAAGCCGGGGATTGGGAGCGGAAAGGGGCCCGCGTGGCCGTGGTCGCTATAGAAGATACCGAACGGCTTCGAGCCGTTTTCCGGCAGGGCGACCGGGCTTATCTGATCAATCCGGCGGCCAACCCGGCCTCGGATTCGGCCCGGGAGGAACGCCGGACCGTGCAGCTGATTCTGAAGGCCCTCGAAGAGTCCGGCCTGCAAAACGTGGTGGTTCAGTCGACCTACGGCGCCCAGCCCGGCGACCGGCTGGGCGATCTGGGCGTCCTCTACGAACTGGAGCAGGGCTGCCGGGCGACGGGCATTCCGACCCGCATCCTGCGGGCCGCCTACTTCATGAGCAACTGGAATTTTTCGCTGGAAACCGCGCGGCAGGAGGGAAAGGTCTACACGCTGTACCCGCCGGACTTCCGGCTGCCGATGGTGGCCCCCGGCGACCTCGGCCGGGCCGGGGCGCAGTTGCTGAGCGAACCCGACGGGGGCGTCCGGCCGGTATTTGCTGAAGGGCCGGAAACCTATTCGGCTGCGGACGTGGCCGTCGTTTTGACCGGCCTGCTGCAACGGCCGGTGGAGGCCGTGGAAATTCCGGAACGTGGGTGGATGGACTGGCTCCGGGGCGCGGGCTTCTCGGAAAAAAGCGCCGAATCGATGGCCGCCATGACTAAAGTGACCCGGGAGGAGGCTTACGAGAAACCGTCGGAGCCGGTGCGGGGGCAGACCACGCTTCGGGAATATCTTTCCGGACGGGTCACGGGCCGGTGACAAAATTTCGGCTTACTTTTACCATTCAACTTCATGAATGGATGAAACTGCGAATTGTCTGCCTGCTCCTGCTCTCCCTGACCGCCTTCGGCCAGAATCCCCCGGTCAACCCGTTTTATCCGGAAAACTATACCAAGTACGAGTACCAGGTTCCGGTGCGTGACGGAATTAAACTCTTTACGGCTGTTTATGTGCCGAAAGATGCCGGACCGGATCGCAAATACCCGATTCTGATGCAGCGGACGCCGTATTCGTGCCGGCCCTACGGAACCGAAAACTTCCCCCGGCGCGTCGGACCGTCGGAGGTGATCGCCCGGGACAAATACATCTTCGTCTATCAGGACGTCCGGGGCCGGTGGATGAGCGAGGGAATCTTTCAGGAAATGACGCCCCATATCGACGTAAAGAAAGCGAAAAGGGACGTCGACGAAAGCACGGACACGTATGACACCATCGACTGGCTGCTCAAAAACATCCCGAACCACAACGGCAAGGTCGGGCAGTGGGGCATCAGCTACCCCGGCTTCTATGTGTCGGCCGGGACGCTCAGCGGCCACCCGGCCCTGGTGGCATCCTCCCCGCAGGCCCCGATGGCCGACCTCTGGCGGGACGACAGCTACCACAACGGGGTGTTCCTGATCCCCCACAATTTTAATTTTTACCCGTACTTCACGAACCGCACCGACGGCAAGCCGACCCAAGAGCCTTCCAGAACCGAATTCCATTACGGGACCGAAGACGGCTATCAGTTTTTTCTGAACCTCGGCCCGATGAAAAACTCCCAGAAACCCGACTATTACGGCGGCAAAGACCCCTACTGGACGGCCAATCTGGCGCACCCGAATTATGATTCCTTCTGGCAGTCGCGGAATATTCTGCCGCACCTGAAAGGCATCCGGCACGCGGTGATGATCGTGGGCGGCTGGTACGATGCGGAGGACCTGCACGGGATTTTCAAGACCTACGCGGCCATCGAAAAACAGAACCCCGGCATTTTCAATGTGCTGGTGGCCGGGCCGTGGACGCACGGGGGCTGGAACGACTCCGGCGAGTCGCTGGGCAGCGTCAGTTTCGGATCGAAAACCGGCCCCTATTTTCAGGAGAACATCGAACGGAAATTCTTCGCCCATTTCCTGAAAGGGGAGGGCACCGCCGACTTCCCGGAAGCTCACCTGTTCGAAACCGGTTCCAACCGGTGGCGGTCGTTCGACGCCTGGCCGCCCAAAGCCGCCGTCGAGAAGGCGCTGTACCTGCTGCCGGGTGGGAAGCTTTCCTTTCAGGCTCCGACCGGATCCGGCGGCTTTGACGAATTCGTCTCCGACCCGGCCAAACCGGTTCCGTTTTCCGAGACGATCGGCCTGGAGATGAACCCGGATTACATGGTGGAGGACCAGCGGTTTGCCGCCCGGCGGCCGGATGTGCTGGTGTATCAGTCGGAGGTGCTGACGGAGGACGTTACCCTGGCCGGAAACCTGCTGGCGAACCTGAAAGTCTCCACCACCGGCACCGACGCCGACTGGATCGTGAAGCTGATCGACGTGTACCCGGGCGAGGCCAAAGACAACCCCACCACCGCCAAAAATGAGAAGATGAGCGACTTCCAGCAGCTGGTGCGGCACGACGCGTTCCGGGGGAAATTCCGGGACGATAAGCTCCACCCGAAACCGTTCCGGCCCGGCGAGGTGACCGCCGTCAACTACGAGCTGATCGACGTGCTGCATACGTTCCGGAAAGGCCACCGGATCATGGTGCAGGTGCAGAGCACGATGTTCCCGCTCTACGACCGCAACCCGCAGACGTTCGTACCCAACATTCACGAAGCCGACGAAAAGGATTTTCGAAAAGCCACCCACCGCGTCCACGCCGGGAGTCTGCTGAAGGTCCGCGTGCTGAATTGAGATGGCGGTTTTCAGCCGGAGGGCGGATTCGTTCAGCTTACCCTGTCAGGAAAACAGGCCGGATGAAAAACCGGCCGGGAAGCGCGACGGGTTGTTAGGTTTGGTGAAAAACGCAAAACCGATGAACGCACTGAAACACGGCCTCCTGTTCTCCGCCCTTCTTCTGTTGCCCTTCCTGCCGACCGGGGTTCTTGCCCAGACCACCCCGGCGGAAGACGACCGGATCAGGGAAACGCTGATGAACTACCTCGACGGCGGCACCTTCGGCGATACGACCCGGCTGAACAGGGCCTTTCACCCTTCGGCCTCCATGAAACTGGTGGACTTCACCAACGGCCGGTTCCGCGACGTGCCGATCGCCGAGTATCTGAACAACGCAAAGAAGGGCGCGGGCAAAAAAGCCGACCGGACCACCCGCATCGTGCGGTATGAATACGCCGGAACGGCCGGGCAGGCTCGGGTCGAGATCGATTACCCCACCTTCCGGTTCATCGACTTTTTCAACCTGCTGAAGATCGACGGCGAGTGGAAGATCGTCAGCAAAATCACCTACCGGCAGGAGTTTGCCAAATAGGAATTCACGGTGTCCACCCGGCGAGCTGCGTCAACCGGTCGCGGTAGGAGCGGCTCCAGCGCAGGACGGCCCCGGTCTTCAGCTTTACATTATATTCCCCGTTGAAATAGGGCTCCATTTCCTGGATGGCGTACTGGTTGATGATGTAGGAGCGGTTGATCCGGATAAACCGCTCCGGTGACAGGCTCTGCTCCAGCCGGCTGATGGATTCGTTCATCAGGTGGCGCCGGCCCTCGGTATGAACCCAGAGGTAATTGCCGTCCGCTTCCAGATAGTCGACTTCCTCCACCGGAACGAAGAAAATCCGCCGGTGATCCCGGATCATCAGCCGGGGCAGGTACTCCGGCTTCCGGGTGGGGCGTTCCGTTTCCTCGTGGGTGAGCAGAGACTCGATGCGGGTGTGGAAGTCGGAGGCCCGCCGGAGGGTCAGCTGTTCGACGGCCCGCGCCACGGCCTGCCCGAACCGGCGCCGGTCGAACGGTTTGAGCAGGTAATCCAGGGCTTTCAGCTCGAAGGCTTTCAGGGCATACTGGTCGTAGGCCGTCGCGAAAATAATGTACGGCAGATAGACCGGCTGCACCTGCCGCACCACCTCGAAACCGTCCATTTCGGGCATCTGCACATCCAGGAAGATAAAATCCGGCCGGAGGGTGGTAATCTGCTCGACGGCCGAATAGCCGTCCGCACATTCACAGACGACGGTGATCTCCGGCCGCTCGTACAGGAACGATTTCAGTACTTCCCGAGACAGTTCCTCGTCGTCGATCAGCAGGGTTCGGAAGGTGGTCATGGCTCAGGCTTCGACGGTCAGAGGCTGGTCGGCAAACCGGAGGGGAAACGTCACCCGGACCGTCACGGAGGTCGGGCCGGGGCTGAAACTCAGATCGGCTCGGGAACCGTACAGATATTCCAGCCTCCGGCGGGTGTTGGTCAGGCCGATGCCGGTCCCGTGCCGGTGGCCGGCGTGCGGGTTGTAGCTGTTGGTGACCGTCAGTTCGAGCCGGTCGCCCGACGCCTGCGCCGTCACCCGAATGAACTTCTCGCCCAGTGAAGCTTCCACCCCGTGAATGACGGCGTTCTCGATCAGCGGCTGTAGAATAAAATGAGGCACTAAACAGCGCCCGGCTTCCGGTTCCCGGTCGATGCGGATGCGAAGCCGGTCGCGGAAGCGGATTTGCTGAAGATCGAGGTACATTCCCGAAAAATGAAGTTCTTCTTCCAGCGTAACCAATTGATCTTCCCGGCGTTGCAGCATGGCCCGCAACAGGCTGCTCAGGCCGTTGATCATGCGGATGGCCCGCTCATTGTCGCCCGTCAGCATCAGGGCCGTCACGGCGTTGTGCGTGTTGAACAGGAAGTGCGGGTCGAGCTGCATTTTCAGCGCCTGGAGCCGGGCATCGGCCAGCTGGGTCCGCAGCTGCTCCGCCTTCAGTTCGACCTCCTGCCGGTTGATGGTCGCCTGGTGATACCGGACCACGTACAGATACACGTTGATGCAGACCACCACGAACAGATAGATCAGGAGGAAATAGTTGAACCGCGTCACATACTGGGCCAGATACTGCGCCACGGTGTCAACCGGACTGTGACAGATCCAGGTTTTCAACAGCCGAGCGGTGGGAATCTCGACCAGAAACTCCAGCGTAATGAACAGCGTGCCCAGCACCAGATGCGTCCCGACCCAGCGGACCAGCGGCCGGCCGTTCAACGGATACCGGAAGGCGAGGTGGACGATGATGGGGCTGAGGAGGGTCCAGATCGACCACTGAACGGCGAAGTAGGCGATTTCGAGGGCCGGATACCGAAAATCCTTCCGTAAGGCGTAGGAAGCGAAAATCTCGACCAGCGAAACAATCAGGAACCCTACGAAAAAGCCGAACGTATACCGGCGGATGACGCGCTCGCTGAGGGGAAGGGCCGAGGGGTTGATCAGGGTCTTCATAAAATTTCGGGTCGGAGACGAAGCCGCCGGCGCAGAACCGGCTCACTAAATGTAACCGGAAAGGGGCTCGTCTCCGACCAATCTGGTGCTGAACGGCACAGGAGCGCTTCGACTGGTGTCGGTGTCCCGAAAACCGCCCCGGCCGCAGTGACGCAGCCGAACAAAGGTGGCCCGGACCCGGCAACCCCGCTCCATTTATCTTCCGGGTTGTGTGAAAAACCGTTCAGACTGTTGGCGGCCGCGGTCGTCCAGCCCGCGGATTGCCCAGCCGATGAAGCCGACCGCCAGAGCGCAGGAAATCCCGGGCAGGGGGAAGAAAAACAGGAAACTCGTGACGGAAAACAGGAACAGGCAGCCCATCACCGGCCAGAGCAGCTTCCGGACGACGGCGGCCTGGGAGACGGTCAGGGAGGAAAGCAGCCAGAGCAGAACCGCGAGCATCGCCAGACTGATGATCAGGTTGAGGCTCATGCCGGTATAAAATTCGTCGTAGGTGCGAAGCTGCCCGCCGATCGGAAACCGGAAGGATTCCATGTGCCGCAGCACCGACTGCCCCGCCGGATCGTCGATCTGCCTGCGGGTCAGGTGACCGATGCTGTGACCGGCCAGAAAGAAAAGGGCGCACCCGGACGCCAGCCGAAGGGAAAGTTTAGGATTCATAAAACTTGATTTTAAGTGGTATTATGAATGGTTCCTCCCGGTTCGTGGGGAAACCGACCCCACAAAGTTGATCCGGCGCGTCCGGAAAAAATTGTAAAAATGGGAAGTGCTACCGACGGTAGAAGATTTTTCCGAATTCGTTCCTGATCCGGGTATACTGCCGGGGTGAATAGCCGGTATAGCGCCGGAATTCGCGGATGAAATGTGCCTGGTCGTAATAGAGGTCGTAGAGGGATTCTTCGGAAAAGGTCATGCGGTCGTCGGTGGCCCAGATGCGGTACATCCGCTGAAACCGCACGATGGTCGCCAGCGTCTTGGGCGAAAGGCCGAGGTGGTCGCGGAAGAGCAGGTCGAGGTACCGGCGCGAATAACCGGTCCGGCGCTCCAGTTCCTGAACCGGCACCAGCCCCATCGACTCCCGGATCAGCCCGACGGTATGATCGACCAGACTGTTGGGGGGCCGCCGATCCAGCCGGGCGATCAGGAAGGACTGGATCAGCTGTAACCGCTCGTCCATCGTCACCGCATTGCCGATGCGCTCCTGCAGCGCACGGCCCGCCGGTCCGTACAGTTCGTCGAACGGGATGATCCGGTTGGTCAGCTCGAACATCGAAAGGTCCGTAAAGCGGTAGGCTCCTTCCGGCGTCAGTTCCAGGCCGATGGTTCCGGTGGAGCGGGACCGCGAACTGAGCGTGACCGGCCGGTCCCAGAGGCCGATGAAGAAAACCGACTGTTCCGGGTACTCGGTTTCCCGGCCGTCCAGGTGGGTAAACAGGGCGTTGCGGAAGGGGATGATGATTTTGGCCTTGCCGTTCGGTGCAATCACCCGGTTGTCGGTCACCGGCACCCCAAAGTCGCTTTCAAAGTACCAGAAAGCAGCAATAAAAGGCTGAAGAGGAGGTTCGGGGGTCAGGACCTGAAGCTTCATGAAGGCGGAATTTCGTTCCCAAGATAAGCGTTCGGCCGGTTCCGTCGAAAAATTGGCGGAGGGGTTCCGGGAAATTTGTTTTGTCCGGCTGAAAGTACTATGTTTGTAACATACCGACGGTCGGTATGTAGACTGGACAGTAGGAAAAAATGGCGAAACGACCCAGAGAAGAGCGCGTAAATGAAATCTTACAGGCCGCCGTCGATGAGTTTCTGGAGCGGGGGTATGCCGGGGCCAGTATGGAGCGGATCAGTCAGCGGGCGGGCCTGACCAAGGGCGGCATTTACCATCACTTCCGCAGCAAAGATCACCTGCTGCTCGAAACCAACAAACATTTCAGCGGTGGGCTGGCCGGCATCGTCACGGCCCTCGTGACGGCCACCGACGAACCGGCCGGGCTGAGGTCCTTCATTAAAGACTACCTTGAATACTGGGCCACCCACCGGAAAGAACTGTACTTCTTTTCCCTTTCGATGACCAAAACGATGGAGGTCGAGGAACTGTCGGAGTATCAGACGCAGGCTTCCAACGCTCTGATCAGGATGGTTACGGAGGTGTACCGGAAGGGCACGGCCGAGGGACGCTTCCGGCCGCACGACCCCCGAAGCCAGGCCATCGTCCTGCTTTCCGCCCTGACCGGCTCGCTGGGTTATTTGTTCATCAATGCCAGTCTGGAGGTGGACGAGGTGGTGGAGCGGTTCCGGACGCTGTTTGTCGAGCAGTTGCTTCCCCCGAAAACCTAACCAACTTTCATCATACGCCCATGAGCCTTTTCGTATCGCGGCCGCAACTCGCCGGCCGGTTTTTCGCCCTGTTCGTTCTGCACGTGCTGGTTTTTGCCGGGGTCAACGCGGTCCTGCCGGCATTTTCGCCCTCGCTCGGTACCCTGCCCCCGGAAGAAGCCGCCCGCCTGCCGGTTTTGTCGATGGTTTATCTTGCCGTTCGAACGGCGGTACTGACCTTCCTGATTCTGAACGCCGGGGCTTCCGGCCTGCGGCTGGCGGCCCTGCTGGTGGCGGTCCTGTTTTATTTCGAAACCTTCATGCTGCAGCTGGAGCCGCTGTGGTTCCACACCGCCTTCCCGGCCCTGACGCCCCGGAACGTCGGCCTGATTGCCCTGAGCAGTTTCCTCGAAAAAGTGCTGATCATCCCGGCGGCCGTGTTTCTGCTGAAAAAAGGCAAGGCACCGGCCGTCGGCCGCCCTGTTCTGCCTCCGCCGGTTTTCCACCTCTCCGCCTTTTTCGCCCTCCCGCTGCTCTATGTGCTCATTTATTTCTCGTTTGGCTATTTCGTGGCCTGGCAGTCCCCGGAAGTAAGGCAGTTTTATTCGGGGAGTACCGGGCTGCTGCCGTTCCTGACCCACATAGAGGGCATCAAACCGTCTTTCCTGCTGTTTCAGTATGGCCGCGGGATCGGCTGGCTGCTGGGAGCGATGGGGATGGCGCTGCTGTATGCCGGCCGCCGGCAGACCTTTCTGATCAGCATGATGCTGGTTTGCAGCGTGTTGATTTCCGTTCCGCTCATTTTGCCCAATCCGCTGATGCCGGTTCCGGTACGGATGGCGCATATCCCGGAAATGGTTCTCTCCATGGCCGTATGGTCTTTCTTCCTCGTTCGGTTTGCCTACCGGCCCGGTTGGGACGAACTCTCCCGGGCGCACTGATCCCGCTTTCATTTACCCGAAACGAAGCCACCGCCGGAATGGACGGTGGCTTCGTTCGTTTTCAGAATCTTCGAATCGGCTTTGGGAAACGGTCTTGCGGTTTCAGGGCATGAACGGCAGTAGAAAATGAATGAGCGGTGCCCAGACGAGGTTGACCAGCAGATGAAACAGGATCACCACGTACAGATTTTTCCGGGCCGCCATCAGCAGCGGAAAAACCATGGACGGAATCACCAGCGGCCAGGTCTGCGGTATCTGGAATAAATGGTAGACCGCAAAGAGGACTCCGTTCACCCAGACGTTGTGTTTTCCCAGAAAAGCAGTCTTTTTCTGCAAATAGCCGCGAAAGTAAAGCTCTTCTCCCACAAAATTGCCGATGAACAGCAGTAGCAGGAGTACCGGCGGAAAACCGTAGAGGGATTCGGCGGTTTTAAAAATACTGTAGTCCGGAATCCGGAGCAGCGGGGCCGCATCGAGCCATTGGTACATCGGCCGCTGAAGGTAAGCCATGTAGGGAAGCGTCAGGATCGTGAACAGCAGAAAGGCGATCACCTGCAGGTAGGAGCAGCCCCGCCAGTCGAACCGGTCCATGCCCAGGTACTCGAAGGTTTGTCGGACGCTGAGTTTGTCATGGTACCGTAAAATCAGGAACGGTAAAACCATATGCCAGCCGAAGGTGATGAAGGCGATCCAGCCGTACTGGTAGTACCGGCCGGTCAGGCCCGTGGCCCGCACCCCGGCTTCGTATAGCGATGGGATGTTGATGGCGGCATAGACCACCAGACCCGGCAGCAGGTACATGAAAAGGTAAAACCGGCGCCCGGCCGGTGTTCGGGCCTGAAACTGATTTTCGTACCGGGAATAAACAACGTCGGGCCGGAAGAAAAGCCGGCGGAGAAGGGAAACAAACGGCATACGATGGCGGCAGGTTTGCGTGAAACATGGCCGCAAAAAGAGCCGTCAATCGCGTTCCGGTCGCCCCGCCTTATCGGATGAACCCTCAAAAACCGTGGTTTCTGCGGCATCCGGGGCCGGCGTTTCCAGCTCCTGAAGGTATTCGCGGGCGGTTTTACCCGTAAATTTTTTAAACGCCCGGTTGAAGGAGGTCTTGGAATTGAAACCGGCATCGAAGGCCAGGGCCGTTAGAGTGAACTGCCGGGCAGCCCCCCGGGCGAGGGCTTCCTTCAGAGCCAGAACCCGGTAGTGGTTGACGAAGTCGAAGAAGTTCCGGCCGGTCTGGGAGTTGATCACCTGGGAGAGATGGTGGGCCGGCAGCCCCGTCAGCTCCGCCAGTTTGAACAGGGTCAGTTCAGGGTCGAGGTAGGGCCGTCGGTCGGTCATGATTTTTCGGACCTCGGCAATGAGTCGGCGGGCTTCTTCTTCCTTCAGGCCGGAGTTCTGATAGCGGGTCTCTCCGGGTTCGGCTTCGGACGGGACAGCCGGTTCGGATACCGGGAGGGCCGCCGAAAAAATGGTGTGCTGCCGAACGCCGTGGAAGCTGATCAGCCACACCATCGTGATCAGAAAGAGGTCGGAATACCAGTTGCCGTAATGGGCCAGCCGGACCGGCGTGAAGGCGAAAACCAGCTGACTGCCCAACCCGATCATCAGCATGATGAGCAGGTAAAAGATGGTATGGCGCAGCCAGTTCAGCCGCACCGTCTCCACGTAGGAGAACACCTGTTCGGTGGCCCGCCGATGGCGGTTCAGCTCCTTCAGAACGGCCAGCGCATAGCCGCCGACGCTCAGAATGCCGGCCGCGGCCGTAACCTGGTGCACCTCGGGCCGGTGGGCGAACGGGGGCAGGCACAGCCCGGCCACCGCAAAGGGCAGCAGGTGGCCGTTTGCCGGGATTTTCAGACGGGTTCCGGGCCGGGTGAGCGCCAGGGTGTAGTGCCACAGCACCGGCCCGTGCAGCAGGCCGGTGCATTCGCTCAGAGACAGCAGCAGGGTAAACCGGGCTTCCAGGCCCCGTTCCACCACCCAGACGGCCGACAGGTTGACCGCAATCAGCACCAGCCAGATCGCCAGTACGCGGTCGGCCGGGGCAGGGCGGGCCTTCCCGAGCAGGAGGGCCATGCAGAACCCTACGACGCTGAGGCTGCTGATGACGAGGACTTCCACCGGAATGAGCCTGATTGAATGGGGTTAAGGATTCGCCAGATGGCCGGTTATCAACTGAATGAAGTCCGCCTTCATGGCGTCGGGAATGTCATGTTTAACGCCTTCGTAGGTGTGCAGCCGGGCCTGGAAACCCCGCTCTTTCAGGGTCTGGACGTGCCGGCGGGCCGTTTCGATGGGAACGATGGGATCGGCCGTGCCGTGGAAGGCGTCGATGGGAGGAGAGGTCGGCCCGGCTTTCCCGGCCTGGGTCACAATCCGGTTGTCCATGGTGGCCAGCAGGGGGCAGGCCCGGCTGATCAGGTGGCCGTAACGGGTGGCGACGACGTAACTTAAATCCCCACCCTGGGAGGCTCCGAGGATCACCGGTTTCGTGGCCGGCGCATTTTTTTTCGTGGCGGCTTCGATGAACCGGCTCAGCCGTTCGCCCTCCTTCAGCAGGATAACCATTTTTTCGTCGGCAGGCAGGTCGTAATAGTTTTTCGGGGAAAGACTATAAAAGGTATAGCCTTGCTTATAAGGATAGGGGGCTTCCACCAGCAGGAGCCGCACCGGCCGGGAGAAGCCGGTGACGTACCGGGCAAAACTGGTCGGACTGGCGCCCATCCAGTGGAGGGCGATGACCACCGGCAGATTCCGGGCCGAGGAATCGGCGTTTTCGATGATTTCGCGGTAATGGTACCCGGCCAGTTGAAGCGGGGCATGGGGGACGGTCTGGGACCGGGCGGTTCCGGCCAGGGCCAGTAAAAGCCAGGCCAAGGCCATACCGGAAGGGAGGTATGACCGGCGACGGATCGGGAAATACGGTTTCATGGACGGGAAAATGGATCTGACAGGTTAGGCCCCCGGAGGGAATCGGGTCTGAAATTATCATTTTCGGCAGATCATTCCTATCGCCCTTCGGTCAGGACCGTTTCGGCTATTTTCAGGTACGCTTCCCGGCCGGAAATCAGCGCGTCGAGCCGGCCGTAATTGCCGTTGGTCTGCCAGACGATGAAAATACCTTTTTCCGGAAAATACATCATGCTGGCAAAGTAACCGATGGCGTCCCCGCTGTGGTAGATGGCTACCCCCTGCGGCAGTTTCAGCCGGAACATCCCCAGGCCGAATTCCAGCGGGAAGAAGTCCCCGGCTGCCTCCCGTACCACCCACCGCTGCATCTCCTCCAGCGACCGGCGGCTCACCAGCTTTCCGCCGAACAGACCTTCCAGGAACCGGACCAGATCGGCCGGGTTGGAAATCAGCCCTCCGTCGGCGGTGTAATAGTCCCAGCCGCTGTAGAAGGTACTTTCGGTCAGCCGCCCGTTGTTGTGCAGGTCGATATATCCCCGGGCGATACCGGACGGCACCGGGTCATTGGGGTTGAAGGCGGTATTTTTCAGCCCCAGGGGCCGGAAGATGCGGTCGGTAAAAAAACGCGAAAACGGCATCCCGGACACTTTTTCGATGATCATGCCGAGCAAAATATAACTCGTGTTGGAATACCGGACGCCCTCGCCGGCGGGAAAATAAGGCTTCCGGTTCCGGGCGTAATCCAGCAGTTCGCCGGGCTGCCAGACCTTCGTCAGATCGTTGAGGGAGGCCGTCTGAAACCGGAGGTCCTGAATGTAATTGTAGATCCCGGCCGTATGGTTGAGCAGTTGCCGGATGGTGGCTCCTTCGGCCTGGGCAATCCCGTGGGTCACCGAGGCCGGCAGGTAGCGGCCGGCGCGGTCGTCGAGCGATAGTTTGCCTTCTTCCTGAAGCATCAGAAGAGCCGTGGCCGTAATCATCTTGACTGTGCTGCCCGCCCGGCTGATCTGACAGGGCTGCATCCGGACCTTCCGCTTCAGGTCGGCGAAGCCGGATGCCCCCGTCCACAGGTTCTGCCCCGGTTTTTTGACGGCCATTATCATGCCCGGAACGCCCTGCCGGGTCAGGTCGTCCAGCAGCTTCCGGTACCGGTCGGTTTCCGGGGTCATGGCCGGGGGCGGTGTCCCGTCCGGAAGGCATTCATACACCACCGGATCGACGGTCCGGGTTGGTTCACAGGCCGCCAGGGCCGACAAACCTGCTATCAGCAGATAAGATAATCGCTTCATGGTATTCAGTACTTTAGAAAGGATGAAAAGTCAGCCCGGCCATCAGGTTGACGTGACTCAGAAAGGGGATGAAACCGGGCGCAAACGGATACTCGATCCAGGACTGATACCGCAGAAAAAGGCGGGCCGAAGCCGGGTCTTTCGGGCGTAGGTACCAGCCCGCATCCACCGATACCGACGGCATCAGGTGACCCGTTCCCGCATTTCGCCCCGGTCGGTACGTTCCGTCGACGAGGGTGTAGGTGGTTTCGGCCGACAGGGTGCGAAGGTAGCCCAGCCCCAGCCGGGCCGACGCGCTCAGGCCGGAGCCGGTGCGGTATTCATAGCCGAGGGCGGTGCCGGCGTAGAGGCCGTGGGCCAGATGGCGGTGAAAATAATAGCCGATCCCGGCCGATTGCAGCACCCGTGAATGCCGACCCCGCCCGTACGTCCATTCGAGGTCGATCTGGACGCCGGGGTGCAGCGGTTTGGTAAAAAGCCGGGTGTAAGGCACCGCCACTCCCTGGTTAAAGACCGCCAAACTCAGCGCCGGTCCGGGCTTCTGGGCGCAGGTCGGGAGGGAAGATAAAGCCGTTGCCGGAATTAGAATCCGAAGGAAAAGAAGGAGCCGGTTCATGCGTACCTGTTGTCGTTGGTTCGGCAAAACTGGGGCTCGGGCGGGTTTTTCAAAAATGCGGACGGGGCCGGAAGGACGCACCGCCGGGCGAGGGCGAAAGAAACCGGGGTGAAGCCGACACCGGTCGCTACCTGTCGGCGGTTTTCAGCCAGACTTTAAACGCCGACGCCCGGTTTTTGCTGACCACCACCGGCTCCCGGACGGCGGGATTCGTTTCCAGGACCACCCGCCGGGTGTCGTCGACGGTGAATTTCCGGATGGCCCGGGCATGGACGATGACCGTCCGGTTGGCCCGGAAAAAATCGTCGGCGGGCAACTCCCGGCTGATGCGGTCGAGGGAGTGCGGATAGGTGTACTCCCGGTTGTCGAAGGTGCGGACGAAAACCGTCTCACTGACGGAGGTAAAAAAAGCCACCTCCTGAAGCGGCACCGGAACGACCGATTTTCCGAACTGGACCAGAATCCGCCGGGGAGCGCCGGCCGGTTCGAATACCGAAAGGTCGGAATCCGGCTCCGGAAGGCCGGGTTTCGGTCCGTCCGGCTCGGGAGTCCGCAGTCGGGTGAAAAAGAGGACGGCGAAGATCAGGTTGATGATCAGCACGAAAACCAGCGTCAGCGGAAGTTCAAGTTGAAGCATCGAACTGGCCGAAACCCGGATATCTAGAAAAAATTCGAGGTAGATCATTTCAATGACTCCCACCAGCGCGCAGCAGAGGACGGCCGTAATCAGGAACTGCACCGCCAGCCGGAAGAACACGCCGTTCTTCCAGGGAAGCCGCCGGTCGAGCCGATGGACCACCCGCCGGATCAGCCCCCAGCTGACGGCGCCCAGCACGAGCGCCAGCAGCAGATCGGAATAATAACTCGGATTGACAAGGAGCCGGGAGAAGGCGTTTTCGTTGCCGATGTGGACAACCGCCAGGGCCATGAGCGGGACGGCGACGGCGGCAACGGGGGTATCCTTGTACGAAAATTCGGGTTGTGAGGTTCGGCGCATGGATCATCGGACCGGTCGGGCCGGCGGTTTCGCCCATAAAATAAATAACCTTCCTCTCCAAATGGGTTATTTTTTCGGTAGGGCAAAAAATGAACTAAGTTTACTTTTCAGGGTTTTTACCCACCGATCGGCTTTTCTCTTCCTCAACGTAACCGGAATTGTATTTATGATCGTAACGAACCGGGACATACCGGAGTTTTTATCGGGCGGGGGCGAAACCGGGGAACTCATGCGCTCCATCGACTGGTCGGCAACTTCACTCGGGCCGGCCGCCGACTGGCCCCGGAGCCTGAAAACCTGCGTTCGCATCATTCTGACCTCCCGCCAGCCGATGTTCGTCTGGTGGGGAACTGATCTGGTCAATCTCTACAACGATCCGTACAAGGCCATCGTCGGCGGTAAGCACCCCGAAGCGCTCGGTCAGCCGGCATCGGCGGTCTGGCGCGAAATCTGGGACCAGGTGGGCCCGCGGGCCGAAGCCGCCCTGCGCACCAACGAGGGCACGTATGACGAAGCCCTCCTGCTCATCATGGAGCGCAACGGCTATCCCGAAGAAACCTATTATACGTTTTCCTACAGCCCCGTCCCGGACGACGATGGCCGGGCGGTCGGTATCCTCTGCGCCAACACCGACGATACCGGGCGGATCATTGGGGAGCGGCAACTCCGGACCCTGAAGGACCTCGGCAAACAGGCGATGGAGGCCAAAGCCCTGGACGAGGTGTTTCAGAAAATCATTCAGGTTCTGAAAGCCAACCCGCAGGATTTCCCGTTCGCCTTCCTGTACCAGATCGAAAACGAAGGCCGGCAGGCACGTCTGGTAGGTACGACCGCTGTCGAAATTCCGGAGAAAGTGGCCAGTCCCCACATCGATCTGACCGGCACCGACGAGGTACCCCGATTGTTTTCCGAAGTGGTTCAGTCGGGAAAAATGGTTCAGATCGACGGACTGATCCACCGGTTCGGCCGGCTGCCATCCGGTTTCTGGCCTCAGTCTCCGGACCGGGCGTTGCTGATTCCAATCCAGATCAGCGGTCAGAAACTGCCCCTGGCGGTCCTGAAGGTCGGCATGAACCCCTTCCGCCTGCCGGACGAAAAATACCTGAGCTTTTTCCAACTGGTGGCCGACCAGATTTCGTCCGGTCTTGCCAGCGTGCTGGCTTACGAGCAGGAACGCGAACGGGCCGAGGCACTGGCCGAGATCGACCGGGCTAAAACCACCTTTTTCAGTAACATCAGCCACGAGTTCCGGACCCCGCTCACCCTGATGCTCGGCCCCCTGGAAAACCTGATCCGGGAGGAAACCATCGACCTGTCCGACGATCAGCGCCGGAACCTCGAAGCCACCCACCGGAACGCCATGCGCCTGCTCAGGCTGGTGAACAACCTGCTGGATTTTAGCCGGATCGAGGCCGGAAGGACGCTGGCCCGCTTCAGCCCGGTCGACCTGTCGGCCGCCACCGTGGACCTGGCCGGCAGCTTCCGGTCGGTCATCGAAACCGCCGGCCTCCAGTTCGAGGTCCGGTGTGAGCGCCTGTCCCGGTCGGTCTTTGTGGACCCTGAAATGTGGGAAAAAATTGTTCTGAACCTTCTTTCCAACGCCTTCAAATACACGCTTCAGGGCCGCATCGGGGTACATCTCCGGGAAGAAGACCGGCAGGCGGTTCTGGAGGTGGAGGATACCGGGGTCGGTATTCCGGCCCACGAACTGCCCCGGATGTTCGAGCGGTTTCACCGCATCCAGAATTCGGCGGGCCGCACCCACGAGGGCAGCGGCATCGGGCTTTCGCTCGTGATGGAACTCCTGAAACTGCATCAGGGCGCCATCGAGGTACGGAGTGAAGAGGGCCGGGGCAGTGTATTTACCGTCCGGATTCCGTTCGGCAAAGCCCACCTCCCGGAGGGGCAGGTAACCGAATCCGACGATCCGGCCCTGAGTTCGATGCTGAAGGAGTTTTACCTGACCGAAGCCCTGAGCCTCGCTTCGGACGGAATCGGCGAGGCCGCCGACCCTCCGGCCGAACCGAAAGCAGCCGCCCCCCCGGCTGCCGCGGAAACCGCCGGGGCCGGCCGGAAAAACCGGGTGCTGGTGGTAGACGACAATGCCGACATGCGGGAGTATATCGGCCGGCTGCTGGGTAAACCCTATGAGGTAGAAACCGCCCCGAACGGACAGGCGGCCCTGGAACGGGTTCGCCGGCAGCGCCCCGACCTGATCGTCAGCGACATCATGATGCCGGTAATGGACGGCGTCGAGCTGGTCAGGATTCTGAAGAATCATCCCGACACCGAACGGATTCCGGTCATTCTGGTATCGGCCCGGGCCGGGGAGGAGGCCCGCATCGAAGGGTATGAAACCGGGGCCGACGATTACCTCGTCAAACCGTTTTCCGCCAAGGAGTTGCTGGCGAGGGTAGGCGCTCATATCCGTCTTCGCCGGAAGGTGGAGGAAAGCAGGTCGTATTACCGGCAGCTGGTCGAGAGCCTCCCGGCGGCCGTGTATACCTGTGACCACCAAGGCCGGATTCAGCTCTATAACCGGAAAGCCGTCGAGTTGTGGGGCCGGGAGCCGGAAATCCGCCGGGAATTCTGGTGTGGTTCCCTGAAATGCTACCGGTCCGACGGTTCGGAGCTTCCGGTCGACCAAAGTCCCATGGCCGTCGCCCTGAAAACGGCCCGGCCGCCCGGACCGCAGGAAGTGATCATCGAGCGCCCCGACGGCGAGCGCCGGCATATTCTGGCCAATCCCCAACCCCTGTTCGACCCGGACGGCCGCATGACGGGGGCCGTCAGCATGCTGGTCGATGTTACGGACCTGAAGCGGACCGAACAGGCCCTGCGGGAAAGTGAACGCCGGTTCCGGACGGTGGCCGACTCGGCGCCCGTTCTGATCTGGATGGCCGGAACCGACAGGCTCTGCGATTTCTTCAATGCCGGATGGCTTCGGTTCACGGGTCGGACCATGGAGCAGGAACTCGGAAACGGGTGGGCGGAGGGCGTCCACCCCGACGACATGGATCGGTGCCTGGACATTTATCATTCCGCTTTCGATGCCCGGACGGAGTTTGAAATGGAATACCGGCTCCGGCGGCACGACGGCGTTTATCGCTGGATATTCGACCGCGGGTTGCCGCGCTTTGGGCCGGAAGGCGATTTTCTGGGGTATATCGGCACCTGCATGGATATCCATGAACTGAAAACCGGCCGTGAAGAACTGGAAACGCGGGTTCGGGAGCGAACGGCCGAACTGGTTGCGAAAAACGAGGAACTGGAGGACCAGAAGGAGTTTGCCGAAACCATTCTGGATTCCTCCGTCGACGTCATCGCCGTGTTCGACCGGGAGTTTCGGTTTTTATCCCTCAACCGGAAAGGAGAGGAGTTATATAAGCTGAAGGAAGCCGAGGTGGTCGGCCGGAAGATCACCGACGTCTTTCCGCAGGTGGTGAAATCCAATATGCTGAAGAATCTGAGTCGGGCGCTGGAAGGCCACATCGTGAACGACCCGGCGTATTTCTCGGCCGTGCTGAACCGGCATTTCGAAAATTTCTACATCCCCCTCAGGCGGGAGGGCGATGCGGTTCTGCAGGTGCTCGCCATCGGGCACGACCATACCGAAATCATCGAGGCTACGGAGAACCTGAAACAGGTCAACCGTGAACTCCTGCGGACCAACCATGAGCTGGAACAGTTTGCCTACATCGCCAGTCACGACCTTCAGGAACCGCTCCGGAAAATCCAGACGTTCTCGGAACTGCTGACCGAAACTCTCGACGGGGAGGAGATTTCGCAGAAATACCTCGAAAAAATCCGGTCGTCCGCCCAGCGGATGTCCATCCTGATCCGGGATGTGCTGAACTATTCCCGACTGTCCCGGGCTGACGAGCAGTTCGAGGTGACCGACCCCAACCGGGTGCTGGCTGCCATTCTGGCCGATTTCGAGCTGCTTATCGACGAGAAACAGGCCCGGATCGAGGCCGAACCGCTGCCGCCCCTGCGGGCCGTTCCGCTACAGATCAACCAGTTGTTTTCCAATCTGATCAGCAACTCGCTGAAATTTTCGGAAGGCAACACCCGGATCAGCATCACCGGCCGGAACCTGGGTCCGGAAGAAGTGGCCCAAAACGCCCGGCTCAACCCGGACCTGCGGTATGCCGAAATTCGTTTCAGCGACAACGGTATCGGCTTCGACCAGCAGTATGCCGAGCAGATTTTTACGATCTTTCACCGGCTGAACGGACGCAACGCCTATAGCGGCACGGGCATCGGGCTGGCGCTCTGCCGGAAGATCGCCGAGAATCATCAGGGCGCCATTTCGGCCGTCAGCGAACTGGGGCGGGGGGCCACGTTCATCCTGCACCTGCCCCTGGCCTGACGGAAGGCTTTACCGTCCGGCCCACTCCTGCCTCAGCTCGAAACGGAGCGGAAGGAAATCCGGCACGTCGACCGCTCCGTCGACCGGCTTTTCCCGGTCGAACAACCGGAACAGGTTATTGCCGGCACGGTCTTCCAGAACCGGGTCGATGTGGAGGAAATAGGTTCCGGCCTGCCAGGGCACCGTGGGCGTAAAGGTCCAGGCACCCTCTTCCGGCCCCAGCCCGACCTGCCCTTCAACCGGCCGACCCGCCTGGTTCACCACCCGGATACACCGCCCGGCCAGGGCATAATCGAGCGGTTCGTCGAACCGGATTTGCAGGGCGGCCCGGGTTTCCGGCGAGGGCGGTTCCAGGCGCCACCGGCGAACATCGGGCCGGGTTCGGTCCGGGGCGGTCACCCGAAACCGCTTTTCGAATCCTGCCTCCAGCGGCCGCCCATCGCCGTCCAACCAGCTTCCATCGATGGTCAGGCAATAGTCTTTCCCTTCCAGCAGCGGGGCTCCTTCTTCCTCATTGGCTCTCAGGCCCCTTTTGATGCGGCCCGGATCGAACAGGAGGGTCAGCCGGGTCCGGGTAGAATCCCAAAGTTCCTGATCGAGCCGGAGAAAGACGCCGGCCAGCTCTTTTCCGGTATCGTCCAGCAGGTGAACCCGCCGGATCGATTCGCCGGTACTCATGGGCGAGGAGAAGGTCAGGTACAGCTTGAGCTGATTGGCCGGCAGCAACCCGGCGGTAGGATACACGGCCGTCAGCCGGGTTGCAGGGCGGTCGGGCCGGGGCATCTGAAACGAAAACTGAAGGTGTTGTTCCTGTTCGGAAAGGGGCTGCCGGGCAATTTCGGAAGGAATCTGCACCACATCACCGTATTGAAAGTCAACGTGATAGTTCTGGCCCGGCCGGAACGGGAATCGGGGCAGGAACCGCAGTACCTGCCCATCGACGATATATTGGCCCCAGACGGCAATGGATTCTCCGGCGCGGTAACTTTCTTCGGTCCGGACAAGCAGGAGGGAGGTCCATTCCGGAAAGGAAAGCCGGTGCCGCTGGAGGGCCGTCAGGTAGATGGGCTCGATGCCCACCACCTCGACGGCCCCGGCCTCCGACAGTCGGATGGCCGGTTTCTGGGCCAGTCCGGCCCCGGCCAGAAGCAGGAGGGTGCCCAGCAGCAGCCCGGACCGTTTCCTTACATCCATTTTTTCGACAGGGAAACGAGGTTGAGCGAACCGTCCTCGATGCTTCTCTGGACCGCCACGAAGTGCGTATCGTTCAGGTTATCCAGATGAAGCACCCCGACGACGGCAATCGATACATAGGGAATACCGGCGGAAACGTAAGCCTCGGTTACGCCCTGAGTCAGCGAGGGAGCCCCCGCAATATCGTCGGCCGAGAAACGCATCAGGGTTCGGTGGCTGTTGGCGACCATAATGAAATTTTTTCCGTTGCGGCTGTAGGGGACCATATCCAGCGGCCGGCTGCCTCCACCCAGTTCGGCGAGGGTAGCTCCGCGGACGTGTTTGCCCGCCCGGATGTCCTTCATGCTGAATTTGGCGAAGGGGGCGCAGCCGTAACCGGCCAGCAGAATCGGTTCGCCGTTCAGTTGGTAGGGCAGGAAAGTGTCGATCGGCGAGTTGGTTTCATACTGATTGTGGGAGGTATGGAACACCTCGACGCTGGTGATTTTTTCCTCGTTGCGGAAGGGGTAGGCAATCCGCCGGAGTTTGGAGGAGAACTCTTCCCCGTTGATGCCCGACACCAGCAGTTCCCCGTCGGTAAAGGCCAGGTCCGTGATGGCATAGGTCCGGACCGGCTCTCCCCACTTCGTTTTGGTTTCGGCCGAGGGATACGCCGACAGGTTCGTCTGATAGAAACCGACACGGCCCAGTCCCACCTCCTCCAGATCGCCTTTCGGGCTGACTTTCAGCAGGATCGGACTGGCTTCATTGCCCCGTCCGCGGGACACCGAGAGGAAGATGTTGCCGGAAACGGGGTGGACGGCCATATCGGCGATGACCACCTGATCGGCAGCGATGCCCAGCATGGCGCCGATTTTTTTGTCGATGCCGGTGATCTCCACCTCTTTCAGGGTGGTTTTTTCCCGGTCTTTCACGTCGAGGGCGTAAATGGACCCGGCTTTGGGGTCTGCCAGGAACAGAATGCCGTCGGGGCTGAAGGCCATGACCCCGGCCGACTGAAGCTTGACGGCCCCGGTTTTCATGGGAGCGACCCCGCCGGCCGGATGGTCGGCCCGGAGCTGGACGGAAAGAAACAGCCCGAGGGCGAGGCAGGCCCGCCGAACGGCCGGCAGGATGATTTCAGTAGTTCTCATAGATGGTTTGAATGAAGACGGATAATGCATCGCCAGTTTAGCGAATGCCGAAGGCAAACCCAACGACAATTCGACGGCCCGAGGGTCTTTGGGGGTAAGGCGAGTCCTTCGACGGTTCACCCGAAAGGTTCCGGTGCTGCCGGGGGGCGTTACAGGCTGCCGCCCAGCAGGTTCTGGAGGTTTTCGCGGTAGGTGCGGCTTAGTTTCAGCCGGGTGCCGTTTTTCAGAACGACGAAGTACTCTCCGTTAAAGTGCGGGATCAGTTCCGCAATCCGGTCGACGTTGACCATCACCGAGCGATGTATCCGGACGAACGCGGTTGGATCGAGTTTCTGTTCGAGGCCGGTGAGGGTTTCGCTGAGCAGGTGGGTGGCGGGGCCGGCGTGCAGGCAGAGGTAATCACCGGCGGCTTCCAGCCAGTCGATGTCATGGGTTTTCAGAAACAGGATGCGACCGGAAGCGCGGATGGGAAGCCGCTGGAGATAGGCCGGTCGGGGGGACGGACGGTGGTGTTCGTAATCGGCCAGGAGGTCGAGCAGCCGTTGGTTGATCTGCGTGGCTTTTCGGTCGCTCAGGTGGTTCAGGGCCCGTTTCAGAGCCTCGTCGAACCGGGCCTGCTCGAAGGGCTTGAGCAGATAATCGAACGCGTGGACCTCGAAGGCCCGCAGGGCATACCGGTCGTAGGCCGTCACGAAAATAAAGACCGAAGATACCGGCCCGCCCAATTCCTTCAACACCTCGAAGCCGTCTTTCTCCGGCATCTGGACATCCAGAAACACCAGGTCGGGCTGCCACTTCCGGATGGCCTCGACAGCCTGGCTGCCGTTTTCACATTCCCCGACGACCTGCACGGCCGGATGCGATTTCAGGAACAGCCGGATGACGTCGCGGGCAAGGGATTCGTCGTCGATGATCAGGGCGGAAATGGTCATGGTCGGAAAGGAATCTGAATGGTGACCAGCAGCCCGCCCGAGGCCGGGTTTTCGAGGGTGAAGCGGTGGTCGGGGCCGTACATGGTTTCCAGCCGCTGGAGCGTGTTGCGCAGGCCGGTGCCTTCCCGGGCTTCGCCGTTCAGGCCGGGACCGCTGTCGCAGACCGTCAGTTCCAGCCGTGAATCCCGACGGGCGACGCCCAGTTGGATGGTGCCGCTGCGGGCATAGGGGGCGATGCCGTGCTGAACGGCATTTTCGACCAGCGGTTGCAGGAACATATTCGGTACCCGGGCCGGAAGGCAGTCCGGGTCCACCTCCATCCGGACCTGAAGCCGGTTTTCAAACCGGATCTGCTGAATTTCGAGGTACAGCGAAACCACTTCCAGTTCCTGCCGGAGCGGTATTTCAGGTTCATGCGTACTTTCGAGCGTCATCCGGAGCAGGTCGCTCAGGCGGTTGAGCATCCGGACGGCCTGTTCCTTTCGGTCCTGAAGCACCAGCGACATGATGGCGTGATGGGTGTTGAACAGAAAATGCGGGTTCAGTTGCATTTTCAGGGACTGAAGCTGAGCCTGGGCCAGACTCGCTTCCAACTGGGTGGTTTTCAGCTCCAGCCGAGAGGCTTCATACTGATAGGTCCGGTATTGGTGGTAGTAAGCCAGCGCATAGTAAGCCCCGGCGACCGCAAAATAAATGAGAATGTTGACGTGAAATTTATAGGATAATTTTACGAGCCAGATGGCCAGCGGGATCGGATTCGTCGTCCAGATCAGGCGAAGCAGTCCGGCTTCGGTCAGCCAGTGGATGGTGGCAATGCCCAGCCCGGCGGCCAGGTGAAACAGCAGGCTTCGGTACCAGGTATTCTGTTCCAGCGACCAGCAGCGGGCGATCCGGACCACCAGCGGGGTTAGGAAAAACCAGATCAGCCATCCGCCCGACAGGATCACATGGCGCGGCCAGTCGATCTTATCGAAATTGATGTAATCCGAAACGGCCGACTGGCTGAAATTGATGACGGCCACCAGCAGCCAGAAGCCGCCGACCAGCCACCGGACCAGCGGTCGGTTCAGGTCGGGTAGGGCAGGGGCGCCGGCGGTCAGAGGCTGGGAGGTCATGGTGGCTCGGGAGTCGGGCTAAAGATAGAAAGTTCGTACACAACAAATACAGGAATGGCCTTTAAAGGAAAAGAACTACGCAACCCCAAAACGGGGCAGAACATCCGCTTCGTCCGGACGAAGGCGGATACCAACGGTGAACTTCTCGAAATGATCACCACCTACGAGACGGTCTCCAAAGAACCCGTTCCACATTATCACCCCACCCAGGACGAATACTTTGAGGTGCTGGAAGGGGAAGTGACGGTCCGGCTGGCCGGCGGTCTCCGGGTGCTGAAGGCGGGCGACCAGCTGCATATCGCTCCGAAAACCGTCCATTCGATGTGGAACAACACCCGGAACCGAACCGTCCTGAACTGGAAGGTCATGCCCGCGCTGGATACCGAATATTTTCTCGAAACGGCCAACGGCCTGGTCAACGACGGGAAAACGAACGAGACCGGAACGCCGGGCCTGCTGCAGGTGGCGCTGATGGTAAACCGGTTTAACCACGTCTTCCGGCCGGCGAAGCCGCCCTTCGGCGTTCAGAAGGTGGTGTTCGGTATCCTGTCTCCGTTTGCCCGGCTGCTGGGGTATCGATCCACTTATCCCCAATACATCGACTAATTCCGGTAACCAGGCCGAAAGGGGTTTGTGAAACTGATGTATTTAAATAGTTTTGTGGCTAAACAAATAAAGACATGGAGGAATACCACACGGGAAAACGGTACACGGTTCAGGAGTATTTCGATCTGGAGGAAGTCAGTGATATCCGGCACGAATACTACAGGGGCGAAATCTTCGCCATGGCCGGTACTACACTGAATCACAATGATATAGTTGAAAATGTAAAACGCCGGGTGAAAGACCATTTCGCGCCCAAAGGATGCAGAGTCTTGTCGGAAAGCATCAAACTGGAGGTGATCAAGGCCGCCTACTACCCCTATCCCGACCTGATGCTGACCTGCCACCCGGAGGACGTTCAGGCCGAATACGTCATTGCGCGGCCGAGCCTGATCGTGGAGGTGCTTTCCAAATCGACCGAGGACGTGGACCGTGGATTCAAATGGCAGCACTACCAGACCCTTCCTTCCCTCCGTCATTATCTGCTGATTTCGCAGCGGGAGGTCCGGGCGGAGCTGTTCAGCCGCAACAGCGATTTCTGGAAATATGAGGTCTTCGAGGACCCGGACCAGCTAATCCGGCTGGATCACCTCGACTTCACACTTTCCTTGTCGGAGGTGTATGCCCATATCGTCTTTCAGGAGGAGGAAGTCTGACCGATCCCGGAATTCCGCCTGCCGTTTTCCGCTTCATTCAACGGTATTCGCCAAACATCCTTTCCGCGTTTTGGTTACATAAGCAGAATTGTGAAACAGGCAATTGTGCTGAAAACGTTATGGAAAAGGCAGACAAGAAAGAGAATATTTTCAAAACGATCTGGACGCTTCTGGTGGGTTCGTACAATGGATTTACGGATGACCGGGGGCTGAAGCTGAGTGCCTCGCTGGCCTATTATACCGTTTTTTCCCTGGCCCCTTTGCTGGTTCTGGTTATCTCGATGGCCAGTATTTTTCTGGGGGAAGAGGCCATCCAGGGCCAGATTTTTTCCCAGATCAATGGGCTGGTTGGGAATGAGGCCGCCAAACAGATTCAGGATATGATCAAGAATGTTCAGCTTTCAGGAAAGACGAACATCGCCCTGATTTCCGGGATCGTCACCCTGCTGATCGGTGCAACCAGTATTTTCGTCGAGATTCAGGATTCGATCAATATGATCTGGCGGGTCAAGGCGAAACCGAAGCGGGGCTGGCTTAAAATGCTCAAGGACCGCTTGTTATCTTCTTCGCTGATCATTAGCCTCGGCTTCCTGCTGCTGGTTTCGCTGATCGTGAACGGGGTGGTTCTGGCCCTGAGCGACACACTGACGCGATTCCTGCCGGACGTGGCGGTCATCGTGGCTCAGGTTCTCAATCTCGTCATCAGCTTCGTGGTGATCACCATCCTGTTCGGGGTCATTTTCAAAGTGCTGCCCGACGCCAAGATCGCCTGGAAGGACGTTCGCTGGGGGGCCATCTTCACCGCACTGCTGTTCATGCTCGGCCGGTATCTGATCGGGCTGTACATCGAAACCACCAGCACCGGCTCGGCCTACGGAGCGGCCGGTTCACTGATCGTGATTCTGGTCTGGATCTATTACACGGCCGCCATCCTTTATTTCGGTGCCGAGTTTACCCAGGTCTACGCCGAACATTACGGCATCAAGATCGAGCCGGCCGATTATGCGGTGTACGTCGAACAGACCGAGAAGGAGAAGCAGGTAGGCGAACTGCCTCCCCAGCGCAATACCGAAAAAGTCGGCTGACGGTCAAAATCAGGCCGGTTATCGTAACCCGTGGTAACCGTATTCCTTCCTCAGGATTTCCTTGACGATCTCCTGTTCCTCGTAGTTGAGACCGTTGATCGTCAGTTCCTGGGCGTTGGAATCGACCGAGATGGAAAGACGTTCCTTGTGGGAGATGGGAAGGCGCTTGTCGATGACTTCCTGCGCATCCTGCTTCAGGGTTTCCTGCGGGTTCAGCATATTCAAATATTATTGGAAAGGCCCGCTTGATCGGGCCTTTCCGGTTTTATTGGCTATCCTTTTTTCTGTTCTTTCGCCCAGGTGTCCTTCAGGGTTACCGTGCGGTTGAAAACCATCCGGTCGGCCGAAGTATCCGGATCGACGCAGAAGTAACCTTTCCGCATGAACTGGAACCGCTCGCCGGGGTGCACTTCCTGAAGGGAAGGTTCCACATAAGCCCGAACCACCTCCAGGGATTTCGGATTGATGAAATCCTTAAAATCTCCCTCTTCGGCGGAGGGGTCCTCTACGGTCAGCAGCCGGTCGTACAAACGAACTTCCGCTTCGAGGGCGTGGGCCACCGACACCCAATGGATGGTCCCCTGCACCTTCAGGCCGGAGGTGTCCGAGCCGCTGCGGCTTTCGGGAATGTAGGAGCACCGTAGTTCGGTGATCTCCCCGGTTTCGTCCTTCACCACCTCCTCGCACTTTATGATATAGGCGGCTTTGAGACGAACCATTCCCCCCGGCGACAGGCGGAAATATTTCTTCGGCGGGTTCTCCATGAAATCGTCCCGCTCGATGTATACTTCCCGGGAGAACGGCATCTGGCGGTTCCCGCTGGCCGAGTCTTCGGGGTTGTTCTCGATGGAGACGGATTCCACCTGGCCTTCGGGGTAGTTGGTCAGAACCACCTTCAGCGGCCTTTCGTCCACGACGGCCATCACCCGGTGGGTGGTTTTATTCAGTTCCTCCCGGATGCAGAATTCCAGCAGACCTACATCGATCAGGTTATCACGACGGGCAATCCCGATCCGGTCCGCGAAATCCCGGATGCTGGCGGGGGTATAACCGCGTCGGCGCAAACCGGCGATGGTCGGCATGCGGGGGTCGTCCCAGCCGCGCACGTGCCCTTCATTCACCAGCTGGAGGAGTTTCCGTTTGCTCATAACCGTATAGGTCAGGTTCAGCCGCGAAAACTCGATTTGCCGGGAAGGGAAGATTTCCAGCTTTTCGATATACCAGCCGTACAGCGGGCGGTGCACCTCGAACTCCAGGGTGCAGAGCGAATGCGTAATGCCCTCGATGGAGTCCGACTGGCCGTGGGCGAAGTCGTACATCGGGTAGATGCACCAGGCGTCGCCGGTCCGGTGGTGATGCGCGTGCTTGATCCGGTACATGATCGGGTCGCGCAGGTGCATATTGGGGGAGGCCATATCGATCTTCGACCGCAGGACCTTGGCACCGTCAGGAAACTCTCCCGCCCGCATCCGGCGGAACAGGTCGAGGTTTTCCTCGACGGAGCGGTTGCGGTAGGGGCTCTCCTGGCCGGGCTCGGTGGGCGTTCCCTTCTGGGCCGCAATCTCCTCCGCGCTGGAGTCGTCGACGTAGGCCAATCCCTTCAGAATCAGTTTTTCGGCGAATTCGTACAGCCGCCCGAAATAGTCGGAAGCGTAGAATTCATTTTCCCAGTCGAATCCGAGCCAGCGAACGTCGGCCTTGATGGATTCGACGTATTCGGTATCTTCCGTGACGGGGTTGGTATCGTCGAAACGAAGGTTGGTTTTTCCGCCGTATTTATCCGCCAGCCCGAAGTTGAGACAGATGGATTTGGCGTGTCCGATATGCAGATAGCCGTTCGGCTCGGGCGGGAAGCGGGTATGCACCCGGCCTTCGTTCCGGCCGGCGGCAATATCATCTTCTACTATTTGTTCTATGAAGTTGAGCGAACGTTCCTCCGGAACTCGATTGTCCGCTTCTCTGGGAGCTTCAGTCATACCTAACGGTCAGGTTGTAACGGATGCTAAAATACGCGGTTGATGCGGCTTTGACAAACCGCATCCGCTAAGGACCGACGATAAATCGTTCAGTGAACAACAATCAGGAAGCAGCGGGAAACGACGTCCGAACCGGGTCAGTTCCGACGGCCCATTTCGTCCCGAATCTTGGCGGCTTTTTCGTATTCTTCTTTCTTCAGCGCTTCGTCGAGCGCCTGCTGGAGTTCGTCGTAGGTCATGTCCTTCAGCTGATCGGAAAGGGAACGGGACGAGCGCCCGGACGATTGGGGCACCAGTTCTTCCTGTTCTTCTTCGGCTTCATCGGCCGCACTGGCCGTTATGCCCGCTTCGGATAGGATGCTTTCGTAGGTGTAGATCGGAACGTCGAAGCGAATGCCGATGGCGATGGCATCGGAGGGACGTGCGTCGACGACGGTTTCGTGGGTGCCGTCGGTGCAGACGATGCGGGCGAAGAAGATTCCCTCGCGAAGGTCGGAAATGACGATCTCCCGAACGGTAAACCCGAATTTTTCGGCGAAGGATTTAAAAAGGTCGTGGGTCATCGGGCGGTTGGGCACAATCTTCTCGATCTCGATGGCGATGGCCTGTGCTTCGAACATACCGATGATGATCGGCAGCCGTCGGTTGCCGTATTCCTCCCCCAGAACCAGCGCAAAGGAGCCGGATTGCGACTGGCTGGGTGATAAACCTAAGATTTCAAGTCTGATCTTCTCCACGACGCAAAGTTAATAGAGTTTGGCAATTTAGGGGATGGGGAGTTTAGGAGTTTTTCGGGTTTGCAAAAAAACCTCAACGCCTGAACTTCCCACCCCTAAACGCGTTTTACTTCCCTTCCACCGCTTTCGTCAGGCGAGGCAGCACGTCGAACAGGTCGCCCACGATGCCGTAGTCGGCCGATTTAAAAAACGGTGCTTCCGGGTCTTTGTTGATAACTACAATCACCTTCGATGAGTTCACACCGGCGAGGTGCTGGATGGCCCCCGAAATGCCGCAGGCGATGTACAGATTGGGGCTGATCTTGATGCCGGTCTGCCCGACGTGCTCGTGGTGCGGACGCCAGTCGAGGTCGGAGACGGGTTTGGAACAGGCCGTGGCGGCATGCAGCGCGTGGGCCAGGTTCTCCAGCATGGCCCAGTTCTCGGGCCCTTTCATGCCCCGACCGCCCGATACGACGATGTCGGCTTCCGGGAGCAGCACCTCCCCCGTAGCTTTTTCGGTACCGGTCACCCGGACGGCGAAGTCGGCGTCGTTCAGCGTCGGCTGGAAGGACTCCACGGGGGCGTCGGCTTCGGTTTCCTCCGGGGTAATGGTATTTTTTCGGATGGCCAGAATCTTCGTTTCGGCCGTCAGTTCCGTAAAGGCAAAGGCTTTTCCGGTGAAGATGCTCCGCTTGACCCGGAACCCGTTCGAGAGGTCGGGGAGGTCGGTGACGTTGGCGGCCAGACCGGCTTTCAGTTTTCCGGCCAGCCGGGCGGCCATTGCATCGCCCAGTGAGGATTTGGCCAGGACGATCACCTTTGCCCCCTCCCTTCCGGCGGCTTCGGCCACCACACCGGCATAGGCCATCGGGTTGCCGTCGTTCAGCCGGGCATCGGCCGCATGGAGGACTTTTCCGGCCCCGAACCGCCCGGCTTTCGCCAGTTCGTCGGGGGCGGCTTCCCCCAGCACGAGCGCCGAGGTGGTGGTACCCAGTTGTTCGGCCACTTGGGAGCCGTAGTATACTGCTTCAAGGGATGACTTCTTCAGCGCTCCCTCATCCAGTTCGACAAAAACTAATACGGACATTATTACTGAATGTTGTAAGGTTGGGAAAAAGGAGGTTGGAGAGTTTAGGAGTGGTAGTTAACCCCCAACCCCTAAAATCTATAACACTTTCGCTTCGGTTCTCAGGAGCGAAATGAGGGTTTCGGCTTCCTCGGCGGGGATCATTCGGACGGCGCCACGCGGGGGGGGAAGTTCGTAGCCGGCCACTTTGGTAAGCGTGTCGTTCCCGGCCGGTTCCACCACTTTCAGCGGTTTGGTCCGGGCCGACATGATGCCCCGCATGTTCGGAATCTTCCATTCGGCAATCGGCTCCTGGCAGCCCAGCACCAGCGGCAGGGTGGCTTCGAGTTCGTCCTTGCCGCCTTCGATCTCGCGGGTGATCCGGGCTTTGCTGCCTTCGATATCCAGCTTCATGACCGGCGAAATGGAGGGGAGGCCGAGCATTTCCCCAACGATGCCGTGGACCTGACCGCCGTTGTAGTCGATGGATTCACGGCCCATCAGGATGAGGTCGTAGGCGTTCTCGCGGGCGATGGCGGCAATCTGTTCGGCCACGAAAAAGGCATCGGTCGGGTCGGCGTTCACCCGGATGGCGTCGTCGGCGCCGATGGCGAGGCACTTCCGGATCACCGGTTCGGTATCGGCTTCCCCGACGTTCAGAACCGTAACCGTACCCCCGTGTTGTTCCTTCAACTCGACGGCCCGGGAAAGGGCGTAGTCATCATAGGGGCCGGTGATGTACTGAACGCCCGCCCTGTTCAGTTTGGTGTTGTTATCGGTGAAGCTAATTTTGGTGGTAGTGTCCGGTACGCTCGTGACACACACTAAAATTTTCATACTTTTTGGGATTTAGATGTTTACTCTTCGGCGGCTAAATTACAAAGTTGTCGGAATTGAGCCGTATGCTTGCATACTAATTTATAAAAAATATGAATGATAACCGAATTCAGCAGCTGTTAAGTTTCATACAGGAACAACCGGACGAGCCTTTTAATGTTTATGCCCTTGCCATGGAATACCTCGAAGAGCAGCCCGGGCAGGCCCTTCATTATCTGGAAATGCTGCTGGAACAGCACCCGCATTATCTGCCGACCTATTACCAGGCCGCCACTTTTTATGCCGCCCAGGGGGACCGGTCCAAAGCCGATATGCTCTTCCAGCGGGGCCTCGAACTGGCCCGGGATCAGGGAAACGACAAGACTTTTCAGGAACTGAACCGGGCCTACCGCGCCTTTCAGGACGAAGATGCCTGGTGACGGCCGGGCGTCGGGGGCGCGGATTCAGTAGGAGAAGGGCGTTGGCTGCTTATTAGAACGTATTCTCACAAACAGCATGAAAAGACCTTTTTTATTGACCGTAGCCGCAGCCATGCTGGCTTTTACGGCCCTGGGGCAGAAGTTCGGCGGCACGCTGAAAGAAATGCCCGGCATGGTGTCCTACACGATGCGGAACGAATTTTCGAAGGACGTTCCCGGAACGCTCGACAAGATCAAAGCCATGGGCATCACCAACATGGAGTTTTCCAACCTGTTCAAACAGACGGCCGCCGACATCCGGAAGGAACTCGACGCCCGGGGTATGCGCTGCACCAGCTTCGGCGTCGGGTACCCCGATCTGGAGAAAAATATGGAAACCGTCATCGCGAATGCCAAAACGCTGGGCGCGAAATACGTCCGGGTGGCCTGGATTCCCCACGAGGGCAAGTTTACGCCGGAAATGGCGAAAAAGACCGTGGATGATTTCAATCGGTTCGGGAAGCAGCTGAAAGACAGCGGGTTGATGTTCGTCTATCATAACCACGGATTCGAGTTTGAACCGTATGAGAACGGCACCCTGTTCGACTATATCGTGCAGCAGACGAATCCGGATTATGTCAACTTCGAAATGGATGTACTCTGGGTGTATTTTCCCGGCCAGGACCCGGCGGCCCTGCTGAAAAAATACCCGACGCGGTTTAAGCTGATGCACCTGAAAGACCTCAAAAAAGGCATACAGGGGAATATGTCGGGCGGCACGCCCCCCGAAAACGACGTGGCCCTCGGCAGCGGTCAGATCGACCTTCCGGCGGTTTTGAAAGCCGCCCGAAACTCCGGCATCGAATATTATTACATCGAGGACGAAAGCCCCTCGGCCCAGCAGCAGGTCCCGCAGAGCATAGCCTACCTGAAATCCATTTAATCAATAAGTGACCCAAAAAAGCCGGAATCTCCAGCGGGATTCCGGCTTTTCTTTTCGTAATTACCTGCCTAACCATGATGGAAACCGAATGACCTCCTCCCAGCTTCCCCAGGCGTTTAGTCATCCCTACGAATTTGCGCCCGAGTTTAAAAAGTCCGTCGCCTACTTCTCCATGGAATTCGCCGTCGACCAGGCGCTGAAGACCTATTCGGGCGGGCTGGGATTCCTGGCCGGCTCGCACATGCGGAGCGCCTTCGAACTACGGCAGAACGTGATCGGAATCGGCGTCCTGTGGAAATACGGTTATTATGACCAGATCCGGAAAACCGATAACGCGATGGATGTGCTGTTCCGGGAAAAGATTTATTCCTTCCTCGAATACACCGGTATCCGGTTTACCATCGAAGTGCATCATACCCAGGTGTGGGTGGAGGCCTATTTCCTTCCTCCCCATGTTTTCAATACGGTGCCGATGTTTTTCCTGACCACCGACGTGGAGGGCAACGACTGGCTTTCCCGTTCCATATCCTACCGGCTCTACGACAGTATCGTCTCGGCCAAGGTCGCGCAGTGCATGCTGCTCGGCATCGGGGGCGCCCGCCTGCTGGACGCGCTTAACTACGAGCCGGAGGTCTATCATTTCAACGAGGCTCACGCCATTTCGGCGGTGTTTCACCTGTACCAGAAGTTCGGGAATGCGGAAGAAATCCGGAAGCGGATGGTGTTCACCACCCACACCCCTGAGGAGGCCGGCAACGAAAAACACGACATCAACCAGTTGAACGTCATGAGTTTCTTCGGCAGCGTCCCGCTGGAAACCGTTCGGGAATTTACCGGCATTCAGGACGGCGTATTCAATCATTCGCTGGTGGCGCTGCGGCTCAGCCGAAAAGCAAACGGGGTTTCCAAACTGCACGGCGAAGTGTCGCGGCATATGTGGGGGTCTTTCAGCGGTATCCCCGAAATCACCCACGTGACCAACGCTCAGAACCACCGGTACTGGGCCGACCCCGTGCTGGACGGAGGGCAGAAAACCGGCGACGCCGAAACCGTGGCGTCCCGCAAAAAAGACCTGAAGAAGGCCCTGTTCGAAATCGTAGCCGACCAGACCGGCAAGCTGTTCGACCCGAACGTCCTGACCATCGTCTGGGCGCGCCGGTTTGCCGGTTACAAACGGCCCGACCTGCTTGTCCAGGATGCCGAACGCTTCGATAAACTGATGCGGAACGCCGGCTATCCCATCCAGTTCATCTGGGCCGGCAAGCCGTATCCGACCGACGCCGGGGCCGTCAACACCTTCAACCATCTGGTGTATCTGAGCAATCTCTTCAAAAATATGGCGGTTCTGACGGGCTATGAACTGGGATTGTCGCGGGCGCTCAAATGCGGGGCGGACCTCTGGCTGAATACGCCCATCGTCACCCGGGAAGCCTCCGGTACGAGCGGGATGACGGCCGCCATGAATGCGGCCCTGAATTTCTCCACCTTCGACGGCTGGGTCTGTGAGTTTGCCGAGGACGGAAAAAATTCATTTATCGTGCCGGTGGCTCCGCCCGAGTTTTCTCCCGAAGACCGTGACCACCACGACCGCAGCCACTTCTTCCGGCTGCTGGAAGAAACCATCCTGCCGACCTATTATGAACGCCCGCAGGATTGGAATGGCCTGATCCTGAATAGTATGCGGGACGTCAACGCCTTTTTCGGCTCGAACCGTATGGCCACCGAATATTACGAGAAGCTGTACTGAGAATCAGACCGGGAGGCTGGGCGGACGGTAGTCGTGGTAGATGCTGCTCAGCCCGCCCAGTTTGGCCCGACCCCGTTGGTCGAAACGCAGCCGGTCGATGCCGAGCAGGATGGTATCTTCCAGCGTCACCACCCGGTAATCGGGGCGGAGGGTGCCGCCGTATTCACCCGGGCGGGCCGTCGGGTCCCATTGGTATTGGGGGTCCACGAGCGTACCCCGCGGGTACATGATGGCCGGCCGGCCTTTCCCGATCAGGTTCAGGTCGGAAGGGTGGCCGTCGGGGGTGCCGGGAACCAGCCCCCACAGGTGGCCCATCTCGTGGGCCTCGGTGGTGGAGTTTTCGTAGCCGACATTGTCGAGCCGGAAAAAGCCGGTATTGGCGTTCAGACCGTCCACGTAGGAGATGCCGCCCAGCGGGTTGTCGGTGGCCGGTTCAATGCGGATGAAATAATTTTTATAGTCCAGGTTGTCGTGGATGTACCGCTCGGCCGGAATGCCCGGTTCCAGCGCCCGGCCCTTGATGCGGAACCGGATCAGGTATTCCCGGTCGTCGAGACTCAGAATCACCTCCGGCCCGTTCCAGAGCCGCTCGATATTGCGGGCGATCCGCCGTGCGATTTCATGGGTGGCGGCCGAGCCGTAGAAAAACAGGGCCGCGTAGACGGTGATGGTTTTGGAAACCTCGTCTTTGATCACGTTCTGATTCCCGTGTATTTCCGAAAAACTGATCAGGGCAAGCGACATGACATCCGGTCAGATTCGGGCGACCAACTCCTTCATGATCACCGTCAGATCCGGTTCCGCTTTTCCCACCGTAGCCAGGATGGTTTCGATTTTCACTTTTTCGAGCGTTTCCGGGATGCAGAGATCGCTGATCACCGAACAACCGAACACCCGCATGCCCATCTGATGGGCTACGATGACCTCAGGCACCGTCGACATTCCGACCGCATCCGCACCCCAGTTCCTTAACATCCGGTATTCGGCCCGGGTTTCGAGCTGCGGGCCGGTCACGCTGACGTAAACGCCTTTCCGGAGGGCAATCGACCGTTCTTCGGCAATCTGTTCGGCCAGCCGGATCAGTTCGCGGTCGTAGGGATCGCTCATGTCGGGAAAACGATCCCCGAAGGCGGGGTGGTGGTGGCCGGTGAGCGGGTTCTGGGGCAGGAGCAGGCTGATATGGTCCTCGATGAGCATCAGGTCGCCGGCCTGAAAGGCGGGATTCATCCCCCCGGCTGCGTTGGAAACCAGCAAGGTGCCGGCTCCGAGCCGGTTCATGACCCGAACCGGAAACGTTACCTGCTGCATGGAATACCCCTCGTAATAATGCAGCCGGCCCTGCATCACCATCACCCGTTTTCCCGCCAGCGTTCCCATGACCAGTTTCCCCGAGTGAAACTCGACCGTGGAGAGCGGAAAGTGGGGGATGGTTCCGTAGGGAATCTCCACGTCGATCTGCATCTCCCGGGTCAGGGCGCTCAGGCCGGTGCCCAGAATGATGGCCACGGTGGGGGGCGGAAGTTCGAAGGCGGAAATGAATTGGGCGGCTTCCTGAATCTGTTCAAGCATAGAATCCGAAGGTTGACGAGGGGATAGAGGATGATCCGCAATGATACGCAGGAGAAACCGGATTCTACACCCTGAACGCTCTATTTTACCGGTTTTCCGATGTTTTTTCCGGCTACGAACCCCGTGGTCCAGGCATTCTGGAAGTTGAATCCGCCGGTGATGCCGTCCACGTCCAGAATCTCTCCGGCGAAAAACAGACCGGGGTGAAGGCGGCTTTCCAGCGTCTCGGGGTCGACGGTTTTGAGGCCGATGCCCCCGCAGGTGACGAATTCTTCCTTGAAAGTACTTTTCCCTGAAACCGGAAAGACGCTGTTGGTGAGCAGGTTGACCATCCGGTTTTGCGGTTTGGCGGGCAGCTCGGCCCAGCGCATGGCTTCCGAAACCCCGGCTTCGGTGGCCAGGGCCGCCCAGAGCCGACCCGGCAGGCCGAACAGCGACTGGCTGAGGACCCGCTTTTTGGGGTGCTGGTTCCGAAAGGTCTGTAACTCTTCGCGCACCTGGGTTTCGTTCAGGGCCGGCAGCCAGTTGATGCGGAGGTCGTGCCGGTAGTTCAGCCCCGCCAGTTCCCGCGCGCCCCAGGCCGACAGCCGCAGCACCACCGGGCCGCTGAAGCCCCAGTGCGTGATCAGCAGCGGTCCGCGTTCCTCCAGGGCCGTCCCCTGAATCCGCACCGCAGCGTCGGCCACCGACACCCCGGCCAGCGCCAGCAGCGGATTCCCCGGCGTATTGAACGTAAAGAGCGACGGCACCGGCGGCACGAGCGCGGAGCCGGAACCGGGTACCCAGCCGTAGGCCGGAGCCTGCGGAAAGCCGCCCGCAGCGATGAGCAGCCGGTCGGCCCGAATGACTTCCCCGGAAAGTGTAGTAAGTTGGAAGCCTGTCGCGTCCGTCCGGATGGTTTTTACCCCGCAGCTGGTCCTGATCGCCACGTTCAGCCGCCGGGCTTCGCGGAGCAGACACTGGATGATGGTTTCCGAAGAATCGGTGGTCGGAAACATCCGGCCGTCCGCTTCGGTTTTGAGGGGGACGCCCCGGCTTTCGAACCAGCGGACGGTATCGGCCGCGTCGAACTGTTTCAGCAGCGGACGCAGGAAAGGCCCGCCCCGCGGATAGTGCTTTACCAGCTGCCGGTGGTCGTAGCAGGCATGGGTCACGTTGCAGCGGCCCCCGCCCGAAATCCGGACCTTGTTCAGGAGGGTGTTGTTCTTCTCCAGGATGAGGACGCGGGCGTCGGGAAAGGTTTCGGCAGCGGTGACGGCCCCGAAAAAACCGGCGGCCCCGCCCCCGATAACGACAATATTCAGCATCAATACCAGTTATTCAATGTATTTGTAACTTCGCCCCATGTTTTTTCGTTCGTCCTACCGTTCCAGACGTTTTTCCCGGCGTGGTTTCCGCCTGCGCGGCAACACGCTCATCCTGCTCTTTGTCTTCTTTCTGATCGGTCTCTTTCTGCATTATGGCGGGAGAACCCAGCCGGTGGTGGCTTTCTGGGACGACCTGAAAGGGCTTTTGGGCATCAAGTCGCGGACAGAGGTCCGGAAAGACAACCCGTATAAAGCCCCTGAACCGCAGGGCCGGAGCGGCTCCGAAGACGTAGCCACCGACGAACGACCGGAGGGCGAAGCGACCGCAACCCGGCACGACGCCCGGCTGAAGCTGTTCGATTTTGAGAAACAGGCCGATTTCATCCTTCCAGCCCGCTCCGCCGGTGACCAAGTCATCCGGCACGAAGGCTACACGCTGCGCTACCGGGATGATTTCGAGCAGGCCGACTGGGTGGCCTACCCGCTGCTGGAGAACGAACTGGAGGGCGACGCCGACCGGAAAAACGAGCAGTTCCAGCCCGACCCGCTGGTCGAAACCGGCACGGCGCGGTCGTCGGACTACAGCCGTTCAGGTTACGACCGGGGCCACCTCGCCCCGGCGGGCGACTTTAAGTTCTCGCAGCGCATGATGCGGGAAACGTTTTTCATGAGCAACATCAGCCCGCAGGTACCCGACTTCAACCGGGGCATCTGGAAAGAACTGGAAGAGACCGTCCGGACCTGGGCCGTGCGCGATAAGGGACTGTATGTGGTGACGGGGCCGGTGCTGCAGCCGGGGTTGAAGAGGATCGGAAAAGGCACGAAGGTGGCGGTTCCTCTCTATTATTATAAGGTGATTCTGTATTGCAACAACCCGACCATCCGGATCATCGCCTTCCTGATGAAAAACGAAGGCTCCGAGCGCTCCCTGAAGCAGTTCGTGGTGCCCGTGGATCAGGTCGAACAGCAGACCGGCATCGATTTCTTTCCACTCATTCCAGACGCGCTGGAGCAGCGTCTGGAGAGCGCCCGGCCGTCACAAACCATCCCGGAGTGGTTCAGTCTGTGATGTCAGTTGGTAGGGGGAAAAAACCATTTCACCCCTCAAAAGCCGCACTTTATTGTTTTCGCTGTTTCGTTCGGCGGGATCGGTGACTTACTTGTACCCGATTTCAATACGACAAATACGACACGAAACCGCCATGCTCCATCAACTGTCCTCTTTCGGTTCCTTGAAAGCAATTCTCAACGTTGTTCTGAACGGCGAAAAAGAAGCCATCGAGATCATCTGCCACCGGATGGGGGTCAGCCAGCAGGACCTGTACCAGTATGTGTGTCAGGCTCTGGACTACGGCATCGGGTATGCGCCCGACCAGCGGCTGGCCGAACAGGCCCGCACCATCGTCCTGCGCCGGCTCGACGCTCATCAGTCGGTTCAGATCGAGGACGTGGCGGAGGAGATGGGACTTTCGGTCCGGTCGCTCCAGCGCCGGCTTCAGGGCGAGGAGCTTACCTTCCGTGAAATCATCGACCAGGCCCGCCGGGATGTGGCCCTCCGACTGATCCGCACCAGCCGCCATAACATCAATGAGATCGCCAGCGTAATGGGGTACGACGAGCCGAGCTCGTTCCGGAGGGCGTTCAAAAAATGGACCGGCCAGAACCCGAAGGCTTATCAGATGGTCGTGAACTGAGGTTCGACCAGATTCTCGTGCCCTACCTTCATCAGATACGTTTCATCCCCGACCGAAAACCGGACCGTCAGAGGATGCTTCTCCGCCGGGCGTCCCGTCGGTAACCAGCCTCTTCCGGCTTTGGTCAGGATCAACAGGCCGCGATCGTCGCCGACGGCCGTAAACGCGTCGAGGACCGGCCCTTTCCGGAAATAACTCAGGCCGTATTCCCGGCAGATGCGCTCCCGCTCCGTTACTACCTCGTCGACCGGAATCCCGATCTCCCTGATTTCCGAAATAGCCGCCGGGCTGAACGGCCGGTTTGAATCCGGCAGGTCGCGGTGGGCGATCAGTTCCAGAATATTTCCGGCCGGATCGTGGAAATAAAACGCCTGGGCGTTCCAGTTGTCGAAGTCGGCGATCCAGCCCGCGGCCGAAAACGGCAGCAGCGGGGTGCGGGCGGCCAGCCAGCGGTAGGCGTCCTGAAGGTGAGAAGCCGGTACCCCGAAAGCGAAGTGGTAAAACGGCCGGCATTCCTGCGTCAGACAGAACGTCAGCGTCGACGGCCCGACCCGGAACGACCGGTGGAAGGCGCTGCGGCCCGATACCGGAAAATTCAGGATTTGGGAATAAAAAACCTCTGTCTGGTCGAGGTCGTTGGTCAGCAGGTGGACTTCTTCGATGTTCATGGTATGAGAAGGGGTAACCCCGCGGCCACCCCTTTTTTACAATCTGCCTTATTTCCGTGCCTGAAGGTCGGTCAGCCATTGTCTGGCGAAGGTGCGGGCGGCCATCACCGGCTCGCGGCCCATCCGGAACAGCATTTTCCAGTATCCCGGTTTGTTGCGGTATTCCGGGTTCACGAACTCCAGCGTCGACCCCTGTTTTTCCAGTCTGGCATTGAAATCCACGCTTTCGGCCAGGGTGATGAAGTCCGTCAGCCGTTGCTTCAGCACCGTGTTCAGGCTCGGGGCGGCCTTGTATTCGGCCAGCCGTTTCTTATATTCCTCCGCATCCTGCTTCGATTTGGCCAGATCATCCTCCGCTTCGACCAGGCCCTGGTTCATCTGGCGGGTCATCATGGCGTCGAAGTTGGCGATATACTGCTTCTTGAACTCTTCCGGTTTGGTTTTCGACAGCGCCTGAATGCGCTTCAGTTCGGCCAGTTCTTTCGATTTGGCGGTTTTTTCGGCTCCCTGCAGCCCGGCCACTTCCTGTTCCATGACCTGAATCTGACTGCCGATCATCATCGCCAGCATTTCGGGCGTCATCGGCTTCATGCTTTCGCTGTAGGAAGAAACCGCCTGCGTGTATACGTTGCGGACTTCGCCCATGGTCGTCGAAGCCGCCTGGTTGGCCTGAAGAGTCTGCTCATCGCTGACGTTGTATTTCCGTTTCAGGTCTTCCTGGTACCGGCTTTTGAAATCGTTGGATTCGACATACATCCGGACGACCTTGCCCATGGCCTGGACTGCGCCGGCCCGGGAGGCTTCCGGAATTTTTTTGGCGAGCTGCCGGACGCGGTAGTCGTAGTCGACCTGCCAGTCTTTGCTGTTGACGTTGGTCGCCACCACTTCCTTCACCTGATCCAGGGTCAGGCCGAGGTCGGCGACAATGTCACCGGGCCGGGCGGAAATCCACCCGGCACCGGCAACGATGAACGCTACTACAAAAAAGTTCTTCTTCATGGCGGTCAGAATTTAGCGGTCAGACCCAGTTTCAGAACGGAAACCCCGTAACCGATTTCACCGAAACCGCCGAATTTCTCGGAGAACATATACCGGCCGCCCACGTGGATACCCAGGAAAGCGCCGTTGCCGTAAGGGCTGTAATAGTCATTGTTATACCCGTAGTTGTCTTTGTAGTGCGAAGTCCGGGCACCCAGGGAAATCCCCGCATACGGGTCGAATTTGTCGCCGTCGATGTTCAGAATGTCCCCGAAATGGTAGGAACCGCGAACCCCGAAAAACAGGAACGTGTAGTTCCACTTATAGCCGCCGTAGTTGTAACCGTAGCGGGCGAAGTCGAACGAGCCGCCGACGGAGATGTTTTCCCTGATGGTGTATTCGAAGGAAGCCCCGATCGGAACCCCGCGGTAGGTGTAGGAACCGAGGCCGAAACCGGCGTTCAGGAACATATCGCCCTTTTCGACGGTCTGGGCTTTGGCGGAAGGCATCAGGGCAATGGCGATGGCCCAGGCAAGGAGAGTAAGTAATGTTAATTTTTTCATGTCAATTGGTTGAATCGGAAGGGGCCGCAGCCCCACCGGGTAGTTTAAAAAGAGGAGTAGGTTTTCAGTTGAAATTATTCGCAGCCCCATGAGACCGGCTGGGTGGGCGAAGGCAGCGGAAGTGATTCGATCTGGGCGTAATGCACCGGACGGGTGGCGTGGTTGGAGCGGTCCTGGAAGGGCGATTTCCGGCTCTCGGGCCGGTTCGCTGCCTTCCCGCCGAAGACCTGACGAGTGAAGCGTTTCATGGTGTTTTTTCTTAGTAGTTGTTGTTTACGAATCCCCGACCTGTTCCGTCGGTTTGTATGACAAAGATACCTCGAAATGGCGGGTTGGAAGGTGTCATTTCCTACCCGAAAACGGGCATTTCACGACAGATTCCTACCTTTCGCTCAGTCGGCTCCGGATGCGGTGATCGGGTATACCCGAACCTGCCCGACCGGCTCGAATCCGGCCCGAAGGTAGATGCCCAGACCGTCCGGCGACGCCTGCAAAACCGCCTGTTTCGCCCCGAGCCGGTGAGCTTCTTCCATCAGAAAACGGAACATTTCCGAACCGTAGCCGTGGCCCCGCCGGTCGGCCCGGGTGGCGATGTCATAAATACCGGCGGCCTCATCGGACCGATAGATCGTGCCGGTGGAAACCACCTCGTCGCCGACACGGCCCAGATACAGGCGGTAGGGCTGGTTGGGATGGTGAAGGGGAGCAATCGTACGGTAATACCGGCGCACGTTTCCGGCTTCGGGATGGTCTCCGAAAAGCCCCGCCAGAAGCCCCGCGAAGGTTTCATAGTGGTCCGGTGTTTCGACCGGGAAAATGCGAAGCCCGTTTTCCGGGGAGGAGGCAGGCAACGGCCGGGTCAGGTCGGCCCACATCGCCACGTTGGTTTCTTCCAGGAGGAACCCGTGTTTTTCCAGATACCGGTCCAGCGTCGGTGAAAAATCCGGCTCCCAGCACCAGAGTGCGGCCGGAACCGCCCTTTCCCGAAACCGCCGGACGGCCCCTTCAAAAACCGCCTGCAAGCTTTCGGACCGGCCCGTCCGGGTCACCACGACGTTGAACGTATCGGTGGGCATACCGGTATCGACCAGCGTGAAATCGTCGGTTTCTTCGACGACCATGCCGGAAAGCCGGCGGGCGCAGCCGGTGGATTTGGCGATGAAATTCCGGCGGACAAGTTCGAGCAGGGGCTGATTCATGAGCGAGTAAAAAGAGCCGGCCTGAGATCCCACCGGTTTCCGGGGCGGGAATCTCAGGCCAAAAGTAGCGTTTTCGCGTTTTCCGAGAAATATGGCATCGGCCGGCTTCGGAGCGCCCGGCCGACCGAAACCGGTTACCAGCTGACCGCCTTGAACGAACTGTCGTTGATGAACAGCCAGACTTTGCCGTAGCTGTCGGGCTTGAATTCGTAGCGGAACACCTGGGTTTTCAGTTCTTCCGGCCGGGCTTTGCGGTCGAAATTCTGACCCGACGCGCAGTTGTAATACCCACGGAACCGGCCCTCGGAAGGCGTCAGGGTGAAGGTGCCTTCCTCCTCGTTGAAATCCACCTTGCCTTTGGTCCAGCTGAGGGCTTCCGTCCGGCAGCCGTAGTTGTTGGCGGTGCCGATGAAGTACATTTCATAGCGGCCGTTGCCCTTAAAATCGAAGGCTACCGACTGCTCGTAGGCGTTGCCCTGATAGCTGCCGTCGTACCCCCAGAATTCGGTCATAGAGAAGTTGCCGTGCAGCCATTGCCCGACCATGTTGTCGGGGACGAAGCCGCCCGGGCCGATGTCTCCGTCTTTTTTGCAGGACGTTACGCTGACCATCATGACCACCAGCAGCGGCATGAACAGTCTGGAAAGAATCATTTTCATGGTGTGTATGATAGAATTGGAGTTGGTTTCGGCGGGCCTGGTCAGGCGGCCAGTTTCCGGGCGCGCAGGGCTTCCCGTACCGGTTGGCGCAGCGGCTCGCCGAGGACTTCGGAAATGTATTTTTCACAGAGTTCCAGCGGCTGGTACCGGGCAAATTCGGCCCGCAGCTTCAGCACGTTTTCCCGGTAGACCGGATCGCCGAGCACTTTTTCCACGCTCCTGCGGATCCGGCGGGGGCTGGGCGTTTCGGTCCGGAGATTGACACCGACCTTAAAGTACCCGACCCGGGCGGCAATTTCGCTCTTGCCTTCGTGAATACCGGCAGCCACGATGGGCAGGCGGTTCTGGATGCCGAGCATTACTCCTCCATAACCGGCATTGGTCACGTACACGTCCGCGTGCGGCATGATTTCCCGAAAATCGATAAAGTCTTCGATGATGAAGTTATCGTCCGGAAAACGTTCGCGCAGTTCGGCCGTCCGTGAACCGCCGGTGGTGGCGATGACGAGCGTATCGGTGCCCTGGAACGCTTTCAGCGTCGGGACGATGATCTTTTCCGGGTCACGTTCCACCGTCCCCTGCGTAACGAGAACCACCCGTTCATACCGGTTCAGCCGCTCGAAATCCCGGAAGCTCCCCTTCGATCCGGCGCTGTAGGGCATCAGCGGCCCCACGAACCGGACGTTCGGACTCATGTCGCTCCGGGGGTACTCGAAGCCCGGCACTCCGCTCTGGAGATACAGGTCCGGCTGCCGGATAAAGGTATCGAAAACGAAATCCTTCGTGGGCTCGAGTCCGTACTGGCGCAGGATGCGGTTGTTCAGTTCGGTGCATTCCCTGAAGAGGACCTGCGTCGTCATGAAGCGCATCAGAGCGTGTTTCCAGCGGCCGAACAGGCTCAGGGCGGGTTCGAGGCCCATGCCCGCCGGCGGCAGGTCCCGGGAGGTTTCGGACAGCGGCACGATGCCGATGGTCACCACCGGAATGTTCATCAGGCGCTTGATGATCGGCCCGGCGGCAAACATCGTGTCGCAGATGACCAGGTCGAACGGAAATTCCCGGCGGATTTCGGTCAGGTCCTCGACAAACTCCGGGGCCCTTTTCAGGAAAACGTTGCTGATGTCGAACCGGATACGGGCGATTTTGCCCCTGATCCTTTCCCGTTCCGGAAATAATTCTTCGAAGTTTTCCTGGTTGACGACCATCGCCTTCCGGAAAGGGAACACCGGGATGCCGATCTTTTCGGCCCTGGACACGTACTTTCCGCCGGTGTACCAGCGCACGTCGTGGCCCAGGTCCAGCAGGTGTCTGGCCAGACCGGTCAACGGGTTGAAATGCCCGTCGGCCGGTATGGTGGCAAATAGGATTCGCTTGGTGTTCATTGACGTATTTGTTGTAGCAGAGGGTAAGAGAGGGCTAACGCTTTGTGATATACGTCGGCTCAGGCATTGGTCACCGTATAGAAATACAGGCACGACGTTTCAGTCGGGTTCCGGACGGTATGAGACTGACCGGGGGCCACCGTGATGGACTGGCCGGCCGACAGCCGCACCCAGCGGCCTTCGACGCAGATTTCGAGTTCGCCGTATTCGACCGTGAAGAAGGCTTCCTTCCGGGGGTGAGAATGCAGGGCGGTTCCGAAGGCGCCGGCCTGGAGCCAGACGACGCAGGTTTCGTTTACATCGGGCGTTCCCTCGGGCAGAAACCAGAATTTAATACCGCTGGTGGCCGAAAGGTCCAGATCCGCTTCGCGGATGGCGACATGGGAGTAATTGAGGGCAGTGATCATGGTCGTGTGGATGTTTGAAGAGGTTGGTAATGAAGCTACTAAAAATCAGTTTGCCAGCAGGGTCATCTGGGCGTTGACGTCGACGGCGCCCCAGAGGGATATGACCCGAACTTTCAGCAGGTCGGCGTTTTGCTCGATCACTTCCCAGGTGGAGGTTTCCCCCGAAGCCTTGTCGGTAATCTTTAGCTGTTTGCCGTCGAACGACCAGGAGGCTTTCACGCCGTTGGCGGGTTCGCCGTCCGGGCAGTGCGCCAGGCCGTTGTCGTCGGCAACCGTTCCGTTGGCCAGGAAGGTGATGGTGTTGTCTTTTTCGCAATCCGGAATCCGTTGGAGCAGGTCTTTGGTCACCTTACCATTTTCGACCACCTCGAACGCGGCCACCCGGAAGGATTTTCCGACGAAGGCCGGAGCCGCCGGGATTTTGATCAGGGCCGGCAGGGGGCGGGATGCGGCTTCGGCAAAGGCCGGGGTAGTCAGGAGCAGGCCGACCAGCAGCGGTCCGGCGAAGAGGTTGAATAAACGTTTCATGGAGTTAAGTATTTGTTGTTGTTGTTTGTGAAGCGTTGAACTTCGGAATCAAAATTGGCGGATGCCGGGGCGGTTTTCAATGCGGAAGGCTATGAAAACGGAGCTTTTTTCGTTGAACCGGTATCTTTTTGCGGTGAAACGAAACGGGATTCCGGCCCCATGGCCCATAAAAAAGCCCCGCCGGGATGATTTCCGGCGGGGCAACGGGGCAGACGGCGTGAAAACCGCGCTCAGGTCTTTTGTTTCTTCTTCTTGGCGGCCGGGAACAGGATGTTGTTCAGAATCAGGCGGTAACCGGCCGAATTGGGATGCAGGTTCAGGTCGGTCGGTTCTTCGTTGATTTCGTGGCGGTAATCTTCCGGGTCGTGGCCGCCGTAGAAGGTAAAGAATCCTTTGCCGTAAGGTGCATGAATATACCGCGCTTCCGCAACGGCCCGGTTTTCGGCCAGAACGACCACTTCCGGTTTGATCAGGCTTTTCTTGAAGGCGGTGGTCTGGCCCATGAAACCCTTGATGATGTTCATGTGGTTCTGGGTCAGCATGGTCGGGATGGGGTCCCATTTGGCCGAAAACTGGAACAGCGTAAAATAATCGTTCTGCTCGGTCAGACCGCGTTCTTCGGGTTGGTTGTCGATGTTGGAGAATTCGATCTGGTACGGATTGATGTAGACCTGGAAGTTCCGGAAGGCCATCGTCTGGCTGTAGTCCAGCTTGCTGTTGGCGGCCGGGTCGGCGCCGTCTCCGTCGTAAATCGACTCGGCAATGTCGGTTTTCTGCGTCGCCAGGGCGATGTCGTAGGTATCGGTGGCGTTGCACATGGCGAACATATACCCCCCGCCGAGGCAGTAATCCCGGATCTTTTTAACCACCTCCCGTTTCAGTTCGGACACCTTCGGGAGGCCGTATTTTTTGGCGATCAGCTCGGACTCCCGTTTCTGGGCCTGATACCAGGGCTGGTCCCGGAACTGGTAAAACTTACCAAACTGCCCCGTAAAATCTTCATGGTGGAGGTGAAGCCAGTCATACTGGGCCAGTTTGCCGTCCATCACCTCCTCATCGAAGACGATGTCGTAGGGAATTTCGGCATAGCTCATGACGAGCGTGACGGCATCGTCCCAAGGTTGTTTGGTTTTCGGTGAGTACACGGCCACTTTGGGCGCTTTCTGTAGTTTGACGGCATCCATATTGGCGTCGGGGGAGGCTATTTCGGCCAGGATCTGGTTGCCCTGAGCATCGGAAATTACCTCGTATCCGACGCCCCGGATCACCAGTTCATTTACGAAACGCTGGTTATGCGGCATCATGAAGCTGCCTCCGCGATAATTCAGAAGCCAGTCGACCTCCGTATCGAACTGCCTCAGCACCCAATACGCAATCCCGTACGCTTTAAGGTGGTTTTTCTGGCCTTCGTCCATGGGAATTAAAATTTTTGACGCCAGGACCGGGGCCGTAAACGTAAAAAACAGGATAAGCGGTAACAGCAGCCTTTTCATCGGTTAGCCAATTAAAATCGTTATTCAGTAGCTTTGTAACAACTGGTTTCTTAACGAATATAAGCAAAATTTATGCAATTTGTTCGAGCATGAATTTACTGGAAAATATACGGGAAGGGCTGCGGTCCATCGTCTCGAACCGGCTGCGGACCATCCTGACCTCCCTCATCATCGCCATCGGCATCACCTCCCTGGTCGGGATCCTGACGGCCATCGACGGCATTCAGAGTTCGGTCGACAATAGTTTTGCCGGGCTGGGGGCCAACACGTTCGACATCGAAGGCCCGCGGCTGTATCGCCGGTTCGGCGGCCGGGCCGACAAGAAAGTTCCGCCCATCGATTACCACCAGGCCATGACTTTCAAGCGCCGGTTTCTTCAGGGGGCCACCGTCGCCGTCTATGCCCAGGTCACGGGGGCGGCTCAGGTCAAATACGCGTCGGAAAAAACCAATCCGAACGTCGAACTGGTCGGGGTGGACGATAAATATCTGTCCGTCAAGGGCTATAAGCTCCAGTCGGGCCGCAACTTCTCCGCTACGGACCTGAACAACTCCCTGAATGTGACCATCATTGGGGCCGAGGTAGCCTCCACGCTGTTTAAACGAAATCTGAACCCGCTGAATAAGGAAATCAATATCCTGGGCGGCAAATACAAGGTGATCGGGGTTCTTGATAAGAAAGGCGGCTTTTCGGGCGGGGGCGACGACCGGCTCGTGCTGCTGCCGCTGGAGAACGCCCGTGCCATGGCCGGCGGCCAGGCACTGACGTTCGACATCACCGGCTCGGTGCCCAGCCTGGAAGACGCGGAAACCGCCATCGGAGAGGCCCGGGGCCTGATGCGGCAGATTCGGCGGGATCCCCTCGGCCGTCCGGATACGTTCGAGATCACCCGGGCCGACGAACTGGCCAAAGACTTCGAGAACATCACCGGCTACCTCCGGATCGGCGGCTTCGGCATCGGGTTCATCACCCTGCTGGGAGCCTCCATCGCCCTGATGAACATCATGCTCGTTTCAGTGACCGAGCGGACCCGGGAGATCGGAATCCGGAAGTCGCTCGGTGCCACCCCGAAGCGCATTCGGGAGCAGTTCCTGATCGAGGCCATCGTGATCTGCATTCTGGGCGGGCTGGGCGGCATTCTGCTGGGGATTGGGGTCGGCAATCTCATTTCGACGGTAATCAGTCAGGGAAACGGCAGTTTCGTGGTGCCCTGGCTCTGGATGGCCATCGGGATTGGGGTCTGTGTGGCGGTCGGTTTGTTCTCAGGAATTTACCCGGCCTACAAAGCGTCCCGTCTGGATCCCATCGATGCGCTGCGGTACGAGTGAGCCCGGTGGGCCGATCAATTTTTAACCCCGGCCTTGTTCCGAACCGATAAATTTCGATAGTTTTGCACCCACGTTCGCCCCGAGCGACCGAAACAGGCCGGGATGGCGGAATCGGTAGACGCGTTGGTCTCAAACACCAATGTCTGCAAGGGCATGCCGGTTCGAGTCCGGCTCCCGGTACGGAAGCACCTTTCAAGCGCTGGTTCCAGCAAATGAAAGGTGCTTTTTTTGGGATCATAGGGATAGGTGACGAGACAATGGCCTATTTTTTATAAAAATTGTCTCAAATCTGATGTACCTTTTCCCGCCTTCTTTTTAGCTTGGATGGTTTTCCGCCGGCCCCTCTCATTCGATCCGCCGACCGGCCTGGGGTGGGGCAGACCCACTTTATTCTCTCACTTAGCGAACCGGATCGTTCTCACCTGCCGGGCCGACCGCCCGGAACTTACTGGCTGACCGGAGTCTGATTCTGTCCTCCAACGCCTTCCACGGCATCCCATTTCATGAAAACGGTTTTACCTTCCTTCCTGCAGGGTCGGGGACGACTGCTGCCCTTTTTGCTTGTATTTTGCTGGTGTCTTGCCCAAAGTGCCTCGGCCCAGCACGTCGAATGGTCCAGATTATTCGGCGGTTCCGACACCGATGAAGGCGGAACAATGATCGCGACCGCAGACGGCGGTTATCTTTTGGCCGGATCGGTCGTTTCCGATGACGGGGATGTCCAGAACAACCGTCACCCCGGAGCCACCGACGCCTGGGTGGTGAAGCTGAATAGTTCGCGAAACATCGTCTGGCAAAAAACGTTCGGCGGTTCGGGCTATGAATCGGCCGGGAAAATTCTGCCGACCGCGGACGGCGGTTTTGTTCTGATCGGCACCACCAACTCCGGTGACGGCGATGTCACCGGATACCACGGTGGGGATGATATCTGGATCTTCAAAGTGAACAGTTCGGGGAACCTCGTCTGGCAAAGAGCCCTGGGCGGTTCCTTATCGGACCGGGCCGGTCAGTTTAATGCTACTTCCGACGGCGGCTTTATACTGGTCGGCGGCACCGATTCCAATGACGGGGACGTAACGGATTTTTACCGGTTGAGCGACGCCTGGCTGGTCAAGCTGACCGCCACCGGCAACCTGGCCTGGAACCGGGCGCTGGGCGGGGCCCGGTTTGACGATCTGCGAAGTCTGGTCATTACCTCGGACAAGGGGTATGTGATGGCCGGTGCGACCCGGTCCAATGAGGGGGAGGCCACCGACAACCACGGTATTTTCGATCTTTGGGCCATCAAGGTGCTCGAACCGCTTCAGGTGCTGCCGCCGGTTTACAACTGTTCGACCGGGCAGATTACGTTCCGCACCAGCGGAGGGTCCAGCGCCCCGATTTCCTTTACGGCCCCCGGGATTAGCCGCTCGTCCGCCACCGCCCGGCAGGGCACCGTCGAAGCCGGGGTACGGAATGACCCGAAGGTCATCCCGATCACCGCTATTCAGAACGGTCTGCGGGTGACCTATAATTTCGATCTGAAAGCCGCCTGTAGCAACCAGACGCCCCCGCTGGCACCCCGGCTGCTGAAACCGATTCCGATTATGGTGATGACATCCGGGCTGGAATTGCCGGGTCAGGGAATCCCACTGGGGCCTTATTTTGTCGATCCCACCCCTAATACGCCTAACTACTCCTCCGACTGGAGTTTTCAGATCGAGGGACTTCCAAACGGATTATCGTTTTTTCCCGGAGGTCTCCAGTACAGCCCGCTTGCCGCCTTACAAGGTCCGGTATTCGCGCAGCCAGGCGATTATCCGGTGACGATCCGGGCAAGCACGGCCGCGTTCCGGAACCTCCCGATCACCACGTCCTTCATCATCCGGGTCTATCCGGGCGGCCCGCTGGCGTTGCAGGCACCTTTTTACGATTGTTCCAACGGAGCCTTCCATTTCAATACGAGCGGAGGAAACGGCTCACCGATCGAGTTCAATGCCGCCGGTATTACGGGCTGGACCACGAACCCGGACCAGTTCGTCGACGCCAACCTGCGAAATGATCCGAACGTGAAGCCCTTTACCCTTCAGGCCCGGCAGAATGGGGTGACCGTCAGTTATGTCTGGGATTTAAAAGCCGCCTGTGGCAGAACGGTTTCCTCCGCCGAAGCGGATGCCGGCTTTCAGGTGGTTGTGCTGGGAAATCCCGCTTCGGGATCTTCACTTGACCTGGAAATCCGGGGAGCCGGGGGCAAAGCCGTCCTGCTGACGCTGGTGAATGAACAGGGTCAGATGCTTCACCAGAAACAGCTTGTCCCGGTCGGGTCAGCTGAACGCGTCCGGATTCCCCTGGGCACCGTGCAAGGCGTTTACCTCCTGCGGGCCGGAACCCCGGATGCGCAGCAGGTAGTTCGGGTAGTCAAGCCGTAGGCGTATTATTTTCAGGGGGCGATTTCGCGGGATTTCGTTTCCCCGGCTGCCGTTCCGGTTTTCTGTTGTGGAGACAGGGGCCCGGAACGGTACTTTTTCAGGGTCCGGAAGGGGGATCTGGTCCTGAACGGCCCGCCCCTGAGCGCGATCTCCACCCCAGGGGCGGGCCTCTTCTCCGCGGCCGCAGGGTAGATGAAGCCGCCTTTCGGCTTTCTGAATCGGAATTCATTCGTTAGTTTTGCGCCCGCTGAAAATCAATGCGGTATATCCGCACTTCATCATTTTACCGTCCACCCGGGAATTAATTGCTCCCGAACGGACTTATTTCTCTGCCGAACCCGGCCTGCACTTCATCCGCAACGATTCGTCTGATCGCATTTTTTACCCTTTCTTTCCCATATGACTCATCTCTCTCAAAAGTTGGAAAACCTGTTTCCGGCTGAAGACCAGATTCCGGAAGAGTATCGAATTGAAGAACTGCACCAGCGCGAGTACCTGATCGACGGCCGGATGCGCCAGTGGGACGGACCCACCCAGGAGGTGGTTTCCCCGGTTTACGTCCGCCAGGCCGACGGCTCGCTGGTGCGAAAGGTGATCGGGAGCTATCCGCTGCCCGGCAACGACGATGCCGGACTGGAAGCCCTCGATGCCGCCGTCCGGGCCTTCGACAACGGCCGGGGCGAATGGCCGACCATGTCCGTTGCCGACCGCATCGCCTGCATGGAACGGTTTGTCGGCCGGATGGTCGAGCGGAAAAAAGAGATCGTGAACCTGCTGATGTGGGAGATCGGTAAAACCCTGGGGGATTCGACCAAGGAGTTCGACCGTACCGTTCAATACATTTACGACACCATCGACGCGCTCAAGGACATCGACCGGGCCGGGTCGCGGTTCCGGATCGAGGAGGGCATCATCGGTCAGATTCGCCGGTCCCCGCTGGGTGTCGTGCTCTGTATGGGCCCCTTCAACTACCCGCTCAACGAAACCTACACCACGCTGATTCCGGCCATCCTGATGGGCAATACGGTGCTTTTCAAGCCGCCCAAACACGGCACGCTGCTGCATTATCCGCTGCTGGAAGCCTTCCGGTCCTCCTTCCCGAAAGGGGTGGTCAATACCGTTTACGGCCGGGGCGCCACCGTCGTTCCGACGCTGATGAAATCCGGCAAGGTGAACGTGCTGGCCCTGATCGGGTCGAGCCGGGTGGCCGACAGCCTGAAGAAAATGCACCCGAAGAGCAACCGCCTGCGAGCCATCCTGAGCCTCGACGCCAAGAACGCGGCCGTGGTGCTTTCCGACGCCGACATCGAGCTGACGGTCAAGGAATGCCTGCTCGGCACCATGTCGTTTAATGGTCAGCGTTGTACGGCCCTGAAAATTCTCTGGGTACACCGTTCCATCGCCCACCGGTTCCTGGAACGGTTCGGCGAGGAGCTGAACAAGCTGAAACCAGGACTTCCCTGGGACAAGGGCGCGCAGGTGACCCCCCTGCCCGAACCCGGCAAACCCGCCTACCTGGACGAATGCCTCCGGGATGCCGAAGCGAAGGGGGCGAAGGTATTGAACGAGGGCGGGGGGACCACCTTTGAATCGTTCGTTTTTCCGGCCCTCGTTTATCCCGTCAAGGACGGCATGAAGCTCTACCGTGAGGAGCAGTTCGGACCGGTGATTCCGGTGGTTCCTTTCGACGACATCGAGGAACCCATCGAATACATCATCCGGTCCGACCACGGCCAGCAGGTCAGCGTTTTCGGCAAAAATACCGACCGGATCGCCCACCTGATCGACCCGCTCGTCAACCAGGTCAGCCGGGTCAACATCAATGCCCAGTGCCAGCGCGGGCCGGATACGTTCCCCTTCACGGGCCGTAAGGACTCCGCCGAAGGCACCCTTTCCGTGGAGGATGCCCTGCGTTCCTTCTCGATCCGGACGGTGGTCGCGACGAAGGAAACCGACGCCAACAAGGACATCCTCAATCACATCATTGAAGAACATAAATCGCAGTTCATCTCGACGAAGTTCATCTTCTGATCATCCGGCCCCGGCGGCTTTCAAACCGCTCGGGGCCTTTCCCTAACACCTGGTGTAATTTTAACTGCGTTTTAATCGTTGTCGGTTGTAACGTTGCGTTAATTTGCGCGCAGGACGGGTTCCGACCCGTCTCTTGCCGGTGGTACTTAACTTGATCATCACACCTTCATCACCCGTATGGCTCTGGAACTTCTCCCCATCGATCGCATCTCCAGGAACGACAGGTCATTATTTCAGGAAACGTATTTCAAAAATCACCAGCCCGCCGTTATTACGGATTTCTGTCACGACTGGCCGGCCTACACCAACTGGTCGTTTCAAAATCTGAAGAAACGGGCGGGCCACCTGACCGTCGATCTGTACAACAACAAACCCGCCGATCCGGACAAGAGCTCGATGTTTGTCGATGAGCGAATGAATTTCGGGGAATACCTCGATCTGATCGCTTCCAACCGGCACGTCGAACTCCGGATTTTCCTGTTCAATATCTTCAAACACATCCCTGAACTGAAGAACGACATTCTCAAGCCGGACCTGATCGACGGATTTATGATGAATCTGCCCTTCATGTTCTACGGCGGGGCCGGATCCGTCGTGCATATGCACTATGACATCGACCTGTCGCACGTTTTTCTGACGCAGTTTGTGGGCCGAAAGCGGGTTGTCCTGTTTGCCCCGGAATATACCCCGCTGCTGTACCGGCTGCCGTATTCCGTGGTTACCTACACGAACGTCAACCACCCGGATTATGAAAAATACCCCGGTCTGCAATACGTGAAAGGGTACGAGTGTACGCTCGACTACGGCGAAACCATCTATATCCCGTCCGGCTACTGGCATTACATGGAATACATCGACGGGGGGTATGCGCTGGCCCTGCGGGTGCTGAACGAATCCTGGATGAAGCGGCTGGAAGGCGCCTGGAACCTGCTGGGCGAAATGAAGATCGACAACTTCATGAAGAAATACTTCACCCGGCAGTGGTTCGAGTACAAGAACCGCAAGGCGTTTGAAAATGCCGACGCGGCCATGCGCGGCCTCCGCCGACCCGAAAAACTACAGGTTTAAGCGGTTTTCCGTCCGTTTAAAAAAGCGAACCTCCGGAGGTTCGCTTTTTTTATGTAGACTTGTCACCATTCAGGAACAAGCTATGGGACTTTTCGATTTCATCCGAAACGAATTCATCGAGGTTATCGACTGGGTCGATCCTTCGACCGACACGGTTATCTGGAAATTTCCGGACAACGGCAACAACATCAAATACGGCGCCCAACTGACGGTTCGGGAGTCGCAGGTGGCGGTGTTCATCAACGAAGGCCGCATCGCCGACGTCTACCCGCCGGGCCGCTACGAACTGAACACCCAGAATATGCCGATCCTGACCACCCTGCGGTCCTGGAAGTTCGGCTTCGAGTCCCCGTTCAAGGTGGACATCTATTTCGTTTCGACGAAGCAGTTTACCAATCTGAAGTGGGGGACGCAGAACCCGATCATCGTGCGCGACCCCGAACTCAAACAGGTCCGGGTCCGGGCCTTCGGCGTGTTCGCCCTGCGGGTCAGCGATCCGGGAAAGTTCATCAAAGAGTTTGCCGGAACCAGCCCCGTCGTGCGGATCGGTGACGTCGAGGACCAGCTCCGGACGGCCATCGTCACCAACTTCTCCGACACCGTGGCCGAAGCCGGCATTTCGGTATTCGACCTGTCGCGGAACTACAAGGAACTCGGTGACCGGCTGCTGCCGCTGCTTCAGTCCGACTTCACGGGCTACGGTCTGGAACTGACCAGATTCTACGTCGAGAACACCAGCCTGCCGCCGGAGGTCGAGGCATTCCTCGATAAAACCTCCCAGATGAACATGGTGGACGACATGGCCCGGTTCCAGCAGTTTCAGGCCGGGATGGCCCTGGAGGATGCCGCCGAGAACGGGGGCGCTGCCGGTACGGCAGTGCTGATGGGCGGCCTGGGCAGTTTCATGCAGAACACCAATGCCGCCGGTGCCCAGCCGACGTCCGGAAAAGAAGACAAAGCCCAGGTCATGGAACTACTCAAACAGCTCGGCGAGCTCAAAGCCGCGGGCATCCTGACCGATGAAGAATTCAACGCCAAAAAAGCCGAACTGCTGGCAAGGCTCTAAGGGACGGCTGAAATTATGCAACAGGAATTATCCGACGTAATCCGGGCGCCCTGCAAGACCTGCGGGGCGCAGCTTACCTTCTCGGCCGACCAGCAGAAGCTCACCTGCGGGTACTGTGGAAGCACGGAAGAGATCCTCTTTTCCCGACACAATCTTCAGGAGAATCCGCTGGCGTTTCAGGTTCGCGACCACCAGATGCCCGACGCTCCCACCGAGGAAAAGCGGCTTTTTACCTGTTCTAACTGCGGTGCCCGGACCACCGTCAACTTCGACGTTCCGACCATCACCTGTGCGTTCTGCGGTTCCCGAAATGTCAACCCGGACGCCCGGAAGACCCGCCTGATCCAGCCGGCGGGCGTGCTGCCGTTCCGGATCTCGAAACAGAAGGCGCAGGAGCGGTTCCGGCACTGGGTGGGCGACGACTGGTTCGCGCCCTCGGATTTGAAAGCCGGGGCCGTGCTGGACAATCTGCACGGGATGTACATTCCGTTCTGGACGTTCGACGCGCAGGCGTATTCCACCTATGAGGGCGAGGCCGGGTTTTACTATTACGTTCCGGTGCAGGTCCGGGATGCCAACGGCCGGTCGGTCACGCAGCAGCAGCAGCGGGTGCGGTGGGAATACCGCAGCGGGTCGCATGAGGCCTTCTACGACGACCAGCTCGAAATGGCTTCCCGGAAACTGTCCCAGCAGGAAAACGACATCCGGGAGGTGAATGGGTACGACCTGAAGGAAGTCGTCGATTATGACCCGCGGATTCTGCTGGGCTGGGAAGCGGAGGTGTACAGCATCGACCTTCAGGAGAGCGCCCGAAAGGCCGAGGCCGCCATTCGCCTGCGGGAAGAATCGGCCTGTGCTCAGAACCTGGGCGGGGATACGCAGCGGAACCTCCGGGTCGATACGTCCCTTTCCGGGCAGACCTTCAAGCATTTGTTGCTGCCGCTCTGGATCTGTACCTACCTTTACAATGGGAAGACCTACCGTTTTCTGGTGAACGGGCAGACGGGCCGGATCGCCGGCGAGCGGCCGAAATCCGCCTGGAAAATCGCGCTTGTCGTGATTGGGTTCCTCCTGCTGGTCCTGTTCTTCCTCTACCTCGGAAAACGCTGATCGGGACGCCGGATTAGTGAAATACCGCCCTGGTTGCCCATTTAACCAGATTGGTACAATATCTTTCCCCGGGCTATTGGACACTTCAGATTCTCTGAATTATTTTTACGATTTATTTAGATGAATCAATCCGGTCGCCGAAGCGATAGACATAAATTTTGCTGATCGCAGAAAGAATAAGCAAGAAATTCGATGATATTACAGCTGTCCAGGCCGTTTCGTTACTAATAAAACCGGGTGAAATCGTAGGGTTGATCGGGGCCAGCGGTTCGGGGAAAAGCACACTCCTGAACCTGCTCGCCGGCCTGGCCGACCCGACGGAGGGAGTTGTTCGATTAAATGACGAACGGGTCAAGGGACCATCCGAACAACTGGTTCCCGGACATCCGCATATCAAACTGGTCCACCAGGAGTACCAGTTGATGCCGAACGTATCGATTCGGGAGAACATCGCCTATGCGCTCCGGTTTTATGAGAAGCGATTTCAGGAGTTCCGGGTTCAGCAACTGCTCCAGCTTTGCCGGCTTGAACACGTCCAGAACCGTCTGCCGAGGCACGTCTCCGGGGGGGAAAAGCAACGGACGGCCATTGCCCGGGCCATTGCCGAAAAACCGGCGGCCCTGCTTCTGGACGAACCTTTCAGCCACCTCGATTATCCGAACCGGGAGTTGATCCGCGGACTCATCCTCGACCTAGTCCGGAATGAAAAAACCGCCTGCGTTTTCGTGACCCACGATTCGGCCGACGCGCTGTCCATTTCCAGCCGCATCGGGATTCTCCAGGAGGGCACCCTGATTCAGATGGCGGCTCCGGTGGACGTGTACCGCCGGCCCTATAACGCCTATGCCGCCCAGATGACCGGCCCGACCAACCTCGTCCGGGCCAAGCACCTGCCGCTGATGGGGGTCATCCACGCCCAGCCGCCCAACGCCGTGGCCTGCATCCGGCCGGAACACATCCGGCTGGCCGACCGGGGCCGCATCGGCGGAACGGTCCGGAACGTGTTCTTCAAAGGGGCCTATACCGAGGTGGAGGTGGAGATGAACCGCTACGTCTTCCTGACCTTTCTGGCCGGCCCGAACGACAGGATCAAGGTCGGTCAGCTGGTCGGGCTGGACCTGGTGCCGGAAGGCGTACACTGGCTCCGGGCTTAATCCTCGTCTTTTTTCTGGTTGGAAACCACCGTCTGGGGATTGCCGCGGTGGGTTACGTCGGCCCCGCCCCGGGTGTTTTTCTCCAGCCGTCTGGTGACGTTGACGGACGCATCGCTGGCCCCGGCGGCCCTGACGACGGCCTCTTCCACTACCAGATCGGATGCTTTCAGGTCGGAGGCCCCGGACAGGTCGGCCTCCAGACGCCTGGCGCGGCCCTGAAGGCGGGTGTCCGAGGCTCCGCTGGCTTTCAGCCGGATGCGGCCCGCGGTGATGTTCTCCATTTTCAGATCGGCCGCCCCGGAGAGGTTGATCTCCAGTTCTTCGGTAGAAAACGATTCCTCGACTTTGCCGTCCGACGCGCCCGAGAGCGTAATGCCCCGTAAACTCGGCAGGGTGATCAGCAGCCGGGGAGACTTCCGGTTTTTGCCCGAAGCCCAGCTCCCCGCCGGGCGATTGAACCGGGCGGTCAGCACGCCGTTTTCGGCTTTCAGGCTCAGATATTCGGTTTCGCCGGGGGCGAGGTCGGCCACGATGTCGAAGGCTCCTTTCCGGATTTCAACGTCGATGGCATTCGCCACGTCGATCCGGTCGAACGACTGGAGGGTGAACTGCCGGGTGATCCGCTGCGCCAGCGAGGAGGTTTCCAGCAGGGCGAGGATAGGAATGGTCAGCAAAAGGCGCTTCATGGTTTCGGTCTGTATGTACGGGGTAGATTTCACTCTACAAGATGCCGGGCGGTCCGTTCGGGTTGCACGGCCGGGCCGATTATTCTTCCGCCGACAAATTCCGTAACTTTGCACCATGAATCAAGTTCTGCATCAACAAACCGCCGTGGACCTGCAGCTGCCGGTCATGGAGGCATTCTATACACTTCAGGGAGAGGGGGCGCATACCGGCAAAGCCGCCTATTTCATCCGGCTCGGCGGCTGCGACGTGGGCTGCCACTGGTGCGACGTCAAGGAGTCGTGGGACGCCGGTGCCCACCCCCGGCTGCGGATCGGGGAGATTGTCGGGGGGGCGCTTCAATATCCCGGCCGGATGGCCGTCATCACCGGCGGAGAACCCCTGATGCACAATCTGGACGCCCTGACGACGGCCCTCCAGGCGGCCGGTTTCCGGACCAACATCGAAACCTCCGGGGTATATCCCGTAACGGGCAACTGGGACTGGATCTGTTTCTCGCCCAAGAAGTTCAAAGAGCCGAACCCGGACATTTACCGGAAAGCCGACGAGCTGAAAGTCATCATCTACCACAAAAGTGATTTCGCATTCGCCGAATCGTTCACCGACCGCCTGCGGCCCGATTGTAAACTGTTTTTGCAGCCGGAATGGAGCCGCTCAAACGAAATGCTGCCTCTCATCGTTGAGTACGTAAAACAGGTTCCGCAATGGCAGGTTTCGTTGCAAACGCACAAATACATGAATATTCCGTAAGGCGCCGGTTCCGTCCGCTCGTCGGGCTGGCCGCTTTTCTGGTGAGCTGGTTTCTATTGATGCCCGGTATCGGAAACGCCCAGAACCCGCCGTTGACGACGACGAATAAAAAGGCCGCCGACCTCTATAACAAGGCCCTCGACGCCTTATCCCGCCGGGAAACCGGCACGACGCTGGAGTTGCTCAATCAGGCCATCGAGCGGGATTCCGGTTTTACAGAAGCCTACCTGAAAATGGGGCAGGTGTACGAATTCATGCGTCGGCCCGATCCGGCTTTTCAGGTCTATCAGCGGGCCATCCGGCAGAAGCCCAATCAGCCGGTTTCGGGTCCGGCGTACCAGTTCGTCAGCACCTATCTGCTGAAAAAAGGCCGCTACGACGAAGCGATTCCCTGTCTCGAAGCCTTTCAGAAGCTCTTTGCTCCCCAGTCTTCGCAGGGGAAACGGATTGCCCGGCTTTTGCAGACGGCCCATTTCGGGCAGCAGGCCGTTCAGAATCCGCTGGCCGTGAAACCACAGGCGCTTCCGGCGACGGTTCAGGCGTTCCCTTCGCAGTATTTTCCGGTCCTGACCGCCGACGAACAGACCCTGGTCTATACGGTTCTGAAGCCGGAAGGCGATGAAGACCTGATGGTTTCGACCTACCGGGGAGAAACCTGGAGCCCCCCCGAATCGCTTTCACCCGCCATCAATACGCCCGACAACGAAGGTACGCCCTCGCTCTCTGCAGACGGGCGGACCCTCGTGTTCACGGCCTGTCAGGGGCGGAGCGGTATCGGGAGCTGTGACCTGTATATCAGCCGTAAAACCGGTGAGGCCTGGTCGGCACCCAAAAACCTCGGGCCGATCATCAATACCCGGGGATGGGAGTCGCAGCCGGCCCTTTCGGCGGACGGCCGGCGCCTGTATTTCGTCTCCGATCGGCCGGGCGGGGTGGGCCGTCGCGACATCTGGTGCAGCGACCTCGGCGACGACGGCGACTGGAAAACGCCCTACAACCTGAAATCCATCAACTCGCCCTTCGACGAAGCCTCGCCCTTCATCCACGCCAACGGCCGCAGCCTGTTTTTCGCTTCCGACGGACACACCGGCATGGGCGGCTATGATCTTTTCGTAGCCGACAGCACCAGTTCCGGCTGGTCCAGTCCGCAGAACCTTGGTTATCCCATCAATACGGCCGACGATCAGGCGGCCTTATTCGTTTCGGCGAACGGCAACCGGGCGTATTATTCGCACGAGGAGTCCGAGCCCGGGGCGAAACAACGCTCCCGACTGTACCGGTTCGACCTGCCGGAATCCCTGCGCCAGAAGGTCCGGCCGGTGAGTTACCTAAAAGGCCAGATTGCCGATGCAAAAACCAAGAAGCCCTTGACGGCGACCATCGAACTGGTGGACCTGGCTACACAGCAGCTGGTGACACGGGTGCAGTCCGACCCGCAGACGGGCCAGTATACGGCCGTGCTGCCGACGGGCGGGGAATATGCCCTGTACATTACCGGCCCGGGTTATCTGTTCAAGAGCCTTTCCTTCGATTTCACCCGGAAGCGGGAAGGGGAGGGCATGACCCTGAGCGTCCCGCTGGAACCCATTGTGCCGTCGGGCCGGGAGACGCTGAACAACATCTTCTTCGAAACCGGCCGGTTCGATCTCGCGGAAAAAAGCCGGACGGAACTGACCCGGCTGGCAAAGTTTTTGGAGGAAAACAAAACCGTGACCATTGAAATCTCCGGACATACCGACGACCGGGGGGATGCCGCCAGTAACCTCGACCTGTCCCGGAAGCGGGCGCAGGCCGTGGTGGCTTACCTGGAGAAAGCCGGGATTGAGCTCCGGCGAATCCGTTCGGTCGGTTTCGGGGAAACCCGTCCGCTCGCGCCCAATTCCGACGAGGAAAACCGCCGTCTCAACCGTAGAATCGAGTGGAGAATTCTGTGAAGCGGTCCGGTCCCTCCCGATAACTTGATAAAGAGGGGAATTTTTCGCACCTTTGCGCTTGTTTTTTCTCAGGATGACCACCCCTCCGGCCTTCGTTTCGACGAGAACCGGTCGACGGGAGCCGGGAGGGTGGTCACTGCGATCAAACATCAACTCTACGTCAGCCGATGACCACCGAAAAAGTAAACTGCCTGATTATTGGCTCCGGCCCCGCCGGATACACCGCTGCCATCTATGCTTCCCGTGCGGGTCTGAATCCCGTCCTTTACCAGGGGGCACAACCGGGCGGTCAATTGACCATCACCAACGAAGTCGACAATTTTCCCGGATATCCGGATGGAGTAGAAGGTCCTCAGCTGATGAATGACCTCGAACGTCAGGCCGCCCGTTTCGGGACGGAAATTCGGTACGGAGTTGTTACCGCCGTGGACTTTTCGGGGTATCCTCACAAAGCCATCGTCGACGACCAGCACGAAATCACCGCCAATGCCGTGATCATTTCGACGGGTGCCGCTGCCAAATGGCTGGGCCTGCCTTCCGAAATGCGTCTGAACGGCCGGGGCGTTTCGGCCTGCGCCGTCTGCGACGGTTTCTTCTTCCGCGGACAGGACGTCGCCATCGTCGGCGCCGGAGATACGGCGGCCGAAGAGGCCAGCTACCTGGCAAAACTCTGCCGCAAGGTCTATATGCTGGTTCGCCGGAGTGAAATGCGGGCGTCCAAATTCATGCAGAACCGGGTCAAGACCCTGCCAAATATCGAGATTCTCTGGAATACCGAGACGGAAGAAGTGCTCGGTGAAGAAGAGGTGACGGGCGTTCGGGTGAAGAACGTGGTGACCGGCGAAAGCAGTGTGCTGGAGGTTTCCGGCTTTTTTGTGGCCATCGGCCATAAACCCAATACGGAAATTTTTAAATCGTCCGTTGCCCTGGACGAAAGCGGTTATATCATAACCGAAAAAGGCTCCACCCGAACCAACATCCCGGGCGTATTTGCCTGTGGTGATGCCCAGGACAACATTTACCGCCAGGCCGTCACGGCTGCCGGAACCGGCTGTATGGCCGCTCTGGATGCCGAACGTTTTCTGGCCCTGAAGGAATCGGAGCATCCGGCCGTCGATCGTCTGGCCGAGGTGCAGACGTTATAAGATTAATAACCACCACGGAGGTGAGTAAGCCACTACAGAATGGATGATTTTTAAATCATCCATTCTGTAGCCTTTTTCTCTCCGGCAAACTTAACCCCAGAGGATGAGAACACTGGCAGTCTGGTGGCTGTTGGCCAGCTTTTGTTTTTTTGTAAGTACTGTGGCGGTTCAGGCGCAGGAACGTGGAAAGTTCAAGAAGAATCTGAGCATCAAGCCCAAAAAATCGGAAAATCAAAACTCCAGTCGACCCACGCAGGAACCCGCCCAGGAGCCTGAAGAGGAATTTGAGCCTGAGACGTCCAACCTCAAGTTTAACAACCAGTTCGAGCCGAAGAAGGAGGCCAACCCGGTGGTCAGCGAAGACACGACTACCATCGACGAGGGGGAACCCGGTGTCGTGGAGGTCATCGATTCGGTCCAGGTGGGAGACGACTGGGTGAAAATCGCCGATTATTACGCCATCTGGGATTCCCGAAGCGTCGATCCCTACGGCATCGACCCCCTTGAATTCGACGAGGTGATCGACCTGAAGCTATATGACCCGACCGAAAACCGGTTCTGGTCGGCCCCGACCGTAGACGGTAAGGTAACTTCGGTATTCGGTCCGCGCTGGGGGCGCTGGCACAAGGGTATGGACCTCGATCTCGAAACCGGCGATCCGGTCTATGCAGCCTTCGACGGGCTGGTTCGGGTCGTAGGCTGGGACGGCAACGGCTTCGGGCGGTTTATCCTGGTTCGGCATTTTAACGGCCTGGAGACCGTTTACGGTCACCTGTCCAAAGCACTGGTCGAATCGGGGCAGCTGATCAAGGCAGGCGACCAGATTGGGCTGGGCGGCAATACGGGCCGCAGTTTCGGTTCCCACCTCCATTTCGAAACCCGCTACGAAGGCAATCCTTTCAGCCCGACCCATATTTATAATTTTCCGACCAATTCGATCCTGTCCGATCACTTCATCCTGACGGCTTCCGTGTGGGATTACCTGCGGGGGAAGAACGTCAGCATGTCCGGCTTCAAACCCAAATTCAAGCGTACGGTTCTGCACCGGGTCCGTTCCGGCGAAACCCTGACGAGCATTGCCCGCAGATACGGCCTGACGGCATCGACCCTGGCCCGGAAAAATCATATGTCGACCCGCTCGCGAATCCGGCCGGGACAAAAGCTCAGAGTCCACTAATTCAGGCGACCCAATCCCCTCCATGAAACTTGACATTCTTGTCATTGCGGTTCACCCCGACGACGCTGAACTGGGTTGTTCGGGGACCATTCTGTCCCATATTGCGCAGGGTAAAAAGGTGGGCATCGTCGACCTGACCCGGGGGGAACTGGGCACCCGGGGAACGCCCGAAATCCGGGTAGAGGAAGCCGAAGCGGCCGGGCAGATCCTGGGGCTCTCGGCGAGGGAGAACCTCGGCTTCCGGGACGGTTTTTTTCGCAATGACGAGGAACATCAGACGGCACTCATCCCGGCCATCCGGCGCTATCGGCCGGAACTGGTGATCACCAATGCCGTCACCGACCGCCACCCCGACCACGGCCGGGCCTCGGCGCTGGTGGTGGACGCGTGTTTTTACGCCGGTTTACGGCGCATCGAAACCACGGACACGGACGGCTCCCGGCAGGAAGCCTGGCGGCCGAAAGTCATTTATCACTTTATCCAGGACCGCTACATCCGGCCCGACCTGATCGTCGACATTACCGGGTTCTGGCCCCGGAAGAAGGAGTCCATCCTGGCGTACCGAAGCCAGTTTTTCGATCCGGAAAACAGCGAGCCGGCCAGCTACATCTCCAGCCCCGAATTTCTGGAATTCATCGAGGCCCGGGCCGAGGAATACGGCCACATGATCGGGGTAAAATACGGGGAAGGCTTTACGGTCGAACGAACCGTCGGGGTGAGGAGTCTGTTTGACCTGCTCTAAGGAGCCAGCCGTTCGATGATCCATTCGTTTTCCGCTTTCCGGTAGAGAATCCGGTCGTGCAGCCGGCTGGGCCGCCCCTGCCAGAACTCGATCCGATCCGGAACGACCCGGAAGCCGCCCCAGTGCGGAGGGCGGGGTACGGGTTGTTCGGCAAACTGCCGCTCCAGTTCCTGCTGCCGCCGTTCCAGCGCGGCCCGATTTTCCACGACCGCACTCTGCGCCGACACCCAGGCCCCGATCTGGCTGCCCCGGGGCCGGCTTTGAAAATAAGCATCCGACTCTTCGACGCTCACTTTGACGATGGTGCCTTCGACGCGGATCTGCCGTTCGAGTTCGGGATAAAAAAAAGTGAGGGAAGCGAACGGTCGCGTCTGTAAATCAATACCTTTACGACTATCATAATTGGTATAGAACGAGAACCCGCGTTCATCGATTCCCTTGACCAGCACGATGCGGCCGGACGGTCGTCCGTCGGCTCCGACCGTGGCCAGGTGCATCGCATTAGGCTCATGAACCCCTGAGGCCATTGCCTCATCAAACCAGCGCTGAAATTGTTCGACCGGGTTTGTTGAAACATCGGAACGGTCTAAACCGTTTAATGAATACTCTTTTCGCAGGTCGTGAAGTGGAGTTGACATAGGTTTGCAGGTTCTGACCGGAGAGCTGTCTTCAAGGAAATATTTTCCTATTTTTTTCGTATTTTTGCAAAAGTAACGATTCCTATACAGCGTATGGCAAGCGAAGAGCAAGAAATAACCGAACGCGAAGAACTGAACCAGGAGCCGGCTGAAACGATGGAAATGGAACTGGAGGAGGTAGCCCATACCGACTACAGCCAGTTTTCCAAAGAAGATTATGCCGGTCTTCTGGAGAAGCAACTGGCGTCTCTGAAGGCTGAAACCGTTTCCGCGGCAGATTACCGCCGGGCCGACGAAGTCCTGAAAGAGGTGCGCCCGTTGTTCGATCAGGTCAAGGCGTCGGATCGGAACGCTGCCTTACAGAAGTACGTACAGGAGACTGGCTCGGAAGAGGGGTTTGAATACAAGTATGATGAGACAGTCAGCCGGTTCGACGCACTCTATAAGCAGATTAAGGACCAGAAGAACCAATATTTTCAGCAGCTCGAAAAGGCCAAGGATAACAACTTTGCGGTCAAGACCGAACTGCTGCGCCGGTTGCGTGAACTGGTAGAAGCCGACGAGAACAACGCCGGCGACCCGAAAACGAGCTGGAACGGCTTTAAACAGATTCAGGACGAATGGAAGGCGGCCGGGAATGTTCCCTCGCCCCACAACGCCACCCTCTGGGCCACCTACCATGCCCTGGTCGACCGCTATTACAGCAACCGCAATATCTATTTTGAACTGAAGGAACTGGATCGGAAAAAGAACCAGTCCCTGAAAACGGAACTCTGCGAGCGGGTGGAAGCCATGGTGACCGCCAACGAAGGGAAGCCCGTTACGAAGACGGTCATCGACGAAGCCAACAGCATATTTGAGGAATACAAGCACGTCGGTCCGGCCCCCAAAGCCGAGCAGGAGGTGTTATGGCAGCGTTTCAAGAAAGCCCTCGACACCCTCTACGACCGTCGGCGGGAACAGAACGAGGAACTCAAAAAGGAGGGAGCCCAGCTCTACGAAGAGAAGTCGAAACTCTACGAGGAACTGGTGCCGTATACGAGTTTCAGTTCAAGCAGCATCAACGACTGGAACGAAAAAACCCGGGAGGTGATGGCGATCCAGGACCGCTGGAACAACCTGCGCGGACCGATGCCCCGCGAAGAAGGCAAAGACCTCAGCAAGAAGTTCTGGGCCGCCCTGAAGCAGTTTTTCCATCACAAAGGGGAATTCTTCAAGCAGCTGGAAGGCAAACGTGAACAGAACCTCCGGCTGAAGACCGAACTCTGCGAGCAGGTGGAAGCCATCCTGGAATCGGGCGACGAATCGGCCGATACCACCCAGAAGGTCATCGAACTGCAACGCCAGTGGAAGACCGTCGGTCAGGTTCCTGAAAAGTTCAAGGACTCCATCTTCGAACGATTCAAAGCCGCCTGCGACGCCTTCTTCAACAAGAAGCGGGCCCGTAATCAGGAAGTGGAGAAAGAGTTCGAGGACAACCTGGCGAGGAAAGTCGCCCTCTGCGAACAGATCGAAGGGGCTGCCGCCGGCGGGAATGCCGACCTGGCGCTGCTGAACGACTTTAAGAAGGAGTGGGCCACCATCGGCTATGTTCCCAAAAAGGACATGCAGTCGATTCAGAAGCGATATATCAATGCCGTGAACGCCTTCGTGGGTGCCAACGGTAAACTGTCGTCCAGGGAGAAGGAACGGCTCACGCTGGAGAACGAGGCCGAGATGGCCCGCGAAACCGGCACTCCCCGCGATCTTTACAAAAAGGAAGGGGATATCCGCCGGAAGATGTCGTCCCTGGAAAACGACATTGCGGTGTACAACAACAATATCGAATTCTTTGGCCGCTCGAAAGGGGCCGATAAGCTGCGTGCCGATATCGAGAAGAAAATTCAGATCGCCCAGAAACAGCTATCCGAACTGAAGCACCAGCTGAAGGTGATCCGGGAGGCACAATAACCGGGTGGATGGCAGGCAGTTGATCCTGGATCGGCAGAAAAACCGGGAAAAACTTGGCTGCCAAATGGGGAATCCCTATTTTTGCACCACCATTTTGCCTCCATAGCTCAGCTGGTAGAGCAACTGACTTGTAATCAGTAGGTCGTTGGTTCGATCCCGACTGGGGGCTCTTGAAAATCAGGAAGTTAGCCACGTCTTTAAAGATGTGGCTTTTCTGTTTGATACACGTTTTGATACACAATTATTTTTAGAAGAATGTTGAATGAAAATCAGTTTAATAATTGATAAGTCTGCGTTCCAATCATTGTGATCGAGTGAGGTTAAGCTATTAAATCAATATTTTATGCCAACTATGCCTCCAATTTTGGCAATAGCCATACGTTTTCTTTTGACTAGAGGGAAAGACAAAAGGAACGTTTGCGCTTGTCTATCAATGTTTTATATTCCTGTTTTATCTCTGGCCCGCTTTGGTAGTTGCAACCAACAACCTGTTACTTTTTTGTATAGACCCATTTCCAGTTCTGCCCCGCTTTATCGACCCGGCCAAGGCCTGGAAAATCAAAATGAAACCCCTGCATAAGCATCTGTTCGCCATAGGCAAAGTCCAGCAACTTCACTCTGGATGCTTTCGCCTTGGCATGATCCAAATCGTAATTGGTTTGCCAATCCAGATGCTCCATGTGAAGCGGATGAAGAAAAGCATCGGAGATGTAAAGGAATTGCTCCCCTTGTGAGGCAATGTGAAGGGCTAATTGGCCCGGTGTGTGACCTGGTATATGAATGGCTTGGATTCCTGAACACAGTTCAGTTTCATCTCCCTTAATCAAGTCTAGATCAGCCTTAGTTAAGGGTGTAACATTTTTCTCGATAAAGTTGTGGAATAAGGGGGGCTGGTTCACCGACTTAGCCGAATGCCAATAGGCCCATTCAGCTTCATGAATCTTAATAGTTGCTTTTGGAAAGTTTAGCTTGCCTGCTTCTGAAAAGACGCCCCCAATATGGTCAGGATGAAAATGAGTTATGATCAGGGTGGTAATATCTTCTCCCCGGATGCCTTCCTGCTGGAGAATCTCGAGTAATCGACCCTGGAAATGGTAGCTCTTGCCTTTAAACGTGATGGGGTCTCGGGTCAGTCCAATGCCCGTGTCAATGAGAATCTTCTGGGTTTGGTCTTCGATCAACAAAGCTACAAAAGGGGAAGGAATGTTATCGGTTTGTTGGTGATACCGATTTAATTCTTGAGTTATTAATTCTTGAGGGGCATTGATGAAATAATCTTTGCCCAAGTATTTAAACATCGAATCTTTGAATACCCGGCATTTAAATTTACCAATCGTAAAGGCATAGGTATCGTAGTCCACAAGTCCTTGATTCAACGCCAGATGGTTTAACCTTAACGATAGGAAGGGAAGGGGAAGCAGGAAGCTTGCCTGTTGTTGTAAAAATTCTCTCCGTTTCATAAACAAATTTTTAAATCTCACTAGTGCCAAGTTTACTTAAAGACCGGCTATAGATGTAGTAGTCATATACGTAGTATGGTTCAAAAGTATCCGGGTCAACTTAACCCAACAAAGACAAATCAACAGGTTGCAGAAATGGGGTGATAACAAGTGATATTCGGTTGGTAATCGGAGCAGCATTAACTCATATGATATTATATGACTACACTACTGTTATTAATACTTGGGGCCGTCAGCTCCAACTAGGACTTCTTTTAGTAAGTGGACAAAGAATTACGCTAAGGGATATTGATCTGCTTTCCGACTGGCCATAACCGGCTTGACTTCTCCTCCCGCCTACCGGAGCACTTTGTAAAACGTTCGGCGGCTACCAATGCCAAAGTAGCTCATGATTTGGGTAGGCTCGGACATGGAACGGACGTGTTTTACTCAATGGCCAAGCTTTTCACTGGATTTACGGTAGCCGCTTTGTATACTTTCATACCGATGATCAACCCGCAGCAAGATAGGACTGTCAGCAAGGTGGCAATGTAAGGCGTAAGGCCAACCTCCGGGTGATACTTGAAGATGAACTGAAAGACCAGCTTATCAGTGAACAAATAACCCAGCGCAGAGCCGATACCAAAGGCGATCAGCAAAATACGTATGAACGTCCGGTTGACCAAGACTACAATCTGCAGGACGGATGCCCCCAATACCTTTCGCACGCCAATTTCTTTGCTTCGCTTATCAATGTGAAGTGAAACCAGGGCAAACAGGCCCGAAGCTGAAAGGAGCAACGTAACCATCGCCAAAAAGAAGGCGACTGACTTGAACCCTTGAGTCAGCCGAACCTCTTTTTCCATCAGGTCAGTCTGCAAATAACCCTGGTAGGGTACATTAGGGGCTACTTTGCGCCAGGCTTCCTGCAGGTACTTCACCACTCCGGATCGCTCTTTCTCACTAGTCCGAATGACCATATACTTGTAGTCCTCAGGCTGAGCCAGTCGCAGAACGCAGGGGGGTACCAGTCCGTGCAGACCGTATTCCTTGTAATCGTTTATTACCCCGACGATCGTGTAGGTCACCGTATCCAATTGAATGCGCTGACCGAGTGGCTGAGTCAGGTGCAGCTGCTTCAGAAAGGTCTGGTTGACCAGAATGGACTCGTCGGTATCTGCTTTGGATTGGTAAAAGTGACGACCCTGCAGCAGGCGAATTCCCATGCAGTTGAGGTAGGCTTCACCGCCTACGTGAGACACTTGAGCCTGTATCTGCTGATCCTGAAAGCGGGCGGTTACCGGGTAAGAGCCATCGCCAATTTGCTGGGCAGTCCCGGCCAGGCTTTTTACCGCCGGATGTTGGCCGGCGGCCTGGCTGAGAGCGGTGTATTGCTGCCGGCTGTTTACTTCGACGACCGCCACTTCTTTGATGGCATACCCGAAATCGGCCTGTTGCTGAAAGGATGCGTTCTGGGTCATTACGATTCCAACGATCAGTGCAAAGCAGGACAAACTAAACTGAGCGACCAGCAGCATCCGCGTAAAGCGGTTGGAGGAGCCAAACGAGGTTTTGCCCTTCAAAATGCGCACGGGCTCAAATGAACTGATGTAGACTGCTGGGTACAATCCTGAAAAAACCGCACTGACCAGAGGCATCAATAGCAGGAACAACCAGGTGCTATAACTCTGGCTGAGGGCTGGTCTCAGATCCACCAGGGTAACCTGATACAGCAAGGGGAGGAAAACACTGACCATCAGGACGGCCAGCGCCGAGGCCACCAAACATAATACTACATTCTCGGTCAGAAATTGACGGATCAGCTGGTTTTTTACCCCCCCGATGGCCTTGCGAATCCCAATTTCCTTCAAGCGGCCGCTGGCAAAGGCAATGGAGATATTCGTAAAATTAAAGCAGGTGATCAGCAGGATAAACAAAGACATTACCGCCGGGACCAGGACCAACACCCCGCGAGGATTTGTAGTTAGTTGGCCCCCGTGTACGTATCCCGGCATATCAACATCGGAGCTGGTGGCTATCTCCTGAAAGGGTTGCAGATAAAAGTTTTCCACCAGGCCATTGGGTTGATTGCGGTTATGAAGCGCTGCATAGGACTGGAGACTGGCGGTTAAATGGAGTGCTGTGCGCTGGTCTTTGACCTCGACAAAGGCGGTAATCGGCTGGGGACTCGCCCAGTTCGTGTTGTTTGGTCCGCCGGCCTGCCCGCTCCCGAACGAGGTGATCAGATCGAACTGAATGCTGGAATTAGCTGGGATCTTTTGCGCTACCGCCCCGATGGTGTATACGGTTTCATCACCGCCTGACCCAATGACTCTCAAGGGCTTGCCGATAGGTATTTCCTGGGGGAAGTATTTTTCGGCGAAGGTCTCGCTGATGATAACCTGATTGGGTCGCTCAAAGCCGGACAGAGTTCCATACTTAAGCGGAAAATTAAAAAATTCGAATAGGGTTTTATCAGCGAAGTGAAGGCGCTCGCCAAAAGTATGGCCTCCCTGTTTGACCACTACCGTGGCGCTTTTCAGCCGGGCCATTCGCTTCACCGCAGCCAGGTCGTTGAGCATAGCCTGGGCCAGCGGCATGGGCACCACCCCCCAGGGCTGTAACCCTCCATCCACTTTCCGCAGGCTGTTGACGCGGTAGATAGGGTCGGTGTGCGTATGATTCTGATCAAAGCCGGCCCGGTATTGATAATTGAGAAAGGCGAGCATGCAGCATGCCATCGCAAAACTTAGGCCTAGTAAGTTGACGACCACGTAGATCTTATTGCGCCAAAAAATGCGGAAAGCGACTTTTAGGTAAGTGGATAGCATGAGTTTTAGAGTCTTGCGATTTGAAATTAAGCTGTCATCAATTCGGGTAGCGGCCGTTCTCCCTTAGACTATTAGGTTAATAGCGACGAGGCTACATTGAATTAAGGCACCTTTCCCCTTAGTCAATGCCATTCGGAACAGGTACAATGTTATGTTATAGCAAAGTACCTTGTAATACATACTACATGAATGGTAGCTTTTTGGGTTAAGTGGCGAGTTGATTTTCCGTTAAGGAGGTTGTGTCCCGGTGGCGGACTCAATGGGGACTGGGATGGAATCCTTAAGATAAATTGGGATTGACACGAGGTCCCTTGGCTTCCCGGTTTTATTTCGGAATTACTTAGTACCGTAGGCCGGTGCCAAAGCTTTTGCTTGTAAGGTCAGGTATTTTCTATCAGCTGGCGCCAATGGCTTTGCAACTGGAGAATGGGTTCTTCAAAAGACTCACCGTCAAAAATTTCCAAGGGCAAATCCAGGTACAGCCCAGCCTCCTTTAACTGGATACGTGTAGGGGTGAATCCTGATGCGATTAACCGGTTAACAATCTCGCAACCTGATTCAAGTTGATCGCAGGGAGTGATTAAAAAAGGTATGTATAATCCTTTCATGAACCCACTGACGATGACAATCATAGGCGATTTGGATGGGAAGATGGCGATAATTACCATAGGGTTATACATCGTGTCACAGAAAGGTACCTGTTTGCAATAGCAAAATTGCCTTTCCTAAAGGACAATCTGACCTATCTTGTCCTCCATCCTTTAGGTTGTGGATTACCTTGGGCGCTGATCCTCGCGACAGGAAACGATTTAATGAAAATAGGTGCCTAACGGTGAAAAGGCTTCTTGCTGTCCTACTTAGGTTTCCCTTGAAGGCTTTTCCAGTGCTGCCCTAAGTAGATTTTTCATGATCCTGACGATCAACGGTTGGCGCGGTGAGGTGCCCTTGCCCTGGTCGAATCTGACGCTTTCCTTCGACTCGGTGGAACTGGTCGGTGACCTGCTCCATGGGTAGGTGAAAAACGGGTTGACACTCTTCAGCGTGCGCCTCCAGCAGGAACAACCTGCGCGGGAGCTGACCACCGGGTTCTTTCAGGACCAACCTCTGGCTCATTGCGTCCAGCAACTGCATAGCCGGTGGCCGCCGCTAATTCGTCCGAATCCTTATAGGCGAACCGGCCAATTCAGATAGCGGGTGGACACCCTCGAGGCGGTCCGGCCCCAGAATTCCAGGAGAATGGTCAGGCATTCAGTCCACTCCTGAGCTTGTGGCGGTTTGGTAATATAGGAGTTGGCCCCTGCCAATAACATGCCTGGATGTCCTGCTTTTGGGCCGACTGGCTAAAGACAATGACCGGCAACATGGGCAGGGGAGAGGGACTGTTTTTAATCGTATGAAGCAGATCCAGGCCCATCTGACGCTCGGGCAGGTTAGAGTTGGCTAAAAGTGTTGTTCTCAACTGCACAACCCTCTGTTATCGAATTTAACTGTGCTCATCGGTTCCTGCAAAACTGATACTGTGTTGAAAATTTTGCGTTTCATAAGTTTGTGACTCAGATTTCCATGACACTTATTAAAAATGCACATTCACAATTTCAATGCGGGTCCTGCAATCCTGCCAGAATGCGTTTATTCCAACTTAGCTTACGCTGTAAATAATTACGGCAACACGGGCCTCTCACTTCTAGAGATCTCTCATCGATCGGCAGAGTTTCATGGTATACTTCTGGAAGCCGAGTTGCTGCTACGCGAACTACTATCTATCCCACCAGACTTCTCCGTTATATTTCTAGCTGGAGGAGCTAGCCAGCATTTTGCTCAAATACCGATGAATTTTATGAAGGCCCTTCATCATGCCGCCTATTTGGATACTGGTGTATGGGCGTCAAATGCTATTCGGGAAGCACGTTGTTTTGGAAATGTAGAGGTTGTCGCCTCTGGGAAAAAAGATAACTACTCATTAATCCCGAGACATTTTCATATTCCGGACAATTGCAGCTACTTCCACTATGTAGCAAATAATACAATTTATGGCACTGAATTGCAGGAAGTTCCAAAAACGGAGGTGCCGGTCTTTTGTGATATGTCTTCCAACATTTTGAGCACAACTTTCGATATAACCAAATTCAGCCTTATTTATGCAAGTGCTCAAAAGAATATTGGCCCAGCAGGTGCTTCAATTGTAATCGTCAAAAACACTGTTCTAGATTTGGTGAATTCTAGCGTTCCAAATATTTTTAATTATAAAGTGCTTGCTAATTGTAAGTCCTTATTCAATACCCCGCCAGTTCTGTCTATCTACGGGATGCTGCTTACTTTACGATGGGTGAAAGAAGAAGGTGGAGTAGCTGAGTTTCAAAAGCGAAGTATCGAAAAAAGCTCTTTGTTATATAATGAGATCGAAAGAAACGATTTGTTTAGAAGTAGGGTCAAGAGTGCAGAACAACGTAGTCGAATCAATGTAACATTTGAAATGATCGATCCCAACCTAGAGGATGCTTTTTTACACTATGCATCTGAAAGAGGAATTGTTGGTATAAAACAATATCAAAACTACCCCGGATTCCGCGCATCACTTTACAACGCACTTCCCCTGGAGTCTGTCCAGGTGTTGGCTTCGACCATGCATGAGTTTGAAGTAAAATTCAAAAAGAGAGGAAATTCGGCATCGGTACGTTACAAGTAACCTTTAGTGAAAAACTAACATAGAAAATTCAGTCGGGACTATTTATACATCATTGCGTTAGCTATTGCCCCAACTTGCTGCAATTTCATTCTAATCGAATCGTCCCAAGGGAGACTAATGCAAAGCCTCATACAGTGCTGAAATTGGTCCTGCAGGGTGAACATTCTACCAGGAGCAATGCTTATGCCTTGTTTTAAAGCCAAATTGTACAGTCGGGCCGTATCAATTTCCTTTGGCAGTTCAACCCAAAGAGCTATTCCTCCCTGTGGCCGACTAGTCTTTGTTCCTTTTGGAAAGCAATTAGCGATTGTCCGGACATAGTTATGATAGTTACTTTGAAGAGTTAATCGGAATTGACGTAGATGTCGGTCATACTGGCCAGTTTTCATGAAGTTGCCGACGGCTTCATGGGTGGATGAGGCAGAAGAAATCGAATGAGCCAGTTTGAGTTCAAGAACTCGCTCTTTATACTTGCCAGGGGCAATCCAGCCGACTCGATAGCCAGGAGCCAGTGTTTTTGATACAGAACTGCACCAAAGAACATTTCCGGTCAAGTCAAATGATTTACAGCATTTCGGGCGCTGATTGCTGTAGTGTAAGTCTCCATATATATCGTCTTCAATCAAAGGAATATTGTGATCAGCCAGCATCGACACAACTAATTGTTTATTTTCATCGGGCATACAACTACCTAATGGAGTATTGAAGTTGGGAACCAATAGGCAAATATCGATCATTGGTAGCGCTCTTTCTAAAGCTTCCAGCACTATGCCCGTCGTAGGATGTGTCGGTAATTCAAGCACCTTTAAACCCAAGCTGTTTGCAAGTTGAAATATTCCTGGATAACATGGGCTTTCAACTGCTAATGTGTCTCCAGCTTTCCCCACAGCCATCAAGCAAAAAAACAAGGCATTCATCGCCCCGCTAGTAGTCACTAGATCAGTGTCTTTCAAACTGCCTCCCCAAGCTGCGGAGCGAATGGCAATTGCCTTTCTTAACTTCCTATTTCCTGCGAGTGGCTCATATTCTGTGCCTGCACCCGGAAGCGCTCGTGTCGCTACGGCTAATTCCTTTCTTAATTTGGCTAATGGCAAAAGATTGCCAGACGGTATTCCTATCGAAAATAGCGTTAGTGATGTATTACCGATATTTGAGTATACCTCAGTGACAAGTTCGTTCGGTTTTTCATTGCTGACCTCTAAAGAAGGATGGCTTACGCCCGGGAGCGGCAGCTGACGAGGAAAGGGCGTAGTAACGAAGTATCCAGATTGTGGTTTTGACCGAATGAGAGACTGTGATTCTAGTTCAAGATAGACACGCTTGGCAGTATTCATGCTTATTTTGTGTTCTAAGCATAGTGCGCGAACTGATGGTAATCTGTCACCTTCGTTAAAAAGCCCTGAGTTTATCTGAGAGGAAATTATTGCTGCGACTCTGTTGTACAAAAATTCTTGATCCATGGATAGACTGTGTCCATTAATTTTTTCAGAAATGTAACTATAAATTAAAAACCACACAAAGTATAATTGCACAACCTTATTGCGAGGTAAAATCCATGCGTCAAGTTTTAAATGTTCTAATTAAATCGTTCAGTTACACAAATCCAGAAATATAGAATATGAAATCCAGCCTTACCTTAAGTTTAATATTTTTCTGCACGTCGCTTTTTGGACAAATTGACTTGAGAAAGCCCTTCGAGAATTGTAATGTAAGCGGGAGTATAACAATATTGGATCATAAAAATGGAAAGTGGATAACGAGTGACGAAAAGGCCAATGAACAAGAAATGCTTCCTGCATCTACATTTAAGATTATTAATCTTCTCATAGCATTAGAAACTGGCGTTATAAAAGATGAAAATGAAATAATTAAATGGCCTGGATCGACAGATACAACCCTTTATGGCTATCGTCCAGAAATCTATAAGGACATGTCAGTACGCGAGGCTTTTCAGGTGTCTGCGGGATGGGCATTCATAGAAATAGCAAAAAAAATAGGCCGTGAGCGATACTTACACTACCTCGCGAAATCGGAATATGGCAACAATATCTTGTCAGAAAAAGGTGACGATTTCTGGAATTTTGGCGCGTTTGGAATATCACCTAAGAATCAAATAGCTTTTTTGGTAAAGGTGCATGAAGGTACTGCTCCGTTCTCACAAAAGAGTTTACGTACACTGAAAGAGGTGATGATAAATGAGCAAAAAGAGGAATACACCCTCCGTGCTAAAACTGGCTGGACCCGCGTCCATGGCAAAGATATCGGCTGGTGGGTTGGTTATGTAGAGCGAAAAGAAAATACATACTTTTTTGCCACAAGACTTATTAAGGAACGAAGCATGCTTAATCCAAATTTTGGAGCATGTCGGAAGAGCATTACAATAGATATTTTAAAAATGCTTGGCGCCCTTTAAGGTTTTCCCGAAAGTGTCTGATTTTTATCAGTTCATACAAGCATATTTTTTATGCGAAAGTTTTTCTCATAGCTTCTTACAATTATTTGCCGACCTTTTCAAAGTCGTAGTTATTTTCATTCAGAGGAGAGTTACTCTATACCATCAATGAACCGTGCATTTATTTCCACCGCTACCATTTTAGGCTGGCTATCCATTTTTAATATTGCGCTTTGCCAAGAAGTCGAGAGCTATCAGTCGAAAATTGACAGTTTATTAATTTCTTCTTATCCCAGAAGATTTAATGGTGTAGTTCTGATTCATAAAAATGGAAAATCTATCTATAGTAGATCAGTTGGTCTTGCAGATTTTAGTAAGAATATTAAATTAAATTTTAATTATCGATTTTCTACAATGTCAATTGCAAAGCAGATAACTGCAGCGCTTGTTTTAAAGGAAGTTGAAAAAGGAACAATCGGCCTTGATAGACCAGTTGGTTTTTATTTGCCATACTTACCATATGAATGGGCTAACACTGTTACCGTTCATCAATTATTAAATCATACCTCGGGTCTATCGAACGAGCAAATAGACATGCCGTTGAAACTCGATCCCGGCTCAGGATTTAGCTATTCAAATGTAGCATATGCATTATTAGGTCAGATTGTTGAAACTGTGACCTCCCAAGGTCTACCTGAATTAGTGGTAAAACTGTTTCAATCTTGTGGATTGAAAGATAATCCCTACCCCAAAATGACGGGGACAGATCGCCTAGCTAAGGGACATATATTGAAAAGGAACGGATCGCTCGAGACTAACGATCGAACAAATTTCAAACCTTCACAGTATTGGGCAAGTCACCTTATAGTTTCGGCAACCGATTTGGCAAGATGGAATGAATGCTTACATAATGGAAAATTGCTTGATCCTAATACCTATAAATTGATGGTAGCCTATTCTATTAAAGCGAGTCATGAAGTTTTCGGTGATCAGCCGGTTGGATATGGGTACGGTTTAAGAATTAATGACACAGGGAGAATTTTGGAAATTGGCCATACTGGTTATCACCCAGTTGAAGGATACACTGTTGTGAATTTATATTATCCGCAATCTAAGGTAAGCGTAATAGTTCTCGAGAATCAGGGTGCAGAAGACTATAATATTGCCTATTTCTTTGAAAAGGAGATTAGAGCGATTGTTATGAATAGCTGTCTTTTAAATTATTAGCGATGAGGATTTTGGTCTTTGTTTATTGGATTGTAGCTGTTTCGCTACCTGCTCATTCTCAAAAGGTGCAGAACCTAAAAAGGGACATTTGCCAGATTATCTCGCAAAATAGGGCACACGTGGGAATTTCTATTAAAGGGTTTGAAAAAGAAGATACGATCAACATCAATGCAAACGATACATTTCCATTGATGAGTGTATTTAAGTTCCACATTGCTTTAGCGGTACTTCAACGAGTGGATGATGGTGTACTTAAGTTAACACAAAAGGTTCTTGTAGAAAAATCACAACTTCATTCCGACACATGGAGTCCGATGAGAGACCAATATCCTCATGGCCAAGTCTACCTATCGTTGGACGAAATTCTGAGATATACCGTTTCCAATAGCGACAATAACGGATGTGATATTTTACTTAATCTAATAGGTGGGGCAAAGGGCTTACAAAAATACATTAGAAGTCTCGGTGCTGACGATTTTACGGTTAGCGTGAATGAATTCCAAATGCGATCCTGGGAAAACTCTTATTTGAACTACTCAACTCCAATGGAGACAACAAAACTTCTAGAGAAGTTCTATAACGGACTCATTTTGAAGGCTAATTCAACTGACTACTTATATCGATTGATGGTGGAAACAACGCGTGGAACTAGATATATGAAGTCTGGACTTCCCCAAGCCGCTGAAATAGCACATAGACCAGGGCTATCGGGACTTGACGCAAATAAAATCCGAATTGCAATGAACGACGTAGGAATAGTAAAACTTCCAAATGGACAATATTTCATTATTTCTATTTTTCTAAAAGATATTATGCAGGACGATAGGCAAGCTGAAGAGTTTTTTTCTGAGGTAGCAAGATTGACCTGGGAATATTTCACAAAATAGTTGACCCTGACCCTAAAAAGTGGACAGTGAACAAGTAGAGAAATTCGGGCGTTTTTGATAACTTAATCGATCAGAAATCGCTTATGAAAAAGACAAAAACCTCCGCCTTTGGCCCGTTGATGGATGAGAGCCGGCAGCTCATCCAGGAGGCCAAGCAGATCCTGGACGAGCAAGGCATCATCCATATCCCTTCCTAATGGGTCACCATCAAGGAATTCGTGAAACATCACGGCCTTGACAACACCAGCGTAGTCTCCAATTGGATCCAGCGCGGCATCATCCCCGCCGATGACATCCGCGATTTCCCTGAACTGAATAATCTGCGTATGATTCGGGACAAGGTTTACAAGTAAGCCCTTCCCAACCTGGTTCATAACCAAACCAAAAGTCCCGGCCTCAAGCGAAGCCGGGACTTTTTCTTGTTTAATCACTTTTATGGCTCCTTTTAGGCCTCTAATTCGTCAAAAGTAAGCCGGCTGGAGCCAGGGTAGAAGACGATTGGCTGGGCCTAGCGAAAAAATAAGTTGTTTTCCTGGCTGCACAAGCTACACTTCCTACACTTTATTCGATCATTAGGGGCCTTGGCACTATTCCGAACAGTTTACCCAAGTCAGACGGATTCATCAGCGACAAACAGCATTAAAAGAACTTACCTGAGAAAACCTAAACTGACTTACGGACAAAAGTGGCCACTTTCCCAGACCCTTAACTCCCTTTACTCTCAGATGCCTTACAACGACCATTTAGCCAACCGGGTGCGGGAGGCACTGGCCTCCTTGCCGAACCTGGACGAACGACCTAAAATGGGCGGGCTGTCGTTTATGATCGAGGACAAACTGGTCGTGCATGTGCAGGACGATGAGCTAATGATTCGCTGCGATAAAGCGAGGACGGACGAACTGTTGGATTGGCCCGGTGCCCGCCCCTACACCATGAAAGGCAAGGGCGCTCTAAAAGGCTGGTTATTGATTGACTCTCCTGGAACAACCCGACAGGCGGACTTGATGAACTGGTTGACCATTACGCTGAGTGCCACAGCAGAGGCTAAAGTTAGTCGGAAACGACAGGGGTAAAGCCAGGATAGGATGACATCTCCCTATTAGAAACAATGTAGCCATGAAAAGGCTGAAAAATTAGTTTTATCAGGGTGATTCAGGTTATTCGGACAAATACCGGCTATAAACTTGTTCAATCGAGTTGCAGTGCCTCTTCCGTTCGTGATTTGACCGGATTGAAATAAGCCAATCGAATTACTCCGATAGCCAATCGTTCAATCGTAATAGCTCAGAGATCAAGAGCGGCACCTTGAACGGGCAGGTCTGGATTCAATTCAGAACCTTTTTTCTATTTAACTTTTTACCACCAGTTCGACCTGTCCCTCAAGCCGGCAAAACTGGCTGGCTTCGCAGGTTCACAGGATTGTGTCCTGAGTTTTTACCGAGGCCTCAAGTTGCAATGAACTCTCGACCCGGAAAAATGGTCATTCAACCTCCCTTCTCCGTCATTCCACGCCTTTCTTTTCCTGAGCCGCTCCCGCCGTTGTACCTTTGTATTGTTCAAACGAATACAACCAATGAACTCAACCGGTGGACCGGAACAAGAACTATGAAAAAGACCATTTTATTGATGCTGGGGCTGATAGCCGGCACCGCATCGTTCGCCCAGACTTCGCTTGCTCTCTCCAGCGACCAGACACCCCCACCCGAAGTGTCCATTACGACCGACCAGAAAATCCGACTCCTGGTCGAACAGCAATCGGCCAAGGGGACCGTATCACTCCGGGATGACGCCGGCCATGTGCTCTACACCAAAAACGTCAATCTGGAGAAAGGACTGGTTCAGACCTTCAATGTCTCCGGTCTGGAGTCCGGTATTTACCACCTGGCGGTCGTTGTAGCTGGGCGAACCGTTGACAAGTCGTTCTCGGTGGGGTTTAAACCCGCTCAAATGCAGGTTCAGATCGAAGACTAAACGTTAGGCTCAGGGCCTGGCAGCCAATCACCTTCCCTTTGAAAAGCCGGCTCTCAGCCGGCTTTTTTATTCCCGCTTTAAACCGGTAGCTTTATCCTTTATGATCTCTTCACGCAGAGGCACCCTGACCCTCCGCCAGAAATGGCAACTCGCCCAGAGCGTGTTTGTCATCTATTGGCCGATCCGGCTTTACATGAATATCGATGCAGTCGACGGGACTTTTATTCTGCATATGTTGCCTTTCTGGACCCTGGAAGTTACACTGACATTAATTTTCTTCTTCTTTTGGATCAGCGTCTCGGAATGGCTGCAACAGCGGATGATGAAGGGGCGAGGGCAGAAAGCGCTGGTCGAAATCAAACTTCCGATCCAGGTGGCGACGCTGGTGGTGGCCTTCGCTCTGGCCGGTATTTTTAACTTCGGTTTTCACCGCATTTGGCACGGGATGGATGCGGTGTTGCAGCAACGATTTCCCTCGCTGGGCCAGCCGACCCGTTCTCGTTCGCCCCAGAACCGTACGGGGCAGGGCCGTAGTCAGCGGGACCGGATGAATAATGGTCTCATGGTCATGGCCATGCTCTCGGCCTTCTATTTAGCGGATAACCGCCGATCCAGCCTCAAAATGCGAAAGCTGGAAACGCAGGCTGAGCGGATGCAGAAAGAAAGTGTGCAGGCGCAGTTTTCCGCTCTGAAGAACCAGGTGAATCCTCATTTTCTCTTCAACAGCCTTAGCATTCTCTCCTCACTGGTGGAGGTCGATGCCGGTCTGTCCGTCCAGTTCATCAACCGGCTTTCCCGGGCCTACCGGTATATACTGGAGCAGAAAGACAATGATCGCATTGCCCTGAAAACGGAACTGGAGTTCATCGAGGCCTATATCTTCCTGCTCCAAATCCGTTTTGAGGACAAGCTGCAGGTAGCCGTCGATGTTCCGGCCCGGGAGGCCACGACCTGGTCGATAGCGCCCCTGACCCTGCAACTGCTCATCGAGAACGCGGTCAAACACAACCAGATGTCGGAAGAGATTCCCCTGCTGGTGTCGGTCTTTATTCGCGAAGGGTACCTTTGGGTGACTAATCCCATCCAACTCCGCCCTCATGCCGAAGCCACCACCGGGGTAGGCCTGCAGAACATCATCAACCGCTACGGCCTGCTGACCGACCTGCCCGTGTGGGCCGGAGAACAGCAGGGGACCTTTGTCGTTAAAATCCCCCTCCTCCCATGAACGTACTGATTATTGAAGATGAAACGCTGACAGCCCGGCGGCTGGAAAAGCTCCTTCACACTTACGATCCGGGCATCAGGGTTCTGGCCCGGATTCCGTCGGTGGCCAAAACCCTGCGGTGGTTTGAGGAAAACCCCGCCCCAAAACCTGATCTGATTTTCCTGGACATTCACCTGGAAGACGATCTGGGGTTCCGGATCATCGAACAGCTCCGGCTCACCATTCCCATCATCTTCACCACTGCCTATGATGAGTATATGCTCCAGGCATTCAAAGCCAATAGCATCGACTATCTGCTTAAACCGATTGACTACGAGGAACTGGTGACGGCCATCGAGAAATTCAGGTCTTTTCAGAAGCTATTTTCCGAGACGGTTCCACCGGCGCCTGACCTGACCGAGCTAGTGAGCTTGCTGGAGAAAACCCGGCCGGCTGCTTACAAGGAACGGTTTATGGTGACGATCGGTCCAAAAATAAAAAGTGTGGAGACGGAGCAGATCGCCTATTTCTTTTTTGAAGATAAGGCGACCTTCCTGAGCACCTTAGAGGGCCAGAACCTGGACGTCGATTACAGCCTCGACCGCCTGGCCGGCCTGCTCAACCCCCGGCAGTTCTTTCGCGTCAACCGGTCTTTTCTGGTTTCACTGGGGGCCATCCGGACCATCCATACCTTTTCGGGCGGTAAACTGAAACTGGATCTGCACCCCAAACCCCGTCAGGAGGTCTTCGTCAGTGGCGACCGGGTGACGGATTTTAAGGAATGGCTGGGCCGGTGAGGGGTACTGCGGGATTGTGGGACCGACTGAGACAAGCGCAACATGGCTCGTTACGAAGAGTACGGGACGGTCGCCGGCCACGGCCTCCCACCTGGCAGCCCGCCTGGCGGACAATACACTTGGTTTTGTGCACCCCTATCATTTCGACAAGGCTATAGACGCCTAAGGGCCTGGGTTGAGTTTTGATTTTACTTCTGAACCTGTTAATCCCCCTGAGAAACATACTGAGACAATAGGTAATAGTCAGGAATCAATTGATGCCCAAGCCGATGTTGACTTTGATTCACTAATTGATGGCACTGAAGACCCTGTAAAAAGTAAAAAGCTTTGGCAGGGTACACCAGGACTTATCATGTCAAATATTCCTAAAGGGCAAATACGAAAATTTGCACTCGATGAAAAGAATCTGTTTTTAAAAGCCAGTGCGAATACAACAGAGGGCAAGTTTACATTCTTATATGCAATTCAAACAACCTATGATATTGCTGAACGATGGTTACGTTCTAATGCTGATGCGGTTGAATTAGGCATGGAATATTAGAGCATAAACGAACGGAATGGCTTTTACTTAAAGAAAAAACAAAGCAGTTTTAGCGCAACAATGAAAGCAGTGTTGAAAGGCACACCACCGCAAAAAGATAAGAAACAACTCCTTTAAACTCTAAACCAATAAGAACGATGACCCCCGAAATAAGAGATGAACATTTAACCACTTTAGAACACTATCTTGCTGCTATTGCAACTACTGAATTTGCTCAAATCCAGAATCGAAACGAGTTTTCTGCTCAAGAAACTGATACCGTTTTTCCAGCTATGAGAATGCTTCTGGAATATGGACATAACAAGTTTGGAAGTAGGCAAGGGCAAGTTAATTATGCATTCATGCATGATATTCTTCGTGATGATTTTGATCAAGCAAGGGATATTGCTAGACGCCAATCGGAATTATTATCTTATTTGATTGGCTGTTATAGAAATGATAAAACTGAGGAAGTTTGCCATCGTCTGTTTTCTAAGCGAATTGCTGAAATGACAGGGTATGAGTTTCAGGAATACTTAAAACAGATTGGAGTTATTTGAAACAAAAAATAGGAGCCAGCTTCTTTAAGAGGACTTTATTAGTGCGTCTTGGTGTAATTAGTATATCATTATTTTCGCAATTATAGAAACAAAGGCCCGGTCAATCGCCGGGCCTGTCTGATGATTACTGTAGCACTCTTTCTATAGACGAAACGCTTGGCTCAGGGTCACCGCTAAGACAAAACCCGGCGCAATGCGGCCGGGCCTGTAACCCTTACAATCAAAATCTGTCTGATAAACTTTATATATGATTGAAAGTTTGTGAAACGTTCCAGCTAAACAAAACCCGTCGAACTATAGCCGCGGACGGTCGCCGAAGCGATTGTGGAAACAAAGCCACCGCAGCATACCGTCCGAGTGACGCGGAGGTCCGGCTCTCTTATGGGCCGTTCGATTAAGAAGGTAGGCTAAAAAAGGGGTAATGGTTTCATTACGTTCTTATATAACAAGATGTTACCATACACTTGAAGATTTGGAAAGCCGGGCGCCGATGGAACCTGGTTTTTTTGTGGTGACAAGAGGACTGGTCCTTTTACTCATCTTAGTAGCCACCATGAGCCGTTAACGGTTCTCTATCTATTCCTACATTGGTGGAGTACCTATCTGCCAAATTTAAAAAGCCGGTCTTCGATTGAAGGTTGGCTTTTTGTTTTCTGACAGTCAGCTTCCATTTTTGAAGGATGAAACTTCGAGCTCTATCCGATGAACAGGCTACCGAGCTGGCCCACCTACTGGGTATGGAAACCGGGGTCTTCCACCTTCATAAAGACTGTTACCGAATCAGCCTGTGGACCATGGGTCAATCCTTTGTATCCTATTGGGTTTACAATGACGGTGAAAAAGCGCTTTATAACACCGATACGGGAATTGAAGACAGCGTGATGCAAGAGGTAATCGAAATGTTTCTGGAGGAGTTCGGCGAGGAGCCTGCCGAATAACTCTTACCATGGTAAGAGTAAGTGCCGGCTTACCATTTCGTAAGATTTGAGGAGGATCTACACTTTTTTTCAGAATTTACCGGTCAGAAAAGAAGATTATGTAGATAGAGGTTTATGAGTCAGCTGAGTGAAGTGGTGATGATTGATGATGACCCCGAGGAGTGTGAGCTGTTCAAAATCCTGGCCGGCCAGGAGTGGCCGGCGGTAGCGGTCACCTGTATTGATCAGCAGCCGGCGGCCTGGTCCTACCTGGAGCAGGCAGAGCCGCTGCCTCGCCTGCTGGTAGTGGATGTGCGCATGCGGGGAGAGACGACGCTGGAACTGGTGCGGCGGATTAAACAGGAGGAGCGTTTGAAGCAGATTCCCGTGGTCATCCTTTCCGGGACGGAAGAGCATCGGGAGACCTATCTGGAAGCTGGGGTCGAGGCCTTCCAGCTCAAGCCTGACGGTCTAGAGGAATATTTTGCGCTGATCCGCGGTTTTCGGGCCTTATATCTTTTATAAATCAGGAAAATGTCCTGATCCCGACCGAGCGCTTTTTGCTGCTGTACAAATTCTTTAGCGGCTCTGACCGGGATCGACCCCGGGAATGCTCCCTATTGGCTCCAGTACTCCGTTACGGTCTGAAAGTGGGCACTCCACTCTTGCTCATTCAGCGGCTTAACCATATAGGCGTTGGCCCCCAAGGTATACGCTTCGGTGATATCTTCCATTCGATTCGAATGGCTCAGCACCAGGATGGGGACTTTTCGGAGAGCGGAAGACCCCTGCCGGATCCGCTGCAGCATCGCCAGGCCAACTTCCCGGTCCGGCAGATACAGATCCAGCAGGATCAGGTGAGGATAACGGCCACGGACGGCACACTCTTCCAGATAAGCTTTGGTGGTATGCTGGTTGGAGAACCAGACCGGCTCCACCCCGGGCAGACAACTCTCAAGGGCTTTCTGGATCAGCCACCACTGCTCCGGGTTATCTTCAATCACAAGCATCTGCCAGCCAGTTTGGCTGGAATTTAATCTAAAAGGGAAAATCATGAGATCAAGGGTACAGGCAACAGGGAATGGAGGCAGAAGCAATTGTTGGAATATCGGGCCGGTTCAGGGAAGCGAAAAGGGATAGTAGCCCGCAGCGTTAGAGGTGCATACTAAATGTAACGAAAAGATGGGCAGGAAAACAAAAGCATCTTCAATAATGAGGCAATGGTCCCGGCCCGACCACTCCACGCCTGACGAAATAACTCTGATCAACCCCATCGGACAGGGCAGGGCCATTGGCTCATCAACTTTTAACCTATGCGCAGTCTATTTTTTTTTTAACTTTTGCACACCTGCGTATAAACCCTAGTACTACGTAATACTAATTCTTTTCATAAACATCCTGGTAATGCCTTTTAAGCTTCTCGCGGGCATGAGCGTTGGTGAACTGCCATTGGACCGTCGCCCGGGCCTGATTCCGTTCCTTGACTAGCTGATTGATCTCGGCCCTCAAGGTTTCGATGTCGGCAATCCGCCGTTGCAAACATTGGCGTACTAGCACCGAGAACTCCAACTCAATCATATTCAACCAAGAAGCCTTCTTGGGCGTGTAATAAATGTCGAAGCGCTGCGCTAACTGCCGTGCTTCTGGAGCCGGTAAGTGCTCGTAAAACGATGAAGTTGAGTGAGTATTTAAGTTATCCTGGACCAACCGGATTTTCTTGGCTTTGGGATAACGCTCGGCCAGTTGCTGCATAAAGCGGCAGTAGTCGGCTTTGGTGCGGTTGGTAGTCACTTCGATTAAGCGATAGCCCTGCAAAGGCTCGAAGGCCGCCAGTAGGCAAGCCGTCCCGTTGCGTACATACCAACTATCCTCTCGTAGAGGCTGATTGGCCTTCATAGGCAAAGGCGCTACCGCCTCGCTGTGTAATACGCAGGGGCGTTCATCAAAGCACACGACGGGGTACTGTTCATCATAGGGTTGCTCGTAGAGGTCTAGAATGGCCTCCATGCGAGCTAGGTACTGCCCATTCATTTGGCCGATGCACCATTGCTGTTTGCGGTGCGGTTGGAGTTTGTTTTTTTCAGGATGCGCTTAATGGAGTCATGGGAAATTGCCTCGACCAGGCCCAGTTCAACGGCTTTATCCGCCAGCAGCCGCAGGCTCCAGCGGCTATAGCCTTGGGGAGCCTGACTACACGCCAGAGCCGTGATTTTAGCGGAAATGGCGCCATCGAACTTAGGCTTAATATCGGGGCGGGGCTTTTCACCCAAGGCTGCCTGCAAGCCTGCTTGCTGGTAACGGGTTCGGATCTGATAAACTGTCGGCAGACACATGTCCAGGTGCTCGGCGATGTCATAGCCGCTAAAGCCTTCCGCGAATTTGAGTAGAACCATGGCTCGCTTCAGCGAGCGAGCCGAGCAGACGCCTTTTCGAACCAATTCGGAGAGTAACTGGGCGAGCCATCTCTTTTTTCGCCCAAAATACTCAATTTGATTAATTATTCTTTATTACGTTCTACTAGCAGTATTTTTTAAGGTATCGCAGTAAAACAGTGGCTAAATACATACACATACGAATTAATCTTGACAGCCCGGCCACGGTGGTTGAAACGTTACATGGCCTAACTGCCAGAACAGAAACGCAATGCCATCAGCGTAAGTTTCGATGCGCTGCCGTTTCGTCACCCCGGGTCCATGACCGTTCTGGTAGTCAACCCGGAGTATCACCGGGCGGCCACTGATGGTAGCGGCCTGCAAACGGGCCGCCATTTTAGCCGTCATCCACGGGTCTACACGTGGGTCATTGATGCCCGTAGCGAGTAATACCGCCGGATAATGGGTACTATCTTTTACATGATGATAAGCACTCATTTGATGCAGTGTTCGGAACCCTTCTCGCGTTTTTACACTCCCAAATTCGGGAATATTTGGTACGCCGTTGGCGGTAGTTTCAAAACGAAGCATGTCACTGAGACCCACGACAATGCCAACGGCCCGAAATAAGTCCGGACGTTCAGTAATAGCACGGCCTATTAAAATACCACCTGCGCTGATTCCGGAGCCACCCAGGTGTCTGGATGAGGTATAGCGCTGCTTAATCAGGAACTCGGCGCAGGCAATAAAGTCAAGCCAGGTATTCGGCTTCGTGGCTTGGAAGCCTCCTTGATGCCACTCGTCACCGAACTCACCACCTCCTCGAACGTGGGCTACAGCGTAGATCCCTCCGTGCTCCACCCAGGCTGTAATTACCGGATTGTTATTAGGCAACGTCGGTATTCCATAGGCTCCGTATCCGTTGAGCCAGGTTGGGTTGGTGCCGTCGAGTTTTATGCCCTTTTTATAAATAATTGATAGTGGGATGGCCGTCCCGTCTGCGCTTTTTACCATTACTTCCCGGACCTCGGCATTGTTTAATTCATCATATGGACCCCTTGGCTGTAGTCCCAGGTCATCGCTACGGCGTAGAGCAGAGCTCCAGGCAAAGAACCGGGGTGCTTTCGTCCACGAGGCCAGGGAGAACAACAATCCTGATACCCGCGAATCCGCCTGCACTTCAGTTAAGGTTCCATCGAAAGGCAGTTTCACAATGGATGATTTTTCGTTTTTTTGAAAAGGGATCCGCTGAATCTGGCCTAAGCCGCCGTTCAGCTGTTGGACGTATAAAGCGTCTTCCGCAATATGCAACGCGTCTGCTCCGGCCATGTTACTACTCCCAATGACCGCGTCACCAGGTGGAACGACCACCGTGGCAGTTGCCACATTAGGACTATGGATGTTAGTACGAATCACCTTATAGCGGGGCGTATTCAGGTGTGTGACCAAGTAGAGATCGTTACCATTAATAGCCGCATCGGTGATCTGTTCGGCCGCCGAACAGATTTTGCGCCATGCCAATCGCCCTATTTTATGCATCGCTTGGTCGCTTTTAGGCAACTGGGCGAGATAAATCGCCTGGCCACCTCCAACGCCGGTTTCGACCCTTGCCAGCACGTAAGGGGACTGGGCAAAGGTTTGTATCCGGGGAAACCAGGTTGGCACAACGTCAATGGCTGCATCAACGCCGTAACCGAACACCACCTGATCCTTGTCAGGCGATGTACCGACGATGTGCCGGTGCACCAGAGATTTTTGATACAACTCAGTTTTTGATGCGTTAGGAGAAAGCTGTTGCCGACGAGTGTAAAAAAAGGATCGGTTATCGGATAGCCAGGCAATTTCACCGTGAGTTATCCGTTCAATAGTTTCATTCATCTTACGGCCCGTCACTACATCGTATATATTTATGTAGGTTAAATTTTCCGACCCGCCAGGTTCTAAACCAACCGCGATAAGTTTACCGTCCCATGAAGGTTGGAAGAAGCGAATGGCAAGGGGTTGACCATTCGCTGGGGTGAGCGCCTGTGGATCGACCAGCCGGATTTCTTTCCCTTTCAGGCCCTTCCGAATATACAATGAGGCAATATTTTCATTGACGTTTGTCTTTAGATAGACATATTGATTTCCCGGTAGCCGGCGGACGCTGCTCACGCGGGCGGAAGGGGCATTGGTGAGTTCTGTAAGCCGTTTCATGACTCCTTGCCGGCCGGGAATTTCATTCAGCACGGTGCGAGTATAGGCATCCTGCGTTTTCATCCAGCTGAGTAATTCCGGATTGTTCATATCCTCCATCCAGCGGTAGGGATCGGCGATTTTGGTGCCGAAGTAGTCATCAACTACTGGCCGGATGGGGGCCAGGGGCAGAGCGCGTGGCTGGGCATGCGCAACGAACGTCAGGCTTGCTACGGCAATTATTTGAATGGCGGTTACCCGAATGATTTGTGAAAACATAAAATATTAGTTTGTTGAAGGGAATGATGGGGGGCGCGGTTAGGCCGCGACATTTTATAATAGTATAGACGCCTACGACTGAGGTTGTTTACAATGTACCTTGGTAAACAGGTTGGATAGGGAGGTACGTCTTGCCTGGGTAGATTAAGGTTGGGCTTGGCAGAGGTGACTTCTCCCAAATGGCGCCTATCATCAAAGGCTTAGAGACAACCAGGACTAACACCTAGAAAAGAACAGAACCGAAGCTGCCTGCAGACAAACTAAAGTTTCCTCTAAAATCCAGCATTGATAGCTTTTTTATCGGGCTTTACGGCCGCTCGTGCCCAGTCAAAGGAACCAGTGTTGAAATACTGAGCTGTTAACATGGACAAGAAGAAGAAAAATCAAACTGATTAAAATTCCACCCAAACCGGACCCGAAATCCGAAGGACGGACTCTTGTCGGAAGCGACGTTTATATTCAGTTACAATCTCTTTAAGTTTCTGTTGAACGTGGGCTCCGTTGGGATGGACCAGTTCCAACAAATAAGAACATTCATGCACAATAGCGCCCGTCGAGTCCCGCCACTGTCCCTCGGCCCGCCAAAGGGTTAATCCGTCCGGGAAGCGGGGGGTAACCACTTCGGTTAGAAATGAGCGCCACTCACGCTCAGACACTTGGCTACCGTCTGACCTAGATCGACCGAAGTATAGTCGATCCAGCTCCCACACAGACGCGTGGGCGTGTACCTGATTCGTTGGGAGTAAACCTCTTGGATGGCATGAATCTGCCAAAAGGACTACTATAAGGAGTCGGAGAATACTAACCAGACTTAAACATTTCATAAGACCGATTAACCTAATGAATAACCCTATTTGCAGATCGATCCAATGCGTTTTAGCTGGATCTCCTCCTATAACTGAGTTCAGCAAAACGGTAACTAAGTCTCACTGGGAAGTTGCAGCAACAAAGGTATTGTGGGTAACAGACCCAAGTAAATAGCCCTTTTGGGCTAATTTTTAGTCAGCCGGCAGAGGTAATGGTGGTTCAGCAGTAGAATCAATAATGGTATTTGTTGATTTTGACCTGCACTCATTTAACGGGAAGCAAGAAATCAGGAGAAATCGGAGAATCCGGCATCTCCGCAACATTACATTTGTTTCTTGGCCTTAGAGTAGGCCCTGGCGATTCACGTATTGGTTGCATGTATATGGATAGAGATTGATAAGTCAAATAGGCTTTATTGGAATTCGTAACTCAGACGGGATCGGGTATACCATTAAGCGGCTGGTTAATAGAAATCCTTATGGGAAAGGTCACGGGTGAATGAGGGTTTAAGGCCTGCTTTTGGACTAAAATAGGGCAAAATTAGGCAGGGATTCTGGAGCTTGAAATAGCACTTTGGGGTTAAATCAAATTAGGACCAAATCTTCTATCGAAACTTAGGCCAGCCCATACCAACAGTTTCCTCGATAAATTAGCTCCAAAGGGCTATTTCACGTGGAGTACTTTGCTGTCTACTTTTGTGGCGTTGACTACAACAAATTCATCTAGCCTTAGCCGATAGCTAATCGCCAGCAATATGTCCATAGTGTGGTAAGTACCCTATTAATTGAGCAACGGACTAGAATCCTTTAGGCAGTCGTGTAGCGGTTTTTTACGTATATAATATGCCGTTACAATATTGTCTTTCAGATAAACTTTAATCGGAAATCAATTTCAATGATCAATTCACACTCAGAACCATCAAACCAAATTGACCGAAACTGATATTGAATAAGCCAAATGATTTCAAAAACAGGCGGGCCTTTCCAGAAAGGCAATAATACAACTTCGGATTTTTGTCCACGAACCGCCCAAGAGACTAAAGACCCGCAGGACTGACTACCTGACCGGACGAAAGCCTGGAACATAGTCTAATTTGGAGTACAAAACACCTGATTCATCCGGTGACCAATAACCTGAAAGGATTTCCGAACGCTCTGGCGCAGAAGTTTCCTAGCAGATTCTGCCTGATGTAGTAGCGGGTAAACAGTCACCTCTTAGAACTGTCAAGAATGAACCTGATTTCTTACCCAGGCACCCTCTGGACATTGTCTACACTTAGCATCTATTTAATAAATTGACAAACGTTACATTTTTATGAGAACTGTGTGTTTGCCTATCTGGGCTACTGAAATCTTGTTTTTCTTTATTTTTCTAATCGCATGTAAAGAAGAAATCGACCACAAACCAGCAGCTTTGCCCAAGACTTACTTGCTGGTCCATGGCGCTAATGACGGAGCCTGGGTCTGGAAAAAAGTCGTCCCTCTTTTACAGGCGCAGGGCCATCGGGTTGCAGCCATCGACCTGCCAGGCCACGGGGAAGACAAAACTCCCCCGGAGGCCGTTACGCTGGAAGATTACGCGGAAAAGGTAGTGAAGGTCGCCAATGCCCAGCCCGGCCCGGTGATTCTGGTAGGGCATTCTTCGGGCGGTATTTCCATCGCCCAGGCGGCTGAGCGGCTGGGCACCGCCAAGGTGGAGAAATTGATTTTTCTGGATGCCTTCCTGCCAAAAAATGGAGAATCCGCTCTTTCGCTGGCCGAGAGACTTTTCCCACCGTCACCTACCGGAGAGCCTACGTTTGCCGACAGTTTTATCTTCGACTCGACCGGAGCCACATTTACACTGGATCCTGCGAAAGTGGATCACTTTCTGTATCACGACTGTTCAGCTGAGGATCAGGCGTTTGCAAAAGCCCATGCAGGTAAGCAACCCATTGCCCCGCTGGCCACCCCAGTTCAGGTGAGCGATGCGGTTTACGGGGCCATTCCCAAGTATTATATCCTCTGTACGGAAGCCCGGAATGGTGATATGTCCGAGATGGCTAAAAATGTGCCTACCCGGAAAATCGTGACGCTGCCTACCAGCCATTCTCCCTTCTTTTCCCGGCCGCAGGCCCTGGTCGACCTGATTGTCAGTTTCTAGAACAGCCTTGTTATTTTATTGACAGTAGGGTTTTGAAGTAATTCCGGGCTGTCCTTCATGCCCATACGGAAATAATCTAGGAAATTATTATCCCACCCACTCAGGTTGAAATCCGCCCAAACACGACTGCCCGCCTGGCAAATTAGCCCCAAAGGGCTATTTCACAGCCATATAGCCGATGGCTACCTTTGCCCCCGATGAAACAACAACTGATCGCCTTCCTGTGCCTCTTGATGGTCCTGATGGCT
>NZ_QTJY01000010.1 GCF_003703975.1 Larkinella soli | reverse complement strand
GCCGTTGCCCTTGCCTTTGTCTTTCAGGTCCTGGCGGAAGATGTCGGCCGCCACGGTCGCTACCACGGTGGCCGTCTCCAGACTGGCGCCGTCGAGAAACTCGACCGTGTAGACGGTGTTGGGCTTGTCGCGGTTCCACACCCAGCCGGTGATGCCGCTGCAGGCGACCACATCCAGATAACCCTCGAAGTTACCCGTCACCGGACCCGGCTCGCCGGCCGGGTTGACCGTCAGGGTGACGCCCGTGCTGGCCGACGCCTGCCCGTCATTGGCGGCATAGGTCAGATTGAAGGTGCCCGTCTGGGTGGGCGTCCCGCTCAGCACCCGGGTCTGGGCGTTGAAGCTCACGCCCGAGGGCAGCGTGCCCGTCAGACTGTAAGTCAGCGCATCGCCATTCGGATCACTGAAAGCCGGCAGCGTCGTCGAGTAAGCCGTGTTGATCGTCGCCGTCAGCGTGGGTGCCGCCGGGGCCGTCGGTGGCTGATTACCCGGAGGGGTGTTCAGCGTAGTAGGTGAAACCGTATTGCTGTTGCCGGAGAAGTTGGCTGCCGCATCCCGGGCGCGGACGAAGAACGAGTACGTGGTATTGGCTGTGAGCCCCGAAACGTTGAACGTCGTGCCGTTGACGTTGCTCGTATTGATTTTGACGTTGTTCTGATACACATCGTACCCCGTGACGCCCACGTTGTCGGTGGCGCTGTTCCAGTCCAGCCGCAACGAGGTCTGGGTGATGTTCGAAGCGGCCAGACCGGTGGGGGCGGAGGGGGCCTGCGTATCCGGGGTCTGCCCGGGGTTGCTCGTTACCATGAACGACTGTTCGACCGGCCGGGCGTACTTATAAGTCTGGTTCCCGTGCTGCGTTGCCCGGATGGTGACGCGGCCCAGGCCACCGGTCAGGTTTACCTGGCCGCTGCTGATAAAGGCCGGCCCCTCGACGGAGTACAGACTGATGGGCAGACCCGAACTGGCCGACACCTGCGGGGTGAACGGCGGATCGGTGGGTGCCCGGTCGGCGATGGCCGGGAAGTTGATGGTCTGTGAGCTGCCCGGACAATCCAGGTAGACATTCTTCGTATAAGTGGTCGACAGGCCGCTGGCATCGGTCACCACCAGTTCGACGCCGTACCAGTAACTCGCCGACCCGTCGCAGGAGCCTTCCGATACCGTAGCCGACCCCGTCTTGGTATTGACGGTCGTCACGGCATGCCGGTGGTCGTTGTGGTAGAGGTAGACCGTCCACTTATACGACAACTGGTCCGGGGATTCCGCATCGGTTGCCGTAGCGTCCAGATTGATGGTGTACGGGTTGTTGATGTTGATCTGGTTCAGGTTATCGACCGAGGTGGACAGCACCGTCGGAGGAGTGTTGTTCACCGAGATCACCGTCTGGGCCGTACTGGTTTTGGTCTGATCGTCGGTAACCTTCAGCGTAACGGAATAGGTGACCGGTGTGGTGCTGGTGAAGGTTTTGGTGACGTCCATCGTGGTGTACTTGGTCCCGTCGATGGTCCATTCATATTTCAGCGCCTTCCCTTCCGGATCGTAGGAGTCTTTGGCGGAAAACGCCACCGTCAGTGGGCTGCTGCCGAACTGCTTATCCGTATTGATGACGGCCGTGGGAGGCTGGTTGCCGCTGGCGACGAGCCGACGGGCTACCCCGGCTTCCCCCAGTGTGACGTAGTAGATGTTCCGGTCGACCGGGTTGAAGGCGAAAGATGTATGGTGGTCACCGCCGGGCAGCCCGATCACTTTCGGAACGATCTTGAGCAGGCTGTTCGTTTCCGGCTGCTCGTCATGGCCGAAGTTAAGTTTCAGCACCGAACCGGCTACATAGTCTCCGAAAAAATAGGTGTTCTGGAGGTCGGCCGGATAATTTCCTCCGCCTTCGTGCCACACTCCACCGAGCACGCAGCCCCCGTCGATAGCCACTTTATTGAGGCTGATGGGGGTATCGCCCTTGACCATCTCGGTGTTTTTATTATCCCGCCATTGTACGCGGGGCTTCACGGGGGTGGCGGGCATGAAGGTGGTAAAGCGCTGGAACCATTCACGGCCTTTGGCGATGCCTTCATAATACGGCCAGCCGAAGTTCTGACCCGGTTTTTCGATGACGTCGATTTCTTCCCAGCTTGAAAAACCGACATCACCGACGTAGATGACCCCGGGGTTGCCGTCCTGCGGGTTGGGACTGCCCGTACCCGGGCGAACGTCAACCTTGAAAGCCTGCCGGAAACCGAGCGCATAGATGCGGTTCTGGGGATCGCGTGCGTTTTTACCGGCGTCATAAAACGGGTTGGAAGGCAGGCCGTTGCCGGTTTCAGGGTCGAGCCGCAGAATTTTACCGCATAAGGAGTAGAGCACCTGGGAGCGGTAGGCGCCGATGTTTTCCGTCTTGCGGGTCCCGTCGTAATATCCGGGGGTGTTGCAGGGTTCAGGATTGGTGGTGCCGGGCGTGACGGTATACTTGATGATGCCCTCCTGCATGGCCTTCACATACCAGGTGGTGGTGCTGCACCCGATGTCCGCTTCCGCAAAACTGGCCGCGTCGCCGGTTCCGACCAGGAGCGTCCCGTCCGAACCCATCGTCATGCCCCCGCCGGCGTGCGACAGCGTGACCACCGGCACACCGGTATCGTGCGTTTCGCCCAGCAGGATTTTACGGCTGCCCTTGTCGACCGAGAAATCTCCTTTCACATTGGCCGTGTAGCGCACGACCCGGCCGAAGGTAGGCGTGTTTTCCAGATTGCCTTTGGGGTCGTAGCCCGGCTTTCCGAAATTCTTGTAGTGGTACATGTCCACGATGTAGTACAGATAGAACCGCCCGTTTTCCAGGAAGTTGCGGTCCAGCGCTATACTTAGCAATCCGTGGTCTCCATAGGAAGCGACCTCTTCGGTAATGTCGAGCCAGGTGGTAGCCGTTGTCTCTCCCCGCTTCACCCGGTAGACATAACCGAGTTTTCCCGTTACATACAGGTTGCCGGCCTTGTCGAAGACCATCCCTGTCGCACCCCTGAACGAACCTGCATAAATCTGGTCCTCCAGGTTGACTCCAACCTGCCCATAGCCTGTCATGGTGATTAACAGACATAGGAACAGTAAGACACAACTACGTGAGGTAGAAAAGTTTAGCATAAAATATGGGTTATTGATTCAAAAAAGCACCTCGACCAGCAATGAAGAATGGATAGGCAGAACAGGATTCGCCGGTAATTTAACCAACAAAAATCGGGCTACAAGTAAATGGTGCACACAATTTTGTCGTCGGCAAATATACCTAAATAAGTTAAACGGTAACTATAGTAGTAATTTTCAATAATATTCATGGAATAAACAAGGAGAAAAAGGGCGATGGCCGGGAGAAACCACGGTTTTTAATTTTTGTTGAATTCCAACCCGAACAAACCATTTTCGTTTCCCAGGCGTTTGCCTGTCAGTACGTCTTATTGCCTGTTATGTCGTCCGATGGAAACCCGACCCAAGAACAATTTCATCACTCGTCGCCGGGAGCCGAAGCGTTTCATGCTTTGGTTGAGTATGGGTGGAAGTGTCCTTTTATTTACCGTCCTTCTCGCTATTTACGTCATTCGGCGGGCCGGTTCGGACTGGCGTGACGTTCCGATTCCCATGGTCTTTCTGGCCAGTACGGCCGTCATCGTGTCGAGCAGTCTGACGCTCCACATCGCCAACGGCGCTTTCCGGCGCGAACGGTTCGGGCAATACCGGCTTTATCTGGGAACGACGCTGTTTCTGGGGATTCTGTTCGTAGTGCTGCAGGTGCTGGGCTGGCGGGAGCTGGTGCTGAAGGGCGTTTATCTGCAGACGAATCCGTCAAGCAGTTTTCTCTATGTCTTATCGGGCCTTCACCTGCTGCATATTCTGTTCGGGCTGCTGTTTCTGGGCGTTGCCTTTGCCGAAGCCCTGCGCCGGCTGCCTTATATCGACGCCTTCGTCTATAGCGTAAACCCACCCAATCGGCTTAAAATCCAGTTGATTACCTTATACTGGCATTTCGTGGACGTCCTCTGGATCTTCGTCTTCCTGTTTCTGCTGATTCACCACGGGATCTGACCCCCAACCCGCACCGGCGGCCCGGCCCCTGAGAGGGGCTTAGCTCCGCAGTGCCTGGCTGGAAGCGTTAAGTCCCCTCTCAGAGGTTGTTTGGGGAAGGATTTTTGCCCTTCCGGGCGGCTTGTCATCCCGACGCAGGAGGGATCTGGTGGCTGAATGACCCGCCATCTGGAGCGTCGAGCCCCGAGATCCCTCCTGCGTCGGGATGACAAACCGCTTCCCCAAACAAGCTCTCAGGGGGTTGGGGGTAGTTCACGACGCCGTTGTCCGGAACACCATGTTGAACGTCAGCTTCACTTCTTCGTTCACCGGAACCATCATCAGGCTGGGGCGCTCCACCTTGTAATCGGAAAGCCGGATCTGGAAGTCGCCCCGGACGGTGGTCTGGCCGTTTTCATCCTGGCGGGTGCCCTGAATCACCACCGGCTTCGTGACGCCGTGAAAAGTTAAATTCCCTTTGATGATCAGGTTGTTGCCCTGTTGCTGGACGTCGTTGGCCGCAAACGTCACCTTCGGATATTTTAACGCTTCGAGCGTTTCCAGCGCGTGAGAATCCCGGTTGGCGTTCTGGCTGTCGAAACTCGACACCTTGGCAACGGCGGCCACACTCTCGATTTTACCGGCTTCATCCATGACCATCACACAGGCCACATCATGGCTGACCCCTTCGAAGCTGTGCATCGGGTGGCTCATGGCGTAGGTGATCGTGGACTTCGACCGGTCGGCCATCAGCTTCCGTTTGGCCGGCGTCTGGCTATAGGCGGTTTGGAAAAGGACGAGAAGTCCTGCGCCGACAAGCAACAACCGGCCTGTCAGCCTGAAAATGGAAAACGTCTTCATGGTGATTCTCTCCGGGTTGATTCAGAATTTAATGATGACGATGGCCGCGGCAAATGAGGCAAAGGTGGTGAAGGCGGCCGCCCGGTGATACGGCTTCAGGTCCGGGTTGCCCGAAATCCTCCGCGCCAGAACGTTGGTGGTGATCATGCCGGCCAGGTGTACGAACGCCAGACCCCGGTGGATCTTCAGCGAGTTGAATCCCTTCCGCTGGCTGGCGGTCGGAAGCCGGGGCGGAGCCGTCAGGGAGAGCAGGGCCGTGGCGCCGTACGACCAGTTGATGAACGTCGCCACGGTTTCGTGCCGCTCTCTGATCCGGGCGTAATCCGCCCCCTTCGCATTATACAGACGGGTGCCGAGAATCCCCTGCGTAATCATGCCCGCCAGCGTGACGAAGCCCAGCACCTGGTGCGTCACCAGCATCGTGCGCCGGATTTTCAGTTCCTTCGCGCGGCCTTCGGGGGTCAGCGGGGCGATGTTGGTCACCCGGAACAGCCCCTTCGGCCCCCAGAAAGGTCGCTGGGTGAAAACCATCTTTTTCGGCAGAAGCTCCTGGCCGCCCGACGTACTGTCGGACAGTTCTTCGAGGAGGCTCTCGGCCCCGGAAGCATTGATGCTCGTGTCCGCGGGCGTCGCGGTAGTCACGCGGGTCGTATCCTGCGCCCTGACGGTCAGAGCACAGAATACGAAAAGAAGACAGGCAACCGACAGCAGATACTTCATACGTTAGTCCTCGAATACGCGCAGGTTGGTGCCGCTGAGGGCGGTTTTGTAGGTTTTGAGGTTGGCCTGACCCGCTCCGCCGGCCGGAACGGTTACCTTGCCCGTCAGATCAAAAACCGAGCCGTGCGTGGCACAGTAAAAGTCGTCGTTGATGGAGCGATAGGCCACCAGGTTGTTTTCGTGGGTACAGATTTTAGAGAGAGCCACGTAATTGCCGCTTTTGGCGCGGGCGATCAGAACGTTGTCCTTATAGGCGAATCCGCCGGTCTCCTTCAGAATTTTGAAATCGTTGCTATTGAGGTCCAGGGTAAAATCGACCTTGGCACCGGTGCCCCCGTTGTTCGGGTCCGGGTCGTCGTCACCCCCTTTGGAGCAGGACGTCAGCGTTCCCATGCAGTAAAATGCCATCAGTGCTGCGCTGCTCATGCCCAGGCTGCGTAAAAACTCACCCCGCTTGATCGTTTCGTTTTTTTGGGTTTCCATAGTGAAAAATTAGGTTGTGTTGATTGCCTGACTTCCGGGCACCGGGACTTTCTTATTTACGCGGCTCTTCCAACAAACGATTCATCTGCCTTTAAAAGTGTTGTTACAGCCGGTAACGTACCGAAAAGAAAATGCCGGCACTCGTTAACCGGATCTTCCCGAATCCGACCCCCTGAAAAGGCGCCTTCAGGAACGGCTCGGCCTGCCACGAAAACCGCCGGAACGGCCCGCTCGTGCTGAAACTCCGTTCATAACCGACCGAAAGATTCAGATGGCTGGCCACAAACCAGTCGGTGTGACCGTTCCAGCCCCAATACCGGATGCCGGTGGTTCCGTAGGGATACTTGTACTTGTAATCTTCTTTCTGCATGTAATACGACGAAACCCCGGAGGAGACGAACCACCGCCGGCGTTCGTTCAGCAGCAGGTCGAAACGCAGATTGACCGGAATATCCAGAATCGTGCAGACGGCCCCTACGCTCTCCGGCTTGAACGACTGGTACCAGTGCGACGGATAGGTGTAGGCATTACCGGGTGCCGTGTACTTTTTCACCGACCGCAGCACCCCGGTCTGGATCGTGAACCGGCGCAGAAAACGGTATTCGCCCAGCAGTCCGTAACCGGCATTCAGGGCCGGGTCTTTGCTTTTTCCGACAAAATTCAGGTCCGTGAAACCCACCGCCCGAACGGAGATCGCGGGGAAGCCCACTACCGGTACCGACGGAAGGGCCGGACCGGTGCGGACCGGCGGGGGCACCGGTTCAAAATACACCTCAGGCAGGGCCATTTCCGTCCGGACGGCCAGACCCCGGGCCGCCAGCAGAGCCGGGTCGGTGGACAGCCGGAATCGATCCGACTCCGGGGCCGACGGCGCCGATACCGGCACGGTTCCCGCATCGGCCGCCCCCGGAGTTTGCCCGGTAGCCGAAGGAACGTTCCCGGGCCGGGCCGTTCCGCGGCCTGATGGACGGGTGGTTTCCCCGACGTTCCCGACGGTGCCGGAGAGCCGGAGGTCGGCCGGCGGGTTTTGCCGGCCGCCGTTGCTGCGGTTTACGGTTCGGGAGGGGGTGCCTGCCGGAATGCTTTCAGGTTGTATTTTCAGGTCGTAACGGGTCGGTCGGGAGGCCGCTCCGGTTTTTGTAATTTTTGTCTTTCCGCCCACGGCATTGTCGGCCGCTCCGGGAACCGACCGGCGACGACCCGGAACCGGTGCCGCGCTGGTAACCCGTTTCCCGCCCGGGCGGGAGGTCGCGGGAGTCGACTCCGGCCTTGTGGAGCGGGAGCCGCTGCGATCCGCCGGTTCCACCGGGCGGAACCCGGAGGCCCCCCCATCGGATATGACCGGCGCGGAGGCCGTCTCCGGCGAAGCGGACGAGGTGGTTTCCGGAGCCGACGCACGCGCCGGGCTCCCGGCCGAACCGTCAGCCGGCACGGAAGCCGCCGGATTTCCGGACGACGGACTCCCGGACGATGGTTTTGCGCCCGTCGGTCTCTCACCGGCCGGAAAAGAAGCGGGTTCCCGCGTCAGCAGCGAGACGGCCGTAACCAGCAGCAACAGAATGGGCAGCCCCCAATACACGAACCGGTCGATGAACCGGGAACGGTCGTCATCGTCCAGACGACGGCGCATATCGGCCCAGTCGTCGGGGTTGTAGGGTGGCTCAAACTCTTCGGCAGATGCCCGGAAGAGTCTGTCCAACTCGTCATCGGGAAGATCTTGCACACTCATGGCATCTGCGAATTAATAGTTGCTTCAATTGGTCACGGGCTCTGGCCAGGTTCGATTTCGACGTTCCGACCGAAATTCCCAGCTGTCCGGCGATTTCTTCATGGGTAAACCCATCGATGGCGTATAGGTTGAAAACGACCCGGTAGGCAGGCGTCAGCAGCTGAACGACTTCCATCAACTCCTCATGACTCAGCTGGTCGAGGGCGCTGGCTTCGGCGTTCGGCAGGTCCCCGGCCTGGCTGATGTCCTCGTGATACCGGTGTTTCAGATGCTGGCGGTAATAATCGAGCGCGGTATTGATCATAATCCGGCGCAGCCACATCTTGAACGGTACTTCGGGACGATACAGACTGGTTCGGGTAAACACCTTCATAAAGCCGTCGTTCAGAATCTCCACCGCTTCATCCCGGTTGTAGGAGTAGCGCAGACAGATGCCCATCGCATAGCCGTAGAACTGCCGGTAGAGCTGCTCCTGGCTTCTGCGATTACCGTTCTGGCAATCCTTCAACAATCCGGCGATATCTGGGGAGGGAACGGTCATACGTCGGGTTTCATCGGCAATACGGTATTCGGCGGAGCCGGGTTGCGTCCGGCCCGGAGGCTTTTTCCGGCTATCAGGGCGCCGGGGCTTCCGGAGTGTCTTTATTGACAATCGGCCAGATGCCCGGTGACGGGAAGCTGATTCCCTTGTTCAGCCCCCGCTGGCCGTTATCCTGCTGGAAATAATACAGCGGCCAGCCCTTGTAGGTCAGCTGCTGATGCCCGGCCACCGTGATGGACCCGAACTGAGCCTTGTCCAGCGTCGACGGAATCTCCTTCAGCGTCTCCTCGTACAGCGGCCAGACGGGATTGTTGCTGAAATCGGCTCTCGTAAAGTTGTTTTTATTTTTCCTGTCATTCCTGAAGGCATACAGGGTACGGCCTTTACCGTCCGTAAAATACAGGGTTTTCCCGGTTCCTTCCTTGTAATCGCTCGTGTAATTTTTACCGTCGTGGCCCACCAGCTGGGCGTTGGCGACCATGATGCTGTAGGTCGGTTTGGCCACGAACCAGATACCGCCGACGTTCTCGCCCTTCACGTCGCCCGATTTGGCGTCATCCTTATAGTAATACAGCGGCCAGCCTTTGTAGGCGGTCTGTTTCGTTCCGTCGGCGCGGGTGAGGGTAGTGAAGTCGGCGGCATCGAGACCGGTGCCGAGGCTGGGGTTCTCACGATAGAAGACCGGCCAGTTGGTCAGGCAGCCGCCCTCGCAGGTGGATTTGCCTTCAAAATCATTCGAGAAAAAATAAGCCGTACGACCGGTTTCATCCGTAATGACGTTGCCCAGCGAGGTGTTCGTCAGCTGAAGACCCGGCGGGGTCGGCGCGGGAGAATTATCGTCGTCGTTTTTGCAGGACTGTATCGAAGCGGAAGCAATAAGCAACAGGGCAGCTACGGGAGCTGCAATCCATCCAGTTTTCATACCAGCGAATAAAAAGATTAGAGTGTGAGTACTGATTACCTGTTGAATCGATTCACCGCCGATACGTATATTGGATGGATAGGGTTGCGTGGGGACCATAAAAAAGAAACCCCGCCTTGCGGGCGGGGTTTCTTTTCAGCCGACCTGATCCGTCAGGTGGTTCAGTTCGTGGCCCATTTTGTCGCGCTTGGTGCGCAGGTAATTTTCATTGTACGGGTTCGGACGTATCTGAATGGGGATGGTGTCGACAATCTCCAGCCCGTAGCCCATCAGGCCCGCCCGTTTTTTGGGGTTGTTGGAGATCAGCCGGAGTTTCGTAATGCCGAGGTCCCGCAGAATCTGAGCCCCGACGCCGTAATCCCGGGCATCCATCGGCAGGCCGAGTTCAAGGTTGGCATCGACCGTATCGCGTCCCATCTCCTGTAATTTATAGGCTTTGAGCTTATTCATCAGCCCGATGCCGCGCCCCTCCTGGAACATATACAGCACCACGCCCCTGCCCTCCCGCTCAACCATCTCCATGGCCGTGTGGAGCTGCCCCCCACAGTCGCAGCGGCAGGAACCGAAAATGTCGCCCGTAACGCAGGACGAGTGGACGCGCACCATCACCGGTTCGTTTTTCTCCCAGGTTCCCTTGATCAGGGCCAGGTGCGTATCGCCGGTTTTGATCTGTTTGTAGGCGATCAGTTCGAAGTGGCCCCACTCGGTAGGCATATCGACGCCGATCTCCCGTTTGATCAGGCTTTCTTTCCGCAGGCGGTATTCGATCAGGTCCTGAATGCTGACGAGCTTCATGCCGAACTTGTCGGCGATTTCACGGAGCTGCGGCAGCCGGGCCATCGTCCCGTCTTCGTTCAGCACCTCGATCAGAACGCCCGCCGGCGACAAACCCGCCAGCCGCGCAAAATCGACGGCGGCTTCGGTGTGGCCCGACCGGCGCAGCACCCCGCCGTCGACGGCCCGCAGCGGGAAGATGTGGCCGGGGCGGCCCAGGTCTTCGGGGGTGGTTTCGGGGTCTACGAGCGCCCGGATGGTTTTCGACCGGTCGCCGGCCGAGATTCCCGTCGTGCAGCCGTGGCCCAGCAGATCGACCGAGACGGTAAACGGGGTCGTATGGACCGAGGTATTGTTCCCGACCATCATTTCGAGGCCCAGCTCGTGGCAGCGGTCTTCCGTCAGCGGAGCACACATCAGGCCCCGGCCTTCCCTGACCATGAAATTGACCATTTCAGGCGTGATCTTTTCGGCCGCGCAGATCATATCTCCTTCGTTCTCACGGTCTTCGTCGTCGACGACGATGATGATCTTTCCGTCGCGGATGTCCTGGATCGCGTCTTCGATCCGATCCAGTTTTATGGCAGAATTGGTACTATTATTGCTCATCATAGCAGGTTGGCAATGGGAGGAAACAGCCGCTTCGGCGGCTTAGTGCATGAACATTGTTTGGCAAAGATACGTTCGATATGCTAAATTCGGACTTCAGTCGTTCTAAGGAAAAATAGTATCGGTAGCGAACGAATATTTTACCTTCCGTGAGAGCTTTCAGGTTCCGGTCATCCGCTCTTTTACAGTCTGCCCGATTCCGGCTGCGGTTCATGATGGCCGTGAGCAGTCTTTTCCTGTCCGCTCAAACGTTTGCTCAAACAAGCAACGATTACTGCGCCAACCCGCCCGCCAATGCTACCCGGGGCGGCTTCACCGTCGACAAGGCCAGAGGCTGCGCCCCGCTGACCGTCACGGTCACCAATACCACCGGCCCGGAAAATGTTCAGTATATCTATGAATATAAAAACGGCGAGCCGACTAACGGCGTCAGTCAGGTTACCTATACGTATACGAAACCGGGGAAATACCGCATTCTTCAGGTCGGCAGTACCGGCGGGACCGGCTCCGTGGCCTGCCAGGAAATCGAGGTGCTGGACGCGACTCCGCCCGACATCCGGCTCACCAGCTGCGCCAACGGCCAGGTCCAGCTCACCATCGTCGACAATGCCGTAGCCGCACAGTACGACGAGTTCGTGGTCGACTGGGGGGACGCCGGCGGGCTGCAGACCCTCCCGAAAACCAACCTCTCCGGCATCATCCATACCTATACCGACAGCTCGCCCCGGGTCGTCGCCGTCAGCGGTCGATACCGCGCCGTCAACTGCGGAGGAACCACCCTGCTGGAAACCCGGCCGGGCAGCCCGCTGACGCAGCCGGTCATTACCCGTTTAGCCACCAGCGGCTCCACCGTAACGCTCGACGTACAGGCCCCCGCAGGGCAGGTGGTGACGGTGCAGAAGAAAAATGCGGCCGGGGTTTTCGAGACGACCCCCCTGACCCGGACCGGCAGCGGCACCCTCCAGATTCCCGACGTGACCGCCCACCCGACCTGCTTCAAAGTGGTTTCGCAGGACGCCTGCGGCCGTTCGGTGGCGTCGGAGGAGGTGTGCAGTATCGGTCTGGAAGTAACCCCGCGCGACCAGCGCAACGAGGTTCGCTGGACGCCGATCACCGTCAATCCCCTGGAATTCCGGTATTACCGGCTGACCCGCAACGGCGCTGAACTGAACAGTTTCGACCAGGTGTCGGCCGGGTCGTTCAACGATACGCAGGGGCTGGAGTGCAACGTCGAATACTGTTATCAGGTAACGGCGGTGGCCGGAAAGACCGAGATCGTTTCCGACCGGAAGTGTACGACGGCCCAGTCGTCGAATGTGCCGCCCCCGTTCCGGACGGTGCTGGTTTCGGTCAACAGCGACAACCGGGTCGACCTGCGGGCCTTGCCGCCCCAGGCCCTCCCGGCCACCTACATGATGCTGGTCTACCGGAATACCGGCCCGGGCGGTTCGTATGCCCCGACGGGCGAGGAGGTCAGCCGGAACATTCACCAGGACGGCGGGGTGCAGCCCGACCGGCAGTCGTATTGCTACCAGGTCGTGTATCAGAATGCCTGCGGAGTCAACTCGCAGCCCACGCCATCGGCCTGCACGGTTTATCTGAGCGCCGGCTCCGCCACCAGCCTCAGCTGGACCGCCGGCTCACCGTTTTCCGACGAGGAGGTCGACCATTACGTCATCGAAAAGATGGACGAAACGGGTCTGATCCTGAGTCAGGAGGATGTCGGAAAGCAAACGTCCTATACGCCCGGACGCGACGATCCGGCGGTGGATCGGTACCGGTATCGGGTCAAGGCCGTCTCCCGATCGGGGCTGGCGAGTTATTCGAACGTCTACGAGTTCACCATTGCCCCGCGTGTTTTCGTTCCCGATGCCTTCACGCCCAACGATGATGCCGTCAACGACCGCTTCGAGCTGAAGGGAAGCGTAACCTTCGAGTCCATTCAGATGACGGTTTTCAACCGCTGGGGCGAGGTGATCTTCCGGACCGACAGCCGCGACGGCTGGGACGGTACCCTCGACGGCCGGCCCGCGCTGCCGGGTACCTATGCCTACAAGATCGTGATGCGGACTCAGGACGGCCGGCAAACCGTGAAGACGGGTTCGGTATTGTTAATTCGATAACCGGGTCGGAACACTTCGTCCGTTTCTTTGTATTACCTTTGCATTCTTTGAAATTTTAACGGGAGACGGACGGTGTTCGTCTGGTAAGGATATGTTCAACATGATGGATATGTTCGGCAAGGTGAAGGAGTTTCAGGCACGGCTGAAAGAAGCCCAGGGCAGCCTGAATACGATCACCGAGTCGGGAGAATCGGGTGCCGGAATGGTCCGCGTGACCGTCAACGGCCTCAAACAGGTTATCCGGCTGGAGATCGACGCCGATCTGATCCGGCCCGACGACCGGGAGATGCTGCAGGACTTGGTGGTGGCCGCCACCAACAAGGCGCTTGAGAATGTCGAAGGGAAAATCAAGGATCATCTTCAGAAAGCCACCGAAGGCCTCCTGCCCAACATTCCGGGCTTCGACCTGGGAAACCTGATGTCGTAAGGCATGGATCAGGTGGCGATCGTTATTTTAAATTATAACGGCAGGAGTTTTCTCAGTCAGTTTTTACCGTCGGTGCTTTCCTGCTCCGACGGCTGCCCGGTTTACGTGGCCGACAATCATTCGACCGACGATTCGGTGGCGCTTCTGCAGGCGCAGTTTCCGGAGGTCCGGCTGATTCGTCTGCCGGTCAACCTCGGTTACGCAGGTGGATACAATGCCGCCCTGAAGCAGATCCGCGCCACCTACTACGTCCTGCTCAATTCCGACGTGGAAGTGACGCCCGACTGGATCGGTCCGTTGCGGGCGTTTATGGAAGCGCATCCGGAGGTGGCGGCCTGCCAGCCCAAAATACGCGCCTTTCCGGCACCCGGTTATTTTGAGTACGCCGGGGCGGCCGGGGGGTATATCGACTATCTCGGCTACCCGTTCTGCCGGGGCCGGCTGTTCGACACCATCGAGGAGGATCGCGGCCAGTTTGACGACGCCCGCGAGGTATTCTGGGCCACCGGCGCCTGTATGCTCGTCCGGTCGGAAGTGTTTCACCGGCTGGGCGGTTTCGACCCGCGCTTTTTTGCCCACATGGAAGAAATCGACTGGTGCTGGCGGGTCAAGAACGCCGGTTATCAGGTCTGGTATTGCCCGGACTCCGTCGTTTACCACGTCGGCGGAGGCACGCTGCCCAAATCCAATCCCAACAAGACCCTGCTCAATTACCGCAACAGCCTGGCGATGCTGTACAAGAACCTGCCCACCCGGAACGTGTTTCTCAACATCCTGATCCGGCTGGTGCTCGACGGCTTCTCGGGAATGCGGCTCCTGGCCGGGGGGCACTGGCGGGATGTGCTGGCGATTCTGAAGGCGCACTACGCCTTTTATTCCTGGCTGCCCTATCTGCGCCGGCAACGCAACGCCCTGGCCGACCTGCGCAACAACCGGATTGTACACCGGCAGATTTATCCGCGCAGCATCGTGTGGCAGTATTTCGTAAAAGGGAGAAAGACGTTCGACGAACTGGACGGAAACCACTGAACCGTCCCGGTAAACACCCGAACGGTTTTCCGTAAACTACCGCTTCCCCGCATCACAATTCCCAGACCGTCGGGTGATTATGCCGACGCAGGTGCTTGTTCATCTCCATCCAGAAGGCCATGATGAGATAAAGGATCACGGGCGATCCAAAGGTGAGGCATGACGTGTAGATGAAATAAAGCCGGATGCTGCTGGCCGAGATATTCATCTTCTCTCCCAGGCGGGTACAGACGCCAAATGCCTGACTTTCGACAAAGTACCTGAGCTTATTCATGACGATCAAAGATAAACCGTAGCTTCCGATTCAACAATCCCGATAACGGATTGTTAAAATTACTTATTTTTTGGAAATGGGTTTTATCGTATCCTTTCTTTAAATTTGACAAAGAGGTCCCAGAAAAAATTTTTCAGTAGTTTTTTCCGATTTTTGTTACTTTGTGTTTACTTAGTCGTTCGTTCTTAGACAAGTAAATACCACTGATAAATAAAAGTCTGTGGAAGATACGGACAGTTCCACCCGTAACGCCCCTATGCGTACAGATTGGTACCTGTTTGACAAGCTTAATTTTTAGTGCCCACAAAGAGTAATTTTTTCTTTTTCTTAATTTTTTAAGTTTTATGCAAACAGGTACAGTCAAGTTCTTCAACGAGAGCAAAGGCTACGGGTTCATCGTCGAGGACGATACGAATCGCGACATTTTCGTTCACATCACTGGCCTGAATGGTACTACCATACGGGAAAAAGACCGCGTAACGTTCGAGGTGATTGAAGGAAAAAAAGGCCTTAACGCCGTGAAAGTGAAAAAATTGGAAGGGGCGTACTAAGCGACGGTTCCTTCGTCGAAATAAAAACCCCGGACCCGATGTCCGGGGTTTTTTGTTGTTCCGCGCTCCTCAGAACACGTCGCGGATCAGGATCGGCTTCTGGTGAAGCAGCACCCGGTCGCCGGCCCGGCGGTTGCTCAGGACGGTGCCGACCGGCGACGCGGCCGAGACGGCGAAATAGTCGGTCTGGCCGAGGGTGATCCGGCCGGCGCCGACGGCGATGAAATAATTGCCCTGGTCGGTCAGGACGACACTGCCCGGCTGCACCGCCGGCGTCGGCTTCCCGATGTCGATGCGGGCCAGTTCCTGCTGGAGCCGCAGGGCCTCGGCGAGCTGGCGGGCGTGCTGATCGCGCTCGATCTGGGCCATGGCCCGGCCGGTTTCGTATTTGTCGCCCGCACTGCTTTTGGATTCCTCGTTGGCGGCCGCCTGAGCCGCTTCCATGGCCGCCCGGGCCGTGTCGATACGCTGCCGAACCACGTCGAGGCAGCGGGCGTAGAGCTGTTCTTTCGTGTCCTGAAAGGTACTCATAAGCGGGTGGCCGGTGGGTCAGAGCCCATACCGGCGTTTTTCGCGTTCGATCTTTTCCTGCACCGCTTCCACGATCCAGTCGTGGACCGAGATGGTGATTTTGCGGGTTCGGCCGGAGCGGGGGCGTTGTTCGCGCAGTTGCCGGATCGTCGCCAGTTCGCCTGCGGTCAGCTTGACGTTGACGGCTTTGAACGACACTCCGGCTTCGTCCGGCAGAATCGGTGGCGACCCGCCCCGATTGATAACTGCCCGTACCTTCTCCTCCGATACCGGAGCCAAAGGTACGGTTTTTCGTTTAGGTGGACCTGAAATGGCCATGGTTGTGTAAATAACGAAAGTTGAATAATTATAAGACAGGTCTTTCTCCAACTCGCTTCGCCCTTCCGACGCAGGCTCGCCGACCGGCCGGTTTTGTCATCCCAACGGTTTTGTCCTCCCGGATTCTTTTGTCCTCCTGACGCAGTAGGGATCTTGTGTGCGACAGGTCTGATTGGATGCCGAAGGGGAGGACCACCCCCAGCCCCCTCCTTGCTAAGGAGGGGGAGTGCGCTGCCAATTTTCAAAAATTGCGAAGCCACCCCCTCCTTAGCAAGGAGGGGGCTGGGGGTGGTTTCCGGCTGTTGGAGGAAGGCTGTAGCAACGCATGCCCATCTACCTGAGGGCCGAAGCACAGGATTCTTCCTGCGTCGGGATGACTAACCATTTCGGGATGACTAACCATTTCGGGAGGACAAAAAGGGTCGGGATGACAAAACCGGGTGGGTTCACAATGGGGAGGGTTGGTGCGCTTAGGGCCTGGGGTGGGTGTGGGTCAGGAGGGCTTGGAACAGGCGCTCCGTTTCCGCGACGGCTTTGGGGTCGGGTGGGGTGAGTTCGGTGACGCTGAGGCCCCGGGCGGACGCGTGGGAGAACGCTTTGCGGTTGCCCAGAGAGGTATCCAGAAACAGAAGCGGTTCCGAGCGGCTGAGTAGGTCGGCGGCATCCCGGTTGTCACTGCCCTTGAAGTCGGCGCGGTTCAGGAAAGCGAAGGCCCTGAGCGGAACGGTCCGGACGGCCTGGATTTCCAGGATCAGTTGCTCGACCCGCTGGAGCGTCCAGATGTCGAAGCTGCGCGGGTTGAAGGGCACCAGGTAGACATCCGACACCGAGAGGGCGGCCCGCTGGCTGGTGGTGTCGCGGCCGCCGGTGTCGATCACGACATAATCGTATTTGTCGCGCAGTTTCAGTATCTGGCTCCGGACGGACTCGCCCGTCAGCTTTACCGCCGTGTAGTTCGTGGCGCCGTTCAGGGTTTCATCCCGCCAGGCCGTAAAGTCGGTGGCCGTCTCCTGATCGTCGGCGTCGACCAGCAGAACGTCGGGCGGGAGCCGGGCCAGCCGCAGGGTGAGGTTCACGGCCACGGTGGTTTTTCCGCTCCCTCCTTTAATACCGCCAATGGTGAAAATCATATCTGTTGTATTGTTTAAGCATACAAATATATAGTTAAGTTTCGTGTTCGTTTCGATTTTCGTTTTAGTGGCGGATTCAGTGGGCGGTTCCGGTACTGATTTTAATAGTCAGAGCAGTACTTGAACCGGTGCCGGTTTCCATACGGGAAACTGTGCTGAGGATAGTGCTGAACCGGGTGCCGGGAATGGTACTAAAATAGGGATGAAAGATTCTGAATATCAATAAAAAAGCAACGACAGGCGCCGTTGCTTTTTTACCATTCCAAGCGCAATCGTCAGGAGGCCGTCCATTGCTTTACCTCGTCGGGCGTCGGCATCGGCACGTCCAGTTTGAGTTTTTTGCGCATCCCGCCGAGGTCGTTGAAAATCTTGTTCGGGTTGGCGCCGTTCAGCTGACCGACGTTCAGGTAACCCATTTTCTGGAGGGCCGGAATCCAGCCCGCCGGGATGCCCCGCTGTTCGTAGTCGGCTTCGGTCGAGACCTCGGCCTTTTTCTCGGGACGCATCTGGGGGAAGAACAGCACATCCTGAATCGACGGCTGGTTGGTCATGATCATCGTCAGGCGGTCGATGCCCAGGCCGACGCCGGCCGTCGGGGGCATACCGTATTCGAGCGCCCGCAGAAAATCCTCGTCCATCGCCATGGCTTCCTCGTCGCCCCGCTTCGCCAGTTCGAGCTGCTCCTCGAAGCGGGCCCGCTGGTCGATGGGGTCGTTCAGCTCGGAATAGGCGTTGGCAATCTCCTTGCCGTTGCAGATGGCCTCGAAGCGCTCGACCAAACCGGTTTTGCTGCGGTGTTTCTTGGTCAGGGGTGACATCTCGACGGGGTAATCCGTAATGAAGGTCGGCTGGATCAGATTCGGTTCCACAGCCTCGCCGAACAGCTCGTCGATCAGCTTCGATTTGCCCATCGACGCATCGGTTTCGAGGCCGCGGCTTTCGGCCACCCCGCGAAGCTGTTCCTCGCCCATTTCCGAGACGTCGACGCCCGTGTATTCCCGGATGGCCTCGAACATGGTCAGGCGCTTCCAGGGCCGCTGGAAATTGATCACGTGTTCGCCGACGGTCACCTCGGTGGTGCCGTGCAGGTCCAGCGCGATTTTTTCGATCATTTCCTCGATGAGGTTCATCATCCAGTTATAATCCTTGTAAGCCACATACAACTCCACCTGAGTAAACTCGGGGTTGTGGAACCGGCTCATGCCCTCGTTCCGGAAATCCTTCGCAAACTCGAAGACCCCGTCGTAGCCGCCGACGATCAGCCGCTTGAGATACAGCTCATTGGCGATCCGCAGATAGAGGGTCATGTCCAGCGTGTTGTGGTGCGTCCGGAACGGCCGGGCGGCCGCTCCGCCGTGGATGGGCTGGAGAACGGGCGTCTCGACCTCCAGATAGCCCCGGTTGGTCAGGAACGTCCGGATGGAGTTGACGAGCTGCGTCCGCCGGAGAAACACGTTGCGGACTTCCGGGTTGACGATCAGATCGACATACCGCTGGCGGTAGCGCTGTTCGGGGTCCGAGAAGGCGTCGTAGACCTGCCGGTTACCCTGCTCGTCGACCACCTCCTTCACCACCGGAAGCGGCCGCAGCGACTTGGTCAGCAACCGGAACTCGTTGACGTGGATCGAGATTTCGCCCGTCTGGGTCGTGAAGACGTAGCCTTTGACGCCGATGATGTCGCCGATGTCGAGTAATTTCTTGAACACGACGTTATACAGCGATTTGTCTTCGCCGGGGCAGAGGTCGTCGCGCCGGAAATAGAGCTGGATGCGGCCGGTGGCGTCCTGCAGCTCGGCAAACGACGCGCTGCCCATGATCCGGAAGCCCATCAGCCGCCCGGCGATGGAGATGCCTTTATAGTCGGTCTTGTTGCGATCGTAGTTTTTATGGATGTCGGCCGCCGTCACGTTGACCTCGAATAATTCGGCGGGGTAGGGGTCGATGCCCATCCGCATTAATTCCTCGCGCTTGTTGCGCCGGTTGATCTCCTGTTCGCTCAGTATCATCTTGAAATCTGAAAAGATTTGCAAATATAAGGGGAACCGGTAACAGGACCACGGCTAACGCGGAAAACCACCCCCCGACCCCTCCTTGGCAAGGAGGGGGCCGGGGGGTGGTCCGGACCGTTCATCCCAAAAACCGTGCGGAAGATTCAAAAATTCTATTATCATTGTGCTATCAAAATGCTATCATCCCTACGACCATGACAGAAAAGAATCTTACGTCCGCTTCCGGTTATTTGATGCTGCTGCTCGGCCTCGTGCTGATTGGCGTAGCGGCTTATGCCGTCCTGAACGACGCCGTGGCACTCGCGGTCATTTCCTTCCTGACCGGGGTCATCCTGCTCATCGGGCTGACCGTGATCAACCCCAACGAGGGCGTGGTGACGACCTTCTTCGGTGACTATATGGGCACCATGAAACAGACCGGGCTGCGCTGGATGAATCCCCTGTTTTCCCGGAAAAAAATCAGTCTCCGGGCCCGCAACCTCAACGGCCAGACGCTGAAGGTGAACGACAAAATGGGGAACCCCATCGAGATTGCCGCCGTGGTGGTCTGGCGCGTAGCCGATACGGCCCGGGCCCTGTTCGAGGTCGACGACTACCAGTTGTTCGTCCAGATTCAGTCCGAGGCCGCGGTGCGCCACCTGGCCAGCACCAACGCCTACGACAGTATGGAGGACGAAGACGCCACCGTAACCCTGCGCGACAGCACCGGCCGCATCAACGGGCTGCTCGAACAGGAGCTGAACGAGCGCCTGGAGCGGGCGGGGGTCGACGTTATCGAAGCCCGGATCAGCCACCTGGCCTATGCGCCCGAAATCGCGGGGGCCATGCTCCAGCGCCAGCAGGCCACGGCCGTCGTAGCCGCCCGCAAGCAGATCGTCGACGGGGCCGTCGGCATGGTGGAAATGGCCCTCGCCCGGCTGGCCGAAAAGCAGGTCGTCCATCTGGATGAGGAACGCCGGGCTGCCATGGTCAGCAATCTGCTCGTCGTTTTGTGCGGAGAGAAAAACGTCAGTCCGGTCGTCAACGCGGGGACGCTGTACAGTTAAGGCATGGCGGCAGAAAAAAAAGCCTTTGTATTACGCATCAACCCCGAGACGATGAAGGAACTCGAACGCTGGGCGCAGGAGGAGTTCCGGAGCGTCAACGGCCAGATCGAGTTCATCCTCCACGAAGCCCTGCGCAAGCGGAAGGGGAGAAAGGAGGATCAACCCCCGCCGGCCCCTCCTTGCTGAGGGGTGGCTTCGCAGGGCTTTATAAACGGCGGAGCAAAGCCCCTCCTTAGCAAGGAGGGGTTGGGGGGGTCCGGCCTTTTCAATACACCCGCAGTCCGATTTCCCGGATACCGTCGAGGGTAAGCGTAGGGCGAATGTCGGCGAATTCGCCGTGGAGGGTCGGGATGGCCGAGACGAGGCCGCCGGTCGCGATGGCGATGCAGTCGCCGTCGAGTTCGGCGCGGGTGCGCTCGATCAGCGTCCGGATCAGGCCCTCATAGCCCAGCACGACTCCGGCCTGGATGGCGTGGGCGGTGCTCGTGCCGAGCGCCGATTCGGGCAGAATCAGCGGCACCTCGGGCAGCTGGGCCGTATTGGCAAACAGCGAACGGACGGCGGTTTTCAGGCCCGGAGCAATCGCCACGCCCAGAATCTTCCCCTCGGCCGAAACCGTCGTGAAGGTCATGGCCGTGCCGAAATCCACCACCACGCAGTTTTTCCGGTAGCTCACAAAAGCCGCCATCGCGTTGGCGACCAGGTCGGTGCCGATGGCGTAGGGCCGCAGAATCTGCAGCGGCAGCGCCGGGTACACCGCCGGGCCGATCACCACCGGCTCCCGGTCGAAAAGCCGCGTGATCGTGGTCCGCAGCGTCGGCGTCAGTTCCGGCACCACGCTACTGATGACGATGGAATCCACCACCCCCAGCGGTACGTCCGCTTCCAGAAACCACAATCGCAACAGGCGTTCGTAGCGGTCGACCGAACCCAGATCCGCCGAAAGCGGGTCGAGGGAGGAAAAATCGGCCGCGTAGGCCATCATCGGATCTTCCAGTAACGACCGGGTTCGCCAGAGGTTACGCCAGCCCTGCTCATCATATAATCCGAATACGGTATCGGAATTGCCTGCATCGACGGCCAGAAACATACTTGGGTACAGCTTTTTATGTAGAAGCCGCAAAGATAGCTACGAATTGGTTATGAAACCGGGAACCTGCACACATACGTACCCTCGTTAATCGAACGGCATCATTTTTGCAAAAAGATCCGGGAAGCCGGGCCGGCCCGGAATAACCCGGCTGACCCGCCGGAAACCGGTCCGGCGGATTATCGTCTCTCCTGATACAACCGCAGAATAATTTTACATTTATCCACTAAGCGTATTTACGCCCTGATGAAATCCTTAGTCGATTACTGGCATGGTTGTTGCGTAAGTTCGGTGCTTCGGCGATGTTCGGTAATTCTACTGGAAAAATTCGGATGAATGAGACGGGAATGTGACTTTTTACCGCCCCCGCAGTCTACAGTAGTAAAGCCCGGCCGTCCCGATGTCGAACGTACAGAACAATGGGACGAAACTATAGCACGGCTTGTTTGTACATAGTTTTGTATATTCATGATAATTCGCTTATGAGACGGAAGTTATACCTCCTGATTCTTCTTTTCGGGGTGTTTATGACGGCGGCTCTGGCCCAGGGCCAGCAGGCTAAGGGAAGGTTTCACGTCCGGTTCCTGGTCAAATCCGTCGACTGCAGCGCCGGCAGGGCCGTTATCCTCGTGCAGGTGAAATCCAGCACCGCCGACAGTACGTTCCTGATGGGGGACGCCAACTACCGCTTCGACTACGACACCCGGCTGATCCAGGACCCGGTCCTGCTCGAACAAACCAACTTCTCCAGCATCGCCCCCGCTTCCGACAACCGCTATCAGCCCCAGAACCTCAACGGCAGCACCGCCGGCCCCACCGTCGGTACCGTCTCGCTGAATACCTTATATAATAACTCGGGGGTAGCTCCCAAACTCGTGCCGACCGAATGGACCACCGTCTCCTGCATCGGCTTCACCATCATTGACACGGAACGTATCCAGAATAATTGTTTCCCGCTCATCTGGCATACGGACCAGATTTTCCGAAAGCCGGCTACACTGGTCCGGATAAGGTTTGCGTCACGATCTGCGATCAGACGAACCTGTGTACGACCGTCGAAGTGCCGATCCTGGTGGTCGATCTGCCGAATCCGCCCTCGCTGGCTGCCGTGCCGGTCGTCTCGAACTGCTCGTCGACCACCTCGGCCTGTATGCCGATCATCGACTCGAATGCCGACGACACGCATACCGTGACGGTGGTGACCCAGCCGCAGCACGGCAGCCTCACGGCGGTGGTCGACAACGTGACCCACCGGGTATGTATCACCTATAAACCGGTTGCCGGTTTTACGGGGAACGACAAGGCCTTCGTCCGGGTCACCGACAGCGGAAATCTGTCGTCGCCGAACATCGAAATACCGCTGTTCGTCAACCCGGGCACCTGCCCAACCTGTCTGACGATGGAGCTGAAAGTGCTGCTCGAAGGGCCGTACAACACCGCGACCCACAAGATGAACACGACGCTCAACCAGCGCGGCCTGCTGCCGGGCCAGACGCCCATCGGCCAGTTTGCGGTTCCGACGCCGGCCGGTCAGCCTTACAAGACGGCTCCGTGGAATTACACCGGAACCGAGGCCCTGACGACCTACGACGCCGACATCGTCGACTGGGTACTGGTATCGCTGCGGACGGATGCCCAGACGACCACGCCGGTGTTCCGGGTGGCGGGCCTGCTCCACGACGACGGCCGGATCACCTTCGTCAACCCGTGCTTCACGATTCCGGACGGCCAGTATCATGTGGTTATTGAGCACCGGAACCATATGGGGGTCATGTCGCCGACGAAGGTAGCGATCGCCAACAACAAGATCTTCTATGATTTCACCGTACAGGATTCCTACACCATCAGCGATCCCCCGTCGTTCGGGCAGATCCAGATCGACGGCAAGTGGATGATGTACGGCGGTGACGGCAAGAAGGATCTGTTCTACGACAACTTCGACGTGAACTTCTACGACAGTAAGCTCTGGAAGGATGAAAGCGGAATCTTTGACCAGTACCGCTATGGGGATTTTAACCTGGATGCCGACGTCAATTTCAACGACAGCGTTCTGTGGAAGAAAAATAACGGCAGATATTCAAAAGTGCCTCATTAACAAGGTTTGGGCATCCGGCTAAGTACTTAGCCGGATGCCCGGATTCCGATTCTCCGGCGGACGGGGGTGCGTATGAAAATTCAATGGCTATAACTGTATGATGCGGACACTATCTTTTCTTGGGTTTTTTGCCCTCCTCCTGGGCACAGTGAAGGCGCAGAACGGACAATTCGATCTTAGACTTCAGCTAAAGAACACCGACTGTGCAGGCAAGAAGATTCAGGTTGCCCTTGAGATTAAGGCTCATAATGAAAAGTCGTCTTTCCTGATGGGTAACGCCAACTTCCGGCTGACCTACGACGCCCGGCAGGTAAACAAGCCGGTACTGGTCCGTCATCATCATTTTTCCAGTATCGGTGACCAGCCAGACCTCAATTACGGGCCGCTCTCCCTGAATGGCTCGGTCGAGGGCATTTCCCGGGGTGTTCTTTCGCTGAATATTCTTTACAGTGGCTCTGAAAAAGGTGCCGCGTCTGTCGGAGCTTCCTGGCTGCCGATTGCAACGCTTGAATTCGAAATCGTCGACGTGCAGCGGTCGGATGAGTCGATCATTCAGTTGAATGATGACAAGACATTTCCGATTTCAGGACTTAGCGAAATCATTTTAAAATCCGGTACGAACGAATTTGATTATGACGCCTATGCCGTCAAAGCCGGCGGCATATTTGAAAGCCTTTCCATTAAGCCGTTTAAGGCCATTTGCTCTGGGTCATCTCCATCAGTTGCCGATGGAGAACTTGTCATCCCCGACGGTTTCTCGCCCAATGGTGACGGGGTGAACGACCGCTTCGTCATCCGGAACCTGGGCCAGCTGAAGGCCGAACTGACGATTCTGGACCGCAACGGTACGGTCATCCTGGAAGACAAGGACTACCAGAATACCTGGGATGGCCGGGACCGCGGCCGCGACCTGCCGGCCGGAACTTACTTCTACAGCATTCGACTCAGCGACGGCCGCAAATTCGTCCGCTCGCTGACGCTCTCCCGATAGTGCTAAAATCTCGCAATAATTGGGAAAGCCGACCGGAGTTTCTGGTCGGCTTTTTTGTCTTCGTGAACGGTTAGAAGACCTGGCCGGTTTATTCGTAACTTCCGGAAAAATGAAAGCCGATGGCCGCCTTTCTCCGTACTCCGATCCGAACCGCTCTTCTGCTCCTGCTCACCGCGGCCCTGCTCGACGGCTGCCGGAAGTCGGGCGATGACCCCGTGGAGCCGAAGCCGATGACCTGGTTCGAGTATTTCGGGAAAGCCCTGGACGACTCGCTGAAGGCTAAACGGATCGGCTACGCCTATGTGATTCTGGAGAAAGGGGAAATCCGGGCCTCCGGCAGCGGTGGCCTGAAGTCCCGGCTGAGTGAGCCCGAGGGCGAACGCCCGTTCACTTTAGATACTAAAATGCACGTCGCCAGCATGAGTAAGACGCTGACGGCCATGGCCTTCCTGCACCTCGCGGCCGAAAAGGGCCTGAAGACGACCGACAAAATCGCCCCTTATCTGCCGCCCTCCTGGATTCGCGGGGAAAACATCGACCAGATTACCTTTCGGGATCTGATGACCCACCGCAGCGGGCTGATCGGGCTGGGGGCCAACTGCGCTAACGGGGCCTACGGCGAGAACGTCTGGTATGGGCTGAGACAACTGGTTTTCAAGGGAGTCAGAGCCGGGAGCCGGGGCAACTACTGTTATCAGAACGCCAACTTCGGCCTGTTCCGGGTGCTGATTCCGGGCGTGCTGGGGTATAGGTTTACCGGCGACGATGTGATCGACGACCAGCAGACCCAACAGGTATACCAGGATTACGTCCGGAAAAACGTGCTTGAAAAAGTCGGCATTTCGGGCGTGGGTGCCAACCAGCCGGCCGGCGATCCCACCTATGGCTACAGTTACCCGAATACCGGGGTTTCGGGCTGGAATGCGGGTGATTTCACCCCGACCGTGGGGGCCTACGGCTGGCACCTGACTCCCCGCGAAGCCGGAAAACTGTATGCGACCGTCCTGTCCACCACCGACCAGGGCGTGCTGACCACCGCCTGGAAGGATACGCTGCTGAATAATGGGCTGGGCTGTTTCAACGGCACCACCACCGACGGGCCGATCCGCTACCACGACGGCTGGTGGTATCTGCGGCTCTCCGGCTATCAGGGCATCCGGACGATCTGGATGAAATTCCCGAACGACGTGACGGCCGTCGTCTTCGTCAACGCCCTGCACGGCACCCGGGGCCTGTTTCCGAGCGACGACGGAACCGATATCGTCGCCTATCTGAACCGGGCCTATTCGCTCACCCGGTTCATGAAGAGAGGCCGCAAAACTGCCGTTGAACCGACACTGGAGCATCCCGAACCGCACTAAGTAAATTGATGCGGAAATCAGGGGTTCGTGTTGTATCTTTAATGTTGATTTTCAAGTCATCAGGCCGGAGGGCCGGGAATCTCAAAAGAAAAGATACGTATGTTCTCGGCATTGACCATTGCCAAACAGTTTATAAACCGGGCGATTGCCGAAGGCAAACCGCTGACGCCGATGAAGTTGCAGAAACTCATCTATCTGGCGCACGGACTGCATCTGGCCCGCCACAAAACACCGCTGATCCGGGAGAAGATTCAGGCTTGGTCGTACGGCCCGGTGATCCCGGATGTCTACGGCCGCTTCAAACGCTTCGGCAACAACCCGATCACCACCCCTATGCCGCCCGGCGACTGGGATGAAGAACTCGACGCTCAGGCACAGGATTCCATCCATTTCGCCTGGGATATTGCCAAGGATTTCAACGCGATCCAACTCTCGAACTGGACGCACGTCGAAGGCTCCCCCTGGTTTCAGTCGGTGAGCCGGAACGAGGGCGGGCTGATCGATCAGGAGCCGATCGACAACGATGTGATCAAAGACTATTTCACCGAAATCATCAGACGGGATGCCGGAGAGTGAAAGCAGCGAAAAAGCCAAGGAGACCTTCCGACGGCTGATCGAATCCTCGGCGGCCGACCCCCGCAACAGCAGTCTTTCCAAAAATGAGTTCGATCTGTACGATGAGGAGGAGCGACGCGCCCGGCTGGCGGGGCTGCTTCAGGACATCAGCGAGCGGAAGAAGTTCGCGCAGTGGATCTTCTGGATGGTTGTGGGCTGGCTCGTGGTGATTCTCGGCATCATCATCGCCGAGGGGCTGCGGCTGCTCGACATTCCCCAGGCCGTCACGATCGCCCTGATCGGTTCCACGACGGTGAACGTCACGGCCTTCTTCGTGATCGTCACCAAGTATCTGTTCCCGGGAAAATAAGCGGACGGGCTACTGGTCGCTGTTTTTATAGCCCTGCACGTACTGAGAGGGCGTAAAGCCATAATGCTCCTTGAAAATCCGGGTAAAATAGGACGCATTGTTGAAGCCGATCTGATAGGCGGTCTGCGATATATTATATCCCTCCTGCAGCAGTTCGGCGGCCTTTTTCAGCCGGTAATGCCGGATCACTTCGTGGGCGGTCATGCCGGTCAGCGAAAACAGCTTGCGGTTGAGCGTCCGCGAACTCATCGCTACCTCGGTTGCGACGTCCTCCACCGATAGATGGATGTTGTCCAGATGGCTTTCCAGCGTCTGGTATACCTTGCGGAGAAAATCGTTTTCCACCTGTTTCGCTTCCTGCGAAGGCCCCGGCTGCGAGAGCTGACGGCGGTGGTATTCCCGCAGGACGTTCTGATACGTCAGCAGGCTGTTGACCCGCAGCAGCAATTCATCGTAATGGAACGGTTTGGTGAGGTAGTCGTTGGCACCGGCGGAAAGCCCTTCGATTTTGCTCTCCATGGCCGATTTGGCGGTCAGCAGCACCACGGCGATATGGCTGGTCAGCGGATTTTCCTTGATCATCCGACAGAGTTTGTAGCCGCTCATCCGGGGCATCATGATGTCGCTGATGACCAGATCGGGCAGTTCGCTCCGGCAGAGTTCCCAGCCTGAAAAACCGTCGGCCGCCGTCAGGATACGGAACGGCCCGGACAGGCCCTGGGTCATGAAACTGCGCAGTTCCTGGTTGTCTTCCACCAGCAGGATGACCGGCTTCCGGCCGGCCTCTTCTCCGTTCGGATCGGAAGCCGGCACTTCGTCGTCCGCAGGGAGGAGATCGGGCGTTTCCTTCACCTCGACCCGGACCGGCGGCTCCGGGACCGATACGGGTGTCGGTTCGGCCCGACGGAGCGGAAGTTCCAGGGTAAAGGTCGTTCCCTGACCGACCTCGCTTTCGACCTGAATGCGGCCTTTCATCAACTGGGTCAGTTCCTGTACCAGCGCGAGGCCGATTCCCGTACCGCTCGACGACCGGGTCAGCGAGTTGTCTACCTGATAAAACCGGTCGAAAATAAACGGAAGTTTGTCGGGTGGAATGCCCGTTCCGGTGTCGGCGATCACCAGCCGCAGCTGCGTCGAATCGGCGTCTGAAGCCTCGCATTGCAGGCCGGCCCGGACCGTTCCGCCCGGGGGAGTGAACTTCAGGGCGTTCGACAGCAGGTTATAGGTAATTTTCTCCAGCTTATCGGAATCGAACACCACCTCATCGGGGCATACCCCGGCTTCAAAGATCAGTTCGACGCCTTTCCCTTCGGCCACGAGCCGGAACGATTCGACCAGCTCGCCGATAAAAACACCGATGTCGCCTTTCGTTTCCGAAACGTTCATACGTCCTGCTTCCAGCTTCGACAGGTCGAGCAGCTGATTGATCAGCTGGAGCAGGTGCCGGGCATTGCGCAATACGGCGGGCAGCGTTTTCCGGAGCTGGGCCGTAGCGATGGAAGGACCGGAAGAGGCTGCCTGCAGCAGCTGTTCCACCGGCAGGATAATCAGACTCAGGGGCGTCCGGATCTCGTGGCTGATCGTGCTGAGAAACTCGCTCCTGACTTCAAGGTTCACCTCGGCCTGTTCTTTGGCCTTCTTCAGGGTAAAGGCGAAACGAAACGACAGAATGAGCGATTGCAGAAAGAAAAACAGGGCATAGCCGGAAAACAGAACGGCTTTCGGCGGCTGAGCCAGCCCCAGGTATTTGAGGGTGATCAGAATGATAACGATGGCCAGCACCCCGGTACTCATCACGGCATACTCCGCTCCGGGCCGGCGGTTTTTGGCCGCGATCCAGTAGACATAAGTCGAATAGCCTATATAGACCACCATCAGCCAGAGAAAGGGCGGAATCAGGTGGGTGAACAGCCGGGGCGGAAACAGGACGGTCATGGCCGTGAAACCGAAGCAGATCCAGGCCAGCGTCTTCATGAACAGGGAATGGGCGTCCTGCGGGTAGAGCGAGCGGGTATAGAGCGCGAACATGGCCCCGCCCAGAAACAGCGTGAGGTATTCGAGATGGAGGGTGACGTTCCAGTTCAGGCCCGGAAACAGCGAATGAAGGGCATACTGATCCGTCCCGACGATCCGGTAGCTGTAGAGGATGCAGAAGAGGGAAAAATACAGGATCGAAGCGTCGTTCTGCCCGAAGAGGTATAAGCCCAGAAAGAAAAGTCCGCCCATGAACAGACACCCCGCCAGAAAGAAATCGAGGGCGCGGTCCTGTTCCTGGGTCAGCCGCAGCTGATCGCGGAGGCCCAGCCGGATCTCCTTATACGGCCCGCCTTTGGAGTGCTCGAAATTAGCCACCTGGAGCAGCAGTTTCAGGCTGTCGCCCACCGCCGGAAGCGTCCGAAGCTGCGACGACCAGAAGGGCGTGGTGGCCTGTTTGCTGGTGCCGGGCAGGCCGCTGCGGCAGAACTCCGTTCCGTTGACATACAGCCGGTAGGAGGTATAGGCGTCGGGCACCAGCAGCGCCAGCGGCTGCGAATGCCGGGGGAGGAGAATCGTTAGCGAATAGGTGGCATACCCGTAGGACGACAGCGATTTGCCGAGCCAGGTGCTGCGGCTCCACAGACGGGGAAAGGGCGTATATTCGAACCGGGTTTCGGGGGCGCCCGGCGTCCGTAACTGCTGCCAATACCATTTCCACTCACCGTTCAGCCGTACCGGTTGGGTCTCAAGCCGTACGTTCCGGAGATCGAGGATGCCCTTCTGAGCCAAAGGTTGAACAGGTGCTGCCAGAATCCGGCCAAGGCAGAAAAAGAACAGGAACGCAGCCGGGAGGAGCCCCTTGTTAAGACCCGCCTTACTTGTCATTGGTGGAATGCATTCGGGTAAAAATACTTAACTGCTCCGGAAAATGACTGCAATAGTATGAAAACGGCCTCATTTCTGTAACAAAAAATATTACGATTTTTTTGTTACGCGAAATGAGGCCGCCGGCCGGAACGAACGGGGCAATGAGCCGCCCGGGTGGCCTTTATTTTTTCCGGTAGGTGATCCGGTATACGGCTCCGCCGAGATCATCGGTTACGTAGAGCGAGCCGTCCGGTCCCTGGGCCAGCCCGCAGGGGCGGTGCTGGATCGGTCCGCTGGGGTTCTGCAGATCCACACCGGCAAAATTGTCGGCGAAGATCTCCCACGGCCCGGCGGGTTTGCCGTTTCTGAACGGGACGAAGGCGACCAGATACCCTTTGTGAAGGGCCTGCGACTGGCCGTGAAAGGCGATGAAGGCACCGTTCCGGTACTTCTCGGGAAACTGGGTGCCGGTATAGAACAGCAGACCGTTCGGACCCATGTGAGCCGGGAAAGCCGCCACCGGGTTCAGGGTCTTCTCCCCGCCGGTTTTTTTGCCGTCACCGCCGTATTCGGGTGCCAGAATCTTTTTCTTCTGAATGTGGTCGTAATACACGTACGGCCAGCCGCCGTCGGCTCCCTCGTGCAGTTCGTACATGGTCTCGGCCGGCAGCTCCGCGCTGTGCTTCGGCGTATAGTACTGCGGATAAAAATCGTGGAACTGGCCGCGGCCGTGCTGCATGACGAAAAGCGTATTGGTCCGGGGGTTCCAGTCGAGCCCGACGACGTTCTTGAGGCCCGTGGCAAACCGCACGCCGTCGCCGTAAGTCTGGTTGAGCTTGTCGGTCCGGAACCGCCAGATGCCGGCCGCCGAGTCGAGCAGGGGGCAGGGCATCATGCCTTTTCCGGTACCGGCCTGGCGGCAGGCGTCGTTGTAGGAGGCCACGTTCACGTACACGTTCGAGGCATTGTCGATCGCAATGGACTTCGACAGATCACGGTCTTTGGCAACCAGCCCCTTCACAATCTGCTCCGGCTGCTCCGGCCGGATCACTTCCTGATTCTCGTTCAACTGATACCGGTATACGCCCGTATTGGAAGACGCATAGAGGTAGCCGTTTTTCACGAAGATGCCCGTTCCGGGATAGTCGCCGAAACCGGTCTGCTCGTCGATGACGCCGTCCCGATTGGTGTCGCGCAGCCGGTAGATGCCCTTCCCGTCCTTCAGTTTCGAAAGCTTGACGTAAATATCGCCGGTTTTCGTCACCACGAGGTGCCGGGCACCGGGCAGCTGGTCGGTCAGGATGCTGGCCGAAAAGCCGGCCGGAAGCTTTAGGCCCACCTCGTCGGCGGGTCTTTTTGCCTTTCCGGCCGGAGACGGTTTATCGCCGGTTGCGGCCGGTGCGGTCTGGGTTCCGGCCAGCGCGGCCAGCAGGCATAGGGTTCGGAGGATCGAAAGTTTCATTGGGTAAAACAGTAAGTAGTAAAGCTGAAAGGAGGTTAATCGCGCTTGCCGTCGTCGTTGGAAATCTTCTTTTTCTCCCGGTTCGTCGTCGCGCTCATCTTCCCGAAACGCCAGTTGACGGAGAGCCGAATGTTCCGGATCACATTGTAGTTGGAGCCGTCGGAGATAAAAGTGGCCGTTCGGAAGAGGGTTTCGATGGTATTGTAGCGACGGAACGGGTTTTCAAAGTTCGCCGTGACGGTAACGTTCTGCTTCTTGAACTCCTTGCGGGCCGAAAAGCCGTAATAGTAAAACCCTGACGACTGTCCCTGGAGCTGAATCCGGCGGGAAGTGTAGGAGCCGTTGGCCTGGAGGCTGATGTTTTTCGGCAGCTGGAGCGAGCTGTTGAGGTTGAACTGATAACTCCAGTTGCGATTGGTGATCTGGAGGGCCGGGCTGTTGAGCAGATTATAGTTCAGCCCGAACGAGCCGCTGAGGTTCCACTGCTTCACCGGCCGGACGGCCCCGTACAGGTTCATGCCGTAGGTCGAATTCCTGGCGATGTTGCGGAACGTGCTGCTCGACACCCCGCTCGTATCGACCGTGGTAATGCGTTCGATGGCGTTGTTGGTCTGCCGTCCGAACAGCATGGCATTGATCGTGAGGCCGTTTTTGGTAAAGGTGCTGTATGAGAACTCGACCGAATGCGCCAGTTCCGGGTCCAGAAAGGGGTTGCCCGACTGAATGTTTTTCGGGTCGGCGTAGTTCACGTACGGGTTCAGGTAGAAGATCGACGGCCGCTGAATCCGCTGGCTGTAGTTCAGTTTCAGCCGGTCGTTCTCGCCCAGCCGCTTCGAGATGGTGACGTTCGGCAGAAAGTTCTGATACCGGTCTTTGAAGCGCGTCTGCGTCGAAATGAAGTTGGCTTTGATGTCGGTCATTTCCAGCCGCCCGCCGAGGCTGAGTCCCCAGCGGTTTTCGGTCCGCATCCGGAAGGAGGCATACGACGACCAGACCCACTGGCGGTAGTCGAAGGTGTTGGCCCGGCGGGGGTCTTCCTGGAAGTCGGCCGAGCCGCCCTGCGCATTTTCCAGGCGGTATTCGCTGCCCACGTCCCGCAGGATGGCTTTGGTGCCGATTTCGAGAAGTCGCCGTTTGGTGGTCGAGAACGGGTAGGCGTAATCCGTCTGAATAGTCAGCTCCTTCTGGTCGTTGTCGTTATTGTTGCGCTCGCGGTAATCGATCACCTCGCTTTCCGGCAGCGGGTACTGGTCCAGCGAGTAACTGCTATGGTTGTCGTTGCGGTTATACTGAGCCAGAAACGTGTATTCCTGCTCCGGGCTGCGTTTGAACGTTTTCGTATAATTGAAGTTGACGTCCATGTTGCCGTTGCGGTTCCGGCTGTTGTTGTAGCGCCGGAATTCCTGCGGGTTGTCGGAAGTCACTTTGGTATCACGGGTCGAGAAGGTGTTGCGTGCGTCGCCCCCAAAACTGGCGTCCACCCCGATGCGGTTCGTCGAGTCGAGGTCGTAGTCGATGCTGACGGAGCCGAACCGCGAGCGGCCCCGGTTTCGCCAGGCGTTCACCTGCTCGATGACGCTGACCACCTGCCCGTCCTGAAGGTTCTGCCGCACCGATTCCGTGCCGCCGTAATAGTTGTTGAGGTTGCCGCCCCCGTAGGCCGTGATGCTGAGTTGGTCGCGTTTGTAGTTGAAGTTCCCGCCGAGATTACTCCGCCGGCTGCCCACCGACGCGTTGACGCCCCCGGTCAGGCCCTGCAGCTGGTTGCGGGTGATGATGTTGATTACCCCGGCGGTGCCTTCGCCGTCGTATTTGGCGGAAGGGGCCGTAATAACCTCCACGGATTTGATCAGTTCGGCCGGGATCATCTGAAGGGCTTCACTGATGCTCCGGGCCATAATGCTCGACGGCTTGTTGTTGATCAGCACCCTGATGCTGCTGCTGCCCTTGAGCTGCACGGTTCCGTCGGGATCGACCGTCAGCATCGGTACTTTTTTCAGGACGTCGATGGCTGTTCCGCCGGTATTGGTCAGGTCTTTGTCGGCATTGTACACGACCCGGTCGTCCTTGTCTTCGATCAGCGGTTTTTCGGCCGTCACCACCACCTCGTTCAGGGTGCGCGTATCCGTCTGCATCTGGAGAACCCCCAGCGTCACCGCCGGCTTCCCGGATTCGACCGTTACCTGATTGATGGTTTTGCTTTCATACCCGATAAAGCTGATCACGACCCGGTACATACCGGGCGGAACGCCCGTAATCGTAAACTCGCCGGCTTCGTTGGTGGTAATACCGCCGATGGGTTTGCCGGTCTGCGGGTCGATCAGGGCCACGGTCGCGAACTCGACGGGTTTGTTCTTTGCGGCATCCATGACTTTACCCGAAATCTTCCCGGACCTGGCTCCGACGGACGGCACCGCCGGGAGCTGAGAGGGAGGAGCGGCCGGGTTCTGGGCCCGGGCCGTCAGGGCAAAAGCAACCAGAAGAATCGCAGGTAGAAGGTTTTTCATTCGTTGAAGGGTCAGGTCGTATTCAGATTTACCGGATAAGTAAAAACTATAGCAAATTTACTATTGAGTTCTTAATTATGGGCCTTACTTGGTAGATTTATATAGTTTTATTCATGAACGCCTTCCTCTGCCTTCTCCTGGTTTTTTCATCGGTTTATGCCGCGGGCCATACCCTCCGCGAGTCTCCCCAGCAGGCACTGAACCATTATGTTGCCTTCCTGAATCAGTCTTCCAAAGAGGTAGCCGGCCGTTTCCGGATGATGCAGGCCTATTATCCGGCCGCCGTTCGCCATCGGACCGACGACCGGGACGGCCTGCGGCTGGAATCGTCCGGGCCGCTTGAGGAATATTATTACAAAAAAGCCCTTGAGAGCGAAAACGGCCTGAGCGCCGAGGAAAACGAACGGCTGCAGGCCGGTGCGAAGAACCTATGGAAACTCCTCGAAAAACTCGACCAGACCGCCAAAACGCTGGAAGTCTATGTGCGTCTGAAGGATTACCAGCGGGACGGATTTAAGCAGTCGGACGCGCTGGTTCGGGAAATTCAGGAACTGGTGAGCCGTTTCGGGCAGGAGAAGGAACCGTTTTACCAGTTGGTTCAGCGGGTCTACCGCCGGTATCAGCCCTTCGACGAGGGGGATGCCTACCTCGTAATGGAGAAGGAAATGAAGCAGGCGCTGACGCGCGAGAAGCAACTGCTCGAGAGCTGGATGTTTTATCTGGACGAAACCGGGCCGTCGGCCTGGCCGGCGGAGCGGTTTCAGGAAAGCATTCCGGCGATGGAGGAAAGTATGGCGGCTTTGGCAGGCGGGAAGGACAAGATCGCCTATCCCGCTTCCGGCATGGTCGACGGTTTTGTCAGTGCGCTCCGGTCGATTCAGGACGTCAAGCGCAACGCCGTCAATAATAACACGTTTGCCGCCCGGCAGTCGGCCCGTCACGGGAACGAGGTATACCTGAATCTGATCAATCATTATAACAACGACCTGCTGGCGACCTTTCAGTCGTTCGTGGGTTACAGCCGGTCGGCGCGGCAGCTGCTCGATTTTCCGGCTTTTTCACCGGTTTTCGGGATCGTGCCCCCGCCGGTGGCCGGGCCGAAGGAGATCGCGCGGACACCGGTTTTCCGGGATGCGGCTCCGATTCCCTTCACGACGAAGCCGGTGGCCGAACCGGTCGGAGAGGCTGCCTTCCGCACCCTGAACGGCTGCGTCGATTTCGTCAACGAATCGCTGCGGGCGATGAACCAGCTCCAGCTGACGGTGCGGAATTACCAGTCCACGGCCGATGATTACCGCGATCCGGTGAAAAGCCGCCGGCGCAGCCCGCTGACCTATTCGCATGATTCGTTTAAAATACCGGCTTCGGAATATCAGCTGGTGATTGGCGGGCTGCGTCATGTGCCTGAACCGTACCGGGCCTCGCTTCAGTCGCAGGCCGAGGTGCTGATGAACATTCTGAAGGAAATGGACGGTCTGAGTATCGAACTGATCGCCTACACGGGCGCGAAGCAGTATGAGGAGGACCGGCTCCGGCGTTCGGACGAGATTCTGGAACGCTATGCCGTCCTGTTCGATACCTTCGACCAGCGGAAAGAGCGGTTTTACAACGATGTCCGACGGGTTTATGAAAGTTACAGACGCCCGGCCGATTCCTGGCAGACGTCCGCAATCGCGCTGTTGAATACGGTGGATGAAGATAAGCGGATTCTGTTCGGTATCCGGGCGTATCTGCAGGGCGAAGCCGCCGAGTTGCCGGCCACGGAGCGGGTGGCGTCGCTGGCCCGCGCGCTGCTGGTCGACGAGTATCAAAACCTGAAGGGGCTGACCCGCTACGGCCGCAGCAACGGCCTTTGTCCGTATTCTCCCTATGAAGACATTGCCGAAAACTCGATGCGGTTTGCCGAGAAGGCGCATCTGGTGAAGGCTCCGGCATATGGATCGAGCCCGTACGAGGATTTCTATTATTTCTATAACAACCGGCTGGTCTACGAATACAATAAATTCAGCGAACTGGCGAAAACCCGCGTCCTGAAAACCATTCTTCAGCCGAACCTGCTGATACTCCGCCGTCGGCCTGCTCCGAAACCGGTGGCACCGCCGGTGGCGGAAGAACTAAAACCGGCCGAATCCGGGCCGGCGGAGAAGGCGGTTTCCCTGACCGGTTACGCGACCAACAACATGGTTCTGCTGCTGGACGTGTCGGCGTCGATGGATTCACCGTATAAGCTGCCGCTGCTAAAAAAATCGGTCAAATCGCTGCTGCCGCTGCTGCGGCTGGAAGACCGGATTTCGATCGTGGTGTATTCGGGCAGGGCGCGGGTGGCGCTGCCGCCGACGCCGGGAACGGAGACGGAGCAGATTGCCCGGGTGATCGAGGGGCTTCAGTCGACCGGGGAGACCGACGGCAACGACGGCATCCGGCTGGCGTACCGGGTGGTGAACAAGGGCTATCTGCAGGCGGGCAATAACCGGATCATTCTGGCGACGGATGGCGAGTTTCCCATCAGCGACGCGGTCTATCGGCTGGTCGAGGAGAATGCCCGGCGGGCGATCAACCTGACGGTTTTTACATTCAACCGGAACGACATCAATGCCGGGAACCTGAAAAAGCTGGCGACGCTGGGGAAAGGAAGTTACGAACACGTCACGGCCGAGAAAGCCGACCTCCAGCTGATTCTGGAAGCCCAGGCCCGCAAAGCGCCCTGACCGTCAGGAAGCGGCCATGCGGTTTTCGACCCAGTTGATGATACTCTCCGCTTCCTGCAAACCGGCTGCAGCGACACTGGCTAAAGGATTACCGTCATACGACATGGAAAGATGCAGGGTATCGTAGGCTCCGACGAACCGCCCCAACAGCCGGCGGTCCATCCTGGACAGTTCCGCTTTGTACCAGTCTACGTCCTTGCGGCCTTTTCCTTTTTTACCGAGCAACAGATCGAGGGCCAGCAGCACGCCGGTGTAGGCGGCATGACCGGCCAGTTTGACGTATTTCGGGTCCTGATAGATACCGTCTTCCTTGCGGGCTTTTTCCCGCAGCAGGGTTCGGGCGTTTTCCAGATAGCGTTTGGCTTCCTGAACAGTGGTAGTTCCCATAGCAATGAATCGACTCCGACCGGGGAGCCTGATACAAATTTAATAAATACCGTATTGACTTTGACGCCCGGGCCGGGCAAAAGTCACGCGTACGGCCGGCTTCCGGAAATAAAAAACGCCCGGCCATTCGACCGGGCGTTCCTATTGACAAACAGGTAATAGAAGCGGCTTACACGTTATTCGACGTCAGTTTGGCGCCGAGATACTCGCGGTTCAGACGGGCGATATGATCCAGGGAGATCGACTTAGGACATTCCACCGAGCAGGCACCCGTGAAGGAACAGGCTCCGAACCCTTCGGCATCCATCTGGGCTACCATACGTTCGGCGCGGAGCTGGCGCTCGGGCTGGCCCTGCGGCAGAACCGCGAACTTGGATACCTGAGCGGCCACGAACAGCATCGCCGACGCATTCTTGCAGGCGGCTACGCAGGCCCCGCAGGCGATACAGGCGGCCGCGTCCATCGACTCTTCCTGAACTTCCTTCGGAATCGGGATTTCGTTGGCGTCCCGTGCCGAGCCGGTATTGACGGAAATATAACCGCCGGCCTGAACGATCCGGTCGAACGACGACCGGTCGACGACGAGGTCTTTCAGTACCGGGAAGGCGCGCGCCCGCCACGGTTCGACATAAATCGTGTCGCCGTCGTTGAAAACCCGCATGTGAAGCTGGCAGGTGGTCGTGTATCCCTGCGGACCGTGGGGCCGCCCGTTGATGAACATCGAACACATCCCGCAGATGCCTTCCCGACAGTCGTGGTCGAAGGCCACCGGTTCTTCTCCGCGCTTCTGAAGGTCTTCGTTCAGCACGTCGAACATCTCGAGAAACGACATATCCGGAGAGATGTCGTTCAATTTATATTCCATCAGGTTGCCCTGGGATTGACTATTTTTTTGTCTCCAGACTTTTAAGGTGATATTCATGGTATTAGGTTAGATTAAGCAGGCAGGGGCCGGATTCGGTCGTGGGTAAGGTCGAATCAGGCCGGCTGCGGGCTGCCCCCTTATTTATAACTCCGCTGCGTCAGTTTGACGTTTTCGAACGCCAGATCTTCCTTGTGCAGTTTTTCCGGCTGGTTCGGACCCCGGTATTCCCAGGCGGCCACGTAGGTGTAGTTGGCGTCGTCGCGTCGGGCTTCCCCGTCTTCGGTCGCAAACTCCTCGCGGAAGTGTCCTCCGCAGGATTCGTTCCGGTGCAGGGCGTCGTCGACCATCAGCTCGCCGAGTTCGATGAAGTCGGCTACGCGGGAGGCCTGTTCGAGGGCCGGATTCAGCTCCTGATCGGAGCCGTTCAGCCGCAGGTTCGACCAGAACTCTTCGCGCAGTTCCTGAATCATCTTCTTGGCTTTCCTGAGACCTTCTTCGTTCCGGGCCATTCCGCAGTACTCCCACATGATGTGGCCCAGCTGCCGGTGAATTTCCTCGGCGGTCTTCTCGCCTTTGATGGACAGCATGCGGTTGATGGTATCCTTCACCTCCTGTTCGGCAGCCCGGAAGGCCGGGTGGTCGGTAGAGATCTTGTCGGACGGACCGATCGTGGCCAGGTAGTCACCAATCGTATAAGGAATGACGAAATACCCGTCGGCCAGACCCTGCATAAGGGCCGATGCCCCCAGGCGGTTGGCGCCGTGGTCGGAGAAGTTGGCTTCCCCGAGGGCGTACAGACCCGGGATGGTGGTCATCAGATTATAGTCGACCCACAGGCCGCCCATGGTATAGTGGACGGCGGGGTAAATTTTCATCGGTGTTTCGTACGGGTTGTCGTCGACGATCTTTTCGTACATCTCGAAGAGGTTCCCGTATTTGGCTTCGATCACCTTCCGGCCGTCACGCTTGATGGCGTCGGCAAAGTCGAGATAGACGGCCAGGCCCGTCGGAGCGACACCACGCCCTTCGTCGCAGACGTATTTGGCGTTACGGGAAGCCACGTCACGCGGTACGAGGTTCCCGAAAGAGGGATACCGGCGCTCCAGGAAGTAATCGCGGTCCTCCTCCTTTATATCATTGGCTTTCAGTTCCCCTTTGCGAACGCGCTCGGCCAGTTCTTTCGTTTTGGGTACCCAAACCCGGCCGTCGTTCCGCAGTGACTCCGACATCAGCGTCAGCTTCGACTGGTATTTTCCTTTTACCGGGATACAGGTCGGGTGAATCTGGGTAAAGCACGGGTTGCCGAAGAGGGCACCTTTTTTATGGGCGCGCCAGATTGCCGTGGTATTGGAACCCATGGCATTGGTCGACAGGTAGAAGACGTTTCCGTAACCACCGGTGCAGAGCAGTACGGCGTGGGCCGAGTGCGACTCGATCTTCCCGGTAATCAGGTTCCGGGTGATAATGCCGCGGGCTTTGCCCCCCTCCATGACGAGGTCGAGCATTTCGGTCCGGGGGAACAGTTTCACCTTTCCGTTGGCGACCTGGCGGCTCAGGGCGCTGTAGGCGCCCAGCAGCAGCTGCTGCCCGGTCTGACCGCGGGCATAGAATGTCCGGGAAACCTGCGCGCCCCCGAAGGACCGGTTCGCCAGCAGACCGCCGTACTCGCGGGCGAAGGGAACGCCCTGGGCAACACACTGGTCGATGATGTTGACACTGACCTCGGCGAGCCGGTAGACGTTGCCTTCCCGGGCGCGATAGTCACCGCCTTTGATGGTATCGTAGAACAACCGGAAGACGCTGTCGCCGTCGTTCTGATAATTCTTGGCCGCATTGATACCGCCCTGGGCCGCGATGCTGTGCGCCCGGCGGGGACTGTCGTGGAAGCAGAAAGCCTTGACGCTGTAGCCAAGCTCTGCCAGAGAGGCTGCCGCCGAGGCTCCGGCCAGACCGGTTCCGACAACGATGACCTCATATTTACGTTTGTTGGCCGGGTTGACCAGCTTCAGGCTAAATTTATGACGGGCCCATTTTTCGGCGAGGGGTCCTTCCGGAATTTTAGAATCCAGCTTCACGCCGGCTTCTTTTTCTTCAATTAAGTCAACCATAAACAGTTGCGATTAAATTCCTAACCGATAAAACCGTGTGTTTTAAGAAACATATAGACCGGCATAGCAGCAAACAAAGCCGGGATCAGGACCCCAAAGCCATAGGTTCCGATCCACTCGATCATCGGGCTGTACTTCTTATGCCGGATCCCGAGGGTCTGAAAGCCGCTCTGGAAACCGTGCACAAGGTGGAACGATAACCCTGCCATGGCGAGAACATAAAAAAGAACATAAAGGCCGTTGGAGAATGCCGCCGAAACGACCGTATACAGATCCTTATATTCCTCCCCGTCGTAATTCACCATCGGAATGGGTCCGAAGTGCATGGTGAACCAGAAAGTCCGCATGTGAATGACGATGAAGATGAACAGGATTGTCCCCAGAATACCCATGTTGCGCGAGGTCCAGTGGCTGTTGGCTTCCGGGCGCTGGTAGGCATACTTGACAGGGCGGGAGGCCTGATTGTGACGCGTCAGAATCAGGGCCATCGTAGAGTGAATCAGGATGGAGGCATACAGCAGGTACGAGATCGTCATGATCACCGGATTATGGGTCATGAAATGACTGTACACATTGAACGCCCGGCCTTCATCTCCTTTGAACAATTGCAGGTTCCCGGCGAGATGCACGATCAGGAACGTACACAAAAACAGCCCCGTCAGCGACATTACTACTTTACGTCCGAGGGAGCTGGCAAGTGTTGTTGTTAACCAAGACATACGGTGAACAATAAGAATTTGTTTATCAAAATGAACTCAGGAATTGAACGATTCGCGGACGCCAAAACTACGGCACAAAGCATTCTGAAACAATAAAACAACTGTTTTTTGTGCTTATTTGGAATTTGTAAACCGTTGAGATTCCCAGCCATTTGAGTAACATATTGTATTCAGATAATGTTTGTTCGTTACAAGATATAAATAGGATTATTTCAAGCACTCACCACATGGACGTCATTCTCTTCGACGGGGTCTGTAATTTGTGTAATTCAGCCGTAAATTTTGTAATCGACCACGACCGGAAAGGCCGGTTTCGGTTTGCTTCCCTGCAATCTGAGACGGGACGGCGGCTGCTGGCCCAATGCCCTCCTGCCGAAGGTCCGGTTGATAGTGTGGTGCTGATCCGGAACGGCCGCTCCTTCGTGCGGTCCGATGCGGCTTTGGAAATCGCCCGGCATCTCGGGGGCGCCTGGCCGCTTTTGACTGTTTTCAAGTTGGTGCCCCGTTTTGTACGCGACGCGGTTTACGAAGCCGTGGCCCGGAACCGGTACCGCTGGTTCGGACGAACCGACGCCTGCCGGGTTCCTGCTCCCGCCCTCAAAGCCCGCTTTTTGGAATAACCGTCATAAGATTTTTATTTTGGCGGCCGGGACACGGTGGGGTGGGTAGGGACGAGTTTCTTTCGGGTGCCTTCCCGCCGGTAATCTTTCTGCGTGTCGCCGTCTTACAAATCATCTGAATATGAAAAAAGCGTATGTTTTTCCGGGGCAGGGGGCACAGTTTCGCGGTATGGGCCAGGACCTTTATCAGCAATCTGAAAAAGCGAAGGAGCTGTTCGACCGGGCGGACGGGATCCTCGGCTTCCGAATCACGGAAGTGATGTTTGGAGGTACCGACGACGAACTCAAACAGACCAACGTGACCCAGCCGGCGATTTACCTTCATTCCGTGATTCTGGCACAGACCCTCTCCGATTTTGCGCCGGACATGGTGGCCGGGCATTCCCTCGGGGAGATCTCGGCGCTGGTGGCGGCCGGCGGGTTATCATTCGAAGACGGGCTGCGGCTGGTGGCCCAGCGGGCCGGCGCCATGCAGAAAGCCTGCGAAATCAATCCGTCGACGATGGCCGCCGTGCTGGGCCTCGACGATCCGACGATCGAACGGATTTGCCGGGAGGTCGCGGATGGTTCGGGAGAGGTGATTGTGGCGGCCAACTACAACTGTCCGGGTCAGGTGGTCATTTCCGGCTCGATCGAGGGCGTTCGGCTGGCGGGTGAAAAATTAAAGGAAGCGGGTGCCAAACGGGTTTTGCCGCTACAGGTCGGCGGGGCGTTCCATTCCCCCTTGATGGAACCCGCCCGTGAGGAGCTGGCCCGTGCAATCGAGACGACGCCGTTCCGTACGCCGAGCTGTCCGATCTACCAGAACGTCGATGCTCGTCCGTCAACGGATATGGAAACGATCAAGGCCAACCTGATTGCCCAACTCACGGCGCCGGTACGCTGGACACAGTCGGTAGAAGCCATGGGAGCGGACGGCGCATCGGTGTTTGTGGAGTGCGGCCCGGGGAAGGTGCTTCAGGGGCTGGTAAAAAAGATTCTGCCTACGGCCGAAACCGCCGGAGTTTAGGAAAAAGCCTGAAAGAGCGCCGGGAGTGAAGTATTGCCGAAGGCTTTGACATTCCGGTGCTTTTCCAGAAATTCAAGTTTTTTTCAATCAGGCTTGATTCTTTTTACCAACAAGTGCTATCTTTGCACTCGCAATTGCCGGATCGTCTAAGGGTAGGACGACAGATTTTGGTTCTGTTTGTGAGGGTTCGAATCCTTCTCCGGCAACTGTTAAGGTTTAAAACGCGCCAGTTCTCAATGAGAACTGGCGCGTTTTGTTTTTACGTATTTACAGAATAAAATTCAAAATTTTTGACTTAGATCGATGCAGATTTAACCACTTGTGTCGATTTAAAATCTTTTATTTCACCCCAAATAACATGGCTACACATTGCACTGATGTCGGAAACCGATCCTGAATCAAAAGACGGTTTATATACCTGTTCCGGTTGTGGAGCCGGACGATCCGGCCGAAAAGCTGTGCTTCCCGACCGCACTTTAGTAGTTGAAATTCCAGCTTAAAGAAGGGATAATCGTGCCGAAGACCGCGAGCCGGAAGGCCCGGGTGGTCGTGTTTACCCGCTGGAAATAAATCGAGTACGGATTCTTGCGGGCGTACACGTTATAAAACGACACCGACCAGTTGCTGTATCGGCGCTGGCCGGGCGTCCGACGGCCGTCTTTGGTGAACGACACATCCAGCCGGTGATAGTCCGGAATGCGGTCGGCGTTGCGCTGCGAGTAATCGAGCACTTTGGTCCCGTTCAAGCGATAGGTGCCGTCCGGATAGGTCGTCGGTCGACCGCTGGTGTAGACAAAGTTGGTGCCGAACGTCCACCCCCGGCTCCATTTCCACTGCGTGGCGACGGTCAGGTTGTGGGGGCGGTCAAAGGTAGACGCGTACCAGGCACCGCCGTTGATGCGGTCGTGAACATAGGGCGTCCGGACCCGCGCCAGCGTCCGGGCGTAGGTGTAGGCCAACAGGCCCGTCAGCAGCCCGCGGGTCTTTTGCAAACTGATTTCTACTCCATACGCCCGCCCCTGCGCCGGAAGCAGGTCGGCGTCCAAAGCCGGGTTCAGCAGAAGCGTTGCTCCGTTGCGGTATTCGACCAGATGGCTCATCTCCTTGCGATATACTTCCACCGACGTTTCGTATTTATTGTCCTGAAAGTTGCGAAAGTAACCCACGGCCCACTGATCCGCCACCGAAGGCCGTACCAGGGGGTCGCTGAGCTTCCAGAAATCGACGGGCGAAATAGCGGTCGTGTTGGAGATCAGGTGCAGAAACTGCCGGGTGCGGTGGTAGCTGAACTTGACGGAGCCGGCGCTCGTCAGGCTGACCCGCACCGTCATCCGTGGTTCCCAGCCGCCGTAGCCGACGACCGGTTCTCCGCTCCCATAAAACAGCGTATCGGTGATGGATTCGCGGCTGCGGGGGATGCCCCCGGCATACCGATAGCCGACTCCCGGCCCGATGTTGGTGAACCGAACGTACCGAACCCCCGCCTGAACCGACAACCCCCGCACGGGCGTCCATTCGTCGGAGAGATACCCCGCCCATTCACGGGCCTGTTCGGTCGACAGCGTCTGGGCAACGACGTTCGAGCCGTCGCCCGTGGGATGGATGGCCCCCGGCAGTAGAGAATAAGCCGTCAGCGTCCCCCCGAACTCGACCCGGTGCGCCGGTTGGGGCACCCACTGCCAGTCAAGCCGGGCGTCACGCTGGCGGATCGTCGAACGGTAGCGGTACGTGTTGGCCGTGCCCTGTCCGTCCAGATAGAAGCGGTAGTCGCTCTGGGTACCCGTCAGGTTAACCGACAGGTGCTTGTTCAGACGCCGGCTGTAACGGGCCGTCAGCAGAGTAGACTGGGTGGTGTAGAGGGTATCCTGAGGAAATTTGAACGTATCGAAGGAGCGGTAGAGGGTGGCCGTGAGTTGACTGTTCGGAGTGAACTGGTACGTGATGCGAGCGTTCAGGTCATAGAAAGAAGCCCGGTTCCGGTTGGTCGGGGCGGGAAATAACCCTAGCAGCAGGGAAGGATAGGCGATGCGGCCTGCGGCCAGAAACGTCAGTTTTTTATTCTTCGTCACGGGGCCCTGCACCAGCAGTCGGCTCGTAATCAATCCGATTCCCCCCTTGACGCCGATCCGGTCGGTTTCGCCGGTTCTGGTGTTCATGAGCAGTAAACTGGACAGTCGCCCGCCGTAAGCGGCCGGAATGCCCCCTTTATACAGGGTGACATCCTGAATCGCATCGGCGTTCAGATTGCTCAGCAGCCCCAGTAAATGGCTCGTATTGAACAGCGGAGCACCGTCGACCAGCACCAGATTCTGGTCGGTGCGGCCTCCCCGAACGTTGAAACCGCCCGCCCCTTCGCCGACCGTACTGACCCCCGGCTGCAGCGTCAGGACTTTGAGAATATCGACTTCGCCGAAAACGACGGGAATATTACGCAGATTCTTCATATCGAGCTTGACCACACTCATCTGGGCGGCCGAGACGTTGGCGTCGGGGGCGCGGCCCGTCACGTTGACTTCTTCCAGCTGCCGGATGTCCGGGTTGAGCGTCACATTCACCACCTCGTCGGCGCGGCTGACGTCGGCCGGCACACTGCGGCTGTAATAACCGACCCGGGAGAAGGTCAGGCTGTACAGGCCCGGCAGTACGCGCAGGCTGTAGGCGCCGGTGCTGTCGCTGAGGGTGCCGACCTTCAGTTTTTTATCGACTACCGACACATTTCCCAGCCCCCGGCCCGTAGCGCCGTCGGTAATTCGGCCGCGGATCAGATACCGGGTCTGGGCCGATACGCCGGATACGACCAGCAACAGCAGGGCAGCGGTTAAACGTGATCGGGCAGGGAAGGCGCGCATCGCAGGAAGGGGTGAAAGTTATTGCCCGTAGGTGAGCCATTTGGTGGGCGGGGCCGCCTGGGCCTGCTCGCGGGCCAGACCGGGGACCTCCGGGTTGGCGTTGCTGAACAGCAGCGGTCCGAAACGCGAAACGAATCGGGCGTAGTTGATGGTGTCGGTTTCGATGATCATGCGCCGGCGACTGACGGCCGATGCCCCGAAATAGCCCAGCGCCAGCTTGTTCGTATCCGCTTCCGCCCGAACGTTGCCCTCGATGCTGGCGGGTTGCGGGTCGAAAATGGTACCCGTGCGCGAAAGCTGCTCCTGATACAGCACCCAGTACTGGTAAGCCGCCCGCGAGAGGGAATACTGCCGTACTTCAACATATTGGGTGCCTAACGCCACCAGAGGGGCGTTCAGCACCAGCTGCCCTACCAGCCGGTTTCCGTTGATCAGCTGGTCGCTGATGACGTTGGTGAGAGGCCCGTAAAAAGGCGCGTAGGCCCCCTGGCCTGCCGAGAGCGACCGGTTGTAAAAACCCTGCGGATCGTTGCTGCCGCCCCAGACCGGCATATAACTCATGGCCTGCCAGCGGTAAAAGTTTCCGGCTTCGGGTGGATCGCGGGTGTCGATGCGCACCAGAAACGAATTAAAAGCCAAAAGGTTAGGGTCAGACTCGTGGTATTCGGCGTAGAGTTCCTCGATGGGCGGCACCGGAGCGAGGACCTCCGGCCGGGACACATACCGGCTGCCGTCCGGCAACTGAACCCGCAGCGTATAAGCCCGGCCGATTACGCCCTGCAACCGGGCGTCGCGCATCCAGTAAAAAGCCGGGTTCAGGGGGTCCTGCTCCAGCGTCGCCTGATTGCCCAGGTTGTCTTCCAGGGTAGCTACGGCTCCGTTGATGGCCAGCTCGTCAGGAATCAGCAGCGACCGGTTCAAATTGCCCGAATAGGTCAGCTTGATAATATACGGCGGGGCTTCGTCGGTAACCAGCCCCTCCACCACCAACCGGCGCTCGGTTTGCCGGATGGGCAGGTCTACCGGGTCGACGCAGCCCCACAGGAGAACCAGCAAAAGACTCTCGAGGAGAAAGCGTTGCCTCGGACCGGTCAGCATGAATAAAAGGATCCTCACAAGGTAAAGCGTTTAGGTATCTATGAATAAACCCGTTTCAGCTTCCTCCGGCTTCAGGGCGTCAGCTCCCACCAGTCGGTGCAGCCCACGATGCGGTTGACTCCGGTGCCGGTCCGCTGGGCCTCGTAGCCCCAGCCCAGATACGCCCGCTGGGGTTTGGCGCCGTCCGGCGCACTGAACACGGCCAGCAACTGGTTTCCCTGACCGGGGTACTCGGTGACGTATTGCCAGCGGTCGGTGCCGGGATCATACCGCCATAGATCGCGCAGACCCTGCCCGTCGGGCGTCAGACCCAGGCCGAAATACCCGTTGCGGGCCAGCGAAAAAGCCGTACCCCGCCGGCGGGACGGACCCGGAAAGTCGGCGCGCCGGGTCCAGACATCGATAGCCGGGTCGTAGGCCCAGAGCCGCGTGGGCAGGCCCGGGCGCTGGTTGACCACGTAGCCGATGTTGCGGATCGAGAAGGTCGCCAGCGTCCCGGGCGGCTCGGGCAGGGGCGCGCGTACCGTCTGCGTGAAGGTGGCATGGATGCTGCGCATGGCCGGTGAGCCGTTCTGGGTCAGGAAATAGGCTTCGTCGGTGGTCATGAAAAAAGCCACTTCGCCGTCTTCTCCCCCATACAGGGGATAGACCGGGCTGCCTCCGACGGGCAGCTGCACGCTCATATCATGGTAATAAAAATACTTACCCGGCGCCCGCTCCTCGGTAATATAGCCCAGTCCGCTGAACTGGTAGCGGTCTACGCCCTTGAAATGAAACAGATTATACTGAATCATGCCCTGTCGGGGCGTCCGGTTTTCTCCGCCGGCAAAGAACGGCCAGCTGTCAGTGGCCCGGTCGTAGATGCGGGTATCCAGCCGGTCCTGCTGCGGACCGGCGTAGCGAAGCAGTTGCACGCGGTTGCCCACGTAAGCCCCGATGCCGGGGTGGCCGCACCCGTTGTCGGGGTTGGACCCGCAGATGCCGTCCACCGCCACCGGGCAGGCGGTATAATCGCCCCCGCTGAAGGCGGCATGCGCCAGCCGCGTCCAGTGGGGCGAGGTGGACAGCCGGTGTGTGTAGGAGCGAATGGCGGTAATCGAATCCTGTTCGGCGAAGCGGAAGGCTAACCGGAATTGATAGGTCTGCCCGCCGACCAGGCCGTCGAGCCGGAGGGTGGTCAGCCGGAACTCCTTCAGGTCGGTGGTTTCACCGGACGGGATGGGAAGCGTGCTCCCCTCGGGCGAACGGGCCGTCAGGCGCCAGCCGGCCGCTTCGAGCCGGATACTTTTCACAATGACTTCGGCCGAGGTCGGGCCGATGGCAAGAATGCTCACCAGCGATGCCTGCGCTGCCGTAACGGGGTCAGGACTCCGGATGGGCACCAGCTCCCCGCCGGTTCGGCAGCCGGCCACGAGCATCGCGGGGATGATCCACCGTAGGGAAGGAAAGCAGTGAGTCAGGGTATTCATTCGTGGACCTCCGGCATGAATCGGTGCGGCAGTGCGGCCCACCATCCGAAAGCGGCTTTTTGCAGTACAATATAAGAAGAGAGGATAGAATTTATGCTGTTTTTTGGCCGGATACGCATCTGCTGTAAAACAGGTTTATCCATCCGGCGCGGGAAAGAAATGGGCCTCCGGGTCGTTTCCGCAGCCGGAGCCGCTCTTTAGGAATGCTGGAAGCAAATGCCTTCTTACCGGCGCCTTGGTATACTTTTTCAACCCCGGGCCGGCCGCTGGAGCCTGTCTTTTCTGCCTATTAAGGAAATGGCCCTGCCCGAAGAATGCGGGTTTTTCGGCTCAGACCGTTGGCTCAACAGACTCGTAAATGCCGGGTAGGAACCGAATGCGATTGGTTCAATGGCTACCCGGTAAGCAGCCAATGCCCGTTCCTAATTTCCATGACCCCGGAGTTTCCGAAACCCCCGATGTTTTCGCTCCCCATACGGTCGGAGACCTGGTTTGTTTCTCCCATCTTCGTTGGGATTTTGTCTTTCAGCGTCCCCAGCACCTGCTGACCCGGGCCAGCCGTCGCTGGCGGGTCTGGTATGTGGAAGAGCCGGTCTGGTGCGAAACGCTCCGGCTGGAGGTCCGGGCGGCCGGTGACCGGATTAAGGTGATCGTCCCGCATTTACCGCACGGCATCGACGACAGGACCGCCGAACGGTTGCAACGGCAACTGATCAATCAATGGATGGAACGGGAAAGGATCAGTGATTTTATTGCCTGGTATTTTACGCCGATGGCCCTCCTGTATACCGAACACCTGCGCCCTTCCCTGACGGTGTACGACTGCATGGACGAGCTGTCGGCTTTTTCCGGCGCTTCCCCTCTGCTGTTGGAACAGGAGCAAAAACTCCTGAAACGGGCCCACCTGGTCTATACCGGCGGCCATAGTTTATATGAAGCCAAGCAGCCCCATCATCCGCACGTATTCGCCTTTCCGAGCTGCATCGATTTCCGGCATTTTGCCCAAAGCCGGGACGGGTTGCCCGACCCTCTGGACCAGAGTGCCATTCCCGGCCCCCGAATCGGCTTTTGCGGGGTAATCGACGAGCGGCTGGACCTGGAATTGCTGAAAGCCCTGGCCGAGCGCCGGCCCGACTGGCATTTCGTTCTGTTGGGACCCGTGGTCAAGATCGACCCGGCCGCCCTGCCGCAGGGACCCAACCTGCACTACCTGGGCATGAAAAACTATAATGAACTGCCCGCCTATTTCAGCAACTGGCAGGCTGCCCTGCTTCCTTTCGCCCTCAACGAATCTACGCGCTACATCAGTCCCACGAAGACTCCGGAATACCTGGCGGCCGGTCTGCCGGTCATCTCCACGCCCATTCGCGATGTGGTGCGAAGCTACGGAGGCTGGGGTCCGGTCCTGATAGGGAATTCGGTTTCGGCTTTTGAAGAAGCCGTCGAACGGTCGTTGGCCCGGCGCAGCGAAGTGGATTGGGCCGGCGTAGACAAGCAGCTGAAAACCCAGTCCTGGGACAACGCATGGCAGCAGATGCAGCGGCTCATCGAAGCCCGGCTTCTGAACAAATTCGAAAATCGGTAAGACTTTACATCATTCAGCCATGAAAAAGGAGGAAATTCATTTTGACGACTGGAAGCGGATCCTGCTGGGAAATAACCCGCCCGAATTTCTGATCGAGGTATTCTTTCGTTCCCTGTTGATTCTGCTGTTCTTTCTGGTCATCGTGCGCCTGCTGGGCAAACGCATGAACGGGCAGCTGACGCTGACGGAAATGGCCGTCATGCTGACGTTGGGAGCCATTATTTCTCCGATCATGCAGTTACCGGACCGGGGCATTCTGCTGGGCGTGATGGTGCTGGTCTGCGCGCTGTCATTCCAGCGGCAACTGACCCGGCTGGATTTTAAAAGCAAACGCGTCGAAGAGATCACCCAGGGAAAAGAAAGTCTCCTGATCGAAGACGGCGTCCTGCAACTGGAAGCTATGGAGAGAGCCCGAATCTCCAAACAGCAACTGTTTGCCGTGCTTCGCAGCCATAAAATCTTCAACGTGAACAAAGTGGAGCGGCTTTATATAGAAGCCTGCGGCCTCTTCAGCATTTACACCGCCGAGGATGAAAAGCCGGGATTGTCGGCCTTTCCCGATACCGACCCCGAAGTACATAGTCTACAGCCGGCGGCTGCCCCTGCCGTGGTGGCCTGCATGAACTGCGGCAATACGGAACAGATGGAGGATCAGAAAACCCCCTGTCCGGTGTGTCAGGAAGTGGAGTGGACCCAGGCGGTCTGTTAACAAGCCGAATACTTTATGAAACCGGAAGAAATGAAATTGACCGACTGGCACCGCATTTTTATCGGTGAGGTTCCGGGCATGTTTTACGTTGAAGTATTGATTCGAACGGCCGTGGTGTATGCGCTGCTGATGATAGCGATGCGGCTGATGGGCAAACGGATGGCCGCCCAGTTAAGCCGTACCGAAATGGTGGCGATGGTGGCCCTGGCGGCTTCTATCGGGATACCGATTCTGGCGCCGGACCGGGGCCTGGTGCCGGGCGTGATTTCGGCGGTGGTGATTGTGGTTGGCGAGCGGCTCATTTCCAGAATGTCCGCCCGTAACCAGCGGATGGAAGCCATCGTGGAAGATGAGCTGGACATCCTGGTGGAAAACTCGGTCATGAAGCTCGATACGATGCTGCAGTGCCGCGTCACGCGGGAGCGGCTGCTGGCCCAGTTGCGGTCGGAAGGGCTTTATCACCTGGGTGCCGTCAAACGGCTTTATCTGGAATCGAACGGCGCTTTTTCGCTGGTCGAGAACCCCACGCCGACGCCCGGCTTATCGGTCCTTCCGGATTGGGATACCAAATACCGGGAAAGGCAAAAAGCGGTATCCGGATCCCGGGTGTGCGGGTTCTGCGGCAATCCGGCCTCCGTTGCCGTTAACCCGGCTAATTGTTCCAACTGTGGAAAAGATCAGTGGACGACGGCCGTGCTTTAATATCTGAGCAGGTCGAAGATCCAGACCAGTTCACAAAATCATCAGCAATCATGTTTTCTGCCAATCAATTGATTGTCACGGCCATGCTGACGGTTACCGTCAGCATGGCCGGCGGACAGTCGCTTTCCACGCCGAAGGCGAAAACCAGGAATTACAAAGGGGCTTCCCCTACCAGAAAACGGGAACCACCGGGACCGAACGGGTGATCAGGGAAAGATCCGGGCAAACCCCGACGCAGCCGGCCCGGGAGAAGCGGCCGGTGGGCCGGAAAACTGCAAAACGGCCTTCCCCGCCGGCCGCCGGAAAATAAAAAATCCGGGCGTGTCGGTTTCGTTCTATTACCCCCCTTCCGGCGGCCGTAGCTTTGCCTGCGCAAACCCAAACGGCCGCAATGTTTCACTTTACCATCACCGACGTCGTTGTGCTGAGCGCGGCCGTCGCCACCGGCTTAATGGCCGGTCTGTTTTATGCCTATTCGTTTTCCGTCAGCCCGGGTCTGGCCCGGGTTTCGGATGCCGCCTATCTGGCCGCCATGCAGGCCATCAACCGGGCCATCCTGAACCCGGTTTTCTTCGCCGGATTTCTGGGGGCGCTGGTGCTGCTCCCGCTCAGTACATGGCTGCAATACGGCCAGCCGGTCTCCGCCCGGTTCTGGCTGCTGCTCGGGGCTGCCGTGGTGTATACCGTCGGGGTCTTCGGCGTAACCGGTCTGGGCAACGTGCCGCTGAACGACGCGCTGGAAGCGTTCGACCTGTCGTCGGCCACGGCCGACGAGCTGGCGGCCATGAGAACCCGGTTCGAGTCGCCCTGGAATCGTCTGAACGCCGTCCGGACGCTGTCGGCGGTATTGTCGGAGCTGCTGGTAACGGCTGCCCTGCTCAGTCCCAAACCGCTTTGACGCTTTGGTCGTTTCCTCTTTTTCGGGATGTTCGGTCGTCCGGCCGATGGAATGTTAACTTCCTTTTAAATTTCGATTTGCTTTTTCGGAGCTGAAGCGGTTGCCTTAAATTTGGGAGAGGGATAGTCTGCGTGCGGGCTGGACAAGTACTACTCATACGAACCGTAATCTCCGGAAGCTATGGATTCCCATTCACAGGATTCAAGAAGAGAATTCCTTAAAAAAGCCGCCCTGCTGGCCGCCGGCACCGGTTTCCTGAATGCGCTGCCCGCATCGATCCAGAAGGCCCTGGCCATCGACCCGCAGCCGGGCAGCACCTACCTCGACGCCGAGCATGTAGTCATTCTGATGCAGGAAAACCGCTCGTTCGATCATTGCTACGGCACGCTTCAGGGGGTTCGGGGCTTCAACGACCCGCGCGCCATCACCCTGCCCGACCGGAACCTCGTCTGGCTGCAGACCAATGCCGCCGGCGAAACCTACGCGCCCTTCCGGCTGAACCTCAAAGATACGAAGGCCACCTGGATGAGTTCACTGCCGCATTCCTGGACCAACCAGGTCGATGCGCGGAACGACGGGAAGTATGATAAATGGCTGGACGCCAAGCCGTCCGGCAACAAGGAGTATGCCCGGATGCCGCTGACGCTGGGCTACTACAACCGGGAAGATATCCCGTTTTATTACGCCCTGGCCGACGCCTTCACCGTCTGCGACCAGAATTTCTGCTCCTCCCTGACCGGAACCACGCCGAACCGCCTGTATCTCTGGACCGGCACCATTCGGGAGCAGCAGAACGGCACTTCGAAGGCCAACGTCCGCAATGAAGACGTCGACTACGAGGACCCGGCACACTGGACCACCTTCCCCGAGCGGCTGGAGGATCACGGCATTTCCTGGAAAATTTACCAGAACGAGCTCAGCCTGTCGATGGGCTTCACGGGTGAGGAGGACGCCTGGCTCGCTAACTTCACCGATAACCCGATCGAGTGGTTTTCGCAATACAACGTCCGGTTTTCGGCCGCTTACCAGCAGTATCTGCAAACGCTTCAGCAGACGCTTCCGTCCGAAATCGGGGCGCTGGAAGCCCGGCTGCGGACGGCCTCCGGGGAGGACGCCCAAAAGCTGACCAAAGAGCTTCAGGAAAAAAAAGCCATGGCCGCCCGGGCTAAAGAGGATCTGGAAAAGTGGAGCCGGGAGAAGTATGAAAAGCTGCCGCAGCGGGCCAGAAACCTGCACGAGAAAGCGTTTACGACCAACAGCAAGGACCCCCACTACCACGAACTGACGACCCTGAAATACCGCGACGGCGACACCGACCGGGAAGTGAGCATTCCGAAGGGGGATGTCCTGTTCCAGTTCCGGGAAGACGTCCGAACCGGCCAACTGCCGGCCGTGTCGTGGATCGTGGCCCCCGAGAACTTCTCCGATCACCCGGGTGCACCCTGGTACGGTGCCTGGTACATTTCCGAGGTCATGGACATCCTGACCCGGAATCCGGACGTCTGGAAGAAAACCATCTTCATCCTGGCTTATGACGAAAACGACGGCTATTTCGACCATGTGCCGCCCTTCGTCGCCCCGCATCCCGAAAAGCCGGATACCGGCCGGACGTCCGCCGGTATCGACACCGCCGTCGAGCACGTCGGCATGGAGCAGGAACTTGAGCGGAAAAGCAAAAATGCCGCCAGGGAGGCCCGGGCCGGCACCATCGGACTCGGTTACCGCGTTCCGCTCCTGATTGCCTCCCCCTGGAGCCGGGGCGGCTACGTCTGCTCGGAGGTGTTCGATCATACGTCGGTGCTTCAATTTCTCGAAAAGTTTCTCAGTCATAAGACCGGGAAAAAGATCGAGGAGCCGAACATCAGCAGCTGGCGCCGAACCGTTACCGGCGATCTGACCTCGGTGTTCCGGCCTTACAACGGCGAGAAAATCGACCTGCCGAAATTCGTACCGAAAGAGCCTTTTATCCAAAGCATTCATAAGGCGAAATTCAGGGAGGTGCCGTCGGCCTTCCGGAAGCTGTCCAGAGAGGAAATCGACCAGATCAACCGTAGTCCGTCGGCCTCGCCCTGGATGCCCCGGCAGGAGAAGGGCGTTCGCGCTTCCTGTGCGCTTCCCTATCAGCTCAACGTCGACGGCCGGCTCAGCGACGATCGGAAAACGTTCCGCATCCGGTTCGAAGCTTCGAATGAGCTGTTCGGCGAGCGGGCGGCCGGTTCGCCCTTCAACGTGTACGCGCCGGGTACGTACCGGGTCTGGGAAGCCGGCGGAGTGAAACCGGATGTGAAAACCTGGGCTTACGCCGTCAAAGCCGGCGACAGCCTGACCGATGCCTGGCCGCTCGGCGACTTCGAAAACGACAGCTATTACCTGCAGGTGTACGGCCCCAACGGGTTCTTCCGCGAATTCCGGGGCGACGGCGCCGACCCGGCCCTCGATATTGTGCTTGACTATCAGCGGGATATGAAGAAAAAGCCGACCGGCAATCTCGAACTGAGAATGAAAACCCCGGACCGGAACCGGTCGTACAGAATCGAAGTGACCGACAATGCCTACAAAGGCGGCACCCGGACGGCTACGGTATCTAAAGGCGGTCAGGCAACGATGGTGCTGGACCTTGCCCGCAGCTTCGGGTGGTACGATCTAAGTATCCGCGTGAACGGCTTCAACACCTTCACAAAACGATATGCGGGCCGGATCGAAACCGGGAAAACCGGTTTCAGCGACCCGGCCATGGGCCAGGAAATCTCCTGACCGCCCGGAATCCTTATCCATCCCCGGTCTAATATCATGTCTGATAAAAGCCTGCCGAAAGATCGGCAGGCTTTTTGTTTATGTGATTGACAGCGCCCAAAAGCGGTTTTGCCACTTACTAACTTTTATGATGGTGTCTATTAAATAAGGCCGGAAAATTGAGTGGTTCTACTTAGGGAATGATACCAATTACTAACAAATGCCGACCGGGACGGAGAACGGAGGCTTCAAATTAGTAACCATTATACCATATATCGGTAATATTGGCATTGGAACATCTGCGTAAAGATTTTAGCAATTTTTGTAACTTTTATGTGACTTTTCGCTACAACTCGCGTCCGATAAGTGATAAAAGCAAATCGTCTATCAACCTATGGAAAAAGTAAAACGGAATCGTGCGCAGACCTCCCAGAGAATTATCAACGCGATTGAAGAGGTCATCGCGGAGAAGGGCGTCGAGGGAATCGGCATTAATCGGATTGCCGAAAAAGCGGGTGTCAGTAAAGTACTTATTTACCGGTATTTCGGTGGTCTCGACGGCCTGCTGACCCACTACATCAAGATGGGCCGGTTGTTTCCGCTGTTAAGTCCGGCCACGGTGGAGCAGTTGCGTCCGGTTCATGAACACGACCTATCCAAACTCTGGTACAAACAGCTGATTCACACCTACCGCTACTTCCGGCAGTTCCCGGCGGCTTTTCAGGTGCTGAAGGCCACCGTCATGGAAAACGACCTGACCGCCGACATCGCCAGCCAGGCCTATGATGAGGAAGTGACCCGGATGATCGATGAACTTTCCTTCATAAAAGGAACGGATTTCCGGGCGATTTCGGCCATTATGGTAGGAGCCATGTCGTATATGACGCTGCTGGCCCGCAACAACCGGACGCTCGTCGGCATCGATCTGTCGTCGGAAGAAGGATGGAAGCGGATCGAAGACGCCATTCGCCTGATGTACACCGCGCTGAACCGGATGGCCGTACACTCTCCCGATATCTCACTGGAGGTGCACCAGACCAGCCTGCCCTCCGCCTACTGGTGAAGCCCGACCAATATCTGTCCTGCCTGGAGCCGGGCCGGTTCCTGCGCAGGAACCGGCCCGTTGCTTGTCACTGAATCCGAATGGTTTTCTGCTGCGTCCCCACGCCCCTGATCGTCAGGGATTTCCATGTTTTCGGTAAGCGGGTTTTCAACTGCACAATGCCGTTATCCGTGATGTCGAGGCCGCCGAAGCCGTTCAGAACCGCCTGAAGCATACCGCCCGCACCGGTGGCGAAATAGGGGTTCGTTCCGCCGGCCGTCTCCGCCAGCACGCCGAACGGCGGCACTTCATTTGGTTTGTAACTCCTGACAAAAAGGTCATAAGCCCGATCGGATTCGCCCAGCCGGGCGTAGAGCGTCGCCAGCACCGAAAAGCCCATGGCCGGCCCTTCCGGCGACATGCGGGGTTCGTAGTATTTCAGATCTTTCCGAATCTGAGCCTCCTCGGTCACGATTTTCATCGGATAGGCCAGCAGGTTGACGTCGGCCTGCTTGATAGGCACGCCGTCGTAGGTTTCGTTTTCCCGGGTCGTTCCGTCCGGAAACCGGAGAATCGGCAGGTTGTCGGCCACGGTCTTCCAGGCCGTATTGGGCGTCAGCCCAAGTTCCTGAGCGGCCTGAACGGCGTATTGCAGCGAGGTTTTCGCCATGCCGTTCGTATAGGCGTTATCGTTAATATTCTCCTGCCATTCGTTGGCCCCGATCACGTTGTTGATATGATAGCCCTTCGCGTCTTTTTCGACCCGGCTTACCCAGAACTCCGCCACCTCCTTCAGCATCGGATAGCCGCGGGTGCGGAGCCAGTCCTTATCCTTCGTCACCTGGTAGTATTTCCAGAACGCCCAGCCTATATCGCCCGTGATGTGATGCTGAAACGGCCCCGTCAGCGCCCAGACGGGAGTCGCTTCCTGCCCGTCGGCATCGGATTCCCAGGGAAACATCACGCCCGCATAGCCGTGGCTGAAGGCATTTTGCCGCGCCATCGGCATGCGTTCGAAGCGGTATTCGAGCAGCGATCTGGCCATCTCGGGCTTCATCAGCAGCAGGGCCGGGTACATCCAGAGTTCCGTGTCCCAGAAGACGTGCCCATTGTAGCCCAGCCCCGACAGGCCCATCGGCGACAGGCTGTAGGCGGTTCCTGCCCGGGCGAAGGAGTAGAGGTGATACAGCGCCGACCGGACGGCCCGCTGGGCGTCGGCATCTCCTTCGATGACGATGTCGCTCTGCCAGAGCTTGTCCCATTCCGCCTGATGGCGTTTCAGAAGCCGGTCCGTGCGTTCCAGGGCGGCAAAGATGGTCAGGCGCTCGGCTTCATTGTGGGCGTCGGCGGTGTGCGCCGTGGAGGTCACCGAACCCACGACGCTGAATCGATAGGTCTGGCCGGCTTTCAGGCGACGCGTAAACTTTGCCAGGTGCATGTTATAGTCCCAGTCTTCGTGAATCACGTCCGGCTCCTGCCCGTGCGGTTCCTCGAAAATAAAGCTGGTCGAAGCCGCCACCGTCAGCCGCCCCGTCGGGCTTTTAGCTACCGAAGTAAGCAGCCGGACCGTAGCGTGGGGCCGGTCGATTTCGGAGTAGAAGTTCCTGACCTCTTTCAGGTTTTCCGGCGACTCGATGACGCTGGCGGGGGTGATGTCGCAGTCTTTCCGGGCCGTAATCTCGACCATCGAAAGCGTCGAAAACGGCAGCTGGCGCAGCGCCATGACCGTTTGCCGCACGCTGACCTTGTCCTGTACGTCGAAGGTGGTGGTCAGGGCGGCTTTCTGCATGTCGAGGGTCTGACGGTAATGAGCCGTCTCCCGCGGACCGACCCGCCGGCCGTCGACGTCGAGATAAAGGTTGGCGAAGTTGAAGACCTTCAGGATGTTGGAAACCCGTCCCCGGCCGTAGGTATCGAAGGCCCCGTTCAGAACCACGTCTTTCACTTTCATAGGCTCCGGCGACGACACCAGCCCAATCATTCCGTTGGCGACGGTGATGCCGTAGTACCTGGCCGGGTCGATGGCCGTGGCTTCAATCTTCCAGGAGTCGGATTGCCCGTATGATTTCGGAAGAAGGAAAAAAGAGAAGAGAAATAGCCGGTAAAACAGAACGCTCTTTTGCATAGGTTAACGATTTTATTGACCAATAACGGGATAAAATAGTAACGTACAAAGGCTATACGGAAGCGTTCCGGTTATCCCTCGTCGGCTTCCCAGGAGGACCGGTAATAGCCGTAAACGAATAATGCAGCCGCAGCAGCCAGGGCCGATACGCCCAGCAGCCAGGCCGGCAGCCGGTACATAATGAGAAAGAAGGACAGGATGACCTGCCAGAAGATGACCGCCGTAAACCGGTCGCGGGGGCGGTGCCGAACCTGTAAGCCGGCAAAGGGCAGGAGAAGGGAACCCAGCGCGAACAGCCAGACGCTCAGTTGTGCCGGGAGGGAAACCCCGGCCGGACGATTCCGCACCATCAGAAGCAGTTCAGGGCTGAGAAGGAGGGTGAAGATCAGGGCATAAAACAAAAACCGGCGTCCGGTCGGCCAGGGCAGATTCCGCACCAGCAGCAACTGGGTCGCTTCAAACTGATACAGTTCATAGACGATTGACGCATGGAAAGCCGCCGACAGCAGAGCGCCCAGCAGCAGGAGCCGCAGGTCGTAATCGTCGGTGGGGTAGAGGGCCAGGACACCGAGCGTCAGCAGACCGGACCCGCCCTTGGCCAGCAGGAGCGTCACGGGCTGCCGGTGCAGCAGATACCGGATGAAAAACAGCACGTAAGGGGTTGCCAGGCGCTGCCGGAGCCGGCTGCCGATACGGCCGGAAAACCGCTCGGGATTGGGGTGACGCAACGCCCACTCGACACAGGGAACCGGAACGGCAGAAAGAAGAGCGACGCTGAGGATCAACAGGTTATTAGCCTTGACGGTATGCTGCTGAACACCCAGCCAGCCCATGAACCCGGCATAGGCAATCACCGGCAGCAGTAGCTGGACGTGAAGACCGTACAGAATCAGCACCCGCCGGCCGGGCGCAACGAGCCGCATCAGCTGCAGCAGGTCGGTGGTCTGAAAACGGTACAGGCTGAACCGGACCACATAGGCGGTATACACCACCCAGAGCCCGACGTACAGGCCCAGAAAGGGAAGGTCATGAAGGGCGTAGGTCGCCAGGGCGATGTGCTCCACCGAACTCAGGAAACCGAAGCCGACCAGCAGAACGACCATGAACAGGCCGGTATTTTGCAGATAAAACTGCCGCACCAGCACTTTTTCCGGGACGGTCCAGAAGGCGGTCATGGGCGGCTGGTCTGAATGGCCGGTTCCAGCGTGCGCTCCCGGATGGCCCAGAACGAATCGATGGGTAATTCCGACGAATCGACATCCTGGTGGGACGACAGCAGAAAATTTACGCCCTGTTCGCGGCCTGCCCGGATGGCTTCGATAACGGTTCGGGTGGCGGTCTGGTCGAGGGTGATCAGCGGCTCGTCGAGCATGATCAGCTCGGGACGACCCAGAAAAGCCAGGATCAGCGCCGTTTTCTTGAGCATTCCGCTCGAATAGGTTCCTACGGGCGTCTTCAGGAAGTCGCGGACGGCAAAGCGGTCGATCAGTTCGTCGGCCTGGCCGGCCGGGGCGCGTTTGGTCGAAGCGACCCAGCGGATCAGCTCCCAGGCGGTCAGAAAATCGGGATAAACTGGTTCCGCTTCGCTGTAGTTGACCCGCAGACGGTAGTCGACCGGATGCCGCCGAATATCGTATTGACCGTTCAGGACCAGCTCTCCCTCGAACGGCAGCAACCCCGCCACGGCCCGGAAAAAGGTAGTTTTGCCGGAGCCGTTGCGCCCTTTCAGCCAGTGAATACCCTCCGGAAAATCGGCCTTTGGTATGTCCAGAATCAGGCGATGATGATAGGCTTTTTGAAAGTTTCGAACCGCGAGCATGGTAAGTGGGGGCGATTCAGGCGGTATCAGGCTTTTACTGCCTGGATACCGCCTTCACCTTCATTATTTAGCCGCAATTTCGGTTCGTCCTTTCAGCCTCTGTACGACGTATTCACCCAGCCGGCGGCCCTGGATGTTCCCGTTTTCAAGGGCATCGCGGTAATGAATCCCACCATAGAGACGGCTATTGGAAGCCTCGACGGCGGCCTGCCGGAACGACTTGAAGTTGCGGACGCCGTGGCCGTAAGGATTTTCGGTCGAGTCAGTGAAGGCGATGTTGTCGCCGAACAGGATCGTCAGCACCTCGGCGGCTGCCGCGGAGATGACGCTGTGGCCGCTGGTATACTCCGGGAAGGCCGGGGTTTGCAGATAGGGCGTCCACTTCGGGTCGATGTATTTATTGATGACCGTCTCGGGCCGGATGCGGTTGCTGCGGTATTTCTCGTCCCAGCAGCTGATAAAACCGTCGGCGAGGGCGAAGGAGGTCAGCGTATAGGCTTCCACGCTTTTGGCGAAGTCGGCTTTCTGCTGCCGGGCTATCGTGGCGGTAATAGCGAGCCAGTGGCCGCCCGGGGTCATTTTTTTGGACGCGTAGGACACGTGCCCGGCCACGTTCATGACGAAGGCGTTGTCGTCCCAGAAAAAGGCGATCTTCTTCTGTTCGTCGGTCAGGTTATTGCCGATCTGATAAACTTCATCGGCCAGTTTGAAGAAGTGGCTTCCTTTGGTCATGCTGTAGGCGGCCGGGCGGGGCGGCATGAACTGCAGGCAGGTGTCCATCACCCAGCAGCGGATCTTCATCCACTGCGGTTCGGCGGCTTCCATATAGGCCGGGGGCGTCGGCACCCAGGTGCCTTCGGCATTGGTGACGGTATGCTTGAAACCGCGCGTCTGTTTGTAGGAATCTTTCTGGGCAAACTCCAGCACGTGTTTGGCGACCGCTTCGCCGTAGGCGACCGACCGTTCATATACCTCGTCGGGAATGCCCATCTCGTGATATTCTTCGTAAAACTTTTTCTCGAATTCGTCGAAAAGATCGCCGGAGAATGTCAGCGCCCGCCCCACCGTCAGAAAGGCTTTCGTGCTGGCAAGGGAATAACAGTATTCCTGACCCGGCTCCGGTTTCGGGGACGCCTTGAACCGCTTTACTTTTCCGGCCAGCGACCCGTAGCCCGGCTGGCCGGGCAGCATGGCTTCGTAGCCCGCGAGGTTGGCATAGCTGTAGATCCGGCTGGCGACCGGCGGTGAGAAGATATCGTGGATAATTACGTCGGTCAGTTGCTTCACACAACGGTGGTAACGCTCCGGCTCGGCGGCTTTCGCGTTATACTCCTCAGGAGTGGCTTTGGGCTGGCACCCGACCAGGCTCCAGAACAGACCGATCACCGACACCCATAACAATCGCTTCTTCATGAACGACTCTGAATTAGTAGTGGTACAAGAGGACTATAAAAATACCTTAAAAAAAACATATAGCCGCACAGTTACAGTGATTAATGTCATTTCAGCAAATGACCTGCCGTTCCGGGCCTGCCGGCAATCATGACCGCAGCCGGGCGGGCTTTTCGGAACGTCTGCACCGTGGTGTCGTTGCGGGCCGCCAGCCAGAGCGGACCACCGGGCGTCCGGACCGGTTTGATGTCGCGCACTTCGCCTTCGAGCAGGAAACCGCTTGCATACGGCGACAGGGCGGTAAACTGCTCCCGGCCCCCGGCCGACCGGCCCCGGTTTTTCAGAACCAGGCCGTAGTTGGCATCGTAACGGCCCTGGAAAGTGCTGACCCCGTAGAAGTTACCGCCAGCCAGTACCTCGGGGAAGCCGTCCCCGTCGATGTCGTCGGTGCGCAGGGCGAACAGCTTCGACACCTGCGCCGGCATCGGCAGCCGATGAACCGCGAACCGCCCGTTCCGGTTTTCGAGATACACGGAGGCAAACTGATCCACTTCATGTTCCTCCGCTCCCTCCAGTTCGTCGCCTTTAAACAGTTCGTCGATCGGTTTTCCGGCGAAGGATTTATAGTCGGTAAATCGCTTGTTGATGACGCCCGGCATCTGTTTGCCCAGTTCGTCCTTGAAGTTGACCGGATACCAGTCTTTCCCGCGCTGATAGGCCAGAATCTGGTCGACGCTGCCGTTTTTGTCGACGTCCTTCACCCACATTTTCAGTTTCGGGTCGGCCTGTTTAATGAATTTGGTATTGAGGCCGAGGTTGCCGGCCACCAGGTCCAGATCGCCGTCGCGGTCGAAATCGGCGGCCGTGAGGCATTGCCAGAAGCCGCTTACCGGAGCGTTTCCAACCGTTATTTCATCCACGGCCTCCAGCTTTCCGTTCCGGTTGGCATATACCCGGATGGGCATCCAGTCGCCGGCCACCACCAGATCCTGGTCCCTGTCGCCGTCGAAGTCAACCCAGACCGCATCCGTCACCATACCGGCTTTGCGGAGCGTGGGCGCAAGCTGGTCGGTGCGGTCGGTAAACCGCCCTTTCCCATCGTTGATCAGCAGGTAGGAGTTGGGCGTTTTGCCGTAGCCGAACCCGACGACCCGGCCGCCCACGAACAGGTCCAGATCGCCGTCGCGGTCGATGTCGAAGGGCCGTACGCAGCTTTTGTTGTCGTACATGGCCGGCAGGGCGTCGGCTTTACGGGTAAAGGTGCCCTTGCCGTCGTTCAGATACAGCCGGTCGAACTGCTCAGGCATTTTGTCGTAAAACTCGTTCCCGCCCGATACCACATACAGGTCAAGGTCTTTGTCGCCGTCGGCATCGAAGAAAGCCGCATCGACATCTTCACAGGTCGAGTCGTTGCGGATGGACGGCTGGGCCGTCGGCACGAAGCGGCCGTCCGGCTGCTGCACCAGCACGCTGCCCGACTGCCATTTGGCTCCCCCGGCGTACAGGTCGTCGAGGCCGTCGCCGTTGACGTCGCCCACCGCCAGTTTCGGGCCTTCCGCCGACACCTTGAACGGCATCAGCGACTCGCGGACAAAGTCATAATACTCGGTATTTTCCCGGTGCTGCCAGACCAGCGGGCCTGGCTGCGTCACTTCCTCGAAAAGCGGCTGCGGCTGCGGGGCCGTAAACCGGTACCCGGAGGCATCCTGTCGGGCGTCGGTCTGTTTCAGGCTCAGGGTCTGGCCGGGTTTTACTCCGGCGCGGACTTCCATCCGCTGATTCGGCCAGATCACGATCAGCGAATCCACCGCCGGCGTCTCGCCCAGCCCGAAGGTCAGCACCGGCTCCACGGACGACTGGAAGCCCCGGGTGGTCATCAGCTGCTGGTATTGCAGGCCGTTTTTCGTCTTCAAAATCACTTTGGTGCCCAGCCCGAAGCTGTTTCCGCCCTCGCCCTGGAATTTGATTTTCAGGAACTGACGCTCCGGGAACAGCTCCCGGGTCCGATTTTGGTAAATCCCGGCCGGGTCGTTGATGTTGTTGGTGACCAGGTCGAGGTCGCCGTCATTGTCGAGGTCGGCGTAGACGGCCCCGCTGGAAAAGGTGGGCGTTTCGAAGCCCCAGGCCAGCGACTTATCGGCAAACCGCAGGGAATCCGAACCCTGATAGAGATAGTTATGCACCTTTCCTTCCGGCATGGTGGAAATCGCTTTCTGGTCGAGCGTCTTCGAGGTTTCCATCGCGTACCGCAACGAGTCGTCGGAGGCAAATTTGACGTAGTCGAGGTCGTTCGGACGCCGGACGATTCCGTTGGATATGAACAGGTCCTTGATGCCGTCGTTGTCGAAATCGGCCAGCAGGGGCGACCAGCTCCAGTCGGTGGCGGCTACCCCGGCCATCATGCCCACGTCGATGAACCGGCGGCCCGACAGATTGAGCTGCAAACAGTTCCGGCTGTACTGGTTCATGTAACCGTACGCCAGCTTGTAAAGGTAAATATCCAGCGGGTCTTCTCCCAGCGACGACTTCTCGACGGTTTCGTCTTCGGGGTACATATCCAGGGTCATGACGTCCGCAAAACCGTCGTTGTTGACGTCGGCGACGTCGTTGCCCATCGAGAACCGGCTGACGTGGGCGAACGACTGCCGGACGCTTTCCTTAAAGCCGCCTTTGCCGTTGTTGACGTAGTAATAATCATCTTCGTGGAAGTCGTTCGAGACGTAGATGTCTTCCCAGCCGTCGTTGTTGAGGTCGGCCACGGAGATGCCCAGCCCGTAGCCCATGGCGGCCCCGTAAATGCCGGCCTGCTCGCTGACGTTGGTGAAGCGTTTCCGCGAAGCTCCGTCCTGGGCGACCAGTTCATTCCGGAACAGATAATCGCCCGACTCGTTCTGACGCAGGTAGCGGGCCGATACCCGGTCGTAGCTCCGGGAGGTGTGTACCGCATGGTTGAGCAGGTACATGTCCAGATCGCCGTCGTGGTCGTAGTCGAAGAAGGCGGCCTGGGTCGAAAAGCCGGTGAAATCCAGCCCGTAGTCGGCGGCTTTTTCGGTGAAGGTACCGTCCTGGTTGTTGATATACAGCTCGTTGGCGCCTTCCAGTCCTTTGAAATTCCCGACGGCGCAGACGTAGATGTCCAGCCAGCCGTCGCCGTTGATGTCGGCCATCGTGGTTCCGGTCTGCCAGTCGGAGAAGCCTTCGACACCGGATTTTTCGGTGATGTCTTCGAACCGGAAGCCGCCCTTGTTGAGATAAAGCCGGTTTTTGCCCTGGTTGGAAACGAAATAGAGGTCGGTCAGGCCGTCGTTATTGATGTCGCCCGCGGCTACGCCCGCTCCGTTGTAGAAATACAGGTAATCGATGATGTTGAGGTTGGCCGTACTCCGGACGGTATTGGTGAAACCGATGTTGGTTTGGGCCGAGTCCAGCCCCTGAAACAGCGGTTTTTCGGAAGTAAACTTCCATTGTTTACAGCCTCCGAACAGCAGGGTTCCGGCTGCGAAAAGCGTGATAATCTTCTTCATCATAGGTTATGTTCCGAACGCGGGTCGGCGTCCAAAATTACTTAAATACCTGCGCCCGGTCGTTATTTTTGGCCAGTACGAACTGCCCCTGTTTCAGCCGCTTCAGATGCCGCACCTGCCCGCGCGCGAAAAACCCGGAGGCCGTAGGAGGAAGCGGTTGCCAGACGTTTTTGCCCTTGTTCAGCAGCACCAGACCATAGCTGGCGTCGTACCGGCCGATTTCGGGCAGGACGTCAAAATAATTGCCGGTCAGGACCAGGTCGGGCCGACGGTCGTTGTCGAGGTCGGTGATTTCGATGCCGCAGACCGGGGAGAGCTGCGCTTCCTTCGGCAGGGCCTGAAAGGTAAAGCGGCCTCTGCCGTCGTTGAGCAATACCGCCGAAGCGCCGGTATAGACCCGCTGGACGACGGCTTTCTTCAACTGTTCCTCGTCCAGAATCTCGTTCAGTTTCTTCCCGGCATAGTCCGTGAACTTGATGTATTTCTTCTTAATGCTCGGCATCTCCTTCTGCAGGTCCTGCTTCAGCACCATCGGATACAGTTCGCCGGTTTCGTCGGCGCAGTTGATGATCTGCTCGACGTTGCCGTTCTGGTCGTAATCGGCCGTATACATCTCCGCCGGCAGGGCCGGCGTGGCCTTGATGCGGGAGTTCTGGCCGAGGTTGCCGGCCACCAGGTCCAGGTCGCCGTCGCCGTCCACGTCGCCCGCCCGGATGCAGTTCCACCAGCCGGATGCGGGCGTCGGTGACGCGTTGCCGTCGGTGCCGGACAGTTCGGGGGTGGCGGCCTCGACCAACCGGCCGCGCTGATTGCGGAAGACGGTCACCGGCATCCAGTCGCCGACCACGATCAGTTCCGGGTAGCCGTCGCCGTTCAGGTCGGCCCAGGTGGCGTCGGTGGTCATGCCGAGCCGGTCGGCTTCGGGCAGATAGCGTTTCGTGTAGTTCTTGAAGTTGCCCGTGCCGTCGTTCGTCAGCAGGTAACTGGCCGGATTGAAACCGTACCGACCCGGGATCAGCCGCGTTCCGACGAACAGGTCCACGTCGCCGTCGCGGTCGAAGTCGGCGGCCGCCACGCAGGAGCCGCTGGCTTTCAGGTTGGGTAGCCGTTCGTCGCGGGTGAAACCGCCTTTGCCGTCGTTGAGATAAAGCCGGTCGAGCAGTTCTTCGGATTCGGCCACGAACTCGTTGCTCCCCGACACCACGAACAGGTCGAGGTCTTTGTCACCGTCGGCATCGAAAAACTCGGCATCGACGGCTTCGTAAGTCGTATCGTGCCGCATGACGCCGGGCGTTTGTTCCGTGAACCGGCCGTCGGCCCGCTGCACGAACAACTGATGCGGCTTTCCGCCGGCTCCCCCAAAGAACAGGTCATCGAGGCCGTCGCCGTTGATGTCGCCCGTCGCCAGGGCCGGGCCGCCGGTCGAGAGCATCTGCTTCAGCAGCGGGTCGCGGTTATAGTCGACGAAAGGGCTTTCGCGGTGCGTATAGGTCAGGCCGGAAGCCGCCGTCACGTCTTTCAGGAGCGGGGCCGAGACCGGGGCGGCCGGTTTCCAGGTGCCGCGGGCGTCCTGCTGCCGGAGGGTCAGCAACTGGTTGGCTTTGGGGCTGCGCAGCGTCTGCATCCGGTCGTTGGGCCAGATCACGGTCAGTGAGTCGATCCGGTCGGCAGTGCCCAGCCCGAAAAGCAGCGTCAGGTCCACCGACGACTGAAAGCCCCGGTTGGGCATCTGCTGGAGCACCTGCATCCGCCCGGCCTGGTAGACGAACACGCGGGTGCCGATGGCGTCCCGGTTAGGAGCGTCGCCGACCAGCTTCACCCGCAGGTAGTTCGTTTTGTTCTTCTCGACCGACAGGTTCCTGTACATGCCCACCGGCGAGTTGACCCTGTTGACGATCAGGTCGAGGTCGCCGTCGTTGTCGAGGTCACCGTAGGCGGCTCCGTTGGAGAAGTCCGGCTCGCCCAAGCCCCAGGCGGCCGCTTTGTTGGTGAACCGGAGGTTGCCCTCGTTCCGGAAAGCGTAGTTCGGAATGGGTTCGGACGGGTCCTTGTCCAGAAATTCCTTGAAGTTGAAATTGCCGCGCCGGGCGATCTGGGCCATGTTTTCGCGGTCGGCCAGAAAGTTGACGAAGTCCTGGTCCGTCACGTCTTTTGCCACGCCGTTGGCCACGAAAATATCCTTCCAGCCGTCGTTGTCCATGTCGAAAATCAGGGCGCCCCAGCTCCAGTCGGTGGCATGCACTCCCGAAAACCGGGCGACGTCACTGAAAAGCGGGGTCGGTACGCGCTGCCCCGGTTCGGGCGAAAGGCCCTGGTTCAGGTGCAGCATGTTCTGCATATACTGGTAATGAAAGTCGCGTTCGAGCTTGATCTGCTGGAGGTCGTAGTTCTCGAAGGTCGAGGTTTTTTTCAGCCGCCGGTCGTTGCCGGGGAGCATGTCGGTCACGAAAATGTCGAGCCGGCCGTCGTTGTTGACGTCGGCCACGTCGGCGCCCATCGAGGAGAGGCTGATGTGCGGCATCGACTCCTTCACCGACTCCCGGAACGTGCCGTCGTGGTTGTTCAGATACAGGTAGTCGCGTTCGTAGAAGTCGTTGGAAATGTAGATGTCCAGCCAGTTGTCGTCGTTGACGTCGCCGATGGTGATGCCGAGGCCGAAGCCGATCAGGCTGCCGTAGATACCGGCGGGTTCGCTGACGTCGGTAAAGCGGTTTTCCGACCGGCCGGATGAGGAGATCAGTTCGTTGCGGAACAGCTTATGGCCGCCCAGCGAGTCGCGTTCGGAACGGATGTTGGCGTACCCCAGCTTCCCGACGGGCGTAAAGCTGTTGTTGAGCAGATACATATCGAGATCGCCGTCGCGGTCGTAGTCGAAAAAGGCCGCGTGGGTCGAGTAGCCGTGGTCGTCCAGCCCGTAGTCGGCGGCTTTTTCGGTGAATGTCAGGTTGCCGTTGTTGATGAACAGCTCGTTGCCCCGGTCGTCGCCGGGCCGGATGCCGGCGTTGCAGACATAGAGGTCGAGCCGGCCGTCGCCGTTGACGTCGGCGAAGGTGGCGCCGGTGCTCCAGTCCCGTTTGCCGGCCACCCCGGCTTTGGCCGTGATGTCCTCGAACTGGAGGTTGCCCTTGTTCAGGTAAAGCTTGTTATCGCCCATGTTGGCGATCAGGAAAACGTCGGCCAGGCCGTCGTTGTTGATGTCACCGACGGCGACGCCCCCGCCGTTGTAGAAATTCCGGTAATTGAAGATGTTGAAGTCCTTATCGTCGACGACGCTGTTGGTAAACTGGACGTGGGTGCTTTCGGGAGACAACGATTCAAACAGCCGTTCCTCCGACCGGTCGCCCGAATCCCGGCAACCGAGCAGAACGAACGAACTGAAAAAGAAAAACAAGTAACGCATGGACTGTTGGTGGGCTGTGTAATCAAGTCTCAAATGTACTTAATTATTTTCTTTTTTCTGGCGGTTTTGTCCAATTAAATGCCGGAAAACCAGTGTTGTAACCGTGTTTTGGCAGAAGGTAAATTTAATTTTAACGACGATTTAACCGGGGTAAAAAACGAAAAGGCCCGGATGTCCGGGCCTTTTCGGGAAGGTAGCAGCGGGATTAATTGTATCCCGGGTTCTGCTTCAGTTTGGGGTTCAGGGATATCTGATCCCGCGGGATGGGGAACAGTTCCCGGTATTTCTCCGAAGCCGGTTTGAAGCGCCATGCCTTCGTGTACTGTCCGAACCGGATGAGGTCCTGACGGCGGTGGTATTCCCAGGCCAGTTCGCGGCCGCGTTCGGCCAGAATCTCGTCCAGCGTCAGCTGAGCGGCCGTGTATTCCGGCACGCCCGCGCGACGGCGGATGAGGTTGAAATCCGGCAGGGCGTCGGCTACTTTCCCGAGACGGAAGTTGGCTTCACCGCGCATCAGATAGGCATCCCCCAGACGAAAGATCACGAAGTCGTTGCTCATGTCGTTGGTGGTGTTGTTCTTCTGGATTTCATACTTCTGGCTCCGTACCCCGGCCAGACGACCGGCCGGACCGGCCGGCATTTCGAAGGACGGAATTTCGGGCGTGAACACCATCGGAACGCCGTCGTCGTCGAGCGCTTTTCCGTTGATGTCAAACTGCTGGCCGACGATCCACATCTTCTTGCGGGCGTCCTGGTTCGAGAACGAGTTGTAGAACTCGGCCACCGTCGCATAACCGTTCCAGGGAGCGGCCGGCAGGTTGTAGGTCAGCTGGTTTTTGTAGTGCAGCGTCGCCATATGGATGTTGAAGCCGCCCCGCTTCGAGTTGTCGAAGGGCGTTGCCAGAATGATCTCGGACGAGTTCTGGTTCTGCACCTTGAAGTTCTCGAAAAAGTCGCCCGTCAGCGAGAATTTACCCGACTTGATAATATTGTCGCAACGGGTGATGGCATCCTGCCAGCGCGGGGTTCCGGTGTAGACCTGGGCGTTGAGGTACATCTTCGCCAGGGTCATGTCGACCACATACTTGTTGAAACGGCCGTAGTAGGCACCGCCGACGGTTTCGCTCAGCTTCGGATAGACTTCCAGGAGTTCTTTCTCGATCCAGTTGAACACCTCGGTGCGGGTTTTCTGCTCGGGGGCCGCGGCTCCGACCTGGTCGGCGATAATCACGTTCCCGAAGAAATCCATCGCCTTGTAGTGGAAGAACGCCCGCAGGGCCCGCAGCTCGGCCTTGACGTTTTCATCGGTCAGCGAACCCAGCTGCTGGTTGATGGAGGTGATGTTGTTGTAACACCAGGTCCAGGGACCATTGAACTGGCCGTTGTCGGTGACGGGGTCCCAGGTATGGGTGTAGAGCCGCTTCCAGTTGTCGCCGTCTTTCCAGTCACCGCCCCGCGTCGGGACGATCTGCTCATCGGTGGTCGCATTCAGCGAGTTGTGGTTACCGTAGTAGTCGCCCAGACCGCTGTAGAGCGGGCCGATGAGGGCGGCCTGCTGGGCCGCCGTGCTCCCGAACTGGTCGGTCGGGATGACGTCGTAGGTTGTCTCGTCCAGGTCGGTACACGACTGGCCCGCCAGCAGCAGGACTACGCATCCGACCAAAACTTTTATGTTGGAATTAAACATTGTTGTAGTTGAGGATTAGTTTGTTGCGTTGATTAAAACGTCAGGTTGACACCCAGCTGGAACGAACGGGTCTTCGGATAAATGTTGCTGAAGTCCATCCCGATATTGTTCGGTGCCTGGCTTTCGTTCTGCAGGTCCGCTTTCACCTGAAGTTCCGGATCGACGCCTTTGTATTTGGTCAGGGTGAACAGGTTGTTCCCACCGATGTAGATACGGGCTGCGGAGAGGTACTTGCTGGTCGTACGGATGTTGTAGCCAAGCTGCCAGTTGTCCAGACGGGCGAAGGTGCCGCTTTCCAGCCAGTAAGTCGACAGAACGTTCGTGCCGTAGCCGGCGGGCAGGTCGGCCACGCCGTTCAGCATGTTCGTTTCCAGAATCGATCCCGGGATCAGCAGGTTGGAACGCAGGTTGTTCAGGATCTTGTTGCCGAAGCTCCCGCGCAGCTGGAAGTTCAGGTCGAAGTTCTTGTAAACGAACGTGTTGATGAACGAGCCGGTCAGGAACGGCTGCGGGTTGCCCTGGTTGATCGGGTTCTGGTTGTTGATCGCCACGGCGGCATCGGCCTTGCTGACGTCGGTCGTCGGCTGGTCGCCCGAACCGGGCTTCAGCAGCACCTTGCCGTCCTGGGTATAACCCACGAACGTCGGCACGTTGTTGAACTCGCCCAGCGGACGGCCCGGCCACAGGTAAGAAGCGAATACGTCGGATAGACCCCGGCCCCCGAAGGCGTTGAAGCGGATCAGACCGGAGTCGAATTCGTCGCTCTTCAGGTTCACGATGGTGTTCTTGTTATAGGCACCCACGATCCGGGACGTCCAGCTGAAGTTTTCCTTCTGGATGATGTCGCCACCGAACGAGAGCTCGAATCCGCGGTTACGCATCGTCCCGACGTTGGCCCAGATAAAGTTCGTGAAGTATTTCACCCCGTCGGCCGGTACCGAGTAGCGGTACAGCATGTCCTTCGTGGTTTTGTTGTAATACTCCACCGTACCGGAGAACCGGCCGTTGAGCAGCTGGAAGTCCAGACCGACGTTGGTGGTGGACAGAATCTCCCACTTCAGGTTCGGGTTGGCGTTCTGCGTAATCCCGTAACCCGGCAGGAAGTCGCCCACGCTGCCGTCGTAGTAGGTTCCTTTCTGGCCATACAGCTGGAGAGACTGGTACGGCTTCAGACCTTCCGAGTTACCGGTCTGGCCCCAGCCCACGCGCAGTTTCAGGTAGTTGAGCGTCGTCGATTTCGGGAAGAAGTCCTCGTTGGTGATCGTCCAGCCCCCGGCGATGGACGGGAACGTACCCCACTTGTTGTTGGCCCCGAACTTAGAGCTGCCGTCGTAGCGGATGGTGGCCGTCACGTTGTACTTGTCGTTCAGGTTCACCGTTCCCCGGCCGAAGAAGGAAGCCAGGGTCGTGGCGTTCCGGTACGAAGTGGCGTAGTTCGACCCCGGACTCAGCAGCGTTCCGGCACCCAGCCCCAGGTTGTTGTAGGAAACCGAGCTGGTCAGGAACTGCGTGTTGCGGGCCTGGAAGCCGTCATAAACGATGTTCTGGTAAGAATAACCACCCAGCAGGGAGAAGTTGCTGTTGTTCTGCCCGAATCCCTTCGTATAGGTAGCGGTCAGTTCGACCAGTTTGTTGTTGGTCTGGTCGGATTTGCGGAAGGCTTCCCCATTGGTCGTCTGGAAGGCTTTGACGCTGCGATCACGGAAGCGGCTCTCGTCGGTATTTTCGTTCTGGAAGGCACCGTTTACGCCGAGGGTCAGACCGTCGAGGATTTCATACCGCAGGTTGACGCCCCCGATGATGAGTCGTTTCTGCTGATCGAACTTCTGGTTTTCCAGCATCGCTACCGGGTTGAACAGGTCGAAGCTACCCCCTACCTCGTAATAGCCGCCGATGTTGTTCGCACCCGTCGGGTCGCGCACCGGGAGAGTCGGCAGGAACGTCACGGCCCGGGCGATGATCCCGTCGTCGTTCAGTTTGGAGTTCGTGTTCGTAGCGGTCAGGTTATACTGAATGTTCAGACGGTTGTCGAGCGCCTTCTGGTCCAGGTTGATCCGGGCCGTGAGCCGTCCGAAGCCGGTGTTCTTGATGATCCCTTCCCGGTTGATGTAGTTGAGGGAACCCCGGTAGCTGAAGGTGTTCGAACCGCCCGAAATCGCCAGATCGTGGTTGTTGGTGAAACCGGTGCGCGTGATTTCCTTCACCCAGTCGGTATCGTAGTTGCCGGCCGGGAAGCGGATTTTGTCGGCCGTAATGTTGTTGGCGCCTTTCAGCTTCGTAACCGCGTCGCGGTAGCCGGCCGCATCGAGCAGATCCAGGCTTTTGGAGATGGTTTCGACCCCGACGTAGTTGTTGAAGCTGACCGTCGTCCGGCCCGATTTTCCGCGCTTGGTCGTCACGATGATGACGCCGTTGGCGGCCCGTGATCCGTAGATAGCCGCGGCAGAAGCGTCCTTCAGAACGTCCATGGATTCGATATCCTGGGGTGAAACCGTCTGAATAGGAACACCGATCACTCCATCGACCACATACAGCGGATCGCTGCCGCCGGCCAGCGAGGTGTAACCCCGCAGACGGACCGTCGGAGCCTGGTTGGGGTCACCCGAAGGCAGCGTGATGACCAGACCGGCTACTTTCCCCTGGATGGCCTGAAGCGGGTTCGGAATGATACCCGGGTTGAATTCCTTGGCCGTTACCTGCTGGACGGAACCCGTCAGGTCTTTCCGTTTGGCGGTACCGTATCCGACAACGACCACTTCTTCCAGCGACTTGGTGTCGGCAGACAGAGCGACGTCGACCGTGGAGCGGTTACCGACCGGCACTTCCTGGGTCGTCAGACCGATGAAGCTGTACACGAGGGTGGCGTTGTCGGGAACGTTGGACAGGGTGTATTTCCCGTCCGCATCGGTGGTGGTACCCCGGGTCGTTCCTTTCAGCTGGACCGTCACACCGGGCAGACCTACCCTGTCTTCCGCCGAAGTGACCGTTCCGGTAACGGTGCGGTCCTGGGCGAATGCCTGGCTGAGGCCCAGGCAGAGAATGAAGGCGAAAGACAGCAGGAAGGCAGGTAACAAACCGTGCCCGTGGGCCTGTCGTCCCCGGAAACCCCTGGCCCGACCCATTCCGTGACTTGAATGATTGAATCGGAGAGATTGATTCATCATAGGTTACAATCAATTAGGATTAGTGAAAAGAATTGAATGGTTAGCAGGATCAGAAACCGGTCCTCTAAAGCCGAAGGAGTTTATACCCGGCCAGGTTCGCTAAAGGCAAAATGAAATTTGGGGAAACGGCTCTTTGCCAAGTAATTAGCATCCTCCTGAGAATTTATAGAACACAATCCTGTCCGTATTCGGCAAGATACTATTATTTGTAATTATTATACAAAATATTAACGGCAATAATTTTTGCGTATATTATCGTAGGTAATAAGTATGTTCTTTCTTGATCTTAGAAAATTTATACTCTATCTCGGGTTCCCGGGCCGGCTGCGGGGAAAAACAAAAACCCCCGTTCCGGGTCGGAACGGGGGTGGCCGATGGTGGGGCAGGAGGGTCTAATAACCCGGATTCTGTCTCAGGTTGGGATTACTGTCGATGGCCCGTTGCGGGATCGGGAACAGCACGGCGGTAGCAGGTGATTTCTGCGGCCGCTGGTCGACCGGGTCGAGGAAAGTTCCGAACCGGATCTGGTCATTCCGGCGCCAGCCTTCCCAGTAGAGCTCATATCCCCGTTCGGCGAGCATCGCCTTGGCATCGACCGGGTTTTTCGGGCCTACCCCGCGGGTTTTGCGGAGGTTGTTCACGATGGCTTCGGTCGTTTCGCCCATGGGATCCTTGCCCCCGCGCATGATGGCTTCGGCTTTCATCAGCAGCAGGTCGGCGTAGCGGAAGAAGACGTAATCATTCTGCGGGCTGTCGAGAAAACCGGGTTCGGGCTGGTATTTGATCACCCGGATGCCCTCGGCTTCCGTCGCGTAGCCCAGGTTGACGTTGGGAGTGTAGGCCAGCGGGGACCCGTTGCGGGTTTTGAGCGGGTTGCCTTTTTCGTCGTTCTGCTGTCCGACGAGGAAGCCGGCCCGGGTTCCGATCACGTCCGTGATGCCGGGAATGGCGGCTCCCAGCCGTTCGTCCTTTTTGTCGAAGCTGTTATAGAATTCCGAAAGGGTCGTAAATCCGTTCCAGCTGCTTGGCTTCTGATTATAGTGCAGCGTCATGTAGTAGCGGGTCCGGACGTTGCCCGGCTGAGCCGTGCGGTCGTTGGCAATGGTGAAGATCAACTCCTTCGAGCGGGTCGAATTTTCCGGGTGGAAATTATCGAAGTATTTGCCCGACGGCTGGAGAGCGAACTTCCCGGATTTGATGACGGCGTTGCCGTACTCGATGACCTTGTCCATGTCTTCCCTGGCGAAGGTGAACGGTCCGGCCGGATTCGAGGGGTCCTGCTTATACACGGCCTTGTTCAGATATACCTTGGCCAGCAGAAACTGAGCGGCTTCCTTGGTTGCCTTGTTGGGTGGGTTGGTCCCCAGATTGGCGACGGCAAATTCCAGGTCCTTGATCAGGTAGTCGACGGCCTGCGAGCGGGTGAAGACCTTCGGGTTGGCCTCGGCATTTTCGTTTACTTCCCGGAAGGGTACCTGGCCGTACAGGTCCACGACGTAGAACATAAAGAACGCCCGGAGAAAACTCGCTTCCGCCTTGATCTGGTTGTTGCTGCCGGCGGCCGAGATGGCCTGCGTCGCCTTGAAGATGCCCGAGTTCAGGTCGTCCCAGGCGTTGGTAATCTGGTTGTGGTCCGGCGTCCAGGTATGCTGGTGCAGTTTGCGCCAGGTTCCGAAGTCGTCCCAGTCGGTTCCGCGCGTCGGTCCCATCATCTCGTCGGAAGGGTGTTCTTCCATGGCAAACGTCTTGTCGGGAGCCGCTGCGATGTTGTTCAGGGCGGCATAAGCCCCCTGCAGGGCGCCGTTCGGGTCGATTTTTGTTCCGCCCTCGGTTACCTCCGAAGCCGAAATATTGCCTAAAACCGTATCGTCCAGGTCCGTGCAGCCGAAAGTGCCGACCAGCAGAAACGAACCCAGCAGGCCAATGGTCCGGTAAGTTGAAAAATTCATTGAATGGAAATGTTAGGTGGTTAGATCAGTTCCTGAATCAAAAGCCTACGTTGACGCCCAGGGTGAATGTGCGGGCCGTGGGAAACGCCGTATAGTCGATACCCAGTGAGGGGATGTTATTATACACCTTCACGGTATTCACCTCGGGGTCCAATCCCGTGTAGTCGCTGAAAAGCAGCAGGTTCTGCCCGGTAAGCGCGATACTCAGCGACTTGGCGAACGACTGGGCCGGCATCGGAACCCGGTAGCTGAGCGTGGCGTTCGACAGGCGGACGAAGTCGCTTTTCTCCAGGAAGCGGGTCGAAACGGAGCCGGGGTTGAGCGGGTTCTCCGCGTTGTCGGCGACCTCTTTGGTTACGTTCCGGCCATTTTTCAGAATCCCTTTCAGGAACAGGGCATTGGCGGTGTTATTGTAGATGTAACCGCCGAACTGGCCGTTGAAGAAGAGACTGGCACTCCAGTTGCCGAAGGTAAAATTGTTGGTCAGGCCCAGCCGTACTTTCGGAATCGGACTGCCGTGGATGGCTGAGCGGCCCCCGTCCGCATAGGTGGCAATCCCGTTTTCGTTGAATCCGGTGAAGGTCGGCATCACGAAGGAAAAGATGGGGTACCCGTCCCGGATGACCTGAGCATAGGCGCCGGAGAGGCCCTGGCCGTGGATCGTACCGGTCGGAACGACCGTGCTGCCGAAGTCGGTCACCTTGTTTTTCAGGAAGGTCATATTGTAAAGCACCTCCCAGTTGAACCGGGCGCGCTGGATGGCCTGATAGCTGAGCGATAATTCGACCCCGGTATTGTTGATATGGCCCGGCAGGTTGACCCATTTGTAGGTGACCGGAGCAGGCTGCGCGTAGAAGACCTGGAATAACTGGTTGGTCGTCGACTTGTAGAAGTAGTCCACCGTTCCGGCCAGTTTTCCCTTCAGGATCGAGAAGTCCAGACCGGCGCCGTAGGCCACGGTTTCCTCCCATTTGATGTCCGGATTGGGGTTGTTCTTCTGGACTGTCGAGCCGTCGCTGTTCAGCTGAAAGATGATCTTGGAGGCTCCACCTTCGAAATCCTGGTTGCCGGTGATCCCGTAGTTGAGCCGGAGCTTCAGGTCATCGAACACTTTTTTCGGGATGAAGTCCTCATTGGACAGACGCCAGGCAGCCGCAACGGACGGGAAGGAACCGTATTTGTTGTTCAGCCCGAAGCGCGAGGAGCCGTCGACCCGCAGCGTGGCAGTCAGCAGATACTTATCATTGATGTCGTAGTTGACCCGCCCGAAAAACGACTGAAGGTCATTCCTGCTGTGATCCGAGCCACCGGCGAAGGCGGCCTGCTTGGCGGCATTGACCGCCCCGATATTGTCGAGGTAATTGATCCTGTCCTGAGTGGTCGAGAAAAAGCTGGCGTTGATAAAATGGCCCTGGTTCTGAAATTTCTGGTAGGAGAACCCGGCCAGAGCATCCAGTTGCCCGCTGCCGACCTTGTGGTTATAATTGAGCGTGTACTCCAGCAGCCGGGAATTCCGGTACCGGTTCTGAATGATCGCCAGGCCGTTTCCATAGACGGAAAAGGTGGTGTTGCTGGAGGTGTTCAGACTGAAACCGGCATTCAGCCGCGAATCCAGGGCGGTCCGGCGGACGGCGCTGGAATTGTCCAGACCGAAGTTGGCCTTGGCCGTCAGGCCGTCGATGATCTTCCAGCTCACGCTGGCATTGGCTAAGGTACGGTTGGTCATGCCTTTGTCGTTGTCGTATGCCAGGATGGCCGCCGGGTTCCGGAAGTCACCGCCCGGCTGGAAGTAGGCCGTGTCGCCCTGCATGACCGGGTAGGTCGGGTTGGCCTGGATGGCGGCCCCGATCAGGTTGCCCTGATAGCCGGCGTCGTTCCCGTTCAGCACGTAGCTGTCCTTAATACCTGAAGTGGTGACGTTGGCCTCCAGGGTGACGCGTTCGTTGAACAGCTTGTGGCTGGCGTTGATCCGGCCGGACAGGCGCTGCATCGCGGAGTTTCTGACGATTCCCTGCTGGTCGGCATAGCCGAGCGAGAAGTAATATCGGGTGGCGGCATTCCCTCCCCCGAAGCCGAGGTTATAGTTCTGGGAAACACCCGTGCGCAGAATCTGGTCCTGCCAGTCGGTGTTGGCGCCTTTGTCGATGGCGGAAGCATCGCCCCCGGCTTTTTTAACGCCTGCGAGAAATTCATCCCGGTTCAGCAGGTCGTAGCGCTTGAGGGCCGACGACACACTGGTCGAGGCCGAGAAGTTCAGCGCCGGCTGCCCGGCTTTTCCCTTGCGGGTGGTGATCAGCACGACGCCGTTGGCGCCCCGCGAACCGTAGATGGCCGCGGCCGAAGCGTCTTTCAGGACCGAAATATTTTCGATGTCGTTCGGGTTCAGGAAGGTCAGCGGGTTCCGGGCCGACGTTACTCCTCCGCCGAAGTCCACCCCGCCCGAGCTGACGTCACCGCCGTCGAGCGGAACGCCGTCGATCACGAACAGCGGGTTGTTGCCGCTCCGCAGCGAAGCCGTTCCCCGAATCTGGATGTTGACGCCCGAACCGGGTTCACCGCTGGCCGGCGTAATCTGGACACCGGCCGCCCGGCCCTGAAGCAGCTGCTCCGGCGAGGCAATGACGCCCTGGTTGAAGTCTTTCGGGCTGACGGCGACGATCCCGCCCGTTACGTCTTTGGCCTTCTGGGTGCCATAACCGATGACGACCACTTCGGAGATCTGTTTGGTGTCGGTCATCAGCACCACGTCGATGGTGGGGCGGTCGTTGACTTTTTCTTCCCGGCTTTCCATCCCGATGAAGCTGAATACCAGGGTAGCATTCTCCGGAACGCCACTGAGGGAATACCGACCGTCTCCGTCGGTAGCCGTGCCGCGGTTGGTTCCCTTCACCTGGACCGTCGCTCCCGGCAGAACTTTTTTGTCCTCGGCCGTGACCGTTCCCGTAATGGTGCGTCCCTGTGCCGAAGCCAGCTGTAATCCCAGCAGGAACGCGATCAGGGTCAGCAACGGCTTCGGGTTCCTTTCACTACCGCTTTGCCGCCCGGAAAAACCGGAACGTACTCTACCTGCAATCTGTGTAGAGTAGAAAAACAGTTTCATCATAGGTTAACTTGAGAAAATTGGTGGAACAACTGTTTACTGATAAATAATCCGAAGGAAGTCAAGGTTAAAACCTATAATAGTTTGTGCAAGCAATATATAATGCCGACATCTTCAGGGATTTATAAGTTTTTCTCCTTAACTCAGCCTGCAAACTACAATAAAAGATTTGGATAATACAAACCCATACCGGAAATATTTTGCATATACAAATTATAGGTCTGGAGTCAGCCGGAAATCATTTGTTACCTTTATAATCAATATTATACACTGATTGTTACTTAATTAGGTCTTTTGGTAATTGTAGCTCCAAACCGTTCGAGCCACCGGGCCGCAGGCGGGCCGCCATGACCGGCCTCATCAGTGAATTGTATTTTTTTACTATTCAGGCTCTTTGGCCCCGACTTACGCCTGTCTAAAAAAAATCGTACCTTTAAGGCTGAATTCCGTCGATCCGGCGACACCGAACTACCGGAAACTCAGTCAGTATGATTACGCAGGAGATACTCCAGGAACTGGCCACCCGACTGGACGGCGAGTTCCACACCGATACTACCCAACGGACTCTTTACGCCACCGATGCTTCGGCCTACCGCGAAATGCCGCTGGCGGTGGCCGTTCCGAAATCAATCGACGATCTACGGACGCTCATCGCCTTCGCCCGCGAACACCGGACCTCGCTCATTCCGCGCACGGCCGGCACCTCCCTGGCCGGGCAGGTGGTGGGCAGCGGCATCGTCGTGGACGTTTCCAAATACTTTACGAAGATTCTGGAACTGAACGAGCAGGAACGCTGGGTTCGCGTCCAGCCGGGCGTCGTTCGGGATGAACTGAACCTGTTTCTGAAACCGTATGGCCTGTATTTCGGGCCGGAAACCTCCACCGCCAACCGGGCCATGATCGGCGGGATGGTCGGCAATAACTCCTGCGGATCGAATTCCGTCGTATATCGTTCAACGCGGGAGCACCTGCTGTCGGTAAAAGCCCTGCTGGCCGACGGGAGCGAAGCCGAATTCGGCCCGCTGGCTTCCGCCGAGTATCAGAGCCTGATCGGGACGGCCGCCCGCCACAACGGGAGTGCCTCGCTGCTCGACAAAATCTACCTCAAAACCAACGAGATCCTGGCCGATCCGGCCAGCCAGGAAGAAATCCGGCGGCAGTTTCCGAAACGGTCCATCGAGCGCCGGAATACCGGATATGCCCTCGACGAACTTCTGGAAACGGATGTATTTACGCCCGGCACCGAACCCTTCAACCTCTGCAAGCTGATTGCCGGCTCGGAGGGAACGCTCTGCTTCCTGACCGAAATCAAACTGAACGTGGTTCCACTCCCGCCGAAAGAACTGGGGCTGGTCTGCATCCACTTCAATACCATCGAGGAGTCGCTTCATGCCAACCTGATTGCGCTGAAATACCGGCCCCGGGCGGTGGAACTGATCGACCATTACATTCTGGATTGTACCAAAGACAACCTCCTGTACCGGAAAAACCGCTTCTTCGTTCAGGGCGATCCGGGAGCGATCCTGGTGGTGGAACTGGGCAGCGACAACCGGGAGGACGTGCTTCGGTCGGCGGCCGCTCTGGAAGCCGAAATGCGGGAGGCCGGGCTGGGATACCATTTTCCGGTCCTGTTCGGCGAAGAAACCAAAATGGTCTGGGCGCTGCGGAAAGCGGGTCTGGGGCTGCTGGGGAATATGCCCGGGGATGAAAAAGCCGTCGCGGTGATCGAGGATACCGCCGTCGACGTCCGCGACCTGCCGGACTACATCCGGGACTTCAACCAGATTCTGGCGAAACACGGGATGTCGTCGGTGCATTACGCCCACGCGGGTTCGGGCGAGCTGCACCTGCGGCCCATCATCAACCTGAAGACGGAAGAAGGCCACCGGCAATACCGCCTGATCGCGGAGGAAATCGCCCGGCTGGTGAAGAAATACGACGGCTCGCTGTCCGGCGAACACGGCGACGGTCGCCTTCGGGGTGAATTCATCCCGCTGATGGTCGGGCCGAAGAATTACGAGCTGATGCGGCAGATCAAACAGACCTGGGACCCGTACGGCATCTTTAACCCCGGCAAGATCGTCGAGACACCCCCGATGGATACGTTCCTGCGGTACGAGGCCGGTCAGAAAACGCCCGGATTCGACACCGTCTTCCGCTTTCACGATCAGACCATTCTGCAACACGCCGAGCAGTGCAACGGCTCCGGCGACTGCCGCAAAACCCATCTGTCGGGCGGCACCATGTGCCCCAGTTACATGGCGACCCGCAACGAAAAGGAAACCACCCGCGGCCGGGCCAACATCCTGCGCGAGATGCTGACGCATTCGCCAAAGGAAAACCGCTTCGACCACGAAGAAATCAAGGACGTTTACGACCTCTGCCTGGCCTGCAAGGGCTGCAAGTCCGAATGCCCGTCGAACGTCGACGTGGCCAAGCTGAAGATGGAATTTCTCCAGCACTATCACGATGCCAACGGCGTTCCGCTGCGCAGCCGGCTCATCGCCAATTTCGCCGACCTGTCGGGTCTGGCTTCGCTGGTTCCCTGGGTCTACAACGCCGTTCTGGGAACCGAATCCCTGCGCCGGATCGCCAACCGGGTGATCGGTTTTCACCCCGACCGCACGATGCCGCTGCTTCATCGGACGACGCTCCGGAAGTGGGCCGGAAACCGGAAGCCGGCCGCTGATGCGGGCCTGCGGAAAGTGTATCTGTTCTGCGATGAGTTTACGAATTATAACGATGTCGAGGTCGGGCAGAAGGCCATTCTGCTGCTGGAAAAGCTTGGGTATGAAGTGATTCTGCCGGAGCATGAGGAAAGCGGCCGGGCGGCCCTGTCGAAAGGACTGCTGCGGCAGGCGAAGCGGATCGCCGAGAAAAACGTCCGGATGCTGAAAGACCTGATTACGACGGAAACGCCCCTGGTTGGGATCGAGCCGTCGGCCCTGCTGACCTTCCGTGACGAATACCCGGACCTGGTGGACGAATCCCTGCTGAACGACGCCCGGCGAATCGCCGAAAGTGCGCTGACGTTCGAGGAGTTCATGGCCCGCGAAATCGACCGGGGAGCCATCCGGAAAGAAGCCTTCACGACCGAAAAACGGCTCATCAAGCTGCACGGTCACTGCCAGCAGAAAGCCGTGTCGTCGCTCGTGCCGTCGAAGAAGATGCTGTCGCTGCCCGAAAACTTTACCGTTCACCTGATTCCGTCGGGCTGCTGCGGCATGGCCGGCTCCTTCGGCTACGAAGCCGAGCATTATGAAGTTTCCATGAAAATCGGGGAGCTGGTGCTGTTCCCGACGGTCCGCCGGCAACCGGAAGACGTCATCATTGCCGCGGCCGGTACCAGCTGCCGCCACCAGATCAAGGACGGCACCCAGCGGAAAGCGAAGCACCCGGCCGAAATCCTGTACGAAGCCTTAGCCACGAAAGCATGAGAAACGGACTGACCTGGAAACTGGCCGGTATTTTGTTCATGACGGTGTCCGGCATTGCCCTGACCTTCAACCTGAAGCAACGGTACGATGTCCTGTTCGGCGATGAGATGACCTATCTCTATTCCGGTCTGACCTACACCTTTCCGCCCGATCCGAAACTGGCCCAGTGGGGCTCTCTATATGCAGCCTGGTACCGGTTTCTGGGAGTTTTCACCGGCGATACGCTCGATCAGTTTTACCTGAACTGGCAGCTGCTGATCCTTCTGAGCGGGGTTTTGCTGTTCCTGTATCTGTACCTGCGCCGGTCGGGCTTTCTGGTCAGTCTGTTCTGCGCCCTCTGTTTTCAATTTTCGAGCCTCAATGTGCTGCTCGATCCCCGGATTTCGGCTTTCACGCTCTGTCTGATCCTGGCGGGCCTCTGTGTCGTCCAGTCCCGACGATGGTCTGCCCAGGCGGTGATGCTGATCACGGCTCTGACGGCGCTGGTCTGCGCCTATGTCCGGCCGGAGTTCTACGTCACGATGCTGATTGCCTGCGGGATTGCCCTGGGCCTGTTTTTCGTGCCGTACTTCCGCCGGAGAGGAGAAGCTACCCGGATGGGTCTGGTCGGGCTGGCCGGGGTGGCCGCGCTGATCGTGGTCATGCTGGTGGTGTTCGGCAATCCGCTGTCGGAAGGGAACCGGAGCTTCGACGCCTTCGTGCAGCACTTCAGCATCAATTATAACACCTGGCACAACCATCCCGTCAATATTCCGATCGTGGACCAGTTCCGGCTGATTGCCGACGTGTTCGGCAGCGACGTGCAGTCGATGAGCGACGCCTTCCGGGCCGAACCGGGTCTGGTGATCCGGCATTTCTGGACCAACTTCGTTCACACGCTGCGGGAGGAAGTCCGGGTCATGACCGGCGTCCTGTTCGACACTCCGCTGACGTACCTGACTTCGCCCTACCGGAAATGGATTCTGGCGGCTCTCTTTGCGGTCGTCGCCGGGTTGCTGATCAACTGGCCGGCCACCTTCCGGCAGTGGTCGGCCGGCGCCCGGAAGCTGACCAGCCGGGAACTGGCGCTGTTCCTGCTGCTTTTTCCCTCCCTGGTATCGGTGATACTGGTGTATCCCCGTATTCACTACCTCTACTTTCATGCGGTCGGCCTGCTGACCGTGGCGGCTTTTTTTCTGAAGAACATTCAGATCCGGCCCATCCGGACTCCGGTCCGGGTGGCTGGCCTGACGGCTTTGATGGCGGTTTGGGTGATCTACCAGTCCGTCCGGCGGCAGGTGCCGGCTCCGACGCCCGTGGCCGACAACATCCGGTTTATCCGTTCCCTGTCCCTGAGAGGGACCGTCTCGTCGCTGGAGCGCGAGTGGTACCGGGTCTTCCTGTACGGACAGGAGCAGTCTCCGCGCTGGGTCCGGGTCGAACTGTATCCGCCCAACAGCGACTTCACCACGTTCCTGCGGGAACATGAGGTCAACTTCATCCTGATGACCAGGGACATGCAGAAGTATTTTGCCAGGGACTCGGGTTTCTCGGCTTTCCTGACCCGGGCCGAGTCCGACGGCTTCGTTCGCGTCAAAACCCCGGAGCCCGGAAGCTACCTGCTCATCCGTCAGGACCTGCTGGCCAAGGGCGCCCTGGCATCACGGCTGTTTTAACATTTTTTAGGGAAGCGCACAGGATAAGGAGTTCAATATAATTCCCTGAAAAGTTGTAATTTGTACGCCTTTCAACTACCTGTTTTCAACATTACCTTCATGAACAAACTCCTATTGTGGGTAGGCGTACTGTGTTCGGGCTTCGGCGCCTGGGCCCAGTCCGGAGGCACCTCCAAATACGACCCGCACGAATTATTTCACCCGCTGTTCAACATGCAGCCCGGAAACGACTACCGGTCGGGCAGCGGAGCACCCGGCCCCCGCTACTGGCAGAACCGTGCCGACTATCGGATCAGCGTCAGTCTGGACGATGAAACGAACGTACTGAGCGGAGAGGTCGAGATTACCTATAAGAACAACAGCCCCGAGGCCCTGCCTTTCCTGTGGCTTCAGCTCGATCAGAATGCCTTCGCCGATACGTCCCGGGCTACCAAAACCACGCCGGTGCGGGGCGGCCGCTTCGGGAACCAGGGCTTCGACGGCGGATACGTCATCCAGTCGGTTACGGTGGAAGAAGGTAAAAACAAGGCTGCTGCCGACTACGTCATCACCGACACCCGGATGCAGGTACGGCTCTCCGAACCGCTCAAACCGGGCGGGGACGTGGTTAAACTGAAGATTACCTACTCGTTTAAAATACCGGCATACGGTTCCGACCGCATGGGCATGCAGCCCACCCGCAACGGGATCATCTACGAAATCGCCCAGTGGTACCCCCGTATGTGCGTGTACGACGACATCGAGGGCTGGAATGTCCTGCCTTACCTCGGCGCCGGCGAGTTTTACCTCGACTACGGCGATTTCGAATATGCGATCAATGTGCCCTGGAATCACATCGTGGTCGGCTCGGGTGAACTGCTGAACCCGCAGGATGTGCTGACCGCCGAGCAGCAGAAGCGGCTGGCGCAGGCCCGCAACAGCGACAAGACGGTACTGCTTCGCGGCAAAGACGAGGTGACCAGCCCGGAGAGCCGCCCGAAACAGTCCGGCCGGCTGACGTGGCGTTTCCGCTGCCAGAGCGCCCGTGATGTGGCGTGGGCCACCTCCAAAGCCTTTGTCTGGGACGCGGCCCGCATCAATCTGCCCAGTGGAAAAAAAGCGCTGGCGATGTCGGCGTATCCGGTGGAAAGCGCCACCGGCGACTCCTGGAACCGCTCGACCGAATACGTCAAGGGGTGTATCGAGTTCTATTCGAAGTATCTGTTTGAATACAGCTATCCGGTCGCTACGAACGTGGCCGGCATCGTCGGCGGGATGGAGTACCCCGGCATCATCTTCTGTGAACACCGTGACAAGAAGGAGGCCCTCTGGGGCGTCACCGATCACGAGTTCGGACACAACTGGTTCCCGATGATCGTCGGCAACAACGAGCGCAAGTATGCCTGGATGGACGAGGGCTTCAACACCTTCATCAACATCCTTTCGACACAGAATTTCAACAACGGCGAATACAACCGCGAGAAGGCGACGATGCACGACATCGCCCCGGCCCTGTTCAACATCGAGGAACCGATCATGACCACACCCGACGTGCTCCAGTCGAAACACCTCGGCATCATGGGATATTACAAGCCCGGCATGGGCCTGAAGCTGCTGCGGGAGGTGGTGCTGGGGCCGAAACGGTTCGATTATGCCTTCAGGACCTACGTGCACCGCTGGGCGTTCAAACACCCCACGCCGTACGATTTCTTCCGGACGATGGAGGATGCGGCCGGTGAAGACCTGGGCTGGTTCTGGCGCGGCTATTTCTATGAGACCTGGAAGCTGGACCAGTCGGTGAAAGACGTTCGCTACGTGGACCAGGACCCGCAGAAGGGCTCCGTGATCACCATCGAAAATCTGGAGAAATGGGCCATGCCCGTCACGGTGGAAGTGGAAGAAGTGGGCGGTAAGAAAACCCGCGTCAACCTGCCGGTGGAAGTCTGGCAGCGGGGCGGCACCTGGTCGTTCCGCCAGTCCACGACCGCCCCCATCCGGACGGTCACCATCGACCCCGACGAAAAGCTGCCGGACATCAATCCGAAGAACAACTCCTGGAAAAACCCCGGCGCCCCGGCCGCCACGACAACGAACTGAAGGGGCAGCCGATTTTTGTCATCCCGAGGAACGAGGGATCTTGTGGCCCAATAATCCATCTGACCGAACGCCGAAGCACAAGATCCCTCCTGCGTCGGGATGACAAAAAACGCCGGGGTGATCCAACCCCTAACACTTAAGTGCCTTAACCCCCAACTCCTACACCTCGATCAGCATCGCTCCGAACGAGTAGCCCCCGCCGAATACCGTGATGACGATCTTCTGGCCTTTTTTGAAGATACTCCGGTTTTCCGACAGGGCGATCGCACAGCCGGCACAGCCGGTATTTCCCAGCTTCTGAATATTCGAAAGGAGTTTGGACTCGGGCAGTTTGAGCGTATTGATGACGTTGAGGCTGATCCGAAGGTTGGCCTGGTGCGGAATCAGATAATCGACGTCGTCGATCGTCAGGTTATGCTTTTCCAGGACCTGAAGGCTGACCCGGGGCATATACTGGCAGGCGTTGATGAACACGTCCCGGCCGTGCGGCATGCTCACTCCCTTTTCGAGCGGCTTCAGCATGACGCCGGTGGTGGCCTTCCCGCTGGTGGCGGCCCCGCCCGTGATGAGCGTGTGGATGGTCATGTCGTCGTCGCTCAGCCGTTCCTTCGAAATCAGCATGGCCGCCGACCCGTCACCCCAGAGGTGGCCGGAAACCGTGTCGTGCTCGTTGTTATAGGCGGTGTTGTGCTCCGAAACGATCACGACGGCCATGGATGCCTTGTTCATCGCAAAATACCCCTCCACCACTTCGATGGCGTTCAGGAGCGACGAGCAGGCCGTCGAAATGGAAACCACCGGGATATCAGGAACCCCCAGATTGTGCTGGACCACGTGGGCCAGGGTAACGATGGTATCGTAGGGAGTATAAGTCGCGCCGACTATCAGGTCAATTTCTGAGGGTTGGATCGTCGAATGGTCGAACAGACGCCGGACGGCCTCCAGGGCCATCGTGTTCGTATTTTCGTCGGAAGCCGCCTTCCGGCGTTCCTGAATTCCGGTGCGTTCGATAATCCACTCGCTCGACAATCCGTTGAGTTGCGTAAAATGTTCGTTGCCAACTACTTCGGTGGGAAGATAATGGCTAACTGCATGAATATACATCATACTGTGAAATAGAAGGGAATGGGACTCGGCCATTCCACACGGAAAATTAAGTATTTCCGGGAAGGTGTAGTATTGAAAATTAGAACAATGACAAAATATCTTATTTTTTTTCAATTAATTTATAGAAACTCAGCAGCTTGGCCTTTTCCGTCGACCAGTTGTAGCAGGTTTCGGCGGCCTGGCGCCCCCGTCTGCCCATCGCTTCGGCTTCCTGCGGGTTCTCGATCAGCCGGCGAAGACTGTCCGCCAGCGCCACCGGGTCGTACGGGTCGAGGCAGATGCCGCAGCGGTGCGTCTCCACGACCTCCCGGTACAGCGGGAAGTCGGAGGTGATAACGGGCAGCCCGAGGGCCATGTATTCGAACATTTTCGTGGTATAGGATTCCGGGTAATCGCCTACCGGCTTCAGCAGGGCCAGACCGGCCACCGCCCGGGCCGCCACGGACATCGCCCGGTGCTGGTCCGTATACCCGTAAAACTCCAGGTGGCCCCGAACAGCCCGGTAGGCCGGCAGCGTTTCCAGTTCGGCCGCTGCGAACAGCGGCCGGCCGAACAGATGGACCCGAAAATCAGCATGATAGGATTTGAGAATGGCCAGCCCCTCCAGCAGCGTGTCGATGGCCCGTTCGAAACTCAGCCAGCCGATATAGAAAAATTCCACCGGCTCGGACGGCCGGCGGTAGGGCCGCCGGTACGGCTCCAGAAAGGGAAGGGCCGGAAAATTATAGATCACGGCGTGGAGCCTTTTCAGGTTGGTATACGTACTGAGATAACCGTGTTCCGTAAATACCAGATTAAAGTGCTGCCGGGCTCGTTGGTCGAACCAGCGGAAAAGCCACCGGTAAAGCCATCCCCGATTCTCTTTCTTCAGGTGCATCTTCTTGTACAGGTTCTCCTGCACTTCATACACCACTACGGTTCCGAGGGCCTGGTAGAGATAGGCAAAGGGCAGAAACTCGGGCACATAGACGTGAATGATCTTCGGGCGCAGACGAATCGTTCTCCAGACGATCAGCGGGCAGGTGATCAGAAACCGCAGAATCACCTTTCGATAGTAGGGGAGCGGAATAAACCGGATCCCCGGCGCAGCCTTCGGGTCCGCACCCGGAAGCGCGCAGTACACTTCGTAGCGTTCCGTCAGGGAAGGGCATTGTTTGTAGACGATTCGGGGGTCGTAGGGCGGGTGAGCCGTGCTGATATGAACGACCCGGGGACGCTTTCCATCCATGGTGGCTCCGGAAACCGACGGGTGGTCGGTTTCGTTACGGTGGGAAGTATTTTTAACGAACGTTTGTAAGTACAAGTCAGGGCTAAAAGTAAGAACAATTTTCTTCTGTAAGACAAAAAAACGGGGCTCCCAGATTTGGGAGCCCCGTTTTTTTGTCTTAAGTGCCTGATCAGTCGATCAGCACCGCACGGCCGCTCTGCACGTCGTGCTCGACGGTTTTGTATTTCACGTCGCGCTTGACGGTGCCGTCCGAATACTGGACGTTGACGCGCTCGTTGCGGTTGGCGACCTTGATCGTCCGGACGGGCGCCTGCTTTTCGGCGGTGGCCATCTTGCGGGCGTATTCCTGCGGCCCGCCGGCTACCGGCTCGTCATGGTCTTCCTTATTGGTATGCAGTTCGGGCTGCGGTTCGGGCCGGCGGACGGGCGCCTGCTGCACTTCCTGCTCCATTTCTTCGACCTCCTGGCCCGGAATGTCGGCTTTTGTCAGGAAGCTGATCGTATCGAAGTTGACCTTGCTCAGGAAACGCTTGAACAGCTCGACCGACTCGAACTTGTAGACCAGCAGCGGGTCTTTCTGCTCGAACACGGCGTTCTGTACCGACTGCTTCAGGTCGTCCATCTCGCGCAGGTGTTCTTTCCATTCCTGGTCGATGATCGACAGCGAAACCGCCTTTTCCATTTCCGTGATCATCTCGCGGCCTTCCGTTTCGACGGCTTTCCGGAGGTTGGTCACGACCATCAGTTCGCGAAGGCCGTCGCTGAACGGCACCACGATGTCCTGAATGACCGCACCGCGCTCGGCCATGACGCCCTGCAGCACCGGCAGCGATTTCTCGCGGATGGCGTTGTTCTTTTCGTGGTAATGCCGGTCGGCTTCTTCGTACAGCTTCTGGGCCAGTTCCTTCGACTTCAGGCGGTTGAACTCCTCAGGGCGCATTTGCAGCTCGAAGCCGAGCGCCGTCAGCACCTGAAGGGCCAGTTCATCGTAATTGCCTTCCGTGTTGTTGACGAGGTCTTCGCAGACGTCATACATCGTGTTGGCGATGTCGAGGGCCAGGCGGTCGCCGAAGAGCGCGTTCCGGCGCCGTTTGTAGATGGCCTCGCGCTGGTAATTCATCACGTCGTCGTATTCGAGCAGGCGTTTCCGGATGCCGAAGTTGTTCTCCTCGACTTTCTTCTGCGCCCGTTCGATGGACTTTGTGATCATCGAGTGCTGAATCACTTCGCCTTCTTCCAGACCCATGCGGTCCATGATCCTGGCGATCCGGTCGGACCCGAACAGGCGCATCAGGCTGTCTTCCAGCGACACGAAGAACTGCGACGTACCGGGGTCTCCCTGACGGCCCGAACGACCGCGGAGCTGCCGGTCGACCCGGCGGGATTCGTGGCGTTCGGTACCGATGATGGCCAGACCGCCCGCATTCCGGGAGTTGGGCGTCAGCTTGATGTCGGTACCCCGGCCGGCCATGTTCGTGGCGATCGTCACCGTTCCCGGCTTCCCGGCTTCGGCCACGATCTCGGCTTCCTTCTGGTGAAATTTGGCGTTCAGAACCTGGTGCGGAATCTTCCGCAGGCCCAGCATCCGGCTCAGCAGCTCGGAGTTTTCGACCGAGGTCGTACCGACCAGCACCGGGCGGCCCTGCTCGACCAGACTTACGATCTCATCGACGACGGCGTTGTATTTTTCGCGTACCGAGCGGTACACCTTATCTTCCTGGTCTTTCCGGACGATGTTCCGGTTGGTCGGGATCACGACCACGTCCAGTTTGTAGATCTGCCAGAATTCGGAGGCTTCCGTTTCGGCCGTACCGGTCATACCGGCCAGCTTGTGGTACATCCGGAAGTAGTTCTGAAGCGTAACCGTCGCGTAGGTCTGCGTGGCGTCCTCGACCTTCACGCCTTCCTTGGCTTCGACGGCCTGGTGCAGACCGTCCGACCACCGGCGCCCTTCCATGATCCGGCCGGTCTGCTCGTCGACGATCTTGACCTTGCCGTCCATGATGACGTAGTCGACGTCGCGTTCGAACAGACAGTAAGCCTTCAGCAACTGGTTGACGGTGTTGATGCGCTGCGTCTTGACCGAATAATCCCGGATGAGGGCTTCCTTGTGCAGGATTTTTTCCTTTTCCTCCAGCTCGCGGTCTTTCTCGATCGCGTTCAGGTCGATGGAGAGGTCGGGCAGGATGAAGAAGTTGGGGTCTTCGCCCGATCCGGTGATGAAGTCGATGCCTTTTTCGGTCAGCTCGATGCTGTTGTGCCGTTCGTCGATGGTGAAATACAGCGGCTTGTCGGCTTCGGGCATCAGCTTCTGGTTTTCGGCCAGATAGATGGCTTCCGTTTTCTGAAGAACCTGCTTAATGCCGGTTTCGCTGAGGTACTTGATCAGCGGCTTGTATTTCGGCAGACCGCGGTGCGCCCGGAACAGGGCCAGACCGCCTTCTTTTTCGTCGCCGGCGGCAATTTTCTTTTTGGCTTCGTTGAGAAGGTCCATCACGAGCTTGCGCTGGACTTCGGCCACCCGGGCCACCCGGGGTTTCAATTCGCTGAATTCCTGCTCGTCACCACGCGGCACGGGGCCGGAGATGATGAGAGGCGTCCGGGCGTCGTCGACCAGCACGGAGTCGACCTCATCGACCATGGCGTAGTGGTGTTTGCGCTGCACCAGCTCATCGGTTCCCCGGGCCATGTTGTCGCGGAGGTAGTCGAAGCCGAATTCGTTGTTGGTTCCGTAGGTAATGTCGGCCAGATAAGCCTGCTTGCGGGCGAAGGAGTTGGGCTGGTGCTTATCGATGCAGTCGATGCGCAGGCCGTGAAATTCGAACAGCGGCCCCATCCACTCGGAGTCGCGTTTGGCGAGGTAGTCGTTCACCGTTACGATATGGACACCGCGGCCGGCCAGGGCATTCAGATAGGCCGGGAAGGTGGCGACGAGGGTTTTCCCTTCACCCGTTGCCATTTCGGAAATCTTGCCCTGGTGCAATACCGTACCGCCGATGATCTGTACGTCGTAGTGGACCATATCCCACTTGATGAGGGCGCCGGCGGCTTCCCAGCTGTTGGCCCAGTAGGCTTTGTCGCCTTCGATGGTGATATGGCCTTTCCGGGCGGCCAGTTCGCGGTCGATGTCGGTGGCCGTCACTTCCAGCCGTTCGTTCTCGGCGAAACGCCTGGCGGTTTCCTTTACCGTGGCGAAAGCGCGCGGCAGAATGTCCAGCAGCACCACTTCGAGTTCCTTGTTACGGTCGGCTTCCAGCTTATCGATCTGGGTGAAGATGCGCTGCTTGGCGTCGACGTCCATATCCGGCTGGCTGGTCACCTGCTGCTGGAGGTCGGCCAGCTGCGAATCGATTCCCTGCAACCGCTGAGCGATGGTCTGTTTCAGCTCGGCGGTCACCTGCCGGAGTTCGTCGTTGGAAAGAGACTGGAGTTTCGAAAACTCGGCGTTGACCTTCTCGACGTACGGGAGCAGTTCGCGGATATCCCGATCCGATTTGGTACCGAAGAGTTTCGTAATTCCTTTCGTGATAAGATTTATCATTCCGTATTAATTGATTCGAACGATTAATAAAGTTCTGCAAAATTAGCGGTTTGCTCCATAGAACAGTAACAATTTCTCGAAGGGTTTTATTTCTCAGGGGGTAAGATTTCGCAAAACCGGTTTAATCGGTCGGGAGACGGTTTAAACGGCCCGATTACACAGGACAGTTTGCGGAAATATTCTTTTTAGATTTGAGTATTCCCATTTGGTCATTTTCTATTCCTGAACCCGATGAAAAGCTCGCGTCGTACGTTCCTGCGGCAATCTACCCAACTCGCATCCGGCATCGGCCTGACGGCCGCCCTCCCCGACGAACTCCAGGCGTCGCCCGCCTTCCAGGCGCCTTCCGATCAGGTCCGCGTGGCTCTGATCGGCTGCAACAGCATGGGCTGGGCCGACCTCACTTCCATGCTCAAGCACCCCGGCGTCACCTGCGTCGCCCTGTGCGACGTCGACGCCAACGTCCTGAACCGCCGGGCCGGCGAACTGGAGAAAATGCCGGGCAAAACCCCGCCCGGCCGGAAAGCCGTTCTCTACAGCGATTTCCGTAAGCTGCTCGAAAACAAGGAGATCGACGCCGTCATCGTCGGCACCCCCGACCACTGGCACTGCCTGCCGACGGTGATGGCCTGTCAGGCCGGAAAAGACGTCTATGTGGAAAAACCGCTGGCCAACTCCATCGAGGAGTGCAATCTGATGGTGGCGGCCGCCCGGAAGCACAACCGCATCGTGCAGGTGGGGCAGTGGCAGCGCAGCGGTGCCCACTGGAAAGCCGCCCTCGATTTCGTGCGGGCCGGCAAGCTGGGCCACGTCCGCTCCGCCCGGGCCTGGGCGTTCATGCCCTACGGCAAAACCTTCCCCAAAGTGGCCGACGAAGCCGTTCCGGCCGGAGTCGACTACGACATGTGGCTCGGCCCGGCGCCCAAACGGCCTTTCAACCGGAACCGGTTTCACGGCAGCTTCCGGTATTTCTGGGATTATGCCGGCGGCCTCATGACCGACTGGGGCGCCCACATGATCGACATGGTGCTGGCCGGTATGAACGTCACGGCCCCGAAATCCGTCATGGCCGTCGGCGGGAAATACGGCTTCCCCGACCACGACGGCGACACGCCCGACACGATGCAGGTGGTGTATGATTACGGCAATTTCTCCCTGCTGTGGGAGCAGTCGCTCGGCACGGCCCGCGGCCCTTACGACCGGGAACACGGGGTGGCTTTTGTCGGAAATCTGGGCAGCGTCGTGATCGACCGGGGCCGGTGGGAGGTGCTGCCTGAGGTGGAGGCCGGGAACTACCTGATGCCCGCCCAGCCTGCCCGCAGCGGCAACGGCCGCGACCTCGACAACCACACGCTCAACTTCGTGGAGTGCGTCCGCAGCCGGAACCAGCCCAACTGTCCGGCCGAAGCCGGGCGTGACGTAGCCGTTCATGCCCAACTGGGCAATATGGCCTATCGGCTGGGCCGGAAACTGGTCTGGGACGCGGAGAAGAACGTAGTCGTGGATGACCCAAAAGCCAATGAACTGGTGAAAGCACACTATCACGGCAATTGGGCCATCCCGAAGGTATAAAAAGAGGAAGGAACGCGGAGAGATTACCGGGTGGAAAAATGAAGCCGCATCAGATGCGTTTTTTCCAGCTCCGAGGCCGGGGCATTCACCCGCTTGCCGGTTAACTGACGAATCAGGTCGTTATTGAGCCGTTCGTCCTCGCTGAACACCCTGAGACGGGCCAGCCGGTTATCTTCATTGATCTGAAAGCTGATGACCACCACACTGCCCGGGTTGTTCTTCTTCAGCACGTCCGGCCGAACCAGGTGCAGGGCAATCTGCTGCTGCCAGTTTCCGGAAGCCGCAGGTTCTTTTTTATCAGTAGTGACGGGATTCGCGAAGGCCCCCATAGCGACGATGCCCGCCAGAACCAGTGAATATACAATGCGTTTCATAACTTCCCGGTTGGAGTAAAGGATACATAAATGGTTGGTTTGTTTCCCTAACCGTCCCGATTCAATTGGCAGACGGCCGGGACGACAGAGTTTAATATTACTTAAATATTATCTCAATGTTAAGCGAATGTTAAGAAAATTGTGAAGAGAGCGTCGATCAGTTAGTTAACGGTAGCAAAATCGGTGAATCTTTCCCAAAAATAGTTTATGCAATCGGTTGCATTTTTGGAAATAATCAGGACATTTAGGACAGAATTCAATTCCTGAACCTTTATGAAACTGGTATTCCTGACCGTAATGGCGCTGCTCCTGCTGGGGCAGGCGGCCCCATCGCTCGCGCAGCAGATTTCGCGCGAGGAACTCATCTTCCTGACGCCCGAATGGAAAGGCGAACGCTTCCCCGACGGGCGACCCAAAGTTCCGGACGCCATCCTGAAGCGCATGAAACTCGTCACCCACGAGGAAGCCTGGGCGGTGCTGAAGGGCGAAAACTACAAATACCAGTATGCCGGCGGCTGGCAGGTCATCAATCCCGACAGCGTGCTGGTCGGGCGGGCGCTCACGGCCACCTTCATGCCGGGACGGCCCGACATTCACCGGGTCACCGATAAGAAAGGCCACGAAAAGGACGGCCGCGTCAAATCACAGAACTCCTGGCCCATCGACATGCTGACCAAGGGCGACGTCTACGTGGTCGACCAGTTTGATATGCACGAAGACGGCCCTACCATCGGCGACAACCTCGGCAACTCGATCTTCGCCAAATCCGGCAACGGCATCGTCTACGAGGGGGCCGTCCGCGACATCAACGGCCTAAAGGAGATCGGCGGCTTCACGTCCTTCTTCCGCAGCTACCACCCCTCACACCACCTCAACAACCCCGACGGCGAACTGAACACCACGCTGGTGGGCATCAACCGCCCGACCCGCATCGGCCGGGTCATGGTCATGCCGGGCGACGTGGTGCTGGGCCGCGACGGGGGCGTCATCTTCATCCCGCCCCATCTGGCCGAGAAAGTCGTGAAAACCTCGGAGATCGTGCGGCTGCGCGATATGTTCGGCCACCAGCGCCTGCGGGAGCAGAAATACACCCCCGGCCAGATCGACTCCCGCTGGTCGGACGAGATCGAGAAGGATTTTTCGACGTGGCTCAACGCCTACATCGATAGACTCCCCGTCCCGAAAGAGCAGATTCAGGAATACCTGAAAACCCGTACCTGGTAAATCGTCGCCCCTAAACCATTCATTCTCATGACCTTCAACTCATCCCGGCGCTCTTTCCTGACCAAGAGCGCCCTGGCCGGCGTCTTTGCCGGCTCGGCCCTGTCGTCGTTCGGGCAGGGGCTGGAAACGGCCGTCGAACGGACGCCGATGTCGTCCAAACCGTCGGACCTGAAAATCACCGACATCAGGTGCGGTTATATCCGCAACGGGCACAGTCTGTTCGTGAAGCTTCATACCAATCAGGGCATCTGGGGCTGCGGAGAGGCCGTGGACGCCACGCCCGGCACTTACCACCTCGTCAAGATGATGGGCCAGCGCATCAAGGGCAAAAGCCCGCTGAACGTCCACCGTCTGTTCGAGGACGTCCGCCGGTCGGGCTTCTTCGAGGGCGCCCAGGCCGGGATGTACGTCTCGGTGCTGTCGGCGGTCGAAACCGCCCTCTGGGATCTGGTCGGGAAGGCGCTCGGCCTGCCGGTGTATCAGCTGCTCGGCGGTAAATTCCGGGACCGAATCCGGGTTTACTGCGATACCGGCACGTATCGGGACAATGACAAAAGCCCGGATAATTTCGCCAAAAGCGCCACCGACGCCGTCAAGATGGGTTTCAATGCCGTCAAATATGACATCGACGAGCGCGACGACCCGAACAAATACGACCTCTACAACTGGACGGCCAGCCCCGGTGAGCTGGAACGGATGTACAACCAGATTGCCGCCGTCCGGAAAGCCGTCGGGCCGAAAATCGATATCTGTGTCGATATGCACGGGCGGTATGACGTCACCACAGGACGGCGCGTGGCTAAGATGATGGAACCGCTCAACCTGCTGTTCCTGGAAGAACCCATTCCGGCCGAAAACGCCGAAGCCTACCGCCAGATCCGGGAAGCGTCCAACACGCCGATCTGCGCCGGCGAGAACCACTACCTCGGCCACGGCTTCCGGCGCCTTCTCGAAATCGGGGCCGTCGACATCATCATGCCCGACCTCCAGAAAGCAGGGGGGCTGGGAGAAGCCCAGCGGATCGCCAACCTTGCCAACCTGTATTACGTACCGTTTGCTCCGCACATGGTGGCGTCATATCTGGGTGCGATGGCGTCGAGCCACGTTTGCGCGTCAGTACCCAACTTCTTGATTCTGGAATGGCAGATCTATTTTCACGAAGATCCGATGTTCAAGGAGATCGTCACCTTCGACGGGCCGATGGTCAAGGACGGCTTTATCCCGCTGTCGGAAAAGCCGGGCATCGGGGTGGAGATCAATGAGGAGGGCATGAAGAAGTATGCGCCGAAAGACGTGCCTTTCTTTGTCTGAGCCAAACGCCGTACCGAATGATTCATCTTCGAATGCGGCCGCAGGGCGGTCTGGGTCTGGTGGCTGCGCTCCTGATCGGCGCAGCGGCTCAGGCCCAGGCCCCGGCGGCCAACTACGACGAAGCCAAAGCCGGCACCTTTACGCTCCCCGACCCGCTGGTGTTCCGCGACGGCAAACCCGTCCGGACCGCGAAGGACTGGACCCGGCGACGGCGACCGGAACTGATGGAACTGTTTGCCGAGAACATCTACGGTCGCAGTCCCGAACCGCCTAAATCCATCAATTACAAGGTTTTTGAGGAAGATAAGCAGGCTCTGGGCGGAAAAGCCGTCCGGCGGCAGGTAACCATTTATTTTTCCCCGAAAAGGGAAGACGGCCCCAAAGAGGACATCCTGATCTACCTGCCCGCCGACGCCACCAAACCGGTGCCGGTCATTTTCTCGACGAATTTCTTCGGCAACCATACCGTCACGACCGACCCCGCCGTCAAACGGGCCACGGTCTGGTCCGGGAAAACCCACGAACGGATGCAGGCCCCCGAGGAATCGCGCGGGCGGGACAAGGGTTTCGACGTGGAGAAAGTGCTGGCGCGGGGCTACGGCTTCGCAACGGTCTGCTATCAGGACATCGAACCTGATTTCAAGGGTGCCGTCGTCCACGGCATCCGGCCGCTGTTTTACAAACCGGGCCAGACCGAGCTCGCCCCCGACGACTGGGGCGCCATCGGGGCCTGGTCGTACGGCCTCAGCCGGGCGCTGGATTATCTCCAGACCGACAAGGCCGTCGACGCCCGGCGGGTGGCGGTGCTGGGTTTTTCGCGGCTCGGCAAGGCGGTTTTGTGGGCCGGGGCGCAGGACACGCGGTTTGCGATGGTGCTGTCGGTCTTGTCGGGGGAGGGGGGCGCTTCGCTTTACCGGCGCGATTACGGCGAGCGGGTTCGTAATCTGGCCGGTTCGTTTCCGTACTGGTTCGCCGGAAATTTCCGGCAGTACGTCGATCAGGAGGAAAAGCTGCCCGTCGACGCCCACGAACTGATCGCCCTGATCGCCCCCCGGCCGGTCTACATCACCGGAGCCGAAGACGACAAATGGGGCGACCCGAGGGGTGAATTTCTGGCCTGCGTAGCCGCCGGGCCGGTTTACCGCCTGCTGGGCGCTCAGGACCTCGGCACCGACCGGATGCCCCCGCTGAACCAGCCCATCCGGAAAACCATCGGCTATCATTACCGCACCGGCAAGCACGAAGTGACGGCCTTCGACTGGGATCAGTTCCTGAACTTCGCCGATCTGCATCTGAAAAAGTAACCTGTATACCAATCTATGAACCTTGAATTCGGTTTGATCGATTACGCCATCATCGGCCTCTATTTCGTCATCGTCTTTGCCATCGGGTTTTACTTTTCCCGGAAGGAGCGCAGCAGTACCGAGTATTTTCTGGCCGGGCGGCACGTCGGCTGGTTTGCCGTCGGGGCCTCTCTGTTTGCCTCCAACATCTCCACCGAACATTTCATCGGGCTGTCCGGCTCCGGCTACAGTTCGGGGCTGGCCGCCGGGAATTTCGAGTGGTCGGCGAGCGTCTGCCTGCTCATTCTGGGCTGGGTGTTCGTGCCGTTTTACCTCAAATCCGGGGTGTTCACCATGCCGGAGTTTCTGGAGCGTCGGTATAGCCCGGCCAGCCGCTGGTATCTCAGCTCCGTTTCGATCATCGCCTACATCCTGACTAAAATCTCCGTCCACCTGTTCGCCGTCGGGATTCTGCTCAAGCAGGTGATGGGCTGGGATCTTTACACCTCATCCATCCTGCTCGTCGTCGCGACCGGTATCTACACCATCGCGGGCGGGATGGCCGCCGTGATCTATACGGAACTGATTCAGACCTTTATCCTGCTCATCGGGGCCATTGCCCTGACCTGGATCGGGCTGGATAAGCTCGGCGGCTGGGACGAACTCGTCCGGACCGTGCCCGACGGCCACCTGTCGATGTTCAAGCCCATGACCGACCCGGATTTTCCGTGGACGGGCGTCATCATCGCGCCCTACATCGTCGGCATCTGGTACTGGTGTACGGACCAGAGCATCGTGCAGCGGGTGCTGGCGGCCAAAAACATCGACCATGCCAAATCCGGGACCGTTTTCGCCGGGTTTCTGAAGGTGCTGCCGGTCTTCATCCTGATCCTGCCGGGCCTGATCTGTTACGGCCTCCAGCAGAAAGGGCTGCTGATGCCGGGGCAGAAAATCAGCCCGAACGACGTGTATCCGGTTATGGTGAAATACCTCCTGCCGACCGGCTTCCGGGGGCTGGTGGTGGCCTCGCTGCTGGCTGCCCTCATGGCCTCGCTGGCGGCCGTTTTCAACAGTGCCTCCACGCTGATGACCCTCGACGTCTACCAGAAATTCAACCCCGACGCGTCGGAGAAGCGGCTCGTGAACTTCGGGCGGATCTCGACGGTGGTGCTGGTGGCGGTGAGTCTGCTGTGGGTGCCGCTGGTCAACGTGCTGTCGGATCAGCTGTACGTCTACCTGCAAAGCGTGCAGGGCTACATCAGTCCGCCGATTGCCTGCGTGTTTCTGGTGGGGCTGCTCTGGCCCCGCGCCAACGCCAAAGGGGCCGCCGTGGTGCTTTGGACCGGTTTCGTGCTGGGCCTGCTGCGGTTCGTGCTGGAGGTGATCCATAAAAACAGCCCCTTCAGCAACCCGTTTATTAAAACCATGGTCGAGATGAACTTCATGCACTTTGCGATCATCCTGTTCGTGATCTCGATCCTGCTGCTGATCGTCATCAGCCTGGCTACCGAGCGCCCGGCGCAGGAAAAACTCGACGGCATGACGTTCGAATACGCCGGAAACGTCGATTTAACCGAAGATTATAAAATTGAAAGCCGGTCACGGCGTCGTCAGAACATCATTGCTTCGGTCATTCTGGGCGTGATGCTGGTGGTGCTGTGGGGCATATTCTTTTAAAAGATGGGAATGTTACAAACCATGCGGTGGTTCGGGCCGAAAGACCCGGTTTCCCTGATGGACATCCGGCAGGCCGGCTGTACGGGCGTCGTCACCGCCCTGCACCAGATACCGGTCGGTGCGGTGTGGGAAATCGCCGACATCGAGGAACGCATCCGGCTCGTCGGGGCCGCCAACGGCACCTATTCGTCCCTGCACTGGGCGGTGGTGGAGAGCCTGCCGGTCCACGAAGACATCAAGAAAGGCCGGCCGACGCGCGCCCGGTATATCGAAAACTATAAGCAGTCCCTGCGGAACCTGGCCGCCTGCGGCATCCGGACGGTCTGTTATAACTTCATGCCGGTGCTCGACTGGTCGCGGACCAATCTCAGCTACGAGATGCCCGACGGTTCGCGGGCGCTGCGGTTCGTCTGGGAGGACTTTGCGGTATTCGATCTCTGCATCCTGAAACGGCCGGGCGCCGAAGCCCACTACGAGCCGGAAACCTCCGAAGCCGCCCGGAAGAAGTTCGAACGCATGAGTGCCGAAGCCGTCACGGAACTGGGCAACATCGTGCTGCTCGGCCTGCCCGGTTCCGAAGAAAGCTTCACGCTGACCACCTTCCAGGGCCTGCTCGACGAATACGGCTCCATCGGCGACCGGGAACTGCGCGAGAATCTGTATTATTTTATCGGGGAAGTGGCTCCGGTAGCCGCGGAAGCGGGTGTGAACCTCTGCATTCACCCCGACGACCCGCCGAGGCCGCTGCTCGGTCTGCCGCGGGTGGTCAGCACCGAAGCCGATCTGGCGCAGCTGATGGCGGCCTGCGACCTGCGGGCCAACGGCATCACGTTCTGCACCGGCTCGCTCGGCATCCGGCCCGACAACGACCTGCCCGGCATGATCCGGCGCTTCGGCGACCGCATCCATTTTGTGCATCTGCGCACCACCAAACGCGAAGCCGACCCGCGCAATTTTTACGAAGCCGACCACCTGGCGGGAGACGTTGACATGTTTGCCGTTGTCAAGGAGATCGTGCTGGAACAGCAGCGCCGGGAGCGGGCCGGAGTAGGGGAAACGTCCATTCCGATGCGCCCGGACCACGGCCACCAGATGCTCGACGACCTGAATTCCGGCAAACGGACCTATCCCGGTTATTCGGCCATCGGCCGGCTCCGCGGGCTGGCCGAACTGCGCGGCCTCGAATTGGGCATCGAACGGTCACTGGCCGAACAGGCCCGGAACCGTTCGGCGGAACCCCGGCCGACGGCGTCTGCCCAACCATTTTAAACTGTTATTATCTCTATATCGTGAGTCAGAAGTCCATTTTTTCATTGTCCGGGAAGGTCGCGCTGATCACCGGGGGCGGCACCGGCATCGGGTTCGACATCGCCCGCTGCATGGTCGAAGCCGGGGCGCAGGTGGTCATCACGGGCCGGCGCGAAGAGCCGCTGAAGGAGGCCGTCGCGTTGCTCGGCGGGCAGGCGCATTATGTCACCAACGACGTGACCGACCTCGGGTCGCTGGAAGGGCTGGTAGAGCAGATCGAAACCACCGTCGGGCCGGTCGACATCCTGGTCAACAATGCCGGCATCAATCTGAAAAAACCCGCGCTGGAGGTGACCGACGAGGAGTTTGCCCGCATCGTTCACACGAACTTACATGCGGTATTTGCCCTGACGCGGGCCTGCGCCCGCCGGATGGTGGAACGGCGCAGCGGCTGCCTTCTGATGATTACCTCGATGGCCGCCTACTACGGCATCGACCGGGTGGCGGCCTACGGGGCTTCCAAATCGGCGGTGGAGGGGATGGTACGCATTCTGGCGTCGGAGTTTTCCGGCCACGGCGTCCGCGTCAACGCCATCGCGCCCGGGTTTATCGAAACCGAGATGAGCCGAAAAGCTATGGGCGGTGACCCCGACCGTCGCGACCGCGCCCTTCGCCGGACGCCGATGGGCCACTTCGGCAAACCCGAAGACATCGGCCACGCGGCCGTTTTTCTGGCCTCCGACGGCGCCCGCTACATCACCGGAGCCTCCCTGCCGGTCGACGGGGGGAATTCGATCGGGTTCTAACCACCCCCCGCCCCCCTCCTAAAACAGGAGGGGGAGTGCGCTGCCAATCCCCAGTCCCTGCGAAGCCACCCCCTCCTTGGTAAGGAGGGGGATGGGGGGTGGTTTTCCTGAGGATTGTTCATTAAACTCCTAACCCCCTGAAAGCCAAGCCCCCGGTGCGGGGTGTTCTTCGCCTACTTTTCTTGATAAAGCTTTTGGTACAGTTCGGCCTTTTCTTTTTCGGCCTCGAGAAGTCGTTCGTAGAGTTCTACAACTTTATCGATGGGATTGAAGGTACAATGTGTATGCATGGTGGGATTTATCGAATGGGAATTGACGGGACTGGAATTGACGGAAGATCCCTCGTAATTGTGCTGAATGTTGAACATGGCGGTTTCCTCATCGAAGTTCCGGATGGCCTCGGCCGGCACTTTCAGCACGCGGGCCAGTTGGTCCAGCAACTCCGGCTCGATGTCTTCTTTCTGCTCCAGCACCAAGATTTTTCGCTGGTTCCAGTCCTCGCCCAGCTCGAAGGCTAAGGCTTCCTGCTTGATGCCGAGCATCTCCCGGAAGCGTTTCACATTTCGGCCCTGATGAATCGTTTTCGGCATGGTCGGGTAGTTTGTATGGCCACAAAGCTAAAAAAGATGTTCAGCAAACACCAGCACTAAAATAGTCGCTTCCCGGTATTTTACGGAAGTGAAAGTGCCTGAAGGCACTGCTTCGCTACTTTCAGCCCGTTGGCAGCTACAAACGTCTCTCAGGTCTTTACCCTAAACCCTCTCAGAAGTGGTTTGGGGAAGGGGTTCCGTGCCTGACGGCACTGCCGGGGTGGGGTGGTCCGGTCGTGGCTACAACCATCGGGTCGCTACGCGACCTACTCCAGGACCAACACGGCGTTTCATCCCCTACCCACCATGCCGGCATTTAGGTCGCGTTGCGACCCGATGGTTGTAGCTACCCGCAAGCCCCCTACCGGGCGAAGCTAAGCCCTCTTCAGGGGGTTGGGGGTGGTTGATCTTCCCTCCCTAAACAATCTCTAAAGGGAGAGTGGGATCTGGCAAAGCTCCCCTTCAGGGGGCAAGGGTAAACAGGCCCGGGGGTAAACGATCGGCCTTCCCCCCGGGCCATTGCCTCAAAAAGCAGGGAGGCAACAGGATTCAGGCGATAAAAAATTGTATATTAATTACCTTTTCCCGAACCACATTACCCTTTTTAAGTCTGCTAATACGAGAAATTCAATTCCGGAAAGCAAAACGAGTTTTTATCCGTTTTAAGAAAGCCAATAGAACGCACAACAACTCAAACGTATGAAAATTCTGGATATCCGCTTTTTTCGCGGCCCAAATAACTGGTCGGTGCGGTATACGAAATTGGTGGCCATGACCCTCGATCTGGAAGAGCTGGAAGAGCGTCCGACCAATACCATCGACGGCTTTTACGAACGACTGAAGCAACTTCTGCCCAGCCTTTATACCCACCAATGTTCGGAAGGACGGCCCGGCGGCTTCTTTTTCCGGGTACAGGACGGGACCTGGATGGGCCACGTGATCGAACATATCGCCCTCGAAATTCAGGCACTGGCCGGTATTGAAGTCGGCTTCGGCCGCACCCGGGGTGCCGGGCCGGTGGGCGTCTACAACGTCATCTTTGCGTATAGTGAGGAACGTGCCGGTTACTATGCGGCCGGTAAGGCCGTTGAAATCGCCCAGGCCCTGATCGATAATCGACCGATCGACCTTGACGCCATCATCGCCCGGCTGAAGCACCTGTATGAATCGGATCGCATGGGCCCCAGCACCTCCGCCATCGTCGAAGCCTGCGTCCGGAAAGGCGTTCCGTTCATCCGCCTGGATAACGACTCCTATGTCCAGCTGGGCTACGGCGCCCGCCAGAAGCGCATTGAGGCCACCATGAGCAGCCGGACGGGTGCCATCGGCGTGGAAATCGCCGACAACAAAAGCGTGACCAAGCAGGTGCTCGAAGCCGCCGGTATTCCGGTGCCGATGGGCGAAGTGGTTCAGGATGAAAGCGGCCTGCAGGAGGTGCTTCGGTCCATCAGCTTCCCGCTGACGGTCAAGCCGCTGGACGGAAACCACGGCCGAGGGGTAATGACCAACATCCGGACGACCGAAGAACTGTTTATTGCTTACCACCGGGCCAGAGAACACTCCGACAGGGTGGTGGTCGAACAGTTCATCACCGGCGACGATTACCGCCTGCTGGTGGTCGACTACAAACTGGTGGCGGCTGCCCGGCGGGTTCCGGCCCAGGTAACGGGCGACGGTGTCTCGACGGTCCGCGAACTGATCGATCAGGCCAACCAGGACCCCCGTCGCGGGGACGGTCACCTCAACGTGCTGACCAAAATCGTGGTCGACGAATGCTCGCAGGACTACCTGAAGGCGCAGAATCTGACGCTGGACTCGGTGATTCCGGCCGGTAAAACGCTTTCGCTGAAACAAACGGCCAACCTCTCCACGGGCGGTACGTCCGTAGACATAACGGACCTCCTTCATCCGGAGGTAGCGTTCATGGCCGAGCGCGTGGCCCGGACCGTTGGGCTGGATATCTGCGGGGTGGACGTGATCGCCGAAGACCTGACCCTGCCCCTGAAGCCCTCCGGGGCCGTGGTGATCGAGGTCAATGCCGCCCCCGGTCTGCGGATGCACACGCACCCGTCGGAAGGGACACCCCGGCCCGTTGGGGAAGCCATTGCCGAAATGCTGTTCCCCGGCGACGAAAACGGCCGCATCCCGGTTATCGCCATCACCGGGACGAACGGCAAAACGACCACGACCCGGCTGACGGCCCACCTGTTCCGGCATCAGGGCAAAACGGTGGGATTTACGACCACCGAAGGGGTTTATATCGGTAATTTCTGCATCGAGGAAGGCGACTGCACCGGGCCGATCAGCGCCCGTAAGGTGCTGACGGATAGTTCGGTCGAGGTCGCCGTGCTGGAGTGCGCCCGTGGGGGTATGCTGCGCTCCGGGCTGGCGTTCGAACACTGCGACGTCGGGGTGGTGACCAACGTGGCCGCCGACCACCTGGGTCTGAACGGCATCCATACCGTCGAGGACATGGCCCGGGTCAAGTCGGTCATTCCGGAAACCGTGCGTTCGGGCGGGTACGCCGTCCTGAACGCCGACGAGGACCATACCTACGGCATGCGTGAACGGGTAAGCTGCCGGGTGGCCCTGTTCAGCCGCCGTCCCGACAGCGAGCGGATCGTGTCTCACCTGAAGGCGGGCGGTCTGGCTGCGGTGTATGAAGACGGTTTCATCACGATTCGGCAGGGCGATGCGGTCCTCCGTATCGAACGGGTCGAAGCTATCCCGCTGGCCTTTGGCGGCAAGGCGACCTTCATGGTCGAGAACATTCTGGCGGCCACGCTGGCGGCCTACTGCCAGGGCATGACACCCGAAGCCATCGCCGACGGACTGCGGACCTTCGAGCCGTCGAGTGAAACTACCCCCGGCCGGATGAACTGGTTCAAGTTCCGGGAGTTCAGCATTCTGGTCGATTATGCCCACAACCCGCACGGCCTGCGGGCGCTGGCCGAATATATCCAGGCGACTGATTTTAAACGGAAAACCGGCATCATCACCGGGGTCGGCGACCGGCGCGACGAAGACATCCGCGAACTGGGTACCATTGCCGGAGGTATGTTCGACGAAGTGGTCATCCGTCTGGACGAAGACGCCCGCGGGCGGCCGGAAGCCGAAATTATCCAACTCGTGTCGGAAGGAATCCGGTCGGTCGACCCGCAGAAGCCGATTCAGGTCGTCCCGGACGAGTGCGAAGCCCTGAAGTTTGCGGTCAACCGGGCGGAACCGGGAACGCTGATCGTACACCTGACCGAGAAAATCGCCAAGTCGGTGTCGATGATCCGGTCGCTGCTCGAACAGGAAGGCACGCGGGAGCCTCACGAAGAACTGGTAACCTGCTGAGAGACCACCCCCCGGCCCCCTCCTAAAACAGGAGGGGGTGGCTCCGCAGAACTGAAAAGGGGCAGCGCACTCTCCCCCTCCTTAGCAAGGAGGGGTCGGACCGGCGCTCCGGCCGGGGGGTGGTCCGGCGTCCCTCGTTCTTCAGGATAAACCCTTCCCCAAACAAGCTCTGAGGGGGTGGCTTCGCAGAGGTTTGTCATCCCGACGGAAGAAGGGATCTTATGGCTCAATGACCCAACTGACGGAATGCCGTGCCACAGGATCCCTCCTGCGTCGGGATGACAAAAAACTCCCCCTCTTTACCAAGGAGGGGGCCGGGGGGTGGTTAAAAAGGCCTCGGAGGAAAAACGGAGCAGAATAAAATCTCTTGCCGCTTTGCGGCTCCGGATGAAACAATTTGGCCGCTGTTATCTTATTTTGTCAGGAGATTTCCCCAAAGCCTGACAGAAGAAGCCTTATGATCGTAAAAGGAACGCTGATTGCCATTGGCGGAAACGAAGACAAAGGAACCCGAAGAAAGCCGCTGCACGTCCAGGACACGCCCCATCATTTCGTCAGTTCCGGGATTCTTTACCGGGTGGTTTCGGAGATAAAAAACCCCAAATCCTCGCTCGAAGTCATCACCACGGCCTCCAGCATTCCCGAAAAAGTAGGCAGTACGTACCTACGCGCCTTTCGCAAGCTGGGGCACGCCAGAACCGACGTCTTACCGATCACCAGCCGCGAAGAAGCCGACGCGCCGGAGGTGCTGGAACGCATCGCCAAAGCCGGCGCCGTGATGTTCTCCGGGGGCGACCAGTTCAAGCTCACTTCCGTGTTCCGGGATACGGCGTTCGCCAGACTCATTCATGAGCGTTATCTGCAGGATACGTTCGTCATTGCCGGAACCAGCGCCGGAGCGATGGCCATGTCGGACCTGATGATCTATCCGGCCGAAGAAAAAACCGGCCGCCCCAGCACGTCCGTGCCGCTGTATTCCGGCCTGGCGCTGGTCCACGAAGCCATCATCGATACCCATTTTCTGGTGCGGGGGCGCTTCCGGCGGCTGGCCGTGGCCGTGGCCGAGAACCCCACCCACATCGGCATCGGGCTGGAAGAAGATACCGGCATCATTATACGAAAAGGAAACAAACTCGAAACCATCGGGTCGGGCCTGGTGACGCTCATCGACGGCCGGAGCCTTCAGGAATCCAACTACACCGTCGCCCGGGCCAGCCACGACATTTTCATCGAGAACATGCTGGTGCATATCCTCCGCCACGGCAACAACTTCACCCTGCGGGATATGAAAATCTCCTGATCACCGGTCGAAGATTGCGACCTCCTTCCGGCCCCGCTCGTCGGCCCATCCGCGATACATGCCCTCGGAATGATAAACGAGTTCGGCGTTTCCGGCCGGATCGACGGCAATCAGCCCCCCTTCGCCCCCCAGCGGTTTCAGTTTGTCGAATATTACCGTCCGGCAGGCTTCGGCAAGGGAAAGACCCTTGTAGTCCATGAGGCAGGCCACGTCGTAGGCGGCCACGAGCCGGATGAAATATTCGCCGTCGCCGGTGCAGGAAATGGCCCCGATGCGGTTGTCGGCGTAGGTGCCGGCCCCGATGATCGGGCTGTCGCCGACGCGGCCGTACCGTTTGTTGGTCGTGCCGCCGGTGGAGGTGGCGGCCGCCAGGTTGCCGTGCCGGTCGAGGGCCACGGCCCCGACCGTTCCCTTCCCGACGCCAGCCGGTTTCTGCTGCGCCTTCCGCAGTTCCTCCTTTCGAAATTCGGTGATGTAATAGGCATCGGGTTCGAACGGCAGCTGCTGTTCCCGGGCGAATTCTTCGGCGCCGTCACCGAGCAGGAAGATGTAATCGGTTTTTTCCATCACCAGCCGCGACAGCGTGATCGGGTTCCGGACGTTTTTCACCCCGGCCACGGCCCCGGCTTTGCCGGTTCTTCCGCACATGATCGAAGCATCCATCTCCTGGCGGCCGTCCGAGGTGAGGGCGGCCCCCCGCCCGGCATTGAACAATTCATTGTCTTCCAGGCTGTTCACCGCTTTTTCGACGGCGTCAAGAGCAGATCCGTTCCCGGATAATACCGCCAGACCGGCCTGCAGGGCGTCTTCGAGGCCCCGGCGGTAAGCGGCTTCTTTTTCGGGAGTCATTTCGGAAGGAGACAGCGTGCCGGCTCCCCCATGGATGGCAAGTGTAAACATTCGGAATCGGGTTATGTTGCAGGTAGAACCCGTTCCCCGCGGCCGGGTTTGGGCGGGGCCGCTCTTTTTATCCAAATGGACGGTGGTCGGCGGCTTAGGGCGTGGCGGTGCGCAGATTCTGCAGGACGGCGGTCAGCCGCTTCCGGTCGCGGGCATACGGCGCCAGGTCGAACAGCGCCACCTTGCGGAATTCAACGGGATGGCTTTCGCTCTGGAGCGAGATCCAGCCTTCCCGGATAAGCTGCCCGTCTTTCTTTACGGCCGGGTTGTGGTGGATTACGTTACCGCCCCCGATCTGCGGTTTTTCGTACGACAGCACGGTATCGCCCTCGACGATGTGGACCATCATCGAATCGCCCAGGACGAGGGCCGCAGCCCGCACCCACTGGTCGCCGTGGTAGGTTTTGGAGCGTGAATCGACGCAATGCGGGGTAAACAGCTTGCCGTTCATGACCACGTTGGTGCCCGGGGTGCAGAGGTTGGCCGTATGGCGCTCGGCCTTGCCGTTACCGCCCAGCAGCTGCATCTCCAGCGAAATCGGGAAATCCTGTTTGACGCCCATCGTGGCCGGGTCCTGGCAGTGCAGCATGGCCCCGCTGTTACGGGTCGCCCAACCCGGTCCGCCGGCGACCTGGTCCCCGACGAAGCGGTATTCCAGCACCAGCAGGTAGTGGGAAAACTTACGTTTGTAGAAGATATGGCCGTATTGCTCGTCGAAGGCCTTGTACTGGTCATACCGGACCACCATCTTCCCGTCCTCGACCCGGAACGTGTTGCCGAAGTTGTCGTTCAGCGGGTGCCCGGCGATCTTCACCGACCAGTCTTTCAGGTCTTTTCCGTTGAAAAGCTGAATCCAGGCATCCTTCTTCTGCCACGTAGCCGCCGAAGAAGCGATCAGACAGAGGGCCAGGAACAGGAAAACACTCGGGCGAAATTTCATGGAAAACCGGACTTGCCGTCGTTTTTCGGGTTAAACTTTAATGGACCATTCGTCGCGCAGCGGGCGTTCGAGCAGGGCGTTGGCCTCCCTGTCTTTTTTGAACGATTCTTTTTTCGGGTCCCAGCGCAGCGGCCGCTTCAGTTCATAGGCGATGTTGCCGATGTTGCAGACCGTCGCCGTCCGGTGCCCGACCTCCACGTCGCAGATGGGCTTGCTGCGTTTCCGCATGGCGTCCAGGAAGTCCTTGTAGTGGTTGTCGCTGAAATACACGCGCCTGTCGTTGTTGCCGATCACGCGGTCTTTCAGGGCCGTCGGGGTGGTTTCGAGCTTCCGGCGCTGGATGTTCAGCGTCCCTTCCGTCCCGACATACTGGATGGCGTTGCTCCACTCCCAGGGCTCGTGGGTCATGGTAATGCCGCTGGCGTAGCGGTAGGTCAGGAATTTATGCTCCCTGCCGTCGGGCGGAATCACCTCCACCGGCCCGCTGTTGTCCATGTCCAGCGACCACTGCACGATGTCGAACATATGAGCGCCCCAGTCCGTCACTCCGCCCCCGCCGAACTCCTTGTAGTTTCGCCAGTTCGGGAAAACGTCCTGCGAGAGCGGGGGAGCCAGCTCCGTGCTGAACGGTTTCGGCTCGTTCGGCCCCAGCCAGGCGCTCCAGTCCAGTCCTTCGGGAACCGGCTCGCCCTGAAGCGTATACGGTTTCGGTGGCCCGCCGACGTTCACTTTAATCATTTTGATGTCGCCGAGGTAGCCGTTGCGGATGAGTTCGGCGGTCTGCCGGAACTCCGGCCAGGAGCGCTGCATACTGCCGGTCTGGAACACCCGGTTGTGTTTCCGGGCGGCCTGCACCATGGCGCGGCCTTCCCGCACCGTCAGCGAAAGCGGTTTTTCGCAGTAAATATCCTTGCCGGCTTCGGCGGCTTTCACGGCCATGACCGCGTGCCAGTGGTCCGGCGTCACGATCACCACCGCGTCGATGTCCTTGCGGTCGAGCAGCTGCCGGAAATCGTCATAGAGCTGAATGTCGGTATACGTCCCCTTCCCCTGCCCGGCCTCGCTGGTGTAGAAAGTTTTGACCTGGTCGATGAACAGCTGGCGTTTGGCCTTGTAGACCTCGGCGGCCGCCAGAATACGGGTTTCGCCCGTGGTCAGAAACTGCCGCGACAGTCCGCGGCTCTGCTTGCCGGTTCCGATGAAACCCAGCGTGATCATGTCGCTGGGCGCCCGGTAGCCCCGGCCGCCCAGTACGAAGCGGGGTACGATCAGGAAGGCGGACAGGGCCGTGGAAGCCTGCCCGATGAATTTTCTGCGGGAAACGGCCGTTGCCGGTTCTTTTTCCATAACGACGTCAGGTTCGGGGTTCTGAAGGATGTGATGGTAAAAGGCGGGGGCAGGCCGGGTTTACTTATCGCACCACCCCCCGGCCCCTCCTTGGTAAGGAGGGGGTGGCTTTGCTGATTTTAAAAAATTGGCAGCGAACTCCCCCTCCTTACCAAGGAGGGGCCGGGGGTGGTCTACTCCGCCGTCAGCACATACGTCTGCCCCGGCCGGGTCGTGAACTCGACCAGTTGGGTGGCTTTCGGAGCGGGCGGATTCAGTTTTGCTTCCGGCGAGACGCCGGCCGGTTTGGTGTCGGCGGTTTTGTAGAACGGGTTCGGGTTGGAGCCGGATGCGGGTTTGAGCGTCAGTCCGGCGGCACGCAGGGCGTTCGGGACGCGGATGCGGCAGTTGCCCCCGAGCGTCGAGCGGATGGTCACTTTCGCCAGCCGGCCGTCTTTCCACTCCATCGACCGGATCTCGAAGCCGCCCCGCGCCCGCAGGCCGCTGATGCTGCCGGACTTCCAGCCGTCGGGCAGGGCGGGCAGCAGGTGGATGGCGCCGTCGTGGCTCTGCATGAGCATTTCGGCAATACCGGCCGTACAGCCGAAGTTGCCGTCGATCTGGAACGGCGGGTGGGCGTCGAACAGGTTCGTGTAGGTGCCGCCCCCGCCTTTCTTGCCGGGCTTGTTCACCGGCGAAAGCTGGTCGGTGATGAGTTTATAGGCCCGGTTGCCGTCGAGGAGCCGCGCCCACCAGTTGACCTTCCAGCCCATCGACCAGCCCGTCGACACGTCGCCCCGGTGTTCGAGGGAGGTGCGGGCCGCGCTGAACAGCTCGGGGGTGCGGTAGGCCGACAGCTGGTCGGAAGGGAACAGACCGTAGAGGTGCGAAATGTGCCGGTGCTTGTCGTTGGGGTCGTCCAGGTCTTCGAGCCACTCCTGCAGCTGACCGTGTTTGCCGACCTGCATCGGCGCCAGCCGGTCGCGTTTTTCCTTCAGCGTTTTGACGAAGGCCGCGTCGGTATTCAGCACTTCGGCCGCCTGCATGGTAGCCGTCAGGATGTCGAACACCAGTTGGTTGTCCATGGTGGTTCCTGCGCCAATCGAGACGCCCTGCCGGGTTGAAGGGGCATTTTCCGGCGACATGCCGGGGCACACGACGAGGTAGTGATGCGTCGGTTCCTCAACCAGAAAATCAATAAAGAACTGGGCGGCACCCTTCATGGCCGGGTAGACGGTTTTGAGGTAGTTCTTATCGCCCGAATAGCGGTATTTCTCCCAGAGGTGCTGGCTCAGCCAGGCCCCGCCCATCGGCCATAAACCGTAGAAAATGGGGTCCACGGGCCCCGTAATGCGGAAGAGGTCGGTGTTGTGGTGGGCCACCCAGCCCCCGGCGCCGTAGAGGGTTCTGGCGGTCGGCTGGCCGGCCACCGACAACTCCTTCACCATCTGAATCAGGGGCTCGTGCATCTCGCTGAGGTTGGTCAGCTCGGCGGGCCAGTAGTTCATCTCGGTGTTGATGTTGATCGTATACTTGCTGTCCCAGGGCGGGTCCATTTGCTGGTTCCAGAGGCCCTGAAGGGTGGCAGGCTGACCGCCGGGCTGGGAGGCTGAAATCAGCAGATACCGCCCAAACTGGAAGTACAGCGTCACCAGCTGCGGGTCGTTGCCGGTCGCAAACTGCCGGATGCGTTCGTCGGTCGGCAATTGGGCGGCTTCGCTGGTGCCGAGGTCGAGCCGGACGCGGTCGAAATACTTGCGGTAGGCCGCTACATGGTCGTTCAGGATGGTTTGGAACGGCCGGGGAGCGGCTTTCGTCAGGTACTTTTCGGCCAGCGCCCGCGGGTCGGCGGTCAGGGTTTTGTAATCGACGAAGTTGGTACCGATGGAAACCAGAATCGTAGCGGCATCGGCGTTGCTGACGGTCACGGACGTATCGCCCGCCGTCAGTTGTCCGCCCTCCGGAATGACCCGCACGTGGGCGTTGAACTTCACCTGGCCTTTGACGCCCTCGTGGTCGCCGGTGGTACCGGTCAGCACCAGTTTGCCGCCTTTCTCCACGCTTTCCTGCGACTGCTGCGGGCTGGTAAGGAAGGCCGTGAAACTCAGCCGGCGCGGCCGGTCGGCGGTGAGCCGGACGGCGATGACCTGATCGGGAACGGAAGCGATCACCTGGCGCGTATATTTCACGCCGTCGGCGGTATAGGAAGTGGTGGTCACGGCCCGTTCGAGGTCCAGATCGCGATAGTAATTCGAATGCTGATCGTGGCCCGGGAAGCTCAGGTGCAGGTTACCGACGGGCTGGTATTTCATCCCGTTGTTACTTTTCGACTGGTATTTCTCGGCCGCCAGCTTCTGTGCTTCAGCGTGTTTGCCCTCGAAGATCAGCTGCCGGATAGTCGCCAGACCGGAAAGCGCGTCCGGATTTTCGTTGCGGTTGGGGCCGCCCGACCAGACGGTGGCTTCGTTGAGCTTGATGACTTCCTGATCGGGATTGCCGTACACCATCGCGCCAAGCCGTCCGTTGCCGACGGGCAGGGCCGCCGTCCAGGTGGTTCCGGCGGGTTTATCGTACCAGAGTTTCAGCGGGGTTGGCTGCTGGGCGAAGGCCGGTGCAGCCACCAGAAGGAAGAAGATCCGGAATAGTCTTTTCATAGTGAATGGGTCCTATTACTGATTAGTTAAGTCCCATCCGATCATACTCTTTTCGCCGGCTGTTTTTTTACCGTCGGGTTCTTTGAAAAGGCATTTAATCCAGAGCAGGACGCGTCATCGGCTGCGTAGGTAGCCCATGACCATTTCAAAAACGACGGTTTTGCGGTTTTCCAGAAAGACCCGGAACTGTTCCTCGTTCTCGAAATCGGCGATCAGGGTAATGATGGGCTTCGCCATGAACGGCAGCACCAGCGTCCCGATCAGGGTGGACAGCACCTGAATCGGGTCGACCTTCCGGATGGTGCCGCGTTCGCCCTCTTCCCGAAGCTGCATCACAAAGTGGGAGGTTTTCAGAAGTTTCGGCATCTCCAGGTCGGTGATCAGAACGCCCCCGCCCTTCAGCAGCTCGGACAGGACAAACAGGGGCAGGTGGGGGTTGGCGGCCAGAAAATCGGTATAGCGGTCGATCAGCTTCCAGATCTTGATTTCAAGGGGCAATTCATCGTTGAGCAGATGATAGATCGTGCCGAAGAAATTTTTGAAGGCTTCGAGAAAAATGCTCTTATAGAGCTGTTCCTTGCTCCGGAAGTAATAATTGACCAGGGCGATGTTCACGTCGGCCTCCTGGGCGATGTGCTTCAGCTTGGCCCCGTCGAATCCTTTCTCCAGAAACACCTTACGGGCGGCTTCCTTAATCTTCTGTTCCGTATTGAGGTCGGTTTCCCTGCTCGTGTCCATTCCGGCAAAGGTAGGCGTCGGCGCACGGATTAAAAAGGATTTTAAATGACTTTTTAAAATGAATCCTGGCGTACCTTTGCCGCCTGCCTATCACCTTTCATAAACCGCATGAGAAAGATTGTCTATCACGTTGCGTCCACCCTCGACGGCTACATCGGCAACGAAGACGGCTCGGTCGATAAAGGATTCGTACCGGAAGGAGAACACGTCACCGAGTATCTGGAGTCGCTGAAAAGTTACGATACCGTCATTATGGGAAAGGCGACGTATGAATTTGGCTATCAGTACGGAATGCAGCCGGGCCAGCCGCCCTACCCCTGGATGAAGCATTACATCTTTTCCAAAACCCTGCACTTCGAAACACCCCCGGACGAGCGGGTGGAAATCATCGACCGCGATGAACTGGCTTTTCTCCGGCAACTGAAAGCCGGGGAGGGGACCGACATCTATCTGTGCGGAGGGGGCGCATTTGCGGCTTTTCTGCTGGAGAACGAACTCATCGACCAACTGATCGTCAAACTGAACCCGGCGCTGCTCGGCAGCGGCATCCGGCTGTTCGGCACCAGTAAAAAATACGTCGATCTTACCTTACTGGATTCAAAACCATACGACACCGGCGTTCTGCTGCTGACGTATCAAATCAGGTATCAATAACCGGGTCCGGAGGGCCGGCGCACTGCCGGCCGCCCCTATTATCCGCCTTATCCGGCTTTTCCAACTATGAAAAACGGCTTTTTCTTCGCAGCGGTCGTCGGTATTTCCGCCATTCTGGCCGGGCTGCTCACCGCCTTTCACCCGGCACCGCCCAAAGCGGCACAGACGCCCAAAAACATTATCTTCATCCTGGCCGACGACCACCGCTACGACGCGCTGGGGTTCATGAACCGCTTCTCCGGCCTGCAAACGCCGAATCTGGACCGGCTGGCGGCCGAGGGCGCTCACCTTCAGAACGCCTTCGTCAGCACGGCCCTCTGCTCGCCCAGCCGCGCCAGCATCCTCTCGGGTCAGTATGCCCACACGCATCGGGTGGTCGACAACTTTGCCCCGCTGCGGAAAGGGCTGATGTTTTTCCCGCAGTACCTTCAGAAAGCGGGCTACCAGACCGGGTTTTTCGGGAAGTGGCACATGGGCAACGCCGACGATATGCCGCAGCCCGGCTTCAACTACTGGCTGAGCTTTCAGGGCCAGGGCGTCTATTACAACCCGACGCTCAACATCAACGGCAAGCGGATCGCCCACGGCGACAGCGCCTATATCACGGACCTGCTGACGGACTATTCCCTCAAATGGCTCAGCTCGCTCGACAAAAAGAAGCCGTTCATGATGTATCTGTCGCACAAGGCCGTGCATGCCGAGTTCATGCCCGCCCGGCGGCACCGTGGCAACTACCGCGACATGCCCATCGCCTACCCGGCCTCGATGTACCTGACGGCCACCGATACCAGCAAAGCCTGGGGACCGAAACCGACCCGGAACCCCGAAACCGGCGACCTGAAGGCCAACCTGGCCGATCTGCCGGCCTGGGTGAAGAAACAGCGGTACAGCTGGCACGGCGTGGACTATATGTACCACGGCCAGATCGGCTTCAATGACTTTTACCGGAGTTACTGCGAAACGCTGCTGGGCGTCGACGAGAGCGTCGGGCGGGTGCTGAAGTGGCTGGACGACAACGGTCTGGCGGAGAACACGCTGGTCGTGTACATGGGCGACAACGGCTTTGCCTTCGGGGAGAAGGGGCTGATCGACAAACGGCATATGTACGAGGAGTCGATGCGGGTGCCGCTGCTGGTGCGCTGTCCGGCCGTGATCAAACCGCAGACGAAGGTGACGCAGGTCATTCAGAACATCGACATCGCGCCCACGCTGCTGGCCTACGCCGGGATGGCGAAACCGGCCCAGATGCAGGGCAACTCGTTCCTGCCCATCCTGAAAGGGGAAAAGATCGCCTGGCGCGACCGGGCGTTCTACGAATACTACTGGGAAGCCGACTTTCCGCAGACGCCCACCATGTTCGGCGTCCGGACCGACCGGTATAAATACATTTTCAACCACGGCGTCTGGGATGCCAACGAACTCTACGACCTCCAGGCCGACCCCGGCGAAGTGAACAACCTCATTCGCAGCCCGCAGCATCAGGAAGTCGCCAGACAACTCCGCGATCAGGTGTTTACCTGGCTCGAATCGACCGGCGGGCTTCAGATACCGCTCAATCCCGTCCGGCAGAAACGGTTCGACCACCTCTACAAAGGCACGTACTGAAAAAACCGGGTAACCGATAGACGGAAACCGCTTATCTTTAAGTTAATTTTTGCGGGAAATGAACACGTTGCAAACCATAGGAAGGGATTTTTTCCGGTATAGCGCCGGCATCGGGCTGAGTCTCTGGCTGGCGTCCGGCCTGACCGGCTGCTCCTCCGGCGAAAACCGGGAAGCCGAACAAAAGCGGGAGCCCATCGAGCTGACGCCCACGGTCACCGTACTGCCGACCGTCGAGGGCCTGCCGCCCGTGAAGGCCATAGCGGCTCCGGCTCCGGCTCCTTCCGGGATGGTCTGGGTGCCGGGCGGACGTACGCTGATCGGTGATGACACCACCGGCAAGGAGAAACCGACGTTCTGGGTGGAGGTGAAGCCGTTCTGGATGGACGAACACCCCGTGACGGTGGCAGAATTCCGGCGGTTTGTCGAGGCCACCAAATACAAAACCGAGGCCGAAAAGTTCGGCGACGGCGGGGTGTTCGACGAGAAGACCCGCCAGTGGACGCTGGTGAAGGGGGCCAACTGGCAGTACCCGCAGGGCCCGGACAAGCCGAAAGCGCCCGACAACCACCCCGTCACGCAGGTTTCCTGGAACGATGCCACCAACTTTGCCGTCTGGGCCGGGAAGCGGCTTCCCTCGGAGTTCGAATGGGAACATGCGGCCCGCAACGCACGCAACGACCGCACGCTGTATCCGTTCGGGAACGAACTGACGCACAACGGCAGGGCGATGGCCAACACCTGGAACGGCAAGTTTCCCGAATACAACGAAAATACCGACGGGTTCCGGACGACCTCGCCCGTCGGTTATTACGGAAAATCCCCGCTCGGCCTGACCGACATGACCGGCAACGTCTGGGAGTGGTGCAACGAGTGGCGGCAGCGGTATTCCGACCTTGTGGAGGGGCGGCAGCCGCAGAACCCGACCGAGAAGGTGCAGCGGGCCGGCTCGTTTCTCTGCGAACCCGGCTGGTGCCACGGCTACCGGGTGTCGGGCCGTTCGTATACCAGCCCGGAAACGGCGCTGATGCACGTCGGTTTCCGCTGCGTGAAAGACCTCGGCAAGCCCTCCTGACCGGCCCTACACTTCCGCCCGCAGCACTTCGAGGGGCGGGCGTACCAGCACCCCCCGGCTGTTGAAAAGGCCGATGAGGATGGTCAGGGCCGTGACGACGGCGGCTACGACCAGCAGGGGCGTAAAATCCGGAACGAACGGAATCTCGAAGACGAAATAGGCCAGCCCCCAGGTGCCGAATACCGACAGAACGATACCGGAAAAGGCCGCCAGCAGGCCCAGGAGCATATATTCGATCAGGGAAATCAGCAGAATCTGCCGCCGGCTGGCGCCCAGCGTCCGCAGCAGCACGCTCTCCTGAATCCGCTGGTATTTGCTGATCACGACCGAACTGCTCAGGACGAGCAGGCCCGTCACAATGCTGAACAGGGCCATGAACCGGATCACGAAGGAGACCTTCTCCAGAATATCGTCGATGGTGCGCAGGATCAGCCCGAGGTCGATTGCCGAGACGTTGGGATACCGGCGGACCAGATCCCGCTGGAAAGCGGCCGACTGCTGCGTATCGCGGACGCGCGTCATCAGCACGTGGAACTGCGGGGCCTGTTCCAGCACCCCGTTGGGAAAGACGATGAGGAAGTTGGTCTGCACCCGGTTCCAGTCCACCTCGCGGGTGCCGCCCACCACGGTCGGGATCAGGGCGCCCTGCACGTTGAACGTCAGCGTATCGCCCAGCTTCAGGCGCATCCGGTCCAGATACCCTTTTTCGACGGAAATGAGCGCCGTCTGGTTCCGCAGGCTCTGCGCCTTGCCGGTCGCCAGTTTCTCCGAGTCGATCAGGGCGTCGCGGTAGGTAACGCGGTATTCACGGGTCAGCGCCCAGTCCGGTATTTTGGAAGAAGTATCTTTCTGAATCGCTTCGACGGTTCGGCCGTTGACCTCCGCCAGCCGCATCGTCACCACGGGAACGCTCTGGACCACAGGCAGCCGATGGCTTTGAACCAGCTGCTGGACCCCGGCTTTCTGCTCGTTCTGAATATCGAACAGCACCATGTTGGGCTGCCCACCGCTGGCCGAAAGCTGCACCCGGCTCAACAGCAGGGTTTGAGTCAGGTAGAGGGTGGCGATCAGGAACGCGCCCAGACCGATGGAAATGACCAGGATCAGCGTCTGATTCTGCGGCCGGTACAGGTTGGCGAGGCTCTGCCGCCAGATGTAACTCCACGATACCGGGAAGAACCGGCGGACCAGGAACATCAGCAGCCGGCCCAACCCCGTCAGCACCCCGAACGCGGTAGCCAGCCCGAGCGTAAAGCCCAGCGCCATTTTCCAGTCCCGAATCTGCCAGTAGGCGAAACCGGTGATTGCCAGGACGATGGCTCCATAAACCGCCCAGCGAAGGGGATCGCGGCCGGTGACGTCCTCTTCGTAGGAGGTGCGGAGCGTCCGCAGCGGAGACACCTTGCGAATGACCAGCAGCGGCAGCAGCGCAAACAGAACGGCGATCACCAGCCCCGTGCCGACCCCCTGCGCCACGGCTTTCCAGGAGACCGTCACGGTTACGTCGATGGGCAGAAAACTGCCGAAGACTTCCGGCAGAATCAGCTGAACGATCGAACCCAGAGCCGCCCCCAGGACGGCGCCCATCAGGCCCATCAGCGAAGTCTGGATCAGGTAGATCAGGAAGGCCTGCCGGCCGCTGGCGCCGATGCACCGCAGCACGGCCACCGAAGCGATTTTCTCCTTGACGTACAGGTGGACCGCGCTGGCAACGCCCACACAGCCGAGCAGAAGGGCCACGAAGGCCACCAGGTTCAGAAACCGGGTCAGGTCGGTAAAGGCCCGGCCGGTCTGCTCCTTGCGCTCGGTGACGGTGTCATAATTGATCCCGGCTTTGTCCAGCCGGGAAGCGAAGGTTTTGATGTAGGCGTCGACGTTCGTGCCCGGGTCGAACTGGAAGTAAGACCGGTAGGTGACGCGGCTGCCGCGCTGAAGCAGGCCGGTTTCGGGCAGTTGGGCATACGGCAGAAAGACCGTTGGTGCCACGGTGGTCGTGACGGCCGTCTGGCCGGGCGTTTTCATTACCCGCCCGGCAACCAGAAACATCAGGCTCCCGACCTTGACCGAATCGCCGGGCCGGGCGTTGAGCTGCACCAGCAGTGCGTCGTCCACGAGAGCGATCCGCTCCCCGGTTTTGCCGGCCTTCCGGAACCGGGCCACGGCCGCGGACGGCTGCACCTCCCACTCCCCATAATAGGGAAATCTACCTTCCAGCGCCTTGACCTGTGACAGCCGGACACCCCCCGAACGCGGAAAAAACACCATCGACGGAAAGGCCACCTCGTTGCTGCGCTCGGGGCTGATGGTATTCAGAAATGCTTCGGTTTTCTTATTCAGCGTCTTGTTGTAGGTCAGCACCAGGTCGGCGCCGAGCAGTTCCCGGGCCTGCTCGTCCACGCTGGCCGACAGGTTGTCGCCGAATGAGTTGATGGCGACGAGAGCCGCGATGCCGAGCACGATGGCCGACATGAACAGAAACAGCCGCCGACGGCTCCGGCGGCTGTCGCGCCAGGCCATTTTCCAGAGCCAGGGGTCGGTGATCGACACCGACCGGGCGGGTACTTTGGGAAGGATACGGTCCATGAGGAAGGCTTATTGACCGGAGCGCAGGTCGGCGGTGGATTCAGTGTAGGTGTCGGAAACCACGTGGCCGCCCTTGATGCGGATGATGCGCTGGGTGCGGGAGGCCAGTTCGAGGTCGTGGGTGACGAGGACGAGGGTGGTGCCGGCTTCGCGGTTCAGTTCGAAAATCAGGTCGACGACGTTGGCGCTGGTGTCGGTATCGAGGTTGCCGGTGGGTTCGTCGGCGAACAGGATTTTGGGCCGGTTGGCGAAGGCCCGCGCCAGTGAAACACGCTGCTGCTCACCGCCGGAGAGCTGGGTAGGGTAGTGGTGGCCCCGTTGTCCCAGACCGACGCGCTCCAGAAGTTCCTGGGCGGTCCGGCCGGCTTTTTTCTCTCCCCGCAGTTCCAGCGGCACCATCACGTTTTCGAGGGCCGTCAGCGTGGGCAATAACTGGAAGTTCTGGAAAATGAAGCCGACGTACTGGTTCCGGACGGCGGCACGTTCGTCTTCGGAAAGCGTATCGAGTTTGATGTCGTTCAGGTAAACGCTCCCCGACGAGGCCCGGTCCAGGCCGGCGCAGAGGCCGAGGAGGGTGGTTTTTCCGCTTCCGGACGGACCCACGATCGAGAACGTATCACCGGGCTGCAATTCAAAACTCACATCGTTCAACACGGTCAGGGTCCGGCCTCCGCTCTGGTAAGTTTTCGTCAGGTTTTCGGCGCGCAGAATGCTCATGATTCAATCAATTATTCGGGTAGATCAGCTTAGTTAACCAATTATTTAACGTTTTATTCACCGAGAACCGAAGTATATTTGACGAAGGGCCGGAAAGAAGGCTAAATGGAGAAATTAAGATTATTTTTGTCCGACTCCGGAAGACGAGTGGTTCGGTTCGCCGTTATTCCGGAAATTGACTGTTCGATGAAATCCGTACGATACAACCTCTATGCCGTCGCGATGGTGCTGCTGGCCCTGCTGGGCGGGTGCAACGGCGAAAAGAAAGAAACCGCTGAGAATCAGGAAAGCCGGAATACCGCCGACGCGGCCGACAAAGCGAAGGCTCCGGCGGCCAACCGGAAGAAAACCATCCTGTTTTTCGGAAACAGCCTTACCGCCGGTTACGGGGTCGAGCCGTCGCAGGCGTTCCCGGCGCTGGTCGGCCGGAAGGCCGAAGCCGCCGGGCTGACCTACCAGGTGATCAACGCCGGGCTGAGCGGGGAGACGACCGCAGGCGGAAAAAGCCGCATCAGCTGGGTCCTGCGGCAGCCGGTGGACGTGTTCGTGCTGGAACTGGGAGCCAACGACGGCCTGCGGGGCATTCCCCTCGACGCCACCCGCCGGAACCTCCAGGCCATCATGGACACCGTCCGGAAAAAGAGCCCGCAGGCCCAGATCATCCTCGCCGGTATGCAGATACCGCCCAACCTCGGCGCGGATTATACCCGGGAGTTCCGTGAACTTTTCAAAGACCTGGCCGATGAGAACGACGTCGAACTGATCCCGTTCCTGCTCGAAGGCGTCGGCGGCATTCCGCGGCTGAATCAGTCCGACGGCATCCACCCCACGCCGGAGGGCCACCGCATCCTGGCCGACAACGTCTGGGAAATCCTCGAACCCGTTCTTCGCAAACAGCAGGGCACCGACAGCTAATCACCGTTCTGCCCGGCCGGGGCACCACCACGATCATGCGAAAACTTCTCAATAACCTGACCTTCCGGGTCCTGATTGCCATCACGCTGGGGATTCTCGTCGGGCATTTTTTTCCGGCCACGGCGGCTAAGCTCAAGCCCCTCGGGGATCTGTTCATCAACCTGATCAAGATGGTGATCGCGCCCATCATCTTCCTGACTATCGTGTTGGGAATCAGTAATATGGGCGATCTGAAGAAAGTAGGCCGGGTCGGGGGCAAGGCGCTGCTGTACTTCGAGGTCGTGACGACGCTGGCGCTCGTCATCGGTATCGTGGTCGCCAATCTGATCCGGCCGGGGGAGGGGGTGCAGGCCACGGCCGTCAAAGGCGGGGACGTCAGCCAGTATGCCGAACAGGGCAAGGAGATGAACTGGCTCGACTTCTTCCTGCACATCGTCCCGAGCAATGCCGTCAAGGCCTTTGCCGAGGGCGAAATCCTTCAGGTGCTGGTGTTTTCCATCCTTTTCGGCGTCGGCCTGACCCGTATGGGCGAGCGCGGGCAGTCGCTGATCCAGACGTTCGAGAAGCTGTCGCGGGTTTTTTTCAACATCCTGGGCGTGGTGATGGTGCTGGCTCCGCTGGGCGCATTCGGTGGGATGGCCTTCACCATCGGCAAGTACGGTCTGGCGACGCTCGTGCCGCTGGCCAAGCTGATGGGGACGGTCTATCTGACCATGTTTCTGTTCATTTTCGTGGTGCTGAACCTCATCCTGCGGTATTACCGCGTCAGCCTCTGGAAGGTGCTGAAATACATTCGGGAAGAACTGCTGATCGTGCTGGGCACGTCGTCCTCGGAGTCGGCCCTGCCGCAGGTGATGGACAAGCTTGAAGCGATGGGCTGTTCGCGCTCGGTGGTGGGACTGGTGATTCCGGCGGGCTATTCGTTCAATCTCGACGGCACGACCATCTATCTGTCGATGGCGACCATCTTTCTGGCGCAGGTGTTCAGCGTCGACCTGACGCTCGGGCAGGAGCTGACCATCATCGGCATCCTGATGGTGACCTCCAAGGGGGCTGCGGGCGTCACCGGCAGCGGGTTCATCGTGCTGGCGTCGACCCTGACGGCCGTGCAGGTAATACCGGTCGAAGGGCTGGCGCTGCTGCTGGGCGTGGATCGGTTCATGTCGGAAGCCCGTTCGATAACAAACATCATCGGCAATACGGTTGCCACCATTTTTATTGCTAATAATGAGAAGGAATTCGACCGGCGGAAAATGGAGCGTGCCTTCGGCAAACGGGAACGGGACGAACTCGCCGATTACAAATACTGAATTTTTCCGGGGGAATCGATAGGGTCCCTGGAAAAAGAGTATTTTTGCTGGTAACGAGAGTAACGAAGAGTCAGGAACGCAGCGAATATCAACGTAACGAATGAGATTGTCGGGAATCTGGGCAGTAGTCGCTGCCGTGAGTATCCTTATCGGGTGCGACTGGAGTGAAGAGAAAAAATTGAATCGGTCGGCGAATGCCATGCGGAATTGCGCCGAAGACCAGGTATTGAGTCCTTCCCAGGAACAGGCCGTCCGGCAGCAGATCAGCGCGGATGCCAAGATCCAGAAGATCGATGCGCTCATCCGGAGTAAAGTCCGGGCCGGTTTCAACGGCAACGTGCTCATTGCCCAGAAAGGCGTCGTTCTCTATAAAAAATCGTTCGGGCTGGCTCATTTCGAAAGCTCCTCCCGCGATTCGCTCACCATCGACTCCAAGTTCCAGCTGGCGTCTCTTTCCAAAACGTTTACGGCCGTCGCCACGCTCAAACTGGTGGAAGCGGGCAAAATCAAACTCGCCGACAGCATCCAGCGATTCTTCCCGGCTTTTCCCTACCACGGCATCACCATCGAAAACCTGCTGTCGCACCGGAGCGGGCTGCCGAACTACGCCTACGCTTTCGAGGACAGCATGCGGACCAACTTTTACAAGTTCGAAAAGCCGTATCCGAACAATGCCGACATCATGCGCTGGTTTGCCACCGTCAACCCGACGCCCCAGCGGTATAACGTACCGGGCAGGACGTTCAGCTACAGCAACACCAACTACTGCGTGCTGGCGGCCATCATCGAGAAAGTCACCGGGCAGCCGTTCGACCAGTTTGCCCGAAAAAACATCTTCGAGCCGCTCGGCATGAAAAACACCTGGGTCGCCACCACCCGCAACGACTCCATCAACCAGTACCGCACCGCCGGCTACCAGTGGAACCGCAGGATTCCCAAAGACTATTACGACGATGTGGTCGGCGATAAAGGCGTCTATTCCACCGTCGGGGATCTGTTCCGGTGGTACCGCGCCCTCAACGGCGACTGTCTCATCCGCAAATCCCTGCTGACGGAAGCTTTCATGCCCCGCAGCTTCGAGCGGAAAGGCAACCGGAACTACGGCTACGGCTTCCGGATGTACGTCGATAACCAGAACCAGCCCGAATACATCTACCACACCGGCTGGTGGAAAGGGTACAACAGCATCTTCTGGTTCAGCCCCAAAGACGACTTCGTGATCATCCTTCTGGGCAACCGGTTCAACCGGACGGTTTATCAGGTCCGCGAACTGCTCGAAGTGCTGCATGGGCATCCGTCGAACGCCGAGGCCGAAAGCGGGGAAGTAGATGTATAACCCGGATGCCCTTTCATTGCCGGTTGCCTTATATTGCGATAAATTTCCAAACCCTCTATGAAGTTCACCCTCACGTTGCTGTCGGCGGCCCTGCTGCTGACGAGTTCCTCAATGGCCCAGAAACCGGAAACCCTCCATCTCTGGCCCGACGGCCAGGTTCCCAATGCTGTTCCGAACGACGCCGTCCAGGAGAAATCCGAAGTCGGAAAAGACGGTATTCTTCGCATCAGCCAGGTCATCGTACCGACGCTGGTGGCCTATCTGCCGCCGAAAAACAAGGCGACGGGGGCCGCCGTGATGGTCTGCCCCGGCGGAGGCTACGGTATGCTGGCGTTCGGCCATGAGGGCGAGGAGGTGGCGAAGTGGTTTAACGACCTGGGGGTGGCGGCTTTCGTGCTGAAATACCGCCTGCCTGACGACCGTACCCAGAAAAACAAGCACGAGGTTCCGCTGATGGACGCCATGCAGGCCATGAAACTCATCCGGCAGAACGCCGGAAAGTGGAACGTCGATCCCGGACGGGTCGGGGTGATGGGCTTCTCGGCGGGCGGCCACCTGGCGGCCACCCTCTCGACGCATTACCACCGCGGTCCGATGGCCGGCGAGGAGGCCAAACCGAATTTTTCGGTACTGATCTACCCCGTCGTCACGTTCGGCGCGAAGGCCCATTCCGGCTCGCGGGACAATCTGCTCGGCAGGAACGCCCCGGCGGAGCAGATCGCTTATTACTCGAACGAACTTCAGGTAAGCGATAAGACACCACCCACTTTTCTGGTCCATGCCCAGGACGACAAGGGCGTGCCGGTGGAGAACAGTATCGATTACTACCTGGCCCTGAAAAATGCCGGTGTTCCGGGTGAAATGCACCTTTATCCGACCGGCGGCCACGGTTTCGGCTACCGCGTCAAGGGCAAAGGCTCCCTGGAAACCTGGCCCGACGCCTTCCGCACCTGGCTCAAAGCCATCGGAATGCTCGACCGGAAAGGCAGCTGAAGATAACATTCAGTCGCTCTGCGACTTACCGTAGGGTATCTTCCCGAACAACCTCTCGCCCGGGTTGGATCAGACCCGCAGAAACACCTTCTTTTTGTACAGAAAATACAGAAACACCCATTTCACGGCCAGCAGACCGATGATGAAACCGACCTCGCGGACGGGTTCGGAGAAGAAGCTTAGAATGCCTTCGAAGAAGAATTTGGTCGCGTAGGGGAAGTCGATCACCTCACCGGCCAGGTAAATCAGGATGGAATTCATGCCGATGACGGTGAAGAAGAAGGCCCAGCCGCGAATATTTTTAACGTCGATGATCCAGTAGAACAGGGCCAGCATCAGCAGGCTCCAGCCCCCGGCCACCAGCACGAACGAGCTGGTCCAGAGGTTTTTGTTGACCGGAAAAACCAGCCCCCAGCCGTATCCGACCGCCAGACAGACCGCTCCGGCCGCTACCAGCCAGAGCGTTTTTTGGTCACGGTGAGCCGAGCGTCCGTCGCTGCGCAGCAGCCGGCCGGCAAAGATGCCGAGCAGGCCGGTGCCGATGGCCGGCAGGGTCGAAAAAAGGCCTTCGGGATCATGCACTTTCAGGTAAAGCCGGCCCGGCACTACCAGGCGGTCGATATACCCGGCGAGGCTGCATTCCTTCGTCAGTACGCCCGCTCCGCAGCCCGGCACCGGCACGAGCATCATCAGCGCCCAGTACCCCAGCAGCAGCCCGGCAAACCAGCCGTACTGCGCCCGGGGGTTCGGGAAGTAGAGGTAGATCAGTTGGGCGCACATTCCGGCCAGACCGATGCGGCCCAGCACGCTCGGAAACCGCATGTCGCTGATAGGTTTAGTGAACAGGCCGTTGTTGTAGATAATGCCCAGCAGCACCAGAATCAGCCCTCTCGTGATGATCTTCCGGGCGAGTTCCCCCTTCGGAACGCCTTTCTCCAGCCGGCTGCCGACCGCAAACGGGGTGGAAACACCGGCCATGAACAGAAACAGCGGGAAGATGCAGTCATAAGGCCGGAAACCGTTCCATTCCACGTGCGTAAACTGATCGGCCATGAAAAGGGCCCAGGCCCAGCCGGTCGTTTTGGCGAGAACATGGAAGATTTCTTCTCCCCCGGCGATCCAGAACATATCGAAGCCCCGGAGGGCGTCGAGGGACATCAGGCGTCGGACGGGGGCGGGCTGGGCAACGGCGGGTTCGGTGGAGACGGTAGAGGCTGGCTGCATCTGAATCAGGCTGAATGAGTCGAAAGTGTCGAGAGTAATGATACGAAGAAAACGATGAACCTTCAAGACGAACCCGCTTAGAAAGGCCCGGCCTGGAGGGCCCGGCCTGGAGGGCCCGGCCTGGAGGGCCCGGCCGGACAGGTTCGCCCTGAAGGCTTTATCATTCATTACGACTCCTTCGTCGAATCAGGCTACCGCCCGGGCGGATTATTTGTCGCTCAGCAGCAGGGGCGCATTGCTGCGTCCGCCCAGCACGACGATCTTGGTATTGGGCGATGCCGCCAGTTCGCGCTGGGCCTTGATCTGCTCATACTGAAGCTGCCGGTCGGTCAGGCCCGTCGCCAGAATCTTCTGGTAGTCGGCGATACCCTGCGCTTCGACGCGCTTCCGGTCGGCTTCCTGACGCTCTTTCTGCAGAACGAACTGCATCTTCTGGGCTTCCTGCTCGGCATTGATCTTCGACTCGATAGTCTTCTTCACGGAGGCCGGGAGGTTGATGTTCCGGATCAGGAGCTGTTCCAGCAGCAGGCCCCGCTTGCGGAAGTCGTTCTCGATGGATTTGTAGATCCGATTCTGAAACTCGTCGCGTTTGGTCGAATAGAGCGCCACCGCATCATAATACACGGCATTGTCCCGAATGCGGGTCCGGGTGATCGGCCGGATGACATTTTCGGCGTAATTCGGTCCCATCTCCCGGAAGATCCGGGGCGTTTCGGCAGGAACGACGCGATACAGCACCGTCAGGTCGATGATGACCTCCAGCCCGTCGGCCGTCAGCACCCGGATGGCGTCGTCGCCCTGCCTTTCCCCTTCGTCGTGAACGGCCGACATGGTATAGTTCTGGGTCTTAATATCGAATTCGGTCACGTTGACCAGCGGGTTGACCAGATTCAGCCCGCTTTCCAGCACCCGGTTCTGCACGCTGCCGAAGAGGCTCTGCACCCCGACGGTACCGGCGTCGATCTGCCGGATGGAGCCGGAAAGAAAACCGATCAGCAGCAAAATAACGCCGATGACTTTCAGCGGACGGGAATAACGGGCCATCACCAGCGAAGGCGTGTTGACGGCGAAACCGGCAATCAGGGCCAGCACGCCAAGAATGAGAAATAACATGGTTTCGGAAAAAGGAAAAATGAAAGAAATAAAGAGGTGAAGAAACGAATGGAGGTCAGCGCCACACCTGAGGTGGATTCATGGAGTTTGTCAGTTTAAGTGCGTTAAAGATACGGTGGTTTTCAGCGGCTTATCGGCTTTTTACAGGAAGGGACGCCGGAAAGGGAGAATGGCGGTTTTCAATAGCCGATGCCGAGTTTGCGGTAGATGAAGTGCATCAGCCACATCGGTCCGATCATCAGAAACTGGAGGTCCTTGAAAAAGGACGGTTTTTTGCCCTCGACCCGATGCCCCCAGAACTGGCCGATCCAGGCCAGCACAAAGAGGACGGCGGCCACCTTCCAGGGCGTAAAACCGGCCGCGACGATCTGCTGCCAGAGGATCAGACAAATCAGGGAAAACAGCGCCATCCCGACCGATAGCGGCCGGGAGAGTGTGAAATAATAGATCGTCACCCCCACCAGCAGGATCATGGCGACGTTCAGCGGCAGGTTGGGGCCGAGCAGCACGGGCAGCCGGATCCCGTAAAAGAAGCCGACGACACTAAAAAAGATCAGGGGAACACAGATCCAATGGACCAGTTTGTTGGTCGGGTTCTGGTGGCTTTCGCCGTATTCCTCCAGCCATTGCCGGGTGGTTTTCATCGTTTGTAATCCTTCTGTGTTCAGTAATATTACAAACTTTTCGCTACAAAATCCAAGGGCTTATTCAATGCTGAACCGCTGAATCCAGTCGGCGACCGTGGAGTTGGTCAGGTCGAACAGCAGGTTGGGGAAAATCCCGAGCAGCAGCGCCAGAACGGCCAGCGGAACCAGCATGAGCCGTTCCCGGCCGTCGAGGTCGGTGAGTTGGCCGGCGGCTTCGGGCCGGAACCAGAGCGTCCCGAAAAACATCCGCTGGAGCGTCCAGAGAAAGTAAGCCGCGGCCAGGATGATGCCCAGCGTGGCCACCGCCGTCATCCAGCCCGGCAGCCAGATCGACTGGAAGCTGCCCATCAGCGTGAACAGTTCCCCGATGAAACCCGAAAAGCCGGGCAGGCCGAGCGAGGCAAAAAAGGCGATGGCCGTCAGGGCGGTATAGCCCGGCATGGCCCCGGCCAGACCCCGGTAATGGTCGATGCGCCGGTCGTGGGTGCGGTCGTAGATGACGCCGGTGATCAGGAAGAGCATGGCCGAAAGTACGCCGTGGCTGGCCATCTGGTACACCGCGCCGTTGATGCCCTCCGATGTCAGCGACGCAATACCGAGCAGCACGAACCCCATGTGTGATACCGACGAGTAGGCGATCATCTTCTTCAGATCCACCTGCGCCAGGGCGTTGAACCCCCCGTAAACGATGGAAAGGACGCCCAGACCGGCCAGCAGCAGGGCGTATTCGGCCGCACCGTCGGGAAAGAGGCCCCAGCCGATCCGGAGAAAACCATACCCGCCGATCTTCAGCAGCACCCCCGCCAGCACGACCGAAACCGGCGTCGGAGCCTCGACGTGGGCATCGGGCAGCCAGGTGTGCAGCGGCACCACCGGCAGTTTGACGGCAAAACCCAGAAAAACGCACAGAAACGCCAGCAAACGGGAGGGAATGCCCATCAGCATAACCTCACCGGCAACACTCAGAAACGAATCGGGCAGATAATTGCCGCCTTTTGCCATATGGCGCAGGTCGAAGGTATGCACCAGCAGATTCGACGGAATCTTATACTCGGACAGCAGAAACTGCACCTGACGGATCACCTCGTCGGTGGCTTCCGAACGGTCCTGTATCAGCCCGACCCGCAGGGCGGTCTCGACCGGGTCCATTACCGACAGATACAGGCCGATCATCACCAGCAGGATCAGCACCGACCCCGCCAGCGTATACAGAAAAAACTTGATGGATGCGTATTCCCGGCGCGGCCCGCCCCATAAACCGATGAGAAAATACATCGGCAGGAGCATGAACTCGAAGAAGAGGAAGAACAGGAAAAAGTCCAGCGCCACAAAACAGCCGATGACCGTCGAGGTAAGAAGCAGATAGAGCGCGTGGTAGGCTTTCTGGCGGGCGTCGATCTTCCAGGAGGAGACGGCCCCGACGAGCATCACCACCCCCGAAAGCAGCACGAGCGGCAGACTGATGCCGTCGACGCCGACCAGATAATCGATCGATACTACCCCCAGCGAACCCAGCGGCAGCGTGATCCAGTCGGCCCGTTCGAGGAGCTGGTAGCCGGACTGGGTCGGATCGAACGCCGAATAGGCCGCCCCGCAGAGCAGCAGTTCAAGGCTACAGCAGATCAGGGTGATCCATTTGTAACGGCTTTTCATGGAAGCCGGCAGGAGTACCACCCCCAGCGATCCGATCAGCGGAATAAAAATGAGTAACGACAGCATAATGTATATCCTATTGCCGGCTAAATCAGCAGCCAGAGTATCAACAGCAGGCCGACGACGGCACTCACGATGTACGACTGAACCCGCCCGTTCTGGACCTGCCGCGTCAGACCACCCAGCCGACGCGCCAGCCAGGCCGCCCCGTTGACGAGTCCGTCGACAAACGTCCGGTCGAGCCAGGCCACCATGTGGGCCAGTACCACCGTTCCGACCCCGATCCATTCGACCAGCCGGTCGATCAGCAACTGGTCGAAGCGGTAACATTGGCGGGCAAAACGCACGAACGGCCGAACGATCAACCTGCGATACCATTCGTCCAGATGCCAGTTCTGCTCCGAAAGCCGGGTCCAGACGGTCGAAGCGGCCGGTTCCGGCATACGCCACCCCAGCCCGACGCCCCCCGCCACGACGGCGACGGACAGCAGGGCAATCCAGAGATGCCCACCCGTTTCGCCCGAGAGCGGAAACAGATTCGCAAACCAGCTGTGGCCGGCCGAAAACGGATTCCAGGAAAACGTAAAGCCCAGCGACAGGGCCGCCAGCACGATCACCGGACCGGTCAGCAGGAAATCGCCTTCATGCACGTGATCGGCCGGATGGGCGGTATTCCGGTACTCGCCGTAAAAGACCATGCGGGTCTGGCGGGCCATGTAACAGGCCGTCAGCCCGGACGAAAGCAGCGCCAGCACCGGGATCAGGAAGGCCGGCCCGCCGGATCGGCCCGCCCAGTCGAACGCGCCGGTCAGAACGGCTTCCTTGGACAGAAAACCGGAGAACAGCGGCACGCCCGCCAGCGCAGCCGCGCAAACCGCATAGCCGATGAAGGTAACCGGCATCCGTTTCCGCAGCCCGCCCATCAGCCGCATGTCCTGCGTGTTGGTGCCGTGAATGACCACGCCGGAAGCCAGAAACAGCCCGGCTTTGAAGAAAGCGTGGGTCGTCAGGTGAAACAGGGCGCCGGGAACGTTGCCGGTTCCCATCCCGACCACCATCAGGCCGAGCTGCGACACCGTCGAATAGGCCAGCACTTTTTTAATATCGTTTTGATAGAGAGCGGCATAGGCGGCCATCAGCATGGTGATGGTACCGATGCCGGTGATGATCATCAGCGCTCCGGGCGACAGCAGAAAATGAATCCGGGCGAGCAGAAAAATACCGGCCGCCACCATCGTGGCCGCATGGATCAGGGCCGAAACCGGCGTCGGGCCTTCCATGGCGTCGGGGAGCCAGGTCGAAAGCGGAAATTGCGCCGACTTACCGATGCAGCCGCAGAACAGAAAGAAGCCGGTCAGCGTTGCCAGGGGGCCTTCGGGCAGAAACAGGGCGGGCAGTTCGGAAAGTTCGGTGGTTCCCGACTGAAAGATCAGCAGGAAAATGCCGAGCAGAAAACCGGCGTCGCCGATGCGGTTCATGATGAAGGCCTTTTTGGCGGCCACAGCGGCTTCAGGTTTGCGGTACCAGAACCCGATGAGCAGGTACGACGACAGGCCGACCAGCTCCCAGAATACGTACATAACCAGGAGATTGCCGGCCAGGACGATGCCGAGCATAGACCCGATAAACAGCCCCAGAAAACCGAAATACCGGTAGCGGTCGCGGTCGTCGTGAAGGTAGGAAATGGAAAAGAGCTGCACCAGCAGGGCAATGAAATGCACCAGAGGCAGCATCAGCAGCGTGAGCGTGTCGACGCGGAACGTGATCGGCACGGAGCGGCCGGAGAGGGCCAGCCAGTCGGTGCGCAGGGTGATCGTTTCGGGTCCGGCCAGAAGAATGACCCAGACGGAAAAGCCCAGCCCGACGAGCGTCAGCCCGGATGCCGCCCATCCCGCCGGCCCGTTTGCCCGCCGACCCGCCAGCAGCCACAGACTGCCGCTGACGAAGGGCAGCAGCAGAATCAGCCAGAGAACGTTTCGGACGGTATTGTCGTCGGGCATAGAGCGGTGGACAGGACTTTTGAGGGGCAAATATCCTGAATAAACAGGCGAATTAAAATAAATCGTCGATTTTATGCCGCTATGCCCCGGTTGGTCACCGGCCTTCGGGTGGTCCGGCTCCTCAGGCGGTCCGGAGCCAGCCGGTCAGACTGATGCGGTCGCGGCCGGCCGGCAGCACTTCGTGTTCGAGCCGGGCGCTTTCGAAGCATACCAGACGGCCGCCCACGGGCAGTACCTCCAGCGCCTGCTCCGTTCCGTTTTCCTGGGGCAGATACAGCAGCAGTTGTCCGCCGTCGGCCGGCTGCCAGTCGTCGTTCAGGTAACAGATAACGGACAGCCGGCGACGGGAGTCGGTCCGAAACCGGTCGAGATGGCGTTGATAGAAGGTGCCGGCCGGATAATGGGCGTAGTGAAACTCCGCGTCGCGCAGGTTCAGGTAGCAGGTGCGGTTGAGGTAGTCGATGAAGTGCCGGATGCTGCTCAGAAAGGCCCTTTCCTCCGGGGCCGCGTATTCTTCCGCAAGCCACAGGATGGAGTCGCCCCGGATGCCGGTCTGCACCGTCACCTGCTGATTGCCGATCCCGGCCGGTTTAAATTCACCCTGTCGGCGCTTTTCGTGCAGGATGCGGGCCAGAGCCGCCGTCTCTTCCGGCGACAGGAAATGATCGACAATGCCGTAACCGCGATCGGCCAGGCCGTCGATCAGAATCTCGAAGCGTTCTTCCAGCGGGTTCATTATTTTCTCAGTTCGTTGACTTCATCGAGTTGCACCGTCCGGAAGTGCCGGTATACCTGCAAAATGATCGCCAGGGCAATGGCGGCTTCGGCTGCGGCCACAATCATGACGAACAGGGAGAACATCTGTCCCTGAAGCCGGTCCGGATCATACTGGCTGAAGGCGATCAGGTTCAGATTCACGGCATTCAGCATCAGCTCGATCCCCATCAGCACCATGATGGCGTGCCGTTTCAGCACCACGACGGCCAGTCCGATGCTGAACAGGGCCGCACCGATGAGCAGATAGATTCCGGAGTTGATGGGTTCCATGGACGGGTAGCGGGGAGATAGCGAATAATAAATAACGAATAATGAATATTGAATGGCGGCTCGGTCAGCGGTCCGGGCGGGAGGAGGCAGCTAAGGTTGAGGCTCCGATCAGAGCCACCAGCAGCAGCACGCCCGCAATCTCGAAAGGCACCACAAATTCGGTCATCAGCTGCCGCCCAATGGTATCGACCGTCGATTCAAAAAACGGCTCCCGTCCGAAAAGCACGAAATTGGCCCGGACCAGGGCGCTGTACAGGACGCTGAAAATACCGCCGGCCACCACCAGCGCCCACAGCCAGCCGCGGTGCCGGGTCAGAACATAATTGGGTCGGGTGAAGTCCGTTTGCCCGGCATCTTTCGTATGGGTCAGCATGACCCCGAAAATAATCAGCACCAGGACCCCGCCGACGTAGATCATAATCTGCGAAACCGCCAGAAAATCGGCCCCGGCCAGTACGAACAGCCCGGCCACCCCCAGCAGCGTCAGCAGCAGAAAGAAGGCGGCATACAACACGTTCCGCGTCAGCAGTACGCCGAACGCCGAGCCGAGGGTGAGCAGGATAAACAGATAAAAAACGATCTGAACCACGGTCGATACGGGTTAATTAAACGCTATGATTCTTCTTTCGGTGGAGTGTTCGGCTTCATCGTGGGCCGGAACGCCGGGCGTTTGGCCGGCTCGGCCGGTTTCGGTTCCTCTGTTTTTCTCTCCTCCGGTTTGACCGCTTCCGGCGTTGGCGGTTCGGCCGGTTTGGGTGCCGGCGGTTTCATCGTCGGGCGGAACGCCGGTTTCGGAGCGGCCGGTTTTTTCTCCAGCCCTTCCATGGCGATCTTTTCGGCTTCGTCGGGTGTGGCGTCCGTCAGCGGATGTTCGGCGACCGAGCCGGCCGAATTCTGCTCGGTCAGCGGTTTTTCGGGTTCGGCAGCGGGTTTGGCGCCGGCCGGTTTCTGCGTCGGGCGGAACACCGGGCGGGCTGCCGGTTTTTTGGGCGCTTCCGCAGCCGGCATTTCGGCGGTCGGTGGTTCGACACCCGATGGTTCGGCAACCGGCTCATTGGCGGTCGGTGTATCGACACCCGGTTCATTCGCGGTCGGAGCGGTTTCGGTGGCCGGCTGCGCCTTATCTTCCATTGAGACCTCCGAGGGTTCGGCCGGTTTGGCGGCTGGTTTCATGCCGGGCCGGAATACCGGCTTCCGGGGCGCTTCGGCGGCCGGTGTGGCGACACCCGGTTCCGCAGCGGGAGCGGCTTTCGCGGCCTTCTGGGCTTTGAGTTCTTCCTTCTCCCGGACAAACTGCTCGTACAGGTCCCGTTTTTCCTCCGCCTGTTCGGGCGTCAGGTTCGTGAAGTGGTACGTCATGTTGCCCAGTTCGAATTCGCTGAAGTCGTAGGTCTTCGTCATGGTCAGGCACTCGGTCGGGCAGACGGTCGTGCAGAGGCCGCAGTAGCAGCACTTGGCCATGTCGATGTCGAATTTGGCGGCATACAGGCGGATGGGAGACCCGTCCGACGCTTTGCCGACCTCTTCGGTCGCCTTCACGGCGTCAATGGTGATGCAGTCGACGGGGCATACCTTGGCGCACTTGTCGCAGACGATGCAGTCGTCGATCTCGTTATGCAGGCGATACCGCCCATTGTCGGGCACCGGAATCGTCTCGAACGGGTATTGAAGGGTAACGATCCCGTCTTTCTGGGTGAAGTAATCGGCTGCCTGCACGCTGACCTGCTTGCGGCTCCGGCGGGCGTTCAGCAGGTGCCGGAACGTCAGCTTCAAACCGGTGATCGTTGTTCGGATGCCTTCTTCTATATCTTTAAAATACTGACTCATTCCAAAAACAGTTAAACGCAAAGGTCGCTAAGAATAACACAAAGAACGCAGCGAAATGGTTGCGGCCCCCGCGTTTTTCTCATCGGCTCCTGTGTTTAACCCAATTTCGGCTCAATAGATTTCCGGAAACCGCCCGGGCTCCGCTTCGTGCATGAGTTCGTATACGGTGTCGAAGACGTCTTCGGTATTGGGTTTCGAGAAATAATCGCCGTCCGAACCGTAGGCCGGGCGGTGCGCTTTGGCGGCCAGGGTTCTTGGCGGAGAGTCCAGATACCGGTAACCGTTCTGGCCCTCGATCACTTCCTGCATCATGTAGGCCGTTCCGCCCCCCGGAAAATCTTCGTCGGCAAACACCACGCGGCTCGTCTTTTTGAGGGATTCGCTGATGAGGTGGTGAATGTCGAAGGGCAGCAGCGTCTGCACGTCGATCACCTCGCAGCTGATGCCGAACTGCTGCAGCTGCTCGGTGGCTTCCAGCACGATACGGCACATGGACCCGTAGGTGACGATGGTCACGTCGGTTCCCTCGCGGAGGGTTTCCGGCACGCCCAGCGGCAGGCAGAACGCATCGAGGTTTTCGGGCAGGCGTTCCTTCAGCCGGTAGCCGTTCAGGGGCTCGATCAGCAGCGCGGGGTCGTCGCCTTTGATGAGGGTGTTGTAGAAACCGGCGGCCTGGGTCATGTTGCGGGGGACCAGAATGTGCAGGCCGCGCAGGCTGTTGATCATCGCGCTCATCGGGGAGCCGGAGTGCCAGATGCCCTCCAGTCGATGGCCACGGGTCCGGATGATCACCGGCGCCTTCTGCCCGCCTTTGGTGCGGTAGTGCAGCGTCGCCAGATCGTCCGTCAGCGTGGCCAGCGCGTAAAATACGTAGTCGAAATACTGAATTTCTACAATGGGCTTCAGGCCGCGCATGGCCAGGCCGATGCCCTGTCCGATGATGGTCGTTTCGCGGATGCCGGTGTCGGTGATGCGCAGTTCGCCGTACTTTTCCTGCAGCCCGGCAAACCCCTGGTTGACGTCGCCGATCTGGCCGACATCCTCTCCCAGCGCCACAACGCGCGGGTCGCGGGCGAAGAGGCTGTCGAAATACCGCTGCATCAGCTGATAGCCGTCGATGAGCTGGATTTCATCCGAATACTGGGCCGGGACGGGCGTCACCTTCATCGGCGAGTCGGGCGAGTCGCTGTAAAGGTGGGAACTGTAGCGTTCCTCGTTCCGGCGGCCCGTCTTTTCCAGCCAGGAAAGCATATTCCGGCGAACTTCGCCGTTGTCGTCCCGCAGATACCGCAGGGCGCGTTTGACGGCCGCGGTGGCATCCCGGCGAAGGGGGAAGTAGGTTCGCTGAAGCTGTCCGCGGAGGTGGCCGATCGGCCCGGCATCGGCAGACGACCGCTCCGCCTGTTCAAGCAGGGCTACGGCTTCGTCATACTCCTCTTTCAGCGAGGCCGTATAGGCCGCCCAGGCCTGTTTGCGGGCGGCTTTGGCAGTCTGGTCGGCTTCCCGTTCGATGGCGTCAAGTTCGTCGGGGGTGGCGTATCCGTTTTCCTGAATCCACTGCCGGAAGATCCGGTTGCAGTCGTGTTCGCGTTCCCACTGGAGCCGTTCGGGCGTTTTGTAGCGTTCGTGGGAGCCGGAGGTCGAGTGTCCCTGCGGCTGCGTGAGTTCCTGCACATGGATCAGCACCGGAACGTGTTCTTCACGGCAGATGCGGGCGGCCCGCTGGTAGGATTCGATCAGGGCCGGATAATCCCAGCCTTTCACGGTCAGGATCTCGATGCCCTTCTCGGTGGCGGTGCGCTGGAAACCGGCCATGGCCTTCGAGATGCTGCCTTTGGTCGTCTGGTATTCGACCGGCACGGAGATGCCGTATCCGTCGTCCCAGACCGACATCAGCAGCGGCACCTGAAGCACGCCGGCCGCGTTCATGGTTTCCCAGAACATACCCTGCGAGGTGGACGCGTCGCCGATGGTTCCGAAGACAATTTCGTTACCATTTCGGGAAAACGTCGTCAAAACATGTAAGTGCGTATTCTGACGGTACAGCCTCGACGCGTAGGCCAGACCCATCGATCTCGGAATCTGGCCTGCCGTCGGGGCAATGTCACAGGCGGAGTTATAGAGTTCGGTCTGGTCACGCCAGAGTCCGTCGTTATCGAGCCAGCGGGTGGCGTAGTGTCCGTTCATCTGACGCCCGGCGGAATTGCGCTCGGCTTCGACGTCGGTATGGGCGTACAACTGGGCAAACAACTCCGTCCACCGGAGTTCGCCGAGGGCGGCCACAAACGTCTGATCGCGGTAATAGCCGGAGCGAAAGTCTCCGCGCCGGAAGGCCCGGGCGGCTGCAATCTGGGCGACTTCCTTGCCGTCGCCGAAGATGCCGAACTTAGCTCGTCCACCCATGACTTCGCGTCGGCCCAGCAGGCTTACCTGCCGGCTTTCGCAGGCCAGTCGGTAATCCTGCAGGATATTTTCCTGCGTCAGAATATTGGTTGTACTCAGTTGTTCGTTTGCAATCACAGAACTGCCCTGGTTTTAGGTTTGAGTTTTGTGTGTCGATGAAGTGTCGGTTCCTATCTGCCTGGTTTCCTGTCTCTAACGATCGGAAAGACGCAGATGGCGTCAGGCCGAAGGCGGAACGGAAACCCTACTGCCGATTAAAAATAATATAAAGTTCGGCAGCTTTCAAAAAAACGATTTTTTGCCTTTCTTTGTTGAGACATCAAATGCCGATATTTATTTGGCAAACCTTTTGAGGTAGTTTCGGATTTATAAGTGGAATACCCGATTGTTTGTAACTAAATTTTTCAAAAGCAATGAAAAAAGCTTTTTCACTTTTCGTAGTTTTTTTTGCAATTACGACGGTCGCTTTTGCCCAGAAAGGGGTACTTAAGTTTTCTTCGGAGTCACACGACTTCGGCAAGGTTCCCCAGGGAACGCCGGTAACCTACACCTTCGAGTTTACGAACACGGGTACCGATCCGGTCGTGATCTCCAACGCCCAGCCTTCATGCGGCTGTACTACGCCGGACTGGACGAAGAGCGCGGTTCTTCCGGGTCAGAAAGGATTTGTAAAAGCCACTTATAACGCGGCCTCCATGGGTGCGTTCAATAAGAACGTAACCGTCACGAGCAACGCCGAACGGTCGACGATCGTGCTGAACCTGACGGGTGAAGTGACGGCGAAAGACGGTCAGCCGACGACGGCCGCTGCCGCCAGCCCGGCCCCGGCGCCCAGCGAGAAAAAGAAAAAAGGTACGAAGACCTCCCGCTAATACGCTGAAGGGTTAATTGAATCAGTAGTACCCAAAAGGCATCTGGCTATACCGGATGCCTTTTTTAATGATTGAGTTGTTGAATTGTTGAATGATTGAATGGGCGTTGCCGGGCGAGTTACCTGGACTCTTTTGTTGCTTTTGAATGTTTGCGGGCGGTAGCGAAGATGGAGAGGAGTTCGGTTGCTTCCTGAACCAGATGCTTTAACTTGTTTTCCGGCATAATGTCGGCTTCTATCATAATCTCAAGCCAGAACAGCGTTTCATCAGATTCTTCAACGACAATGGATAGCTTGGAAAAATATTCAGTTTGGCTTCGTGCGCGGCAGGTCGCCCGGTAATTGGCGGCCATCGAGGTGGCGGCACGTAGATATTGTTTTCCCACAATGGCAGCTTCTCCCGTTTTCGGCAATGCTCTATAAAGCCGAATGCTTCTCACGGCAAAAGCTTTGGTTCTTCCTAACAATGATTGTACAAACTCGCTTTTGCTTCTTGTTTCCATAACCCTTACTCAATCATTCAATCATTCAACAACTCAACAATTCCTCAGTAATAACCAATCGAGCTTCCCCTTCTCCGGCTGAGTTTCAGGTCCTGGAGGATGGCGGATTTGACGCGGAGGTCGAAAGAGTAGAAATTGGAGCGGAAGCGGCTGCCGGAAAAGGGCGTCCAGCTGAAACTCATGTCCCAGCAGTGGAGGTCGCGGTGGACGGAAAGCGTCGTCAGCGAAGGGGCTTTGGCCGAGAAGTCGAAGCCGGTCTGAATCGACGCCTTCCATTTGGGCGTCAGGCTCAGGTCGCCCGAGAGCTGCAGGGCCTGAATGATCTGGCTCTCGATCGGCGTATACTTGCTCAGGCTGAACGTATAGCTGACGTTGATGCTCCAAGGAATATTGAAGTCGACGTAGTCTTCCGGGTTGCGGTTGATGTTCCGCAGTTCGGCCTGGTCGGTGGGAGTCGTGGCATTGGGCGTCGCTTTGGGCTTTTTGGCTTCCTTCGGCGCAAACTGAGTGCTGACGTAGAAGTTCAGGTTCTGGAGATAAGCCAGCCCCTGCCCCTGCGTGATGGCCAGCTTGTCGATCTTCTGCAACCGGAAGGCATTGGTAAACGGCCCCAGCTGCGGATAAGGGCTCTGGCCCGGAAGGTAATAGACGTTCGTCGGATTTCTGACCGTGTCGGAATAGGCATAGGGGTCGAACACGGCCGAAAAGTTGAAGCTGATCTTCTTCAGAATCTGCGTATTGGCATTCAGGTTGATCGACGAGAACTTAAACCGTTCGAGGTAGGGGTTGTAACTGCCCGACAGGCTGATGTTATCGAACAGCGAAATCTTCTCGAACTCACTCTTGGCCGAGTCGCTCCGGGACCGGACTTTCATCTCGATCTGGTTGACGATGCTGTAACTGACCGAGGCCGACCGGCCCGTAAAGGTCGATGCCCCGGCCGTTCCGCCCAGCCCGCGGTAGTTGGAAACCCGCCGGGTGTCGCCCCTCGGGTTGATCTGCACCCGCTGGGTGAACGCCGTCGACAGGTCCGGCGTATAGCTGAAGGAAATGGAAGGCGCGATGGTATGCCGGATGGCCTCCACCCGACCCATGCGCAGGAAGAAGGTTCCGTAGGCCCGGGTGTTCATCGACGCGCTGAACGACAGGAAGTAAGTGGCCGAGATGCGGTCCATCGTATCCACTTCCACGGCCTGCCGGTCGGCCTTATAGTTGTACTGGAGGTATTTCGTGTACACGTCGCCCTGGAGGGTGATGGCCGGCGTAAAGTTGATATACCGCGCCAGCTTGAAGTTGGGCAGGGTGATGGGCAATGAATACCGGCTCTGGATCTGGGCGTTGCGCAGGACCTCCGGCAGCGTTTCCAGCGTGAGCGGGATCAGGTTCGGGTTGATGTAAACGTCCTGATTCCGAAGGCGGGCGATGCTGTCGCGCCGGGCCTGGAGGGTATCACCCCGGATGGCCAGGGTCGTGATGACCGGAAAGCCCAGCCCCGTGGTGTCGACCGTCCGGCGGGTGTTGTTGATCGTGGCCTGGGCGTTGAAGTCCAGCCCCAGACGGAAGCTCTCGTACCAGCGTCCCGTGCCGCCTTTCAGGGCGAAGGGTGCGATCTGGGTCACGCCGACGTTGATCCCGGACGAGATGTTCGTCTGCCCGCCCTCGCGCAGGTTGGTGGTCGGATTGAACCGGCCGAAGTTCTGGCTGACGTTCAGGTTGGCCGAGGTCGTGACGTACTGGCCGAACCGGCGGCTGTAGTTGACCCCGGAGTTGGCCGCGTTGGAGATGTACCGGCTCGAACTGAGCGAGGTGTTGAGCTGGTTGTAGCTGTTGCTGGTGACGTTGACGTTGGCCGAAAACTGCGAGTTGCCGCGCGGGCGGGGCGAGTGCGACCAGACGATGCTGAAGTCGTTGCGGGGTTTGGCCGCCGTGTCGACCAGCGAGGTGGTGCGGTTGCGGGCGAACGACAGCGCAAAGTTGCCGCCGAAGCGGTAGCGTTTCAGGTACTCCGACGAAACGCCCAGCCCCCAGCTTCCGTTGGAATAGATCTGCCCCCGAAGGCTGAGGTTGACAAACTGGCTGATGGCAAAATAATAACCGCCGTCGCGCAGGTAAAACCCCCGGCCGTTGGGTTCCTCGCCGTATTGGGGGAAGATAAGGCCGGACGTGCCGATTTCGTTCTTCTTCGGTACGGGGAAAAACCCGAAAGGCAGGGCCAGCGGTGTCGGTATTTCGTTGATGACAAGGTTGAACGGTCCGGAAATGATCTGCCGGTTGTGGACCACCTTGATCTTGCTGGCGTTGATGTGAAAGTGCGGAACGGCCAGATTACAGGTCGTGTAAATGGCGTTGCGGATGTAAAGATTGTCCTCGGCGTCTTTTTTAACGGTTTTTCCCCGGACGTTCCCTTCGCCCTGGGCCGTGATGACACTCTGGATAAACCCTTTTTTGGTCTTAAAATTGTAGCGGATCTCTTTGGTGTCGTAGCGGTCGGCGCCGTCCTGAAAGATGGGCTGCCCCACGGTTTTCTTCGAGGTGGAGTCGTACCGGCCGCGGGCGTACACCTCGTTTGTGGTCCAGTTCAGCTTGATGTAGGCGGCTTTCAGCTGAATATCGCCGTAGGTCACCTGAGCATCACCGAACAGCTCGACGATCTGGCTGGTAGCGTCGAACAGGGTCGAGTCCTTGGCCGAGTAGTTGACGGTCGTCTGCAGGTTGTCGGCCGTGTTGAGCGTATCCCGGCGAACCGTATCCACCACGACTGAATTCCCGGTGACGGTTGCGGTACTGGTCCCGGTCGAACGCGGGGTTATGGCCGGAACCTGACGGCTCCGGGGTGCCGATGAAGTATCGGAGGAAGACCTGTTCGGGAGCGGAATCGACCGGCGTGCCGGGTTCTGCTGGGCACAAAGCACCAGCGGCAGCATCACAATCCAGCAGGTGAATAGGTTCCGTAAAATAAAGTATGTATTTTTCAGTTTTATCAAAAAATTACATTTGTCTGTAATTGACAATGGCCGCTTCGGTCTCGCAGTGACGAACCGCACTCTGGGCCGGGTCTACAAAGTTAGTCGCTAACTTCATTCCCAACACTGCCTTGAAACGGTTGAGCCTGTTAAAAATTATTAAAGCACGCCGGATGAATGCCGGACTGAGCCTGTTTTGCTCTGCCTTCCTGATCCCGGTGCTGTGTCTGGTCGTTCTGCCGGGCATGACGCCCGTTCTGCCTCAGGAAAATCCAAAACCGGGCCAGCAGGAACCGGAGGACCGTCCGGGCCGTCTGCGGACGGTCGTGCTGGACCCCGGCCACGGCGGCAAGGACCCCGGTTGTATGACGCGCCGGAACCGCGAGTCGCGGATCGTGCTCAAGATTGCCCTGGAACTCGGCCGGCGAATCAGGGAGGAAATGCCGAACGTGAAGGTGATTTATACCCGAAGCACCGACGTATTTATCGAACTCAACGAGCGTTCGGCCATCGCCAACCGCAACAAGGCCGACCTGTTCATCTCCATCCACGTGAACGCCAGCCCCTCGTCGAGCCGCGTGTACGGCACCGAAACCTATACGATGGGTCTGCATAAAACGAACGGTAACCTGGAAGTGGCCAAGCGCGAAAACGCGGTTATTCTGAAAGAAAGCAACTACCGGGAAAATTACCGGGGTTTCGACCCGGACTCCCCGCTGGCGCACATCATGCTCGCCAATTACCAGCACGCCTTCATGAACAGCAGCATCGATTTCGCCCAGAAGGTGGAATGGAGCTTTAAGAAAAATGCCGAGCGGCACAGCCACGGCGTCAAGCAGGCCGGTTTTCTGGTGCTCTGGCGGACCACCATGCCGAGCGTTCTGGTTGAAACCGGGTTCATCACCAATCCGGAAGAGGAGCGGTTTCTGGCTTCCGAAGAAGGGCAGGACCAGATCGCCAACTCCATTTTCCGCGCTTTCAAGGCATATAAAGAAGAAGTCGATTCGGTAGAGTAACTCACTTGTTGCTAACTTAGCAGCCAAATCAATTGTTGAATGATTGAATGTTGAATGATTGAGTGGGCTCCGCCATTTTCAGCACTGCGAAGCTTTATTCAATCATTCAACAACTCAATCATTCGATTATTTTTCCCTTCCACGCATGAAACTTTCAAAAGAGGCAAAGGTCGGCATTCTGGCGGTGGTTACCCTGGCGATGTTGTATTTCGGATTCAACTACCTCAAGGGTTCCGACATATTCTCCCGATCGAATAAATACATTGTAGTTTACGATAACGTGGATGGGCTGACGCCCTCGAACCCCGTGCAGCTCAACGGCCTGAACGTGGGGCGGGTCGATGCGATCGATATTCTCCAGAATCAGGGAAACCGCCTGATGGTGACGCTCGACATCGATAAAAAAATCGTGGTCGGACGCGGCTCGAAGGCGATTCTGGCCGATGCCGGGGTGCTGGGCGGAAAAGTCATCATTCTCCAGGTCAATCAGACCGGCCAGCCGCTCGGCAAAGGCGATACGCTCGTCAGCGCTAAGGAAGCAGGCATTACGGCGCTGATCCGTGAGAAAACCCTGCCGGTTCTGAACAACGTCGACTCGCTGACCTACAACCTCAACCGCATCGTCAAGCAGTTCGACCGGACGGGCGTCGTGCTGACCCGCACCCTCGAAGGGGTGGAAGCCACCACCGGCACGCTGCAGCTGACCGTCAGCGAAAACCGCGAAAACATCCGGCGGCTGATGGCTAACCTGGGCGCGCTCTCCCAGTCGCTGACCGAAACCGAGAAGGAAATCAAGCCGCTGCTGGCTAAAGCCAATACCTTTGCCGACTCGCTCAACGCCCTGCAACTGAGCCAGACCCTCGCCGGCGCCAACCGCTCCATCGTCACCCTCCAGCAGATGCTGGCCGACATCAACAGCGGCAAGGGTACGCTGGGCAAGCTGAAGGGGGATGAGGCTCTCTACCGGAACGTCAACAGCGCCACCGCCAGCCTCGATAAACTCCTGACCGACTTCCGCGAACATCCGAAGCGCTACGTTCACTTCTCGCTGTTCGGACGAAAGGAGAAAAAGGACGAAAAACCGGCCGCCACCACGACTCAGGACGGCACCACGGCGGCCATTGCCGCAGACACAACGAAGTGAACCCCATGCAACCACTCCTGGAGGAACTGCACCGGCGGGCCGAACGAACCCGGCTCGGCGGTGGGCTGAAAAAGCTCGAAGATCAGCACCGGAAAGGCAAGCTCACGGCCCGCGAACGCATCGACTACCTGATCGATCCGGGCTCGTCGTTCATTGAGATCGGTCTGTTCGCCGGAGAGGGATTGTATGAGGAACACGGCGGCTGCCCCGCGGGGGGCGTCGTGGTCGGCATCGGCACGATCTCCGGCCGCCAGTGCGTAATCGTGGCCAACGACGCCACCGTAAAGGCCGGCGCCTGGTTTCCGATCACCGCCAAAAAGAACCTCCGGGCGCAGGAGATCGCTATCGAAAACCGTCTGCCGATCGTCTACCTTGTCGACAGCGCCGGCGTCTATCTGCCGCTTCAGGCCGAAGTCTTTGCCGATAAGGATCATTTCGGGCGCATTTTCCGGAACAACGCGCAGATGTCGGCCGCGGGCATCATTCAGGTGGCGGCCATCATGGGCAGCTGCGTGGCCGGCGGTGCCTACCTGCCCATCATGTCGGATGAGGCCCTGATCGTGGAAGGAACCGGCTCCATCTTCCTGGCCGGGCCGTATCTGGTCAGAGCCTCCATCGGGGAGGACGTCGACGCCGAAACGCTCGGCGGAGCTTCGACTCACAGCGAAATTTCGGGCGTTACCGACAACAAATACCCCGACGACAAAAGCTGCCTCGACGCCATCCGCCGGATTTTCGATAAAACCGGGCATTTCGATAAGGCCGGTTTCGACCGGGCGGAACCCGCGCTGCCGGCCAAAGACCCGCAGGAGATTTACTCCATCCTGCCCCTCGACCGGGTGAAACCGTACGACATGCGGGAAATCATCCACCGGCTCGTCGACCGGTCGGAGTTCGAGGAATATAAGGAACTGTACGGTCAGTCGATTCTCTGCGGGTATGCCCGCATCGACGGCTGGGCGGTCGGCATCGTCGCCAACCAGCGCAAGGTCGTGAAGGCCAAAGGACGGACCGGCCCAGCCGGGACGGCCCAGCCCGGCGAGATGCAGATGGGCGGGGTGATCTACTCCGATTCGGCCGACAAGGCCGCCCGGTTCATCATGAACTGCAACCAGAAGAAAATCCCGCTGCTGTTCCTGCAGGACGTGACAGGTTTCATGGTCGGCAGCCGATCGGAGCAGGGCGGCATCATCAAGGACGGTGCCAAGATGGTGAACGCCATGGCCAATTCCGTCGTCCCGAAGTTTACGGTGATTGTCGGCAATTCCTACGGTGCGGGCAACTACGCCATGTGCGGCAAGGCCTATGACCCCCGTCTGATCGTAGCCTGGCCGACGGCCCAGATGGCCGTAATGAGCGGGGCTTCGGCGGCCCGGACACTACTCCAGATTCAGGTGGCTTCCCTGAAAGCAAAAGGCGAAACCATTACCTCCGAGCAGGAACAGCAGCTCCTGCAAACCATCACCAGTCAGTACAACGAACAGCTTTCTCCCTACTATGCGGCTGCCCGGCTCTGGGTCGATGCGGTCATCGACCCGCTCGAAACCCGCAGCTGGATTTCGGCCGGCCTTGCAGCCGCCGACCACGCACCGATCACCCGGCCTTTCAACGTCGGTGTGATTCAGACGTAATTCTTTCCCCGGCGGTCGTTCGTTCAAAATGCCTGAAATAAAACTGTCAGGATTTGCGTAGTTACATAGCTACGCGTATATTTGTAGTCAAATAGCTACGCGATGCAGTTAAGACGAGACGTATTCCAGGCCATCGCCGACCCGACACGCCGGGCGATCCTGGTGCTGGTGGCCTCCCAATCCATGACCGCGGGCGCCATTGCCGCCAACTTCGACACCGCCCGCCCGACCGTTTCCAGACATCTGCAAATCCTTACCGAGTGTGAACTGCTTCAGCAGGAGCAAAACGGCCGGGAAATCTACTACCGTTTGAATCCTCGGAAAATCAAAGAGTTAGCCGACTTCATCGAGCCGTTCCGCCAGTTGTGGGATGACCGGTTCAACACGCTGGAAGCGGTGATGAAGCAGTATAAGCCGAAAGAATAGAACGAGATGCAACAGAAAACCCAGGTGCATGCCGAGGCAGGAAAACAGGATTTAGTGGTGATCCGGGAATTCGACCTGCCGCTGGAACTGCTCTTTAAAGCCTATATCGAACCCGACATCGTGGAGCAATGGATGGGAACAAAGGTGCTGAAACTTGAGAACAGAAAGCACGGCAGTTATCAGTTTGAAACCACCGATCCGCGGGGAAATACACACCGTTTCAATGGGGTCATTCATGAGTTCGGGGAGAACCGGAAGATCACCCGGACGTTTGAAATGGAGAACACGCCGTTTCCCGTTCAGCTGGAGTTTCTGGAGTTTGAACCACTCTCCAACCATACCAGCAAACTGAAGATGCATATCGTCTATAAATCGGTGGAAGACCGGGATCAGATGCTGCGGATGCCCTTTTCCCAGGGCATCAATATGGCTCATAACCGACTACAGGAAATCGTAAACAACTTAAAATAACCAACAATGTCAGCAGAAATTAACATCAGCCCGAAGACCGGCTTGTTCGCCGAACCGCAGGAAGAACTTTTCAAAACGCTGAAGGCCCGTTTTGAGCAAAACATGAGCCGCCATCCCGGTCTGGAATGGAATTCGGTTCAGGCGAAACTGGAAGCGAACTCCGAAAAGCTGTGGTCGCTCCTCGAAATGGAACGAACCGGCGGGGAGCCGGATGTGGTCGGACAGGACCCGGCAACGGGCGAATATGTTTTTTATGATTGTTCCGCCGAAAGCCCCAAAGGCCGCCGAAGCGTCTGTTACGACCAGGAAGCGCTGAACGCCAGGAAAGAAAACAAACCGGCCCACAGCGCCGTTGCCATGGCCGCCGATATGGGCATCGCGCTCCTGACCGAAGACCAATACCGGGAGTTGCAGAAGCTCGGAAAATTCGACCTGAAAACGTCGAGCTGGATCGAAACCCCTGCCGACATCCGAAAAGCCGGCGGAGCCCTCTTCTGCGACTACCGCTACGGCCATGTTTTTGTGTATCACAACGGGGCCGATTCCTACTATGCCGCCCGTGGGTTCCGGGGCTCGCTGCGGGTCTGAAGCTTTTTACCCCCGACCGCACCGACGGCCCCTTGAGAGGTTGTTTGGGAGTAAAATCATGATTTCCCCGTCTGTGACGTAAAGGTGCTTTCGAAAATTTTGTCGGCATTGCCGGCCTCGAAACCGTCGCGCCGGTGTTCGCGCCGGATCTGGTCGGCGGGGAGATGCCGGTATTCGGGCAGGACGCGCCGTTCGGCAAACTCGACGTAGGAGCCGGCAATGCGGTGTTTTTTGCCCTCCGCAAACTCGGCCTCCAGCATCTGGGCCACCGTCGACGCCTGCAACAGTCCCTCGTCCGGGCTGGTCTTGATCGTGCCGCCCGCATTGTTCAGCCGGAAGCCCCGGCGTTCCAGAAACGCCACGAAATCCTGAATGGTGTTGTACCCCGGTTTCAGGTTATGGACGCTGATCGTGAAGTGGTTGAGGTAATACCGGTTGTAGATGACCCAGGCCGCGTACTCGCTTTCCTTCAGCAGCGCCAGGTAGTCGTCGAGCGTGGGCGTATCCCAGAGCGGCTGGTGCAGAAACCGGTCGACGGCTTCGGCATCGTCGAGGTCCAGGCTGTCGACCGGGTCGAAAATGACGGTATCCGAATACCGGTAAATCCGGTGCTGGGCCTCGTCCGACAATTCGCGCACCCGCAGTTCGCTGACGAAAATGCGCGGATATTTCGGTTCCGGCGGGCTGTACCAGTACGCGTTCAGCTTCTTCTCCTTAAAGTCGTACGGCTCGCGTTTCTCGTAGCCGTAGTGCAGAAAAATCTTTTCAAACGACTGGATGCCGAGGCTCGGTACGCCCAGGGTCCGGAAGGCAATGTGGTCGTTCTCGATCTCGTCCGCCGAGGCAATGACGCCTTCGTCGATCAGGGCGTCGATGATTCCCGATACGTCGGGCACTCGTTCCCGGTACCGGCTCATGAGGCCGTCCATGACGCCGTCCAGGGTTTTCAGTCGTTCGGATGAAGCAGGCATAGGTTCAACGGTTTCATTTCGTAAAAGTAACCGTTTTCCCCGACCGACGGTTTTTCCGCCGGCTACTCCACGACGATCTCGTCCATCGATACCGCCGTGGGCAGGCCGGCGCGGGGGTGGCCGGCCGGAGCGGGACCGGCGTTTTTGGCCCGCAGCCGCACATACCGCGCCCGGGCGGTTTTGAAGTCCGCCACGACCGGCATCATGCCCCAGGAACCTTCGAGGGCATAGGTCACCGGCTGGCTGATCGCGTCCTTGAAGCTGCTGCCGTCCTGCGAGAGGGAGATTTCCACGGACGAGGGCGGAAAATCGTTATAGGAAATGCGTCGCAGGAAGTGAGTCGAGACCTTCGTCACGGGCCGCACCTCGCCGAGGTCGATGGTCACCTCCAGATCCTGGCCGCTGATGCTCACCCATTCCGATTTGTTGCGGGGGCTTTGGGCCACCTGCCCGTCGGTCAGTTTTTTGCGTTCGGAGTCGGAGGTTTCCGGGGCGACGGCGCCATAGGTGTAGCTCTTTCCCTTGGCCCGGTGAATGTAGAACGTCTCCTCGAATCGGGCCCCGGCCGTCGTGACGGCTTTGATGGTGGTGGTTTTTTTCAGGGCGATGGGCGTAATGTATTCCGTCGAGGAGGTGGAAGGCTCCCGGCCGTTGGTCGTGAAGTAGATCTTACTGTCGGAGTCGAGTTTATCCAGCCGCACCTGCAACTGGTCCTCGGCGGTGAACTGGGTGGTGGCCCGTACGTCGAAAAGCCGTTTGGAGTAGTTGACCTTCAGGTAGTCCAGCCGCTTGAGGTGTTCCTTCAGACGGACGGCAAAATCCTCGAAGTTACGCGGTCCCTGCGGAATCCAGCCGATTTCGGCCAAAGCCGTCGCCCGGGGCCACACCATGTATTCGACCTGCCGGGTGGTCGGCATATATTCGGTCCAGACGTTGCCCTGGACGCCGAGGATGTATTTGCGCTGCTCGGGCGTCAGTTCGTCGGGCGTCGGTTCGTAGCTGTAGACTTTTTCGAGGGGCACATACCCCCCGCCGGCCAGCGGCTCCTGCGCCGGATTGGCCTGATATTGATCGAGGTAACAATATGCGCCCGGCGTCATGACCACGTTGTGCTTCTGGCGGGCCGCTTCGATACCGCCTTCCGTTCCGCGCCAGCTCATGACGGTGGCGTTCGGAGCCAGCCCGCCTTCCAGAATCTCATCCCAGCCGATGATGGCCCTTCCTTTCGAGTTGGCGAACTTTTCCATCCGCCGGATGAAATAACTCTGAAGCTCGTGTTCGTCTTTTAGGTTCAGCTTTTTGATCAGGTCCTGGCAGAATTTGCTCTGCTTCCAGGCATCTTTCGGGCACTCGTCTCCGCCGATGTGTACGTATTTGGAGGGAAACAGGGCGAACACCTCCGTCAGTACGTCTTCCAGAAACTTAAACGTTGGTTCGGACGGGCAGTAGACGTCGCTAAAGATGCCCCAGCGGGTCGCCACTTCGTATTTCTTCGACGCATCGCACGACAGTTCGGGGTAGGAGGCCAGGGCCGCCAGCGCGTGGCCGGGCATCTCGATTTCGGGAATGATGGTGATATGTCGGGCGGCCGCATAGCGCACCACATCCTTAATCTGTTCCTGCGTATAAAAGCCGCCGTATTCCTTCCCGTCGTAGCGGAAGGGATAATTCTCGGCGTTGTGACCCACTACGGTTTCTTTCCGCTTCGAGCCGATCTGCGTCAGTTTCAGGTATTTTTTGATTTCGATGCGCCAGCCCTGGTCGTCGGTCAGGTGCCAGTGGAAGGTGTTGAACTTATGCAGCGCCATCAGGTCGATGAACCGCTTGACGAACGCAACCGGCTGAAAATGCCGTCCGGCGTCGAGCATCAGGCCCCGGTAGCCGTAGCGTGGCCGGTCGAGAATCTGGCAGGCGGGCATCGTCCAGGTCACATTGTCGGCCTTCGAGGGGCTGAACACCTGCACCGGGAGCAGTTGCAGCAGCGTCTGGACGGCGTAGAAGTAGCCTTTCGGCGTTTCGGCTTCCACTACGACCCGCTCCGGCGATACGTTCAGAACGTAGCCTTCCGGTCCGCACTGACCGCCTTTATGTGCCTGAAAGACAATATGCTTTCCTTTCGACGTCGCGGGCGAAACCGGAGCCACCGCCACCGGAAGGCCGCTTGCCGGCTTCAGCCGGTTGATCAGCTCCAGCGCAGCCGCCCGCTGCCCGGCGTCTTTCGGGGAGATCACCACCCGGGTGGCCGCCGTGACGGTAAATTTGCCGTCCTTCCCCGTAAACCGGGCCGGAAAGGGGAGCAGGTGGTAGCTGTTGTCGGTTTGAGCAAAGAGCGGGAAGGCAATTCCAAACAGAAGCAGAAAGGCAATAAGCTGTTTCATCGAAGCCGGGTAACGGGACAAGAAGCGTATGTGAAAAACAAAGGTAGCCAGGAGGGTGAAAAATACGGAAATATAAACGGGAAAAATCCCCTTGAGGACCAACGGGAAGAAGCAAATCTTTGTCGGAGACATCCGGTTTTGTCCGTTAATCTTCACCTTCTGTCCGGAATTATAGTATGGAAAAGCGAAATCGGCGGTTCCGACCGCAAGCCGACGGCCTGAACCCCGCACCTCTGCTCAACGACCGATTGGAAGCGCTTTCGCCGGGGGCACGCCGTCGCCAGGGAATTCCTCAGCCGATGTGGACGGTGCTTCCGGCTCTGTATCTGCGGACCCGCAGCCGCCCGATCCTGGGGATCGTGCTGCACGATACGGCCGGCAGCGGTACTCATGACGATACGCTGCATCTGGCCCGGCCGGACGACGGGCGGGCGGTCAGCGCCGATTTTACGGTGGAGCGGGACGGTCGCATCTGGAATCTGAACCCCGATCTGACGGGATACTGCTCGCTCCATGCCGGACAAAATACCGCTTTCCGGGGCCTGCGCAATTTTGCCGTCGACCAGGCCACGGTCGGGATCGAAATTGTGCAGCATGTCGACCTGGCGCTCACGCCCACCTATCCGACGGCCCAGGTCCGGAAGGTGGCCTGGCTGTGTGCCTGGCTGGCAACAACTCTCGGCCTTCAGCCTTCCGATATCATCACCCACCGGCAGGTCACCGCCGACGGCTCCCGGACCGACCCCCGGTATTTCCCTTTCGAGGGGCCGTGCGGCTTCTGGGCCTATTTCTGGCAGACGCTCGGAAAGCAGCATCCGGGAATATAATTTCATTGGAAAGGCCCCGGCCGGCCAGGTGCCTTCGCTCCGGTTCGGCGAAAAGATTTTGCAGGATAAAATCAGGTCATGGTGTTCGGTTTCGGACGGTTCTGTTCGATTTCGAACACTTTCTATTTTAAAGATAATTCGTAAGCAATTAATAATGAGCGTAATATCGGCTGGCACGTAGATTGTAATCAATAGAAGCAGGTAAACAACAACTACTTCTGATCATCATGTTCCAGTTACTGAATGCGCTGTTATGTGCAGCGCTGTTAAGCCCCGCGGCCGATACGCCCGCCCTGAAATCCGGCTCGGTTGAAACCCATGCCTACGTTACCGCCCAGAACCGCGTCTGGGTAACGGTTAAAAAAACGGAAGAAAGCCGCGTCTGGGTGCTCCTTCGGAACGAACGGAAGCAGGTCATTTTCCGGCGCCTGCTGCCGAAGAAGGAAAAAGCCTACCTCGGTAAATTCGACCTCGACCAACTGCCCGACGGAGCCTACGACCTGGAGGTCCGGTCGCCGGAAGGCAGTTTTCATCAGCAGATTAAAATCGAAACGACCCCCGCCGAGCGACAGCCGATGGTGGTGCAGATTCTGGATTGACAAATAAGCAGAACGGAACGATAAGGCTCCCAATCAAGGGAGCCTTATCGTTTATAGGAGATGGAGCCGTCTTCGTGCAGGATGACCGTTTTTCCTTCATTGATGGCGAAAGCGGCTTCTTCCAGAATCTGGTCTTCCGTCATGGTTTTCCTCTTTTCTTTAGAAAGTTTATAATACTTTTTATCGAAGACGTCGTAAAATTCAAAATCTTCCTGAAGGGCCAGCGTCAGGGTGCTTCTTACTAATTTTACAAGGTTTTCCTTACTCCTGCGCGTGTATTTCCGATCGTTGATCCAGTTGAGATCCGGGTCTTCGATTAACACCAGCCGCCCATCGATAAAGGAGTAAAAGGGAGGGAAGCAGTTAGCACAGAAACTATCGAAAAAAACAGGTTTTAGTTTCAGCAAATAGCTTCCAGGAATCAGGGTAAACTTTGCAATCGTATCTTTTTTACTTTCCTCCCACGTCCGGCCAATATAAGTTGTGGAGGAATTAAATTCGATATCTTGGACTACGATATACCCAAAGCCTTTTTTAAAAACAGAATAGCTGGAATCCAGTTCCCTGATGTACTTCTGGATTTCCTGCTTCAGGATAGTGTTCTTGATGCCTATGTATTTAATATCAGCTATGCCATCCGAAGAATCGGAGTTGCATTCGGAATTGCCAAGGAATTGATATCGTTCGACCGGTACGCTTTGCATGGCAAGTAGACCGGAAAGAATGATTAAATAAGTTAGTAGTCTCATTATAGTAAGTGGTTAATAGGTGTGAGCCTTTGCTATTTTTCTGGCGGTATTAATCATTCAAGTGGTTTGAATGATTAATACCGCCAGGTACTTCAGGTGTAGCAGTTTTCCCGAGAGCTCAGTTGGTTTTATTTCATCGATGAGCAAGTTGTTTTGTTGAAAAACTCAGGATTTGAGCTATTGAATTGGGCTACTACATCATCACAGCCGATCACCCAATGCTGCATATTTGGATACAGAGTTGCAAATCTGAGGTCTTCATCTCCTACCTCATGGGAGACTCCATCGGTACCATCCTTGAGACAGGGTGTATGCGTATGCACCGTTGCCTTAAGGGGAATCGCATAATATTCGATTGACCTCAAACTTATCTTTAGATGCTGACAAGGTGGCGTCTTCTTATTTTTAGCTGGGTAATAAAAGTATACCTGTTTTGTTCCATTGTGCTCAATTAACCCCTCCACCTTACCTCTGGAAACACCTACTCTCGAAAGGGTACTATATGTGCCATCAGTTATAATTGCGCCGAAATATTCACTTGGTATCTTACTCGTACTCCTTCGCCAAATATCTTCTTTAAATTGACATGGGTCCTGAAAAAAAGCTAAAGGTTCTTCTCCTGGACCGCTTAAAACGTTGAAATAAGCTTCCATACCAACGGCAGAACCTCCAGTAGTTATTCTCCGCCTGTAATACCCTTCCGGGAAAAAAGTATTATTAAAGTATCCGCCGGAGTAAAAAAGAACCTGAGGACTTACCGTATAATTAAATCCGCTTCCCGAATAAATTACCTGGAGTTCGGATAATATGAACGGGTTATTGGCTGTCCCGTCACCACCCTCTACGTACATGCTGAAATCTCTGCTTTCCCATGCTTCTCTGGCTCGACCTGGTTTACTGATCGGCTCAGGATCATTTTTATTGTATGAACAACCAAATAAAATAAGACAAAAAAATACCGGCAACACTTTTGTGCTTAGATTCTCCATAACCGTTTGAAAAAAAAGTGAAACATGAACTAATTTTTCTTCAGTTTCGGCCGCAAAACTGTTGGTATTTATTTTCTGTTTCCTAGCAGGCGACTATTTAATCGAGGTTTAGGAGAAACTTTTAATCTATTAGATTAAGTGCAATGAAAAAGAAAACGATTAAATTTAGTTGTACAAAAAATTAACTCCAAGTAAAAAACTCGAAAATTATTTTAGAGTACGAATTTTGAATAATAAGTAAACGATCTGCTTTAAAGTGTAATCACAAGTTTATGACTACCTCATTTTGGTATCATTTATTGAAAGAAAATCGTGCGGGTTACCACCATCATTTCCAGCTGACCAATGATCGGTGCAATCCGCATGAGTAGTGCGTTTCTATGGTTGATTTACTCCGCTCCGCGCAGCCGGAAAACCGCCCCCTGGAGGGTTTCGTCGACCCGGAGCTGACAGGCCAGGCGGCTGTCCGATCCGGCGTCGGGGAGGGTGTCGAGCATGGCGCCTTCCGCGTCGTTGAGGTCGGGCAGCGCGTCTCCGCCTTCCAGCACCTGCACATGGCAGGTGGCGCAGAGGGCCATGCCCCCGCACGTAGCCAGGATGTTATAGTCGGAGCCTTTCAGAACCTCCATCAGGCTGAGGCTGATGCCTTCCGGGATTTCGAGGGTCTGTCGCTCGCCGTTGAAGTCTTCTACAGTGAACTGAATCATGGCTAAAAGGTGGGGATTCCGTTGACGGTGGTGTATTTGAAACTTAACTTCTGGTTGGGGTACACGTATTTGAAGGCGCTCTGGCACATCAGGGCGGCTTCGTGGAAACCGCATAGGATCAGCTTCAGCTTGCCCGGATAGGTGTTGATATCGCCGATGGCGTAGATACGTTCGACGTTGGTCGAATAGTCGGTCGTGTCGACGACGATGGCCGATCGGTCGATCTGGAGGCCCCATTCGGCAATCGGGCCGAGTTTGGGCGTCAGGCCGAAGAGCGGAATAAGGTGGTCGGTCGGCAGGCGGGTGACGGTTTTGTCCTTGCCGACGAGCGTCACCTCCTGCAGGTGGCCGTTGCCGTGGATGGACGTGATGTTCGATTGGAGAATGAGGTTGATGCGTCCCTCCCGCGCCAGATCGTACACCTTTTCGGCCGAATCGGGAGCGCCCCGGAAACTATCGCCCCGGTGCACCAGCGTTACCTCCCGGGCGACGTCGGCCAGAAAAACCGTCCAGTCGAGCGCGGAATCACCCCCGCCGGCCAGCACGACGCGCCGGTCGCGGAGCAGTTCGGGGTTCTTCACCATGTAGGCAACGCCCTTTCCTTCATACTCCTCCAGCCCCTGAATCTCCGGCTTGCGGGGTTCGAAGCAGCCCAGCCCGCCGGCGATCACCACCACCTTGCAATGCACCGCCGTGCCTTCGTTGGTCGTCACGATGAATGAACCGTCTTCGCGTTTTTCCAGCGACTCGACGCGCTCGCCCAGCGTGAAGGAAGGGTGAAAGGGAGCAATCTGCTCCATGAGATTATCGACCAGTTCCTGCGCTTTCACTTCCGGAAAGCCGGGAATGTCGTATATGGGTTTGTGCGGATATATTTCGGAAAGCTGGCCGCCGACCTGGGGCAGGGCGTCGATCAGATGGCAACGCATTTTCAATAAGCCGGCTTCAAAGACGGCGAACAGGCCGACGGGGCCCGCGCCGATGATGCAGATGTCTGTGGTGGTCATATTCCTGATTATCTAAACTATTATTTCGATAGACATACCGTCGTATCGGGTGTGCTGCAAAGGTAGAAGCAAGTGGCTCAGAATTAGTCGATAAAGGGTATGATAAATGAGAATATGGAATAATCGGAAGGAATAGAGAAGCGGAAAAGCACGTTTATCTGACCCACTGAAACCGGCCTTTCGGCGGCTACGAATGTACCCTTGAGCAAATGGTCATATAGTGTCGCATTTTGCTTCTTTTTAGTCGTGAAATACTACACCCGGCCCCGCTTAAATGCTGCAACTTTGCAGCTGTAGTTGAACGCTACATAAACCAAAAAACGGTAAACAACACTACACACATGAAACATCAGTTTACACACCAGCCTGCATGGGTGGTGACCACGAAACGTTTGTTCGTTCTGCTCCTGTCGACCACCCTGCTGGTGACGGGCTGTAAAAAAGACGAAGAAGTTGAGCCTGAGCCTTCCAACACGCTGACCGCCGTTGCCGGCCCCGACCAGAATGTTCAGGTCGGTCAGACCGTCAAACTGGACGGAAGTGCCTCCACGGACGCCGAAGGAAAAACCTTCACCTACCAGTGGGCCATCACGAAGAAACCCGCCAAAAGTACGGTAGCCCTAACCGGTGCCACGACACCCAAGCCGACTTTCGTACCGGATGAAGTGGGTGATTATGAGGTCGAACTGACCGTCTCCAACGCCAACGGAAAAAGCAGCGATAAAGTACAGATCACGGCCGCCGTCGCCGAACCGCTCGCCATTACGCAGAGTATCACCGTCAAGACCACGCTCGTCGACCGGATCGCTAATCCCGAACTGCCCGATTATATCGTGACGAAGGGCATCGCCGTCACTCACGAACTGACCATCGAACCGGGTGTAGTGATCGCTTTCGAACGGGATGCCCGCCTGGATATCAACTCCGACGGTGGTCTGGTGATCGCCAAAGGAACGCCGGAAAAGAAAATCCGCTTCATCGGCGTACAGAAGACCAAAGGCTTCTGGGCCGGTATCATGATCTACTCCGGCAGCAACGCCAATGCGTTCGAGAACGTCGAAGTACTGCACACGGGCAGCCGGGCGCTGATCAGCAACACCAAAGCCGGTATGGCCCTTTTCGGTGGCGGCAAAGCCCAGATCGCTCTGAAATACAGCCTGTTCTCAGAAAATGAAGGCTACGGCCTGCTGGTTCAGGAAGGAGCCATCCTGCGCGAATGGGAGAAAAATACCTTTACGAAGAACGGCGAAGCCGGTATCATTCTGGACCCGGTCAACGTCGTGAAACTGGATGCCGCATCGGTCTTCACCGGCGAAAACGGACGGAACGTCGTGGAAGTAAAAGGCTATTACCTGCGGGAAGTGGACGAAGCCGTCTGGGGCGGTTTCAAGGATAAAACGCCGTACCGTCTGCTGGGTGACTTCGCGGTGGAAGGCGGCTGGGTGCTGAGCCCGGGCGTCACGGTGGAAGTGGCCCGCGATGCCGCCATCATGATCAACAGCAAAGGTTACCTGATCGCCAAAGGCACCGCGACCGACAAGGTGATCTTCACGGGCGCTTCCAAGTCGACGGCCTTCTGGAAAGGGATGATCCTGTACTCGAACAACTCACGGAACGCCATCGAGAACGCCGAAATCAACAACGGAGGCAGCCTGGTGATCGTCTCCGGCAAGAAAGCCAACCTGGCACTCTACGGCAACAGCGCCACGGTAGCCATCAAAAACACGAAGTTCAGCGGCAGTGGCGGGTACGGCATCTACGCCGGTTACGGGTCATCCCTGAACGCCGACGTTACCACCGTGAACACGTTCGAAGCCAACGCTCTGGATAGCGTTTACCGCGAAAAATAAGCAGCTAAAGGGTTTTTATACTTAGGTTTGAGGGGTTCCGCCCGGCTGATCTTCAGCCGGGCGGTTCTATTTGGCCGGGCTGAAAACCACCCCCGGCCCCCTTTAGAGGTTGTTTGGGAAAGGGTTTTTGCCTTTCCGGGCGGCTTGTCATTCCGAGGAACGAGGGATCTGGTGGCTGAATGACCCGCCATCCGGAGCGTCGAGCCCCGAGATCCCTCCTGCGTCGGGATGACAAACCCCTTCCCCAAACCACCTCTCAGGGGGCTCTGCGCTGCCATCTTGAAATTGCGGAGAAAAGACCCCTTCAGGGGGTTTGTGGGGCATTTACTGCTTCCGCTCGGGCAGCAGCACCAGCCGGATGTAGTTTTTGCCGAAATACCGGTCGGCGGCCTGTTTGGTACTTTCGGGCGTCACCTGCTTCAGAAACTCCTCTTCCCGCAGGATTTCCTTCGGATCGTCGTTGTTGAAATACTGGTTGGAGAGGTAGCTGAGCCAGAAGCCGTTCTCCTTCAGCCGGAGTTCCGTTTCGCGCCGGGTTTCGGCCTTGAACTTGTCGATGTCTTTCGGGTCGGGGCCGGTGGTTTTGATCTTTTCGATTTCGGCCAGCGTCCGGGCAACCAGCTTCTCGACGTTCTCCGGCGCACAGCTGAAACCGATCCGGATGGTGTAGCGCTGCGCCGGAATTTTGGCATACGCTCCGTTGACGCCCACGCCGTACACTCCGCTTTCCTCTTCGCGCAGGGTTTCGGTCAGTTTGATCTCCAGCACCTCCGTCAGCGCGTCGACCTGGGTGGCGTTTTCCGGAGTCCAGACAAAATCACCGCTGAATACCAGTTGAACCGTGCTCTTGGGTTCGATGCCTTTGTAGACGGCCCTGGTAATTTTTCCGGCGGGCGTCCGGATGCCGAGGTCGCGGTAATCTTCCTTCCGGTTTTTGGTCGGGAGGCCGCCGAGGTACTTCTCGATCAGCGGTTTAAGGTCTTTTTCCCTGAAATTTCCGACAAAAAAGAACGTGAAGTCGCCCGCGTCGGCGAAGCGGTCCCGGTAGATGGCAAACGCCCGGTCGACGTCCACCTTGTCCAGCCGCTCGGGTGTCAGCGGCAGCCGCCGGTAATTGTAGGCACCCAGCACCGACTGCACCGTATCCTGAAAGATTTTCTGGGGCGTCGGCGTCGCCAGCTGGTTCTGAAGGAAGCTTTTCTGATTCGAGAAAAAGCCCTTGATGACCTCCGGGTCCCGGCGGGGGGACGTGAAAAAGGCATACACCAGTTGCAGGGCCGTTTCGAGGTCGTCGGGCGTGGTGCTGCCGCTGATGCCTTCGGTGGTTTCACTGATGTAGGGCGATACGCTGACGGTTTTGCCGGTCAGGTATTTGCCGAGCTGAATCTGGCTGTATTCGCCCACTCCACCGAGCTGCACCAGCGTGGAGGCAAACCGTGCCGACTCGAAATCCTTGTCTTCATACAGGGATGTCCCGCCCGGGCTGGTGGCCGAGAAAATGATCTGGTCATTCTTGAAACTGGTCGGCTTCAGCACCACCCGGATGCCGTTGCGGAGCGTCCACTCGGTCACGTCGATGTCGCGGATTTCCTTCTCGCTGACCACCGGGCTGCCCACCGGCAGCGTCGGCAGCAGCGGCTGGTCGAGGGTTTTATCGACATAGGCCGAAAGGTCCTTCGCCGAATTGTTGATGAGCCCCAGCACCTGCTGCTCCGACGGCAGTTTGTCCTTGTCCTTCTCGGGAGCCATGATCACCACCGCCCGGTTCTCGGTCGTGATGAACTGTTTGCCGAGCGTGTTGAGATCACCGACGGTGATGTTGTCGAGGTACTTTTTCAGAAAGTCATTATAGAACGAAATCCCGACCGGTATGTCGCCGTGCAGGAAATAGTCGACGTATTCGTTCACGTAATTGGCCGAGCGGGTTTTATCACGTTCCCGGTAGGCGCGTTCGATGGATTTCTGATACTGTTTTTTGGCGCGGTCCAGCTCGGTTTCCGTGAAGCCGAAGCGGTCGACGCGGGCGTTTTCGTTCAGAATCGCCGTCACCGCCCGCTCCACGTTGCCGTCTTTGGCCACCACATAAGAGGTATAGGCATCCTGATCGCCCAGGAAGCTGCCGTAGTTACTGAACCCGACCAGAAACGGCGGGTCGGACTGCTGCGTCAGCTCGGAGATCCGGTTGCCGAGCATGGAGTTGAACAGCGAGCGTTTGATGGCTTCGCGCACGTCATAGAGCGTCTTTTCCTTGATTTCGGGCCGTTTATAGATGATCTGCACCATCGTGTTCGGCTGTTCGGGGTCGGTGACGATGGCTATTTTGGTGTCCTTGTGCGGGGGGACGGGATATTCCACCCGGGGCTTCGGGGACTTCACCGCCGGAATGCGCCCGAATTTATCCCGGATCATCTTCTCCACCCGGGCCATATCGAAGTCGCCCACCGCCACGACGGCCATCAGGTCCGGCCGGTACCAGTCCTTGTAAAACCGCTGGAGCACCTCCGGTTTAAAGGTGCGGATAACCTCTTCTTTTCCGATCGGCAGCCGGTCGGCGTAGCGGGAGTTGTTGAGAATCAGCGGGAAGTACTTCTCGCGCATCCGCTGGCCGGCCCCGCGCCCCAGCCGCGCTTCCTCCAGCACCACGCCCCGTTCCTTGTCGATTTCGGCGGGGTCGAGGGTAACGTTGTGCGCCCAGTCTTCCAGAATCTGGAACGCCCGCTCGAACAGCCGGGCGGAGTCGGTCGGAACGGGCAGCTGGTAGACGGTTTCATCGAAACCCGTGTAGGCGTTCAGATCCGCGCCGAAGCGGACGCCCGAACTCTGCAGAAAGTTGATCAGCTCGTTTTTCGGAAAGTTCTTCGTGCCGTTGAACGCCATGTGTTCCATGAAGTGAGCGAGCCCCTGCTGGTCGTCGGTTTCCAGAATCGCCCCGGCCCGGACCACCAGCCGCAGCTCGGCCCGGTTTTTCGGTTCGGCGTTCTTCCGGATAAAATACGTCAGGCCGTTGGGCAGCTTGCCGACTTTGACATCCGGGTCCAGCGGAATGGGCTGCTTCAGTTCGGCAGGAATCCCGGCGGCAACCACTGCCTTCTGAACGGTAACTTTAGAAGGGGCTGGTTTTGGCGGTTTCGTCTGGGCAACGGCAATGGTCAGGGACAGGCCGACCATCAGGAGAGCGTTCACAAGTATTCTCATGGAAGTAATCTTCAAACCGGGTTAATTTTCAAATTACAACAATTCCGGATAATGATTGTCACCCGAAATGCACTCAAGTTACTTTTATTTTCACTTTATTCGGGGATCGGAAACAAAGGTTGGTTTCCGGGACCTTAACAATGAACACCAGGACGGTACGGAACCGGCTCGGGGCGGTCGTCTCTCTTCTTGGCCTGCTGCTCACGCAGGCTTATGCTCAGGCCCCAACGCTGTCGTTTCAGCACCTTACCCTGCGCCGGGGGCTGGCTTCCAATTATTCCACTTCCATCGTCCAGGATGACCTGGGCTTCATCTGGATCGGCACCGTCAACGGCCTGAACCGCTTCGACGGTCTGCGTTGCGCGACTTTCATTCGGCAGCCCGGCAATGCGCGTTCCCTCTCCCATCGGCTGGTCCGGACGGTGTTCAGGGCGAAGAACGGCGCCGTCTGGATCGGAACCCAGCAGGGCCTGAATCGCTTCGATCCGCGTGATCAGGGATTCGACCGCTTTGCCTTCAGCGCCCTCGGCCCGGGCTGTAATTTCATCCGGACCATTACCGAAACGCCCGACGGTCAGCTTTGGCTGGGCACCAACGGCGGATTGGTCCTCTTCAATCCAGCCACCGGCCTGTCCCGGGGCATAACCCTCCCGGCCGACACGGCCTCTTCGGCGAGCGCCAACGCCATCCGTTTTGTACTGCCGGTCGGTTCCGTCCACTGGATCGCGACGCAGGGCGGCCTTTTCGCCTATGACCGCAGTACGGGCCGCATCCAGACCTATCGTCATGACCCGGCCGTCCCGACCTCCCTGCCCGACGATTACGTTTCCACCCTGGCGCTCGACCCGCATACCGGCGAATTGCTGGTCGGCACCCGCTCGGGCCGTCTGGCCCGGATGAACCGGAAAACCGGACAGTGCCGACTCATGCCCCTGGCCGTCGCCCAGACGATTTCCTCCCTGCTCTTCACGCGGGCCGGGACGTTGTGGGTGGGTGTGGGCGGGGAGGGCCTGTTTCGGTACGATCCGGTCCGCGACCGGTTCCTGAGCTACAAAAACGACGAAAACAACCCGCGAACGCTGGGGTCCAATTCCGTCAAATACCTGTTTGAAGACCGGGCCGGTGTGGTCTGGGTCGGGACGGATGACGCCGGGGTAAGCTGGTTCAACCCGACCGTCGAAAAAATGCATTCGCTGTTCGACGACGTCGGCTATCGGCCGGTCAGTTCTCTCGGATTCGATGCCGCCGGTCTGTCGCTCGACCGGCGGAACGGCCTCTGGGTCGCCACCCGCGACGGTCTGGCCCGATTCGATCTGTCGGCGCAGACTTACCGGCTGTATCGGCATCACCCGGAAGACCCGCGCAGCCTGAGCAACAACCTGCTCTATACGACCCTGGCCGATCGTTCGGGCCAGGTCTGGGCCGGGCATCCGACCGGTCTGGACCGGCTCGACCCGGCCACCGGGCATTTCGACCACCTCCGTTGCCTGCCCGCCCCCGACCACCCCACGGACTACCCGCCCTTCGATCCGGCCCGCCGGGATTTTGTGGCCGGAAACCAGGTGTTCGACGTCGTCGAGGGACCGGACGGCCGGATCTACATCGGAACCAACGAGAAACTGACCGTGTACGACCCGCGCACCCGTACCTTCCTCCACCAGTTCAACGACGAGCGCATCCGGAGCTTACCGGGTAAAAATTATAATACGCTTCATTTCGACCGGCAAAACAATCTTTGGGTCGGCGGTCTGGGGCCGGTGTTCAAAATCAGTGCCGATCTGCGGCTGCTGGCTCAGTATGTTCACCGGGAAGACGACCCGTCTGGCGTACCGGACGAGGGGGTGACGGATTTCGAGGAAGACCGTTTCGGGCGGATGTGGATGAGTACGGACAACGGACTGGCCTGCCTGGACCAGAAGACGGGTCGTTTCATGGTCTTTACCAAAAAGCACGGCCTGCCGCACAGCGATATTTCCGCCATTGCCCTGACCGGAGATACGCTGTGGGTCAGTACGAGCAACGGGCTGGCATCCACCAGCATCCGCCGGATTCAATTCACGGTTTTCGATGAGGCCGACGGCTTACCGACGGCGGAGTTCGAGTCCGGAGCCCGCATCCGGGATGCGGGCGGACGGCTTTATTTCGGGGCCATGCGCGGTCTGATCTACCTTCAGCCGGGCAACCTGAAGCCGAACCGGTTCGTGCCGCCGGTGTACCTCACTTCGTTTCGCGTCAACAATCGGGAGCAGCTGCCGGAGCCGCGGGCCGACCCGTCGGGCTTCACGTTCGACTACACGCAGAACCAGTTCGCGTTCGACATGGCGGCTCTGAGCTACGACAACCCGTCGGCCAACCGGTATGCCTACCGGCTGGAAAACTTCGAAGACCGCTGGAACCAGGTCGGCAGCCAGCCCTTCGGCACCTATACCAACGTGCCGCCCGGAAATTATGTGCTGCATGTGATCGCGGCCAATAACGACGGGGTCTGGAACCGGGTGGGTTACCGGCTGCCGCTGACGATCCGGGCGCCGTTCTGGCAGACGTGGTGGTTTCGGATCCCGGCTTTCGTCCTGCTCATCGTCTCGACGGTATTCATCGCCCAGTGGCGGGCGCGCCGGCAGGCCCGCGAGCAGCAGGAAAAGAGCGAGCTCCGCGAACGTATTGCCGCTTCGGAGATGAAGGCGCTGCGTTCGCAGATGAATCCGCATTTTCTTTATAACTCATTGAACGCCATTCGTCTGTTCGTCCTTCAGAACGACAGCGACAATGCCGATAAGTACCTGGTGAAGTTTGCCCGCCTGATGCGGCTCATCCTCGGAAACTCCCGCCAGGAGTGGGTGCCGCTGGCCAACGAGATCGAGCAGTTGCAGCTATACCTCGAACTGGAGCAGCTGCGGTTCAGTCACAAATTCGACTTCGCCATCGAGGTCGATCCGGCCCTCCGGCAGGACGCCACTTCCATTCCGCCGATGATCATCCAGCCGTACATCGAAAACGCCATCCTGCACGGTATCTCCCACAAGAAAGAACGCGGCATGATCCGCGTCGGCATCCGGGCCGCCGACGACCACATGGAATGTTCGGTCGACGACGACGGGGTGGGCCGCCAGCGGGCGCGGCAGCTCAAAGGGCCGTCGTCCTCGTCCCACCAGAGTGTCGGCATGGTCGTTACGGAGGAGCGGGTGCAGCTCATCCGGCAGCGCAGCGGCAAAGACGCCGGCGTCACGATCATCGACAAGGTCGACGCCGGGGGCGCCCCCGCCGGCACCACCGTGCTCATCCGCCTGCCGCTGGTGGTTTAGGAATGACCACCCCCCGGCGTTCAGAGAGCCAGCTCTGAAATGCCCTTGTCGGCCCATTTCGAGGCCGCGTCCAGCAGGGATTTGGTGTGTCGGGCTTTTTCCGTGGCTCCGAGTGCGGTCTGGGCCTGATACAGACCCGTCAGCGCCCAGATGTTGCGGGGAAATTCCCGGAGGTCTTCGTTATACACCTTTTCGGCTTCGGCGTATTGCTTCGCTTTCAGCAGGTGGGCGCCGAGGTGATGGCGGACGGAGAAAAACCAGTCGGGCGGTTCGTTGTAGTTCAGCTGATCCTCGATGGCGACGGCTTCGCGCAGAAGCGTCATCCCGGCCGGAGCCTGGCCTTCCTGCTGAAGAATTTCGGCCTTCAGGATCCGGCGGGCAATGTCCAGGATCGACCCCATCGAATTGATCCCCCAGATCAGCATGGCCCGCACTTCGGGGTCGGCGGCCCCCTTTTCGAGTTGGGCCAGTTCGGCCCGGGCGGCTTCGATCCGGCCTTTTCCGGCATAGGCCATGCCGCGCGCATAGTGCCGGACGGCAGTAGGGTACTTCAGTTTCACCGTATCGGAGGCACTCATGCGCAGGATCTCATCCCACTTCTCAAATTTGATCGCCACGTTGTACGGAATGGTGTAGTAGTGCTGAAGGGTGGTCCACTCTGGCTGCGTCATCAGTTTTACCTTCGTGGTTTCGGCCACTTTCCGCGCCGAGGCCAGCGCCTGGCGGCTATTGCCTTCCAGTGTGGCGGTGGCCGACAGAAAATGGTAGTTGTGCGGGACCAGCATGAGCGGATAAGAGCCCTGGGCATAGCAGGCGGTCAGGTAGGAACTGTCTACCCCGACGGCCCTCTGGTTGGCCACCGAGCCTTCGTGGTAATGACCGGTGCGGATGTAGATGTGCGACGGCATATGCACCAGGTGACCGGCGTTGGGGGCCAGTTTGCCCAGCACGTCGGCACTGGCCAGCCCGCGTTCCGGCGTTTTGGAGGCTTCGACGGCGTGGATATAGAAGTGATGCGGGCCGGTGTGCCTGGGGTTTCGTTGCATCAGTTCCTCCAGAATCGAAACGATTTCGGGCGTCCAGGGCTTCGGGCGGCCGTCTTTCTCCCACAGATCCCAGGGGTGGAGGTCCATCAGCGATTCGGCATAGAGAGCCGCAAGGTCCACATCGTCCGGGAACTGCCGGTTAACCGCTTTCATGGCCGCCGAGTAGGCCATGTCGAACGGCCGGCGGTCGTCGACGGGTCGGGCCGGATAGCGTTTCGCCAGGGCATCGATCATTGCCTTTTCTTTCGGAGTACAGGTTTCCGAGAGGGCAATGGCCTTCCGGATGGCCGTATACGCCCGTTCATAATTATCCTTTTCCATACCGGCGTTGTAGTTCGGGCCGAGCACATAGGCGAAGCCCCAGTAGGCCATGGCGCAGGTGGAGTCGATCCGGGTGGCTTCATAGAAGGAGCGGGCGGCTTCGGCGTGGTTGAACCCGTAGGACAGCATCAGCCCCTGGTCGAAATACCGCTGGGCTTCGTCGCTGCGGGTCGTGATGGGGAAATGCAGCCCGCCGAGGTTATCAAACAGGGGCGCCTTCCGACCCGACGTATACCAGGCCCGATCGGTCGGCTCGGTTCGGCAGATGAGGTGGCTGAGCCGCAGGCTGTCGGTGTCGGCCTGGGTCGTGGTGGCCTTCTGAGCCGGCTGGCAGCCGCCAAAGATGAACAGAGAAAAAAGGAGAAGGAGGTGGTGCGGTTTCATACGGTGATTGATCACGTAAATCGTTCGCAAAAATATGTACGTACACGTTTATTAGGTTGCGTCTGCCCTTCAAAATCGCCGTGTTTTTATTGAACGTATTGTAAATGAACCGTTCGCACAATTACTTAAACAGGGGAGAGCCTGAATTTCTATTTTTGCTGGCCTGAAATAAATGTGTACGTACGTATATTTTTTCCAACCAACCACCCCCCGTTATGATGCCGGAAGTTCAACTGTACATTGCCCTGGCGGTTATTCTGATCTGTATTTTTTTGCCGGAAGTGATCGGTCGCTATACCTACCGTACCGGTAAGTTAGGAAATTATGAGGAGGAAACGCATCGCCGGATGCGGGCCGAAACCATGGAGGCCGATCTGGCCCGGGCGCGGCAGAAGGAGAAGGAACTGCGTGAACTGCTTGAGCTGAAAAGCGCCGAGATGGCCGTCTGTACGGCGCGTCTTCACCAGAAAAACGAACTCATCGACCGGTTGAAACTCCAGCTGGACCAACTGAATCAACCAACGCCCGACCGGCTGAGGGTCAGCCGGCCGTCCGAGCGCCGGCACCGGGCCGGAGAGAACGTTCTTCTGGAAGCCGCATGAAGGGACCTTACAGGTCGAAGAGGCCGTAAGACCAGAAACGGCGCCAGCCGGTTCGAAGGCGGGTTTTTAAGGCCGTCAGTTTCATGAGTGCGGAGGTTCTTGACTTTGGAATGCGGAGCCGGTGCGTTCAGACGCCCAGCTGCTTCTGGAAATGCTCATGATCCCAGTCGATGGCTACCGACGTGATCCTGTCTTCCTCGTTGAACCGGAAGATGAAAATGTGGTCGCTGTTGAATTTCAGCCCTTTGCTCGTGATCCCGGCAAAGTCCTTTTTCTGCGTGCCGAACAGCACCACGTTGCAGATGACCCGGTCGCCCTCGGTCGTCATCTTGTCGACCGTGTTGTCGATGTCCGGGAAGGCGTCCATTACCCCGACCCAGAAGTTTTTGCCGAGTTCGCCGATGGTGCCCTGGGGTTCGGGGCCGAGCGGCATCAGCCAGAAGTCGCCGTTCGGATCGAAGAGGGCCATCATCCGGTCGATCTCCTTTTCCTGATAAGCCGAGAAAAATTCAATGCTGGTGCCTTTGCGGGTCAGATCGGTCAGCGATTCCTGTTGTGTTGTTTTCATGACGGTTTCGATTTAAATGATGAAACAAAGGTACCGGACCCCGCGGGGCATTGATTGTAAAATTGCGACATTCCTGCCACCGCTTACGATTTGAGGAAATGCGCCAGTTCAGCGTTGTTGCGGACGTATTGGGACGGGCTGCGGCCGGTAAAGGCGGAAAATTCCCGGATAAAATGCGATTGATCGTAATAACCGGCCCGGTAGATGAACTCGTGCCAGTCTTTGACGTTCCAGCGGTTGCCGGCCAGCTGGGCGCACACGAACCCGACCCGCCGGATGCGGGCGTAGTATTTCGGGCTGACGCCCACCTTGTGCAGAAATTTGCGCTCGAACTGCCGCCGGCAGACGTAAAGTTCGTCCATCAGCGCATTGATGTTGACGTTGCCGCGGTGTTCGACGATCAGGTCGGCCACGTAATCCGTGCGGTCGATGACGGCCTGGGTGCGGCTGAGCCGGCGGCTCAGGTATTCTTCCAGCAGACGGACGCGCCCGGTCGGCTCGTTGGGTTCCGAAAGGCGTTCGTGCAGCGTGCGGACCTCGCTGCCCAGAACGGCCGTGAGATCGATGCGTTCGTCGGTAAATTCATACATCGGCAGACCGAACAGACTGCTCAGACCGGCCGCGCGGAACACGATGCCGATCATGCCGATATGGCCCTGAAGGTGAAGCTGATAATTACTGGTGGCCTGTCCGCTGAGGAAAACCGCCGGAGCGATCAGGTCTTCGTGCTTCTGGGTCCTGAGCCGGTAGCGGTCGCCGTAGTTGAAAACCATCGAGCCGTAGCCGGTCGGCGGAGACTCGACCGATACCGGCTGAATCAGCGACGCCCCGCTTTCCCAGACAAAATAGCACTCCACAAACGGTTTCAGATGAGAAGCCGGGTAAAATTTTTGGTAATGCATGAGTTCCGATCACTGAACCTGAGCAATTTAATACCATTTTGTCAATACCCCGCCCGCTCCTTTACTTAGTGGTCATCCGGAATTAACGAACGTTCCCCGCCGGCCGGCTTCAGGAGGCCGTAAAGGGCAGGGTGATGGTAAACTGGCTGCCCCGGTTTTCCTCGCTTTGCACCTTGATCGTTCCGCCGTGCAGTTCGACGAACTGGCGGCTGATGGCCAGCCCCAGCCCGGTGCCCTGGATCGAGTTGGTGTTGCTGGCCCGGAAGAAGGTCTGGAACAGGTTGGGCAGGTCCGCCGTCGGAATGCCGATGCCGTGGTCGGTCACCCGGAAGGTCAGTTCCTGCCCGGTGAAACGGAGGTGCAGCTCCGGATCGTCCTTCGAAAACTTGAAGGCATTGGAAAGCAGGTTGATCAGGGCGTGTCCGATGAGCCGCTCATCCATCGCCACCGGCACCGGCTCGCCCTCGACGGAAGTCCGGACGGTGCGTCCGTCGGCCCGCCGGCTGAAATGAATGGCGATGATTTCCCGGCACAGGTCGGGCACATTCACCTTCCGGCGGTTGGTGGCGACCTTGCCCGCTTCGATTTTGCCGATCGTCAGGATGTCGGACAGCAGGCCGCTGAAGGCCTTGATTTCGTTGCCGATGATGCTCAGGTGGCGCTGTATGGCCGTCCGGGCGGTAGCTTCCGGCCGGTCGAGGTACAGGCTGATGAGGTCCACGCTGGTCTGAATGGTCACCAGGGGCGTCCGGAACTCGTGGGAGGCCGTCGAGACGAACTGCGATTTGAGCCGGTTGAGTTCCTGTTCCCGTTCCAGCGACTGCTGAAGCACGAGTTCCTTTTCTTTCTGGCTCGTGATGTCGGTGGCAATGCCGATGTAGCGGGCCGGCTCGCCCTTTTCATCTTTCATGACGAAGTTGCGCATGTTCATCCAGCGGACCCGGCCCTCGGCGTTCCGGATGCGAAACTGCACGACGACGTTTTCTCCCTCCCGGTATTTCTGAAAAGCGGCTTTCGTGGCGGCCTGGTCTTCCTTCAGTACCGAGGTCAGAAAGGCCAGCGGATCCGTAAACAGGCCGGACCGTGAACGGCCCAGAATCCGTTTGTATACCGGGTTGATATACAGAAGCCGGAAAGGCCGGGCCGAGTGAATCCAGAAAACCTCATCGACGTTTTCGGCAATCTCCCGGAATCGCTGTTCGCTTTCCTCCAGAGCCTGCTGTGCTTTCTGCCGTTCGGTAATGTCGGTCAGGGTGCCGGTGGTGCCGATGGGGTTGCCCCGGTCGTCATGAGTCAGGTCGGCAAAAATCTCCAGCATACGATGGCCTCCGTCTTTGTGCCGGAACCGCTTGATGTTTCGCACCTCGGGGATGGTTCCTTCGATGAGCAGCGGAAACAGCCGCTTCGACATATCGTCCGGATGCAGGAAGTCGGTGTAGGGCCGGCCCAGCGATTCCTCCACCGTGAAGCCCGAAATTCGGGTCCAGGAGGCATTCAGAAACTGAAAACGCCCTTCCAGATCGGTCTGAAAAACCGCTTCCTTCAGGTGGTTCACGAGTGACCGGTACCGTTCTTCGCTCTGGCTGAGGGCCAGTTCGGCCTGTTTTCGTTCGGTAACGTCCCACACGACCCCGACCCGACGAACCGGCCGCCCCTGGGAATCGAAGACCAGCAGACCGTGGGTTTCGGTGTACCGGACCGTACCGTCGGGACGAATGATCCGCAGGATGTGATCAAACGTGTGGTTTTCCCCCGTGATCGTTTCCTTCTCCCGGAGGACGGCCCGGTCTTCGGGATGTACCAGTTCTAAAAAATGCAGGAACGTCCAGGGGGAAGTGCCGGGATCGACGCCGTGAATCTCGAACATTCGTTTGTCCCAGATGAGCCGATCCAGCACATAGTTGTACTCCCAGGTTCCCTGGCGGGCGGCCCGGGTCGCCAGCTGAAGGCGCTGGTTGGCCCTCCGGAGCAGCTTTTCGGTCGACTGCTGTTTGGTGATGTCGCGGGCCGAGGCATAAATCAGGTCGCCGTACCGCTGCGCCCGCCACTGGATGATCCGGTAGGTGCCGTCTTTATGCCGGTACCGGTTGATGTAGCCGTCGATCACCGGCTGGCGGAGGATGTCCACGGTGGCCGGGCGGTCGTCCGGATGAATCAGGTCGAGAAAACTGTTCCCTTCCAGCTCCTGCACTTCATACCCGAGGGTCGGCTTCCAGGATTGATTGACTTTCACGAAGTGGCCGTCCGGACTGGTGATGCAGTGCAGGTCCAGCGCCCTTTCGAAAAAGATTTTTAATTCGAGGCTCTTTTTCTGCAGGGCGGCTTCGGCGGCTTTCAGGGCTGAAATGTCCGTTGCAATCCCCATGTAGCCCGTCACTTTCCCGACTTCGTCCTGCAGGGCGCTGGTCGCCAGTAAAACCGGAATGTGCTGATTCTCACTTCCGACCATCAGAGCTTCGGTATGGTAATACCCCCAGGTATCCAGCGGGTCCTGAAAAACCTGCATTCCGGGAGATTCCGGGGACTCATGCCGGTAGGAAACGACCGGGAGCGGATGCCCGGCGTCGGTGGTATCGACCCGGACCCTGCGCCCGATCAGGTCCTCGCGCGGGATGCCCAGCAGGGCCTCCGTGGCGGGATTGGCCGTCCGGACGATGCCGTGAACGTCGGTTGAAATAATGGACTGGGCCGCATGCTCCAGAATGGCGTTCTGCAGGGCGGACAGTTCCCGGATTTCGAGCGTGCGTTCCTCCACCCTTCGCTCCAGGTCTTCGGTATGATTCTTCAGCTGCTCGTTGAGCTGCTGCTGGTAAAGCACCACCGTCAGCTGGCGGGCAACTTCCTGGGCGATCTCGCGGTATTCATCCGTAAAGAAGCCGGGCTGCCGGGCCACCAGCACGAAGGCACCGACATACTGCCCCCGGCCGATCAGCGGGATCACCTTCAACGAGCGGTAGCCCCGCCCGTACAGGTTCAGTTCAGGCGGAAGGCCGAACGCTCCGGTGTTCAGTTCCTGAATCAGGATCGGTTCACCGACGGTCAGCGGCATCTGAAAAAAATACTCCGCCGGAATGACAATCCCGGGGCGGGCTTCCACCTGACCGTCGGCCAGGCGGCATTCGGCGATGGCCAGCCGTTTTTCCCGGTCGATCCGGAAGACGATCAGCCGCTCGCAGGGAACCAGCTCATGAATATGGGTCAGCGCGGCCAGCAGGGGAGATTCGTCCGAGAAACTGCTGTTCAGCAGGGTGCGGTCGATGGTTCTCAGGCCCTGGAGACGCCGGTTGGCCCGGATCAGGTCGGCTTCGTCCTGCCGCCGTTTTTCGGCGTTGACGATCATGGCGCTGAGGGTCCGCAGCAGGGCAATGTCCGCTTCGTCCCATGCCTGTGCCTTGCGGAGGGCATAGAATCCGAGAAAGCCGAGGATGCGGCCTTCCGAAGCCAGGGGAACGCAGAGCAGCGAGCAAACGCCCCGTTTATTCAACGTGTTTTTCTCCTCCTCGGCTTCCGGCGGCATCTCCGCCAGTGTAGGCAGCGAAATCACCCTTCCTTCGCGGATCATCCGGAACCACCACGGAAACTGATTCAGCGCAACCGCCTGCACTTCCTTTTTCACCGAAGAAATGCCGTCGGCGCACCATTCGTGCCTGCAGCTGCCGGTGGTCTGATCGGTATTGAACAGAAAAACCGTGGCCCGGTCGGCCCCGACGCATCCGCTGACCTGCCGGAGGGCATCGACGAGGCTGTCGTCCAGGTCGGCAGCGGCAATATTGATCAGCCGGCCCGACAGGGTGGCCACGACCGATTCCATCTCCAGCCGGCGCAGCAGCCCCGCTTCGGTCTTTTTCTGTTCGGTACAATCCTGAAGGTTAACCAGCACGCCCTGACCGACCCGGGCCAGGCGGCAATCCATCCAGCCGGGTTCCTGAGAGGTTCCGTAGGCATACCGGAACTTCTGAGTCCGGCCGGTTTCGAGTACCCGGATCATCCGGTCCGGCAGGCCATCCCCGACGAAAGCCGCCGGCAGTTCCGCCAGCGGCCGGCCGATGATCGTTTCGGCGGAACGGCCCAGGAGCCGGGCGAAGGCGGTGTTCACCGAAAGATAGCGGAAACCCGCAATCCGGTCTTGTTCATCCCGGGTGGGGGTCATCAGGGCGATGCCGTCGGGCGAATTTTCAAATACCGCCAGGGCCAGTTCTTCCACCGGAAAAGGGGAGGAGTCTTCGGAAAGGGCAGGCGGTGAGCCGGGAATCGAGGTAAATGGTTTATGCACAACAGAATCTATACAAATTCGCTGCCACGATTGGCTTTCCGGCCCGGAATATTTTGACCTGCCCGGCGGAAGGCCGCTGCCTCTGAAAATCGTTTCGTTTTATCGGAAGGTCCGCCAAACATACCGGCGGTATCGTAACTTGCCGCCCTAAACCCCACTCCGGTATGAATCATCAGGTTTTTGAGAATTACGAAACCCTTTCTCACCACACCGCCCTGCATCTGGTCGATCTGCTGAACCGGAAACCCGACGCCCTGATCTGCGTCGCATCCGGAGATACGCCCATCGGGACCTACCGGCACCTGGTGCGGCTGATCGTGGAGGAGAAGGCCGCCCGCGTCAACCAGTGCATGTTCGTGGGGCTGGACGAGTGGGTCGGGATGAATGCCGACGACGAAGGCAGCTGCGGGAATTCCCTTTATCGGGAGCTGTTCAACCCGCTCGGTCTCCGTCGCGATCAGGTCCATTGCTTCAACGGCCAGTCGGTCGATCTGCCGGCGGAATGCCTTCAGATGGATGCCGTCATAGCGGCCCACGGCGGGCTGGATCTGATTCTGGTCGGCGTCGGGATGAACGGCCATATCGCCCTCAACGAACCCGGCACCTCTTTCGACCTGTACGCGCACGTCTCCGACCTGGAAGAAACCACGAAGGTGGTCGGGCAGAAGTATTTCTCGAAGGCGACCCCGCTCAGCAAGGGAATTACCATCGGCCTGAAGCATCTGATGGAGGCCGGTGAAGCGCTGCTGATCGCCAGCGGAGCCCGGAAAGCCCCGGTGATCCGGACCGCCCTGCGGGGGCCGGTCACGGAGCAGTTCCCCGCCAGCATCCTGCAGCGGCATCCCAACGGCCTGGTCTGGATCGACCGCGAAGCCGCCGGGGAGTTGAGGTAGGTAAGTGAGCGTTTTAAGCGGCTGACTTGAAGATCTTTATGATCTCAAGTTCAGCCCCTTTTCGGTAGACGGATTCGGCTTCTTCGAGGATTTGTTCGGTTACCTCCGAGTCAAAATATTTTTCACCGCAATTATCACAGATTCTGGCCGGGACATCTTTGAGAATCACCAATGAGCCATTTTTCTCAAGTAACACGGTGGTAGTCGCAGGACGTGGTGTGCCCACTTTGCAGGTTAAGCAGATCATGACTTTTTCCTGGTTTTAAAATCAGCTTCAATTATTTCTCCATTTGCCAGAACCTGCTCTACTTCCAGCCTACTGATCTCTCTGGTAAACATTTGCTGGATCGCATGGAAGCGATAGGTTACGAACTTACATTCCATAGCCGGATTCAGTTCCGTTCGACGGTGACCATCGCCTTGCCCAGGGCGATTCCGGCTCCGCAGGAGCTGCTCAAAGAGGTCAGCGTATACTCGGTCGTGGTGGTGGGAGCGACGGTCAGCACATACGGGTTCAGGAACGTGCCGTTGACCTGGGTTCCGTCGGAGAGCATGAACGACCAGGGCGGCAGCCCGTTTTTGAACGCCACCCGAACCCGGGACGTCTGGCCGGGTCGGATAGTGCCCTCGCCCGTGACGATGGCCTGGCTCACATTCGGCGCAATGACCCGGAGGGTGGTTTCGGACCCGTTGACCGCCGGACTGGTCGAGACGACCCGCAGCCGGACGGTATTCAGGGTGTCTTTCAGATACGCCGGGTTGATGACCCCCTTCAGCACCCCGTCCCTGTAGGTCGTGGCGAGGTTGACGAACCGCCCGCTGGTATCGGCCACCTGCACGATAAACTTGTTGTTGGCGTAAAACCGGCCCTGCGTCGTGAACGGAACGGTAATTTCGGAGCCGTGGCAGATCGTCCGGCCCGACAGGTTGCCGGTGGCGATGGTAGAGGGCGGAATCTTCACGGCCACATAGGCCCGTCCGCTGTATTCACCCACCCCGCAGGCACCCCCGGCCGACGTAATCGAATACGGCGTCGGGTTGGCCGGGCTGACCTTCAGGGTATGGGGCGACCGGGTGATGTTGTTCTCGTAGGTGCCGTCGGAAAGCAGCACGAACCAGGGGCCGCCCCCGCCGAAATCCACCGTCAGCTCGGCGGTTTTTCCCTCGTCGATCCGGACGGTGTCGTTCCGCAGCACCGCCACGGCCTGGGAGGCCACCGCCAGCTTCGCGGGCGGGCTCAGCACCGACGGGAGCGTCGAAACCACCCGAATCTGGTAGGCCCCTTTCGGAGAAATACCGTAGGGCAGGCGGGCCGTCAGCGGGCTGGCGACCCCGGAGCCGGAGATGGTGGTCCAGTTGCCGGTACTGTCGGCCATCTGAACTACGAAGCCGTTGCCGGCATTGTATTTTCCGGTTGCCGTGAAGGCTACCTGAAAGGGGGTTCCCGTGCAGATCCGGTAGCCGCCGGCGGGTGCCTTGAGGGCGATCTCCGGGTTCGGATTTTCGTTCACGTTGACGATCACCTCGCCCGAAACCGTGCCGCTGCCGCAGGGGCCGCTGACGCTGACAACCTTATATACGGTGGGCTGAGCGGGTGTTACGGTCAGTTCATAGGGCGTCGTCAGGACGTTCTGCACCTTCGTGCCGTCCGACAGAGCAAAAGACCAGGGGCCATGCCCGGTCAGGGCGACCCGGATCGTGGCCGGCTGGCCCGGCAGGACGGTCAGCGCGGTGCCGCCGTCGGGCAGTTCGATGCGGGCCGTCGGAGCCGGGAGGATACGCAGCGGCTGCGGGGTTCCGCTGATGGCCGGGTTGGTGGCGCTCACTCGCAGGCTGTAGCGGCTGCCGGGGGGGATGTTGAGGGGGACGGCGCCCGTCAGGGTCCCGGTGCCGAAGGGGCCGGCTTTGGCGGGCTCGCTCAGGTTGGTAGCCTTTCCCGATGCATCGACCAGCTGAAGCACAAACTGGTTGTCGGGCGCAAACCGGCCGCCCGCCGTCGAAAACGGAACCGAGACCGGCGATCCGGCACAGACGGCCAGCCCGTTGAGGTCGCCCGTCAGCACTTCGGGCAGCGCTACCTTATGGCTGTCGGCCTGCGCGCGCAGGGCGGCACTGTCCACGCGCATGGTGGTGTCCCGTTTGAAAACGGCTTTGTAGGTGCTGTCTCTCAGGTAGTTTTCGATCAGTGTGTCCTTGCGGATTTCAATCAGCGTATCGGCCGCAGCGACGGGCCCGTTCAGGCGGCTTCCGGTTCCCCGGGCGCCGGCGGTTATCAGACCAATGAGGCAGAAGAGGAAACTAACAATCGTAAACTTATTCATGAAATGGCTGGTTCAGATAAATATCCTTCGGCGGCTGCGTCATCACCCCATGGAGCTGCTTCTCTAACGCAAAGCCGAAGGCAATTTACATAAAGATTCCCCGAAGGTTTTGCGCAAAGTTAACAAGCCGGACCGAGTTGGCAGGCAAACTCCGTGATCTTTGCGTAATTTCGGCCGCCGGGAGACCGGAACGCTACCAAGCCTGCATGAATGAGGAATTATTGAAGCTGCGGGTCGTCGACCTGATCGCGGAAACACCGGATACGAAAACCATCGTGCTGGAACCGGCGGACGGCCGGGCGGTTTCATACCGGGCCGGCCAGTTCCTGACGCTGCTTTTTCAGCACGGCGGGCATGAGGTCCGACGCTCGTATTCGATGAGTTCGACGCCCGGCCTGGACCCTTATCTGACGCTGACCATTAAACGGGTCGAGAATGGCGAGATTTCCCGCTACCTGCTCGACCACCTCCGCGTCGGCGATGAACTCGACAGCCTGCCGCCCGCCGGCCGGTTTACCTTCGATTCGGATCCGGACTACCGGCGCGACATCGTGCTGATCGGGGCCGGCAGCGGCATTACGCCACTGTTCGCCCTTCTGAAGCAGGTGCTGAGCGAGGAGCCGCAGAGCCACGTCACGCTGCTCGATTGCAACACCGGCGAGCGGAACATCATTTTCCGGAAGCAACTCGACGCCCTGCAGCGGCAGCATCCCGACCGGTTTACCCTGATTCACCTGCTCAGCCGCCCGTCGGACGAGTGGACCGGCCGGCGGGGGCGACTGAACAACTGGCTGCTGGAAAAGATGCTGCCCGAACTGACCCGCTTCGACCGGGCGGCCGCCCGCTGGTACCTCTGCGGGCCCTTCACCTTCATGCGAACGGTTCAGATCACGCTGGTGTATGCCGGGATTCGGAGGGAAGCCATCCGGAAGGAAAACTTCGTGATCGAGCCGGTCACGGCCACTCCCCCGCCCGAACTGGCCCGCAACCACCGGATCCTGCTCCGGTTTCGCGGAAAGGAGTACGACATCGACGTGCCGGCCTACAAGTCCGTTCTGCAGGCGGCTCTGGACCATGGCGTGCGGCTGCCATACAGCTGCCGGGGCGGCCGCTGTTCGAGCTGCACGGCCCGGTGCGTGTCGGGTTCGGTGTACATGACGATCAACGACGTGCTGACGGAGCAGGACGTGGCCGAGGGCTGGGTACTGACCTGCACGGGTTATCCGCAGGCTGAAAACGTGGTTCTGGAAGTATAAATAGTGTTAAAAATGGAAGACGGCCGGGCAGGGCCGTATGATTTAGCCCCCGTCTTCGTTACCTTTAATGAATATAGTCTTTACGATAATGCGTTTGCAGCAGCATTTCAGCGGTTGGCGCCGGTGGGCCTTCAGCCTGACGCTGGTCGGGATGGGAGCGGCTATTACGGCCTGTGACCGAAACTTTACGGACCCCAGCGCGGGGAAAGCCGGGGAGAACGACCGGCAGATTCAGCAGTACCTCATCGCTAATAAATTGCAGACGGCGGCCGTCAAAACCACCTCCGGCTTATATTATGTCCTGCTGACCCCCGATCCGGCCGATACCGCCCGCACCCCGCAGGTGGGGGATCAGGTCGAATTCAAATACCGTCTGTCGCTGCTGAACGATCAGGTTCTGGACACGGCCACGACCCGGCTGCCCTTTGGTTCCCGGCTCATGCTGACGGGCCTGGAGGAAGGGCTGGGCCTCATGGCCGAAGGCCGCAGAGCCATTCTGCTGCTGCCGGCTTCCCTGGCCTATGACCGGGGCAATACCGATCTGGGCGTACCCGAATACGAGCCGGTCCGGATCGACGTGCAATTGATCCGCTCCCGTTCCGAAAACCAGCAGATTCAGGAGTATATAACCGCCCAGAAGCTGGCCGTCTCCGATACGGCATCCGGCGGCATCCGACGGGTTCGCCCGGCTCCGGGGGCCGGGGCGGTCATCGCGGGCGGACAGACGGTGCGGGTCGGCTTTACGGGCCGTCTCTTTACGGGCCTCCGGCCTTTCGTTACCGATACGCTTTCCATTCGGATCGGCCGGAATGATTACCTGCCCGGCTTTGACCAGGGCCTGGCGGGCCTGCGGGTGAACGAAAAGGCAACCCTGCTGATCCCGTCGGCGCTGGCCTACGGGACGCAGGGCACCCGCGACGGGAATACCCAGTTCTACCAGATACCGCCCTACACTCCGCTGCGGTATGATGTTCAGATTTTATCGGTTCAGTAGAGCCGGATTCAGGCCAGGAAGGCCGTCACTTTCCGGATTGAGCGCTCGATCCGCCGGAACAGGAAACGCCCCGACATCCGGAACGGCAGTTCGACGATAGCCCGCGTTCCCTGGCCGGGGGCGGTATTCCATTCGATATGGCCGTTCAGCAGCGCCACCCGCGACTCGATGTTGCCGATGCCGAGGCCGCGCCGGGCGCTTTCATAGTCGAACCCCTGGCCGTCGTCGTTGTAATACAGCCTCAGCAGCGGGTCTTCATAAACCAGCCGGATGCTCACCTGGCCCGCGTTGGCGTGTTTGAGCGTGTTGTTGAGCAGTTCCTGGGTGATGCGGTAGAGCATCAGTTCGGCTTCCGGGTCCAGACGGGCCGGCAGCTGGTCGGCCCAGAAATGGGTTTCGATGGTGGTCTCCTCGATGCGCGACAGTAATTCCTCCACGGCGGCCGCATAGCCGTATTGTTCGAGCGTACGCGGACTCAGTTCCCGCAGCAGGCTCCGGATGTTGACGATGATGTCGCTGATCAGCTGGCGGGCGTGATTGCCGAGCGAACCGGCATGGGCGTTCGTGTTGAGGTCCGTCAGCCGGCCGACATACAGCTTCAGCGTCGCCAGCTGGGTGCCGATCTCATCGTGCAGGTCTCGCGCGAGGTTCTTCTTGATCTGCTCCTGAAGTTCGACGGCCAGGCGGGTATTGCGCTGGTGCTGCCGGTGAATGCGGTTCTCCCGTTTGCGCAGCCAGACGTAGCCGACGGAACCCAGCACCAGCAGGAGCAGCATGATAAACCACGCCCGCTGCCAAAAGGGCGGCAGGATCACCAGCGTCAGCCGCCGGATTTTCGGGCTCCACTGCCCGTCTTTGTTGGCCGCCCTGACCCGGAAAGTGTAGGTGCCGGGCGGCAGGTTGGCATACCGCACGTACGTGTCGTTGCCGGCGGACACCCATTTGTCGTCGTAGCCGACGAGCTGGTACTGGTACTGGTTCCGGCCGTTGCTGTAGTAATCCAGCGCATTGAATTCAAAAGCCACCTTGTTGCGGTCGTACGGCAGTTCGAGCCGGGTCATCTCGCCGATATAACGCCCGGTTCCGTACGTCTCGTCGTTGACCAGGAAGTTGTAAATATGCACCGCCGGCATGTAGGAGCTGGTCCGGAACTGCTCCGGGTAAAAACGGTTGAAACCGTTGACGCCCCCGAAGAAAAGCTCGCCGTCATGCGTCCGGTAATAGGCGTTTCCGTTGTATTCGTAACCCTGAAGGCCGTCCGACAGGTCAAAGTTCTTGAAAGCCTTCGACTCCGGGTCGAAGCAGGAAATGCCCCGGTTGGTGCTCATCCACAGGCGGTTGAGTTTGTCGGGAAGGATGCCGTACACGAAGGGGTTCGGCAGGCCGTGCTGCTGGTCGAACATGCGGATCCGGCCGGTTTTCGTATGAAGAGCCGCCAGACCCTTGTCGGTAGCGATCCAGATGATGGGCCGGACGGGGTCCTCGTAGAAGTGCAGAACCGTATAGCCGTTCAGTCCCCGGATGATGCGCCGGCCGGTCATTTTCGGGCCGATGGGCGGCTCCTCGAAGCAGTAAAATCCGGAAGAAAACGTGCCGACCCAGATGCGCCCGGCCCGGTCCCGCGACAGGCTGAAAATGTTCTGGTTGGCGAGCGTCGGCAGGGGAATGAACGCTTTCCGTTTCAGGTCGAGCAGGAAGAGACCGTCTTCACTGGCCGCCAGGATGCGGTTTTCGTCGATCGCCAGCAGCCGGCGGATAAAGTTCTCCACCACCTGGCTGTGGGGAGAGCCGGGCAGCGCAATTTTCGAGAAGCTCTGGGTGGCCTTATCGAAGGTAAATACGCCCCCGTTCGTGCCGACCCAGATCCGCCCGGACGGGTCGCGGTAGAGGCACTTGATCAGTGTGCGGGAGGGCAGGGGGCTGTGTTTGGCCTGGCTCAGATACCGCCGGATGATGCGGTTTTCGGCCCGGTCCAGCACGTCGAGGCTGCGCTCGGTGGCGATCCAGACCTCGTTTTCCGAGGTTTCCAGGAAGCCCCGGACCACGAAGTTGCTCAGCGTGGAGGGGTTGTAATTTTCGGTCGCTTCCTTCCGGGCCACCATCCCGCCGAACAGCGTGCTGCCCGGCACGATCCGGGCCAGCCCATCGGGGTCGGCATTAGCCCAGATGATGCCCTGGCGGTCGATGTAAATCTTGCAGATTTCGTAATCCGACAGTTGCCTGGGACTGTCCGTAAATCGGGAGAGATGGCTGAATCGTTCCCCGGCTTTTTCAAACAGCCAGATGCCGCTGCGCTGGGTGCCGAGCCACAGACGGCCGCTCCGGTCTTCGGCGATGGTATAGACCGAGGTCAGCGGCTGCCCGTTCGGCGGCAGAAACGTCCGGTACCGGCCGGTGGAGGGTTCGAACCGGATGAGGCCGTTGGCGGTTCCCAGCCAGATGGCGCCCGAGCGGTCGGGGTAAAACGAAAATACGCCCATCGGCGGCCCGGCTTCGTTCTTCGGATGGGTACTGAAGTAATAATGGGTCGTGCGGTCGTGGAGATTATGACGGATCAGCCCGGTCGGCGCGTGCAGCCAGACGTCGCCCGAAGCGGTCCGGGCCGTGGAGTTGAGCTGGTCGTATTCGTGCGTCGGCTTCAGGTCGGCCTGCAGCACGGTTTTCCGGTTGGTTTTTACGTCCATCGAAACCAGCCCTTCAGCCTCGCTGTAGTACATCACCTGCTGGTGGTCGGCATAAAAGGGAATGGTTTTGCTCTTTCGGGGCCGGGACGATCCGTCGAGCGCGTAGATACAGGAGAAACGGTCGCCGGCGCGGTCATAGCGGTTCAGACCGTATTCGGTGCCGATCCATAAATTGCCGTCGCCGTCTTCCGCAATGCCGGAGATGTTGATGCCGACAATGGCTGACGGGTCCTGGGGGTTAGGGCGGTAGTGCCGGAAATTCGTGCCGTCGTAGCGGTTGAGGCCGTCCTGCGTACCGAGCCAGAGAAACCCCCGGCTGTCGCTGAACATATGGTAAACGGACCCCTGCGTCAGGCCCTCACTCACCCCGATGTGGTCGATCCGGAGCGGGTGTACCAGCGTGGTCTGGGTATCGGCCGGGGCTTGCTCCGACAAACGCGCTTTTTTATTCGAAAAAATAGCCGCCGTAACGGATGAACTGCCCCTGCCCGGCTGGGCGCACGCGTTCCGTACAGGGCATAGCAAGCCTAAGGCGATCAGCCAGCCGGTCAGAAACAAGGTTTGGGTTAGTTTCATGTGTTGCCGTAACGGAAACAGTTTGGTAAATTACTCGATTGTTTGGTAACCTGCAAATTTCAACCATTTAATCAGTCCGCTTCTCATGCTGAGTTCTTCCGCCATTCCGGCCCGATCCGGCCTCTTACCCTACCCGCCAGCCCGCCGGGTGGACCATACCGACGATTATCACGGTACCCTCGTCGCCGACCCCTATCGATGGCTGGAAGATGACCGGTCGGAGGAGACCGGCGAGTGGGTCGACGCGCAGAACCGGCTGACCTTTCATTATCTGGAACAGATCCCGTACCGGGAAACGCTGCGGAAACGACTGGAGGAGGTATTCGATTACCCCCGGTATTCGGCGCCGGGCCGAAAGGGCGGGTGGTATTATTTTTTTAAGAACGACGGCCTGCAGAACCAGTCGGTGCTGTACCGGCAGAAGGAACTGGACGGGGTGCCTGAAGTGGTGCTGGACCCGAATACGCTGTCGGTCGAGGGCACCACGCGTCTGATGCGGTTCGACCTCTCGAAAGACGGCCGGTATGCGGCCTACGCCCTCTCGCGGGCCGGTTCCGACTGGCAGGACATTCTCGTGATGGAGATGGAGACGCTCCGGCCCCTGCCCGACCGGCTCGAATGGGTAAAGTTTTCCGGGGCCGCCTGGCAGGGCAGCGGGTTCTTTTACAGCCGCTACGACCGGCCGGAACCCGGGCAGGAACTGTCGTCGAAAAACGAGTTTATGAAGGTGTATTATCACCGGCTCGGCACCGATCAGGCGGAGGACGAACTGGTCTATGAAGACCGGAAACACCCGCTGCGGTATTTTTTTCCGCAGACCACCGAAGACGAACGCTTCCTGATCCTGAACATTGCCGAAGGCACCGACGGCTCCGAAATCCGGTTTCGGGATGCGCAGTCGAACGACCCGGCTTTCCGGCTGCTTTTCGGGGGGTTCCGGTACAATTACACCGTGATCGATACGGCTGGAGATCACCTCCTGGTGCATCATAACGCCGACGCACCGAACTACAAGGTGTCGAAGGTCGATCCGGAAAGCGGCACCCTGGCCGACTTCATCCCCGAGCAGCCCGAAAAACTCGACCAGGTGACGACCGCCGGCGGCCGGGTGTTTGCCCATTACCTGAAAGACGTCACTTCCCGCATCGTCGTGTTCGACGCCGACGGCCGGGTCGAACAGGAGGTGCCGCTGCCCGGCCTGGGTTCGGTCGGCGGTTTTTCCGGAGAAAAAGCCGACCCGTTCGTTTTCTACACCTTTACCTCTTTCACCGTGCCGCCGACCATCTACCGGTACGACATCGAAACCCGGCAATCCGAGCTGTTCCGGCGGCCCGAGCTGACCTTCAACCCGGACGACTATGAAACTGCGCAGGTGTTTTTCAGGAGTAAGGACGGTACGCGCGTGCCCATGTTCCTGACGTACCGGAAAGGACTCCGGCAGGACGGTACCCACCCGACGATGCTGTACGGCTACGGCGGTTTCAACGTCAGCCTGACGCCGGCCTTCAGCTCCCTGCTGATTCCGTTTCTGGAGCAGGGCGGCATTCATGCGTCCGTCAACCTGCGCGGAGGCAGCGAATACGGCGAAACCTGGCACGAACAGGGGACCAAACTCAACAAGCAGAACGTCTTCGACGACTGCATCGCGGCCGCCGAGTACCTGATCGCGGAGCGGTATACCTCACCGGCCCGGCTGGCGGTGCGGGGCGGCTCCAACGGCGGGCTGCTCGTGGGGGCCGTCGTCAACCAGCGGCCCGACCTGTTCCGGGTGGCGATTCCGCAGGTGGGGGTAATGGATATGCTGCGGTTTCACAAATTCACGATCGGCTGGGGCTGGATTTCGGACTACGGCAGCAGCGACGATCCGGAAGAATTCAGGGCCTTGTACGCGTACTCGCCCCTTCATAACCTCCGGACAGATGTCGACTATCCGGCGACGCTCATCACCACGGCCGACCACGACGACCGGGTGGTGCCGGCTCACTCGTTCAAATATGCGGCCGCGCTGCAGTCCACCTACCGGGGGCCGAACCCGGTGCTGATCCGGATCGACACCAATTCGGGCCACGGCGCCAGCAGCACCCGCAAGAGCATCGAACTGACGGCCGACCTCTATGCCTTTCTCTTTTGGAACATGGGCATCGAGGTGTCGTGAACGGTAGGGACCTAACACGAAAAACCCGTCTTATGGACGGGTTTTTCAGTATCGGAAAGTAGGTGGATCAGAACTTGAAGGTTACCCCGACTTTCAGCGGAGCGACACCGTAGCCCAGTTCGGCGAAGCCGGCCAGGTTCGGCTTGAAGTAGTAGCGGCCGCCGAGGTGCAGACCGAACAGCACTTTATTGCCGTAGGCGTTGTCGTAGAAGCCGCTGTAACCTGAATTGTCGCTGTAGCTGGATACGTAGTAGCCCAGTGCCAGACCGGCGTACAGGTCCAGTTTTTCGTTGCCCAGGTTCAGCAGTTCGTTGACGTGGTAAGAGCCGCGGACCGCGATGGGAAGGAAGGTATACCGCCATTTGTAACCACCGAAGTTGTAGCCCCAGGTATAGAAGTCGACCTGAGCGCCGACGCTGATTTCGTCGGTAACCCCTACTTCAAAGGCAGCACCGATCGGGACACCACCGCCGTAGTAGGCACCGAGACCGATACCGAGGTTGAGCAGTTTATCGCCTTTCTGATATTGTGCGAAAGATTGAGTGCCGATCAGCATCAGCACGACGACAAATAGAGAGGAAAGAATTTTTTTCATGAAAGTACAAAGAGGTTTGATGTGAAACTTGAACCAAAATAAGGGAGTTTCTGAACGTCTTACAAGAGGTATATGTCCGGTTGTTCGTTTTCGGTTAAAAATTCAGTAGATTTCCTTTACTTTAAGATAGTAGTTCTGCGTATTTTTTCTGTGGCATCAGGTAGAACTACCTGCCCGGCCTGACCGATCCCTCATTTAACTTCTCATTGACCGCTTTGATCCGGCGCCGAGGCTCTTTTATCGGCCGGAAGTGCACGACGGAACCCGGTTTCCGGGAGTGACTACTTTTGCGTCGTTCATTCTTTTTTTCACACCAAATCCAGTACACTTTATGAAAAAGATTGCTTTGGCCCTCGGCCTGCTCGGGGTCGTATTTGCCTGCGAATCCCCGCAGAAGTCCGAAAATGTCGCTCCCCTGAATCGCTCGGCGGCCCGGGCCTCCTCCGGTGCGATCCCCCCGACCTCCGGCGGAAACGGCACCATCGTGCAGGGGCCGACCCAGATCAAGACAGGAACCCTGGCCTTCCAGGATAAGGACATTCGCATTGGCGATACGACACGGGTCTACATCAACCACGGCCCGCACCCGGTAGCTATGCTGACGCGGGCCTGGAAATGGACGGCCGACCCCTGTATGACCTACGCGCCGGACGCCGTCGCCAAAGTTACCCTGCCGGTCGGCACATACGATATATGGGCCTATACCACCTACGCCCACGGAAGTTTCGGGCGCACGCACCGCAACGTGGTGGTCAAAGAGGGCTGCGAACGCTTCGAATTATAATCCAGCTTTTCACTCACAACAACAAATACGAATCATGAAAAAGATTGCTCTGGCAGCCGGTCTGCTCTGGTCGGCCTTTGCCTGCGACAGCCGGCGGGACGCCGAAAATGTCCTTCCCGAACATCACTCTTCCGCCCGGGTGGCTGCCCCGGCCCCGACTCCCAATCCTTCCGGAAGCCGGGAGGAAACCATCAGCCTCAACGCCCGTAAACTGAACATCGACCTGGGGTCCGTGATCGTCTATTCCAAATATATTTATTACGGAGACAGCCTTAAAGTCTATATAGACGGCAGCGAGAAATCCGCGGCTACGCTGAAATGGGACTGGGGTTCTTCCCTTTATCCTACCTGCGAAACCGTCATTCCGAATACCGCGGTCAAAATCACGCATCTGGAAGGTAAGCACACCCTGACCGTCAGAAAATACCATAATGGAGTCGTGCAGGGCGCGTGGGCCTATTATGACGTCGAATTCAACGACAACTGCAAGTCCCTCAAGGTCATCTGATCGTCTGCTTATCCATCTCCAAACACGTTCCACACCATGAAAACAATGCTATTTGCCCTGGGCCTGCTCGGGGCCCTCATCGCCTGCGAATCACCGAACGACAGGGAAACCGTCGCGCCCGGCAGCCGCCAGGCCGCCCGGGTGGCCGCCGGTGGCCCGGCAGGCAGCGCCGGGATCAGCACCGACCACCCGCCCCTGAATCTCGGGTCGGTCGTCGTCTATACGTTTAACATGAGCTATGAAGACAGCCTAGTGATTTACGTCGACGACAACACGAAACCGTCCGGTACGCTGAAGGCCGTCTGGCCGTTCCACGTCAAGCCGACCTGCCAGACCAACCTGGCGGAAAAGGCCGCAAAAATCACGCACCTGGCCGGACGGCATACCCTGAAGATTTACGGTTACAAAAACGGGTATCACAATGCCGCCTGGTTTTATTACGACATCAATTTCAATAAAGACTGCAACAACACCTTCCGGCTGTTCCAGCTGCCGGTGCAGCCATAAAGCAATAATCACCCCTGAACATTCTTTCCACACCATGAAAAAACTTGCCGTTGCCGTCGCCCTGCTGGGGGCGGTATGCGCCTGCGAATCGCCCCGGGGATCGGAGGCCGTCGCACCCCAAACTCACTCGCCGGCCCGAATGGCTACCGCCGAAGGTCAGGCCGGCTTCCGGAAAATAAACCTGAAGTTCGGATCGGTTCACGTCTATACGCGCTGGATGAATTATCAGGACAGCATCCTGATCTTTGTCGACGACAGCCCGGTGCGGGCGGGGACGCTGAAAGCCGTCTGGCCGTATGCGGCCGGCCCGACCTGCGAGTCGGCCAACCCCCAGAGCCGGTTTGTCCGGGTGACGCACCTGGAAGGGAAACACCTGCTGCGGGCGGTCGGCTATAAGAACGGTTCGGTCAACAACGTCTGGATGTACCCCGGTGTCATCTTCTCACGGGATTGCGACAATGCCTTCATGATCCTGAACTGAGACGGGTTTCCGGGAAGCCTTCGCCGAGCCGCCGGACGCAGCCTTAAACCGCTCGTCCGGCGGCTTCTTTCTTTGTCATTTATTCATACATGTTAAAGAATGGTCATGATTTGGTAACAATCGGTTAACAGCAAATATGCGTCGCTGAACTCTCTTTGCACTCGGAAAACCTGATCTCCATTACTATGAGAAAAGTTCTATTTGCTGTCTTTTTAATCTTATTTATCGGGTGCTTCGCGCTCAGCGAAACACTGGCACAAACGACGCAGGCCTCCATTTCAGGGGTAATAACCGAAAAAGAGAAGACCCCGCTTCCCGGCGCCACCGTCCAGGTGCGGAACGAATCGACCGGCTTTACGACCGGGACGGTCACCAACGCCCAGGGCGAGTACCTGTTCAAGGAACTGCCGCTCGGGGGGCCTTATACCATCCGGGTTTCCTATGTCGGATACGGCGAGCAGAAACGGACGGGTTACACCCTCAACCAGGGCGACGCCGTTCGGATCAGCCTGCCCATGCAGGAGAGCGACCAGACGCTCGAAGTGGTGCAGGTGGTGGGTTCCGGTCTGAAAAACAAGGTCGAAAACCTCGGGGCGGCCACGGCCATCTCGGCGCGGTCCATTGCCTCGCTGCCGGTCAACGGCCGGAATTTTACCAACCTCATGGACCTGTCGCCCCTGAGCCGCGGAGGGAACCTGTCCGGCCAGCTTGGCTCGTCGACCAACTACACCATCGACGGGATGACGGCCAAAAACCCGACCTCGGCCGGATCGACCACCAGCCGGAGCGGGGCGCCGTACTCGATTTCCATCGAAGCCGTCCGGGAGTTCAAGGTCGTGACCAACCAGTATGACGTCACCTTCGGGCGGGCCGGGGGCGGTACGGTGAGCGCCGTCACCAAGGCCGGCACCAATAAACTGACCGGCAGCGCCTTCAACTATACCCGCGCCAACTGGCTCGCCAGCCCCTACGACATTCGAGGTAACAAGCGCAACGCGAAATTTTCGACCTACCAGTACGGCTTTTCGCTGGGCGGTCCGATCGTGAAGGACAAGCTCCACTTCTTCCTCGTCTGGGACCACCAGCAGGATTCGCGCCCGCTGATCATTGCCGACGTGCAGTCACCGGCCGACGAGAACCGCTTCAACGCCACCCGGGCCACCCTCGACCGGTTCGTGGAGATCGCCCGCACGAAATACGGCGTCGCCGGCACGCCCCAGTACGGTTCGTTCGACAAAACCCGGGGCTCGGATGCCGCTTTCGCCCGCATCGACTGGCAGATCAACGACCGCAACCTGCTGACGATCCGGAACAACTATACCAGCGACCGCAACAAGCTGGGTCTGGCCGACAACACGTCCATCAACATCTACGAATCCTACGGGAACGACTACAACTGGGACAATAGCCTGCTGGCCACCCTGCGGACCTCGCTGAACCCCCGGCTGACGAACGAACTGAAGGTGCAGCATCTGTTTACGTACCAGAAAAGCAGCCCGGGCGACCAGCTTCCGGACGCCAACATCCCACGGGCGATCGTCGAGAACGTGACCTCGGTCATCGGCGGAGCGACGCGATCGACCAACATCCAGATGGGCGGACACCGCTTCGCGCAGGAGGGCTTCGACAACCACGTGCTGCAACTGGTCGACAACGTCTATTACAATACCGATAAGGTGCAGTATACCTTCGGTCTGGACCTGATGTACACCCGCGCCCACTCGCTCTACGGCAGCGAGGTGAACGGCCGGTTTCACTACACGGTCGACGCGGCCGCCGGCATGACGGCCCTCGACAAGTTCAACGCCCTGCAACCTTACCGGTATTATCGCGAGGTGCCGCTGGTGGCCGACCCGAGCGTCGTCGGCAAGATTCTGAACGCCGGCATCTACGGGCAGATGAGCACGCGCCTGGCGCGGGGCCTGGACATGACTGCCGGTCTGCGTCTCGACTACGCCCATTATCCGAAATCTCCGCTGAACCAGCTGGTGCTGGACGAGGTGGGCGTACGGACGGACCACAAACTGAAGTCGTTCGTGGTGCAGCCGCGCCTGCAGCTGACCTGGGACGTCAACGAAAACCGCACGGACTTCATCCGCTTCGGGGCCGGGGTGTTTGCGTCGGACATCAACAATTATGTGCTGATCAACAACCTGACCTTCGACGGCAAGCACCTGGCGACGGTGGACGTCCGGGGAGCCAACGTGCCGGCGCCGGATTTCATCGCCTACCGCAACAACTACGGCGCCATTCCGTCGCTGGCGGCCTTCCAGCTGCCGACGATCAACACCAACGGGCCGGATGCCCGGGTGCCGGTCATGTATAAGGCCAACCTTTCGTATACCCGCTATCTCAGCGACCGCCTGAAGGTCGGCATCGCCGGTTTCATGACGCTGGGCCGGAACAACTACATGTACGTCGACCGGAACATGGTGGCCGAGCCGTTCTTCCGCCTGGCCAACGAAGACAACCGCGGGGTGTACGTGCCGCTGGCGTCGATGCCCGCCAACGGAGCCGGCGACTGGCTTCAGGGCCGGATCAGCCAGAAACTCGGACGGGTACTGGAACTGAACAGCCAGGGAAAAGTGAATCAGTTTGCCGTCGTGGCCGACGCAACCTGGCAGTACCTGCGCGACGGCGAACTGTCGCTGAGCTATACCTGGAACGACACGCGTGACAATACGTCCTTCAACGGGAACGTCGCCAACACCGCCACCCTCTCGCTGCCGGTGAAAGACGATCCGCGCAACCTGAGCCGGATGACGTATTCCGACAACCAGTTCCGGCATAAGGTGGTCTTCTTCGGTACGCTGCCCTCTTTCTACGGCGTCACCGTGGGCATCCGGTATTCGGGGATCGGCGGAACGCGGTATTCACTGTTGTCCGGGGCCAACACCAACGCCGACTTCGTGGCCGGTAACAACGACCTGGCCTACATCTTCGACCGCAACAGCGAGAGTGTGCCGGCCAACGTGAAATCCGGTCTTCAGGCCATCCTGGACAACCCGAACGCCAGCCAGAGCATCAAAGATTACATCCTGAAATACTCCGGCCGGATGGCCGAGCGCAACGGCGGGATCAACGGCTTCTATGGGGTTCTCGATATTCGGGCCAGCAAGAAGTTCCGGCTGTACAAAACCCACGTACTTGAAATCTCGGCCGACGTGTTCAACTTCGCCAACCTGCTGCGCAAGACCTGGGGCGCCAACCAGTCCCTCGGTTCGCAGGGGCTGTACGCACTCGGCATTCCGGCCAACGGATCGACCCCGGCCGTGCCCGGTTTCGACCGGACCGCCCAGCGGTTCGTGTATCGCGTCAACACGGCCGGTATCGTGACGCCCTCGGGTGATCCCTACCAGCTTCAGCTTGGGGCGCGCTACAGCTTCTAAATAGCCCAAATTTTCAGGAAGAAAGCCCCGGCCGGGGCTTTCTTCCTTTGGCCTCACCCCCAGATTTAACCCGAAGTGACCGGCCCGTTCCGCCGTCGGGAGCCTGCGTCGGAAAAGCGGTTGGCATGGCGGTTTTCAGGGAACATATGTATCTTATTATCAGCACGTTGCATTTGATTTATAAATGTTTATCTTGCCCCGGTCAACCAATGACTTCCTCTTTTCTGACCAGGACTACCTCTCTATCATGCAACGCCGGAATTTTCTCCAGACCACCGCTCTCTGCGCCGTGGCCGTCAGCACCACAGGCTTCGTTCATTTTGACGGACACGCCTACGCCGGCGACTGCGAAACCACGACCGACATCCTCGGCCCTTTTTATCGTCCCGATGCTCCGCAGCGCAACAACCTGATCGTCCGGGGCGTCAAGGGCATGGAAGTGCTCCTGCGAGGGACCGTTCGGCACAAAGACTGCACCACCCCGTACAAAAACGCGAAGGTAGAACTCTGGCATTGCAGCCCGGACGGGGTCTATGACAACACGTCGGACGAATACCGGTTCCGGGGCACCGTTTATTGCGACGAACAGGGACGGTATCAGTTCCTGACGATTCTGCCCGTTCCGTACGATCAGGGGAATGGTCAGATGCGGCCGGCTCATTTTCACCTGCTCGTCTCCGCGCCCGGCTATCAGAGCCTGATCACGCAGCTCTATTTCACCGGCGACCCCCACCTGAAGACCGACGAACAGGCGGCTTCGCCCACGGCCAGACGCCGGATTCTGGATATGGGCTCCTCCGCGGACGGTCGGAAGGAGGTGGTTTTCGAAGTGGTGATGACCGACAACCTGATGGTCGAACCCGCCGTCCTCGACCGGCTGGCCGGAACGTACGTCGATGAGAAGGATGAGAAACTGAAAACCGAGTTCTTCAGGCGCGATCATCAGTTGTGGCGAAAAGCCGGGACGATCGTATACGGTATCAACCTGGACTATATCGGCAACAATACCTTTTCGCAGGGGGGCCTGGCGCCGGGCCGCAGTCGTACGTATCTATTTGAACCACAGGAAGGCGGGGCCGTGAAAATGACCCAGACTACCGTGGAGCCGAAGGCAGGAACCATGGTCAGCGTGGCTTATAGGAAGCCGGAAGCCGCATTGAAACGGTAGGAAAATTAATCAGTCAGGGATCAACAAAGGATCAGGTAAGGAATAATAAACGACAATTCGGCTACTAAAAACGCGAATCCGGCCTTTTTTACTGCCGCTGTGAAGCGCTTTTCCCTTTCTTTGTCAGCCCGGCGCAAACCGTCGGTGAGGAAAGGAAAAAGACCATGCCAACCGTTGAAAAGCCATCTGCATCGAAGAAGCCTTATCTGCCCGGCGACGAATCGCTGGGGCACCTGCTGCATAAAGTCGGCCAGTATGCCGAAGCGTACCTGTCCCGTCTGTCCGACCTGCCCACCTCCCGGCAGGTTCCCGATTTACCCGACCTCCGACTGCCTGAAGCGGGACTGGGCGGGGAAGCCGCCCTGGCGGTGTTCGATGAACGGTTTCGGGAGGTGCTCGTGGCGGCCTCCGGACCACGTTACTGGGGCTTCGTTACGGGCGGAACCACCCCGGCCGCCATCGCGGGTGACTGGCTTACGGCCGTCTTCGATCAGAATCCGCAGAGTCTGACCGGGCCGTCCGGCGGTGACGTGTCGGCCACCATCGAAGCGCAGACCATCGCCCTGTATCGTCAGCTTTTCGGCTTGCCCGACGCCTTTCTGGGTGGGTTCGTAACGGGAGCCACCATGGCTAATTTCACGGGCCTGGCCGTCGGGCGGCAGTGGGCAGGGCGGCAGGTGGGTCACGATACCGCCCGCGCGGGCGTCCTGCCCGGCAGTGTTCGCGTTCTGGCCGCTTCACCCCATTCCTCCTCCATTAAATCGCTGGCGCTGCTGGGGCTGGGCAGCGCGTCGCTGGAAGCGGTCCGGACCCTGCCTGGCCGCGAAGCGATGGACCCCGACCACCTGGCCGATCTGCTTGAGCAGGAACCCGGCCGGCCCGTCATCGTCATCGCCAGCGGAGGAACGGTCAACACCGTCGACTTCGACGATATGCAGGCGCTGGCTGCGCTGAAAGGGCGTCGGCCGTTCTGGCTGCACGTAGATGCGGCTTTCGGTGGGTTTGCGGCCGTGTCGCCCGCGCTGGCGTCCCGTCTGACCGGGTGGGAGCAGGCCGACAGCATTGCTATCGACAACCACAAGTGGATGAACGTGCCGTATGACAACGCCGTCTGGCTGGTTCGCCGGGAGTACGCTTCCCTGCAGGTGGAGACTTTTCAGAACACCAACGCTCCGTATCTGGGCGATCCGCTGGCCAATTTCAATTATTTGAACATGGGGCCCGAAAACAGCCGGAGACTCCGGGCGCTGCCCGTCTGGCTGTCGCTGATGGCCTACGGTCGCAGCGGTTTTCAGACACTTGTGGAACAATCGGTCCACCTAGCGGAGCGGTTTGGGCAGATGGTGGAGGAAAGCGGCTTTCTGCAACTGGAAGCGCCCGTCCGCCTGAACGTGGTTTGTTTTTCTCTGCGGCATCACCGAACCGACCCGGCATGGCTGCGGGCCTTCCATCAGGCCCTGAATGCCGACGGCCGGGTGTTCGTGACGCCGACGTCCTACAACGGGGCCGCCTGTTTGCGGGCGGCCTTCGTCAACTGGCGCACCACGGAAGCCGATCTGGACACGGCGATGGAGGCCATGCAGGAGAGCTGGCGGCAGATCCAGGGACCGAGTCGGTAAAAATGTCGCATTTATACAATCAGAGCCGGGGAGAAGCGGGTAAGTTTGTGGGATCAAATTAATTAACACACCATGAAAAATCTGACGTTACTCACCCTGGCGCTGGCCGCCTGCCTGACCACCTTCGCTCAGGCACCCCAAAAACTCTGGACCGAAACCGACCGAAAATATACGGTCGATCAGCTCAAACGCACCCGCGACGCTCTCGTGGCCGAGACCGAAAACCTCACACCGGCGCAATGGGCCTTCCATGAATCACCCGACCGCTGGAGTATTGGGGAAGTGGTGGAGCATCTGGCCCTCTGGGAGATTATCTGGGCGCGGGAAATCAGTATGGGCACCCGCAATAAACCCCAGCCTGAGTTAAACCAGACCAGTAAGCCCGACAGCTATTATGCCGAGTGGATTATGGAACCCAATCCGCACAAATCACCCGATTTCTCACGGCCAAGCGGCTTTATTGAAGGAAAAAACAACCTGGCCTTCTTTCTGAAACTCCGGAACCAGACGATCAGCTTTGTGGAAACCACGCAGGCCGACATGCGGGCGCATTTTGAACTGACCGCTACGGACAGCCCGCGCAATATGCATCAGGTTTACATCTTCCAGTGGGGCCACGTGGACCGGCACCTGCGCCAGATCCGGAAGATCAAGCAGCATCCGAACTACCCGGCTTCGGCACTTACCAGTAAATAAACGGTCATCCGCAGGGGTTGCCACCGTTGTCATTCGGAGGCTCCCGGAAAACGAAAAAGGCCCCGGTCCGGGGCCTTTTTCGTTGGGTTTTCGGAAGATTAGTGACTGGAAACCGCCTTGATCTGCGGCTTCAGTTTTTCCTTAAGTGATTAAAACAATGTTCTATGTTTTTAACAACAAAAAGATTAATGTACGTTCATTATACAATAATAACTCTTAGATTTTTACTGATTCATATCTCATTACTATATTATTAACATTCAAGTTGGCTTAATGCTTTTGATGAGCCAATATTTGGTCAAGTGCTGGTTCGAGTTCCTGGGGGAAACGAATACCCTGCCTTTTTTCGTCGGCCATATAAACTAAACAACGTCTCTCATCATTCATAAAGGCGTTAAATTTGTCGTGCCACTGGTTAAGATGAGTTCTTAGTAGATTTAGTTGCGCTTCCAATATGGCCCATTTCGAGTCGGAGAGATTATTCAATTTATATATTTCGTTTTTCTTTAGCCAAACCATCATCTCTTCATTTACCCTCTTTAAAGAATTCATGGTTGTGCTTCGGATTAACGAGAATAGTTCTCGTTCCTCAGGTGTAAACTTTTCGTAAAGCCGATGGAAAGTTTCATCAAAACCAAGACTGTTAGGTGTTTCTTGAGGGATTCGACTGGTTAATAACTTCATTAACTGTTTAGCTTTGTAGTTTTGATCGTGGAATATACTTTCTGATTCACTCAGTAGAGTCTTAAGCTTGTACATTTCATCAAAGACATCCTTGCGATTTTTCCGTTGTGCCTTGAAATTGTCAAAAAGTAATTTTCCAAAAAAGCCCAGGAAAGCGAAAAACGCATTAGCTAACCAGTCTGGGATAGAGTTTAATACATCCATATTTTATGAAGAAGAATATTAGGAATACGTTGTGAACCGTTTTATTAATTTAAAAATACTTTTTGTCAATGGGTGAATTTTTTATTGTTCGGTGTAGTAAATCTTTTGAGTATTTATCTGTATGGAAGATTTCTTCAGAAATTGTAATATTTTAGGTCTTTACAAAGTGCCTATGTTATTATCCTTCTAAATAGTAATCAGGATAAGATTAATGCTGGCGCCTTTAATTATTGTCACTTTATGTAAAATGTATTAATTAATATGAAAATATTATCACAAAACTTAAAGTGTATCAAAATGAGTTAAAACGACTCCTTTTTACCGGTAATTTATTGGAATTTAAGTGAAAAGGCTCGTCAGTCTATAAATAGGCGCTGGTGATTAATAGACAGGCTTTTCAAGCCGTGTTGTTTTTGTGATTTTTACCACGCTGAAGATCAAATTTGTGCCTCGGCTGTTTTTGATCTTAATAGGACAGGGCAAAGCATAAACAGTGGATATTCAAACTAACCACATAATCAGCATACAAGAAGTAACAAAATGAAAAAAGGCCCCGATCGGGGCCTTTTTTCATTTTGTTCGAAGCCTTAATGACTTGATGCTACTTTACTCTGCGGCTTCAGTTTCTCTTTGAATACCTTTTTGAACTTGTCCAGTTTCGGTGCGATTACGAAGGCGCAGTAACCCTGGTCGGGGTTGTTGGCATAATACTCCTGGTGGTAGTCTTCGGCCACGTAGAAGGTGTCGGCTGCGCTGACCTCCGTTACGATCGGTTTGTCATAGGCGCCCGAAGCGTTCAGTTCCTTCTTCGCCTTTTCGGCCAGTTGTTTCTGCTCGTCGTTGTGATAGAAAATCACCGAGCGGTATTGCGTGCCGACGTCGGCCCCCTGCCGGTTGAGCGAGGTCGGGTCGTGGCTGCGGAAAAAGGCTTCCAGCAATTCGGCATACGTTACCTTTTTCGGGTCATAGGTGACCTCAACGCACTCCGCGTGGCCGGTGTTTCCGGTGCAGACTTCCTTGTACGTCGGATTGGCCTTCGTACCGCCCTCATACCCTGAAACGGCACTGACGACGCCGTCCAGGGATTCGAACATGGCTTCCGTACACCAGAAGCAGCCGGTACCGAAAGTAGCTTTTTCAAGACCTGCGGGCAATGCGGTGTTGTTGGTATTCATACTTTTGGATTTTGCTTGTGAGGCTGATGTTTGTTTGGATGACTGGGCACAGGACGTAGACGCAAGCAGCGGCAGCAGGGCCACCATCCAGGTCGTCAGAGCTTTTAGAGTCGGATGATTAAACATATCGGGATGCTGAGGGTTTTTATCCGGAAAAGAAGTCGTCCAGAATGGACGACTGCACCTATTTACGCTGAAATCGAACCTTTGGTTTTTAGTAAACATAAAGTTTACTCCGCCGGTTCGCCGACGCCATAATTGCTCTTTTACGAACTTTACCCGAGCTTCCCTTGGATACTGAAACGACACCTCTGCCCCTGAAAACGAACCCCTTCCGCTACGACGGCCATGCCGGACCGTTCGCCATCGCCGACGCTCCTACCCGCATCGACGACCTCTACCAGGACGAGGAGGAGTATGAACGCATGCTGCGGGGACTGACCCAGGAAATGAATGCGCTCCAGGAAAAAATGTTTGCGCATAACCGGTACGGCATGGTCGTGATCTTTCAGGCGATGGATGCCGCCGGAAAAGATAGTACCATCCAGCACGTCTTCTCGGGCGTCAACCCGCTGGGGCTGCGGGTACATTCCTTTAAGCGACCCAGTGAGCAGGAACTGGACCACGACTTCATGTGGCGCAATCTGGTCAGCCTGCCCCAACGCGGAATGATCGGTATTTTCAACCGGTCCTATTACGAGGAGGTGCTGGTCGTGAAGGTGCATCCCGACCTGCTGAGCCAGACGCAGCGCCTGCCCGAAGAACTGCTCGAAAAGCCGGAGAAGCTCTGGAAACACCGTTACCGCGACATTCGGAATCTGGAGAAATACCTGCACCGCAACGGCTTCCCGGTCGTGAAGTTCTTCCTGAACGTATCGAAGAAGGAGCAGGCCGAACGGCTCATTGAACGCATCGAAAACCCGACGAAGAACTGGAAATTCGACGATCAGGACGTGGTGGAGCGGGGCTTCTGGAAGGAATACATGCAGGCCTACGAGGATGCGATCAACGAAACGGCCACCGAACGGACGCCCTGGTTCGTCATTCCGGCCGACGACAAGAAAAATATGCGGCTGATCGTCGCCAAAATTCTGGTCGAGGAACTGAAGGCGCTGAAGATGGACTTCCCGAAAGTAAACAAACGCCAGCGGCAGACGCTCGAAGACCTCGTTCAGGTAATCAAAGCGCAATAACGGCACTTCAGACCGCTTAACTACCCGGTCGGCCGTCCAACTTTTGCGAAATGAAGGGACCTTCGTATTTTTACGGTAGTGTTACCGAACGCCGGCCGAGTTTAACTTTATGTCTACCCCATCGATTTCTGTCATTATTCCCTGTTTCAATGAGCAGGAGGTAATATCAGAAACCCACCGCCGGCTTTCGCAAGTGCTGAAGGCGGGCTTTTCGACGTATGAACTGTTGTTTATCGATGACGGCAGTTCGGACAACACCCCACTGATTCTGAACCGGCTGCAGAAAGAAGATAACTGTACCCGGGTGATCACCTTTTCCCGTAATTTCGGTCATCAGCCGGCGGTTTCGGCCGGTATACAGCATTGCCGGGGCGAGCTGGCGGTGATTATGGACGCCGACCTGCAGGACCCGCCTGAATTGATTCCGGAGATGGTCGCCCTCCTCAAACACGAACAATGCAACGTCGTTTACGGGGTCCGGACGGCCCGGAGGGGAGAGTCGTGGTTCAAGAGCCTGACCGCCAAACTGTTTTACCGCCTGATCAACCGCCTTTCCGATGTGCCGCTGCCGCTCGACAGCGGGGACTTCCGGCTGATCGATTCGGAGGTGATCCGGGCCTTTAGAACCCTGCCCGAACGCCGGAAATACGTTCGGGGCCTGATCAGCTGGATCGGTTTCAGGCAGGTGCCGATCTATTTTCACCGGACCGAACGCTTTGCGGGTTCGACCAAATATCCGCTGAGGAAAATGCTGCGTTTCGCCCGGACCAGCCTGCTGTATTTCAGCCACAAACCCCTTCGGATCGCTTCCTCGTTCGGGCTGATCAGCGTCGGTATCTCGCTGGCGTTCATCCTCTGGATTTTCTACCTCTGGATGTTTCGGCCGCAGGAACTCGTCCACGGGTGGTCGTCACTGCTGGTGGCGGTCGTATTTTTCGGAGGCATCCAGCTGCTCACCATCGGCATCCTCGGCGAATACCTGAGCAGTATGTTCGACGAACTGAAAGGCCGACCCGAATTTATCATCCGGAGCGGCCATGAGACCAATTTCGAGCCGCCGGTGGAAGAAGAAGAAAATGCACACAGATAAGCAGTCGTCGGTGGCTCGAAAGACCCCGAACCATTCTATGTTCTCCGGGAAGAAACGCCAGGCCGTCAACGGGCTGCGTGTGGTTTCGCTGGGGTATCTGATGCTGCCGTCGCTCCTGTTTCTGGCCACCTGGGTCCGGCCGGCCGCCGGGAGCGTGTGCATTGGCCTGCTTCTGGCGTCGGCGATTCTGCTGCTGCGGAACGGAACCCGGTTTTCGGATGCGTCCTACCCGGCGCTGACTCCCCGGAACCTGACCGGTGTCGGCCTGCTGACCCTCGGGCTGTCGGTGGCCTTCGGGATGGGTGAGTTTACGCGGCAGGTGCTTGATTTCCATACCAATAATTACAAGTACTACGATCTGGCGCAACTGGAGTGGCCGGTTTTCTACCGGGACTATCAGGCCTATCTCTGCTACTACATCGCCTATTATCTGCCGGTGTCCTGGGTCTGCAAGTTCGTCGGGCTGGAGTGGGGGCGGTATCTGTCGCTGGGATGGTCGTGGCTTGGAATCGGGCTGGCTTTCGCCTGGGTGCTGCCGTTCGCCGGCCGGAAGCCGTGGCTGTTTCTGGTCCTGCTGCTGCTTTTCAGCGACTCCTGGATCTTCATCAAAATGCTCCGGATGGCGGACCTGGCCGGGCCGTATCTGCCGCCCAACTACATCGACATTCACGGGTTCCGGCTGTTTGCCTACGCGCCCTACAACGACCAGATTGCCTGGGCGCCCCAGCACCTGATTCCGGCCCTGATCGCCGGGATGTATCTGACGTTTCTGAACCTGAACCGGGCCCGGTGGTGGGGGGTAGAAGTTGCCCTGCTGATGGGCAGCTGCGTGTTGTGGAGTCCGCTGGCGGTGATCGGCTGCCTGCCCTTCGTGCTGTTTCTGCTCTGGAAATACCGGGTTTCGCTCCTGCACGACGGTTTCCAGCTGCTGGTGATGGCAGTTGTGACGGCCGGTTTTCTGCCGGTTTTGTCGTATCTGGTCAGCACCGACGCCATGTCGATTGCTTCCACCAATATGTTTATCTGGGAAACCGGGGAGCCGTCCTGGCCGTTGTATTACCTGTTTTTCGTGGGGGCGAACTTCGCCGTCTGGATTCCGCTGGTGCTGGGCGCCGACCGTGCGGTCCGGCCCTGGTTCTGGGTGGCGCAGGCGTCTCTGGCTCTGCTGCCGCTCTACCGGATCGGGGTTTACAACGACCTGCTGACCCGGGGCAGTGTGCCGGCGGTCAGTGTCGTGGCGGTGCTGGTGGTGCGGCAGCTCATCGAGTTTAAAAACCACCGGCGCGGGCTGTATGGGCTGTTTGTCGTCTTTTTCGCCGTCAATGCCCTGTCGCCCCTCCGGTTTTTTACCCGGCTTTTTCCATTCACTCCCCCCGACAATACCATCGAACACCCGTTCCTGCTGGGCAGCGGCAACACCCTCGATTACTTAGCGAAGCAATACGGCGGGCCGACGGCGGCCCGCCAGTACATCCTGAAGAAAGATTCGGGTTTTGAGCGGTATTTCCTCCGGCAAACCGGGCGCGGGGCAGGTGTTACATCGGCTCCACCTTATAGCCGGCCTTCTTCATCAGTTCGATCAGCCCCTGCGGACCCGGCAGGTGCAGCGCCCCTACCGCGATGAAGGTAGGGCGGGCCGCCATCATACCCGGCAGCCGCTTCATCCAGTTCAGGTTCCGCTCGTCGACCAGGTAGGTCAGATCGCCGAAGGTGTCGCCGTATTTTTCGCTCAGTTTCCACATGGCCTGGAGGTCCTGCTTCAGGTAGAGTTCGGTGAGCGACTTTCCGGCCTTGCTCATCTCGTCTTTTTCCTTTACCATCTGCACCAGCTGCTGGGCCTGTTTCTCGACCGGATCATGGTCATACAGAAAAGTCATCTGCTCTTCCATGGTTTCCAGCGAGTTGATGTTCTTTCCGCGTTTGCGGCCGTCGCTGGCAAAATACAGGTCGAGCGGCAGACCGGTGAAGCGGCTGAGCGTATCCGACTCCTTCTGGGTGGTGGCCAGGCTGAGCATGGTGGCCGTCACGATGGGCTTCATCTGGTTGAAGAGGCCGAGGTCGTAGCCCGTCGCTTTTTTGAATTCGTCGGCCACCAGTTTGTAGTCGGCTTCGGGGAGCAGCTTGTTGAGGCTCGTATTGAGCATCATGGCCCGCATCATCATGGACAGCATGGCCGACGAGTCCACCTCCGTCTCGACCACCACGCCCTGGGCGCCCTCGTAGGCCGTCCGGACTTTGGGGTTCTGGTTGAGGTAACTGTCTTTCAGGATATGGTAAGTCCCGAACAGATAGGACGGCTGTTTGAGGCCGTTGCCCGACACTTTCCACAGCAGCGACTGCGAAAAGGCCGGGGCCGAAATCAGGAGCAGAAGAAAAGTAAGATTTTTCATACGGTTTGGTTTGGGCAGTTTAACCGGCTTACGGGCGCTTGCCCTTCGCCGAGCGGATCATCAGGTACAGCAGCAGCCCGGCCGGCCCCAGCATGAAACAGAAGATCAGGCAGGGAACCATCCACAGATGCGGGATTTTGCGTCGCTGGCTGCTGCGAAGCATCCAGCTGCCCACCGTCAGGTCGAAGGCCAGGTAATGAATCCAGCCGGCCAGCACCGCGCTATCCTGGGAGAACAACGTTTTTACGCCCTTTAACGTGCTGAAGGATTGCAAATCCAGCCCACTATTTCCGAAAAAAAGATAAAAGATGTAGGCCACCGCCAGCAGGGCCGGGATGGCGAGCGTCCTGGTCAGCCATTCGGTGGGTTTCCAGCGGGGAGCCGCGAGCATCAGAAGCCACTGCGGCAGCACCAGCGTATTGGCGATCTGAAAGACGGTATCGGTTGACATCGTGTGGTTTTGTTTGGGTCACCCACAAAGCAAACGATTCTGAAACAAAATCCTAATGTACCCTTCATTCGGTCCTGGTATGGCATTAGCCGCCCGGACCGAATTCAAACGATACTCAGCAGCTCGCCCTTCTCGCCTTCGGTAATGACCAGGCCGAGCCGCCCGGTGGGGTCGAAGGTGCAGTTGGTCGGATTCTGGCCGGGGAGGGGAATCGTCTCGACCAGCTCGCCGGTGGGTTTGTAAACCTGGAGACGGCTGCCGCCGTAAATGGCCGCGTAGATCCGGTTGTCGGGGCCCAGCGTGAGACCGTCGGGGCCGTGGCCGTCCGGACCGGTTTCCGCCCAGACCGTCGGGTTGATCCACTGAAGGCTGTTCGGGTCCCAGCGTCCGGCCCAGATGCGCTTGCGGTGCGTTTCCGCGATAAGCAGGGTATGTCCGTTCGGCAGAAAGGCCACGCCGTTGGGGTAAACGAGCCGGTCGGTGATCTTCCGGACTTCGCCCACGGGCGTACAGGCACACACATAGCCGTGGCTGTCGTCGTCGGAGGGGCCGGGGCAGGAAAAAATCAGGTTGCCGTCGGCGTCGGTGATCAGGTCGTTCGGCCAGTTGAGCGGCTCGTCGTCGACCCGGTCGATGATGATTTCCGGCTCCTGGCGGCCCTCCGGATCGGCACTTCGGTTCAGGCAGCGAATGGCCTGCAGGCCGGAGTCACAGAACCAGATGCGGTCGAGGTCGTCGATATACAGGCCGTTGGGGCGGCTTCCGCTGCCGGTAGGCACCCGCCCGGTGCTGCCGTCGGGTTTCAGCCAGAAGAGGCTCTCGCCGTTTTGCTCCACACACCAGAGCGTTCCGTCGGAAGTGAAGGACGGACCTTCCGGAAATTGCAGGCCCGTGGCAACCACGTTGATATTTTTCATGTCTTTCGTTTCAGATGGCGTTGTTTCGCCGTACGGTTATAAACCATAAAAACGGTATCCGGTTACTCGGAAAAACGGCAACCGGCGCTCATCTTGAACCGAATGCTGACGGGAGAGAGAAATTGTTGAATGATAGAGTTGTTGAATGATTGATGCGCTGCCATTCTTAGCACTGCGGAGCATTATTCAATCGCAACGGCGAACCGTCATTCAACAACTCAACAATTCTATCATTAGAAGAATGAAATTCGAATCACCCACGGACTGCCGTACACATAGGACGACAGGCTCGGGTTGGCGTTGTAATTCAGGTTGTAAAGCGCGGTCAGGTTGATGCCGAAGCGCCGGGAAATGGGCTGCATATAGGTCAACCCCACCAGCGGGGCCGTGACCCCGCTCCGGGCCGACCGGCTGCCCGTGTTCTGGTCGATCACCTGAATGCTGGTGTTTTCCACTTCCCCGTGGAGGTACAAATTCGGAACCAGCGACGGTACGACTTCATACATCCCGAAGGCGCGGCCGCCGAACTGGTTGGAGGTCGCTGGGTAATAGGGCGCTTTCTGACGGTAATACACATAATTGGCACCCACGCCCAGGATGGCGCGTTCCGAGGCCTGATAGGCGATCACCGGTGAAACCCCGATGCTGAACGGGTTGCCGATCCGGATGCCGCTGATGCCGCCCCCGAACCGCAGCCGCTGGCCGAACGGCAGGGGCCGGCCTTCCGGCGTCCGGGTTTTCAGCGGGTCCTTGCCCTGGTCCCGGCGTTCTTCCGGATCTTCGGTAATCTGCCCGAAGGCAACACTGCTGCTTACCAGCATGAGGGCCAATAAGCCTTTCTGTATGAGGTTCATAGAGTTGATTAATGAACAGAAAAATAGGAATCAGTATGTTAACGAACAAGAACGTTCCGGAAGTATTCCGGCCGCTTAAAACTCAACCTCCTTTACTTCCGAATCGTTCAGCAGTCGTTTGATGCATTTTTCGTGGGCTTTTTCCGGCCCCGTAACCTTCCATTTTCCGATGATGTCGGTGCCGATCCGCTGCTGTGAATCCCGCTGCGCCACCAGCCCGCAGTCTTCAAACTGCTTTTCGTAATGGTTCAGAGTTTTGTTTTTAAACTGCGTGACGATGCGGTATTGCCGGGTCTGGTTGATCCGGCCGATGCGATGGGAGATCCCCGTCAGCAGCAATAAAGTGGCGAAGATAGCTGCAAAACAGATGATGGCAATGTCGTAATAGCCACCGCCGATGGCCATGCCGAGGGCCGCCACCGCCCAGATGGTGGCGGCTGTGGTCAGGCCCTTGACGCTGGCTTCCTGCCGGTAGATGATTCCCGCCCCGAGAAAACCGATGCCGTTGACGATGTTGGCCGCAATGCGGTCATCGCCCAGTCGGACGGATACCATCGTGAAAGCCGCCGAACCGACGCAGATCAGGATGGTGGTCCGCAGACCGGCCGATTTGCTGCGATACTCCCGTTCGGCACCGACCAGACCGCCCAGCAGCATCGCCAGGAATAATTTTATGACTTCTTCTTTTTCGACGAACTCCATGTAAATCTCCGGATGCCGGTGGAAACCATAATACGTAAAAAACCGTTAGCCCAAAGATAGAGTTTTGCTAAATTTACAGAATGAATTTATCCGTAAGCCCGCCTGTTGACGGTACTTTTCAGTCGCCTGACGTTGAACGCCTTGACCCCAAAGAATATATCATTATCAAAGGCGCCCGGGTGCATAACCTGAAAAGCGTCGACGTGGCCATTCCCCGCAACAAACTGGTGGTGATCACCGGTCTTTCCGGATCGGGCAAGTCGTCCCTGGCCTTCGATACGCTGTTTGCCGAAGGGCAGCGGATGTATGTCGAGAGCCTCAGCAGCTACGCCCGCCAGTTTCTGGGGCGGATGGAAAAACCCGAAGTTGATTACATCAAGGGCGTGTCGCCGGCCATTGCCATCGAACAGAAAGTAACGACCCGCAACCCCCGCTCGACGGTTGGAACCACCACCGAAATTTACGATTACCTTAAACTTCTCTTTGCCCGCACCGGGGTCACCTACTCGCCGGTTTCGGGCCGGGAGGTACGGAAAGATACGGTGACGGATGTGGTCGATTTTCTGTATACCTACGAAGACGGCCAGCGGGTGCTGATCATGGCTCCGCTCCATATCCGCGACGGCCGCACACTGTCCGACGAGCTGAAAATTCTGCTCCAGAAAGGCTACACCCGGATCGTGGCCGACGGACAGGTCCTGTTCATCGAAGAACTGCTGGAAGACCGGGACCGTACGGCGGCCATTCAGCAGGAAACCGGCGACCTCGAAATCCTGATTGACCGGGGCAGCGTGCAGCACGGTGACGAAGACAACCAGTACCGGTTTTCGGATTCGGTGCAGACCGCCTTCAACGAGGGCGAGGGCATCTGCCGCGTGGACGTGATCGGGAAGGAGTCCCGCACGTTTTCGGACAAGTTCGAACTGGACGGCATCGTCTTCGAGGAGCCGAGCGTCAACCTTTTTACCTTCAACAACCCCTACGGCGCCTGCCGCCGGTGCGACGGCTTCGGCAAGGTGCTGGGCATCGACCCGGATCTGGTCATCCCGGATAAGAATCTCTCCGTGTTCGAGGGGGCCATCGCGCCCTGGCGGAGTGAAAAAATGAGCGAGGAGTTTCTGAAACCGCTGCTGAAAAACGGCATCCGCTTCGACTTCCCGATTCATCGCCCCTATAAAGACCTGACCCAGCAGCAGAAAGACACGCTCTGGACCGGAAACCAATATTTTACCGGTCTGAACGGCTTTTTCGATTTTGTCGAGAGCCAGACCTTCAAGGTGCAATACCGGGTGATGCTCTCGCGCTACCGGGGCAAAACCACCTGCCCCGAGTGCCGGGGATCGCGGCTGCGCCGGGATGCCAGCTATGTCCTGATCGACGGCATCCCTACCAAAGGTAAATCCATCACCGATATCGTGCTGATGCCGATCACCGAATCGGCGGCTTTTTTCCGGAATCTCGAACTGGCCCCGCATCAGCAGGAAGTCGGTAAACGGCTGCTGACCGAAATCCGCAACCGGCTCGACTACATGGAGCGAGTCGGCCTGGGCTACCTGACACTCAACCGACTGACCAGTTCGCTATCCGGCGGTGAATACCAGCGTATTAAGCTGGCGACCTCGCTCGGCAGCGCCCTCGTGGGATCGATGTACATCCTCGACGAACCGAGCATCGGCCTGCACCCGCGGGACACCCGCCGGCTGGTCGGCGTGCTGGAACTGCTGCGCGATCTGGGCAACACCGTCATCGTCGTCGAACACGAGGAGGAGGTGATGCGCGCGGCCGACCAACTGATCGACATCGGGCCGGATGCCGGCGTCAACGGCGGCCATCTGGTTTTTCAGGGAACCTGGGACGAAATCAGCCGGCTCGGCCTGTCCGCCCGCCCCTCCCTGAATGGCGACGCCGACAGCTTCGAATCGGGGCTGCATTCCTATACCATCGATTTTCTGACCGGAAAAGAGCAGGTGCCGGTGCCCCGGTTTCGCCGGAAAGCCACCCACTGGATCGAGGTGAACGGCGCCCGGGAGAATAACCTGAAAGACGTGGACGTACGGTTCCCGCTGAACACGCTCACCGTCGTGACCGGTGTCAGCGGCTCCGGTAAGTCGACCCTGATCCGGAAGGTGCTTTATCCCGGCCTGATGCGGCTGAAAGGCGACGGCTCCGAGGAGGCCGGCAAACACGACAGCCTCGGCGGCAGCCTCGACCGGGTTTCGGCCGTCGAGATGATCGACCAGAACCCGATCGGTAAATCGTCGCGCTCCAACCCCGTGACCTACATCAAGGCGTATGATTACCTCCGTCAGGTCATGGCCGAGCAGCCGGTGGCGAAGGCGAGGGGGTACAAACCGTCGCACTTCTCGTTCAACGTCGACGGCGGCCGCTGCGAGGTGTGCCAGGGCGAAGGCGAGGTCAAGATCGAGATGCAGTTCATGGCCGACATCTTCCTGAAATGCGAAGGCTGTAACGGCAAACGCTTCAAGCAGGAGGTGCTGGAAGTGACCCTCGAAGGCAAAAACGTCTCCGACATCCTGGAAATGACCGTCGACGAGTCCATCGGGTTCTTCAAAAAAGCCGAGCAGAAGATGGTGGAGAAGCTGCTGCCGCTGCAGGAGGTGGGCCTGGGGTACATCACGCTCGGCCAGTCGTCGAACACGCTGTCGGGCGGGGAGGCCCAGCGCGTCAAGCTGGCGTCGTTCCTCGGCAAAGGCAACGCCAACAAGGGCAGCACCCTGTTCATCTTCGACGAACCGACGACGGGTCTGCACTTCCACGACATCCGCAAACTGCTGAAAGCCATCAATGCGCTGGTCGATCAGGGAGATTCGGTCATCATCATCGAACACAATACCGAGGTCATCAAATCCGCCGACTACATCATCGACCTGGGCCCCGAGGGCGGGGACGCCGGCGGCTACGTCACCTTCACCGGCACCCCGGAAGAACTGGTGCGGCTGCCCGAGGGCGAAAACTACACGGCCGAGTTTTTGAAGGGGAAGGTGTAAGATTTCCTCCGGGAAATTCTAATTTTGAGGATGCCCACCGTTCTGTTTATCAGAGGTTACCGTTTTTTCTTTTATATGAATAAACATGAGCCGATTCATGTTCAGGTGGCCTAAGCCGAATGCGAAGCCCGGTTTGTACTGGTTCCGCACATCGACATGACCTTCAGCAAAGGCTCTAAGAAAAACGAAATCAGGGAAATTGTGGATTTAATCATCGAGCATTATGACACCCTCTTATCCGCCTGGATCGCGACCTTAGGTAAGTAGCCGCCTGGCCACTTTTCTCGAAACCGATCCTTCGCTTACGGTTGAGGGAGATGAAATTGATGAGCTGATTCGCAGAGAGGGCCTGCGAATCAGCCGGTTTGCTTATTTCCGTGACCTGGACCTGATGATCGTCATTCTCAATAATCGCCGGATTATCAGCCGTCTGCTCTCCAGTTATGCACTCCTGAACAATGCTGCCGACGACCAACTGACCGAGTATGAATTATCGGACTCCGGTATTCATTGGCCGGCTTTAGATGCCGACTTGAGCCGGCGTGGGTTGTTGATGGAAGAAATCAAAAGCAATTTTCAGTCGCTTAGTTTCCCGAAATCAGCAGCCTAAGCACTATTCGGAATGCCGGTAATTTCTATGTTTTATGGGCTTATTATTACGATGTATTACTTTGATAATTAGCAGCACAAACTACCTCATTTTCATGTGCGTTTTGGGATGACGAAGCGGTTTTTGCGATGATTATTCCCGATTGACCCTTTAAAATGAACTGACTATGAATCCACGAGTGGTTTCGGTCGTTCCCTTGCCTGATTACTGCCTGGAACTGCATTTCACGAATCAGGAGAAGCGTTTTTTTAACGTGAAGCCTTACCTCTCTTTTGGTATTTTCAGTGAATTGAAGGATGGAAACTTGTTCAATAGGGTGAAATCCGGTAACGGAGGGGTCTGGTGGCCCAATGACATCGATCTGGGGCCAAATACTCTTTATCTGGAAAGTGTATCCGACCTGGTAGAATTGAACAGCCGCTTAGGTTGAGGTTCACTTTCGGTGCGCCAGCCGGTCGGCTTCGACGGCCGTCAGCAGGGAGGTCAGGCCATTTTGTTCCGTGATTTTGCGGTGCGTGCCGGGGTATCGGATCGCCGTGGTCTGTTCGCGGAACATGAGCCGGAGGAGGTCGCCGTAAAGGTGCATCTTTTCCTCGTCGAAACCGTACGAAAGCCGGATGTTCTGGTAGACGTCGAACGCCTTGAACCGCCCGCGCACCGCCCTCCCGCTGCCGCCGTAATTGGCCGTGACGTCCAGCCGCGCCCCCGGAAACAGATCCATCAGTTCCCGCGTAGCCGTCTCGTCGACCAGCGCCCGGACCACCGCCCGCGTCGGCACCCACTCGTGCAGCGTCACGTCTCCCTTCTCGAACAGAAGCCGCATCTCCTGGCGGTCCATACGCCCCGGCTGCGTGAAGCCGTGGTAAAAATTGACGAGCGCATCGCCGTACCGGACCGTCGCGTTGACCTGCTCTTCGACGCCTGACCCTTCCCGCACGCAGACCTGCGCCGACTCCACCCGTCCTTCGCCGAGCCAGCCCGCGAACAGGTCAAAGAAGTGGACGCCGTGTTCGATGAAAATACCGCCACTCCTGCCGCGGTCCCAGAACCAGTGCTGCGGAGACAGCCCCTCGTCGGACGCATAATTTTCGAAATAACCGTGCAGAAACTCGCCCAGAATCTTCCTGTCGACCAGCGTCCGGATGCGTTCATACATGGGGTTGTAGCGCTGCATGAGGTTGGTGATCATGAGCAGGCCCCGGCTTTCGGCGTAGCCGACCATCTCACGGCCCTGCTCCTCGTTCATCGCCAGCGGCTTTTCGCAGATGACGTGCTTGCCCGCCCGAAGCGCCTGCATCGACTGTTCGTAGTGCAGAAAGGGCGGGGTGGCGATATAAACGATATCGAGGCCGGGCTGGGCGAGGAGTTCGTCGATGGTGTCGTAGTGAACGGCTCCGAAGCGATTCGCGGCCCGGGTGGCCTCGTCGCGGTGCGAACCGGCGATACCGATCAGTTTCATGTGGGGAACCTGCATGAAGTGCTGGGTGGCAAACAGGCCGAAGCCGCCGAAACCGATCACCCCCAGTCCTAATTCCTTGTGTTCACTCATATGGAAAGAGTTCAGTACCGAAGAGTTAACTACCAAACCCGCCGAACTGTTGGGCCATACGCTCAGGGCGTCGCCACCGTCCCGACCAGGTTCTTCTCTACCCGGGAAGCGACTTTACCCCGCTTGATGAGCCAGAAGGTGTACTGCATGGCGTAATCCCGGCCTTCCAGGATGTCGTCGTAAGTCCGCTCTATCGGAAAATCCGGCTCCACGGTAAAACCGTTGGCGTTTTTCGGATCGACGGCGTGAGCCAGCCGCTTCAACGGAATAGTGACGCGCAGGCCGGAGTTGGGCAGGATGACGGTCTTGAACTGTCCGGCAAAATCCCCCCAGTAGGCCCCTCCGCAGGCTTCACCCACGAACGTTCCCAGACCGGCATTGAGGGTATGAACCAGCACGGTGGCCGTGGCCGAATACGAAGCGCCGTTGACGAGAAAATACAGTTTGCCGTCGTACCGGTATTTTTTTCGGGGCCGGTAGGGGCGGGCCGTGAAGCGTTCGGTGTACCCGCCGGTCGTATCGGGTTTGTAGAAAATCGGGAAAACCGCCCACGAGAAGGGGTTGTACCACTTGACGAACGCCTGCCGGACGTCGTGTTTCATGGTTTCACGCTCCATGACCCGGAAGGGCCCGGGCATCCAGTATTGCAGCAGCCGGGCCGCATTCACCACGACCCCGCCCCCGTTGCTCCGCACATCGACGACCAGGTTCCGGACCTCCTTTTCCTGAATCTGCCGGAAGGCCCGTTTGAGCCTCCGGCTGAATTTACCCGTCGCCAGATCGACCGGCGAACTGCTGAAGGTCGAGATGCGGAGAACCGCCGTCCGGTCGAGGCTGTCGACCATCCGCACCGAAAGGTTGGGGCTGCTGTTGATCTCTTTCCGATACCGCTTTTTCAGGTTGGCTTCGAGCACGCTGCCGGTTTCGCAGTGGAGCCAGCGGGTGCGCTGGCTCGTGTCGGCCGGCAGACGGTAGGTGATTAGAACGGAATCCCGCGAGCCGAACCAGTCGGTATAGTAGCCGGGAAAATTCGCCAGGCTCCGGAACCGCCGGCCGGTGCGGTTGTCGCCGTCGGAGCCGCTGCGGTCGGTGTCCTGCAGAAGCCGGTGCAGGTCGACCACCGTCTGTCCGTCGATGCGGAGGAGTTCGGTTCCGCGGACGAGCGTCGAGTCGTCCGACAGGTTGTGGGAGATGTAATAGCGGTCACCGGCCTGCCGGAGAAAGAACGGCAGCGTCCGGTTGTTTTTACTGTTCCGGTTCCGGCGGTGGTGCAGCGAGGTATGGCCGTCTTTCAGCCCGGCGATCAGGGGAGTAACCTCCCGAAAAAAAGTCTGGTAGTCGACCGGTTGCGTCAGCCGGTTGCTCAGGGAATCATACAGCCGGTCGAAGTCCGGTTGAGACAGGTAATAGCCGACGCCCGGATGCAGCCGGTCGAGCTTCTTTTTCAGGAACTGCACGTCTTCGCGGGCCTGCTCGGGCGTCAGGGTCTGCGCGCGCAGGGGAAAGATCACCAGCAGGGTCAGGAATGTCGTCAGCAAACTCTTCATACGGCAATGCGGAACGGGGCCCACGGTATTTAACGTCCGAAACAGGCGGCTTATTGGCAAAGATTTACATGTTTTCGGGTTTGCACCATCCTGCCCGGAAAAGTAGGTTTCATACTACAGGCCGTGCCTTTCGGGACTGGTTTCCGACGGTTCGTCATTTTTTTGTCCTACGGCATAGGGGCATTGCCGACCTTTGCTGTCGTACAACAAAAGAACGTACCAAAAGTTATCATCCAGTACCACCAGCCTGATTATGAAACAGTTCCTACTTATTTTTCTTCTGGCCTCATGGACCGCCCCGGTCGTGACGGCTCAGACGAGTCAGAACACCGCCCCGCCGGCCGGTCTTCCCCCAAACAAAGCCCAATATACGGTCAGCGGCTACATCAAGGATGCCGCCAACGGCGAGGGACTCATCGGCGTTTCGGTTTTCGTCAAGGAAACCGGCTCCGGCGTAACGACCAATGCCTACGGTTTTTATGCCCTGACGCTGCCGGCCGGCACCTACAACCTGGTTTTCTCCTACGTCGGTTTCGCCAAACAGAACCGGACGGTCGATCTGACCGGCCAGAACCAGAACCTGAACATGGAGCTTCAACAGGAGGGCCGTGATCTCCAAGAGGTTACCGTATCGACCAAACGTGAGGACGACAACGTCAAGAACATCGAAATGAGCGTCAACCGGGTCGAGATGAAGACAATCCAGAAAATACCGGCCCTGCTCGGCGAGGTCGACGTGATCCGGAGCATTCAGCTGCTGCCGGGCGTCTCGACGGTCGGGGAGGGCGCCACCGGTTTCAACGTCCGGGGCGGCAATATCGACCAGAACCTCGTGCTGCTCGACGAAGCCCCGGTGTACAACTCCTCCCACCTGTTCGGCTTTTTCTCGGTGTTCAACCCGGATGCGGTCAAGGACGTCAAGCTGGTGAAAGGCGGGATCCCTGCCCTCTACGGCGGGCGCATCTCGTCCATTCTGGACGTCCGGATGAAGGAAGGTAACTCGAAGCGCACCACCGTTTCAGGCGGCATCGGGGCCATCTTCAGCCGCCTGACCGTCGAGCAGCCGCTGTTCAGGGGCAAAGGCTCGTTCATCATCGCGGGCCGCCGGTCCTACGCCGACGTGCTGGCTAAACCGTTCCTGAAAGGTGACCTCAAAGGCTCCCGCTTCTTCTTTTACGACCTGACGGCCAAGGCCAACTACCGCATCAACGACAAAAATACCATTTATGCCTCCGGCTACCTGGGCCGCGACGTCTTCGGGGCCGATTTCGGGTTCAACTGGGGCAACACCACCACCAGTCTGCGCTGGAACCACGTGTTCAGCAACAAGCTGTTCCTGAACACGACGGCCTTCTACAGCAACTACGATTACCTGCTCGACAGCGACCTGAAGCGGAAAGAAGCCAAGGACTATTTCCGCTGGAAATCCCGGATCATCAATTACAGTATTAAGCCGGACTTCACGCTGTTCCTGAAAAACAACACGCTGACCTTCGGCGGACAGGCCATCGTCTATGATTTCCAGCCGGGAAAAGCCACGGCGGCCAGCAACGGCGAGGTGCGGTCGTTCGGGCTGGAAAGCAAATACGCCCTGGAGAGTGCGCTCTATGTCGGGAACGAACAGCAGGTGTCCCGGCGGATTCAACTGCAATACGGGCTGCGGTATTCGCTCTATAGTTTCCTCGGACCGGGCGAAGCCTACACCTTCCAGTCGAACGTCCCGGCCGGACAACGCCGGTTCCCGGTGGCCACCCGCGACTACGACCGGTACGAAAACATCGAAACCTACGGCAACTGGGAGCCCCGGTTTTCGGCCAAGTATGAGCTAAGCGACCTGAGTTCGCTGAAACTGAGCTACAACCGGCTGGCCCAGTACATTCACCTGGTTTCCAATACGACCGCTTCGACACCCCTCGACGTCTGGACGCCCTCGACCAACAATATCCGGCCGCAGATCGCCGACCAGCTGGCGGGCGGCTATTTCCGGAACTTCGGCCGGACCGGCACCGAGTTCGAAGCCTCCGTGGAGGTGTATTACAAATGGCTTCAGAACCAGATCGACTACATCGACGGGGCCGACCTGCTGCTGAACAAATACCTCGAAGGCGACCTGCTGAACGGCAAAGGGCGGGCCTACGGGGCCGAATTCTTCCTGAAAAAGAACAAGGGCGACCTGACGGGCTGGCTCAGCTACACGCTGGCCAAAACCGAGCGGCTCGTCGACGGCGTCAACAACAACCGCTGGTTCCCGACCCGCTTCGACAAGCGGCATACGATCAATGCCGTGGCGCTCTACGACCTGAACACGAAATGGAGTTTCTCGGCCACCTTCGCGCTCAGCAGCGGGACGCCGGGAACCTTCCCGACCAACGGGTACATCTTCCAGGGCTATCTGGTACCGCACAACGCCGAGAATTCCCGCAACAACTACCGGATTCCGCCCTATCACCGGCTCGATCTGTCGGCCACGCTTCAGAATCCGAAAAAGCCGGGCCGCCGGTGGGAGAGCAACTGGGTGTTCTCGGTGTATAACGCCTACGCCCGCAAAAACCCGTTCTCGGTGTTCTTCCGGCAGGCCGAAGACAAACGGACGGTGACCATGAACGGCGAACAGGTGCAGATTCCGGTCGCCGAAGCGGTCCGCTACTCGGTATTCGCCAGCATTATTCCGTCGGTTACCTACAATTTCAAGTTTTAGACCATCCCGCCGGGCTTCCACCCCCGGCCCCTTCGACATGAAAAATATTCAGATATTTGGTTTTTCGCTGATCCACCTGCTGCTGCTGGCCGGGCTTGTTCTGACGCTGGCGGCCTGCGAAGATCCCATCGACATCAACCTGAAAACCGGCCCGTCGCAACTGGCCGTCGATGCCTGGCTCACCAACGAACCGGGTACCCAGACCATCAGGCTCAGCCGGACGACGGGCTATTTCGATGCGGCCCAGCCCCCGGCCGCCACCGGCGCCACCGTGGTGGTCTCCGACGATAAGGGCAAGACCTACGAGTTCGTCGACCTGAAGAACGACGGTAATTACGTCTGGACCCCGAAGGCCGGTGAAGTGTTCGGGCAAATCGGCCGGAAATACGGTCTGGGCATTCGCTACGAAGGGCAGGAATACTATGCGGTTTCCGAAATGCGCCGGGTGCCGGCCATCGACTCGGTCGTTTTCAGGGAAGAAAAAGTCAACCCGCTCTCGGACGAAACCGGCTATCTGGGCGAGTTCTACGCCACCGACCTGCCGAATCAGACCGACTATTACTGGATCAGGACGTACCGGAACAACAAACGGCTGGATAAAACCACCAACATCGTCGTCTCGCTCGACGGCTCGTTCAACGGCAGTGCCAACACCGACGGCCTGCTGTTCATCCAGCCCATCCGTACGTCGATCAACCCCGACAGTCTGTATAAAATGAACGATCGGGTGAGGATCGAAGTCCTGTCCATCACGGAGGATGCCTTCTTTTTCTTCCAGCAACTGAGCGGTCAGATCAACAACGGCGGCCTGTTTGCTTCACCTCCGTCCAACGTCCCGACCAACGTGCTGAACCGCAATTCCGGCGGACCAAAGGCCGTCGGCTATTTCGGGGTGTCGGCCGTCGGCTCCAAATCGGTGACGGTCGAGAAGGCGAACCTCCGCGAGGACGACTAAAATCGCCACTGCGCCTGAAGTCTGGCCTCGGTTTTATGGGAAGTTGGGAGCTGATCCAGATCCGACCCGACGGTTTCCCGGTTGAAGTAATCGGTGCGGCCCCAGCGCAGCCAGAGGTCCAGCCGTGGCCCGGTTTTCCAGCGGACCAGCACGTAATGCCGCAGGCCCCGGTCCGTGTAGGCCGGTATGGAAAACGTCGACGGGACATCCCGTTCATACAGATACAGGCGGCTGTCGTAGGCGTCGCTGTCGAACCAGGCCAGCCGTCCGCTCACTGAAATCCGGCCGAGGTCCAGGGTTACATCCTGGGCCAGCGCCAGGCCCGTCATGGGCACGTTGCCGACCTGCCGGAAACCGGCCCATTGCATCCGCGTGTGAAACGACAATCGGCGCGAAGGAGTATATTCGGCGCTCAGGGCATAACGTTTACGAAGCGTCTTCGTCACCTCCCCGCCTTTATTGAGTTTGGCGGGGAGGTTTTTTTCTTTGTGTTCCTCATGATAAATGCTCTGAACCGTAAGCCGTTTGGTGGGGGTGAAGGTAGCCTGAAAGAGGTAGTCAAACCCCCGCGACGGCCGGTCGACGAGGTATTTGAGCCACGGAAACCGGTAGACATCGGCAAAGGCGCCGAGTGTCAGCTTCCGGTAGACGACATAGCGAAGGCCGGTATAAAGGCCCTTTTCATTGCTGTTACGGCTGTTTTCTCCGAAGGCCCCGGCGTAGAAACTTTGAAAACGGCGGTCGTAATACCGCCCGAGCAGGGTGGCATCCAGCCGTTTCGTGAGGCTGGCAACGGCCCCGCCAACCAGCCCGATGCCTCCACTGGAGGAGCGGGCGGCTTCCCCGAACGTATTCAGGTTTCGCCGGAGATAAGCGCCGTGCAGCCCGACGACCGTGTTCCGTTTTCCGACAAATTCGTAACGGTTGTAAGGCCGGTCCGGTTTCCGGAATGTCTTGTCGAAGGCCGTTTGCAGCACGACCAGCCCCGCCTGAAACCGCTGCCCGTCGTGCCAGTGCAGATGAAGCCCGGCGTTTTGCTCCCGCACGCCGGCCCGGTCGGCCTGCTCGGCCGGGGTCCGGTGCAGGCCGGAAGTCTGGAGGGCCGTGAACACCCGGCCGTTCTCCGAAAGGTTGGCATCCCGTCGGTTTTGGGCCATCAGGATCGTGATGTCCAGCTTCGGACGGAGCGCATAGGTGGCGGTCAGACCCCGGAAAAAGCCGTATTCACTCAGCGAAGTATACGGGCGGCTTCCCAGGGTCGGACGGCGGACTCCGGCTACCGTCTCGGACCCCTTGCCCAGCGAAAATCCGGCCCCCAGTACCAGTCCCTGTCCGACCTGCAACTGGTAATCCCCGACGATGATGTTCCGCCAGCGTCTTCGATTCTGAATCTGTGCATGAACGGAAAGATAGTCGACGCCCAACTGACCGGTGGCCGGACGCCAGCGGAGCGGTTCGCCGGGATCCTGTTCAAGGGTGAGGCCGAAGCTATAATCCCGGGGCCGGTCGTACCGGTAACGCAGGTAGCACTGCTGGCGCCCACCGGCATACCGCTGCGGAAGGCTGCCGTTGGGGGTCGGTTCAGTCGGCAGAAAGCCTTTCGGCCGTTCCAGAATCCGTTCGGTTCGAATCGTCAGGGAATGGTTAGCGGGATTCCGCAGGGAAAACCGTCGTTGCCCGGTACCGACCGTCACGAAGGGCAGCATCCGGCGGATTGTGGGCAGATCGAAATCGGGGACAGACTGGAGTTCATAGACGGAAAGCAGATCGCCGAGGGCGGACCGGTATTCAAAAAAACGATTCAGCTGGCGTTCGGTCAGCAGACCGGTAGCCGAGAGTTCGTCGCGGGTGACGGTGTTGAGGTCGAGCGGGGTGGTATAGAGCTGGTAGAGATTATCGTAGACGGTTTGATAGTCAGGGCCTTCTGCCTGGACCGGAAACAGCTCCTGAATGATCCGGCCGGGATCGGCTTCCGGCCGGCGGTAATCCTGAGAAAATGCCGGAGAGGTCAGCAGGGTTAGCAGCGCAAGGCGCCAAAGCGGGCAATTCAAACGGCATCGGATCGAGGGGAAGACACAAAGCCGGGCCGTCCATCCGGTCGAAAGGCTTTCTTTCAGGCTTTAGACGGCGCGGGGAGGAAGAAGACACGGGGAATTACATCAAAATAATTCGTTTACCCATGGCGGCCGCCATCCGCCGAAGCGTTTCGGCTTTTGGGCTAACCATGTTTCTTTCTACTTTCGATACGTACTGTTTGGTGGAGCCGATGCGACGGGCGAGGTCTTCCTGCGTAATATTTGCCGCCTTTCGGGCTTTCAAAATAGACTCTCCAATCGATTCGGACACCGTGAGCGGATCAGCCATCAGGACACTTTCCTGAAAGGTGGTGATGGAGTCAAATTCGAGCGGTTCAGACCTTTGCCGGCCGCCCAGATTAAATTCTACCCGGATTTCCGGCCAGCTCAGCACGCCGTCCCGCAGTGTAACCCGGCTAAATAGTTCCCATTCGGAGAGCCGGCTGTACAATGGATTGGAACTGCGCTTCCATTCATCCATTCGAGCGGTATAGTCGTTCCGGCGAATTTCACCGTTCGACCAGCGGGTAATGATCCGGTACGGCTCCACGGCCAGAATCTCGATGATTTCGGGTTCGGTCATCCTCCTGTTCTTATTGATTGTTCATGGTTTTCCAGAGTGTCAGGAGGCTTTGCCGATTGCCTTCCAGATACCTCATCGCTACTTTAAGTTTACGGGGCGGCAGATAGCCTGAATAAACTTCCCCGGTTTGAATCACAATCAGGCATTTATGTTCTGCATACTTTACATGAATATGCGGAGGATTATGATCGTTCGAGAACATTTCGATTTTTATACCCCCGTCCAGAAGCTCGATGGTCGCCATGAAGATAGAATAAAGTAATCAGACCTGATTACTTTTCTGTCGAAAGCTACGTAAGGTCGACAGGTGTTTCAGGCTTTAGACGGAGCGGGGAGGGAGAAGACACAGGGTACGCAAAATAAAAAACCGAACGTTTCCGCCCGGTCCGTTATCGGTAACGAAGGATGCGTCTTATAAGGCAAACCGCCGTTTCAGAATGTCGATCAGCATGCCGACCTCGTCGCTGCTCATGTCCCAGAGGTACTGGGCGGCATACCGGTAGGAGATCAGGTCGCGGGCCTGGTCGTAGCTGGTGGCCTGGTTCAGTTCATCGATGGCTTCGTTGTAGGCCACGGCGTTGCCGTTGAACAACTGGTTGATAAACATGAACTTCTGGTTCAGCGAAATACTTTTGCTGATGCTTTCGATCGGCGCCCGGTAAAAGGTTTCGCCGATGGTGACGGGAGCCGGCGGTGTTTCGGCGTCGGCGGTTCCCGGGTCGGTCACGGGCAGTTCGTCCAGCGAAGTGGTTTCACTGAACCGCACCGATGCCTGGCTGGGCTGCATGGAAGGCGCCGACGGTTCGGCGGAGGGCCGGGCGTCGGTCAGAAACAGCGGGCCGCCGGTAGCCTCGTCCGAAGCTTCTGCCGACGAGTTTCCATTCAGGACCGAACCGGCCGCCCCGTTGGCAGGGGCGGCCGGCACGGCAACCGCCACGGGAGCCGTAACCGTGTTGTCGACTTCGATGTCGAAAAATGATTTATTGGTGGTCGGGACGGTAGCCGGCACCGAGAAGTCGTAGGAAGGCTTGCGCAGTAATACGCCCGGATCGAGCAGCACTTTCTCCGAAAACTGGGCAATGTATTTGTCCGGTTTTTCAAGCTCCCGGCCCCGGTGCAGCAGAATCTCGTCGAGCCAGTTCAGTGCCTGATTAACATAGACGAAATCTTTCCCCTTCATGCGTTCCTCCAGGGTGATCGGCACGAATTTATTGATCTGCGTGTAGCGGGTAATCTGATGGGCGGCTTCGGCGGAAAGCGAGAAATCCGGCTGGTTCCGCAGGGCTTCGTCGAAGTAATGACGGGGATCGAACAGAAGAATCAGTGTCCGTTTGGTCGCGTCGATCAGCAGCGGCTCCAACTGTTCCCGACGCATTGAAATATGTTGAGAAACCGTATTCATGAACAACTGAAGCGCTTCCTTCACTTCGGGGTGTTCGTAGTCGAAGTAAGGGCTGCGAAAGCGTTCGGCGTCTGCCCGCCATTTCTCTGATAACGAGCTGACTACGAATATATTGACCTGGCTGATCGGGCTAAGGGAAAGCAGTTCTTTTCCGGAAATGACGGAGTGGGAAGAAAAAAAATCACCGGCCACTTTTCGGGCATATGATTTGCAATATTCGGTAAGAGAGGACGCGTTGAACTTGTTCGACATGTCAAAATATCTTTGCTTTGTAAAGATATGGTTTTCGCTTAGAATCCGGTCAGACATCTTGAAAATTATCGTTTAGAGCCACTTTTTGCCCCAACAATAAGAATGCCAGCGCCATGGAATTGTTGAATGTTGAAGGATAGAGTGATTGAGTGGTGCGCGGCCCGTTAAGCATGGCGAAGCTCATTCAATCATTCATTTATTCTACAACTCATTTATTATTAACGATGCCCTTGTATGTTTATTGAACCGAACCGCCGTCGCGAACCGCCCCACCTCCGTACGGGATGGATCGAAGTGATCTGTGGGTCCATGTTTTCCGGGAAAACCGAAGAACTGATCCGGCGGCTGAACCGGGCCATTATCGCCAAGCTCAGCGTCCGGATTTTCAAGCCGCTGGTCGATACCCGGTACCATGAACTGAATATCGTCTCCCATAATGCGACCGCCATCCGCTCGCAGCCGGTCGGTACGGCCCGCGAGATTCTGGAGCAGGCCGGCAACTGTGAGGTCGTGGGCATCGACGAAGCACAGTTTTTCGACGACCGGGAGATTGTGGAAGTATGCAATACGCTGGCCAACAGCGGGAAGCGGGTCATTCTGGCGGGGCTGGATATGGATTTTCAGGGCAACCCCTTCGGCTGTATGCCGCACCTTCTCGCCATCGCGGAATATGTGACGAAAGTCCACGCGATCTGTGTCGTGTGTGGAGATATCGCCAACTATTCGTACCGGCTCGTACCGTCGAAAGAAAAAGTACTGCTCGGCGAAACCGACAGCTACGAAGCCCGCTGCCGTCGCTGCTACCTGCTCGGCGACCGCGCCGGCAGCAAGGAATGGGTTTATGAGGACAATGTGAAAGGATGAATTCGGTCGCCGGGAGCCTGTTGTTTCTGCTTCTCTCGATTCCCGGTCTGGCCCAGATCGGCACCTGGCGGACACACCCCAGTTTCCGCTCCGCCCAGACGGTGGCCGCCGTGCAGAACCGTATCTACTGTGCCTCGGAAAACGGCTTTTTCTCCTTCGATCCCCAGGCCGGTGAAGCCACCCGGCTCACCCGCGACGATCACTTTTCCGAAACCGGCGTTAGCCGGCTTTTCTATTTTCCGGACCGCCGGCAACTGCTCATCGGCTACCGGAGCGGCACCCTCGATGTGCTGTCGGTTACGGCAACCGGCGAACCGGCCGGCATCAGAACGATCACCCTTATACGGGACGCGGCCCAGATTCAGGGCAGCCGGCGGATCAACCACGTGAACCGGCGTGAAGACCGGGCCTACCTCGCCACCGACTTCGGCATTGTCGTTCTGGACGTGGCCCGCACCGAAATTCTGGATACCTACCGCAACCTCGGCCCCGGTGGCGCATCCGTGACGGTTTATGCAACCGCCTTTGCCAACGACTCCCTCTATGCGGCCACCTCACGCGGGCTGCTGGCGGCCCGTTTTGCGCCTTCCGTCAACCTGGCTTTTTTCGGCAACTGGCGGCCCGTCGGCCTGCCCCGGGGGGGCGACATCCGAACGGTGGTCGGCGTAAACAACAGGCTGTATGCCGCCGCGCCCAGCCAGGGCGTGGTCGAGCGGCAGGGCGGCAGCTGGATGCTGGTTCAGGCGCTGCCCACCATCACCGGGCTGGTGCAGACCCCTACGGAATGGGTGGCCGCGGCCCCGGATGAACTCCGGCGGGCCTCGGGCCTGCTGTTGCAGAACGCGGTGGTGGGCAACCCCAGGGAGATCGTCGAGGCCGCCGGCAGCTTCTGGATCGCGGATTCACTGTCCGGCCTGCTCCGCGTCTCCAACGCCGGGGTTCAGTCCGTCAGCCCCGACGGCCCGGCTTCCGACCTCTTTCAGCGGCTGCGGGCGTTCGGCACCTCCGCTGAATCCCATCAGGTCATTGCCCTGCCGGGCGGGTTTACCGACAACCGAACGGCTCTGGGGCGCCGGCGCGGATTCGATCTTTTTCAAAACGGGCGCTGGCAGAATGTCCTGGATCGCTCCCTGCCCACCGATTTCGTGGCCGCCACCATCGACCCGACCGACCAGCGGCTTTTTCTCGGCAGTTTCGGGGGAGGAATCTGGACGCTGGACGGACAGAATTCGCCCGAGGTGGTCAACCGGGTGCTGGCCGGGGTCAGCGATCTGGCGGCCGACGGCAACGGCGACCTCTGGATCACCACCCCCACCTCCCGTTTCGGGCCGCCGGCACTGTATGTCCGGCGGAAAAACGGACAGATTCAGTCGTTCTCCACCGACCGGCCGGACCTGCTGCGGCTCGTCATCGACGACAACGGCTTTTTATGGATGGCACTGAGCGGGGCCAACGGCGGGGGCCTGCTGGTGTTCGATCCCGTCACCAGTCGCAGCCGGTTTCTGTATGACCAGTCGGGCGAGGGGAACCTCCCGGATCGCAACGTCCGGTCGCTGGTCCGGGACCGCGACGGCCTGATCTGGGTCGGTACGGACAACGGGGTCGCGGTTTTCGACAACCCGGCGGCCGTTTTTACGGCATCGGTGAATGCGTACCAGCCTGTGGCCGGCGGGCGTCGGCTGCTGAGCGGAGAATCCGTCACGGCCATTACCGTGGATGGCGGAAACCGCAAATGGCTCGGTACGCTGAACGGCCTTTTCCTGACCAGTGCGGACGGGACGACCCTGCTCGAATCCTTTACGACCGATAACAGCCCCCTGCCCGATAACCGGATCAACGATGTGGCCGTCGACCCCGTCAGCGGGGAGGTGTTCGTGTCGGCCGGTGTGCCGGGCGGGTCTTACGGGCTGGTATCCTATGGCGGGGGCGCCACCGAACCGGCCGGGCAACTGAGCGGCATCACGATTTTCCCCAATCCCGTACGACCCGGTTTCGGCGGGAACGTAGGCATCCGGGGGCTGGTCGAAAATACCGTCGTGAAGATCATGGACACCGCCGGGCAGCTCGTCTACGAAACCCGTTCGCAGGGCGGAACCGCCACCTGGAACCTGCGGGACTACCGGGGGCGGGCGGCCGAAACCGGCATTTATTTCATCTTTGCCGTCAGCCCCGACGGCAGGGAGGGGCTGGCCGGAAAACTCGCGGTCGTGCGCTGAATGTAGACCGAAACCGGGTATTTTTGTAACATGACCAATAAACCATTTATCGTCGGGATTACGGGCGGGAGCGCTTCGGGAAAAACATCGTTTCTGCGGGGGCTGATCGAAGCGTTTACCGCGGATCAGATCAGTCTTATTTCCCAGGACAACTATTACCGCACGCTCGATCAGATTCCCCGCGATGAGAACGGTATTCCGAATTTCGATTTACCCGAAACCATCGACCATCAGCGGTTTGGCGAGCACCTGCGCCGGCTGCACCAGGGCGAAACCGTCGAGACGCCGGAATATACGTTCAACATGCCGAATGTCGTACCCCGCACCCTGGTTTACCAACCGACGCCCATCATTGTGGTCGAGGGCATCTTTGTGTTTCATTTCCAGGAAATTGCCCGGCAGCTGGACCTGAAGATCTTCATCAATGCCCGAAACCGGGTAAAGCTCGAACGCCGGATGATTCGCGATCAGGCGGAGCGGGCGCTGACTCCCGAAATGATCATGTACCAATGGGAATACCACGTCCGGCCCACCTACCGGCAGTTCATCAAACCCTACAAAGCAGAAGCCGACATCGTCATCCCCAATAACCAGCACTACAAAAAAGGTCTGGACGTGGTGATCGGCTACCTGAAAGGCAAGGTCTGAGCGCGTAAACCACGCACACGGGCGGGGTGCCGGTGTTCAGGCTTCGACCCGCGACACGGTGTGGGCCGGGGTGTTGTCGAGGTTAAAATGCAGCCCGCGGTTGTCCCGACGTGACATGGCGGCCTTGATGACCAGGTAAGCCACCTCGATCATGTTCCGCAGTTCGCAGATCCGAACCGACACCTTCGACTGGCGGTACAGTTCCTCATGTTCCAGATAGATCAGTTCCAGCCGGTCCATCGCCCGCTTCATCCGGCGGTGAGAGCGGACGATCCCGACGTAATTGGACATGATCGACTCCAGTTCGCGCTGCATCTCCGTCACCAGCACCAGTTCTTCGGGATGGGTCGTTCCGGCGTCGTTCCACTCGGGCAGGTTGTCGGGAATGACGGCTTTTTCGAAGTTCTCGACGGTTTTCAGATAAGCCCGGTGTCCGAACACCACGGCTTCGAGCAGGGAGTTGGACGCCAGGCGGTTGGCCCCGTGCAGGCCCGTGCAGGAACATTCGCCCGCGGCATACAGGAAGTGGATGTTGGTCTGACCCCACTCGTTCACTTTGATGCCCCCGCAGAGGTAGTGCTGGGCCGGAACCACCGGAATGAAGTCCTTCCGGACGTCGATGCCGAGGTTGTCGCGGCAGTAGGCAGTAATGTTCGGGAAGTGCTCGACGAATTTGTCGAAATCGCAGTGCGTCACGTCGAGATAGACGTGCGGGTCACCGGATTTCTTCATCTCGGAGTCGATGGCCCGGGCCACGATGTCGCGCGGGGCCAGCGAAAGCCGGTCGTCGTAATGCTCCATGAACGTCTCGCCCTTCAGGTTGCGCAGAATCCCCCCGAAGCCCCGGACGGCTTCCGAGATTAGGAAACTCGGCTTCTTGCCCGGTTCGTAGAGCGCCGTCGGGTGGAACTGGATAAATTCCATATCCTTGGCGATCGACTTGGCCCGGTAGGCCATCGCAATGCCGTCGCCGGTGGCGATGGTCGGGTTCGTGGTGCTCTGGTAGACGTTGCCGATGCCCCCGGTGGCGAGCAGGGTGGTTTTAGCCAGAAACATTTCCACGCGCCCGGTCTGCGTGTCGAGCACGTAGGCCCCGAAACACCGGTTGTCGGTATCGTATCGGTGGACGGTTTCCCCGAGGTGGTGCCGCGTGATGAGGTCGACGGCGTAATAATGGGTGAAAATCTGAATCGACTTCAGGGACTGGGCTTTTTCGAGCAGGGCCCGCTCGATTTCGGCCCCGGTAATGTCCTTGAAGTGCAGAATCCGGTGGTCGGAGTGGCCGCCTTCGCGGGCCAGGTCGTAGTCGCCGTCGTCTTCCTTGTCGAAGCGGGTTCCGTATTCGATCAGTTCCCGGATGCGCTCCGGGGCCTCGCGGACCACGATCTCGACGACTTCCCGGTTGCACAGGAAGTCGCCGGCGATCATGGTGTCCTCGATGTGTTTCTCGAACGAATCGTCTTCCGACCAGACGGCCGCAATGCCGCCCTGGGCGTACTTGGTGTTGGTTTCATCGGCCCGCACCTTCGTAATGACGCCGATCGAAACGGCCTGACCCGCATTTTCGTAATGAATTGCCAGTTTGGTGGCGTAGCTCAGGCCGGCGATGCCGGAGCCGATGACCAGGAAGTCAAATGGTTGGGGCATGTTTCTTTACAGATTCTTGCTCATTTCCAGCATCCGGAGCACGGAGGCTTCGGCTTTGACCCGGACGTCCTCTGGCACGATGATTTCAGGTTTCTCGTAATACATCGCGTTGTAGAGTTTTTCGAGCGTATTCATTTTCATGTACGGGCACTCCGAGCAGGCGCAGGTGTTGTTCTCGTTGGCCGGGGCCGGGATGATCTTCTTGTTCGGAACGGCCTGCTTCATCTTGTGCAGAATACCGGCCTCCGTCCCGACGATGAACACCTCGTCGGGCTGATCCACCACGTATTTCAGCAGGGCGGTGGTCGAACCGACGTAATCGGCCTGGCTCAGGATGTGTTCCTGACACTCGGGGTGGGCGATGAATTTGGCGCCCGGGTATTTCTTCCGCAGCTCGTTCAGTTTATCCTGCGAAATGTCGATGTGTACGATGCAGGCGCCGTCCCACAGCACCAGCTCGCGGCCGGTTTTCCGGGCGACGAACCGGCCGAGGTTGGCGTCGGGCGCGAAGATGATCTTCTGATCCTTCGGCAGGCTCTCGACGATCTTCACCGCGTTGGACGAGGTGCAGATGATGTCGGAAAGGGCCTTGATGTCGGCCGAGCAGTTGATGTAACTGATTACGATATGGTCCGGATACTTCGCCTTGAAGGCCGCGAACTCGTCGGCGGGGGCCGAATCGGCCAGGGAGCAGCCGGCGTTCAGGTCGGGGATGACCACCTTTTTGTCGGGCGAGAGGATTTTGGCCGTTTCGCCCATGAAATGCACCCCGCAGAACACGATCATGTCGGCCTCGGTGGCCGCGGCCTGCTGGGAAAGTCCAAGACTGTCGCCGATGTAGTCGGCCAGGTCCTGAATATCGCCGTCGACGTAATAATGGGCCAGAATCACGGCGTTTTTCTCCACTTTCATCCGCCGGATTTCGTCCATCAATACCTGTTTATCTTTCGGCGTCGAGCGGCTGATGTAGCCGATCTGCCGGATTTCTTCGTCTAATGTCAATGGAATGGTTGCCATGCTGTTCTAACAAAATTCATCAAAAAATGTCTCCCGGCGGCATCAATAGGCTTTCAGGCTCATATCGAGGCTTTTCACCTGATGGGTCAGGGCACCCGAAGAGATGAAATCGACCCCGGTGTCGGCGTATTCGTGCAGGTTGGTTTCGGTGATGCCGCCGGAAGCTTCCGTTTCGAAGCGCCTGCCGATCAGCTGCACCATCTCCCTGAGGTCTTCCGGCCGGAAATTATCGAGCAGAATCCGGTTCACCTGTCCGATCCGCAGCACTTCCTCGACTTCCTTCCGGTTCCGGACCTCGACCTCGATCGGCAGCGAGCGGCCGGTGGTTTTCAGGTAATCGACGGCTTTGGTGACGGCGGCTTCGATTCCGCCGGCGTAGTCGATGTGGTTGTCCTTGATCAGGATCATGTCGAACAGCCCGAAGCGGTGGTTGACCGCCCCGCCGATTTTGACGGCCATTTTTTCACAGATCCGGAAGTTGGGGGTGGTTTTGCGGGTGTCGAGCAGCCGAATGCCGGTTCCTTCCAGAGTGGCCACCATCGCCCGGGTGTGGGTGGCGATCCCGCTCATGCGCTGCATGCAGTTCAGCACCAGCCGCTCGGCTTGCAGAATGGACCGCGCCCGCCCGCTGACGGTCAGAACGATGTCTCCGTAATGAATGGCCGACCCGTCCCGGATATTGACGTGAACCTCCAGTTCGGGATCGACTTCGCGGAAGATGGCTTCCCCCACCTCGACGCCCGCCAGGACGCCGTCCTGTTTGACCAGCAGCCGGGCGCGCTTGCGGGCGTCGGCCGGAATCGTGGAAAGAGAGGTATGGTCACCGTCGCCGAGGTCCTCGGCCAGGGCGGCTTTTATGAATTCCTGAAGGGTCATTTTCAAATTTTCGGCGAAAGTTAACGGATTCTTCTAAAATGCCTCGAAAATTCATGCTTGCATTCTTGTGAAACTATCACGAAATTTGTAATCCTTTTCACAATTTCATGAGGCACCGACCCAGCCACATAGCCCGTTTTCTGAGCCTGTTTCTGACAGCGGTTCTGCTGTTGGTTGCGGTGGGCGGATCGTCGTGGACGGCGGCTTCACCGGCAGCTGCCCGGACGGTCGATGCCGGCCACCAACCCGGCAAGAAAGCAAACAACGGGACCGAGGCAGTTGTTCAGGCGGCTTCGTTCGAAGCGGTGGTAACGCCGGCGGTCACGTTCGGGTTTCAGCAGGCGGTGTATCTGCTGCCTCCGCCGGTCACGTTCTTCATGACCGGGGAGCCTGTCCTCGCGGGTCACTTCGAGATTCCCTACTTCTACTTTTCGTATTTCAGGCACATTTTCGGGCATCATATTGCCACGAATGCACCCTGACGAGGCTGTATGTAAGGCCACCATTTCCCTATTTTTCTTTCCACTTATTTCATATACCATTCCAAAATGCAGAACCGGGTTGGAATACTCATTCTGACGGGGGTAATTGCACTGTTGAGCATTTACTATCTGTCGTTCACCTTCGTATCGAACAGCATCAAGAAAGATGCGGAGGTATACGCTACCAATGCCGAAGGCAAGGTAGATTTCTCCAAAAAACAGCGGTATGTCGACTCGCTCTGGAAAGAGCCGGTGTATCTCGGCAACACGCTCCAGGAAGTTACCGAGCGTGAGCTGGGCCTGGGCCTTGACCTTCAGGGCGGTATGCACGTCGTACTGGAAGTGTCTCCGGCCGAAATCCTTCGGGGGCTGGCCGGCGGCACGCGCGATCCCAAGTTCGAGCAGGCGCTGAAGAAGGCCGTCGATGCGCAGAAAGCCGGTAACTCCAAATTCGTCGATAGCTTCATCGACGCCTACAAGGACCTGGCTCCGAACACCAAGCTGGCGACCATCTTCGCCAACAGCGCCAACCGGGGCAAGATCAACTTCCAGTCGTCGGATGCCGAAGTTCGGAAGCTGATCAACGACGAGGTGGACGGTTCCATCAGCCGGGCGTTCCAGATCATTCAGGCCCGCGTCGATAAGTTTGGGGTAGCCAACCCGAACATCCAGCGGCTGCCGGGTACGGGCCGCATCCTGATCGAGCTGCCGGGCGTCGACAATCCGGAGCGGGTTCGTCGCCTGCTGTCGGGTGCCGCCAAACTCGAATTTGCGGAAGTTTATACGCTGAACGACGTGGCTCCGGCCCTCGATCAACTGGGGGCTTATCTCGTTCAGATGGAAGCCGAGCGCAAAGCCGCTGCCCAGAAAGCCGCCGGAACTACCGCCGGCGCTTCGACCGACACCACGGGGAAAGACAACTCGCTGGCCGCTCAGCTGGCGCAGAAGAACCAGACCGCAAAGGGCGATACCGCCAAAAAGGATACCTCGGCCACGGCCGCCCAGAATGCCGCTCTGACGAGCCTGTTCGTGCCCATTTCACAGAATCAACTGGGGGTTTATCTGAAAGATACCGCCCGCGCCAACGATATTCTGGAGCGCCAGGAAGTGAGGGCTCTGTTCCCGGCCGATGCCGCCCTGCTCTGGGATCGCAAAACGATAACGACCAACGACAACAAGGAAATTCTGCCGCTGTATTTCATCCGGAAACCGGGTGGGGCGGCTCCGCTGGAAGGCGACGTGATCGTCGATGCCACGAACGACTATGACGAGCGCGGCCGTCCGGAGGTGACGATGCGTATGAATGCCGAAGGAGCCCGCAAGTGGCGCGCGCTGACGGCGGCCAACATCAACCGCCCGGTGGCGATCATTCTCGATAACCTCGTGTACACCGCCCCGACCGTCCAGAACGAAATTCCGAACGGAAGTTCCAGCATCATGGGGAACTTCACCGTCGAAGAGACCAAGGACATGTCGAACGTGCTGAAAGCCGGTAAGCTGCCGGCGCCGACCAACATCGTCGAGGAAGCCGTCGTCGGGGCCACGCTGGGTTCGGAAGCCGCTTCGGCCGGGGTGATTTCGTCGGTTGTCGGTCTGGTGATCGTTCTGGTGTTCGTGGTGCTGTATTACGGCCGTGCCGGTCTGATCGCCGACCTGGCTCTGTTTGTCAACCTGTTCTTCCTGCTGGGCATCATGGCCTCGCTGGGCGCGGTGCTGACCATGCCGGGGATCGCCGGTATCGTTCTGACGATCGGTATGGCCGTCGATGCGAACGTGCTGATCTTCGAACGGATCAAGGAGGAACTGGCCTTAGGAAAGCCGTTTAAACAGGCCATTTCCGACGGTTTCAGCAATGCCTATTCGTCCATCATCGACTCCAACGTCACGACGCTGCTGACCGGGGTCATCCTGTTCATCTTCGGAACCGGTCTGATTCTCGGCTTCGCCACGACGCTCGTGATCGGTATCCTGACGTCATTGTTTGCCGCCATCTTCATTACCCGGATCATCCTGGAGCGGTATGTGAAAAACGGCAACACGCTGGCGTTCGGCACCAGCTGGTCGAAGAACCTCTTCAAGGATTCGGCCTTTGACTTTGTTTCCCGTCGCAAGCTGTATTATACGATCTCCTCGATCATCATCGGCGCCGGTATCGTTTCGATCATCTTCAAAGGTTTCGGCCTGGGCGTCGACTTCAAGGGCGGCCGTTCGTATGTGGTTCGCTTCGAGAAGAACATCAGCACGGACGACGTTCGCGAAACCCTGACGAGAGAACTGGGAGGGGCACCGGAAGTGAAAACCTACGGCGGCAGTGAGCAGGTTCGCGTCACGACCAGCTACCTGGCCGACGTCACCTCGCCGGATGCCGACAAGCAGGCCGAGGCCAAGGTGATTTCCGGTATCTCCAAAATTCAGGGGAACCCGGGCCGGATCGTCAGCTCGCAGAAAGTCGGGCCGACGATTGCCAACGACCTGATTTTCTCGGCCATGTGGTCGATTCTGCTCGCCGTGGCGGTGGTGTTCGGCTATATTCTGATCCGGTTCAAGAGACTGGCCTTCGGGTACGGGGCCGTGGTGGCACTTTTCCACGACGTCCTGGTGATTCTGGCCATCTTCTCGATCGGCAACGGCTTCCTGCCGTTCTCGCTCGACATCGACCAGGCCTTTGTCGGTGCGCTGCTCACCATCATGGGTTACTCGATGAACGACACTGTCGTCGTCTTCGACCGCGTCCGGGAGTACCTGGGCGAAAACCGGGGCCGGAAGGAAAGCATTCCGACCATTATCAACAACGCGCTGAACAGCACGCTGAGCCGGACGGCCGTCACGGGTCTTTCGACCCTGCTCGTGCTGATCGTTCTGTTCATATTCGGGGGTGAAACGATCCGGGGCTTCTCGTTCGCGATGCTGATCGGGGTCATCGTCGGTACGTATTCCTCGCTCTTCGTGGCGACGCCGATTGTGGTCGACTCCCTGAGCCGGGATCAGCTTGCCGAAACGCCGGCCACGCCCGAAGTGGCGCCGACCGGTAAACCGGGCAAACCGAACGTCCGCGCGAAAGCCTGACGCTCCATCATCCAAAGGGATAAAGACGCATGGTCTTTATCCCTTTTTATTTTGGTTTCCCTTTTATAGATTAAGGCGACAAAAGCGTTATTTTGCAAAACATTTATTTCGTAAAATTTTATTCGGGCCTCTATGGAGTCTACCAAATCATCGACACAAACACAAAGTTCACTCTGGGCGAAGAAATCGATTTCCAAACTCATGGCCGAAACGGAGGCCGATCCGATGGGTCAGGAAGGGGTTACGTTAAAACGGACTCTGAATGCCACGAATCTCGTGGCATTGGGAATCGGCGCCATTATTGGGGCGGGTTTGTTCGTCCGGACGGCGGCCGCAGCCGGTGGACATGCCGGGCCGGGCGTTACGATTTCGTTTGCCATTGCAGCGTTTGCCTGTGCGCTGGCGGGTTTGTGCTATGCTGAGTTTGCGTCGATGATCCCGATTGCCGGGAGTGCTTATACCTACAGTTACACCACCATGGGCGAGTTTATCGCCTGGATTATCGGCTGGGATCTGGTGCTGGAATACGCCCTGGGGGCCGCTACGGTATCGATTGGCTGGTCGCAGTATCTGAATGCGCTCCTGTACGACTTTTTCCATTTTCACATACCCTACCGATGGTGTCACTCGCCGTTCCAGATCAGTGACGGGTTGGGCATGTACGCCGGCGAGGAAGGCGTGCGGGGACTGATCAACCTGCCCGCCGTTTTTATCCTGCTGATGTTGAGTTTACTGCTGATCCGGGGTACGCAGGAGTCGGCGGCTTTCAACAACTTTATCGTGATTGTGAAAGTCAGCATCGTGCTGCTGATCATCGGCTGCGCCTGGAAATACATTAACCCGGCCAACCACGTACCCTACCTGATTCCGGCCGATGCCGGAACGGCCCGGCTCAGCACCGGTCAGGTTCACGATTATGCCGATCCGCTCAACCACGGCTGGCTGGGCGTTCTGCGGGGAGCCGGAATCGTGTTCTTTGCCTTCATCGGTTTTGATGCCGTATCGACAGCCGCGCAGGAAGCCAAAAATCCGCAAAAAGACATGCCCATCGGGATTCTGGTATCGCTCGCCGTCTGTACCGGTTTATACATTCTGTTTTCCCACGTGCTGACCGGACTCGCGCCTTACAAAGAATTCATGGGTCACGGCGGAGAAGCCTCGGTGGTCTATGCCATCAATACCTACATGCCCGGTTTTGAATGGCTGGCTTCGTTGGTGACAGTGGCCATCCTGGCCGGTTTTTCCTCCGTCATTCTGGTGATGCTGCTGGGCCAGACCCGCGTATTTTACACGATGAGCAAGGATGGTCTTGTGCCGAAAATTTTCTCAAAACTGCACCCGACCTATAAGACGCCCTACCGGTCGCAATGGGTGTTTTTTGTGTTTGTTTCGCTGTTCGCTGCCTTCATTCCGGATAGCGTCGTGGGCGATATGACCAGCATCGGAACCCTGTTTGCCTTCGTACTGGTTTGCATCGGGATCATGATTCTGCGAAAAACCGATCCGCAACTGCCCCGGCCGTTCAAAACGCCCATTTACCTGATTGTCTGCCCTATCGGGGCCCTGGTTTGTCTGTCGATGATTCTGAGCCTGGGTTGGGAAAACTGGACCCGGCTGATCATCTGGATGGTCATCGGTCTGGTGATCTATTTCGTTTACGGCCGCTACCACAGCAAGCTGAAATAACAAAATTTCCTGAATGGATCTCCGAAAGCTCCTGAACCAGACCGGTTCAGGAGCTTTTTTTGGTTTGGGTATCTGATTTGCGAAAGATTTTCCATTTTGGGGCATGCAACTTCAGGAACTTACCGGATACGGAGCGGCCATCGTGGCGGGTCTGGTGATCGGGCTGGCGGGCGGGGGCGGGTCGATCCTGACGGTGCCGATCTTCGTGTATCTGTTTCGCATCGAACCCGTTATGGCGACGACCTATTCCCTCTTCGTGGTCGGAACCACTTCCCTGGTGGGTTCGGTGAGTCATATCCTGCGCAGGGAAGTCGACTTCCGGTCGACGGCGACTTTTGCCGTTCCTTCCTTCGTATCGGTATTTATAGCCCGGTGGTTTCTGGTGCCGGCCATTCCCGATCCGCTCCTTGAACTGGACGGCTTCGTATTAGCGAAACAGGACGCCATTCTTTATTTCTTTGCCTTTGTGATGCTGTTTGCTGCGCGGGGCATGATCCGGAGTTCGGAACCGAAAGCCGATAAATCGGCTCCGGCCGAGCCGCCCCGCTACGGTCTGCTGGCGCTGGACGGGCTGGCCGTTGGGCTGCTGACGGGGACCAGCGGTGCCGGAGGAGGGTTCCTGATCGTGCCGATGCTGGTGTTGCTGGCCAAACTGCCCATGCACCGGGCCGTGGCGACCTCCATGCTGATCATCGCCGTCAATTCCTTCGTGGGTTTTCTGGGTGATCTGCACCGAAACGACCTGAACTGGCGGTTTCTGCTCGAATTCACCCTCTTTTCCACCGGCGGAATCCTCATCGGCATCTACCTGGCGCAGTTCGTGGCCCCCATGCCGCTCAAGCGGGGCTTCGGCTGGTTCGTGCTGGTCGTGGCCGGCTATATAATCGTGCAGGAAATTTTAACGAGCCGATCCATGTTGTAACTCAATAGCAAAAAGTAGTAATTAATAAACTCGTCGGTATGATCATCGAGCAACTCTATACCGGGTGTCTGGCTCAGGGCGCCTATTACATCGAAAGTGAAGGCGAAGCCGCCGTCATCGATCCGCTGCGGGAAACTACCCCCTACCTGCGAAAAGCGGAGCAGGCCGGCGCCCGCATCAAATACGTGTTCGAGACGCACTTCCATGCCGACTTCGTCTCGGGCCACTTGGACCTGGCTAAAAAAACGGGGGCGACCATCGTTTACGGACCCAACGCCCGGACCGGTTTCGAGGCCTGGCACGCCCGGGACGGTGAAGAGTTTGCCCTGGGCAACATTCGGATCAAAGCGCTGCACACGCCCGGTCATACGCCCGAATCGACCACCTATCTGCTGATCGACGAACAAGGCAAAAACCGCGCGATCTTTACCGGCGACACCCTGTTTATTGGAGATGTGGGCCGGCCCGATCTGGCCATCAAGGGCGACCTGACCGAGCACGACCTCGCCGGAATGCTCTACGACAGCCTTCGTACGAAGATCATTCCCCTGGAAGACGACCTGATCGTGTATCCGGCCCACGGCGCCGGCTCGGCCTGCGGCAAGAACATGAGCAAAGAAACGACCGACACCCTCGGGAATCAGAAACGGTTCAATTATGCGCTGCGGGATCAGACCAGAGAAGAATTCATCGGGGCCGTACTCGACGGTCTGACCAAAGCCCCCGGTTATTTTGCCGAGAACGCCCGGCTCAACCGCGAAGGCTACGAGAGCATCGACCGCGTCATGGAACGCGGAACCCATGCCCTGTCGCCGGATGCGTTTGAAGCCGCCGTCAACGAGACCGGGGCGCTGGTGCTGGACGTGCGGGATGCCGGAGAATTTGCCGCCGGGTTCGTTCCCAACTCCATCAATATCGGCCTGAACGGCCAGTTTGCCCCCTGGGTGGGCGAACTGGTGCCGGACCTGAAACAGACCATTGCGCTGGTAACGCCGTTGGGCAGGGAGGAGGAAACCGTGCTGCGGCTGGCCCGGGTCGGCTACGACCAGTGTATCGGTTATCTGGCGGGCGGTTTTGAAAGCTGGAAAAAAGCCGGCCGGGAAACGGACGCCGTGCCGTCGGTATCGGCTGCGGCCTTTGCCGGGCAGCACCGGGACGATCCTGAAGCCCTGGTGGTGGACGTACGCCGGCCCGACGAATTTGCCGCCGGACACGTCGAAGGTGCCGAGAATATCCCCCTGGCAACCCTCAACGACCACATGGCCCGCATCGACCGCAACAGACCGGCGTATATCCACTGCGCGGGCGGCTATCGCTCCATGGTGGCGGCTTCGATCCTGAAGGCTCGCGGTTTCGATCAGGTGATCAATGTGGAAGGCGGCATCGAGGCCATTAAAAAAACCGGGCAGGTCAGCGTGGTTTCCGGGACGCCTTCCATCGAAAAACAATAATTTATTTCGGCGTATGACAGAACTATGGCAGGCCCCCTGGCCCTGGTATGTGGCCGGGCCCCTTCTTGGGCTGACCGTCCCGGTTCTACTTCTGATCGGGAATAAATCGTTTGGTATTTCCTCTTCGCTGCGGCATATCTGTGCAGCCTGTTTTCCCGCCGACATCGATTTCTTCCGGTATGACTGGAAAAAAGAAATCTGGAATCTCTGGTTTGTAGGCGGCATTCTGGTGGGCGGCTGGATCGGCAATACCGTCCTGAAAAACCCGGAGCCGATAGCCATCAGCGCTGCTACTGTCGAAGCCCTGCGGGCGCTCGGGATTCATGATTTTACCAGTGGTCTGATGCCGTCCGACCTCTTTTCCTGGGAGAGTCTGCTGAGTGTCAGGGGGCTGGTGTTTTTTGTGTTTGGCGGTTTTCTGATCGGCTTTGGAACCCGGTATGCCGAGGGTTGTACCTCCGGGCATTCCATCATGGGCCTGGCTACACTGCAATGGCCTTCGCTCGTGGCGACGGTCTGTTTCATGGCGGGCGGTTTTCTGATGACTCACCTTGGGCTGCCCCTGTTGCTGAAATGGGTAGACTAATCAATCCCTGACTCACGAAAATGATACCGGTTGCACCTAAACAAACGATCGAATCGGCGGATCTCCAGAATCTGACTTCCCGTCAGGAGAGTACGTTCTCCAACTGGAAATACGGCCTCGTCGGCATCTGCTTCGGGATTGTGTTCGTCAAGGCGGAAATTCTGTCCTGGTTCCGGATTCAGGAGATGTTCCGGCTGGACTCCTTCCATATGTACGGAGTGATCGGCTCGGCGGTCCTGGTCGGGCTGGTTAGTGTACAGCTGATCCGGCGCTTCGGCGTCAGAACGCTTCAGGGAGAGCCGGTTCAGATTCAGAAGAAGCGTTTCCACAAGGGACTGGTCATCGGCGGCCTGCTGTTCGGCATCGGCTGGGCCATCACGGGGGCCTGTCCGGGGCCGCTGTTCGGCCAGATCGGAGCCGGTTATACGGCCGTTTCGGTGACCCTTCTGAGTGCCGTCGGAGGAACCTGGACCTACGGCCGGCTTAAAAATAAACTACCCCACTGATACAAAATATAGCCCGCACCGGGCTTTTGCAATGACCTTCCTGTACATACTGGACCTTGTCGGAACCGGCGTTTTTGCCATTTCAGGTGCCCTGTCGGCCCTGAACAAAAAGATTTATCACGACCTCTTCGGCATGTTCTTCGTCGGTTTCCTGACGGCCATCGGCGGGGGAACCATGCGGGACATCGCCATCGGCGCCCATCCGCTCGTCTGGATTCGGGATTCCAGCTACATCATCGTGATCCTGCTCGGAGTGGCGCTGGCTATCCTTCTCCGAAAACTCTGGATGAACACCCTGCGGAGGCCGCTTCTGTTTTTCGATACGCTGGGCGTCGGTTTATTCACGATCCTGGGCGCACAGAAAGCCATTGCGTTCGGCGTCAACGCCTGGGCGGCCGTCCTGCTCGGCATGATCTCGGCCATCTTCGGTGGGGTGCTGCGCGATACGCTGGTGAACGACCTTCCCATCATCTTCAGCAAGGAAATCTACGCGACGGCCTGCCTCGCCGGCGCCGTTTTCTACGTCTTCGGCCGGCAGATCGGCATGGACCCCGCCCTGAACCTGATTCTTTCGGTCGGCATCATTACGGCCATCCGGCTGCTCTCGATTCGTTATGGCTGGTCGCTGCCGCGGATTGAGGTGTAAGGCCTACTTTTTTCGGGTCGGTTCGACGGGTTTCTCGTCGATTCCCATCGTGGTCAGGACCGGGTTGAGGAGCCGGGGTGTAATCCGGATACGGAAGACCTTGGCACCGGCCACGTCGAAATCGCACTGGTAGCTGCCCCGTTGTTTCAGGCTGCGATAAACGGCGGTATAGTTGATTTTTACAGGCCAGCCGTTCAGCGCCAGGTGGCTGATGATGGTTTCGACGGCTTTGGTAAGATTGGAGAAGAAAACCGTAAACGGTTCCCGTTGGCGGAGCGCAGTGAGGGAACCGATATATTGCACGGTTACCTCGTAGATCGTCTGCGTTTGTCTTCTCATAACGGCCAAAATAGCGTTTTATTGTCTACCCTGAAAAATGGCAGCGTAATCTTTCAGTAAAAAGAGGTCTGGGGAGGAAGGAAAGGGGTTAAGGAGTTTAAGGGTTGAGGGGTAGGGGGGTAAGGGGTCGGGCTCAACTCCCTAACCCCTCAACCCTTAAACTCCTAACCCCTTTAGCTCGATTCCTTACCTTGCCGAATAGTTGGGTGCTTCCTTCTGAATCTGGATGTCGTGCGGGTGGCTTTCCCGGACACCGGCCGACGTGATCTTCACGAACCGGGCCTCCTGCAGCGCTTCGATGTCTTTGGCTCCGCAGTAACCCATGCCGGCTTTCAGACCGCCGACGAGCTGATAAATGATCTCCGATACCCGGCCTTTGAACGGTACCCGGCCGACGATACCCTCCGGCACCAGCTTTTTGATGTCGTCTTCCGCATCCTGGAAATACCGGTCCCGGGAGCCTTCTTCCATGGCCTCGACCGAACCCATCCCGCGGTAGGTTTTGAACCGGCGGCCTTCATAGAGCACAACTTCGCCCGGGGCTTCTTCCGTTCCGGCCAGCAGCGACCCGATCATGACCGTATAGGCCCCGCCCGCAATGGCTTTGGTAATGTCGCCGGAGAAGCGGATTCCTCCGTCGGCAATTACCGGAACGCCGGTGCCTTTCAGGGCTTTGGCGGATTCATAGACGGCCGTCAGCTGCGGCATTCCGATTCCGGCAATGATCCGGGTCGTACAGATACTGCCCGGTCCGACGCCGACCTTGACCGCGTCGGCTCCCGCGTCGGCCAAGGCTTTGGCCCCTTCGCCGGTCGCCACGTTGCCGGCGATGACGTCCAGCTTCGGAAAACGCTCCTTGATGTCCCGGACGGCATCGATGACTCCTCTGGAGTGACCGTGGGCCGTATCGACGCTGATGACGTCGACACCGGCCTTGACCAGGGCCTCGATCCGGCGGATCAGGTCGGGCGTGACGCCGACGGCCGCCCCGACCCGGAGCCGGCCCAGATCGTCCTTGCAGGCGTTGGGGTGGCTTTTCTTCTTGAGAATGTCCTTATAGGTAATCAGCCCGACCAGGCGGTTTTCGCCGTCCACGATCGGCAGTTTTTCGATTTTATATTGCTGGAGGATGCTCTCGGCTTCTTCGAGCGTAATGCCTTCCCTGGCGGTAATGAGGTTCTCGCGGGTCATGATGGCCGTGACGGGCTTCGCGAGTTCAGTCTGGAAGCGGAGGTCGCGGTTGGTCAGAATCCCGATCAGTTTGTTGCCGGCGTCGACGACCGGAATGCCGCCGATTTTAAATTCCCGCATGATCTGATGGGCGTCGGCCAGTGTGGCGCCTTCGCTGAGCGTGATCGGGTCGATGATCATGCCGCTTTCCGAGCGCTTTACTTTCCGAACCTGCTCCGCCTGAGCTTCGATGCTCATGTTCTTGTGGATGATCCCGATGCCTCCTTCCTGCGCCATGGCGATGGCGAGTTCATACTCCGTGACGGTGTCCATGGCCGCAGAAATCAGCGGAATGTTCAGCCGGATATTGCGGGTAAGCTGGGTCTTGGTCCGGGTATCGCGCGGGAGAACCTCCGAGTAGGAGGGCAGAAGCAGAACGTCGTCGTAAGTGAGGGCCTCGTAGAGAAACTTGGAGGAGTCTAAGCTCATGGCAAATAAACAGGATATGTTATTTGCCGGGCAAAGTTACAAATAAATTCGGTTTCTAAACTATGGAAGCCAGTAATTCAGCGAGAAACAGAATGAAAGGAAGGCGTTACTTCTCCGAAGTAGGCTTCCGGAAGGAAGGTTTGTTACTTTTCGTAGAATCGCGGCAATTCCGCTCTCCGCCCTGCCGTCAGAGCAGCCTGATGGAGACGGTGGTCCCCTCGTCGCCAAGTTTTACCTGGCAATCTTCGAACGACGGACCCGACAGAACCGGCCGGAAGTTATTGCTGAAGCCGTACGGCTCTTTCGGTATGCCGAATAGTTTCTTGTCCATCTTTCCGTTGTCGTTCACGTCGTGAAAGACGGCCACGGCGTAGCTGCCGGGTTCGAATTCGAACGGCACACGGATGCTCTGCCCTCTTCCGGCTATGGTTTGGGTCGCGAAGGGCCGGCATTCCAGCGGGAAGTTTTTACAAGGTTTATACACGCCGATCCGAATCTGCCCGCTCTGGTGCCGTATGTTTTGAATCTCAACGATAAAGCGGGCTTTATAAGGCCGGCCGGGGCCGGAGAAGGGGGCGGATAAAACCGAAAGCAGCAAGGCAGGAATGAACAGTTTATTCAGCATGAACAGCATAAAAAAGAAATTTTAATAGAGCAGAAAAACGCCGGTCCTTGTCTGGTTTCTTTGTAACCGAAAACAAAATAATGTGTCTTTGTAAGGGTACAATTTAGACATTAACACGTATTCAGATAAATTTTTTTCGCCTTGATGTGACTTATTTTAAATCCTGCGTCTATTGGGAAACTGAAGGATAAATTATAACCCGCCTACCCATGAAAGATCAGCTCTACTCTCAGTTTTTCAACTCACTTCTTGAGATCTGCCCCATCGATGAGGCCACGATGGAACTCATCAAACCGTATCTGGTAATCCAGAAAGCCCAAAAGGGAACGCAGCTCTTATCCGTCGGGGACATATCCGATAAACTGTACTACCTGGCCAAAGGTTTAGCCCGGAGTTATTATTACATTCAGCACCGCGAAGCAACCGCCTGGATTGTTACCGACGGTGATTTCGCCTACTCGCCCTACAGTTTCATCACCCAGCGGCCTTCCAACGAAAACATTGAGTTACTGGAAGATTCGACCCTGCTTTTTATTGCCTACGATGATTTACAGCGGCTTTACCGGACGCATCCGAGTGTGAACTTCATCGGACGGAAAGTGGTGGAGAAATACCTTGTCGTTCAGGAAGAAAGGCTGCGGTCGCTGCGGATGCTTTCGGCGGAAGAACGCTACCTGCGTTTTTGTCAGCTGTATCCGACCATCAGTACCCGGGTGCCGATCAAGTACATCGCTTCTTATCTGGGCCTTTCCCGGTTTACGCTGAGCAGGCTCCGCGGCCAGCGGATGAAGTTGCCTGCCCATTGACTGCCAAGTATTAAAAAAGTGCCAAATTGAAGTATATAAAGTGCTATTTGGCAACTATTTTTTTAGGCAACGGTATTATATTTGTTGCGCTTGCTTATACCACCTTTCAGCTTTTGCCGTGGTATAATCCAGTATCTTAAAGTTATAGCTACAAGTGTCGTAAAGGCTATTGCCGTCTGGTGATAGTCTTTATTTTTTGCTACAAGTGCGCTCAGGCAAATCGATAAAACAAAGGTTTAAAATGCAAAGGAATTTTACAAGAATTATTGCAAAAATATTTTCCTATTTTTGATTGCCGTCTGATTATTTTTCCGTACGCCGGGTTTACTTTCGTTTCACTGGTTGTTTAATATCACTTATTAAGTTGCTGAACAGCACAAAAAAGGATGCCGGTACCGGCATCCTTTTTTACTAAAACGGTGGGAAATCTACCGGTTCGATTTAAGCCAGAGCCGGTTCCGTTTCCATCGTTTTTTCCTTCTTTTCCACACGGGGCGGCAGCAGCTTGTACAGCACCGGCGTCACGATCCGGGAAAGCAGCGTCGAACTGATCAGCCCGCCGATCAGCACCAGGGCCAGGGGCGAGTAGAGCGGGTTTCCTTCAATCGCCAGCGGAATCAACCCCCCGATCGCCGTCAGGGACGTCAGCACGATGGGAACGAAGCGGATTTCACCGGCCTGCTCGATGGCTTCCAGCAGCGGCATTCCCTCCTCCCGCAACTGGTTGGTGAAGTCCACCAGCAGAATGGAGTTCTTCACCTCGATCCCGATCAGGGCGATCAGCCCGATCACGGCTACGAACGAGAAGGGGTTGCCCGACAGCAGCAGCGCGGCAATGGCCCCGATGATGCCGAGCGGAATCACCGAGAGCACGATGAGCGAGCTCTTGAACGTCCCGAATTCAAGGACCAGCACGGCCAGGAAACCGAAGACGGTGATCAGGATAATGGTGCCCAGCCCCCCGAACGATTTCTCCCGGCTTTCCAGCTCGCCGGCCGCCTTGTAGCTGAATCCTTCCGGCAGCTTCATGGCGTCGAGTTTTTTCAGCACTTCGCCGTAGACGTTATCGACCAGATAACCGCTCCGCACAAAACCGGTGACGGTGACGTAGCGGTCCTTGTCGTAGTGCCGGATCTGGTTGGCCGAGGTTTCGAACTGAAGGTCGGCAATCTGGCGCAACGGAATCGAGCCGCCCGTCATGGTGTTGACATACAGGTTGTTCAGTACGCTCTGGTCGGCTACTTTACCCTTCGGCATCGTTATGTTGATGGTGAAATCATCGCCGGCCTGGTCTTTGAACGTTCCGACGTTCAGCCCGGCCACGGCGAGCCGGATGGTCCGGTTGATGTCGGCCACCGAAACGCCCAGCATGCCGGCTTTTTCCTTGTTGATTTTGATCCGGACGTCGGTTTTGCGGGTGGCCAGCGGGTTGTTGACGTAAATCAGGCCCGGCGTCGACTTCAGGGCTTTCTCGACGTCGGCGGCTACGGTACGCAACGAATCGAGATTTTCGCCGAATACCCGGATCGCCACCGGCGCTTCCTGGTCCGGCCCCTGCTCGAAGTCCTTCACCTCGATGCGGGCGTTGGGATAAAATTTGAATTGGTCCCGCAACTGGTCGATCAGGGCCCTTTTCTGCGCCGGCGGCATGTCGTGCAGCTGCACGAAGAACTGCGAGAAGTTGGTGCTTTCGTTGCGCTGGATCACGTTGTAGTAAATCCGCGGATTCCCCTTTCCGACGTTGGCCGTGAAGAACATGACCTCCGGCTCGCGGCCCAGCCGGCTTTCGACGTAGCGGGCCACGCGGTTGGTTTCCTGAAGGCTGGTGCCCTCCGGCGTTTCGATGTTGATCAGAAACTGCGGTTTTTCGGAAGCCGGGAACAGGGCGAAACCGACTTTTGGCACCAGGGCCAGCGAACCGGCGAAGATCCCCAGGGCTACTACCAGCGTCAGGCCCGGATGCCGCAGCGCCCAGTGCAGCAGGCGGCTGTAGGAACCGCTGATCAACCGCTTCAGCGCGCGAAGGAACAGGTTGCCCTCGGGGTGGTGGGCTTCTTTCAGTATCCGGCTCGACAGAAAAGGCACAATGGTGAGGGAAACCACCAGCGAGGCCAGCACTGTGGTGACGACGGCGGCCGGCAGCGAGCGGATGAAATCGCCGGAGGCTTCGGGCAGGAACATCAGCGGCATGAACGCCAGAATAAGGGTAATCGTACAGCCGATGACGGCCAGCGTGATCTGTTTGGTAGCCCGGATGGCGGCTTCGCGCCGGGAGAAACCTTCGCGCAGATACCGCTCGATGTTTTCCACCACCACGATGGAGTCGTCCACCAGAATGCCGAGCGCGACGATCAGACCCACGATGCTTAGCTGGTTGATGCTGAAGCCGAACATATTCAGCAGCGACAGCCCGATGGCCAGCGAAAGCGGTATGGAGATCATGACCACCACGGCGGCCCGGATGCCCAGCGGCAGCAGCGTCAGGGCCACCAGCAGGATGGCGATGCCGAAGTCCGTGGCGAACCGGCTCAGACGCTTGTTCACGCTGGCGGCCTGGTCGAAACTCTTGACCAGTTTGATGTGCGGAGGCAGGGTTTTTGCAAAACTCTCGATCACCGGGTTGAACTGCTGGCCGACCTTGTCGATGTTTTCACCTTCTTTCTGGCCCGCCGTCACCAGTACGGACCGGTGGCCGTTCAGCCGGATAATGTGGGTTTCTTCTTCATAATTGAAATCCACGTCCGCAATGTCGCGCAGGTAGATGATTTTCTGGCCGTTGGTGGCGACGACGGTGTTACGGATTTCGTCGAGCGACTGGTAATCCCCGCTGGTTTTGACGTTGAACTTCCGGGTTCCGGCCTGGATGCTGCCGCCCGGTATGTTCAGGTTTTCGGCCTGCAGGGCGCCGATGACGCGGTTCACCGGGATGCCTTCCTGCCCCATTTTCTCGATGTTCAGCGAAATCCGGACGGTGCTGGCCGGGTAGCCCCAGTCTCTGGCGTTTTTCAGGCTCTTTACCTTCTCCAGCTTTTCCTTCAGGGCGTCGGCATAACCGCCCAGCTCCCTGGCGGAAGCCACCTCCGACTGAAGGGCCACCTGCACGATGTTGACGTCCGTGGGGGAGAACTTCAGGATGTCGATCTTGAAGATGTCCTGCGGCAGTTCGGCCCGGAGTGCATTCACTTCCCGCACCATCTCCTGGTATTTTTCGTCCGGGTCCGACTCGTAATCGTATTCGACCCGCAGCACGGCCAGGCCGTCGTCGATGCTCGTAATGACGTGATTGATGCCGTCCAGGCCGTTGAAGCGAGCTTCGGCAGGGTCCACCACCAGTTCTTCCATATCCTGGGCGTCCGTGCCGGGGTAAACGATCACCACCGCAAAGGAGGGCGCCGTAAATTCAGGGTCTTCCCCGCGGGGCATGTTCAGCAGCGAGTTCACGCCCAACGCCACCACGGCGATGAAAACCACCAGCATAAACTGCCAGTTTTTGACGGAAAATTCGGAGAGATTCATCGCTTGTCGGTTTGGATCGGTTCGTCGGAAACCAGAACGGTAACGGATTCGGTGAGGTAGGCGGAACCGGCCGTGACGACCTTCGTGTCGGCGTTCAGCCCATTGGTAACCAGAACTTTGTCGCCGTCGATGAACCCGATGCGGATCGGCAGTTTGCGGACGTGCCGGCGGTCGTCGGCCAGGGTGAAGACGAAGCCTTCCTTCCCGTCGCCCTCCACGATGGCCTCGATCGGAACCACCACATAACTGCGGCTCAGGGTGGGTTGAAGCGTCACTTTGGCAAACAGGCCGGGAGCGAATCGGGCCGGGCCGGGATCGATCCGGACCTCCACCTCATAAAGTTTGTTCATCGGGTCGGCGGCCTGGGCCAGCCGGCTGACCGTACCCGTAAACGTCCGGTCGGGATAGGCGTCGAGATGAACGACGGAACGGTCGCCCGGTTTCAGCCGCGCCCAGTCCTTGTCGGAAACCCCGACCCGGACGACCCAGTCGTTCCGGCGGTTCGAGGAAACCAGAAAGACCGGGGTTCCGGATGAAGCCAGTTCGCCTTCGTTCATCAGTTTCCGGGTCACCGTTCCGTCGACCGTGGCCCGAATCTGGGCGTAGTTCCGGTTGAACTGCGTGATGGTAAGGTTCTGGCGGGCCACGTCGCTTCCGGTGGTGGCGTTCTGAAGCTGTTCCAGCGTGGCCGCCGTGTCGGCATAGAGCGCTTTAACCCGTTTGAGATCCCGCTCGGCCTTCTCACTGGCGAACTGGGCCTGACTCACCTGGGCGTTGATCTCGGTCAGGTCGAGCGTCGCCAGCAACTGCCCTTTCCGGACAAATTGCCCCTCATCGACGTAAGTCTTCTGGATAATGCCGCCGATCTTGAACGACAGCTTCGCTTCTTCGGATGAAGAAAGAACGCCCGACGCCATCACCGGTTCCGACCGCACGACCGAGGTCACGGCGGTCAGCCGGACCGGAACGGCCGTCTCTTCGATCGGACTCCCGGCCGCCGTCCGGCTTTCAGCCGGGCGCTGCTCCGCTTTGGTGCCGCAGGCCCACAAGCCGCCGGCCAGCAGCGCAATCCCAAGGTATTGTAACGCTTTCATGGTGTTTATGAGTTAAAAATCAGAGTGCGAATGATTACTGAAGGGCGGTGGCGCGGTCGAGGGCGGCCCGTTTGACCAGCACGTCGAACTGCGCCAGCGACTGCTGGACCTGGGCCGTCAGACGGTCGTTCTGAAACCGGAGGTATTCGACCAGCAGCGCCTGCCCGTTGCGGTATTTGCTGTCGACGAGCCGGAAGGTCTGTTCGGCGTTCTGGAGGCCGGAACGGGTGGCGGTCAGGCTCTCGCGGGCCGCGTCCAGATCATAGTAGGCCTGAAGCACCTGCAGCTGAATCTGCTTCTGAACCTCGGTCAGGCGGGTCTGAATCAGTTCGGTCTGGATTTTGGCCTGCTGCACCTTCGAGCGTTTTTCGTAGCCTTTGAACAGGTCCCACGACAGCGCCACCTGCCCGACCACGTAGGCCTGATTGCGGAAGGTGTAGCCGAAACCCTGAAAACCGGTGTTTCCGCCGATGTAGACGTTCGGGACTTTCATGCCGGCTTCGTTCAGTTTGACGGCATTCTGGGCCGCCCGCAGCGATCCGCCGAGCTGCTTCAGTTCCTGCCGGCTTTGCAGGGCGGTTTCCTGCAACTCGGGCAGGCCCGACACCGCCGGCACCTGTCGGGTCAGCGCGGAGTCCACCAGGATCTCGGCCGTCAGGTCGCGGTTGAGCAGGAAATTGAAGTAGGCTCTGGCGGTTTCGCGGTTTTTGCCGGCCACCGCCAGCTGCTGGTCGAGCTTGCTGATTTCGTACCGGGCCGAGGTTACGACGTCTTTCGTGGCGACGTGGTTACTGACCAGTTTTTCGTTCAGCTTCGCCAGTTCGGCCAGAACCGTGCGGGAGTTTTCGTAAATCCGGACGGCATCGAGCGTCTGGAGATACTGGTAATAGGCCGTGGCGATGTTGTAACGGAGTTCGTTTTCCACCACGCGCCTGCGGGCTTCCTGAGCCGAAAGTAAATCTTTCTGAATAAGGTAGTTGTATTGGATATCGGTATTGAAAACGGCGTACTGGACGCTCACTTTGGTATCGTGGAAGTTATTGGGTGCCAGCAGTTCGTTCACGTTCGGAAGGTTGGTCGGGAAGCGTTCGGCGCCGGTGAGCTGGTTGAGGGTGCCGTAGACCGGATTGAGCAGATCGCCCACCGGAAACTGGAGCCGACGGCCCCCGGCGGCCAGCGAGTAGGTGGGGTTGAACGTCAGGCGGGGATAGAACAGCGCCTTTGCCTGGTGGATCGATTCCGTGACGCGGCCGATTTCCAGAGACTCCTGTTTCAGCGCCAGATTGCTTTGCAGACCTTCCCGGATATACGTATCCAGAATGGCGGACGAGGGCTCCGTCGGCTGGGCCAGACCAAGCAGCGGAAGGGCGGCCAGATGGAGGGCCAGCCAGTACAGCCAGAACTTGATTTTCAGGTTGCTTACCATGTCTCAATTAATTAACAGTGTTCAGTAAACTCATAAATTTTTTTACAAACCCCTCCGAATCGTTTCCGTAAACAGGGTGAAGGCTTCTTCCATAATCTCCTTCCGACGGTTTTCGTCGAACATATCCAGCCGCTTTCGAAGAAACAGGGCGGTATAGCCGTGTACGGCGCTCCAGATCATCATCGACGCCACTTCGGCATCCTTATGTTGAAAAATTCCCTTGTCGATGCATTCCTGAACGATCTGGACCAGCAGTCCGAAAGCCGTCCGCCCTTCGTTCCAGATGTCGTCACGGCATTCGAGCGCATCCATCGGCGCCGTCATGATGAACATCAGGTCGAACAGCTCCGGGTTCTCGAAGGCAAACCGGAAGTAGGTCCGGCCCATCTCGGTCAGCCGCTCGAACGGATCGTTCCGCACGAAAACCTTCTGGAACTCCCCGGTCAGTTTATGGAAAGCTTCCTGGTGCAGCGCATACAGCAGGTCGTTCTTGTCCTTGTAATAGAGATAGATCGTGGCCGGGCTGTATTCGATGGCATCGGCGATGTTCCGGATGCTGACTTTCTCGAAACCGTTTTCCAGAAACAGCTTCCGGGCCGCGCCCAGAATCAGTTTCCGCATCTCCTCTTTCTCCCGCTCTTTTCGTTCCGTGATTCCCATAGTTGGTTAAGACTGACGAAACAAAAGTACTGAACGGTGTTTAGTAAGCAAGCGATGTTTAGCTGATTTGTCGGATAAGGGGGGTGAAAAGTCCGATTGGGGGAGTGAATTGCCGAAGGAAGAGGATGAAAAAACGGCCCGCGGAGGCCGTTTCAGCTATTCGATGACCTGATAGACCGCCACGGGCTGGGCTTTGTTTTTCAACCGAAGCTCACCGAGCGGCTCGCAGCGGAAGGAGTCTTTCACAAGCTGGTAGGCCGATTCGGGGATGAGAATCTGGCCGGCCTGAGCGACCGCCTGGAGCCGCTGGGCCGTATTGACGGCGTCGCCGATGACGGTATAATCGAGCCGGCGAAGGGTTGCCGAGCCGATGTTCCCCGAGATGACTTCGCCGGTATTGATGCCGATGGCCACCTGCGGGGTGTAGGTGCGGTCGTCGGAAAGGTCATTCTTGGTGGCCTCGATGTGGTTGCGGACGGCCAGGGCCGATTCGATGGCCCGGTCGAGGTGGTATTCACCCCGGAAGACCGCCATGACGGCATCGCCCATGAACTTGTCGACGTAACCGCCCTGCGCGATGATTTCTTTCACCATAATGTCGAAATAGCTGTTGATCAGCTTGACGACCGTATCGGCATTTTCGCGTTCGGTGATGGCCGTAAAGCCGCAGATGTCGATAAAAACCGTGGTGACTTCGATGTTCTCGTTGCTCATCAGCGACGACTCGAACTCCCGGCGGTCCATAAATTTCAGAACCGACTCGTCGACATACATCCGCAGGATGTCGTTCTCTTTGATGGCTTTCAGGGTTTCGCGCAGCTGGTCGACGTGTTTGAGCGTCTTCAGCATCGTGACTTCGAGGTCCTCGAAATTGACGGGTTTGCAGATAAAATCGAAGGCGCCCCGGTTCATGGCCGTACGGATGTTGTCCATGTCGCCGTAGGCCGACACGATCACGGCCTTGGTCAGCGGGTTGAGTTCGCCCAGTTTGATGAGCAGCGTCAGCCCGTCCATCTCGGGCATATTGATATCGCTCAGGACCACATCGATATCCGGGTTCTGCTGAAGTTTTTCCAGCGCGTCGACGCCGTTGTAGGCAAAGACGAACTCATACTGCTGTTCGCGGATTTGCCGCCGAAACTTCTGCCGGATCAGTAATTCCAGATCGGTTTCGTCGTCCACGACCAGAATTTTCGCCTTCATATCGTGTTCTTGAGTTTTTCCTTCAATAGAGAAAAGTCGAGCGGTTTGGTCAGAAAGTCGTTGGCACCGTACTGCATCGCCTGGTTGTAACTGTCGTTGTCGCCGTAGGCCGTGATCATCATCACCTTGGGCGGGGGAGCCGGCTGGGTGGTTCTGATTTCCCGGAGCAGTTCCAGACCGCTCATGCCCGGCATGTTGATGTCCGAGAGAATCAGTACGACCTCCGAGGGGTGTTCGGTCAGATAAGTCAGCGCCGATTCACCGGAATGGGCAAAGGCGAACGAGAAGTCTCCGTTCCGGATTTCTCGCCGAAACCGCTGTTCGAACAGGGACTGGATGTCGGTTTCGTCGTCAACGACCAGGATCTTCATTTCAATTCAGGTTGGGACAGTAAGGCAGTGTTCAAAGATACGGCTTAAACAGGTAACCGAATGGTAAATTCGGTAAATTCTCCTTCCTCCGTATCGACCTTCAATTCTCCGCCGTGGCCTTTGGTGACGATGTCGAAGCTGAGCGAGAGGCCCAGACCGGTGCCCTGGCCGGAGGGTTTAGTCGTGAAAAAAGGCTGGAAGATTTTCTGCCGGACGGTTTCCGGAATACCGGTGCCGTTGTCGTGTACGCAGATTTCGACCGCGCCAGGCAGTTGCCGTGTCCGGACCGCCACTACGGGTTTATAGGTGTCGGGCTGCTGCCGGCGCTTCTCTTCGGTGGCATAGAAGGCATTGGTGAACAGGTTGAGCAGCACCCGCCCGATGTCCTGCCGGACCAGGCTGATCTTTCCCAGGCCGGGATCGAACTCGGTAATCAGCTGGGCATTGAAGGTTTTGTCTTTGGCCCGCAGCCCGTGATAGGCCAGCCGCAGGTATTCGTCGGCCAGGGCGTTGAGGTCGGCGGCTTCTTTCTGGCCGGAACTGGCGCGGCTGTGTTGCAGCATGCCCTTCACGATGGCATCGGCCCGTTTGCCGTGGTGGGTGATCTTTTGCAGGTTCTGCTTCAGATCCGTCAGAATTTCCTCCTCAAGACCGGTGTCGCGGTCGGGTTTCTGCCGTTCGTCTTCCAGTTCGCCGATCAGCTCGGCGCTCACCTCCGAGAAATTGTTGACGAAGTTGAGCGGGTTCTGAATTTCGTGGGCGATGCCGGCGGTCAGTTCACCCAGCGAAGCCATTTTTTCCCGCTGGATGAGCTGGTCCTGCGTCTGGCGGAGTTCGAACAGCGTCTGCTCCAGCTCCTCTTTCTGCCGGGTAATCATGGCCGTCCGCTCGGCCACGAGCCGTTCGAGTTCCTGGCTGTGTTTCTCTTCTTCCAGTCGTTTCAGCCGTTCGACATCGAGGGCTTTCTTCTGTTTGTTCGAATACTGCCACATGGCGAACATCCAGACCAGCGCGAAAAAAGTCCCCATTTCGAAGTACGACTTTACCGGCAATTGCCTGTATAAGCCGGTTGCGTCCAGGAAGTCGGAGACGACGGCGACGGCAACATAGGGCCCGACGGCCGTCAGAATCCGGTTTTGCAGATGGACAAATTCCGGCTGCCGGCGCAGGTACAGCAGCCCGCCGACCATGCCTGCATCCCAGATCCACCGCGTCACGGACTCCTTTTCCACGACGGCCTCGACGCAGAGCAGGCCGATCACTACGTACTGCGCCGTCAGCAGCCGGGCTTCCCAGTGAGGATTCGGGGCCGTCGTCTTCAGATACGTGCGAAGAAACCGAATCAGGAAAAACGCGGCCAGGAAATGGGCGATTGACATGGAGTTCCGAATAGACGTTGTGTCGCGGCCAACCGTCGAAACGATCAGCGATTCAAATTAACGGTTTAAGGGAACACTCACAACATTATTGGGGAATGCGGCTGATGAACTCGCTCGGCGTGACGTGAAACACTTCCTTGAAACACTGGCTGAAGTGCGACGGCGTCTCGAACCCGACCAGATAGGCGGTTTCGGCCACCAGATGCCCCGCCCGCAGCAGTTCCGCCCCGCGCCGGAGCCGGTATTGCCGAAGCAGTTCGTTGGGCGTAAGGTGGGTCAGCCCCTGGGTTTTTCGCAGCAGGGTCCGGCGACTGACGGCCATTTTTTCCGCCAGTTCCTCCACCCCGAAAGCCGAATCGTCGAGGTGACGCTCGATGGTGGCGTAGAGGCTGCTCAGCCACTGATCCTGAACGCTTTCGAGGGGCGACGGTCCGTCCGGAACGACCAGCTGCTCCCGGAATCGCTCCCGCAGGTGATGCTGCCGCTTCAGGAGGTTGCGCAGCCGGAGGTGCAGTTCGTCCAGATGGAACGGTTTTTCGAGATAATCGTCGGCGCCCTGCTGCAAACCCTCGATCCGGCTCGGCTGGGCCGTCCGGGCCGTCAGCAGCACCACAGCGATGTGGTTCGTCGACGGATGGGATTTGATCAGGTGGGTAAGCTGATAACCGTCCATGACAGGCATCATGATGTCGGAGATGACGAGATCCGGCAGTTCGGCCTGCGCCGTGGCCCAGCCCTCGCGGCCGTCGGGCGCCGTCAGGACCCGGTAGAGCGGACTCAGTTCGCGGGAAAGGAAATCGCGCAGTTCCGGGTTGTCCTCCACCACCAGAACCAGGGGCTGGGTCGATCGGGGATCGTCTTCGGGCACGGCCGCCGGTTTGGGGCCGGAGGACGCCTGCCCGGAAACCGGCCGGCTTAGGGGCAGGGAAACCGGAGGAGCCGGCTGCCGAACTCCGTCGACCGCCCGGAGGCTTTCAGAAACGGTCGCCAGCGGCAGTTCCGCCCGGAACCGGGTTCCGCGACCGGCCTCGCTGCTGACGGTCAGGGAACCGTCCATCAGTTCGATCAGGTCCTTCACCAAAGCCAGGCCGATGCCCGTACCGGACTGCACCATGACCGCATCCGACCCGGCCGGTTCGGGTCGGATCTGGTAAAAACGGTCGAAGATATAAGGTAGTTTGTCGGCCGGAATCCCGATGCCGAAGTCCCGGATCGTTAGCCGGACGCGGTGGCCGGACGACTCGGCCGCCTTGCCGGGCACGGGCGAAAAATGCCGCAGCCCTTCGGTTTCTTCCGCCGTATCGTCGTCGGGAGCGTCGGCGGTGGTCAGCCGGATCAGAATTTTTTGGTGCCGGGCTCCGTTCGAGTCGGCGACGGGCTTCCGGGAGGAGAACTTGACGGCGTTGGAAAGCAGATTGTAAACGATCTGTTCGATTTTTTCGGCATCGAACGAATAGCCCTCCCTGAGGTCGTTCCGATAGACCAGCCGGAGGTGCCGTTCCTCGGCCACGGCATCGAACGAGCCGACGAGCTGACCGACGAATTCGCCCAGGTCACCCGGGGTTGGGGAGACGGCGAGGTGGCCGGCTTCGAGTTTGGCCAGGTCCAGAAGCTGGTTGATGAGCCGGAGCAGTTGCCGGGCATTTCGCTGCACCATTTCCAGGCTCTGCAGCGTCTCTTCCGGATACTGGTTACTTTGCAGTATTTTTTCGACCGGGGCCAGGATGAGCGTCAGCGGAGTGCGGAATTCGTGGGTAATGTTGTCGAAAAAGCGGCTTTTGAGTTCATTGAGCACTTTCAGGTGCCTCGATTCGCGCATCAGCCGGACGTGCCGGGCGGTTTTTTCGATGGTGATTTCAAGGTCGTTCCAGTTCAGCGGCTTACAGATAAAGTCGAAGGCACCGGCATTCATGGCCGCCCGGATGTTGCCCATGTCGCCATACGCCGATACCATCACCGTCCGGCTCACCGGCATCAGCTCGGGAAGCTGTTCGAGCAGGGCCAGCCCGTTCATACCAGGCATATTGATATCCAGCAGTACTACATCGAATTCCTCACCGGCTTCGATCATCGACAGAGCCTCGCGGCCCGAGCGGGCAAACCGGAACTGATAGGTGCCTTCCTGAATTTTCCGGCGAAACCGCACCTGCATGAGCGATTCCAGATCCGGCTCATCGTCGACAACAATAATCCTGGTGCTCATTCCGAAAAGTAACGTTGGACAGGTTAGGGTAAAAAACTCTTATAAATATAGTTGTTTCCTGTATTCATGTAAATAGGAAACTTTTATGGCGGATAGTTAACGTTTTGAAATTTATTTACTTAGCTTTTTTAAACATTTTTCTTAAACGGTCGGATATGTCGGATATACTATTTTATCCGCCAGCTGGTTTCCATGAATAACGAAGACGTAAAGGGCCAGATTCAGAAAATTCTGGACCGTGTTCCCAGTAGCATTCTTGTCGATGTTCTTGATTACCTGAAGGAACGCCAGGTCCGAACGGTCTACCCTATACCGGCCCCTGCCGAAGAGAAAGAGTCCTGCCCGGTGGCGGACGAGGCCCCCGCCCCGGAAAAAAGCCGACCGGCCGGCACCCGCCGGGTCGTCTACCCGAATGCGGCCGAGTGGAACGACATTACCGACATTTTCCACTGATTTTCCTTTCCGAAGACGGGGGCATGCCGATGCCAAAATAGAATTTAACCAAGCTAAGCACGCTTGAGCGTGTATAATACATGGATTTTCTTGGGAGGTAGCCGGACTTGTGTTACTTTTGGACGATTTTAGAGGCAACAAGCTATCTCCTTGAAAATGAATTATACTCTCTCACACATTCCGGAGCGAACGACAAAGCCCCGTCAATATGGTCTGACGATGGTCATGGACAAAGGGCTCAGTATCCGGCAGGTTGAGGATTTTTTATCGACATCAGCGGAATATACCGATTTTGTAAAACTGGGCTGGGCCACCTCGTTCGTCACCCCGAATCTGAAAGAAAAGTTAAGAATTTACAAGGAAGCCGGCGTGCCGGTTTATTTCGGAGGCACCCTCTTCGAAGCGTTCGTCGTCCGCAACCAGTTCGACGACTACCGGCGCCTGCTGGACCAGTACGAGCTGGAATACGCCGAAGTGTCGGACGGCTCGGTCGAAATGAAACCCGACGACAAATGTGAATACATCCGGCAGCTGGCTACCCAGGTGACGGTTCTGTCGGAGGTCGGTTCCAAGGACGAAGCCAAGATCATTCCTCCCTACAAATGGATTCAGCTGATGAAGGCTGAGCTGGAGGCCGGGGCCTGGAAGGTCATCGGCGAAGCCCGCGAAGGCGGTACCGTGGGGCTGTTCCGTTCCAGCGGAGAGGTTCGCCAGGGGCTGGTGGAAGAAATCCTGACGCAGGTTCCGTTTGAAAGCATCATCTGGGAGGCCCCCCAGAAAGAGCAGCAGGTCTGGTTCGTCAAGCTCCTCGGCGCCAACGTCAACCTGGGCAATATCTCACCGACCGAAATGATTCCGCTCGAAACCATCCGGCTCGGCCTGCGCGGAGACACGTTTTCCCACTTTCTCAACGGCCACGGGCCAATGCATTGATTTAACGGAAGTTTGCGGCTATATACGGCCTTTTAGCCCGAAAACCGCCCATTTCGCTTTTAACTCCAAATCATTCGAACATGGAATTTCTTCAGTCGGTTCTCGACTTTTTTCTACACCTCGACAAGCACCTGGCGGACCTGATCAACGAATATGGGACGCTCACCTATGCGATTCTGTTCCTGATCATTTTCGTCGAAACCGGGCTGATCGTCATGCCGCTGCTGCCCGGCGACTCGCTGCTGTTTGCGGCCGGGGCCCTGGCGGCTTCCACCGGCGCCCTGGATGTGAAACTCCTGATCCCGCTGCTGATCCTGGCGGCCCTGATGGGCGACAACGTCAATTACTTCGTCGGGAAATTTCTCGGCAACCAGATTAAAATGAGGGATCGAATCCTGTTCTTCAAACGGGAATACATTACCGAAACCGAGAATTTTTACCATAAACACGGTGGTAAGACCGTTATTATGGCGCGGTTCATCCCCATCGTCCGGACCATCGCGCCCTTCGTGGCCGGAGCCGGCAGCATGGATTATCCGAAATACATCGGCTACTGCGTCGCCGGCGCTATCCTCTGGGTGGTCGGGGTCACGATGCTCGGGTACCTGTTTGGAAACATTCCGGTGATCAAAAATAATTTCGAACTGGTTATTTTCGGCATTATCGGTCTGTCGGTTCTGCCGATGGTGTTCCAGTTCATCAAAGTGAAAATGCGCCGGGCCACGGCCTGATCGGAATCGACGAAAAACGGACGGGATGTTTGTCGGAATCTGTATTTCTGATGAACTTCCCGTTTCTTTTTGGATGAAGGCGACTATTTGAGAGAAAGTTATGACACACCGATACGTCCGGATGCTGTTCGTGCTCCTGGTCCTGGGAGTGGGAGCCTGTAGTAAATATGAAGAGCGGGCCTGGGAACCACGCCCCACGCCCAACCCCAACGAAACCCCCGGCACGGGCCAGCCCAACCCGACCGAAAAACCGACTCACCTCGACAACGGCGTCGTCCGGGTGGAGGTGGACCTCGACCTGGGCGGAGCCATCCGGCGGATCGCATCCTCGACGGCCAAAGTGAATCTGGTAAATACCTGGGACCCGGGCCGTTATGTTCAGGCTTCCTTCTATTCCGGCCCGAACCCCTATACGCCCAACGGCAAACAGCCCCACCCGCTCTGGAAAGATACCGGCTGGAACCCCATCCTGGCCGGCGACAGCTTCGGCAACCGTTCCCAGGTGCTCGACTGGTCAAACAACGGCCAGGAGATCTACGTCAAAACAAAGCCCATGCTGTGGCCCTACGACAACGAACCGGCCGAATGCACCATCGAAACCTGGATTCGGGTGGAAGGGAATGCCATCCGGGTGAAACACCGGCTCATCAACAACCGCACCGATACGACCCAGTATTCGGCCCGCCCGCAGGAATTGCCCGCCGTGTTCCTGAACGCCCCTTACCATCAGATCATTACCTATACCGGCAACAAACCGTTCACCAGCGATGCCGTCCTGAAAACCGAAAGCCGCTCGGTCAACCAGATCTACGGCGGCATCGGACTGGCTGCGACGGAGAACTGGGTTGCGCTGGTGGACAATGCCGGTTTCGGGCTGGGTCTTTGGAAAAAGAACAACTACTATTTTCAGGCCGGGGCCTTCGGGACCGCCTATACCGGCAACCAGTACGATTTTACGTCCTGCTACGTCACCTCCACGGCCTACGAAGTCCTGGACCACAACATTCGGTACGAATATGAATACGCTCTGATTCTGGGTACGGTCGATCAGATCCGGCAGTTCGTTTACAAACAGGCCCGGCCCGATCCGATCCCGGATTATCGCTTCGTGTCCGACCGGCAGTCGTGGTGGTATTACCAGGGGGCCGACCGTGGTTTTCCGATCAAAAACGAGCTGGACATTCCGCTCGATAAAGGCAACTTTCTGCTGATCGGACCGGTGGGATACTGGCAGGCGGCCGATGTGCCTAAGCTGTATGTGAAAGGCGCTTTTAAAACCGATGCCGGACAGGCCCGCATCCGCTGGAAAAAACCGGGCGATCCGGAATACCTGTCGACTAATTACCTCGATTTTCCGATTGTCGGCGACGGCGTTTACCGGACCTACGAAATCGACCTGACCAAAGCGCCCGGCTGGCAGGGAACGCTGTCGCAGCTGGGCTTCGAGCCGGCGGTGGCGGAGAAGGGCGGGCCCGGAAAGTATGCCCGCATCCAGTCGATTTCGGCCCGGCCCTGAGGCTTTTGCGATCCCGTTTTGTCGGACAGGGAATTTTCGGCAGGAGGGGTTCGTTTCCGGAAACGTCGCAAAAACGGGTTGGATTTATCTTATTAAAACTGTAGGCTTTTTGAGAATGAACCGGTAAATTCGGGAACTGTTACGATGCTTCAGGGCGTCGGCTTACTCACTCAACGATGAAAGGAATCTACCACACTGAAGACGAAGCGGTATTGTTTCGGCAAATGCAGCTGGATGATTCGCGCGCATTTGAAGAAATCTACCACCGCTATTTTACAAGGCTCTCCAACGCGGCTTTCAAGCGGCTGCAGGACCGTTCCGTTACGGAAGAAATCGTTCAGGAACTGTTCGTTAATCTCTGGCTGAAACGCCGTCAGTTGCCGGAGCTGAAAAGCCCCGAAAGTTATCTGCATACCCTGCTCCGCAACGCCGTCATCGACTGGTTCCGCGCCCAGGCCCGGCAGGACGGTCTGGCGGCCGAGTGGCTTGCCCAGCCCGACCGCGCGGTCATCAACGCCACCGAGCAGCAGATTCTCTACGCCGACCTTCAGCAGGCTTACCAGAACACCGTGGGCCAGTTGCCCGAAAAATGCCGGCAGGTCTACCTGCTGCACCAGCAGGGGAGTACGGTGGCCGAAATTGCCGAATACCTCCGGATTTCTCCCAAGACCGTGGAGAGCCATCTGCTCAAGGCTCACCATACGCTGCGCCATCTGCTGAAGGACTTTTCGGCGGTTTCGGTCGTCCTGATGTTTTTTGTCTGACGCTTTTCCAGGTAAATGTCTAATCTTCAGCGGCCCTCCATAATATTTTAATTTTTTTTCAAAATCGACTAAGGTTTTTGCTTCCCTTGTCCGTCTTATAGGTGAACAGATTGGATTCTGCCGATAAAATCTATTAACCTGAACGGAATGGGCGAACGCTACCCTTCACCCGACTTGCTGGAGAAATACCTTTCCGGTCGTTGTACCCCCGACGAAGCCCGGCAGGTGGAGGCATGGTACGATTCTTTCGAGAACCGGCCGGACCTCAGCCAGACGCACCCGGAAACCCGGAATCCGGCCTACTCCCGGCAGTTGCTTCACCAGATCCGGCAGCGGATCGAGTCGATCGAACAACGCCCGATGGGACCGGTTTCGCCCCGGCCGTGGTGGCGGAGAGGGGGCTGGATGGTATACGTCGGTGGCGTAGCGGCCCTGCTCGTGCTGGCCGTCGGTTTCTGGCAGGCCAACCGGAACGGGAAAGCGCCGGCCGTGGCCAGAGCCAAAGCTTCGGAATGGATCGTGCTTCGGAATGACGGCAAAGCCATCGTCCGGTATGAACTGACCGACGGCAGCGTCGTCTGGCTGAGTCCTTCGACCCGGCTGCGGTATCCCCGCCGATTCGCTGCGCGGCTCCGGGCGGTCGATCTGGAAGGGGAGGCCTTCTTCGAGGTCCGTCGCGATGCGTCCCGGCCGTTCGTCATTCGCTCCGGCAAGCTGAAAACCGAAGTGCTCGGCACGACCTTCAACGTCCGGGCCTACCGCCAGAGTCCGCGGTTCGAAGTGTCGGTCGTCACGGGGAAAGTCGCCGTCAGCGTTTCAGACCGGAAGAAGGTGCTGCTGACGGCCCGCCAGCAGGCCGTTTTCAATCAGAAAGCCGAATCGCTCGCCAAAACCGTGCTGCCCCGCAGGGCCCGGCCCCAGGTCTGGGAGCCGGCTACCATCGCCTTCGAGTGGGCGTCGCTGGGCCAGGTGGCCGGGGCGCTGGAGGAAACGTTCGGCGTTCAGATTCAATTCGCCAATCCGGCGCTCCGCAATTGCCGGCTTCGGGCCGACTTTACTAATATGCGGTTGCCGGTCATTCTCAATCTGCTTTGCAAAACGACCGGTTCGACCTATTCGCTCGATGGTTCACTCATCGAACTGAACGGGCCGGGCTGCCCTTAACCATCTTTTTCAGAACCTGTTTTACAAACCCTGTTTTCACTACCAAATGCTATGAGCAATCAACTTTACCCCCCACCCGGTGGTATCGCCAGGGCCTTTCGGCAAACCGTGAGCCAACTGCTTCTGGTGACCGTATTGGCATCTGCCTCGTTTGCAGAAAAACCGATCAGACAAGATGAACTCAGCCGGAAAGTCGCTCTGAAGGTTGAGAACGTGACGTTGCGGGAAGCGCTGCTGCAGCTCGAACGCAAAACCAATATCAAATTCGTCTACAGCAGCCGCATCATTCAGGACCAGCGCGTCAGCTTCCACACGAACGGCGGCCGTCTGGCCGATGTTCTCGAAAAGCTGCTGAAACCGCTGGGAATCACTTATGAGCTGATCGACAATCAGATCGTCCTTTCCGGAACCGAAACTTCGGCTGCGGGCGCTCCGGAGGCCACCGTATCGGGCGAGGCTCCGGCGGAGGTGAAAGAGGCCAAAGCCGTGGTGTTCCGGGTCCGGGGCGTGGTAAAAGAAGCCAGCGGAACCGGTATTCCGGGCGTCAACGTGGTGGAAAAAGGAACCAGCCGCGGCTCCAATACCGACGCCAGCGGGGCGTTCCAGCTGGACGTGACCGACGGCAATGCCACCCTGGTATTCAGCTCGATCGGTTTTCTGAAGCAGGAAGTGGCCGTCGGCAACCGCAGCACGATCGAAGTGACCATGGAGACGGACAACCGCAGCCTGGACGAAGTCGTCGTGATCGGTTACGGTACGGTCCGGAAGAGTGACCTGACCGGTTCGGTCGGCGCGATCAAGGGCGAAAAGCTGCTCGACCGCCAGGCCACGAACATCGGACAGGCGCTGCAGGGCCGGATTCCGGGCGTCGACGTGGCCATCATGTCGTCGGCACCGGGTTACCAGCCGCGCGTCCGGATTCGGGGCGTCGGCTCGATCAACTCCAGCCTGGAGCCGCTGTACGTCGTCGACGGAATCATCGGGGTGACCAACGCCAACCTGATCAATCCGAACGACATCGAGTCCCTGGAAGTACTGAAAGATGCTTCCGCTACCGCCATCTATGGAGCGCGGGGCGCCAACGGGGTCATCATCATCACGACCAAACGGGGCAAATCCGGCCAGACGCAGGTTTCCTACGATACCTGGGGTTCCTACATCACGCCGGCCCGCCGGCTCGGAACCCTGAGTTCGGAGGAGTTCATGAACGTATACAACAAGGCGTTCGACAACGCGCAGAAGTACGATCCGCAGGGTTTTGCCGACGGAAAATACGTCCGCAACGATCCGAAGAACTTCCCGAACCTGTTCGATGCCAACGGCAAGCCGCTGTACAACACCGACTGGGAACGCGAAGTGTACAAGCCGGCCTGGGCGCAGAACCACGAACTGGGCGTGCGGGGCGGTTCTGAAAAGACCTCCTACAGCCTCTCCCTCGGTTATACCGACCAGGGCGGTCTGATGCTGAATTCCTGGTTCAAGCGGTATTCGGCGAAATTTACGCTGGACAACGACGTTCGGAAATGGCTCAAACTGGGCGGCAGCATCTTCCTGAACCGCACCAACCAGCGGGAGGTGGACGATGCTTCCGGCGGCCTGAACGTGCCGCGGATGGTCATGGAAGGGCTGCCGATTCTGCCGATCCGGTATCCGGACGGAAGCTGGGGCCGCAACAAGGACTGGCCCGGTATGGAAGGGGGTGAAAACCCGGTCCGGATTGCCGAACAGCGCCAGCGGATCAACCCCAAGTCGCAGATGCTCGGCCAGATTTATTCGCTGATCACCTTCAGCCCGGACCTGACCCTGCGCTCGAACTTCGGGTATGAACTGAAATTCGAGAAGAACAACTTTTATTCAGGCCGTGATCTGAATGCCCTCTCGGCCGATCAGAAAGGGACGGCCGATATCTACAGCAATCAGGAGTACTACTGGCAGTTTGAAAACTACCTGAACTACAACAAGACCATCAACACCGACCATACGATCTCGGCACTGGCGGGTCTGTCGTGGCAGAAGCGGGCCTGGGAGAACTTTTTTGCGGCTTCCCAGAACTTTATCGACGACTTCTGGGGGTATCACAACCTCGGCGTCGGTACGACTCTGCAGAAACCCAGCTCGTCGGACCAGCAATGGACGCTGAACTCGTACTTCGCCCGTCTGAACTACAACTTCAGGGACAAGTATCTGGTGACGTTTACGGGCCGCTACGACGGGGCGTCGAAGTTCGGTGAGAACAATAAGTATGCGTTCTTCCCGTCGGCCGCCATCGCCTGGAACGTGAGCCAGGAGGAGTTCCTGAAGTCGGCCACCTGGCTGTCGAACCTGAAACTGCGCGCCAGCTACGGGAAAACCGGTAACCAGGAGATCGGTCAGTATCGTTCGCAGCAGTTCCTCGGAACCGGCGACGTGCTGCTGGGCGGACAGCGTCAAACGGGGATCTGGCGAAGCTCGTTCGGTAACCCTGACCTGCGCTGGGAATTTACCAACCAGCTGGACATAGGGGCCGACATCGGGCTGCTCAACAACCGCATCGACCTGACCATCGACTATTACCATAAGGTGACCAAAGACCTGCTGCTGGACGCGCCCATCCCCTGGTCGACGGGTTTGGGCGGGGTGACGCAGAACATCGGTTCCGTCGAAAACAAAGGGCTTGAGGTCGGCATCAATTCCCGCAACATATCGGGCAACCGGTTCAGCTGGACGACCAATGTGGCCTTCTCGACCAACCGGAACAAGATTCTGAAGCTGGGCGTCAACAATGACGACATCTTCCCGGGTCCGTGGTTCCTCGGCCAGACCAACATCCTGCGGGTCGGTCAGCCGATCGGTACGTTCTGGGGCCGGAAACGGCTGGGTACCTTCAGCACCTCCGAAGCCGACCTGGCCGCCAAGTACAACCGGCTGCCGGGCGACATCAAATGGGCTGATCTGAACAACGACGGCAAGATCGACGGTTCGGACGAGACCATCATCGGCCGGGCGTATCCGAAGTGGAACATGAACATCGCCAACACCTTCCAGATCGGCAAGTTCGACCTGTCGTTCGACATCCGGTTCGTGATGGGCGTCAATACCGTCAACGCCACGAAGCACTCCGTCGAAGACCGTCAGGCCATCGCCAGCAGCGCCCGGAGCGTCCTGAACGCCTGGACCCCGGAGAACCAGAACACCTACATCGCCGAGATCCGTCACTACAACGCCGGTTACGACACGGCGATGGATGACTGGTGGGTGGAAGACGGTTCGTTCATCCGCGGGCAGAACATCGTGCTGGGCTATTCGCTGCCCAACCAGATCGGCAAGCTGAACTTCTCCCGACTGCGCGTTTACGCCAGTGCGCAGAACTTCTTTCTGTCCGACAAGTATTCCGGCTACGATCCGGAAGCGATCACGGGTTTTGCCGGTCAGCTGATTCAGAACATCGAATTTTTCCAATATCCCAGACCGCGTACGTTCAGCCTGGGTCTGAATGTCCAGTTCTAAAATCGACCTGATTCCAATGAAAAAACATATCATCTGTCTTGTCGCAGCGGCCGGTTTTACGCTGACTTCCTGCGAGGACTTTCTGAAGGAGAACCCCACCGGTTCGCTGACGACCTCCTCTCCGGTTTCCAGCCCGGAGATTGCCCGGGCCTTCGTGGACGGTGCCTATTCCAACATCACCACCTGGAACAACGGCGGTGGCGGCTGGGGCGGCAACAACGCGTCGCTGCTGGAGTTTCTGACCGGAAAAGCCGACGGTAACTCCCAGACCGAAGCGTTCAAATTCTACAACCTCGAATACGACGCGCGCGCCTTCTACATCGACAACTGGTGGTCGGGGATGTATTCCGGCATTGCCCGGGCCAACCTGGCCATTCAGAAGGTCGGAGAGATCACGACCCTGCCGGCGGCCACCAAAACCAACATGATTGCGGAGGCCAAAACCATGCGGGCGCTGTATTACTTCCAGCTGGTGCGGATGTTCGGCGACGTGCCTAAAATCACGGGACTCATCACCGAACTCGGCGATGTGCAGACGCCCCGCTCTCCGGTGAAGGAGATTTACGACGAGATCATCATTCCGGACCTGCTCGAAGCCGAGAAGTCGACCCTGCCCTGGCGCGACGTCGCCGGACGGATCTCGATGGGTGCCATCAAGTCCATCCTGGCCGACGTATACCTGACGTACGCCGGTTTTCCGGTGCGGGGCGGCAACCAGGCCTATGCCGAGTCGGCCAAGCGCTCGAAGGAGCTGCTCGACAGCGGGGTTTATTCGCTGTTTACGGAATACACGGACATGATCAACCCGGCCAACCGCAACCAGAAGGAGTTCATCCTGCAGGTGCAGCACGAGAAGGACATCCGCAACAACGGGATGACGCCGGTGACCCTGCCGACCCTCCGTGGCATTGGAGCCTATTCGGATGAGTACGGCGGGCTGACTCCGCGCAAGGAGTTTGTCGAGAGCTATGAGAAAGGCGACAAACGCACGCAGGAAAAGCAGTTCTATTATACCTTCTACAAAGGCCACCCGTCGGATTACCCGCTGGGCGACCCGCGCCGGGAGAAGCTGGAACTGGGCGGCTACTATATCTATAAGTATTTCGACAAGCAGGCCGTCGACAACGACGCCAAGGCCAACCTCAACTTTACGATCTACCGTCTGGCGGACGTCATGCTGATGTATGCCGAGGCCTCGAACCGGGCCGAGGGCAAGCCGAACGCGCAGGCCGTTAAGGCGCTGAACGACATCCGGGCGCGGGCGCTGCTGCCCCCCGTGACGGCCACGACGATGGAGGCCTTCGAGCAGGCCGTCTGGGCGGAACGGTATTTCGAGCTGGCGTTTGAAGACAAGATGTGGTTCGACATGATCCGGACCCGGAAGGTGCGCAACGACATCACCAAACGCTGGGATGACTTCGTCGGGCACACCACCATCTACGGCAAGACGTTCCAGGAGAAACACCTGCTGCTGCCGATCCCGAAACGGGAGATCGACAACAACCGGAACCTGACGCAGAACCCCGGCTTCTAAACGAGTTGATGACAGACAGCGACGCCCGCCGGGACCCAAAACCCGGCGGGCGTTTTTTTGGTGGTTCGGTATCTGAAGGGCCGGACAAGAAAAAGCCTGCTTCCGTTCCGGAAGCAGGCTTTTTTGACGAAGCGTCGGGAAGTTATTTCTTTCCGTAGCGTTTGAGGAATTTGTCCACACGACCCGTGGTATCGACCAGTACGTTCTTACCGGTGTAGAACGGGTGTGATTCTGAACTAACTTCCACTTTCACCACCGGATAGGACTTGCCTTCAAAGTCGATGGTTTCCTTCGTTTGTACCGTGGAGCGCGTGAGAAACTTGTGATCGCTGGTTAAGTCCCAGAAAACGACGTCTCTATACTCCGGATGAATACCTTTTTTCATAATTCTATAGCAATAAATCTGTTTCCAGGAGATTTAAGGACTGCAAAGGTAAGGAGTTTACAAATGCTTTCCAATCAATTCGATAGCTTTTGTCCGGGATCCCCGAAAAGAATTAGGCCCCTGAAAAAACTTCGGAATTCGGGGTTGATTTTTTGTCCATTTTTCCGTATTTTGAGTAACAAACCGGTAACAATCAGAGTTTTAGAGGTGGCGTTGAACCGCAGGCTAAATTCTTCCTATCAACTTTCTTAGACCTTTTTGCCGGTAGGGTTTTGATAAGTATTTCTGGATAAGGTCTTAACAGTTCCTTAACACAGCCATGAGTTTTGATAATTCCAAGTTGACAGGGTATGGACGAACGTTCGGCTTTGCTTTGTTGTATTCCTGCATAGTACCTTTAAGGAATGATTAAAAAACGACATTATATATCAACTTTCTATACTAAACATCCCTCAATCATACTATGTACGTAATCAAGCGTGATGGCCGCAGGGAATCGGTCAAGTTAGACAAAATCACCGCCCGGATCGAGAAATTATGTTACGGGTTGGACCCCGCCTACGTGCAGCCTATCGAAGTGTCGATGAAAGTGGTAAACGGAATCTACGACGGGGTGAAAACCACCGAACTGGATAACCTGGCCGCCGAAACCGCAGCTTCGATGACGACCAAACACCCGGATTACGCCATCCTGGCCGCCCGGATCGCCATCTCGAACCTGCACAAGGAAACTAACAAGTCATTCTCCGGTACCATCAAGCGGTTATACAACTACATCGACCCCAAAACGGGTGAAAATGCGGCCCTCATCTCGAAGGAAGTATACGATGTGGTTCGTAAAAACGCCAACCTGCTCGATTCCACGATCATCTACGACCGGGATTACGGGTATGATTATTTCGGTTATAAAACGCTCGAAAAGTCGTATCTGTTGAAGATCGACGGCAAAATCGCCGAGCGCCCGCAGCATATGCTGATGCGCGTGGCCGTCGGGATTCACATGGGCGACATCGACGCGGCCATCGAGACGTATAACCTGCTGTCGGAGAAGTGGTTCACCCACGCCACCCCGACGCTCTTCAACGCCGGCACGCCCAAGCCGCAGATGTCGAGCTGCTTCCTGCTGACGATGAAGGACGACTCCATCGAGGGCATCTACGACACGCTGAAGCAGACCGCCAAGATTTCGCAGTCGGCCGGCGGCATCGGTCTGAGCATTCACAACATCCGCGCCACGGGCACCTACATCAAAGGTACCAACGGCACCTCGAACGGGATCATTCCCATGCTGCGCGTATTCAACGACACGGCCCGCTACGTCGATCAGGGCGGTGGAAAGCGCAAAGGCTCCTTCGCCGTGTATCTGGAACCCTGGCATGCCGACGTTTTCGAGTTCCTGCAGCTGAAGAAGAACCACGGGAAGGAAGAACTCCGCGCCCGCGACCTGTTCTATGCCCTCTGGGTGCCGGACCTGTTCATGAAGCGGGTTGAAGACAACGACGTCTGGTCGCTGTTCTGCCCCCACGAGTGCCCCGGTCTGGCCGATACCTACGGCGAGGATTTCGAGAAGCTGTATGAAGAATACGAGCGCGACGGCCGCTACCGCCGGCAGGTGAAGGCGCAGGACCTCTGGTACGAAATTCTGGAATCGCAGACCGAAACCGGCACCCCGTATATGCTCTACAAGGATGCGGCCAACCGCAAGTCGAACCAGAAAAACCTCGGCACCATCAAGTCGTCGAACCTCTGTACGGAGATCATCGAGTACACCTCGGCCGACGAAGTAGCCGTCTGTAACCTGGCATCGATTGCCCTGCCGAAGTTCATCGTCAAAGGCCAGGACGGCATCCTGCGTTTCGACCACCAGAAACTGTACGAGATTACGAAGGTCGTGACCCGTAACCTCAACAAGATCATCGATATCAACTATTATCCGGTGGAGGAAGCCCGCCGGTCCAACATGCGCCACCGCCCGATCGGGATCGGGGTGCAGGGGCTGGCCGATGCCTTCATCATGCTGCGGATGCCGTTCGAATCCGAAGAGGCAAAACAGCTCAACAAGGATATCTTCGAAACCATCTACTTCGGTGCCATGACGGCCTCGATGGAACAGGCGAAGCTCTACGGCCCCTACCAGACCTGGAAAGGCTCACCCATCTCGCAGGGCATCTTCCAGTTCGACATGTGGGGCGTCAAGCCCGAATCCAACCGCTGGGACTGGGAGTCGCTGCGGAAGGACGTCGTTCAGCACGGCGTTCGCAACTCGCTGCTGCTGGCCCCTATGCCGACCGCGTCGACGAGCCAGATTCTGGGCAACAACGAGTGTTTCGAGCCGTTTACGTCCAACATCTACCTGCGTCGCGTGCTGTCGGGTGAGTTCGTGGTCGTGAACAAATACCTGCTCAAGGACCTCGTCAAACTTAACATGTGGAACGACCGGACCAAGAACATGCTCATCGCGGCCAACGGCTCGGTGCAGGATATTCCGAATCTGCCGCAGAACATCAAGGACCTCTACAAGACGGTCTGGGAAATCAAGCAGAAAGTCGTGATCGACATGGCCGCCGACCGCGGTGCCTACATCTGCCAGTCGCAGTCGCTGAACATTCACATTCAGGATCCGAACTTCGGCAAGCTGACCTCGATGCACTTCCACGCCTGGAAGCGCGGTCTGAAAACCGGTATGTATTACCTCCGCACGAAAGCCGCAGCCGACGCCGTCAAGTTTACGGTCGAGAGACAGGCCGAAGTGCAGCTGGAGCCGGTACTGGTCGAAACCACCGAAAAACCGCTGAATTACGAGAAATACGCGCAGGAAGGGGCAGCCGCCCATCCGCAGTTGGTCAGCGACGCCGAAACGGCCTATGCCGCCATGGTGTGCTCGCTCGACAATCCGGAAGACTGCGAAGCGTGCGGTTCGTAAGCGCTGCGCATCCCGATAAAATACCCCGCACCCGGTCATACCCTGACCGGGTGCTTTTTTGTATCCGGCCGGAACCGTTCTTCCCATCGACATTTCCCTTATCTTGCCGCCGGCAATTCCTTTCCCCATCTCTCTATCCATGAAACCGATCCTGACGCTGCTGCTGTTGGCTGCGGGTCCTCTGTTCGCCCAGCGCAACCCCGGCGGTGTCTTTTCGCTCAGCCGTCCCGAAGTGGCGGTCTATGACATCGCCGAAATCACCCTGAAACTACCGCCGATGAAAACCGGCAACCCGTTTACGGACGTGACCCTGACCGGCGCCTTTGCGCAGGCCGAGGGCGATACCGTGCGGGTAGAAGGCTTCTGCGATGCGCAGGACGGCTCCCTGTTCCGCATCCGGTTCATGCCCCGCCGGCCGGGCACCTACCTGTTTTTGATAACGGGCCGGCAGGGCGGCAAACCGCTGCGGTATGCGGGTTCGTTCCGGGCGGTGGCACAGGACCGCAACGGGCTACTGCGGGTCGATCCGGAGTTCCCGAACCACTTCATTTACGAAGGCACGAAAAAGCATTATTTCTGGAACAGCACCACCGCCTACTGGCTCATGGGCTGGAAGGACGAGGCCACCATCCGCCAGGCCATCGACCGGCTGGCGAGGCTGAAAATCAACCGGATGCGGGTGGCGATGAACGGCCGGCAGCCCGACGGCGCCCGCTGGTCGGAGCCGATGGTGAAGGAAAGCGCCGGGTTTACGTTCAAACTCAATCCCTGGGTCGCGAGGGACCCGGCCAGCCTCGATACGCCCGGCTTCGACGTGACCCGCTTCAACGTCGAACACTGGCAGCGCATTGACCGGATGCTGGCCCACGCCCGCAGCCGCGGCATTCAGATCTCCCTGATCTTTTATGTCGACGGCCTCGATCACGGCACCGACCCGTTCAAAAAAACGAACATGGGCGGACCGGACGAACAGCGGTATTACCGCTATGCCGTCAACCGGTTTGCCGCCTACGATAACGTCATGTGGGACGTCACGAATGAATACCACCTCTTCCGGAACGAAGCCTGGGCCGACCGGATGGGCAAATTCCTGAAGCAGATCGACCCTTATAAACACCTGATTTCCATCCACGGCCACAGCGATTTTCCGTTCCGGGCTTCCGAATGGGTCGATTACGTCATGTTCCAGAACTGGGATGAGTGCGGAGGGTATTACGCCATGCTTCAGAACCGGGAAAAGCAGGCGCAGACGGGCGTCGTAAAGCCGCAGATCAACGAGGAATACGGCTACGAAGACCATTATCCGGAATGGGGCTGCGGGCCGCTGGGCAAGCGCGTGGCCCCGGGGCGCGATGCCAGAAACCGCACCCGCCTGGCCTGGGAGATCTGCATGGCGGGCGGTTATCAGACTACCGGCGAGCGGGCCGACCGGGGCACCGGCAGCGGCCCCGATACCGGCGGGGGCTGGATCAACGGGCGGGGCGACTCGACGATGATTATGCTGACGTATTACGGCATCCTGCACGACGTCTTTACGTCGCTGGAGTGGTGGAGAATGCAGCCCAACAACACCCTCACCCACCACGGCACCCTCTGCCTGACCGACCCCGACCGCCGTCAGTATCTGCTCTACGTACAGTCGGGGGTGCCGACTCTGTCGACGCCGAAAAAGGTCTACCGGGTGCGGGTGGTGGACATCTGGACCGGCAAAAGCCGCAACCTGCCCGATTTCAAAGGGGGTGTCTGGATCGGCCCTCAGGATCTGGACAAGGATGCCGCCGTCATCTTTACGGCTTCAGATCAGTAAATACCGGATGGTCAGCCTGTTACCTGACGGAGCATAGCTTCGAGCTTCTGAAGCGGAACCACGCCCGACTGCCGCCAGACGATGCGGCCTTTATGAAACAGGATCAGGGTCGGAATACTCTGAATCTGATAGTTCTGGGCGGCTGAGCGGCTCTTATCGACGTCTACTTTGATGATGCGGAGTTTGTCGCCGGTCCGTTCGGCCAGTTGTTTCAGCGTCGGCGCCATCACTTTGCAGGGGCCGCACCAGTCGGCGTAAAAATCGACCAGCACCGGTTTATCACCCCGGATGATGTCCTGAAAGGATTCGTTTTTTGGAGAATTGGCTGCGTGGCTCATAAGAATAGTTGACAGGCTTCGTGCCGCAATAACAACACAGACCGCCTGCCGGTTTCAGCCGGTCCGTTCCCGTTTCGATTCAAAATTTCTAACTTGCCCGAAACCTCCCTTCCCATGTCCGAACAAACCGCAGCCCACCGGGCCGCCATGCCTGCCGTCGTCAATCCGATTCTGGACCGCCGGACCGTCGAGAACGGCAATCGTAACCTCCTGAAATATCTGAAACCGGGGCTGTCGGTGCTGGATGTGGGCTGCGGCTCGGGAGCCATCACCCGCGGCATCGCCGAACGCGTCGGGCCGGAAGGCCGGGTGCTGGGCATCGACCCCAGTGAAAAGCTGATCGAACAGGCGCAGCAACAGCACGGCGATCTGCCGCAACTGGCGTTCCAGCAGGCCGACCTGTTCAGCTTCGAAACCGACGAGCGCTTCGACCTGGTCACCTGCGCCCGGGTGCTGCAGTGGCTGGCGAAACCGGAGGAAGCGCTGATTCGTATGAAAGCCCTGCTGAAACCGGGCGGGGTGCTGGCCGTGCTGGATTATAATCACGAAAAAGTGGAATGGCAGCCGGAGCCGCCCGAAGCCATGAAGCGGTTTTACGCGGCTTTTCTGCAATGGCGGCAGGACGCCGGTTTCGACAATGCCGTCGCCGACCATCTGGAAGCTCTTTTCCGGAGTCACGGTCTGACCGGGATCATCGTCGAGCCGCATTTTGAAACCAGCCGGAAAGGCGAACCGGCCTTTGCGGTCGCGAGCCGCATCTGGTCCGAAGTGGCCGAAATCCGGGGGCCGCAGCTGGTGAAAGACGGCTATATCGCGGAGAGCGAACGCGAAGCCGCCATCGCAACCTACGACCGCTGGATCGCCGAAACCGGAGAGTCCATGCAGTTGTACCTGCTGGCCGTGGAGGGGCGCCGGTCCTGAGGCCGCAGGCTATCAAAACATGAAAACGTTTTGATTTGCTGGGGATAAATTGTATTTTTCCGACTGGTTACGCTCCCGGAAGGGCCTTATTTGTTTCTATTCACTCCCTAACCCAAACCAACGTTTATGGAAGTTCTCGAAACTCTTTATCAGGAAGTCATTTCGTTTTTTGGAATCCGACCCTGGCTTAAACTGTTCGAAACCGGCGATTACGGCTCGTTGATGACGTGGGACGGAATCCGGTCCGCCATGTCTCCGCTGATACCGCTGCTGCTCATCATCGAGATGATCCGGGCCGGTTTTTACAAGCGCTTCAAGATTGAGAATTATAAGATTCCCTTTCTGATCATCGTCTTCAACCGCGTGATCGGGCGGTATATTTCCATTGCCGCCGTGGCTTTCTGCATCGGTCTGTTCGAGCCCTACGCGGTGCTGACCTCCGGCCTGACCTGGTACTGGTTGATTTACGGGTACGTGATCTGGGAACTGGCGCACTTCGTTTATCACTACCTGGGCCATAAGGTGCGGATCTTTTGGTGTCTGCACTCTACCCACCACGCTCCGGAAGACATGAACCTGTCGGTGACCTACGCCCACTTTTTCCTGGAAGGACCGTATGCCGACGTCATCCGAACGACCATCTGCATTCTGCTGGGCGTCAACCCGGCGCTCCTGTTCCTGATCATGTTCATCGACGGTACGTGGGGCGCCTTTATCCACGTGGGCGAAAACGTCCTGAAAGACGGGCGGATGGGCTTCCTGCACAAGATCATCCTGACGCCTTCACACCACCGGGTCCACCACGCCAAAAACCCGCTGTACATGGATACCAACTTCTGTAACCTTCTCAATATCTGGGACAAAGTATTCGGGACGCTGCAACACGAGCGCAAGGACGTGCCGATGGTGTACGGCATCACCCGCGAGATGAAACCCGGTAATTTCTGGGATGTCTATTTCGGCGAGCTGTACGCGCTGGCGAAGGACGTCCGGCGGGCACCCGGGCTGAAAAACAAGCTGCTGTATGTCGTCATGCCTCCGGGCTGGCATCACTCCGGGGAACATAGAACCGCCCAGGTCGTACGGGGTGAATTCATGGCCGCCCCCGAAACCGGCGAGGCTCTTTCCACCCAGCCGATTGTGCCTTAAGCCACCGGCAGAACGGAGCTTTTCAGATACTCCACCACCCGGCGGGCCTGTACCAGATGGCGCTGCTCGTGAGCGATCAGGAACCGGAACGTATCGCCGGCCGAAATCCGAACCCAGCGCGCGATGGAGATCGGGATGCGGAGCCGGCTCATGTCCGTCTGTCCGGCGCGCCGGAGCAGGTCCAGCAGTTGCTGCTGCTGGTTGAGAAAGGAAGCCAGCACGGCCCGGGCATCGAGTTCGGGTGCCGGGCGGTGGTTTTTGAACGCCTTCATCTTCAAACCGATGGAGCCGTCGGCGTTTGGGCGCATGGATTCGGCGAAATAGTGGCCCAGCCGGCCGCTGCGAAACTCCGGATGAAAGGAAATCTGCCGTTCCACGCCTTTCCGGAGTGCTTCTTCCAGCCGGGGCAGATAATAGTCGCCGTAGCTGTTGAGGTGTTCCAGACACTGGGCAATGCTCCAGCCGTCGGGGGAGGGCCGGCGATTCAGGTCGGCATCCGACAGCGGAGCGAGTTCCTCCCGGGCGATCCGGATAAGCTCCCGGGTGTCGCGGTTCAGTTCGGCAAGCAGGTCGTTGGTTTGAAAATGGCGCATGGCGGTGTTGTTTACGGATGCAAACCTACGTCAATCGGGGCATCGAAATCTTGGCACAGACCAAGATTTCGATGCCCCGTTATAATTTAACCGAAGCCATCAGCTTGCTGAAGGTCGTCGGATCGAGGCCCAGGTAGGAAGCGAGGTACTTGTGCGGGATGAGCTGGAGGACGTGGGGGCTGCGGGTCAGCAACACCCGGAATTTTTCCTCGGCCGTGTAGGTCATCAGTTCGATATACCGTTCCATCAGACCCGAGAGGGCCGTCGAGGTGGCCAGCCGCCCCCAGCGTTCGAGGGAGGGATAGCGGCCCAGGAGCCGGTCGAAATCTGCATACGACAACCGGAGCAGGCGGCTGGCGGTCAGGGTTTCAAGATAATACCGCGAGGGCTGCTGCAACTGGAACGAGTCGGCAATCCCGGAAAACGAGCCGGTATAGGAAAAGATCAGCGTGGCCTCCCGCCGGCCCTCACCCAGAAAATAGGCCCGCTGAACCCCTTCCAGCACAAAGTACACATACCGCTCCACTTCGCCGGCCGCCGTCAGGATGGTTTTCCGACGGTATTCGACCGGGTGCCAGCAAACCGCAAAAGCATTCCATTCCTCTTCCGGGAGCGTAATCCACCCGGAAACCGCCTTTTTCAGGCGTTCAAGATCAGAATCGGTGGCCGGCATAGGTCAGGGTCGGTTTAGTTTTCCAGGGGTACAGCAAAGAAATAAAAAAGGACGCAGGTAACCCTGCGTCCCGTCGATGAAGTGCAACTTGCTTACTGGTTTTTCATGCCGTCCTGAATGGCTTTGACCGCATCGTGATGCTTCTGGAGGACGGGCAGCGTTTTGGCGGCAAACGCCTTCATATCGGTGTCCTTCGCATCGTCGGCCGCTTCCTTGAAGTGTTTGATGTCTTCGTCATGGTCTTTGACCATCAGATCGATATATTCCCGATCGAATTCGGCGCCGGAGAGTTTGCTCAGATCGTCGACGTGCTTGCGGTGTTCTTCGCCCATGGTGGCCGGAAGCGAGATGTTTTTAGCCGTGGCCAGCGTCTTCAGTTCGTTGTTGGCTTTCGTGTGATCTTCGACCATCATAGCGCCGAAGTCCTTCACGCGCTGGCTCTGGGCTTTCTGCTGCGCCAGTCGGCCTAACTCCACCTCCATTAGCCCGCCACTGGCGGCTTTTACGGCAAATTCGGAATCGTCCTCGCGGACGTCTTTGTCGTCGTTCGCTTCTTCGGCCTGTTCGGCACTGTCCTTCTCACTACTGTTGCTGTTACAGGCCTGGAAGGTCCAGGCGCCCAGCAGGAGGAGCAGAAATAAAGTGAGTCGTTTCATGATCGTTGAGCTTTTTTGAGTACCTGTTTTAATGCGTACTGTCATTTAAAACCGGAAAAACGAATGAAAGTTTATCGCCGGCCGGTGAAATTTAAAAGAGTAAGACAGGCAGTTTTTCTGAAACCGAAAAGGCGAAAAGGGCGTATAATCCGGTTAAGGACTCGTTAAGACAGCTAATTTATTCCGGAAATCTGGTACAGATTTTGCGCTGATCACCCTGATAAACCAACCGAACGGCAGGAAAATTTTACCGGCTTTTTAAGCATTTATTTTCCGGATCATGCTTTTTTATGAAAAGGCAAGGAGTCATTTAGTGAAATAAACTTAGGTAATTGATAAGATTCTGATTTGAACCTGCTGATAATTAGCGATCTGTTGAAATAAAATTTGGCTTATCGGTTTATGTGAATGTTTGAATACTTGTTATCAATTTTCCATAGAATAAAGTCGTAGACAGGGAGATTAAATAAAAAATAAATAAGTAGAGTATGCATAGAGACTAATTGGAAGGGGCCATTTTAGACTTCGGTTTTACTCCGGCCTTAATCTCTGAAACGTTCGATTCCGGCGTCAGCCGTTTATCCTCATCCCGACAGGAATCAGCAATAGAATGAAGATAAACGCATTATATCCTGCGATTCTATGAAACCATTGCCCGGGAATACCGTTCTTAATAAAGAGGAGAATTTAGTGGTTAAATGGGCAGGTTAGACGCTTAACGAAGAAAAATAAAAAATTTTAATGAAAGTAGTTTTTAATCAATAGATTTGTACGCAAACAAAATTTTTGGAAGCACCCAATGAAGGTAAAACCGAACAAAATCCGCTTTTTCTCTCCGCAGGATAACTCTGGCGAAGTGCCTAAAGCCGCTCCGAAAGAAACCTTATTCACGACTTCGGTTACAAAAACCGGTCGGTTGGCATTTCCTCAAAAACTGATGGAAGGGCTGGATATCGACCCGTCGAAACCCCATTTTCGGGTAGGAACCGTTAACCGTCGGAAAGGAGTTAAGGCTCTTTATTTAATTCCTACGGAGGCCGGAGATGCCGAAGCATTCGAACTGGCGAAAACCGGCCGTGGTTACTCGATTCCCCTGAAAGGCGTATTCCAGAAAATGGGCCTTAACTACATGGATGAAGAGTATACCTTTACGATTAAATCGTTCGATTACGGAGACGGAGTGACGGGATACGAACTGGTTTCTCACCAGCAGACTCCCCGCAGCAATGCTTCCGACGAGTAAGGTAATGGTGATGGCCGGAGTGTTTTTCGCTCTTTCAGGAGAGCATTCCGGCTTTGCTCAATCCCTGTTTCAGCAGCAGATTAACCGACACCGGCAGACCTATAAAGCCGAGTTTTTAAAAGACCCCCGGAGTCCTTTAAAACAGGAAGACCTGCCTCTCCTTTCTTTTTTCGACCCCGATTCCACTTTTCGTGTTGAAGCCGTTTTGCAGCGAACACCGGAAGCGGAACCCTTCGATTTGCCGACTTATGACGGGCAGAAAAAACCGTATGTCCAGTATGCCGTCCTGTCTTTTAAATGGAATGGTCGGGATCAGAAACTGGTCGTTTATCGAAGTCTTCAGCTGGCCCGTCTGCCCCAGTACCGCGATTACTTATTCCTTCCTTTCAAGGATCTGACCAACGGGAAGGAAACTTATGGAGGTGGCCGTTACCTCGACCTTCGGATGAGCGATCAAAAAGAAGGAAAAATAACGATCGATTTCAATAAGGCGTATAATCCTTACTGTGCTTATAGCGACGGCTATGCCTGCCCGATTCCTCCGAAGGAAAATCACCTTCCCATAGCCGTAAGAGCCGGTGAGAAAGCCTTTTCCCGGCCCCATTAAAAGCATTTCTCCCCTTTTCTGGTACATTTCTTGTTCCTGACTCCTTATTTACCACTTTTTCGTAGGTTTTCTTTATGATTACTTTCTCGACCACGAGTGGAAAGAAGAGGTCCGTGAGGTGGAAGGCTCGGTAAAATCGATGCGGCTCACCAAAGATGCCGTCTTCGGTGAACGACGCACCTGTCCGGTGCGGGTCAGGCGGTTTACCCTACCCGCGGTGAAGGAAGGGTCCGTCATTGAATTCAGATACCTGATCGAGTCCGATTTTTTCCATGAATTTCGGGAGTGGCACTTCCAGCAGGAAATTCCGGTCCGATGGAGCAAATACAACTTCAATATGGTGCCCGGCATTGAATACCGGATTCTTTTTCAGGAATTCGAACAGTTGGCCGTCGATAAAACCCAGCGCACCCCCGGCGGCATAAAATATCAGTGGGCCATGAAAAATGTGCCGGCTCTCCGGGAGGAGCCCTATATGAGCAGCCCCGAGAATTATCATTCGAGAGTCTGGTTCGAACTGGTTCGGCGTCTGTTGACTGTTACTGACGCCCAACCTGCTGATTAAGCCTAAGGTCCTCCCGGATGGGAGCGAGGGCCGCTCTGCCGACTTCCAACTGACGGGCGGCTCTTTTCACGTCGACACCGTCGTCTGCCGGCTTCCTGCCACCATGGTTCCTGAAGCTCTGTTTAAACCCGTAGAGATCACCTCCCGCTTCGGTTCTTATTCGGCTTCGGTCGAATGGAAGGAAAACCGGCTCTATTATTACCGCAGACTGCTGATGGAACAGGGGAGTTTTCCGGCTTCCGCTTTCAGAGAATTTATTGATTTTCGGCAGAAAACAGAGATGGCGGACCGGCTGATGGTCATCCTGAAAGAACGGAGCGGTACGGCAGTTAAATAATGGATTTCCACCGGAAAGAAAGGAGCCTGACCTCCTTTCTTTCCGGTGGAAAAAGTCGGTGCCTCAGCTCCACTCGCGGTCGGCCGAGTCGCGC
>NZ_QTJY01000009.1 GCF_003703975.1 Larkinella soli | reverse complement strand
TGATGGATGCCCTGGTGAAATGGTCGGGTTTCTCACCGGCCAAGATCAGGGAACTGCTCAAGTTTGGGAAGGGGCCGACTGTAAAGATTATGGACTTGAGGAGTAGTCGAGGCCCAAAAATTTATGGACATTGTCGGTGTCCAGGTGTGCCAGAAACGGCAGTAGAAATAGAAGTTGCTTTTGTGCGTGGCCTTGAGCAGGCTAATCTAAAAAGTACAAAACAGGCAACAGCCTTCTTACTTTCCGTAGTCCTACTTCATGAGTTTGTGCATTATGGCACTTATACGAATAACATTAATGAATACTTAATAGAATTTGGTGAACAATTTGAAAAGCAAGCATTTAGAGTGGTTATTGGGAAAGGAAATGCTGGCCAGTACTATTATGACTTTATGCAAAATTGAAAAGCTAATCCTGAGAAATGAAAAAGCTAACCTTAAAAGCACTAAGCTTAATCTTTAGCGGAATTTCCCTTCCCTTGGGATTTGCATGTCGACAAGAAGGACAAAAAACCAATGAATCTTTTTCAAAAGAAGATACCATCCAGGTCATACAAACAGCCCTTGATGATCCAGCTTTAGATTCAATATTCCGCTTGGCTTACCCAGGTAAGGCGATGAAACTGGTGAGTAATAAAATAATTAAACCAGATTATGAAATTATTTACAAAGGGCGGCAAGTTCTCATAGTCGATTATGACTCTACACTATATAACCCTACCTCTTTTCCTACACCTCCGAAATTTTATGGAAGTGTAACCTTCTTTAAAAAGGTTTCCAACAAAGAAATCATTATCTATCTTCTATTCAGAAGTATAAGTCAGACGGTAGATTTTATAATGGTTGAAAGCGATGGCCGCTGGAAGGTTAAAAGCCGATCTTTTGGCAAAATTTAACCATCAGTTCACCCCCAGCCGTATGGCGAGGGTCAATTGTTGCAGACAATCCAGTCGAAACCTTCCCTTATCCGTCAGACAATTCTATGTGCTGCTTTAGACCCTTCTGATAAGTAATGAACCGTTTGACCCTGTTGCTTTTTACAATAGCACTTGCTTTTTGGAACTGTCGAAAGCAGAAATCTACCGGGCTGACGGCCCGGGCAGATACGGTAGCCGTGCTTCAAACGTTGCTGTCTTCCAGGCACGTAGACTCATTGGTGAACGATAAGTTCGCCTTCAAAGGTCAATCATTAAAAATTCTTCGCAATGGCGTTATTCATTCAGATTATGTCCTGCATATGAACAGGCAACCGGTTCAATATACTGCTATCGATACCTCTTCGGCAGCTCAGCCCATCTGGAACAAACCGAAATTCGAGCTTGAAATTGGGAGATATGAAAACCTTCCCAATAATGAAGTCCGGGTAAGTCTTCAGTTTAACAGCGTTGGTGTGTTGTGCGATTCCAAAGTAAAAAAATAAGCGATGATAACTGGCAAGTCACCTACTTCCACGTGTATAGATTTTAAGGCTCCGGTTAAAAGGGTTACAGATACCCTCTACTTCATACTGAGCTTTACAACAATCACACAACTACTCTTCAACTGCCACCAAAGTGAGCAAACGGATCAAACACAGAAAACTGGATTATCCCGAACGGATACGACTCTAATCATTCAAACGGTGATTGATGAGCCTCAGTTAGATTCGATTCTCAGGTTGGTATTCATAGATCAGTCTTTAAGAGTCTTAAAGACTGAATTCGTGAATAATGAATATCCCTTAGAAAAGTACGGCAAGCCTGTCATTTTTACCTCAGTCGACTCAACAAACGATGACCTGATTATCTGGAATAAGCCGAAGTTCTATGCTCGTTTTGATTGGTTTAAACTCATGACAAACCACCAGGTCAGGGTAACCATTGTTTTTAGAGAAATAGGTTTATTAGCACAATATACTCTGGAAAGGAAAGGAGATGACTCCTGGCAGATTATGAATAAGGACATTTGCCCTCATGTCAAACTGGAATAGACACTTTACGACATTGTCGTTATCATTCTGTATGTTTTTGTCTCTTTCTGCCTGTCGGCAGGAACGAAAAATCAGCCGGACAGATAAAAATCCCATTGCCGTTTTTACCAAACAGGATACAACATTTATCCTTCAGGCCATTCTTGACCACCGGCCTCTTGACTCCTTATTAAGTTTCGCTTTTAAAGGCAGGCAGCTTAAGATCGTTAAAGACTCAATAATTACTTCCAATTTGCCACTCATAAAAAATAATAAGCCAGTTCTATTTGTAGAAGTTGACTCCACAAATGATGAATTAAGGCGGTGGTATGATCCGAAATTCTTCATGAGGGTCACCAAGCTGGTATTTAAATCCGCAAGTGAAGTTGAAGGAGTAGTCTATTTCAAAGCGATCGGTCTCCTTTGCGTCTATAAATTAAGTAAGGATGATGTCAGAAGCTGGAAGATTTTCTACTATCATTTTTATAGTACCTAAAGCATAAATTTTCTACCGGAGCGACAAACTTCTAAACAATGCGCTGATGATTCTTTTTTGGAAGAGGCTTTATCTTTATGTGGTTTTACTTTCCAGCCTGTTCTGCTGGTTCTGTTCCTGCCAGAAAAAGTCACGACACAATGAGGATGCTTTCTCAAGGAGCGATACCATTGCAGTTATGCAAACCGCTTTGGAAGACCCGCAGCTCGATTCGATTTTTCACTTAGCTTATTCCGGCAAAAAGATGAAACTGGTGAGCAATGAGTATCTAAAGTCGGATTACATACTCTTCTATAAGGGCACGCAGGTCCAGATAGTCGACTACGACTCTACACTGCATAACCCTACATTCTACCCAACGCCTGGAAGATTTTATGGGGAAATAGCCATATTCCGGAGGCTTCCCAACGGGGAAGTTAAAATCGTCCTTATCTTCCGCGGATCAGGCACCGCAGCCGATTTTATCGGTACCAAAAAGAATGACCGGTGGCAGATCACTAAGAGAATCTTTGGAAAGATTTAATTTCTGAAGCCCCCATGACCGTTCGCTCAATCATCGCTCTCTCCTGCGGTTTGAGCGGGAAGCCGCCCGTTTTTGTCGGAAAGCGTTTTCGTTTCACGGCCGGCGACCGTCGCTCCGGTAGTTTTGCAGGGTTGTTTACATCCACACCGATCGTGAAAATCCATGGAACGCCTTGCCAATCTGCTATCCAACTCCCTGAGAAGCACCAGTCCGGCCGACCGGAATGCCGTGCTGATTCCTATGCTTACCGGTTTTCTCTTTCTGGGAATTACCCTGGCCGTCGTCTGGCTCTGGGCCAGCGGACAACCGGCCGAAACGCTGTGGGTTAGCCTGACCCTCTGGTCGGCGCTGCTGGTGGCCGGCTGCTCGTTCGTGCTGCTGACGCTGGGCGAGCGGCCATAGGCCCCGGAGCCGCCCGTTTCAATACCAGCAGGGGAGCGCCGTTGACGCCGGCCGCCACCTCCGAATCGTTCAGCCGCGCCAGACCGCGTACGTCGCCCCGCACTCCCGCATTGGCCCGGAACCGGAACGCTCCTTTTACGTTCTCGAAAACCGGCAGATAGGACGCGTCGGACCGGCCGACCCGCACGCGCGCATGCGACAGATTTCCGCCCGCCAGCAGATCCAGGTCGCCGTCGCCGTCGAAATCGAACGGCTCCAGGGCGAACACGGGCGCAAACTGGGCTTCCGGCGGCAGCGGATGCGGCACGAAGCGGTTGTCTTTGTTTTCCCAGTAAGTCGTGTTCAGCCAGCGGGCGTCGAGCTGCCGGGCGTCTTTCCGTTCGTCTTCAGTAAACAATTCGCTCATCGAGGCATTCGCGTATTTGGTATAATCGGTGAAGCGGCCCCGGAGCGCATTGACCTGACTCAGAGCCTCATCCCGGCTTGCGTATGGGTAGCTTTTGCCTTTGACGAAATACGACAGGAAGGGGTCGATCTGGCCGTTGCCGTCGAAATCCTTGTATTGCAGCGTCACAGGCTGCTTCTCGGAAGCCTGCATCTGGGTGTTCCGCCCGTAGTTCCCGGCCACGAAATCCGTATCCCCGTCGCCGTCGAAATCGGCCGCGGTCAGGCAGTTCCACCAGCCGTCGGTGCCCGCCGGAAGCCACTGCGCCGACTGGTCGGTCAGGCGGCCGTTCCGGTTCATCAGAACGGTCACCGGCATCCACTCGCCCACCAGCACCAGGTCGGTCCGGCCGTCGCGGTCGAGGTCGGCCGGGCGGGCGTCGCAAACCATGCCGGTCAGCGAAAGGGCTTCCGCGGCTTCCGTAAACCGGCCTTTTCCGTCGTTCTTCAGCAGCCGGCTGGGCGCCGAAAGCGGATATTTACCGGGAACGAACCGGGTACCGACAAACAGGTCCTGATCGCCGTCGCCGTCCACATCGAGCGGCACCACACACGAGCCGGCCGCCGTCTCCTTCGGCACCGCGCCGGCCATCTTCACGAAATGCCCCTTTCCGTCGCCCCGATAGAGCCGGTCCTGAAGCAGCAGGTCGTTTTCGCTGAACAGATACCCGCCACTGACCACATAGAGGTCCAGATGGCCGTCGCGGTCGGCATCCAGGAAGGTAGCGGCTTCGTCCTGGCCCGCCCGGTCGGCCTCGAAGGCCGGAACCGCCTGCCTCCGGAGGAAACCGTCGGCCTGCTGAAGCCAGAGCGTACCGGGCTGGTTCTTCGGCCCGCAGACGTATACATCCGTCCGCCCGTCGCCGTCGACGTCGCCCGAAGCCAGTTTCGGACCGCTGTAGGAATATTGGTACGGCAGCAGAATCTGTCGTTTGAAATCATTGGTATCGGCCGGCGTGTGCGCCCAGCCCGACTGCGGCACCACCGTAAGAACGGGAGCCTCCGGTTCGGGCCAGACAAAGCGTTGCGCGGCTTGTTCGTAACGGGCTTCCAGCGTGGTGCGGGCGGCAACGTTCCGAAACGTCCGGCTGCGGCCGTCGGCCCAGACCACGCGCACCGAGTCGGCCCGTCCGGCGGCTCCCAGTCCGAAGTGCAGGGGCCCATAGATCGACGACTGAAAGCCGCGCACCGGCACGAACTCCTGCACCTGCATGCGCCCTCCGGCATACACCCACACCCGGCTGCCGATGAGCCGGGCCGGCTGCGGAGCGGTCAGCTTCACCGTCAGAAAGCCGATTTTCTCCTGCTCGGCGGCATGGTTCCGGTATACGCCCGCTTCCTCGTTGACCTTGTTGACCACCAGATCGAGGTCGCCGTCGTTGTCGAGATCGGCATATACCGCCCCGTTCGACTGCGATTTCTCGCCCAGCCCCCAGTCGGCGGCCTTGTTCTCGAACGTCAGGCCGTCCTTATTCCGGAGCAGGTAATTCGGCTCGTCGATGGACGGCATTTTGGCGATCACCTCCATCGGGTCGGGCTGTTTTCCGGTCTGCCGGGCGCTGATCTGCTCGTCCATGGTGTACTTCAGAAACTCCATGTTCGTGTAGTCGCGGGCGTAGCCGTTGGTGACGAACAGGTCTTTCCAGCCGTCGTTGTCCACGTCGGCGAACAGGGCCGCCCAGCTCCAGTCGGTGTTGGAGACGCCCGCCAATTGCCCGATCTCGCTGAACATCGGGGTGCCGTCCGGGGCCGTACCGGTATTCACCTGGAGCATGTTGCGCATGGTCTGGTCGTGAAAACCGGAGTTCAGCAGCATACGGTATTTGTCGTAGTTGTCGTCGCCCGAGGTCAGCTTGATGCGCTCGTTGGTTTCGGGGAGCATGTCGAGCGTGATGAGGTCGATGCGGCCGTCGTTGTTGATGTCGGCGGCATCCGAGCCCATCGAGTAGAGCGACACGTGGCCGGTGGCGTCGCGGACGGCTTCGCGGAACGTGCCGTCGTGGCGGTTCAGGTAAAGGTAGTCGTTTTCGTTATAGTCGTTGGAGACGTAGAGGTCCGGCCAGCCGTCGTTGTTGAAGTCGCTGACGGCCACGCCCAGCCCGAAACTCAGGACGTTGGAAACGAAACCGGCGGATGGGCTGACGTCCGTAAAGCGGCCGTTGTCGTTCCGGTACAGCTTGCTGGCGTATTCCGGGTTCTGCTGGCTGCGGTAGTCGGCGATGGCGCGGCTGAAACCGGCGTACTGCTGCACGGAGTGGTTCAACAGAAAACAGTCCAGATCGCCGTCTTTATCGTAATCGAAAAAAGCCGCCTGGGTCGTATAGGCCGGGTCGTCGAGGCCGTATTCGGCGGCTTTCTCCGTGAAGGTCAGGTTTTTGTTGTTGATGAACAGGCGGTTTCGGCGCAGGCGGGTTTCGGCGGCCGCCGAGCGGCAGACGTAGATATCGAGCCAGCCGTCGGCGTTGATGTCGACGAGGCTGACGCCGGTATTCCAGCCGTCGGCGGCCGCCACGCCCGCTTTTTCGGTGATGTCCTCAAACTCGAAATCGCCTTTGTTCAGATATAGCCGGTTGGGCGAAATATTACCGGTAAAATACAGATCGATCAGCCCGTCGTTGTTGAAGTCGCCGGCGGCCACCCCGCCCCCGTTGTAGAAATAGCCGTATTTCAGGACGTTGAAGTCGGGCGACTCCTCCAGTTTGTTACTGAAGGTAATATTGGTTTCCGACGCGTCGAGCTTTTCAAACAGCGTATCCGACCGCCGGCAGGAAGCCACCGACAGGAGCACCAGGAACCCGCTGAGCAGCAGCGGTTTTTTTATGAATTTCCAGGACATCATCTGGTTCATTGGACGCGTATTGTTTGTAATTCCACCAACCAAAAGATTAGGGGGTGGTCAGCGTCAGAAACGCCTTCAGTACCTCGGCGGCCCTCCCTTTGGCGTCGGGCAGCAGTCGCTCCGCGATCCGCCGGTAGTCGCGCCCGGCCGACTTCGCCAGCACCGAAAGGCGGTTATTCAGCGGGTCGGTGGGTTCGTCGGGATTCCGGTAGGTCTGAAGATACGCAAAGTTTTTCTCAGCTTCCTTCCGGTTTTTCAACTGGTCGAATGCGTAGGCCGTCAGAAAGCGCGTCAGGCGGTTATCGGGGAAATACGGCTCTCCGGAACCCAGACGCTCGGGCCAGGTTTCGGCCGCCTGTAAATACCGCACAGCCTCTTTCCACTTCCGGGCCTTCATCTGCTCCAGGGCATACAGGAGGTTGGTTTCCCGAAACAGGCCGTGGGCGTCAGTGGCCCCTTCGGCCGGGAGCATGGACAGGCGGGCGAGCAGGGCCAGAGCCTCGGCATACCGCCCGTTCAGCCGGAGCATCCGGGCATATTCCAGCCCCAGCACAGCGTTGTCGGGGTGAGCGCGGGAGTTGGTTTCGGCCAGGGCCAGCGCCTTGGCCGGCTGCTTGCGGTCGACGTAATACCGCCCCAGCCGGAAGCCCGTCCGCCAGGAGGAAGGCTCCATGCGATACGCCTTCTCCAGCGCGGGAAGCACTACCGCCGAATCGCTTTCAAACAGCTCGGCCTTAGCCAGATAGAACGGCATGAAATCCGGTTCGTCACCGCATTCGGCGAAGAGGGCTTTGGCCCGCTCCGGCTGGTTCAGCTGCCGGCGGAGGAGGGCTTCATAATACCGCCATTTCCAGTCCGGCCGGCGCTGCTGCGCCCAGGCCAGCACCCCGGCGGTTTCGGGCCGGAACGGAAAAACCATGGCTGGAGACGCTTTCAGGGCGGCTTCCAGGCCCTTCATGGCCGCTTCCCGTTGGCCGGTGCGGTCCAGCAGGTGAGCCTGCCAGATCTGCACCATCGGATGCGCCGGTGCCAGGGCCAGTACCCGCAGGGCCTCGTCGGTCAGGTGCAGACCGGCGTAGTGAATTGCCAGTTCGAGGTACGTTTCCTGGGGTAACTCCTGCCGGATAAGGCCGACAAACTCCTGTTTATCTTCTTCTTTACCGGAGTTTAGATACTTCTCAAACCGGGCCGCGTGGTTCAGCGGGTCGCGGGTAAGCTGCTCCTGAATCAGCGCCTTTGCCACCTCGGATTTGCCCTGTTTGCGGGCCAGCACGACGGCCAGGTTGCGGGCGGCTTCGTTCTGCGGGTTGGCCTGAAGCGATTGCCCAACCGGTTCCTGCGCCCGGCTCCAGTCTCGCTGCCGGACCGCCTGATACGCCAGTCGCAGCAGAGCCCCCGACCGGAATACCGGCGACAGCGCGGCCGCCGAAAAGCCGTCTTTCACGTCCGCTTCGTGCCCGGTCTTCTCCGAAGCGAGCGCCCGGTAGAAGTTGGCTTCGGGGTCGTAGGTATCGACAGCCAGCGCCCGACCGGCCAGCGTCCGGGCTTCTTCGTAGGCCCCCTGCCGGTAACGGATGGCCGCCATACGGCTCAGGGCCGGAACCAGGCTCGGATTCTTCTGAATCGCCTGATTCAGATACGTTTCCGCTTCGGCATCGTTCCGCTGGCGCATCAGGTCGGTTCCGCGCAGCAGCAGCCCGTATTCCGACTGCCAGTCGAAACCGGCCGGGGTCTGAAGCGGCCGGTCGAGGGCGAAAGAGCCGCCGGGTTTTACAATTTCGCTGCCGAGTTTCACCGTCAGCGGCTCCGGATCGCCGGACCGGCGGACCGAATCACGGAACACCTCCATCGGTCTCAGCGTGAGTCTGCGGCTCAGGAGCGGTTTTTCTCCGTCCAGCACCCGGAGCGTGTCGGATTGCGGTTCGAGCGCCATCCAGTCGATTTTAAGCCACTCGCCCTCGACGCGCAGGTTCAGCGCCCCGCGCGGAGAAGCCTGCGTCAGCCCGCGGGTCCGGCGAACGGGAAACCAGTATTCCGTCCAGGAATCGGTCGTATAAGGCGCGAATCCGACGTGTTTGAACGGGCTGTACATGCTCTCCGGGGCCGCCTGGTTGAACAGCCGCCCGGACTGAAGTTCGACGTACTGCCCGTCGGTATCGGACAGCAGTTTTTCCCAGATCATGCCCTGCCGCGACAGGCCCCAGACCCAGACTTTTTTGCCCATTTTCCCGAAATAAGGCGAATAATGACCGAACCCCAGGTCGTCGCGGTGCCAGTAGGCGCCGTAGAAGTCGGTGGGTTTGCCCATGACGTGGTACGATTTGTAGGAGCCGAAGTTGTTCTGCTCGTAGAGCGACAGTTTCCGCCCGGCCGAATCCACCGGCCAGGGGGCCGCCTGTCCTTCATGGCCGATGTAGTGCGTACCCGGAAAAACGAATTCCAGATTCCCGGTCGCCCGGAATCCGGCGTTGGTCCAGTGGTAATAGGAGGTTTCGAGCGGGGTGTCGTTGGTCCACCACGAGCGGGTCGTAAAATAGGCTTTGTCGGGGGCGAGGTTGATTTCGACGCGCCAGGTGGTCCGGGACGACCAGTCGGTGGCGCCGATGAAACAGCTCACGCTGCCGTCGGGGTTGGTGCGCGTCACGTAATCGACGGGCGTGGAGGTGGTCGGTGCGTGGCCGAAATCGCCGAAGTTGAACTCGATGCCGCCCGAGGTCCAGGCACCCCGCATGGCCACGTCGCGGAACTTGACGACGTGGTTGAAATACACGAACGGAAACTCCTGCGACTTCTCGTAAGCGCCCCACACCTTACCGCCGATTTCGGGCATGACGGCCAGCCGGATGTAGTCGTTTTCCAGCTCGACCATCTTCCAGGGCTGCGGACGGCCCCGGTCGGTGTAACCGTCGAACCGGAAGTAGGGATAAAACCGCCCGGGCCGGGCCACCGGATCAGGGTCGGAATACGGATAGGTCGTCAGGGTTCGGGTCGTCTCCTGAATGCGGGCCTGCTGAGCGAAGGCGGAGACGGAAAGCAGCAAAAAAAGAAGCAGATACCGCATATAAAACAAGTTTGCCAATGCGGAAGCGAGGCCCGCATTGGCAAAACACGTTGTTCACTTATCCATTAATTTTTGTCCCACCAGAGCGGGGTCGTGACTTTATCCGGTCCGCCGAGCAGGCCGGCGGCCTTGATGACTTCGGCCGAGTTGGTCTGCCTTTCGACGTCGAGGAACGGAATCCGGCGCAGCACCCCACCGGCCGGGATGTCCGGATTGTCGGAGTTGGCGACGGGGTACAGTTTCGGGTAGCGGGTCCGGCGGTATTCGGCCCAGCCTTCAAAACCGTCGGGGAAGAGGGCCAGCCATTTCTGGGTAGCGATCTGCTCCCGCTGAACGGCTTCCGTCGCACCCCAGGCGACCGGCACGTTGCTCAGGGCCGGCGATTTCAGGAAGTCGTTGGGCGCCACCGGCGTTTTGGTGCTGGCCTGGTAAGCCTTGATGGCGGCCGCGTCGGCGATGCCCCACTGCTTCATCGAGTTCTCGATGCCTTTTTCGTAGAAGTCTTTCGCTGTTCCTCCCATGTTCCAGCCGTTCACGGCGCCTTCGGCCCGCAGGAAGTAGGCTTCGGCGACGGCCATCACGTTCTGCGGAGTTTCCAGCCCGGCGGAGGTCCAGCGCTGCCCGACGTGCGAGTTATAGTCGGCGGTGTTGGAGGGATCGGTGAGCTGGGTGGCGGTCAGACCGTTGCGCAGCCCTTCGAAGGTGTTGGTTTTCACCGCCGGCAGAAAGTACACCGGCATCCGGGGGTCGTCGTAGCCTTTCAGGACGGATTCCATCGAGGCACTCATCCGGAACTCGTTCCAGTCGGACATGATCGACAGACCGTTGAAGTCGTTGCCTTTCGCGCTCCGTTTCACCAGGGCGTCTTCGTCGGGGCTGGTCGTCAGGACCCCGCCGGCTACGGCGGCTTCGGCCTGGGCCTTCGCTTTGGCCGGGTCCACCTTGGAGATCCGCAGAGCGAGCCGCAGCCGGAGCGTATTGGCGAACTTGATCCATTTCGCCACGTCACCGCCGTAGATCAGGTCGAACGCACCGAACGGTTTTTCGCCGGTCTTGCCTTTCAGCACCGTCGTGGCGGCATCGAGCCGCTTGAAGAAGTCGTCGTAGATGGCCTGCTGCGAATCATACGGCACCGACTGGGCGGGTTCGCCGGCCTTGAAGTACGGGATCGGCCCGATGTGGTCGGTCCAGCGGTGGAACACCCACACCCACCAGATGTTGGTGATGGCGTTCTCGGCCGAACTCGCGTCGGTGTTCTCCAGGATGGTTTTCATCTGGGGCACGGCTTCCGTGTAGATCGAGTTCCAGGGACCGGAGAGCCAGTCCATCCGGATCACGAAGCGGTCGGACGGGAAATAGGTGGCCACGCAGGCAAAATACTGCGCATACTGGTCGGAAAACAGGTTCTGCCCGACCTGGTAGACGTAGGCGCTGAGCGTTCCCGACGACTGGGCTTTGGCAAACAGATACGGAATTTCGCTCTTGCCGATCACCGAAATTTTGGTTTTGTCGGTGTTGATCTCCTCGAATTTATCCGTACAGCTGATGCTCCAGATCACCGGAACCGTCATGCAGGTGATGGCAAGCGCTTTGTGAATGAGATTACTGAATGTCTTCATAAGATGTCTTCAATTACTGGGATATTCGGATCAGAAAGACAGTTTGAGGTTCAGACCCACGGTGCGGTTGGCGGGCAGCGTGCCGTATTCCACGCCCTGGAAGTTCCCGTTCCCGAGGTTGATGTCCGGATCGAACCACATGGTCCGCTTGCCGATGCCCGGAATGTCCAGGGTGGATTTGCCCCGGTAGATCCAGAGCAGGTTGCGGGCCACGAACGAGAGCCGCATCGACTTGATGAACTGGTTCGACTTGATCGGAATGCCGTAGCCTAAGGAAAGCTCCCGGACGCGGAAGTTGGTGGCGTCGTAGGTGAAGAACTCACCCCAGCCGTAGCGTCCGCCCGACACCGTCCGCCAGAACGTTTCGGCGTTGATCGCCTTGGTGTTCTGCTCGCCGGTGGTCGTCACGCCCGGCAGAATCCAGCCGCCCTCGCGGAAGGAGGAGGTCACTTCCGGAATACCGCTGGAAGCGAGGTTCATTTCCGTACCGGAGGTCACCACCCCACCGACGCGGCCGTCGACCAGCACGCGCAGCGAGATGCCCTTGTAGGTGAAGGTGTTGGTCAGACCCATCAGGAATTTCGGGTTGAAGTTGCCGATCGCCACCTGCTCCGTGGTTGCCACCGGGCGGCCGTCGTTAGTGACGACGTACTGGCCGCTCGCATTGGTCAGCCAGCGGTAAGTGAGCATATCGCCGTACGAGCCGCCTTCCTCGACCACCGGCGTCGCCGAACGACCGTAGCCGCCCGCCAGCACCGAACGTTTCACTTCCGGCGAAAGCCGCTTGATCTTGTTTACGTTCCGTCCGAGGTTGAAGGTCAGGTCCCAGGTGAAGCGGTCGTTGCGGATGGCGGTGCCGTTGATGACCAGTTCGATCCCGCTGTTCTGAATGTCGCCGGCGTTGATGTACTGCCGCGAGAAGCCCGAAGCCGGCGCCAGACCCAGCGTCAGCAGCTGGTTGATCGAGTTCGATTTGTAGACGGTCAGGTTGGCTCCCAGACGGTTGTCCATGAACCGGGCATCCACCCCGAATTCGAGGCTCTTGGTGATCTCCGGTTTCAGGTTGCCGATGGCCTGCGTTCCGTCGCGGCTGATGAAGCCCGTGCCGGCTCCCTGGCTGTAGGAGTAGTTGGTCCGGAGCAGGTAGGGGCTGGCCGCGTTCCCCACCTGAGCGTAGGATGCGTTCACCTTCAGGAACGAGAGCGCCCCGTTCATCTTGAACAGATCCGACAGGATGGCCGACACGCCGACCGAGGGATACTGGAACGAATGCGGTTTCGGCAGCGTCGAGGCCCAGTCGTTGCGGAGGCTGGCGTCGATGAAGACGGCGTCCTTGAACGAGATCGTGGCCTGGCCGAAGATCGACTGCGTCTGCGAGCGGGAGAAGTCGTCGCCCAGCGTCTGAGTCGAACCGAAGTTCAGGTTGAAGCGGTTGGCGATGTTCAGCCCGTTGGCGTTGCTGCGGGTCCGTTCGAAGCGCGAATCCTGGAGGATGGCCCCCACGCGGTAGTCGATCTGGATGCCGCTGGTGATGGCGTTCTTGCCTTCCAGGATCAGGTCGAACCACTTCTGGGTGGTGATGATGTTCTCCCGGGCAAAGGCACCCCCCGGCTGTGACGCCCACAGGACGGTCCCCTGCGAGTAGCTCTGCTCGTTCTTGTCGAAATACTTGTCGAGGTTGGCCCGGGCCTGGATGCTCAGGAACGGAGTGAGCTGATACCGGCCCGTCAGGAAGCCGATCACCCGGTCGCGACGCTCGTTGATCGAGGTGCGGTTGATCATCCAGTACGGGTTCTGGTAGATCGACGCCAGGGTCGAAGGCCAGGCCGTGGGCGTCGGCACGCCGAGGTTATCCGTCCTTTCGTAATTTTTGGCGTCGTCGAGGCTGATGTTCCGCGAGATCTGGTAGATGTCCATCACCGGGGCGTTCTCCTCACCGGTCCGGGGCTTGTTGTCGATGCCCTGGTTGATGTAGGTGATTTTGGCGTCGGTGGAGAGCTTGCTGCTGATCTGGTTGGTCAGGCGCAGGTTGATCGTGTGCCGCATCAGCTGGTTACGAGGGACGGTTCCCTGCAACGCGTTGTTCGTATACGACAGGTAGGTCTGGCTTTTCTCCGAGCCGCCCATGACGCTGATCGAGTTGTTGAACCCGGCCGCCGTCCGGAAGAAATCCCGGATGTTGTCGGGCTGCGGGGAGTAGGTCCGCTGCTGGCCGAGGTGGTTGGTGTAGGTCTGGCCGGTCATGGCCGCGCCCCAGCTTTCGCCCTTCTCGACGTTGATCTGCCCGCCGACGCCCTGGCCGTACTGGTTCTGCACCCTCGGCAACGCAAACGGCCGGTCGAACGACACGCCGGAGTTGAGGTCGACCATCACGCGGCCGGATTTCCCGCGCTTGGTGGTGATCAGGATGACGCCGTTGGCGGCCTGGCTGCCGTAGAGGGCCGCGGCCGAAGCGCCCCGCAGCACGGTCACGTCCTCGATGTCGTCGGGGTTCACGTTGGAGGCCCCGTCCGTTCCGGCCACGGCGCCGAAGTCGCTGGTCGGAATGCTGTAGGTACTGTTGTTGATGGGTACGCCGTCGACCACGACCAGGGCGTTGTTGGTGCCCTGGATGGACCGGTTACCCCGCAGAACGATCCGCGAACCGCTGCCGACCCCGCCCGAACCCTGGGTGATGTACGCACCGGCGATCTTGCCCTGAAGCGTGTTCAGAACGTTGGCGTCGCGCACTTCGTTGAGCTGCGCCGGTTTGATCGACTGCGTCGCGTAGGTCAGCGCCTTGGCTTCGCGCCGGATCCCGAGGGCCGTGATGACGACTTCGTTCAGTGTCCGGTCGTCGGGAGCCAGGGAGAGGTCCAGCGTGGACTGATTCCCGAGCGTCACCTCCTGGCGCTGGTAGCCTACATACCCGAACACCAGCACGTCGCCGGCGTTGGCCCGAAGCTGGTAGGCGCCGTTCGCGTCGGTAGTCGTACCCCGCGTCGTGCCCTTGATGACTACGTTCACCCCGCCGAGCGGCTGGGCGTTCTCATCCTTGACGGTACCACTGACCGTTCGTTCCTGAGCCATCGCCCAGGAGGTTACCAGAAGTACCAGAAATAAGTACAGGAAATGTTTCTTCATACTGGTCAAAGAAAATTGGCGATAAATAGAAAACAGGAAAATAAAAGAGCATAATACTACCGGCAAACCACACTAAATAGTACCTAATAAGAAGAAAAATAAAATTTAGTTTGGTCTTTACTTGCCGTCAAGTTAGCAACAAAATCGGCACTGAAAATGGATTTGAAGGGGCGTGGAGGTATTTTACTAAAATTATTAAAATATTTTATTAAATAAGCGCAATTAAAATTCAATTAACCTATCAGGGTCCGAAACAAAGGTACTTTCAATACGTTGCCCGCCCCCCCGACAGGTCGAAGGTAAAACCGGTGGTGAAGCTGTTTCGGGGCGAAACGATGTAGGCCGCCACCTCGGCCACCTCCTCCAGCGTCCCGCAGCGCTTCATGGGAATCTTGTCGGTCATGTACTTCACCTGCTCGTCGGGCATGGCGTCGACAAGGGGTGTCCGGATCACCGCCGGAGCCAGCGCATTGACCGTAATGCCGGTTTCGGCGTACTCCTTGCCCTGCACCTTCGCCATTCCGATCACGGCGGCTTTCGAGGCCGAATAGGCGATCATGCCCGCGTTGCCTTCCTTGCCGGCGATGGACGCGATGTGCAGCACCCGCCCGTATTTCTGCGCCAGCATGTAGGGCAGCACATACCGCGCCGTCAGGTACGACCCGAAGAAATTGACCTCGAACACCCGCCGGACGTCCTCCGTCTCGGTTTCGTGGCTTTTAAGGCTGGTCCGCCCGGTGATGCCTGCGCTGTTGACCAGTATATCGATCGTCCCGAAATCCTCTACCACCTGCCGGACGGTTTGCGCCACCTGTTCCTCCTGCGTGATATCGACCGTATAGGCCCGGCTTTCGGTCGGGAGGTCGCGGACGACTTCGGCCAGCCGGTCGGTGTTCAGATCGAGCAGGGCCACCCGGACGCCGTCGGAGGCCAGCCGGCCGGCAATAGCGGTGCCGAGCCCGGAAGCGGCTCCGGTCACGACGGCCACCTGATTTGCAAGGGTTTTCATACGGTCTCTCAGAACGTTACGGTTGGGTTTCGGTCTTATCTCCGGCGTTCGCAGCGAGTTTTTTCTTCACCACGTCGGCCGGGTATTTCAGCGCCAGGCGCCGGATCTCATAGCTGAATTCTTCAAAAGTCTCGCGCCAGAGCCGGGCTTCCTCCTCGGTGTATTCGTAAAAGCCGTGGGCATTCAGGACCCCTTTGCCGCCGGCTTTGACGATGTCGTCGATCAGGGGCGGCACGTCGGTCCGGTTGCTGAGCGTCGGGAACAGGTCCGTCAGTACGGTGTGGTAGGCCGGTACGCCGGTCAGATCCATCCAGCGGAACAGCCCGACGAGGGTCATCCAGTACCCGGCGTTGTTGCGGCAGGCCCGGTCCACGTCCTCGACGGTCGCGTAACCGTTTTCGACCAGATAAAACGCTTCTCGGTACATGGCGTACATGAGCCGATTGGAGATGAAGCCCCGGATGTCCTTGCGGACCAGCGTCGGCTCCTTGTTCCAGAAATGAGAGATTTCGTAGAGCCATTCGGCGTGCCGGAGGTCGGTCCGGTCTCCGCAGATGACCTCCAGAAACCGGGTGGTGTGGGAGGGTTCGGCCCAGTGCAGCCCCAGAAACCGTTCGGGACGACTCGTCTCCTGCTGGAGAATACTGATCGGAATGGCCGAGGTGTTGCTCGTCATCAGGGCGTCGTCGGCCACCACGGCCTCGATTTTCCGGTAGACCGTGCGTTTGATGTCAAGATTTTCGAGGGTGCATTCGATCACCAGCCGGCAGTTGCCCAGCCGGCCGTAGTCCTCGGTCAGCGTCAGATTATTGAAATAATGGTCCGGCGATTCGGTCACGAGCCCCTGTTCCCGCGATTTGGTGAGGTGTTCGCCGATGCGGGGCAGGGCCGTCTGCATATCGGCCGGGATGGGCGCCACGGCCACCACCGGATGTCCGGCCATCAGCAGGCAGGTGGTGATGCTGCATCCCATCAGCCCCAGCCCGACCACGCCGACCGGGATCTGCGCAGGGGTTTCGGCGGGTTGGCCCGCGGTGCTTTCGCCGGTTTCCATCATAAAAAAGGTAAGGGTTTAATGCTTGTTACGAGAAGTGGCTTTTGGCCGGAATCACCTTCCCGTCGATCTGTTCGGTCGTTATTGTATAACTAAAGCCTTTCTGGATGGAATAGGCCCCGTATTCTCCCTGTTTGTTGAGGGCGATAAAGCCGACCTGAAAGGTTTTGGCCTTCTCCAGATCGCGTTTGATGATGCGTTCGACGGCCCGGCGGCACGCTTCTTCGGGCGCCAGCCCCTGCCGCATGAACTCCACGACCAGGTGCGACCCGCACACCCGGATCACCTCCTCGCCCTGGCCTGAGCAGGTCACCGCGCCCACCTCGTTATCGACGAACAGACCGGCTCCGATGATGGGTGAGTCGCCGACGCGGCCGTGCATCTTGAACGCCATACCGCTGGTGGTACACATCCCCGACAGGTTGCCGGAAGCGTCGAGCGCCACCGTCCCCATGGTGTCGTGGTTGGGCGTTCCGTCGTCGAAGAACGAAGGCGCAAACGGGCCGCCCCGCTGGTTCGAACCGGAACGTTTCTGATTCTCGATGTTGATCACCGGCTTGTATTCCGACTTTTTAAGCCATTCTTTATAGGTCTTTTCGGCGTCCGCCGAGAGCTTGCCCGACTCCAGCGCAAACCCGTTGGCGACCGCGAACTGCCGCGCGCCCTCCCCCACCAGCATCACGTGCGGGGTGGTTTCCATGAGCTTGCGGGCTACCGAAACCGGGTGTTTGATCCGGTCCAGGAAGGCCACCGAGCCGCAGTTGGCCTTTTCGTCCATGATGCAGGAGTCGAGCGTCACGAAGCCGTCACGGTCGGGGTTGCCGCCCAGGCCCACGCAGCAGCCGATTTCGTTTTCGATGGCGATACCGGCCTGTTCGACCGCGTCCAGCGCCCGCCCCCCCTGCCGCAGCACCGGCCAGGCACCCGCGTTGGCAATCACCCCGCTGTCCCAGGTGGAAACGACCGCGGGTTTGCCGGCCGCCGAGGCATTGCCGCCCGGCGGAGTGCCGCCCAGCGACCGGGCAAGGGCCTGGGACAGACCGGCGAACGGGAGCGACAGCGTACTCCAGCGAATAAAGGATCTTCTTGAGGTCATAATTAAGTTACCGTTGATCCTTCAATAATAACATCTTTTCCGCAGAGGTCCCCTCGTCGACGCGGATAATGTAGGCCCGGCCGCCCGCCCGTTCGATGGCTTCGGCCACCGCTTCGGGCTGGTCGGGCGCATAGGCGAACATGCAGCCGCCCCCGCCCGAACCGTTGATCTTGCCGCCGAGGGCGCCGGCTTTCAGGGCCGCGTCGAGCATCCGGTCGATTTTGGGCGTCGAGATGCGCTGGGCCTCCCGGAGGTTGGCCTGGTGTTCGTTCAGGAGCCGCCCGAGCCGCGCGTGGTCGAGCGACGGGGCCTGAAGCACGGTCAGGGCTTCACGCAGGACGTCGCGGTTCGAGAGCGTTCCCTGAAGCAGGATGTAGTCGTCTTTCGGCAACACGTCGCGGTAGGCGGTCGTGGCCGTGATGGGGGTCGTATGCAGGTCGAAAGCCGGGTCGAGGGCCTTCAACTGCCCGGCGATCCGGAGCATCCCGAACTTCACCCGGCCCAGAATCCCGATGGTATCCTTCGGCTCCTGCGAGTCGCCCAGCACGAAGGTGCCCAGCGCCGGCCGCAGCGGCTGAAGCCGGATTTTCGGCTGCGATTCGAGGTAGATGACGTTGCCGACGGCCGTCGAGTAATGGTCCATCATGCCGCCCGGCTCCCCGAACTCCAGCACTTCGGCGCGGTAGGCCAGTTCGGCCAGCTCCGTCGGGGCCGGCTCGCGGGGTTCGTCGGCCAGGCGCGTCAGCACATTCAGCCAGGAAATCAGCAGGGCCGACGAGCTGGACGTTCCGGCGTTGATGGGAATATTGCCCGACACCTCCCCCCGGATACCGCCCGAAAACCGGAAGCCTTCCCGCCGGAGTATGTTGACGGCACTTCGGAAATAATCCCGGTCGTGCTGGTAGGGAAGCGGGTTTTCCGCGAGCGAAAACCGCTCCTCCGACCCGATGTCCGGCAGGTCGAGATGCACCTCGGGCCGGTCGGTCTTCCCGGCTTCGATCTGCACCCGGCGCGAAATGGCGGCTGCAATGACGGGCAGGCCGAGGTAATCCAGGTGTTCGCCGAACAGGCAGATCCGGCCCGGGGTCGATACGGTAAGGGAATCGGTCCTCATTCCTTAATACACTTCGTTCAGGCCGAAAATCGGCGGGTTGTTTTTCCACTTGCCGCGGGTGAAATCCGGCACTTCGACCGGCTTGCTGCCCTGCGCGATGGACTGTTCGGACAAAGGACTGATGGCACTCCAGGCGGCCGCGTCGTACACGTCGATGGGCGGGGCGACCTGCGCCTTGATGGATTCGATGAAGGCCCGCAGCACGAAAAAGTCGATGCCGCCGTGGCCGGCGTTCTCGGCCGAGCGGGCGTGCTGTTTCCAGAGCGGGTGGTCGTATTTTTCCTGGTAGGGGGCAAACGGTTCCCACTGGTGCGGTTTCGGGCTGACGCCTTCGAGGTAGATCGTGTCGCCGTCGTCCATCCAGAGGCCCTGCGTTCCCTGCGCCCGGAAGCCGAGCGAGTAGGGCCGGGGCGAGTTCGTGTCGTGCATGATGACGATGTTCTCGCCGTTGGCGCACTGGATCATGGTGGTCACGATGTCGCCCAGCTTGAAATTGACCTTCGCGTTGGGGTGGTTGGGACCGCCGTGGTCGACCACGTATTTGTGCAGCCCCCGCGACTTGGTCGCCATCGAGGTCAGGTGCAGGAACCGGTTGCCGCGGTTGATGTTGAGCCAGTGGGCCACCGGGCCGAGGCCGTGGGTCGGATACAGGTCGCCGTTGCGGTCGACGGAGTGCTGGGTCCTCCAGCGGGCCTCGGCGTAGCCTTTGGCCCCGAATTCGACGCCCCCGCCGGCGTATTTTTTCCCGTCGTTGAACTTGATGTCGCGCAGGTCGTGTTCGTAGCCGCAGTGGGCGTAGGTCATTTCGCCGAACAGCCCCTGCCGGATCATGTTCAGAACGGCCATGACATCGCGACGGTAACAGACGTTTTCGAGAATCATGCAGTGCGACCCGGTTTTTTCAAACGTATTGACCAGGTCCCAGGATTCTTTCAGCGTCACCGTCGCCGACACCTCCAGCCCGGCGTACTTGCCGGCTTTCATGGTGGCGACGGCCATCGGCGTATGCCACTCCCAGGGCGTGGCAATCACGACGCCGTCCATGTCGTCGCGTTTCAGCATCTCCAGAAAAGCCTCGTTGCCTTTGGTATACGCGACCGGCGGTTTGCGGCCGGCCTTCTGGATCATGGCGTTGGTACGGCTGATGGCCTCGGGGTCGACGTCGCAGATGGCGGTGATCTCGACGTCGTCGCGGTAGAGAGCCTGCTGGACGTGGCTGCGCCCGCGCGACCCGACACCGATAAAGCCAAGCCGGACCTTCGAGAGCGCGGCCGGAGCCCGCCCGGCGGCCGAAGCCGGCTGGAGCAATCCGGGGATGAAGGGCGCGGCCGCCCCGGTCAGGGCGGCTTTTCGCAGAAATTCTCGACGGGAAGGAGTATCCATAAAAAGTTGGGTTAGTCGGCTTCCGACGCTTGCGGCAGCCAGCCGGTTCCTACTGCCGTTTTCAGGGATCGGAAACGAAAATTAGGCGTATAGCCCCAAACAGTCAATGCAATTATGGCCGTCGGCGACTTTTTCCCGCTTAAATTTGGTGCACAAACGTTTGCGCGGGTTGCGCAAACGTTTGTGCAATTCACCGAATTTTTTCAAACTTGCCGCATGCCGATAAAGGAAACCGTCACCATTAAAGAGATCGCCCGCCGGCTGGGGGTGGCCCCGTCGACGGTTTCGCGGGCGCTCCAGAACCACCCGCGCATCAGCGCCGGGATGCGGGAGGCCGTCCATGCGCTGGCCCTTCAGCTCAAATACCACCCCAGTGCCGTGGCCCGCAGCCTGAAATCCGGCCGGACGGGCGTCATCGGCGTGGTGCTGCCCGAAATTCGCGAAAACTTTTTCTGCGAGGTCATCAACGGCGTCGAAGCCGTCGCCTTCGACCGGGGCTACACCGTGGCGCTCTACCAGTCGCATGACCAGTATGAGCGCGAGAAACAGATTCTGGGTGTGCTGTCGTCGAACCGCGTGGACGGCGTGCTGCTGTCGGTGGCCAAAAATTCGCAGCGCTTCGACCACGTCGAGGATCTGATCGGACAGCAGATTCCGGTGGTGCTGTTCGACCGCATCCCGCCCGGCATCCGGACCCATCAGGTCAGCTGCGATATCGAGAAGGGGGCCTACGAAGCCACCAAATGGCTGGCGCGGCACGGACACCGGCGCATTGCCCTGCTGAACGGCCCGCTACCGCTGGCGGCCAGCGAGGAACGTTACCGGGGCTACATCACCGCTCTGAAGGAGGAGGCCCTGCCGGTCGAGAACGGCCTCATCCGGCGCGTCGACCTGACCCGCGAGGACACCGTCGCCAAAACCGGCCAGCTGCTCTCGCTGGCCGCTCCGCCCGACGCCATCCTGGCCTTCAACGATTACGTCTCGCTCGATGCCATGCAGGCCTGCCGGGGCCGTGGTCTTCGCATCAATCAGGACATCACCTTCGTCAGTTTCGCCAATCTGCCCCTCAATGCCTACCTGGAACAGCCTCCGGCGGCCTCCGTCGAACAGCATCCCTACCAGCTCGGCTTCAGCGCGGCCGACATCCTCATGGACAGCTTCGACGGCAAAACCGACCCCGCCACCTTCCAGAACCGTATTCTCGAACCCGAACTGATGGTCCGGGTGTGAAACTCACGGCAGAGCAGTTCTGGCCGGGCCGTGGGCGAGGGAGCGGATGTCGGGACGGAAATACGGGCCGGATTCGGGAATACTCAGACGATAGCTGTAGCGGTACTGACGACTGGCGATAATCAGGCGGTACTCGCCCCGATTCAGTTGGGCGAGGTCGATGGACCGGCGGTAGACCGGCCGCCGGCTGGCCTCCTTGTAGATCGGGCGGTCCTGAGGGTCGAGGAGCAGCAGTTGGACGGGGCCGTCGCCGGAATGCGAGAAAAACACGGTTATTTTTCCGTTGGCCGGAATCAGGTTGGTGCGCAGGCCGGCCACCGCCGAATCGGGCAGCAGGCCCGGCCGCAGGGCTGCACGCGGGCCCGTCGGTTCGGGGTGTTCCGACAGGCCGGGGTCGATGCGGGCGGAAGCCACGGCCGAGGCCACCACCTGCCGGGCCACCAGCCGGGCGCAGGCTTCGTCGAGCCGCCGGATGTTCCGGCGGCTCAGGCGCACGTGCCGGTTGGGCAGGGTTTCTTCATAGATCAGCCGGTCGCGGTCGTCGTAAAAGGCCACGACGGTGGTGCGGGTGGCGGCATCGGTGTGCAGCCGCCAGCGGCCGGCGGGTTGCAGCGGGTTGTTGTCATCCTGTCCGGTCTGGGCGGAGGCCGTGAAAACTCCGAGGATACAGGCGGCCCGGAGGAGCCGTTTTCCGAGGTTCATTAGCGGATTCATTGTTTACAGAGGTTGGAAACTTTTTCCTAAATACCGGCGCGCCGGGATACGAAACCGGAATTTTAGGCAGGCACCGGGCCGCACCGCACAGACCCACCGGAAAGCGCACAAAGGGCATCGGCCGGGCCGGAACGCCGTTCGTCGGGCGCACCGGTCGTTCGTCTAAAAACCGGGTGAAAAAAAGCCGGGTGACCGGCGAAAGCCGTACCTTGAGAGAACGTTTGAATCGACCACCCGGACCGCATCCCGCCCGATGGACCCTTTGCTGCGACTCGTTTCCCGTTACCGCATCCTCTGGCACGGCCTCTTCTGGACGCTGCTGACCCTATATGAAGGGCTGGTCTGGGGCAGCCTGGAAGGTGATTATACCCAGCGGTTTACCATTTCGCTGATCGAACTGCCGGTGAAGATGCTGGCGACCTACCTGACGCTGTACCTGCTCATCGACAAGTTTCTGATCCGCAAGCGTTACGGAGCCTTTCTGGGGCTGCTGATTCTGTCGATGCTGGCGCTCAGCGTGGTGCAGCGGCTGGTGGCGGTCACGTTCATTTATCCGCTCTACTTCCCGAAAGCGCTTTCCATCCCGTTCTTTTTTCCGGCCAAGATTCTGATCAGCAACTTCGCCCTGTATTCGATGGTAGCGATTCCGGCCACGTTTCACCTTGCCAAGCACTGGTATGCCGACCAGCAGGCCGGGCAGCAGTTCCGGCAGACGGCCCAGCAGCTGGAAAAGGAAAAACTGGAGGCCGAACTGAAGCTGCTCAAGTCGCAGATCAACCCGCATTTCCTGTTCAATACGCTCAACAACCTCTATGCACTGACGGTGAACCACTCGGACCGGGCGCCGGAGATCGTCTACAAGCTGTCGGAACTGATGAGCTATATGCTTTACGACAGCAACCAGGCCCAGGTGCCGCTGCGGAAGGAGATTCAATATCTGGAAAACTATATTACGCTGGAGAAGATCCGGTACGGCGACCGGCTGGACGTTTCGATGAACATCTATACCGCCACCGACGGCATCCTGATCGCGCCCCTGATTCTGCTGCCCTTCGTGGAGAACAGCTTCAAACACGGCGTCAGCCACCAGCTCGACCGGGTATGGGTGCGGATCGACGTGCTGACGAGAGACAACACGCTGATTTTCAAAATCGAGAACAGCAAGACGTCCCTGCCTCCCCTGCCGGTTTCGGACACGCCCTCCGGCATCGGGCTGACCAACGTCCGGAAGCGGCTGAACATCATCTACGGCAACCGGTATTCGCTCCAGCTTTTCAACGAAGAGGAGACTTACCTGGCCGTGCTGAAGATTGCCATGCCGGGGCAGGCGGGTCGTCCGGATACCGCCGATTTGCCGGCGTTCCGGGAAAACGAGCAAGTGTTATGAAATGCCTCATCATCGAAGACGAGCCGCTGGCGCTGAACCTGCTGGAATCCTACGTCCGGCGGGTGGAGGGCCTGACGCTGCTGAAAAGCTACACGAACGCCGTCGAAGCGTTCACGTTCCTCCAGTCGCGGACGGTCGATCTGCTGTTTCTGGACATCCGGCTGCCGCAGATTACGGGCCTGGACCTGCTGAAGTCGCTCAAAAACCGCCCGCCGGTGATCATGACCACGGCCTACCGCGACTATGCCGTCGATGCCTACGACCTCGACGTGGTCGATTACCTGCTCAAGCCGGTGACCTTCGAGCGGTTTCTGCGGTCGATCAGCAAAGTGTATCAGGTCAAGCAGCTGGTGGCGCCGGAGGTCACGGCCGGCCCCCTGACCAACGACTTCGACCGGGCCTACATCTTCCTGCGGGAAGACCGGGAAATGGTGAAAGTGTTTCTGAAAGACATTCTGTACATCGAAAGCCTGCGGGATTACGTCCGGGTCAGAACCCAGGACCGCCAGATCATCACCTACCAGAAGATCAGCTACCTGGAACAGAAGTTGCCCGAAACCAAATTCATCCGGATTCACCGCTCGTTTCTGGTCGCCATCGACCGCGTCACGGCCTTCACGCCGGTTTCGGTCAGCATCGGCGACAAGGTGCTGCCGCTGGGCCGAAACTATAAACTCCAGGCGCTGAGGGCCCTTCATAACGACAACGTGCTGTTCTGACACCGGCTTTTCAGTCGGACCGCAGCGTCCGGGCCGGGTTCGTCAAAGCCGCCCGGACGGCCTGCACACTCACCGTCAGCAGGGCGATGCCGACCGTCAGCAGGCCCACGAAGGCGAAGATCCACCAGCCGAACTCGATCCGGTAGACGAACCCGTCGAGCCACCGGCGGCCCACATACCAGCCCACCGGCATCCCGATCCCGATCGCCAGCAGCACCAGTTTGAGGAAGTTCCCCGACAACTGCCCCACGATCTCCGGCAGCCCCGCCCCCAGCACCTTCCGGATGCCGATCTCCTTCGTCCGCTGCTCGACCGAGAGCGACACCAGCCCGAACAGCCCGAGCGCCGAGATCAGGATGGCAATGGCCGCGGCCGCTGAAATCAGGCTCTTCCACCGCGCATCGTCGGCATAGGCCTCCATCCGGTCGTCTTCGGTAAACTCGTAGGAGAAAGGCTGAAAGGGAATCAGCGCCTTGTAGGTGGTTTCGATCCGGCGGAGCGCGGCCGGAGTGTAGGCCGGGTCGAGTTTGACATACAACTGATTCATCTGATGCGGTTTGCCCAGCCACAGCAGCATGGGTTCCAGTTCGCTGCGCAGCGAGCCGACCTGATAATCCCTCACGACGCCCGCGATCGTGAACGTCTCCCGGCGGCCGTTCTCTCCTTCTTTCTGAACCACCTGACCCACTGCCGGTTTTTTCGCGTCGAGGTACATCCGCACGAACGTCTGGTTCACCAGGATGTTGGACACCGTGTCGGCGGGGTTGGCATAGCTCAGTTCCCGGCCCTGCACGACCGGAACGTTCAGGAAACGCAGGTACTGGTCATCCATGCGTTCGACGGCGACCTGCCGGGTGGGCCGGCCGTTCACCAGAAAGGCGTCGCCGTAATAACCGCCCTGTTTCCGGGTGGCGATCCGGATGCCCGGCCGGCCGCGCAGGGCCGCCTGAAGCAGTTCGCCTTTCTGCTCCCGGCCCCAGGGAATGTAGACCCGCACCCGGTTGGCGGTTTCGTAGCCGACGTCGGCCGTTCGGATGAAATGAAACTGGCCGTGCAGGACGACGGTGCCGATCAGCAGAAAGACCGCTATGGCAAATTGCAGCACCACCAGCGATTTGCCCAGCCAGTTGCCGCCATTGAACCGAAACCGCCCGTACAGCGTCTGGATGGGGCTGAAACCCGACAGGACGAGGGCCGGGTAGGAACCGGCCAGCAGCCCGACCAGCAGCAGCAGCCCCAGAAACAGCCCAATGGTCTGCGGAGCCAGCAGAAAGCCGATTTCGAGCGACTTGTTGGCCAGATCGGAGAAGACCGGCAACAGGGAGACGACCAGCAGAAGGGCCGGGAGGAAGGCCAGACCGGTTAGAATCAGCGATTCGCCCAGAAACTGCATGACGAGCTGCCCGCGGGTGCTGCCCGTCACCTTTCGCACACCGATCTCCTTGCCCCGGCGCAGGGACCGAGCCAGGGTCAGGTTGATGAAATTGATGCAGGCAATCAGCAGGATCAGACCGGCAATGCCGCCCAGGATGTAGGAATAGAGGGCGTTCGAGCCGGTCGCCAGCCCATTGTTCATGCCGTAGCCGGCCTGGAGATGCATCTGAAGAAAAGGCTGAAGGCGGTATTGAATGCGGTAGTCCTGCTCCTGCTTCCGGAGGTCGGCATACTGTTTTCCGCCGTATTTCCGGAACACCCGCTCCATGTTTTGTTCGGCCCGCGCGGGGTCGGCGTCGGGGCGCAGCAGCAGGAAAGTGTTGGTGAAGAAGTTGAACCACTGGTCCTCTCCCCAGGCCTTGCGGTCGGGCGGCAGGGCGGCCACGAAAGGGCGCAGGGCGTCGAACCGAAGGCTTGAGTTCATGGGGGGCGCCTTGACCACGGCGGTAATCCGATTCGGTTCAAACCGGCCGCCGGCATCGATGGAAAGCGTTTTTCCGACCACGTCGACCGTTCCGAAGTATTTCCGGGCGGTTTCGTCGGTCAGCACCACCGAGCCGGGGTCGCGGAGCGCCGTAGCGGGGTCGCCCGCCAGCAGCCCGAAACTGAACAGCCGAAAAAACGTCGAATCGACATACATCACCCGCTGGTATATGCCCTCGGTGCCCTTTCGGACCAGCATCTCCCAGCCGTGCATCCGGCAGAAGGCCTCGACCTCCGGAACCTCCCGGGTGAAGGCAGGTCCCTGCGGATAACCGGACAGGCTGCTCCGGCCGTCGGGCCGGTCGGCGCTGGTGTAGTGATAGACCAGCCGGTACAGGCGGTCGCCCCGCTCCTGGAAGCGGTCGAAAGAGACTTCGTCCTGCACGAACAGCAGAATAAACAGGACCGTCGCCAGCCCCAGGCTCAGGCCGGTGATGTTGATCAGGCTGAAAACCGGCTGCTTCAGCAGGTTCCGGAAGGCAATTTTCAGGTAGTTGCGCAGCATATCGGTAGCAAAAGGAAAGGGTGGACGGGATTCGGATCGTTCGGGCCGCCGGCGAACGAAGGGCGGCAGCACCGACAGAACGCTGCGGAGGTAATACAGGGTGGCGCGGGTCTCTCCGTCGCGATTATACCAAAAGCTATATAGTTCTTCCAGATCTCCCTCGACTTCCTCCAGCGTTTCGGCGGGATGGAACCAGGCCAGCAGCCGACGGACCCAGCGGGGCGGAGCAGCGTTCGGATTTTTCATAGGCCGCTGACGTTCAGGGCGCCGGGCGGCACCATCTGCCAGAGCCGGCTCCGGACCTCCTGAATATCGACCAGCGCGCGGGAGCCGAGGGCGGTCACCCGGAACAGGCGCTTCCGGCGCCCTCCGCGTTCGGCGGTGGCTCCGCCCAGTTCCGACCGGACGAACCCTTTCTCCTCCAGCCGGATCAGCGTGTTGTGAACGGTTCCGAAGGCCACCACGCGCCCGACGTGCTGCTCGATCTCCTGGCTGATCGTGACGCCGTAGGCATCGCCGTCCAGAATGGCGACCATCAGCAGGACGATTTCCTCAAACTCCCCCAGATAAGTACGTCGCATGAAAGACGGGATTTGTTTCTATTATCTCGTACAAATCTCCGGCCAGATTTCTCAAATACTCTTTTCAGCATGAACAAGCGGGTTTTCCGGGCAGTACGGCTCCTCCCGCTGTCCGCAAATGGACAGCTTCCGTCCCGGAGCGGACAGCCCGGCCGGAAGACAACTGGCGGCCCGAACCGCTTTTATTTTTAGCGGGAACGGTCTCGCTGCAATATTTTCGCCCCGGTTCCGACTTCCCCGACAGGGGGTGCCGCTGCGGGGTCCGGCCCTGAAGAGATCACAGCCCGGTTGGAGCCGGGTTCAGCAATTCATCGAGGTAACCGTTCAGTACCCGCAGGTCCTGAACGGCCGAGGGCGTTCCGGGGTTTTCACCGGACGATTCCTGGCGGGCCAGGAGGTCTTTCACCAGGGGCCGGATCTGGGTTTGCAGCGAATACTTTGCCCTCGTCGTCTCATGGCGGGTGATTTTCAGGTATTGCTCGGCGCGGGCCAGTTCCCGTTTCACCTTGTGTAGCTCGAACTGGGTGGAGACCCACTTGCCCAGGGCCTGGAGCGACAGGAGCTGGTTGTCGGTCAGCTGCCGCGGACGGTGGTCGATGACGCAGAGCGTCGCCAGCGGGAAGCCCTGCGGATTGAGCAGCGGCACGCCCGCATAGAATACGATGGGCGTCGGGCCACTGGTGTAGGGATTCTCACGGAAGCGTTCGTCCTTCCGGGCATCTTCCACCACGGTCAGGGTCTCGGGGTTCATGATGGTGTACGAACAGAAGGTTTCCTCGCGGGGGGCTTCCTGAACGGTCAGGCCCTGTTTGGCCAGCAGCCACTGGCGGTCCCGTTCCATGATGCCGATGTGAGAGATGGGCGTCCGGCAGATCTGGGCGGCCAGGCGAATGATGTCTTCGAAGACCTCTTCAGGAATGGCCTCCTGGAGGTAATAGCCGGCGAGGGCTTTCAGCCGCTCTTCCTCGTTGGAAGGCACGGGGACGGAAGGGCGCGATCCGGTGGTCATAAGAAAAACAGGTTGAATAATTGATCGGCAAATTATACATTTAATGGAATCACCTGACCTATTTTCCATCAACTTTATGGTTCCCTCCTTACACGAATGGCTCGGCGGCACGGAACGCCTGGAGCAGCTCACCACGCTTTTTTACAAAAAGGTGCTGTCCGATCCCCTCCTCGAACCGGTGTTCCGGCACATGGCGCCCGAACACGCCCGGCACGTGGCCCACTTCATCGGCGAGGTCTTCGGAGGCCCGAAGCTCTATACCGGCACCGACGGCGGCAGCCATGCCGGCATGGTGGCGCACCACCTCGACAAACACCTCGACGAGACGAAACGACGCCGGTGGATGAGCCTGCTGCTCGAAAGCGCCGACGAGATCGGCCTGCCCGACGACCCCGAGTTCCGGTCGGCGTTGCTGGGATACCTCGAATGGGGCAGCCGCATCGCCGTGCTGAACTCCAACGCGGTCGAAAACCCGATCCAGTCCGACGCCCCGATGCCGGTCTGGGGATGGGGCGAACCCGGCGGGCCGTATACCGGCGGGTGACGGGAGAAATTTAATATCGGAAAACGAAGGCATCGTATCGGCTATTTTCGTAGTATTAATGATTGATCCATTAATTCTTCTGTCCTTCTAATTCGACCTGCCTCCTCCGGGTCCTTCTGAAACGAAACCGTTCCGACCGGAAACCGGAACCAGCCGTACTGCCGTCGCCGGGAAAATGCCTTCGGCCCGATCGTAAATCCTGACCCCATGAAAAAGCTGGTTACCTGCTGTCTGTCGTTCTTTTTGCTGACGCCGGCCTTCGGACAGAGCAACCCTAAAATCGACAGTCTGGACCGCCTGATCCGCAAGGCCGCCACCGATACCGCCCGGATTAACCTCGTCATCGAGAAGATCTATCTGCTCAACCAGTCCAACCTGGATTCGGCCATCGCCCTGGCCCGGAAGACCGTGGCCGATGCCCGGCGGATCGGCTACCGGAAAGGGGAAGCCTATGCCCTCATCAAGCTGGCGGCCGGCAACTATTTCAAGGGCGATTACGGACACAGTGCCGCCTATCTGAAAAACGCGGCACAGATCTTCACCTCCCTGAAGGACCCCAAAGGACTGGGGAATACCTTTCTCAGCTACGGGAACATGTACGGGATGCAGGGGAAGACCGACAGCGCCATCGCCAGTTTTCAAAAAGCCATTCAGTATGCCGGGCAGATCAACGACCGGCGGATGCTGAACGCTTCCTATCAGAACATCGCGATCTCCTATCAGATGAACTCGGACTTCCCCCATGCCATCCTGTATAACCAGAAGGCACTGAAGCACTTCGAGGAAACCGGAGATGTGGGTTCCCAATCCTACATCCAGTTGAATCTGGGCCTGATTTACAGCGCTATGGGAGACGTCAAACGGGCCGAACAGTCGCTCTTCCGGGCGATTCGGCTTTCCAGAGCCGCATCCGCTCCCATCGTGGAACTGTATACCTATTCCAATCTGTCCACCCTATATGAGAAGGATAAGCGGTTCGGGCCCTCGTACGATTACGCGATGAAAGCCGCCGGGCTGGCCCGGAAGATCGGCGACCCCGGCATCGAAGCGGCCAGCCTTTCCAAAGCCGCCATCTCCTCGGCCTTTCTGAATGACCTGGACCGGGCTGAATCCATGGCCCGCAGGGCCGTGCCGATTGCGACCGCTTCCCGCCAGCCTTATAACCTCTACCAGGCTTATTCGGCCCTGGGGCTGGCCCTGAAAATGAAGAACCGGTTCGGGGAGGCTATTGAAAACTACGAAAAAGGGTTCGGGGCCATCCGGGGCAGCGATTATTATGAGGAATCGGTCGGCGAGGCCTACCGCCACGTTTCGGAATGTTACAGCCGGGTCGGCGACTACCGGAAGGCGCTGGCTTCCTTCCGGACCTCGGCCGCCATCTCCGATTCCGTCCGCAGCCGCGATAACATCCAGAAATCGACCGAGCTGACGATGAACTACGAGTTCGAAAAAAAACAGCAGACGCTCAATGCCCGGCAGGAACGCCGGCGGGCGGAGGCCCGCGCCCGGCAGCTCGCCCTCTCGGTCGGTCTGGGTCTTTCCGTGGTGATCGCGGGGCTGGCCTTTTACGCCTATTTTTCGAAACGGAAGGCCAACGCCCTGCTGCACGCCCAGAAAACGGAGATCGAAAAGACCCTGACCGAACTGAGAACCACGCAGGAGCAGTTGATCCATAAGGAAAAGATGGCTTCGCTGGGGGAACTGACGGCCGGCATCGCCCACGAAATCCAGAATCCGCTCAACTTCGTCAACAACTTCTCGGACGTCAGCGAAGAACTCGTGCAGGAGCTGAAGGAAGAGGCCGTCGCCGGCCGGACGGAGGATGTCCTGGCCATCGCCGACGATCTGGCCCGGAACCTGCAGAAAATTCACTCCCACGGGCGCCGGGCCGACAGCATCGTCAAGGGCATGCTCGAACACAGCCGAAGCTCGGCCGGCCGGCGGCAGGCGACCGACCTCAACGCCCTCGCCGACGAATACCTGCGGCTGGCCTACCACGGGCTGCGGGCGAAGGAAAAAGATTTCAGTGCCGTGCTGGTTACCGATTTCGACCCGAAGCTGGGGGCCGTCGAGGTGGTGCCGCAGGACCTGGGCCGCGTCCTGCTGAACCTGTATACCAACGCTTTCTATGCCGTAAAGGAGAAGCAGAAAAAGGCGCAGGACGGCTACCAGCCGACGGTCTCCGTGCTGACGCACCGGCAGAACGGCACCGTGGAAATCCGGGTTCGCGACAACGGCACCGGTATGCCCGAACCGGTAAAACAGAAAATCTTCCAGCCCTTTTTTACTACCAAACCCACCGGCCAGGGCACCGGTCTGGGCCTCTCGCTCAGTTACGATATCATCACCAAAGGCCACGGTGGAGAAATCCTGGCCGAGACGCAGCCCGGCCAGTTCACGGAAATGACCATCCGGCTGCCGGTTCACGGCTGACCCCTCCCCTCCCTTTTTTTCTTCCCGATTCCCTACCGGCCGTGTAGCCTTTTATCAGACAAGTATTTATTCGAAAAAGAATAAATGCGTTGGCATTCATTTTGCTATTGATAGCTACTGTCGGAGTTGCTATCAGTTATCGGACATATTTCCAGCGATTCCAGCATCCCCCTAATCCTATCGATATGAAACTGTTCCGGCTGCGGACTCCGCATCGGCCCGGACTCTTTTACCCAACCCAATGCCGTATTGAGTGTACACACAACCGTTTGTTCAACCGTTATGACGACAGGATTACTTTTACTTCTCTTCCGCAGACTCTCTCCCCCGGTTTTTGCTTTATTCATTCTTGCTTTTCAGTCGATGGCCGGTACGCACCCGACCGCTTCTCCCCGGTCCGGGGCCAACCCGCCGGGCGTCCCGGTCGAGACGCAGCGCTACATCGGCGTCACCATCTTCCACTTCGAAACCGACCCCCGCATCGACGACCAGCGGATCGAGCACTCGGCCTCCGTCGGCTGCAACGCCGTGGAAATCTCCATTCACTGGGATAAGGTTTATCCGACGAGAAACAGCCCGCCGGAGTGGTCGGTGGTGGACTCACACGTCCAGACCGCGCTCCGGATGGGGCTGAAGGTCGCTCTCCGCATCCAGGTGGGCCGCATGGCGAACCTGACCGACGGTTTCTGGACCGAGAAGGAAACCATGCAGGCGGCCGACAGTTCGCGGCTCAACGGCCAGGGCATGACGCAGTTCAGCTTCGCCCATCAGCCCAGCCTGAATCTGGTCAACGCCTTCGTGGAAGAATGCACCCGGCGGTATTACTACCTCCACGAACAGGGCAGGCTGCTGTTCATGTCGGTGGTGACTTCGCCCGCCCTCGAATCGGAATATTCACCCGTTCAGCACCCGACCGGCAAGTCGAAATACGTGGTGCCGTTCGATTACAGCGCTCCCATGCTGTCGGCCTTCCGTCAGTATCTTCAGGCCCGCTTTACCCTCGCCGGGCTGAACCTCCGCTGGGGCACCAGCTTCAGCCAGTGGGGCCAGGTCATGCCGCCGGCCTACCAGTCGAGCGACCCCTACTCGGCCGTGACGAAAGGCCGTCGGGGGCAGGACTGGTACGTGTTCCGGCACCGGATTCTCCAGAACTTCCTGCAGGGCATCAATAACTCCGTCAAGTCGGTCGATCCGACCATCCGCGTCGTCAACCAGCACGGCTGCGTCTGGGACCGGATTTCGGGTCTGCGCGGCACCTTCGCCTTTAAAAGCCTCGGCCAGACCGCCGACGGCCTGAAATTTAACGACGGCCCGGACTACAACCACCGCTTTTCGATGGACCTCGTCCGGAGCAACTTCCGCCCGGGGGCCTTCCTGATCAACGCCGTCGACGGGATGTTCCATAATTCGGTCAGCATCGATACCTACTACCAGCAGGTGGCGCAATGCTTCGAACACGGCGCCACCATGATTACCCTGGCAAACTTCGGCGGAAAAGATGCCCAGCCCAAGCTGGCCAGCATCGTGGCCCGGGTCCTCGCCGACAGCCTGCTGAAAAAACCGGTCACTCAGGTACAGACCGCCGGAACGGCCACAGGTTACAAGCTTTCAGCCGTTCTCCTGGATTACTACACCCCGCAGGAAAAATGGACGACCCGCTACAACGCCAACGGCAAAAAGCCCGTCCGGATCGAACTGGACGAAGACCTGCTGCGCGACGAACCGCCGGTGATCAACCAGGCTCCGAAGCTGACGGCCACGCTGACGGATCAGGAAGCCGTGGCAGGCCGCCCCTTCAGCTACAGTATCGGCCAGGCCTTCACCGACCCGGAAGGCGGCCCGCTCGCGGTGGAGGTGAACGGCCTGCCCGCCGGGTTGCGCTGGGTGGATTCCACCGGTGTCATCACCGGCACCCCCAGCCAGACCGCCGTCGCCACCGTGACCCTGACGGCGCGGGATCAGGTCGGAGCCACGGCCGGGGGCAGTTTCCGGCTGACGGTCAACGAACCCGACACCGTCGTGAGCGAGCCCCCCAGGCCCCCGGTGCGGACGGGAGACTTTGAAGGCTTTGTCGATGATTATCAGTGCGAGGGCGACATCTGGGGCTGGCTCTGGGACCGAAACCTGCCCGATTCCACCCTGCCTGTCGAAATTCTCGACGGCTCCACCGTCATCGGGACCCTCATGGCCGACGTAACCCGCCCGGACCTGAAAGCGGCCGGAAAAGGCAACGGCGCCCACGGTTTTCAGTTCGTTATTCCTGCGGCTCTCAAAGACGGTAATCCGCACACGATCAGCCTCCGGGTGCAGCATTCGGCGTATTACCTGAACGGCTCTCCGCTAACGCTCAACTGCCCGGCCTCGACGGCCCAGCCGGCCGTACCGGGCAACCAGCCGCCGGTGGCTCCGACCCTTTCCGTACGGACGGCCTTCCTGAACCAGACCCTTTCGTACACCCTGCCGGCTTTCTCCGATCCCGAGGGTCAGCCCCTCCTGTATTCGGTGAGCGGCAGTATTCCCGGAATAGCCTACGATAAAACGACCCGTACCTTCAGCGGCACACCCTCGAATACCGGGACGTTCACGGTCAGCCTGATCGTATCCGACGGCGTGGGCGGCTATACCCCATCCCTCGTGACGGTGGTGGTGACGGAGGCTCCGGCCAACCAGCCGCCCGTGGTGGCCCAGGCCATTGAGAACCAGACCGCCATCGCAGGCAAATCCTTCAGTTTCACGCTCCCGGCCGCCACCTTCACCGACGCCGACGGGTCAATCACCAAAGTGGACCTGAACGGCAGTCCGGAAGGGCTGACCTGGGCCGAAGAAACCCGCACCCTGAGCGGCATTCCCACGGCCGCGGGCAGCTACACGCTGACGGCCACGGCCACCGACGATCAGGGCGCGGGCGTCTCGACCACCTTTACGCTCACGGTCGGCCCGGCACCGACCGAAGAACCGCAGGTGGCCGGAAGCATCCCGGACCAGACCGCCACGGTGGGCCAGCCGTTCAACCTGGTCATTCCGGGTGACATTTTTACCGGCCCCGTCTCCAGCATCGAGGTGATCGGGCTACCGGACGGCCTCAGCCACGACCCTGCTACCGGCAAAATCAGCGGGGTTCCGACGAGTCCGACCTCCACGACCGTGACGGTCAGGGCCTCCGGTCCGTCGACGGCGGCAAAAGGCAGCCAGACCACCCAAGCGCTGGCAGCACCGACCGCAGCGGCCACCGTCAGCTTTGTCATCACGATCAGCGAGAAGCCGAATCAGGCTCCGGTAGTCAGTCAGGCCATAGCAAGTCAGACGGCCACCGTGGGCCAGGACTTCAACTGGATCATTCCTAAAGAAACCTTCCGGGATGATGACGGATCAATCACCAAAGTGGACCTGAGCGGTCAGCCGGCCGGACTGACTTACACCCAGAATACGCGCACTCTTAACGGTACACCGACGGCCGCGGGCAGCTACACGCTGACGGCCACGGCCACCGACGATCAGGGCGCGGGCGTCTCGACCACCTTCACGATCACGGTTCAGGCCCCTGCCCCGCCGGTCAACCAGCCGCCGGTGGTGGTTCAGGCTCCGGTGAGCCAGTCGGCCACCGTAGGACAGGCCTTTAGCCTGACGATTCTGAAAGAAACCTTCCGGGACGAGGACGGTTTGATTGCCCGGATCGACCTGAGCGGTCAGCCGGCGGGGTTGACCTACAATCCCGAAACCCGCACCCTCAGCGGTACGCCCACGGCCGCGGGCAGCTACACGCTGACGGCCACGGCCATCGACGATCAGGGCGCGGGCGTCTCGACCACCTTTACGCTGAGTGTGCAGCCGGCGGCCAACAAGGCCCCGACCGTGGCACAAACGGTGCCAAGCCAGACGGCTACCGTAGGGCAGACCTTCAGCCTGACGATTCCGGCCGCCACCTTTACCGACGCCGACGGATCAATCACCAAAGTGGACCTGAGCGGGCAGCCGGCGGGGCTGACCTACAATTCCGAAACCCGCACTCTCAGCGGTATGCCCACGGCCGCGGGCACCTTCACGCTGACGGCTACGGCCACCGACGATCAGGGCGCGGGCGTCTCGACCACCTTTACGCTCACGGTTCAGGCCCCTGCCCCGCCGGTCAACCAGCCGCCGGTGGTGGTTCAGGCTCCGGTGAGCCAGTCGGCCACCGTAGGGCTTCCGTTCAGCTACACGCTCGGGAAAGCGCAGTTCTCCGATTCGGACGGCACCATCGCATCGGTTGATGTGACGGGACTGCCGGCCGGCCTGACCTACAACAAGACGACGGGCCTCCTCAGCGGAACCGCTACCGTGGCCGGCTCGTACTCCCTGACCGCCAAAGCTACCGACAACCAGGGCGCTTCCGTAACGGCCGGTTTCACGCTGAAGGTGGTGGAAAACATCACCATCCAGCTTTTCAAAGCCGGTACGACCGCCACCGCCCGTCAGTTTATCACCGATCTGAACGAAGGCACCCGCATTCCGATCAACACGCTGCCCTCATCGATCAACATCTTCAGCGCGGTTGCCACCAAAGTGGAGAGTGTGAAGTTCGAACTGACCGGCCCCCGGACCGTCACCTTTGCGGAGAACTTTGCGCCCTACGGCCTCTGTGGGGATAACGGCGGCATTACGCCCCTGGTCGGCACCTATACGCTGAAAGTGACCGGCTTCAAAGGCCCCAACGGCAGCAGTACGCCCCTGATCAGCCGGACGATCCGGTTTACGATTACGGCCCCCGGCGGGCGGATGGCCGCCGAGCAGGCGGTCCCGGAAGGCCTCCGGGATGCCGAACCGGATGTCTGGAAGGTGTACCCGAACCCGTTTGCGGATCGCGTGGAAGTCACCCTTCCGTCGGCCGGCCCGGACACGGAAGGACCGGCGGCCCCCTACCGGTTCTCGATCTTCTCGACGTCCGGCCAGGAATGGCCCGTCGGAGATGAAGCCGTCCTGGTGGAAGACCGGAAAGCCACCCTCGATCTCCGCTCCCTCCGGCTTCCGTCGGGTCTCTATCTGCTTCAGATAGGCCGGGGAAACCACCGGCTGCGAACGATTAAAGTGCTGAAAAATTAACGGTTTCTCCCTCCCGTTCCACCTCCCCGGGTGCTGCATTTCGGCCGGTTCCGAAGGCAGAATCCGGGGAGAATTGTAGAAAAGGGGCTATACGCAAAAAATATGTAATTATTTTTGCAGGCTTTATAACAAAAAAGATTTTGTCCGGCAATTCAGCCGCCACCAGCCTTCTTTATGCTACCGCAGAATAAATTTCATAAGTAGTAGTACTTAATTGGTTACTATTTCGTTAATATTGTAAACATTTTTCTCTGTTCTACCTTTAAAGCCATGCGAGGAACGGCCCTGGGGAAAACCAGTTTATTGATCAACGAAACTTCGTCCCATCACTTCCGGAGTATCTCTCAGGCAGTAAAATGCGCCGACCGGTTTTTCATGGAGGGGATCAATGTCCAGATCGTCACCCGGGGTAACAACCGTTACTGGGTGGTTCAGGACTCGGATGCCAGCCAGCTGGTTGCGGAGGGTTATAAACTTTTGTACGGTAACTGAACCAAAGCGTTCCTTTTGCACCGTACCCACCCGTACTCTTTCTTGAGAATTCAAAAGAAAAAACCAGTCGTCTGACTGGTTTTTTTGTTCAACTATCCATGTTACTACTCACCGGGTATCATTTATTCAACCGAAATCTGGTGGTTCAGGCTGACCCGGTCTTCTCCGCCGAGCGACAGGTAAGCCCGGAAGACCGAGGCAGGCTGTTTCTGGTCGAATCCCTCCGAATACCATCCCAGGGGCGTAGGGCGGACCTGGCCGCTGATCACCTCCACCTGTAGCTTCGGGTCGATCAGCAGGGTAACGAGCCGCTTCGTTCCGGGGTGCGAAAGTACGAAGTGATTCCGGCCCCGCGCCCGGAACCGAACCGCCGGATGAAGATGAAACAGGACTTCGACGGTATGACCGGTGCTCTCCCGGTTGTCGATCCGGTCGCCGATCAGCAGCCGGTTCCGGATGCGGTCGAACTCCAGTCTTCGCTCGTGGGCACATCCCATGCGGTCATAACCGTTGTGAGCGGCAATAATTTCGTCGGCATAGTCATTTCCCTGCGCCCGCAGAACCGTGGTGGCCGCCGGGAACCGGTGGCCCGCATCCGGGGCAGGCTCCGCCTGATCCTGATAATCGATACAGACCGTATTGTGGGCCCGGGTGCCGGCGAAATAGCCGCTCCAGCCCGGCTCCGCCGGACTGAAATACCGGCCCGAATCGACAAAAAACGGCTTTCCGTCGATGTGCATCACGAAGGAAAGCGCATCGGCGTGCTGATCGGGGCGGGGAACCACGGGCTTCCCGGCGTCGAAATACACGTAGATCTCGCCGTTTTCACGCTCTTTTTTCCGTAACACGAAATGCCCTTCGCGGGAGAAATAACGGCTTTTCGGCTCTGCCTCCTCCACCGGAACGGCCTCGAACCCCCGCAGCCCTTCCTCACCGAACAGCAGCAGATTCCTGAGGTCGAAACCCCGGCTCCGCCGTTTGAAGAGAGGGTCCTGAAACAGAATGGCTCCGGAGGTCAGCAGAGAGCAGAAGTCGTTGAACGACCAGGGGTCATCGAGGTCCAGAAGCCGCCCGGCATCATCCGGGCGGCAGAGCGGATGATTGCCTTCCGTATCCAGCAGCTGGGCGATCCGGTCGAACCGGTTTCGGAGGCCCCGGAGATAGTCTGCCGAGAGCCGGTAGCCGGTTCGCAGACCCGTCACCCAGGCCAGCACGAAAAAATCGGTCAGCAGGGGCATGGGGCAGTCGGCCTGCTCCCCGCCCATCTCGCCGAAGCCGTATCGCTGCATCGCCCGCTCTATACCGGTCATGGCGTAGATGTTCCAGCCGACCGAATCCGGAAACGGCCAGAACGAGCCGGCCATGAACAGGCCGGCGAACCCGACGGCCGACTCACTCCCGGTCGATGCCTGCTGGGGCGTGTTGGCGTAGAGGTAGGCGCAATGCTGATGAATGGACGGCAGCCAGACCGTCTCCACAAACCGCCGGAAAGCCGGGTCGGTCTGCACCAGCCCCGAAACGTCCAGAATGTTCCAGCAGAGGAACCAGTTGATCAGCCGGAGGCTGACCTCCGTATTGCTGGTCCAGTTGACGCCCCGCAGATAAGGGTTGGCCTTCACCCAGGAGGTCAGCAGCGTCGTGAAGCGGTTCAGGTGCCGCGAGTCGTCCGTCAGCCGGAAGCGCAGGGCGATCATTTGCAGAAAAAACTGGCGGTTGACCTGACGGACGTAATATACGTTGCCGGCTTTGGGATGGCCGACGTCGATGTTCGGGGCAAATTCCGTCGGGAACCGTTTTCCGGTACTGATGTCGAGGTGCCAGTCGACCGGATACCGGTAGTCGAGCGTATGCCCGAACATCGCCTGTTCGGTCCGGAATGAAATGGCCGGAAAGCCGGCGGGGTTGATCGTCAGGATCGAATCCGGCCAGGAAAGCAGGCTGACCGAAGGCGTCCGCCCGGCCTGCTTCCGATCGGCCTGTTTCCGAACATAATGCCGGAATCGCAGGAGAACCTCGGTGTTGGTCAGCTCCCGAAACCGGTTGAAAAACCAGTAATAATGACTTATAATTTTTGTCCTTTGCACGTTGAGTATGCCCTAAGCCGGTAAGCCGCCTTCACCCAGGGCCGGTCTTACTGGCAGAATTCTTTGGTCTTGATCTTAATGACCCATTCGTTCTGATCGATCAGCGTGTTGGGCTGTTCGAAATCATAACTCAGCACCGATACGCTGAAGTCGTATTTGCGGTTTTTCTTCACCCGGTAGGTGGTCTGGCTCATCACGCCGTTGACAAGCTGGCTCTTGTTGAAGGTCAGGAACGGCTCCCAGTGGGCCGAACCGGACTCCCGGTAATAGGTCGTGACCTGATCGGGCAGCTTGTCGAGCTGAATGTTCTTACACGGAAACTGAACGCTGGCTTTCACCGGCGCTTCGCCGGCCGCCGGCCGGAACGCCCGGACATCCAGCGGAACCGTCACGTTATCACAGGAACCGACCACCGGCGACTCGACGACCAGCGACGAGTTCCGGTCATAGACCTTCAGTTTCACCTTACGGTCTTTAAATAACTGGTGCTGAAGTGAAAATGTGAAGCCGTTCTGAAGCCGGTAGTAGGAACTACCCGCCGACTCGGCCTTGTCGCCGTCGACGTAAAAGGCTTCTACCCGATAGCTGTAGTCGTAGTCGTTGGGCAGTTGGCTCTGGAACGAGAACCGAACGCCGTCGTTGGGGCAAAGCTCCGTCACATACCCGACCACCCAGGTGGAAAAGTGCGAGATGCGGGTTTCAATGACCGGGCGGTTCTCCTTATCGAGAACCACTTTACCGGGCGCTTCCTCCTTCCACTGGTTGGTGGCCCCGTCGTAGCTGTACAGCGGCAGCACGTCGCCCGCCCGGACCGGCAGGCCGGTGGCAGGATTGCGGGCGCCCGCATTCAGCCCGAACGTAACCCCGACCGGCTGCGAGAACGATTTCACCAGCCGGTATTCCTCATTGTAGATTTCGGCCTGAAAGGCGCTGGCCACAACCGTAATCTTTTTGGTGCGCGACAAGCTGCCGCCGTTGGGCAGCTGCCAGACGAGGCTGGTCGGGATCACCTGCACGGTGGCCGTCAACGGGCCGTCGACGGGCTGGTTCTGGGCATCGACCACCCGGGTTCCGGCCGGAATGGAAATCACCGAGGTTCCGGCTTCGGTCGGGGGCGTCCGGATCACCAGCGGACCATTCACTGCCCCGTCTCCGGCGCTCTGCCCGGTGGTGGTCGCCACCAGCTTTTTAGCTTCGTTCGACTCCTTCTCGGTCAGGACAACCGTTTGCCGGCGAACGCCCGAGCCGATCAGGGCGATGGGTACCACGGTTTCCAGCGCGTTTTCGGCCGTGGCTACGATCGTAAAATAGAGCGGTTTTTCCGGGCTGGGGGCCACCAAAGTCGCCAGCGGCAGGCTGCCGTCTTTGGAAATTCTGAAGTTGGTGGTATTCAGGAGGGTCACGATCTGGTCGGCGTCCCGGCCTTTGATCTTCACGCTGACGTTTTCGGCTACCCGGCCGCCCTGCGTCCGGAAGTCGAGCTGAACGGAGGTCGTCAGTGGTTTACGAAACGTCAGTTCGACGTTCTCCAGCGGATTCCGGCAGCCGGCAAACCAGCCGGTCAGGATCAGGAAAAGAAGGAAAGCTTTTTTCATAACGGTCAGTGCGGACGAATGGCGTAGGTGAAAACAAACTGGAGAACGGGCAGCCAGCGGTAACCGCGCAGGTTGTGCTCGATGGTCGGCACCTGTTCCTTCAGCGTAGTGGTTTCCAGAAATCCTTCATATTGCAGATCGACCCGGGGCGCTCCCTGGTAATAAACGCCCAGCTCGGCCCCGAAGCCGAAGCGCCGGCGCGGAACCGACCGGCCGAAGCCCAGCCCGGCATAGCCGCGCAGGCGGCTCCAGACCAGCGAGGTACGGATGACACCAACGTTATCCGGGGTCATTTCGATGCCGCCGAGATTCAGTTTGTCTTCGGCCTGAAGCATGGCTCCCAGGCCCGGATGCCAGGCATAGCCGCCCCCGAGGGACGCAAAAAACGAACTCTTCGGAAAAGGATGCCATTTCAGGGACGCCTGCGCCATGCTGATGACCAGGTCGGGATCGACCGACAGGCGGGAATCGTCGCCCACCGATAACCGGAAGGGCCGACGACGGGCAAAATACGTGAAACCGGCCCGAACGGCCAGCTGCGGCCGGGTCGGCAGACGATAGGCCAACTGAAGGCCGAAGCCGGGCAGGCCCGCCGACGCATTCAGCCCGAAACGGGGCTGGACCGTGAGCGAATCCCGGCCCGACCCATCGCGGCCCGGCCCATCGTAGCCCGGCCCGGCCACGGCCCGGCCGTTGGCGGCCGGGCCGACCGTCAGCAGGACGAAAGCGAGCCAGAGGCCCGTAATTCCGGAAATGTTTTTCATAACGTCGAGTAGCCGGTATGCTTCGTACAAACCGGGCGATTAACCCCGGCAGGGCCTTTTTTCAGGTTTGAACCCTGCCGGGCGGGAAGGAAACTCCGATCCGGAATAACGGGTCAGGGAAGCGGCAGGCTAAAATACTTTGACAGCATGACGATGGACTTCACCCTCCGGCGGCTGACGGACAATCGGGTTTCGTCCGACAATTCGACCCAGCTGTTGTGCATATCATTCAGGTCCAGCCGTACGATGTGTTCCGGGTTGACCAGATGCGATCTTGAAATGCGCCAGAACGTGGGATGGTACTCCTGCTGCTCCTTTAATGTGTAACTTGAAACGAATCCGCTCTGGTTATTCAGATGGATTCGGCTATAATTGCTCCAGCCTTCAAAAAAAAGGATTTGCTTGGCAGCAATGGTGACGGCCCTTCCCCGGCGATCTCTTACTTTGATACTGGTACGTGCTGTATTCATGGACTTTAACGTTGAGTTCACAACCTCCTCTACTTTCAGTCAAGGTGAGCAAACTCTATGCCACCACGAATTTCTTTTGTCTGTTAATTAAATATTTGTTCACGGATTACGTTTTGTAGTATCCGGTGAATTCGCTATCGGCCCCGGCCCCGCACGCTCCCTCCAAGCCAGCAAGATACTGACTTAAATCCCTGTCCGTGAGACCGATATACCAGTAAGCCCAATCTACCCGGAGAATCGTCCGGAGAACCAGGGTGGATTTCTACGGTGACGGAAGCACCTGTGATCCGGGAAACGAAAGGCCGACAATTTGGGAGGAGGCTCGAAAGAAGACGAATTATCAGAATCAAAAGTGATTATTCGGTATACGAATCCGGACACGGCCCGATCCGCTTTTATCAAACAGAAATAAACGAAAAACACCGGCCCCTTTAATCTGCCTGTTCCGTCTGCCCGACCCGGAGAAAAAAAGGTGACCGTCAGGGGCCGGGCCACGCAGGCAACGACCGATACGGCTGGTTCGCGACCTAAGCCGAAACACTTCCTTCCAGTGCCAAAAGCGGCACGATCCGGTTCTTATTCAGCGTATCCTTTCATCCGGACCAGCTCCGGAAGGGACTGCCTCCGGCATTCGGGATTCCGGGGGCCGGTTCTTCGGTTTTCTAAAAGTGATAAATATTTATGCCGTTTTACGAAAATATTAGCCTGCCGCATAATAACTTTTCGGCCCGCTGAATCCCTTTCATTTATCAGAATTTCAGCTATTTCATTAAAAACGACCATTTTGTCACTCGATTTATTTGTCAGCCTTATTTCCATGTTATTTAAAAGTGTATAAATTTGTTACACGATTACTCAACGTTAACAGGGAAATAAATAGTAAAAAATAAGTAAAAATACTTATTTATGTTAAAGTTTCTGTCTGATAACGTGAAGCAACCTTCTACCTATATAGGCGCAATCCTCATTTTTTGCGCATTTAACGGGCTCGCTCAACCGGTTACTTCCCTTTCCGGTTTTGTCCGGGAAAACGACTCCCGGCGTCCCCTCCATGGCGTCAACATTTACTTACCCGATTATCGAATCGGCACCACCACCGACGCGTCCGGTTATTACACACTGACGGCCCCGGTTTCGGATACGCTGAAAGTGGCCTACTCTTTTGTCGGATTCCAAACCATTTACCGGACGCTTTCCTTCCATCGGTCGGCCTCCCAGGATGTTTTCCTGACGCCCGGTCAGGACCTGAACGAAGTCGCCGTCCGGCTGAACCGGAGCGGAGAGACGCAAACCCCGCAGCTAAGCCGGCTGAGCGTTCCGATCACCCAGATTCGCCAGTTGCCGGCCCTGCTGGGTGAGAAAGACGTGCTGAAAGTGCTGCAACTGCTGCCGGGTGTTCAGAAAGCGGCCGAAGGCACCACCGGCATCTACGTCCGCGGGGGCGGTCCCGACCAGAACCTGATCACGCTTGACGAAGCCGTCGTCTACAACCCGAACCACCTGCTGGGTTTCTTCTCGGTCTTCAACGGCGACGCCCTCCGGAACGTCTCGCTGACGAAGGGCGGTTTTCCGGCCCGCTACGGCGGCCGGCTTTCCTCGGTCATTGAAATGGACATGAAAGAGGGCGACAACCAGAAGCTCCACGGAACGGGCAGCGCCGGTCTGATTGCTTCCCGCTTTACGCTCGAAGGTCCCCTGCAAAAGGGCCGGGCTTCCTTTCTGGTGTCCGCCCGCCAGTGCTATCTCGGCCTGCTCACCCGGATGTTCGCTTCCGACGGGAGCGGCAGCCTGCCCACTCAGTCTGCGTTCTCGGATTACAACGCCAAACTGGCCTTCGACCTCGGCCCCCGCGACCGCCTGACCGTCAGCGGTTTTATGGGAACGGACGCCTTCCAGGGCCGTCGCGAATACAACGACCATAACCTGCGCGCCGGCCTCGACTGGTCGAACGCGACGGGTTCTCTCCGGTGGAGTCACCGCTTCTCCGACCGCCTGTCGTCGGCCACCTCCCTCCTGTTCAGCCGGTATCAGCTGACGGTGTCCAACCAGGAAACCGCTCCCGGCTCCGACCAGGTGTACCGGCTGGCCTACGTATCGGGGATCCGGGATTTTTCGATCAAGCATGACCTCGATTTCCAGGCCGGTACGAGCCACCAGCTGAAGTTCGGGCTGCTGGCCACCACCCACCGCTTTACCCCCAGCGCCGTCGTGTCGAGCGAGAACCGGAAATACCAGCCCGACTCCTACGAGCGGACCGACGTGCTCGAAACCGGAATCTACGCCGAAGACCTCTGGCAGCCGACCCGCCATCTCCGGATCAACGGAGGCATCCGGCTGAGTTATTTTCAATACGAAACCACCCGGTATGCCCGGCCTGAACCGCGGCTGTCCGTCGCCTGGGAACTGCCGGCCGCCTGGTCGGTGAAGGCGGCCTATGCCCGGATGAACCAGTACGTCCACATGCTGTCGAACACCGGCGTCGGCCTGCCGACCGACCTCTGGGTGCCGACCACCGACCGCGTGCGGCCGCAGCAGTCGGAGCAGTTCTCGTTCGGGCTGGCCAAAGACTTTTCACCGGGCATGGCGCTGACGGTCGAAGCGTACCACAAAACCATGACCAACAACCTGAGCTACCGCGAGGGGGCGAGCTTTCTGCTGCCGCAGAACAGCCCGACGGGGGAAAAGCCCCGCTGGGAGGATAACGTGACGGCCGGGAAAGGCTGGTCGTACGGGGCTGAGGTACTGCTCCAGAAGAAGAAGGGCCAGCTGTCGGGCTGGATCGGCTATACGCTCTCCTGGACGCAGTGGCAGTTTGCCGAGCTGAACGGCGGCCGCCCCTTCTTCCCGCGCTACGACCGCCGGCACGACTTCTCGCTGGTCGGCATTTATGAATTGAGTTCAAAGGTTCGGCTGTCGGGAACCTGGGTATACGGCACGGGGCAGGCGCTGACGCTGCCGCTGGCCCGCTACGCCCTCAACCCCAACCAGCCGCAGACCGGCGGGCTGGGCAACAACCAGATCGTGAAGGACTACGGGGAGAAGAACAGCTTCCGCGGGGAAGCCTTCCACCGAATGGACCTGAGCCTGCAATACCATACCCGGAAGCGGTCGCACGAACGGACCTGGGAGCTGAGCGTTTACAACGCCTACAACCGGCGCAACCCGTTCTATTATTCGCTGGAAAGCAAGGTCGAACAGGCCGACAAGCCCTCGCGGACGGTCCTGTACCGGTATTCGCTGTTCCCGGTCGTGCCGACGCTGAGTTATAGTTTTTCGTTTTGAGTCTTCTCTGTCTTTTTTTATAAAATAGTCTGTCACTCCGTCTTATAAACTCTGTCTCCATGAAACTTACATGCATCCTTGGCCTCGTCGTCACGCTCCTGGCGGCCGGCTGCCAGAACATGAGGGAGGAAGTCGCTCCCGGCACCTTCGACCAACCCGCCACCCGGCTCGTCCTGGTCGGCTTTCTGTCGCCCCAGGATTCGCTGCTGGTGGTCAAGGTCAACTCCACCCGGCCGGTGGGCGATGCCAACTACACCACCAACTACGGCGTCGTTTCCAAAGCCGTCGTCACCCTGAGCAGCGGCAGCCGGTCCATCAAACTGACCTACAACGGCAAGCAGCAGGCCTATATGGCCCCGGCCAAAAACTTCCCGATCCGGGAGGGAGAAACCTACCAGATCGTGGCCCAGACACCGGACGGCCTGCGGGCCTCGGGCCGGTGTACGATCCCGCCGTCGGTGGCCCTGCAGCGGGTCCAGCTCGATTCCGTGCGGGAAAGCGGGGCCTCTAAGTATTTCGTGCGCTATTTCTGGCAGGACCCCGGCGCCACGGCCAACTTTTACCAGACGCAGGGCGCCTTCAGCTACACGGCGGCCTGCGCCGGCTGTAAAACCGATGCCGGGGCGCGGTCGCAGACGGCCTCCGTCGTGTTCGAGTCGTCGGACCCGCTCACGTCGCTGCTCACCGACCGGAACGGACAGGGCCGGCAGCTGGCCTCCTACCGCGGCTACCTCCAGGGCAGCAACACTTCTACGGCGCCCCTCACCGGTTTTTCCGGCCTGTATGAAAAGGCGCAGGTGCGGGCCGTTCTGCTGAATGTGGAAGAAGCCTACTACCAGTACCACCGGGCGCTGGCCCTGCAGAAACAGGCCGACAACAACCCGTTTGCCGAGCCGGTATTGCTGCCGACCAACATCGAAGGCGGGCTGGGCTGCTTCGCCGGGTATAACCAGACAACGATGAAAGTTACCTTAAAATAACAATTCCGATCCGCATAAAAATTTTCATCGGTACTTAATGGGTATATATACTCAAAATCAGTAACATTGTATCGCGTTTCACCTGAACCGGTTTTGTCTTATGACTACTTACATGACAGTACACTACGACGGAAAAGATACTCACATCACCTACACGGATACCATCGAGGATGCCCGGGCTTACCTGGCCGCCCTGATTACCACGAAACAGGTTGATAAAGAGGACACTTTATCCATCGTCCGCATCCCTGACGATTACATGGTGTATTACCGCCGGCGGAACAATACCGTCGACAGTGTACTGGGAAGAAACCGCTGGGTGCTTCTTGCCGAAGCCGTCCGGGCCGGAGCTTCGCAGAATATTTTTACCAATCTGTATAAAAAATTCGCTACCCGGAGAGGGCTTGCCTGAGACCGACAATTAGACAGACAGCTAATGTATAAAAGCCACCGTAAAACCATTCCAAGCGGTTTTACGGTGGCTTTTTTGTGGTCAAATTATTATATTATTTGTCTGTTAAATACCTTTTATCAGGGCTATTTTTCCGTCCATGGTGGCGGCCAGAACCCGGCCGTTGCCCAGCGGCCAGACCCGGTTGACCATCGCGTTCGAGAGCTTGTGCGACCAGGCCGTCCGGCGGGTCCGGCGGTCGACGACGTAGAGCACGCCCTCGTCGGTCGGGATATAGATCCGGTCGTCCTGTTCGGTCACCGGGCCGGGGCTGATCTCGTAGCCGAACCCGCAGTTGACGTACCACGCCCCCTCGCCGTCGGCCGAAGCCGTCGGGATGGCCCAGAGCGAGTCCTGCATGCACTTGACGTAAATCAGCGAACGGTCTGCCGAAACGCCCATCGACTCGAAGCCTTTATGGCGGCTGGTTTTCCAGAATTCACGGCCGGTTCCGGCATCGATGGCCGTCACGGTGCGGTCGGGGGTCTGGATGAAGATGCGGTTACCGGACAGAACGGGCACGCAGGCGGCCGGTGAGAAGTTGCGGGATTTGCCGTTGGTCCAGGTCCAGGCCGTATCGCCGGTTTTTTTGTCGAGCGCGTACAGGTTCGATCCCCACGATCCGAAATAGACCTTCCGCCGGTCGGTCACCGGCACCGATTCCACGAAGCCCTTCACCCCGCCGAACGTCCAGCGAACCCGACCGTCGGTCAGCGAGAGCGCCCGGAACTTCCCTTCCGAACTGCCGATATACACCCGGTTTCCGTCGATGAGCGGAGAGGCCACGATGGGCCGCCCGGTCTCCTGCTTCCAGAGCAGCCGCCCGCTGCGCTTGTCGAGGCAGTAGATGGTGCCGTCGGTAGAAGCCACCACGACCCGGTTTTTCCGCACGGCCGGGGTCGAATAGACTTTTCCGCCCGTCGAAAACCGCCAGCGTACCTGCCCGTCGGCCGTCGCGAGGGCCACGATCTGCCCGTTGGTGTTGGGATAGATGCAGAAACCGTCGCTCTCGACCAGACCCGCGCCCACGTCGCTGCTGTCCTGTTTCGCCCAGACGACCTCCACGCCGGGATACTGCCGGTTCATGTCATAGGAAGGGCGGGGATAGCTCCGGGCGGTTTCCTGGCCGAAGTGATGGTTTTTCAGGAGAACGGTTCGCCAGACGGGGCCGGTTTGCCGGCCCGGCGTCCGCTCGGCGAAGGTCATGGTATCGTTCCGCATCGTGACGAGGTTATAACCGCCGACGGCGTCTTTAGCCCGCAGGTTCGAGCGGCCCATCGTTCCCGGTATGCCTTCGAAATCCAGCGCCCGGTTGGCGTGGCCGTGACCGCAGAGGGCGGCCTGGACGTTGGTTTTCTTGATTTCGTCGATGAGCAGGTACCAGTTTGCCAGCGACTCGTCGAGCGGATAGTGGTTCATGAATATAACCGGCTGGTCGGAGCCTTTGAGCTTTTCGACCTCGCTCCGGAGCCAGAGCACGTCCTCCCGCGCCACCAGCCCCGGCGACATCCGCATGTTGGGGCCGCTGCCGCAGCCGATGAACCGGTAGTTGCCGAAGGTGAACGAAAACCGCTCGGCTCCGAACACCTTCCGGAAGCTGTTGCAGCCGTTTTCCGACCACTTGGTATCGTGATTTCCCGGAAAGATGTACCATTTTTTGTTCAGCCCGTCGAGCACGCCTTTGGCCGTCCGCAGCTCCTCGTCGGAGCCGAAATCGGTGACGTCGCCGGTGAAGACCACGAAGTCGATGTCGGTCAGGGCGTTGAGGTCGGAGACGGTTCGCCGGAGGTCCTCGACGGCGGTGACCGGGGCGCCGATGTGGGTGTCGGTGACGAACGCGAAACGGACCGGCTGGGCCTTCAGAGCTGAAATCAGCCACAGTGAAACGAAAAACAGAAGACTCGTTGTTTGCATGGAGGAATACATTTTCTGCCAAATAATCCGTATCTATACCGCCCGACTTACGACTCCATCCCTATGAACTGCCTGCTTTCCCTGCAACAGAACCCCACGTTCAGGAACGTGCCTGAAGACCAGCTCCAGTGGCTGGTCGACCATTCGGAATGCCGCGATTATCCCGCCGAAACGATTCTGGTCCGTCCGGGCGACGCAACCGATCATTTTCTCATCGTAATGGCCGGCCGCCTGCAGGTTTACCTGATCCAGCAGGGGCAGCAGCAGGAGCTGGTCACCTGGGAGGAAGGCTCCCTGGCGGGGGTGCTGCCGTTCTCGCGGATGAAAGAGTCGACAAGTTACTGGAAAACGATGGACCCCACCACCCTCCTGTCGCTGCACCGCGATTATTTCCGGGAAATGATCCGTTCGAAGTACGAACTGACCGAGACGCTCGTTCACCAGCTGACGTCGCGGGTGCGGGAATCGACCCGGCAGATGCAGCAGAACGAGAAGATGATGTCGCTGGGACGAATGTCGGCCGGGCTGGCCCACGAGCTGAACAACCCGGTGTCGGCGGTGGTCCGCAGCGCCACCACGCTGAAATCGCACCTCCAGGCGACGCCCGAACAGTTCAAGGCGGTGATGGCCATCCAGTTACAAAACGAGCAGGTGGACACCATGAGTGAACTGCTGTTCCGGAAGATGAAGGAACACACGACGCTCGCCCCGCTCTCGCTGATGGAGCGCAGCAATCTCGAAGACGACCTGATGGACTGGCTCGACGACAACGGGGTTTCCAATGGCTCGGACCTGACCGAAGCGCTGGTCGACTTCCGCTTTACGCCCGACGATCTGGATATGATTCTGGGCCAGGTCGGACCGAAACCTATTCCGGCCGTCTTAAACTGGATGGTCAATAACTTAGTGACCGAAAAGCTGGTTATCGATATCGAAAGCGCATCCAAACGCATTGCCTCGCTGGTGGAGGCCATCAAGGCGTATACGCACATGGACCGGGGCTCCGGGCGCGAATGCATCCGGCTGCGGGACGGCATCGACAGCACGCTGCGGTTACTGAAACATAAACTGAAGGATAAACACATCGAGGTCGAGATCGACATGCCGGAGGGTCTGCCGCAGGTGGAAGCCTATCCGAGCGAACTGAATCAGGTCTGGACGAACCTTATCGACAATGCCGTCGACGCCATGAGCGACGGCGGCCGGCTGAAGATCACGGCCGAGGTCGATCATGAGTTCGTGCTGACCCGTTTCACCGACAACGGTGCGGGCATCCCCAAAACGATCATCGACCAGATCTTCGACCCGTTCTTTACCACCAAACCGGTCGGAAAAGGCACCGGGCTGGGGCTGGACATCGTTCAGGGCATCATCCGCCACCATAACGGAAAAATTTACGTCGACTCGGAACCGGGAAGAACAGAGTTTAAGGTTTGCCTACCCATCCAATGAAACCACCCATCATCCTTGCCGTCGACGACGACCAGCAGGTGCTGCAGGCCATCCAGCGCGACCTGCGGCAGCAGTACCGAAAGCAGTACAAGATTCTGGCGACGACCTCGGCCGACGAAGCCCTGGCGACGCTGGTCGAGCTGAAGAAGAAAAATGAGGACGTCGCCCTGTTCCTGTCCGACCAGCGGATGCCCGATATGCTCGGCGTCGACTTCCTGCTTCAGGCCCGGAAAATTTATCCGGCCGCGAAAACCGTCCTGCTGACGGCCTATTCCGACATCGAAGCCGCTATTCGGGCGATCAACGACGTTCAGCTGGATTACTACCTGAACAAGCCCTGGGACCCGCCCGAGGAAAAGCTGTACCCGGTGCTGGAGGAACTGCTCAGCGACTGGCAGTCGAACCACCGCCCGGCCTTCGAGGGTCTGCGGCTGATCGGTTACCAGTTTTCGCCCCGGACTCACGAACTGAAGGACTTCCTGGCCGGAAACCTCTTTCCGTATCAGTGGCTCGACATCGAGAGCAACCGGGAAGCGCAGCGTCTGCTCGACCTCTACGGCATCGACCGGAAAGAACTTCCGGCCGTGGTGCTCGAAGACGGCCGGCACCTGACCCAGCCGACCCTCGCCGAACTGGGCGAATCCGTCGGCCTGAAGCCCCGCCCGGCCCAGGCGCTGTATGACCTGGCCATCATCGGCGCGGGACCGGCCGGTCTGGCGGCTGCGGTGTACGGCGGTTCGGAGGGCCTCCGGACCATCCTGATCGACAAGCGGGCGCCGGGCGGACAGGCCGGCACCAGCTCCCGGATCGAAAACTACCTCGGCTTTCCGAATGGCCTCAGCGGGGCCGAGCTGGCCCGGCGGGCCATCACCCAGGCCACCCGCTTCGGTGTGGAGTTTCTGGCTCCGCAGGAAGTCGTTTCCATTAAATCGCAGGGCCAGTACAAGCACATTCAGCTCAACGACGGCACCGAGGTGGTGGCCCGCAGCATCCTGCTCAGCACCGGCGTCGCCTACCACAAACTCGATAACGAGAGCTTCGACAAGTTCACGGGAGCCGGCGTCTACTACGGGGCGGCCACCACCGAGGCTTTCGCTTTCCGGGGGCAGCCCGTGTATGTCGTGGGCGGGGGCAACTCGGCCGGTCAGGCGGCCATGTACCTCTCGCGGACGGCCTCTGAGGTGCATGTGGTGATCCGGCGGCCCGACCTGACGGCCACCATGTCGCAGTACCTGATCGACCAGATCGAAAAGACGCCGAACATCCGGCTGATTCCCTGTACGGAGGTGATCGAGGCCCTGGGCCACGACCACCTCGAATGCATCGTGCTGAAAGACCTCAACACCGGCGAGGAGCGGAAGGTGTCGGCCGGCGCCCTGTTCATCTTTATCGGAGCCAAGCCGTTTACGGACTGGATCGAGATGAACATCATCAAAAACGACAAGGGCTTTATCGAGACCGGTCGGAGCCTGACGCAGTACGACGATTTTAAACGAGCCTGGAAGCTCACCCGCGAGCCGTACCTGCTGGAAACGTGCAGCCCTGGCATCTTTGCCGCCGGCGACGTGCGGGCGGGTGCGATGAACCGCGTGGCCTCCGCCGTGGGCGAGGGCGCCATGGCCGTCAGTTTCGTTCACAAATATTTAGCCGAAACCTAAACCCGGCTCCGACCTCCTATGCTGAAAAGAAGAACCTGTGCTCACCTGAACGAAATCGGGAACGTTACTCTGCCCCGTGAACCCGCCGTCTGCGAAGAATGTGTGAAGAACGGCAGTTCGTGGGTGCATCTGCGGACCTGCCAGACCTGCGGGCATACCTATTGCTGCGATTCGTCGCCCGAGAAACACGCCACGCGCCACTTCCACGAAACCGGGCACCCGGTCATTGCGTCGGCCGAGCCGGGCGAGTTCTGGCTCTGGTGCTTTGTGGATGAGCAGATTACCCCGTATACGATATGATCGCCGATCCGATTTCCGCCACGACCCCCGCCGGCCTGAGTGAACGGTATCAGGAAGTCCGTCAATACAGTGAAGCCCTCTGCCGGCCCCTGACGACGGAGGATTACGTCGTTCAGCCGGTCATCGACGTCAGCCCGCCGAAGTGGCACCTCGGTCATACGACCTGGTTCTGGGAAACCTTCGTACTGGTTCCGCACCGGCCCGGCTACCGCATCTTTCACGACGATTTCAGCTTCGTCTTCAACAGCTATTACGAGGCCGTGGGCAAACGGGTGCTGCGGGCCGACCGCGGCAATCTGACTCGCCCCACCGTGGAGGAGGTGTACCGGTACCGGGCCTACGTCGACGAGCAGATGCACGCCTTCCTGGAATCCGCCGACCTGACCCCCGAACTCCACTCTCTCGTCGAACTGGGCCTGAATCACGAACAGCAGCACCAGGAACTCCTGCTGACCGACATCAAATACATTCTGGGACATAACCCGCTGTTTCCGGGGTACCACCCCCCAACCCCCTCCTTGCTAAGGAGGGGGAGTGATCCCCACCCAGCCTCCTTTGGGGGGCTTGGTTCCGCCGGATCGGCTCCCTTTCAGGGGCCGGGAGCAAATCACCCTCTCCCCAGCAAGGAGGGGGCCGGGGGGTGGTCCGAGGGAATTTACACCATCGGCTACCGGGGCGACGGGTTCCATTTCGACAACGAGAAGGGCGTTCATAAGGTTTACCTGCAGGCTTTCGATCTGGAGCGGTCACTGGTCACCAACGGCGAATACCTCGAATTCGTCGAATCGGGCGGCTACCGGCAGTTCCGGTACTGGCTGGCCGACGGCTGGGCCTGGGTCAACGAAAACCGCATCGAAGCACCCCTCTACTGGCACCGGATCGACGGGCAGTGGTGGCACTACACCTTCGACGGACTTAAGCCGGTCGACCCCGACGAGCCGGTCTGTCACGTCAGCTTCTACGAGGCCGATGCCTTCGCCCGCCGGCGGGGCCGGCGGCTGCCCACCGAGTTCGAGTGGGAAGCGGCCGCCACCACCGGCGGTTTCGACTGGGGCCGGCTTTGGGAGTGGACGAATTCGGCCTATCTCCCTTATCCCGGCTTTCAGACCGCCGAAGGGGCCGTCGGCGAATACAACGGTAAGTTCATGATCAACCAGATGGTGCTGCGGGGCGGCTCGGTGGCGACGCCCGCCGGGCATTCCCGGCCGACTTACCGCAACTTTTTCCAACCTGACAAACGATGGCAGTTCACGGGAATCCGTTTAGTGAAGAAATAAACGATCGGCATACCTTCAACGGCAACGACCCCGAAAACCCGTCCCTTTCGGCCTTAGCCGACGAAGTGCGTACCGGGCTGGCCCGAACGCCCAAACGGCTGTCGTCCCGGTTCTTCTACGATGCTGAAGGCAGCCGGATTTTTCAGGAAATCATGCACCTGCCGGAATATTACCTTACCCGCAGCGAATATGAGATCATCAGCCAGCAGAAAGAGGAGATGCTCCGGCTGTTCGAACGCCCCGGCGAAGCCTTCGAGCTGATCGAACTCGGTGCGGGCGACGGCCTGAAAACCAAGGTATTGCTGGAGCATTTCCGGCAGCGGCAGGCCCGGTTCACTTACGTTCCCATCGACATTTCGGCCGACGCCCTCGACCAGCTCACCCGGGACCTGCGGGGTCGCTGGCCGGATCTGGCCGTCGAACCGCTGCACGACGATTATTTCCGGGCGCTGGAGACGCTCTCCTCCCGCTCCGAGGCCCGCAAGGTGGTCCTGTTTCTGGGTTCGAACATCGGTAACTTTTCCGAGAAGGAAGCCATCGATTTCTACCGACGGCTTTACGCCAAACTGCGGCCCGGTGATCTGGTGCTGACGGGCATCGATCTCCGGAAACACCCCGCCGTCATCCAGGCGGCCTACAACGACCGGCAGGGCCTGACGCGGGCCTTCAACCTGAACCTGCTCCGGCGCATCAACCGTGAGCTGGAGGGCGAATTCGACCTGTCGGCATTCAGTCACTACGAAATCTACAACCCGGAAACCGGAGAGGCCCGCAGTTATCTGGTCAGTGAGAAAAAGCAGGACGTCCGCATCGGGAGGCTCGGCCTGACCGTGTCGTTTGCCTATGGGGAGGTCATCCACACGGAGATTTCACGGAAATACAACCGGACGGAAATCCGGCGGCTCGCCGAGGCCACCGGGTTTACGCCCACGGCCTGGTTTACCGACTGCAGGGAATACTTTGTCGACGTGGTGTTCGAACGCGACGCCGAGCGTCGGCCCGGCGAGCGTCGGCCCGGCGAGCGTCGGCCCGGCGACGATTCAGAAGGCCCCGACCGGTAGCCCGGACTGCGAGTGGTTGAGCAGTTCGACCATATTGCGCGACTGTGTTTTCCGGAACAGGCTGCTCCGGTGGTTACGGACGGTATTGATGCTGATCGACAGCCGGTCGGCGATCTCCTTGCTGCTGAGACCGTCTTTGATGAGTTGCAGGATTTCACCCTCCCGGGCCGTAAAGCCCTGGTCGGGGGTGGCCGGCGTATAGGAGCCGATCCGGCGGTAGCCGAGGGAATGCACCCTGTACAGGTCGAGCTGCACCCGTGTGAAGGGCCGCTCGGTGGAGACGTCGCGGAAGAGGGAGAAATTCTCGGTCCTGCCCTGTTCGTTGACGAAAAACAGCTTCTCCTCCAGAGCGGTAAAATACCGCCCACGGCCCCGCTGCAACCGGTATTGCAGACCAAACCGGTACCGGCTCACGTCGGCCGGGGCGGTTTCTTTCAGAAACGCTTCGATTTTCTGCAGGCTTCGGCGGTAAGCTTCGACATCGTCGGGGTGAATCAGCGCCGGCAGGTCACTGATCGTGCCGTGACCCGGCCGACCGAAAAATTCATTGCCGTTGCCTCCGATGATCCGGTGGCCGTTTCGGGAATCGGCGCTGGTGATGACCCAGCCCGGAAACAGCATTTCCAGCAGATGCAGGTTCATGGGATGGAAACCGGTAAACATGGTGTGGATGGAGTAATTCATAAATTTATACGTACGTACACATAAATCTGTACGAAAGTACCGGCTTTCTTTTTCCCAAACAATGCTATCAAAGGCCTTAATTCCATTTAGTTACCTACCATTTATTTATCGGTAGGTAATCTTCCGCTAACTCGTAAATACGTACGTACATATATTTTAATTCAAAAGGGAAGGCCGCCCCGGCCGGAGGAACTCACCGGCTGACGTTCCGGATTTTGTCGAGGAGCATATTCAGGACGATCAGCTCGCTGGGTTCGAGGTGGTCCAGCAGGTTATTGATTTCGTGGACCTGCTGTTCGATCTGACTGAGCAGGTCGAGGCCCTTCTGGGTGATGACGATCTCGACGGCGCGTTTGTCGGTTTCGGAAGGGCGGGATTCGATGAGCTTCTTACGGAGCAGTTTTTCAGTGATGCGGGAAACGTTCGACGACTTGTCGACCATGCGTTCCCGGATGCTGTTGATGTTGATGGGGCGCTGCTTCTGGCCGCGCAGGATGCGGAGGATGTTGTGCTGATGCCAGGTAATGCCGAACCTCTTGAAGAAATCACTGTGAACGGATTTGACCCAGTTACCGGTGAAAATCAGATTGATGCCTGCCTTATCCAACTCGTTCCGCCAGGCAGACTGCTTTATTTCGTCATCAATGCGGTGGTATTGCTTCTCGTCTTTCATCGGAGCCTGAAGTTCGGCCGTTCAGCTACTGCTTCACCGGCATCGGCGAAGTAATCTCCAATGATACGGATTGTTCGGCAGACATGAAACGCATCGGGCGATTTGAGAAGCCGGGAAAATGAAAATCCCGCAGCCTCCGGCCGGAGGCTGCGGGATCATCTGAAACCGGATCAGTTGGCTTTCGGCTCATCATACAGGAAGTCGTCGACCACGACCAGATCATACGAACCGCCGTCGGTTACGTTCGCTCCCAGGGCGGTATTGCCGGTCGTTACCCGAACTCTCGACACCTTGTTTTCCGGGAAGAAAACGCCGAGGAACGAAATGCCTGCGGCATCGCTGCGCACCGGCGCCTTAAACTTGCCGAGGCTCTTGTCGCCCTCGAAAAACTCCATCGTCGTGGCATTGGCGTCGTCGACGTCCGAGAAAACCACGCCGAAGCCTTTCACGGTCGCGGCCGTGGTGGTACCGGGTACCTGGAAGGTCACATCGTGGTGATTGACGCCTACGGTGGCAAACGTGCGGGCCGGGCTGAAGGCGTTGAACTGATCGCCGTTGGAAGCCGCCAGATCGGCGAAATCATTGTCGCTGATGCGGAAACCGGCTCCGGCTCCTCCGCCCGAAATGGTCGTGACCAGCCCGCGTTTGCGCCCGGCCGGGCCGTTGGGGTCGGTATTATTGAAGAAATCACCCGGGAAGGTGTTGACGTTGGTCAGGTTGGCCGGAACCCCGTCCCAGTTGACTTCCCGCCGACCGGCGGTCTGGTTGGGGGTGGTGTTGACCGGGGTTCCCAGCAAAGCGCGGAATTCGTCGAGTTTGGCGTTGATGTTGCCGCCGGCGCTGACCACGGTGGCCTTCACGGCCGGCGTCGGGTCATTCTTTTCTTCCTCATCATCCTGGCTGCAGGCCGAAACCAGCGCCGTCAGGGCCAGTGCAACGGCCCAGCTTGAAACAGTTTTCATTTGAATAGTGTGGTTTGTAATCCTGAAAAACTGTTGCAAAGTTCCGGCACCGGCCGCTGCCGTACCATAGTCCTATAGGACTAATTTTCAGACCAAAATAAAACGGTTAAAACCGTTCCGGATGGAGGGCGGCAACGGATAGGACATCCCCCGGCTTTCTTCGCGTGTTTGTCGACAGCCCCCGGCTTCAGCCGGGGGTTAAATGCACCGCATCCTGACGTCCGCAGCGCAGTCGTTTCAACGACTTCCAGCACCAGTCCGTTCCGCCGGGACCGGCAGCGCCACCCCGGTCGCTACCGGCTGCCCGAACTGAGGCATGCCGTCGGCCGTCCAGCTGAACTTCTGGGCCCTCGGATTCCGGTGTCCACCGCAGCCCTGACCGGCTTCCGGGTTGGCGTGGTACAGAATCCAGTCTTCCGTACCGTCGGGCGATTTGAAGAAGGAGTTATGTCCGGCGGCATGGGTTCCGGCCACGCTTTCGGCCTTGAATACCGTGTGCGGGTGTTTGGTCCAGTGACGGGCCTTCATCAGATTTTTCCGGGCGTCGGTGTAGAGCATACCGAGGGCGTAGCTTTCGGTCCAGCAGCCGCTGGCGGAGTAGATGACAAACAGGCGTTTGCCGTACTTGATCGGCTGCGGGCCTTCGTTGACCAGCACCACCGGTTTGTCGTCCGGCCCCGGATTCGGGATCTTGCCGTCCACTTCCCAGGCATAGGTCGGGGAGGAAATCTTCGTGCGCTTGCCTTTGGCCGTCCAGGGGTTTTTCATGCGGCAGATGTAGATGTCCTGCCGGCCGTTTTCGTCGCCCTCCCAGCCCGACCAGACGAGGTACATCCGGCCGCGGTGTTCGAAGAGGGAGCCGTCTATGGCCCACTTGTCTTCGGGCGTTTTCACCTGGCCCTTCATGACCCAGTTGCCCTGCAGCGGGTCGGCAGACTCGTTTTCGAGCACCCAGAGCCGGTGGTTGCGGTTGTGACCGTCGTCGGCCGCAAACAGCAGGTACCAGCGTTCCTTTCCTTTTTTATCCCTCAGGCGGTGCAGTTCGGGCGCCCAGATTTCCTTCGAATACGGGCCGGTGGCCGGCGGGGTCCAGACCACTTTCCTCTCCGAGGTCGCGAGGTCGGCCAGGGAGCGGGTTTTCCAGAGCGTCAGGTTGCGTCCGGTCGTATGGGTGTAATAGTAGAAGCCGTCATGATAGATGCTCCAGGGGTCGGCACCCGAAGGCAGCAGCGGGTTCCGAAAGCTCTGACCCAGGCAGAAGCCGGGCAGCAGCAGGAGGTAAAGAAGTATTTTTTTCATACTGTGGCAATGCTCAACTTGGTAACTTTTAGCCCCAGACCACCCCCAACCCCTCCTTGGTAAGGAGGGGCTTAGCTCCGCAAGCCTGGCTTCTCCTTTTTTCAAGTTCGTACCCCAAAAGGGATCTGATTAGGCAGCGCACTCCCCCTCCTTACCAAGGAGGGGGCCGGGGGGTGGTCCGGCCGGGGGTGGTTTAATACCCTTTCGACAGATCGACCTGGTTTTCCAGCGTCTCACCGGCCACGAACCGCTTCAGGTTTTTTATGAACCAGTCGACCTTGCCTTCGTCCTCCGTCGCGACGCCCCCACCGGTGTGCTGGGTCAGGATGACGTTCGGCATCGTCCAGAGCGGGCTGTCGGCCGGGAGTGGTTCCACCTCCGTCACGTCCAGCACCGCCCCGGCCAGGTGGCCTTCCTGCAGAGCGTCGATCAGGGCGTCCTCGTCGGTGGTGCTGCCCCGGCCGATGTTGGCATACAGGCTCCCCGGCTTCATGGCGGCAATCATCTCGGCCGAGAAAAATTCGCGGGCCATGCCGGGCAGGCAGTTGACGACCAGGTCGGTCCGGGGCAGAACCGCCTTCAGTTCTTCGGGTGTATGCAGTTCGGCCTGCGGATTGGTCCGGGCCAGAAACTTCACCTCGCACTGAAAGCCGCTCAGCATCTGATGAACCGCCTGCCCGATCGTGCCGGCGCCTAATATGACCACTTTTTTATTTTTCAGCAGATTCAGTTTGAACCGGATCGGTACGCCGACCCATTTTTTCTGCGTCTGCAATACCGCCAGTTCGTGGATGTTGCGGTAAAAGGCCATGATGCCGGCGACGATGGTTTCGGCGCAGGGCCAGGCAAAATAATCCCCCATGTTGGTTACCTTCGCCTGCAGTTTCACGTTCCGGTAGCCGTCGAAACCGGCCGAATCGAGCTGCCACCACTTCAGCCTGCCGGTTTCGGCGAACCAGGCCACGGGCGGGTTGCCCATGAGGATGTCGGCGTCACGGAAGGCGGCTTTCTGCTCCTCCTCCGAAAGCTCTTTCCGGAACAGGACGGTCAGGCCGTCGGGCAGGTGCTGAATCAGGTAATTCCGGTTGTCTTCCGACAGCGGGGTATACACGAAAATAGTCATGGCGGACGGCAAGGAAGATGGTTACGGCCGCTAAAGTACCGTTCCTGCCCTTCCCAAACAATCCGTTTCCTCTTTTTACGAACCCGACGGCAACGGCAGCGGCTCACCGGTCTTTACCGGACGCCCGAACTGCGGAGTCCCGTCCGGCCCCCAGGTGAATTTCTGCATCCGGGGCGAACGGTTGTTGCCGCAGCCCTGTCCCGACAGCGGGTTGGCGTGGTACAGAATCCAGTCTTCCTTCCCGTCCGGCGACCGGAAAAAACTACAGTGCCCCGGCCCGAAAGCCCGGGCGTCGGGCGCCTTCGTGAATACCGGCTGCGGGGTTTTCTTCCAGGCGTTCGGGTTGAGCGGGTCGCCGTTATCGGTCAGGGTCAGCAGGCCGAGCGCGTAGTCGTCGCTCCAGCATCCCGAGGCCGAGAAGACCATAAACAGTCTCCCGGCATGCTGGAGCGCTTCCGGTCCCTCGTCGACGGCCGGCGGTGCGCCCTGCCGTTCCCAGTCGTACTCCGGTTTCGCGATCAGCACGCGCGGCCCTTCGAGCGTCCAGGGGTTGCTCATCCGGGCGATGTACAGGTTCTGCGCCACGTTCTCACTGCCCTCCCAGCCCGACCAGACCGCATATCGCTTCCCGCCGAACTCGAACACGTTCGCGTCGATGGCGTAGCGGTTGTCGGCCGTGGTCAGCTGCCCTTTGAACGTCCACTCACCCTCCGTAGGGTCGGCCGAGGCATTTTCGAGCACCCAGAGCCGCTGCGTCGACACGTCGCCGGCCCCGGCCGTCACGTAGAGGTACCACTTCCCGTCCAGAAGATGCAGTTCAGGTGCCCAGACATTCCGGCTGTAGGGCAGGCCGTCGGCGGGTTTCCAGACGGTTTTGGGTTCGGTTTCACTCAGGTCGGTGAGGTTTTTAACCTTCCAGAGCTGCACGCGGTCGCCCACGGTATGGCAGTAGTAATACCAGTCCCCCTGCCGCACTACCCAGGGGTCCGGGCCGGAGTTCAGCAGGGGGTTGGTAAAGGTCCCCGCCGGGCTGACCGGCACCGGATCGACGGTGGATTCCGTCTGCCGGCAGGTGATCAGGACCAGCCCGAGCCACAGGAGCTTGAAAGCAAATTTCATTGATTATCAGTTGGATGCATTACCAGCCCGGATTCTGTTTCAGCTTCGGATTGGCGTCCAGTTCCCGCTGCGGGATAGGCAGGAGTTCAGACTTGCCCTTCACGAAATTTTTAAAATCGGTGTCGAAGTTGGCCTCCGAGGGCGGCTGGTTCTGCTGGCTGGCGGGTCCGGCGAGTTCCGGGCCTAACAACCCGTAGCGCTTCAGGTCGGCAAACCGCACGCTCTCGCCCGCCAGCTCAACCACCCGGTCGTGACGCAGCTGTTCGCGGAAAGCCGCCTGGCTCATGCCTGCGGGCAGGTTCGGCATGTTGACCCGCGCCCGCACCCGGTTCGCCAGCGGGATGGCCTCGGCGGTTTTGCCGGTTTCGTTCAGGGCTTCGGCGTACATCAGCAGCACATCCGCGAAACGGATCATCCGGTAGTTGATCGGCGAGAAGTAGTTCTCGGTCTGGTTCGGATAATCGTTCTGGTATTTCCGCCAGAACCGGTCGTTTTCGGTATACCGGCCGTTCGACAGTTTCTGCCGTTCCTCGATGGTTTTGCCGTAAATCAGGTAATTCGGATCGTTGGGCCGGTAATACCACATCGTGACGTCGAGCCGGGGGTCGACCTTGTTGTCCTTCGTCTTTTCCTTCATGAACTCGTTGAACAGCCATCGGGTCGGCTGGCCGTCCGTCCAGCCGATGCCGGGGGCGCCGAAGAACTGCGCCCGTTCGCTGCCCTCGCTACCGCCCAGCTCGTCGAACGGTCCGCGGTTGGCCGAGGCATACTGCACCTCGAACACCGACTCCTTGTTGTTCTCGTTGGTCGCGGTAAAGTTGTCCTGGTAATTGGGCACGAGGTCATACACCGTCGGCGACTGGTCCACCACCTCCTTCAGCTGAACGGCCGCATCGGCCCATTTGCGCTGCTGAAGCAGCACCTTGCCGAGCAGGGCCGTGGCAGCCCCCTTGGTGGCCCGACCCACGTTGGCGGCATCATAACTCACCGGCAGCCCGGCTTTCGCTTCGGTCAGGTCCTTTTCGATCTGCGCCCAGACCTGCGCTTCGGTGGCCTGATCGGGCCGGTCGTTGGGCGTCTGGGGCGTCAGCACCATCGGCACATTGCCCCAATTCATCACGAGGTAATAATAGAAGATGGCCCGCAGGAATTTTGCTTCGGACAGCACCCGGGTTTTGAGCGTGGCGTCCATCTCGATGTCGGGCACGTAGGCAATCACCTGGTTGGCCCGGCCGATGGCGCGGTAGAGGTCCGTCCACTGGACATACATCGGCTCGAAGTTGGAGTTCGGGGTGATGAACTTGGTCATGTTCGCCAATTCGGTCCAGGGGCTCTGGCTGTAGCCTTCGTCGGAGCGCAGGTCGAACAGGAACAGCGGCCAGCGCTGCACCCCGATCTGCTGAAGCCCGCTGTAGGTGGCATTGACGCCCTGCACCGCGTCGTCGGACGTTTTCCAAAAGGTCTCGACGGTCAGCGCATTCGGGCTGACCTTATTCAGGGTATCGTCCGAGCAGCCGGCCAGCAGGGCCAGCGTCAGAAGGAGCGAGACCGGATATTTATGAAGTTTCATGGGTTTTCTGATTTAATCGATTCATTAAAAACTAACCTGAAGACCGCCCGTCAGAATCCGCGAGCCGGGATAGCTGCCGTCGTCGACGCTGCGGCCCAGAATCGGGTCCGGACCGGGCACCTCGGGGTTGTAGCCTTTGTACTTCGTGATCGTGAACAGGTTCTGGGCCGAGACGTACACCCGCAGGCTGCTAACGACCTTCCACCGGCTGACGGTTTTGGCCGGCAGGCTGTAGCCGATCTGCAGCGACCGCATCCGCAGATACGAGCCGGATTCCAGCCAGCGGTCGGACAGGAAGGTGGCATTGAGTGTCGGGTCGCCGATCACCGGCTTCGGAACAGTATTCGACGTACCCGGCCCGGTCCAGGGCTGTTCGTCGGTCCGGTAGCTGCCGGGGTCGTCGTAACGACCGGTCCAGTACCGCATCGGGCTGAAGATGGAATTGCCGTAAACGCCGTAGAAGTAGGCCGTCGCGTCGAATCCCTTGAAGCTGGCCGTCGCGTTCAGGCTGTACTCGAATTTCGGGAAAGGGCTTCCGGCATATTCACGGTCGTTGTCGAGGTCGATCTTGCCGTCGCCGTTGACGTCCTTCCAGCGAATGTCGCCCGGGGTGGCCGAGCCTTTCTGGGCCGAGTTGTCGATTTCCTCCTGGGTCTGGAAGATGCCGTCCATCCGCAGCAGGTAAAACTCCCCGACCGGGTGGCCGATGGCCGTGCGGGTCACCCCGCCCCAGCCGAAGATGGGCTGGTTGTTGTTGGCCGGCACCAGCCCCAGCACCTTGTTGCGGACGGTCGTGAACGTTCCGAACAGCGAATACTGAAGCGGTTTACCGGACGCCCCGTTATATCCCAACGAAAGTTCGACGCCTTTATTCTGCATGGAAGCAATGTTCTCGTAGGGATTTTCGCCCGAGCTGCCCGCCGTTAACGGAATGGGAACGCGGGTCAGCAGGTCTTTCGATTTGGCGTGATAATAGTCAAAGCCGACGGTGATCCGGTTGTTGAACAGGTTGGCGTCGAAACCGACGTCGAGCTGGGTCTTGCTCTCCCAGCGCAGGTTCGGGTTGGTCAGGCGGGTGTTGATGGCCCCCGGAACGATGGACTGGCTGTTGCCGAGCACGTAGGTGACGTTGGGATTGATGAACTGCTGGATTTCGTACTCCGGAATGTTCTGGTTCCCGACGGTGCCGTAGCTGGCCCGGATTTTCAGGTCGTTGATCCAGTCGACGTTATCCTTCAGGAAGGCTTCTTCCGAAATCCGCCAGCCGACCGAGGCCGAGGGGAAGTTGCCGTACAGGTCGTTCCTGCTGAACTTCGAGGAGCCGTCGCGCCGGAAGTTGGCCTGCAACAAATATTTGTTCTGGTAGGAGTAGTTGACCCGCGCCAGATAGGAGATCAGCGAACTGGCAAACTCCTCCCCGCCGACGACCGGCGAGATGGTTCCGGCCCGCAGCACCCAGATGTTGGCGGGCGTCCCCTGCACGGTGCCGCTCGTAAACCGCAGGTTGGTCGAATACCGGGTGTAGCCGACGAGGGCGTCGACGTGGTGGACGCCGAAATCCTTGTTGAAGGTCAGTGTCTGCTCGATCTGCGGGTTGAAGCGCTCGCCCCGGGTTTCGCTCAGCGTCGGCGGGTTGATGACCTGGTTCTGGCTGATCCGGCCCGACTGGAATTTGCCCTGATCGAAATACGACTGGTATTCGAGGCTTCCCTGGAGCCGGTAGGTCAGGTAGTCGAAAATCCGGATGTCGGTGTAGATGGTTCCCTGAATCCGATTGCCGAGCTGGGTGTTGATGTTCAGCTTCTGCGCCCCGATCGGGTTGGTTCCGAAGGTGTTGTTGCTCGGGTCACCGATGCCGTAGCCGCCCGGCACGGTCGGGTCATAGACCGGGATGGTCGGCAGCATCCGCATCAGGTCGATGAAGGGGTTGCCGTTCAGCAGGCGGGTGTTGGTGCGGCCCAGGCTCAGCGTCTGCCCGATGGTAAACCGGCCTTTCTTCATCTCGGTATTGGCCCGGATCTGATACCGCCGGAACGAAGGTCCGACGACGGTACCGTCCTGAAAGAAATAGTTGGCTGAAATCAGATAGTTGCTGTTCTGCGTTCCGCCCGATACCGTCAGGGTGTTGTCGGTCATGGCACCCTGTTTGAAGAACTCGTCCTGCCAGTCGGTATCGACGCCCTGACGGAGTTTCAGCGGCTGAAGCCCGGCGTTGCTGTAGGCCAGGTTGTTGATGCGCGTAAACTCGGCGGCATTGGTCAGGGGCAGCCGGCGCGGAATGCTCTGCACCCCGGCGTAAGTGCTGAAATCGACGCGGGGAGCGCCGTTCTTGCCCCGTTTAGTCGTCACGATGATGACCCCGTTCATGCCGCGGGAACCGTAGAGCGCCGTGGCCGAGGCATCCTTCAGCACCTGAATGGACTCGACGTCGTTCGGGTTGAACTCCCGGCCCGGGTCGCTGACCTGGAGGCCGTCGATGACCCAGAGGGGCGCCGAGTTGCCGCCGAAGGTCCCGGTACCGCGGATCTTGATGATCGGGCTGGCACCCGGCTGCCCCGTCGAGATGACGTTGACCCCGGCCACCCGGCCCTGCAGCTGCTCGCCGACCTGGGCGGTCTGGATTTTGCGGAGTTCCTTCGTATCCACGATGCCGATGGCGCCCGTCAGGTCACCCCGGCGCTGGGTACCATAACCGACCACGACCACCTCGTTGAGCGAGCGGACGTCGGCGGTCAGCGTGACGTTCACCTCGGTCTGGGTGGTGACGGGAATGGTCTGGGTCTGAAACCCGATGCTCGAAATCACCACGGCCGTCGCGTTGTCCGACACGTTGAGCGTAAACCGCCCGTTCGCGTCGGTCGTCGTCCCGTTGGTGGTATTCTGTTCCAGAACGGTCGCACCCGGGATGCCGCCCCCCTGCTCATCGGTTACCGTGCCGGTAATGCGACGGGCCGCCACCCGGGCGCTTTCGACTTTTGGGTCGACGCTCGCCGGAAGCAGAACCGGGGCCAGCGCCGACTTCTCCGACGCTTCCAGAATCACATAAATCGTATCTTTCACCTTGCGGTAACGCAGGCCCTGCGGGGTCAGGATCTGGTCCAGAATCGACTCCACCGAACTGCCGCCGACCACGACCGCCCGGCGGTCCCGGATCAGGTTCTCGTCGAACGCGAAGGTTACATGGAAGCGGCCTTCCAGATCGGACAGAATTTTCTTCAGAGATACCGCCCGGCCGGTCTTCTGGACCTCGACGGGCTGGTAGACGTCCTGAGCGTGGGTGCTCGCCAGAACCTGAGCAAAAATTTTCTGCTCCAGACCGGACATTACCACAACCAGACTCAGGCAGGTGATACGGAGTACTCGTTTGTTCATGATTTTAACGTTAAGAATGATGTAGAATTAATCAGGCAGATGCCGCCGGCGGAAAACCACCCGGTTCCCCGTCCGCTCGGTGTCGAGCTGGTAGGTTTCGGCAATGACCGTCAGCAGGGTTTCGACGTTCTGTCGCGAAAGGTTGGCCGTAAATCGTTTGTCGGCCGGCAGGTCGTCGGGGAACGTAATCTCCAGACCGTAGGTGTCGAAGAGCATGTCCGCAATGTCGCGAAGGGGCGTGTTCTCAAATACGAACTGGTCGCGGGTCCAGGCGTCGTGGATCTCGGTTCGAACGGTCTGCACGTCCAGCGGGGCGGTTTCGGTCCGGCGCATGGCCCGCTGACCGGGATGCAGTTCGAAGACGCGGGTCTGCCGGCTCCGGCGGTCGGTGAGCTGAATCTTCCCCTCGATCAACGTTACGGCGGTAGTGCCGCGCCGGGTGTTGACGTTGAACTGCGTTCCCAGCACGGTGATGTCCATTCCCGGCGTATGGGTAATGAATTTGATCTTCCCGGCCGGGTTCTGCTGTTTCGTGACCCGGAAAAAGCCTTCGCCCGACAGCCAGACCTCCCGGGGCCGGCCTTCGGACCAGTCGGCTTCGTAGGTCAGGGCCGAGTTGCCGTTCAGTTTCACCTCGGAGCCGTCGGGCAGACGGACGGTCAGCGTCCGGCCGAAACCGGTCCGGACTTCCTGGCGGGCCGGCGGGCGCAGATACCACCAGCCGACGGTGATCAGGAGAGCCAGGACCGCAGCCGCTGCGGCAAAACGGGGATTCCACCAGCCGAACCGGCGCAGCGGGAGCGGCTCCGCCAGCTGGTCGAACCGTTGATCGAGCTGATCCCAGATGCGCTTCCGGCTTGCTTCGGCGAGCTCGTCGGTCCGGACCCGCAGGCCCGGAACCAGCCGGCGCGCTTCTTCCATGACCGGCGACAGGTGAGGGTGCTGCCGGAGAATACCGGTCCAGAAAGCGTTAGCCTCCGGATCGGGGTTCAGCACCCATCGGCGGAAGGCCTCGTCGAACAGAAAATGTTCGGGCGTATACCGGCTGTAGTCAGGAACTGAAGAACCCATACAGTGCAATTTTCTCTTGGAACTTTACACCAAATGGAAAACGGTTACGAAATTATCCCTTCGAAATGAAAATTTTTTACCCGATACGCCCGGAAAGGAGCAGGAGCACCAGCTGGAAGGTCAGCAGCTTCTGGAGTTTGTCGAGGGCTTTGTAGATGATCTTGTATGCGGAAGACGGCTCGATGCCCATGACGCCGGCCACCTCGGCGTAGCTCAGCCCGTCGAAATACTTAAGGAAAATAGCTTCCTTCTGGCGGGCGGGCAGCTGATTGAGGGCCTGCAGGAGTTCCCCGACCCGTTCGCGGGAAAGCTGGCCGTCGAGCCAGGAGTCTTCATACACGAAGGTGGCCCGGAAATCGATTTCATCTTCGGAGGCAAAGCGGTTCTGCTGGCGGAGTTTCCGGAGGATCTCGCGCCGGAGGGCCTTGAAGAGGTAAAATTTAATGGAATCGGTCGGGGCCAGGCGTTGGCGGTATTCGAGGAGCGTCACGAAAACGTCCTGGATGCAGTCTTCAGTCAGCTGGCGGTCCTGGGCGATCTTGTAGCCGTAGTTGTACAGCACCCCGGCGTACTTTTCATACATGGTGGAAAACGCTCCCCTGTCTCCCTGCCGGAAGTCTTCCCACATTTCAAAATCAGACAGTTGGGTATCGCTCTTCACCGTGGACCTCGCTTCCTTCCGGTACCGCTCACTCAGCGATTCTCCCGGAAATAATTAATTATTTCCCGAAATTAATCAATAAAACGGCAAGCGCAAGTTCCCCTCAGAGGAATTAAGGCAACGGTAGAGCCGCTTTATCGGCGGCTTTTCATTTCGTCAGCACCACCTTCCGGGTCATGACGGCGCGCCCGTCCCGCATCAGCCGGACCAGATAGATCCCTTGCGGCAGGGTTCCCAGGTCGAGCGTCGCTTCGGTGTAGGCTTTCACCGAGAGCCGGGGCGTCACTGGCTGGCCTTTTCCATTCAGCACATCCACCACGCCGTTTTCCGGGGCATAAATCCGCAGGAAACGGTCCGTCGGATTCGGATAGGCCCAGGGGTTCCGAACCTCGTCGTCGATGCCCGTGACGACTACTTTGGTGGAGGTATTGCGCAGGAAACGGACGCCCCCGGCGGTGGTTCCGGCCAACAGTTCGGCCAGGCCGTCGCCGTTCAGGTCGCCGGCCGTCAGCAGCAGGTTTCCGCCCGGAGTTGCCCGGTCGGAGGTTTGGGTCAGCTCGTTGATCACCAGCGTGGAATCGAGCAACTGCATCGGACTCCCGGGCTGCTCGGGCAACTGGTAGAGTTTGAGAAACCCGTCGCGGGTGCCGGTCAGCAGTTCAGGCTGCAGATCGCCGTTGAAGTCCACCACGGCCAGCGACGGGCTGTTGGCGCCGGGCTGGACGTAAAGACGGCCGTAGTTCTGCTCCTGCAGCTCGTATTTGGGAGCGGCCGCCGTGCCGGTATTCCGGTGGTATTCGATCGATCCGTTCTGCTTGCCGATCAGCAGATCGCTGCGGCCGTCGCGGTCCACATCGTACCAGGTCGGCACGTCGGTGATCCCGAACCGGTCCGGGGTCGGCAGCTGCCGGATGTTGTTGCCGTCGAGCTGAAAGGCGGTGCCGCGCGGGGCGGTATTGAGCAGGTAACGGATTTCGGCGGTCCGGCTGGTCGAGACGCCGGTAAACACCAGGTCGGGGCTGCCGTTGCCGTCGATGTCGGCGACGGCGGGCTTCAGGTTAATTAGTTGCAGACGCTCCAGATTCAGGTAGTCGTCGGTTTTCAGTTCGAACTCCGCTTTCGTCCGGCTGCCGACGTTTTCGAACTGGGCCAGCCGCGCCCGGAAGCCGCGGCCGTCGCGGGTGCCGGCGTTGCCGACCAGCAGGTCCAGGTCGCCGTCGCCGTCGAGATCGGCCAGCACGGGAGCCGCAGCCTCGCCGAAGTCGATCATGTCTTCCTGCAGAAAGCTTTTGGTAACATATTGAAAGTCGGGCCGTTTGTTCGTCCCTTTGTTCTTATAGAACCAGTTGGACGCCTTGAAGTCGATCAGGTTGCCGTCGTTGGCGTAGGTATTGACCGAGGCCACCAGATCTTTTACCCCGTCGAAATCCAGGTCTTCGGAATACAGGGCGGGGAAAATTTCAAACTGAATGGCATTGCCGGCTGGAAACCGGGTCAGCACCCCCGCGAACCGGGCGCCCGCGCCGTTCTCGCCCACATTGTTGAGCTGGGAGACGTTCGGGCAGGTGACGTGGGCCGTCAGCAGGTCGCGCTTGCCGTCACCGTCGAGGTCGATCAGCAGCATGGAGTTGCCGTTGTGCATCACGCGGGCGCCGGACGGATCGCCCTCTGCGCCGTTCCCGACGTAGACGCAGTCGAGACCGAAGGTGAAGTCGTTGCAGTCGTCGTTGCTTTTAAAATTCCCCCAGCAGAAGCCGATGCGCTTGAAGTCCAGCCCATTCGGGTCTTTCTTCCGTTCCACGCTCATGTTCTGGAACAGGTTGGCGGTGCTGCCGTTGATGTCGTAGGAAAGGATGTCGATGTCGCCGTCGTCGTCGACATCCAGAATGGCCGGCACGTCGGTCGAACTGATGTAGAGGTTCAGCGTGCCGGACAGCCCTTCGTGATAAACCGGGTCGGCGATGGTTTTCCAGGAAAGCCGACCGTTGGACGAGGTGTTCTGCATGATCCGGAGGCCGCCGTTGGTGTGCGAGAACAGATCTTTTTTACCATCGTGGTCGTAGTCCACCAGCAGCATCCAGGTACCCAGCGTAATGGGCGGAAACTGTTCTTCATACTGGGGGGTGTACCGCCAGAGAAAGGTTCCGTCGGCCTGCTTCTCAGCCAGAAACGTCAGGATGCGGCTGGTCTGCCGGTCGTAGATAACCAGGTCCTCGACCGGATCGGTATTGAGATGAATCGTGGAATACTGCGCGCCGTTGATGCCGCCGGCCCAGGGGTTGTTCAGCACCCTGCCGTTGACCCGGACCACCGGCCCGGTATCGTAGCGGAACGAGAACGCACCGCCCCCGGACTGCGCCTGGAGCTTGTGAAGAATCAGAAAACAAACTACGGTAAACAGCTTTTTCATGTAACTTTGACCGGCTAACCACCCCCCGGCCCCCTCCTTACTAAGGAGGGGGTGGCTTCGCAGGGTTTGAATCTGGCAGCGCACTCCCCCTCCTTGCCAAGGAGGGGGCCGGGGGGTGGTAGACTGATAACGAACAGAATCTTAACGTTGGTTTACCCGCTCCCGGAAAATGGTTATTTCCATCCCTGAATTATATGACCGGTACCGCGAATGCGCGGGCGTTTCGACGGATACCCGTAAAATTACCGAAGGTTGTCTGTTTGTTGCACTGAAGGGAGATAAGTTTGACGGAAATTTATTTGCCCGGGACGCGCTGGCCGCCGGTGCCCGGTATGCCGTGGTCGACGATCCGGAGCTGGCGACCGACAGCCGCTTTCTGCTCGTCGACGACGGCCTGACCGCCCTGCAGGAACTGGCCCGGCACCACCGGCAGACGCTGACCATCCCGGTCATCGGGCTGACGGGCTCGAACGGAAAAACCACCACGAAGGAGCTGATCGCGGCCGTGCTGTCCCGAAAATTCCGGACCTATGCTACCCAGGGTAACCTCAACAATCACATCGGCGTGCCGCTGACGCTGCTGGCCCTCGACGACCGCTACGAGGTGGCGGTGGTGGAGATGGGAGCCAACCACCAGGGCGAGATCCGACTGCTCAGTTCCATCGCTCAACCCACCCACGGGCTCATCACCAACATCGGCAAGGCGCATCTGGAAGGCTTCGGCGGGATCGAGGGCGTCCGGAAGGGCAAGGGCGAACTGTACGACTTTCTGGCCCGGACCGGCGGAACGGTGTTCGTCAATGCCCAGGAGACCGCCCTGATGGAGATGTACGGCGAACGGCTTTTCCGGGAAGCCATCTTCTATCAGATTAAGGATCAGTACGAAATCCTGGGCGAAAGTCCGGTTATCGCCTACCGGGATGAGGCCGGCAACGAAGTAACCACGCACCTCTCCGGGCGGTATAACTTCGACAACATCGCGACGGCCCTCTGCATCGGCAAGTATTTCGGGGTTCCGGCCGGGGACGCCAACGAGGCCGTGGCCGCCTACAACCCGACCAACAACCGCTCGCAGGTGATCCGGAAGGGCAGCAACACCATTCTGATGGACGCCTACAATGCCAATCCCAGTTCGATGGCCGCGGCCGTCCGGAACTTCATGAGGCTGGAAGCGCCGAAGAAGGTGGTCATTCTGGGGGATATGTACGAACTGGGCGAGGAAAGCCCGGCCGAACACGCGGCTCTGGGCGCACTGGTCGCAGAGGGCGACTTCGACACCGTGATTCTGGCCGGCCAGGACATGAAATACGCCCTGACCGCGCTGCCGAAGGCGTACTATTTCCCCGACAAGTTTTCGCTGCACAACTGGATCATGGACCATCCCTTCCAGGACACCGCCATCCTGATCAAAGGCTCCCGCGGCATGGGCCTGGAGTCCGTCGTGCAGTTTCTGTAACCCTTATTTTCCGTATTAACCCTAACTCCTGAATCAGCATGAAACGGTTTTCCCTGCTTCTTTTTCTGACGTTTGTATTCCGACTGGCTTCCCTGGCCCAGCAGGCCGTTCCGTTCGAGAACGAAATCCGGGCCTTTGAGGAAAAAGACCGGACGTCGCCCCCGCCGAAGGGCGCGGTGGTGTTTACCGGCAGTTCGTCGATCCGGCTCTGGGAGAACATCGAATCGTATTTTCCGGGGAAAACCATCGTCCAGCGGGGTTTCGGCGGCTCGGGACTGAACGACGTCATCCGCTTCGCCGACCGGATCATCCTGCCCTACCAGCCGTCGCAGGTCGTGCTCTATGCGGGTGAAAACGACATAGCGACGGGCACCGTAACGGCCAAAGACGTCTATGACCGTTTCGTGACGCTGTTCAACCTCATCCGGAAACCGCTTCCGCAGACCTCGATTGTTTTTATCTCGATGAAACCCAGCCCGTCGCGACGGAAATACCAGCCCATCGTTCAGGAAGGCAACCGACTGATCAAAGAGTTTCTGGCCGGGCAGCCCAACACGACGTATGTGGATATTTACAAGCCCATGCTCGGAGCGAACGGTCAACCCATGGGCGATCTGTTCCGGGCCGACAGCCTGCACATGACCCCGAAAGGGTATGCCATCTGGGCCGAACAAGTCCGGCCCGTTCTGAAATAAACCATCGGTATGAGTACCCCGAATTCCACCACGCCCGTCCGGAAGATGACCCTGGATGAAATTTTTGAAGCGTTCGACTCCCTCCGGGTGCTGATCGTGGGCGACGTCATGCTCGACTCCTACGTCTGGGGCCGGGTCGAGCGGATTTCGCCCGAAGCGCCCGTGCCGGTCGTCTCCGTTCAGAAACGGGAACTGCGGCTGGGCGGGGCCGGCAACGTGCTGCTCAACGTGCAGTCTCTCGGGGCGGAAGCAATCCTCTGTTCGGTCATCGGCACCGACGAGCCCGGCGACCGGCTGGAGAACCAGCTCTGCGACCGGGGCCTCAACTGCGAGGGGCTGATCCGGAGCGACACCCGCATCACCACCATCAAGGAACGGATCATCGCCGGTTCGCAGCAGGTGGTCCGGGTCGATACGGAAACCGACCGGCTCATCAATGAAGAAGAACGAAACCGTCTGATCGAAAAAGCCAAAGAGCTGATTCCCACCTGTCAGGTGATTATTTTTCAGGATTACGACAAGGGGGTTCTCAGCCCCGAAACCATCGCCGAACTGACGGTCTTCGCCAACGAACGGAACGTGCCGACGGTGGTCGACCCGAAAAAACGCAACTTCCTGGCCTACCACCGCACAACGCTCTTCAAGCCGAACCTGAAGGAACTGCGGGAAGGGCTGAAACTCGATTTCAACGTCGATAACCGGGCCGAGTTCGAAGCCGCCGTCGAGCAGCTGAAAAACCACCTGAGCATCGGCGGTGCCCTGATCACCCTCTCGGAGCGGGGAGTATATATCGACTACCGGGCTGAGAAACACCGGCTTCCGGCCCATATCCGGCAGATCGCCGACGTCTCGGGCGCGGGCGATACGGTCATCAGCATTGCGGCCTGCTGCGTGGCGCTGAACCTGCCGCCCCGGCTCATCGCCGGCCTTTCCAACCTCGGCGGGGGCCTGGTCTGCGAGTCGGTGGGCGTGGTTCCGATCGATAAAAAGCGACTGCGGGCCGAAGCGGAAAAAGAACACCTGACGTAGCTTTACCGCCATGGAATTCCGACAAGACGATTACCTGATCTCGACCGATCCGGCCCGCATCCAGTTCGAGGTGGTGTATGATTTTCTGGCGAACCGCTCCTACTGGGCCAACGGCATCAGCCGGGAAACGCTCCGGAAACAGATGGAGCACTCGACCCTCCACTTCGGGCTGTATCACGGCGACGCCCAGATCGGCTACGCGCAGGTGCTGACCAACTACACCTCCTTCGCCTACCTCGGCAACGTGTTCGTGCTGGAAGAATACCGCGGGAAAGGGCTGTCCAAGTGGCTCATGGCGACCATCATGGAACACCCGGAGCTGCAAACCATCCGGCGCTGGCTCCTGGCCACCCGCGACGCCCACGGCCTCTACCGCCAGTTCGGCTTTACGGAGCTGACGAAACCGGAGACGATCATGGAAAAGTACGACGACAATGCCATCCGGCGGTAGTTTTAGTTCAGGTTCAGCCCGACGGTGATGCCCAGCCAGGGTTTGTTCTGATAAATCCAGACCGCCCGGTTTTTATCCATCAGATAATCATAACCCAGGGCCAGACCCACCGTGATGGCCCGGTAACCGAAGATGGCCGCCACACCATAGCTGAGGCAGGCTCCCTCGTATTCGTCCAGGTACCGGCCGGCGGTGGTGAAAGGCCGGACCTGGGAGGCCGTCACGCCGAGAAAACCGCCCGTGCCGATGCTGAACGACCGCACCTCCGACCGCTGCCGGCGGTGATAGAAGACGTTCCGCTGAAAACCCTGGTCGTAGCGAAACCCCAGATAAACGGCCGCATTGGCGCTGGTGATCAGCTCACCCGACTGCCCCATCTGCCCGAAGCGGTATTTGAAGGGAACCGTGATGATGTCGGTGTCGAAGGAGGTGAAGTGGTACTGAAACCAGGGGCTTTTCTCATCGACCTGAACGGGTTTGACCTTGGGGTTGGCAAAAAAGACCAGCGAAGAATCCGACACGTCGATGGTGGCCGGATTGCCGTCCGACGGGGGCAGCGAGGTTTTGACGAACTCGACGAAAAGCGTATCGTTCTGGACGTACAACACCCCGCTTGCCGGCTTCCCCAACCGTTTGGTCAGGACGCCCGCCGGTTTGGTGCGATGGGAATAATACAGAGACTGACGGCCGTTGACCGTGAAGACGTGGTCCAGTTCCTGAATGCTCCGGCGGCTGTAGAAACGCGTACAGCCGCTGCCGAACAGGGTCAGCAGGGAAAGGCAGCCAAGCCACAGCAACTGAGCATTCCGGAACGCGTTCAAACCGGCCGATGGTTAGGATGAATACTCCTTTACCGTTTCAATAAAGCATTTCACTTTTTCCGGATCGGTATCCGGATAAACCCCGTGCCCCAGGTTGGCGATGTACCGCTGGGTACCGAACCCCCGAATCATTTTCTTCACCTCCGCCCGAATCTGATCGAAATCCGCGTACAGGACGCAGGGGTCGAGGTTGCCCTGGAGCGTTTTGTCCGGAATCAGGTGCCGGGATTCGGCGGCATCCATGTTCCAGTCCAGCCCCACCACCTGGCAGTTGAGTTTCCCGATCTCCTGACGGGCAAAGAAGGCGCCCTTGGCAAAAACCGTCACCGGAGCCTCCGTGACGGCGTCGCAGATCTGGCGGATATAGGGCAGCGAGAAAGTCTGGTATTGTTCGGGGGAGAGAATACCGGCCCAGGAATCGAAAATCTGCACGAGGTCGGCCCCCGCCCGGATCTGGGCCTTCAGGTAGCCGATGGTGCTGTCGGTGATTTTCTGAAGCAGCGCGTGCGAAAATTGCGGGTCGGTGTACAGCAGTTTCTTGGCGACGGAAAAGGTCTTGGAACCCCGGCCCTCGGTCATGTAACAGAAGATGGTGAACGGCGCCCCCGCAAAACCGAGCAGCGGCACCCGCCCGTTCAGCTCCCGTTTCACGATTTTTATCGCTTCCAGCACATAGGCCAGGTCACTCTCGGCATCCGACACCTTCAGCCGGTCGATGTCTTCCTTCGTCCGGACGGTGTTCGGGAAAACCGGGCCCCGCTGCTCGATCATCTCGTAGGGCAGGCCCATCGCTTCCGGGACGACCAGAATATCCGAAAAGATGATGGCGGCATCGACACCCAGAAGATCGACAGGCTGGATGGTTACTTCGGCGGCCCACTCGGGAGTGGTCGCCAGCCTGATGAAACTGCCGGCCTTTTCACGAACGGCGCGGTACTCGGGAAGAATACGGCCGGCCTGCCGCATGAGCCAGACCGGAACCCGCTCTACAATTTCGCCACGGGCCGTCCGCAGCAGAAGGTCATTTTGCAAAGTCATGGCGCAAAGATAATGCAGTTGCCTTCATTAAATTCCGACCGTTGGAAAAGAAGAATTTGGTTATCAAACAAACGTTTGGTAAACTTGCTGCGAAAGGAGGTGAGCGATGCCCGTACAGAAAGTAACCCGGGAGGAAATCCTGCAGAAAGCCATGCGGGTCTTCAAACGCCAGGGCTATCATCGGACCACGATGGATGATCTGGCGCGGGCCTGCGGCTTGCTCAAAGGCAGCTTCTATCACTATTTCAGCAGCAAGGAGGTGCTGATGAAGGAGGTGCTGCGGTATGTCAACGACTTCAACGAAAAACACGTTTTCGCCGTCGCCTACGAGGAATCGCTTTCTCCGGAGGAGCGTCTCGGGCAACTGCTCGACCGGCTTTTCCGGGGGGTCATGACGTCGGAGGGAGGCTGTCTGATGGGCAACACGGTTCTGGAAACCTCTCTGGTTACGACCGAATTCAAAGAGCCTTTGCAACAGCACTTTACCAATTTTACGCGGGCGGTCGGGCATATCTATGAAAGTGTTTTTCCGGCGGAAAAGGCCTTCCGGCTGGCCGAGCATCTGGCGATCGAAATTGAAGGTTCCATCATGCTGGTCCGGCTCGGCGGCCACGAATACCTGATGCAGGATTGCCGTGACCGCGCGCTGGAACGGCTCCGGAACGGGCGGGAACCCGGGCCGTCCGGGTCCTGATTTGAATTTACCAACCACAATCCCTTTAAACGGCGGATCACCCTTCCGTCCAGACGTATGCAACTGAAACGAGTCGTCGTTACCGGCATGGGAGCACTGACGCCCATCGGAAATACCGTAGAAGAATACTGGAACGGTCTGGTGGCCGGCCGCAGCGGGGCCGCCCCGATCACCAAATTCGATACCACCCTTTTCAAGACCAAATTCGCCTGCGAGGTCAAAAACTTCGACCCGCTTCAGTTTCTCGACAAAAAGGAGGCCCGCAAAATGGATGAATACAGCCAGTATGCGCTGGTCGTGGCCGACGAAGCCGTCCGCGACGCCGGCCTGACCGTCGACAAGGTGGATCAGAACCGGGTCGGCGTCATCTGGGCGTCGGGCATCGGCGGGATGTACAGTTTTCAGGAGGAAGTAGTCGCCTACGCGAACGGCGGCCGTAATCCACGCTTCAACCCGTTCTTTATCACGAAGATGATCGCCAATATGGCCTCCGGTCTCATCTCCATGCGGTATGGCTTCCGGGGGGTCAATTTCGCTCCGGTTTCGGCCTGCGCATCGGCCACCCACGCCCTCATCGACGCCTTCAATTACATCCGTCTGGGGAAGGCGGAGGCCATCGTCGCCGGCGGCTCGGAAGCCGTCGTGACGGAGGTAGCCGTGGGCGGTTTCAGTTCCATGAAGGCCCTCTCGGAACGCAACGACGACCCGGCCACGGCTTCGCGCCCGTTCGACGCCGACCGCGACGGTTTCGTGCTGGGCGAGGGGGCTGCGGCCCTGGTGCTGGAAGAATACGAGCACGCCAGAGCCCGGGGCGCTAAAATCTACGCCGAACTGGTCGGCACCGGTGCCACGGCCGACGCCTACCACATGACCGCCACCCACCCGGAAGGGCTGGGCGCCCGGCTGGCCATGACGGAAGTTCTGCGCGAAGCCGGCCTGAAACCGGAAGAGGTCGACTACCTGAACGTTCATGCCACCTCGACCGGTATCGGTGACCTGAGCGAAGCCCAGGCCATTCAGAGGGTATTCGGTGAAAACCCGGAACGGCTGCACATCAGCGCCACCAAGTCGATGACGGGCCACCTGCTCGGCGCGGCCGGCGCCATCGAGGCCGTCGCCGGGATTCTGGCCATTCAGCACAACACCATTCCGCCGACCATCAACTTCCACCAGCGCGACGAGCGCGTATCGCCCGGCCTGAATCTGACGCCGAACGTGGCCGTGCAGAAGCCCGTCGACGTGGTGATGAGCAACACGTTCGGCTTCGGCGGCCACAACGCCATCGTCGCCTTTCGGCGGGTTTCCTAATATTTCCTAATTTGCCAAAAATTGGGAAATATCAGGAAACCCGTGGCGATCGACAAAGAGCTTAAAAAGGAAATACTGAAACTGCCTGCGGGCGAAAAAGACAAATTGCTGCTGCGGCTGGTGGCCAAAGACCGCGACCTCGTCGAGCGGCTGCAGTTCGTCCTGATCGAGAACGAAGCCACGACGGAGGAACGGCGGAAGGAAGTGAAAGAGCGGATTGCCGGAACGGCCATCGGGCATTATTCGCACCCGGACGGCTGGCTGCTGAAGGCCATGCGCTCGCTCAGCACGGCCGTTACGCATCACGTCAAGATCACGAAGGATAAATACGGCGACATCGAACTGAACCTTTATCTGCTCAACGCCTTTTTCGACGCCCAGCCCAGCCTGTTCCGCGTACTGAACCGGCATAACGAGCACGTCTGTGCCTTTGTCGCCAAAAAAGCCGACGCCGTTCTGAAGAAACTGACGAAGCTCGACCCGGACTATTTCATCGAATTTGAAACCGACGTCAACCGGGCGCTGGGTTTCATCCACTCCGGCGGTCCCGGTGCCTACGCCCGCAACCTCGGCCTGCCCAAACGATGGCCGAACCTTTAGTTTAGGAGGTAAAGAGTTGGGGAGTTAAGGGTTTGACCACCCCCAACCCCTCCTTGGTAAGGAGGGGCTTTGCTCCGCAGTGCCTGGAAATGGCGGAGTACTCCCCCTCCTTACCAAGGAGGGGGCCGGGGGGTGGTCTACAGGTTTTGCAGCACCTTGCAAATCTCTTCTTCGTCCGCGTCGATTTCCAGCCGTTTCTGCGGATTCGTGAAACCGGCTACGAGCTTGACGGCGGATTTGGGCAGGCCGAACTGCCGCGCCAGAAACTCGACGAGGTAGGCATTGGCTTTCCCCTCCTGCGCGGGGGCTTTGATTTTGGCGTTCAGCTGCCCGGCCGCGTCGACCAGCAGCTTGTCGATTTTGCTGCCCGGTTTTACCCTGATGTGCAATACCATATGGCGGAAATAGCGCCGGTTTTTAAACCGGGGGTCAATAGACGAACGTTCCGGCTTCGCTTTCGACGGTAACCCGCTTGCCCTCAAAAGCTTCGACATGGCCGATCACCTGCGCTTCGATCCCGAACGAAGCCGCTACCCCGATCACCCGCTGGGCCTGCGCTTCAGGCAGGTAGACCTCCAGCCGGTGGCCCATATTGAAGACCTTGTACATCTCCTGCCAGCCGGTCCCGCTTTCCTGCTGAATGAGCCGGAAGAGGGGCGGCACCGGAAACAGGTTATTTTTCACGACGTGCAGATTCTCGATGAAATGCAGCACCTTCGTCTGCGCTCCCCCGCTGCAATGCACCATACCGTGAATCTGCGGCCGCAGTTCGTCCAGCAGCGCTTTGGCGACGGGCGCGTAGGTGCGCGTCGGCGACAGGATCAGTTCTCCGACCGTCACCTGCTCTTCCGGCCCCACGTCGATCCGGTCGGTAAGCTTTCTGGAGCCGCTGTAGATCAGACTCCGGTCCACCTGCGGGTCGAAGCTTTCGGGATAGGTGTCGGCCAGCCCGTGCGTCAGCACGTCATGCCGGGCCGAGGTCAGGCCGTTGCTGCCCATACCGCCGTTGTAGCTGCTTTCGTAAGTCGCCCGGCCATAAGAAGCCAGCCCGACCACCACGTCGCCGGCCCGGATGCGGTCGTTGCTGATGACCTGGTCCCGGCGCATGCGGGCGATGACCGTACTGTCGACGATGACCGTCCGGACCAGATCGCCGACGTCGGCGGTTTCGCCCCCGGTGCTGTAGATTTCGATGCCGTGGCTGCGGAGCATCGCCAGCACCTCTTCGGTGCCGTTGATGATTTCGGCGATGACCTCGCCGGGGATCAGGTTCTTATTGCGGCCGATGGTGGAGGAAAGCAGCATCGGGCCGGTGGCACCGACGCAGATCAGGTCGTCGGTATTCATCACGACGGCGTCCTGGGCGATGCCCCGCCAGACCGACAGGTCGCCGGTCTCCTTCCAGTACAGGTAGGCCAGCGACGACTTGGTGCCGGCGCCGTCGGCGTGCATGATGGTGCAGTAGTCCGGGTCGCCCGCCAGCGTATCGGGGACGATCTTGCAGAAGGCTTTCGGAAAAAGGCCCTTGTCGAGGTGGGCGATGGCGTTGTGGACGTCCTCTTTCGACGCCGACACGCCCCGCTGGGCATAACGATCCGTGGATGAATTCATCAGTAGGCAGTAATCAGACCGCAAAGATACAGGTTCTGATTACTGCCCGCCGAATCACGCCGACTTATTTCAGCACCTCCACCGTATTCAGCTCCGGACCACCGCCGTGGTTGGCCGATCCGGCTACGATGTAAATGTTCTTTTTATACACTACGGCCTGCGTTCCGTGACGGCCCTGCTGCATTTTGGGGCCGGAGGTCCAGCGGTTGGTTTTCGGGTCGAGGATCTCGGCTTCGCTGTGGGCCTGAAGCTGCGGGCTTTCTCCGCCGATGATCCAGACCTTGTTGTCGAGGGTCACGGCCGTTCCGCCCGCCCGCTTCGTCGGGATGTTGCTCTCGGAAGGCAGCGTCTCCCAGCGGCCGGTTTTGAAATCGTAGACGTCGACCTCGGCGATGGTCGTTTCCAGCACCTGGTTCGTTTTCGCGGACGACCGCCGACCGCCGGCCAGATACAGTTTATTGCCTACGACGGCCGCGCTGATGTGGTCGCGGACGCGGGGCGCGTCGGCCAGCCGTTTCCAGGTATCGGCTTTCGGGTCGTATTCATCAAGCCAGGCCACGTGGCCGTCGTAATGGCCGTCGATGATGCCGCAGACCATGTAAATCCTGTTGTTGTAGACGACCACCCCGGCCGAGCCGCGTCGTTTTTCCTGCGGGATTTCCGGCCCTTTGCGCCACTCGCCTTTCCGGGGGCTGTAGATGTAAATGTTGGGAATCGGCGTTTCGTGGGGATATTTGCCCTCGAAGGCGCCCATTACGTAAATCTCGTCATTGTAGTTGATGGCCTGGAAGTGGTTCATTTCCACCGGGGGGGCCGGCATTTTACGCCACATCAGGGTCTTCAGGTTCAGCGCTTCGGTAGGCTTGATGCCGCGTCCGCCGATGGCGTAAAGGCTGTCGCCGATGAGCGCGGCCGCGTTTTCGTGCCGTTTTTCGCATTCATTCTGCGTCGTGACGGGCTGCCACGACTGGGCAAAGGCAAGGGTCTGGCTGCATAAAGCCGCAGCCAAGAGGCTCAGACATCTCTTGTTCATGATCATCAACTGTTGGTTTAGGAAAATCAGGCGGTTCGGCCGCCCCCCAAAAATAAGGATGGATTCCGGTTCTGCCCCATGCTACCGCCCGATTCCGTTGCTTTAATAAGTAAATCATGTGAAATGGGCCGAATACCCGTTATTGTTGACAGACCACCTGCTGTTCTCTATGATGAAATTTCTGTTCGGACCTCTTCTTTGTCTGATTTTTTCCCTGATCGCTGCCGCGCAGAACCCACCCGCCCCGCCCCTGCCGGCGCCCGATCGTCTGCTGCGGGCCGTACCCGCCGACACGGTCGCGGCCGATACCGGCAGGGCCGACAAGATCAGCACGAATCAGAAGAAAGCCTCGGAGGATACGGTGGCCGCCAGCGACCCGACCGGCTTTCATTACAAGCTGACCGCCGACGGCACCTTCGCAGCCGGCAACGTCGACCGGACCCTGATTCAGACGAGCGCATCCCTCGACTGGGCCGTCAGCCGGCTCTTCCGGTTTGCCAGCACCCCCACCTTCGCCTACGGCCGGCAGAACCGGCAGCTCAACGAACGCGAATTCCTGACCGACTTCCGGACGACGCTCTTTCACGAAAACCGGTTTTATTACCTCGGCTTCGGGTCGATCGAGAAAAGCAACCTGCGGAAGATCCGGAACCGGTTTACGGGCGGAGCCGGAGTCGGTTACAAACTGCTGAGCCGCAAGGACGTGTACCTGTCGGTGACAAACGTGCTGCTCTATGAATACACGGATTTCATCACCAATTCGGCGGAGGTGGCTGATGTTGACGTGCTTCGTAACTCGACCCGGATTTTGGGCGAATATCAGTGGAGTCAGGGCCGTTACAGCCTGACGCACACGGTTTTCATGCAGCCGGCCCTGAACCGGCGTAACCTTCGCTGGAACGGAAACCTGACGTTTCAGGTTAAGATGACGGCGACCGTCAGCTTACGAACCACTCTCCAGAACTCTTACGAGAGCGTGGTGGTGCCGGGCCGGAAAAACAATGATTTTCGATGGACGATGGGCGTCGTTCTCGAAGGAAAATAAAGTCGCCCGTTTTTAGTGAAGACGCCGACTTTCGGCGTATTTTTCATATTTTGCGGATCTCTTTTTACGCGTGGCGCCCGAGGAGGGGCGGCACTTTGGAAATGACTCAATCTTATGCGGAATATCTGAAGAATATTTTTTCTTCGGCCCGCCCGTTCCCGACGGCTTCGATGGAGATTACGCTTCTGGAACAGGCCCAGTTTCGTCACCACCGCCGGGAAGTCGACCTGTTTCACCAACTGGCGCATATTTTTGACTGGCGTCTGCACCGGGATTATGACAAGGCGCTGGGAGAAGGCTACACGCTGATCGTGACGGACACCCAGAAATCCATTCTCTGGGTCAGCCACCGCTTTCTGTCCATGACCGGCTACAGGCCGGAAGAGGCCATCGGGCAGACCCCCTATTTTCTGCAGGGACCGAATACGAACCCCGAAGCAATCCGCCGGCTATCGAAGGAGTTGCAGGAAGCCGCCTACAAACACCGCATCCGCCCGATCCGGGAGCAGCTCATCAACTACCGCAAAGACGGCGAACCCTACCTTTGCAACATCGAAATCGACCCTATCTGGAGCCAGCAGGGAGAATTGACGCACTTCATTGCCGTCGAGAAGGAAGTGTAGGGGTCAAAACGTGTAGGGGCTGAGGAGTTTAGGCGTTAGAGAGTTGCTTTGCAGTGCGAAGCCGACTCCTAAACCTCTAAACTCCCCAACCCCTACACTTTTATCAGTATACTTCCATCTCCGGCTGGACATCGCGCGCCCAGGCATGAATGCCGCCCTGGAGATTGGTGATGTTGCTGAAGCCGAATTCTTTCTGAAGGTAATCGACGACATACTGGCTGCGGATGCCGTGGTGACAGTAGACAACCACGGGCCGGTCGGTCGGAATGCGTTTGACGTTGTTGGCGATGATGTTCACCGGGATCAGCACCGCGTTTTCGAGGTGGCAGATATTATATTCGGGCCGCTCCCGAACGTCGAGCAGGAAGATTTCCTCCCCCTGGTCCAGTCGCTCGGCCAGTTCGACGGCCGTGAGGCTTTTGGGCGTCTCCTGCGGGGCCGGCACCCGGTTTCCTTCTTCCCATCCCCGCTGCGCGGCCGCTTCGGCATCCAGCCGCCGACGGACTTTGATCTTCTGAAACGACATCGCCAGCAGGTCCACCATGAGTAGCTCCTCGTTCAGCGGCCGTCCGATGCCGGTAATCATCTTGATGGTTTCGCTGGCCTGATAGGTGCCGATGACGCCCGGCAGCACGCCCAGCACGCCGGTTTCGGCGCAGTTCGGAATCTCCATCTGGTTCGGAAACTCCGGGAACAGGCAGCGGTAGGTCGGTCCGCGACGCACCCCGTCGTCGGTCGAAAGGACGGCGTTCAGAACCGCCACCTGCCCTTCGAAACGGTGAATGGCTCCGTAAATGAACGGTTTTTCCTGCATCACGCAGACGTCGTTGACCAGATACCGCACGGTGAAGTTGTCCGTACAGTCGACCACCAGGTCGTATTCCTCGAGGATGGTGCGGGCATTGGCACGGTCGAGCGCATAGGCGTAGGCGTTGAACCGGATTTCCGGATTGATCTTTTTGAGGGAATTGACGGCAACGGTTGCCTTGGGTTTGCCCACCTGTTCGGTCGTGTAGAGTACCTGCCGCTGCAGGTTACTGATACTGACCGTATCGGGGTCGATTACGCCGATCGTTCCGACGCCGGCCGCCGTCAGGTAAAGAAGAACGGGACAGCCCAGCCCCCCCGCACCCACCACCAGAACACGGGCCTTTTTCAGCTTCAGTTGCCCTTCCACCCCTATCTCCGGCAGATTCAGGTGTTTTTCATAACGGGCGTATTCGGCAGGTAAGAGCATAGTACATGGGTTCTATATAACTGTACAGTTTAAACGAAAAAGCAATTCAAAATACATTCCCGATCGGCTTTTTATTTAATGACATCCCGGCCGGGATAAAAATGAACGGGACTCTTGCAAACCTGCCGTACCCTTATAACTTTGACGCCGGAACACAAACCTTGTCCCTCATGAAAAAAAACTCCCTGTTTGTGGCGCTTGCGCTCATGTGCTGGCTGACCCTCAGCAGTTTTAGTACCGGACTGACCCCCAAAACCGTGAGCCAGATGGTGACCGAATGGGAACGGGCCAAAGCCTACACGAAGGAATACCTCGACGTGATGCCCGAAGACGGGATGGGCTACAAACCCAACCCCGAGATCCGCAGCTTCGCCGAACAGATGCTTCACCTGGCCAACGCGAATTATGCCTTTGCCTCGGCCGCCAGCGGCAAAGCCAATCCCAACCAGGGCAAGAACCTGGAAAAAATGGACGACATGAAATCGAAGGCGAACCTGACCAAAGCGGTGATGGACAGCTACGATTTTGTCATCGAGGCTCTGAAAGGCATGAACGACAGCCAATTGGCCGAAAAGGGGAACGTGTTCGGCCGGGAAATGCAGAAGGAAATGATTTTCGCCAAAGCCTTCGAGCACCAGACGCACCACCGCGGGCAGGCCACCATCTACATTCGGATGAAAGGCATCAAACCACCCAACGAGAAATTGTTCTGATCGTAAAAAAGGGGCCCGAAAGGCCCCTTTTTCGTTGTTATTTCTTCACCACCGCAATCTGCAGCTCGTTCAGCTGCGCCGGCGAGATGCCGGCGGGCGAATCGATCATGACGTCGCGGCCGGAATTGTTTTTCGGGAAGGCGATATAATCCCGGATGGAATCGGCCCCGCCGAAGATCGAGCATAACCGGTCGAAACCGAACGCAATCCCGCCGTGGGGCGGTGCGCCGTATTCGAAAGCGTCCAGCAGAAAGCCGAACTGGGCCCTGGCCTCTTCCGGCGAAAAACCGAGGATGTCGAACATCTTCGACTGAAGCTCTTTCTGGAAAATCCGGATGGACCCCCCGCCTACTTCCGTTCCGTTGATCACCAGGTCATAGGCGTTGGCCCGCACCGAACCGGGGTCGGTTTCGAGCAGCGGAATATCCTCGGGTTTCGGGGAGGTGAACGGGTGGTGCATGGCAAACCAGCGGTTTTCTTCCTCGCTCCATTCGAGCAGCGGGAAGTCCAGCACCCAGAGCGAACTGAACCGGCCCGGATCGCGCAGACCCAGGCGGCTGCCCATTTCCAGCCGCAGCTCGTTCAGCTGCTTGCGGGTTTTGGCGGTGTCGCCGGCCAGGATCAGCAGGAGGTCGCCCGGCTCGGCCTGGAACCGGACCACCCAGTGCTTCAGGTCTTCTTCCGAGTAAAACTTATCGACCGAGGACTTGATGGTTCCGTCGGTATTATAGCGGACATAGATCAGCCCTTTGGCGCCTACCTGCGGCCGTTTGATCCACTCCGTCAGTTCGTCGATCTGCTTGCGGGTGTAATCGGCGCAGCCTTTGGCGTTGATGCCCACCACGATCCCGGCCGCGTCGAACAGGCCGAAATTCCGGCCGGACGTCAGGTCGACGGTGTCGAAGGTACCTTTCAGTTCGACGAAGGGCATCCCGAAGCGTGTATCGGGTTTGTCGGAGCCGTAGAGCTTCATGGCGTCGGCATACGACATCCGGGGCACCTCGGCCAGTTCGACGCCGATCACCTGTTTGAACAGGTGGCGGATCAGCCCCTCAAACATCTGGAGAATATCTTCCTGCGTGACAAACGACATTTCGCAGTCGATCTGCGTAAACTCAGGCTGACGGTCGGCGCGCAGGTCTTCGTCACGGAAACACTTGACAATCTGGTAATACCGGTCGAAGCCCGACACCATCAGCAATTGCTTGAACGTCTGAGGTGACTGCGGCAGAGCGTAAAATTCGCCGGGGTTCATGCGGCTCGGCACCACGAAGTCCCGCGCTCCTTCGGGCGTCGACTTGATCAGCACCGGCGTTTCGACTTCGATGAAGCTCTGTCCGTCCATGTACAGCCGCGTCTGCTGCGCCATTTTGTGCCGCAGTTCGAGGTTTTTCCGCACGGTATTCCGGCGAAGGTCCAGGTAACGGAATCTCATCCGCAGGTCGTCCCCGCCGTCGGTATCGTCCTCGATCAGGAAGGGCGGCAGTTTGGCCGGGTTAAGCACCTCCAGACCGTCGATCCGGATTTCGACCTCGCCGGTCGGCAGATTGGGGTTTTTGGATTTCCGTTCGATGACTTCCCCGACCGCCTTCACGACGAATTCACGGCCGGCCGAGCGGGCCAGCTCGATGGCCGCCGGGGCGGTTTTACCTTCCTCCAGCAGCAGTTGGGTAATGCCGTAGCGGTCGCGGAGGTCGATCCAGATCAAACCGCCTTTGTCACGAACGCGCTGCACCCAGCCGCAGAGCGAAACCGGGGTGCCGACGTGTTCCATGCGGAGTTCACCGCAGGTATGGGTACGGAGCATAACTTCTCAAATGGTTCAATAAGCCGCAAAGGTAGCCAAAGTAAACCCGGCTAACAAACCCGAATTATTTTCCGCCCGACATCTTCGCGGCCGGCTGACCGGCGGGGTGGTTCCGGACGTATTTCTCCAGCCAGGCGTTCATTTCCCAGAGCATATGCAGCAACGATTCCCGGGCCACGTACCCGTGGCTTTCGTAAGGCAGCATGACCAGCCGGGTCGTGGCACCCATGCCTTTCAGGGCGTTGTAATACCGCTCCGACTGGATCGGGAACGTACCGGTGTTGTTGTCGGCCTCCCCGTGGACCAGCAGCAGGGGCGTTTTCATCTTATCGGCATTCATAAACGGCGACATGCGGTTGTATACCTCGGGCGACTGCCAATAGGTGCGCTGTTCGTTCTGGAATCCGAACGGGGTCAGCGTCCGGTTGTAGGCCCCGCTCCGGGCAATTCCGCCCCGGAACAGATTGCTGTGGGTCAGCAGGTTGGCCGTCATGAAGGCTCCGTACGAGTGCCCGCCGACGCCGACCCGCGTCGCGTCCACGACGCCCAGCCGGACGCCCTCGTCGATGGCGGCCTTGGCGCTGGCGACGAGCTGTTCGACGTAGGTGTCATTCGGCTCCCTGTCGCCTTCACCGACGATCGGAATGGATGCGTTATCGAGAATGGCGTAGCCCATCGTCACGAAGGCCGCGGCTCCCCAGTAGCTGATGCGGTTGAACTGATAGGGCGAACCGGACACCTGCCCGGCTGCATCCCGGCTTTTGAACTCGGCGGGATAGGCCCAGAGGAAAGTCGGCAGCGGCCCGTTTTCCTTTTTATAGCCGGCCGGGAGATACAGCGTCGCCGTCAGATCCACGCCGTCCGGGCGTTTATAGCGAAGCACCTGTTTCTGAATGCCCTTCAGCTGCGGATAGGGATGCGAAAAAAACGTTACCTGCGACAGAGCCGGCTCCTTTTTGCGGGCGTTCAGGTTCCGGACGTAGTAGTTGGGATTGTCGGAAGGCGTTTCACGGGTGGTCAGAATGAGCTGTTTCGCTGCATCCAGCACGGCCACCGCCCGCTCGTACACCGGCGCTTCCGACTGCCAGAGCCGGCGCGTCCGGCGGTTCGTCAGGTTCAGCACGTCCACAAACGGGCGGTCGCCCTCGGACGAAGCTCCGGTCCCGAGCATCAGAATCTCGTTGCCCGGCAGCAGGTTCAGCACGTCCAGACCGAAGGCGTTCCGGCGGGTGTCGGGCACGCCCGGATGCGAATACCGGTCTTCCGACGAGCGGTCGAACAGAACGGCCGTCTGCCAGGTGGACGGATTCACCGTGCGGGTGATGGATTTGCGGGTCTGCCACCAGCGTTCCGTCGCCAGGGCCAGGATTTCATTGCCCCAGGTAAACCCGTCGAACCGGTAGGCGGCCGCATAAATTTCCTTCGGCCGGCCGTCGAAGGGCGCATCCACGGCAAACACCTTATCCCGGATGTCGGCCTTGCGTTTCGGGTCGCCCCCGTCCTGCGCTTCCACATAAATCACCGTGGCCGCAACGTCCGAACGCCACTCGAACTCGCGCGGTCCGGTCGGGACACCGTCGTTGCCCCATGGCACATTCTCATGCAGCGGGGCGTCGTTCAGGGTTTTGACCAGCGTTCCCGTTGTAGAATAGACCTCGGTCTTCCGGGGAAAATACCGCGACGGAACCAGGTAGGAAAACGGGCGGTGGGTGGTTTCCAGCAGCACGAACCGCCCGTCCGGCGACGGCACGGCCGTCCCGACGGACCCCGGCTGCCCGATCGGCTGCACGGAACCGTCGAGGCCCAGACGCACGACCTGCGCGGTGGTGTAATACGCAAACAGCTGCTCGTCGGAAGGATTCTTCAGCAGATCCTGATAAGTCGGCGCCTGCGCCTTGCTGCCCAGGTTTTCCTGCACCGTCGGCCCCGTCGGGGTGCGGCTGATGATCGGCGCAGCACCCCGGTTTTCCGGAATTACCTTCACGATCAGGCTTTTATTGTCGGATACCCACTGAAACGGAACCCCATAGGCCGCATTCAGGCTCAGGCCGGTTACCTTCGATGCGGTCGCCGTGGCCAGGTCGGCCACGTACAGTTCGATGCGGGTTTCGGTCGAATTCGTGAAGGCGATGCGGGTTTCGTCCGGCGACCACTGCACATGATTGATCTGCGGATGGGCCGGCAAGCCCTTCACCGTCATCTCTTCCTTGCCGCTCAGCTTCCTGATTTTGAGACCGGTGATGTAACTGACCCGGTTGGGGCCGTTGTTGACGGGATTCATCCGCAGCCCGGCCAGCCGGAGTTCGGGCTGGGCCAGCTCGGCGATGGACGGCGCGGAGGCCCGTTCCATGATCAGGAGGTAATCGCCTTTCGAAGTTACCCCAACCGTTGGCGTGGGCGGCACATTCACCAGATCGGCCAGCGGCTGGGGCGGGGTCTGATACCCCGGCGGGTCCTGGGAAAAAGCGGCCGAACTGACCATCAGCAGCAGGGCGACGGGCGCCCGGCGGAGCAGTCTGTTTCTGAAGGGCATAACGTGGGAGTTAGGGCGTAAAAGTCAAAAATAACAGACAATGCCCGTTTTTCGGTGCGAAGCAACGGTTTCTTTTCCGGCTTCAGCGTCTTCCGGCCCGTTCGCTATATAATTCCCAGTAGTCCCGGGCGGCTTTTTCCCACGAGAAGCGGGCGGCCTGCCTGCGGAGTCGCTCGGCCCGAAAGGGATTCGACCGGAAATCGCTGAGGCCCTGGAAAACCGTCTCCGCCATCTCCGTCGGCTCGAACGAATCGAAATAGTAGGCGTCCCGGCCGCCCACTTCCGGCAGACTGGTCATCCGCGACAGAAATACCGGCTTGCCGCAGCTCATGGCCTCCACCACCGGCAAACCGAAGCCTTCGGACAGGGAGGGAAACAGAAAGGCGTCGCAATGCTGGTAGAGCGCGTATTTTGTAGCCTCATCGACGGCACCGGGCAGGATCAGCCGGTCCGCAAAACCCAGCTGGGCGGCCTGCTGCCGCAGATGTCCGGCGTAGGGATGCGCGTCGGACCCGGCCAGAACGAGGTGCCAGTCGGGGAAGGCTTCCAGCAGCGGAAGAAGCGTATGCAGGTTTTTTCTGGGATGAATAACCCCAACGGACAGAAAATACGGGCTGGGCGGGGGTGTAAAACCGGCCGGTACGCCGGGCGACCCGGGCGAAGTGCCGTTGTAGATAACGCGCAGCGGAATGTCGGGCAGGGCCAGATGTTCCCGAACGGCCGAGGCCGTATATTCCGAGATGACCGTCAGAGCCGAGGCCCGGTTTACCTTCTGCTGAAGCGCGGCCAGTCGGGCGGCTTTTTTAGCCTCGTCGTAGTCCGGGCGGGCCAGAAAATTCAGGTCGTGGATGGTAAGAATCACCCGGGCATTCCCTCCTGTGGGGAAGAAGGCCGAATCCTGGTGCGTGCAGTGCCAGACGTCGAACGCGCCGGGGTTGAACACTCTGCGCCACCAGACCGCCGTCCGGTATTCCACCCCACTTCCAAAAATGCCTTTCCGGCTTCCCGGCACCAGAAAGGTCAGCTCCGCCGGTTCCGGCCGATTCCGCACCAGCTCCTGGCCGAGCCGGAGGCAGAACTGGCCCAGACCGCTGTTTAGGTCGCGCAGGCGCTCGGTATCGACAAAAACCCTCATAGTAGTTTCCCGAATCGGATTTTTCTGACAAACCGCCCCATCGAGTCCGTCCCACGGATGTCGAGCCGCTGGAGTTCGAACCGGTCGGCGGCCGGGAAGCGGTTCAGGCGATTGCCGATCCGGAAAGCCAGTCCGACGCCCGCTTTTCGCAGGATGTCCTGCATAGCCAGCTTCTGCGCGGGATCTTTGGGCCGGCCTCCATAGGGGTAGGCCAGCGCCGGGATGAACGGGAGATCCAGCCGCTGAAAAGCCGCCAGGTTCTCCCGAATATCGGCTTCCATTTCGGGCAAGGGCAGCGTTTTATAATTCCGGTGCCGATGGGAATGCAGCGCCAGTTCAAAAACCGGCATCATTTCCCGCAACTGCTCCGGATTCAGGAGCGGTTCGGTGCCGCCGTCCCACTCGTTGAAGCCGCCCAGGTAGGCGGTCGGCACGAACACCGCAGCCCGCATATCGAACCGCCGGAGCAGCGGGAGCGCGTAGGTCAGGTTGTTGACGTAGGCATCGTCGAAGGTAATCAGCACCGTGCGGGCGGGCAGGGGCCGGTTATGTTCGACGGCATCGGTCAGCTGCTGCAGGGAGACGGTCCGGTACCGGTTTTTCCGAAGCCAGTCAAGCTGTGCTTCGAACTGGGGAACCGTCACGGTGAGGGCGTCGGGCCGGTCGGGGTGGATTTTGTGGTACATCAGGACGGGCATTCCACGGGTGGTGCGGAAAAAAAACCACAGTGTCAGAACAAAAAGCAACAATATGATTACCCCGATTACCAAAGCCGTCGTCGATAGAGAAAAAAGTTAATTGCGACAAAATTGCTTAAAATTCGCTTAACACGGCGAATTAATGCCTCATTGGCAGCAGCCGGGAGGCAAAACGGCGCAGAAGCAGCCAAATTGGCGTCTGCACCTGTCTTTTCAAAACTTGGGTACGTAATTTGTTTTATCCGAGTTATACAACCAACACCATTATTATGAGACCGATAGAAAATTCGCTGAAGGGAATGGGCGGGCAGATCGATCTGCTGAATACGCTTTATGGTGGTTCGAGCATGACCCGCATGCAGACTGAGCAGGAGTCGGACCGGTTGGTAATCACATTGTCGGCTCCCGGCGTCGGACCGGATGCGTTCAATGTACTGATCGATGGAAATAAACTTGTTTTATATACACTTCTACAACAAAAAAATAGTCTGGAAGGCCAGGCTTTGGCCGTTCCCATGTTCCTGCGGGTGATCGACATTCCCGACTTTGTGGACGCCGAGCACATCGAAGCCGTACAGGAAGAGGGCCACGTACAGATTCTTCTCCCGTTCAAGGATGGTGAACACCACCAGCGTCGGGTAGAAATTCAGAATTTGTTTTGAGGGAATTTGAGAGGTATGGAGGGGAGAGAAGGGGCGAAATGCCCCTTTTTCATTGGGTCAGGCCGACTGACGAATAAAATCTTCCAGGGCATTCAGGTGATCGGAAAATGCCTGGCGGCCCACCTCGGTGGCGGTATAGGTGGTGTTCGGCTTACGGCCGACAAACTGCTTTCTTACCGAGACATAGCCCTGCTCCTCCAGCGCCCGCAGGTGCGTCGCCAGATTCCCGTCGGTCATGTCCAGCAATTCCTTCAGCCCATTGAAGCTGAGGGTGTCGTTAATCATCAACACGGACATGATTCCCAACCGGGCTTTACTTTCAAATGCCTTATTAAAGCCTACCAGGAATTCCCGCATCAGCGTTTTGGTTGGTCTCGTTCATACTTGATATACATGACGGTGCCATACACGATGTGCATGACGCCGAACCCCAGGGCCCACGTCAGCAGCGAAAAGCCGGTCCAGAACAGGGCCAGCAGCCCAAGCACGATTTCCGACAGGCCCAGATATTCCACGTCGCGGACGGTGTATTTACTTCCGCTGTAGAGCGCCAGGCCGTAGAAGATCAGCGTGGTCGGGAACGTCAGCCAGATCAGGTTGAACCGGATCAGGGCAATACAGAAAATGCCGCCCGTCACCAGCGGCACCAGGAGCGCCGACAGCAGCCGCTTCGAGGTCGGGTTCCAGACGTTCTGTCCCTGCCGGCGGGCTTTCCGGATGGTAAACAGAATCCCGAACACCAGGGCCGTCACTAACACGACAACTCCGTCTACGATCAGAAAATTCACCATTTCCTGCCGGGCCGGTCCCGTCAGCCGGCTCATTCGTTCGTAACTGAGGAGGTTCAGATGGTTGTTCTGAAGCCGGGCGTAGGCCGCTCCAGCCCCGGCCAGTGCCACAATTCCCGCCGAAATTCCCGATAAACCGCTCAGCGACAAAAACTTCGATGAGCGTTCCATCAGACTCCGAATTTCGGTCAGCGCCTGTAAATGTTCGTGTGTTTCGGCCATTCGGGTATGATTAAAGAAACTTTTCTATCAATTTACCACCAAAAATCCATACTCCTATCACCACTGCCATCACGACGACCATCAGAACCGCCCCGGCCGAGAGGTCTTTGACGGCTTTGATCTGCGGGTGACGTTCCGGCGAAACCACGTCGGCCAGCTTTTCGATGGCGGTATTGAAGGCTTCGGCCGCCCAGACCAGCCCGATCTGCGTCAGCACCAGCGCCCACTCGACCCGATCCAGCCGCAGCCAGACGCCGGCCACCCCTACGGCGACGGCGGCCAGCAGATGCACTTTAGCGTTGTTTTCAAACCGGAACAGGTCACGAACGCCGACGGCTGCGAACCGGAAGCTTCGTGCGCTTTTCCGGAGGTCAATCCAGCGACTCATGCGTTTGGCGTTGTACGTACCGCGTAAAGCCCAGATAGAGCGTCACCAACGCAAAAGTATAGGAAAGTGTGAGTTTCAACGCAAACGGGTTCATCAGGCTCCGGCCTACCAGCCGAGTCAGGTCCAGCGGGTCCATGAACAGGTCCCAGCTGTTGAGCCGCACGAACCGGCCCAGGTAAATCCCGAAACTGGTCAGCAGCAGACAGCCCACCATAGCCGCCCAGGCTTGCCGGCGGCCGATGCGGGCGTTCAGCAGCCGATGCACCACCAGCAGGGAATACAGGCCCGTCAACAGGCCGGTCAGGGCACACATGAAGAGCATCATGGTGTCGAACCAGACGGTATGTTCGGCCACTTCCCGGACGTGGAAGAGGTCGGTGATGATATAGGGTGAGTTGGGCAGAAACAGCAGCCAGATCGCCAGACCGGGCCAGAGCGTCCAGTCCGGGAGCAGGCGGTGCCGGGTGGCGGCCCGCAGAAACAGGGCGATGACCAGCGGCACCCAGGCCAGAAAGAGATTCCAGGTCAGCATGATGATGAACCAGAAATCCTGCCGGGCCATGACCATGACCAGACTTGTAAGCGTGAGGAGAACCAGCATCCGCAGACCTTCGCCGGAGCGGTAAACCGCCAGTAATTTTTTCAGCATACCACAAAAGAACTTTGAGCCGCAAAGTAAAGAAAAGGAAAGCTCCGCCCAAATTAAATGGTGTAACTTTGTAAAAAACATTTGCATGAATACCAGCCTGAAAAACCATATAGAGACGATGCCGGCCCGGCGGCAGGAGCAGCTGCTGGCCTTCGACCGGCTGCTGACGATCATGGACGAACTGCGCGAGCAGTGCCCCTGGGACCGCAAGCAGACGCTCGACACCCTGCGCCATCTGACCATCGAGGAAACCTACGAACTCTCCGACGCCATCCTAGAAAACGACCTCAACGAGATCCGGAAAGAACTCGGCGACCTGATGCTGCACCTGGTTTTCTACGCCCGCATCGGTTCGGAACAGCAGGCCTTCGACATGGCCGACGTGCTGAACGGCATCTGCGAGAAGCTCATCGCCCGGCACCCGCACATCTACGGCGACGTGGAAGCAAACACCGAGGAGCAGGTGAAACAGAACTGGGAACAACTGAAGCTGAAAGAAGGCAACAGGTCCGTTCTGGGCGGAGTGCCGGGTTCGCTGCCTGCCCTCGTGAAGGCCATGCGGATTCAGGAGAAAGCCCGGGGCGCCGGGTTCGACTGGGAGGAGAAGCAACAGGTCTGGGAGAAAGTGGAGGAGGAAATGCAGGAATTCAAAAGCGAGTTCAACGCCGAAACCAACGAACCCATCGACGCCGAACGGGCCGAGAAGGAATTCGGCGACGTGCTGTTCTCGCTGGTGAACTACGCCCGCTTTATCGACATCAACCCCGAGACCGCTCTCGAACGGACTAACAAAAAATTCATCAAACGCTTCCAGTACCTCGAAGAGCAATCCCGACAGGAAGGAAAGCAGCTGAAAGACATGACGCTGGAGGAAATGGAAGTATACTGGCAGCAGGCCAAACAGTTCACTTAAAAAGCATTCCAAAGCGGAATTTTTTACCAAGTCAGCGGCCAACCGCTGACTTTTTTTATGATCATGCGTCTAAGGGAAACGTGCTTCCGGGAATCAGCGGAGGTACCTTACCGCTTTTACCTATGATCTATCGCTACCTTCTTATTTCCGCATTCTCCGTGTTTTCCTGCCTTCCGGCCGCCTTCGCCCAGGACCTCGATTTCGCAACCGCCGGCCCGATTTACCCGGACGGCGCCACTTCTCACCAGTATAGCGGCATCGGCACCCCGGCGGTTGATGTCCAGGTCTCAGTCAGCGGAAACGGCACCTTTTCCAACGCGTCCCCCAGACCCGCCGGCACCGGTCTTTCGACGCCCAGCCTCAACTTCGGCAGCTCGACGGAAACCATGAACTACACCTTTGCCTTCAGCCAGGCCGTTACGGGGCTGGAGTTTCCGATCCGGGCCATCCAGTACAAAACCGACTTTACCAACACCAGCCACAATTACCAGGACCGCATCCTGATCATCGCCACCGATCCGGCCGGCAACCCCGTGACGCCCATCATCCCGGCCGGCAGTGGTTATTCCGTCGTCGGTAACGAAATTCTGGCGACCTCCTCCATGGCCTCAAACGTCCCGAACATCACCTTTTCGGGCAGCGTCAAAACGCTCACCATCGTCTACGGCAACGGCCCGCTGGCCGGTCCGGACCCGAACCCGCAGGGCTTTACCATCGGCGATATGGAATGGGCCGGGGTGGTGCTGCCCGTTCGCCTGACCGGTTTTTGGGGCCGTCTCGCCGGCAATACCGTCCGGCTGAGCTGGGAAACGGCCTGGGAGCGCAACGCCGACCGCTTCATCATCGAATTCAGCCCGGACCTGCCCGACTTTTATCCCATCGGGGAAGTGCCGGCCGCCGGAGAAACCGACCGAGTCCGGACGTATGCCTTCGTCGACGACCGGCCCCGATTCACCACCGGCTACTACCGTCTGAAGCAGATCGACCACGACGGCTCCGTCGCCTACTCGAAGCCGATTGCCGTCAGTCCCGAAAACCGGGAGGAGTCACTGGCCGTGTACCCGAACCCGTCCGACGGCCGGCGGATCTTCGTCCGGAGCGGTGAAACCGACCCGGCTTCGCTCCAACTCATCCGGCTGTCCGGACAGCCGGTTCCCTGCCGCCGAGCCGCTCAGGAGGGCGGCACCGTGCTGCTGGAGCCATTCACTCCGCTCCCGGCCGGCGTTTATCTGCTCCGGTCCGGGAACGGAAAAGCCGCCCGGCTGGTTGTCCGGTAACCTGTCGGCTGCGGGTCTTTCCGACAGCGCATCCTTACGGGTTTTTAGTATTTCTTTTCTTACTTTGCATATATGAGTGAGAAACGCTGGGTATACCGACCAATTCCGGAATCGTCAGAGCAGCTGCTGGCCGTGGAAGCGCTGACCCGTGATTTGAAGGTGAATCCATTTATGGCGATGCTGCTGGTCCAGCGCGGCATCACCTGTTTTGACGAAGCCCGCCTTTTTTTCCGGCCCGAACAGACTCACCTTCATGATCCTTTTCTGATGAAGGACATGGACAAGGCGGTCGAGCGGCTTCAGATGGCGATGGTACGGGAGGAAAAAATCCTGGTCTACGGCGACTACGACGTCGACGGCACCACCTCGGTTTCGCTCTTTTACGGCTTTCTCAAAACGATCTACCCGCATCTCGGCTATTACATTCCCGACCGGTACAAGGAAGGCTACGGCATCTCCTCCCAGGGCATCGAATGGGCGGCCCAGAACGGTTTTACGCTCATCGTCAGCCTCGACTGCGGCATCAAATCGGTCGAGCGGGTGGCCGAAGCCTGGGAGAAGGGCATCGACTTCATCATCTGTGATCACCACCGCCCCGGCGCCGAAATTCCCAAAGCGGCCGCCGTCCTGGACCCTAAACGGGCCGACTGCGAGTACCCCTACAAGGAACTCACCGGCTGCGGAGTCGGCTTCAAGCTGCTCCAGGCCCTGTGCCTGTTCCGGGAGATCGAGCTGGAACGCCTTTACGAGTATCTGGACCTGCTCGCCATCAGCATTGCTTCCGACATCGTTCCGATCACGGGCGAAAACCGCGTGCTGGCCTATTACGGACTGAAACGCCTGAATGCGTCGCCCCGCACCGGGCTTCAGGCCCTGATCCGGGTGGCCGGCTTTCATAACGAACTCGATATTACGAACGTCGTCTTCGGCATCGGGCCGCGCATCAATGCCGCCGGGCGCATCAAACACGCCATGGCCGCCGTGCAGTTGCTCCTGGCCGAAACCGAAGAGGACGCGACCGAGTTTGCCCTGGAGATCAACGAACATAACAACAGCCGGCGGCAATACGACACCAGCATCACCGAGCAGGCGCTGGCGATGATCCAGAGCGACGAGTGGCTGCTGAAGGCCAAAAGCACCGTTCTCTTCAACGACACCTGGCACAAGGGCGTCATCGGCATCGTGGCCTCACGCTGCATCGAGAAATTCCACCGTCCGACCATCATCCTGACGGCCTCCCACGACAAGGCCGCCGGTTCGGCCCGTTCCGTGCCGGGCTTCGACGTCTATGAAGCCATCGAGGAGTGTGCGGACCTGCTGGAACAGTTCGGCGGTCATACGTTTGCGGCCGGCCTGACGCTCAAGCTGGAAAACATCAAGGCATTTCAGCAGAAGTTCGAGGAGGTGGTTTCCCGGCGCATCCGGGAGGAGCAGCTGGTGCCGATGATCGAAATCGACATGCCGCTCGACTTCGACGCCATCGACCAGAAATTCTACAACGTCCTGAAACAGATGGCTCCCTTCGGGCCGGGGAATATGTCGCCGGTTTTCTCTACCCACGACGTCTACCTGGCCGGCGAGCCGTTTATCATGAAGGAAAAACACCTGAAGATCAGCGTCCGGCAGCAGGGTTCCTCCCGAATCTTCACGGCCATCGGGTTCAACATGGCCCACTATGCGCTCTTCCTCCGGCGCAGCCACCCGATTTCGATCTGTTATCAGATCGAAGAAAATAATTACAACGGAAATAAGTCGTTACAGTTGTATCTGAAAGACATCAAGCTGACGGCGGGAGGAGTCGAGGCTTCATTGGGCAGCCGGCAGTAAGCCGTCCCGGCATTCATTTTTATGATTCTTCGAACCGAAAATTTAGTCAAGAAATACGGCTCCCGGCTGGTGAACGATCACGTCTCGTATCAGGTCCGGCAGGGGGAGATCGTCGGGCTGCTCGGCCCCAACGGCGCCGGAAAAACCACCTCCTTCTACATGGCCGTCGGGCTGATCAAGCCCAACAGCGGCAAGGTATTCGTCGACAATCAGGACGTGACCGACCTGCCCATGTACAAACGCGCCCGGCTGGGCATCGGCTATCTGGCGCAGGAAGCGTCGGTTTTCCGGGATCTGTCGGTCGAGGAAAATATCCTGGCGGTGCTGGAAATGACCGATCTGCCGAAGCAGGCGCAAAAGGAAAAGGTCGAAGAACTGCTGGAGGAATTCAGCCTCGGCCACGTCCGTAAAAATAAGGGAAAGGTGCTGTCGGGCGGTGAGCGCCGACGGACCGAAATCGCCCGGAGCCTGGCCGTGGACCCCAAGTTCATCCTGCTCGACGAGCCCTTCGCCGGGGTCGACCCCATCGCCGTCGAAGACATTCAGGGCATCGTCGCCAAGCTCAAACACAAGAACATCGGTATCCTGATCACCGACCACAACGTGAACGAAACCCTGTCGATCACCGACCGGGCCTATCTGCTCTTCGAAGGAAAAATCCTCAAACAGGGGACCGCCGAGGACCTGGCCAACGACGAACAGGTCCGCCGGGTGTATCTGGGGCAGAATTTCGAGCTGAAACGTAAAATCTAAGACCCGCTTTTCTGCTACATCAGCACTTCCCGCAACACCGGCAGCGACTTGACTTCGCCCAGGGTTTCGATGTGAATCTGGTAAAAGGCGACCACCGCATCGAGCAGTTCGGCGCGGGTCTGGCGGCTGATGCGGACAGGCGTTCCCAGCGGCTGCCGCAGGAACGTGTTCAGGGCGGTTTCGGCCGACGCATCGGGCAGAAACGGGTATTTCTGCTCCTGCAGCTGCGCTTCGAATTCGCGGGCGTTGGCCGGCCCGAACCCGAGGAAAAAGGCCAGCTTCAGCAGAAAGGCAATGTGGAAGTTCTCGTAATGGGTCTCGGCTTCTTCCAGAAACAGAATGCTGCTGACCAGAAACTGGTATAATACCTCGTTGGCGGCTTCCTCCTTCAGCGTTTTGGTCAGCATCTCACTGACGAACAACCCCATGCTCGACTTGGCGATGTCGAACGGGATGTGCTGAAACGGGTGGTTGGTTTTGACCTCCGAAAGCCGGTTCAGGTCTTTGTCCGGTTTGTAATACACCACCATGTCGAGCAGGGTCAGCGGCTGGAACAGCGCGATCCGGTTCGACTTGCTCTTGGCCGACCGCACCCCGTTGACCAGGTAACTCTGCAAACCGAACTCTTCGGTATATACGCGGACGATAATCGACGTTTCGCGGTAGCGAAAGTAACTGAGAACGATGCCCTGGGTTTTGTGAAGCATTCCTGATTCTCCGGCCCGTCAAGCTGGCTCGGAACGTTCTACGAAGATAACTCCTTTTCCACAAACTCCCGACTGAATTGCTTAATCTGGTCCCGAACGGCCCGGAAGGCCGCCCCAACTTCTTCCTCCGTTCCCTCGGCCCGGGCGGGGTCCGGAAAGTTCCGGTGAATCCGGCGGGCCGTCGTCGGGAAATAGGGGCACCGTTCGCGGGCGTGGTCGCAGACCGTAATGACGTAATCGAAATCGATGCCGCGGTATTCGTCCACGTGGTTGGACGTATGATGGGCAATATCGATGCCGTCTTCGGCCATCGTCGCCACGGCCTTCGGGTTCAGCCCGTGTGTTTCGACCCCGGCGCTGTACACCCGGGCCCGCTCTCCGGCAAACCGCTGGAGGTAGCCGTGGGCGATCTGGCTCCGGCAGGAATTTCCGGTGCAGAGCACCAGAAGGTTGATGGTTTGGTTCATACGAGGTCTTTTTTCATAATCACGGCCGACGCGGGGCAGATCTCCCCGAATTGCCGCGTCCTCGCAATGGGGTCGGGAACCTCCTCCCGGCCGACCGGCCGAAAACCATGCCGTTCAAAATACCTGTCCGCAGTGGTCGTGATCAGGTACACCTCCCTGACGGACCGCTGCCGTGCCAAATCCAGAGCGGCTTCGGCCAGCTGCCGGCCCAGCCGGCGGTTTCGGTAGCCCGGATCGACGGCCACCGAGCGCAGCAGCCCATAGCCCTCTTCGTCCGCCAGGCCGGCCGAGCCGACGAGCCGCTCCCCGTCGAAGGCCAGAATAAAGCCCTGAAGGTCAGCAGGAAGGTCTTCCGTCGGCAGCGCAGCCGAGGAGAGCAAACCGACCACGGAGGCATAATGCTCCGGGCGGGCGGGTAACAGGAGAATAGCCATAGCCGGTAAATTTCAGCAAAAATAAGGAGAGGCAAAACCGATGCCTCTCCTGTCGGTTACCACCGCTCAGCAGCAGGCGGTATCACAGCAATCGGATTCGCAGCAGCCTTCTTCGCAGCCGTCGGGACAACAAACTTGTTCCGTTTCCATAATCATGTACCATTTAAAGTGAAACCATCTATTAAAACACTCGCTTCGAAGCCGGATATATCATCGTATTTTTACGATGAATACGGGTAAAAAAAGAGACCGGCCTCAACAGCAGTCATTGCCGGTAAACGCTTCAAAAAACAGGCCTAGCGTGGTTTTGGCTTCCGTCCAGACCGTTTCGTTGATGCAGTAGCACACCCGGGGCGGGTCGATGTTTCCCTTGATCAGGCCGACCCGGCTCAGTTCCTTCAGGTGCTGGGAGACCGTAGCCTGCGACAGCGGTAACTCATCCACCAGCTCTCCGCAGATGCAGCTTTTGGTCCTCATCAGGTGTTCGAGGATAGCGATTCGGGCCGGGTGAGCCAGCGCTTTGGCCAGATCCGCCAGTCGGTTTTGCTCCGCCGTAAATACCTCGGTCTTCGTTGCTCCCATTCCAATCGTACTGAAATCGGGTGCAATTTAGTAGGAAAATCAATTATCGCAATATTACGATGAAAAATTTTTTAAAATTCTTCCGTAAAATTGGCCCTCGTTAAACTCTTTCAATTCTTTATTCCAATCCTTATTTATCGTCCATGAAACTCTACCGCACCCGCCGGGGCATCGTTGTCGAACACGAACAGGACGGTCAGCCGGGCCGTTTTCACCGCGCCCCCAGTGACGACTGGGATTACCTGATCAACCAGGACGATCTGTATGCCTTCCTTCAGACCGAAGTGCCCTCCTCGGCCGCTTCCGACGAATACCGCTCCTGGACCGAAACCGATCTGCTGCCGCCCATCGGCCAGCAGGAAATCTGGGCCTCGGGCGTCACCTATCTGCGCAGCCGCAACGCCCGCATGGAGGAAGCGAAAGACGCCGGTGGAGGGGATTTTTATGAGCGCGTCTATGATGCCGAACGGCCCGAACTGTTCTTCAAGTCGACGGCCGCGCGGGCCGTGGGTCCGGGCGATGCCGTCCGCATCCGGAAAGACTCGACCTGGAATGTGCCGGAGCCGGAGCTGACGCTGTTCATCACCTCGGGCGGCAGGATCATCGGTTACACGGTCGGCAACGACATGAGTTCCCGCAGCATCGAAGGCGAAAACCCGCTGTATCTGCCCCAGGCCAAAACCTACGACGGCAGCGCGGCCATCGGCCCCTGCCTGTACGTACCCGAAAAACCGATCTCCTCCGACACGATCATCCGGCTGGAAATCCGGCGTGAAGGCCAGACGGTCTTCAACGAAAGCATCGCCATCAACCGCATGAAACGCCGGCACGACGAACTGGTCGAATTCCTGTTCCGGGAAACTACTTTTCCGCATGGTTGTTACCTAATGACCGGAACCGGCATCGTTCCGCCGGACAGCTTCACGCTGGCGGCCGGCGACGAAGTGCTGATTACCATCGACCATATCGGTACCTTACACAATCGAGTAGAAATTTAAGTCTCTCCGAATGAGCTTCCAAGCAATCAATGCAACCACCGGCGAACCGCTGTCCGGCACTTTTGAAGAAACCACCGCGCAGGAAGTCGATCAGGCCTGCGGGCGGGCCGCCGACGCTTTTCCGGTCTACAGAAAACTTTCCGGCGAAGCCAAAGCCCGGTTTCTGGAACGCATCGCCGATGAGATCATGGCCCTGGGGCCGGAGCTGCTCGAACGCGCCCACCTGGAAACCGCCCTGCCTCTGGCCCGCCTGACCGGCGAACGCGGCCGCACCGTGGGCCAGCTACGGCTGTTTGCCCAATATGTCCGGGCCGGCTCCTGGGTGGATGCCCGCATCGATCCGGCCCTGCCCGACCGCCAGCCCCTCCCCCGCCCCGACCTCCGCCAGATGCTGATTCCGCTCGGCCCGGTCGGTATTTTCGGGGCCAGCAACTTCCCGCTGGCGTTTTCGGTGGCCGGGGGCGACACGGCCTCCGCGCTGGCGGCCGGCTGTCCGGTGGTGGTGAAGGCCCATCCGGCCCACCCCGGCACCTCGGAGCTGGTCGGGCAGGCCATCCGGCGGGCGGTCGAAGCCTGCGGCTTACCGGAAGGCGTGTTTCAGATGGTGCATGGCACCGGCACGGAGGTCGGCATGGCGATCGTGCAGCACCCGCTGATCAAAGCCATCGGCTTTACCGGCTCGTTCCGGGGCGGCAAGGCCATCTACGACGCGGCCGTGCGCCGTCCCGAACCGATTCCGGTTTATGCCGAGATGGGCAGCACCAACCCGGTCTTCTTCCTGCCCGCCATCCTGAAGGACAAAGGGCTGAGTCTGGCCCAGGCCTACGTCGACTCCGTCACGCTGGGCGTCGGGCAATTCTGCACCAACCCGGGGCTGGCCATCGTCAAACAGTCGGACGGCGGAGACGCCTTTCTGAGCCAGGCACGGCTGGCCATGACCCAGACTAAACCGGCTCCCATGCTGACGCAGGGCATTTTTCAGGCTTATTCCAACGGGGTCGAAAAGCTCAGTGCGATCTCGCGCGTTCATATTGCCAGTAAAACCGACACGACCGTCACCGATTACGCGCATGGGCATCCCACCCTGCTGTCGACCACGGCCGACGCGTTTCTGGAACACCCCGAACTGGCGGAAGAAGTGTTCGGGCCGAGCAGCCTGATGGTGGTGGCCGATACGAAGGAGGAAATGATGTCGGTCGCCAGAAATCTGGAAGGCCACCTGACGGCCACCGTGCACGGCACGCCCGAGGAGCTTCTGGAATATGCCGACCTGCTCGAAGTGCTGGCGCAGAAGGTGGGGCGGCTGGTCATCAACGGTTTCCCGACGGGCGTGGAGGTCAGTCACGCCATGAACCACGGCGGCCCGTATCCGGCCACGACCGACGTACGGACCACCTCCGTCGGCACGAACGCCATCCGGCGGTTTGCGCGCCCGGTCTGCTACCAGGGCTTCCCCGAAGAACTGCTCCCCGACGAACTGAAGACGGCCAACCCGCTGAATATCTGGCGGCTGGTGGATGGGGAATGGCAGCGATGAATAAAAAACGGCCACTGCTAAAAGCGGTGGCCGTTCCGGCTACTTACATGCAAAGGAATTGTACTCACAATAGGATCTATCGGTTGAGTAACCGGAATCAAAACCAGGGATGACCGTTCAGCCACGCTTTCCTATCGGGAAACCGGACACGATCAGAGGGAAAGACAGGAATTGTGAGTAAACGGTTGCCCGCCCTCTTTAAATTTTTAGGAAAACTTTACCAATAAGGGTTCCCGCCGACCCGTTATCGACTCAATCGGGCCGGTTATCGATCCGCGCTGGAACCCTCCCGCCGTCCGGCCTACCTTTGTCGGAAAAGACCATGCAGATCTTCCGATGTCTGATCGTGGGGCTGGCGGCTCTGAGTTTCGCCGGCCCTGCCGCCACCGCCCAGGTGCCCGACCGCCCCGCCTACCTCGACCAGAAAAAGCCCCAGCCCAAAGGCACCCGCTTTACCGACCTCCTGCCCACCAAAGTCGCTGATTTCGTGCGCGTCAGCTTCAAAGAGCCCCAGCCGGGCCTCGACGGGGAAGCGCTCTACAAGGCGGGGGAACAGGAGATATTCATGCTGTTCAGTCTGGCCGAAAACCGGGAGGAAGTGGATGAAATCCGCCGAACGATCCGGACCGAGGTGCAGAAGGAAAAGCTGAGCCAGCCGCAGCAGTCGCGGGTCGGCCATGAGCTGGGGTATATCCGTCTGATCGGGAAAACCATCGCTTTCTACGCCTGGAACCGGGGTTTCTACTGCTTTTCGGCCGACAGCAAAGGGGGCGACAAGGCCGCCCTCGACCGGTTCGTGCAGGCTTTCCCCTACTGACCCCCTTTCGGCTCCAGTTATCCGGTTTCGACGGTCGTCCGTTACTCCGGAGCCGCCAGTTATTGATTCCGGCTGGCCCCTTCCGCCCCGACGCCGATACCTTTGCATCGTTCATTCCAATAACACCACACCAAAACAACACAGTAAACTATGAACGCTTCCATCAAAGCGCTGGCAGTAGCTGCTGCCCTCCTCACCGCCGGCCTGACGGCCTGTCAGAAAGACAACCTCGTCCAACCTACTCATCCTCAGGCACAACCGACCGATGCAGCCGGACTTTCCGGAGGAGGTGGCGCCGCCGGCGGACGTACCCAGTACCGGCTCGTCAAGATCGACTACCTGATGCCCAACGGCTCCACGCTCGAAACCAAACTGCTCTACACCCGGAGCAACCAGCTGGTGAAAGTGAGCAATGCCGGAATGACGAAGGAGTATTCGTACGGCCCCAACACGATTCAGGTGCTGGAATCCATGGCGCTGCCGAACCAGCCCCTCAAAAAGCACAGCCTTACGACCTACTTCCTCACCGCCGGCGGCCGGGCCTGGAAATTCCACATCAATTATTTCGATCAGAACGAAGTCCTGAAACCAGGACCGGGCGTTGCCTACCTTTTCCAGTACAACGGAAACGGCCAGCTGGTCCGGATCGGGAGAGAGAATAACTCGAAGGACCGCGATACGCTGATCTACAACGGCAACGGCGATCTGGTGAAGGAATTCGGCTACAACGGTCAGGGCGAACCGGCCTTCGAACAGCAGCACTACTACGATAAACCCGGTTCGTATGCCGCCGACCTGAACACCGCCCAGGGCCTGCTGCCCGACTACGGCCCGCTGAACCCGTGGAATGTGCAGAGCGTCGACGAATACCTGCCTATCTTCGGTAAATTCCGGAAGCACCTGCCCAAACGGTACATTCAGATCGCTACGCCGGGTCAGGCGCCGAATGCCGACTGGTCGTTTGGGTATGTTCTCAACGCGGACAACTACGCCACCGAGCGCAAAACCAGAAGCATCAACGGCTCCGAGTGGAAACATACCTATAACTACATCGCCACTGAGGTAGCCCCGGTCCAATAACAATTCGCAGTTCCTTCTTTTAATATCCTCTTTCACACCAACACAACAAAAACGATGAATGCCTTTGCCAAACACGCTCTGGCCGCTCTGGCCCTTGTTTTCTCTCTGAGTCTGACCTCCTGCGACCGTGAAAACGCCATCGCCCCCGGTCGCCCGGAAGCCGGTGAAACCGTTCCCCGCCCCACCGGCAATACACCTAACGACGGCCCGGTATCGGTCTTCAAGAAGTATACGCTGGTCAAATACGGCCACTGGCAGCTCACCTACGACAATACGGGCGACCTGGTCAAAAAACAGTCGACCATCGACCCCACGCTGTTCCGCGAATACAGCCGCGCTTCCAACGGCTCCGGCATGACCATCCTGGACATGAACGGGGGCAAGATGTCCGGAAAAACGCTCATCCTGTTCGACGGGAAAGGCCGCGCCAAAGAATCGTTCATCACCAAGTACGGCTTTGCCAACGGCCAGCAGACGGCCGTCACCACCCGCTTCGCCTACCAGTACAACGCCGATAACCGCCTGGAGAAGATCACCAACCTGGACAACGGGAACCACTACTTCCTGTTCACTTACAACGGCAACGGCGACCGGTCCAAAGTGGAGATGTATAACAGCGGAAAGAAAACGGTTACGACTTACACGTACGTCGGCTTCAACCAGCCGCTGATTCCGGACTACAACCGTATGAACCTGGCCTGGATGCCGCTGTACGACAAGATCGACGAACACCTGCCCATTTACGGCAAGGCAAACAAGAACCTGCCGCGCAACCTCGAATTCCTCGACGTGCCGAGCGGTCAGGTGACGGATAAGGTGAGCTATAAATACAACCTGAACGCCGACGGTTACATCCTTCAGCGGGAAGAAACCCGGCAGACGGCCGGACAAACGCTGGTCGACACGTTCAGCTTCGATTACATCGTGTCTATGGGCCTGTAACCGATCGTTTCCGGTCCGGCCATTACAGACCTCCCCGCAGCGGGGAGGTCTTTTTATTGCACCATAAGCGGCAGCCGGATGACAACCTTCGTGCCGGCCGGTTCACCGTCGGGTCCGACCTTGTCGGTGATTTCGACCCCGGCGGGGCGACCCTGGCGCCGGCTGATGAGCTGAAGCCGTTCTTCGGTCACCTGCACCCCGACGCTCCGGTGCGACGGCAGGCTGCGGCTCCGGAGTTCGGCGGCTCTCCGGCGCCCGACGCCGTCGTCCTCGACGGTGCATTCCAGCTGATCGCCGTCGGGCCGGATGCCGACCTCGATGCGACCCCGGCCGGTGCGGTGCGCCAGACCGTGCAGAATGGCGTTTTCGATGAAGGGCTGGAGAATCATCGACGGAATGACGGTTTTCTCCCGGTCGAGCGCCGGGTCGGTGCAGAGCCGGAAATCGAATTTGTGGTCGAAGCGGAGCTGCTCCAGTTCGAGGTACAGCTGGAGCAGTTCCAGTTCGTTGCTCAGGCTGACCCACTCCTGCCGGGAGTTGTTCAGGATCAGGCGCATCAGCCGGGAGAACTTCACCAGAAACCGCTCAGCATTGTCGACGTCGTTCTGAAGCACGAACAGCCGGATGGCGTTCAGGGAGTTATACAGAAAATGCGGGTTCATCTGGGCCCGCAGGGCCTGCATCTCCGAGGTGGCGATACGCTCCCGGATCTCACTTTTTTCCTGCTGCTCTTCCAGCAGCCGCCGTTCCCGGCTTTTGGCCGCATAGACGATCAGCCCCAGCGCGAACAGCACCGCCGACAGCTGGAACCACCAGGCCTCCCAGAACGGCGGCTGAATGTAAATCGGCAGCATGGCGGCCCGGCTCCAGTCGCCGTCCTTATACCGCGCCCGTACCTCGAAGCGATATTGCCCCCCGCTGACGCCGGTATAGGCGGCAAACGTCCGCCCGTTGCTGAGCACCCAGCCCGGATCGTAGCCGACGAGCCGGTAAGAATACTCTACGGCCGTTTCCTGCGGCACCTTCAGCGTCGAAAAATCAAGGGTGAAGAAGTTCTCCCGGTACGAAAGAGCGATCCGCCGGATGCTCTCGTACAGCGGACGGGCTTTCTCGAACACCGAAATACCGCTGATGATGGGCTGGAGTTTCTGAGTCCGATGGCCGACGCGGGTGGGGTCGATGATGATGAACCGGTTGCCGCTCACGTAGGCCAGGTGCCCGTTCTGCAGCAGGCATTTCCCGCGCGAATAAAAATTGTTCTCCAGCTGTCCATAGTCGATCTTCGGATTTTCGATCTTCTCGTTGACCGGGTTGAAAACGGTAAATCCTTCGTAGGTGCCGACCCAGATGTTGCCCTGTGCGTCGGCTACGAGGCTGCGGCAGACGTCCATCAGCAGCCCGTCGGTTTCCATCCAGGACTTGAAGCGGTTGCGGGCCGGATCGTATTTGACCAGCCCCCCGCCTTCCGTCGCCAGCCAGACCATGCCCTTCGGATCGACGTACAGATCGTTGACGGGCTGCTGCAGCACCCGGGGCCGCTGGGCCGGGTCCGGGATGTGGGAGGTGATGCGGTCCTGCCGCGGGTCGTAGCGGTACAGCCGCCCCGAATATGTGCCGAACCAGAGATTGCCGTGGGCATCCTCCCCCATGGTGCGGGCATTGGTGGCATAGGTCGGGCCGATGAAGACGCTGTCCGGATTATACCGCCGGCAGGTTTTCGTTTCCGGGTCATACTGCATGAGATATTCGGCCGAAACGCTGAACCAGAGTTTCTTACGCCGGTCCTGGTAACACCAGTTGATCGACGACCGGTTGACGGCCTCGTTCGGGGCCGGGATCGGAAACCGCCGGAATTTCCGCGTTTCGGGGTTGAAGATGTGCAGGCCCTGCGTCGTTGCCATCCAGATTTCCCCGTCGATGTAGGCCATGCGGTTGATGCCGTTGAAAGCCGCCTTCTCCTGGGGGGTCGCGCCTGCCTTGTAGTGGCTGTACTGCCCGGTTTTCAGATCGTAGCCGAACAGCCCCTCCCCGTCGTCGCTGATCCAGAGGGTGCCGTTCCGGTCCTGAAGCATCGAGGTAAAATTCGACCGCTGCTCCAGTTCGGGGAACAGCCCGGCGGGTTTGTAGACGCTGAAAAACGTGCCGGCCGGGTTATAGACCCCCAGCCCGTACATGCCGCCGACATACACGGTGCCGTCCCGTGCCTGAAGCAGGTCCCAGAAAAAGTCGGAATTGATCGAGGCCGGGTCCCGGTCGTCGTGCCGCAGGGGCCGCCAGCGGCCGGTGTTTCCTTCCTGCAGGTAAACCATGTTCTGCCACGTACTGACCCACAGGTTGTTATCCGCATCGGCGGCAATGGTACTGAGCAGAGCGCCGTAGTTTCGGAAATTGTGCCGGACCACCTCTTCGCTGGCGGTGAGGGTGCGGTTTTGGGGCGAATACCGCATTAGCCGTCCTTTTTCGGGATTTCCGTCCTCATATTCCCCATAAACGAGACGGCCCTTGCGGTCGAACGCCAGCGGAACGGTGTAATGCCGGTTGAATACCGGCAACTGGTCGGGGTTGTTCCGGTAATGGTAAAAAACCTGTTTTTCCGTGTCGAAGCAGTTGATGCCGGCGGTGGTCGCGATCCAGAGCCAGGGCCGGGTCGGGTCTTCGGCCAGGCTGTTCCGATTGATGGAGGTCGAGCTGATGGTGCGGGGGTCGGACGGGTTGTGGCGGTAGGCGCGGAAGGCGTTGCGGGCCGGGTCGAAGGCATAGAGACCGCTCTGCGACGTCACCCAGACCGTTCCCCGGCGGTCGCAGAGAATGTTGGCGGCTTCGTTGTGCCGGAAGGGGTCGGTGGTGTTGGCTTCGAGCAGGTAATTGAAAAACCGGTTTTCCGACTTGGCATACCGGCTGACTCCGTTGGGCGTGGCGATCCAGAGGTCGCCGTTGCGGTCTTCACAGATGTCCAGGATGTTGTTGTGCGGAATCGAGTGCGGGTCGTTCCGGTCGTATTTGAACACCACGAAGCGGGTGCCGTCGAAGCGGTTCAGGCCGTTGAAGGTGCCGACCCAGATGTAGCCTTCATGGTCCTGAAACAGGCAGTTGACCAGGTTGTAGGACAGGCCGTTGCGGGTAGTCAGATTCCGGAAAAAAAAGTCGTTCGGGCGGGGGGGCGGCCCCGCTTCGGTCGGACCGGGACCGGCAACCGCCGACCTGACCGTCAACAGGAAAACCCACCAGCAGATGAAACGCATTCCAGAAAAGGTTACGGGCTGAATAAGACGAAACCGCCGGGCCGGGTATGGACTCCGCGCCTGTCGGCTGTCGGCAAAAATAAACGAAGTATCGGGATTTTTCGGCGAGTTACCGCTTCGGACTCTCCGGTTGTTCATTGGGCCTTTCAAAAATGTATTATTCCGTCTACTTTAGTCGTCATTACCACTTCGTCATGTTAAAATCAGCTAAATGTGTGTAAGCATGAAGTTCACATACGGGAAGACCAGGAGCGAAAGGCGTTAGAGGAAGAACTGGAAACCGAACGGGCCATTAACTTTTTCGCGATTTCCCTGATCGACCAGACGACCATCGACGAGGTCATGTGGGATGTCGCCAAAAACTGCATCGCCCGGCTGAACTTTGTCGACTGCGTGGTGTACTGGCTGGAGGAGGAGCGCGACGTCCTGGTGCAGAAAGCCGCTCATGGCCCCAAAAATATTCAGTCCCGCGAGATTTTCCACCCCATCGAGATTCCGGTCGGGCGGGGCATCGTGGGGACGGTGGCGAAGACGGGCGTAGCGGAAATCATTGCCGATACGTCCCGGGACGAGCGCTACATCGTCGACGACGAAATCCGGTATTCGGAAATTACGGTCCCGATCGTGTCGGAAGGGCGGGTACTGGGCGTCATCGACGCCGAACACCCCGAACGGGATTTTTTCCGGCCGAGGCATCTGCACATTCTGACCAGTATCGCCAGTCTTTGCGCCCAGAAAATCCGGCGGGTCCAGATCGAGCAGGCCTACCAGCAGACCGAGCGGCAGCTGCTCGAAAACAACAAGCGGATCGCCGAAACCAAGCTGGTGGCCCTGCGGATGCAGATGAATCCGCATTTTGTGTTCAACAGCCTGAATTCGATCAATAACTTTATTTTGCAGAACGAGGTGGAGCAGGCGTCGGCCTATCTGACCAAGTTCTCGCGGCTGATGCGGCAGGTGCTGGTCAATACGCAGACGGAGTGGGTCTCGCTGCGCAATGAACTGAAAGCCCTGTCGATCTATATCGAACTGGAACAGCTGCGCTGCGAAAACCCGTTCGAATCGGTCCTGACCGTCGATCCGGCGCTGAATCAGGACATGGTTCACGTGCCGCCCCTGCTGCTGCATCCGTACGTGGAAAACGCCATCCGGCACGGCCTGGTCCATCAGAAGGTCGGCACCCCGGTGCTGGAAATCTGCTGCGAACGGGAAGGCGATTTTCTGGTGATCCGGATCACCGACAACGGCATCGGCCGGGAAGCTTCCGTCCGCTACCAGACCAACGGCCTGACCGCCCACAAGTCGCACGGCAGCCGGATCACCCACGAGCGGCTCCAGATCGTCAATAAAATTTACGGTGTCGACGCCCACATCGACGTCACCGACCTGGTCGATCCTTCGGGCGCCCCGGCCGGAACCTGCGTTATGTTCACGATGAAACTGAAACAACCATGACCGCCATTATCGTCGATGACGAAAAACATTGCCGCGACGTCCTGAGCCTGCTGCTCCAGCGATATTGCCCCCAGATTCAGCTGCTTGCCTCCTGCGTCGACGGCGCGGAAGGGCTGCAGGCCATCGAGATGCACCGGCCCGACATCGTTTTTCTCGACATCGAGATGCCCGGCATGAGCGGTTTCGAATTGCTGGAAGCCTGCCGCTTCACGCGCTTCGACGTCATCTTCACGACGGCCTACAACGAGTACGCCATCAAGGCCATCCGGCACAACGCCCTGGATTACATCCTGAAACCCATCGACAAGGATGAGCTGGTGCAGGCCGTTCAGAAAGCCGAGCGCGAACAGTCGGCGCGGTCGTCGGCCCGGATCGAAAGCTTTGTCGAGTACCTCAGCCGCCAGAAGATGGGCGACCGCATCGCCCTGCCGACGCTCGAAGGGCTCCAGATCATCAACAGCGAGGAGATTTACTACTGTGAGTCGGACGGCGGCTACACGCGCTTCTTCCTGACCAACGGCAAGGTAATCCTGATCTCGAAGACCCTGAAGGAGGTGGAGGATGTGCTGGAAGCCAAAGGGTTCTGCCGCGTCCACCACGGCTACCTGATCAACGTGCGCTACGTGCAGCGTTACATCCGGGGCGACGGCGGGGAGGTCATCATGGAAAACAACAAGAACATCCCGGTGTCGCGCAACAAAAAACAGGAATTCCTGAGCCTGCTGGAGAAGATCTGACGGCCGGCGTTCGCTACAGCCAGATCAGCGGGTTCCGGACCGGCAGGTTCCGCAGCACCTCCTCGACCTGCGGGTCGTGATCCAGCCGTTTCCAGGTGGTCAGCCAGTCGGTCTGCCCGAAGGCGGCCGCCCCGAACACCAGGAAAGGGTGCGCCACGGGCCAGTCATTCCAGTACATGACGTCGGGCTTCAGCGGCCATTTCGACTTGTCGGCCACGTAGGGATACAGGTAGTCGATGCCCTTCCGGATGCCCCGGCCGTCGGGCGTCTGCCAGGTCCAGAGGTTGTCCGTGTTGTCGGAAAGTATCCGGCAGATCATCGCCATCGCGTCGAGGTTGAACAGCGAGTAGCCGTAGGGCTTGGTCCGGCGCAGTTCGAGCGGAAAACTGCCGTCGGACGCCATCTGGCCCGGAATCAGAATCAGCCGGTACCGTTCGCGGCAGAACCGCAGCAGCTCCTGATTGCCGGTCAGCCGGGCGAAAGCCGCCACCTGCATCACCCAGCAGGTGCCGTGGTTGTTCTTCGCTTCCATTTCCTCTTTACCGTACGGATGGGTCATCAGCCAGTGCAGGTAATCGGCGAACCAGTGACGCGTGGCCGCCAGAATCAGCTTGTCGGCTGCCCTCGCCTTCTCCATCACCCGGACGCCCTGCGCCACCTCCATCAGGTGGATGGTGTCGATGATGCCGATGCCCCGGCCCGTCGCCCGACCCTGGATGGCCTGCGCGTAATTCAGCGACGGGTTCATACGGGTGTCGGCGTCGACAAACCACGCATCCAGGTGCCGGAAAACCGCCCGCACGTATTTTGCCGAACCCGTCAGCTGATACGCCGACGCCAGCGCCCCCACGATGCGGCTGAACCGGATCATGGCCTGCCGGTGGGCGACGAAGTTGTCCGGATTGGTCATCCCGTCGCGCTGGACGTACGGCCCCGCCGGGTTGGTCGAATCGGGCCACCAGTAATCGCCTTCCGAGTAAAAATCGTGCGGGCCGCCGGCCGAACGCGGGCTGACGGCGGCCGTGACCGTCACCGGTTTCTGGTCAAGCGCCCAGGCGGCTTCGGCCAGGATGTGTTCGCGCAGCGTTTGGGAAACTTCCTTCCGAACGTCGTCGGCCGGAGTGAGAGCCACATAAAAAAGCCGGAAAGTGAGCAGAAAAAGCCAGAGGGTGTGCATCGGTGGGGCGCTTAGGGAGTCATGAAGGTCCAGGTTACGCTGCCGACGGTATTCGGTTTTCCTTTTTCCGCCGGGGAAATGCTGCCTCTCCAGCGCCCGTCGCGGGTACGTTCGGCCCGGAGCGTCCGCCAGCTGAACCGGCCTTTTTCGTAATCGAACGTTTCGCCGTCATCGTCGTAGAGCCGGTATTCACCCGGTTTTTCCCCGTAGTGCCGGATTTCCAGGTCTACTTTCTGCCCGGCTTTCGGTGCGTGGAGCATCGGCGGCATCAACGGAATCAGCGCCCCGTCCTTCACGAACACCGGTATTTTCTCCAGCCCCGGCGTCACGGTGATCACCTCGCCCTCACCCGCAAACCGGCCCGTATAGAAATCGTACCACCGCCCTTTGGGCAGAATCACCTTCCGCGACGTCTGCCCCGCAAACATCGGCGCCACCAGCAGGTATTCACCGGCCATGTACTGATCCCGGATTTCCTGCGAAACCGCTTCCTGGTATGGGTTGTCGTTCAGGCTCGCGACCACGGTCCGGCTCTCCGGCTTTTCATTGAAGCCGTCTTCCAGATTGACCGCCCGGAACGGCGGAATCCCGTCGTAATGATACCGCGCAAATTCGGTGTACCAGTAGGGCAGCATCCGCATCCGCAGCCGGGCCACCTCCCGCACCGGATCGGCCACCTCGGCAAACGACCAGGGCTTCGTGCCTTCGGACCAGGCGTTGATCATCGCCATCGGCGAAAAGCACACCGACTGAAACCGCCGGAGCCATTCCTCCCCGCTTTTCGAGGTCCGCACCTCGGGGGTCCACAGTGTGCCGATGAAACCGCTGTTGATCAGGCCGGTAATAAAATCCTGATGGCTGTAATTGTCATTGTAAATGACGTACGGAAACGACGAGCCGCCCCCGTTCGACGCCCGCACGAGGCCGTAGGTCCGGGTGTTGCGTTTCCGGAACAGGTCCGCACTCTGCCGCTGCACGAGCAGGCCGTAGGTCTGGCGCATCTGCTCGGCGCTGAGGCCCGACGGAAACGTCGCCACATCCGGCCAGAGCCAGACGTCGTTGCCGTCCACCTCGTCGATCTTGTAGCCGCTGACGCCGATCGCCAGGTGGTCTTTCTCAAACTGCTCCCAATAAACGGCCTGGGCTTCGGGCAGCGTCAGGTCCGGCACCAGCCCCGTCCAGACCGTGTGCGACCCGGACAGCGGAGCAATTTTCGGAAACATCGACGCGTCGGGCGAGACGTAGGGATTGGTCCAGAGGTTGACGCGGACGTCCTTCTTCAGCAGGTCCTTCACGAAACCGGCCGGGTCCGGGAAGCGGGTTTTGTCCCACTCGAACGTGCAGGGATAGGATTTGCTCTGCCAGCCGGGTTCCAGGCCGATGAAGTCGAGCGGATAGCCCCGGGTTTCGAACTCGGCGGCCTCCTGTTTCACCTGCTCCGCCGTATACAGCCGGTGGACGCGCTGGGTGAAACCCAGCCCCCAGCGGGGCGGCAGACAGCCCCCGCCGTTGAAGAGGTTGTAGCGCCGGACCACGTCCATCGGTTTCGGCCCGGCAAAGACGTAAATTTCGACTCCTTCCGCAGGCACAAGCATCTCGACGGCGTCGGAATACGGGCGGGCGCTCCAGGTTTTATCGGTGTTACGGTCTTTGGATTCGGCGGGGTGGCGGCTGTCGCGCCGGACGGCTGTTCCCGAATAAACGGTTACATAGCGGGCCGTGTTGACAAAGACGCCGTAGCCTTGCGACGACACGTAAAAGGGCGTGGGCGCGTGGGTCCGGCCGTTGTCCCGGTTGGCGTAGTGGTCCATATGGAGCTGCAGCACTTTCCCGCGCTGGTGCACACTCTGGAAGTTCAGCCCGAAGCCGTAGAGCTGCTCACCCCGTTCGAGCGGAAACCGCAGGTAGGTCCTGCCGCCGACGATGCGGGCCGCGATCGTTTCGGGAGCCAGCGGGAAGGCGGTTTTGCCCAGCCTGTCGAGGGCCGCCGTGTTGGGCTGCGCGCCGGAGGCCGTCAGCAGGTCATAGGCTTCCGGCTTCCCGACCGATCCTTTCCAGACGCCCGGCGCCGTTTCGACCCACTGAACGGCCGGGGTCGCCGGCTGGGCCTGGCCCGGCTGGGCGGGGGCCGTCAGGGAGCCGGTCAGCAAAAGCAGGAGGCCGGCCCAGACTTTTCCAGTTTTATTCATGTCGTATTTCAAAGTCGGATTCATTGGGGAAATACTATATCCCGTTGATGCCTCCGAACTTTACTTAAAGACAAAAATTCAATTTTTACCTCAATAAATACAATTAAAACAAAATCTCTCCCGGAATCTTTCAATTTTGAGAATACGGTTTGGTCGGTAAAAAAGCGGGACTCGTCGGCATTCTCCCTGTCATAGTCTATTCCGTTTTCCGTCCTCTACTTTTAAAGGTTGTTTTGTAAAGCCGTTCGGCAGAACATCCTTCAATCATGTCACGAAATCTATTCTTCTCCTTTTTGCTCCTCGTCGGTCTTTCCACCCGGACCGTCGCCCAGGCTCCGCCGGCGGGTTCCCCGGCTCCCTCCGCTCCTGCCGCCATCCCCGGCACGGCGGCCGACAACCAGCCGCGCGGGAACGGTAAAATCTCCGGTATCCTCATCGACTCCACCTCGAAAAAACCCGTCGAATATGCCACCGTGGCCCTGCTGAATCCGCAGACCCGCAAGCCCATCGACGGAACGACCACCGACGATAAAGGAAAATTCACCCTGAGCAAACTGGCCCCCGGCGAATACCGGCTTCAGTATTCGTTCATGGGCTACCAGAACAAGGAATCCCGCCTGCTTACCATCGAGAAAGGCACCGACCTCAACCTCGGATCGGTTGTGCTGTCGCCCGACGTCCGGACGCTGAGCGAAGTGACCGTGACCGGCCAGGCCGCCATGATCGAGGAGAAAGTGGACCGGCTGGTTTACAATGCCGACAAGGACCTGACGGCCAAGGGCGGAGACGCCACCGACATCATGCGCAAGGTGCCGATGCTGACCGTCGACCTCGACGGCAACGTCAGCCTGCGGGGCAGCCAGAACGTGCGGGTGCTGATCAACAACAAGCCCTCCACGATCGTGGCCAGCAGCGTCGCCGACGCCCTCAAGCAGATACCGGCCGACATGATCAAGACCGTGGAGGTGATCACTTCTCCCTCGGCCAAATACGACGCGGAAGGCTCGGCCGGGATCATCAACATCATCACCAAGAAAAATACCCTCCAGGGCCTGACGCTCAACCTCGACGGGGGTGCGGGAACGCGCTCCTCCAACCTCGGTCTGAACGGCAGCTACCGGGCCGGCAAACTCGGCTTCAGCCTCGGCGGTTTCGGCCGGGCCTTCTACAACAAGGCCGTGCTGAATACCAACCAGACCACCCTGCAGAACGGCAACACCATCCGGACCAGCCAGAACGCCGACGCCTTCGACAACGGCCTGTTCGGGCAGTATACGCTCGGCTTCGATTACGACATCTCGAAAAATCAGTCGCTGACCGCCAGCGCCCGCTACGGCATCCGGAATTTCCGGCGCGATCAGGATCTGATGACGCAGCTTTATACCAATAACCTGCTCAGTTCCACCTCCCTGCGGGATGTGAACAGCAAAGACCTTTCGAACTCCGTCGACGTCAACGTCGATTACCTGCACACCTTCAAGCCGCAGCAGGAATGGAGCGTTTCAGCGCAGTTCAGCAAAAACAACCTGACCAACAACTTCGACGCCGACCTGATGACCGGCGTAGGCGAACTGACGGGACGGCAGCGGAACATCAACCTGAACGAAAACCAGGAGTTTACGATCCAGACTGACTACCAGACCCCTCTGACCAAGAACCAGCTGCTGGAGTTCGGCGGGAAGGGCATTTTCCGTCAGGTGAACAGTAACTTCCGTTACCTGATCGCCGACCCGACCGCGACCGCGTTCTCGGAAGATGCCACCCGCCCCTCCGGTTTGCTGGATTACAGCCAGAACGTAGCCGCCACCTATGTGTCTTACACCCTGACGACGAAGAACAAGTTCACCTTCAAGGTCGGCAGCCGGTATGAACACACCACGATTTCAGCCAACAACGGCGAGAACAGCAAGATTGCCATCCCGGCCTATTCGAACCTGGTGCCGAGCGTCAACATCTCGAAGGCACTGAAGGGCGGAACGACCGTCAAGATCGCCTATAACCGCCGGATTCAGCGGCCGGGCCTGCAGCAGCTCAACCCCAACTTCAACGCGGCCAACCCGCAGAGCATCACCGTGGGTAACCCGGTACTGCGCCCGGAACTGACCGACAACGTCGAGCTGGGCCTGAGCACCAACATCAAAAAAACCTATCTGAACGTGGCGGTTTTCGGGCGGCAGACGGCCAACGCCATCACGCAGATCCGGCAGCCGGTGGATACCCTGGTGGGCGCCATCTTCACCACTTTCCAGAACATCGGGAAAGAGCAGGCGCTGGGCATGAACTTTTTCGGGAACATCGCCATCACGCCGAAATGGAGCGTCAGCGGTGGCTTCGACGGTTTCTACGCTCACCTCCAGGGCATGACCACCGGCCTCGACGGCACCTCCACTCCGGTAACCAACTCCGGATTCACGATCGGCGGCCGCCTGATGACGCAGGTGCAGCTCGGCAGCGGCTGGGGTCTCCAGGGTTTCGGTTTCGGCCGCAGCCCGCAGATTCAGCTTCAGGGCAAGCAGGGCGGTTTCCGGATGTACTCGCTGGGCGTCCGCAAGGACCTGCCGAACAAGAAGGGCAGCGTCGGTTTCGCGGCCGAGAACTTCATCGGCAACGGCGTCACGATCCGCACCGAATCGACCTCCCCGCTCTTCACGCAGACCAGTTCGATGCGCCTGCTGAACCGCAGCTTCAAGATCACCTTCAACTACAAGATCGGCAAGATGAGTTTCCAGCAGCCCGCCCGCAAGAAGAAGTCGGTCAACAATGACGACGTGAAGGAAGGCGGAGATAACCGGCAGTAAATTGACCACCCCCAACCCCCTCCTTACTAAGGAGGGGGCTTTTTTTGTCATGCGGGGTTCTCACCCCCTCCCTGGTAAGGAGGGGGTCGGGGGGTGGTCTCACTCGCTGCGAAGCGATTTCACCGGATTGGCCGTGGCCGCCCGGACCGACTGCCAGGAAACCGTCAGCAGGGCCAGGGCGAGGGCCACGGCTCCGGCCAGGGCGAACACCCACCAGCCGATGGAGATTCGGAACGTGAACTCCTGAAGCCACTGGTCCATCACGTACCAGGCCGCCGGAGAGGCCACCGCAATCGCCACCAGCACCAGTTTCACGAAGTCTTTCGTCAGCAGGGCGACGATCCCGGCCACCGTGGCCCCCAGCACCTTGCGGATGCCGATCTCCTTCGTGCGCTGGCCCACCACGAACGACACCAGCCCGTACAGCCCCAGCCCGCAGATGACCATCGCCACGAGCGCAAAAGCGTTGATGATCCGCGACAGGGTATCCTCGGCCTCATAGAACTTCGCCAGCTGGTCGTCCAGAAAGCGGTATTCAAACACGTCCTCCGGGTACAGGCCGGCCCAGATGCCCCGGATGCGGTCGAGCGTCTGCGGAAGGTGATGGCCCGTTACGCGGATGCCGGCCTGGGCATACATCGGTCGGTGGCAGGCGATGACGGTCGGGTCGATGGCGTCGCGCAGGGACTTGATGTGGAAATCGCGGACGACGCCCACGATCGGCAGCGGCACGGGCGAAAGGTAATATTGCAGCCGGCGGCCGAGAATCTGTTTCGGATCGGTCAGGTTGAGTTGCCGCACCATTTCCTCATTGACCAGATATTCCCGGATGGTATCGCTTTCGGTGAGGTTGCGGCCCGCCAGAAGCTTCAGGCCGTAGGTCGGGACGTAGGCGGCATCGGCCAGCCGCTCCCGGGCCGGAAAAGGCGACCAATCGGCCTTGTCGCCGAACTTGAACGAGCCGCCGTGCATGACGGCATCGGAGGGCGGGCGGTGGTGAAAGCTGACCGACAGCACCTCCGGCACCTGCGCCAGCTCGTTCCGGAACGTCCCCAGGAGCTCCTTCTTTTTATCGGGCAGGCTGAGGATCAGAACGTTGTCTTTCCGAAAACCCAGGTCGGCCTCCTCCATATACCGCACCTGCCGCATCACCACCAGCGACCCGACCAGCAGGGCCTGACAGACCACGAATTGCAGCACCACCAGCCCCTGCCGCAGGGAATAACCGCCCACGCGCATCGCCGTGAGCTTCCCGCGCAGGCTTTCGTAGGGATTGAAGCCCGACAGCACGAAAGCCGGATAGCCGCCTGCCAGCAGAATTACCGCCCCGATCAGTCCCAGCATAAACCCGACCAGCGTGCCGTCCGGCCGCAGGCTCAGCGGTACCTGCACCCAGTTGCTGAAGAACGGCAGCAGCACGGCCGCCAGTCCGACGGCCAGCCCCGCGGCTCCCAGCACAATCAGGCCGGTTTCGAGCAGGAACTGCCGCGCCAGTTGCCCCCGCGAACTACCCAGCGCCTTGCGGATGCCGACCTCCCGGCTCCTCCGGAACGCCTGCACCGTCGCCAGATTGACGAAGTTGATGCAGGCCGTCACGACCAGAAACAGCCCGATCAGCGCCAGCGACCCCAGCAGCGACGCCCGGATCACCCCGCCCTTATAACGCAGGTCGTAATGAATATCGGCCAGCGGCTGGACGTGAAACCGGTAGTATCTGGCGCTTTCGCCGTACCCTTTTTTCGCCAGTGCCGGCATGGCCGCTTCGAGCCTCGGCCGGTCGGCCGGGTTGCGCAGGGTGACGTACAGGCGATCCGTGGAGTTGATCCAACCCCAGTCGTCGGGGTTGAAGTCGGGCCGGAGCGCCTTGATGGTTTTCAGCGAAATGAATATTCCGAAGCGGGTGTCGGTCGGATGGGCGGGGTCGGCCAGGAGGCCGGTTACCTTCACCTCGGTGCGGTGGTTCAGGCTCAGGAGCCGCCCGAGCGGGTTGGCCGATCCGAAATATTTCCGGGCCATCGACTCGGTCAGCACGACGGTGTTCGGCTCGGTGAGGGCGGTTTCGGGGCGGCCGGCTTTCCATTCGTAATCGAACATCCGGAAGAACGACGGCTCCACGAGGGCGGTGGTTTCCCGTTCCAGAAACCGGTCGGTGTCTTTCCGGCCCGGCGCCCGCACGCTGACGGTCAGCTCCCGGTTCATGGTCAGAAAGGCGGCTTCCTCCACCATCGGGTAGTCTTTCCGTAACACCCCGGCCATCGGCAGCGGGGCTTCCGGGTTGTATTCGACGGTGCCGTCGTCGAGGTGCAGGTCCGTCACGATCCGGACGATGCGGTCGAATTTCGCGTGGTGGCGGTCGGTGCGGTAGTGGTAGCGAACGAACAGAAAGATGAGCAGGCCGCCCGCCATGCCGAGCGCCAGCCCGACGACGTTCAGCAGGGCGTAGCTGCGCTGCGACCGCAGATTCCGCCAGGCGATGCGAAGGTAGTTCTGAAGCATAAAAATGAAAAGGGCACGAAGACAATACCCTGGCCTAAAGGTAATTGCTCCGCGCCTTCTTCGATCTTCAGCTGTCCGTTAAAAAAAGTTAAGTCGAGGCAATAGCCGCCTTACTTCCGCAGTTTCCACTCCCGGCCGGGTTGTTCGACCCGGAAGGTTTCCAGGTTGCCCTGGTCCTGGAGGGTTACGTAGGCCGTCCGGCCGTCCTTGCCCCCGAAGGCGATGTTGGTCGGCCGCTTGCCGATCAGCGTAATTTCCTGAAGCACCTTGCCGTCCGGCGACAGCTTCGCGACGGTCCCTTTGCCGAAACGAGTGACGTACAGGTTGCCGTCGACGTCGCAGCGCATGCCGTCCATGCCGAAATCCGGAAACTCGGTCAGCAGGCGTTTGTTGCTCAGGCTGCCGTCGGGCGCCAGGTCATATTTCCAGACCTTCCGCTGTGCCGACTCGTTGACGTAGAGCGTTTTCTCGTCCGGGCTGACCTCGATGCCGTTGGTCGTGCCCATGCCGGATTCGAGCTGCGTTACCCTGCCGTCGGTGTCGATGCGCCAGAGGTTGCCGGTATTCTCCTTCCAGTTGGGATCGCTGGCATACAGCCGCCCCCGGCCGTCGATGGCGATGTCGTTGGGCTGGTTCATGCGGGGTTCGCTGGCGAATACCGTCACCTCCTTCGAGCCTTTGGCCACCTTCAGAATATTGTGTTTCGGGTAATCGGCGATAAACATATCGCCCCGGCGGTTGAACCGGATGCCGTTGCCGATGCTGCCTTCGGGCAGTTCGACGAACAGACTGGCCTCCCCCGAAGGGGTAATCTGCCCAATGGTGCCCTGCTTGCCGAAATTGACGGCATACACCGTTCCCGACGGATCGACGGCCGGTCCTTCGACGCCGGAGGTAAAGCCTTTGGCCGGGGTAAAGACTGTAGATTTATAAAGGTCTTCGGCCGGGTTTTCGCGGAAAGCCGCACTGCCGGCCAGAATGACCAGACCCAGGGCGGCCGGGAAAAGCCGGGGCAGGGTAAGCGAATGAAGAATCGTGCGATGCATGAAAGGAGAAATCTGGGATTGAATGGTTTTGAGTGACGCAAAATTCAGGACCGGGGCCGCTGGGTGACGATCACGGGGTTGGCGATGCCGTTGAGGTCGTAGACGATCTTGCCGTTGCGGATGGTCATCTCGCAGTTGAATTTCTGTTTGCCTTCGATTTTATAGCCCGTGTAGTCGAAGAAGCCGAAATAACCGGTTTCCCGTACGTTGAACTTGCCGTCGAGCAGGCTCAGGATCGCCACGTCGGCCGGCGCCCCGACCGAGAGGCTGCCGAGTTCTTCCCGCCGGATGGCCTGCGCGGGCGCCCAGGTGCTGGCCCGGATGACGCTCTGGAGGTCCATGCCCATCGCCAGAAACTTCGACATCACGTTGAGCATGTCCTTCATGGCGTTGTTCATGCTGCCGGTATGAATGTCGGTGCTGATCGTATTCGGGAAAAAGCCGCTTTTGATGGCCGGGATGGCCTGAGAGAAAGCAAAGCTGATACCGCCGTAGCCCACGTCGAACAGAATGCCTTTTTTCCGGGCCTCCAGCACGAACGGTTTCACCTTGCCGGTCTCCACGTCGACGATGGCCTCGCGGGTCTTGAGCTGCCCGAAGCAGTGCGTATAGATGTCACCGGGACGCAGGTGCTTCATGTACAGTTCCTCGATGGGCAGGGGCGGGTTGCTGCCTCCGAAGTCGATCATGACGGGCCGCCCGGCCAGTTTCCCGGCTTCCACGGCCCGGTCGGTGGGCGTCCAGTCGTAGCCGTTGAAGTGCGCCAGCTTGATGCCGACGACGTGGTCGGGGTACTGCTTCGCCATCTCGGCGGTTTTCTGCGGGTCCATGTCGGCGATGTTCTGCTCGAAGGTACCGCCCCGCATCCCCTCGCCCACGATGTTCAGCAGGGCCAGCACGCGGGTCTGCGACCGGTCGATGGTCTGCTTCTTGAAGACCTCGAAATTCCGCCAGCCCGCGCAGCCCGCGTCGACGATGGTCGTTACGCCGTTGCGGAAGGTGAAGCCGTCGGGCGGCAGGGCGTTGGGGCCGTTGCTGTAGGTCTGGTCGAGGTTGGTCCCGAAAAAGACGTGCGTGTGAATGTCGATCAGGCCGGGCGTGACGTACATCCCTTTAGCATCGACCACCTGAATGGCGCCTTTGGTGTCGATGTTTTTGGCGACCTGCACGATCTTCCCGTCCCGAATCGCGACGTCCATGACGGCGTTGATGTTGTTTCTGGGATCGATGACGTGGCCGCCCTTGATCACGATGTTGTTCTCCTGCGCCGGCGCCAGGGTCGCGCAGCAAAGCAGGGAGAGAACCAGGAAATAAAGCTTCTTCACAACGAAAGGGTTTAGTTAAGGGTTTACCGCCCGGGACCGGTTTACAGCTTCAGCCGAATCCCGACCCGGCTCAGCCCGCCCGTGATCCAGACGCACAGCAGCGCAAACAGGAAGGACTTGAGCAGGCCGACGCCCCCCGTCAGCACGGCTTCGGGTAAACGGATATTCATGAAATTGGTAAAGGCATAGGCGAAATACGGGATCAGGTAACACAGCAGCGTGTCGGTTCCCGCGGGCCGGATGAACCGGAACCAGTGGGCCTTCCCGCCCAGATCGGCCAGCCGGTAGACCGCCAGAAAGGCCAGGATCGTGAAGGCGCTGCACAGGAACAGCCAGGCCGGGGTCGCGCCCAGCTTCGCCAGCCCCCAGTAAGGCCGGGTCAGCACCGACAGCGCAATCAGGAAGACCGATATGCCCAGAAAAACAAACGCCATCCGGCGGTGGTCGTTCCGCTCGCGGTACATCCGGAACAGCGTGCCGATCACCACCCCGCCCATCGTCAGGCCCGCCAGCGTGCCTCCGCTGATGGCGTTGGGAATCAGATAGAATACACTGCCTTTCGGCAGCAGCTCCGCGTGCGATATGATGCTCAGCAGGCTGAACACTACCCAGCCCGCAATCAGGATCGCCAGGCGGTTTCGGGCGAAGACCGTCACCAGCCCGGCCGCCAGATACGACCAGCCGATCAGCCCCAGAATGCCCCACCACTGCGGAGCGAAGCGTTCGAGGTCGCCGTCCTTTCCGCCCCGGTAGACGAACGCCAGCCCGAGCAGCACCAGAATCCCAGCCGCCCGGGCGGCATTCGCCATCAGGGCGGGGGCGGTTTTCGGGTACACGTTCCAGATCAGGATGAAGGCGATGCAGCATAGGGTGTTGTACAGCAGCCGGGGCATCCCGGTGGCGGCTTCATTGATCGATTCGCCGTTGACCAGAAACACGCCCATCACCAGCAGCGCGACCGAGCGCGTGAGGACGTGGCCGACCAGTTGGCCGGCCGTATCGCCTTTCCGGCGCCGGGCGTCGAGCGCGTAGGGCAGCGACAGGCCGACGATGAACAGAAAGGCCGGAAACACCACGTCGGCCAGACCGATGCCGTCGACCCCGCGGGGGACGTGCTCCAGCCAGCGGGGAATGTCTTTCAGCGACCAGAGGTCGTTGACGAAGATCATCAGGACCATCGTCAGGGCCCGCACCAGGTCGATGGCGACCACCCGCGCGGGCGTAGTCGACACCGTACCGGCACGGGCACTTTTCAGGGTTTCCATCCGGGTCATCAGGGTCAGGATTAAGGGGTCAGGGTTCTTACCGATCCGGAAAACCGAAGGATGCCCGAACCGGCCGTTCATACTCTTTTTATTTCGGAAAATTTTATTCGGAGAAAATCCGATTCCGGCATATAATTAAATATTTTAATAACTAAAAGTAAAATGGTACCTTGTAAATACTTTTCAGTCCGTCTTACGACGGTTCGATCCTATGCCTAAACCCTTGACGTCCGGGAAGCCGCTTGCGGCCGGTTTCCGGCTTTCCCTGATTCTGGCGGCCATCTGGGGGCTGTCGTCCATGAAATACGTGCGGCCGCCGGCCGAAAAACCCGAGGAAAACCGGTTCACGAAAGTCGTTCTGGCCGAGAAACTCGACGAGCCGATGGCCCTGCTCCCGCTCGACGACGGCCGCGTACTGTTCATCGAGCGGAAAGGAACCATTCAGCGGTATGACCCCGCCACCGGGGAGACGAAAGTTATCGCCACCATCCCGGTCAGCACGAAATACACTAATAAAGAAGGCAAAACCCGCGAGGCCGAAGACGGTCTGCTCGGGATTGTCCAGGACCCGAAGTTTGCCGAGAACCACTGGATTTATCTTTACTACTCGGCCGAGGGAAAGGAGCCTAAAAACGTGGTGGCCCGCTACGAACTGCGGGGCGACGAGCTGGTGATGGCTTCGCGGAAGGTGATTCTGGAGATTCCGACCCAGCGTGAGGAATGCTGCCATACCGGGGGCGGCATGGTTTTCGACGACCGGGGCAACCTGCACCTCCTGACCGGCGACAACTCCAGCCCCTTCGTGCCCTTCGTCAGCGGCTTTGCGCCCATCGACGAGCGTCCGGGCCGCGAAGCCTGGGATGCCCAGAAATCGTCGTCCAACACGAACGACCTGCGCGGCAAGCTGCTCCGCATCCATCCCGAAGCCGACGGCACCTACACCATTCCCGACGGCAATCTGTTCCCCAAAGGAACGCCCAAAACCCGCCCGGAAATCTACGTCATGGGCCTGCGCAATCCCTGGCGGCTTTCCCGCGACAGCCGCACCGGCTATCTGTACTGGGGGGAAGTCGGCCCCGACATGCGCGATTCGGTCGGCCTCGGCCCCGACGGCTACGACGAGTTCAACCAGGCCCGCGAACCGGGCAATTTCGGCTGGCCTTACGTCGTGGGCAACAATGCCGCCTACTGGGACTACAGCTACCAGACCGGCAAACCGACCGGCCGGCGCTTCGACCCCGAAAAGCCGGTCAACGACTCGCCCAACAACACCGGCCTGACCGAACTGCCGCCGTCGCGGAAAGCCTTCATCTGGTATTCCTACGGCCCGACGAAGGAGTATCCGCTGATGGGCAGCGGGGGCCGGAGCGCCGTGGGCGGGCCGATCTTCCACCAAGCCGACTTCAAAAAGGCCGACCGGCTTTTTCCGGATTATTACGAGGGCAAGTGGTTCATCACCGAATTCATGCGGGGCTGGATCATGGTCGTGACGATGGACGAACAGAGTAACTTCGTCTCGATGGAGCGGTTTCTGCCCACCGAACGTTTCGACAGCCCTATCGACATGAAGTTCAGCGCCAACGGCGACCTCTACCTGCTGGAATACGGCAGCGCCTGGTTCCGGGGCAACGACAACGCCAAACTGGTCCGGATCGAATACAACGGCGGCAACCGCAAACCCCTCGTGCAGCTCAAAGCCGACAAGACCGCCGGAGCCGTTCCGTTCAGGGTAACCTTCTCGTCTGCCGGATCGACCGACCTCGACCAGGACAATCTGAGTTACGAATGGAAGATCAGCCCGAAAGCCGGCGGAACCGCCCGCACCTTCACGACGGCCAATCCGACGGTACCTTTCGATAAACCGGGCCTCTATACCGCCACGCTCACCGTCACCGACGCGAAAGGCGCCAGAAACAGCAAATCGCTGGAAATCAAGGCGGGCAACGAGCCGCCGGTGGTCGACTTCGCCGTTACGAAGGGCAATAAGACCTTCTTTTTCCCGGGACAAACTTTCAATTACGCGGTTTCGGTCAACGACCGGGAGGACGGCAGTCTGGCCGCCGGCAAGATCGCACCCGCCCAGGTTGCCGTCACCATCGACTACCTGCCCGAAACCTTTGACCTGACGAATCTGGCCAGCGGACAGCGGGGTGCCGATGCCTCGGCCCGGTTCGCCACCGCCCAGAAGCTGATCCACGAAAGCGACTGCAAATCCTGCCATACCGTCGACCAGAAATCCGCCGGACCGGCCTATAAACAGATCGCGCAGAAATACCGGGGTGACCGCACGGCCGCCGACCGGCTGGCCCGGAAGGTGATCTCCGGCGGCAGTGGCGTCTGGGGCGACATCGCCATGAGCGCCCACCCGCAGCTTTCGCTGGAAAACGCCGGCGAAATGGTGGCCTACATCCTGAGTTTTGCCGAAGACAAACCCACGGCCAAATCGCTGCCGGTCAAAGGCTCGTTTACGACCAACGTCCCTGAAGGCCAGAGCGACCGGGGTTATTACATCCTCCGGGCGGCTTATGCCGACAAGGGCACCCGGCTCATCCCGACGCTCACCGGCGAGAAGGTGCTGGTGCTGCGCAGCCCGGTACTGGCCCCCGAAAAAGCCGATATGCAGAAAGGCACCGAATTCACGACCGCGCAGGGCAAGTCGTTCTACGCCGTCGGGTCGGATTCGTACATCGGCTATCGAAGCGTCGACCTGACGGGCCTCGGCCGGGTCGGCTTTTTTGCCCAGGCTCCGGCCCGGATGAAAGCCGCCGGCGGCACCGTCGAGGTGCATCTGGACTCGCCGACCGGGCCGCTGGTAGGCACGACGCCCGAACTGAAGCGGGCCGCGCCCCCGCAGCCGGGCGGTGGAAACCGGGGCGTCCCGGGTCGCCGGACACCGAATTTGATCGCCGACCTGCGTCCGACCACCGGCATCCACGACGTCTATTTTGTCTTTAAAAACGCCAACGCCGAAGCGACGCAGGTGCTGATGCAGCTGACGGCCGTGCAGTTTATGGAACTTGAAACTTCCTCAACCTCCGGCAAATAACCCAACGACTCTTATGAAATTCGCCCTCTTGACCGTCTCGTATTCCGGCCAGTTTTACCTCGGAGAAGCTCTTTCGCTGGAACAGCAGATCCACAAGGCCCGCGAACTCGGCTTCGACGGCCTTTCCATCGAAACCAAACGGCCCGTGGCCTCGCCCCTCGACCTGAGCCGGGTCGACCGCGAGCGCATCAAAGCCTTAGCCGCCGACGAGGGCATCGCCCTCTGCGCTGTGGAGAGTATGTCCAACTTCGCCGGCCGGTGCATGGAGGAGCGGGAGAACAACCTGGCGATGATGAAGATGGTGCTGGAACTGGCCCGCGATCTGAACGTGGACCTCGTGAAGGTGTTTGCCGCCTGGCCGGGCATCATCAACGACGAGGAGGAGATTGCCCTGTATGCCCCTTACGAAAAAGGCTATTACTATAAAAAGCTATACCCGGCCGATCTCCGTCGCTGGCACCACGCCGTCGACGGCATCCGGGAGGTGGCCGACTGGGCCGCCGACCTGGGCATCACGCTGGCGCTCCAGAACCACGCGCCGGTGCTGACGCCGGGCTACGAGGACCTGCTGTCGATGACGCAGGAAATCGACCGGAAAAACGTGAAGCTGTGCCTCGACGTGCCGCTGTTTCAGGAGCGCCAGAGCGACGAGTATGTCCGGGAGGCCGTGCGGAAATGCGGCCCGCTCAACGTGCTGTCGCACTTCGGGGCCTGGAACTTCAGCGAAAACGAAGACGGGGAGGTGGTGCAGGACCCGGCGCCTTCCTTCGGCGGAAAGACCAACTACCGCACCTTCATCGAGGAGTTGCAGAAAGCCGACTATGCGGGCTATCTGGTATCGGAATGCTGCCTGCCGGTGCTGAAAAACCACCGCATCGGCGGCATCGGGGAGGTGGATTACCTGACCCGCATTTCGCTGAAATACATGAAGGACCTGGTTCGCGAAACGGCGCCGGTCCCGGCCTGATCCATCCGAAACCGTATGCAAGACATGGTGAAGGGCCGCCTGCGCCTGATGATGTTTCTCCAGTTTTTCATCTGGGGTTCCTGGTACGCGACAGCCGGTAACTTTATGAAAAACCACGGCATGACCGACCTGATCTACCTGGCCTATGTGGTCAGCCCGATCGGGTCCATCGTCGCGCCGTTTTTCATGGGCATGATCGCCGACCGGTTTTTCGCGGTGCAGAAGGTCATGGGAGTGATGCACCTGCTGAGCGGGGGATTCGTATTCTGCGCTCCGCAGTTGGCGGCCTCGCCCGGATTGTTCCTGGCCTTTCTGCTGTTTCATATGCTTTGCTATATGCCCACGCTCGGGCTGGCGACGGCCACGGCCTTCCACCTCCTGACCGACCGCGAGAGGGAGTTTCCGCTCGTGCGGGTGTTCGGCACGCTCGGCTGGATTGCCGCCGGGATTCTGGTCAGCCTCGTGCTGAAGGGCGACACCACGGGCATCCCGATGCGGGTGGCCGGAACGGCCGGGCTGCTGATGGGGTTGTACAGCTTCACGCTGCCGAACGTGCCCCCGCCCGGAGCGGGCAGGAAGATGACGTTCCGCGACATCGCCGGTCTGGATGCCATCGCCCGGCTGAAATCGCGGCCGTTCTGGGTTTTCCTCCTGAGCGTGCTGCTGACGAGCATTCCGCTGGCGACGTATTTCTCCTACGTGCCGGTGTTCCTGAAAGCCGCCGACGTGCCGAACCCGGCGTTTAAAATGACGTTCGGGAATATGTCCGAAGCGGCTTTTCTGCTGCTCCTGCCCTGGTTTTTCCGGCGGCTGGGCGTCAAATGGGTGCTGGTAATCGGGATGTCGGCCTGGGTGCTGCGGTATGCGCTCTTTGCGCTGGCGGCTCCGGATGCGGTGGTCTGGATGATGATGCTGGGCATCCTGCTGCACGGGGCCTGTTACGACTTCGTCTACGTGGCCGGGCAGATTTACACGGATCAGGTGGCTCCGCCCGCCATCCGGGCGCAGGCCCAGGGACTGTTCGTGCTGGTGTCGTACGGCATCGGCCACGGGCTGGGCGCACTGGCGGCCGGCTGGACGTTCAACAGCGTCGTTACGGCCGAGGGCACCCGGTCGCTCGGGCAGTGGCAGCTGTTCTGGATTATCCCGGTAATTTTCGCCACCTTCGTGACGCTGGCGTTCGTGCTGGGCTCGGGGGTGAAGCGGGTGGTTCCCCCAACCCCTAAAGGGGAGTTTAGTTCCGCCGAATCAGCTCCCCTTTAGGTGGGGGTGACTGCGTAGGGCGTTATTAATGAAAATAGTAAAAACTCATAAACTACCACCCCCCGGCCCCCTCCTTGGTAAGGAGGGGGTGGCTTCGCAGGATTATGAACAAGCGGAGCACTCCCCCTCCTGTTTTAGGAGGGGGCCGGGGGGTGGTCCAAACCATGCAAAACCGACGCGATTTTCTGAAACACCTCGGCCTGACCACCGCCGGTCTGGGCCTGCTGCCGACGCTGGCCCCCGAAGCCGACGCCCGTGACAAGAAACTGTTCTTCAACATCTCCCTGGCCGAATGGTCGCTGCACCGGACGCTGCGGGAGGGCAAGCTGGTCAACATGGATTTTCCGGCGAAGGCCAAAAACGACTTCGGCATCAGCGCCGTCGAATACGTCGATCAGTTCTTTAAGGACAAAGCCAAAGACCAGGCCTACCTGAACGAACTGAAACAGCGCACCGCCGACCTCGGCGTCCGCAACGTGCTGATCATGGTCGATACGGCCGGGCCGCTCGCCGATTCCGACGACGCCAAACGGAAGCAGGGCGTCGAGAGCCATTACCAGTGGATCGATGCCGCCAAATTCCTGGGCTGCCACTCCATCCGGGTCAACCTGCGCGGCAAAGGCACGGCCGAAGAGATGGCGAAAGCCGCCGTCGACGGGCTGGGCCGCCTGTCGGAATACGGCGCGAAGGAAAAGATCGGCGTCATCGTCGAAAACCACGGCGGCTATTCGTCCGACGGCCAGTGGCTGGCCGGGGTCATGCGGCAGGTGAACAACCCCTACTGCGGCACCCTCCCCGACTTCAACAACTTCAAGGTCAGCCCGACGGAAGTTTATGACCGCTACAAGGGAACGGAGGAAATGATGCCGTTCGCGAAGGGAGCCAGCGCCAAGACGCACGACTTCGACGCGCAGGGCAACGAGACCACCCTCGACTATCCCCGGCTGCTGGAGATCGTCAAGAAAGGCCGGACCAAAGCGTTCAAAGGCTACGTCGGCATTGAATATTCCGGCGACCGGCTCAGTGAAGACGACGGCATCCGGGCCACCAAAGCCCTGCTCGAACGGGTCGGTCAGACGCTTTCCTGAGGCTTTTTCGTACCGTTTGCAATTCCCCTGATTACATGGCTTTACGGCTTTTTCTCTTTGCGTTCTCTTTTCTGATACTCACCGGCGCCTACGGCCAGATCGGCCGGGGCGACCGGCTTTCCGGGGCGAACTTCGCCACGCGCAGCCCGGTGCTGGGGCGGCACGGCATGGTCGCGACCAGCCACCCGCTGGCCACCCAGACCGCCCTCGACGTGCTGAAACAGGGCGGCACGGCGGTCGATGCGGCCATTGCGGCCAACGCCATGCTCGGGCTGGTCGAAGCCAATAACTGCGGCATCGGCGGGGACCTGTTCGCCATCGTCTGGTCGGCGAAAGACCGCAAACTCTACGGCCTCAACGCCAGCGGACGCTCGCCCAAAGGACTGACCTACGCGCAGTTGAAAACCATCCTCGGTGATCAGAAGCAGCTGCCGCTCTACGGCCCGCTTTCGGTGTCGGTGCCGGGCACGGTCGACGGCTGGTACCGCCTGCACGAACGGTTCGGGAAGCTGCCCATGCCGCAGTTGCTGGCCCCCGGCATCCGGTATGCGCGGGAGGGGGTGCCGACGGCCCAGGTCATCGCCTATTCGTGGGAAGTGGCCCGGAAGCGGCTCGAAGCGGCCGGAAACGTGATCTCCGAGTTCGATAACTTCCGCAAAACCTTCCTGATCGACGGCAAGGCCCCGGCCGAAAACCAGGTCTTTAAAAACCCGGACCTGGCCGCGACCTACGAGAAGATCGCCAAAGGCGGTCGCGACGCTTTTTACAAGGGAGCCATTGCCGACGTCATCGACCGCTACGCCCGCCGGACGGGCATCTACCTCCGCAAAGAGGATCTGGCGGCCCACCAGAGCAACTGGATCGAGCCGGTGTCGGTCAACTACCGGGGCTACGACGTCTACGAACTGCCGCCTAACGGGCAGGGCATCGCCGTTTTGCAGATGCTGAACATTCTGGAAGGATATGACCTGAAAAGCCTGGGACACAACAGCGCCGACTACCTGCACCTGCTGGTGGAGGCCAAGAAGCTGGCCTTCGAGGATCGTGCCCGGTATTACGCCGACGCCGATTTCTCGAAAATACCGCTCAGCTGGCTGCTTTCAAAGGAATATGCCGCCCAGCGACGCAAACTGATCGATCCGAAACGGGCCGGCGAACGCATCGACGCCGGGGTGCAGGCGCTGCGGGCGGGCGAGACCGTCTACCTCACCGTGGCCGATGACGAAGGCAACATGGTTTCGCTGATCCAAAGCAACATGCTGGAATTCGGCAGCGGCATGGTTCCCGACGGGCTGGGCTTTACGTTCCACAACCGGGGCACCAGCTTCAATATGCAGGAAGGACACGCCAACGTCTACGCGCCCGGGAAACGGCCCTTCACGACCATCATTCCCGGCTTTGTGATGAAAAACGGCGAACCGCTCCTGAGCTTCGGCGTCATGGGCGGGGCGATGCAGCCCCAGGGTCACCTCCAGGTCCTGTGCAACCTGATCGACTTCGGCATGAACGTCCAGGAAGCCGGTGACGCGGCCCGCTTCAGTCATTCGGGCAGCAGCGAACCCGTCGGCACGCTGATGATCGACGGCGGGAAGCTGGCGCTTGAAAGCGGGATTCCCGCGGCCGTCCGCACCGACCTGAAAAACCGGGGCCACCGCATGACCGACACCGACTTCTTCGGCGGCTATCAGGCCATCCGGCGCGACCCCGTCCACCGCATCTACGAAGGGGCTTCGGAAATGCGCAAGGACGGGCAGGCCGCCGGGTTCTGAACCCGGTTTCAGCGGGTTTTCCGGATCGTGACGTCGCCGATGACCAGCCCCCGATGCAGATCGGCCTCCCCGGCGTAGCGGATTTCCGACTCGCCCAGGGCCATGACGTGGATGCGGTCGGAGGCATGGAGGTTCAGGTGGTTGTCGCCATAGGCCCGGGTTACCACGTCGCGGCCGGTCAAGGCTTCGGTTTCGACCTGGTTCTCGCCGAATACCCGGAACAGCTGCCGTTCGGCCTTACCGGACGCAATGGTCACTTTGTTTTCGCCGTAAAAAGCGGCTTTCAGAGAACGGGTCCTCAGTTCGGCCAGCCGCACGTCGGCCTGCCCGTACACGCGCAGCCGGAACTCCTCCGCGCTGAGCGGACTCTCGCAGACCACCCGTTCCTCCCCCCGGACTTCGAGGGTTTTCAGGCTTTTATAGGTCACGTAGGCCGTCACCCGGACATTCTCGTACACCGGCTTGCGGTAGTCGTTTCCGCCCTCCCGGTATTTCCGGGTTTTCACGGCGATTTCGGCCCCGTCGAGGTAAATCCGCAGCGTCCGGTTGTCGACATAACAGTTGACTTTTTCCGGACCGACGTTCTCGTATTCGAACCGCACGGTTTCCTGATCCCCGGCGGTCAGGACGAGGCTGACCAGCGGGCTGACGATGACTTTATCAAACGACGTGAGCGGCCGGGGCGCGTTCTGTGCTGCGGCAACGGAGGTTACCAGGGCGAAAAGAAAGAGAGTCAGGTGTTTCATGGGAGATTATTCGCTTCGTAAACTTTGAACGGGATTGGTCAGGGCCGCCCGGATGGACTGGAACGAGACGGTAATGAGCGCGATCAGGATCGCCACGGCCCCGGCGAGGGCAAACACCCACCAGTCAAGCGGGACCTTGTAGGCAAAATCATTCAGCCAGCGGCTCATGGCAAACCAGGCCAGCGGAACGGCCAGCGCGATGGCAATGCCCACTAATTTCAGAAATTCGCCCGACAACAGGGCCACGATACCGGAAACCGACGCGCCCAGCACCTTCCGCACACCGATCTCCTTCCGGCGCTGCTCGGCGGTATAGGTCGCGAGACCGAACAGACCGAGGCAGGCGATGAAGACCGTCAGGCCGGCAAACAGGGTCAGCACCTCGCTGGTTTTCTGCTCCTGCCGGAACGACTGTTCGAAGCGTTCGTCGAGGAACGAATACCGGAACGGAGCCGCCGGTGACAAGGCTTCCCACTCCCGTTTGATCGAGGGTAGTACTTCGGCCACATTGCCGGCTTTGAGTTTGACCAGAAGACTGCCTGTATTGCCGCCGAGAAACATCATCAGCGGGCCGATCCGCTGCCGGAGGGATTCAAAATGAAAATCCTTCACGACCCCGATTACCCGGAACGCCTGCTTGGTACCCTTTTCGTCCACGATGCGCAGGATTTCTTTCCCGACGGCCTGCTTCGGCCAGCCGTAGGCCCGGGCGCCCGTTTCGTTCAGGATGACCGCGGACGAGTCGGTCGGGAAGTCGGTCGAAAAGTTACGACCCTGCACCAGCCGCATCCCGAGGGTCGGGATGTAGTCGACATCGACGTTGAACAGCCGGGTGACGATCCCCTTATTGGGGTCGTCTTTCGGAGAAAGTGAGCTGTTATTGTTAAAAGTCGGCCCGACCGGCACGAAGCCCGAGACGCTGATCCGGCTCACGCGGGGATTCTGCAGGAGCTTTTCCCGCAGCACGGCCTCGTTGCGGCCCAGCATATAGGAATCCTGAATGACCAGCACCTGATCGCGCTCGAAGCCCATCTCCCGGCTGAACAGGAAACGATGCTGCCGGAAGGCCACCACGGTGGCGATGATGAGCGTGATGGAGATAAAAAACTGAAATACCACCAGCCCGCTCCGCAGCGTCACCCCGCTCCTGCCGCCCACTACCCTTCCTTTCAGCACGGCCACCGGCCGGAACGACGACAGGTAAAAAGCCGGGTAACTGCCCGCCAGCAGTCCCACGCCGACCGCGCCGGCCAGCAGACCGGGCCCCAGCAGCGGATTCGATCCGACGGCCAGGCTGAGCGCCTTCTCCGTCAGCTGGTTGAATACCGGCAGGCTCCCCTGAACGAGCATCAACGCCAGCCCCAGCGCCACCACCGCCAGCAGCACCGATTCGACCAGAAACTGAAGCTGCAGCTGTCCCCGGACCGAGCCGAGCACCTTCCGGACGCCCACCTCCCGCGCCCGGCCCGAAGCCGTGGCGGTGCTGAGATTCATGAAGTTGACGCAGGCGATGAGCAGCATGAACAGGGCGATGGCCGTCAGCACGTACACGTTGCGGATGTCGCCGTTGGGTTCAAGGCCCTGCACCGGCCCGGAATGCAGGTGGATGTCGGTCAGCGGCTGGAGCCCGAGCCCGAACTCGTTGCCGGCCTCCCGGAACTGTTTCAGGGTGATGCCCATGAACTTCTTCAGGTCCTGGCCGACGTATTTTTCCGTTACGCCGTGCAGCTTGGCCTCCAGCTTCCGGTAGTCGTACTGTTCCGGCAGAAGGAGGTACGTATTGAAATTGGCGTTGTTGAGCCACTCCTGCCCGCCGGCTTCCTTCGAGCCATTGAGCGAAATCAGCGCGTTGAAGTGAAAGTGGGAATTGGCCGGAACGTCGGCCATGACGGCCGTCACCTGCAGCGGCTCCTTCTCCTGCCCGAGGAGCAGCACCTTGCCGATCGGGTCCTGAGCGCCGAAGTACTTCCGGGCGGTGGTTTCGGTCAGCACGATGGCGTTCGGGGCCGACAGCGCCTTGTCGGGATTGCCTTTCCGCACCGGAATGGAAAACAGCTGGAAAAAGGTCGAGTCGGCCCCGAAAAAGCTTTCTTCCTTAAATGAGTTTGTGCCGTAGGAGATGAACTGGCTGCCGTAATCCCGCAGCCGCACGGCCGCCAGAATCTCCGGAAACTCCCGCTTCAGATCCCGTGCCACCGGCGGCCCGACAAACGACATATTGAGCGACTGGTCGCCCATCATGCCCCGCGTGACGACCCGCACGATCCGGTCGGCCTTTTCATGATACCGGTCATACGACAGTTCGTCGCGGACGTAGAGCATCATGACAATGCAGGTGGCCAGCCCGATAGCCAGCCCCACGACGTTGATGGCCGTAAAGGCCTTCTGCCTCCTCAGATTCCGAAGCGCGATTTTCAGGTAGTTCTGTAGCATGGTATATTGGGTTAGGTTTAACATCAGACCACCCCCCGGCCCCCTCCTCGGAAAGGAGGGGGAGTGCTCCGCCATTTTCAGGTTCTGCGAAGCCACCCCCTCCTTAGCAAGGAGGGGGCCGGGGGGTGGTATCACTCGCTCCGCAGGCTTTTCACCGGGTTCATCAGGGCCGCCCGCACGGACTGGAACGAGACCGTCAGCAGGGCGATTCCCACGGCCAGGCCACCGGCTCCGGCGAACATCCACCATTCCAGGTCGATGCGGTAGGCGAAGTTTTTCAGCCAGCGCTGCATACCGTACCAGGCGATGGGTGCCCCCACTGCGATGGCGATCAGCACCAGTTTCAGAAAGTCTTTCGACAACAGCAGAACGACGCTGGCCACACTGGCCCCCAGCACCTTCCGCACGCCGATCTCCTTCATCCGCTGCTCGGCCGCGAAGGTGGTCAGGCCGAATAAACCGAGACAGGCGATGAAGATGGCTAAGGCCGTGAAGATGCCGACCACCCGGCCCGTCTGCCGGTCGGTGCGGTAAGCCTGCGCAAACTCGTTGTCCAGGAAAGTATAGTCGAAGGGCGTGTCGGGCGCAAAGCGTTTCCACTGCGCTTCCGCCCGCTTCAAAGCCGCTTCGAGGCTGCCGCCCCGCACCCGTACCGCCAGGTAGGGATTCGGCACGGTATAGCTTTTCGAGGAGGTATGGAACAGCCCGAACGACACCATCGGCGAACGGACGGTCTGCATGTCGAAGTCCTTCATCACCCCGACGACCGTGTAGGATTCCCGGCGTCCGCCCGGATACATCAGCGTCTTGCCGATGGGGTCCTTCCAGCCGATGGTTTTCACGGCGGTTTCGTTCAGAATGACCGAGAGCGAGTCGGAGAAATCCGGGGAGAAGTTGCGGCCTTTCAGGAGTTTGATCTTCAGGGTGGGCACCAGATCATAGTCGGTCATGAAGGAATAGAGCGTCAGGTCTTTGGCCACCTGCCGGTCGGTTTTCGTCTGCTGCGGGACATAAAAATCGCCGAAACCGCCTTTCAGCGGGATGCTGGTCGTGAAGCTGGCGTTGAGTACTTCCGGGAAGCGCTTCAGTTCCTGCCGGAACGCTTCTCCCCCGGCATTCAGCCGGTTGACGTTCGTGATGACCAGCACGTTCTCCTTGTCGAGGCCCAGATCCTTGGTCTGGCTGTAGCGCAGCTGCCCGAATACGACGACGGTGCCGATGATGAGGGCCGTGGATACGGCAAACTGAAACACCACCAGCCCGTTGCGGACCAGCCGGTGAGCCGGGGCAGTTTTCAGCAGCCCGTTCTTCAGCGTTTCGATCGGGTTGAAAGCCGTCAGGTAAAAAGCCGGGTAACTGCCCGCCAGCAGTCCGACGACGACGGTCAGACCGAGGATGACCGCCAGCAGGTCGGGCGTCAGCAGGTCATTGGTAGTGAATGCCTTGCCGGCCAGCTGGTTGAACAGCGGCATACTGAGCGAAACCAGCATCAGCGCCAGCAACGTACCCAGCACGCTGTAGAGCAGCGATTCGGTCAGAAACTGGCGGATCAGGGCGGTTTTCTGTGAGCCGAGCACCTTGCGGACGCCTACCTCCTTCGCCCGCCGGACCGAACGGGCCGTCGAGAGATTCATGAAGTTGACGCAGGCCAGCACCACGATGAACAGGGCCACGACGACAAACGTCCGGGTCTGGCCGGCATCGCCGAGGTTCGTAAAACCCGTCGAAAGGTCGGCCGAATGCAGGTGAATGTCGGTCAGGGGCTGAAGCCGGAAGTCCCAGTGGCCGCCTTTCCGGTAAAACTCCTCCAGCGGCTGGCCGATGCGGGCAAAGGCCTGGGCCGCGTGGGTGCGCACCATCTGCGGAAACTTGGCCTCCAGCGCCCGGACGCGCTCCGGCTGCGCGGCCACCTGCGGGGCCAGCCGGACGAAGGTGTTTACGTTGAGCCAGACCCAGCTCCAGTCGAAGTAGGTAACGACCTGGTAATTTTTAAGGGGCGTGAGGAAATCGAACTGAAGGGTGGAACGCGTGGGCAGGTCGGCCAGGACGGCGGTAATCTGATGCGGGTTGCCGTTGATTTTCAGTGTCCGGCCCAGCACGTCGGGGGTGCCGAAGTATTTCCGGGCGGTGGTTTCGGTGATGACGACGGAGGTCGGCTCCCGCAGACAGGAAACCGCCTGCCCGGCCAGCACCGGAAACCGGAAGACGTCCAGAAAATTGGAATCCACCGCCAGAATATTGGCCTCGGTGAACGACTTGTCGATTTTGCCGCCCTGCTCCCGCTGTACGACCACGTCGATGGGTTCAAAGGTCCGGGTATAGGCTTCCACTTCGGGATAATCGGTCTGCATCGTCCGGCCCACGGGCGGAGGAGATGCGTTGACTTTCAGTTCGGTACCGCCGAAGTTACCAAAGAGATTCACCTGATAGATACGGTCGGCACCGGGCAGGAAGCGGTCGAAGTTCAGTTCGTCCTTAACGAAGAGGGTGATGAGCAGAAAACTGGCGATGCCGACGGCCAGCCCGAGAATATTGACGGCGCTGTAAACCTGATTCCTCCAGAGGTTTCGCAGCGTGATCTTGAGGTAGTTGAAAAACATGGTGTGGATAGGTTAAAGTGACACGCTGTTTTTCCAAACGTGCTCAACTCCTATGCCACACGCCTAAAAGCGCCATTTCTGTCCCTGCGGGCCGGTTTCTCCGCGCAGCCTGTACGGATTCGGACAGCCGGTTGTCCGCTTGTGAACAGAAAAACGTCCGGTGCCGGTCACTGCGCCGGTGCGGTATTCAGAAACTCGTCCACGTTCTCCCGCGTGATGCGGATCAGACCGGTGTTGACCGTGGCCGGGACGTTGGTCAGCCCGGCCCGGGCGTCGTTGCCCGACAGGCGGTTGGTCTGGTGCACCATGTCGTACAGAAACTGGGCGCCGTACCAGGTGAACAACTCCCTTTTCTGGCCCGCCAGCATCTGAATGACCCCGGCTTTGACCAGTTGCAGGTGTTCCGGCTCCCAGTCTACGGTCGTGATCTTCACCTTGCCGGCCTTCCCGGCTTCCTGCACGGCCAGCGCGATGCCGGGGCCGGAGTTGGAGTCGAAACCGCAGAGACCGGCCAGGTCCGGATGAGCGGCCAGCAGGTCGGAGGTGATGCGGGTGGCTTCCTCCACGTTAGCCTTGTCGTCGAATTTCCCGACCACCTCAATACCGGGGTGCTTTTTCACTACATCGAGCAGCCCCTGAAAACCGGCTTCCATGTTGGTCAGGCCCAGAATGCCCATGTAGGCGATCTTGCCCCTGCCGTTGAGCAGCCGCACCATTTCTTCGCCCTGCATCTTTCCGATCTGGTACCAGTCGGTGCCGAGAAAAGCGTGCCGCCGGGAGTTCGGGATGTCGGAGTCGTAGACGACGGTCGGGATACCGGCCGCCACCGCTTTGTCGATGACGGGGCCGAGGGCGGGGTCAGTGCCGTTGATGAGCAAGCCCGACGGCCGTGTGCCGATCACCTCCTCGATGGTGCTGATCTGCGCGGGAACGTCCCAGTCGGCCGGGCCGAGGATGGACACCCGGACCCCGCGTTTTTCACCCCAGCGCCGGAAGGTGGCCTGGTCGTGGTTGACGTACATCGGCATCGTGACGGCGGTAGTCACCATCACGTATTCCTCCACGGCCCCGGTCAGGGTGGTGTCGGCGGTGCGGAGGGCCGTCGTGGTGGCGGTGTTGCGGGGCGGCAGTTCGCAGGCGGCCGCCAGCAGGGCGAGCAGAATAACGATTCGTTTCATGAGAGCATGCGCCGGGGGTGGAGCCGGTGGGTTTGTTTGCGAAGGGCCAGATCGGCCCAGACGACGGTAATCAGGATCAGCCCGAGGATAATTTCCTGCCAGTAGCCCGTCACCCGCGACAGGATCATGACGTTGCTGACCAGCCCCATGAAGAGCGCGCCCAGCAGGGCCCCGAGGATGCGTCCGTGCCCGCCGGCCAGACTGGCCCCGCCGAGGATGACGGCGGTGATGACCCGCAGTTCGAGGCCCCGACCGGCCGTGGGCAGGGCGGTTCCCAGCCGGGAAGCCAGCAACAGCCCCGCCACTCCGGCCAGCAGGGAGGTCAGCACAAAGCTCCAGAGTTTCATCCGCCGGACCCGGATGCCCGACAGATCGGCGGCCCGCTCGTTGCCGCCGATGTAATAATACCGCCGGAAAAACACCGTCCGGTTGGCCAGGAAAGCAAAAACGCCCACCGTCAGCAACATATACCAGACCGGCATCTGCACGCCCAGCAGCTTCGACTGGCTGATGGCATTGAACCAGTAAGGCAGCACCCGCGTCCCGACAGCCCCGCTGACCAGCAGCGCCCCACCCCGCACGATGCCCATCATTGCCAGCGTCTGAATCATCGGATTAATACCCTGATAGGCAATCAGATACCCGTTGACCAGCCCGACCAGCCCGGCGCTCAGCAGCCCGGCCAGCACCCCGGCCGCTACCGGCCACCCCAGCGTGCTCATGACATAAGCCGCGATGCCGCCCGAAAACGCCACCACCGACCCGACCGACAGGTCGAACACCCCGCTGATGAGCAGGATCATCATGCCCACGGCCACGATGGTGTCGATGGAAAGGTTCAGCAGTACCTGGCTCAGGTTGCCGAAGGTGGGAAAGGTCTGAGGGAATACCAGGGCCGCCACCAGACCGATCAGTCCGATGGTGAGGGCGAGCGAGTAAACCCGGTCGTTCAGCAGGGTACGCATGGGCGGAGTTGAGAGTATACCGTTAACGCACAGGACGCCATGCGGCCCGGCTGCCGTCAATGGCGCATTGATACCGTAATACTTCGATCACGTGCGGATCGGAGCCGTCGGCGCCGATGATCCAGACCGGCCGCTTGTCGGCACGCTTGTCGGCGTAGGCCCGGTCGCGGGTGTCGGTGCTGCGCCAGTAGGCGTCTTCCGTCACCCGGAACGTAATCTGGCTCCCGTCGGGCGACCACGCCCCCGAGGAGCTGATTTTCCCGAGCTTCGTCAGTTGGCGGAGGTTCGACCCGTCGGCATCGCAGATGAACAGTTCGAGGGCTTCGCCGACCTGATCGCTGAACAGAATGTGCCGCCCGTCGGGCGACCAGACCGGCGACACCGCGCCCATTTCGTCTTCGTGCCGCGTCAGCTGCCGGACACCGGAGCCGTCGGCGTTCATGGCGAATACGCAGAAGCCCTTGTTCACCTTCTTCGTAAAGGCAATGGTTTTGCCGTCCGGCGAAATGGCTCCGTCGCGCCCGTCGGCCACCTCCACATACTGCTTTCCGTCGGGCGTCACGTAGCCGATCTTCGCCTTGCCTTTCGCATCGTCGGCGATATTGAAATAGATGCGTCCGGCGTCGGCGGTCCAGCTCGGAAAGTAGTACACGACACCCTCGGGCTGGTCGGTCAGCCGCCGGACGCCGGTCCCGTCGGCGTTGGCGATAAAGAGGTTGAAGGTCGTGGACGTGCCGCTGCCGGCCCGGTTGGAGGTAAAAACCACCTGCCGCCCGTCGGGCGACCAGACCGGGTACCGTTCCTCGCTGCCCGGACTTTTGGTGATGTTGAAGGCATCGCCCGTGACGGGATCGACCGAAAACACCTCCGTATTGCCGGTGCGGATGCTGGTCGTCAGCAGACGGTGTCCGACGGTCTGTGTAAAACCGGGCAAGGCCCACCCGACGGCCAGGCACAGGACGGCGGCCTTCATGGCTTCTGCTGATTGGCGGCTACGGGCAGGGCGTACTTCTTCGTCGCATCGTCCAGGATCAGCACCCAGTCGTGGCCGTAGCCGCTGTCCGGGGGCGTAAAGGTCTGCCGGTTCCGGTTCGGGAAGGAGCCGGCCGTTTTGGTCTTACCCGAGCGCGGATCGAACCAGGTGGCCGTCACCTCGGCACCCGAAATTCTGCCCATATTGAGGGTAAACGGTTTTCCGGCGGCCGAGTACACGAAGGCGTAATCCCGGCCCCGGGTGGCCTGCTGCCGCTCGGCGGGGTTGGTGATCGGATCGACCAGCAGCGACTGGTCCGGGATGCGGTCCAGCACCGGCCGGGATTCGATCAGCCGCCGGATGTGGCCCATCTGGCCGGCGCCGGGCAGTTCGACGGCTTCGTACCACGGCATGTGCGGACCGTTGACGGGCTGGCGGTTGGGCGCATACATCTGCCAGATGTCGTGGCAGCCGTAGGTATGTCCGTGCGCCCCCGCAAACAGGTCGAGGTAGGCAACCTTCCGGACGTCGTAGGCGTTGGACGTACCAAGGTCCTTCGCGTTGAAGCAGACGGGGTGGTCCTCATAGATCGGTTCGGCGTCCATGACCGGTTTCACCGGTTTCAGGTCATAGACTCCGGCGATGTGATCCCAGACGGGCGTGTCGCGGCAGTGGCCGTTCTGGAACATATTGAAATCCAGCCAGCTATCCTGATGAAACCATTTGGCCGAGCCACCCACGGGAATGTCGCCGGTGGGTTGCGGGTGGTAGCTGATCAGGGCGCGGTCGGGGCCGCCGGCGCCCTCCTGGATGCCCTCGGCCATGGCCCGCCAGACGGCCACGTCCTGGGTGCCTTCGCGGGGGTTGCGGTCACCGCCCAGAATCCAGATGATGTTGTCGCGGCCGGCATACCGTTTGGCGATCCAGCGGCCGAAGCCCCGGGCGTTGTCGGTATTGAAGATTTCCGGCCCGGCGCCCCAGGTCGATTTGTGGAGTTTGTCGCCCCAGGTGGGCAGCAGCCCGACCACGATGCCATAGGAAGCGGCCTTGTCGACGATCCAGTCGACGTGCTGAAAATAGGCTTCGTTCGGTTTGGCCGGATCGTTGTCCGTCAGCGGTTTGTCGCCGTTGGCGTTGGGGGTGTTCAGGCCGTCGAGTTCGGCCAGGGCCACGGCCTGCACCACCGTGAAGCCCTGTTCGGCCCGGCGTTTCAGGTAGCGGTCGGCCTCGTCGCGGTTGAGCCGGTGAAACAGCTCCCAGGCCGTATCGCCGAGATAAAAGAACGGCGTGTTGTCCTGATGCACCAGATAGCGCCCATTGTCCGACACCCGCAGCCGCCCGTGCGAAAAGGGCGTCTGGGCGAAGGAAGCTGCCGTGGCCAGGGCGCAGCAAACAAGGGTTGTGAAGCGGGTTTTCATGGAGAAGAGATGGGTTCGGGATGAAGTTGGGTTTACCGGCTGGTGATGTCCTTGACCTGTTCACGAATGTCGTCCATGTCGAAGATTTTCTGCCAGCCGTCTCGGAACAGCAACGGTTTGGCGCGCCGGGAAATCTTGTAGGCGGCATCCGAAAACGTCCCGTTGACTTCGCGGAACAGCACGGCGATCTGGATGCGGAGATGACCCAGCACGAAGTCGCGGGCGGCCGCTTCCGGAACGCCCAGCGCCACGATGCGGTCATATCCTTCCCGGACGACCTCCATACAGGTCTGCGCCAGCGTTTCGACCATGGCCGGTTCCAGAATCGCCATCTGTTCCAGCGTAATCCGGTGGCTGTCCTTGATGGGACCGTACATATCCTGCGCCACCTTCTCGCCTAACGTATAATGGTCGTCGTTACCAAACATCAGCGCCACGACGATGGACTGTTTGGCCGAGATGCCGCCGTAAAAATCCCGGAAGGCGGTTTCGGTCGGTTCCCAGTTGAACACCGAGGGATGGCAGGGGTGGGCGATGACGTAGCCCAGGTCGTCGCGGTGGGCGATGACGCCGTCCAGCGGGGCGGCCGGGTCCAGCGTCAGCACGAGTGCCCCGGGTTTCATGGCCGGAATGATTTCCTCCGAAATCTTCCCGATCGCTACATCGGGCACCGCCAGAATGACCACGTCGGCCGGGGGTATCACCGCCGACGGATCGGCCACCGACACCCCGCGCGTACGAAGGTTTTCGATGCCCTGCGGGCTGACCTCCAGATAAGACACCTCATACTGGGGATACTTCAGGAAATTGTCGGTCAGGCGGCAGCCCATTTTTCCGCCGGCCCCGACTAAGGCAACTTTTGTCATGGATTCAGGGGGTCAGTCGTTCAGAACGTCAGCCCGTTTATGGTTTTTAAATACGAAATGCTCTCTTCCGCCCAGCGGGCTTCCCTGGCGATGGTGTCGTCCATATCGGGCTCCGGCACCACCCATTGTTCGAGCACGGCCGTCCGGCACCGGCCCGACCGCGCCACTTCCCCGACCAGCCACGGCACGTTCAGCATGCCCTGGCCCGCAATCCGCCCGTCGATCTGAAATCCCTGCAGGTGCGGCAGCCGACGGATGCCGAAATCCTTCAGGTGCAGATTGACCGTATAAGGCGCCAGCGTCGCCACGACCTCCGCCAGCCCTTCGCCCGCGCCCATCGAGTTGACCGAGTCGAGGCAGATGCCCACGCAGGGACTGCCGACCCGCTCGATGAGGTCGGCGAACGCCACGGCTTTCAGGCGATCGTGGTTTTCCAGCCCCAGCGTCACGCCCTTCTCCCGCAGCGTCGGCTCGGCTTCCCGCAGCAGGGCGGTCACCGAGTCGAGGTCCGGCTCATAGCCGCGGGCGTCGATCACGAACCGGAGCAGGCGGCTACCGAGCCGGTGGGTCAGGTCGATGTAGCGGTACAGATGTTCGGGCCGCAACCCCCGGGCCCCCACTTCCAGGGCAATTCCGGTTTCCGTCGCCCGCTTCCGGAGGGCAGCCAGTCGGTCGGTGGGCAGCTCATGCAGCGGCCAGTTGTCGCCGATCTGCACCACCCGGACACCGAACCGCAGCGCCCGGTCCAGCAGCGCCTGCTCATTGAGGGGCCGGTCGGGCCGGTTTCCCGGTACCCCGACCGCCCATCCGTAGGTATAGGAGCTGATCCCGATCTGCATCGCCTTATAAAGAATTTCGGAGGAGGAGACCGCCGGGGTTGGCAACCTTCTCCCGCACACGTTCCGTCAAAAACCGCCCGGCCGTCCGACCCATCCCGGCAAAGTCGGTGGAAATCACCGTGATACCGCCCGCCAGAATTTCTTTCATGGGCGTATCGTCATACGAGATCAGCCCGACGTCCTGCCCCAGTTTCCAGCCCTGTCGGTCGATGCGTTTGATGAACTGAACCAGGTCGCGGTCGGCGAACAGCAGGTAGGCTTCGCCGGGCCGGATCAGGTCGTCGTGGTAATTCGGCCGCACCTCGAACGGAAAGTCGCGCTCCCGACAGAACCGCTCCAGCCCGTTCAGAATCCCGGCCGGGACGTATTGAAAATGGTCTTTGGCCTGCACCAGCGTCAGCTTCCGATAGGTCCGGAGCCGGTCCCAGCCGAGCGTGAGGGCCTGGTAGACGTCGTTCTCGAAGTCCTGATACACCGCGCTGTAGTCGCCTTCCAGCCGGGGCAGCGTCTGGTCGATCAGGAGCAGTTTGTCTTTCGGTATCAGCCCGACCACCTCCGAAACATCCTCCTCGAAGTGCGGCATGACGACAAAGGCGTTATACCGCCCGAGGCTGTTGCGGATCAGGCTCTCGAACAGGCTCTTATTGTAATGATGGAAGAAAACACTCAGAGCCGTATCGGGAGGCAGGGCCGATTTCAGCGCATCGTAAAGGGTTTCCTTATAGGCGTTCAGCGTATCGAACAGCACGAACACGTTGAGCGGTACCCGCACGTCGGTAGTCGCCACGAAGAAGCCCTTGCCGTGCCGGGCGTGGAGAATGCCCCGCCGGCGCAGTTCCTCATAGGCTTTGGCCACCGTCACCTTCGCAACGCGCTGATTTTCCGCCAGTTCGTTGATCGAAGGCAGCTGCTGCCCATGTCCGAACACCCCCGACTCGATGGCCGCCGTAACCGCGTCGATCAGCTGCCGGTATTTGGGCTGGCCGGTCGTGGTGTCGATCAGGAGGGGAATGGCGGGAGCGTCCATGCGGAGTTGGGAGGTTTAGGAGTTTGGGGTTTAAGGGTTTGGGAGTTTGTGGGTTCAAGGGGTGAGTTGATAGGGGACGCGTTTGCGCCAGCCGGATGCCCTTTGTCATCCCACTGACCACCCCCCGGCCCCCTCCTTGGTAAGGAGGGGGCCGGGGGGTGGTCCGGCGGCCATTGTTCCCCAGGATGACAATCCGACTTGGAAGCAAAACCCCTTCCCCTAACAACCACTTAGGAGTTTAGCTCCGGGCTTTGCCCTCAACCCCTGAAGGTTGGGGTGCATTTTGTTTTATTTTTTCTCAAACCAGCTATATTTGCTTTTACAATTCCTGATACAGTACAGTAGAGTACAGTAGTGGCAAAGCTAAAGGAATTCGTTTTTATTCCAAAAAGATCATGCAAAAATTAAAGTTCGCGGTGATCGGCACCGGCTTCTGGGCGCAGTATCAGATTCCGGCCTGGCTGGAACTGGAAGGGGTCGAGGTCATGGCACTGTATAACCGGACCCAGGCCAAAGCGGAAGAACTGGGCCGCCGGTACGGCGTAACGAACGTCTACGACGATGTGGACCGGCTCCTGGAACGCCATGCCGACGAACTGGATTTTGTAGACATCATCACCGACGTCGATACCCACCCGATCTTTACGGCGAAAGCCGCCCTGCGGGGGCTGGACGTCATCTGCCAGAAACCGATGGGGCCGAATCTGGAGGCTTCGCGGCAGATGGTCGAAACCTGCCGGCAGGCCGGGGTACGGTTTTATGTACACGAGAACTTCCGCTGGCAGACCCCGCTGCGCCGGCTGAAAGCCGTGCTGGATTCGGGTGAACTCGGTACGCCGTTCAAGGCCCGCGTCAGTTTCTGCTCGGCTTTCCCGGTTTTTGAAAACCAGCCGTTTCTGGCCGAACTCGACCGGTTTATCCTGACCGACATCGGCTCGCACGTACTGGACGTCTGCCGGTTCCTGTTCGGAGAAGCCGAATCGCTCTACTGTCAGACGAGCCGTGTCAATCCGGCTATTCGGGGGGAGGACGTCGCTAATGTGCTGATGCGGATGCGGAGCGGGCTAAGCTGCTACGCCGAAATGTCGTATGCGTCGCTGCTGGAGAGAGAAGCGTTTCCGCAGACGCTGGTGCAGGTGGAAGCCTCGGCCGGCTCGGTGGTGCTGACACACGATTTCCAGCTTCGGGTCACGACGCGCCGGGGCACCACCATCCTCGACGCAACCCCGCCGGCGTACCCCTGGGCCGACCCGGCCTACGCGCTCGTTCACGCTTCCATCGTGGCCTGCAACCGGAACCTGCTACAGGACCTTCAGGGCAGCGGCACCGCCGAAACGACGGGCGACGACAATTTTGAAACTATCCGGCTGGTGTATGCCGCCTATGACTCGGCGGCCCGCAACACACTCATCCCCCTCTGATCACCATGCTCCAGCTCGACGGCATCAGCAAGCAGTTTCCGGGCGTCCGGGCGCTCCAGGGCGTTTCCTTCGACATCCGGCCCGGGGAGGTCCATGCGCTCTGCGGGGAGAACGGCGCCGGAAAAAGCACGCTGATGAACATCCTGACGGGCAACCTGACCCCGGATGAAGGCCGGCTGCTGCTGCGCGGGGAGGAGATCCGGCTCAACGGCCCGGCCGACGCCACCCGGCGGGGGATTGCCATTGTCTACCAGCAGCTTAGCCTCGTCGACAGCCTTTCGATAGCGGAGAATATATTCGTAAACCGCCAGCCCCGCAACCGCTGGGGCCTGATCCGGTACGGTGCCCTGCACGAAGCCGCCCGCAGCCTGCTGCGGCAACTGGGACTGGACGATCTGCACCCGGAAACGCCGGTCGGGGAGCTGTCGGCGGGCCGGAAGCAGCTGGTCGAGATTGCCAAGGCGGTATCCCAGCAGCCGGATTTTCTGCTGCTCGACGAACCCACGGCCTCGCTGACGGAGCCGGAAACCCGAACCCTGTTCGGGCTGATCCGGCAGTTCAGGGCGGAAGGCAAAGCCGTCGTCTACATCTCCCACCGCCTGAACGAAATCTTCGCCGTGGCTGATCGGGTATCGGTGTTGAAGGACGGTACTTACCAGGGCACGCTGACGGTTTCGGAAACCGGCCCGGCCGAACTGATCCGCCGAATGGTCGGGCGGGAGGTGGTGCTGGAACGGACACCTTCAGCGGCCACGGAGGAGGTGGTTCTGGCGGTGAACGGCCTTTCCGGCCCGGGGTTTTCCGACATCGGTTTCGATCTCCATAGGGGCGAAATCCTTGGGCTGGCGGGACTGGTCGGGGCCGGTCGCACGGAGATCGCCCGGGCGCTGTTCGGGGCCAATGCCGTGGAAGCCGGGACGGTGACGCTCCGGGGGAGGCCCATCCGCATCGGGCATTCGGCCGAGGCCGTGGCTGCGGGGATCGGCTACCTGCCGGAGGAACGCAAGCCGCTGGGCCTCTTTGCCGAGCAGTCGGTGACGGAGAACATCGTGACGGCCCGCCCTCCGACCAACGGTCCGGGCTGGTTCGACGGCCGGAAAAGCGCCGGGATTGCCAACGACTACCGGCAGCAACTGCAAATCCGGACGCCTTCCGTTCGGGAGCGGGTGGGCAACCTGAGCGGAGGCAATCAGCAGAAGGTGCTGCTGGCCCGCTGGCTGCTGACGGACCCCGACGTGCTGATCGTGGACGAACCCACCCACGGCGTCGATGTCGGCGCCAAGTCGGAGATTTACGCCCTGCTCCGCCGGCTGACCGAACAGGGCAAAGCCATCCTTCTCATTTCCAGCGAGCTGCCCGAGCTCCTGGCCCTGTCCGATCGCATCCTCGTGATCAGCGACGGCGGTCTGGCCGGCGAACTGCCGGGTGCCACGGCCACCGAGGAGCAGATCATGGCCCTGGCGACGGGGTGAGGCTTGACATCCCGGCTTATTCCGCTTATGGCCAATACCTTCTGAAAACTCAGGCAAAAACGGAAGGTCAATATTTTTGCATATACAAATAAATTCTATTATTTGCCCTTCTTTTCGACCACAGGCTATAGATGAAAACGAAGGCGCTTGTTATTCTCTGGCTGCTGAACGGCTGCCTGTATTCCTGCAGGGAAACGCCGACGACGACTCCGGTCAGGCCGGAGGAAATGATTCTGGGAAAATGGCAGCGGATCGCAACTAAAATGCAGGAACCGGGGACCGGAAAATGGGTCTGGATCGAGGAACGGGGGTCTGATTCCGGGGTGCTCGAATTTGTTAAACCAGACAGTGTTTACCGCTACGATCCTGGAAAGAGGGCCAAACCTACGGACTGTCGCCGGGCCGGTCGGTTTCACGTGAGCAACTCCCAGATTGAGTTCAGTTTCTATTGCCCCGGCGACTTTGCCCCCTTTGGCCCGGGCCTGCTCCCTTTCTCTGTCGATGCGGGTGAATTATCTATCGAAGACTATGACGGCTCGGTAAGTCAATATAAGCGAATCCCCTGATTATTCAGTGAAAGTAACCACTTCAATTCCGTTCGATCTAAGGCCGGTTTGCACGTACCTATGAAGTCGCTTTGTTATTCCAGGTATTTAGTACTGCTGTTCACCGACCCCAACCTAATCTGCCCCCTCTCTATTCCTTTTAGGGCAAAGTGAGTAGGAACTTATTGCTTAAAGAACAGTAGGTGGTTAAAAACAGCCGAGATTTCGACGATGGCATCGTGTATGAGGTCCCTTAGAGTGTACTGACCAATGGTTACCAGTAAATGACAATCATCAATCTCTTGTAAACGCAGCTAAAAGAAGAGTTCACTTGGTTGACCATTCAATAAATAGCCCTTGTATTTTCATTCGGTGTGCTCCTTTTTTTGGTGCGGTCTATTTTTTCTTACCTCCCTAAAAATCAGCGTACCTGAGTCATGCATGTTCACTGTCAATCCGGAAACTGATGAAACGATTCCTGCTGGTTGCCCTGATTGTGTCCCTCCTGGTGACCTGTAAGTCGCCCGACCCGGCCCCCTGCAACACCTGTGACCGCTTCCATTGCCAGGTTAACGGCGAGCGATTCGCCCCCAGCGGCCCCTGGAAGTCCAATCCGCTGAATGCCTACACCATGGACTCAATGAAAACCTTAATTATTGATGCTCGAAATGGTAGTAAATATATAGGCTTAGGAATTAAACTGCCCCATGCACTTAAAGTTGGAACTTACAGGCTCAACTCAACCAACGAAGGAAGTGCTATCTATTTGGAAAAGGGAAAGAGATACAAGACAGATACAATCCATACCGGCATCATTCAGATCAGTGATTTACTGATCGAAGGAAAAAGGATTATTCGAGGTACTTTTTCCTTTTCGGCCATCGACAGCCTGAGCCGGGAGGAAGTTCAGGTGAAAGACGGATTCTTTCAGGTTTTCCTGAAGGATTATTAGGACTGTTATAGCTTCCCTCTACTGCTTTAGCCCAAAACGACCGCTCTCGACTCGCCAGCAGGGCGTCTGCTTTCCTGAATAACCAGACTGCCGTCCAGGGCACCTATGATAATCTCATTTAACTTGTTCCCTCCCACCTCAAATTAATAACCTATTGTAAATCAGAGTAATAATTGAGTAACAAAGTTTAACAAATCTAAGTTAAATTCTTGCATATACACATAAACCTTTTCATTTTTGAACATCCTTACGACCGATTCAGCCTATGAAATCCCTTTCTTACTCTACATTTTTCCTGCTGCTATTCTCACTGGCCCTTAGTTGCAAGAAAGATCAGAACCCGGATCCGGGCGAAAAACTCTTCACAGACCCTACTCACTTGCCTTTGCCTCCCCAAGGCTGCAAAATTGTGAAGATTTCCTATAAAGAGCCTTCTGCTGGACGCACCAAAGAACAGATTTGGGAACCTGAAACCATTACCTTGGAAGATGGTAAGAATGTTAATGTGAGCATAGTTTATAAAGGAGTATACACGTACGACTCCAATTCTAGAATAAAAACCTTCAAAGAATATGACATAGAAAACTATGTCAATAGCTGTCGTTACGTTTATACCACAGATTATGCTATTTGTATAAAAGAAGATATAATCAAAGGCATCGGGCAATCCGTTAGAGTGGATACCATTCAACTGAATGAAAAGGGCCTGCGAACACGCTTTAAAGGCTTGGGAAAGAGTTATTATATATATAATGACCAGGACCAATTGGTTGATGACGACCAAAAATGCCCCGGTGCGAGTCACACGTATGAAAATGGCAATCTCGTTCAACGTATTCTTTATCAGTATTGTGACCAACTCGGTAATGGCCAATGGCACTTCTATGATCGCCAGATTAATCATTATTTCTACCATCCCACCCGCCCCGACTTGCCAACCCTTTTTCAGATGGATGGAAACTCAAACCGGAACCTGCCGGTAAAAGAGCTTTGGGAAACGCAGCATTCGGAATATCCACGAGGATATGTCTATCAGAAAATCTACACCTATCTCTATGACCAACACGGTCAGGTCCGCCGGCGTATTGTGCATGGGAAGTCATTAGTGCCCGGCTGGCTGATCGAAGACAATCTGCATGGAGTTGGTGTTTATGACTATGAGTACGATTGCCCTTAATTATTTCTGCTTTTAACTTGTTTGTACATAATTAACAATGTTTTTACATGCTCAGAAAGTTACTTGTTATTCTGTTAAGCTGGAGTGCTGTGGAGAGCGCTCAGGCTCAGAAACTCACCGTCAGCCTGCCCATCGAGGGTGCCGTCTATCAGCAGAATGCCCAACACCAGGGCAAGATCATCATCCGGGGTGACTTCAACTCCCGCTCTTTTCTCACCGGTGGGGTGTACCTGCTTTCTGCATCCCTTCAGAAGCTTGACCTGACCACAGGAAGCCCCACTAATGACAGTCCCATCTCCATTTCCCTCACCCAGCGCAAAACCACCTTCAGCGGGGAACGCACTCTCAATGAGGGTTGAGGCTGTTTCTACAACAGGCATTTGTGCAACCACTTGTAAAACAAAGGCTTATTTCAGTTACACCTCATGATATTTATCAGCCATATACTTGCACATACACATAAAGCATTTCATCTTTGAGCACCGTTAAGTTAGATTCACCTCATGAAACTCCTGCCACATTCTACCTTTCTATTGATATTGTTCTCGGTAGCCATCAGCTGCCACAAAACCGAAGTTGAACCTCTCTTTACCGACCCTACAAATCTACCTCAACCTCCTCATGGATGTCGGATTGTGAAAACTATATATAAAGTGATGAATAATTCTAAAAAACAATTGCCAGATGCAGAGACAATTTCAATTGAAAATGGCCCTCGAGTCAGAATAGGAACTGGAGTTACTACTACTTATTCTTATGACGACTTAGGAAGACTTTTAGAAGAAAAAAATAGTCAATTCATCATTAAATATTCATATCGCTTAAACAAGATCTTCATACAAAGGATGTGGTTTGACACAAATAAAGCCAATAACATGATGGCGGATCAAGTAAAAGAATACAATTTGAATAACTGGGGTAAAATCATAGCAGATAGTACCTCAAAGGAAACTTATGATGCTCTTGGAAATATTATTCAGATAACAAACGCAACCTCTACATCCTTTTATGATTACAACATCGGCAATTTAATACAATATACTTTAGATTTCAGATCAGGATCCGAAAAAGATATACCGACTACATTAACACGTCGTGGTGCGTTAATTATCTCATATTCTTATCTGCCTAATCGTCCAAATCTTCCTCAAATCAAATCCTTCGAAAGTAGCCATAGTAAAAATTTACTTTTAAAAAAAGTAATAGAAGCAAAAGAAAGCGGAGAATGGGGAGAAGGTAAACTATATCAGATAAATTATAGCTATTTATATGATAAACAAGGTCGGGTTAAACGCCAAATCAAGTATGGGTATTCATTAAGTCCCTTATGGTTAACCGAAGAGGATCCAAGCGGAATTAGTGTTACAGATTACGAATATGAATGTCCCTAACCTCGCAATAGTCTTGAATATCTCTTGTCATAATTTTAAACAATCACAGCAAGCCTGAATATGCAAAAAATTGTATGCTTTTTTTTTATTTCATTTTTTATTCAATCGTCCGTTTTGTTTGCACAAACTCTGAACGTCAGTGTACCTTTCGATGGGACGGTTTATCAACAGGACGGCAACGGTCGCGGGCGAATCACCATCCTGGGCACTTTCAACTCAAAGACTTTCCTGAGCGGAGGATATGTGGTGCAGGCCTTCTTCCAGCGCTTAGACCTGACCACCGGCAATCCGACCGGTGAGCAGCCTCTCATCTTTCAGGTGATTCAGGGCAAAACCGACTTCTCGATTCCGGCTGACTTACCCAAAGGCTGGTATGAACTTACGGTCCGGGCGGTACGCAAACCCACCTTTGGTAGTGCGAAAACCTATGAACAGAAACGGAAAGTCGGAGTAGGGGAAGTATTTATTATCGCAGGTCAGTCGAATGCGCAGGGCATAAGCGGTCGGGTGGCTCCTAACACCACCTTTATGGATGCGGTTCGGGTGTCTCCGGCCGTCATCCCTGAAGCCGAATTGGGAACAAGTAATCCCACTCGGCTGCCTGACAAGTATAAGAAGATTCAAAACTTAGTGCCGACCACTACTGACCAATTCCGAACCGGAATCGGGCCAACAGGGAATTCGTATTGGTACTGGGCTTCAGTCGGTGCCAAAGTTGCCCAGGCTTGTCAGGCACCCGTCGCTTTTTTTAATGCCGCCTATGGCGGGACAACCGTTACCCAACGGGTAACATCCACCGACCAAAATGCCCGATCAGCAAGTTTCGATTTGAATGGAGATAACCGTTATCCTGCCGGTTCTCCCTATCATTTTTTTGCAAATGTATTGAGAAATTATGCTTCAACATATGGAGTCAGAGCAGTCCTTTGGATGCAGGGAGAAACCGACAACGTTGCGCTGAGGGAAGGTAGCACAGGGTTAACGAGATGGGGTGACAAGGATTTGGTTAACGAAAATGGCAAGGTGATTCCAGCTCTTTTCGGGAATAGTTTCAGCCAGGAAAAGCGCTACGTCCGCAACGCCAGCGAGTACGCTCAGAAATTGCAATATGTTATCCAGCAATCCCGCAACGATCTCAAGCGGACGGTTCCCTGGGTCGTCGCTCGTACTTCTTACGAAAGTAATCAGGTTTCCTCGATCGTCATCGACGGTCAAAACCTGACCTTGGGATCAGGCTTACCTTTTGTGCATAGCGGTCCGTCTACCGACGGCATTACCGACCGGGAAGACGGCACCCACTTTAACCTAACCGGCCTGACCAAAGCCGCCGATGGCTGGACATCCAGTATCTTAGCCTTGTGTCAGAATCCCAACGGCGGCCGGGTCACCGTGCAGGACTTAGGGACGGAAGCCCAAAGCATCAGCATAAGTGCTGACGGCTCAACGGTCTCTGCTCCGGCCGGCACCTCGTACTCCTGGGTGCGGGATGATGGAACCACCACCGATCTGGATGCCGCCCTGTGTTTTGATCAAACCATCGGCAGCAACTGCACCGGGCGGTACAGAGCCGTCGTTAAAAATGGGGATGGTAACCTCATTCTTTCCCAGGCCGTCGACTTCCCCTACACCATCGTCGACGATACCGGCTCCGGCACTACCTCCTCCGCCCCCCTCGCCAACGGCTGCTACACCATCCGCGCCAAGCACTCGGGCAAGCTGCTGCAGGTGGCCGACAACAACAACGGCACCCGCATCCGCCAGCAGGACGCCAACGGCTCCCCTAACCAGATTTTCCGGCTCGAAGCCATCGATAATCATTCTGCGTATCGTATCATTGCTACGCCAAACAATAAAATCTGGGATGCCGCCGGCGCTTCCACCAACCTGGGGACACCCATCCATCAATACGACTGGAACGGCTCGGCCCAGCAGAAGTGGCGCATCGAACCTTACGGCGACGGTACCTATAAACTGATTCCCTCCTATGCTTCCGGCATGGCCGTCGACGTCGAGGGGGTCAGCTTAGACAATGGGGCCGGCATCTTCCTCTGGAGCCAGCACGGCAACGACAACCAGCGGTTTGCCTTCCAGTCTACCGGCTGCCCCGGCACCTTTACCCCCACCAACCCGACCAACCCTCCCGGCGGAGCCTACGAAGGCTTTCTGGACGGGGCCGACTGCAACAACCTCTGGGGCTGGGTCTGGGATCGCAACCAGCCCAACACGCCCCTGACGCTCGAACTGCTCGCCAACGGCACGGTCGTAGGAGCCTTTTCGGCCGCTGAATACCGCGCCGATCTGGTCGGTGCCGGGAAAGGCGACGGCCGGCACGGTTTCAACTACGCCCCGCCGGCCGCGATCAAAAACGGCCAGTCGCAATCGCTCACCGTGCGGGTGCAGGGCAGCAGTTACGCCCTGACCGGCAGCCCGAAAACCGTCACCTGTGCCGGCAGCGGCACCACCCCTCCCCCCTCCCCGCCCCCGACCGGCGGGAACCTGTCAGGCTGCTACCGCATCCGCTCGGTGCAGACCGGCAAGGTGATGGAAGCCTTGGGCAACCAGACCGTCGAACAGCGTGAGGCCGGCGGCAGCAATGCCCAGACCTGGCGGGCGGAGGCTGTGGGCAGTCAGTACCGCTTTGTGACCCAGAACGGCAGCGGGCAGGTCATGAGCGTCAACGGCTGGGGCTTCGGGGAACCCCTGCGGCTGAGTGCCCCCACCGGCGACAGTCGGCAACACTGGACCCTGCAGGACAACGGCAGCGGAGCCTGGCGCGTCAGTGGCGGCACCGGAGTGACCTGGGACCTGCGCGGCTTCGGAGCCGAACCGGCCCTGCAGCTGTGGGGCACAACGGCCGAGGGCTTCCAGAACCACCGGCTGTTCCGCTTCGAGTCGGTGGGCTGTCCGGGCGGCACGACCCCACCGCCGACCACGCCGACGGGCAGCAACCCGGCCGGGCCGTATGAAGGGCACCTCGACGTGGCCGATTGCCGCAACATCGGCGGCTGGGTCTACAGCCAGAGCAGCCCCAACACGGCCCTGAGCATCGACGTGCTGGCCAACGGCAATGTGGTCGGCAGTCTGACGGCCGCCAACTACCGCCAGGACCTGCAGAATGCGGGCAAGGGCGACGGCCGGCACGGCTTCAACTTCCCGACGCCGTCGGCGATCAAAAACGGGTCCTCACAGGCGATCAGCGTGCGGGTGACGGGTCAGGGCTTTACGCTGACGGGTAGCCCTAAAACCATCTCCTGCCCCAGCGGCAGCCGGAAAGCGGCCGAAGCGGAAACGGCCGGGGAACTGATCCTGCTGGTGTATCCCAACCCAAGCGACGGGCCGTTTCAGGTGCAGTTTTATGCTCCTTCCGATACGCCGAGCCGCCTGGAAGTGCTGGACCTGACGGGTCGGCGCCTTCTGCTGCGGGAGGTCCGGGGCACCGACCGGATGCAGGAGGAAACGATGACGCTGCCCACCGGCGTGCGGGGCGAAGTACTGATTCGGCTTCTGCAGGGGAAGAAGCAGGTTACCAAAAAAGTACTGCTGCAACCCTGAGTTTCGGTTTCGTTCCCTGCGAAGCGGAGACGGCCCCCCGGCCGTCTCCGCTTCGTTTTGGCACCGATCAGTAAATCACTCCGGGCCTCTTCTTTTAGGGGTACGTTCGGCCACACGAAACCCGATCCCGTTCATGATCAGCAACCGTCTGCAACCCCTCATCCTGCCGCCTGTCGAACCGGAGTCGGAGCCCGCCGACCATCCGAGCCAGGAGCAGGTCTTGTGGCAGGCGTTCCGGCTCGGCGACCGGAAAGCCTTTGCGGCCCTGCTCGATCAGTATTACGCCCTTCTGCTCCGGTATGGTCTCCGGCTCTGCCCTGACCGGGACCTGGTCAAAGACTGCCTGCACGACCTGTTCGTCGACCTCTGGAACCAGCGCGAACGGCTCGACGCGGTCCGGTCGATCCGGGCCTACCTGCTGATTTCCTTCCGGCGGAAGCTGTTGAAGGAAACCCGCAAACACCGCCGGTTCGAGTCGACCGAAGCGATGGGTGACGAATACGCCTTCGACGTCCAGTTTGCGGTGGAAACCGGCCTGATTCAGGAGGAGATGCAGCAGGAGAACCAGTTAAAACTGCGCCACCTGCTCGAACAGCTGACCAAACGCCAGCGCGAGGCCCTCTATCTCCGGTTTTATCAGGAACTGGACTATGACGATATCGCCCGGATGATGTCCATCCAGTACCACTCGGCCGTCAACCTGGTCTACGAATCCCTGCGGCTCCTCCGCAAAAACTGGTTCCTGACCCTACTGCTGGTGTTTTTCGCCCGTCATTAAAATTTTCTTCCATTTTTTTCAGGACGAATCGGATCCGTCCGGCTCTTTATAGTCGGAAACCGGGAAATTCCGGGATTTGTCCGTGAAAGATTATACGCGATTCCTACCCGAAGACTTTGCCCAGGACCCCTACTTCCGCCGGTGGGTGCTGGGAGAACTGCCCCCGACGGATACGTTCTGGATTACGTGGCAGGTTCGCCATCCGGAGCAGGACGAGATCATCGAGCAGGCCCGCATTCTGGTCTGGGCGCTGCAGGTGGAAGACCCGGCCGCCGATTCTGAAGAGGTCCGGCAGGGCATCGACCAGATTCTGGACGACACGCAAAGCCGATCCGTCCTCCCTTTTTACCGCCGACCGGCCGGGTTCCAAAAGGCCTTTCGCGGCCCGGCCATCCGGTGGGCGGCCTCGGTTCTGATGGTGCTGGGTCTCGGCTACGGCGCCTACACGACCCTCGAACGAACGACGGCCCCGACCCGGCCCGCCGAAGCCCGGACGACCCCGATGACCGACCCGGCGACGGGCGCCAACGGCCTGACGGAGCGGGTTCGGCTCAGCGACGGGTCGAAAGTGACGCTGACGCCGGGAAGCCGCCTGCGGGTTAGCCCTGATTTCGGAAAAACCGAACGGACCGTCTACCTGACGGGCGAAGCCTTCTTCGAGGTGACCCGCAACCCCGCCAAACCCTTTCTGGTATATACCGGGAACGTCGTGACGAAGGTGCTCGGCACGAGCTTCCGGGTCAGGGCCTACGAAGGCGATTCGCACGTGTCGGTGGCAGTCCGGACCGGGAGGGTGATGGTCGCCAAGGCAAAACCCGGCCGGCCGGCTTCCTCCGACGCGATGGTGCTGCTGCCCAACCAGCAGGCCCTGTATTCCAAAGCCGACGAACACCTAATCAAAACGCTGGTGGAAAACCCCGTGATGCTCATCACGACGACCGAGACGAATCCCTTTGAATTCCGGGAGGCCCCGCTTCCCCAGGTGCTCAGCACTCTGGAGCAGATTTACGGCGTGAAGATGATCTACGACGCGAAGGTCGTGGCGGAATGCAACCTGACGGCCCAGATGGGCAACGAACCGCTTTTCGAAAAACTGAACCTGATCTGCGAGATGATCCAGGCCCGCTACGAAGTCGTCGACGGGCAGGTGGTTCTGTACAGCAACGGATGCAAATAACCAACCCTTTCCAATAAACCATTACCAACTTCTATGAAACAATCCTTACCGACGAACGCATGGCTGCGGACCGTTTCCCGGATTTCGCTTCAGCTCCTGCTGATGATCGGCAGCCTGAGTATGGCCTACGCGACGGTGACGCGGGCCCAGGACCTGCTGGAACGGAAAATCACCCTTCAGGTGGAAGCAAAATCACTCAAAACGGTTCTCTCTCTGATTGAAAATGAAGCCGACATCCGGTTCATGTATAGCCCCAAAGCCATCGGGGCCGAGCGCCGTACTTCCGTGAACGTTGAGAGCCAGCCGCTGCAGGTGGTGCTGGAAAACGTGTTGAAACCGCTGTCGATCACCTACCGGGTCACCGGCGGGCGTATTCTCCTGAGCCGGCAGGCCGGTAACCAGAGTCTGGCACCCGCCCTGCCGACGGTTCCGGCCGATGCGATGGCCGCCCGGGCCGACCAGCCCGTTGCGGGCCGCGTCACAGATGAGAAAGGCGAAGGGCTGCCGGGGGTGAGCATCGTCGTGAAAGGCACCACCCGCGGCACCACCACCGACAATGAAGGCCGATACCGGCTCACGGTGCCGGACAACAACGCCGTGCTGATCGTGAGCTTCGTGGGCTACCTGCGGCAGGAAATACCGGTCGGCAGCCAGTCGACGATCGACATCAAACTTCAGGTGGACGATAAAAGTCTGGAGGAAGTGGTCGTGGTCGGCTACGGGGTGCAGAAGAAGGTAAACCTGACGGGGGCGGTTTCGACCGTCGATTCCAAAGTCATCGAGAATCGGCCGTCGAGCAATCTCTCCAGCGCCCTGCAGGGGGTGACGCCGGGGCTGATCATCAACCGGACGAACGGCCAGCCGGGCCGTGAAAACATCACCATCCAGATTCGCGGGGTCAGTTCGGCCAACGGCAACGTGAACCCGCTGGTTGTCCTCGACGGGGTGAGCGTTCCAATCAGCACCATGCAGACGCTGAACCCGAACGACGTCGAGAACATCAGCGTCCTGAAGGATGCGGCCGCGGCCGCCATCTACGGTGCGCAGGCCGCCGGGGGCGTCATTCTGATCACCACCAAGAAAGGCAAATCCGGTAAGGTGACCTTCGACTACCTCGCCCAGCAGGGTGTCGACTGGTCGATCAACGTGCCGGGCCGGATGTCGCTGCTCGAAGAAGCCGAGTTCTCCAACCTCGCCCGGAAAAACTCGGGCAGCGGCCCGGAATATACCGAGGAGGACCTGAAGCGCATCCGCGACGGCGTTCCCTACGTGGTCAACCCGCTCGACACGGCCACCTACCTTTATTACAACCAGAAGTCGCTGACGGACGTCCTGCTGCGGAAATACACCTCCATGCAGACCCACAACCTGACGGCCCGGGGCGGTACGGACAAGCTGAACTTCCTGATCTCGGCCGGGTATTACAACAAACAGGGCGTGTTCAAGGTGGGGCCGGACAACTACAAACGCTATAACCTGCGCGTCAACCTCGGCTCGCAGCTGACCAAACACCTCTCGCTCGACAGCCGCCTGTCGTACACCAACGAACGGACGAAAAGCTCGTCGGTCGACGCCAACGGGGGCGGTCTGCTCTACCAGGTCTATCGCCTGCGCACCCGGACGCCCTTTTTCACCCCAGAGGGCCGCTACAACGGCGCGGGTTCGGCCGCCACGGCCTACGGAGCCCTCGAAGCCGGCGGGTATAACAACTACAACCAGAATTTTTTCGACGGCGTCTTTACCATGACGCTCGGCAACTTCGTGAAGGGTCTGCAACTGCGGGCCGTGGCCGGAACGCAATACCGCCTGGGCGACCGGGAGGTGTTCTTCCGGACCGTACCGCTCTGGGGTAAATCGAAGGTTCTGAGTTATCTGAACCAGGTCAACTCCTACCAGATCACCGACGAACTGACCAAAAACACGAACCTGCAATTCCTGGCGAACTACGACTTCAAGCTTGGCGACAAGCATAATTTCGGCCTGTTTGCCGGGTATCAGTGGGAGGATTTCCGCTTCGACCAGGTGTTCTCTTCGGCCAGCAACCTCGTCAGCAACGACCTGCCGACGCTCAACCTCGGCGACGACCGCACCAAGGCCAACCTTCAGACGATCCGGACGTATGCCTATCAGTCGGTCTTCGGGCGGTTCAACTACAATTATGATGACAAATACCTGATCGAGGCCACCCTGCGGTCCGACGAAAGCTCCCGGCTGGCGCCCGGTCTGCGCAGAAAAATCTTCCCCTCGGCCTCCATCGGCTGGAACGTCCACCGCGAGCCGTGGTTCGGTGACAAGCTGCCCTTCTTCTCCGAACTCAAGCTGCGCGGATCGTGGGGCCGTCTGGGCGGGGCGCTCGGCGACGCCATCGGCTATTACGATTACCTCAGCCAGCTGAGCCGGAACAACAACCTCGTGCTGGGCGATACGCGCACCTCTTATATCTTCCAGGGCTCGATTCCGTCGGCCAGCCTGTCGTGGGAAACCATCGAAACCACCAACGGCGGGATTGACCTCGGCTTCTTCCAGAATCGACTCCAGTTCAGTGGCGATTATTACGTCAAGTATAACCGGAACATGCTCACCCCGCAGCAGTTACCGGCCACGATCGGGATCGGCACCCCGCGCCGGAACAACGGCGAGCTGAAGTCGTGGGGCTGGGAAACCGAACTGCGGTTCCGCGACCGCATCGGCAAGGAGTTCAACTACTCGCTCTCCATCAACTTCTCCGACAACCAGAACAAGCTGCTCAGCTTCTCGGGGCGCAAGGTGATCTCGGCCGGTACGAACAACCTCATCGAAGGCTACCCGATCAATACCATCTGGGGTTACCAGACGACGGGCTATTTCGCAACGGCCGATGAGGTAAAGAACTGGGCCTTCCAGGATAACCGTACCGGCCCGGGCGACGTCAAATACATCGACCGCAACGCCGACGGCCGCCTGACGGTCGGGAAAGGCAGCTCGGAAGACTACGGCGACCTGGTGCTGCTCGGCAGTACCCAGCCCCGCTATCTGTTCGGCGTGACGCTGGGAGCGCAGTGGAGAGGGTTCGACTTCTCGGCCTTCTTCCAGGGCGTCGGCAAGCGGAATTATCGCCCCAACACGGAAGCCATCGCCCCGCTGCTGGTGACCTGGAAACAGGCGCTGGCGATCCACCGCGACTACTGGACGCCCGAAAATACGGATGCGCTGTATCCCCGGCCCTACGTCGGCGGCACGCACAACTACCAGTCGTCGGACAAGTGGGTACTGAACGCCAGCTATATGCGTCTGAAGAACATCCAGATCGGCTACACGCTGCCCTCGACCTTTACCCAGCGGATCAAGGTGGCCCGGGCGCGGTTCTTCTTCTCCGGCCAGGATCTGTTCACCATCAGCGGGCTGGGCGCCTTTCAGGGCTATTTCGATCCCGAGCAGCGCGACGGCGTCGAGAACGATTACCCGTTCTTCGCCACCGCATCGATCGGCCTGAATATCTCATTCTAACCGTCCTGACCCGATTTATTACCCGAAAAAAGACTTATGAAACTTACCATCAAACATACATTTCTGGCATTCGCCCTGCTGGCCGGTACCTCGGCCTGCGAGGTCGACCGTCTGCCCGAGACGAGCATCAGCGACGCCACGTTCTGGAACTCCGAGTCCGACCTTAAAACCGCGTCGAATTACCTGTACACGTTCCTGCCGGCCTTTAACTCGGACGACAACTGGTCGGATGACGCCTACGGGCTGGCGGCCAACAACATCAGCGACGGCTCGCGGCTGGCCCCGGCCACGGCGACCAACGACTACAACACCCCGTACAACCTGATCCGGACGGCCAACAACATTCTGGAAAAAGGACCGCGGGCCATTCCGGTGGCCGGGGCGACCGTGGTCGACCGCTACCTGGCCGAAGCCCGCTTCTTCCGCGCCTGGGGGTATTTCACGCTGGTGCAGCGCTACGGCAGCGTGCCGCTGATCCTGAAAACGCTCGACGAAAACGCACCCGAACTGACGGCCCCGGCCGCCACCCGCGACCAGATCGTCGACCAGATTTACCAGGATCTCGACTTTGCCGCCCAGAAGCTGCCGACGCCGACCGCCCTCGGCAATGCCGACTACGGACGCATTTCGAACACGGGCGCGCTGGCCTTCAAGGCCCGGGTGGCGCTGTTCGAAGGGACGCGGGCCAAGTTTCACAAGTACGGCGACCCGAACAAGCACCTGACGCTGGCCGTGGCCGCGGCCAAAGCCGTCATCGACAGCAAGCAGCACGACCTGTACGGCAGCTATTTCGACCTGTTCCAGTATGCGGGGGAAGGTCGTCAGAACCGGGAGAACATCATCGTGAAGCAATACGGCGTCTCGACCACCGAACGCGTCCTGACCCACGCCTACTACCGGGGAACGCTGGAAAACGGCAACATGAACCCGACCAAGAGCCTGGCCGATTCGTACCTGATGAAAGACGGGCTGCCTATTACGAAGTCGCCCCTGTATAAAAAACCGGCCACGTCGACCGAGGTCTTCAAAGACCGCGACACCCGCATGAGCGACACCTTCATGAAACGGGGCGACCCGATGATGACCACGAAGCCGATCTTCGACATTGCTCCGCTGGTCTTCAACAAAACCGGCTTCATGTTCCGCAAATTCGCCAACATCGACGACTGGAACACGCAGGCGTCACTCATCGACCGGCCCCTTCTGCGGTATGCCGAGGTGTTGCTCACCTACGCGGAAGCGCAGTATGAACTCACCGGCAGCATCACCGACGCCGACCTCGACCTGACCCTCAATCGGCTGCGGCAGCGGGGCGGGGTGGCCAAACTGAGCAACGCCTTTGTGACGGCCAACGGCCTGAACATGCAGGAGGAAATCCGGCGCGAACGCCGGGTGGAACTGGCGCAGGAAGGCTTCCGCTACTGGGACATCGTCCGGTGGAAGATTGCCGAAACCGAACTGCCCAAGCCGGTGCTGGGGAATTTCTTCTTCAGGGATGAATTCGGCACGACGGTGGCCGTCAACCTGACGCCCGACAACTTCATTCTGGTGCAGCCCGCCAGCTTCCGCAAGTTCGACCCGGCCCGGGATTACCTCTGGCCCCTGCCGATCAACGAACTGGCCCTGAATCCGGCCCTGAAGCAGAATCCGGGCTGGTAAACCACCCCCCCCGGCCCCCTCCTTGATAAGGAGGGGGTATTTTTTTGCATCCGAACGGGTCTTGTCACCTGACGGACGAGTGATAACAAAAAAAGCCCCTCCTTGGTAAGGAGGGGTTGGGGTGGTTTTTCGCTTCGGATCGGGGGTGGTCCTACTTCCCGCCCCCGTACAACTGATTGAACAACAGCTTGAACGTGCCCTGCGCCTGCGCCCGGAAGGTAATCTCCGGCCCGAAGGCGTAGAGCTTTCCGGCGCCGACCGGGGCCATGAAGGCCGCCACCCCATCCTGCAGGTAAGCCTGCCCCCAGGCCCAGCCGCTGCGGAGGGGTTTGGCGGTCGAGAACCACGCGAGCGGTTTCACCGCGCCTTTCGCCACCGCATCCGGAGCCAGTTTGAACACCGGGCTGGCGTCGAAATAGACGTCGCTCTGCGAAGCCATGCCCCAGGTGGCCTGCTGGGTCGAATCGAGCGACACCCGCAGGACGCTTCCCGGAATATAGTATTTCTCCGCCGGCAGCGGCCGCTCCTGCCCGCCGGTGGTCATTTCGGTCAGGGCGTTCTTCACCGGCAGGTTCAGGTGGTAAGCCAGGTTGGTGCTCGTGCCGATGGTCACCACGGTGCCGCCCGCTTCCAGAAAGGCTTTCAGCTGCGGAACGGATTTTTCGGCGGTGATTTTTCCGAGCCAGGGGCGGTATTCGGCCGGGAGTTCCTCGGCCTTGGGTTCGCGGCTTGCAAAGCCGTATTCGTTGTCACGGCCCGCGTTCGGTCCGACGGCCGGGATGGCCCGCGTCACGAACACGATCACGTCGAACTTCTTCCGCAGATCGCCCGCATCGATGTCCTGCGCATAAATGACCTGCATCGGAAAGTGGTATTGCTCCATCAGCCAGCGCACCCAGCCCGACGGCATCGAACCCCCATAGGTATCCCAGAGCGCGATCCGCTGGGGAGCCACCTTCACCAGATTCCCGGCCGGACGCCGGGCGACCCCTTCGGCCACGATGCCCAGTTCTCTGGCGGCTTTGTCCAGAACGGTTTTCGCCCGCGACGAGGAAGGCACGAAAAAGGCGCCCGACTCCACGGAAGTATTCCCCGGCAGACCGGCCGGCAGGCGATAGACCTCCGCCCCGGCTTTCAGCAGGTCGTTGACGACGAGGAACGAGTTGTTGACCTTCGCACTCAGCACATACCCGCCGGACGAGGACCCGACGCGCCCCTGCGGATTCAGCAGTTCGCCGTAGGGCAGCTTTTTGAACGGGCCGTCGAAGGCGTCGAGAACGCGGTCGAACTGCACGCCCATCTGGTAGGCCAGCGTCCAGCCGGCGGCATCGTAGGGCCGGATCGGCGGGCCGCCCGGATACTGGAAGTCGTTGGGGTGGTCCTGCGGCTCGAACATATCCAGCACGTGCGGGCGGAAGGCCTGATTGGTTTTCACGACGTACGACCCGGCCGGGTAGTTCTTTCCGCCCACCGTGAACTCCGCCGTGGCTTCCTGAACCTGAATCCCGGTTTTGATCAGCGCGTTGAGGAATTTGACGGCCGTCGGGAAGTCCGGCTGGTCGGACGGGATGATGAACCCGCGCGGGTCGCGGAGGGCCGGCGCCCGCAGCACCGAATCGTAATATTTGGCCGGAATCCCGTTCCCGCGCGACGACCAGCCCAGGGGATCGGCAGCGGCCGTGCCGCCGGCGTTTCCGGACGGACTGTTCTTTCTCAGGTCGGCCTGATACGCCTGATTGATCGCATCGACGCGCTTCGGCGAGAGCGTCCAGTAGTCGGCGCTGCCGCGTTCGATGGAGTTTTTGCCCATGCGGTAGATGTTGAACAGCAGTTGGTCGCGGTGCCGCGCGGCATAGTCGAGCGTGGCGTAGTTGAGCGAAAGCGAATAATCGATGGACTGCTTGAAGTGCCACTTCTGGGGCGTCACCGGGAAGGGCGTCGCGCCGTTGGGAATCAGGCGCTGCGGCACCAGCGGCACGGTTTCGGGCGTCGGGTTGCCGATGATCTCCGTCAGCAGGCCGATCATGTTGTGAAAGTGGGTCGTCGTGCGCAGACCGCCGTTGTACCAGGTGGAGAAGCTGGAGCCGTTAAGCCGCGTGAAACCGGGTTTGTTCTCGGCGTTCAGGCGGTTGACCATGGCGGCCCCGAGAGCGTCGATGCCCGTCACCATCAGCGGGTCGAAGACGTAGTTGAACGGGTCGCGGTAGGGCGGTCCGGCCAGCACCGACCCGGCCGGGCCGCGCTGGTGGTGGTTATACATGATCTGCGGAATCCATTCGATGAACAGCTGCCGGCCGATGTTCTGCGACTCCTTCATGTTCATGATGAAGAAATCCCGGTTGTTGTCATGGCCGACGTATTTCTGATACAGCCGCGGCAGGTTCTCCTGCGAGCGTTTCTCGGGTTTGGTTTCGCGCATGTACCAGTTGGCAACCAGTTCCTGCCCGTCGGGGTTGGCGTGGGTCAGCAGCACGACCACCTGGTCGAGGATGCGCATCGTCTCGGGGTCCTTGCGGCTGGTGAGCTGCCAGGCGGTTTCGATGAGCTGCATGGTGCCGACGGTTTCGGTCGAGTGCAGCCCGCCGTCGATCCAGACCACGGCTTTGCCCTCGGCCGCCAGCGCCCGGGCCTGCTCGTCGGTCAGGTCTTCGGCCCGGGCCAGCCGCTGCGAAATCTCCTTGTAACGGTCCAGCTTTTTCAGGTTCTCCGGCGACGACACGATGAGCATGTACTGATGCCGTCCCTCTTCGGTCAGGCCGATGTCGACAAGCTTCACGCGGTCGGAAGCCGCCAGTTTTTTAAAGTACGCTTCGGTCTGGGTGTAAGTGGCCAGCTGGTAGTCGTCGCCGATGTTGAAGCCGAAATGCTCCTTCGGGGAAGGCAGCGTCTGGGCGCGGGCCACGGCGATGCCCAGCACCAGCAGGGCGGTCAGCAAACGGTAAAATTTAGATGTCATAAACAGGATGAAGTTTGGGTCAACAGGTCCGGAATATGGCCGGCGGTGTTTTTCTCCAAATAACTTATTTTATTTTTTACTTTGGGAAACGTATAAAACAAAATTTTAAGAATTACGAAAAAAGTACTATTATTTATTGAGAGGAGTAAAAAGAAAAACCTTCCGGAACGCTCACTTTTTAAGTATGAAATGACCGGTCCGGCCCATGGAAATGTATGGCAAATTCGATAAATTACGTTCTCTTCCTGAGCAATGGTTGTAGCGTTTATGTCCTGTTCCGCCCAATCCCTGAAATTTGCCAGTTCCGATATTCTCACGCAGCTGGCCGCCGTTGTCGGTCAGTTGACCGGCGCGGAATATGCCCGCCCGCTGGCGGTTCTGTCCGGAAACACCATCGGCAAGCACGTTCGTCACATTCTTGAATTTTATGAATTATTGTTGGGAAGTACGCAGACGGGCTGCCTGAACTACGACCGCCGGGTGCGCGACCTTCGGCTGGAAGTCGATCCCGACGAAGTCCTGCGTCGCATCGGGGCCATCGACCGGGCCGTTCAGCGCCTGGACCTGAACCAGCCGCTGCAACTGGAAGCCGACCTGTCGGTCAGCGGGGCGGAGACGGTCCGGATTCCTTCCTCGTTCGCCCGCGAGCTGCACCACAACATCGAACACGCCATTCACCACATGGCCCTCATCCGGATCGCCGTCCTGAGCAGTTGCCCGGCCATCGGGCTGCCCACTCATTTCGGCGTTGCCTACTCCACCCTGCAGCATCATCATCGGTAGCGGCTATCCGTTCGGCCCCGAAACGACCAGCCAGGCATAACGTTCCGGCTCGATCTCCACGGTGACCTCCGCTTCGTAGGCCCAGTTCAGCCGGTAGGACTTCGGTTAGCCCTTGCCCACGCGGATGAGCGCGGTGTCGACCGTCGCCCCGCCGTGTTAATCAAGCAGCGCTAAGCCCCCTTCAGGGTCCGCCGGTGCGGTTATGGGGTAAAAGCCGCCCGAGCCCGGAGATCCCTCCTGCGTCGGGATGACAAAAGCGCTTCAGGTTAACTTATCATACCGAGCTACAAGGGGCGCCGACTACCCCCCGGCCCCCTCCTTACCAAGGAGGGGGAGAGGGCGCTGCCTCTTTTTATGCCTGCGAAGCCACCCCCTCCTGGAACAGGAGGGGGCCGGGGGGTGGTCTTTTATTTCGCCAGCCGATAAATCCCCAGTGCCGTCAACACCGGGTTCAGCCGGGCCGACTCGATGCGGAGCCGGATGCGGTCGGTGGTGACCGGGTTGAAGCGCAGCAGCCGCTTGTAACCAATGGTCGTGCCTTCGGCGGCTTTCTTCCAGGCGTCGTTTGCCCAATATTCCAATACGAACTTCTCCACCCGCTGCCCGGACGCGATGTCTTCCTGCAAAGCCAGCACATCGAAAGTCTGCGAACCTTTGAGGGCCAATTCAATGGTGCCGGTCGTTTCGGTGCCGTTGGTGGTCCAGTGGGAAGGACCGCCGTCGGGCAGACCGGCAGCCCCCCGGCCGCTGTCATGGCGAACCGAGGCTCCTTTGGCGAGATTGGTCCGGAAGGTGTCGTCGATCAGGCGCTTCCAGCCTTTCAGGGCGGCCACGTCGGCTTCGTGGATCAGCCCCCGCCGGTCGGGCGGAACGTTCAGCAGCAGCACCCCGTTGCGACCGACCGAGCTGAAGTAGATGTCGAGCAGTTTTTCGGGCGTTTTGACCTGGTTATCTTCCTTCGAATGGTAGAACCAGCCCGGACGGATGGAAACATCGGTTTCGGCGGGATACCAGACCAGGGCTTTGGCGGTGCGGATCTTCTCCCGGCTGCCGAGGTCGTCGCCCATCATGTCGCCCTGCGGTTTGAAGGCCAGATCTTTCTGGGAACGTTCAGCGATGCCTTCCGGCTGCATGTGGTTGGCCGGCACCACGCTCCATTCGGTTTCGCGCCCGTAGCCGCTTTCCGTCCCGACCCAGCGCACATCCGGCCCCATCACGGCAATGGTGGCTTCCGGCTGAAGCTTCCGGATCAGCTCATACCAGCGGTCGAAGTCGTAGACCTGCTTTTTGCCGTTCGGCCCCTCGCCGTTGGCCCCGTCGAACCAGACCTCGTCCACCTTTCCGTATTGAGTGAGCAGTTCGGTCAGCTGGTTGACGAAATAGTCGTTGTAGGCATCGGTGCCGTAGAGTTTCGAGTTGCGGTCCCATGGCGAGAGGTAGACCCCGAAACCGATGCCCTGCTCGCGGCAGGCGTCGGCCACCTCCCGGACGACATCGCCCTTTCCGCCCTTCCAGGGGCTGTTTTTAACGGAATGCCCGGTGTATTTACTGGGCCAGAGGCAGAAACCGTCGTGGTGTTTGGCCGTCAGGATCACCTGCCGGATGCCGCCTTCCTTAGCCGCCCGGACCCACTGCCGCGCATCGAGCTGCGTCGGGTTGAAAATCTTCGGGTCTTCGGTGCCGTCGCCCCACTCGCGGTCGGTGAAGGTGTTGACGCCGAAATGAAAAAAGCCGGTTACCTCCAGCTGCTGCCAGCGCAGTTGGCGGGCGGAGGGCCGGAGGGTGGCGGCATTTCGGACAATGTCGGCTTCGGAAGTACCCGGAGGAATCAGAACGAAGTTGGCGTCGGCCGGCTTTTTCTGGGCCTGAACCGACAGCCCCAGAGTCAGGAAAAGGAGGGTGAGCAGACGGGAGTTGAGCGTGAGCATACGATAAAAACCATGAGATACGGCCTTCCGGTGCTTTTTACGGCACCGGAAGGCCGATCGAAGGTAGGCTTTATTTTTCCATCGGATGCTCTTTCAGCAACTGTTCAGGCGAATAGAAGTCTTTTTTGCTTTCGATCGAGGCCCGGACTTTCTTCACCTGCTCAGGCGTCACGGCCGGGGCCTGATTGCCGAAGGCATTGCGGATGTAGGTCAGCACGGCAGCCACTTCCTTATCGTTGAGCAGCCCGCCGTAGGGGGTCATCGGCACTTGGCCGGGGTATTTTACCCCGTTCACCTCGATGGGTCCGAGCAGCCCCTTCAGCACGATCTTGATGAGCCGCTCCTCATTGCCCTGCACCCACTTGACGCCCGAAAGCGGAGGAAATCCGGAAGCCGGAAGCCCCTTGCCGTCCGGCTGGTGGCAGGTGATGCAGTAGCCCTCCCGCGCGAAGATTTCCTTACCGAGCGTATGCAGTTCCAGTTCCGCCCCGCGCAGGTTGGAGGTCTGGGCCACCTCCTTCGCCTTCTTCACAGGCTGATCGTTCAGGTGGGCGACGGCGGCTTCGTGGGCGGGCTTCATCCAGTCGTCGAGCGGTTTATCGAGGGCGGCCGTCAGGATGGGCATGCCTTTCTCCTTCCCGAGCCACGAAGCCGCCACAATAGCCGTCAGCCGCACCCGGCTGTTGTCGTCGCGCACGGCCTGCATCAGCAGATCGGCCTGGTCGGGTACCTGGTGGCCGGTGTAGCGCGTCACCATCACGGCCGCGGCCCGGGCGTGATAATCCTTCGCCTTCAGCACCTGCTTCAGCAGTTTCTGATCGACCTTGTTCAAACCCCAGGTGACCCAGAGGGCTTCGAGCAGGTGGTGTTCGTAACGCGGGTCGTTCTTATCGAGCTTCGCCACCCAGGCGCTCACTTTCGGCAGCACCTCGCCCGCCTTCCGGCCACGCAGCTCCCGGCGGGTGCGGTAGCGGGTGCGGTATTCGGGCAGCTTCAGGTTGTCGAGCAATTCGTCCACCGAAGCGCCGGCCACTTTGGCGGGTTTCACCAGCGGCCGCGACGGATAGGTGATCCGGTAGACGCGGCCGTGGGAGTGGTCGCGCAGGGGGTCGCGGGCGTTATGCTGCATGTGTCCGATCAGGATGTTGTGCCAGTCGATGACGTACAGCGAGCCGTCCGGCGCAAACTCCATGTCCACCGGCCGGAAGTTTCGGTCTTCGCTCACGATCAGGTCCATGCGGTGGTTGCTTTTGTAACCGGTGCCGTCGTCCTTCAGTGTGTGCATCTTCGTTCCGAGGAAGCCGATGGTGTTGTTGATCAGAAAATCGCCCTGCACCTCATCGGGGAAGTGGCGGCTCGATACGAACTCGACGCCCGAGGTCGGCCGCACCCGGTGGGCCTCCTCGATCAGCTGCTTCGACTTATGCGTCGACTCGCCGTAACGAGGCAGCACCGAGCCGGGCATCATCCAGCGAAAATCCGGGCTGGAGGTCTCGGCGAAGAAGGGCTGGCCCCAGTCGTCGAAGGCGATGCCCCAGGGGTTCGGAATGGCAAGCTGGGCAGTGCGCTCCAGCTTGTGCAGCTGCGGGCTGTAGCGGTAAAAACCGCCGTTGGACGCCCGGACGGGTCCGTAGGGCGTCTCGACGTTGGTGTGCAGGAACACGCCCTCGCCCGAGTAGATGGCCCCTGAGGGGTCGGCCGTGAAGGCATGACTGTTGTGGTGCGTATCGTGGTCGTCGTAGCCGCTCAGCAGGATTTCGCTGCGGTCGGCCCGGTCGTCGCCGTTCGTATCGACGAAGATTTTCAGGTTGGTTCCCTGCGAGACATAAACGCCCTCGGGCGCGATCTCGAAGCCCAGCGGCAGGTGCAGCTGGTCCGCGAAAACCGTCTGTTTGTCGGCCTTGCCGTCATTGTCGGTATCTTCCAGAATGAGAATCTTGTCGTTCGGTTTCGGGTCGCCGGGCTTATAGTGCGGATAGCTCGGCATACAGGCCACCCAGAGCCGCCCCTTGTTATCGAACGACATCTGCATGGGTTTGGCCAGGTCCGGAAACTCCTGCTCGGAGGCAAACAGCTCGATCTTATACCCTTCCGGCACCTTCAGTTTGGCAAGGGCCTCCCGGCCGTAGAGGTAGTTCAGGCTGCCGTTCTTCTCGGGGTTGTAGTTGGTTTTGACGGTGGGCAGGGCGCGGGTGCGGGCGTCGGCGGCCGCGAGGTCCATCGTTTTGCCCTGCACCGCCAGCCAGACGGCGGTGTCGCGGTTGGCCGTCATCTGACGGATTTTCTCGATCTCGGCGGGGTAGTTGTCCGGGCCGAAGGGGTTATAGCGACGGCCGTAGACGTGGACGCCGTTCGGAATCTTGAAGTCGTTGTGCCACATCCAGTCCTTTTCCAGCACCGCTGCGTACACCTGCTTCCGGTTCGCTTCGGCTTTGGCCGGTGCCTTGCCGAATACCTGATCGGCGAGCAGCGGACCAAACTTGCGGTAACCGCCTTCGGTAAGCTGGAAGCCGTCGATGGTCAGCGGCTCGGGGGTGGCGTCGTACCACTGCTTCGAGGGTGTGAAGGCGTCGACGAACAGCACCTTGTTGCGCTCGGCGACCTCCTTCATGGCTTTGGCATACATCGCCAGGTTTTCGTTCTCGGCTTTTCCGTTGGGCAGGTCATACCGGTCGGTGAGGTCCTCGAAGGCGATGGGCGACACGATGGCGAGCTGCGGGGCCGCGCTGCCGTTGTATTTCTGATTCAGCGTATGTTTGATAAAGGCATCCAGTTCGGCCTTGTAGTTTTCCAGCCCGGCTTTGCCCTGGAAGGATTCGTTATAGCCGAAGAAGGCGATGATGATGTCGGTTTTCAGGCGGGTCAGCCACTGGTCGGGCGACTCGAAGTGGCCTTCGCTCTCGGAGGGCGTCGCCAGTTCGGTCTGGAATTTCTCCGCGCCGGGAAACGCCCAGGGGTTGAACCGGCTGGCGTGGGGCCGGAAGCCCGGCGTGTCGCCCCCGTCGCACATATTACGGATGAACAGGCGGGCATCCGGATACCGCAGATGCATCTCGGTTTCGAAATGATCGTAGTTCATCATGCGGGAACCCAGATTGTTTCCCAACAGAACGATTCGGGAACCGGAATTGATTTTCAACGGGTTGGAAGCTCCGGTCTGAAAAGCGGTGTCGGTCATCAGCACCAGTCCGAGAAGGACGAGCAAACTGAGAAAGCCGCTTTTTCCGGCAGAAAACAATTTCATAACCACAGGTTTTTAGGATATGGGGCGGCTGTCGGGCAGGATTCGTCGGGAGCCACAGCAATTTAAAAAGGAAATTTTGTACTGGAAATACTTGGTATAATAAGATCCGTTTCACTTCCTTTCCGGGAGAGAGCACCAGAGAGGTATGCAAGACGCGCTGAGAAGCCATATCGAACGAAAAATACCGCTGACGGACGAGGAGTTTGCCGCCACCATGCCGTTTTTTCATGTCCGGAAACTGAAGCGCCGGCAGTTTCTGCTTCAGCAGGGCGAAGTGTGCCGTTACGAGAGTTTCGTGGTCGGCGGTTGTCTGAAATCCTACCATACCGACGAGCGGGGCGACGACCACATCCTGCGGTTTTCCGTAGAGGACTGGTGGGCCGGCGACCTCGACAGTTTTCTGCACCACACGCCCTCCACCATCAGCATAGAAGCCCTCGAACCCGTCACGCTGCTGGTAATCGACCAGCCGGGTCTGGAGCAGCTCTACCGGGAAGTTCCGAAAATGGAGACCTTCTTCCGGATGCTGAACGAAAACGCTCTCATCGCCACCTCCCGGCGCGTCATCGCCGACCTGAGCCTGCCCGCCCGCGAGCGGTATGAGCGGTTTCTGACGACCTACCCCCAGATCGCGCAGCGGATTCCGCTGAAAGACATTGCGGCTTTCCTCGGCATCACGCCGGTTTTCCTGAGCCGCCTGCGGAGAGAACAGGCCGGTTTCTAAACCTGGTTTTAGCGGATTTCTTAACCTGGGTTCAGCGAAATGCGGTCCCCGAACCGGAGTTTTGCAGTGAACAAACGACCCGGTTTATGAGCCGCACACTTCCTTCCTTCTTCGACACGGTCACCGTCGGCGGCCGCCGTCTGAACAACCGATTCGTCGTCGCCCCCATGACCCGCGTCAGCGCAACCGCCGACGGGGTGCCCACCGACGCCATGGGCGCCTATTATGAAGCCTTTGCCGAAGGCGGTTTTGCCGCCGTCATCAGCGAGGGCCTCTATACCGACCTCGTCGCGTCCGTCGCCAACCCGAACCAGCCCGGCCTCGTCACCCCGCAGCAGGTGGAGGGCTGGCGGAAGATCACCGGGCGGGTGCGCCGGCACGGCACGGTTTTTCTGGCCCAGCTGATGCACGCGGGAGCCCTGTCGCAGGTGCTGGAACACACGCTGGCCCCTTCAACCCTGCAACCCCTCGGAAAGCCCTCGGCCTCCTCGGGCGGCTACGACGCCTTCCGGATGCCGGCCGCCATGACGCCCGACGACATCCAAACCGCCGTCGACTGCTACGTGCAGGCCGCCCGCAACGCGGTAGCCGCCGGTTTCGACGGGGTGGAAATCCACGGCGCCAACGGCTACCTGCCCGACCAGTTTCTGACGGCCTATACCAACCACCGCACCGACCGGTACGGCGGTTCGGTCGAAAATCGGTTCCGGTTCACGGCGGAGGTGCTGACGGCCGTCCGGCAGGCCGTTCCGGCCGGTTTCATCGTGGGCCTGCGGCTGTCGGAAAGCAAGGTCAACCATCTGAGCTACCGCTGGGAAGAAGGGCCGGCGATGGCCGAAGCGGTCTTTCGGGAGGTAAAAAAAGCAGCTCCCGATTACCTCCACCTGGCAGCGGAGGGCGGGAGCTGGAAACGGGAATCACTTTACGCCGACGGCCGGTCGTCGACCGGGATTGCCCGGCAGATGCTGAACGTTCCGGTGATCGCCAACGGCGGCCTCCACGATCTGTCGCTGGCCGAAACCCTCCTGACCACCGGCCAGGCCGATCTGCTGTCGATCGGACGGGCGGCCATCGCCAACCCGGATTTTCCGGAGAAGGTCCGGTGGGGTAAGGCCCTGGTGCCGTTCCATCCGAAGATGATCAAACCCTCGGTCAGTCTGGACAACACCCGGGTGTATTTCCGGGAAACGGCGGAGGCTCAGTCCTTGTCCTCCTGCTTCTCCCCATCGGATTCGCCGTCGTAGCCGTGGTAGCTCTCTCCGCTGGTGACGAAGCCTCCGCTGGTCCAGAGGCCACCGCCCCGCTCGCCCCCATTCTCCGTATTTTCTCCGCTCGGGCCATCTTCCGGAACGTTTCGTTTTTCATCCGGGTCGGTATCGTCGGCATGGCTTTTCTGCCGACCCTGGTCGATGTCCCTGCGCAATTCCTCGGTGCTCAACGGCTTTTTCATCTCGGTAACGGTTTAAACGATCAATCCTGTACAACGGCGGCTCCCGGTTTTCGGCCGGGAGCCGCCCGGATTAATGAGCCTGCGGCCCCAGAAAAGCCGTCCGGTCCCCGCGTTGTTCCAGAAAATTGTAGCGCATGATGACCTGGAGCCGCGCAAACGTCCCGGACATCCGTGACTCGGTAGTGGCCCGATATCGTTTGAGGTCGGTTTTGAATTCCTTTACCATCCAGGGCCAGATGGCCCGTTCGAAATCATTCAGATCGGTAAACGTATTGTTCAGCATCACGTAGTATCGAAAATTGTCGGTGTTCCTGGAAAGGCTGGTATCGTCGCCGTACTGATTCAGGGTGTTCAGTTTGAAGAGGTACCACTGGTGGCGCAGACGCCGGTAGACGGGCATGGCCCCCGAAACGACCTCTTCCATAAACAGCTTGCGGCCGGTTCCGGCGACGCCCGGCCCGCTGAGGGCCAGAAACCGGCGGTGGCCGCCCCGGTTTTCGTCGAAGAAACGGAACTGACTGACCTGATCCGCCGTAAAACTCTGTACCCGGCCGTCGGGGCAATGATACAGCACCACTTCCGCCTTCCAGTTGTAATTGACTTCCCCCTCAAGCTGCCGTCCGTCGGTCAGGCTGATCAAACCGGAATTCCACTTCAGATAAGGCGGGGCTCCGGCCTGGCCGACCCCCGCAGTAATCCCGACCATCAGGATTACGATGCTCCACGTTTTCATCCTCCTCAATTCAATGTCGTATTCCCAATATTGTCCTTATAACCTGCCGAGAATTGAGGATGTTGGAAGTTTTTTCCAAAAAAAATCACCGATTGCGGCCGGGGGCCGGACCCTCTCTTTTTGAAGAAATAGTGCCGCCTTTCCCGAACAATCGGTTAACCCTAATCAGTAAACTATTTTTTACGTTATGGAAAACCAATTACTCCGGCAGGGGCTTGTCCGCAGGTTCGTGCACATTCGTCTGTTCTCCGCCCTGCTGCTGTTTATGGCGGCCGGGTCGGCGGTGGCCCAGACTATCACCGGGAGGGTAACCAGTGAGGCCGGGGAGACGCTCCCCGGGGTGAACGTGGTCATCCGGGGTACCACTACCGGTATTTCGACGGACGTCAACGGCAACTACTCCCTTCGGGCCCCCGACCCCAACACGACTCTTGTTTTCAGTTCCATCGGTTTCGTCACGCAGGAAATTCCCCTGAACGGACGAACGACGCTCAACGTCACCCTGGCCACCGACGTGCAGGCCCTGTCGGAAGTGGTCGTGGTCGGCTACGGCACCCAGCGCCGGCAGGAGTTGACCACCGCCGTGACCTCGGTGGGCAGCAAAGCCATCGAACGCCAGCCCGTGGCCGGGTTCGACCAGGCGCTGCAGGGACAGGCCGCCGGGATTCAGGTGACGGCCCCGTCCGGCGCGCCCGGCGCGGGGATCAACATCCGCATCCGGGGCAACAACTCGATCAGCCTGACCAACTCACCCCTCTACGTCGTCGACGGGGTGCAGATTCTGCCTACCTACGAGCAGGAACTCGGCATCGGCAATCAGCGGCCCAACCCCCTCAATACGCTGAATCCGAACGACATCGAGAGTATCGACGTGCTGAAAGACGCGGCTGCCGCGGCCATCTACGGGCTGCGGGCCTCCAACGGGGTCGTCGTGATTACGACCAAGCGGGGCCGCACCGGCAAACCGCAGATCAGCCTGAACGTCTACTACGGCATCCAGCAGCTGCGAAAAAAAATCCCTATGCTCGATGCGCGGCAGTTCGCCGACTATTTCAACGAGGCCGAGACGGCTGCCGGCAACCGGACTCCCTTTACCAACCTCGACTCCATCCCGTACAATACGGACTGGCAGGACGCCGTCTACCGCAACGGCCCCATCCAGAATTACCAGCTCAGCCTGAGCGGAGGCACCGACCGGACCAAATACTACCTCTCCGGCGGGTTTTTCAGGCAGGGCGGGATTCTGCTGAACTCGGGCTTCGACCGCTATAATTTTAAACTGAACCTCGACCAGCAGATGACCGACCGCTTCCGGATGGGAACGAGCCTCAACCTGAGCCGCACCAACAACAACACCAGCGTCCGGAGCGAGCTGGGCCTTCAGAATTCCGGCACGGTGCTGGGAGCACTGGCCCAGATTCCCACCATCCCGGTCCGGAACCCCAACGGCAGCTACGGCACCAACCCCTTCCAGCAACTCGACAACCCCGTCGGGAACCTGCTCGAAACCAACAACCGGGCGCTCATCTACCAGGCCATCGGCAACGTCTACGCCGAACTGGATATCCTGAAAAACCTTGTCCTGCGCAGTTCGCTGGGCCTCGATTTCCGGACGCAGCTCGAAAACCAGTTCATCACCCGCGATTACCCGGGGACGCAGAACGCCGGCCCGGCCACGCGCGGCAGCGCCCGCACGGCCACCAACCAGCAGGTGATCTGGCTCTGGGAGAACACGCTGACGTTTTATCCCGAACTGGGCCGGGATCACAACCTGACGCTGCTCGCAGGGCAGTCGGTGCAGGAGTCGGACCGGTTCACGTCCAGCGCGTCGGTGTCGGGCTTCCCGTCCAACGCGGTACCGTATCTGTCGGCCGGAACGCAGTTTTCGGCGCCCTCCAGCTACCAGGACCAGTGGGGGCTGCTGAGCTTCTTTGCCCGGGCAATCTATAATTACCAGGAAAAATATCTGGCGACGCTCAGCCTCCGGGCCGACGGGTCGAGCCGGTTTGCGCCGGGCAACCGCTTCGGCTATTTCCCGGCGGCTTCCTTCGGGTGGCGGATTTCGCGGGAGACCTTTTTCCCGAAGCTCAAGGCCCTCAACGACCTGAAACTGCGCATCAGCTACGGGGCCAACGGCAACCAGGAGATCGGCGCCTACCAGCGTTTCAGCGCCTACGCGTCGGGTGCCAACTACGCCGGTTCGGGGGGTATTCAGGGCGGGATTGCCCCGCAGCAGATCGGCAACAACCGGCTGAAGTGGGAAACCACGAAACAACTGAACGTCGGGCTGGATGCGGGCCTGTTCGATAACCGGCTGTCGGTCACCTTCGACGCCTACCTGAAACGCACCACCGACCTGCTGACGAACGTGCCGCTGCCGTTCAACGCGGGCGCCCAGAACCCGCAGATCATCCAGAACATCGGCGCCGTTCAGAACCGGGGCATCGAACTGGGCGTCAACAGCACGAATATCCAGAGCGAGGACCCGGGCGGTTTCAACTGGACGACGAATTTGAACTTCAGCCTCAACCGCAACGAGGTCCTCGACATCGGTACCCTCCGCAATGAGCAGGGGCAGGAGGTGGAGCGCCAGATTATCGGCGACTTTACGATCACACGCAAGGGGCAGCCGCTCGGGGCTTTCTACGGCTATGTGGTGCAGGGCCTCTTCCAGTCGGCCGACGAAATCCGCGGGGCCGCCACCCAGCCCAACAACCCGCAGCCCGGCGACATCCGGTTTTCGGACCTGAACGGCGACGGCACCATCGACGCCGGCGACCGGACGGTGATCGGCAACCCGAACCCGAAGTTCTTCGCCGGCCTGACCAACACGCTGACCTACCGGGGGTTCGAGCTGAGCGTCCTTTTTCAGGGCAGCTACGGCAACGATATCTTCAACCAGAACCGGATGAGCATCGAAGGCATGAGCGATCCCTTCAACCAGACGACGCAGGTGCTGAACCGCTGGCGGCCGGGCAACACGGCTACCGACATTCCGCGGGCCGTGCGCTATGACCCTAACCAGAACAACCGGTTTTCGACCCGCTTCGTGGAGAGCGGCACCTACACCCGGCTGAAAAACCTGACCGTCGCCTACAACCTGCCGGCCAACGCCCTCAAGGCGGCCCGCATCAGCAACGTGCGGGTGTATCTGACCGGCCAGAACCTGCTCACGTTCACCAACTATTCGGGCTACGACCCCGAGGTGAGCGCCGATCCGTTCTCGTCCGTCGGCTTTGGCCGCGATTACGGGGTTTATCCGCAGGCGCGGACGTATACACTGGGGGTGACGCTTAATTTTTAATCGAAAAAACATGAAAAGAATATTCTTCGCCCTCACCGCCATCGCGCTGATCGAATCCTGCCGGAGCCTGGAAAAGAACCCGCTGCCGAGCATCACGCCCGAGAACTTTTTTCGGAACGCCGACGACGCGGAATCGGCCCTGACAGCTGCCTACGACGCCCTTCAGCAGGGGGGCGCCTACGGACAGGACCTCAACGTGGCCGGCGAGATGCCGTCCGACAACGTCACCAGCACCAACGGCGACGTCAACGCCATGGAGCGGATCATCTGGACCCCGCAGACCAGCCAGGTCAACAACATCTTTCAGGCGGCCTATATCGGCATCAACCGGGCCAACGCCGTCCTGAATTACGTGCCGGCCATCCAGATGGATACCGTCCGGCGGAACCAGATTCTGGGGGAAGCCTCGTTCCTGCGGGGCCTGCACTATTTCAACCTCGTCCGGCTGTACGGCGGGGTGCCGCTGCGGCTCCAGCCCACCGAGTCGGGCGAGAACAGCGTGGTGTCCCTGGCACGCGCGACGCCCGAGGAGGTGTATGCTCAGATCACGGCCGACCTCGCCCGGGCCGAACAGTGGACCTCCGCCGGCTTCGGCTCGCAGGCCGCCGACCGGACACGGGTCGTCAAAACGGCGGTCAACGCCCTGCAGGCGCGGGTGTTTCTGACCCAGCGGCAGTGGGCGCAGGCCGTGGCGGCGGCCAACAAGGTGATCACCAGCGGGCGGTATCAGCTGATGCCGAACTTCAACGAGCTCTTTCCGCCCGAGAACAAGATCGAGTCGATTTTCGAGGTGCAGTTTGCCGGGAACGCCGACGGCGGGTTCATCCTGCCTGACCTGGTGCTGCCCTCCCCGCCGGCCACCTACTCGTTTCCGAAGTTCAACATCCCGACGGCGCAGCTCATCCAGACGGCCGACACCACGCGCGACCGGCGCTGGCGGTTTACCGGGGAAGTAACACCGGCGGGGCGTAATTACGCCAGTTTCGTCTGGTCGAGTTCCGAGAACCCCAACGACAACGGGCCGTTCGTCTATAAGTGGCGCAGCAACCCGAACGGCTTCAACAGCCCCGACAACTATTACGTGCTGCGGTATGCCGACGTATTGCTGATGGCGGCTGAAGCATCCAACGAACAGAACGGCCCCAACGCGGCCGCCCTCACGCAGCTGAACGCCGTCCGGACCCGGGCCGGGCTGCCGGCGCTGACGCTCGGGGAACTGGCAGGCAGGCAGGCCTTCCGCAACGAGGTGGACCGCCAGCGACGCCTGGAGCTGGCCTTCGAGGGAGAGCGTTGGTTCGATCTGCTGCGCTACGCCCGCCAGATACAGGCCGACCCCACGGCGGCACACCCGGTCACGGCACTGGACATCATCCTCCAGATGCGCGGCAACCGCGACGCCAACTACCTGTTGTTCCCGCTGCCGCAGACGGAGATCAACACGAACCCGCTGGTGACGCAGAACCCGGGGTTTTAAACCACCCCCGGCCCCCTAAAGGGGGCCGGGGGGTAAAGGGCATTATTATTGCGAAAAAGCCGTCATCTTTGCAAAATGCCGGACCGTTACCCCGACCGACACCATGACGAAAACCGCCTTTCTGCTCGTCCTGAGCATCATTATGGTCTCCTGCCAGCGCCAAACCGCCCCGGCCCGGACGGACGGCCGCATCGAGTGGTGGCTGACCAACCCGGACCGGACGGCCCTGTTCGTGCAACAGCCGGAACCCCTGCGGTTTGGAAACGGGGCGGAAAACGGGCCGGTGATCGAGATTGGGGAGACGGCTTTTCAAGCCATCGACGGCTTCGGATATACCCTGACGGGCGGGAGCGCGATGCTCATCCACCGGATGGAAGCCGGCCCCCGGGCGGCTCTGCTGCGGGAACTGTTCGCGACGGACGGCCGCAGCATCGGCGTCAGCTACCTGCGGCTGAGCATCGGAGCCTCCGACCTCGACGACCGGGTTTTCTCCTACGACGACCTGCCGCCGGGCCAGACCGACCCGCAGCTCATGCGCTTCAGCCTCGATCCCGACCGGCAGCACCTCATCCCGGTGCTGAAGGAGATTCTGGCGATCAGCCCCGCCCTCAAACTGCTCGGCTCGCCCTGGTCACCGCCGACCTGGATGAAAACCAACGGCAACTCGAAAGGGGGCAGCCTGAAACCGGAGTTCTACGACGCCTATGCCCGGTATTTCGTCAAATATGTGCAGGGCATGAAGGCTGAGGGCATCCGGATCGATGCCATTACCATTCAGAATGAGCCGCTGCACCCCGGCAACAACCCCAGCCTGCTGATGCTGCCCGAAGAACAGGCGACATTCATCAAAAACCACCTCGGCCCGGCATTCCGGCAGGCCGGCATCGACACCAAAATCCTGCTCTACGACCACAACGCCGACCGCCCTGATTATCCGATCACCATCCTGAATGACCCCGAGGCCCGGAAGTACGTCGACGGATCGGCGTTTCACCTGTATGCCGGTCCCATCGAGGCCCTGTCGAAGGTTCACGATGCCTACCCGGACAAGAATCTGTATTTCACCGAACAGTGGATCGGTGCGCCCGGCGACCTGCGGGGTGACCTGGGCTGGCACGTCCGGACGCTGATCGTCGGTGCCATGCGCAACTGGGCGCGGACGGTATTGCAGTGGAATCTGGCCGCCGACCCCCGCCAGCAGCCTCATACCGAGGGCGGGTGCGACCGCTGCCTCGGCGCCCTGACCATCGACGGGAACACCGTAACGCGCAACCCGGCCTACTACATCGTAGCCGTTGCCTCGAAATTCGTCCGGCCCGGCTCGGTGCGCATCACGTCCAGTGTCGTTGAAAAGCTGCCCAACGTAGCCTTCCGGACGCCCGACCACCGCCGGGTGCTGATCGTCCTGAACGATGAAGCTGCGGCCCGGACGTTCGTGATCCGGCACGGGGGCCGCCATGCCACGGCAAGCCTCCCGCCGGGGGCCGTCGGCACCTATATCTGGTAGCGGCTGGTTCGCCCGTCGGTAAAGTTTTGTTTTCCGGCCGAAACCCCGGCCCCGGTTCCGGGTTCTGTTGAAAGAAGTGATGATCCGGCCCCGCTGCGGGGCCGCTTTTTTGCGGAAACGAAACTTGCAAACTGGAATGGAAGATCAGCAGAAGAAATACCTCTGGTGGCAGGAAGGTGTCGTCTATCAGATTTACCCGCGTTCGTACCAGGACAGCAACGGCGACGGCATCGGTGACCTGCCCGGCATCCTCCAGCGACTCGATTACCTCCAGTGGCTGGGCGTCACGGCCGTCTGGCTATCACCCATTTATCCCTCCCCCATGGCCGATTTCGGCTATGACATTTCGGATTACCAGGGCATCCATCCCCTGTTCGGGAACCTCGACGACTTCGACGCCCTGCTGCGGGAAATACATAACCGGGGTATGAAACTCATCCTCGACCTCGTGCCGAACCACACCTCCGACCAGCACCCCTGGTTTCTGGAATCCCGCTCCTCGCGCGACAATTCGAAGCGCCACTGGTACCTCTGGCACGATGCCGGCCCGGACGGCGGCCCCCCGAACAACTGGCTGAGCGTCTTCGGCGGCAGCGGCTGGGAGTGGGACGAAACCACCGGCCAGTATTATTACCACGCTTTTCTGAAGGAACAGCCCGACCTCAACTGGCGCAATCCCGAGGTGCAGAAGGCCATGCTCGACGTCATGCGGTTCTGGCTCGACAAGGGCGTCGACGGTTTCCGGGTCGATGTGATGTGGCACATGATCAAGGACGACGGGCTCCGCGACAACCCGCCCAACCCTGACTATCTGCCCCATATGTCCACCTACGAACAGCTCCTGCCGGTCTATTCGACCGACCAGCCGGAGGTGCACGACCTGATCCTGAAAATGCGGGAGGTGCTCGACAGCTACCCCGAGCGGATGATGATCGGTGAAATCTACCTGCCCATCCGGCAGCTCATGACCTATTACGGCGTCGACGGCAGGGGAGCGCACCTGCCGTTCAACTTCCAGCTGCTCCAGCTGCCCTGGGAAGCGCCCCGGATTGCCGCGTCCGTCGACCAGTACGAGGGGCTGCTGCCGGATCACGGCTGGCCCAACTGGGTGCTCGGCAACCACGACCAGCCCCGCATCACGAGCCGCGTCGGCTGCGAGCAGGCCCGGGTGGCCGCCCTCCTGCTGCTGACCCTGCGCGGCACCCCGACCGTCTATTACGGCGACGAAATCGGGATGCGCGACGTACCGATTCCCTTCGCGGAGGTGCAGGACCCGCAGGGACTGAACATGCCCGACAAAAACCTCAGCCGCGACCCGGCCCGGACGCCCATGCAGTGGGACGCAGGTCCGAACGCCGGTTTCACGACCGGAAAGCCCTGGCTCCGGCTGGGTGCCGGCTTCGCCCGGGAGAACGTCAAGGCCCAGACCGACGACCCGTATTCCATGCTGACGCTCTACCGGCGGCTGATCACCCTCCGGCAGCAGGAACCGGCACTCATGACAGGAGCCTACGCGCCGGTCTATTCGGATCAGCAGGTAATGGCCTACCTGCGCGGGTCGGAGGGGCAGCAGCGGTTTCTGATCGTGCTGAACCTGAGCCACCGTCCCGCTTATTTCAACCTCAAAGACCCCGACATGCAGGGCACCGTCGAACTTGCCACCGCTCCCGAACGCGAGGGCATGACCGTCGGCGGGGCCGTCAGCCTGGCCGGCGACGAAGCAATCATTGTACGACTGAACTGAACCGTAACGACTTATGAAAACCATTGGGGCCGGCCACCTGGCCGAAGGCCGTTGTCTGTTTACCGTGTGGGCGCCCGAAAAAGAGAAGATGATCCTGCATCTGGTTCATCCGGATGACCGGAAAGTGCCGATGCAGCGCGACGAGGAGGGGTATTTCCGGGCGGAAGTGTCGGACGTCTTCCCCGGCCACCGGTATTTTTTCAGGCCCGACGACGGGGAAGATTACCCGGACCCGGCCTCTCACTTCCAGCCGGAGGGCGTCCACGGCCCCTCGGAAGTGGTCGATCATGCGGCCTTCCGCTGGACCGACGAACGCTGGCGCGGGCTGCGGTTCCGGGACCTGGTTCTGTATGAACTGCACGTCGGCACGTTCACGCCCGAAGGCACGTTCGAAGCGGTCATTCCCCGGCTCGACGATCTGGCCGACCTGGGCGTCAACGCGCTGGAAATCATGCCGGTCAACCAGTTCCCGGGCGACCGCAACTGGGGCTATGACGGCGTTTTCCCGTATGCGGTGCAGCATTCCTACGGCGGCCCGGAAGGGCTGAAAAAGCTGGTGGATGCCTGCCACGCCCGCGGGATTGCGGTATTCCTCGACGTGGTCTACAACCACTTCGGGCCCGAGGGCAACTACCTCGACCGCTTCGGGCCCTATTTTACGGCCAAATACTGCACGCCCTGGGGCGACGCCCTGAATTTCGACGGCGAATGGTCGGATGGGGTGCGGGACTTGATCTCGGAAAACCCGCTGCACTGGTTCGAAAATTACCATATCGACGGTCTTCGCTGCGACGCCATCCACATGGTGTTCGACATGGGAGCGGTGCCGATCTGGGAACTGATTCACGAGAAAGTCCGGCTGGCCCGGCAGCAGCTCGGCCGCCCCCTGTACCTGATCGCCGAATCCGACCTGAACAGCCCGCGGGTGATCCGGGACCCGGAGGTCGGCGGTTACGGCTTCGACGCCCAGTGGCTCGACGACTTTCACCATTCGCTGTATGTGCTGGTAGACCGGAAAGGGAAAGAACGCTACGGCGACTTCGGAAAAATGGAACAGCTCGTCAAAGCCTACACCGACGGCTTCGTGGGGACGGGGGAATACGCCGATTTCCGGAAACGGAAATACGGCCGGTCGTCGGCCGGGATGGACGCCGACCGCTTCGTGGTGTTCAACCTGAACCACGACCAGGTGGGCAACCGGGTAGACGGCGGGCGGCTCTGCATGCTGGTCGACTTCGAAACCCTGAAGGTAGCCGCTGCGGCCACCCTGCTGTCGCCCTACGTGCCGCTGCTGTTCATGGGTGAAGAATATGCCGACGAATCGCCGTTCTTCTATTTCGTGAGCCACAGCGAGGAAGCCCTGATCGAAGCCGTGCGGGAAGGCCGTAAAGCCGAGTTTGCGGCCTTCGGCTTCAGCGAGCCCCCACCCGACGCCTTCGACCCGGCCACGTTCGAGCGATCGAAACTCCAGTGGGAGAAACGTACCGAAGGAAAACACGCCCTCATCCGACAGTGGCACAAGACGCTGCTCCAGCTCCGCCGGACCGAACCCGCCCTGCAGAGCGTCGCTAAGAAAGACCTTCGCGCCGAGGTGCTGGGGCCGACCGGTTTCGTGCTCCACCGGCAGACCACCGACGGCCGGCGACGGCTGCTGGCCCTGTTCAACCTGTCGGACGAGCCGGTTTCCCATACGATTCCGGCCGGGCCGGAAATCTGGACGAAAGTACTGGATTCGAAGGAGCGGCAGTGGCAGTTGGAAGGCGCCCCGAAGCCGGCCCTCCTCCCCGAACGAACCGAGGCCGGGCGGGTGCTGAACCTTCCGCCGTGCAGCGTGGCCCTATATACCGCAGCATCCGCGCCGGCCTGACGCCTTACTGAATAGCCTGCACCCAGATCTGCCTCTGGCAGTTGGGGCAGGCTTCTTTCATCTTTGCGCCCGTCGGCTGCGGATGACCGCAGTTGTAGCAGACGTTATGCCCTTCGACTTTCTTCTGTTCCTCCACGTAGTCGGTATCCCAGGGCGGCAGGATCGACAGACCGGGCTGCGGTTCAGGGTACCTGACCAGCGTAAAGGCTCCGTTGGCTTCAATGTACAGCCGCTTGACCACACCCAGATGCTTCACCCTGCTCGACCGAAGCTGGGCAAACAGCAGCTCGCGGGTCATTTCGGAGCCTCTCATGTTGTCGATCTGAAGCACCGAGTTCTCGACCAGCGTGCTGACGATATCCTGCGCCACTCCCTCGAACTTCTCGTTGCGGGAGGACCACCAGGAAACCAGACGCTGCACGCCGACCACCACGAGGCCGATGATCACGGCCGGCAGTAAACCGCGCTGCGGGTCCAGGATCGGCACCCCGATGGCGGCCGCCAGCGACACCATCGCGGCCATTTCGCCCCGGCTCAGCCGCGACGACATCCGGCGGCCCATCAGCCGCATCGCGCCCACCAGAATGAAGTAGACGACGGCCACCCGGAGCAGAATTTCGATATAAAAGACGCCCGGCACTTCGCCCACCAGAATGCGAAGCCAGTCGGACAGATGAATCTCTTCCTTTTTCATGATTCGTCTCGGTGAATGGCAATCAGAGGACGGCTTTCTGCCAGTGGCTGGCTTCACAGTTGGGGCAAAGGTCGGGTGCAGGCCGGGCCGGAACCGTCTGGCCGCAGCGTGAGCAGGCCAGCAGATCGGATTCGGCCGGCCGGTAGATGCCGCGAACTTCGTCGTCCGTCGGAGGCAGCACCGACAGACCCGGCCGGTCTTCTTCTTCCGGAAAGATGCTGAACATGCCGTAGGCTTCCAGATACAGGCGTTTTACCTTGCTCAGATTGTAGATGTTGCTTCCCCGCAGCACGGCATACAGCTGCTGCCGGGACACCAGGTTGCTGGACATGGCTTCGAGCTGAATGAGGCCGTCGCGCACCAGAATCGTTCCCGTACCCTGAATCTTCTTCTCTGCCTTCCGGCTTTTGAAGCCCACCATATTCGTCAGTCTCAGAAAACCGAGGGCGCACACCAGACCGGTTGCTCCCGCCAGCAGACCCCGGTCAGGCAGCTGCATGGCCGGGGAGACGATGGCCCCGAGCGTCAGCATGACGGCCAGCTCCAGGTTGGTCACCTGCCCGTTCATCCGCTTGCCCAGCAGCCGCAGAATGACCAGAAGCAGGAGGTAAATCAACAGCGTGCGAATAAATACTTCGAGCAGAAATTCGGCGGGGTTGTCCCCGATCAGAATGCGGTTCCAGTCGGACAGTCTGATGTCTTCTTTCTTCATACCACTAAATACCACGTTCACATATCCACAGCCGTTAACCGCCTGTTTCATTCGATTGATTAAGCATTCATGTAAAATCCGGCTTAAGTTATCCAACGACCCGGGGTGCTGCGGAAAGGGCCGAACAATCGGGAATTTTAAGAAAAAAGCCCGGCCGGGGGTTTACGAAAGAAACAGACCTGATCCGGCTGATCCCGCTTGCTTCATGAAACGTACCGCTTTGCTGCTTCTCCTGGCCCTGCTGACGGCCTGTCAGAAAAAAAACGCCGAAACCACCACCGAAAAGACCCCGCCGATTCCCGTCCCGACGGACTTCTTCGAGGAACTCTGGTTTAAGAACGGTCTGATTTACAGTGTCGACGTCAAGGTGTTCCGGGATACCGACGGCAACGGTTTCGGTGACTTTCGGGGGCTGGCCGGCCGGCTCGACTACCTGAAAGACCTCGGCGTAACGGCCGTCTGGCTGGCCCCGTTCCAGCCTACCCCCAACCGTGACGACGGCTACGACACTTCGGATTTTTACCGGGTCGATCCGAACGTAGGCACCGAGGACGATTTCCGGTATTTCATGCAGGAGGCCGGCCGGCGGGGTATCCGGGTCATGATGGACCTGGTCGTCAACCACACCTCCGACCGGCACCCCTGGTTTCAGCAGGCCCGCCGGGACCCCCGCTCGCCCTATCGCTCGTGGTACGTCTGGTCGGAAAAACGGCCGGAGAAATGGGATAAGGGCATGGTGTTTCCGGGCGTGCAGAAAGCCACCTGGACGTATGATTCCACCGCCAAAGCCTATTATTACCACCGCTTCTACGAATTTCAGCCCGACCTGAACGCCCAGAATCCGGCCGTTCTGCGGGAGTATCGTAAAATCGTCCGGCACTGGCTCGACCGGGGCATCAGCGGCTTCCGGCTCGACGGCGTTCCGTTCCTGATCGAGGTGGCCTACCCCGGCTTCGACACCGAGAACCCCGACCACCAGTTCGACCTGCTCACCCACCTGCACCAGTTCATCCAGTGGCACAAAAGCGACGCCATCCTGCTGGGCGAAGCCAACGTCGACCCGAAGGAGCAGCAGCCGTATTTCGGGGCCGAAGGGCAGGGCATGCAGATGCTGTTCAACTTTTTTGCGAACCAGTATCTGTTCTACGCCCTGGCGACCGGCGAGGTGCCGCCCCTGGCGAAAGCCCTGGAGGAAACGAAAAACATCCCGGCCACGGCCCAGTGGGCGACGTTCCTGCGCAACCACGACGAAATCGACCTCGGGCGGCTCAGTGACGCGGAACGCGAAACCGTGAACCGGCGCTTCGGCCCCGACACCACGATGCAGCTCTACGACCGCGGCATCCGGCGCCGGCTGGCCCCCATGCTCGGCGACCGACGGCTGATCGATTTGGCCTACAGTCTGCTGTTTGCGCTGCCCGGTCTGCCGGTGATCCGCTACGGGGAGGAGATCGGCATGGGCGACGACCTGCGGCTGCCCGAGCGGTTTGCCATCCGGACGCCCATGCAGTGGACCAATGGCCCGAACGCCGGTTTTTCGACCTCGGACAAACTCATCCGGCCGGTCATCAGCCGGGGGCCTTTTGGCTATCCGACGGTGAACGTCGCCCGGCAGCAGGCCGACTCCGCTTCGCTGCTGAACCACATCCGGAAGCTGTCGCGGCTGCGGCAGCAATGCCCGGAAATCGGTTGGGGCGAATGGAAGATGCTGGAAACCGGCTCACTGCACCTGCTCGCCATGCGCTACGACTGGCAGGGCCGCTCGCTGCTGCTGGTGCACAACTTCGGGTCGGCCCCCGCCCAGTTCCGCCTGAAACCGGAAGGCAAGAGCCAACCCACCCTGACCAGCCTCCTCGACCGGAGCCGGATCAAACCCGGCCCCGACGGCCAATACGGCTTCCAGCTAACCAGCTACGGCTACGGCTGGTACCGCATGAAGTGAGAGAGGTTTAGCAGTCGCCTATCGCCTTTGAATATTTGTACAGTCAACGAAAAGGATGACTTTTGTTGACTGTTTTATTTTAGCAGCCATGGCACTATTTGATCCGGCGCATCCGGGGGCACTGATCCGGGAAACCATAGAGGCACTGCGGGAGAGAACAGGCCAGAAATTAACCCTACAGGAGGCCGCCGACGGGCTGGGCATCTCCCGCAAAACGCTTTCCGCCATTACCAACGGAAAGCAAGGCGTAACCCTTGAAATAGCGTTACGCCTTGCGGCCGCTTTTGCCAATACGACCCCGGAATTCTGGCTGAAAGCCCAGGAGAATTACGACCTGGCACTGGCCCGACGAAAAGTGGATACCAGCAAAGTTCGCGTATTTTGGAAGTCCACCAGCTTCATGCCCGGCCTGCCGTAATCTCTCAAACCCGGTTGTACAGCACCGCCCACTCGCGCAAGCGGGTTTCCTCGGCTTCGGTGAGCCGGCCGGGACGCAGGCGCCACAGCCAGTTGCCGGCGGCTTCGGCCGGGGTGTTGATGCGGGCGGTTTCGTCCAGCCCCAGCACGTCCTGCACCGGCAGGATGACGGTTTTCGCCACCGAGGCATACACCAGCCGCCCGAAGACTTCGTGGACGTTTTCTTCCGTCAGCGGCACCCCGGCATAACGCTCGGCCTGCCGGCGGGCGGCCGGGTCGGCGTCGCGGGCAAACCAGCCCCGGACGGTGTTGTTGTCGTGCGTGCCGGTATAGGCGATGAAGTTTTCGGCGTAGTTGTGCGGAAAATGGGGCGAACCCGGCACGTCGCCGAACGCAAACTGAATGACCTTCATGCCCGGCATTCCGAAGGCGTCGCGGAGTTCATAGACCTCCTCGCTGATGTCGCCCAGGTCCTCGGCCACCAGCGGCACCGGTCCCAGTTCCTGTTCGAGTTTTTCAAAGAAATCATGCCCCGGCCCCGGCTTCCACTCGCCGTGGATGGCCGTTTTCTCCCCGGCCGGCACCTCCCAGTAGTCGGCCATCGCCCGGAAGTGATCGATGCGGACGAGGTCGTACAGCTCACGGTTTTTTCGGATCCGGCGAATCCACCAGTCGTAGCCCTGCTCCTTCATGCGATCCCAGCGGAATACCGGCATGCCCCACAGCTGGCCGTCGGCGTTGAAATAGTCGGGCGGCACCCCGGCCACGGCCGTCAGCCGGCCTTCCTCGTCGAGACTGAACAGCTCCGGGTTGGCCCAGACGTCGACCGAATCGTAGCTGACGTAGAACGGCAGGTCGCCGAACAGCTGAATGCCGAGCTGGTTGCAGTAGGTGCGCAGGCCGTGCCACTGCCGGGCGAAGATGAACTGAAACCACCGCACCTCGTCGAGCGCCTGGGCGTGTTTTTCGCTCAGATCGGACAGCGCCGTCAGTTCCCGCTTCCGGATCTCCTCCGGCCACTCATACCAGGGCTTCTGCCGGTGAACCTGTTTCAGAACGGTATACAGGGCGAAATCGTCGAGCCAGGCGGCTTCCTGATCGCAGAACTCGCGGAACGGCCCTTCCAGCCAGGTGGCCCGGCCCTCCCGGAAGGCCCGCCAGGCTTTGACGAAAAGCGGCTTTTTCACTTCCTCCGCACCCTTGTAATCGATCGTGTCGCCGGCGGGCAGAACGGAATCGGCCCAGTCGGCTGGGTCGAGCAGGCCGTCGGCGGCCAGCGCTTCGGGGCTGATCAGCAGCGTGTTGCCCGCCATGCTCGAATAGGTGCTGTAGGGCGAGAAACCCACCCCCGGTCCCGTCGGGTTGACCGGCAGCAGCTGCCAGAACTTCTGACGGCTGCGGCTCAGAAAATCGGCGAAGGCCCGCGCTTCCGGCCCGAAATCCCCGACGCCGAAGAGCGAGGGCAGCGAGGTCACCGGCATCAGCACCCCGGCTCCCCGCTCACTGACCTGATCCCCGAACTTCAGGAAGGCCAGCGGCAGGTCGGCAAACAGTTCATTCACCGACAGTTCCGAATCGGCTTCGCCCTCGGTTTTCAGCAGGACATGGCGCCATTGGGTGGGGGCACCGGCCGGCAGCAGGATGCGGGTGTCGCCCCAGTCGGTGCGGCCTTCGGTCGGCGGGTCGGGCAACAGGGCCGTATGCAGCGGCACGGCCACCACATACCAGGTCTGCTTATACCGACGGGCAAACGCGAACACGTTTTCTTTATACCGGCCTTCCACCGCCAGCGGGAGGTAATGGCCTTCGGCGAAAAGTTCGGGCTGCTGCAGGCGCTCGTTCAGCAGGCGGTGCGTCAGCCAGAGTTTGATGCGGCCGTCGTAACGGTTTTCCCAGAGTTCGTTCCACAGGGCCGCATCCGAAGCCGGTTCGTCCTCGTCCCCCGGCGTCTCGCCCGGCCCGATTTCGCCCATTTCGGTCAGCCGGCGGCCGCGCAGTTCAAAGTCGACGGGCCGGCGGTTGTCGGGGTCTACGAGGCTGAAATCCCAGAGTTCGCAGCCCTGGTAGATGTCCGGCACGCCCGGACAGGTGGCTTTCAGCACCACCTGCGCCAGCGAGTTCAGGATTCCGAAATCGACGATTTTTCGGTAAAATGCCTCAAAGCTTTTCCAGAACGGGCGTTTTCGGTTCAGGAGCGCCACCGCAAAGCGTTTGGCGGCCTCTTCATATTCCGGATTCGGTTCGCTCCAGTCGGAATGGTGCTTGGCTTCGCGGAGGGCTTTTTCGAGATACTGCTCCAGCCGTCCGGCCAGGTCGTCGGTATCCTGCCCCGGCATCGGATAGGCGCCGATGAGGGTCTGGTAGATGAAATATTCGTCGTTGGCGTCGGGGGCGCCGGCCTTCTTCAGATCGGCATTCAGGTTCTGCCACTCCTTCACGGCAGCCGTCCAGGCGTCGGGCAGGTCGGTCAGGACGTTCAGCCGGGCGCGGACGTCCTCTCCCCGTTTGGTGTCGTGGGTCGAGGTGGCGTTGAGGGCCAGCGGCCAGCGCTCCTGCCGCACCTTCATTTTCTGGTGAAACTCCTCCAGCGAAAGGCCGAAGGCTTCCGGCGCGTCGCCCACCTCGTTGTGACCGATGAACCGGTTATAGGTATACATCAGCGTGTCTTCCACGCCCTTCGCCATCAGCGGCCCCGTAAACTGCATGCAGCGCTGGTAGAAGACCAGCGCCCGGCGGTTAAACGGCTCGCTGCCCTCCAGCGGCTTTTCGAGCAGGGTTTCTTCGAGCAGCCCGGCGGCCAGGCTCAGGTCCGGTTTTTCCTTCCGGATGCGGGCCAGCACGGCGCGGACGGCTTCGGCCTCCGGCTCCGCCAGCGGCATCCGGCGGCCGTAATACCGGTATACCGGGCAAAAAATGAGAAATTGACCGATGGCGGCTTTCAGCGAGTCGGCCGGGATGAGGGCGAGGGCGTTCTCCTCCACCAGATTCAGTTCCAGAAAAAGCCGGTAGAGGTTTTCCAGCTCCCCGCCCATGTGCTGAAGCAGAATGTGCGCCTTTTTTTCGTGAATCTGCGGCCCGACGGCCTGCGGCTTCCCACCGACGAGTTCTTCATAAAAGGCGGTGAAAGCGGCTTCGCTGGCTTTCAGGGTGAACAGGTTGTTGACCATCGCCAGAAACTCGTAGCCGGTAGGCCCCTGAACGGGCCAGCCGACGGGCAGGTCCTCGTCCTGCTGGAGAATCTTTTCGACCAGAATGGTGGTTTCCTCCCCGGCCTGCTCCCGCAGCTGTTCGAGGTAGCCGGCCGGGTCGTACAGCCCGTCGACGTGGTCGATGCGCAGGCCCTGAAACTGGCTCTCCTTCACCCAGCCGATGATGTGTTCATGGAACTGCCGGAACACCTCGGGGTTCTGCATCATCAGCCCGATCAGGCCGTTGACGGTGAAAAACCGCCGGTAGTTGATGTGCTGGTCGGCTTCCCGGTAGGAACACAGGCGGTAGGCCTGGTCGTCGGCGATCCGGCGAAGGATTTCCGGCTTGTTAACCGCCTTCAGGCACTGATTCAGCCCGTTCCGGTCGTCGGCGACGATCAGGGCCAGCTCCTGCCGGAACGCATCGACCGCCTGGGCGTAGGACCGGGGTTCTTCGGTCCGCAGGATGCGCCGGAGCTGGTTCTTCAGCGGCCGGACGACATTACCGAACGGGGCTTTGGCCTGTTCGAGAACGGTTTCATACGACCGCAGGTGCAACGGGTAAACCGAGTCGAAATAATTGAAAACCAGTCGGTCATTGCGGTAGTCGACGGTTAGCCGGCCCGCGTCGATCACCTGGTCGAGCGGATCGCCGAGGAAGGGCACCATCGGCCGGTCCTGAAAGAAGGGGTCGGCCCAGGCCGTATCGAAAAATGAAGCGTAGAGCGACAACGGCCCCTTTTCCAGCACGTCCATCAGCCAGGAATTATCCGGGTGGAAGGCCATATGGTTCGGCACGATGTCCTGGAGCCAGCCGATACCCAGTTCGCGGAGCCGCTCACAGAGGGTCGTCAGTTCCTCCCCGGTGCCGATCTCGGGATTGATCCGGTGGGGGCTGATGCCGTCGTAGCCGTGGGTGCTGCCCGGCACCGACTGGAACACCGGCGAGGCATAGAGCGTGCCCGCGCCGAGGTCTGCGAGATAAGGAATTATTTTTTCTAAATCACTGAATGTAAATTCTTTGTGAAACTGTATTCGGTACGTGGCAACGGGATTATACATAGGTTGTATCAGATAGCTTTGGTCGCGGTTGAATCAACCACCTGCGCGACGTCCTGGGTCGGGATTTTTCGGCCGGTATCGGCGGCCCGGTAGATGGCCTCGACGAGCTGCACATCCCGCAGCCCCATTTCGGCCGGCACGGTGGTCTCTTTGTTGTTCAGGATGCAGTCGGCGAAGGCGTCCATCTGCCGGGCCTGCTGGTTGACGTTGTCGATGTTCATGTCGCCCTGACTGGTTTTTCCCTTCAGGCCGGAGTATTCGTAGGCGGGCGACAGTTCGAACCAGCCCTTGTCGGTTTCGGCCCGCAGCAGGTTGTACGTGTCGTTGTAACTCGTGCGGCATTCGGCCACGGAGCCGTCGCTGAAGTAGAGCGTAAAGTCCATGCCTTCCTCCACTTCCTTAAATTTCTTCTGGTCGGTTTTGGGATGGTATTTGGCACTGACGGCAATCGGCACCTGCCCTTTGGTGTAGATGGCACCCTGAATGCAGTAGATGCCGACGTCGGGCAGCGGCCCACCGCCGGCCAGCTCCTTATCGAACCGCCAGGGCGTGTCGTAGCCTTCCTTCTGCCCGTTCTGGGCGTAGATTTTCTTCACCGGCCCCATCGCCTGCTGCTGGCCCAGACGCATCATCTCCCGGTTGTGCGGCTCGAAGTGCAGCCGGTAGCCGACTGAAAACTTCACGCCTGCCTTCCGGCAGGCGTCCATCATACGCCGGCAGTCGGCCGGGCTGTTTGCCAGCGGTTTTTCGCAGATGACGTGCTTACCGGCCTGAGCCGCCCGGATGACGTACTCGGCGTGCATCGAGTTGGGCAGCACGACGTAGATGATGTCGATATCCTTGTTATCGGCGATCCGGTCGAAGGTCTTGTAGTTGTAGACGTTCGCTTCCGGAATGTCGTACTTGTGGGTCCACTTGCCGATCTTGTCGGGTGTGCCGGTCACGATACCGGCCAGACGGCACAGTTTTGTTTCCTGGAGCGCGGGCGCCAGTTCTCCCTCACTGTATTTGCCCAGCCCTACGAGCGCGATGCCGAGCTTCCGGCCGGTTGTCGCCGAAGCCTGATCGCGGGCGGCCCGGTCGGCCGTTCCACCGGAAGATTCCGAATCATTTGATTTGCTGCTGCAGGACTGGAGGCTGCCCAGCATCATAAAGCCGGGAAGCGCAAGCGTGGCCGCTCCGCAGGCCCGCACCAGGTCACGGCGGGAGATACGAAGGTCGGATGATTTTGAGAAAAGCCGGTTCATCGTTGAGATTGGGAGTAAAGTGAAAGCGAAACAGGCCGCCGGCCGCGAATGCCGCAGCGACCCTATGGTACAACTACCGACCCGCCCCCTTCGGTTACGGGATGGCTCCGGTAAGCGAAAAAAATAAGGGAATGGCCCGAAAAACGGCCTTGATGGAGAGAATTCGAAGGATTGGAACCATTCAGTAAGAATCCGGGCATCCTGCAGAAAATCAACCGAAATTGTAGTTTCAATAAAAGAAGATAGGACTCTACGTTACACACAAGGAAAGGAAAGTAGTATGATTCAGGAAGCAATTCAGCACCCGGCCTTGATCAAGTATCTCAAAGGCTTCAGCAACTATACATGGCTCTATTATTGCGATGGGAATAAGTTATTGATTGCCAAGCCATTAAGCTACTTTGAGAAACGGTTAAACGGTTTTCTGCGGGTGCATAAAACCGCCATGGTCAATCCGTATTACATCCGGGACTTTACGCCCCCGGCCCGCTGCAAGATGGCCGGGGCCGTCCATCTGATGGACGGCCTGACGCTGCCCGTCAGCCGGCGCCGGTGGATGGACCTCTATGATTCGATCACCGAAGCGCTGCTGCGTTCGTCCTCGTCGTTTCAGGCGGAGGCCGACCCGCTGACGGGTCCGGCCCAGCCGGGCCGGACGGAAGCGGCCGTCCCGGGGATGCCCCAGCCAAAACTCTACGTGGCGATGGCGGACGAAATCAAGGCCGGTCTGCTGCGGCAACTGGTCGAAGACCGGTGGCCCCAATGGAACCTGCGTTTTTTCAATACCGGCGATGCGCTGCAGAAGGCCCTTTCCACTGCCCCCGATACCGAACTGCCGGGCATGATCATGCTCGACGGCGGGCAGGACTCCATCCGAAGCCTGTCGGTGCTGCGGTCGATTAAAAACAGCCAGCGGCTGCGGATGATCCCGACGCTGGTACTGGCGCCCTCCGGCACGCACGAGATGGCGCGGCAGGGCTACGCGCTGGGAGCCAATTCGGTCATTCTCCATCCGTCGGACTTCACGCTGTTCATCCAGGCCATCGAGAAGGTATTCCGCTACTGGCTCTGGATGGCGGCTTCCCCGCAGGCGTCGGCCCGCGTGCCGGTTTCCGGTCGTTAAGAACTCCAGGAAAATTGCCTGCCGAAAATCCGGCCGCTAATACAGCGGCCGGGTTTCCGGCAGGGTCGAAATCTCCCACCAGTATTCTTTCAGCGTCTGAAAATACTCGAGCCAGGCTTCCATTTCCATCGGCTTGATTACATACGACGTTCCGCCCCGGTCATACGACTCGGCAATATCCTCCGCCAGATTCGAACTGCTGAACACCACCACCGGCACGTGGATGATCGAGGACGTACTTTCCCGGATGTGTTTCAGTACGTTCCACGCGTGTTCCTTCTCCGGCATATACAGATCGAGCAAGACCAGCTGGGGCAGTCCCACGCCGACCGTCTCGCATTCGTTCAGGAACCGCAGCGCCTGCTGCTCGTTCGGGATCCATACCGGATCGACGATGCCGAACGTCTGCTCGATGGCCTTCCGAATCAACAACCACTGATCCGGATTGTCCTCAATTACCAGAATGTTGACCGATTTCAGTTTCCGGTTTGAAGTAGTCTTCTTTTTTAAGGTATTCATAGCCATACTTCTTTTTCCCTACTACCTGTAAAACTTATTTAAATTTAACCAGACTAAACGGCAGCTGCCTGAATAAATATAAGAATCCGCCTGAACGGGACTCTGCTTTATTCATACCTGAAAATGAGACGGATACAACCCCGAATTTAGCCTAGAGCCGGAGATGACGCCCAAAAAAGGGCCGAAAAAAAACCGTACGGTCCGGCCCCGGACCGTTTCCCCGAAAACCGCCCTTTTATAAAACCTTCTTTCCCCCGCCGGGTTAGAACGAAAGACCGCAGTCCGGCCCCGACGGCCGGCCCAAACTTCTGCCCGGTTCTTCAACAGTTATGAAAGACTTTCTGTTAGCTGCCATCCCGACGACCCTTTTTGTCGTACTCTACTTTTTGGTGAGCGAAGAAGGGGACATCGAAGGCCCCAACTGGCCGATCATCGCCGTGACCTCGCTCACCTTCAGTCTCGTCGTCTATTTCATTCTCAAAGTCATGAGAAGAAAAAGCAAATAAACGCCCAGACGCATCCGCTTTCCTGTCATCATGCGAAAACTCAACATTCTGATCTGGCACATCCACGGTGCCTACCTGACCGCGCTTGCCCAGGCCGAACACAACTGGTATCTGCCCACCCGCACCCCGGACGCCGGAGGCCGGGTCCCGGAAGGCTACATCGGCCGGGGCGTCGACTCCTCCATGCCCGCCTACGTGCAGGAAGTGCCGGCCGACGAAGTCCGGAATCTGGATCTGGACCTGATCCTCTTCCAGACGCCCGGCAACTACGGCAGGGATCAGTACGACATTCTGCCGGAGGAACAGCGGCAGCTGCCCCGCATCTACCTGGAACACAACACGCCCGAACCGCACCCCACTAATTCGCGCCATCCGGCGGCCGACGACCCCGGCGTGCAGCTGGTTCATGTAACTTATTACAACCAGCTCATGTGGGACAACGGATCGGCCCCGACGCGCGTCATCGAACATAGCGTCGCCATCGACCCGGCGATCACCTACCGCGGCCACCTGCCCGAAGGCATCGCGGTGGTAAATGAGATGCAGCGCCGGGGACGGCTTTCGGGCTATGATCTGTTCGAGAAGCTGCGGCAGGAGGTGCCGCTGACGGTGGCCGGCATGAAGTCGGCCGAGATCGGAGGCATCGGGGAGATTCACTACCGGTATCTTCACAGGCGCGTGGCCGATTACCGGTTTCTGTTCAGTCCGATGCGCTACAGCAGCCTGCCGCTGGCGGTGATCGAGGCCATGACCATCGGGATGCCGATCGTGGCCTTCGCCACTACCGAACTGCCGGCGGTGATTCAGAACCACGTCCACGGCTTCGTCTCCTGCAACCCGAAGGAACTGGCGGAAGGCATGCGCTATCTGCTCGACCACCCCGAAGAAGCCAAACGGATGGGCGACAACGCCCGGCAGCTGGCCCTGAGCCGGTTCGGCATCGACCGCTTCGTCCGGGACTGGAACCGAACCTTCGAAGAGGTGCTCAGCGGGCGACCACAGCCAGTGCTTCCTCGATAACCCGCCCGGCTTCGGTGGCCTCCGATTCGGATACGGCCCGGTGAATCTGCCGGTTCAGCGGACCCCACTCTCCCGGTCTGGAGGTGGTGTAGATGATGACGCTCGGCGTTTCGAGGGCGGCCGCCAGGTGTGAGACGCCCGTGTCGTTGCTGACGAGCAGGGCCGCCCGCCGGAGCACCCAGCCGATGACGCCCAGATCGGTTTTCCCGGCCAGACTGACGGCCGGATGGTTCATCCGCTCCCGCACTTTCTCGACGATGGGCGACTCGCCCGCCGTGCCGGTCAGGAATACCGCATAGCCTTCGCCGGCCAGAACGTCGGCCACCTGCGCAAACCGGGCTTCAGGCCACCGCCGGGCCGAAATGCCGCCGGGATGGATGCAGACGTAGCGGTGCGGCTCCAGCCCGTGAAGTTCGGGAACCCGCTCGGCCCGTTCCCGGTCGGCTTCGGTGAATGGAAACTCCAGCTCGTAGCCCTGCGCCGGCAGTCCCAGAAACTCCATCAGCCGGACGTGCCGTTTGATCTCGTGCTCGTCTTCCGGGTAGGGCATATACAGATTCTCATTCAGACAATACTGCTTCAGCCCTGCCGGGTAATAACCGGCCGTGACCCGCCCGCCAAACAGCTCCGCCATCGGGTTGATCAGCGTTCCGTTGCCCTGCATCTGCAACACCAGATCGAACTGCCGCTGCTGCATGGCTTCCAGAAACCGGACGATCTGCGCCGGGTCGACGGGCTGCTCGGGCAGGCCCGGCCAGCCCGGAAACGAAATGAACTCGTCGAGATAAGCCGGAAAGCGGGCGACGAAATCGGCCGCCCAGGGCAGGCCGACCAGCGCAATGCGGGCCTCCGGAAAGGCACGGCGCAGCGCCCGCAGGGCCGGCACCGACACCATCAGGTCGCCGAGTTTGATGGCCCGGAAGACGGCGATGGTCCGGGGGTCGCGGCCGAGCACAGAAACGATCGTGTTCATTTTCTTCCGAAAAGTTACCAGTACAGGGTGCGGTATTTGAAGGCGCCGTAGAGCCGCCAGTAGACCGACAGGAACGGCGTCAGGACGGAGGTCATCAGTACCGGAACGAACGAGGCCGGCGCCCAGTCGGACCGCTGAAGCCGCATCCCGACCAGCACCACCATGCACACCGCCCAGACGCCGAAAGCCGCCGACGCCCCCCGCGGCTCGCCCGCCAGCCCCAGCCCGACGCCGACCAGGAAGCTGATGACCACGGCATAATACAGCGTCACCAGCCCGAGATACCGCGGAATCCGCTCCCGGAACAGCCGGGGATGGCGTTTGTAGAGCAGGGCGTCGTAGGCATTCTTTCGCTCGTCCTTCAGGCTCGCCCACCAGGGGCTGGTCCGGACGGGGTGCAGAATCAGCGCTTCGGGGCGCTTCTCGATCGGGATTCCCTTCTCCAGAAACTTGAACTGGAGGTCGCTGTCTTCGCGCCAGGCGATGTCGAAGCGTTCTTCCAGCCCCCCGACGGCTTCGAGGGCGGCCCGGCGGCAGAAGCAGTTGGCCGTCACGAACTCGGCGGTTTCGAGCAGCGAGGTAATTTTTTCGTACTCGGTCGGCTGGTCGCGGAGCGGCACGCGCACCCGCCCGGAGATCACCTGCGCTCCGTTCCGGAAAGCCTCGACGGCCTGGCTGATCCAGTCGGGAGCCGGGATGCAGTCGTCGTCCGTGAAGCCGATGACGGGCGATTTGGCGGCCCGCCAGCCCCGGTTCCGGGCGGCCGCCGGTCCGCGCCGTTCGGGCTGGCCCAGATAACGGAGGTTCAGCGCCGAGCGGGCGGCCACGGCCTCCACGGCGGCCCGGGTGTCGGCATCGTTGCCGTCGTCGACCACGATGACCTCGAAGGCATCGGGGGCCATCTCCTGCGCGATGAGCGCGTCGAGGCAGCGCGTCAGCAGCTGCGGCCGTTTGTAGGTAGGGATGACCACGGATACGATGGGTTCCATCATTGGTTTCATTGAATAATGACGCCCGACCATTCCTGACTTTCCCGGCTGGCCTGGCGGCTTTTCCAGCCGTCGGGCTGTTCGGTGCCGGACCCGGTTTTGGTCAGCATGAACGACCCGATCACCAGCGCGTCGAGGGGCGAGGTCCAGAACGACTCGACGGCGTCGCGCGGAGTGCAGACGATGGGTTCGCCCCGGGTGTTGAACGAGGTGTTGATCAGCACCGGCACGCCGGTTTTTTCGTAGAAGGCCCGGATCAGGTCGTAATACACCGGGTTCTGCGCCCGGTTGACGGTCTGGATGCGGGCCGTGCCGTCGGTGTGCCGCACGGCCGGGATGAGGTCGGCCTTCTCGGGCCGCACGTCGTTGATGAACAGCATGAACGGCGACTTACGGGCGTTCACGAAGATCTCGTCGGCCTTTTCCTCCAGCACCACGGGCGCCACGGGCCGGAAATCCTCCCGGTCTTTCAGGTCGTTCATGCGGGCCTGCATCTCGGCCGGAAAGGGAGCCGCAAGCAGCGACCGCGCCCCGAGCGCCCGCGGGCCGAACTCCACGCCGAGCTGATACCAGCCGATCACATTCCCTTCGGCCAGGTAGCCGGCCACCTCCTCGGCCGGATTGTCGAGCCGTTTGTAAGGGAGCTTCGACCAGTCCAGGAAGGCTTCGATTTCTTCATCGGTAAAGGACGGGCCGAGGTAGACGTGTTCCATCTCATACCGCCGTTCGTCGGTCCGGCGCTCCTTCGCGTCGATCCACATAGCGGCTCCGAGGGCGGTTCCGGCATCTCCGGCGGCCGGCTGCACCCAGATGTTTCTGAACGGCCCCCGGTCGCGCAGCCGGGCGTTCATGACGCAGTTGAGCGCCACCCCGCCGGCCATGCAGAGGTCTTCGGCCCCGGTTTCACGGTGCAGCCATTCGATCAGTTCCAGCACCACTTCTTCCAATACCGTCTGCACCGAACTGGCGATGTCGAAATGCTCCTGAAGCAGCGGGCCGCCCTTGTCGCGGGTCGGGCCGAAGCGTTCCTCGAGCCTCGGTGGTGCGATCGTATACTGCCCGTTGTCGCCCACCCGGATCAGCTCCCGGAAATAGTCGGCATACACCGGCTTTCCGAACGAGGCCAGGGCCATCACCTTGTATTCGTCGGAAGAATGCAGGAAGCCGAGGTAGCTGGTCATCTGCTCGTACAGCAGCCCGAGGGAGTGCGGCAGCCGGACCTCGCCCAGCAGCTTCATCCGGTTGCCCTCCCCGAGCCAGTAGCTGGTCGAAACCTCCTCACCCCGGCCGTCGAGCACGAGCACGGCGGCTTTCCGGTGCGGGCTGGGCAGGAAGGCACTGGCCGCGTGCGCCAGGTGATGATTCACGAAATGCCACTGATACGGCCCGTCGGCCCGGGCGCCCTTAAACCGTTTGGACAGGTGCAGCGGCACGCCGTCGACGAGGTGGCCGGGGGCGTTCAGGATCGACGACAGGAACAGGCCGTCGTAGGGATTCCCCCATCCGTTCAGTTCCTTCACTCCCGGCCGCAGCGGGATCTCGACCGTTTTCTTATACCCGTGCCCCGTCAGCAGAAGCTCGGGGTCGAACGAATAGGCGATGTGGTCGACCTCCGTGAGCTGAATCCCTGCGGTTTTCAGGCAGAAATCGATGGCGTTATAGGGGAGTTCGTAGGTGGAAAAGGGAATGGGCCGCTTGCCGTGTTTGATGTGGGTAAAGCGTTCTTCCTCCGCTGCCGCCAGCACGACGCCGTCTTTCACGATAACAGCCGCCGGGTCATGAAAGGCGGCATTGATGCCTAATGTATACATATGTCTCTGATTTTTTCGGAAAGTAGTTCTTCCACCGCCTGCACGACGGCGTCGGGGGTGGCCTCCGGCCCGGCCGCGTCCGGAAACTGCTGCAGCAGCACGTTTCGCGACCGAAGCGGGTCGGGTACGTCGAAATACAGCACCCGATTGGGAACCATCCAGGGCGTATGCTGCGGGTTGGTGCGGGCATAGGCCACCACGACGGGCGTCCCGACGGCTGCGGCTATATGAACCGGCCCCGTGTTGTTCGACAGGACCACCGGCGCCTGCGCGATCAGCGCCACGAAGACGTCCAGCGAAAACGCTCCCGCGAGGTTATATACGTTCTTTCCGACGGCCTGCCGGATGGCCTCGGCATTCTCCTGTTCGGCTGCGCTGCCTGTCAGCACCACCTGACAGCCTTTTTCCTCGGTCAGCCGGCGGGCCACACGGCTGAAGTTGGCGGCCCCGTATTGCCGTTTGGCCTCGCTGACGCCCGCGTGCAGAACGACCCAGGGCTCATTCGTCCGGACGCCGGCGTTGCGGAGTGCTTCCCCCGCCTGCCGTCGGGCCGTTTCGGAAACCGTCAGCGACAGCCGCCGGTCGGCAGTGCGGGAGCCGACGGCGGCCACGAGGTCCAGCTGGCGGTCCACTTCGTGCCGGGTGGCGACGAGTACTTCAGGGTCCGGAACCCAGTCGGTCATGAGCTGATAAGGGTTTTCGCGGCAATAGCCCAGCACGCGCGGAATCCCGGCCAGGTAGCAGACGAGCGCCGACGGCAGCGGATTCTGGCTCTGGACGTTGAAGATCACCGCCCCGTCGAACTGACGGCCGCGCAGCTGCTGAACGAGTTCCATGACGCGGTCCGGCCCCGACCCTTCGGGTGTCTGCACCCAGGGCAGGTCGAAGGTGATCACCGCATCGATCTCCGGCACGGCACAGGCGATGCCGGCCCCGGCCGAGGAAGTCAGCAGGGTCAGCCGGCGGCCCGGCACCGCTTCCTTCAGGGCGCGGAAGGCCGGGGTGGTCATCAGCACGTCGCCGAGGTTGTCGGGACGGACGCAGAGAATGTTCCTGCAGAAGTGCCAGGGCGCGGTTTCCGCTCCGCGGGCCGCCCCGTTCCTTGTCGTCGCTGTTTTCATACACGCTGCGTATGGCCGATCAGACCGGAAGGGACGCCCGGACCGCTTCGGTCCGGCCCCCGATCAGATCGGCCGCTTCCTTCCAGTGAGAAATGATATAATCCGGCACCCGATACCGGCCCGGTACCCACTCGGTCTCGTTGCCGTTGTCGAGCAGGAGGGTGCGGCAGCCCGCCCGCCCGCCGGCTTCGACGTCGTTCAGGATGTCGCCGATCATCCACGATCCGGCCGGCTCGATGCCGTTTTCGGTCATGGCCCGCCGGATCAGCCCGGGTTCAGGTTTGCGGCAGTCGCAGGCCACGGCATAAGGAGCGACGCTCCCGGCCGGGTGGTGTGGGCAGTAATAAAAACCGTCGATCCGGACGCCGAACGGAGCCAGCAGTTCGGCCAGACGTTCGGAGACCTGCTCCAGGGCAGCTTCCGGAAAGTAGCCGTGTGCCACACCCGACTGGTTCGAGATGACGAACAGACGAAACCCCGCCCGCTGCAAACGGCTCAGAGCCTCGCCCGCGCCGGGATAGAGTTCGAGCCGGTCAGGATGGACGTTATAGGGCACGTCACGGATGAGCGTGCCGTCCTTGTCGATAAAAATGGCTTTCATGCGTCAGGCCGACCATCTCAGTTCCAGCCGAAGACTTTTTTCGATTTCCAGGGGCAGCGTCTGCGGCAGCCCGATCTGTTCATACAGTCCGGAGGTAAGGCAGGCCACTTTCTCCCACGTAAATTCGGCATGAACCCGCTCCAGGCCCCGGGCTCCCATCATCCGGCCGATTTCCGGCCGACGGAGCAGCATTTCAAGCTTTTCGGCCAGAGCGACGGGGTCTTTCGGCGGCACTAAAAAACCGGTTTCCCCGTCGACGACCGTGTGTTTGATGCCGCCCACGGCCGAGCCGACCACCGGTACCCCGCACGCCATCGCTTCGAGGGGCGTGATGCCGAAGGGCTCATACCAGGGTGTGGTGACGAACACGTCGGAAGCGCCGTAATAATACCGGAGCTGCCGCCGGTCGCGACGGCCCACGAAGGTCACCTGGCCGGCGATGCCCTCGGACGCGGCCAGCCGCTGAAGCCGGGCAATTTCGGGCGTCGCGGCCGGGTCGGGAGAGTCCGACTCCCCGCCGACGACCAGCAGCCGGGCCTTCAGACCGGCATCGTCCAGCACCCGGACGGCCTGCACCACGTTGTCGATGCCCTTGCGCGGCACCATCCTGCCCAGCTGGAGGATGATAAACTCGTAAGGGTCCAGCCCGAGCAGCCGCCGGGCGGTTTCCTTTCTGATCCGGTAAATTTCGTTGGGGTCGAAGCCGTTCGGGATCACCGTAATCCGGGCCGGGTCGGCCTCGTACAGGGCGATGAGGTCTTCGCGGTCCTGGGGGCAGAGGGCAATCACCTGATCGGCCTCCCGGATGACGCGCTCCTCGATGCTCAGGCGTTCGGGCGGAAACCGGTCGCCGTCGCCCTGCGACATCCGCCGAACCTTACCAAGCGCGTGAAAGGTGACGATGAACGGGATGCCGAGGACTTTTTTGACTTCAGCGGCCACAAGGGCCGACATGAAAAAGTGGGCGTGAATAAGCAGATAGGGATGCCCTTCGCGACGGGAAAAGCCGATGACGTTTTCCGTGAACTCCCCCATGAGCGGCAGGATTTCTTCTTTCGGCAGGACGCGGGCGGGGCCGGCCTTGACCTGAACGACCCGGATGCCCGGCCGCCAGTGGACGATTTCCGGTAAGATGCCGTCCTCCCGGCGCGTAAAAATGTCGATGGAATACCCGAGTCGGGCAAGATGTTGCGCTAATTCAGCCACGGCAATGTTCTGTCCTCCGGCGTCGACCCCTCCCACTACTGCCAATGGGGAAGCATGTTCACTGATTAATGCAAGTCTCCTTTCCATGTTCCAATTTCCCGCCGGGCAACTCCGATGAGGTTCGAAAGGCGCCGACGCTGCAATTCCTGAACCGGAAGATTTATGAAAGGTTACATGAACGGGGATTTATGTTCGGCCCGATTATCCAATGGCCCCGGGTAATCGCTTCCCCATTTTAAGAAAAATTAAGAGGGGAAACACTTTGAAAAAGACTATTTTTCCGGCCGGAGTATCCTCATATTCTGAAAATTACAACGATTTAAAAACCGGCCCTTTGCCTTGTTTTTGTTCGCTGATCACACCGTTTCCGAACCCATGCTGACCAACTATCTCAAAATCGCCTTCCGCACCCTTCTCGCCAACCGGCTGTACAGCGCCATCAACATTCTGGGCCTGTCGGTGGGCATGGCCTGCTGCCTGCTGATCACGCTCTACGTCCGGAACGAACTGTCTTACGACCGGTTTCACGAGAACGCCGATTCGATTTTCCGAATCATCACCCGTTTTAAAACCGGCCAATCGGACGACGGGCTGGCACTGTCGAGCGCGGATCTCGGCCCCCGGCTCCGGAAGACCTACCCGGAGGTGGTCCAGGCGGTTCGGTTCCGGCCGGTGCCCGTCGCCACATTCCGAAAAGGCAAGGAGCCGATCGGTGAAGGTGATGTCTATCAGGCCGATGCCGCCGTCTTCAGCCTGTTTTCCTATCGCTTTCTGGCCGGGGATGCCTCGGCGCTGGACCGGCCGGGCCGGATCGTTCTGACGCAGCGGATGGCCCGGAAATACTTTGCCGACACCCCGCCGGTCGGGAAGGTGCTGCGGCTCAACGACCGCCCTTACCTCGTCGGCGGGGTGCTGGAAGACCTCCCGCCCAATACCGATCTGAAATTCAGCGCCCTGATCTCCTGGCAGGAGGCTCCGCCCTCACCCGAAGACGTTTTCGATACCTCCTGCTTCACCTTCGTCCAGCTTGGAAACCCGGGCGGGGCGGAACCCTTCGGCCGGAAGCTGGCGCAGTTCGACCGGACGCAGGTCGTTCCCCGCGTCAAAGCGCTCGGCTACGACATCCGGCTCGAACACCGGCTTCAGCCCCTGACCGGCCTGCATTTCGTCGAAGGGCTGTTCGACGACACGCCCAAAGGCGACCGCACGCAACTGACCATCTTCTCGCTCGTGGCGGCCTTCCTCCTGCTGGTGGCCTGCATCAATTACGTCAACCTGTACGTGGCCCAGTCGGTGCGGAGGCAGAAGGAGGTGGGCATCCGGAAGGCGGTCGGAGCGGATCGGCGGCAACTGGTGGGGCAGTTCGTCTGGGAAGCGCTCCTGATGGTGGCCGTCAGCACGGTGCTGGCCCTGCCGGTGGTCGTGGCCCTGCGCCCGGTCTACGAACAGCTCACGGGCCTCCCTCCCGCGCTGCCCGACTGGCGGTTTGCCGCGGGGCTTCCGGCCGTCGTCGGGGCGGTCGGGCTGCTGATCGGCCTGTATCCGGCGGTCATTCTGTCGTCGGCCCGGACGGCCCGGGTTCTGAAAGGCGGTTTCGGGCCGACAGGACGCCGGCTGGCCGGCAAGTCCCTCGTGGTGGTGCAGTTCACGCTGGCGGCCGTGCTGATGGCCGGTACGCTGGCCGTGCGGCAGCAGACGGACTTTCTGCTCCGGAAAGATCCCGGCTTCTCGAAAGAGCAGGTGCTGGTGGTGAACGTACCGGCGGACGACGCCGTCCGGCAGAAGATGCCGCTGCTGAAATCCGCTCTGGCAAAAGACAGCCGGATCGAGGGCGTGGCGCTGGGCCTGAGTCCCATCACCTACGACGGCAAGGCCGGCATCGTGAAGGAAACGGCGGGCCGGAAGACCGAGCAGATGGTGTTTTTTGCCCGGATCGACGAATCCTACCTCGACCTGCTGAAGATCAGGCTAAAGTCCGGACGCCATTTCGACCCCGGTTCAGTTGCCGACCGCAGCCGATCCGTCATCGTCAACGAGAGCTTCGTGAAGTGGATGGGCTGGCGACCGGAGCAGGCCGTCGGGAAGACCATCGGCAGCCTGGCGGCCGACACGGACCGCCAGCAGGTGATCGGCGTCGTGAGCGACTACCACTTCGCTTCGCTCCATAACCGGATCGAACCGATTCTACTGTATTACCGGACCGACAGCCCGCCCAACGTTCTGGTCCGGCTGAAACCGACCGAGGTCGGGGTGGTCCGGTCGGCCTGGACGCGGCTGTTTCCCAATCACCCCTTTGATGCGGCTTTTCTGGATTCGGCCTTTGACCGGCAGTATGAACGGGAAGAGAGAGCCCGGACGCTGCTGGGCTGGTTTTCGGGACTGATTCTCTTCATTGCCGGACTGGGGCTGTTCGGGCTGGCGGCCTGGTCGGCGGAACGGCGCACGAAGGAGATCGGCATCCGGAAGGTGCTGGGGGCCACGGTAGGCAACCTGGTCGTGCTGCTTTCGCGGGAGTATCTGATGCTGGTGGCCGTCGCCGTCCTGATTGCGGTCCCGGCGGCCCGGTACGTCATCGGCCGGTGGCTGGAGGGGTTTGCCTACCGCATCGACGTAAGCTGGGGCACATTCCTGATCGCCGGGGGCGCGGTTTTCCTCATCACCCTGCTGACGGTCAGCTTCCAGAGCGTCAAAGCTGCGCTGATGAACCCGGTCCGAAGCCTGCGGTCGGAATAAAAGAGGGGCCGCAAGCCATCCGCCCGCGGCCCCTGTCTGGCGTTTCAGACGGCTTTTTCGGAAATCAATCCCGGCTTTCGCCCGAAAGGATGTCCAGATAATGCCGGTTATACATGATTCCGAGAATATTCCCGAAGGGATCGACGACGGCGGCCGTGACGAAGCCCGGACCCCGTTCCGTAATCGGATCATATTCTTTGGCTCCCAGCGCCAGGAGCCGGTCCATCGCCTGTCGGATATCGTCCACGTGCCAGTACAGGATGGCGCCGGCGGGGCCTTCGGCCGAAGGCCGGGGCCGGTATTTCGAATCCACGATGCCGACCTCGTGCCGGTAGTCGCCCACCCGGAATTCGATGTAGGCCGGGTTTTCGGCATCGGGGCGCTGGAAATAGGGTGATAAACCGAAAACCTCGGAGTACCACCGGCGGGCTTCCTTCACATCGTCGGCCCAGTAGCTGACGTTGGCCATGCCGCGTAATAAGGCTGTTGATTCCATCTTCCTCTGTGTTGGCGTTTTCGTTCGTAACAAAGGTAGAAGGGTCCGGTGACAGCCCTATGTCAGGGGTTCGTCCCGGTTTTCGGATAATCTGAAAAATTCCTGGAGCGTCAGTGAATGCGGTTCAAACGATTCGTTCAGCACGTCCAGTCTTCCGATCCGGTCGAGCCGGAATATCCGAAAGCCGTTCCGCAGCCGGCACCAGGCCACCAGCAGCCAGTTCTCCTGCGTGCTCAGGAGGGCGAAAGGCTCCACCACCCGCGTCGTGACTTCCTCCGTGCCGAGTTTGCGGTATTCCAGGCTGACCGGGTTGAAACGGGTCAGCGCCAGTTGCAGCGCGGCCAGAAAATCGCTCGTCCGGTCGTGGGCGTTGTTCTGGCTCACCATCATCCGGCTGGACAGCAGCTCGGTGCTTTCCCGGGTGGGGTGACGCAATACCGCCTTTATTTTCTCGATGGCGGCCGTAAATTCCCGCACCAGCGAGGCATCCCGGTTTTTCAGCATGAACTGCTCCGCCGTGATGAGGGCATTGGCTTCGCTTTCGGTGAACGAAACCGGGGGCAGCCGGTAGCCCTCCATGAGCCGGTAACCCCGTCCCTCCTCCGTCACGATCGGCACGCCGGATTGTTCGAGCGCCCGGATGTCGCGGTAGATGGTCCGGACGCTGACGCCGAATCTGTCGGCGAGGGTGGTGGCCGTGAGAAGCCGCTTCGTTTGCAGCTGGGTGAGGATGGCCGTCAGACGGGAAAGCCGGGAGGTGTCGTTGTCGTTCATTCGTTTCGGCGGGTTCACGCACCCGGAACCCGCCCGCAAGATACCGGCTGCCGCCGAAAAGCGACTGGTTTTTGAAGAATCCCGCTCAAACCGGCATCCGAAGCCGGAACACCCAGACCGGGGCCAGCAGCGTCACCAGCGGAACGAACAGCCAGACCTGTCCTTTCATCAGGTCGTATTGGTCGAGCAGGTAATTCCAGGACCGGCCGAACAGGTAATGGCCGGCCAGGAATTCGAAGGCCAGGGTCAGCGAGACCCATGTCAGCCCGACGCCCCAGGCTTCGCGCAGGCTGTGCGGTTTGATCCAGCCGACGGAATACCAGGCCAGCCCGCCGATCAGCATACAGAGCAGGGCGGTGCTGAGGACATGGCCCCACGGTTGGCCGAGCTGCGGACGAATCACGGCCTCGCGGAACGCGCCGTTCAGCACCGCCAGTAGCAGCATCAGAAACCAGATGATCAGTGTTCGGTACATCATGGAAGCAAGATTCTTGGATTCGTAAGCAACCCGGGAACGTAGGTGGAACGAAACAAAGATGGGCCAATCACCCGCGTCCGGCCATGACCGCCGTCAAAGAACTTCCTGATAAAGATCACGGGGACAATCGGTGAATCAACCGGTTATGAATCAGCTTTCGAACTGACGGTTCTCAGTGCCGGCCGGGCGGACCGGGCGTAATTTTCCGTCGTTTTCCACGAATCAGACCCTTTGTGTTATGAGAACCGAGCTGTTAACGAATCTGAGCCGCCGACACCTGGAAGTCCGCTGCTGGCAGAACGAAATTGAATTTGCCGGAATTGAACTGCCGCTTTTCCAGCAGATAATGAGAGGAGTGGCGAAGGAGCAGCTGCCGGCCGCCGGGCAGGGGGATTACGACTACTTGAACGGCCGGCTCCGGCACTACGAACGGCTGATTCCCCAGTTGAAGGAGGAGGTAAACGAATACAACCACGAGGTGGCGATGGCCTGGCAGCAGGCGGCCGGCAGGGAGATGGAGGAAGACCACCGGTATCTGCGGGAAGAGATGGACGATTTCCGGTGGGACCTGCAATCCTTCAAAAAGAACCTCTGGGCATTCCTGAGCCACCATACGGCCGTGCGGGCCTGATGCGGCCCGGCACCGACCCGCATTGCCTTCCCGTCACTGCGCCAGATTGCCGCCGTCGGCTTTGAAGAAGCGGGCCGACGCCCTGTTCCTCCAGCTGTCCGACTACTTCGTGGCCCTTCGTTTTGTCAAGGTCGGACACCATGACGTTCGCTCCATGCTGCCCGTACAACAGGGCGACGGCTTTTTCCGATACCGGAAGCGGCTCCGGTTACCAAAGCCGTTTTTCCTCACGGAACTTTTTCCATACTTCAGAATTCGTTTCGTGATACCCTCCGGTTCTCCTGGTCAACATCAGGGTTGACGAATGGTTTGAATATCTGTTGTAAAGCCGGCAGACGGACAGGGCAATTCCGGTTTCCGTCGCCCGCTTCCGGAGGGCAGGTTACGGTCGAGGCCGTCATAGAAGGGTGGGAAAAGACCGGGCGGACAGATCATTCCGTCCGGTCTTTCAATGATAAAAAAATCTTGACTTTTTATGAGTAAAAATTGGCAGGAAGCGACCATTTTCTGGTATTTTTTTGTTATTTTTAAGGAAAACAACAAAGTATGGAACTCACAAAATTAACCGCTCCCTTACGCCCTGACGAAATCGAATGGCGGGTACAGCAACAGCTTGAAGGTAAGAACGGAAAACCCGCGAAACTGATCGTGGTGCCGTACATTACCAACCGGTCGGTGATGGACCGTTTCGACGACCAGTTCGGCTGGGCGGGATGGCGAAACGAGATTAAGGAAGTGGAAGACGGCTTTCTCTGCACGATCACGGTCACGCTGCCGACGGGCGAGATGGTCAGCAAAACCGACGGTGCCAGCCGGACCTCCATCGAACCGGTCAAAGGAGGAATCTCCGACGCCATGAAACGGGCCGCGGTACAGTTTGGTCTGGGACGTGTCCTCTACACCTTCCCGAAAGTATTCGTGGAAGTGGAAGGTAAATATATCCCGGACTGGGCGATGCGTCTGCTGGATGCGCTGGTCGAATCCATCAACAGCGGCAAGCCCCAGCGCGATGTAGTTGTGTTGAAGGAAGAACATGCCCGCCGTTTACAGGCGGCCTGAGGAAAGAAAGGCATAGATGAAACGTCGAATTGAACTGGACCTGAACGAACACGAAGCCGACAGCCTGGCCTTTATGATCCGGCTGAGCATCGATCAGTTTATTGCCAGTAAAGCCCTCCGCGACCGGACCAAAGTCAGCCTGAAAGACCTTCAGGTGGCCGAAAAAGTCCGGCGCCGGATTATCTCCAAGCGGGACTGAAGCCATTACCCCGCTTCTCCGAATGGTTCACTTCCAGCCCGCTGCGGCTTTCGGAGTGAGCCATTTTTTATACCCTTTCCACACCCGTCCGGTGTCCGGTTTTGCCCGCTCCGCCTGTCCGGAACCGGACAGGCGGCCTTTCCGCCCCGGTCGAAAACCGCTTTCGGAAGCCGCAGACGCCTTCCCGGCGAATTGGCACCACATTTGTTCGACATTATCGGATTAAATCAGGACCGAAGATGAAAAGAGCGTTTCTGGGCGAGTTTGAAGAGGTCGTTCTGCTGACGGCGGCCATTCTGGACGAAGGAGCCTACGGCGTACCCATTACGCAGGAGATCGAACGAAAGACCGGGCGGGCGGTGGGCTTCAGCACGGTGCATACGACCCTCCAGCGACTCGAAGAAAAAGGATTTCTGAAGTCGGAAATGGGCGGTGCCACCGCCGAACGCGGGGGCCGCCGGAAGCGGTTCTTCACGGTCACGGCCGCCGGCCGGAAAGCGCTACAGGAAGTTCGCCAGGTGCGGACCGAACTCTGGAATGCCCTGCCGCCGAAGACCCTCCAACTGATGGGCAGCTAACCGGACCGCCGATGAAACCGACCCCTCCTACTCCGCCCCGCTGGGCCGCCCGGCTGCTGGAACGCTTCGGGCACCCCGACACCCTCGAAGAAGTGCAGGGCGACCTGCTCGAACTCTATACCGGCTGGGCGGAGACGCTGGGCGTACGCGAAGCCCGCCGGCGGTATGTTCTCAGCGCGCTCAAACTGCTGCGGCCCCTCGCCCGCCCGTCCCGATCCTCCAGCCAACCCTCCCCCTCCTTCATGAATCCCGACATGCTTCTGAATTACTTCAAGGTGAGCCGGCGCAACCTGGTTCGCCACAAAGCCTTTTCATTCATCAACATCCTCGGCCTGGCGCTGGGTATGGCGGCCAGCCTGCTGATTCTGCTCTGGGTGCAGGACGAGCGCAGCGTCGACGGCTTTCACGCCAACGGGCCGCACCTCTACCAGATTTACGAGCGCCGGTATTACGACGGCAAGGAGGAGGCCAACTACTTCACCCAGGGCCTGCTGGCCCAGGAACTGAAGAGGGTCATCCCGGAGGTACAGTATGCGAGCAGCCTGGAGTGGAACATGCCGGCCACCTTCGAAGCGGGCGAAACGATTGCCAGGATGGACGGTTCGTGGGCCGGGGAAGACTTCTTCCGGATGTTCAGCTATCCGCTGCTGGAAGGAACCCCCGAAACCGCCCTGGGCGCACCCGGCGGCATCGCCGTTTCCCGGAAAATGGCCGAGCAGTTCTTCGGAAGCGCCGACCGGGCCATCGGCCGGATCATCCGCTACGAAAACCGCGACAATCTGAAGATCACCGCCGTGTTTGAGAACCTTCCGGCCAATTCCTCGCAGCAGTTCGATTTCCTGCGCACCTGGAAGGACTATGTCAAAGAAAACAAGTGGGTGTATAACTGGGGCAATACCAACCCGCTGGCCTTCGTCCAGTTGCGCCCGGACCGGAACGGCAACCCCGCCGATGCGGCCCGCGTGGAGGCCAAAATCCGGGATTTCATCTACCGCTACTTGCAGAGATCCGAGGGGTTGAAGATCGAACTGGCCCTGCAGCCCTATTCCGAAAAATACCTTCATTCGACTTTTAAGGCCGGGAAACCCGACGGCGGGCGCATCGAGTACGTGCGGCTGTTCACCCTCGTGGCGGCTTTTATTCTGCTGATCGCCTGCATCAATTTCATGAACCTGGCCACGGCCCGTTCCACGAAACGGGCGAAGGAAGTGGGCGTCCGGAAGGTGGTCGGGGCGGTCCGGTCGGCGCTGGTAGGGCAGTTCGTCGGCGAGGCCCTCCTGCTGACGTTCTTTTCCATCGGGATCGCCGTGGCGCTGGTCGCCCTGCTCCTGCCTGCGTTCAACGCCGTCACGGGCAAGCAGCTGGCGCTGCCGGTCGACCGGCCGGCCTTCTGGGCGGCCATGGCGGGGCTGCTGCTCCTGACCGGGCTGGTGGCCGGCAGTTACCCGGCTTTCTTCCTGTCGTCGCTGCGGCCCGTCCGGGTCCTGAAGGGAAGCCTGAAGTTCGGGCAGGGGGCCACGGTTTTCCGGAAAGGGCTGGTCGTGTTTCAGTTTGGGCTGTCGATCCTGCTCATCGTCGGGACGCTGGTGATTCACCGGCAGATGGAATACGTCCGGTCGAAAAATCTGGGCTACGACCGCGAAAACCTCATCTACATCCCCATCGAAGGCGAACTGACCCAGAAATTCGCGCGGTTCCGGGAGGAAGCCGGCCACCTGCCGGGCATCCGGTCCGTCTCGAAAATGAAGGAATCGCCCACCGGCATCGGCCACCATACGGGCGACATTTTCTGGGAAGGCAAAGATCCGAATCTGATCATCTCCTTCGCCAATACCGCCGTCGGGTACGATTTTCTAAAAACCATGAACCTCCAGCTGAAGGAGGGGCGGGATTTCTCGCGGGCCTTCGGCACCGACTCGACGAGTTACCTCATGAACGAATCGGCCCTGAAAAAGATCGGCTACAAAGACCCGGTCGGCAAACCGCTCACCTGGGGCAACCGCAAGGGCCGCATCATCGGTATCGTGAAAGATTTTCACTTTACCTCCATGCACCAGGCCATCGAGCCGCTGGTGATCCGGCTGAACGAGGAGCAGAGCTGGGGCACCATCCTGGTCCGGACCGAAGCCGGCAAAACCCGCGAAGCCCTGGCCGGGCTGGAAAAGGTCTGCCGGGAACTGAACCCGAAGTTTCCGTTCAACTACCGGTTTTCGGATCTCGAATACGCCCGGCTGTACCGGAGCGAGGAGGTCGTCAGCCGGCTGGCGGTCGGGTTTGCGGCCCTCGCGATCTTCATTTCCTGCCTGGGCCTGTTCGGGCTGGCGGCTTTCACGGCCGAACAGCGCACGAAGGAAATCGGCGTACGGAAAGTGCTGGGCGCCAGTGTGACCCATGTGGTCGCCATGCTTTCGGGTGATTTTCTGAAGCTGGTCGGCATTTCCATCGTGGTGGCCTCGCCGGTGGCCTGGTGGGCCATGAACCGCTGGCTCCAGGACTTTGCCTACAAAACCGGGCTGGACTGGTGGCTGTTCGCCCTGGCGGGTGGGGCCGTCGCGCTCATCGCCCTGCTGACGGTCAGTTACCAGAGCATCAGGGCCGCCCTGACCAATCCGGTCAAAAGTCTGCGAAGCGAGTAGCCCCGCCCGGAAGGGGTCGCCCGGAATGGGTGATTTTCGGAAGCGTGGAATTGGCTACTTTTCGGGACCAACAAAACCTCCTGAGCCATGACGCCTGTCTGCCGGTTTGCCCTGCTGCCCTTCCTTGCCGTTTCCCTGCCTGCAGCCGCTTCGGAACTGGCCATCCGGAACATCGAATTCAACTATATGCCCGGTTCGGGCAAAGCCCCCTTCGTCGCCTGCACGGTGAGCTGGAAAAACGCCTGGCACACGGCTCGCAACCATGACGCCGTCTGGCTCTTCGTGAAAATCAGACCGCAGCAGCGCTCGGAGCGGCCGGTGCTGGTTTCGCCTTCCGGCCATGCCGCCCTGGCCGTCGAAGCCCGGAACGAAACCGCCCTCCGGATCGACGTCGCACCCGACCGGCGGGGCGTCTTTCTGTATCCGGCCCGGCCGTTTCGCGGCCACGTCAGCCGGCGGGTGAAGATTCTGCTCGACGAAGCCTCTTTTGCCGGCATCGACTTCAATGACCTCACCTTCGGCACTGCCTACGGGGTCGAGATGGTGTATATTCCGCAGGGCGGGTTTTACGAGGGTGACGCCGACACCACCGCCCACCGGGAGGCCGCAGCCTTCGAGGCCGCCACCCGACAGCCGTTCGCCGTCGAATCGGAGAAGGAAATCCGGGTCGGGCCGGAGTCGGGCAGCCTGTGGTATGACCCGGGCAACAGCCCCCAGTACCGCGGAGACCGCCGGGGACCGATTCCGGACGGCTATCCGAAAGGCTATAACGCCTTTTACTGCATGAAATACGAACTGAAGCAGGGAGAGTATGCGGCTTTCCTGAATTCGATTTATGAACAATACACCAACGTCCGGGCCAACTTCGGCGGCCGGAATTACTACCGGATGCGCGGAACGATCGCTCTGAAAGACGGGAGTTACGCGGCCGCCAAACCCGACCAGCCGGCCAATTTCATCAGTTGGGACGACGGCTGCGCCTTTGCCGACTGGGCCTGCCTCCGCCCCCTAAGCGAACTGGAATACGTCAAGGCCTGCCGGGGACCCGGAAAGCCCGTCGGAAATGATTACGCCTGGGGAACGGCCTCCAAAGACCGACTGGCCCGGTTTTTCAATCCGGACGGGGAGCTGACGACCGAAGACGGTTTCGAAGAGTCGATGCTGACGGATGCGAACCGGGACGTGTTCGGGGCTTCTTTTTTCTGGGTCATGGACCTCAGTGGGGGGTATTGGGAGCGGGTGGTCGGTTACGGTCATGAGAACGGCCGCCGGTTTGTGGGCAGCCACGGCGACGGCCGGCTTTCGGAGAGCGGGGGCGCCACCAATGAAGACTGGCCCCGGAACGAGACCGGCGGGGTCGGTTACAAGGGGGGCGGCTATTACCAGCCGACTATGCGGGCCGGGGCGGCCGTTCCCAACAGTCCGGTCAGTTTCCGGCCGTTTGCCGCCTGGGCGTCAGGCCCCCGATCGGAGGGATACGGGTTTCGGGCGGTTCGGTCGGCGGCCGAAAAATGAAAGGAGGCCGATCGGCACTTGTCCGAAAAATCGACAGGGTAAATAGAAATTTGCCGGAGAGCCGCTTTTCAGGTTTTGAAAATTAAAAAATGTGATATTTCGGGAAGGGCCGTTTTTAGTGATTCAGAAGCCTTTTCGCGGAAATAAAGGTTCATTGCGGCCAAACGATCAAGTTTATACTAATTCGATGGTTTTAAAGGATTAATTCCACCCAAATACCTCGTTTTCGCTTCCCGAAGCGGCCTTTTTCCATATTCTTCTGCCATCGGCGGTATCCGGAACCGGCGGCCTCATTCTTTGATTTTCCGCTTTTTCCGGAAAAGAAGGGGCCGCAAAAATGCGTTCCGGCGGCCGGAAATCCGGGCCGTAAAATAAATGTTGCTCTCCTCTAAGTAGGATTTGGAAAGAAGTCAGTTGTCTTACAAATGGATGATTACTTAATTGCGTATTGCGCAGACCGCCGGAAAGCACCCCTTTCATTTTGACAGAAAAGACGAACCTCTGCGTGATAAGCCTAACCCAACATACATCACTATGGCTACAATTAAGGTCGCCAGATATGCCATTGTGCCCGGCTCCGACACGAACCGGACCATACCCTCCGACGCTTCCAGTGATTTTCGTTACCCCGGCTTTCAGGCCCCCGACGTCGACCGGCAGTTTAAAATGATCGTCACCTGCAACGTGACGGTGCTGGAAGACGGCGTCAATCTGAAGATGCGGATGGCTTCCTCCAGTGATTTTTTCGTCAACAAGGACCTTGAATTCATCCCCGGAGTCGAGCGTAAGTTTCACGCGACGGTATTGGCCAGCGATCTGAGGAGAAGAAACAACGAGGTGATCGTTTCCGTATCCGGACCCGGCAAAGTTATGATTTCGGACATCGTCATTCTCTACACGGCCAGCATCCCGCTGGACTGAGCCAGAATTCTGCGCATCCGATCCTGCTTAAACGTCATAGATGCCAGTCCATCGAAATGGACCCACCTGCCCTTCCTGTCCCCGCAGGCCGGGCCGAATTCAAAGACCGCCTGGCAACCGGCTTTTTCCATCGTTTCGGGATGCTTTCATGAACGGCTTTTTGCACGTTCCATCGCACACTTGTTCCGTTTCATGGCCTTGTTCATTGGTCTCGGGAGGAGATGACCGCAATTTTACGTCGGTCTTTCAACGAGACACCTGAACAACAAGCCATTTTAAACAGCAAATACGATGAAGAAAGTATTGAAAGTGATCGGCCTGATTCTGGCCTGCATCATTGTCCTGGCGGGTGGTTTCACCGCGTACGTTGCCATAGTCGGTGTCCCTTCCTACGACCCGCCGGTGATTCCTGAAATCTCCGTCGAGAAGACGCCGGAACGGATCGCCCGGGGCGAGGTGATCGCCCAGATCCAGTGCATGGCCTGCCACGCCGATAATGACAACCGCGTCACCGGCAAACACTTAGCCGAAGCCCCGGAGCTTTTCGGAAAGCTTTATTCCAAGAACATCACCCAGGATAAGGAGAAGGGCATCGGTAACTGGACCGACGGCGAAATCATGTACTTCCTGCGGACGGGCGTTCGTCGCGACGGCTCCTACGCCCCGGTGATGCCCCAGTATCCGAACATGGCCGACGAAGACCTGAAGTCGGTGATCGCCTGGCTGCGTTCCGACGCCTTCCCGGTTCAGCCTTCCAAAAAGGAAGCACCTGAAACTGAACTGAGCCTTTTCTCCAAAATCCTGACGCACACGATGATGAAACCGCTGCCGTTCTCCCCCACTCCGGTCGCCCTCCCCGACAGCATCGATCAGGTGGCGCTGGGCCGCTACACCGCCGACGCCATCGGCGACTGCTTCGGCTGCCACTCCGGCGACATGATCGATCAGGACAAGGTCCATCCCGAAAACAGCAAAGGCTATTACGGGGGAGGTATTCAGATGAACGACGACAAGGGACAGCCGGTCTATTCGGCCAACCTGACCTTCGACGAGGAAACCGGGATCGGCAAAAAATACACGAAAGAGCAGTTTATCCGGGCGGTCAAGACCGGCGTGCGTCCGGACGGCTCCATCCTGCGGCAGCCCATGTTCCCCCGGCCGATGCTGTCCGACTATGAGGTGGGTGCGATCTACGAATACCTGAAGACGGTTCCGAAAATCAAACACGATATTGCGCAGAAGAACGCCGAAGTCCAGCTGGCGAAGAAGTAAGTCCGGCCACGGATTTTGCGGAAAAGCCGAAGCCTGTTGCAGGCTTCGGCTTTTTCAATTTCCGGGAGGCCGCCCGAAGACGATGTTCGCCAGCCCCATCACTACCGGAAGGAGAGAATCGTTGTAGTTGCCGAAGTTGTTCAGCAGGATGATCGTCACGTCGTCGGCCGGGAAATGGATGAAGTCGGACATGAAGCCGGGGTAGCCACCGTCGTGCCGGACGTACGGCTTGTCGAGGTAGCGGCCGGTTTTCCAGCCGTAGCCGTATCCCTCCAGCCGGGGTTCGAAAGCTTCTTTCCAGGAAGCTGCCGCCAGGACCCGGTTTCCGGCAATGGCCCGGCTCCAGCGGTAAAGATCACCGGTGGTGCTGTAAATGGCTCCGGCGGCATAGGCGACCGTCGAGTCCAGATACGTGTAGGGCGAAAAGTAGGTCGCCGTCAGGGTGTCGTAGCCCTGAGCCCGCACCGCCGGCGGCAGGTTATTGAAGTCGAAGCCGGAGCGGGTCATGCCCGACGGCCGGAAGATTTTTTCCCGGACGGCCTGCTCGTAAGGCCGGCCCGTCACCTTTTCGGCGACCATGCCGAGCAGAAAATAGCCCGAGTTGTTGTAGCTGAACTGCGTACCCGGCCGGAACGCCCGGGGCGCGTTCCAGAACAGGTCCAGCACGCGCTGCCGCGGCACCGGGTGGCAGACGATGGCCGAATCCTCCTCCCCGATCACGTCGGTGAAGTTGGCCAGCCCCGAACTGTGGGTCAGGAGGTGGTCCAGCCGGATGCTGTCGCCGTTCGGAAAGTCGGGGAAAAACCGGCTCAGCGGGTCTTTCACCGACAGCCGGCCTTCTTCCTGAAGCCGGAGAATCAAAGCCGCCGTGAACGACTTGGTAAACGACAGGATCGGAAAGCGGGTGCTGGTGTCGTTCAGCGCCCGGGTTTTCGCATCCCGGTAACCGTAGGCCCTGTGGAGCAGTACCTCCCCTTTCCGGGCCACCAGCACGGAGCCGTTGAACCGCCAGGCCCGGTTCGCGGAGGCCATGTATTCGGCCAGCTTCCCGGCCAGCCTTCCGGAAGGCTGGCCATTGGTTTGAAATGAAAAGAACAGAACCGTCAGGAGAACGCACGCAATCGCTTTCATGGAAGGGCTTTTTGGCCCAAAACAGGCGGTTTCGGCCCGAACAATCTGCTCAAATCCGGATTTGACCGCTGTTATTTCAGGATGGCTTCATAAAACTGGTCCCGGGCCCTGACCGCTTCCGGGTGCAGCGGACTGTCGGTGACGGTGCCGAGGTTCAGCCCGATGAACACATAGACGTTTTTCCGGGGAAAATAATATAGCTCGCAGCCGGCGCCGATGCCGCCCCCCGAGTGGCCCCAGGCTTCCTCCCCGCCGAGGGTTGTATAGTCGAGGCCCAGGCCGTAGGCGGGTTTGCCCTGCCCGTCCTTCACCCAGGTTTTCATCTGTTCGAGGGTGGCGGCCGAGAGCAGTTTGCCTTCCAGCAGTCCCCGCAGGAAAGTCACGGCGTCGGCCGGGGTCGCGACGATGCCGTCGTCGCCGACCAGCGAAGCGACGTTGTTGCGCTGAAGCCGGGACGCATTTTCGAGGATGCCGTCGCTATAGCGGTCCCAATAGCTGTTGACGAGGTTCGGGTAGTTGAGATAACCCGGCTGGTCGCGGTAGAAGGTCTGTTTCAACCCGAGCGGGGTGAAGATGGTTTCGGTCATATACCGGGCATGGCTGCCGGTGAGGGCGTCGGTCAGCAGGGCCAGCAGGACGTAGTTGGTGTTCCGGTACGAATACCGGCTGCCGGGCTTAAAAGTCAGCGGCTTACCCTCTATGTACTTTAGATAATCTTCAGGCGAAAAGAGATGATCCGGGTGCTGAAGCAGGCGGGTGACGTAGGCCGGGGCGAAATTGTATTCCGGGATGCCGGAGGTATGGTTCAGCAGCATCCGCACCGTGACCTGCCCGGCGTCGGTGACGTAGCGGCTGTAGCGGGCGGGCAGATACCGGGTGATGGGCTCGTCGAGGTTGATTTTCCCCTGCTCGGCCAGTTTCAGGACGGCCACGGCCATGTACAGCTTGGCGATGCTCTGGAGGTACTGGAGGTGACAGGTCTGCAGGACGGTTTTGTCCTCGATTTTGGCGTAGCCGGCGGCCGTCTCCCACCAGCCCTCCGCCGAATACACGGCCATGGCGCAGCCCGGAACGCCCGCCCGGTTGAGTTGTTCCATCGCCTGCCGGACCTGAGCGGCCCGCGAGTAAGCCGGGTTGACCGCGACGGGTGCGGAACCGCAGGAGGTCATGGGCAGGTCCTGCCGATAGACCGAACAACCGCCCGCCAGCAGGAGAAAAACGAAGCCGCCGAAAAGATAGGTTCTCATGGTTTTCATGGTTTATCTGCCATAATTCGGATGGATTCGCGCTCCGGCCTGGATGAGCGTCTGCGGAACGAGCGGAACGCTTTTGTTGTAACCGCTGATGAGCAGCAGCTGGTAGGTGGCGAAGGGCGATACCGCCGTCCGCGAAGCCGGGTTGTCGTAGCCGACGGACAGCCCGACCGGAACGGCCGGCATTCCCTTTCCTTTCCGGCCCACCGAAGCCCAGCCGCCGTTGACGGGCCGGAACGAGTCGACCGGGCGGAAGGCCAGCTGGTAACCGATTCCGGCTTTCACTTCCGTGAAAAAGTGTCCGGTCACCGTCGGCCGCCAAACGGTTTGGGTATAGGCCATCAGCCCGTTCCCGACGGTCTTGTTCCGGTACCAGACCAGGCTCAGCTGCTGCACCCAGTTGTGTTTACCGTTCAGACTGACCTCGGTGCCCAGCCCGAGGCCGATGTTGGCGAAGTTGGCTTTCAGATCCCGGAACGGCATCGACAGCGCGTGAAACTGGGCCGTTATGATGATCGGGAAATTTTGATAACCGCGGGGCCGGTCGGGCTGGCCCCGCAGCGGAAGTGCCGCACCGCACCCCAGCAGGAGAAAACAGATGGTCCTTTTCATGCGTGGATTTTTGACGCAAGGTAAACCGGAGAAAGCACCCGGAACGTCGGAAAAAGGCGGTTTTCTGGCGAAGTGTAGCGATTTTCCTGACGATATGCACGGCTCAGGGCCGGAACCACGCCTTGAACGGAGCGGCCCTGATGCGGCTGACCGGAATCTCGGGCGGAAACATCGGGTTGTCGTTCAGCAGCACGATCAGTTTGCCGTTATCGGCCCGCCGGAACCCGGCGATGATCTGGCGGTGCAGCAGGATCTGCCGGTTGAGCCGGAAGAAAACGGCCGCCGGAAGCTGCTGTTCGACCTTATCGAGCGACTGGTCGAGGTAGTAACGGTGACCGCCGGTCCGGCAGGCGACGGCGTAGTTGCCCTCGACATAAAACCCGAGCAGTTCGTCGAAGCGCAGCCACAATTCCTTTTTTCCGTATTTTACGGGGAAGGCTTCCGGCTTCGGGCGAACTTCCTCCCCGCGCCGGGTTTCAGCCGACTGCAACTCGTAATAATAATGCAGCCCGATGTAAACCCCGTTGATGACGTAGAACCAGATGCTGATGATGAACAGGTCGCGGGTGTAGAAGTGCAGGGGAGCCGGTCGGCCGCGGGCGATCCAGCTGACCAGTTCGGTCAGCGCGCTGATGATCAGCAGCCCAAGGGCGGTGGTGGTGATGAGCTGGATAACAATGCGCCGAAACGCGTTTTCCCGGTAAGGCAGTCGCCGGTCGAGGTACAGGATGAGCCGGCGAACGGCCAGCCACGCCAGATAGCCCTGGACGGTGTCGATGGTAAACGTCAGCAGCAGGAAGCCGTTGAACCGGATGTTGGAGTAGGTAAGGTAATAATTGAAGCCGCTGATCAGGGGAATCAGCACCAGAAACAACGGCACATCCGGATCATAGGGGCTTCGGAACCAACCTGGCTTCTGCATGGAACGACCTCGAAATCCAGCGAAGATAATCAACCCAACCACTTGTTCCATTTTTCGAGATGACGATCCGCTTCGCCACCCCGTCCGACGCCCCGGCCCTGCTGGCCGTCTATGCCCCCTACATCACCGATTCGGTCATTTCCTTTGAATATGAGGTGCCGTCCGTCGAGGAGTTTGCCGGGCGCGTCGAGGCCGTTTACCGGCAGCTTCCCTACCTGCTCGCCGAGCGCGACGGGCAGGTGCTGGGCTTTGCCTATGCTTCCCGGCACGCCGAGCGCATGGCCTACCAGTGGTCGGTGAACACCTCGGTCTACCTGCACGCCGACGCCCACCGCCAGGGCATCGCCCGGAGCCTTTACACGCGCCTGTTCGACTGTCTGATCCGGCAGGGCTACTGCAACGCTTTTGCCGGTATCACACTGCCCAACGAAAAAAGCGAAGGCTTCCACCGGGCCATGGGCTTCGGATTGATCGGCACCTATTCCAATACCGGTTATAAATTCGGGCAATGGCACAGCGTCGCCTGGTACCAGCGCATCCTTCAACCCTACCCCGACCACCCGCAACCGCCGATTCCCATCACCGGGCTGGCCTGAGCCGCCGGTCGGGATTTGAAATCCTGATCAGCCTTTGTCAGCCTCCGCGCCGGCACCCGGATCGGTTCCCCGCCCACGGAGCAGGCCGGCTTTTTCCTTTTCGGCCTGAAGCAGGCGCTCGTATAATTCGACGATTTTATCGACCGGATTAAAGGTCCAGTGCCAGTAGTTATTCTTAATGCTGTCGGTCGGCTGATGAACCTGATTGGACCCCGAGTTGTGGGACCCTTCGTAATTGTGCTGGATGTTGAACATGGCGGTTTCCTCATCGAAGTTCCGGATGGCCTCGGCCGGCACTTTCAGCACGCGGGCGAGCTGGTCCAGCAACTCCGGCTCGATGTCCTCCTTCTGCTCCAGCACCGAAATTTTCCGCTGGTTTCAGTCGTCGCCCAGCTCGGAGGCTTTAGCCTCCTGTTTGATGCCGAGCATCTCCCGGAAGCGTTTTACGTTTCTGCCCTGATGAATCGTTTTCGGCATGGTCGGGTCGTTTGTATGTCCACAAAGGTAAAAAAGATGTTCAGCAAACACCAGCATTAAAATACCCGGCCACCGGTATTTTACAAACCCCGTCATCCGGCCCGGACAGCAAAAAAGCCCCGACTGCGAGCGGTCGGGGCTTTTTCCAATGCGTCTGGAGGCTTATTTATCCCACCAGACCGGGGTGTTCAGGTCGTCGGCGCCCTGGCGGGTGACGGCTTCGGCGCGGTTGGGGCCGTTGAGCGACTGCTCCGACTGGGGATACGGATACCGCACCGGCACCTTGTTGCTGTTCAGGTTGTCGGGGCCGGGCGTGACGGCCGGGATGCCCGTCCGGCGCCAGTCGAACCAGGCCTCCAGCCCGTTGAACATCAGGGCCACCCACTTCTGAAGACCGATTTTCTCCAGTTTCTGCTGCGTCGTGCCGGTGTAGGCGACGCCCGGCTGGGTGAAATAGCCGGGCGGGGGCGTCACGCTGAGGTTGTATTCGGCCGGAACGATGCTTTTGTAGTAGTCGATGTTGGCCTGAATCCCGTTCAGGTAATAGGTTTCGGCGCTGCCGGTGGTAATCAATCCCTTTTCGCGGGCTTCGGCCAGCAGGAACTGTACTTCCGGGTAGGTCATGATCAGACCCCGGGCTACGTTGGGCACCGGCGCCGGGCTGCTGCACACCAGACAGGCGAACGGCAGACCCACCCGCGACACGCCCTGCGGCCCCCCGTTGTAGTTCAGGGCCGGCGTATCGCCCAGACCGTTGGGAACGCCTACATACTCGACCTTGCCCGGCGCGGAAGGCCGCTCGACCGGCCGGGCAAACACCGGAAGACGGGGATCGTTAAGCGCCAGCAGCCGGTCGACCAGCGACTTGCTGGCCCGGAACTCGTCGAATGAACCCACCCGCGAGCCGTATAGCGGCCACTGGTTGGGCGCCGTCGGCAGGTAAGCCAGGGCGGCATTGTCGGCGTTCGATTCCATGATCGGGAATTTCGCCTTGTCGGCCACGATGGCCTGGAGGTCGGCTCCGACGCTGCGTTTGTTGGAGATGCGCATCAGGGCGCGGAGCCGCAGCGAGTTGGCCAGCTTCTTCCATTTCGGAAGACTGGCGGCCCCGCCCCCGAACAGAATGTCGCCCGACAGTACTTCGCTGCTCGTTCCCAGCAGGTCGTTGGCTTTGGCCAGGTCGCTCAGGATCCCGTTGTAAACGGCCTCCTGCGTATCGTACTTCGGCGCATAGACTCCGTCTGATTTCGCCTTGAGAGCGTCGGTGTACGGGATGTCGCCGTAGGCGTCGGTTGCGATCGAGAACAGCCAGGATTTCAGGATTAGCGCTACGCCGAGGTAGTTGTTCTGCCGGCTCGCGGTAGCCAGATCGATGATGTTCTGGACGTTGCGCATATTGCCGTACACGCTGTTCCAGACGCCGTTGCGCTCGCCCCAGAGGTAGCGGTCTTCGTTCACGAACTGGATTTTGGCGGTATGCTGCACGACGATGTTGCCGATGCCCCAGGCTTCGTTGACCTGGTCGTTGACGGTATTGCGGATCACCCCGGCCAGCAGCAGGTCCGGTGAGACCTGCGTCGGGACGTTGGGGTTGTTGTTGACCTCCTCAAACTCGTTGTCGCAGGACGTTACCAGAACCAGGGCCAGCAGGGAGATGAAATATTTTATGGATTTCATGGTGGTTTGAATCGATTACCGGGGTAGTCTTTACTTACAATTTCAGCCCGAGGTTGAAACCGAAGCTCCGGGTCGTCGGGATAGCCATGTACTCGATACCGGGCAGGGCCGTTCCGCCGGAGTAGGACATGGTTTCGGGATCGACGTGCGGCACCTTCGACCAGACGGCCAGATTCCGGCCGACGAGCGTCAGCGTCACCCCGCGCAGCGGCACGCGGCCCCAGAAACGATCCGGGATGCTGAAGCCGATCTGCACCTCGCGCAGCTTGGCAAACGAGGCATCGTACATGACGCCCTCCGCGATGTTGCGGCCCGCGGTCCAGGCCGTGTGCCACTGCCGGGAGTTGACCTCCACGTCGTTGGGCGCAAACGTAGTGCTGCCGTCGGCGTTGCTGCTCACCACCTTCACGCCCTGGCCGACGACGCCGTTGCCCGGCAGGTTCAGGTCGTAGCCGTTGGCCCGGCCTTCCAGCGTTTCGACAATAATCCCGCCTTCGCGGCCGACGGTCTGGGTTTCGGAATACAGCCTGCCGCCCTGACGGATGTCGAACAGGAAACTCAGCCGGAGGTTCTTATAGCTCAGGCTGTTGTTGATACCGAGCAGAAAATCGGGGTTGTAGTTGCCCAGCTTGATGCGGTCGGTGGTCGCGACGGGCCGGCCGTTGCTGAACACCATCTGGCCCACATACTGGCCGGTGGGGTCGTAGTACGGCTTTTTCGGGTCGGTGTTCTGCACCCGGACGAAGCCGATGCCGTACATATCGCCCATGCGCTCGCCGACGCGGGCCTCGATGCTGACCCGGCGGCTCGCCATGACGAAGTTCCTGATGTTGTCCGACAGCCGGATGACCTTGCTGCGGTTGGCCGAGAAGTTGAAGTCCACACTCCACCGCAGGCCGTTGGGCTGCTCGACCGGCACGATGTTCAGAGCGGCTTCGACCCCGTTGTTGCGGATCAGACCGGCGTTGATGGCCCGGCTGTTGTAGCCGCTCGTGATCGACAGCGGAATGTTCAGGATCTGGTTGCGGGTGTCGGTCCGGTAATAGGAAACGTCCAGCCCGATCCGGCGCCGGAACAGCTTCAGTTCGATACCGCCTTCAAACGAGCTGCTGATCTCCGGCTTGAGGTTGAAGTTGGCCAGACGGTCGGTTTCGCCGTAGACCTGGCTGTTGCCGAAGGGGTCGCTCGGGTTGTAGGCCTGCGTGAACGTAAACGGATCGGTATCGTTCCCGACGGACGCGTAATTGACGCGGGCCTTCAGGAAAGAAATTGCCTGCGGCAGCGTCACCATCTCGCTGATCACCCCGCTGAGGGCCACCGACGGATAGAAGTACGAGTTGTCCTGCGTGCCCAGCGCCCGGGCGTATTCGGGCAGCGTCAGGGCGCTCGACCAGTCGTTGCGGGCCGTCACTTCCAGGAAGAGGTAGTTGCGGAAATCGATCTGCACCGACCCGTAGAGCGAGTTGACGCGCTTGGTGACGAGGCTTTGCGCCGTTTGCAGCGGAATGCGCGAGTTGGTCAGGTTGTAGATACCGGGAATGTTCAGCTGGCCGGCGTTATTCTCCAGAAAATCGGATTTTTGCCGAAGCTGGTTGCCGCCGAACGTTCCGGCGATGGTCCAGTCCTGATTGATCTGTTTGTTGGCCGTAAACAGGAAGTCGGTATTGCGTTCCTCGGTCACGATGCGGTTTTCGCGGTACTGGCCGAACGGAAACCGCTGCGTGCTGAAGGCCCGGCGGTATTCGCGCTTCTCGTTGCTGTAATCGATGGCCGTCCGGGCCTGAAGGCTCAGCCAGGGCGTCAGGTCATATTTCAGCGAAGCGTTGCCGAGGATGCGGTCGTAGAGCTGGCCGTTGGTGTTTTCGTAGACCGTCAGGTACGGGTTGTCGTGGTAGTTGTAGTTCCAGCTGAACTGCTGGCGGCCTTCCATGCCGCGCATCCAGTACTCCCGCATCGGCTCCAGCTGCACCGATGGCGGCAGCCAGCAGTTGAAAAGGTACATGATGCTCTCGGTCCCGTAGCTGATGGACGGGCGGTTACCGCTCTCGCCCTTGAGGTAGCTGACGAAGGCGTTGGCCGAAAACTTCTTCGTAAAGTTGTAACCCCCGCTCAGCGAGGTGGTATACCGCTTCAGGTCGGTGTTGGGCACGATGCCTTTCTGGTCGAGCAGGGTGTGGGCCAGGCGGAAATTGCCGGCTTCGTTGCTGCCCGTGACGGCGATGCTCGTGGTGCTGGTCCGGCCGGTTTGCAGAAACTTGCGCAGGTTGTCGGTTTCGGGCGCCCAGGGCGTCGGGGTGATGACGCTGCCCGCCGGTGCGTTGAGGTCGCCCCCGCGGAACGGAATCGGCTGGCCGTTGAGGGTCCGGGGCGAGTCGTACTGAGGATAGCTTTTGTTGAGCGAAAAGGCCGGTCCCCAGGCTTCGTCGGTGCCGTCGGTCTGGCCCGCTCCCGCGCCGTTCGCAAAGGCGAAGTCTCCGCCGTTGCCGTTGCCCTGTCCATAAACGTTCTGATATTCAGGCAGCACGAGCGGAGTTTCGAGGGTCTGGTTGGTGTTGAATTCCACCCCGATGCCCTTCGTTCCTTTGCCGGATTTGGTCTTGATGACGATCACGCCGTTGGCCGCGCGCGAGCCGTAGAGCGCCGAGGCTGCCGCCCCTTTCAGCACGTTGATCGATTCGATGTCGTCGGGGTTGATAAAGCCGGCGCCGTTGCCGAAGTCCACTTCGAGGTTGTTCCGGCCCGACCCGCCCGTGAAGCCGTTGGAGATGGGCACCCCGTCGACGACGTAGAGCGGCTGGTTCTTGTTCAGGTCGACCGAGCGTTCGCCCCGGATCGTGACCCGCGAGGAGCCGCCGATGCCGGAGGGGCTGCCGACCACCGTCACCCCGGCTACCTTGCCGGCGAGCTGGTTGGTCACGTTCGTTTCGCGGGCGATGGTCAGCGCCGTTCCCTGGAGTTCCTGGGTGGCATAGCCGAGGGCTTTCTTTTCCCGCTGGATCCCGAGGGCGGTCACGACCACCTCGCCGAGCGTCTGGGTGTCGGAGCGGAGCGTCACGTCGAGGGTGGTGCGATTGCCGACGGCCACTTCCTGCGTGCCGAAGCCGATGAAGGAGAAGATCAGCGTGGCGTTCGGTTGCGCATTGATCGAGTACGTACCGTCGGAGCGCGTCGTCGTGCCGGAGGTCGTGCCTTTCACGATGATGGAAACGCCCGGCATGGGCTGGCTGTCGTCGCCGGACAGGACGCGCCCCGTGATGGTTGGTTCGGACTGCGCCGAGGCCGACAGGACCAGACCCATCCAGAAAAAGAGGATGGTCAACCCCCGGATCGCAGAACTTCGTGCTTTAGAAAGAGAAGATAAACATGTTTGCATAGATGTGAACAGGATGGGTACCGTCACAAATGTATCTTCCCAGTATTAGCTTAACTTTTCCTGCGCATGAAGCTATCGTAAACTTACCCGACGACCTGATAACACTCCGTACACATTCATAGTCAACTACTTATCTTTAAGTTTGATCGACTAAGCCGACGGGTTATTTCGACTGATACGGCCCGAACTCCTTCAGCACCTCCCGCCCGCGGCTCCGGTGGTTCAGCACGAAGATGCGGTATTGCCTCCCGCCCGGTTCGACCCGAACGACGACGTGCCCTTCCGTGGATTTATAGGTATTCTCCAGCGCCGGCCCGATCACGGTCTTGTTCGCTTCGAGCATGGCCGTTGCAAACAGGTCACGTTCCCCGGGATAGACCCAGCGGGAAGTCATCCGCCGGAACGCGTCGTGGCCGGGGTGGTCCGACGACCAGACTTCCTGAATGATGACGCGCGGTTTGAGCGCCCGCAGGTAGTCGACGTTCATGGCGTCGGTGTTGGCGTGGTGGTTGGTGGTGATGACGTCCATTTCCCCGAGGTAGGGCGCCACTTTACTTTCGACGTTGTACCAGTCGGGCAGGCCCAGTTCGGCCATGCCGCTGATGTCGGTATTGGTATAAAAATCGAAGGGGCCGTAGCTGAGCCGGAAGCCGCAGCTGACCTGGTTTTCGCCGGGTCGCGGCACGTTGGGGGCCGCATCCCGAAAATCCGGAAAAATGTGTTTCACCTCCTGCCCGGTCCAGACGTCGCCGTTGCTGTAGGTGTTGGTAATGGAGAAGGCCGGATACCGCTGCGGGTTGCGCACCATGGCGATCTGGCGGTTGCTTCCGACTTTGAAAACCTCATACCGCATCCGGCTTCGCTTCTGCTGGACCTCCAGAAACTTCCAGTAGTTGTCGAGCGTCGCCATCACTTCCCGGCCGTCTTTGCTCTCCTGAAACCGCTTCCGGACCGCTTCCGACCTGAAATCATACGGATAGGTCGCTCCCCGGTCCATCAGGTGGCGGATAGGCAGCTCGGACCCCAGGCCCGTAATGCCGGTTTTGTAATACCGCCCGGCCGTATCGTAGGGCGCCCCGGCATACAGGTGTCCGTAGTGGTCGTCGTGGTAATGGGTGATCAGCACATGGTCCAGTTCGGGCGGCCGGCCGGCGGGCATATACTGCCGGATGTAGTCGGCGATCCATTCGTAGGGCCGCTTCGTGTAGTCGGGAACGAGGGGCGTCTGCCGGGCCGATAGGGTACGGGGGTCGGTGGGGTCCTGCTCGCCGGGGTCGACGAGGAAAGTGGTGCCGTCGGGCAGAATGAAAAACGAGCAGTTGCCCCGACCGGTATGGATAAAGTGGATTTCGACGCTCCCCTCCTGCCAGGGGTTCAGCGGCCGGCCGATGGTCTGGGCGAAGGCGAGCCGGGAAATCAGCGTCAGCGCAGCGAGGAGCAGAATCCGCATAGGGGAATGGTTTCAGGCGGTGAAAGTCGTAATAATCCTGAAAATCAAGAGGCTGTTTACAAAAATTTAATCCTGGCCCTATCAGCCCCGGTATGTTCGGAAGCAAATCCGCTTTTGAGGGAAACCAATCCTCTCCCCTCTTCCCATTCATGAGCAACCGTACGTCAAGAAGAAAATTCATCGGCTATGCCGGCGGCCTGCTGGCCGGGCTGTCGGCGGCCCGGCTGCCGGCCCGGGCGGCCGCGCTGAACCTGCCGCTGGGCGTCTGCACCTCCTACGACAAGGCGGCTTTGCTGAAACGGCTGGGTTTTTCATTCATCGAGGAGAACGTCGGGCGGTTTCTGATTCCGGATTCCGGCAACGACCAGTACGAAAAAAACCGGCAGGCCCTACAGGAACAGAAGCTGGCCGTCCGGTCGTATGTCAGTTTTTTCCCCGGCAAGCTGAAGTCGGTCGGGCCGGACCTTCACCACGAGGCCATCCTGGAGCGGGCCGATCTGGCGCTCGGTCGGGCGAAAGCCTGCGGATCGACGAACATCGTGTTCGGCAGCGGGGGTTCCCGGGCCATTCCGGACGGCTTCGACCGCGACAAGGCGAAAGCCCAGCACATCGAGCTTTGTAAAAAAATGGCCCCGCTGGCCGAGAAACACGGCATCACGCTGGCCGTGGAACCGCTCAACCGGGGCGAAACGAACTTCATCAACAGCCTGGCGGAGGGCGCCGAAATCGTGCGGGCGGTCAATAACCCCTGGTTCCGGCTCCAGTGCGACATTTACCACATGATGAAGGAAGACGAAAAACCGGAGGAAATCGTCCGATACGGCCCCCATATCGTCCATTGCCACATTGCCGAAAAGCAAAGCCGGACTCCCCCCGGCGTCCGGGGCGACGACTTCCGGCCCTATTTCCGCGCCCTCAAACAGATCAATTACCAGGGCGGCCTGTCGATGGAATGCGTCTGGAGCGATTTCGATAACGAGGCAGCCCGGGGCATTGAAACCCTGAAGCGGCAACTATCCGAAGTCTGAAATCAGAAGGAAGCCACCCCCGCCGGCGGGGGTGGCTGAATGGTCAAATTATTTCGTTTTGCCGGACAGGGGCACGAACCGGGCCTTCAGGTCCGGGTCCGGCATCTTCGCATCCAGCGGGAACATCGGCCGCTGAATCCGCTTGTAAGGCAAACGGAACAGGTCCTGATCGACTCCGCCAGGGGTCAGGGCCATAATCCAGTCGGCCCGCATGGCGTAGAGTTCGGGTTCGAGATACCCGATTTTCACCACGACGATGTCGGCCTTCCGCGGTTCGAGTTTCAGGCGAGTAAAGTCTCTTTCCTTGTGGTACGGCTTTCGTTTTCCGGTAACGATGACATGGACGCTGCCCACTTTCACTACAACCTCCACCTCCGCGTCCTTATCCCCGTAGGTAATGGATTCTACGACTCCCTTCAGCGGGACCGGGGGCGCAAACCGCGCGTCGACCATCGCCCCGGCCGTTCCCTCCACCGCCCCGCCGACCCCGGCCGCCACGGCTTTCTTCACAAAATTCGAGTCCGGGATCGACGCATAGATCAGTGACGGACCGGTTTCCTGCCGGAACTCCGGCCGGGCCAGAATTCGCGTGAGCGTCCAGGTCACGTCGCCGGCCCCGCCGGCGGTCGGGTTGTCGCCCGTGTCGCTGATGAAGAACGGGTGCTTCGGGCCGGCGAGCGCCTTCGCCAGACATTGTTCCAGGGTGCCGGTCGGAGCCACGAAGTCGAACTGTGCGCGCACGGCCCAGAAGGCCCGCGCCAGCGTCTCGGCGGTCCGGCCTACCTGAGTCTTGTCGTCGCCGACCACCATCACCACCGCATGGTTGCGGGGCTCGTCGGCCCAGGCGTAGCTGATCCAGATGCCCGCGTCGACGATGCCCTCCTGACGGTCGGCCAGCGGTTCTACCTTGGCGTACAGGCTTTTACCCGGCTCGATGCGGGTGCTGGTTTTCTCGCCCGGCAGCAGGATGGGAATCGGAATCCAGGCTTTGTAGGCCGGTTTGCCCTTGCCGCTTTTGAGCCGTTCCAGCAGGTGGACCACGGCCCGTTCCTTGGTCTGCATGGCGTCTTCGTGGGGCGCCAGGCGGTAGCAGGTCATCAGGTCGGTATTCTGGGCCAGCCGCCAGGAAACGCAGCCGTGCAGGTCCATCGAGGTGGAGATCAGTGTTTTATAACCGACTACCTGCCGGATGCGGGTAATCAGATCACCCTCCGGGTCGTCGAGGCCCTTCACGCTCATGGCACCGTGAATGTCGAGATAGAGGCCGTCGAAGGGGCCGTTTTTCCGCAGCAGGTCCAGCATTTTACCGACCAGGGATTCGTAGGCTTCGCGGGTGACGGCCCCGCCGGGCAGCGATTTTCCGACCAGGGCCGGCAGCCAGGTGGCCTGCCGGCGCAGGGGAGCGCCGGCCGCCATGAATGGGTAGGAGGTGTAGACTTCCTCGCCGGTTTTGGCGTGAAAAGCGGCTTCATGCGTGACGGCCGGTGAAAACGTGCTGGATTCGATGCCCAGCCCGGCGATGGCGACCCGGGGCAACCCGCTGCCGACCGACTGCGCGAATCCCCCGAGGGCGACGCAGTTCCAGACTGCCAGCAGCAGAAAGTAAATGATAGTTCTACGGATCGATTGGTGAAGTTGCATTATTGGTGAAGTTTTTACACATTAAGATCGAAAACGCTCCAAAAATAGAACCCTATCCTCAATAAAATAAAAAATCCATACTTAACATAAAAATATTCCTACATAGTACCCTTAGTCCTTCTGAATAAACCTTGCCCTGATCAAATCCTTAGGTAGTTATTTGATTTTTAATGATCATTTAACGGCCACCGAAAGAAAAATAATTGAACCTGGAATCCGGTAAACCGGTATCGGTTTATCTTTTGCAACACTCTGTCCGAACTGTTAATGAAGATGAAACGAACGGCTACGGGCCGTTCTATCCTGTCTATTTATTTCCTTATTTTATGTCTGCATTTTTTTATCTTCCTGATTAAAAAGGCAGAGATTTATCCCTCCTTAATCTTCCCGGCCTTCTCGGCGGCTCCTAAACTTCAGGACCTGGTTAAATTCTCCATTACCGATCTGTACGGAGTGGATCAGAACAAACACCTGGTCCGGTTATCGAAGGAAAGCTTCTTTCAGGATTTCTACGATAAGCACGTCGACAACATCTTAAACACGATCACGGTAAACGAAGCCAGAAGCCGCACGAATCCAAACATTCGCAACGGACGGGGCGCCTTTATCGACTTCAGCAAAAAGCAGTTGAACCGGCTGTTTCCGCATACGCGGTTCGTCGCTTTACTGATCCAAAAGGAAAAGGTCCAATATCATCTTTCCTCCCAGGTCCTGGACCGGACGGGCATCGTGGAAAGCCGCACCTTAATCAAGTTATATTAAAGCCATAACCCAATGATCGACTCCTACTTTATCCGGCCGGTTTATCTGAGTGCATACCGTCTCCTTTACGGTTTGATCGTGGTCACTTTCATCGGGTTGCCGGCTTTTACGTGGCTGGGACAGGGTCTTACCTACTTTTTTGCTCCGCCCCCCTATAGTCTGGCCCGGCTGTTCTCCGGCTTCCCGGGTACCGGTTTCTTTCAGGTTCTGACGGTGCTCAACCTTGTTTTCTTTTTCCTGATGATTCTGGGCGTCTGGTGCCGATGGACTTCGGTTCTCTTTTCGGTTACCTCCATGCTGGGGCATACCTTCTGGTATTCTTTCGGAAAAATCGACCATTTGCTCCTGTGGATCATCGCGCCGATCTTTTTAAGCGTGGCCGGCTGGGGCGATTATTTTACCCTTCCCGAATTATTCCGTAAAAGGAGAAATGAACCGGTTGAAACCGCCCCCGGCCGGGCTTCTCTGGCGGTTTGCCTGTTTGCCTTAACCATTGCCTTTTCCATGGCGACGGCGGGCATCCAGAAAGTTCAGGGGGGCTGGTTGAACTGGCAATCGGAAGCCGCCCGGTTCTGGCTGGTCAGAAATTACTTCTCGCACGACCGGACCGAATTTTTCGCGGGCTATTTCCTGTCGCTGGATCAGCATTTATTTTGGAAAATAATGGACTTTAGTACGGTAATTATGGAAGTCGGCTTTTTGATCAGCACCGTTCATCGGAGATACTTTAATTATTTCGTTTCGGCGGCCGTTCTGTTTCACTTTTTCGTCCTGTTACTGTTTAATATTCCATTTTATTCCAATCTGATCGTCTATGCATTATTTATCGACTGGAATGCTTTAAACCGACAGATCGGCATCGACAAACTGGTAGTTAAAACCCATTTATACAGAACCTTCCTTTCGGCAATCGGCGCCTTTTGCGGCATTCTTTTCCTTTATTGGCTTTATTTCGCCTTTGCTCACTCCAACCAGTTTCAGTTACCCGGCCTGATCGAAACCGGCTTACGTATACTCGGCTTCCCTAACAGTTACGATCTGTCTTTATACTCGCTCTTTTTCGGCTCGGTAGCCGTGCTGGGCTGGTCCGGGCTGGCTTTTTTGACGGACCGAAAAACGAAGGGGGAAGACGCAGGGCCTCCCTATATTCAAAGTATCCGGTAGCTCCTTTCAGAACAGGTCCCGGAGAACCCTACGCGCGGCATGATAACCGCACATACCGTGGACCCCTCCTCCCGGGGGAGTCGAAGAGGAGCAGAGGTAGATGCCTTTGGCGGAAGTCTGGTAAGGTGACCAGCGGACGGCGGGCCGGGTATACAACTGGCCCAGATCGATGATTCCGCCGTTGATGTCTCCCCCGACGTAATTGGGGTTGTAGGCCTCTACCTGAACCGTATTCAGCGTATGCCGGGCCAGAATCCGGTCCCGGAAACCTGGTGCAAACCGTTCCACCTGACTTTCAACGGCTTCGGTCATGTCGATCTGAGAGCCGTTCGGTACGTGGCAATAGGCCCAGGCCGTGTGCTTTCCCTGCGGGGCCCGGGAGGAGTCGAACGCGCTCTGCTGCGCCAGCAGTACGAACGGACGCTTCGGGTGGCCGCCCTTCGAGGTTTCCCGTTCCGACGCGGCAATTTCTTCCAGCGTGTTGCCCAGATGAACGGTTCCGGCCTGCCGGCAGGCTTCGGAGGTGAAAGGAATGGGGCCGTCGAGCGCCCAGTCCACTTTAAAGACGCCCATCCCGTAGCGGTACCGGCGCAGTTGTCCGGCGTAAAAGTCCGAAAAACGGTCCCCGGCGATTTCCAGAAGCTGTTTCGGCGTCAGATCGAACAGAACCGCCTTCGCTTCCGGAAGCTCGTTCAGCGACCGGACCCAGCGGTTGGTTTCGAGGGTTCCGCCCAGGGAGATGAAATAGGAAGCCAGCGCGTCGGCAATGGCCTGCGATCCGCCTTTCGGCATGGGCCAGCCCCGAAGGTGAGCCGAGGTCATCAGCACCAGACCGATGGCGGACGTCGTGAGGTTGGATAAAGGCTGGATGGCATGAGCGGCCATACCCGCCCACAATCCCCGGGCTTCACGGGTTTGGAACAGCCGGGTCAGGAGCGTGGCCGGCGGCAGGGCGCGAAGGCCGAACTGCACAAAATCAACCGGATGTTTCGGGAAGGTGAGCGGCCCCAGCACATCGGAATCGATGCCGGGCCAGAGCCGGACGAGGGGGCCGATCAGGTTCAGGTAGGCCTTCCGGTCGGGGCCAAGCGCCCGGGCCGTTTCTTCCACCGATCGTTTCAGCACCGCGGCCCCTCCGCCGTCGAACGGGTGAGCCGCATCGACCGGGGGATAAATATACTCCAGGCCGTGCTCTTCGAGCGGGAGCGTCCGGAAGAAGGGCGAGCCGACGGCCAGCGGATGAATGGCCGAACACACGTCATGCACAAATCCCGGCAGGGTCAGCTGCGCCGACCGCAGCCCCCCTCCCACGGTTTCCCGGCCTTCCAGTAAGAGAACCGATAAACCGGCTCTCTGCAGAGTAATGGCTGCGGCAAGGCCATTGGGGCCGGAGCCGACGACAACGGCATCGTACTGTGATTTCGACATGCTGGCAGAACCCGGGCGCTCCCCCGAAGGAAGATGGCCGAACGGCATCCACGAAAATAGGCATAATACCGGCTCGGGGCCGAACCGGCGGCATTTTTTTTGGATAAAACGGAAAGCCATCGGCCCCTGCTTCGGGAAAGATCATCTTTCCCGAAGCAGGGGCCGTCCGGTTTTGCCGACTTATTTAAGCCGCAGAGCCGTCGCTTCGAACATATTCATCAGGTTGCCTTTCAGGTGATCGTCGTCCTGTTTGGTCAGCTCGATGGGAATCTCGCCGGCCTGTTCCGTATTGAAGTAGATCGTCAGTTTTTCTTTTTCTTCTTCAATTTTCGTGATGGGCACCGCCGGCCGGGCACCCGAAGGGTCTTTGAGTTCGCCGGTCAGTTTGCCGTCCTTGCGGATCAGTTCCGTAACGAATTTGGCATCGCCCTGGGGCGTTCCCATCACCGAAATTTCCCATTTTCCGGCGAAGAAATCGCTCGGGTCCGCCGTTTGGGCAAAGCCATTGATAAAAATGCCGACGAGGAAAACGAACAGAAACAGACTTACTTTTTTCATGGTAATTTATGGTTTTTGATGAAATTTTCGGATTGAAATCGGAAAGGCGCTCCCGCTTACCGATCTTCCGCAAGGGCTGGTTTGGCCGGCTGGAACTCCAGGTCGATCACTACGAACAGGGCCTGCCCCGGCGGGGCTTTCTCATTTTTAAAGACCAGATAGACATCGTGCCGGCCCGGAGTTTCGGATAGTTTGGCTACCGGCGGACCTGGAGCGGGTGATGCCGCCCCCTCGGGCGTCCCGATAAAGGCCGTCTCGCCGATCAGCTTTCCGGTGGGCGAATCCAGCCGGACCTCGATGGTTCCTCCGGCGGCATTCAGCTGGGCTTTGGGCGCGGTGGCCGTAAATTTGATCTGGCCGATTCCCGTTAAATCGATGTTGGAGAAGCCGATGGACGCGTTATTGACGGATGCAATGACGACCGTGCCGTATTTCATGATGCTCTCCGACTTGTCGGCCTTGCCCGCCGGTAGTTTCGCACTGCGCAGCAGGAGCGTTTTCTCGGCCGTGATGGAAGGTACGCCTGCGCTGCCTTTGTCGCGGTAGGCGGCCCGGACCAGATACCGGCCGTCGCCTTTGTCACCCGCGGGCAGGGTCATGGTATAACTGCCTTTTACCGGCAGCGAGGGGGCAGCCTGGGGCTTCTCGGACAGACTCAGAATGTAGCGGACCATCTCCTCAGCCTCGGTCAGGGCCAGTTGCGGATGGGCGCTCATCGCCATTTCGCCCCACACGCCACTGCCACCGGCAATGACCTTCTTCGCCAGCCGTTCGGCGGCCCCGGCCTCACCTTTATATTTCTGAGCTACCTGCTGATAGGTCGGTCCGACCGATTTTTTATCGATGCTGTGGCAGGCCCTGCAGTCGTTGGCTTCGATCAGGGCCAGCCCTTTTCCGGCCCGGGCGGTGGCATCGGCGCTGCGGTGTCCCTGGGCGATGGTGACCAGATCGTGGCCTTCGGCCAGGTAGTCGATGGAAACGGCCACTTCAGCGGCCTTAATTTTTCCGTTGGCCAGGCTTCCGTCTTCGCGGTCCTGTACCTTCACTTCATAATGAAACGGCTGTCCGGGGAAGAAAAAGGTCTGGTTGCTGGTTTTCGACTCGAACGTCAGCACCGGCTCCTCATTCCCCGCCAGGATTTCCACCGACCGGCTCGCGGAAGCTCCTTTCCCGTCGGCGACCGTCAGAGTGGCCTGGTAGACCCCGGCCTTATCGAAGGTGACGGTCGGGCTGGCTTCCCGGTAAATCCGGGGTGTTCCGCCCTTCTGAGAGGTAACTTTCCAGACATAAGTCAGGGCATCGCCGTCGAAGTCCTTCGTTCCGGCCGACGAAAGGCGGGTTTTAAAGGGAACCGCACCGCCTTTTTTCGAACTGGCTACCTCCACGACGGATTTACGGTTGCCGCCGTTGTATTCGATCCGGACCAGCCGGGCGTCGTCGTTCTGCGTAAACCAGCCGCTGCCGTATTCGAGCAGGTACAGATCGCCCTCCGGGCCGAACTCCAGGTCGGTCGGATTGGAGAACTTATAGCTGGGCATGATCCGCTCCATCGACCCGAAATTTCCGGAAGCATCGAGGGTAACGGCCATCAGCCATCCCCGCATCCATTCATAAATGAGCAGCTTGCCGTCGTAATAATCCGGGAACGGCCGTTTTGCGGCAGGGAACTGATCCCGGTAGAAGACCGGGCCGGCCATGGCCGACCGCCCGCCGGCCCCGACCGGCGGAAACTCCTTCGACTCTCCGTAGGGATACCAGATAAAAGCGCTTCGGGCAGGCGGAAGCTCCGTCAGGCCGGTATTGTTGACCGACTTGTTGACCGGATGTTCAGGGTCATACAGCGGACCGGACTGGCCCGTGGCAAAATCGTACTGATGGTAGGGTTTGTTGTTGCCGACAAAATAAGGCCAGCCGAAATTCCCTGCCTGCCGGGCCTGGCCCACTTCGTCCTGTCCGGCCGGGCCCCGTTCTTCTTTAGGTTGGGCAGCGTCCGGGCCGATGTCTCCCCAGTAAAGAAAACCGGTTTTGGCGTCGACCGAAATCCGGAAGGGGTTACGGTGGCCCATCGTGTAAATCTCCGGGCGGGTTTTTGGGGTTCCTTTCGGAAAAAGGTTGCCTTCAGGAATCGTGTAGGAGCCGTCCGGTTCGGGGTGAATCCGTAGAATTTTCCCGCGCAGGTCATTGGTGTTGGCCGAGGTCATCTGGGCGTCGAAGGGCTGTCGGCCCGGGCGCTCGTCGGACGGGCTGAACCCGTTGGATTGCTGCGGATTGATGTTGTCGCCGGTCGAAATGAACAGGTTGCCGTGGGCGTCGAAGGCGAGTGAACCGGCGGCATGGCCGCTGATTTCCCGCTGGGTAGCCACTTCCAGAACGACTTTCTTCGATTCCGGCACCAGTTCGTCGCCCCGCAGTTCGTAGCGGGCCAGAATATTTCCGGCCTCCTTTCCTTCGGGTGAATAGTAAAGGTAAATCCAGTGGTTCTGCGCGAAGCCGGGGTCTTTGGTTACGCCCAGCAGACCGCCTTCATCTTCCCCGACCTTTCCTTCCCTGTCGGTAACTTTGGTATTGACCGGAATCCGGGTAATGACTTTCAGCCGGCCGGTCGAAGGGCTGAACAGTTTTACGGCCCCTCTCCGCTCGACGACCAGAACGCGGTTGTCGGGCAGCACGGTCAGTTCCATTGGCTCGTCGAGTTTCTCGGCCAGCACGACCTTCGTAAACCGGTTTTCTTCGGGCAGGCGCTTCGTTTTTACCTTGCCGTAATCCAGCGGCTTCGGCGTGTCGCCCCCCATGACGAAGTGAAGGCCGGCGGCAATGTGACGGAGAAACAAGGGCTCCGAAAAACTGGCGTCGGTATGACCGCCGGCCGTGTAGAAGGACCGCCCGCCGTCGAATTCCTGATACCAGGCCATCGGGTGGTTGTCGCCGTTGGTGCCGCCCTTGTAGGTTTTCTCGTCGATCGTCAGCAGGACATGAATGCCGGGGCTGATGTTTTTGAAGGAATAGAACTCGTCTTCCCGCTCCCAGCGCTCGGGCAGGAACCGGGTGGCCGGATGGTTTTTATCCATGACCACGAAGGTCCCTTTCTGAACGTTGTCGGGCATGGGGTGGTTGGCAAACCAGGCGCCGGCCAGGCGGTTGTACCAGGGCCAGTCGTATTCGGTATCCGTGGCGGCATGAATGCCCAGATAGCCCCCGCCGGCCTGAATATAGCGCTCGAAGGCATTCTGCTGCTGGGGGTTCAGGACGTCGCCGGTCGTACTCAGGAAGACGACGGCCCGGTATCGTTTCAGGTTTTCTTCGGTAAAACGGCCGGCGTCTTCCGTGGTGTCGACGACAAAGCCCTGTTCTTTGCCGAGTTGCATCAGGGCTTTCCGGCCGGGTCCGATAGAAGTATGGCGAAAGGCCGCCGTTTTGCTGAACACCAGAAGGCGGGGCGGGTCATTCACGACCACATACGCCCAGAGGCCGGTCGCCAGCAGGCCGACCATCGCCGTTGCGAACAACCAGCGGAGAGAGGGAGGAATACATTGCTTCATGGCTGTTCAGGGAGAAATCAGAGCCTGATTCAAAGAGCGTTGAAACTAAAGTGTAAATTTTACGGAATAAAGGTAAAGGCAATATTTCACAATTCGTAAATTTTACGGAATAATTTTTTAGATTTGATTCATGAATACACAGAGGGAAGTTGACGAGTTTGTTAAAAACGGTCACAGAGAATATTTGCCTCACGTCAGCATCGACTCGGTCATCTTCGGTTACCATGACCAGCAGCTTCGGATTCTGCTGCTTCGGTGGCGGGGCCTGGAAGGGTGGGGATTGCCGGGCGGGTTCATCCGGCGGAGGGAGCCGCTGAGCCAGGCCGCCCACCGGATCTTACAGGAACGGACGGGACTGGAAGATTTGTTTTTGCAGCAGTTTCACGTTTTTGGGGACACGCCTTACCGGGTGCGGGAGCGCAGTCCCGAGGAGTTTATCGAAAAATACGGGCTGGATATCGGACACGACAACTGGCTGTTTGAAAGGACCTTATCGATCGGTTATTTTGCCCTGGTCGATTATTCGAAGGTGACGGTCCGGACGGACTTTTTCACCGATGCGTACCAGTGGTGGGAGGTCGGCGAGATTCCTCCGCTCCTGTTCGACCAGAATGAGGAAGTGGAAAAGGCCCTCGCCACGCTTCGGCTCCAGATTTATCACCAGCCTATCGGCTACAACCTGCTGCCGGAGAAATTCACGATCCCGGAGATTCACTCGCTGTATGAAACCATTCTGGGAAAAGAACTGGACCAGCGCAACTTCTCGAAAAAGCTGCTGGCCCTGGGGCTGATCCGGAAGCTGGACGAACGCCGGGCCATCGGCCCCCACCGTTCGCCCTACCTGTACCAGTTTGAAAAGGAAGCCTATGAAGAAGCCCTGAAGCAGGGCATCGTGCATACGTATTGATAGAGGCAGAAAGTAAAAGAGGTAATGCCGCTGACGGCATTACCTCATTAGGATCAGTACCGGGAACGGGAATCGAACCCGTACGGGCTTTACGGCCCACAGGATTTTAAGTCCTGCGCGTCTACCTGTTCCGCCATCCCGGCCTGCGCCTAAACACGCACCTACAAAAAAGGCACCGTTGCCGGTGCCTCTGGAGCGAAAGACGGGGTTCGAACCCGCGACCTCGACCTTGGCAAGGTCGCGCTCTACCAGCTGAGCTACTTTCGCATGGTTTCGCCGGTACTCCGGCGTTTTGTGAGTGCAAATATAGCGGCTTTGGCACTCTTGGCAAGCACTTTTTTCAAAAAAATTTCACCTGCCGCCTTCCAATAAGCCAATTTTTCTGATTATGAATGGGTTAAAATCAGCACCAGAATAAAGAAAACGTTCAGCCCCGTTCCGGCCAGCAGGGTCATGCGCATCGCGGAACGAAAGTTGGCCTGAGCGGCATCCCGGTGCACCCGCCGGTACCAGTCCAGAAAGAAAAGGACCCCGGGCAGAAAGCAGAGCGGCAGCAGCCAGAATACCCAATTGCCTCCAAAATACAGGTAGAAACCGACCAGCGCCAGCACAAACCAGACCAGTGCGTTCAGGAACGTTCCCCGGACGCCCAGCACCCGGCTCATGGTCAGGTCACCCCGGCGGGCATCCTCCTCGTGCTGATAGACCTGCGTCACCGGGTAGATTGCCAGGAGGTTGAGCGTGCAGAGCAGGGCGGCTCCGAGCGGGCGGGGTTTCAGCAGTTCGGCCGGCGGCAGGTCATTGATGGCCTGAAGGGTCATCAGGTAAGTGAAGGCTCCCTGAAACAGTCCGATGACCAGCCAGCTGACCACCGGGTATTTTTTGAGCCGGATCGCCGGATGGCTGTAGGCTTTGGAGATGAATCCGTAGACCAGCAGATAGACCACAAACGGCCACCCCACCCACAGGCCCAGCAGCAGCGCCAGCAGATCCAGCCCCCAGGCCACCCGATACAGCGCCCGATCGACCGGCGGGGGCGCTTCCAGGATGCCGATGCTGCCCTCGTCCTTGTCGAAATAACTGTTGTAGGCGTTGCTGGCCGGGTACAGCAGCAGATGAACGATGAACAGCACGAGCCCCGCCCGAACCCAATCCGGGTGGGGCGACTGGCTGAGGGCAAACAGAAACACCGGCAACAGAAAGAATGAAAATGGCACCCTGAGGTGCAGCCAGACGGTCCGGGCAGTCATACGATCAGGAAGGCTTTAGGAGAACGGCTGCATCCGACGCATCCGCCATAACATTACCCTTGAACTCCGGTTATACAACTATTGAGGTGGGTCCGCTCCAGCCGGTAACTTTCAGCATTCATGGACAGCTATATTACAGCCATTGGTACGGCCGTACCGCAATACGGCTTTTCACAATCACAAATCGCTTCTTTCATGGGCCAGGCACTGCGGCTCGACGACCGCGACCGGCGAAAACTCCAGGTGCTGTACCGGCAAACCCGCATCGACCGGCGGCATTCCGTGCTTCCCGATTACGGCGCTTCCCCGGGTGAATATACATTTTTTCCAAACACACCTGATCTTGAACCTTTCCCGACGGTCGGCCGGCGGATGGAGGTATACCGGTCCGAGGCCCTGCCGCTCGCGCTGAAAGCCGTCCGCGACTGCCTTGCCCCGGATCAAACCGACCTCCGGCCCACTCACCTCATTACCGTTAGCTGTACGGGCATGTATGCTCCCGGGCTGGACATCGACCTGATCGAAGCCCTCGGCCTGCCGACGACCATTCACCGGACGGCCATCAACTTCATGGGCTGCTACGGGGCCTTCAATGCCCTGAAAACCGCCGACGCCCTCGTGCGGGCCGACGCGTCGGCCCGGGTGCTGGTGGTCTGCGTAGAACTCTGCACCATTCATTTTCAGAAGCATAGCGACGAGAACAACCTGCTCTCCAATGCCCTCTTTTCGGACGGGGCGGCCGCCGTTCTCGTCGAATCGGCGCCGAGCCCGAACGGCTCCTTCCGGATGCAGACCTTCTTCTGCGATCTGCTGACGCAGGGAAAAACCGACATGGGCTGGATCATCGGCGACCACGGCTTTGAGATGACCCTGACGCCCGAGGTGCCGACCGTCATCCGGCAGGGAATCGGCCAGGCGCTGTCGCGGCTGCTGGAACGGGGCCGGCTGGTCATCGAGGACATCACCCACTACGCCCTGCACCCCGGGGGCCGCCGGATTCTGGAAGTTATTGAAGAGCAACTCGGTATCGGGTCGCATGAAAACCGGTTTGCCTACGAGGTCCTCAGAGAGTTCGGAAATATGTCGTCGGCCACGGTCCTGTTCGTTCTCAGTAAGATCCGGCAGGCCCTGGCCCCCGGCCATCGGCCGCCGTATGAGCAAGAACCCCTTCAGAACCCGGCGGGCGGACATATTCTCAGCTGCGCCTTCGGCCCCGGTCTGACGCTGGAATCCATGATTCTGGAGATCATTCCGGCCACTTCCCGCCAACCGGCCGGCGCCGGACACCGCTCCGCCGTTCCGGTGCAGGCCGCTTCCTGAAACCGTCACGACGACCGGCCACGCCCTGAAAATTAACGACAAACCCGCCACCACCCTGCCGCCCGACGGAACAGGTGGGAAGAAAGTCGCTTTTTCTCAACGTTTTGGATCAACATTTAGAAGGGCCGGCCGCTTGCGACACCGAACACAAATCGTTAACTTGCGGCTCTTTTTGACAAATCCGAAGTAAAAGTTTAACTAAATGTTTTCCTCAATCCATTGCTCTGCAAAATAACTATCTCACAATCAATCGTTTTGGGGAGCTTTATTCATTTTGCGGATCAAATTTTCGTATAACCAACAATGGCGTTAATCAATAAGATTAGGGAAAAATCAGGCGTTGCGGTGGCCGTCATTGCCATCAGTTTGATTTTATTTATCGTAGGAGGAGACCTGCTGGGTTCACAGAGCCTTTTCGGTGGTCAGGATCAGTCGGTTGGGGAGATAGCCGGCCAGAAAATTTCCTATCAGGAGTTTAACACCAAGGTCGACGAAGCCCGGGCCGCTTATGAGCAGCAGACGGGTCGGCCGGCTTCCGACCAGGACCAGATCCAGCTCCGCGATCAGGCCTGGAATCAATTTATTTTAGATATCGCCTATCAGAAAGAATACGACGCCCTCGGCCTCGCCGTCACCCGCGAAGAGCTGATCGACATGGTGCAGGGGAATTACATCAGCCCGGCTATCCGGCAGACCTTCACCAACCCGCAGACCGGCGTTTTCGACAAAAATACGGTTATCAACTATCTGAAGAACCTCAAAAGCCTGCCGCCGGAACAACAACTGGCCTGGGCAAACTTCGAGAAGAACCTGAGCGCCGACCGCCTGCGGACCAAGTATGAAAACCTGCTCCGGCTGTCGGTCTACGCCACCACGGCCGAAGCGCAGAAGGAATACCAGGCCCAGAATACCAAGGCGGACGCCAAATTCCTGTTTATTCCGTATTATTCCGTTCCCGACACGACCGTGAAGGTGACCGACGCCCAACTGCAGGAATACCTGGATAAGCACAAAGACCAGTTCAAGAGCTTCAATAGCCGGACGATACAATATGTGACCTTCCCGGTTACCCCGTCGAAAGAAGACAGCACCTCCCTCTACGAACAGATCAAAACGCTGGCGCGAGGACTGGCTACGGCGACGAACGACTCTTCGTACGCCCGGATGAACTCGGACATCCCGGCTCCGCTCTATATGACCCTCGGCGAAATGCCGGACCAGCTCAGAGCCACCGTCAGCACCTTCTCTCCGGGCGGGGTCTACGGCCCTTACAAGGAAAACAATACGTATTTCATCTATAAGTTCGGCGGCACGAAGCGAGATACCGCCTTTACCGTACGGGCCAGCCATATCCTGATCCGCCCGAAAGGCACCGGCGACTCGGCGAAGGTCGTGGCTCGTCTGCGGGCCGAAGGCATCCTGAAGCAGATTCAGGGCGGGGCCAGCTTCGAAGCCCTGGCCCAGACCAACAGCGACGACGGATCGGCGCAGCAGGGCGGTGACCTCGGCTACTTCAAAAATGACGGCCGGATGGTGAAACCGTTCGAGGCCGCCGTGTTCGGCTTCAACGGCACGGGCCTGATTCCGCGGGTAATCGAAACCGACTTCGGCTACCACATCATCAAGGTTACCGAACCCAAAACCAACACGCTGTATCGCATTGCCTCCATCGGCAAAACCATCGCTCCGAGCCAGGCCACCCGCGACGAGGTCTACCGCAAAGCCGAGCAGTTTGCCACCGAAAGCACATCTAAGGAAGCGTTCGAGGAAAATGCCAAGAAAGATAAACTGGTGATCGCCACCGCCGAGCGCATCCCCGAAAACGCGACCAATGTCAACGCGCTGGCCAACGCCCGGGAACTCGTCCGCTGGGCTTTTAACGACGAAACGGACCTGAACGACATTTCGTCGGCCATCGAGGTAGACGATCAGTATGTGGTGGCGGTGCTGAACGGCGAGACCACCGAAGACCAGGTAACGGTCGACAATTTCCGTCAGGAACTGACTACGAAGGTGCGCAACGAACTGAAGGCGCAACAGATCATCGGCAAGCTGGGCAACGCATCCGGAACGCTCGAATCGATTGCCCAGAAATACGGCGCCGGTGCCCTGGTCGAGTCGGTGACCGACATCAACCTGGCAACGGGCTTCCTGAAAACCGCCGGCGTCGATCCGGTTGCCGTCGGGAAGGTGTTCGGTCTGAAAGCCGGGAAACGCTCGAAGCCGCTGACCGGTGACAACGGCATTCTGATCATGGAAACGACCAAAATCACCCCGGCTCCGGCCGTGGCCGATTACACGATGTACAAGAACCAGATTCAGCAGAACGCGAGCGCCCGGACCGGCTTCTTCATCAACGAAGCCATCCGCGAAAATGCCAAGGTCAAAGACCGTCGCGCGAAGTTCTATTGATCAGCCTCTCCCATTTGGAAAAATAAAAAAAACCGCCGGAAATCGCTTCCGGCGGTTTTTTTTATAATCCGTCAGCGAACTTAGGGTTCCGCTGACGGCTTTAGTACTGGTCCTGACGGGATTTGAGAAAGGCGACGAGCTTCTCGAACGCCCGGCCCCGGTGGCTGATGGCGGCTTTTTCCTCCATGCTCATTTCGGCAAAGGTGCGGTCGTAACCTTCGGGCTGAAAAACGGGGTCGTAGCCGAAACCTTCCACACCGCGCGGTTCGCTTAGGATATGGCCCTCCACCACGCCTTCAAAAGCGGTATACTCGCCCCCGATCACCAGCGTAATGACCGTCCGGAAGCGCGCCCGGCGGTCGGGCCGGCCTTTTAGATTGTTCAGCAGCAGGGCGACGTTCCGTTCGTAGCTGCGCGGCATCCCGGCATAAAAGGCCGAATCCACGCCCGGCGCTCCGTCTAGCGCATCGACTTCCAGCCCGGTATCGTCCGCAAAGCAATCGACGCCGTAGTGCGTCCAGACATGCTCGGCTTTCTGGTGCGAATTACCGGCGATGGTGTTCCGGGTTTCGGGTATTTCCTCGAAGCAGCCGATGCCCTGAAGGGTTTTCAGTTCGAACCGCTCACCGAGCATGGCGGCTATTTCCCGGAGTTTATTGGCGTTGTTGGTGGCAAAGCAAAGCGTCATAGGAACAGGGTATAAAAAAGGGCTGTCTTTCGAAAGACAGCCCTGCAATGTAATCAATTGATCTTATTTGGCGCTGACGACTTCAACGTCGAAGGCCAGCGGGGCATAGGGCGGTATGGTGTAGGCACCCGTCGTACTGTTACGCCGGCCGGCCACCCCGTACCCGATCGAGGAGGGCAGCACGATGGTGGCTTTTTCACCCACGCGCAGCTTCACGAACGCTTCGTCCCAGGCCGGAATGACGGCGCCCGTGCCGATCGTAAAATCCGCTCCGGAGGTGCTGCTGTCGAACTGGTTTCCGTTCAGCAGACGGCCCGTATACTTTACCTTGACGGTCTGGCCGGCTTTGACCTGGGCCGAATCCGGATAGGCCTGCGTCCGCAGAAACCGAAGGCCGGAGCTGGTTTTCTCGGCGGCCGTCAGGTTTTTCTCCGCCAGATAATCCTGAATCTGTTCGTCTTCCGACCGGACGCTGACCATCGTCACATCGTAGCGGACAGGCGTGTAGGCCGGCAGCAGCAGGTTACCGCTCTTGTTATCCGTCGGATCGAAAGGCGCCAGTACGATGGCCACTTCGCCTTCCTTCAATAATTGAAGACCGTTGTACAGCCGGGCGGTGATTGCTCCCTGACCCGGGGACCCGATCGTGACCAGGTTAGGAGTCTTTCCGGCAAAATTCGAACTGTCGACCACCACCCCGTCGAGCCGGCTCTGAACGAAGTAGTATTTCACCTCGTCGCCGGTCTGGGGCGTTTGTCCGCCCGGAACGGCTTTCGTCCGAACGATATACAAACCCGTTACCTCGTCCTTGACCACCTGCCCTTTCAGGTTGTTCTTATCGAGGTAGGCATTGATCTCTTCGTCGTTTTCCCGCCGTTTCCGGTCGTTCAGCGCTTCGCCCGGGTCCGGTTGACAGCCCAGCTGCGAAATCATCAGCCCGATCAGCGCAACGGCCAGACTGCTTTTCCGCAAGCTTCTGACAAGTTTCATTGAATTCCAATTGCTTAATAGTCCGTGTATTCTCACCTATAAACAACGAACCCGACACGTGCCTGGTATCGGGTTCGTCGGCTCATTACAAAATTAGTTCGCCCCCTGCGGAACTCCGGCACCGGCACCGGGAGCACCAGGAGCGCCGGCCCCGCCTTTCCGGACGTCTACCAGTTCGACATCGAACATAATGACCGAGTTCGGCGGAATGGCACCCGGCACGCCGTCGGCACCATAGGCGGCTCCGGACGGGATGATCAGGGTTCCCTTACCCCCTTTTTTCAGCTGGCGGATGCCTTCTTCCCAACCCGGGATCACCATGCCCTGACCCAGCGGAAAGTCCACGCCGGCCTGCGAACGCGGGTCTTTATCCGAGCTATCGAACACCTTACCGCTCAGCAGCTTACCGGTATACTTCACCTTGACGACGTCGCCGTTGGTCGGGTTCGGCCCGGCGCCCGGCTGGGTAATCACATAATACACGCCGGAGGGCGTTTTCTGACCGTTCAGCTTGTTTTTGGCGGCAAAGTCGGCGATGGTTTTGGCGTCGGTCCCTTTCTGCTTTTCGCGTTGGGTCACCTGGTCCTTCTGGAAATCCTCCATCGACTGAACGTCGAGTACTTTGATGGTATAGGCAATATCGGAGCCTTTCGGAATGAAGGCCGGCAGTGCCTGCATCGAGCGGGCGGCAATCGAGTCGGCGTTGACGAAGATCGTCGCGCTGTCGCCTTTGCTCAGCAGGGCCAGTCCTTCTTCGAGGCTTCCCTTGAAGGTCGAGGCCTGCAGCGGCTGTTTGACGGGCGCGCCGTTTTTGTAGCTGCTGCCCAGGAGAGAATCCTTGCTGTTCTTCACCGTCAGGTTAAAGGTGATCACATCGCCCACCTTCGCCTTGCGCGTATCCTCCACGTCTTCGTGCATCTGGTACTTCAGACCGCTCTCGGTTACCTGTACGCGGTTTTTGTCACAGGCCGCCAGTACCGCTACCAGCAGGGATAGTTTACTAATGGTTTTGAGATTCATCATTTTGAATTGAGAATTGATAAGCGACGCCGGGAGTCAGGCAGCTGCGGCCGGGCGTCAGAGGGTATTGATTAAACGGTTTCCAATAGTTGTTCGTGATACAACGGCAGCACATTCAGCAGTTGTTCCTCGGTATCTCTCAGACTGAGCGCGGTGCGACCGCCGGCTGCGTTCCGGTGACCTCCTCCGCTGAAATGCCGGCTGGCCAGATCCCGCACGGAGAACTCACCCACCGACCGGAAGGAGAGCTTGATTTCGTCGCCCCGGTCGATCAGAATGGCCGCCATGACCACCCCCTCCACCGAGAGAGCATAGTTGACCATCCCCTCCGTATCCCCGGCTTTCGAACGAAAGCGCTTCAGTTCGGCTTCGGTGATGGTAATGTAGGCAAACCGGTATTCGGGCACGACCACCAGTTTTTCAGCCAGGATATAGCCCAGAAAGCGGAGTTTTTCAATCGAAATATTGTCGTAAATCCGTCGGTGAATCGGATTGACCTCCACCCCGATGTCCAGTAATTCGGCGGCAACCCGGTGTACATACCCCGTCGTGCTGGCGTGCCGGAACGATCCGGTATCGGTCATCAGGCCGGCGTAAAGACATTCACCCATCGCTACGTCGATCAGGTGTTTGTCGCCCAGTTGGTCGATAAGCCGGAAAATCAGTTCGGCGGTAGCGGCTGCGGAGCTGTCCCAGTACACGTAATCGGCGAACGCTTCCGGCTCCAGGTGATGATCGATCAGGACTTTTTTGGCCCGGGATTGCCGGACCATCGGTTCCAGCTGCCGGATGCGGTTCAGCGCCGAAAAATCGAGGCAGAAAATACTGTCGGCCTGCTCGATCAGCTGACTGACCTCCACGCGCTTCTTTTCTTCAAAGGCAATCACTTCTTCGTTTCCGTGCATCCAGGTAAGGTTTTCCGGATAGTCCGTCGGGGTCACGACGGTAACGCGGTGTCCCCGTTTTTTCAGGTAGCCGGCCAGCCCCAGCGACGACCCGAGGGCATCGGCGTCGGGATTCTGGTGAGTCGTAATCAGCACCGTCTGGGGCTTCAGAAGCAGTTCACGGATGGCGTCAAGATCTTGCATTTACAAAGTCAGCCCGTTTGGCGGGAGGTATCAATTCGCAAAATTACAAAGAATTGTTCTCTAAATCTTTATACCTTTGAAGCCAAATAATATTTTGTATCTCAACCTGATGACGACCAACCGTACCTTCACGATGATTAAACCCGACGCCGTAGCGGAGGGACATTCCGGTTCCATCATTAAAATGATCGAAGAAGCCGGTTTTCGGATTATTGCCGTTAAAAAAGTCCAGCTGACCGCCGAACGGGCCGGGCAGTTTTACGCCGTACACCGCGAACGTCCGTTTTATCAGGCACTTTGCGACTATATGTCTTCAGGGCCGATCATTCCGATGATTCTGGAAAAAGACAATGCCGTGGCCGATTTCCGTAAACTGATCGGGGCCACCAACCCGGCGCAGGCCGAGGAGGGCACCATCCGGAAACTGTTTGCCAAATCCATCGAAGCCAACGCCATCCACGGGTCCGACTCGGACGAAAACGCCAAAATCGAAGGCGACTTCTTCTTCGCGGGTTTGGAACAGTATTGAAAAAAGGCGGACGAACAGCGGTATAGGGCGGTTTCAGGCAGACGACCGAAAAGCCGCGCCATACATTCCTCTTTGTCATCCCGACGACGGAGGGATCTTGTGGCTGATTGATCGGTCACGTTGAGTGCCTGCCCACAAGCCTCCTCCTTCGTCGGGGAGACAAAACCGCCCAGGGACAGGATTCCCCCGCTTTTTTCAGTTTTCGATCACGCCGGCACTTCCCAACCCGGGCAGTCCGATCTTCTCATAATACCGGCAGAAATCCGTCAGGGCGCATTCGCTGCATTTGGGGGCGCGGGCGATACAGACGTACCGGCCGTGCAGGATCAGCCAGTGGTGGGCCTTGGGGACGTATTCGGCCGGGATATAGGGCATAAGCGCCTTCTCCACGGCCAGCGGGGTAGTGGCGGTTCGGGGAACGAGGCCGAGCCGGTGCGATACCCGGAACACGTGCGTATCCACGGCCATGGTCGGCTGGTTGAAAATCAGCGACGTGATTACATGGGCGGTTTTCCGGCCGACGCCCGGCATCTTCTGAAGATCTTCCACGTTCGCCGGCACTTCTCCGGCGAACTGTTCCGTCAGCACCCTGGCCATCCCGACCAGATGCTTCGCCTTATTGTTGGGATACGAGACGCTGCGGATGTAGCTGAACACTTCTTCTACGCTCGCGGCCGCCAGCGATTCCGGGTCCGGGAAGCGGGCAAACAGCGCCGGCGTCACCTGGTTGATGCGTTTGTCGGTGCACTGGGCCGACAGGATGACGGCAACGAGCAACTCAAAGGGATTGCCGTAGTGCAGTTCCGTTTTCGGCTCGGGGAAGTGGGTGGTGAAGTACGCTAAAAACTTCCGGAACCGTTCTTTCTTAAGCATATAGCAAAAATAAGCTCTTTTGCCGTTTCCGCAGCGGGGCTGCAGGAATGACAAAAGAGCAGAAAAACCCGCCCGCCTATTGACCTCAGGCCGACGGGTTAGGTACGTAGTTTCTTGAGAAGTTCAGAATATACTGGACGGACCGGTCGGAGGGCTGGCGTTCGATTTTGTTCATCAGACACTTCACTTCCAGCACATCCAGGTAAAAAGTCATCAGTTCCGGCTCGGCCATGAGGGCATCTTCGATCAGAAGGTTTTCCTCGGAGGAGGTCTCCTCATAAACATACCGGATTACGTCATCGTTGGTAAAAGTTTGTATCATAGTATGGGGAACGTTTGCTTAGTTGCTTCCGCAAATTGATTAAAGCATAACGCATTCTCCCCAATGCCGTATTGATACTGACTCCGGTTGCATCGGCAATTTCCTGGAAACTCATTTCCTCGTAATGCCGCATAATCAAAACCTGACGTTGCTGCTCGGGCAGCCGCTGAATCAGCTCACGCAGATGTTCATGTGTTTCCTGCCGGATCTGCACCGACTCGATGGAGTCTTCGGCAAATTCAAGCGTGTTGAAAACACTGCTTCCATCCTCAAACACTACATTGGGGTAGCGTTTTTCCTTTCTAAAAAAATCGATAGCCAGGTTGTGAGCGATCCGGATAATCCAGGGCAGAAATTTGCCTTCTTCGTTATATTTCCCTGATTTCAGTGTCTCGACCGCCTTGATAAAGGTGTCCTGCATCAGGTCTTCGGCAACGTACTGGTCCTTTACTATCAGATAGATAGTCGTATATACTTTCGATTTATGACGCTGAACCAGTTTTTCAAAGGCTTTTTCACTACCTCGTATGTACAGGGATATAAGCTCACTGTCGCTAACCTGCAATTTGTCCATTTTCAGTAATCAGTTAGGTAACGTAGAGCGTTGTATCGATAGTGTGTCTGCCTCCGGTTTTTTAGTGAAAGATTAAGTTGTTTGACTCAAAGTACGATATTTTCAATCTGCTATGCAATAGACCGAAAAAATATTTTCACAGAAATAAGTCAAAAAAGGACAGTTTATTACGTCGATTGTAAAAAAAGCTTCTTTCCTGAATAAATTATGCATTTGTGACTTATTCGGCGAATAGTTAGGACTTTTCAGCTTTCTATAGGAAATAGACCCAAAATCATGCCGAAACGTTTAAATCACCGAATTTTTAAACATTCCCTCCGACGCTGTTCTCACTGATTTTTCCCTGAACTTTGTACTCTTACTTACGAAGCCCGCCCGTCGGGCGATTGCGGTATCCTTATGAAATTCAGAAAACACGTTTTTATCTGTACCAATCAGAAACCGGCTCCCAAGAAAAGCTGTGGCGAAGCGCACGGAATGGAGTTGGTCGAAGCTTTTAAACAAGCCCTCAAGGACCGGGGTTTACAAATCGAGATCCGGGCCCAGCGGACGGGTTGCCTCGACGCCTGTGCGTTCGGGCCGTCGCTCGTCGTCTATCCGGAAGGAACCTACTACGGCAACGTCCGGCTCTCCGACGTCGAGGAAATCGTGGAAAGCCACCTGGTTAACGACCGCCCCGTGGAGCGCCTGGTGCTGCCGTTTTAAAGTTTAGGGGTCTTTGAGTTTAGGAGTTGAGGGGTTGGGGAGTCAGATGTTAAAAGCAACTCCCAAATCCTCAACCCCCAAACTCCTGAACCCCTTAACTCCCCAACCCCTCAACGATCTATGTATAAACATCTCTTTTTCGATCTCGACCACACCCTCTGGGATTTTGACCGGAATTCGATGGAGTCGATCTGCGAACTGTATGAGCAGTTTCGGCTGACGGAACTCGGCATCGAATCGGCCGAGGAATTTAACCGGCACTTCCTCACGATCAACCGCCGGCTTTGGGCAGAATACGACAATAACCGCCTGACTCATAGCGACATTCGTCACCGCCGGTTCCGCATGGTCATGAACGCCCTCGGCGTAACCGACCATTCGATCTGCGACGAACTGAACGAAGCCTACCTCCGGGTGCTGCCCCGCAAACCGCACCTGATGGAGTCGGCCATGGAGGTGCTGGATTATCTGAAAAACCGGTATGTGCTGCATATCATCACCAACGGCTTCGACGAAATCCAGGCGCTGAAAATGGCCAGTTCGAACCTGACGGATTATTTTCAGGAAATCATTACCAACCAGCGGGCGGAAGCTAAAAAGCCGGACCCGCGCATCTTTGATTTCGCCCTGACGGTAACGGGTGCCGATGTACAGGAGAGCCTGATGATCGGTGATAACTATGACGCCGACGTTCGGGGCGCTCTGAACGCGGGCATGGACGTAGTATATTACAACTACACCACCCGACCCGTCGACGGCCCCGCTCCGACGTACGAAATCCAGCATCTGAAAGAACTGATGACGCTTCTTTGACCTCCCTATGCAGCTTTCCAACGCAACGGCCCTCATCACCGGCGGGGCTTCCGGTCTGGGCGAAGCCACGGCCCGCCTGTTCCATTCACTGGGCGCCCATGTGGTGCTGCTCGACCTGAACGAAGAAAAAGGCGAAGCCCTGGCCGCCGAACTCCAGGAGCGTGTCCGGTTCGTGCGGACGGACGTCACCAGCGAAGCCGATGCCCAGACCGCCGTCGATCTGGCTCTCAACGAGTTTGGAGCGCTTCACATCGCCGTCAACTGCGCCGGCATCGCCGAGGCCCGCAAGACCGTCGGCAAGGTAGGCGACACCTACGGGCCTCACTCGCTGGCGGTTTTTGAAAAAACCATCCGGATCAACCTGATCGGCACGTTCAATGTCATCCGGCTGGCGGCTTTTGCGATGGAAAAAAATACGCCCAATGCGGAGGGCGAACGGGGGGTCATCATTAATACGGCTTCAGTGGCGGCCTACGACGGGCAGATCGGGCAGGTGGCCTACGCGGCCTCCAAAGGCGGTATCGTCAGCATGACGCTGCCGGTGGCCCGCGACCTGGCCCGCACCGGCATCCGGGTCATGACCATTGCCCCCGGCCTGTTTGAAACGCCCCTCCTGATGGGGCTGCCCGAGGAAGCCCGCCTGTCGCTGGGCCGGCAGGTGCCGTTTCCGTCGCGGCTGGGCCGGCCCCACGAGTATGCGCTGCTGGCGAAGGCCATCGTCGAAAATCCCATGCTGAACGGGGAAGTGATCCGGCTCGACGGTGCCATCCGGATGGCGCCCAAATAACCATGATCCGGCGGATTGCGCCCGGTGAAGCTCAACCGGGAATCTCCGCGCCGAAGGCTTTCGGCCACGCCAGCGGTTTTCCTGAAAACGTACCCTCGCTGCGGAGTACGGCAAACCGGGCAAACAGTTCTTCCGCATACCACCGCCGTTCGCGGGTGCGCCGGACCACCTCCTTGTGGCCGCTCTGCCGATAGGCAAACTGATCGATGGCCCGGGCATCGGTCCAGACGCTGATCGTACACTGCTGGACCAGCGGTTTCTCTCCCGCACCGACCGCAAAGAGAAGGTGGTCTGCGCCGGCCGAAAGCTGCTTCCGGGCCTGCGGAACGTGCCGCCAGAAATCCGGCAGGGCCGTCCACCGGAGGGTGGCCCGGGTCAGCACGGCCACGGGATGCCCCGAAAGGCCTTCCCTTCCCGGCGGTTGAGCAGACGCTTTCTCCTCCTCGGCAAACGGATCCTTTCCATCCCAGCGGCCGTGCGACCGGAGCGGTTTCAAATAGAGCGTTCCCGCTTCGGCCGTCCCGTCGCTCATGGCCTTCCATTCGGCAGAAGCGAAAAAGGTATGGGCAGCCTCTTCCGAGGTCCAGACGCCCAGGAAGACATACCGCGAAAAATCGGGAATCAGGCCGAATTCCTTTCCCGTTCCCATCATTTTCTGAAACCGTAAACCCGGTGCCGAAAACGGGTTCATCATCCAGCGTCCCATCCGGACAAACGCCCGATACCGCCTTCCGGCCGGATACCGCAGCACCGTCACCGTTACTATCGCCATGGCGTATTGATCCAAATCATGCTTCGATATATACCGAAAGTTAAACGGCTTGTTCAGCCGGACCGGTTTTTGTTATTTCCCGCCACCCGGTTTACGCCCATCCGGACGAAAGAGAACTTATTAAAAACAGGCCAACCGGGCAAAAAAATTTCTAACGGATTCCGGCCGGCTTGACGATCCCGGAAAAACTGTTGCCGCCAAACCAACAGGTTGGGTAGAATTTTCCACAAAAAAACCGCTCCGGCTCATCCTGGCCGGAGCGGTTTGTCTACCTAACTGAACTATAATTAGTTGTCGTCCTTACCGTCTTTGTCTAATTTGTCCTCCGCCTTATCGAAGGCCTCGCCGATGCTCTTTCCGGCCCGTTTGAAGCCTTTTTTCACATCAGCCCAGGCGGCTGCCGTCGCATTCTGCGCCCGGTCCATATCCTCGCCCAGTTCCCGGCGTTCCTGCTCCAGGTCGGCCAGCTTTTCTTTGGTTTCGGCCTTGGCTTCCCGGCCTTCGCGCTTCATATCGGCCTTCAATTCGTCGATACGGGCATCCAGTTTACGCTGCTGCTCCTTCATACCGGCCACAGCCTCATCGCGTTCCCGGCGAAAATCGGCCGCCACCTCGTCACCTTTGGCTTCGGCCTTGTCACCGGCCGCTTCGGCATCGGCTTCAACGGCTTCGCCGGTGTTCTCTACGGCGTCTTCCGTACGGGACTCATTCTTTCCGTCGCTCTGACAGGAGGTCAATGACAACGACGCAACAACCAGCAGGGCGCCGGCCAGCATACGAACCTGTTTGAAAGTCAACAATACCTTTTTCATGTCGCGTGGTAAAAGATTGGTTTGTGTAAGGTGTCTTGACAAAACCCGTGCCGGACGACCCGGTTTTTGTCGCCGGGGTCCGGTCTTTCAGCCCGCAGCCGGCCTGTTTTGTCGGTCATCGCCCGGCTGCTTCGCCCCGGCCGGAGAGGAGCAATACCTTTGTTTTATCCATTCACACCCTACTCTTTTCATCATGAAAACTCTCATCCGATTTTACCTGCCGGCCCTCCTGCTGCTGGCCGGCACCGGTTATGCCGGCACCCCGCCGGGCGATCCGCTCGAAAAAGAGAAAATCGCCATCCGCAACGTCATCGTCAAAGAAACCGATTCGTACTACCGCCAGGATTTTGCCGCCTGGAAGAGTACCTACGTCGACGCCCCTTATTTCCGGCTGTACGGTTACTGGGAAGGATACGCGGAAAAGGTGAAATACTATAACGGCTTCAAAGCCCTGGAAACCGTCAAGAAAAAGCAGTTCGACGAAAACCGGACGCTCTGGCAGACGGCCGAGGTGGTCCGGGAGAATGAAAACTTTCGGATTTACGGCGAGGTAGCCTGGTACACCTGCGAGGAGACTTCCTACGACCGCCATACCAGAAAACTGCTGGGGAAGGCCGTCGAAACCCGGATTCTGGAGAAACACGACGGGCAGTGGAAAATTGCCTACCTCGGCTTCCACTACCTCCCTCTGAAAGCCGAGTAAGCCGGGCCGTCGAGAAAAAACAAAAGCCGCCTTCCGGAGTCCGGAAGGCGGCTTTTCTATAGGAAACTACGGGTTAAATGCTTTTCCACTTGATGGCGCAGCCGATGGGCCGGGTCGTACTGGTGACGACGGGGCGGCCGCCGAGCAGGTTGCCGACGGCTTCCTCGACAAACCGTCTTTTTACCCCGGCCGGGTCCTGCGGGCTATCGTCGATCATCCCGGCGTATTCGACCCGAAAGCGGTCGCCGGTCCGTTTGAGCACATACGCCTGGGGCGTACGGGAAGCACCGAAAGCCTGAGCCACCGCCTGCGACTCGTCGACGAGATACGGAAAGCTGTAGCCCTTCTCCTTTGCCCGGACCTGCATGTTCTCAAAGGAGTCCTCGACGTAGGCCGTCGGATCGTTGGGCTGGATGGCTACCAGCGGAAAGCCCTGCGGGGCATATTTACGGTCGAGAGCGATGATGCGCTCCTCATAGGCTTTGGCAAAGGGGCAGTGATTGGTCGTAAACACGATGACGACGCCCTGCCCGTTGCGGTAATCGTTCAGGGCGACCATCCGCCCGTCGACGTTCTTCAGCCGGAAGTCGTTCACGAAGTCACCGATCGCGTAGGTTCTGGCCTGATCGACCGGAGCGGGCAGCCCGATGAAGGCAAAGGCGGCCGTGATCGCCAGAACGGCCAGCAGAGCAATGTATAATCTGGTATTCATGGCATGAAGAAACTGGTTAAGATCCGGTCTACCGTCTAAAACGCTCTACTCGGAAAAAGCGTACAAAATCCGTGCTAATCCTCAATAACCTACTCATTTACTGTACTTTTAACATCGTACGGACCCGTAATGTTCACCGGAAAAAGCCGGTCGGCCCCTGTTGTTAAATTGGAGCAAGTTTTTTTTATTAACAGAAAAAAAGCCTATATTTGCACCTCATTTCTGAGAAGCAACAATTTCTATATCAATCATGTACGCAATCGTAGAGATCGCAGGGCAGCAATTTAAAGTAGAAAAGGGCCGCTACGTCTACACCCACCGGCTGGAAGGCGAAACGGACGCTGCACTTGTGTTCGACAAGGTACTGCTTGTCGATAACGACGGTACTATTTCGGTAGGCGCCCCGACCGTCGCAGGCGCTCAGGTTTCCGGCAAGATTCTGGAACACCTGAAAGGCGAAAAAGTCATCGTCTTTAAAAAGAAACGCCGGAAAGGCTACCGAAAGAAAAACGGACACCGTCAGTACCTGACGAAGGTCTTAATCGAGGACATTACGATCTGAAAATAAGTTAAGGAGTGGAGGATTCTGGGAGTTGAGGAGTCCGGTTATTCGCCGACCCGATCCCCGGACTCCTCCACCCCAAACTCCCAAACTCAATACTAACATGGCACACAAGAAAGGTGTAGGTAGTTCCAAAAACGGCCGTGACTCGATAAGCAAACGTTTGGGCGTGAAGCTGTTCGGCGGCCAGCAGGCGATTGCCGGCAACATCATCGTCCGGCAGCGCGGTACGCAGCATCACCCGGACAGAAACGTCGGCATTGGCCGGGATCACACCCTGTTCGCTCTGATCGATGGGACGGTTCAGTTCCGGAAAAGCAAAAACGGTCGTTCCTACGTCAGCATCGTTCCGGCGGCTGCCGCAGCCGCTCCCGAAGTGGCCGCTCCGGTTGCCGAATAACGGCCTTATTTCGCATTCGGGTTCTGCGTTCTACCGACCCGGAACCCCTCCGACGACCTGACAACCCGCTTTGTCAGGTCGTTTTTTTATTCCCGTAAACTATCGGGGAAAAACGGGTGTTAGGGAGCAGAGAGCCGACCGGCTCCGCAACCAGTTGAATCACACAAAACCGATATTCCAATGAATACCTCACTGCGGCCTCCCGTTATGCTGTATACCGAAAGCAGCCCGAACCCCAACTCGATGAAGTTTGTGGTCAACTTCCCGCTCGTACCGGAAGGTCTGTCTTTCGACTATGCCGACCCGTCGGAAGCCCTGACGGAAGGCAAATCATCGCCCCTGGCGGTGGCGCTCTTTGGTTTCGACTACGTGAAGCGGGTGTTCATCGCCTATAACTTCGTGACCATTACGAAGGCCGAGGATGTGGAATGGGAAGAGGTGCTGTTCGAAACCAAACAGTTTCTGAAAGGCTATTTCGAAGAGGAGAAACCGGTTTTCGTCCAGACCACCATCGATGCCAACACCACCCGGGTGGAAGCCGATTCGCCCACGGTACAGAAGATCAAGACCGTTCTGGAGCAATACGTCCGGCCGGCGGTCGAATCCGACGGCGGAGCCATCAACTTCCACTCCTTCGACGAAACCACCGGCAACGTGAAGGTCCTTCTGCACGGTTCGTGCAGCGGCTGCCCCTCGTCGACCCTGACGCTCAAAGCCGGGATTGAAAACCTCCTGACCCGACTGGTTCCGGAGGTGAAGCAGGTCGAAGCCGAAGGCGTTTAAGCGAATAACGAATAGCGAAGCGGCTCCGCGGGTTCCGGTCCGGCGGAGCTTTTTCTTTATTCATGATTCGTGATTCATTATTCCCTTCTCTGCCTTTCCTTTTACTCAGTTTTCCCGACCTCCGGGCGGTTTTTTCGTTAATCTTGCAAAATGGTTCGTTCGCTGTCCGGGCGACGGCCTTATGTAAAGATTCTCTAATTCGTCCGAATATGATTCCACGCCTGGTGCGGCTTGCCCTGCTGTGCAGCCTGGCCACCCCTTCGATCGCACAGAATCTGCTGGGTGTCTCGCCCAGCCCGTACGGGGGTACGCAAAGCCTTTATCTCAATCCGGCATTTGCCACCGACTCCCGTTACTCGCTGTATCTGAACCTGTTCTCGGCCAACGCTCACCTGAATAACAACTACGTCCGGTATCAGGCCCCTTTCTCCCTGACCTCGCTGGTGCTGGGTCGGGTGCCGAACCAATACCGGCTGGCCGACGGGGCGGTTCTGTTCAAACCGGAGTACCTCGGCGAACTGCTGAACGGCAATCCCAAATCCGGGACGGCCTGGACGGATTTCCGTGGCCCGTCGCTGCTGCTGCGGCTGGGCGAAGCCGGGGCCATCGGCCTGACTACCCGGGTGCGGGCGGCCGCGCAGGTAAACAACGCATCCGAGCAACTGATGTCGGTGGTCCGGGCGGGGCTGGAAGACGAGCGGCTATATAACATTCCGAGCCGGGATAATCAGTTCAGCGTCAACACCAACACCTATGCCGAACTGGGGCTGACGCTGGCTGTGGCACTCGTGCAGGACGACTACCGGCAGCTTTCCGTCGGTGCGACGGTCAAACGCCTGCGCGGGCTGACCTCCGGGTTCCTGATCAACCGGGGTCTCAACTACCGGGTGCTGTCCGACACTGCCCAGACCAACAGTTATTACCTCCAGGTCGATCAGTTCAATGCCGATCTGGGCTACACTTCCTACCTGCTCGACAAGGGCCGGTCGGTGACGCTCCGCCAGCTCTTCGACCGCAACAATCCCGGCCGCGGCTGGGGTGCCGATCTGGGCATTTCCTACCAGCTCCGCTCCGAAGACGACCCGGACGAGTATACCCTCCGGCTGGGCATCGCCCTGACCGACCTCGGTTCGATCCGGTACCGCGACGACCGCAAAACCTACGTGCAGCGGTATTCCGTCAGCCGGACCGATCAGAAATTTTCCTCGACGGATTTCCAGGAAGTGACCGGCAGCGAAGACATCGCCGAAGTGATCCGGACCAAGCTGGACCTGACCGAAGCCGACAACCAGGCGCAGTTTACGTCCGGCCTGCCCACGGCCATTTCGCTGAACGCCGACTTACGACTTGCGCAGGATATGTATGTGACCGCCACCTTTCTCGGGGACCTGAGGAGCAGTTCCGCCATCACCATGCGGCAACCCACCCTGCTGGCCCTGACGCCCCGGCTCGAAAAAGCCAATTTCGGGCTGTCGATTCCGCTCGTGTTCATCAACCAGACATTTGCCGCCGGCGCTTCGCTGCGGATCGGGCCGGTCTTCATCGGAACCGATAACCTGTTTGGCATCGTGGGCAGCAATGTCAATAAACTGCGTCCCCGCGGGGCCGACGTCTATGCCGGTCTGGCGGTGGCGAGCCTGCGCCGGAAGCCGTAGGAGTATACCCGGATGAAAGAATTACGGACATTTTTGACGTTCCTATGCCTGATGCTGTCCGTTGTTTCGGTGAGTGTCGGTCAGGGGAGGTCCGTCCAGGAGTTTACCGTCCGGATCGAAGCCCGTGACCGGAGCGGCCAGCCCGTGCCGGCCACGCTGACGATCGTGTCGGAGCAGACCGGGAAGGTGCAGCGCGGGACGATGCGGTCCGGTTCCTACACGGTAGCCCTGCGTGCCGGGGATGTCTACCGGCTGGAGGCCGCCTTCACCGGCTACCGACCGGCCCAGAAGATTCTGCGTTTCGACCGCGAAGCCGACCTGGAGGAAGCCCGGCAGAGCATCCTCCTCCGAATGGAACGGGACGTTCAGGGCGGCACCCCGGTGTACGTCACCGTCATCGACTATGAAACAAAACGGCTCATTTCCCGGAAAATCAACGTGCAGATTCAGGAAGTGAACGGCCGACGGATCAACATGACCGGCCCGCCCCGGGAAGGCCGCTTTACGTTCCTGTCCGAGTTTGGGCAGAAAGTAGTCTTTACGGTATCGGTCGAAGGGTACGAGCCGTATACCTACAACATCGATGTCAAGGACCAGCACGACATCACGATTGCCCTGCGCCGGGCCGGCCGTCCGGCGCCCGCCGAGCCGACCCCGACCCAGGCGCCCCCGCCGGCTCAGACCGCTCCGCCGGCGGCCGGCGGAGCGGTAGCCTCAAATCCGGCTCCGCGGACGCCCGAACCGGAAACAAAACCGGAACAACCGTCCGCCCCGGCCCCCGCAACGGTCAATACGGATTTGTCCACCCTGGCCAGGGGGAAAACCGTGACGCTCGACAACGTCTACTTCGACCAGAGCAGCTACCTCCTGCGGCCGGAATCCTACCCTCAGCTGAATCAGCTGGTGGCTCTGCTGAAAACCCGGTCGGGATTGAAGATCGAGATTTCCGGGCATACGGACAACGTCGGCGACCCGCGCCTGAATCTGGCCCTCTCCGAGAACCGGGCCAAGGTGATCACCACGTACCTGATAACGAACGGTATTGCCGAAAACCGACTGCGGTATCGCGGCTACGGCCAGACCCAGCCCATCGCGCCGAACGACACGGAGGAGAACAAGCGAAAAAACCGGAGGGTAGAAGTAAAGGTGCTTGAGGAATAGAGACGTATCAGGAAACCGGCACATTGTCCAGCCAGTGCTGGTAAACGGTTCGCATGAGTTCCTTGATTTCTTCGAAGTGCAGGGGCTTACTGATGCACACGGCCGCTCCAAGATCGACGCAGAGCTCCATTTCATCCTGATTCTGCGTATTGACAAACAGGACGACGGGAATCCGGTTCCAGACGGGATGCTCCTTCATTCGGCGCAACGTGTCGAAACCGCTTAGACCGGGCATATATTTGTCAAGAATGACGATCCAGCGGTTCAGACCGGTAAGGGCCTGTTCGGATTGCCGGGCGGTTTCCTGCTCCAGGAAAGCCAGCAGCCGTTCTCCGCTGTCGAGTTCCTGAATGGGAGCTCCCATCCGCATCGACTCCAGTGCCATCCGCATCAACATTCGGTCTTCTTCATCGTCGTCGACCAGTAAAATCACAGGCCGAATGTCTGATTTAACGTAATTATCTTCCATGCAACCGGGCTTTTATCCACAAAACCGGTCAAAAATCGCAAACTTCAGGGGAAAGGCAGGCCCGTTCAATAATAATAGGCACTTTTTGTTGAATAAAACGTAAACAAAAAAGCTCAACTATTGATTGCCCATGCTGTCCGTTATCGGGCCAGCAGTACGGTTCCTCGCTGCGTCGGCATCGCTCCGCCGGTTTTTATGACGTACTGATAGGCGTCCTGGGGCAAATCCTTCCCGTCGTACCGGCCGTCCCACGGTTGCTGGTAGCCCCTGGAAACAAAGATGCAGTTCCCCCAGCGGTTGTAGATCTCGACCGTGCAGTCAGGGTAGTCGTCGATGCCCCGGATCTGCCACTGGTCGTTCATGCCGTCGTTGTTGGGCGAGAAGGCATCCGGGATGAACAGGGCCGTCATGACCGTAACGGTCAGCTTTCCGGAAAACTCGCACCCCTGCGAACTCAGGGCCGTGAGGTAATAGGTCGTCGTCGTATCGGGCATGGCTACGGGCCGGGCTGCAACCGGGCTGCTCAGACCCACCGAGGGCGTCCAGGTATAGGAAAGGGTATCGCTGCTGTATTCATTCAGGACGACGCCGGTTCCGCGCCGGGCCGTCACGTTTTTCAGATGCACCACCGGGGCCGGCAGCACCACCACGGTCTGCTGCGTCCGGCCGGGACAGGTATTGTCCGGTTCGTTCAGCGAATAGGTAATTACGTATTGGCCGGGACCCACCTTGCCCGGGATGAACTCGGACCCTTTCACCGCACCGGCGGCTTTACCCAGCCCTGCGAAGGTACCGCCTTCAGGCTGGGCGCGGAGGGTGACGGCCGCGCCGTTTTCACAGACGGGCGCCGGCGTCTCCATCGTCACCACCGGAGCGACTTTGAACTGGAGCCGCATTTCTCCGGAAACGGCCTGACACTGGTTGGTGTCCGTCACCGTCACGACGTAATGTCCGGCTTGCGTCGCAGCCAGGGTCGGACCGGTGGGCTGAGCCAGAGCGATGCCGGTCATGGTCCACTGGTAGCGATAGAGCGGCCGGTCTGCCGTGGAGAGCCGGATCGTATCGCCGGAACAGGCAATGGTGGCTGAGGCCGTAACGGCCGGGGTGGCCGGTTTCGGAAATACGTTCACCAGGATGCTGTCGGTAACGGTGCATCCGGTTTCGGCGCTCGTGATTTCGACTTTGTATTCGCCGGTTTCGTAGGCCTGATGGGAGGCTCCCAGAGCACCCTGGACCACGCGGTCGTCCTTCGACCAGACGTAGGAATAATCTTTTTCGGGCGCTTTCAGCAATACGGACTTTCCTTCGCAGAAGGCCGTCGGGCCGCTCGCCGTCAGTTTCAGCTGATCGCTTTCACTCATGTCCACTTTCACGCTGACCTGGGAAGGGCTGGGTTTGCCGCAGGTCGAACGGAACCGTTTGACGACCGTATAGCTGCCGGCCTCCTTCACGACCAGGCTCGCCGTCGTGTCGCCGGGCAAATCCTGTCCGTCGCGCTGCCACTGGACGATCCACTGCGCCGACGTTTCGGTTTTCAGGGTTACTGACTGCCCTTTGCAGATGGAAAGGCCGCTCAGCACGCCGTTGTTTTCCCGGCGGATTTTGGCGGTTTCGGGGGCCCGCTCCAGGGCAATCGTCGGCGTCGGGGGGGCGTTGGTGGGGCAGTCGACCACGGCCAGCTGGAAATCCCGGCGGACGGAACCGATTCGCCGGCCGTTGCGGAACTCTTCGCACAGAACGGCAAAGGCAAACAAACCGACCTGCGTGGCGGTCACCGAAATCTGGCCGGTTTCGGCGTCGATGCGGAGGGCCGGGTTGCCCGGCACGGCATTGACCGGGCTGAAGCCGGCTTTCCAGGAAACCGTCGGGTAGGACGGGCTCGGCTGGTTGTCGTAGGCAATTCCCTGACTGGTAAATCCTTTGTAGGGGGTAACGATGGAATATTTAAGCTGATCGCCGTCGGCATCGGCTGCCTTGAAGCTGAACGTAAACGGCTGGCCCATACAGGCATACTCACCGGTCGGGGTCACGAATTCCGGAGAGGAGTTGGTCAGGCCCTTCACGGCCGGGAACTCCAGATGGAACACCATGCCCGACTGGTCGGCCTGCACGATGTTGTCGATCAGGTCGCTGCGGCAGCAGACGCCGTGGACGACGTAATAGCCGCCCGGATCGTCGAAGCGGTTGGGGTCCAGCTCGATGTCTTTGGTATAAAGAACCTCGCGGAGTTTGAGCGGCCGGAGGCTGGCGCAGACCTGACTGGAAGCCGCCAGGGGCTGCTGGCTGGTCAGAGCCAGTTCGTATTCACCCATTTTCAGGTCGTCGCGCCGGCGGTAGATCGCCAGTTTGACGGTCGGCTTGAGGTCGCCGGCCTGACTGTTCAGTTCGTCGATAAACAGGTGCAGCCCGAGGCTGTACTGATTGGCGGCCCCCCTGGCCGTCAGCCGGGCGTTTCCGCCGACAATGTGGGATGCCTCCGCCCGGCCTGCGACGAACAGAAGCGCTAAAAATGCAATGACGGTAATCCGTTGAGCCATAGGCCTCGCTTTCCTTCTCGGCGTTGGACGTGCAAAAAGTAAGCCATTGTCGAGCAATATAAAAGAATAGTTACATATTAATTCTTTATTACGCCCTATTTAGGCATGAAAAGCCAGTAAATCGTTATACTTTTAGGAAAATTTGCAACGAAATCGTTCCACCGACTGAGGGCATGACCGACCGCGCAACGTTTTTCGATACTAAAATTGAGTACCTGAAGGGCGTCGGGCCCCAACGGGCTTCGCTGCTCAATACGGAACTCAACATTTTCACTTACCGGGACCTGCTTCAGTATTATCCGTTCCGCTACGAGGACCGCACCCGGTTTCACACTATCGAAGAACTGACGGACACCCTGCCTGCAGCCCAGATCAAAGGCCGCATCCGCGACTGGGCGGTGGTGGGCGAAGGCCCCAAAAAACGTCTGGTGGCGACGTTCACCGATCACTCGGGATCGATGGACCTCGTCTGGTTTCACGGCATTACCTACTACGAAAAATTTCTGCGGGCCGGCGCCGAATACGTCGCCTACGGCAAACCCCTCGCCTTCGGGGTCACCTACAGCATTACGCACCCCGAGCTGGAGGCCCTGACGCCGGAAAACGAACAGGGGGGCACGTTTCAGCCGGTCTATAACCTGACCGAAAAGCTGCGCCGGATGCGGTTCGACGCCAAGGCCATCGGCAAGCTGGTGCGCCAGCTGCTGGATATGGCCCTGCCGCACATCCACGAAACGCTCCCGGATTCACTGATCGAACAATACCGGCTCATTTCCAAGGCCGAAGCGGTGGAGAACATTCACCTGCCCCGCAGCCAGGCCTGGCTGAAACAGGCCGAACGGCGGCTGAAATTCGAGGAACTGTTCTACAACCAGCTTCGGCTGATCAAGAACAAACTGGTTCATAAAACCGCGTATCCCGGACAGGTTTTCCGGCATACGCGACTGCTGAACCGGTTCTATAAGGAACTGATGCCGTTCGAACTGACCAACGCCCAGAAACGGGTACTGCGGGAAATCCATACCGATCTGGTCAGCGGCAAACAGATGAACCGGCTTCTGCAGGGCGACGTGGGCAGCGGTAAAACCATCGTGGCTTTTCTGGCGATGCTGATGGCGATCGACAACGGCGCCCAGACCTGCATCATGGCTCCCACCGAAATCCTGGCCGACCAGCACTACTACGGCCTGAAAGCGTTTGCCGACCAGCTGGGCATCCACATCGGCCGGCTCACCGGCTCGACCCGCACGAAAGGCCGCCGGATCATCCACGAGGAACTTCAGAACGGCTCGATGCAGATCATCGTCGGAACCCATGCGCTGCTGGAAGACGTCGTACAGTTCAAGAACCTAGGCCTCTGCATCATCGACGAGCAGCACCGCTTCGGCGTTGCGCAGCGCGCCCGGCTCTGGAACAAAAATCAGGACATCTACCCGCATATGCTGGTCATGACGGCCACGCCCATTCCGCGGACCCTGGCGATGACGCTTTACGGCAACCTCGATCTCTCCATCATCGACGAACTGCCGGCGGGCCGAAAACCCATCAAGACGGTACACCGCTACGACACCCACCGGCTGGAGGTGTTCGGCTTCATGCGGCAGCAGATCGAGCAGGGCCGCCAGGTTTATGTAGTCTATCCGCTGATCGAGGAATCGGAGAAACTGGATTTCAAGGACCTGATGGACGGTTTCGAAGCCATCAGCCGGTCGTTCTCCAAATACCCGATCGGTATCCTGCACGGCCGGATGACGGGGTATGACAAGGATTTTGAGATGGACCGGTTCGTGAAGGGCGAGACGAAGATCATGGTGGCCACGACGGTCATCGAGGTGGGCGTCAACGTCCCGAACGCCAGCGTGATGGTGATCGAAAGCGCCGAGCGGTTCGGGCTGGCGCAGCTGCACCAGCTGCGGGGCCGGGTCGGCCGGGGGGCCGAGCAGTCGTACTGCGTCCTGATGACGGGGTATAAACTAAGCAAGGAAACCCGCACCCGCATCGAAACGCTCGTCCGCACCAACAACGGCTTCGAGATTGCCGACGTAGACCTTCAGCTCCGTGGCCCCGGCGACCTCTCCGGCACGCAGCAGAGCGGGATCGCCGACCTGCAGCTCGCCGACCTCGCCAAAGACGGTGCCATCCTGACGGCCGCCCGCGAATCGGCCCAGACCATCCTCGAAGAAGATCCGCACCTGGTGCTGCCCCAGCACACCCCCATCCGCAACCAGGTCGAAGTCCAGCGCGCCGACGAGACCAACTGGAGCCGCATCAGCTGACGCCCGGGGTGGCCTTTATTTGCTTTCCGGGATAAAATGCTGTTTGCCCTGGCCGATGACGAAGACGAGCAGAATCCGGGCGGGTTCGGTTTTGTGAGGGTTTTCGAGCAGCGAGTGCAGCACCATCCGGGGTTCGAAGAACATCTCCCCGGCTTTGTATCGCTTTCCTTCCTTCCCCTCCAGACCCACCAGCACCTCGCCCTGAAGGACGTAACCGAACAGATCGGCGTCGTGCCGGTGGGGCCGCGTATCCCGAAAGCCGGGCGCTACCTCCAGCGTTGAACTTTCCAGCGCGTAATTCTTCAGCGAGTCGCTGAGGGACTGCTGCAGGACCGCCCGGAATTTCAGGCCTTCCTCCACCGAATGGGCATGCTGCGCCCGGGCCAGACCCGACCACAGAACCAGACCAAGAACGACGAGATTTTTCATGATTCCTCCTTTTTAATACCACCTTTGTTGGGGATGCGCTAAAATTGCGGGAAGATGACCCGACCGGAGGCATCCAGTTTCAAGAAAATCAGGAGTCCAGCATGAGTTTCCCGAAAGAATGGATTGCCGTTGCCCGCGGAGCCGATAAACCGATCTTCCGGCAGATCGCCGATCAGATCGTGGATTTTATCCGGGACGGCCGGCTGAAGCCGGGTGATCCGATGCCGTCGAGCCGGGTCCTGGCGGGCCTGCTAAGCGTACACCGGAAAACCGTGAACGCGGCTTACGACGATCTGCTCCTGCAGGGCTGGCTGGCTTCCGTGCCCCGAAAGGGCGTCTTCATCGCCGACCAGTCGCCGGCCAGGCCAGCACAAGGGGGGTGGATGCCGCCCGGGCGTTTTCCGAAAGCCGCCAATTTCCACTGGGAAGAACGACCGTGGCCGGAGGGGTTCATGACCGGTTTTCCGGCCCGGGGCCTGGTGCTGGACGACGGCTTTCCGGACGTCCGTCTGGCGCCGATCGACGAGCTGATGCGGGAATACCGGCGGATCGCCCGGCGAAACCTGACGCGGCAGTACCTCAAATACTCCTCCCCCGCCGGTGTCGGGGAACTGCGGACGGCCATAGCCGATTTCCTCTCCGAGACCCGCCGAATTCAATGCGCGCCCGAAAACGTTCTCATCACGCGCGGGGCGCAGATGGCTTTCTTCATGATCTGCCAGACGTTGCTCAAACCCGGCGACCGGGTGGCGGTCAGCGAGCTGGATTATTACTTCATCATCTCCATGGCGAACCAGTGCGGGGCGGAGCTGGTCCGGGTGCCGGTCGACGAACACGGCCTCAATGTCGACGCCCTGAAAGAAATCCTTCAGCGTCAGCCCGTCCGGCTGCTTTACCTGACCCCGCACCACCACTACCCCACCACCGTCACCATGCCGCCCGAACGCCGGATGCGGCTCCTGGCCCTGGCGCAGGAACATGGCGTGGCCGTGATCGAAGATGATTACGATTTCGACTTCCGGTATACGTCCGTGCCCTATCTGCCCCTGATCAGCAGCGACCGGAAAGGCAACTGCCTGTACGTCGGTACGCTCAGCAAGATGATCGCTCCCTCCATCCGGCTCGGATTCGTGATCGCTCCGGCCGACTTTATCGGCCGGCTGACGCAGTTTCGGCGTCTGATCGACTTTCAGGGTGATACGGTCCTGGAGAAGGCGATGGCCGGGCTGTTCCGGGACGGCACCATCACGCGGCACCTCAACAAGGTCAACCGGATTTACCACGACCGCCGGGATCTGTTCTGCAACCTGCTGGAACAGGAACTGGGAGGGCATCTGCACTTCCGGCGTCCCGAGGGCGGCATGGCCGTCTGGGCCCGCTTCGATCCGGCCGTCGACCTGACGGCGGTGGCCGATATTGCCGACCGCAACGGCCTCTTTTTCAATGACGGCCGCAATTTCTTCTCCCCGTCGGCGACCCCGAACGCGACCCGGCTCGGCTTTGCCTCTTTGAATGCCGCCGAAATCGAGCAGGCCGTCCGGCTGCTGCGAAAAAGCGTGACTACCTGGCTTGAAAGAAGAAGCGATTTGCGTATTTTCGATCCCATCTACCCCGTCCATTCGAACCCCGCGTGAATCTTCCTAAATACACTCAGCAGAACGACCGGATGCAGCTGGTGATCATGCCTCCGGTCTTATTGGGATTCAATTATCTGCTTTTCGGCCCCGCTTACCTGACCGACTGGCGGACGTTCGCGCTGGGTACCATAGTGTCGTTCATCGTCTTTTTCGGTCAGTGGCTGGTCAACAACGCGGTGGCGCTCTGGTTTCACCGGCGTTTCCCCAACTACCGCGTGGGTCTGAAGCGGGTACTGCTGATGCTTGCGGTCCTGGTCCCGTTCTGCAGCTTCAACGTGGCGGTGCTTTTTCTCGGAATCGGATACGCCGGCCTGTCCCCGGTCGCTTTTCAGAACCTGCCTTGGGCTCTGCTGGCCATTGTGCTGATCGTGATTCTGATTACGATTATTTATGAAAGCATCAATGCCTTCGAACAGCGCCACCAGGCGCTCGTAGAAGCCGAACGGCTCAAGAAAGCGAACCTGCAAAGCCGGTTCGACGCCCTGAAACAACAGGTCAGCCCGCATTTTCTGTTCAACAGCCTCAATGTCCTCGACTCCCTCATCGAAGAGGACCCCGCCCGCGCGCGGCAGTTTCTGGAAGAACTCAGTTCGGTCTACCGGTATCTGCTGCGCTCAAACGTTCATCAGCTGACGAGTCTGACTACCGAGCTGGCCTTCATCCAGTCGTATTATCACCTCCTGCGCACGCGTTACGGAAGTGGGCTGAACCTGATCATCCGGGTCGGGGAACAGTACAGCCGGCACCAGCTTCCTCCCCTGACGCTGCAACTGCTGGTCGAGAACGCCGTCAAGCACAACATCGTCCTGGCCGAACAGCCGCTGACGGTCGAAATCCTGACCGACGACCGGGGCCGGCTGGTCGTGCGGAACAACCTGCAGCGCCGGAACGGGCGGGTGGTCTCCAACGGAGTGGGTCTGAGCAATATTCTGATCAAATACCGCATGCTCGGACAGCCGGAACCCAGAGTGGAAGAAGACCGGGAGCAGTTCATCGTCACCCTGCCTCTGGTCGAAAGTACGGTGACCGTCCTCTGACCGGAACCGGCGGCTTACGGCTTCAGTTTGTCTACCAGGAACAGGTAAGGCTGGAAGACGTGGTGGATGAAAATCTGTTTGTCGCTGTCCGGATACTGTTTGAAATAGTCCTCATCAGCCTTTAAGACGATGGTATTGCCGGTCCGGACGTAGTGGCTGCTTTCGTAAAACCGGGGGGTCTGGTACCCGGTCAGGTTCTTCTGGACGATACGCGAAGCCGCCTGTCCCAGAAACCGCTGGTACTGCCGCTGGGCCTTGCGGGTCGGTTTGTCGAGTTTATTGAAGATGTAGCGTAACGCCAGCCGTTTGGCGAAGGGCTGCTTCCGGATGGCCGTCCGGGCATTGACGAACGGATTCGTTTTGTTAAAGTCGTTGATGGTCTGGATCGACACCGGCGTTTCAGGCACCCAGTCGGCGGAATTGACGACATTCCAGGCCCAGCCGCCCTGGGTCATGGCTTCGTAGTCATAGGCGAAATACAGGTTTCCGGGTTTGGGGCCGGCGCTGCAATAGGTCTTGATGCGGAGGTCCTGCGGCAGGAGGCCGCCCTTCTGGTTTTGCAGGTAGGCGTTGAGCAGAAAGCTGATGGCTCCGCCCTGGCTGTGACCGATAATCAGATATTCCTTAATGCCCCGGCGGTAGCTGGAGTCGATCTTCGGGATGATGTCCCGGGAGAGGTAGGCCGTGGCGATCAGCCAGCCGATGTGTACGGCCGCCTTCGGATGGTCCGCCAGCCGGTACTTCCAGACGTCGTCTCTGGTAAGGTGCAGTTCGCCGGCGGCCGGTACCATGGCGGCATAGAAATTGGCCAGCCAGCTCACCGAACTCAGCGTGGTTCCCCGGATGCTGATGATCCCGACGTTGTCGTCCCGGACCCAGTACTCCCAGCGATTGTCGAGGGCCATTTCCCGGGAGCGGTAGATCCTCCGGGAGCGGGTCGGGCGGGCGATGTCGATGGAGTCGTAGTTGAGGGCCGTCAGCCGGATCAGTTCAACGTATTCGTCTTTGTCGAATCCCGGTTTCAGCCGGTTTCCCTGGGCGGATACCGGCGTCGATACGCAGAAGCCGGCCCCTAATAAAAAGATCAGAAATACGATTTGTCCGTAAACACGCTTTGCTTCGATCATAGGGTTTTCTGTTTTCCCTAAACTACAACCGGATCGGCAAAGATGAAAAGGCCGGCGTCCGTCAACCGGCTCATCCGGTTTGACTTACCCGGTCAACTCCTGATATTTGGGGCGTTATCGACCCCCTACTGCCTATGAATGCGGATCTGCGCTGGAAAGAGCGGTTCGAAAATTACGGGAACGCCTTGAAAACCATCGAGGAGGTTCTCCCCTGATTTAAGGAGTTAAGTCTGATCGAACAGGACGATTATATGCTCCGGCTTTTTGCGTCGGAGCCGTCCATCGAGCGAGTCGTTCTGTACGGCTCACGGGCAAAAGGGACGTTTGAGCGCGGCTCCGACGTCGATCTGGCGCTGGTAGGCAGGGAGGTTACCTTCGGCACGGTGAGCCATGTTCATTTCATGCTGGAAGAAGAAAGCCCGACCCTGCTCTGGTTCGACGTGCTGCACTACGACACCCTGAACAACCCGAAACTCCGGGACAACATCGACCGCTACGGACGGGTGATCTACGAACGGGAAGCGTAGCCCGCCAATAAATCGACGCAGAGAGCATTCGCCGGTTCCCTAAATTTTGACCTGTCGGGACTGCTGCCGGCGTAACTCCCTCAGCTTGGCATATTTAACGACGGGGTACATGGCCGAAAAAAGCGACCAGACGAAGCCGGGATAGCCGTTGAGGAAGTTGCGTTTGAGGACATATTCCTTCAGGAAGGTGATCGGAAGGCGGAAGATGATCTGGGCAATCGACCCGCGTTCTCCCCGGCTGAGCAGGTCGCGGGCCCCGGCGGTGGTATAGCGATTGAATTTCTCGAAATACTCGTGGAGGCTGCCGTAACTGTCGTGCAGCATATGATGGGAGAGCCGCCCGACGGGGCCGTTCAGCACAACGTCTTCGTGGACCCGGGCGGTGTTGTAGTTCCCGCAGCGTTTGTCGAAAAGCCGGAGGTGGGGCATTTTGTATTCTCCTCCATACCGCAGGAGCCGGCCCAGAAAAACCAGGGAGATCGGCACCTCGAACCCCCGGCAATCGCCCGGATCGGCGAGCCTCCGGCGGATCTCGTCGCGGAGTTCGTCGGTCACGATCTCGTCGGCATCAACCACCAGCACCCAGGGGTTGCGCGCCTGGCAGACGGCAAATCCTTTCTGCGTACCGAAGCCGTCGAAGTCGCGGTGGAGCGTCCGGCAGCCGTGCGCCCGGGCGATGTCCAGCGTCCGGTCGGTGCTGCCCGAGTCGACGATCACCACCTCGTCACACCAGCAAAGGGCTTTCAGGACTTCCGGCAGAATTCGGGCGGAGTTCCAGGTAATCATGACGGCACTGACCGGCGGGGGCGTTACGGCTTGCATGGCGCAAAAATACAAGAGGTAGCCATGAGCACAAATGACTGTTTTTCAATCCATTCAGGCCGTATAGCAGATTTCCAAGAAGTTACTTTGTCCCGTTGCCGGCAACTATTTGATAGCGACATAGTTAAAGAATCCTGCCCCGAAATTCCAGTTTCAACTTCCGGATTTTGGGTTGTTTTCCTGCGCTAATCTGATAATTTTGTTAGCTCGCTGCGCAAGTTCCAGCCTGTTGATTTCTACGTATAATCACGTTTTATACCTTATAGCATTATGGCTCAATCCGATGCAATCGAACCGCTATTGCAGGAAGATCCGCTCCGGTTCGTTCTGTTTCCCATTAAGCACCACGACATCTGGAGGATGTACAAACAGCACGAAGCGTCGTTCTGGACGGCCGAGGAAATCGACCTCTCGCAGGACCAGCGCGACTGGGAAAATCTGAACGACGGTGAACGGCATTTTGTCTCCCACGTACTTGCCTTTTTTGCGGCCTCCGACGGGATCGTGAACGAAAACCTGGCGGTCGGTTTTCTTTCCCAGGTTCAGTATGCCGAGGCCAAATGTTTTTACGGTTTCCAGATCATGATGGAAAACATCCACTCGGAAACCTATTCGCTCCTGATCGATACCTACATCAAAAATCCGACCGAAAAAGACCGGATGCTGCGGGCCATCGATACGATCGCCTGCGTGAAGCGGAAAGCGGAATGGGCCATGCGCTGGATCGAAAACGGGAGTTTCGTGGAGCGTCTGCTGGCGTTTGCCGCCGTAGAGGGCATCTTCTTCTCGGGCTCGTTCTGCTCAATTTTCTGGCTGAAAAAGCGCGGTCTGATGCCGGGGCTGGCGTTCTCGAACGAGCTGATCTCGCGCGACGAGGGACTGCACCGGGACTTTGCCTGTCTGCTCTACACGCAGCACATCCGGAACAAACTGCCGGATGAGGACGTCTACTCGCTCATCCGGGATGCCGTCAGCATCGAGCAGGAATTCGTCACCGACGCCCTGCCCGTGTCGCTGATCGGGATGAATGCCGAGCTGATGAACCAGTACATCGAGTTCGTGGCCGATCACCTGCTGGTTTCGCTGGGCCTGAACAAAATCTATAATTCTTCGAACCCCTTCGATTTCATGGACATGATCTCGCTCCAGGGGAAAACCAACTTCTTCGAAAAGCGGGTCGGCGAATACCAGAAAGCCGGCGTCATGTCGTCGACGAAGGAGAAAGAAGATCAGAAGATCGCCTTCGACGCCGATTTTTAAACCTATCCATTCCCCCACGAAAAGTCCCGCCCGGCCGCGGGACTTTTTTATTGGCCTTTTCGCAGGATAAAAGCCGCCTGGTCTCCCCGGCTTTCGGCATTCAGCGTGCGGGCCTTTCGTTGAAAAACGCCCTTGTTCAGCTTATAATTCAGATAGTTGGCGTAACCGGCCCTCCGCTTTTTCTTTTCGACCAGCGGAATGTCCTTCCGGTACATTTCACTGCCGATGAACTGCATTTCGTTGGAATCATATACCACTTCCATGAGTTGCAAACCGGCTTCCCCGGCCAGCAGCCGCATACTCTCGACCGAATGCAGGAACAGGTGGCGGGGCGCATCGAACTGAAACCAGTCGGTGCGGTAATGCTCCCAGGCGAAGGAGGAAACCGTCGGGATCCGGATCACGCAGGCGCCGTCGTCGGTCAGCACCTGCCGCACTTTCCGAAGGTGTTCCTGCGGGTTCGGGACGTGTTCGAAAGAGTGGTTGTAAAGAATCAGATCCCAGGGCTGCCGCTCGTCTTCAAAATACTGTTTCCGTACCGTATAGCCGTTGGGATACACCAGCGTCTGCCGAATGAACGGATCGATGCCCGCAGCCTTTCGGAAACCCAGTTCATAAAGCGGATACAGGTAACTGCCGTTGCCGCAGCCGACATCCAGCACGCGCGAATCGGGCGTCAGCCCAAACCGCCCGAGCAGGCTGTATTGCCCGGCCGGGGCAACCGCATTGATCAGCCCGTTCAGGGGGCCGCCGGGCCTCAGGGCGGCCGCATACCGCAGCCGGCGAAACCCGCCCGCCGGCCCGCCGAATACGGACGTCCGGGGCGGTGTATAGCCATTATAATTTTCGGGGTAGTAATCCGCCAGATTCGGCGGGATGGTTTCGATCTGCAGGCACCGGCAGGCGCGGCACTGGAAGTAACAGAACTCATGCCGGAGTCCCAGCATCATTTCCTTCGCCCGGTACGGAGTATTCCCTTCTGCATTCCCGCAGATCCGACATTGCATCATCAGCCTTCTTCAATTTGCCCCTTAAACTATGACAGAACCGGGTACAATAAAAAGGCCGGGCCCCGATCTATTCCGAGTCTCCGCCCAGAACCGACCATACCAGATCGCTCTCATAGCCTTTTGCAAGCGCAAACCGGACCAGCTTCTGTTTGAGAATCAGCGGGTTTTCTTCGTGCAGCGTGCGTTTCTTTTTTTCGAGCAGGTCGATGAGCGTCCGGCGGTAATCATCCGGCTCGATCTCCTTCATGGCCTGTTCGAGATTATAGCCGGTAATGCCGCGCTGTTTGAGGTGCTGACGGATCTTGTGCTTCCCCCAGCGTTTCACCCGGAATTTGCTGCCCGCAAACGTCTTCGCAAACCGCTCCTCGTTCAGGTAATTCTGCTCAATCAGGGCAACGATGATTTCCTCGGCTTCGTCGCCGTAAATATCCCATTCGTCCAGTTTATCCCGGACTTCCTGCTGCGTACGTTCCTGGTACGCACAAAACGATGCGGCCCGGCGCAGGGCGTCTTTTAGTCGATCGGTCATCTTGTATCGGCGGCAAGGCGGAGGCCAATCCCCCTCTACGGCAACAGGAAAGCGTCGTTTGCCGTTCCTTCTCCTTCATCGGAAACGGCCGGGGCGGGCCGACTGTTTCCGGGCGGCCCCCAGAAAAAATTCGCCGGCAACTACCGGCAAGTAAGCTTTTTAAGTATATTTCGCTTACCTCATTCAGAGAGTATTTTCTCCTAAATCCAAAAACAATGAAAAAAGTGCAAACCCTGCTGGAGATGCTCAAGCGGCATCCCGAACCCACGCTCCCCGCCCCCACCCCGGCGGCCCCCGGCTCCCCACCCTCCGCCGACCGGCGTCAGTTCCTGCGCAACTCCGCCC
>NZ_QTJY01000008.1 GCF_003703975.1 Larkinella soli | reverse complement strand
GATTCTAATAATTAATTTGGTCTTGCACTAGTTTAGAGAATATCGTTCACCAACGCTCATGCTCGCGAGAAGCTTAAAAGGCATTACCAAGATGTTTATGAAAAGAATTAGTATTACGCAGTACTAGACTTTATCAGTTTTGAAGCTCCGAACAAAAGGCCAACTACTGATTACTCACTTTATTGAATGCTTTGCGGGATTGTGATACCCTTTTTCGCCAAATGGCTGAATCTCTTCCACATAAAGCTTTTACAGCTCCCGAACTTCTTTTCCGTAGTCAAGGGTAGCCCCGTCGTTTTGGGTTAGTTCAGTCAATACCTCAAAGACAAAGTTAACTTCACCAAACGTGTTCCATTCCTGTTGCAGTTTTGGGTTTCGATGGCCTCCCAAACGCAATTCCGAAAGATTTCTGTTCCAGATCGCATCTAGGTTAAGACTACTTCCAATAAACACTTTACCATTGACGATATTGCGAATCTGGAATACACCCATCCTAAATTTATTCTGTAGGTATTCTTCTTTTAACTCTTTTCTGGTTTTCATTATGTGTTGGTAGGTTATGTGCTACCCCGCAGCACTCATTCCTGGGTCAGATTTACGGTTTTAGATTTCCTTCGAATGCTGTGAACTGGATAGGCAATTTGGTTAATTTTGCTTTCTGCAAAATACAGGAAGCCCCTCTGAAATAACTATTCATCCATTTACTCAGCAAAAAAACTACATTAACCGTAGTCTATGACCTGCCAGCCGTCGATCTGCGGGGGTTAATCGTTTGTTCCCTAATGGGAGAAATGTTTATTCTTGAGACCATACTGGGTAATCTCGGCGTTAGGTAGGGCAGGGCTAACGCCCGGTTTGCGCATCGTAGGGATCATGATTGGCCTTCCTCCAATGGGATTGATTATTTCTGATCTATGGTGTCGTTTGAATTGCTTACTAATAGGCACTTTATAATCCTCTCCGATTCTATGACCCGACATGGATAAGCCCCATTTCGTTTCCGTCCGGGTCATAACCCATTACTTGGAGGGTATTGCTCCCAGGTAATTCTTGCGTTTTAAAATGGATGCCTCAGGCTGCCATCTGGGCAATGACCGATTCCAAGTCGGCCCTCATCCCATTCTAAATCGAGTGTCCGGCATGTTCTGGTAAGACAACAATGTAAATCAGCCGGTGATTGGCTACGGGCCAGACAGCTTCCACTTCGTTAGAAAAAAACGGGGTTCGCAACCGAAAAGCCGTTAATACCAATCAAGGGACACCTCATAATTGGAAACAGGTAGACCTGCCAATCAATCCTCTCCTAGTCCATTAAATGGACGTTTTACCTCTGACATAATCGATCAGCAATATGCTATGAAGATAAGAGTTTTTTTAACTAAATGTAAATCATATCGTTCAGACCTTCTTTATAGATTTGGCCTGACGGCCCTGGCGCCCCGGTGAGCCAAGGTCAAAAAATAAGTAAGCATCCGGAACTGCTTCTGGATATAGTCGATGGAACCCCGGGCCGCCGGTGCGGTTCAACGTAGGGGTTTTGCATCGGTTGGCCTAAGTGGATGGACTGACCCTCAATCTTCACGCCCCTACAGTAACGCCCAAAATCATTAGTGCCTGGTCCACTCGACGTAAGATCCCCCGTTTCGGGAGAACAGCTGCGTCATCCGGCCTCGATTTCATTCCCAACGAACCCCAATCCGCTTTCTAGGCCATGACCGCCGGGTTACAACGAGGTTGTGACCCGTTACAACCAGGTTACAACCTCGTTACAACGGGGTTGTAACTTTTTGAAGGGGAGTTGTAACGTGTTCCCATGGAGCGGCTGTCGAGGGGGTACTTTTACCCTGACGGTAACGGTATGGCCCACCATCGGGTGAGGGCTTGGAGGATGGAATAAGGCCAGGAGCTTCTCTCAGGGGCGGTTAAATTGATCCGAAGCGAATCGGTCAACGTGTCCTTCCTTCCCTGGCTGGCCTACGGATCGGCGAGAGAGCCGCGTTATCCTAAAAGAAGGCTTGATATCCTCTCTTCCACGCTCCTTTTTTGGAATCATGGGAAGTGATGGTTCATCGCGACGAACTCGAACTCATCGACGGCGGTCTTTCCTGCTGCTCTGGCTGGGCTGCGTCGGCGTGGTGCTCTACTTTCGGGAAGCGGCCAACATGGAAGCCGCCTACGGGCTAGCCATCACGCTGACGATGTTGATGACCACGATGCTGATGGCCTATTACCTCTACATCAAGAAGTATGCAGTCTGGGGGGTGATTCTGTTTGTGGTCGTTTACCTAGCCATTGAGGGCGCTTTTCTGGTCGCGAATCTGGAGAAATTTCCGCATGGAGGCTGGGTGTCGCTGCTGATCGGCTCACTCATCGCTGGGGTGATGTATATCTGGTTGGCGGCTTTTCTCATCAAGATGCGGTTGACCGAATACGTCCGCATCGATCACTACCTGCAACCCTTCAAGGAACTGAGCCGGGACATCAGCATTCCCAAATACGCCACCCACCTGGTCTTCATGAGCAACGCCGCCCGCCAATCGGAGATTGAAACGAAGGTCATCTATTCGATCTTTCAGAAGCGGCCCAAGCGGGCCGACATCTACTGGTTCATCCACGTCGATACGACCGACGATCCGTATACGATGGAATACAAGGTCAACACCATCGCCCCCGACGACGTCTACAAGATTACGTTCCGGCTCGGGTTCCGCGTCGAGCAGCGGATCAACCTGTTCTTCCGGAAGGTGATCGAAGACATGGTGAAAAATAAGGAGGTGGACATCACTAGTCGCTACGAATCGCTCAATCGGCAAAACGTGATCGGCGACTTCCGCTTCGTGGTGCTGGAAAAATTCCTCTCTTTTGAGAATGATTTGCCCCTAAAAGAGCGGTTGATAATGAACATTTACTTCTTTATCAAGGGCTTTACCACCTCAGAAGATCGTTGGTTTGGATTGGATAGTAGTTCGGTGAAAGTAGAGAAAGTGCCTTTAGTGATTCGACCGGTGGAGAATATCAGCCTGAAACGGGTGAGCTGAATAAAAGCAGGAAAGCCGGAGGCAGTTGTCTGCGACTGCGGGCAAGGCAAGAGGAGAGGCTCTGGCCAGCTTCCCCTTCGCCGCTGTGGATGTTGATTTTTAGACTGGCTAGTGCAGCTCTAATCAGAGCGCGGAGCAAGAAGCCTGATTCCCATCAGTCAACAGCCGATGATGCCGGTCCCCGGATCAGTGGAAGTCGAACCACTTATTCTCAAAAATGGAACTTTTTCTGAGACGAATTATAAAGATGCTTGGCCACTTATTACCGAAATCGTTTCAGTTTTCTCCATTCGCTTTATTAATCCGACTATCCCTTTCTGGTAAGGCTATGAAAACGCTCATCCACTGGCAAAACCTTAGACCCATTCATCGCTAAATCTGGGCAAGCGGCTCTTTCAAAGTAGGAAACTACATTCAAATCATCTGGATAGAAAGGATTTTGTTAAACGTATAAATTCCTGCTGATTGTCAGTTGATAGGGCTAAATGACCAGCTTGCGGTATGACCCATAATGCTGAATTAGGTAAGTGCCGGTGCATCTCGATGGCTCCATTCAGCCCCACTATCTCATCTGAATCACCATTTACAATGAGAACCTTTGTTGGTATTTTTTCTAAAACCGGTGCTGGTATGTTTATTTGATAATCTAAATTCGGGTTAAACAGCGCCCTAATCTGTTCTTCGCCTTGTGGGTGTTGCTCTTTGAGATAATTCTTGAAGGAAACCTCCAACTGCTCATAGCGAAAAGGCGGCTTGTCCTTGAGGCTCTCTTTGCCTATGTATCGGTTCGAGGTTCCAATCAATACCATCCGGTCAATCATACTCCCCTCCGAAGCGGCTACTTCCAGAGCTAGCAGCCCCCCATAGCTTAGACCGATGATCCTAACCGGAGCAAGATTCAATTTTTGGATCATTCCGCGAAGGTCGGCGGCAGCTCTCTGAATCGAGAAGTCTTTTGCCAAGGGTGAGGACTTACCATGTCCGCGTAAGTCAACCACATACACTTCATAGCTTTTAGCGTATTCGTCAATATATGGCTTCCAAAACGAACCGGTTTGTGTCCAGCCATGGAGCAGCAGCAGGGGCTTGCCTTGGCCAAATGTTTCATAATAGAGGCGAATACCATTAACTTCAATGGAATGAGGCTGACCACTAGGTTGAGAAAAGACCACCGTGACGCGTGTAAGAGACAAAAGGATGAGAATAAGTCTGAAAAGGTTTCTCATAAAATTGAATGGAAATGAAACCACGGTAAAAGTAAGTGATAAATACCGGCTTCAATAGTTACTTCAATAGAAAAGTGGGTGGTAGCTGCGGCCAACCTAGGCGAGCTTTAGGCGGGTCTTGTGCTTAACTTGTAGTCACGTCGGCCCTTCATGGGGTTGGCTATCCAAAAGCTATTTTGTTGTTCTCTTGCCTTTTCAGACCGCTTCGTGCTAAATGACTATGGATGAAGATTGAATGGAGGCTGTCTAATAAGCTTCTCGAATTAAACGTCACTTAGTAACTTAACTCTGTTTTAGACTGACCTCCTACTATTCTACTTGCTTTACTACTAAATCATCATGTTTGATTGGCGGTTGATTGCCCTTTTTGAGTACGTTTGCGGCGGCTTCTCCTATATCACAACGAAGATCTAATTTATGGTTTTAGCAATACATCCGGCGGCTTTCTCAATAGTCAGCTAAGTTTCGGTTTGGATGCCTGATATTGCTACTGAGTTGTCTTTTGAGAGTGTAAGCTTCCCAGTAATTGAAGCCTTACCTGAAATAGGACATTGAGTAACTAGACTTTCGTTATTTTTTGCATGGCATATTTCAATGGCGCCATTCCATCTAATGATTGATGAGGGTGAAAGCGATTAAAATGATCCATCCATTCATCAGATAGCATACGGACTTCTTCTAGTGATTCGAACAAATAAGCGTCTAACACATCTTCTCGATAAGTACGATTCAAGCGCTCAATATATCCGTTCTGCATAGGCTTTCCTGGTTGGATGTATTGAATCGTGATATGATGTGCCTCACACCATGCCTTGAATTTATCCGCCATAAATTCCGAGCCATTGTCTACCCGGATCTGCTTGGGTAAGGAACGCTCCCGGGCAATCATTTCTAAAACATCAATCACTTTCAGTGCTGACAACGAGAAATCAGCATGGGCCGCCAAGACTTCGCGACTACAATCATCCATGATCGTCAAAACTCGGATTTTGCGTTTATTCACCAAGGCATCTGAGAGAAAGTCCATGCTCCAGCATTGATTAACTTGCTGAGGAACCTGCAAGGGTTGCCTGACTCGAACCGGAAGTCTACGTTTATGTCGCCTTCGATGCTTTAGATTCAACAAGCGATACACCCGTAGTACCCGCTTACGATTCCATTTTATTCCCTCATTTCGAATCTTACCATAGTAATCATCGAAACCGCGAGTGGGGTAACAATCCGCATATGCCCGGAGTTTATCAATTACGGGCTGATCGTCCTTTTTGCTCTGATAGTACCATCTAGAGCGGTGTATTCCCACTACACGACAAGCCCTGCCTACCGACACATTTTCCTCTACCGCCCACTCGACCAACTCCTTCTGCTGGCAGGGCTCTACAGCTTTTTTTCGATGATCTCCTTGGCCAGTTTATAATCCAGGCTCAACTCCGCGTACATTTGCTTAAGACGACGATTTTCGTCCTGGAGGGCCTTAAGCTCTTTTAAATGAGACGATTCCATCCCATTGTATTTTTTGCGCCAATTGTATAAAGTGGCTTTCGAAATGCCGTACTCACGACAGACATCCATTGCCTCTCGCCCTCCTTCATACTGCTTGAGGATAGCCACGATCTGGGTTTCGGAGAAGTTTTTCTTTTTCATCTGACAGTTGAAATTAGCTCTTTTCAAGTCTAATCCTACACTGTCCTAATTACTGGGAAGCTTACAGAGCTCATCCACCTGATCAACACATTCCAGGAACAACACATCGGCTTTAAGAGCCTCAACGATGCCATCGATACGACCACGGCCCATGGCCGGCTCGTCTTCAACCTGTTTGCCTCGTTAGCGGAGTTTGAAAGAGATCTGATTCGGGAACGGACTCGGGCCGGCTTAGCCTCGGCTCGGGCTAGGGGTCGACAGGGAGGCCGGCCGAAAGGGCTCAGCCCAGAGGCTCAATCCAAGGCCCAGGCCGCCCGGACCCTGTTTGAGCAGCAGGAAAAGACGGCCCAGGAGATCGGGCAGTTGTTGGGTGTCAGCCGGGCGACGATTTACCGCTGGCTGAAAGAGCCTTCCCCGGCAAAAGCCAAACGCCAGAGCCCTCGGGAAGAACCGCTGCGGAGTAACCCAAAGGGAGGCTGGCTCATCGTAGGAAAGAAGGTCTATGCCGTGCAGGAAGATGGCACCTTGAAGCGTTTGCGGTTTTCCAAGAAGAGCCCTACCATCAAGGAGTAAGACGGAATTTGCTCAAGTAGATAGGCTTCCTTTCTTATTTCGGTTTTCTCATTTAACGGGCGTTTTGATCGACAGTCATTATAATTCTACTAAGTATCCTTAGCGACCCTACGATTTGATTTTTCATTCAAATGACTATCTTTAAAACGGCTATCAATCCCCTGCACTTTACCGATGGCATTGGCTAGGACGCCCCGCAACAAAGCCCGTATTTTACTCATCGAGGATAAACTAGATCAGCGTGACATCATCAGCCGAGCCATGGCGGATGCCTTGCCCGAAGTCTCACTGATCCTGGTCTCCTCAGTGACCGAAGCCGAGAGGTACCTCCAACTATGCCAAGATTCAGCCAGTGGCTGGCCGCAGTTGATTTTGCTGGATTTATACCTTCCCCAGCGAGAAACGGGGATCGAGTTCCTGCAACGACTAAAAACGTCTACTTCTCCAACGTATCTCATCCCGGTTCTGGTGTTTAGCGTCTCCTCCCTAAAGCAAGACATTCAGGACGCTTACACGATGGGAGCGAACTCCTACCTTCTAAAACCGATGACCTATAAAGGCTGGCTGGATCATCTTCAAATTATACGGGAGTATTGGTTTGTTCATACTTTATTCACCCGATGAAGCCAAGTGGTGGACGGGGTTCGAATTTTTAACGGGTAGCCCGTAACGACTTAATTAGAAGGCTCATCCATCATTTGGTGAGCAGTAATTGATGTTCTAATTGCTGGACGCGGTCGGTGAGCTGTTGGAGGTAAGCCAGGTCGTGTACTGCATTTGCTGCTCGTAGTAGGCCACCAACCGCCGATTGGACTGGATAGTTCGTAGATCCAGGAGCACCAGGGGCGTTCGCTCAACTGGGTCTCCCATTCGGTTTGCAGGGAATCAAACCGGTCCGTGAGGGGCTCGCCGCTAAATAAATCAATGGGCCACTCTATCCAAGAGCCGTCCTGATTGACTAAAACCTGGTGTAGGACCAGTCCCTGGTCCACATAGTGAGCAATCAGCTCGAAAGCCGCCTCTTCACTTTCGGCCGAAACGACCAGGTTGGTCCAGGGGATACCCTTATTTATCCCGTCAAGCACCATTAGTAACATCTTCTTATCCATCCTACCCTAAAGAGACCCCTTAATCAAGAAACGACATCTTTCATGAAGCAGCGACAATAATTGAGGTAGTGGTTCGACCCGAATTGAAAACGAGCTGTCATCCAGCTTAGCGGTGGCAACGTATCGATCGTAGGACACCGCTAAGCTGGGTCTCAACGGCTTTTTCCCTGAATCCACCCCGGGCGGCAACGACATGCCGCTGGGGCCGTTGCCTTACATTCTCCTTGGATCTCAGAGGAGCAGTCGAACGCATTGTTTATCAACACATAGACCTCTTCATTGCCGTTAGCGTAGGTCCGTCGCCAAGAAACGGGGCTACTGGCGCCGCTGCGAATGCGGTCATCGGCTGAAAACAGGAATGACTAAGCATACACGCTGATTATGAAACCCCAGGACGTGAAGTTTTCTAATCGGGATCAATCCCGGTTCTTTCCGGTGCTACGACACCGAGTAGACCTGTACTTTAAGCAAAAGTCACTTTCAAAACTGGGAAACCAATCATTGGTGTGGAAAGGACTCTTTATGTTAGGTCTACTGCTGCTGCCTTACGGGCTGATTCTAACCAATCAATTTCCACCATGGGCCTGCCTGGGTTTTGCCGTTGCCATGGGCCTGGGTACGGCCGGCGTGGGCATGGCCGTCATGCATGATGCCAATCACGGTTCTTTTTCGAGCGTTTCCTGGATCAATACCTTATTTAGCGGGAGTCTTTACCTGGTAGGAGGAAATGTCTTAAACTGGAAGATTCAGCACAACACGCTTCACCATACCTATACCAACATCCACGACGTGGACGAAGACATTACCGGCAAGTTTTTGCTCCGCTTATCCCCGGGTGACCCTCACCGGAAAATCCACTGCTACCAGCATCTCTACGCGTTTTTCCTCTACGGTCTGATGACCCTCTCGTTTCTGGTAAAAGACTTTCGCCAGGCGTATAAGTATACTCATCAAAAGGACAAGAAGCCGAACCAGGCTTTCTCCCGGCTTGACATCGGCATTCTAATCAGTGGCAAGGCGCTCTATCTGGTGTTTATTGCCGTCCTGCCGCTTTTAATGACGGATCTTTCGTTTGGAAAGTGGCTACTGGGGTTCCTGGTGATGCACCTGACGGCGGGCGTGGTTCTGAGTACGATTTTTCAACTGGCGCACGTGGTCGAAGGGGCTAGGCACCCCGTTCCCGACACGCAAGGCCAGCTTGAAACGAGCTGGGCCATTCACCAGCTGCAAACCACAGCTAATTTCCAGTGTCCGGTGGCTCTTTCCTGGTTTATTGGTGGTCTGGATTACCAGATTGAGCATCATCTTTTTCCGACTATTTCGCATATACACTACCGGGCTCTGGCCCCGATTGTGCAGCAGACGGCCCAGGAATACGCGTTGCCCTATAACCGGAAGCCATCCTTTTTTTACGCGCTTCGCTCGCATATCCGAATGCTGAGAGGGTTAGGAGAAAAGTAACCGGGTAACAAACAGCGTCAATGGAATGGAGCGAACAGACAAGCGAATACCCCCGAACCCCCTGTTTTTTGGGATCGGATGGGTCGGTGTTGTACGGAGTCATGGGTCAGAGTAGCCGCTGGAAGCTCATTACATTTACTAATCAACACCAGTACACGACGGCAGAAATCCCCTTAGGGGACGTTCTTGGGGCACAGCAATGGGCCGATGAACAGGTAGACCTGGATGAGGCTTAGGAAAAGGAAAGCTCAGGGCCATAGGACCATGCCTAAAAGCGAATGGAGGAGCCCGCGAGGGGTTAACGAAATGGGTAAAACAAGCGCCTCGCAGCGGCGCACCGCCCCGGCGAATCAACCGGGGGTGCTGAAGAACGGAAAGGAAGTAGTCTCTAGTGGTAAGAAAATAAGGCTGTGGAAGGGTTTCCTAAAACCCTCCTTTAAAAGGACGAAGTATCAACCATGCTTCATTTATTAGTTTGCTGTTCCAAAATTCGGGCGTTTCGAAAAACATTAGAGACGAGGGTGTTTTACCTTTTTGTTTAATCCCTCAGGTGTTCGCCTAGGGAGTGAGTAGCTGTTTGTTCACTTACCCGCCCAGTAGAGAACATATCCTCCGCTCGGTGGTTCACCCAATACATCGTCCGCCTTCCTCATGAACACGCCACCACAACCCGATCCCCACCAGAGTACTGTCAGCCCCTCCGACAGGCCTGATGGCCCTGATAAATACCGGACCCTGATTGATTACATGCAACAGGGGTTTTGTATCATTGACGTGCTCTTTGAGGAAAAAGGCCAGCCACTGGATTACCGATTCCTGGAAGTCAACGCCGTCTTCGAGCAACAAACCGGCCTGGCGGGCGTCGTGGGCAAGACCATGCGGGCCCTGCAACCGGCCCATGAACAACATTGGTTTGACCTTTACGCCCAGGTGGTCAGGACCCGCCAGCCCGTGCACGTTGAGCAGCAGGCGGCTCATTTAGCCGGCGGCGTCTGGTATGAGGTCTTCGCCTTTCCCTTTGGCCCTTCGGAAAGTCACCAGGTGGCCATTCTCTTCAACGACATCACCGACCGCAAACAGAGCCAGCAACACCAGGCGTTCCTGCTCAAGCTATCCGACACCTTACGGATACAGCCAAATGCGGATGCTATGGCAAACTGTGCCCTCCAAGGGCTCGCCGAGCAAGTGCAGCTCGACCGCTGTTACATCGGCGTCTACCGGCTCGCCGAGGACCGGGGCGAGTTCACCCATCAGGTGGGAAACGACCGAGTGCCGCCCGTGCCCGACAGCGTTCGCCTGTCCGATTTTCCCGACGCCCTGCGGGTTGCCTTCGAGGGAACACTGGTGATCAACGACGTTGGCCAGACAGCCGGGCTGACTGATCTGGACCGGCAAAACCTGGGTGCCCTTGGCTTTTCGGCCCTGGTGGCATCGACCCTGCGCCACGGGGAGCGCCAGCCGCTCTGGTCGATTGTGGCCGTCTCGGCCCGGCCCCGGCGCTGGACATCCGCTGACATTAAGTTGATCGATGAGGTGACCGAACGGACCTGGGAGGCCCTCGAACGCGCCCGCGCGGAGGAAGCCTTACGGATGAGCGAACAGCGTACCCACATCCAGAAAGAAGCCTTTCAGTCGGCTATTAACGATGAGCCTCTGGCCAGCTCATTGAATACGCTCATCCAGATGGTCAAACCCCAATTGGGCAGCGATGTGCGGACGGCCTTTTACCTGGCCTATCCCGATGGGGCCAGCTTGCATGCCATTGAGGGGGCTGGCGACATGCCCCAAACCTACACCGGCGCGCTGGACGGATTTCCCATTGGGGAAGACTCGTTTTGTAGTGGTTATGCGATTGCGACCGGGCGCCCTGCCATCACGCGGGATGTCTTCGAAGACCCGCTCTGGCAACCCTATCGCCACCTGGCTGCAGCCCATACTTTTCGATCCTGTAGCTCGTATCCGATCCTGACGCGGGACGGCAAAGCGATCGGTAGTTTTGCCCTGTACTTTACCCACGTACACCAGGCTACCGCCTCCGAATTGGTGCTCGCCGATGCGGTCACGCAGGCGGCCGCTATCATCCTCTCCCGCCATACTGAATCCCTCGAACGCGCCCGCACCGACGAAGCCCTGCGGGATAGTGAAGCCCGATTAGCCCGCGAACTGGCCGATTCCAAACAACTCCAGCTGATCAGCAGCCGCTTAATCGAAGCGGACAACATGGAAATGTTGTACGAACAAATCATGGAGGCGGCCAAAGCCATCATGCACGCCGACACGGTCAGCCTGCAACGGTTGTTTGCCGACCAGCATGCGCTGCAATTACTGGCCTGGCAGGGGTTCCATTCAGAGTCGGCCCACTTCTGGGAGTGGGTCGACGTCACATCGGCCAGCAGTTGCGGGGTGGCCTTAGCCCAAGGCAAGCGGGTGATTGTGCCCGATGTGGAAACCGAAGCGTCCCTGCAGGGCACGGGGGATCTGGAAGCCTATCGCCGCTCGGGCCTGCGAGCCGTGCAAACGACACCGCTGATTTCCCGCTCGGGCAAAATTGTGGGGATGCTTTCCAACCACTGGAAGACGGTGCACACGCCAACGGAGCGGGAATTAGGCTTATTGGATGTCATTGCCCGGCAAGCCGCCGATTTTGTGGAGCGCCACCAGGCCGGGGAGGCCCTGCGGCAGAGCGAAGAACGCTTCCGCATCCTGGTGCAGAACCTGCCCGACTACGCTATCTTCCGCATCGACCCCGCCGGTATGATCACCGAATGGACCGAAGGGGCGCAACGCGTGAAAGGCTACTCCGTCCAGGAAGTGATGGGCCAGCATATATCACTATTCTACACGCCGGAAGGGGTAGCCGCGGGTGAACTGGCTCAGGAAATGGAGCAGGCCACCCAAAGCGGCCGGGCCGAGCGGGAGAGTGTCCGCATTCGAAAAGGCGGAGAACGGTTCTGGGTGAACGAAATCATGACGGCCATCCACGACCGAGCGGGACGGTTGATCGGCTTTACCAAAATCAGCCGCGACATTACCGGAGCAAAACAAGCCCAGGAGGCCCTGCGCGATTCGCAGCAGCGGCTGCAGATTGTGCTCAACAGTATTGCCGACCACGCCATCATCACCCTGGATCCGCTGGGCCGCATCACCAGCTGGAATCAGGGGGCCCAGCAGCTATTCGTCTATGCAGAGAGCGAAGCCATCGGGCAGTCCGGCGAGATCATCTTTACGCCCGAAGACCGGGCCAGGGGCGAGTTAGAAAAAGAAATGGCATTGGCCCGAGGGCAGGGTTGGGCCCCCGACGAACGCGACCATATCCGCCAGGACAATTCCCGGTTGTACCTATCGGGCGTCATGTCGCCGCTGTACGATGCCGACGAGCAGTTGCTGGGGTACGTCAAAGTGGCCCGCGACCTGACCGAGCGCCGACGCATGGAGCAGGCCCTGCGGGAGGCCGACGGGCGCAAGGACGAATTTCTGGCCATGCTGGCCCACGAGTTGCGCAACCCCATGTCCACCATTCGATCAGGCCTGCAAATCCTGAGCTTAACCGCTGGTGACCCCGAGACGATGCTTTCCACGGTGGTCATGATCAATCGGCAAACCGACCACCTGGTGCGGCTGGTGGATGACCTACTGGATGTGAGCCGCATCAGTCGGGGCAAAATCGAACTGCAGAAACAGCGCGTGAATGTCGTAGACATCGTGCGTCAGACGGCCCAGGCCATCGAACCGCTCTATCAACCCCAGGACCGGCGCTTAACGGTAGGGTTGCCAGCGGCTGGGATCTATGTAGACGGCGATGCGACCCGACTGGCGCAGGTAGTCACTAATTTATTGACCAACGGCCTGCGCTACACCCGGCCGGGTGGTCAGGTTTGGCTAAGTCTGGCGCATCGGGCGGGTGAAGCGATCCTGGAGGTACGGGATAACGGCATTGGCTTGGTGAAGGACCAGTTATCAACCATTTTTGAGCTGTTCGTGCAGGTGGATAACTCGCCCGCCCGTTCGCAGGGGGGCTTAGGCCTGGGGCTGACTCTGGTCAAGCGCCTGGTGGAGCTGCATGGTGGACGGGTAGAAGCCCAGAGCGAAGGGCTGGGCCAGGGGAGTACGTTCACGGTTCACTTACCCACCCTCCACAAGGCCGCCGAGTCACAGCCTACCTCCCCGGAGCGTTCCACCGACCAGGCAGTCAGACAGCGTCTGTTAGTGATCGATGACAATCCGGATGCGGCCATGACCTTGAGTCTGCTGTTAAAGTTAAAAGGCTTTGAGATGCACACTCGAAACAGCGGGCAGGCGGGACTTGAAGCGGCCGAAAGCCTGGCACCAAGGGCTATTCTGCTGGACATCGGCATGCCCGATCTGGATGGGTATGAAACCTGCCGGTTAATTCGTCAGCAGTCTTGGGGCCGGGCGATGATCATAATTGCCTTAACCGGTTATGGACAGGACGAAGATCGGCAGCGGACGCAGGAGGCCGGCTTCGATGGTCATCTGGTCAAGCCGGTGGATTTAGAGGTTCTTTTAAAGCTGGTTAATGAATTACTCGATCCGGGAAACCAGATTCAGAATTGAAGTAAGTAACTACCGGACCGGAGATCGATAGCAATAAACGTCCGTTTGCTTCTTACTAAATAGAAATGTGTTGTTGGTCCTGCTTTGTAACTGCCAACTTACTTATTCTCAAATAAGGCTCCTTTAATAAGACGACTGTAAGAATAGGAGCGTCTTACTATTCGGGCATTTGGTAGAACAACTTTGTTGAAGTAGACTCGAACCAGATTATAGCCTGCTTGATAAAGAAACTGACACGCTTAGTAAGGCTGGAAAATTGAAAGCCAATAAACGGCTTTTTTTCCTGTTGATGTTTTGTAATGAACGTTTGCCAAAGTGACCTTCACCTTTTGTCCCATAGTGGGTGGGAGAGGCGGAGAGCCTTTTTCTTGGCCATAGGTGATTTTCGTAATGGTGATGGGCTCAAGCATTCGCGGATTTTCTCCCCGATTATCGTCCCATCCAATCCCTGACGATTCAATCCGGCTTTTCAATTCCTCTATCGAGTTTGCAATGCGTACTCCGTCAGGAGATACCAATTGCAAGCGACGCTGACCTATCTTTTGAGAAGCTGGTGGAAACGGCTTACTACAGGCTAGAAAAAAACTACTCATGGCAGCAACTACTGAGATTACATGCAGCTTTTTCATCGACATAACATTCTAAGGAGGAGCGATAAAATAACTCTTCCTTCAGCGCTTTATTGCTACCTGAGTCGCTTTATTTAGTGTTTTAATCAAGGTGTCTAGTTGGCTAGACTGAGCTTCAGCCATAAATCAGCCACAAATAGGCGTGATCGGATTTTGGATCTTAGTAAAAGGCATTTTTTATGAAAATAGGATAGATTTATTCCGGAGACTTATTCATCGCTTTGTGAGAAGGCCCTTCAAGGTATAGTAAAATCCTGCAAACCATAAGCTCACTAAGAAAACAAGGCTTACCCAATAATAGCTACCTAAAGTTGGTACGGTCCGAGTAAGAAACGCTTTGATTGCTTTCTCGTTTCGAGCCAAGGCGATGGTCAGGACAATGGTAGTGGCCAATAGCCATCTGGCTCTGGTAGTATATTGCTCTTTAGTCATGTCTTTTTTGCGCTCGATTCGTTCTATAAATGAAATTATGTTGCTTTTTGAAAAGCCAGATAATTACTTGCCATTTGCTTTTTCTTTTTCCAGCCGCTCTTTGATCCGCTGGAAGGACTCTTTACCCGAACCGCGATATAAGATCTTACCACTGGGATCGATGAGGATGGTCGTTGGAAAGGAAGCCGACTAGTACCCAAGCTTTCATAAGGTGGTCTATTTAGATCTTACATTTTAACGTATCCTACCAATAAGCATTTGTAATTAAAGTGGTCAGGCACCTTCTTCCTTTTGGTAAAAAAGCCGCATTTTTATTTGGTTAGACTTTTATCATCGGTTTAAAAACGATTCACCCAACGGTTTCCATGGAAATATTTTCTTCTGTCCCTAGCAAATCCGATCAGAACTTTGTTGCCCAATTCAGCTACTAAAAAAGTTAAGCTGGTACGAGTTTAAACTGATTATTTTTATTGATAGCTTGGCATAAAAAACAGATCGCCATGAGCTTAAAGCCTTCTATCCTTCCCCTTCTAGCGGCCAGCATCGGCCTTAGTTTGCTCGCAGGCTGCCATTCTTCCAAAGAGGCCGTTTCTCCTTCTCGACTGGCGAGTAGAAACGCTTTGAAAGTAAATCCTCCGGTCTATGTTCTCAACCAGGTTAAGGTGGAGGAGTTGAAGCAGGCCCAAATCCATGGTCGCAAGTTCACTACCGAGGACATTGAGAGCATTACGGTGCTGAAACAGAGTCCTGAATTACTTGCTAAATATGGTCCTCAAGCCCAGAATGGAGTCGTTTTAATAACCACTAAGCAGGCCACCAAGTAGGCTAAGGTGCAACAATGCGTTTTGGTTTCTTGCTTGATGGTAACCCATCGAATGGGTTGAAATAAGGCACACGCTCAGACTAGGCTGGAGTGCTAAGATCGGCTTTGTATGCTGGCTGACCTCATCTTAAATAGAGCGGTCGGGATAGGGGCTTATTCTCCTATCTGTCGGAGGGAAAGCCGGATTCAAGCCCTTGGTAAGCGTTCGCCGTTTAATTAATCCTAGGCATTTTCTTTCGAAGAACGTCTCTCTAGTTTACCAATTCGAAGCCGGCACATAGACTTCGCTGAGCAACACGCGGGCGCGGGTTAATTGAACGAAGGTGCGGGCCAGGGCCGCCCGGTCTTCTTTGGTGAGTCGTTTCTTGCCCTGGCTGTTTTCCGATTCAAACCCGACGGGCAATACATACTCGCCAGCATACAAAGCTGGTAAGGTAGGTAGTTGCTCGACGATCTGTTGAACCTCATAGACAAAAGGGTTATCCACCTCATCCTCATTCAAATACTTGATCTGGGTGACTTTCCCTTGCGGAGTAAGGGTAAACTGAACAAAAACGATGGTCGTTTGCTGGGCTAGCCGTCTAAGTTCAGGGTAGCGAATCTCCTGAAGCGCCCGGCGAAAGGTAGAGTCCGTATCTAAAGCCGGTTTTGTCGCTTGAGCCAAGCAAAGCTGGACGCTTATCATCCAAATAAATAGAAAAGCAGATAGTGTTTTCATAACCGATTAAGAAAGGAATAGTCGAATCGATAAAGCGAATGTAGAAAACTGAAACGATTCCGTTAATAAGTGGCCAGGCATCTTTATTAATTCGTCTCGGGAAAAGCTCCTTTTTTGGGACACTTTACGTCGTTATGGGAGTCGCCTATTCGATTTAAGAAAAGCTTATATTTTCTTAATACCTGGTTGCTCCGCTCAGGGAGTCACTAAAAAATTCAACGCCGATGAACACCGCCATAGAAGGCAGTGTCTCCCTAGCGTCCCCTACCCTAGTTTCGTCCTAAAAAAGGCTTGATCCGCCACGAACCTAGCATTCTAAATCTCTCAATAGTCGGCTATAGCTTTACCGTAGTGGGTGGAAAGGTACAATAACCCTTTAACAGTGTCTTCTGATGCCTCCCAAACAGGGATATTTACCTTCTGAAGGCCGATTTAGGGCAGCTGTCGGGGTTTCCTACGCTAGGAAAAAGCTTACTACCAGCGATTAGCCTAGTTTTTACAACCGCTTACCCCTCTTTCGTGCCCTTTTTACAAGCTTTTACAAGACGATGAGCCCCTTTTACAAGGGTTTACAAGCTAAAACGGCGTTTTTACAACCGGTTACAAGCTTGTAAAAACTGTCCTGGTGGCCGCCCTCGACGACGAAAGACCAAAGGGCGTCTTTTCGTGACGCTTTGGTGACAGCTCGGTGACGGGTGGGGCTACATCGGAAACTGCTCCCTCCCTCCCGGTAACGGCTTAGTGACGGCTCGCTTCCTTTCGTGACGAATCAGGGCTCAGGGCGAGTGACGTATCTGGTTTCAGTGATAGGTCGGTGACGCCTGGGTGACGGCTACCGGGTGGCTTCCTCCAGTTCATACCACAACAGACCCAGATCCTGGCGAAACACCTCCACCTGGTCTAAGAAGCCGGCCTCCAGGTGAGCCACATAACGCCCGGACTTCATCTGGTAGGTCGCGACGAACTTCCGCATTTGTTGCTGGATGAGTCGGTAGGCGGCCTCCAGCCGTGGCCAGTGCCTGGCCAACTCGCGGCCCATGGGCCCCTGGGCCCGCTTGAGGGTGTTGAAATAGCCTTCAAGACCCACCCACTGGGCCGTAAAGTGGTCACTGACATCGTTGCCATCCCACTTCTCCCATTCCACCCCGGGGTTGGTTTCGCCTTCCTGGCCATCGAGGTTCTCCAGGTACACCAGATCGTCGCGTAGCCACAGCACGGTGTTCAGCAGCTTTAGGTCCTGGTCGTACAGCGGTCGGGGCACCCAGATGCAGGTGGGCGTCACCTCCAGCTCCTCTTCCTCCGTAGGTTGAAAGAGAATCGGCTTGTTCAGGGTCAGCGATCGGCGCAGGTGTTTGCCGGGGGAGGTCAACACGGCTTTCTGCCGGCGGTGGTGCTGCATGCGGCAGCGGGAAGAACAAAAGCGTTTGTCGGAGCGGCCGTCCAGCAGGGGCTGCTCACAGGTTTGACAAGTAGTCACCGGGTCAACATCGGAAGGGTCATTCGCTCTATAGAGAGAATGAGGGGTGAATGATCAGGACAGGTGTAAAAAGGGGCGAGGAAAGGTACATGTTTTGAATGACTTTCCCGAAGGCTGGGCCAGGGATGATTCAAAGGACATCTCCCGTGAGCAAAATTTCAGGCTTCAGAAAGGGAGAAGCAGGGCGAAAAGACTATTTTACAAGGCTTAAACGACCCTTTAAGACCTGTTCAATTCGTGTATTCTCCCTCCCTTTCAAGGGATAAACCTTGCCCCATGAAACGGGCCTATCCATAAGAACGACCTTTCCCCGATGGAGCTTTGTCGCCCCCGCCAGGATTCCCAACTGCTTATGCGTCGGGCTGATGCGGCCGAGCTCCGCCCGCGCATTCCGGGCGAGTGGGTGTACGACCCTGTTTGTATGATCTACCTGAACTAACGTTACCTAATGACAAAGAAGGCCTCTTCCTCCGCAAGAACAAAGCCGTACCTTTTTGCCACTCTGGCGCCCTACGAGCGGGAACGCATCCCCGGGCCTACCTGGGCTAGATCATCCGATAAGTAGTAGTAGGACACTCAACTTGGTACGGCGGCCCACCGCTTGGATCAGCGTAGGCAAGGGGCAGGGCAAAGGCTACGTCGAGAGGACGGTTAAACCCAAGGCCGACAGCTTTAAAACCAGCGAGATCTGTGAACACCCTGTCCTCTAGAACGCTTTTATGAACAGGATGTCTTGGTAAGAGAACGAGCGATTTCCTTGTATCTCTTCCCCTTCCATTGCTTTTTTACTTAGATTTCCCTTGTTTCAACTCATCATGGTTGAAAGCCTAAAGGTTTTATTCGGATTTGAATGGCCATTTAGGTTTTGAATTGGTTGACCTTCTGAACCAGGATCGGAATGGCAAAACGAGATATGATTGTCATCGGTGCCTCAGCGGGCGGTTTTGAAGCCATCAAAAAAATCGTGGCGGCCCTGCCCTCCGACCTGGAGGCTTCTGTTTTTATCGTCTGGCATATGGCCCCCACCGTGCGGGGCGTGTTGCCGCAGGTGCGGAGCCGTCTCACCCCCCTTCCGGTCGCTCATGCCCACGATGGGCAACCCCTGGTATCGGGCCCGGATTTACGTGGCTCCCCGGATCATCACCTGCTGGTGGTGGAGGCGTCGGTGCAGGTCAAAGGTGAACGGACTCCCTTTACCTGTCCGGAATGCCACGGGGTGCTGACGCGGTTGAAGGATGGCCGCCTGGCGCGGTTCCGTTGTCATACCGGGCACGCCTATCCGGCCGATTCGCTGCTGGTGGCCATGACCCAGAAAGTAGAAGATACGCGGTTTACGGCCCTTCGGGTGGTGGAAGAAAGCGTTTTGCTGATGAATCACCTGGGCGACCATGTTGCCGAGGCCAACCGGCCGAAACGGGCCGGGATGTATTTTAAAAAAGCCCAGGAAGCCCTGCAACGCGCCGGTCTGGTCCGGCAGGCGGTGATGAGCCATGAACCGCTGAGCAATGATTCGCTCCGCGAACAGGCCGATACGCTGGCCACCGAATGTTAACCTTTTTTTCTGAACCCCCTGGTCGCTGATTCCCGTGAAAAAAAAGAAATCAAATCCGCAGAAACCATCCCTTCCTACGCCCGATAACATGCTGATGGTGGGCCTTGGGGCGTCAGCCGGGGGAGTGGAAGCGCTGACCGAATTTTTCAAGCAGGTGCCTTTCGATTCCGGCATGGCCTATGTGGTGATCCTGCACCTGTCGCCCGACTATGACAGCCAGCTGGCGCAAATCCTGCAGGGCGTGGCCCGAATTCCGGTGACGCAGGTGTCCGAATCCGTGCGGGTTCTGCCCGATCACGTCTACGTCGTACCGCCCAACAAACACCTGACCATGCAGGAAGGCCTGCTGGTCGTAGAAGCCAATTCCCGCCTGGAAGACCGGCGGGCGCCGGTGGATATCTTCCTGCGGACGCTGGCCGAATCGCACGGCCCGGGGGCGGTGGCGGTGATTCTGTCCGGCACCGGGGCCAACGGCTCGATGGGTATCAAGCGCATCAAGGAAAACGGGGGCGTGGTGTTCGTGCAGAACCCCCGGGAAGCGGCCTTTCAGGAAATGCCCCGCCATGCTATCGCCACCGACCTGGTCGATGAGATTCTGCCGGTGGCGAAGATACCGGAACGGCTCATCGCCTACCGGCAAAACCTCGGCACGGTTTGGATTCCGGTCGAAAATGAGACGCGGCCCGAGGAGCAGCAGCAGGCCCTGCGCGAGATTTTCACGCAGCTGCGTCTGCGCACCGGCCACGATTTTTCCAACTACAAGCGCCCGACCCTGATGCGCCGGATCGAACGGCGCCTCAACGTTCGGGGGCTGGCCCATCTGCCGGCCTATGCCGCCTACCTGCGCGAACATCCCGAAGAAACGCAGGCCCTGCTGAAGGACCTGCTGATCTCGGTCACCAACTTTTTCCGTGACGGCAAAGCGTTTGCCACCCTGGAGCAGGAGGTGCTGCCGCGGCTGCTTCAGGGCAAAAAGGCCGAGGATACGGTCCGGGTCTGGGTCGTGGGCTGCGCCACCGGGGAGGAAGCCTACTCGCTGGCCATGCTGCTGGCCGAACAGACCCTGGGCCTCCCCGACGCGCCGAAGGTTCAGCTCTTTGCCACCGACATCGACGAGGCCGCCATCGCCCCCGCCCGCGAAGGCCGGTATACGCTCAACGATGCCGCCGACGTGTCGCCCGAACGGCTGCACCGCTTTTTTTTCCGGGAAGGCGAGGAATACCGCATCCGGCGGGAAATCCGCGAGATGGTCCTGTTCGCCCACCACAACATACTGAAAGACCCCCCGTTCTCGCGGATGGATCTGGTCAGCTGCCGGAACCTGCTGATCTACCTCAACCCCACCGCCCAGGAGCGGGTGATGGAAACGTTTCATTTTTCCCTCCAGCCCGGCGGTTTTCTGATGCTGGGCCTGTCGGAAACCCCCGACGGGGCGGGGGACCTCTTCGCGCCCGTCAGCCGGGAGGACCACCTCTACCAGAGCCGGCAGGTGACCACGCGGCCGTATCCGATTCCGGAAACCATCCCCTCGCTGCTGCCCGAAAAAAAACGCCCGCCGGAACCGGCCGCCGAAGGGGAGGCCCGCCCCCCGGTGAGCCGCCCCAATTACGGGGAGCTGCATCACCAGCTACTCGAACAGTATGCGCCCCCCTCGATCGTCGTCAATGAGGAGTACGATATTCTGCACCTGTCGGAGCGGGCCGGGCGCTATCTGCAGATCGCCGGCGGGGAGCCTTCGAAAAACCTGTTGAAGCTCATCCGCCCGGAGCTGCGGCTGGAACTGCGCTCGGCCTTCTACCAGGCCGTCCAGCAGCGCACCAACGTCAAGGCCCGCAACCTGGTGCTGCGCACCGGCGACCAGACCGAGACGATCACTATCCAGGTGCGGCCCGTCCTCGGCCAGAGTGATCCGGCCCGGGGTTTCTTTCTGGTGCTCTTTGAGCCGGCCACGGAGGATATCGGCCAGGCGGACGACATCCGCACCTCGGAGGAATCCGTCGCCCGCCACCTGGAAGAGGAACTGATCCGCGTCAAGGCGCAGCTGCGGAACTCGACGGAATTCCATGAAACCCAGGCCGAGGAGCTGAAAGCGTCCAATGAGGAGCTTCAGGCCATGAACGAGGAACTGCGCTCGGCGGCCGAGGAACTGGAAACCAGCAAGGAAGAGCTTCAGTCGATCAACGAGGAGCTGACGACGGTCAACCAGGAGCTGAAGGTCAAAGTGGAGGAGATCTTCCTGACCAAAAATAACCTCCAGAACCTAATCAACTCCACCGACCTGGCCACCCTGTTTCTCGACCGGGGCTTCCGGGTGAATCTGTTTACGCCGGCCGCCCGCTCGATCTTCAACCTGATCCCGGCCGATACGGGCCGGCCCCTGAGCGACATCACCAACCGGCTGGACTACGCGCACCTGCAGGAAGATGCCCAAGGGGTGCTGGAGACGCTGCAACCCGTGGAACGGGAAGTTCGCACCATTGATGGACGGGTATTCATGATGCGGGTGTTGCCCTACCGAACGGCCGAGGACCGCATCAACGGCATCGTGATCACCTTCGTGGACATCACCGCCCGCAAAGCCGCCGAGGAGGCCGTGCGCCAGTCGGAAGAACGCCTACGGCTGGTGATTGAAAGTGCCACCGACTACGCCATTTTCACCCAGGACCTGGAGCGACGCGTCACCAGCTGGAACCCCGGTGCTCAGGCCATGTTCGGGTATTCCGAAGCCGAAATCATCGGCCAGTCGGGCGACATCATCTTTACGGCGGAAGATCGCCGGCGGGGAGAGCCCGACCACGAAGAGCAGACTACCCGCCAGAACGGCCGGGCCCAGAACGAACGCTGGCATGTGCGCAAGGACCGCACCCGGTTTTGGGGGTCGGGGTCGGTCTCCCCCCTGACCGACGCCACGGGCCGGCTGCTGGGCTTTGTGAAAATCATGCGGGACCTGACCGAGCGCCGGGCCGCCGAAGAAGCCCGGTTCTTTCTGGCTTCGATTGTCGAGTCGTCGCAGGATTCGGTGCTGACGATCAATTTTGACGGGATCATCACCAGCTGGAATCAGGCCTCCCAGGAGCTGTACGGCTATCAGGCCTCGGAGGTGATCGGCCAACCACTGACTATGCTAACCCTGCCCGCGGACCTGGCCGAAGTACTGAAGAATACCGACCGGATCAAGCATTCGCAGCAGGTGGAGCAGTATGATACCGTCCGGATCAACAAAGACGGTCGGGAGATGATGCTGGAAATCGTCTTGTCACCGGTAAAGGACGGAAAGGGAAACGTCATTGGCGTATCCACGATTGCCCGCGATGTTACCCAGCGCAAACGGGCCGAACAGGCCGTAGCCATCCGGAATCAGACGCTCCAGCAGCAGACCGAATCGCTGGCCCGCATCGGCAGCTGGGAATACGATCGGGAAACCGGCCGCTTTGTCTGGTCGGAGGGCATGTATCATCTGTTTGGGCTGGAAGTGGGTACACCGGTAACCCTGTCGACTTACCTGGAGCACGCGCTGAAGGTCGACCGGCCCACGGCCGGGAGTATCATCGCCCAGATCGAGCGGGGCGACGGCCCTTTTGAAGAGGTGTTGCGAATTCAGGTGGACGGCACCGTCAAAACCCTCCGACTGAAAGGGGTGGTTCTGCCGGGTGAAAACGGCGAGCTGCAGCGGGTGCTGGGCATCGACTGGGACATTACGGACCTGCGGCTGGCCCAGGAGGAAATCCGCCGGAGCGCCGAAAACCTTCAGGCCGTGCTGGACGCTTCCCCGGCGTCCATCGGCCTGCTGAAAGCCGTTCATGCCGAAGACGGCTCGGGAGAAATTCTGGATTTCAGGCTGGCCGTGGGCAACCAGAAACTAGCCGAATTTTTCAATCAGCCCATCGGGACACTGCTGGGGCAGTCGGCCGAACGGTTCCGTACGCTGCTCTGGGGCGAACAAACCCTGGAGTACCTTCACGAAGTCTATCGGTCGAACCAGTCGCGGTATGACGAGAAATTCCTGGAAGGCCCCCCGCAGGACCGCTGGCTGGGCGTGGCCGTCAACCGCCAGGACGACGGACTGGTGTTGACGGGTCTGGACATCACGGACCTGAAAAAGACCCAGGCCCAGCAGCAGGACTGGCTGACGGAGCTGGAACAGGCCAGCCGGAGCGCCCAGGCCCTGTCCCAGCTTCGTGATTCGCTCCGGGATCGCAGCGAGCTGCTTCGGTCGGCCTCGCACGACTTGCGGGGGCAGGTGGGCGTGATTGCCTCGGCCACCCAGCTGCTGGGCATGGCCGGCAGCGAAGCGGAGCGGAACCAGATGATCCAGATGATCAAACGCAACATTCAGCAGATGACCCAGCTGATGACGAATCTGCTGGATTTCGCCCGCCTGGAAGCCGGGCAGGAGACCCTTCAGGTCAGCCGGCAGAATGTGGCCCGGCTGGTGGAGGAACTGACCGCCGGCGCTCAGGCAGTGGTCCAGGAACGAAATCTATGGGTCAAAACGGAGGGACCCCCAAACCTGGAGGTGGAAACCGACCCGGTTCAACTGCGTCGCATCCTGCAGAACCTGCTGCTGAACGGATTGAAATACACCGACCAGGGCGGGGTTACGATCGGCTGGAAAGAGGCCGAAAACCGATCAGGCTGGCAATTGTGGGTGGCGGATACCGGCCCGGGGCTTTCACCGGACCAGCTGAGCCGGCTGAGAGACCAGCCCCCGCTTCCCTCCGACGGTTCGACGGCCGGCGCGCGTAAGAAAACCGTCCGGCCGGGAGGGGAGGGCATCGGCCTGTCCATCGTCAAACGGCTCTGCGTCCTGTTGGGCGGGCGCCTGTCGGTGGAAAGTAAGCCGGGAAGCGGAACGAGGTTCGAATTGCAGTTTCCGGTCAGCGTGCCGCCGAACAAGGCCGCCTGATGGGTTGTTGTGTAATCTGTTTACGAAATTTCTTACATGCCGGACTCGAGGGTGATCTATTTTGTCGATGATGCGTCGGATTATCGTTTTTTGGTGCAGCAGGTGGTGATGCGGTTCATCCCCCAGTGCCGGATGCAGTTTTTTTCGGACGGGGCCGACCTGGTCGACTGGATCGAATCCGGCCAGACTCCGGGGGAGGACGGCCCGAAAGTGATCCTTCTTGATCTGGACATGCCTAAAATGGACGGGTTTCAAACCCTCGGGGTGTTGAAGCAGCACCCCCAATGGCAGTCCGTACCGGTGGTCATCATCACCAACCGGGATAGTCAGGAGCACCGGCAGAGCAGCTTAGAATTAGGCGCCAGCAACTTTCTGCTCAAGCCCCTGGATCTAATGGAGATCAAAGACCTGATGACGAAACTCTGCAACTATGGGGGCGATGACCGGCCCTTCGTTTCTTCGTAGGAAGTATTTCCTTGCGAGGTTTTCCTGCTCTTGGTTCCCTGGCCAGCGTTGGCGTGTCCACATCGGCTTGAGGTGGCAAATGCTGACCATTCAAAGCAGGCCTGGCAAAACCGCCCGGTAGAATATTCAGAAGGGCGGACGTGTCCGGACAAGTCCGGACAACAGCTGGAGCAACAAAAACGGCCAGACCCACGGCCCAGACTCAAAAGAGCCCACAAACGCGCGGCTCAGGACAAGCAGTAGAACCGCAAGCCGAGGCCATTCCAGCGGTTGGAGCCGTCGAACTCGTACTTCAGCAGGTAGAAGAAGGGACAGGATTCTCAACTGGGAGCGTTATCGCCGGAGGCGGTCTTCGGGGTTGCCCAGAGAAGACCGCCTTACAAGGCTTCCTCCAAAACGGCCACTGTTTGGCAAGTAGCATCGCCACTTTTTACTCGGACTCCTGGCGTTTCAACAAGCGGTAGACCGTCTTGCCGTCGAAGCGCTTCTGCCGGCGGGTTTGATAGTGGGTGTCATTGAGCAGCTGGGCAATCTGAGCGTAGGTCATGCCTTTGGCCCGGTACAGGGTCGCCAATTGGGTGGCCTGGATATTGGCCTTGTGGGACCGGGCCAGCCCCTGCCGCAGCACCCGGCTCTTTTCGATGGCTTCCGGCGTAAGATTCTGGGGGCTACCCAGCCGAAACCCTTGTGCTTTCTTCTGAGCCAGGGCGGCCCGGGTGCGCTCCGAGGTCCGCTCGGCTTCAAACTGCGCGAAGGTCACCATCATGCCCACGGTGAGCGTGTTGGCATCGGGTAGATCACAGGCCACGAAGTCGACGCCCGAGTCCCGCAGCGTCATCACGAAGGCCACGTTGCGGCTCAGCCGGTCGAGCTTCGCGATGAGCAGTTTTGCTCCGTGCTGCTGACAAGCCCGGATGGCGGCCTGAAGCTGCGGCCGTTCGCTCTTGCGGCCGGACTCAACCTCGGTCAGCTCGGCTACCAGCTGATCGCCCTCCCTCAGGTAACGGCTCACGATCGATCGCTGATCGGCTAGACCCAGGCCCGAGCGGCCCTGCATCTTCGTCGAAACCCGGTAGTAGGCAACGTAATTCATAGAGTCATTAGGGTCCGCTAGAGTGTTCCACGGACGGAAAGGCGAAAGATAAGGTGTTTATGGCCTTTAACAAACGAGCGTTTGTAAAATGCCATAAACCATTATCTTTGGTGAATTAAACTGTGGAACACCTGTTTTTAATGTTATAAGGATCTATGAACTACATCTGCTACTATCGGGTACCGACGAAAGCACAAGGCCACTCAGACTCTGAGTATTCAACTGAATATGAACGCTTTGTTAATAGAAAGTCATATGCTCCAAGTCATTCAATACCATCTTTTCAAGAAGCTGTTAAAAAGGTAAACCAATTTATAGATCTGATTAATAACCCTCTATAGCCATTACTATATTAGCAATATGCATAAGCTTTTAGTTGATACTTGTGTATGGTTAGATCTAGCAAAAGACCCTGATTATGAGAAGATTTTAGATATAGTCGAAGAATTAATTAGTATAAACGAACTATCATTAATCGTTCCTCAAACAGTAATTGATGAATTTTCTCGCACAAAGGAAGAGTTATAAAAGAAAATGGCAAAAGCCTTTCTGCCGTTATAAAGCGTGTGAAAGACGCTGTAAATAAATTAGGTGATCAGGAAACCAAGCAAGCCGTTTTGAATCATTTAAACAATATAGATTATAAGATCCCTGAACTTGGTGAGTCAGCCGCTCTTGCTGTCACCCGAATAGAGAAGCTGCTTAAAAGCAGCGACATTGTTGAAACGAGCGATAAAATAAAATTACGTGCTGCTCAAAGAGCTATAAATAAAAAAGCTCCGTTTCATGGTGGCAAAAATAGCTTTAATGATGCCATTCTGATTGAGATCTACGCGGACTATGTAAGTAACAAAAAGTCAGCAGGAGTAAAATTTTCCTTCGTAACCCATAATACTTCGGATTTTAGCCTACCCAACGGTAATAATAAGTTACCTCATCCTGATATTGAATTCATATTTACTAAAATCAAATCTTCGTATTATATAAAGCTTACAGAAGCTGTTCAAAAAATAAGACCAAAATTGGTATCAGATTTAATGCTCGAGCACGAATGGGTTGAAGAGACAAGAAGTTTGTCCGATATATTAGAAGCAATGAATGAACTTATGGATAAAATTTGGTACAACCGATATCAAAATTGGTTATACCGCATTAAAATAGGTGAACTAAGAATTGCTACTAAAAAAGATGCCGGAAAATATAACCCCAATGTAACGTCAAGGGAAGTATACAATGGTGCTAGAAAAGCAGCTAAAGAGAAAGAAAAACAGTTTGGCAAGAAAAACCTTGGGCCTTGGAATAATTTTGAATGGGGTATGCTCAACGGTAAGCTCTCTGCTTTACGCTGGGTTCTTGGGGATGAATGGGACTTTTTAGATACTTAAATTTACATCAATGAATATCGCTTGCTTAGGATGGGGATCACTCATATGGAATCCAGGTGGATTACTTGTACAGAACAAATGGTTTGAAGATGGGCCATTGCTACCAGTTGAGCTGAGTAGACAATCTAAGAACAAAAGGATTACTTTTATTATTGATGAGAATGCTCACCCAGTGAGAGTGCTTTGGGCATTGATGACAGTTAGTAATATCGATGATGCAAGAGCTTCTTTAAAAGAACGTGAAAACGCATACAGACTTGATGATATTCACTTTGTAGAAGTAACCGATAAAGAAGATAAAGGAATCAAAGCTACAATCGTAAAGTGGTTAGAAACAAAAAATCTTGATGCGGCAGTATGGACAGGCTTATCATTCAGCGAATTTACAAACCGTGAACAGCCATCTGTAGACTATGTAATTAAACATTTAGATAACCTTGAGTACAATACAAGAAAGTTAGCTGAAGAGTACATTAGAAAAGCTCCAAGGCAGATAGATACACAATATAGAAGAAAAATTGAAATCGCTCTGGGATGGACACCAATCGATTAATAAGCATAGGTCATATATCACACTTACAATATGTTAAGGACACTAAACGCTCTGGAAAATAAATTTAAATCTATTTGCATAGAATCATTTCCACACGAGTGGGATGAAAATCACCTGACGTATTTATTAATGAAAGATCTCAGATCTATTTTGAGTAAAAAAACTATAGCCTTCAATGGTTGGTCTAAAATTGTTGATTGGCAATCTTTCAAAAACAGAGGTAGTCAAGAGAATCTATACGGGGATATCGCATTATTAGTTAACATATGTAAGCTTCCCACTAATTAGGACAGTGTAGGATTAGACTCGAAAAGGTCTAATTTTAACTGTTACATGAAAAAGAAGAACTTCACCGAGTCCCAGATCGTAGCCATCCTCAAGCAGTACGAAGTAGGACGAGAGGCTATGGATGTTTGTCGTGAGTACGGCATCTCCAAAGCCACTTTGTACAATTGGCGGAAGAAATACAACGGGATGGAATCTAGTCATTTAAAAGAGTTGAAAGCCCTTCAGGATGAGAATCGTCGCCTAAAGCAGATGTATGCTGAGTTAAGTCTGGATTACAAATTGGCTAAGGAGATCATTGAAAAAAAGCTGTAAAGCCTTGTCAACAGAAGGAATTAGTGGAGTGGGCCGTGGACGAAAAGGTGTCTGTAGGCAGGGCTTGTCGAGTGGTGGGAATGCATCGTTCCCACTGGTACTATCAGAGTAAAAAGAACGATCAGCCGGTCATTGATAAACTTCGGAGATATGCTGAACTATATCCCACGCGCGGTTTTGATGATTACTATGGCAAGATTCGAAATGAAGGGCTAACGTGGAATCGCAAGCGGGTGCTACGGGTGTATCGTTTGCTGAACTTAAAACATCGAAGGCGGCATAAACGGAGACTACCGGCACGGGTGAAACAACCATTGAAGGTTCCCCAAGAAATTAATCAATGTTGGAGCATGGACTTTGTTTCTGATGCACTGGTAAGTAAACGAAAAATCCGGGTATTGACGATTATAGATGACTGTAGTCGCGAGGTCCTAGCCGCTCACGCTGATTTCTCGTTATCAGCTCTGAAAGTGATTGATGTTTTGGAAATGATTGCCTTGGAACGTCCCCTGCCAAAGCGAATCCGAGTAGATAACGGCCCGGAGTTTATTGCAGATAAATTCAAAGAATGGTGTGAAGGGAACCATATTAGGATTCAATACATTCAGCCGGGAAAACCGATGCAGAACGGTTACATTGAGCGGTTGAATCGCACGTTTCGAGAGGACGTGTTGGATGCTTATCTATTCGAGTCATTGGAACAAGTCCGGATCTTGTCGGATGAGTGGGTTGATCAGTACAATCGTTCGCTTCGGCGATCCGATTCATCCTCATCAGTCGCTGGGTGGTCTGGCTCCAGCAACCTATGCCAGGCAAGTGAAAACCACAGAAGTCTAAACACTTGCTGTCCTAATGTGGGTAAGGCTACAATTACTGGGAAGCTTACAGAGCCTAAGTAAAAATTTTACAGAGCCTATATAAATTTTTTACATAGGCTCTGTAAAATTTTTACATAGGGTCTGAAGCGTTTTCAGCGAGGGGTACATCCGTCGTTTATTTTCCTATAGCTTACCATCCTCTTCGACTACATATGCCGCCTTCTAGATCTGCTGCAGGGGCTGAGAGCTGACTAACAGTGGCCGTCGTCACGCCGATCTGCTCGACTGGGTAGGAGTTGGTGTCCGTACATTCTTCGTCCCGGGACAAAAAAGTTATCTAGAAGAGCTGTACCCGCGCGATAAGATTTAGATCCGGTATGGCCAAAATAATGGCCGGTAGCCAAATTTCAGGAAACTCTACCTTACGCTCCGTAAAAACTTCTCTCCCTACCCGGGTCCTTCTAGTCGGAAAGGCATACTTTATCTTAATTTATTCAATAAGGATATTTGTATTGCAACTTGTATTGCAACTAAAAAGAAAAAGCCACTCAACATTTTTGCTAAGTGGCTGATTTTCACTGCGGACTCGTAGGGATTCGAACCCCAAACCTTCTGATCCGTAGTCAGATGCTCTATCCAATTGAGCTACGAGTCCGGGACATGATGTCACTGCTCCCGGTTGGGACTGCAAAAGTAAGAGGAAAACGATTAATGTCAAAAGGTGCCGCAAATAATATTGGCTATTTTCCGCTGAAAACCGCCTTCCTTTTCGTTAAAAACGCCCCGATGCCTTCCGCGACATCCTTGGTGAAACCCAGTAAATCCTGATACTGAGCCTCTTTCTCCATCTGCTCTTCCAGTGAATTTGTTAACGACTGATTCAGGGCCAGCTTCATCGCCCCGATGGCCTGGGTAGGTGCCGAAGCGTAGTAGGAAACCAGCTCTTCCACAGTCTTGTCCAGGTCCGCCGACGGAACGGAACGGCTGACGAGTCCCAGCCGTTCCGCTTCCGGCCCGTACACCCGACGGCCCGTCGCACATAACTCGAACGCCTTCTGCTGGCCCACCAGCCGGGGCAGAAAATAGGTAGAACCGGCGTCGGGCATCAACCCGATGCCGACGAACAGCAGCGACAGATAGGCTTCCTCCGCCATAATCACCTGGTCGCAGGACAGCGCGAGGGAACAGCCGGCCCCGGCCGCCAACCCGTTCAGGCGGCAGATGACCGGTTTCGGGACACTGCGGATCGCCAGAATCATGGGATGATAGGTGGTGCGCAGCTTTTCTCCCAGCGAAAGCCGCTCGCCGGCCTGGATGGGTTCGGAAGCTTCTTTCAGGTCGGCCCCGGAACTGAAGGCCCGGTCGCCTGAAGCCGTCAGCACGATCACCCGCACCGACTCGTCGGCCCCGGCCGCTTCCACCGCGTCCCGGATTTCATGGATCAGCCCCGGACTCAGGGCATGGTACACCTCCGGCCGGTTCAGCGTGATCCGGCAGACGCCGTCGGAAATGGAATAGAGAAGGAAAGAGAACATAGTTGAGTAGGGGAGTTTGGGAGTTAAGGGGTTGGGGAGATTAGGAGTTTTGGGGTTAAGAGGTTTTGGGCTTAAAGATCTAAGGGTCAGGAGTTATGCGCTGCCTGTTTGTCATCCTGCCCGCTTTCTGGCATCCCGACGCAGGAGGGATCTTGTGGCTAAATGGCCGGTCTGACGGAGCGCCGAAGCTCAAGCTCCCTCGTTCCCCGGGATGACAATACCACCGGGAGGACAAAATCGGGCGGTGCGTAACTCCCCAACTCCTTAATCCCCCAATTCCTAAACCAGTAACGTGACCGTCGTCAGGCTGACCGCCAGCCCCAGGCAGAGGCCTGCCCCGATCTGGAGGGGCGTGTGGGCGTTCAGGTGAAGACGGGCGCTCGCCAGCAGACCGGCGAGCATAACCAGAATCAGTAACGGGTACAACAGATCGGACTCGCCGAACTTAACGGCAATCCCGAGCAGCGCACCGATCATGCCGCTGATGCCGACGCTGTGGGCGCTGATCTTCCAGAACAGGCTGATCAGCCCGACCAGCGTCACCGACACCGTAATGCTCCCCAGGATGATCCCGATTTCCGGGACAAGCTCCGATAGGGGGCGCATCCGGAAGGCGAACATCAGCGTGATGGCCGTATACAGAACCGCCGTCAGGAAATACGGCAGCCGCCGGTCGGCCAGGCTGTCGAGATGGAGACTGGAGACGAAGCCGGCCCGGTACAGAAAATAGATCAGAAAGGCCGGAACGAAGAACGTGCTGATGCAGATCAGCACCAGCAGGCTCAGCTTCGCCGTCAGGCCCAGCGCGTATAGATTCAGGGTGCCGGGTGCCGTAAACAGCAGGATGCCGAACAGGATCGTCGGCATTAGCAACGGGTGGAAAACCGCTGACAGAATTTGGGCAAGACGCGTATTCAAAGTCAATGGAACAGGCAGTAATTCAGGTGAAGTAAATACCCTTCAGCTTGCAAAAATAGGTTAAAACCGGAAATGTACCGCCATCGTCTGCCCCTGTATCCGGTTTGAATTTCTGCCTGAACCCCCCGCTTACAACTGCTTGCGAAGCCGCGCCACCGGAATATTGAGCTGCTCCCGGTATTTGGCGACCGTCCGCCGGGCAATGTTGTATCCCCGCTCATTGAGCAGTTTCTCCAGTTTATCGTCCGACAGGGGATTGCTTTTCGGCTCGTTGTCGATCAGGTCTTTCAGGATGTTTTTCACCTCCCGGCTGCTGACGTCCTCGCCCGATTCGGTCGAAATCCCTTCCGAGAAAAAGTATTTAAGCGGATAAATCCCGAATTCGGTCTGCACGGACTTGCTGTTGGCCACCCGCGACACCGTCGAGACGTCCATGTCGATCAGGTTGGCGATGTCTTTCAGGATCATCGGCCGCAGCTTGGTTTCGTCGCCCTCCAGAAAGAAGTCGTACTGGAATTTCACGATGGCGTTCATCGTCTTCAGCAGGGTGGCCTGCCGCTGCTTGATGGCGTCGATGAACCACTTGGCCGCGTCGAGTTTCTGCTTGACGAACGAGACGGTTTCCTTCAGGGAACGGTTGTTCTTGTCGCTTTTCTCGTACGTATCGAGCATTTCGGCAAACGACCGGCTGATGCGCAGTTCGGGCGCGTTGCGGGAGTTCAGCGTCAGTTCCAGCTTCCCGTTGTTGTTCGTCAGGATAAAATCCGGAATCAGATACTGCACCGCGCCGTCCTCACCTTCCACCGAGCCGGGTTTGGGGTTCAGCTTGGTAATGACCTGGATTACCTTCTTCAGCTGGTCTTCCGAAATGTTCAGGCGCTTCTGAATTTTGTCGTAGTGCTTTTTGGAGAATTCCTCGAAAAAGCCGTCGATGATCCGAATGGCCAGCGGTACGGCGGGGTCCGAAAGGTCTTTGCGCTGAAGCTGGAGCAGCAGGCATTCCTGAAGCGTCCGGGCCGCAATGCCCGGCGGGTCGAAGGTCTGAACCTTTTTCAGCACTTCTTCCAGTTCGTCAATGTCGGTGAATATATTGTGAGAGAAGGCCAGGTCGTTTACGATGGCCTGCATCGACCGCCGGATGTAACCGTCGCTCTCGATACTGCCGATGAGCTGGAGCCCGATCAGCTCCTGGCGTTCGTCGAGGTTGAGGTAGCCGAACTGCTGCATGAGCGTGTCCGTCAACGTCGAGCGGTTGGCTACCGGCATTTCCCGTTCTTCCTCTCCGTAATTGCCGTCCCCCTGCATTTTGTAACCGTTGTAATCGTCCTCGTTCAGGTAACTGCCCAGGTCGATTTCGTCGTTACGTTCCTTGTAATCATCGTCGTACTCGTCGGCAAACGGATCGTCGGCCGCCGGTTCGTCGTAATCGTCGGCGCCTTCTTCCAGCGCCGGATTTATTTCCAGTTCTTCCTCGATACGCGTCTCCAGTTCGGCCGTCGGAATCTGCAGCAGTTTGATAAACTGAATCTGCTGCGGGGACAGCTTTTGCTGTAAGGATTGGGTAAGGCTAAGTCTCTGCATAAATCGAAACAATCTTCAAGAGCACGAATCCGGGTCCGGACGTTCCGTGTCGCCCCTATCAAATTCCAGACCAATTTTAATTAAAATTGTTTTACGTCAGGTCGGCTCCCCAGAAAATAGCAATAAATATAATTGAGAATGAAGTTTTTAAATAGGAAAAAACGAGGAAATGGAATTCCTGGCGTAATCCGGCAAACCCCTTCATAGTTACGAGATATGACTTAACTTTGCAGCCGTCTTTCACTTAATTGCTGTTGTAATGAGTCTTTTACCAATCAAAGAGTTACTTGCTTCGACGACCACCGGCTCCACCGTCACGGTCAAGGGATGGGTCCGGACGAAAAGGGAAAGTAAAAACGCCATCTTCATTGCCATCAACGACGGCTCCACGATCCATACGATTCAGACCGTGGCCGAGCCGGGCCGGATCAGCGAAGACGTGCTGCGGCTGGTGACGACGGGCGCCTGCGTGGCCGTGACCGGCACCCTGGTCGAATCGCAGGGCTCGGGCCAGAAGGTAGAAGTCCAGGCAGCCGAAATTCACGTGTACGGCCCCGCCGACCCGGAACAGTATCCCCTCCAGCCCAAGCGGCACTCCCTCGAATTTCTGCGGGAAATCGCCCACCTGCGCCCCCGTACGAACACCTTCGGCGCGGTGCTGCGCATCCGGCATACCCTGGCCTACGCGATTCATAAGTATTTCAACGACAACGGGTTCTTTTACCTGCATACACCCATCATCACGGCCTCCGATGCCGAAGGGGCCGGCGAGATGTTCCGCGTCACGACGCTCGACCTGAACCACCTGCCCCGTACCGACGAGGGCGCCATCGACTTCAGACAGGACTTCTTCGGGCGGGAAACCAACCTGACCGTGTCCGGGCAGCTGGAAGGGGAACTGGGGGCCATGGCACTCTCCAAAATCTACACCTTCGGTCCGACCTTCCGCGCCGAGAACTCCAACACCACCCGCCACCTGGCCGAGTTCTGGATGATCGAGCCGGAAATGGCCTTTTACGAGCTGGAAGACAACATGAATCTGGCCGAGGACTTCGTCAAATACGTGATCCGCTACGCCCTCGACCAGGCCGCCGACGACCTGGCTTTTCTCGATCAGCGGCTGAAGGAAGAGGAAAAGACGAAGAAAAAAGAAGAACAAAGCGAACTGGGCCTGCTCGAAAAGCTGCGGTTCGTGGTCGACAACGATTTTGTCCGGATCACTTACACGGAAGCCATCGACATCCTGCTTCAGTCGAAACCGCATAAGAAAGGCCAGTTTCAGTACCCGGTGGAATGGGGCATCGACCTGCAGTCGGAACACGAGCGCTTCCTGGTCGAAAAGCACTTTAAAAAGCCGGTGATCCTGACCAACTATCCGAAAGCCATCAAGGCTTTCTATATGAAACAGAACGAGGCATCGGAGACCGAAAAAGGTCCGACGGTGCGGGCGATGGACGTTCTCTTTCCCGGCATCGGCGAAATCATCGGCGGTTCGCAGCGGGAGGACGATTTCGAAAAACTGCTGGCCCGGGTGCGGGAAGTGGGCATCGAACCGGAAAGCCTCTGGTGGTATCTCCAGACCCGGCAGTTTGGTTCGGCACCCCACGCCGGCTTCGGCCTCGGGTTCGAGCGGCTCGTGCTGTTCGTCACCGGCATGGGGAACATCCGCGACGTCATCCCGTTCCCGCGGACACCCAAGAGCGCCGATTTCTGACGGATACCGCCGACGAATCGGGTTGCTCCGAACCCAAAACGCCTTTCCTGATTCGCTGTTCACTATTCATTATTCGATCTTACGTTGGTTTTGAATAGCGAATAATGAATATTGAGCAGCGAATCACAAACCCCCGGCCACCCGGTGAGTCAGCATCACCACATCCCGCAACACCCTCTGCTCAGGGCTTCCATCGAACTCTTCTGGCAGGTCGATCGGAGCAATGCCCTGTTTCAGCAGGAAACGATCGTTCCGAAGGGGGTGATCGAGGTTATCTTCAATTTGCAGGAGTCGCCCGGTTTTTCGGCCCGGCTGGGCAGCCGGTCTTTTGCTTTGCCCCGCTGTTTCATCAACGGCTACAATTCCAGCCCGCTGGTGCTGACTCTTCCTGAAAAGCAGCTTTTCTTCGGCGTGGCCTTCAACCCGGCCGCCATTCGGCCGCTTTTTGGCATCCCGGCCGGGGAATTTGCCAACCAGTGCGTGGAGATAACGCTGGTGGCTCCGGTTTTCGATTCGCTCTGGCACCGGCTGGGTGAGCAGCCGACCTTCCAGGATCGGGTGGCTCTTTTTTCGGACTGGGCCGGCAACCGGCTGTCGGGAATGCCGCTTCGGGAACAGAGGTTCGGAAGTTTTCTAAGCGGAAAAGTCAGGCCGGTGGGGTCGGTGGCCGAACTGGCCGACCTGCTGTGTTATTCGCCCCGGCAGCTCTCCCGCAAGTTTCTGTCCCTCACAGGGATGAATACCGAAGAAACGCTGCTCTACCGGAAATATCTTCAGGCCGTCGATCTCATTCATCACTCCACGCTCTCCCTAACGGAAACGGCCTACGCCTGCGGATTCGTCGATCAGTCGCACTTCATCAAGGCCTTCAGGCTGTTTACGGGCCTGACCCCGGGCGAATACCGGCTGCGGAAAAGCCGGGTCCCGGGGCACATTCTCGAAAATGTCCGTTAAGTACAATTCCGGCCGGGGCGAGGAAGGTAGTTTTGTCGAAAAAAACACAAATACGATGAAACGAATCCTTTTATTCTCCACCCTGACGGTTGCCGGCGGAGTGCTGTTTGTCAACCTGTACAATTCCATCGTCGACGCCCCCGCCTGGGGCGCAGACCTGCCCCGGTCCATCGCCACCGCCCGGGCGTATTACCAGACCGTGAACCCCGGCACCTTTTTCCGGGCGGTTTCACCCGCTCTTCAGGTGCTGAGCCTGTTGTCACTTGTGCTGCACTGGAAATCCCATCCGTCGCTCCGGCGGTATCTGGGTGCGGCTTTCCTGCTCTTCGTCGGCGCCGATGCGTTTACCTTCGGCTACTTTTACCCCCGCAACGAAATCATGTTCCTGACGGCAAAACTGACCGATGTCGAAACGCTCCGGCAGACCTGGCAGGAGTGGAGCCGGATGAACTACCTGCGGTCGGCGGTGGTCCTGGCGGGTGTGATTTGTACCGGCCTGGGCCTGAACGGCAGCTATACCAGGCAGCCTCAATCGGTCTTCACCGTCCGTCCGGAACCGGTCCGTTAAGCCCGTGGAAACCGGAAGCCCCGCCGACCACCCCCCGGCCCCCTCCTAAAACAGGAGGGGGAGAGCGCTGCCCGATTCAAACCCTGCGGTGCCACCCCCTCCTTGCTAAGAAGGCCGGGCCGCCGGGGCGGGGCCGGGGGGTGGTCAACAGGATGCCAAACCGCTTCCCCAACCAACCCCTTAGTGGCCGGCGGGATTTCCGGTTTTTGTTTGATTTACTTCAGCGTCTCCTCCAGCCATTTGTAAAACTCCCGCTGCCAGACCAGCGCGTTCTGCGCGGTCAGGACCCAGTGGTTTTCGTCGGGCAGGTAGAGCAGCTTGCTTTTGATGCCGCGGAGCTGGGCCGCCTGGAACGCCTGGAGACCCTGCTCGATGGGGACGCGGTAATCCCGCCCGCCCTGAATGATGAAGATGGGCGTGTCCCATTTATCGACAAAGTTGCTGGGCGACATCTCAAACGACTTCCCGGCAGCTTTGTTCTTTTTGTCCCAGTACGGGCCGCCGAACTCCCAGTCGACAAAGAACAATTCCTCGGTCGTGCCGTACATGCTTTTAAAGTCGAACACGCCGTCGTGGGCGATGAACGACTTGAACCGCTTCTCGTGGGTGCCGGCGAGCGCAAACACCGAGTAACCCCCGAAACTCGGTCCGACGCAGCCCAGGCGGTTTTTATCCACAAAGGGTTCCTTTGCGACTTCGTCGATGGCGCTCAGGTAGTCTTTCAGCACCTGTCCGCCCCAGTCCTTGCTGATGTCCTCGTTCCAGGCGGTGCCGTGGCCGGGCATTCCCCGCCGGTTCGGGGCCACGACGATATAGCCCTGCGAGGCCATCAGCTGGAAGTTCCAGCGGTAGGAATAACTCTGGGTCAGCGGGGATTGCGGGCCGCCCTGGCAATAGAGCAGCGTGGGGTATTTTTTCGAAGCATCGAAACCGGGTGGGTAGATTACCCAGACCAGCATTTTCTTCTTATCGGTGGTGGTCACCAGCCGCCGTTCCGTTTTGCAGACGCCCAGCCCCTTCATGGTATCGTCGTTGACGTGGGTCAGCTGCTTCATGGAACCGCCGGTCAGGTCGACGGCGAACAGTTCCGTGGGGTTGTTCATGGTGGTGCGGCTGACGATGAGTGTGTTGCCGGTTTGCCCGACGATGCCCGTGACGTCGAAGTCGCCTTTGGTGATCTGGGAGATGACCGGCATCATTTTGGTCAGGCCCGGATACGTTACCCGAAACAGTTGCACCGTACCGTCGATGGGCGCATAGAAGAACAGGCTCCGTCCGTCTTCGGCCCATTTGAAGCCCTCCACGTGAATGTCGTCCCGCTGCTGGGTCAGGTTCATTTTGACCGTCCCGTTCATCACCACCAGGTCCTGCTTGTCGGATTCGAAGCCGTCGCGCTTCATCTGCATCCAGGCCAGCTGGCCCTGTTGGTTATATTCTGGATTGACGTCGTAGCCCTTGTTTTCCTCGGTCAGGTTGCGCGTCGTGCCGGTCGTGAGGTCATATTCGTACAGATCGGTATTGGTGCTGACGGCGTATTCGGCCCCAAATTTCTTTTTGGTGACGTACAGGATGTGTTTCCCGTCGGGGTGCCAGATATAGTCTTCCTCCCCGCCGAAGGGCTTCTGGGGGCAGTCGTACGGTTCGTTCGGCATCAGGTCTCTGGCCTTGCCGGGTTTGCCGTTTTCCAGGGGCGCCACGAACACATGGTCGAATTTTCCGTCTTCCCAGGTATCCCAGTGGCGGTAATTCAGGGAGGTGTAGACGTAGGCATTCGATTTTTTCAGGTCCGGGTATTTATCCGCACTGGTAATGTCCAGCACTTTCACGGGTTCGCTGCGGATGATGTGCTTCCCGTCCGAAGAAATTTTGGTGTTTTCGAGCAGCGCATCGGGGTCGTCAACTTCGACGGCTGGGCCGCCTGCAATGGGTACCCGGTAGGTTTTGCGGCTGCTTTTATTTTCTTCGATGCTGGGGGTGCTGACGGCGTACAGCACGTATTTTTTATCTTTCGAAAGGCCCAGACCCGACACGCGGCCCAGTTTCCAGAGCTGTTCGGGCGTCAGCCGGTTCTGTGCGTAGGTCGCCAGCGAGAGAAGAAGCAGGCCACCCAGAAACCCGGTTTTTTTCATGGAGTTGCGTAAAGTTTGCAGATGTTACTGAATCTCAAACTTACGCATAATCCCGGTTGCCGGGCCGCTCTCCCGGCACCAAAATGTTTGAATCACCTCCTAGACACTAAAAGTTGGGAACCGGTCCCGGTGGCTCCGGGTTCGGCAGGATCAGGATTCGGCAAAGAATAAAAAATAGATGTGCAAGCAAATAAAAAGGTGGTATATTTGCGGCCCGCTTGCTGAGCGATTCCGGTCCGAATTTCGTATTTTTGATATTCGGATTTTCCTCCGTTTTCTTTCCTGACCGGCAGGGTCGCCACTTTCGGCTTCCCTGCTTCCAACTCATCCGAAGGGCTGAACCATACGATGCAGAGTATGAACGAACTAATCACTCCGACCGCCAATCCCGTCGATTTCCTGAAGCGGTATTACGGCTACGACCGGTTTCGGCCGATGCAGGAAGACATTGTCCGGTCCATCCTGGCCGGGCGGGATACGCTCGTCCTGATGCCGACCGGCGGGGGCAAGTCGGTCTGTTTTCAGATTCCGGCCCTGATGAAAGCCGGCGTCTGCATCGTGGTGTCGCCCCTGATCGCCCTGATGAAAGACCAGGTGGAAGCCCTGCTGCTGAACGGCATTCCGGCGGCTTACCTCAACAGCACCCAGGGCGGCCGCGAGCAGCGCCAGATCGAGCAGGACTGTCAGGCCGGAAAACTGAAGCTGCTCTACGTCTCGCCCGAAAAGCTGATGTCGGAGTCGTTTTTCGTCTTTCTGAAAACGCTGTCCATCAGCCTGTTTGCAGTCGATGAAGCCCACTGTATCTCCTCCTGGGGTCATGACTTCCGGCCGGAATATACCCAGCTGAGTCTGCTGAAAAAGCATTTTTCCGAGGTGCCCGTCGTGGCCCTCACCGCAACCGCCGACAAGCTGACCCGCCGGGACATCGTCGACCAGCTTCATCTGAACGACCCGGCGGTGTTCATCGCTTCCTTCAACCGGCCCAACCTGAGCCTGAAGGTGCTGCCCGGCACCAAGCGCCTGCAGCAGATCGAGCGGTTTGTCGCTCAGCAGCCCGACACCTGCGGGATCATCTATTGCCAAAGCCGCAAATCGACCGAATCGCTGGCGGCCAAGCTTCAGGAAAAGGGCTACCGCGCCGATTATTACCATGCGGGAATGGACGCCGGAAGCCGCTCGCGGGTGCAGGACGCCTTTGTTCGGGATGAGGTCCGGATCATCTGCGCCACCATTGCCTTCGGCATGGGCATCGACAAGTCCAACGTGCGCTGGGTCATCCATTACAACCTGCCCAAAAACCTCGAAAGCTTTTATCAGGAGATCGGCCGGGCCGGACGCGACGGCTCGGCGGCCGAAACCGTGCTGTTCTACAGCTTCGCCGACGTCGCTTCCTGGAAGGAGATGCTCGCCGAAAACGCCCCGGCCAACATCGGCCTTCAAATGGCAAAACTGGAGCGCATCCAGCAGTATGCGGAAGCCCATTCCTGCCGCCGGCAGATTCTGCTGAGCTATTTCTCGGAAGACCTCGGCGAACCCTGCGGCAACTGCGACATCTGCCGGAACCCGAGGGTGACCTTCGACGGCACGGTCATCGCCCAGAAGGCCCTGTCGGCCATCATCCGGCTTGGGGAGCAGGTGCCGATGAACACCCTGATCGACGTGCTGCGGGGATCGAGGAACCAGGCGGTGATGCAGAACAACTATCACCTCATCAAAACCTACGGCGCCGGAAGCGACCTGAAGTTCGACGAATGGCGTACGTACCTGCATCAGCTCATCAACATCGGCGTCATCGAGGTGGCCTATAACGATCATTACGCCCTGAAAAAAGGGATTCTGGCCGATGCGGTGCTGTTTCAGGGCCGGAAAGCGGAACTGATCAAGCCGGAGGATGCCGCCCAGCTGAAAGCCGCCCAGAAGCCGAAGACCAAAACCGAATCCGCCCGCGACGGCCTGTTCGAGCGCCTGCGGACCCTCCGGAAACAACTCGCCGACGAGCAGAACGTGCCGCCGTACGTCATCTTCACCGATTCCACGCTGGAAGAAATGAGCCGAATCCGGCCGACGACCTCCGAGGCCTTCCGCAGCGTGAGCGGGGTGGGGGAACGAAAGCTTCAGCTGTTCGGCAGGCGGTTCATGGATGAAATTGCTTCCTTCCTGACCGGGCAGGCCCGCGAAGGCACCAGTCTGAAGGGAGCGACCCACCTGCTCACCTACGAACTCTACCGGAACGGCCGGTCCGTAGAAGAAATTGCCGAAGAAAGGAAGCTGTCTCCTTCCACTGTTGCGATGCACCTGATTTTTTTGGCCGAAAACAATTATGAGGTCGATCTGGAGGGGCTGGTAAGCACTGCCGAGCGGCTGGATATCGAACGCGCCATCGCCCGTGTGGGCTTGGAAAACAACGCGGTGAAGCCGGTTTATGAGTATCTTCAGGGACGTTATGACTACGCAAAAATCCGGATCGTGGCCGCCCTGATGGACCGAACCGTTTGATAAAATGATCGGTCCGTTGGATAAGCCGATTAGCAGTTTTTTTAGATCACGAATTTGGTAATTAGCAGTAAATCAACTAACTTCGTAAAACCGGCTTTTTGTTAAACCGTGAACGTCCTGTTGACGTAAACCACAATTTAGTCCGTTTTGATCAAAGAAGTTAGTTTTTCCCTTCTGCTGTCGACCATCAAACCGTTGGGTTTGAAGACGGCGTCGGGCGTGGATTCGAGTCAATTTGCGCCCCTTCCCAGCGGTCCCGTCAGTGTCGTGGTACCAGGGACTGAAACCATCCAGAGTTTGCATCCGGTGCAGTTTTGTGGGGAGGATGTCCCCCTGCACCAAACGGCCGTCACCCGGCGGTGGGTGACCGTATTACTCCAGCAATCCCGCCATCGGGATTACCTGCTTCGGCTTCGGAAACGTGCTGTGCATTTCTTTCCGATCATCGAGCCGATCCTAGCGAAGTACCGCATTCCCAGAGACTTTCGTTTTCTGCCGCTGGTCGAAAGTGACCTGACAGCCAACAGCATCTCCCCGAAGGGAGCCGCAGGATACTGGCAACTGATGCCGCAGACCGCCCGCGAAATGGGCCTGGTTGTCGAACCGGGCCGTGACGAGCGGAAAGACCTGCGGAAAGCCACCATTGCCGCCTGTCGGTATCTGCGTGGTCTGTACGCTGAACTGGGGTCCTGGTCGCTGGTGGCAGCCGCTTACAACAGCGGAGCCAGCCATGTTCAGGACCACATCGAAAAGCAGAATAACCGCAGCTATTTTGCCCTGCGGCTGCATCGTGAAACCCGGATGTACCTCTACCGGGTATTGGCCTATAAGGAGTTGCTGACCCGTCCGCGCCTGTATCGCGACATGATCAGCTCCGATGTGCTGTCCGACCTGACCCGCCCTGTTCCGGGCGAACGTTTCCAGCCGGGGGTCGTTCCGTATCAGCCGCCGGTTGTCCGGTCGGGGCCGGAGCCGGAACCAACCTGGGGACCGCGGAAGCGGAACTTCCTGGAGGAAGCCCTCGCACAGATCATCGGTGAGGACGAACCCGGCACCCGGGATGACGACGATGCCGGGGCACCGTCTATGTCGTCGTCTCCGGTTCAGCCCACCTCGGCCATGGCCGGTCTGATGGGCCTGCGGGTGCTGCGCTTCCGTCGCCGGAGCCTGTATCAGGTCTTCCTGGCCGCCAAACGCAAATTCCAGCCCCTGTTCGACTGGGACTGGGTCTAAACAGGCAAAGGAACCGTCAAAAAAGGGAGAAACTCTTCGGAATTTCTCCCTTTTTCATTTTGACCTTTTGCTAAAAACTCCGTCTAAAGTGAACACTAATCGGCTGGTCGGCGTTGTTTTTAACTGAGGACCAGGCTCTTAAATCGTGCATCAACAGCGTATAATCAGATTGATATTACTGGCCGGATGCCTCTGCCTGACGGCAGGCGTGCCGGCTTCCGCCCAAAAACACCTTCGGAAAACGAAAACCGGCTCCGGCGGCCGGCCGGTCGTAGCGGCCCGTTCGGGCGTTCATTTCTGCGGGGAACCCGTGCCGGTCGAACACGGCGCCGTGGCCCACAACCTGTCGGTGGCGCTCATGCGGAACGTCACCTCCCAGAACCACCTGATGAACTTCCGCCGGCGGGCCATTTCCCACTTCTTTCCCGTCATCGAACCCATTCTGAAGAAATACCGCATCCCCGACGACTTCAAATACCTGGCCGTGGTGGAAAGCGGCCTGAAGGCCGACGCCGTTTCCCATAAGGGAGCGATGGGGTACTGGCAGCTGATGCCCGAAACCGCCCTCGAACTGGGCCTGACCGTCAATGAGAAGGTGGACGAACGCAGGGACCTGCGCAAATCCACCGACGCGGCCTGCCGGTATCTCCGCATCCTGCACCGCAACCTGGGCAGCTGGACGATGGTGGCGGCCGCCTACAACGGCGGAATCGGCCGGATGCAGTCCCACATGAAGAAACAGCGGGAAACCAACTATTATTTTCTCTCGATGAACGCCGAGACGAGCGATTACCTCTACAAAATCGTCGCCGTCAAGGAATTTTTCCAGTTTCCCGGCCAGTACCTGACCTCGAACCTGATGGCCTCCCTGGGCAACGACTACGAGCGTGAACGCGCCGAGGCCGTCCGGCAGGGCCTCATCCCGGCCGACGAACCCGAACCCGTCGGTGTTCCCATCGAACCGAAGGAAAGCCTGACCCTGCAATTTGAAGCCGCATCGGTGGACAGCCTGCTGGGAGCCCTGACCCGCGCCCGGCCCGAAACCGCCCCTGCCACCGCCTTCCGGGGCGACGTGGAAGCCCGGCTCGAAAAACCCGGTAAGCTGGCCGTCGGTCAGGTCTGGCGGTTCCGCCTAACCAGAGAGGTGGAGATCGGCGAACGGAAACTGGGTCGCAACGACCTGATGATGGCCGTCGTCGATGACATCGACCGCAAAAACGGGCAGATCTTCCTGAGGTCCACCGGGTTCGTTTCCGAGCAAACGAAGCAGCCCTACCAATTGACGATGATCTGCCTGAACCCGCAGACTGGTCTGGCTGGGGTGCCGCTGCCGAAAGCCGAGCAGATCAAACCCGGCAATCCGGCCTGGACCATCGGCTGGAAGGCCATGTAATCCGGCTTACCAGCCCGGAACTTACCAGCCCGGCGGTTCCGTCACCGGGGCATCCGCGCCGTAGGTCCGGCGGCAATCGCCGAAGGGAACCGGTAAAGAGCTGAAATAGCCGAATGGCGCATTCCGGTACGTTTCCTCACCCGTGATGCGGAGCCGTTTCCGGGCGATGGCCGAGGCACCGAAGTAACCCAGCGCCCGGTCGTTCGGGTCGGCGGCATTGACCACATTGCCGATGATCGGTCCCGGCAGCGGGTCGAAAATACTGCCCACCCGGGTGCTTTGTTCCTGAAACGCTTTCCAGAAGCCGTAAGCCTCCTGCGTCAGGCTGTATTGCTGCACCTCCACCAGCGTCGGGCCGGGCGTAAAGACCGGCGACTGGATGATCAGCCGGTCGGCGATGGTGTTGCCGTTCGTGGCTTCGTCGTCGGCGATGTTGACGGCCCGGCTGAACAACTGCGTCCAGCAACGGTCGAAACAGATGGCCGTGCAGCTCAGGCAGCAGAGAACGCCGGTCGATCGCCGGCTGGTGTAGCTGTAGGCCGCCCAGCGGTAATAGTTCCGTTCCGAGGCCGGGTCTTTCGTATCCAGATACACAAAATACTGGTAGGCATTCGCGCCGGTGTTGGATTGCACCAGCTGAGCATACAGGCTGTCGACGGGCGGCACGGGCCGCATCGTCTCGGGCCGCGACACGTACCGCTTGCCGTCGGGCAGCGTGATTGACAGCGTATAGGACCGTCCCACCTGGCCCCGGAACGTGGAATCGGTGGTGAGGTAATAACCCGGCCGGCTTTCGCTCCCGATTGTAGGGGTGCTGCGGCCCCGGTCGTCGCTGATCGTCACTACTGCGTTTTGAACCACCTCATCCTCCGGTGTTTCCTGGTTGAAGCTGAACGTGCCGGAGCGCGAGAGCCGGATGGTATACGGGGGCGCTTCGTTGGTAATGACTCCATCGACCACCAGAATCGGCGTTTCGCTCCGGATGGGCAGGTTCACTTCGTTGATGCAGGCCGCCGTCAGCCCCGCCGGAATCAGAAACAGGATCGACCACCTCATCAGAAATAGAAATTATACGTAATGGAAGGAATGAACATACCGAAAATGGCCAGCCGGTAAGAACGCGTGCTGGAAAACACGCGGGTGAAATAGATCGAATAGGGGTTCTTCCGGGCATAGACGTTGTAGACGCCGAGTGTCCAGATACCGTACCGGGTTTGGGCGGCCGTTAGCCGGGTATCTTTCGAAAAGGAAACGTCCAGCCGGTGATAGGCCGGAACGCGGTCGGCGTTCCGGCGCGAATAATTGAGGGTCGGCTGATTATCAAATACATACTGCCCGTCCGGGTACGTGGCCGGGATGCCGGTGCTGTAGACGAAATTGGCGACGAAGGTCCATTTGTATTTCATCGCCAGCCGGGCCTGCACGTTCAGGTTATGCGGTTTGTCGAAATTCGACGGGTACCACTCGCCCCGATTGACAAGCAGCTCGCTGAACGGCGTCTGCACGGCCACCAGCGAGCGGGCGTAAACGTAATTGAGCTGACCGGTAAGCCGCCCCCTGTTTTTGGCCAGGCTGAACTCCAGACCGTAGGCCCGTCCGCGGGCTTTCAGCAGGTCGGTTTCCAGCGTCTCGTTCAGCAGCAGCGTGGCGCCGTTGCGGTATTCCACCAGGTTGTCGATGGTTTTGTAATACCCTTCCAGGGAAAGCTCGACGGCATTGTCGGCCAGGTTTTGAAAAATACCGACCGAATACTGGTCGGCCACCTGGGCCGGCACGAAGGGGTCGCTGGCCTTCCAGAAGTCGACGGGCGTGATGGCGGTGGTATTGGAAATCAGCTGGAGGTATTGCCGCATCCGGCTGTAATTCAGCTTCAGGGAGGTGGCCGGCCCGAACTGGAACCGCAGCCCCAGCCGGGGTTCCCAGCCGCCGTAGGTCTTCACGGTCTGTCCCGACCCGTACAGGGTCGAGTCCGTAATGGTTTCGCGCGACGGCACGACGCCCGCTTCGTACCGGTAGATCGTTCGCGGCCCCACCAGGGCATAGGCCGAATACCGCAGGCCGGCCTGGAGCGTCAGGGACGGGGTCAGGGTCCATTCCGTGTGCAGATAGGCCCCGCCTTCCCGGGCGTTTTCCGGTTCGAGCCGTTTGGGGTTGATGCTGGATGCGTCGCCCACCGGTTCGATGTTTCCCTTCTGCACCTGATAGGAAATGCCGTTGAGGCCGACCTGAATCCGGTGCCGGTCGCGGAGGGTGTAGTACAGGTCCGCCTTGACTTCCCGGTGTCGGATGGCCGCCGTCAGGTCGAATTCATAGCTTGCCCGCTGCCCGTCCACGCTGAACTGATAGCCGCTGTACAGCCCCGTCACATTGAGTTGCAGATTCCGGGTCAGCAGGCTGCTCCACCGCACCGACGCCACGTTCGACTGCCAGCCGTAGAGCGTATCGCCCGGGAACTTGAACCGGTCCTGGCTGCGGTAGCCGGAGAGCGAGATTGTGTTGGTCGCGTTGGGAGTAAACTGAAGTTTGAAATTGCCGTCGTAAAAAAAAGCCCGGCTTTCACGAGCCGTAGTTCGCTGCGGAAACAGCTGGAGCACCCAGCTCGGAAAGGCGATGCGCCCGCCCGCCAGCAGCGTCAGCTTCTTCGCGATCGGTCCGTCCACGACCACCCGGCCGCTGATGGGGCTGATTCCGCCCGAAACCCGCCAGGCATCGGCGTTGCCCGGGCGGGTCGTCATGAGCAGGAGGGAGGAGGTACGGCCGCCGTACTGGGCCGAAAACGTGCCTTTGTAAAGGTTGATGTCCTGCACCACGTCGGGGCTGACGTTCGTGTAAAATCCGAGCAGGTGGCTGGTATTGAACAGCGGTGCGCCGTCGAGCAGGACGAGGTTCTGGTCGGTGCGGCCCCCGCGGACGTTGAACCCGCCGGCCCCTTCCCCCGCCGTGGTGACGCCGGCCTGAAGCACCAGCGCCTTGAGGATGTCGGGTTCGCCCAGCACCATGGGCAGCTTTTTCAGCTGCTGCACGTCGATCTGCACCCGTCCCATGCGCACGTCCTCCACGTTCTGATCTTCGCGCCGGTCCTTGACCTGCACCTCGTCGAGGTCGATGGTCCGGGACTGAAGCCGGAACGTGATCGACCGGTCGGCGTTCAGCACCACCCGTTCCAGCGCCGTCTTGTAGCCGACCGCCGAAATCTGGATCAGATACGAGCCGCGCGGCAGGTCGAGGACGTACCGGCCGCTGTCGTTGGTGGTAGTGCCGGCCCCGACGCTGAGTACGCTCAGGCCGGCGCCGGGGAGCGGTTTTCCGGTAGCACCGTCTTCCACCTTCCCGGATAAGGTCAGACGCTGAGCAGAAGCGCCCGGATTCAGCAAAGTCAGCAGGAAGAGGAGACAGCAGGCGGAAAAGTGATTCATGCCGTTATTCAGGGTGGTTCCGTTGGCAAACCGACCCTAAAATTATAAGAATCGTTGGAATTGTCTAATCCGGCCGCAGGGCTTTCCGATAGGTGTCGACGGCCCGGTTGCGGGCAAAGGTGTGCTCGACCATCGGCGGGGGATAGTCGAGGGAGTTGAACTCCGGCACCCACCGCCGGATGTATTCGCCCTTCGGGTCGAACTTCTGCGCCTGAAGCGTCGGGTTGAACACCCGGAAATACGGGGCGGCATCCGTGCCCGAACCCGCGGCCCACTGCCAGCCGCCGTTGTTGGCCGACCGATCGTAGTCACGGAGTTTCCGGCCGAAATACGCTTCTCCCCAGCGCCAGTCGATGAGCAGGTGTTTGCAGAGAAAGCTGGCCGTGATCATCCGGACCCGGTTATGCATCCAGCCGGTTTCGTTCAGCTGGCGCATACCGGCGTCGACGATCGGATAACCGGTCCGGCCTTCGCACCACCGCCGGAATTCCTCCTCGTCGTTGCGCCATTCGATCCGGTCGTATTCCCGCCGGAAGGAGCCGGTTTCGACGTGGGGGAAGTGGTCGAGGACCTGGAAGTAAAAATCCCGCCAGACCAGCTCGTTCAGAAAGGTGAAATTATGTTCGCGGGCCTGCAGGGCCACTTCCCGGATGCTCAGGGTGCCGAAGCGGAGGTGAATGCCCAGTTCGCTGGTGCCTCTGAGGGCCGGAAAATTCCGGGTTTCCTTATAGTCCCGGAGCAGCCGGCCGGCGACGGTTCTTTCCGGAAAAGGCTCGTTGAGCGGTGTAAAGCCGAGTTCTTCCAGCGAGGGCACCGACCGTTGGTTCAGGGACAGAAAATGGCCGAAATACCGCTCCGTCGGGTAGGGTTTCAGGAAAAAATCGTTCAGCCGGGCGTGCCAGGTGCGGCTGTAGGGCGTAAACACCGTGTAGGGCGTGCCGCTGCCGCTCAGGACTTCGTTCCGGTCGAAAATGGTCTGGTCCTTGAAGGCATGAAAGCCGGCTCCGTTCTCGCGCAGTAGGTCGGCGACGGCCCCGTCGCGGTTTTTGGCGTAGACCTCGTAGTCATAATTGGTATAAACCGCCCGGACGTCGTATTCGCGCAGCAGGTCCCGGAAGACGTCGAGCGGTTTTCCCCGGCGGACGATCAGCGAGGTGTCGATGGCCCGGAACGCGTCCTGCATTTCCTGAATGGTCCGGTGAATGAATTCCACCCGCCGGTCGGCCCGGTCTTCGAGCCGGTCGAGAATGTCGGTGTCGAAAATGAATACCGGCAGGACGGGGTAGCCGCTGCGGAGGGCGTGGTAGAGACCGGCGTTGTCGTGAAGGCGGAGGTCCCGGCGGTACCAGAACAGGGCAATCGGCCGGGTAATGGTTTCAGGCATACGATGGGGTTTTGAGAAGCAACCGGGCGTTGAGGAAAAAGGTTTGCGGTCGGTATTTTCAGGGTGTCGACCGGCATTCCGCCCGGTGTGCGTATATTTGGCGTCTGAATCGTTCGTCCGAACGTCGTCGTTCCATGCTTGCACTTCCGATCTTTCTGGTCATTGCCGTCGGTTTCGTTGTGGTCGGGGTTTATCTCGAACGCAAGGTGTCGGCCTTCATTCAGGACCGCCTGGGGCCGATGGAAGTCGGGAAATACGGCCTTCTGCAGCTGATCGCCGACCTGCTGAAACTGCTTCAGAAGGAAGACATCGTGCCGAAAGCCGCCGACCGCCGGTTGTTTCTGCTGGCCCCGATGGTCATCTTCGCGGCCATTTTCGCCGGTTTTGCCGTGATCCCCCTGACGCCCGACCTCCAGGGCTCGGCGGCCGCCGTGGGCGTGTTCTACCTGATGGCGATCGTCTCCCTCGACGTGATCGGCATCCTGATGGCGGGCTGGGGTTCCAACAACAAATATTCGCTGTTCGGGGCCATGCGCTCGGTGGCCCAGATCATTTCCTACGAAATACCGCTCGGCCTGACGATCCTCTGCGCCGTCATGATCTGCCAGACGCTGAACCTTCAGGAAATCAGCTTCCAGCAGGGCATCTACACCTACGAAGCCAACTACCTGTTCGGGATCAAAGCCCTCGGCATCAACGTCACCGACTGGGGCGGAATTTTCAGCTGGAACATCTTCCGCAACCCCTTTCTGCTCATCGCCTACATCATCTTCTTCATCACGACCCTGGCCGAAAGCAACCGCGCCCCCTTCGACCTGCCCGAGGGTGAGTCGGAACTGGTGGCCGGGTTCCATACCGAATACAGCGGGATGCGGTTTGCGCTCCTGTTCCTGTCGGAATACGCCATGATGCTGCTGGTTTCCTTTCTGGGAGCCATTCTGTTCCTCGGCAGCTGGAACACGCCCCTGCCCAACCTCGGCCCCATCCGGCTGGCCGACTGGACGAGCGGGGTGCCGGGCACGGTCTGGGGCAATATTACGGCCGCTTTCTGGCTCCTGTCGAAAGCCCTGCTGGCCGTGCTGGCCCAGATGTGGGTCCGCTGGACCTTCCCCCGGGTTCGCGTCGACCAGATGATGTTCCTCTGCTGGAAAGTCCTGACCCCGGCCTCGCTGCTGCTGATCCTGCTCTCCGGCATCTGGCGCCTGTTGATGATCTGAGCGGGCTTCTTTACCTTTGAAAGAAACAATTGGTTATGGAACAGTTACTGCAGCGAATCACCATAAATCCGAAGGTCAGTTCCGGTAAGCCGTCTATTCGTAATATGCGGTTTACGGTGGCTCAACTGCTGGAACTGCTGGCGGCCGGGATGACGCCTGCTGAAATCCTGAGTGACTATCCGTTTCTGGAAGAAGCCGACATCCAGGCCTGCCTGCTGTTTGCCGCCCGAATAGCAAATGCCAAATCAATCATCAATCCTCAATCCGTCGCCTGAACCGGCTGCTTTTCTGCACCATTATTAATTGATGAAGTTCTTCATTGATACCCAGCTTCCGCCCGTGCTGGTTTCGTTTCTCAGAGGAAGGGTTATGATGCCATTCATAGTATTTCATTTCCGCAAGGGCAGTTTCTGGAAGATGCTCAAATCCGAGCCATTGCCGTTGAGCAAGGCCGAATTGTAATCACGAAGGATAACGACTTTCCGGACCGGTTCTTTCTTGAAGGCGCTCCTCCGAAAATTCTACATCTGGAGATAGGAAATATTAAAAACAACGATTTGGTCGACCTGCTCGACTTGTTTCTGCCGACCATAGTATCCCTTTTTGAATCCGGAGCGGAAATGGTCAAAATGGGGCGGGATACACTGATCAGTTATTGACCACTTTCCCGCCCTGCATGATCAGCCGGACGTTGCGGATGGCCTGGATGGCCTGCGCCGGGTCGCCCTCGACGGCCACGAGGTCGGCCAGGAGCCCGGGGCGGATGCGGCCCCGGTCGGTCAGGTGAAAGACGTCGGCATTGACCGAGGTGGCCGAACGCAGCACGTCCAGCGGTTTCATTCCGTATTCTACCATCATCTCCAGTTCGCGGGCATTGTCGCCGTGGGCGAACACCCCCACGTCGCCCCCGAAGCAGATCGTCACCCCGGCCGCCAGCGCCTGCCGGAAGGTGACCCGTTTCTGCCGCACGTTCTCCGGCTCCGGACCGACGCCCTTCTTCCATCCGCGATACTGGCTGACCGCGTCGCCGGCCGCGAGGGTGGGGCAGAGGGCGGTTTTATGTTCCTTCATGAGCGCGAAGATTTCGGGCGTACCGGCGTCGCCGTGCTCGATGGTTTCACAGCCCGCCAGAATGGCCCGGCGCATGCCTTCCGCCGTAGCCGCGTGGGCCGCCGTCGGCCGGCCGCTGGAACGGGCGGTTTCCACGATCAGTCTGATTTCTTCCAGGGAAAAGGTCGGTCGGGCGTCGGCCATGAGGCCCCAGCGGTAGTCGGCATAGACCTTCACCACGTCGGCTCCCCTGCCGATTTGCCGCCGGACGGCCTGAATCAGCCGGTCGTGGCCGTCGGCTTCCTCGGCCCCCTGCGGCACGTCGAGGTCGGGGCTGAAGCCTTTGGGGCCGTAGCTGCCGGATGCCACCAGCGCCCGGGTTGCCACGATCATCCGCGGGCCGGGGATGAGGCCCTGGGCGATGGCCTGTTTCAGCCCCACGTCATCGTAATCGGCCCCCTCGGTGCCGAGATCCCGGACGGTCGTGAAGCCGGCCAGCAGCGTTTTGCGGGCGTGGACCGTGGCCCGGGCGACGCGGTAGGCGCGGGGTTCTTTCAGCACCTGGTCGTTCCAGCTCGTTTCGTTGTAGGGATGCAGCAGCAGGTGGGAATGGCCCTCGATGAGCCCGGGCAGCAGGGTGGTGCCTTTCAGGTCGACGACCTCCGCACCGGCCGCCGGAACGCTGCCCGCCGGCCCCACGGCCTCGATCCGTTCGCCCCGGACCCGCACCGCCCAGCCTTCGTGCATCGTCTCCCCGTCGAACACCCGGTCGGGTTTCAGCAGCCGGGCGGCCTCCTCAAACCGGCCGGCAGGGGGTTGATCGAAAAAGGAGAGGGCCAGCCACAGGGCCGGCAGGCGGAGGTAGTTAAGCAGGAACATTCCGGTATCGGTTGGCCGTCTTTACAGGTAATCACCGGAAATAAAGATCGGTCAAAACCGGGGAAATGGAAGACCGCCGGAGAAAAACTTTTCGATAAAAAGGCCGGAGGCAGGGGAACGCCCCTGCCTCCGGCCAAACGGAAAGGGAAATGCCTGAAGCCTTCATCTCGGGGAACGAGGGGCGCCGGACCACCCCCCGGCCCCCTCCTTTTGAAGGAGGGGGTAGCTTCGCAGGTCTTAAAAACGGCAGCGCACTCCCCCTCCTGTTTTAGGAGGGGGCCGGGGGGTGGTCCGCTCGCCGGCCAACCGGTCGGGGAAAAAATCTTTTCGCCAAACGATCGCTTAAAGTGTAACTTCCGATACGGACGCATTGACCGGATACGCCTGCCGCCGGTGACCGAACCGCCGGTTGATGTAGTTCCGGGCCGGAACCTCGACATACCGGTAAGTCAGAGCCGCCGTTCCGAGCGTCAGGACCAGCAGCACCAGGCACACTGGGCCGCCCGGAGGGAACGGGGTCGACATCCAGGCCGGGAAGCTGGAGTACATCTTCGGGTGGTTCGGCAGAATGAACACGGCCGTCAGGAAAAAGGCGATCGGGATGTGGACCATGTAGATCGAAAACGACCAGTCGCCCAGGCGTTGCAGGGGCCGCGTTTCCAGCACCCGCTTGATGAAGTCTTCGTTCCAGGCGGCCGTCAGGATGATGAACGGAAAGAAGCAGACGATCAGCAGGTCGTGGATGGCGAAGTGCATGGCCGCCAGCACCCCGACAAAGGAGGCCAGGAAGGCCCAGCCGCTCCGCAGCAGCCGGTAGCCGATGCCGTGACGGTAGAGTTCATGGAACAGCATCCCCAGCAGGAAGCCGGCCAGACAGCGGACCAGGCCCCAGTCCGTCAGTGTGTTGAGGGTCGGCGGGGTATACTGCCCCGGTTTGACGAACCCGTTGTCACTGTAATTGGGAACCAGATAATACATGACGCCCAGAAACAGACCGGCAATACCGATCAGAGCACCCAGGCGGCCGATGCCCCGAAGCCGGGAGAACGGCCCCACCAGCAGCGGGAAAACCATATACACCCACCACTCCGTGCTCAGCGACCAGGAGGGCGTGTTCAGGGGGGCGGTGATGCAGGTATGCAGCGACTGCGCCAGCACCAGGGATACCGGAATGGCCTTCAGGTCGAAGATCGCCCCCAGGAACGGGTCCATCCCGTCGGCCTGCGCGCGGACCATCACCGTTACCCCGACGGCCGCCAGAAGCGTCAGAAAATGAAGCGGATACACCCGGGCGAAGCGGGCCAGCATGTACTTCCGGTAGCCGGCCCAGGTCACTTTTTCACGGAAATGGCCGCCGTAGGCGTGGGTCAGCACGAAGCCGCTCAGGACAAAAAAGAAATCGACCCAGAGCCAGCCGCTTTTCATGAAGCCGGTTTGGGAATGATCCACGAAGGGAGCCAGCATCAGGTCGGAATGATAGATGACCACCAGCAGGGCCGCAATGCCCCGAAGCGGTGTCAGTGTGGTGAGGTAAGGAACAGAATGTTTCATAAAATACTGGCATGGATGGTCTGACCGCAGCCGGGAACGACAGGGCGGATGGAACGATAAAATGGACGTAAAAAAGCAAATGCCGGCCGTCAGGCCGCTTCATGAAGAGGTTCGGAACCGCAGGCGGTGTCCGTTGCAGGTAAACGAAGGTAGTGTATTGCGAATGCGCAACAAAGGTAGCTAAGCGCCTGACTAAAAAGCAAGTAGGATTGAGGGAACGGTAGGTGTCCGGCGTAAAATGACGGTTTTAGGCGGCCGGCCGGTTATTTACGGATAACGTCCGCCGTCGTTTTTCCGAACACGATGGTCAGGATAATTGGCAGCAGCACCGCCCCGGTCTTGAAGCCTGATCCCGTGAACTGGTAGGTCCCGGAGGTGAATTTGACGAACGTCTGAAAGGTGAGAAACACGCAGAAGGCAAGTAAAGCCGCGGCCAGCCCGATCGCCGGCGGCCGGCTAAGCACCCGTTTGATGGCCAGACTCAGCAGGACCGCCACCAGCACCGTGATGCCCACCGTTCCCATGGCTTTCGGGAGGGTTTCGAGATAATCGTAATCGAACCAGAAAATACCGATCCGACCGATGAGGTTCGGGTGGGCCAGCAGCCAGGCGTCAACCATCGTTAAAACCAGCAGGACGAGATAAAAAAATACGTTATTACGCATGTAAGTGGGAGAGAGTCTTTCGGCTACAACGACGAAGGGAACCCCGCCGTATACGTCTATGCAAAGAAAAACAGAATCCAGACCGTCACCGAACTCAGCAGTCCTGCATAGAAAAGATCGGAGGCTAGCAGCGACCCGCCGGCCGGCTTCCGGGCATAGGCGCTGAGGAACAGCGCCATCGGGATGAGGGCGCCGGGCCAGGCGGCCGTCTGCGGCCGAAGCAGGCCGGTCAGCACCCCAACGATCAGAAGGCCCTCCAGCCCCAGAAAAATCCAGATCCAGCGCGCCAGTCCGGGTGCCGACAGCACCAGGTCCGGCGCCTTCACAGGACCGCCCTGTTTCCAGCGACGGCTGAGGCCGAGCAGCAGAAGCGTGCAGCAGGTACAGATGATGAACACCCGGTAGAGGAAGTTGAGCCGGGCACCGAACAGGTCGCGCACGGCCGGGATGGTGGCCAGCACGTGGTTGTAGAGCAGGTCGGCCAGCAGCCCGAAGACCGGCCCCGCCAGCATCGCGATCACGGCCGCCCGCGGGTGCGCTCCGGCGTAAAGAATCCCCACGAAGAACACCGCCACCAGGCTCGGTTTGATGTAGGACGTCTGGTCGGCCAGCTGCAGGAAGAAATTGTCGGAAGAAGCCGGGTCGTAGGTCCAGAGGGTCAGAACGGTGGCCACGGCGCAGATCGCCACGGCCGAAAGCCGCCCGAACTGCACGGTCTGGCGGTCGGAAGCCCGGCGGTTCAGGTATTTTCGGTAGATGTCGAAGGCCAGCAGCGTGGTCACCGAGTTCATCATCGAGTAGATCGCCGAGAAGATGGCGCAGGTCAGGCCGGCCAGGGTGAGGCCGATGATGCCGTAGCCGGAAGGGACCACCGTCGCCATGAGCTTCAGAAAGGCGTCGTCCGGTTTGACGCTGCCGGCCCCGAACCGGTGGTTGAAGATGTAATAGGCCGCCACCCCGCTGGCGATGGAGAAGAAGGGAATGCTCAGTTTCAGAAAACCGGCCGCAATCGTACCCAGCTGGGCATCCCGGTCCGACGCGGCCGCCAGCACCCTCTGTACCTGGTACTGGTTGGTGGTCCAGTAGAAACAATGGAGGATGTTGAGGCCGGTGAAGATCCCCAGCCAGGGGAGCCGGGGGTGGTCGGCCGGCAGGTAGAGGTGCATCTTCTGCTGGTCGGCGGGCTGGGCATGGTCGAGCGCCAGCAACCCGTCGATGCCCTTTATTTCGGGCTGGGTCAGCGTCATCACGCCCACGATCAGGACCGTGAAGATCATCAGGACCGTCAGGATGTTGTCGGCCACGACGACGGAGTCCATTCCCCCGTACACGGTGAACAGCACCGTCACCCCGGCGATGAGCAGGATGCCCTGCAGGTAGCTAATTTCGAACGAACTGCCCTGAAACAGCAGGCCGAGCGTCCGGCTGCCGATGTAAAAGCCGGCAATCAGCTGAATGACGATGAACGCCACGATCAGCACCGTGTAGGCCAGCCGGGCCTGTTCGTTGTAGCGGTGTTCGAGAAACTGGGAAAGCGTGAATACCGACCGCTTCCGGTAAATCGGGATGAACAGGTAGCAGAGGATCAGAATGGCCGGCACCGCCAGCACCTCGTAATGGCTCTGCGCGAAGCCGATGGAATACCCGATGCCGAGCATCCCGATGATCTGCTGGGCGTGGATGTTGGTGCCGTAGATCGACCCCGCCACCGACCACCATCGCAGCGACCGGCCGGCCATGAAATAATCTTCCGAATCCTTCTTCTTTCGCCCCGCAAAGGCGCTGGCGGCCACCAGAAATAGCAGGCTGGCGATCAGGACGATAAAATCGATGGTGGTTAGTTGACTAATCATACCGATTAAGCAGGATTACGATGGGTAAAAAATCCCGGCCGCAGCCGGGGTGGTTTCAATATTCCTGAGAAAGAGGGTGAATCATCAGTTCGTCGATGACCACGTGCCGGGGCTGCTCCATGATGTACAGGATCGTCCGGGCCATGTCCTCCGTAGTCAGCCAGTCGGCGTGTTTTTCGTGACCCTGCGGGTCGGTATGGAAGGCGCTGTCGACCAGACCGCTGTACACCACCGACACCTTGATGCCGTGCCGACGGACCTCCTTGCGCAGGGCGGCCGAGAAGGCGTCCTGGGCAAATTTCGAGGAGGCATACAGCGCCCCGCCGTCGAATACCCGTTTGGCGACGTCGGAGGCTATGTTGATGATGTGACCCTGTCCGGCGGCTTTCATCGGCCCGAGGGCGGCTTTGCTGAACAGGAAGGTGCCCTTCACGTTGGTGTCGTAGAGGTCGGACCACTGTTCGGAGGTGAAACTCTCCGTCGGGCCGAACAGGCCGTAGCCGGCGTTATTGATTACAAAATCCACCCGGCCGAAACGTTCCGTCAGGGTCTCGACGGCCCGTGTCGCCAGCGTTTCGTCGGTGACGCTTCCCGGAAAGATTTCTACCGTGCCGCCGAGGGATTCGGCTTCGGTTTTGAGGCTTTGCAGTTCGGATTCGGAGCGGGCCACCAGCCCGAGGTGGGCGCCCTGCCGGGCCAGTTCGAGGGCCAGCGTACGGCCGATGCCCCGGGATGCTCCGGTCAGCAGGACGGTTTTACCTTGTAATGTCATTCGGGATAATAAGTTGGTTGTTAGTGTAGTTCGGCGGTGGTTAGGGGAGTGACGGGTTCCTCGGCGGGGGTCCGGCCCTGCACCACCGACAGCTGCGCTTTAGGCAGGTGGGGCAGCACCAGTTCTCCGAAGATCCGGCTTTCCTCGATCAGCGGATACCCCGACAGGATGAACGACCGGAACCCCATGTCCATATACCGGTTCAGTTTTTCCAGAATCTGTTCCGGCGTCCCGACCAGCGCGGCCCCGCAGCCCGACCGTGCCCGGCCGATGCCGCCCCAGAGCAGCGGTTCGAGGTAATCGTCGGTGGAACGGGTCCGCAGTTCATCCTGGCGCAGCACGCCCAGCGATTTGCTGTCCTGGGTGCGGTCTTTCAGGTTGAACCGTTCGGGGTCGAAGCGAGACATGATGTGCTGCGCCCACGCCCGGGCCTCTTTTTCGGTTTCGCGGACGATGACGTGAACCCGGAACCCGAAGTCGATGGTCCGGCCGTAGCGGGCGGCCCGCTCGGAGAGGTCCTGCATGGTGGCGTAGAGGTTCTCCTCCGGTTCGGGCCACATCAGAAAGACGTCGCAGTACTGGGCGCAGACCTCCTTCGAACCGTCGGAAATACCGCCGAAGTAAAGCAGCGGCCCGCCGTTCTGCTGGTAGGGTCGGACCGGGTCGGTCGAACTCATGTGGACGTTGTAGACCTCGCCCTCGAAGTCGATGCGGTCGCGGGTCCAGGCTTGTTTCAGGATTTCGATGGTTTCCGAGCAGCGTTTATAGCGCAGTTCGGGGCTTTCCTTCAGCCCCGGAATGTCGGAGTTGATGATGTTGACGGTCAGGCGGCCTTTCAGGATGTGGTCGAGGGTGGCGATGTGCCGGGCCAGCATCGTCGGGAAGATTTCGCCCGTGCGCAGGGCCGTCAGCAGGTTGATGGAGCGGGTCTGCGGCCCCATCGCCCCGGCGAAGGGGATCACTTCCTGCCCCACGATGTAGGAGGAAGGCAGCAGGATGTTGCCGAAGCCCATTTCTTCGGCCGTCAGCAGGATGTCGCGGCAGTGTTCGTAGCTGCTCCGGCGGTCGGGATCGAGTACCCCCAGAAATTCGGTGTCGCCCCCGCACAGGTCGTCGAACCAGGCCACTTCGGCCAGGCGCCCGGTGGTCCGGATCGGAACGGATAGAATCGGCTCGGTCAGCATATTGGAAAATCGTTTAGTCGGGACGTTGAAAATACCGGTTGGCAAAGGTCATAAAATTGGCCGCCAATCCCTCGGGCTGCCCCTGCAAATGGACGAAACTGAACGTACGGGACAGGCTGAAATCCCGGATCGGAATGACTTTGAGCGTATTGCTCTGCACCTCCTTCTCGATGGCGCGGGTCGACAGGATGCCCAGGCAGTTGGCGTGTTCCAGAAAGGATTTGATGCTCTCCGAACTGCCGAGGTGCATGACGATCTGGAGGGAGGACAGCCGGATGCCCCGCCGGTGCAGGGCCTCCTCGATCACCTCCAGCGTACCCGAGCCCCGTTCGCGCAGGACGAGCGGGACCGTGGCGAGTTCGGGCAGGGTGATTTCCTGAAGGCGGCTGTACCGGCTGCCGGTATGCGCCACCGCGACCAGTTCGTCCTTCAGAAAATCATGGTATTTCAGACCCGCGTGGTGTTTCTGCCCTTCCACGATCCCCAGATCGATTTCCTTCGCCAGCACCGCCTTCTCGATCATTTCGGTGTTCTCGTTCATCAGGCTGAGGTGGATGTGCGGGTAGCGCTCGTAATACGACGCCAGCAGGGCCGGAATCAGGTACTGGGCAATGGTGGTGCTGGCTCCGAGCCGCAGCGAGCCGGTCAGCTGGTTCTTGAAGGCGTTCAGCTCCGTCTGCGCTTCCTGATACAGGGCGAAAATCTGGTTGGCATACCGGTACAGCACCTCGCCGGGTTCGGTCAGCACGATGGTGTTGCCCCGCCGGTCGAACAGCCGCAGCCCCAGCGAGTCTTCGAGCGCCCGGATGTGTTTGGTGACGGCGGGCTGGGTAATGAACAGTTCGGAGGAGGCTTTCGTAAAGCTGCGGTTACGGGCTACACTGTGAAATACTTTCAGTCGGAAATCTTCCATCAATCAGGCGCAATACGTTACAGGGTATTTCTACCCAAAGGTACGGGAATAACCATCAAACCCCCGCAGCCCGGTCCGGAAACCTCTCCGCCCTATATTTTTTCAAATGCCCGTGGCAAGGTATTCGTTTGTTGTTCATCTTTGCAGAAAAAGTTTACTTTGTTGGTAGACTTAGTATGATGTAAATGTAAATACGTATGCCTATGAAGTCAATCCTTACGAACTGGACGGGGCTGATCTTTCTGATCCTGTCGGCCGTACCCGGTCTGGCCCAGTCCCTGGTATCCGGCAAAGTAACCGATGCCAGTTCCGGAAAGGGCCTGCCGGGCGTCAGCATCGTCATCAAGGGCCGAACCGTCGGGACGATCTCGGACGCCGACGGCTCCTATCGGCTGACGCTGCCGACCACCGAGCCCATCACCCTGGTATTCAGCTATGTGGGATACAAGGCCCAGGAGAAGGCCGTCGCGTCGGCTACCGAACTGAACGTGGCGCTGGAGGAGTCGGCGCTGCTGGCGGACGAGATCGTGGTGTCGGCCAGCCGGGTTGAGGAAAGTATCACGAAAGCCGCCGTGACGGTCGAGAAGCTCGGCCCCCGGCAGTTTCAGCAGTCGCCCGCGGCCACGCCCTTCGACGCGCTCCAGAACATCAAGGGCGTCGATCTGCTGACGCAGAGCCTGACGTTCAAATCGGTGAACCTCCGCGGGTTCGGCGCCAATAACAACAACCGGTTCGTGCAGCTCACCGACGGCATGGACAACCGGTCGCCGGGGCTGGGCTTCGGTTTCGGCAACGTAGCCGGCGTGCCGGACCTCGACATCGAAAGCATCGAACTCATCCCGGGCGCTTCCTCGGCGCTCTACGGCCCCGACGCCCTCCAGGGCCTCATGCTGACCCGTACCAAAAGCCCTTTCGACTACCTGGGCCTGAGCGCCCAGGTCAAGGTCGGGGTGAACAACGTCGGGAAGGACGGCTTCGGCCCGAAACCGTATCTGGACTTTTCGGCGCGGTATGCCCGGCAGATCGGGCAGCGGTTCGCCTTTAAGGTAAGCTTCCAGCGGCTGGCCGGCACCGACTTCATCGCCGACGACTACAGCGACCGCCTGACCCGCGCCCGCTCCAACTTCTTCGCCGTCGATGCCGACCGGGGCGGCATCGCGACCGGCATCGGCTACGTACCCAACAATGACCCGAACACCAACTTCGAATATGACGGGCTGAACATCTACGGCGACGACATCAACGCCGGGGGCGCCTTCCGGTTTCCGGCCGATTACCGCGTTCCGGCCCTGGCCGGCAAACTGGTAACGCGCACCGGCTACACCGAACTCGACCTGGTCGGCAACGAAGGCAAGGTGTTCAACAACCGGGCGAACGTGTCGCTGCATTACCGCATCACCCGCGACATCGAGGCTTCCGTGGGCTGGTATTACGGCAACGGCAACTTTATCCGCACGGCCGGTTTCCGCGAATATTTCCCTGATTACCAGCGCCATCAGGTCAAGGCCGAGGTGCGGGGGAAAGACTTCTTCCTGCGGGCCTACACCACCCGCCAGAAAGCCGAAGGCTATAATATCGGGCAGACGGCCGCCATCATCAACAACGCCTGGAAACCGCTGAACCAGTGGGCCGAAGACTTCGCGACGGCCTTCGCGGCCAACGGCGGCAACATCGGCCAGGCCCGGACGGCCGCCGACCAGGGCCGCTTTCTGCCGGGCTCGGCCGGTTTCGATCAGGTGAAGGATGCCGTGACGAACACGCTCACGAACCAGAACGTGCCGGGCCTGATCAACATCCGGGGCACCCGGGCGCGCGACAATTCCGAACTCCGGCATTACGAGGGCATGTATAATTTCCGGAGCCTGTTCGACATCGTCGAGCTGGTGGTGGGCGCGAGCCTGCGCAAATACGTGATCAACACCGCCGGGACGGCCGTTCCGCTGCGGGCCGACGGTTCGGAATACACCATCGACGAGTATGGCGCCTACGCCCAGGCTTCGAAGGAGTTCCGCATCGGGTCGCGGGTGAGCCTGAAGCCGACGGTAGCGGTGCGTTACGACAAAAACGAGTATTTCGAGGGCGGTTTTACGCCCCGGGCGTCGGCGGTGCTGAGCCTCGGGGCGCATAACTTCCGGGGCTCGTGGCAGAGCGCCTTCCGTAACCCCTCGCCGGGACAACTCTTTGCCGTGCCGCCGGCTGGCCGGGGCGGGGAAGTGGGCGGAGCGCGGGTGGCCGCCGAAACCGCCGGGCTGTTCAGCAACCCGGCTTACCTCGAAAACGACGTCCGTGATTTTGTGGCCGGCCGCCTGACCGAAGCCCAGCTCCGCAGCCGCGCCTACGACCCGACCCGGTTCACGACGGAAAAGATCAAAACCTGGGAAGTGGGGTATAAGACGCTGCTGTTCAACAAGCTGTACATCGACGCCTTTCTGTATCGGAGCACCTACTCCGACTTCATCGCGGCCCAGAACTTTTACCAGCCCAACAACGGCCAGATCGCCGACTTCAGCACGAACGCCTTCCGCTCGCTCCAGGTCAATTTCAATAATTACAACGAAATCTTCGTCAACGGCTGGGGCCTCGGGGCCGACTACGCCATCGGAAAGGGCTTTACCGTCGCGGCCAACTATGCCCGTCAGGTGGGTCTGATCACGTTGCGGGATGCCCAGGGCAACGTGGTGAAGGACCGGGCCGGGGCGGAGGTCGTCAAGCGCCGGATGAGCAACCCGGAGGTGTCGCAGCTCGGGCGGAACTTCTTTATCTCGCCCGAAAACCGCTACAACCTCACCCTCGCCAACCCGCGCCTGACGCCGAAACTCGGATTTGCGGTTACTTACCGCTGGACGGACCGGATGTGGGTCGAGCAGGGCACCACGGCGGGCGACGCCTGGCTGCCGTCCTGGACGAGCCTCGACGCCCAGGTGTCGTACAAGCTGCCGTCGCTCAAATCCATCGTGAAGGTGGGCGGGTCGAATATCCTGAATCAGTATTATTCCCAGGGCTATGGGCTGGCGCAGATCGGCGGGCTGTATTACGTTTCGCTGACCTTCGATCAGATCAGCCGGTAAGGCGGAAAAGGCATTGACAGACAGCCGGAATGGGGTTTTCAGCAAGGAGGGCAAAAGTTTATCCGAAGGTTCATGGATCAACTGTGCTTCTCTTTGCTGAACTTTGTGTTTCAACCGAACCCGATCCCATCCATGCAGCGCGCCCAGCAACTTGAGAGAGCCGACAGCGAGGAATTCGATATCTGTATCATCGGCGGTGGAGCTACCGGAGCCGGCTGTCTGCTCGACGCCCAGAGCCGGGGCCTGAAAGCCATCCTGATCGAAAAACACGACTTCGCTTCCGAAACCTCCAGCAAATCGACCAAGCTGATTCACGGGGGGGTCCGGTATCTGGAACAGGCCGTCAAGAAGGCGGATCTGAACCAGTACCACATGGTGAAAAAGGCCCTGCACGAGCGTCTGACCCTCATCCGCAACGCGCCCCACCTGGCCCATCCGCTCGCCCTGCTGACCCCCTGCATGAGCTGGATGGAAGGCATCTACTACACGGCCGGCCTCAAAATGTACGACGCCCTCTCGGGCGACCTCAGCCTCGGCCGCAGTGAATGGCTCAACAAGGAACAGGCCCTGAAGCGCAACCCGTCTCTGATCCATAAAATTCACAGTGCGGTTCTCTACTACGACGGCCAGCTCAACGACGCCCGCTACAACATGTCGCTGGTGAAAACCGCCATGCGCTACGGGGCGGTGGCGCTCAACCACGCCGAAGCCCGGGATTTCGAAAAGGATGCCGAAGGGCGGCTGGCGGTGCTGCACGTGCGCGACGTCCTGACGGGCCGGCTGCTGCGGGTCCGGTCGCGGCTGTTCATCAACGCCACCGGGCCGTTCGCAGACCGCATCCGGCTGCTCGCCAACCCCGGCATGGGCCGTCGGATGCGGGTCAGCAAGGGCGTCCATATCATCGTTCCCGGTGATCTCATGCGCTCGGATACCGCCATTCTGGTACCGAAAACCGACGACGGCCGGGTGGTGTTCATCATTCCCTACAACGGAAAGCTGATGATCGGAACGACCGAAACCGAAACCGAACTGACCGACCAGGAGCCGGTGGTGGAACGGGCCGAGGTCGATTATCTGATCGAATACGTAAACCGGTATTTCGAAATACCCCTCAGCGCCGACCAGGTCATCGCCGGATTTGCCGGCCTGCGCCCGCTGCTCCAGGCCGACCCGAACGCCAACTCCAAAGAGCTGGTCCGTGACCACGAGGTGGAGGTCGATCCCACCTCCGGGCTGGTCAGCATCCTGGGCGGCAAGTGGACGACCTACCGGCTGATGGCGATGGATACCATCGATAAAAGCTACGAACTTCTCGGCCGGGAACGCACGCCCTGCGTGACCGACACCATCAGACTCGTCGGCGCCGATGGCTACGCCGAGGATTTCTGGAAGGTGCTGTGTCAGAAGTACGAAGTGCCTGAACTGGTGGCCCAGCACCTGAACCGGCAGTACGGCACCGAAAGCCTCGAAATCGCCCGTCTGATGGTCGAGCGGCCCGAGTGGCGGGAGCCGCTGTGGGAGGGGCTGCCCCACACCCCGGCGGAGGTGGTGTTCGTGGTGCGGGCCGAGATGGCGCAGACCCTGAAGGACGTGCTGGCCCGCCGGTTCGGCCTCGAACTGACCGACTGGCGCACCTCCGACCGGATTGCCGAAACCGTCGCCGACCTGATGGCCGCCGAGTTGAACTGGTCCGACGACGACCGCCGGAAAGCCGTCCGCGACTACCACGCCGAAATCGACTGGTTCCGCAAATCCGCCGGCCTGATTCTGCCGTCGGCGACGGTCTGAATTAAACCACCCCCGGCCCCCTCCTTGGTAAGGAGGGGGTGGCTTCGCAGGAAGGAAAAGTAGCAGCGCCCTCCCCCTCCTGTTTTAGGAGGGGGCCGGGGGGTGGTCCGGTCACCGGAAGGCGGTTTTGGGGATGTGGGTGATCCGACAGGCGAGGTCCGCTTCGCCCGAGGCCACGATGTAATGGTCGCCGGCGTCGACGATGCCCGTCGAGAATACCACGTCGCTCAGGTACATCTGGTCTTCGATGGGTTGGGTCAGTGCCGGGCGGGCTTCCAGAATCGGCGTCCGGTCTTCCAGCCGCAGGATGCGGACCGGGTCGTCGCGATCCAGCAGCGCCCAGAACGTGCGGTAGATCCCCACCAGCCCTTTCAGTTCCACCCCGTGATACAGCATCAGCCAGCCGTCGTCCGTCAGGATGGGCTGGGTGCCTCCGCCGATTTTCATGGTCGAGGTGGAGCCTTTCCGGGCGCGGATGAACGGCTCGTCGAGCGGCTTCCAGTGCAGGCCGTCCGGCGAACGCGCCAGGTTGATCGACGGCCCCGCGTGGAACGGGCTACCGGGCGGATAGGTGAAATACAGGTCGCCGAGCGGGCGCGTGAGCGCGTAGAACCGCCCGTCCACCTTCCCCTCGAACAGCAGCATATCCTTGTTCTGGTGGTCCAGGATGATGCCCTGAAGCGTATAGTTCAGCCCGTCGTCGGAGGTGTAGAGCGTGGTGGAATGGCGCTCCGAACTCACCGAGCAGGTCGTCATGTACCAGGTGTCGCCGATCTTCGAGACGCGGGCGTCCTCCACGCCGTATTCCTGATAGGATTTCTGCGGAGCGATGATTTTATCGTAATGAATCTGAACCACTTCCGTGCCGTCGGCAGTCAGCTCGACAGGCAGAATCCAGGAGAGCGAGGTAAGCGCCATCGTCTTGTAATGGTGCGTCAGGAGCTGGAACTTGCGCGGGTCGGCCGCGTTGACCTGATCGAGCAGATAGGCGTCGAGGACGTACCCGGCCTCCGGGTCCCAGCGGACCGCGTGAATCTCCGTGCCGACGATGGGCTGACGAAGCGCTTCCGCCACCCGGACCATCAGCAGCAGATTGCCGTTCGGCAGCCGGGTCATGCCGGGATTGAAAGCCCCCAGAATGTAGGTTTCCGCCTGCACGGACCCCCGGAGGGGAGAAAAACGAAGATCGATATCGTCCGGACGAAGGACAAGCAGATCGGTTTCGAATTCCATGGGTAAACCGGTGGTCAGATGGCCTGAAGGTGAGGACGGATCTTAACCTCCACGACATCGCAGCGGAGGGGTTGGGTGAGAATATAGTGGACGCAGACGGCGATGTCTTCCGCCCGCAGCATTTCCAGGGCCTCAATCTGACGTTGCTGCTCGTCCGTGTCGGCCTTTTCGAGCTGCATGTCGCTGCCGGTCTTGCCGGGCTCGATCAGGCTGACCTTGATGCCCTGTCCGTTGACCTCTTTCCGCAGCGCTTCCGCAAATCCCTGAATGCCTGATTTGGTGGCGACATACACCGAACTGCCGGCTTCCTTCGTCTCGGCGCTCATCGACCCGACCATCACGATGTGGCCGCGGCCCTGCTGCACCATGCGGCCGACGGCCTCCTTCGCGCAGGCCATATAACCCAACAGGTTGATTTCGACGATATTGCGCCAGCTTTCCTCCGACTCTTCGCTGATGCTGCCCCCGCCGAGGGCCGCGTTGTTGACCAGAATGTCGAGCCCGCCCAGCACCTCGAACGACCGGTCGAAGATGCGTTTGATGTCCTCGGGCCGCGAGACGTCGGCCGTGATGCCTTCGGCGATGATGGTGGGGTTGGCCTTCCGGATGTCGGCCAGGGCCTCCTCCAGCGCCTGCGCGTCGCGTCCGAAGGTGAAAATGCTGGCTCCGTAGGAGGCCAGCAGGATCGCCGTGGCCCGGCCGATGCCGGTGGTTCCACCCGTAATCAGAACCCGTTTCCCTTCCAGCGGTTCGACGGCGGTATGCGCATTTCTGTTTTCCATAACGTATTCGAATTGGTTGTTGAATCACTTTTTTCTCCGGTTGGGAATCTCCCAGTTGATGCGCAGGCGACATCCGCCCGGCACCGTCAGTTCGATGAACTCGCCCGCCCGCTTCCGGATCGGCAGGGTTTCCTCTCCGCTCTCGAGGAGCTGGGTTACCCGCACCACCGGCAGGCTTCCGTCCCGGGGCAGCACCCGCAGCCGGCAGTTCAGTCCGGGCGACCCCGCCAGACGCAGGGTGATCTCGCCTTTGTTCGGGCCGACGGCCATAAAATCGGCATTGAGATACGGGTACTCCGAGAAAACCATGATCGGCACCTTTTTGTGTCGGAAATAGGCGTGGGTGCAGAGCACGAGGGCGTTCGCGCTGCCGTACACCTCCTGCCCGACCTGCCCGGCCGGTTTCCAGCCGGTGTAGATGTCTTCCAGCGGAACGGTCAGGTCCCGTCGGATGTGGCCCTCCCGCGGTTCGGTCGAGATGACTTTCTCAGGCAGCTCCGACGGGAAATAAAACCGCCCGCGATGCAGCAGGTATTTATTGTATTCCGACAGCAGCAGGTGAATCGCCGGAGACGGGTCGCCGACCGTTAGATTCAGGTAGGTTTTGACCGTTGCAAACGATTCGGCTTCCTCGTAGGCGGCAATGTATTCGGCGTTCTGGAGCGGAGCCACTCCCATGAACGTATTGTAATACCGGGCGTTGCCGTAGTCGCAGTCCCAGATCCACATCCGGGCGACCACGTTGGCGACGCAGACCCGGCTCAGATCGTAATACTGCCGGTTGCCGGTGACCTGCCAGAGCCGGGCCAGCGCCACGGCGCTCATGATCGTGTTGTTGGTCTGGTAAAGCAGTTGAAACCCCTTGCCCTTCAGCCGCCGGGCCGAAGTTTCGGCTTCCTCCAGATACCGGGGTTCCTTCGTCATGGTGTAGGCCTGGAGCATGACGTGGGCATACAGACCCGGAACGTCCTGTTCCCCGCCTTTACCGGGTTCGGTTTCGGCCTTGTACACCTTCAGCGTCCGGGCGTCGTAAAAGACCGGCCATTCATAATCGAAATGGTGGGCGGTTTTGATGGCGAAATCCAGCGATTTCAGGAACATCTTCCCGGCGTCCTGATGCCCCAGTTCCGCCAGCCGCCCGAGATTGAGCAGGATGTGGAACAGATACCATGAATCGATTTTCCGGCGGTCCTCTTCCTCGCTCGGCTGGGAGGTCCGGAACGGCTCGCCCGGCAGCCAGCGTACGATGACGCCGAGGTCTTCATTATAAAAGGTGATGACGTTCTTCCCGAGCCGGTCTGAAATCTTCGTTTTTCCGCCTTTCCAGTTTTCGTATTCCAGCAGCGGAACCAGGATGGCGAACTGTACCATGCTTTCGGGCGGTTTCTCCGACGATCCGACGTAGGCATTCAGGTAGAAATGACCCTTGATCGTGCGGGCGCAGGCTTTCGAGCGGGTCAGGGAGCGCAGGGTCTGGTCGGCGGCCAGCGGCCAGTCGAGATAACCGGTTTCGGGCTTCGGAAGAAAGGGATACAGGGAGGCCAGGGCTTCCAGAAAGCGGTCGGCCACTTCTCCGTCACCGGACGGTATTTGCTCCGTGAGGGCGATATAGGCGTCGGACAGCACCACCTCGGTTCCGGCCCGGAGCGGTTTATGGGCTTCCGGCAGGGCCAGCCCCAGTTCAGGCCAGTCGGCCGATACTACCCCCGAAGGTTCGGTTCCGGTGGTCTGGCAATAGGGGTTCAGCGCCGTCAGATTCTGGAAATAGAGGACCGTCCCGGCTTCCGGGCGGGTGATCGTGAAGTAGGCCAGACCGGCGGTCGGTCCGTTCTGGGTGACGAACACGGTTCCTTCCGTTCCCATCGGGTCGCCTTTTTTATCGAGCACACAGAGGTCGCGGGGGAAAGCGCCGGGCCGGAAACCGTGGGCCGGAGTGAGCCGGGTGGTATAATGCAGCACCAGACCGTCGGTGTCCAGACATTCGATCAGCACCCGGACGGTCCCGAGCGACCCTTCGGTCTGAAATTCGAATTGCCGGTCGTTCTTCCGGTGGAGGCTGTACCGGCCCGAGGCCAGCGGGTCGTAACTCGTCCGGAGGGCAATGCCGGCCCCTTTCGGGAACCGGAAGATCAGCCAGAGCGAATGGCTGTCGGCGCAGGCTTCAAGTCGCCCGAAGGCCAGGGCCATCGGGACTTCTTCCCGGTCTCCGGCGAGGGCCTCGCGGATGCCCGGCACCCATTGTGACACCTCTTCCGTCGGGTGAGCCTCCGACGAAAAACGTCCCGGATCAGCTTTCATATTGATATAGTCAGTTAATGGGGCCCGGAGACAGAGAATACCGGCAACCGACTGTTAAACCGACCTGTTTGGAATAGGTTATAAAACCACCGGGAGAAGTTATCCGCCGGGACGCCACATAACTTTTCCACTGCTTTCCGGTTAATCCAACCGATGAGTGAATTCAATCCGACCGAGCCGACCGTCAACCTGGGGTATGCCTGCATCAACCTGACCCTCCATGAGGTAGGGATCACCACGAACCGCGGCATGATCAAACGCACCTTCCAGGAAAAAGGCATCCAGTATGCCTCGCAGCTGGCCCTTCAGAACGTCCGGGATCTGCTTCAGGTTGTCGACTGGAACCTCGAAAACGGAGTGCGGCTGTTCCGCATCTCGTCGGAGGTATTTCCCTGGTGGTCGGAATATCGCTTCGAGTCGCTGCCCGACTTTTTCGAGATTCGTTCGCTGCTGGAGGAGATCGGGAAAAAGCCGATCCGGCTGACCGTGCATCCGGGACCGTTCAATAAAATGGCCGGAGAAGGCGCCACCCTCACCAATACCATCATCGACCTGGAACAGCACTCCGGCCTGTTCGACCTGATGGGCCTGACGCCCTCTCACTGGAACAAGATCAACATCCACGTGGGCGGGGCGTATGGGGATAAGAACGAGACGCTCCGGCGCTTTGCCCGCAATTTCCCGCTACTGTCGGAAAACCTCCGGAAGCGCCTGACCGTGGAGAACGACGACAAGTCGGGCCTGTATACCATCGCCGAACTCTTCCCGCTGCACGAAATGACCGGCATCCCGCTGGTTTTCGATTATTTTCACCATTCGCTGTACCCCGGCTTTCAGACCGAGCGGGAAGCCTTCGAAATGGCCTTTTCCACCTGGGACCTGCGGCCCGTGTTTCACTACTCCGACTCCCGGCGCGAAAACGAGGATCCCTCCGCCCGGAAGGAAGCCCATTCCGACTGGGTCTACGGCCGCGTCAGGACCTACGGCCGGGAGGTGGACATCATGCTCGAAACCAAAATGAAGGAACTGTCCCTCCGCCGGTATCTTTCCCCCGCTTCGTATAATACCGTAATCGAAAGGTAGATATTGAATGGGGCCTGCTTTCTATTGATGAAATGACTCGCCCTGTATTATGAATAAGTCAATCGGTAACTACCGCTGGACGATCTGCAGTCTGGTGTTTTTTGCAACCACCGTCAACTACCTCGACCGCGTGGTCATCAGCCTGCTGAAGGGAGACCTGGAAAAAGAGTTCAACTGGACCGAAACCGACTATTCCAATCTGGTCGTGGTCTTTCAGAGTGCGTATGCCCTCGGGATGCTGGGCGCGGGCCGGCTGGTCGATAAGCTGGGGTCGAAAATGGGTTACGCCCTCTCCCTGACGGCCTGGAGCATCGTCGGGATTCTCACCGCCCTGGCTAAAACCACCTTCGGGTTCGGCGTGGCCCGGGCCGCCCTCGGCCTGAGCGAAGCCGGCAACTTCCCGGCCGCCATCAAAACCACCGCCGAGTGGTTCCCGAAAAAGGAACGCGCCCTGGCAACCGGTATTTTCAATTCAGGCACCAACGTGGGCGCCATCCTCGCTCCCCTGTCGGTGCCCTACATCGCCGAATACATGGGCTGGCAGTGGGCCTTCATTCTGACCGGGGCCACCGGCGTCATCTGGCTCGTTCTCTGGCTCACCATCTACGAATCGCCCCAGACCAACAAACGCGTTTCCGCCGAGGAGCTGGCCTACATCCGCAGTGACCGCGACGAGCAGCTGATCGAAGAGCAGAGCGGGCACGAGAAAGTTTCCTGGACCCGGCTGCTGACCTACCGCCAGACCTGGGCCTTCGTGCTGGGCAAAATGCTGACCGACCCCATCTGGTGGTTTTACCTCTTCTGGCTGCCCGCCTTCCTGAAGGCCCAGTACGGTATCACCGGAACGGATGCCGCCCTGCCCGTCGCCATCGTCTACACCATCGCCAGCGTGGGCAGTATTTTCGGGGGCTGGCTGCCGCTGAATTTCATCAAAAAGGGAATGCCGGTTTTCAAGGCCCGGAAGACCTCCATGCTGCTCTACGCCATCTGTGCCGTGCCGGTCGTGTTCGCCCAGTATCTGGGGAGCATGGGCCTCTGGCTGGCCGTGCTGAGCATCGGGTTTGCGGCTTCGGCCCATCAGGCCTGGAGCGCCAACATCTTCACGACGGTCTCCGATATGTTTCCCAAGAAGGCCGTGGCCTCCGTGACCGGGATCGGCGGGATGGCCGGCGGTTTCGGCGGGATCATCATCTCGTCGCTGGCCGGCAAACTGTTCGATCACTACAAGGGCCTCGGACATATCGAAACCGGGTATTACATCATGTTCATCATCTGCGGGGTGGCCTATCTGCTGGCCTGGGGTCTGATGCACCTGCTGGTGCCGAAACACCGGATGGTCGATCTGTCGGAGCAGGCGGGCCCGGCCAAAGTCTCCCCGGTGGCCTGAGCCATGAAGCGGTTTCAATTTTTCTGTCTACTGCTCTTTCTGTGCATTCGGCCGGAAGGCCGGGCGCAGGCGGTCCAGAATACCGTCGCGCCGACGGTATCGCTTCAGGTAGATTTAACGAAGGAAAAAGGCCCGATGGAGCCGATCTGGGCCTGGTTCGGCTACGATGAGCCGAATTATACCTACATGAAGGACGGTAAAAAACTGCTGTCCGAACTGGCCGCGCTCAGCCCGGTTCCGGTGTTTGTCCGCACCCACAGCCTGCTGTCGTCCGGCGACGGAACGGCCGCCCTGAAGTGGGGCTCGACCAACGTCTACACCGAAGATGCCCAGGGGCGGCCCGTCTACGACTGGACGATCATCGACCGTATTTTCGATACCTACATCGAACGGAAAATGAAACCGCTGGCGCAACTCGGGTTCATGCCCGAAGCCCTCTCCATTAAACCGCAGCCCTACCGCCACAGCTGGCAGCCGGGGCAGTCGTACGAAGGAATTTTCGGCGGCTGGCGGTATCCCCCCAAAGACTACGAAAAGTGGGCCGAGCTGATTTACCAGTGGGTCAGACATTCCATCGACCGCTACGGAAAAGCGGAGGTGGAAAGCTGGTACTGGGAACTCTGGAACGAGCCCAACAGCGGCTACTGGGGCGGCACGCCCGAAGAATATCAGAAACTGTACGACTACTCGATGGACGCCGTCCGCCGGGCCCTGCCGACCGCGAAGGTGGGAGGTCCGCACGTGACCGGGCCGACCGGAAAAAGCTCCCAGGCATTTCTGAAGGCCTTTCTGGAGCATTGCCGCAGTGGCAAAAACTACGTCACCGGGAAGATCGGCTCCCCGCTCGACTTCATCGCTTTCCACGCCAAAGGGGCGCCCCGGCTCGTGGACGGGCACGTCCGGATGAACCTCGGCACCCAGCTGCGGGACATTTCGAACGGCTTTCAGATCGTGGCCTCCTACCCGGAGTTCGCCCGGCTGCCGATCATCATCGGGGAGTCGGACCCGGAGGGCTGCGCGGCCTGCGGCATGAAAACCAACCCGGAGAACGCCTACCGCAACGGCACGCTATATTCAAGCTATACGGCTGCGGCCTTCGCCCGGAAATACGAACTGGCCGATTATCACCGGGTGAACCTCAAAGGGGCGGTGTCGTGGTCGTTCGAATTTGAAAACCAGCCCTGGTTTTACGGCTTCCGCGACCTGGCGACCAACGGCGTCGACAAACCGGTCCTGAACGTCTTCCGGATGTACGGCATGATGCGGGGGAAGCGGGTGGCCGTGAGCGGAAATACCGCCTACGACGCCCTGACCGTCCGTGATTCGAGCGTGCGTCGGGCCGAGCCGGACGTCAACGCCCTGGCCACCCGCGATACCGCGTCGAATGCGGCTGCCGTCATGGTCTGGAACTACCACGACGACAACCGGCCCGCCCCGGCTTCGCCCGTCGACCTGACCATCCGGGGCCTGTCGGCCAAAACCGTTCACGTACGCCATTACCGCATCGATCAGGAACACAGCAATTCCTATACGCTCTGGCTGAAAATGGGTTCTCCGCAGAACCCGACGCCGGAGCAGATCACCCAGCTGGAAAAGGCCGGGCAGCTGGCGATGATCGGAAAGCCGGAGCGGGTTCGGGTGGCCGACGGCGCCGTCCGGCTCAAAACCAACCTTCCGCGGCAGGGCATCTCGCTGTTCACGCTGTCGTGGTGAGCCAGGCGCATCGTCGCTATTCGACTAATTCTTACCGCTTTATGAAACGGATTCTGATTTCGGGTCTTTTAGTAACCCTGATGGTCACCGGAATGGCCGATGCGCAGCCCCGCTGGCCGGAAATTACCCAACAGGCCCGGCCGTGGACGCGCTGGTGGTGGATGGGCAGCGCCGTCGACCCCAAAGACCTGACGAGTCTGCTGGAACAATACCGGAAGGCGGGTCTGGGCGGGGTGGAGATTACGCCCATCTACGGCGTGAAAGGTTCTGAGAATCAGTTTATCGAGTTTTTGTCGCCGACCTGGATGGACCGGCTGGACCACACCCTGAAGGAAGCCGGCCGGCTGGGCATGGGCGTCGATCTGGCGCAGGCGTCGGGCTGGCCGTTCGGCGGGCCGTGGGTGTGGTCGGAGGATGCCTGTAAGTATGTAGCCTACAAGACCTTTAGCCTGAAGGGCGGGGAACGGCTTTCGGAAACGGTTACGTATGTGCAGCAGCCCATCGTCCGGACGGTCGGGGAGAAGATCGACCTTAGTAAGCTGGTCGAACCGATCACGAAAAACCCTGACCTTCAGCTTCATGCCTTCGATCAGGTCCGGTTCGAAAAGCCGCTGCCTTTACAGACGCTGATGGCCTATCCGCAGCAGGGGCCGGCCGTCGATCTGACGAAGCAGGTGGACGCGAACGGGCGGCTGGACTGGACCGCCCCCGCCGGTAACTGGACCCTCTACGCGGTATTTCAGGGCTGGCACGGCAAGATGGTCGAGCGGGCCGGACCGGGTGGGGAGGGGGACGTGATCGACCACTTCTCCCGAACCGCTGCCCTTAACTATCTGAAACGCTTCGATGAGGCCTTCAAAGGGCGGAATATCCAGTCGCTGCGGGCCTTTTTCAACGATTCCTATGAGGTGGACGATGCCCAGGGAGAGGGCAACTGGACCCCGGCCCTGTTCGACGAGTTCCGAAAACGGCAGGGGTACGACCTGAAAAACCACCTTCCGGCTCTGTTCGGCAAAGCCGCCGACGACCAAAACCGGCGGGTGCTGAGCGACTACCGCGAAACCATCTCCGAACTGCTGCTGGAAAACTATACCCGCACCTGGAGCGAGTGGGCGAAGTCGAAGGGCAAGATCATCCGCAACCAGGCCCACGGCTCCCCAGCCAACATCCTCGACCTCTACGCCGTCACGGACATTCCCGAAATCGAGGGTACTGAAATCCTGCGGATCAAATTTGCTTCCTCGGCGGCTCATGTTACGGGCAAAAAGCTGGCTTCCTCGGAGTCGGCGACCTGGGACAACGAACATTTCCTCTCCACCCTGGCCGACATCAAAAAGGACATGGACCGCTTTCTGCTCGGCGGGGTCAATCACACCTTTTATCACGGCACCAACTACTCCCCGCAGGGGGCGGCCTGGCCGGGCTGGCTGTTCTATGCCGCCGTCCATTTCAACCCGAACAATACGTTCTGGACGGACTTCGGGAAGCTGAACCAGTATGTGGCCCGCTGCCAGTCGTTCCTGCAAACCGGCCGCCCCGACAACGACGTGCTGGTCTACCTGCCCATTTTCGACTCCTTCACCCGGCCCGGTAAAGTGCTGCTTCAGCATTACGACGGCATCGAACACGGTTTCAAGGGGATGCCGGTGGAGGGCCAGGCCGAAACCCTCTGGGAAAAAGGCTACGGCTTCGATTTCATTTCCGACAAACAGCTTCTGAACGTGAAAGCCGTAAACGGCAGTCTGCAAACCGGCGGGGTCGGCTACCGAACCGTGCTGGTGCCCGACGCCCGGTTTATCCCACTTCCGACGATGCAGCAACTGATGAAGCTGGCCGGAGCCGGGGCCACGGTGGTGTTTGCCGGAACCCTGCCCGAGAGCGTTCCGGGGCTGGCCGATCTTGAAAACCGGCAGGCAGCTTTCAGAAAACTGGTCGATGCCCTGAAATTTACCGACGCCGGGAACGGCGTCCGGAAAGCCGCCGTCGGGAAAGGGGCCGTCTGGGTCGGCCCGGACGTGGACCCGCTGCTGCGTACGGCCGGGGTGAAGCGCGAGACGCTCGTCGACGGCGGTCTTCAGATGATGCGACGGAGCCACGACCGGGGCAAGCTGTATTTTATCGCCAACCAGGCATCGAAACCGGTGGACGGCTGGGTGCCGATCCAGACCCCGACAAAGGCCGTGGCGCTTTATAACCCGATGACGGAAACCGCCGGGATGGCCCAGGTCCGGACCACCGGCGCAGGAACGGAAGTCTACCTGCAACTGGCACCCGGCGAAACCTGCCTTCTGGAAACCTACGACCAGGCGGCTGGCGCACCGGCGGTGCACGGCACGGCCTACGCCTACCGGAAAGCCGCCGGTCCGGCACTTGAACTCAAAGGCCCCTGGGAGGTCCGGTTCGTGTCGGGCGGGCCGGAACTGCCGTCACCCGTCAGCACCGCCCAACTGGGTTCCTGGACCGGGTGGGCGGGAGATGCGGTCAAAAAGTTTGCCGGTACCGCCGACTACACGATCGCCTTCCCGAAACCCGACGGCCCGGCCGCCGACTGGCTGCTCGACCTCGGGCGGGTGGCCGAAAGCGCCCGCGTCCGGCTGAACGGCAAAGACCTTGGTACGCTCATCGGTCCGACGTTTCAGATGAAGATTCCCGGCAATTTTTTGACAACCACCAACACCCTGACCGTCAGCGTCTCCAACGGCATGGCGAACCGCATCGCCGACATGGACCGGAACCACCAGCCCTGGAGGATTTTCTACAACATCAACATGTCGGCCCGGCTTCGGGAGAACCGGGGGCCGGACGGCAACTTCACGGCCGAAAAGTGGGTGCCGCGCGAATCGGGTCTGCTGGGGCCGGTGACGCTGACGCCGGTTTCGGGGCTTAGCCAGTAACGTTCAACCCATCGAAGACACTCAGACCATGCAGGAAATCGCCTTTACGATGAAGCTGAAGCCCGGTGTCGAAGCCGAGTACAAACGCCGGCACGACGAGATCTGGCCCGAACTGGCGGCCGCGCTGACCGAAGCCGGCATCCGGGATTACTCTATTTACCTCGACCGGGCGAGCGGCACCCTGTTCGCGGTGCAGAAACGGGTCGACGGCCATACGGCCGACGCGCTCCCCGGCCTGCCGGTCATGCAAAAATGGTGGGCTTACATGGCCGACCTGATGGACACCCACCCGGACCATTCGCCCCTGGTGACGGCCCTTGAGCCGGTGTTTCATATGGAGTAGAAGAACCCGTGATCATTCTACTCCCTCGGATCATGTCGGAGAATGATAAATGCGTTACTTTTGTACATCAAATGATGGTGATCCTATGACAGCAGGTGCGCAAAAAATCATCAGCCAGTTTCGTCAGTTGTCTTCCGACGACCGGAGGGCAGTTTTACGGGAATTGAACCGTACGGATTGGGAAACGGAGTTCGAACAACTCAATCGTGATCTGCCCAACGTAGAAATATCGATGCAGGAAATTATTTCGGAAGTGAAAGCCGCACGTCGTGCCGGTCAGGCGTAACTATCTGGTAGTGATTGATGTCAATTGGTATATCAGTGCTACCATCAATGAACGCTCCCGTCGCACCCTGTTTCGAATTCTGACCGACGAACGATTCCGGGTGGTTATGTCGCCCGAATTGATCAGTGAATACCAGATGGTCATCAACCGGCCGAAAATGCGTCGGTATGTGAGTATCCATCAGGCTGAACGATTTCTGAACTGGCTGGAAATCAAAATAATCCGGTTTGTTCCCTGGTCGAAAGTGGAGGTCTGTCGTGATCCGAAAGATGATTATCTTCTGGCACTTTCTCAGGATTGCCGGGCTCATTATCTGATCTCAGGCGACCCGGATGTTTGTGAACTTCAGGGCTTTGGTTCTACAATCATTTTGACCATGAAGGAGTTCTATCGGCGTTTTCGGCTAAAATAACGCAGATTTCTACATGGCCGACCTGATGGACACCCACCCGGACCATTCGCCCCTGGTGACGGCCCTTGAGCCGGTATTTCATATGGACTGAGCGGCTTTAGAAATAAACCGCCACGAAGCGGGCCAGCGGGGCGATGCGGGCGCGGTTCAGGATCAGCGTATCGCCTTTCTGAACGTAGCTGTCGGCGGTGTTCAGCACCTGCATAAATTCCTGCTCGACGGTCATGTCGGGGCAGGCCATGCGGGTGGAGGCTACCTTCGTAAACCGGATGCGGTTGTTGGGCTGCAATTCGTAGCCGCCCATCAGCCGGTTGCAGCCTCCGCTGCCCGACAGCCGGTTGTCCTGGTTTTTAAGGATGAAGTGCGGCTCCCGGCCCGGCCCTTCAAAAACCGGAACGGCTTTTCCTCTCAGTTCGGTCAGTTTCCAGTACTTTTCGGTGATGCCTTCCGCCGTTCCGGCCGCTCCGGTGCCGTCTGCGGGACTGCTGTTTTTAGCCGACTGACACGAAGAAAGGATGGCTATTACGAGGACACGGCTCAGGTAAGATACCACAGGTTTCATACAATGCGGTTGAAGGTTTCAAAGACTATAACATTTTGATCGACCGGGAGTTATACGGATTAAACAAAATAAAAAGGCTGGTGTTAATGGTTAGTTATTAACTTATTGCCTCTATTTTTGCAGGAATATGAAATTTTATGAAAAATATCCTCTCCTTCGTGAGCGGGCCTACCTGACGAGGATGTTGACAGATACTGTTTTTTCTACAATGGCTTTGGAGAATCAGGAGGTTGCCAGGGCAAAAGTGGAGAGGATTGTGGCAGAAGTAATGAAAGAGAAGACCTCAAAAGGCGGCCATTTCATTGTCGATTAAATTTAGTAAAGGCGCAACGTTCCCCAGGTCGGCCTCCTTCATGGCATCGATATAAATTTTTCTGGCGTCGCCTTCCCGGTGGTATTATTTCAAAAACTGATAGCCTAACTTTAAAGCCACCAAATTCATCAGCATTCTCCCGGTTCGGCCATTTCCGTTATTGAAAGGATGTATTCTAATGAATTCATAGTGGCAATAGAAGAGACACTCCAGGTGATCCCGCCTGTTTTCAGCAATGGATAACTTGAAATTTAAGGTATCCACAAATTGATACATGAGTTGGAGAACAAGATGTGGTGCAGGAGGAGTAAATTGTCCGACAATGACTTCTGTGGTACGCCATTTGCCCGCCCAGTCATATAGTTTGCCAAAGGCGGTTTTATGAATTTCCAGAATCAGCCCTGTTGAGATTTCGGTTTCAAATTCCAGCTGAAGAATAAATAGTTCAGCGGTTGCCATTCCCTGGGCTTCCAATTCATTGATGCGATTCTGGTCGGTGATGCCAGGAAGGTTTTCCTCCGGAGAGGGTGTCCAGGAAGTTTCAGATCCCATGCGGCAAATATAAAAAATACCCAGCCGGAATCGGCCGGGTATCCATACAGTTATCCTGGTTCTTTTACTTCGCCTTGCGGATGTAGATGTTGCCGTGCATGTTCTTCATCATCACTTCGGGGCCTCCGCCGTTGATCTTGCCGTAGACCCAGTCTTCCACGGCCACCCGGTACATCCCTTCTTCTTTGGAGCGGGAGGTTTTCGGCTCCGTTTTGTCGACGTCGATGTCGAAGTCGCTGTAGATGTCGCCCCGGTCGGACTTCATCTTCAGGCTGGATTTGACGTTGGCCGGGAAGGTGACGTCCACATTGCCGTTAAGCGTCGAGAAGGCCATCGGCGTGTTGGGGCTGACCTCCCGGAAGGTGGCCGTCAGCTGACCGTTGACCGTGTTGGCGACCGCCGACCCGGCGATGTTCGTGAGCGTGATCTTTCCGTTGACGTTCGACACTTCCACGGCCCCGGTGATGTTCTCGACCGTAATGTTGCCCTGGTTGACGGTTCCGACCTTGAGCGCAAACCGCTGAGGCACCCGGATAGTCAGCCGGACGGCCCGTTTCATGAAGCTGGACTCGACCTTGACGGTGTTGTTGCGTTCGACGGCGGTCAGTTCGATGCCGCCCCGGGAGTTGATCCGTTTCATGCCGCCGGCGAGTTCGTCGTCCCTGCCGTCTTTCCGGCCGCCCGACCCTGAGTCGGTAACGGCTTCGACGGTCACTTCCTTCGCGTTGGTGCCGATCACGTGAATCGACCCGTTGATGAGGTGAACTTCCAGCGTGCCCGCTTTGCCCGGGTCGGTCAGCGGCACGACCAGTTGTTCCTTCACTTCATTCTGATTCTCGTTCTGGGCCAGCAGCGGGCCGGCCCAGAGGGTACCCAGCAGGAGGCATACGGAGATAGTCAATGCATTGGTTTTCATAATCTTCAGGTTGACGGCGGTCCGGTTGTTTCGGGAGCCGCCGGTTGCAGGTGGTTTGATCAGGACTGTTTTTTGATGTAGACGTTGCCGTTGAAGGTTTCGAACCGGAGTGTCCGTCCGCCGTTGCCGATCCGGATGGAGGTATCCTTGCTGAGTTTGTAGACCGTGCCGTCACCCCGGCGCTCCTCGGTTTTGATGGCCTTGACCGGCAGGAGTTCCGCATTCGGAAAATCGGTATAAAACTCACCCTGGAAGCTCTTGAACTGGAGGTCGGCCGAGAGGTCGGCCGGGTAGCTGATTTTGATGTCGCCGTTCAATGTATAGTACGAGGATTTTTCCGGCGGGGTGGACAGATAATTGGCCTCGACGTTGCCGTTGATGGTCCGGACGACCGAAGTGCCCTTTACGTTCGTCAGCGTGATGGCCCCGTTGACGTTATGGGCGTTGAGGTTGCCCGTGACGTCCTTGATGGTCACCTGCCCGCCGTTGACCGTCGAGACGTGCAGGTTCATCGCGTAAGGCACCTTCACCGTGAAATCCAGATCGAAGTGGTAGTCGATATGCCGGTCGTTCCGGTTGTTCCAGTTGCGTTTGGGGCGCGTATCGAACGGCTCGGCGATGTAGGCGATCAGGCTGTCGGCGTTCTGGTCGAAGGCCAGTTTGAACTCCTGTTTGCCCTGCTCCAGCACACTGCTCTCCTTCGCCGACAGCGTCTGGTCGATTTCCAGTACGACCTTATCGCCTGCATACCCTTCGACCTTGATGAAGCCGCTGATGTTGTAGATCGCCAGGGTGCTGGACCCGGCCGGTTTGGACAGGGAAAATTCCTTGCTGATGTGTCGTTTGTCTTCCAGTCTCTGGGCAAACGTCTGGGTGCCGAGCAGGAGCAGGGTCCCGAGGAGGAGGGGTGTTTTCATGGCAATTTGTTGTTATGACAGGGCTTTGATACTCTCCTTGATCTTGGTTTTGACCAGATCGTCTACATTCTCCTGATGGAGCAGCTGCTTCAGGGGCCGGACCGACCGTTTTTCCTGAAGTTTAACCATTACGTCCGCCAGGGCCGCCTGCACCAGCGGGGAGTCCTGCTGCGTGATCGACTGCACCAGCCCTTCCCGAACTTTGGGGTCGTCGGCCAGTTGGGCGAGGGCTTCCAGCGTTACTAATCGCACGTTGACGTTTGGGTCGTTGTTAAGGGTGCTGAGCAACGCTTCGGTCACCTTCCGGTCAACCTGCCCGATTTCGCGGGTGTAGCCGATGGCGCGGAGCCGCTCGGAGGCCGAAGGGTTTTCGAGCAGCGAAAGCAGCACCGTCTGGTGCATCTCCTGCACCTGGGTGGAGAGCGCGTCGATCTGCCGCTCGTAGGCCACGGCCGGGGCATTGCGGGCGCTGAGCCAGTAGCCACCGGCGAGGCCGGCGCCGACCAGGAGGAGGCTGTAGGCCAGCCGGAGCGCCAGTTGGGGCGTTAGGGCCCTTCGTATCCGGCGGAATACGCTTTTCAGGGAGCGCCGGCGTTTGGCCGCTTCGGCGTCTTTGTAGGTTTCGACCATGGCGTAAAACCGCACCCGCATCTTTTCGGTCGGCTCAGGCACCGGCATCCGGCCCATCGCCTGCCAGAGCCGGCGGGTGGCGGCCAGTTCTTCCCGGCAGTCCGGGCATTGCGCCAGGTGTACTTCCAAGGTGATTCGTTCGGCCTCCGCAAGCTGATTTCCCAGCAGGTCGACCAGTTGGTTCCGGCTATGTTCACAATTCATTGTCGCTTCAGAAATAAGGTTTTCAATTCATTCATGGCCCGGTGAACCCGCACCTTCACGGCCCCTTCCGTCAGGTTCAGGATGCGGGCGATCTCCTCGTATTTAAGCTCCTGAAACCGGCTCAGAATCAGGATTTCGCGGTGGTCGGGGCTGAGCTTTCGCAGGGCGTCGTGCAGCGAAGCCAGTTCCTGTTCCTTCTGCATCCGTTCGTCGGCCGGCGCGCCCCCGCCGATGCGGTCCACGAAGTCGGCCAGGTCATAATGCCGGGCGGACGGTTTGGCCTTCCGAACATGGTCGGCCAGCACGTTGCGGGCCAGATGGTACATCCAGGTCCGGAATTCGCCCTCGCCGGTGAACGTGTGCCGGTATTTCAGCATCCGATAAAAGACGTTCTGGACCAGGTCCTCGCTGGCGTCGGCCTGCCCGGTCATGTGGTACAGGAAACCGAACAGGGGCCGATGATACCGCTCGAAGAGCAGGCCCATCTTTTCCAGATTCCCGTCTCTTACCTGAGTCATCAATGCGTTGTCCGTCAGAGCGTTCAAGCGAGTGTGCGTTTGGGTTCAGCGAATTCGGACGTGAAAACTCCCGGAATCCGGGAAGGTTACGGAACCAGCCGGAAAAATTTTCGCCGGCGGATAAAGCTCAAAAAAAGTACGCCGTTCCGGATTATTCAGACAGAACGTTTAGATTGCGGTGATTTGTATATACAAATATATGTTAAGCCTATGATGAACTATCTATCCGAAAATGGTAACAATTTAGTAGAGTTCTCGCAGGAAAGCGAACTGGCCGACGGGATTGCCTGCGGGGATGAACGGGCCTTTCGGCGGCTGTACCACGATTATTATGGGGAACTGCACCGGTTTGTGCTGCGGTTCGTACGGTCGGCGGCCGGCACGGAAGATGTGCTGCACGATGTGTTTCTGAAGGTCTGGGAAAGCCGCCTTCAGCTGGACCCCACCCAGAACCTGCGGGCTTATCTCTACCGGGTTTGTAAAAATCAGATGCTCAACGACCGGCGTCGGGCGGCCTTGGAAGAACGGTACCGGTCCGACCTGCTTTCCGATTTTGAAAGCCTCGACCCGACCGTTTCCGATTTTTACGGGGAGCTGGAGCCCCTGCTGGACCGGGTGATCGGTGCCCTGCCGTCCCGGCGGCAAACCATCTTCCGGCTCTGCAAGCTGGAAGGCTGTTCCTACGAGGAGGTGGCCCGGCGGTTCGGCATCTCGCGCGGCACCGTCAACGACCACATCGTCAAAGCGAATGTCTTCATCCGGAGAGAAATGGAAAAGCTCCTCAGGCAGGCCCCGGTTATTCTACTGACTTCTCTAAGTCTCTTTATGTGAGATAATTAGGTGCTGTAGTCGGCACTGGGTTATAAATTATTCCCAATCCCAACCTATGATTCGGGGTCGGCCGGTGTATTACGCATTCGAAAACCAATCCAAAAGGTTAAACGGCTGGGCCACCCGTTGCGCCGAATCCTTCCAAAATCGATGAGACCATTTGTAAGACTATTCGCAGTGGCGATGCTGCTGTGTGTCAATTCGTTTGTCTTCGGGCAGTTTCGGTGTGAAACCTATGAGCCATCTGCAGGTGAAAAGGAGTTGATGAGACGGATAAGGTTAAAAGCAGCAAAAATCGCTTCCGCTAGTTCCACCTCGGTGGTTAATGGGATATCCTATATTCCAGTTCAGGTACATATTGTGCAAAAAAGCGATGGTACGGGAGGGGCAACATTGAAAGAAATAAATCATGGGCTTGCGCTGACCAATAAAGCCTTCCTCAAATCTCAAATTCAATTTTATTTCTGTAATGCAACACCTCACTATATAAACAGCGATAAGTATTATGATTTCGATTTAAAAACGGAAGCTGACTCCTTAAGCACTTTTAGTAAGAGGAATACGATCAATGTTTATTACTTCAATACATTCAGTACGGATGGAAGTCGGTTTGTAAGAGGGGGGTATGCCTTCAATTCTTATAACAGGAAAAACATGATCCTTATGAGTAACGATATTCCTAACAGCATCGGTGCAGAATATACGCTGGCGCATGAGTTAGGCCACTATTTTGGTTTGCTTCATACCTTCGAAAACAGCGATAATACCAATCCGGCCTTACGTGAATTAGTTACCAGAGGTACCGGACGCAATTGCGAAACCGCCGGGGATTCCTTATGCGATACACCTGCTGATCCGAATGGGAGGGCAAGTATTGGCCTCGATCCAAAAGTAGATGATAACGGAGAACCCTTTGCACCGGATAACCTCAATCTTATGAGTTATTCTTTTGGTAAGAATTATATTAAAACATTGACGGAGGGGCAGACTCAGAGAATTAAGCGGGAGTATAACGATCAACAGCTTTGGGCTCAAAAGCCACCTATAGGAGACTTCTGGAACTGGAAATATGACTGTGCCGCTCCCGTCTCCATTGGTCCAATAAACTTAATCGGGTCAAAAAACGGCTCCACAGTGACTTTAGCCTGGGAGGGAAATATAAGTGAGACAGGTTATTTTATTGAAAGGTCTACAGACGGCGTCAATTTTATTACGATAGGTGGGGTGGGTCCTGTTGAAAAAAGGTTCACCGATCTGGAGGCCGCAAATACCACCTATTTCTATCGGGTCAAGGCATCTAATTCCATCAATGCCTACAGCAACATCGTCTCACAGTTTACTTCCTCCTCCATTTCCGCAGCAGCCCCGAACAAAATGAAGTTTTGCGCCGGAGATAGTATTCAGGTTAGTTTTCAAAAGACTGGCATTTTTGATCCGGCAAATCCTTTTGTTGTTCAGGTATTAAATTCGTCCAATCAACTGGTTTCAAGTTCGGTTGGCAGTGGGCCGGCCAGCCCGGTTTCAGGCGTTTTGCCTTCTAATTTTCCCACTGGAAATTATAAAGTTCGAGTTGCCTTAAAGGATCTTTCTATTATCGGAACCGAAAGTTCGCAATTCGTCGTTCAAGGCAAACCGAGTGCTTCCCTATCCGGTAACTCCACTATCACCGCTGGCCAGAGTACTACCCTGACCGCCTTTTTATTCTTTGGAGGACCCTGGAATCTGACCTTATCCGACGGCCAGTCCTTCACCAATGTTTCCCCTTCTTCTTTGGAAATTCCGGTCAGTCCGGCAATAACCACCTCTTATACCATCACGAAAGTCAGCAATGCCTGTGCTACCGGAACGACTTCAGGGACGGCAACGGTAACCGTATTATCCCAATGTATGCCCCCGACCGTCACCGTTTCCGGCAACCAGACAATTACTGCAGGGCAAACTGCCTCGATAAAATTGTCACTTACTGGAAGTTATCCATGGAATGTTACTTTTTCAGACGGATCTTTTGTGCGCAATCTTACCAATCCGACCGTCAATGTCGGGTTAAATCCGACGACAACCACAACCTACTCCGTTGAAACGGTAAGTAACGCCTGCGGCAGTGCTGCGGGCAATGGTTCGGCCACGGTGACGGTAATTCCGGTTTGTACTGCTCCCGCTGCCAGCCTATCAGGCAGTCAGACCGTCACGACTGGGCAGAGTGCGAGTCTGGGCGTTTCTTTGACGGGCACAGGCCCCTGGAGTTTTACCTTGTCCGACGGACACAGCTTCAGCAACGTCACTACCTCTCCCTTTTTCATCCCCGTTACTCCGGCTACTACGACCACCTACACCATCAGTCGGGTGGCCAATGCCTGCGGCAGTGCGGCAGGAACCGGTTCGGCCACGGTGACGGTGGCACCACCCCCGTGTGCTACGCCTACCGCTACACTGACGGGCAGCCAGACCATTACTTTGGGGCAATACGCTTATTTGAACTTTGCGTTTACTGGTTCTGGTCCCTGGAGTGTGACGCTATCTACCGGGCAGAACTACAGTAATATTACCAGCTCGCTCTGGCGGTTGGGAATAAGGCCCACCAGCAGTACGGTCTACACCATTACCCGGGTGGCCAACACCTGTGGGGAAGGTACCGGTTCAGGGGTGGCCAATGTGACGGTTCTACCGGCCTGTGTGGCTCCCGGAGCTACGCTGAGCGGCAGCCAGACCGTCTTAGCGGGGCAGAGTGCAGTGTTAACACCGGCCTTATCGGGAAATAGCCCCTGGAGTCTGACCTTGTCGACAGGACAGGTGTTTACGAACCTGACCAGTTCACCGGCCGCCCTCAGCGTCACCCCCGCCGGCACGACTACCTATTCGGTCGCCCGGGTAGGCAATGCCTGCGGCAGCGCTGCGGGGAATGGTTCGGCCACGCTGACGGTAGTGCCGCCCTGCACCACCGCTGCGGCCACCCTGACGGGGAGCCGGACGATCAGCCCAGGGCAAAGTACTACCCTGAGTGTGGCGTTGACGGGCACAAGTCCGTGGAGCCTAACCCTGTCGGATGGGCAGGTGTTTTCTGGCCTGACCAATTCCCCTCATTCGATAGTGGTCAGTCCCACCAGCACCACCACCTATACCATCACGCGGGTGAGCAATGCTTGTGGGATTGGAACCGCTTCGGGCGCAGCGACGATATCCGTCTGTTCAGCTCCCGGCGCTATCCTGAGCGGAAGCCAGACCATCATTGCTGGTCAAAGTGCGAGCCTGAATGTGGCCCTGACAGGAACCGGCCCCTGGAGCCTGACCCTCTCGGATGGGCGAACATTCAGCAACGTCACCACCTCTCCTTATTCGATCCCCGTCACTCCGGCCACCACGACCACCTACAGTATATCCCGGGTGGCCAACACCTGCGGCAGTGCAAATGGAACCGGCTCTGCCACGGTAACGGTGTGTAGCCCACCGACGGCAACCTTATCGGGAAGCCGGACCATCACCGCCGGACAATCGGCCAGTCTGAGCGTAGCCCTGACCGGCAACAGTCCCTGGAGTTTTACGGTTTCTGACGGTGTTTCGGTAGTTCAAAGCTTCTCGACGGTCACTACGCCCTTTGTGTTTTCTGTAAGTCCCTCCGGAACAAAAACCTATTCCATTTCAAACCTTCGCAACGGCTGCACCGGTGGGACGGTTTATGGTTCGGCTACAGTCACTATTCTGCCAGTAACCTGCCCGCCGGGAACCGTCCTGACTACGTTGAAAGCCGGTGACTGGCACGACCCCGCCACCTGGAGCTGCGGCCGGATACCGACGCTGACCGACTCGGTCCTGCTTCGGCATGCGGTAACGCTGAAAGCCAACGGCAGTACCCGTCTGCTCACCTGCGCATCGGGGTATCTAATTCCTCTAAATAAAGCGGGTCTCGTTTTTCCTAAATAGATCAATAGATCACAGTATAAAATCCATCGAACATGAACAAACGATTAGTTGTCGGCTTCTGGCTGATTGGCCAGGCCGTTTTTGCCCAGACACTTCCCATTTCGATCAACGGGCAGGAGTTTATCAAAGTCGACACCATTCGATTCCTGCATTCTATAGGAAGGTCTTCAAATTGTGTAGGATATTTTTCAGGTAAATCTCTACTATCCACCAGTTCCGATAACTCCTTTTTTGGATTTGCCTCCGGTTATAACACGACAAGTGGATACCGAAACTCCTTTGTAGGTCACTCTGCCGGATATAAAAATACGACGGGTACCCATAATGTATATATGGGGTATGGCGCAGGAAGTGCTATGACCATTGAAAGCTACAATACCTTTATCGGCACCCAGGCAGGTGCCGGCGCGACCGGTGGGTACAATACCTTTATCGGTGCCGGGACGGGATGGACTAACAAAGGGGCTAATAACGCATTTTTAGGTTATCATGCCGGGTATTTAAATGATACCGGAAACCGCAATACATTCCTCGGATACCGGTCCGGTTACAACAACAAAACCGGCCAGACCAACACCTTCCTCGGCTCGGAAGCCGACGTGACCGGCCCGAACAGCGCCAGCCTCAACAATGCCACCGCCATCGGCGCCAATGCCAAAGTCTCGGTCAGCAATGCTCTGGTGCTCGGAACTACCGGGGTCAACGTCGGCATCGGGACGGATGCACCCCAGGCCCGACTTCATCTTGTCAGCGGAGCGGCCAACCAGTCCGGCCTGCGGCTGGCGAATCTGACGAGCGCTTCACCCGCCACGGTTTTGAATAAAACCAAGTTCCTCACCATCGACGCCTTGGGCAACGTCATTCTTGCGAGTATCAATTCCACTGCCCGGGTGGGGGCTGACGAGTCCGACGGAGCCCTCTGGCAAACGCGGGGCAGCCACCTCGTCAATACCAATACCGGCGGGGTGGTGATCGGATCCGACATTGCCCGGACGCCGGAGGGCTACCGGCTTTACGTGGCCGACGGCATCCTGACCGAAAAGGTACAAGTAGCCGTACGCAGCACCGACGACTGGCGCGACAAAGTGCTGGCTCCCGGTTATCAACTCCGCAGCCTGAAGGAAGTGGCCGGCTTTGTTCGGGCGCATGGACATCTGCCGGGAATCCCCTCCGCCGAAACCGTCGTGAAGGAAGGGCTGGATGTGGCCAAAATGGACGCCCGGCTGCTGGAAAAGATCGAGGAACTGACCCTCTATCTGATCCGGCAGGAAGACAATCGCATCCGTCAGGATAAGAAAATCGCCCGGCTCGAAAAAATGATCCGGGATCAGCGGAAACCTTCAGGTTACAAATCTCCTACCGTCAAGACCCGATAATTTCATGACGACAATGAAGAACCTTTTGATCTTAGTTCTATGCTTTTGTGGAATAGTATCTCACGCACAATCGCTTGCAGAATACCGGCAGATCGCGGACCCGGTCGAACCCGGGCAGGAGGACAACCACCGGGATGCCGGGTACCTTTCCGCATCAAATACGGTTCATGCCGGTGGTAGAGCCGACTATCTGGCTGGAAGGGCGGTGGCGCTCCGGCCCGGTTTTGCGGCCCGCTTCGGCTCGGTATTCCGGGCTTCCGTGGGCGAGGTGCCCGATGACTTGGCTGCGGAGGGCCGCCTGCATCTGTCCGCGAAAGCCTTTCCGAACCCCGTTGTCGATCAGGTCCGCATCGAGTACGTGCTGCCCCGGACGGCCCGCGCCCGCCATTCGGTTACTGATCTTCAGGGTCGGGTGCTGCGGTCCTGGGGTGGTGCCGAGGCTGAGAAGGCCGGCCCGCACAGCCTTCGGCTGAACACCGGCTTCTGGCTGGAGGGAGTGTATATTTACCGGATCGAGGCCGGGGCCGAATCCCGGACCATTCGACTGGTCAAATAGCCGAAAGCACCCTTTTTTCTTTCCGGAGAGTATGCCGTTCAGGAACGGTTCTTATCAGGTAAACCCCAATTCCCTGAACGATACGGAAAGGATATGTACCACCTGTTGAAACAAGCCGCCCGGATCGTCATCGTTTCGATGACGGTTCAGGCGGTTTTTGCCCAAAATCCGTCGCCGGCCACCACGCTCTGGTACCGGCAGCCCGCCCGCAACTGGAATGAGGCCCTGCCCGTCGGCAACGGCCGGCTCGGCGTGATGACCTTCGGGCGCACCGGCGAAGAACTGCTCCAACTAAACGAGTCGTCGCTCTGGTCGGGCGGGCCGGTAAACCGGAATCCCAACCCCGATGCGGCCCGCCACCTGCCGGAAATCCGGGCGGCTCTGTTCCGCGAGGACTATGCCCAGGCGGCCGCGCTGACCCAGAAAATGCAGGGCCTCTATACCGAAGCCTACCAGCCGCTCGGCGACCTGATCCTGAAACAGAACCTTTCCGGCGAAGCCACCGACTACTACCGCGGTCTGGATGTTTCCAGCGCCGTCGCCACCACACGGTTTAAGGTGGCCGGCGTCACCTATACCCGGGAACTGTTCGTGTCGGCCCCCGATCAGGTGATCGTGCTTCGCCTGACGGCCGACCGGAAGGGGGCCCTCAACCTGACGGCGGCCGCCCGCAGCCCGCACCCGCTCACCAAAACCGCGTCGGGTCAGAACCAGCTGATCGTCCGGGGGAAAGCACCCGCCCACAGTGATCCGAACTATGTCAACTACAACCCGAGGCCGGTTTTCTATGAAGATTCGGCCGGCTGTCGGGGGATGCGGTTCGACTGGCGTATCCGGGTCGGGACGACGGACGGAACCGTATCGGCCGATACCGCCGGGATTCAAATTCAGAATGCATCGGAAGCGGTGTTGCTGATGACGGCCGCCACCAGCTTCAACGGCTTCGACAAATGCCCCGACCGGGACGGGAAGGATGAAAGAAGACTGGCTGAAAACTACCTGAGCAAAGCCCTGACAAAACCATTCGACGGTCTGCACCGGGATCACCTGGCCGACTACCGGACGTATTTTAACCGGATGAGCCTGTCGCTGGGCGGGCCGTCCGACAACGGCAATACCGCCCTGCCGACCGACCAGCGGCTGATGCGGTATGCCGAAGGGGCCGCCGACCCGGCGCTGGAAAGCCTGTATTTTCAGTTCGGCCGGTATCTGCTCATCTCCAGTTCGCGGCCCGGCGGCACCCCCGCTAACCTCCAGGGTATCTGGAACCCGATGGTGCGCCCGCCCTGGAGCAGCAACTTTACGACCAACATCAACGCCCAGATGAACTACTGGCTGGCCGAGATGACCAACCTGTCGGAACTGCACACGCCTTTTCTCGACTGGATCGGCTACATGGCCGCCACCGGCCGCGAAACGACAAAGCATTTTTACAATGCCCGCGGCTGGACCGTCCACCACAACTCCGACCTCTGGGGAACCTCCAATCCGGTCGGAGACCGGGGCAAGGGCAGTCCCTCCTGGGCCAACTGGGCGCTGGGCGGGCCGTGGCTCTGTCAGCATCTCTACGACCATTACCGGTTTACGGGCGACCGCCGATACCTGCAAACCTACGCGTATCCGCTGATGAAGGAGGCAGCCCTTTTCTGTCTCGACTGGCTGGTGGAAGACCGGCAGGGCCGTCTGGTTACGGCACCGGCGACTTCACCGGAGAATATTTTCGTGACGGAAAAAGGGGAAAAAGAGTCGGTTTCCGTGGCGACTACCATGGACCTGGGCTTGATCTGGGACCTGTTCACCAACGTGATCGAGGCTTCCGATCGGCTGGGCGTCGATGCGGAGTTCCGGAAGCTGTTGGCGGAAAAGAAAAGCAGCCTGTTCCCGCTCCAGATTGGCCGGAAAGGCAACCTGCAGGAGTGGTTTAAGGACTGGGAGGATCAGGACCCCCAGCATCGGCACGTTTCGCACCTGTATGTGCTGCATCCGGGCCGGGAAGTATCCCCGCTGACGACGCCCCGGTTGGCTGAAGCCGCCCGGAAGTCGCTGGAACTGCGGGGCGACGGCGGTACCGGATGGTCCAAATCCTGGAAGATCAACTTCTGGGCGCGTCTGCACGACGGCAATCATGCCTACAAACTCCTGCGCGAACTGCTGCGGCTGACCGGCATGGAAGGCACCAACTACGCCAACGCCGGAGGGACCTACCCGAACCTGCTCTGCGCCCACCCGCCCTTCCAGATCGACGGGAACTTCGGGGGCACGTCCGGCATTGGTGAAATGCTGCTTCAGAGCCACGACGGCCTGATCCACCTGCTGCCGGCCCGGCCCGACACCTGGGCGAACGGAGAGGTGAAAGGGCTGAAAGCCCGGGGCGGCTATGAGCTGGATATGAGTTGGAAAGAGGGCAGACTGACCCGCGTCGTAATACGCTCGGCGCTGGGCGGCAACTGTCGCCTGCGGGTGCCTTCGGGTCTTAAAGGCGAGTCGAACGTCCGGCTCCAGGCGGCCCGGGGCAACAATCCGAATCCCTTTTATGCTCTTCCGGAAAACCGCTACCGTACCGCAACGCCGGAAACCGCCGGCGGGAGGGCGATGGTCTACGACTTTGCGACCCAGGCGGGGAAAGAATACGTGCTGGTGGGGGCGAAATGATGGAAAATTCGGGCAATGCCTTAACTTGCGGCTTCCTGATTCCAAACCCTGTTAAAACCATTTCGTATGAAAATGTTGAAGTTACTCGCGCTCGCGCTGGTGGTTTCCGGATCCCTGGCGGCCGCCGGACCCGGTAAAAAAGACGAAAAACAGGCCGTCGAGGGTGCCGTCGAGAAGCTGCGGAAAGCCATGATCGATCCGACCCAGACCTCGCTCGACGCCATTGCCGCCGATCAGTTGAGCTACGGCCACTCCAACGGACTGATCGAAGACAAATCCGCCTTCATGAAGGCCCTGCTGAGCGGAGACAACGATTTCAAAACCATCGACCTGTCCGAACAGTCGGTTTCCATCATCGACAACACGGCGATGGTGCGCCATAAACTGATGGCCGAAACCAACAATAAAGGCGTTCCGGGCCAGGCGAAACTGGCCGTGCTGCTCGTCTTCGTCAAACAGAAAGGCGACTGGAGACTGCTGGCCCGTCAGGCCGTAAAAATCTGATCTTTAACAGATTGGTCGAAAAGAAAAATGCTTTTCTGACCGGTTTGCCGGGCCGCCGACCACCCCCCGGCCCCCTCCTTGCTAAGGAGGGGGCTCCGCAGATTGTTATACAAGGCAGCGCTCTCCCCCTCCTTAGCAAGGAGGGGGTTGGGGGTGGTCTGGCGCACCTCGTTCCTCGGGATGACAAACCACCCGGAAGGACAAAATCGCTGCCTCAAACCACTTCTAAAGGCAGGTCTGCCGGTGCGGTTGGGAGTAAAAGCCGCCCAGATTCGAGACCCCCTTCTGCGTCGAGATGACAAATCCCTTCCCAAACAAGTCTAAAAGGTCTTCCGAACGCTGAGAAAGCCGCCGGTCGAGGTGGGGAGAAGGTCGCCCCGGTCGAAGGCGACGGACGCGTTCAGGAAGGTCCGTTGCCGGCTGAACAGGGGAACCTGCGCCGAAACCAGCGCGGAAAACTGGTTGAGCGGGGTGGTATAAGGCACAGTATAGTTGCCGAAATGGCGGCTCCAGGACGCCCGGGCCGTCCAGATTACGCGGCTCAGCCGACCTTCCAGTCCTACATATCCGGCATTGATCCGGTTGTTGGGGAAAAAACCGCCCCCCGGGTTTTCGCGGACGTCCCGTTTCAGGTCCGCCCGTGGGGCAATGAAGGGCGTGCCGATCGTCCGCCCGAAATACGACCATCCTTCCCGGTATTGCCCGTGGTTGAAATAATTATCCGCCCCCTGATAACTCGAACCGGGAATCCAGAAGGTGGCACCGCTCTGGTCCATCGTACTCAGCACTTCAACCACCACCCGTTGCAAACCGAAGCCTGAGGAAGCCGCTGCCGCCTTCCGGGACCAGCTGAATCCCGTCAGCCCGTCCGGAATGTTCTTGAAAATCAGGCCGGATACATCCTCGAACGGGTGCTGATGATACACCAGCATCTGCGCTCCGGGGGCGGCAATTTCCACCGCAAAATCCCAGCTTCCAAGGTGGTTGCCGACCCGGTAATCCCCGTCGAAACTGGAATAATCCCCCGTGCCCCAGTTGTTGGGAATGGTCGCCAGAATGACGTGGCCGAAATATTTGAAAGAGGAGGGAAGCCGGCCGTCGACGGCGACGGAGGAGCCTTTCAGGTAATCGGCGTGGCCGCCCCACTGCACCTGGTGGTTCAGCCCAAACTGGAAATTGACCCTGCGGCCCGGCTGCCCCAGCCTGAAATACAGGTACTTCTGGTGGAGATGCACCCCCTGAATATACGGCACATTGAACCAGCCGTGAGCAAAAGCGGCTTTAATGGAAATGAAATTCCTGAGAAACCGCAGCGGCACATACCCCAGGGTAGCCAGTTGAATCTTGGGAATCGGCAGCGCATTGCCGGAGCCGATGATAAAACCCGACGACAGCGTCGAATCGCCCAGCCCGATCAGTTCGCGCCGGCGTCCGCCGGAGAACTCCAGCGCCCGGTATTTCACCTTAACATAAGCCTCCGGCAGCAGCAGGCGGGCGGAGGCCCCGAGGTTGGCAACCGTCTGAAAACCGAATCCCCAATCGAACCGCCGGGGCCGGACCGAAGCCGAGTCGGGCCGGGTGTAATTCCTGTAGGCACCGGCCCGGAAGGTGGCCGCCGGAGCGGTGGCCGGAACGATGCCGAACCGGTTGGACCGCAGCCAGAAGGGAAGCGTTTTCGTATTAGCGGCAAACCCGCCGGCTTCGGCCTCGATCGAGACGGGCCGTTCGGACCCGGGCGCCTGCCCGCGGCTGAGGGTGGGCGAAAGCAGGACGGTCGCCAGCAGGCAGCCTGTTCCCCATAAAGTCCGAATCGGAAAAGCCATAACGACCGTGATCTTTCACCAAAGTAATACCGCACCGTTTCTGCTCAAAATCCGGCCGGGCCTTTTCCCGGCACCGCCCGGTATCGACCCACCCCCGGCCGGACTTTCCTGTCTGCGCTTGCTGAACAGGAGGATCCGGCTTTGGATCGGAGCCTTGCAAATATCCACACGAAATGCTGATATGATGTATTTCAGTTATCTTCCGGCACGCTGACGGCGGTGTCCCCGGCTGGTCCGCCGACCGAATTCGTCGTGGAAGCCACTGCTTTATACCAGTCACTTATGAAACAACTCACCTTCCTCCGCAAGGAAACAGTAAAATGGCAGGAAGCCGCGGAACCGACCATCAAATCACCCGATGCGGCCATTGTCCGGCCGTTCGTGGCGGGCCGGTGCGACGGCGACAGCGTTTTTCTGTTTCATAACTACACCCGGGCGATCCGGATCGGAGTAGCCGTTCATTTTCTCGACCCGAAAGTCCTGTCCGTCTTCGGAAAGCGCCCCTTTCAAGGCCCGATCCCGGTTGGGCATGAATGCATCGCGGAAGTGGTGGAGACGGGCGAGGCCGTTACCCGATTTCAAAAGGGGGATGTAGTAGTAGTTCCGTGGGCCATTTCCTGTGGGACCTGTCCCGTTTGCAGTGACCACCTGTATTCCCATTGTCGGAACAACCCGCATCCGACGCCGGTGGCGGCTTACGGGTTTGGGGAGGCTACCGGCGGATGGGGCGGTATGGTCAGTGATTACGTGCTGGTTCCGTTTGCGGATCGTATGCTGACGCGCCTTCCCGCCGGGGTCGACCCGCTCCATGCAGCCTCCCTGAGTGATAATATAACCGATGCGTATCGAACCGTCGGCCCGTTCCTGGAAAACGGAGAAAAATCCCCGGTGCTGGTGATGGGCGGTTCCTGCAAAAGCATTGGGTTGTATGCGGTCGGGATGGCAAAGGCGCTGGGGTCCGCCCAGGTCGATTACGTCGATCATGACCGGGAAAGGCTGGAAATTGCCGAATCGTTTGGAGCCAACGCCGTGGAGGTGCCGGAGGGGTCGGTCCTGTTTAAAAGCAACGTGCCACTGCTCAAAGATGGCTACCCGGTAACTGTCGATGCCAGTAACTCCGTCCGTCGCCTTCAGTATGCCATCAAATCGCTGGCCTTCGGCGGGACCTGCACGAGCACCGGGTTCTTTTTCCGGAGCGGAACGCCCCTGCCCTTGTGGGAGATGTATCTCAAAAGCGCCACCCTGAAAGTAGGGATTTCGCATCCGCTCCGGGATATCCCGAAAGCGCTGGACCTCATGATGCACAAGGGGTTCCAACCCCAGAAGGTAACTACTCTCCTGGCCTACTGGGAACAGGCCGAAGAAGCCTATCTGGCCAAAACCACCAAGCTGATCCTCCACCGACGGCCGTTATATTCTTCCCTCTGAAAGAAGGCAAGGCGTTTCTCTTGCGCCGAAAACCGCCTACCGGGCCACCACAAGCTGCACCGGGCCGAGCAGGCCGGAGGGCAGCAATTCCCACTCCCTGCGGATGGTGATGTTGGTGCGGGTCAGGCGCTGGTCCTGCGGTTTACCCCGGTCCCCGACGAGCCGGTTCCGCCAGGTGTTGATCACTTCGACTTCCAGCCGGTTTCCCTTCGGCTGAATCACGCCGTCCAGGGCCACCCGGAAGGGCGGTGCCCAGACGATGCCGAGGTCTTTGCCGTTCAGCCGGATGCGGGCGAGGCCCACATCCTTCACCGTCCCCAGGTCGAGGAAAAGCCGGCCGGTTTTGGGGGCGGCCGGGGCGTCGAAGGTCTGGCGGTAGACGGCTTTTCCTGAATAATATTTTATTCCTTCTTCGGGCCGGTCGGTCCAGCTGACCAGTTGATCGAACCGGACGGAAGCCGGCCCTCCCCCGGTCCATTTCGGGTCAAAGTCGACCTGCCAGGGTCCGCTCAGGGTCGTCATGGGTTCAAATTCGGGGTGGTTGGCGGGAGCGATACCCTGCTGAGAAGCCGGTATCGGCTTGCGGAATACCACGAAAACCGAGCCGTTGGGGTTGAGTTCCAGCGGCAAGACGGTCCGGCCGTCGGCCTGCCGGAAGGCTTTGGCGGGCCGCACCTCGCCCGTAACCGCATCCCAAAGTTCGGGCTGTTTGCCGCTGACCCGGAACGTCGCCGTCAGACGCACGGGTTCCGGGTTCTGGTTGCTGACGAAATAATAATCCGTGCCGCCCAGCTTTTTGTGCAGGTAATCGAATGCCTGCGCCGGTTGGCCGCCGGTCGCTTCAAAATCCGGTTTTAAACCGGTGGACAATAAAAACGGCCGGGCTTTCATGCCCCAGACGACCCGCCCGGCCCCGACTTTTCGGTCGCCGGCGGGTTTTTCCTCCGTTCCCCAGAGGGCGTCGGCGAGGGCCTGTCGCCGGGATTCACTCGCCGGAAAACCCGTCAGGCCGGCTGTGGACTCCGGTTTAGGCCCGATCACGGTGGCCCCGGCCTGGACAAGCTGCTCCACTTTTTCGAGCGCGGTCAGTGAAAGGATCTTGTGGTCGGGCAGCACCAGCACCCGGTAGGAGAGCCCGTGGGGAAGCGTAATTCTGCCGTTCCGCACACTCAGCGCCTTCAGCCGGTCTTCGTTGATCACATCGTAGTCGAAACCGGGCAGTGACCCGGCGGGGTCGTCGGCTTTCTGGCGGGCGACGTTCGGGACGTGGTCGCCGTAGTAATACAGCACGTCGGACACCGACTCGCCCTGCTGGAGCAGGTAGTGACAGCGTTTGAGGTAGTCGATGAAACCATCGGCCATTTCCCACCAGGTCACATTGGGGTTGAAGTGCGTTCCGGCGAAGTATTCCTGCCCCGGCTGGCCCATTTCCTTCGGGGAACAGGTGAAGGTGTGCAGATACACCAGGTTCAGGCCGGCGCAGAACTCGTGGTCGACGCTCGGCTTCATGTCCGCCCAGATGACGTCGTTCCAGTGCGGGCCGATGGTCGTGAACGACTCGGCGCCCACCAGCGGTTTGTTGTAGATGTGAGCCGCACTGGCGGCCTGTTTAACGAAAAACCGGTTGACGGGCGTCGGGCGGTGGGGCGAGGGCGACCAGAACTCGCTCATCATGATGTCGCTGTACCCGTAATTCTTCAGACCGTCGAACGGACCCGCGTGCGGTCCGGCCGACTCGGGTTGCAGGCCGATGCCGAAGCGCCGGGCCCGTTCGGCAAAGACGCCGTAGTGGTTTTCGGCCACGCAGTCGCTGACCGTCTTGCGCAGGTCGGCCAGGAAGCGGTTAGTGACGTCGCGGTTCCCGATGATCCGCCCGGACACGACGGGCAGGAAGTCGATCGGGTCGTAGCCGCGCCGTTTCCGGAATTCTTCCGCAAACCGTTCGGTCCAGTTGCAGCCCCCGGCTTCCCAGCTGTCGGTCTGGAGGTAACGGAGGGTTTTCCCCGCCATCGGTCCGATCATCGTCAGCAGGGGTTCGACGTGCGTATCCCAATACCGGTTGAAAATCGGGGCGTTCAGCGGGTCCAGCACACGGCCCTGCCACTTTCCGCTGGAGGTCGAAACCTCCGCTTCGGTCGGCGTGTAGCCGAACCGCAGGATCACCCACTCGCCCGCCGGGACCATCCATTCGAGCACTCCCCCGGCGTTCATCCGACCGCTGAGGTTCTGCACCTGGGCAACCGTGGCATCCTCCTCACCCGGCGTTGCGGGCACATCGGTCAGCAGGTAGCGGGTGTCGGGGGCGGAGCCGCCCAGTTCCCTGAAAACGGCCTTGGCCGCCAGGTCGCGGACGGGCGGGCGGGAGGTGGCTTTGGCCGGAAGGGCCAGCACGGCAATATCACGGTAGTAGTCATCGGTGGTTTTCGGCTGAGGGAGGGCCTGCCGGAAAGTCGTCGGGCCGGTCACCTTCGTCTCCGACCAGGTCAGATGTTTGGCGGCTTCGGCGGGCGTAATGTCCGGGCCGCCCAGATTCCAGCCGCTCTGAATGCTCAGGCTCAGGACCAGACCCAGGCGGTCGGCTTCGCGCACGGCGTGGAGATACAGTTCCCGCCAGGCCGGACTGCCGAACATCGGCCCTTCCGGCACCTGGGCGTTGCCGCGCTGCTCGGCCCCGCCCGCGTCGAAGATACAGGCCCCGCTGAAGCCTTTGGCTTTCATGGCCTCCAGATCGCGGGTGATGGCTTCTTTGGTCACGTTGCCGTTCAGCCACCACCACCAGCACCGGATGCCGTAACGCATGGGCGGCTTTCGGAACACCGCTTCGGAAAGAGCCGCCGTCCGGAGTCCCGGACGGCGATCCGGCGGGGCGGCCGGGGGGATGTTTCCCGAGAACAACGAAAGGAGCAGGGCGAACAGGGGAATCGGAAGCAGGCGCATGAAGGAAGGACGCAGAACCGGCCGATACGAAATAAGCCCATTAGAATCCTAATGGGCTTATCCTACCAACCTATGATGAAACAGTATTTCTAAGGACGAATATACGTTGCAGTCCAGAAGAAACTCTTCTGGACTGTCCTGCTTATCGGACAAAGGCCATGGCCACCCCGCCGTCGACGTTCAGCACGTTGCCGGTCGATTTGGCCAGACTGCCGTCGACGAACACCAGCACCGCTCTGGCGATGTCCTCGGCCAGAATCTCCTCGTTGAGCAGCGTCCGCTTGGCGTAGTGAGCGGGCAGGTCTTCCACCGCAATGCCGTATGCTTTGGCCCGGCCCTGTGCCCACTCGCCTTCCCAGATTTTGCTGCCGCGCAGTACGGCGTCGGGGTTAACGGTGTTAACCCGGATTCTATCGGGACCTAACTCCGCGGCCAGCAGCCGCGACATATGCAGCTGGGCGGCTTTGGCCGTGCCGTAACCGACGTTGTTCGGGCCGGCCACGAGGCCGTTCTTGCTGGCGATATTGACGACGTCGCCGTCCAGTTTCTGTTTCCGCTGGATTTTCAGCGCCTGCTGCGTCACCAGGAACTGGCCTTTCACCAGCACATCCTGAAGCAGATCCCAGTCGGCTTCGGTGGTTTCGGAGATGGGTTTCGAGATCGAGAGGCCGGCACAGTTGACGATGATATCGACCCCGCCGAACTGAAGTACCGACTGGCGCAGGGACTCCTCGATGATCCCGGCGCTGGTCACGTCGATGCTGACCGACAGCGAGTTGTCCTTGCCATACGTTTTCCGGAGCTCGGTCTGTGTTTCTTCGAGCCGGTCGCGGTCGGCGGCCACGACGCAGGCGCCGTTCTGCAGCAGCACTTCACAGATGGCCTTGCCGATGCCGCCCGTGCCGCCGGTGACATAGGCGATTTTGCCGGACAGCGACTTGGGTTTCGGCATGCGCTGCAGCTTGGCTTCTTCCAGCAGCCAGTATTCGATGTCGAAGGCTTCCTGCTCGGGCAGCCCGACGTATTCCGAGACGGCTTCGGCGCCCTTCATCACGTTGATGGCGTTGATGTAGAACTCGGACGCCACCCGCGCGGTCTGTTTGTCTTTCGAGAAGGTGAACATCCCGATCCCCGGCCAGAGAATCACGACGGGATTGGTGTCGCGGACGGCGGGGCTGTTGGGGTGTTTGCAGCGTTCGTAGTAGGCGGTGTAGTCGGCGCGGTAGGCTTCGAACTGCTCCGTCAGGTACTGGGTGTCGAGCTGCGGGTTCTGCGCATCGTACGGCTTCAGCACCAGCGGGCGGATTTTGGTGCGCAGGAAGTGGTCGGGACAGCTTGTGCCGAGGGGCGCCAGCTTGTCGAGGTCGTGGGAGTTGATGAACTCCAGCACCCGGGCGTCGTCGGTGAAGTGGCCGAGCATCCGGCGGTAGCTCGACGCCAGCCCGCGCAGGGTCGGCATGAGGTCGGCTGCGGCTTTCCGGCGCGTTTCGGCATCCGGGCTTTCCAGGCGGGCACCTCCGAATACCGGGCGTTTTTTTCCGTAATGGTTATGCAGGTAGATGGAAGCCTGTTCGATGACTTCCAGCGTGTTGATATACGATTCGTAGGAGGTGTCGCCCCAGGTGAAGAGGCCGTGTCCGCCGAGGATGATGCCCCGGAGGTTCGGGTTTTCCTGAATGGTCTGCTCCAGCTTGAGGCCGAGGTCGAAACCGGGGCGCTGCCAGGGCACCCAGGCCATCTGGTTACCCCAGATTTCCTTCATGATGGCTTCGCCGTCGCGGCTGGCGGCAATGGCAATCAGCGCGTCGGGGTGCAGGTGGTCGATGTGCTTATACGGCAGAAGCCCGTGCAGCGGGGTGTCGATGGACGGAGCCGCGCACTTGGGGTCGAACAGGCAGTGATTGAACAGCTCGACCATCTCGTCCTCGAACTCCAGCCCCCGGTACCGGTTTTTCAGCGCCCGCAGGCGGTCCACGTACAGGTTGGCGCAACCGGCTTTGGTCAGGGTACCGATGTCACCGCCCGAACCCTTCACCCACATGACCGGCACCTGCTCCCCGGTGACGGGGTCGGTTTCCATGATCTTGACCGAGGTGTTACCGCCCGCGTAGTTGGTCAGCCGAAGATCCGCCCCCAGCAGATTGGAACGATAGATGAACAGAGCAACTTCGTCCCCGCTCAATTCAAGGGCCTTTTTCTCGTCCCACAAATAGCTGACGTGCTGAAAGCTTAGCGTATTATTCATAACATAGTTGATTTTCTCACAATGGAAGACTTCAGGATGATGAGCAAATTACACCGGAATGATCCAGATAAAAATCATGTACTCTCCTGCCATTCCGTAGAAATTCCTATAAATTTTCGGCTACTCACACAAAGCAGGTAAAACCCCGTATTTACCGCCTTTAGGAAAGAGAATCTTCAGGAACGATTCCCCGGGTCGCCGGAGGTCTCACGGGGGCCGGGCGTCAGGAGAGAGCAGGAAGGTTGGCGAAGATTAAAAAAACATTTTTGTTAAAAAAATCCTTACAAGTGGCTGTAATCTGGGGAGTTATTCTGCACGCGCTGGGAGGCTTCGCTTCCGGCAGTTTTTATCTTCCGTATAAGAAAGTCGAGGGCTGGGCCTGGGAAAGCTACTGGCTGGCCGGTGGTATTTTCTCCTGGGTGGTGGCCCCGCTCGTGCTCGGGTCGCTGACGGTGCCGAACCTGTTCGGCGTGCTGGCCGAGGCTCCGTCCGAAACCCTCTGGTGGTCGTATTTCTGGGGCGTCCTCTGGGGCTTCGGCGGTCTGACCTTCGGCCTCACCATGCGCTACCTCGGCCTGTCGCTCGGCATGGCCGTGGTGCTGGGCCTCTGCGCCGTGTTCGGGACGGTGGTGCCGCCCATCTGGCTCGGGCAGTTCGACGACCTCCTCAGCACCACCTCCGGCAAGGTCATCATCCTGGGTCTGGCGGTCTGCGTGCTCGGTATCGCCATCTGCGGACGGGCCGGTATCATGAAGGAGCGATCCATGCCGGAAGAAGCCAAGCGGGCCACGATCTCCGAATTCGACCTGAAAAAGGGCGTCATGGTCGCCGTGTTCTCCGGCATCATGAGCGCCTGTTTCTCCTTCGGCCTGACGGCCGGGCAGCCCATCTCCGAACTGGCGGTCCGGAACGGCGCCGACCCGCTCTACATGAACAACGCCCCGCTGGTGATTATCCTGCTGGGCGGCCTGACGACGAACGCCATCTGGTCTATTTATCTGAATATCAGGAACAAAACCTATACCGACTATACCAATTATTCAACCCCGATTCTGCGGAACATCCTCTTCTGCGCGATGGCCGGGGTAACCTGGTATCTCCAGTTCTTTTTCTACGGCATGGGCGACAGCAAAATGGGGGAATACCGGTTCTCGGGCTGGACGCTTCATATGGCCTTCATCATCGCCTTCAGCAGTTTCTGGGGCCTGTACCTGCACGAATGGCGGGGCGCCAACCGCCCGACCATGCGCACCATTACCCTCGGCATCATGACGGTGGTCTTCTCGACGGTGATCGTCGGAATCGGGAATTACCTGGCGGAGTGAGACCACCCCCCATCCCCCTCCTTAGCAAGGAGGGGGCTCCGCAGATTGTTATACAAGGCAGCGCTCTCCCCCTCCTTAGCAAGGAGGGGGCCGGGGGGTGGTCTCCCGAGTACGTTACCTTTCGTTTAACTTTCTCCTCCCGGTACCCCGCACTTCGGAGAAATGCTTTTCTTTGCGGCAGAACCCCCGTACGCTGCCTCATGCGCCCGTTTCTCCTGCTCTGTCTGTTCCTGATCGCTGCGGAAGCCCTCCCGCAATCGGGTCCGAAAAAAGCCGTATTCGTCATCGTCGACGGCATTCCGGCCGACGTCATCGAAAAACAGCCTACCCCGAGCCTCGACGCCATCGCCCGGGAAGGCGGGTACGTGCGGGCCTACGTCGGCGGGGATAAAGGAACCTACTCCCAGACGCCCACGATCTCGGCCGTGGGGTACAACAGCCTGCTCACCGGCACCTGGGTCAATAAACACAATGTCTGGGACAACGCTATCAAAGCCCCCAACTACCACTACTGGACCCTCTTCCGGTTTTTCAAACAGCAGTATCCGCATAAAACCTGCGCGGTCTTTTCCACCTGGCTCGACAACCGGACCAGGCTCATCGGGGAGGGCCTGCCCGAAACCGACCGGCTGCGGGTCGACTACCCCTTCGACGGCTTCGAGCTGGATACGCTGCGGTTCCCGCACGACCGGAACGCCGACTACATTCACCGCATCGACGAAATCGTCACCGACGAAGCGGCCTCGCGGCTCCGGGAGCAGGCCCCCGACCTGAGTTGGGTCTACCTGGAATACACCGACGACATGGGTCATAAATTCGGCGACAGTGAGCCGTTTTACAAAGCGGTGACGTTGATGGACGACCAGATGGGGCGGCTCTGGAAGGCAATTCAATACCGCAGGAAAACCTTCGGCGAAGACTGGCAGATCATCATCACCACCGACCACGGCCGCGACGCCCAGACCGGCCGCAACCACGGCGGGCAGTCGGACCGTGAGCGTCTGACCTGGATCGTGACCAACGCCCGAAATCTGAACGATCATTTCCGGAAATCGATCCCCGCCGTCGTCGACATCATGCCCACCCTGGCCCGGCATTTACAGGTCAGCCTCCCCAAAGAACAGGCTTTCGAAATTGACGGCATCCCGCTGACGGGCCGGCTGTCTCTGACCGGGGCCGGGGTGAAAAAGGAAGGCGGGAAACTGACCGTCACCTGGAAACCGGCCGAAACGGAAGGCCGGGTAAAGCTCTGGCTGGCAACGACCAATCATTTCGAGGAGGGCAGGCGCGACCTCTACCGGCTCATGGACGAGGTGCCGGTCGGGCAGGGGCAGGCCGTTCTGGACGTATCGAAGCTGCCGTCCGGTTTTTACAAAATCGTGCTGGAAGGACGTCACAACCAGCTCAACCGCTGGATCGTCGAATAGGCCGGACCCTGTCAGGAAGTAAGGTATTTATTCAGGATTCCGGCCATGAACCGAATGGACTCCCGGTTCTGAATCAGGGATAGGTGGTCGCCGGGAACAGTAAAGACGTCCACCCCCGCCTGAGCGTAGACCTTCCAGCCGAAATCGGAGTCGGGAAGATTTTTCGTCAGGTCGGCCAGGGTTTCCGTGGCCCGGAAAAAGACGATTTTTACCGGTGCGGGCCGGAAGACGTAGGCATGGTAAGCCTGAAGATTGGCCCTGAAAACCGGGTCGCTGCTGCCCGGGACAGGATCGGCGACCGGCGCATTTCGTTCCGTTTTCAGTTGATTTTCAATGTAATATCGGAACCGGTTGATGAAATGCCGGGTCGCGGCCGGCAGCTTGCGGGTCGCCACCTTCCAGAGCGACTGCGGGCGTACTTCCATCCGCCGGGCATAGTTCCAGTAGTTCCGCAGCATCAGGCTCAGCGGCAGGTCATACACGATATTCTCGTGCTGCCGGAGCGGGTAGCTGTCCAGCAGCGCGATCAGCCCCACTTCCTTCCCCATCGCCTTCAGACGCCCCGCCATTTCGTAGGCAATCGTGCCCCCCATGGAGTAGCCGATCAGGTGGTAAGGGCCTGTCGGCTGCCGGGCCAGCAGGGCTTCCAGATACCGTTCGGCCATGTCTTCGATTCGGGTCAGGGGCGGGGTTTCGCCGTCCAGCCCGACCGCCTGAAAAGCATAAACCGGGTGGCTTTCCGGGAAGGCGGAGGCCAGTGCGTGCACATAATCGACCGTGCCGGTAACCGGGTGAATAAAATACAGCGCGGCCGCCCCCTTCCCGGGCCGGAGGGGAACCAGCGTCTGCCGAAGCCGGTCGGGGGATGCGGACCGCAGGCAGCCGGCCAGTGCCCGGAGCGTCGGGTGAGCGAACAGATCGGCCACGGGCAGCCGGATTCCGGTTCGGGTCTGAATCTCCGCCACCAGCCGGATCGCCAGCAGGGAATGGCCGCCCAGTTCGAAAAAATGGTCATCCGGCCCCACGGACGAAACACCAAACAGGTCCTTCCAAAGTTCGGCCAGCAAGGCCTCCTGTTCCGTCGGTTCGGGGGCATTGCCTTCGGCCGGAATGACCTCCGCAGGCAGTAACACCCCCGGTGGAGCCGAATGAATGCCTGATTCGGAAAGAGCCGGTCCCAGAACCTCCGCCAGCGGCCGGTCCGGCCGGGCGGTAACCCGGCGGCAGATCGACACATACGTTTCCGCCAGGCGGGCGATGGTTTCCGGCCCAAACAGCGCGACGGGATAGCTGAAGGTGCCCTCCATTCCCTCCGGCGTTTCCCGGAAGGAAAGGTGCAGGTCGAATTTGGCGGTTTTCCGGGGGACAGGAACCGGCTCAAACCCCGGATGCCCCGGCGTTCCGGGTCGCCCGGCGGTTTCGTCCAGATCCATCACCACCTGAACGACAGGGCTATAGGCGAGGTCGCGGGGCGGGTTCAGCCGCTCGACCAGCTGTTCGAACGGATAGGTCCGGTGGGAAAAGGCATCCAGCGTTACCCGCCGGACCTCTTCCAGCACCTGCCGGAACGTCCGGCGGCCGTTTACCGAAATCCGGAAGACCAGCGTATTGACGAAAAATCCGACCAGCGGCTCCCATTCGGGGCGATCCCGCCCGGCCACCGGGCTTCCCACCACCACGTCTTCCGTTTGGGCAAAGCGGTGAAGCAGCACCGCAAAAACGGCCAGCAGGTGCATGAAGGCGGTCTGGCCGGAAGTGACCGACCGCAGCCGGCGCCAGAGCGGGCCGGGAAGCAGAAAGCCGTGTTCCGCGCCCGCGAAGGACTGCACCCGGGGACGGGGCCGGTCGGTGGGCAGGGGCAGCAGCGTCGGCAGCCCGGCCAGCTTCTCCTGCCAGTAGACGGCCTCCGGTGCCAGCATGCCGGGCGTCAGGACCTGTTCCTGCCAGCGGCAGTAATCGCCGTATTGGAACCGGAGTTCCGGCAGGGAGGACGGCCGGCCTTGCCGAAAAGTCTCGTACAGGGTGATCAGGTCGGAGGTCAGTATCTGCAACGACCAGCCGTCCACGATCAGATGGTGAATGACCAGCAGAAGCAGATGCCGGTCGGCGTCGAGCCGGACCAGAGCCGCCCGGAACAGCCGGTCTCCGCCAAGGAGAAACGGGCGTTCCACCTCCGCCGAAAGCCATTCATTCCGCGCCGGTTCGGCCGAACCGGATAAATCGACTACCGGGAGTGAAATTAACCAGGGCGCTTCTACCTGCTGCCGGGGAAGGGCGTCGGTTTCGGTCAGGATCAGCCGCAGCGCCGGGTGGCGACGGACCAGTTCGGTCAGGCTCCGTTCGAGCGCAGGGAGGTCGGGCGGGCCCGTCAGCCGGAGGGCGAGCGGTACGTTGTAGGTGCCGCCGAGTTCGTACAGCCGGTGCAGCATCCACAGTCGTTTCTGGGCGAACGAGAGCGGAATGGGGCCTTCGACCCGGGAGGGAATCGGCGCCGGCAGGTCCCCTGGCCCGGCTGGAGGCCGGTCGATGCGGGCCGCCAGACCTGAGAGGGTGGGGTGGTCGAACACCTCACCGACGCGCAGGCTGACCGCCCACCGGCGGTTGATCCGGCTTACGAGCTGCATCGCCAGCAGCGAATGGCCGCCTGCGTCGAAAAAGTGATCGTCGCGCCCGCCGACCGGTGTTTTCAGCAGGTCCGCCCAGAGTCCGGCCAGGGTCTTTTCGGTCGGAGTCCATCCGGTTTCGCTGAGGTCGCCCTGCCGGTTCGGAGCCGGCAGGGCATTCCGGTCGATTTTTCCGTTCGGGGTCAGCGGGAAGGCGGACAGCGTCACCCAGGCCGAGGGAACCAGGTATTCCGGCAGCCGTTCCCGGAGAAATTCCCGGACGGATTCCGTCGATAGGGAGCCACTTCCCGGGATCAGATATGCGACGAGCCGCTTGTCGCCCGGCACCGGTTCGCGGACGGTGACCAGTGCTTCCCGGACGTTGGGATGAGCCCGCAACACGTTTTCAATTTCGCCCGGTTCGATCCGGTAACCCCTGATTTTGACCTGCTGGTCCATCCGTCCCAGAAAGTCGATGGCGCCGTCGGGGCGGTAGCGACCCAGATCGCCGGTTCGGTACAGCCGCTCGCCGGTGCCGGGCCGGAAAGGGTCCGGTACAAACCGGTCGGCAGTTAGGTCCGGCCGGTTCAGATACCCGTCGGCCAGCCCGGCGCCCCCCACGAACAGCTCACCCGGCACCCCGACCGGAACCGGGTTTCGGGAACCGTCCAGCAGGTAAACGCGCGTCTGCGAAACCGGCCGCCCGATCGGTACGGTTTCGGCGTCGGGAGCCAGATCGGCCTCCTCGAACCAGGTGGAGAAGGTGGTGTTTTCCGTCGGCCCATAAACGTTCAGAATGCGGCAGGAGGGGAGTTGCTCCCGGGCCGCCCGCATGGACCGAACCGAAGCGGCTTCCCCTCCGGTCAGCAGATATTTCAGACTGGAATGCCCCTGCAGCAGGCCGGTGTCAATCAGGACGTTGAACAGGGCGGTGGTCAGGAACAGGGTGTTGATGGCTTCTTCCCGGATCATCTGCCGATAGTCTCCCGGCCCGGGGTGCCGGCCCGGTAAAAGAACCAGCCGGCCGCCGTTGGTCAGACTGCCCCAGATCTCGAACAGAGAAGCATCGAAGGAAATCGACGAGTGCATGAGCAGTACCGTCGAGGCATCCAGAACGGCGTAATCCGGCTGCTGCACCAGCCGGATGATGCCCCGGTGCGGGATCACCACGGCTTTCGGCCGACCGGTCGAGCCGGAGGTATACAGCAAATAGGCCGGGTCTTCGGGTTTCGGGTGATGCGGTCGCCGGGTCTGGATTTTCCCTTCCGGAATCAGGTCGGTTTCTGGGTCGATGAGCGGTATTCCGAGGGAGGAAAGCCGGTCCCGGAAGGAGGGCCGGGCCAGGATGCCGCTGAGACCCGCATCGGCGGCCATCTCTGCCAGACGTGCCTGGGGGTAGTCCGGATCGAGGGGAACGCAGACGCTTCCGTTTTTCAGGACGGCCAGCAGGCTGCAAACCAGTTCGGGCGACCGCTCCAGACAGATACCGACCGGTTGGCCGGGGCCGATGCCCCGGAGTTGAAGCCGGTCGGCGAGGAGGTCGGCTTTTTCGTTCAGTTGCCGATAGGTCCAGCTTTCCGTTTCAAAGCGGAGGGCAACGGCCTCCGGCCGGAGGCCGGCCTGCTGCTCCACCAGTCGGGGAAGCGACCGGTGATCGGGATAGGGCGTTGGCGTCCGGTTCCACTCGACCAGTTGGCGGTGTCGCTGTTCGTCGGTAAGCAGGCTCAGGCTCCCGACCGGGCGGTCGGGGTGGCGGGTAATGTCGTTCAGAAGGGCCTGCCAGTGGTCGGGAACATGAGCGAGCAGCCGCGGATTCCACCAACGGGGCGAAAAGACCAGCCGGGCGCTTCCGGTTTCGTGGATCACAAAGTGCAGAGCCTCCGGTTCGGCGGGCCGGTAGCCCTCCGGCTCCGTCAGCCGGGTCAGGATGACCGGAACCGACCGGAAGGATTTGCCCCGCAGGGCCGGTTCACAGGCAATCAGATCGAGCGGAAAGGGCGGCAGGGTTTCCAGGTCCTGAAGCTGCCCGTCGACGGAGGCACAGACCGTTCGAAAACCGGCATCCGGGTCGATTTCCAGCCGGTTCGGCAGAACATCGCCGAACAGCTTGCCGGTAGCGGCTGCGGTTTGCATCAGGCGGTGGGTCCGGTAGCCTGTGCCCACGGTTGCGGTTCCGCAGACCCGGCTCAGGTACACGATCCAGGCACCGATCTGCTGCCCGGAGGAAAAGCCGGGCGCCGGAAGGTCCAGGGTCATCCATTCCGGGCTGCCTTCAGCCACGGCAGTACTTGTAAAGGGCGGCTCGGTGGCTTCGAAGCGGGCCAGCCGGTCGGTCCAGACGGTACGGTAAGGAGCGCTTTCGGCATCGGCCTGCCGCAGGGCTTCCTGGACGGCCGGTTCAGGAGAAAGCAGCCGGACTCCCGGTTTTAGAGTAAATCGTTGAATCAGTATGGATAACTCAACCGGTTGCCCATCAAGGGCTTGTAGGGCGGAAATGTTGAGGGCGCCGGAAGCGGCAGCGACCCGGAGGTGATCCAGGGCAACGGCTTCGATGGTTCCGGGAGCGAGGCCGTCCGAACGGTCCGCCGGTTCGGCTTTCTCGACCAGAAACAGCTCATTTTCCAGCCGGAGTTTCAGTTTTCCGAAGGGATTTGGATGGAATCCGAACTCCAGCGCCCGGTGCTGTCGCCAGATCTCCTCTGCCGTCCGTTGCCAGTCGATGAAAGTGGAGGGCCGCCGGCGCCGGGAATAAAAGGACCGGCCCGTCGGATTCTGCGGGCGGGCGGAAACGGTTTCCGACAGAAGGGCGTCGAGCAGCCGGGCGAAGGATTCCTGCCCGGCCTGAAAACATTTCAGGTTCAGGCTCAGGGAGGTTTCGTCCGGAGCAACCGCAACGGCCTGCTGCATCAGCACCTCGCCGGTGTCGATGCCGGCGTCCATCCGGTGCCAGGTCACGCCATGCCGGGATTCGCCGTTGAGGATGGCCCAGAACGTGGCATGAACGCCGGCATAGGCCGGCAGGAGGCTGTCGTGGTAGTTGACCGCCAGCCGCCGGGGCAGGTTCAGAACCGCTTCCGGCAGCAATTGGCCGTTGACGATACTGAACAGGAAATCAAAGGGTTGTGCGGCCATTTCGGCAATGGCGCGATCGGAATACGGAAAGCAGGGAAGCTGGTGTTCGTCGGCAAACTGGCGGAGAGTCGGCTCGGCGGTGATCAGTCCCCGGACCTGAAAGCCCCGCTCCAGCAGGATTCGTGTGCATTCGACCGGCAGAGGCCCCTCGCCCACCACATAGCAACTAAAAGGCATACCTTAAGCCGGGTATAGCGATTTTTGGGTCAAGATAGTGGAAAGATGGCGGAAAGCGTCTACTTTCCGACCGGTTTTGTTCAATCGGTCGAAAGCGGAATGATTCTTTATCAGTGGCTCCAGTTCGAACGGCCTTTGCCGGCTGAAGCCTTTCAGGACCGGCTGGCGACCGTTCCGGCGGCCGTCCGGGAGCGGGTGCTGCGCTATCGTCGCTGGCAGGACCGGCATACGGCGCTTTTCGGCAAAATCGGGCTGCGTCAACTGCTCATGGAACTTGGCCGGCCGCCTTCCTGCCTGGAAGAAATCCGGCTGGACGGCTACGGAAGGCCGGTGCTGGCCGGGCCGCAGCAGTTCAGCATTGCCCACTCCGAAGACGTAGTCGCGGTGGCCGTGTCGGACGAGGGGCCGGTGGGCGTCGATCTGGAAAAATGCCGCAGCGTCTCCCTCCTCGATTTCCGCGACCTGCTGACGCCCGAGGAATACGAAGACCTTCTGACCACTCCGACGCGGTTTTTCCATTACTGGACCCGAAAGGAAAGTCTGGCTAAAGCCAGGGGACTGGGGCTGTCGCTGGATTTCAGGTCGATCCGGCTCGACGGCGACCGGGCGGTTGTCGGAAGCGGGCCGGATGCCCAGCGCTGGCGGTATGACCCTCTGGATGTTCCCGGGGGGTACGTCGGCGTTCTGTGTGTTCCCGAAGGAGCTTCTACGCCCCGGTTCCGGCCGGTGGAGGAACCGGAAACCGGATAAACTTTCCCGCCGGAAAAGAAATAAACGGTAGTTTTGCGGAAATCCTGAACCCGCATGTTTCGAATTAAACTTCCGACGCTTTATTCCCTTGCCCTGATCACCGGTCTGGCCGGTTTTCATTCTGCTCAGGCTCAGTCCCTTTCCACCGACATCCGGCTTAACCAGGTCGGTTTTTATCCCAACGCCCCCAAAACCGCCATCGTAGTCGGGGAGGCCGGTACGGAATTTCAGATCACGACGCCCGACCGGAAAAAGGTGGTTTTCCGCGGCAAGCTGAGCGCCCCGCGCACCAACGCCATCTCCGGCAGAACCGCCCGCACCGCCGATTTTTCGGCGTTCAGAACCAGCGGCAGTTATGTCGTGGCGGTGCCCGGTCTGGGGGCGTCGTATCCGTTCGAGATCCGGCCCAACGTCCATCGGGAGGTGGCGATTGCCTCCCTGAAAGGCTTCTATTACCAGCGGATGTCGGTGGACCTGCCCGCCCGGTATGCCGGGAAGTGGGCACGGCCGGCCGGCCACCCCGACACGCAGGTGCTGGTGCATCCGTCGGCGGCTTCGGCCTCGCGCCCGGCCGGAACGGTGATCTCCTCCCCCCGGGGCTGGTATGACGCCGGAGACTACAACAAGTATATCGTCAATTCCGGCATTACGGTCGGGACGCTGCTGTCGCTCTATGAGGATTTTCCGGAGTACGTCCGGACGGTGGAGGCCAACCTGCCTGAGTCGGGCAACCGGGTGCCGGACCTGCTGGACGAAACGCTCTGGAACCTGCGCTGGATGCTGACCATGCAGGACCCGGCCGACGGGGGCGTTTACCATAAACTGACCAACCCGAGATTTGACGGGATGGTGATGCCCGACAAGGCGACCAAAGAGCGGTATGTCGTACAGAAAAGCGTCACGGCCGCCCTCGACTTTGCCGCCGTCATGGCCCAGGCGTCGCGCATCGTCCGGCAATACCCGCGCGAATTGCCCGGTCTGGCCGACTCCTGCCGGAGTGCGGCCGTCCGCGCCTGGAACTGGGCGAAGCAGCATCCCGACCAGCTCTACCGCCAGAACGCCATGAACGAGCAGTTCGACCCCGACGTGGCGACGGGCGAATACGGCGACCGGGACGCGTCCGATGAGTGGATCTGGGCTGCGGCCGAACTGTACGTCACCACCGGCGACGATGCCTATTACACCGCCGTCAATCTATTCCCGGACGACAAAACCCCACTGCCGTCCTGGGCGCAGGTGCGGACGCTGGCCTATTACACCCTCGCCCGCTTTGAGAAATCACTGACGCCGGCCGGGAAAAAAGACCTGCCCGCCCTCAAAAAACGCCTGATCGACGCGGCCGACGCCCTCGTACAGGGAGCAGACCGGCAGGCTTACCAGACCGTCATGGGCAAAACGGCGGCCGATTACATCTGGGGCAGCAGCGCCGTAGCGGCCAACCAGGGCATCGCGCTGATCCAGGCCTGGCGGGTGTCGACCGACCCGGCCCGACGGAGAGTGTATCTGGACAACGCCCTCGCCAACCTCGATTTTCTGCTCGGCCGGAATGCCACCGGTTTCTGCTTTCTGACCGGTTTCGGGGATAAACCGGTAATGAACCCGCACCACCGTCCCTCCGTGGCCGACGGCATCACGGAGCCGGTCCCGGGCCTGCTGTCGGGCGGACCGAACGGTAACGCCCCGCGCCAGGACCGCTGTGAAGGCTATACCGCCACCTCGGCCGACGAGATGTTCCTCGACCAGTCATGTTCGTATGCCTCCAATGAGATCGCCATCAACTGGAACGCTCCGATGGTCTATCTGGCCTGGGCGCTGGAAGCTACGCAGGGGAAGTAAGCTCCGGCCGGAACGAAAAAGGCCCCGGAATGTGTAGCACATCGCTACACATTCCGGGGCCTGTACTTTTTTGGAAATCCGATCAGTAACCCGGGTTCTGCGTCAGGTTCGGGTTGATGTCGCGCTCGGCCTGTGGGATCGGGAAGCGCTCGCTGACGCCCTCCCGGTAGCTGGTTTTGCCGATCGACTTCAGGAACGCGGCCGCATCACCCCAGCGCAGGAGGTCGAACCAGCGGTGGCCTTCCAGCCCCAGCTCCACCCGGCGCTCGTCCTTGATGGTCTGGCGCATCTGGGCCTGGGTCAGCCCGGCGGCTACGGGCGGCATGTTCACGTCTTTCCGCGCCCGCACCTGGTTGATCGGGGCCGCGGCCTCCGCCGTTTTGCCCGACTCGTTCAGGGCTTCGGCATACATCAGCAGCAGGTCGGCGTAGCGCATCAGGATGAAGTTCTTCGGGTCGTCGCTCTTGCCGATGGCGGCTCCTTTTCCGACCACGTATTTGCGCGGGCTGTACCCGGTCGGTGAGGTGGCCGGGCTGTAGGGGATGCCCTGAAACACGTCACCCTGCCGAAACACCGAGTACCCCAGGCGGGGGTCGGCGGCAGGAAACGAGGAGACGAAGCTCTGCGTGGGTGAACCGTAGCCGTAACCACCGTCGAGCGTGAAGCCCGAGCCGCGCGGGGCGTCGTAGTTGTTGGTCTGGTTGCCCAGCCCGCCCAAAAACGAAGCATACTGAACCTCGAAAATCGACTCCTTCCCGTTTTCGGTCGTCAGTTCGAAATTGTCGAAATACCGGTCGAAGAGGCCGTATACCTTCGAGTCGATCACTTCCTTCGCTTTGGCGGCCGCTTCGGGCCACTGCTTCCGGTACAGATACACCTTCGCCAGGAAGGCTTTGGCGGCCCCCTGCGTGGCCCGGCCCAGATCAGCCGCTCCATACGTGAGCGGCAGGCTTTTCTCGGCGGTCTGGAGGTCCTGGATAATCTGCGTATAGACCTGCTCGGCCGGCGTCCGGGGCACCAGAAACTCACCCGGATCGAACTGCGGTCGGGTAATCAGGGGCACGTCGCCGAACAGCAGAATCAGGTAGTGGTAGGAGATGGCCCTCAGGAAGGCGGCTTCGCCCAGAATCCGGTTCTTCAGCGTCGCGTCCATGGTGATGGCCGGCACCCGGTCCAGGACGAGGTTGGCCCGGAAGATGGTCTGGTAGAAGGCATTCCAGGTATTGCGGATGGCGGCATTGTCGGAGGTGACGGTGAAGTTCTGGATCTGCACCCAGTTGGCGTCGTCGCCGGCCGAAACCGCATCCCCGCCCATGTAATTGCCGTAACGGTCGATTCCGAACTGTCCGACCCCGCTCGACATCAGCGGTCGGTAGGCGGCATTGACGGCCCGCAGGGCATCGTCGGCGGTTCGGTAGAAATTATCGGGGGTGACGGCGCTCAGCGGCTGTTTTTCCAGAAAATCGTTCCGGCAGCCCGCCAGCAGTAATCCCGCGGCTATGATGATCTTTTTCATGGATTCGGCAGATTAAAAGTCGATGTTCAGACCGCCCAGGATCGTCCGGGGCTGCGGATAGGTCATGAGGGTGGTGAAGTTGTTGTCGATGCCGGCGCCCACCTCCGGGTCGAACCACGGATAGGGCGTGATCGTCAGCAGGTTCTGGCAGCTTGCATAGACCCGGATGCGGCCGACGCCCAGCGTACCCTTCGGCAGCGTATACCCCAGCTGCACGTTCTTGATCCGCATATAGCCGGCGTCTCTCACCCAGAAGCTCGACACCCGGCGGTTGTTGCTCGGGTCGCCCCAGACCAGCCGCGGCACGCGGTTGCTCGTTCCGGGGCCGGTCCAGCGGCTCAGGTATTCGGCCGTGGTGTTGTCGAAGTTATCCATCAGCCGCCGTCCGCCGGTGCCGTCCAGATACACCTCCCGGCCCTGAATGCCCTGAATGAACAGGCTGAAATCGAAGCCCTTGTAGCTGGCGTTCCCCGTAAAACCGTAGCTGATGCGCGGGATGGTGTTGCCGATGTAATCGCGGTCGAGGTCGTTGATGACGCCGTCTTTGTTCACGTCCTTCCACTTGATGTCGCCCGGTTTGGCGTTGAGCTGGGTGGCGTGGCTGGTGATTTCCTCCTGCGTCTGGAACACGCCCTCCTGCACATAGCCGAAGATGGACTGGATCGGCTGGCCCTCGGCGGTTTTGAAAACGCCCGAGATGATCGGCAGGCCCGCCAGCGAGGTCACCCGGTTTTTGATCGTGGTCAGGTTGGCGCTGACGTCGTACCGGAAATCGCCGGCGGACTGCCGGTAGGTCAGGGCCAGCTCGAAGCCGGAGTTCCGCACCGCGCCCACGTTCTGGAAGGGAGCCGTGGAAACGCCCGTCGTGCCCGGAATCGGCACCTGCACGAGCATTTCGTTCGTGTTCTTGACGAAGTAGTCGGTCGTCAGCGACACCCGGTTGTTGAACAGCGACAGGTCGATGCCGATGTCCTGCATGGTGGTGGTTTCCCACTTGATGTTCGGGTTGCCGAGGGCGGTCGGAGCGGCTCCCGGCGCGATGCCCTGCCCGGAACCGATGACGTAGTTCTGGCTGAGATTCAGGCCCGTCGTGAACGAGTACAGACCGATCTCCTGGTTGCCCAGCTGGCCCCAGCTGGCCCGGACCTTCAGATCGGAGACGGCTTTCAGGTTTTCCATGAACTTCTCACCCGAAACCCGCCAGGCGGCTGCAAAGGACGGGAACACCCCGTAGCGGTTGCCGGCCCCGAAGCGCGACGAACCGTCGACCCGCAGGTTGGCCGACAGCAGGTATTTCTCCTGGTAGTTGTAGTTCACCCGGCTGATGAACGAGCGGATCGACCACTCCGACGCGCTGCCCCGGGCGCGGTCGTTGAGCGCCCCGGCGTCCAGCACCCGGATGTCATTGTTGGGGAAGCTCTCGCGGTGGGCCGTGAAGTTGTCGTAGCGGTTGGCCTGCTGCGTCAGCCCGACCAGCGCCGAGAGGCTGTGTGAGCCGAAGGTCTTATCGTAGGAAAGCAGGTTTTCGTTTAGCCAGGTGGTGCTGATGACGTTGGTGCGGTCGAGGGTGTTGACCGAATTGGTCCGGCCCCCGAAAGCGTAGGTCGGCACGAAGCTGATGCCGTTGTCGAGCAGGAAGTCGACGCCGAGCGTGGCCCGCAGCTTCAGGTTGGGCGTAAACTGGTATTCGCCGTAGAGGTTGCCCAGCACCCGGTAGCGGGTCAGGTCGTTCTGGAACAGGTAGGCGTTGGCGAGGGAGGAGAGGTAGCCCACCTGCTCGCCCGGCCGGGAGCCGTAGCCGTAGTTGCCGTCGGGCATGTATTTCGGAATGGTCGGCGAAAACCGGATGGCGTTCACGAACGTCTCGTTCCAGACCCCGCTGGTTTCGGCGCCCCGCGTCAGCGACAGGCTGTTGCCGAACCGCAGTTTCTTCGCCACCTGATGGTCGGAAGTGACGTTCAGCGAATACCGCTTGTATTTGACCCCGATGCCGATCCCGACCTGATCGAAATACCCCAGAGAAACCGAATACTGCGACTTTTCGGAACCGCCCGACAGGGTCAGGTGGTAATCCTGGATGGGGGCGGTCCGGAAGATTTCGGCCACCTTGTCGTTGCCCACGCCCAGCGTGTCGATGCGGCCCCAGTAGGGGGTCAGGCCGGCGTTGGTGCGGGCCTCGTTCTGCAGGGTGGCAAACTCGGTGGCGTTGGCCATACGGGGCAGGCGCCAGGCTTTCTGCGTCCCGTAATACATGTTGAAGCTGATGCGGCTCTGGCCGGCCTTGCCGCGTTTGGTCGTGATCAGCACCACGCCGTTGGCGGCCCGGGCGCCGTAGATGGCCGAGGAAGCCGCATCCTTCAGCACCGTCATGGTTTCGATGTCGTCCGGGTTCATGTTGGCGATACCGCCGTCGGTGATGACGCCGTCGATGACGTAGAGCGGATTACTATTACCCGTCGTGCCCACGCCCCGCACCCGCACGATGGGGTTGTCGCCGGGCCGGCCGGTGTTCTGCGTCACCTGGACGCCCGTCGAGCGGCCCTGCAGCGCCTGTCCCACGTTGGTGGTGATGGTATTCTGAAAGTCTTTGGACGAGATGGTGGAAACCGCACCGGTCAGGTCGGCTTTTTTCACCGTCCCGTACCCGACGACCACGATTTCCTGGAGGGATTTGATGTCGGGTTTGAGCGAGATATTGAAGGTGCTGCGGTTGCCCACGGCCACCTCCTCCGGCAGGTAGCCGATGAAGGAGAACACCAGCGTGGCGTTTTCGTCGGGAACCGTAAGCCGGAATGTGCCGTCGGCTCCGGTCGAAGTGCCGCGCGTGGTTCCCTTGATCTGAATGCTGACACCCGGCAGCGCTTCCCCGTTCTCACCCGTTACCTTTCCGTCGACGGTACGGTCTGCCGGCCCCTCCTTTGGGAAAGCGGACGGCGTTTCGCCCGGACGCAGGACGTCGGCGGCCCGCCGGAGCACCACGGTCCGGCCGGAGACTTCATATTGCAGCCGGAGCGGTTTCAGGAGCTGTTCGAGCACGACCGAAAACTTCTCGCGCGAGACTTCCAGGCTGACGGTCCGGTCCGAGCCGATCAGCTCGGGGCTGTAGAGAAAACGGACGTCGGCGGCCTTTTCGAGGCTTTCCAGCACACGCTCGATCGGCGTATTCCGGTAGGAGAGGGTGATCTTCTTACTCAGCACCTCCTGCGCCCGGACGGGGCGGGCGTACGAAAAGCCGGTGAGCAGAAGCAGCAGGAAATGGGCCAGGCTAATTCGCATAAGGATACGAATTTCAGGTAGAAATAGGCATTTTTTCATAGCTTTGATCGCTTTGTTGGGTTCTTGGTACTCGGCAAGGTTCTTCCTGTCGTCCTCTGCAAAGGATCGGCTCGAAACCATCAGGACAGGAAGGCATTCAGGAGTCGGCGGTGCTGCAACACTGTCGGCTCTTTTTTTAAAGGTGCTGCATAGGCGGATGGGATTGTGGGTGAAACGGATCGGTTAGCGGCAGCCCTGTCCGGAGATCAGGATCTGCCCGTCCTGCATCTCGTACGACAGTTCAAGCCCGGCGCAGATCAGCCGAATCTTTTCCGGCAGGGGTTCGTCGCCGAGGGAAGCCGTGAGCGTGCAGTTTTCCAGGGTCTCTGCCTCGTACACGAGGTCGATGCCGTAGGCTTTCTCCAGCGAATCGAACACCTCGACAAGCGGAGTATGACGGAACATAAAGGGCTGTTCTTCGATCAGGAATCCGGAAGGCTGCCGGGTTTCGGCGCGGGTTTCGCGGAGCCGGCTCTCCCCGCGGTCGAAGGTGGCCTGGCGGTGGGGCGTCAGCAGCAGGCCGCCTTCCGGGCGGTTGTCGGCGGCCGTCGCCCCGGTCGTCTGGGGAAAGACCGCCACCTGGCCGGTTTTGACCGATACCAGCACGTCCCGGTCTTTGGCATACGACCGAATCCGGAAGCTCGTACCGACGACGCGGGCCGTCAGGCCCCCCGCATGGACGAAGAAAGGCCGGGAGGCATCCCGGGCCACCTCGAAGAAGGCCTCTCCCGTCAGATACACTTCCCGACGGCGGCCGGTGAACTTCTCCGCAAAATGCAGGCGGCTTCCAGGCCGGAGCAGTACCGAACTGCCGTCGGAGAGGCTCACCAGCCGGGTTTTCAGGCCGGAATTGACCACCTCACGGAAGAGCGAGGCCGCCCGGGCGGTCCGGGTATCGCGGGCAGTTTCGGGAACGATGGGCCGGCGGGTGCGGAGAAAGAGCGCAGCCGCCAGACCGGTCACCAGCACCACCGCGGCCGCAGCCAGAAGCCGACGGACCGGTAGCGGCCGGAGGTTGCTCCGGGGTTCGTCTCCGGCCATGCGGTCCAGAATGCGGTCGATGTTGGTGTTTTCCTGCCGTTCGGAAAGCGGCAGTTCCTCCCCCCGGAAGGCCGTCAGAAGGATGCGGGCCCGCTCCACCGCCGGGGCTTTGTGGGGGAAGGCCGCCAGCCACTCCCGCCAGAACCGGTCCAGCCCGGGCGACGGCCGGAACACCCAGTCCCGGAAGTCCGGGTCGTCGATAAAATCTTCCGCTTCGAAATCCAGGTACCGATCCATGAGGCCTCCATTCCCTTCTACCCTGATTAGAGCGCGGATCGGCGGTTATACTCTCCGGAGTTGAAGTTATTTTTTAAAAAAATAGACTTTATGAAGAAGGGTTTTCTTAAATTTTATTGCGTAAATTTTACGCAATAAAAAACTTTGCTTATCATTGTATTAAAATCATACAATAGTACCTTCTATTCCATCTGTGCATCGCATGAAAAAGCTTGTGTTGACCCTGGCCTGTTTCGCTTCCCTTTCCGCCGTGTATGCGGCCTCTTCTTCTCCTTCGGCACCGGCTCCGGTGGTCCGGGTCGTGGCTTCCGATTCTACGGACCTGACCCAGTATGCCGGAAAATACAAGTTCGAGGGGCTTCCGTTTGAATTCCTGACCATCGGGGTGAAAGACGGCAAGCTGACCGTCAGTACGGGGGCGCAGGAAGGGGAACTGGTCCCGATGAAGGAGCCCGACAAATACGACGCTTCCGGCCAGGCCACGCTGACGTTTACCCGGGATGGGGAGAAGAAGGTGACCGGCATTACGCTGGAAGCCCAGGGGGCGGTCTTTGAAGGCAAGAAAGAGTCCTGAGGGCGGTTCCCGAGCCGTATTCCGTTTGTTTTTGCTTATCCTGATTACCCATGAAAATATCCCGTAAAGAATTTCTGAGAACGAGCTCCCTGGCGCTGGCCCTGCCCGCCCTGACCAGGGCTCCCGGTTTTGCCAAACCCATTAAAAACGTGGGCCTCCAGCTGTATACCCTCCGCAACGAACTGGGAAAAGACCTGGAAGGCACCCTGAAAAAAGTGGCCGACATCGGCTATAAGGAGGTGGAAACCTTCGGCTACGGCAACGGTAAATTTTTCGGCAAAACGCCCGCCGAATTCAGGTCGCTGCTGTCCGGTCTGGGTCTGAACTCCCCCAGCGGCCACTACATGCCCAACAACCTGAAACAGGACTGGGCCCAGACCGTCGAACACGGGGCCGCCATCGGCCAGAAGTTCATGATGTGCGCTTTCCTCTTTCCGCAGGACCGTAAAACCATCGACGATTACAAAAAACTGTGCGATACGCTGAACCAGGCCGGTGAGACCTGCCGCAAGGCCGGTATCCAGTTCGGGTATCACAACCACGACTTCGAGTTCCAGACCCTTGACGGGCAGGTGCCTTACGACGTAATGCTGAAGGGAACCGACCCGAAGCTGGTGAAGATGGAACTGGACCTGTACTGGGCCGTCCGGGCCGGTCAGGACCCCGTTCAGCTGTTCAAACAGAACCCCGGCCGCTTCCCTCTGGTCCACCTGAAGGACATGGCGAAAACCGAGAAGAAGGAATTTGCTGAAGTCGGCACCGGATCGATTGATTTCCAGCGCATTCTGGATGCCCGCAAGGTCGCCGGGATCGAACATTATTTTGTGGAGCAGGACGCCGTCGTGAGCGGCACTCCCCTCGAAGCCATCGCCGTCAGCTACAAAAACGTCGGCAAACTGAGCGTGTAAGCCGGAGCCCGGATGGACAAGGACACTTCCATCCGGGCCTTTTTTTATCTTCCCCCTTTCCCAACCTTTCACCTTCATGACCCACTTCCGCAGGCACGGTGGGGCGGCTGCCGCCTTCCTTGCCCTTTCCCTCCTCAGTTCGCCCGGATGGTCGCAGTCCGGCGGTTCCCTGCAAACCGGTTTTCAGACACCCCCCCCCGCGGCACGACCCCGGGTCTGGTGGCACTGGATGAACGGCAACATCACCCAGGAAGGCATCCGGAAGGACCTCGAATGGATGAAACGGGTCGGCATCGGCGGTTTTCAGAACTTCGACGCCAGCCTGTTTACGCCCCTCGTGGTTCCGAAGAAACTGGTGTTCATGACCCCCGAGTGGAAAGAGGCCTTTAAGTTTACCACCCGGCTCGCCGACCAGCTGCAGCTCGAAATGGCCATTGCCGGCTCGCCGGGCTGGAGCGTGACGGGCGGCCCCTGGGTCGAGCCGCAGGACGCCATGAAAAAATACGTCTGGACCGAAACCCGGGTCGCGGGCGGCAAGCGGTTTTCGGGCAAACTGCCGCAGCCTCCCCACACGACGGGCGCGTTCCAGCAGGTGGAGATGCCGAAGGGCGGTATGCTCGGTCAGGTCACCAAAGAACTGCCGAAATATTATCAGGATGCCCTCGTCGTGGCTTACCGGCTGCCGGCCTCCGACAAACCCTTTACCGAACTGAAACCGCGGGTCAGCTCCAGCGGGGGCAGCTTCATGCTCGACCAGCTGACGGACGGCGACGTGGCGACGGCCAGTCTGCTGCCGCCCCGGGCGGTGGGAGAGGAAATGTGGATTCAGTATGAGTTCGACACCCCCCAGACCATCCGGGCGTTTTCCATCGCCGGCGCCAGCCACATCGGTCTGGAGGAATTCAACGGCGGCCCGGAAAACCGCAGCCTGAAGGTCAGCGACGACGGGACGACCTTCCGCGAAGTCGTTGCCCTTCCGGGCAGCATCGTGCCGCAGAACACCCTCAGCATCCCGCCCACGACGGCGAAGATTTTCCGCTTTACCTTCAAAACCCTTCAGCCCCAGCCGAATATGTTCGCAGCCATGGCCGGCCTGAAAACCGAAACGCCCAAACCGGAAGGGGTGAACGTGGCCGAGATCGTGCTGCATACCACGGACCGTGTCAATCTCTTTGAGGATAAGGCCGGTTTCAATCCCTGGAAGGAAGAAAAAACCATGCCCGCCCAGGCCGCGGCTGACGCCATTCCGGTGGCCGACGTGGTGGACCTGACCGCCCGCATGAAACCCGACGGCACCCTCGACTGGGACGCCCCCGCCGGCAACTGGACCGTGGTGCGGCTGGGCTATTCGCTGACGGGCCGCCAGAACCACCCGGCTTCGCCCGAAGCCACCGGCATGGAGGTCGACAAGCTCGATAAGGACGCCGTCCGGAAATACATCAACACCTACCTCGACATGTATAAGGACGCCACCGGCGGCATGATGGGCGCTAAGGGCCTTCAGTACATGGTGCTCGACAGCTATGAGGCCGGCCACATGACCTGGACCAAAGCCCTGCCCGAGGAGTTTGCCCGACGCCGGGGCTACGACCTCAAACCCTGGGTGCCGGTGCTGACGGGCCGGGTGGTCAACAGCATGGAAGCCAGTGAAAAGTTTCTGTGGGACTTCCGCAAAACCATCGGCGAGCTGATCGCCGAAAACCATTACGAAGTGATCGGCGACGCCCTGCACCAGCGCGGCATGAAGCGGTATACCGAATCGCACGAAAACAAACGCATCTATCTGGCCGACGGCATGGACGTCAAGCGAAAAGCCGATATTCCGATGTCGGCCATGTGGACGCCGGGCAGCCTGGCGGGCGGCAGCAACGAGGAGATCCGCAGCAAGGCCGACATCCGCGAGTCGGCGTCGGTGGCCCACATCTACGGCCAGAATCTGGTCGCGGCCGAGTCGATGACCTCCGTCGGCAACGCCTTCTCCTTCCACCCCGAGAAGCTGAAACGGACGGCCGACATGGAAATGGCTTCCGGCCTGAACCGCTTCGTGATCCATACCTCCGTCCACCAGCCGCTCGACGACCGCAAACCCGGCTTTTCGCTCGGGCCGTTCGGGCAGTATTTCACCCGCCAGGAAACCTGGGCCGAGCAGGCCAAACCCTGGATGGATTATCTCGGCCGGAGCTGCTACCTGCTCCAACAGGGCAAACCGGTGGTCGATGTGCTGTATTACTACGGTGAAAACAACAACATTACTTCGCTCTTTACCCAGAAGCTGGCGGACGTGCCGACCGGCTATGAATATGATTTCGTCAACGCGTCGGCCGTGCTGAACGCCCTGAAGGTACAGAACGGGAAGATCGTGACGCCGAGCGGGCAGACCTACAACCTGATGGTGCTCGACCCCTCGGCCCGCTACATGACCCTGCCGGTGCTGAAAAAGATGAGCGAACTGGTCAAAGCCGGGATGAAAGTGGCCGGCTCGCTGCCGGAAAGCTCCCCGAGCCTGAGCGACAAACCGGAGGAGTTTCAGGCCGTGTTGGCCGACCTCCGGCGCAGCCCCAACGTCTCCGCCAAACCGGCCGAAGCCGCCCTTCAGGACCTGAAACTGGCAAAGGACGTGGACGTGACGGACGCCGGTGCCGAGGTGCTGTATGTGCACCGGCAGACCGGCGATCAGGACATCTACTGGCTCAACAGCCGCAGCGAGAATCCGAACCAGGCCGTCGTCAGCTTCCGCGTGACGGGCAGGGTGCCTGAACTCTGGCACCCGCAGACCGGGAAAGTGGAGAAAGTGTCGTGGCAGATTAAAGACGGGCGCACCGTCGTTCCGCTCCGGTTCGATCCCTGGGATGCTTATTTCATCGTGTTCCGGGAGAAAGCCACCACGACCGCCTACACGAAACCGGCCGTGACCGAATCCCCGGTGGCGCAGGTGGGCGGCCCCTGGACGGTGCGCTTCCAGACCGGACGCGGAGCGCCGGAGAAGGCCACCTTCGAGAAACTGGCTTCCTGGTCGGAGAACGCCGAGCCGGGCATCAAATACTTCTCGGGAACGGCTTCCTACGAAAACGCCTTCGACCTGAAGACCATCGAAAAAGGAGGCCGGTATGTCATCGACCTCGGTGAGGTGAAGAACCTGGCCGAGGTGATCGTCAACGGAAAAAACATGGGCACGGTCTGGAAAAAACCGTTCCGGACGGATATTACGGAAGCCCTCAAACCCGGCCGCAATACCGTGCAGATCAACGTGACGAACCTCTGGGTGAACCGCCTGATCGGGGATGCGCAGCCGGGCATCGAGAGCAAGGTGACTTTTACGACCATGCCCTTCTACCGGCCCGACTCGCCCCTGCTGCCCTCCGGGCTGATGAGCCCGGTGACGCTGGTACTTCAGAAGTAAAACGATGTATTTTCCCTGTAAATACTCTCAGTCATGCGTAACCGCTTCCTGCCCGACGGCCTGAAAGGGCTGGGTTTTCTAAGTTTCTTCCTGCTCGGCGCTTCGGCCGTTTCGCCCGAAATCGGGGAGACGGCCGCGCCCGCGCCCGCCCGGCCCAACGTCATCTTCATCATCTCGGATGATCACACCTCGCAGGCCATCAGCGCCTACGGCAGCCGGCTGGCGAAAACGCCCCACATCGACCGGATTGCCCGGGAAGGCGCCATCCTGTTTAACAACGTGGTGGCCAACTCGATCTGCGGACCGAGCCGGGCGACGCTCCTGACCGGGCAGTTCAGCCACCGGAACGGCTACAAATTCAACGAGAAGGTGTTCGACATCAATCAGCCGGTCTTTTCCGAGGAGCTGCAGAAAAACGGCTACCAGACCGCCTGGGTCGGCAAGATGCACCTCGGCAGCTTGCCCCACGGCTTCGACTATCTCAACATTCTGCCCGGCCACGGCAGTTATTACAATTCCGACTTCGTGGATTCGCAGGGAAAAACCACCCGGCACAACGGCTACGTCACGGATGTGGTCACGCAGCTGTCGACCGACTGGCTCGACAAGCGCGATCCCTCGAAGCCGTTCTTTCTGGTCGTAGGCCACAAGGCGACGCATCGTGAATGGCTGCCCGCCCTCGAGGACCTGGGTGCCTACGACAACGTCACCTACCCGCTGCCGCCGACCTTCTACGACAACTACGAAGGCCGCCTGGCCGCGCAGAAGCAGGACATGAGCATCGAGAAAACCATGCGGCTCAAGGAAGACCTCAAAGTCCATGTCGATTACGAACTCGACGAAGCGAAGGTGGCCGGGGAGAAGGAAGTGCTGAGAAAGGCAAATTTCAGCACCCAGCCGCTGACCCCGGAACTGGATAAACGACTGGAGAATTTTGTGCGCGAAAGCTCCTACCGGCGGCTCACCCCCGACCAGAAGAAGGCCTTCTTCGGCTATTACAACCGCATCAGCCGGGAGTTCGACGAGAAGAAGCTCAGCGGCAAAGCACTGGTGGAGTGGAAATACCAGCGGTATATGCGGGATTATCTGGCGACGGCCAACTCCCTCGACCGCAACATCGGCCGGCTGCTCGACTATCTGGACAAAACCGGGCTGGCGAAGAACACGGTGGTCGTCTACACCTCCGACCAGGGCTTTTATCTGGGCGAACACGGCTGGTTCGACAAGCGGTGGATTTATGAGGAATCGCTGAAGACGCCGTTCGTGATCCGCTATCCGGGCGTGATCAAACCCGGCACGGAGGTCCGGAACGTGGTATCGAACGTCGACTGGGCGCCGACCCTGATGCACCTGACCGGAACCAAAATTCCCGATTACGTCCAGGGCGAATCCTTCCTGCCGATACTGACCGACCGGAAGGCGGCTTTTCGTCCGGCGGCTTATTACCACTACTACGAATACCCGGAACCGCACCGGGTGGCGCCCCACTTCGGCCTGCGCACCGATCGTTACACCCTCGCCCGGTTCTACGGCCCCGACAGTTTCTGGGAGCTGTACGACATTCAGAAAGACCCGCAGAACCTGAAGAACCTGTACGGACAGAAGGGCTACGAAAAAGTCACGGCCGACCTGAAGGCCCAGCTTCGGCAGCAGATCCTCCGGTATAAGGACGACGAAGCCCTGAAGCTGCTCGAAAGCGACCCGCAGTAAACGCAGTAAACAAAAAGCTCCCCGGCGGCATCACGTTCCGGGGAGCTTTTTGTTTGGAAAACCGCTGCGAAGGAGCGGTTTTAACATCGATTTGACGATTAGTCAACTTTCAGCAGCTTGACGGTGCGGCTCTGTTCCGGACTGGCGATCCGCAGCAGCAGGATGCCGTCCCCGGCATTTCCAAGCTGAAGCTGCCGGCGTTCGGTCGCGCCGGACCGGGCCACCTGCTGTTCGGCCAGCAGCCGACCCTGGCTGTCGGTGAGCAGAAGCCGCAGCGGCTGGCCTTCCGCTCCCCGCACCTCGATCTCCACCTGCGGCCCCCGCACGGGGTTGCCCAGCACCACCACTTCCAGTTCCGGCCCGGTTTCCGCCGACCCGGCCGTCATCCGGCTGCCGGAGGGGCAGGTCAGCGTCTTGGGTGCCCACTTCAGGATATAATTGCTGCCCTGCACTTTGGCGCTGATCGTATGCGGCTGGTTATTTTTCAGGGCCACCGGCGTCGGGAGGCTGTAGCCGTGAATCCCGTTGCCCTTGCCTGCATCTTTCAGATCCTGCCGGAAAATGTTGGCGTCCACTTTCCCGATCAGGCTGCCGTCGGCATAAATCTCCACCGGCACGGCCGCGTTGGGCAGGTTTTTGTCCCAGACCCAGCCCCGGATCGAACTGCATTCGGCCTTTTCGAGGTAGCCTTCGTAGTTGGCGGCCGCCGGGGGCGGAGGAGGGGGCGGCACGGCACCGGGATTCAGCCGGAACAGTTTGACGACGCCGTTCTGGGTGGCGGCAAAATACAGCACGTCGTTGACGGGGGTCAGCTTCGAGGGGGACGAGTCGGGGCCGTCCGGGTTGATGTCGGCCACCATGACCGTGCCGATGTCGGTGCCGTTGCTTTTCCAGAGTTCGATGCCGTGGCCGGCGTCTTTGGCGGCAAAATAGGCTACCCCGTTGAAATTGATCATGTGGGCGATTTCGGACGATTCCGCCGTGCCGTTGATGTCCCTGACCAGCACCGTCCCGTTGGTGGTGCCGTCGCTTTTGTACAGCTCCCGGCCGCCGTTGGGGGTGTTGGCCGTGAAGAACAGCGTGTTGTTCACGTTGACGAAGAAGCCCGGTACCCCGTGGCCCTCGTTGCCCGGAAGAATATCTTTGACCAGGGTCGTACCGAATGCCGTGCCGTTACTCTTCCAGAACTCCGTCCCGTAATTGAAGTCGTAGGCTTTAAAATACACCTGCCCGTTGAGGCCGATCAGGCCGAACGGCTCCCCGGAGGTGGGGCCGGTATAGATATCTTTCACCAGACTGGTTCCGGCGGCCGTGCCGTCGCTTTTCCAGAGTTCGGAGCCGGTGGCCGACGTCCAGGCGGTAAAATAAAGCGTGCCGTTGATGTTGGTCAGGCCGGCGATGACCGACTCGTTGGCGCCGGGGTTGATGTCTTTGACGATGACCGTATTCTGTGAGGTGCCGTCGGTTTTCCAGAGTTCGTTTCCGTAGACGCCGTCGGTGGCTTTGAAATACAGCGTGCCGTTGAGGTTGGTTAGCAGGGTGGGGGCCGAGGAATTGGCGCCGTACCGGATGTCGCGCACCATCGTCGTGCCGGCATCGGTGCCGTTGCTCTTCCAGAGTTCAATGCCGTTCTGGCCGTTGTCGGCCCGGAAGTAGAGGGTGCCGTTTACGTCGGTCAGCAGCAGCGGAGTGGAGGAGTTGAGGCCGGTCCAGATGTCTTTCACCATCGTCGTGCCGGGGCCGGTGCCGTCGCTTTTCCAGAGTTCGATGCCGTTCTGGCCGTTGGTGGCCGTGAAATAGAGGAGGCCGTTGCTGACCGTCAGGCGGGCGGGGGTGGAGCCGGCCGCGTCGGGGTTGATGTCTTTGACCAGGACGGTTCCGGCGGCCGTACCGTCGCTCTTCCAGAGTTCCATCCCCTTGGTTCCGTCGCTGGCGCTCAGGTAAATCGTGCCGTTCAGGTTGATGATTTCATTGATACCGCCCGGAAAGTTTTTCAGGGCCAGCGGATTCTGGGCGCGGACCAGGCCGCCCGCAAGGCACAGCCAGCACCCCAGCAGGATGCGGATAGAGAGGTGTTTCATACAAGAGGGAAAATGGTGTGGATTCGTTAACTAACTGTTCGGCAAATGTAGGGCAGCCTCCGGCCGGACACGAGGGAAGATCAACCCGCGGGGCTTTCGACTGAATAAATGGAGGGTTTGAAGGGGTAACTTCCGGTCTAATAAAAGAAGCAGACCAGCAGGGCGGGGAGCTGGTACCAGTGTTCGCGCAGGGCGCCGAGGGCGCGGAACAGGAAATTGGCCGCCGACTGCCTGTTAATTCCCATCACCTGGGCGATCTGGTCGTTGGAGAGGTCTTCGAAGTATTTCAGGTATAGTGCTTCCCGCTGGCGCTCGGGCAGCCGCGCCACCAGGTGCTTCAGCCGCTGTAGGTGTTCCAGACCGGTTTCTTCCTGAATCAGCCACTGTTCGACATTGTCGGTTTCGGCATCTGCCTCCGAAAGGGTCGAGGTGGCCGTTCCCGACGCCTTTTTGATCTCCAGCAGCAGGCGGTTGCGGAGCGATTTCAGCAGATACAGCTTCACCGATACCGGCACGCTCAGGCCCTGGCGGTGTTCCCAGAGATACAGGAAACAGTCCTGAATGCAGTCTTCGATCTGGGCGCGGTCGCGGGTGAACCGGGTCGAATACTGGAACAGCGGTCGGTAGTATTTCCTGATCAGACATCCGAACGCAGCCGGGTCGCCCTCCTGAAACTGCGCCCAGAGCAACTGTTCGTTTTCAGCCATGGTAACGGTTCTGTAGCTCATCGGTGTCGTCTGAGAATTAAGGGTTAGGTATCGATCTCGATCATGGCCTTGATGACTCCGCGGGCCGGGTCCAGCCAGCTCCGGAACTGCTCCTTCACTTCCCCGAACAGCACCCGGTGGGTGATGTAGGTGGTCGGGCGGATGAGGCCCTGCTTCATACAGCCGATCACGTGTTCAAAGTCCTGGCGGGTGGCGTTGCGGCTGCTCATCAGCGTGGCTTCCCGTTTATGAAACTCCGGATGGCTCAGCCTAATGTCGCCTTTCTGCAAGCCGACCAGCACGTAGCGGGCACCGTGGGCCAGGTAGGCAAAGCTGTTGTTGATGGCCGTCAGGTTGCCGGTGGCGTCGATGACCACCGTCGGCATGTCGCCCCCGGTCAGCGTACGGAGCCGTTCCATGACGTCGGATGCACGGGCGTTCACCGTGTGCGGAATCCCGAGGTTTTCGGCGCAGAACGCCAGCCGGCTCTCATTAAGGTCCATGGCGATGACTTCGGCGCCGGCAATCCGGGCAAACTCCATCACGCCCAGCCCGATCGGCCCGGCCCCGATCACCAGCACGAACTCGCCGGGCTGGATGCCCGCCCGCCGGACGCCGTGCGCCCCGATGGCGAGCGGCTCCACCAGCGCCAGTTCGTCGAAGCTCAGCCCCCCGCCGTGGACCAGCGAATAGGAGGGCACCGACAGGTATTCGGTCATCCCGCCGTCGATGTGGACGCCCGCTACCTCCAGCCGGGCGCAGCAGTTGGATTTGCCGGCCCGGCAGGCGACGCAGGTGCCGCAGTTGAAATAGGGAATGAAGGTCACGGTTTCGCCCGGTTCAAAGCCGTCGGCGCCGTCCGCTTCCACCAGTTCTCCGGCCAGCTCGTGGCCCAGAATGCGCGGGTATTGAAAATAAGGCTGCGTGCCCTCGAAGGCGTGAAGATCCGTGCCGCAGATGCCGATCCGGCGGATGCGGAGAATGGCCATTCCCGGCGCGGGTTGCGGCTTTTCGCCCTGTCGGTATTCAAATTGTCCGGGAGTGGTACAGACCAGCATTTCCATCGTTCTCAGGTTGTCTATCAGAAATCGGCTCCGGTTCGGCCGGCTTCGGCTGAATCGGGGAATTGAACAATGCAAAGGAAAAATATTTAGAAATAACTATTTGTCTATTTTTACCCGAGTAGTAACAGATTTTAACATACTTTAGAGAGGTATCGGTTTTTTAAGAGAATATTTATCGTATGAAGCCCCACCTTCTCAAGGTCCCGACTAACCCCTCGCATTCATTCAGCGTCCGTCAGGACCGGATTCCGAACGTCAACAACTCCTGGCACTACCATCCGGAGGTGGAACTGATCCGGTTTCACAAAGGCAGCGGCACCCAGTTCGTCGGCGACCACATCAAGCGGTTCGAGCCGGGCGACGTGGTGCTGGTCGGGTCGAACCTGCCGCACTACTGGCGGTATGACGACGGCTGTTTCCGGGAGGGGCAGCAGGAATCGCCCTTCGCCACGGTAGTCCATTTCACGGAAAACTTCTGGGGCGACCGGTTTCTGAATCTGCCGGAGAACAAACCGCTGAAAACCGTGCTGGAGAAAGCCCGGCGCGGCATTCTGCTGCGGGGTGACCTGCGGGCGCGGGTGATGGACCTGATGGAAAAACTTCATCAGGCGGAAGGTCCCTACCGCATTCTGGGGCTGGTCGAGTGTCTGATGGCGGTGGCCACGGCCCGGCCGGAGCAGGTGGTGGTGCTGTCGTCGCTGGGTTTTCAGTATAATTTCCCGGAGTCGGAAAACGAGCGGATCAACATCATCTACGACTACACCTTCCGGCACTTCCGCCAGAAGATTGCGCTGGAGGAGATCGCTTCGGTGGCCGGGCTGGTGCCCAACTCCTTCTGCCGGTATTTCAAATCCCGGACGGGCAAGACCTACTCGCAGTTTCTCCAGGAAATCCGGGTCGGGTACGCCTGCAAGCTGCTGATCGATAATAACCTGAGCATCAAACAGCTCTGTTACGAAAGCGGCTTCAACAGCTTTACCTGCTTTCACAAATACTTCAAGGCCATTACGGGCAAAAGCCCCCAGAACTACCAGAAAGCCTACGCCGAAAAACCCGTCTGATTGTATGCTCAAACTGTACGTCACTGCATTTTTCCTGTCTCTCTCCGGCCTGGTTTCCGGACAGTCGCTGTCGGCCGTCGAGAAAAAAGTCCTGGCCACGGCCCGGCAGATTCAGCCCGAAACGGAGCAGTTTCTTGAAAAAGTCGTCAATGTCAACAGCGGGACGCTGAACCTGGAGGGTGTCCGGGAGAACGGCCGGCTGATGGCCGCCGAATTTGAGAAGCTCGGCTTTAAAACCGAGTGGGTGCCGCTGCCGGATTCGCTCGGGCGGGCAGGGCACCTGGTGGCGACGCGCCAAGGCAATCGGGGGAAAAAACTGTTCCTGATCGGCCACCTCGACACGGTCTTTGAAAAGAGCCTGCCGTTCGATCCCTTTACCCGCGTGAACGACTCGACGGCCGCCGGCCAGGGCGCCAACGACATGAAGGGGGGCGACGTGCTGATCATCGCGGCCCTGAAAGCGCTGCACGCCCACGGCCTCCTCGACGACACCTCCATAACGGTCTATTTCACGGGCGACGAGGAGAGCGGTGGCGGCCCTGAAAGCCGGCGCGATTTCATCGAACGGGCCCGGAAATGCGACCTGGCGCTGGCCTTCGAGGGGGCGCAGGGGCTGACCCACGTCACCACCGGACGACGGGGTTCCAGCAGCTGGACGCTGAAAATTGCCTCCCGGACGGGCCACTCGTCGCGGATTTTCAGCGACCTCGGCTACGGGGCCATCTTCGAAGCCGCCCGCATCCTGAACGAGTTCCGGCGGGCGCTGGGGCAGGAGAAGTACCTGACATTCAACCCCGGCCTGATCGTCGGCGGCTCCGACGTCCGCTATGATGCGGCCTCGGCCAAAGCCGAAACCAGCGGCAAGACCAACATCGTAGCCCCGGTGGCCCTCGTCAAGGGCGACCTGCGGTTCATCTCCGAAGCCCAGAAGGAAAGCGCCCGCGCCCGGATGCGTGAGATCGTCGAAAAGAGCCTGCCGCTGACCAAAGCCACCATCACCTTCGAGGACGGCATCCCGGCCATGGAGCCTTCGGACAAGAACGAGAACCTGCGGAAAGTGGTCGACCAGCTCAGCCGCGACATGGGGCTGGGGCCGGTGCTTTCCGGCGACCCGGGTGCGCGCGGGGCCGGCGACGTCTCGTTCGTGGCCCAATACCTGCCCTGCCTCGACGGTCTGGGCGCTTCGGGCCGGGGCGCCCACAGCATCGAGGAGACCATCAACCTGAAAGAGTATCCGCTGCTGATCCAGCGGGCCGCCCTGCTCATCTACCGGCTGACGAAGTAGAACCCAACCGGCTTCCGTCATTTTACTTGTGGCTGAAATGACGGAAGCGTCGCGGAAGACCACCCCCAACCCCTCCTTGCCAGGGAGGGGCTTTGCTGCGCCACTCTTTGACATCCCGACGCAGGAGGGATCTTTTGGCCCAATAACCGGTCACCATGAGTGCCGAAGCACAAGGTTCCTCGTTCCTCGGGATGACAAAAGCACGGGAAGACAAAAACACCCCCTCCTTACCAGGGAGAGGGCCGGAGGGTGGTCTTCCGGCGATATTTCTTATCTTGTTTCCCCGAAGTATGAAACTGCAAACAACGAACCACCCTGGAAACCCGGACCCTGATTGTCGGGGCCGGTCCGTTTGGACTGAGCCTGGCGGCTTACCTGCGTCGGCGCAACCTTGATTTCCGGCTGATCGGCCGGCCGATGGAATTCTGGCGGAACCATATGCCCCCCGGTATGCTGCTGCGGTCGGGGGTGGGCTGGCACCTCGACCCCGACGGCCGGTTTACGCTCGAACGGTTTTTTCTGGAACGGGGAGAGAACCCGGCCGCCGTCAAGCCGATTTCCCGCGAAACGTATCTGAACTATACCGACTGGTTTACGAACCGGGCCGACATTGCGGCCCGGCCCGCCCGGGTCACCGCCGTCCGGCGCGAAGACGGCGGTTTTCGGGTGACGCTCGACGACGGCAGCCGGGTGCTGGCCCGGCGCGTGGTGGTGGCCACCGGCTTTTATTCCTTCGCCCATATCCCCCCGGCGCTGCTGGCATTGACTCCGCCCGGCCGCATCCGGCACACGCGCGATGCCGTCGATCCGGGAGCTTACCGGGACCGGCGGGTGCTGATCGTCGGCGGGCGGCAGAGTGCCTTCGAATGGGCGGCTCTCCTGAGCGAAGCCGGAGCCGCGCGCATCGACCTCAGTTACCGGCACGATACCCCCCGCTTTACCCCCTCCGACTGGTCGTGGGTTGAACCGCTGGTCGATGGGATGGTCGACAATCCGTCCTGGTTCCGTCAGCTCTCCGATGAGCAGCAGGAAGAACACCGGGCCCATCTCTGGAGAGAGGGGCGGCTTCAGCTCGAACCCTGGCTGGAAAACCGGATCGCGGGGCCGCAGGTGCGGCTGCATCCGCGCACGCAGGTGAACCGGGTGGCGCTCCAGCCGGACGGAAGCCTGCTGGTGGGCCTTGATTCGGGGAAAGTCCTGCCGGTCGATGAAGTGATTGCCGCGACGGGCTACCAGGTGGATATCCGGGGGCTGCCGTTTCTGGATGCGTCGCTGGTGCGGGAACTGGCCGTCGAGCAGGGTTTCCCGGTCCTCGATCCGGCTTTCCAGAGTTCGGTGCCGGGCCTGTACTTCAGCAGTTTGCCGGCGAGCCGGACATTCGGGCCTTTTTTCGGCTTTACGATTGCGGTGCGGTCGGCGGCCCGGATCATCGGGTCGGCGCTCGAACGGACGGAAGAAGGAATCTGAAGCCCCAACAAAAAACGGCCGGATGCCGGAGTTCCCAACGGGAGCGCCCCGGCGTCCGACCGTTTTTTGTTAACGGGTTTGCCTTATTCGGCGGTCACTTTCTGGATCGTCCCCGGGCCGTAGCTCAGGACGTAATACGTGTCGGGGAAGGTCAGGCTCAGTTCGATGCTGACGGCGGTGGCAACGGGAGAAAGCAGCGTCACGGCGGCATCCTCACCGCTGGCGACCCGGCCGCCCGGAGGGCCGAAGCCGAACTCGGTCACGACCGGCTTGTTACCCGGCGACAGGATGATGTCGGTCAGGCCCGTAAAACCGGTTTTGTAGTCGGTTAGGGCGCCGGCGGGCGTGATCTGGAAAATTTTTGCCACACCAGCCGGGAAGGGAAGGCCCGTCAGGGAGGTCACCAGGAACTTGCTGCCGTCATACACGATGCCGGTCGGCACCGATTCTACTGTCGGGGGGCCACCTGAGACGATACCGGTCGCGATGCTCGGAACCGTGGCGAACACCTCGAAGCTGCCGACGCTGTTCCGCCGGATCACGATGTTGGCGCCGGCGTCCGTAATGTAAATTTTGCCGTCGGGACCGAACGTCAGATTATAGGGGTCGGATTCGCCCGTGTCGGGGAAATTCAGGGTCGTAAAATCGATGGAGGCCACAAACCCGGCGATGTCCTCGAAAGGCAGGCCGCCGGCCGCCACCGCCGGGGTCACGCCCGGTGTGAAGGCGGAAATGTCGTAGACATACAGGCGGCCCAGAATCCCGTGCAGAATGTACAGCTTGCCGTCCTTGTATTTCAGGTGCGCCAGACCGGCCGGGCTGCCTTCGGGGCTGATCACGGAGGGGAAGCCCGTGATGACCGGGTATTTCTGCCCGTCCGGGGTGATGGCCGTCACCTGACCGTCGTTGTTCCCCGTTCCGGTTTCGGTGACGAAGAGCACCTCGCCTTTTCCGACCGTCAGGCCGATGGGAAACTTGAGTCCGGCGGCAAAGCCGCTGCCGCTGAGTTTGGTGGGCTGCGGAACCTTGTGATCCTGGACGCAACTACTGACCACAAGGGCGCTGATTCCGGCCAGCAGGAGTGCCCGCATAGACCGGAGAAATGTGAATTTGTGCTGCATGAGAGAGAGGTTTTGGTTAAATCTGAACGGATACGAAGCAGGGTTGGAAAAGGTTGCCTGTCCGTACCTGAAAAGCGCGGCAATATATTCGAAATGAAAAGGTTGAGGCAGGCCGTTGCCTAAGTTAGATGTATCGACACGTTTTAATTTATTATTCGGCGACCGGGTTGTCCTATGAATAAAAATATTCGGTCGTTTAAAAAATTAAGCTGTTTTTAGTAGGATATATTGGCAACCTTCATATATTTACTTTCAACAATCGAGGAGCTTCATCCACTGTCAGCTATGGAATCATCCGGAAATGAATTTTTGCGTGGTACTTTGAAAACCATCGTTCTTAAACTGCTGTCTGAACACGGCCGCATGTATGGGTATGAAATCACGCAGTCGGTTAAGGAGCGGACGCAGGGAGAAGTGACCCTGACGTTCGGGGCACTGTATCCGGTGCTGCACAAACTGGAACAGGAAGGATTTCTGGTGACCGAATCGGTCGAGGTCGACGGACGGCTGCGGAAGTATTATTCCCTGACTCCGCGCGGCAGTGAAACCGCCGTTCAGAAGGTTTCGGAGTTTGAACGGTTCGTCGAAGTGATGCGTACCCTTTTGCAGCCCCCGCCGTCGCTGGCTTCCGTAAGCCGCTAAAAAAGAAATGGTTAGTCGACAAACGCAAGAACACCATGACAAAGCTTACTCCGCAGCAATTAGCGAAAGTACAGGGCCACCTGCTCCGCAACGGTTCGGGCGATGCGCTCCTGAGCGAACTGGTCGACCATCTGGCCTGCGAAATCGAACACTATGTATGGATCGGCCTGCCCTTCGAATCGGCCCTCGATAAAGTGCTGATGGACGCCAACGCCATCGCTGTCCGGCACCTGAGCGAAACCTACCGCTGTGAACTGACCCTGTCCGACGAGCAGCTCCAGCAGGCCAGCCTCGACGACATCGTTTTCGAGTTCCGGAACAAGGCTTACGGAGCCTACGACCTGCGGCAGGCCTACCGCCGGAACCTCGGCAACGCCCTGATGATGGGCCTGGGCATGGTCCTGCTGCTCATGTCGCTCATGAACGGCATCGGGACGAAAAACTGGTCGTATCTGAGCACGACCGGTCTGATGTGGATCACGGGGCTGCTGGGCGTCACGCTCGCTCTGGGCCGATGGTTTCACCAGCATGTTCAGGACAAATACCGGACGGCAGAATGAGTATTTTCTACCTTATTGTGTCTGTTTATTCGGCGCCAGACTGAATAATTTTTCATTTTCAAATTCGGTATTTATACTCTGTGTAGACCCATTGAAGGCGGATTTGTTTCCGTCTGGAAGGATCCATTGGATAATTAAATTTGTCTGATAAATAGTTTGGTGTTAAGTTGCGCCGTTCTTAACGGACGCAGTGCATGACTTCCCAACCTACGGATACGATTACCCCGATTCAGCAACAGGCTGAGGTATTGCGGTCGATGGTGGACGCCACGGCGGTCGCCATGGCTTTTTTTCGGCCCATTCGGGACCATCAGAACCGGATTTCCGATTTTCAGGCCCTTGAAGTAAACCAGGCTTACGCGCTTCTCCTGCAGCGGCCCCCGGACGAACTGCTCCGCCGGACCCTGACGGAACACGGCTTTCCGGCCTCCGTCTCCGAGCTGACGGGGGCGCTCGTGCGCGTGGCCGAAACGGGGCAGCCTTTCCAGACCGGCTTTGCGCATCCGGTCGACGGCCGGCCCTGCTGGCTCAGCCTCCGGGCCGTCTGGCAGGGCGACGGGCTGGTGCTGTCGTACGAAGACCTCAGCCCGATGCAGCAGGAACACCCGGTTTTCGGGAGGATGTTCGACGCTTCGCCGGTCAGCATGATGGTGCTCGAACCCATTCCCGGCCCCGGGGGCGTGGTCGACGATTTCCGGGTTCTGTTTTCCAACCAGGCCACTTCCATTTTATTCGGATGGTCGCTGGAGTATCTGCTCGACGGCGGCCCGCTCGGCCAAAAACTGCCCCAATACCGCCGGTTTCGGCTGTTCGACCTGTTTGCGCAGGTGGCCGGAAACCGCCAGTCTGCCCGGCGGGAGTTTCAGTATGACGGCGACGGCATCCACCGCTGGCTCGACGTGTCGGCCTGGCCGCAGGGCCGGAACGGCGTCGTGGCGATGATTATGGATGCAACGCCCATCCGGCAGGCCCGGCTCGACGCCCAGAAGGCGGTTCGTGAACTCACGTTCGCGCGCGAACAGGCCCAGGAAATGATTCATATGGTTTCGCATGATCTGCAGGAGCCGCTCCGGAAAATTCAGCTCTTCGGGAAAGCCCTCAGCCTCCAGCCCGCCCTGGTGGAGGATTCGGGCAACCGTGAGCTCATCAACCGCATCCAGTCGGCTGCGGCCCGGATGTCGAACCTCGTGGCCGACCTGCTTACCTACTCCCGCATTCTCAACCGCACGGAAACGTTCCAGCGGGTATCGCTCGACGGCTTGCTGGGCCGCATCACCGAAGACCTCCGGAATGCCGACATCCTGGCCGAAGCCGTCATCCATACCACGGAACTGCCCGAGGTGGCGGGGGATTCGGCCCAGCTTTATCAACTGTTCTACCAACTGCTTTCCAACGCCGTAAAATTCAGGAAGGGCGATGTGCCCTGTCAGGTCTGGATTTCCGGCCGGAGAATTCATAAGGGCGAACTGGACCCGTCCATAACCTCCGACCGCTTTACCGATCCGCCCGAAACCCTCTGGGAAATCCGGGTGGTCGACAACGGCATCGGCTTCGACGAAAAATACCGCGACCGCATTTTTCAGGTCTTCAGGCGGCTGCACGGAAAGAGCCAGTACGCCGGCAGCGGCCTCGGGCTCAGCATCTGCCGCAAGGTCGTCGACAACCATGGCGGAGCCATCACCGCCCGCAGCGAACCCAACCGCGGTACCACCTTCCTGGTCTATCTTCCGGCCTGATGCGGCCATCGCTCAGCGCCCCTCCAGAAAGGTCAGAACATCCCGGCTGCCGTCGAGCAGCACATGCCCCATGCCGGGGATGATCCGGATTTTCAGCCGCAGGATATGGCGGGCGAGCCGGGCGGCAGTGACCTGCGCCGGCCGCGTTACGTCCTGCGCTCCGGCCAGCAGCAGCACCGGCATCGTCAGCCGGTCCAGTTCCTCATCCGTAAAGAGATATTCCTTTTCGATCCGGGGCCGGACGTTCCCCAGCACCGTGTCCATGTAGGCCAGCGCCTTCGGGTCGACGGACCGCCGACCGACGACGAGCCGGTTGACCTGCCGGATACCGGCTTTTCCAAACAGGGAAAAGAACACGGCCCGCAGCGTGAAAGAGGCATTGGTCGGCACCACCCCTGCCGGATTGATCAGCACGAGCTTCTCGATGCGCCCGGGATACAGCGTTGCATAGCGCAGCGCCGTCCAGCCCCCCTGCGAGAGACCGGCCAGCGAAAACTGCTTCAGCCGCAGCCCGATCCGCACATCTTCCAGCCATTCGGCGTAGCCGTATCCCTGAAACGGCAGCCGGTTGGGGGCGCTTTTGCCGGGTTCGCCGGGTAGATCCAACAGATAGACGCTATAGTGTCTGCTATATTCCGCCACGTCTCTGATCCAGGACACCGCGTTGGAATTGGCACCGTGCAGCAGCACCAGCGCCGGAGCGCCCGCTTTGCCGCAGGTGATCAGAAAGGTGTCGCCGTGGCGGGTCGATAGGGTCTGGGTTTCGAACGGAACCGGCCAGTTTGCCAGGGCGGTATCGTAATGGGATAAAACCTGTAGCTTTCCCGCAGCGGTTTTATAAATGGTTTCGGTCTGCATGATGTGCTGGTATGGCGAAACAAAAATAGGCGGGCCGCCGGTTGAGTGGCCGGCCGCCGGGCCGTCCGGGGTCGTAAGCCCGGCCTGGACCGATGAAAGACGAATCCCGCCGGACATAATCCGGAGCCGTTTCGGAGCCGACGGGGAGGCCCGGCCGAACGGCGGTTTTGCCGTTTAATAATACAGCCGCTGAAACCCCGGTTTCGGCGGAGGATAATCGGCTTTCAATCAGCGCGTTCTCCGGCAGGACTTTTTCGCAGCGCAGGCTGTGTACCTTTGATTCGTCAATGATCCACACAACAAATCCGATGAAAACTTTTCGCATCCTTCCCCTTTTTCTGCTGCTCGTTTCGGCGACCGTAGCCGGTCCGTCCCGCAAACCCTCGACGGAAACCGTTGCCGCCCAATTGTCAAGATATATCGTTTACCCCGACCTGCTCCGGGATTCCGGCCGGTCCGGCGTGGTGGTCGTCAGCTTCCGACTGGACGCCGACCACCGCCTGGCCGATCTGCAGGTCCATACCGCGAATACCGAACTGAACGAGACGCTGGTGCGCCGGCTGACCGGCCGGAAACTCCGGGTGCCGGAGGCCGAAACCGGCCACGTTCAGTGGGTTCGTCTGCGATTCCAGTCTTCCAATTAGTGTAGTGTTCATTTAAGAGGTTTAACTGTAGGTTAGAGCCGGTTCCCGCTGGGAGCCGGCTCTTTTGTTTTCTGCCCTTGAGAATTTCCCGAAATCCGGACCGCACCGGAAGAAACTTCGCAAAACTCTCCCCTCCATTCCGTGGTTAAAACGATTCGGGTCAGTGCGCTGCAGCGCGACGGTTCGGAAACGGTTTCGGTTCGCTGAACGATCGCTGCCGGTACGGGCGGTTCGTGACCAGGAGCGACGACCGGACCTTCCAGTTTTATCGCCGGGAAGGTCCGGTCGGAAAGGAGTTGAGGAAAATAAATACGGAATGGCTTGACTTTCAGGAATTTATTTCGTATAAAACTTAACAGAAAGTTAACATTGGACTTTTGTTTCCCAGCTTTTTTTCGTATTGGTTTGTAGATTTTTTTGTAGACACTAAAAATTAACCTACAGCTTTATGAAAGCAGGGAAAAAGAAGTTGGCTTCGGATATTGCAGGTTCGATTGAAACCAGGGTGAATGAGGTCGGAGGGCAGTCCAAAAAAGTAAAGAAAGCCATTGAAAAGTCGGCGGAAAAACTGGCCGACAAACTCACGAAGCTCTTTAAGAAGGAGGAGAAGAAAAGAGAAAAAGAGGCCGAAAAATCCCGGAAGAAAGTAAAGACGCTGGCCAAAAAGGCCGACAAAAAGAAGAAGGACCGGCCGGCTCCCTCGCTGAAAAGCGAGCAGGCCGACCTGTACAGTGCTTCTCCGGAAAGTGCAGGCCCGGTGGCGGTCGGCCGGAAAAACTCCGCCAAACCGACCGGTGTGAAACTGCTGGCCGAGAATACGGAAGCCTGATCCCGTCGTTTGTGTCATGCCTGCGCAGTCGTGCGGGCATGACACAAACTTTACAATGCCGTCACACTGGCTTCACCCGGGATACCGACCTTTGCGGAAACTACCCGACCCCACTGCGTGAAGTCTATCTCCCTTGTCTCGATTCGTATCCGGCTGCTGCTTCTGGCCGCCCTGGCCGGCTGGGGTGGTTACCGGTTTGCGCTCCTGCCGGTTTCAGTTGCCGCCGGCCACACACCTGCCGATCCGGGCATCGAAGCCCTCAGCGCCCTCGACCGGCACACCCTGGCGGGGCTGGATTCCGCCCTCACCGTGTTGCAGACCGGGGTCATGTATGACCTGCCCGGCCCGGCGCTTCGTTCGGTAACCGACGACATCCGGCACCGGGTTCACGACGTGCTGCTGCTGGCTCCTGCCCGGCAGGCGGCCGGCTTCGCGCCGGATTTAGATATAGAGGTTCATTTTCAGTCGCTTAGCGTTTCGCTGTCCGCCCGGGTTCCGAAAGCCGCCCTGCTCAGACGCATCGCCTGCCTTCAGTCTTCCGTCCGGCATTTACGCTACCTGGCCGAGAGGGATGATACGAAATAATTCGTTTTCAAAGGGTGTCAGGGCTGTTTTATTTCTATTATTTCAGTTTGACCAAACTTCTCCCAGTCGTAAACTTTCGGTAAAAATGAGGTAAAAGCCGGGTGCTTTCTTTGCGGGCGACAAAGCAACCCTACTCACGCTTCATTCCTTTATGAAACTTACCCACGTTTACCTGGCTTCTCAGGTCGCTTCCCTGCTGGCCCTGACCCTGGCCGGCTGTACCGTCACCGATCACCAGACTCCGCAGACCTCGGCCCTCCTGACCAACCAGTCGGCGACGCCCGCGCTGGTGAAGAAAATGCGCGGCTTCGAAGGTCTGGACGTTTATTCGCTCGTCAGTTCCGACGATAAATTAACGCAGTCCCCTAATTTCGTTTTCGGCGGTTCGGCCGACGGGATGGGACTGCTGAAAAACAACGACGGCTCGTTTACGATGCTGGTCAACAACGAAGACAATTTTGCGGTGTCGCGGCTGACGCTGGATCCGACGTTCAAACCCGTCAAGGGCGAATACCTGCTGAACTCCGACGGCGCGCAGTGGCGGCTTTGCTCGGCCACCCTGGCGACTCCGGAGGAACACGGTTTCGGGCCGCTGTTCCTGACCTGCGGGGAAAGCGGGGAAGATTCGCGCATTCATGCCGTGAACCCCTACGGTGACCCCTCGACGGCCGGCGTTACCAAGGAAAAACCGGCCCTGGGCCGTCAGAGCGCCGAAAACGCGCTGCCCCTGCCGAAAACCGCCTATGCCGGTAAAACGCTGATCCTGATCGGCGACGACGACAGCGGCACCTACGGCGGGCAGGTCATCCTGTACGTGGGCAACTCCGTCGGCGACCTCGACAACGGCAGCTACTATTTCCTGCGCCGGAAAGACCTGAACCAGAAGGAAACGGCGCTGAAGGTCGGCGAAGTCCACGACATCGAGTTCGTCAAAATTGAGAACCATGCCGCCCTGACGGGCCTGCAACTGAACCAGAAAGCCGATGAACTGAGCGCCGTCAAGTTCGGCCGCGTCGAGGACGCCGACTACCGCAAAGGGGGTGGAGCCAACGGCCGGGAGGTATATTTCACGGTGACGGGCCAGAACAACACCGGCGTCAACGCCGACTACAGCCGCTCGAAGTACGGCCGGGTGTACAAGCTGGTTCTGGACGAAACGAACCCGCTGAAAGGCAAACTCCAGCTGATTCTGGACGGCGACGACCGCAGCGGCATTGCCAAAACCTTCCAGAACCCGGACAACATCCTGGTGACCAATAACTACGCCTACATTCAGGAAGACCCGAACGGGTACAACGACGAAACTCACGACGCCTATATCTATCAATATAACCTGACCAACGGAGAACTGAAAGCGGTGTTTGAACTCGACCACCGCCGGAACCAGCCGGATGCCGCCAGATACAACGTCGGCGGGCTGTCGAAGCTGGGTTCCTGGGAAAGCAGCGGTCTGATCGACATTTCCGACGTCATCGGCGTTCCGAACACCTTCGTCTTCGGCGTTCAGGGCCACACCTGGACGGGCGATGCCTACAAGGGCGTCGACGGCGGCTCCAAGCGGCTTTCCGAAAATCAGGCCAGCCAGCTGCTGGTCATCAAAGGGCTTCCCCGTTAACCACGTTTGATCTCGTATAATCCGATTCCTGCCGGGGCATTCCGGCAGGAATTTTCCTTTCTCCCATGAAACGCACTCTTCTGGCCGGACTGGCCCTTCTGGCCCTGGTGGCGGCCTATTTCGGCTTCCGCCGGAGCGAAGCCCCGGCCGCGACCACCGTCGAGCGGGTCCAGAGACAATTTCTGGCCGACGTGGCGGCCTTCGAAACCGCCGTGGCGGCCCTGAAGAAAACCGTTGAATCCGGCGACCCGGCGGCCCGGCGGACGGCTTTCCTGCAAACCCGGCTGGCCTGGAAACAGGTCGAATGGCTCGCCGAATACTACTTCCCCGCCACGGCCAAAGCCATCAACGGGGCGCCCATCCCGGAGTATGAGGAGTCCGACGCCAAAACCATCGCGCCGGAAGGACTCCAGGTCATCGAACCGCTGCTGTTTCCGGCTCCGGACCCCGACGCCCTTCCCGAACTGAAGCGGCAGGTCGCCATGCTCCAGGCCAACGCCCGGCGGCTGAATGTGGTGGCGCAGAACAACCCCATGACCGACGCCCACCTTTTCGACGCCCTGCGGCTGGAGGTATTCCGGATCGTGAGTCTGGGCATCACCGGCTTCGATGCCCCGGTGGCGCTGTCGTCGCTGCCCGAAGCCCGCGTGGCTGTCCGGTCACTGCGTAGCTATCTCGCCATTTACCGTCCGGCGCTGGAACGCAAAGACCCGACGCTGGCCGGCGGCCTGGAGGTGCTGTCTGCGCGGGCCGACGGTTATCTGAAGAAACCGACCGGAGCGGAGGCTTTCAACCGCTTCGACCGGATGGCGTTCATCACCGAAATTGCCAACCCGCTCGGCGGTTTGCTGCTCGATGCCCAGAAAGCGCTCGGTTTCGAGCCGTTCCGGGAGTCGCGGGGCCTTCGGGCCGACGCCCGCACCCTCTTCGACGCGGGAGCCTTTTCCGCCGATCATTACGCCCCCGGTCCGGCTCACCGTACCACGCCCGCGCGGGTGCTGCTGGGGCGGAAACTGTTCTTCGACCCGGTGCTGTCGGGCGACGGCAATCGCTCCTGCGCCGGCTGTCACCAGCCCGACCGGGCCTTTACGGACGGCCTGGCCCGGAATCTGGCCCTCGACGGCCGGAAACCCATCCGGCGGAATACGCCCACGCTCTGGAACGTAGGGCTTCAGCGGGCACTGTTCGCCGACTCACGGGTGAGCTTCCTCGAAGACCAGGCCACCGACGTGGTGACGAATGCCGACGAGATGCACGGCTCGTTCGACAAGGTGGTGGCCGAACTGAAAAACCGGCCGGCCTATGCCGCCCTGTTCGCCAACGCCTATACCGACGGGGTGACGTCCTTCAACATCCGCAACGCCCTGGCCGCCTACCAGCGGACGCTAATCGGCCTGAACAGCCGGTTCGACCGCTACGTACGGGGCGAGCGTTCGGCGCTGAACGCGCAGGAGGTGCTGGGTTTCAATCTGTTTGCGGGAAAGGGACGCTGCGCCACCTGCCATTTTCTGCCCCTGACCAACGGCCTGGTGCCCCCGCATTTCGAAAAAAGCGAGAGCGAGAACCTGGGTGTGCCGGAGCGGTTCGTTCGGAAGGGCGGCCGGCTCGACCCCGACCGGGGCAAGGGCGGCCACAACGGGGCGGCCATCCATCAGCATCTGTTCAAGACGCCTACGGTGCGGAACGTAGCTCTGACGGCACCCTACATGCACAACGGCGCGTTCGGGACGCTGGAGGAGGTGGTCGATTTCTATGATCTGGGCGGAGGGCGCGGCATCGGCATTCACTCCGAAACGCAGACGCTGTCGGAAAACCGCCTGAACCTGGACGGCCCCGAAAAAGCCGCCCTGGTGGCTTTCATGAAGGCGCTGACGGATACGACGGCCGTTGTTTCTCCAAATTTCTGAAGTTTATGGATTTGCTGCTTACCGGCAGGTGATCGAGTAACTTTTGACGGTCGTGACGGTCGAGATCGGGGTCGAGCCGTCGGGGCCGAGCAGCTTCTGGATCGTGGTGCGCTGCGCGACCTGACCGTCGGGGAGGAAACGGTAGCGGTATTCGTACAGGATGCGGGTCCGGCCGGCCGGGTTGGTGTTGGTGAACAGGCAGCGCACGGGCAGGTTCACGCTTTTGCGGCCCAGGTGGGGCGTCAGGTCCGGGAGGTTGGGTCGGCTCAGGTCGTATTCAAATTCGTTGAGGGCGGTATAGGGTCCCGTCTCCGGGTGAACGCCCTGCGACTCCACCCGGACGGCATTGCCGTTGGCGTAGGTGTATCTCAGCAGTGCCCCGGTTTCATTTTTTTCTTCCAGGATAAAGCCTTTCGCGTCGTATTTGCGCTCGGGGGCGGTCCAGAGACCCTGCGCATTGAGGGTGTAGGACTGCGCGGGCGTATCCGGGTTGGCGGCAGTGAATACCTGTAACTTCCCGTCGGCGTATTCATAGCGGGTTTCCTGGGGGGGCAGAGGACGGCCTTTGGGAAAACTGGCGAACCGGTGCCGGACGATCCGACCTTCCTCGTCGTATTCATACCGGTCGAAACCGGCCATTCCCGCGTCGGTCGTGTCCCCCTCCTGTTCGATCACCTGCCGGTCGAGGGTAATCTCGGCAATGCGGCAAGGCTGGTCGGGGGCTTCGAGGCCACGCTTATCGGGGGAACAGGAAACCGATAAAAGGAGAATGATTGCGTAGTTGAGAATACGGTGGGATGTGCCTTTCATTGGGAACTGCTACAGACTATACCAATAACGGTTTGCAGCAAATGCCATTCCACAACGCCCTCCGTCCGATAACTTTAATGTCCGATTATTGCCGGTTGGCCCGAACATGGCAAGCCAAAGCCCGGTCGTCGGACGCTGATTACGACTGCCGATCAGGACCGGCAACCCGGTCCTGATCGGCTTCGCTGTCTCCCGAACTCTTTAGCTCCCCAACTCTCAATATCCCGCGTTCTGCTTCAGGTAGCCGGGCAGGTTGGAGGCCCCGTCGATGGCCGTCTGCGGAATCGGGAAAAGGCGCTTCTGGCGGTCGGCGTTGGTTTTTTCGGTCCATTTGTCCTCGTACTTGCCGAAGCGGATCATGTCCGACCGGCGCAGCATTTCCCAGTAGAACTCGAAGCCCCGTTCGCGGAACAGGAGGTCGAGGTTCATGGTGGTCAGGGCCGGGGGGGCGAAGGAGGCCGTCCGTGACGCCCGCACCGTGTTGACGTCGGCCAGGGCGCCGGCCGCATCGTTGCTCTTGCGCAGTTTGGCTTCGGCCCGCATCAGATAGACGTCGGCCAGGCGGATGATGACGATGTCGGCTTCCCCGAAGTTTCGGCCGCTGACCGACTTCTTGCTGAACTCATACTTCTCGACCCGGTAACCGGTGTTGTAGTTGCTGCCGGCCACCGTGAAGTCGATCTGTTCGGTGAAGTCCACCGCCAGCGTCGGCTTGTTGCGGGTGTCGTGGTAGAGCTTGGCGACCTTGAACTTGCCGTCGGGGCATTTCAGGAACACGCCGTTCCGGCGGATGAGGCCGTATTGCTGACCACGCAGAATCCCCCGGTTGATGTTGAAATCAGCCTCGGCCACGCAGGAGTCGGCCGGGTTGGAGTAGACCGACAGGTTCTGTTTGTAGAAACGCGGGTCGGCCTGGGCCGGGTCTTTGGGCGCGTAGGCGTTTACCCAGGTCCGGTAGTAGTCGGGCGTGATGGCGGGGCCGTCGGTGCCGTTGGCGTTCGGGTAGGCCGGGATCGGGAACTGGTCACCCGAAAGCGAAAAGTAAGCCATCCGGTTATGCCCGTTCAGCTCGGCCCGCTGGTCGACCGCAAACACCAGTTCCTTGTTGTCGTGGTTGTTCGAGTTGAAGATCGAGAAATAATCCCGCGACAGCTGGTACTGGCCCGAGTTGATGATCTTGTCGGAATATTCGACGACCTTGTCCATGTCTTCCGGCTTGAAGGTGAACTGGGCCGCGTAGGGGTCGCGGTAGACGGCCGCGTTCAGGTGCAGCCGCGCCAGCAGCCCCCAGACCGCCCCTTTGGAAAGCCGCCCCGGGCCGACGTTTGCTTCCAGCACCGGCTCGACGGCCAGAAACTCGTTCTTGAGGTATTCGACGGCCTGCTCGCCCCGCAGGATGGTGGAAGTGGCCGTGGCGTCCTCCTTCACGAACACCAGCCCGAAGAGGTCGAGCGTCAGCAGGCCGTAGTAGGCCTTCATGCCCCGCGCTTCGGCCAGGTAGACGCGCGTCACCGGATCGTTGAGGTTCGGCAGCGTGTTGATGGCCGTGATGGCCCGCGATACGCCCTGAAGGATCAGGTTCCAGGTGTTGCGCAGGTTGGGGTCGGTGCTGGTGTAGGTGTGCTGGTGCATCGCCAGGTAGATCCCGTTGTCGCCCCAGTCCGTGCCGCCCCGGTAGGGCAGAATGGCCTCGTCGGTGGAGATTTCCTGAAGGGCGAAGTAGTTGGTATGCAGGAAGATGTCCGGCAGACGCGCGTAGACCGGGGCCAGAATGCCGTCGGCGGCTTCCTTATCCGACAGCCCCGACACCGAGGCTTCGTCGAGCACTTTTTCGTTCAGGTTCGTGCAACCGTTTATGAAGGTCATGCCGGCGAGAACCAGCAGGGAGAGAAATTTCTTGTTCATGAGTTCGGCGGTTAAAAAGTAAGGTTCAGGCCAAAGACGAAGGTGCGGGCTTTCGGATAGCTGAGGTAGTCGATGCCGTACGATGAAATGCCGTTGATCGTGCGGTCGGTGTTCACCTCCGGGTCATAGCCGTCGTATTTCGTGATGACGAACAGGTTCTGGCCCGTGGCCGAAATCCGGATGCCGCTGACCCAGCGGTTCAGGCCGATCAGTTTGGGGCTGAGGTTGTAGCCCAGCGAGAGGTTGTTCAGCCGGAAGAAGGCGCCGTTTTTCAGGTAGCGCGTCGAGACCGGCGCCGAGTTGTTGATCGACTCGTTGGCAAACTGCACGGCCTCCGGGGTGGTGTTCAGCCCTTTCGACAGCCGCAGCTTGTAGAAGTTGGCGTTGGCGGTATTGTCGTACAGCTTGTTGCCCGATACGCCGTTGAAGTTGACGGCCAGGTCGAAGCCCTTGTAGGCCAGGTTGCCGTTGATGTTGTACTGCTTCGTCGGCAGGGCGCTCCCGGCGGCCACGCGATCCTTGTCGGTGATGATGCCGTCGCCGTCGGCATCGCGGAAGGTGCTGATGCCCTTGTCGTCGAGGCCCGTAAACTCTTTCAGGAAGAATGTTCCGATGGGCTGGCCGTTGATGTAGCCGTTGATCGTGGCCGAGGTCAGGCCGGAGCCGGAGGCCGAACCGGACGGAATCACCGAATAGGGCGAGTTGGTGACCTCGTTGTCGATGAAGGTCACGTTTCCGCCGAGGTCGAAGCGCAGGCCGCTCAGGCCGGTGTAGCGGTAGTTCAGGTCGATTTCGACGCCCTGGTTGGTGATGGTCATGTCGGGCACGTTCGTCCAGGTGGTTCCGGCGGGCTGGACGGGATCGGCCGGGATCACCTCCAGCAGAATGTTGTTGGACACCTTCCGGAAGTAGTCGACGGAGCCGGAGAGGGCGCCCTTGAACAGCCCGAAATCCAGCCCGATGTCGGTCTGGGTCGATACTTCCCACTGGATATCCGGGTTCGCCAGCCGGGCGTAGGACGTGCCGGCCGGGAACGGCCCGGAAGCCGCCAGCGGGTAGCTCGTCGCGGCCGACACCTGCGAGGTGAACAGCGCCTGGGTGATCTTCGACGGGATTTCCTGGTTCCCGGTCTGACCCCAGCCCGCCCGCAGCTTCAGGTCGGAGAACGGCCCCGACTTCAGGAATTCCTCCTCCGAAAGCCGCCAGCCGACCGAAACCGACGGGAAGATCCCGTATTTGTTGTTGGCCCCGAACTTCGAGGAGCCGTCGGCCCGGACGGTGGCCGTCGCCAGATACCGGTCCTTATACTGGTAGTTCACCCGCGAAAAGAACGATTGCAGTTCATTTTCGACGGCGAAGCCCCCGGGTTTATTGTTTGCCAGCGTCAGGTCCTGACCCAGGCCGGGGTTATAAATCGGCTCGATGGGCGAGATCGGGAACTTGTTGATGCTGGAGTTGCGGCCCTGCACGAAAATTTTCTGGTAGGAGTGGCCCAGCAATGCGGTCAGGTTATGATCCTGACGGGCCAGCGTATAGGTGAAGTAGTTTTCGATCAGGGTATTCCGATTGAAGGTATAGATGGTTTCCAGCCGTCCGTCCTGCTGCGGCACCGCACTGGGCAGCGATTGCAGGTCGCGGACGGAGTTGGAATTATCGACTCCCAGGTTCAGCTTGTAGACGAGGGCTTCCGTGATTTTGAACGAGGGCGAGATGTTGCCCACCACCCGGTTGGTCGTGGTGACGTCCTTCTCCAGCGCCAGCGTGATGAGCGGGTTGGTGCCGCTCTGGTATTTGAACGGCTGGCCTTTGTCGTCGTAGGCCGGCATGGTCGGGTTGGCCGAGATGGCGCCCCCGATCATGGCCTGCATGGGCGGCCGGTTGTTCACCGTCGAGGAGGCCGTCAGGTTGACGTCGATATTGAGACGGTCTTCCAGAAACTTCTGGGAGAGGTTGATGCGGCCCGTATAGCGGTCGAGGCCGCTGCCTTTCAGGATGCCTTCCTGATTCTGCACACCGAAGGAGCCGTAGTAGGTGAGCTTGTCGGTGCCGCCCCCGAACGAGAGGTTGTGGTTCCAGGTCATGGCCGTGCGGGTGATCTCCTTTTGCCAGTCGGTATTGCCCTTGAAGTCTTCCAGCACACCCCCGACGGCCGGCACCTGACGCCGGTATTCGTCGGCCGAAAAGACCTCGAGCGGACGGGCCAGGTTCGAGATGCCGAGGCTCGACGAGACGTTGATGGTTCCGGCGCCGGACCGGCCTTTTTTGGTCGTGATCAGCACGACGCCGTTGGCCCCGCGCGAGCCGTAGATGGCGGTGGCCGAAGCATCTTTCAGGACGTCGATGCTTTCGATGTCCTGCGGGTTCAGGAAGTTGAGCGGGTTGGTGGCCCCGCCGGTGCTGGAGTTGTCGAGGGCGATGCCGTCGAGAACGAAGAGGGGGGTGCTGCCCGTCCGGACCCCACCGGGCCCGCGGATGGTAATGTTCTGCACACCGCCCGGCTCCCCGCTGGCGGAGGTCACGTTGACGCCGGCCACCTTGCCCTGGAGCAGCTGCTCGGGGGAGTTGATGATCCCGCGGTTGAATTCCGTGCTTTTGATGGACTTCACGGCCCCGGTCATGTCCTTTTTGGTGGCGCTGCCGTAGCCGATCACCACCACCTGCGACAGTTCGTTGGCCGTGGCCTTCAGAGAGATGTTAATGGTGCTGCGGTTGTTGACCGGAACTTCCTGGGAAACAAAGCCGATGAAGCCGAACACCAGTACCGCGTTGCCGTCCGGGACCACGATTTTGTAGTCGCCGTTGGCGTCGGTGGTGGTGCCGCGCTGGGTGCCTTTCAGCACGACGGTGCAGCCCGCGAGGGCCTCGTTGGTGCCGGCGTCGGTGACCCGCCCGCTGACGGTCATTTCAACCGCGGCTTTGGCGGAAGAAGGGGCCGTCCGGGCCGGACTCTCAGCGACGGAGAGGAAGGGAAGGGTCAACAGGAGGCAGAGAAAAACGCCCCAGAGCCTGCCGAATGGAGGTAGTGAGTAGAATAGGGTCATACGAATAGTTGGTTGGTAAGAGGTGGTAAAGGTCGGACAAACAGTAAAATCCTGAATTAGTCGGGGAATATTTTAAAAATAAATTAATATATGCAAACGAGGGGAAAACAAGCCTGGATGTTGCATCGGGTTCGGGGTAAAAAGGGGCGTCGAGCGTAGAGTATCACCCATCCGGCTATCTTTATGATTCTGGCCGGGGGTGGTCCGGGCCGGAAATAGGTGGTCGTTTTGTCGGGATGCTTCAGCGCCGGGTGGGATCATAGAGCCGCTCATCGATCATGAACCGCTCGATACTGACGACTTTGCAGTTTGAGAACTGGGGGTGGCGCGGGTTGATAAGGTAGTTTGCCATGAGCGGTAGAACCGCACTCGGTATTTTTACGGTCAGGCAATTGGGCGTTCTGAGCCAATCGAGCAGAAAAGTCTGGGAAGGGGTTGGCTGGACAGTTCCGGTATTTTGCCAGCCGGAAGGCAATTCATCAATGCCATAGGTGCGGACGGAATCCGGAATCTCGATCGTTGCCAGATCGTATTCCGGAATATGTTTGGGATTCAGGTGAACCAGGACCTCAAGCAGGCTCAATGCAGGTGATTCCGTCGTATAAAGCAGTGATATTCCTTTCGGATTCCAGCGACCGCCATAGAGGGCAGCTCCTTTTCCAGACAACGGCTCATGGCGATACGCAGCCTGAAGTAACCGGTAAACAAGCATGGGGTGTGGCAGGTAAGCGGTACTGATCAGAAGAAAATGCCGTGTTCAATTCGGCCTAAAATATCATCGACCTGCGTGAAACCGGCAATCGTTGCGAGGCAGTCAAGGGGCGTTCTCCCATCCAGTTCCCCCAGAGGGTACCTTAGCCAGTCCTGAAAGGCCTGTTCATTTCCTGAGTAAACCCGTAACCCATGATGAATGATTCCTTGTAATAATTCCACCCGTTCCAGAGTGGGGCCGCCGATGGTTGTCTGCCGTCGGAACCGATGCAGGGTACTTTCAGAAATTTGAAGCAAAGGAGCAAGCTCCTTCAGAGTAATGCCTAATTGCCGGGACAGTTGGTCCAGGGCGATGTTGCTCCCTTCCGGGTTTTGCTTCACCGGTCGTTTTGAGCCGGAGGCAGCGCTGGAGGCCGGTTGACGCATGGATTTAATCAATTTGCAGTTATCAGTTGACAATGATACAACTGTCAACTGATAACTGCAAATCTTTAAGGGTTGTTCCCTTGGTTAATCCTCCAGCCCCTTCAGCAGACACCAAAGCCGCCGGATGTCGCGGGCGAGCCGGTCGTGCAGGTGACGAAGCAGCACGGGGTCGTCGGTAAGAGCGCCGTTTGGCGGCTCGGGCGAAGTATGGCTGTAATTGATTTGTTGTAAAAGCAAGCGACGGGGTGCGCTGGAGGGCAAGTCATTCGCCAGGGGCCGGATTTTCCGGGATTTTGGAGCTTTTTTCGGGCTTCGCATGTCCGTAAAAAAGGGAATAAGTGAAAAAATAGGCCGGTCACTGCGAAGCCCGATCACTGTTACAAGACAATGAAGACGCTAAGGACTCTCACCCTTTGCCGGCCAGGCCTGGGTTTAAGCGCCTTCGATAAGAAGGATTACTCTTGTAACAGATCAATTTTGACTTCGCGGTTCAAAGGTAGGAGCAGACGGCCTTCCATGCAAGAAAGATTGCCAAAGGGCAACCTGGTGGCTATTTCAAACCGGTCGTGTTGCGGCCGGCCACCCCCGGCCGGAGCGCCGGTCCGACCCCTCCTAAAACAGGAGGGGGAGTGCGCTGCCATTTTTAATGCCCTGCGAAGCCACCCCCTCCTTGGTAAGGAGGGGGCTGGGGGGTGGTCGGCATGGTCAGTCTCAGCGATGCTTGCAGATTCGGATTTTTGAGGTTTTATTTAAGAACGGCAACCCTGCCGCCCACCTCATCCTTAATCGCTGCTTTTAGAATGGAGTCCAAACCGTGGGTCCGCTTCGAGTCGACCGTCGATCGTTTTCCGTACAAGGGCGGGGTCCATTTTCTGGATGTGCCCGACCCGGTCGCCCGGCGGTTTACCGGGAAAGGCCCGGCCCGCGTCGTCTGCCGGATCAACGGAACCGTCGAGTTTTCGTGCGCCCTGATGCCCAAAGGCGCGGGGCAGTACTTCATTCACCTCGGCAAAAAGCTCCGCGACAAAGCCGGGCTGACCTACGGCGGGTCGCTGACGGCGGAGATCCGGACCGACGACAGCCCCTACGGCATGCCCATGCCTGAAGAACTTCAGGAACTGCTGGCCATCGACGAGGAGGGAAACCGGCGCTTCCACGAGCTGACCCCGGGCCGCCGACGCAGCATCATGTACTGGATCGCTTCGGCCGGTAACGTCCAGACTCGCGTCGACCGGGCCATCGAGCAGATCGACAAGCTCAAGCGGGCAAAGTCTTCGTCGTAACCCGGCTGACTAACCCCTGCAGCGACCACCCGAACGTCAGTCGACGAAGCGGTTCGGGTGCAGGCAGTTGGACCAGTAGCTGACGATGGCCCGCAACTGGGCGCGGATTTCGTCGATGGTCTGTTTCTTTTCGAAAAAGCCCTGGATGGTCAGTTCATAGGCTTTTTCCACCAGGTCGCGGTGAACCGGGTGGGTGAAGAAGATAAACGGGATGGCCCGCATCCTCAGGCTCGGGTCCTCCTCGATCTGCCGACGCAGTTCCAGGCCGCTCATCGTATGCAGACTTATCTCCGAAAAGATGATGAACGGGCGTTGCTGACTCGTTCGAAGGTACTCGATGGCCTGCTGACCGTTGTCGAAAAACAAAACCGGTAGGTGCGGAGCAATTTCCTTCAGAATGGGCGTAAGCATAAGTTTATCGTCTTCATCGTCGTCGATGAAGATAATAGGCGTATTTTCTTCCATTTATTCAGTGATCCTATAGATGCCGAATGCGATGTATGAGGATAACTATAAAATGTTCATAAGGGTTAGCATTTGGTCTCGTGTCGCCCGGCGGTGGGTCTCCGGTCAGGGCCGTTGCATCGCTTTTCGGTTCCGGAATCATTCATTTCGGAACAGATGATTAATTTGGTTATTCTTTCGCAAACCGATGGAAATCTCCTACATCGACAAAAAAGCCTTGCGGCCGGCGCCATTTTACGTCCTGCTCCTTGTTCAGCTCACGCTGGCCGTAGGCGGGATTCAGGGGGGCTGGCGGCTAATCAGCGACCCGACCGGTCGTTCGCTGGGCATTCCGTCGGAGATTCTCACCAGCCTGCCGCTCACCAGCTTCGAGATGCCGGGCACGTTTATTCTGGTGATGTTCGGGTTGGTGCCGCTTTTTCTGGGCATCGCGTTGTGGGTCCGGCTGCCGTGGCCGCTCGCCGAACGTACCCTCGAAGGCTGCCCGTACCACTGGGCCTGGGCGGCTTCCGTCGGCCTCTGCACCCTGCTTCTGTTCTGGACCGGCATTCTGTTCTGTCTGCTGGGCTACCGCATCTACTACCAGTTGATCGACGGGCTGATGGCACTCGTCCTGCTGAACCTGCTGCTGCTCCCCTCCGTCCGCCAGGCCGTCCCGCATTCCTGAGGAATTCCGAGGCACCCCCCGGCCCCCTATAGGAGGTGAGGCTCCGCCGGATCAGCTCCCCCTTTAGGGGTTGTTTGGGGAAGCGTTTTTGCCTTTAGGTCAACTTATCATACCGAGTTACCAGGGGGCCGACCACCCCCCGGCCCCCTCCTTGGCAAGGAGGGGGAGAGTGCGCTGCCCTTTTTCAGTCCTGCAGAGCCACCCCCTCCTTAGCAAGGAGGGGGCCGGGGGGGGCCGGGAAATGAAAAAAGGTACCCGGAAACCAGGTACCTTTTTGTATGGCTATTAGGTGTTTTTCTGACGGTGAAACCACATTTGATCCGGACCGCCTGAAATCTTGACCGGAAGGTAAGTGTTCGCCAAATGCTTTAATTACTCTTTCTATCCAGTAGGATTGTAAACTTATTGGGCGGTTCGCTGAGGGTTACAAAGCCGCTCCCGGCCGGTCGGTTTTGTCCAGTAAAATTTCATATGTCTGTCGGGCAATGTCCAGTTCTTCATTGGTCGGAATCACCAGCACCCGGACCGGCGACTCCGCCCGGCCGATGTCCCGGACCTCGCCCGACGGCGTCTCGTTTCTTTCCGCATCGACCGACACACCGAGGAAGTCCAGTCCCCGGCAGATGCGCGCCCGCATGGCCGCGTCGTTTTCGCCGACCCCCGCCGTAAAGATCAGGGCGTCGACCCCGTTCAGCACGGCCGCATAGGCTCCGACGTATTTACGAACCCGGTAGGCGTAGATTTCACTGGCCAGCTCGGCCGCCCGGTCACCGGCTTCCCGGGCTTTCCCGACGTCGCGCATGTCGCTGAACCCCGACAGCCCCTTCATACCCGACTGCTTGTTGAGCAGATGGCCGACCTCCTCCGGGCTGTAGCCGTGGGCCATCAGGTGAAACAGCACCGAGGGGTCGATGTCGCCGGAGCGCGTGCCCATCACCAGCCCGCTCAGCGGCCCGAAGCCCATGCTCGTATCGACCGAGCGGCCGGCCCGCACCGCCGTGATGCTGCACCCGTTGCCGAGGTGAATGCTGATCAGCCGGGCGTCGGGGTTGCCGAGCCGTTCCATCGCCTTCCGGCTGACATACTGGTGGCTGGTGCCGTGAAACCCATAGGCCCGGATGCCCTCCTCGCGGTACAGAGCCTCGGGCAGCGCATACCGGAAGGCGTATTCAGGCATGGTCTGGTGAAACGCCGTATCGAAAACCGCAATCTGCCGGGCGTTCGGGAAGGTGGTTTCGGCCAGCTCCAGACATTCGTAGTTGATGGGGTTGTGCAGCGGGGCCAGTGCGAACAGCGAGCGGATGGTTTCCTTCACGGCCGGCGTCACTGGGGTGGCGCGGTTGAACTGCTCCCCGCCGTGGACGACGCGGTGGCCGATGGCCGCGATGTCGTCCGGGCTGCCGATGACGCCCGCTTCCGGGTCCGACAGCAGGGCCAGCATCCGTTCCATCGCGGCTGAATGGTTGGGGATGGCCTCCTGCCGCTCGATCACCCGGGCGGGGCCGGTCGTCGGAACCTTATGCCGGACGAAGGCGTCGGCCATGCCGATGCGCTCGATCAGGCCCGTGCAGAGCGGCTGGTCGGAGGGCATGTCGAACAGCTGGTATTTCAGCGAACTGCTGCCCGAATTGATGACGAGAATAAGCATGCGGGATGAAGTAAACGTTACGGTTGGGTAGGTTGAGTATCCTGACACTGAATGGCCGTAATGACGACCGTGTTGAACACGTCGTCGACCGTGCAGCCCCGGCTCAGGTCGTTGATCGGTTTGTTGAGGCCCTGCAGCATGGGGCCGATGGCCAGAGCCCCGGTTTCCCGCTGCACGGCCTTATAGGTGTTGTTACCGGTATTCAGGTCCGGGAAGATCAGCACGCTGGCCCGGCCGGCGACATCCGAGTCGGGGAGCTTCTGGCTGCCGACCAGCGGGTCCACGGCCGCGTCGTACTGAATTGGGCCTTCGATTTTCAGGTCGGGGCGCTTCTGCCGGACCAGGACCGTCGCCTGCCGGACCTTCTCCACGTCTTCGCCCTCACCCGAGGTGCCCGACGAGTAGGAGAGCATCGCGATGCGGGGTTCGATGCCGAAGCGGGCGCTGCTCTCGGCCGAGGAAATGGCGATCTCGGCCAGCTGTTCGGCGGTCGGGTTGGGGTTGACGGCGCAGTCGCCGAAGACCGACACCCGGTCGGGCAGGCACATGAAGAAGACCGACGACACCAGCGAGACGCCCGGCCGGGTCTTGATGAACTGGAGCGCCGGCCGGATGGTGTGCTGGGTCGTATGCACCGCCCCCGACACCATCCCGTCGGCATGGCCCTTGTAGACCATCATGGTGCCGAAATACGACACGTCGAGCATCAGGTCCCGCGCCGTTTCGGGCGTCACGTTCTTGTTCTTCCGCAGTTCGTACAGCGTTTCGGCGTAGGCGTCGTACTGCTCCGACCGGGCCGGGTCGATGATCCGGACGGCGCTGACGGCCGCGTCCAGCCCCAGACGCCGGAAGGAGGCCGTCACCTCCTGCGGATCGCCCAGGATGGTCAGGTCCACGACGTTCTGGCTGATGAGCCGGGCGGCCGCCTTCAGGATGCGGTCGTCGTTGCCCTCGGGCAGCACGATGTGTTTCTTATGGCTTTTGGCGGCTTTGACCAGCTGGTACTGGAACATATGCGGGGTAATGCTCTCCGACTGGAACGTAACGATCTTCTCGTCCAGTGCCTTCGTGTCGACGTGCTTCTCGAAGACGTTGAGGGCCAGCTCGATCTTCTGCCGGTTATCGGCCGTGATGCGGGAGTGGATGGCCCCGATGGCGGTGGTGGTGCGGAAGGTGCCGTGCGGCACCGACAGGATCGGGATCACCGTCTGCAAACCCGCGATCAGGCGCATGATGGGCTCGTCGGGTTCGGTGCCGGCCGTCAGCACGATGCCGGCCACCTTCGGGTAGTTGGCCGACAGGTTGGCCTGAATGGCCCCGATGATGATGTCGCCCCGGTCGCCGGGCGTCACGATCAGCACGTTGTCCTTGATGTAGTTCAGGAAGTTGGGCAGCATCATGGCCCCCGTCACGAAGTTGTCGACCTGGTTGCTCAGCAGCGGCTCGCCGATGAGCACTTTGGCGCTCAGCGCTTCGCAGATTTCCTTCATGGTCGGGCTTTGGAGGCCCTTTTCCCACGGGATGACCGTCAGCAGCAGATCGGCGGGCAGCTGCATCCGGAGCAGCTCGCGGACGTCGTCGACCTGTTCGGCCCTCACCCGGTTCACCACGATGCCCAGCACCTGCACCTCCCGGCTTTCGAAGCCCTGAAGAGCGTTCAGGGCCGCGCTGACGATCTGGGCCGTGGTTTTGCCCTCACCCGTTACGACCACCAGCACCGGCGCGCCCAGGTTCCGGGCAATCACGACGTTCGACTCGAACTCGAACGCGACGCCCTCGCCCAGAAAATCGCTGCCCTCGATGACCGTGAAGTCGCAGCTTTCCTCCAGCTTCTTGTATTTGCTGATGACCGTATTGAGCAGATCGCCCCGGCTTTCGATGGACTCCATGTGGTTGAGGGCCTCCTGGCGGCCGAACGCGAAGGTGTCCTCGTAGGGAATCGGCAGGGCGAAATAATCCAGAATGGCCTCGATATGAATCTCTTTGCGGCCGGGTACCTGCTCGGAAATGATGGGTTTGAAATACCCGACGTTTCTGGTTTTACCCAGGAGCCAGTTCACCAGGCCCAGCGCGACCAGCGACTTGCCGGTGTAGGGCTCCATCGAAGCAATAAATAAGGCTTTTGTCATGAATAGCGAATGCGTTTCTGCGCTACCGGGAGAGCGGTATACGGTCTGTAGGAAATCGAACCCGCTATTTTAACGCTTTTCTGCTTTCGGGGGTTTATAAAAAAGCCGTGAACCCGGGTTCACGGCTTTTTTACGGTAAACCATACCCGTTGTAATTAAAATTTCATCTCGGGATACGCGGCCGGTTCGAGTACTTCGGGCACGTCGGTCGGTTCACCCCGGGCGGTGATGCGCTTCGTGATCGTGTAGCTTTCCAGTTCGCGGTCGGGGTACGGGTCGGCGCAGATCGCCAGTGTCTCCTTCTCGCTGAGGTCGTTGCGCAGCCAGGCTTTTTCGGCTTCGGTCGTCAGCAGCACCGGCATACGCCGTTTGGTGTTGTGGATCTTTGCCAGCAGGGGGTTGGCTTCGGTCGTCAGCAGGGTGTAGGTCTGGAGCACCTCACCGGTGTCGCGGTCGGTCCACTCGTCCCATAGCCCGGCGATCGACACGATCTTCTGCGAGCGGGGATGGATATAAAACGGGTATTTCTTACTCTTCTGCGTAAACCACTCGAAAAAGCCGGTAACCGGAATCAGGCAGCGTTTGCCGCCCTGGGCCGCCCCGCGGAACGACGGTTTTTCGAAGATGGTCTCCGACTGGGCGTTCAGCGTGCGGGCTTTCAGTTCCTCGGCCTGGTCGCGGCCCCGGACCCAGTGCGGAATCAGGCCCCACTGGAGCATGCGGAACTGGCCCGGCTGCTGGTGGGTCAGAATGGGCCAGTGCGGGAAGGCGAAGGCGCTGGCGTGAAAGATCGGACCGAAGTCGGCGCCCGGGGGAAGGTCCGCGTCGTAGCGTTCCTGGAGTTCCTGCGGGCTTACGTTGAGATTTTTGTGGTAACACATGCTATTGAGCCTGTTGTAAGAGTTTTTCCTGACCGGCATTCAGCTTGCGTAATTCATCCAGAATGGTGCTCAGCGTCGGTTCCGAATCCGGAAAGTCCGCCGACATGTACAGGACATACCGCCAGAGTTCCTGCAACTGCTCGGCCGGCAGCGCGTAGGGCTGGTAGGCCGGGTTGAGGGAGTGCAGCATCAGCCGCCGGTGGGTCGCCAGTTCGTTGTAGACCTTCTTGACGACGATGCCCTCGTGGCTCACCACCACGCAGCCCGTACCGTCTTTGACGCCGTACCAGTCCTGCACGTATTCGCCCAGCACGTAGGCGTTGGCCGGGATGGGCAGCATCGACTCCCCGCCCGCCGGAAACAGCCGGTATTTGCGGTTTTGGGAGATAAACGGCAGCGGCAGCCGGAAGCTGGGCAGTTCGGCGATGAAACCGGCGTCTTCGAAACCGCCCTGGCAGTAGCCCATGGCGGCCTTCACCGGCACCAGTTCGATGTTCTCCTCATTGTCCGGCCCGACGCTGCTGACCAGCTCGCGTACCCGGAACGACTGCCCCCGGAACAGCGGGTCGGGCGAGGCCAGCATCTGCTGCAGCTGCTTGCGGCTCAGTTTGCCCAGGGGCTGGAAAAACAGGATGTCCAGCGAGATTTTGTAGAGCGTCACCAGTTTGGCCGCCACATCCATCGGCGGAACCGTTTCCCCCTTCTCGTATTTCGACAGCGTCGGGTGCGTCACCCCGATCACCCCGCCCACCTCGACGAGGGACAGACCGTAATACGAACGTAAAAGACTCAGATTCTCAGCTATATACATGGCAGTCGCTTCCTTGATCAAAGATACGGATTCCGGTTTACAAAAGGAAGTCTCTCTGTAAGAAAGTTTACAATTGTAAATCGGTTTTTACCTGTAAAAGCGGCTTTCCGGCTCCTGAAAAACTATCTATCGTAAAATCAGTTACATCATTATGTAATAATAATTACAATCTGTTTGTAACTATTATTACAAATTGGTTATTTAGCCCCCAGATCAACGCGGTAAGCCCATGACTGATGCCGACCGGCATATCCTTCATCTCGATCTCGACGCCTTCTTTCCGACGGTGGAGGTGCTGCGCAACCCCGAACTCCGGGGGCGGCCCCTGCTCATCGGCGGCACCGGCGATCGGGGCGTGGTGGCCGGATGCAGCTACGAAACCCGGCGGTATGGCGTCCGGTCGGCCATGCCCATGCGGCTGGCCCGCCGGCTCTGCCCGGAAGCCATGGTCATCAAGGGCGACTACCAGGCCTACACGCAGTACTCGAAGGCCGTGACCGAAATTATCACCGAAGCCGCCCCGGTGGCCGAAAAAGCCAGCATCGACGAGTTTTACGTCGACATGACGGGGATGGAGAAGTTCGTCGGCTGCGAAAAATGGTCGCGGGAGCTGAAGCAGAGGATCGTGCGCGAAACCGGCCTGTCGGTGTCGTGGGGGCTGTCGGTCAACAAAACCGTGTCGAAGGTGGCCGCCAACGAGCGCAAGCCCGACGGCGCCCTGCACGTGCTACCCGCCGAGGTGCAGCCGTTCCTCTGGAAGCTCGACGTGGGCAAGCTGCCCGGTATCGGCGAGAAGATGGCCCACACGCTGCGCTGCATGGGCGTCACGAAGCTCGGCACGCTGGCGCAGATTCCGCGCCGGCTCATGGAACGCACCTTCGGCAAAACCGGCCTCCTGCTCTGGGACCGCGCCAACGGCATCGACCCGACGCCCGTCGTGCCGCTGCACCGGCAGAAGTCGATGTCGAAGGAGATGACTTTCCAGACCGACACGACCGACGTGACCCTGCTCCGTCTGACGCTGGAGCGGATGGTGGAGGGGCTGGCCTACGACCTGCGGCAGGGCGGCTGGTGTGCCGGGAAGGTGACGGTCAAGATCCGGTATTCCGACTTTCAGACCTACACGCGCCAGATCACGCTGCCGGCCACGGCCTCCGATCACCTGCTGCTGGCGGCCACCCGGAAAGCCTTCGACCGGCTCTACGACCGCCGGCTGCTCATCCGGCTGGTGGGCGTCAGCTTCGGCCGGCTGGTGCGGGGGGCCGAGCAGCTGAGCCTGTTCGACGCGCTGGGGCAGCCGATGCAGAAACCGCTGCCGGAGCTGTACCGCCAGATGGACCAGGTCCGCAGCCGGTTCGGGGAAGATCGCCTGATCCGGGCCAGTCATCATCAACGAGGATTCTGATTTTCAAACATATGCACGACTTCTTACGACTCTGGGACGGTATTCAAATGCATTATCTGTCGCAGCCCTGGCATGGGCAGCAGCACGTCGGCGTCTGGATGGAAGACGCCCTGGTGCTGGTCAACCTGGCCAATCCCGCCGAACGGCGCGTCTACGAACCCACCTCGCCCTGGCACCTCATGCTGCCCGTCGGCACCCACGACCGGACCGGCACCATCCTCTACGAATGCGACTGGGTGGAGTGGACGGGCCGGATGTGGGAAATCAGCTACTCGCCCCAGCGCTGCGGCTTCGTGCTGGCGACGGTGGGCGCCCTGCGGCCGATGACCATCCCGCTCAACTTCTCGATCTCGCGGAAGCTGCTGCACCTCGGCAACCGCTTCGAACACCCGCACCTGCTGGGCAACACCGACTACCGACAGGCCGCCTGACACGCTTATGTATCTGAACGCCCACAGCTATTTCAGCCTCCGCTACGGCACGCTTCCGCCTGAGAAGCTGGTGGAAGCGGCTGCGGCTCTGGGCATCCGGACGCTGGCCCTGACCGACATCAACACGGTTTCGGGCGTTTTCGAGTTTGTGAAGGAGTGCGCGAAGGCCGGCATCCGGCCGGTGGTGGGGGTGGAGTTCCGCAACCACCAGGAGCCGGCCTACGTCTGCCTGGCCCGCAACCCGGAGGGCTTCGCCGAGATCAACCGGCACCTGTCGCAATACCTGCTGGCAGGAAAGGACTTTCCGCTCCGGGCACCCCGGTTTCAATATGCCTGGGTAATCTACCCGCTGGCCCGGCTGGATCAGTTCAGCGACCTGGCCGACCACGAACTGGCGGGGGTGCGGCCCTCCGAGATTACGCAGCTCTGGCGGTATCGCGCCCGGCTGAAACCGCATCAGGTGGTGATTCTGCAACCTGTCACCTACCTCGACCGCCGGGGCTTCAGCCTGCACCGGCTGCTGCGCTGCATCGCCCATAACTGCCTGCTTTCCAAGTTGGTTGAGCACGAAACCGTCCGCGAGGACGAGTTCCTGATCCCGCCCGACCAGCTGGCCCATGCCTTCCGCGACTGGCAGCCGGTGGTTCGGAACACGCAGCGGCTGCTGGAAAGCTGCTCCTTCGATTTCGACTTCGCTTCGTCCAAAAACCGGAAGCTCTACACGCCCAGCCGCGAGGACGACATGGCCCTGCTCCGCAAGCTGACGGCCGACGGCCTCCGCGACCGCTACGGTGAACACCACCGCGAAGCGCAGCAGCGGGTCGAGCGCGAACTGCGGGTCATCGAGGAACTGGATTTCACGGCCTACTTCCTGATTACCTGGAACATCATCACCTACGCCCACTCGCGCGGCTACCACCACGTGGGCCGGGGGTCGGGGGCCAACAGCATCGTGGCCTACTGCATGGGCATCACCGACGTCGATCCCATCGAACTGGACCTCTATTTCGAGCGCTTCATCAACCCGAACCGCACCTCCCCGCCCGATTTCGACATCGACTTCAGCTGGGACGAGCGCGATGAGATCACCGACTACATCTTCAAGACCTGGGGGCGGCACCACGTCTGCCTGATGGCGACCTACGTGACCTTCCGCGACCGGGCGGCCTACCGCGAGCTGGGCAAGGTGTTCGGGCTGCCCAAGTTCGAGATCGACGCCCTCGTGGCCGATCCGGCCGGCACGCACCGGGGGGAGTATACCCGCTATATTCTGAATTTTGCACCCAAACTTGAAGACTTTCCCAACTACCTTTCGATCCACGCGGGCGGGGTGCTGATCTCTGAAAAACCGCTCTATCACTACACGGGCCTGCAACCGATGCCCAAGGGATTCCCGATCTGCCAGTGGGACATGTACGCGGCCGAAGAGATCGGTTTCGCCAAGTGGGACATTCTCAGCCAGCGCGGGCTGGGGCACATTAAAGAGGCCGTGGACCGGGTGCGCGAAAACCGGCAGATCGACATCGACATCCACCGCATCCAGGATTTCAAGCGCGACGAGAACATCCGCCGGCAGTTGCAGGCCCACGAGACGATGGGCTGCTTCTACATCGAGTCGCCCGCCATGCGCCAGCTGATCTGGAAGCTCCAGTGCGCCGACTACCTGACGCTCGTGGCGGCCTCGTCGATCATCCGGCCGGGCGTCGCCAGCAGCGGCATGATGGCCGAATACATCCGGCGCCACCACAACCCGGCCGACTACACGCCGGTTCACCCGAAGATGCAGGAACTGATGGCCGACACCTACGGGGTGATGATCTACCAGGAGGACGTCATCAAGGTGGCACACCACTTCGCCGGCCTGACGCTGGCCGAAGCCGACATCCTGCGCCGGGCCATGTCGGGCAAATACCGGGGGCAGGAGGAGTTTGCCCGCATCGAGGCCAAATTCTTCGCCAACTGCCGGGAAAAGGGCTACCAGGACGAGGTGGCCGCCGAGGTCTGGCGCCAGATCCGGAGCTTTTCGGGTTACAGCTTCAGCAAGGCGCACTCGGCCTCCTTCGCCGTCGAAAGTTACCAGAGCCTGTTTCTGAAGACGTATTTTCCGCTGGAATTCATGACGGCCGTCATCAACAACTTCGGCGGTTTCTACAAAACCGAGTTTTACATCCACGAAGCCCGGCGCTGGGGGGCCGTCGTCGAGGCTCCCGACATCAACCGCAGCGAGATTCCGACCACCATCGAGGGTCATACGCTCTGGCTGGGGTGGTCGCTGGTGAAGAGCCTGGAGGACCGCACGGTGCAGGCGCTGCTGCAACAGCGGCAGGCCGGGCCGTTCACGAGCCTGGAGGACTTCACGCGCCGGGTGGGGGCGGGGCTGGAGCAGCTGATCGTGCTGATCCGGGTGGGGGCGTTCCGCTGTTTCGGGCAGACCAAGAAGGAACTGCTGTGGCTGGCCCACGCGCTGGCCAACAATACCGCCGGGCAGGTCGCCACGGGCGATCTGTTCGAGCTGGGCGAGATGGAATACCGCCTGCCGCCCCTCTGGCAGGACGAGTGGGAAGACGCCTACGACGAGATGGAACTGCTGGGCTTCATGCTGCGCTCGCCCTTCGACTGGCTGGCCGTCGAAACGGAAGGCATCGTCGCGCGCCAGATGCCGGGCTGTGAGGGGCGGGAGGTGGTCATCGACGGCTACCTGATCACCTATAAGAGCATCCGGACCAAAACCGGCAAGCCCATGCAGTTCGGGTATTTCGTGGACCGCGAGGGGCAGTATTTCGACACCACCCATTTCCCGCAGGTGATGGTGACGCACCCGCTCCGGGGCATGGGCCTCTACCGGCTGCACGGCAAAGTGGTGGTCGAGTTCGGCTTCCCGAGCGTCGAAATCCGCGAACTGCACAAACTGCCCGTCAAACCCGACCCCCGCGGCATCGGCACCCTGCTGCGCATCGGCAACTGAAAAGGACCACCCCCCGGCCCCCTCCTTAGCAAGGAGGGGAGGGCTCCGCCTGTTCCTAATTATTGCGAAGCTACCCTCTCCTTAGCAAGGAGGGGGTCGGACCGGCGCTCCGGCTGGGGGTGGTCACCCCGGTTTTCGGAGCAGGCGCTGTTCGAGGGCGTCGCGGTAGCTGCCGGCCAGCGGGATCGTGACGTTCCCAACCGTCAGCTGGTGGCGCTCGATCCGGCGGATGGCCTTCAGGGCGACGATGTACGACTTGTGGACCCGGATGAACTGGTCGGGCGGGAGCGTAGCCAGCATATCGGCGATGGTCATGCGGGTGCAGACCTGCCGGTTCGGTTCGTGAATGAACAGCAGGTTCGTGTCCGACTGAATGTAGAGCACGTCGTCCAGATTCACCCGAATCCAGTCGTAGCCGTCCTTGACGAAAATGCCGGCCGGGCCGTCGCGCTGCGGCATCAGTTGGGCATAGGCCCGGTTGCAGGCCTGCAGAAACCGCCCGAACTCGATGGGTTTCAGCAGGTAGTCGAGCGCCTGGAGCGTGAAGCCCTCCACGGCGTAGTCGGCCCAGGCGGTCGTGAAAATAACCGGTTTCTGCAGCGGGGCGATCAGCCGGGCGAAGTCCGTACCCAGGAGGTCGGGCATCTGAATATCCAGGAAAAGAAGATCGACGCGCCGGGCGTGCAGATGGGCCAGCGCGTCGGTGGTGCTGACGAACGTATGGGTCAGATTCAGAAAAGGCACCTTGTCCGCATAGCGCCGGAGCACCTCCAGGGCCGCGGGTTCGTCGTCGATGGCGATGGCGTCGAGCATGGTTCTTACAGGTCGAGAGTCAAATCAACGGTAAAGGTATCGGACGTCCGGTCGATGCGCAGCTCATGGCGTGCCGGATACATCAGGGCCAGCCGCTGCCGGGCATTGGTGATGCCGGTGCCGCTGCCGCTGCGCGACGCGGGCTGAGCCGGCAGGCTGTTGGTGAGCCGCATCCGCAGCCGGCGATCCGCAACGCTCAGGTCCAGATCGATGAAGGACGGCTGCGCCAGACTGATGCCGTACTGAAAGGCGTTTTCGACGAACGGAATCAGCAGCAGGGGAGCGATCCGGGCCGGCTGCCCGTCCCAGTCGAGCCGGGTCGAGAGCCGCAGCCGGTCGCTCTGCGGCAGCCGCGCCCGCTGGAGGGCCAGGTATTTCTCCAGAAACGCCAGCTCCCGGTCGATGGGCGTCAGCGGCTGTTTCGACTCCTGCAGCGTGAACCGCATGATGCCCGAAAGCTGCTGGATCAGGTCCGCGACGGTTTCGTTGTCGGCCCGCTGGGCCTCGTTGTAGATCGTGTTCAGGGCGTTGAACAGAAAGTGCGGGTTGATCTGGGCCTTCAGCGCCGTCAGTTCGGCTTCCGTTTTCTGCTGAACCAGGTGCAGCTGCTCCCGGCGGGCCCGGAACGAGTCGGCCACGTAGCCGTAGGCGATGATAAAACCGATCAGCACGCCCGTCACCAGCATATTCTCGTCGGCAAAGGCGGGTTCGCGGCCGGTGCGGAGTTGCAGCAGTTCGAAGAGCAGCAAGGCCAGCCCGCAGAGCCAGGTCCAGTAGTAGGGCCGGGTTTCCCGCCGGAGGTGCCACCGCAGGAACGTCAGCCGGTAACTGGCGAAGGCCAGCGCCCAGAGGGCCGTCAGCAGGACGATGATGCCCAGCAGGTAGCGGGCCAGCCCCCCGATGTCGGGCAGGGCCTCGTCGACCTGTTGCCAGACGCCCTCGTACAGCAGCCGGCCCCAGTAGATCAGCAGACCCGCCAGCGCCGTGATCAGAACGGCGACGGCGTAGAGTTTCGGAGGAGGGGTCACGGTCGGTGCGGTATCGGTTCAGAGACGGTTAGTGGGACGACGGCCGGGCCGGTTTGAGCCGGTTCAGTTCGCGCTGGGCCTGCTCTTCCGCGATGGGGGCCATCAGCAGCGAGCGGCTCAGGAAATCGACTTCCTCGACGGCCTTGACGTAATAGGTGTGGCCGGCCTGGACGGAAAGCCACAGCGTCCGGTTTTCCGAGAAATAATCCTTCACCGATTCCAGCTTGACCCGCCCGGGCGGCACTTCGATCTCAAGATAACGATTGGTCGGCAGGCTGCCCAGTTTTTTGTCGTTGATCTTCAGGTCGTAGCTGTTTCCGCCGAATTCCCGCTGCCGGTAGATGACGACCCGGCCCTGCCCGTTGCGGGGTTGCTCGTCCCCGGTGACCGCTCCCAGCCACCAGAGACCCATGAACAGCAGCAGTTTCATCGGTTCGCCCCCTTGATGTAATTGCTGGAAAAGTAATAGGTCCCCTGGATATAAAACTGGCTGATGCGGTCGGTCGGTGCTCCGGTCAGGCGGAAGGCGTCGGACTTCCAGGTGCCGGGCTGCAGGCCGCGCCGGTAGCCGATCCGCAGCACGCTCTCCACGCTCCGCTTGCGTTTTTCCCGCTGGGAATACTCGATATTGACGTCCCAGAAATGATTGTAGAGAATCAGCGAAGGAATGTGGCCGCCCGGGCGGTATTGTGGCAGGTCGGAGAAAGCGACGGCTTCGTCGCTCTGGCGGTAGACGCTGTATTCATAGCCGATGGTGCCGAGGCCGGCATTGAGATAGACCCGCCGGTTTCGGGTGTTGGCCAGATCGAAACCAATCTGGCCCCCGCCGTAGTTGGCCCGCACCTGCCGGGCGACGGGGCGGCTTCCGGCATCGTCGTCGCGGAGCGGAGGCAGGTCGATGAAACTGAAGGAGCGGCCGGCCAGCAGCATCACCTTGAAGCGTCCGTAACGCCCGCCGAAACCGAAATGCAGAAACGGGTCGATGTGGGAGTCGGGCCGGATGCCGTTGCTGCGGAAGTACGACCGAATGGCCGGGATGCGGGTCGAAGCGACGGAGACGCCGATCTCGGCCATCATCCCGGATTTGAAATCGCTTTTCGGAGGAATGGATACCTGCGCCGTCGAGTCGGCGGTCTGGGCCGGGGCAGTGTGTGAGCCGATAAGCAAGAGCAACAGAAATCGTTTCATAAAAGAGTCGGTTAGGTTGGATGACACCGTAAAACAAACCTCGCCCCGCCGATCCGCCAAAGACGTGTGACCAACGAAGCGAGGTTTGTGGGGAAACCCCCGGATTTTGTGATGTCCGCCGACCGGCCCTTACTGCCAGCCGCCCCCGAGCGCCCGGTACAGCTCGACCGACGCAGCCAGCCGCTGCTGCCGGATCTGGGCCAGGGCCAGTTCGGCCTGCAGGACGTTGCTCTGGGCGGTAATGACTTCCAGATAGTTCGCCAGCCCGCTGGTGAACAGCAGCCGGGCGTCGGCGATGGCCCGCTTCAGCGTGACGACGCGCACGGCCGCCACCTGCTCCTGCTCCTTCAGCTTTTCGGCCTGCGCCAGCGCGTCGGAAACCTCCCGCACGCCGTTGGTCAGCACCTGCCGGAACCGGATCAGGGCCTCCTCGCGCTGAATCCGGGCCACTTCGAGCTGGGTTTTGAGCTGACCCCGCTGGAAGATCGGCTGCGACAGGCCGCCGGCCACGCTGTAGAACAGCGAAGCGGGCAGCATGAACCAGTTGGCGGCCTGAAAGGCATTGATTCCGCCCCCCACCGTGATCAGCAGCGAGGGATACAGACTGGCCTGCGCCACCCCGACCCGGGCGTTGGCCGCCACCAGCGCCAGCTCACCGGCCCGCACGTCCGGGCGGTTGGCGAGTAGCTGCACCGGTACGCCCGCCGGCAGCGAATCGGAAACCGGCACGGCATCCAGCCGCACCGTCCGGGCGACGCTGCCCGGCATTTCGCCCATCAGCTGACGCAGACCGTTTTCGCCGATCAGGATGGCCTGTTCCAGCTGCGAGCGGAGCAGGGCGGCCGTCTGCCGCTGGGCCTGCGCCTGTTCGACGGCCAGTTCCGTTACCTCACCGCCGTCTTTCTGCAGACGGATCACCTGCACGATGGAGTCGCTCAGGGCCAGATTGCGCCGGGCGATGTCGAGCTGGGCATCGAGCAGCAGCAGGTTGAAATAGCCGTGGGCGACGTGGGCGACCAGATTCGTGCGCACCGCCCGGGCGCCTTCTTCGGTCTGGAGGTAGTTGGCCCGCGTCACTTCGTTCTGCCGCCGGATTTTTCCCCAGATGTCGAGTTCCCAGGAGACGCCGGCACTGACCGAGAAGTCTTCGAGGTGCCGCTGGCCGATGAAGTTTTCCAGGCTCACTCCGTTGAGGCTGTTGCGCGAGGGCGTGATGGTCGAGGCCGCCACCTGACCGCTGACCGACGGCAGCAGCGCATACCGGGTCTGGCGAAGGTAGGCCTGGCTTTCCTCGATGCGTTTGATGGCCGCCTGGAGGTCGAAGTTGCCCGTCAGGGCCGTGCCGATGAGCTGTTGAAGCTCGGGATTCGGGAAGACCTCCCGCCAGGGCAGCCGTGCCGCCGTGCCTGTGCCGGGGGTGGGAGCGGACCGGAACTGTTCGGGAACCGGCAGTTCGGGACGCTGGTAATTCTGCCCGACCTTGCAGGCGGAAACCAGGAACAGAAGAAGGGCGGGGACCACCAGGCGGCCCCCGGTAAAGAGTGATCGTACCATTAGGGATGATTCAGTGAGTCGGTGGCAAGTAATTCTTCTTCAGCGGTTTCGGTCCGGTGGAAGGCCAAACGGCCGCTGATCTTCTCCTGAAGCCGCTGAAAGACGACATACAGGACCGGGACGATGAGAATGCCGAGTACCACGCCCGTGAGCATGCCCCCGGCCGTGCCGATGCTGATGGAGTGGTTGCCCTTCGCCGACGATCCCGTCGCGAACATCAGCGGGATCAGCCCCACGATGAAGGCGAAGGACGTCATCAGGATCGGGCGGAGCCGCAGCTGGGCGGCTTCCAGCGCCGAGGCCATCAGGGGCATCCCGCCCCGCCGTCGCTGCACGGCGTATTCGACGATCAGGATGGCGTTCTTGGCGAGCAGCCCGATGAGCATGATCAGACCGACCTGTACGTAGATGTTGTTGTCGATGTCGGCCAGGTCGATGGCCCAGAATACGCCCAGCACCCCGGTCGGCACCGACAGGATGACGGCCAGCGGCAGCAGGTAGCTTTCATACTGGGCCGCCAGCAGGAAGTAGATGAACACCAGGCTGAGCAGGAAGATCAGACCCGACTGGTTGCCGGCCGAAATTTCCTCCCGCGTCATGCCGGTCCATTCGTACGAAAAGCCGTTGGGCAGGTGCTTCTTCGCCACTTCCTCCACCGCCCGGATGGCGTCGCCGGTGCTGTAGCCCGGTTTCGGTATCCCGTTGATGACCACCGCATTAAACAGGTTGTTGCGCGTCACGACCTCCGGTCCGAACACCCGCTTCAGCGAGGCCACCGTCGTGACCGGCACCATCTCGCCGGCCGTATTCTTCACGTAGATGCCGTTCAGCGACGACGGATCGGCGCGGTAGGGCTGGTCGGCCTGGGCGATGACCCGGTAGAACTTCCCGAACCGGTTGAAGTCGGAAGCAAAAGTGCTGCCGTAATACATCTGCATGGTTTGCAGGATGTTGCCGGTCGAGATGCCGAGCTGGCTGGCTTTTTTGGCGTCGATATCGAGCAGGAACTGGGGCGTGCCGGTATCGAAGGTGGTGAAGGCGGCCGCAATCTCCGGCCGTTTGCTCAGTTCGCCGATGAACCGGGTGGAGGTGGTGCCGAGCTTGTCGAGCGGGCCGCCCGTCCGGTCCTGAAGTACCAGCTCGAAGCCGTCGACGCTCCCGAAACCGGGCACTGTCGGGAAGGTGAACACGTCGACGTGTCCCTCGCTGACCTTGCCCAGTTCGGTATTGATCTGGCCCATGATCGCGTCCAGCGACTGCACCGACCCCCGCTCGGCATACGGTTTCAGGTTGATGAACCCGACGGCATACGAGGGGCTGATCGAGTTGGAAAGGATGTTGAAGCCGCTGATGCCGTAGTGGCTGTGGACGGCCGGCATCCGTTTGACGATCTGTTCCATCTGCTGCGACACTTTCTGCGTCCGCTGCAGCGAGGCCCCGGCGGGCAGTTTCAGCGAATAGACGACGAAGCCCTGGTCTTCGGACGGGATGAAGCCGGTCGGCGTCGTGCGCACCATCCAGACCGTCAGCCCGGCCACGAGGGCCAGCGCACTCAGGCTCACGCCCTTATGCCGGATCAGCAGCCGGGTGAAGCCCACGTAGCGCCGGGTGGTGGCCGTAAAGCCCGCATTGAACGCATGGAAGAAGCGGCCCGCGAACCCCCTGCGGCCCGAACCGGCGTGATCCGTGTGCCGGTTGGTCAGCAGCAGGGCACAGAGTGCCGGGCTGAGCGTCAGGGCGTTGACGGCCGAAATAGCGATGGCGATGGCGAGCGTAAACGCAAACTGCTGGTAGAACACCCCGGCCGGCCCCTGCATGAAGCCCACCGGCACGAACACGGCCGCCATGACCAGCGTGACCGACACGATGGCGCCCGAAATCTCCTGCATCGAGCGCAGCGTGGCCGCCCGCGCCGACTGTCTGCCCTGCTCCATCCGCGTATGGACGGCCTCCACCACCAGGATGGCGTCGTCCACGACGATCCCGATCGCCAGCACCAGCGCGAACAGCGTCAGCAGGTTGATCGTGAAGCCGAACAGCTGCATGAAGAAGAACGTCCCGACGATGGCGACCGGCACGGCAATGGCCGGAATCAGCGTCGAACGGAAGTCCTGAAGGAAGAGGAACACCACCAGGAAGACCAGCAGAAACGCTTCGATCAGCGTGTGCGACACCTGCTCGATGGACTCGTCGAGGAATTTCTTGGTGCTGTATTCGATGGCGTAATGGATACCGTCCGGAAACTCCCGGGTGGCCTTGTTCAGGATGTCGAGGATCTCCACCTGGATGTCGTTGGCGTTGGAGCCGGCCGTCTGGAAAATGGCGATGCCCGTCGCCGACTTGCCGTCGACGCGCGTATTGCCGCTGTAGGTGAACGAGCCGAACTCCAGCCGGGCCACGTCCCTGAGCAGGATGGTCGAGCCGTCGGGGTTGGCTTTCAGCACGATCTGATCGAACTCTTCGGGCCGGTTGAACTTCCCTTTGTGCTTGATGACGTACTCGAACGCTTCGGCGCTGTTTTCGCCGATCCGGCCGGGGGCGGCTTCGAGGTTCTGGTCGCGGATGGCGGCCAGCACCTCCTGGGGCGACAGCCCGTAGGCCGTCAGCCGGTCCGGCTTCAGCCAGACCCGCATGGCGTAGTCCTTCACGCCGAATACCAGCGCCTGCCCGACGCCGTTGACCCGCTGCAGTTCGGGGATAATGTTAATCTTGGCGTAGTTCTGCAGAAACGTTTCATCGTAGACGTCCTTCGTGCTGATCAGGTCCAGGAACATGATCATGCTGTTCTGCTGCTTCTGGGTCGCGATACCGGCCTGCACCACCTCGGTGGGCAGCAGGCTGGTGGCCTTGGCGACGCGGTTCTGCACGTTCACGGCCGCCAGGTCGGGGTTGGTGCCCAGCTTGAAGTAGACGTTGATCGCCACGGCCCCGTCGTTGCTCGACGAGGACGTCATGTAGGTCATGTTCTCGACCCCGTTGATGGCTTCTTCGAGCGGGGTGGCGACGGAGCGGGCCACCACCTCGGCGTTGGCGCCGGGATACAGGGCGGTGACCTGCACGCTCGGCGGGGCAATGTCCGGGAACTGGGTAACCGGCATGGTAAGCAGGGAGATCACTCCCAGGATCACCAGAAGAATGGAGATGACCGTTGCCAGAACCGGTCGTTCGATAAATACCTTGAGCATGGCTATAAGAGAGCCTGTACGGGCCGCGAAAGCAACCCGCCAGGCGGTTGGTTGGGAGGATGGTTTACAGGGAAGTGGTCAGCGAACCGGCGTTTCCGCCGGCCGGCACCGGTTTCGGAGCGATGACGTCGCCATCGTGGAGCCGGTCCAGTCCGTCGCGCACGATCCGCTCGCCGGCCCGCAGCCCGTCGGCGACGAGGTAGTAGTTACCGCTCTTGCCCAGGATGCGCAGCGGGCGGCTTTCCACCTTGTTGCTGTCGGCCAGCGCGAAGACGAAGATGCGGTCCTGCCGCTCGAAGGTCGCTTCCTGCGGGACGACCACCATCGCGTCGTGGTGGGTCGGAATCCGGATGCGGCCGGTGATGCCCGAGCGCAGGAGCCGCTGTCCGTTCGGGAAGACCGCCCGGAAGCTGATGGCCCCCATCGTTTTGTCGAACTGACCCGAAACGATCTCGATGCGGCCTTTCTGTGCGTACGGCTGGTTGTCGGCCAGCAGCAGCTCGACCGGCGGGGCCTTCCGGATCTTGTCGGCCAGGTCGCGGCCCGGCGACTGACGGGTGAACGCCAGGAAGTCGACCTCACTCATCGAAAAGTAGGCGTAGAGTTCGCCCACGTCCGAGAGGGTGGTCAGCGGCTGGGGCTCGGCGCGGCCCACGAGGCTGCCGGGTTTGTAGGGCAGCCGGCCGATATAGCCGCTCACGGGTGCCGTGATCAGCGTCCGGCTCAGGTTGGTCTGCGCCGTTTCCACGCCGGCCTCCGCCTGCCCGACGCCCGCCCGGGCGGCTTCCCAGGCCGAGCGGGCCGCCTTCAGCTGGACCTCCGACACCACCCGGTTCTGCACCAGGGGCGTCAGGCGATCCACTTCCAGGGCGGCTTTGTCCAGATTGGCCCGGGCCATCATCAGGTTGGCTTTCGCATTGCTGAGCTGCTCCTGATAGCTGCGGGGATCGATCCGGAACAGGGGCTGGCCCTTGCGGACGGCGGCTCCTTCGTCGACGAAGATTCTTTCCAGATACCCTTCCACCTGGGGCCGGATGTCGATGTTGACTTTGCCTTCCAGCGTGGCCGGAAACTCCTGCCAGGTGGTCATGCCGGAAGTGCCGACCTGAACGACGGGCAGCGCCGGAACTTCAGCGGTCGTGGCGGTCTGTTCGGCGGCCGTGCCGCAGCCGTAGAGGCCGAGAAGGACGAGCGCGAACAGGACCTGTTGAAAAAAGAAGGAATGGTGCGGATGGTAGCCGGACGGTTTCATGTTACGTTGTTTACCTGTGCAAAAATAGGTTAAATACCCGATGAACAAGCTGATTCTGACCAAATCGGCGGCTTTGACGCTCAACTCGGCGGTTTTAACGTTCAACGGCTCTGCAAAGGAGACAGGATCGGGCGCGGAGAACAAGTATAGATGACGTATGCCGGGAAATTCGGGACGAATGCAATTGGTCATTTTAATTTGTCCGTCCCGATTCGCCCTTGTTACTTTGTTTCGTCTTCGGTGCCAAATCAGTCTGCGTATGCTCCAGAAAATCCAGAATTGTCCCCGCCAGCGCTGGCTGCAGGAAGGCCTGCTGTTTCTGGGCTTCTTTACGCTTAACTCGCTGACTTCCTGGGATCTGATCAACTCCAAGTCGCTGCTGAGCCAGGAACTGATCTATTTCTGCATGCTCTATGGCCATGCGCAGATACAGCGGTTTTTCGTGCTGCCGGGGCTGCTCGACGGCCATCAGAGCCGCCGGTATGCCATCCGGGCGGTCGCGATTCTGCTGCTGTTTACGGTCATCCTGATGCAGGTGAACGATTATCTCTGCACCGAAGAGGTAAAAACGGCCTTCGCGCCGGGACTGATTTTTCTCTATACGCTCGCTACGGCCACCGTCAGCCTGCTTTTGTTCAACGTGCCGCTGCTGATCAACCGCTTCTACCAGCAGCGCCGGCAGCAGCACCAGTTCAAGATGTGCATGAAGGAGATGGAACTGAGCGTGCTGCGCTCCCAGCTCAACCCGCACTTCCTCTTCAATACCCTCAACAACCTCTACGGCGTCAGCCTCCACCAGCCCGAACGCACGCCCGACCTGATCATGCAGCTTTCGCAACTGCTTCGGTATCAGCTCGACAGTACGCGCCGGATGTGGGTGCCGCTGACCGATGAGCTGGAATTTCTCGAAAGTTACATCGCCCTCGAATCCGAACGGGTCGGCAGCCGCTGCCAGGTGCATTTCACCGGCCTGGCCGCCGACCGGCAGCCGGACGGCTACGTGGTGGCGCCGATGCTGCTGATGCCTTTCGTCGAAAATGCCTTCAAGCACGGCGCGGCCGGTATCAGCTCCTGCGAGGTCGAAATCGACATCCGGCTGGAGAACGGCCGGCTGCACCTCCACGTGGTCAATACGGTGCCCTGCCGGGCGCGGGCGCCGGTCTCCACGGGCGTCGGGCTGGACAACACGCGCCAGCGGCTGCACATGCTCTATCCCGGAACGCACCAGCTCGAAATCCGGTCTGCCCCCGACCGGTACGTGGTCGACCTGTTCCTGCCGCTGGAGCATTACTCGGCCCGGAAGGCGATGAACGTGGCGATGGAGGAAGCCTGAGAACGACGCAATCCGGCCCCTGCCGAACCGTAAACACAACCGATGATGAACAACGAACCCCTTCGCTGCCTGATCGTGGACGATGAAACGGCCGCTCACTACGTCCTGGAGAATTACATCGGACGGATGGACCGGCTGGTGCTGGCGGGGCAATGTTACAACGCCCTGGATGCGCTCAACTTCCTGCACCGGGAACCGATCGACCTGCTCTTTCTGGACATCAATATGCCCGAGCTGAGCGGCCTCGAACTGCTGGGTTCGCTTAAACACATTCCACGTACCATCCTCACGACGGCCTATACCGAATTTGCCCTGGAAAGCTATGACTACGGGGTGACGGACTACCTCGTCAAGCCGATTCCGTTTCCCCGGTTTCTGAAGGCCGTCGACAAGGTGCTTTCGCTCTCGACGCCCCCGGTCGGCAGCCTGCCGGTTCCGGCGGCTAAACCGGCGGCCCCGGCGGACTCCATGGTCGTCAAGGTCGATGCCGACTGGGTCCGGGTCCGGTTCGACGAGCTGCTGTATGCCCAGAGCTGGGGCAACTACGTCAAACTGTTCCTTCCCAACCGGATGCTGCTGACCCCGCTGACCACCGCCGAGCTGGAAGGCCGGCTTCCGACCGATCAGTTCATCCGCATCCATAAGTCGTACATCGTGGCCCTGAACCAGATCGAACGGCTGAGCGGCAACACGCTCCTGATCGGCGACACCGAACTGCCCGTCGGCATCACGTTCCGGCGCGAACTGGCCGAGCGGCTGCACGCCTGAGAGCTGGTTTGGGAAAGGGGAAGTGCCTGAAGGCACTGCTTCGCGGGTTGCGGCCGGTCGGTTGCTACAAACATTGGGTCGCTCTGCGACCTTTATGAGGACAAGAGGTTCTCGTAAGGGATTTGTTATCCCGGGGCATCGGGTGGCCAGGCGCTCCTGGTGACCGGTCATTGGGATACTATGAAGACAACCCCCGGCGCGATAACAAAGGTCCCTGGGATGCCCCAACGGTTATGGACACGATGCCCTGCTATGGGTCGCATAGCGACCGGATCGTTGTAGCCGTCGGCAGGCTGCCATTCGCGGAGCAGTGCCTTCAGGCACTTTCCCTTCCCCGGCAAGGTAAGAAAATAAGTCAGCGGTAGCCGGTGGGATCGGCGGGATGGCCGGGGTCCTGCACTTCGACGAGATAGCGCCAGGCGTCGGGCCGCGAGCCGTCCAGATCCGTAAAGCCGTATACCTGAGCCAGTTCACCGCTGGAGGTGGATGTTCCGTTCCAGCGGTGAACGTCCGGGTCACCGGCCAGCGCCACGACGGCCCGCCCCACGTAGCGCGGGGACTCCGAGATGACGAAATGCGGCTCTTTTTCCAGAGCATCCCGCCAGTTGGTCTCCTCCACGCCGAACGTATCGAGCATGATCTCCGACCGCATCCAGCCGGGCGTCAGCGCCAGGGCCGTGCCGCCGAACGGGGCCAGTTCCTGCGCCTGCCCCCACGCCAGCCGGATGACCGACGTCTTCGCCAGATCGTAGAAGGCCGAAAGCCGGTAATGCTCCCGGTTGTAGTCGGCGGTGCCGTCGGTGATCTCCAGCACCAGGCCGCCCGGTTTGCGGATCAGCAGCGGCAGGGCGAAGTGGCTGGTGATCAGATGCGTATTGACCGCCAGTTGCAGCATCCGCAGCCCGCCGTCGAGCGAATGTTCCCAGAGGGGTTTGTTCCACTCGATCATCCGCTCGCCACCCCAGATGTCGTTGACCAGCACATCGAGCCGGCCCTGCTCCCGGTCGATGCGCCCGACCAGCTGTTCGACCTCGGCCGGCACCAGGTGATCGACGGGAACGGCGATGCCCCGACCCCCGGCCTGGGTCACAAGTTCGGCCGTTTCCTCGATGGTTTCGGGCCGGTCGTATTCCGACCGCCGGGCGCGGGTGGTCCGGCCGGTGACATAGACGGTGGCTCCGGCAGCGCCCAGTTCGGTGGCGATACCCCGGCCCGCGCCCCGGGTCGCCCCGGCGACCAAAGCCACTTTTCCTTTCAACGGTCGATCTATTTCGGGTGTGGGCGACATCGGAAGCGGTTTTATTGAAAATCAGGTGGTTATTTTCTTCAGATTGGCGTTCTGGAGGTAAGCCATCAGCGCTACCCAGGCGGCCACGGCTACCACGGCCACCCGGCCGATCACCGAGAGATCGACCATCGGCAGAACCACCAGCACCAGGCTGACCGCCACCCAGAGCCGATCCAGCAGAATAATGAACCGGACGCGTTCGGGCTGCATGGGATTCCGGCGGCTTTCGACAAAAACCAGCGCGGCAAAAGCCACCAGAAAAATCCCGACGCCAATAATAATACCGGAAGCCGGGATGCCAAACAGCTGCGCGATGAAATCGGAGAACCCAACGAGAAGCAGGCCCGTGGCACCGGAAGACAGGGCGTTGATCGTCAGAACGTTTTGTAAGGTTTTCATGGTCGTGTTGTTTAAAAGTGAATACGAAAGAATCATTGAACACGACAAAATTAGAGGGCACATCGGCGGAAAGATTGATAGTTTACGCCAACTTCTGGTTATTTTGCGCCATCTTTTCTCCTTCCGTTATGAGCACGACCCTGTCTTCCGTCCACCTGATGAATCTGCTGGAATACGCGGCCTGCAAGGGCCTGGACCCTGCCCCGCTGCGACGGCTGCTCTACACCCCCGAATCCGAACTGACCGGCGAACAGGGGCGGGTGACACTCGATGAATACCGGCAGGTCTGGGAGCAGCTGCTCCGGCTGAGCGGTGACCCGCACCTGGGCCTGCATTTCGGCTGCTTCCTGAACCTGAAGGGGCTGGGGCTCATTTACCGCATTTCGCTGGAGACGTCGAGCATCGGGCAGGCCATGAGTCTGCTGGAAACTTACCTGAACCGGACCTTCCCGGTGGTGCGGCTGGTGACGGGCGTCAGCCGGGATCATTTTCTGATCGAGCTGCACAGCGACCTGCCCAACGATACTATCCGTCGGCAGGTGCTCGATTCGGTGCTGTTCCTGATGGTTCGCGAACTGGGGGTGATGATCGAGGGGGAGATCGATGAAGTGCAGCTGCCGGGCGAGGACCTGACGGAATACCGGCGGCTGTGTCCGGCTCCCGTAGCCCGGGCGGAGGTACACCGGCTTCGGCTCGACGCCCGGCAGGTGGCCGGCGAAATCAACCGCCGGCGGCTGAAAAACATCGAAATGCTGCTGCCCGCTTTCCTCCGGCTGGTCGACCGGTCGGCGGGCGGGCCGGTGTGCTTTGCGGAGCAGGTCCGGCTGATGACGCTCAGCCTCTGTTCGCCCGAACTGCCCGGGCTGGACGAGGTGGTGGCGCAGTTTGCCATGAGCCACCGCACCTTTCAGCGACGACTTACGGACGAGAGAACCTCCTTCCGGGCCATCGCCGACGACCTCAAACGGCAGCTTTCGGAATTTCTGGAGCAGGGCCATTCGCTCGGAACGCAGGACATCGCCTACATCCTCGGGTACTCCGGTCCGAGTGCTTACCTGCATGCCGTGAAGAAATGGAGAACCCGCCGACCGGCCGATCGGGCGGCCGCCTGATGCGCATACCGCGTTTTCCTCAGGCGGATAAACCGGGAAAATGGGCCACCGAACGCATTCCCGGCGTATGAAACTGCTCAGGTAGCATACCGGCAAACTCCCTGAACGTCCGGGTAAAATGCGACTGGTCGGCATAACCGCTGTCGAAGGCCACGTCGGAGAGTTTATCGAATGCCTTGTGTTTCAACTGATTCAGGGAAGACTGGAACCGGCAGATGCGGGCGAACAGCCGGGGCGGGATGCCGACGCTCTGCCGGAACCGCCGTTCGAGACTCCGTTCCGACAGCCCGAGCCGACGCTGCAACTGTGGGAGGGAAACGTCACCCCGGTTCCGGATGAGGAGGGCGACGGCCTGCTGAACGGCCGGGTCGGGGGCGGAACGCGGGCTTCCGGCCCGGGCCGTCAGGTAGCCGAACAGGGCCGCGCCGGCGTCGCCTTCGGCCGTCTCGGTCAGGTGTTCCACGAGCCGGGTTCCGTGGGTTCCGGGCAGGTCGCGCAGGTCGATGCAGGTATCGGTCAGTTCGTGGGCGTTCAGCCCGAACAGCGGTCTAAGCGCATCCGGGGAAAGGCACAGGCCGGTCATCCGCACGCCCTCGGGGAGCCGTAGCCGGGAAGACTGCGTCGATTGTCCGTAAAGAAAAACCGGCGGCAGGGACTTGTCACCCTGGTGGACCGAGCCGTTCGGAGCCTGGTAAACGATCAGGCCCGGGCAGCCGTCGGCCGTCACGTGCAGAGTGTCGGACCGGCCGGTGCCGGCTTCCAGATGCCAGCCGTACCGGACAAAACCGGCCAGCGGGCGGGGCGGCTGAATGAGTTCGGGCTTCATATCAGCTGATGTCTTCGATGGAAACGATGCGGTGGTCCTGAAACCGGAAAACGGTTTTTCCCTGTACCTCCAGGGTATCGCCGGCTTTCAGGCCGTTGGGCAGATCGACCGCCAGCACCGCCCGGTAGTCGATTAAGGCTTCCGCCTGCCGGCCGTCGATCCGAAGGTCGGTGACGGTCTGCCGGCGCTGCCGGAAATAGCGGACGGCTTCTTCGGCCTGCGCCCGGAACGCATCCAGCCCCTGCAGCGACAGGGTGACCACACCCCCGGAGCTGTTTTTGAACTCGATCCGGGGGTGGAGGGTAGAGACCATCCGGTCCACGTCACGGTCGTTATAGGCCTGGATATAGGTTTCGATCAGGGACGTTACCGCTTGGTCTTCCATAAAGGGTTACTCTTCGTTACCGACAGGCTGATAATGGTGAACCACGATCCCGCAGGAAAAGGCTTTCGCTTCGGCCAGCCGCAGTGGGGTTCGGCCGATAAAGATAGGCATTCCCTGTCCCAAAGCCGTCGGGTTCACGAAAAGATGCAGATCGTCGATCAGCCCGGCGGCAATCAGGGAGGAGACGAAGCGGGCCCCACCGTAGGCGATCAGGTCGCCCCCTTCCTGCTGCTTCAGCCGCCGGACGGCTTCGGTTACGTCGCCCCGCTCGATGACGGCGTTTTTCCAGTCGCCCGGTTCGAGGGTCCGGGAGAAGATGATTTTGGGTGTGTCGTTGAATTTGTGGGCGCTCGGGTCGGCCGCTTCCGGGTCGGAGGCTCTCTCGGACCAGGCCTGAATAAAACCCGGCCCCAGGTTTTGCCCCAGCAGGATGCAGTCGACCGGTTCGGTCAGATCCCCGACGTATTGTTTCAGTTCCTCGTCCCAGTCCCAGGTCAGCCAGTCCATCTCGCCGTTCGGTCCGGCAATGAATCCGTCGATCGACAGCTGCACCTGCAGTTTCAGCTTTCTCATGTGGTGTTCGTGTGATTTGTTGAAAGTAATATTAATCCGAAACCGGATCGTCCGCAAAGGTAGGGCAGGCATCCGAAAGGCAGGGGCTGTCAATCCGGCAAAGTAAGGGGGCGATTTCGCCAACCCGGCCGAAGCCCGGGCGGTGCAAAACCACCTCCGTCCGGAGCGTCGCGGGAAGGAAACCGACAGGCGGCCTCAGACCGCCTTCGGCGTTTGCCGTACGACCACCAGGGATAGAACGCTCAGCAGCAGGGTCAGCGGAGTGGCGATATACCGTTCCAGCGGCTGAACCGCGAAGAGGTTGCCGACCGTGTTGAGGGCGAACAGAACCACCATCGCCCATAAAACGAAGTTGGGAACCCGGTCGGAGAGGGCGTTGCGGAGGTAGCCGGTTTTGACCAGAACCGCCCAGAGAAACAGGCTGTTGAGCAGGATCGACGCGGTTTCGAACACCACCATTTCCTCCCGCGATTGAAGCCGCCCGCCCCAGACATTTCTGTAGGGAATGAATCCGGCCAGAACCACGAAGTGGAACAGCAGGGCAAGAGAAAGGATACTGATCAGGCCGAGGGCAGCGGCTTTGTATTTGGTCATGCTACAGGCAATTTTCGGAAAAGCCGCAAGTTACGGATTCGGCGGTTTGTACGGCATTTCGGGTACGGATTCGGTGGTGTTCAGCCGGGGGTGTTGTTTCTGTTCGTACAATCGGACGGGTTCGGCCGGTGGTTCGGCAAAGCCCGGTTCCGGGGGGTAAGGCCTCAGACTTCCCTGTTCAGAAAAGCCTGCATATTGCTGCGGTAATTCCGGGTCCATTTCAGCACCTGACCGGATTTTAGCCGGACGATGTAGTCGCCGTTGAAGTGGGTTTCCACCTCTTTGATGCAGGCGACGTTGACGATGTAGGAGCGGTGGATGCGTACGAATTTGTCCGGATCGAGCCGGGTTTCCAGCTTCGTCAGGCTGTCGTAGATCACGTGCCGGGACGAGGGCGTGTGCAGGGTGACGTAGTTGCCGTCGGCATCCAGATACTGGACCTCGTCGAGTTCGACGAAATACATGCGGCTCTGGTCCTTCACCAGCATACGGCTCAGGTACTCGCGGGGCGGAGCCGGAGCCTGCTGCACCAGAAGCTGGGCCAGGAGGGCTTCCACGTTGGGCTGCCGGCGGCTGTTGAGCCGGTCGAGCGCCCGGCCGAGCGCCTGGTTGAAGCGGGTTTCGTCGAAGGGCTTCAGCAGGTAGTCGATGGCGTTCACCTCGAAGGCCCGGATGGCGTACTGGTCGTAGGCGGTGGTGAAGATGATGGCCGGCTGGTGGTCGGGCCAGACCTGCCGCAGCACCCCGAACCCGTCGAGCCGCGGCATCTGGATGTCCAGAAAGATCAGGTCCGGGCGGTGCAGGAGGATTTTCTGGACGGCTTCGGTGCCGTTGGCGGCTTCGTCGACCACCTCTACGGCGGCCGTATCGGCGAGCAGGGCCCGGATCACTTCCCGGGCGGCCGGCTCGTCATCAATAATGAGCGTGCGAAACGGAGTCATGGCGGTTGGGTGCGGTCGGGGAATCGGCTAAACTGGTACTACAGGGAATCAGCAGCGTCACGGTGGTGGTGCCTTCGGGCGGCTGCTCGAACCGGAGCTGGGCCTTGTCGCCGTAGGCCTGCTGAAGCCGCAGAAGGGTATTGCTGAGGCCGAGGCCGGTGCCGGAGGTGTCCTGAATCTGGTGCTGTCCGACGCCGTTGTCGAACACCTCGATCAGCACGCTGTCGGCCCAGCGCCGGACCGTCACCCGGATCAGCGCGCCCTCGGTCATGTCGGCGATGCCGTGGGTAATGGCGTTCTCGACCAGCGGCTGGAGGATCAGCTGCGGCACGAGGCAGTCTTCCGCTTCGGGCGCGACGGCATACTCGACCGTCAGCCGGTCTTCGAACCGGATCTGCTGGATGGACAGGTATTGTCGGGTCAGCGTCATTTCGTCGTGCAGCGAGAGAAAGTTCGCCTGCTGGCGGGCCAGCACCCGGCGGAGCAGGTCGCTCAGGGTCGTCACCATCAGGGCGGCCCGGCGGGTCTGCCCGCGCAGCATCAGACTCACGACGGTATGAAGCGTATTGAACAGAAAGTGCGGGTTGAGCTGCATCTTCAGCGACTGAAGCTGGGCGTTGGCAAGCTGGGCCTGCAACTGCTCGTTGGTCAGTTCGGACTGGAGGTGCTGTTCCTTCAGTGACCGGAACCGGTAGGCAAACGTCAGCACGTTGTAACCGACCACCAGCAGCATATACTGACCGAAGGCCGTTCCGAGGCTGAGGGAGAAAACCGTCATCATCCGGTGCAGCGTCACCGCTTCCCCGCGTTCGCGGGTCATCAGCGGGCCGAGCAGGACGTATTCCAGCCCCAGTTCAAAGGCGTACAGGGCCGAGACGATCAGCAGGTGGATCATCACCTGCCGCAGCACCTTTCCGATGCGCTGGTTGCCGAGCAGGGAAAACCGTTCGGCGCAGTAGATGATCAGCGGGGTGGCCGCCCACCAGTACAGCAGTTCGATCAGCCAGTAGATCGCTTCGGAAAAATACACCGGGCTGGCCGGCGTCAGCATCCAGAACAACATCGACTGGCAGCACCAGATGAGCGCAAAGAAGGTCCAGAAGATCAGACTGTACCACCAGAATTGCCCGACCGTGATGGGCAGGCCCGACGATTGCAGCAGGCGGTTGATGAATAGTGAAACCATAGGAAAAGTCGGCGCGGTTGGGCGAATGTACAAAGGGCCTCCCACAGAGTCCGTGCCAATGTTGTAAACGACCCTTTTTTCGGGATGAACTGCATCTGCGGGCTTTTGACGCCCGGCCGGGAGCGCCGGCCATGAAAAAACCGGGTTTCGGAACGGTCGTCCCGAAACCCGGTTTTATGTTCGCAGGCTTACTGAATGATCAGGTGCTTCGAGATGACCTTTTTCCCTTCCATCGCCACCTGGTATTTGCCGGATTTCCAGCCCCGCACCGGCAGGGTCAGTTCCGTGGCGCCTTCCGGTACGGCCGTCGAATACACCACCTGGCCCAGATGGTCGGTGACGGTCATCCGCTGGATGGCGTAGCCGGCGAAGTTGAACTTGATCCAGACGCTTTCCTGCCCGACGGCCGGGTTCGGATACATCATGATGCTCTCGTCGTCGGCGTCGACGGTGGCCGTAAAGGTGGTTTTGCACTGGCTGACCAGGTCCGTCACCACGACCGAGTAGGTGCCCGGCGGTACCTCCCAGATATTCAGCGTCGTCGCCCCCGTCGACCATTCGTAGGTGTAGATGCCGCTGCCGCCGGTCACGTTCAGGTTGACGTAGCCCTTGCCGCTGTTGTAGCTGATGTCGGCCGCTACGACCGGCGCGGAGCCGGAGCCTTCCAGTTCCACTTCCCGTTCGATGGCCGCTCCGCCGTCGCCTTCGACCCGGACCACGTAGCGGCCCGGCACCAGATTCCGGAATTCGGGCGACTGTGCCCCGGCCGGGTTCGGTTTGCCGTCGAGCAGGAACCGGGGATTGGTCAGTCCCGACACCTTCGTAACGATGATCTTTCCGTTGGGCGCGCAGCTGGGCGTTTCGGTCCGAAGCTCTATTTCGGGAATGACGACGGTGAACGTCGCCGTGCTGCTGCATCCCGAGACGCCGTCGGTCACGGTCAGGCTGTAGGTGCCGGCCGAAACACCCCACAGGTGCTGCGTCTCCGATCCTTCCGACCACTTGAACTGGTAGAAGCCGCTGCCGCCGGTTACTTCCGTATTGATAAAGCCTTTACCGTTCTCGACCGTCACGGCGGCTTTGATCTGCGGTTTATCGCCGGTATTGAGTTCGGTCAGGGTGATTGTTTCGAGATACCGGAAGTCGCCCGGTCCTTCGATGCGCAGTTCGTAGGTGCCGGCTTTCAGTTCGCTGAAGACCGGGTTGTGCTCGCCCGCCGGGTTGACGGCGTTGTTGAGCAGGAAGCGGTATTCCCCGAGGTGCTCCGAACCGCCGATGGAGCGCACCTCGATGACCCCGCTCCGGCCGCACTGGGCATTCTGAAGCCGCAGGTTCACGTTGGCGACGTTGCTGCCGCCGGCCGTGATGTCGTCGACCTGAAAATCATAGGGGCGGTCGAGGCCCGTCGACAGGAAGCCGATGCGGGTGACCTGTTTGCGGTCGATGGGATCACCGCCGTACAGCACGCTCATCGGGATGCGAACCTGCTGATACTCGGCCGAGAAGGTGCTCAGATAGCCGCCGGCGCGGACCGATACCGGCGAGGTGCTGGCGGAAAACCGGTCTTTCAGGAACACCTGCACGTCGAAGGCCGCGCCCGGATTGTTCACTTTGATAAAGAACGACAGGTAGCCTTTGGTGCTCAGGTCGAGAATCCGCTCGTCGCCGGTATTTTCGTTCCAGTCCCAGACGGCGGCCGCAAAGCCGTTGTCGGCCATGTCGAAGTGCATCTTCATGCTTTTGGGCGCGTTGTGGCCCCCGTCCTCGCTGACCACGCAGGTGGTGACCTGGTTGAGCGTTTCGGCTTTCCCGGTATTGACCACGTCACCGTCCCACAGCACCGTCGTGCTGGCCTGGGCGTTGACCGTAAACCGGACCTTGCCGTCGCCCTGGTTGCCGTCGGCGTCGGTGGCCGAGAGGTTGATCTGCTTTTCGCCGGGGAAGAGGCCGTTGGGCAGGGTCAGGGTGGCCACATACAGGCCGTTTTCCTTCGTCATCGGGAACCGGTTCGATCCGCCCAGCGGGGACAGGTCGGCCACGACATTGCTCAGATTGTTGTCCGGGTCGGTCACCTCGGCCGTAATCCGGACCGTCGTCGAGCCGTTGGCGTAGCCTGAAGCGGGGGTGGCGGTGGTCTGTCTGAACACCGGCTGCACCACCGGGTTCGAGTAGGGCAGCACCCGGATGTCGTCCACCCAGGCGTCGAAGCCTTTCGGGGCGGTATTGCAGGTAAAGTTGATCTGCCAGATCTGGCTCAGGTTGATCTCGGAGCCGGATTTGAACGCCGAGAGCGGTATTTTGACCCGGGTATAGCCGTTGGTCCGGATGGAACCGAGGTAGCCTCCCTGTTTCAGAAAGACGCTCGTCGAAACCGTCAGGGCAGCCGTGGCGTCGCGCAGGCTGACCTCGATGTCGCTGTTGTCGGGAGCGTTGGTTTTGAGGAAAAATTCGAGAGCACCGTAGTCGCTCAGGTCGCGGGCGTCGGCCGGGTTGTTGTTGTCGGCCCACCGCCAGGTCATGGTGTTGTAGTGGTTCAGGTCGTGTTCAAAGTGCATGAACATACTGCCCGGCTTTTCGTGGCCCCCCGTCTCCGACCGCTGGATTTTAATCAGGGCCGCTTTGGTGTCGCCCGGGTCGTAGAACGGTTCCCCGACCCCCTTGCGGAGGTCGTCGCCGTCCCAGATCAGGGCCGTGGCGGTTCGGGTGATGATGCGGTAGGTTACGCTGGATTCGGCCTGATCGCCGGCGGCATCGCGGGCCGTGACCCGGATCGATTTCAGGCCCGAGGAAGCGCCGGCCGGTACTTTGTATTCCACCTGGTACAGATTGGGGTCGGCTGCACTTTTCTGAAGGGCCACGGCGTTGCCGCCCCCGAGGGCGCTGAAGTCGGCCGTGACGGTCTGGAGGTCGTTGTTGCTGTCTTCAACCCGGGCCGTAACCGTGAACGTGGCCGTACCGTCCGAGTAGCCCACGTCGGAGCTGATCTTCAGGTCGGCGATGTACGGCTGCACGGCGAGGTCTTCCTGGGAAAGCACGAAGTGACAGGCCGTCAGCGTCGGGATCGTATACTCGAAGGTGTTGTTGTCGATTTTCCGGACATTGGGCAGCGGTTTCAGCGCGGTTCCGCTGTTGTCGAAGCCCCAGACCCGGGCGCTTTTATACGACCGGTTTCCGCTGACGGTGAAGGTGGCCGTAACGGGGCCGTCCTGGCTTTTGTTGAGGGCGATCAGGTGCAGTTTCGAGTCGTCGGAGCCGTGGATGGCCGAGTAGACCGAGGTGGTGCCGGTGTTGTCGGTCGTCGCTTCGACGGCCGTGTCACCGAAGCGGCCGCCCTGTCCGTCGTAGTTGCGGTAGAGATCGAAACCCGCCTTGATGTAGTCGGTGACCCCGCCCCAGTAGGTGGCCAGATAGACCCCATACCGGCCGAAGATGCCGAGCGCATCGGCCTGCGCGATCCCGCCGGCCGCGTGTCCGCCCCCCATGTAGCTGTATTCCGTGATGGCCAGTTTGGTGCCGGGGTAGTACTGGTCGATGTGCTGCTTCATTTTCGGAAGGAAGGGCAGAAACTGCTGCACCTTGAAGGGGTCGTTGCCGATCCAGGTGTTTTCGATGTAGGACGGGTCCCAGAGCGAGCGGGTCATCGCCAGCCGGGCCGCGTTGGTGGCGCGGTCGAGGGAGGTGCTCATCGGAGATACGCCGTCGTTGTTGTTCTGCGGATACCAGTGGACGTCCAGCACGTCGAGCAGGCGGGTGCCGGTCTGCTGTTCGTACTCGCGCATGCGGCCCAGATACAGGTCGAGAAAGGTCGGGTAGCTGCCTTTCTGCTGGTCCCAGTCGGGCGCGAACTGAAGGTTCTCAAATTCGGTGACGCCCCAGGCGGCCGGTCCGAACACCTCGGCGGTGGGGTCCATTTCCTTGATCCGTCTGGCGAGGGCGATGGAGTGGTCCATCAGGTACTTGACGCTGACGTGACCGGGTCCCCACAGGCGGCTGTGGGTGTGAAACCAGAGGCCGGGTTCGTTGTCGAGCGCATAGCCTTTCACGCCCCGGGCGGTATTGCTCCGCCCGAACTGATTGAGCAGAAAATGGATCTGCTCGTCGACGTAGACGGCCGTATCGGCCGGGTCGGGCTGGAGGGTGAAGGGCGAGGGTTTGCGGTAGTGGATGGAGGCCCAGCGGCTGGAGGGGGCGGCCTGTTCGGGGGTTACCGCCCCGTTTTTATCCTTCGTCACGTATTTGGCCATCGGCAGGGTGACGAGCGAGTAGGCCTGCTGGTCGAGGGACCGCTGCTGAAAGTATTTCAGGGCCGCACCGGGGGTGTCGTATTCGGCATCGGGCACGCCCTGCTGCCAGGGCACGTAGTTGTCGCTGTTGTGGTACCAGTCGAAGCCGGCGTTCGATGCGTTGTTCTCCCAGTTGTAGTTGGTGATCCGGTTGCCGCCGAGCCGTTTGGCGGCTGCGTGCGGGTAGTGGTCGTTGGTGCCGTAGACGAGCGGGCTGATGGGCTTGCGGCCGTTTCCGGTGTTGACGTTAAAGCGGACCCGCGTCTGGGCGAGCGTAAAGCCGGAAGCGGCCACGAGCCACAACAGCAGCAGAAGGCCGAGCCTTCGGGTCGTTTCATGCGTCCGGGAAATGCCGGTGAGGGTGGGTACTGTTCTTCTCATTTAGGTAGCAATTAGATTTGGAGCTTCAAAGTAATGCTACCCTATGTGTCTGGTAAAAGGGATTTATCCGAACCGGATTTTTTCTGATGTAAACCGGTTGCCGGTTCTTTGTCTGGAGGTATACCCGATAGGAGAGGGGAGGTAAGGACAGGCCGGCTGTCCGGTAAAGTGAATGGCTGCTGCGTTGGGGCCTTTCGGGTTGCGGTGCTCCGACCGGCCGGCTTTCCGGATGGCGGTGCGGCCGGTTCATGGCGGACGAGCAGGCAGATAAGCAGAAGGAACAGGGAGCGAAGCAGGGCGGGAATCAGGTCATCTTTCATTCCGGTAAAGGGGCAGAAGCATCGCCGGTTACGGCACGCTGCAAAATGCTCTGGTCCGGCCGGAAACGGAACGGCGGTTATCTGAAAGGGAGGATTTCTTATTTGAAAAGCCTGGCAAGGGAAGAACTTCCGGGGCCGAAGCCTGAAGATTCACGACTTGGAGATGGAGGCCACCTTTTGCCGGGAGGCAGTCGGGTCAGTAAGTTTGAAGACTTTGCGGCTTTCTTTCATGAATCGGCTCAATGGGGTTTTTCCAGTATACCCTCTGCATAAAACTTATCCTGATCAACTACTTTAACCATGCCCGTTCCTGACCTCAACCGCCGACTTGCCGAAGCCTGCCGGATCGATCTGAACACGATCAGGAGAATATTAAGTTTGTGATGAATCAAACGTCCACACTATGAACCGGCTGCTCCGTATAATCACTTCCAAACGACCACTCATAGGGAAAAGCCTGCTTCTGGGGTTCTGCTTCTGGGCCGGCGTTCTCCTGGCCCAGGGGCCGTCCCAGAACCCGACCGATCCGGTCGTCATCACCTCCCTGAACGGGAAAACCCGGGTACGTACCGGGGAGAACGGGCAGCTACAAATAAATGTCTCCCCCAAAGAGGCTCAGACCTTCAGGAAGCGGGGGTGGGTCCGGTATAGTGACTTCGGGGCTAAGGGCGACGGCAAAACCGATGATCTGGACCCGATTGCCGGCACCCATGCCTTCGCCAATCAGCAGGGCCTGACGGTCAAGGCCGACCCGGGAGCGACCTACTATCTCGGCGGCAGGGAACGCACCGCCGAGATCCGGACGGATACGGATTTCGGTACGGCGGCTTTCCTCATCGACGATACCAACGTGCAAAACCGCACGGCCGCCGTTTTCCTGGTCAGTTCCAGCCTGCAGCCGTTCCCCCTGAAAGGAGTCACCTCCCTGAAACGCAGTCAGGATCAGATCGACGCATCCCTCCCCGGTCCCTGTCTGGTTACGGTCACCAATGCCCACGTCCGGCGATACATCCGGTTCGGACTGAACCAGAACAACGGAGCGGCCCAGACGGATATCTTTCTGGTGGATCGACAGGGAAAGGTTGACCGAAACGCTCCGATCATCTGGGACTTCGACCAGGTCACCGAGATCAGTGCGCTGCCCATCGACGAAAAGCCGCTGACCCTCACCGGGGGGCGTTTTACCACCCTGGCCAACCGGGCGGAATCGAAGTATACCTATTTCAGCCGGAACATCGCCGTCAGACGCTCCCATGTGCTGATCGACGGGCTGGAACACCGCATCACGGGCGAAGGGGAGCAGGGCGCTCCCTACGACGGCTTCCTGTCGATCCGGGACTGCGCCAACGTGACCGTCAGGAACGCTATCCTGACCGGCCACAAAACCTACACGACCATCGGGGCCGCCGGAAAACCCGTCTCGATGGGTTCTTACGATCTGACTGCCAACCGCGCCCTGAACATTTCCTTCATCAACTGCCGCCAGACCAATGACATCGACGACCGCACGTATTGGGGTATTCTGGGGTCTAACTACTGTAAGAATATGCTGTACGACCGGTGCGTCTTTTCGCGGTTCGATGCCCACATGGGGGTGGCCAACGCCACCATCCGGAACTCGACGCTGGGACACATGGGCATCAACGCCATCGGCAGCGGGACCCTGACGGTGGAGAACAGCACGATCCGGGGCAACAATCTGGTCAACCTGCGCTCGGACTACGGCAGCACCTGGCAGGGTCAGTTCGTGATCCGCAACTGCGTGTTCGTACCGGCCGGCGGCCGCCCCGTCAGCGCATCGCTGATCGGCGGCTCGAATTCGGGTCAGCATGATTTCGGGTATACCTGCTACATGCCGGAGCGGATCCTCATCGAGAATCTGCGCATCGAGGATGCCGGGCATCCGGAGAACTACCCGGGACCGGCCATTTTCGCCAATATGAATCCCCAGCTGACGGACGACTCCTATCAGGAGAAGTTCCCTTATATCGTCACCAGAGAAGTGATCCTCCGGAAGGTGACCACCGCCAGCGGTAAGCCCCTGCGCATCAGCGACAATCCGTTCATGTTCAGGAAGGTAAAGGTGGACGTGCAGTGAGGGGGTGGAGGAAGAGTCTTTAAGACCCGTATTCCATCGTCCTGAGAGCCATTCGTGACGGCCCATCAGGGACTTGCCGCTTCGGCACTCCGATCACAGATACAGTACCATAAAAAAGCCCGTTTTGGCGGGCTTTATTCTTGGTTAGTTATATTCGTTACCTAATTCAAGGGGGTCTTACTTCCCAATACAGAACTTACTAAAAATCGTCGCCAGCAGATCGTCGGTTGTGATTTCTCCCGTCAGTTCGCCCAAGTGGCGGAGGGCGTCGCGGAGGTCGATGGCGAGCCAGTCGGGGGTGAGGCCGGCCTCCAGGGCGTCCAGGACACGGGTCAGGGCGGCTTCGGTCTGGGTCAGGTGATCGAAATGGCGCAGGTTGGTCACTACCGCGCTGCCGGTCGTCACCTGGCGGTCCGTACGCACCCGGCGGGTCAGATGCTGACGCAGAACATCCAGATGTTCCTCCCGCGCGGCCGAAATCCAGAGGATGGGTTCGGGGGCCACTTCCGCCAGAAAGCTTTGTTTGGCCTCGCTGACCAGGTCTACCTTGTTGCCGACCAGCACATACGGTCTTTCGTACCCTTCCAGCTCACTTATGATGGTTTTCAGTTCTTCAGGGGTGGTCTGGGCGGCATCGAACAGATAAAGGATCAGGGCGGCATCGCGCATCTTCTGCCGGGTCCGCTCCACCCCGATGGCCTCGATCGTATCCGTCGTATGACGCAGGCCGGCCGTGTCGATCAGCCGGAAGCGAATCCCGTCGATGAACAATTCGTCTTCGATCACATCCCGCGTCGTTCCCGGAATGTCCGATACGATGGCTTTTTCCTCATTCAGCAGGACGTTCAGGAGGGTGGATTTGCCGGCGTTGGGCTTCCCGGCGATGACCGTCGGCACCCCGTTCTTGATGGCGTTGCCCACCTCGAACGAATCAATCAGCGGCCGCAGGACGCGCCGGATCTCCAGAACCAGCCGTTTCAGTTCCTCCCGTTTGGCAAACTCCACATCTTCTTCCCCGAAATCCAGTTCCAGCTCTACCAGGGAGGCAAACTCGATGAGTTGCTGCCGGAGGGCCTTCAACTGGCGGGAAAAGCCGCCCCGCAGCTGCGTCAGGGCGGCCCGGTGGGTGGCCTCCGAATCGGCCGAAATCAGGTCGGCCACGGCTTCGGCCTGCACCAGATCGAACTGCCCGTTCAGGAAGGCCCGCTGCGTGAACTCGCCCGGCCGCGCCATCCGCACGCCTTCCTTCAGCAGGAGCCGCAGGATCTGCCGGATGATGTAGTCGGAGCCGTGGCAGGAGATTTCCACCACGTCCTCCTTCGTAAACGAAGCCGGGCTGCGGAAGATCGATACCAGCACCTCGTCAATCAAGGTGTTTTCCTGATCCCGGATGGTGCCGAAGTGAATGGTATGGGAGGGCTGCTCCCGCAGGTCCTTGCCCCGAAAAAGGCGGCCGGTCAGCTCAATTGCGTTCTCCCCGGAAACCCGGATCACGGCAATGGCGCCGATGCCCGGGGCCGTGGCCAGGGCGGCAATCGGTTCTTGTTGTAAAATCATCTTCAGAGCCTCCGCCCGGCTTTCCGAATCCGGCCAGTTGTCGGACCGGATGCCGTCAGTAGGGGAGAGAATTTAATAATTTCGGAAAAATGGGGAGCGAACGGGTCATCCCGACCAGGCGGGTTTCCAGCGGCACTTTCGGTACGCTCAGCAGGTCGGCCATTTCATCGCCGAGGAAGAAACGCATCTGGGCGGCAGGGAGGTTCCGCAGAGCCGGTGGAGACAGCGATTCGATGGCGGCCAGCAGGGAGCGGGTCAGCACTTTACCCTGCTCCGAAGCCCGGAACTGCCGCCGGGCGATGGCCCGGTCCAGTTGATAGGCCTCCCGCAGGTTCCCGGGAAGCAGTTCTTCCCGTACGCCTAGAAGATATGCGGTTACGTTGATATGGTGCAGAAACGCTTCCTCGTCTTCCTCGCTCGCCGTGATTCCGGCCTTGCGCAGACCCCGGATAACGATATACGAAAAGGCCAGATTGGTGCCGGCCATGTCCTCCTGATTCACCGGATGGCCCCAGGCGGTATTCCAGCGGGCGTCGTTCAGGGTAAACCACCGGATGGCCGCGTGCATCAGGCGGACTTTCAGCGTCCGGTGGACGGCCCTGCCGTTTTCCCAGTCACTTTTTTTCATGACCCCGAAGATCCATTCCCCGGTTTCCTCCAGCCGTTTCCGGGTGTCGTTATGAATGCGCTGCGACAGCCACAGCACCTGCGCGCCGTCCGCCCCGGCATAGCAGTAGGGGAGGGCATAGCATCCGAGCGCCAGGGCGACGGCGCCCGCGTGTTCCCGAAAAAACCGCATGGCCCGCTCCATCCGGCGCCGGTCGGCCCAGTCGGGAAGGTGCTTGTGAGTAGCGATGAATTGCTGAACCGCCGGCGGCTGGTCGGACGGGTCGAGGTTGCGGGTATCGACCAGCCAGCGCATCAGGGTCCCGACCGAACTCCGCCCGCCCCGGCCGGCCACGGCTTCGATGACGGCGTCGGCGGCCGGGTCGCCCTGCCCGCGGTATTGCTGCAGAAGGTGGTCCGGAAAGGTACGGCTGGGTTTGACGGTTTTCAGCATGGCGTAAGCAAGGTTTCGGCTCCCGGAGAACGATCTGATGATCGCTCCCGGTTCCTTAACGTCCTGTTCGGCCGGGAGGTTTTCTACAGGGTGTCGAGGGTGGCGGAATCCACCGGCGCCGGAACGGGCTGCACGGGGGCCGGTTGGGCCGGAAGGGGGGCCTGACCGGGGAAGCCGTATCGGTTGGGCGTTTCGACGAACTCTATGCCGGTTACGAAGTACTTGGTTTCTCCGTTCCAGGGAAGTTTGGCCAGTTTTTCCTCGTAGTGCAGCGTCACGCGCTGCCCCGACCGGACGGCCTCATTGATCCGCTGGGCCACGGAGTCATTCTTAACGGAGAAATCGAAGTATTGGGGCGTCAGCGAACCGGTTTCACCTGAAAAGCCGCCCACGTTCAGGACGCCTTCCCAGGTTTTGAAAACATACCCCCGGCGGCTGAATTTGGAGATGGTTCCGGCCCGCTCCCCGTCGCTGTAACTCCAGGATGTGAGGTAGAATAAAATTCCGGCAACAATCAGAATCAGGATGAACAGAATCGTTAAACCTCTCATGCGTTTGATCGTCAGTTTATTTTATTGACGTACAAATGAACGAAAATGTTTTGGCTTCCCGACCAACCGGCTATTTCGAACGGATGGCGATGACGGGGTCCAGACGGGCCGCCAGCAGGGCAGGCAGGATGCCGGAAACCATACCGATGATGCTCGAAACGCCCAGACCCAGGATGATGTTGCCCGGGGAAAGGATGATTTCCAGGCTGCCGAGCTTCATGAACGACACCAGGTAAACCAGCAGAATACCCACCAGCCCCCCGATCAGGCTCAGAAACACGGCCTCGAACAGAAACTGGAACAGGATGAAATAATTCTTGGCGCCGAGGGATTTCTGAATGCCGATCAAATTTGTACGTTCTTTTACCGACACGAACATAATGTTGGCGATCCCGAAACCGCCCACCAGAATCGAGAAGCTGCCGATCACCCACCCGGCCAGCGTCAGCACGCCGAAAACGCCAGAAATGGCCTTGGCCGCGGCTTCGGGCCGGTTGATGGCGAAGTTGTCGTCCTGCATGGGTTTCAACCCCCGCCGGGCCCGAAGCAGCCCCCGGATTTCGCTCTCCACCTCCAGCAGGCCCTCGTCCTGCTCGAAGCCCTTGACGGCGATGTCGATGCTGGGGTAAACGGAATGATACATCTTGGCGAACGCACCGATCGGGATCAGGCATTTCGTGTCCGGATTGCCGCCGAAATCGAGCAGGCTGGCACCCTTCCGCTGCTGTACGCCGATCACCACATACTTGAGACCGTTCAGCTTGAATTCTTTCCCGACCGGGTTCTGTCCCGGAAACAGCGTCTCGGCGATGTCGGCCCCGATGATGGAAACGTTCCGGGAAGCCTCGATCTCCTGCGGAGAGAAATACCGCCCCTGTTCGACCGGCACCTCGGAAATCTTGTTGTATTCGTGGGTGGTGCCCTGAATGAGCGACTGAATGCTGTTGTTGCCGTTCCGGACCGTGACGCCCCCCCGAAAATCCATTGCCACCACGGCCTCCGCGTTTTCCAGCTTTTCGGCAAGAAACTTGAATTCTGTCAGCGAGGGTTCAGGCCGCTGGAAGTACTTCCACCACTGGTATTCCCCCCCGAAGCCCCAGGGCCATTTCTGAACATAAACCACCTTGTCGCCGATGCCGGCCAGGCTGTCCTTGATGTTCCGCTCCAGCGAGTCGACGATGGTGAAAACGGCGATAATGGCAAAAATGCCGATGGTCACGCCGAGCAGCGAGAGCGTCGTCCGGAGCAGGTTCGAGCGCAGCGCCTGCCACGCGAACCGGAAGCTTTCAAAAGTTTGACGAAGAAATTTCAAGGGCCGGCGGTTTTGGATAAGTTAAACGGAATAAATATACCGATCGGGGGGCATACCGCCAAACGATTTGAAAGGGAAGGGAGTTACACCGGATGTTTGGTTTGTTTTTGTAGCTTAGCGGTTCTTTGCATACGACCCTGAAATGAAACGCGTTCACTTCATCACCTTTACCCTCCTCCCTTTTTTTCTGATCGGATCCTGCCGTCCGGGAAAAAAATCTCCCGACCTGCGCAGGAGTTCCGGACAGTATGAGTACGAAAATGAAACCGGCCGGGAAAACCGCGCCCGCCAGGGACCCTATTACGCCGATAAACCCGGTGTGACCGGAAGCAGCGGCATGGTAGCCTCGGCCCATCCGGAAGCCTCGCGGGTTGGGGTCGAGATTCTGAAAGCCGGCGGGAATGCCGTCGATGCCGCCGTGGCGGTACAGTTCGCCCTGGCGGTGGTGTATCCTTCGGCGGGCAATATCGCCGGGGGGGGCTTTTTGGTCTACCGGGATAAAACCGGGCTGGCTTATTCGCTTGATTTTCGGGAAAAAGCGCCGGAGAAAGCCCATCGGGACATGTACCTGGATTCGACCGGGCAGGTCGTGGCGCGGCTGAGCGTGCTGGGTCAGCTGGCTTCGGGCGTTCCGGGGTCGGTCGACGGGATGGTGACGGCCCACCGGCGTTTCGGGCGGCTGCCCTGGAAACAGGTGCTGCAGCCGGCCGTCGACCTGGCGGAAAAGGGCGTGGTCCTGACCGAGCGGGAAGCCCTGGGCCTAAACCGGGTCAGGCAGTCCATCCGGCTGCTCAATCCGGGCAAAACCTACTTCATGAAAGCAGACACCAGCCAGCCATGGCAGGCCGGGGAGCGGCTGATCCAGCCGGACCTGGGCCGCACGCTGCGCCGGATACAGGAGCAGGGGCGGGCCGGCTTTTACGAAGGGGAAACCGCCCGGCTTCTGCTGGAGGAAATGCAGCGAGGAAAAGGCATCATCACGGCCTCGGACCTGCGCAATTACCGGTCGCTCTGGCGCGACCCGCTGATCGAATCGTATAAGCAATACCGCATCATCACCATGCCCCCGCCGTCGAGCGGAGGGGTGGCCCTGCTTCAGCTGCTGCGGTATACGGAGCCGTATCCGCTGAGCCGCTGGGGCTGGAACAGCGATTCGGCCGCCCAGGTCATGATCGAGGCCGAACGGCGCGTCTATGCCGACCGGGCCAAATTCATGGGCGACCCGGACTTCGTCAGAATACCGGTCCGGGAACTGCTGGACCGCCCCTATCTGCAAAGCCGCTGGACCGATTTTACCTTCACCCGGGCCACCGACAGCAAGGCCGTCGGGGCCGGGTCGATTCCGGGGTATGAAAGTTCGGAAACGACGCACTTCTCGGTGGTGGATAAGAACGGCAACGCCGTAGCCGTCACCACCACCCTGAACGGCAGTTACGGAAACCATGTGGTCGTGGACGGGGCCGGGTTCCTGATGAATAACGAAATGGACGATTTCAGCGCCAAACCGGGGGTGCCGAATATGTACGGTCTCGTCGGCAGTAAGGCCAATGCCATCGCCCCCAATAAACGGATGCTGTCGTCGATGGCGCCCACGGTGATCGAAAAGGACGGAAAGCTGTTGCTGGTGGTCGGAACGCCGGGCGGCTCGACCATCATCACCTCGGTATATCAGACCATCCTGAACGTGCTGGAGTTCGGTATGTCCATTTCGCAGGCGGTCAATGCGCTGAAATTCCACCACCAGTGGCTGCCCGATAAAACCACCTTTGAAAGCGGAGCGTTCCGGCCTGAAACCGTGCGGAACCTCCGGAAGCGGGGCTACGTGCTGGAACAGCTGACCAATTCGCTCGGCCGGATGGACTGCATCGGCGTTCGGCCGGACGGAACGCTCGAAGGGGCCTCGGACCCCCGATCGGACAATACCTCCGTAGGATACTGACCGCCGTTCGGTGGGCTTTTAAACCTTGCGGGCCGCAAACCCGTTTTTATCAATAATTTAATTCGCCATCCTGTTCAGAAATTATGAAAACGAAACTCGTTTCCACACTCCTCTTCTGCCTGATCAACACCGCTTTATGGGCGCAGGCAACCAAAAGCAGCGTTCCGTCCGCCGACGTCCGCAAGCGGCTGACCCAGATCTACGACAAGGACCAGAAGGAACGCGCGGCCTACGACGCCATCGAGCGCCAGTACGGCTGGGGCGCCAAAGAAGCGCAGGACGCCCGCCAGAAACTCAAGGACATGGACAAACAGCACCTGACCGAAGTCGAGCAGATCATCAGCCAGGTGGGCGGGTATCCGGGCAAGAGCCTCGTCGGGCAGCCGCTGGATCAGATCGCCTTCCTGATCATTCAGCACAGTACCGACCGCGCCGTGCATGAAAAATACCTGCCCATGATCATGGAAGCCTCCCGGAAAGGTGACCTCGACAAAGCCAGTGCGGCCTTTCTCACCGATCAGGTGAAAGTCCAGAAAGGGGAAAAGCAGGTCTACGGAACCCAGATCCGGATCAACAACGCCGGTAAAAAAGAACTGTATCCGGTGGAGGATGAGGGCACCCTCGACCAGCGCCGGAAAGACATGGACCTCGAACCGCTCGGTGCCTACCTGAAGCGGATGGGCGTCCCGCAGTAAATAGCCTTCAGAAATGGCCGTGGGTTTTGGCGGCTTCCAGTAAGCCGAGAACCGCCGTTTTGTCGATGTCCTCCGGCGAATGAAACTTGATGTGACGCAGCAGTTTGCCCGTCCCTTTCAGCACGCCCTGGGGGTCGGGCAGCTGGGTGCCGTATAAGAAGCCGAGGTTCACGCTCGACAGCAGGGGGGCGATGTAACAGATTTCCTCCGACATCCGCGGGCCGGTTCCGTACGTGATGGTTTTATAACCGGGGCGGACCTGTTCGTGGGCGTCGGGCAGAACACTTTTTACTAATTCCCGGACGTGAATCGCCAGATTCCGGACCTCGGGTTTGAAGTCGGCCAGGAAGGTTTCTACGGTGAGACTCATAAGGTGGATAATTTGGCAAAAGGTAACAGTTGTCCTGAAAAAGTTCAACTGCAAGCCGTTAAAAGATTATTGTTGCCGGTAAATTATCGTTTTCCCGCCTGATTATTCCTGTTGGAGCAGCACCAGCCAGGCTTCCTGCACTTTGTTCTGAGAAAGCAGTCGTTTGGATTCCAGCTGAAGCAGGTCGGGGAGGTACCGACAGCCGTACCGGGCTTCCTGAAAGAGAGGGTCCAGAATACCCGACTGCCGGTAGGCGGCCACTTCCTCGGGCGTGGGAAGCATTTCCTGACTGGCCAGCCGACCGAGATCGTTGCCGGTCAGGATGGCGCTGTTCTTTACGTATTCAGGTAGATTGTCAAAGCCGATGCCCCGTTTCGGCCGGCTCACCTCGAACAGTGCGTCGCCGTGCGCCCGGCAATACCAGTCGCCCCCCATCCGTCCGACAAGGTCGATGCGGGATGGGTCGATGGTGCCCCGCTCGTCGAAAATCTCCTCCTGAAAATGGGCCAGCACCACCTCGCAGATGATGAGGGTCCCTCCGCCCGGCCCGTCGCCCAGACTCAGAATTTGTCGGACAGTACATTCGTACGAAACCGGCGACTCGCCCACGCGCGGGGGCCGCACCCGCTCCGAAGGCACCTGCGTAAATCCCGCCTTGACGAATTCGTTGACGCCCCGTTCATACTCGGCGCTCGCCAGTGACATCTGCTCCACCATGCGGTAATTGACCATGTTGATCACTACCTCAGGCACCTCTTCCAGGTTCAGCAGGGTGTGTTTTTTCTGGGAATGCCGGTTGCGGTTGGGGCCGAAGACCAGGGTCGGCGGGTTGGAAGTGAAGACGTTGAAAAAGCTGAACGGACTCAGGTTGACGTTTCCCAGACGATCCACCGTGCTGGCGAACGCCACCGGTCGTGGGCCGACCGAGCCGATCATCAGGCGGTGAAAGTCGGGCTGGGCCAGGTCTTTGGGGTCGATCGTTCTCATTGGGATTTACCGGTTGATGCGACCGCTGACTTCTCCGAAATCCACCGTTCCGTTTCCGGCCCGGCCGCGCAGGATGAGCGTGTCGCCGTCCTGCAGAAAAGTCCGCGCGGAGCCGTCCGGCAGGGACAGCGGCCGGGCGCCGTTCCAGCTCAGTTCCAGCAGGGAGCCGTAGCTGCCCGGTTCGGGACCGGAGATGGTTCCCGTCGCCAGAATGTCGCCGACGTTCAGGTTGCAGCCGTTCACGGTATGATGGGCGATCATCTGGGCCGCGCTCCAGTACAGATGCCGGGCGTTGGTGCGGCTGATGACGGTTTCCGGCCGGCCGTCGCCGGTTTGCAGGGCGACTTCCAGTTCGATATCGAAGTGGGTTCTGCCGCTCGTCCGGAGGTAGGGCAGGGGCGTCGGCTCCTGCTTCGGGCTTTCGATGCGGCAGCCGTCCAGCGCTTCCAGCGGGACGACCCAGGGCGAAATCGAGGAGGCAAAGTTTTTTCCGAGAAACGGCCCGAGCGGCTGGTATTCCCAGCGCTGGATGTCGCGCGCCGACCAGTCGTTGAATAGTACGAGCCCGAAAATAAAGTCTTCGGCTTCTCCGACCGGTACGGGCTCGCCGAGTTCGGAAGTGCGGCCGATCACGATGCCGAGTTCCAGTTCGAAATCCAGCGCCTGCGACGGCCCGAAAACCGGCTGGTTGTCCGGACCCGGATACTGCCCCTGCGGACGGCGGATGGGGGTGCCCGAAACGACGATGGACGACGCCCGGCCGTGATACGCCACCGGCAGGTGTTTCCAGTTGGGGAGCAGCGGGTTGCCGTCGGGTCGGAACATCCGGCCCACGTTGGACGCATGCTCCTCACTGGCGTAAAAATCGGTATAGTCGCCGACCCGCACCGGCAGGTGCATCGTGACCCGCGCCGGGTCGATCAGTACCTGTTCCGCGATTTCGATGAAGGGTTTGTCGGGATGTTCGAGCAGGTCGATCAGCCGACGGCGGACGGCCTGCCAGACCGGCTTGCCGAGGGCCATGAAGTCGTTCAGGACGGGCTTGGCGAACACCGCCGGATCAAGGGGCAGATCCTTAAAAAAACCGAGCAGACTGACGATTTCCAGGTCGAGAATATGATCACCTGCGACCGGGCTGCCGGGAACCGGCTCTTTCACCAGTACCCCGACGCGCGGGCTGGCAATTCCGTAGCTGAAGATGCCGTAGGGAAGTGTCATAGGCTCTGTCCCCTTCAATCGCTGAAATTTTTATAGATGGAATCCATGATCCGGACAAAGTGCTGATAGTCCTCCTCGTTGAGGTCGCCCCAGCCTTTCCGGCGGATCTCCACGACGGTGGGCAGCACTTCGTGGTACTTCATTTTTCCTTCGGGCGTGAGTGAAACCAGAAATTTCCGCCGGTCGTTTTCGGTCATTCGGCGTTCGGTCAGCCCTTTCTTGCAGAGCAGGTCGATCATGCGCGTCACCGTGGGCGCATCCTTGGTGGTGAGGTCGGCCAGCACGTTCTGACTGATGCCGGGGTTACGATACAGATGGTCGATCAGCACCCACTGGTCTACCGTCAGGTCGAAGCCGGCTTCGTTGAACTGCTTCTGCAGTACGTTCCGGATTTTTTTAATGGTCGTATCGATCTTGAAAAAATAGGCCCGGTAGTCCGAAGGATGCGTCATAGCTGTGAAACGGATGCGTGCGACCGTCTCCGTCCTACAAAACTAACAACTCTTCGATTTTCTCCTCGATTTCCGAAACAGAATGATACAATTGCTCATACGACCGGATCACAAAGTACTGATCCTGATACCGGTCGATGATGTAGGGTGTTTTCAGCAGCGTGCCGACCTCATAGGGAATCCGCAGCGGTTTTTCGCTCGTGAGGCTGTAAGTGGTTTCGCCCACCGACGACAGAATGCCCCCGCCGTAGATCCGCAGGCCGTCGGCCTCCTGAATCAGTCCGAACTCTACCGTGTACCAGTACAGCCGGGAGATCATTTCGATGGCTTCCGGGTGGTCGACGTGCGCCAGGGCGATCCGGCTCAGAGCCGCCAGAAAGTCGCAGAACGACTGGTTCGACAGCATCGGCACATGACCGAAAGTATCGTGAAACATATCCGGCTCCTGAAGATAGTCGAGCTGGTCGCGACGGCGGAGCCAGGTCGTGGCCGGGAAGTTATGGTCCGCCATCAGCTCGAAAAATTCCCGGTTGGGAATCAGGCCGGGCACGGCCTTCACCCGCCATCCGGTCAGCTGCATCAGCCGTGGGTTCAGTTCCTGTTCGAAATCCGGGATGTGGTCGGCCGTGAAACCGGTCTGGCCGATGCCGTCCAGATAATCCTGGCTGGCTTTCCCCGGCAACTGCTTCATCTGCCGTTTGAACAGAATCCGCCAGACGGCCTGGTCGTCGGCGGTGTATTTTTCATAGGCCTGGTTCATGTCGTGAAGTGTTTGGCCCCGGACCTTTCGGGCGTCCGGGGCGGTTTCAGAGCGTTCCGCGCAGTTCCTGCTCGCGTTCGATGGCTTCAAAAAGCGCCTTGAAGTTGCCTTTTCCGAACGAGCGCGCGCCCTTCCGCTGGATGATCTCGAAAAACAGCGTGGGTCGCGGGCAAACCGGTTTCGTGAAGATCTGGAGCAGGTAGCCCTCGTCGTCACGGTCGGCCAGGATGCCCAGCTGCCGCAGCGACTGCATTTCCTCGTCGATATGCCCGATGCGGTCGAGCAGGTCGGAATAATACGCATCCGGCACTTTCAGGAATTCGACGCCCCGGTCGCGGAGGGCCGCCACGGTCGCCACGATGTCGTCGGTCGCCACGGCGATGTGCTGTACGCCCGGGCCGCCGTAGAAGTCGAGGTATTCTTCCACCTGGGACTTCTTTTTGCCTTCGGCCGGCTCGTTGATCGGAAACTTGATCCGGCCGTTGCCGTTGCTCATCACCTTGCTCATCAGGGCCGTATAGTCGGTGGAAATGTCCTTGTCGTCGAACGACACCAGCTGACTGAATCCCATCACCCCGGCGTAAAAGCTCACCCAGCGGTTCATCTCGTTCCAGCCGACGTTGCCCACCATGTGGTCGACGTACTTCAGACCGACCGGTTCGGGTCGGTACACCGGCTCCCACGCCTTGAAGCCGGGCAGAAAGACGCCCTGATAGGCGCTGCGTTCTACAAAAATATGGACGGTATCGCCGTAGGTATGAATGCCCGACCGCATCACGTAGCCGTGTTCGTCCTCCTCGCGGGTGGGGGCCAGAAACGGCACCGCCCCCCGCCGGGTGGTTTCCTCGTAAGCCCGCGTCGCATCGTCGACCCAGAGCGCGATGACCCGGATGCCGTCGCCGTGTTTGTCGATATGTCGGCCGATGTCGGTGTCGCCGTGGAGGGGCGAGGTCAGCACCAGCCGGATTTTGTCCTGCACCAGCACGAACGATTCGCGGTCGCGGAGACCGGTTTCCAGACCGGCGTGGGCCAGCGGCTGAAAGCCGAAAGCCGTCTGAAAATAATGGGCCGACTGCCGGGCGTTCGAAACATATAGTTCGAGGTAGTCGGTGCCGTTCAGCGGCAGAAAGTCGGCGACCTCAGGTTGGGCGATTTCCAGTGCTTCCATGGTTTGTTTATTGCTTCTGAAGGTGGTTTTATTCAAGCCAGGACTGATAGTATTTGCCGTCGTCGATCCGCAAGGCGGCTTCGGTCAGCATGAGCGGCCGGAACGTATCGACCATCACGGCGTATTCCTCCGTGCTTTTCTTACCGATGCTCCGTTCCATCGCGCCGGGATGCGGCCCGTGCGGAATACCGCCGGGGTGCAGGGTGATGTGTCCGCGGGCGATGTCATTGCGGCTCATGAAGTCGCCGTCGACGTAATAGATCACCTCGTCGGAGTCGATGTTCGAGTGATTGTAGGGGGCCGGGATGGCTTTCGGGTGGTAATCGTACAGCCGGGGGCAGAACGAGCAGACCACGAAGGCATCCGTCTGGAACGTCTGATGCACCGGGGGCGGCTGGTGGACCCGCCCGGTGATCGGCTCGAAATTGAAGATCGAAAAGCCGTAGGGGTAGTTGTACCCGTCCCAGCCGGCCACGTCGAAGGGATGCGTAGCGTAAACCAGGGTGTGCAGCACGCCCTGCTTTTTGATCTTCATTACAAAATCGCCGGTTTCATCGTGCGTTTCCAGGTCCTGCGGGCGTTTGATGTCGCGTTCGCAGAACGGCGCGTGTTCCAGCATCTGGCCGAACTGGTTCCGGTAGCGTTTGGGTGTGTAAATCGGGGAGTGCGACTCCACATACAGCAGCCGGGCCGGCTCGTCCGAAGGGTCGAACTCGATCTGGTAGATCATGCCGCGCGGAATGATCAGGTAGTCGCCGTATTCGAACGGGATGGTGCCGAGCAGCGTCCGGAGCCGGCCCGTGCCGTGGTGGACGAACAGCATCTCGTCGGCGTCGGCATTCTTGTAGAAGTAGTCGGTCAGGGACCGGCGGGGAGCCGCCAGCCCCAGAATCAGGTCCTTATTAACCATCAGCGGCACCCGGCTTTCCAGAAAATCGTCGGCAGGTTCGACCTGGAAGCCGATCAGCTTCCGGGCCATGATGTTCTGCCCGACCGCGACGGCGGGGTTCAGATCGACGCTTTCGCCGACCGCCTTCACCATCGTCGGGCGGTGGACGTGGTACATCAGCGACGACATCCCCTCGAAGCCGATCGTGCCGAATAGTTGTTCGTAGTACAACCCGACCCGACCCGACCCGTCGGCCGGTTTCTCGAACTGGGTGTGTCGCTTGGGCGGAATGGAGCCGAGGGTGTGGTAGAACGGCATGACGATGGGTCTTCTGAAACAGTTGTTTTACTAACTATTGCTTTACGTACAATTATAACGACAATTTGTCTGATTCTTGAACAATTAGGAGAATTTATTTGCTTAAAATTTGATTGAACGGCTGAAAAGCGGGAAATGCTCAATTCCTCGGCCGGATGCGCCGGACCTTCGGCCATTTCCTTATTTTTGCCGGACTCGTTCCGGGCGGGGCCGCTCCTCAGGGCAGCCGGTTTCGGAGTTCCGGGAATTTTCAACCCAAAACAGATAAACGAATCGGATGCAACCCACACTGCTAATTCTGGCCGCCGGTATGGGCAGCCGTTACGGTGGCGTCAAACAGATCGACCCGTTCGGTCCCAACGGCGAAACCATCATCGACTACTCCCTGTTCGACGCCATCCGTGCGGGGTTCGGGAAGGTCGTCTTCATCATCCGGGAGGAACTGCGCGACGACTTTGAAGAGATTTTCCTGCCCAAACTCAAAGGCAGGCTGGAAACGGATTTCGCCATCCAGGCGCTGGAATCGTATGTCCCTGAGGAACTGGGACCGGTTCAGCGGACGAAGCCCTGGGGCACCGGGCACGCCATGCTCTGCGCCAAAGACCACACCAGCACCCCTTTCGCCGTCATCAACGCCGACGATTTTTACGGCCTGGAAGCGTTTCAGCTTCTGAACGACTTTCTGACCACCGATACCGACGACACCATGCACGCCATGGTCGGCTACGAGATTCAGAATACGCTTTCGGACTACGGCTCGGTATCGCGGGGCGTCTGCGCCCTGAACGGCGACGGCACCCTGGCGTCGGTGATCGAGCGGACGAAAATCTACCGCAAAGACGACCAGATCGTATTCGAGGAAGCCGACGGACTGACGCCCCTGACGCCCGACACGCCCGTTTCGATGAACTTCTGGGGCTTCAAGCCGGCGGTATTCCCGCTGGTGCAGGAACAGTTCGCCGATTACGCCCGGGCCAACATGGACTCGCCGAAAGCGGAATTTTACATCCCGACCATCATGACCAACCTGATTCAGCGCGGGCAGGGCGCCTGCCGGGTGTTCCGGAGCCGCTCGGAATGGTTCGGCGTCACCTATCCCGAAGACAAACCGCTGGTGCAGGCTTCTTTTCGGCGGCTGCACGCGGCCGGAAAGTACCCGGACAAACTCTGGTGATGGCCTTTCAGAAGCCGAAAAACGAAAAAGCCCCGGTTGCACAACCGGGGCTTTTTTCATTACCGAAGAAATAGTTAGCCTTTTCCGATAAGGGCGTAAGGCAAACCGGTAAAAAGGTGATTTCACTTTTTAAAGTACTTATAGTAAGATACCTAAAAATATTGACTTTTTCTAAGGTTAAGCTTGAAAATACAAACAACTTTCGGGTGGGTAATATTGGGGTAATTGACTTGATTTCAATGTTGTATAAATTTGCAAGCAACAAAGGCTCGGATGGAGGTAAGTAGAGTAAGCATTTTGTTTATTGTACTATATCAAGTCTGAATACAACCTGTAAAGAAAAGTCATGAAAACGAATTTTGTCAACAATAACGTACGGTTTGGTCTGGCCCTGCTGGCCGCTGCCGGTCTGCTGACCATCGCACCCTCAACGGCATCTGCCCGGGTAGAAGACGGTCCCAAAGCGGAAACGAAAACCAACTCGGTTTCCATCCGCGAAGTAGGTAATCTGAAGTTCAAGGTATCGGTTGCACAGCCGGTCGAAGATAAAGTCCAGGTTCTGATCACCGACGAATCCAACACCCGTCTGTATGTCGGCACCCTGTCTAAAAAAGACCAGCTGGGTCGCGTATTCGACCTGTCGAACCTGGCCGACGGCAAATATGTGATCGAAGTTGCCTACGGCAAGGAACGGGTGGCTCAGTCGTTCGCCATTCAAACGCAGGTAAGTCGTGTGGTCCTGGCGCGGAACTAAGCCCCTGAGGCTCTCTGCGCTTCCTTACTAACCGCCTTTCCTGTCCTTTGTAAAAGACCTGCAAGCATGGCTTGCAGGTCTTTGTTTTTCTAAAGGTCCGATTCCCAGATCACGGTTTCCTCCTTCTCGAACCAGGGCTGCAGGTGGGGCCGGTACCGGGATTCGATGCTCTTCCGGCGGATTTTCAGGCTCGGCGTCATCAGATTGTTGTCGGTGGTCCAGGGTTCCTTGACGATGACGGCCTTTTTCACCCGCTCGTAGGTGTGCAGCCGGGGGTTCAGGCGGTTGAGCGTTTCCTCCAGACTCTGCGTCACCAGTGACTTGTCGGTCCGGAGGCCGGTTTCCGAAAGAACGATGAGAGCGATCGGCTGCGGCAGTTCCTGCCCCGCGATGCAGATCTGTTCGACGTAATTGTTGTCGGCAAACCGGTGTTCGATGGGGGCGGGGGCCACATATTGGCCCTTGGTGGTTTTGAACTGATCTTTTACCCGACCGGTAATCGCCAGATACCCGTCGGCATCCAGTTCGCCCGCATCGCCGGTGTGCAGCCAGCCGTCCCGGTCCAGCACGGCCGCCGTCATTTCCGGTTCCCGGTAATAGCCGCGCATAGTCCATTCACAGCGGGTCAGCACCTCGCCCGTAGCCGGGTCGATCTTCACTTCCACACCCCCATACGGTTTTCCGACGGTGCCGTCGCGGATTTCGTCGGGCGGCATCATCGAAATGGCCCCGAGGTTTTCGGTCATTCCGTAAGCTTCCTGGATCACGATGCCGAGTTTACGGAACCATCGGATCAGCGACACGGGCATGGGTGCAGCCCCGGTCAGGATCAGCCGGGCGTCGTTCAGACCCAGCGACTGGCGGATGCTCCGCTTCACCAGCCCCGAAACGATCGGAATCTGAAGCAGCTGATCGAGTTTCTGCTGGGAAACCCGGGCCAGAATATTCTGCTGAAATTTCGACCAGATCCGCGGCACGGCCAGAAAGTGGGTCGGGCGGGCGGCCACCAGGTTGGCAGGAAACCGTTCGAGCGACTCGGAGAAATAGACCGTTCCGCCCGTAATCATGCTGTTGGCCTCGGTCAGGCTGCGTTCGGCGATGTGACAGAGCGGCAGGTAGGAAAAAAAGCGTGGGTCCGGCAGGTCGTGGCGCATCATCGGAATGGTATGATCGATGGCGCTGACCATGGCTTTGTAATCCATCATGACCCCTTTCGGGTTGCCGGAGGTGCCGGATGTATAGATGATCGTAAACAGGTCTTCGGGATGCGGCAGCGGATTGTCGGTCATGGGTTCGAATCGCCCCAGGATTTCTTCCCAGCGCGTAAGCCCTTCCTCCGGAGCAAGGCCCGGTGCGACGGACTCCGGGAAGGCCACGCAGGGCAGGCCGTCCGGGATTCCGGCCCGGATCACGGGCCAGTGATCGAGCTTCCCGACAAACAGCAGCCGGCAGTCGCTGTGGTCGAGCAGCGTCCGAAGCTGGTCCGGGTTCAGTGTCGGATAAAAGGGAACGGAAACGTGGCCGCTGAGGAGGATCGCCAGATCGGCGATGATCCAATGGGCGCAGTTCCGGGACAGAAGACCGATATGGCTTCGGGGCGGTAGGCCCAGTGAATTCAGATACGTGGCCAGCGTCCGGGCCAGCCGGCCGACCTCGCTCCAGGTAAAGTCCTGATAATGATCGCCGATCGGCTGGCGCAGATAGACTTTATCGGGCTGCTGTTTCTCCCAGTAGAAAAAGTAATCGATGAGAGTACGCCCAGTCTGAAGGTCAGAACGTAGTGTCTTCATGAAATGACCGGTTAGGGGAGTTGAAGTTTAAAAATAGTATTTCTTTCTGAAAAAATTGAAAAAATGTCAGAAAGTTTAGGAAGCGACTTTTCCACGGGGTCGTTGTGATCTTTCGGCCCTTTGTCTATTTTTAGAGGATGTTAAGGTCTGGTTTCATGCATGTGCTTTGGGCGCTGCTGCTTTTCACGAACGGGAAGGTAACAGCCCAGGCACCGAAAAATCTTCGCTCCGACGTCCGGCTGCCCGGTACGCCGGAATACACCAGTTCTCCGACGGGTTACCCGGTCTTTGAAACGGCCGAACAGGTGATCAGCGCCTTCAATTTCGCTCGCCGTCAGGAGGAGAAACAGATGAAGCTGCCGCCCAACAGCCTCGGACAGCTTACGTTACCGGAGGGATACGCAAAGGCTTCCGAGTCAGAACGGGCCCTTTTCCTGATCAATCAGGAGCGGACCATTCGGAACGGCGCCGATTACGGCACCGGTTCCCTCCGCACCCTGCCGCTCGAAGGGCTCGAAACCCACCTCAACGCGGTGGCCGAAGCCCATGCCGGCGACATGACCCGCCACCAGTTTTTCGGCCATACGAGCCACAACGGCCGCGACGCTCTCAAACGCATCACCGCCCAGTCGGTCTACGGCGGCAACTGCTACCAATTCATGGCCCGGGCCGAAAACATCTACATGTTCTGCTTCTATTCGTCGGACCTGCCGGTTCTCCGGCCCCCCGCCTTTCTGATCGAGCAGGCCCTGTTTTCGTGGCTGTATCAGGACGCTTCCTCGGCCTGGGGGCATCGGGAAACCATTCTGATTCAGAACCGGGATGCGTCGGGCGGGCAGGGCTTCCGCAATGACCGCGGCACCCCCGGTTCGGAGGGTTTCCTGGGGATCGGCATTTCCTCCGTGGCCGGCTACCGGCCCTGCTCCAACCTGCCCGGCTACCGGAAAGCGGGCCATGTGGTGGTGATGAATATTGCCGACCCGGCGCCCGACTGCCCCTATACCGTTCCGGTCCCGACGCTGCCGTCACCGGTTACCGGAAGCCGTAAATAAAAAAATCGGGATACAGCGGTTTTACTTAAGTAGATTTTTGAAAAAGGCTCTTTTTGGCCCTTCTGACCCGGCATTTGTTGCATGGGTTGCATGAAAAAAATTCAAAAGATACTTATGCGGGAAATTCAAAGCACGGCAAGTAGAACCGAAACCGACCCCGCTTTTACGGTAAACTTTATCTGCAAATAATACTAAATGAAACACTTCTCCGCCTATACTGCTGAGGAGTTAGCCGCTGATGAACTGTTCACCCGGTGGGTCCAGCATCCCGACGACGCCGAAGTTTCGGCGTTCTGGGAAGGTTGGCTGACTCACCATCCCTATAAGACCGAGGAGGTGGAAGAGGCCCGGGAACTGGTGATGACGGCGTCACGGCCGGCTACCCGGGGCCTGGAAGGGGATGAAGTGGTGTCGCTCTGGGGGCGCATTCGTTCGTCGATTCAGGAGATGCCCGAGTTGCAGCCCCTCCAGCCGGATGTGCAGAGCTGGGTGACCAACTGGTACATCTTCCGCTGGGTCAGCGCTGCTGCCGGAATCGTCCTGTTTATCGGATGGGTGTTATGGATGCAGAGTTCGCAGGCCATGGAAACGGTGCATACCCCGTTCGGCGTGGCCAGAAATGTAAAGCTCCCCGACGGAACCCTCGTCACGCTGAACGGCAACAGCCGGCTCCGGTTTGCCCGCGTGTGGTCCGAAGAGGTGCCGCGGGCGGTCTGGCTGGAAGGGGAGGCCTACTTTACGGTGGCCCACCGCGACGGTTCCGGGGAGGACAGTAAGTTCCGCGTCCATACCAGCAATCTGACCGTCGAGGTTCAGGGTACGCGGTTCAATGTTTCCCAACGGAAAGAAGGGACGAGGGTAGTTCTCTCGGCCGGAAAAATCAAGCTGATGTTCAATGATCGTCCCCAGATCATTGAAATGAAGCCCGGAGAGGCTGTCGAAATTCCGGCCCGCAAGCCGGCGGAACAAAAGACGTCTCTGATTCGCAGACACGTCGATCCGTTCCGGTTTACCTCCTGGACCGAGCGTCAGCTGGTGTTTGACGAAACCGCCCTGAGTGAGGTGGCGGCATTGATTCAGAATACGTATGGTTTGACGGTGAAGTTCGAGAAACCGGCGCTTGCCGCCATCCGGGTGACCGGCACTTTGCCCAGCGACGACGTGAACGTATTACTGAAAGCCCTGGCCCTTTCGTCCGATTTGCAGATTTCCCGCCAGGGGTCTCAGGTTTCTATTTCTTCCAGATTTCTTTCTGATAAGTAATACGCTTTAACCAACCAATCTCTATAACCCTTATGAGTAACCTTACTACCTATTCATTCGCTATGCCCAATAGAACTACTATGTTAGTTCGGCTGGCAGCGTGCGGTCTGGCGGGGCTTCTTACGGGAGGTCCGCAGGCGCAGGCCGCAACAAGCCTTCAAAAGCGGGCCGAAAACCCGAAAGGCGCCCAGACGCTGAAACAGTACCTCCGCGATCTGGAATCGCGTCATGGGGTTCACATCCTCTACAACGCCCGTCTCATCGGCGGCCTGGAAGTCCCCGCCCAGTTTGCGCCCGGACAGGACGTAGAAAGCACACTGAGCAAATTGCTGGTTCCTCTGAATCTGAAAGTTGAAAAAATTAAGGAGGGCGTTTTTGTGGTCTCAGCCCCGAAACAGGCCGTTTCGGAACCCCTGGCCTCGACCGGTTCGGCGGTAGCCTCGGTGGCGCCCCAGCCCTTCGTATCGACCGGCACGGCAGCTTCCGCGCCGGCCGTCCAGGAGCGCACGGTATCGGGCCGGGTCGTTTCTTCCGAAGATAACAACGCCCTGCCCGGCGTCAACATCGCCGTCAAGGGAACGACCCGCGGCACCACGACCGACGCCGAAGGCCAATACCGGCTGGCGGTGCCCAACGACCAGGCGGTGCTGGTGTTCTCCTCGGTCGGCTTTCTGCCTCAGGAAGTGACGGTCGGAAACCGCAGCACCATCGACCTCAAACTGGCGGTGGATACCCGTTCGCTGACGGAAGTCGTGGTGGTCGGTTACGGTACGCAGAAGAAGAGCCAGCTGACGGGGGCCATCTCCTCGGTCGGCTCGAAGGAAATCGCCGAACTGCCCATCACGAACGCCCGCCAGGCACTGCAGGGCCGGGCCGCCGGGGTGGACGTGGTCCAGAACAGCAGCAAGCCGGGCGCCGGTCCGACGGTGCGGATTCGCGGCCGCCGGTCGATCAATGCCTCCAACGACCCGCTGTACGTCGTGGACGGAATTCCGCTGGCGGGCAGCATCGACGACATCAACCCGAACGACATTGCCTCCATGGAAGTCCTGAAAGACGCTTCGGCCACGGCCATCTACGGGTCGCGGGGGTCGAACGGGGTCGTGCTGATCACCACCAAGCGGGGCAAGCCGGGCAAGACCGTCGTCAGCTATGACGGTTATTACGGGATCTCGGACCGCCTGGGGCAGATCGACGTCATGAACGGGCCGGAGTTTGCCGAATACAAACGGGAGTCGCGCCGGGCCGTCAATGAATACCCGGCCGGGGTCGATGCGGCTGCGGACGCCAAACTGTTCGAGGCCGTCGAACTGGACGGGATCGCCAAGAACCGGACCACCGACTATCAGTCGTACCTGCTTCGCCAGGGCAACATCCAGAGCCACCAGATCGGGGTGCAGGGCGGCAGTGAAAAAACGCAGTTCGCCATTTCCGGCAACTACTTCAAGGACGTAGGGATCGTCAAGAATCAGGACTTTACGCGCTATACCTTCCGCGTCAACCTCGACCACCAGATTAGCCCGAAGATCAAAATCGGGACCTCCACGCTCGGGGTATACAGCCTCCGCAACGGCGAGAACTTCAACCCGCTGGGCGGCTCCTACGCCGAAAACCCGCTCGGAAAACCGTATGACGACCAGGGCAACCTGATCTTCCTGCCCACCCAGGACGGGCTGCGGACGAACCCCATCGCCGAGATCATTCCGGGGGCGCAGATCGACCTGACCAAGCGGATGCGGATCTTCAACAGCCTCTACGGCGAGTGGAACATCATCGACGGTCTGAAATACCGCGTCAACTTCGGCCCGGACCTGACCAACCGCCGGGTAGGCCGGTTCGTGGGCAGCCAGACCAACGCCCGCCGGGGTGCCGACCCGACCGCCTTCTCCTTCAACGAATACCAGTTCAACTGGACGCTGGAGAACATCCTGACCTATTCCAAAACGTTCAAGCAGGTCCACAACCTGAATTTTACGGCGCTCCAGTCCGTGCAGAAAGACGATTACGAAACCAACCAGATCGACGTGACCGGCATTCCGGCCGAATCCCAGCAGTTTTATAACCTGGGCCAGGCGTCGCTGATCAACAGCGTCGGCAGTAACGTCCGCCGTTGGGTGCTGAACTCCTACATGGGCCGCGTCAACTACGATTACAACGACAAGTACCTGCTGACGCTGACGGCCCGCTACGACGGATCGTCGCGGTTCGGTGAAAACACCAAATACGGTTTCTTTCCCTCGGCGGCCATCGGCTGGAACATCAGCAACGAATCGTTCCTGAAACCGGTTACCTGGATCGACAACCTGAAACTGCGGGCCAGCTACGGCACCATCGGAAGCACGGCCATCGACCCCTATCAGACGCAGGCCCAGCTGGCGCGGACGACCTACGCCTTCGGCAGCACCGGCGCCTTCGGGTACCGGCCGTTCACCATCAGCAACCCGGACCTGAAGTGGGAAACCACCACCACAGGCAACATCGGTCTGGATTTCAGCCTGTTCCGTGGACGGGTATCCGGTTCGCTGGAATACTACCGCGCCGACACCCGCGACCTGCTGCTGTTCGACCAGCTGCCGCTGACGAGCGGGTTCGACCGCGTACTGCGCAACGTCGGGAAGACCCGCAACCAGGGGATCGAACTGACGCTGTCGACGGTGAACGTGGATGCCCCCGGCGGTTTCCGCTGGACGACCGACCTCCAGTTTACCCGCAACCGGGAATCCATCCTCGAACTGTTCAACGGCAAGGTGGACGACGTCGGGAACTCCCGCTTCATCGGCCAGCCGCTGACGGCTTATTTCGACTACAAGAAGATCGGCATCTGGCAGACCAACGAAGCCGACGAGGCCAAACGCTACCAGAGCGCCGTAGGCCAGATCAAAATCCAGGATACCAACGGTGACGGGAAAATCGACCCGGCCGACCGCGTCATCCTCGGATCGCAGGTGCCGAAATGGAGCGCCGGTATCACCAACCGCTTCGAATTCAAGGGCTTCGACCTTTCGTTCTTCGTCTTCGCCCGTGTCGGATACATGTTCCGGAGTATTTTCCACCAGGACTTCCTGACGCTGGCCGGCCGGTACAACAGCCTCGATGTCGACTACTGGTCGGCGAACAACCCGACCAACGAATTCCCGCGGCCCAACAAGAACCAGGAGTTCCCGCCGTTCCGCTCGACGCTGCTGTATTTCGACGGTACGTTTGTGAAAATCCGGAACATCAACGTCGGGTATAACCTGCCTTCCAAGATTTCCGATCGCCTGAAACTGGGTGGCCTGCGGGTTTTCGCCAGTATCCAGCAGCCCTTTATCTTCTCCGAATACCGGACGAAATACAAGGGGATCGACAGCGAAACGGACGGTGACGTCAACGCCGACCAGTCGCCCGCCGTTCGGCAGACTACCTTTGGGATCAACCTGAAATTTTAAGTGAAATCAGACCGACAAAGATGAATTCGAATATGAAACGATATCATTCATTTTCCCGCAAGATCACCAAATCCTGCCTCGTTTTAGGCGCTTTGCTGATCGGCACCAGCAGCTGTAAGGACCTGCTCCAGGAGGTTCCCGTTTCGCAGGTCGGTAGCCAGTATGCTTCTACCCCCAACGGGTTTGAAGCCGTCGTGAAAGCCGCCTACGCTTCCCTGCGCGAATATTACGGCCGGGAAGACGCCATGACGCTGACCGTTTTCGGTACGGACACCTACACGATGGGCGCAGACGGAAGCTTCAAGTTTGTTAACCAGTATACTTCGCAGATCGACGGTCGCCTGTCGATCACCAACAACATCTGGAACGCCTTCTACATTGCAATCAACACGATCAACGTGGCGCTGGATGCCTCCGAATCCATCACCGGACTGGACCCCGCCCTCAAGAAGCGTCGGGTGGCCGAACTGAAATTCCTGCGCGGACACCACTATTTCATCCTGGTGCAGATGTTCGGGCCGGTGGCGTTGCTGACCAAAGGCAACCTCACACCGACCAAGGAGTTCAGCCGGGCGCCGGTGAAGGACATCTACGCCCAGATCATCGCCGACCTGGAAGGCTCCCTGACCGACCTGCCGACGGCCGTTCCGACCGGCGGTGACCAGGGCCGGGTCCACAAGGCCGCAGCCGAACACCTGCTGGCCAAAGTGTATCTGACCAAAGGAACGGATAAGGATGCCGCTGCGGCCGACGATTTCGCCAAAGCCGCCACCTACGCGCAGAACGTCATCAAAAATTACAGCTTCAGCCTGCTGCCCGATTTCGCCAGTGTGTTCTCGCAGGGCGCAGGGGAGGTGAACAACGAGCTGATCTTCGCCACCCAGTACACCTCCGAGCCGATCACCAACATCGGAACCGGTTTTAACAGCACGACGACCAGCACGGTGACGATCAACGGGAACCAGACCCACCTGTATTTCGGGATGGAATACGACACCCAGGCCGGTATGCAGCGCGACGTGCTCAACGGCCGCCCCTTCAAACGCTTCCGGCCGACCGACTACATGTTGAACGTGGTCTTCAATCCGGCCGACCGGGCGAAGGATTCCCGTTACAAGAAAACCTACAAGGATACCTGGCTGAGCAACCGGCCCGGAACCTACACGACGCCGATCTTCGACGATACGAAGAAGACCCTGACGTTTGCCTCCGGCGATACGACCATCTACATTCCGGGGGTCGAATGGACGCGTGAACAGCGGGCCGCCAAGAAGTACCAGGTGCTGGTGCCGAGCCTCTACCGGGCCAACCTCTTCCCGGTTCTTCAGAAATTCCTCGACCCTTTGCGTCCGGACCGTACCTACGAGCCGGGCAGCCGTGACTTCATCATGTTCCGTCTGGCCGAAACCCACCTTCTGGCCGCCGAGGCTCTGATCAAGCAGGGCAAGGCCGCCGATGCGGTGCCGTTCATCAACGCAGTTCGTCGCCGGGCCGCCTGGCCGGGCAAGGAAAAAGACATGGAGATCACGGCGGCCCAGGCCACGATGGAGTTCATCATGGAAGAACGCGAACGCGAACTGGCCGGTGAAATGCACCGCTGGTTCGACCTCAAGCGCTGGGGCGTGCTGGTCGACCGGGTCAAGAAATACAACCCCGATGGTGCTCCCAACGTAAAAGAGTTCCACAACCTGCGGCCCATTCCCCAGGATCAGATCGACCGCTCCGCCGGCGGGCCTTCCAAATTCCCGCAGAACCCGGGCTATTGATGGAATGATTGAATGGGGGAGTGATTGAATGATTGAGTTTAGGAGTTTAGGAGTTAACGTCAATCCCTAAACTCCTAAACTCCCCACTTTTCCCGGTAGATTTCCAAACCGGGAGGCTTTTATATCCGACGATCCAGTATTCACGTCAGTTCGCTGACTATTCCCTTACCCGATATGCAGGAGACTGTAAACAGACGACAGTTTCTCACTTCCGCCGGTCTGTCGGCTCTGGCCCTTACGGCCGGGGCCGACCTTCTGGCCGGGACCCTCAAAAAATCCGGCCTGAAAATCGGTTACTCTTCCATCACCTGGGAGAACAAGGACGAGCAGGCCATCAAAGACCTCGCTTCGCTCGGTTACAAAGGCATTCAGCTTCGCGCCAACACCTTTAGTCCCTATAAGGCCAAACCGTCCGAACTGAAGGCCCTGCTCGAACAGAACGGGCTGACCCTGGCCATGTTTTCGAGCGGAAACGTCGAGGTCGACCCGGCCAAACGGCAGAGCACCATCGACGTGCACGTGGCCCATGCCAGTTTCGTGAAGGCGCTCGGCGGGTCGGCAATCCAGCTGACCAACAGCCTCCGCAAAAACAACCAGGCCCCGACCACGGAGGAACTGAAGAAGCTGGCCGAGGTCATGAACGAAATCGGCAGACAGACCGCCGACCTGGGCATCCAGGCCACCTACCACAACCACATGAACCAGTGGGGCGAAACCCCGGAGGAGGTGGACGTGCTGGTGCAGGCAATGAATCCCAAACACGTGAGGCTGCTGCTCGACATCGCCCATTACAAACAGGGCGGGGGCGACCCGGCGAAAGCCGTCCGGCAGTATAAGGACATCCTGTATGCCCTGCACCTGAAAGACACCAAAAGCCCGCTGCCCGAGAAACCCAACGATCCGAAAGCCTACAAGTTCGTCGAGCTGGGGCAGGGCAACGTCGACGTGCCGGCGGTATTTGCGGCCCTGCGGGACATCAAATTCAACGGCTGGGGCGTCGTCGAACTCGACCGGGTGCCCGACCCCGGAAAAACCGCCCTCCAGTGCGCCCAGATCAACAAGGATTACATCACCAAAACGCTGAACACAGCGCTGTGAAATTGTTGAATTGTTGAATAACTGAATGATTGAATGTTGCGCTGCCAATTCAGCATAGCGGAGCTACATTCAATCATTCAGTTATTCAACAATTCAACAACTCAACAATTCTATCATTATGCTCAAGTTTCTCCTCTCGGCCGGGCTGGTCATGCTGCTGGCGGCCGAAAAGCCGCAGTCTCCGAATACGCTGACGAATAAAGAAAAAAAGGAGGGCTGGAAGCTGCTCTTCGACGGGAAGACTGCCAAAGGCTGGCGGGGCGCTTACAAGGACCGCTTTCCGGAGGGAGGATGGTCCGTGGAGGACGGCACCCTCACCATTGCCAAAACCGACGGCCGGGAGTCGCGGAATGCCGGCGACATTGTCACGGAGGAGGAGTTCGGAGATTTCGACCTCACTTTCGAGTTCCGGCTTACCGAGGGCGCCAACAGCGGGTTGAAGTATTATGTTGTTGAACACCAGCCTAAACCGGCCGGCTCGGCTTACGGGCTGGAATACCAGGTTCTGGACGATGCCCGCCATCCCGACGCCAAAATGGGCCGAAATGGGAACCGCACCGCCGGTTCGCTGTATGACCTGATTCCGGCTCAGAACAAGGTGGTCAACCCCATCGGTGAATGGAACCAGGCGAGGGTCTTTTCCAAAGGATCGCATGTCGAGCACTGGCTCAACGGCCGGAAAGTCGTGGCGTATGAGCGCGGCAGTGAGGAGTTTCGCAAACTGGTGGGGATGAGCAAGTACTCGGCGGCTTCGTATAACGCTAACGGCCGGTTCGGCGAGGCTCCCAAAGGACACCTCCTGCTGCAGGACCACGGCGACCGCGTTTCTTTTCGGAATATCAAGATCAAAACTTTGTAAATCAACTCCTTCGGCATCGGCGAGGGAGCCAAAGTTGTTGCTTACTCATAAGTAAACTTGCCCTGTCCGCGTCTTTGCGATTAAAACGGGTATAAACCAACTTGACAATCTTATGGAAAATCGTCGCGATTTTATAAAGAAATCCGCCCTGGCCGGTCTGGGAATGAGCTTCTCGGCTGCCAGCTACGCCCGCATTCTGGGCTCGGCCGACCGCGTTCGGGTCGGTATCGTCGGTTTTTCGGACCGGTTCCGGGGTGCCCTGGCGCCGAGTTTCGCCACGCACGCCAAAGACCTGAACTTTGAGTTTGTGGCCGTTTCCGACATCTGGAGCCGTCGGCGTGAAGAAGCCAAGGCGTATCTTCAGTCGAAAGGCTGGGCCGGCGATAACTTCGTGCAGTGCCGCAACAACGATGAACTCTACGACCGGAAGGACGTCGACGCGGTCATCGTCTCGACGGCCGACTTCCAGCATGCTCTGCACTGCGCCGAGGCCGTGGAAGCCGGACGCGACGCCTACGTCGAGAAGCCCTTCGCTGAGTCGCTCGACGATGCCCGCAAGGCCCTGAAGGCCGTTGAAAAGTCTAAAAAAATCGTTCAGATCGGTTCGCAGCGCCGGAGCGCCCCCAATTACTTTGCCGCCAACGATTTCATCCGGTCCGGCAAGTTCGGCGACATCGTCATGGTGGAAATGACCTGGAACGTCAACCAGCCCGGCCGCTGGCGTCGTCCGAAACTCGTCTCCGAGATCCGGAAGGAAGATACCGACTGGAAGCGTTACCTGATGAACCGCCCCATGGTGGAGTGGGATCCGCGTAAATATTTGGAATTCCGTTTGTTCTATCCCTATTCGTCCGGTATCCCGGGCCAGTGGATGTCGCACCAGATCGATACCGTACACTGGTTCAGCGGGTATGACCACCCGCGCAGCGTCGTCGCCAACGGGGGCATCTACCTCTGGAAAGACGGCCGCACCAACGTCGATACGTTCACCGCCGTGTTTGATTACGGCCCGGACGACGACAAGTCGAAAGGCTTCCAGGTGGCCTACCACTCCCGCATGACCAACGAAGCCGGCGGCACCAAGGAACTGTATTACTCCAACGGCGGGATGATCAACCTCGATACCAACAAGATCAGCCCCGAAGGCGGTCTGGAAGCGAGATATGCGCAGGAAATGGGCAAGCAGGCCAACCTGCTGAAGGAGCAGACCCTGGCTACTACCGGTGACAAGATGGTTACTTCGGCCAATACCGGTGCCGACCCGATGACCACCGCGCACATGCGCAACTGGATGGAGTGCGTCCGCAGCCGCAAGGAGCCGAACGCCCCCGCCAGAGCCGGTTATAACCACTCCGTCGCCAACATCATGGCCACCATTGCCCTGCACACCGGCGAACGTGTTACTTACGATAACACGAAACAGGAAGTGCTGGCGAGTGGTAAAGTGGTGAAAGTGTAGCCATGAAGAACCTCGTTCTTTCTTTCACATTACTGGCCTCGGTGGCGACGGCTCAGAAACAGGGCGTCGTGCTGACGCATCAGGAAGCGCAGAAGCGGGTGGAAGTGACCGTCGACGGGAAACCGTTTACGGCCTATATCTACCCCGGCCCCGAAGTGCTGAAAAAGCCGGTGCTGTACCCGATCCGCACCGCCGGCGGGAACTTCATCACCCGGGGCTGGCCCATGGACCCGCGTCCGGGGGAACGTGTCGACCACCCGCACCACGTCGGGATGTGGTTCAACTACGGCGACGTCAACGGCCATGATTTCTGGAATAACTCCAACGACGTCAAAGGCCACGGCGGCCCGTTCGGAACCATCGTCCACACCGGCGTCAAATCGATGAAGAGCGGGAAGGACCAGGGCGAACTGACCGTCACAGCCGACTGGCTCGATAAGGACGGCAAGCCCATGCTGCAGGAAACCACCACCTTCATTTTCCGGGGCCAGGGCAACGAACGCAGCATCGACCGCACCACCACCCTGAAGGCCCTCGACAAGGACGTGACCTTCAAGGACAACAAGGAGGGAATGGTGGCGATCCGGGTGGCGCGGCAGCTCGAACACCCGTCGAACAAACCCGAGGTGTTTACCGACGCCGGCGGGGTGGCGACCAAGGTGGCTCAGATGGACAATACCGGCGTTACCGGGCATTATAAGAGCAGCGAAGGCGTGGAGGGCGAATCCGTCTGGGGCAAACGCGCCAAATGGATGAACCTCACCGGCACGATCAACGGCGAACCGGTTTCGGTCGCCATACTGGACCATCCGAAGAACGTCGGGTACCCGACCTACTGGCACTCGCGCGGATACGGCCTGTATGCCGCCAACCCGCTGGCCCCAAGCGTCATGAGCGAAGGAAAAGACAAGCCCATGAATTACGTGCTGCCCGCCGGCAAGTCGGTGACGTTTCAGTACCGGGTGCTGATCACCTCCGGCCCGGTGGCGGACGACGCGCTGAACCAGAAAGTGAACCAGTTTACGCGGCTGTGATTCGGCTGCCGTCCTGAACGCAATAGAAAAGCCCTCCGCCGACCGGAGGGCTTTTTAGTTACCGGAATTAGTATTCTCGCTTAGTTGAGATAGACGCGGGGAGATGGTTTGCAGGTAAAACGCTGATTCCGCTGGTCCATCCACGACCGGAAGGCAGGGCTTTTGGCGCCAGTTTTCCGAAGTTCATCGTCGATCTGACGAAGGAGGAACGTCAGTTGATGCACTACGAGCCACTGTCGACGGACCAGCTGAGGCAGGGAGGGCATGGGCCTGGCCTGGGACGTTTCCGTCACGAGCCGCCGTACCGTGGCGCGGAGATGGTATTGCAGAACAACGAGCCGGCCCGCCAGCGCGTGATCCGAAGGATGCAGTTCGAGGAAGGAAACGCCGTCGGCCAGAAGCTGGTTTCGGCGCTGAAGATGCTGCGTGACGGCCACCCAGGCCTGATCGGCCTTGATCGAGTCGTAGGACACGGTTCTCATGCGATTGGATAAGTTACAGGTTACGATACGGTTTCTTCAAAAATAACGAAATCCCAGAATATTATTAATGTATGTTAACTGATCCGACAAATTAAAATTGGATGAAAAACCTGCCTGTTCCGTGGCTTGGGTAAGGCGGTGAAAAAAATTATATTGGCCCTCATGAACCCGTCCATCCGCGCCCTGCTGGTCTGCACCAATCATACCGACTACAAATCCCGTGCCCGAAAAACCGGCTTGTGGCTTAGCGAGGCCACTCATTTTTATGATGAGTTGTCGGACAAAGATATCCCTTTTGATATTGTTAGTCCGCTGGGCGGGAAGGTGCCGCTGGACGAGCGCAGCCTGGACCAGAAAGACAATACCAACGACAAGTGGTATCATCACCCGGACTTCCGGCAGAAACTGGAAAATTCCTTGAAACCGGAGGACGTCGACCCGCAGCGGTACCAGCTGATTTACTTTACCGGCGGTCATGGAACGATGTGGGACTTTCCGGCCAATGAACGCCTTCAGCAGATGACGAGGGACATTTACGAGCGGGGAGGGATGGTGGCGGCCGTCTGCCACGGCGTAAGCGCCCTGCTCGATGTTCGGCTGTCGGACGGGTCGCTGTTAATCGAAAACCGGCAGGTTACCGGCTTTTCCAACATGGAGGAACGGCTGCTGCGGCTGTCCGATGAAGTTCCGTTCCTGCTCGAAGACGAACTGCGGAACCGGAAGGCCCTCTATAGCCGGGCCATTATCCCCTTCATGCCCTATATCGAAGTCGACGAACGGCTGGTGACCGGACAGAATCCGCTGTCTGCCCGAAAAGTGGGCAAAAAGGTGATGGAGGAGATGTTTGAAAAATAGCCTTCGCTCCGGGCGGTCAGAGGGAGTCGTTCAGCAGACCCATTTCGAGGGCTTTCCGGTAATAGGGTAGCCTCTGGGCCTGCCGCACCACCGGAAGCTGGGATTCGTGGCAGATGTCCGTTCCGATGAAGGAAACCAGCCGCCGGTCGATCATCCACTCGGCCAGGTGCCGGGCTTCCCGCGACGGGTTGCCGGTCAGCGACAGCAGGTTGACCTGAAGCCTGACTCCCTGATAATGCAGCAGCTGCACCGCTTCAGGGTTCTTCTGGAGGTAGATATACTGTTCCGGGTGGGCCATGACCGGCACGAGGTTCCGGTGCTGAATGGCGGCAATGACCTTGTCCAGCTCATACGGTCGTTTGACGAGGCTGGTATCGAACAGGAGGTAACGCTGCCCGGATGCGTTGCCGAACGTCAGCATGTCGGTTTTCGAATACAGCATCCGTAACAGGTTGATGTCCAGGAAGTATTCGGCGGCCGCTTCCACCTCTATTTCTACCTGAGCCTTATGGAGTTCGTATTTCAGCAGCGTGGCCGCTGCCGTAATGCTGTCGCAGGTATTCTGGTAGAAACCGTCCATGACGTGGAGGGTAGTGATCACCTTTCGGAAGCCGAGGGCGGCCATTTCCCGAAGCAGGGTGATGCTGTGTTCAACCGAATCGGTGCCGTCCTGCCGGCCCGGCAGTAACTGGGCATGAACGTCGACCCGGAGCGATGGATCCGGTTTGGGCCGATCTTCCGGGATCGTTTTTTTGCGGTGGCGGGATAGAAAACCGAACGGCATCTGTTTGTTACCCAATATGTTACGGAGGTGGTTCGGCCGCCCAATAAAATTTGGCACGGCTTCTTTGCATGTTGGCTGAACAAACGCATGAATCGTGCCAGAATAAATGGTGTATATTGGAGTTTCCCGCTATTCAGGGGCAAAAAAAGCCCGGCTGGCAGGCCGGGCGGACGAAAAGAGGTCGAAATGTTAGTTTCAGGCAACCTGATGCGGGAATAACTCCCGGAAGCCGGAAAGCAACTGGTCTTTATCGGACACGATCGGATTCTCGATGCCCCAGTCGATGTTCAGATCGGGGTCGTTCCAGATGATGCCGGATTCGCAGGCTTTGCTGTATAGGTTGGTACACTTGTAGCTGAAGACGCTGTCTTCCAGCGCTACGAACCCGTGGGCGAAGCCCTCCGGGATATACGCCATATTGTTAAGCTCGGCGTCGAGCACGAACGATTCATACTTTCCGAAGGTAGGAGAGCCCTGCCGGATGTCGACGGCTATGTCCAGCACCTTGCCGGAGATGACCCGGACCAGTTTTCCCTGGACAAAGGGAGGGTTCTGAAAATGCAGGCCGCGAAGAACGCCTTTCACCGAAAAAGACTGATTGTCCTGCAGGAACTGGGTAGGAAGACCAAGATCCGCAAAAACCTGCTGATTGAACGTCTCGAGGAAACTCCCGCGGACATCTTTAAACACCTGAGGGCGTAACTCGACCAGCCCTTCAATCGACGTCTTGATTACCTGCATGAACAAAAATGGAAAAGAGCGGCCGGCTTCTCCGACCTCCTTCGGCAAATTTAGGAAACTCTGGTTACTTCCCGTAATTTTGTGGCCCACCTTTTTGAACTGCGTTCCAATATCGCCTGCGTCCTGATCATGACGGCTAACGAGTTATACACTGCCATTCTCCGAAAAAAATCTTACCTCTGCGTCGGTCTGGATACGGATTTCCGCCGGGTGCCGTCTCACCTTCTGAACGAACCGGACCCCGTGGCCGCCTTCAACCGGCAGATCATCGAAGCCACGGCCGAATACGCCGTGGCCTATAAGCCCAATATCGCCTTCTACGAGGCCCGGGGTGCGAAAGGATGGGAAAGCCTCCAGAAAACGCTGGAATATATCCCCAAAGACTGCTTCACTATTGCCGACGCCAAGCGGGGCGACATCGGCAACACCTCCGGGCTGTATGCCCGCACGTTCTTCGACCCGGCTTCGTCGGGACTGGATTTCGACGCCGTGACGGTGGCTCCCTACATGGGGCATGATTCGGTGACCCCCTTCCTTGAATTTCCCGGAAAATGGGTCATCCTGCTGGCGCTGACCTCCAACCCCGGCAGCGCCGACTTCCAGCGCCTTCCGGCCGGAGAGGGGGAGTTGTACGAAACGGTCCTGCGGACGTCGCAGACCTGGGGCAGCCCGGATCAGCTCATGTATGTGGTCGGGGCGACGCAGGCCGACCAGCTGGCCCACATCCGCACCATCGTTCCGGATCATTTTCTGCTGGTGCCCGGCGTCGGTGCGCAGGGCGGCAGCCTGGCTGATGTCTCGAAATACGGGATGAACCGCCAATGCGGTCTGCTCGTCAATGCCTCCCGGAGTATCCTATACGCTTCGGACGGGACCGATTTTGCACGAAAAGCCGCCGAAGAGGCCCGGTCGCTCCAGCAGGAGATGGCTGCGTATCTCTAAACGGAAGCGGGGCAAAAAATCAAGGCCGCTCTGGCGGAAACGGTGTGACTTCTTCAGGGTGTTTTCATCTAAAGGAAACGGTTTGCCGCCGTAGCGAGCCGGCCACCCATAACGTCCTCCACTTGTGAGCAATCTGCTGTCGCCCGCCCTGACGTCCGAAGACTTTCTGTATTTTCTCTGGCAATTCCGGTATTTCCGGCACATCGGTCTTCGGACGACGCAGGGAGAGCGCATCCGGGTGGTGCATCCCGGCTTTCGAAATCCCGACTCCGGGCCGGATTTCACCAACGCCCGCATCGTTCTGGGAGAGGTCGAATGGGTCGGGACGGTAGAAGCGCACATTCGGGCTTCCGACTGGCTCGTTCACCGGCATCAGTACGATCCGGCCTACGATAACGTCATTCTGCACATCGTCTGGGAAAACGCGACCCTGCCGATCCGGCGCCGGGACGGTTCGGTGATTCCGACGCTTTGCCTGAGCGACTATACGGACCCGTCGCTGCTGCTCCGGTACCGAAGCCTGATCGACGGCACCGGCCTGATTCCCTGTGCCGGGCGGCTTTCGCAGGTCGAGCCGCTGCGTCGTATGTCCATGTTTGACAAGGTTCTGTTTGAACGGCTCGCCCGAAAAGCAGCCGAAGCGGAAGCCGTTTACCGATCCTCCGACTCTGACTGGGAAGAAACCGCCTACCGCCTGATGGCGCAGGCATTCGGCTTTCAGATCAATGCCGAGCCGTTTGCCCAGCTGACGCGCCTGGTGCCGCTCAAATTTCTGCTGAAACACCGGGATCAGCCGTTTCAGATGGAAGCGCTGCTGTTCGGGACGGCGGGTTTGCTGAGCGGGGAGCCGACCGACGATTACGAAATCACGCTGCTCCGGGAATACCGCTTTCTGGCCGCCAAATACCGGCTGACTGAAAAACGGCTTCCGGGTCATCTCTGGAAGTGGTCGAGGCTGCGTCCGGCCAATTTTCCAACGCTTCGTTTGGCCCAGTTCGTTGCCTTACTGGCCGGGAGAGGCAGCTTTTTCTCTCTGCTGATGGAAACCGATGCTCCGACCCTGCTCCGGCATCTTCAGGCAGCGCCTTCGGCGTACTGGCAGACCCATTACCGCTTCGGCCCCCCATCGGCCCGGGTGTCTTCCACCCTGGGTGAGACGGCGGCCCGGAGCCTGATCATCAATGCCGTCATTCCCCTGCTGATCGCCTATTCCTGTCAGAAGGGCCTGCCCGCCTACCGGGACCGTGCCGTCGCGCTTCTCGAAGAACTTCCGGCCGAACAAAATCGGATCACCGCCCTCTGGTCCGCCCTGCACGTTCCCCTCGCCAGCGCCTTCGACTCCCAGGCCGCCCTTGAACTCTACACCTCCTACTGCTGTCCTAAAAAATGCCTCTCCTGCCAGATCGGGCTGGAGATGGTGAAATGATGGAATTGTTGAATGACGGAATGGTTGAATGATTGAATGCGCTCCGCAATACTAAAAATGGCAGCGCACATTCAATCATTCAACCATTCCGTCATTCAACAATTTACTTAGATTCCACTGCTGGAGCCGCCGGTCGAGCCGGAGCCGGTGCGACGGGTGTAGTCATTGCCGGCATCGCTGTCGCGGTCGTCAGACCAGTTGGTCGACGAGGAGGAAGAGCCGGAACCCGTGCCGTAGCCGGTGTTGCCCGTCGAGCCTACGTCGTCGCGGAGGTTAGCCGGGTCATCGGAAGGGTTTCCGTACTGGCCGGAGTAGCTGGTGTCGCCACTGGTCCGTCGGGTCGATTCCGAGTACTCTTCCGTTCCTGAGCCGGTTACACCCGAGCGGCTGCTGCCCATGTTGCCCATATCGTTGCCGTAGTCACCCTCGCCGACGGTATCACGCATGCGGTTGCGCATGGTGTTGTTGTCGCTGTCGGTGTCCGATTCCATTTTGGCGCGTTCGTTGATGAAGGACTCCGCAATTTCGGTCAGCTTTTTGTCGGTGTCCTTTTCTTCCTGCAGACTCTGCTCGATCAGTTGCGCGGCCTCGTGGTATCCCAGCAGCCGGGCCAGCGAATGCAATGATCCGTAGGCGGCTATCTCATGGTGTTCCACTTTCTGGCCGGCGATGATCAGAGCCGCGTCGCGGGTAAGCGAACCGGAATCGGTTTCGGCAATCACCACATCACCGTCGTCGATCAGGCCGTCGGCCGCGTTGCAGGTTTTTTCGTCCGCATCCACACCCAGCTGGCTGAAGATCTGCTCGATCCGGCGAATCTGGTCCTGGGTTTGGGCACGGTGCATCTCGAAGGCATTGCGCACCACATCGGTGGTGGCCGCTTCGGCCATGTCCGGCAAATTATCGGCGATTTGTTTTTCGGCGTAGTAAATGCCTCTTAACTCGCTGAGGAACAGCTCACGGAGTGAGGTGTCCGTTTCATTCATTCCGAAGAATTTTGCTAATTGATCCGTGAACGAAGCCATAACAGTGTGAGATTAATGGGTTGATGATTGGTTTTGCATCCACCCTTTCCCAAATGCCATACCAGGCTGAACCGAACTTGAATGGCCGGCCGGGAAATACACAGGAAATTATTTAAAATGTTGTATACCAGAAGGTTACTTAATAAGAAAAAGGGAGAGCCTCGAAGCGAATGCCGCCTGGTGGAAAGGGAGTGTGTATATTCATCCTCAGTCCGGGAAGCCGATTCCTCGCGGACGCGTTTGCCCGGTTTCGGGGCAGCTTCAATTAACTGATTCAGCGGGCTGGGAGGAGGGCAGATACACCTGGAAAGTAGCACCCCGACCGGGGCTGCTTTCTGCCCAGATATAGCCTTTGTGGTTCTCCATCACCTTTTTACAGATGGCCAGCCCGATGCCGGTACCGCTGTACTGACTGCGGCCATGCAGGCGCTGGAACAACTGGAAAATCCGGTCCATATGCTTCGCGTCGAAGCCGATGCCGTTGTCCGATATACTGATTTCGTAGAACGGGCGGCTCAGGTCGGAATGAGCTACTTCCGGAATGTCTTTCCCCGTAACGGCCCGGCAGTCGATTTTAATACGGGGGATCGTATCGCCGTGCTGAAATTTGAGGGCGTTGCTCAGCAGGTTCTGGAACAACTGGCGCAGTTGGGTCGGATCGCCGTTGACTTCGGGCAGGGAGGGTCTTTCGATGACGGCCGATTTCTCCCGAACGGTCATTTCCAGGTCGTTCAGCACTTCGTCCAGTAGCTTGTTGAGCGACAATCGCCGGAGCGGTTCGCGGTGGGTCGAAATCCGGGAATAGGTCAGCAGGTCTTTGATCAGCCCGGACATCCGCCCGGAAGCCTGCTGCATCCGGCTTAAAATATCGAGAGCCCGTTCGTCGAGGGTCTGGCCGTAGTGGTTCTGCAGAATGTCGGCGAACGACTGAATTTTCCGGAGCGGCTCCTGCAGGTCGTGAGAGGCCACGTAGGCAAACTGCTGAAGGTTTTCATTGGAACTCTTCAATTCCTGGTTGCGGTGTTCGAGTTCCTCCTGCGAATGCCGCAGGTTCGAAACATCCGTGCAGGTGACCACGACCCCGTCGCCGAACTGGCTGATCGAACAGTCGATCCAGACGTCTTTCCGGGCCATGTGGTATTCCTTCCTGAGGGACTGGCCCGACAGCACCACCTCCCTGAACTCCGGATACAGTTGTCCCAGAAAACCGTAGGGGTCCAGATCCCGGATCGCCGTGGTCAGGAGTTCATCCCGGCTGAAACCCGTGAGCCGGCCCGACTCTTCGTTGCAGAGGATGGTCTGGAAGTCGGTGATCTCGTTTTCTTCATCCCGGATGGCCTGGCAGAGCAGAATTCCGCTATGGACCGTATCCATTACCTTATTGACCAGGGCGGCCTGTTCCTGCCGGGCGATTTCGACGGTCTTCGTATGGGTGATATCGCTGTAAGTCAGGGCGATACCTTCATCGCTGTAGCGGGTGACCAGCACACTCAGCCAGAGATTTTCGCCCTGGAAATACTGTTCCATATGAAGGGGTTTCCCGGTATTCATCACGTCCAGCAGCCGGCGGCAGAAGGAGAGGGAGGGTTCGCTGCGGTAGATGCTCAGCATCGATTTGCCCAGCAGTTCCTCGCGGGTCAGGCCCGAAAGCACGACCCCCCGGTTGTTGACCAGCACCGTCTGCAGATCGACGGCTCGTCCGTCCGGGTCCCGGATGGCCTGCATGAGGGTAATGCCGTTGGCCGAGCTGTTCAGGGCCAGGTTGAAAAGGTCGGCCTGTTCCTGAAGCGTCTGGGCTGCGTGCTTGCGCTCCGTAATATCGTTGTAGGACATCACCAGTCCGTCTTCCAGCTTCACGGCCGAAATATCGAGCCAGGTGGCCCGCCGACGGCCCGGCAGCAGGTGGGTGACCTCGAACCGGATGGCTTCGCCCGATTCGACCACCTGTCGGTACTGATCGAAAACCGCATCCCTCGGCAGGTTGGAAAACAATTCGGTGAGCCGGCGGCCCAACAACTCCTTCGACGGAATGCCCAGGTCCTTCTCGGCGGATTTATTGAGGGCCATCAGACGGAAATCATACACCTCACCCTGCTCGTTGCGGAGGCTCTGATATACCATGACTCCATTCTGGGAACAGTCCAGAACGCCCTGCAACAGGCCCAGCGGCAAAGCAGATGGTGAAGCTTTAGACATATCCCTGCAAATATCAATCCCCTGACGTAAGTAAAGCTACACTTTTTTAGCGAGCGTCGGTGTGAGATTATCCGACAGGATGCGGAATCTGGCGCAATCAGGAGTTCCGGATCAGACCGACCCCCGCTCCGAAAAAGACGAGGCCGACCAGAAACGGAGCCAGCGATTCCCACTTGTTGATGCTCATGCCCAGTAGCGGTTTGGCGTCCGACAGAAAAGCCACACAGGCGAACAGGACGACGATCGTTCCGAGAATGGTGAGGGTGGCGCCGAAAAAACGACGAAAGTTATTGTTGTCCATAGAAGCTTACTTCATTTTTTATCGAGTTCCTTAACGGGTTCCAATCCCATTTTACGGCCTTCCTCCACCATGAAAGGGTAGGCGGCTTCCAGCGTATTGGCCACCGTTCCTTCCAGAATGGCCTCCCGGATGACGATTTTGATCTGCCCTACCTCTTTGGATGGCTTCAGGCCGAAGGTTTCCATGATCATTTCTCCGGTGATGACGGGCTGAAAGTTTCGCAGTTTATCGCGTTCCTCCAGATCGTGCAGCTTGCGCTCCACCCGGTCGAAATTGGCCAGGTGTTTCTTGACCCGGTCGTAGTTCTTGGATGTTATGTCGGCCCGGCAGAGCATCAGCAGGGCCTCCAAATCCTCACCGGCTTCGACCAGCAGCCGTCGCAGGGCCGAGTCGGTGATCTGCTCCTTCACCAGCGCAATGGGGCGGAGGTGAAGCCGGACGAGCTTTTTCACAAACCGCATCTTTTCGTTGAGCGGCAGCTTCATGGTCCGGAAAATACCGGGCACCATTCGCGCCCCGAGGTCTTCGTGGCCGTGGAAGGTCCAGCCGACCTTCGGGTCGAAGCGTTTGGTCGCCGGTTTGGCGATATCGTGCAGGATGGCGGCCCAGCGGAGCCACAGGTCGTCGGAACGGTCGGCTACGTTGTCCAGCACCTGGAGCGTATGGTAAAAGTTATCCTTGTGCCCTTTCCCTTCGATCATCTCCACCCCCTTCAGCACCACCAGTTCGGGAAAAATGATCTCCAGCAACCCCGCGTGATAAAGCAGTTTAAAGCCGTAGGAGGGCTTGGGCGACAGGATGATCTTGTTCAGCTCGTCGGTGATACGTTCCCGCGAAACGATGCCGATGCGGTCTTTCATCCGGACGATGGCGTCGAACGTGTCCGGTTCGATGTCGAAGAAAAGCTGCGAGGCAAACCGGATGGCGCGCATCATCCGGAGCGGGTCGTCGGAGAAGGTAATGGCCGGGTCGAGGGGAGTCCGAAGGATCATCTTCCGGAGGTCTTCCTTCCCGCCGAACGGGTCGATCAGCGCCCCGAAATCGTCGGCGTTCAGGCTGATGCCCATGGCGTTGATCGTAAAATCCCTGCGGTTCTGATCGTCTTCCAGCGTACCGTCCTCCACAATGGGTTTGCGGGATTCCGCCCGGTACGACTCCCGGCGCGCCCCGACGAACTCCACTTCCCAGTCTCCCGACCGCAGCATGGCGGTTCCGAAGTTCCGGAAAACCGTCACCGGCGTTTCCAGTTCCCGACCGACGGCTTCAGCCAGGTCGATGCCGCTGCCGATGCAGACCACGTCGATGTCCTTCGAGGAGCGTCGCAGAATCAGGTCCCGCACAAAACCGCCGATGACGAAAGCCCGCACGTTCAGTACGGCCGCCTGTCGGGCGATGGTTTCAAAAACGGGGTTGCTATGTAAAATTTCCGTGAAATTCATTTTCGTAAAAACGCCACTTCCCCCTTGGGTCCCAGTTCCAGGATGCGGGGCAACTGAATTTTCTGCGGCAGTTCGCCCCAGCCGACCGGCGGTTTGGCCAGCCCGACCGGCCACTCGCTGTCTTCGAAAGGCAGCGCCAAAATACCCCGGCCGAAGGCGCCGATGAGTTTCCGGACCGGTTCGCTCAGGGCTTTCCGGACCGGCACCTGGCTCCGGAAAGCCTCCGGCAGGTTGACGCCGTTGGAAAACAGGATGGTGACCGGCGTTTCGGCGAAATCGATTAAATTCCAGGCCACCTCCGGCACCGGGCGGACGTACAGGTTCAACTGGCCGCTATCGGTGATCAGCAGGGTCGGCAACGGGGCGGGAACCAGGTCTTTCCGGACATCCAGCAGCTGCTGAACGGCCTCGGCATGACCCGGGTCGCAGGCCAGGGAAACGCCGGTTTCATCGTAGAGCTGGACGAAACGGCCGAGCCGTAGTTCGGCCACAATATCGCGGGGGGTAGGTGTCATAGCTTTAATAACCGGCAAAGGTACGGCAAGTTTTGATAAGTTTGCTTTTGCAAAACGCCTGTTCCCATGCAAAAACGATTCCTGATTGCGCTCGGCCTTCTTTTAACGTATTCCTCCTTTGCTCAAAAGCCGGCGGCCGCGTCGAAAGAGAGCGTGGCGCTTTCCAAACTGTATATCATTCCCGATAAACGGTACATCATGCGGGGCGACGGCAAACCGTTCTTCTGGCTGGGGGATACGGCCTGGGAACTGTTTCACCGGCTGACACGGGAAGAAGCCGACCTCTACCTGAAAAACCGGGCCGCCAAAGGCTTCACCATCATTCAGGCGGTCATCCTGGCCGAACACGACGGCCTGACCAAACCCAACGCCTATGGCGCCCTGCCGTTAAAAAACAACGATCCCGCCCAGCCCAACGAAGCTTATTTCCAGCACGTCGACTGGGTCATCAACCGGGCCGCCGAACTGGGGCTGGTGGTCGGGCTGCTGCCGACCTGGGGGGATAAGTTCAATAAGAAATGGGGACAGGGGCCGGAAATTTTCAATACCGCCAACGCCCGGACGTTCGGGGAGTATGTCGGCAGGCGGTATCGGAGCAAACCCGTTATCTGGATTCTGGGGGGCGACCGCAATCCCGAGGGCGAACAGCGGATGGCCACCATCCGGGGCATGGCCGAGGGTATTCATAAGGGCGACGGCGGCACCAAGCTGATGACCTACCACCCGCAGGGGGACAGCAACTCGTCGGGTTTCTTTCATAGCGACAAGTGGTTGAACATCAATATGTTTCAGTCGGGGCACTCGGCGAAGGACAAAAAGAATTACGTCCTCCAGCGGCAGAACTACAGCATGTTTCCGCCCAAACCGACCCTCGACGGCGAACCCCGGTACGAAGACCATCCGGTAGCGCACAAACCCGCACAGGGCTATTTCGACGATTTCGACGTCCGGCAGGCGGCCTGGTGGGCGGTCCTGTCCGGCGGCTGCGGCCATACCTACGGCGACCACAACATCTGGCAGTTCTACGATCCCGACCGCAACCCGCCGATCTCCTCCGCCCGAACCTCCTGGAAGCGGGCCCTCGACCATCCCGGCGCGTTTCAGATGGGCTACGTCCGCCGGCTGTACGAATCGCATCCCTGGACCCGCCTGATGCCCGACGAACGGCTGATCCTGAACCCGAACCCCGACGACGGAACCCACCAGGTTGCCGCCATTTCGGAGGACGACAACTTTCTGATGGCCTATACGCCCAACGGCCGCCCGCTGACCATCGACCTGAGTCGGCTTCGGGCCGCCCCGCAGTTGCTGGCCTACTGGTATAACCCGCGCGACGGCCGGTCGCTCCGGATTGGGGAGTTTCCGAATACCGGCCAGCAGGAGTTCAAACCCGCCATCGCCGGCCCGACCACCGACTGGGTACTGGTCGTGGACGACGCGAAAGCTCCCTGGGCGGGATTCGGCCTGAAGAAATAAGGATTATTTGAGTTTCCAGAGCACTTCGGCGCTCACCCAGTAAATGTCTTCCAGCCCGTTCTGCACCCCGTTCAGTCGGCGGTGGAGCGTTTCGGCCGTCCATCGCTGCGGGGGCGCAGGGGCCGACCGTTTGCTGGCGAAGAAGAACCATTTGCCGTCGGGAGACACATAAGGGCAGTAGTCGATCTGGCTGGAGTTGAGCGGTTCGGGGAGCAATCTGGCCGGTTGCCAGCGGCCGTCGGGGTCCCGGAAACTGATGTAGAGATCACCGCGCCCGAGGCCCTCCGGCCGACCGTAGGCCGTGTAAATCAGGAACCGTTCGGCCGGGTCGACGAAGGCGTTGAACTCGTAGCCTTTCGAGTTGACGGTTTCGGGCAGAATCTGCGGTTTGCCGTACCGGCCGTTCTCCGGCCGGCTGACGTAGAGGTCCTCCTGACCGGTTCCGCCCTCGTAGGCGGCCGTGAAGTAAAGGTTGCCGCTGGTGGCCAGGCTCGGGTAATATTCATCCCTGTCGGTATTGACGGGGCCGTCGAGCCGGACGGGTTCCTGCCAGATGCCGTTTTGCCGGTCGACGTACCAGATGTCGAAGTCTCTGGCCCCGGCTCCGGCGGTTTTAGGCCGGTTGGAGGAAAAATACAGCCGGCTTCCATCCGGGGTCAGAAAGGGCTCGATGTCGCGGTAACGGCCCGAAAAGGGCGCCACTTCCGGGGCCGTCCAGCGGCCGTTGCGCTTTTGGGTGAACAGGATGACGCTGAGGTCGCCGGCCGGTCCCTGAACGGTGAAAAAGAGTTCGTCCAGCCGCCTGGAAATCGCCATGTCCCGTTCCATGTAAGGGCCGGAAATGAAACCGGGTGCGAACAGTCCGGGAACGTCGGTCGGCGGGTCGGCGGTCAGCAGGTCAGGGATCTGGGCCGAAACGGCATGGCAGATCAGCCAGACCGGAATCAGGAAACGGTGGCGCATGGAGGCTCGATGGTAAAACTTTGCGATCTTTCGGGCGTTACTACGGAAAGGAAAACCTTCCTTCGAACTATTCAGAAGTGGCAGAGATGAACGCCGGGAAATATATAATCGCAATCGGACTCGTACTGATTCTGGTCGGGGTCGTCGTCTATTTTTTCGGCGACAAACTGACCTGGCTGGGCCGCCTTCCGGGCGACATCCGCATCGAAGGTAAAAACGGCGGGTTTTATTTCCCGATCGTCACCTGTTTGGTCATCAGCCTGCTGCTCAACCTGATCATTGTTTTGATCCGGAAGTTTTTTTAGGACTTTCCACGTCTTCAGCCGAGCGGCTCGAGGGATTTTCACTCAGGCTTTTAATGCTGAATTTCAGCTTGTTCATGTAAAAGACCTCCCGCGGGGGCGCCGACGATTTGTCATTGGAAATCTTCTGAAACCCACAGGCCAGAAAATGGCCGTCGTACCAGGCTTCCAGCTGATCGCTTTCCGAATAGACCACCTTTTCGGTTTCGGACAGTTTCTTCATCGAGAAGTTCTCCCGTTCCCGCAAAACCTTTCCGCCCTGAATCACTTCCGCATTGATTTCGCCTTCCTTCGGATAGGCCAGAATGGTGGCACTGCCTTCCCGCGTGACCTGCACCATGGGATGGAGATCGTAGCTGGTGAGGTCGGAAATGGGCAGGGAATTATCCCAGAGCAGCCGGCCTTTCTTGTCGAAACCGCAGAGGAAGGCGTGGGTATACCGGTACCCCTCCTGATACCGGTCGAAGGAGCGGACACTGCCCATGTAGGGGTAAAGCGTGCCCCGGTATTGCGGGTAATAGACCTCCGCGATCAGCATCAGCCCCTCGTCGGTCGGAACCAGGTCATGCACCAGCAGCCGGTACCGGAATTTCGTATCCTTTCCCTGATCCTTCCGGCGGGCCAGCTTATCCAGCATTTTCTGCTGGCGCCTGGGTTTCATGTAGTTGAAGAAGTTCTTCAGCTCCGAGAAGTCGATGTACCGGATGTCCTCGATGGGCGACACGCCGGGTGTTTCGTGGTTGCGGATGCGGGAGATGTAGACGCCCTGGGAGTAGGGGGTACAGTCGGTGGAGTAGTTTCCGACCAGCAGCGATTCCTCGTCGTTGAGAGGCAGCAGTTTACCGGAAATCAGGCTGTGGGTGTTGCCGTCGAGGTTGACCGTCCGGACCAGCTTGCCGTCGTAGGAGAAGGTCCGGATTGTGAACTCGCAGTTGCGCTGGTGGGTGGCATCGGTCATGACGTGCACCAGCCGCCGTTCCTCGTCCACCTCGATGTTGTTGAGCTGGATGTGATTGGTATAGATGCCGGGTAATACCTTGGAAGTCAGGTCGAAGAAGGAGAATGAAACCACCACGGGCCGGTTCCGGTAATACCCGCCGAGGTAGGCGATGTTGTCCAGCACCTTGAAGTGAAAGATGTCCATGGGCGTAACCAGATCGCCCCTGAAGGTTTCCATGGCGCCGTCGTGGAGGTTGACGCGCAGCACCGAGATTTTGCTGTTGTCGTGTTCTTTGAAGAGCCAGTACAGATAATGTTCGGTGCGGCAGGAGCGGACGGCGTCGTAATAATTATCGATTTTATAGTCGTTCGACCAGAGGGGTTTCAGGTCGATATCGTACCGTTTGAAGGAGAATTTGGTCGGCTCGGAGGTATAGTAATCCCCCTGCCGGACGGTCAGCAGCACCCCGCGTTGGCCGAGGGGCGTCACATCGAATGATTCATCCGTATTCTGATTGACAGGAAATTCGAGCCGGACGGACGGTTCCAGTTGGGCCAGAACCGGGCCGGCCATCAACAGCCAACACCACAACCCTATCGCGAGACGTTTCAACATGAAGAAAACCCATTTACTTATGGGGAAAGTTACACATTCTGCGAGTCTTGTCAAACGGAAGGCGAAATTTTGACAGGCTTTCGACGGAGAGCTACAAGTTTGGGAAAATTGGTTTCGAAGTAGAAATCCTGTTACTTATTGTATGGTAATCCGTCAAATAACGGACAATGATCTTTCCGTTATTTGTGTTACTTCAATGGGACAAATTCTGCTTGATCAACTCTCCGCAATTCATCCCCTGACCCCTGATGCCGTTCTTGAACTTAACAATCGTATCCTTTTCCAAAAACTGCCTGCGGGTACAAAACTTCCGGCACAGGAAGAAAGGACTCCGAGGGTTTACTTCATTGGTTGCGGTTTAGTGCGTGTTTATTCCTGGAAAAAGGAAAAAGAGGTGACTCTCTGGCTGGCCCATGAAAATGATTTGGCGTTTACGACAGATTGCCTGTTCCTGAAGAGGGAATCGCTGGTCAGGATTGAACTTCTGGAGCCATCCGAAATATACTCACTCTCGGTTGTCGAACTGGAAATGCTTTATGAACGCTTTCCGGAAATTAATGCCATTGCCCGGGTTGTGTTGCAAAGGCATCTATTTGCAAGAGAAAACCTGAAAGGACTGTTAAGACATGCTTCCGCTGAAGAAAGAGTAGAAGAATTCAGGAAATCAAATCCGGAATTGTGGAAAAGGACTCAGAATCAATATATCGCTTCCTACCTCGGCATTAACCCGGCAACCTTGAGCAGAATTCTGAAAAAAACAGGCCAAAAAATAATCAACCTGCTTTCAGGCTTCCTTATTTTCAGGAAAGGAGGCTTTTCCATTCTTCCTGGATTTTTGATTTCAGTGTTTTCCTTTTTTGACAATTGTCAAGTAAGAAAAATAAAAACCGTCGTTCCTTTGTGCATACAATTAAAAGACTGACTATTTAACTTTTTTGTCCTTTAATTTTAACTGCCTTTGGGAATGAAGACTATTTTACGATTTGGTGTACCTCTTTTTATTACCATTTTCCTATCCTGCCGGAAAGAAAATGGGAGTATTGACCCTTTACACTCCTCCGGCTTCAAACCCGAAACTGGTGTAGAGCAAGTCCGGAAGGTGGATGGACGGCTTCATTTTTCGGACCGAGAAGGGTTCGAAGCGTATATGCTTGGCCTTAATCAGCGTCCTGCCGGCATTCCGGAAGAGCGTTTTCTTCATTTAAAGGAGGAAGCCCTTGGCTTTCAGTCTTACCGAACTTCTAATAAACAGCCCGGCGCTCGTCGGAATGGCCAGGACTGCCTTATTGAGGATGAGCATCTGGCGTCGGTTCTGAATCCGGATGGCGTCATTCAAATCGGTTCCTGGATCATGAAGGTTAATCTATGCGAACAAAAAGTGTTCGTGCTTAACCAGAATGAAGCAACGCCGGAATTGTTGGATCGAATGGCTCAGAGAGTTCCGCAGCATGAAAAAATTCGATTCTACTCTACCGATCAGGAAGTACTGGACCTTTTAGAAGCCGGAGTACCCGGTAATCGGACGGCAAGAATCTGCTTCAGTGAAAGCGGAGCCCCTGAAAAAGGAGCAGATGCCACCGGGTTTTTTACAGGTGATACGCGAATGGATTGCAAGCTGCGGTATCAAAAAGCAGGTATATGATTTGCTTTAGTTGCAAAAGCCCAGTCTCAGCATCGATCCGCTGGTATCTGGTGGGCAACCAGTACGACTATGGGAGGTGACTGGTATGCCATGTATGAACCTAAATGCAAAGGCGAGGTAGTCCGCCAGCAATCGGCGAATAGCAATTTTGTCAGCCATAATGACTGGGTTTATCGGCCGTATGAGTCGACCACCGCCTTGCGCCGATTCAAACTTCGGACTACCTTTTATAATTATACCTGGAATTTCAGAACCCAGACCCTTGAAATCAACCATGGTTATTAGAACAAAGCGCGGAATTCCGGCAATGGACAAAACCCTTAACCTTTTGAGGGTTTTGTCCATACTTCTCCTGATAGGTTTTCCGGGCAACCCGGCTTCCGCGCAGAAACGACTGTCTATAAAGCCGACAGTGGGTATGCAGGCGGTTTTTTCCGATTTTACAATCCGGCCTCTCTATTCAACTCAAAGCCGGCTGGGAAGGGCCTTCGACGGTTCCAGTGACTTCTGGAGTTGTCTGATTCAGTATGAAGTTAACCCAAAGGTCAGGCTAGCCGCCGGTATCAGCGAAAGCGACCTGAGTTTAGGGTACCGAATAACGACCCCAACCTCCGCCGTACGGCAGGTTACCTTGGCACCTCTGCTTCAGTTTCCTTTGAAAGCCGATCTGCTTTTGAAGGAAAACATCCGGGTTGGACGACTAGACCCGATAGGAAACCACTTCGCCATGATTTTCAATTGGTACGCAACCGCCGGAGTTTCCCTTGACTGGTTCCGATTTGATAACTTCGAAGGAGCCGTTTTGTCCGCAGGAATCAATGACCCCCGGCTGGATCGGGTCGAAGTTAGTGAGCGGCTTCCGAATGTCGTCAGGCGGCTCGGGGCCTCGGTTCAGGCCGGATTTGGGTTTCAGTTCAAAAATCGGGATAAAGACCGGATCGATATTCAGATCGTGTATTCGAAGGGCTTGCAGAAAATGGTTCTAATGGATGTCGATTTTAAAGTGAATGGAAGCGCTTCCGCTCTACAGACCGCGGCCAGAGGTTCGGCTTTTCGGCTTACCTTATCTTACCCGATCCGGTTAGGAAAAAGAGTCGAACGTCCTGCTGAGTGAGAACCGTTCAGACGCCTTCCTGACCACCATTTTTTTCGGTAATCGCATTCCGGCTCAAAAGGCCGGTTTTTGATTTTACCTCCTGAGACAACCGGGCGGCAAAACAAGTCCGGGAGGACGGGCTGAAACCTGTGTTTTTTGCCGTAGTTTTGTACGCGCATCGGCGACCCGTTCAATCCGCTTTCCAGAATGGACATTCAGACACGACTTAAAGAGGCCATTACCAGTGCCACCGGCTCCCTGTTCGACCAGCCGGTGGAAAACGTGGCATTACAACCTACCAAAAAAGAGTTCAAAGGCTTATATACCTTCGTTACCTTTCCGTTGACGAAAACCACCCGAAAGCCGCCCGTCGAAATCGGTCAGGCCATCGGCAATTACCTGAAAGAGAACACGGCTTTCGTCAGCGACTTCAACGTCGTACAGGGCTTCCTGAATATCAGCATCGACGACGGGGTCTGGGTCGATTCGCTGAACGGTATCCTGTCCGACGCCGATTTCGGCCGGCTGCCCGCCAAAGGCCAGACGGTAATGGTCGAATTTTCGTCGCCCAACACCAACAAACCGCTGCACCTCGGCCACCTGCGCAATAACTTCCTCGGCGATTCGATCACCCGGATCCTGAAGGCCGGCGGCTATGACGTGGTCAAAACCTGCCTCGTCAACGACCGCGGCATCCACATCTGCAAGTCGATGCTGGCCTATGAGGAGTTCGGAAACGGCGAGACCCCGGAATCTACAGGCATGAAGGGCGACCACCTCATCGGCAAATACTACGTCTGGTTCGACCGGGCCTACAAACAGCAGATCGAGGAACTGGTGGAGGAAGGCATGAGCGAGGAGGAAGCCGAGAAAAAAGCGCCCCTGCTGCTCAAAGTGCAGGAAATGCTCCGGAAATGGGAGCAGGGCGATCCGGACACCGTGGCCTTATGGAAAAAACTGAACCAGTGGGTCTACGACGGCTTCAACGAAACCTACCACAGGATCGGCGTCAGCTTCGACCGGACGTATTACGAATCCGAGACCTACCTGCTCGGCAAAGACATCATCGAGGAAGGGCTGGAAAAGGGGGTTTTTTTCCGGAAAGAAGACGGCTCGGTCTGGATCGACCTGACCGACGATGGGCTGGACCAGAAACTCGTTCTCCGCTCCGACGGCACCTCCGTTTACATCACCCAGGACCTGGGAACTACCGACCTGAAATTCCGTGATTTCGCCATCGAACGGTCCATCTGGGTGGTCGGCAACGAGCAGAACTATCATTTCGAGGTGCTGTTCGCCATCCTGCGCCGGCTGGGCCGCCCGTATGCCGAAGGACTGTACCACCTCTCATACGGGATGGTCGACCTGCCCAGCGGCAAGATGAAATCCCGCGAAGGTACCGTCGTGGATGCCGACGACCTCATGGAGGAAATGCGCGAAACTGCCGAAGCCCGCACCCGGGAACTGGGAAAAATCGACGATTTCGCCGGCGAGGAGGCCCGCCACCTGTACCATACCCTGGCCATGGGCGCCCTGAAGTATTTTCTGCTTAAGGTGGACCCGAAAAAGCGGATGCTGTTCAACCCGCAGGAGTCCATCGACTTTCAGGGACATACAGGGCCGTTCATCCAGTATACCCACGCCCGCATCTGTTCCGTGCTGCGCAAAGCCGAGCAGATGGGGCTGGAGGTCAGGCCCTCATTAAAACCGGTCGAACTATCCGAAATTGAGCAGCAAATCGTATTTTTGCTGAGTCAGTATCCCCAGCGGATCGCCGAGGCCGCTGCCGACTTTGCTCCCTCGTACCTGGCGCAGTTTGCGTTTGAACTGGCCAAGGCCTACAACCAGTTCTACGGAGAGCTTTCGATCCTGTCCGAATCCAATCCGGACCGCCAGTTGTTTAGGGTGGCCCTGTCCGGAGCCGTGGCTGAAACCATCTGTAAAGCAATGGAGTTATTAGGAATTGAAGTGCCAACTAAAATGTAAACCCGTACTATTCCAATGAAAAAGTCACTTCTTGTAGTCAGCGTTATTGTATTAGCTGTAACCTTATCCAGCTTTATGTCAGTCAAAAGTATTCTTACTCACGTTTTGAAAGATCGGAACGAAGTGGCGGAGCGGCCCGAATCGGCAATAGCTCCGACGAAAACCCTGTTTGACTTTACGGTCAACTCGATCGAGGGCAAATCCGTATCCCTCAAGCAGTTCAAAGGCAAAAAAGTCGTCGTGCTGAACACGGCTTCCAAATGCGGCTATACTCCGCAGTTCGAAGACTGGGAAGCTTTCTACAAGAAGCACGGTGACAAAATCATCGTGCTGGGTTTCCCGTCGAACAACTTCAAGAACCAGGACCCCGGCTCCAACGAAGAAATCGCCGAGTTCTGCAAGAAGAATTACGGGGTGACCTTCCCGATGTTCGAAAAAGTCGAAGTCCTCGGTGAAAACCAGCACCCGCTGTACAAGTGGCTGTCGGACAAGTCGCTGAACGGCTGGAACGACAAGGTTCCGACCTGGAACTTCTGCAAATACGTCATCAATGAAAAAGGGGAACTGACTCATTTCTTCGGCTCGAAAGTAAAACCGAACGACGACGAGTTCAAGGCCGCCGTCGGCATTTAATCGGTTACTTAGATTGATCCCTTAAAATGTCGGGTGAAAAAGTAGCGCTGCTCCATTCGCGGAACTACTTTTACACCCGGCATTTTAATTTTAGATCCCATGCGCTCCTGGCTTGCGGCCGCCCGGCCGCGTACGTTGCCTCTGGCTCTGGCCAGCATCATCCTGGGTAGTTTTCTGGCTTCGGCTTCCGGTCGGTTCAGCTGGACGATTGCCGTCCTGGCGGCCCTGACCACCATTTTCCTTCAGATTCTTTCCAACTTCGCCAACGATTACGGCGATGCCGTCTCGGGCAAGGACACCGCCGAGCGGGTCGGCCCCCGGCGGGCCGTCGCCACCGGCCTGATTACCCGGGAAGCGATGCTGCGCGGAATCATCGTCACTTCGGCGCTGGCGCTGGTTTCGGGCATCGGGCTGCTGTATGAAGCGCTGCATGATGCCCCGGCCCAAACTTTCTGGGGCTTTCTGATCCTCGGTTTTCTCTGCATCGGCGCGGCCATCGCCTACACCAACGGCCGGCGGCCCTACGGGTACAGCGGCTTCGGCGACATTGCCGTGCTGATCTTTTTCGGCTGGGTGGGGGTTCTGGGCACCTATTTCCTGCATACGCTCACCTTCGACGCGATCCTGCTGCTGCCGGCCACCAGCGTGGGACTCTTTGCCACCGGCGTGCTGAACATCAACAACATCCGCGACATCGAGACGGACGCCAAAACCGGCAAATACTCGGTTCCCGTGCGGCTGGGCCTGGAGCGGGCCATCCGCTACCACTGGCTCCTGCTCCTGGGCGGAATGTTCTGCGCCATCCTTTATACGTTGCTGACGGGCCATTCGTGGCTGAGCTGGCTCTATGTCCTGGCGTTTCCGCTGTTTCTGATCAACGGCCGGGCCGTGGCGCACCATAAAAAGTCGGCCGAGCTGAACCCGCGCCTGGGCCAGCTGGCCCTTTCGACTCTCGTATTCGTGATCCTCTTCGGCCTCGGCCAGCTGCTTTCCTGATCCCATGAAAACACTCGGAATCATCGGCGGAATGTCCTGGGAAAGCTCCGCGGCCTATTACCGGATCATCAATCAGGAGGTGGGCTGCCGGCTGGGCGGCAACCACTCGGCCAAACTGATTCTCTCCAATGCCGATTTTGAGGAATTCGTCCAGTGGCAGAAGGCCGACGACTGGGCCGCCGTCGAACGGGCCGTCGACGGAATGGCTCAGGGGCTGGTTCTGGCCGGAGCGGAGTGTGTGGTGATTGCCTGCAACACCCAGCATGAGGTAGCCGATGCCGTCGCCGACCGGCTTTCCGTCCCGTTGCTGCACATTGCCGACGCGGCCGGGGAGGCCATCCGGAAAGCCGGCCTGAATCGGGTTGGCCTGATGGGCACCCGGTTCACGATGGAACGGGCTTTTTTCCGCCGGAGGCTGAAGGAGCGTTTCGGAATCGAGGTGATTCTGCCCCATGAACCCGATAAGGACTTCATTCACCGGACCATCTATGAAGAATTCGGGCGGGGCATTTTCAGCGATACCACCCGCGGGCGGTATCTGGAGATGATCGGCCGGCTGGCGGATCGGGGCGCGGAAGGCGTCGTTCTGGGCTGTACGGAGATCCCGCTGCTGGTCCGGCCGGAGCATACGGAGGTGCCGCTGTTCGATACCACGACCCTGCACGCCATGGCGGCCGTAGACTTCTGCCTGTCCTGAAATCCGGCCGGAAATGGACCGGCAGTTGTCCCGTTCGATCAGTTGATCGAAATTTTATGTAATCATTTACCATTTAATAAAACAATCATTTTCCGATTGCGTTATTTTTTCAGGTGGTGAACTCCTGTGAAGATCGGAAAAGTGCGGCAAGAACAGTTCACCACCTTTTTTTTCTTCGAATACCTCTCTTCCTGCCTTGTTCGGCAACTGGTAAGCCGAATCTCTGAGTAAAGCAAACTTCCTTCCGGTATTGTCAGACGATGGCATTTATTTTGCTTGGTGGTTTGAACCTACCCTTACTCACGGCAAAACGTTATGATACACTACTTTACTGGTATTCAACAACGGGTTCAATGCCTCGGGCGTCGCTATATTACCGGTGTCTTGTTTTTGCTTTCCGGTACCTCCATCACCCTTCAGGCCCAGACCGTCAGCAAGCAGATTATTGTCGATCAATTCGGGTGGCGGGCCGCTGCACGGAAGCACGTGATCTTCGCCGATCCCGTCAGCGGCCAGAACGGCAGCATCAGTTACACCCCCGGCGGCCAGTTCCAGGTGCGTCGTAAATCTGATAATACCGTCGTCTTTTCGGGAAATGTTACGGCCTGGAATGCCGGCAACACCCACGGCGACTCGGGCGACAAGGTCTGGCACGGTGACTTTTCCGGTCTGACCACCCCCGGAACCTATTACATCGTCGACCCGTCGAACAGCCTTCGTTCCTACGACTTCGACATCAAAGCCGACGTTTACGCGCCGGTTCTCCGGACCTCCGTCCGCACTTTCTACTACCAGCGCAGCGGAACCGACATCCCGGCCACCTTCGGCGGCAACTGGACGCACCCGGCCGCCCATGGTCAGGACGCCAACGCTCAGTTGTATACCACCTCCGCCCAGGGCGGCACGAACCTCGACGTACGGGGAGGCTGGTATGATGCCGGCGATTACAACAAGTACGTGCCGTTTCTGTCCGGGACGCTCTGGGACCTGATGGTGGCCTACGAACTCCGCCCCACCGCCTTTCCCGACAACACGAACATTCCCGAATCCGGTAACAGCATTCCCGACCTGCTCGACGAACTGAAGTGGGAATTCGACTGGCTGCTGAAGATGCAGGCCGGAAGCGGGGGTGTGCATAACCGGGTGGCCGTCACCAGCTACGACAATGGCACGGACAACCCCGCCACCGACACCCAGCCCCGGTATTACACCAACATCACCACCTGGGCCACGGCTACCTTTGCCGCCCTGACCGCCCATGCCGCCCGCCTGTATCAGAACACCAACCCGGCCTATGCCACCACGCTGCGGACAGCCTCCGAACGGGCCTGGGCCTACCTGGAATCGACCCCGGCCATGAACCCGGCCTCCGGTACCGACGGAGCCTCGCTGGCGGCCGCCGACGCCGGTTCCAACGGCAATGCCGACAAACGGCTTCGCATCTACGCAGCCGCCGAACTCTTTCGGACTACCGGAACCGCCAAATACAAAACCTACTTCGAGGCCAACTACAAGGACGTCGGCGGCACCAGTGAGAACGGGTTCCATCCCTTCTCGAACGGCCACCTCGATGCGTCGCTCTGCTGGGACCTCAACCGGGCCTACTTCGTCTATAGCCAGACGCCCAACGCCACGGCCTCCATCGTCGGTGAGCTTAAAAGCCGCTTCCTGAACGTCATGGACTGGTTCATCGAACCCTATTTTACCTCCCGCAACGACCCGTATCTGGGGTTTATGTGGAACGGTCATTATTCCTGGGGGTCCAATCTTCAGAAAATGAAGTGGGCCCAGCTATCGATCCTCTCGGCCGAACTGGGGGTCAATACCGCCAAAACCGCTCTGTATAAGGAAATTGCCGAAGAATACCTGCATTACATCCACGGCCGCAACCCGCTGAACTGGGTCTACCTCAGCAACATGGGCGCCAAAGGAGCGAATGCCGGGGCGGAAAATTCCGTGATGGAGATTTACCACAGCTGGTACCGCGACGGCTCGGCCCGGTACGACGGGGCCAACTCTCAGTTCGGACCGGCACCCGGTTTTCTGGCCGGAGGGCCGAACCAGTATTATTCGGGAACGACCGCCCCGCCGAAAGGCGAACCGCCCATGAAAGTCTACCGCGACTGGAATACTTCCTGGCCGGATGCTTCCTGGGAAGTGACCGAACCGGCCATCTATTACCAGGCGGGTTATACGTTCGTCGTAGCCTATTTTACGGAGAACGGCGGCAGCCAGCCGAATGTTACCGCATCGAGCAACAGCCCGGTCTGCACCGGCCAGACGCTGAACCTGACGGCTTCGGGCGGGGGAACGGGAGCTGCCTATGCCTGGAAAGGACCGAACGGCTTTACCTCCACCCAGCAGAACCCGGCCATCGCCAATGCCGGCGCGACGGCGGCCGGCTCCTATACCGTCACCATCACACCGGCCGGCGGCACCGCCCAGACGGCCACCACGAGCGTAACGATCAACCCGGTTCCGACGGCCACCGCTTCGAGCAACAGTCCGATTCCTGCCGGGCAGACGCTGAATCTGACGGCCGCCAATGCCGGTGCCGGAGCAACCTACAGCTGGTCCGGTCCGAACAGCTTTACCTCCAGTGTTCAGAATCCGTCCCTCGCGGGCGTCACCCCGGCAGCCGCCGGTACCTATACGCTGACGGTCGGGCTGAACGGCTGTACGAAAACCGCCACCACCGCCGTCACCGTCAACGGTACGGCCCCGGCGACCGCCATGATCTACGACGACGCGCTCAACGCGAACTGGGTAGACTGGTCGTGGAATACGACCCGGAATTTGGCCAACTCCACGCCGGTGTACAGCGGGACCAAAAGCCTTTCGGCAAAATACGATGCGGGCTGGGCGGGGCTTTACCTGCACGCCAATACGGCCGTGGGCCTGAGCGGATTTACGCATCTGAAATTCTGGGTACACGGCGGCACCAATACCGGCCAGCAGATTCAGGTCATCCTGAACGGGGGCGGGCCGTCGTACCGCTTCACAACCACCGCCAACCAGTGGAAGCTGATTACGGTGCCGCTGTCTACCTTCGGTAATCCGGCCACCCTGACCGACATTTTCTTCCAGGAAGCGACGGGAAGCGCCCGGCCGGTCTGTTATTTCGACAGGATTTATCTGGCTAATTCGGCCACGGCCCGGGAGGGCGTTTCGGCGGAGGTGGCGGCTTTTCAGCCGGAGGTGTCGGTATATCCGAACCCGGTCGACAACGGCCGCTCGCAGGTGACGCTGAAGTTCAGCGGCTTCGGGGCGGATGAGGCCGTCCAGACGACGCTGACCGACGGACAGGGGCGGTCCCTCCTGCGGCAGAACTTCAAACTAAATAGCCCGGAGAAGCAGCTTTCCGTACCTAAGCTGTCTCCGGGCCTGTATTACCTCAAAGTAGACGGGGAAACCAGTCAGCAGGTGAAAAAACTGCTGGTGAGGTAGTCCGGGATCAGACTACCTCAATTTTCACCCGCAGAAGAAATTCGTCCATTTCGATCTCCGTCGCGTTGCCGTTCAGGTCCGTCACCAGGTCGAGCGACTGGGCCTGCACTTCGCGGCAGATATAGGGCCGGTTGGCCTCGATGGCGTTGGACAGCACCGCGTTATTGTTTTCCAGCGTGATGGTGATCTTGTCGGTCACGTCGAAATCACGGTCTTTCCGCAGGTTCTGGATCCGGTTGACGAAATCGCGGGCGATGCCCTCCCGGCGGAGTTCTTCCGTGATCGTTACGTCCAGGGCCACGGTCAGGCTGCCTTCGCTCGCCACCAGCCAGCCCGGCACGTCCTCGGTCCGGATTTCCACGTCCTGCATCGTAATCTCACCAATGGCCAAGGACAGACTTCCGGCGGCTTCGAGCTTCCGGATGTCGTCTTCGGTCATGGCGTTGATGGTAGCGGCCACATCCTTCATCTTCGGCCCGAACTTGGGTCCGAGGGTCTTGAAGTTGGGCTTGATCTTCTTCTTCAGGATGCCCGACGCGTCGTCGATGAATTCGACGGCCTTCACGTTGACCTCCGACTGGATGATGGGCGCGACGTGTTCGATCTGACGGCGGGTGGTTTCGTTCAGTACCGGGATCAGCACCTTCGTCAGCGGCTGGCGCACCTTGATCTTGTGGCCTTTCCGCAGCGAATGCACCAGCGACGAAATATCCTGTCCCAGCTGCATCGACGTTTCCAGATCGGTGTCGATCAGGTCGCGTTCGGCCGGCGGGAATTCGGTCAGGTGCACCGACAGGTCGGTTTCCTTCGTCAGGTTGCGGTACAGCCAGTCGGCGAAGAAGGGCGCAATGGGCGACATCAGTTTCGATACCGTCGTCAGGCATTCGTGCAGCGTTTCGTAAGCCGCCCGTTTGTCGGGGGCTTCGGCCGTATTCCAGAACCGCCGGCGAGAAAGCCGCACGTACCAGTTCGACAGGTGATCGTTGACGAAATCCTGGATGGCCCGCCCGGCTTTGGTTGGGTTGTAGTCTTCGAACTGCTGCTCCACTTCCAGAATCAGCGACTGAAGTTTCGACAGAATCCAGCGGTCCAGTTCCGGGCGTTCCGAAACCGGGATGGTCCGGCGGCCGTCGAAGTCGAAGCCGTCGAGGTTGGCGTAGAGGGCGAAAAACGAGTAGGTGTTGTACAGCGTCCCGAAGAACCGTCGTTGCACTTCCCCGATGCCGTCGATATTGAATTTCAGGTTATCCCAGGGCTCGGCGTTGGTGATCAGGTACCAGCGCGTCGCGTCGGCCCCGTAGGTCGCCAGCGTATCGAACGGATCGACGGCGTTGCCCAGCCGTTTCGACATCTTATTGCCGTTCTTGTCCAGCACCAGACCCGTCGAAACCACGTTTTTGAAGGCTACCGAGTCGTTCAGCATCCCGGCGATGGCGTGGAGCGTGAAGAACCAGCCGCGCGTCTGATCGACGCCCTCCGAGATGAAATCGGCCGGATAGGCCTTATCGAAAATCTCCTTATTCTCGAACGGATAGTGCCACTGCGCATACGGCATGGCCCCCGAATCGAACCACACGTCGATCAGGTCCGGTTCGCGCTGCATGAGCTTCCCGGACTCGGAGAGGAGGTATACCTCATCGACATAAGGGCGGTGCAGGTCAATTGTTGAGTTGTTGAGTTGCTGAATGATTGAATTATTTTTTTCGAGATAGGCATTCCATTCCGTACGGTTTTCCGCCTTAATTAATTCTATCATTCTTCGATTCGACAATTCAACCATTTCTTTCAGCTCCGCGACGGAGCCGATGCAGACTTCCTCGCCGGTTTCGCTGCGCCAGATCGGCAGTGGGGTGCCCCAGTAGCGGCTGCGGCTGAGGTTCCAGTCGACGAGGTTTTCGAGCCAGTTGCCGAAGCGGCCGGTGCCGGTGCTTTCGGGTATCCAGTTGATGGTCTTGTTCAGTTCGACCAGCCGGTCTTTTTTCGCCGTGGTGCGGATGAACCAGCTGTCGAGCGGGTAATACAGGACGGGTTTGTCGGTCCGCCAGCAGTGGGGGTAGGGGTGTTCGTATTTCTCGACGCGGAACGCCTTGCCTTCCTCCTTCAGTTTGATGGCGATCAGCACGTCCGTAGGCCGGAACTCCGGGTCGGCCTGCTCCTCGTCGGAGTAATACTGCTCTTTCACATACCGCCCGCCGAACTCGCCGATCTCCTGCACGAAGCGGCCCTGCCGGTCGACGATGGGCACTTCCTTCCCGTTTTCATCGCGGACCATGATCGGCGGGATGCCGTTGGCCTGCGCGACCCGGAAGTCGTCGGCCCCGAAGGTGGGGGAGGTATGCACGACGCCCGTACCGTCTTCGGTCGTCACGAAGTCGCCGAGGATGACGCGGAACGCGGGTTTTTCGGGCTGAACGTAGGGCAGCAGCTGTTCATATTCGATGCCTTCCAGGTCGGCGCCTTTGAACGTCTTGAGTATGGTCCAGGGGGTTAGTTTCTTATCGCTGGCCGCGTAGCCCTCGAAGTCGCCGTCCTGCCCTTTTTCGTTAAACCAGCGGCCGACCAGCGCTTGGGCCAGCACCACCTGCACCGGCTCGTGGGTGTAAGGGTTGAAGGTCTTCACCAGCACGTAGTCGATGTCTTTGCCGACGGTCAGGGCCGAGTTGGCGGGAAGGGTCCAGGGGGTGGTCGTCCAGGCCAGGATGTAGCTCGGTGTCCCGTCGGCCGACGCCAGCAGCTGCGCCTTTTCCGACGGTTTTACCCTGAACATCGCCACGATAGTCGTGTCCTTCACGTCCTTATACGTGCCCGGCATGTTCAGCTCGTGCGAGGACAGCCCGGTACCGGCTTTGGGCGAATACGGTTGGATGGTATAGCCTTTATACAGCAGACCCTGATCATACAGCTTTTTGAGCAGGTACCAGAGCGATTCGATGTATTCGTTGTGGTAGGTGACGTACGGGTTTTCCAGATCGACCCAGTACCCCATCTTTTCGGTCAGGTCGTTCCAGAGGTCCGTAAATTTCATCACGGCCTCGCGGCACCTGCGGTTGTATTCCTCGACGGAAATACCGCCTTCCGAAGCCGGTTTTCCGATATGATCCTTGGTGATTCCCAGTTCTTTCTCGACCTGGAGTTCGATGGGGAGGCCGTGCGTATCCCAGCCGCCCTTGCGCTTCACCTGAAAGCCCTGAAGCGTTTTGTACCGGCAGAAAATATCCTTGATCGCCCGGGCCATCACGTGGTGAATACCCGGTTTGCCGTTGGCCGAGGGGGGGCCTTCGTAAAAGGTAAACGTGGGCTGACCGTCGCGCGTTTCGACCGATTTCTCGAACACGCGGTTCGCCTTCCAGAACTGTAGTACGTCGTCGGCGACCTGAGCGTAATTCAGGTTTTTGTATTCTTTGTAACTCACGGTGTTGCTGGGAGATTAATCAGGCTGCAAAGATACGGAATTTGCAGGGAAGACCCATCTCCAAATTCCGTATCCCAACCGGGTAACAACCCGCATCCCGAATTAATTTCCTGCCCACCGGCCGTCGCGGATGTCGGTCAGCGCTACCTGAGCCGGGTCGAGCACCACATGCCGGATCTTTTTCCGGTGGAACGTATACATGATATGCACCAGCCCGTCGCGGGTCTGGATCACCGAGGGGTAGGAGAACTCCTTGCCAGGATCGTTTTCGAGCACGGCGGCCGCCTGCCAGTGCTTTCCATCGGGCGAGAGGGCGACATTCAGCGGAGAGCGTCCTTTTTCGGTATGATTATAGACCAGCAGCTGGCGGCCGTCTTTGAGGGTAACGGCGTCGGTGCCGGAGTTGGGGTTGGGCAGTTCGGTGGCTTTCAGGGCGGTCCAGTGTTCGCCTTCGTCGTCCGACCAGGCTTCCAGCACCTTGCCGTTTTTGCTGCGGCAGAGCAGTTGCAGGCGGTTATTCGGGTGGAACAGGATACTGGCCTGAATGGCGCTGAACTCCTTTCCGTCGTTCAGCGGGGCGGTTTTTTTCCAGGTCTTGCCGCCGTCGGTGGTGCTTTCCATGTGCAGCCGCCAGCCGTCGTGTTCAGTGCTGGCGGGGCAGAGCAGTTTGCCGGAGGCCAGCAGCACGGGTTTGTTCTTGATCGGGCCGAGAATACCGTCCGGGAGTTTCGTCGGTTTCGACCAGGTCTTGCCGCCGTCTGTGGAGGTGATCAGCATCCCCCACCAGGTCGAGGGGCTGGGGCCGACCTTGTAGAACAGCAGCAGCGGCCCGTTGGGCATCTGAAACAGCACCGGGTTCCAGGTCGGATGCCGGGTGCCGTCGGCCTGCACGCCGTTCGCCAGTTCGACGGGGGTGGTCCAGGCATTGTTCTGATACCGGCTGAACCAGATGCCGACGTCGGGGTGCCGTTCGTGGGTGCCGCCGAACCAGGCCGCCACCAGCCCGCCGGGCGTTTCGGCCAGGGTGGAGGCATGGCAGGAGGGGAACGGTGCCTGCTCGTAGATGAATTCGGATTTAAGAACGCCTTTCGCCGTCTGGGCGGAGGCCATGCCTGACAACAGGCCGAGGGTCAGGAGGGAGAGGAGGAATCGTTTCATGGTTTGGGATGGGCTTACCACCAGAGCTGCCGGTGATCCGAATACGTAAACAGCCGTTCCTTCTGCTTCGGATCGTCGGGCAGCAGGCGGTAGACGGTTCCCGACGGGACGTTGTCGAAGCGCAGCGGTCGGTCGGGCCGTTTGACGGCTTCTCCGGCCGCCTGCCAGCCGTTGTCCCAGTAAAACAGACGGTACCGCCGGTGGTCCAGGGGCCGGCTGCGTTTCTGATCCAGGCAGATGCTGTCCATCGTCTGAATGAACGGGATGAACTCCCGGCCGAGCGAGAATACCGCAATTTCCTCCATGCCTTTCGACTGGAGGGTTTCGACGGTAATCGTGCCCCGGCGCGTCCGGTCGGCTTTCAGCGTAACGGTTTTTCCGGTTTCTTTTTCCACATAAAGCGGGTTTCCGATCGGAGATACTCCTTTGTCCCGTTGATACGTGCAGGGCAGGTACAGGATGCTGCGCGCCATCTTCGGGAAAGTCAGCCGGTTACCGGCGGGTTTGGCCCAGTAGACCGGCTCCCAGGAGCCGCTGGAGAACGTAGCCAGATACGCGATTTCCGGCTGCCCGGTTCCGGGCAGCGGCACCGCCACCGTACTGGTCGGCAGGTACTGGTCCGTCACGTCGATGTAGCGTTCAAAGGTCAGATCGTCCGGAATCAGGGCGTGGTCTTCGACCTGGCGGACCAGCGCTTCCGGGTTGCGGGAGAAGGTGGACCGGTAGATTTTGGCCGGCAGCCGCTGTTCGTGGTAGATGCCGAACGGGTCGAAGCTGAGCGGGTCGGTTACGTCGATTTCACAGCCCATGAAGGGAATCCAGCGGCCGGGGCCGGTCTGGAGGGCGTTCCAGGCATGGCCGACGCCGTTGTTGTTGCTCCACCGGGAAACAAAGTCCGTCGTTACCGGAATGCCCAGCGACCGCAGGGGGTAATTGACGAGCATCGTCATGGCCCAGCAGTTGCCCGTTTTCTGTTTCATCAGCTCTTCCCAGGCCAGGAGCTGGGCCGGTTTGGTCGCCGTTCCGTACTTGAAATCCCGCCGGATGTCGTTGTTGACCGAGTCGGAAATATCGACGTTGCGTTTTTCGGAGTTTTCGTAGGTCGTCAGCAGGGTGGCGTAGCGGCTCAGGCCCTGCCCGCGCCAGTCGGTCAGCGGTTCGCTCGCCATCCGGTACGGGAGCACGTATTCGCAGAAGTCGTCGAACCGCAGGCGGCCGGTTCTCAGGCGCTCGCCCGCCGTCTGAAAGGCCAGGTCGATGTTACGGATCAGGTAATCGGCCTCCACGCTGCCCAGATCCTCGGCCCGGGTGTCGCCGGTCCGGAGTTCATCCATCTGCCCGACCAGAAACTCCGCGGATTTGCGCTTGAGGCTGTCCTGCGGAGCCCGATAATGCGCCTGCAATTCTTCCAGCAGGTTTTCCTTGTAATGCGAGCGGATTACGTCCTTGACCTGCTCCTTCAGTTCGGAGGGGCGGCAGGCCTGAAAACCAGGCAACAGAGAAACGAACAGGAGGAGGGTCGGAAAGACCGGCTTTTTCATGGGAGTCGTTCAGGTTTGGATGGGAAACGATGGGACAGGGTCTGCATTTCCTTCAAAATATCCCGGGTCGCCGGCGAGTGAATTTCGTAGGGCATCCGGAGTACTTCCCGCGCGGTTTCCACGGCTTTCAGGGTGTCGCCGGTTTCGGCATACAGTTTGGCCAGCAGATAACGCGGATACATTTTGTTGGGCAGGATCAGAATGGAGGTCCGGTAAGCTTTTCCGGCCTGATCGAATTTTTTCAGTTTCTGGTAGGCATTGCCCAGGTTGATGAAAAGAAACGGGTCGTAGATGCGGGCGGAGGCCTTTTCCAGGACGGCGGCACTCTCCGCATACTCTCCGTTCAGCAACAGGGCCTTCCCGAAGCCGAGCCAGGCATTCGGAACATACGCCAGATCGGAGGCATGAGTCCGGTAGCTCCCGACGGCTTTTCCGAACTCCCGGGCGGACAGGTACCCCCGGGCCCGGCCCATATTTTCCTGGGCCCGGATGAACCGAAGTTCTTCACGGACGGCTCCGACCATCAGGCCGAGGGTCAGCAGCAGGGCAAGGCGCGCGAGGGGTGTCCCCGACGAGGCTGATACCACCGCGGGTCCGGTTTTGGCGGAAACCAGAAAGGCGAAGAACAGAAACAGGAACCAGATGAAAGGCAGTTCGAAGGGATAGGAAAAGCAGGCGGCCACCAGCACGGCCAGAATACCGCCCAGCGAGCCGATCAGGAGCGGGTTCCGGCCGGCAATCCCCCGGCGGCCCGACCGGAAAAGCCGGAAGATGACCAGTCCGAACAGTCCGAAGCCGACCAGCCCCGTCTCGACCAGAATCTGGAGAAAGTCATTGAAGGCGTAAGCCACGTAGTCGGCCCGGATCAGGGCGGCCGGGTCGTCGGCGTACTTCTCCACATAGCGGCTCTGCAACTCCCCGAAGTGGGTGCCGAACCGCCCGAACCCGATTCCGAAGACCGGGTGCGTCCGGATGGATTCCCAGCCGACCCGCCAGACCAGCGCCCGGCCCTTCACGGAGTTGGGTTTGAACTGGTACAGCAGGTACGGACTCACGACAGCGAACCCGATCAGAACCGGAATGACCGTCAGCTTCAGCCAGGACGTCGTTTCCCGGAAGATTTGGAGCAGGGGGGATTTGTATCTCAGAAAAAGCAGGAACCCGGTGCCCGTCAGACCGCCCAGCCAGGCCGAGCGCGACTGCGTGGCCGGAAGAATGACCGGGATCGCCCACACCGCCACCCGGCATAACCCGACCCACCCCCGGTAGAGGGGAAGACCGGGCGCCGGGAACAGCAGACCGGCCAGTGCAAACGTAAAAATCGGTGCCAGGAAAATGCCGAACGGTCCCGGATTATGAAACAAGCCCGTCATCGGAAACAATTTGTTATGACTCTTGCGCAGGCCCAGCAGCTGAAGTTCACCACTCACGCACTGGTAGATGCCGACCAGCAGCAGCCCGCAGGCGCAGGCCATCATCAGGCGGTTTCCATACGGCTCCTCCAGAAATAACTGTTTCAGCAGCAGGAAGGCCAGGATGGGCAGAATCGACAGGATCACCCCCTCACTGAAGCCGACCCCGAAAACCGCCCGGTTCAGCAGCACATAGACGCCATAGAGCAGGAAAGCCAGATCGATGCTCCCCAGACGAATCCGGATGCGGTGGAGAGCCGCGTAAAGGACAAAGCCCATCACGAAAAAGGCCGGGGCCAGCCCCGGGAAGTGGACTTTCAGCCGGATGTTTTCAAACGGCGGAATGCCCGCCAGGCTGCCGAGAAAAAAAAGCAGCAGCGGAAGGAGAAGTACCGCATAGCGCCGGCTTCCGGAAAGCGCTCTCCCGGAAGTTAATTTTCTGGAGATCGGTCGACTGGCCTGCGTGCCCGGTTCTGTCTTAAAAGTCGACATATTCGGACTGGAAACCGAGCGTTGACAGTTTTAACTGGCTGGACGACGAAATACCGGAATGACGGCTGATCCGGGCATTCAGGACCGAGGCCGTGATCAGGAGGGCGATCAGAAGAAATTTAAGAAAAAGTCGGATTCCGGAGCCGGTAAACGGTTTTTGCATAGCAGGCAGGGGTGGACAGAAGTGGGAAAACCCCGAAAATATAGGCGAAAACGACCTTACCTGCCAAACGAAAGGATGATTAAAATTTAATCTACCCGCTTCAGAATGAAATTCTTAACCGAGTTTTCCTTCACAATTTTCACCAACTGCCCCTTTTCGTAGAAATACTCATCTTCCCGGTCTTCGATCCGGACGATGTAACTGCCCTTTCTGGTCGGCTCGATGGTTGCGAACTTTCCGAAATATTCTGCGTAGACCCGCTTCCGCCCGACCGGCTCTTCAAAATACATCCGGGTCAGCGAGAAATCGATGGGCTGCGTTTCCGTGGATTTGTAGGTGTATTTATACTGGTCGGCCCGGATGTCGTAGTGGTCGTCCTGCCAGGCGGTGGTGGTCAGGAAGTCGCCCCGATTGGTGTGAGCCTCCACCTCGGACCGAAGCAGCTGCCGGGCGTCGGTGCGGGTCGACGTTTTGTAATTGATCCGGATTTTTCCGAAAAACCAGAACTCGACGTTGCTGGTTTGGGTGTAATGATGGGTCGCTCCGCTGACGGTGTGGGTGGACACCTGCGTGCCGATCCGAAGGCCGGCAATCTCGATGGCGTGTTTAACCGTGGTGGCCGGACCGGGCGTCTGGGCCGGGGCATTCAGAGCCAGGCAGCCGGACAGAAGGGCGGTGGTGATGAATCGAAACAAGGTCGTTACTGTTTTTTCTACATTTGGACAATTGAATCCGGTGCTACCCCCATTCATGAAGCGGTTTTTTTGTTTCCTCCTGGTCCTGCTTGCCGGAACCGGTTTCGGTCAGAACACCGGAAACCTGATTCCGAAACCAGCCTCCTTTCAGGTCCGGCCCGGACAGTTCGTCCTGCGTCCGAACACGATCCTCCGGGTGCCGTCGGGTTCGGAAGAGGTGATCGCCCTCGCCGGCACGCTGGCCGACCGCCTGCGGGCCGCGGGCGGACCGGCCCTGAAAGTACAAAACAGGAACCAGACCCTGACGCCCGCCCATACGATCACGTTCGTTCTTGTATCCGATCCCGCCCTGGGAGCAGAGGGTTACCGGCTGGATGTGCAACCCGATTCTATAACGATCGAAGCCGCCCGACCCGCCGGTTTTTTTTATGCCCTTCAGACTTTGTATCAGTTAATGCCGCCGGAAATCTTTGGTAATCAGCCTTCTGCGGTTTCTTCCTGGGCGGTTCCGGCCTGCCGGATCGAGGACCGGCCCCGCTTTGCCTACCGGGGTCTGCATCTGGACGTCAGCCGGCATTTTTTTTCGGTATCGTTCGTAAAAAAATATCTCGACCTGATGGCGTTTCATAAGCTGAACACCTTCCACTGGCACCTGACCGACGACCAGGGCTGGCGGATCGAGATAAAAAGGTATCCGAAATTAACCGAAATCGGTTCCCGACGGAAGGAAACGATCATCGGTCACTATTACGAATCCGACCCGCAGCAGTTCGACGGCCGGCCTTACGGCGGCTTTTATACGCAGGAGGAAATCCGGGAGGTGGTCCGGTATGCCCGGGAACGGTACATCACCGTCGTTCCGGAAATCGAGATGCCGGGTCATGCGGTGGCGGCCCTGGCGGCTTATCCCGAACTCGGCTGCTCCGGCGGCCCGTATGAAGTCGCGACCAAATGGGGCATCTTCAGCGACGTATTCTGCCCCTACGAGAAGACGTTCACCTTTTTGCAGGAGGTGCTGACGGAGGTGATGGACCTGTTTCCCGGCCCCTACATCCATATCGGCGGAGACGAATGCCCGAAAGCGAGCTGGAAGGCCAGCCCCTATTGTCAGGCCCTGATGCGCCGGTTGAAACTGAAGAACGAGCAGCAGCTACAGAGTTACTTCATCGGCCGCATCGACCGCTGGGTGCAGTCGAAAGGACGGAAGATCATTGGGTGGGACGAAATTCTGGAGGGCGGCCTCTCGGCCGGCGCTACCGTCATGAGCTGGCGCGGGACCAAAGGCGGTATTACGGCGGCCCGGCAGGGGCACGACGCGATCATGACGCCGGGTGAGTTCGTCTATTTCGATTATTACCAGTCCGACCCGACGCAGGAACCCCTGGCGTTCGGCGGCTTTACGCCCATCGGGAAAACCTATTCGTTCGAGCCGGTTCCGGAGGACCTCCCGGCCGCCGTGGCCCGCCGGATCATCGGGGCGCAGGCCAACGTCTGGACCGAATACATCCCGACCCCCGAAAAGGTGGAATACATGGTCTGGCCCCGGGCAGCCGCTCTGGCCGAGGTAGTCTGGACACCCCGCGAAGGGAAAAGCTGGGAGGATTTCAGCCGGCGGATGCGGCCGCATTTCCGTCGGCTCGAAGCGATGGGCGTCCGGTTTTCGCGGGCGTTTTTCGACGTCGTCGCCGAATCGACGGCCGCGACCGACGGCACCGTCCGGGTCCGGCTGACGGCCAAAGACCCGGAGACGGAAATCCGGTATACGCTGGACGGCAGCGAGCCGACGGCGCTTTCGCTCCTATACGCCGGCCTGATACACCAGAACCGGACCGGACCGCTGAAGGCGGTGGCGGTCCGGAACGGAACGGTGGTCGGTGAAGTGCAATCCTGGTGGTTTGCGGGGTCGAAAGGTACCGGAAAACCGGTCCGGCTGACGACCCCCGCCATCAAACCCGCCGGGGTCGATCCGGGTCTGCTGACCGACGGCCGGTACGGCTATACGACAGGCTATCTGGCCGATATGCGGGGCATCGCTCAGGTACGAACCGCCGACCTGGAAGCCACCATCGATCTGGCGAGGGTGGATACCGTCCGGTCGGTGCGGATCGGGCTGGTGCGGGCTACCGCCGGGAACGTCCGGCTGCCCCGGCAGGTCGAGGTGGCGGTTTCCGGGGACGGCCGGATCTTCCGGACTCTGAAAACGGTGTCAATGAACCCGGAAGAACGGGGACGGAAGGAGATCGTCCGTCCGACCCTGAACTTCGAACCGACCCCGGCCCGGTTCGTTCGGGTGACCGCCCGCAATGCAGGAGCCGGGGGTTGGGTGGCTGCCGACGAGATCGAAGTGAACTGAGGACCACCCCCAACCCCCTCCTTGGCAAGGAGGGGGTTGGGGGTGGTGACGATTACTTGCCTAAGCTGGCGAGCGCTTCCCGCTCTTTGTTCTGGATATTGTTTTTGATCTTCGGCACCGTCTTCAGGTACTCGTAAATCGATCCCACTTCATACTCGGTCAGCATCGGATGCGGTCCCATGGGGTAGCGCAGCAGGCTTCCGTCGGGGCGAACACCGGCCCGAACGACTTTAACAAACTGCTCCTTCGTGTATTTTTTGCCGATGCCGGTTTCCTCGTCGAAGGTCAGGTTCGCCGAGAAGATGGGCGTCTTTTCCAGGGTGGTAAATTCATTGCCGCCCCCGTAATAACCCAGGGATTTGCCCGGTTCCAGCGGGTTTTGTTTTGTAAAGTCGGCCGAGTGGCACATATAACAGGACCCCAGTTCATCGGCTACATACCGGCCGAAGGCAACCTCGTTGGTGCTGTCCGGGATGAATTTCTCGGTTTCCGGATAAGGCAGCGGCTTGATGACCGTGTTGCCCAGGATTTTGGCGAACAGACTGTATTCCGATGCCGGGGCCTCTTTCTTCGACGGCTGGACGGGGAAGGCGTCGGAGCGCAGCCATGCCACCACCGATTTGAGGTCTTCGTCGGCCATCAGCGGGAATTTGGGCATGATACCGGCAAAGGAACCGTCCCGGCGAATCCCGGTCCGGAGGAAATACATCAGCTCGGCGTTGCTGTACTTGCCGATCCCGACTTCCTTATCCTGGGTAATATTGACCGAATAGATGGTACCGAACAGTGGGGGCAGATCTTCGAGCTTTCTGCCCGTCAGGCGGTTTTCATTGTCGGCATGGCAGGCAATGCAGTGCATTTGGGCAATTTTTTCGCCCCGTGCCAGCCGGGCCGGCGTAGCCTCGATTTTAATTTCCTGAACAACCGGCGGGTCATAGGTCGGGACGCCCCGAATGGCGACGAAACCGATGAAACCGAGAACTCCCACCACCACCAGCCCGATGAGGATGAGAACGATTCTGAATGCTTTTTTCATGATAGCAGAGGATGTCGCCGGGGGGCGACGGTGTTCATTGTTTAAGTGTTTACTACTTGCAAATTAAGCGCTTATCGCTCTGCCGGACCGTGTCGGAATACGTCAAAAAAGCCGCATTTTCCGCCAGAGAACGACCGTTTGCTAAAGGGCGCCGGTAGGGGCCCGCTTCCCGCCGATTGGGCCGGTTTGCCCCTCAACCGGGAAAATGGTACGATGGCGGGCCGACGGGGTCGGGTTTCGTCGTGCGGATATCGGGGATTTCGAGGATCCGCAGCGGTTTCGGAGCCGCTTCGACGGATTCGATGAGGGATGCGAGCATCTGCGGCAGCAGCACCGGACTCAGCGCCCGGGCCTTTTGCCGGACCGACGGCGTCAACTCGGCCAGGGCGTAAAGGGGAAGGAGCAGAACCGGCCACCAGTGGCCGGGGCCGAGGATGTACCAGGGGCGGAGAAAGGTGCTGTTCAGACCGGCTTCAAGGGCGGCCCTCTCTCCGGCCTGACGAACCTCCTGGTACGCCTTCATGACGCGGGTCGGTTCCGTAGAAACGCTGACGTAGATGAAGTGAGAGACCCCGGCCCGGCCGGCGGCCTTCACCGACTCCTGAACCGAAACCAGGTCGATGCGCCGGAATTCGGCGGCTTTGGCGGGGGAGGGGTGCGGAACGCCCAGCAACTGAACGAACACGCACCCGAACGGAATCCGGTCGGCGAAGTCTCCGGCATCGAAGGGATTTCCTGAAATGACCTCGGCACCATCAGGGACTTTGGATTCGGAGCCGGGCCGGACCAGGGCGCAAACCCGATGCCCGCGGGAAAGAAGCCCGCGGATCAGGCGCCGGCCGAGGTAGCCGGTACCGCCGGTAATGAATACCGTTTTCATGGCTGGAAAGAAGGATAAAAAGGAGGATCGATTCGGAAATACGTACACCGGGAATTTGAGGGTGGATTTGCCGCGCCGGATTTTTTTTTAGTATCTTCCGACTTTCCACGTATTTCCTGATCGACCCTCTTATGGCTGAACCCTCCAACCTCTTAACCGAAGAAAAAACCGAATTGAAGCGCTCTCTGGGGCCGATAGACGCCACGCTGCTGGTGTCCGGGTCCATGATCGGGTCCGGAATTTTTATTGTCAGCGCCGATATGTCCCGCAATGTCGGCTCGGCGGGCTGGCTGCTGCTGCTGTGGGTGCTGACGGGCGTGATTACGGTGACGGCCGCCCTCAGCTACGGCGAGCTGGCCGGCATGATGCCCAAAGCGGGCGGTCAGTTCGTGTACATCCAGCGGGCTTACGGCTCCCTGCTTGGTTTCGTGTATGGGTGGACGGTATTTGCGGTCATTCAGACCGGGACGATTGCCGCCGTGGCGGTGGCCTTCACCAAGTATTCGGCGGTTTTCATACCGGCATTGAACCCGGAGAACGTGCTGTTCAGCATCGGCTCCTTTCCCATCAAAGGCGCGTCTCTGTTTGCCATCGCCAGCGTAGTGCTGCTCACCTGGATCAACAGTCGGGGTATTCAGAGCGGCAAGCTGATCCAGAACGTGTTCACGTCGGCCAAACTGGTATCGCTGCTGGGGCTGATCCTGATCGGTCTGGCGGTCGGGTTGGGAACGGGCATGCTTTCGGCCAATTTCGAGAACGCCTGGAGCGCGTCGCAGGCTTCCGCCGACGGCTCGGTGGTGCCGATTGCCGGGATGGCGCTGCTGCTGGCCTCCGGCGTCGCCATGATCGGTTCGCTGTTTTCGGCCGACGCCTGGAACAATGTAACCTTTATTGCCGGAGAGATTCAGGAACCCCGGCGGAACATCCCCCTGAGCCTGTTTTTCGGTACGCTGATCGTGACCGGCCTGTATGTGCTGGCGAACGTCTCCTACCTGTCGCTGCTGCCGCTGAAAGGCTCCCCGACGGCTACCGACGTGCTGGGGCGCGGGATTCAGTTTGCCGAGTACGACCGGGTGGCGACGGCGGCCTCCTCGCTGGTCTTCGGGAATGTGGCCGCCGGAATCATGGCCGTTCTGATCATGATTTCGACCTTCGGCTGCAATAACGGCCTGATTCTGTCGGGGGCGCGGCTGTATTATGCCATGGCGAAAGACGGCCTTTTCCTGAAATCCACGGCCCGGCTCAACGCCAATGCCGTTCCGGCCACGGCCCTCTGGCTTCAGTGTGCCTGGACCAGCGTCCTCTGCCTTTCGGGCACTTACGGCGACCTGCTCGACTACTGCACCTTTACCTCCCTGGTGTTCTATATCATCACCATCGGCGGGGTGTTCATTCTCCGCCGAAAGGAGCCGGATGCGGAGCGGCCCTACAAAGCCTTCGGTTATCCGGTCGTTCCGGCCCTGTACATTTTCGTCGGGGTGGTCATCTGCCTGATTCTGCTGAAAGAGAAGACGTTCAATACCGGCATGGGGCTGCTGATCGCGGGCCTGGGCGTGCCCATTTACTTTCTGACCAACCGGGGTCGGAAGAAGGCGTAGGGCACGGCCGCCCCAATTCGTCGTTCATTTGCGCAGTACAGGCGGCTTATTGCCCATTTCGGTCAGGCCCGGGGTGAAAAAACCGCAGGTTCTGCGTTACTTTCCATCTCTATACTCCCCTTGCTTCATACGAATAACCCATGAATGTTTTAATAGTGGAAGATGAGGACCTGGCCGTCCGGAAATTGAAAAAACTGGTGCAGGAAGTGGACCCGAGCCTGGAGGTGACGGGCGTTACGGCCAGTATCGAGGACACGGTGGACTGGCTGAACAACCATCCCGCCCCCGACCTCATTTTCATGGACATCGAACTGGCCGACGGGCAGAGCTTTGAAATATTCGACCAGGTCGAGGTAACCAGCACGGTCATCTTCACGACTTCTTACGACGAATACGCCCTTCAGGCCTTCAAGGTCAACAGCATCGACTACCTGCTCAAACCCATCCAGAAGGAGGACCTGCTGCGCAGTCTGAAGAAATTCCGCGACCTGAGCCAGCGCCGGAGTCGGCCCGAAGAGGAAAATGCCGGCGGTCTGAATCTGAACAAGTTGCTGCAGGAACTTCAGGTCCGGCAAACGAAAGAGTACCGCAAACGGTTTCTGGTCCGCCAGGGGCAGCGGCTGGTGTCGGTGGAAGTGCAGGAAATCGCGTTTTTCTATACCGACGAGCGGCTAAGCTTCTTCAAAACCTGGAGCAATCAGAAATACCTCGTCGACTACACCCTGGACGAACTGGAGGAGGCCCTCGACCCGTCGGCTTTTTTCCGGATCAACCGCGGTGTGATCGTCACCCACAGCGCCGTCGAGCAGATCCAGCCTTATTTCGGCAACCGACTGTCACTGGCTCTGAAACCGGCTTTTGAGAAGGAGGCTCTCGTCAGCCGCGAAAAGGTCAGCGACTTCAAGGTGTGGATGGGCAAATAAAAAAGCCCTGCCGATCATCGGCAGGGCTTTTTTACGAGTATATTTTTACATCGGGTGCCCTTCGACGGCCGGACGGCCCGACAGGGAATTGGGCGCGTTCAGGTGAGCTCCGTTATCCACACCGACGCCCAGCCGGTCCACCAGCTCTCCGCCCAGCCAGCCCGTGAAGGCCGCCAGCCCAAAGGCCAGGAACGAACAGATCAGGGCCGCCGTAGAGGGGATGTAATCGGTTTCGTCGCGACGAAAAAGCCAACTTACCGCAAACAGAATCAGGACCACCACATTGCCCAGGCCGTGCATCAGGCCGACGCTTTTGGCCCGCGTTCCGGACGGGATGGCAAACCAGTCGATCCAGCCGACCGGCGCGGCAATCAGACCTCCAATTATGCCGGCTGCCATCATCCAGTAGGCAACCACGGCCATCGTCGGGTTGTCGTTGATGAGGTAAATGATGTCGAAAATGACGGATGTTGCCAGGAGTCCCAGGGGAAACACCACCAGAATGGGGTGAGCGGGATGACCGGCCAGTTTTGCTCTGCTTTCCATATCAACACAGGTTTTTGCTATTTAACCGGCCCGGACAGGCTAAAGTTTTCAAACCTTGACGATCAGGCAACGGTTTATTCTTCAAATGATTGAATGGGCTTTTATCAGCGCAACTCGTAGAAACGATTCGGGCCGGTTCATTCGTTGATTCAATAATAAAAGGTGGAGGTGTACCCATGAACCGTATATTGATCAATCGCCTGTTACTGTTTGGAATGAGTGCACTCCTGGGAGCCTGTACGAGTGTCGGGCCGGGAAAACTGTTTCGGTCGCCCTCTCCCCATGAGCAATATGCTCAGTCTCTGAAGGATGCCAAACTGGAAAGTACGGCCCTCGGGACCGACTGGCTGGCGGCCGCCGACCGGGCGCTTCAGGATTCTATCCTGGTGACCGCCCCCTACCGGGAAAGCGGCTATTTTGCCGCCAATCGCCCCTTCGCCGTCGGCTATCGGCTGAACGGCCAGCGGGGGGACAAATTCATTATCCGGGTGGAGGTGCAGGGGCAGCAGCCGGTGCAGGTGTTCATCGACATCTTCGAACTCGACGAAACAGCCTCGGAGGGCCGCTCCGGCGACCGGCGGAAGGGCGCGTCTCCCTCCGGCCGCATCGTCTCGGCGCGGGCGGATACCAATCAGCTGGAACTGGAGGTCCGTCAGACCCGGGCGCACCTGATCCGGGTGCAGCCCGAACTGCTGCGCAGCGGCCGCTATACGATCTCGATTACCCGGGAGCCGGTGTTAAGCTTCCCGGTATCCGGCCGTGATAGCCGTCAGATCAGCAGCTATTTCGGCGTTCCCCGGGATGCGGGCCGGCGCCGGCACGAAGGAATCGACATTTTCGCCCCCCGGGGAACGCCCGTCGTGGCCGCGTCGGAAGGCTATATATCCGGTGTCGGAACGAACAATCTGGGCGGCAACGTCGTCTATCTCTCGGATTCCAAACGCAACCAGACCCTGTACTATGCCCATCTGGACTCCCAGGCCGTGCAGCAGGGGCAGCGGGTTTCCATCGGCGATACGCTCGGGTTCGTCGGCAATACAGGCAATGCCCGGACCACCGGACCGCACCTGCATTTCGGGATTTACAGCTTCAATGCCGGAGCCGTCGATCCGCTGCCGTTTGTCCGGCGGGGAACCGGTCCGGCGCGGCAGACCCTGATCCCGTATGAAAGTCTCGGCGATTCCGTTCGGGTTTCGGTCACCCGGGCCGTGGTGCGGCAGTCACCCAACGGGGATGCGCCCGTTCTGCGTGAACTGCCCCGTTCGTCCGCTTTCACCATTACGGGCGGAACGGCCAACTGGCTGCGGGTCGAACTGCCGGACGCCGTGGTCGGCTACGTTTCCAACACGGTGGCCGAACCGGCCCGGCGGTCCCTGCGCCGGTATGCGCTGCCGGCGGCCACCGACCTGCTCGACGAAGCCGATGCGCAGGCGGCCGTGATCGAAACCCTGCCCGCAGGGGCCGCCGTCGATGTGCTGGGGAGCTACGGTTCCTTCCAGCTGGTTCGCTTCGACCGCCTGACGGGCTGGGTTGCCCGGACTCCCTGAAAAACAAAAGCCACCCGCTTCGTCGGAAGCGGGTGGCCTGATTCTATTGAAATCCGGTCGGATTATTTCGCCGAGCTGTAGTCGGATCCGGCGCTTTCCGGAAGCTGGTTCATGATGCTCTGTACCGTAGTCCGGTAAGCCACATCACGGCTGCTTTCCTTCTTGCTCTGGTTCAGCTGGCCCGTAGCCCAACCCTGCCAGATGATGTCGTTCGAACGGGCGTCATACACATTGACGACCACCCGGTTTTCTTCATACTGACGGGAATAGACGTTGTTGTAACCGGGGCCATACCACATCCAGTACGGAGACCAGGTGTTGTTCGACTGGATTTGCTGACGGTCCTTGGCGTCGGAGAAGAAACGGATGACCAGATCGGCCTCACCGCCCACTACCGGCTTATATCCCTTGGCACGCATCGCTTTGTCGATTTCATCGGCGATACGGCGCTGGTTCAGGTTGCTGCCCGCAATCGGGTCGGCATTACGGCGTTGGTCAGCTTCGATACGATACGTACTGAACTGACGAACGTTCACTTTCGGGTCGTAATCGTATTTGACGTTAACGGACGGTGCACAACTCGCTAACAGACCCACCATGAAAAGACTGGCAATTATGCTCTTGAGATTCATAGGTTGTTGCCTTTAAAGGTTCTTGAAAACAGGTCCAGAATTAACTTGAACTACTTGTTAACGCTGCTCTTTTTGTTCTTAGTATCGCGTCATTGAAATAACCGAATCCGGGCGAATATAGTTCTTTCGCGGAAGAGAAGAATCAGGGATCACATCAATTTTTCCTGTTTTATTAAACGGCTGTTTATTAACCGGTTATGGCCCTTGTTTCTGGTAGGGAGGCCATAAAAAAACCGCCGGCCCGGGAGTGAGCCGACGGTTAAAAAATGTTAAAAGCTTAGCCCTGCTGTTTAACGACCTGAACGTTCAGAACGAGCTTCACTTCGTCGCCGGCTACGACGCCACCGGCTTCGGTAACGACGTCCCAGGTCAGGCCGTATTCTTTCCGTTTGATGCTGCCGGTAATCTCAAAACCGGCTTTCGTGTTGCCCCAAGGGTCGGTCATCGTGCCGCCATGTTCAACCTTCAGCGTGACCTGTTTGGTCGTTTCCCGGATCGTCAGATTACCGGTCATTTCAAAGGTATCCTCGCCGGTTTTCCGGATGGCAGTCGATTCGAAGGTCAGTTTGGGGTGGTTGGCGGCATCGAAAAAGTCCGGTGATTTCAGGTGAGCGTCACGCTGGTCGGTTCCGGTACTGATGCTGTCGATGTCGGCCCAGAACGAGGCCTTTGCCGATTCGAAGTTTTCTCCGGCGGTTTCGAGTTTGCCGTCGAAAGTACCGAAACGGCCGGTTACGTTCGACACCATCAGGTGGCGGACCTTGAAGAGAATCTCTGAGTGGGAAGGATCAATGGTCCAGACGGTAGTAGTGGTTGCGGGAGCTGAAGTTTCCATGGCTTCTGGTTATTGGATTAATAGTGTAATGACATTCAATGTATATACATTTAATACTTTGGATTTGTTCCCGGGTTTCGAAATTTTTTTAATTCTGATAACAAAACAAAAAGCCCACTGTTCAGCGGGCTTTTTAAGAATGCGTATTATGCCGGTGAAAACCGGATCAGGATTACTTTTTGGCCGGCATTTTAAAGATGGTTTCGTCGATGGTGGGGTTCACCTCCACTTTGCTGACGGTTACCATAATCGGGCCGCCCCCCGGGATGGCGTCGTTCTTCACCTCCATGGCGAACGGAAAGGTAATTCCGTCGACCTGTTGAAAATTGGAATTGGTCATTTCCTGCCTGAAATCCTGGCCCTGTACTTTGGCCGTCACCACCACTCTCAACGGGAGGAAGGACTTGGCATCGAGATTCACCATCTCCACCCCGCCGTTCTTTTTGGTCACTTTCAGCTTATAGGTGTCCGCCGTGCCCAGGGCTTCTTTTCCGACCAGCTCGACGGTATTGCCCTTATTCTTGAAGTTGAAAAGGGAGCCGGTAAGATCCATCTGATCGGCCATCAGTTTGACCTGCTCGTCGGGGGTAGGGGTCGGTTCATTCTGACCCATCATGGGGTTGATCCCCCAGCCCTTGTCACCTTCTACCACCTGCGTCATGGTCATTCCGCCGGCGTTGATGTCCTGGCGAAGCGCTTTCTGGTGGACGGCGGTGGCGGTCTGGGTTACTTCCGTCCCCATGACCTGCATCTTCGAGCTGATCCGGACGGACTTGAGGCTATTGAGTTTATCGGCACCGCCCATGGCCTGTACGTGTTTTTCCACCACCTCGTCGACCGTCTGCGCGACTGCCATACTTCCACTCAGCCACACCAGTGCAGCGGACACCATCAACAGTTTCTTTTTCATTAGATTGGAGGTTTGTTCTTTAAACAACTATGCCAAAAATAAGGGATAAATGAAACTATATCCAGAAATTTGGCAAAAGGCATGATATAAAAGCCGAACGGCCGGTAGGGAGGATGGAAATAAAAAAGCCGCTCCTGGTAAAAGAGCGGCTTTTCGGTTCCGGTTGGGCCGGTCGTATCATTCGGCGGCAAGTGCTTCCGCACCGCCCACAATTTCAAGGATTTCCTTCGTAATGGCGGCCTGCCGGGTCCGGTTGTACACCAGCCGTAGTTCCTTCAGCAGTTCACCGGCGTTTTCGGTCGCTTTGTCCATTGCGGTCATCTGGGCACCGTTGAACGAGGCATTGGATTCCAGAACGGCCTTGTACAGCTGAATTTTCAGCGTCTTCGGAATCAGTTCGGTAATAATCTCCTCTTCCGACGGTTCGAAGATATAATTGACGCTGGTCGTTTTGGTGTTGGCCTGGGCCGAAGCCGGAACGATCGGCAGGAACTGCTCCGTCCGGATGATCTGGGTCGCCACGTTCTTGAACTCGTTGAAGATGATGTCGACGCGGTCATACCGGCCGGCCACGAACGAATCCATGATGCCTTCGGCGGCCACCCGGACCGTATCGAAGTTCAGCGAAGAAAAGACGTTGACGTAGGTCGTGTCGACGTTGAAACCCCGGCGGGCGAGTGCTTCACCCCCTTTTTTACCCAGGGCCAGAATATGCACATTGCCTCTCCGGTTCTGGTCGGCGTAGCGTTCGGCCACCAGCGCGAGCGTCGCCTTGACGACGTTGGTATTAAAGGCCCCGCACAAGCCCCGATCCGCCGTGACGACGACCAGCAGAACCCGTTCAACCGGACGGGTCTGGTTGTAGGCACTTTCAGCCGCCAGTTCAGCGCCCGCCGAAACGGTGCTGAGCATTTCGGAGAGCTTCCGGGCATAGGGACGCATCTGAATGATACGGTCCTGCGCGCGACGCAGCTTGGCCGCGGCCACCATTTTCATGGCCTTGGTAATCTGCTGCGTGGAGTTGATCGAGGCAATCCGGCTTCGTACTTCTTTTAAGCTGGGCATGACTTATAGTTTGGGGGTTTGGGGTTTGGAAGTTAAGGAGTCGATCCTCAAACTCTTACACCCCCAGACCCCTAAATTCCTAAACTCCTTGACTTTATGCGTAACGGGAGGCCAGGTCGGTGGCGACTTTCTTAATGACACCGATGATGGTGTCGTCCAGTTTACCGGCCCGGAGCTGATCGAGCGTGTCGCGGTGCTGCGATTCCATCAGCATGGCAAACTCGTTCTCATAGTCCTTCACCTTCTGGACGGGAACGGCATCCATGAAGCCGTTCGTCGAAGCCAGGATGATGGCTACCTGTTGCTCGACGGCAACCGGTGAATACTGCGGCTGCTTCAGGATCTCCTGGTTCCGGCGGCCCCGGTCGATGGTCAGTTTGGTCGAAGCGTCGAGGTCGGAACCGAACTTGGCGAAGGCTTCCAGCTCACGGAACTGGGCCTGATCGAGCTTCAGCGTACCGGCCACTTTCTTCATCGACTTGATCTGGGCGTTACCGCCCACGCGGGATACCGAGATCCCGACGTTGATGGCCGGACGGATACCGGCGTTGAACAGGTTCGACTCCAGGAAGATCTGACCATCGGTGATGGAAATCACGTTGGTCGGAATATAGGCGGAAACGTCTCCGGCCTGGGTTTCGATGATCGGCAGTGCCGTCAGTGAACCACCTCCTTTTACCTTGCCTTTCAGGGCCGGCGGCAGGTCGTTCATGTTGGCGGCAATGGTATCGTTATTGATGATCTTCGCGGCCCGCTCCAGCAGACGGCTGTGCAGGTAGAAGACGTCACCCGGGTACGCTTCGCGTCCGGGAGGACGGCGCAGCAGCAGGGACACTTCGCGGTAGGCTACGGCTTGCTTCGAGAGGTCATCGTAAACCACCAGGGCCGGGCGTCCGGTATCCCGGAAATATTCACCGATGGCCGCGCCCGTAAACGGAGCAAAGAACTGCATCGGCGAGGGATCGGCGGCCGGAGCGGCTACGATCACCGTGTAGTCCATGGCACCGGCCCGGCGCAGCGTGGCTTCCACCTGCTTGATGGTCGAGGCTTTCTGGCCGCAGGCGACGTAGATACAGTATACGGGCTGACCTTTTTCGTAAAATTCTTTCTGGTTGATGATCGTATCGATCGCCACGGCCGTCTTACCGGTCTGGCGGTCACCGATGATCAGTTCGCGCTGGCCCCGTCCGATGGGGATCATGGCGTCGATGGATTTGATACCGGTCTGCAGCGGTTCGTTCACCGGCTGCCGGAAAATAACCCCCGGCGCCTTGCGTTCCAGCGGCATCGGGAAGGTTTCCCCGGTAATGGGGCCGGCGCCGTCGATGGGCTGACCGAGCGTGTTGACAACCCGGCCAAGGATTCCTTCGCCGACGTTGACATAAGCAATCTGGTTCGTACGCTTTACCGTATCGCCTTCTTTGACTTCACTGTAGTCACCGAGCAATACGGCTCCGACGTTATCTTCTTCAAGGTTCAGGGCCAGAGCCTGCAGGCCGTTGTCGAACACCAGCAGCTCACCGGCCTGGACTTTCGACAGACCGTAAATTCGGGCAACACCGTCACCGATTTGAAGAACCGTACCGACTTCTTCGAGTTCGGCTTCGGTTCTGGCGTTCGAGAGTTGTTCCCGGAGAATGGCCGAAACCTCGTCGGGTCTAACTGATACCATATAAGTGGAAGGATCGTTTATGATGGATCTGAGAATTCGGGTGCAAAGTTACGTTATAAATTTCACTAAAACAGCGGTTAGCGCGAAAATCCTCCAAGTAATTTATACTTTTCTAAGAAAACGGTGAATCCGGCGGGCAGACGTCGGATTTTTCATGTCCGGAGCGGTCCGGTCCCCGGTTCCCGTCTCCGTTTCGGCACATCACGGGGCTGTGGTGCGCAGGAAATCATTTGTCCTGAAAATTTTAACAAAAATTAAGTCCTTCGGTTTTGAGTTACTGAAGGCTGATTCCTAATTTAGGGAGTTGACGCATCGTCTGCCCGGTACGGGTTTCATGGAAATTACCGGTTTTCGTCCGGAAGAAACCACCGCTGACTTTCGTTCCTCACCTTCCATCAATAATTTGTTCCACAAAATCCTGCTTTTGCCAAACTTTTGACTCACAACTTTACGTTTTCACCTTAAGACAGTTTTCGTTTTCTTTTTAGTATCTTTCACATGACGATTAAACAGTGGACTGTAGCCGGCGTATTGTCGGCTGTTTTTGCAACGGGTCAGGTAGTGGCTCAGACGAAGAAACCGGCTGCAAAGCCTCAATCCAAGGCTCCGGCCACCGCTTCGGCGGCTTCCACGGTACCGTTGACCAACTCCGTTGACTCAGTCAGTTACAGCATCGGTGTGAACGTTGGGCTTGGCCTGAAGCAGCAGAACCTTTCCAATGCCAATATCAGTGCGTTGATGAAAGGCCTGCAGGCGGCCATGAAGGATCAGCAGACGCAGATTTCGCCCGAGGAAGCCAATCAGATCATCGGAGCCTTCTTTCAGCGGGAGCGGACCGTTAAGGCGGAGTCCAACCGAAAAGTAGGCGAACAGTTTCTGACCGAAAACCGGAAAAAACCGGGTATCGTCACCACGGCAAGCGGGTTACAGTATGAAGTCGTCAAGGCCGGTACCGGGCCGAAGCCGGCCGCCGGCGATACCGTTAAGGCCCATTATACCGGGCGCCTGATCGACGGCACGGTTTTCGACAGTTCCGTGGAGCGGGGACAACCGCTGGAGATTCCGGTCAATCAGGTCATTCAGGGCTGGAGCGAAGCCCTGCAGCTCATGACCGTCGGTTCCAAGTGGAAGCTGTTTATTCCGGCCGCCCTGGCCTACGGAGAGCGGGGTGCGGGCCCCCAGATCGGACCCAACTCAACACTTGTTTTCGATATCGAGTTAATTGAAATAGTAAAGAATAAATGATTGATTGAATGGTTGAATGAATAAGGGCTACTTCCCGACGCGACAAGTGGCAACGCATCATTCAATCATTCTCCGACTCGACAACTCAATACTTAATCACAACGAGGGGAATATGAGAAAGTACCTCATTACGTTAGTTCCGGTGCTGATGCTTAGCCTGCAGCCGGGACCACAAGCAGGGATGTCGGCCGTGCCGGTGCCGGGCCCCAGTGCAGACGATCTGAAACCGAGCGTGTCCCAGGAGAAGGTAGAAGCCCTGGTCGCCAAATTGCTGACGACTTACCACTACCGGAAAGTAAGGCTCAACGACTCGCTTTCGTCCGTCGTCTTCGATAATTATCTGAAAGAGCTGGACAATAACAAGGCGTATTTTCTCGCATCCGACGTCAACTCGTTTGAGAAATACCGGACGAATATTGACGATCAGCTGATCAACGGGGAACTGGCGGCCGCTTACGACATCTACAACGTGTTCCGGAAGCGCTACCAGGAGCGGAATAAGTTCGTCCAGGAGAACTTTATCAAACCGTTCGACTTCTCGGCCGATGAGACCTTCAACACGGACCGCGAAAAAGCCGGCTGGCCGAAAACCGTCGAGGAGCAGAACGACCTGTGGCGGAAACTTCTGAAAAACCAGGCCCTGGAACTGAAACTGACCGGAAAGGCCGACTCTTCGGTGGTCAACAGCATGAAGTCGCGGTATAAAAACCTCGACCGCTACATGAACCGCATCAAGGCCGAGGATGTGTTCCAGATTTACATGAACTCGTTTGCCGAGGCCCTCGACCCCCATACGAACTATATGTCGCCCCGCTCGGCCGACCGCTTCAACCAGGAGATGAGTGCCTCTCTGGAAGGGATCGGCGCCCTGCTGGGGGAAGACGGTGATTATATCAAAGTAACGGACATCGTTCCCGGTGGGCCGGTTTTCAAAAGCAAGCTGCTAAACAAAGGCGACAAAATCGTCGGCGTTGCCCAGGGCGAGAGCGGCCATATGACGAGTATCGTCGGCTATCAGGTCGATGATGCCGTGAAACTGATCAAAGGTCCTAAAGGAACGACGGTCCGTTTGCAGATCGTGCCGAACGACGCCATCGCCGGCGCTCCTCCGAAAGAAATCAAGCTGGTGCGGGAGAAAATCAAACTGGAGGAAGGCCGGGCCAAGAAGGAGGTCATCGAAATCACCCAGAATCAGAAGAAATACAAGGTCGGTGTTATCACGATTCCGGTCTTCTATCGGGACTTCGAAGGCGCCCGCAAACGGGAGGAAGGCTTCGCCAGCACGACCGGCGACGTACAGAAGTTCCTGGGTGAACTGAAAACCGAGAAGGTGGACGGCGTCGTGATCGACCTTCGGGACAATGGCGGTGGATCCCTGACGGAAGCCATCAGCCTGACGGGTCTGTTCATTTCCCGCGGTCCGGTGGTTCAGGTGAAAGAAGCCATGGGCGACATCGAGGTGCAGACCGACCCCGATCCGTCGGTGAACTACGACGGCCCGCTGGCCGTTCTGGTCAACCGGTTCAGTGCTTCCGCTTCGGAAATTTTTGCGGCCGCCATTCAGGACTACAAACGTGGACTGATCATCGGCAGCCAGACCTATGGAAAAGGAACCGTCCAGACGATGGTCGACCTGAATCAGTGGCTGACCAAGGAGCCGGAGAAGGTGGGTCAGGTGAAAATGACCATCGCCAAGTTCTACCGCATCAACGGCAGCAGCACCCAGCACAAAGGGGTGACGCCCGATATCGAACTGCCGTCTGCCTTCAGTGCGGAGGAGTTCGGGGAAAGCTCACAGCCGAGCGCCCTGCCCTGGGACCAGATTGCCTCCGCCCGGTTCGAGATGACCAAGAATCTGGACGACAAGGTTCTGTCGAAACTCCGGGATAAATACGAACAGCGGCTGAAAACGGATACCGACCTGAAGCAACTGATGGCCGATTTCGCCGAACTGAAACGCGCCAAGGAGAAAACGGTGGTATCGCTCCAGGAAACCAAACGGAAAAAGGAGCGTGACGAAGCCGAGAAACGCCGGAAGTCGATCAACGCTGCGGCCGGCGAGCCGGTGGCGTCTACCGACTCCTCCATTCCGCCTTCCGATAAGGATACCAAAGGAAAGAAAGACCTGTATCTGAATGAAGCAGGCCGGATCCTGGCCGATTACATCGCCTTTACGAAGAACCCGCAGTAATCGGTTCTTCACTGAATGCCAACGGCCCCGGATTTCTCCGGGGCCGTTTTCGTTTCTGGTCTGAGGAAGGTAGGCTGATTATTTCAGCCGGAAGTGTAATCTGGCCTGGTACTCCTGTTTTTCGACATGATTCGGTTCGGTCAGGAACACCTTCTTGCCGTTAAGCTGCTTGATCAGCGTGGCATTCAGTTTTCCGTCTTCGCCGTCATACACCTGCAGGTCCGTCAGGCGGTTATTGGCGTCGATACGGAACCGGATGACGACTACGCCTTCGCTTTCGGCCTGGAGCAGCACCTCCGGGTAGGAGATGTACGAAGCAATCTGCTGCTCCAGGGTTTGTTTTAACGTAATCTTTTTAGGATTGGACGCCCGCAGGGACATAGCCAGTGTCAGACAAAGTGTACAGAAAATCATTAACGTCTTCATTACTATTTGTTGTTGGTTTGAATGGTGTGGTGGTATTCAAAAGCGTACTCTTTAAAAAAGTATGGTGTGGATATGTCGGAATCGACGTTACAAAAGTATAGACGCCGGCCCGGCGGTTTTAGCGCACAAGTACCCGATTTGCATTTTGCGTAGTTTTACCTGCCCATACGTTTGAACTACGTACCCGGAAGAAATGAGGTATAAATCAGAATAATAATAGGCGTTTCTTGTGTTTTATAATGTTTTGTTTGGCTTCTGCGGTCCGATTTGTAATTTTTATTACCTTGTAGCCACACCTGCTTTTCTCCTGAACCATGCCGAACCGTCGTACCTTCTTTCGCCAGCTGAGTGCGGCAGCCGCCCTGCCGTTCGCCCTGCCCGATTTTTCCTCTCCGGCCTCTTTCGATCTGTATAACCGGCTCCGGACTTCGCTGTCTCCGCAGCAGCTTGCGCAGGACGAGGACTTCTGGTCGTGGGTGAAGGCAGATTTTACGGTTTCTCCCAACCTGCTCAACCTTAATAACGGTGGGGTGAGCCCCCAGCCTAAAACCGTACAGGACGCCCACATCCGGTTTTACCAGTACTCCAATGAAGCGCCTTCCTATTATATGTGGCGGATACTGGATCAGGGCCGGGAAGCACTTCGGGCTAAACTCGCCGATCTGGCCGGATGCTCACCGGAGGAGGTCGCCATCAACCGGAACGCGACCGAAGGGCTGAATACCATCATTTTCGGCCTGGACCTGAAAGCGGGCGATGAAGTCGTCCTGACGAAGCAGGATTATCCCAATATGATGAACGCCTGGAAACAGCGCGAAAAACGGGACGGCATCAAACTGGTCTGGCTCGACCTGAACCTGCCCTCCGAAAATGAGGAAGAACTGGTGCGGAAATACGTCAGTGCCTTCACCGGCCGTACGCGCGTGGTTCACGTCACCCACCTTATCAACTGGACCGGCCAGATCATTCCGGTACGGAAGATAGCCGACATCGCCCGGAAGCAGGGCATCGAGGTGATCTGCGACGGCGCTCACAGCTTTGCCCACCTCGACTATAAAGTGCCGGATCTCGGCTGCGACTACTACGCAACCAGCCTGCATAAGTGGCTCTGCGCACCCTTCGGCAGCGGCATGATGTACATCCGGAAGGAAAAAATCAAAAATATCTGGGCACTGCTCTCCAATAACGAACCCGACGGCCCCGACATCCGGAAGTTCGAGTCGCTGGGAACGCGTTCTTTTGCCTCGGAAATGGCCATCGGCACGGCCGTCGATTTTCATCTGGCGATCGGGCCGGCCCGCAAGTTTGCCCGGCTGCATTACCTTAAGAACTATTGGGCGGAAAAAGTAAGGGACGTTTCGGGTGTGAAGCTTCATACCTCGCTTAAACCCGAGTTCGCCGGTGCCCTGGCCGTGGTTTCCATCGACGGCCTGAAAGGGGGCGACCTGGAAAGCCAGTTGCTGAACACGTACAAAATCCATACGACGCCGATCGTGACCGGGTCCATCAGCGGGGTGCGGGTAACCCCCCACGTGTATACCACGCCCAAAGACCTCGACCGCCTGGTGGCGGCAATCACCGAACTGGCCGGAAAACAGAAGAAAAGCTAAGGAAACTCAGGCCGGGCTTCCAAGCGGGGTCCCGGCCTCGATGATCCATCTGCTCCCGTCGTGCCGCAGGAGCGTCACCGCGTCGGCCTGAAACGTCCGTTCGTAGGGAATTCCGGAGAAGTGCTGCCAGGCGTCCCGGAAAACCGAGCGTTGCAGGTCTTTGAAAGCCACCGTCATATGGGCATGAAAAGGCCGGGAGTCGGGGGCTATGCCGGCCAGCCGCGCAAACCCGTCGGCGACCTGGCGCTGACAACCGGCCAGGGCCTCGTCCATCACTACATCGACGAAGATGACCCGCTGCCCGAAGTGATCGAAGTTCCTGAGCGTTACCGGAAAAGGGACCAGCCCCGAAACCGCCTGCTGAAGTGTTTCAGCACCGTTCCAGGCCGGATCTTCCATTCGGAAGGGCGGCACCAGCGTAATGTGCGGAGGAGACTTAAGCGCGTGGCCGGACCCGAAGCGTTCCAGGGCGGTCTGTTTGAAAGCCGTTACTTCACTGCGGATGGTTTCGTCAGGCAGCAGAGCCACGAAATACAGTTTCATTTCTTAACTGCCTACCCCGACGGTTTTCCAGTCGAACCGGATGGCCTGTTCAATGTCGGGGTGCAGGCTCAGGGCCACGGGGCAGGTGTGGGCGGTATGTTCCATTTTGGCCCGGTATTCTTCCGTAAATACCTCGGAAGGGGGCATCGTGATATCTACCTCGATCCGGACGATGCGCCGGGGCGCATCCTTCGACATGACCTTCGTGATGGTCATCTCACTCTCCGGCAGTTCGATCCCGTCGCGCCGGGCCACAATTCCCATCGTGGTGGCAATGCAGCTTCCCAGGGCAGTGGCTACCAGGTCGGTAGGGGAGAAGGCTTCGCCCTTTCCGGTATTGTCGGTCGGGGCATCGGTGATGATTCGGGTACCGGATTGGAGATGGGTGGCTTCCGTACGGAGATCGCCCTGGTAGGTCGTGAAAACGGTTGGCATGAGACCGAATACTAAAATGGCGTTCGATTAATTTAAGAAATTGTAGAATTTATGTTGATTTTATACAACCTTCCAATGAATCAGTGAGTTACTTCGTTACGAATAGAGAAGATCCGGGCCGTGTGGTGGCTACGAAACATAATTTCGTAGTATCAAAGTAAACTGTTATTTTTATCCTTACAAAAGTTTATTCGACCGACTGTGTTGTCAACATTACGTATAATCGCCTTCGCCGGCCTGATCCTGACGGCGGGCAGCGTGTGGGCCCAGACCACCGATACCGATGAAGACCGGTATAATTCCGTAACTACCTACGGGGTGACGACCAATACCAATTCCGGTATATTGGGCGGTTTTGTATTCCGGCATTCGAAGGCTCTGCCCGGCCTGTTCCGGGGCAAACGGCAGTTCCGTTACCTGGCCGTCGAACTGGTGAACGTCAAGCACCCGAAGGAAGTCCAGTCGCAGACGCCCTATTCCGGCGCCCGATTCGTCTATAACAAGCAGAACTACCTCTTCGTCATCCGGCCGCAGTACGGCCGGGAGATTTCCATCTTCACCCGATCCGCCGATGAAGGCGTCGCCATCAACGGGATTCTGGCCATCGGCCCTTCCATCGGGATCATCAAGCCGTACTTCGTTCAGTATCAGCTGCGTCCCGGTCAGGTGCAGACGGTTCCCTTCAGCCCGACCCTTCAGCCGGAGATGATCGTCGGAGCCGGAAGCTTCTTTCAGGGTTTCGACAAATCGAAGCTGACGGCCGGTCTGAACTTCAAGGCGGCCGTGGCCTTCGAACTCAGCGCCTTCCGCAACAACATGACGGGCCTGGAAATCGGGTTTCTGGCCGAAGTCTTCCCGAAAGAGGTCGTGATCATGAACGACGCCAACAACCGCAGCGTCTTTACTTCCGGCTTTATCACCCTGTTTTTTGGTAACAAGCGGTAAGACTTCCGGGGTGAACGCCTGACGACAAACGGCTTCAGCCGCCGGCCGGTCGGTTGGAAATCCGGCCCGCCGTGCGAACTTTACACCCCGAAAATCCATTGTGTAGAAAAACAGGATTGAGGTTGTCATGATTGAACTTCCCGTAATACCCTCCGAAACACAACGCAGGAAACGTCCTGACTGGCTTCGTGTCAAACTGCCGATCGGACCGGAGTACGCCAAAGTCCGGAAACTGGTCGATACGTATAAACTGCATACCATCTGCGAGAGCGGCAACTGCCCGAATATGGGCGAATGCTGGGGGGCCGGAACGGCCACGTTCATGATTCTGGGCAATGTCTGTACCCGGAGCTGTACGTTCTGCGCCGTGGCGACCGGTCGCCCGAACGAATACGATACCGACGAGCCCCGGCGGGTAGCCGAAGCCATCCTGCTGATGAAGGTCAAACACGCCGTGATCACCTCCGTGAACCGGGATGAACTGAAAGACCGGGGCGCCGAAATCTGGTACCAGACCGTGCGGGCCGTCAAGGAAGTGTCGCCCTCGACCACCATCGAAACCCTGATCCCGGATACGAAAGGAAACTGGGAGGCTCTGATCCGGATGATCTCGGCCGGTCAGGAAGTGGTTTCCCACAATATGGAAACCGTCGAGCGGCTATACCGGCGGGTACGCCCGCAGGCCCGCTACGAACGCAGCCTCGAGCAGATCCGGCGCACGAAGGAATACGGCCAGCGGACCAAATCCGGGATTATGCTCGGGCTGGGTGAAACCCGGGAGGAAGTGTTCAGGGCCATGGACGACCTGGTCGAAAACGGCCTGGACATCCTGACGCTGGGCCAATACCTCCAGCCGACCAAAATGCACCATGAGGTGATTGAATGGATTCATCCCGACACCTTTGACCTGTATCGGGAAGAAGGTTTGAAGCGAGGGCTGAAATATGTCGAATCCGGCCCGCTGGTGCGCTCGTCCTACCATGCCGAGCGGCACGTCAACGTGTAAGGACCGACCCCGCTCCGTTCCAACGAGTGTACAATACGCCCGGTACGGGCTTTGACCCGTGCTCTTTCAAAAGCCCGGATCAACCGCCCGGGCTTTTGTTTTTCCTGCATGAAACGATACGACTTTATTATCGCCGGGGGCGGAATGGCCGGATTAAGTCTGGCCTATTACCTCAGCCGGTCTTCGCTAAGCGACCGTTCGATTCTGATTCTGGACAAGGAAGTGAAAAGCCGGAATGATCGGACCTGGTGTTACTGGGAGACCGAGGAGGGGCCGTTCGAGCCGATCGTTTTTCGGAAATGGAATACCGTCGAACTGTATGGGCCGGAGTTCGGCGGACCGCTCGATATCGGGCAATATCAGTACAAGATGCTGCGGGGCAGCGATTTCTACGCCTTCACGAAGGAGCACCTGGCCAAATTCTCCCACATCGAGTTCCGGCAGGCCACCATCAACCGCGTCAAGGATACTCCGCAGGGCGGTTTCGTCATTGCCGACGATCAACCCTACATGGCCGATTATGTGTTCGACAGCACCCACGCCCTCAAACTGAACGAACCCCAGAATCACAACCTCTGGCAGCATTTCAAAGGCTGGGTCATCCAGACCGAAAAGCCGTGTTTCGATCAGAACCGGCCCCGGATGATGGACTTCCGGGTCGAGCAGGAGGGAGATTGCCGGTTTCTGTACGTGCTGCCCTTCGACGAACGGACGGCCCTCGTGGAATACACCATCTTCAACGACAAACTCCTGACGGACGAACAGTACGAAAAGCCGCTTCGGACGTACATCGACCGGTATCTGGACACGGGCGGTTATACCATCAAGGAAACCGAATTCGGGATTATTCCCATGTCGGACGAGCCGGTCAACGAACGGCCGGGGGAGCATATCGTCCGGATCGGAACGGCGGGCGGTTATACCAAAGCCTCGACCGGCTATACCTTTCAGCGGACGCAGCGGTATCTGAGGGAGATCGTCCGGAATCTGGCCGCCGACGGTACGCCGGACCGCCGGCAGCCCCGGCTCCGTAAATTCTTCAAAGGCTATCTGGACAGCGTTCTGCTCAACGTACTTCAGAACCGCCGGCATCCGGCCGACGACATTTTCACCCGCCTGTACCGGCTGAACCCGCCCTCCCGCATCTTCCGCTTTCTCGACGAGGACACCACCTTCGCCGAAGACCTGAAAATCATGTCGACCGTACCGCTGGGTGCCTTCACGGTCGGCGCCCTGGACGTTGTCCGTAAACGAATTGCCGGGTAACACCAACGGGTTGCCATTTGACCGGATGGTTTTATTCCCGTAGATTTGCAGCTGCTTTTATCAAAAACTACGAAACAATGGCGTATCTATTTACCTCGGAGTCTGTCTCTGAAGGTCACCCCGACAAAGTCGCGGATCAGATTTCCGACGCGTTGATCGACCACTTTTTAGCGTATGACCCTACCAGCAAGGTAGCCTGCGAAACGCTGGTAACAACCGGTCAGGTGGTGCTGGCAGGCGAGGTAAAGACGAATACCTATCTTGACGTTCAGAAAATCGCCCGGGAAGTAATCCGCCGGATCGGATATACCAAAAGCGAGTATATGTTCGAAGCCAACTCCTGCGGGATTCTGTCGGCTATTCACGAGCAGTCGGCGGACATCAACCAGGGCGTGGAGCGGGCCAACCCGGAAGACCAGGGCGCCGGCGATCAGGGCATGATGTTCGGCTACGCGACGAACGAAACCGACAATTACATGCCGTTGCCGCTCGATCTGGCGCATAAAATCCTCCAGGAACTCTCCTATATCCGCAACCACGAGGAAGGGCTGATGACCTACCTCCGCCCGGATGCCAAATCGCAGGTGACCATCGAATACAGCGACGATCACAAGCCCGTCCGGATCGACACCATCGTGGTTTCGACCCAGCACGACGATTTCGGCTCCGACGCTCTCATGCTGGAGCGGATTCGGGAAGACGTCATCACCATCGTGATTCCGCGCGTGAAGGCTCAGCTCAAGCCCGAACTTCAGGCGCTGTTTACCGATAATATTACCTATTACATCAACCCGACCGGCAAGTTCGTAATCGGCGGCCCACACGGCGACACGGGGCTGACGGGCCGCAAGATCATCGTCGATACCTACGGAGGGAAAGGCGCTCACGGCGGTGGCGCTTTCTCCGGCAAAGACCCCTCGAAAGTGGACCGTTCGGCTGCCTACGCGACCCGGCATATCGCCAAAAACATGGTGGCGGCCGGCCTCTGCGATCAGGTGCTGGTGCAGGTTTCCTACGCCATCGGGGTCGCCAAACCGTGCGGGGTGTTCGTCGATACCTACGGTTCCGCCAAAGTGGACATGACCGACGGTGAAATCGCCCGCAAAATCGAGGAACTCTTCGACCTGCGCCCGTATGCCATCGAGCAGCGACTGAAACTGCGCAACCCGATCTACTCGGAAACGGCGGCTTACGGCCACATGGGCCGGCAGAACCAGGTCGTCCGGAAAGTGTTCGGCCATAACGGCACCGCCAAAGAAGTGGAGGTCGAACTGTTCACCTGGGAGAAGCTCGATTACGTCGACCGGATCAGGGAAGCCTTCGGCCTGTAAGCCGGTTCAGACCCTGAAACGAAAAAGCCGCCCATTCCGGCGGCTTTTTCGTTTGATACGGATTCGGTCAAAGTTCGGTGTCTTCATTCACCAGTTCGACCAGTTGACGGGATTCCTTGATTTCCCGCACCGATATATTGCGTTGTTTGTCTTTCAGTCTGGTAAGTTTGGTTTTCATGGTGTCGATAACCATGTCTACGGCTTCCTCGAAAGTGCGGCCATGCTCACGAACGAACACCGAGTCGCCGGGTAAAAACAGTTTGACCTCGAAAATCTTCTGTTTAATCTTGTTGCTGTCGTTTCCCTCCAACCTCAGATAAACCTCAGCGCTCGTAATGCGGTCGTAGAACGTGTGCAGTTTGTCGAGCTTCTTCTGAATAAAGTCCAGCAACTTCTGATCCGCCGTAAAATGAACGGAATGAACTTGGATTCTCATACGTGTCACATGGTTTTAAAGTTAAACATAGAACCCACGGACTAACTAAGGTTGGAAAAGCTTTTGACAGTGTCAAGGCCCTTGAAGAAATATCCAACTCCACCAACTTACTTAGTCCCCCCTAATGTTTCTCCTGGACTTCCCAAGCATAGTTTAGGCGGCTCTGCCCGCCGTAACGTATCGAAAGATTCCTTGTAAAGTTCTAAACTTTTTGTCTGAAAACCGGCTATTTCTCCTTCTCCAATGTCGGTTTCGGCCCGGAAGCATCAGCCGTTGATGACCTCCCCGCCGTTGATGTGCATGACCTGCCCGGTAATGTACGAAGCGTCTTCCGAAGCCAGGAACACGTAGGCCGGTGCTACTTCCGCGGGCTGTCCGGGACGTTCCATCGGCGTTTTCTTTCCGAACTCCGCCACCTCTTCCTCCGTCCGTGTCGAGACGATCAGCGGAGTCCAGATCGGACCCGGAGCCACCGCATTGACCCGGATGTTGCGTTCCACCAGATGCTGGGAAAGCGAGCGCGTAAAGGCCGTAACCGCTCCTTTGGTCGAAGAATAATCGACCAGGGCGGTGCTGCCGCGGTACGAGACGACCGAAGTCGTGTTGATGATGCTGTCGTACTGGTTCATCAGCGGCAGCACCAGTTTGGTCAGCCGGAAGATCGCCAGAATGTTCAGCTCGAAGGTTTCGATCATCTGCTGGTCGGAGATGTCGGTGAATTCCTGCTGCTCGACGTGGTTGGCGGCATTATTGACCAGAATGTTGACGTGTCGGTATTCACTTTTCACCCGGTCGACCGCCTGCCGGATGAACGAGGGATTGCGGAGGTCGCCGGGCAGGAGCAGACAGCGCCGGCCCTCGGCCGCCACCAGCCGTCCGGTTTCCTGAGCGTCCTGTTCCTCCCGCGGATGGTAAATAATGGCCAGATCGGCGCCCTCGCGGGCGTAATGAACCGCCACCGCCCGACCGATGCCGCTGTCGCCCCCCGTAATCAGGGCAATTTTATCCTGTAGCTTGCCGGTTCCGACGTAGGAATCCCGGATGTAGATGGGCTGCGGATTCATTTCATATTCCAGCCCCGGCTGTGCGTTCTGGTGCTGGGGCGGGGTTCCGATGTCGTAATTCATAGAAAATTCTTTTGGGCCGTGAGGCTGTTGGGGCTGAAAGGCGATAAGTCAGGCGTTGATGATGGTGCCCCCGTTGGGGTGGATCACCTGACCGCTGACGTAACTGGAGTCCTCGGAAGCCAGATAGACATAAGCCGGGGCCACTTCGCAGGGCTGGCCGGGGCGTTTCATCGGCACGTCTTTCCCAAACTGGGCTACCTCTTTCGCACCGACCGAAGCCGGGTTCAGCGGGGTCCAGATGGGACCGGGCGCCACGCCGTTGACCCGGATTTTTTTCTTAGCCAGATTGGACGAAAGCGCCCGGGTAAAAGCCATGATCGCGCCTTTGGTAGAGGAATATTCCGGCAGGTCGGCGCGGCCCTGGTAGGCAGTGACGGAGGTTGTATTGATGATGGTGTCCCCTTTGTTGAGATGACGCAGAGCCGCCCGGGAAACCCGGAATATGGCGTAAATATTCGTCTCGAAGGTTTCGACCAGATCCTCGTCCGTCAATTCCTCGAAGGTCTTGTGCTGATACTGAACGGCCGCATTGTTGACCAGAATGTTCAGTTTACCGAACCGCCGGACCGTGTCTTCCACCACTTTTTCGCAGAAAGCCGGGTCTTTCAGGTCGCCGGGGAGCAGCAGGCATTCGCGCCCCTCGGCCTGCACCAGCGTTTTGGTTTTCTGCGCGTCTTCTTCCTCACGGGGCGTATACACGATGGATACGTCGGCGCCCTCGCGGGCGTAATGAACCGCCACCGCCCGACCGATGCCGCTGTCGCCCCCCGTAATCAGGGCGACCTTGCCCTTCAGTTTGCCGGAGCCGACATACGCATACCGGATTACTTTCGGCTGCGGGTCCAGCTCGCTTTCCAGACCGGGCTGAACGTCCTGATGCTGGGGTGGGATTTTGTTTTCCATAACGTAATGAAATCCTTCCGTCGTTGAGTAAATCAGAAAGAACTGTTTCGGTTTAACTCAATTTCCTTTTGAATGATAGGATTCTCTTACCCAATGGTCCAAAAAGAAAAACCCCGTCGAGGATTCGGTCCTCGACGGGGTCAGGGCGTTGGAAAAGTCCCCGGCCGGCCGTTCAGCTTGTCTGATAAATCCCGGCCGTCAGGGTTTCCCAAACCCGGCTGAAGACGTCGGTTGCCTGAAGCGGTTTGCCGTCGGAGCGGCTGTCGGCGAAGACCGGATGGAATTCAGGCCGCGTGCCGACCCGTCCGTGCGAGCCTTTCACCAGGGTGGCATCCAGCGGAATGACGTTCATCAGGTAACGGAACCCCAGCTTTTTACGAATGAGTTTATAGCCGGCCTTCAGCTTGACCATCGGGTTGGCCGGGTCCATGAACATCTCCACGGGGTCGTACCCGGGTTTCCGGTGAATATCCACCAGCCGGGCGTAATCCGGAGCTTTGGCGTCGTCCTGCCAGTAATAGTAGGTAAACCAGCTGTCGGCGTCGGCCATGACCACGAAATCGCCGGAGCGTTCATGATCGATGTGGTATTGTTTCTTCCCGGCATCATCGAGAACCAGCTCGACGCCGGGTGTTTTTTCGAGAAGGGCGCGTACCTGGGCCGTGCAGGAAGGGTCGTTGACGTAGACATGGGCCACCTGGTGGTCGGCGACGACAAACGCCCGGGAAGCGCCGGGGTCCAGCAGTTCCAGGCCCTGCTCGACCCGCACCTGAATCAGCCCGGCCTCCCGGAGACTGCGGTTCAGGTGAATCGGGCGGTTGACATTCGTAATACCGTATTCCGACAGCAGGATGACATGAGCGCCCTGCTTCTCATAAAACTGGATCAGGTCGCGGCAGACGTGGTCGATTTCGCCGAGGTCTTTGCCGATTTTGCCGAAATCCTGCCCGAACTTCTGCAGACCGTAGTCGAGGTGGGGCAGGTAGATCAGCGTCAGCGTCGGGTTGTGCCAGCGGTCGACGAGCATCGAGGCATCGGCAATCCAGCGCGACGATTTGATGTTGGCGTTCGGCCCCCAGAAGTTGAACAGGGGAAAGGTGCCGAGGGCATCCTGAAGGCGGTCGCGGAGGTCGGCGGGGTGGCTGTAGCAGTCGGGCGCCTTGACGCCGTCGGCGTGGTATTGCGGGCGGGGGGTCACCGAAAAGTCGGCCGAGGAGTACATATTGTACCACCAGAACATCTTGGAAACCGTGAAGGAGGGGTCCAGCCGCCGGGCTTTCTCCCAAATTTTCTCCCCGGCCACGAGCTTGTTCGCCTGTTTCCAGAACTTTACTTCGCAGTCGATGCGGTCATACCAGCCGTTGCCCACGATGCCGTGTTCGGTGGGCCACTGGCCTGTGACGTAGGTCGACTGGACGGAGGTAGTAACCGCCGGCAGCATCGGATCGATGGTCGACAGTTTTTTATTGCTCAGCCATTGTTTCAGAAAGGGGGTATGCTCGCCGATCAGCGACGACGAAAGCCCCACCACGTCGAGTACGATGGTCTTGTTCATCTCCTTTTCAGATATTGGTTAACACCCATTCCAGCTCCCGCGTGATCGATTCGTTCAGGGGAAGTTTCAGTTCTTCGGGCAGCACCTCCCAGGTATAGGTTTCCACCTCCAGCTGGTCCGTAAAGGGGGTTTCCTGCTGAAGCCGGAGCACGTTCAGAATCTCGTCCTGGGTGGACCGCAGCAGCCCGTAATCTTCGATGAAAATCGGTACGTGGAAGTGTGCCCGCCATTCGGCATGGCCGTCGTCGAAGGCTTCGAGTGCTTCGGGTAAATCCGGGAACCGGAGCAGCTGCCCCTCGTCGTCGAGGGCCACCACCTGATGAAGATAGGTCGGTTCGTTAAAATGCCGGAACTGGTCGCGCACCATCACCCGCCCGTTGGGCTCCTGCGGGAAAGTGGCTTTCAGGGCCGCGCTGATTTGAATCTTGCCGACCTTCAGGCCGTTTTTCCTCAGTTGCTGCAACACCTCGTCGGTCTGCTCGAAACCGACCGCAAAGTGACATACGTCGAAGCAAAGCTGGACGTGTTCCTTCAAAGCCGCTTCCGCTTCGGCCGCCGACATCCCGAAAGTTTCGTTCAGCCGCTCGATGCCGATGGGCAGGAGGTACAGATTGAACCAGTCGATGAACTCGGTGCCGGTTTCCAGCAGGCCGTCGGGTTCGGGTTCGATGTCGAGGTGCATGCTCAGCCCCCGCCCGCGCTTGATCCGGACGAGTTCTTCCACGACCGTCGCCAGACGCTGGGTAGTCGCTTCGAAAATCCGGTCGCGCTCGTCGCGGTCGTCCCACCGGAACCAGTGCCGGTAGGAGAGGGGCGAGGTCGAAATACCGGGTTGGGTGGTTATGTCGCCGGATTGCAGGTCAGCCAGAATCCGGAACATCCGGATGGTGTAGTCGGCCCGCGCTTCAGTCCGCCAGTCGGGGGCGTGGACCTGGTCTTTGACGCGGGTCCGGTGAAAGCCGCCGAACGGAAATCCGTTCATCGTGAAGACGTAGCAGCCGTTGGCTTCGAGCCAGGATTTGAATTCGGCCACCTGTTCGGGCCGGGACAGCTCCACGGCGGCCACGTTGGAAAGGCGGAGGCCGATCCCGAAGAGACGGTCGGGTGAAAGCTCGCGTTTGATGCCCGGAACGGCCTGCTGGATTGCCTGAAAATGGCTGTTCCAGTCTTCCCCGGGGTGTATGTTGGTGCAGTAACTTAGGTGTCCCAGCGGGGTCTTCATACGGGCTGCGCTTCAGTCTCTTTGAGGGTGGTGATGACTTCGCGGATCAGGTTCTCATCCATTTCGTGGACTTCTTCTCCGGTTCCGATGGACCGCAGGAGCATAATGGTCAGCAGTCCGCCGAGGTGTTCGCGAAATTCGCCCAGTCCTTTCAGAACACTGTCGCCTTCGAGCGCCGGATGGTAGAGGTCGAAACCAAGCGCCCGTTCGAGATTCAGGATGCGGTTGACTTCCGCCTGGGTGAGCCAGCCGAGCCGGTAGGAGTACAGGCTGTCCATGGCAATGCCGATGGCGACCGCTTCCCCGTGCCGGACTTCAAAACCGGTCAGCTGCTCCAGTTTGTGGGCGCTCCAGTGGCCGAAATCAAGGGGTCGCGACGAGCCCATCTCGAACGGGTCCCCGCTGGCAATGTGGTTGAGGTGCAGTTCGGCGCAGCGATGCACGAGGTATTCCATGGCGGCCTTGTCGCGGGCGGCCAGCTTCCCGGCGTTTTCCTCCAGCCACCCGAAGAAGACCTGGTCCTTGATCAGGGCCACCTTGACGGCCTCCGAGATGCCGGACCGCCAGTCGCGGTCGTCGAGGGTCGTCAGGAAAGTGGAATCGTTGAAAACCGCCACCGGCGGAGCAAAGGAGCCGAGAAAGTTCTTCTTGCTGTGGTAGTTGATGCCGTTTTTGACCCCTACTCCGGAATCGTTCTGTGACAATACCGTCGTCGGGATGCGGACGTGCCGGATGCCCCGGTGAGAGATGGCGGCCACATAACCGACCAGATCCAGCACCGAGCCCCCGCCGACGGCCAGCACGTAGGAATGGCGGTCGATCCCGTAGCGGTCTACCGCATCGACCAGCCGGTCCACCAGCGTCGGGTCGTTCTTGGCGCCCTCCCCGCCCGGGATCACGATCAGGTCCGGAACCAGGTCGACGACGGATTGGGAGGCAAAGTAGGTATTGATCCGTTCCGGTAAATCCGGGTGGCCGGCCACCACCCCCTGGTCGAGAATGAACAGGAGTTTCTTGCGGTAGCCTTCCGTATGGTGTTTCTTGAAAAAATCGAGTAGGGCAGGATTCAGGGTGTCGAACAGGTTTTCGGTAAAGTATACGTCATACGTAAACCGGACGCTGAACGACTGATGCAGGGTATTCATAACAGGTGACGCTAATGGCTATAAAAACTCAAAGTTACCTAAAAATGAAACGGAATACTACCCCTTCCGGTTCAGGTAACCGCGAATGCTTTTGCCAGTAATCGCGAAAGCGGCAATAAACAGACCACCAGCATCGCCAGGGGAAACGACGCGAACGCGGCCACCCAGGCGGCATTCATGACGATGAGGGAAAGCACTCCGGCTTTTACGGCCATTCCGATATTCCGGCCCGCCGGTTCGCGGACGGCCCGCCAGAGCGGAGGGAAGATGAAATATCCGAAAATGAGAAGAAACGGGAAGGCGGTCCCGAGCTGGTTGCGGTACTGCGCGATGGCCGCAATGCCGGCGATGACCAGCCCGTAGAGCATACCGGCCAGCCGCAGCGCTCCGACATTGCCGCCGTGGACTTCGCCCCGGCTGATCATCGTGATGGCGGCAATGTAAATGATCGGAATGAGGCCGACCCAGGCCCACGGCTGCACCTGGTCCGGCAGAATGCCGACGCCGAGCAGCAGATTCAGCCCCCGGCACAAACCCATGTTCAGCGGACCGAAAAAGGCGTGGTGTTTTCCGTAACGATCATAAATGACCGATGCCACCGCAATGGCGACCGCCAGCAGACCGGCCGTCGTATTGACCCGGAAAGCCGCTCCGATGCCGATCAGCAGCAGCCCGACGGCCAGCAGCGTGGCCTGCCGGAGGCTGACCTGTCCGCTCGGGATCGGCCGCTCAGGGCGTTCGACGGCGTCCAGTTCGGCATCGAACACGTCGTTGAACACCACCCCTCCCCCGTACAGGCCGACGGTCGACAGGCAGAGCCAGCCCACCGGAACGGGGTCGGCATCCGGAATCAGAAAATACCCGGCAATGGCCATCCCGGCCAGGACGTCGGCAACGGCGGTAACGAGGTTGGCCGGGCGGGTTAAACGCAGCAGAGGGAGGAGCTTCGCCAAGGGACTATCGAATGAGGAATAATGAATATCGAATAACGAAGAAGCTCCGCCGGAAAGCCGTACCGGGTATTAACCCTGCCTTATTCGATATTCATTATTCGCTATTCAGGATTAGTTTACTTAATGATCGTCGATGCCTTATCGACCCTCGGCGCCTGGCCCCCGCGCAGCACCGAACTGCCGTTGTAGCGCTGGCTCTGGTCGATGTCGATGGGTTGTTCGAGGTCTTCGGCGCTGACCTGGCCGCTCTGCCCGAAGGCCGTCAGAGCGTTCTGAAAGGTCACCAGTCGGATGGCTTCCTCCGAGATACCGCGTTCCTTCATCAGGGCGGCCGTTTTCGGTACGGCCAGCGGATCGCTGATGCCCCAGTCGGCGGCCGAATTGACCATGATACGCTCCGGTCCGTACTGCCTCACCACTTCCACCATCCGCTCGTTGCCCATTTTCGTGAACGGGTAGATCGTAAAACCGGCCCAGAAGCCCCGGTCCAGGACTTCCTTTACGGTCTCCTCGTTGTTATGGTCGACGATCACCATGCCGGGGGCGAGGCCATGTTCGAGAGCGATGTCCATGCTGCGGCTCGTACCCTGCTTCTTGTCGCGGTGCGGGGTATGGATCTGCACGGGCAGATTAGCTTCCCGGGCCAGGTCGAGCTGGGCGCGGTAGTATTTCTCCTCGGCCGGAGTCTGGTCGTCGAAGCCGATTTCGCCCACACCGACAACGCCTTCCTTATAAAGAAACAGGGGCAGAATCTCCATCACCTGTTCGGCCAGGGCCTCGTTGTTGGCTTCTTTCGAGTTCAGACCAATGGTGCAGTAATGGCGGATTCCGAACTGCAACGCCCGGAACCGCTCCCAACCCACGAGGCTGGCGAAATAGTCCCGGAACGAGTCCACCCCCGTTCGGGGCTGACCGAGCCAGAAAGCCGGCTCGATGAGGGCGACGATACCGGCGTCGGCCATCGCCTGGTAGTCGTCGGTCGTGCGGGACGTCATGTGGACGTGCATGTCGAAAAACTTCATCCCGCGTATCGTTTCTAAAAAGCTCATACGATTGAATGGGTATCGGAAACCGTTTGGATTGGGTTGCAAATTGCAAGATTCAACGTTCCGGTTCAATGACTAAAGAAAGTTTTCTTTCCCGTTTCCGATGATATTTATCACTTTCTCACTCGTTCAAACTTTAACCGAAACCCATAGTTAAATAGTCGGTTACAACTTAATTGTCAGTATTTATCATGGAACGATTGTGCAAGATTCTGCTGTGGGTGGTGGTCAGTGCAGGAATGGGAAGTGGAATTTCTTCCTGCCGGCCCGACCCGCTCGCTGACCTGACCGCCGAAGATAGTCAGGTCTTTATTACCAACTATGACCGCTCGGTCAACTTCGCCAACTACCGGACCTTCAGCCTGCCGGATTCGGTGGTGGTCGTTTCCAATAATCAGGAAGGTACATCGGCTTCGGCGCTGGAACTGCGGTTTCTGGACCGTCTGGCGCAGACGCTGACCAGCCGGGGCTATCAGCGGGTAGCGCGGTCCACGAACCCGGATATCGGGGTGGCCGTCATCCGGATCAGCAACCAGTACGTCGGGGTGACTACCTCGCCTTTTTCTCCTTACTACCTGGACTACTGGGGCTTCGGAGGGTATGGGTTCAATTATTATCCGTCTTACCCCAACTATTATTCGTTCTACCAGGTAAGTGACGACTATTGGATGATCCAGATGGTAGACCTCCGGAACCGCAACACCAGCGACTGTCAGCTCAACGTGATCTGGCAGGCCGAAATCCGGGGCAGCGGCATCTTCGACGATGCTTCCCTGGACAACCTGCTCTCCAGTGTATTCAGTCAGTCAACCTATCTGCGGGCGAACCAGTAAACGACCATGAAACGGATCCAACTCATTTTCACCCTGATCGGGCTGGCGTGGGGCTTTTCCGCCTATGCCCAGATCGGTGCCGACCCGGAAGAGCGGCCGCGCGCCCGAGGCCGGGTTCCCAACAACAGCCGGTATTCCTCCGGCTCGGCTACGGTTTTTTACGGGGTCGGCTTCCCGACTTCCTCCCAGCAGAGCTATATCGATAAAATGGGGACGCGCAACTTCGCGCTGGCGATCGAAGCCGATTTCCCGGGGCATTTATCCCTTGGCGGCCGCATCGGCCACCAGTATACGTCGGACCGGCTTCCGCGTCAGGTCATTTCACTCGGTGACGGATCGGATGTTTCGGCCGTACAGACCCGCACGCTCACGCTGGTTCCGCTAATGGCAATCGGGTCTTATCATCTGACCGAGCGGAACGCACCCTTCCGGCCGTATGTGCAGTTGGGAGCCGGGGGCGCTTACGTCGATTATACCACCTACTACGGGTCGCTGGCCGATCAGAAGACGGGCGTGCGGGCCGCCGTGGCTCCGGCGGTGGGGGCTAAGTTCCTGTTCGGCCGGAACAGCAACCTAGGGGCTGAGATTCAGGCCCAGTATCAGCACGTCTTTTTTAATTACAACGAGTTGAAAAACAGCGGTAATGTGCTGGTTTCGGTCGGGCTTTCCTACCACTGGTGGTAAGCCGGGTTTCTCAGAACCGATTGAATCGCCTAATCCCGGACCAGGGCCCGGGATTAGGCGTTAAAGAGGTGTTCGAGTTCCGTGCGGTCGGCTTCGGAAGCGAACGGTTTCACGAGGGGCCACAACTGGGGGTGTACGGTGCGGCCGGCGGCCCGGCGTTCCCGGGCGTAATCCGTCACGATACGGGCGAGGTGTTCGTTGGCGCGTTCGTGAAAGCCCAGAATGTGTTCGACGGGTTTGTCCGTAAAGAACGCCTTCATAATGAACTGGTTCCAGGCCGGTTCGTCGAGTTGTTCGGCCGGGTAGGGGTTATGCAGCATGATGGCTTCCTGAACGGGGCCGATGTTGCTCCGGACGGCTTCGGTCGCCAGAAAGCGCCAGTGTTCGGGATAGGCCAGGACCGGCAGGGCCGAATACAGAGCCACCAGTTCATTCATCTCGGCGGCCCGGAACAGGTTCTCGACGGTACTGAAATAGGCGGTCGGGTCGTCGGCCGGAAGCTGAAGCAGCCACCAGACACGGGCCAGCCGGTCGACGGACCAGCCTTCGACCGAAAAGCCGGAGCGCAGAGCATTCAGGCGCTGCGCCGACTCCTTGTCGACGGTGAGCGTCTGTTTCCCGACAAAACGGGGGATGGCCGTGAAAACGCGGTAAAACAGGGCGGTGTTGGGTTCGCTGCGGTAGGCTTCCACCTCCCGGCTGAGGTAGGCCGTTCCGGGGCCGGCGTTGGGTTGTTGCCGGATCAGATCAAAAAGGGTATCGGAAAGGGCAGGGATGTTCATGAAGCAAATGTAAACTCATTTTGCTTTTGGATGGGCCTGCTCGTAGGTTTTCTTCAATTTTTCGATGGTGGTGTGCGTATACACCTGGGTGGCCGCCAGGCTGCTGTGGCCGAGCAGATCCTTGATGGCGTTCAGGTCGGCGCCGTGGTTGAGCAGATGGGTAGCGTAGGTATGCCGCAGCACATGCGGGCTCTTTTTTTTCAGGGTGGTAACCAGCCCCAGATACCGCTTCACGATCCGCTGGATCAGCACCGGGTAGGCTTTGATGCCCTGGTCGCTCAGAATCAGATACAGCCCGTCCGGCGACTGCGGAAAGCGGTTTTCTTTTTCCTCCCGGTATTGCTGAAGCAGCGAAAAGAGCGTTTCGGGAACCGGAATGATCCGGTGTTTATTGCGCTTCCCGAGTACCGTGATGGTTTTTTCGTAGAGGTTGATGTCGGTGGTTTTCAGCCCGATCAGTTCTGAAAGCCGGATGCCGGTGCCGTAGAGCAGTTCCAGAACGAGTTTGTCGCGCAGGCCGCTGAAGTCGTCCGGGAAGTCGCATTCGTCCAGCAGCGTTTCCATCGGCTTTTCCTCCACGAACACCGGAATTTTCCGGCTGGTTTTCAGCGCCTGAATTTTCAGCATCGGGTCGGCGGTAATCGCTTTCCGGCGGAGCAGAAAACCGTAAAAGCTGCGCAGGGTGGCAATCTTGCGGTTGACGGAGGTTTTGTCCAGCCCGTTCTCGACCAGTTCCACGATCCAGGAACGGATCTGGTGAAAGTCGGCCTTTTCGGCTCCTTCCAGCTCGAACCGATTGTTCAGGAAGGCCTGAAACTGTTCCAGGTCGTTGCGGTAGGCCGTGAGCGTATGGTGGCTCAGGCGTTTTTCGTAGCGGATGTGTTCCAGGAAGTGCGCAAGCATGATTCGCCGGGCGGGGAGAAAACCGTCGGTACCAAAACTACGAAAGGGGATAAAAAAAGAAAAGCAGTAAACACTCCTGTCTACTGCCGGTGACGTTGGCTGCCCCTGAGGAACAGTCGATTACAGATCTTTGTTGCCGTACATTCTCTCGCGATAGACGGCTTTCAGAATCTCCTGACGACGCTTTACCGACGGTTTCTCGAAGGCAGTCCGGGAACGCAGTTCGCGCAGTACACCGGTCTTTTCAAATTTCTTCTTGAAGCGTTTCAGTGCTTTGTCAATCGACTCGTTTTCTTTGACGTTTACGATAATCATATCCGAATAATACTTAATTTCTTGAGGCCAAACGGATTGCAAAGGTAAGTTTACCGAACTATAAAAGCAAGTGTTGTTGCCGTCTAATTTCCGGTACGTTGGGGTGAATTCGGGCTTTTTCCTCAGATTCATTTCAGATTTTGCCTGAAACTGCGTATCCTGCGGGCATGAAACAGGCAGTCATCGACCTCGGAACGAATACGTTTCACTTAATGATCACGGAGTCCGGCCGGACCCTGTTTCGGGAAAGCCGCCCCGCCAAAATCGGAAAGGCCGGTATCAATCAGGGCATTATTGCTGAAGAGGCCGTTGGGCGGGCCCTGGGCGTGCTGCGGTATTTTCGCGAAGTGCTCGACCGGCACGGCGTCCGGCCCGAAGAGGTCGTCGCTACCGGAACCAGCGCCATCCGAAACGCCGGCAATCAGCAGGAATTCGTCGAAATCGTCCGGGCCGAAACCGGTATTCCCATCCGTATCATCTCGGGCGACCAGGAGGCCGAATACATCTATTTCGGGGTCCGGTCGGCCGGGGCGCTCGACGACCGGGCGGCCATGGTCATGGACATCGGGGGCGGCAGCGTCGAATTCATTCTTTGTAATCAGGAACGCATCTTCTGGAAACAAAGCTTCGAAATCGGCGGGCAACGGCTGCTGGAGCGGTTTCTGGATACCGACCCCATCAGCCCGGGGGCCGTCCGGCGGCTGGGAAATTTTTTTCAGGAACGGCTGCTTCCCCTCGCCAATGCCGTTCACCAGTATGCGCCGGAGGTGCTGGTGGGGTCTTCGGGAACGTTCGATACGCTGGTCGATATGCAGTATATGAAGGAGAAAGGGCATCTTCCGGCGCCGGACGAAACCGCCTTCGACCTGCCCGTGGCCGAGTTTTACCGTTCCTATGAACTGTTTCTGACCCGGGACCATGCCGCCCGGATGGAACTTCCGGGGATGATCGAACTGCGGGTCGATATGATCGTGGTGGCGTCCTGCCTGATCGATTACGTGCTGCGGGCCTTCGCGATCCGCCGGATTCGGGTGTCGACCTACGCGCTGAAGGAGGGCGTGCTGGCGACCATGAACAATCCTGATTTCAAATCCTGAAAAATGAAAAGGAAATCCTGCTGAATTAACCTGATTTCGCCTTATATTTCCTCCTTATTCCTATTTTCCTGAACCCTGATGAAAACTGAAACCAATGCGCAGTCGCCCTGGCGCAACCTTGTCTACACCGTCCTGATCGTTCTGGTGGTGGTTCTGGCGATGACCTTCCCGCAGCCCTTTACCCAGATCGGCGGCTTTCCTCTCAAAAAACTGATTCTCCCCCTGCTTCAGATCATTATGCTCGGCATGGGTACCACCATGTCCATCCGGGACTTCGAAGGGGTGGTCAAGACGCCGAAAGCGGTGCTGATCGGGGTCATCTGTCACTTCATCATCATGCCGGGGCTGGGTTATACCCTGGCCAACGTTTTCAACTTTCCGCCCGAAATTGCGGCCGGGGTAATTCTGATCGGCTGCTCGCCCAGCGGTCTGGCGTCCAACGTAATGTGTTTCATCGCCAAAGCCGACGTACCGCTTTCCATCACCGTTACCTCCATTTCGACCCTGCTCGCGCCCTTTATGACGCCTGCCCTGATGAAGCTGCTGGCCGGTCAGTTCATCGAGATCGAGTTCTGGAAGATGATGGTGGAAATCATGCAGATCATCATCGCCCCCGTAGCACTCGGCCTGATTCTGAACCGGGTTTTCCATAAGTCGGCGGTGGTGCTGAACCGCATTATGCCGCTCGTGTCCATGGGCGGGATCGTCCTGATCGTGGGGATCATCACGGCGGCCGGCCGTGACAGCCTGCTGACGGTCGGCTGGACGCTGGCCCTGTGTGTGCTGATCCACAACCTGAGCGGTTTTCTGCTCGGCTACTGGAGCGGCCGTCTGTTCCGACTCGACGAGCAGAGCTGCCGGACCGTCGCCATCGAGGTCGGGTTGCAGAACGGCGGGCTGGCCTCGGGCATTGCCCTTCAGATGGGGAAAGTAGCCACCGTCGGTCTGGCACCTGCCCTTTTCGGGCCGATCATGAACACGACCGGTTCGCTGCTGGCCACCTACTGGAGCCAGCGCCCGCCGAAGGCTGCCCTGAGCGGGCCAGAACCGACGGAATTGCGTACTAATCGGGTAAAAAAGGTGCAGGAATAGACCGGATTACCGTTCAGTAAGGCCGGTTGTATACACAACACTTTTGGTCTATCTTTCGCCAAAAACCGGAAAATTGGCACAGGAAGAAGACAGGGCCGGAGCGACCGACACCAATTTCTGCGTAGCCGGGCGTCTGCGGATGCTTTCGCGCATCATCACCTCGCTATACAATGAGGCTTTTGCACCGGTCGGGGTAACGTATGCCCAGGCCAGCCTGCTGATGAGCATCTTCGCGCAGCCGGGCGTCCGTCAGGTCATGCTGTCGCGTCGGCTCCAGATCGAGAAATCGGCGCTCAGTCGGGATGTGCAGGGGTTGCTGCGGCACGGCTGGATCGGAGAAAATGTCCGGAACGGGCTGTATCTGACTGAGGAAGGCAACCGGGTCGCCAAACGGTGTCATACAATCTGGAAGGAAGTCCATGAACAGGTGCGCGACAAACTGGGGGAAGATTCCCTCCAAGCGCTGGCGCAGTTTTCCGACCAGCTTTTTTCCGTAAAGGCCGGCCGGAACCACGAATCATTCCCATGAAAACCGAACTGCTCACCGAAATCTGGAATGCCCACCGGCAATCACTCGCCGGACCGCTGAAAAAACTGACCCCGGACAATTTCCGGAACCGGCTCCGGCCGGAGACGGCTTCGGCCGGATTCATCGCCCTGCACATCGCCGAATCGATACTGGATTTCGGAAAGCCGTTTTTCGGCTTCGAGATCCCGTTCGAACCCCGGACCCTGCGGGCGTCCGATCCGGGCGAAGAACTCTCTCCGGATGCCGTTCAGGCCCTGCTGCGGCAGGCACTGGAGGCCATGACCACCGCCATCGGACAAATGCCGGACGATCAGTGGCAGGAAGTCGTCAGCAGCCAGGTCGGCTCGGTCACCCGCCTTCAGGGGCTGGTTTTTATCATGCATCACAATTCGTATCATATCGGCCAGATGGCCCAGGCGTTAAAAAAAGGAGAGATGAAGAATGAGGTTTAGAAAGCAAATGGGGGTGAAGTCCAAACATCCTCCGACCTCTAAGCCCTTCATCACTCCAACCAATCGCATGGCAGAGAAAAGAGAAAGAAACTACAACTGGGAAGACCCGATGAAAGGCGCCCAGGCCGCCAAGAAGATGTCGGGCATGGCGTACTTACAGAGTATCCTGGATGGGCAGAATCCTCCTCCGCCCATCGCCAGAACCCTCGATTTTGAGCCGGTTTCGATGGAAGAAGGAAAGGCAGTTTTTGCGGTGACGCCCGCCGAATTCCATTATAACCCCATCGGCGTCGTACACGGCGGGCTGGTCTGTACGCTCTGCGATTCGGCCATGGGCTGCGCCATCCATACCCAACTGGCGGAAGGGGTGGGCTACACGACCCTAGAACTAAAGGTGAACATGGTACGCCCGATTACGGCCAAAACCGGCCGGCTGATCTGCACCGGCGTCGTGATTCACGTCGGCCGCAGCGTCGCCACCGCCGAAGCCCGCGTCGAAGACGAACAGGGCAAACTCTACGCCCACGGCACCACCACGTGCATGATATTTCAATGATTGAATAAATGAATTGTTGAATGACGGTTCGCCGTTGCGATTGAATGGGCTCCGCGGTGCTAAAACTGGCAGCGCACATTCAATCGCATCGGCGAACCGTCATTCAACATTTCAATCACTCATTTATTTTCGATTTATCGAAGTTGCTGAGGCCTGGGCGCCGGCGAGGAGGGTGATGTCGGAGATGGTGACGTGCGGAGGGGCCGTGACGATGTAGACCACCGCGTCGGCAATGTCTTTGGCGGTTAGGGGAGTAAAGCCTTCATAGACCTTAGCGGCCCGGCTTTCGTCGCCCTTGAAGCGGACCATCGAAAATTCGGTTTCCACCGCACCGGGGGCTACATTGGAGACCTTGATACCGTATGGGGTCAGGTCCAGCCGCATGCCTTCGCTCAGAGCTTCGACGGCGGCTTTGGACGCACAGTAGACCGTTCCGTTGGCATAGGTCTGTTTCCCGGCAATCGAACTGATGTTGACGATGTGGCCGCTTCCCTTTTCCACCATGCCCGGGCTTATCGCTTTCGTGACGTAGAGAAGCCCTTTTACGTTGCCGTCCAACATGGCATCCCAGTCGTCCACGTCGCCTTCCTGAATGGGGGCCAGCCCGTGGGCATTCCCGGCATTGTTGACCAGAATATCGACGGCTTTCAGGTCGTCGGGCAGGCCGGCAAGGGCCTGTTCCACCGCAGCCCGGTCGCGCACATCGAACTGGAGCGTATGGACCCGTGTCCGGCGGCCGAGCGTCTGCCGGACCTCTTCCAGCCGGTCCGGCCGGCGACCGCAGAGGATGAGTGGGTATTCAAGAGCCGCGAAAGCTTCGGCAATGGCGTGTCCGATGCCGGAGGTGGCACCGGTAATCAGCGCAATACGGGACATAGACTTAAATTTTTCAATAAGGTTCTTTGAGTCCGGAAGACCTTCCGTCCTGGCCCAAAGGTAAGCAATACCGGCATGCCTGCCATGTTCCGGCCTTATACCTTTGTTCCGTACTGCTTATTCAGGGCCGTCATTTTAAGGAGATAGGCCAGCCGCTGGGCGAACACGTCGGGCCGTTTCCGGGCGTCGGCGACGAAGGCGACGCGGATGCGCCGGTAGCTTTCGGGAAACCGGCTGAAATTCTCCCAGGTCTGCGGGTCGGCTTTCAGGGCTTCCAGAATATCGGCCGGGAACTCGAATCCTTCTTCGAGGACGCTTCCCAGCTTCCGAAGACCTGCTTCGGTCATGAGGCCGTTCGCGATCAGCTTCCGGGCCCGTTCCTTGTTCAGTTCCGACCAAAAGCTTTTCGGTTTCCGGGGCGAAAATTTCTGAACCGTGCTTTCCTCGTCGAGTTTCTTGGCCGTGCTGTCGATCCAGCCGAAGCAGAGGGCTTCCTCCACCGCGTCGTCATAGGCAACGCGTGGTTTGCCGGAGGCTTTCAGGTAATAGACCAGCCAGATTTCCGGTTCTTTATCGTAATTTTCCTGAAGCCACTGCCGCCATTCGGCGCGGTTTCGGGCGTAAAACGTTTTCGTAATTTCCATCCGTAGGCAGTTTTCACCGGAAAGTTCTGAAAAAGCTGCGAATGTCCTCCGCCAGCCGTTCGGGTTCCTCCCATTCGGCAAAATGACCGCCCCGCGGCAGAACGGTATAGTGGGTCAGGTTGTATTCGCGCGCTTCCCACTCGCGGGGGGCCACGGCAATGTCTTTCGGCAGCATCGCCATGCCGGTCGGAACCTCAACGCGTCGGCCTGCATTCGGCGACCATCCGTGTGCCGATTCGTAATACACCCGCATCGAGGAATGAATGGTTTCGGTAGCCCAGTAAAGGGTCAGGTTCGTAAGCAGTTCCTCTTTCGTAAACCGGCTTTCCACTTCCCCTCCGCAGTCGCTCCACCGCCTGAACTTCTCCACGATCCAGGCGGCCAGACCCGCCGGCGAGTCGTTGAGCCCGACAGCGGGTGTCTGGGGTTTGGTCGACTGGAGCAGGGCGTAAGCTCCTTCCTGCTGCATGAAGGTTTGGGCATCTTCCGCAAACCGGGCTTCGGCTTCGCTCAGGTCGCCGGGCAGTTGGTAAATGTAGGGGTTCGATCCGCTGAGGTGAAGCCCGATCACCGCTTCCGGGTAGCTCCGGGCCAGTTCCTTACCGACCCCGGCCCCGATGTCGCTGCCCCGGACGGCAAACCGCTCGTACCCGAGCCGGTTTCGGAGCAGCTGGTAGAACAGGTCCGCCATTCGGAACACCGTCATGCCCTTTTCGGCAGGCCGGTCGGAGAACCCGAAACCGGGCAGGGAAGGAACGATCACGTCGAATGCGTCGTCGGCATGGCCTCCGAAGCGGATCGGTCAGCAGCGGAATGATTTTTATCATCTGAAGGAACGAACTCGGCCAGCCGTGGAAGAGAACCAGCGGCAGCGGGTCGGGGCCCTTACCGCGTTCGTGGATGAAGTGAAGCCCGATGCCGTCGACGGTGGCCCGGTAATGCGTCAGGCGGTTGAGTTCGGCTTCCTGTTTCCGCCAGTCGAACTGATGCTGCCAGAAGTCGACAAGGCGTTGCAGGTAGTCGAGGTCGGTGCCGTACTCCCAGCCTGCTCCGGCCACGGTATCGGGCCAGCGCGTACGGGCCAGTCGGTCCCGAAAGTCATTCAGGACGGCCTCGGGCAGCTGAATCCGGAAGGGTTCGGGGGAATCAGGAAACTTGGGTGGTTGGGTTTCGGGTGTCATGAGTTGGTTTCGATTCAATAATTAAAATAACCATTTTGCCTCATTCGGCAAAAAGACGGAATGAAAAGGGACATTTCCACCCAGAATACGGGAAATGTCCCGTTGAAACTCGCATTGATATGTTCTTCCTTTGATTCTCAGCTTACACCATTATGCAAAACGTAACCCATTTTCGAGCCATCGGCTTCCTGACCGGTATTCTGCTGACAGTTTTTCCTGCCTACTGCCAGACCCCGGCCCTTACGTTCAACGGCGCCGGGGAGATCACGGGGAGTCCGCCCGAAGTGCTTCATGCCGGTTCCAAACTGGAGGTGGGCCTTTCCCTGAACGAGGGGGAAGGAGCCGTTTATTACCGGGATCTGGTCAGCCGGATGACGGACGCTTTCCTTTCCCTGCAAAATGAAAAAACGCTGGAAACCTACCGGTTAATGGGGATAAGCCCAACCCTTCTGCCGGTGGTTCGTAGAGATATCGGCTGTTTCCTGAAAGGAGTCTCAGGGGTCTTGCCGATTTCATTGCATCCTGATATTGAAGTGTTGGTTTGTCCGAATCCAAACGTACAATACGTGCGGAAAGCGAACGATTTTCTTCAAAAACTCTATCAGCTGGAGGTGAGCCAGCTGCCCCGGTCGGGCCAGGCAGTTCGGGAACGAGTACCGCTCTTTCTGCAAACTTCTCCCGCTAAGGAGAAGTTTGGAAACGCCATTGCGATTCGACCGGAAACGAGCCGGCTGAATTACGCCCTCCGCCTGGAAAATCCGTCGGTTCTGATGGCAAAAATGCAGCAGGATACTTTACTTAAACTGGCGATAATGGTTCCGACGGAAGGCGAACTTCGGCAGATGGGTCGCCTATTTGACGCCTGGGAGAAAGAATACGCAGCGAACTACAAGCCCAAAACTTTTCCTCCGGACCTGCCGTCGCTAAAAAATATACAGAAGATTCTGGATGACCTCGAAGCGAAGGGCGGGACGCTTTCGAATCAAGATTACACCAACCTTGCAACCCTGATCGGTGGTCTGTCCGCACCGCTCCGGAAGCATTACACCGGGGTAAAAGCGGGGTTCGATCCTTTTGTCAAGTTCCTCTCCGACAAACAGAATTACGCCCTGAGGTGGCTCTGGTGGACGGGCGGGCGTTTGACGCTTCATCCTTTTGAACTGGCCGAAGCGTTCCAGGTTCCCATCCTGAACGGGCAGATTTCGGCCGGCGAGTCGAAGGTCGAAAGCCTTCGATTGCAATTGGTGGGTCCAACCGCCCGAAAGGCAGCTTTCGAAAAACAGGTTGAAAAGGAGGGAGTGGTCGGCCCGGCCTTCCAAAAGGCGCTCGACTCCCTGTCTACCGCTTCCGGGCAGCTGGCCCGCCTGACGGTGGCGGTTCAGAAGGAAGAAGCCGGCCTGAAGCAGAAGCGGGATCGACTGAAATCCCTGGTGGCCCGCCGGTCCGAATTGGATGCCGCCCTGAAGACAAAGGATTTTCTGGTGTATGAGGGGACATTCTTTGTCTCTGACGCTGACCATCTGAGTTTTATGCGGAACCACGATGCCCGGCGCGGCTACCTGCCGATGAATCTTCCCATCCGGCAGGAGTATACAGAGAATCAGCAGGTCAACCTGATGGTGTACAACGCCCGGGATTCCGTAAAGTTCGATATTGCCTTTAAGCCCGCGACGGAGGCTACTCCTCTGGCCGAAGTCATCAATCCGGTGCTGGCCCAACTGAGCGGAATCGACTTTTCTCAGTTTATCAATGCGAAAACGCTTCCCGGAGCAGATACCTCCACCCAGGCCGCGGTCGACAGGTTCCTTACGGAAAAGGCTTATGTAGACAACGCCGATCAGCTGCTGGATTTCTTTGGCCGCGAGTTCCATCCCATCGCACCGCTGCCGGTGGCCGAAAAGGACACGACCCCGGTATTTTTCACCCAGGTGGAAACGACGCTGCTCGATACGCTTCCCCCTCGTCGGGTCACCTACACCATTTCCAACCCGAAACAACCCAAGGGGGCTTCCTTTAAAAGCCAGTTTACGATCAATAAACTGTATCGGTTTCTGCCGGCCGCCGGTGTCTTCTATAGCGGGTATGACGAGCCGGACGTCACGGCCGGCGCGAAGGGCGGGCTGAATACGGCCAGTCTGGGCGGCCTTCGTACGGTGGTCGGGCTGAAGATTTACCCCTTCCCTACCTACCTCCGCGACCCCTATTTTGTCTATAGTCGCAAACGGCTTAAGGAATTCGGCCCTGCGTTCGATTATCGAAAATTTCACCTGTTACTGGGTGCCGATGTGGCCAAACCGACCCGGAGTTTCGTTACCGGCGTCGGCCTGGACCTGTGGAGCGGTATTTCCCTGCAAACGGGCCTGCATTGGGTGCGGGCCCAGCAGCCTCTGTTCGATGGGGGACAACCGGCCGGTAGCCGGAATCTGCTGAAAAATGCGCTGTACACCGGCATTTCGATCGATCCGGCCGTCGTGATTCAACTGATCAATCTTTTCAAATAGGAAATTCCCTTTCATATGTCTCATTTTCTGAATCCAAAGGTGGCCGGGGCCCTTGTCGTCGGGCTGACGGCAGCGATTGTGGCGGCCTGTAATGTAGAAAGTGCCGAACCGGGATTTGGCGGTAATACTATCATTGAAGGCCGGGTTTTTCTGCCCGATACGCTCACCAATGCCCCCTTGCCGCTTCCCAAAGCGGTCGTTCGGATCCGATTCAAACCCGGCGATCCTGAGGCCTTCGATTATACCGATACGACCGATGCCGACGGCTACTACCGCTTTGCCAACCTGACCGGTAAGAAGTCGGGGGTAAAAAGCGGGTATTATTATCTCTCCTGCACCTATTCGCTGACTACCCGTTTCGGAAGAGTCCGATACGTTGCCCGGGATTCCGTCGATATTCCAAATAAGCTAGACACCCGGAAATCCCGCGTGACCAAAAATCTGACCTTACAGCGCGACTCGGCCGCCAAGGATGGATTCTTCATTTTTGGAGTAACCAAGATTGATGACATCCTTACGGGAAGTAAGGTTGTTCAGCCTAAGGTAACGGTCCGGCTGACCACCGATTCAAGCCGGCAAAGCCCGTATCTGTATTCACAGGAATCCGATGCGAGTGGCTATTATCGCTTCAATAACCTGGCGGAGGGCAAGTATTATCTTTCCTACCAATATTCCGGTACGGCGTCCGGGCAAACGCTCCTCTACACAAAAAAAGAGGATGCCAACCTAATGAAAGGTACGCAGACGGCCCTTCAAAAGGACGCCCTCCTGTCGTTTGCTCCGGCCACCGGTGATCTTGTGCTGTCGGTCATCGATGGAGACAGTACCCCCCAGGCCAGCTTTTCCTATTGTATTTTCACGAATAAACAGACCTGGAACGTCGCCACCACCTGCGAAGGAAGCCTCATCAGCGGCAAAACCAACCGGCAGGGGCGCGACCTGGTTCGGGGCCTTCGGCCCAATGTCAATTACTACGTGCTGGCGACCGACTCGTTATTCAAGGTCAGGCTCACCGGGAAACAAACCATCCAATTGCAATCGAACACGACCTTTCCGATCAACATCACGGTTAAATAACCCCAATCTTTCGACCCGAAAACCCTGAAAGCCTTATGACCGTCCATCTGGAAGCGCTGTTATTCGGAAACGCAAAATACCAGTCCTCCGAGCCCGTTCGGCTGACCTTTGTGCTGGCCAACCCCGGCGATACCGATCTTTACGTTCTGACCTGGAATACCCCATTCGATTATACGCAGGAAGAAGGGCTCTGGAGCGACTGCTTTCAGGTTACCGAGGGCGGAAAGGCCGTGCCGTATGACGGCCCGCTGCCAAAGCGAGGCAGGCCCCGGGTGGAGGATTTCCTGTTTCTTCCGGCCGGGCGGGCGGGCGGGTTGGTGATCAATCTGGATAAAACCTATCCGGTTACGAATCCCGGGATGTATCGCGTCTCGGCCCGGCTCCGCGCCATTCCGGTGTTTATGGCCGGTTCGCGGGAAGAACTGGCCGAGCTGCTTGAGGCCGGAAAACCGGGTATGCTTTCCGAGCTCATCAGTACCCTGGTCGAATTCAGGGTAGACGCCCTACCCCTCCAGAACCGCCTGTTCACCATCGGGGAGCAGGTTCGGCAGGCCGAAGCAGCCGCAGCGCCGTTTGAAGAGGCCGTGGAAATACGATTTTTGGGCGGATCGGCGGGAGAGCGGGACATCGTCGGCGATGCCCATCAAACCGGGTTTGTTCTGGTGCAGAATGCCATCAGCCGAATCGACCGGGACGACCTGTTCCGGGAGTGGTTCGGAGCGCCTTCACCGGGGCGTCTGCAGGCGGTCCGGGACAATTTTGGGTTTATTAAAGCCGGTATGGAGCAGACTTCTTTTATCTACGACCTTACCCGATCCCGGTGTCCGGCGTCCACCATCGCCCATACTTTTCCGGGCAGCTCGACCATCTGGATTTGTAACCCATTCTTTCAGCTTCCCAGAACCGGCCTTGATTCGCAGGCCGGAACCATCGTGCATGAGCACTCGCATACTTCGGCCGGCACGTCGGATGTGGAGGGGGCGGACGATCCGGACGGAGCGCGAACTCTTGCCCGAACCAAACCGGACCAGGCCGTACAGAGTGCGAATAATTACGAGTATTACGCGGGTGAGGCAGGGGCTCAGGCCTGACCCTTTCCGTTTTCGGGCCGTTGAGCGGCCGATGTCCCGGACATTCTCGTTACAGCCGGCCGGCCGGTTTGCGGCTTTCCCGGGTTCCGGCGGTCTTCCAGACGGTTTTTCGTAAGGCGAGGTAACCGCCCGCGGCCGGTGTCAGCAGCCGGCCGGCATCCACCGCCACGGCTGCCGTGAGGAAGCAGCCGCCCAGCACCGGGAGCGGAGCGCCGATCTGTACGACCGTCGACCACTGCTTCAGGTTTCGGGGGAACGGAAAATTGTAGGTGCCCCGGTTTTCACTGTAGGAGACTTTGGCCAGCAGGTCATATTTTCGGGCAATTGTTGCCTGCATGCCCAGATGGCCCGCCTGAACCCGGTTGTTGTTGATGATGTATCCGATCCGGTTTTCCGGTGACACATCGACCTGCCGGGACAGAAACGGCGACCCGATCACCCGGCTCCGGTAAATCCAGCCTTCCTGATACTGGGCATGGTTGAAATAGTTGTCACCACCCCAGCCTCTTCCCTGAATTTTTTTCGAGGGAGGGCCGCTCTGGTACATCGTCGAGTAAAATTCAAGGGCCAGACCGTTCAGGTGGAAGAAAGACCGGGCGGGCCGGTTCGACCGCAGCCGGATGCCGGTCAGGCCGTCGGGGAAGTTCTGCATCAGGAAGGTGCCGCCGTCTTCCACGGCGTGCTGGTGATAGGCCAGGATATTGACCGCTTTAAATCGAAGTTCTCCCGCAAAATCGAAGCTGCCGACCGTATTGCCGTACATGTTTTCCCAGTCGAACTGGGTGATTCGGGGGTTGTTGCGGCCGTTGAACCGGATACCGAACAGAATGTTGGGAAAGTCGCTCAGGCGGTTGGGCATATAGCCGTTCACGACGATCCCGCTTCCGGTATTGAGGTAATCGGTACGCCCGGCCCACTGGACGCTGTGGTTCATGCCGAAATAAAACCGGAAGAAGGCCGTGGGCCGTCCAATGCGCCAGATGACCGATTTCTGATGCAGATAGGATTGTTTCACATACCACGTATTGCCGAACCAGCCGTGCGCCATGAAGGCGTTGACGGCCAGCCGGCCCCGCCGGCCGACCGGGATAAATCCCCGGGTCCCGATCTGAACTTTCGGAATCGGGAGCGCATTGCCCGACCAGCTATGGGAACCGACGGAGAGAGTCGAATCCATGACGCCGATGATTTCGCGCCGTCGACCGGCGGTGATCTCGATGCGTCGGTGGGTGAGCTGCACGTAGGCCTCGGGCAGAAGTAGGGTCTGGTTTTTCTGAGAGGCTGCGACGGCTTCGGCCGCGTAGTGGAGGGTCCACTCCCGGCCCGGGCGGATAAACGACCGGACGGAGGTGGTATCGGTCAGCAGGAGGCTGCCCCGGATACCGGCCCGCAGCAGCCCGGCCGGCCCCGATAGCGGGATGGTGCCGTACTGGTTGGCTCGCAGCCAGAAGGGCGTTCGCTCGTCCGGGGTTGCCAGAAAACCGGCTTCGCCATAAGCATAGGCGTGGTGGGGAAGGGGAGTCTGGGCACGGGAGGGGAGAAAGACGAAAATGGAAAGTAGAGTCAGGAGGTATAGTTTTTCCATAAAGCAAAAAAACTATATTTTTCTATTCAATGCATCGGACAGTTGAGTGAACGGTAAAATTTTCCTTTAGGCATAAAAAAAGCCGGAAATGAGATCATTTCCGGCTCGTTTTTCGGTCAGGCTTACTCAGGCCTTCTCACAAAATTCTTCAAATGCCATTTCCAGGTGCTGGGCGATCATCTGGGCCGAGCGGCCTTCGATGTGGTGGCGCTCGATAAAATGCACCAGTTCGCCGTCCTTGAAAATACCGATGGACGGAGACGAGGGCGGATAGGGAAGCAGGTAATCCCGCATCCGGGCCGTCGCTTCATAATCGACACCGGCGAAAACGGTCACCAGTTTGTCCGGCTTGATTTCGCTGGCATTCAGAGCCGCCTTGATACCCGGACGGGCCGCACCGGCCGCGCAGCCACAGACCGAATTCACGACGACCAGCATCGTGCCTTCGGCATTGTTCATAGCCTGATCAACTTCTTCGGCCGTGGTCAGTTGCTGAAACCCGACGCCGGTCAGGTCTTCCTTCATCGGCGCCACCAAATGTGGAGGATACATATCTCGGTTTTATTTTTTGAGTTGACAATACGCCACCGGTTGCCCGGCGGCCGGTTACATAAATCCTAATTCAAGTTTGGCTACTTCCGACATCATCTCCGTCGTATACGGCGGATCGAAAGTCAGTTCGACGCTGACGTCGTTGACGCCCTCAATCTCCCGCACTTTCGCTTCGATCTCACCCGGAATGGTTCCGGCCGAAGGGCAGGAGGGAGAGGTCAGCGTCATCAGAATATAGACGTTGTTGACGGGAAATATCTTGATGTCGTAGATCAGACCCAGTTCATAGACGTCGACCGGTATTTCCGGATCATAGACGCTCTTCAGGGCCTCGACGACCTTTTCTTTCAGTTCGGCTTCACTCATGACGCTTGTTCGACGTTTGATTTCTGGTTGATCCGGGCCGTGGCAAACTGTTTCATCTGCTGGATCATCGAAGCCAGCCCCCCGGCCCGCCGGGAGGTGACCAGATTGCCGAGGCCGATGCGGTCGATAAAATAGAGGTCTGCGCTGGCGACGTCCTCGGCCTTTTCATCCGAAAGTATCCGGATCAGGAGGCTGACAAGCCCTTTGCTGATCTGGGCGGTCGGTTCACTGTCGGCTTCGAAATGCACGCGTTCGCCCCGGCTTTCGGAATGAAGCCACACCTTCGACTGGCAGCCCCGGATGAGGTTGTCGTCGGTCTGGTACTGCCCCGGCATCGGCGGCAGCTTCTTTCCGAGGTCGATAATATACTGAGTCTTATCGAGCTGATCGTCAAAGAGATCAAACTCATCGATAATCTCGTCCTGTTTCTCGTTGATGGTCATCCGTCGGAGACGTAAAATGTACTTTTTCAGAAAACCGGACCCTGTCCGGATGGTTTGCCGGAAATGCGCTTACAGCATCATTTTCCGAACCCGGTGCAGGCCCTCCACCAGACGATCGATTTCTTCTCTGGTGTTGTAAACCGCAAAGGAGGCCCGGCTGGTTCCCGTAATCCCGAACCGGCGCATCAGCGGCTGGGCGCAGTGGTGTCCGGTCCGGACGGCAATGCCCTGCTGGTCGAGAATCACGCCGGTATCCTGGTGGTGAATCCCGTCGATGACGAACGACAGCACGCTGATTTTTTCCTTCGCCGTGCCGACGAGCCGCAGCCCTTCGATGCTGCTCAGGGCGTCCGTCGCGTATTCGAGCAGGCCGTGTTCGTAGGCGGCAATATTGTTCTTGCCCAGCGTCTCCATATATTCCAGTGCGCTCTGCACCGCAATGACGTCGGCGATGTTGGGCGTTCCGGCTTCGAATTTGTACGGAATGTCGTTGTAGATGGTTTTCTCAAAGGTTACTTCCTTGATCATCTCGCCCCCTCCGCGGTAGGGCGGCATGGCTTCCAGGAGCGCCCGTTTGCCGTACAGAACGCCCATACCGGTCGGGCCGTAGAGCTTGTGAGCCGAAAAGACGTAGAAGTCCACGTCCAGCGCCTGAACGTCGATGTCGATGTGAGAACTGGCCTGGGCGCCGTCGATCAGCACTTTCGCGCCGACGGCATGGGCTTTTTCGATGATGGTTTGCACCGGATTGATCGTCCCGAGGGCATTGGAAACGTGAACCACCGAAACAAATTTGGTCCGTTCGCTGAGCAGTTTTTCGTATTCCTCCAGGATCAGTTCTCCGGCGTCGTTGACGGGAATCACCTTCAGCACGCATCCCTTTTCTTCACAGAGCATCTGCCAGGGGACGATGTTGGAGTGGTGTTCCATCGTCGAGATGATAATTTCATCCCCCTCCTTCAGAAACCGCCGGCCGTACGTCTGGGCCACCAGATTGATGCCGTCGGTAGTGCCGTAGGTAAAGATGATCTCCTCGACTTCCCCGGCATTCAGAAACTGCTGGATGGTCCGGCGGGAGGTTTCGAACGCCGAGGTGGCTTTCTCCGCCAGATGATGAATCCCGCGGTGAATATTGGCGTTGTAGCCTTCGTAATACCGGGTCAGGGCGTTCAGAACCGGCAGCGGTTTCTGGGTGGTAGCCGCGTTGTCGAAATAGACGAGCGGTTTTCCGTTCACATTCTGGTCGAGAATCGGAAAATCACGTCGAATGGCTTCAATATCAAGAGTTTCGTGTGTCGCAGCCTGCATAAAAAGTTAAGTAGTGCTTCGAAAGGATAACAAGCCCGAACGGGAAATGGTGCGGTAAATTCCGCTTATCTGGCCAGTTTTGCCTGAATCCGGCGCTCGATCTGTTCCCGAAGCGCATCGATCTTGATCTGCCGGATGACGTCCTCGGCGAAGGCGTACATGAGCAGCATCTGGGCTTCGTCTTTCGGAATCCCGCGCGAGCGGAGGTAGAACACCGCTTCCTCGTTCAGCTTGCCGGTCGTGGTGCCGTGCGAACACTTCACGTCGTCGGCGAAGATTTCGAGCTGCGGCTTGGTGTTCATCGTCGCGTCGTTGGAAAGCACCACATTCTTGCACGACTGGTAGGCGTTGGTTTTCTGGGCTTCCTGGCGCACGAAGATTTTTCCGTTGAAGACGCCCGTCGCCCGGTCTTCCAGAATACCCTTATACAGTTCGTTGCTGTAGGCATTCGGTTTCCGGTGATCCACCAGGGTGTGGTTGTCGATGTGCTGACGACCGTTCGGAAAATACAGCCCGTACATGTGCGATTCGCAGTGCTGGCCGTCGAGGGCGATGTTCAGGTTGTTTCGGATGAAACCGCCGTCGAGCGTGACGGTGGCCGAGTAGAAATGACTGCGGTCTTTCTGGTACACCTGCGTGGTGCCGATGTGGTAGGCCATGTCGGACTCGTTCTGGATTTTGTAGTACTCCATCCGGGCGTCCTCGCAGACCACGATTTCGGTAACCACATTGGTGAAGCTGGCCTGATCGCCCAGCGTCCGGAATGATTCGGCTACCTTGATGTCGGCATTGGCCTCGACGATAAACAGATTGCGCGGCTGCGAAGCCACATTCATCTGGCGGCCGTCGGAGATGAAGCGCAGGATAGTCGGCGCTTCGACGGTTTTACGGGCCGGTACGTGTATCACCACCCCCTCGTCGGCGAAGGCGGTATTCAGGGCCGTAAAGGCGTTTTCGTGGTAGTCGGCATACTGGGCAAAATACTGGCCGATCACCTCGGGCCGGTTCTGAACGGCTTCCGAGAAGGTCGAGATGGTCATCTGCTCGGCCGGGCTGACGATCTGCGACAGCTGGGGCTGATACCGGCCGTTGACGAAATACAGCACGTTGCCCTCCAGCCGGGCGGTTTCCAGGGATGCCAGATCCTCGGCCGTTACCTGGGCCGGGGCGTTGAATTCAAAAACTTCCTTGATCAGGCTGCCGACGTTGGTATACTTCCATTCTTCGTTCTTGATCGTCGGGAAGCCCAGGCGGTCGAACTGGCTGAGGGCATCGCGCCGGAGCTGGTGCAGGGCCGATTTGCTGGCCCCGTTCATCCGCTCCTCAGCGGCCTGGAAGTCGGCCAGCAGCTTGGATTTGAGGTCGTTGTATGGTTGGTTAGAAGGAGTCATCTTGAAATGGGTTGACGACCGGCGGCTTTCGGGTGTCGGGCGGGAAAAGCCGCGGCCGGGTACTGATTACGCCGTTTCTACTTCCGCTTTGATCCAGTCGTAGCCTTTTTCTTCCAGTTCGAATGCCAGTTCTTTGGGTCCGGACTTGACGATGCGGCCTTTATAGAGGACATGGACATAATCGGGAACGATGTAGTCGAGCAGGCGCTGGTAGTGGGTAACCACGATGGTGGCCCGCTCGGGCGAACGCAACTGGTTGACGCCTTCGGCCACGATCCGCAGGGCATCGATGTCCAGGCCGGAGTCGGTTTCGTCCAGAATTGCCAGCCGGGGTTCCAGCATGGCCATCTGAAAGATCTCGTTGCGCTTCTTTTCCCCACCGGAGAACCCTTCGTTCAGCGAGCGGCTCAGCAGCGACTGGTCGATGTTGACCAGCTTCATCTTCTCCTTCATCAGCTTCAGGAACTGGACGGCGTCGAGGGGGTCCAGACCACGGTACTTCCGGATTTCGTTCATGGCCGTTTTCAGGAAGTTGGTCGTGCTCACCCCGGGGATTTCGACCGGGTACTGAAACGCCAGGAAGATGCCTTCGGCGGCCCGTTCTTCCGGGGCCATGTCGAGCAGGTCTTTGCCGTCGAACTGCACAGTGCCGCCGGTCACCTCGTAATCCTCCCGACCGGCCAGCACCGACGCCAGCGTGCTTTTGCCGGAGCCGTTTGGCCCCATGATGGCATGCACCTCTCCGGCGTTGACCGTCAGGTTTATCCCTTTCAATATTTCTTTTTCGCCAATCGAAGCTTGTAAATTGCTAATAGTTAGCATGATGGAAGGTTGATTTCTACTGATTCAATTTGCAAAGTTAATGCATGAAGCGATAGCTACACCGGAAGGTAACAATTTTGACTCCTTAAAAGTTGACGTTCATCGCGTTTCCATAAGTTTTCGGACCGGCTTCCGGGCGGCCTGCGGGCGGGTCCGGCCCGTTTTTATTTGACTCCCCAAAGCCGTACCTTGCAATCAAACACCCGGTTGTTTTTATGCACACAAGTAAAGATTCCGTAGCCACGCAGGAAATTAATGTAGCGTCAGAAATAGGCACCCTCCGGCGTCTGCTGGTCCACAGCCCCGACCGGGGTCTGGGAAAAGTGGTGCCTTCCAAAGCCCAGGACTGGCTCTTCGAGGACATCGTTCATCTGGAGACGATGCGGAAGGATGAGTACGACTATTACCTTAAAATATTACTTTACTTTCTCGATCCCGATAAGATCCGGGGCCGGCTGGCCGAAATCGACGCCGATGCCGAACGGGGGTTTTTCAAACCGGACCATCCGGATTATTTCCATTCCGATGCGGTCATCGACATTCAGCGGCTGCTGGCCGAAATTCTGGAAGATGAAGTCATCCGGACGAAGCTGATTTCGGGCATCTGCGCCGTCGAGCGGTGTAACTTCAATGCCCAGAATCATCTGTATTCGTATGATCCCGTGGAGCTGTCGAAGATCCTGATCTCCGGCTCGCTGCCCGACCGCCGGATGCTGTTCGCCCCGCTGCCGAACTTCATCTTCACGCGGGACATCGGCATCGTCATCAATGACCATATCCTGCTGAACAAACCCGCCAAGCCCGCCCGCACCCGGGAGGCTCTGCTGGCCCAGTATATCTTTTTCAACCACCCCCTGTTTGCCGGATACCGGGACCGGATCATCGAGATCCCCGACAACGAACACCATTTTCTGCTTCCCGACGGCGACGTCAGCCGTGACTATACCCGCTCGACCCTCGAAGGGGGGGACGTGATGATGGTCTCCCGGCGGCATCTCCTGATCGGCTGCAGCGAACGGACCACGCTCTATGCGGCCCAGCAGGTGATGCGGATTCTGTTTGAGAAAAATGTGGTGGAGACGGTGACGATCATCAAAATTCCGAAAAAGCGGGATTATATGCACATCGATACCATTTTCACCCAGGTGAAAAAGAATGTCTGGGTGCTGCTGGGGTCCCTCGGCCGGTTGGGAGACGAGGCCAAACGGCGGGATGTGCTCCATTTCTTCGCCCCAAGGGACGTTTCGGAAGACCTGCGCATTATGCAGTTTTTCAAGGGACTGGAACATAAACCCATCGAGATCGAGAACCTCGAAGACCTGCTCACCGACATCAGCCGCAACGATCTGGGCTGCACCGAACCGGTGAAGTTCATCTATTCCGGCAACAACGAGTTTCCGTTCGGCGCCCGCGAGCAATGGACCGATTCCTGTAATCTGCTGGCCCTGAAAGACGGGGTGGTGATCGGCTACGACCGGAACGACAAGACCCTGGAAGCCTTCCGGAGGGCCGGTTTCGAGGGCGTTCGGGCGGAGGAACTGCTGCACCGGTTCGAGAGCGGGGAAGCCTCTCCCGAAACTCTTGAAAATACGTTCATCATGCTGCCCTCCGCCGAACTATCGCGCGCCCGGGGTGGTTCCCACTGTATGAGTTTGCCCCTCCTGCGGGACGATTTTTAAAGATATTGTGGTAATTTGCCGCCGAAGCGGAGCCACCGCTTCGGCGGATTACTCCTTCATCACCCAAACCGAACACTGACCTTTTACCAAATCCATGCAATCGCAGGCTACTTCAACGATTTTAATGATCCGGCCCGTCCGGTTTGCCTTCAACGAACAAACCGCCGAGACGAACGCTTTTCAGGACATTAAGATGGCGACCCGGACCCGGGATGTCGCCCAGGAAGACGCGCTCCGCGAATTTGACGAGATGGCCCGGCAGTTGCAGGCCGCGGGCGTCAATGTGATTGTGTATGAGGACACGCCGGAGCCTTTTACGCCGGATTCCATCTTTCCCAACAACTGGGTGTCGTTCCACTACAGCGGAACGGTAGTGCTCTATCCGATGCAGGCCGAAAACCGCCGGCCGGAGCGACGGATGGACATTATCGAAGACCTCGGCAAAAATTTCCACGTGGCCAAAGTCCTCGACCTGACCCACTTCGAAGCGGAAGGGAAATACCTCGAAGGAACCGGCAGCATGGTCCTCGACCGGATGAAGCGGGTGGCCTACGCCTGCCTGTCGCCCCGGACGCATCCCGAGGTGCTGGCGGAGTTCAGCCGCCGGACCGGCTACCGGGTGGTGACGTTTTCGGCGGTGGATGCCTCCGGAATGCCGGTCTACCACACCAACGTAGTGATGTGTATCGGCGATGTTTTCGCCGTCATCTGCCTGGCCGCCATCGCCGACCCCGACGAGCGGCTGATGATGCGGCAGGCACTGGAAAATAGCGGTAAATATATTATCGATATCACGCCGGAGCAGATGGCGAACTTCGCCGGGAATATGCTGTTAGTCGTGGGTGCCAAAGGCCGGAAGATCCTCGTCATGTCGACCCGGGCCTTCGAGTCGCTCACCGAACGCCAGCGCGACCAGCTCGATGACTTTGCGGCCCTCATGCATTTCAATTTATCCGCCATTGAAGGAAACGGCGGAGGATCAGCCCGTTGTATGATGGCCGAAGTCCATCTTCCTTTGCGGTAATTTTCACCCTCCAGCTACTTTTCTACAAAAAATTAATGTTTATACAAGCGATTCAAATCGCTTGTTTTTTTATTTTAGCCCTCGCTAACGCGGCTCACGAAGGAGTTTTAAAAAATTTTTATAAATGTTTGCAAGTTCGTGGACGATTGCTTTGACAAACTAATTATAGTTTTTTATATTTGTGAAACGGTAACAATAACGGTTTCTTAATAACCCTAACAATCATGATCGCAGAAAAAAAACGGGTTTCAAAGTACAGTTCTTGCCTGAACTTTACGGCAAATGCACTGGCACGGGTGATGACCAACATTTCCGATGAGGAATTTGGTCGGCTGGGCTTGACGGCTTCCCACGCTTTTGTTCTGAAGGAAGCCATTGAGAACCCGGGCATTCAACCGAAGGAACTGAGTGGCGAACTGCACCTCACGCCTTCGACGATCACCCGGCTCATCGAAAAACTGGAGTTGAAGAAATTGGTTGAGCGGAAGATGGAAGGAAAACACACTCTGGTGTATGCTACTGAAAAGGGCATCACGATGTTGCCGGATATTAAAAAAGCCTGGGACAGCGTCTTCCATCGGTACGCCGATATTCTGGGTGACGAGAATTCCCGCAAAATGACCGACTTGCTGTACGGAGCCGTTAAGGCCCTGGGCAAAGATGCCGCCTGACGGTCGCGTTCGGTAAATGCCTATTGATTGCACAATCACGACACGCAGGTTCCGGCGGTTGTGAGGTAGCTTTTTAAACAATTGCAATGGTTGAGTGATTGAGAAGTAAACTGGTCGACAGTTTTACGCTTCTTTCATTCAATCATTTTTTTATGATTACCAATCACGAAAAGGTTGCTCTGGTAACCGGGGCCAATCGGGGAATCGGGAAGGAGATCTCGCTGGAACTGTGCCGGAAAGGGTACGCCGTCTTCATGGCCGCCCGGGACCTCCACAAAGGGCTTGAAGCCGTCCGGGAAATCTGCGAGCAGGGACATGAAGCCATCTTCCTCCATATGGACGTTACGGACCCGGTCAGTGTAAAAAATGCCTGTGGAACCTTCTCGCAGAAAGCGGACCACCTCGACGTTCTGATCAATAACGCGGCCGTGCTGGAAGAGGCCGACCGTCACCTTTCCATCACCCAGCTCAACATCGAGTCTCTTGACCGGACGTTTAAAACCAATGTGGTCGGGCCGATTCTGGTGATTCAGGACTTCCTTCAGTTTTTGACCAAAAGCCCGGAGGGCGCCCGGATCATCAATATGACCAGTGACCTGGGTTCCCTGACGCATATGCAGGACGGTTATCCGGCCTACAGTATCTCCAAAACCGGGGTCAATGCGGTAACACGCCAGTTTTCGGCCGCCCTGATCGGGAAGAACATTGCCGTCAACTGTGTAAATCCGGGTTGGGTACAGACCGAGATGGGCGGGCCGAGTGCCAACCGCCCGGTCGAAAAAGGGGCCGAAACCGTCATCTGGCTGGCAACGGAGGCTCCTTTGCAGGAAACCGGCAAATTCTGGAAAGATAAGCGGGAGGTACCGTGGTAAAAACAAAGCGGCCCGGCTTTTCAAAGCCGGGCCGCTTTGAAGTGAACGGTATTATTTTGCCGCCGTCCCGGAGGGCCACTGATACGTGAACCTGGAGTTGATCGGTGCGCCGAAATAGTTGACGTTCAACGCGTCCAAGCGTTTTTTGTGGACTTCCAGCCGCTGCCTGAAATCGTCGATGTTTTTCCGGCTTTTGGGCGTCCAGCCGGTTTCGGCCAGCGCAATGATCCGCGGGAAGGCCATGTATTCGACATACTCGGGCGTTTTCATGTATTCCGTCCAGACGTTGCCCTGCACGCCGATAATGTGTTTGGTCACCTCGGCTGAAAGCGTATCCGGAATCGGTTCGTAGCTGTAGGTTTTTTCCAGCGGCAGGAAGCCCCCGATGGCGACCGGCTGGGTCTTGGGATCGGCCTGATAATAGTCAAGGTAGCAGAAACCCGTCGGGGTCATGATGGCGTCGTGGCCCTGTTTGGCGGCTGCAATTCCGCCTTCCGTGCCCCGCCAGCTCATCACCGTCGCATTGGGAGAAAGTCCGCCTTCCAGAATTTCGTCCCAGCCGATCATTTTCCGGCCTTTGGAGGTAATGAACTGATCGATGCGCCGGATAAAGTAGCTTTGCAGTTCGTGCTCGTCTTTCAGACCCTCCTTTTTGATCAGGTCCTGGCAGAACCGGCTTTCCTTCCACTGCTTTTTGGGGCATTCGTCCCCGCCGATGTGAATGTACTGGCTCGGAAAGAGGTCGATCACCTCCGTCAGGACGTCCTGCAGAAACCGGAACGTTTCCTCCCGCGGAAACAGCACATCCTCGTGAACCCCCCATTTGGTGGCAACCTCCACGATCTTATCCGGGTTGCTGCCGAATTCGGGATAGGCGGAAAGCACACCCATCGAGTGCCCCGGCATCTCGATTTCCGGTACGACGGTCACGTATTTTTCCTGCGCGTACCGAACCACTTCCCGCACCTCGTCCTGGGTGTAAAAACCGCCGTACGGCTTTCCGTCGAACTTGTTGTCTTTGTATTGCCCCACCATCGATTGCTTGCGCACGGACCCGATCTGCGTCAGTTTGGGGTATTTTTTGATCTCGATGCGCCAGCCCTGGTCTTCGGTCAGGTGCCAGTGCAGGGTGTTCATTTTATGAAGGGCCGCCAGATCGATGTACTTCTTGATGAATTCAACCGGAAAAAAATGCCGACCGACGTCCAGCATCACTCCCCGGTAGGCAAACCGGGGCTGATCCTCGATCTGGCAGGCCGGCACCGACCAGTCGACCCCCTGCGCTACCGCATCACCGAAAATCTGGGGAGGCATCAGCTGGAGCAGCGACTGTACGCCGTAGAAGAACCCTTTGGGCTGCTCGGCCGTAACGGTAATTTTGCGGGGAGCAATCGTCAGAAAATAGCCTTCCGCGCCCAGTTTCGGATTTTTGGCGGTCGTGAAATGGATGCTGCCGCTTTTGCCGTTTTTAACGCTCACCGAAAAACCGGTAGCTTTCCCGATGCGGGCCGCCAGCTGGTCGGCAATCTTCCGGACTTCGGCATTGCCGCCGTCCACCGAGATCGTCAGGTTATTGGACAGTTTGAAATTTCCGCTCCGTTCTTCAAGGCGAACCGGCTGCGGGACAAGAGCATATTTAGGCGACTGAGCCCAGACCGCCTGAGCCAGCAATACTAAGCAAAGAATCAGCTTTTTCATTCAGAAGAGTAAACGGGTTTGATTAAGGGATTTCTTCGTGTTCCAGCAGGCACTGGATGACATAGGCCTGCGTGCCGTAGAGTTTCGCCATTTCGCCCAGTCGGGAGATTTCGATGTTCAGACGGTTGCGGAAATCGGCCAGACAGTATTTATCGATGGCCTGTTCGATGGGGCGGGTAATGAGCTTTTCCGCCTTGGCCACCACCCCGTTGATGATGATCAGTTCAGGATTGAAGAGGTGGACGGCAATGGAAAGCCCCTTGCCGAGTTCGCTGCCGAGTTCGCTCAGCAGGTCGATGGACAGTTCGTCGCCGGCTTTGGCCGTGTCGATCACCAGCTCCACATCGATGGATTCAAAATCCGTTTCGGCCAGTTTGGAGACGCGGCCTTCCCGCAGGCCGGCCTTCACCCGCCGGATCAGGGAAGACGCGGATGTAAGCGTGTCCAGACAGCCGACTTTCCCACAGGAGCAGAGTTCGCCGTCGGCCTGGAGCTGAATGTGACCCAACTCGCCCGCAAATCCGGCGGCTCCCTGAAGAATCTCGCCGTTGTTGATGACGCCCAACCCGACCCCCCAGTCGATGTTGATTGAGAGAACGTTGTTTTTTCCCTGAGCCAGCCCGAACCGGTGTTCGCCCAGAATGGTGGCTTTCGTGTCGTTGATGAGGTACACGGCCGCGTCGAAGTGGGCCGCCAGAATCTGAGGCAGGGATTCGCCGGGGCGATTCAGTTTCTTATACGTATAGTTCGTTCCGGTATGCGGGTCGACCAGCCCGGGCAGCGCACAGCCGACGCCGATAACCGTCCACTGGTTTTCTTTAATGATCTGGGCCAGATTTTCGAGCGGACCTTTCAGGGCTTCGAGAAAAGCAACGGAATCCTCTAAACGCAGGTTGACGTTCAGGCGATACAGGACCGTGTTGGTCAGGTCGAAAACCACCAGCTTGGTATCGTGGATACTGATGTCGATGACCACTACGGTCTGGTGACCGGCCTGCAGGCCGAAAAGGGTAGGTTTACGGCCGTATTGAGCGGTTCCGGTTCCGATTTCCTGAACCCACTGCTCCGTAGCCAGTTCGTCGATCAGCATCGTAATCGACGGCACGCTCGTGTGGAGTACTTTGGCTAATTGCGCAAGGGTACGGGACCCATGCCGATACATTTCCTTCAGAATGCCCCGTTTCAACCGGCTTTTCTTGGTATCGACAATGGACAAAGTGTAATTTTCTTCCATAAATTACCTGTAATTTTGAGGCTTAGGAGAACCAGGTGGGCGATGAAATTTTAAAAAATTTTATTAATGACGCTATTTTATTACTGTTTTTTAAAAAATGGAAACAAATTGCCAAAATTTATTAACAAATATCTTATCTTATTCGAATACGCAAAATAAAAAATGTGAGATTATCTCTCACATTCGTTTTTTGTAAGACGGATCCCATCCATTTTGGAAGACGGCGCCTTTCATTCCGCCCGGGCCGTCAGCATGGGCGCCCGTTCTTCCATCCACCGCCGAATGATCTGTGTCAGCGGTTTCGTCTCGATCAGAAATCCGTCATGTCCGTACAGGGAATCGATCTCCTCGTACCGGGCGTCGGGAATGTGCCGGGCCAGAAACTGCTGCTCGGAAGGCGGGAACAGAATGTCGGACCGGATACCGACCGCCAGGGTCCGGGCTTTGATCTGCTCCAGGGCCCGGATGATGCTGCCGCGGTTCCGGCCCACGTTGTGCGAATCCATTACTTTCGACAGAATCCAGTACGTAAAGGCATTGAATCGTTTAACCAGCTTTTCGCCCTGGTATTGCTGGTAACTGGAGGCCTTGTAATCATCGAGCTGTTCATTATGATCGAGCGCCTGCGTAAAACCGTAGGTGTCGTAGTTCCGGTAGGAGAGGAGGGCCACCGCCCGGGCCGCCTTCATCCCCGCGCTGCCCGCATCGTCGCGGCTTTCGGTCCAGGAAGCGTCGGCCTGAATTGCCATGCGCTGGGCCTCGTTGAACGCAATTCCCCAGGGCGACATGACGGCGTTGGCGGCAATCAGGATCAGGTTGCGGATGATGCCCGGCTGCTGAATGCCCCATTCCAGTGCCTGCTGACCACCCAGCGAACCTCCGATGCAGGTGTGAATCTGTTCGATGCCCAGTTCCTGCCGCAGCAGATCCATCGCCCCGACCATATCCCGGATGGTTACCTGCGGAAAAGTATGATAGTAGGGCCGGCCGGTTTTCGGATTCACCGACAGCGGGCCGGTCGTACCGTAACAGGAACCCAGTACGTTGGCGCAGACGATAAAGTAATGCTCGGGATCGTAGTACTTGCCCGGCCCGACCATGCCGTCCCACCAGTCGCCCGGATCGGCGCTTCCGGTGAGGGCATGGCAGACCCAGACCACGTTCGACTGATCGCTGTTCAGCACTCCGCGCGTGGTATAACATAACCGGAAGCCCGATAAGGAAGACCCGGATTCCAGCGGAAAAGTGTATTTGTAATCAAAAAACCTGGTTTCCAAACGAAAAATGGGTTTGAGTCGGTGGCCCCGGCTGGCAGTGCTCCGCCGGTTTTGCAGACCGCCTGCCGGGGCCGCCGATTGTGGTTATTAGGCCGTTACCGGCTCACCGATGACGGCAAAGGCCTGCACGAAGTCAGCCTTGATATCGTCGATATGTTCGATTCCAACCGACACGCGCAGCATCCCGGCCTCAACGCCGGCCATGGCCTGTTCGTGTTCGCTGAGCTGCTGGTGGGTGGTCGAAGCCGGGTGGATGATCAGCGTCTTGGAGTCGCCTACGTTGGCCAGGTGACTGACCAGCTTCAGACTGTCGACGAATTTATCGGCGGCTTCCTTGCCGGCTTTCAGCTTGAACATCAGCACCCCGCCGGCCCCGCGCTTCATGTACTTTTTCGCCAGGGCATTGTAGCGGTTGCTTTCCAGACCCGGGTAACTGACCCGTTCTACCTGTTCATGCTGCTCCAGCCATTGGGCCAGAGCCTCGGTGTTCCGGATGATGCGGTCCATGCGCAGCGAGAGAGTTTCGAGGCCCTGCAGCAGCAAAAAGGAGT
>NZ_ML112622.1 GCF_003703975.1 Larkinella soli | reverse complement strand
GCGCGACTCGGCCGACCGCGAGTGGAGCTGAAATCATCGGAGCAAAAAAGGGCCAAACGGCCCTTTTTTGCTATTACTGCTTCGGGTCAAATCTTGACTTTAAAGGCCAATAACCAGAATTCCTGCCGGGCCAGCCCCTGAGCGGGGTTTTCTCCATATCGATAACTGAAGCCGATGCTCAGCCTGTTAAACTCGGTACCGGCACCGTAGATGGGGAAATTGATCCCTGCATCCAGAAGGGGCCGCCAGCCGGCGGCTTCGTTCAGCGTGCCCAAAAAGGTATAACGGGCCGTGTAGTCGACGTAGAGGTCGAATACCCGGATTAGAAACCGGCCTCTTTTGTCGGTAGTCATCGGTGACACCGAAAGATAGGCTTTCAAAACACCACGCAGAATATTTCCTTTAGCCGAGTCGCTTTCCGCCTTCCAGCGGTTTTCATATTCCAGGCCGACATTGGGGCTGAGGAAGGCATTGAACTGCCGGCTGCCGAAGACACAGCGAATCGGCGCGTTCAGTGCAAAGGAACTCCGACAGAAGTCTCCCGCATTGACCGGCTGCCTCAGAAACCGGGTAAGATCCAGAGTCGCCAGCAATCCTTCGGTCGCTGTTTTTTCATTGATCCGGTTATATTTGACATTGCTGTTCAGCACCCAGGACCGTTCGGACCGGGCATCGTTGACCACCCCGATAAACTGACGGGCCCCGATACCGACCTGAAAATTATTCTGCTCTTTTTCGATCAGGGTATTCCGGTGATATTCCACTTCACCCTGGATGAAGAAAGTCTGGTTGACTTCTCCCGTCAGGCCGGCCGCAGCGTCGATCAGGATGGAGGAAGCACCGGTTTTGGGAAACGTAGCCGTCAGAATGGCCGGTTCGGGCCTGGTATCTTCGCTCTGGAAGGATTGCCTGATTTTGAGGCTCCATCGTTGGGGCGGCCGGACCGACCGGGTGATGGCGGCTGAATCCGTCTGGGCATGGGCCGCCGACAGGACGAAAAGCAGGAAAAGAAAAGGGCGGAACGTTTGGTAAACCATCGTTGAGGGACGGAATGGGGGTTAGATTTTGTTCTTAACCAGATCGATGCAGTCTTCTACCGTATCACAGCCATCGACCTCGGCAAAGGTCACCTGAGCACCGGGTTTGAAGTTTTGGGCTACACCGGTCAGCGCGGCCGCCAGCCGCTGTTTGATCAGGGAGGTGCTGAAGCCTAACGTGGACAGCTTATCGTCGTTGAACACCTGATCGGCGGGGAGTCCGGCCAGCCGGGCGATTTCTCCCCGCACCGCTTCGTCCACCGAAACCGCTACGTTCTCTGCATTTAACTGGTTCAGCAGGTTGTCCCGTAGCGGGGTCGCCAGCCCGCGGAGCGCCTGTTTTCGCGGCCGGGTTTCATTCAGAAGCGCCAGGAGCTGATGCATTTCGAGCGGGTCCAGTTCCAGTTGGATTTTCGTTTTCTTGCTCATCGCTTTTGGGAGGGAGTGGTTTTTCGATATGACTGCTAAAATCGCCTTTTTTCCGGCATTGTACCAGGTGATTTTGCCCGTATTTTGACCGGTGGTTTTTCGGTAGACCGGGGGTGGATCTTCCCGGGATCATACCGGACCTGGCCGGATGGAAAACCAATGGTCCTCTCAGCGGTTACTTTCTCTGAAACTTTATAAACCTGAACTCCCATGCGTACGCTGCTCTCCGGATGGCTGCTTTCGTTACTACTGGCTTTTTCTCCCGCCATGAACTGCCGGACCGATTCCACGGAAACCGCCGGGCAGTCCGGGAAAAAGCGGATCGTGTTCATTGCCGGCGGGTGCAGCCACCCGCACGGAGAACATGAACACAAGGCCGGGTGCCTTCTGCTGGCGAAGCGTCTCAACGAAGCGCTCCCTTCCGTCGAAGCTGAGGTCTACTCCGACGGCTGGCCGAAGGAGTCGGCTTTCCGGAATGCGGCCGCCATCGTGGTCTACGGTGATGGGGGAGAGGGCAACGTCACCAATCGGCACCTCGACCAGATCGACGCCCTGATGAAGAAAGGCGTGGGGCTCACCTGCATCCATTTTGCCGTCGAAGTGCCCAAAGGCCGCCCCGGCGATCACTATCTGAACTGGATCGGCGGCTATTTCGAGCCGTTCTGGTCAGTGAATCCGGTCTGGACGGCCGAGTTTACTTCCCTGCCGCAGCATCCCGTCACCCGGGGGGTTAAACCGTTCACGAGCAAGGACGAATGGTACTACCACATGCGGTTTCGGGAGGGCATGGAAGGCGTTACGCCCATTCTCACCACCGTTCCGCCGGCGTCCACGCTGAACCGGCCCGAAGGGTCGCACAGCAGCAATCCGCACGTGCGGGCCGAAATCGGAAAGCCGCAGCATCTGGCCTGGTGCCGCGAGCGGCCCGACGGCGGCCGCGGATTCGGCATAACCGGAGGGCACTATCACCGCGTCTGGGCCGACGACAACTACCGGAAGCTGGTGCTGAACGCCATCGCCTGGACGGCCGGGGTCGATCTTCCGGCCGGAGGGGTGGATTCCCCGACGCCGACCCCTGCGGAGATGGAAGCGAATCAGTGTATCAAATAATTTTTTTGCGACGGCGTAGTCCATTTTCAGGTTGCCGGAGTAGAAGCACTAAAGAATTCTTCTCATAATTAGGTAGACCGATACAGACCGTTCCCGGCAGGGGGCGGTTTTGTTTTTACGGCCGGATCGATTTTTGCGGGTAATTTCGCAATTGGGTGTCTCAAAAACCGGCCGGAGACGGCGGGGCGAACCCCGGGAACAGCGACTGAATAATGCCGGCAACGAAAACGGGGTAAAATACCGGGTTATCCTTTTAACCCTGCAGGATCAGGCGGTTAAAGAAATTTTTTGTTTCTCCTGACCGATTCAAACATTTTCGGCGGGCCGGAATATTTTCTGACATTTACTTTCTATATTTGACTCACCATCCGATTTCTCTGTCTGTAAACCTGCCGTATTGATTCGTGTTCAACCTAAACGAACTTCGTAGTCAGACTTTGATACCGTCGCCGGAAATTGCCTATCTCTACACCGAAGGGTTCTCTACCCTGGTGATCTGCTGTGATGCGCAGGGAGTGCAGTGCGTTTCCACGACTGCCCCGCTCGAATACTGGGAGTCGTTTTTGCCGACGTTCTGGCGAATCAACGACACCTACCTCGTCAACCCCGAACACGTACAGTCCTTCCAGCCGGCCGATTTTCCGGATTTTCCCCTGCCGGTGATGGAGCTTTCGACGGGCCGTCAGCTGGCCGTCAGCCGTCGGCATATGAACACCATCCTGAAGAAATGGGCCGGGCTGAACCGCCGGTCGGGCGTTACCGGATAAGCGCCGGCTCAGGAGGGCGTCTGCTTCCCGAAAGAGGCCAGCCAGGAGATGATTCCCCAGAAGACGGTTAAACCGCATACGATGATGGCAAACCACTTCACCACCGGCAGGAAACTCCAGCGGGTGAGCAGGAAGAACACCGCCACGAAAATCCCGAGAAACAGCTCCATCAGCCCGAAAATGATGTACATGATGTAGGCCGTTCCGACGCCGGAATTGCGGCTGTCGTGATAGTCGATGCCCCCGACGAGCTTCGTGACCAGAAAGACGAGGCCGATGCCGCAGGCCAGCCCGATGCGCAGCAGCCACCACCATGAGTTGCCCGGCGCCCAGGCCAGACTGGTGAAGGAAAGGCTGACGCCGAGCAGCGGAAAGAGCCAGCCCAGCGTCAGCAACTGGTCGTTGCCGGCTTCGGTGGTGGGCTGGTTCCGGGCCGCCAGAAAGGCCGTCAGCAGGGTCAGGACCAGCCAGATCAGCTCCGGCCCGACCAGATTGGCAACATTGCGGTTCATGAGCGTTGGGTCGCCGAAGCGGTTTTCAGTAGGCCTTATAATTTTTCACATCCTCCTGCAGCGAAGCCAGCATCTCCCGGACCTGGCGGTCGGCCTCGGCGTAGATCGTCCGGACGTCCTTTTCATTCTTCGGGCAGTAACTTTCGACCGGAACCGCCCGGCCTCCGGAGTCGAGCCATTCGAGATGACTGATCGTTGCCCGGTATTTGCGGTTCGTAGATTCGAAAACAAACGTATACCGGAACGAATAAACGCCCCCGGCCTGAACCTCCGAACGCGGCACGGTGACCGTGAGCGTCGCCTTGCCGGCCAGGTCGCCGGTTTCCCGGTCGTTCAGGTGCAGTACGTCGCTCGGGTTGGCGTGGTTTCGAACGGCCCAGAGCCGCGCCCGGCGGAACAGTTCGGCTTGCGGCAGGCTGCCGCAGTCAACCACTTCGGACCAGACGACTTTTTTGTCGGCCATCGGTAAAATGCCGAAGAGCCGGCCGTCGGTAATGGCGGGCGTGCAGTCGCTGCTGCGGAACGCGGTGGTCATCAGGCAGAGGCCCAGCAGAAGAAAGGTGAGTTTAAACATGATTTAAGGTATTTGTTGTGGATATAGTGGGCGAAACCGCCCTATTTTTGCTTCAAAATTGACGTCCCGGCCCGACCGTCCCAAGCCGCAATGGACAGTGGGCGGAATCCGGTGAACAGCCGGGGGAGAATCCGGGACAATTACCGCCACCCGGAAAACCGATGGAAACACCCCGCCTGCTCCTGCGCCGGCTCACCGACGCCGATGCCGACTTCATTCTCGAGCTGCTGAACACCCCGTCCTGGCTGCGCTTCATCGGCGACCGGGGTGTCCGAAATCCGGACGACGCCCGGGGCTACATCCGGAACGGCCCGCAACATTCCTATGAGCAGCACGGATTCGGGCTGGACCTGGTGGCGCTGAAGGAGAGCGGAACGCCCATCGGGCTGTGCGGTCTGCTCAAACGGGATTACCTCGACCATCCCGACATCGGGTTTGCCTTCCTGCCGGACTATGCGGGGAAAGGGTACGGCTACGAAGCCGCATCGGCCGTCATCGCCTACGCCCGCACGGAACTTGGTCTGGAGAAAATCGCAGCCATTACCGACCCCGACAATACCGGCTCCATCCGGTTGCTCGAAAAACTGGGCCTGCGTTTCAGGAAGCGGTTTTTCCTGGCCGGCACCAACGAAGACCTGCTGCTGTTCGAAACCGACTGAAACGGCTTCCCGCTGAGACCGCCATGGCCCACCCGCCCGCCGAAGGACCTGATCCGGAGAAGGCGCACGGCCCGGCGGGAACGGCTTCAGGGTGGTTTATTGAAAACTCAAATGTGCTTTGCAACAAAGCGCACCGGCCGGCGGCATTGCAATCTTCGTTTTTCCGGTAGGAAAATTCCTCGAAGTATGAGAAGTATTTGCTAAACTTGGTGGGCTTTTTCAGTTATAATTACCTTTAATCCGGCTGCGGCCGCCGAAACCCTTACTTTTCGATGAATCACTTTAATATCAACCGCCGTCGGTTCCTGCAGGGAGCTTCGGCCTCGCTGGCCCTGTCGGCTTTTGGTGCGCAGGGCATGGACATCATCAATCCGCCCCAGCCGTATAAGGTCGGTCTGATCGGTACCGGCTGGTACGGCAAAAGCGACCTGTTCCGGCTGATCCAGGTGGCGCCGGTCGAGGTGGTGGCCCTCTGCGACGTCGACCGGAATATGCTCGACGCGGCCGGCAAGCTCGTCAGTCAGCGTCAGAAGTCCGGCAAGACGCCCAAACTGTATAGCGATTACCGCAAGATGCTGGCCGACAACCAGATGGACATCGTGCTGATCGGCACGCCCGACCACTGGCATGCCCTGCAGACCATCGATGCGGTGAAGGCCGGTGCGAACGTGTACGTGCAGAAGCCGATCAGCGTCGACGTGGTGGAGGGCGAAGCGATGGTGGCGGCCGCCCGCAAATACGGCAAGACCGTGCAGGTAGGAACCCAGCGCAAGAGCACCCCGCACCTGATCGACGCCAAGAAGAATATCGTGGATGCCGGCCTGCTGGGCAAGATATCGCACGTGGAGATGTGCTGTTACTTCCACATGCGCAACAACGGCAACCCGCCGGTGCAGGCCGTTCCGGAATTTCTGGATTATGAAATGTGGACCGGCCCCGCGCCCATGCGCCCCTACGACGGCCTGCCCCACATCCGCTGGTGGCGGACCTTCATGGAATACGGCAACGGCATCATGGGCGATATGTGCATCCATATGTTCGATACGGTTCGCTGGATGCTCAAGCTCGGCTGGCCGAAGAAGATTTCCTCGACGGGCGGTATTTTCGTCCAGAAAGACGGCAAGTCCAACATCGCCGATACGCAGTCGGCCATTTTTGAATACGACGGCCTGAACTGCGTCTGGCAGCACCGGAGCTGGGGCACGCCCAACAACCCGGAATACCCCTGGTCGTTCACGCTTTACGGCGAAAAAGGAACCCTTTGGGCCAGCACCATGCAGTATGACTTCCTGCCGATGGGCGAGGGCGCCAAGATCCATAAGGACGTCGTCTACGAAAAGGAAAAATACCCGGAAGACCTGAAGGAAGAACGCATCGAGCTGAACGCGGCTCCGGCCACGCGCCTGCACATGCTCGACTTCCTGGGAGCCATCGAGAACAAAAGCCGCCCGGTGGCCGACATCGAAGAGGGACACATCTCCACGGCGAGCTGCATCCTAGCCAACATTTCGATGCAGACCGGCCGGCCCATCGTCTACGACCCCCAGAAGCACGAGATCGTCGGCGACCGCGAAGCCAACGGCCTCCTGGCCCGGCCTTACCGAAAACCGTATACGCATCCGGACCCCAGAAAAGTATAACGGATAATGCAAAGCCCGGCCCCGCGTCGGGCTTTGTTTTTGGCGACGGATCAGGCGGTTAGCGAAAACGAATGTAAAAAGTGGCCCGGCCGACCAATTTTAAAGTCCGATTTTGTGTTGCCGCTATAACTCCCCCGAAACCCGCACCCTATGCAGGAAACCCGTATGCTGTCCGAGTCGTCTTATCAGGCCGCCCGTTCGGTGGCCGCCACGGTCGAAAGGCACTTTGCCCATCATCACGCTTCCGCCCTGCTGAGCGGAGAGCGGGACCTGGCTCCGCTGCCCCACCAGCGGGCCATCGAGACGATCATCGACGTGGCTTTCTGGGCCAGCCTCCGCCGGGAGGAAGGCTACTCGCCCAAAATATCGCTGGCCTTTCTGCCCCTGAAGACCGCCCACCAGCCGCTGTCCTTCGCCTACCGGCTGCCGCTGACGCCGGCCATTCTGACCAAGCTGGCGCCGGCCGTGGAGCGCCCCGGCATTCACCTCGGCGTCTGGCACGAAGACGACCAGTATTATATCTGGGGAACCACCCAGGACATCCCGACCAACTGTTTTGTGCTGGAGGTGATCGAACCCGGCCTGCTGGTGATCAAACACCGGCGAATGGGCGGTTTCGGGAAGTTCGTCAACGTCGCCATTCTCAAGGGGGACCAGATCAAGGTCGTGGACGACCGCACCGGCGAAAAGCCCGACTGTCCCGAACTCCTGAATTCAATGCTGGGATTCACCTCCCCGGCCTACTGGAATAATTCGCTGAATGTCATGGTACAGCTGGCGGTGTCCATGCGGGCGCACGGGCGGGGTGGCCTGCTGCTCGTGGTACCGGCCGGAAGCCGGACCTGGCCCGAGTCGATCATCCAGCCGATGACCTACGCCGTGGAGCCGGCCTTTTCCCTGCTGGCCGACCTGCTCCGCCGGAAACCCGCCGAAAAGGCCGGGAGCGAGTGGCGCGGGGCGCTGAGCATGGCCGTCGAGGGCGTGGCCGGGCTGACGGCCGTCGACGGAGCCACCCTCATCAACCACCAGTATGAACTGCTGGGCTTCGGGGCCAAGATCGGCCGCTCGCTGAGAAGCACGCCGGTCGAGCAGATCGTAGTGACGGAGCCGATCGTGGGCAACGTGCCGCTGGTGATCCACCCGACGCAGGCCGGCGGCACGCGGCACCTCTCGGCGGCCCAGTTCGTCTTCGACCAGCGGGACGCCACGGCGCTGGTAGCCTCGCAGGACGGCCGCTTTACGATTTTTGCCTGGTCGGACGCCGAGGGCATGGTGCACGCCCACCGGGTCGATTCGCTGTTACTGTAATCCGGTTTTTTTCATGAAGGATCTTTCGACACGGACCTGTCTGCTGCCGTCGGGCCGGGCTGTTCCGGCGCTGGGGCAGGGCAACTGGCGCATGGGTGAACAACGCGCCCGCCGGCAGGCGGAGATTCAGTCGCTGCGGCTCGGCCTCGACCTCGGCATGACCCTGATCGACACGGCGGAGATGTACGCCGAAGGCGGTGCGGAAGCACTGGTCGGGGAGGCCATCGCGGGCCGCCGGGATGAGGTCTGTCTGGTGAGCAAGGTCTATCCGCACCACGCGGGCCGGCGCAGCGCCGTCGAAGCCTGTGAGCGCAGCCTGCGTCGGCTCAGAACCGACTATCTGGACCTGTATCTGCTTCACTGGCGAGGCTCCGTTTCGCTGGCCGAAACCCTCGAATCCTGCCGGCCATGGCCTATTCGCCCATCGAACATACGGGCAGCAGCCAGCGGTCGCTGCTGGAAAACCCGATCCTGAAGCAGATTTCGCACCGGCACGGAGCCACGCCCTCGCAGGTGGCGCTGGCGTGGCTGCTGCGGTCCGGCGACTGCCTCGTCATTCCGAAAGCCGCCCGCCCCGAACCCGTCCGCGAAAACCGGGCGGCCCTGGACCTGGTCCTGACCGAAGAAGACCTCCGGGTGCCGGACGGGGCCTTCCCGCCCCCGCGCCGGAAAACGCCCCTGGCGATGCGCTGAACCCGGCCGCTTTCCTTTTACTAAGGAAATTCTAATGCCTTCCTAAGCCGGTTTTAAGAAAGCCGGGCTACTTTTAAAGCGTCCCGTAAAACTTTGTATTAAGGCCTTTTTCATCGTCTTAATCGTTTTTGAGTTTGTTGTTGCCAGATAGCCGCCGGAACCCTTTCCGGCGGCTATTTTTTCTTTCCTTCCCCCGTTTCGTTCCCGCTTGGTATTCTTTTCCCAACAAAAAAGGGAGATACCGTCTTATTACCTGTAATCGGAAACCCATTTTAGTCTCTCTTGATTGACGAACTATGGCAGGAAGTGACATCAAACTTGACGATAAACTCCATTGGTATAAAGATGCGATCATTTATGAGCTGCACATCAAGGCGTTCCGGGACGGGAACGGCGACGGCATCGGCGACTTTCAGGGCCTGCTCGAACGCCTGGACTACCTCCAGGAACTGGGTGTAACGGCCATCTGGGTGCTGCCCTTCTACCCGTCTCCGCTGCGTGACGACGGCTACGACATCGCGGACTATTATAACATCAATCCTTCTTACGGCACCATCCGGCAATTCCGGCAGTTTCTGGAAGAGGCTCATAAACGCAACCTGAAAGTCATCACGGAGCTGGTCATCAACCACACCTCCGACCAGCACCCCTGGTTCCAGCGCGCACGGACGGCCCCCAAAGGCTCGCCCGAACGGGAGTTCTATGTCTGGACCGACGACCCCACCCAGTATAAGGACGTCCGGATCATTTTTCAGGATTTCGAGGCTTCCAACTGGACCTGGGACCCCGTGGCCGGCCAGTATTACTGGCACCGGTTCTTTCACCACCAGCCCGACCTGAACTACGACAGTCCGCAGGTGCAGGAGGAGGTGTTCAAAATCATCGATTACTGGTGCGCCATGGGCGTCGACGGCTTCCGGCTCGACGCGGTGCCGTACCTGTACGAGCGCGAAGGCACCAACGGCGAGAACCTGCCCGAAACCCACGTGTTCCTGAAAAAACTCCGCAAACACGTCGACGACCATTTTCCGGGGGTAGTTTTTCTGGCCGAAGCCAATATGTGGCCGGAAGATTCGGCTTCGTATTTCGGCGACGGCGACGAGTGTCACATGAACTACCACTTCCCGGTAATGCCGCGGATGTTCATGGCGCTTCAGATGGAAGACCGCTATCCGATCACCGACATTTTCGAGCAGACGCCGGCCATCCCGCCGACCTGCCAGTGGGCCATGTTCCTGCGGAACCACGACGAGCTGACGCTCGAAATGGTGACCGACGAGGAGCGGGATTATATGTACAAGACGTACGCCAAAGACCCGAAAGCCCGCATCAACCTCGGCATCCGGCACCGGCTGGCGCCCCTGATGGACAACAACCGCCGGAAAATCGAGCTGCTCAACAGCCTGCTGTTCTCGCTGCCGGGCACACCGGTGCTGTATTACGGCGACGAAATCGGCATGGGCGACAACTTTTACCTCGGCGACCGCGACGGCGTCCGGACGCCCATGCAGTGGTCGCCCGACCGGAACGCCGGTTTCTCGTCGGCCAACCCGCAGAAGCTGTACCTGCCGACCATTCTGGACCCCGAATACCACTACGAGTCGGTGAACGTCGAGATGCAGCGACGCAATACGTCCTCGCTGTTCTGGTTCACGAAGCGGATGATCAACCTCCGCAAGAAGTACAAGGCCTTCGGGCGGGGTGACCTGACCTTTCTGAACGTCGAGAATCCCAAGGTGCTGGCTTTTACGCGCCGGTATGAGGACGAAATCCTTCTCATCGTGGTCAACCTCTCGAAGTATGCCCAGCCCGCCGAGATCGACCTGAGCGACTTCAAGGGGTATTGCCTTACCGAAGCCTTCAGCCGCAACCAGTTTCCGCCGGTCCGGGATACCGGCGCCTACCTGTTCACGCTGGCCTCGTTCGACTACCAGTGGTTCGTGCTGGAACCGACCTGTCCGGACGCCGTTCCGGTGGAGTCGCTGCCTTCGCTGGAGGTCAATACCTGGCGGGACCTGCTGAGTCCGGATTTCCGCGAACGAATGGAAACCCGGATTCTGCCCGAATACCTGCAGCGGGTGGCCTGGTTCGACGGAAAAGACCGGAATCTGCACGGCGTCTCCGTGGTGGAAACCGTTCCTGTGCCGCTGGCCGAAACCAAAGCCTACCTCCTACTGATCGAAACGACCTACGGCCGGGGCCTTCCCGACCGGTACCAGCTGCCTGTCGCCCTGGCGCGTGATCCGGAAGCCGCCCGGCTTCTCGAAACCAGCCCGCAGGCAGTTCTGGCGCAGGTCCGCAGCGGGGAGGAAACCGCCGTGCTTTGTGACGCGCTCTATATCGAGGAATTTCAGAAAGTGATGCTGAACCGCATGGCCGGAGAACCGGAAGGGGCCGGGCCGGACGAAAAGCTGGCCTTCAACGACGGCACCGCCCTGAAGAACTTCCTGGAGGAGACGCCGGAAGTCCGGCCGAAAGTGGTGGCGGCCACGCCGTCCTACATCGCGGTCGGCTACAACAACTGTTACCAGCTGAAGATGTACCGCAAGGTCGATCAGGTTGCCAACCCGGACGTCGAAATAAGCCGGTATCTGGCCGGAAAAGACGGGTTTGCGCACGTTCTGCCGTTTGTCGGCACCGTCGAACTGCGCTCCGGCGGCCCGGCGCTCACGCTCGGCATGATGCAGGAAATGGCGGAGAACCACGGCGACGGCCAGAGTTACATGCTGGAACGGATCAACAACTACCTCGAACGCATCCTGGCCCGCGACCTCAGCGAGGTGAACCCCGGCCAGCGGAGAGGCTCGCTCATCCGGCCCGTCGGGTTCGACGAACTGGCTCCCGAGGTGCAGGACCTGCTGGGACCCCGGGCGGCCGATCAGGTTCGACGTTTCGGAGAGTGTACGGCCCGGATGCACCAGGCCCTGGCCGCCGGTGACGGCCAGAAGGATTTTGCCCCCGAGAACTTCTCCCTGCACTACCAGCGGGCGCTGTTCTCCGGATTCCAGTCGCTGGTGCGGGAGACGTTCCAGAACCGGCGCCGGAGCGGGCTGCCGGACGACGTCCGGGCGGAGGCCGAGACCCTGCTGGAGCGGAAAAACGAACTGCTGGGCCTTCTGAAGCGTATTTACGCAAAGAAGCTGGACGCCGGCAAGATCCGCATTCATGGAAACCTGACGCTGGACAAGATGATGATGACGGGAAAAGGCATCGTCATTCAGGATTTCGGGGGCGACCCGGGCCGCAGCTACAGCGAGCGACGCCTGAAACGCTCCCCCCTGCGGGATGTGGCCTATCTGGTTCATTCGCTGTACTATGCTGCCTATGAGGGCTTCCGGAATAATATTCAGGTGCCCGAGGAGGAGACGAAGCAGCTGCTGCCGTTCGCCGACTTCTGGGCGCATTCGATGAGCGGCTTTTTTACGAAAGCGTATTTTTCGACCCTGGGATCGAGTTCCATCCTGCCGGATCAGCCGGAAGACCTGGAACTGATGCTGGATACCTATCTGCTCGAAAAGGCGCTGATGGACCTTAACCAGGAGCTGAACCACCGCCCGGACTACGTCGGCATTCCGCTGCGCATCCTCCGGCAGCTGATGCCCCTCCGGCCGGCTGGGCAGGATTTGACCGCCGGTTAGGACTGGTTGTAAATCCCGATCAGCTTAAGTTTACAGCGAACGTTATGAAAACGATCATTGCTCTATTACTGCCGATTCTGCTGATGGGAGCGTCAGCTTCGGCGCAGAATAAAACCGCCCCGTCGGCCCCGCCCGCCATCGTCAAGGTGATTTCGGGCGTGACCGGCAAGCAGTTCACACCCGACACGACCTTTGCGGCTCTGAAGGAAGAAGACGAAACCTTCATTGCCAAAGAGCCGGTGGCCAACTGGGGGCTGGCGCAGGAGTCGGGCGGGATGACCTACTACAACCTCGTGATCGGCAACCGGTCTTATCAGCTGCTGGTGACGAAGGCACCCAAGGCCGTTCATCCGACGGCGACCCTGCTGCGCTACGAGACCCCGCAGTCGAAGCCGGAACCGATCGCCCGCGGAACCCTGATGACGAAGGAGGAAGAAAAGCCGAAATAGGGCAGTATGGACGTCATTCAGGTGGTTTTGCGGTAATTCAGGATGGCCCAGCCGTTGAGAACGACCGCGAACAGGCCCTCGTAGAGCAGTTGCCGCGAGACGTCGGCCAGCCCGCTGCCTTTCAGGACGATCATGCGCATGACCTCGATGAAGTGCGTGACGGGCGTCAGGTAGGCGATGGTCCGTGCCCAGACGGGCATACTGTCGATCGACGTAAACAGCCCGCTCATCAGGATAAAGATCATGATGAAGAAAAACGCCACAAACATGGCCTGAATCTGGGTGTCGCTGAAGGTCGAGATGAGCAGGCCGAAGCCCAGCAGCGCCACCAGATACACGGCGGCAAAGACGTACAGCGTCAGCAGGCTCCCGGCCGGGATGATGCCGTATACGACCCGGGCGATGGTCAGGCCGATGGTGAACACGATCAGGCCCAGCACCCAGAACGGGATCATTTTGCCGAGGATGAACTGCCATTTCCGGATGGGACTCACGTTGATCTGCTCGATGGTGCCGATCTCCTTCTCCCGCACGATATTCAGGGCCGACAGAAAACCGCCCACCAGCGTCAGCAGCAGCACCAGGATGGCCGGCACCATGAAAAACCGGTATTCGGCCCGGGGGTTGAACCAGTTGAGGGATGTAACCTCGATGGTGGCCATGGGGTTGAAGCGCCCCGGCTCCACCCATTCCAGCCGCACGTCGGTGTTGAAGTCGCCGATGATGCGGGTCAGATAGGCGGCTCCCAGCCCGGCTTTGGTGCCGTTGATGGCATCGACGGACAGGGCCAGGTTCTGCGCCCCTTCCCGCACGAGATTGCGCTCGAATCCGGCCGGTATTTCCATCACCAGGTCGGCCCGGTTGCCTTCCACCAGCCGCAGGGCGTCCCGGAACGAGCGGGGGTCGGCCACGATCCGGAAGTAGCCCGAAGCGCCGATCTTCGCAATCAGTTGTTGGGAATACGAACTGTGGTCGCGGTCGACGACGGCCAGCTGGATGTTTTTGACCTCGTAATTGGCCGCCAGCGGCATGATGATCAATTGCACCGTCGGCATGATGAAGATCATCGCCAGAATGCTTTTATCCCGGAATATCTGCCGGAATTCTTTGCGTAACAGGAATTTCAACGTTCTCATGCCAGCCGGATTTTAAAGTTTCTGAGACTAACCCCGAGCAGCGCCAGCGCCATCCCCACCAGCACCGCCGTTTCTTTCCAGACTGCGGCAAACCCCAGCCCCTTCAGCATGATGGCCTTGACGATCAGGTAATACCAGCGGGCCGGCACCACCCGCGAGATCCATTGCAGCGGCAGCGGCATGTTTTCTAGCGGAAACAGGAAACCGGTGAACAGCAGCGTCGGCAGCATCATGCCCATCATGGACGCCAGCATCGCCACCTGCTGCGATGCCGTGACGTTGGAGATCATCAGCCCCAGCGACAGGCAGCAGACGATGAACAGCGCGCTCTCGGCAAACAGCAGCAGCAGACTGCCCCGCACCGGCACGTCCAGCACGAATACCGCCAGCAGCAGAATCAGCGTGAAGTCGAGCAGCGACAGCACCAGGTAGGGCGTGGCCTTGGCGATCAGCACCAGAATGGGCCGGAACGGCGACACCAGCAGAACTTCCATCGTGCCGAGTTCCTTTTCCCGCACCACCGACACGGAGGTCAGCGTCGTGCAGACGATCATCAGGATGAGCGCCAGCACCCCCGGAATAAAGTTCAGCGAGCCGTTCAGGTCCGGGTTGTAGAGCATCCGGGTTTCGGTGCCGATCCGGTAGGGCAGGGCCGCCGTGGCGTTTAGTTCCCGCTGATAGTCGCCGATGATGCCCGTCAGGTAATTCGTGATCGTCGTGGCCGCGTTGGGGTCGGAGGCATCGGCGATGACCTGCACCTGCGCGCGGTTCGTATGCCGGAGGTCGCCGTTGAACCCGGCCGGGATGATCAGGGCCGCCCGGATGCGGTTTTCGCGGAAGGCCCGCTGCATGGCGTCGTAGGTCGGAATGGCCTCCTTCAGGTTGAAATACCGGCTGGACTGCACCCGACTGACGATCTGCTGCGAAGCCGGGTCTTTGGCAAAATCGACGACACCCAGGTTGATGTTTCGGACTTCGCTGCTCAGGGCGTATCCGAACAGCAGAATCTGCGCCGTCGGCAGACCGAACAGGATCAGCAGGGTGCGCCGGTCGCGGAAGACATGGTAAAATTCTTTTCGGATGAAGACCAGTAGCTGTTTCATCGGTCGTCGGGGTTGCGGCTAATCGGCGGCACGCTTGGCGCCCCGGGCCAGTTGGTAGAAAACTTCGTCCATGGAATCGGCCGCAAACCGGTGTTTCAGGTTGCCCGGCGTATCGAGGGCTTCCACCCGCCCGTCGACCATGATCGAGATGCGGTTGCAGTATTCGGCCTCGTCCATGTAGTGCGTGGTCACGAAGATGGTGATGCCGCGTCCGGCGGCCTCGTAGATCAGGTCCCAGAACTGCCGGCGCGTCACCGGATCGACGCCCCCGGTGGGTTCGTCCAGAAACACGATGGCCGGGTCGTGGATGACGGCCACCGAGAAGGCCAGCTTCTGCTTCCAGCCCAGCGGCAGGCTGCCGACCATCTTGCGGGCCTCCTGGCCGAGTCCGAGCGTCGTGATGAGCCGCTCGCTCCGGCGGTTCAGTTTCGCGTCCGACAAACCGTACACCCCCCCGAAAAATTCGATGTTCTCCAGCACCGTCAGGTTCTCGTACAGGGAGAATTTCTGGCTCATGTAACCGATGCTGCGTTTGATGGATTCCTGCTGGCGGTAGACGTCGAAACCGGCGACGGCCGCCTGGCCGGAGGTGGGATGCGACAGCCCGCAGAGCATCCGCATGGCCGTGGTTTTGCCGGCTCCGTTGGCGCCGAGAAACCCGAAAATCTCGCCCCGCTCCACCTCGAAGCTGATGTGGTCGACGGCCACGAAATCCCCGAACCGTTTGGTCAGGTCCCGGCAGACGATGGCTTTTTGTTCCTTTGTGTTCATGATGGGGTGGTTTCGCGGGTCATCAGGTCGATGAAGCGGTCTTCGATGGTGGGCGTCACCGGTTTGATTTCAATGCCGGAATGGCCTTTTTCGGCCAGATACCGGCTCAGGCCGGAAACGTTTTCGGTGTCGTTCTGCCGGAACGCCAGGTGCAGGTATTCGCCGAAGGCGTAGGTGCTGCGGACGGACGGGTTCGCCCGGAGGTCGGCCAGCGCCCGGGGGAGGTCGTCGGTGCGGGCGGCAAAAAGCCGGTCGGGATAGCCCCGGACGATGGCGTCGGGCGTGTCGATGGACAGAATCCGCCCGGTCTGGATCAGCGCAATCCGCTCACAGAGAACGGCTTCGTCCATGTAAGGCGTTGACACCAGGATGGTGATGCCCTGTTCCTTCAGCCGGTTCAGCATGGTCCAGAACTCCCGACGCGAGACGACGTCCACGCCCGTGGTCGGTTCGTCCAGAAACAGCACTGTGGGCTTGTGAATCAGGGCGCAGCAGAGGGCCAGCTTCTGTTTCATCCCGCCGGAGAGCTTGCCCGCCCGGCGGTCTTTGAACGGCTCGATCTGTTCGTAAATGTCCTTCACGAGGTGGTAATTCTCCCGGATCGTGGTGCCGAACAGGGTGGCGAAGAAGTTCAGGTTTTCCTCCACCGTCAGGTCCTGGTACAGCGAAAACCGGCCCGGCATATAGCCCACCGTATTCCGGATTTTCCGGTAGTCCTTCACCACGTCGAAGCCGTCGACCCCGGCCGTGCCCCGGTCGGCCGTCAGCAGGGTGGTCAGAATCCGGAACAGGGTCGATTTGCCCGCGCCGTCCGGGCCGATCAGCCCGAAGAGTTCACCCGCTTCCACCCGGAAGGAGACATCGTCGAGGGCCGTGACGCTTCCTTTCTCGTAGGTTTTGGTCAGGTTCGTAACCGTTACCGCTCCCATGGTTTTACCGGTTTTGGCCCACAGCGGCATTCAGAAGCACTTCGCCGTACATGCCGATTTTCAGAAAGCCGTCATTTTTCACCCGGATTTTCAGGGCGTAGACCAGATTGGCCCGTTCGTCCTTCGTCTGGATGGTTTTGGGCGTAAATTCCGACTTCGACGAAATCCAGCCGACCGTTCCCGGATAAGTTTTAGAGCGGTCTTCGCCCTGATCGATCCGCACCGTCACGGCCTGCCCGAGCCGGACCTGCGGCAGCTGGTCGCCGGTGATGTAGGCCCGCAGAGTAAGCGTGTCGGTGTCGGCGATCCGGTAAAGCGGTTTTCCGACCGTCGCCATCTCGCCCGCAAAGGCGTATTTGGTCAGGACTGTCCCCGCCAAAGGGTTGATAATGCGGCCTTTCTGCACTTGTAGCTCGTACTGCTCGGCAACTTTGGACAGAGAGCCGCGTTCGCTCAGGACGCCCCGGTTCTGGGTGGCGACGCCGGTTTCCTGCACCCGGATCTGCTGCCGCGTCACGGCCGTCTGCTTCTGCAGCTGGTCGATCTGGGCGTTGAGGTCGTCGAGCTGCTTCTGCGTGGCCGCGTCGGCTTTGATCAGGTTTTCGGTACGGGTGCGTTCGCGGAGAAGCTGCCGGAGCTGGGCTTCCTGCACGGCCAGTTGCCGGCGGGTCAGCTCCACCTGCGGCTCCACGCTGCTGGTACGTTCGCGGAGGGCCTGCATGGACGCCTGCACCTGTTCTTTCTGAAGCCGGGCCGAGGCTACGTCGATCTGACCCACCGGGGCGCCGGCCTTCAGCAGGTCGCCCTCGTTGGGCGTGAAGGACAGAATCTGGCCGTTCTGCTGGGCGGAAACGATCACTTCGTCGGCTTCGAAGTTGCCCGAAGCGTCGTAGTCGGGGCCGTCGTTGCCGCAGCTGCTGAGAACGGCCGCCAGGAGAATGAGGGAGGCAAATGGTTTCATCGGTTGGTTGCTGATTAGTTTCCGGAGGTGGTTTTATACATATACTGAGCCTGAAGCATCTGAATCTGATGCAGGGCGAGCGACTGCCGGGCTTCATTCTCGGCGTTCACCTGACTGATGTAGTCGTGGGTGGTGATGACGCCGTTCTGCAACTGGGCGGCCGCCGAGGTCTTGACCGCATTCCGGAGGTCGACGATCTGCCGGTCCTGTTCGATCAGGTCGCGGTATTTCTGCACCTCGGCGCTCTGCTGCACCAGCGACAGGCCGGTGTTGAACAGGAAGGTTTCCCGTTGCAGGTCTACCTGCCGCCGGCTGAGATCGAGCAGCAGCCGGTCGTTCCGGCGCGTGGTGTAGAGGCTGCCCAGCGACCAGTTGAGCCGGAGGCCGCCGATCCGGAAGAAATCGAACCGGTTGCTGAGAATGTTGAAGGTCGGCCGGCCGTAGTTTTCCTGATAAAAAGCGCTGATCCGGGGCCGGGCGTCCACTTTCAGCCGGCTCTCCTGCACGTCGTAAAGCCGCTTCTGCCGGTCGAACAGGGTCAGTTCAGGCCGGTTGATCTGGGCGTTCAGCGCAATGGGCCGGGGGCGGTCGAGCACCGTGCCGTCATTGAGAGGCCGGTTGATCAGTACGCCGAGCATATTCAGATAGGCCCGGCGGGCGGCTTTCAGTTCGGTGGTGGTCTGGTCGGCGCGGATCAGTTCGGCGCGCAGTTCATTGAGGCTGCTCCGAAAGGCCGTTCCGTTGGCGAGGGCGGCTTCCGTACGCTCCACGACGTTCCGGATGTCGGCCCTGCGAAGATCGGCCAGCAGCAGTTGCTCATCAATCAGGCTGATGCCGAAAAACAGGCCGTTGACGCGCTCCCGGAGGCCGTAAAGCGTCACTTCCAGGGTCTGTTCCTGCACCCCGGCTTCGGTGCGCCGGGCTTCCTGCGAAAGCCGGATGGCTCCTCCGTCGTACAGCAGCTGATCCACCTGGCCGGTGATCCGGTACTGGTCCTTGCTGATCTTAGGCAGTGAAATACCGTTCGGGACGACGGCCCCCAGCGGGCTTTCCGAAAAATCGACCGTCTGGTTCTGATAGGTAGCCTGGCCCGAAACCGACAGTTGCGGCAGAAACCCCCGGGCGGCATTTTCAACCGTGTAGTCCCGGGTTTTCCGGATGAGTTCGCGCTGCCGGATGAGCGGATAGTTTTCCAGGGCCAGGGCATAGCAGTCTTCCAGCGCCAGAGCCTGCACCGTCTGCGCCCGGCTCCCGGCCGGGATACTCAGCAGACACAGGACGAAAAGGATCGATTTCATGGGATTGAAGTCACCTGAATTAAAAAGAAAGTTTAAATATTTATTTAATACAAATTCAAAAAAAATAGCGGTTCAGGCCGGCATTCCCCCGGTTTCACCATGGTGAAACCAGGCGAAAAGTAATTACTGCGAAGGATGATTCGTGTATTGGCTTTTCCATAGGGGCAATTTCGTCCTGAATCCGGGAGCAAAAGTAAGTATAGTGAACATTAGAAAAAATATTTTAAATAAACATTTAAAACTTTTCTTTCAAACGGAAGAAACGGGGTATGAAGCGGATGTATTCTCAGGGTAGGTTTTCTGTATAGACCTCCTTTTAGGTCTGGTGGAATCGATACTTCCTGAACCGGTATGCAGACGATAGTAAAAACGGGATCGGTGTTGCTGCTGGTGGCGGTCGGCTACGGCCTGCCAGCTCAATCGCTGGTGGTAGAACAGCCCCTGCATCACCTGCGGGCGGGCGACGAGCCGGAGTGGAACCGCTTTCGCGGATCGGCCGAAAAACAGCTGACCGTTCGATTCAGCGCCCGGAAGAACAACGTGGAGCAGACCCTAAGTCTGCGGCAGGAAGATGTGCGGCTGGGCTGGAGCGTTACCCTGAACGGACAGGAACTCGGCCGGCTCGACCCTGATGAAAGTGCCCGCATCTGCTACCTGCCGGTGCGGCCCAACACCCTCGTGGAGGGTGAAAATACGCTGACTATCGCCTACACCAAACCGTTCGGCCGAACCGACCCTCTGCCGGATGATATCCGGGTGGGGGCCATCAGCCTCTTCGATCGCCCGACGGACCGGCTTCTGGGAGAGGCCCGGGTCGAACTGACGGTGACGGAACGGAAAACCGGCCGGCCGCTGCCCGTCCGCATCACCGTAGCCGACCCGAACGGCGCGTTACAGCCTCTGCGGGCGCTCCCGAACCAGACGCTGGCCGTCCGCACCGGGGTTCTGTATACCGGCGACGGCAAAGCCGCCTTCAGTCTTCCGGCCGGTCGCTATACGGTCTATGCCGGTCGGGGCACCGAATACGGAGTCGATTCGCTCACGCTGAACCTGAAAGCGGGGGACGCCGTCCGGCACCGGCTCCAGATTGAGAAAGAGGTGCCGACCGACGGCTGGATTGCCGCCGACCCGCATATCCATACGTTTTCCTACTCCCGGCACGGCGATGCCACGGTGCAGGAGCGCGTACTGAGCATCGCGGGCGAGGGCCTCGAACTGCCCATCCTGACCGATCATAACGTGGCCGTCGATATTGCGCCCGTCGCGGCTGAAATGAAGCTCAATGCCTGGTTTACGGCCGTGACGGGCAACGAGTTCACTACGGAAGTCGGTCATTTCAACGTCTTTCCGGTTTCGCCCTCCGCCCCCGTTCCCGACCACCGCGTGAAGGACTGGCCGGCCGCGGCCCGTAACCTCGACGGCAACGGCCGCGTCATCATTCTGAACCACGCCCGCGACAAACACTACGACTTTATCCCCTTCGGGCCGAAACGGTACGTTTCCGAAGCCGGGCTGGACCGGCAGGGCTGGAACCTGCCCGCCAACGCCATGGAGGTGATCAACTCCAGCGCCCAGCAGAAGGATATCCTGCAGCTGTTCCGCGACTGGTTCGGCGTTCTGAACCGGGGCCGGCTGCTGACGCCGGTCGGTTCCAGCGATTCGCACGACGTCGGGCGGTATCTGGTGGGGCAGGGCCGCACCTACATCCGTTATCCGGACGGGCAGCCCGGCCGCATCGACGTCGACCGCGCGGTGGATCAGTTTCTGGCGGGGCGGGTCATGGTCAGCTTCGGCCTCATGGCCGAGCTGACGATCGACCGGCGTTTCGGTCCGGGCGATCTGGTGCCTGCTGCGGGCGAGGTACGGACTTCGGTGCGGGTGCTGGGGCCTTCCTGGCTGAAAGCCGACCGGGTTTCGCTGTATGCCAACGGGTTGAAAATCAGAGAAGCGGTTATTTCCAAACCCGGCCGGAACGGGGTGCAGTGGGAGGGAAGCTGGACGATACCGGTCGGCAGGCAGGACGTCTGGCTGGTGGCCGTGGCGGAGGGGCCGGGTGTGTCGCGGCCGTTCTGGGCCGTTCCGAATCCCTACCAGCGGGTATCGGCGGAGTGGAATCCGCGGCTGATCGGGGCGTCGGGTGCAGTCTGGATCGATGCCGACGGCGATGGCCGAAAAACCGCTGCGTATACGTACGCGCTTCAACTGGTGGAGGCATCAAAAGATGATTTTCGCCAACTTTTCGACCGGCTGGCGGGTTTCGATGAGGCAGTGATCGTTCAGACGGCCGCCGTCCTCCAGGAACGTAACCGCCTGAGGGAGCCGGCCTGCCGGCAGGCGCTGGAGCAGGCCCCGGCGCGGGTGCAGGCCGGTTTCACCCGGTTCAAAGCCGCCTGGGAGGCCGCCGACTGAACGACGATCCATCACCCCTTTCCTTTAAAAGTTATGTCGTCCATCGTTCCCTCAGCCGACGCCACCAACCAGGCAGTTCGGAAACAGCTGATTCAATTTCTTCGGGGCGGTCACGCCCACGCTACCTTCGACGAGGCCGTGAAGGACCTGCCCGCCGAACTGCGCGGGGTGGTTCCCGAAAAGCTGCCCTACAGCATCTGGCAGCTGGTCGAACATATCCGGATCGCTCAAAATGATATTCTTGAGTTCTCCCGCGATGCGACCTATCAGTCACCGCCCTGGCCGGAGGGCTACTGGCCGAAGGAAACCGCCCCGGCCGGGGATGCGCTCTGGGAGGCCGCCCTCGATCAGATCCGGAAAGACCGCGACGCCTTCATTGCCCTGCTGACCGACCCCGACCATGACCTGTACACCCCGTTTGCGCACGGTAAAGGCCAGAATCTGCTCCGCGAAGCCCTGCTCATCGTCGACCATACCAGCTATCACACGGGCGAGATTCTGGTAATCCGGCGGTTGCTGGGCGCCTGGAAATAGGTCAGGAGTCGCCGAGGGACCGGATGACCCGGCAGGGGTTTCCGGCGGCAAAGACGTCGGCCGGAATATCGCGCGTGACGACGCTGCCGGCGCCGATGATGCTGCGGTCGCCGATGGTGACGCCGGGGCAGATGACCGCGCTGCCGCCGACCCAGACGTCTTCCCCGATGACGATCGGTTTGGCAAACTCCAGCCCCGAAGCCCGGACTTTATGGTCCGTCGGGTGGGTGGCGGTGTAAATCTGGACGTTCGGGCCGAACAGGGTCCGGCTGCCGATGGTCACGGTCGTCACGTCCAGCACGACGCAGTTGAAGTTGAAAAACACCTTCTCGCCCGTCAGAATATTATACCCGTAGTCGCAGTAAAAAGGCGGCTGAATCATCAGCCCCTCACCGGCCTGGGGCAGCAGTTCCTTTAACAGCCGGATTTGCTCCTCCGGCTCGTCCTCCCTGGATTGGTTCAGAGCCAGGAGGAGGAGCCGGGTGCGGACTCGGTCGGCGCTTAGTTCCGGGTCCTGAGCATCGTACAATTCCCCCGCCAGCATTTTTTCTTTCTCCGATTTTGTCTGCATTTCGATTCCGGTTTTAAATACCGGCCTAAAGGTAGACGAAATGCGGTCCGGGAGCTACCCGGACTGAAGGCCGCCGGATAGGAACAGACGGAATCGATCAGCGGTCGGGACAGCGGGAGAGACGGGTTACCTGATCCTGGTCGTTCTGCCAGCAGTTCCCGTACACGTCGGCGTAAACGAGCCGGAAGTGAAAGGAAGAGTCCATAATCATCCCCCGCAGGGCGTCGGCGACCGGCCGGCTGTTGGCCAGGCGTCCCAGGACCAGTTCACCGTCCGATTTCAGGACGTTACCCGGGGAAATGTCGGCAATATCCATCTGAATGCGGGCGCCCTGCCCGTATCGTTCCATCATTTCCGAAAGCAGAGCGTAATGGGTGGGATACTTTTTCCCCTGATAACGAATGGAAACCGCCTTCACCACGGCCGGGCCGACCCCGTTGTTGAGTACCGACCAGGTAAACTGGTCGCCGTTCTGGGAATAGGCCAGCTGAACATGCGGCCATACCGAAGCCTGCTGCTGTTGCTGGGCGATGACCGTCTGCTCCCGGGCGATGCCGGTCTGAAAGATGGAAACGATCAGGGCGCAAAGGCTCAGAAAAGTGGCCGAAATCGCCAGGAGCAGTTCAACATTGACCGATTTTTTGGGAACGTCGGATTTCTCGGGCGGCATGGGATCGGAAGGGTTAGCGTATCACCCCTGAACAGGCCACTAAAGCTAACCGAACCGGCGAAGATTTGCAATCCCGGTCAGCGGGGCACTTCGACGAGCAGGACCAGGGCATCGTTGGAGAGGGCTTCGAACTCGATCACTTCGTCCCGGTCAAACCACAGCCCCAGACCGTCCTTTTCGTGGAGCAGCCGGTTGGCGGCTTCAAAAACTCCCTGCAGAACGAACAGGAAGACCCCCGTTCCCTGCGCTCCGGCCGCTGCCAGGTAACTTCCTTCCCGGCGGCCGTCGAAGCGGCCCAGCAGCACCCGCACCGGAGCGTCGCCCGGGCGCTCGAACAGGAGCAGCAGCGTGTTCTTCTGGGAAAGATCGAAACGGACGGCCGAAAAGCCGGGCTCGAACCCGGACGAACCATGGGCGAACCAGAGTTGCAGAAACTGCACGGTTTCCGTTTCGTAGGGATTGGTGACCGTGTACGAGCGCCCGGCCGGTAGGGAAAAGACGCCAATCTGCCCCGATTCGAGAAAGCCGGCCGTTTGGTCGTCCCGGTATTCGAGGCCGCCCGTGACCGGCAAAAGAACCACCTCGGTGTTTACGCCGGATTTCGCTTCCAGCCCGGCGCCGGCCCGCAGCGTCTCGTCACTGAAGCGGCAGAGCGGCCCGAACGGCTCCCGACCTTCGGCCGTATACGTTCCGAAATTGAGGGTGTGACAACTCGTGCCGCCGGGGGTTTCGGTGCAGCCGCGCTGGTCGGCCAGAAAGATGCGGGCCTGGGTCCGGGTGTCCATGTCAACCGGCGGTAAATGGTTGAACATGAACCGACCCTGCGTCGATGATCTTACGAAAACTCAGGCGAATCAGACCTTTAGACATGCGACAGAGAAAGCCGATACGGATGTAATATAGGAAAATAAACGGCCCGGAGCGACGCTTCACCCCGGGCCGCTGCCTTTATCCGTTGACGACGATGGTGTGCGTCAGCGTGTAACCGGCGGCATTGCTGCCCGATACCGTGGCCAGTTCGGTCGCGAAACCGTCGCTGAAGACGTTGTCGCGCTCGTTTTTCGTATCCTGCGTTCCCTTCGTGTACCCGTAGGACTGGCCGGTGGTGTAGACGGTATTGCTGATGTCGAAGGGGAACGCGATCTGGGTCACCAGCAGCGATTTTCCGCTCGCGTTGTAGATATGCACGTGAATGTGCGGGGCACGCCCGCTGTACCAGCCGGGAAAGACGGACGTAAATTCCACCAGACCGTTGGCGTCGGTCGTCTGGCGCCCGCGGAGAAAATCCACGGCGGTCAGATTGAGGCTCTGCATACCGGAGCCGCCGTATTCCGAATAATAACCGTCCTTGTCGCAGTGCCAGATATCGACGAGGGCGCCCGACAGGGCCGCGCAGCCGTTTCCGGCGTTTTTGATGGTGATGCTGATCGCCAGCGGAATGCCCGTCCGGTCGTCGCGAATGTCCTTCCGGACGAAGTTCGCCGGTTTTTTGGTCGGAAACGGACCTTCGGTTTCCGATGGCGTCACGGCGCAGCTGGACGACGAACTGCCGTTGGTCGAGGTGGTGGAATCGGTCGTCGGCCCGACATCCGAATCCTTGCAGGCGCCGATCATCGGAGCGACGGCCATGAAGCCGAGCAGGCTGGTGAAACCCCGTTTTAAAAATTCTTTACGTTCCATGAAAGCAGTAGCGAATGGGTTGGTTGCACGATCGTTTACTGGCATAACGCCGTGATTCGGAGCCGCGTTGCGTGGGGGCGGAAGGAATAGGTAAACCGGCGGAATGTGTCGGTAAACGGACACCCTCCGCCGGTTCGGGAACGAAAAGCAGGGGAGACGGCTCAGCGCCGGCCGGCCGCGAACTTCGTCAGCATGTGGATGGTATGCTCCAGGGCTTTGGCATCGCCCCATTCCTGATGGCCGGGCACGACGACCTTCGCCGTGCCGAACCGGTCGATCACGTTCCGGATCGAACCGGCCCATTCCTTCAGGTTGGCTTCCGCGACGTTGCCCATGCCGAAAGCCGCCACGCTCTTGACCAGGCAGCCGCCGTGCAGAATGCGGTGGTTGGGCAGCCAGACGACGATGTTGTCGCTGGTGTGGCCCTCGCCCGGGAAGTAGCAGCGGATGGACTCCCGGCCCATGCGAAAGGTGGTGTCGGCCGGCAGAACGGCTTCCGGGGAGGGATACCCCCGTTCGACGGACTTCCGGGCCGTCAGGGGCGTGCTGACCACCCGCACCCCGGCTTCCCGGAGTGCCCGGATACCGCCGACGCGGTCATCGTGGGCGTGGGTGACGATGCAGAGCCGGACGGGCCGTCGCAGGTTGTCGGCGACCCAGCGGAGCAGCCGGCGCGTGTTGTCGGCCGTCGAGTCGCTGTCCCAGGCCGTATCGACCAGCACCACGCCGTCGCCGGTGTCGATGATGAGGCCGTTGGAGGGGATGAAGGCGTTGTTGTATTCGCCGTAGGAAACGTGGACGTACACCCGGTCGTTCAGGGGTGTCACTTCCAGCATCGGCTTTTTATCGGCCTGCGCCCATACCGGGCCGCGAATCAGGAATAGAATTGCGAAAGTCAACAGCCGGGTGCGCAGCAGCTTGCTCATAGGTTCGGAAACGGAATCGGGAAGCGGTTTTGAGGTCGGAATCAAAAATACGCAGGAATCCGGGCTTTCCCCGGAGCACTCCGCGACTTCGTACTTTTTTTATCGAAGCCATTAGATTTACCCGGTTTGGGACTTGTATGGACATAGCGCGAAACAAACGGTTTCAACGATGTCCATTTCCCAATATCTCCCTCCATTCTTCTCCGGCCCGATGGGGCGCCCCCGGTTTCGGGCGGTGCTGCTGGCCGGCGCGGTTCTTTTTTCCGGTTGGGCCGCAGCCCAGCAGACGGGCGGGAAGATCCCGGTCGGGGAGGCCTATTCGAAAGACAAACAGGTGATTGCCAAAGGGCAGCAGCTTTTTCAGGCCAACTGCCTCACCTGCCATAACTTCAAACAGAAGGGAATCGGGCCGAACCTGGTCGACGTCACGACGAAAGTGACGCCCGAATGGATGCGGAAATTCATTCATAACGCGCCGGCCATGATCAACAGTGGCGACGCCCGTGCCGCCGAGCTTTTTCAGGAATACAAGCAGATGATGCCGCCGTTCACGCAGCTCAGCGATACGGACGTGACGGCGCTGATGGCCTACATCGGGGCCAGCCAGAAGGTGGAGGTGGTATCGGCCGAAACCAAAAAACTGGGCGCTCCGCTGAAGGACCCCATCCCGGCCAGAATCACGAAATCCGGCCTGCGGCTCGAACTGGAGGAGATCACCACCGCCCCGGCCAGCGCCGACAAGGTGCCCCTGGCCCGCATCAACAAGATGGTGGTGCTGCCGGGAAAGACCAACCGGGTTTTCCTGGAGGACCTGCGCGGCAAACTCTACGAGATGGTCGGCAATGACCTGAAAGTCTACATGGACATGGCCAGGGAGCGGCCGGGCTTCATTCACACGCCGGGCCTGGCCACCGGCTTCGGGAGCTACGCCTTTCACCCGGATTTTTATGCCAACGGCCTGTTTTATACCTCCCACACCGAAAAGGCCAATGCCGCCCCGGCCGACTTTGCCTATGCCGACTCCATCAAGGTGACGCTGCAATGGGTCGTGACGGAGTGGAAGATTTCGGACCCGACGGCCGCGACCTTTGCCGGCACCGGCCGCGAGTTGCTGCGCGTCAACATGGTGTCGCCCATCCACGGCATGCAGGAAATTACCTTTAACCCGCATGCCAGGAAAGGCAGCCCGGATTACGGCATGCTGTACATCGGTGTGGGCGACGGCGGGGCCACCGAAAACGGATTTCCGTTCGTCTGCCACGATAAAACCCGCATCTGGAGTTCGGTGCTGCGCATCGATCCGCAGGGCAAAAACAGCAAGAACGGACATTACGGCATCCCGGCCACGAACCCGTATGCCAACGCCACCGACCCGGCCGTTCAGAAAGAAATTTTCTGCCGCGGCTTTCGCAACCCGAACCGGATCGCCTGGACCCCCGACGGGAAGATGCTCATTTCGGACATCGGCCATGCCAACTCCGAAGAGATCAACGTGGGCCGGGCCGGGGCCGATTACGGATGGCCCGAACGGGAAGGCAATTTCGTGATGAACTACCGGGGCCGCATGGACCTCGTCTATCACCTGCCCGAGAACGACGCAGCCTTCCATTATACCTATCCGGCCGCGCTCTACGATCACGACGAGGGCAATGCCGTCTCGGCCGGCTTCGTCTATTCGGGGACGGATATTCCGCAGCTGACGGGAAAATATATCTTTGGCGATATCGTCAACGGCCGGGTGTTTTATGTGGAGAACAGCCAGCTCATCCCCGGCAAACCGGCCCCCATCCGGGAGTTCGAAGTGGTCCTGAACGGCAAACCGACGACCTTCCAGGACCTGAGCGGCAGTAAGAAAACCGATCTGCGGTTCGGCGTGGGGCTGGGCAATAAGATGTACCTCTACACGAAAGCGGACGGAAAAATCTACCGCATCAAAAATTGTACGCAGGCTCAGCAGTAGACAGCCTGTTCCGGCGGCTGCTGCCTGAGCCGATCTACAGCAACGTTCGGGTGATTTCGATCCGGGCTGCTCCGGAGGCCATCATGCCCTGGCTCAAACAGCTCGGAATTCGGAAAGGAGGGTTATATAGCTACGACCGGCTGGAAAACCTTTTCGGACTGAATGGCTACAGTACCGACCGGATTCTGCCGCAGTACCAGAACCTGCAACCCGGTGATACCCTGCTTCCTGGGCCGATGAACGGGCCCCGGCTGGTGGCGATGCAGGAAATCCGCTGCCTGATCTTTTTCGCCGAACAGCCCGGCGGTGTAAGGAATCTCTGGTCTTTTCACCTGCACCCGCAGCCGGACGGGTCCACCCGTCTGCTGACCGTCTACCGGATGTCCTATGCGCCGACGTTCCTGAATTTCCTGATCTGGCGGGTTTTCATCGATCCCCTGCATTTTATCATGGAGCAGAAGATGCTGCGGGGCATCCGGGACCGGGCGGAGATGGCTGCGGGTTTTCAGCCACAATGCGCTTAAGGAACCAGCCCGTTACCCCGCCGACACTGAGGCCGGCCAGGATTCCGCCGATGATACCCAGTACGATGATGGTACCGCCGGGCGTGCGGGCGTCGGGCAGCGTGGCGGCCACAAAGATCCAGAGCATGCCGACGCTCCACCCGAGCGCATTCGCGTAAATCCAGCGAAACGTGTTGCGGGCGTATTTCCGGAACACCAGCCACTGAACCGCTCCGAACAGTCCGCCCAGAATCAGCCCCATCAGCATACTCATCAGCAACACCACCGCCAGGGGCGGCTCGGCCAGGGGTTTTTGGGTCGGGTTATTGGCGGAGAAAAACAGCGGGATGGCCATCCCCAGCAGCCAGCCCCCGGCCGCCACGAAAACGGTATACGAAATCCACTCCCGGGCCGGAATCCGCGGAAACCGCAGCCGCAGCACCCGCCATTGAAACCAGCCCAGCAGGCTCCCTTCCAGAACACCGGCGGAAACCATGACGGCCATATTCAGCGCCTTTCCGGCGGTCGTGCCGGGTTCGCCCAGGAGATGATTGAAGGCGACGGCGATGGCGCCGGCGGCTCCGATCCCGAGCAGTTCGCCCAGGGCGCAGGAGAGCGCCCAGGTTTTCCAGTACATATTCATAGGGCGGCCGTCCGGCGGTTTTAGGTTTGCTTTCTCACGTGGTTTTTACGGCCGGCGGTTATTGAACCATAATATCCTGCTCCCGCCAGTAGTGGCTTTTTCCGTCCCACCAGTTCAGGATGACATGCCAGAGGCCGGTGCTAAGCTGGCCGGTCGGGATGACCTGCCGCGACAGCCGGCAGGGAGCCAGCGTCAGACGGACTTCATCGCCCGCATCGAATCGCTTCTGAAAGGTCACTTCAGCTTTCCGGCAGGTAGCGGGCAGGACGACGGCGAGCTGGTTCCGGGTCGGTTCAAAATTCATGGTCGTAAGAGCTGGATTAGTGGCTGCCGGAAGGAACGTCGGGTTCTCTCCCGGCACCGGCAAAGATCGGCCGGCGGCCCGCCCGGAGCCGTGACGGGCATCATCCGATCTCCTGAGACTTGTCATCTGATGAGTTGACCTTCAGCCTATTGGGCAGAAATGGTCCCGTATTTGGTGATCAAACCGACATCCGGGGGTGCGTCGTCCGGCGGATGGCGGGGTGGTATAGCCGGTCGTCTGCCGGATTCGCTTCCGGAGCAAAATCGGACGTAGTCTGAAGCGTGAAGGAGAGGGTGAGGGAACCGGTTTTTCAGCCTTTGGGCTGGTGTCCATGTGCTGCGGTCAGCCCCTGCCGCCCGGGCGGTCGGTCACGAGGCCGTTGAACTCGTCCATGAGTTCGTCGGCCAGCCGCTGAAATTCCGCTTCCGACAGAAATCCCTGCTGATACAGATGCAGCAACTGGTCGAGATCTTTTTCGATCCGTTTGCGGGTTGGTTTAGGCGGTCGGGGTGCCCGGCGCGGGCGGTTGGCGATCTTTTCTTCCCAATACCGTCCCACGATGAAGCAGGCGATCCCAAATGCCAGAGTAGCTAAAAGCACTTCGAGTAACATAGCCTGACCAGTTTTCGGTGCAAAGGTACGGTCCTGATCACTAAATGCATAACCCACCGACGCCCGTTTTTTGCCCGACACGCCTTTTTCGGGGCACGACTTACTGACCGGTTCCAAATACCCCGGTTCCGGTACTGCCGACATTTGCCTCGAAGGATACGGGAGCACTTCACCAATGGACGGGAACGGGTCCGTTCGTCCTGACGAAACCGGTACGGTTCCGTTCTGCTTAGGCTCCGGGCCGGTTTATTTTCAAAGTTTAACCACCTTCTTTTTCATCCGTCCCACGCCTGTTTACAGGTAGCCGATTTTAGCCTCCGGCTTCCTTATAAATCGACGGATTACCATTAATTGTCAGAATAGGAATGGCTGAAATAAATGTCGGTTATCCGGATAGTAGATAAAAGGATAATAATACCATATCTTCTCTTTTAACTTCCTGAATAATTTCGGTAAAATTCGTATTAGATGATCCTTTAACTCTTTCCCATTCGTTCTTTTGGGTTGCCTATGAAAGACCGATCGGAAAGCGGCTTCATTGCGTTGGCGGCTCATGATGGGCAGTCTGCCCTGATCAGGCCATGCGGAAAGGCGCAAACCGCTTCAGCCGCTTACCTAGGCCTGGCGGCACGCACGATTGAAGAATCATCGAGGGGCCGGGCGAAAAATATACCCGCCAATGCCGTGTGCCCTTCTTCCGGGGGATCGATCGTCGCCTTTCATGCCGGCCGGGTCGTTCGGGGAAGAGGCCCCACGGAGCCTTTCCGGGCTTTACTTTTAAATTCGCCCTTTCAGCCGTATTGCGGCCACCCGTTCCGGAAAAAATTCTCGTTAAATAAAAGAAACTGACCAAATAGTAAGTTTCATCAACTCTTTATTCTTCCGGTTAGTCTCTCTATCGAGGCAATTTTTTAAATTAAGCTATGTCTTGCCGGGAATCCCTTTCAAGCGCTCGGTTATTTGGAGAAAGTACTGAGCGTATATAGCCTGGGTTATTTCTTTTTTTATGGCCTGGTCCGGGTATTTATCAGGCATGAAATCGGGTTATTTATGAAGGCAGGACTTGCCGGTTTCGGTCATGCCGGGACCGTTCCGCAACGGTTCAGACTCAGTGTGAAATTCCGGAGAATTGCCGTACGGGTTCCGTTCCATCCAATACGATTCTAAGCACTATGAAGCCGGAGTATTATAGGGAATATTACGAGCTGGAACGCCGGCACTGGTGGTTCCGCGTACGGGAAAACATTCTGTTCGACCACCTGAAATCGCTGCCGGTTTCTACGGGACGGCCCTCCATCCTGAATGTCGGGGCCGCCACGGGGCGTTCTACGGAAGTCCTGATGAACCTCGGTAAGGTCACCTCCATCGAGTACGACTGCGAATGCTGCGAATTCACCCGCCGAACCCTCGGAATCGACATCGTCGAGGCTTCCGTTCTGGACCTTCCCTATGAAGACGACTCCTTCGATCTGGTGTGCGCCTTCGACGTCATCGAGCATGTGGAAGATCACCAGCGGGCTGTGGAGGAGATGGTGCGGGTCTGCCGTCCGGGCGGTTACGTGTGCCTGACGGTTCCGGCCTTCATGTTTCTATGGAACCGCCATGACGAGGTCAATCACCACATTCGGCGATACCGGGTCAGCGAGCTGCTGGCGTTGTTCGGTGGGGAGGAGGGGAAGGTGCACTACCGTACCTTTTTCAACTTCTGGCTTTTCTTTCCCATTGCCCTGGTCCGGCTCCTGTCGAGGGTCTGGCCGTTCAGAAATACCGGGCGGGCCGATGCCGGTTCGGACTTTTACGTCATGGACGGTGCCTTCTACCAACGGCTGTTCGAAGCCATTTTCAGATCCGAACAATGGCTCCTCCGGCGAAACCTCCGCCTGCCCGTCGGGCTGTCGATCCTGGTTTCCTGGCAGAAAGGAAGCCAGGTAATTACAAAAAAATCGAAGCGGCAATTATCAGATATCCATCCGATGAACTCCTGAAAGTCGATAAAACTTATTTAAGTAATTATTGAATTATTGAGGCAGGCACCGATCGATCAGTCGGTGCCTGACCAGTTAAAAGATAATTACGGCTTCCGAATTACGGTATAACTTCCTGTTTGTTACTTTTTTCAGCTTCTTTTTTTAACAGACATTAACCTTATAATATTCTGCTTTTTTGCGAATCTCATCCTGAAAATTCTCCCAATAAGAGTTGATAAGTAAATTATTTTCGTTTTATTTTACTCTTCTGCGGTAATTTCCCGTAGAGAGTAAAACTTATTTATTAGGTATTTAAGCGGCATAAAATAGGGACTGAATACTTGTCCATGCAACCTCTCATGGCGGTTGCTAGATAGAAAAGAAGATCATGAGTCGTTAATGAAATTATATGAAATCAAAAATTTCACTGCTTTTTCTATCCGCTATTACCATTCTGACTCCGGCCGCAATTAGCAATTAAAAACAGTCAATATCTTAGAGGTTTGATTGCATCCTTTCAGGAACAAAACGAATCCGAATCCGTAGCCGGCACTTATGATCGAACCGGGTTCCGCACGGATTCAAACGCAGGATCCGGTGTATATAGGATGGTGCCCGGCCAGTTCCGGCTTTTCCGGTTCATGATCGGCTGGAATCCGTTTGGAAGCCCCGGCCTTGTTGTGCAAACATTTGATTCTGAAGTCGATTTCCCATAAAGTATCCGCCTGTCCTGTCACCGTTTGAATGAATAGCATGAATCTGAAATTCCTGTTGCTGAGTATCATTACCGCTTTTTTTATGGGAAGCTGCAACCGGTCCGATTCATCGAGCCGGAACGTGGCCGGCTCCAAATCGACGGGCGTCGTTCAACTGGGCGACACCTTCCTGCTGATGCGGAACGGAAAACCCTATTTCATCAAAGGCGCCGGGGGCGAAAGCCGCCTGAAGCGGCTGGCCGAGGCCGGCGGTAACTCGCTCCGGATCTGGGACGACAACGATGCCGACCGGATTCTGGACCAGGCCCGGCAAAACGGCCTTTCCGTTTTGTTCGGACTCTGGATCGAACGGGAAATCGACGGCTTCGACTATTACAACCAGGATGCCGTGGACCGGCAGTTTGAACGTATCCGGAAGACGGTTTTAAAATACAAGAACCACCCGGCGGTGCTGATGTGGTGCGTCGGCAACGAATGGAATCTGAGAGCCCGGAACATTCAGGTCTACGACGAGATTAACCGGATAGCCGCCATGATCCATGAAATCGACCCGAACCATCCCGTCACGACCGCCATCGGGTCCAACCGGTCCCAGACCTTCGCGGTGCTGAAAGACCGCTGTCCGGAAATCGACATCCTTTCCATCAATGTGTATGGGGAGATGTTCAGACTGGAGGAGCGGCTTCAGACCGGGGGCTGGACCGGTCCGTATCTCATTTCCGAATTTGGCCCGCTCGGGCACTGGGAGAGCGAAAATACCGAATGGAAGGCGCCCATCGAGCCCTTTAGCCATCAGAAAAGTGAATTTATTCGGTCAATCTACCGGAAATTCATCGGTTCACGGCCGCCGGCCTGCCTGGGTTCCTACGTATTTCTATGGGGTGTGAAAGAAGAGGGAACGCACACCTGGTACAGCTTCTTCGATAATGCCGGGCGGGAAACCGAACTGGTGGAAACCATGCAGGAACTCTGGACCGGGAAGGCCCCCGCCAACAAGGCTCCCCGCATCGAAAAGGTGCTGGTCGACGGGCAGGAGTCCCCCTCCTGGACCTGGGAAGCTCGCGATCAGATTCACACGGCGGAGGTATCCGGATTTGATCCCGATGGCGATACCTTAACGTATCTGTGGGAAATCCGGCCCCAGGCAAGGCAGCGGCTGGACTACGATTACCACGACACCCCGCTGGTACCGATGGACGGGCTGATCGAATCGGCCCGGGCGCCGAAGATCCGGTTCCGGCTTCCCCGAAGCGCCGGCGAATACCGCCTGTTTGTGTACGTGTTCGATCCGCGCCGACACGTAGGGACGGCCAACATTCCCTTCCAGGTTACTGCTTCCGTCCCCAATCCTTAGGTTTTACTGGTTCATCAGAACTCCCCGGATCTCCGTAAATCGCTCGTAGATCGAGCTGAACGCCTGGGTCCGCCATTGGTGACGGTCGTTCGATGCGGTGGTTTCCAGTTGAGTGATCAGGACCGGCTTCTGACGAAGGCTGTAGCTTCTGCTGCGCGTAATGGCATTCCGGAGCGGTTGATACAGAGCGGAGAAGGAATGGCTCTCCCCATCCGGGGCCGTGGCCGGGTCGTTGACGACCCGGAGGCCGATCCAGTCGACGTACTTATTACCGGGATAATAGTAAGAAATGGTATGCGGGTGGGTCGGACACCAGACCCAGGTGATATTTTTTACTTCGGCTTTCTGGTAAAAGTCGGCCAGATACTGGAAGGTCAGCTGGTATTCGAATAAGGTGTGGCCCCGCAGCGTTCCCCAGGAATGGGCGGTATTGTCGAAGCCGGGTGCAAAGGCCGCCAGCACCGGCCGGTCATAGCGTTTGACCTGATCGGCAAATCGCGTCAGGACCGGATCGTACTTCCCTTTCCGCAGGTCGCTCAGGAAGGTCAGGAGAGAGGAGTCGCCCGGCGAAACGGCCACATCCGGCTCCAGGTACAGCAACGGCAGATCATGCGGGCTCCGGGTCCATTTCAAGTCGGAAATGACCGTGGTTCCGTTGGTCGGGAAGGTTAGGTGTTGCGGAATGATGACGGATTGGATGGGACCGGAGAGGCTGGCCGGCTGGTAGCGGACCGAACTGAAGCTGAAATAAAACGGCTGGGTATTGGCGTAGCGAACCTCCCCCTCGTTTTCCCGGAAGCTGTTCCGGAAGGTGTAACTTACCTGTGCCGAAGTCAATAACAGCATGATGCCGTACAGCGGCAGTGCCGAAGCCCGCAGGTAGCCGTAGAGCCGGTACCGGACCCGCCAGACCCAGGTCCAGCGCGACGTACGGAACGAGCTTCGCTGAATCATTTCCCGCAGGCTCGCCAGAAACTTCTCCTGACCCAGAACGACATTCAGACCCATGATCAGAACGTTGATCAGCCCGAAGCCGATCATCATCTGGACATAACGGTTGCCGATGGACAGGAATTCGTAATAGTAAACGCTATAGGCGATGGCCCCCAGCGTAATGAACGTCATGAGCAGGTTCGGCAGGCAAAGCAGGAAGTTGTTTTGGGGCCGGTCGTTTTTTGGGGTCGGCAGGTAAGGAACGTCGACCCGGAACAGGGTGTAAATGAAGCCGAGGGCGTAGATCCACCAGGTCCCGCTGCAGAGCAGGCCCCCCATGATATGAAAACCGGTCTCCTTCTTTTCGATCAGCCAGCGCTGCGAATACTGTCGGATCAGAAAAGCCATCAGCAGCAGCGGCAGATAGGCCAGGGCGAACAATTCCAGGTCCAGCCGCAGGGGCAGCCGCATCATGACCAGCGCGCAGATCGGCACCAGCAGGTCAATAAACTGGATCACCCCGATCAGGAAGTAAAGCGGAATGGTCAGATAGTGAATCTTCTGCCGCCAGGTAAACCGGCTGAACAGCTTCGGATAGGTGACGAACAGTAACTCGAACGTACCCCGTGACCATTTCAGCTGCTGCTTGTAAAAACCGGCGAGGGTAGAAGGAACCAGACCATAGGAAAGCGGTTTCGGCACGTAGACCGACTTCCAGCCTTTGGCATGGAGCTGCATGGCGGTATGCATATCTTCCGACAGACCGGCCGCGTGTCCGCCGATGGAATCGAGAGCCGATCTCCGGAACGTACAGTTGGCCCCGATGGCCTGCGCCGTGCCGTAGTTGCCCATGCACATCATCATGGGACCGTAGAAGCTGTAGGTCTGCTCGGCGGCACCGTAGGCCACCAGGCTCTCGTTCCGGTTATAATAGGCCTGAACGCACTGCACGAAGCCGATTTCCGGGTCGTCGAAGTACGGCAGAACGTGATCCATGAAGTTGGGCACCGGAATATGATCGGGGTCAAGAACGACGCAGATTTCGCCGGTTGCCTGTCGGAGCGCGTTGTTGATATTACCGGCCTTTGCGTCTTTCTTGATGGTACGGGTGACGTGAACCACACCGAGTTCCTCGCAGACCCTGCGCAGGTACGGATCGTCGGCCTCGTCACATAAGTAAGTGTTATGGGGATATTTGATGGCCTTGATGGCCTTCAGGGTAGTCACGATCATTTCATAGGGCTCTCCCTTGCAGAAGGTGGTCAGAATATCGACCGTATAGGAGCGGGTCATCGGCGGGGGCGTAGGCGGCTCCACCTTCCAGTAGTGATACCATTCATGCAGCAGCCGGATCAGTTTGTAGCCGATGGAAATGCATAACAGAACATATAGCCAGGAGTAGCCCCGATTCTGAGGCTGAAAAAAAACTATGGCAAAAAACAGAAGGCTGATTAAACCGGTACCAATCAGAATTCGTATGAAAACTACATCTCTTTGTTTGGCAACAGACTGTAAAAATAAATTGTATAATTTCGTCATATCTTATTAAATTTCAATGCATTAGAGTAGGCAGAAAGAGGCTTTATAATGGGCTCATTTCGAATTATTTTACTAAAATTAAAGGAAAAACGGTGCAGCCGCCAAATATAGGGCCGGGATTTTTGGAAACTTATGATCTATAACTATTCCTATAAACCGGACAGAACTGCATTTGTCGGGCGCAAAAACAAGACACGAATATGAGCTGATTTTTCCATTCAGACGGTTATTCCCCCGCCCGGCGGGCATTAACGGACAAAAATCCCGATAGATGTTCGGGCACCCCCGCCCGGAAAAAAAAGAGCCAACGGCCCGTCCGATTCACCTTCCGTTCGGCGGTTCGGGCAGAAAACGACGGTCTTCAAAGCCGCCCTCTTTCATTTCCTCAGGGTTCGCGGAGGAGCAGCACACCCCTGTTGGGGCCGATGTCCGTGAGGTCCTGGCCGTTCCAGTAGTTGAAGGTTCCGTCGGGAAATTCACAAAGCCGTAAATTCCTAAAATAAGTGTCGAGGTAAAAGTCGGATGTTTCCTGAATAAAATCAGAGGCCCTGATCCCAGGGCCTCTGATTTTAGTGATCTCCGATGAGCCGGACGGAGAGGGCCGGTCCGGTTATTTGCTGGCGATAGGCGGGATTTCACCGGAGAAATCCTCCGGAAGTCGCCGGAGCCAGAGATGGCGGACCCGTCCGCTGCTCATGCGCAGTCCGACCACCTGATCGCCGTTGCGCACCACCTCAATGGACTGGATGAACCACCAGGGGAGGTCGAACCGGTCTTTTTCCACCGGTTTCAGCAACACTTCCCCGTGGTGGACATGGACGAGCATCAGCGAGTCGCTCTGCTGCCGGATGCGGTAGAAAGTCTCCAGTTCAGGGCTGAAATACGTGCCTGCCACCTGCTTCAGAGCTTCTTTGGAAATCGTGAACGGCTCCACCCGCCGGCCGGGCAGGTTGCCATACTGGTGCAGCGTCATCCGGGTTACCTTGCCGTCGACCGGTTGGTGAAACGTTACCTTCGCGTCGACCACCTTCAGATAAAAGGTCGAGTCCGACGAAGCGAAAATCTCGGCCTGCGGCTGGCCGGTCGCCTGCATGAAATACCGCTCGCCGTCCCGTTTGAACGTCAGCACGAAGTTGGGGAAAAGCTGATAGTCACCCACATACGAGTCGAACCGTTTCGGGTCGATCCTGTAGGCGGCCGCCACGGCCGGAGCCGGGGCCGGGGCTTTCTTTTCTTCTTTGAAACTTTTCTCCAGATACAGGTCGGCCAGTTGATACGCCTTCTGCACCGGGTTGAACTCGGCCGAGTTACTCAGGACGATAAAACCGTAGTCTTCTTTCGGGAAGTAGCAGAGAAAGGATCGGAAGCCGGCATCGGCCCCGTTGTGGCCGTAGTGGGCCAGCCCCTTGTGGATGCCGTGAAAGATTCCGGCGGCATAGCTCAGCGTGTCGCCTTTGGTCAGCCGCCCTTTTTCGAGCAACTGCCCCATCGTGTTGGGGTTGCCGAGAGTGGTTTTATGGAAGTTCGTCATCCACTTCGCCAGGTCCGGAACGGTGGTGAAGAGGCTCGTGGCGCCGGCATTGGCATAACTCAGCACGCTTTTTTTATACTGCATCATGAACGGGTTCGGCACCCTCGTAAAGGAGTAGGCCCGCCCTTTGACGATCCGTTCGTGATCGTCGTAAAACAGCGTGTGGTCCATGCCGAGGGGCGCAAAGACGTTCTGCTGCATCCACTCGCGGAAGGGTTTTCCGCCGGTCCGGGAAACGATTTCGGCCAGCAGCGTGTAGCCGGTGTTGGAGTAGGCGAACTCGCTGCCCGGCGCGAAGTTCAGTTCCTTCTGCCGCCGGATCAGGTTGAAAATATGCTGTTTGGTAATGACGTCGTCGAGCTGCCAGCCGGCCATTGCCAGCAGGTTCCACTGGTCCCGGATGCCGCTGGTATGATGGAGCAGGTGCCGGATGGTGATTGTCTTGCCGAAATCGGGCACTACTTCGGGCAGATACTTCCGTATGTCGTCGTCGGGCGACAGTTTCCCCTGCTGGGCCAGCAGCATGATGCCGTAGGCCGTAAACTGCTTCGACACGGAAGCCACGTGAAAGATGGTTTCGGGCGTGATGGGCGCACCGGTTTCGAGATCGGCCTCGCCGAAGCCTTTGGCATAGACCAGTTTTCCGTCATGAATCACTCCGACGGCCGCGCCGGGCGAGCCGGTTTTGTTCCACTCCGCAAACAGGGCGTCGGCTTTGGCCGACAGGGGAGAGGGCGGAGGGGCGGGGGCAATGGGCTTCTGAGCGTCGGCGGGCAGGCACAGGGCCGCCGTGAGCAGGACGGGCAGCAGGAAAAGGCGCATCGGGCAGGAGGTTAGGGTCGAAGGATGTAACCCTAAAGCTACAGGTTTTCGACAATATCCCGATACCCGCGTCCGATCGGAATTGAAATTCCGCCGATCTCGACGGAGTCGGCCGTGTAGGAGTCGATCCGGCGGACGGCCACGATGAATGAGCGGTGAATCCGTTTGAAGAGGGAAATCGGCAGCAGCGCTTCGATTTCGTGCGTACTCATCTTTGAAACGAACGATTGCCGGGTTGTGACGATTTTGACGTATTCCCGCTGACTTTCCACATAAAGGAGGTCGGAAAACAGAACCTTCACCTTCTTTTTCTGAACGTTCAGAAAGATAAAATCCCGGATTTCCGGGCTTTCCGGCAGGGGCGAAACGTCCGGCACGGCTTTTTTAACTTTGTTGACGGCGATCAGAAACCGCTCGAATTCGATGGGTTTCAGCAGATAGTCCGTCACGTTCAGATTGAAGCCCTCCACGGCATACTGGTGGTAGGCGGTGGTAACGATCACGGCCGGCAGGTGCGTCAGCGTTTTCAGGAACGCCATGCCTTTTAACCGGGGCAGATGAATGTCCAGAAAAATGAGATCGACCGAGTGGTTTCTGAGGTAATCGGTCGCCAGAATCGCATCCCGGAACGTGCCGGTCAGGTCGAGAAACGGGACCTGCGCAATGTAGTCCGCCAGCACTTTAACGGCCAGCGGTTCGTCTTCGATGATGATGCAACGGAGCTTAGACATGGCTGCCCAGATGGATGGTTAACGAAGCGGTAAAAACGGAGTCGCCCGGCTGAACCGTCAGGCTGAAATCGGTATATAACAACTCCAGCTGACGCCGGAGGTTCGAAAGGCCGATGTTCTCCCGGACGGGCCGTTGTTCGGGGAAAGTGTCGGTAGAGTTTTTGACGTAAAACGTCAGCAGGCGGTTTTTAACCGATAGGTGAATGTCGATAAACGGATGGGTGCGGGTTTCCGAAACGCCGTGTTTAAACGCATTCTCGACGAGCGGAATCAGCAGCAGGGGCGGCAGGGCCTGTTTCATGTCTTCGACGTCGTAATTGAAATTGATCCGGAGCGATTCGTCGTAGCGCAGCCGTTCGAGGGCGATGTAGTCGCCGATGACCTTAAGTTCCTGTTCGATCGCCACATACGCTCCCCCCGTTTCGTACAGCATGTACCGCAGGATCTTCGACAGGCGCAGGATGGATTCGGGGGCCAGATCGGACTTCAGCCGCGCCAGCGAATAGATGTTGTTCAGGGTATTGAATAAAAAGTGAGGGTTGGTCTGCGACTTGAGGTAATTCAGTTCGGCCTGCTGTTTTTCGATCCGAAGCTGCTGCGCGGCCTGTTTCAGTTTCGTGTAGCCGTAAATATGCCGGACCAGACCAAAAAATACGATGGAGCCCACGCTATAGGACATCTGCGATTCAACGCCCTGGTCGACCGTGGCAAACGTGGTCATCGCCGTGTAGATATGCAGCTGAATCCCGATCAGACGCCAGGCGTATAAACCGAACGAATACAGCATGAGGTGCCCCCAGATAAAGACCAGTCCGAGCAGAATCCTCCGCCAGTGAAACCGGAAAAACGGCAGCGTGTATTCAAACAGGATAAAGTTCAGAACGACGATGTAAATGCACCGCCAGAGGTTGTTCAGTACCCGGGGCCAGAACGTTTCCGGGTGGCTCACCAGCTCCCCGAAAATCCAGAGCGATAAAAAAGCCGCACCTACGCGCAGGTAGAAGAGAAACTGCTCCTTATCGACTGAAATCTTCATTCCGCTAAGTACGAATTAAATTCCGGAAAGTCATTCGCTTCGGCCTTACCGTCAACGGATGGACGGTTTCGGTCAACCAACGGATTCGATGGCCGCAAACCGGTCGTTCGTATACGTTTCCCGGTCGTGTATTGACGGCGGCTTTACACCCTGAACAGAAATGGATAATCTCGTTTAAAAAACGACGTCCATGAAAAAATGCCTACTCCTTCTCGCTACCCTTCTGGGGATGACCGTGCGGCTGCCGGCTCAGGTCGAGCCGACCGCCGGCACCTGGAAAACCTGGTTTATTCCCTCCGGCCGGGCGTATCGGCTGCCGGCTCCGTCCGCTTCGCTGAAGGAAGAAACGGCCCGGGTGCTGGCCCGCCAGCAGGCGCTGACGGCCGACGACCGGGCGCAGATTCAGTTCTGGAACGCCGGCGCCCCCGGCTACCGCTGGAACGACCTCATCGGCCGGCTCTGGATGACCGACACCAGCCGCTACGGCGCCCTGGCCAACATGCTGATGAACGTGGCCATCTACGACGCCACCATCGCGGCCTGGGACACCAAATACGCCTATAACCGCCCCCGGCCCTATACCGCCGACCGCCGGGTGAAGCCGCTCGGACCGAAGCCCGAAAGCCCTTCCTACCCCTGCGAGCATTCGGTGGCGGCCGGCGTCGCCAGCACCATCATCGCCCATTTCTTTCCTTCCCTGGCCGATTCGGTCGGGCGGATGGCCCAGCGGGCGATGGCCTCGCGGGTGGCGGCCGGGATGGCCTATCCGTCGGATACGAAAGCCGGTTTCGAACTCGGGATAAAGATTGCCGAAATGGAACTGGCCCACACCCGGGATTTCGTGCCGAAAACCGCCTGGGACGGCAAGCGCCCCGACCAGCCCGGCATCTGGAACGGGAAGATACCGATGTTTCCCATGGCCGGGCAATCCAAAACCGTGGTGCTGACCAGCGCAAGCCAGTTCCGGCCGGGGCCGCCCCCCGACTTTGCGAAGGACATGGCCGAGCTGAAAGCCTTCAAACCGACGTTCCGCTCGAAGGCCAACGCTTTTTTCTACGCCAGCCAGGCCTCGACCGACGAGCTGCTGAACCGGAAGATGTTTGAGAACAACCTGCCGCAGAACCCGCCGAGGGCCGCCCGCATCTATGCCGCCGTGGCGGTGACCTACTATGATGCCTTCATCTCCTGTTTCGACGCCAAATATGCCTATTGGGGCATCCGGCCCGACCAGTACGACACCACCTACCAGCCGCTGATCCCGACGCCCCCCTTTCCAGGCTACCCGTCCGGCCATGCGGTCATGAGCGGCGCCATGGGCAATCTGCTCTCGTACTTCTTCCCGGCCGACGGCGCCCTGTTCCAGAAAAAGGCGAAAGAAGCCGCGGAATCCCGGTTCCAGGCCGGAATCCATTTCCGCACCGACAACGACACCGGCCTGGACCTCGGCCGAAAGGTAGCCGATGCCGTGATTCAGCGACTGCAAGCCGACGGCGCAGAAGAATCATCCGCCCTGGCGAACCGCAAATAACCGCGTCCGGCCTTACGGGCGGAGGGAGGCACCGAAGCGGGCGCCGACCTCCGCCAGTGCGGACGGCCCGCCCACATTGCCCGGAAAAACGACGTAGGTCAGGCCCGGAAACTTGCCGCCGGCCTGCATCCTCCAGACCGGGACGCCGGGGATGATGGGTCCCAGCACGTGCGCGCAGCGGGCCGACAAGGCTTTGGTCGCCAGGTCGCTGGAGGTAATACCGCCCTTGGCGATCAGAGCTTTCGGCCGGACGGTCAGCCCTTTGACGACCTCGACCAGAAACGCGGAAACGGTGGCGTTGATCGCCAGGCTGCTTTCGGCATCGGGACCGACCTCCAGCCTCCGGCTGGTATAGATCACCACATTCGTTCCGGCGGAGAGCCATCGGTCGGTTTGCCGGCGGATGGCCTCTGCGCGGGCCGCCGGCTGGTCGGTCCGGAGCAGTTCCGACACGTTGACCTCGATGGGCTGGTACTCACCGTGTTCCAGCAGGTATCCCAACTGCTCGGTGGCCCGGGGAACGTGTGAGCCGACCACGACCAGCAATCCGTTCCCGGAAGAAGAATCCTCCGGTCCGGGATCGAAAAGCCGGCCGGACTCCATCCCGGCCCGGATCGGCACCAGCGTGGCCGAACTGCGGTACAGAAACGTCCGGCCCGCCTTCTCGGCCGTGATGAGTCCCATCGCCACCACCTCCAGGTCCCGGTAATCGGCGGCATTGACGATGCAGACCGCCCCCGGCCCGCAGGCCTGCAGCTTCCGCGCGACGGCCTCCGGGCCGCCCCGCCGAATGTCGTCCAGCGAAACCGACTGCACGGCTTCGGCCTGCACCTGCCCGCCGGTTTTCTCCTCCACCCACCGTTTCAGATGGGAATGGCGGTAACCGAATACCACATCCCGGGCAAACGGCGTCTCCGAAACCGGAATCAGCCGCTGGTTGTCCGTCAGGTAATGCACGTCGTCGATGGTGATGCGCCCGCCCTCGATGAAGGCCGGCACCAGCACCCGGACGGCGTCGTTCAGGTCCAGGGCTTCGGCCAGAGCGTTGACTTCCGCCGGAAAATGACCCCGCAGCGTCGAATCGCTCCGGCTGATCACCACCACCTCCCGGCCCGATGCCTCCGCGGCCTCCTTCAGGTTCCGGCCGATTTCCAGCGTCAGTTCGACGGCCTCGCGCTCGGGCAGGCTGCGGGAGTTGGTCAGGATGAAAAGGATCGACGGCCGCTTCCGGAGTTCTTCAATGATCAGAGCCGTATCCCAGGAGGTAATGACGGTCACGTCGTAACTGGTCTGGGTGCCGGTGGGGTCATCGTCGAGGACGACGATGGTTTTTTCGCTCCTCACAAATTCTTCCCGGAGGGAGGCCAGCAGGCTTTCTCCGAAAACCGGAGGCAGCTGAGCCATTTTTTGATCGACCGTTACTTCCATCAGAGACTCTTTATTGTACATTAGGAAATCTTCCCCAAACTTACTTTTTCCTCATTCAAATCGATGCAGATCATCATCACCGGCGGGGCCGGTTTTCTGGGCCGGCGGCTGGCTCAGGCGCTCCTGAACAGTTCGCTTTCCTTCGATACGCTGGAACTGGTCGATATCGTTCCACCGGCGCCGGTGGACGACGTTCGGGTTACCTGCCGTCAGGCCGATCTTTCTGAAGAGGGTGCTGTAAACGACTTGATTACGGCCGATACCGGACTGATCTTTCACCTGGCTGCGGTGGTGAGCAGCCACGCGGAGAAGGATTTCGATCTGGGCTGGAAGGTCAACCTCGATCTGACCCGGCAACTGCTCGAAGCCTGCCGGCACCGGAGTCCGGGCTGCCGGTTCGTGTTCGCCAGTTCGCTGGCCGTGTACGGCGGCCGGCTGCCGGAGGTCGTCACCGACACCACGGCCGTGATGCCCCGCTCGTCTTACGGGAGCCAGAAAGCCGCCGGCGAACTGCTCGTCAACGACTATTCCCGGAAAGGCTTCGCAGACGGGCGGGTGCTGCGGCTCCCGACGGTCTGCGTTCGGCCGGGGCGGCCCAACCAGGCGGCTTCCTCCTTCGTGAGCGGCATCATCCGCGAACCGATCCAGGGCGAGCCGGCCGTGTGTCCGGTTTCGCCCGACCTGCTCCTCTGGCTCTCGAGCCCGGATACCATCGTGGAAAACATTCTCAAAGCCGCCACCCTCGACGCGGCCGCGTTCGGCGATTGGCGGACGGTCAACCTGCCGGGCATCGGGGTGACGGTGGCCCAGATGCTCGACTCCCTCGAACGAGTGGCGGGCCGGGAAGCCCGCGAGCGGGTCACCTTCCGGTATGACGCGGCCATCGACGCCATCGTCAGCAGCTGGCCGGGCGCCCTCGACAACCGCCGGGCGCTGGAAATGGGTTTCCGGGTCGATGGCCCTTTCGACGGGTTCATCACCCAGTTTATGTCCCAAAATCAGTTGTAGAACCGATGCAGCCCTTTAACAGCTCCCTGATCGGCCTGACCGTTGCCGTTTTCGTTCTGATTTTTCTGGTCCTGCGCACGAAAGTACACCCGCTGATCGCCATGATCGTCGCAGCGGCCATAGCGGGCATCACGGGCGGTTTGTCGGCCGACCAGACGCTCGACGCCATCACCCGCGGCTTCGGATCGACGCTCGGGACCATCGGCATCATCATCGGACTCGGCGTCATGATGGGCCGGATTCTGGAGGTGTCGGGGGCGGCCGAGCAGATTGCCTACTCGTTCATCCGCCGGCTGGGCAACCGGCGGGAAGAGTGGGCGCTGGCCCTGACCGGCTATATCGTCAGCATCCCGATTTTCGCCGATTCGGCCTTCGTGATCCTGTTTCCGATCGCCCGGGCGCTGTCCCGGAACGGCAACCGCCCGATTCTGACGATGGGCGTGGCCCTGGCGGGCGGTCTGGTGGTGACCCACACGCTGGTTCCTCCAACGCCGGGACCGCTCGGCGTGGCGGGTCTGTACGGCGTGGACGTCGGGGCGATGATTCTGCTCGGCCTGTTGCTGGGCCTTCCCTGCACGGCCGTCTTCGTGCTGTACGCCCAGTGGCTTCGGAAGCGGTATCCCGGCTTTACGGGAGAGGCCGTGGCCGACCCGCCGACCGAAACCGGCCCCGGCTTCGATCCGGCCGGAAAAACCGACCGGCCGCTGCCTTCCCTGACACTGTCGCTGCTGCCCATCGTCGTTCCGATTCTGCTGATCTTCATCAAGGCGCTGATCGGTCTGGTGGATCTTCCCACGGGCAACGACCTGCCGGGCTGGATGCTGGGCGTCGAGGTGCTGAAATTCGTCGGTACGCCGATTATTGCCTTGTGCATCAGTACGTTGCTGGCCGTGTATACGCTGGTGCCGAATCTCGGTCGGCACGAAACCGCCACCCGGCTGGAGGAAGGGCTTCAGTCGGCCGGCATCATTCTGATGGTGACCGGGGCGGGCGGGGCGCTGGGCTTCGTGGTGCGCGAATCGGGCACCGGCACCCAGCTGGCCGCCCTGATCGCCCGGCTGCCGTTTTCTCCGCTGATGCTGCCCTTCCTGGTTTCGACGGCGATTCGTCTCATTCAGGGGTCGGCCACGGTCGCGATGATTACGGCGGCTTCGATTACGGCCCCTGTGCTGACGCAGATTCCCGGCATGAACATGCTGTTTGCAGCCCAGGCGGCCGCCATCGGTTCGTTGTTTTTCAGTTACTTCAACGACAGCCTGTTCTGGGTGGTCAACCGGATGATGGGCCTGACGGATGCAAAGCAGCAGCTGATGGTGTGGTCGGTGCCGACGAGTTTTTCCTGGGCGGTCGGCGGGGTGCTGATTGCGCTGGTCAACCTGCTCTTCGGCTCGGGCGGGTCGTTGCTCGACCTGCTGATTCCGGTCGTCGGGCTGGGCGTCATCACCCTGGTGGTGCGCCGGTCGGGCGGTTCGACCCGTCTGGTCCCGTCGTCAAAATCGGGCGGTTAGTCGGGCGGTAAGCGGCAACGGTCGATTCGTTTTGACGGCCTGAGCGGTTGTGCGTAAAATTACTCAGATTACCGCCAATCCCGGCCGACCGGTCGGGCCAATCGCCAACGGCCCGACCCGAAACCTGATGACCATGACCAACGCTTTACTGAAGTCCCTGAAGTTTCCCTCTGCGGTGCTGATCCCGGCCGCGATCCTGTTTGTATTCAGTGCTTTTGTCGTCCAAGACGAGCCCCCCAAACTGGACGAAACCCGCTTTACGCCCGTCCGGCTGGCTGAGGACCTCGACGAGCCGATGGCCTTCGAGGTCGCCCGGAACGGGATGGTGTACATCGCCGAGCGCAAGGGTGCCCTGAAGGTCTACCACCCGGACTCCAAAACCGTCGACCTGATTGCCACCATCCCGGTCAATACCAAATACACCTCCAAGGAAGGCCGCGTGACGGAGGCCGAGGAGGGGCTGATGGGCATTTCGCTGGACCCCAATTTCGAGAAAAATCACTGGGTGTATCTCTACTACGCCCACCCCACGGAGACCAAACACCGCCTGACCCGCTGGGAACTGAAAGACAATCAGTTGAACAAGGCTTCGGAAAAGGTGCTGCTGGAAGTGCAGACCCAGCGGGAGGTGTGCTGCCATACCGGCGGAGGCATGGTCTGGGACCGCGCCGGCAACCTGTACCTGACCGTCGGCAACAACACCGGCAACCAGCAGGCGGCCCAGACCGACGAGCGGCCCGGCCGCAGCAGTTGGGACGATCAGGGCCACTCAGGCAACACGATGGACCTGCGCGGCAAAATCCTGCGCATTCACCCCGAACCGGACGGCACCTACACCGTTCCCGACGGCAACCTGTTCCCGAAAGGAACGGAGAAAACCCGCCCGGAAATTTATTCGATGGGGCACCGCAATCCCTGGCGCATTTCCATCGACAGCAAAACCGGCTATCTGTACTGGGGTGAAGTCGGCCCCGACGCCACCTCCGATTCGGAGATCGGCCCGCGCGGTTACGACGAACTGAACCAGGGCCGGAAACCAGGGAATTTCGGCTGGCCGTGGTTCGTAGGCAACCGGCAGGCGTTTCCGGTCTACGATTACGAAAACCGGAGACCGCTCGAAAAGAAAGACCCCGACCGAATCGTAAACAACTCACCGAACAATACCGGCCTGCGCGAGCTGCCGCCGGTGGCTCCTTCCTTTATCTATTATCCCTACGGCGTATCGGAGGAGTTTCCGCTGGTTGGGACCGGCTCCCGCTCGGCGACCGGGGGGCCGGTGTACCGGCAGGCGGACTTCAAAGGCGCCAAACGGCCCTGGCCGGCCTATTTCGAAGGCAAATGGATCGCGACGGACTTCTCGCGGGGCTGGATCATGCTCATTTCGATGGATGCCGAAGGCAACTACAAGTCGATGGAGCGTTTTCTGCCCAATTACCGGCCCGTCGAGCCCATCGACATGAAGTTCGGGCCGGACGGTGACCTCTATGTGCTGGAATACGGCAGCAACTGGTTCAGAAAGAGCGACAACTCCAGCCTGATCCGGATCGAATACAACGGCGGCAACCGCAAGCCCATCGTGCAGGCGTCGGCCGCCAAACCGGGCGGGAGCGTGCCCCTGCAGCTGGCGCTCTCGGCCGAAGGCACGAAAGACTACGACGGCGACCCGCTGACCTACCGCTGGGTGGTTTCGGGCGCCGGCCAGCCCGCGCGGTCCTTCACCGGGGCCAACCCCACGGTGCGTTTCGACAAGCCGGGGGTCTACACCGCCACGCTGACGGTCACGGACAAACAGGGAGCCGCCAACAGCCAGGCGGTGCGCATCATCGCCGGAAACGAGGCCCCCAAGGTCCAGGTTCAGGTGGCCGGTAACAAAACCTTCTTCTTCCCGGATCAGCCCATCCGCTACGCCGTGGAGGTGGACGATCAGGAAGACGGCAGCCTGAAAACCGGCAAAATCCCGGCCGAGCGCGTGGCGATGAGCATCGACTACACCTCCGAAGGCTTCGATTTTGCCGAAGTCCGGCAGGGGCAGCGGAGCGTGGATGCCTCTACCCGCTACGCCGTAGCCCAGACCCTGATCGGCAAAAGCGACTGTAAGGTCTGCCATCAGGTGGCGACCAAGTCGGTGGGACCGGCTTTTGCGGCCATCGCCACCCGGTACCAGGGCGATGCCGGGGCGCTCGACCGGCTGGTCGGCAAGGTGCGGCAGGGCGGTGCGGGCGTCTGGGGTGACGTGGCAATGCCGGGCCATCCGGCCATGTCCGAAACCGACGCGCGGGCCATCGTGGACTACATTCTGCACGTCAACGAAAAGACTCTGAGTAGTTTACCGCTTCAGGGCGAATACCGGCTCACGATCCCGAAAGGCGACAACGGCCGGGGTTCGGTGCTGGTCCGGGCGGCCTATACCGACCGGGGCGGCAGGGCCGTGCCGGCGCAGACGGCCGAGCAACTCATCGTCCTGCGCAGTCCGCAGGTGAGTGCGGCTTCCGCGCCCGTTAAAAAAGGGGTGGAGGTGAAAGCCGGGCGGACCGAAAACATCATGGCGTACCCCAACTCTTACGTTGCCTTCCGGCAGTTCGACCTGAGCGGCATCCGGCAGCTGGAGATGACGGCGGCCGCCCAGCGACGCGAAGGCAGCGTGGGCGGAACCATCGAGGCCCGGCTGGATCGCCCCGACGGCCCCGTGATCGGGTCGGTGGTCGTTCCGCTGGCCCCGGAAGTAGATATGGCGAAGGTCATGGCGCAGATGGAATCCGGCAATGCGGCTACCCCGGCGGCAGGCACTTCGGCCGCTCCGGGGGCGACCCCGGCCGGCGGGAATACCGCTGCTCCCACCGCAGCGCCGGCCGCCCCTTCACCCAACCGGTTTGCCCGACCGCCGGTCTATATGGACCTGAAAGGCGCGGAAGGCGTTCATGACGTGTATTTCGTCTTCAAAAACGACAAGGCCACCGCCATCCAGCCGCTGATGTCGCTGACTACCGTTAAATTCATGACGACCGCCAAAACCCAGTAAGCCGGGTCGGCAGACTTTTCCCCTGATGAAAAACTATCTGGTTACTGCCCTGCTGTTCACCGCCATCCTCGGCCGGGTCGTCGCCGGGGTGGCGCCCGACCAACTGAAAACCGACTACCAGACGACTCCGCTGGGCATCGACGTGCCGAATCCGCACTTTTCGTGGCAGATGAAGGCGACCGATAACCGGCGGGGCTACGCTCAGACGGCATATCGGATCGTGGTGACGGACGCCGGCGGCAAGACGGTCTGGGATACGAAGAAAGTGGCCTCGGCGGTCGCCCACGGCATCGAATATGGCGGCAGCGCCCTTCAGCCCACTACCCGGTACGGCTGGCAGGTAACGGTCTGGGATCAGCAGGGAAAACCATCGACGGCAGGGTCCTGGTTTGAAACCGGCCTGATGAATCCGACGCTTTCGGGCTGGTCGGGCGCGCGATGGATCGGCGGATCCGGCGACGACCTCGTGCTGTATTCCCATTACCTGTCGGTGTATAAATTTCAGTTCGGCGTCCGGCTCGACAAAGCCGGCAACAGCACCCGGGCGGCTTTCGTTTTTGGTGCGAACGACCGGCGGCTGATGAACCGGAATCTGAACTTGATGGGACAGGAAAATAAGCCGGGGGAGGGGTACATTGCCGTCGAACTGGACATTTCCGGCGTGTCGGACGCTCCCGACGGGCTGGCCCGGCTGAACATCTACCGCGTCGGGTACGCGAAAGACGACCGGGCGGACAAGCCCTTCCGGAGTCTCGACATCCCGCAGAAGCTGATCAGCAACGCCAACAAGTACGAGCAACATATCGTCCGGGCGGAATGCAACTTCGGCCTGTTCGAGTTTTTCGTGGACGGCAGTGCGGAGGAAAACAAGCTGAAGGACAAAAATGCCCCGGCTTCTGCTTCGCCCTTCGCGCCCCGGGGCCTCAACCTGAACCCGGTCGGAAGCGGCAATAACTACATCAGCTTCCCGATGCTGGCCGACATCGGCTTCCGGGTGCCTGAGAACCAGACGGCTTACTTTTCGGAGGTTACCGTCCGGAATTACCGGTTTCCCTCCAATCCGCTCTTCAGCGAGAACCTTTCCGGGCCGGCGTATCAGGGGATTTTCAAAGACGCCGGGCTGACGGTCGAAAACGGGCAGTATACCGTGAAGGGGGGCACCTTTACCACGGCCGACCCGAGCCGGAATGCCGCTCCGATGCTGCGCACGGTTTTTACGGCGGAGGCCAAACCCATCGCCAAAGCCCGGCTGTACGTGACTGCCCGGGGGATTTATGAAATGCACCTGAACGGAAACCGCATCGGCAACGACTATTTCAACCCGGGTCTGACGCAGTACAACAAAACCCATATGTACCAGACCTACGACCTGACGAAAGCCATCCGGCCGGGGCAGAAGAATGCCCTCGGTGCCTGGTTGAGCGAAGGCTGGTGGAGCGGGAACATCACCTTCAGCGGTGAAAACTGGAATTTCTTCGGCGACCGCCAGTCGCTGCTCGGCAAACTGGTCATTACCTACACCGACGGATCGCAGCAGACGATCACCTCCGACCCTGCCTCCTGGAAGCTCTTTACCGACGGCCCGGTGCGGTACGGTTCGTTCTTTCAGGGCCAAGTGTATGAGGCCGGGAAGGAAGAAAAAATAAAAGACTGGTCGCTGGCGACGTATGACGACGCGGGCTGGAAACCGGCGGTGGAAGTGCCGCTGGAAGGCACCGCCTACCTCGGCACGTTCACGAACGCCCAGGGCCGGAAAACCACCTTCGATTACCAGGACCTTCGGCTGGTCGGTCAGATGGGCGAGAACCCTACCGTCGTCGCCACCCTGACGGCGCAGAACCGGGAGGAAGTGCGGCCGGGCGTTTTCGTGTACGACATGGGGCAGAACATGGTCGGGTTTCCCCGCATTCTGGTTAAAAACGGGAAGAGAGGCCAGGCGGTGACCCTGCGCTACGCCGAGATGAAATACCCGGCCCTGCCGGATTACAAAGGGCAGGAGGGCATGGTGATGATGGAGAACATCCGGGCCGCCCTGACGCAGGACGTTCACCTTCTGAAAGGGGGCGACGAAGTGATCCAGCCCCGGTTTACGTTTCACGGGTACCGATACGTGGAGATCACCGGACTGGATCAGCCGGTTCCGGCCGGCGACGTAAAGGCGCTGGTGATCAGCTCGATAACGGGGCTGGCTTCGGCCTACGAAACCTCCAGCCCGCTCGTCAATAAACTCTGGCGGAACATCACCTGGTCGCTGCGCAGCAACTTCCTCTCCATCCCGACCGACACGCCCGCCCGCAACGAGCGCATGGGCTGGAGTGGCGACATCTCGGTTTTCTCGAAAAGCGCCACGTTTCTGACCGATGCCAACCCGTTTCTGAGAAGACACCTGCTGGCGATGCGCGACGTGCAGGCCGAAAACGGCCGTTTCACCGACGTGGCTCCGCTCGGGGGCGGCTTCGGCGGCACGCTCTGGGGCAGCGCCGGCATCGTAGTGCCGTGGGAAGTCTACCGGCAGTATGGCGACGGGCAGGTGCTGCGGGAGCATTACGAGGCCATGAAGCGGTATATCGGGTTTCTGGAGAGCAAAGTGGATAAGGAAACCGGCATCCTGAACGAAGGCCCCCTGGGTGACTGGCTGAGCCCGGAGGGCAACAAAAACGACAATACCCTGTTCTGGATGGCTTATTTCGCCTACGATCTCGGCATCATGAGCAAGGTGGCGGCTCTCCTCGGCAAAACCGCCGAAGCCGAGCGGTTCGGGAAGCGACGGGAGGAAATCAAAACCGCCTGGAACGTAATCTACGTCGACCCGGCCACGCACCGAACCGTCAAATCCGGCCTGAAAACCGGCTTTATGGGGCCGCCCAACCAGCAGCAGGCTGCGCAGAAGTCGGACAAGGGGCAGGTGGTCGACACGCAGGCGTCCTATGCTATTCCGCTGGCGCTGGACGTCTTCAGCGACGGGAATAAGCCCTACGCCATCCGGTTTCTGAACGAGACCATCCAGCGGAAAAACAAGGACGACGCGGGCGCGGAGCGGCCTGAATATTCGCTGATGACCGGGTTCATCGGCACGGCCTCCATCAGTGAGGCTCTGTCCGAAAACGGCAGCGATGCGACGGCTTACCGGCTCCTGCAGCAGAAAGAATATCCGTCCTGGCTGTACTCGGTGGTCAACGGGGCGACTTCGATCTGGGAGCGGCTCAACTCCTACACGGTCGAAAACGGCTTCGGCGGGAACAACAGCATGAACTCCTTCAACCACTATTCCTTCGGGGCGGTGGCGGCCTGGATGTACAACTACTCGCTGGGCATCCAGCGGCACCCCGACATCGCCGGTTTTAAGGAATTCATCCTGAAACCCACGCCCGACCCCGACCGGAAGATCACTTTCGCCAAAGGGTATTACGACTCGATCTACGGGCGTATCCGCAGCGAATGGCAGCGAACCGGCAACGGGTGGACCTATCAGGCCACCGTGCCGCCTAACACCCATGCGACTCTCTACCTGCCGGCCGGGAGCCCGGCGAAGGTGAAGGAAGGCGGCCGGGCCGTGGCGACCTGGAAGGGGCTCCGGCAGGAAAATGGCCGGGTAGTGCTGCCGCTGACCTCGGGCACCTATTTGTTCGAGATCACTGACTGATTGCCTGTTCGGGCCGATGAATCAGATCCTCTGGGCTTTTCTGGGTTTAACGGGCGAAACCGGTATCTTGGCAAACTATGAATCCAGTTTCATAAGGAACTAACGTCCCCTTCCTGGCAGGCTCCCGGCCAATTGGCAATGGCATTCTCTTTCCTATTCATTATCGTCTCGGTTTTGAATGGCGAAAAGACGCCGGGGAGTTGTTTAAACAGCATAGGCGTTCAAACGTTTACCGATTTCGAAGGGATGGTCATTGACAGAGGAAGTACCGATAGAACCGGTACCATCCTTTACGATTACGAATCCCGGCTTCTCTTGTCCCGGCAGGTAAATTCGCGGACGGGCCGGTATGAACTACCCGCACGGTAATCCGAACCTGTTCCCGGTCGGCTTCCACGAATGGCTCAATATTCTGAAGGGCCGGCGGTCTGGAGAATAGGGTTCCAGGTCCAGTAGAGTCGATATAACCCCTAAGCGGGGAAACTTTATGATTTGACCAATGCAAATTCAGGCTTCTTTCAATCCCCAATGAATAGAATCTTCCCCCTCTTGAGTCTCCTGCTCCTTTACGGCCGGGGGTATTCCCAAATCAGAAAGATCACCATCGACGGCACTCGGATAGCCGTCCAAACGGCAGGGCTGGAAACCCGAAAAGAAGGTCGGCCCGTAGTGGTGTTCGAAAGCGGCTTCGGCACTCCGATGGGGCATTGGGATACCATCCTCGATGCCGTCGGCAAGCTCGCTCCCGTGGTGGCTTATGACCGGCCCGGCATCGGTGACTCCGAGCCTGACCGGCAGTTGCCCACCGTGAAGAATGTCGCCGATAAACTCCGGAAAATTCTGGAGGCATTACAGGTGAAACCGCCTTATGTGCTGGTGGGTCACTCGCTGGGCGGAGCTTATGTACGGGGCTTTGCCGTGTACTATCCCCAGGAGTTGGCGGGTCTGGTCATCATCGATCCGGCCGACTTTACCGAGACGTATGAACGCATTGGTCAGTATATGCTGGATGCCGGGATGAACAAAGCCCATGTGGACAGTGCTATTGCCCAACGCCGTCGTGACCTCTTCCGGCCCGACCCCAAAATGGCCCCTTCGCTTCAGGAGGAGCTACAGGTGTTGTTTGACCTAAGGCGGTCGGAGTTTGCCGAGTTCAGGGATAAACCGTTGCCCGGCATTCCGGTAGCGCTCCTTACCGGAGGGCGTTATGATGCCTTTCCCAACGCCCGGCCGATCGACGAAGCGTTATTTCGGTCGAAAATGAAGTTCCGGGTCGAACGTTGGGTTCAGTTCGTGAATACCGTGCCTAAAGGGCGTTTTTTTACAGAGCCGACGCAGGCCACTTTGTGCATCGGGATGACCCCGACCTGGTGATTTCGAGTATAGAGCTGGTATTAAAAGACGCTCAGGGAAGCAAAACGCAAACCGGCAGATAAAATTCGGCGGCCGAATGGCCAGAAAACACCTGTGGGCAACGATAATTCTCTGATTCTGAGAGGTAAAGCAGTAAGTTCGAACTCCCTTTTCCGGTTTGTATAGTGGTGACCAAATCGTTACATTTGAAAGGTTATCCTGTTCAGATACAATGAATACCGGCAAAGAGATTCTCTTCTTTTTCAGTGCGCTGGGCGCGTTCAACGGGCTTGTCCTGGGATTATTCCTGCTGTTTTTTACCCAAAAGAAGTATCTGGCCAATTATTTTCTGGCGGCCTTGCTGCTGGCCCTGAGTGTTCGGATCGGCAAGTCGGTTTTTCTTTACTTTGACGGCCGCCTTCCCAAGATCTACCTGCAGATCGGCCTTTCGGCCTGCTTTTTTATCGGGCCCTTTTTATACTTTTTTGTTCGTTCGGCCATAGACCCGTTAGCCAGGTTGCCCAAAAGCTGGATAGGGACCCTGGTTGCGCTCGCCGTCGTTACCCTGTTCGTCGGGATCCTTTTTCCCTATGAAGTCTATTCCGTCTTCTGGAACCGCTATTTCGCCAAAGTGATTTATTTTCAATGGTTTTGCTTCCTTGTCGCATCCGGTCTGGCGATCCGGGGGCTGATTGGAAAGTTATTCGACCGCTCTTATCGCATGAAACCGGCTGAAACCTGGATTTCCATGATTTTTATTGGAAACGGAGTTATCTTTCTGTTCTATTTCACTTCCCTGATCAACGCCCCTTTCGCTTCCTACATCAGTGGGGCCATTGCCTTCTCCCTGATTCTTTACCTGATGGCAACCATTCTCTTTTATAGAAAAAATACCGATGCGATTTTTCTGCTTTTGCCCGCCAGGCCCGTCGCTAAAAAGCTTAACAACACCGACGCGGAACGCTGGCTGGCCAAACTGGAGAAGGTGATGATCGAAAAGGCCGTTTACAAAAATCCTGACCTGAAACTTCATGAACTGTCGCGCGAAATTCAGATTTCAGGTCACCAGCTCTCGGCGCTGCTCAATGAGCATCTGGGCAAAAATTTCACTACGTACGTCAATGAATTCAGGATCGCCGAAGCCTGCAGGATGATGACGACCGAACCGCGGTTTACCCTGGAAGCAATCGGGTACGAGGTAGGATTCAACTCCAAATCGACCTTTTTTGCAGCTTTCAAAAAGATCAAGGGCGTTACGCCTTCCAACTATCAAAGTTCTGATAACCAATCCATTCCTATTTAGGGTAAGTACGGTATTATAAATCCACACTCCTGATTCCGTTTTCCTGAACTGATGCCGCGGCTTGCCTGCCGATTTTTGAGGCTGACAAAATTTTTCATAATCAGCCATGAAACTCCCCGGCTTGCCGTGTGTAACAGCCTTCCTGCTCACGCTGGCGCATCCGACCCTCGGTCAGTCTCTTTCTACCCTGAAGGTCAGGGTCATCAACGTCCGTCAGGAACCCGTAGCCGTCGAGGCCAGGCTGCTTTCCCTTCCTGATTCTGCCGTGGTCAGAAGCGGCAGTTTCCCCGATGGCCTTGTGTCCTTTACGGCGATCCGTCAAAGCACGGCCCTGCTTTGGTTAAGCAGCCTGTCCTACGCCGACACCATCCTTCATCTTGAAAATAGAAACCGGCCAAAGCCGGATCTGGGAACAATTATCGTGCAGGACCGAAATGTTCAGTTAGAAGAAGTACGCATCAGCCGCCAGGCGCCCCTGGCCCGGTACGGGAGCAACGGCACTGTGAGCATGCAGGTGGCCGGTTCCATCCTGGCGGGCAGCACTTCCGTAGCTCAGGTTCTGGAACGGTCGCCCGGCGTCATCTTTACCGATGGGCGTATCAGTGTGGCCGGAAAAGGCGAAGCACTTATTTTCCTAAACAATCAGGCGATCACGTACGAACAGATGATGGCCATTCCCGTCAGCCGGATCGTACGGGTGGAGATCATTGCCAATCCGTCGTCCCGCTACGATGCCGAGGGGAAAGCCGTGATTCGGATTATCACCCGCACCAATAGCGAGCGAGGCACGGCCGGGTCGGTAACCCAGCAGTATACCTATTCGAATTTTGCGGGTGGCGAAGGCAATACCCTGGCGGATGGAACGTACCGGCGGGGTAAATGGACCATAGCCGGAAATTATTCATTGCGCACCGGAAAGGACCGTGAGGTGCTTTCTACGACCCGCACCCGACCTGATTCGGCGATCTTTTTACGCTCAGAACTGACGACCGACTGGCAGCGCAGACTCCGCAACTACTCCGCCTACGGCCTCGGTGTGCAGTATACTCCTACTGAAAATACCTACTATTCGTTCAGTTACAGGGGAAACCTCGACAGGCAGGGCGGCCATCAATTCAGCCGAAACAGCATTGACGACGCGGTGAACCAGGGAATTTATAACAGCCGGCTGGACAAAGACGAAAAGCGGCTGAACCATTCGTTGATTTTCAACTACAACCGTACCCTGGATTCGCTCGGGTCAGGATTCTTCGCAGGCAGCCAGCTTGCCCGCTTCCGTACGGATGTCCGCGATGGGATCCGCGAAAGGAATGTCGTCAATGACAGCAGTTTCTCCCGGCAGCTTAAAAATAACCAGTCCTATCACATCACCATTTCAAGCACGCAGGCCGACTATACGAAAGTATTCGGCCGGGAGAACAAGCTTGAAACCGGGATTAAACTGACCTACGCCCATACCGCTTCCGGCACCGATTTCCTCGTTGCCGGGTCGGAAGCCGGTTTCCGGCTCGATCCCGGCTTGTCCAGCCAGTTTGCCTATACGGAACTCATACCGGCCGCCTATTTCAATTATACCGGTGCCATCGGCAAAACCATCCGCTTCGCAACCGGAATCCGGGGTGAATGGACGCGCTATGAACTCAACACCACTGCCGGAAATGGGCAGGCACTTCGAAAAAGCTATGGAAACGTATTTCCCAATCTTTTACTGACGAAAGCGGTTTCAACCGAACTGGATGTCCGGCTTTCCTACGTGGCCAAAATTTCGCGTCCCCGCTATCAGGCTCTGAATCCCTGGGTGATCTACCAGGACCCCTTCACCAGTATTCAGGGAAACCCGGGTTTACGGCCGGAGAAGGTGCACGCGTTTGAAATGGGTATGAATTATCGGCAGATTGATTGTCGGGCCGGATACAATTTTACACGGGACCCGATCAGCGGTGCGGCTCTGCGGGGCGATGGCCCGAACACGTATGTGCTCAAAGGCATTAATCTGGAAAAAGACCATACCGTTTTTCTTTCCGGTTCGGCCACGTTCACCATCCGGTGGTGGAATTCGACCAACACCATCACGCTCAGTCAGAGTAAGTCGATGGATCGTCAGTATGATTTTAAACTGGTCAGGCCCCGGCCGCAGCTGTATATATATACCACCAACACCTTCAACGTCAATGATTTATTTAAAGTGCAATTCATGGCCTGGTACCTTGGCGACAAATACTACGGCCTTTTTCACAGCAGGAGCCGGGCTACGGTGACCCTGGGGATTGAAAAAGACTTCTTCAGAAAGGCCTGGAAGCTCCGGTTGACGGCCAACGATCTGTTTCATCAAACCAACGCATCAGGGAATTACAGCGTCGGTCAAACGGATATTTTTTATGACCGAACGTATGCTACTTCCAATGTTACGGTAAGCCTTACCTATCGCTTCGGAAAACCATTTAAAACCGGTTACCGAAGCAAATCAACGGCCGAGTCGGAGCAGAACCGGGCCAGATAACCGGCAGAAAGCCGGTGAAGTCCGCGGGCCTCCTGGGGCTTTACGGTCTAACACATTTAAACCAAGACAAAAAAGCATCAGCCGGCCGGGATTAGTCGGATCAAATGAGTCTACTTTTTTTCTAATGTCCTATGGCCGCCCAAGCTACTTCTGCGCTGGACCCGGGGCGGGCGCTGGAATGCCAAAAATGCCAAAGGGTTAGTCTACGCGGCCACAACGCCGGAGCTCTGCTTTCTGGAGTATATGGTGCATTTGGAGGGTACGCCTTTAGCGGACCTGCCTTATTATCCAGGCAATAGTGGAGCGAATAACTTAAGGAGCTTACACCGATTCGAGTGGACAGAACCTGGTCAATTCAAAGGAGGGTATTATTAGACAGGGTAGTTTCCTCAACCTTATCACTGGGACCTTTCCCTTAGGCACTTCTTCCGTTGCCATTGGAAGGAAAATCAGCCCGTTGATGTATCGTGTATTGCAAGGTACCTTGTATAATAGCTATTTTGAAGAAAAAAACCAAAGGAGATGGCTTCAGAAACAAATTCACCGGCAATACCTGTCTATTCATTCCCCGGTCGATGGATTGGCGGAATTTCCATGATCCTTGGGCCACTTCTGCTCCTGATGGCCGAACTGCTCCGGGTCCAATTTGATTTCTTTTTTCCCCAACAACTCCAAGCCTTTGACCAGCATCCCACTCAGATGATGACTGCCTACAGTTTCTTTCTGGCCGGCAATATCCTGTTGTGGCCTGCCGTATTGACCTTGACGAACCTGGTTGGACTTAAAGCTCCTGCCTGGGCAAGCTGGGGAGGCACTTTGGTGATGCTCGGCTTATTTGCCCGGACCTTTCATTACGGAATAAATCATTTAGCGTTTCAATTAGTGGAGGTCCAAAACCTACAACTGGCAACAAAGGCGGTTGCCGACTCCTATGGAGCGTTTCACATCATAGCTGGTTTATCCGGGGCAATCATGTCAGGTTGGCTCATACTAGCGGTGGGGTCGTACCGGGCAGGGGTATTGAGCCTGATTGGGGCCGTTGGCCTGGGACTCATGTCTGCATTAATGCTGGGCGTGTTAAAAGGGGCTTCACCCGTATCAATTTTATCGACCGTTGGTCTATGTGTAGCCTTCTTACCTCTGGGCAAGAAGGTGTTGACCAACGGGCCTATACCCAAAAGACGGGCTATCCTTAGTTGGACGTTCCTCATCCTGGGAGTAACGGTCTTGATGTACTTTTTCGGGCAAGCAGGCTGATTTCTGAACAGGTTCTTAACCTCCTCAATTCGTGACTCGAAAGGAGCGTTTTAGGAGAATGAGGCAACTTCCAGTTACTTATATAGCATTTTAACTGTGGTCATCCTTGATTCGGTAAGCGTCCGAAAGGGTTACTTTAAACAACCCGTACCCGACCCGGATTCAGAATCCGGGTGTATGGGCTCCTGGCATCTCCCTGCCACTGTCTGGCTACCCGCAGGGTGGTAACGCAGGTTCCTGATGCCGCTTTATCGACCGCAGGAAGCTTTCCGGTACGGATGTGGTAAAGCTGGCGATTAATTACCTCAAAAGAGTGTATTTCAGCGCTTTTGTTACCAGATTGGGACGAAGCTGAAATTGTTTAATTAGCCGGTTGGCATCTGTATTTTGTCTATTGGAAGACTATTTTAACTAGTAGCCCACCTGAAAAACGCTTTGTAGCTATTGGGTACCCTGTTGCTGGCCGACATTACACATCAGTGACGGTATAGGTTACTTTCATGAGTTCAATGCCGCAGAACACTAGAACGCTAATTCCGAACTGGTTTACGCTGGGATTACTTAACCCAGATTGGTAGCTAGTGTCATGTCATATTAGTTTCAGTCAGGCTTCAGTTTTCGGTAAAATTACTAAAAATTATACCCAAAATGTAATCCCGGTTCTCCGAAGATAAATTTAGACCATTTATCATCCAACTGTTTAAAACCATCAGGCAACTTTGTGTGATAAGCACGGTGCGTAATTGCAATTGATGGTTGAATAAAAAATTTGTCCTTGAAAAGTTTGACGTGATAACCAACACGGTATGTGTTGAAAACCTGAAAACCATTGTCAATTTTATTGCCGTTTTTATTTACAAATGTTTGCCATGTAGGCATTATATGTACAGCTGTATATAGCCCTTTCCACCAGAAACGTTGATAAGCTATTGCAAACCCGTACTCACGAATATATCCTGGAAATTGTTCTTCAGGCTTTTTGTATGCTTTATTAAAAAATGGGTGAATACCATTCGGCCAGGCATATTTCCAGGTTTTTACTTCTAAAGAAATTACATCTTTTCCTGTAATTCGGTAGCCTAAATTGAGTTGAGCGAAGTTGGGAGGATTTTTCGTATCAAAATTGCCTAACAAAACAAACAAAGAACTACCAACGAACCACCTTTTGTAAGTGCTGTCTTGTTTGGCATATTGTGCATTCCCCTGTAGACTGCTTACCAACACTAAGGCCAGTCCAAACTGTAAAGTTTTCTTTTGCATTTCTTTCCCTTTTATGTGAATCGATGCTGCAAAAGTAGATTGACGAGGTACAGGAACTCGTTAACTTAAGTTAAGAAATTAACCCTACTTCTTATCTTTCTCCATAATCCTTGCTCTTAACCTACTTAATGATTCGGGTTTAATACCCAAATAGCTCGCTAATTGGCGTTGTGGTACACGTTGAATAAGGTCTGGTCTTTTTTGTAATAAATTAAGGTATCGTTGTTCAGGTGAAGAAGTCTTAAATTCGTCGAAGTCTATTTTATTTTTAGCCAAAACTTCTGCTGAAAACAGTCTACACATTATATCAAATTTAGGAAATTGACTGTTTACTCTTTCTTCCATATCAGAATTTGTGACTAAAAGTAAAGTGTCTTCAATACAACTTATAAAATATTGGGAGGGGGTTTTACTTATTACACAATAGGGTGTCAAAGCTTCCATTTCTGTGTAGAAAGCAGTAGTTTTTTCTTCACCATCTAAAACATAATATGTTCGGATACAGCCTTTTAACACAAAATAGCTATCATTTGATTTTTGTCCTTCTTTGAGTAGAGTAGCTCCCTTCTTCATCGAGCGGAATATATCTAACGAAAGTATGGCGTTCTTCTCTTCTTCGGTCAGAGAAATGTATTTTGATATAAAATCAAATAGTATGTTTTGCATGGTTTTTATAGGTTCCTATGTTATTGCCATCTGTCTTACTAGCCACCACTTCGCCGATTGGCCCGTTTTCAATACAAAATAATTGCATTCTGTATTTTTGTGGAGTAAGCCTATTAGGAAATATAATGATGAAACCTATTTGGTCATCTCACCAAACGTCCATTTTTAAGCGACGTTCACTGGGTTTCTACTGCTGCATCAACTCAGGCTACGCTCTGTGTCAAATTGTTATCTCAAATCAAGGGCTGATTTTCCGTGATCCGTATGAGTTTGTGAGACGATCGTTTTGCCGAATGATGAATTATGTACTCTTCCGCAGATATACCCTATGTTGCGGTAGGGGGCTCTGTTAGAGCGAAGACCGGCTTCCTTCCGTTTTCTTAGCCGGGAAATTGGCCCGCTCGTTTTTTTCGGCCTTCGCTACAATCTCGTGGATGCGGTTGCTGCGGGTTTTCTCAGTTTTAGCGTTGAGCAGCCATTCCAGGATACCCCGCCGGGTCGAGCGCGGAAAATGCTCAAAATGCGCTTTAGCGGTGGCATTGGCGTTGAGCGCGTCGGCCAGGTCGGGTGGGAGGGTTCCGTTTTCAACCTCGTCTAAAGCGGTCCAGGTGCCGGTTTTTTGGGCTAACTCGACCATCTGTAGACCCGCCTTCGTCATCAGACCGCTTGCTCTGAGTTTAGCTATTTTTTCCTTGTTGATCCGACTCCAGTTACTTTTCGGGTTGCGTTGGGCGAAATATTGCAGGTGGTGGTGGCCATCGCCCTTGCGAATGGCTCCGTCGATCCAGCCAAAACACAACGCTTCGTCCAAAGCCTCCTGGTGGGTTAAGGTGGATGTCGGCTCGTTTTTGCGAAACAATTTAAGCCACACCCCTGACTCGGTGGCATGGTGATCGGTCAGCCATTGGCGCCAGGCGGTCCGGTTTTCGCAAACCAGTGCGTTGGATTTCTGGGACTTGGTTGCCATGAGGTAGGGTAGCTACAGCGTTTTAATAAATTTCTGAGTGCCGGGATACTGCCCGTGAAAGTAAGCCGGCCAGTAGGTCAGATACGGGTCAAATCCTACGCTCCGGTAGAGCGCGTGGGCTCCCTCGTTTCCCAGCGTGACGGCAATGCCTGCCGTCCGATACCCCTGGGCGCGGCCGAGGTCAATCACCGCTTCCAGGAGCTGTTTGCCCAACCCCCGATGGCGATAGTCGGCCTGCACAGCCACACATTCGATGGTCCACTCCCCCGTTGGTTTCAGTGTCGGGTCATGAGGGTCGGACCAAACCTGCCGGTAGCGTTCTTCAAAGAGCGCCAACTGCTCGGTGGACCAGCCGAGCGTTTGTGCCACGACTGCCAGTCGGTCGAGCCGCAGCGGGCGGTAATCTTCCGGAGCCATCACGAAGCCTGAGGCCCCACAAACCGGCTGATTGTCGAGTTCGCCCACTACAAAGTCCTCAACCCGGCCCCAGGCTAACGCATCGTGGGCCAGCACGGTTTGGATAAATTCGTGCGTATCGGTATGGAAGCCGTCGAGCAGTGGGTCCCAGTACGAAAAACCGGGGTAGGGTGAGGTGGCTTCATAGTTACACCAGGCTACGAAGGGCAGGTCGGAGCGGGTGGCGGACCGGAACGGGATCGGTATACGGTTCATAGATTATAGAGTAGAAAGATATAATGACAGGCACAATGATTCTATGTTTTCGTAGATTTTATCTGTTATTTATCTTAAAAAACAATTAAAATATATCCAATGTTAAGGATTATGGAAAAAATTTCTATTATTACATAGAAAAAAGTTTTTGCAGCATGACCAGTAAGCTAATCGTGGAGTTGGTAAATCAGTGGGCGGCTTATGAAACGGAGCGGCCTCACCCTTCGCTGGCTGATTTTTGCGTGTGGTATCTGGCCCGTCAGCCGGCCTCCCCGGCCTTTGGCGACGACCTTTTTGATCGGGTGCCCCTTAATGGTCTATTGGGTAAGTTACTGGGCCGCTTAGGGCGCTTCAGCGAGCTTTACTCAAAAAAGGCGCTGGCTGGCCTGGGCCTCCATAACGTGGACGATATGACTTACCTGCACGTGATTAGCCACCTCGGGGAACCGACCAAAAGCGAACTCATTACGTATATGCTGTCGGAGTACCCCTCGGGCATTGAAATTATTAAGCGGCTGGGGCGGCTGGGGTTGGTGGAAGAACTGGCCGACGAAGCCGACAAACGCGCCCGGCGGGTCCGTATCACCCCTGCCGGCACCGAACTCCTGCTGCGGAGCTACGAGCGTCTTGAGCAGGTAGGCCACATCAGTTTCGACTGGCTGGCCGAACCTGAAAAGCGGCTGCTGGCGGGGTTGCTGCAACGGTTAGATGATGTCCACAGCGCTCATTATCGACAAACCCGTTCGGCTATCTTTGAGGAAGTATACGGCAACTTGCTGGCGCAGATAAAGCACATGGAATCGTGAAGTGGGGATGAGCTAGTCCTTTCTTAACCAACTGTTCCCTTATTGACCGTGAAAAAGGGGTAATACAGCTTAGCAAACCGGGTTAATCAGCCGGTGACAATGAGAAAGGGGGTTGCCCACGCTCACTATTGCCGTTTTATGTCAAACAGACCCCTCCGTGGATAAGATGACGCTCCGCTTAGGAAATACTGAATGGACTACTCACTGTGCGGACCAAATGATTTACCATATGGAAGCGAGCCTGAAACGACCAGTAGCAGCCCTTACTCCGCCTTCAGGGTGATGGCCGGATTGGCTTGTGCGGCCCGCCATGAAAAGTAGCCCACTGCCCCTAAGGCAATTCCCAGGATGGCGGCTACCAAGGCGGACATGGTCAGATACCCAATCCCCTGATTGAATACATAAAAGCGATTCATGTACTGTCCGATGACGATCCCCAGGGGGAGGGCAATCGTGATGGCAATGGCCAGAAGCTTACTAAATTCTTTCGACATCAATTGGATGACTTCGACAGTTGTGGCGCCGATTGCTTTCCGGATGCCGATTTCTTTGGTTCGTTTTTCTAAACTGTAGGTTAGGATGCCGATGAGCCCTAAGATAGCAATGACGAAAATGGCAACGCCTTCGATGTACATAAACTGCATTTCATCGTAGTTATAATAGCGTTCGTACATTTCGGTATCCAGCCAGGATGCGTTCATTTCCTGGTCCGGGGTGTATTTCATCCACTGGCTTTTCAGGGTGGCTTCCAAGGCCTTGCGATCACTGACCGGGCTTGTTTTTAAACTCATCACTTTGAATAAAGAAGGCCGGTACTGAAAAACGACCGGCTCGATCTTACTTTCATAATCATAGTGGCAAAAATTGGCCACTACCCCAATAATGGTGGCGGAAACGGAGTCGTTCAACACGATGAGTTGGCCGATCGCCTTCTGCTCCGAACCCAGGGCCAGTTTTTCGACGGCTTTCTGATTGACCACAATCAGGGGGGATGGCCCGTCGGAGTTGCTGGGAATCAGGTTTTGGCCCGCCACGATCCGAAGTCCCATATTTTCAATAAACTGCCGGTCGGCGGCGTAGTAAAACGCGGAATTCGATGCCTCACTTTTCGCTTTTTTAATGCTTGCCCGTGCGGGCCTATTCATAAACATCATCGAGGTATATCCTACCTTTTGTACTTCTTTGAGGGTACTTACCTCCGCAGCGAAGGTTTTATACTGCTTACCGGCCAGGTTTAAATTGAGTATATCCTTACGTTGGTAATTTTCATTATCGGTGGCCATGTAATCGACCTGATGATACAGATGCCCGATAAAGAATATATAGACCATTGCGATCATGAACTGCACGATGATCAACGCTTTCCGAAAGCCTATTTTTCCCAAACCGACCGGGGCGATTGTCCCTTTCAACACCTTTACCGGCTGGTAGGCGGATAGGATAAAGCTGGGAGCAGCGCCGGCTACCAAACCCAGAATCAGGTTGAAAACGAAAAACAAAAGAATCAGGTAGCCAAGGTGATCGATGTCCCAGGTGAGCCAGGAAAGCTGAATCTGGTTCTTTATCCACCATAATAGGAGCAAACTAACCCCCAGGGCGATATACGAAATCAAGACCGATTCAACCAGAAATTGCATAACCAGTTGGGACCTGGTGGCGCCGGCCACTTTCCGTACCCCAACTTCACGGCTTCGGTTCATCGATCGGGCCAGGGTCAGATTGATGTAGTTTAAGGAGGCAAGTACCAGCAGAATCAGCTGAAACGCAAAATTTACATACATACTGCGAATGTCCTGGACATAGGGGTCATTCGTTAAGATTTCTTTTGACGGGGAGATGTCTGCCAGGGATTGGGCTCTAAAATGCAGGGTGGCGGGAGCGAGTGGTTTCAGTAATTGATTGATTTCTCGTTCGGTTTTTAACAATTGCCGGTCAAGGTCGCCAGACGTTATGCCTTTGGTTAGTTTCAGGAAGGTATGAGCATTCAGGGTGGACCAGTCATTGGCCGGGTTTTTGCCGGTCAGATAACTGGTTAATGGGACAAATACATCGGCCCGAAATTGAGTTCTCAGGCTGGTGAAAGGCTTTAGGACCCCAACAATTTTAAAACTGCCGAGGGTGGGGTGTTCCAGGATGGTTCCAATAGGATTGATATCGCCAAAGAACCACTGGGCGGTCTGGTGGGTTAACACCATCGTGTTCGGTTCAACCGGATAAGTGCCTTTTTCCAGCGGAAAATGAAAGAGCTGGAAAAAAGCTTCACTGATGTAAGTGGCATTAATATTTCTGGTTTTTATTCCGCTACTTAACACCCAACTCAAATCCCGGACGATAGTGGTTGAATTTTCTGACCTTGACCCTAAAAAGTGGACACTGGGTGGGTAGAAAAATTCAGGCGATTTAGGTACCTTAAATTAATTGAAGAATCGCTATGAAAAAGTCCAAATTCACTGAGGCTCAAATCATTTTTGCCCTGCGTCAGGCTGACACCGGAGTACCCGTTCCAGAGGTATGTCGCAAAATGGGGGTTAGCGAAGCAACCTTCTATGTCTGGAAGAAAAAGTACGCTGGGCTGGGGGTTCCTGAGTTACGAAAACTACGACAACTGGAAGAGGAAAATCAAAAGCTTAAACAACTGGTAGCCGATTTAAGCCTGGATAAACAAATGCTCCAGGATGTGCTCAAAAAAAAGCTCTAAGGCCAGCCCAGAAGCGGATGCTGGCCGCTAGCTTATTAACTGATTACCGTGTTCCGGTTCAACGTGCTTGTTCGGTTATCCTACTGCAAAGGTCCTGTTGGTATTATAAACCGCATCGACGGGATGATACTGCAGTACGACACCGAATAAAAGAAATTGCTCAAGTACGTGTCCGCTATGGCTATCGGCGTATCCATGTTTTACTGAGACGAGAAGGTTGGCGGGACAATCACAAAAGGGTGCGGAGAGTCTACTGCGAGGAGGGTTTAAACCTAAGAAGCAAACGACCAAAGCGAAATAGAGCAGCGGCCCAGCGGCTTGAGCGGCCTCAACTCTCCACATTAAATCAAAGTTGGAGCATGGACTTTGTCGCTGATCAGCTCTTTGACGGACGAAAAATCCGGGCCTTAACTGTAGTGGATAACTATAGCCGCCAATGCCTGGCAATTCATGTGGGCCAGTCGCTGAAAGGGGAAGATGTAGTGGCTGTAATGAATCGGCTAAAAGCCGAGAATTCAACGGTACCAAAACGGATTCAAGTCGATAATGGCAGTGAGTTCATCTCGAAAGCATTAGACAAGTGGGCTTATGATAACAGAGTGACTCTGGACTTTTCTCGGCCCGGAAAACCTACTGATAACCCATTTATTGAGTCATTCAATGGAAGCTTCCGGGACGAGTGCTTAAATGCACATTGGTTCTTGTCATTAGAAGACGCACAAGAAAAGATTGAAGGCTGGAGGCAGGAATACAATGGCTTTCGCCCACACAGTTCGATTGGCAACTTGACCCCTAACGAGATGGGGAAGGGGATAAAAATCAAAGAAAAAGAAAGCCTGATTTTCTAGCTTTCGCTGTCCAAGGTTTGGGTCAAGGTCAAGAAAGCCTGATTTTCTAGCTTTCGCTGTCCAAGGTTTGGGTCAAGGTCATCATCATTTCGAAATTCAGCATTATTTGTCCAATTATAAGAACCCGTCACTACCACTTGATTATCTATAACGCAAAACTTGTTATGCATCAATCCTCCACGAATAGCTTTTTTAATTCTCCTATGTGGTAACTGGGTTAAATCAACTCCAAACTTTTGATTTATGCGATCATCAAATATCGCAATTTCTACATCAACACCATTATTGAACTTTTCTAATAGTTTATTAAAAAGAGCTTCGTTTGTAAACCAAGCCATGGCAACTCTAATAGAAACTTTTGCATTTTCAAGCTCAAGGAGAAGTGAATTTAGTATATTTTGGAAATGTGCATAATTGATGACCTGGCTCTGCTTATTTACTACACCTTCACTGATGGTATATAAGCCAAGATATTTAACTATTGAAAATCCTTCTGGATTTAAGACTTTATTCAAATGAGGAATCGTATCCTCGTAATTTTCTAAGTTATTTACAATTTCCATTAAAAGCTCTCTAAACTCAAGTTTAGATACGAGGTTTCGCATTCTTGCCTCAGCATACTGCTTTCGAGAGGGTCTTTGTCCATTTTGCTTGCCAATATCTGGAAGGCCGAATTCATCATAAATATCTCTAGAGCCATATTTGTTGAAAAGTGCTACTAATTCTCGACCGCTACGACTTGGTGGATAAGTGTCACCTGTTACAAATGGAACTAATTGTTGGATTGTGAATTGAGAAATTACCATATGTTAAGTACTAGGAAGTTTTGTTATTGATTATTCTATTCTTTTAGTTGAAAAGAAAAATTATATTAAGTTAAAACTACTTCCTCTTTATAAAACACACTAATTGATTCTAATATATCAATTATTTCATCCTTGGTATGGAATGCTAAAGGTTTAACTCCACCAACTGCATTTAGGCCTGTGAATAAACGTCTTATCTGGCCTTCATTAAGTGAAGGGTTCCGTGAATAAAACTCTAAAAATCCTTTTACAACACAATCATAAGTTCCAAAGCTTCTCTCTACAAGGCCTTGATAAAGATCTTGTTTAGTCCAAAGAAGTTTTGTAAGTTCATAATTATCATCCCTGTTTTCATCATAAGTAATTTTAGCTGCCCACCATAACCTTGAAATACTATTTCTCATCCTAGTAGCAAGACCAAACCCTTCAAAATGAAAACGCTCAACAAGAGTCCTGGGCGTAGTATTTTGGTTAATTTCCCACCTGTTTTTCGTATATTCAAAAAAGTATTTGTGTGTAAGCGTCACCCAAATGCGGCGGTCACTAGCTTGAGCACGATTCAACCTCTTGAAATGTTCAAATATCTTTTTTGAATTTTCAAAATCAGCTGAAGCGCTATTGTTTAATATCAGTTGAACATCAGATGGTTCATTGATAGGTAACTCCTCATTTAGAAAATTAAATTCCCCTTCAAAGCTAGTGCCACTATAAAGATTATTTTCTCTCATGTCGCTTGCTATCAATAGCAGGCTGTCACAGCATGCATTAGTCAAAATTTTCATAGCTACAATTCAGGTTTTAATTAATTCATTATAAGAAAGAAGTAGAGGAAGTTCTCTGTTCAAAAGGAGTTGTGCACAAGAATAAGGATCTGGGGTGTTTTCATGGTCCGGAAATAGTCTACTTAACACGTTGCACCATTCTTTATCTTGGTACTCTTCTTTAATGTCATTTGGCGCTTTCATTAAACGAAATGCTTCTGTAAGCGCCGGAAGGATAAATAAATTATATGCGGTCCACCTATATTTGTTAAATAAAGCATTATGAATATGAGCTCCATCTTGGGCAATAGGATAATAAATAAAGATTTTATCGGAATTAAAGTTGAAAGTGATTGGGCCCTCTTCATCATTAGATGCAGAGAATCGGAAAATATTACTTAAGGTTAAGTTCTCATATTCCTTAGTTATTGGAACTTGAAGAGTTCCTAATAGACCAATAATATCATATTTACCAATAGTGAATTTTTGGTTTTCAAAATCTTCGTTAAAAGAAGAGTCAGAATAATCTTTTAGTTCTTCGAGAGCAATTAAATAAGGGCTAATATCGGCCTTGTTATCGAGATCGTCTTCTGGGATTTCAAATTTGTCCTTAGGATTTAAAAACGTCCAAGTTTTTAATGTAGAGCTACAATAAACTTTATAAAGTATGCCTGCCTTATTTGAAACAAGAAGATCTTCAAAGTATCCGTTCTCTACTTTAAACTTCTTTATATTGAATTCTAGTGTCCTATTCTGAGAATTCCTGGTTGTTTCCAATTCTAAATTTAACATTCCACTGATATCATCGCCTAACCCAAGGACCGGATGCGGAAAGGAGTATGTTTGCGCTTGCATTTTTTTATTTTTCAGAGATTGAAAATGCACTATGATACGGCTCTTGTACAATTAGAGCTAACTCGTTTGGTATTTGAATATTTAAAAGCTTATAGCCGTTTCGCTCTCCACGGCTGCCTTTTAACTCTTCAAATTTAACTTTATTGCCATTTTTGTCTATCAGGTCAGTTATTACGAATGAGCTAACTTCACCTGTATCGCCAATTTGTTTAATGAGAAAGTTTTTATTTCTAATCTTCTCTTGGCTTTTAAACTTAATTATATATGAATGAGAGTTGTTGGTAACTGTTGTTTTTTTAAAAATGCGAACTTTTATTATGGAGCTCCCTGCTTTAGCCGATTCCCTGCTAGTGTTTTTGCTTGTTTTATTATTTGAGGAGGAGCCTTTTTTATTTCCCGAAATAAAACTTTTGGTTACACTTTCTTCTTCCCCCTGAACTGTAACACTGCTATTCTTACTCAAAGAAGAAAAGCTTAAAACTTTTACGTTATTTGATGAAATCCTTGATACAGTTTCATTAATTCCATTTATTCCTGTATTATGGCCTTTAGTTGATTTGGAAAGTCCATTCGGGGTGTTGAATAATTCATTTAGCCATGGGATTTCTTCAACCCCTGTCCGGTACCTTTCTAAAATCTGATTTAAACACTTCCTGATCAATGACTTTATTTCTTTTAGTATCTTTTCGCCATCTTTTTTTGTGTATTCTTTAGATTTTTCTTCCAGCCTAGGAGGGTCAAAGTGGTCATGAGTAGGTGGCTCCATCATCCTGAGTATTTCATTGCCCCCTTCTTCGTCGGCTAGGAACACACCACAATATTTAATAGAACTGAAACCGTGTATGTTCTCACTATATATTACCATTCCATTCCTTATGAATGCGATATGGTTTGTTTTTTTATGGTCAAGCTCTTCATAGAAAAATTTAACTTTTCCTATTGCATAAATTTCCGCATCTATTGGCTCGTTTTTTTTATAGCAATTATAGTAGTCAAGGGGATTTCCTTTTGGAGCAGTATCTTCTGCAGGATCAAATTCTGTATTATTAAAGTATTGTTCCAAGAGACCTTCTAGCGTATCTTTTGAAATAAAAAGCTGAACTTTTCCTTCCTCCATTAATTCAACTTCAAGCTCGTCAATTGAAAGCAGTTGCCAATAGTTTTTTAAAATTGTTTTTGCGAATTCTTCAATCCACATTTCGGTTTTCATTGGGCATAGCACTATTTGTGTGAGCCCTGGCTTATCTCGGACCAAGAAATCTTTCTGCTTTTGGGTTAGTTTATTTTTATCTCTTACAGATCTGGCCTCGGTTCCTTCTCCTAAGAAAACGCGATATTCATTTGTAGTATCACCCTTTTTGTAAGATGCTAGCTTAGCTACGCCTTGAAATATGAACTCTTCCTCCTTATTTAAGGATGAATACAAAACTGTTCGGATTTTAGAAAAGCCATATGTTGAGTTTTTCCCGATTCCGTAGCTCCCTCCTGCAGTGGTATTCTTTTTTATTGATAAACCTTCTGCAAGAACACATGCATAAAATGTAGAATCGTTGTCTTCATCACTTCCTGATAGCCCTACTGTATTATAATCTTTGTACTCTAAAACACAAATACTGTTTTGGTCTTGGATACTTTCTAATGCTTGTTTGAAAAATTGCTCGTGCCCTTTGTTAGCTGGTGCGTTGGAGGTAGATTTGATAATTTCAATGAGCTCATTGAAATCTGGGATTTCCTCGCTTGTTATTGTCCTATAATTCAGGGATATTTTCAACTTCTTCTTTTTTTCGCCTTCACCAAATTCCCTTGCATCATTTGAGTTTTGGAACATCTCTCTTATGAATGATCGAACTATGTCGCTATTAAAGGTTTGAATGGCAGCATTATTTAGCCCATCCCAGCCTTTAATCTTAGGTATTCCTTTCCAGCCGATATTAGTTTCCATTTCTTTAGAACTTAAAGGTCTCTTTTTCTTGTCCTGAAGTGGCAGCAAAAGCTGCTTTTAGTTGCATGTATTTTTCGTTTAATACTTTGAACATTTTCTTTATTTCCTCATCTGTGTATTCATAGTTTCTTTTGTTCGCACATTTAGAGAGGTTTTCCATGTCATCCAATACCTTTTGTACTCTCCTAGATGCAACCACTTTAAATCTCTGTTTTCTTGCTTCTGTGTTAGTGTTTTCCATATGATTTCTAATTTTCTAATGTTTTATGTCTCTGATCTTACGTGGTTGATGTCACTATTGACCCAGTAAAGTCCTGCTCAGTTGACTACATTGATTCTTACTTATCGCAAAGGTATTAGGAAAAATTCAAATAATGCAAGTAAAAACGTCAAAAAAATTTTTGAATGTAGTCTATATTATCCAAAATATAGACTAGAGATCGTGCTTTGATGGTTTATTTGTATACTTTTCAAGGCATTATATTATCTTCAATCAAATGCTTTGAATCTTTTTGCCCTACTTCTATATCAAATTTGTTGGATCTGTTCAATTATGTTGGCGGGAATTTTCTCTTGCCTTTGATAACCGGTGGTCAAGTGGCTTACTGCAAAGGTGGGGTATCTTGATCTGACCAGTGGGTTGAGTCGAGTGCCTCACGACATTATACTAAAGATGCTCGATCAGGCCAAGGGGTTATCTTTACCTTACGGTGCTATCCGCAGGGCAGCGATGCCTAGTAGAGCAGAATCGTAGAAACAATGACTCGTAAAACACAGCCTGGGATCTATAACCAGCTTCGGGAAACCTGCCGGCTACCTCGCCAAAGGCGATGGCTGTGGCCCGGTGGGGGGTATTGATCGCAAGCGAGGGGTCGTATACCGAATCGATGCGGTATGACAAAAAGCTGGCCCTGCCGGTTAAAGTGGTGGTGCTGACCAGCGGGCGGCCCAGAGTGTCGGCGATAATATGACGCTGGCCTTAAAAACGATCTGTAATGCTACGTTGATTGGAAGTCCAACCGCCGGAGCCAATTCTTACTTTGTCAACTACCATATACCCGGCCATCTTCGGTTGGGGCTAAGGGGCATGCCCATTGAGCGGGCTGGAATTCAACCTGACATAAAAATACAACCCACCATCCAAGGTATCCAGGCCGGGAGAGACGAAGCGCTCGAACGGGCCATCAAATTTTTGACAAAAGAGTCTTAGCCTTTTGATTGGGAATACTTGACAGGTTATCTTGTTTAAACCAGCGTTTAAACCGAAAACAAAAAAGCACTTACCGTTGCCGATAAGTGCCTGATTATGAGGGTGGGTCCTGAGGGATTCGAACCCCCGACCCTCTGCTTGTAAGGCAGATGCTCTGAACCAGCTGAGCTAAGAACCCTTGTTTTTCTTTCCCGCCCTTCACCAGGTCGGTGTCGTTTGGGACTGCAAATATAGAGGCCCCGCCGGCCTTTATGCAAGGAATTACCCGAAAAAAATCGGATTATTTTTTAACCGATTCAAGTTCAAATGCTTATCTGCCCCGTTTATTCAAACGTCAGATACAGCGTGACGGTATGGGTCCGGAGCTTCTGAATACCCACGCTGGTGGGGCTGCCCTGCAACGGTTCGAACAGATTCACCAGGCCGTGGGAGAACCGCAGCTCCGGGGCAAATTTGAAAAACTCGAAGAACTGCTCGAAACCAATGCCGTACTCCACCGTCAGGTCGGTGTTCTTGGTCAGCAGGCGGCTCGCCCCGGCCACCTCCCGCCGGCGGACGTTGGTTTCGATGCCCAGTGACGTTCCCCCGACAACGTACATCCGGGAGTTCATCCGGCGTTTTGACTTGTATTTCAGCAGCAACGGAAACTCCAGCCAGGTGGACTCGCGGAGTTCGGTCTTCTGGATGCCGCCCGGATACCGGTATTCGACCGAACGGCCGTAGAGCGAAACGGCGGGCGTGATCCGGACGTCGAAATGTTCACTGAGGACGGCATTCATGACAAAACCGACCCGAAAACCGACTTTGTTGGGCGAATAAAGTTGATAGGCGGAGTCCGCCGTCACGTAACCGGGGCTGTATTTGACGTTGAACCGGGTCATCGGGGCCGCAAACAGAAAACCGTAGCGGATGGCCCGGTCTTCGTAATCTTCCAGGTGCACCCGCCGGTAGCGCATCGTCGACTGAGCCCGCAGTTCCGGGCTGAACAGCGACGCCAGTAAGCCGATCAGGAGGATTTTTTTCCGATGTATATGGAGCAAATGCCGAACGTAAGTGGTATCCATCGTGTCTGTGTAAACCCGGCCTGCTCAAAAACCCGTATGAAATCGGGGCCGTCCGGAAAGGCCTGCATCGATTCGGGCAGATAGGTGTAGGCGGAGGGATCCTTCGACACCATTCGGCCGATCAGCGGCAGGATGCGATTCGTATAAAATCCAAAAAACTGTTTGAACGGAAACCGGCGCGGTTTTGAAAACTCCAGAACCAGGCAGGTGCCGCCCGGCCGCACCACCCGGTGCATATCCGTCAGACCCTTCAGCAGATTCTCGAAATTCCGTACACCAAACGAAACGATGGCCGCGTCGAAAACATTGTCCGAAAACGGCAATCTTTCCGAATCGCCCCTGCGGAGTTCGATGCGGTTTTCGTAGCCCAGCTTCCGCATCTTCTCGTGTCCGACCGCCAGCATCCCTTCCGAAATGTCGACGCCGACCACCTTTTCCGGGTTCAGCTTCAGGGCTTCGATGGCGAAATCGCCCGTGCCGGTCGCAATGTCGAGAATGGTCCGGGGCTTTTCGGGCTGCAGGAGCGCAATGGCCCGCTTCCGCCAGTAAAAATCGATGCCGGCGCTCAGCAGGTGGTTCAGCAGGTCGTATTTCGGAGAGACATTATCGAACATCTCCTCGATCTGTTCTCGCTTGCTGGTATTCTTTTCTTTGTACGGTACGACGGACATAATAGTGAATTGTTGAGTTGTTGAATGATAGAATTGTTGAATGAGGCTCTGCTGAGATAAGCATTTCGAAGCTTCATTCAGTCATTCAACAATTCAATTATTCAATCATTCTACAAATGTAACAAACCCTCCGTTTCCGCCGAAAGTTTGTGATTCCTGGGGGGAATGCTTAGTTTTCAACGATTTTTCCTTTCCCTTAGCGATTATGAACCGTTCCGATTTTCTGAAGTCTTCCGCCCTGGCGGGGGCGGCCCTGGCGGCCCGGCCGTTTATTACCTACGCCCAGCAGTCGACCTACCGCACCGCCCTGATCGGCTCCGGATGGTGGGGCAACAACATTCTGCGCTGCGCCATGCAGGCCGGGCAGTCTAAAGTGGTGGCGCTCTGCGACGTGGACCAGCGCCAACTGACCAAAACCGCCGAGGAGGTCGGCAAACTGACCAGCGACAAACCCAAACTGTACCGGGATTACCGGGAACTGCTCAGCAAGGAGAAACCCGAAATCGTGATTGTAGCCACGCCCGACCACTGGCACCCGCTGATCGCCATCGAGGCCATGAAGCAGGGCGCGCACGTGTACGTCGAAAAGCCGATCGGACATACCATCATGGAAGGGCGGGCGATGGTCAATGCAGCCCGTCAGACAGGCAAGGTCTGCCAGGTCGGTACGCACCGGCGGGTTTCTCCCCACAACGTGTCGGGCATGGAGTTTCTGAAGTCCGGCAAAGCCGGCAAGATCGGCATGGCCCGGGCGTTCGTGCATTACGGCGGAGGACCGGGCCAGGTTACCCCCGACGAGGAACCGCCGAAGGAAATGGACTGGAACTTCTGGTGCGGCCCGGCTCCGCTGCGGGCCTATAACCGGACCATGCACCCGCGCGGCTGGCGGTCGTACCTTAACTACGCCAACGGCACACTGGGCGACTGGGGCATTCACTGGATGGACCAGATTCTGTGGTGGACGGAGGAAAAATACCCGAAGACGGTTTTCTCCACCGGCGGCCGGGCCATCAAACAGGACCAGACCGACGCGCCCGATCATCAGGTAGCCAGCTTCGACTTCGACGGCTTCACGGCCGTCTGGGAACATCGCCAGTTTGCGGGCAACACGGCCGAAAAAACCCACCCGCAGCAGGCCGTGGGCGTTTACTTCTACGGCACCGAGGGCACGTTCCACATGGGCTGGCTCGACGGCTGGACCTTCTACCCGTCCAACCCCAACAAGCCGATCATTCACCAGGACGCCCAGCTGCATAAACCCGACGATCAGAATATTGCCGAACTCTGGACGGATTTTCTGAAAGCCGTCCGGACCAACACCCGTCCGACCTGCGACATCGAAATCGCCCACCGCTCGACCAATATGGCCCTGCTCGGGATGCTGTCGTATAAACTTGGGCGTAGTGTGGAATGGGACGGTGAAAAGGAAAAGATCAGGAACGATCCTGAAGCCAATAAAATGCTATTCCGCGAATACCGCGGGGAATGGAAGTATCCGGTTTAGTCCGGTATTTCGGAAACAGCTTGCCCGTATACGTAGTTGTATCTGGGCAAGCCGTTTCCAAAATGATTGAAGTACCTGATTCTGCTGACGACTCCTCCCGGGTTCCCCTGAACCGAACCGCCCTTCGCTATCTGGTTCGGGTCGTCAATGCCGATCACCCTTCCGATGAGCCCTTTGTGCTTAACGGGATGGAACGACGGGTGATCCGTCGGCTCAAAGCCGGGGCCACGCTGGTATCGGCCTTCCTGGGCGCTGCGGCCGTCTGGGTGGTATATCTGCCCCATATTTTCTGGCGCGAGTGGTTTACCCGGACGCATACCGCCCTGGGCGACTGGCCCCTGGTCAGCATCCTGTTTGCCGCCTTAGTGCTGTATCTGATGCTGCACGCCCAGATCATGGTTCATTCATGGGCCGTTCGTCTGGTGGAAATCGCCTGTCAGTTTCCGCGGCAGCACGACGCCCAGTTCGGCACGCACCTGAAAAAGCTGGCCGGGAACAGCACACAGCGCGGCATGTTCCGACCGCGTCTGACCCCCCGGCCTCTGCTGCCCTGGACCATGCCGGGCTACCTCCTGACCATTTTCATCCTGGCCCTGCTCAGCGACGGCCTGCTCCAGCTGGCCGCCCGGATCGGCAAGGGAGGGCCGCTCGAACCGTATTTCATGGTGATGTCGAGCACGGTAGTGTTCGCCCTCTGGTCCGGTCTGGCCACCGTGTCCATTCTGAAGCAGGCCCAGGTCCGGATCATGGCTCCCCTGACCATCCGCCAGTTCGTGAATGAATTATGTGAGGAATTCGGGCGGGACCAGACCTTCAGGGGCCAGATTCCGGGCGTTCTTCAGTATGCGGCCGTTTCCCTGAAACCCGATAACTACCCGCATCTGCTCCTGATCGAATCACTGACCGCCAGGTTCAACCTGCGCTACGAAATGCCGACCGCCTACCTGCCCGAGCAACTTGCTGCCTGCCCGGAACACATCCGTCAGGGCCTCGAACGGCTGTTCATTTTCAGTATCCTGATCGACGGCGAACTGTCGTCGCTGGAAGGGCAGCGGCTTCGGCGGCTGGACAGTGCCGTCGGGCTCAGTACACCGCCGGGCGAGGTGAAGGCGGTACTTAGAAATTTTTTGAAAGGAGACGGCTTATGGGTGTAATTTCGGAACTTAGCCGAATAATCCCCTAAACCATGAAAGTCTTCCTGACCCTTTGCCTGACGGCGTTCAGCCTCCTTTCCCTGGCCCAGAACTCCGGCAGCCGTGCCAAAACGCCCGTTCCTGTCATTCTCGATACCGACATCGGCCCGGATTATGACGACGTGGGCGCGATGGCAGTGCTGCACGCCCTGGCCGACCGGGGAGAGGCCCGACCCCTGGCCGTCATTGCCTCCAACAAGCACGAACTGATCGTCCCGACCATCGACGTCCTGAATACCTTCTTCGGTCGCCCGAACCTGCCGACGGGCGTTCCGAAAGGCCCGGCAGTTTCGGATGGTGCCTGGCAGAAGTGGCCCGAAATGCTGGTGGAGAAATACCCGCACCGCATCCGCTCCAGTTCCGAAGCGCCGGATGCCGTGACGACCTACCGGCAGGTGCTGGCCGCCCAGCCCGACGGCAGCGTGACCGTCGTGACCGTCGGGTTTCTGACTAACCTGGCCAACCTGCTCGAATCCGGCCCGGACCGGTACTCGAAGCTGTCGGGAAAAGAACTGGTGCAGAAAAAGGTAAAGCAACTTGTGGCGATGGCGGGCGGCTTCCCGAAAGGCCACGAATTCAACGTTCACAAGGACTCACTGGCTTCGCAGCGGGCCTTTGCCGGCTGGCCCACACCGATCGTCTTCAGCGGATTCGAGATCGGGAAACAGATCAAAACCGGCCCGCGGCTGGTGGCCGACCAGACGCTGAAAAGTCCGGTGAAGGACGTCTTCGCCCTCTGTATGCCGAAAACAAAAGAAGACAACAACGGCCGCATGAGCTGGGACCAGACGGCGGTGCTGGTGGCGATCCGGGGCGTCGAGCCGTATTATACCCTGAAGCGCGGGCGCATCGTGCTGAACGGCGGCAGCAACACCTGGCAGGACGATCCGAACGGCCCCCATGCCTATCTGGTCGAGGCCATGCCTGTTGCGCAGGTAACCTCGGAAATCGAGACGCTGATGATGCACCGGCCGGGTAAATAATACTTTTTAGTATTTTTTTTATATAGAGTTAGTGTCAACATGGCAGGATGTTTGCTATCTTTGAGATTGCTCATCGTACGCAGCATGTTGAAACAACTGTTTATCAGCCTCGCGAACCGGGTACAGGGAAGGGTAACCCGGTTTGGAATGAAGGAGTGGGTCGTGGTGGTTTACTTCTTTCTTCAGCCTCTCATCTGGCAAAAATGTGTCGACGGTTATGATTATGCATGGAATCTGCTCCAGGCAGCCAGCCTGTTTGCCTCCGCCGACATTGCCGAACATTTCATTGGCGCTTATCAGAGCCAGATCGAAATGAAGCAGGTCATGACCCGTCTTCGCGAGTGGGGGCTGGTCATTACGGCTTTCGCTTTCCTGATCCTGCTCGTGAAAGGCATCATGGTCGGACTGTAATCTGCCGTTTCAGGAATACTTCTCTGCCCGGACCGGTTCGGTATCCGGTGTGTCCCTATGCAGGTAAAACGTATAGTGGCAGGAGCGGCAATGAAAGTATTTCAGGGGCAGGTAGCCGAAATACCGCTTCATCCACCCGGGTCGGTAGGTGCGTTCGAGATGAATCGCATTCCGGCATTCCGGGCATTCACACTTTTTCCGGACTTTCAGCAAAATCCGGAGAAGAGCGGCTGCATACAGCCCGGCCGGCACGGCCGGAAGCATCCATAAAAGGGAATTCATTGTGCGTACGCTGGGGTAGTTGAATGTCACTACACGTACGAACCAACTCCGGTTTTGGTTGCTTCCGGACCAAAATAACCCCATAATCTTCCGCTTCCCGCAGCCCTTCAATTTTCAGCCGGCACGGTCCGGCCCTCCTTCTGGGCGTTCCGAATCTGTTTCAGGCCCTCCTGGATCAGACTCAGCACGATGATCCAGCCGATCAGCCCCAGCAGCAGGTGTTTGAACTGAATGCCGAAGATCGCGGGTAAAAGGGGCAAAGTGAAGCCGGCGTTCCAGAGCATGTGCATCAGCACGACGACCAGAAACAGTCGGACGAAGGCTTTTTCCTGCAGTAGTTCCCATCTGAAAGCCCCAAACTTCCTGAGCCGCCAGACGGCCGCGGCCGTGATGGCCGTCCAGATCACGTGGGCGAAGGGCGATAGGATGCCCCGGAGAACGATGCTGCTCAGGGCGTCATCGATGGAGCCGTGGCCCAGCAGGGCCACGAACGCATACCCGGCCGAATCGAAAGCCGCAAAGCCGGTTCCGACGGCGGCTCCGAACAGCATTCCGTTCAGTATCCAGGGGTATTTGCGTTTGTTGCGCATCAGCGCCAGCACCGTCAGCAGCTTTCCGGACTCCTCCACAATACCGGCACTCGAAGCCCCCAGCCAGCTCGACAGAAACCCGGCATTACTGAAAAATACCAGCGAGATCAGGATAGAGAGAATACCGCCCGTAAAAAGCAGCTTGACGGTCTGGTACAGCGAGACGTTTTGCGGGGCGTTCATCTCCCAGAAAAAGATCAGGCAGGCGAACGGCATGGCGAAGGCACCCACAAAGAGCAGCCCGGGGATGACGATGACGTTGCCGAACTGGGCTACGCCGATGTAAAGCCCCCAGAAAATGACCAGCGAGGCCAGGGCGATTCGGCCGAACAGCCAGGGCTGCGGCCAGCTGGCCGCAATGGCGTCGAGGGGTGGGGTGGTGGTCCGGGTCCCGACGGTAAAGGCGTTTTCGATGTCCTCGTCGGTGCGGTGTTCGCCGATGCGGGAAAAAATGGACTTCAGACTGAAATCCCTGTCCAGCTGATCGACGCCGGCAAAATGGGTAATGCGATGGAAGGGTTCACTGAAAACCGGGTTCGGGGCCGGGGGGTCGTCGACCACCGGCCGGGAGAGCCGCCAGAGGGAGGTTCCGATCTGGAGATCGCCTTCGCCGACGATCAGCTCGCCGGCCGTGGCCGGGGTGCCGTTCAGCCGGACCATCTGATTGTCGAGGGTCTGAAAATCCAGACCCTCGCCGTTGTACGAGATGACAAGGTGCTGATCGGTTACGAAGGGGTCCGACAGGATGTAGCTGCTCTGGGAGCCACTCCCGAGAATCAGCCGGACGTGGGGAGACAGCAGCAGCCGTTTTCCGGCATCGGGACCGGCATAGCACTGAAACGTACTGGAATCGGAGGACGGAGAAGAGGCATTCATGGTCGGATCAGTCGTTGGTTATCAGAGGAGATAAGCTCCGAAAAACCAGCGGATTATCCAAATGCTTCCGGCGAGGATTACCGCCCGACGCCGACGGTTTCGGTGACGTCCTGCCGGGTGATCTGCACGTTCTGAATCCGTTTGTCGTCGGCCGACAGCACCTTGAACGTGAAGGGCCCGTAGCCGACTTCTTCACCGGTTTCCGGCAGGCGGGTGAACAGTTCCAGCAGCAGGCCGCCCAACGACTCGCTTTCCCCCTTGATTTCATTGAAATAGGAGGTGTCGATCTTCAGAACCCGGCACACGTCGACCAGCAGCGTTTTTCCTTCCACAACGATGGTTCGTTCATCGACCTGTTGGTAAGGGATGGGTTCTTCTTCGTCAAATTCGTCGTTGATGTCGCCAAAGATTTCCTCGATGATGTCTTCGAGTGTAACCAGCCCCCGGGTACCGCCGTATTCGTCCACGACGATGGCCATATGGACCCGCCGTGTCTGAAAGTCCTGAAGCAGGTCGTCGATCTTCTTGGTTTCCGGGATGAAGAAAACGGGCCGGAGCAGGCTCTGCCAGGCAAAAGAGTCATCCTTGTCGAGGTGGGGCAGCAGGTCCTTGATGTACAGCAGGCCGTCGATATGGTCGACGGATTCCCGGTAGACCGGCACACGGGAATAGCCGGACTGGTTGATCTGCTCCATCAGTTCGCTGAACGTCAGGTCTTCGCAGAAGGCCGTAATGTCAACCCGCGACCGCATGACCTGCCGGGCGGTGAGGTTGCTGAAGTGAACGATGCCCCGGATCAGTTCGCGTTCTTCCTGGGTGGACTCGCTGCTGGTCAGTTCGACGGCCTGGTTCAGTTCTTCCATGGATACCTTGTAACCGCGTCGCTGAATGCGTTTGTCGATCACGTTGGTCAGGCTGACGAGCAGGACCGAGAGCGGTCTGAACAGGGCGGACGCCACGGCCACCAGGCGAGCCGTTTTCCGGGCCACCGAGAGGCTGTTCTGGCTGGCGTATACCTTTGGAATGATCTCGCCGAACAGGACGATGGTCAGCGTGACGACGGCCGTAACCCCGGCCAGCACCCAGCCCGAGGTCGGGTCGATCTGGCTCAGTTCCCAGACGAGGTAGGTCACGATGACGACAATGGCCAGATTGAGGAGGTTATTGAAGATGAGCAGGGAGGCCAGCAGCCTTCGGGGGCGGTCGAGCAGCTGCATGATCCGGCGCTCCGAGGCCTCGTCGCTGGTGCGGCAGGTGGCCCGGTCATCGGTAGAGAGGGAGAAAAAGGCCGCTTCGGAAGCGGAGACGATGGCGGCCAGGGCCAGCAGAACCAGCAGGATTCCTGCGTAGGGGCCATAAAAACGAAGATAGGTGCCCCAGGCGTCAGCCAGGAGCACCTTACCCGAAAGCGGATCGCTATCCATGTAATTTCGAATTGGTGAACACTCGCGCAGGGTTAAAACGGCAGATCGTCGTCGCCTGCATTATTCAGATCGTCGGGAACGGGTTCCGGACGGCGGGCCGGGGCGGCCTGCCGGGCCGGAGCTTCCTGACGGGCGGCCGGGGCCTGCGGCTGAGCCGGGGCCTGACGCGCCGGTGCGGGAGCCGCCTGCGGCCGGGGTGCCGGTTCATTATAGGATTCGCCTACTTCCGGACCATCCTGGCGGGTGCCGAGGAACTGGAAGGTCGTGGCGCGAACGGTCAGGGAAAAACGTTCCTTGCCCTCACGGTCGTTATAAGTTTCGGTCCGAAGGCGACCTTCCACGTAGATCTGGTTGCCTTTCTTCACGTATTTCTCGATAATCTTGGCCTGGTCATTCCAAACTTCCACACGGAACCATTCGGTCTGGTCGACCTGCTCACCGCTCCGGGTGGTGTAGCGTTCATTCGTGGCAACGCTGAAACGGGCCACGACCGATCCTCCGTCCAGATACCGAACCTCGGGGTCGTTGCCGACATTGCCAATCAGAATAACTTTGTTCATGCTTGCCATAAAAGGGTAATTATTGTGATGGATTGATGTGAACTTAACAAGTAAAGTTAACTAAAAACCGAGACTTTTCAAATAGTCCGCGATTAAAATTGGCTTTGGTAACCGCTCAGTTTCAGACGGTTTACAAAAAGTTACTCCTTCTGGTAAGTCCACTTTCCGGCCTTCCGGAATTTCCACCAGCCAGAACCGCGCCCGGATCTTCTGATGGGATAAAACCTGGGTTCGTTCGTCGGACAATCCGCTCAGAATACCCTCGCGAAGCACCCAGTTGAGAAGCTCTCCCTCGGGCAGTTCGCGGAACGCTTCCGCCGGCTGATCCGTTTCAACAAGGCAAAAGTCGTAAAGGTTTTGCCAGACGTCCTTTTCCCGGCGTTCTTTCATGGCAACGGCCTCCCCCTGGCGGATCACAAGATAATTGAAATACCGTTCACGGACGGCGCCCTTCCTGCTTTTCACCGGCAGCCGGTGCTGGCGTCCGGTCAGGAAGGCGCTGCACTGCTGCTGGAACGGGCACAGCAGACAGTCGGGCGAGACGGGCGTACACTGGATGGCACCGAACTCCATCATGGCCTGGTTATGGATGGCCGGGTCGCCGGCCTCCTGAATCAGCCGGCCGGCCAGGGCCTGGAAGGTCTTTCTGGCCGAGGTGGTGGTGATATCCTCCTCGATGCCGAAGATCCGCGCCAGCACCCGGTAGACGTTGCCGTCGACCACGGCCACCCTTTCGCCGAACGCAAACGAAGCGATGGCCGCAGCGGTGTACTCGCCGATGCCGCGGAGTTTCAGCAGGCCGCGGAAATTGTCGGGGAACCGGCCGCCCAGTTCACCGGCCACATACCGGGCGGTCTGGTGCATGTTTCGGGCCCGGGAATAGTAGCCGAGCCCCTGCCAGAGCCTCAGCAGGTCGCGTTCGTCGGCGTCTGCCATCTCCTGAACCGTCGGATACGTTTGGGCGAACCGTTCGTAATAGGGCCGTCCCTGCACGACGCGCGTCTGCTGAAGGATAACCTCTGATAACCAGATCAGATACGGATCCTGCGTCTGCCGCCAGGGTAAATCGCGATGATGGTGCCGGTACCACTTCGCCAGGGTCCCGGCAAAACCGGCCGGTGCGTCGCAGGAGTCTGAAAACCAATCCAAAATATTTCGTAAAGTGGTGTCGTTGAGAAGAAAAAACAAAGAATAGTGTTTTTTCTGTAACAGGAAAAATCTACCTTTGTACTCCCAAATTGAAGAGGCTTTTTTTTCAACAACTGATTGAACCTTAAAGTTTAGTACGAACGTGACGAAAGCAGACGTAATCGCAGAAATTGCCGAGAAGACAGGAATCGACAAGGCAGATGTTCAACACACCATCGAGACATTCTTCACCGTCATCAAGAACAACCTGGCGAAGGATGAGAACATCTACGTGAGAGGGTTCGGTAGTTTTATCAACAAGAAGAGAGCCCGCAAAGTGGCCCGGAACATCTCCAAGAATACGGCGATGGTCATCGACGAACATTTCATCCCCAGCTTCAAGCCGGCCAAAGTGTTTGTTGAGCAGGTAAAAGCGCAGGTTAAACGGAACGAAAACGTTTCTGCTTAATCGTATCATTTTTCGGCGGCTGACGTCCGACTCTTCCGGCTGAACGAAGCGGCAGGGTCGGACGTCAGAAGCCAAACCGCACCGGCGGTACTTTCAGAGACAGTATGAATAAATCCATTCTTCTGGTTGTCGGCGCGGGCATTCTGCTGACGGCGGGGCTGTACAGCCTGCCGAAGGTGGTGGTTCGGAACGAAGACCGGAAGTTGACCAATGCCCGCACTACCGATCCGCAGACGGCCGTCCGTGATTCGGCGGTGCTGCGCAACGATCGTTCGGACCTCCATACGCCAAGCCTTTCGCCGGAGCAGCAACGGGAACTCGCCGGGCTGAAAAGCCGGTTCGCTTCCGCCGGTTCCGACCAGAAACCGGCGGCCGGGGAAGCACTCATCCAGGCCTACCGGAAGGTGAGCCGGTTTGACAGTGCCGCCTACGTGTCCGAGCAGCTGGTGAAGCTTGCGCCGTCGGATGCCGGCGTTCTCCGGACGGGCGATCTGTATTACGAAGCGTATGGCTTTGCGGCCGACAACAACCGGTCGGCCGCGTTAGGCGCCAAGACGCGTGAATATTACCAGAAGGCACTCGACGGCAATCCGAACCTGCTGGCGGCCAAGGCAAACATGGCGATGACCTATGTTTCGACCCAGACGCCCATGCAGGGAATCATGCTGCTGCGCGAAGTGCTCCAGCAGGACCCGACGAACGAACTGGCGTTGTTCAACATGGGGCTGCTGTCGATGCGATCCGGACAGTACAAACGGGCGGAAGAGCGGTTTCGCGCGATTCTTTCCGCTCACCCGGGCAATACCAAAGCCCAGTTTTACCTGGCGATCAGCCTGAGCGAAACGGGCCGGAAAGAAGAAGCCCGGAAATTGCTGGCCGATGTGAAGGAACGGGAAAAAGACCCGACCATTCAGGCCGCCGTCAAAGAACTTGAACAAAATTTGTAAACGTACCGGACCCCGGCCCGGTACAAGTATTCACGATTAAACACATTTAAATCATGCCTTGCGGAAAGAAAAGGAAACGCCACAAGATTGCCACACACAAGCGGAAAAAGCGTCTGAGAAAGAATCGCCATAAGAAAAAATAAGGGAGCCCGCAGCATTGCGGAGCCTTTCCCTATAGGCCGGCCAATCGGATGAACCATTCGCTTGTGGACAGGTGAAGAGCCTGACCGCTTCGAACCGATTGCCCGGCTTTTTCTTTATTTTCAGGCATCTTAACCGCTTATTCATCTTGTGAGTAACGAATTAGTCATTAGTTCGACTCAGAGAGGTGATCGGATAGCACTTTTGCAGGACAAAAGACTGCTGGAATATCACGTTGAAGAGTCGGACAGCAGCTTTACCGTCGGCGATATTTACTTAGGAACAGTTAAGAAATTGGTGACGGGTCTCAATGCCGCCTTCGTCGACATTGGATACGAAAAGGATGCATTTCTGCATTACCTCGACCTTGGCCCCAACATTAATTCCCTCAACAAATTCACGAAAGACGTAATCGCCAAACGGGCCAATACCGGCCGGCTGAATAATTTCAAGCTGGAACCCGAAATTGACAAACTCGGGAAAATCGACAAGGTATTGAACAAGAATGCACCAATTCTGGTGCAGGTTGTCAAAGAACCCATTTCGACCAAAGGACCGCGCCTTTCGTGCGATCTTTCCATTGCGGGACGGTATCTGGTGCTGGTGCCGTTCGCCAGTTCGGTAAACATCTCCAAAAAAATCACGGACAAGGCCGAACGGACCCGCCTGCTGCGGTTGATGTCGTCCATCAAACCCCAGCATTTCGGGGTTATCGTCCGGACGGTGGCTCAGGGCAAAGACGTCGAGGAACTTGACCGCGACCTGACCAACTCCCTTGAAAAATGGGAAAAGGGGATTGCCGCGCTGCGCGACGCCAAACCGCGTGACCGCATTATTGGCGAAATGAACCGGGCTTCATCCATTCTTCGCGACATGCTGAACGAATCGTTCGACAGCATCACCGTCGATACGCGCGAGATGTATGATGAAATCAAGACCTACATCCACACGATTGCCCCCGAAAAAGAGAAGATCGTCAAGTTGTATAATAACAACAAGACCAAAGTATTCGAACAGTTCGGGCTGGAAAAGCAGATCAAATCGTTGTTCGGCCGGTCGGTCAGCCTGCCGGGAGGGGGTTACCTGATCATCGAACACACGGAAGCGCTGCACGTGATCGACGTCAACAGCGGCAACAAGTCGAATTCCGAAGAAGACCAGGAGGCTACGGCCGTCAGCGTCAACCGGGAAGCCGCGAAAGAAATTGCCCGCCAGCTCCGGCTGCGCGACATGGGCGGAATCATCGTGATCGATTTCATCGACATGAAGAAGCCCGACAATAAGAAGATGATTTTCGACGTGATGCGGGAGGAAATGAAAACCGATCGCTCGAAATTCACGATTCTCCCCCTGACCAAATTCGGCCTGATGCAGATCACGCGCCAGCGCGTACGGCCGGAAATCAACATCGTTACCAAGGAAGTCTGCCCGACCTGTGGCGGCACCGGAACGATTCAGGCCAGCATTCTGATCACTGACCTCGTCGAACAGAATCTGGACTATATACTGACCCGTCAGAACGAGCGGGGGGTGCAGATCATGATGCACCCGTACCTGTACGCCTTCTACACCAAGGGCATCTGGTCGAAACAGATGCAGTGGTTCATGAAATACAAGACGTGGGTAACGCTCATCAAGGACAGTTCTTTCGGGATCAACGAGTTCAAGTTCTACAATAAGCAGGGAGAAGAAATCGAAGTGACGGCGAGCTGATCCCGCAGCCTCCGGAATGCCGAAAGCCGCCCCATCGGGGCGGCTTTCGTTTTTATTAGACCGGCGTTTATTTCAGAATCGGTTCGAGAGCCGCCCGGTTTTCGTCGAGCCAGGCCGTGATGTCGGTTACGATCTCCCGGATGCCCAGTTCAGGTTTCCAGCCGGTTCGGTTCGTCACTTTCGTATTGTCGGTGATATAAAGCCGGATATCGGCCGCCCGGTTTTCGGTTACCGGGTTGATCGGAATCGTACGACCGGTCACTTCCTGACAGATCCGGGTCAGTTCCTGAAGCGAAGCACTGCTTTCCACCCCCCCGCCGGCATTCAGAATTTCACCGTTCACCTCGTCGATGTGGTGCAGCTCCCAGTCGATCAGCCGGTACAGGTCGGCAATGTGCAGCATGTCGCGGGTCTGCTTGCCCGTTCCACCGTAACCGATGTAGGCCAGCTGCTGCTCGAAGTAATGCTTGGCGACCCAGAGCACCATCACGCCCTGGTCCGCCTTGCCCATCTGCCAAGGACCGGTGATGACCCCGCAGCGATTGATGACGGTCTTCAGGCCGTAAAATTCGTTGTATTCCTGAATGATCAGCTCCGAAGCCAGTTTGGTGGTTCCGTACAGAGACCGGGCGCCGTCGAGCGGGAAGTTCTCGGCGATGCCTTTCGACGACACGCCGGGAATCGGCTGCTGGTCGGTCAGGACGAAACGGGTGTCGGATTCCTCGAAATTCAGGGTTTCGATGGCCTTGATGGGATACACCCGGCTCGTCGAGAGAAAAAGGACGTTTGCCTTCGACTTCAGGGCGAAATTCAGGCAGTTGACCGTTCCGAAAAGGTTGGTGTTGATCAGGTAATCGGGCGTTCCGTTCAGCCCGGCCAGCACGGACGGCTCGGCCGAAGCTTCGATCAGGGCATCGACCGGCGGAATGGCGTCGAAATCCTCTTTGTTTCGGATGTCGCCGTGAACAAAGTGGATACCGGCTTTGCTCAGTCGGGCCACGTTCAGTTCGGAGCCCTTGCGCTTCAGGTTGTCGAGAACGTAAATTTCGTAGTGAGGGTAATTGTTTTTGAGCGAAAGCGCCAGCGAGGAACCGACAAATCCGGCTCCGCCGGTGATGAGAAGTTTCATAGATGTGGTTTACGAGTGACTAAGTATAGATGCGTTTCAGTTTGACGTTCTCGACGGGGCGGATCACCAGCGGCACCTTTTCAATCTTCACGGCGCTGCTGTCCAGCCCGAACCAGCGGTCTTCGGGCGTGGTGAATCCTTTTACGTAGAAGTAAACGTCCATCACGATCCGTTCGCGGAAGGGCAGATCGTTCTCGTAGGAGAGGAACTTTTCGAGCACCACAAAACGGAAGTCGCCGATCACGTTCTGACGGCTGAGCGATTCGTAGCGGCTGGTAATGTCTACCTCCTTATTCTTCACCATGTCTTCGATCACCTTCCGGAAGAACAGGTTGATCCGCTGCTCGACCCGGAATCCGAGCCGGAACGTAATCTTATAAACGTCGTCGGGAGCGATGGTATTCACCTTGTACTCCATCGTATACGGATCGTCGGTGGTATCGACGTGGATGAACCAGTAGATGTCGGCGCGCTTGGGCCGCTTCTGGAAGATGGAGTAGATGATCTTGGATTCGATTTCAGACGCCCGGGCGGCATTGCTCATAAAGACCAGGTGCGTGGCGTATTTCGGGATGCTGATGTCCCGGCTCAGTTCCTTGAACGGCTGGATGTACTGGCTGATCTTGACGTATTCCGTCAACCGCAGCTTGATTTTGCTGGCATTCAGCCAGATGATCATGACGCCGGCCATGATGCCCGCAATCAGCACCGACACCCACCCGCCGTGGGTGAACTTCGCCAGGTTGGCGATCAGGAAGGAGCTTTCGACAAAGAGATAGAAGATCAGGAAAAACAGCACAAACCATGCGTTGAATTTGTGCGAATACATGTAGTAGCTGAACAGGATGGTCGTCATCAGCATGGTCAGCGTGATGGCCAGACCGTAGGCGGCTTCCATCCGGGAGGATTCCTGAAAATACAGCACCACACCTACACAGCCCGCAAACAGCAGCCAGTTGATGCTCGGCACATACAACTGCCCTTTCTGGTTGGTCGGGTAGCGCAGCCGGACCTTCGGCCAGAAATTGAGCCGGATGGCTTCACTGATGAGGGTGAAGGCGCCCGTAATCATGGCCTGGCTGGCGATGACGGTCGCGGCCGTGGCAATCGCAATGCCGGCAATCAGGAACCAGTCGGGCATCAGGCCATAGAACGGGTTGAGGTCGTTCAGCCGCTGGCCCTCCATGCTTTCCACAAAAGCCCCCTGGCCGAAATAATTGAGCAGCAGGCAGACCTTCACGAAGGCCCAGCTGGCCCGGATGTTGCCCCGGCCGGTATGCCCCATGTCGGCATACAGCGCTTCGGCACCGGTCGTCGACAGAAAGACCGCTCCCAGCAGCCAGAAGGCACCGGGGTAATAACTCAGAAAATGAATACCGTAATAGGGATTGACGGCCTGAAGAATGGACACATCGTCGATTATCTGCAACACGCCCAGCGTTCCGAGCATCGTGAACCATAGAAGCATGATGGGGCCGAAGGCCGTCCCGACCACGCTGGTTCCGAAGGTCTGAATCAGAAAAAGCAGGGCCAGAATTCCCAGAACGATAGGAACCGTCGGAATGTCGGGGTAGATAATCCGAAGCCCCTCGATGGCGGAGGAGACCGAAATCGGCGGGGTGATGATGCTGTCGGCCAGGAGCGAACTTCCCCCGATGATGGCCGGGACGGTCAGCCAGCGGGCATGCCGCCGGACGAGGGCGTAGAGGGCAAAGGTGCCGCCTTCTCCCCGGTTATCGGCCCGCAGAACCAGAACGACATACTTAATGGAAGTCTGAAGGGTAATGGTCCAGAAAATACAGGAGAGTGCCCCTCTGACGATGTCTCTCTGAATGGGTTGATCGGTGCCTACTACAGCCCGAAGTACGTAAAGAGGAGAGGTACCGATGTCCCCGTAAATGATACCCAGTGCGACCAGCAGACCCGCTGCCGATACTTTATCCAGGTTCCTGTTATGTTCCATACCGATTGGTTTCCGCGCTTAAAGCTCAGCACGGGCGGTGAAATCCCGGCAAAGATAACAGGTTAACCCATTTTTCGGAGAAGAGTTGCTACATACCGCCTGAAGGGCAAAATTTTATCGGGATTGTCCAAACTTTTCGGTAATTGAGGTCAGAATGCATTCGCCAGCAGGATCACGTTCAGGCCGATGATCAGGGCGGCCACCGTCCAGCTCAGGGCGGTCAGCCAGCGGGGGTTCACGAAGGGACCCATTTTCAGCCGGTCGCTGGTGAACTGCACCAGCGGCACGACGGCGAAACTCAGCTGCACCGACAGAACCACCTGGCTGAAGACCAGCAGCTCGGAAGTGCCGTGTTCACCGTACAGAATCGTTACGATCAGGGCCGGAACGATGGCGATCAGACGCGTGATCAGCCGGCGGACCCAGGGTTTGAGCCGCAGGTTCAGAAAGCCCTCCATCACGATCTGGCCGGCCAGGGTTCCGGTAAGGGTGGAGTTCTGGCCCGAAGCCAGCAGCGCTACCGCGAAGACGACACCGGCCAGCGTGGCTCCCAGCAGGGGGTCCAGCAGGCGGTGCGCATCCATAATGTCGGCGACCTCGCGATTGCCGGAAAAATGGAAAGCGGCCGCTGAAAGAATCAGGATGGCCCCGTTGATGAAGAAAGCCAGGAAAAGCGAAACCGTGGAGTCGATGGTGGCGAATTTGATGGCGTTCCGGCGGCCGGCTTCCGTCCTTCCGAAATTCCGGGTCTGCACGATGCTCGAATGCAGATACAGGTTGTGCGGCATGACGGTGGCGCCCAGAATCCCGATGGCAACGTACAGCATATTCGGGTCGGTGACGATCTCTTTCCGCGGGATGAGGCCGTCCAGCACCGCGGCAATGGCGGGTTTGGCCAGCAGCAGTTCATAGGCGAAGCAGAGGAAGATCACGAAGATCAGCCCGCCGACGATGCGTTCCAGCCAGCGGAAGCCTTTATGCTGGAGGTACAGCAGCAGCAGAACATCGAGCGCGGTGATGCAGACCCCGACCGCCAGCGGAATGCCGAAGAGAAGGTTCAGGGCCAGCGCCGATCCGATTACCTCCGCCAGATCGCAGGCCGCAATGGCCACTTCGCAGAGCAGCCATAACGCCAGGGAGACGGGGCGGCTGTAGTGATCGCGGCAGGCCTGGGCCAGATCGCGTCCGGTCGCAATGCCCAGCTTGAGGGAAAGGTGCTGAAGGAGCATCGCGAACAGGTTCGAAATCAGAATGACGGACAGGAGCGTGTAGCCGAATCGGGACCCGCCGGCGATGTCGGTGGCCCAGTTGCCGGGGTCCATGTAGCCGACCGCCACCATCAGGCCCGGCCCGGCGAAAGCCATCAGACGTTTAAAAAATGAGCCGGTCTCCGGGACCGGGATGCTGGCGTGAACTTCCGGCAGCGAAAGATTCTTATTTTCGGATTTCCACCCGGTCGCCACGGTCGGTTTCCAATCTTTAGTAACCATAAACTTAGGGCACTTTTAGAATTGTCTTTCTCTTAACGCAACAAATATATTAATTGTTTCTAAATAAAAATTTAGACGAGTCTAAAAATTTTTTAACCGGTCAGAAAAATTTAGATTTGTAGGTAACTTGAAAGCATGAACGGCCTGAGGCTCCGTTCTACGGATATGTATTCGTTCACGGAAGAAAATTATTTAAAAACCATTTATTACCTGGCGGCCCGGCAGGAAGGGGAGGTCACGACCAACTCGCTGGCCGAGATGACGGCCACCAAGGCGGCTTCGGTGTCGGATATGCTGCGGAAGCTGGCCGAGAAGCAACTGATCCATTACCGGAAGTACCAGGGGGTGCGTCTGACGGAAGAAGGGGAGCGGCTGGCGCTCAAGGTCATCCGGCGGCACCGGCTCTGGGAGGTGTTTCTGGCCGAGAAGCTGGGGTTCGGCTGGGACGAAGTACACGAGATGGCCGAAGAACTGGAGCACATCCGCTCGGAAGAACTCGTCCGGAAGCTGGATGCCTTCCTGGGCTATCCGCAGTTCGATCCGCACGGCGACCCGATTCCGACCCCGGCCGGTTTCATGCCTTCCGTCGAATACTCGAAGCTCTCCGAGGTTCCCGTCGGAACGGAGGGACGGGTCATGGGCGTGCTCGAACACTCGCCCGAATTCCTCCAGCACCTCGACAAAACCGGGCTGAACCTCGGTTGCCGCGTCCGGGTCCAGGAGGTCAATAATTTCGATAAATCCGTCGTTGTTCAGATCAACCGGGATAAAACCCTGTTCGTGAGCAACGAGGTCGCCCGGAATCTATTGGTCGACAGTGACCACTGATTTTCCACGTTCCTATGAAACTTCTTGATCAGTATATATTAAAGCGTTTCCTGCTGACGTATCTCTTTGTCGTACTGGTCATTGTACTGGTGGTCTGCGTCATCGACTACACCGAGAAGGTAGACGACTTCTACAAGCATAATGCGCCGACAAGCAAGATCATATTCGATTACTACCTGAATTTCATCCCGTACTGGGCCAATTACATCAGCCCCCTCATGGTGTTCATCGCGACGGTGTTCATGACCTCGCGGCTGGCGGCCAAGTCGGAGATCATCGCCATCCTGAGCAGCGGCATCAGCTTCATCCGGCTCATGGTGCCCTACTTCATGGGCGCCGTCATTCTGGGCGTCGCCACCTACTTTCTGGTCGGCTGGGTCGTGCCGAAAGCCAACCGGACCCGCATCGCCTTCGAGCTGAAATACACCAAAGACCCCTATACCTATTCCGGGCGCAACATTCACCTCAAGGTAGGCCCCAACGTGTATGCCTATCTGGAAAGCTATAACAACCAGACCAATACCGGTTACAAGTTCACCCTCGAACAGGTGCAGGGCAACCAGCTCCGGCGTAAACTGTCGAGCGACCGGATCGAGTGGAGCCCCCAGAAAAAGAAATGGACGGTTTACGACTACAACATCCGGACCATCAACGGCCTGCAGGAGTCGCTCAGCAACGGCACGAAGGTCGATACGCTGCTGAACCTGTATCCGTCCGATTTCGACAGCGATTACAGCCTGTTCGAGACGTTCACCTTCCCCGAACTCGACAATTACATCGACCTGCTCCGGAGCCGGGGTGCCGACGGGATTGAAACCTACCTGCTGGAAAAATATTCGCGGCAGACCCGACCCTTCGCCATTATTATCCTGACGGCCATCGGCGTCATTATGTCGGCCCGGAAAAGCCGGCGGGGGGTGGGCTGGCAGGTGGCGCTGGGTTTTATGCTGGCTTTCGTCTACCTGCTCTTTTTCATGATGGCCAAAGGCATTGCCGAATCCGGGAACATGAGCCCGATTCTGGCCGTCTGGCTGCCGAATCTCATCTTTGCCGGCATCGGGTTGCTGCTTTACCATACCATTCCGCGATGACGCACCCGAAGCCCACCGACTACCTTCATCTGCACTTCCTGGTTCTGATCTGGGGGTTTACCGCCATTCTGGGCCTCCTGATTTCGGTTCCCGCGCTGCCGCTGGTGGTATACCGGACCCTGCTGGCGGCCCTCGGGCTGGGGGCCGTGCTGCTCTTCCAGCGCCGATTCGTGCCGGTGGGTGCGGCCGACCGCCGGAAGCTGCTGGCCACCGGCCTGGTGATTTCGGTCCACTGGATGCTGTTTTTCGGGGCGGCCCGGGTGGCCAACGCGTCGGTCTGTCTGGCCGGCATGGCCACCGGCTCCCTCTGGACCAGCCTGCTCGAACCGCTGTTTTTCCGGCGCCGGGTGCAGGCCGTGGAGGTCGTCCTCGGTGCGGTGGTGATGGCGGGCCTGTATCTGATCTTCCGGTTCGAGATCGACCGGGCGACGGGCCTGCTGATGGCGGTGGCTTCGGCCATGCTGGCGGCCGTTTTTACCATCATCAACAGCCAGTTTACCAAACGGTATCCACCCCTGATTATAACCTTTTACGAAATGTCGGGGGCGTTTGGCGGTTCGCTGGTTTTTCTGGGATTATATTTGGCGCTTGGTTGGGAAGAACCGGCCGCGCTCGTACCGGAGCCGACCGACTGGCTCTGGATCGGTATTCTGGCGTTTGTCTGTACGGTGTATGCCTATTCGGCTTCCGTCTGGCTGATGCGCAAGTTTTCGGCCTTTGCCGTCAACCTGACGGTGAATCTGGAGCCGGTATACGGAATTGCGCTGGCCTGGATCATCTTCGGCGACCGGGAGCGGATGACGACGGGATTCTACGGCGGGACGCTGGTCATTCTGGCGGCCGTGCTGATTTATCCGGTCCTGAGCCGTCCGAAAACGCCGACCATACCCACCGAGGTGACGAGCGGGACCACCGAGACCGACTCCTCAGAGAACCTGTATACCGGATGATGCAATCGAATATCAGCTTATCTACATTGCTCAACGGAGCCGCCCTGCTCCTTTTCGGATTGGCCCTGCTGCCGCTGCTGGTCCTTTCCTTCCATAATCATCCTTCGGCGGTCGACGATTTCTGTTTTGCCGATACGGCCCTGAAACACGGCGTCTGGCAGGCCCAGAAGTTTTATTACGACGGCTGGGCCGGGCGGTATTTCTCCAACCTGATCGTGCATACCAGCCCGCTGGTGTGGGGCTGGTACGATGCCTTCCGGCTGATTCCGGCGCTGCTGGTGCTGGGCTGGACCTGGACGCTGTATCTGCTCATCAGCGAACTGATGCCGACGCTGTCGGTCGGCCTGCGGCTGGTGGCGACGGGCATCCTCTTTTTTCTCTACATGCTGGCGATTCCCAGCACGATGGAAGGCTTTTTCTGGCTGGCGGCCGCGGCTTCCTACACCATTCCCACGATCCTGACCTTCTATCTGATCGTGGTCATCATCCGGTGGTACCGGCTCGACGGACCCATCAAAACGCTCACCGCCGTCTGGGCGGCATTCCTGATTTTCGCCATTGTCGGGTCGAGTGAGACGAACCTGGTCTGGATGCTGCTGTTTCTGGGCGGGGTGATCGGTTACCAGCTTCTCTTTCAGCGCAAACTCGACTGGTTCTTCATCGGGATGCTGATCGTGGCCCTGTTCTCCACCTGGCTGCTGTTCCGGGCGCCGGGGAACAAGATCCGGATGAGCGGCAACGAACACGGCGGCAACTTCTTTTTCTCGGTCGGTTCGGCCTTCGTCTACCTGGCCGGGGCCGTCGGCCAATGGCTGGTTCAGACGCCCGTACTGGTGTTCGGAGCGCTCTGGGTTCCGATCGCCCGGCGGTTGGCCCGGACCGATAATCGCGCGCGTATGTACTTCGCCGTGCCGCTCTGGCTGGCCGTCATTGCCTACGTCGGCCTGCTGGCCGCGCTGATCTTTCCGTCGTATTACGGCATCGGCATCGAACCGCCCCCCCGGGTTATGAATCTGGTCTTTACGTATTTCCTGATCGGCTTTTTTTACGTCCTGACGGTCTGGGTCGTCGGCGTCGAACGGCGCGGCTGGCTCGGCAACCGCATGAATATGACCTATTTTTTCGGGACCGCCGGCCTGGCGGTGCTGTGGGTCGCCTTCAGCCTGTACCGGAGCGTCCCCCTGAAACGGCTGTACAGCGACTGGATCTCGGGCCGGGCCGCTACCTACGACCGGGAAATGACGGCCCGCCAGCAGGTGCTGAGAGATCCCGCCGTCGATACCGTCCGGCTGGTGCCGCTGTCGGCCAAACCCGTCACCATGTTCAACGACGATCTCAGCTCGGACCGCCAAAGCCTCTGGAATCGGTGTGAGGCCGGATATTATGGAAAAAAAGTAATTATTTTGGAGTCGCCGACGGCGAATCGGCCGTAACCTGCATGTCCACCGTTTGTATTGTCATTCCCTGTTATAACGAAGCCGGCCGCCTGCCCGCCGAGGTGTTCCGCACCTACCAGCAGCTTCACCCGGAGGTCCGGTTCTGTTTCGTCAACGACGGCAGTCAGGATCGAACGCTGGAGGTGCTTCACCAACTGGCCGGTCAGAACCCGGCGCAGGTGACGGTGGTCGATCTGAAACAGAACCAGGGGAAAGCGGGGGCGGTGCGGGCCGGAATGCTCCAGATGCAGCAGACTTCCGCCGACTACATCGGTTATTTCGACGCCGACCTGGCCACACCGCTGGAAGCCATCGGCCAGTTACTGGCCCAGCTCGACGGCTTTCCGAACCGGCAGATGGTGATGGGTTCGCGGATTCAGTTTCTGGGTACGCAGATCCGGCGAAATGCGGGCCGGCACTACATCGGCCGCGTGATCGCCACGTTCATCAGCCTGATTCTCCAGCTTCCGGTTTACGACACCCAGTGCGGAGCGAAGCTGTTTCGCCGGGGGATCGTGCCGACGGTTTTTTCCGAACCGTTCATCAGCCCCTGGCTGTTCGACGTCGAAATTCTGGCGCGGCTGATCCGGCAGTTCGGGCGGCCCGGCTTTTCCGAGAAGGTGGTGGAGATGCCCCTGAAGGAGTGGATCGAGCAGAGCGACTCGCGCATCCGGCTTTCCTACATGTTCCGGATGCCCGTCGAACTTTATAAAATTTACCGGACCTACCGCTCCGCCTGAACCAACGATCTGAACCGCAGTGAGAACCGAAACGATTAGGAGAAGAAAAGGATGGTGACCTCCCCGACAAACTACCCGACCACGGCCTGGGGGGGGCGGCTGGAACGGCTGACCCCGGTCCTGATCGCCGTTCCGCTGCTGTGTTTTGCGGCCCTGGTCTTTACCTACGCGGTCGATGTGCCCTGGTTCGACGACCTGGAGTCCTTCGTCGGGTTTCTGCTGCTGTATCTGAAATCCGATTCGTTCGGCGAAAAGGTCGCACTCCTGCTGAAACCCAATAACGAACACCGCATCCTGTTTGCCAAACTGACCACGGTCGGCTTTTACCATCTGACCGGCGACCTGAATTTTCGCTGGCTCATCGGCGTGGCTTTTCTGTGCCTGATGGGCACCGTCGCCATTCTGTACCGGGTGTTCCACTGGTTTCGTCTGCCCCCCCTCTATTTCGTGCCGGTGTTGCTGATCTTCCTGCAGCCCGAATATTCCGGAACCAGCCTCTGGGCCATTACCGGCCTTCAGCACGGGGCCGCCGTTTTTCTGATGCTGTCGGCGCTGTACCTGCTTTCGGGCGACACCGCCGGCCGGTTCGGGGGGGGGGTGGCCTGTCAGTTGCTGGCGTCGTTTTCGATGAGCAGCGGGCTGTTCGGCTGGGTGGCGGGGGCGGCCGTGCTGGTTCTCCAGAAAAATTACCGGCGGCTGGCGATCTGGCTGGGCGTCGGGGCGGTTGCCGTCTGGTTTTATTTTTATGACTATGCCGGCCCACAGGGCAATGAAAGCAGCTTTTCGTTTTTTCTGCAACACCCGCACCTGGTGTTTCTGGGCTTTTTTACCTTCATCGGCGGCTTCTTCAACCTGTTTCCCGACATCGAGGTGTTCCGCCGAAGCATCCTGCCGACCCTGTTCGGCTTCGTCATTGCGTTCGGGGTGGTCGTTTACGTCCTGCCGATGGTGTTCGACCTGATCCGGTTTCGGTACCGGCCTCCGGCCCGGCAGCTCCGGACGCAGTATTTTCTGATCGGATGTTACGCCCTGCTGTTTGTCAATGCCTCGGCGGTGGCTTTTCTGCGACCCCGGTTCGGCTATGACGTCATGCTGGTCAGCAATTATCTGATCTATCCGGCCCTGCTGACGGCCCTGCTGTATCTGACCCTGATCAGCCAGAGCCGGACGCAGCCGATCCGCTGGCGCTGGCTGGTGGTCGGACTGCTGGTGGGCGGGTTCGTATGGGCCTGGGCGTATGGTTTTCACTGGCCCCGGCTGGCCGAGCGGAAGCAGATCATGCTGGTGCAGGCCTTCAACCAGAAACACAATGGCGTAGGCCTGGGTGCAACGCCCGGAACCGCCTTTGCCGATACCGCCCGGGCGATGATGGACCAGAGTGTCGCCACGGGCATTTACCGCTATCCCGACAGTTTCTATTCGCCCTTCGAAGCCGACCTGCTGAGAAAGTCCCGGCCTGCCGATCCGAAGCTGAAACTGTCCGTTACCGAGTCGGCCGGCAGCTACCGGATCGAGAGCCCGGACTGGTATCTGCCCGACGGCGTCCGCAACGTCTGCCTGATCGCCCAGTCGGACCGGCAGACCTACCTGTTTTCGTCGCAGGCGCCTTTCGTTCCCCGCCGGTTTTACGGGCTGGGCGGGCGGATCGTCGGCGTTCAGACCTGGGTGCTGAAGGAACTGCTGCCGAAGGGAACCTACCGGCTGGGCATGCTGGCGGTGCCCGGGGCCGGGCCGGCCATCCGGTTTTCGCAGCAGACCCTGACGGTTCACTGAAGATTTAATGTAATTTTGCCACCCATAAGAATTAACCTATCGTGACTTTGTCCGAACCACAGATTTCGATTGTCGCTCCTCTCTATAACGAAAGAGAATCGTTTCCGCACCTGGTAGCCCGGCTGAATGCGCTGATGGACCGTTCTCCGCTGAGCATCGAGGTGGTTCTGATCGACGACGGCAGCCGCGACAATACCGCCGAACTGATGCAGCGGCTGGCGCTGGCCGACGACCGGTACCACTGCGTCTTTCTGGCCCGTAATTACGGCCACCAGATTGCCCTGACGGCCGGTATGGCCGCAGCCCGCGGAACCGAAGCCCTGTTCGTGATCGACGGCGACCTGCAGGACCCGCCCGAGCTGCTTCCCGACTTCTACGCCAAACTGCAGGAGGGGTTCGACGTGGTGTATGCGGTTCGGAAGAAACGGAAGGAGGGCTTCATCAAGAAAGCCGCCTACTTTCTGTTTTACCGGTTCATGAAGTCGATTTCCTACGTCGATATTCCGCTCGACAGCGGAGATTTTTCGCTGATCAGCCGCCGGGTCGCCAACGTCCTGAACCAGATGCCGGAAGAAAGCCGGTTTATCCGCGGGATGCGGAGCTGGGTCGGGTTCAAACAGATCGGCCTGGAATACGAACGCGACGCCCGACAGGCCGGGGAGTCGAAATACTCCTTCAAAATGCTGCGCCGGCTGGCTTATAACGGTATTTTTAACTTCAGCGAATACCCGATCAAGTTCGTGACCAACCTCGGCATGTTCTCCATCGGGATCGCCGTGCTGTACTTCATCCAGACCCTCATCAAGAAATACTTCTTTGGCGGAGTTCCTCAGGGCTTCACCGCGCTGCTTTTCGCCATCATCCTCTTCAGCGGTATTCAGCTGATCGGGCTGGGTCTCATCGGCGAGTACGTTCTGCGGATTTTCTTCCAGACCAAAGGGAGGCCCTTGTATGTGGTCCGGGAAATCATCCGAAAAAAAGAACGTCAATCCTAAGCGAAGACGCGACCTGAATGCTGTTTAACTCGTTACAGTTTTTGCTTTTTTTCGTCGTCGTGACGCTGGCCTACTACAGCCTGCCGTGGCGGGGACGCTGGGTGTTGCTGCTGCTGGCCAGTTGTTACTTCTACATGGTCTTCAAGCCAGCCTACATCCTGATTCTCTTCCTGACGATCGTCATCGACTACTATGCGGGAATCTGGCTGGAGAAGACCCCCGTCGGCCCCCGGCGGAAGTGGCTGCTCATCATCAGTCTGGTTTCCAACATCGGCATTCTGGCGTTTTTCAAATATTTCGGATTCTTTACGGATACGGCCGTCTGGCTGCTCGATCAGATCGGCCTCGACGGGCCCGCCCAGACGTTCAATAATCTGGCGATCCGGCTGCTGAACAAGGTGCTTTCGTTTTTCGGACAGCAGAGCGCCACCTCCTTCAGCATCGTCGATACCATTCTGCCCATCGGTCTGTCATTTCACACGTTTCAGGCCATGAGCTACACGATCGAGGTCTACCGGGGGCACCAGAAGGCCGAGAAGCACTTCGGGATTTACGCGCTGTACGTGATGTTTTACCCCCAGCTGGTGGCCGGGCCGATCGAGCGCCCGCAGAACGTTCTGCACCAGTACCACACCTACTTCCACTACGACTTCGAGAACCTCAAGGCCGGGCTGATGCAGATGGCGTTCGGCTTTTTCAAGAAAGTGGTGATCGCCGACCGGATGGGTATGATCGTGGGGGCGGCTTACGAGAACCCGGCCGAACAGTCGGGCCTGACGCTGCTCGTGGCGACGCTGGCCTTTACGATCCAGATTTACTGCGACTTCTCGGGTTACTCGGACATTGCCATCGGGGCCGCCCGCACGATGGGCTTCACGCTGATGGACAACTTCCGGACGCCCTACTTTTCGCGCTCCATCACGGAATTCTGGCGACGCTGGCACATTTCCCTTTCCACCTGGTTCCGGGATTATCTGTACATCCCGCTGGGCGGAAACCGGGTCAGCCCGGGCCGCCGGTACCTGAATGTCTTCATCGTGTTTCTGGTCAGCGGCCTGTGGCACGGAGCCAGCTGGAACTACGTCATCTGGGGCGGTCTGCACGGCGCCTACCAGCTCATGGCGGGCTGGCGCGACCGGGCGCTCGACCGGGCGGGCATCCGGTTTCCGGAGGAGAGCAAAGTCTGGCAACTGATTCAGGTCATTCTGACGTTCATCCTGGTTATGTTCACCTGGGTGTTTTTCCGAAATCACAAGGCCCCGGTCGAAAACGCCTTTCTGATTATCGGCAAAATGATCCGTGCGCCGTTCTCCGGCCCGCTTCAGACCCCCCTGAATACCAATGAACTATGGTTCTGCGTGCTGCTCGTGGCGGTCCTGTTCTGGAAGGAGAAGTTCTATCTGACCATCCCGACCCGCAATACGCTGGTCTTCTTCCTGATTTTTCCGCTGATCTGCTTCCTGAGCTACCTGTTCGGCGTCTTCACCTCGAACCAGTTTATCTATTTTCAGTTTTAAGAATCCAATCCAAATCGGTTAGGCTATGGATTAGCCCGATTCCTTCTTTGAAACACGGCGTCTCAAAATCAGCCTTGTCATAACTTGCTAGGTACGGAATTTCATACAGGACACAGGCCGACAGGATCAATGCATCGTTCGGGAGTAGATTGTATTTCGACATTAGATCGAGATAAACCAAAACCGTCTGGGAGCTGTCCGGAACAAACGTGAAAAGTCGGAGGAAATCCTGAGGAGGGTTAGCTGATAGGAGAGCAGGGATTGCCTGAGCTTCTTTCAGGGTCCGTGGGGCTTTCCCGCCCTCGATGGCGAGCAGATGGAAGGTGAATTCACTTAAAACCGTTGCAGAGATACACTTTTCAAGGTTGGGATTCCTAATCAGGGCATCAAAAAGGTCGGTTCGGGACTTCTTTGCTTTCTCAACCAAGAGTGAACTGTCAATAAATATCCTACTGGTCATAAGCATCAAAATCTTCGGTCGAACGGACGGTAACCTTTCCGAAAAACTCTTCCGCTATCTGGGCATCCGTTTTTCCGGAAGGCTGGTGGAGTGGACGTACGATGATTTCCACTTCTACCTCCTGGTTATTTAATTCAGGCGAGAGGGGTATGAAAATACCGCCGTCTTTTACCCATTCCCGGAGTCGAATCGCTGTCATAATAAGTTCGTTTTCCGTAAGTTAGCACTATTCTCCTGGAAATTGTGAACGGCCGGCGGTTAAACTTACCGCCCGATCGCCACTTTCCGCAGGATGGAGTCGATGACCTGGGGGCTGGTGACCCCGTCCGCTTCGGCTTCGTAGTTGAGAATGATGCGGTGGTTGAACACGTCCGGGGCCACTTCCTTGATGTCCTCGGGCAGCACGTAATCCCGCTGGTCGAAATAGGCGAGGGCTTTGGCGGCCCGGTTCAGGTGGATGCTCGCCCGGGGCGACACGCCGTACTGAATGTACTGGGCTTCGTCGCGAAGGCTATAGTCGAGCGGTCGGCGGGTGGCGAACACCAGCTCGATGATGTAGCGTTCGAGCGTTTCGGAAATCGTGATCTTGTTGATTTCGTCCCGGATGCCGAAAATGTCTTCCTTGTCCAGTACCGGCTGCACCTCGTAGTCGAAGTTGAGGTTCGCCATCCGGCGCATCACCTCCAGTTCCTCGTCCTTCGAGAGATACCCCACGAACACTTTCATCATGAACCGGTCGACCTGGGCTTCGGGCAGGGGATAGGTGCCTTCCTGCTCGACGGGGTTCTGTGTCGCCAGCACCAGAAACGGTTTATCCAGCACGAACGTCTCCTCCCCGATGGTCACCTGCTTCTCCTGCATGGCCTCCAGCAGGGCCGACTGCACCTTGGCGGGCGAGCGGTTGACCTCGTCGGCCAGAATCAGGTTGGCGAAGATCGGCCCCTGTTTCACCTCGAAATCGCCGGACTTCTGGTTGAAGATCATCGTCCCGATCAGGTCGGCGGGCAGCAGGTCGGGGGTAAACTGAATCCGCTGAAAATCCAGCTGCAGGGCTTTCGCCAGCGTATTGATGGTCAGCGTCTTGGCCAGACCGGGAACGCCCTCCAGCAGAATATGGCCGCCGGTAAACAGGCCGATGAGCAGCCGGCTGAGCAGCGCCTGCTGCCCAACGACCACCTTGCCCATCTCGTCGAAGACCTGGCGGATTTTGGTATGATAGGATAAGTCGGCTGAGGTCATTTATTCGCTTTCACAAATCGCTCTTTTCCATGAATGTCCTTGAAAATATGGACGTTGCCGTAACCGCGCTCCTCGAACACCTGCCGGGTCTGCGGCCCGAACCGTTCGTTGATCTCGACGAAGCAGGCTCCGCCCGGGTTCAGGTAAGTCCGGCCGAAGTCGGCCACCGCCTTGTAAAACAGAAGCGGGTCGCGGTCTTCGACGAACAGGGCCAGATGCGGCTCATACCGCAGTACGTTCGGCTCCATCTGCTCGGCTTCCGACCAGGTGACGTAGGGCGGGTTGCTCACGATGCAGTCGAACCGGCGGGTTTCTTCCCCCACGTTCAGAATATCCCGCTTTTCGAAAACCACCTCGGCCAGCAGCGTCGTTGCGTTCTGCCGAGCCACCTCCAGCGCATCTTCCGCCACGTCCCAGGCCACGACCGAAGCCTGCGGAAGAAACCGGGCCAGCGTCACCGCGATGCAGCCGCTGCCGGTGCCGATGTCGAGCAGGTTCAGGCTCGGCGTGGTTTCGGCATAATCCCGTACGATGAGCCGGATCAGTTCTTCGGTTTCGGGGCGGGGAATCAGCACGGCCGGAGACACCTGAAACTCAAGGCCGCAGAATTCGGTTGTCCCGATCAGGTGCTGGACCGGTTCGTGGCGGTTCAGGCGGCTGATCAGTTCCTGCCAGTCGGGAGGGGGAGGATTTGTCGGCAGGGGCTTCCCGGCAACGACGTCCGTCCGGCGTAACAACAGAAAATGCTCCAGTAATAAAAACACGATGGCGCGGGCTTCTTCAGGCCGGTAACCCTCCAATTGCCCCACCAGCGAATCAAACAACGACTTGGCCGTGGTCATGCGTACGGAAAATTTGTGTAAATCTGCAAAATGTTACTGACTTTTGACACCCGCTACCCGAACGTTTGTGCCGACTGACCCGATTTACATGGCCCGTGCGCTCGAATTAGCCGCTTTGGGCCGCGGCAGCGTCAGCCCGAACCCGATGGTGGGCTGCGTGATCGTCCATCAGGACCGGATCATCGGCGAAGGCCGGCACCGGCGCTACGGCGACTGGCACGCCGAAGTAAACGCCGTTCGCTCGGTGCCCGACGATGCGCTCCTGCCCGAATCGACGGTCTATGTGACCCTGGAACCCTGTTCCCATTTCGGGAAAACCCCTCCCTGCGCCGACCTGCTCATCGAAAAGCGGGTGAAGCGGGTCGTGGTCTGCAACGACGACCCCAATCCGCTGGTGGCCGGGAAAGGGCTGGCAAAGTTGCGGGCGGCTGGCATCGAGGTCGAAACCGGGTTGCTGGCGGAGCGGGGCCGGGAGCTGAACCGGCGGTTTTTCACTTTCTTCGAGAAGAAAAGGCCGTATTTAATCCTGAAATGGGCCGAAACCGCCGACGGTTTCATCGCCCCGGCCGATTTTCGCCCCATTCCGATCAGCAACTCCCGGTCGAGGCAGCTGGTGCATCAGTGGCGCACGGAGGAAGATGCGATTCTGGTCGGTACCAATACCGCCCTCCACGACGATCCGGCTCTGAATGTACGGCTGTGGCAGGGCCGTAACCCGACACGGGTCGTCATCGACCGGTATCTGAAACTGCCGCCCGGCCTGCGGCTTTTCGACGGCACCCAGCCCACTCTGGTTTACACCATCCTGACACCGCCCGAACCGGCTCATGAAGCGATCACCTACGTGCGGCTGGAACCGGAACGGCCTTTCCTGGAGCAACTCGTCGCCGACCTGTACCGGCGAAAAATCCAGTCGGTCATCGTCGAGGGCGGTACTTACCTGCTCGAACGCTTCCTGAACGAGGGCCTGTGGGACGAGATACGCCTGTTTAAAAGCCCCAAACTGCTTGGAGAGGGGTTGCCGGCGCCGTTGTTCCGGGCCGCGCTGGTGGATCAGGAGCGGATCGGGTCCGACTGGCTGATGCATTACCGCCGTCAGGCCGGAAGCGGAGTCTGAAGAATGCCGTCCGCCAGCACGTGGGTCACTTCCAGTGCAGGGTTCAGCACCGTCAGGTTGGCGACGTACCCCGATTTGATTCTGCCCAGCGTGTCACCCCGCCCGATGATTTCGGCCGGAATGGTGGAAGCCATCCGGAGCGCATCGAAAGGCTCGATGCCTACGTGCCGGATGCAGTTCCGAACGGCCTCCAGCAGCGTGATCGACGAGCCCGCCAGCTTTCCTTCCTGGTTCAGGTATCGCCCTTCCTCGTAACGTATGATAAAATCTTCGTAGGCAAACTCCGGCCGGGGCGGGTTGGCGAGCGTTGCGTCGGAGATCAGGAAAAGCCGGTCGCCGAGCAGCCGCCGGGCGATGCGGATCGTGGCCCAGTCGCAGTGAAAGCCGTCGGCGATGATGCTGGCCCGGACGCCCGGATGATCGAACACCGCCCCGACCACCCCCGGCTCCCGGCTCTCGAACGGCCGCATGGCGTTGTAGAGGTGGGTCGCCAGCGCGATGCCCCCGTCGAAGGCGTCGGTGGCCTCCCGGTAGGTGGCATTGCTGTGGCCGAGGGAGAGCAGAGTAGGGGCGTTGAGGGGTTGGGGAGTCTGGGGGTTGGGGCGTTGAGAGGCCGAGGGTGGGTTGATGAGGGTCAGGAGGTGGCGGAGTTGGGCGGGGGTGAAGATCTCGGGGGCGATGGTCAGGATGCGGATGACGTCGCGGCCTTTTTCAAACAGCTCGGTCAGTTCGCTTTCTTCCGGTTTTCGCACATAATTGGCGCTGTGGGCGCCCCGTTTCACCATGTTGATATACGGCCCCTCCACGTGCAGGCCCAGGACCCCGTTCGGATTTGTCTGTTGAACCTGCCGGACGGCCTCCACGGCCGCCAGATTGACGGCATGGGAGGTCGAATACAGGGTCGGCAGGACCGAGGTCGTCCCGTTCTTCAGGTGCGTCCGGTAGATATGATCGACGGTTTCGGCCGTCGGGAGTTCATTCAGAAACAAGTCGGAGCCGCCGTACAACTGAAGGTCGACGAAGCCTGGAACCAGCCAGTTCCCTTCCAGATCGATCGTTTCCGGGCCGGAAGCCGGTTTTTCGGTTACCTCCTGCACGAATCCGCCGGAGACCCGGACCGATACACCCGTCAGCACCTCTTCTCCGGTAAAGACCGTCGCGTTGTTCAATAGGATTTCCTGCATGGATTCAGAGCGTTGCAATCGGTTGGTTCCAGATTTCCCAGGACTTTTCCGCCTGACGGTGCAGCATCGGCAGGCCGTTATAGGTTGAAGCACCCTGTTCCCGGCCCAGTTGAAGAAATCGGGTTTCGGTCGGGTTGTAGACCAGATCGTAGAGCAGGTGATTTTTGCTCAGCAGGCGGTAGGGAATGGCCGGACTGGCCTCCACGTTCGGATACGTTCCCACCGGCGACGTGTTGACGATCAGGCGGTATTCGTCCATGATTTCGGGGCTGAGGGCTTCGTAGGAGAGAGCCTCGGCCGAAGGCGTACGGGAAACAGGCCGGTAGCGGATGCCGAGGTCGGTCAGGGCGGTAGCGACGGCTTTGGCGGCCCCGCCGTTGCCCAGCACCAGCGCCTGCAGGGCCGGGGCATGGAGACCGAGCGTCTGGAGCCATTCCTCCAGCGTCGACCGAAAGCCGTAGTAGTCGCTGTTGTACCCGATTTTCCGGCCGTCGGGCAGGACGCGGATGGTATTGACCGCGCCGATGCGGGCGGCCGAAGCCGGGTCGAGTTCATCCAGAAACGGGATCACGGCCTGTTTGTGCGGGATGGTGACGTTCAGGCCGCGAAGCTCCGGGACGGACTGCACCAGCGCGTTGAATTTCTGAATGTCGGGCAGTTCGAAGAGGTCGTAGCGGCTGTCGGGAATGTTTTCCCGGTTAAACTTTTCGGTGAAATATTTCTGGGAAAACGAGTGGGTCAGCGGATAACCGATCAATCCGTAACGGTTCATAGAGGGACGATAAAGTCAGTGGCCCAAAACTAAGGCCAAAACCGATTCCAGCGCCGGATCGAAAACCAATTATTTTGCCTCGGCGACCACCAACGTGAAAACCGCGTCCCGGATCCGGATGGTGTCATGGCGGGATTGGCCCGAGCGGTTGTTTTCGGGGTCGGTCACGAAGGTAGCGTTCAGGCGGCCCCGAATCTCGCGGGATGCAGGGTTATACGAATCGATCGTCACTTCGTTCTTTTCGGATCTGGTTGCCAGCAGGTTGTACCGGTCGCCGTTCTCTGATTGACCCATGCCTTTGTACAGCCAGGCCGAAAGGGGGGTGCCGTGGAAGTCGTCCCAGCGGTTGGGCCGCAGCGCGTAGGTTCCCGGCTCGACGGGCAACTGATTCAGACTCAGCCATTCTACGCTGCCGTTGACCTGCGGAACGGTGCATTCCTCCACCATGAGGTTGATCGTGTCGCGGTTGATGAAGGAAGCAGTCGGTGCGGCAATCCATTCCTGCCGGTTTTTCAGCCCCAGAAAGTTGCCGCAGGCTGCCGGCTTCGGTTCACTTATTTTCTTATTGTCACAATTCAGCAGAAGCCCGATGAGGCCCAGCAGCAGGAAATTTCTCATAGAAATGGAGTGGGTAGAGCAATCTGATCACCCTAATGATCATTATGACGTCAAAATGGTTTAAAAGACACGATTAAAAAATAAACCATTTGTTAAAAAATTCCGGCTGTCACATTCCCGATTAAACGTGGATATTTGCACCCGGAATGTTCACCAACCTATGTATAATCTGATTCTGTTTGATGAACCCGCCATCCGTACCGCCCTGCTTCCTTTTACCTTTACGCGGCCGGTGAGCGAAGTTCGAGTTGGTATTCAGACAATTACCGAAAAATGGGCTACCGAATTCAACACCACGCCCTCGTTCCTGACGGAGCCCTATCTGCAAAGGAAATATGAATACAGGACACATGAAACAAACTTTTTCGTAAACGGCGGCATTTGCCCGTCCGAAGCGCTGGTGGAGGCCATCCGCGGTTTGCCGGACGAAACCGCCCTGGCGGCCCCCGACGGCCGGCTGATCGCCCTCCGTACCGCCCGCACCCCCGCCGAACCTCCGACGGCCGGCCAGGCCCGGGCCACCCGGATTTTTGCGGAAACCCTGACGGTGATCCGAACCCTGCCGGATTTGTTTCTGAACAACGGCAGCCAGATTCGGGCGGATTTCCGGCGGCTGACGGCCGGGCGGCCATCGCAGCCGATTACGGACCCGCATACACGCTGTTACGGGGAAGAACATATTTTTGTGGAGGAAGGGGCCGTCATCCGTGCCGCCATCCTCAATGCCGAAAACGGACCGATCTATATCGGCCGGAATGCCGTCATTCAGGATGGAACGATCATGCTCGGCCCGTTCGCCCTCTGCGACAACGCCACCGTCAACTGGGGCGCAAAAATGCGGAGCAACACCACCGTCGGGCCCTTCTGCAAAGTGGGCGGAGAAGTCGGCAGTTCGGTATTTTTCGGCTACAGCAACAAGGGCCACGAAGGGTTTCTCGGGAATTCGGTGATCGGCGAATGGTGCAACCTGGGCGCCAATACCAACAACTCAAATCTGAAAAACGATTACACCAGCGTCAAACTCCACAGCTACGCCACCGGCGGGCTGGAAGATACCGGAGAGACGTTCTGCGGGCTGATGATGGGCGATTATACCAAAGCCGGCATCAGCACCATGTTCAATACCGGCACCGTCGTCGGCGTTAACGTCAATGTTTACGGACCCGGTTTTCAGCCGAAATACATTCCGTCCTTTTCCTGGGGCGGAGCGGGCGAAGGATTTACGGATTACCGGCTGGAAAAAGCCATCCAGGTGGCGCGGGAAGCCGCCGGCCGCCGGGGTGTCGCCTTCGACGAAACGGAGGAAAGCATTCTGAGAGAAGTATACCGTCGGACGCAGCAGGCTCCCGAGGGAAAAAGGTAAACCATCATGCAGTTCCGCGAAATCATCGGTCACGACGATACGAAGCAGGCCCTGCTCCGGGCGGTGCAGACCAATCACGTGGCCCACGCCCAGCTTTTCGACGGGCCGCCGGGCAGCGCCAATCTGGCCCTGGCGCTGGCGTTTGCCACCTATCTGAACTGCGAAGACCGGCAGGAGACGGATTCCTGCGGCCGCTGCGCGTCGTGCGTCAAAATGAACAAGCTGGCCCACCCGGACCTCACCATCGTGTTTCCGGTGGCCGGCAGCAAGATGACCAGCGAACATTTCATGCCCGCCTGGCGTCGATTCGTTCTCGACCATCCGTACCGGACCCTCGACGACTGGCTGGCCGAAGCCGCTCTGAAGCAGGGCAACATCCCCGTCGAGGAAGCCCGCGAGCTGCTGGGCCGGCTGTCGCTCAAGGCGTATGAGGGCGAGTACAAGCTCGTGCTGATCTGGTGCGTCGAAAACCTGCACACGGCCACCGCCAACGCGCTGCTCAAGGTGCTGGAGGAGCCGCCCGCCCGGACGCTGTTTCTGCTGGTCACCAACCGGTCGGAAAAGCTGCTGATCACGATCCTGTCGCGGACACAGCGGGTGGCGGTGCGGGCCTTCACGGACGAGGAGGTTCAGATGCATCTGCGGCAGCACCTGAACCTCGACGAGAAACGGGCGCGTCAGGTGGCTTACCTGGCCGACGGCAACCTCTCCGAAGCCATCCGGATTGCGGGCGAGGAGCCCGACGGGGACTTCAACCGCCATGCCTGGTTTGCCGACTGGATGCGGCTTTGCTACAAACAGGACCTCATTGCCCTCGTCAGACAGGCCGACCAGTTCGATACGCTCGGTAAGGAAAAACAGCGGGTGCTGCTCGACTACAGCCTGAGTTTCTGCCGGGATCTGTTTCTCTATAAACACGGTGTCGATGAACTCTTGCGGCTCCCCTCCGAAGAACGTACGTTTGTGGAGAATTTCGGGAAGGTTCTCGAACCGGCCCATCTCGAAAGTATGGTCGGGGAGCTGAACGAGGCTTCCTTTCATATCGAACGCAACGCACGCGCCAAAATGGTGATGATGGATTTGTCACTGACGTTCAGCCGCCTGATCCGCAACGGAAAATGAACCCGCCGAAGCGAACGCCCCGGGTGAAACGCCCCATGCAGACCATCGGCTATGCCGACCGGGTCGATTTCCCGGACCTGAGCCTGACCGACATCGAAGCCAAGGTCGATACCGGGGCCTATACCTCGGCCCTCCACTGCACCGACGTGAAGCTCGTGCCGGGAGGGGGGGAGCGTTACCGGCTGCGGTTTACGATCCTAAGCGGAGAAGGGCGGAAAAAGCGCCAGTATCTGGTCGATTCCTTTCAGTATAAAACCATAAAAAATTCATTCGGCCAATCCGAAAAACGCTTTGTCATCAAAACCCGTATCCTGATTATGGGGCGGCTCATCCGGGCCGAATTTTCACTGGCCAACCGGGGCAGTATGCGCTTCCCGGTGCTGCTCGGACGCAAACTATTGCGAAATAAATTTGTTGTTGACGTATCACGGCAAAACGTCTCCTTTCTGATGAAGCAACAGGCCGCCGGCAATTGAGCAAACGGTACCAATCGAGTCATTATCAGGTGCCATCTTCACCTTTTCTTCCATTCGACTACCCTATTTTTTTATATGCGTATCGCCATATTGTCTACCAACCCCGACCTGTACTCAACGCAGCGGTTGGTAGAAGCCGTTGAACAGAGGGGGCACGAGCCGACCGTCATCGACCACCTGCGGTGCCAGGTCATGATCGAAGGCGGAAAACCGTCCGTCCTCTACAAAGGGCAGCCCATCGAGCATATCGACGCCATCGTGCCGCGTATCGGGGCTTCCGTTACGGACTACGGCTGTGCGGTGGTACGTCAGTTCGAGATGATGAAAGTCTTCACGACGGCCAAGTCGCAGGCCATCACCCGCTCGCGGAATAAACTGCGGAGCCTTCAGGTCCTGTCCAGAGCCGGAGTCGGTTTGCCCAAGACGGTATTTGCCAAGCATCCCAAAGACGTCGATCAGCTGCTCAAGCTCGTCGGTGGTCCGCCGGTGGTCATCAAGCTGCTCGAAGGCACCCAGGGGCTGGGCGTGGTGCTGGCCGAAACCGCCAAAACCGCCAAGTCGGCCATCGAGGCTTTTTACGGTCTGAAAGCGAATGTGCTGATTCAGGAGTATATTGCCGAGGCAAAAGGGGCCGACATCCGGGCCTTCGTGGTCGGCAGCCGGGTGGTGGGCGCCATGAAGCGCCAGGGCCGGGAGGGCGAGTTCCGCTCGAACCTGCACCGGGGCGGCAATGCGGTTTCCGTGAGCCTGACGCCCGACGAGGAATGGACGGCCGTCAGCGCGGCCCGGGCGCTCGGGCTACGGGTGGCCGGGGTCGACCTGCTCCAGTCCAACCGGGGGCCGCTGGTGCTGGAAGTTAATTCGTCGCCGGGGCTGGAAGGCATCGAGAAAACCACCGGCATCGACCTGGCCAGCCAGATCGTTGAGTTTATTGAAGAAAAAATTCCGACGGACGAAAACGACACCGTCGGCGTATAACCCTCCTGTTCAGTACATGAAAATAAAAATCGGGACGCGCGGTAGTCAACTGGCTCTATGGCAGGCGTATTATATCCAGGATCTGCTGAAAGCCGGGGGCGTCGAGTCCGAACTGGTCATCATCGAAACCAAAGGCGATAAGATTCTGGACCGGTCCCTGTCGAAGATCGGCAGCAAGGGCGTGTTTACCCAGGAACTGGAAGACCAGCTCCGCGCCGGGGGCATCGACATCGCCGTCCACAGTGCCAAAGACCTTCAGTCGTCGATTCCGAATGACCTGGCTATCATCGCCTTTACCGAACGGGAACGGGTGAACGACGTGCTGGTCAGTCATGATAAAAGCCTTTCCCTGCAGGGCGGGAAGGAGTTTGTGGTCGGGACCTCGTCTACGCGCCGGGTGGCGATGCTGAAGCACTTCTGCCCGCACATCACTACTGTCGATATGCGCGGCAACCTGCAAACCCGGCTCCGCAAACTGGAGGAAGGCCAGTGCGACGCTCTCCTGCTGGCGTACGCGGGCGTTCACCGCATGAAATACGACGACCTCATTGCCGAATACCTTCCGATTCAGGATTTTACGCCGGCCGTAGGGCAGGGGAGCGTGGCGGTGGAAGCTTCCGCCGGGCTGGCCCCCGATAAGGTGAACACCATCCGGCAGCTGACCAACCATGCCCCTACCGAAGCCTGTCTGCTGGCCGAGCGGGCCTTTCTGCGCCGGCTGGAGGGCGGGTGCAGCATCCCGGTCTTCGGACTGGCGACGCTGGTCGAAGGCGGGGTGAGCCTGACCGGCGGCATCGTGAGCCTCGACGGCGGAGAAATGCTGCGGGAAACCTTTACCGGCCCCGTCCCGCAGGCCGAACAACTGGGCCATGACCTGGCCGAGAGCATCCTGGCCCAGGGGGGCGATGAACTGTTGCGGAGCGTCCGCCAGAACTTATAAGCAAACCGTTTGTATGATTAGTATTGCCCGTAACGAAACCGACCTGCGTCGCTGCCTTCCCGCCGTTCTCGCCCTGCGCCCTCACCTGACCGAAAGTCAGGCTTTGGAACAGATTCAGTTCCAGCAGGAAAACGACCGGTTTTTCATGGCATTCATCGACAATCCCGACGAAGAGATGGCCCCTGCGGTCATCGGATACCGGATTATGTACCTGCTGTTCACTGGCAAGACCCTCTACATCGACGACCTGTCGACCCTGCCGGGGCAGCGCGGAAAAGGCTACGCCGGCCAATTGCTCGACTTCGTCATCGAAGAAGCCCGGCAGGCCGCTTGCCAGGCCGTGACGCTGGATTCCGGCCACGGCCCGCAGCGGTACGACGCCCACCGGCTCTATCTCAACAAGCGGTTCAACATTGTCAGTCACCATTTCGCCCTGAAGCTGTAGCCGCTCCCGGGGCGTCCGGCCGGTCGAAAACCGGTCGTAATTTGAGGAATCTGTGTAATTTGCAGCCAATCGATTGAAAGACTCATGCGGAAACCGCTTTTGCTGCTTCTTTTCCTGATTACCGGTTCGGTCTGGGCCGGAAAACCGCCGAAGAAAAAAGACTATCTGGTGACCCTGACCACCGACTTCGGCATCATGCGGCTGATCCTGTATAACCAGACACCGAAGCACCGCGAGAATTTCATCAGGCTGACCGAACAGAAATTTTACGACGGCCTGCTGTTTCACCGCATTATCCAGAACTTCATGATCCAGGGCGGTGATCCCAACTCCCGCGCGGCCGTCGCCGACCAGCCGCTGGGTAACGGCGACGTCGGGTACAAAATACCGGCCGAGTTCGTGCCGGAACTGTACCATAAAAAGGGAGCGCTGGCGGCCGCCCGCGACAACAACCCCGAAAAGGCGTCGAGCGGCTGTCAGTTCTACATCGTGCAGGGCCGGGTCTGGGACGACGAGGGCCTGAAACGACAGATGGACCGCAGCGGACGGCCCTTTACCGAAAGCCAGATTCAGACCTATAAAACGCTGGGCGGCAGCCCGCACCTCGACGGCAACTATACGGTATTCGGTGAGGTGATCGACGGGCTGGCGGTGATCGACAGCATCGCCGGCCGGCCCCGCAACCCGCTCGACCGGCCTGAAAAGGACATCCGCATGACGGTTTCCGGCGAGTGGGTGAAAAAGAAAAAGATCACCAAACAGTTTGGTTTCAACTACTAACCGGCAATTTGCCGATCAATCGCCTGCGGGCGGCCTCCCCGCTGCCCGGAAACCTTATGAAAAAGCGTATACTCATTACCGGATCCAACGGCCTTCTCGGACAGAAGCTGGTCGATCTTCTGACGAAACAGCCGCAGGTTGAACTCATCGCCACCGCGCGGGGCGCCAACCGGCTGCCCTTCGGCGACGGCTACGAATACCAGCCGATGGACATCACCGACCGGCAGCAGGTGCTGGACGTGGTCGGCCGGACCCGACCGCAGGTTATCATCCATACCGCAGCCATGACCAACGTGGACCAGTGCGAAGCGGAGAAGGAAGCCTGCTGGGCGCAGAACGTCAGGGCGGTCGAGTACCTGATCGAAGCCTGCCGAGCCAACGACGTGTTTCTGGTCCATGTCTCGACGGATTTTATTTTCGACGGCGCCGACGGCCCGTACGACGAGGAGGCCGCCGCCAACCCGATCAGCTTCTACGGCTGGAGCAAATACGCGGCCGAGAAAGCCGTGATCCACTCGGGCATCCGCTGGGGCATCGCCCGAACTATTCTGGTCTACGGCATCGCCCACGACATGAGCCGCACCAACATCATCCTCTGGGTGAAGAAATCGCTCGAAGAGGGCAAAAACATCAAGGTGGTGACCGACCAGTGGCGCACGCCCACCCTGGCCGAGGATCTGGCCTTGGGCTGCTGGCTCATCGCCGATCAGGAAGCGGAAGGGGTTTTCAACATTTCCGGGAAGGATTTTCTGACACCCTACGAGATGGCGATCAAAACCGCCGATTATTTCCGGCTCGACCAATCCCTGATCAACCAGGCCGACTCGTCGACCTTCACGCAGCCGGCCCGCCGGCCCCCGCGCACCGGCTTCATACTCGACAAGCCGCGCCGGGTGCTGGGCTACGAGCCGAAAAGCTTCGAGGAAGGTATCGCTGTCCTGGCCGGTCAGCTGTAATCCGAAAGCCGTTCAACCCCAATACCATGAAGACATTCGCCAGCCTTGTTTTTTTTGTGATGAGCGCAGCCGCTTTCGCCCAGCTTCCGGGCTCGGGCGAGCGGTTGACGGGACCGGTAACGACCCGGAAGGGAATCGTGCTGAAGGAAGGCGACGACCTTCGCTTCGGGGAAGGGATACATGCCGGGGGCACCTACCGGTACATCTTTCTCTCGTTCGCCAAATTCGGCGACAAAGCCTCGCACCTGGAGGAAGGCTATGCCTACAAGCATGCCGTCATCCGGGAATTCCGGGAAGTAGGATCGGGGAACGACCGGCGGCTGGTGGCGCTTGTAAAACCCAAAGGCGGCATCAGCGTTTACTTCCGCGCCATCGACCTCGAACCGGCGATGGAATCGAAGGAAATCATTTCGGTGAACGGAGTAGCGATCAGTAAGCTGGTCAAAAAGAATCAGTTGTAATTCAATAAGGGCGGTTCCCTTTTGGCGCATCGCCTTTCTCAACGAGCTTCACGGGGCGGCCGGGAAACCGCCCACCGGCCGGATATGCTATGAAACGCCGTACGTTACAAAACCTTGAGGTCATTCTTCTGCTGATCATTTTGTTGTACATCGGTAGGCCCCTGTTCATTCCCCTGAGCTTTGCCGTTCTGATCAGTTTCGTCAGCTACCCGGTCTGCCGGTATCTGGAGAAGAAAGGCTGGCCCCGGTCGTTGGCCATTGCCGCCTGCCTGCTGGGACTTTTACTGTTTTTCGCCGGCATCGGCGGTATCCTGATAACCGGTATTCTTCAGGTGGCCCGGGAGTGGGATGTGGTTTCGAGGGAATTCGGCGACGTGGCCGGGCGGCTGATGCAGTTCCTGAACGACCGCTTCAACCTGACCCCCGAGCAGCAGAGCAATTACCTCCGCCGGTCCGGGCAGGAGGCCCTGTCGTCGGTGGGTGCCATTCTGGGATCGCTGGTGTCCTTTTCGGCCACCTCGCTGGCCATGCTCATCATCATTCCGGTGTTTGTCGCCCTCATTCTGGCCAACCGTGAGATCCTGGTGGCGGCCCTGATGGCCTGGCTCCCCGAACGGTTCCGCCAGACCGGACGGGAAGTCCTTCATGAGAGCGTGGCGGCCTATTATCAGTTTGTGAAAGGCATGGCGATCGTTTACCTCGTCGTCGGGATTCTGAACAGCGTCGGCCTGGCGTTGTTCGGGATCGAGAACTTTCTGTTTTTCGGCTTCCTGGCGTCCATTCTGACCTTCATTCCCTACTTCGGCATCCTGATCGGCGGGGCCGTTCCGGTCGCCGTCGCCTGGACCGGCAGTCCGGCCCAGGCGCTGGGGGTGGTGCTGATGTTTGCCTTCGTGCAGTATCTGGAGGCCAACCTGATTTTTCCGAGAGCGGTCGGTCACCGGCTGAAGATCAATACGCTGGTCATGCTGATCTCCATCATCCTGGGCGGTCTGCTCTGGGGCGGTGCCGGGTTGGTGGTCATTCCTCCCATGATCGGGATTTTGAAGATCGTGGCCGATAAAATCGAGGATTGGAAGCCGCTGGCCATCCTCCTCGGAACGGACGAAACCGAAGATCCATCCGCCCCGGTTCAGCGGACGGCGCGGGAATAGGCCGACCAGGACCGGTCGAGGAGGGACTGCACCCGCTGCCAGTCGGTTTCGGCCATCCGGGTGTTGCGGGCGTCGCGGTAGAGCATGGCTTCGGTGCGGTAGTGGGCATATTCGCGGAAGCGGTCGGCGGGAAGCCCGTACATCAGTCCGGCTTCTTCAGCCAGCAGCCGCTCCCAGTCGGCCGGGCTGAACCGGTCTTTTTCCCGGCGGACAATCCACCATTCCAGTTCGAGCCGGGCGACCTTCCGGATGTCGAACGGGGTCCGGCTGAGGTCGTTGAGGAGCCCGAAATACCGTTCCAGGTCGGGCAGGGCCCTGTGGTAGTCGGCCCGGTTACGGCCGTCCTTGAACACGAAGGCCGCCCTGCCGGCCCGGTAGGCGATAGCGAATGACCGCCAGAAGGGTGCGCCGTACTGCGAGCGCATCACCTCGGCGAGTTGCAGAAACATCCGAACGGGTTGCCGTTCGTAATAGGAGCGCCACATGGCGGCATCGAGCCGGGCCACTTCGTACGGGTCGAATGGCCGGTGATCCCTTCGGCGATCCACCGAAAAGTCGAAGGAGATCCAGGCGGTCAGAAGGAGCAGACCCGTGATCAGTGCTTGTTTAACGGACAATTTCAAGGCGACGGAATTTAAGGGTGAATTCGGATAGGAGACGGAGGAGTTCATACGTATTTCGTTGTTCGTTGCCATACTTACACCGACCGGACTCCGGATGGATTTTTGCCTGCCTGAAACGATGAACAGATTTCTGAAAGCCCTGTCCGTTGCCCATCCCTGGGCGGTGACGGCCGTCCTGTGTGCGGTGGTGCTTAGCCTGGCTTGTGCGGCACTCGACCGGACATTTGTGGTCCACGACGCCGACCTGCACCTGTACCAAACGTATGCCCTGCGCGTGCTGGAAGGGCAGTGTCCGTTTCGCGATTTTCGGGTCGAGTATCCGCCCCTGGCCCTGCTGCCCATGCTGCTCCCGGCCCTCGTCCGGACGGGTGATTTCGACATATATCTGCGCCTGTTCTTTCTGCAGAACATTCTTCTGCTGGCTCTGACCACCCGGCTGGTGCTGGGTCTTCCCCTGTTCCGAAAGGGCAGGTCCGGGCGCCGGCGGGTGCCGGCGGGAGGATACTTCCTGCTGGTATTGATCAGCCTGCCGCATCTGCTCCTGCGGTTCGATATTTTTCCGGCCCTGCTGACCCTTCTGGCGGTACGGGCGGTTTTTCGGGATAAACCGGTCGGAGCCGGCTTCTGGCTGGGGCTGGGAATAGCCGCCAAGCTATATCCGGTGGTTCTTCTGGCCGTCGCCGGTGTTTATTATTTCGGCAGCCGGCAATACCGGTCGCTGCTCCGTCTGGGGGGCGGGGTAGGGGCCGGGCTGGTGGTTAGCTGTTTGCCTCTGGCAGTCCCGGCGGGGGTTGAAATCGTCGGCTTCCTGAAGTACCATCAGGTTCGGGGGCTGCAGATCGAGAGCGTCTGGTCCGGGCTGCTGTTGCTGGGGCAGCAGGTCGGGATGCTCCGGGAAAAGATTGTCTTCAATTACGGGGCCTTCCATCTGGAGTCGATCCTGTCCCATCGGCTGGCGGAGGGGCTGCCGGTGCTGGCCGTGGCCTGTTTCACCGTCCTGACGGCCTGGCTTTTATACCGGTTTCAGATCGAATACCGGCGTACCGGCCGCATTTCGCAGGAGCACCTGGGTTCCGCTTTGCTGGCGGTTCTGTTGCTGTTCATTACGGTCAACAAGGTGTTTTCACCGCAGTATCTGCTCTGGCTGCTGCCGTTTGCCGGATTCCTGTCCCCGGTCCGAATGGTCGTTCTGGTTCTGATTTTTGCATTGACCACCCTGCTTTTTCCCTTTACCTACAACGCCCTGCTGACGTTGAAGCTCCCGGCCGTACTCCTGCTGAACGTTCGTAACGCCTTGACCGTAAGCCTTCTGTTTAGTTTGCTGAACGTACCCCAGGTTCCGTCCTATTCCAGAAAAGCGGAACCTGCCCTGAAGTAAGGCGCCGGGTTCCGCTTTCTGTTGAGTAGGGTCAAATCCGGGTGGCGGTCGGTTCGGCCGGCCGGTCGGGTTCCGACGGGTCGGATTCGTCCGGCCGGCCCCGGTGCCAGTCCCGGCGGCCGCAGCCTTCCCGCCACTGCTGTTTCATCTGCGCCTTGAACTGGTTCCGTTCTTCGGGCGTCATGTTCTGCCAGCGTTCGGCCATGCGCTGCCGCCAGTAGGCGTGGCGCGGATGGCCGTAGCGACCACCCCAGCCGCCCCCGCGTGGTCCCCAGCCGCCGGGTCGGCCGCCGAACCCGACCAGAATCCGGGCCAGCGCCAGCAGGCCCAGTGCCTGCCAGAACGTGATGGCCGGACCAGCAAAGAGGCTGGGAACCAGCCAGTTCCATAACCCCGACACGGCCAGGCCGGCCAGGGTCACAAACAGGAGGGCAAAGGCGGCAATGGCCAGCCCCCTGCGTATCCAGAATCGTCGTCTCATCAGAGTTGTCGAATGATTGAATGATGGAGTGATTGAATTATTGGAGGGCGCTGGTTTTGGGGGTTTCCCGGGTTTCGCGGGGGCATTCTACGGCGGCCCGGTGCCGGTCGTTGCCGTAGTGGCCGTGCCAGTGACCTCCGCGCGGCCCGCCGAAACCGAATCCGCCGATCAGCAGGCGGGTCAGGAACAGGAGGCCCAGCGCCTGCACGAACCGCAGGCGGGGGCCGTTGAATACCGGGGGGATCAGCCAGTTCCAGAGACGCATCACCACGAAGGTCACCAGCAGAAAGAGCGCAACACCGAGGGCAAAAAAGCCTAGTCCTTTGAGAATTAACAGGGGTTCCATAAGTTATTGATTTAATCGTGTATCCATTCGTCGTATAAGCCGCGCAGGCGTTCGCGCAGGTACAGTACCGCATACCGCTTCCGCGACAGGAGTGTGTTGACCGACACCCCGGTTTCGGCGGCCATGTCCGGAAAACTCTGGCCTTCCAGTTCGTGCCGGACGAAAACGTCCCGCTGTTCGGCCGGCAGCTCGCCGAGGGCTTCCATGACGGCCTCCATGACGGCTTCCCGCATCAGGCCGTCGTCGGCGGTCAGGGCGCCGTCGGGCAGCAGTTCGGCGATGAGCATCGGCTCCCCGTCCTCATCGGAGCCGGTCAGCTGGTCTTCCAGCGATACGGTGCGCTTCTTCCGGTACCAGTCGGTGATTTTCCGGCGGGCCACCGCAAACAGCCAGCCGGCCAGATGCTCGATCGGCTGCGCCACTTTTTCGGAAGACAGGCGGTCGATCTCCGCCCAGTCGGTCAGGACGTCCTGCAGCAGGTCTTCGGCATCCTCACGGGTCGGAAGCCGCCGGCGGATGAAATCCAGCAGCCGCGGACGTTCGCGCTGAACCGTTCGGACGGCGTTCGGCTGAACCTTCGGTTCGGGGCCATCCGTTTCGGCCGGGTCCGTCATGGGGTGCAGCGCCAGGTTTCTCATACAATAGGGAAGTCGGATAACAACACCGGATATTGTACGGAGGGTGCCGTTCGGTTTCGGAAAGGGATGAGCGGCCCGTATCCGAAGGCAAATGGCTTATTTTGCTAATAATATGGTAATATGGAGGAGGTTATACTTCACACGCAGTTAACAGCCGGCTTCGTTCTTTGCAGTTTTTAAACCCCCTCCCCCTATGAAGCTACGTTTCCTCCATGTCCTGCTGGCCGGCGGTATGGGCTCCCTGCTCTATGCCTGCATGGCCGACCACCGTCCTATTCCTGATCCGCTGAATTATCCGGCTTTCGCCGAGGTGCCCGTTCTGGGCAAACTGAACGGGGGCGTTACGAGCTTGCAAAGCGCCGTCGAAGTCAATAACGGCGGTTTCGGCTCGGCCATCGCCGTCGATCCGAAGCATGCCGACGTCTTTTTTCTGCTGACCGACCGCGGCCCCAACGTCGACGGTTCGGTCACCAACTCCAAAATTTTTGCCAAAGCGGATTTCTCGCCCCAGATCGGCCGGTTTCGGCTGGTAGACGGCAAATTCCAGCTGGAGCAGCTCATCGAACTGCGCGACGAAACCGGTAAGAAGCTGACGGGCCTGCCGAACCCCGCCGGGCAGGGCGGAACCGGCGAGCTGGCCTTCGACCTCCAGAACAACACCCTGCCGCTCGATCCGAACGGGCTTGACTCGGAAGGGCTGGCCGTCGCTCCGGACGGGTCGTTCTGGGTCAGTGACGAATATGGCCCCCACATCGTCCATTTCGATAAGGACGGCAAAACGCTGGAGCGGATCAATCCCTTCGGGTCGGGCGTGGGCGGGCGTCGCCTTCCGAAAGTGTTTGCCACCCGCCGGGCCAACCGCGGCATGGAGGGCCTGACCATCACGCCCGACGGCACGACGCTGGTCGGCATAATGCAGTCGCCGATGGAAAACCCCAGCCGGGTCAGCGGGTCGCTGGTACTGCGGATTCTGACGTTCAACATCGCTACCGGGGTCACCAGACAGTTTGTGTACCTGATGGAAAGCACAAGTGTGCAGGGCGTGAGCGAGATTCTGGCCGAGTCGTCGACCTCATTTCTGGTGCTGGAACGCGACGACGCCTTCCCGGAATCAGGTAAGAATCGCATCAAGAAGATTTACCGCATCGACCTGAACGGCGCCACCGACGTGTCGGACCCGGCCGACGGGATGAACGGAAAGCTGTACGGACCATCCGGCCAGACGGTCGAGCAGTTGAAAGACCTGGCGGGCCTGACGGCCGCCGGCATCGTGCCGGTCAAAAAGGACCTGGCTTTCGACATCGTGGCCGGCATCCCGACCTACCCGCACGACAAGCCGGAAGGCATCACGCTCGTCGGTCAGACCCTCGCCATCGCCAACGACGACGACTTCGGCGTGGCCAGTGTCAACGGCGCTTTTGCCCAAAAAATACTCCCGGCCACCGGGCAGACCGACAAGAATTTCGTGTACTTCGTCAAACTGAAGTAAATTTCGCTTCAATCGATTGTGGGTCAATTGTATACTTGTCCAGGTGTACTTTTGACCCCTTTTTATTTTGCATTCGCTCGTAATTGGTAACAATCCGCGCCCGAAAGTGTATATATTTGTCATGGATTATTCCGTTACTTTATTGAATCTCACTAACCTTCTACTAATTCGATGAACAGAAGAGATGCCTTGATGCGGGTCGCGGCCATGATGGGGACTACCCTGGCGCTACCTGCACTCGCGGATACGCTTGAAGCTTCGGCCGTCAAGCGGTCGGTGAGCGGAAAGCCTCTGTTGTTTAGTGCCGATCAGGATGCTATGGTCGCCGAGATGGCCGAAGTCATCCTTCCCACGACGAGCACCCCCGGCGCCAAAGCGGCCAAAGTCAATGAAGTGATTGACATCGTTCTGAAAGACTGCTTCAAGCAAAAGGATCAGCAACGGTTCCTGGATGGGCTGACCCACACCAACGAGATAAGTCAGGCGGCTTACAGCAAGAACTTCGTGGCCCTGGACAATACCCAGCGCACCGACATCATGACCAAGCTCCAGGCCGAAGCGGCCCAGCAGCGCAACGCCATGAAGACCGTACCGGCCGACCAGCGGTACACGCCCTTCTTCAATATGCTGAAGGAACTGACGCTGATGGGCTATTTCACGTCCGAGGTCGGTGCCACGCAGGCCCTGAACTACATTGCGGTTCCCGGCCGATTCGACGGCTGCATGGATCTCAAGCCCGGCCAGAAGGCGTGGGCCACCTAACCGAATTCTTGTCCATTATTCATTATCAGGAAGTATGAATCTTAATATAGACAGTATAAAAGCGACCACCTATGATGCCATCGTTGTCGGATCGGGCATCAGTGGCGGCTGGGCGGCCAAGGAACTGACCGAAAAGGGGTTGAAAGTGCTGATGCTGGAGCGGGGTGAAAACATCGAACACATCACGGGCTATAAAACCGCCATGACCGACCCCTGGCAATTCCCGCACCGGGGCCGCGTGCCGACCGAAATCGCTGAAGAGAAGGCCGTACAGGCGCGGACCGGCTATACGGTTTCCGAAGCATCCGAATACCTCTTCGTGAACGATAAGGATAACCCGTATCTGGAAGACAAGCGCTTCGACTGGATGCGTGGCTATCACGTCGGCGGACGCTCGCTGATGTGGGGCCGCCAGAGCTACCGGCTGGGCGACCTCGACTTCGAAGCCAACATCAAGGAAGGCGTGGGGGCCGACTGGCCCATCCGCTACAAGGATATTTCGCCCTGGTACGACTATGTGGAGCGGTTCATCGGCGTCAGCGGCTCGCGCGACGGCCTGATGCAGCTGCCCGACGGCCAGTTCCAGCCGCCGATGGATATGTACTGCCTTGAAAAACACGTCAAGGCGGAAGTGGAGAAAAAGTTCAAGGAGCGGGTGATTACCATCGGGCGGGTGGCTCACATCACCAAACCGACCGCCCAGCAGACCGCCCTGGGCCGGGCTTCCTGCCAGTATCGGAACCTCTGCGTGCGCGGATGTCCGTACGGTGCGTATTTCAGCACCCAGTCGGCCACGCTGCCGGCGGCCATGAAAACCGGGCGGCTGACGCTCCGTCCGCACTCCATCGTGACCTCCGTCATCTACGACGAAACCAAAAACAAGGCCACCGGCGTCCGGGTTGTGGATGAACTTTCCAGGGAAGAACTGACCTTCAACGCCAAAGTGATCTTTCTGTGTGCCTCCTCGATGGCCTCGACCTACATCCTGATGAATTCGACGTCCAACCGTTTTCCGAACGGGCTGGGCAACGACAGCGGGGTCCTGGGGCATTACGTCATGGACCACCACTTCCGGGTCGGTGCCAGCGGCATGTACGAAGGGTTTGCCGATAAATATTATTACGGCCGCCGGGCCAACGGCATCTACGTGCCGCGGTTCCGGAACCTGCCCGGTCAGCAGAAGCGCGACTACCTGCGCGGTTTCGGCTATCAGGGCGGGGCGAGCCGGATGAACTGGGGCCGGGGCAACAGCATGGAAGGTTTCGGCGCGTCTTTCAAGGACGAACTGACCAAGCCGGGACCGTGGGTGATGAACCTCGGCGGCTTTGGCGAGTGTCTGCCGTATTTCGAAAATAAGGTGGTTATCGACAAGTCGAAGAAAGACAAGTGGGGCCTGCCCGTGCTGCGTTTCGATGCCGAATTCAAGGACAACGAGAAGCGGATGCGGAAAGACATGGGCAACGATGCCGCCGAAATGCTCGAAACCGCCGGTCTGAAAAACGTAACCATCAACGACGTCGGCTCATGGCCGGGTCTGGGCATCCACGAGATGGGAACGGCCCGCATGGGGAACGATCCGAAACAGTCGGTGCTGAACAAGTTCAACCAGGTCCATTCCTGCAAAAACGTCTTCTGTACGGACGGTGCCTTTATGGTGTCGGCGTCCTGCGTCAACCCCTCGCTGACCTACATGGCGATGACCGCACGGGCCACCAACTATGCCGTTCAGGAACTGAAACGCCAGAGCCTGTAAATGCCCGGGGCCGTTCACGGAGAAGCATCCGGCTGGTGCCGGTGTCTGTGAGCGGCCCTTCTGCATGCAACCCTTTTTGCCCAAAGCCTGTCCTGGCAAATAAGAACCGTTTCGCTACGCAGTGCAGATGATACACAAAGCTCACTCGACCCTATTGGCATTCCTGCTGTTGGCAACGGTAGCCTGTGACCGCATTGCGGAGGATGCAGCGCCCGAGCCGCCGGAAGGGGGGGGTGACGAAATCGAATACTACACGCTGCCTGATCAGCAGGTGGCTATCGACCTGAAATCGATCTCCGGCCTGAGTTCGGCCACGACGCTCCACATTACCCAGACCCCCCGCTGGGGAGAGGCCCGTTTCAGCGGCACCGGCCTCCTGGTGTATACACCCCACGAAACCTTCGTCGCCGGCGAGGATCAGTTTGCGGTCGGGGCCGAAAACAACAGCCGCCTTTCCCGGTCGTTCCGTATCAACATGGAGGCCGACAGCAATCAGATTCCGTGCAATGCCGGGCCTATTCCGGATTTCTTCCGGTTGCAGGAAAATACCTCGATCGTGATCGACGTGCTGAAAAACGACCATTTCTGCAGTGCGGTGGTCGACCCCTCCAGTCTGGCCGTCGGACAGGCGCCGAAGCACGGAACGGTCAGAGCCGAGGGCGGCAAGCTCGTGTATACGCCCAATGCCGGCTTCAACGGGTTCGACTGGTTTCTTTATAAGGTGGCGGTTTCCAACGGCGGCAAAAAGGGAAATTTCCTGGCCCCGGTCAAGGTCGCCGTCGGCGATCCCTACAAGGACTGCGTCATCACGCTGCGGGACGATCAGGTGCTTTGGAAACGCCGGCTCGTAAATGATACGCTCCGCATTCCGGTGCTGATGAACGACCAGCTTTGCCGGTCGCGCTATGACGTACCGATCACCCTGACGAAAACCCCGGAGCACGGTAAAGCCGTCGTCCGCCGGAGCAATACCGTTCTTTACATACCGGATGCCGATTTTAACGGAGACGACGGATTTACGTACCAGCGCTGCGACGACGGCAAATGCCTCGAAGCCTCCGTCCGCATCCGGGTGGCCGAACCGGACCCGGGCTGTGTGCCGACGGCCCGCAACGACGTCGGTACCATCCAGGCCGCCCGGCTTTCGGACGACCCCCAGAAACGCTTTATTCAGATCTACGTGCTGGCCAACGACCGGATCTGCAGCCCCCTGAAAAGAATTGCGATCAACGATAACCCCTCAGGTGCCGATCTGAAGGTCCAGTACGACGGCACGGTCATTTACCGGCCGCCGGGCGGGTTTACGGGTGAGGTTCAGTTTGGTTACGAACTGACCGATGTGAAGGAGAACAAATCGTCGGCAAGAGTACAGATAATCATAAAAGAGTGAATGAATTACGATTTTATTGCTTAATTCGGGAAACATTTACCCGTAACAGGTAATTTGTAAATCGTAACGAAACCAACCTCTTGACTGACGCAGAACTCTTGCGGGCCTGTCAGCGCCATGACCCTAAGGCACAAACGGCTTTGTACGAACGCTACAAAAGCCGCCTGATGGGCCTGTGCCGTCGCTATGCCCGCTCAAAAGCCGAAGCGGAAGATATGTTTCAGGAGGGTTTCATTCGCATCTTCCAGCAGATCCACACCATCGAACAGCCCGACCGGCTGCTGCACTGGATGAAACGGGTAATGGTCAACACGGCCATCAACTGGTACCATAAACACCACCACGAACAGGCGGAAACCGACTACGAGGAAGCCTTCGAAACCAGCACGAACGACCATGTCGAACTGCTGGCCCGCATCTCGACGGAAGAACTGCTTCAGCTGGTCCAGCAGATGGCCCACGGCTACCGGATGGTGTTCAACCTGTTTGTGATCGACGGCTACACTCACCCCGAAATTGCCCGGATGCTGGGCATTTCGGAAGGGACTTCGAAATCGCAGCTCGCCCGGGCCAAAGATGTATTGAAGGAGAAATTGAAATCAATCGGCATTGTCAGCTATGGCAGCTACTGACGACGAATGGGAGAGACTCCTGCGCCGGCGCCTGGAAGAGTACGAGTCCGAACCGGAGTCCGATCCCCTGAGTCACATCCTGGCCCGTGCCAACCCCGCCCCGTCCCCGGGTCGGCGTGTTCCGCTATCCCGCCGGTCCCGGCTGCTGGGCTGGTCGGCCGCTGCCCTGGCGGTTCTGACTTCCCTTATCCTGGGGGTCGGTAATTACCTGTCCACCGACAAAGCCGGTGAACCGGGGTCATCCGTGGCCGTCCGTAGGCTGAAACCGGTTGTTCCGCAGCCGGAAAATTTCGGTACCGGACTTCCGTCGGCCAGGCCGGCCGCTGCCGCTTCCAATTTCCTGACCGACGCTTCCGGCCGGGCTCCTGCCGCCGGGCCGAACGACGCTCGTGAACCTTCTTATTCCCAACCGAGCGGAAACCGTCTCCAGCCGCAAACTGAACGCATCGAGGACCGTCTGGCCCCCGCGGCCGACCATGCTTCCGTCGGATTTGCCGGCCGCACCCCGGTGACACCTTGGGTCGGCGAAAACCGGGTTGAGAGAGACCGCCTTTCCTCCACCGCCGATGACCCGGCACCGGCCGGCTCCGCATCGCCCGCCGAAAACCGATTTATATTGGCAGCCGACCGAATCGCTTTTCGCCCGCTGCACTATCCAGCCCTCACTACCGCCCTGCCCGAGCCGGCTTACCGTGCCCCGGCCATCGAGCCGGAAAGAACCTCCCGGAAACCTTCCCTCTTTGCCGGGGTAATGCCGCTGTATACGTTCCGGAAGGTTACTCCCGTCCGGCAGGACGAGGTGGTGATGGAAAAAATCCAGCCGGCAACCTCGCTTTCTTCCCGCGCAGGCTGGCGCCTTCAGCTGGGCGCCGAGTGGCCGCTGAGCCGCCGGTTCGGCCTGCGGATTGCGGGGGTCTACCAGCAGTTGCAGCAGCAGATGGCGTATACGGCGCGGTCGGCCCGGCCGGATTCGTCGCGCATGGAGTGGATCGATGCGCAGACCATCCGGGTCGTTCCCCTGTATAAATCTCAGGAAAAGCAGGTAAAGACCACCTGGCGGTATGTGGCCCTGAGTGCGGAAGGACGTCTGAAACTGAACGGAGGAGGGACTGCCCCGATGGGCCTTCAGCACTCCCTGGCGGCCGGTCTGAGCGTCGGCTATCTGCTGACCGACCGGCACCGGCAGCCCTGGCAGCCCTCGGTTCAGGCTTCCTACGGGATCGAGCGCCGGCTGACCGACCATCTGCGGTTACAGGTCGAGCCGGGGATTGTTTATAACCTGAGCGCCATCAGCGATAATTCGCGCTGTTTTAACGTTCGGCCGTATAGTTACGGGATGATTGTCGGACTACGCTGGAAGCCCTGAATAAGCTTCAAATATGATTCAAGCGACGTCCCGCTTCGTAAAAAATTCAAAAAAATCCTGAACAACTTCATTTTACGGGAGTTAGGTTTTTGATAGGTACGAAATTATTCAACCATCAAAAAACAAAACTCAACGATGAAAAAGGTAGTGATGATGGGGGCTATGGTCGTGGCGGTGGCCCTCCAGGTAAACGCACAGTCGACGTCCGGCTCTTCAGGATCTACAACTGGTACCGGATCGACCACTTCTCCGCAAACCCAGGGAACCACCCAGGGTACGTCGGGCAACACCAACTCGGCAACGTATCCGCAGTCTTCCACAACGATGGGGTCTCAGTCGAGCACCGGTTCGACTACGAACCCGCAGGGTACTACGCAGGGAACGACCGGAACTACGGTTCAGGGATCAACCGGTACGACGACGTATCCGCAGGGCCAGCAGCCGACCACCGGCACGGGCTCTACTTCCGGCACCGGCTCCAATTCGGGAACGGGCAGCACCTCAGGCACGATGGGCAGCGCCGGCTCAACCGGCACCACCGGGTCAGCGGGTAACACCGGCTCCACCGGCAGCGGTTCAACCGGCAGTGGCTCCGGCACGATGGGCAGCACCGGTTCGACCACGGACTCAGGTACGATGGGCAATACGCCCGCTTCCGGGACCACTCAACAGGGCCAGTCCGGCCGGAACCGCCGTTCGACCGACAGCTCTACCATGCAGAACGATTCCAGCACGGGAACGGGCTCCAGCACGATGGGAACGACGGACAATTCCGGCAATACCTCCCGTGACCGGAAAACCCGGAAGAACCGTAAAGGCAACAATCCGCCGAATAATTAATTTTTTGGAGTATAAAATGAGGGAAGCAGATACCGGACGGTATCTGCTTCTTTTATCATAAAGCCATGAAAAAGATCATGTTAGCAGGGTGGCTGCTGGCCGCTGTGCTGGTTCTGCCCGCTTCTGCCCAGGATCAGAATCCCGCCGGAACTCAGGCCGGTCCGGGAACGCAGAGTCCGACGGGCAGCAAACAGAAGTTCAGAAAGACCAGTGTGCGGGAGCGGATGCGGCAGGAACAGATCGAAGACCGTCGGCCGACTGGCGACCCCACGCAGCTGCGGCCTGATTCCCTCCGGCGGGGAGGAGCAACGAAGGTCGATACCTTAAGGCGTTAATCCTCAGACCGGCATATAGACCGTAAAGGTGCTGCCTTCCCCCGGGGTGCTTTCGGCTACGATGGTGCCGCCGTGGTTTTCGGCGACCTTTTTACAGATGGCCAGCCCGATGCCGGTGCCGGTGTACTGGCTACGGCCGTGCAGGCGCTGGAACATCTGGAAAATGCGGTCGCGGTATTTTTCTTCGAAGCCGATGCCGTTGTCGGCGACCTCGATGGCTACCCAGTGGATTCTTCGCAGCCGGATCGATTTCGGAACCTGCGTAAGCGGCACCGTGCGGCTGCTGACCCGTATCCGGGGCGGCCGGTCCATGTGGCTGAATTTGAGGGCGTTGGATAGCAGGTTCTGAAACATCTGCCTCAGTTGCGGTTCGCTGCCGGGAATGTCGGGGAGGGAGTCGACCCGGATCTCGGCCTCCTTCTCCTGAATGACGACTTCCAGATCACCCAGAATCTGGGCGACCAGCTGGTTAAGCGAAACTTTTTCGACATAGGTCACCTCATTGTTCAGTCGCGAGTAGGCCAGCAGGTCCTGCACCAGCGACTGCATCCGCCGGGCCGCCGACTGCATCCGCCGAACCAGGTCGTTACCTGCGTCACCAAGCGAAGGCGCAAACTGGGTTTGCAGGACGTCGCCGAACGCCTGGATTTTCCGCAGCGGTTCCTGAAGGTCGTGGGAAGCCACGTAGGCAAAGTTTCTCAATTCCTGATTGGCGAGTTTCAACTCCTCGGTCATGATGCGGTAACGCTCCTCGCTGGCCTTCAGGATATCTTCAGCTTCTTTCCGGTCGGTCAGGTTACGGGTTACTTTTGAAAAGCCGACCAGTTCCCGTTCCGCATTGTTAACGGCCGTAATGACGATGCTTGCCCAGAACAGGGAGCCGTCTTTCCGAAGCCGCCAGCCTTCTTCCTCGTATTTGCCGGTCTCCCGCGCGATTTTCAGTTCCCGGGCAGGTTTGCCGTCTTTGAGGTCCTCCTCGGTATAAAAGGTCGAGAAGTGCCGGCCGATGATTTCATGGGCTTCGTAGCCGTTGATGCGTCGGGCGCCTTCGTTCCAGCTGGTGATGTATCCGCCGGTATCCATCATGAAAATTCCGTAATCCTTCACTTCCTCTACCAGCAGGCGATACCGCTCCTCACTGGCGCGGAGTGACTCGTCGGCTTGTCGCTGTTCCGTCAGGTTCTGCATCACCTGCGTATAGCCGATCAGGTGTTCGCCTTCCAGAATGGGAGTGGTGACGACGCCGGCCGGAAACAGACTGCCGTCCCGACAGAGCCGCCAGCCCTCCTCCCGGTGTTTTCCTTCCCGCCGGGCGGTTTCCAGCACTTGTCCGGATCGGTATTCCGCGGCATCCTGACGAGGATAAAAAACCGATACGGGCTGGCCGGTCACCTCTTTCGAAGTAAATCCGTTCACGTGGACGATTCCCTCGCTGGAGAATTGAATGATACCATGCGGATCAAGCACCAGGATGGCAAAATCCTGAATGTTCTGCACGGCAAGGGAGGCAAAATGGTCCATCGATCCTTCAAAAATTAAGACAGTCCGGTATGATCAAATCGGTAAGACGGGCAGCCGGAGAGGTGCGTAAACCGCCCGGCCCGGCGGGTGCAGCCTCCAACAGAAGGCTTTTCGATCCGGAAATACAAATTTCGGACACGGACAACGGTACGTGTTAAACGTTTTCTGTCGGCCATAAATATAGGGCAGTTGTTAAAAATGACCTATTTCTATAGGAAAATTCTATTTAAATACGAAACATCATTCATATCTTCCTGAATAATTGAAAGTTAGATTAACCCGATTGCGGTCTTTTGCCGGTATCAACCACAATAAAGCCGCCCTATGGTTACCCGACTGTTCCGATCGTTTCTGCTGCTGTGCCTGCTGCTCGTTTGCCGGCCGGGAATGAGCCAGCAGCCCGGTATCAACTATGACGAGGCCGCCGTCCCGGCCTATTCGCTGCCCGATCCGCTGCTGACTCCTGCCGGAAAACCGGTCAGGTCCGTAACCGGATGGGAACGCGAACAGCGACCTCATCTGCTGCGCCAGTTTGCCGAACACGTCTACGGCAAAACCCCCGACCGAAAGCTCAATGTCCGCTACGAAGTCCGGTCGGTCGACGCCAATGCCCTGAACGGCACGGCCGTCCGCAAACAGGTGGCGGTGTTCTGGACCGACTACCCGCAACTGCCCCCGCTCGAAATTCTGCTGTATACCCCAAAAAATACCGGCGGATCGCGGCCCCCGGTTTTTGTCGGGCTGAATTACTTCGGAAACCAGTGCGTCAGCACCGACCCCGGCATTCTGCTGTCGACTCGCTGGATGATGAACGCCGGGGACGGGGTCGTGGTCGACCACCGCGCCACCGAAGCTTCACGCGGCTTTCAGGCCCGTCGCTGGCCTCTCGACCTGATCCTGTCCAAAGGCTATGCCGTCGCCACCGCCTACTACGGCGACCTGGAGCCTGACCATCCCGAGGGCTGGAAAACCGGCATTCGTTCCGTCCTGGACCCGCCCGTCGAGGGAGCGCCCGACCGCTGGAAAGCCATCGGCGTCTGGGCCTGGGGCATGTCCAGGATGCTGGATTATCTCGAAACCGACCCTTCGGTCGATGTCGGTCGGGCCATCGCCGTCGGACACTCGCGGCAGGGAAAAGCCGCCCTGTGGGCCGGTGCGCAGGACCCCCGTTTCGACATCGTCCTCTCGAACGATTCGGGCGAAGGGGGGGCGGCTCTGTCCCGGCGGATTTTTGGGGAGACCATTGAAAAATTAAACACCAGCTTTCCGCACTGGTTCTGCGACCGCTACCGGTCCTATAACAACCGGCCGGAGGCACTGCCCGTCGACCAGCACGAACTGCTGGCGCTGATGGCGCCCCGGCCTTTGTACGTAGCGAGCGCCCGTGAAGACCAGTGGGCCGACCCGAAGGGCGAGTTTACCAGCGCCCGGAAAACCGACCCGGTCTATGCCCTGTACGGGAAAAAAGGCATCGGCACCGACCAGATGCCCGGCCTCCATCAGCCTACCGGCGAAACCGTCCGGTATCACATCCGGGAGGGGAAGCACGACATTCTCCGCTACGACTGGGAGCAGTACATCGAGTTTGCCGACCGGCATCTCCGCACGAACCGGTAAGCCAAAAAAGCCGGAAGCAACTGCCTCCGGCTTTTCCGTTTATTAACCTCATAAGTACTGATACTGAATGAAATGGAGCCTTAGACCGACGCTTCGACCAGGGCCGGGTAATCGATGTAGCCTTTTTCGCCCCCGACGTAGAAGGTGGATGGGTCGGGCTGAGCCAGTTCGGTGCCGGTAGCCAGCCGTTCAACAAGGTCCGGGTTGGAGATGAACGGCCGGCCGATGGCGATCAGGTCGGCGAGTCCGCTCTGCAGGTCGGCTTCACCGCGTTCGGCGTTGTAGTTGCCGCTGAGGATCAACGTATTTTTAAACCGTTCGCGGACGGCTTTCACCGTCGACGGGGCCACGGCCGGGGCGCCCATGGCCGAGTGATCGACGAGGTGGATGTAAACGATACCGAGGTCGTTCAGTTTTTCGGCCAGGTAGGTGTAAGTTTCTTCGATTTCGGGATAATGGGGCAGGTCGTTGGCCACGCCGTAGGGCGAAAGCCGGATGCCGACGCGTTCTTTCCCGATGGCCCGGACGACCTGTTCGGCCACTTCGAGGGCGAAACGGGCGCGGTTTTCGATGCTGCCGCCGTATTCGTCGGTCCGGCGGTTGCTGGCCGGGTGAATGAACTGCTCGATCAGGTAGCCGTTGGCACCGTGCAGTTCGACGCCGTCGAAACCGGCTTCAACGGCATTTTTCGATGCCTGCACAAATTCCTGAATAACGGCTTTCACTTCTTCAGTGGTCAGCTCGCGGGGGGTGGCGTTCGGTTTGGGGCCTTCCTGGTCGGTCCACATCATGCCTTCGGCCGCCACGGCCGACGGACCCACGACTTCCGCACCAACGGGAAGGTTCAGCGGGTGGGCGACGCGGCCCGTATGCATGAGCTGCACGAAAATATGCCCGCCCCTGTCATGAACGGCCTTCGTGACGAGTTTCCAGCCGGCGATCTGCTCGGGGCTGAAGAGGCCCGGAATCCGGGAATAGCCCAGGCCGTTCGGCGAGGGGGAAGTGCCTTCGGTAATCAGCAGACCGGCCGTAGCCCGCTGGGCGTAATAAGTGGCGATCAGTTCGTTCGGGATGTTGTTGAAGGCCCGGCTCCGCGTCATCGGCGCCATGGCGATGTGGTTGGTAAGTGTCAGGTTGCCCAGTCTGGCCGGAGAGAATAACAGGTTGCTCATAACCGTATCTTTAACTTTTTGAGTGGTGATTCGGTGGGATAACGCATCTATACATTTAAAAGTTTGGATGTTTTGTTAAAAATTTTTAAGTCAGCTTCGTCAGGAAGCCGGACAGGTCCTTGATGGCTTCCTTATTCAGGCTGATGTTCAGGTTCCGGCCTTCTTTCTGGGCATTGACCAACCCACTGTCGATCAGGGTCTTGACGTGGTGGGACACGCAGGGCTGCGACAGCCCGGTCATTTCCTGAATATCGGAACTGTTCATGGAGCCTTTCTCGGAAAGGGTGACCAGAATCTGGAGTCGGTATTTATCGGCGATGGCGCCGGATGCTTTTTCAATTAAACGGGTATCCATTGTGGGGCCGAACCGTGGGTTCGGGGTTTAGCCAGTCGGGTAGCCGGCGACCGGATTTCGACAGGCAGTAAATTTCCGAAATATTTTTCTTCTTACGTAACAACCCGGATAACAAACTGATTCCCGGCCCGGCCGACTTCCAGTTAACGGTAGGAACGGGAGGTTATTGGCCGCTATTTAAATGTAAACCCATGAACCTGAATCTGAAAGCCGCCCGGCAAAACACCTACGATGCCATCGTGATCGGTTCCGGCATCAGCGGAGGCTGGGCCGCCCGGGAACTAACGCAGAAGGGCCTGCGAACGCTCGTTCTGGAACGGGGCCGACCTGTCGAACACGTCACCGACTACCCGACTACGATGTCGAACCCGTGGGAGATGGCCCACCGTGGGCGGCTTCCGCTCGACCTGCTCGAAAAGAGTCCGGTGGCCGCCAAAGCCAATTACGTCTTCAACGAATACTCCGGCCATTTTTTTGTCAAAGATCACGAACACCCCTACACTCAGGTAAAACCGTTCGACTGGATTCGCGGCTATCAGGTGGGCGGTAAATCGCTGATCTGGTCGCGGTGGACCCAGCGCTGGGCCGGTTTTAATTTTGAGGACAACGCCCGCGACGGCTTCGGCGTCGACTGGCCGATCCGCTACGCCGACCTCGCTCCGTGGTACAGCTACGTCGAAAAGTTTGCGGGTGTTTCCGGAAACCGCGACGGCCTGGAAACCCTGCCCGACGGCGAGTTTCTGCCGGCCTTCGAAATGAACTGCCTTGAAAAACATTTCAAGTCTGTCGTGGACAAAAAGTTTCCGGACCGGCATTTCATCATGAGCCGGACGGCCAACCTCAGCAAGGCGCAGAAAGTCCATCTGGACCTCGGCCGCAGCGACTGCCAGGCCCGGAGCTGGTGCGCCCGGGGCTGTCCGTACGGCGCCTACTTCAGCAGCAATTCGGCCACGCTGCCCGCAGCCGCCCGAACCGGCCGCCTGACCCTCCGGCCCTTTTCCGTGGTCCAGTCGGTCCTCTACGACGAGCAGAAAGGCCGGGCCACGGGCGTGCGGGTGATCGACACCAACACGAAGGAAACGAGCGAATACTTCGCCCGCGTCATCTTCGTCAATGCGGCCACCCTGAACTCGACGCTCCTGCTGCTGAATTCGACTTCCCGGCGATTTCCGAACGGGCTGGGCAACGACAGCGGGGCGCTGGGGCATTACCTGATGGATCACAACTACCGGGGCCGCGTAGCCGGGGTATATGAAGGGAAAGAATTCGACCAGAAATACTATTACGGCCGCCGGCCGACCGGCACCTACGTGCCCCGCTTCCGGAACGTGCTGAACGATAAGCAGAAAGACTTCGTCCGGGGGTATGCCTATGCCTGCGGAGGGGGCCGCGACAGCTGGGGGCGGGGCATCTGCATGGAAGGCTTCGGGGCGGAGTTCAAGGAAGAACTGACCAAGCCGGGCGTCTGGACCTTCGGGATGACGGCCATGGGCGAGATGCTGCCCCGGTTCGAAAACCATGTCCGGCTGAACCCTGCCAAAAAGGATGAATGGGGCATGCCGACGCTCGACATCGACTGCCAGTGGAGTGAGAACGAGGACAAAATGACTCTCGACGCCATCCGGCAGGCGCAGGAAATGATGGAAGCCGCCGGCATCCGGGTCACCTCGGCCTTCGACAACCACCAGGCACCGGGGCTGGCGATCCATGAGATGGGTACGTGCCGGATGGGCAAAGACCCGAAAACTTCGGTGTTGAACGGCTGGAACCAGATGCACGCCGTCAAAAACGTATTCGTCACGGACGGTTCCAGCATGGCTTCGTCGGCCTGCCAGAATCCCTCGCTCACCTATATGGCCCTGACGGCGCGGGCCGCCGATTATGCCGTGAAGGAAATGAAGAAACAAAACCTTTAACATGAAACGTCGAACGTTTATTCAGCAAACGGCCGCTGCGGGCCTGGCAACGCAGATTCTTCCTTTCTCCGTGTTCGGGAAGAACGCACCGAACGAGAAAGTCAATGTGGCCGTGATCGGCGTCAATTCGCGCGGAAGCTGGCTGTCGAGCATCTTTTCCAAGCTCCAGGGGGCCGAGGTGGCCTACATCTGCGACGTGGAGGACGGCGCCATCGCCAACGGTTTGAAGGCCGTTGAAAAAGCCGGTCAGAAACGCAAGCCGACCGTCATCAAGGACATTCGGAAACTGCTGGAACAGAAGGACCTGGATGCCGTCGCCATCGCCATGCCCGACCACTGGCACGCGCCGGCGGGCATCATGGCCTGCGCGGCCGGAAAGCACGTTTACGTCGAAAAACCCTGCGGTCACAACCCGCAGGAGGGCGAATGGCTGACCGAAGCGGCCCGCAAGAACAACCGCATTGTGCAGATGGGCAACCAGCGCCGGTCGTGGCCCACGCTCCAACAGGCGGCCCAGGAAGTGCGTGAGGGCGCCATCGGCAACCCGTATTTCGCCCGCTGCTGGTATTACAACAACCGGAAACCCATCGGCAAGGGAAAACCGATTGCCGTTCCGGCTACGCTCGACTGGGAACTCTGGCAGGGACCGGCCCTTCGCCGGCCGTACCACGACAACGTGGTCCACTACAACTGGCACTGGTTCTGGAACTGGGGTACCGGCGAAGCCTGCAACAACGGAACGCACGAAATCGACTGCTGCCGCTGGATGCTGGGCGTCGATTTTCCGACCAAAGTCAATTCGTCGGGCGGGCGGTATGCCTTCCAGGGCGACGACTGGGAAACGCCCGACACGCAGATCGCCAATTTCGAGTTCGGCAACAAGCTGATTACGTGGGAGGGCCGGAGCTGCCAGCCGAATTCCATCGAGAAAAGCGGCCGGGGTTTCATCATCTACGGCGATAAAGGGGCGCTGGCGGCCACCCAGAGCGGCCCGGGGTATCAGATTCTGGGCCTGGACGGGAAAGTAATCAAAGAAGTGAAAGGCGACGAACCGGCCAATACCGCCACCAATGCGGTCAGCGCGGGCGGTGAGCGGCTCGACGCCTACCACCTCGAAAACTTCCTGGAAAGCATCCGGGGCAAGGCCAAACCCAATTCCGACATTGCCGAAGGACATAAATCGGTGCTGCTGTGCCACCTGGCGAACATTTCGCAGCGCACGGGCCACACGCTCCAGACCGACCCGGCCAACGGCCACATCCTGAACGACAAGGAGGCCGCCAAACTCTGGCGCCGGAGTTACGAGAAAGGCTGGAACCCGGTGGTGTAGACCGGAGCAGGATACGACCGGGTCGGTGAAAAGAAAAATCGGTTGAAAGCACCTGGCCCTCAACCGATCCGGTTGTACCCTGAAAAACGGGTTTGCTACGACGGTTGTCGTCAGAACTGGATCCCTACGTTCAGGCCCGGCCACATCCGGACGCGGGTGCGGTCGTTGAACGTCCGGTCGTACACGTCCCACTTGACCCACTTCGTGCCGATGCCCTCGCCGGTTTCCAGATCGGTCACCTGGACGTTGAAGGTCGGGGTGACGGTTAGGGCGAGCCGGTTATGGATCGGGAAAATGAAGCTGAGCCGCACCTGGTTCAGCATATTCAGGTAGTCCCAACTGGTGCCTTCTTCGTGGATCTGGTAGGCGATACCTTCGATGCTCAGCTGATTGCGTTTGCCGAGCGGCTGGTTCGTTCCGATCCCGTACCCGTATCCCCAGCGGGTTTTGTCGCCGGTCGGGAAGGTGGCCCCGACGGCCAGGATGTTATAGAATTTGGTGTTGCCGCCCATTTTGAGTCCCATGTTGGCGTAAAGGGCGTCACCGGCCCAGACCTCGAACCGGCGGTAGCCGTTGCGGGCGATGCTGAGCAGACCGATCTGTGCGCCCTCGACGGTTTCGGCCACGTTGATCAGGCCGATCTGCGTGCCCCGAACCCGTTTGGCGACGTTGGCGATGCCGGCGATCTGCACCCCGTCGATCGAGTAGGCGACATTGGCGATGCCGGCCACCTGAAGGCCCCGGGCCTGCTTCCCGACCACGTTGGCAATCCCGGCAAACTGGGCCCCCTTCATCGGGCCGCCCACCGTGTTGGATATCCCGGCGAACTGTGCGCCGAAAGCCGACCCGCCCACGGCGTTGGCGATCCCGCCGAACTGCGCCCCGTCGAGTTCGTTCCGGACGCCGTTGAAAATGCCGGAGAACTGGGCTCCTTTCGCATAATCTTTCTCCAGACTGAACAAGCCGCTGAATTCAACCCCGTCCAGCGCAGCGGCATATCCGCCCAGAAGGTTGATCGACAAATGATTGGATACCCTGGCATTCTCCAGGCCGTTGGTGCTCAGGGGCGGTACGAACCCGACCTGGGCGATGCGGCTGGGGTAGCGGTTTTTCCGGGCCTCGTTCAGCTGCGAACGAAGCGAATCCATATCCTGAGCGTAAAGCGATGAGGCAAGTCCTAATACGGTGCTGATCGATAAAAGTAACTTCTTCATAGTATTTGTGTGTGTATGGTTTTGTGTCGTAGCCGGCGGCTTCCGTCAGCCGGTTCTGGTACTATGACCGCCCAGCCGGCGGATACCCCCACGCGGCTCCGAAAAAAAAATCACCCTTCGGCCGAAACCGGTTCGACTGGCGGCTGACGGCCGCATTGGTTACCTTTGTTCGTCAAGCCCTCTTTTCGCATGAACCGCATCGACCGACTCACCGCCATTTTGATTCATCTTCAGACGAAGCGGGTCGTCAGAGCCCAGGAACTGGCCGACCGCTTCGGGATCAGCCTGCGGACGGTGTATCGCGACGTTCGGGCGCTGGAGGAGGCCGGGGTGCCGATCGGGGCTGAAGCCGGGATCGGTTATTTTCTGGAGAACTACCACCTGCCCCCGGTCATGCTGACCCGCGAGGAAGCCGGCGCCCTGCTGCTGGGCGGCAAGCTGATCGAGAAGTGGACGGATGCGTCCGTGCAGACCGAGTTTGCCTCGGCGCTGTACAAGATCAAGTCGGTGCTGAAGCGCCATGACCAGGAGCATCTGGAGGACCTTGAACCCCGCGTGCACGTCCACCGGCATCCGTCGGCGCCGGCCTTTTCGGACGGCCTGCTCAACGGGATTCAGCAGGCGATCGTGCAGTGTCAGGTGCTGGAGATCGAGTATTATTCGAGTTACAACGAAGAGACCACCCGGCGGGAAGTGGAGCCGGTGGGGTTGTATCATTACGGGACGGGCTGGCATCTGATCGCCTTCTGCCGGCTCCGGCAGGATTACCGCGACTTCCGGGTCGAACGCATCCGCCGTCTCCAGCCGACCGGAAGCCGGTATTCCAAACAAAACCTGATTTCTCTACCGGCCTATCTGGAAATGGTCCGCCGAACGCAGAATCTGCAGGAAGTGGTGGTGGACTTTCACCGGTCGGCGGTGCGGTATTGCGCGGAGACTAAATACACCTACGGTTTCGTGTCGGAGGAGGAAGCCGGCGGCCGGGTCCGGATGCGGTTCCTGACCCAGTACCCGGAAGGCATGGGCCGCTGGCTGCTGATGTTCGGCAGCGCCGTGACCGTCGAAACCTCCGACGCCCTGAAGGACGAACTCCGGAAGCTGGCCCTGGAAGTGCAGCGGCATTACCTGACTGAAAACATAACTTCCTGAACGGGGAAACCCTGCTGACATACGGTTGTCACCGTCCTGCCTTTCCTTTGCCTCAGGTTCAACCAAATTCCATTCCCATGAAACTGAACGCAGGCATCGTGACCGACAAACTCGCCGAAACCCGGGCTTTCTACGAGCGGGTCCTGAACTTCGGGGTGACGTTTGAAAATGAATTTTACCTCCTGATGTACAGCCCCAACCGCCAGGCCGAACTCGGCTTTCTGCTGCCGGATCACCCTTCGCAGCGGCCGATTTTTCAGAAACCCTTCGCGGGTGCGGGTGTGTTTCTGACGGTGGAGGTGGACAATGTCGATGCGGAATATGAACGCATCCGGGCGCTCGGCGTGCCGGTGGAGATCGAACTGCGGGACGAGCCCTGGGGCGACCGGCATTTCGCGGTGGTCGATCCGAACGGCATCGGCATCGATATCGTCACCTATTCGGCGCCGGAAACCGCCTGAGGGGCTACGACAATGCTCTTTTCTTCTTCAGCCAGTCTTTCACGGCGGGCCCTGTGCCGAACGGCCAGGGCTTCAGTTCATCCACCGGCACCAGTTTATAGGCTTGCAGTTCCTCCTCGTCCATACGGATGTCGCCCCAGGCCCGGACATGGTAGGCGATAATGATCTCGTTGCGCTGGTAAAAGGTGTAAACGCCCAGCCGCTCCACGATTTCTCCGTCCAGCCCGACTTCCTCCCTGATCTCCCGGAGAACGGCCTGGTCCGGCTCCTCGCCCTGTTCCAGAAAGCCGGTCACGAGGCCGAACCACTCGGTGGGCCAGCCCCGGTTCTGAATCAGAAGGATCTGGTCGTCACCGTATTCAACGATGGCGCCGACCACGGGCAGCGGGTTGTTCCAGTAAATGTAACCGCACGATTGGGAGCAGATCAGGCGCTCGCGCCCTCCGGCCATCCCGGCAACCAGCGAATGACCGCACTGCGGACAGAATTGATACCGTACCACCTGAGGTTCTGTTAAGAGTTAGCAGTTAAGGAACCGTTCCGAAAGGATTAGCCGTTACCAAATTGTATATTTGCCCCCGAATCTACTCATACCCCAACACTTTTAATTCGCATCCGAAAGATTTGGCTCGCTTGCTGGCAATCGATTACGGCTCCAAACGCACCGGTCTGGCGGTGACCGACCCGCTTCAGATCATTGCGTCCGCCCTGGAGACGGTTCCGACGCATCAGTTGCTGGACTACCTGAAGCGGTATGCGGCCGCAGAGCCGGTGGAGGCCTTCGTGCTGGGGCTGCCCCGGCGACTGGACGGCTCGGATACCGACAACACGCCCCGGGTCCGGGCGTTTGCCGAAAAGCTGAAGGCGGCTTTCCCGGACCTCCCGGTCCACTGGCACGATGAGCGGTTTACGTCCGCCATGGCCCTTCAGGCCATGATCGCGGCCGGGACCAAAAAGAAGGACCGCCGGGAAAAAGGCAATATCGACAAGGTCAGCGCCGTGATTATTTTACAATCGTACATGGAAAGTAAAAAATAATGATTTACCCAATAATTGCCTACGGCGATCCCGTTTTGCGGAAGCGCGCCCAGGACATCGAGCAGGGGAGCCTCGACGTCAAAAAACTCAGTGAAGACATGTTCGAAACGATGTACAATGCATCGGGCATCGGTCTGGCCGCTCCCCAGATCGGCAAAAGCATCCGGCTGTTCGTGGTCGACGGAACGGCGCTCAACGAGGGCGAACCCGAAGACGAGAAAGACCCGAGCCTGGAAGGGTTCAAAAAGGTGTTTGTCAATCCGCAGATTCTGGAAAAGGACGGCGAGGAGTGGGGTTTCGAGGAAGGCTGCCTCAGCATTCCGCACATCCGGGGCGAGGTGTTCCGGCCGGAAGTCGTGAAGATTCAGTATTACGACACCGACTGGAACCGGCACGTCGAGGAATACGACGGCATGGCCGCCCGCATCATTCAGCACGAGTACGACCACATCGAGGGCAAGCTCTTTACCGATTATCTGACCCCGCTCAAACGGCAGCTGCTCAAGAAGAAACTGGCCGACATCACGAAGGGCAACGTCAAGGCGGACTACAAAATGAAATTCCCGAAATAAGCCCATGCTGCGGCTGACGCTCATCCAGACCCGCCTGCACTGGGAGGATCCCACGGCCAACCGGGCGATGCTCGAAGAAACCATCTTCGGCCTGCCCGCGCCGACCGACCTCATCGTGCTGCCGGAAATGTTCACGACCGGTTTCACGATGAACGCCGAAGTGCTGGCCGAACCGATGAACCTGACCACCTTCCGCTGGCTGAAACAGATGGCCGCCCAAACCGGCGCCGTCGTGACGGGCAGTTACATCGTAAAGGAGCAGGGGCGGTATTACAACCGGCTGGTCTGGATGCAGCCCGACGGGGCATTCGATACCTACGACAAGCGGCACCGCTTCCGGATGGCGGGGGAGGACCGGACCTATGCCGCCGGGGAGAAACTCCTCGTCAAAACCTGGAAAGGCTGGAACATCTGCCCGCTGATCTGTTACGACCTGCGGTTTCCGGTCTGGAGCCGCAACCGGCCGGCGGAGGCCCGGCCTTTCGCCTACGACCTGCTGCTGTACGTTGCCAACTGGCCTGCCGCCCGCCGGACGGCCTGGAACACGCTGTTGCAGGCCCGCGCCATCGAGAACCTGAGCTTCGTGGCCGGGGTGAACCGGGTGGGGGAAGACGGCAACGGCCATCCTTACGCGGGCGAGTCGGCCCTGATCGACCCGAAGGGGGAGGTCCTGTTCCGGCAGGCCGACATCGAGGGCGCGTTTCAGCTGACGATCTCGCGCGATGAACTGACGGCCTTCCGCGAACGCTTCCCGGCGAACCTCGATTCGGACCGGTTTCAGATCCTGTAGCCGGGAGGTTTCGGGAAACTTCCAGCCCTTCAGCCGTTTACGACCTTTGTCTGCCTTTTCACCCCTTCATCCAATTAATTCAAAAAACATTAGCCGGAATCGGTTGATTGTTAGTAATTTTGCGGTTGAGTTTTATTGAAACCATCCTAATATATCATGTCTGCAACGGTAGAAACTGCCAGTTTACTGGCAGACCGCATCATCGCGCTGGAGGAATCGTCGACGCTGGCGATGACCAAAAAAGCCCGCGAGCTGGCCGCCCAGGGCCACAAAGTGATCAGTCTCAGTGTCGGGGAACCTGATTTCAAGACACCGAAACACATTTGCGAAGCCGCCAAGCAAGCCATCGACGAAGGCTACCACGGTTATTCGCCCGTAGCGGGTTACCTCGATCTGCGGAAAGCCATTGCAGACAAGTTCAAGCGCGAAAACAATCTCGACTGGAAACCGGAAAACATCGTCGTCTCGACGGGGGCCAAGCATTCGCTGGCCAATGTGATTCAGGTGCTGGTCAACCCCGGCGACGAAGTGATCATTTTCGCGCCCTACTGGGTCAGTTACTCGGAAATGGTGAAGCTGGCGGAAGGCAAATCCGTCGTGCTGGAAGGTTCTTTCGAGAACGATTTCAAGGTGACGCCCGAACAGTTCGAAGCCGCCATCACGGACCGCACCAAAGTGGTGATGTACGCATCGCCCAACAACCCGACGGGATCGGTGTACAGCGAGGAGGAACTGCGCGCTATCGCCGAGGTCGTCGCGCGTCACGAGAACCTCTTCGTGCTGGCCGACGAAATCTACGAACACATCAACTTTACCGATAAGGGCCATTTCAGCATCGGCTCGGTTCCCGAAATCAAAGACCGCGTCATCACCGTCAACGGGGTGGCGAAAGGCTTTGCCATGACCGGCTGGCGCATCGGCTACATCGGAGCGGCCAAATGGATCGCCGAAGGAGTCGAAAAACTCCAGGGTCAGGTGACGTCCGGGACCAGCTCCATTTCGCAGCGGGCGGCCCTGGCGGCTCTGAACGGACCAATGGAACCGACGCAGGAAATGTCGAAGGCGTACGAGCGTCGCCGGGATCTGGTGATCGGGCTGCTGAAAGAGGTACCCGGTTTCAAGGTGAACGTACCGGAAGGCGCCTTCTATGCCTTCCCCGACATCAGCTACTACTACGGCAAATCGGACGGCACCACCGCCATCAACAACTCCGACGATTTTGCACTCTGGCTCCTGAACGAAGCCTATGTCTCGACCGTGGCCGGCTCCGGCTTCGGCGCCCCCAACTGCCTCCGTATCTCCACGGCTGCCTCGGACGAACAACTGGCCGAAGCCGTTCAGCGGATCAAAGATGCAGTAGCCAAACTGAAATAAAGCTAAGGACCAATACAACAATCTATGTCTACACAAACGTCCACCTACGTACCTTATAAGGTAAAGGACATCGCCCTGGCAGAGTGGGGCCGGAAGGAAATCCGGCTTGCAGAAGCGGAAATGCCGGGTCTGATGGCGCTCCGCAAAGAATTCGGACCGTCGAAGCCGCTGGCGGGCGCCCGCGTCGCCGGCTGTCTGCACATGACGATCCAGACGGCCGTCCTGATCGAAACCCTGGTCGAACTGGGCGCCGAAGTGACCTGGTCTTCCTGCAACATCTTCTCGACGCAGGACCATGCTGCGGCCGCCATCGCTGCCGCCGGGATTTCGGTATATGCCTGGAAGGGAATGACCGAGGAGGAGTTCAACTGGTGCATCGAGCAGACGCTGTTCTTCGGCGAGGAACGCAAACCGCTGAACATGATCCTGGACGACGGCGGAGACCTGACCAACATGGTTTTCGACAATTATCCGGAACTGATCGCGGGCATCAAGGGCCTTTCGGAAGAGACGACGACGGGGGTTCACCGCCTGTATGAGCGGATGAAAAACGGCACGCTCCACCTGCCGGCCATCAACGTCAACGACTCGGTGACGAAATCGAAATTCGACAATAAATACGGCTGCCGCGAATCGCTGGTCGACGCCATCCGGCGCGGGACCGACCTGATGCTGGCCGGGAAAGTGGCCGTCGTGGCCGGGTACGGCGACGTGGGCAAAGGCTCGGCCGAATCCCTGCGCGGTGCCGGCTGCCGGGTGCTGGTGACGGAGATCGACCCGATCTGCGCCCTCCAGGCCGCCATGGACGGGTATGAAGTGGTGACGATGGACGAAGCCGCCACGCGGGCCAACATCTTCGTAACGGCCACCGGAAACATCAACATCGTCAAAGAGCGTCACTTCCGGGTGATGAAAGACAAGGCGGTGGTCTGCAACATCGGCCACTTCGACAACGAGATCGACATGGCCTGGCTGAACAAAAATTACGGTCATACCAAATCTCAGATCAAACCGCAGGTCGACCTGTACGAAATCGACGGCAAGGAGATCATCGTTCTGGCCGAAGGTCGTCTGGTGAACCTCGGCGTGGCGATGGGTCACCCGTCGTTCGTGATGTCGAACTCCTTCTCCAACCAGACCCTGGCCCAGCTGGAGCTGTGGACCAACGCGGACAAGTACGAGAAGCGCGTGTACGTGCTGCCGAAGCACCTCGACGAAAAGGTGGCCAAGCTGCACCTGGAACACATCGGTGCCAAACTCGACACCCTCGACGACGAACAGGCGGCCTATATCGGCGTAACATCCGACGGTCCCTACAAGTCCGAGTGGTATCGTTACTAAGCATTCCATTCACCGGGCCTCTGGCCCGGATGCGCGGCCCCGTTTCCGGGGCCGCGTTTTTTTGTTTTTTCGTTATTTTGAAGCCTCTGAAACGTCTTTCCGGTAGAAATTTCCAATCTGTTTAACAGAAATTCCACAAAAGGGTTATCTTCGCAACGTATAATCAAAACCGTTCCGTCTGATGGATTTGATCAAAGGTGCCGACCTGTACAAGCTGCGCAGAAACCGAAAGCCGACCGCCGGTTCCTTCCCCGGTACGGAGGCTGAGGAGTACGCTCTTCGACTAATTGCCAGAGCGAACCGGCTGGGCCTGGTTTCCCTGAAAGGTACCCCCCGGCTTCCCTTCCGGTTCGAGCAGTAGTCCGGTAATTCGGAGAATTTTCCCTTGTCTTCTTCCCGAAATCGGACCGCCCGGATGCTGTTCGAACCGGTTTTGGTTTGTAACTTCGGAGCAGATTTGAGACTCCGGATGAGACCATGTGTTCTGGCCGTTCTGGCCCTTTTTTATTCGTACGCTTCCCGGGCGCAGACCGCAGCCCCTGCCGCCGAAGACGCTTCCCCCGCTTCCTATACCCGACAGGATTCCCTGCGCGGCTCGCTTCGGCCCGAACGGACGGGTTACGACGTCACCTTCTACGATCTGAATGTGGCCGTCAACCCCGCTACCCGGACCATCGACGGCACCAACACGATCCGCTACCGGGTCAAACAGCCTTTCAGCCGGATGCAGATCGACCTGTTTGCGAATCTGGAAATCGGTGCCATCACCCAGAACGGCAAACCGCTGGAGTTTCAGCGGGAAGGCAACGCGGTCTTTGTGACGATGGGAGGGCCGCAGCCGGTCGGCAAAGTGCAGGAAATCAGGGTGGTCTACCGCGGAAAGCCGGTGGAGGCCAAGAGCCCGCCCTGGGACGGCGGTTTTTCCTGGAGTAAGGACAGCACCGGCCGCGACTGGGTCGGGGTGTCGTGCGAGGGGCTGGGTGCCAGTTCGTGGTGGCCCTGCAAGGACCACCTGTCCGACGAGCCGGATTCCATGCGGATGACGTTCCGGGTGCCGAACGGCCTGATGTGCGTCTCGAACGGGCGGCTGGTGGGCAAGCGGGAGGCCGGCGCCGGCCAGACCGAGTTTACCTGGGCGGTCAGCTACCCGATCAACAGTTATAACGTGACGTTCAACCTGGGCGATTACGTCCGGATTCAGGACCAGTACCGCAGCCGGGATTTTAAATTTCTGGATCTCAATTACTACGTCCTGCGCTACAATGAAGCCAAAGCCGTTTCCCATTTTGCCCAGGTGAAGGGCATGCTGGATTGCTATGAGTGGCACTTCGGCCACTTTCCCTTCTGGCGCGACGGCTATGCGCTGGTCGAAACGCCGTACTGGGGGATGGAACACCAGAGCGCCATCGCCTACGGGAACAATTACAAAAACAACCCTTTCGGCTTCGACTTTATCATTATTCACGAAAGCGGTCATGAGTATTTCGGCAACAGCCTGAGCTGTGCCGACCCCGCCGAGATGTGGATCCACGAGGCCTTCACCACCTACATGGAATCACTGTACGTCGAAAGTACGGAAGGGTACGAAAAGGCGGTGAAGTACCTGATGACGCAGAAAAAGCTTATCAAAAGCCAGTTTCCGATGGTCGGGCCGGCCGGGGTCAATTTTGAACCGAAAGATAACGACATCTATTACAAAGGAGCCTGGATGCTCCATACGCTGCGGAACGTGGTGGATAACGACGACGTCTGGTTCATCGCCCTTCGCAAACTGGCCCTGCAGAAAAAGCACTCCATCGTTTCGACCGCCGAGATCGTCGACATTCTCAGCCGTGAAACGAAAATGGACCTGAAACCGATTTTCGACCAGTTTCTGAACTACGCCAAACCGCCCATCATCGAGTACCAGCTCACCGAGAAAGGCGACGATCTGGAAATCCGGCACCGGTGGATCGCCGAGGCACCGGGGTTCGATATGCCCCTGAAATTTCGGTTTGCCTTCGGACCCTGGCACACGCTCCGGCCGACTCGTGAATGGCAGACGACGACCGTCCGCAGGACGAAGGGATGGTTCAGTCTGGCCTATGAATTACAATGGTTCGGCACCCGCCAGCTTCTGGAGGGCGACACCCCGACCCAGAACTAAGCGGACACTCTTTCAACTCCCATGCCTACTAAAATACGGATTTCGATCCTCCTGCTGGCGCTGGTCACGGCAGCCTGCCACCCGGGGTATCACCTCAGCAACCGGGCCTACAACCGCATTCAGGTGGATTCGGCTGCGGCCCCGGCCGACAGTTCCACGGCCCGCTTCCTGGCACCCTACCGGCAGGGCCTGGAAAAAACCATGAATGAGGTGCTGGTTCAGTCGACGGTGCGGCTGGAGAAGGCCAGGCCGGAATCCGCCCTGAACAACCTGCTTTGCGACGCCATGCTTCAGCAGACCCGCCAGCGGCTCGGTCAGCCCGTCGACTGCTCCCACCTGAATTACGGGGGCGTCCGGTCCGGTCTGCCGCAGGGCCCGATCCGGGTCGGCAACATCTTCGAGGTCATGCCGTTCGACAACCAGATTACCGTCCTGACGCTGAAAGGTTCGATGCTGAAGCAGTTGTTCGAGCATTACGCGGGGTCGGAAGCGAACGAAGCGGCTCTGCTCGTCGGCGGGGTGCGGGTCACGATTCAGGGCAAAAGCATCACGACCATCGCCTTTACGAACGGAAAGACCTTCCAGCCGGAGCAGGAGTACACCATCGCCGTCAGTGACTTTGTCGCTAACGGCGGGGGAGGAGCCTTTTTCCTGAAAGATGCCGTCCGTCGCCAGGACCTGAATCTGCTTCTCCGCGACGCCTTCATCGATTATTTTCGCCAGCTCGGCAAATCCGGTCAACCCATAACTCCCGTTACCGATGGACGCATCACAATCCAGTAGACGTCAGTTTCTGAAGTTCTTCGGGTCGGCCGCCGTGGTGGGCAGCCTGGCACCGAACGAGCTGGCAGCGAAACCGAAAACCACCCGGCTGACCATTCTGCACACCAACGACGTACACAGCCGGCTCGACCCGTTCCCGATGGACGGCAGCCGTAATGCCGGAAGGGGCGGCATCGTTCGCCGGGCCACGCTGATTGACCAGATCCGCAAGGAGCAGCCCAACATCCTGCTGTTCGACGCCGGGGATCTTTTTCAGGGCACCCCCTATTTTAACATTTACAAGGGCGAACCGGAGATTCTGGCCATGAACCGGATGGGCTATGATGCCAGCGCCATCGGAAATCACGATTTCGACGGCGGTATCGACAACATGGTGACCCAGTTCGGGAAGGCCCGATTCCCGTTTCTGATCGCCAATTACGACTTTAAAAATACTGTGCTGGACGGCCGGACGCAGCCCTGGAAAGTCTTCAACAAAGACGGCGTCCGGGTGGGTGTTTTCGGCCTGGGTATCCAGCCGGAGGATCTGATTCCGAAGGAGTTATACAAGGAGATGAAGTATCTGAACCCCATTGAGGTCGGCAACGACATGGCAGAACGGCTTCGGAAGGAGAAGAAATGCGACTACGTGGTCTGTCTCTCGCACCTCGGTTACCAGTACAACGACGCGACGGTGTCGGACCGGGTACTGGCTTCCCGAAGCCGGAACATCGACCTGATCATCGGCGGGCATACCCACACTTTCCTGGAAGCACCGGTGAGCGTGGTAAGCCAGGAGGGCCTGCCGGTGCTGATCAACCAGGTCGGGTTTGCCGGGATCTACCTCGGCCGCATCGACCTGACCTTCGAACGCGGCAGGGGTGGAATGGAAGGCGCGAGGGCGATCGAGGTGAAGTAGAAAAGGACCACCCCCCATCCCCCTCCTTGGTAAGGATGGGGAGTGCTCCGCCTTTTTCATACCTGCGAAGCCACCCCCTCCTTGGCAAAGAGGGGGATGGGGGGTGGTTGAGCCTTTTTCTCCCCAACCCGTTGAATCCGACCGGCAATCTGAGTACCTTTGTGAATACATTTTCATCCCAGCTATGAAATTTGGAGTAGTAGTATTTCCGGGGTCGAACTGCGACGACGACGCCGTACACGCCCTGCGTGATCAGCTTAAACAGGAGGTGGTTAAGCTGTGGCACAAAGACCACGACCTCCAGGGTTGTGATTTTATTATTCTGCCCGGCGGTTTCTCCTACGGCGATTACCTTCGGACGGGAGCCGTGGCCCGGTTTTCACCTATTATGGATGAGGTGATCAAACACGCGGAACGGGGGGGTTACCTGATGGGAATCTGCAACGGTTTCCAGATTCTGGCCGAAGCCCGGCTGGTGCCCGGCGTTCTGCTGCGGAACACCAGTCAGAAATACGTCTGCAAGAACATTTACCTGCGGCCGGAGTCGAAAAGCGCACTGATTACGTCAGAGCTGGAAGACCGGGCCTATAAAATCCCCATCGCGCACGGCGACGGCCGGTATTTCGCCGATGCCGATACACTCAAGCGCCTGGAAGACAATGATCAGATTATCTTCCGGTACTGCGATGAGAACGGCAGCGTGGTCGAATCGGCCAATCCCAACGGGAGCCTGAACAACATTGCCGGGGTCGCCAGCGAACGGAAGAACGTCTTCGGCCTGATGCCGCATCCCGAGCGGGCCGCCGATCCGATGCTAGGCAATACGGACGGAAAACTGATCCTTGAACAACTGCTGAACGCGGTACTGGTGTAAACCAAAAAACCCCGGCCCGGCGGAAAGTAGGTGAAAAGGGAGGTATTTTGATAAAATAGTCCGTCTATTTTTCATCCATTGGATTTTAGCCGGAAAACAGACCCAGTTATCAACAATTGGACGTAAAATGAAGTCATAAAAAAAGCCGGCAACGTCCGGCTTTTTTATTTATATGGATATGATGAATCATCGCAGATCGACCACCTCGACGCCCGGATACTTGGTCTTGTCGAAGACGAAATAGGAATCCGGCATATTGACGTTAGGGGTAAACTTATCGATCTGGTAGCTGGTGACTTTTCCGCTTTTGTCGGTGATTTTCCAGCTTTTCACCGTTTTGTCTTTCTTGTTGACGGCAATTTGTACTTTGGTAATCTGGGTGTTTTTCTTCTCCGGCGTCAGTTCGATCACTTCCACGGTCTGTCCGCCCTGCTTCTGTTCCCCGATAAATTTATAGTTGTAGCCCTGCTTGTAGATGGTGTAGATCTTGGCCGGGTTAAAGTCGCCCGCTTCACCGGCATCGTAATCCTGTACGTTCACTTCGTTGGTTTCCTTCACGTAAGTGGACATCGTCTTGCCGTCGGTAAAGACTTCCTGGCCGGCCAGCTTCAGACGGAACGAGTTGTTTTTCACCGCCAAATCGCCTTTATAATTGCCGCCGTCCCCTTTATAGGTGAAAGCCGCCTGGTACGAATTCAACGCCTTGTACTTCTTACTCATCGCATCCAGAACCCCTTCCGCCCGTTTATCTTTCTGCGCCGTCGACGGTAGTGACAAACCCGTAACCAACATCAACAGCAGTGCTAATTTTCTCATGTGTTCTTTCTTTTCTGAATCTTTTGCTCACCAAAACAGGCCGCAAAATTGCTGACCGTTTTGTATTCAGACAATTTTTAGGGGAAAAAGTTTAGGGAAAAAAGGTTAAGCGGTCCGGGCCGGTTTTCAATTAAGAGACTTTAACATTTCCTCCAGAACCTGCGGGTCCTGGACGAGCACTTCACGGGCTTTACTGCCCTCGAAGGGGCCAACGATTCCGGCGGCTTCGAGCTGGTCGATCAGGCGGCCGGCGCGGTTGTAACCCAGCTTGAGACGGCGCTGGATGAGCGAAGTGCTTCCCTGCTGGTGAACGACCACCAGGCGGGCGGCATCATCGAACATCGGATCCCGGTTTTCGAGGTCGATCTCCTTCTCCTCGCCGTTGCCCGCATCGTCGCCGGCAAACTCCGGAAGCACGTAGGCCGAATCGTAGCCGCGCTGACCGCCCACAAAATCACAGAGTTCTTCGATCTCGTTGGTATCCACGAAGGGGCATTGCAGCCGGACGATATCGGAATTGGACGAAAACAGCATATCCCCCATCCCGACCAGTTGTTCGGCTCCGCCGGTGTCCAGAATGGTCCGGGAGTCGATCTTGGAGGTTACCTTGAAGGAAAGCCGGGCCGGGAAGTTGGCCTTGATCAGACCGGTAATGACGTTGACGGAAGGCCGCTGCGTCGCCACCACGAGGTGAATGCCGATGGCCCGGGCCAGCTGCGCCATCCGGGCAATGGGTTGCTCGACCTCTTTCCCGGCCGTCATCATCAGGTCGGCCAGCTCGTCGATGATCAGCACGATATACGGCAGGAACCGGTGCCCTTTTTCGGGGTTCAGCCGGCGCTGGATAAACTTGGCGTTATATTCTTTCAGATTCCGGCACTGCGCGTCTTTCAGCAGATTATACCGGTTGTCCATCTCGATACACAGCGAATTAAGCGTATTGACTACCTTTTTCGTGTCCGTAATGATGGGCTCGTCGCTGTCGGGCAGCTTGGCCAGGAAGTGCCTTTCCAGCTTGTTGAACAGCGTCAGTTCCACCTTTTTCGGGTCCACCAGCACCAGTTTGAGCTGAGAAGGGTGTTTGCGGTAGATCAGCGAGGTCAGCAGTACGTTCAGACCCACGGATTTCCCCTGACCCGTCGCCCCGGCCATCAGCAGGTGCGGCATTTTGGCGAGGTCGGCGACGTAGATTTCGTTGGATATGGTTTTTCCGAGTACCACCGGCAGCTCGAAGTTGCTCTTGGCGAACTTTTCAGAGGTAATCACCGACCGCATCGCCACCATCTCCCGGTTTTTGTTCGGCACCTCGATCCCGATGGTTCCTTTTCCGGGCATGGGCGCGATGATCCGGATGCCGAGCGCCGAGAGGTTCAGGGCGATGTCGTCTTCCAGGCTTTTGATCTTGGAGATCCGCACCCCCGCCGAGGGCACGATTTCATACAGCGTCACCGTCGGGCCGATGGTTGCCTTGATGCTGTCGATGGTAATGCCGTAGTTCTGAAGCGTTTCAACGATCCGGTCCTTGTTGGCTTCCAGTTCTTCCGCCGACACCTGCGCTTTCTGATTCTCCGGGTATTCGGTCAGCAGTTCGATGGTGGGGAACAGGTATTTGGGCAGATCGAGCGTCGGGTCGTAGAGCCCATGCAGTTTCAGGGCGTCCTCATCCACCTCATCGGTCGGGCCGGCGTAGGGTTCGGCCACGGGGGCGGCCGTTTCCGTTTCCTCGCCGGCTTCCGGGACCACGGCTGAAGTATCCTCGATGGTAAGGGTAAGCGGCAGTTTCGAGGGCAATCCGTTGCCGTTGGCTTTTTCGATCCGGGGCGTTTCCGGTTTCGGACTCAGATCGAGCGTGGCCGCATGACCGTTCACGGGTTCAATCGGGGCCGTTTCGACCGGAGGTTGTTCCGGCCTGGGAACCCCGTTGACCGTGGGCGGTTTTACGTCGATGAAGTCTTCAATATCATCGTCATCCTCCTCGTCGTCCGGTTCTTCCGCCACCCCGCCGGCCTGCGGATCATAGGACCGGGACCTGGGCGTCATCGAGAAGGAGGGGAGGGAGGTGATGCTGTAAAAATAGACCAGGAACAGGAACAGCGCAAAGCCGATGACGGCAATGCCGCCCCAGCCGATCAGGCTGTACAGAATCGCATTGAATTCGTAGCCCAGGCCCCCGCACCAGACGCTGCCCCGCCCGACGGACTCCGTCGCCAGCACGATGTAGCCCGTCAGCATGCTGACCCAGGCCATGTAGAACAGCACCGCTTTGGTGGTTCGGGCCAGGGGCAGCAGCTCCCAGCCGAAAGCCAGTTTGATACCGGCCAGAAACAGGATGATCGGCAGGCCGAGGGCGGCAATCCCGAACCAGCGGAAGATGAAAATGTGAGCCACGAACGCGCCGAGTACGCCAAGCCAGTTGCGGGTTTCGGCGCCGGATTCGCGCAGGGGCGTGGTGGTGACCGTATCGAGAACGCTCTGGTCGGCCGGTCCGGTCAGCAGATACGACACGAAAGCGACCGTCAGCCCCACCGCTAAAAAAAGAAGCAATCCGCCGAAGGCCAGTTGAGACCGGCGGTCGGTTTGCCAGGCAGTCCAGTTAATCGAAACCGCCGAAGCCCGCGCCTTCGCTCGCTCGTTCCGAATTGAGTTTTGTCGGTTAGTGGGTTGAGCCATTCTGTTATTGAAAACTGCTTTAAGCTACCTTTTCTGACAAAGTTTTGCAAATCTGTTTAGCTAACGACGGGCCTTCGTAGATGAAGCCGGTGTAGATCTGAACCAGGCTGGCCCCGGCCCGTAGCTTTTCGAGCGCATCCCCGGCAGTGGCGATACCGCCCACCCCAATGACGGGAAAGGCATTGCCTGACTGCCGGCAAAGGTAACGAATCACCTCGGTCGATCGCTGCCGGAGCGGCTGCCCGCTGACCCCGCCCGCGCCGATGGCCTCGACGGCCGCCCGGTCGGTGGTCAGGTTCTCCCGGCTGATGGTCGTGTTGGTGGCGATCACCCCCGCGATGCCGGTCGTCTTCACGATGTCGATGATGTCGTCCAGCTGGCTGTCGGTCAGGTCGGGAGCAATCTTGAGCAGAATGGGTTTGGGGGCCGGCTTCCGGTGGTTTTCGTCCTGAAGCCGCTGAAGAAGGGCCGTCAGCGGGCCCTTCTCCTGAAGATCGCGCAGGCCGGGCGTATTGGGCGAGCTGACGTTGACCACAAAATAGTCGACCACCTCGAACAGGTCATGGAAGGCGACCAGATAGTCGTCCAGGGCGTTTTCGTTGGGTGTGACTTTGTTTTTGCCGATGTTTCCCCCGATGATGACCCTCGACTGCCGTCGGCGCAGTCGTTCGGCAGCGACCCTGGAGCCTTTGTTGTTGAAACCCATGCGGTTGATGAGACCCTGATCGGCCTTCAGCCGGAACAGCCGGGGCCGGTCGTTGCCGGGCTGGGGGCGGGGGGTCACCGTGCCGATTTCAATGAAGCCGAATCCGAGGCAGGCCAGTTCGTCGACGAGGTCGGCGTTTTTATCGAAACCGGCCGCCAGCCCCACGGGGTTGGCAAACCGGATTCCGAAGACCTCCCGCTCCAGCCGCGGGTTCTCGAAGGTGAACAATCGGCGGGTCAGCCAGCGGAATCCGGGTATGGCGAGCGTAAATTTTAAAAGCGAAGTGACGAAATGGTGAATCTGCTCGGCGTCGAAGCGAAAAAGAAGGGGCAGGAGGATACGCTTGTACATGACGCAAAGGTACGACCCAACCCGCAAGGTCTCAAAGACCTTCCTGGTTAAATAAATCGGAGGACAGATAGCGGTCGCCCCGGTCGCAGATGATGCACACGACGACGCCCTCTTCCAGTTCTTCGATCAGTTTCAGGGCGGCATGCACGGACCCTCCGCTGCTCATTCCCGCAAAAACGCCTTCCTCGCGGGCCAGCCGGCGGGTCATTTCGGTGGCATCGTCCTGCGATACCTCGATGGTCCGGTCGACGCGGCTGGGGTCGAAAATTTTGGGCAGGTACTCCTCCGGCCATTTCCGGATGCCCGGAATCTGGGAGCCTTCGGACGGCTGGCAGCCCACGATCTGCACCCCGGGGTTCTGCTCCTTCAGATACCGGGAGGTTCCCATGATGGTGCCGGTGGTTCCCATGGAAGAAACGAAATGAGTAATTTTCCCCTGAGTATCCCGCCAGATTTCGGGGCCGGTGGTACGGTAGTGCGCTAGGTAATTATCCGGGTTGGCGAACTGATTTAGCAGAAAGTAGCCCCCCTTTTCCACCTGAGCCTCGGCGTAGTCCCGGGCGCTTTCCATCGATTCGAGCAGGGTCACTTTCGCGCCGTAAGCCTGCATCGTCAGGACGCGCTCCCGGGTGGAGTTCTGGGGTAGAACCAGCTCAATTTCAACGTTGTAAAGGCGGGCAATCATGGCAAGAGCAATACCGGTATTGCCGCTGGTGGCTTCGATGAGTTTCATGCCCGGTTTCAGTTCGCCCCGGTCGATGGCCCCTTTAATCATGTTCAGGGCCGGGCGATCCTTGACGCTGCCGCCGGGATTTTGGCCTTCCATTTTGCCATACAGTTTAACGGCGGGATTCGGATTCAGACGGTTAAGCTCTACCAACGGCGTATTGCCGACAAAGTCTAATAAGGTTGCCATGGAAAATGAAGAAATAATACGGTTAAAGGCTCAAACGCGGGGCGTCCGGTCAAAGTTGCAATTCTCTTAAAACCGGTCGGAAAATCCTGAAGAAGGGCTTTAAATCGGACAGGCGTATTTTTTGTAAATTATTTTAGCAAAGTGGTTACAAATTAGTAGGTATTTATTGTTTTTTATTTAATGTTTAGTAATATTTAACCGCTCTTTCCAACTTAAACATCTACACCCGCACAAATTATGAAACTACAGTTATACTACAATCCGCGAAGCAGTTACTCAGAGAATCAACTGCAGGCGCTGACCCGTCATCTGAATTTACCGGATGTGGTATTACCTTTCTGGGGGCAGAGAAAGAGGGTGCCGGTTTATCGAATCGTCCGGCTGGAAGGGGAAGGGAACTACACGGTTCTGCATTTCAGCGACGGAACGCAATTGATCGTTTCGCTCACGCTGAAGAAGCTGGAGGGCCGTCTGCCGTCCGAAATCTTTGTGCGGCCTCACAAGAAAAACATCATCAATCTGCTGTATCTGCAGGAAATCCATCCCGATAAAAACATGATGATCAGCCTGACCAACGGCGTAGACCTCGAAGTCTCGCGCCGGAAGGCCGGTCAGTTTTTGAAGGTGGTCAGCCAGTTTCAGCAGGAACTGCTCCCGCTGACGGCGTTCTACGCCACCGCCTGAGAACCAACCAGCCCGCCCGGTTCGACCGGGCGGGCTGGTTCAGTGCCACTAAATTTTTTACTTCCCGTTCAGCCTGGCCAGTTCCTCGTCGCGCAGACTCCGGCGGAGGATCTTGCCGACATTGGTTTTGGGCAGCTCGGCCCGAAACTCGATGTGTCGCGGTCGTTTGTAGTTGGTCAGGTTTTCCCGGCAGTAGCTCAGGATGTTTTCCGCCGTCAGATCCGGGTCCTTCTTGACGACGAACACCTTGACGGCCTCGGTCGATTTCTCGTCCGGCACGCCGATGCAGGCTACTTCCGCCACACCCGGGCACTTCGCGATCACGTCTTCGATTTCGTTCGGATAGACGTTGAAGCCCGAGACCAGGATCATGTCCTTCTTCCGGTCGACGATCCGGAAAAAGCCGTCTTCGTCCATCACGGCGATGTCACCGGTTTTGAACCATTCCCCTTCCATGACTTTGGCGGTTTCGTCCGGGCGATTGAAATAGCCGGGAAAGACCTGCGGGCCGCGGGCCCAGAGTTCGCCGGGCGTCCCGAGCGGAGCTTCCGTGCCGTCTTCCTGCATGATCTTCAGTTCGGTACTGGGAAAAGGCACGCCGATCGTTCCCAGGCGGGCCGTGCCGTCGCAGGGGTTGGAGGAAAGCACCGGCGAGGTTTCCGACAGGCCGTAGCCTTCGGCGATCAGCATCCCGGTCAGTTTCTGCCAGCGTTCGGCTACGGCCGTCTGTAGGGCCATCCCGCCCGCCGAGGAGATTCGCATATGGCTGAAATCCACCTCGTTAATTCTCGGGTTGTTGAGCAGGCCGTTGTAGAGCGTGTTCAGACCGACGAAGATGGTGAACCGGTTTTTCTTCAGGTCGTCGATGAACGCGTTCATATCCCGGGGGTTGGTAATGAGCAGGTTCATGGCTCCGCTCCTCAGGGCGGAAAGCGCATTCACCGTCAGGGCATAGATATGATACAGCGGAAGCGCGGCTACGATAACGTCCTGGTCGTCCGTTTTTTTGCTGGAAAACATCCAGAGGCTCATGGCTTCCACATTGGCCACGATGTTCCGGTGCGACAGCATGGCGCCTTTAGAGACACCCGTCGTACCGCCGGTATACTGGATGAAGGCCAGGTCCTGACCGGTCACTTTGACCGGCTGCGGGGCGGTCCGGCTGCCGCGGCTCAGGGCATCGGCGAACGAAACCGCCTGCGGCAGCTGGTAGTCGGGAACCATCTTCTTTACATATTTCACTACCGCGTTGACGATCAGCTTCTTGGGGAATCCCAGAAGATCGCCGATCTGCGTGACGATCACGTGTTGGATGTCCGTCTGGTCGATAATCTTCTGCAGATTGTGCGCGAAGTTCGACAGAATGATGATGGCTTTAGCCCCCGAGTCCTTGAACTGATGCTGCATCTCGCGCGGAGTATACAGCGGATTGGTATTGGCCACCACCATCCCCGCCCGCAGGATACCGAAAATGGCGACCGGATATTGCAGCAGGTTGGGCATCTGGATGGCGACGCGGTCGCCTTTCTGAAGCTTCAGGTCGTTCTGAAGGTAGGAGGCAAACTGCCTGGATAGTTCGTCCATTTCCCGAAAGGTCAGCACTTTCCCCATGCAGGAGTAGGCCGGCTGGTCGGCAAAGCGACGAAAGCCGTCCTCCATCATCTCGACCAGGGAAGAAAAGATATCGGGATTTATTTCGTACGGAACACCTTTCGGATAGAATTTTAGCCAGGGGTACGGTTTAGCTGCCGAAGTGGTTGCCATAGGTTTATAATGTTTTTCTGTAAAAATAAGATAAAACTTGGAACCTCAATCGGTAAACGCTTTCAGGTCCGCAAATAGTCGGATCATGACCCGAATTTCATGGCCTTTCACCGGATTCCCGTTCAAAAGCCTAACCAATCAGGGCGGTTGCGGTTTTCGCCGGGGTCAGAAAGCGGGGGCCTTCAGCCGCAGACCGGCATCCTCCGGCAATCCGAACATCAGGTTCATATTCTGCACCGCCTGCCCGGATGCTCCTTTGGTCAGGTTGTCGATGATGCTGGTGATCAGCAGCTGACCTTCGTGCTTTTCCAGATGCAGCAGGCATTTGTTGGTATTGACGACCTGCTTGAGGTCGATCGGCGCGTCGCTCAGGTGGGTAAACGGATGGGTGCCGTAATAGTCATGGTACAGCCGGTGAGCCTCTTCCAGACTGCCCGCAAAAGGCGTGTATACGTTGGCCATGATGCCGCGCGTGAAGTCGCCCCGGTACGGTATGAAGTTGACGGCCTGGTCGAAACCGGCCTGAAGCGTCGTCAGGCTCATCCGGATTTCCTTCAGGTGCTGGTGCGTAAAGGCCTTATAGATGGAAAAGTTGTTATTGCGCCAGGTGAAATGGGTGGTCGGGCTCAGGGCCTGGCCCGCCCCCGTAGACCCCGTGACGGCGCTGACGTGGACGGCCTCGCGGAGCAGACCGGAACCCGCCAGCGGCAGCAGGGCCAGTTCGATGCTGGTGGCGAAGCAGCCCGGATTAGCGATCTTACCGGCCGGCCGGATGCGTTCCCGCTGCAGCTCGGGCAGCCCGTAGAGGAAGCCGTTCGACTGGTCGCGGAAGTCGGTGCTCAGGTCGATGATCTTCACCGTTTCCGGTACGGGATTTTCGGCCAGAAACCGGGCCGATTCGCCGTGGCCGGAGCAGAGAAAGATCACCGAAAGCCCCGGCTGGGCCACCAGATCGCGGGTTTCTTCCCCCGAAAATCGCAGATCGGTGTCTCCGAGCAGATCGGTATGGGTCGCATGAACGGGTTTGCCCGCCTGGCTTTTGCTGTGTACGAAGGCAAAGCGAACGTACGGGTGGTTGATCAGGATGCGAAGCAGTTCTCCGCCCGTGTAACCGGCTCCGCCGATAATTCCAACAGTAATCTGATCCATAATAAATGCTGAAACCTTTCCGTCCGGCCTGCCGGCTCGAACGACTCAGGATTTCGTATTGACAAGTTTTTGATACAGAATAATATGCTCGTCGGTAAACCGCTGCCAGGAGAACTGCTGCGCCCGCCGGACGGCTTTGGCCGCGAGGTCTTTCCGCAGCGGCTCCGACCGCACGACGGTCAGAATGGCCTGCGCCAGCGCATCGGCATCGGTCGGAGACACCTGCACGGCCGCATCGCCGACCACTTCCGGCAGGGACGATACGTTCGACGTAATGACCGGCAGGCCGCACTGCATAGCTTCCAGCGGGGGCAGCCCGAAACCTTCGAAAAGCGACGGGTAGACGAAGGCCAGCGCCCCGGCATACAGCGGGGCCAGGTCCTCATCCGGCACGAAACCGGTGAACACCAGCCGCGCCCGAACCGCTTCGCTACGGGCTACTTCGCTCAGAATCTGGTCGATCTTCCAGCCTCTGGAACCGACCAGCACCAGCCGGACCTCCCGGTCCAGGTCCCCGCTCTCCGCCAGCCGGACGAAACACCGAATCAGGTGGTCGAGGTTCTTGCGGGGTTCGAGCGTTGCCAGACAAAGCAGATAGGGCGCGTCGCCCAGCCCGAACCGCCGGCGGGTATCCTGCACCCGGCCCGCGTCCGTCACCGGATAGAACAGATCCTTCGATGCGGCCAGATGAATGGGCGTTACCCGGCCCGGGTCGAAGCCGGTATAGTGGCAGAAGTCCGCTTTCGTAGCCTCCGACACCGTCACTACCTGAGCCTCCGGCGGCAGGAGCGTGAAGGCATCCCGGACGGACCGCTCCGTTGCCGGAAACCACTCGGGGTGGTGAATCGGAATCAGATCGTGAACCGTCAGCACCTTCTGCACGTGGCTCATCCGCCCGACGGCGCCGGGAATGGCATAAAACGGCGAATGGTAGATCGAACCGGCCGGGAAATCCTCGGGTCGGAACCGTGCCTGTTCGCTGCCCAGCGCCTTCCGGCTCCGGTAGAAAATCTGCCGGATTACTTTCGACGGCAGGCTTTCCGGAGAGAACGGAGCCAGCAGGGCATTCTCGAACGAGGCCCAGCCCCGTTCCCCCGACGGGTTAACCAGGCGGGGCGCCCGGTCTCCGAAGGTGGTCCGGACATACCGCTGGGTTTCGGCCACGTGAGTGGGAGCCGCCAGCGACAGCCTCACTTTTTCCGATCCGGCCAGCCCTTTCACCAGCTGCTCGGCCACCCGGCTGACGCCGGTTTTGGCCTGACGGTGGTAAAACCCGATGCCGAGCGGGCTGGCATCAACGATGATGTTCAACCTGATTCGCTTCTTTGACTTTTTCGTAGATCATGACCTGGTTCGACATGACTTTGGAGAAGCCGCGGACGTCTTCACCGGTCCAGGCGTTGTTCATTTCGCCGTAGCTGCCGAATTTGGCCGACATGAGATCGTAGGAAGATTCGATCCCGAGCACCTGAAAGCGGTAGGGCGCCAGCAGGACGTGAACCTGCCCCGTCACATGGCCCTGCGTATCGGTCAGGAAGGTTTCGATATTCCGCATGACCGGGTCCAGAAACTGGCCTTCGTGAAGCATCGTGCCGTACCAGTTGGCCATCTGGTCTTTCCAGTACTGCTGCCACTTGGTCAGGACGTGCTTTTCGAGGGCGTGGTGGGCCTTCAGGATAATCAGCGGGGCGGGGGCTTCGAAACCGACGCGGCCCTTGATGCCGATGATCGTATCGCCGACGTGAATATCGCGCCCGATGCCGAACGGCCCGGCCAGTTCGGTCAGCTTCTGAATGGCCTCGACCGGGTTGTCGTAACGGGTATCGCCGATACCTTTCAGTTCACCGGCCTCAAACCGGAGGGTGATGGTTTCCGGCTCGGTTTTGGTGACCTGGGTGGGCCAGGCCGACTCGGGCAGAAAGCCCTGCGAGGTCAGCGTTTCGCGGCCTCCGACGGAAGTGCCCCAAAGCCCTTTATTGATCGAGTAGGCGGCTTTGTGCCATTCCTGCTCGACGCCTTTCGATTTCAGGTATTCGATTTCCGCTTCCCGGGAGAGCCGCAGGTCGCGGATGGGGGTGATGATCTCGGCCTCCGGCGCGATGATCCGGAACGCCATATCGAACCGTACCTGGTCGTTACCGGCGCCGGTGCTGCCGTGGGCGATGGCCCCGGCGCCGATCTCCCGGGCGTATTCCGCCACGGCGATGGCCTGAAAAATGCGTTCGGCGCTGACCGACAGTGGGTAGGTGTTATTTTTAAGGACGTTTCCGAAAACCAGGTATTTCAGGCACTGCTGATAATAGTCGTCCGTTTTGGCGATGGCCGTGTGGTGTTTCACCCCGAGGGAGTAGGCCCGGTCTTCGATGGCTTTCAGTTCGGATTCCTGAAAACCGCCGGTATCGACCAGCACCGAAAAAATTTCATAGCCCAGATCTTCGGACAGGTATTTGACACAAAACGAGGTATCGAGACCTCCGCTGAACGCTAAAACGACCTTTTTAACTTCTGACATTAGACGGGGTCCGCTGTGGCGGGTTGGTAAGAAATCGGTTGTACGTATTTCGGTTAGGCAGACGCAAAAATAGCGAATCCCTTCCAGCCGACAGCCGAAAGGGACTCGAAATCACCTGAATAACAAAGGTATTTTATGGTGTTTTCCGGAGAGGGATCCGGAACGATATCAAGTTACCCGACGGCTTCCAGTTCACGTTCAGGCTTCCTGACCCGCGGGCGCTCTCTGAAACGCAGCAGGATCCGCTGTTTGATGCGCATCCAGCGCTCATACAGTTTGGATTCCTTCAGGAAGTTCCATTTTTCGGACTTTTCCTGCTTCTTTTGCTGTTCCGGGTTGTAGAGCATTCCCGTGCAGAGGCAATGCTTGCGGTTGGTCCGGGTCAGGATGTCGTAGTTGACGCAGCTCGAACAGCCTTTCCAGAAGGCGTCGTCGGCCGGAAGCTCACTGAACGTCACCGGTTCATAACCAAGGTCCGAGTTGATTTTCATGACGGCCAGGCTGGTGGTCAGACCGATGATCTTGGCGTCGGGGTATTTGGTGCGCGAGAGTTTGAAGGCTTCGGCCTTGATCCGGGTGGCGATGCCGCTTTTCCGGTGATCCGGATGAACGATCAGCCCCGAATTGGCAACGAACTTGCCATGTTCCCACGTTTCGATATAGCAGAAGCCGACCCATTCGCCGGTATCGGTGGTGGCGACGATGGCTTTTCCCTCCAGCATTTTTTCCATCAGGTACAAAGGCGACCGCTTGGCAATCCCCGTACCCCGCGCTTTGGCGCTCTCCTCCATCTCCTTGCAGATCGTCTGGGCAAGATTCAGATGGGATTCGTCGGCCACCTGTACTATATAGTGATCGTTGTCTACTTCCGGAATCATCGTCTTTGGATGGAATAGGTTACCCCCGGAACGGACGACTGATCCGGTGGTTTTTGTGAATCGAATGGTTGTTGAAAATGAGAAAGGATGGAGCCGCAGGGGGCGGATACTCACCGCGTAGGCAAGCAATTAGCGTCGGGTCCTTTCGGACCTGAACCAAAATGGCGTCGTGTGGTAGAAAGTCGGTATATAGATAGGTCTTGCCATTTCTCTTTCGCCAAAAGCGGGACAATGTTAACAGAATTGTTCCGTTCTTGCAATGGTATAACGAAAAAATTGACTAAACGTTCGAAAGCGTATTGGTTTTTTCCCAAGAATTTTTTAATACATTTGTCGGAACAACCTTAACTCGCCTGCATGTATCGGCTGTCCTCCGATGATCTGATATATGGCTATATTAACGGTATTTTTCCGATGGCTGATACGGACGGTACGCTTTACTGGTACTCTCCGGACCCGCGTGCTATTATCCCCCTCGACACCTATCGCCCGGCCAAATCCCTGCGGCCTGTTTTGAACAAGCGGTTGTTCGAACTTCGGATCAACTCCGACTTTGAAAGCGTAATGCGCCACTGCGCGGTCCCCCGCTCCGAGAACGACGGCACCTGGATTTCCGATGAAATCATCGAAGCCTATGTCGATCTGCACCAGATGGGGCTGGCCCACAGCGTGGAAACCTATATCGATAACCGCCTGGTGGGCGGGCTGTACGGCGTGGCGCTGGGATCGGCTTTTTTCGGGGAATCGATGTTTTATCTCGTTCCCAATGCCTCGAAGGTCGCCTTTCATTACCTGATCGAGATTCTCCGGAAACAGAACTTCGAACTGCTCGATACGCAGTTCATTAACGACAACGTCCGGCGGTTCGGGGCCATCGAGATTCCCCGCCCCGAATACATGCGGATTCTCAAGCGCACCCTTCAGAAGAAAGCCCGCTTTACCGAGCCCGTCCTCGATCACCTCTTCCGAAACCAGTCGGATTAGCGGCCGGTTTCCGAAAAGGATTGGCGGCTTGCCCTGAATCTTCGTACTTTTGCTGCCTCCTGCCGGCCCGGGGGCATCCGGGTCGTGTTAAATCGCCGTAACTACGGTCCAGAAGCGTGTCTGTTTTAGTCATTAAATTTGGGACGGCCTCGATCACCCGGCCGGATGGTGCGCTGAATGAAGCCGTCATTGCCGACATTGCCCGGCAGGTGGCCGAGCTGCACCGATCCTACCGCATCGTTCTGGTTTCGTCCGGGGCAGTCGGGGCCGGGAAGAGCCTGATTCAGGGATACCGGGGCGAGATTGCCCAGCGCAAGGCGGCCGCAGCCGTGGGCAACCTTCTGTTGCTCAACGTATATAATCATTATTTTTCCCGGTATGACATTCCCGTGGCTCAGGCCCTCTGCGAACGGCATCATTTCGCCGACCGCCGGCAGTTTCTCCAACTGAAGGAAACCGTCGAGGAACTCTGGAAAAACGGCATCATTCCCATCGCCAACGAAAATGACGTCGTCAGCGACCGAGAACTGAAGTTTTCCGATAACGACGAACTGGCCACGCTCATGGCCGTCGGTTTCGGAGCTTCCACGCTCATGCTCTGTACGTCCGTAGGCGGCCTGCTCAATCCGCAGGGACAGATCATTCCGTCCGTCGGGCGGGTCGACGAGTCGGTGTTTGGGCTGGTCCGTAACGAAAAATCGGCCCTGGGGCTGGGCGGTATGGCCTCCAAGCTGACCTTCGCCAAACTGGCGACCCGCATGGGCATTCAGGTAACGATCTTCGGCCTGAACCAGCCCGACGGGATTCTCAGGGCGCTGAAGGGCGAAACCGGCACGGCCTTCACCCCGCAGCTCGGCACCCCCCGGGCCCGCCACCGCTGGCTGGGCAGCGGGAGCCTGGCGGCCGGCTGCCTGAAAGTGGATGCCGGCGCGGTGGCGGCACTCGGCCGGCGGAACAGTTTGCTGGCGGTGGGTGTTCGGGCCGTGGAGGGCGAATTCGAAGCCGGCGAAGTGGTCGAGATCTGCGACGAAAGCGGCTCGGCGGTGGCCGTAGCCCGCGCCCGGCTTTCGTCAGGAGCCATCGGAGAGGTTATCGGCAAGCCGAATATTGAAATTGCGAATGCGAATGATATAGTTTTGTGGTAAACCAACAGCGATGAATACGATTACTCCCGTTCTTCAGGCAACCCAGGCGGCCGCAGCATCGGTCCGGCGCCTGTCCGACGATCAGAAAACCGTCCTGCTCAACCGGCTGGCCGATCTGATCCTGGATCAGTGTGCCGCCATTCTGGACGAAAACCGGAAAGACCTGGATGCCATGCCCGACGAAGACCCGAAGAAGGACCGGCTGCTGCTGAACGAAAAACGCATCGCCGATCTGGCCGACAGCCTCCGTCAGGTGGCCGGCCTGCCTGATCCGAGCGGCCAGGTATTGCTGGAAAGGACCCTCGAACAGGGGCTGCAACTGCGCAAAGTGGCGGTTCCGCTGGGGGTCGTGGGCGTCATTTACGAATCACGGCCCAATGTGACGCTGGACGTGGCCGCCCTCTGCCTGCGGTCCGGTAATGCGTGCGTGCTGAAAGGCGGGAAGGAAGCGCACCACTCCAACCAGTGTCTGGTCGGGCTGATCCAGTCGGTTTTGCGGGAATTCAGGGTGCCTGAGGATGCGGTTTCGCTCCTGCCCCCGGACCGGGCGGTGGTCAACGAACTGCTGACGGCCACCCGCTACGTCGACATCATCATTCCGCGGGGGTCGGAGTCGCTGATCCAGTTCGTGCGGCAGAACTCACTGGTGCCGACCATCGAGACCGGCGCGGGGGTCTGCCATACTTACGTCGAGGAAACCGCCGACCTGACGAAGGCGCAGGACATCGTCGTCAACGCTAAGGTATCCCGGCCGTCGGTCTGCAACTCGCTCGACTGCGTGCTGGTCGACCGGACGGTGGCCGCGGACTTTCTGCCGATGCTGATCGGGGATTTTGAAAAATGGCAGGTCGAGGTATTTGCCGACGAGGAAGCGTATGCCATTCTAGCCGAAGCCGGTTATATCCGGCTGCTGCCGGCGCAGCTCAGCGATTTCGGCCGCGAGTTTCTGGACTATAAATGCGCCGTGAAGGTCGTTTCCGGGCTGGAGGAAGCGCTTTCTCATATTCAGACCTACTCTTCCCGGCATTCCGAAGCCATCATTTCCCGCAAACCGGCGATCATCGACCGGTTTCTCAACGAAGTAGATGCCGCGGCCGTCTACGCCAACGCATCGACCCGGTTTACGGACGGGGGCGTCTTCGGGCTGGGCGCCGAGATCGGTATTTCCACCCAGAAGCTGCACGCCCGGGGTCCGTTTGCGCTCGAAAAGCTCGTGACCGAAAAGTGGATCGTAACCGGCGACGGGCAGGTTCGGTGGTAGAAGCCGGGGCTTTTCTGACCCCGATTTTCGCTCGTCGGTATTTCAGCGGCATGACCCTCATCATCCGGGACCGGCTGTTCGGGACCTTTGCGGGAGGACCTGCCGGCCATTGTGGTCCGCTACGGTCTAACGACCAACGTTGTGGATCACAATGGAAAAAGGTGCCGGCCGACCGATCCAAACCCGGTCCGGCGCGCCGGAAACCGAATTACCTGCGGCTTTCTCTGGGCTGGAGCAGGAGGAAGAATACCGGGAGCCGGTATCCGAATTTGTATAAATTCCGGATATATTTGGCTGCTGACAATTCCTGGACTCTTTTATGGCGAATGCAATCTGCGTGATCGGCAGTTCCAACACCGACATGGTGGTCAAGGCAGAGAAACTACCCGGCCCCGGCGAAACGGTGATCGGCGGCACGTTCCTGATGAATCCCGGCGGAAAAGGGGCCAACCAGGCCGTGGCGGCTGCCCGGCTGGGTGCTTCGGTAATGCTGGTCGCCAAAGTCGGAAACGACATTTTCGGTGAACAGGCCGTCCGGCAGTTTCGGCAGGAACAGATCGACACCGCCTACATTTTTACCGATTCGGAAAGCCCGTCGGGGGTGGCGCTGATCAACGTGGATGCTGCGGGCGAAAACTGCATCATGGTGGCCCCCGGTTCCAACGCGCGGCTGGAAACCGGCGAGGTGGAGCGGGCCATCGATGCCCTGAGCGGGTCGCCCATCGTGCTGGTACAGCTTGAAATCCCGCTGCCGGTAGTCGAATACGCCATCCGGCGCAGTTATGAGAAGGGGTTTCGGGTCATTCTGAATCCGGCTCCGGCCCAGTCTTTGTCCCCGGATGTTTTTCCATTTCTCTATCTGGTTACCCCCAACGAAAGCGAAGCCGAATTGCTGACCGGCATCCGGGTGACGGACCCGGCCTCGGCCGAACGGGCGGCTGTGCGGCTGCACGAGTTGGGAGTGCCCAACGTGGTGATCACGCTGGGTTCGCGGGGGGCTTTTCTGCATACGGCGGCCGGGGCACGGCTGATTCCGGCTCCATCGGTCACCGCCATCGATACCACCGCGGCAGGAGACTGTTTCAACGGCGCCCTGGCGGTGGCCCTGTCGGAAAACCGGCCGCTGGAAGAGGCCGTCGCCTTTGCCTGCCGGGCAGCCGCTGTTTCCGTTACGCGGATGGGCGCCCAGGCCTCGGCCCCCCACCGGCATGAGTTCGACGAACGGCCGGCCGTCGCCTGAGTTGCGGTTTTCCACTATCTGAACCCCTAACCCTGCATAGCCGTGTTTATCATTCCTTCCTATTCTCTGGCCGTCCTGTTCTGCGTGATCACCATGCTCTGCTGGGGCTCATGGGCCAACACCCAGAAACTGGCAGCCGGGACCTGGCGTTTCGAGTTATTTTATTGGGATTATGTAGTCGGTATCCTGCTGCTTTCGCTGCTTTTTGCGTTTACGTTCGGCAGCACGGGGGAAGGGGGCCGGGCGTTTTTGCCCGATGTACGGCAGGCCGACGGGCGCAATCTGGGATCGGCCATCGTCGGCGGGGTGATTTTCAATGCCGCCAATATCCTGCTGGGAGCCGCTATTTCCATTGCCGGGATGTCGGTGGCGTTTCCGGTCGGCATCGGCCTGGCGCTGGTGATCGGGGTCATCGTCAATTACCTCGACCTGCCGGTCGGCAACGCCGGATTGTTGTTCGGCGGGGTGGCACTGATCATCGTAGCGATTCTGCTGAATGCCGGGGCCTATCGACGGACAGCGTCCTCGAATCAGGGCGTTTCCACCCGGGGCCTGCTGCTCTCGGTCGTCGCGGGCGTTCTGATGGGGTTCTTTTACCGCTATGTGGCGGCTTCGATGTTTCCCGACTTTTCGGTTCCCGAACCCGGCAAGCTCAGCCCGTATACGGCGGTGGTGTTCTTCGCCCTCGGTATTTTTCTGAGCAACTTTCTGTTCAACACGCTCCTGATGTACCGGCCGTTCGTCGGGCCTCCGGTCCGCTATTCGGCGTATTTCCGGGGCAGTTTCCGTGACCACGGGATGGGAGTTCTGGGCGGCATGATCTGGTGCGTCGGGATGTCGTTTAGCATCATCGCGTCCGACAAAGCCGGCCCGGCCATCAGCTACGGGCTGGGTCAGGGGGCTACGGTGGTGGCGGCCCTTTGGGGAATCTATGTCTGGCATGAGTTCCGCAACGCGCCCAAAGGCGTCGGTATGCTGCTGAACATCATGCTGTTGTGTTATGTCGTCGGCTTAGGTCTGATCATTGCCGCCCGCTGAGCAGTGACGGTTCGGGGACCCTTACGTCTACTACTAAAACGAACGTCCCCTTCTCATGCCGCATACGTACTCCAGAGTCTGGATTCATGCCGTCTTTGCTACCAAAAACCGCCGGCCTTTCCTGCATAAAAGCATCCGGGCCGCTGTCCATGAACTGATCCGGCGGCAACTCGCCGACATTGGCTGCTCCGTCGAAGGCATCGGCGGGATCGAGGACCATGTTCACCTCCTGTTTCTGCTACCTCCCCAGCGGTCGATTTCCGAGGTATTGAAGCAGGTGAAGGGAGGCAGTTCGCATGAGGTTAACCGCAGTGCGCTCCTGCGGCAGAAATTTGCCTGGCAGGTGGGTTACGGCGCTTTTTCGGTCAGCGAATCGCAGGTGGAACGCGTTCGGCAGTATATCCGGAATCAGGAAGAACACCATCGCCGGCTCACCTTTCAGGATGAATTCACACGGTTTCTTCAACACCACGGGCTGACGGCCGGGGAAGACGGGCAGGTGCGTGAGATGTAAAACCGTTGAAACGGTTCGGCTCCGCGGGCAATATATTCGGATCATCGGTGATCTCCGTTTCAAAACCCCCGGTTTCAACCGGGGGCTTCATTCGATGACGTGATTTTACCGACCTGAACCGTTTTAACGGTTTCACAACTCCTGGGCCAGAAACTGGCCGGTATAGCTGCCTTTGCTTTTGGCAACTTTCTCCGGCGTGCCTTCGGCGATGATCTGCCCGCCCTTGTTGCCCCCTTCGGGGCCGAGGTCGATAACGTGGTCCGACACCTTGATGACGTCGAGATTGTGTTCGATGATCAGGACGGTATTGCCTTTCTCGACGAGCTTGTTCAGGACGGCGAGCAGGTGGGCGATGTCCTGAAAATGAAGGCCGGTCGTCGGTTCGTCGAGGATGTAGAGCGTTTTGCCGGTATCCTTCTTCGAGAGTTCTTCCGCCAGCTTGACCCGCTGCGCTTCCCCGCCCGAGAGGGTGGTAGCGTGTTGCCCGAGCGTGATGTAGCCCAGACCGACATCATTGAGGGTCTGCACTTTACGCAGAATTTTAGGCTGGCTGGTAAAGAACTCCAGTGCCTGCTCGACGGTCATGTCCAGCACGTCGGCAATGGATTTACCCTTAAAGCGAACTTCCAGCGTCTCACGGTTAAAGCGTTTGCCCTTGCAGGTCTCGCACACGACGTGAACGTCCGGCAAAAACTCCATTTCGATTTTCTTCATCCCGGCGCCTTCGCATTCTTCGCAGCGACCGCCCTTGACGTTGAACGAGAACCGCCCCGGCTTGTAGCCCCGGATTTTGGCTTCCGGCAACTCGGCGAACAGCGTCCGGATTTCGGAGAACATCCCCGTATAAGTCGCCGGGTTCGAGCGGGGCGTCCGCCCGATGGGCGACTGGTCCACTTCAATCACCTTGTCGAGGTGCTCCAGGCCCTCCACCGACTTGAACGGCAGCGACTCCCGCTTCGATTTGTAGAAGTGCCGGTTCAGCGTGGGGAACAGCGTTTCGTGAATCAGCGAGGACTTGCCGCTGCCCGAAACACCCGTGATCGAAATCATCTTGCCCAGCGGCAGCTTCAGGGAGACATTCTTCAGGTTATGGCCGGTGGCGCCTTTGATAACGAGCTGGTTGCCGTTGCCTTTCCGTCGCTCCTGCGGAACCTCGATGGTCCGTCGGCCGCTCAGAAATTCGGCCGTTGTACTGCCGTTCCGGATGAACTGCTCGGGCGTACCGGCCCCCACAATCTGTCCGCCGTGCCGCCCGGCCCCCGGCCCGATGTCGAGGATGAAGTCCGATTCCAGCATCATGTCCTTGTCGTGTTCGACAACCAGAACCGTGTTGCCGAGGTCGCGAAGATTCTTGAGCGAATCGATCAGTTTGACGTTGTCGCGCTGGTGCAGGCCGATGCTCGGTTCGTCCATGATGTAGAGGACGCCCACGAGCTGGGTACCGATCTGCGTAGCCAGCCGGATGCGCTGGGCTTCCCCGCCCGAGAGCGTCCGCAGAGGCCGGTCGAGGGTCAGGTAATCCAGTCCGATGTCGAGAAGAAAACCGATGCGTTTGCGGATTTCCTTCAGAATCTCTTTGGCGATGACGTTCTGACGTTCGGACAGGCGGCTTTCCAGGTCGGTCATCCAGACCGAGAGTTCCGAGATGTCCATGCGGGCCAGTTCCGAGACGTTTTTTTCGTCGATTCGGAAGTAGAGCGATTCCTTCTTCAGCCGGGCCCCGTTGCATTCCGGACAGGTCCTGACGACCATGAAGTCTTTCAGCCACTCCTGAATTTTGTCGGAACCGTTTTCCTGCTGCCGCTTCAGGAAGTTGATGACCCCCTCGAACTTGAAGTTGTAATAATCTTCGCCCGGAAATTTCTTCGACGGCATAGTCGTCTCTTCCTCCGTACCGTACAGGATGGCATGAAGAAGGTCGGGCGGGTATTTCTCAATAGGGGTAGTCAGACTGAGTTTGAATTTTTTCAGGATGACCTCAATTTCACGGAAAAACCAAAGTTCGCGGTATTCGCCGAGGGGAGCGATGGCGCCCCGGCTGATGCTCAGGGACTTGTCGGGAATAACCGACTCCTCGGTGATCTCTTCGATGGAGCCTAAACCATTGCAGACCGGGCAGGCGCCGTAGGGGGAGTTGAACGAAAATGTGTTGGGCGACGGCTCGTCGTAGCTGATGCCCGACTCGGGGTCCATCAGGTTCTGGGAGAAATAGGTCACCTGGTTCTGCTCGTCCAGAATCTGCATGGCGCCCTTGCCCTGTTTGAGGGCCGTCTGGATGGATTGCGAGAGTCGGTACCGGTCGTCGGCTTTCGGGACGATCCGGTCGATGACGATCTCGATGTCGTGCACCTTGTACCGGTCGAGCTGCATTTTGGGGACGATGTCCAGCACCTGCCCGTCCACCCGGACTTTGTTGTAGCCCAGCTTGGCGATCTGTACGAAAAGCTCGCGGTAATGGCCTTTCCGACCTTTCACGACGGGAGCCAGCAGGATGAGCTTTTTGCCCGTATAATGTTTCAGGATGGCGTCGATGATCTGGTCCTGCGACTGCCGCTCCATTTTCCGGCCCGTTACGTAGGAAAAGGCCTCTCCGGCCCGGGCATAGAGCAGACGCAGAAAATCATAAATCTCCGTGGTCGTGCCGACCGTCGAGCGGGGGTTTTTGGAAGTGGTTTTCTGTTCGATGGAAATGACCGGACTCAGACCGTTGATCTTATCGACGTCGGGCCGTTCCATGTTGCCGATAAAGGAACGGGCATAAGCGGAAAAACTCTCCATGTACCGACGCTGCCCTTCGGCATAAATGGTATCGAACGCCAGCGAGGATTTCCCGCTGCCGCTGATACCGGTTACGACTACCAGCCGGTTGCGCGGGATCGTAACGTCAATATTTTTCAGGTTATGCTCCCGGGCACCGAGAATTTCAATCTGTTCGTAGCCCGTCAGGTCAATGTCGGTAAGAGAAACTTTATTATCGGTCACGTTGTGAAGGCCTTATTCTTAAAGCTAACAGAAAACGAAGATACGAAGTTTCGACGAGCATCGAGTATTCTGAGAGCCAGTAAAAAGGGGGCATAAACCGTTTTCAAGGCGGTTTGTTCAATTTTTTATCCAAAGAAAATTCAGCGGGAGTAGCAAAAAAATAACATAAAATATCTCAAAAATCTAATTTACTGCCTTTCAGTTACTTAGCCCCTTCCTGACGTCCCACTCCCTCAGGAAGCTTACGGCACCGAAATCCGGATAAGCGCCTGCCTCGTTGGTATCAGTGTCTTCCAAAGGCAATCTCACACTATTCTTAACAACTCATTATCATTATGAAACAGTTATCCAGTGAGCCAGTCAAAAAAGAAACTGGACCATCGGTTCCCGCCATCCCGTCGGTCGAACGGAGAATGTTCCTGCGCACCGTCGGCCTGTTTACAGCCTCCACAGCCGCGTTCCTGGCTTCGTGCCAGAATTCCGTGAACGAACTGGCACCGGCCAACCGCTCGGGTGCCCGAACGGCCGCCGATGCCGGCGGCAAGAGTTTCGGGACGGGAGACATTGCCATTCTCAACTATGCCTATGCCCTTGAGCAGCTCGAAACGGCCTTCTACCGCCAGGCCGTCGAAAAACTGTTCTCCGACATCCGGGGCGATGAAAAAATGGTCCTGAGCGACATCCACGACCACGAGCTGGTCCACAGGGAATTCTTCAAAGCCGCCCTGGGGCCGTATGCCATTCAGGATCTGGAGTTTAAATTTCCGATCGATTTCAACCACCGTCAGGAGGTGCTCAACACCGCCCGTCAGCTGGAAGATACAGGTGTAGGAGCTTATAACGGCGCGGGTCCGCTGCTGACCAACGGCACGTTCCTGACGCTGGCCGGCAAGATCGTCTCCGTCGAAGCCCGCCATGCCGCCCTGATCCGCACGATTCTGCGTCCGGGGACCAGCTTCTTCGCCGGTGACGACGTGGTGAAAACCATGGGTTTGGATATCAGCCTGAAACCGTCGCAGGTCATTCCGATGGTCGCGAAGTTCATCACCACCACCGGCCTCGACTTCGGTGATCTGCTGAGCCGTTAACCGATCTCCAACCTTTAAACTTTCAACGAACTCATGAATCTCTTCGGAATATTTTCCCAGATTGAAAAAACAGATCCGGAAGCGGCTGAAAAAGTAAGCTTCTCGCGCCGGAAACTGCTGAAAACCACGTCGGTCGCTGCGGCCGCCACACCCCTTTTCTTTGCCGCTTCCATCAACAAAGCCTTTGCCGACACGCCTTCGGTCGTCGACATTCTGAAATATGCCCTGACGCTGGAGTACCTGGAACGCGACTTCTACCGGGCTGCCCAGTTCTCCCGGGGTCTGCTGCCGCTGGGCACCCGCGAGTATGTGGTCCAGATTGCCAAGCATGAGGCCTCCCACGTCGACTTGCTCCGGGGTGCCATCCCGGAAGCCCAGACGATCAAGGAAAACACCCTGAAATTTGATTTCACCTATGGTGGGGCTTTCCCGGACGTTCTGACTAACTACCAGACCTTCCTGGCCATCGCCCAGGCGCTGGAAGACACGGGGGTTCGGGCCTACAAAGGCCAGGCCGCCAACCTGCTTTCCGACCCGACCGTGCTGGGCATCGCCCTCCAGATCCACTCCGTCGAAGCCCGTCACGCGGCTGCTGTGCGCCGGATGCGGGGCATCCGGGTGTGGCCCGACGCCAACGACAATACGCTGCCGACCTCACCCAACGTACAGGGCGCCGTCTATGCAGGCGAAAACCAGACGATGCAGCCTAACGGCGGTGGCGGAATGGTCGATCTGATGACCCTGCCGCATGACTCGGTCTTCAACCCGGCCATGTACGAAAGAACGGTTTACGAATCTTTCGACGAACCGCTGACCATGGAGCAGGTGCTGGCGATTGCCGGGCCGTTTATCAAAAGCTGATTATAGAGTACTGAACACACTGGATGGAAAAAAGACCGGCAAAGGGGCCGGTCTTTTTCTTTTCATAAGGTGAGATCCTGTCTGCCTTCTTTCAGCGCGACGGTTTTACCCCGCCATTTGAGCGTGCCGGTCAGTCCCGGCGGCAGGGTTACGGTGCCTTTGAGGCCGGTGGCGGTTTTATCGAAGCGGACGGCAATTTCTCCGGCCGGGTGGGGCATGCTGCCCTCCGCAAACTGGAGGTCGCCGAGGTAGGGGGTGATGATCACCGACTGAAAACCGGGTGAGGCTGGGTTGATCCCGCAGACCGTCGCCAGAAATTCGTAGTTGGGTGATGCGCTCCAGGCGTGGCAGTCGGAACGCGTCGGTTCCGGGTTTTCGGCGAAGGTGGTCAGGCCAATGGCGAGCATGTCGCGCCAGGGTTTGAGCATGGGCAGAAACTGGTCGGCGAGGCCGGTTTTCTTCAGGGCCTGGAACAGGTAAAACTTGAAATAGAACGTCGCCTGAATCAGATTCGGGTCGGTCATGACTTTCTGCAATACCGCCTTTTGCTGGGCCACCGGCACGGCGTCGGTCAATACCGCCCAGATGTTGGCATGCTGGCTGAAGCCGGTTTTGTCGGGCGTATCGGCAATCAGTCCCCGCCCCGGTTCCCAGCAGCGTTCGTAGACGGTCCGGGCCAGCCGCTGGGCCAGCGTGCGGTAATGTTCGGCCTGCTGGTTTTTGCCGTAGTGAAACAACAGCTGCGAGGCCCGCTGAAGCGTATAAGCCTGCTGAAGCGTCAGGATGGCCGATCCGCCTTTCCGGGCGCCTTTCGGCACCCCGCCCATGCCCTCCTCGGGCGCTTCCCATTTCGACCAGTCGACAAAGTTCCACCACTCCATCGGGCCGTTCAGGTAGTTGGAGGTCAGGCGCTTCTCGTGCCAGTCGAGCACGCTCGTGATGCCGGGCAGCATCGACTGCACGAAGGGGTCGTCCTGCCGGTGCAGCCAGTAGTCGTACACCATGCAGACCCAATAGAGCGAGAAGGGCGGAATCACCTGAAAATCGGCACTGGGGTAGCGGCTCTGGGTCAGACCGTCGTTAAAACGACTGTGTTCGTAATCGGTGATGGCCTTGCGCATCAGCCGGTCGTCGCCGGTCACGTAGAGCGAGATCAGCGACTGGATGCGGGTGTCGCCGGTATATTGCAACTGTTCGTAGTAGGGGCAGTCGTAGTAGGTTTCGCCCGCACAGAGCCGGGCCGTCCGCCAGCCGACGGTCCAGATGTCCGTCAAACCCGCGTCGCTGGCCGCAAACCGGGCTTTCTCCTGAAACGGATAACCGGTAAACTGACCGATGAGGTCATTGAGGACCAGCGGCTCGCCTTTGGTCTCGACCGTAATCTGCAAATACCGGTAGGTGCGGAACCACAGCGGCCGGAACGTCCGTTTCTGGTCGCCGTTGGCTACGAACTGATCTTCAAACCCGATCAATTGACGGCCTTCCACCTGGTTGCGGTTGCCCTTCTGCCGCTTGTCGTCGACGAGCGCTTCGGCGTAGGCCAGCGTAATCACGGCGTCTTTGCCCCGGCTGACGGTCAGTTCCGGGTAGGCGTTGGTGAGGTGGCCCTGATCGCAGAGAATCACCACTTTGGAGTTGCGGTGGATCGTCACCGCATTGTTTCCCTTCAGAAAATCGTCATCGACGTCGACCCCTTCCGACCGGCGGACCGTCGCCAGCCGCAGCGGGGTTTCTTCCATCAGGGGGATGGTGCGCGGAATCAGCTGCCAGTTGCCGTCGGTGCCGAGGCCGCGGGGCTTGGCCGCCCAGCCCACCGGTTTGGCCGGGGGCCAGCCGGCGTCGTCGAAATTTGAATTTTCCCAGCCCCAGGGAAACCGGGCGGCTTCCACCCGGTCGCCCGCGCCCACGACGATGTAGGTCCGCAGCTTCGGAATGTCGTTGACGACGGGTGAATACGCCTGATTATGAAAGGCCTTCCAGGTATTGTCGGTATTGACGATCTGTTCCGCATCGCCGTCGCCCTGGATGATGAAACCCACCTGGTAGCTCATCTGGGCAAAGGGCGCCTGATCGCCGAGGTACCAGACCTGGGCCGAGAGCGTGTTTTTTCCGGTATTCAGGAAAGGCGCGATGTCGACGGTTTCGTAATACCAGTTCTGAAGGTCGCTGCGGGCGGGGCCGTGAACGACCGGCTTGCCGTTGACGAAGAGCCGATAGCGGTTGTCGCCCGAGACGTTGATGACGAAGCGGGTCGGCTTCTGGCTCAGGTCGAAGGATTTGCGGAAGTGATAGACCCCGTAGGAACGGGCCGGGGCCGATGGGTGGGCGATCCAGCGGGCTTTCCAGAAATCGGTCTGCCAGCGGGGGTTCGGTTTCACTTGACGTTCAGTGGGGATCTGGGCAAAGGCAATCGGGCTCAGGAGCAAAAAAAGGAGCAAAAGCGGGTTTTTCATATCCGGCCGGGTCGGTCTAAATCTCGGCGCAAGATACGGACAAAACCCGCTTTCTGTATCCTGAACTGTCGGATCGGTAGCTTCAGAGAAACGTTTTTAAATCCGCTCGATCAGTTCGGCCACTTTCCGGATGGGCTTGCCGGTGATGTGGTCGATGATGGCTTTGGCATGGTCGCGGCCGTTCTCGATAAAAACTTTTTCGGTATAAATACCGGCCATGACCGTGCCGCAGACATACAGCCCCGGGAGATTGGTTTCGAAGGTTTCCCGGTCGAATACCGGCACCTGGGTTTCGTCGTTCAGTTCGATGCCGCAGCGACGCAGCAGGTCGGCGTCAGGGATGTAACCGGTCAGGACCAGCACGAAGTCGGCCGGGAGTTCCGTTTCCTCGCCGGTTTGCAGGTTGACGGTCATGACTTTGCCCGGTTCGATGCGGGTGACGCAGGCGTTGAACTGCGTGTGTATCTTTCCTTCCTTCACCCGATTCTTGACGTCCGGCACCAGCCAGTATTTGACGGTTTTGCGGAAGTCGTCGGCCCGGTGGACGATGGTAACATGGGCGTCGGCGCGGTACAGCTCCAGCGCGGCCTCGACGGCCGAGTTCGAGGCCCCGACGATCACTACGTTGGTGTAGGAATACCGGAACGGCTCGTCGTAGTAGTGCGTCACGTGCGGCAGGTCCTCGCCCGGAATGCCGAGCCGGCGCGGTTTGTCGAAGTAGCCCGTCGCCATAATTACCTTCCGGGCCTGAAAGGCGTCGCCGGTTGTGGTGGTGACGGTAAAGGCCGTATCCTCCCCGCCCGCCGTCGGTTCAACCCGGTCCACTTCCGTAAACAGCTTGAAATCCAGGTGGAAATAACCGGCCACCTTGCGGTAATATTGCAGGGCTTCGTTCCGGTTGGCCTTCACGCCGGAAATCGGAAACGGAATCCCGCCGATCTCGATGTTCTCGGCCGTGGAGAAAAACCGCATCATGCGCGGATACCGCCGGATGGATTCCGTCAGGCTGCCTTTTTCCAGAATCAGGTAGCTCAGTCCGGCTTTGGCCGCTTCGATTCCGGCCGCCAGCCCGCAGGGGCCACCGCCCACTATAATGACGTCATACATAACTTGCTTATTTCCAGAATCGGCCGGGCCGATCTGACCCGACGGTTTCCCACTTCAGAAGGTATATCCTTAGAATCTCAAAGTTACCCAAAGAAGTTTCTGGAAAGGCAGTTTTTTCGGCAAACTGACCTTAAAAATCACAGGAAACCGGATGGCTGCCACCGTCGGCGTTATTCCGTCTCGACCACCTCCGTCGATCCGTTTCGGCGGACGGAGTCGATGCCGTTCTCCCGGCCGGACTCGCTTTCGTAGAGTTCGCTGTTGCCGATGATTTCGCCGTTCCGGGCTTTCAGATTGAAGTAGTATTTGCCGTTCCGGGAGGTCATCCGCTCATAGGCGGTATCGAGTTGGGAGTTGTTCTGCACGGATTTGATTCCGTTTTCACAACCGGCTTTGGATTTATAGGTTTCGCTGGTCAGAATGGTCTGGCCGTTGCCGGCTACGAGTCGGAAGCGGAAGGTTTCGCCCTGCGAGCCGCTGGTGATGACGTATTTTCCCATGATGATTAAAGGTTTGTGATGAACCGGAGGTAAAAGGACGTTACCCCTTGCGGTATCATTAACAATTAGGATAATGTTCTGTTTGTCAGACAGGTATTTTCCTTGAGGCAAAACCAGATCGAGGCCGGGCGTTCGTGAGGGCAGAGGAGAGGTAGCGTACCTACGGCACGCGGGAGGGTGGGGTTCGGCGGTTTCTACCTGTCACCCTGATGTCAAAGCTGCTTTGCCGGTTTTCAAATCAGCGGAGCCTTGTCATCCCGAGGAACGAGGGATCCTGGGCTTCGATGCTCGTTCAGATAGGTTATTGAACTGCAAGATCCCTCCTGCGTCGGGATAACAAAAAGGGTGGAGGGGTGGGATAACAAAAGAACCGGGATGACAAAGCCGGTTAAGGGGCATTGCCGGGCGGTACACGAAGACAGGGGAACTGGTCGTTTTGCCTTCCGGTTGGCTCGGTTCAAGTCCCAGCGGTGGACGAATCCGAAAATTTTTTCTGGATAATTAAATCAATCTTGTCTTTTAAACCGGGTATATCTTTCTGAATTGTATCCCAGATAATATCGTAACTGATCCCAAAGTATTCGTGGACCAAGATATTGCGAACGGACTTCAAGGTTCGCCATTCTATCTCAAAATTCTTCCTGCAGTTCGCTACTAATGGCAGCGGCAGCTTCTCCGACGATTTCCAGTAATTTTACCAAGGCCAGCCGAAGTTGGAAATTGTCTATATAGGCTTGGTAATTAAGCCCGTTCGTAAAACTTTCAATATGAACGAGAGCTTCCCGGATATGCTCGATTCTCTGCCGGTCACCGAGATTTCCTTTCATAAACGAGAATTTTATCCTGATTGATAAACGGCCTGATTAGAGGAGACAATCCGCTTTCGGAAACGACATCGACTTTTCGGTGCAGCAACTCTTCCAGTTGCCACACCATCCGGGCCTGATCGAAAAGGGTCGCCCCTTTGGCGAATTCGATCAGCACATCGATATCACTCTCCGCATGATCCTGTCCACGGGCCAGTGAACCAAAAAGATAAGCTCTTATGACCGGCTGGCCGGCAAAATAATGCTGAAGCGTATGTCTGATATGTGGATCGATATTCGCCATGATGCAGTGACTGGTCAAAAATAACAAATTAAGGATGCAATCATTCCATTTTTATCTGATCACCGTCACCGGTGGCCCGCCCGGCTTTCAGCGTGATCGTAATCCGGTGCGGTTCCCGCTGGACCAGAACCGTCTGCCCGCATTCGAAACCGATGTCCTGAAGCCATTGACCGCAAAGCCGGATTTCGGGGAATACGACGGTTTTGTACCGGGCCCGCGGGAAATGTTTCCGGTATACTTTCAGTTGGCGGACGGTCCACCTGCGTGATGTTCCGACTCCCTTTTTATTACGGATTTTTCTGGGTTGACGCATAAATTCCTCCCAACCGGAAACTGATAATTGTTACGCCAACTAAATAAATGTTTTCAAAAAAAAGAAAATATTTTTCGTAAAACGCGTAAAACTGGCTGGATGAAACTCGGTAGGTTTTGGAAATATTCTTAACTATGTTTGCGCCCGACGAAATTTGTGTGATTCATGCCGAATCAGAAATTTAATCGGATCAAGGCGGTTCTGGTAGAGCAGGACCGGACGTCCAAATGGCTTTGTGAAAAGCTCGGGAAAGATAAGTCAACCGTCTCCCGCTGGTGTACCAACGACATGCAGCCGCCCGTCGAAACCTTCTTCGAAATTGCCCGATTGCTCGACGTCGACGTCCGGGAGTTGTTCGTGTCGAATAAAAAGTAAGCCCGTTTTTCACTACTTTTGAATGAAGTGGCTTGCCTGCACGACGCCCGGGTGGTGGCGGTTGTCCCAATCAACTTATTGAAGTATGTCGTCCGTTCTTATCCTGTTTGCCCATCCCGCGCTGGAGAAATCGAAAACGAACCGGTATCTGATGAAGGCCTGCCGGGAGATGGGGGCGGTGACCGTCAACGACCTCTACGAGGAATACCCGGATTTCGACATCGACGTGGACCGCGAACAGCAGTTGCTGCTCGACCACGACTACATCATCATGCATCACCCCTTGTACTGGTATAGCTCGCCCGCCCTCCTGAAGCAATGGCAGGACCTGGTGCTGGAACACGGATGGGCGTATGGGCGGCAGGGCAAGGCGCTTACCGGAAAAAAAATGCTCAATGTGGTGACGGCCGGGGGGCGGCAGGAAGCGTACCAGGAAGAAGGGTACAACCGCTTCACGATGCGTCAGTTTCTGGCGCCGTTCGAACAGACGGCCCGGCTCTGTAATATGTCCTACCTGCCTCCGTTCGTGGTGCACGGCACCCACCGCCTGAACGAACCCGACATCCAGCGGTATGCACAGCAGTATCAGTCGCTGCTGTCGATGCTGGTCAACGACCAGATCGATGTTCAGGAGGCCGGAAAGCGGCAGTACTTCAACGAACTTATCCTTGATTAATAGTTACTTATGGATCAATCCGTATTGCTGCAGGCCATCGTCTATCTGGCCGCCGGTGTTTTGTTCGTGCCCCTCGCCAAGCGCTTGGGCCTGGGGTCGGTGCTGGGGTATCTGTTGGCCGGCATGGTGATCGGTCCGGCCGGGCTGGGCTTTGTGGGCGACGAGGGCCACGACCTGATGCACTTCGCCGAGTTCGGCGTCATCATCATGCTGTTTCTGGTCGGGCTGGAACTGGAACCCGAACGGCTCTGGAAACTGCGCGTTTCGGTGCTGGGGCTGGGCGGTTTGCAGGTGCTTCTGACGACGCTCATCGTCGCCGGGCTGGCTATGCTGACCGGCCTTGCCTGGCAGCCTTCCCTCGCCCTCGGCATGATTCTGGCCATGTCCTCGACGGCCATCGTGCTGCAGACCTTCAACGAAAAAGGGCTGCTGTCGACGGCGGCCGGCCAGCGCACCTTCGCGGTGCTGCTCTTCCAGGACATTGCCGTCATCCCGATTCTGGCCATCATGCCTCTGCTGGCCATCTACCCGGCGCAGGCCGAAGGCAACCACGCCCACCATTTTTCCCTCGTCGACGGACTGCCCGACTGGGCGCGGCCGTTCGTCGTGGTCGGGGCCGTGGTCGGGCTGGTGCTGGTGGGGCGGTATGTCATGCGGCCCGTGTTCCGGATCATTGCCCGCACCGGCATGCGGGAGGTGTTCATCGCCACGGCCCTGCTCATGGTGGTGAGCATCGCCGTGCTGATGGAGATGGTGGGCCTCAGCCCGGCGCTGGGCGCGTTCGTGGCCGGGGTGGTGCTGGCCAACAGCGAATACAAACACGAGCTGGAAAGCGACATCGACCCGTTCAAGGGGCTGCTGCTGGGCCTGTTCTTCATCTCCGTCGGGGCGGCAATCAATTTCGACCTGCTCCTGGGCAGCCCCTGGGTGGTGCTGGGCATCGTGTTCGGGATCATGGCGGCCAAGGCGGTCGTGCTGGCGGTGCTGGGAAACCGGTTCCGGCTTCGGACCGACCAGAACCTGCTGTTTTCACTGGGCCTCTGTCAGGTGGGCGAGTTCGCTTTCGTACTGCTTTCGTTCGCTTCCCAGAACGGCATTCTGGACGCCGGGACCGTCGATCTGATGACGGCCGTCGTGGCTCTCAGCATGGCGCTGACCCCGCTGGTTTTTCTGTTCAACGAGAAAATGCTGCTGCCGCGCTTCGGCACGAAGGAGAAAGAACGCAAGCCGGAAGACGCCGTCGAGGAGAAAAATGAGGTCATTATTGCCGGTTTCGGGCGGTTCGGAAACATCGTCGGGCGGTTTCTGCGGGCCAACAACGTCGCCACGACGGTGCTCGATTTCGACTCCGACCGGGTGGATACGCTGCGGAAGCTGGGGCTGAAGGTCTATTACGGCGACGCTTCCCGCTACGATCTGCTGAAATCGGCCGGGGCGGCCGAAGCCCGGCTGCTGATCATCGCCATCGACTCGCCCGACAAGGCACTCGACCTGATCGAAACGGCCAAAAAGCACTTTCCCAATCTGGAAATTCTGGTCAAGGCCATCGACCGCGACGATGCCTACGAGTTCATGGATGCCGGTCTGACGCATATTTACCGCGAAACCCTCGACAGCTCCCTGCGGATGGGCGTCGATGCCATGCGGCTTTTGGGTCACCGGGCCTACTCCTCCGAACGGGCCGCCCGGCTGTTCCGGAAGCACGACGAGAAGGCGCTGGAAGAGCTGGCGGCCGTCCGGCACGACCACAAACAATATTTCAGCAGCGCCCGCCGGCGCATCCGGGAACTGGAGGAATTGATTACCTCGGACGAAAACGATCGCTGGCTGAAAGATGTTGAAGAAGGGTGGGATGCCGAATCCCTGCGTCGGGAGTTCAATACGCCCAACTCCTGACAAAAAACCTTATCTTGTCTTTTGATCCAAAGCCGTACGACCCGTGCAACCGCTGCCCCTTGTTTATGCCGCCGGTGAAGAAACCACCTACTTCGCCGACCTGATCCTGCCTGTGCCGATCCCGAAACTGTTCACCTACCGCGTCCCGCGGGATATGGTCGAACTGCTGAAGGTAGGGGCGCGGGTAATCGTGCCGTTCGGTAAAAACCGGGTCTACACGGCGGTGGTCGGACGCATCCACACCCAGCCCCCCAGCGCCTATCAGGCCAAATACATCCTCGAACTACTGGACGAATACCCGTTGGTGACGCCCTACCAGCTCGAATTGTTTTCGTGGATGGCCGAGTATTACCTCTGCAATATCGGCGACGTGCTGAACGTGGCGCTGCCCTCGGGCCTGAAGATCACGAGCCAGTCGAAGGTGCAGTATAACCCGGATTTCGATTACCCCGAACTGCTGACGGAAGAGGAAGTCCGGCTGCTCGACGAACTGAAAAAGCACCCGGCCCTGAGCTACGAGGAACTCGGCCGGCTGGTGGGTGAAACCAACGTGCCGACTACCATCAAGTCGCTGGTCGGCAAGCGGGCGGTGATCGTCTTCGACGAGGTGCGGGAGAAATACATTCCGAAGATGATCCGCAAGATCCGGCTGCACCCGTCCTACGAAGACCGCGACCAGCTGCTGGGACTGATCAACCGGCTCGAAAAACTACCGAAGCAGCAGGAGGTGGTGATGCGGTATCTGCGGTATGTGCCGGCGCAGAACAACCCGGTACTGAACCGCAAGGGTCTCGATAAGGGCCTGCTCAATCAGGACGACGAACTGTCGCAGTCGTCGCTGCAGACACTGATCAAAAACGGGGTATTCGAGACGTTCGAGGTCATCATGCCCCGCTTCGGCGAGGATACTTCCGCACCCACGGCCCAGATCAAACTGACGGGCCCGCAGCAGAAGGCCGTGGACAGCATCCTGACCCAGTTTCAGGAGAAGGACATCGTGCTGCTGCACGGGATCACCGGCTCCGGAAAGACGGAAGTCTATATCAATCTGATTCAGAAAGTATTGGAGAGCGGCTCGCAGGTGCTTTATCTGCTGCCGGAAATCGCCCTGACCACCCAGATCGTCGTGCGGCTGAAAAAGGTGTTCGGCGACAAGATGGGCATCTACCACTCCAAATTCTCCGACAACGAGCGGGTGGAGGTCTGGAAGGGCATCGTGTCGGGCCAGTACCAGTTCGTGGTCGGGGTGCGGTCGGCAATTTTTCTGCCGTTCGACAACCTGGGCCTGATCATCGTCGACGAGGAACACGAAACCTCCTACAAACAGCACGATCCGGCTCCGCGCTACCACGCCCGCGACGTGGCGATGATGATTGCCACCTGGCAGAAGGGCAAGGTGCTGCTGGGGTCCGCCACGCCGTCCGTCGAGAGCTATTACCACGCCCGGCAGGGCCGGTACGGTTTTGCCGAACTGCTCCAGCGGTACGGCGATGCCACGCTGCCCGACATCGTGCTGGTCGATACGCGGCTGGAACGGCGGCAGAAAAAGATGAAAAACGAGTTTTCGTCGGTGCTGCTGGAGGAACTGAATCAGAACCTGGAGCGGAAGGAGCAGAGCATCCTGTTCCAGAACCGGCGCGGGTATTCGCCCTACCTCCAGTGTGAGGACTGCGAGTGGGTGAGCCAGTGCCCGAACTGCGACGTCAGCCTGACCTACCACATGCGCGACGCCGAGCTGCGCTGCCATTACTGCGGCCACAAGGACCCCGTTCCGAAATCCTGCCCGGCCTGCGGCTCCTATAAAGTGCGCACCATCGGCTTCGGGACCGAAAAAATCGAAGACCAGCTTCAGATCGTGTTTCCGGCCGCCCGCATCCAGCGCATGGACCTCGACACCACCCGGAGCAAGAATGCCTACCAGCAGATCATCTCCGAGTTTGAAGCGGGCAACGTCGACATTCTGGTCGGGACCCAGATGATCAGCAAGGGCCTCGACTTCGACAACGTGAGCCTGGTCGGTATTTTCGACGCCGACCGCCTGATCCATTTTCCCGAATTCCGGGCCGTCGAACGGGCCTTCCAGATGATTACGCAGGTGAGCGGCCGGGCGGGTCGCCGGGCCGACCGTCGCGGAAAGGTGCTGATTCAGACCAGTAACCCGCATCAGGCGGTGTTGCTGAAGATACTGGAAAACGACTACAAAGGGATGTTCGAGGAGGAAGTCCAGGAGCGCGAAAATTTCAACTATCCCCCTTTCTCCCGGCTGATCAAGCTGACCGTCAAACACTCCGAAGCCACCGTCAGCCTGCAGGCCGCCCAGCGTCTGGTCGACGACCTGACCGCCAAGCTGGGCAGCGCCCGGGTGCTGGGGCCGGAGGTGCCGCTGGTCGAGAGGATCAGGAATCAGTTCCTCTACACGGTGCTGATCAAACTCGAACGGGCCATCAACCCCAAGGCCGCCAAGGCGTTTATCCTCGAAAAAATGAACGAATTGCTGAGCGACAAGGGCCTGAAAGCCGTGACTATCGTCGCGGACGTCGACTGTCTGTAAGCTCTTGAAACGAAACCGCCGGAAAACTTCCCTCATGCTGAAGGCGGTTTTCCGGCGGTTTTTTATAACCGTATTTCAGATACGACTTACATGTTCAGCTTCCAGCCGTCGCGGTATTGCCGTGAAACGAACTGGTTAGCTTCATCGAAGTTGGTGATCTTCATATTCTTGCCGTCCCAGGTCAGGCGTTTGCGACCAGGGTAGTTGAAACCCTTGCCGTCGGCTTTCGGTGTCCGGACCATGTAGCTGCGGATGGCGACGTTCCCCATCAGCACCGACTCGGTCAGCGGGCCGGCGAAGTCGAACGAGGAGGTCAGGGCCTTGTGTTCCTTGCTGTTGAAACCGGCCTTGCAGGCTTCCGTCCAGAAGATCTGGTGACCGTTTTCCGGAAGCATTTTTCCGTCCGCTCCTTTGGGCTTCGGAGCCGCTTCCATCTTCTCACCGCTCTTGGTGTAGAGTTTCGGATCGTCGCCGTACATGCCGCAGGCAATCAGACCTTTATCACCGACCATGAACACGCCGTTCTCGCCGTTTTCCGGGTAGGCTTCGCCCTCCGGCAGGAAATCGGGCTTAAACGGACGCAGACCGCCATCCATCCAGACCATCTTCACGGCCGACTTGTTCTTGGTCGAAGCCGGGAACTTCAGTTCGACGTGCGACGAGGGCGGGCAGCCTTCGGGAATGTATTCGGCTGTCCAGTCTTTCAGGAACACCTGGCCGACGCTGGTTTCGACCTCGGTCGGGTAGCCGAGACCCAGCACCCGGAACGGTACGTCCATGATGTGGCAGCCGATGTCACCGAGGGCGCCGGCACCGAAGTTCCACCAGCCGCGCCATTTGAAGGGGTGGTAGGCAGGCGTGTAGCCCACTTTCTGGGCGGGTCCGAGCCACAGATCCCAGTCAAGGTCGGTGGGCACTTCACCGGCCGCCGGGGGCACGGGGATGCCCTGCGGCCATACCGGGCGGTTCGTCCAGAGATAGATCGTGTGGACGTTGCCGACCAGGCCCTTGTCGAACCACTCCACCATCTGCTTTTGCTGCGGGTTCGAGGAGCCCTGGTTACCCATCTGTGTGACCACCTTGTATTTGCGTGCGGCTTCGGTCAGCATGCGGGCCTCGTAGATGTTGTGGGTCAGCGGTTTCTGAACGTAGACGTGTTTGCCCCGCGACATGGCGGCCATCGCCACCACGGCGTGCGTATGGTCGGCGGTCGAAACCGTGACGGCGTCGATGGTTTTTCCTTCCTTGTCGAGCATTTCACGGAAGTCCTTATACCGCTTGGCGTTGGGGTGCTTCGTGAAATTCTCCTTCACGCGGGGCAGGCCCCAATCCACGTCGCAGAGCGCCACGATGTTGTTGGCTCCGTTGTTGAAGGCGTTGTTGGTATCGCCGAAGCCCTTCCCTCCAACGCCGACACCGGCGATATTGAGTTTGTCACTGGGGGCGATAAAACCTCTTCCCAGGACATGGCGCGGCACAATAAAGAAACTACCGGCGGCCAGCGCCCCGGATTGCAGGAACTGGCGACGGGATGTCTGGGACGGTTTGTCTGAAGATTCCATATTATAAGGTAAGGCTTGATGATAATTCAATACTACAAAAGCCTCCCGAACGGACTATCTACCTGAAAAAAATATCTTATTTCAGTGCCGCCTGAAACAACTCCCGGCGTTTCCGAAGATCGATGCCGCTCATGGCGGTGCCCCAGCCGCCGGCGCCGTGCAGGGTGAAGGCTTTCGCCGTTTCGGGCAGGCGCTCGTATTTTTCCAGGGCGGCCAGCCAGCGGAGCCGGTTGCGGTAGGGGGCCAGGAGCGTCCGGGCCCGGCTCAGATACCGGTGCTGCCGGGGTGTCCAGACCGGGCGCTGCTCATACGCGGCCCCTTCGCCGTTCAGCAGGTCGGAAAGTGCCTGCGGAGGGGCGAGGGGCAACAGCTCGGCCAGCACGAACAACCCCAGTTCCACATTCAGAAGCCGGTTCGCCACCTGGCCCGGCAGTTCGTGCTGATAACGCAGTTGCGTCGACAGCGGCTCCTGCCAGCGCATCAGGTGGGAACCGGAGAAGCGGGCGGTCTGGTGTGGAATTGAAAGCTGGACGTTCATGAGTTTTGTTGTTTACTGTCCGTTGCAGAGGACGTTCATCGATCGTGTTGCTTATTGTTCATTACAAAGGTGTCACCCCCGGAACGTAATCTTTTTACGTTCTTCTTTTTTTGTGAAAAAAATCTTCGGATTTTTACCCGGTATTCGTTGCCCCTCCCCTTAATCGGCTGAACCATGCCCCTGACCCGATCCGCCTTCCAGCGTTACCGCCTGATCGACGAAATCATCAGCCGCTATCCGCGCCGGTATTCCAAACAGGCGCTGTTCGAGCTTTGCCGCGACCGCTGCGGCATCCGGTCCATGTCGTCGCTGGAAAAAGACATTCAGCGGCTGCGCGAAGATCACGATGCGCCCATCGCCTACTGTAAGCGCAGCAACGGCTACTACTACACCGACCCGCAGTTCCGGCTACTCCGGCTCATGCTGACGCCCGACGACATGGAAGCGCTGGATTATGCCCGGGAGGTGCTGGCGGCCACGCAGGGCGACTCGGTGGCCGGCGAACTCACCAACGCCCTGCAGAAGGTCCGGCAGAGTCTGGACATCATCCGGGAAGTCAAAACCGAACCGGGCGGGGAGACGGGTCCGGCCCGTCGGGTGGTATACGTGGAGGAGAAGATCCTGGGCGGGAACCGCCAGTATGTTCCGGTTCTGATCCGGGCCATCAACCAGAACCGGCAGGTGCACTTTCAATACCGCAAACATGAAGATCCCGGGTCGGCCTCCGGCCTGCGGACGCTGCACCCGATTTTACTGCGGGAGGTAGCCGACAGCTGGTACGTCATCGGCTACGACGCTTCGGCCGGGCGGGAGAAAACCTACGCCCTCGACCGAATGAGCGACCTGGAGACGCTCGACGAACCCTGCGAGGTGCCGCCCGCCGTCCTGGCCTACGTTTCCGAACTCTTCGAACATATCTACGGCATCACCGACAGCAGCGGCCCGGTGGAGGCCATTGTTCTTTCGTTTTCACCCCTGTTCGGACGGTATGTCCGGGCCAAGCCGATTCACCAGACCCAGGAAGTCCTGCGCGACGATGAAAGCGAGTGTGTGGTGCGGCTCCGGCTGGCCCCCAACCGTGACCTGCTCATGCACCTCCGAAGTTATGGCGAGCACGTCCGGGTGCTGGAGCCGGAGAGCCTGGCGCAGGAACTGAAAGAGTCGCTCCGGAAGACCCTGGAGCGGTATTGAGCGGAATAGCCTTCCGTCTGCCGGACGTCGGGTCCTAAGCCCCCGGTTTCGTACGGAGGACCGATTCTACGATGGAGCTGTTGGGGAGATAGATGGTGAAGGTAGCTCCCTGTCCCGGCTGCGCCTGGGCGCCGATGGTCCCTCCGTGCATTTCGGCCACTTTCTTGCAGATGGTCAGCCCGATGCCGGTGCCGGAATACTGGTCTTTGCCGTGTAGACGCTGGAAAAGCTGAAAAATCCGGTCGTGGTACTTTTCGTCGAAGCCGATGCCGTTATCCGCCACCCGGATGGCCAGATAGTGCGGTTCGGGATGCCGCAGGAAAACCGGAACGTCGCCGGCGGCCATCTCTGCGGTCTGAACACTGATGACGGGGGCCCGATCCGCCGTCGTAAATTTCAGGGCGTTGGACAGCAGGTTCTGAAACATCTGCCTCAGCTGCAGCGCATTGCCTTTCACGACGGGCAGCGGCTCGGTCAGGATTTTCGCGCCTTTTTCCCGAACCGTAATCTCCAGATCTCCCAGAACTTCCTTCACGAGCACATTCAGGTCGACGGGCCGGAACGGCTGCCGGTAGGTGTTCAGCCGGGAGTAGGAGAGCAGGTCCTTGATCAGCCCATGCATCCGCTCGGCGGCCGTATGCATCCGGTGGATCATGTCCTGCGCCGTCGGGCTGAGTTCGGGGGCAAAGTTTTCGAGGAGCAGCGTCCCGAACGACTGAATCTTGCGCAGAGGTTCCTGAAGGTCGTGCGAGGCCACGTACGCAAACTCGGCCAGCTCCTGGTTGCTGCGGTTCAGCTCCCCGATGTTCATCTTCAGTTCGTTCTGGTACTGTTCGAGCTGCATCTTGGTTTCCTGCAGTTCCTCGTTGGCCCGCAGGGTCTGATCCACCGTTTTCTGAGCCTGAATGTCGGCCATGAACCCGGACCAGTACTGGATCTCATTCTGTTCGTTCCGCAGCGGAGAGGTGGACACCAGGTGCCAGACGTAGGCTCCGGTAGCCGCCTGCCGAACCCGGACCTCACTCTGAAACGGTTTACCGTCGGCCGTCGCCTGGCGCCAGTTTTTCCAGCCGGCTTCCAGATCGTCGGGGTGGATGACCGTTCGCCACTCGGTCGAATTGAGTTCGTCGATCGGGCATCCGGTGAACTGCACCATCCAGTCGTTGGCGTATAGTACCTGACCGTCGTTCGTCACCGAAAAAATCATCAGCGGCAGCGAATTCGTCAGAAGCTGGTACTGTTTTTCGCTGGCCCGGAGCCGTTCGGCCAGTTCCTGGAGCAGGCGGTTTTTGCCGCGCAGTTCTTCGTAGGGAGAAACGGCCGTCTGGGCGATGAACTGCCGCTTCCAGGCCTCGATCCGGGCTTCGCTGACGCGGTAGCTGGCCGGAAACCGAACGAGGAGGCTGATTTCAAAACCCTTCGGCGATTCCTGAAAATAAAATTCGTCGACCAGCCGGCGGGCGTTGTTGAGGCCCTCGGTTTCCTTGTCGGAGACGGTCGGCCGGCGGTCGTTGATGCAGGCCACCATGCTTCGGTCGGCTTCGCTGCCGGAGGTGATGCCGAGCGTCAGCCAGGCGTCGACGCCGAAATCGATGGCATTCCGGGCAACTTCCGAAACGGCCGTGGCAAATATGGTCTGTGAAGCCAGAGACAGCCCTGCCAGTTCGCCCAGTTTCATGGCGCGTTTATGCGCCAGAATCAGGTCCATCTCATTTTCTAAGGCGACTTTGGCAATTTCGTGCATGGCTCAGGAAAATCGGGCAATCACCACGGAAGTATCGTCGGTTCGACGCGCATAATCCTTATACAGGGCGGCCGCCAGAACGGACAGATCGTATTTTAATATGGATGGATATCTGGATATATCCCATCGGGATTTGATGCCGTCGGAGCACATGATCATCACATGGCCGCTTTCAAACGTCAATTCCTGATCGTTCATCGTACCGGGTACGTTGAGTCCGATAATGCCGTTGTAGGACAGGTAATTTCTGGAATGGGGACCCAGATGAAACCGGGTCGTGATATTACCCACTCCGCACAGGCGGCATTTGCGGGTGCTGAAATCAAAGGCCGCGACCGTCCCGACCAGTCCCCGCGTTTTTCGAACGGCGCGGTGCATCTGCCGGATGATCTCGACGGGCTGGGTTTCGCGGCTTTCCTGAAACGATACCGCGGCTTGCCGAACGGCTTCCCCGGCCTCAGGTCCGTGCCCCAGCCCGTCGCCCAGAAAGAGCCGCAGGGTTTCGGTCGACAACTGGCTGGAAAAGCCGTCGCCACTGACGGTTTCGCCCGGTTTCGGCACGATGACCGACCGGACTTCCGCCCGCGGATTCAACGCCCCCCTGGCCGGAGGTTTCTTAAAGATTCTGGCCAGCAGGACGGTGCCCCATTCCGGCGTCGAATACAGATTAAATACGTCCGAAAGGCGTTTGATGGCGCCTAGGCCGTGGCCCAGGGTTTGGCTGGTGGAGACGCCGTCGGTCATCATGCGGCCGGGGTCGGCCATGCCGGGGCCGTTGTCGATGCTGATCAGCTCGATTCCTTCCGGTTCAGGCTCTTTCAGAATCCGGACGAGAATTTCGCCCCCGCCGGCGTGTTTTACCAGGTTGGACCCCATTTCAGCCACAATGATATCGATCTCGCCCGCTCTCTTCGTACTGAACTTCAACTGACCCACCAGAAGATGAATCTCCCTTTTCAGAATCGCAAGGTAACTTCGATCGGTGGCGTTGAAGGCGACGTGGTAAGGGTTAACCATTCTTCCACTTTAAAATTGTAATGACGGTTCCTTCGCCCACCTTGCTCCGGATTTCGAATTCGTTGACCAGTCGTTTGGTGCCGGGCAGGCCCAGCCCCATGCTCCGGTGGGTGGAATATCCGTCTTTCATGGCCAGTTCGATGTCCGGAATGCCCGGGCCTTTGTCCACGAAAGTGAGCCGCACGCCGTTTTCCCGCCCTTGCGTGACCACTTCAATGAAAACTTCACCCTGCTGGGCATACCGAAGCATGTTCCGGACCAGTTCGCTGGCGGCCGTGATCAGTTTGGTCTGGTTGACCAGCCCCATTCCGATCCGGACGGCATACTCCTTCACCCGGTTCCGGAAGGGAACCACGTCCTGGTCTTTCAGGATCATCATTCGGTCCTTAGTCAGCGTCACCATCGTCGTCGGATTCCTCTTCGGGACCAATTTTCGACTTCAGCAATTCCATTCCTTTTTCGACGTTCAGGGCCGTATGTACACCTTTGAGGGGGAGTCCTAACTCGATCAGGGTGATGGCGACCGCCGGCTGCATACCCACAACAACGGTTTCGGCATCGAGGATTTTGGACATACTGGCGATGTTTCCGATGATCCGGCCCATAAAGGAATCGACGATGGAAACGGCTGAGATATCGATTAAAACTCCCCGGGCGCCGGTTTTGTTTACCATTTGCACCAGGTCGGCTTCCAGATTCAGCGCCAGCCGGTCATAAAGATCGATCTGAATGGTGACCAGCAAAAACGGCCCCATTCGGAGGATAGGGATTTTCTCCATAAAAGGGTTTAGTCGATGTACTTTCTTTCCTGACGAATGCGCTTCACCTCCATTTGCTGGAGCGAAAAGGCGTATTTGAGCGCACTGGCCAGGGTTGCCTTGGTAACGATGCCGGAAAGATCGATGCCGAGGTGAACCACCGTCTGGGCAATTTCCGGCCGGATGCCGCTGATGATGCATTCGGCCCCCATCAGCCGGGTGGCGCTGACGGTTTTGATCAGGTGCTGGGCCACGAGGGAGTCCACCGCCGGGACGCCCGAAATGTCCAGGATGGCAATGCCGCTGGCGGTTTCGACGATCTCCTGCAGGAGGTTTTCCATCACCACCTGCGTCCGCGAGCTGTCGAGGGTTCCGATGATCGGCAGGGCCAGAATGCCGTCCCAGACCCGGATCACGGGGGTGGAGATTTCGGCGATTTCGTCGGTTTGCCGCAGGATAACTTCCTCACGGCCTTTGATAAACGTTTCGAAGGTATTGATGCCGAAACTGTCGATCAGCCGGCTGATTTTCATGCTCTCATTATAGAGCTGGAGCGGGTCGTCCGGAAGCTCCTGCCGCAGAATTTCCAGCAGGGCCTCTTTCAGGCTGAATACGAAAATGCCGGTTTCGCGCGGAGAAAAGCCCTGCCGCGCCCGGGAGATGGAAATGCCGGCCAGAATTTCGAAGACCGGCTCAAAATCAGGCGAATCCGGTTCCGTCAGGTTGGTGTCGTTCAGATTTTTCAGAAAAACGTCCACCAACTCGTCCGACTGCACGCGGAGTTCGGTATTGCTCATCAGGTCCTCCCGCAGGTTGGGGTCCGTCAGCTGATTCTGTATCCAGAGTTCTAAAATTTGTTTCTTTTTTTTCTGAAGGGATTTCAGTAGGTTACTCTTCATGCTCTGAGGCTCATTTAGGAAGGAACAAATGTAAGGGTTGGGGAAGTGCGCGGATGCCGGTCTTCCGTTTTTTTAAATAAATAATTCGGTATAGATACGCCAGATTTGCGAGAGTTGCAAAAGCCTGACAGCTACCCGATTGGTAAGTAGTCGGGCCGGCGAAGCCGTTCAGACCCGACTTGCCCTGAACCTGTAAAAACCATTAGCTTGCGGGTTCAATCGAATTTGCGGAAGGAAATCATCTCATGAAAATCGCGTTTGGAAAACGGGCTCTGTGCCTTGGACTGCTGTGGATCTGTGCCGCCGGGGCCGTGGCCCAGCAACGCACGTACTGTAACCCGATGGACATCAGCTATCGGTACAATTTCGAGCAGTTGAACGAAAGAATCTCCTACCGGTCCGGGGCCGACCCGGTCATCATCGCCCACAAGGGAGAATACTTTCTGTTCGTCACCATCTCGGGCGGCTGGTGGAAGTCGAAAGACCTCGTCGGCTGGCAGTATGTCGTGCCCGACAAGTGGCCCATGGAGGATATGTGTGCGCCGGCCGCCCTGTCGGTGCGGGATACGCTCTTTCTGTTCCAGTCGACCTTCGAGCAGCGGCCCATTTTCTACTCGACCGAGCCGGGGCAGGGCAAACTGAAGTTCTACAACCGCTGGCTGCCCCGGCTTCCGAAGGACATCGGCCCCTGGGACCCCGCCCTGTTCCACGATCCCGATACCGACAAATGGTATATGTACTGGGGTTCCTCGAACGTTTACCCGGTGTTCGGCGCCGAACTCGACCACGGCCGCCGTCTGACCTACGCCAACCCGGAACCCTCCAAAGCCTATCAGCCCATGTTCTGGCTCGACCCCTGGCAGCATGGCTGGGAACGGTTCGGTCCGAACCACTCCGACCCCATCAAACCGTTTGTGGAGGGCGCCTGGATGACCAAGCACAACGGGAAGTATTACCTCCAGTATGGCGCTCCCGGCACCGAATACAACGTCTACGCCAACGGTACGTATGTCGGGAAACACCCCCTCGGGCCCTTCGAATATGCCCCCTACAACCCGGTGGCCTACCGCCCGGGCGGGTATGCCACCGGCACCGGCCACGGAAATACCTTCCAGGACCATTTCGGCAACTACTGGAATACCGGCACCACCTGGCTGGGCATCGTCTGGGGCATGGAGCGCCGGATCGTGATGCACCCCGCCGGTTTCGACAAAGACGACCAGATGTATGCCAACACCCGGTTCGGCGACTTTCCGCACCGCCTGCCGACCGGAAAATGGCAGAACAGCAACGAGCTGTTTACGGGCTGGATGCTGCTGAACTACAAAAAACCGGTCACGGCCTCCTCGACCCTCGACACCCTGCGGGCCGAACTGACCGTCGATGAAAACCCGCGTACCTTCTGGGTGCCGACCCGCAACCGCCCCGGCGAAACCCTCACGACCGACCTCGGCGCCGACCACGACGTCCGGGCGGTTCAGGTCAACTACGTCGATTATAAAAACAACGTCTTCGACAGCGATTCGACGGTCTACACCCAGTTCCGGCTCTTTGCCTCCCGCGACGGGAAAAAGTGGGACCGCATCGCCGACCTGACGCAGGAACCCAAACGCGACCGGGCCTGCGCCTACGTCGAACTGCCGGCTCCGGTGCGGGCGCGGTACATCCGCTACGAACACGTGTATACCGCCGGCCCCTACGTCGCCGTCAACGGTTTTCGGGTGTTTGGCAACGGGCTGGGCAAAGCGCCCGCTTCCCCGGCCGGGCTGAAGGCCGTGCGGCAGAAAGACCAGCGGAATGCCGATATCAGCTGGGAGAAAGTGCCGGGCGCGGTCGGCTACAACATACTCTGGGGCATCGCGCCCGACAAGCTGTATCAGGCCTATCAGGTCTGGAACGACCAGCCGAACCGGCTTGAACTCCGGGCGCTGAACGTGGGCGTCCCGTATTCGTTTGCCGTCGAAGCCTTCAATGAAAATGGCGTTTCGACGGTTAGCCAGGTCGTCAGCGTCAAATAGGCGGCTTAAGGTTCGGATATAACCCCGGTCGGCTGCGGTTTCCGGCCGCCTTTCTGCATCCGGTTGAACCCGAAGAGGGCCAGCAGCAGAAGGGTGATGGGCAGGAGGGAGAAATAGAAAGCCGTCTGCCCGCCGTAGGCTTCAAAGACCGTTCCGGTGATGATCGATCCGGTGGTGCCTCCCAGGGCCGAAAAAACCACGATCAGACCCGACATGGGGCCGTGCTGTCTGGCCGGCAAGGTGCTCAGGATCACGGAGTTGATGGCCGGATAGATCGGTGCGATGAACAGGCCGATCAGGGGGAATACGAACGCGGCCGGAGGGGCGTCGGCCCAGCCCGTGGCCGGGGTGGCCGGGACGGCGGACGCCAGCGGCAGGGCCAGCAGCACCAGGGCCGCGGCCGACAGCAGACAGGCCGCCAGGATACCGAACCAGGCAAACCGGCGCAGGGCCAGCCCGGCCAGAAACCGCCCTGCCGCCGTCGAAGCCGCCAGGATGCTCGTCATCTGAATGCTCAGCGTGGTCGGTAGATGAAGAATCCGGCTGTTGTAGGTCGGCAGCCAGCTCATGATGCCCTGCTCGATCAGGACATAGGTAAAGGCACTGAGAATGAACACCAGAACCACCGGGCGAACGGCCAGTTTTATCATTTCGGCCATTTCTTCCGGGAGACTTTTGCCGGACGATGGTTTTACCTTTGACTCGTCGATGGGTGTGCTGAGGAGCAGCAGGAGGGCCGTCAGGGCAATACCGGCCAGGAGGTAGTACACGTCGAGCCAGTCGGTGGAGCCGGGATGACGGTCGTCGACGAACGCACTGAAAATGAAATAACCGGTCAGGACGCCGATCATGAAAAACGATTCGAGGAAGTTCATGAAGCTGACGTGCTCGCGGGAATCGTCGGTGATCAGGCCGATGGTGGCATACACCGAGACCTTGATCAGGGCAAACCCGACCCCGGTAGCGGCAAACAGGAGCCTGGTCATCAGAAAGCCGGGAACCTGCGGCATCAGCAGGCAGGCGGCCGCGACGAAGGCCAGCGCCAGCGCCATCGACCGCCGGTAACCGATCCGGGTGACCGACGAAGCGATCAGGAACGAGGCCACGGCGATGCTGAGGTCCTTGAAGGCCTCCAGAACGCTCGCTTCCGAGGCCGAAACGCCGTAGTTGTTCTGGACCTGGAGGATGACGGTGCCGACGCTGTTGAGCAGAATGGCGAACACAAAGTAGTTTAATAAAAGGGAAAGTTTGATTCTCCAGTTTGACATCACAGGGAAATTGTATATTTGTTTGGCAAACATAATAAAAAAGTACATTCCCAATAAAAAATAGATTTTCCCGATGATGACCACCCCTCCGGACGAGCTTTTCGGCATTCTTTTCCGTGACGTGCAGCTAAGACGCGTATTCCCCGATTCGAAAACTTTTGTCGATTGTGTACCGATGATGCCGCCGGCCGCCATCCTGGCCCTGTACGAGGGACAGAAGGACCGGCCCGATTTTTCACTGGGCCGCTTTGTCGGGCAGCACTTCATCCTTCCTGACAATCCCGCGGCCGATTACGTCAGCGACCGGACGGTGCCGACCCGTGAACACATCGAAAAACTCTGGCCCCGGCTGACCCGCAAGGCCGACGATCAGCCCGTGGAGGGAAGTTCCCGCCTGCCGCTGCCATTCCCGTATGTGGTACCCGGCGGCCGTTTCCGTGAGATATTCTATTGGGACAGCTACTTTACCATGCTCGGCCTGAAGAAGTCGTGGCAGCTGGACCTGATCCGGAACATGCTGGAGAATTTTTCGTATCTCATCGACACCTACGGCTTTATTCCGAACGGCAACCGGACCTATTTTCTGAGCCGGTCGCAGCCGCCGTTTTTTGCCTCCATGGTTCAGCTCCTGGCCGGGCTGGAAGGGCCGGACGTGCTGCTGCGGTATCTGCCGCAGCTGCGGCAGGAATACGATTTCTGGATGCGGGGCAGCGATAGGATCAACCCCGACCGTCCGGTTAATCAGCGGGTGGCACTCCTGCCGTCGGGCCATCTGCTCAACCGCTACTGGGACTGCAAACCGGCCCCCCGTCCGGAGTCGTACCGGGCCGAAATCGAACTGACGGAAGAGACGAACGACCTGGGCATCGATCCCGAGATCCTGTATACCCACATCCGGGCGGCCTGTGAGTCCGGCTGGGATTTCAGCAGCCGCTGGTTCGGCGACGGCCGGACCCTGGCCACCATCCGGACGGCGGACATTCTGCCGGTGGATCTCAACTGCCTCCTGTATAACCTGGAAACCGCCCTGCGCGACGGTTACGCCCGGTATGGGTCCGCCGATGACGCCTGGGCGTTCGAGCAGCGGGCCGAGCGCCGGAAGGAGGCCATCCTCGACGTATTCTGGAGTCAGGACCGGGGCTATTTCATGGATTTCGACCTGATTACCCAGCGCCCGACCAGTGCTCTGACGCTGGCCGGTGCCTTTCCGCTTTTTTTTAAACTGGCGACGCCCGAACAGGCCGCCGGCGTTCATGAGCGGCTGAAGGACGAGTTTCTCAAACCCGGCGGCTGGGTGACCACCCTGACCGACTCCGGCCAGCAGTGGGACTCGCCTAACGGCTGGGCACCCCTCCAGTGGATCGTTTACCGGGGCCTGATGAACTACGGATATACGGAAACCGCCCATCTGGGACGCAAACGGTGGCTCGACCTGAACGACCGGGTCTACCATGCCACCGGGAAGATGATGGAGAAATACAACGTCATCGAGGCCGAAGCCCTGGCGGGCGGAGGGGAGTATCCCAACCAGGACGGCTTCGGCTGGACCAACGGGGTCTACCTGCAACTGGCGGCCGAATAGGGGCAATCGGCCCGGTCCGGGGCCGATTTTTGCCGGGCCGCCGACAACCTTTGGGAAAAATTTGCTGATATGTCGGAAAGGCTTGCTTATTTTGCACCCGTTTGGTCTACAGACTTCTACCAAGTTCTATGTTATTGAAGAAAACCAAGATTGTTGCCACGGTCGGCCCGGCGTCCGAAAGCAAAGAGCAACTGCTGGCCCTGGCCCGCGCCGGTGTGAACGTGTTCCGGCTCAATTTCTCGCACGGTACCCATGAAGAACACCTGCAGCGCATCCTTCGCATCCGGGAAATCAACGAGGAATATGGTCTCACGCTTGCCATTCTTCAGGACCTTCAGGGTCCGAAAATTCGGATCGGTAAGGTTGAAAAGGACGAGGGCGTGATGATTCTGCCCGGTAATAAACTGGTTTTCACCAACGAAGATGTGGTCGGTACGGCCGAGCGGGTAAGTACGCCCTATAAAGGGATGTACCGGGACGTCCGAACGGGCGAGCGCATCCTGCTCGACGACGGGAAGCTCGAAGTGAAAGTCATCGGCATCGACGGCACGGACATCGTCACGGAAGTAGTGTACGGCGGTCTGCTGAAATCCAAGAAAGGGGTGAACCTCCCGAACACGAAGGTATCCATGCCGTCCGTGACCGAGAAGGATTTTGCCGACCTGGAATTCGGTCTGGAGCATGACGTCGAATGGATCGCCCTGTCATTCGTTCGGCAGGCGCAGGAGATTCAGGAGGTGAAGGATTACATCCGGTCCAAAGGAAAAATTGCCCGCGTGGTGGCCAAGCTGGAAAAGCCGGAGGCCATTGCGAACATCGACGAAATCATCGAAGCCACCGACGGCGTCATGGTGGCTCGCGGTGACCTCGGAGTCGAACTGCCGGCCGAAGATGTCCCGATGATTCAGAAGCTGATCGTCGAGAAATCCAACCGGGCGGCTAAACCCGTCATCGTAGCGACCCAGATGCTGGAAAGCATGATCGACGCCCCGCGGCCGACCCGCGCCGAGGTGAACGACATCGCCAATTCCGTACTCGACGGAGCCGATGCGGTGATGCTGAGCGCCGAAACGGCTTCCGGGAAATACCCGATACTGGCCGTCGAACACATGGCCCGCACGATTCAGAAGGTGGAGGAGCAGTCCGACAAGATCTACTTCCGCTACCATGCCTACGTGAATGAGCACCCCACCGACAACGTCCTGAACGACAATGTAGTGATGAGCGCCTGCCGCCTGGCCCGGGACACGAAAGCCAAAGCCATTATCGGAATTACCACCTCCGGCTACACGGCGGTTCGTCTGTCGCACCATCGTCCGAAAGCCGGCCTGTTCGTCTTTACGCCCGACCGGGCCCTGATGAATACGCTTGCCCTGTACTGGGGCGTTCAGGTGATGCCCTATCAGTCGAATCCGGCCAACAACGTGGAGCAGACCGTGGAGGAAATCAAGAATCTGCTGGTGAAACACGGCGCCCTCGAACCGGGCGACATTTTCATCAATACCCTCAGCCTGCCGCTTCTGGAATTCCGGAAGACCAATATGGTGAAGCTGAGCGTCGTAGAGTAGCCCCATACGGTTTCAGGAACGACGAAACCCCTCCCGGTCCGGGAGGGGTTTCGTCGTTTAAAAGAGTGCGGATGCCGCCTACAGCCTCAGCAGGATGTCACACAGTTCCTGCGGGCGGCTGAAAAACGGGGAGTAGCGAGCCTACTTTTTCAGCCGACGTATCCGCCATCCGGACCTTCTGAAAGGGCGGTTTGTCCCGACCCATGCCGGGCAGGCATCCGGCGGAGGCCCGGGTTTTAATTTATTGTTAAATCAATTTTTACCTATGGGATTACTTCCGGAATTTACATATTCTTTGTTGGCCGGTTCGGAAGACTGGCAGTGCTAACCATCCATTCACAAGGCAATGAATTCAACGAAACAGTGGCGGCAAACCGGCGACGGCGCCTTCACGATCCTCGATGGAAACCAGCCCCTCGGTCGGCTCGACATCCGGCTGGATTCGTTCGGTCAGCAGGCCGAAGCCCGGATCGGCGGGCAGACTTATCATCTGAAGCAGATCGGTTTCTGGTCGACCGCCGTCGAACTGCGGGAAGCGGACGGCGCTCCGGTTCTCCTGGCCCGCCCGACGCGCTGGTATGCCAACACGCTGGAGGTTACCTTCCGGCAGAAGGTATATGAACTCGTCATCTGGAATAACCCCATGGCCGAATGGGATCTGCGCGAGCAGGGCCGGACCGTACTGGCCTATGGGCTGGAAGCCGACCAGGGACGCTGCGTGGTCCGAATCCGGACCGGAGTGGAGGAGCCGGACGCGCTGCTGCACGTCTTTCTCTGGTATCTGTTTTACCCGGTCGCCCTTGAAAACGCGGCCGGGGGCCTGCGTTTCGTCGGCCGACCGGAGCCCGTGTAATTAACGGGAGTCGATCTTTTCGGAAACCGCCCGGGTCGTCAGGTTTTCATACCGTCGCCGGAAATAGCCGAAGGAAAGCACCACCAGCAGCCCGTAGACGACGGCAATGAAATAGGCCGAATACACGAAAAAGTCCAGGAAACTGATGTTCGGCTGGCCGAAGTTCTTGTAAAGCAGAACCGCCACGCTGCCCATATAGCCGTAATAATCGGCCAGCGTCACGATGAACCCGACGGTGCTGACATACCGGAAGGAAGCTACCAGCCGCTCGAAATACAGGCCGTTGCAGGGCACATAAGCCCCGTACAACCCCATACCGACCAGCGTGAACCAGATGCCGGGAGAAACCACCCCCTGCCGGAACAGCCAGGTGCTGACGCCGATCAGCACCGCCGACAGCAGCATCACTCCGTTGATGAGCCGGAACGCCCTGAAATTATCCTTCACCAGTTGAAGACCCCCCATCAGCAGCAGAATGCCCACCGCCACGGTCGTTTCCGTCTGCGTAAAAACCGAGGGGTCGCTGATGCCGACGGAGGAAAGAATTTCGGGAGCGAAATTGTCGCGGAAATCCCGGAAGGCCGACAGCAGCACGTAGGAGACGATCAGCACCGTCAGGCCGAAGGAAAACGTCTGAAGAAACTGCCGCCGTTCGGCCTGGTTCATCGGGGTGCGTTCCGTGCGCTGGGCGCGGTCTTCGGCCGTGGGCGGAGGCAGGAGCGTCATCATCCGGACCGCAATCAGCAACGGCACCACGAACAGCAGCCCGGTCACGAACGGCAGCCAGAACTCCGAAATACCCCAGGACTGCCGGATCGTCAGCGCCACGGTCTTGACGAAGCCGGACGCGAAGATGAAGGAGGCCGTCAGGCCCGCAATCAGCCCGTCGGTCTGCCGGCGGCCTTCCAGAAATCCCAGCATGGTGCCGTAGACCATCCCGAGCGGCAGGCCGTTCAGAAACAGGAAAACGATATTGTAGGGGGGCGGAATCAAGGCGAAGCCCAGGAGAGCCAGCTCGGCGATTCCGATAAAACCCAGCACATACAGCGCCCGCCGGCCCGGTTTCATCTCCGACACCACCTTGACGCCGATCCGCTTGGAGAGAGCATAGCCGAAGACCTGGGCCGTGATCAGCCAGATTTTATAGCTGACACCGGCGTAACTCATCCCTTCGAAGGTGACGGCCGTGATGCCCTTTCGGAAGGCATACATGCAGGCATAGGTGCAGAAAGCCGCCGTGGCTCCAAAAAGCACGAAAACCGTCTGGTTTTTTAGGAAAGCGGGTTGGCTCATGAGATGCCCGTTCAGAATAAAAATGAAAATCCGGATGCGGTTTTTGGTTGGATTCCCTCAGGGAAGGTCGATCGGGCTGTCCTGCCAATGGCCGTCGAGCAGCACCCGGACGGTGTTGTAGCCGGCTTCGCGCAGGAAGGCACCCGCCTGCCTGAAACCGGCGCTGATTTCGGACGGGTGGTGGCTGTCGGAATTCAGCACGACCGGAATGTTGCGTTCCCGCATCGTCGGCAGCCACTCGGGGCCGGGGTAGGTCGTCAGTGCTTTCTTGTACAGCCCCCGGGTATTGACCTCCACCATGCAGCCCGCCGACGCGACGGCGTCCAGCGTAGCGATCACTTCCGACCGGTACCAGTCGGCCGAGGGATCGAACAGGGCATGGCCCGCGTTCTGGATCTTGATCTTGTCCAGGTGGCCGACGATGTCCGGCGGATCATGCGCAACCATTTCGCGGATCAATCCGTAATATAGCCGGATAACGGTCTCAATATCACCCTGATGGACTTCGGTCAGGCCGTCCATGAAAACCGTCTGGCTGCCGTCGATTTCCCAGGGCCGCCGGCCGTCGTCGAGGCCGACGTAATGAACCGACCCGACGGTATAGTCCAGCCGGTCGCGGTAGGTGGAAGGGCCGACGCGGTTCGGGATATAATCGACTTCCAGCCCCGTGTACAGTTCGATGCTGCCGGCATACTTTTCCTTCAGGGACGCGGTTTCCCGCAGGTAATCGTCCAGCCGGCCGGCCTTCATGCTCCAGCGGTTGTCGAACGGCATGGGGCAGTGGGAAGAAAAGCCGAAGGCCCGCAGCCCGGCCTGCAAAGCGCCCTGCACCTGTTCCTCCGGGGTGCCGACACCGTCGCAGAAATGGCTGTGGCTATGATAGTTAGTCGAAAAGGCAGACCGCATACTCATTATCTGGTGTTTTGACCACGGCTACAGCCGCATCCAAAGTTCTTTTTCGAATAATTTAGGTTACTTATTTTGGTATTAAGATTGTGTTACGAAAATTGTCGGGGTGGGAGCGTTAGTAAGATACCCAATCTTTCGTAAATAGAGCAATGGAATGATTTTTCAACCTGAATCGCAGATATATGGGCGCACAAGCTGTTACGAACGGAAGTCTGTTGATTGCCGAGCCGTTTCTGGGCGATCCTAATTTTGAGCGGAGTGTCATCCTGGTGTGCGAACACAATGAAGACGGCACCTTCGGCCTGGTCCTGAACCAGATCGCCCAGGTTCGGCTGAACGATGTTCTCACCGACGAGCTGTACCATGATTACCCGCTGTATGTCGGCGGGCCGGTGCAGCAGAACACGCTGCACTACATTCACCGCCTGGGCGACGCGCTCGAGGACTCGATCCGGGTGGCCGACGGGCTGTACTGGAGCGGGAATTTCGATCAGCTCCGGCAACTGATCAACACCGGCACCGTGAAGGAGAACGACATCCGGTTTTTTGTCGGGTATTCCGGCTGGTCGGGCGGGCAGCTGGCCGACGAAATGGCCCAGAATGCCTGGATCGTCAGCCATACCGACGCGGGTTTCATCTTCGATACGCCCTCCGACCAGTTCTGGCGGGGCGTCCTGCGCCGAATGGGCGGTCAGTACCGTGTCCTGTCCCACTACCCCGTCGACCCGCGGCTGAATTGAACGGGGTGGAGCGAAACGTCGAACGAAACATCCGCCATCTGGCGACCCGCGATGAGCTGTTCAACGTTCGGGAGGACCTGCTCAGGGAAGTAGCCAGTGCCAAAAGCGACCTGAGTAAAACGGTGTCCCTCGTCGGGCTGCTTCAGTTCCTGGGGATTGTCGGCTCCATTCTGGCCATTCTGAGCTTCCTGACGAAGTAGTCCTTCCACGATGAAGTTTTTGGCGACCGATAGCAGATAAAGGGAATTCTCCCGTTATTTGTCTGTCGGTTCGTTATTGAATGCCGGACCGGCCGGTTCCTTCTTCATTCGGTATGTCGACATTCAGAATTTTCATTCTATCCGCGTTTTTACTCGCATCGTTTTCTTCATTTGCCCAGGTTGGGGGGCATTTCGGCGTCAAGGCCGGGGTCAACTCCGCCAAAACGGCTCAGGACGGCCCGACCCGGTTTTACTCCCGGTTCAAGAACGATTTTCACCTCGGAGCGATGTACCGGCTCCGGCTCAACCGGATCGTGCTGCAGCCCGAAGCGCTGTATTCGGTGAAGGGCGGCTCATTCAAGGAATATACGACCGGCCGCGTGACCCGCAACAACTACAATTACCTGAGTCTGCCGCTGCTGGTCGGTTATATCCCGACGGAAGGGCTGACGTTCCAGGCCGGACCTGAGTTCAGCTACGCGCTCAACACGACCCGCACCAACGGCCCGGCCAAAAAGAACGACCTCGGCATCGTGGTCGGGGTGCATTACGATTTTCTGGATTTAGCCGAAAAGTTCAGCCTGCACCTGCGCTACATCCACGGCCTGAACGACATTTCCGGTACGCCCACCGTGAAATACTACAACCGGACCTTCCAGGCGTCGATCGTTTATAATTTCTACAGGAAAAAATGACGGCCGGCCCGGTCAGTACATCACGTAGGTGCGTTCCACGGAGCCGTCGCTGAAGAGGTCGATGAGGGCGTAGCCGGCCCGGGTTTCGTGGTAGACGTCGCTGTCCCACCAGTTGCCGCTGACGGCCCCGTCGCAGAGGTACGTCACGCCGTTGTAGTCGACGCGGTCGAGCAGATGCATGTGACCGCTCAGGCAGACTTTCACGTTCCGGTTTTTATGGAACAGTCTGATCAGGTCCGACGCGTCGGTATGCAGCCACCCGCCCGGTATCTCCCATTTTCCGTTTTTCTGCACCTCGTCGTCGTAGAAGACCGAGGCCGACAGGATCGGGATGTGCGACAGGATCAGCACCGGCTTTTTCTCATCGGTTTTCCGGAGGTCTTTTTCCAGCCAGTCGCGCTGCTCGTCGTCGAGCCGGGCCGTATACCAGCCGCCTTCCGCGTTGGGCTGGGTGCTGTCCAGCACCACGAAATGCCAGCCGCTGTGGTCGAAACTGTAATACCGGTTGCTGAGGCCCAGTTGCTCGGTAGCCCAGGCTTTGCCGTAAAGCGGGTCTTCCCTGCCGCCGTCATACCCCCAGACGTCGTGGTTGCCGATGCAATGGTAGACCGGCAGCGAGTTGTCGTCTTTGAGAATCCGGTTCCAGACGTCCCACTGCTTCTTTACGGTATTTTTATCCCGGGAAAGGGCATCCATGATGGCGTCGCCCCCGTTGAGAATGAAAGCCGGCCGGTCTTTCATCGACTGAAGCCGGTGCAGACACTTCGCCAGCGACTCCTCGGCTTTCCGGCGCGGCATCATGTGGGCGTCGGTGAGGTGCGCCAGCCGCAGGACCCGCTTCCGGCGGTGCGGATTTGCCAGGTCGGTCGGAGCCAGACCGGTCAACAGCCCGATGGAAGATAGCGCTTCCCGTCTATTCATATTTCCTTGTCCATTCAGGTTTTTCTTTACAACCATTTGCCGGGGCCTGTTTCCTGAAATCTTATCGAAAAAAGGAAAAGCGAGCCACTGAACGGACCCGCTTTTGCCTGTTTATACCCAATGTACATGAAGAGAGAACACGCTTAAATGGAAGGAGATACTGCGTTTTCCCATTGCTGAAACAAAGGTAGGCATTGGGTATTGCCTTACTGTTAAGGGGCCGTGAACGATCTATTAAACTTTCGGAAACTGTGCTATCTTGCGCCCTATGTTTTCCATTGTCGACGTAGAAACGACGGGCGGTATCGGCGGCCCGACCCGGCTGACGGATGTGGCGGTTTTCCGGCACGACGGCCTTCAGGTGGTCGATAGTTTCCACTCACTGATTAACCCCGGCTGTCCCATTCCTCCGTTCATCAGCCGCATGACGGGCATTACCGACGCCATGGTGCAGGAGGCCCCGGATTTTGCCGATGTGGCCGAGGCCATCGCCCGCGTCACGGAGGGGGCGGTTTTTGTTGCTCACAACGCCCCGTTCGACTACGGTTTTCTCAAGAAGGAATTTGCTTGGATCGGCCGGCCCTTCGAGCGCCACAAACTCTGCACAGTTCAGCTGAGCCGCCGGATTTTCCCCGGCCTGCCCTCCTACAGCCTCGGCAAACTCTGCCTCAGCCTCCAGATTCCGATCACCCACCGCCACCGCGCTCACGGCGATGCCGCAGCCACCGTCCAGCTCTTCGAACGGCTCCTTAGGCACGATACAAAGGGAATCATTCGGGCCGGGGAGTGAAGGCGGAGAAGTTAGGGGTTGGGCGATTACTCCACCCGTTTGTATTGCCGTTTTGCCTTTTCCCTCGACAGGGCGTTGAAATGCCACCATTCGGTTTTGATGGGGGAGAAGCCGGCCTGCTGCATAACCGAGCGCAGCAGACGGCGGTTTTCGACCTGGGGGCGGGTCAGTTTGCCGGTCTTGAGCAGAGAGGCTTCCTTTTCGGGATAGGCCAGATCCCCGAAAAAATCGAAGGGGGTACCCATATCGAGCGGTTTGCCGTCCGCCGTCGCGAGGGTCAGGTCCACGGCGCAGCCGTAACTGTGGATGGAGCCTATGCGTGGGTCGGCGACGTATTTCCGGCGTTGCTTTTCGGGCAGGTGCAGGGCGTTCCAGAGGTTCCACTGGGCGGTCTGGGGGCGGGCGGCATCATAGACAAGCAGCCGGAGGCCGGGTTTCTGCCGGCGGAGGTACCGGCCGGCCTGGGCGAGCCGTTGAGCCGCCATCGGCTGGAGGTAGGCATGGGTAAGGTCCCCATACACGTCCTTTCCGATGAAGTTATCGGCGGTCGAGTACTTCAGATCCACCAGGATGGTCGGGTCGATTTTCTGAACGTCGACCAGCCCCTGGCGAATCATGGCCTGCTCGATTCGAGTCTGCCCGGTCACCAACTGGCAGGAGAGTAAAAGGAGCAGGAAGCCGATTTTCATTCTGTTCAAGGTGCGGGATTGCGCCGGGTGCCCCGGCCGCCGTCCGTACGGCCGGGAGGGAATCCGTTGCGAAATAACAAAAATCGGCCTACTTTGCTACGAAAACCGAGTCCGTAACATGGCCCTTAACTATATCTGGGTAGCTTTTTTTATCATTGCTTTTGTAATCGCTCTCTTCAAACTGATATTTCTGGGCGATACCGAAATCTTCAAGACCGTCATCGAGGGCCTGTTCGACTCATCCAAAAGCGCGGTAATGGATATTGCCCTGCCGCTGGCGGGCGTCATGACCTTTTTTCTGGGCTTGCTGAACCTGGGCGAAAAAGCCGGTGCCATCAACTTTCTGGCCCGCATCATCGGTCCGTTTTTTAATCAGCTTTTTCCGGAGGTACCCAGAAACCACCCCGCCAACGGCCAGATGATCATGAACTTCTCGGCCAATATGCTCGGGCTGGACAATGCCGCGACGCCCTTCGGGCTGCGGGCCATGCAGAGCCTTCAGGAACTGAACCCCGATAAGGAAACGGCCTCCAACGCCCAGATCATGTTTCTGGTGCTGCACACTTCCGGCCTGACCATCGTGCCGCTGGGGGTCATGGCCCAGCGGGCCATCTTGGGAGCCACCAACCCTTCCGACATTTTCATTCCCTGCCTGATCGGCACGTATGTGGCCACCGTGTTCAGTATGTTCATCGTGGCCCTCAAACAGCGCATCAATCTGTTCAACGGGCTGGTGCTGGGCTGGCTGGGCGGTATCACGGCTTTTCTGGCGCTCATCCTGTGGTACCTGTCCTCCCTGCCCAAAGAGCAGATCGAGCAGGTGTCGAGAGTGGTCGGCAACGTCATTCTGTTCTGCATCATCATCGCCTTTCTGCTGGGGGCGCTTCGGAAGAAAATCGATATTTTCAGCACCTTCATCGAGGGCGCCAAGGGCGGTTTCGAAACCTCCGTCCGGATCATTCCCTATCTGGTCGGGATGCTGGTGGCCATCAGTGCCTTCCGGACCTCCGGGGCGCTGACCTACATCGTCGACGGCATGAAGTTCCTCATCGGCCTGACGGGCGTCAATACCGATTTCACGGATGCCCTGCCGGTGGCTCTGATGCGGCCCCTGAGCGGGAGCGCGTCGCGGGCGCTGATGATCGACGCCATGAAGCAGTTCGGCCCCGATTCGTTCGTCGGCCGGCTGTCATGTATCTTCCAGGGGGCGGCCGAAACGACGTTCTACATCGTGGCGCTGTATTTCGGGTCGGTCGGGATCAGGAAGACGCGCTACGCCATCGTCGCCGGCCTGATCGCCGACTTTGCGGGCGTCGTCGCCGGCATCGCCCTGGGATACTTCTTTTTCCACTGAGCCGGCTGAGGAAATGACAAATCCGCTATCGGAATCGTTATCTTTGAGAAAACAAACCTTATGGCGATCCTTCAAGTCCCTGTCAGTGACGAGACGTTAGCCCGGTATGGAGCGCAGGCGATAAAAGGAACGCGGGAGGACTATCGGCAGAAATATCTTAAAGACCTATTACCCATGTAATTGCCCTTGATCAGACATGCCCTTAAAGGTGATTTGGGGAACCGTTTTACCATCCCGACCGCTTTGTCATCCAACCGGTTTGTCATCCCGACGCAGGAGGGATCCTATGCTTCGGCGCCCGGTCAGATGGAGCATTCAGCCGCAAGATCCCTCGTTCCTCGGGATGACAAAAAGGGGCCGGGATGACAAACGGCGTCGGGAGGAAAAAGGGCTTCGCGAAGGCCAGACTATCAGGAAGACGCTTCCTTTCTGCGGGTCGGGGAGCGACCTGATGTTTGTAGCTAACGAAAAGCCGTAACCATCGAAGCAGCGCCTTTAGGCACTTTACGCTTCCTTTAAACAACTTTAAAAAGTATCCTTCATTCCTGAACCATTGCAATGAACGTTTCCGAAGTACGCGAACAACTGCACCGCCTGATCGACGAAGTCGACGATATTTATGTTCTGAACGGCCTCTACCGTACGCTGATCGCCGAGAAGCGGCAGCGGGAGGACTACGAGAAGGAGCAGTCCGCCAAGGCCCGGCCCACCGGCAAACGTCCCCGCCACAGCTAATCGCGCCGGGGCATGATCCAACCGAAACTTACCGCTTTCGACATCGCCATGATCGTGGTCAGCCTCGTGATCGGGGTCGGCATTTTCCGGACTCCGGCCATTGTGGCTCAGTCGGCCGGGTCGGCGGAGGTGTTTTTTGCCGCCTGGATCGCCGGGGGGCTGGTGAGCCTCTGCGGGGCACTGACCTTCGCCGAGATTGGGGCGCGATACCACTTCCCGGGCGGTTTTTACAAACTGATTTCCACGGCCTTCCACCCGGTTTTCGCCTTCATGCTCAACTGGGTGATCGTGCTGACCTACGGGGCCGGTCTGGCCGGGGTCGCGCTGATCGGGGCGGAGTACATCAACCCGCTGCTGCCGGTCTCCCTCCGTTCGCAGGCCGGCATCCAGGGAACGGTCGTGGCCACGGTGCTTATCTTCTTCGTGGTCAATTACCTCGGCATCAAGTCCAGCGCCCGGACGCAGAACGTCCTGAGCGGGCTGAAAATTCTGCTGATGGCGCTGCTCTGCCTCGGGGCTCTGCTTCCTCCGGCGGCCGGTGCGTCCGCCGGTCCTGCCCCGTCCTCCCCGGCGCCCGATACCGGTATACTGTCCGCTTTTGCCGTCAGCCTGATTGCGGTGTTCTACACCTACGGCGGTTATCAGCAGACTCTTAATTTCGGGGCCGACATCAAAAACCCGACGCAGAACACCCCGCGCGGTATTCTGGCCGGCATCGCCATTATTCTGGCGCTTTATCTCTGCATCAACTTCGCCTATTACCGCCAGCTCGGCTTTTCGGGACTGGCCGGCTCCCGGCTGATTGCCGCCGACCTGGCGCGGGCGCTGTTCGGAGAATGGGGCTTTACGTTCTTTTCGGTCGCTATCTTCATTTCGGTGCTGGGGTACATCAACGCCACGCTGCTGTCGCTGCCCCGGGTGTTCTATGCCATGGCCGACGACGGCGTTCTTCCGCCGATTTTTAAGAAAGTGAATGCCCGGACCCAGGTACAGGAGTTTACGCTGATCTTCATTACCGTGATCGTTCTGGCTTCGCTGCTCGTGCTCGGCACCTTCGAGAAGATCGTCAGTTACGTCATGTCCATCGACAGCCTGGCGCTGGCGAGCGCGGCCGCATCCCTCTTCGTGTTCCGGCGACGCGTCCGGGGACATGACCCGCATACGGGCTACAAAATGCGGTTTTATCCCTGGATACCGCTGCTGTTCGTCCTGTTCCTGCTGGCGGTGTCGGTCAACGTAATCCTCAGCGACCCGGTTCCGGCCGCCATCGGCTGGGGTCTGTTCTTCAGCGGAGCGCCCCTGTACTGGGTGCTGAAGAAGGTGATTTGAACCACCCCCCGACCCCCTCCTTACCAAGGAGGGGTGATTTTCTCTTTCCCTGGGGAAAGCCCCTCCTTACCAAGGAGGGGTTGGGGGTGGTTTTTAAGCAGTAAAAAGAATAACAAACCCATTCAATGGACCTTTCCTATATCCTTAACGAACTCGGTGAAAACCGGAGCGATTATTACAACGCCATTGCCCCGCCGATCATCCAGACCAGCAATTTCACCTTTCCGGACGTCGAATCCATGCGCCGGGATATGCTGCGGGAGTTCGATGCACATCTGTATACGCGGGGTAACAACCCGACGGTGGAGATCCTGCGGAAAAAACTGGCCGCCCTCGAAGGAGCTGAGGATGCGCTGGTGCTGGCGAGCGGCAGCGCGGCCATCGCGGCCGCCGTCATTGCCAACGTCGGGCAGGGCGACCACATCGTTTCCGTGGCGAAACCGTATAGCTGGACCACCCGCCTGATGATGGATTTCCTGCCCCGCTTCGGCGTCACGACCACCTTCGTCGACGGCACCGACGTGCAGCATTTCGAACGGGCGATTCAGGCCAATACCCGCATCATTTACCTCGAATCGCCCAATACCTTCACGTTTGAGTTACAGGACCTGGCCGCGGTGGCCGCGCTGGCGAAGGCCCGGGGCATCGTGACGATGGTCGACAACAGCTACTCGACGCCTTTGTACCAGCAACCCATCAAACTGGGCATCGACCTGACGATGCATTCGGCCTCCAAGTACATCGGCGGCCACAGCGACCTCGTGGCCGGCGTCATCACCGGCTCGAACGAAATGATCCGGAAAATCTTCTATTCCGAGTTCATGACCCTCGGCGGCATTATCAGCCCGCAGAACGCCTGGCTCATGATCCGGGGCCTCCGGACGCTGCCCCTGCGGCTGGAGCGCTCGGCCCGCTCGGCCGCGAAAATCGTCGCTTTTCTGGAAGACCATCCGAAGGTGAAGCGGGTGTATTACCCGTTCTCGCCCACGCATCCGCAATATGAGCTGGCCCGGCGGCAGATGTCGGGCTGCGGGGGCCTGCTGACCATCGCCCTCGATACCGACTCCCTCGACCGGGTCGATGCCTTCGCCGATGCCTTCCGGCGGTTTATTCTGGGCGTCTCCTGGGGCGGGCACGAGTCGCTGGTATTTCCGTCCGGTATTGGTTATTCCAAAGAAACCCTGGCCCCCGGCGATACCGGCTTTACGCTGGTCCGGCTGTACATCGGTCTGGAAGACCCCTACCTCCTGATCGCCGACCTGCGGCAGGCCCTGGAACACATTTGACCTATGAATTTTGTTACCTTTGAAGTAAAATTGTTGAATTGTTGAGTGATTGAATGATTGAATTGGCTCCGCAGTGCAATGGTTAGCGGAGCTTCATTCAATCATTCAACAATTCAACAATTCGAAAATTCCTACATACTCATGTCCGTTCGTAAGCGTCTCTTCGTCTGTCTTGCCGGTATTTTTCTGTTGGTTCAATCGGCCGGAGCCCAGACGGTTCCGTCATTTCTGAAAGCGAATCCGCGCTGGGTCGATTCGGTGTTCAATGCCCTGACGCCCGATCAGCGGATTGCGCAGCTGATCATGGTGGCCGGTTTCTCGAACCGGAACAAAGCCTATGAGGATTCGCTGATGGCGCTGGTACAGACCTACCAGGTCGGCGGCATCGTGTTCTTTCAGGGCGGTCCGATCCGACAGGCCCGGCTGGTCAACAGGATTCAGACGGTGGCGAAAGTGCCACTGCTGATCGCCATCGACGGCGAGTGGGGGTTGGGGATGCGGCTCGACAGCACGGTGCGGTTCCCCTACCAGATGACGCTCGGCGCCATTCAGGGCCGCGACGACCTGATCTATAAAATGGGGGCGCTCATGGCCCGGCAGAGCCGGCGAATGGGGATTCACGTCAACTTCGCGCCGGTGGTGGACGTCAACAATAACCCGAACAACCCGGTGATCAACTTCCGGTCGTTCGGGGAGGACAAGGAGGCCGTGGCCCGCAAGGCCCTGGCCTATATGCGCGGCATGCAGGACAACGGCCTGCTCACGTCGCTCAAGCACTTTCCCGGCCACGGCGATACCGGCACCGACTCGCACTACGACCTGCCCCTGATCTCTAAAGACCGCCGGCAGCTGGAGGAACTGGAGCTGTATCCGTTCCGGAAGCTCATTCAGGCCGGGGCTGCAGGGGTAATGGTGGCGCACCTGAACATCCCGGCTCTCGACACCACGCGCAACCTGCCCAGCACGCTCTCGCGCCGGGTAGTGACGGACCTGCTCGAAAACGAACTGGGTTTCGGCGGGCTGATCTTTTCCGACGCCATGAACATGAAGGGCGTCACGAAGTATTACCCGTCGGGCATCGCCGACCGGATGGGCCTGGAAGCCGGCATGGACGTGCTGGAATACACGCAGGACATCCCGCGGACCATCGCCGAAGTGAAGCAGGCCATCGCCGACGGGCGGCTTTCGCAGGCCGACCTCGACGCCCGCTGCCGCAAGGTGCTGGCGGCCAAAGCCTGGGCCGGTCTGGACCGGTATCGGCCCGTCGACCTGGCCAATCTGGTCAGCGACCTCAACGACCCGGAATCCAGCCTGATCAACCGGCTGATGACCGAAGAAGCCCTGACCCTGCTCAAAAACGAGAAGGAGGCTTCGGGCGAGACCCTGATCCCGCTGCTCAATCTGGAAACCAAACGCATTGCCTCGGTGTCGCTGGATGCCCCGCAGCTGACCGACTTCCAGAAAATGCTGTCGAACTACGCAAAGGTCGATCATTTCAATATTTCGGCTTCGTCGCTGGACACGACTATCAGCCGGATTCGGAAAGACCTGAAAAAATACGACGTGGTGCTGGTGGGCGTCCACCTGAACAACATCCGCCCGGCGGTTCGGTACGGTATTTCGCCCAAAACGGTGGAAATCCTGAAAACCCTGTGCGAAACCGGTAAGGCGTTAGTGACGGTTTTCGGTAATCCATATGCGCTCGACAAACTGGATGGGCTGGCCCAGGCCCGGGCGCTCCTCATGGCCTACCAGCTGACTCCGTTCACCGAGGAGCTGTCGGCCCAGCTGATCTTCGGCGCCATTCCGGCCCGGGGCAAACTGCCCGTTACGGTCAATGCCCAGTATCCGCTCAACGGCGGCCTTACGACCAGCCCGATTGCCCGGCTGAAATACACCATCCCGGAAGAGGTGGGCGTCGATTCGCGGTTTCTGACCGCCAGAGTCGATTCCATCATGAACAGCGCCATGCAGCAGAAGGCGTTTCCGGGCGGGGTGGTGCAGATGGCGAAGGACGGCAAGGTGATTTTCCGCAAAGCCTACGGGCGGCACACCTACGAGGGTCTGACGCCGACCAAACTCGACGACCTCTTCGACATGGCCTCCGTCACGAAGATCAGCACCTCTACGCTGGCCCTGATGCGGCTCGTCGATGCCGGGAAATTCGACGTTAACAGGACCATGGCCGAGTACCTGCCGGACTACAAGGGCTCCAACAAGGAAAACCTCGTCTGGCGCGACGTGCTGACCCACCAGGCCGGCCTGAAAGCCTGGATTCCGTTCTGGATGGATACCCGAAATCCCGACGGCACCTGGAAGGACAAGACCTTCAGCGACAGGAAGCACGGCCCCTATCGGGTGGAGGTGACCGACAACCTCTGGCTGCACCGCAAATACCGCAAAACCATCTTCGAGCAGATCAAAGACTCGCCGGTGAGCGACAAAAAGACCTACGTCTACAGCGATCTTTCGTTTTACCTATACCCCGAAATCGTCAGGAAGCAGACCGGGCAGGAGTTCGAGGACTACCTGAAAACCAACGTCTACGAACCGCTCGGAGCCACGACGCTGACTTTCAATCCGCGCCGGTTCTACACTCCGCCCCGCATCGTGCCGACCGAATACGACTCCCTGTTCCGCAAGACGCAGATCTGGGGGCGCGTCCACGACGAGGGGGCCGCCATGCTCGGCGGGCTGTCGGGCCACGCGGGGCTGTTCGGAACGGCCAACGACCTGATGAAGCTGGTGCAGATGTATCTCCAGAAAGGCTACTACGGCGGACGGCAGTTCGTCAGCCCCGAGACGCTGACCGAGTTTACACGGTATCAGTTTCCCGAGAAGGGCAGCCGGCGGGGGCTGGGTTTCGACAAGCCTACGTTTAAGTTTTCGGGCAATGCGCCCCGGTATGCCAGCCCGCAGAGTTTCGGCCACTCCGGCTTTACCGGCACCTTTACCTGGATCGATCCCGAGTACAACATCTCCTACGTGTTTCTGTCGAACCGCGTCTATCCGACCCGGAACAACAACAAAATCAGTGAGTTGAACGTCCGGACGAACGTTGCCGATGTGCTGTACGAAGCCGTTCGCCGGGGGCCGTCGGCGCAGGTGACGTCGATCCTGAGCCCGCAACCCGCATCAAACCCATGAAAGACTACATGATCCGGCTCCTGGAGTATGAACGGTGGGCCAACCAGCGCGTGATCGAATCGCTCGAACAGGTGAACACGCCACCGCTGCGGGCCATTCAGCTCATGGGACACATTCTGTCGGCCCAGCAGGTGTGGCTGGCCAGACTGACCGGAACCACTCCCTTCGTGGCCGTCTGGGAAGATATCCCCATCGTCTGGATGCAGGAAACCGCCGAACGCAACTTCCGCAATATGAAGGCCCTGCTGGAAGGTGAGCCCGACGACGGGCTGGACCGACCCATCGCCTACGCCACCACGCGGGGCGAGCCGTTTACCAGCACCCTGGCCGACATTCTGACCCACCTCAGCCACCATGCCGCCTACCACCGGGGGCAGATCGTCCAGCTGCTGCGGCCGGAACTCCAAACCCCGCCCGTGACGGATTACATCGTCTTTGCCCGATAACCGGCCCGTTATAACTGCCTGATGCTGACGTCCACCTTCGACCGGATTTGGATGAGCGTCTGGATACCGTCGGGCCGCACGGCGACCCGCTGCGGAACCAGCTGAAAATCGCGGATGGCGAAGTCGGCCGCCCGGCCCGCTTCTCCCTTTTTCAACTCGCTGGTTATTGTTTCGGGAATCCGCCGGATTTCTTCTCCCAGCGGAAACACGAGAAATTCCTCCAGGAGCCGGCAGAGCGGTTTTCCCCACCACTGGGCGATGCGGTCGGGGAGGGCCTCCTCGGTTTGGGCGTCGAAACCGACCCCGATGACTTTCAGCGTGCTGGTGGTGGTGTCGAACTGCGGGCGGCCCCGGAAATAGAGCGTCCCGTTGACCAGCCCCTTCACCTGCGTTCGGGCGATGATCGAGTGCTGCCCGCCGTAGATCGTGGCACCCTGGATGGTCAGGGCGCCGAGGCCCAGCTCCAGTTTTTCGCGTTGAAAGGATTCGGCCAGAATCCGGTTGATGTCGGCATACGACAGAAAGCTCATAATCCTGAGGTCGGAGGTCAGATCGACGCTGTCCCGTTTTTCCAGCACCGGCAGGGGCAGGGGAGTGGGTTCGGGCGGTTTCCGGTTCAGGACCGTCCGGGTCTGAAAGGCGATCCGGAGTGGAATGGTCAACTGCCGGTTGTCTCCCTGCAGGGGCCCGGTCGTTACGCCCACCGGCATCGGCAGCAGCCAGAGACCGTATGCCTTGCTCAGCATCAGCGGCTTCTGGAGGCTTTCCCAGATGGGTTTGACGATCTGGTCGAGCCGAAGCTCGTTGTAAACCGCCGAGTCGATGGCCGCTTCGATGTCGGGTTTCCGGCGCTCCAGTTCCCTCTGCGCCAGCTCCGTCAGTGAAATTTCCCGTCCCAGAATCTTTACGACCGGCCGCCGGATCCAGCGGTATTGCTGAAACCGGGTGCGGGTGGAGAGCCGCCAGTCGGGCGAGACCGCCAGCGGGCTCTGGAAGTCGACGTGAAGGGCACAGAACGGGTCTTTCAGCGAGTCGGGTCCGCCGGAGCGGAACGGCGAGACAAGAAACACCTGAATAGGGGCCGAAAAACTGACGGTCTGGTTTTCATACCGGATGCGGACCGGGCCGGAGCGCACGACCCGCAGCGGCAGCAGCGGATTGCCGCGGCTTTCCTTCGAGCTGCGCCCGATCAGCACGGGGTCCAGCCCCTGATTGATTTTGGCCTGAAGCTCGCTGAGGGGGAAATGAAGCGGGCCGGCCAGGTAGGAAAGGGCAGGGGCGATGGGCGGGTCGAAGCCGGTGGCCTGCGGAGGGCGGGGCTGCACCTTTCCGCAGCGGCTCATGACCAGCACCATGACGACCGCGGACAGTACAAGGGAGATACGTTGGGGTCTCATTGTCCTATAAACCGACGAGCCTCCCAAAAGTTAGCCCCGCAGCCCCGTAAAAGCTGGTTTGGGGAAGCGTTTTTTGCCCTTCTGATTGATTGTTTGTCTTTCCGGGGAACGTGGAGCGCCGGACCACCCCCCGGCCCCCTCCTAAAACAGGAGGGGGTGGCTCCGCGGGACCGAAAAGTGGCAGCGCGCTCTCCCCCTCCTTGGCAAGGAGGGGGCTGGGGGTGGTCGGCGGGATGGCAAACCGGTCGGGAAAGTAGTTCTCCCTTTCCCAAACAGCCCGCAAAGCGGAACAAAGTTCAGTAGACGGCCGCATCCACGATCCGGGTCACCTTCCAGAGTCCGCGCAGGTCGGCGGCTTTGATGGTGACGCTGCCGAAACGCTCGTCGTCGCTGTGGACCGTAAGGGTATCGGTCTGGCCGAGGTCGTTGGTTTTGATGCGGCCGACAACGAAGCGACCGGCAAACAGGACGGCATAAATACCGCCTGATTCATACGGGATTTCGGCGGGCGGAACGGCTTCGGCCAGCACCCGGGCGCGGTCTTTCAGCTCCGGTTTCATGCGGTCGCCTTCTACTTCGACGACCAGATACCGCGCCGGGTCCGCACCTTCGGGCAGCGCCAGCAGAAAACCGTCTTTGATGAAATCCGGAGACTGCTCCGGCACGAACTGCCGGATGAAAATTGCCCGGTTGGCGGGCATCACCAGCGGCAGCAGACAGAACAGGCCGTCGGAAGGCACGGCAAGGCCGGGAACGGTATGAACTTCAAGGGAGAGGAGCCGGGAATTGGTCTGGTTCGGAAACAGGTCCGACATCTTGAGTTCCAGCAGGTCGGCCAGCGCAGATAGTCTCGACCCTCTCGGATAGGTCCTGCCGCTTTCCCATTGTTGGACAGACTGTCCTTTTATACCCAGTCTTTCAGCGAGTTGGAACTGGGTTAAGCCATGTTTTTTTCGGTATTCCTTTATCTTCTGGGCAAAAACAGTCACGGGAAGTAAATTTTTTCCAGTTATTTCTTGTGTGTACAAAGAAAAATTTTGACTTTAGCATCGGGTTCCTGTTTTGCCTTTGCTTAGGAAAACTGCGAACCGGCTAAGGTATGTCAATCCCCATCAAAGCACAAAATCGAAGATGAAGTCTTTTCGGAATCTCAGAAACCCCGGTTTTCCGGCGGAGGGCGGAAGCCCCCGGCTTCGGCAGAAAATGCTCATCCGCAACTACGCGACCCGGCTGCTGTTCGCCATCGAACTCGGCGACGACGTCTTCCGGGACACGCTCCGCGAGGGCGACGAGTCTCTGGCCGGTTTCCAGGACCTGAAGAACCAGCTGGACGATGCCGTCTGGAAGTGGATGGAGGACGAGCTCGACCGGGTTCAGCAAGAGGCTTCGCAGAGATCATAATAGGTTAAGGAATTGTAAAAATACGGGTCGGCTCCCTTCGGATGCCGACCCGTACCCTTTTTTGGGGATACCCTAAGGTATATTTAACGTATGTAATTATGAATCAAGCGCTTTAATAACCTTTAATAATAAGTAAGTCGGGCCGGGATTTTACCGTATTTTTTACTATTTCTTTAAAATTTTAATAATTCTTTGACTCTCCTTTTATAAATACGAAATATTCCTGTTTCTTCACGGTTAATTTATTTTTCTAATCCAACCGTCAATGCCCTTCCGGCACAATCTCTATGCTCAAACCTTTACTCTCCCAGGGTCTCCCTGGCAGGAGGATGGGGCTTCCCGTTATTCCACTCCTGGCCACTTTTCTCTTTACCGATCCGGCCCTCGCGGCAACTGCTCCTGAACGGGTTTCACCCCTGATTGAAAACACGAAACCGGCCGACCGCACGGTCAGCGGGAAAGTCACCGACGAAAACGGCTCGGCCCTTCCGGGGGTTAGTATCGTACTGAAAGGAACGCAGCGGGGTTCTACCACCGATGCAAACGGCGGCTACAGCATCTCCGCACCCGACCAGGGCGGTACGCTTATCTTCTCTTTTGTGGGCTATCTGACCCAGGAAATTGCCATCGGCAACCGGGCGACGGTCGACGTCACGCTGCGTCCGGACAATAAGGTACTGGACGAAGTGGTCGTCATCGGTTACGGTACGACCCGGAAAAGCGATTTGACGGGCGCCGTCGGTTCGGTGAAGGAAGCCGAACTGCGGGAGCGTCCGCAGGCATCGCTCACCCAGGCGCTCTCGGGCCGTATGCCGGGCGTGCAGGTGAATACCAACTCCGGGCGGCCGGGCGGCCGGACCACCATCCGGATTCGTGGTTTCAGCTCCATCAACTCCTCGAACAACCCGCTTTACGTGGTCGACGGGGTGATGCTGCCGCAGGGAACCCAGAACCAGTTCAGCTCGGCCATCGACTACATCAACCCGAACGACATCGTTTCGGTTGAGGTACTGAAAGACGCTTCCTCGACGGCCATCTACGGAGCGCGGGGTGCGAACGGGGTCATTCTCGTAACGACCCGGAAAGGGAAGGCCGGTGAAGGAACGGTATCCTACAGTGCCGACTTCAGCGTCAACACCATCGGCCCGAACCGCCCGGAAGTACTGAACGCCCGGGAATATCTGGCCGTTGAGGACCTGGCCTGGGCCAACATGGCCAAATATGACCCCGTCGGCTGGAACGCCGGCAAGTGGGCCTACCTGAACCCCAAGCTGCGCCGGACCGACCCGCGCATCTTCGACGCCAACGGCAACCCGCTCTACGATACCGACTGGTTCAAGGAGACGTCCCAGAACAAGCTGTCGCAGAACCACCAGCTGAACTTCAGCGGAGGAACCGAACGGACCCAGTACTCCTTCTCGCTGGGCTACCGCGACGATCAGGGTCTGATCAAGACCTCGTATATGAAACGCTATTCCGGCCGCTTCACCATCGACGACCAGATCAAACGCTGGCTGAAAGTGGGAGGGACGCTGAGCTACAACAACCAGACCGAAAACCTGGTCGACATCAACGACGCCGTGGCTCGCCAGATCGTGGAAGACTTCCCGTTCATGCCGGTTCGCTACGCCGACGGTACGTTCGCCAACAACCGCGACTATCCGTATGCGGAAGGAACGATGAGCTCATACCACCGTCTGATGGGCCGGAAGTATATCCTGAACACGCAGACCACGCTGGGTAGTTTGTATTCAAACATCAGCCTGGCGAAAGGGCTGGAAATGCGGACGGTCTTCGGGATCAACATCCAGACCCAGGAGAACAACCAGTCGCAGACCCGGACGCTGAACATCGGCGGAAACGGAAACGCTTCGGCGGGCAACCGGAAAGAAAGCTTCTGGTCGCTGGAAAACTACCTGACCTACAACAAGCAGATCGGCGACAAGCACAACTTCACGGGGCTGCTGGGGATTTCCTGGCAGGAAACGAACATCTTCGCCATCGGTGCCAGCGTCAACAACTTCGCTACGGACTACTTCACGTTCAACAACCTGGGTGCCGGTGCTACCAACCCGGCCGTCAGCTCGGGGGCGTCGCGGTTTGCGTTTAACTCGTACTTCGGCCGGATCAACTACAGCCTGATGGACAAGTACCTGGTGACGGTGACGGGCCGGGCCGACGGTTCCTCGAAGTTCGGGGCCAACCACAAGTTCTCGTTCTTCCCCTCGGCGGCTCTGGCCTGGCGGGTGTCGGAAGAGGCTTTCCTGAAGAACAACCCGCTGATCTCGAACCTGAAACTCCGGACCAGCTACGGTCTGACCGGTAACTCCGAAATTCCGCCGTACTCTTCGCTGGCCCTGCTGAGTTCCAACTACGCCACGGTATTCAACGATTCGCGCGTGGCCGGTACCGGGATCACCCGTCTGGCCAACCCGGACCTGCGCTGGGAAAAAACCGCCCAGACCGACGTGGGTGTTGAACTCGGCCTGCTGAACGGACGGATCACGCTGGAAGCCGACTACTACTACCGCAAGACCACCGACATGCTGCTCGATGCCCCGGTGCCGCGTACGAGCGGGTATGCCACCATCCGCCGGAACGTCGGTTCGATGGAAAACAAGGGTTTCGAGTTCTCCCTGAACACGGTCAACGTCAACTCGGGCGGGTTCCAGTGGAACAGCACGTTCAACATCTCGATGAACAAGAACAAGGTGCTCTCGCTGGCCACGCCTTCGGACATCTTCAACGTCGGCGGTCCGAACTTCACCAACCCGACCAACGTCATCCGCGTGGGTGAGCCGGTGGGTGCGTTCTGGGGTCTGACCCGTCTGGGCGTATGGAGCGAATCCGAGCGCGAAGAAGCCGCCAAGTTCACCAGCTACCGGAACGGTCTGACGATTCTGCCGGGCGACATCAAGTATCTCGACGTGAACGGCGACAAGGCCATCACCGACGCCGACCGGAGCATCATCGGAAACGGCAGCCCGAAAGGCTGGGGCGCGTTCACCAACAACCTGCGTTACAAGAACTTCGACTTCACGCTGGAACTTCAGTTCATGTACGGCAACGACGTCATGCTGATGAACCTGCACCCGAGCGAAGACCGTCAGGCGCTGGCTAACAGCTACAAGACCGTTCTGAACGCCTGGACCCCCCAGAACCAGAACACGATGGTCGCCGAAATCCGCGACACCCGTGCCGGTTACGTAACGAACGTCGACAGCCACTGGATCAAGGACGGTTCCTTCCTGCGCGGCCGGAACATCCTGCTGGGTTACAACTTCCCGTCGGCGCTGACGAACCGTCTGAAACTGAGCCGCCTGCGGCTGTACACCACGGTGCAGAACTTCTTCCTGCTGGTCGATGACAAGATCGTCGGCGATCCGGAAGTAACCCCGACCAACCAGGGCGACGGCAACAGTGCCTTCTCGCAGGGGATGATCTGGCACAACTACCCGAAACCGACTACCTATATGCTCGGTCTGCAGGTTGGCTTCTAATCCTTAACGTATTGACCTAAAGAGAATAACAATGAAATTGAATATATTGAATAAAATGAGCAAGGTGGCGCTTCTCGGTGCCACTCTGCTGGGACCCGTAGGCTGTAAGGACTTCCTGGATGAACAGGCGCCCTCCAACCTGACGCCCGACAACTTCTACACGATCCCGGACCACGCCGAAGCCGCCATCGCTTCCGTCTATGCCGACCTTCGCTTTATTGGCGACGGGGCCGGTATCTTCTCGACCAACTGGCAGCTGCTGGAAGCCATGACCGGAACTTCGACGACGGAAACCGCCCAGAACTCCGACCTGAACAACCTGTACGGTCTGGTGCATGACGGGAACACGATCCACGTCGTCAACTACTGGAACGGTCTGTACAAGGTGATTGCCCAGGCCAACCAGGTGATCGAAAAGGTGCCGCCCATCACGCCGATGCCGGACGCTCAGAAAAACAAGATCCTGGGCGAAGCCCGTTTCCTGCGGGCCACGGCCTACTTCATGGCGGTTCGTCTCTGGGGCGATATTCCGCTGATCACCAAACCGCAGACGGTGACCTCGGAAGACTTCCAGCCTTCGCGGACCCCACAGGAGCAGATCTATAATCTGATCGTCGAGGACCTGAAAGCCGCCGAAGGCGCCGGACTGGCCTGGATGGACGTCAGCGGCCGGGTGAACCTGGCTGCCGTGAAGGCGCAACTGGCCAGAGTGTATCTGACGATGGCCGGCTTCCCTCTCAATAAGGGCGCATCGCACTACAAACTGGCGGCCGATAAAGCCTTCGAGGTGATTACCTACGCCAATGCCAACCCGACGGTGATCAACCTGTTCCCGACCTACGAAGACGTTCACCGGGAAAGCCTGAAAAACCGGGTCGAGCACCTCTTCATGCTCCAGTACAACACGCTGGTGGCCGGTAACCCGATGGACAACTACTACCCGAACTTCAAGCCGGTGACCTATAACGGTCCGTCCGGGACGGGCAGCTCGGTACCGACCAGTTCGTTCTACAACTCGTTCGAGCCGGGCGACCTGCGGGCGAAGGATCAGGAAGGCTGGTTCTACACCACCTACTTCACCAACGGAAACGGGGCCCCCTTCAGCCTCGGCGCACCGTATGTGTTCAAGCACTTCAACCGCACCGCCAACGGTACGGCGGGGGTGGCCGGAACGCGTCTGAACAACCTGAACGTGCCGCAGATCCGGTATGCCGAGGTGCTGCTGATGTATGCCGAAGCGCAGAACGAAGTCGGCGGACCGACCCAGGCGGCTTACGATGCCTACAAGCGGATTCGCGACCGGGCCAAGCTGACCACTCCGGCGCTGGGCACTTTCACGCCGGCTACCTTCCGCGAAGCCGTATGGCGCGAGCGCTGGTACGAACTGTGCTACGAAGGCATTACCTGGTTCGACATGGTTCGTCTGCGGAAAGTGTTCAACGAGCAGACCAAAGGCTTCGACAACTTCGTCGGCCACGTCAACCAGAGCTCGAAGCAGGCGCTTCAGGAGAAACACCTGCTGCTGCCACTGCCCAAGCAGGAGATGCTGAACAACCCGAACCTCAAGACGCAGAACCCGGGTTACCCGAACTAACGGCTGAATAGCAGGTCGGGATTTGCAAATCCTGATCAGCACAAAGCCCTGAACCTACCGGTAGGTTCAGGGCCTTTTTTATGGCGGGGTGCGGCTTTGACCGGTCAATAAATCACCGATGGTTTATCCGGTATTTCGGAGTAGCTTTATCAGGCAGCGCACGCTGTCTATCTCTCTGAGAATCTTCCTCTTCACCTTATCTCCGCCATTCCTATGTCACAGCTACTTTTCAGAGTCAGCGACAAAGCCTCGCAGGGGCTGAACCTCCGGTCGCAGCCGGTCGTAAAAGACAACACCAAGAAGGCGGTGCTTCCGATGGGGCACCGGGTGACCAAGAAAGCCGAAGCCCCGGTTGCGCCCTGGTGGGAGGTTTCCACGACCATCGAGGGCACCGATGTGGAAGGTTTCGTCAGCAGTGCTTTTCTGGTACCGGAGACGGCTTTTGTGCCGCCCCTGCCGCACAGCAGCCTCAGCCCGGTCCATCTGTCGACGAACAAACCCGTCGTCCGCGCCAACAAGGACCGCATGGCCTTCGCCCTCAACGAGCCGGGCCAGAAAACCCGGGATAAAACCGGCTCCGGGGAGGAAAAAGCGGCTCAACTGACGGCCATCGTCAACTGGCTGGGCGTGGAGAAAAATAACCGTTATGCCCCGACCCCCTCGCAGACCTTCTGCAACATCTACGCCTACGATTACTGCTTTCTGGCCGGGGCTTACCTGCCGCGGGTGTGGTGGTCGGCCACCTCGCTCGACAAGCTGGGCCGGAATATCGAGGTGGCGCCCATTTTTGCGCAGACCGTGAACGAACTGAACGCCAATAGCCTGTTCAACTGGCTGAAGGAGTTCGGGCCGACTTTCGGCTGGACCCGGACCTTCGATTTTACCCAGATGCAGAATGCCGCCAACGACGGGCTGGTGGTGGTGGTCTGCGCCCAGAACAAAGTGCCGAACCGATCCGGCCATATCACGGCGATCGTGCCGGAAACGGACGTGAAAAAGGCCAAACGGACCGGAACGGCCGTTGCCGAGCCGCTGCAGAGCCAGGCCGGCCGGAACAATCAGGCTTACTTTACCCGCAACTGGTGGACCGCCCCCACCTTCCGCGACTTCGGGTTCTGGATCAACGCTTCCTGAGCGTCCCGGCCGGCGGTTCGCCAGATAACCGCTGTTTTCCGGGAGTTATTCACCCTTTTCCGCCAGATACCGACTGTGGCTCGCCGGGAAAGGGGCGGGTGTATATTTTCAGCCCTGAATCGATCCCAACACACCAAACCGCCCCCAAATGAAAACATCTTTACTGTTCGGCAGAGCAGGACTTCGGGTTCTGTTCCTGCTGGTTTCCCTGTTTCTTACCGGCCTCCAGGCTTTCAGTCAGAAGATTTACTTCGTGACACCGGCCGGTGGGGCCGTGAAAGACGGCTCGACCTGGGCGAACGCCTTTGACGGCAGCCAATTGCAAGCCGCCATCGAAACGGCCGCCACCTACTCGCAGAACAACGGCAATCAGGAGGTGCAGGTATGGGTAGCCGCCGGGACGTATAAACCCACCACCGGCAACGACCGTTCGGCCGGTTTCTCCCTTCGGAACAACGTGGCCGTGTACGGCGGCTTCGAGGGGGATGAAGGGCAGCTCAGCGAGCGTCCGGCCGTCAATCTGACCACCCCCTCCCTGACGACGCTCAGCGGGGAGATCGGCGCGGCCGGGAATACGGATAACTCCTACCACGTCGTGGCGAACCTCACGCTGGCCCTGACCACCAGCGCCATCCTCGACGGCTTCATCATCACGGCCGGAAATGCCAACGGCTTCGATGAGGAAACCTTCGGCGGGGGCGGCATGGCCAACCGAAACGCCAGCCCGACGGTCCGAAACTGCCTGTTTACGGGAAATGCCGGCGCTTCAGGCGGGGCGGTCTACAATCAGGCCCATTCCGGCGGCACCTGCAGCCCGGTTTTCACCGATTGCCGGTTTTTTGCCAACACGGCCTCGACCGGGGCCGGAATGTTCAACGAGGTGAGCTTCGCGGTCAGCTGTAACCCGGTCATCACGCACTGTGATTTCATCGAAAACAAGGCGTCGCTGGGCGGGGCGCTCCACAACGGTCTGACGGGCGGAGGAGCCTGCAGCCCGGTGGTGAGCCGCTGCACCTTCTCGAAAAACGAAGCGACCAACAACAGCGGGGCCATCGACAACGAAGGCGGAAGCCCGGTCATTACCAACTGTCTTTTTTCGGGAAATAAGGCCGACAAGGGTGGGGTGGCTTTCAATTATACCAACCCTTCCTACACGAACTGTACGTTTACGGGGAACACGGCGGCCGAGGGGGCGGTCATTTACAACAGCACGACCGGGATCGTTACCTTCAGAAACTGTATCATCTGGAACAACGGAGGCAGCAACACCTTCAACAAGGACGTAGCCGCCACCTACAGCCTCTTCGATACGGGCGTCACCTATGTGACCGGTTCCGGCAACCTGACTACCGCCACCACTCCCTTTATCAGCGACACCGACTTTCAGCTCACGAACTGTTCCCCGGCCGCCGATGCGGGTGACCCGGCCGCCACCACCGGCACCAGCGGCCCGGTCGATCTGGCGGGCAACAACCGGTTTTTTAACGGAGGGCGGATCGACATCGGGGCTTATGAGCTTCAGGCGGTCTGCTCGGTCGGGCCGGTGGCGGGCAGCTTCGACGGCTACATCAACGGCGCCGACTGCGAGAGTTTCCGGGGCTGGGTCTGGAACCGCGACAAACCAAATACCGTCGTATCGGTCGATATTCTCGACGGAGATAACCTCCTCACGACCATCCCGGCGGGCGATTTCCGGCAGGACCTGCTCGATGCAGGCAAGGGAAACGGCAAGCACGCCTTCCGGTTCGTCCTTCCGGAGTCTTTGAAAGACGGTCAGCCGCACACGCTGAAAGCCCGCGTTGCCGGCGGCAGTTTCGTCCTGAAAGATTCGCCGAAGGCGCTGGTCTGCCAGACCAGTCCGGTGCCGCCGGGCAACAAACCGCCGGTGCCGCCCACGCCCTCCGTGCTGGTGGCCGTCCCGCTGGTGGCGCAGGTGAACGTGCCGTTCCAGGCCACGCTACCGGCTTTCACCGACCCCGAAGGCGGTTCGCTGACCTACGCGCTGGCCGGCCTGCCGGCGGGTCTGAGCCTGGATGCGTCCAGCCGGGTCGTCAGCGGCACGCCCACCCAGGCCGGCACCTTCCTGCTGACTTACTCGGCCACCGACGGCCCGGGCGCCACCAACAGCGTGAGCTTCAACCTGATCGTCAACCCCGAAGGCGGCAGCCCCGTCACGGGCGATTTCGAGGGCTATCTCGACAAGGCCGACTGTGGCGGCATTCGCGGCTGGGTCTGGGACCGCAAAAAACCGAACACCCCGCTGACGGTAGAACTCTACACCGAAACCGGTCCGGGCAGCGAAACCGTTCTGGCCAGCATGACGGCCAACGCCTATCGCCAGGACCTGAAAAACGCCGGAAAAGGCAACGGCGCCCATGCCTTCAGCTTTTCGCCCCCGGGCGGGCTGACCGGCGGCACCGCCGTGAAAGTGCGCGTGCTGGGCAGCGGTTACGTCCTGAAAGGCGCTCCGAAAACGTTCCAGTGCGGGTCCGGGCGGCTTTCGGCGGAAACGGCTCCCGAGGTCCACGAGGCCCACGAGGCCCACGAGTTAAAACTCGTGGCTAAGGGGAACCCCATCGTTGGCGACCGGATCGAGGTGGAGGTTACCGGGGCGGAAGGGCAACCCCTGCAACTGCTGCTGACCGACGGGAACGGCCGGCCGCTCGGCCAGCGGTCTGTTGAGCGGGCCGCCGGCACCGAGCGCCAGACGCTGGAGGTCGGCCGGGCCACGCCCGGAATCCTGGTTCTCCGCGGCATCAGCGGTTCCCGCAGCGTAGCCCTGAAACTGATCAAACCCTGAAATTCCATTTTCCATTAGGTAAAACGGGACAGCCCGGGCCGGAGAGCCCGGGCTTGTTTTTTATGGAGGTTCGCCGTCTTTTCCCACTTTCAGTCGCTTCGGGGGTGGTTCGATGTAGCCATTAGCCCACCGCCTAAACCACCCCCGGCCCCTCCTTGGTAAGGAGGGGGGCTTACACTAATAGCTTCCTAACCGGCAGCGCATCGCTCTTTCCGGCTAAGGTGGGGCTCCGACGGACAACTTCTCAACCGGAAGCGCAAAGCCCCTCCTTGATAAGGAGGGGTTGGGGTGGTCCAGGCACCAAAAAGGAAACCCGGTCTCTTGCGAAACCGGGTTTCCCTTAGGGTGAATATAGAGTCGGAAATCAGGCCATTTGGGCGGTTTTGGCTTTCGGGTCGTTTCCGTACTGGTTCGAACTGCGCTCTCCTTCCGTAACGGCCAGGATGAAGTTGTAGATGGGAACCAGGACAAACCAGCCGCTTTTGCCGACGTCGTGCATGCGCCGGATCGCAACGGCGATGGTAGGCAGCAGAATCGCCAGGTTGAACAGCAGCACCACCCAGGCGATCAGGGCGAAGCCGTTGAAAAGCATGATGTTCGTAATGTTCAGCACCTGCGTGATCGCCACATTGATCAGGACGAATTGCCAGTACTCGCTCCGCCGGGCCCGCCCGTTGAAGTCGTTGTATTTTTTCAGAACGGAAACGTAATTTTCCAGCAGCGAGTTGCCGGTTGACGATGGCATGATAGTGTTCATTGTACTGTTGTGTTTGGATGTGGATGGTTAAAAATCGGCGAGGTCCGTAGTGTTTCGAGGTGTTGACGGCCCTTCGATGGTTCAAAGGTAGAATGCCGCAGCAGCGTCCGCTACTACGGAGCGGTAACTGGTAGGGAAAACTGAATATCCTGCGGGGGCCGGGCAGTAATTAGTCAAATCCGGAAAAACGCAGCTCCGCGGAATCGGATTCCGGAAGGCGACGCCGGGGACTTATGAATACAGGGCGGATTCGGCGGGAAGGCCGGTTTTGCGCTTAAAGCGGGCTGATCTTCAGGTTGGTAAAATGGGCTTCCGTTCCCGAGCCTACCCATAACCCGATGGCTCCCGCCTGGTTGGGACCCAGTTTTAAATCATTGACAATCAGCGAAGGCTGACCGGAACCGTGTACAAATAACCGGGCCTTCTCCCCCTGAATCTCTATCCGGACTCTGGTCCACTCACCCGGCACCAGATCCACATAGGATTCATATTTTTCCGGAGTCTCTTTGCGGGTCTTTTGCCAGGGGAAGTCCGGATAGGAAACGTATTGCACCGAATGATTCCGCCGAACCTGATCCTCCGCCCGGCCGTTGGTGGGCCGCAGGTAAATACACTCGAACCGGGAGTTGTCCGGGGCGATCCGGAAGGCGATGCCGACAAACCCCCTGGCCGTTTCGACGGCAGTGCCCAGTGGTTTACCGGCCAATTCCAGCTCGATGACCCCATTCTGAAACTGGACGTCTTTGAGTTTGGCGAACTTGACCTCATCCGTAATGCCCTTCGCCGTGTCGACAACCCGAATGGCATTCCTGTTAAGATAAACAACCCGGGAAACGCTTACCTTCACCGGTTGCAGTTTTTCGAGCCGGTCAAGTCCGGATGGCGCAGGGGTCTGGGCTTCGGCCTGTCTGCCAACGAGCCAAAATACCAAAAGGGTCAGAAGTTTTAGTTTCATGGTTTTCTGCAATTATGTGCAGGATACATCGTCGGGCAAACGGATTACGACCAAACAAAGGCGTGGCTTTTTCCTCGTTTTCGGAAAGCTTCTGAGGAAAAATGCGGCTGTCGATCGAAACGACCGGACCGGTAATTTTTCAACCCGGCATCGATTTACTGATGGTTGCCGACCCTAAACTAACCACTAAAACGCGGTTTTTGAATCTCCGACCGGTAATAATCCCCTGAATCCGTTTTACAAATCATTCACAAACTTCAGCCGCGCTTTGGGTTAGAGGATTATCCGTGACGAACCGGACGATTAAGGAAGAGTTTTGGTTTAGTGATCCGCCGTATCAAAGCCACGCGCCGGTAAGCCTTTCCGGCCGTCGTCTGCGCCGTGATCAATTGCTGCTTTCGCCGGCTTTCTTGTCGTCGTTGCTGATCCGCTTCTTTTGCCGGGGGCTTCCGTTCATCTTCCCGAATTCATATTTGAGATTCAGCCGCCAGCCCCGACGGTACATGGCCACGTCCTGAGCCTGCGCAAAATTGGCACCGACGTAATCGTTACGCCAGCGGATGGTTTCGCTGAACGGGTTGTCGTATCCAAACCCGATGGTTCCCTTTTTCTTCAGGATTTCTTTCTGAATGACCATGTTGTAGAAGCCGAAGCTTCCGAACTTCCCCTGGAGGGTGACCCGGGCGGAGTTATAGAAGCCGAAAAGCTGCATTTTGATGCCTTTTCCGAAATCGATCGTCGAGTTCAGGTTGACGCGGTACATCCAGTCTTCGTTCCGCATCTTCAGTTCGGCGCTTTCCAGGACGTTATAAAAGACGTTGAGTGAACCGTTCACCGACCATTGCTTCAGAATTTTGGCATTGGCGCTCAGGTTGACTCCATAGGCCGAATTTTGGGCCACATTCTGGAAGATCTGCCGCAGCACCCCCTGGTCGTCGACGGTCGTGATGCTTTCGATGGCGTTGTTGGTCTGGCGCAGAAACAGCGACGCATTCAGGCTCGTCTGCTTGATGGAGATGCTGTAATTGGCCTCTGCCGAATGCGTAAGTTCCGGGTCCAGGTACGGATTGCCGCCGTACAGGTTTTTGGAATCCGACTGATTGACGTACGGGTTGAGGTAATAAAACTGGGGGCGCTGAATGCGCTGGGTGTAACTCAGGCGGACCTGCTGCTCTTTGGGCAACCGACGCGACAGGCTGATGTTCGGAATGAAGTTGCCGTACGTATCGGTGAACGGAGCGGTGCCGTTGAGAAAGTTGGCCTGAATGAACGTATGCTCGTAGCGGGCGCCGAGGTTGATGCCCCATTTTTTCTTCGGGGTGCGGCTGTAGACCACATAGGCCGCGGCCACCTGCTGGGCGTAGTCGAAGACGTTGGCCAGGGCGGGTATATCGGTAAAGGTTGCCGAGCCGTCCGGATCACTGGCGATCCGGTAGTCGCTCAGGATCTTTCGGAAGATCGTTTTGGTGCCCGTCTCCAGCGTACTGATGGTGTCCAGCGGCAGGGTGAAGTCCAGTTGAAGGGTTCCCTCCTTATTATTGCTGATGTTATAGCTTTTCTCCCGGTAGTAGACGGCGTTATCCCGGTTTTTCAGATTGGACCAGTAATCGCTGTCCTCCCCGTCGAAGGCATACATCATCAGCAGTGTCAGTTCCTTTTTGGGCTGTTTGAACAGGCGGGTATAATCCAGATTGATCGTTGCCCCGCCCCAGTCGTAGGTGCGGCTCATGTCCCGGTGGAAATACTGCCGGACTTCGCCCTGGCTGCTTTCGGTGAAATCGATGTCGAAGCCGTTGGTATTGGCGCCATTGTAATAGTTGATTCCGGCGCCCAGCCGGTTCAGGGAGTCGATGTCCCAATCCGCGTTCAGGCTGCCGTAAAAGTTCTGCCCCCGGCCGTTGATCCATTGGGTCTGAAGCTGACTGGACAGGGTATCCAGGGTGGTATACGACCGACGGAACTCCATATACCGTTTGTTTCGCCAGTTGTTGAAGCCCCCGTTGGCCGAGATTCCCAGCTTTTTCATGCGATGGTTCAGGGTGGCGTTCTGCCAGTTGTTCCATTGCCCGAAGTTGGGGCTAATCGAGCCGCTGGTCCCTTTGAGGGCGTTTTTCTTGGTAATGATGTTAATGATGCCGGCCGTGCCTTCGGCGTCGTATTTGGCCGAGGGCGAAGTGATGACCTCGACCTGTTTGATGATGTCGGCGGGAATTTGTTTCAGGGCTTCCGAAATGCTCCGGGCCACGACGCTGGAGGGTTTGTTGTTGATCAGCACCTTGATGTTGGCGCTGCCCCGCAGCTGGACATTGCCTTCGATGTCGACGGCCACCGCCGGAATCTTGCGCAGCACATCGGTGGCATCACCGCCTTTGATGCTGATATCCTTCTCCGCGTTATACACCATCCGGTCGGACCTCTCCTCGAACAGGGACTTCTGCTCGGTGACGGTCACCTGGGCCAGTTGCTGAACGGACCGGGAGAGCAGGATAACACCCAGCTGCACCTTCTGCCCGCTTTCGACCCGGAACGGGGCCACGGTTTTTGAGGTAAAACCCATGAAGGAAACCTGAAGGGTATATGTGCCTGTTTCCACCTCGGAGAAGCTGAACATTCCCTTCGGGTCCGATACGGCTCCTTTGCTGATTTTGCCGTCTTTCAGTAAAGCCACCGTAGCGAATTCAACCGGTTTATTGGCCGTGGAATCAAGCAGGGAGCCGGAAACTCCGGAAGGCTGCGCCCAGGCGAAGCCGGAAGCCAGGGCACAGGCGAACAGAATGAGTAGAAAGGGTCTCATAAGGGGGTGTTCATTAGCAGATGGAACGGGCGTGTGAGGGACTGATAGGCTAACGACACACGGCCGGAGAGAATGTTGCACGTGAAGGGCCTTAAAATCAGAGCGCACCGGCTGTACAGCCGGTGCGCTCTGCGAAAGAATCGGATCGGACTTCACTCACTGCGCAAACTCTTCACCGGATTGATCAAAGCGGCTTTGATGCTCTGGAAACTCACGGTGAGCAGGGTAACCAGCAGGGCGCCCGCGCCCGACACGGCAAAAATCCACCAGGACAGTTCCGTATGGTACGTATATTTCTGAAGCCAGTTGCCCAGTAAATACCAGGCGAGGGGCGTAGCGATGCCGAGGGCAATGATTACCAGGATCACAAAGTCCCGGGAAAGCAGCACCCAGACGTTGGCGACCGACGCCCCCAGCACCTTCCGGACGCCGATCTCCTTCGTGCGCTGCTCGGCCACGAAAGAAGCCAGCCCAAACAGGCCCAGGCAACTGATCAGGATGGCGAGCATGGCGAAGCCGGAAGCCAGCCTGGCGATCCGTTCCTCGGAGGCAAATTTGGAGGCATACTCCTGCTCCGTGAATCGATAATCGAAGGGACTGCCGGGATTGAATTTACGGAATACGGTTTCGATTTTAGCCAGTGACTCGCCGGCGCTGCGGGCCGGATTGAGTTTGATGTTGATGACGTTCGCCCAGCCGTAATCCAGCATATAAACCGTTTGGGTGACCGGTTCGAAGGGAGAATCCATCAGCATGTCCCGGATCACCCCTACGATCCGAAAAGGCCGCCCGTTCCACTTGATCTGCTTTCCGACCGGTTCTTTGAGGCCCATGTACCGGACGGCCGTTTCATTCAGCACCACGCCCGACGAATCGCCGGCAAATTGCCGGGAAAGATCGCGGCCCTGCACGAACTGCCAGCCCACGGTTTTGCCGAAATCGTGCGAAACGGCAATGGTGCCGAAGTTTTCCTTGAAGTTAGGGTCTTTTCCCACCCAGTCGAATCCGCTGTTCTGCGAGTTCAGGTCGGTCGCCGGGGCCGAGGAGGTTGCCATGTCGATTACGGCGCCGGTCCGGATCAGTTCGCTGCGAAGGGCATTGTAGTGCTGATGCAGTTCGGGCGTATTCATGGCCACCGTCACCAGGCCGCTGCGTTCATAGCCTACCGGCCGGTTTTTGGCATGCTCGATCTGGCGGAACACGATGATCGTGCCGATGATGAGCGTCACCGAAACCGTAAACTGCACCACGACCAGCACCTGACGGGGAAGGGAGGCAAACCGGCCGACCCGGAAAGTACCTTTCAGCACTTTGACCGCCTGAAACGACGACAGATAGAGCGCCGGATAGCTTCCGGCAATCAGCCCGGTCAATACGCTGAAACCGATACAGCCAAGCCAGAAGACGGGGTTGCTCCATAAGATGCCGATCCGTTTATCCGCTACTTCATTGAAAACGGGCAGCGTCAGCAGCACCAGCAGGATCGACAGGCCGAAGGCGAACCCGACCACCAGCAGCGACTCGCTGAAAAACTGACTGATCAACTGACTTCGCTGGGAGCCGACGGCTTTGCGAATACCCACCTCTTTGGCCCGCTTCTCGGAACGGGCCGTAGACAGATTCATGAAATTGATACAGGCCAGCAGCAGCACAAACACCCCGATAATTCCGAACAGCCATACGTACTGGATCCGGCCTTCCACCTTCCCGGCCTTATCCCAGCCGGTGTAAAGGTGCCATGCCCGCATGGGTTGCAGGTATACTTTCGGCTTCAGAAACGCTACTTCCGGGGAATGTTTCAGCCGGATGTCCCTGATCTTGTCCGACACGGCGTCGAACGTGGCGTTCGGCGCGATCTGCACCAGCACCTGCCAGGAGTTATTTCCCCATTCTACCTTGTCCTGAGCTTCCCGCACCCAGTTTTCCGATGAAACATAGAGGTCCCAGGGAGCGATGAATTTCATCTCCCTGAACTCGGTATTGTAGGGAAAGTCTTCATAGACACCGGTCACCTTCACATCCAGCTTATTGTCGATCTTCATCATTTTACCGACCGGATCGGTGGTGCCGAAAAGGGCATCGGCCACCGATTTGGACAGCAAAATCGACGCGGGGTCTTTCAGGCCCGCCCGCGTTCCGCCGAGCATCTTCAGCGTCAGCATCTCCGGCGCATCCGCACTCAGATAGTTGCCGGTTCTGGTGAATTTTTTGTCGCCGAAGGCCAGAATGTGATCATCCGTCCAGGACGACATGATGACGTGGGTAAAATTGTCGCCGTATTTCGTCCGGAGTTCAGGCCCCATCGGAGCCGGATTATAACTGCCGTGAAACACCTCCCCGTTGAAGTTCCCGGTTTGCATCACTTTGGCAATGCGGTCGTAATTCCGGAAATACCGGTCAAAGGTAAGTTCGTCGTACATCCACAGGCCGATGAGCATCGCGACGGCCATTCCCAAGGCAAGCCCGCCGATGTTGATAGAGGAATACACCCCGTTTTTGACCAGGTTGCGGAAGGCGATTTTGAGATAGTTACGAATCATAGCCGGATGGAATGGAAAGGGTTGAGGATCGTCATGAACCGGTCGGGTTACCGGCCGGGAAAAAGGGCGGATCAGCCGCAGCACCGCCACTGCATACCGTCGGCGGGCCACCCGCAAACCGGCGGTTTTCACCCAGTAGGCGAACATCTCCTGCAGGTCGCCCTGCAGCTCGTCTTCCATGCCGTGCGGGGTAAAGCGGCTCAGCAGCCACTCCGCCCAGCGGGGTGGTCCGGGGTGGTTCTCCCCGCCGTTGGTTAAATACCCCATAGCTGTAGTACCTGAGTCGGAATCTGCTCCCACAACTGACTGCGCACCTGCCGGGAGTCGATCAGGGCCCGCTGACCGGCCGCCGTGACCGTGAACAGGCGTTTCTGACGCCCTCCCCGCTCGGCCGTTGCCCCGCCCATCCGGGAGGAGACGAAACCCTTCTCCTCCAGCCGTTGCAGGGTGGTGTGGACCGTCGGAAAGCTGATGCTGCGGGCCATCTGCTGCTCGATGGTTTGGGTAATCGATGCACAGTAGGCCGACTCCTGCAGAGCGGCCACCGTCAGCAGGACGATTTCTTCCAGCTCACCTAAAAATGCTCGTTTCATAGCACATCGGGGAATAACGCGTCCGGGTCCAGGCCCGCCGGCCCTTCCTGTTCCGGATTAGTATAGTTTTTGTCGTACAAATACCTCGCCAGAATTTCTGAATGGGCCTGCAGGCGGCAGAAGGGCTGTTTTGGGTGCAAACGGGGTAGGAAATTGTCCATTCGTGGACAACTCAGTACGGAAACGGACAGGTAGCCGGCGTCCGACCAACCGGTTTCCGGAAAAGCTGCGCTGAATGCCTTATGGGGTGGTCTGCGCCCAGCTCAAGATAGCCGGATATAAATCAGCGACGGTCTGCTCGGACTTCTCCCCTTCGTAAAGCTGTTGTAACTTATCCAGAAAGGCTTCGAACCGGTAGAACCCGCGCTGGGTGCCGTTGAGGCCGACACGGCGCGTCCGCACGAGTTCGTACACATCGCGAGGGTACAGGTCCCTGATGTAGAGCAGGTGCACTGCATGGGTCATGTATTCGTTGAAGACCTCATAAGCGCTTCCATACCGGTCGGCCTGGCCTGGCCGAACCCATTTTTCACGGTTGCCGAAGGCCTCGTTTATGGCAGACAGGCTCTTGTCGCTGGTGGGGTTGACAAAGTTGTGATCGATCTCGGTGAAGACGATCCCGGAATATAATCCCTCGATCTGGGATTCCGAGTATTTGGTCCGGTCGTAGTGTTTGGCGTCACAGATGAACATGAGACTCTCCCGATAGCCCTGGTCCGCTAATTTCTGCGCTGAGTGTGCGCCATTGATGAGGGGTGAAAACACGACCCGCTGCCCGTCGTAGTGAATGCCGGGAAATTGGGCTTCGAGCCAGCTCTGCATTTGTTTGACCGGCAATAACCGCGTCACGTCTCTGATATTCTGTTGATAAAAGGGTTGGTTGTCCCTGTAAAATTTTCGGAAGCCGGACTTCCGGACGAAATCCGCCCATTGGTCGGGGTGTTGGGCCATATCGTTGTGCCAGGGCCAGATACTTTCATACACCCCCGCTTCCTGGGACGGCCCCGCTGATCCAATTCCTAAGTCGTAGAATGGTCAGGTAAACATATGGGTTTACCGTTGTATAATTAATCGAACTATGGCCCCGGTTGAAATTTTTGGTCGGGTTTTCTGCCGTCTCAGGGCTATTCTGTCTATGAAAGCCATCGCCCGGCCTTCTCTCGAAAGTCGGGCGATGGCTTTTCGCACAACGTCGTCAGGCTAAATCGGCGGGGTCGATTTCGTCGATATTGCCCCGGTTGGCGTTGGTATGGTTCCCGAAGCGTTTTTCCAGCTGGCGCTGTAACTTGGCCACTACGTTGTTGAGTAAACCGTACCAGTCGTCGCCGGAGTCGTCGGCATAGACGTCGTTCCCCGGCACCCCGTATTTGATGCCTACATGCTTTTCGTTATTTCGCTGGTTCGGTTCCAGTTTCAAATACACCTCCGCCGTAATGACGTCCCCCTTGTAAAAACGTTGAAGCTTTGTGAGTGAGTCCAGGACGGAGGCCTGCAGGTCGTCGTCCAGCGTAAAGCCGACGGCCTCAATGTCGAGACGTACATTATCCAAATTCTGATCTGGTTGCATAACACGCTTGGTTTACCTGAAAAAGCTGCTGGTTCGGACAGCTGTCTTCTATAAATCCCGGAGGGAGGGTTTTGTTTGAAAAACCGACGACAGCGGTTTTCCGGCTGTTCGGGCAGGGTCGCCTGCCTCTAAAAATGATCACCTGATTATCAGCCGGTCTGGGAGGTGGTGAAAAAATAGGGGTAAAAATAAAAAGAGCTTAAAGCCGGGTTAATGGTGTTGCTGTCAGTCTCCCCGCTCCCTCCTAAAACGGGAGGGAGCACATTTTTCAATCCGGAAATGAGCCTTTCTGATTCTGGGTTGTGAGTAAGTCAACGGCGGGTTTGATACTTACTTTATCACCTCACTTACCAAAATGACGGGACTGACATTGGTGTAATTTGGAAAATCGGCACGGATGGCCTCTCTGTTCGGCCCGATAGCCGCCTGATAGTCGCTCAAGCTTTTTACATAAAATGTGCCAATGGCCATAAAAGGCAGGGGTTGGTTGGGAAGACCGCCGGCGAGCCCTTTTTCAATGGTATATTTAACCAGATTTGATCCCAAAAACCCTGCAACCATAGGCATGTGTCTGGTTTCATAGTACTCCATGTTAAAGGTTTTCCCTTCGGCATACGGGTACATGACGGATACTTTAATCAAGCCTTTTTCAACAACGGCCATATTCTGTTTTTCCTGACTAAATGCCGTGAATGAAGTGATTAAAAGGCAAAGCGATGCGATTAGATGGATTTTCATAATGAATTGAATAAAGAGGAAAACTTTTAATTTTAAACATGACTCCGCAAATATTGAAACAAAGCCTTAATTTGCAAAACGCTATTTTTCGATCAAATCAATCGGAAAAACCGATTTAGAAATATGGAGTTGAGACAGCTCAGGTACTTTCTGAAGGCCAAGGAGTTATTGAATTTTACGGAAGCGGCTAAGGCTTTGAATATCAGCCAGAGTACTTTATCCCAACAAATCAAGCAGCTGGAAGATGAGTTAACGGTGCCTTTGTTTAACCGTATCGGAAAAAGAGTTACCCTTACCGAACCAGGTAAGCTGTTTAGCGAATACGCTTTGCAAAGTTTAAACCGAGCGAATGAAGGCTTATTGCTCTTGCAGGATTTAAAGAATTTAAATGCGGGAAAAATCACCATCGGCGTGATTTACTCCATGCGTATTCTTTTTGCCAAAACATTGGTACAGTTTGCCAGGCAGTATCCAAACATCAAAATTCAGGTTGTGTTTGGCACCACCAAGGACCTTTTGGAAAAACTTAATCTGCATCAATTCGACTTTGTATTGACCTTCCATCAAAAACCAGAAGAACCTCATTTAAAATATCAGACATTACTGAAATCAAATATGGTATTGGTAACGGCTAAAAAATCATCGCTGGCCCAGAAAAAAAATATATCACTTAATGAAGTAGCCGGGTTGCCGTTGGCTTTACCTTTCAGCGGTTATAATACCATACAATTTTTTGAGGAATCGTTTAGCCGAAAGAACCTGGTACCGAATATCTGTATGGAAATAAATGACATCCCTACTTTATTTGAAATCGTAAAAACAGGGCATTGGCATACCATATTGAGCGATGCGAGCGTCAACGACCCCGATGTTACAGCCATTCCGATTGATGGAAAAAATATGAAGCGAACTATCATGATTATTTCTCTTAAAGAAGCCTACGAAAAGGAAGCGGTTAAAAAATTCTATGAACTGCTCACTGGCGTTACAACGTAGCCCGGGTCAGGCGAAAGCGGTGGACGGGTAGGTCACCGACTCATTTTTCCTTATTTCAGCTTAAAAAACTCCCAAACTCAGGCACGGTTTACTATTTGAAACCGGTCACACAAAGTTTTTCGAGATCTCCTACGGTGTCAGTTACCGTCTAACCAAACGGGCGTATGGTGAGATAGGAGGAGCCATACGGAGAAACCACCTTTTTACCTTCCATCGGGATGGTCCCATGATCGGCAATTTTTCATCTCAAATCCGGATGTGAGTGGAAGGGTTGGTTGTCCTTCGTGTTTATTGCCGTACGATCACGCATTGGCCGGCCGCCGGTCAGGATTGGTTGGCTCGTCCTGAAGCAATTCATCTACTGACTTATATCGATGGCAAAAATCACACAGCTACTTTTTTTTGTGGTAGGGATGATTCCGGCGCTGGCCGTTGGGCAGTCCAAACTAAGTAAGCAGGTAACGAAACAGATCGATGAGCTACTGACGAAACGACTGGATGCCATTGCTCCGGGCTGCGCCGTACTCATTGCCAAAAATGGACAGATCGTCTATAACAAAGCCTTCGGCCAGGCCGACCTTGAACGCCGGGTTCCGGTCCAACCGACGATGGTTTTCCGGATTGGCTCCCTAACCAAACAGTTTACGGCCGTCGCTCTTTTACAGTTAGTGGAACAAGGAAAAATAGCGCTGACCGACAGCCTGCAAAAATTCATCAAAGGGTTTCCCGGGAAGGGGCGCGTCATTACCATTGAACATTTACTGACTCAGACTTCGGGCATACCTGACTACCTTAACCTTGAATTTCATATCCCTAATCCCTTCCGCTACGATTTTCCGACCCGACAAATTGTCGACAGCATCCGCCACCAGCCCTTGTCGTTTATCCCCGGCTCCAAATTTGAATACAGCAACTCCAACTATTTTTTGTTAGGTTACCTCATCGAGCAGGTCTCCGGCTTGTCCTACCCGGAGTACCTTAAGCAAAAGATATTTGACCCGATCGGGTTGACACATACTTACTATGAGGGACCCGCTTCCATCATGCCCAATCGGGTTCAAGGCTATGAGAAAACCGAAAATGCGTATCATACTGCCGACTTTATCAGTATGACGTTATTCTACAGCGCCGGTGGCCTGATCAGTACGACGGAAGACCTCTTCAGATGGAATGAGGCACTAAGGCAGGGGATACTCCTGAAAAAAGAAACGCTGGAGAAAGCGTTTCGACCGTATACGCTCGGAGACGGAACGGTTTCTGACTATGGGTATGGCTGGTTTATTCGAAAATTAGAGGGTACTACATCGATCGAACACGGCGGGAGTATATTCGGATTTAGAAGCGAAGCCATCTTTCTGCCCCGGAAAAACATCTACGTGGTCGGGTTATTTAATGGTCGGCAGCAAAATACAGATGAACAGGACCTCTGCTATGAACTGGTCAAACTCATACTGGGTAAATCAGTCTCTCCCGAAAGGATGGTAGGGGCTGAACTAGTAGATCGGTACGTGGGTACCTATAAAAACGAGCAGTATCAGGAGACGCTCAAAATTGAAAAAAGACCGGATGGCCGACTGGCTTGCACGCTCTCCAATGGATCCGGTACCAACATGGTGCTGTCGGCCCAATCGGAGACGTTGTTTGTGCTGCCCCAAATAAGAAGGATTCTGACCACCATCGAGTTTGTAGTTGAAAAGGGGAGAGCCGTAAAACTGATCTGGAAACAGGAAAACACCGGCGAATTCATCCGGATTGGGGAGTGAGTCCTCTCTTAGTTTGCTATCGTTGTTTAGGGTGACCAAGGGCCGGCTCAAGGAAACGCTCCTTTTTTGCACCAGCTATTCCGTATGCTTATTTGCCTCCTCTCCGTTCGTGAAGGTGTCCGATCTTTTACTCACTCTGTCCAAAAATGGACAACTTAGCCCTGAAGAAACCCTCAAACTGCGCTTTAATCCCCTCAACGGCCCTTTTGGAGTTTTTTGGCGACAATTTGTACGACAAAGCCTATACTAATTAACTCCGATCCGGGATGAAGCGTTTACCTGAAGACCAAGGACCTCCCCGATGGGCAGTCTGGTTGCTGAACCGATTCTGCCCACCCGGTCTGGAAGAGGAGTTGTAGGGTGATTTGCTGGAGATGTACACTTACTGGCTGAAAACCGTCGGGGAGCGAGTGGCCCGCCGACAGTATGGGTGGGCGGTGCTACGGCTGATCCTCCCTTTCAACCGGCTGAAAACGAAACCAAGTCATGACAATCCTTCCCCCTTTCCATTCCATCCGGCCATGATTCGTAATTACCTCAAAATCGCCTTTCGCAACCTGACCCGGAACGGGATGTACTCCTCTATCTCCATTGGGGGCCTCGCGGTGGGCAAGGCCGTCGCTCTGACCATTAGTCTCTGGGTATGGGGTTATGGGTTCTCCCTTTGAGCCGGTTTACCCGACCCTCTTTTTCCTGAGAGGGCCCATCAACTGGATCAACATCAAGATCAGGCCCGAGGTGGCTATGGCCGACGCGCTTGCTACCATCGAAGCGGTGTTCAAAAAAGTGATTCCTTCGGTTCCCTTCAACTATGATTTTGTGGACCAGGAATATGCCTCCAAATTTGCCGTGGAGGAGCGCATTGGGAAGCTCGCGGCCCTCTTCGCGGGCCTTACCATACGGAATACCCTTCAAATATCTGACATCATTCAGGCGGTATCTAGGATCGGACTGGTCAACGAAAAGCAGGAAAGAGACACTCCTTTGTATGGGTTGGTTTTCAAAGTATTTTTTTATTTTGAGCAGGTACGCACCCCATTTTCTGTGTGAACGTTTTGACGAAAAGGACGTCCTGTTAAAAAAGCCCCGTTGCTCACTATTTTTCTACATCAATGCTTTAATGACAAAAGCTTTCAACTCGGCCATTTTGCCGTCGCGAAACCGCCATACATCACAGACCGAGTACCGGGTCTCCTCACCATCTTCGTCCTTCAGCATTATATCGCCGAGTAAGGTAACGAAGTCACCCTCAGCAATTAAGTTATCGACGGTAAACTTTGACGGTTCTGTGTACGTCTCCGCTATGTATCGGCGAACGGCTTCCTTTCCATCAAGAATTCGGTCGCCCACATACGTCCATTTCGTGTCTTCAGTACAGTACGACAGGAATCCTTCAAAGTCACCTTTGGCGAAAGCCACATTTGCCTTTTCTAAAATTGCTTTGTTATTCTCAGTCATGTCAGCTTCTTTTTATGTTTAAATCGGCCTTTGGCGAATTCCGGCCCGGCACAAAATTATCGCACGGAGCAAATGGTGTCAATCACAACGTTGCCTGACGGTATAGCCATTTTGTAAATAATTCCGAATTCCCACCAAACCCTCCTTGTCAACAAAGGAGGCCATGTAAAGTCAAGTGGTTGGCAACCTATGCTGCGTTTGAAGCCTGCTGCAAACCGGCGGGCGGTGCCGATCGCGCCAACTATGGACTATTCACCCAAAACCTCTGCCATTTAATCGGCGTTGCTCGACCTGACCCCACCACCGATCACCCTGCCCAGGATGCCTACGTACTCGAACGGGCGGTGGAGTTTAACGACCACGGCATACCAGACCAGGCAGGGGACCGAAACGCCGGGCCCGCCAAAGCGGCTGAACGTGCCGAATTGGGGCTATCTACCGAACCAACGCCGGGAAAGTACAGCTATGGTCGTCTTAATTTTTTAAGAATTTCAAAAACCTAAAAGCTCTTGCAACGGAATGACATGAGCTGATCTGGTTGAAGTCTAACGGATTCAGAGGCTATTTTTTCGCTACGATTTTCAAAAAGAGTTTAACGTCGTCCGAAATCGTCACATCACCATTCTTATCAAAGGACGATCTATAATCGATACCCCAATCTGTTCGATCAAGGATCAGCGTGCCATTCACCACGACGGTTCCGTCCATTCCGTCCTTAAAATGCATTTTGGCTGGAAAAGAAACTGCCTTCGTGACACCTTCAATGGTCAGGTTTCCAGTAACTTTTATATTGTTCCCTGTAACTTTTGTATTACCATCATTCCACGTTTCAACCTTCGTAATTGCGAACGTAGAAACAGGAAATTTTTTGACATTGAAAAATTCAGGTAATTTATTGTGGGGACATTGATCATCAAATTTTTGTTCAATTGTATTCATGTCGACTTCAACTGTACCGCCCACTATATGCAGGTTTTCGATCAACAATTCTCCTTTTAATAGATCGACGTCCCCTGTAACGGAACCATCATTAACTAACGTAGAACCTTCCCATGCACCAAGGAGCATAGAGCCTTTCCATATTACAACACTTTCCTTCGTATCGATGATATATTTTTTCTGACCCTCTTTATTATAAAAGTCCGTGATGGTCTTTCCATCATACCGATATACTCCGGTCGCATCTCCAAACCAAATACTTCCATCGTTTGCTTCCAAAAGCCCAAAAAAAGCCTTTCCTGACATAATTTCGGTTACCGTGGGCTTATCACTATATAAGGATTTTGCATCATAACGGGAAAGTGCCTGGACCGTCGAATTAGCTGGGTTTACCGGACCTGTGGTCCAGATGTTTCCTTGTTTATCTTCGATAATAGCATAAGCACCTCTCTCCGATACCTTAGTAAAGGTACTGCCGTCATAGCGCCAGAGGCCACCGGGTAGACGGCCTCCTTTAAAGCCATTGAAACCACTGAGCCAAATATTGCCTTTTCTATCTTCCATTATACCCCAAACCGCGAGAAAGGGCTCGCCATTTTGGGTTAAAGTGGTAAATTTTTTCCCGTCATAAACAAAGGCGTCACCCCTTGTGCCAACCCACAATTTCCCCGTTTTATCTTCAATGATTATGTTGATTTCATTATTCGAATGCCCATCTTTATAAAAAAGCGGGGCGTTTGGAGAGGTAAAATTTCGAAAAGATTTCCCATCGTAACGGCTTAATCCACTTCCAGTGCCGAACCAGATAATACCGGCTTTATCTTCATAAATAGACATAACCCGATTATCGGCAAGTCCTTCCGTGGTAGTGAAATGTTGAATGGACTTTCCGTTGTAAGAATAAACGCCTGAATCAGCAGAAGCGAACCAAATAGTTCCTCGGCGATCTTCCAGGACATCCCAGAATCTGTGCTGACCTATTTTACTTGAAAGATTAGAAAAAGATTTTCCATCGTATCGAAATACGTCACCAAATGATGAGTTGTTCGGGCCGGCAATCAAAATGGTGCCGTTCCTGCCTTTTTTTAAATTACGGACCATTAGGTTAGGTCCTATGTCTTGAATTTCGGGCTTGCTGTTATCCTTTGAAAGGACTGTTTTTTTTTGTCCTCCACAGGAAGTACAAAAAATAAGCATCAATACAGCACAAACGCATACGAGCTTCTTCATCTCTCTCTTTGTTTTCAGGGATTGTAACAAACCTACACGTCTTTGTGCTATGATGTGTTGGGGGATAGTAAAAGAATGTTAACGAAACGTAAAAGTTGTTTTTACAGACCGCTATGGGTATTAGCCTCTAAGGAGTTGGATATACTGTATAAAATGTTGCTTATACAATGGTCTCGCAAAAACGCTCAATGTGTGGGATTACGTAAACATTTTAAATGGAGTGGTCATCTACAAAGGAAAGGGCAAATGATGCCGACCGCCCGCCAACCGACGTTAGAGTACGTGCGGGCTTTGCCGGCTGATGCAGGTATGCCGTTCAGAAGATGGACGTTCCACTCAATGGAAAACAGGTAGCCGCCCTGTTCCAGCGAACCAACGCCGGACGGGGCCTACGCTATGGAATCCGGAGACGGCTTCAGTGAACGGAACCTGATGGAATCAAGGGGAGTAAAGAAAAAAGGCTAATCCGTTTATATTGAGCGATTTTGCTCGCAAACGAATTAGCCTTGAAACAAAAGAGGAGCCTCCTACGGGAGTTGAACCTAAAGGTGTAACTAACTGATTTACAGTAGTGTATCTTTGTGTTATCTGATTGGGGGACGGAATAGGGGACGGATGGACAAATCAAACAAACTTTTCTTCAACGGGGGACGGTTGCCAACTCGTCATGTGTATTTTTGTCTGAAACAAGCGGCCTTTACTGGCTACTTGGTTTGGTCAGAGCCGGGCGGGTGGTTCCCCCGGTTCATTGGGTCGGGGGGTGGTTCCCTCGACCCGTTTATTTTTAACAATAGCAAAACATAACTGTCTCACATACTCAGACTGAATTTAAATTTTGAGACATTGATTTTTGAGATAACAATTTGAGATAGTATAAGTAAGCCTATCAAAAGTATCTTTAAGATTGATAATTGTCTCTCCAAACGGGCGTTTGGTGAGATGGCAAAACTGGCAGTAAGCCTTTACAACTTAATCTCACCAATTTAGTTGTACTTAAAAGGGAGCATTTGGTTGGTCTCTCTCTACTCCCTTCCTCATGAATAAAAGCGGACCCATTATTGTCATCGAAGACGACGATGACGATCAATTACTGCTCGATCTGGCTTTTAAAAAACTCCAACATCCCAACAAAGTGATCTATTTCTCCGATGGGGAGGCCGCCCTGGAGTACTTAAATCAAATGAATGATGTGCCGTTTTTAATCCTCTCGGACATCAATATGCCCAAATTAGATGGGTTTGCCTTACGGAATAAAATTCACACCGACAGCCAGTTAAGCCTAAAGTGTATCCCGTACTTATTCTTTTCAACCGCTGTGGATCAGCAAAGGATCATTGACGCTTATAGCTTATCGGTACAGGGCTTTTTCATTAAAGAAAATAGTTTAACGGCGTTGGAAGAAACCCTGTCGCTCATCATCGAGTACTGGAAACGATGTGCCGCTCCCAATAACTTTTAGATTGACTAGGGTCAGGAATACAGATCTTGCCTTAAAGAACTGAAAGAGTACTAGCTGGAGACGGTCAGCTTGCCAGCTCAACGCACTTTTTGGGCGTAAGGGACTAACCCCTCAATTGGGTTCGATAGGTATTTCAGCCAGAGCGATGCCGATAAAAATCGTTCCAGTCCAGAATATGCAATAAGTTATTGTTTATCAGAATAGTAATCGTACCTTTAGGTTAATCAGTTTTCACTGAGTTCCTTCCCGCCCCCACTCGCAAGCTGTCGGTCAAGTTGCTCCCAAATCACAACTTCCATGAAGCTTTCGCTGAAGCCCGTAGACATTCCGTTCCTGATTGGTGATACCGTGTGGGTCAATCAATTTTGTGGGGTGGACTCTCAATATCCTTATTTCGAGGCCAAAATCATTCAAATCATTTTGGATGGTAGCCTTTCGAACAGCATCGTCATTCGTCACCGAAATGAAACCCATGAGTTAGTGGTGAGCAATGGAATCTATGACTTGAAACCCCAGGGCAGTACGAAGGGATTACCCCGAATGAGTATCTCGGTGGAGTTTCTGCGCCCGCAAAGCAGCCTATTTGCCACCGAAAAAGAGCTACTGGATTATCGGAATGGGGTGAACGAGGTTCCGGCTCTACCGGCAAGCGCGAACTGAAAACCTGATTCCCGGGGGTGTATTGACTCGCAGCGGCGATCCGCCCCGAAATGCGCGTTCTCGCCAGTGATCTCGAAAATTGTGAGTGTGTAGTCTGCCTCCAGTTTCCAGGCTGGAAGGGGCTTATGCACCCAATAGATAATTCTTACTGATGGGTGCGTACTATTCCAGGTTACTCCAGGTTGTCGGCCCAATTTCACAAAATCTCTTAATACCCTCCTTTTTTGAACTATCAATTGTTGACGTGCAGTTCCCGTTTATCCCCTTTTAACACAAAATGATTGACTGAAACATTGCTGCTTCGCTACCTTTCCAAAGCATCCGTTGGCTTCTTCCTATGAGGACTTCGTTAGATCAGAAAAAAATTTGGTTCTCTCTTTTAATGGGACTGATCATCCTCTTTCTCACATTTAAAATTTACGAAGATGGGGAGAAAGAAGCGGTTATTCAGCAGCAGTGGCCTATCATGAAGATGCCCATCGTAAGACGAGTGAAAGGCATTGGCACCCTGAAGTCCCCACATAAAATTTACATTCAGTATTATGGGCGTATTTATTCGGTCCACAGTCCCCGAAAACATTTCCGGAGCACCGCTCAATTGGATAGTTTGGCGGTGCACTACGATCCGATTTCTGACCGAGTAGTGCCCGCAGGAATTCGAGTGACGGCTCCTTACGGGCTCTTGAGTATGCTGGCATTAATGGGTCTATGGTTAATCGGCCACTCGATTTACTTGGCCATGAAGCCAGTCAGTTCCAATCCTTCCTAACGGATACAGGAAATTCTTCTGTCATAATTTAGCCCCGCTTCAAGACCATTTGCTATCTTCTAAAACGCTCGTATGTGAGACAAAGCAAAATGCATGATATGCCTCATTATTCGGGCGTATCATGAGATTAAATATTCCTGTCTCCCATCATGCCATCCAGGTGATTAAAACAAACCAATTTAGGTAAAATGCCCGGCAGCGTATACCGTTTTAGCCTTTCTACCTCCATATGGCCGTAGCCAAAGTCCGGAATGGATTTGATATAACCTGTAAACTATAGCTTTGTTTACTATTTTGCAGTATACTTGGGAAAATTTACCATCCAACTTTAGTTTGAAGAGGGCAATCTCGATCGGGCTATTTGTCTTACTGCTGTTCCACATTCTGGCCTATGTACTGGTGTGGATCGGAATGTGGTGGCAGGCTGAGCACGATCTCTCCCGACGGCTGAAGGTGTACCGCTCGGTCGACAGTCTCATCGAATTTCAGATTCCGCTCAAAGACAAACCCGACGCCGGCATAATTACCCGTACTAACTCGGATGGGTTTACTTACCGGGGGCAGTATTATTCAGTCGTCAGCATGACCATCCAGGGCGACACCCTCTTCATCGCTGGACTTCAAACGGACCGTGATTCGTTCTGGCAGCGGGATCTGCTTTCGTTCATGCAGAAACACGTGACCGGCTCGGGCGACTCGCCCAAGAAAGCCAGTTCATTGCTGAAGTTTTTGCTGAAGGAATATTCCCCCACGTCCCGCATCGCCTTTCATTTTCAATCGTTCGACTGGCACAACCGTATTCAGATTCCTGAACAACCGTTTTCTTTCCCCCAAGTAGCTCTGCGGGTTTCGAGTCCTCCACCCGAAGTCTAAGGCCGATTTTCTGATTGTTTTACACCGTCCGGACTCCGCTTTCCCGACGGCGAGCGGAAGTATGCCGTTCGCCGAAGACGACGTGTTTGGAAATTTCTGACCATCAATCTCCTCATTGCATTCCTTCATGCCTCATATTCCTCTACCGAACCATTTACCGGGTATAACGGGCTTGCTCGAATACCGGCTCGATACGGCTAGGCCGATTCGGGAACTGACCCAGCTTCTTCTTCGGGGTGATTCAACGCTTACCCAGGGCGAACGCGAACTGATCGCGGCCCTGGTCTCGTCGCGAAATCATACCACCTTCTGTACAGCCGCTCATTCGAAAGCCGCCGACCTGCTACTGGGCGACGACAAAACTGCGGCGGCGGTGAAAGCCGACCCGGAAACCGCGCCCGTCAGCGATAAAATGAAAGCGTTGCTGCAGATCGCTGCGCTGACGCAGCAATCCGGACGGGCGGTCACCGCCGAGGCTGTCGATCGCGCCCGAACCGCCGGGGCCACTGACCTTGAAATCCACGATACGGTGCTGATCGCCGCCCTGTTTTGTCTTTACAACAAATACGTCGACGGCCTGGCTACCGCAACGCCCAGTGATCCGGCCTATTACGATACGCTGGGCGACCGCATTGTGAACCGGGGCTATAACCGCCCCCCGGGAGGCTACCCTGCCCCGCAGTCCGTAACCAACAACTCTTAACGCAGCATTCCGCATGAATAAAATAAAGCTCACCCTACTTTACGCCTGGTTTTGGCTCAGTGGTACCGTTTCCCTGGCGCAATCGGGACAAATTACCGGTTCAGTCTTTGATCCGGTAACCAATAGGCCCCTCGTTGGGGCAACCATTACCGTAAAAGGCCAGGTATCGGGCACCACGACGGACGACCAAGGCGCTTTTCGACTGCCGGTCAGTCACAAAGGGCCGCTCACGCTGCGGATCTCGATGGTTGGCTATGAACCCCAAACGATTTCGGCTCCCAGTAATGAGGCTCCGTTAGCCATTCACCTGAATCCGGCTCCCAACCAGCTGGAAGAGGTGGTGGTCGGAGCCTCCCGAGTTGAAGAACGCATCGTCCGGGCACCGGTTACCATCGAAAAAATGGATGCCCGCAGCATTCGGGAAACTCCGTCTGCTACCTTCTACGAGGGAATCAATAACCTGAAGGGTGTCGATATGGTGACCAGCGGCCTGACCTACCGGCAAATTAACACCCGGGGCTTTGCCAGTACGGGTAACAGCCGTTTTCTGCAACTTGTCGACGGGGTGGACAACCAGCCCGCCGGGTTCGGATTTTCCGTCGGTAACATGTTTGGCCTGAGCGACTTGGACGCCGATAATGTAGAACTCGTTCCGGGCGCGGCTTCGGCCCTTTACGGTCCGGCCGCTTTTAACGGGGCTTTGCTGATGACGAGTAAAGATCCGTTTACGCACCAGGGCCTGAGTGTTCAAGCGAAAGTGGGTGTGAACCACCTGGGCGATCCCAACGCGGGAGCAGCCATGTACAACGACCACGCCATCCGTTACGCCAAAGCGTTCGGCAACCGCTTTGCCTTTAAGGTGAACGCGTCCTATCTGTGGGGGCTCGACTGGTTCGCCACCGATTACACCGACGTCAACCAGGCCACCCCCAGCGAGCTCCGGGGCGCGCAGAACCCGGCTCGGAATGAACTCAACAGCTACGGCGACGAGGTGGTCCGGACGCTAACGGGAGCAGGTCAGGTGTCGCGGACAGCCTACCAGGAGAAAGACCTGACTGACTACAACGTATATAGTCTGAAATTGAACGGCGCGCTCCACTACCGCATTACACCGAAACTGGAAGCGATCTACGCCTTTAATTACGCCAAGGGAACCGCCAATTACACGGGCTCCAACCGCTTTTCGGTCAACGGCTTCTCGCTCACCCAGCACCGGGTTGAGCTGCGGGGCCGGCAGTTTTTCGTGCGCTGGTACAGCAATGCCGAAGACTCGCATGATTCGTTCAATACGCGCTCGCTGGGCCAGCAGATCAACCGGACCTGGGTGCGCGACCTAAGCGGCAACGTGGTCACGCCCGATAAGGCCGACGACACCTGGTTCAACCGGTACGCGGCGGCCTATAGCGGCACCATCCCCAATGTGAGCGGCAACTCGCATCCGGCGGCCCGGGCTTTTGCCGATCAGGGACGACTGCTGCCCGGCACTACCGAATTCGACGCCCAGAAGAACCGGCTGACGGCCATTCAGGGCCTAGCCGGCGCGGGGATCTTGAGCCAGACCAGCATGTGGCACGCCGACGGCCAGTATAACCTGACCTCGGCCCTTAACAATGCGGCGGAAGTGCTGGTCGGCGGTAATTTCCGGCGGTATAGCCTGTTCACCAACGGGACGCTTTTCGACGACAAGGGGGGCCGTATTCTCTACTACGAATACGGCGCGTTCGCCCAAATCAGCCGATCGCTGCTGGCCGACAAACTGAAACTGACCGTGTCGGGACGGTACGATAAAAACCAGAATTTTGCGGGTTATTTTACGCCCCGGGCCTCGGCGGTTTTTTCGGCCACCGACCGGCACCACTTCCGGGCGAGCTACCAGACGGGCTTCCGAAACCCTACGCCCTCCGATCAGTTTATCAAACTCAATGTGGGACCCATCACGATTTTAGGCGGAGCACCCAGCAACAGCGCGGGCATGAACGTGTATGAAAATTCATATACCGCTGCCAGCGTTAATCGGTTCGGCGCCGGTTTCGGCGCCGATGTGGGCAAAGTAGGGCCACAACAGGCGGTCCTGAACAACAAGGACAAACTTCAGAAGTCGAACGTTCCCTACATTGCGCCCGAACGCGTCAATAGCTTTGAGATCGGTTACCGCGGGCTGCTCAACCCCCACTTGTCGGTCGACGCCAATTATTACTACGGCGTGTACACGAATTTTATTCTCAATACGGTCGTCCTGCGTCCGGCCAGCCCGGTGCTGGGATCGGACGGCAAACCGAATCCGGCCGCGGCCCAGGATATCCTGAGCGGTCGGGTTCAGGCGTTTCAGCTCTACACCAACGCTCCGGACAAGGTATCGTCCCAGGGCGCGACGCTTGGCCTGACGTACCGTGCCCCGGGCGGTTACCAGATCGGGGCCAATGGAACCTGGTCCTCGTTCGATATTCGCAACGCCGACCCCAATAACGTAGCGGCCTTTAATACGCCCCGTTTTAAAACCAACGTGACGGTCGGCCACCGGTCCATTACGCCGAACCTCGGCTTCAACGTCGCCTGGCACTGGCAGTCGGGCTTCGACTGGGTGGGATCGTTCAATGCGCTCATTCCGGGACCCGTACCGGCGTACCACCTGCTCGACGCCCAGCTCAGCTACCGGATTCCGGTTGTGAAAACCGTCGTGAAGCTCGGCGCCACCAACCTGACCAATCAGTACGTGGTGCAGGCGTATGGATCGCCGGCGGTGGGGGGACTGTACTATCTGTCACTCATCTTTGATCCGGGATTACGCTGAAAAGAGCATGGCAGCAATCGTAACCCAACCGCAAACCCTGGCGGCCAACTGGTTCGCTTTTGGGTTGTGCGCGCTCTCGTATGCGCTGGGCGGAACGGCCTCTACCCTCATGGCGACCTTTCTGCCCGTCGCCGTACCGGAGTTGCTGGGCCAATCGATTTCCAACGGGCAGCTGGGTGATATCGGCGCTTACATCAACGCCGCTTTTTTATACGGCTGGATGAGCGGTGGTCTGATTTTCGGGCTGGTCGGGGACCGGCTGGGCCGGGCACGAGCCGTCGCCTTCGTGACGGCTCTTTACGGCGTAGCCATGCTTTTTACCGTTTTCGCACCCAACTGGCCGGTCCTGCTGGTCTGCCGGTTTCTGACGGGCGCGGGCGTAGGCGGGGTCCTGCTGCTCACGACGGTCTATCTGTCCGAAATCTGGCCCGAAAAAAGCCGGGCGGTAGTGCTGGGTGTACTGGCCGTTATGTTTCCGGTAGGGATTGTGGCAACCGGCGGACTTAACGCCGGCTTGATTCTCTGGCGACAGGCGTTCTGGCTGGGCCTGATTCCCGTTCTGGTCGCGGTCCTGATGCTGTTTTTTCTGCCCGAGTCGGCCCACTGGGCCCAGTTGCGCCGGCAGCCGAAACCCGAAAAAGCCTGGTCGCCGACCGACCGGGCCAACCTGGTGACGGGCATACTGGTCTTTGGCGCGGTCCTGATCGGGCTATGGGGAACGTTCTCCTGGATTCCGACCTGGGTGCAGTCGCTGCTGGCAGACGGCCAGGCAGGCGCTCAGATGGGCAGTCAGGCTGGCGTTCCGGTGGGTGCGCGGGAGCGGGGGCTGACCATGATGCTACTCGGAATGGGCGGTATTCTCGGCGGAATACTGTCGGGGCCGCTCATCGGGCTTCTCGGCTCGCGAAGAACGCTACTGCTCACCTTTGCGGGTTGTGCGGGCGGCTGCGCGCTGCTGTTCCTGTCGAATCGGGAGTTTACACCGGTTATTTACGCCGAAACCGCCTTTGTGGCGCTCTTTTTCGGTATCAGCCAAGGAGCCCTGTCAAGCATCATTCCCGCCTTATTTCCCGTACGGATTCGCGCGACGGCGGCCGGCATCAGTTTCAACATCGGTCGTTTTTTTACGGCGACGGCGGTGTTTTTCGTGGGTACCATGGTGGCGGCCCTGGGCGGATTCGGCCACGCGCTGCTTGTTTTTTCAATCGCCTTCCTGGTCGCCGGGCTCGTGGTTTTCCTCCGATACCGACCGGCGGTCACATAATGCTCTCCCGGTAGCGCTGGAAGCTTCCGGCGCTACCGGGAAGAATTATCGCTTTTCATTTTAACACAGACAACCAATGCCTCATATTCAACTTAATAACGAAGCGCCGGGCATCCGCAGCCTGGTGATCTACCGGCCCGATACGGGAAAGTCGCTCTACGAACTCGCTCAGGCGTTGCTGCGTGCGGGCTCGCCCGATAGTACGCTTGCCGATGCCGAGCGGGAACTGATCGCTGCCTATGTGTCGAATCAGAATAATACTGATTTTTGCCGGAACAGCCACTCGGCCGCGTCGCGGTATCTTTTCGGCGACCGGGCCGACCTCGTCGATCAGGTGCTCCAAAGCCCGGAAACGGCACCAATTTCCCCAAAATTACGCGCGTTGCTCACCATTGCCCGGTGCGTTACCGCCGACGCCCGCACCGTGACGGACGAAGTGACGGCGATCGCCCGGGCGGAGGGCGCCACCGACGGCGATATCCACGACACCGTGCTGATCGCTGCTTCGTTCTCGATGTATAACCGCTACGTCGATGGGCTGGCAACGCTAACTCCGGAGGACCCGGCGGCTTACGCAGCGATGGGCGAACGGATGGGAACGCTGGGATACGTATTACCTACACCGAACTAAACAAACCAGAACGATGCCTCATATTGATTTTCTGCCTGGCCTGCCAGGTATTCGCGGACCGATGGCGTTCAGCCCGGAGACGGCCCGCCCCCTCAACGACCTGGTCAACGTCCTGTTGCGCACGAACGCAACCCATCCCGAATCGACGCTTAGCGAAGGGGAACGGGAGCTGATCGGTACCTACGTATCCGCTAAAAACGACTGTTTTTTCTGCCAGACCATTCACGGTGCCGTCGCCAGCCACCATTTGGGCGATACCGAGTGGTCTCTGGTCCAATCGGTAAAGCAGGATTATACGCAGGCTGCGATTTCGAATAAGCTGAAAGCGCTGTTGGCTATTGCCGGCAGCGTGCAGCAGGGTGGGAAACAGGTCTCCACCGAACAGATCGAAAAAGCCCGGGCCGAAGGGGCTACCGACCGTGACATTCACGATACGGTCCTGATTGCGGCCGCGTTCTGTATGTTTAATCGCTACGTCGACGGCCTGAATACCTGGGCACCCGACAGCCCGGACCTATACCGGTATCGAGCGCAGAAAGTAGCCGAATACGGGTACACCCACGAAGATCATTACCTGCCGCCATCTTAAGCGTTTCTACCAGCATAGAACGCCCTTTTCTTGTGAGTTCTGCTCCTGCTGCTTTTTTTGTGTGAGCTGGCCCACGTTTATTTTATTATGCCTTTTCCCCGGATGCAAAATCTCAGGTAAACGCTCTTTTTTCTAGACTAGTGTCACTTATAGTCATGCCGCTGTTTAAATATGAAGGCAAGGGCCCCCCCTGAGTTTTGCCTTTATACATTAGAAACTACCATAGCGGTCGCAAATTTCGTTTTGGCTAGAGAATTGCAGTACCCCTCCCTGGTTCTCCCTATCCATCAACTGACTTTTACCAATTATGGGTAAAGGCGGTTAGAACAGTTCTTTTTTTTGAGTAATTATCCCCTAATATTTTTAAGTACTCATATCGTCGTATTCACCTGTGACCTATACCGAATTTGAAGCCCGTTGGAAACCGGCGGGCGGTGCCGAACGCGCCAACTATGGACTATTCCTACAAGACCTTTGCGATTTAATCGGTGTTTCCCGGCCTGACCCTACAACCGATAACCCCGCTCAAGATGCCTACGTACTTGAACGGGCGGTGGAGTTTAATGACCATGGCAAAAGGAGTACCGGCCGAATAGACCTTTACAAACGAGGCTGTTTCGTGCTGGAAACCAAACAGGGCACTGAAACACCCGACCAACAAAAGGCCGCTGAACGCGCCGAATTAGGACTATCGGCCGAAAAACGCCGGAAAGGTCACGCTGTACGGGGTACTACCAAATGGGGGCAAATGATGCAGACCGCCCGACAACAGGCGTTAGGGTACGTGCGGGCCTTACCTGCCGACGAACCTCGGCCGCTATTTGTCCTGGTGGCCGATGTGGGTTACTGCATCGACGTATACAGTAACTTCGCGGGAGTTGGCGATCAGTTCGTACCCTTTCCCGATCAAACCCGTTACCGGCTCCCCTTGTCGAAACTGGCCGATGAGGAAACGCGGGATATGTTGCGGCTGATATGGACTGACCCGCGCGAACTGGACCCAAGCCGCCGTTCGGCCCGCGTGACGCGCGAACTAGCTGAATACCTTGCCAAACTATCGACGCAATTAGAGAGGGCCGGACAGTCACCGGATTTGGTGGCTCAGTTCCTGATGCGGTGTCTGTTTACGATGTTTTCGGAGGACGTGGGCTTGATTCCGAAAGATTCCTTTACCGGTATGCTGCGCCAATACGCTCAACCGGAACTACGCGAATACTTGCCCGATGCCTTACAAACCCTTTGGCGAACGATGGACGCGGGCGGTTTTTCCCCGGACCTTAAGGCCAGGGTACGCAAATTCAACGGGAAACTGTTTCACGATGCCAGGGCGTTACCGCTGACGGCCGATCAAATCGAATTATTGCTGAAGCCGACTGGACAGCCGTGGAACCGGCCATTTTTGGCACGTTGCTGGAACGGGCGTTAGACCCGCGCGAACGGCATAGTTTGGGCGCACACTATACCCCGCGTCGGTACGTCGAGCGGTTGGTGCTGCCGACGGTGCTGGAACCCCTGCGCCGGGAATGGGCGGCTGCTCAGGCTGCGGCCGCGCGGCTGTTGGAGGAAGGCAAAGATAAAGCCGCCCGCGCCGAACTGGAACGGTTTTTACGGCGGCTGACGAGTATCAAAATTCTGGACCCGGCCTGTGGTTCGGGCAATTTTCTGTATGTGACGCTCGAACACCTGAAACGATTGGAGGGGGAGGTATTGGCGGCTATCAACTCCTACGGCCAAACCGCCCTGCTCAACCTCAGCGGAGGGACGACTATTTCGCCCCGGCAACTGTTGGGCCTGGAACTGAACCCTCGTGCGGCTGCGATTGCCGACGTGGTCTTAAAGATCGGTTACCTGCAATGGCACCTACGGACCCACGGCATGAGCGAGCTACCCGAACCGCTGTTAGATGAATATGAGAATATCCAGCAACAGGACGCCGTGTTGCAGCACGGTCCGCCCGTTCCGCGTGTCGATGCCAACGGCCAACCCATTACGCGGTGGGACGGGGTCACGACCAAACTACACCCGGTTACCGGCCAACCCGTACCCGACGAAACCGCCCGCGTGACGGTGTACGACTACCCAAACCCCCGCCCTGCGGAATGGCCGCAAGCTGAATTTATTGTCGGTAACCCGCCGTTTGTTGGAACGGCCCGAATGCGTGAAGCATTAGGCGATGGCTATACGGAAGCCTTGCGAAAGACCTACAAAGGCAAAGTGCCGGATTCGGCTGATCTGGTCATGTACTGGTGGTATAACGCAGCTGAACAAATTAAACAGGGAAATACCGAACGATTCGGTTTTATCACTACAAACAGCCTGAAACAGACATTTAACCGGCGCGTGATGCAGCCTTTTTTGGAAGGTGATAAATCCGAACTGGTCTTAACGTTTGCTATCCCTGACCATCCGTGGGTGGAAAGTGCGGATGGGGCGGCTGTGAGAATTGCCATGACAGTTGTAGAACGCAGGGGAATAGGTTCAATAAATGGGAATCTATTAACGGTCAAGTCTGAAAGTGTACCCCTTGGTGATGATGCCGCCGAAGTTTCTTTTTCTATAAAACAAGGAGCAATCCTATCTGACCTAACAATAGGTGCTGAACTTGATTCGGCAAAGCCACTAAAGGCCAATGAGGGTTTATCTAATCGAGGAATGCAATTGTATGGATCAGGATTTATTTTAGATGAAGTAACAGCAGACGCTATTTTGCAAAAAGATCCTTCTAACGTAACTGTGATTAAGGACTATTTAAATGGTAAAGATTTTACAGGGAATAGCCGAGGTGTAAAAGTGATTGATTTTTTTGGTTTGTCTGACTCTGAAGCCCTTCAGCAATACCCAATTGCATACCAGCATGTTCTTGAACGAGTGAAGCCGGAACGCGATATAAGCAAAGAGCCGAATGTCAAAAAAAAGTGGTGGTTACATGGTCGTACTAGAGATGAATTAAGAGCGGCTATCAGATCAATTAAACGTTATATAGCTACGGTTGAAACTGCTAAACACCGTGTCTTTCAGTTTTTAAATGCTGAAATATTACCAGATAACATGCTGGTTGCAATTGCCTTGGATAATGCCTACTCTCTTGGAGTTTTATCGAGTAATATTCATGTAGTTTGGGCACTAGCGGCTGGTGGCGATCTAGGAGGTAATACCCCACGTTATAATAAAACCCGCTGTTTCGACCCGTTCCCATTCCCCGATGCAACACCGCAACAGCAAAACCGTATTCGTGAACTGGCTGAACAATTAGACGCACACCGCAAACGCCAACAGACCGCATACCCGGCTCTGACGCTAACCGACCTCTACAACGTAGTCGAAAAATTGCGGGCGGGCGAATCGCTGAACGCCAAAGAGCAAACGATCAATCAGCAAGGTTTGGGTTCGGTGGTCCTCAGTCTGCATCAACAGATTGATGCGGCCGTGGCTGATGCCTACGGATGGCCGCACGATCTACCGGAGGGCGAAATACTAACCCGCCTTGTCCGGCTAAACCACGAACGAGCCGCCGAAGAAGCCGCCGGGCATATTCGCTACCTACGTCCCGAATACCAGGCTCCAGGCCAACAGCAGCAGTTAGGAATCAACTTACTAACGGAGACAACGACAAAGGAAACCGCCAAAGAAGTCAGTCAAAAGGAATGGCCGAAAGAACTAGCCCAACAGATGCAGGCTGTTCGGGATGCCGTTCAACAGGCGGGCGTTCCGCTCAGTGCCAAACAGGTTGCCGCCTTGTTCCAGCGAACCAACGCCGGGAAAGTGCAGCCCTTGTTAGATACGCTGGCTGCGCTGGCGCTGGTGCGGCAAACGCCGGAGGGAACCTACGCTATGTAATCCGGACTTCATAGGGAGTTCCCCGCCAATAGTCGAGCGCGGCCCGCTGCTCATCGGTCAGGCGGATTCCCTCAGCAGGTGGAAACAAACCGGGCGTGTCGAGTACACGACGCAATCGCCGGGCCAGGTTGTTGCGCTCGTTACTCTCCCGGTTGCGGACATTGTGAGCCGCCCGGCTGTATTGGTCCTCTTTCGAGCCTTTGGCGTATTTCCGATGTTGGCGGTTGAGCGTCAGCAATAAGTCGTCGTCATTCCGCAAAACGACACTTGAAACAAACCTTTGCCCCGGCCGTGGCTGTTCGATCATGACGCCCGTTACAGGGCACACTACCAGGCGCGGCTGGTCGGATTTCCTGCTGTCACAAGGTACCCCGGAATATAAAGGGTTAATTTGTGACAGTGGGGGTGTTGGGGAGTCGGTTAATTCGTGACAGACAGGCGGGGTAAAACCGGTTAATTTGTGACAGGTTTCCCCCTCGTTTATCACTGTTTCCTCACTGTATTCTCTCCCCGTGAAACCGTTCCAAATGTTAGGTTTTGTTAGATTTTGCCAGGCTGTTTTGTGTTGATTAATGCGTGTCAGTAAGTGGTCGTCAACGCTAGTTAATTGGTCCCACGTTTGACGGATGAGCGCGGCAACCTCACCTTGCCAGTTACTACCGTACTGATCGAGCAAGGCCCGGAAACGGTTTTTGTTCCGGCTCAAACGTTGGCGGTGTGTTGCGGCCTGTTTTGGCGTTAGATTGTCGGGCGTATGCCAGTAACGCGGGTTCCGGCCTTGCTGGTAGATATGCCGCTGATCGTTGCTCATGCCTTTTGGATCAATAGCCGGGTCGTCAAACAGAATATTACTGAACGTATCGACCAGTAGAAGGCCTAACGGTCCGTAGTTAACTACGTTTAGTAAATCGGCCAGGGTGTGCAGTCGAACCCCCGTACCGTCAAAGTACCTCATCTTTCTAACCCGAATCTCAAACCGTAGCACGTTAGCGGCTAGCCCTTTCTGTTTGCCTTTGTCATACATTTTTACGACGTAGCGTTGTCGATCACAGACGTAATACGGGATCGGGCTATGGCTATCCACCTCAAACGGCTGGTTTTTGTAACAGATGAGGTTTTCTAAGACTTTGGCAACTGGAAACGGCAATTCAACGTTTACGCCAAACTCTATGTTATTGATGACCGAATCAACCAGGTTAAAACCGTATTCAGTTGACAACTGATCCAGCGTCAGCAATAGATCGTTGACAGTGTATTGATCGGCATTATGCAACCCGTTGTTGTGGAATTTGTGCAGACTCCCTTTTACCTCAACCCGATACCCCTGCCCGGTTCGGCGGGGAACGAGCCGAAAGGTTAGCCCCCGGTCATGTGTCTTTCTGACAGGATTAAGAATGACCCCGTTTTGCTCATCAACCAACGTTCCAAACGTCAAACGTTCGTTTGTCAGCAGTGCATCAACGTTTACCGAAACGTCAAGTATGGTGATTCCGTCGAACATGGCAAAGTGAACCCGCCCCCACGGTCAACGTGTGGTAAGTGCCCGCGCGGGGCGGTTCGTTACATGAGGAAAGATTTAAAGAAGCCCCCGGCCTACAATGGACGCTACAAAGGCGGCCCGGTCTTTAGGGAATGGATAATAAGCCGGGAAGTAGCGGAGAGTCATACGCCCGGCATCGGTCGAGAATTGAACGATAACCCCGTTGCGGACTTTACTACCTCCCTGCCCGAACGTTACCACATTACCGATGTAAACGCCCGCGTAGTCGGTCCGTTGCAGCCCGGTAAAGAACGTAATCTTTCGTGCTGACATTTTACCCGTACCTGTTTCCTTTTTCTTGGTTTCGGGACCACGTAGGATAAATTCGGCGTCTATGTTGTCATTAAATCGCCGTTCCTCAACAATCAATTCACGCGGAACCTTGCAAAACCCCGGCTCACATTCTTTGACAATGTACCGGCCCCGGTCAACATCAAGCCGGTACGTCAGATGGTGGGAGGTAGGTAGATACGTCATTGGTTCCGGCCCTCCCTAGCCTCATCAATAGTATCCATTAATTTTTGAAACACTTCTCTTGTCTTTGCTTGTTCAAGCCGCAAAATCATTACCCGCTCGGGGTCACTCGTTTGAGTTATCTCATTTTCGTATTCACTGCATGCCTGTAATAGTGCCTTTAGTGTTACGCCAACTTCAGAAATACGGGTGTATTTGGTATGATGCTGGTCAGATAGGTTTAAAACCATATTCATAAACCTTGGCCCTCCCTGGCCTTACTGGGTTTAAACCGGCGCGGTTGTTTGAGCGCGGCCAATACATCCGTTTTTTGGTAGCGTACGCGCCCGTTGATTTTGCGTGGAACTAGTACGGCCGGGCGGTCGTCGGTATCCGTTGCCCAATCGTGCAAGGTGGTTAGGCTCACTTGCAGAACGTCGGCTGTTTGTCGGCGCGTCAACAGTTCAGGAAGGTCGAATCCTTCGGGGGCGGGCGGGGTATAATTCGCTAGCTCAGAGCGAACCGCCTTTTGTACCAGTTCGGTCAACTGGTCGGGTGTAATCTGGATTTGTGTTACTGTGCCGTACATGGCCGTATCTGATTTGGTACGGCCCAAAGTTGGCAGGAACAGTTCTGTTCAGAGTTATACTATAACTTTGACTATAACCAAGTATAATTAAATCACTTACTACCTATGTATTGTTCCACCAATTCAGATAGGGAGGTAATAAACGTTATACCATCTTCAGAAGCCTTAAAAGAGTCTTTACGCGCCTGCATTAATTGCTTTGGATTACTTATAGACATTCCAAACAGTGAACCTAGTTGGTTGGCTAGCATATCTATGGTCACCGGTTTGTTTGTTGTATTATCAATAATTCTTTGTGACTTTGCTAATGCCCAGACCAGTTCTGCAAAATCCGTTTTACTCCCTCTCCACTTAAATTTTGTGTTTGGCCTCTGAGACAGTGCTACTTGTATGGCTTCTGCATTAAAAGTTGATAACAAGTGGTTAGTTCGTTCAGATTCGCTAAAATATATATCTATTATTTCGTGAATTGTAAAGTAGGCCCGCTCCCATATATTTTCGGAAGATGCTTCATTTGCGTAATGCCTAATTCGCTCAAAGACGTAAATATCAGCATCGGGTACTATTTTACTTAAATGCGATAGGTCTGTATTTTGATATACACCTAAAGTGTCCCATAGCATAAACACCTGACTGTGGATTTTATTGATTACCTGAAACTGTTCAGTTCTTTTATTATTATTCAAATAGTTAGTAGCTAATTCATTTTTAAATAGATCTAGTAGATCATCATCGTCCAAACGCTCTAGACTCATAATTGAACTTTTCGCCTTTTTCACATAGACTTCAATCTCATAAGGAGAAGAAATTAAGTCGCTATTATTTCTTATTAAATAATCAATTCCATTGATTGCTCTCCTTAACAAATTACTGACTGTGATCATAGTAGAAAACATAGGTCCTACCCTGGTTTGGTCATTGGTTAATAATTCCTTAACCCCGATGGTCAGTCGGTTTTCAGCAGTGGCTCAATGGTCAGCGTTTTAGTTTGCCCCTGTGAATATGTATTTAGCCGATATGCCTTGCATAGCCGTTTGTTTGGTTTAATACGAATTACCCGCTACAAGTACAGCCGAGCCGTTAAAGTGTGGATGTTCGAGCATCAATAGTGCGTTTTGCTCCGATGAAATTTTGATGTACCGTAAAAACACAGCCTCCGAGCGGTGCCCGGTAATCTTCATAATAGCAACGGTCGGAACCTTTGCCAAATACGCATTGGTGGCAAAAGACCGGCGGGCGGTGTGAGTTGTTACCATCTCACACTTTTCAATGTAACGCGTTTCCTTCCTGCCTCCTTTGGTCCGGCTCACCTCTACAGAGTCTGTCAGCCCGGCACATCGGCACAACTCTTTCAGATAATCGTTCATTTTCTGGTTTGTAATCGTGCGCGGGGGAATACCTTCGTATTTGTTGAGGATAGAAAGGACTTTAGGGTTGAGGGGTATAGAAACTCGTTCAGAGGTTTTGAGCGTCTTACGCGTCAGGATACGCCCGTTGTGGGTAATATTTTCAGGTCGTAACTCTGAGAAGTCGGAAAACCGAAGGCCAGTGTAACAGCCAATCAGAAACAGGTCACGAACCCGGTCTAGTCGGGCGTTAGCGGATAGGTCGAGGTTGTAGAGTCTTGTTAATTCCTCATCGGTGAGGTACACATTATCTACGTCCTCCACCAACTTTTTAAAATCCCGATGCTGATAAACGTTATTGCTGTGCAGTCCGTCGGCATGAGCCTGTTTCAACATTACTTTAAGGTCTTTGAGCAATGTACCAACGTAATTGAGCGTCAGGCCACGGCCGGTTAACCAAAGTTTGAAGGCGTGGTAATAATCGAGTGAAAAGTCATTGTAATCAATGCCGTTACGGGTTTCGGCCTGGTAGCGCTCTAGGATTCGTTTTAACTTCATGTACCCGGCCAATGTGTAACGGGCATACCGCATACTTTTTGAGTTTAGCCGTTTTCCGGCCTCAGCCTCTTTCACAAACCGCTCAATGTATTCAGTAAACGATTCCGTTTTTTCCTCAACTACTTTGACTTTTTTGGCCCGGCCTAACTCTGTGTCGAGGTGCTGTTTGATCGTTTCATTGTCAAAAGGGATTTGAGCCAGTTGCAGCGCGTTCAATACCTTTTTCGTGGCAGACCGCCAACGGTCGAGGTGAGCGTTAATTGTTTCAAACGGTTCACGAGCGGCCCGGCTCTTTTGATTGGTGTACGCCCGTTGGTTGGAAATGTCCCACTGGTAAGGTTCAATCGTGAGGCCGGTAGAAGTCTTGAACCGGGCGTTATCGTAGCGGAAAACAAGGTTAATGAGCGTTGGCCGGTCGGCGCGGGCGTCTTTGAGTAAGAACTTAATGTCCTTATCCGATATGGTTTTCATTGGTAAACTTGGTTTGGTCAGTTCCAAGTTACAAATATTCTAAATACGGGGGACGGAATAGGGGACGGATTTACTTGATTATTCCGTACTTCTTTCGATAAAGTCCGATAAAGCAAAAAGGGCTAATCAGTTGATTTTGAGGTTTTACGCTCGAAAACTGATTAACCCTTATCTGAAAAATGAGCCTCCTACGGGATTCGAACCTGCGACCTACGCATTACGAATGCGTCGCTCTACCAGCTGAGCTAAGGAGGCTTTTTTCGGCATTTTTGCCTTCCAGACCTGAGCCGGGATAACTGCCTGCCAAATTGTGGGTGCAAATATAACGGGTTCGTAATAATTCATGCAAGCAAACGGGACAATTTTGCGTAAATTTGCGGTATGATTTCCATTACCAACCTCTCCTATTATCTCGGCAGCCGGCCGTTGTACGAAAATGCGTCCCTGCACATCAAACCGGGTCAGAAAATCGGCCTCATCGGTCTTAACGGAACCGGTAAATCGACCCTGCTCCGGCTCATCATCGGTGAATACCAGACCGACGGGGGCACCATCTCCAAAGCCGGCGACGTCACCCTGGGTTTCCTGAATCAGGACCTGCTCTCGTACCAGACCGACGACTCGATCCTGTCCGTGGCCATGCAGGCCTTCGAACGGCAGAACGTCCTGCAACGGCGTATCGATAGTCTGCTGCACGAAATGGAGGTTAACTACCGCGACGAACTGATCGATAAGCTCGCCAGGGCTCAGGACGAATTTGCCGCCCTCGACGGCTATACCATCCAGTCGAAAGCGGAGGAAATCCTCGAAGGGCTCGGCTTCTCCACCGACGACCTCCACAAACCCCTGCGGCAGTTTTCCGGCGGCTGGCGGATGCGCGTCATGCTCGCCAAACTGCTCCTTCAGCGCCCCTCGCTGCTGATGCTCGACGAACCGACCAACCACCTGGACCTTCCCTCCATCCAGTGGGTTGAAAAATACATCCAGAACTACGAAGGTGCCGTCATGGTGGTCTCCCACGACCGCGAATTCCTCGACAACGTCGTCGATACGATCGTGGAAGTGTCGGGCGCCAAACTGAATTACTATCCCGGTAATTACTCGTTCTACGTGGAAGAAAAATCCCTGCGGAACGAAATTCAGCAGGGGGCCTACGAAAACCAGCAGGCCAAAATCCGGCAGACCGAGCGTTTCATCGAACGCTTCAAGGCCAAGGCCACCAAGGCCAAACAGGCCCAGAGCCGCATGAAAATGCTGTCCAGGATGGAACTGGTCGACGCGGTAATCGACGAGAATGCCCGGGTCAACTTCCGGTTCAACTTCTCGACCCAGCCGGGCCGCCACATCCTGCACCTGGAAGACGCCACCAAAGCCTACGGCGAAAAGAAAATCCTGACCCACGCCAACGCCCGGCTCGAACGGGGCGACAAGGTGGCGCTCATCGGGGCTAACGGACGCGGAAAGTCCACGCTGCTGCGGATTATCGCCGGCACCGAACCCATTCAGGGCCAGCGTCGTCTGGGCCATAACGTCTCGTTCAGTTTCTATGCCCAGCACCAGCTGGAGTCGCTGAACGTCGAGGACAACATGCTGGAGGAACTGAAAAGCTCCAACCCGACCAAGTCCGAATCCGAACTGCGGACGGTATTGGGCTGCTTCCTGTTTTCGGGCGACGACGTCTTCAAAAAAATCAAGGTGCTGTCCGGGGGAGAGAAATCCCGCGTGGCGCTGGCGAAAGTGCTGCTGTCACAGGCCAACTTCCTGCTGCTCGACGAACCGACCAACCACCTCGATATGCAGTCGGTGAATATCCTCATCCAGGCGCTGGAGCAGTACGAAGGGACGTATGTGGTCGTTTCGCACGACCGGTATTTCGTCTCGCAGATCGCCAACAAAATCTGGTACATCGAAGACGAGCAGATCAAGGAATACCCCGGCACCTATGAGGAGTATGAGTGGTGGATGGAGGAACGGAAGGCCGAAAAGCCGAACGGAACCTCTTCCGGCGCCAATACCGGCTCCTCCAACGGAAAACCGGCCGCCCTGAACGGCAACGGCACCCCGGTCAACGGGCAGAAAACCAACGGCCAGAGCCGCAGCGCCACCGACGACGAACGGAAGGAATGGCAGCGTGCTCTGAAAAAAGCCACCCAGCAGGCCGGCGAAACCGAACAGCAGATCGCTGACCTGGAGAAGTCCAAAAAGCGGCTCGAAGCCGAAATGGCCGAACCCGCCCTGATGGCCGACAGCCGGAAACTTCAGGAAAAAACCGCCGAATACCAGCGGCTTTCGGCAAAGCTGAACGACCTGCAGGAGCAGTGGGAAGAAGCCATGCTCGAAGCCGAGGAACTGGAAAAGAAACTGGCCTGAAATCAGCCGAAGCGGATATAAAGGTACATAGCCGCAAACGACACGACCGCCCAGGTCATCAGGGCCGCCAGCGTGGCCAGGGCGACGCGGAACACGGATTTGGGTCGGTTCGGGGGCAGAAACTGATAATAGGCGAAGGTAATATAGACCAGCTGAAACAGAATCTGCGTACCGGCGAAGGCGTTTGCATTAGGGAAAAGCGGCCGTAAGGGGGTGAAAACCAGCGAGGTGATGAGGGAGTAATACCCGGTAAAGAACACTTGGGCCACCAGATGTTCGGCGTAGTTGACGCCCGACCGGAAGAACAGCAGCCAGAAGGTCAGCGTCACGATCGGAATCGCCAGGAAAATGATCACGTTGCCCCGCTTTTCCAGAAACTGCTGGGAGGTCCGGATCCGTTCGGCTACTTTCAGCTTCTGCTGCCGTTCCTGCTCCGTCCGGTATTCCCGACCGGCGGCCTGACCGACCGGATCGCTGCTCCGGGTGTAGGGATGAACGATGGAATTGACGAAAATGGTCAGGCCCACGATCAGCACGAGAAACGTGAAAGGATTGAAGTACTTCTTTCGTTTTCCTTCCAGAATATACTCACGGGCCACAACCCCCGGCCGAATTGTAAGCTCCTTCACCAAATGGATAACCCCTTTGTCGGCGTGGGTCAGGGCGTGAAATACCTCATGAAAGATATGATGGAGGTTGAAACGATGGAGGTGGGTCGTCTGCCCGCAGGCCGGGCAGTAGTTGTATTCACTTTCCAGGCCGGTGCGGCAGTTGGGACATTGTTTCACTAAGGTCAGACTCATCGTTTTACGGTTTCAGGGCACCTCCGCAAAATAACGGTTTCCTCCGAGATCCAAAAACTCAGGAAACTGAAGCTGAAGAAGTTGACTGGACCGGGGGCGAGACGGCAAGAAGCTGACCGACGGAAATCCGGATGTTCTCACAGATGGTTTCGGCGGGAAGGTCGTTGGCGTCGAGGCCGAACGGGTCTTCGATTTCTTCGGCGATCACCTCCAGGCTGGCCAGCACGTAGAAGATGAACACGCAGAACGGGATCACGAAATAATGCAGGTTGAAGACGTATCCGATCGGGAGCGTCAGGCAGTAGGTCAGGATAAACTTTTTCAGAAAGGCGCTGTAGGAGTAGGGGATGGGCGTTTTATGAATTCGCTCGCAGGCCCCGCAGACGTCCATCAGGCTCTGAAGTTCGCTATTCAGAAAAAGCAGGTGTTCGGGCAGCAGCACGCCCCGTCGCTGGAGGTCGAATACCCGGGCGGTCAGAGCCGCGGCAATCTGGGCCGGAACGTGTTCCTGTGGTTTGAGATCGCCCAGCCGAAACCCGGGGCTTTCCGTAAACTCACGCTCGAGGAAGTGGCTGCGCAGATGGTTTTTCATCGCAAAGGCAAAATTCGGGATCATCGCCCTGAAAAAGGCCCGCTCGGCCGTGGCCGTTGCGTCGAGCAGGGAGTCGATCTTGAGGGCCAGGTTGCGGCTGTTGTTGACCAGCGCCCCCCATTGCCGGCGGCCTTCCCACCAGCGGTCGTAGGCGGTATTGGTCCGGAAAACCAGCAGCATCGAGATGACGAAACCCAACAGGGAGTGCATCAGGGAGACGTTCCGGAGGTCGGAATTGTCTTTCATGTGAAATACCTCCAGAATGATGAAGGCGATGGCCGACGTATAAACGCCCATGCCGATCAGGAACGGCAGCAGCTTTCGAACCGTATCCGCCTTCGGGAAAGAAATCAGAAACCGAAGCCACTCTTTCGGGTTGTAATTGATCATGATCGTATCGGACTGGCGGCTAAACCACCGGAAGTATACGGATGAAATACATAATTGTATACCGGCTTCCCTGTATTTTCGTTTTAATACCTGATTATGTACCATTTCAGACTGGCTTTTTATCTCCTGAAGGTTGGGGTGCTTCTCGGCTTGACGGCCCTGTCCGCCCGGGCCCAGAACCAGCCGGCCGAAGACCGGATTTTCGACGCGTCCATCAAAACCGTCCTGCTGTACCCGCTGCTCGGCAGCGACCTCACCGACCCGGCCCTGACGCTCAACCCGCCCGTGATCGACCAGGCGGCCGGCACGCAGCTGGTGCTGGAATTCGACGATCTGACGGCCAATTACCGCCCCTTCCGGGCCAAATTCGTACACTGTAATGCCGACTGGCGGCAGTCCGTCCTGAACGATATCGAGTTTACCTACGAATACAACGACTTTCCGATTCAGGATTACCAGATCTCCCTCAACACGAAGGTGCCGTATTATCATTACCGGTATGCGCTGCCGAAACTGAAGCTGCCGGGAAATTACGTGCTGGTGGTGTATAATGAGCGGAATCCGAGGGAGGTCTTTTTCAGCCGGCGGTTCATGGTCTATAATAACCGGGTGACGGTTGCGCCGACGGTTCAGTTCGCCAACGACCCGCAGCTGCGGTTCACGGCCCAGCAGGTCGACTTCGACATCAGCTACCGGGGGTACCAGCTCATCGCTCCGCAGGAAGACCTCAAAATCGTGATCCGCCAGAACTTCCGCGACGACCTCGTCATCACGGGCCTGCGCCCGACCAACCTCCGCGCTTTCGACAACCTGCTCGAATACCGCCTGTTCGATCTCAAAAATACCTTTCCCGGCGGCAACGAATACCGGTATTTCGACATCCGGACGGTGATTTCGCGCGGAAACTACGTGGAGCGGGTGGTCCGGCGTGATGAAGGCAACTCGGCTTTTGTGCAGACCGACGGGCCCCGGAGCGTGGGCGCCTACGTCCAGACCGATGACTTCAACGGTATGAACGTGATCGACATTCTCGAAACCCACGTGGGCGCCACCCAGGCCGATTATATCAATACCGTGTTCACTCTGCGGATGGACGAAATTCCGAACGCGGAGGTGTATGTCAACGGCGGGTTTCAGTTCTGGCGGCTCGACGACCGGAACCGGATGACCTTCAAACCCGACCTTCGGGCCTATCAGGTCGAAATACCGCTGAAGCAGGGCGTTTACAACTATAATTATTCCGTGAAAGGCATCGCCCCGCCGGTGACGCGCTCGGGCCTGAAAACCGACGGAAACGAAATCCTGATCGAAGGGACTTATTCGACGACGGAGAACGATTACGAGATCTTCGTCTACCACCGCCCCCCGGCCTCCCGCGCCGACCAGCTGATCGGTTACCGGCGGTTCGGTATCAACAAACGGCGGTAACCGTACCGAAAGACCGGCTTATTCCGAAATCCGCCCGGCGCGCACCTCCACCACCGGCGGTCGGTGGTCCGAACCCTCCAGGAGCCGGCTTCCCAGCCAGCCCAGCAGGCTTAGCGTGAGGGTGTCGCCGGCCAGCAGGCAGGCATCGATCTCCATGGCGTTGCCCAGCCAGAACAGTAACCCGCAGGCCATCAGCAGAATACCGGCAAAGCCCGGCAGGCTGCGCTCCCGCAGGACTCCCGCACCCAGCACGACCAGCCCGACCGGAAACTGGAGCGAACCCAGAAACAGGCTGGCCGCAATGCCCGGACTTCTTCCGAAAGCCTGCTCGGCCACCAGCGGGAATCCGTTCTGACCCACTTCCAGCACCGAACTGAGCCGCATGATTCTGAAGAGGCTGGCCGCGCCCATGCTGCCGATCACCACCAGGGCGGTTCCGATCAGGCCCAGCCAGTCCGCCCGACCGCGCAGCCAGTAGTGGGACAGGCCGAGGAGGGCCGGGATGAAAAGCAGGTGGCCGACCCACCGCCAGAGGGAGAAGGCAAACGGAAAATCGCCGATGACGTAGTAACTGTCGCCGACGAGCTGGGCGACCGGGGCCGCAATCAGGCAGAGGCCGACCAGAACCTGCCGGCGCCGTTGGGGAGAGAGGTGAGTTGTCATGTTCATTCGTATTTGTATGTATGGCTGCGTTTATTTCCCCATCCAGATTTTGAAGTCGGTGGCCCGCTCCCGGCTGACGAGGAGTTCGGCTTCGGCGGCCGGCTGCAGGGTGAGCTTCAGCTTGTGGTTGAAATAGCTGTGGATGGTCTGGACGGATTTGATATGGACGATGAACTGCCGGTTGGCCCGGAAAAAGAGTTTGGGCGGAACCAGTTCTTCCAGTTCGTCGAGGGTGTAATCCACTACATACCGCTCATTTTTCCAGGTTTTCAGGAACGTCAGTCGGTCGAGGTAGCAGAAATAGGCAATGTCGGTGACTTCGACGGACACGTAGCGGGAGCCGGTTTTAACCAGAAAGCGGTCGCGGTATTCTTTTCTGGGCTGCGCCAGTTCGCGGATAAGTTGCTCGATGCGGCCCGAAGCCGGTTCGGCGGGCGTGGCAAACTGCCGTTTCAGATCGTTCAGCTTATCCAGGCTGGCTCTCAGTTCTTCCCGTTTGATGGGTTTCAGGAGGTAGTCGATGCTGTTGACCCGGAAGGCGCGGATGGCAAACTCGTCGTAGGAAGTGGTGAATACCACCGGGCTTTGCACCCGGACGCGGTTGAAAATCTCGAAGCTCTGGCCATCGGCCAGTTCGATGTCCATCAGGATCAGGTCCGGTGCCGGGTGGGTTTCGAGCCAGCGGGTTGAGTCGGCGATGCTGTCGGTGATGCCGGCCACCCGGGCGGCCGGTTCCACTTCCGAAAGCAGTTTCTGCAGCCGTTCGACGGCCAGTTCTTCGTCTTCGACAATCAGCACGTTCATGCGGTCAGGGGGTTTAGGAGCGGCAGGCTCACGGTAAAGAATCCGTCGGCGTCGGTGATGCTGACGTCGGCCTGATTGAGCAGCTGGAACTTGGAAAGAATATTGTTCAACCCCATACGGCTGGAGGCCACGGCCTGTTCCCGGCGCTGGAGGTTGTTCCGGACCGTCAGCCGGGGAGGCCCGCCGGCCGGTCCGCCTTCGGTGATCAGTTCGATGGTCAGCGGGCGTGAGGTCGAGATGACGTTGTGTTTGACGGCATTCTCGATCAGCAACTGGAGCGTGAGCGAGGGCAGCCGGTGTTCCTGCAGGCCCGGGTCAATCCGGAGCGTCAGCAGGATACCGGAGCCGAAGCGGGTTTTCAGCAGGTGAAAGTAGGAGTGCAGAAAGCCCAGTTCCTGCCGCAGGGTGCTCAGTTCCTTTTCGTTCGTCTGGAGCAGGTAGCGATACACCGACGAGAGTTCTTCCACGAAACGCTCGGCCCGTTCGGGCGAGGTCGAAATCAGGGATAGGAGCGAGTTGAGGCTGTTGAACAGAAAATGCGGGTTGACCTGGCTTTTCAGCGAATCCAGCTGACTTTGCAGGTGCGCTTTCTTCAGTTCCTCCTGTTCCCGCTCCATCCGGCGCAGTTCCCCGAACGTATACATGATTTCGTGGGCGCCCACGACCAGACCGGAGAAGAAGAACGAAGGTCCGAACTGTCCCGCAAAAACGGCTAACAGCGTCTCCCGCCCGGTCAGTCCCTGATAAAGCAGGAACAGGATGCCCCCGACCACCATCCCGGCCAGACCGCAGGCCAGCAGCGTCACGGAGAGCCGGATCACCAGCTGTGCATGCCGGGGCAGGCGCCGGCGGAAGAAATGCAGAATCAGCCGGATGACTTCCCAGTGCAGTACGACCCAGACCAGGCTTTGCAGGTTGGCTTCGATCAGCGTCCAGTCGAGAGGCCGGAGGTAATACTGATTGCCGAGCCAGCTCGCCACCATGAACAGCGGAATGCCGATGAGTCTCAGTTGTTTTTCGTAGGAATTCGCCATACCGGGTCCCCGAATGTTACCGGGTAAGGCGAATTTCAGCAAATAAAACCGAACCCGGACTGCCCCGGTGTTCGAACCGGCCGGAAAGCGGGTTAAAATGATTACCCGACTGTTTGAAACGGCACCGGTTATGGCAGCAAAACCTTCAGGATTTCATCGCGGCACCTTTCGGCTTTTCCGGCGAACGGCCCCTCCGTCAACAGGTGTAATTCAGGCCCATGCCGTGGATGAGGTAACCGGAAAAGACGGTTACCCGGCGTTTCGTCTCCTGCATACCCCGGCCGGAGGGAAGCCGGTTTTCGGAGCCGGGAAGGCCGTGGGCGTTACACGTTGAACCGGAAGTGCATGATGTCGCCGTCTTCCACGACGTACTCCTTGCCTTCGACGGCCATTCTACCGGCATCCTTGATGGCGGCTTCGGTTTTATACTGAACGTAGTCGGGCAGTTTGATCACCTCGGCCCGGATGAAGCCTTTCTCGAAATCGGAGTGAATGACGCCGGCGGCCTGCGGGGCTTTCCAGCCGCGCTGAATGGTCCAGGCCCGCACTTCCTTGACACCCGCCGTAAAGTAGGTGATGAGGTTGAGCAGACGGTAAGAGGCTTTAATGAGCTGATCCAGACCGGATTCCTTCAGGCCGTACTCTTCCAGGAACAGCTGCCGCTCGTCGGGGTCTTCCATTTCCGAAATCTGGGCTTCGATGGCCGCGCAGATGACCACCACTTCGGCGCCTTCGGCTTTGGCGATTTCCTTCAGTTTGTCGGAATAGGCGTTGCCGTCGGGAAGTGATTTTTCGTCGACGTTGGCGACGTAGATGACCGGTTTGACGGTCAGGAGCTGAAGTTCGCCGACGGCGGCCATCCGTTCTTCGGGCGTGGCCTCCACGGTGCGGGCGTTGCGGCCGTCTTCCAGCGCGTTTTTATAGCGGAGCAGGATTTCGAGTTCGGCCTTCGCTTTGGCGTCACCGCTGGTGCGGGCGGCTTTCTCGATGCGCTGAAGCTTCCGGTCGACCGATTCCAGGTCTTTGAGCTGGAGTTCGGTATCGATGATGTCCTTATCGAAACTCGGGTTGACGCGGCCTTCGACATGGACGATGTTGTCGTCTTCGAAGCAGCGGATGACGTGAACGACGGCGTCGACTTCCCGGATGTTGGCCAGAAACTTGTTACCGAGGCCCTGCCCCTGGCTGGCCCCTTTCACCAGACCGGCGATGTCGACGAATTCGATGATGGTCGGCACGACTTTCTGGGGTTTGACCAGGCCTTCGAGGGTGTCGAGCCGCTCGTCCGGGACGGTTACGACGCCGACGTTGGGATCTATGGTACAGAACGGGTAGTTGGCGGCTTCGGCCTTTCCGCTCGATATGGCATTAAACAAAGTGGACTTCCCGACGTTGGGCAGCCCGACAATACCGCATTGTAAACTCATTTTGAAATGATAAAAGCGTTGCTGAACGAGGCACGCGCTCGTTCTCAACGGCAAAGTTCGCCCTTCGGGCGGTGAAAAACAAAAAAGCCTCCGAGGCAATCAGAGGCTGAAGATCAGCTGGAAGCACCCATCGGGGGCTAATCCCATTTCAGTTCGCTGCCGCCAATGTCTTCCAGTTCATCTTTAGCCGTAAACTGTGAGAAGTCAAATTCCGGCATCAGTTCCGTTTTAACGTACTGGATGGTTTCCTGAAGGGCTTCGGAAAATTTGTCGAAATCTTCTTTGTAGAGGAACATTTTGTGTTTCTCGTAAATGAAACCATCGCCCTGCGGATGCCGGCGGCTTTCGGTGATGGTCAGATAATAATCGTTGGCGCGGGTGGATTTGACGTCAAAGAAGTAGGTTCGTTTTCCAGCTCTGACGCGCTTGGAAAAGATTTTTTCTTTCTCTTTTTCTTCCACAATCGGTGATTGGTTTGAGGTGATTCAAACGCTAAAATAAGCGGATTAGTATAACAAGCAAAAACTTTGCCTGAAATAAATTTTCATACCCTATGGTCTGGAATTAGACGAAATAAGGAGAATCTTATAATAAATTGAGGAAACATATTGCCTCTTTCCCGGTTACCGTTATCTTTGTAGTAAAGGGATTGGAAAATCCTGAGTCGAGGTGGGGCGTAAGTGTCTGGCGCTCAGCCTCGTTTTTTGTTTTACCACCAAACCTAAAACTGTATGAGTGTAATCGTGTCTATCATGCTGCTCCTGAGCAGCATGAAACCAACGGAGACCCATTCGGGTCTCATACAGAAAGGCAAGGCTTCTTTCTACTCCAAGCGGTTTCATGGAAAAAAGACCTCGTCAGGAGAACGTTATCAGAACGACGAACTGACGGCTGCCCACCTCTCACTACCCATGAATACCATGGTCGAAGTGACCAATTTAGCCAACAACCAATCGGTGGTCGTCCGGATCAACGACCGGGGCCCCCACGGAAAAGGTCGAATCATCGATCTGGCCTATTCGGCCGCCAAAACCATCGGGATGTTGAAATCCGGAGTTGCCAACGTGGCGATTCGGGTGGTTGGACGGGCGCGTTCCGTAGCGGAACAGGAAACCGCCGTCTTGTTTCCGACCAACACCCAGTTGATGCCCATGCTCACGCCCGTTAGCAACAATTAAGCGTAGCAAACGTTTTCGTATCGCGGTCTTTCTCCCGCACACCCGGCGCATTTCAGGCACAGAATAAATTTGATGCCCCGGTTGTGTGATCAGAAAGTCCGCGATACTTATTTTAATCCCTATGGCAACACAAGTCGATCTGCACAGAGTCCGTGAATTCGGAAATGTCGAATTCCTGGCCCGTCAGCTGGTGGAGGGGTTCATCACCGGTCTGCACAAGTCTCCCTTTCACGGCTTTTCGGTCGAATTTGCCGAACACCGGCTTTACAACACCGGCGAAAGCACCCGGTACATCGACTGGAAGGTGTATGCCAAGTCGGAGCGGCTGTTCGTCAAGCGGTTCGAGGAAGAAACCAACCTGCGCTGCCACCTGCTGCTCGATACCTCATCGACGATGTATTACCCCGAACCGGGCTACGGAAAGATTACCTTCAGCATCCTGGCCGCAGCCTGTCTGTCCTACCTGCTTCAGCGGCAGAAGGACGCCGTCAGCCTGACGACCTTTTCCGAGGCAGTGGAGGTGCAGACCCAGACCAAATCGACGCCCTCGCACGTCCATAAGATATTTCAGCAGCTCAACAACCTGCTCCAGCAGCCCCGGCCCCTGCGCAGGACGTCGGCGGCCGAGGTGATTCACCAGCTGGCGGAGAAGATCAACAAGCGGTCGCTGGTGATCATTTTCAGCGATATGTTCGAGAATGTCTCCGAGGTCGACCACCTCTTTTCGGCCCTCCAGCACCTGCGCCACAACCTGCACGAGGTGCTGCTGTTTCACGTCACCGATAAGAAAACGGAGGAAGAATTCTCCTTCGACGAGCGGCCCTACGAGTTCATCGACCTCGAAACCGGCGAAAAGGTGAAAGTGCAGCCCAACCAGGTCCGCGATTCCTACCGGCAGGCCGTCCGTACCTTCTACCAGGAGCTGAAAATCCGCTGCGGCCAATACCGCATCGACTTCATCGAAGCCGACATCGCCAAAGGCTTCGACCAGATTTTGACGAGCTACCTCGTGAAGCGCACCAAGATGCGGTGAGTGTTTATTTTAATCTTCCGATTTTAGGGTAGAAAAGAAACTATTTATTGGGTCTGATGGGAACCATGCCCCAACTTATATACTCTTCCGGTAACAGGTAAGGACTAATTACCGGGCATTTCAAATGCTCTTTAATGGCTTTCTCAAGGAGATAAAGACCCCTAAAGCTGATTATTGATTTCTCGTTAATCATAAAATTAACGTAAACGACCTCTCCGGATCTGTTTAGAAACAGGACGATGCCAAGCATTTCCCCATGTCTACTTAAATCCCCTGTTCTGAATTTTAAGGAGTTTTCTATCAAAGTGTTAATTATAGGTCCATGCTCTTTCATGCATCCGCTCAACCGACTGATGGCCGAAGCGTTTGTTGTTATTTCTTCAGGTTCTAATTTCTTGTTCTTTAGGTTGGATATATAGAGATTAGAGTGGAAACCGGCCACTGATTCTACCTTATATCGTTCATTCAGAATTTTGATTATCCCCTTTTTCTCTTCAGGCTTTTGGCAAAATAGTTTCTGGGAAGCAACAAGGGAAAAGGCAGCTAATAATATCAACTCACATTGGGCCGTCATCGCATAGATTTATAAAGTGAGTGGATCAAAAATCAAAAGGCTCTTGATTTAATCTTAACAATTAAATCAAGAGCCTTTTGATAATCCGGGAGTAACTACTTCCCCTTCACGCTTGCTTTGGCGGCCGGTCCCGGGGCGGGCTTTTTGGCGGCCTGCTGGCGGAGCAGGAAGTCGAAATAGCCGTCGAGATCCTCGACGGGCAGCCGCCGGGCCAGGATCTTTTTGTTGCGGTCGAGGAGGTATACGGTCGGGGTGGAGTAGACGTCGTACTGGTTCTTGTAATCGACCGGTGAGCTGGGCCCGTAGACGTTCACCAGATTCTGGAGCCTGAACTCCCGGATAAATTTCTTCCAGACTTCCGGCGTCTTGCCGATCGCGACGGCGTAGACCTGCACACCCTTCGCCTTGTTGGCCTCATAGAACTTTTTCAGCCTGGGTGCCGATTCCCGGCAATGGCTGCACTCCGGGTCATAGAAGAAGGCCACCGTATATTCCGCCTTCAGATCGTGCAGCGCCCGCCAGCGGCCCAGGGTATCCTGGAGCGAAACGTTCGGCAGGGTTTTTCCGGCCAGCAGCGGCTTCAGGACCTTCACGCGCTCGCGGATACCCTTCAGCGTTGCCGTGTCGCTCACCGGCATGATGCCTGTCAGCCAGTATTTTTCGGCCATGTGGATAAACACGGCGTCGGTGTTCAGGACTTTCTTCTGCTCCTCATACTGGTTGGTGATGTACCAGATCGTATACTGGAGAATGTCCTTGTTGGCTTTGGCTTTCCCGACCAGATAGTCGGCCGCCGGGATGATCGAGTCGGGAGTCTGGACGGTCAGTTCCTTCAGATACCGGTCCAGTTTCTTCTGCAGGAACGGCGTCCGCAGCAGGCGCTCGTCGGTGAAGTCGAAGCCGTCGAAGTAGTGACTTTTGTAGTAATTGAACACGAAATTCGAGTCGGGGCGGCCATTGGCTAATTTCGGCGCTTCGGGTATTTCGGGTTCGTCGGCGGCCCGAAAGAGCTTGACGGTCAGCGTTCCCGCGTTTTTTTCCATAAAATCCTTCCGGAAGGCGTCCACCTCCCGGCGAAGGACGGCTATTTTCTCCTGACCGCCGGGTTGCTGTTGCAGGCTGCCCATTTCCCCGTATTTTTTACTCAGGAATCGCTGGTAATCGTAAAAAGTGGTATTCTCGCGGGAACCCGTCACCTGCATGGAGCCGACCACATCGACGGTATCGGTCTGAACGGAAAACTGCTGTTCCCCGATCACCAGTTCCAGCACCGGTTTGTTGTTGACCACCACCATATACAGTCCTTCGGGCAGCGCCTTCGGCCCGTCGAAGACGAACAGATCCTGGGCGTCGGCTTTAGCCGTGTCGCGGGGAATGTACTGCGTGGGGCCGTAGAAATGGGCCAGATAAGCCGTCTTGTTGGCAAGCCCTTTGATACGAATGTTAATTTTGTGGCCTTCGGACGATTGTGCCCACAGCGTCGGGACGGCAAGGAGCAGCAGGAGGGCCGCAAAACAGAATCGGCGGGTCATGAGCGTATAGGTTGGTGAACCGGAATCAGAATTGCAAAATTAATAGATATAACGTTGGGCCGGCGGCCTTCGCATACACGATGTTCTACTTTCTTTCCAAAGTGCTTTCATTTCTCGTGATGCCGATGGGCATCCTGGCCTTTACCCTTCTCATTGCCCTTTTTACCAAAAATCATGCCCGACGCCGGGCGGCTCTGATCGCGGCCCTGGGCTGGCTCTGGATCGGCGGCAACGGCTTTCTGACGAATGAGCTGGCGCTCTGGTGGGAGTACCCGCCGGCGACGCTCCCGGCCTCCCCGGCCCCCCGGGTGGGTGTGGTGCTGACCGGCGGCATGATCGACGTCGATGCGGAGCCGAAAAACCGCATCTACCTCGGCGACCAGGCCGACCGGCTCGGGCAGGCGCTGGTTCTGTATAAAGCCGGGCAGATTCAGAAAATTCTGATCAGTGGCGGCATCGGGACGATCTTCGTCCGGAATGTGGCCGACGAGGGAACGATGGTCGAACGGTTTCTGAGGCTGGCGGGCGTTCCGGCAAAAGACATCCTCCGGGAGCCGAAATCACGGAACACGCACGAAAATGCGCTCTATTCCGCCCCCCTCCTCCGGCGGCATCTGAAAGGCTATACGAACGTACTGATCACCTCGGCCTGGCACATGCGCCGGGCCGTCGGCTGTTTCGAGAAGCAGGGGATTCGGGTCGTTCCCTACCCGGCGGCCTTCCTCAGCGAAAGCCGCCAGTACGCGCCCAACCACCTCCTGCTGCCTACCGAAAAAGCCTTCTACAACTTTTACTGGCTCGTCCACGAGTGGGTCGGGTACCTGGCGTACTGGGGAGCGGGGTATGTTTAAACACTTAATATCTTGACCATTCTGAGCAGGTCCTCACTGATCGGTTTGGGGAGTTTGATGGTGTCGACGAAGGGCGTGTAGACCAGTTCGTTGTTGACGATCCCGGCCATGACGTTCTTTTCGCCGTTCAGGAGGCCTTCGAGGGCGCCCAGACCCAGGCGGCTGGCGAGAATGCGGTCATAAGCCGTCGGGATGCCTCCGCGCTGGATGTGGCCCAGCGTCGTCACCCGCATATCGACGTCGACGCCCACCTGCGACCGGATCTTTTCGGCCACCTCGGCCGCGTTGCCTTCCTCGTCACCCTCGGCCACGACGATGATGGAAGAGGATTTCGAGCGGCTCCAGCCCTGTTTCAGCGTTTCGACCACTTCCGAAATCGGGGTCAGTACTTCCGGCACCATCACCATTTCGGCCCCGCCGGCAATCCCGGACTGGATGGCGATGTAACCCGAATCGCGGCCCATCACCTCGATGAAGAAAATGCGGTCGTGGGAGTCGGCCGTATCCCGGATTTTGTCGATGGCTTCGAGAGCGGTATTGACGGCCGTGTCGTAGCCGATGGTATTGTCGGTTCCGTACAGGTCGTTATCGATGGTTCCCGGCGCGCCGACGGTCGGGATCTGAAATTCTTCGAAAAATTTAAGGGCACCCGTGAAGGTCCCGTTCCCGCCGATGGCGACCAGCCCCTCGATTCCGTGATTCATCAATTGGTCATAGGCCCTTTTCCGGCCTTCCGACGTCATGAATTCCCTGCTGCGTGCCGACTTCAGGATGGTTCCCCCGCGCTGAACGATGTTGCTCACCGAGTGGGAGGTCATTTGGAAAATATCACCGTTGATCATACCGCTGTACCCCCGACGGATGCCGAAAATCTCGACGCCGTGGTAAACCGCACCCCGGACCACCGCCCGGATACAGGCATTCATGCCCGGTGCATCACCGCCGGAAGTAAAAACAGCTATGCGCTTCATGATAAAAGTCTATTTTAGGTTTTCTGAGTGCAAAAGAAGAATCGTTGGTCTTTCGCTTGCGAACCGCAAATTTATTTTCATTTCTTAACAAACCGACAAATCGCGGCAATGAAAAACGAATTTAATACAGCGGTAAAGCGGTAATTTCATGAAAAAAGCGGCCCAAATGCAAAATTCGCGGGAAGCAAAAGACTGGAAGTGAGCTTTTTATTTCGGGCGTCCTGCCGTTCCGGCTGTCCGAAAGAGTTTTCGTTTGATGAGTGGATATACTGCATAAGTGATTTTGACCGAAGCAATGCCGATGCCCGCCCCGGCCAGCACATCCGCCCAGTGATGATCTGCATTGCCGACCCGTAAGACGGCCGTTGCCGTCGCCATCGCGTAGCCCGCCACACTGATCCACGGACTTCTGTGTTTATAAGCCTGGTGGAGCAGTTCGGCACCGGTAAAGGCCACAGCCGCGTGCCCCGACGGAAACGAACGGCGGTCGGAACCGTCGGGCCGCGTCGACTGTACCGTCCGCTTCAGGCCCTCCGTCACCCCGGCCATTACCACATTGGACAGGATAGTTACCGCAATTTCGTCGCCCAGCCGGACGGCCGGTTTCACGCCCGCCAGCTGCAAGGCCGCCCGCAGACCGTACGGCCCGAAACGCAGGTAGTCGTCGGCGTAGGAGAGGTGCCGGCCGGTGAACGGCTCGCGGGTGGGATGACCCAGCAAAACCGCCCCACTGCCCCCCAGCACGGCCGGGGCGATAAAGGATTTCAGCGGATAACGTCGCTCGGTGGGCAGGGAGTCGCCGGCGGTCTGCGCCCGGAGCGGGAGGGCGGCCAGCCAGATCAGCAGAAAACAAAGAAAGGTGTACTTCATGGAAAAGCGTTTCAGGAGTTGAGTCGGAACCGCACGGCCCGCGCCACGATCCGGAGGTGGTTCCAGAGCGTCGGCACCAGACCGAAATGCGCCCGGAGAACTTTGAACCGGTCGGCGAGCGATTCGCGGTGACGCTGGACCGACAGGCCGCCCGTCAGGTACTTACAAAGGATGAAATCGAGCCATAGGGTGTGGCGGGAGGCTTTCAGGCAGCGGATTTCCCAGTCGACATCGGCGCTGAGGTTGTCGGCCGGATAGTCGGGAGCGATGCTCCGGCGGGCGATAAACGCCTGATGACAGACCTTCATCCCCATGGCCATATCCTGCCAGGTCAGGTGACGGGGCAGCGAGTGCGGGGTAAGTTCGCTCCGCAGGCCCAGCGCCCGGCCGGTTTCGTCCACATAAAGTGCGTCGCTATAATAAATATCAGCCGGGTTGGCCTTCATCTGCCCCAGCAGCCGGTCGATGACCTGCCCGTCGTGGATTTCGTCGCCCGCGTTCAGAAACCAGACGTATTCGCCGGTGGCGAGATGCAGTCCCTTGTTCATGGCGTCGTACAGCCCCCGGTCCGGTTCGGACAGCCAGTGGGCGACGACGGCCTCGTTCTGCCGGATGATCTCCTTCGTCCGGTCGGTCGAATTACCGTCGACGATCAGATACTCCACCTCCGCACCCGGCCGGTTGGCGATCAGGCTTCGGAGGGTGCGTTCCAGGAAGCGTTCGGCGTTGTAGGTGACCGTGATGATGGAAAGCAGGGGCATGGCTGCGGATGACAATTCGCAAAAAAACGGTATTTTTGAATGCTAACCTACGGCCCCATGCCTTCGAATCCGTCCACATCGTCCGCGCTTCAGGAAGTTTACAAGTCCCAATACGCTGATTCTGACCGTTCCTGGCGTGATCTGGGCGCCCGGTTGAAGGCCGACGACATCCGCAAACTTTGTGGCTCCTACGGGTTCGATAAAATGCTCGACGTCGGCTCGGGCGACGGGGCGGTATTGCAGCAGCTCGACGGATCGAAGTTCTGCCCGGCGATGTATTCCCTTGAAATCTCGGAAAGTGGTGTCGGCCGCATCCGCGAGCGGAATCTGGCGTCGCTGCGGGAGGTCAGGCTGTTCGACGGCTACACCATTCCGTATGCGGCCGGGGAGTTTCGACTCGCCACCTGTTCCCACGTCATCGAGCACGTCGAACACCCGCGTCTGCTCCTGCGCGAGATCGCCCGGGTGGCGGACTACCAGTTCTTCGAGGTGCCGATCGATTTCAGTTTCTTCGTCGACCAGAAAACCGACCATTTCCTTTCCTACGGCCACATCAACATTTTCACGCCTTCGCTGTTCAGGTTTCTGCTGAAATCGGAAGGCTACGAAATCCTGCGCGAAGACTTCGTTTTCTACGATGCCGAAGTCCTGCGCCGGTCGGCCCCCAGTCGGCTCACCGGGTTTCTGCGCGTCGCCAAAAGCAAACTCATCGAAGCGGTTCCATTCCTGCGGAAGATCAAACCGAATGCCTATGCCGTGTTATGCCGGCACCAGGGCGGCCTGAAGATTTTTTAAGGTGGGACCACCCCCCGGCCCCCTCCTTGGTAAGGAGGGGGAGTGCGCTGCCAGTTTTGAAACCGGCGAAGCCACCCCCTCCTTACCAAGGAGGGGGCCGGGGGGTGGTTTGCCGGAGTAATACAGACCGAATCAAACCGCCCCGTTCCCGCCGGTTCTTCGGTATAAACTACCGAACCGTTCCGCCATTACCGCATAATCCAGCGGTTTTACACTATCCGCAGCCTGCGTCCGGACCATCGCCGGGTCGGTTTCGTTCAGCAGCCAGATCAGGCCCGCGGCCAGGTCGTCCGACGATTTCGGTTCGGCCAGATAACCGGTCCTGAGGTGGGTGATCTGTTCGGGAATGCCGCCCGTGGCGAAGCCGACCACCGGGGTGCCGCAGGCCAGCGACTCGATGACGGTATTCGGAAAGTTGTCTTCCAGCGAAGGAATCACGAAGGCGTCGGCCGCCTGATAGATCCGGATCATCTGCTCCTCCGACGACACCGATCCGAGCGAATGTACCGGCAGGGGCAGGGCCGCGTCGGTTTCCGGGCCGGTTTTGCCGAAAACCATCAGTTCAGTATCGGGCAGGTTGTTTTTGGCCTTTCGAAGGGCTTCCTGCACATACCGGAAGCCTTTGCGCGGGTCGGCGGTATTGAAGCTGCCGAACAGCAGCAGCCGCCGGTCGACGGGCAGGTTCAGCTGCCGCCGGATGTCGGCGCGGTCCGGGGAAGGTTGAAACCGCTTAGTGTCGATGGGGTTGGGCAGCACCTCCACCGGGAAACCGCCCGCCAGGGCGCTGGTTTTCAGCAGGTCGCTCAGCCATCGGCTCGGGGTGACGAACGTCAGCGGAACATTCGCGAAAACCGCCTTTTTTCGCTCGAACACCCGGTAGGAGAGGTCGTGTTCGGCCGGACGACGGAGGAAGGGGCAGTGCTGACAGTGGGTCCGGTAGCGTTCGCAGGTGCCGCTGTAATGACAGCCGCCCGTAAAGGCCCACATGTCGTGCAGCGTCCAGACGACCGGTTTGCCGAGCGAGAACAGCTTCCGCATCCCGTCGAGCGACAGAAAACCGAACTGGGTCCAGTGCAGATGTAGAACGTCCGCCTGCTGGACCAGCGGATGCCGGCTGAGGTCGCTGCCGACCCGCGCCGGTGAAAAGGCGAACCGGACGGTTTTGTCGCGTTCGTGGAGCCAGAAGGACAGCCGGTCGAGGGCGAAGCGGGCCAGGGCGGTTTTGCGCTGCAGGGGCGTTTCGGCCAGGCCGGTCACCTGCGGTTCGGGGCGGTCGGTCTGCGGCACCAGCAGCTGCGAATCCAGGCCATTCCGCACCAGCGCTTCGTTCAGCCGACGGGCCGCGATGCCCGCTCCGCCGGTGGTATGAAAGGTGCTGAGATGCAGAATCCGCATGCGGGCGCGTTGATTGACAGGAAGCAAAATTGCACCGAAACTTCCAGAAATCGTAATCCGGGACGCCGGAACCCGTCCGGCCGGGCTTCGATTGTGGCGCCGAATCCGTACTTTTGCGGGCATCGGCCGGGCGGTGAGTGGGCCTCCGGGGCCATCGTACTATTTATATGAATCAGGAAAGCTATCAGGCACACGAAGAACACATCGTCCAGCGGGCCGCCAGTTACCTCCAGACTGATGCCGATCTATCCCTGTTCCGCGAGGGCGACGTCAATTACTTCATTCACCGGCAGTTCTGGCAGCTGACCGATGCGCTGGCAAAACCCGGCACCCGCTGGCTGACCGTGGGCGACCTCTACGGCGCCGATGCGGCCTACCTCCAGCGCCGGGGATGCGACGTGCTTGCCAGCGACCTCTCGGACGCCATCCTGAGCAAAACCAAAGCCGGCAACCTGATCCGTGATTACTCGGTGGAGAACGTCGAGAAGCTTTCCTTTCCGGACCGGACCTTCGATTACGTCTACTGCAAGGAGGCTTACCACCACTTTCCGCGCCCGGCCCTCGGGTTTTACGAGATGATCCGGGTCTGCCGGCGGGCAGTCGTGATTCAGGAGCCGCTCGACCCCATCGCCCAGATGCCGCTGCTGCTGTTTATCCGCAACCTGCTCGACCGCTTCGATACCGGTCTGCTGCGCCGGCTCTGGAAAAACCAGTATTCGTTCGAAACCGTCGGGAATTACGTGTTCAAAATCTCGTTACGTGAGTTCGAAAAGATGGCCTGCGGCATGGGCCTGCCGATGATCGCCTACAAAGGATTCAACCCCGGTAATGTGGGAGCTGCCCAAACTATTGAGCAGCAAACCAGGAAAATCCGTTTCCGCACCCTGCTGTCGGACCTGAGCCTGCTGCCGAGCGAAGCCCTTTCAGTAGTGATTTTCAAGGAGAAACCGACCGCCGAAACCGTGCAGGAACTGGTGCGTCAGGGCTATCGGATGCTCGATTTTCCCCCGAACCCGTATCTACATTGAGTCAGATCCGCCAGGCGTGGATATTCAGCTGGAGGTCCATGACGGCGTTGCCGGAGTATTGAAAATCGACGAAGGGCGGCCGTTTCCGGTGCTGGTTGGTATCGACGTAATACCGGAAACCGTTTTCTTCCAGAATCCGGACCACCGTACCGAGCGTCTGCGGGTGGCCGATGTAGGAGTGAAACTCCACGAACAGCCGGTCCACGCGGGACAGCGCATCCCGGCAGTCTTCCAGCACGGCCGTTTCGGCCCCTTCGATGTCGATTTTCAGCAGGTCGACGTAGGGCTCGCGCAGGAGGTAGTCGCGCAGTCGGACGGAGGGAATCAGCGTTTTGGGTTTGTCCGAGAAAATGGAGGACGAGTCGGCGGCCTCGCTGGCAAAGGAAACGCCATGGTCGTCGGTCCAGACGGCTTTGTTGATCACTTCGATTTCTGCCACCCGGTTATCCGTCAGGTTTTTCCGGAGAATGGCGCCGATGGCGGGGTCGGCTTCGAAGGTGACGATGCGGGCCTTCGGAAATTTCTCCCGGAAATAGGTGACGCTCATGCCGATGTTGGCCCCGCAGTCGAGAATGATCGGGTTGGGCCGTTTGGGCTCGAAATAATAGGATTCGTCGGTGAAGATTTCCTTGTACTGCCAGACGAACGAGAGCGCGTCGGGCACCGTGAACCGATACCGCCCGAAGGTCACTTCCGTCGATTGGAACCGGGGCCGGCCGCCATACCGCAGCAGCAGACCGAGAAAGACGCGGCCCGTGGGGCTGGTCAGCGACCGGAAGGCATCTTTAAACAGAAAGCGAAAAAGAAGCATGGCGCAAAAGTAAGGATTCCGGCCGGACCGCCCAACGGGAGGGCCCGGCCCGGCGCGGTTCGGAAAACGGTCGCCGGAAATCCGGTATTTCGTTGTACTTTTGCGGATTGATTGACGAATCCTCAGCAATGAAAGTTTGCTTCATGATGGCGGGGTTACCGCATTATTTTACCCTGGTACTCAATAAACTGGTTTCCGAGTACGGCGTGGAAGTTGCGTTGATCAAGCCGGCCCGGCGGAGCGCCAGCATCGGCTCCGGGGTGCATGAAGACACGTCCGGCCGCCGATTCAGACTGCACGAACTGGAAGAATACCGCACCTGGTACGGCAAACCGTTTTTCAGAAACCTGAAGGAAACTCTCGACGCCGAAAAGCCGGACATCCTGATCGTCAACTGGCCGTATATTCTGCACTTTGCCATGAGCCCCTCGTTCTGGGGCTGGTTCCGCCGGACCGGCATCCGGCTCATCAACCGCGACATCCCCTTCAACGTCCCGACCTGGGGCCGCGTGAAGGAATATTACTTCGGCGGCAATAACCTGAACGAGGATTTCAGCCTCAACAAAAAGAAAAGCCTGGGCGGTTATCTGTGGTTTCTAGGCGTGACGGTGGCCCGCCGGATTTACCTGCGCCGGTCCGACGCCCACATTTATTACACCGACGAAGCCCGGCAGATCATCGGCAGCTACGGCATTCCGAACGAAAAGATATTTATTACCTCCAACTCGCCCGATACCGACGAACTGCTGGTGGCCTACGAACAGGTCCGCAGCGAACAGCCGGTGCTGCCGCCCAACCCCCACCGCCTGATCCACGTCGGTCGGCTGGTGAAGTGGAAGCGCGTCGATCTGATCATCGAGGCCGTCCGTCGGCTGCAAACCCGGTATCCGTCCATCGAACTGGTGGTGGTCGGCTACGGCCCCGAAGAAGCGGCTTTGAAGCAACTGGCCGAGAGTCAGGGGGTTGCCGGGCGAGTGCGGTTCGTGGGCGGGGTATATGATTCGGTGTCGCTGGGGCGGTATCTGCATGCGTCGGCGGTGTATGTACTGGCGGGGATGGGCGGCCTGTCCATCAACGACGCCATGTGTTTCGCCAAACCGGTGATCTGCTCGGTGGCCGACGGCACCGAAAAGCGGCTGGTGCGGGAGGGCTACAACGGCGGCTATTTCGAAAACGGAAGCGCCGACAGCCTGACCGCCAAAATCGACGCCCTGCTGGGCGAACCGGGCCGGGTGGAAGCCTTCGGCGCCCATTCGCTGCGGATCATCCGTGACGAAGTGAATATCCACGCCGTCCTAAGGGAATACGTCCGGGCTTTCGAATACGTCCTGAAAAGCCGCCGGGCGGTTTCCAACGTCTGAATATGACCAAGATTCTCAATATCGTCGGGGCCCGGCCGAATTTCATGAAAGTGGCTCCGCTGCACCGCGCCTTCCGGACCTTCCCGGACCTTGAATCCAAAATCGTCCATACCGGCCAGCATTACGACGCCCGGATGAGCGACGTGTTTTTCAACCAGCTTGAACTGCCCCAGCCGGATTATTTTCTGGGCGTCGGCGGAGGGTCGCATGCCCAGCAGACGGCCCGCATCATGCTGGAGTTCGAGAAGGTGATGGAGGCCGAGCGGCCGGAGGTGGTGCTGGTGGTGGGCGACGTGACGTCCACGATTGCCTGCGCCCTGGTGGCGGTGAAGATGCATATTCCGGTGGTCCACGTGGAAGCCGGGCTGCGGAGCGGAGACCGCCGGATGCCGGAGGAAATCAACCGCATCCTGACCGACAGCATCTCCGACGACCTGTTCGTGACCGAGCAGGCCGGGATCGACAACCTCCGCCGGGAGGGTGTTCCCAATGAAAAAGTCCATTTCGTCGGCAACGTCATGATCGACTCGCTGGTCCATTACCGCCGGAAAGCCGCCGAAACCGGCACCGTGAAAAATCTCGGGCTGGAGCCGGGCAGCTACGTGGTGATGACGATGCACCGCCCGGCCAACGTGGATGCGGAGGAAGGGCTGCGAAGCATCCTTCAGATCGTGGAGGATACCGCCCGGTATAAAAAAGTGCTGTTTCCGATTCACCCCCGGACGCGCACCAACCTCGAACACTTCGGGCTGGCCGACCGGCTGAACGCCATCGCCAACCTGCAACTGATGGAACCACAGGGCTATCTGGAATTTCTGGACCTCATGGAACATGCCGCCGTGCTGATTACCGACTCGGGCGGCATTCAGGAGGAAACCACCTACCTCCAGGTTCCCTGCCTGACCTTTCGGGACAGCACCGAGCGCCCCGTAACCGTCGAGCTGGGCACCAACCAACTCCTGGCCGACCTGAACCCGGTGACGGTTCACGAAAAGCTGGTCGAGATTCTGGAAGGGAAAGCGAAAAAAGGCGTAATTCCGCCCCTGTGGGACGGACAGGCCGCCGGCCGGATTGCCGCCGTCATCAAAGAGAAATACGCCAGGAAATAACTACCGGAACCCCGGATCATGACCGACTCGACTCTGCGCACGGAAGCGATGCCCGACGACCCGTCCGAGCATTACCGGATCAGGCCCTCCCTGACCAACCCCCGGCGCTATTACCTGACCAAACTGCGGGAACTGGTGCAGTACGCCAAAACCGCCTTCGTCGATCCGCTGACCCGGAGCGAGCGGGTGACGCTGGCCGACTACGGCTGCGGGACCAAGCCCTACGTGACGCTGTTTCCGTCCGAACAGGTGAACTACCTCGGCATCGATCTGGCCTGGAACCCCCACGCCGAAGTCCATATCGGCTCCGACAGCCGCATCGAGATGGCCGACGCGCAGGTGGATGTCGTGCTGTCGACGCAGGTCCTCGAACACGTCGAGGACCCGGAAGGATACCTCCAGGAAGCCTGCCGCATCCTGAAACCCGGCGGTCTGCTGCTGCTGACCACCCACGGCTACTGGATGTACCACCCCGACCCGACCGACTACTGGCGCTGGACCTCGGCCGGTTTGCAGAAGATCGTGGCCCGCAACGGCTTCGAGATCGTGGCGTTCCGGGGCATCATCGGGCGGTCGGCGATGGGGCTGCAACTGTTCCAGGATGGTTTTCTGTTCAAGATTCCGAAATGGCTCTGGCCGCCCTTTGCGCTGGTGATGCAGGCGCTGGTGAGCCTTTTCGACAAAACCACCTCCCAGCAGACGAAAGACCGGGACGCCTGTACGTATCTGGTCGTAGGAAGGAAAGTATGAAGCTGTGCATCGCGTATCCGAACCGGAACAATTATTCGGAGACCTTCATTTACAATCACTTACACTACCTGAAGCCGGCCCTGTCGCTCTCGGGCGGCTGGCGGCCCTACCGCACGCAGGACGGGGAGAACCTCATCCGGCTGCCGCTGGCCGAAGCGCTTCGGGTGGGCGTGAAGCGGGGCCTGCCCTGGCTCTATCCGGCTTTTTATACCTATTACCTCTCGCGGTATCTGAAAGAGAACCGGCCCGAGGTGGTTCTGGCCGAGTACGGCCCGACCGGAACGGCCGTACTCGACGCCTGCCGGAAAACCGGGGTGCCGCTGGTGGTGCATTTCCACGGCTTCGATGCCTCCGACCAGGTGTCCATCGAGAAATACCGCAGGGGCTACCAGGCCCTTTTTGCCTACGCCAAAGCGGTCGTGGCGGTATCGGCCGACATGGCACAGCAGCTCATCCGGCTGGGGGCCGACCCGGAGAAGATACACCGTAACCCCTATGGGGTAGATACCGGCTTTTTTCAGGGTGCCCGGCCCGAAACCGCCGACAAGATCGTGCTGGCCGTCGGGCGGTTCACGGGGAAAAAAGCTCCGCACCTGACCATCCGGGCATTCGACAAGGTGCTGGAGCGGCATCCCGACGCGCGGCTGGTGATGATCGGCAACGGAGAACTGCTGGAGGCTTCCCGGAAGCTGGTCGGGGAGTTGGAGCTGAAACATGCCGTTTCATTTGAAGGTGTGAAAAAAGCGGAGGAAATTGCAGCCTGGCACCGGAAGGCCCGGCTTTTTGTCCAGCATTCGGTGGTGAATCCGGCCAACGGCGATTCGGAGGGAACGCCTAATACCGTGCTGGAAGCTTCGGCTTCGGGCCTGCCCATCGTCAGCACCCGCCATGCCGGCATCAAGGAAGCCGTCGATCACGAAGTGACCGGCTTTCTGGTGGAGGAGGGCGACGTGGAGGGCATGGCGAATTATATCCACCTGCTGCTGAGCGATCCGAAAAAGGCCGGAGAACTGGGCCGGAATGCCCGGCAGAAAATGATCCGTGAATACGAAATGAGCGACCGAACGGCGGAACTGGCCCGCATCCTGCAAGCATGACCGTACTTTCTCCCCTGACCCACTCGCCGGACGTGTCGCCGGTCCGGACCCTGAACATTCCGACCATCGTTCAGCGGTACCGTTCCGATTTCGGCATGGACGTGAGCCGGTTTTTCAGCGGTCTGGAAGCCGTCACGATCTACCGCTGCAACCAGTCGCAGCTCCGGTTCTATTACCCGTTTACCCTCGCCGGCGACGGCAGTTTCTACGCCGAACTGGCCCGGCAGTACAAAGGCTATTACAGCCCCTGGAAGTGGGAACACGAACAGGTCTTTCAAGCCCTGAAGAAAGGCGACCGGGTGCTGGAGATCGGTTCCGGAAACGGCTTTTTTCTGAAAAAGCTGCCGGAGAAAGGGGCCGTCGGGCTGGGGCTGGAACTGAACGAGGACGCCATCGCTTACGGAAAAGAGATCGGGGTGAACCTCATCGGGCAGGACCTCGGCGAACATGCCGAACAGTTTGCCGGCCAGTATGATCTGGTCTGTGCGTTTCAGGTCTTCGAGCATGTCAACGACGTGGGGACGTTTTTCCGGCAGGCGGTGCAGTGCGTCAAACCGGGCGGCCTGATGGCGATCGGGGTGCCCAACAACGCTTCCTATTATTTCCGGGAGGACCCGTACCACACGCTGAACCTGCCGCCCCACCATACCCTGCTCTGGGACCCGGTTTCGCTCCGGAACGCCGGAACGCTGATAGGGCTGGAGACCGTGGATGTCCGGGTCGAACCTGCTTCGGCCACGCACCGGAGCGTCGGCTACCGGTTGTGGCTGGAGAAACTTCTCGGAACCAACGGCTTAAGCCGGCTTTTGCATACCGCCACCCGCTTTGCCGTCAAGGCGCTGCCGGTGCTGAAAGAAGGGGCCACCGTCGTGGCGATTTATCGAAAACCGTAACCCGCCCGGACTGATCTGCGGGAATCGTTGTAACGAATGGGTATCATCATCCGCCAAAGCCTGAAAGCCAGCCTCGGTTCCTACATCGGCGTCGGCATCGGGATCATCAACCAGTTGTTCGTCTCGGTCAAGCTTCTGACGACCGACCAGCTGGCTATTTCACGGCTTTTGCTGGAGAACAGCCTCGTGTTCGCGGCTTTCGCCCACCTCGGCACGCCCTTCATCGCCGACCGGTTTTTCGGCTATTACCGCGACCACCACAGCCGGAACCGGGGCTTTCTGGGCTTTCTGCTGCTCTATCCGATCCTCGGCATCGGGCTGTTTGCGGCCCTCTATTTCGGGTTCGAACACCAGATTCAGAGTTACTTCGCCAAGGAGTCCGCCAAGCTGGTCCCGTATCACGTGCTGGTCGTTCCGCTGACGATCTTCTGGATTTACATCACCGTCCTGGAGGCATACTGCCGCAACAATTCCCGCATCGCCATCCCGACCTTTATCCGGGAGGTCTACCTGAAGCTCGCCAACATTCTGGTCGTGCTGCTGTTCGGGCTGGGCTGGGTCAGTTTCGACTGGATGCTGTATCTGATGGTGGCGTGTTACGGGCTGGCCGTGGTGATTCTGCTGATCTATATTTACAAACTTGGAAAGTTTTCGCTGCGATTCGACTTCAACAGCCTGAAAGAAGGGCTGCTGCGGCAGATGGCCTATTTCGGGTTGTTCGTGGTGCTGGGGGGCGTCGGGGTGCAGGTGGTGTATTTCATCGACCGGACCATGCTCTCCCACAACGAAGGGCTAACGAGCACGGCCATTTTCATCATCGCCACCTACATCGGCAGCATCATCGAAATTCCCCGGAAAGCCATCACCCAGATTTCAACGCCCCTGCTGGCCAACTCCCTGCGTACCAACGACCTGCGGCACGTTCGGGAGCTGTATCATAAATCGTCGCTGAACCAGCTGCTGGTCGGCGGTCTGGTCTTTCTGCTGATCTGGACGAATATCGACGGCATTTTCAGCCTGCTGCCGAAAGCCGACATTTACCGGCAGGGCAAGCTGGTGGTGCTGCTGATCGCGCTCTCGAAGCTGTTCGATATGGCGACCGGCCTCAACGGCGAAATCATCAATTACTCGAAATATTTCCGGTTTGCCACGTACCTGATGATTCTGATGGCCCTGACGGCCGTGGGGACCAACGCGTATTTTATTCCGCTGTACGGTTATAATGGGGCGGCTCTGGCGACCGCCCTGACGACCCTGCTGTTTGCACTCGGCAAAGTCGGGCTGGTGTGGATCTTCTTCCGGATGCTGCCTTTTACCTTGTCGGGGGCGAAGGCGTTCCTGATTCTGGCGGGGGTCTACGGCGTGTCGCTGGTCCTGCCCGAGTGGAACGGAAACTGGTTCGAAATCCTGCTCGGGATCTCTGTCCGGAGCGCCGTTCTGACGCTCCTTTTTACGGGGCTGGTCCTCGGAATGCGGGTGTCGGAGGACGTCAATTATACGGTATCGGCGATGTGGGCGCGGGCGCGTTCGCTGGGCCGATAGGTTCAGAAAGTAATCTCAAAAATGGATTTGGCGGATTCCCGGGCGCCCAGTCGCTGCTTGAAGCGGATCAACCCTTCGTTGCGGATGCCCCCGCTGGTGGAGATGCCCAGATCGAGGAGCGGAACGCCCTGTTCCCGGCAATAGGCATAAAGGCTTTCGATCAGCATTACCGAAGGGCTGAACCTCAGATAGTCCGAATGGTCGGCCGGCTGGAAATAATACAGAATCCCGGCGGAAACCCGGATGCCGAGGCACGCGGCAATCAGCTGGTCCTGATCCCAGACGCCGAAAACCGGGCACTCTTCCGGAAACCGGGTCAGTAAATCCTCCAGGCCCTCCCGGCTCATCGTCAGCGGATGTCCCTTTCTGGCCCGGGCGGTTTTCAGCAGGTCAAAAAACGCCCCGATCTCCGGCTTCTCCCATACCCCGGCCGAAAAACCGGCTTCGCGGCCTTTCCGAAGCCGCCTTCGTTCGGCAGGGTGAAGGCCGGCTTCAAAATCCTGGTCCGAAACGTGTACATGCTGGTTCAGCTCTATGACTTTTTGATAATAACCCAGCGAAACCAGCAGTTGTCGAAGCTGCTCGGCCCGGGCGGATTCATAGCAATCGGGATAACTCACTATTCTGATTCCCCGGCTTAGTAACTTTTTACCAATTTCGGTAACATAATGCATCAACACCCGCAACATCTCGTCCGACACCGTTTCGGCAAATTCGACCGAACCGAATGAAGCCGCCGACGGGCTGAGGGCCATACCGTCCTTTTCGAAGAAGGCAAAGCGGGCGTCGGCCTGTCCGGTCGTTCGGTTCAGGAGGGCAAAAAAGTGGAGGGGCCGACCGGGCTGGCCGAGCAGGTGGTCGGGGCGCAGAAACAGGTAGCCGTCGCGGAAAAACGGCGGAAACCGGTCGGGGAGGGGGTTCGTAAGGTGGATGATTTCGTGGCTGTCTTGCCGGTCGGTCGGTTTCGTCACTTTTTCTTCCGGTGCTTTTTGGCCCAGCGTTCGTAGACGAGCTGGATGATTCCGTCTTTCAGGCCCAGATCGGGTACTTTGATGCAGTGGGCGCCGGCCCATTTCATGACGGAAATATAGATGTCGGCGGCCGGAACGATGACGTCGGCGCGGTCGGCGTTCAGGCGGAGTTTGTTGATCCGGTCGTCGAGGCTGAAGCCGTCGATGTAGGCCCGCATCCGCTCGATCTCTTCGAGGGTAGCGGTGTTATCGGAGGTTTTGGAGACCAGGTTGAAGATTTTGTTGATGTTGCCCCCGGTCCCGACGGCCATCACCTCCTGGGTCGTATCGACGTTTTCGGCGATCCATTCCTCCATCTTTTTCCAGGCTCCTTTGGTTTCCTTGCCTTCCAGGAGTCGCACCGAGCCGATCTTGAACGACCGGGAATTGACCTTCCGGCGGTCGATGTAGAGGTTGAGTTCGGTGCTGCCGCCCCCCACGTCGATGTGCAGGTGCTGAGCGCCGTCGAGGGCCTGGACCACCACGTTGTTGATCAGTTCGGCTTCTTTCTGGCCGTCGATGATGTGAATCTCGATGCCGGTGGCGGCCTTGATGCGGGCGGCTACCTCGGGTCCGTTGGCCGATTCCCGCATGGCCGAGGTGGCGCAGGCCATATAGTCTTCCACTTCGTGCAGTTCCATCAACAGCTTGTAGACCTGCATGAGTTTGGTGGTCCGTTCTTCGCTTTCGGGCGTCAGACGGTTGAAATTGAACACGTCGTGGCCCAGCCGGAGCGGAAACCGAACGTATTCGACGCGTTTGAAACTCACCAGTTCGTCGACCTGGAGAACGGTGGAAATCTGAAGACGGGCTGCGTTGGAGCCGATATCGATAGCAGCAATTTTCAAGGTTGCAGGAGAAGCTATGGATGTTACAAAGCGGCCAAAGATACCATATTGGGACGCGCAAAACAATGAACCGGTTTCCGGCCCGGCCCCTATTCGCGTCTGATTTCTATTTACTGACCCTGACGTATAGAAGGTTTTGTTACCGTACTCTCACTAATGGTTTCCTTACAATAAAATTTATTAAAATTTTAATCGCTGTTCCAGAAAATCTACCCAAGTGTCACTAATTTGCCGACCCCGCTTGTATTCACAACAATGACGATTTTAGGAATTTCAGCTTTTTATCACGATTCTGCTGCGGCTTTAATTGAAGATGGACGGATTGTCGCGGCAGCACAGGAAGAACGATTTACCCGAAAAAAACACGATCCCGGCTTTCCCTCCAATGCCGTGAAGTTTTGCCTCGAATATGGCGGAACGACTCTCAATCAGCTGGATGCCATCGTTTTCTACGACAAACCGCTGCTGAAGTTCGAACGTTTGCTGGAGACCTATTACACCTTTGCCCCCCGTGGTCTGGCATCGTTCCTGACGGCCATGCCCGTCTGGATGAAAGACAAGCTGTTTCTGAAGCGGCTGATCCGGGAGGAACTGGAGAAACTGGGGTATGATCCGAAGAAGAAGGTGAAGCTATTGTTTCCGGAGCACCATCTTTCGCATTCGGCCAGCGCCTATTACCCCTCGCCTTTTGAAAAATCGGCCATCCTGACCATCGACGGGGTCGGGGAGTGGGCCACGGCTTCCATCGGCCTGGGTGAAGGCCGCCAGATCACCATCCTGAAAGAACTTCATTTTCCGCACTCGCTCGGTCTGCTGTATTCGGCCTTTACCTATTTTCTGGGCTTCAAGGTCAATTCCGGCGAGTATAAACTCATGGGGCTGGCACCCTACGGCGACCCCCAGTCGCCCGACATCGCCCGCTATGTGAGCATCATCAAAGACAAGCTCATCGATTGCAAGGAGGACGGTTCCGTGTGGCTGAATCAGGACTATTTCGATTACGCGACCGGCCTGCGGATGGTGCACGAGAAAAAGTGGGAGGAACTGTTCGGGTTTCCGAAACGCAACCCGGAGGACGAACTGCTGCCGATCCACTGCAACCTGGGCCTGGCCATTCAATACGTAACCGAAGACATCGTTATCACGATGGCGAAGGAAGCCCGCCGGCTGACCGGGTCCGAAAACCTGGTGCTGGCCGGTGGTGTGGCTCTTAACTGCGTCGCGAACGGTAAACTCCAGAAGTCGGAGGTGTTCAGGAACCTGTTCATCCAGCCGGCCGCCGGAGATGCGGGCGGGGCGCTGGGTGCGGCCCTGGCGGCCTATCATATCTATTATGAAAAGGAACGGATCATCGACTACCAGCAGGATGCCATGAGCGGCTCTTATCTCGGGCCGACGTTCTCCGATCTGGACGTCGAGCTGATGGCGAAACGCTACAAGGCAACCTACAAACGGTTTGACGATTTCTGCCTGCTGAGCGAGGAGGTGGCCCGGATTCTGGCGAGCGAAAACGTGGTCGGCTGGGTACAGGGCCGCATGGAGTTCGGACCCCGGGCGCTCGGTGGACGCAGTATCCTCGGTGACCCCCGCAGCGCCGAAATGCAGAAAAAGCTGAATCTCAAGATCAAATACCGGGAATCGTTCCGGCCGTTCGCGCCCTCGGTCCTGGCGGAAGACTGTGCCGAATACTTCGAATACGACGGCATTTCGCCCTACATGCTGCTGGTTCATCCGGTCGTGAAAAATCGCCGGAAACCTCTTCCGGACAATTACGACAGCCTGCCGCTGCGCGACAAGCTATACCACCTGCGGTCGGACCTGCCTTCCATTACGCACATCGACTTTTCGGCCCGGATCCAGACGGTTCACCGCGACACCAACCCTCGCTACTGGCAGCTGATCGATTCGTTCAAGAAGCTGACCGGATACGGGGTGATCGTCAACACCAGCTTCAACGTCCGGGGTGAACCCATCGTCTGCACCCCCAACGACGCCTACCGGTGTTTCATGCGGACGGAAATGGATTATCTGGTTATCGGTAACTACCTGTTTAACAAGGTTGAGCAGCCGGAGTGGAAGGAGAAGGACAACTGGAAAGAGGAGTTCGTGCTGGATTGAACCTGCTACCTTTTATCAACATCTGAACTGCAATGTCGAAGGTCGTCAGTAGTCTGATCAGGCTTGTTTTTCTTAGCTTCCTGGTCGTTTTCATTTATTTCAGCGAACGGCTGAAGATTACGTTCGAATATCCTTATTACGAATTATTTGACAATATTTACGTCCGGCTGGCGAAAGCCAGTCTGCTGCTGCTGCTGCTCATCGAAGTGCTGCGGCTGTTCTATTACGGGGTCATCAAGAACCAGAAGGCGCCGAAATGGCTGGCCAACGGCGCCACGCTGCTCATTCCGATGATCATGCTGCTGGTGGTGTTGGAAATAGCCTTTATGTTCGTTTCCCAGAGCCACGAGGGGGGCCTGACGCTGGCTTCCCACATCTGGTTCGAGCGGTACTGGCCGCCGGTCAACTCGCTCGGCTACCGCGACGCGGAGCATGTCGACACCACCGGCAAGAAAAAGATCATCGTCGTCGGCGATTCCTATACCGCCGGCCACGGTCTGAAGCAGGTGGAAGAGCGGTATTCCAACATCCTGGCGAAAGGCCTGGGCAACCGGCAGTATGTTGTGTATAACCTCGGGGTGTCGGGTTCCGATACCCGGGATGAATACCGGCGGTTCGAGAAGTTCGGGGTGAAGCCGGACGCGGTCGTACTCCAGTATTTTCCAAACGACATCGAGAAGGTGGCGAGGGAAAAGGGAGTGACGCCGGCGGCTTTTCAGCCCTACAGCGATTTGCCGGGGAGGCTTCGCGTTCTGTTCCAGAAGTCGTACCTCCTGAATTACATTTACTGGCAGCTGCCCCACGGCAGTGGCGCCACGCCCTTCGAGGATTACGCCCGGAAAGTCTATACGGACCCGGCCATTCTGGGGGCGCACCTGAGCGACCTGAACCAGTTCGTTACATATTGCCGGACAAATTCGATCCCGCTGTATGTGGTGCTGTTTCCGTTCTCCCACAATCTGGAGAAAACGACGCAGTACACCCGTCCGGTGGTAGAGTTTTTTCAGAAAAACCAGGTTCCGGTGCTGCTCGTCAGCTCGCTGGTGAAAGACATCGACCCCGCCGACCGCATCGTGGGGCGGAATGACTTTCACGCCAGCGCCGTCGTCAATCAACGGGTGGGTGAGCAGCTTTCCCGGATGATGACGTCCCGTTTTACCAAATCACAGCAATGAAGTTTTAATCAAAAGAATCATGGACTTTCTCAGAGACATCTTCGGTTTTCTGCAGCAGCGTAAAAAGTGGTGGTTGGCCCCGGTCATTCTGCTGCTGCTGCTGATCGGCGTCATCATCGTCATCGGCGGTGGGTCGGCCGTTGCACCGTTTATCTATACCCTGTTTTAAAGAAATCGTCTGGCTATGAGTGCTCTGGATCGTGTCAAGGCCCAGCTGGTGATCGTCACCGGTCTGCTGGTCCTGTATTTTATCTTCAAATCGGTGTACTGGCTGTATGCGGCCGCGGCCGTGGGCGTTCTGAGTCTGATGATCCCGGCCGTCGGCAACGGCATCGTCTGGGTCTGGTTCAAAATCGCCGAGGTGCTGGGAACCATCAACGGGAAGATCATCCTGACCATTCTGTTCTGGGTGTTCCTGTTCCCGATTGCCCTCCTCTACCGCCTGACGGCTAAAAACCCGATGTCCGTAAAGCGGAACAACGGAGCCTCTCTGTACCACGAGCGGAATCATACCTACACCAAGGAGGACCTGGAACAGACCTGGTAACCCCGACTGCCGAATAATAAGGCCGGTTTTCGCCCGCAAGAAATTGTTTTGGCGAAGACCGGCCTTATTTGTATTTTTGTAAGACGCTTATCCAGAAAGACGGAGGGATTGGACCCGACGATGTCTTGGCAACCATTCTTTAGGAAAAAGGTGCCACTTTCCACCCCCAAATCGGGGAAAGATAAGTTGAAAGCCTGCTCCCGGCCTGCCTTTCTTCGATAAGCCACCAACGTATGTTTGCCCGTCACCCGATCTGATCGGGCCGGAAACGCGTGCCCGCAGGCGGAAGACTGCGGGATTCAGAAGCTAAATCTACACAGTACTTGAAAAAGCTGACCGACCTTCTTCAACAGCGCATCCTCATCCTCGACGGCGCGATGGGGACCATGATCCAGCGGTATAAACTCACCGATGCCGATTACCGCGGAGAACGTTTTGCCGACTGGCCGCACGAACTGAAGGGAAATAACGACCTGCTCTCGATTACGAAGCCGGAAATCATTAAGGAAATTCACCGGCAGTATCTGGATGCCGGTTCAGACATCATCGAAACCAACACCTTCAGCGGTACCTGGGTCGCCATGGCCGACTACCATATGGAGGATCTGGTTTACGAACTCAACTATCAGTCGGCAAAGATCGCCCGCGAGGTGGCCGACGAGGTAACCCGCCTGACGCCCGACAAACCCCGGTTCGTGGCCGGCGCTATGGGCCCCACTACCCGGCTGGCCTCGCTTTCGCCCGACGTCAATAACCCGGGGTATCGCTCCATCAACTTCGATCAGCTGGTGGAGGCCTTCTACACCCAGGTCAGCGGTCTGGTGGAGGGCGGGGCCGATCTGCTGCTGATCGAGACCATCACCGATACGCTCAACGCCAAAGCCGCGCTGTTCGCCATCGACAAATATTTTACGGATACAGGCCGGGAGCCGCTGCCCATCATGGTTTCCGGTACGATCACCGATGCCTCGGGCCGGACGCTGTCGGGCCAGACGACCGAGGCCTTCCTCTATTCGGTATCGCACCTGCCGCTGCTGAGTGTCGGCCTGAACTGTGCGCTCGGTGCCGAACTGCTGCGTCCTTACGTGCAGACCCTGGCGAAAGAGTCTCCATTTTTCACCTCCGCCTACCCGAATGCCGGCCTGCCGAACGAGTTCGGCGAGTACGACCAGACGCCGGAACAGATGGCGGCCGAAATCGAGGGCTTCGTGCGCGACGGTTTCGTCAACATCGTCGGGGGGTGCTGCGGCTCCACCCCGGACCACATCCGGGCCATTGCCGCAGCCGCGGCCAAATACCCGCCCCGCCCGAAACCGGCCGCCGAACCCTACCAGAAGCTCTCCGGGCTGGAACCGCTGAAAATCACCGAAACGACCAATTTTGTCAACGTCGGGGAGCGGACCAACGTAACCGGCTCCAAGGCGTTCGCACGGATGATCAAATCCGGCGATTACGAGTCGGCCCTGGCCGTGGCCCGGCAGCAGGTCGAGAACGGGGCACAGGTCATCGACGTGAACATGGACGAGGGCATGCTCGATTCGGTCGAGGCCATGACCACCTTCCTGAACCTGATCGCGTCGGAACCGGACATCGCCCGCGTTCCCGTCATGATCGACTCCTCGAAGTGGGAGGTGATCGAGGCCGGGCTGAAATGCGTACAGGGCAAGGCCATCGTCAACTCCATCTCCCTCAAGGAAGGAGAAGCCGCCTTCATCGAACGCGCCCGGCTCATCAAACGCTACGGCGCGGCTGCGGTGGTGATGGCGTTCGACGAAACCGGCCAGGCCGACAATTACGAACGACGCACGGAAATCTGTGAGCGGGCCTACCGCATCATGGTCGACAAAGTCGGTTTTCCGCCCCAGGACATTATTTTCGACCCCAACATCCTGACGGTGGCGACCGGAATCGAGGAACACAACAACTACGCCGTCGACTATATCAACGCCGTCCGCTGGATCAAGGAAAACCTGCCGCTGGCGAAGGTAAGCGGGGGCGTTTCCAATATTTCGTTCAGTTTCCGCGGAAACGAGGTGGTGCGGGAAGCCATGCACTCGGCTTTCCTGTACCACGCCATCCGGGCCGGCATGGACATGGGCATCGTCAATGCCGGTCAGCTGGCGGTTTACGACGAAATTCCGAAAGACCTGCTTGAACGCTGCGAGGACGTGCTGCTCAACCGGCGGCCCGACGCCACCGAACGGCTGGTCGAGTTTGCCGAAACCGTCAAGGCGAAAGGCAAGGAGGTGGTTCAGGACGAAAGCTGGCGGCTCGAACCGGTTCAGCAGCGGCTGAAACACGCCCTCGTGAAAGGCATTACCGACTACATCGACGCAGATGTGGAGGAAGCCCGGCAGCAGTACGACCGACCGCTCCAGGTGATCGAAGGGCCGCTGATGGACGGTATGAACGTGGTCGGTGACCTGTTCGGAGAAGGCAAGATGTTTCTGCCGCAGGTGGTGAAGTCGGCCCGGGTCATGAAAAAAGCCGTGGCCTATCTGCTGCCTTTCATCGAAGCCGAAAAAACGGCCGACTCCCGGGCCGCCGGAAAAATCCTGATGGCGACCGTGAAGGGCGACGTGCACGACATCGGAAAGAACATCGTCGGGGTGGTGCTCGGATGCAATAACTACCAGATCGTCGACCTGGGCGTGATGGTGCCGACCCAGAAAATCCTGGATGAAGCCCGGAAGCATAACGTCGACATCATTGGCCTGAGCGGTCTGATTACGCCTTCTCTCGACGAAATGGTCGGGGTGGCGAAGGAGATGGAGCGCCAGGGCTTCACCATCCCGCTGCTGATCGGCGGGGCGACGACCTCCCGGATTCATACCGCCGTGAAAATCGACCCGCACTACTCAGGGCCGGTGATCCACGTGCTGGACGCCAGCCGGAGCGTTCCGGTAGCCGGGCGGCTGACGAGCGAAACGGATGCGACCCGGGAGGATATTTTCCGGGAAATCAAGGCCGAATATGCGAAACTCCGGGAAGACCACGCCAGACGCCGGCAGGATAAGAACTACCTGACCATCGGCCAGGCCCGGCACAACCGCACGGCCATCGACTGGTCCGACTTCGAGCCGGTGAAGCCGACCTTCCTGGGCAACCGGTATTTTAAGGATTACCCACTCGAAGAAATTGCGAAGTACATCGACTGGACGCCGTTCTTCCAGACCTGGCAGCTTCACGGCAAATACCCGAAGATTTTCGAGGACGCCGTCGTCGGTGCCGAGGCCCGGAAGCTGTTCGACGACGCCAGCCGGCTCCTGCAGGAGGTGATCGATCAAAAGCTGCTGAAAGCCCATGCCGTGGTCGGATTCTTTCCGGCCAACTCCACCGATGACGACATCATTCTGCACGATTTCGAGGAGATCGCCCGCGAGATACCCTGCGAGCGGCACGGTTCGCACCTGCACCTGGAATACAAACTAAGCCGCTCCGCGGAGCGCTCGGCCGAACGCTCGTCCGGATTGGCAATCCCGACGCCGACTGATGCGGATCTGCAATCCGCCACCGCTTCCATTGGAATTGCCAATCCGGACGGCCGGAAAAAGCCGGCCGGTACGCTGCTGTACGATACGAAGGCCGTCTTCCATTTTCTGCGTCAGCAGAACCAGAAGGCGCCGGGGCTGCCCAACTACTGCCTCTCCGACTTCGTTGCCCCGCTCGAATCGGGTCGGGAAGACTACCTCGGCGGGTTTGCGGTAACGGCCGGGGTGGGGATCGAAGCCCTGATCGAAAAATACGAGCGCGACCACGACGATTACAACAGCATCATGATCAAGGCCATCGCCGACCGGCTGGCGGAAGCCTTCGCCGAGCTGATGCACCAGCGCGTCCGGAAGGAGTTCTGGCCGTATGCGCCCGAAGAAAAGCTGAGCAACGACGAACTGATCAAGGAGGAATACCGGGGCATCCGGCCGGCACCGGGTTATCCCGCCTGCCCGGATCACACCGAAAAGGGCATCCTGTTCGACCTGCTGGATGCGGGTCAGGCCGGTATCGAACTGACCGAAAGTTTTGCCATGTATCCGGCCTCGTCGGTCAGTGGTTTCTATTTCTCACACCCCGAATCCCGGTATTTCGCTGTCGGCAAGATTACGAAAGACCAGGTTTTCGACTACGCCCAGCGAAAGAACATGAGCGTCGGGGACGTGGAGCGCTGGCTGGCGCCGGTGCTGGGGTATGATGCGTAAAAAGGTCCGTTGAATCTAAAAGCAAACAGGCCCGGTCATTGAGACCGGGCCTGTTTGCTTTTAGATAATACTTTAAAATATGCCGGGAAAAATACCGGAGATGAAGAGGGGAAAACACCGGTTTAATACCCGGGAAATTTCCCGTTTTTTTATAGATGGAATTAATAATAATTCATGATCTCTTTAAAATAATATCAAAAAAGGCGTTTAGATAATAGAAGGCGTTACCCTGAATATTTTGGTGTTGGTACTGAGTTCAGAATTTTTTAGGTTCGGCTGGTTGTAACAAAAAATTCAAAAATTTCAGACTATGGCAGTTTTAATAAGAAAGACCAACGCCCAGCCTTCGGAAGTTCCGCTAAATTCCCCTTTAATGACGAATTATGGCGGACAGAATGTAAGTATGAGTTTGCTAAAAGAGAAGGTTACGAATTATCAAACCTTCGTTTCGAACAGAAGTAATGTTCCCCCCGGTGAAGTCATACTGGCGGGTACGATCGATTCAGACGTCCTGCAAAACATGCTCTCCAGTAATCCCACTATCAATGGCCTGCGAATTTATCTGACCAAAGAGAACTCCTCAGATGATACCCATGACGACGTCTCGTTTCTGATCGTGCCGGTAAACCGGAGTACCACCACTGATCCGTTTTCTGATTTGGTTTCGGAGGACGGTGATCCTTCAAAGAATGCTTTCGTTTTTCAGATTGATTGCCGTAGCCCTCATTGCGGAACAACACGTGAAACCGCTAAGTTATTGCCAGACAATTTATTTCCCTGAGTTGGCATGCAGACGAATGCACTATTGAAATCCATTTATCTCATTACTTATGCCCGAGTGGTTAGTAAAATTATCTGTTGCGGATAAAATTTATCTTTTACTTTTAACGGCAACAGCTATTATTCTTACCGTCAACTATAAAAGGGTTCCAAAAAACCTTAGGCCGCTTCTTTTTCTGGCGGCTGTTCATCTGATTACTGAATTAATAGCCGACTATATCCACTTTTCTCTTAAACAGAATAATATTATCGTTTATCATTTTCTTTCTCCTATTGAGTACATCATCGTTAGTATAATTTTTTATCGGTCGTTAAATAAACCGGCTTTTCGGAGGGCGGTTTTACTATCGGTTCCCATATTTGTTTTTCTGGTTGGCATTTTCGAGTACTTCCTGGAGCCTCCAAATCATAATAATTCACTTGCCATTATGACGGAAACCATATTGGTAGTTAGCTGGTGTTTTTTATTTTTTAGAGGCTTACTTGATCGGGAAGATGGTTATCAGCCGGAAAAAGATCAAACGTTTTGGGTTTTAATCGGAATTCTGTTTTACTTCCTTGGTAATTTTTTCATCCTCGGAACCCTCGATTATTTCATTGAGAAGGACGTAGCCCTTGGTGGAAAAATATATTATGCAGGATACGCATTTAATTATTTGCTGTATTTAATTATAAGCCTTACTTCTTTAGTAAGGTTTCGTCTCGCCCAAACCCATGAATAACAATTCGGTCGGAGACGTCCTCATTGTACTTGTAACAGGCACCATTGCCTTGTTGCTCATGGCCCTGTTTGGTGTGAGTTTCATCCTTTATTATCACCGGCGGAGGAAACAAACACTTTTGGAAAAACAAACCCTCACTGAGACTTACCAACGCGAAATTCTTCAAACCCAGATCGAGATTCAAAACCATACGCTTCAGCAGATCGGGCAGGAACTGCACGACCACGTCGGGCAGATGCTCTCGCTGACCATGATCCAGCTGAGCGTGCTGGAGGATGACCTCAGCGGCACCGCCCACCGTCCCGCCGTCCGGCACGCCATCGAAACCGTCGAACGGACGCTGCAGGATGTCCGGGCCCTCTCCAAAACCCTTGACAACGGGACCGTCCAGCGGTTCGGGCTAAAGGAAAGCCTGTCGCTGGAAATGGATCGCATCCGGCGGACGGGCCGTTTCCAGACGCAGTTCCTGGTGGCCGGGGCGCCGTATCCTCTTGGAGAACAGGCGGAAACCGTTTTGTTTCGCATGGCGCAGGAGTCACTCACCAACGCTATGAAGCACTCCGGAGGCAAGCAACTCACCCTGACCGCGGAATATCATGCCGACTTCTTCATTCTAATTATTACCGACGACGGCGCCGGCTTCAACCCGGAGGAAACTTCCCGGCGCGGGGCCGAACTTTCCGGCTCCGGACTGCTCAACCTCCGGCAACGCGCCCGAATGCTCGGGGGCGACTGTCTGCTGACCAGCCGGCCCGATACCGGCACGCGGGTCGAAATCAGAGTGCCGATGCCGAAGGCGGAATCGCCGGAAGATAAAATGAGCGGGCGATTGTCTGAAAATATGTAACCGGATTTTGTGTTTGGGGTATACATATCCTACATTTCACCATCACTCAAAAATCCTACCCCAGTGAAAACCTCTATCGCCATTGCCGATGATCATCGGTTGTTAGCGCAGGCGTTGTCGGACTTGATCCAGAAGTTCGATGATTACGAAGTGCTGTTTGTCGCCGAAAACGGGCGGGATCTGATCCGGTATCTGAACCGGGGGGAAAAGCCTGATATTGTGCTGCTTGACGTCAGTATGCCGGAGATGGACGGTTTTGAGACGGCCGCCTATCTGAAGCAGCATCACCCCGGAATCAAGGTGATGGTGCTGTCCATGATGGACCGGGAAGAACACATCGTCCGGATGGTGCGCCAGGGTGCCAAAGGGTACCTGCTGAAAGGCTGCCGCCCGTCCGAACTGCGCCAGGCCCTCGACGACCTCCGCACGAAGGGCTATCACTACTCCGATTTCTTCACCGACAAACTCATCCGCAGCCTGAACCCGGACGGAGGCTCGAATCCGGCTGCCTTTTTCAACTTCAGCGACCGCGAGTTCGAGTTTCTGAAAAAAGCCTGTAGTGAACTCACCTATAACGAAATCGCCGACAGGATGTGCGTCAGCTCCCGCACCGTCGACGGTTACCGGGAGTCGGTTTTCCAGAAAATGAACGTCAAAACCCGGGTGGGCATGGTTATGGAAGCCATCCGCTGGGGGCTGATCGACCCCTGATCACAGAATCTCGGTTTTTTCCGGTATTTTTGTAGAGTTATGCCCTGGAGTGGTAACTGCCAGGGCATTTTTATCCATTATTGTTCCAACTTTTTTCCACTTATGGCCAGAGTCTGTGATCATATCCGTAATGCCGACGGTAAGACGATCTTTTCCATTGAAGTAATCCCGCCCATCAAAGGAGACAATCTTAAAAACCTGTTAGACAATATCGAACCGCTGATGGAGTTCAAACCGCCGTTCATCGACGTGACCTATCATCGGGAGGAATACATCGAACGGCCTGAGCCCGACGGCACGATCCGGAAGATCGTGACGCGCAAACGCCCCGGAACGGTCGGCATCTGTTCGGCCATCATGCACCGGTTCGGTGTCGATCCGGTGCCGCATGTGCTCTGCGGTGGTTTTACGAGAGACGAAACCGAAGACTTTCTGATCGATCTGCACTACCTCGGCATCGACAACGTGCTGGTGCTGCGCGGTGACCCGGCCAAGCCGTACCATACCTTCAAGCCTAAAACCAACGGGTACTCCTACGCCAGCGAACTCGTCGAGCAGGTCGCCAACATGAACCGGGGGGTGTATCTGCATGACAGCGAGCACACCTTGACCCCCAGCCGGTTCTGCATCGGGGTGGCGGCCTACCCCGAAAAACACTTCGAGGCCGCCGATCCGGATGAGGACCTGAACTATCTGAAACTCAAGATCGACAAGGGCGCCGACTACGTGGTCACGCAGATGTTTTTCGACAATCAGAAATATTTTGATTTCGTCGATCGCTGCCGAAAAGCCGGTATCAACGTGCCGATCATCCCAGGTCTGAAGCCGCTCAGTACGCGCAAACAGCTTCAGGTGCTGCCCAGCATTTTCCACCTGAATATGCCGGAAGACCTCGTCCGCGCGGTCGAAGCCTGTGAAAACGACACCCAGGCGCGGGAGGTCGGGATCGAGTGGAGCGTGCAGCAATGCCGCGAACTGATGAAGGCCGGCGTTCCGGTGCTTCATTTTTACACGATGGGGAAATCGGATAATATTCGTAAAATCGCCGAACAGGTTTTCTAAGCTGTTATGAAGACATCACTTCTGTCGATCCTGCTGATGCTGAATGCATTGGTCCTGCTGGGCCGGCCCGCCGACACCACCTACCGGCAGGCGTTCCGGCCGCAATACCACTTTTCGCCCCGGGTCAACTGGACCAATGACCCCAACGGGCTCGTCTATCATGACGGCGAATACCACCTGTTCTTCCAATATAATCCGTACGGAATCCGCTGGGGGCACATGACCTGGGGTCATGCCGTCAGCCCGGACCTCTTTCACTGGAAGGAACTGCCCCCGGCGCTGCACGAAGACGACAAAGGCATGGTGTTTTCGGGAAGCTGCGTGGTCGACACGAAAAATACGAGCGGTTTCGGCCGCGACGGCAAGGTGCCGATGGTGGCCGTCTACACCAATCACCGCGAAGATAACCAGAGCCAGCACCTCGCCTTCAGCCTCGACCGGGGCCGGACCTGGACCAAATACGAAGGCAACCCGGTGATCGACCTGAAAGAGAAGGACTTCCGGGATCCGAACGTATTCTGGCACGAACCGACCCAAAGCTGGGTGATGACGGTCGTCCTGGCGAAGGAGCGGAAAGCTCTGTTTTACAGCTCGAAGGACCTGAAGCAGTGGACCCGCAACGGGGAGTTTTCCTCGCCGGGCGGGCCGGACGGCATTTGGGAATGCCCCGCGCTGCGTGAAATTCCGGTGGAAGGGACCCGGCAGACCAAATGGCTGCTGCTGCTCTCGCTCGGTAGCGGTATGCCCGCCGGCGGCACCGGGATGCGGTATTTCATCGGCGACTTCGACGGCAAACGATTCCGTAGCGACCTCAGCACCGACGACGTTCGTCTGGTCGATTACGGCAAGGACTACTACGCGGCCATCACCTTCAACCAGACGGCCCGCCCGCTCAGCCTCGGCTGGCTCAACAACTGGCAGTATGCCAACGAAATACCGACGACGCCCTTCCGGGGCGCCATGACGCTCCCACGCGAGCTGAAAATCGTCCGCAGCGGAAAAAGCTACGCCCTCCGTCAAACCGTGGCCCGGGAGCTTCGGCCGCTGACCTCCGACAGCTTCCAGTGGCGTGGGTTCGATACCGCCGAGCTGAACAAAAGCGTCGAAAAGAATAAGGTCCAGGGCGATGCCTACGTCATGCGGCTCGAAGCCGAACCCGGCAGGGAATTCAGTGCGGTCGTTCGCAGGGGAGCCGGCGAAGAAACCGTGGTCGGGTATGACCCGGTCCGGAAGGAGGTCTTTGTGGATCGGACCCGCTCCGGGCAGACGGCTTTCAGCAAGGATTTTGCGGGCCGGTTTTCCGCTCCCGTCGATCCGGGAGTGACGGCCACCGGCGCCCCGGCCGGCATCCGGCTGGAAATATATGTGGACCGGTCGTCGGTGGAAGTCTTCGTCAACGACGGCCAGGTGACGCTGACCAATCTCATTTTTCCGAAGCCCGAAAGCCGGGGCATTTCCTTTACCGGCGACGGACTCCGCGCGGTTACGATCCGGAATGTCGAGCCGGTGTGGCCGCAGTAATCACCAACCTAAAAAGATATATGAAAGTATTTTTTGCGTGTTGCCTTCTGTTTTCGGCCTCTCTTGTCTACGGCCAGACCAAATCCGTCGAGAACGCGGTGATGGAGCTTGAGAAAAAACGGTTCGACGCTCAGGTGTCCAGAAATTACGAATTTCTGGAGAAAGTGCTGGCCGAAGACCTGGTCTACACCCATTCGAACGGCCACCAGGACGGCAAACAATCGTACATCCAGTCGCTGCGGGAAGGCAAACAGAGTTACGAGGATGTCAACGTGCAGGAACAGAAAGTCCGGGTGTACGGCAATACGGCCGTGGTGAGCGGAATTTGCCAGGTCAGGGCCACCAACAACGGGGAAACGATCAACACCCGGCTGCGGTATACGGACGTTTACGTCAAAAAAGGCAGGCAATGGCAGATGGTGGCCTGGCAATCGCTGCGGCTGGCCAACTGATTTCCATGCAGGGAGCTGCCGGGTTTCCCGCCTTTAGGTTTCCGGCCGGATCACGCACCGCTCGTTTTTCAGCAATTCCAGACCGCCGTCCCTCACGAGCATCCGGGTTCTTTCATTGTCGAAATGAACCTTGTACATCTCCTTCAGTTCCTTGCGTTTCATGGCTTCCAGAAACCGCCGGATGTCGTCGTCGGATTCGAGCAGGAGGGGAGGCACTTCCGTCGGGTGATCGTCGTCGCCCTTGGCCACCATCGTGAAGTAGGAGGTGTTGGTATGCTTCACGATGCCGGTTTTCACGTTTTCCGCAATCACCTTGATGCCGATTACCAGCGAGGTTTTGCCTACATAATTGACGGAGGCCATCAGGGAAACCAGCTCGCCGACCTCGACGGGTTGCCGGAAATTGACCCCATCCACCGAGACGGTGACGCAATAGGTTCCGGAGTGCTTCGACGCGCAGGCATACGCGGCCTTGTCCATCAGCGACAGGAGAATACCGCCGTGAATCTTCCCGCCGAAATTGGCGTAGGAGGGAATCATCAGCTCGGTCAGGGTAACGCGGGAGACATCGACGGATTTGGGAGTCATAGAGGGCGGTTTTGCAATCCATTGGACGCGGGAAGGTACAAAAAAAGGCACCGTCTGGAAGCGACGATGCCTTTAACAACCTATAATCAAGAATATATCTATACCGAGAAACTCTCCCCGCAGCCGCAGGTCCGGCTGGCGTTGGGGTTTTTGAACTGAAATCCCTTCCCGTTCAGTCCGTCGGAAAAATCGAGTTCGGTGCCGGCCAGATAAAGCAGACTTTTGCGGTCTACGTAGATTTTGATGCCTTTATCTTCCACAATGTGGTCGTTCGGCTGCTGGGCCGTATCGAACTGAAGATCATACATCAGACCGGAACAGCCCCCGCCCTGAACCGCTACACGGATGGCGTAGTTGTCGGTCAGGCCTTCTTTCTGGCGCAGTTCCACAATTTTATCTTTGGCTTTGTCAGTTACCGATACCATGGCAGTGCAAGTAATTTGAATGCTAAAGTAAAAACCCTCGTCCAAAAAGAAAAGTTTCGTTTATAGGGTCGGCGGCCCGGGTTTCCTTTAACTCGACTTGGGCGGTATCTTTTTTTCTTACGCCGAAAAAGGAGATATTTTGGGTAAAATGCGAACCAGAGGATGACAAACGTCGAACATATCGGTATTGCAGTAAAGAGCCTGGAAGCCTCGAACGCCCTGTTTACGAAGCTGTTGAACACCCCGCCGTACAAATCCGAAACCGTGGCTTCGGAAGGCGTGACGACCTCGTTCTTCCGGGTCAACCAGACCAAGATCGAACTGCTGGAAGCCACCGACCCCGGCAGCCCGATCGCAAAGTTTCTGGAGAAAAAAGGCGAAGGCATCCACCACATCGCCTACGAGGTTTCCGACATCCGGGCCGAAATGGAACGGCTGCGCGGAGAAGGATTCACCCTGCTCAGTGAAACGCCCAAACGCGGAGCCGACAACAAGCTCGTCTGCTTCCTGCACCCCAAAACCACCAACGGCGTCCTGGTCGAACTTTGTCAGGAGATTACCGATTAATGAATTGATCAGTAAAACCACAACCCCATGAAATACTATAATTCCATCATAGATACCATCGGCGACACGCCCTTAGTCAAACTCAACAAGGTGACCAAGGGCATTCCCGGCACCATTCTGGCGAAAGTCGAATACTTCAACCCCGGCAACTCCGTCAAGGATCGCATCGCCGTCCGGATGATCGAGGACGCCGAAAAAGCCGGCGTCATCAAACCCGGCGGCACCATCATCGAGGGTACCAGCGGCAACACCGGCTTCGGGCTGGCCCTGGCCGCCATCGCCAAAGGCTACAAATGCATCTTCACCATGGCCGACAAGCAGTCGAAGGAGAAGATCGACATCCTGCGGGCCGTCGGGGCCGACGTGGTGGTGTGCCCTACGAACGTCGAACCGGAAGACCCACGCTCATACTACTCCGTCGCCAAACGGCTCAACCAGGAGATTCCCAACTCGTTCTACCCGAACCAGTACGACAACCTGTCCAACACGGCCGCGCACTACGACACCACCGGCCCGGAGATCTGGCGCGATACCACCGGCCGGATCACCCATTTTGCGTCGGGCGTCGGCACCGGCGGAACCATCTGCGGGACGGCCAAATACCTGAAGGAGCAGAAGTCGGGCGTCGTCACGGTCGGCATCGACACCTACGGTTCGGTGTTCAAGAAGTACAAGGAAACCGGCGTTTTCGACGAGGGCGAAATCTATCCGTACCTGACGGAAGGCATCGGGGAGGACATTCTGCCCAAAAACGTCGACTTCAACCTGATCGATCATTTCGTGAAGGTGACCGACAAGGACTCAGCCATCATGGCCCGGCGGCTTTCAAAGGAGGAAGGGCTGTTTGTGGGCTGGTCTTGCGGGTCGGCGGTCCATGGGGCACTGGAATGGGCCCGCGAGAACCTGAAGGAGGAGGACGTCATGGTCATTCTGCTGCCCGACCACGGAACGCGCTACCTCGCCAAAATCTATAACGACACCTGGATGAAGGACCACGGTTTTCTGGAGTCCCGCGAGTTCTCCACCGCCCGCGACATCATTCGAAGCAAGAACGGCAAAGCCCAACTGACGACGGTAGGACAGACCATGCGGGTTGGGGAGGCCATCCGGCTGCTCAATCAGCACAGCATCTCCCAGATCCCGGTGACGGACGAAAACGGCCTCATCGTCGGCAGCCTGACCGACTCGGACATTCTCGGCAAACTCATCGAAGACCCGACCATCAAGGACGCCCCCATCGGGCAGGTGATGGACAAACCGTTCAAGTTCGTGGCGCTGGACAATACCGTCGATGTGCTGTCGTCGCTGATCGACCGGGAAAACAAGGCGTTGCTGGTCCGCGACGAAAACCAGCAGGTCCACATCATCACCCAGGCCGACCTGCTGGCGGCCCTGACAATTTAGATAACTGACTTTCAACGAAAAAAGGGCCTCGGAGGCCCTTTTTTCGTTGTGTTTTACCTTCGGTTGTCTTCTCCCGAAACCATACCGAGATAGCTCCAGTAGCGGCTCTCGGCAATCTCACCGGTTCCGACGGCCTCCTTGATGGCGCAGCCGGGTTCGTTGATATGGAGGCAGTTGTGGTAGCGGCACTGGTTCAGCCGGTCGCGCATTTCGGGGAAATAGTGGCTGATTTCTTCCTTTTCCATGTCGGCCAGGCCCAGTTCCTTGATGCCGGGCGTGTCGATGATGAACGTTCCCGGTCCGATTTCGAACATTTCGGCAAAGGTGGTGGTATGAACGCCCTTATTGGCGAAGGTGGATACTTCGCTCGTCCGAAGCTTCAGGTCCGGCGCAATGGCGTTGACCAGCGAGGACTTCCCGACGCCCGAGTGGCCGGAGAGCAGCGTAATTTTCTGATCGAGCAACTCCCGGAACCCTTCCACGCCCTTGCCCTCCAGGGCCGAGGTGGCCATGCTGCCGTAGCCGATCCGTTCGTAGAGCTCGATGATCTCGTTCTGGTAGGCGATGCCTTCCTCGCCCAGGATGTCCGATTTGTTGAACACCAGCGTAGAGGGAATCCGGAACGACTCGGCCGTGACCAGAAAGCGGTCGATGAAACCCAGCGACGTGCGGGGAAAAGTCAGCGTGACGATCAGAACGGCCTGGTCGATATTGGCCGCCAGAATATGCCCGTGGGCGGTTTTATGGACCGACTGCCGGATGATGTAGTTCTCGCGGGGCTCGATGTCGGTGATGACGGCCGTATTCTCGGTTTCGTCTTCGACCTCATACTGCACGCGGTCGCCCACGGCGATGGGGTTGGTGACCTTCAGCCCCTTGATTTTGAATTTACCCTTCAGTCGGGCGCGGAAGGTATGACCGTCCTCGGTACGAAGATCGTACCACGAGCCGGTGGAGCGGATGACGAGGCCGGGTTTCAGTGGCATGGGTTGTTCAACGCAAAATCTGAATTTCTTCGGACGTGTTCTTTTAACAAGCTAAAACCGGAATTGGTTACCCCGCTTTTTCGGCCGGAGGGAGTAAACGCCCGGCTACCTCCATCACCTTTTCCGTGGCGCCGGTATTGGCCCGGACGTAGTCGGCCGTAATGCGGGCTGCCTCCCGGCGGGCCGGTTCGCTGTCATACAGCTTCCCGAAAACCGCCCGGAACCCGGCTTCGTTGGTGACGGTGAAAGCCGCGCCCTGCCGGACCAGATCGACGGCCTCCTGAAATTTGGTATAATTCGGCCCGAAAAACAACGGCATCCCAAAGGTGGCAGCTTCCAGGATGTTGTGCAGCCCTTTCCCGAAGGCACCGCCGATGTAGGCAAATTCGCCGTACTGGTACAAAGACGACAGCATGCCGACGTTGTCGATGATCAGGTAATCGGCCTCCTCCAGCGCGGTCTGCCTGAACGCATCCGACTGTGTTTCCGAAAACCGGACCGACCCGCCTTTCAACTGACCCCGCCAGCGTTCGATCTCCTCCCCATGAATTTCGTGCGGGGCGATGATCACTTTCAGCGGTTTGCCGAAGCCGTTCAGGAACGGGATCAGCAGGTCCATGTCGGCCTGCCAGGCGCTGCCCACCACCAGGAGCGGATTTCCCTGTTTGAAGGCGGCCGCCACCGGTATTTCCTTTTTGGCCTCCACTACCTGACGTACCCGGTCAAAACGGGTGTCGCCCGCCAGCGTCACCTGCGTGATGCCGATGCCGGCCAGCAGCTCCACCGACTGGCGGTTCTGGACCAGCAGATGATCGAAGAAATGGAGAAAATTCCGGTAAAAACCGCCATACGGTTTGAAGAACGCCTGTTCCGGGCGGAAGATGGTCGAGAACGAAACGACCGGCACCGACCGGCGCTTCAGTTCCCGGAGATAGTTGTACCAGAATTCATACTTGATAAAAAAGGCGATCTTCGGCCGGACGAGGTCGAGGAAGGCGCGGGCGTTGGCGGGGGTGTCGATGGGCAGGTAGAAAATATAATCCGCCCCGCCGTACGTTTTCCGGACTTCAAACCCCGAGGGCGAAAAGAAGGTCAGCAGGATTTTATAACCGGGATATTGCCGGCGAAAGGCTTCCATCACCGGCCGTCCCTGCTCGAATTCGCCGAGGGAAGCGGCATGAAACCAGGCCACCGGCGTTTGATTGCCGGAGAGTTTTGCGCTAATTTGCCGATTCCAGTCCCGACGGCCGGCCACCGCCAGCCGGGCTTTGGTATGAAAGGGAGCCGCAGCCTGCAGGGCAGCCTGGTAGAGCCGGAGTGAGAGGTTGTAAAAAACGGAAAGCAAACGAAGGTGCGTTGATATTAGTCGGTAAAACTACACACAGGATCGCTATCTTTTAACAACACGTCCCATGGAAAGCTACGATACGCTCGTCGAGGCCCTGAACGACCTGAAACAGAAGGGCTACACTTACGATTTCAATCTGGCGCAGGACTGCCTCGTCTGCCATAGCCCCAACCTGCGGCTGCAGCCCGACGATTTTGAAATCGTGGAAACGTACCGGTTCGAGGGCATGAGCAACCCCGACGACAACTCCATTCTGTACGCTATCGCGTCGAAGGACGGGTTGAAGGGAACGCTGGTCAACGCCTACGGAACCTATGCCGATGAGATCTCCGATGAGATGGTCGAAAAATTGAAGGTACACCGGGGCTGATCGAAACTTTTCCGGCCGGAAATGTCTTATATGCTCGTAGTTACCTGTGAACACGGAACATGAACTGGAACAAACTGCAAAACGAAGCCCAATTAGAAGCCCTTAAAAAAGAGTCTGCCGGGCAACCGGTATTGATTTTTAAGCACAGCACGCGCTGCTCCATCAGTTCGACGGCCCTCAGTCGGCTCGAACGCAACTGGAGCGACTCTCTCGGAATCAAACCCTATTATCTGGACCTGATTTCGTATCGCCCGGTATCGAACAAAATTGCGGAAGAGTTTGCCGTTTACCACCAGTCACCCCAGATTCTGCTGATCCAGAACGGGGAATGTGTTTTCGATGCTTCGCATTTCGACATCTCGGTAGACGCCCTGAAACAGCAGCTTGCTTCCGCCTGATTTGTGGTATAAGGCGGCCCGTACAAGACTTTTTTGCAGAAGCGCGACATTCCCGGCAACCGGAATGTCGCGCTTTTTTTATCTTCGCCCGAATCCAATCCATCACTATCTTGAGACAGGAACTTCACATTCTCATTGGTTGTGCCGATGCGCGCGACCTGAGCCAGCTTCAACTGGATGTCGTAAACGACAAGATCAACGAATACCGCACGAAAGACATCCACGTCGAACTCCAGGTGATCCGGGCCGCCGGCTCCTTCGTTACCCAGGACGTATTCGAGGACATCAACCACATCATCCGGGAAAACCAGAAGCGCAACGCCCTGAAATACGACCGGATCGACCATTTCGTTCATATCCAGACCCACGGGCACCTGCACGACCAGTCGGATAAATCGTATGTCAGCCATATCTACAAAATGGGCATTGTGGAAGGGTCGGCGCTGAACTGCGGGATGCTGGGCGCTACCGGTGTGGCCGTCGAGATCGAACAGATGCTGGTGGAAAACCAGCTGGAATACGACACCCCCGCCGGAAAATTCAAAATCCGGAACGACGAAGACATCCGGCACCTGCTGAAGGAGGTTTACGCCCATGACGGGTACCTGGCCGGCGACTGGGTCCAGAGCATCGACTACCTCAGGACGCACCCCCGCGCCCAGCGCGCCCGGCTTCAGCAGATGATCGACCGCGACGCGGACCTCAACCGGCTCGGCATCCGGATAACCGCCGGCATCCTCGATTACTCGATTCACGCCCTGATCCGGCTCGACGGCGGCCAGCCGCCCGTACCCTGGTGGGATGAGGTGCAGGCGGAAATCCGGCGCCGGGCGTCGAGCATGCTCGACATCCTGACGAGCCAGTCCCAGAAACAGCAGCCCTACGCCGGCCTGCTCTGCACGCCCAACCAGTTCATGACGTCCCGGGCTCTGGCCGCCAGATACTACCTGAACGAGAGGGGAATCGACGTCGGAAACCGGTATCTGCCGAATACGATCTTCAACATCACCAGCACCTCCTTCGACGTACCCTCGACGCCTTTCGGCCCCTATGTCATTACCGGCTTTTACTATGCGGTCAAATACCTGAAGCTGACCGACCAGCTGGTGATGGGCTACGACGAGGAACAGACCCGGAGAATGCTGCGAAAGATCGAGAATGATCCGATCATGCGTTTGATTGTCCGTCAATTCAGCGTCAACCTGATCCCGATCAACCAGAAGGAACTTCTCGGCTCCGAACAACAGGAACGCCCCGAACTCAATTCCCAGACCTGACCCCCAACTCCCCAACCCCTAAACCCTTCAACTTTTAACTCCTGGACCTCTATGTCCCGCACCGGATTTCGCCGATGCCCAGTGCTTGCTTTCCATGTTCTGATCGGTTGGCTGGTTCTGCTGCACCCGGTTTGGTCACAGACCCTTTCGTCAGGTGATTTCGATCTGAAATTTTCCGCCCTGCCGACGCGCTGGGATGAGGCACTGCCGTTGGGGAACGGCACGCTGGGCGCCCTGATCTGGCAGAAAGACGGCCGTCTGCGGGTTTCACTGGACCGCGCCGACCTCTGGGACCTTCGCCCGATGAAGGGGCTCGACCGGCCGGAATTCAGCTTTCGCTGGGTGCAGCAGCAGGTCCGGAAAAAGGAATACAAGGTAGTGCAGGATTATTTCGACGCGCCCTATGACCGCGAACCCGGCCCGACCAAAATACCGGGCGCGGCCCTGGAATTCGATATGGCGGCTTTCGGGCCGGTCGAGTCGGCGCGGGTGTCGGTGCAGGAGGCCGTGGGGGAGGTCCGCTGGCGAAACGGGGTGGTGCTGCGGTCGTTCGTGCATGCGACGCGGCCCGTCGGCTGGTTCCGGTTCGAGAACCTTCCTTCCGACCCGGCCATCGACCTGATTCCGCCCATTTACGGGAAAGCCGGGAAGGATTCGGTCGGCAATGCGGTGGTGGAAGGCGACAATCTCGTCCGGCTCGGGTACCCGCAGGGCCAGCTGGTCCGGCAGAAGGACGGGATCACGTACAGGCAGGAGGGGTGGGGCGGCTTTTCCTACGAAGTACGGGTCGGGTGGAAGCGGCAGGGAAATGTGCTGGAAGGCCACTGGACCATCGTTTCCCACTTTCCCAAATCCCTGGCCAACGGGGTGAAGTCGCCTGAAAAACCGCAGGCCGCTGCCGCTTCGTTCACCCGGGACCTCGAGAGCCACCGGGCCTGGTGGAAAACGTTCTGGTCGAAATCCGATCTGAACGTCCCGGACCCCCTGCTTCGCAAACAGTGGTATCTGGAACAGTACAAGTGGGGCTCGGCCGCCCGGGCCGACGCCCCGCCGATTTCCCTCCAGGCCGTCTGGACCGCCGACAACGGACGCATTCCGCCCTGGAAAGGCGACTATCACCACGACCTGAACACCCAGCTGAGTTACTGGCCCTGCTACAGCGGAAATCATCTCGAAGAAGGGCTGGGCTATTTCAACCACCTGGAGGAAAACCTGCCGGTCTACCGCGACTATACCCGGCGGTATTTCGGAACGGACGGAATCGCCGTGCCGGGCGTAACGACCCTGACCGGCAAGGAGATGGGCGGCTGGATTCAGTATTCACTGTCGCCGACGGTCTCGGCCTGGCTGGCCCATCATTACTACCTCCACTGGCAGTATAGCCGGGATGCCGGTTTTCTGAGCCGGCGGGCCTATCCCTGGGTGTCGGGGGTGGCCCGGCATCTGGAGCAGGTGACGGTGCGGGAAGAAGACGGCCGCCGGAAGCTGCCCATCAGCTCCAGCCCGGAAATCAACAATAACAAGCTGGAAGCCTGGTTTCTGAACACGACCAACTACGACCTGGCCCTGATGAAATTCGTCTTTTCGGCGGCTGCGGAGATGGCCGGTGCTCTGGGCCGTGCCGACGAAGCCTGGCACTGGGAAGCGATCGGGAAAGAACTGCCGGATTTTTCGCTGAGCGACCGGCAGGAGCTGTTGTTTGCGCCGGGCGCTCCCTACAACGAATCACACCGGCATTTTTCCCACCTGATGGCGATCCACCCGCTGGGCCTGATTCGCTGGGAAGACGGCGAAAAGGCGCAGCAGATCATCCGCAACTCGCTTTCCCTGCTCGACCGGATCGGGCCGGACTGGTGGTGCGGGTATTCCTACGCCTGGGCGGCCGGCCTGAAGGCGAGGGCCAAAGACGGGGCCGGAGCCGCCGAAGCCCTCCGGACGTTTGCGCGGGCGTTCTGCTCCACCAACTCGTTCCACCTCAACGGCGATCAGACCAAATCCGGCCTGTCCAGATTCACTTACCGGCCGTTTACGCTGGAGGGGAATTTTGCCTTTGCCGCCGGATTGCAGGAAATGCTGTTGCAGTCGTATGCCGGCCGCATCGAGGTATTTCCGGCGGTTCCGGCCGACTGGACGAGCCTGTCGTTCCGGGATCTGCGGGCGGAAGGCGCTTTTCTGGTCAGCGCGGAACGAGCGCCCGGTATTCCGGACCGCGTGACGGTCAAATCGGAGAAGGGAGGAACCGCCCGCGTAAAACTGCCGTTCAGGGCTTATACCGTGAAAACCCGGCAGCAGGCCGAGGTGGGTCCGGCGTCCGACGGACTAGTGCAGATCACGATGAAACCCGGGGGCAGCCTGACGCTGGAGGCCCGGTAGACGATTATTCCTTCAGGGTGATTTTGGCGCGGTGGCAGACTCCGCCCACCGGCGGATTGAACTTCGACACGCTTACTTCGACCGATTCGACGGCCGGGTAGCGTTTCCGGATTTCCTCGATGATGGTATGGGCGAGGTGTTCGAGCAGGCGGGCCGGCCGCTGCATGGCCTCGTGCGTGATGCGGTACAGCTCTTCGTAGTTGACCGTGGCACTCAGGCGGTCGCGACGGGCGGCTTCGGTAAAATCGGCGGTGACGGTGATATCGACGGAGTATTTGTTGCCGATTTTCTGTTCTTCGTCGTAAAAGCCGTGGTAGGCAAAGAATTCCAGTCCTTCGAGCGTGATCGTTCCCATAGGAGGGCGGCTATTCGACCGCCTTTTTACGTAAAAAACGCCCAAAAGTAAAGGAAAAGGCCGGATTTGAAACCCGGCCTCCGATTAAATTTGGTCGAAGAAGGAGCCTCCGGCGGGTGTTCCGGCGGTTGGGGTTCCGGCTTCTTTGGGTTTCTCGTCCGAAACGGCCGCTTCGTGCAAGGCCTGCGGTTCGGCAACCGGCTCCTCTTCCGCGACCGGCTCGGTAACCGGCAGCCCGGCTTCGGCGGCTTCTTCGCCCTGGGCGGCTACGGGGTCGATGACGGCGGTCTCTTCAGCGGGGGCTTCGGTAGCGGCCTGAACGTCCTCGGTGGTTTCGGCTGCGGTTTCTTCCTGCCCGATCAGAGGCTCGTTAGGGTCGATGTCGGCGGCCGTCGCTGCGGCTTCCGCTTCGTTATTCTGGGCGGTGACCTCGTCGATTTTGGCCTGGAGCGACTGCTGGTTGAATTTTTTCTCGAACCGGTCGACACTGTCTATGGCGCTGGTAGCGAGGGTCCGGATCTGTTTGATGAGGCTTTCTTTGAACTTTTCCATGGCCTTGAAGTCGTGCTCCATGGCTTTCAGGTCGTTCAGGATATTTTCTTTGATGTATCGCGCCTGATTCTCGGCATCCTGCACCATGAGCGTCGAGCGTTTGCGGGCGTCGGCCAGCACTTCGTCCGCTTTCTGTTTCGACTCATTCAGGTATTTTTCGGCAGCCTTGTTGGCCTGCTCGGTGATCTGTGAGCTGGTTTCGTCGGCGGTTTTCAACGTTTTGAAAAGCGTCAGTTCAATTTCCTTGAACTTGCCGAGTTCCTTTTCAGCCAGTTCAAGCTGCATTTTCAGCATTTTGCTTTCGCTGATTACACGTTCCCACTCCTGTGATAATGAAGCCAGAAAAGCGTCCACTTCATCGGGGCGGTAACCACCGAAGCCCTTTTTCTCAAATGTATGCTGACGTATTTCAATGGGCGTTATCTTCATGATTGAATGGGTTTTGGTGAAGGGCTTTCACCGTTTTGGCTAAAAATAAAGGGATCAGGTTGAAAATATCAATTAATTAATCCGAATTTTTCTTTTCACCGGAAAAAAGTAGGGCGCGATTCTATTTACCGGAGAATCTCCCAAACCGAGATGAGCCGGTCGTCGCTGCACGATACCAGCTGCTGCCGGTACGAACTCCACCAGAGCCGGTTCACCGAGGTGCCGTGGCCGGCGTGCCGGGCGCGGTCGATGACTTTCAGCAGCCGGAAGGTTTCGGCATCCCAGACTTTCACGGACTTATCCATACTGCATGTAGCAAATAACGCGCCATCCGGGCTGTAGCAGATGTGGTTGACGGCAAACAGGTGGGCGACGATGTCCTGGTGCAGTGTGTAGCCCCCGGCCGCGTTCCAGACTTTCAGGTGGGCGTCCCGGCCTGCCGTGAGCAGAAACCGGCCGTCCGGCGAATACTGCACCGTGAAAACCGAGTTGCTGTGAGCCGGAATGACCCGTTTGAGGACGAGGCTGTCCAGGTCGAAAATCCGGACCCCGTGGTCGCTGTAACCGACCGCCACCTCACGGCCGCCGGGGTTGACGGCAATGCAGCGGGCGCTTTTATCGGACGCCTTGAGGTGTTTTTTTACCGCAAAGGCGGCTTTGTCCATTACCACGACGACCCCGTCGGAGAGGGCAACCCAGGCGGTATCCTCATGAAAACGAATGTCGAAGATGGCGGCCGGGGTGATCTGCGCCGACCGGATTTCCTGCTTATCGGACGGGGTCAGCACATGGATGCCGTCATAATTCTGTCCAACCCAGAGCTGTTTCTGTTCCGGATCGAACGCTATGGCATACACGGAAGCCGGCACGCGGGCCAGCAGGGTGCCGAGATCCGGCTTGTCGAGCTGCCATCGGACCACCAGACCGTCGGCTCCGGCCGAAAAAAACTCCGTCGGCGACCCGCCTTCTTCGAGCGTATAAACACCATCGCGATGCCCGGCGAAGGTGTCGATTTTTTTTACCTGCATACCCACCCTCGGTTCGATTCCTTATTTTCGCGTCAAAAATAATCGGAATCGGGATATGTCCCTGTATCAGACGCTCCGGCTGAGTGCAGAATGCACGGCGGTGTTGTGGAAAATAGAAGAAGAGGAGCCGGCGTTACGGCCGATGCTGACGCTGACGGCCCCCGAACAGTTCGAACTCCATGAGATCACCCACCCGGCCCAACGGGTCGAATGGCTGGCCTGTCGGGCGGCTCTGGCGACCCTGACGGAACCGCTCGGGCCTTATCCCGGCCTGTTCAAGGACTCCTTCGGAAAGCCGCACCTGATCGGAATGGACGCCCACGTCTCGATTTCGCACACGCAGGGATGGGCCGCGGCCGTGCTGCACCATTCCCGGCCGGTCGGCATCGACATCGAACCGTTCCGCGAGCAGTTTACACGGGTGGTGCCGCGGGTGCTGTCGGAAGGGGAGATTGCTCATGCCGACGGTGATCCGGCCCGGCTGGCGGTTTACTGGTGCGCCAAGGAAGCGCTGTACAAGCTCTACGGCAAACGAAATCTCACCTTCCGCGAACACCTCCACATCGAGCCTTTCCCGGATGCCCCCGACCGCCTGACCGGCCATGTCCGGCTGCCCGACGACGTGCGTGAACTGCACATCCACTGCTTCCGGACCGGTCCGGGGCTGATGGCCATTGCGTTTTAAATCGGAATACCGTCTTTATTTATTGGTATAATCCGACAGGGGAGGGGTGGCGTCTTCGTCGAAAACGGCATCCATTAGCTGCTCAACCTCCTTCACGCGGCCGGCGTCGCCGATCTTTTCAAAGGCCAGCATCAGGTTTCTCAGCACCCGACGGATGATGTCGAGGTTGGAACAGGGCTGGTAGAAGGTATCGGCCGGTTTAAGGTTCAGCTGACCGATGTAATGGTCGATGTCGGATTTGGAAAAGACCAGTCCGCGGTTGAAGACGTTGATGTAGAACTGCGTGTGGTCCTTCTTGTAGGTCAGCACGAACAGGCTCGGCAGGTTCACGCCATACACCGGCAGTCCGAGCTGCTGGGCGATAAGCATGTAAATGACGCAGAGGGAGATCGGATTCCCGCGACGGCTTTCCAGCACCACATTGATCATCGAGTTCGACGGAGAATGGAAATGCTTGGTGTTGGCCGCAAACTTCAGTTTATTGAAGAAGACGTGGTTCAGGGATTTGATCTGGTCGATGGGGTGCATCTCGTTGCGGCCCTCCAGCCAGACGTCGATATACAGCTGATTGAGGTCCTGCCGCAGCTTGTCCAGTGACAGGTCCGGATACTGGTAGGTCGCCACGATCCAGAGGCCTTCGAGCAGATCCTGGGCTCCGGCGTCCTTCCAGGCGGTGATCCGTTCCAGCACCGACTGGTACTGGAGGTCATGGATCAGCTCTTCGATTTTCTTCTGATGGATCGGGTTAAAACTGCCTTCCCACTCACTTTCGAGGTAAGGAATCAACTGACCGCCCATTTCACGGATTCTCTGTTCTACGTGGTCAGTAATTTCGCGATCCTCGTCGTCCAGCAACGAGATCAACGCTTTTATTTCGCTGTCGTTCATCATGCTACTCAAGCGGGGTTGCCTTCGAACACCGTGTAAAAGCGTTCACGATTCGATAATAACCCCAAGATAAAAACTATTTTTAGAAACCTACTGAATTTTATACTTTTGCCCGATAAGGAAAGGGCTGGTTTCGAATTCTTAACAAAATTTTACAAAAAAAGGATTTGGCATTCCGCTACCCCGCAAAGATAAATTTTCCCGGTTCAAAGCAGACCATCCGTATCGGCCGGAATGGCCTCAACGTTTGAAACAACTACCTTAATCCAATCATTCCGATGAGAATTTTAGTCACTGGCGGAGCCGGGTTTATTGGTTCGCATACGGTTGTCGAACTACGCAACGCCGGCTATGAACCTGTTATTATCGATAACTTTTCCAATTCGAACCGGTCGGTGCTCGACGGACTGAAACAGATCCTGGGCGAGGAAGTTCCGTTCTACGAAGCCGACTGTAACGACGCCGGGAGCCTGAACGCCATTTTTGAGAAAGAGAAATTCGACGGCGTCATTCACTTTGCCGCCTATAAAGCCGTTGGGGAATCGGTCGAAAAACCGCTCAATTATTATGACAACAACCTCGGTTCGACCGTTCTGCTGCTGCAGACCATGATTAAATACGGGGTTCCGCACCTGGTGTTCTCCTCTTCCTGTACGGTCTACGGGCAACCTGAACAGCTTCCGGTGACGGAACAGACCCCGCGCCTGCCGGCCGAATCGCCTTACGGCAATACCAAATCCATCTGTGAGGACATTATCCGGGATACCGTCCGGTCGAAAGCCCCCGTCAAAGGCATTTCCCTGCGGTATTTCAACCCGGTCGGAGCGCATCCCTCGGCCCTGATCGGCGAACTTCCCTCGGGAGTGCCGGGCAACCTCGTACCCTACATTACGCAGACGGCCGCCGGTATTCGTGAGAAACTGACCGTATTCGGAAGCGACTATAACACCCCCGACGGTACCTGCATGCGGGATTTCATCCACGTGGTCGACCTGGCAAAGGCCCACGTTCAGGCGCTGAAACTGCTCGACGGCCGCCAGGAAACCAGCTATTACGACGTCTTCAACGTCGGCACCGGCGACGGCCATACGGTTCTGGAACTGATCAAAACGTTCGAGGAGGTCAACCACCTTAAACTGAACTACAGCATTGGGCCCCGCCGTCCGGGCGATGTCGAAAAAATCTACGCCCAGGTCGACAAGGTGAACCAGGTCATGGGTTGGCGGGCCGAAAAATCGCTGGCCGACAGCCTGCGCGACGCCTGGCGCTGGCAACAGAAGCTCGAAGAAAAGTCCAAAAAAGAATCCGGAACATCGGTGGCCTGAAAGACCGTTTATCCGCCCCGCCGGCTCATCGATTAGAATGATAGACACGATTANTGCGGTGGCCAAGCTGTACGGCTACTGGATCATGGTCAACTACCGGGAAGCTTATGATATGTTCGCCTGCAACGGCATTCTGTTCAACCACGAATCTCCGCTGCGGGGGGAGACCTTCGTGACGCGCAAGATCACGCGGGCGGTGGCCCGGATCGGTCTGGGGCTACAGGAAAAAGTATTCCTCGGTAACCTGGACGCGCAGCGGGACTGGGGCCATGCCAAAGACTATGTGGAGGCCATGTATCTGATGCTGCAGCAGGAGCAGCCCGAGGACTTCGTCATCGCCACCGGCGTCACCACCACCATCCGGGAATTTGTGCGGATGGCCTTTGCGGAGATTGGGGTGGAGGTGGAATTCAAGGGGGAAGGCGTTCAGGAAAAAGCGGTGGCCGTTAACGCTACCAACCCGGCTTTCCCGGTAAAAATCGGACAGGAAGTCGTCGGGATCGACGAGCGGTATTTCCGGCCGACGGAGGTGGACCTGCTGCTGGGCGACCCCACCAAAGCCATGACCAAACTCGGCTGGAAACCCAAATACGATTTAAAAGCCCTGGTGGAAGACATGGTTTCCGCCGACGTCGATTTGTTCCGGCGCGACCAGTTACTGGCAAAAGGTGGTCATCAGGTTCTGAATTACTTTGAATAAAAGGCACTTGCCAAGAAAAGTGCAGAAGGAATTACAAAAATACTCAACTTGAAAAACGATGCTGGTAAGAAAAACTTCCATGGAGGGGCTGGTCGAATTACGCCCCCGTATTTTCGAAGATGAACGGGGACTGTTTTTTGAATCCTACAACGAAGCGATATTCGAGTCGCTTGGCCTTCCGACGGGATTCGTCCAGGATAATCAGTCCTTTTCCGTAAAGGGAGTGCTTAGAGGCCTGCATTTTCAGAACCGGCCGTATGCTCAGGGGAAACTGGTCCGCGTGATAAGCGGGAAAGTCCTGGATGTGGCCGTCGATCTTCGCGAGGAATCTCCGACGTTCGGGAAATATGAAACTTTTCTCCTGGATGCAGCATTACACAACATGGCCTATATTCCGGAAGGCTTTGCTCATGGCTTCGTAGCCCTGGAAGACAGCGTTTTCAGTTACAAGTGTACTAACGTCTACCATAAAGCGTCGGAGTCGGGAATCATCTGGAATGATCCTGATCTTGATATCGATTGGGGCGTTTCCAACCCCATTATTTCCGAAAAGGATCAGCAACTCCCTGTTTTTCAGGTCTTATATCCACGTATTGCCGTCTAAAATTTTCAGTCCCGGAAGCGCTCGCAGGTTCAGAAAACCGGCTGCCGGGGCTGACCAATCACTGAATATGAAAGAAATCCTGATAACGGGCGGAGCCGGCTTCATCGGCTCGCACGTGGTGCGGCTGTTTGTAACCAACTATCCTGACTACCACATCGTCAACCTCGACAAGCTCACCTACGCCGGCAACCTGGCCAACCTGACCGACATCGAGAACGCCCCCAACTACTCCTTCGTGCGCGGGGACATCGTCGAGGCTCCCTTTCTCGACGAGCTCTTCGCCCGCCATGACTTTCAGGGCGTCATCCACCTGGCCGCCGAGTCCCACGTCGACCGCTCCATCACCGACCCCATGGCCTTCGTCATGACCAACGTCGTCGGCACGGTCAACCTGCTGAATGCCGCCAAAAACCGCTGGCAGGGCGCCTTCGAGGGCAAACGCTTCTATCACGTCTCGACCGACGAGGTCTACGGCTCGCTGCACCGCCCCGAGGAGTTCTTCACCGAAACCACGCCCTACGACCCGCAGTCGCCCTACTCGGCCTCGAAGGCGGCCTCGGACCACTTCGTGCGGGCCTACCACAACACCTACGGCCTGCCGGTGGTCGTCTCCAACTGCTCGAACAACTACGGCCCCCACCACTTCCCCGAGAAGCTCATCCCGCTGATGATCCACAACATCCGCCACAACCAGCCCCTGCCGGTCTACGGTAAGGGCG
>NZ_QTJY01000005.1 GCF_003703975.1 Larkinella soli | reverse complement strand
GCCGGGCTTCGGCGATGGTGATCGTAGTGTCCGATTGGGGGAGGACATCGGTTTTCGTTTGGTTATCATGTCGGCAGGAGATGGCGAGGGCGATAACCAAAAGCGGCAGAGCCAGACGTTTGAACCGGTTTTTCATGATGAATCTTATCGGAATGGTTGGTCGATCGGCAGCAAATCCCTGTCGAGAAATTCCAGCTGTAACCAATTTGACGTACAACCAAACGATAAGTCACTTCAATACGGCAAACTTTATCAAAAGGGAACCACCCCCGGCCCCCTCCTTGATAAGGAGGGGGTGGATTCTCCTTTTTGTCATCCCGAGGAACGAGGAATCTTATGCTTCGGCACTCATGGTGACCGGTTATTAGGCCACAAGATCCCTCCTGCATCAGGATGACAAAGGGTGGCAGCGCGCACCCCCTCCTGATTTAGGAGGGGGTCGGGGGGTGGTATATAGGTTTTCCTGTACTCAAAATGTAGGTCTTTGCGGATTGAACCGGGGGGCGGTATACGTGACCTTTGTTATGGTCTAATCACCATGTCCCAACATGCAAGCCGCTCTACCAACTTCTGCCCCTGCCGTCCTCCCTAACCCGGATGCCGATGCCCAAAACGAGGGATTTTTTGGGGTGCTTTACGACATCATCCGTAAGCACCCGATTCTGTTCACCGCCTTTTTCATGATCCCGTTCGTGGCCCTGCTCATCTCGCTGGGCTTCAAATGGTATTACGTGTTCAACGATTCGACCCACTACCTGTCCGGCTTCGAGATCGACCCCGCCACCGGCCGGTGGACCGACGGAAAAGCCTATTTCAGCCCCGGCATCGACCGCTACATCCGTGAGCTGGACATCGCCGGTCTGCTGGGCGGGATCGTCGGCATCTTCATCGGCCTGTATGTGACCGTAACGACCGAGAAAGCTAACCGCCAGAAGGAGAGGGCCAACCAGCAGGAGATGGAGCACCTCAAGACGCAGACGCACCTGCTCGTCCAGGCTACGCAGTCGCTCAATACGCTGATGATCGACGTGAGCGGCAAGGTGAACGAGAAAGTCCTGCTCATGGAAGGCCCCGACGAGGTGCTGGCGGGCATCGGTCGGGTGATCGAATCGGCCCAGTCGCAGGGGAACGACCTGCTCGTGCTGTCGAACACCGCCCGGGTAGAAGCCATCGCGCCATTCCGGATGGACTATGTCGCCAAGCACGCCCAGCTGAAACCGCACGAACTCCGCAACGCCACCCAGTTCGATTACGCCCGGAAAGCCGAAGCGCTGATCCGCGACTGCACCGACGTGGAAAATAAACTGAAAGGGGCCGCCATCTATCTCCAGAATATGGGCAGCGATGCGCACGTGGAGTTCGTCACGCTCAACGACGAAAACGAAGGCGCCAACCACGCTTTTCTGAAATACCTCGGCAAGGTGGTTAACGAACACATTTCGGTGGAAACCTATCGCCCCGGCAGCAACGCGGTCCTGAACGCGCTCGACAGCGTTCCCCATCATAACCGCTTCCTTGTACCGACTTCCGGCCATGAAACGATGGAGCCGAAGGCCTTGCTGGTCAACCAGTTGTATGGCGAACACGCCAGGGCCATCCGGGAAATGCAGGAACTCGGCATCCGGGTCACGAAAGCCAACAAGACCCTGCCGGTGCAGCTATACATCAGCGCTCCCCGCGAGAACAAACCGGGCATCTACCGCGGCCTCTGCGTCTGCATTCTCGGCAGCGGCTCCAACGCCAGCGGCCGGGCCACCAAGCTGACGGCCTTCCTGACCGAAGACCCGCACATCGTGGCCTCGATGACCGAACTGTTCTATGATTACCAGACGGACGGACGGCTCAATACGCAGGAATTTGTCCGTCAACTTTAAGCGTTCCGACCATGTCGACTCTGGTCCTGATCCGGAAACTCTGGCCTTTTGTTCGTAACTACCGGGCCAGCCTCGCGCTGGCCCTTTTCCTGACCACCCTCGGGGCGCTGCTGGCGCAGGTGACACCGCTGGTGATGGAATACACCGTCAACACCGTGCAGAATCTGCTGAAGCAGCCCATTGATCAACAGGAGGTAACCTGGGTGGTGGGCAGCCTGGTCGGCATCCTGCTCACGAAAGAACTGATCAGTCTGCTGGTGCAGCTCGGACAGAAGTTTCTCAGCGACCGGCTGCGGTTCCGGATGGCTGCCGACCTCTATGACTATACCATCAGCCGCGTCGTTTCCTACCACCTTTCTTTTTTTGCCCTGAGCGGCAACCAGACCGGAAAGCTGGAGAAACGCATCGATAAAGGCATCGAAAGCCTGACCAAAACCGTCAAGAATCTGTTCGTCGACATCGTGCCGATGCTGGCCAACGCGGCTTTCGCGCTGGTGCTGATCTACAACAAAAACCTGGGCGTCGGGCTCGTGGCTACGCTGGTACTGCCGCTGTACGCCTGGATCAGCCGCGAGCAGACCAACCGCCAGAAGCAGATCCGCCGGAACATCCAGGAAGTGCGGGAGAACAAGGCCAACGCCCTGTTCGGACTGCTGGAGTCTATCTTTGTGGTAAAATCGTTCGTCCGGGAAGACTATGAACGCGGGCGTCAGCATGACCTCAACCTGCGGCTCTGCCACAACGAGATCCGCCACCACCGCACCAACTACTGGTTCGACGGCCTGAAAAGCATTGCCGAACAGGTGGGCATCGTGCTGGTGTTCGTGGTGACGATCTATTTCGTGCTGAACCGCCAGATGTCCGTCGGCGCCATTCTGCTGCACATCATGCTGTTCAACAACGTCTCGGCTCCGGTCCGGCACCTGCATCGCATTTACGACGAATACACGGAAGCACTGGTCTATGCCGAAGGGTTTTTCGACATGATCGAGAACGACGACTATCTGCTTCGGCGGGGGGCGCTGAAAACCGCCGAATGGAAGGGCCATTTCGCGTTCCGCAACGTAGATTTCGTTTATCCCAACGGCAAACAGGCGCTGAAAAACGTGACGATCGACCTGGAGCCGGGCAAGGTGACGGCCCTGGTCGGGCTGTCGGGGGCGGGGAAAAGTTCGGCGCTGAACCTGCTGGCCGGCTTCTACGACCCGACGCGGGGCAGTGTGCTGCTTGAGGGAAAGCCGCTGGCCGACTACGACAGTGAATTCGTGCGCGGGAAGGTCGGGCTGGTGCTTCAGAAAAACCACATCTTCGCCGGCACCATCGAGGAAAATATCCGGTACGGCCGGCACGACGCGACGCCCGCGGAAGTGGAGGAAGCCGCCCGCCAGGCCAGCCTGCACGAGCAGGTGATGCAGCTTCCGCAGGGGTACCAGACCGACGCGCGCTCACTCTCAGGCGGTCAGCAGCAGCGCATCGCCATCGCCCGGCTGTTCCTGAAAAACCCGCCGGTATTGTTCCTGGATGAGCCGACGGCCAGCCTCGACGCCATCACCACCGAGCAGATCAAGGGCAGCCTCGACGCCGTCAAGCAGGGCCGGACGGTGCTGATCATCTCCCACAACATCAGCCAGATCATGGACGCCGACCGGATCTACGTCCTTCAGGAAGGGGAGGTGGTCGGGCAGGGCACCCATGAATCACTCTACCGCGAAGGCGGCCTCTACCGAGAAATCATCGACTCCAACGCCAGAACCCTGAACATCAGCCGGCTGGCCGCGACGGTGCTGGAAAAATTGTAGAATAAATGAATGATTGAATGACGGTTCGCCGTAGCGATTGAATGGGCTTCGCAGTGCTGAAAATGGCAGCGCCCATCCAATCATTCAATCATTCAACAACTCAACAACTCTTATGCCTCAGCTCCGCGGATATACATTGACCCAGTGGCTCGGCTCCGGCGGGATGGGCGAGGTCTATCAGGCCTGGCATGCCGATACGCAGCGGACGGTGGCGATCAAGCTGCTGCGCCGGGTCGAACAGGCGGAGCGTTTCCGGAACGAAGCCGCCGTGCAGGCTACCCTGCGGCACCCGAACATCGCCCTGGTCTATGAATTCTTTATTGAGGGTGGTCAATCCTGTCTGGTGATGGAATACATCGACGGACCGACCATCGAGCAGCAGATCCGGAAAGCCGGCCCGATGTCCGAAGAGACGGCTTTTCGGCTGCTCGAACAGGTGGCCTCGGCGCTGCAATATCTTCATGGGAAGGAGATCGTACACCGGGATCTGAAAACCGGGAACATCAAGATCACCCGGTCGGGGACCGTTAAACTGCTGGATTTCGGCCTGGCCCGGCTGGCCGGTTCGCCCAAGCTTACGCACCAGGGGTACCTCGTCGGAACGGCTTCGTCCATGGCTCCCGAACAGTTTTCGGGCGAGAGCAGTGCGGCCTCCGACTGCTGGGCGCTGGGCGTTCTGCTCTATGAAATGCTGACCGGTTACGCGCCGTTCGGAGGCAATACCGAATCGGAAATCGGCCGCCTGATCCGTAAAGCCGATTACATCCCGCCCAGAAAACTGAATGCCAAGCTGTCACGGACTGCCGAACGGCTGATCGACCGGCTCCTGACGGTTTCACCCCAGCGCCGGCTCACGGCCGCACAGGTCGTCGAAGCGCTCCGGAACCCGCAACTGCTCGACTCCCCGGACTGGCTGGGGCAGATGCGCAAGTGGTGGGAGCGGGTGAAACCGTGAGAGTGAAACAAATTGATTTCAAAAATTGTAATTTTGAGGAAACCCCGGCGATATGGAAATTAGAATAAAGGTTTCGGATGCTGAAACTCCATTATTTTCTGGAGCTTTTGAAAAAATTCGATTTTGTCGAAGTGGAAAGGGTAGAAAAAATGGTTCCAACGATCAGTAAAGGCAATAAGAAGATTGATCCGAAAGCCTTATTTGGCGTTTGGAAAGGAAAAAACGTCACGCTTGAACAACTTCGGCAGGCCGGTTGGTCCCGCAAGCCTCTGGCAGAATGATTCTCTGTGACACAAATATTTTTATCAGTGCCTTCAGTGGTCCAGAGTACGATTGACGCTTTGGAACAAATCGGATTCAATAACATTATCATTTCCTCGGTTACGGTCATGGAATTATACCAGGGAATGGGCAATAAAACGGAACTGGCCCAAATGCAGCGGAAACTGCGTTTTTATGACGTCCTTCACATGGACGAAGCCATTTCTGCAAAAGCCGTCGAATTCATCGAAAAATTCCGATTAAGCCATCATCTTCAAATTCCGGATGCCATCATCGGAGCATCGGCGTCCGTGTACCAGATTCCACTTTTTACCTACAACACCCGGGATTTTAACTTTCTGCCCGATATTATTCTGTATCAGGAATAAACAGAATCTCTTAAAAAATCATCAGGAACGTGCTGCCCCGGCCGGGCGTGGAGGTGGCTTTCAGCTGGCCGTTGTGGAGCTGCATGATCTGGCGCGACAGGCTGAGGCCGATGCCCGAACCGGTCTTTTTGGTGGTGTAGAACGGGATGAATATTTTCTCCAGCGCTTCGGGTTCGATGCCGGGGCCGTTGTCGGCGACGCAAAGCACCACCCGGTTGTCCTCCTGTTTGGCCTCCAGCCGGATTTTGGGCTTGCGGTGGCCTTCGAGGCTTTCCATGGCGTTCTTGATCAGGTTGATCAGTACCATCTCGATCTGGCCGGCGTCGGCGAAGATCATCAGGTACGACGGCACCGGCGGAGCCTGCAGGATGATGTGCCGCTGCTGGAGGTCGGTCTGAACCAGGGCGATGACGTTCCGCAGCAGGTTTTCGACCGAAACCTCCGACAGCCGCGGCTGCGGAATGGCCGTGAAGCTCCGGTAGGCGTCGACGAACCGCATGATGCCCCGGCCACGGTGTTCGATGGTCGTCAGGGCTTCCCGCAGGTCGGCGACCGACTCCTCAGGAGCACCCAGAAGTTCCGTGTTCACGATCTGCTGCATCGTCCCGACCAGCGACACGATCGGCGTGACGGAGTTCATGATCTCATGACGGAGTACCTTCGTCAGGTTCTGCCAGGCTTCCAGCTCCTTCTGCTGTAGTTCCGAACGGATGTTCTGGATCGAAGCGACCGTCACCGGCCGGCCCCGCAGGCTGACCGTGGCGCAGCGAACCGACAGCTCCTGCTCGAAAGCCGTCTGGTAGATGGCCGGCGTACTGGAAGGCGTTGCCGTCAGGATATCGAACAGGCCCGGATGGACCGCCTGCAGGTCGGTCAGTTTCCGAAGGCGGTAAATCCCGAGGAGCCGCAGCACCGCCTGGTTGACCATTTCCACGTTGCCGACCATGTCGAACGAGATCAGCCCGACGCTCACCTGCTGAACGATGGTATTGAGGTAATGCAGATTGGCTTCTTTCTCGGCCCGGGCCTGGCGGAAGGCTTCCAGGACCTCGTTGAACTGCTGGTTGAGTTCCTGAAAACTGGGGCCCAGCTCGTTGTCGGATTTGAACGTAATGGCGAAATCCGAATACCGTACCGATTCCATGAACCGCGTCAGCTTGCGGTTCAGGCTGGTGATATAGTGATGCAGGTTGACGGTCTGTACCGTGAGCACGATCACTCCGACGCCGACGAGCAGCGACCGGCTGGCCGGCACGGTCCACCAGGCGTAGGCGATGAGCAGACAGGTCAGCAGAATGACGACAATGCGGATGACAAGCCCGGTGGCGAATCGTTTCATAGCTTAGATCCCGTACTTCTCCAGCCGCCGGTACAGCGCCTGCCGCGATAGTCCCAACTCCCGCGCCACTTCCGTAATGTTGCCGTGGTATTTCTGCATGGCGCCCTGAATCAGCTTTTTCTCCATGTCTTCGATCTGGAGGTTTTCCTGGAAAGGCAGTTCCTTCTCGGTCGGGATGGAGGCCAGGGGCGTCGTGCCGAAGTAAAAGTCTTCCGGTTCGAGCACGTTGCCCTGCGCCAGAATCACGGCCCGTTCGATGGCATGCTGCAGTTCGCGGACGTTGCCCGGCCAGCGGTATTGCTGCAGCTGGCGGGCCAGCGCCGGGCTGATGCTCGCCACCTTCCGGTTATATTGCTTCCGGTAGGACTTCAGGAAAAATTCGCCCAGGGGAAGGATGTCCTCCGGCCGTTCGCGCAGGGGCGGGATATGAATTTCGATGGTATTGATCCGGTACAGCAGATCCTGCCGGAACGAGCGGTCGGTCACGTGCTGATAGATGGGAGAGTTGGTGGCGCAGATCAGCCGGACGTCGATAGCCTTGGATTTGTTGGACCCGACCCGCGTCACGACCCGCTGCTGAAGCACCGTCAGGAGCTTGGCCTGCTGGGGCAGCGAGATGTTGCCGATCTCGTCGAGGAAGATCGTGCCGCCCTGGGCTTCCTCGAAGCGGCCGGCGCGGTCTTCGCGGGCGTCGGTGAAGGCGCCCTTGACGTGGCCGAACAGCTCACTCTCGAACAGGCTGTCGCTCAGTGCACCGAGGTCCACGCTGATAAACGGCCTGTCGCGCCGGTGCGAACGCTGGTGCAGCGCCCGGGCCACCACGTCCTTGCCGGTGCCGTTCTCTCCGAGAATCAGCACGTTGGCGTCGGTTTCGGCCACGCGGTCGACCGTGGCGAACACCTGCCGCATGGCCGGGCTGACGGCGATGAGGCTGGAGGAGGTTGCCAGCGTGCCGGTGGCTTTCGCTTCACTTTTCGGCTTGCCCGCAACGGCTGCGTCGCCGTCGCTGCGGCCGGTCTGTTCGAGGGCGTTCTGCAGGGTAGCCAGGAGCTTTTCGTTCTCCCAGGGCTTCAGTACGAAGTCTTTCGCGCCGGCCTTGATGGCCCGGACGGCCATCTCGACGTCGCCATAGGCTGTGATCAGCACCACGGCCGTGGTGGGGTTGATGTCCAGAATCCGGTCGAGCCAGAGGAAGCCTTCGCGGCCGCTGCTGTTGTCGCGCTGGAAGTTCATGTCCAGCAGAACAAGGTCGTAATGACCGTTATTAATCAGGAACGGAATGCGCTCGGGATTTTTTTCGATGTCGACCTGAGGGTAATGGCGCTTGAGCAGAAGTTTTGCCGCGCTCAGGACGTCGACATCATCATCGATAATTAAAATTTTTGACATAGTGTAGGGTCTGCAACTATCGGGAGAACGTTGCCGACAGGACTGCAAAAGTTGTACCCGGGAGCGGGGTTTCTCATTTTCAATAGTTTGCAATATAATACATTTTCGGCCGTGTCCGAAACCGGACAAAACTTGTCCGAAGGTGGACAGAAATTATTCTTTTTACGAGAATTAAAACACTGATTATCAGTAGTCTTAAATTACTGGCACGTCAATTGGCTATAAGCTGGCAAGGGTATCACTTACCAATCTCATCAATCGAATAATCAACCGACCCCCGGGTCAATCTTTGAAAAGTAATGGATCGCGTATTACCAAAACGATTTTGGACCAGCCAGCGGATCGCCATAGCGGTCGGTGGCATAGCGGTAATTGGATTGCTGGCCTATAACTTTATCTGGGCCGATCACCGCTCCAAGCTCAACGTCGAAAAAGATAAGATTACCGTCTCCACCGTTTCCACCGGATCGTTCGATGACTTCATTGCCGTAACCGGGGTGGTTCAGCCGCTGAAAACGATTCGACTGGACGCCATCGCCGGTGGGTATGTCACCGACAAACTGGTCGAGGGCGGCACCATGGTGAAAGCCGGTGACGTGCTGCTGAGACTGGAGAACCAGAACCTGCGGCTGAACTTCCTTCAGTCGGAAACGGAAGCCAACCGACTCGTCAACGATTTGCAGAACACCCGCCAGCGGCTGCGGGTCGAGCGGTATACGCAGCAGAAAACCCTGTCCGATCTGGATTTTCAGCTCGACCAGGCCCGCGACGCCTTCGAGCGGCAATCCCGGCTGTTTAAGGAGAAAGCCATTCCCGAGCAGGACTACCTGACCGCCAAACGGGCCTACGACCGGCTGGTCGAGCAACGGAAAATTGAGGTGGAATCGCAGAAATACCAGGAGGAAAACTCCAAGCTTCAGATCCGCCAGCTGGAAGAAACGCTGTCCCGGACCCAGAAAAACGTGGCTCTCTGGCAACAGACGCTGAACAACCTCGTCGTGAAAGCCCCGGTATCGGGTCTGCTCTCGTCGATGGACGTGGAAGTCGGGTCGAACATCAACCAGGGTCAGAACATCGGCCAGATCGATGACCTGAACGGCTTTAAAATGCGGGTCGGCATCGACGAACACTACATCAGCCGCATCTTTGCCGGACTGAAAGGCTCGTTCGAGTTCAACGGCAAGAATCACGAATTGCAGATTACCCGGGTGTATCCGGAGGTCCGGAACGGCCGCTTCGAGGTGGACATGATCTTCCCGAAAGGCGCTCCTGAAGGCATCAAACGCGGGCAGTCGACGCCGATTCAGCTCGAGCTGGGCAAGGCGTCCAAAGCCACGCTGCTGCCGCTGGGCGGGTTCTTCTCGGATACGGGCGGCAACTGGGTCTACGTGGTGGATCCGTCCGGCAAACGGGCCTCCAAACGGTCGATCACGCTGGGCCGGAAAAATCCCGAATACTTCGAGGTGCTGAGCGGTCTGCAACCCGGCGAACAGGTCATTACGAGTTCCTACGAAAACTTCGGCGATAACGAGGTGCTGGAGTTCTGAGAGGGAATGGAATCCTAACATGAAAAAACCGATAAACGATGATAAGAACTGTTAACCTTCAGAAAATCTTCGCTACCGAAGAAGTCGAAACCACCGCCCTGCACGGAATTTCCATGGACGTCAAAGACGGTGAATTCGTGGCCATCATGGGTCCGTCCGGCTGCGGCAAGTCCACCCTGCTGAACATCCTCGGTCTGCTCGACAACCCCTCCGAAGGGGAATACCACTTCTACGGTACGGAAGTAGCCCGGATGTCGGAGCGCCAGCGGGCACAGTTGCGGAAGGGGTCTATCGGTTTCGTTTTCCAGAGCTTCAACCTCATCGACGAGCTGACGGTCTATGAAAACGTCGAATTGCCGCTGCTTTACCTGAAAACGCCGGCCGAGGACCGCAAGAAGCGCGTCGAGGAAGCCCTGGAACGGATGAACATCATGCACCGCCGGAACCACTTCCCGCAGCAGCTCTCCGGGGGGCAGCAGCAGCGGACCGCCATCGCCCGGGCCGTCGTGGCCAAGCCCAAAATGATCCTAGCCGATGAACCGACCGGTAACCTCGATTCGGCCAACGGCGAAGAGGTGATGAAACTGCTCAACCAGCTCAACACGGAGGGAACCACCATCATCATGGTGACGCACTCGCCCTACGACGCCGGTTTCGCACACCGCATCGTCAACCTGTTCGACGGGAAGATCGTTACCGAAAACTTCCACGTCTGAGTGCCCGTCCTGAACTGTGATTACGGTTGTAAAATGACGGGCCCTGTTTTTAAGCAAGAAATCATTCCATCGACATAATCCCGGTTCAGGACTGGACCCCTTTCATGAAAAAGCTTCTTCTGTTTCTCCTCTTCGTCGTTGCAAGTCTGTCGGCCCAGGCCATGGGCCATCCGCACAATGTTTTCTCGGCGCACCGCAAGGCGAAACAGTACGTTCCGAAAACGACCGAGTGCCAGCAGCGTACGGTCTGCCAATGCTCGAAGCGGACGCTGATCGAGTACGTCCGTGCCACCTTAATCAAAGCCTGAGGCTGCTTTCTTCGCCATGCTGGTCAACTATCTCAAGATTGCGCTCCGCAACCTCTGGAAGCACAAGACGTTCGCACTGGTCAATGTTCTCGGTATGTCGGTGGCTTTTGCGAGCTGCCTTCTGCTGTTTCTGACGGCCTGGCATGAGCTTTCCTTCGACGATTTCCACGTCGACGGCGACCGGATGTTTCTGGTCTACGAACAGGCCGGTCCGGCCAATCGCGGAGCTGCCATGGCCGCTCCGCTCACCCCGGCGCTCCGGAAGGAGTTCGGGTCCGAGCTGACCCACATCAGCCGGGTGGTCGACGGCGGTGATGCCGTTCGGGTGGGCGATCAGGTGCTGGAGAAAAGCATCCGGTTCGTCGATCCCGACTTTCTGAAGATGTTTTCCTTCCCGCTGGTCAAGGGCAGCGCCGATGCCGCCCTGAACAGCCTCAGCAGCGCGGTCGTGAGCGAGAAGGCCGCCAAAGCCGTTTTCGGTGATAAGGACCCCATCGGAAAGACGGTCTTTTTTCGGCTGAACGACTCCTGGAAACCCTTCGTGGTGTCGGGCGTCGTGGCCGATTTTCCGGAAACTTCGAGCATCCGCTACGACTTCATCGCCCGGTTCGAGGCCCATCCGGATTACCAGAATAATAAGGACCAGTGGGACAATCAGTACCACTCGGTGTTCGTCCGGCTGGCCGACCGGATCGACGAGACGGCCTTCGAGCAGCGACTTCGGTCGTTCTACAAAAAATATTTTGCCGGAAATCTCCGCAACCTGAAGCGCGACGGCGGCCGGCCCGACGAGAACGGCGACCTGGCCAGCCTGCGCCTGCTTCCGCTCCGCGACCTCCATTTCGATACCGAGATCGGCGGGGGCAACGGCACACCCGTCAAAAAATCCTATCCGTACCTGCTGCTGGTGGTGGCTGGCTTCATCGTGCTGATCGCCTGCATCAACTTTATCAACCTGTCCACGGCCCGTTCGCTGACCCGCTCGCGCGAAGTCGGCATGCGGAAGGTGCTGGGGGCACTCAAGACCCAGCTGGTGTTCCAGTTCTGGGGAGAGGCCCTCATCATCTGCCTCATGGCCCTCCTGCTGGGCGGGGTGCTGACGGCTTCGCTGCTGGCCCAGGTGAAAAACCTGCTTCGCAGCGCCCCCTCCACGGACTACCTCTTCGAGCCGGCCGTGATGGCGACCATTCTGGTTGGTTTTCTGCTCATTACGCTGCTGGCGGGCGGCTATCCGGCCTGGTTCATGGCCCGCTTCAATACCATCCAGGTGCTGAAGGGCCGGCTCTCGCTCCGGGGTGCCGGGTCATTGCGAAACACCTTGCTGATCGTCCAGTTTTCCATCGCCACCTTTCTGATCGCCTGTACGCTGATCGCCTGGCAGCAGATCGACTTTCTCCGGAGCATGCCGCTCGGCTACAACGAAAGCCAGGTGGTGAGCATCCCGGTGGGCAGCGCGGTCAACGGCCGGCAGGCCCTGAAACTCCTGCGCGACCGGCTGGCCCAGGAACCCCGCATCCTCAGCGTCACGGGGGCTTACAAGAACTTCGGTCGGGGGCTGGACGGATCGTCGTTTACGTCGATCATGGGCTTCGACCACAAGAACCGGCAGGTGAAAACCCACTGGCAGCCGGTCGATTACGACTACCTGAAAACGCTCGACCTGAAACTGCTGGCCGGCCGGGATTTCTCCCGGACCTATGCGACCGATACGGTCACGAGCGTCATCATCAACGAAGCGATGGCGAAGGAACTGGGCGAGAGAAACCCGGTCGGAACGCTGCTGAACGTCGATGAAAACGGACCGAAACTGCAGGTGATCGGCGTCGTGAAGAACTACCACCACGAGTCGCTCAAGAAATCCATACAGCCCAATACGCTGGTGATGCACCAGGGCTGGCCGATCTTTTACATCCTGATCAAAATTGCGCCCGACAACGTGCCGTCCACGATGGGTATGCTGAAAGCCGCCTGGACGGAAGTCGCCCCGCGTTCGTCGTTCGAAGGCAGCTTCCTCGACGAAAACACCGACCGGCAGTACCAGACCGAGGAACGGCTGTCGCAGCTGTTCATCAGCGCGGCCGTGGTCGCCATCCTGCTCTCCTGCATGGGGCTGTTTGCCATTGCCGTGATGGTCATTGCCCAGCGCACGAAGGAGATCGGCGTTCGGAAAGTGCTGGGGGCCAGCACGTCCAGCGTGGTTTCGCTGCTGTCTCGCGATTTTCTGAAGCTCGTGCTGATCGGGATCGTCATTGCCTCACCCGTCGCCTGGTGGATGATGCGGCAGTGGCTGGAAGAGTATGCCTACAAGATCGACGTCGAGTGGTGGGTGTTTGTGCTGGCGGGCCTGCTGTCCATCCTGATCGCCTTCGTGACGGTCAGTTTCCAGAGCATCAAAGCCGCCCTGACGAACCCGGTGAAAAGCCTGCGGTCGGAGTAAGACCACCCCCCATCCCCCTCCTTTTGAAGGAGGGGGTGGCTTTGCAGGAACTGGAGAGTGGCGGAGCACTCCCCCTCCTGTTTTAGGAGGGGGCCGGGGGGTGGTCCAGCCGGGAACAGCCTCTACTACCTAACACCCTCCGACCCTCTAAACCCAAACGACAAATGCTACGGAACTACCTCAAAATCGCTTTCCGGAACCTGGTCCGCCACAAGGCATTTTCGGCCATCAACATCGTCGGGCTGGCGATCGGGCTGGCGGCATGTCTGCTGATTCTTCAGTATGTGGCTTTCGAGCTGAGTTACGATAATTTCCACCAGAACCGCGACCGTATCTACCGCGTCCGGCAGGACCGGTACGACAACGGCAAGCTCAGCACCCAGTGGGCGGGCGGGGCGCAGGCGGCCGGCAACTCCTTCAAAAAAGCCTTCGCCGAGGTGGAGGATTACGTGAAGGTGCTGAAACGGAGGGCGGCCGTGGTCGACTTCGGCGACAAAAGCCAGAAGGCAGAGCGGGTCTTCATCGCCAGTGAGTCGTTCTTTAAAATCTTCTCCTTCCCGCTGCTCTCGGGCGACGTCAACACCGTTCTGAGCGAGCCCAACACCGTCGCACTTTCCGAATCGCTGGCCCGCAAGCTGTTCGGCAGCCAGGACCCGATGGGAAAAACCATCCGGATCAACCGGAAAAATGCCGTCCGCGTGACCGGCGTCTATCGGGACATGCCGGCCAACAGCCACCTCAAAGCCGACCTGCTTATCCCGCACCTGACCTTCATCAAGGAGGTCGGGGCGGAAAACAACCCCGACAACGCCTGGATGTGGGACGGCGCCCTGTCGTACCTGCTGCTGCGGCCGGGCATCGACCCGCAGGCACTGGAAGCCAAATTTCCGGCCTACATCAAAAAGACCATCGGGGCCGAACTGAAGAAATACAACGCCGACGCCGTCTACACCCTCCAGCCGCTCCGTGACATTCACCTCTATTCGCATTTCATGGAGGAAGCCGAACCGAACGGCGACGGCAACACCGTCTATCTCCTGCTCGGCATCGCCTTCTTCATCGTCGTCATCGCCTGGGTCAACTACATCAACCTGGCCACGGCCCGGGCCATCAACCGGGCGAAGGAGGTGGGCGTGCGCAAGGCCGTCGGGTCGCAGCGGAGCCAGCTCATCCGGCAATTCCTGTTCGAATCGCTGCTGCTCAACGCCTTCGCCGTCGTGCTGGCGCTGGTGATGGTGGCGGCCGCCCTTCCGGTATTCAACAGCATCTCGGGTCAGCAGCTGACGCTCTCCCTGCTCGGCAACAAACTGTTCTGGCTGGCTCTCACCGGCCTGTTCGTAATCGGCGTGTTCTTCTCGGGCATCTACCCGGCTTTCGTGCTGTCGGGCTTCAAGCCGGTGGCCGTCCTGAAAGGCCGGATGGTGACCTCGCGGCAGGGCATCGTGCTGCGGAAATCGCTGGTGGTGTTCCAGTTTGCGGCTTCGCTGTTCCTGCTGGTCGGGACGCTGGCCGTGTTCCGGCAGATTCAGTTCATGCGGGAGCAGAACCTGGGGCTGGACATCGACCAGACGCTGGTGATCAGCCGCCCCATCGTCGTGACGGATTCCACGTTCCTGCAACAGATGAATGCCTTCAAGGGCGAACTGCTCCGCCGGGCGGGCATCCGGAACATCGCGGCCTCCTCGGTGGTGCCGGGTGAAGCGTCGGACTGGAACGCGGGCGGCATCCGGCTCAAAGGCACCGACGAAAGCAAAGGAACCCAATACCGGGTCATCGCCGTCGATTACGATTATCTGCCGACGTTCAACCTGAAGCTGCTGGCCGGCCGAAACTTCTCGAAGGAGTTCGGTGCCGATCCCAAGGCGCTCATTTTCAATAAAAAAGCCGTTCAGCAACTGGGCTTCAACAAACCGGAAGACGCCATCGGCAAGCAGATCGAGTTCTGGGGGGAGACGTTCACGCTCGTCGGGGTGACGGACAATTTCCACCAGCAGTCGCTGCGGGACGCCTATGAACCGCTGATCCTCCGGCTCATCCCGGACGTTCGCGGTTATTTCTCGGTAAAAATGACGCCGAAAAACCTGAACGCCACCATTGGCGACATCCGCAGCGAATGGAACCGGTTTTTCCCCGGCAACCCCTTCGAATATTTCTTCCTGGACGAACATTTCAACGCGCAATACCGCGCCGATCAGCGGTTCGGGCAGGTGTTCGGCTTCTTCACGGGGCTGGCCATTCTGGTCGCCTGTCTGGGTCTGTTCGGGCTGGCCTCGTTCACCACGGCCCAGCGGACGAAGGAAATCGGCATCCGCAAGGTGCTGGGCGCCAGCGTCGGCGAGATTCTGCAACTGCTGTACCGGGAGTTTGCGGTGCTGGTCCTGATCGCCTTCGTGGTGGCGACGCCTATTGCGTGGTACGCCGTCAGCCGATGGCAGGAGGGGTATGCGTTCCGGGCCGATCTCCAGTGGTGGCTGTTCGCCCTGCCGTTCGTGCTGGTGCTGCTCGTCGCCCTGCTGACGGTTTCGTTCCAGACCCTGAAAGCGGCTTTGATGAACCCGGTCACGTCGCTGAGGAGCGAGTGAGATGGGGTTTGAGGGTTTAGGGGTTTAGGGGTTAAGGAGTTTGGGAGTTTGCGTGTTTAGGCTGGAAAATAGGAAGTGGACACCCCAACTCCTCAACACCCAAACTCCTAAACTCCCCAACTCCTAAACCCCCCAACTCCTAAACGAACTGACCCAGGTCCAGGCCGAGCACCTCCGAAAAGGAGCCGGGCTCGCTGAGGCCCTGGTCGCCGAAGCGGTAACGGAGCCAGTGGCCGGTTTTGTAGTCATAGATAAAGCCTTCGCGGATGCCGTACAGGTCGCTGTCGATGAGTTGAATAACCTTCTGAAGGTCTTCTTTCAGTCCTTTGGAATGACCTACTTCGATAATGACCGGGGTCTGGTCCGTCTCGTTGTCGCACAGGGAAACGTCGGGCACCGGGCTGGCTTTCCCCTCGTCGAGCATGGTTTCCGGCAGGGGTTCCAGTCGAATGGTTTTTTCCCGATAATAAAGAACGCCGAGGCCCATCGTCAGTTTGGCGATGGCCCGCTGATGAGCGGCCGGGGCCCATACACCCTGCTCTTCGTGAAGAAGTGAGGGAGCCGAAAGGGGTGGGAAGTACATAACAATCCGGTTGATGCCGGTAAACCTACTGAAAAAGGAAGGATTCGGCAATCCCGCCGTCCCCGTCAATTACCCGATAACCAAATACCGGCCACCCGTGGGCGGTGGTCAAAAAAGAACACGTATGCTAAGGAACTATCTGAAAATTGCCGTCCGGACCCTGCTGAGGAGCAAGTCGTTTTCGGCCATCAACATTCTGGGTCTGTCCGTCGGGATGACCTGCTGCATGCTCCTGCTCCTCTACATCCGCAGTGAACTGTCGTTCGACAAACACCACGAGCACGCCGGCGAACTATACCTGATGGGTCAGAAAACCACCATCGGGCGCGGAAGCAGCGGGGCCGGCAACGACGAGAGCGGCCATGCCTCGGCGCCGTTCGCCTTCGCCCTGAAGTCCGAATACCCGGAGATCGCGCAGGTCAGCCGGCTCTGGGTCAACCTGATCGACGACAAGGCGCTGCTTCAGGTGCGCCAGCAGGGAAAAGCCCTCAAGTCATTCTACGAAACCAAAGGCTACCAGGTCGATTCGACCTTTTTCGAACTGTTCTCCTACCGGTTTACCGAAGGCAGCGCCCGCACGGCGCTGAGAGAGCCAAACACGGTCGTGCTGTCGGAAGAAGTGGCGCGGAAGCTGTTCGGCGATGCGCCGGCCCTGAACAAAGTCATCCGCATCGGCGGCACGTCCGGCAACGGCCAGGATTTCAGGGTGGCCGGTGTTTACAAGGACGAAGGCGCCCGCTCGCACATCGACGCCCGGTTTTTTCTGCCCCTGTCGGCCGGCTGGGTCGGCGATTTCATGCGCCGGCAGCGCGTCGATTTCGCCAGCAACAACATGTTCTACCATTACCTGCGGCTGCGGCCCGGAACCGATCCGAAGCAACTGGAGCGGAAGTTGCCGGGCTTCATCGAAAAATACGCCCGCAACGACCTGAAGCTGGCCGGTTTCGACAAAAAGCTGTTTCTGATCCCGGTTCCCGAAACGCACCTGTACGACCGGATCAACGATATCGTTACCCCGACCAACAGCACCACCTATCTGTACATTCTGGCTTCCATCGCCCTCTTCACCCTGCTGATTGCCTGCATCAACTTCATGAACCTCAGCACGGCCCGCTCGGCCAAACGGGCGGCCGAAGTCGGCATCCGAAAGGTGATGGGCGCGGAGCGGGGAGCGCTGGTCGGGCAGTTTCTGGGCGAGTCGATGGTGCTGTCCCTGCTGGCGCTGGTGATCGCCCTGGCGCTGGTGAGCCTGCTGCTTCCGGTGTTCAATGGTCTGACGGACAAGTCGCTGTCGGCCGCGGAGCTGTTCGAGCCGAAGATTCTGCTGTCGTTCATGGGGCTGGCTCTGCTGACGGGTCTGGTGGCCGGCAGCTATCCGGCCTTCTATCTGTCGCTGTTCAACCCGGCGCTGGTGCTGAAGGGCAAATTCGCCAATACCCTTTCGGCGGTGGCCCTTCGCCGGGGGCTGGTCGTGTTCCAGTTCGTCGTGTCGATCGGGCTGGTACTGGCGACCTTCGTCATTCAGGAACAGATGCGGTATCTGCGCAACAAATCGCTGGGCTTCACCCAGGATCAGCAGATTGCCGTTCCGCTCCGGGGCGACGAGTCACGGCAGATCTACAATACCTACCGCACCGAAATCCTGAAGAACAACCAGGTGGTGGCCGCGGCCGGCACGCAGTATTACCCCGGCATCATCAACCCGAGCGATTTCAGTCTCTACCGCCCCGACCAGTCGGTCAAGGAAGGCCAGATCGTCAAGACCAACTGGGTCGACTACGACTACCTCCAGACGATGGGTTTCAAACTGGTGGCCGGCCGGATGTTCTCGCGGCAGTTTCCGGGCGATACCAACAACCGGATGGTCGTCAATGAAGCCACCCTGCGGAAGTTCCAGATACCGCTCAACAAGGCCATCGGCCAGCAGCTTATGTTCGACTGGCAGGGCGAAACGAACCGCTACGAGATCGTCGGCGTCCTGCGGGACTTTCACTTCGAAGACCTGCATAAAACCATCGAGCCGTACGGTTTCATGCTCAATAACCGTCCGAGCTACGGCTACATCATCGTTCACGTCAGCACGGCGAATATGTCGAACGTGCTGGGCTTCCTCGAACAGAAATGGAAATCCCTGCGTCCCGACGAACCGTTCGAGTACACGTTTCTGGACGAGGATTTCCAAAAGAATTACCGGGCCGAGGCCCGGACGTCGCGCATCGTCAGCTACTTCACGGCCATCTCCATCCTGATTTCCTGCCTCGGCCTGTTCGGACTGGCGGCTTTTGCGGCCCAGCAGCGGACGAAGGAGATCGGCGTGCGCAAGGTGCTGGGCGCGTCGGTGACCAACATCGTGCTGATGCTTTCCAAAGACTTTCTGAAGCTGGTACTGATCGCCATCCTGATCGCGTCGCCGATTGCGTGGTGGGCCATGAGCAAGTGGCTCGAAGACTTCGCCTACCGCATCGATATTCCGTGGTGGGTGTTCGTCGTGTCCGGGGTGCTGGCCGTGGCCATCGCCTTCCTGACCGTCAGCTTCCAGAGCATCCGGGCGGCTCTGATGAACCCGGTGAAGAGTCTGCGCAGTGAATAACCCTAACCTCCTGAAACCATGTTCAGAAACTTTCTGGTTACGGCCTGGCGTAATCTGACGAACCATCAGATGGTGACGCTCCTTAACATCGTCGGCCTCGCCCTGGGGGTGGCGACCTGCCTGCTGATCGGTGTCTGGCTTCGGCGTGAACTTCAGTTTGATGATTTCCACCCCGCCGGCCACCGCATCTACCGGCTGAGTAATACGTTCAAATCCGAAAGCGAATCGTTCTCACAGGCTCCCTCCGGGCCGGCCTTCGGGGCTCAGCTGCCCCGGCAGCTGCCCGCCGTCGAGGCCGCCTGCCGCATTTTCCGCGACCAGTTCAAGCTCAAGGCCGGCAACGAAGTGTTCTTCGAATCGGGCGGAATGTTTGCGGATTCGAGCTTCTTCCGGTTCTTCGGCTTTCCGCTCCGGCTCGGCCGCCCCGAACAGGTACTGGAGACCCCGAACCAGATTGTGCTGACCGAGAAAACCGCCCTGCGGTATTTCGGACGCGAGAACCCGGTCGGCCGGACACTCCTGCTGGACGGCACCTTCCCTCTGACGGTTTCCGGGGTGGCCGCCGACCCGCCGATTCATTCCCACATTCAGTTCGATTTCGTCATTCCCGTATCCTTTCTCAGAAAGCAGGCGCAGGAACAGTATAAACTCGATATCGACAACCTCTGGGTCGGAGGATGGCCCAATACCTACGTCCGGCTGGCCGACCCGGCCGACCCGGAGGGCGTCGGGAAACGGATCAACGAGATTGCCGCCCGAAATTCCCGGAAGGAATGGAAGGAAAACCGGATGTCCTACCAGTATTTTCTTCAGCCGATTCGGGATATCCATCTGAAATCCCATTTACGGTATGATGCGCAGAACAACGGGAGTCTGGCCCGGGTCAACGTGTTTACGGCGGTGGGCCTGGTCGTGCTGCTGCTGGCCTGTATCAACTACATCAACCTGACCACGGCCGGGGCCGTCCGCCGGGCGAAAGAGACGGCCGTCCGGAAGGTCGTCGGGGCGGTCCGGGGTCAGCTGATCCGCCAGTTTTTTTTGGAAACACTGATTGTCTGCACCCTGGCGGTGAGTCTCGGCCTGGTGCTGGTCAAAGGGTTCCTGCCCCTGTTTTCGCAATGGCTCGGCCAGCCCTACGATTTTCCGCTGAACGGCCCCAACGTGCTGGTGCTACTGCTTTTCATCGGCCTGATCTCGGCGGTAGCCGGCCTCTATCCGGCCGCCATCCTGTCTTCGTTCCAGCCGGTCACCACGCTGAAAGGGCATGTTTCGCGGGGCATTCGGGGCAACCTGATCCGGAAAGGGCTGGTGGTCTTTCAGTTTACGATCACCATTGCCCTTGTGGCTTCCATCCTGATCATCGGCCGCCAGATGAAGCTGATCAAAAACCAGGCGCTGGGCTTCAACGGGCAGGCCGTTCTCCAGGTGGCCTTCAACGGCGACCCGGCGGTGGTGCAGCGGTATGCCGTCCTGCGGAAAGAACTGCTCGGCCATCCTCACATTCGCCACGTCAGCAAACACAACCAGAGCGTCGTGGGCGGCCTGGGCAACGGCTGGACCACGACCACCAACCTGAAAGGGGAGGAGATCTCGACGAGCCTGTACCAGTTTTCGGTCGATACGAGCTATTTCGCCACTTACGATATGAAGCTGGTCGCGGGGCGGTTTTTCTCCCCGGCCTTCCCGACCGATACGGCCCGGGCCGTGCTGGTCAACGAGGCCGCCGTCCGCACCTTCGGCTGGCAGAAACCGGAGAACGCCATCGGCAAACGCTTCGGCAAGGGGGAAAACACGCGCTATGTCGTCGGGGTGGTGAAAGACTTTAACTTTGAAAGCCTCCATAAGCCGGTCGAGGCCCTGCTGATCCAGTACGCCCGGGAGGGAAGCAGCCTGTCGCTGAAGATCGATGCCGCCCATACCGACGAGGTCATTGCCTTTCTGGAGGACAAATGGCGGACGCTGGTGCCGGAAGTGCCGCTGAACTACTTCTTCATCGACGAGCGAATTGCGCAGCAGTATGGCGACGAGCGCAAAATGGAGGGCGTGTTTTACGGCTTCGCGGGCCTTTCGCTGCTGATCGCCTGCCTCGGGCTGTTCGGCCTGTCGATGTTCGTCGTCCAGCGGAAGGTAAAGGAGATCGGCATCCGTAAGGTGCTGGGGGCCAGCGTCGGCAGTATCGTCGGCCTGCTGTCGAAGGACTTTGTCGGGCTGGTGCTGGTGGCGGTGCTGATCGCGTCGCCGATCGCCTGGTATGTGATGGAACAGTGGCTTCAGGAGTTTGCCTACCGCATCCGGATCGAACCGGGCGTTTTTGCCCTCGCCGGGCTGACCGCTCTGGGGGTCGCCCTACTCACCGTCAGCTTTCAGGCACTCAAAGCCGCCCTGATGAACCCAGTCAAAAGCCTGCGGTCGGAGTGAGACCACCCCCCGGCCTGATAACCATTAGGAATAATGCTGAAAAACTACCTGAAAATCGCCTGGCGGAATCTGCGGAAGCACCCGACCACCACCGGCATCCATCTCGTCGGCCTGACGCTGGGGCTGGCGACCTGCCTGCTGATCGGGCTGTTCATCCGGAACGAGTGGAATTACGACCGGCATCACCGGCTGGCCGACCGCATCTTTCGCGTCAGCATGATCCGGACCACCGGCGAGGAGATCGACCGGTCGGGCATCACACCCTACCCGCTGGGCGATGCCCTGCGCAGGGACTTTCCGGACTGGGTGAAGGTTGCCTCCCTTCATGCCGACCGTGACCTGGAGGTGAGGGTCAGCCGGGACAAGATTCTGCCGGAAGACAACGTGCTGTTTGCCGAGCCGCAGCTTCTGGACATTCTTGATTTTCAGATGATCACCGGCGACGGCCGGGCCATTTTGGGTCGGCCCAACGAAGTGATCCTGACGGAAAGTACAGCCCGGAAGTATTTCGGCAAAGAACCGGCACTCGGAAAAACCCTCCGGCTGGCCAACCGGCTGGATGTTCGGGTCGCCGGTCTCATGCGCGATATTCCGACGCAGTCGGGCTTTACGGCCACGATGCTGGTGTCCTATCTTTCCCTGAAAAATTATTTTCCCTTCGATATTACGCATTGGGACCTGCGTTCGGGGGGCAGCGTCCTGGCGGTCTTGCCGGAAGGCCGATCGCCCGAACAGTATGCCGCCCGGCTCCGGCAGGCCGGAAAGAAATATTTCGCCGACCGGCCCGGTGAAACCAGCGAGCTGTTGCTCCAGTCGCTGACCGATATTCATTTCAACCCGGCTTTCGGCGGAACGCAGTTCACCCCCGCCATGACGCCCACTTACCTCTACGTATTCGGAGCCGTGGGCTTGTTCGTGCTGCTGATTGCCTGCGTGAATTTCATCAACATGTCGACGGCCCGGGCCATGACCCGCGCCAAGGAGGTAGGCGTCCGGAAAGCCGTCGGCGCCACCCGGGGCCAGCTGGTGGGCCAATTCCTGAGCGAAGCGTTCTGGGTGTCGGCCCTCTCGGCCGTTCTTGCCCTGCTGCTGACCAACACCCTCCTGCCGGCCGTCAATGACTTCCTGCAGAAACAGATCGTCTTCCCCTGGGGAGAAGCCGTCGGCCTGACGGCAGTGCTGGCCGTCGGCACCGCCTTGCTGGCTGGTTTGTACCCGGCTTTCTTTCTGTCGCGTTTCCGGCCCGTCCGGGTGCTGAAATCGGCCGCCGGGCCGGTCGGCAGCGGCAGGGCCTGGCTTCGTCAGGGGCTGGTCGTGTTTCAGTTCACCATCTCGCTGGTGCTGGCGGTGGGGGTACTGGTCGTTTACCGGCAGATGAATTATTTCCGGTCGAAAGACCTCGGTTTCGGGCGGGAGGCCCGCGTGGTGGTCGGACTGCCCAAGCCCGGCCGGCCCGCTCCGCTGGCGGCCGCTCTCCGGCAGATTCCGGGCGTCGAAGAACTTTCCTTTGCCCTCGGGGCACCCACTTCGACCAATAACTTCGGTACGGAGATGGTACCCGATAAGTCGAATCCCAACCGGCGCATCTCAATTGCGCTCAAGGTGACCGATGCCGACTACCTGTCAACTTATGGCCTCCGGCTCGTCGCCGGCCGGTTTTTCGAACACCGCGACACGGTGGCCATTTCGCGAAGCCTGCCCGAAGAGAAACGGCGGTATGTGTTTGTAATCAATGAGACCGCTGCGAAGGCGCTGGGTTATGCCCGGCCCCGGCAGGCCGTCGGGCGGAAGATCGCCGTCGGGCTGAACGACATCGAAGCCGAAGTCGTGGGCGTGGTGAAAGACTTCCATATCCGGTCGCTGCGGGAACCCATCGAGCCGATGGTGATGATCAATTTTCCGGCCTTCTACTACACGATTGGCCTGAAACTGCGGACAAAAGACTATGCCTCTACCCTGGCCGCTGTGGAGAAGACCTGGAAGCGTTTTTATCCGGAAGCCCTGTTCGAAGCCCGGTTTCTGGACCAAAGCCTTCAGGAGCAGTACGAGGAGGAAAACCGGCAGTTCGGGATGCTGCGGGTGTTCGCCGGGCTGGCGCTGGTCATCTGCTGTCTGGGCCTGTGGGGGCTGGCGACTTTCGTGATCGAACGCCGGACGAAGGAAATCGGCGTGCGCAAGGTGCTGGGCGCGTCGGTGACGGGCATCGTGACCCTGCTGTCCGGGGATTTCCTGAAACTGGTGGGGCTGGCCATCGGGGTGGCGACGCCCATCGGCTGGTGGGCCATGAACCAGTGGCTGAAGGCGTTCACCTACCGCATCGACATCGACTGGTGGATCTTCGGGCTGGTGGGGCTGGCCGCCGTAAGCATCGCCTTTCTGACGGTGAGCTTCCAGAGCATCCGGGCGGCTTTGATGAACCCGGTGAATTCGCTGCGGAGCGAGTGAGACCACCCCCCGGCCCCTCCTAAAACAGGAGGGGGTGGCTTCGCAGATTGCTGAACATAGCAGCGCACTCCCCCTCCTTGCTAAGGAGGGGGTCGGGGGGTGGTCTTTCAGGAAGGCCGGGCGCAAATCATGGTCAGCAGCATACCGCCCACTTCAGGGAGCTGGGGGTGTCCGCAAGTGAACGGGAAACCGTCCGTTTGCGGACATTTCATTTGATTCTGATTAAGTAAGTAATTGATAGTTAGTAGCTTATTAGTTTGGTACATCGTTTGGGGATAGCAGGGAAGATACCGGTTTCATCCTTTCACTCGTACCGCTATGTTCCGAAACTACCTCACGATCGCTTTTCGGAATCTATGGAAAAACAAGGTGTTTGCCCTGGTCAACCTTCTGGGGCTGGCGGTGGGCATTACGGCCTGCCTGCTGATTCTGCAATACGTCAGCTTCGAGCTGAATTTTGACCGGTTTCATCCTGATTTCGACCGGATTTACCGGGTAACCAACGACCGTTTTCAGCAGGGTAAACTCGTTCAGCACGGCACCATCACCTACCCGACCGTCGGTCCGACGATGGCGAAGGATTACCAGGAAATCGAAGATTATACCACCATCGTTTCGGGCGGAAGCGTCAAATTTCGCCGGGGGAAGGCCGTCTTTCAGGAGGAAAGCATCCTGTTTGCCGATCCCCGTTTTCTGACGTTCTTCTCCTTTCCGCTGGTGGCCGGCGACCTCAAAACCGCCCTGAAAGCGCCCAACAGCTTAATTTTGACGGAAAGTAACGCCCGGCGGATGTTCGGGGCACAGCCGAAAGACTATGCCGGACTGATCGGCCGCACGCTGATGGCCGACACGGACCCTGAACCTTACCGCATCACCGGCGTCATGAAGGACGTTCCGGCTAACTCTCATCTGCAATTCGGGGCACTGGTTTCCTACGAAACGCTTGTCCGCATCTGGGGTCCCTGGGTAAAAGACAGCTGGGAGGGCTCCGACATGTGGCATTACCTGAAACTGAAACCGGGCGCCGACGCCGGGGCGCTGGAGCGCAAATTTCCGGCTTTCAGCGCCCGGTATTTCAAGGGCGACAAGGTGACGGGCAGCACCGAGAAGTTTTATCTCCAGCCGCTGAGAAAAGCGCATCTTTATTCGGATTATGAGTACGAAATCGGGGTCGTCAACAACGGCCGGGCGGTCTGGACCCTGCTCATCGTGGGGGCGTTCATCCTGATCATCGCCTGGATCAATTACGTCAACCTGGCCACGGCCCGCTCGCTGGAACGCGCCAGAGAGGTCGGCGTCCGGAAGGTGGTCGGCGCAACCCAATCCCAACTGGTCGGGCAGTTTCTGGCCGAATCGGTGCTGCTGAACCTTCTCGCCTTCGGCCTGGCGATCATGCTGACCCTGTCGCTCGAGCCGCTGGTCAGCGGTCTGATCGGCAAGCCGCTCTCGCTCTCGCTGCTCACCGGGGCCGGATTCGGCGGCACGGGGATGCCGGTTTTTCTGGTAGCCGTTTTCACGCTCGGGATGCTTCTCTCCGGCTTTTATCCTGCCTTCAGCCTTTCGGCCTTCCGGCCGATTTCCGTTCTGAAAGGCAGCTTCCGGCGCTCGGCCAGAGGCATCTGGGTCCGGCAGTCGCTGGTGGTGTTTCAATATACCGCTTCCGTCGTTCTGATCATCGGTACGCTGATCGTCTACCGCCAGCTCGAATATATGCGCAACCGGAACCTGGGATTCGATATGGAGCAGATGCTGGTCGTGTCGGGACCGGCGCTGACCCGCTGGGATTCGACCTTCATCGACCGGGTCAACACCTTCAAAAGCGAACTAAGACAACTTTCGGGCGTCAAGGCCGCATCGGCCTCCATCAATCTGTTCGGTGACCGGCTGCCCCGGACGTTCAGCGTCCGGCGTCTGGAATCCGACAATGGCCAGGGCATGACCGTCAACCGGATGCACATCGACGCCGACTTTCTGGAGACCTACCGGATCCGGCTGCTGGCCGGGCGGAATTTTCTGCTCACCGATTCGGATCAGAACCCCGATAAGGTCAACAAAACCCTCATCAATCACTCTGCGGCCCGGCTGCTGGGCTTCCGGGACCCGGCTTCGGCCGTGGGCCGGAAGGTGCAGATTTTCGGGCGGCCGTGGGAGGTCGTCGGCGTCATGGCGGATTTTCACCAGCAGTCGCTCCGGCACCGGATCGAACCGATCGTTTTCTTTCCCTACTACGCCACCGGCGGCTATTATTCCGTCAAGGTGGAGACGGCCGACCTGAGCCGGACCATCGATCAGGTGAAGGCCAAATACCGGGAGTTTTTCCCCGGCAACGAATTTACGTACTTCTTCATGGACGAGCAGTTCAACCGGCAATACGAGGCCGACCGGATATTCGGAAAGATCACCAGTTACTTCTCCCTGCTGGCGGTGCTGATCGCGTCGCTGGGTCTGTTCGGGCTGTCGTCGTATACCATCACCCAGCGCATGAAGGAGATCGGCATCCGCAAGGTGCTGGGCGCTTCGATCACCGGGATCGTGGCGCTGCTGTCGAAGGATTTCCTGAAGCTGGTGGCCGTGGCCTTCCTGATCGCCGTGCCGCTGGCCTGGTATGGGATGAGCCAGTGGCTGAAGGACTTTGCGTATCGAATCGAGGTCGAAGGGTGGATCTTCGTCGCAGCCGGGGTGCTGGCCGGCCTGATCGCCGTCGCCACCGTCAGTTTTCAAAGTATCCGGGCGGCTTTGATGAATCCGGTGAAGTCGCTGCGGAGTGAGTGAGACCACCCCCCGACCCCGCACCGGCGGCCCGGCCTCCTAAAACAGGAGGGGGAGTGCGCTGCCGTTTTTCGGCTCCGCAAAGCCACCCCCTCCTTACCAGGGAGGGGGCCGGGTGTGGTCCAGCCTGGTAACTATAAGGAATTATGCTGAAAAATTACCTGAAAATCGCCTGGCGGAGTCTGCTGAAGAACCGCCTGTTCACGTTTCTGAACCTGCTCGGGCTGGCGACGGGCCTTGCCGTGGCGCTCCTGCTTATGCTGTACGTAAAGGATGAACTGGCTTTCGACCGGTATCATACCCACGCCGACCGCATCTATCGCGTGGGCGTCACGGCCACCTTCGACGGCCAGAGCATGCAGTGGGCCAACGCGCCCAGCGCCGTAGGACCCGCGCTGAAAGCCGACATTCCCGGCATCGAGCAGGACGTCCGCATCCTGCGCCATAACTACGGACAGACGGCCTTCGTCCGGTCCGGCGAAAAGAAATTTGCCGAAAAACGGTTCTACTGGGCCGACGGCAGCCTGTTCGACGTGTTCGACGTCCGCCTGGTGCAGGGCAGCCCGGCTTCGGCCCTGGCGGCACCCGGCAAGGTGGTCCTGAGCCGGGAGACCGCCGAGCGGTATTTCGGCAGCGGCAACCCCATCGGCAAGATACTGTACGTGGATAACAGAGATACCCTGGAGGTCAGTGGAGTCTACGAGCCGTTTCCGGGCGCTTCGACCCTGGACGCCGACCTGATCGGCTCGTTCAGCAGCATCCGGTGGGCGAAAAAGCCGACCTGGGACAACGCCAGTTTCGAAACCTACCTGCGGCTGGCTCCGCAGGCCAAAGCCGCGGCCGTCGAGAAGCAGATGGCGACGGTGGTCGATAAGAACATCCCGAAAGCCGAGCAGTGGTTTACGCTCAGCCTTCAGCCGCTGACCGACATCCATCTGCATTCGACCGGGATTACCAACTCCAACACCACCCGCATCGGCGATTTCCGGCAGGTGAAAATCCTGCTGGTGCTGGCCGTGGTGGTGCTGCTCATTGCGGGTATCAACTACATGAACCTCAGCACCGCCCGGGCGCAGATCCGGTTCCGGGAAGTGGGCGTCATCAAGACCGTCGGGGCCACGATGCAGAATCTGGTAACGCGGTTTTACATCGAAACCGGTCTGATGGTGTTTCTGGCGCTGCTGCTCTCGCTGGGGCTGGTGGCGCTCGGCCTGCCCTTCATCAACCAGCTGACCGAAAAGCAGCTGACGTTCAGCTCCATCCTGACGCCCGAAGTGCTGGGCGGCTTCCTGGCGATCGGCGGGTTCATCACGCTGCTGGCGGGTTCGTATCCGGCTTTTTATCTTTCCTCTTTTTCACCCAAAAACCTGCTGAACACCGCCTTCCGTGCCGGCTCGGGGGCGGGTTTGTTCCGGCGGTCGCTGGTAGTCATGCAGTTTACGGCCTCGGTGGTGCTGATCGTCAGTACCTTTATTTTCTACCGGCAGCTCCGGTTCATTCAGACGCAGAAGCTGGGGTACGAACCCACGCAGGTGGTGGCGGTGACGGTCTCCGGCGCCCGCGACGCCAAAGCCATCGACGGGCTGGTGAATGACTACCGCGCCCTGAGCAGCGTCGTGGAGGTGACCCGGACGCAGGCCTATCCGGGCAACGGCGGCAGCGGCCGCTCCATCTCCAAACCGGGCAAGGCCGACCCGACCAATCCGCACGGCGGCATGGCGATTACGACCAACCGCGCCGACCGCGAGATCATCGACGTGCTGGGGCTGAAACTGCTGGCCGGCACCTCGCTCCCGGCGGTGAAAAATCCGCAGGACACCGTCGTGCAGATGGTGCTGAACAAAAAAGCCGTCGATTATCTCGGTTATACGCCGGAGAAGGCCATCGGCAAGATCGCGCAGGGCGTTTTCGGCTACAACCGCGCCGTCATCGTGGGAGTGGTCGACGATTTCCACTTCCAGTCGATGCACACGCCCATCGGGGCCTACGGTTTTCATAACAACGACTCCGAATGGCGGCCTTACCTGCTGGTCAAAACCCGGACGGCCAACCTGCCTGAAACCATGCGGCAACTGGAAACCACCTTCCGGAAAGATCTGCCCGAGTCGGCTTTCGAATACACGTTCTTGGACGAGTACCTGAACACGCTGTACCGTTCCGAGCAGCGGACGGCGCAGGTCGTGCTGTTCTTCTCGGCCCTGGCGATCCTGATTGCGTGTCTGGGGCTGTTCGGGCTGGCGGCTTTCACGGCCGAGCAGCGGATGAAGGAAATCGGCGTGCGCAAGGTGCTGGGCGCGTCGGTGGCGAGCATCGTGGCGCTGCTGTCGAAGGATTTCCTGAAGCTGGTGGTCATCTCGATCCTGATTGCGTCGCCCATTGCCTGGTACGCCATGAGCCGGTGGCTCCGGGCCTTCGCCTACAAGATCGACGTCGAGTGGTGGGTGTTTGCGCTGGCGGGCGTCGTGGCGGTCGGGGTGGCCTTCCTGACGGTCAGCTTCCAGAGTATCAAGGCGGCTTTGATGAATCCGGTGAAGTCGTTGAAGAGCGAGTGAGACCACCTAACCGGACATAAAACCATGTTTCGTAACTATCTGAAAATTGCGGTTCGAACGCTCTGGAAACACCGGACGCACATGCTCATCAACGTGTTGGGCATGGCGGTGGCGTTTGCCACCAGCCTTCTGCTGTTTCTGTCGGCCTCCTTCGACCTTTCCTTCGACCGGTTTCACGAAAAAGCCGACCGCATCTACCGTCCTTATCTGGTCCAGAACCGCAATACCGGCCCGTGGAAAGTCGGCAGCATGCCGTATCCGCTCAGCCCGGCGCTGAAGGCCGAACTGCCGGAAGTCGAAAGCGTGACCCGGTATTTTGCGTCGTCGGGCGTTCTGGAGTATAAAGGCAAATCCTTTCAGAAGGACATCCGCTGTGCGGACCCGGAAGTGCTGCGGATCTTCTCCTTCCCCCTGAAACGGGGTGACGTCCGCCATGCCCTGAACAACCTCAGTGACATCGTCATCAGCGAGGACCTGGCGCGGGACGTCTTCGGGAAGGAAGACCCGGTCGGGAAGTCGGTGCGGGTGAAAGGCTTTGGGGGGTGGAAGGAATTCATCGTGAGCGCCGTCGTGTCGAACGCGCCCGCCAGTTCATCGGTCACGTACGATGCCTTCATCCGGGTCGAGAACCGGGCGGATTATGCGGACCTGAAAGGAAACTGGAATTTTAGTAATCATAGCCTGTATATCCTGCTGAAGGAGGGCGCTGCGCAGAAAGCGTTTGAAGCCCGCGTACGGAGCCTGACCAGCCGGTATTTTTCGGAAACCATCCGGGATCTGAAAAGGATCGGGAGTTTCACCGATGAAAACGGCGACCGGCTGAGCCTGCGTCTTCAGCCGCTTACGGCCGTCCATTTCGACACCGAACTGATTCAGGGAATGGGCGTAAGCCGGGCGTACGTCTACACGCTGCTCGGCATCGGGCTGTTCATCCTGCTGATTGCGGTCATCAATTTTGTCAATCTGACGCTGGCCCGGTCGTTCACGCGGGCGAGGGAGGTAGGGGTGCGAAAGTCGCTGGGGGCGCTGCGGAGCCAGCTGTTCACCCAGCTCTGGGGCGAAGCACTGCTGACCTGCACCCTCGCCCTGCTGCTGGGAATCTGGCTGGCGGTGCAGCTTCTGCCGGAGTTCAACGCCCTGTTTGCCACCCGGCTGAAACTGGAAACGCTCCTGTCGCCGGTGACGCTGGCGGCAATTCTGGGCGGCTTCGGGCTGATCACCCTGGTCTCGGGCGGCTATCCGGCCTGGATGATGGCCCGCTTTCCGACGGTGCAGGTGCTGAAGGGCACGCTGCGGCCCGGCCGGCCCGGTTTGCTGCGTAACGGCCTGATTGTTACGCAGTTTGCGGTGGCCTGTGCCCTCATTACCAGCACCTTCATCGTGTTGCAGCAGATTCGGTACCTCCGGGATAAGCCGCTCGGGTTCGAGGAGGAGCAGGTCATCAGCCTTCCGTTGGTGGGCGATTTTCAGGAGCGGGACGTTCTGAATCGCCTGCGGAGCCGCCTGGCCGGTGATCCGAACGTGGTGGCCGTGACGGGTACCGCCGTCAACCTCGGCGACGGTCTCGACAACAACTCTTCGCGGAGCATGACCGCCTTTTCGTACAAAGGCCGGGAGGTCGTTACAGACTGGCTTCGCATCGATTATGAATATCTGAAAACACTGAACATCCGGCTGCTGGCCGGACGGGATTTCAGTCGTGATTATGCGGCCGACTCGGTATCCAGCGTGATCATTACCGAAAGCATGGCCCGACGGATGGGAGAAAAGAACCCGGTCGGGGCGTTTTTCAAAGCCGGACCGAACAACGCCGGCTATCAGGTCGTCGGGGTCGTTCCCGACTTTCACCTGTATGCCCTGCATAACAAGGTGGAGCCGATCACCATGCATATGTCCCCGCAGGTCGGGATCGCCTATGTACTGGTGCGGGTGCGGCCCGAGGGAACGACGTCCGTGATGGAAACGCTCCAACGGGAGTGGAAGCAGATCGCTCCCCGGTCCGAATTTCTGGCGTCGTTCCTGAACGAAAACACCGACCGCTGGTACCGGCAGGAGGAACGGCTTTCGAAGATGTACGGCATCGCTGCAGGCATTGCCGTGGCGCTGTCGTGCATGGGCCTGTTCGCCGTCACCCTGCTGACCATCGAGCAGCGGACGAAGGAGATCGGCGTGCGCAAGGTGCTGGGCGCGTCGGTGGCCGGCATCGTCACCCTGCTCTCGAAGGATTTTATCAAACTCGTTTTGCTGGCGCTCGTCGTCGGCGGCCCGGCGGCCTGGTATTTCATGAGTGCCTGGCTGAAGGACTTCCCCTACCGCATCGACCTGGAATGGTGGATGTTTGCCGCCACCGGGGCGCTGGCCGTGCTCATCGCCCTGGCGACGGTGAGCGTCCAGAGCATCCGGGCGGCTTTGATGAATCCGGTGAAGTCGCTGCGGAGCGAGTGAGGGACTAAAGTTTGAAAAAAGAGTCAGGACGTAATAAAACTATGCTCGGAAACTACCTGAAAATCGGCCTGCGGAACCTCTGGAAAAACCGGTCGTACGGCTTCATCAACGTGCTGGGGCTGGCGCTGGGCATGACGTGCTGTCTGCTCATCGTCCTTTTTATCCGGTATGAACTGGGCTTCGACCGCTTCCATACGAACGCCGACCGCATCTTCAGGGTCGTCGAACACAGCCGCAAGGCCGACGGGGTGCAGTACTGGTCCACGACGGCTTATCCGCTCGCTCAGGCCATCCGTCGGGAAATCCCGGGGGTGAGCGTCACGCAGACCGCCGGCCCCGATATGCGCATCATCAGTTCGACCGACGGCCGGGGCAACGTGAACCGGTTCGAGGAAAAACGGGTAATGTTCGCCGATGAAAACTATCTGAACACCTTCGACTTCAGTGCGGCATTTCCGGAAGGGCTCTGGCTGGCCGGCGACCCGAAAACCGCCTTCCGGCCGGTCAACGCCGTGGTGCTGACCCGGAAGATGGCCGAGCGGTATTTCCCCGGCGCCGGCGGGAACTTCGCCGGCCTGATCGGGAAAACCCTGACCCTGAATAACTCCGACCCCCTGACGGTCACCGGAGTGATCCGGACTCCGCCCCGCAATACGAACCTGCTGTTCGATATTCTGATCAACTTCCGGTTTTTCGAGAAAAATAATCCGTTTCAGGTGACCAACTGGTCGGGCAACTACCAGGGAACCACCTACCTTACCCTGCCGGAAGGCGCGGATCCGGCGGCTTTCGAAGGGCAGTTGAAGGGGATTCAGAAAAAGTATCAGAACGCCGAAGACCAGCGCCGGATCAGTTACTTCCTGCAGCCTCTTCGTGAGATCCACACCGGCACGCTCTACGGCGGCAGCCTGGGGCGGTATGTGATCAGCCGGTCGGTGTTGGCCGGGCTGGCGGTGCTGGCGGTTTTTCTGGTGCTGATCGGCGCGTTCAACTTCATCAACCTCAGCGTGGCCCAGGCCATCGGGCGCCGGAAGGAAGTCGGCATCCGGAAGGTGATCGGCAGCACGCGGGCGCAGCTCTTTATGCAGTTTATCGGGGAGAGCCTGCTGATGGCGGCCGTCGCCGGGGTGGTGTCTCTGCTGGCGCTCAACGCCCTGCTGCCGCTGCTGAACCGCTCCTTTACCCTGATCGACCTCGACCTGCGGCCCGATGCGGGCCTCTGGGGGTTCGGTGCCGGGCTGGTAGGCGTGGTAGCGTTGCTGGCGGGCGGTTATCCGGCTTTCGTGCTGTCGGGCTTTCAGCCGATCAAAGCTCTGAAAAACGCGTTTGACGGTCCGCAGAAAGGGTTTTCGCTCCGGCAGGGGCTGATCGTACTCCAGTTCTGCATCACCTATGGCCTGCTGGTCGGGACACTTGTAGTGGCGCGGCAGATGGATTTTTTCCGGAACAAGGAACTCGGTTTTACGAAAGAGGCCGTGCTGACGCTGAACGGCCCGCGCAACCAGCAGATCAGTAAAATGGAGGTGTTCCGGGAACGGCTGCTGGAAAACCCCGCCGTTCGGGAGGTGAGCTTCGCCACCGGCGCGCCGACGACGAACAACCACTACGGCACCGACTTCCGGCTGAAATCCGAACCGGAGACCATGAACCGGCAGGCCGAAATGAAGGTGGTCGATCTGCGATACCAGTCGCTGTTCGGGCTGCGGATGGTGGCCGGACACTGGTTCACCCGCACGAACGTCGTGCGGGACGGCCAGCGATTCAACGGCTTCGTCATCAATGAAACGATGGCGAAGATGCTCGGTCTGAGGCCCGAAGCGGCCGTCGGGCAAACCGTGGTCATCAACGAGGGCGAGGCCCCGGTGCTGGGCGTGGTGAAGGATTTTCATAATACGTCGCTCCAGAAGCCCATCGAACCCTGCGTGATGATGGTCTGGAATACCGGCTTTTTCGAGGAACTTCATCTGAAGCTGGCGTCGTCGGCGAACCTGCCGCAGACCCTTGGTGCCATCGCCCGGACCTGGAAGCAGGTCTTCCCGGAGGATGTGTTCCAGTATACCTTTCTGGACGATTCCCTGGCCCGTAACTACCTGATCGAGCAGCTCGTATTCGATGCGTTCCGGGTGTTTGCGGCCATTTCGATCTTTATTTCCTGCCTCGGCCTGTTCGGCCTGATCACGTTTGCGGCCGCCCGACGCACCAAGGAAATCGGCGTGCGCAAGGTGCTGGGCGCGTCGGTGGCCGGTATCGTGGCCCTGCTGTCGAAGGATTTTCTGAAACTGGTGCTGGTCGCCATCGCTCTCGGAACGCCGGTGGCCTGGTACGGAATGCACCGCTGGCTGGAGCATTTCACCTACCGGATCGAGGTGGAGGGGTGGATGTTTGCGGGGGCGGGGCTGGCTGCGGTCGGCATTGCCCTGGCGACGGTCGGCATCCAGAGCGTTCGGGCGGCTTTGATGAACCCCGTGAAAAGTCTTAAAAACGAATAGGTAATCACATATATGCTGCGTAACTACATCAAAATCGCCTTTCGGAACCTTGCCAAAAACAAGGGGTATTCCGCCATCAACATTCTCGGTCTGGCCGTCGGGATGTCCATTGCCATGCTCATCGGTCTCTGGATCTACGACGAGCTGTCCTACAACAAGTTTCACCGGAATTATGACCGGCTGGCCCAGATCTACATCAACCAGACCTTCAACGGCAGCACCGGCAGCGGCCGGGCGGTTTCCATTCCGTCCATTACGGAGATGAAAACCAAGTATGGAGCGGACTTCAAGGCTATTTCCATGGCTTCCTGGAATTTCGGGCATCTGCTGACCAACGGCGACAAAAAGATCAACAAGCAGGGCATGTTTGCCGAGCCGGAACTGCCCCGGATGCTCGCGCTGGACATGGTCCGGGGCGACTACGCCACCGCCCTGAAGGAGACGCGTTCCATCGTGCTGTCGGAATCGCTGGCGAAGACCCTGTTCGGGGAGCAGGACCCGCTGAACAAAATCCTCAAAATCGATACCAAAACCGACCTGAAGGTAACGGGCGTCTTCGCCGACCTGCCCTTCAACTCGGATTTTCACGAGGTCAATTTCTTCATTCCCTGGAGCTCGTATCTGATCGATCAGGGCTGGGTGAAGGAGTCGCAGCAGCAGTGGAGCAACCACTCGTTCCAGGCTTACGCTCAGATCGGCGATCAGGCCGATTTTGAAAAGGTTTCGGCTAAAATCCGGGACGTCGAGAAATCGCATACTTCCAAGCAGGAGAATCCGGAGTACTTCCTGCATCCGATGGCGAAGTGGCACCTGTATTCGGACTTCAAGGACGGTAAAAACGTTGGTGGAGCCATCCAGTTCGTGTGGCTGTTCGGTATCATCGGGGTGTTCGTGCTGCTGCTGGCCTGCATCAACTTCATGAACCTCAGCACCGCCCGTTCCGAAAAACGGGCCAAGGAGGTGGGCATCCGCAAAGCCGTCGGGTCGCAGCGGGAACAGCTGGTGACGCAGTTCCTGAGCGAGTCGATGCTCGTGGTCTTCTTCGCCCTGTTCCTGGCGATCCTCATCGTGCAGCTTTCGCTGACGCCCTTCAACGAACTGTCGGGCAAGCAGGTCAGCATTCCGTACGGATCGCCGGTTTTCTGGGCGGCCGCGATCGGGTTCACCCTGCTCACCGGGCTGGTGTCGGGCAGCTACCCGGCTCTGTACCTGTCGTCGTTCAATCCGCTGGCGGTGCTGAAAGGTACCTTCCGGCTCGGCCGGTTTGCCGCCTTGCCCCGCAAGGTGCTCGTGGTGGTGCAGTTTACGGTGTCCATCACGCTCATTATCGGCACCATCATCGTGTTCCGGCAGATCCAGCACGCCAAAAACCGCCCCGTCGGCTACAACCGCGAGGGGCTGCTTCAGGTGTCGCTGAGCGGCAACCTCTACGGACAGAACAAATACGAACTCCTGCGCGACGACCTGTTGAAAACCAGCGTAGTGGAGGAAATGAGCGAATCGTCCAGCCCGACGACCGGCGTCTGGTCCAACCAGATCGGTTTTGAATGGGAAGGCAAAGACCCTCAGGCAATTCCGCTGTTCGGCACCATCGCCTGCACGCACGACTTCGGTAAAACCATCGGCTGGAAGATCCTGGAAGGCCGCGACTTCTCGCGCGATTTTTCCACCGACACCTCGGCCTTCATCCTGAACGAAGCGGCCGTGGCCCTGACGGGTCTGAAGAACATCGTCGGAAAAACCATCCGGTATAACGAGAAGCCCATGAAGGTGGTCGGAGTAGTGAAGAACATGGTTATGGAGTCGCCCTACACGCCGGTCAAACCGACCATTTTCATGATGCGCTACGACTGGGCCAATTTCATCAACATCAAGCTGCGGCCGAACGTCCCGGTGGAGGATGCGCTGAAAAAAGTGGAAGCGGTCTTCCGGAAACACGACCCGGACAGCCTGTTCGACTTTCAGTTCGCCGATCAGGAATACGACGCCAAGTTCCGGGCCGAGGAACGCATCGGGAAGCTGTCCCGGATCTTCGCCGTGCTGGCGATCTTCATCAGCTGTCTGGGTCTGTTCGGGCTGGCGTCGTTCGTGGCCGAGCAGCGCGTGAAAGAGATCGGGGTGCGGAAAGTGCTGGGGGCCAGCGTGTTCAGTTTGTGGGGGCTGCTCTCCAAAGACTTTGTGCGGCTGGTGCTGCTGTCGTTCCTGATCGCGGCCCCGCTGGCCTGGTATTTCCTCAGCGACTGGCTCAAACAGTATGAATACCGGACCGACATTTCGTGGTGGATCTTCGTCCTGTCGGGCATCGGCGCCACGGTCATTACCCTGCTGACGGTGAGCTTTCAGGCCATCCGGGCGGCCCTGATGAACCCGGTCAAAAGCCTGCGAAGCGAATAACTTTTCCAAACCTAACCTATCCTATCCGAATGTTCAGGAATTATTTCACCGTCGCGTACCGGAACCTGCTTCGGCACAAGCTGTTTTCCCTGATCAACGTCTTCGGGCTGACCATCGGTCTGACGTGCTGCTTCCTGATTCTGCTGTTCGTCCGGCACGAACTGAGTTACGACCGGTTTCAGGAGAAGTTCGACCGGATCTACCGGGTGACGTATCTGCCCAAATTCGCCGGTCTGGAAGATCCCCTGGCGCTGACTCCGCCCCCGGCCTCTCCGCTGCTGGCCGGAAATTTTTCGGAGATCGAGAAGTCGGCCCGGGTGTTTCGGAGCAGCGCGACGGTCGAGCCGGCCGGCCGGCCTCAGGGGCAGCCCGTCAAGTTCGACGAGGACCGGTTTTTCTTCGGCGACCCGGCCCTCCTGGACATCTTCAGCTTCCGGTTCCGGCAGGGCAACCCCGCCACGGCCCTGAAAGACCGCTTCACGGTCATCATTACGGAGGAAATGGCGGCCAAGTATTTCGGGAAGGAGAACCCCGTCGGCAAAACGCTGCTCTACGAGGGCCGGCATCCGCTGCGGGTGACGGGCGTCTTCGAAGCCTTCCCGGACAACTCCCACATCCGCATCGATCTGCTGTCGAACTACGAAACCATGTTCGCGACGGAAACCGAAACCGCCCGGCAGAACCTGCCGCAGAACTGGATCATCTCCCACGGCTATACCTACGTGCTGCTGCGGCCCGGCGCGTCGCCCGAAACGGTGAATGCGCGGTTTCCGAAGTTTCTGCTGACCCACGTCGATAAACAGCTTTCCAAAGACATCGAGTACAAACTCGAACCCCTGAGCGACTTCCACCTGCGCTCCCGGGCGCAGGGCGGCCCCGAGCCGGCCGGCAGTCTGACCTACCTCTACGTGTTTCTCGGCATTGCGGGGATGACGCTGCTGATCGCCTGCATCAACTTCGTGAACCTCTCCACGGCCCGCTCGCTGAAACGGGCCAAAGAGGTCGGTATCCGGAAGGTGCTCGGCAGCGAGAAGGCGCAGCTGATCGCGCAGTTCCTGGGGGAGTCGCTGCTCCTGAGCGTCATCGCGCTCGCGTTTTCCTTCGTGCTGATCGCGGTGCTGCTGCCGGTGCTGAACAACCTGACGGGCAAGGAACTGACGATGCGGTATTTTCTGTCGGATGCGCCCCTGATCGGGTTCTTCGTCGGGATCGCGCTGTTTACCGGCCTGCTGTCGGGTTTCTACCCGGCCTTCTTCGTGGCCCGTTTCCAGCCGATCACGACGCTAAAAGGCAGCTTCGTCAGCGGTAAGGCGAAGGGCGGTGCGGTGCGGCAGGTACTGCTCGGCGCCCAGTTTGTCGCGTCCATCGCCCTGATCATCGGGGCACTGGTGGCCTACCGGCAGCTCAACTACATGCAGAACCGGCCGCTGGGTTTCGAGAAGGATTTCATCATTACGGCCAATACGCGCAACGAGCGGATTACCAACATCTTCGCCAACCGCACCGACAGCACCTACCTGCGGCTGCGGACGTTCCGCGAAATCCTGCTCCGCAATCCGGGCGTGAAGCAGGTGACGCTGACCACCCAGCAGATGGGCGACGGCAGTGTGCGCCGGAACGTGGTGCCGGAAGGGCATAAGCCCGAAGAAAACCTGTTCATCAGTTCGATGGGCGTCGATTATAACGTGGCCGATACCTACGGACTCAAGTTCGTCGCCGGACGGAATTTCTCGGAGTCCTACCCGACCGACCGGACCTCGGCATTCCTGATCAATGAAACCGGCGCGAAGCAGTTCGGCTGGAAGACGCCGGGGGAAGCCGTCGGCAAAACCGTCAACCTGGAGGGCAAGGAGGGCAAGATCATCGGCGTACTGAAGGATTTTCATAACCGCTCGCTGCACAATCCCATCGAAGGTATGATGATGAGCATCGACCTGCCGACGCTGCGGCTGTTCTCGATCAAAATCCAGTCGCAGAACCGGGAGGCCACGCTTAAATTCATCGAGCAGGAGTGGAACCGGTTTTTTCCGGAGAAAGGATTCTCCTACCAGTTTCTGGATGAGACCATCGCTCGGCTTTACGAGCGCGAACAGCGGCTGAGCCGGCTGATCGGCTATTTCGCCGGGCTGGCGGCCCTGATCTCCTGCCTCGGCCTGTATGGGCTGGTGGCGCTCGTGACGCAGCAGAAGACGAAGGAGATCGGTATCCGTAAGGTGCTGGGGGCCAGCGTAAGCAGCATCGTCGGGCTGTTGTCGAAAGACTTCGTGATTCTGGTGGGGGTGGCGCTGCTCATTGCCTCACCGATCGCGTGGTGGGCCATGAACCAGTGGCTTCAGGACTTCACCTACCGCATCGACATCGCCTGGTGGATGTTCGCTCTGGCCGGGGGGCTGGCCATCGTGGTCGCCCTGCTGACGGTGAGCTTCCAGAGCATCAAAGCCGCCCTGATGAACCCGGTCAAAAGCCTCAGAAGCGAATAAACCCTGTGTATCATGTTCCGGAACTACCTGAAAATCGCCTGGCGGAACTTCCGCAACCAGCCGTTCTTCTCGCTGATCAACCTGCTGGGGTTGTCGGTGGGCATGGCCGCCTGCATGGTCATCGGGCTGTATGTTACTTTCGAGAAGAGTTACGACGACTTCCACCCGGACGCCGAACGCATCTACCGGATCGAGCTTGACAACTACCAGGACGGCAAGCTGGCCTGGCGGTCGGCGACCTCGTACCCGGCCATCGTTCCGACGATGAAGAAGGATTACCCGGAGGTCGAGGACTACTGCCGGCTATATGACGCCAACAGCGGGGTGGTCAGCTTCGGCGACCGGTTCTTCCGCGAGACGAACTATTTCTTCGCCGACTCCAACGCGCTGACTTTCTTTCAGATCGGTCTGCTGAAGGGCGACCCGAAAACGGCGCTTGTCGGGACGAAGAAGGTGGTTCTGTCGGAATCCACGGCCCGGAAGTATTTCGGCGGGCAGGACCCGCTGAACCGGATGGTGAAGCTGGACACGAGTTCCTATCTGGTGACGGGCGTTTTTAAGGATTACCCGAAAAATTCGCACCTCGAAATCGACCTGCTGTTCAGTTACCGCACCGAGCCGCAGGCCCGGACGAGCTGGGGCTGGTACGACTTCTTCTCCTACGTGAAGCTGCGCCCCGGCGCCGACCCGCAGAAGCTGGAGGCCAGGCTGCCGGATATGTTTATGAAGTACAACGGCGACTGGTACCGCCGGTCAGGCAACCGGGCCATTGCGCTGCTGCAACCCCTTCGCTCCATCCACCTCGAATCGCACCTGAACCAGGAGGCCGAGGTGAACGGCAACGGCAGGACGGTGCAGTTTCTGGTCTGGGTGGCCTTCGCCATCCTGATCATCGCCTGGATCAACTACATCAACCTCTCCACCTCCCGCGCCCTCGACCGGGCCAAGGAGGTGGGCGTGCGGAAGGTGGTCGGGGCGATGCGCGCCAGCCTGATCCGGCAGTTTATCTTCGAGTCGCTGCTGCTGAACCTGCTGGCGCTGGCGGTGGGCGTCGGGCTGGTAGCCGGGCTGCTCCCGGTTTTCAACGAGCTGACGGGTAAGCCCCTGACGTTTGGGCAGTTATTTGAAAACCAATTGTGGGTCAACGGTATGCTGGTATTTTTCTTCGGCACGCTGCTGTCGAGCCTGTATCCGGCCTTCGTGCTGTCGGATTACGAACCGATTGCGGTACTGAAGGGGCGGTTTGCGCAGACGGCGCGGGGCGTTCTGCTGCGGCAGGGCCTGATCGTGGTGCAGTTTGCGGCCTCGGTGATGCTGATTATCGGCACGCTGACGGTCTACAAACAGCTCCGGTTCATGCAGGAACAATCGCTGGGCTTCGACAAGGAGCAGACGCTGGTGGTGCGGGCGCCCCGGGTGATCGATGCTTCGTTCCGGACCCGCTCGGAGACGTTCAGACAGACCCTTCAGCGGGAAAATCTGGCGACCGGCGTCACGGGTTCGGCTTACGTGCCGGGAACGGAAATCCTCTGGACGAGCAGCTTCCGGCGAAAAGACCGGACCGACGGCGGGACCAACACGATGTTCATTACCGCCATCGACCATGATTTTCTGGATAATTATAAAATCGGGCTGGTGGCCGGGCGCAATTTCGACCGCACCTTCGGGACCGACTCGACGGCGGTGCTGCTGAACGAGACGGCTGTGAAGACCTTCGGCTTCCGTTCCCCCGCCGAAGCGCTGAACCGGGAAATCATCTCGGGCGACACGGCGCACGTGATCGGGGTGGTGAAGGACTTTCACCAGCAGGGACTCAAACTGGCGAAAGACCCGATGATCTTTATCTCGCTGTACCGCAACGCGAGGTCGTTCGAAGACCTGCACTATTACTCCCTGAAGGTGAAAACGGCGAACCTGCCCGGCACGATCGAGGCCGTCGGGCGGGAATTCGAGAGGGCCTTTTCGGGAAATCCGTTCGAATACTTTTTCCTGGACGCGTATTTCAATGAGCAATACCGGTCGGAGCAGCAGTTCGGGCAGGTGTTCGGCCTGTTTGCCGGGCTGGCGATCTTCATCGCATCGCTGGGGCTGCTGGGGCTGATCTCGTTCACGGTGGCCCGGCGGACCCGCGAAATCGGCATCCGCAAGGTGCTCGGCGCGGACGTGTCGACCATCGTTTTTCTGCTGACCAAAGATTTTCTGGGACTGGTGCTGGTCGCCATCGTGTTGGCCGCTCCGCTGGCGGCCTGGCTGATGAACGACTGGCTGTCGGAGTTCGCCTACCGCACGTCCATCGGCCTGGGCATCTTCGTGGCCGCCGGTCTGCTGTCGCTGCTGATCGCCCTGCTGACCATCAGTTTCCAAAGCATCAAGGCGGCTTTGATGAACCCGGTGAAAAGTCTGAGGTCGGAGTGAGACCACCCCCCGGCCCCCTCCTTCAAAAGGAGGGGGTGGCTTCGCAGATGGCCGAACATGGCGGAGCGCTCCCCTCCTTGGTAAGGCGGGGCCGGGGGTGGTTCACCCCGGCCCCGCACCGACGGCCCGGCCTAAAGGGGGAGTTGAATCCGGCGGAGCCAGGCAAGCGGAGCTAAGCTCCTGTAGGGGGTGGCGGTAAAAGCCGGCCGCCATTAACCGCCCAAAAAACTGAACACATAAAAAAACAACAAATAGATGATTCGCAACTACCTTAAAATCGCCTGGCGGAATTTGGTTAAAAACCGGGCATTCTCGCTGATCAATATCCTGGGGCTGGCGCTGGGGATGTCGTGTAGCCTGCTGATCCTGCTGTGGGTGCAGGACGAACGGAGCATCGACCGGTTTCACGCCAACGGCGACCGGCTGTATCAGGTGCTGGAAAACCAGCAGTGGACCGGCAATGAGATCAGCACTACCCCGGCGACGCCCGGCCCGCTGGCCCCCGCGCTGGTGGCCGAGGTGCCGGAAGTGGAGCGTGCCGTGAAGATTACCTGGGAAGAGGAACACCTGCTGACCGTAGGCGAAAAGGCCTACAAGGAAGAGGGCCGGTTTGCCGGACCCGATCTGTTTCGGATGTTCAGCTTCCCGCTCGTGCAGGGCAACCCCGGGACGGCGCTCGTCGGGCCGACCTCCATCGTAATCTCGGAGAAAGTGGCGATGAGGCTGTTCGGCAGCCGGAATGTGCTCGGGCGCATGATCCGCGTCGACAACAAGGAAGACCGCCAGGTGACCGGCGTAGTGAAGGACATCCCCGAAACCTCCTCGCTGAAGTTTGAGTTTGTCATGCCGGTAGAGCCGTTCGAGAAGGAAAACGAGTGGCTCAAACACTGGGACAACAACGGCATCCGGACCTTCGCCCTGCTACGGCCCAACGCCAGCGTGGAGAAGGCCAACGAACGCATTCTGAACTTCGTCCGGAAGCATGACAAGAAGGTGACGACCATCACCACCTTCCTGTATCCCTACCGGGACGGCTACCTGTATTCGAAGTTCACCAACGGCAAACCTGACGGCGGGCGGATCGAATACGTGCGGCTGTTCAGCGTGGTGGCCGTCTTTATCCTGATCATCGCCTGCATCAACTTCATGAATCTGGCCACGGCCCGTTCGGCCAAACGCGCCAAGGAAGTCGGCATCCGCAAGGTCGTCGGGGCGGAGAAAGGTTACCTGATCGGCCAGTTCATCGGCGAAGCGGTGCTGACGGCCCTGCTGGCGCTGATGCTGGCCCTGGTGGTCGTAAAGCTGCTGCTGCCGATCTTTAACCAGCTGACCGACAAGAAGATGACGGTTCAGTTTGACAACCCGTCCTTCTGGCTCACGCTGCTGGGGCTGACGCTCGTGACCGGCATCCTTTCGGGCAGCTACCCGGCTTTGTTCCTGTCGTCGCTCCAGCCCGTGAAGGTCCTGAAGGGCACCCTGCGGTTCAAAGCCGGGGCCGTGTTCATCCGGCAGGGGCTGGTGGTGTTCCAGTTCATGCTGTCGCTGCTGCTGATCATCGGCACGCTGATCGCCGGGGAGCAGGTGCGGTTTATCCGTAACAAAAACCTCGGCCTGAACCGGGAGAACCTCATCTTCGTGCCGCTGGAGGGCGACCTGCCTAAAAACTACGACATCTTCCGCCAGGAACTTCAGCAATCGCCGGGAGTTCAGACGGTTTCGGCTTCCGGTTCCAACCCGATGGAGATCGGCAATTCGACCGTCGGGGTGCAATGGAAGGGCAAAGACCCCGACGACAAGACGCTGTTCACCCAGATGCCGGTTACTTACGACTTCCTCAAAACGATGAATATTCAGCTCATCGACGGCCGGGATTTCTCCCGCGACCGGGTCGTGGACAGCACCAACTACATCCTCAACGAGGAAGCCGCCCGGCGCATGGGCATGAAAAACCCGGTCGGGCAGGACCTGACGTTCTGGGGCCGCAAGGGCAAGATCATCGGGCTGGTGAAGAACTTCCATATCAACTCGCTGCGGGTCGCCATCGAACCGCTGATTCTGCGGATGGATAAGGGCGTATACGGCAACGTGCTTGTCCGGACTCAGCCCGGTCAGACCGAGCAGGCCGTGGCGAGTCTGCGGAAACTGGCCGCCAAATACAATCCGGCGTATCCGTTCAGCTACAAGTTTGCCGACGAAACGTTCGAGCAGCAGTACAAGAGCGAAACGCTGATCGGTCAGCTGGCGAACTACTTCGCCGTGCTGGCGATCTTCATCGCGTGTCTGGGTCTGTTCGGGCTGGCGATGTTCACCGCCGAGCAGCGGACGAAGGAGATCGGCGTGCGGAAGGTGCTGGGCGCGTCGGTGTTCAGCATCGTGGGGCTGCTGTCAAAGGATTTTCTGCGGCTGGTGCTGATCGCCATCGGGATTGCCTCGCCGATTGCCTGGTGGGCCATGAAGCAGTGGCTGGAAGACTTCGCCTATCGCATCGACGTGCCGCTGTGGGCGTTCCTGACCGCAGGGCTGATGGCGGTATTGATTGCGCTGCTGACCGTCAGTTTCCAGAGCGTCAAGGCGGCTCTGATGAATCCGGTGAAATCCTTACGTTCCGAATGAATTTTTTAACCTGTTCAATACCAATCTCATACCACTATGTCAGCACATATCGCCATTCCTATTCCGACCCTGCCCGGTAAGCAGGAAATCGAGATCGAAGTGACCATCAACGGCAAGAAACAGGCCCTGCACTACCGCGTCGAGCTGTTCTACTGGGAAGACTGCAACCTCCCGAATATCAACCGGGTGGAATGCATTCAGCAGATGCTGGCGCATTACGATCAGGACTGGACGCTGTATTACATCGGCTCACCCACCGATCAGTTCGTGCCGATCACCTTCGTGAAGCGCGAGGACCTGGCCCTCCAGCGAAAGCTGATGCTGGCCGAAGTCTGAAACCACCCCCCGGCCGGAGCGCCGGTCCGACTCCTCCTTGCTAAGGAGGGGGTGGCTTCGCAGTTATTGGAAACCGGCAGCGCCCTCCCCCTCCTTGGTAAGGAGGGGGGGCAGGGGGGTGGTGTTTTTAAACCTTCAACCTTAACGATCACCCCGGACCCTATGATCCGCAACTACCTCCTTGTCTCCCTTCGCAACTTCTGGCGAAACAAGACGTTTTCGGCCATCAACATTCTGGGTCTGGCGCTGGGCCTGGCCTGTAGCCTGTTCATCTTCCTCTGGGTGCGCGATGAGCTGAGTGTGGATCAGTACCATGCCAACGGCCCGCAGCTCTACCGGATCATGGAACGCCAGCTCTATGACGGGAAGCGCATCGCCTTCCCGGCCACACCCGGGCTGATCGCCCTCGAAATGCCGAAGAAGTTTCCCGAGATCGTCTACGCGGCCGGCTACAGCTGGGACGAGGATCTGACGTTCGAGGTGGGCAATAAGGCCAATAAGGAGAAGGGCCGCTGGGCCGGCGTCGACTGGTTCCGGATGTTCAGCGTTCCCCTCGTGGCGGGTTCGCCGGAAGCGGCCCTGAAGAGTCCGACGAGTGTCACCATTTCGCGGAAACTGGCCGAGAACTACTTCGGCAGCCCCAAAGCCGCCGTCGGCAAGTCCATCCGGATCGACGCGAAAGACAGTTATCAGGTGACGGGCGTTTTTGAGAATATTCCCGATAACTCTTCCGAGAAATACGATTTTCTGCTGCCCTGGGAGGACTTCCTGAAGCGTAACCCCTGGGCCAGAGACTGGGGCAACAACGGCCCGCGGGCGTACCTCATGCTGCGGCCCGACGCCGACGTGGCGGCCTTCCAGCAAAAGATCCGCCACTTTCTTCGGACTTACAACAAGGGCATCGATCCCAAAAAGCTATCCCGGTTCGACATCGAACTGTTCGTACAGCCGTTCGGAGAGTCCTACCTGCACTCAGAAACCGAGAACGGCGAAATCACCGGCGGACGGATCGAATACGTGCGGCTGTTCAGCGTGGTGGCCGTCTTTATCCTGATCATCGCCTGCATCAACTTCATGAACCTGGCGACGGCCCGCTCGGCCAAACGCGCCAAGGAGGTCGGCATCCGCAAGGTCGTCGGCGCCGAACGGGCCGGGCTGATCGGCCAGTTTATCGGCGAAGCGGTTCTGCTGGCCGTGATGGCCGTGATGGTGGCGCTGGTCATCATCTGGCTGCTGCTGCCGGCCTTCAACCAGCTCACCGACAAAAAGATCGCCATGCCGTTCGCGGAGCCGGACTTCCTGCTGGCGCTGGGGGGCGTGGTACTCCTGACGGGCCTCTTCTCGGGCAGCTACCCGGCTTTGTTCCTGTCGTCGCTGCGGCCCGTGAAGGTGCTGAAAGGGACGTTGAAATTCCGTCCGGGAGCCGCCCTGTTCCGGCAGGGGCTGGTGGTCGTGCAGTTTGTGATCTCGATGCTGCTCATCATCGGCACCGTCGTGGTCTACCGGCAGGTGAACTACATTCAGACCAAAAACCTGGGCCTCGAACGGGAGAACCTGATTTATGTGCCGCTGGAGGGACAGCTATTGCCCAAATATGCGACGCTGAAGCAGGAACTGCAGCGAAGTCCGGGCATCCAGGCGGTCACCCGGATGGGCAGCCAGCCGACCGACATCGGCAGCAGCACCGGCGGGGTCGACTGGGAGGGCAAGGACCCCAACGTCAGCATCGAGTTTTCGCAGGTGCCGGCCGGTTACGACATGGCGGAGGTCCTGAAACTCAAGATGCTGGCCGGCCGGGATTTCTCGCGTGCCTTTGCCACCGACTCGGTCGGGTACATCATCAACGAGCAGGCGGCCCGCCGGATCGGTTATAAAAATCCCGTCGAAAAACCGCTGACCTTCTGGGGTCGAAAAGGGAAAATCATCGGGGTGGTGCAGGATTTCCATTTCCAGTCGCTCCACGAACCGATCCAGCCGCTGATCATCCGGCTGGGCGAACAGGACGGTTACGGTAACCTGCTCGTCCGGACACAGCCCGGCCAGACCCGGCAGGCGCTGGCCAGCCTCGAAAAGCTGTGTCGTCAGCTGAATCCCGAGTTTCCGTTTACCTACTCTTTTGCCGATCAGGAGTACCAGAAGATGTACCGGAGCGAGCAGGTGGTCGGGTCGCTGGCGAACTACTTCGCCGTGCTGGCGATCTTCATCGCGTGTCTGGGCCTGTTCGGGCTGGCGGCTTTTACGGCGGAGCAGCGCACGAAGGAAATCGGCGTGCGGAAGGTGCTGGGCGCGTCGGTGACCAGCATCGTGGGGCTGCTGTCGAAGGATTTTCTGCGGCTGGTGCTGATCGCCATCGGGATTGCTTCGCCGGTGGCCTGGTGGGTCATGAACCGCTGGCTTCAGAATTTCGAATACCATGAAGACATTCCGTGGTGGGTCTTCGCCCTCGCCGGGACTACCGCAATTCTGATCGCCTTCCTGACCGTCAGTTTTCAGAGTGTCAAAGCCGCCCTGATGAACCCGGTCAAAAGCCTTCGAAGTGAATAAAGTCCTGAAAAAGCAGGTTTTACATTTCCTTTACAACGTTTTACAGGCCGTTGACGGGCGGATTTCCAGGAAAGCTTACCTTTGAAACCGTCAGTTAATCTCGCCTGTACCATGAAAAAGCAAATCGCAGTATTTCTGCTTCTGGGGAGCCTGGTGCTGCCCCTCTCGGCGCATGAAAAAGCCGGCCGGACCTTTGTCAGCAATCCGTTGCTGCTGAACGGCCTCACCCTGAAAGCCCAGACGCTTTCCATGTATACTCGCGGAAAGCTGGAGGTCGTCGAAGGCGATCCCTCCCGGCCGCAGGCGGTTCGGGTTCCTTTCCGGGCGTATCTGCGCCGGGACGGCACCATGATCCGGAATGCCCGTCCCGACTTCAATCGCGGCTGGGTGCAGATCGAGATTGCCGAGATACTCGCCAACGCCCGCATCGGCGATGAACTGGTCATCGAGCCCGTTCGGCCCGAAGATCAGCCGGCGAAGCGGGTGCTGCGGGTGAAGAATTTCTGGTTTTATTTTAATTTCTATCTGGACCCCGGTCCCGGTTGCTGATGAATATCCTCAAAAAAATTACCGCTCTGACGGCCTCGGCCCTGGTCGTGGTGGCCGCCCTGCTGGCGGCTGCTTTCGTCCGGCCGTCGGCCGCTCCGGTCCGGAACGATTCGCGGCTGTTTAGCGAAAGCGTTAACCTCGCCCTCCGCCGGACCGGCCATGCCCTGCTGATCTCAGTCGGCGATTCGACCAGTCGAATCGCTCCCGTGCAGCAGGACGACGACCGGACGTTCCGGCTGCGGATGGACCGTGCCTTCGATTACAGCCGGCTGCCCGCCCTGCTCGATGCGTCTTTCCGCCGGTATGGTGTTAAAGTCGCCTATGACGTGGCGGTTTTCGACTGTGCGAAGGGGGAACTTCTGTTGGGGTACAGCGCCCGGGACCTGGCCGATCCGGCCGGAATCCCCTGCCGGGATCGCAGCCGGACGCCCGGGTGCTATACCTTCCAGGTGCGGTTTTCGCCGGGCGAAACTGCTTCGGCTTCCGTCAACGGCTGGATGATCGTGGCCCTGGGTGGGCTGCTGGCGGGTCTGGTCTTTACGGTCTGGCCCCGCGCCGACCGGCCGACGGCAGAAGCGAACACCGATGTACCCGGAACTTCGGTGCCGGGCGTCGATACGTCGGGCGTCGATACGTCGGGCGTCGATACGCCTGATCTGCTGCGGCTGGGTAACTCCCGCTTCGACCCGGTCAACCAGATATTGTTTTCGGGAACAACCCGGCAGGCCCTGACGTACCGCGAAGCGAAACTGCTGCGGCTCTTTGCGGAACATACCAATCAACTCCTCGAACGGGACTTTATCCTCCAGTCGGTCTGGGAAGACGAGGGCATTGTGGTGGGCCGCAGCCTGGACGTATTCGTATCGCGGCTTCGCAAACTGCTCCGCCATGATCCGACCCTGCGTCTGGCCGCCGTCCACGGCGTCGGGTACCGGCTGGAGGTGGAGCTCCCCGGTTAATCGACCACCTATGCTCCGCAATGAACTGAGAATCACCTTTCGCCACCTCCGGCGAAAGTGGCTTTACACGGCCATGAACATCGCCGGGCTGGCGGTCGGGATTTCAGGAATGCTGCTGGCGCTGCTGTATGTCCGGGACGAGGGCAGCTACGACCGCTTTCACCGGAAGAACCCGCACCTTTACCGCATCACGACCACCCTGATCGAAGGACGCGGACAAGCCGTCGGAACCTACGGCGGCACGGGGCAGGTGCAGGGGCCGGCTTTCAAGGCCGCGGTGCCCGAAGTGGTCGATTACGCCCGGGTGATGGGGGGCGATATTTTCGGGAATCTTTCCGCTACCAACCACCGGGCGTTCAATCTCCGGCTGCTGTTTGTCGACTCGACTTTCTTCAATATATTCTCTTTCAGGCTCTTAACCGGCGATCCGAAAACGGCTTTACAGCGGCCTGGCAATGTAGTGATTACCGAATCCACGGCACGGAAGTTTTTCGGCAGCACCGACGTGCTCGGCCGGACGCTGCTCGAAGACGGCCCTTCGGGTAACCGGCTTGGGGCTTCCGTGATCACGGGCGTCGTGCAGGACCCGCCCCGCCATTCTTCCATCCAGTTCGATGTTCTGTTTCCGTTCCGGTTCATGCAGGCGTCGTTCGACGATACCAACTGGCTGAATGCCTACCTCGGCACCTTCGTCGTGCTGCACCCGCAGGCCGACCTCCCGGCCGTGATCCGGAAATTCAACCGCATCTATGCCGTTCGGGCGCGGGAACAGCGGGCCGAGAGCCGCCGGAACGGCGGTTTCGACCCAAAGATCAGCTACGGCCTTCAGGCCATGACCGACATCCATCTGAATCCGCTCGAACGCCGGCAGGGCAACCGGGAAGGGGGGATCGTCGACGGGAGCAGCCCGGTTTTCTCCTACCTTTTTCTGGGAATCGCGGCCTTCATCCTGCTGATGGCCTCCATCAATTTCATCAACCTCAGCCTCGCCGGTTCGCTGAATCGGGCGAAGGAGGTCGGCATCCGGAAGATCAACGGCGGTCGCCGGAGCCGGATCGTCGGGCAGTTTCTGATCGAGTCGGCCGTCCAGTGTCTGGCGGCTTTCGCGCTGGCGCTGGCCATCGCCGGGACGGCTCTGCCGGTTTTCAACCGACTGGCCGGGAAAGCCATTGAATTTTCGGCCGTTTTCGACGGCCGCCTTCTGATTTACCTTCCCGGATTACTCGTGTCCATCACGCTGCTGGCCGGGTTGTATCCGGCCTTGGTGCTGTCGGGATTTCGGCCGGTGGAGGTGCTTTATAATCGGCAGAAGGGAGCGATTCGGAGTCGATTCGGACGGGCGCTGGTGGTAGTTCAGTTCTCGCTGACGATTTTTCTGCTCACCGCCACCCTGGTGTATTACCGGCAGATGGAGTTCGTCCGGACGAAAGACCTCGGCTATAATCCGTATGAGATCCTTCGCGCCCATATTCCCGGCAGCCGCGACCTGAAACCCATCCAGTCGTTCCTGCGGAACCGGCTGGCCGGTGAGCCTTCCATCCGCCACCTTTCGTTCGGCGGGGAGATCGGCGGAGAAAACGAAACCCGGGTCGGCGGGCGGACGCTTCTCAGCGGCTATCAGTATGTCGATGAGCAGTTTATCCCGGCGCTGGAAATCCCACTAAAGGCCGGACGCGCCTTTTCGACGGCTTTTCTCTCCGATGCGACGGAGGCCGTTGTGGTCAATGAAGCCTTCGTGAAAGCCGCCGGGCTGAGAAAGCCGCTCGGTGCCCTGGTTCATCTCCACTCCAACTATGGCGGCAAACCGCTGAGGATCATCGGCGTCGTGCAGGATTTTCATGCCCGGTCCCTGCGGGAGCGTATTCGGCCGATGGCCCTGTTCATGCGGCCGGACCAGTCGGGCGGTATCTGGCTGAAAATCGATAAGAATCGGCGAAAGGAGGCTCTGGCGGTCTGGGAAAAGGCTTTTAAGGCGGCCCTGCCCAACGCGGTGTTCGAGTACCGTTTTCTGGACGAACAGAACGCCGGGGACTACGCCCTCGAACGGCGCTGGCAGCAAATCATCGGGTATGCCGCCGGGCTGGCGGTGCTCATCAGCGGCCTGGGTCTGTTCGGGCTGGCGCATCTGGCCGCCCGGCAGCGGACGAAGGAAATCGGTATCCGTAAGGTGCTGGGGGCCTCGGTCGAAAGCATCGTCGCCCTGCTGACGAAAGAGTTTCTGATACTGGTTCTGCTGGCCCTGCTCCTGGCTTCGCCCGTGGCTGCCTTCGTCATGAATCGCTGGCTGGAAGGATTTGCCTACCGCGTTCCGCTCGAATGGTGGCTGTTTGCGGCCATCGGCGGGCTGGCCGTCGGGATCGCCTTCCTGACGGTATCGTTTCAGTCGCTGCGGGCGGCTTTGATGAACCCGGTGAAGAGTTTGCGGAGCGAGTGAGACCACCCCCGGCCGGATCACCCCCCGGCATAAAAAAGCGTCCGGCCCGGCGTCCGTTTGCGGACAAATCAACAAATGATTTTCTGGTAAACTTTTGATTATAAGGAGGTTGATTTTCTGGTATAAGGTTTGAGAACGATTGGGGAAGTCCTTGTTCGGACAGTAACGACGAATCTTATGCTGAGGAATTATCTGAAAATTGCTTTCCGCAATTTGCGGAAGCACAAAACGTTCAGTTTCATCAACATCATCGGGGTGGCTATCGGTCTGGCCTGTTTTCTGCTGATTGCCCTGTATGTGCAGGATGAGTTGAGTTACGACCGCCATCACCGGAAAGCCGACCGCATTTACCGCGTCGCCCGGACGTTCCTGAATGCGGAGAAGCAGACCGTCGAGCTGGAACTGGCAACGGTGGCTCCGCCCTTCGGGCCGCTGATCAAACAGGATTTCCCGGAGGCCGAGCAGGTGGTGCGGATGCTGGAATACGGCCCGTTGCTGAAATACGGCGAAAAAGTCTTCAATGAGCAGCGGGTATTTTTTGCGGAGGAGAATTTCTTTAAGGTGTTCGACGTCAGGGTGCTGAGCGGTAATCCGGATCAGGCTCTTGCCAACCCGTTTTCGATCATGCTGTCGCGCCCGATGGCCGAAAAATATTTCGGAAGCCAGAACCCCGTCGGAAAAAGCATTCGGATGGATAGCCAGTTCGACTTTATCGTAACCGGAACCTATGAGCCGCTTCCCGCCCAGTCGCATTTCCACCCCGACTTTCTGGCGTCGTTCAATACGCTGAACGACCGCCGGATCTACGGCTCGGACGGCCTTCGCACCAACTGGGGCAACAATTCGTTCCCGACCTACGTGCTGCTGGCGGAAAAAGCCGACCCGGCCAAAATGGAGAAGGCGTTTCCGGCCTTTCAGGACCGCCACATTCCGGCTTTTCAGAATACCAAAGCGTCAAAATACTCAGTGCTGAACCTTCAGAAGCTGACCGATATCCATCTTCGTTCGCATACCGATGCCGAAATGGAGCCGACCGGCGACATGCAGTATATCTACCTGTTTTCGGCCATTGGGCTGTTTATCCTGCTGATCGCCTGCATCAATTACATGAACCTGGCCACGGCCCGCTCGGCCATCCGGGCCAAGGAGGTCGGCATGCGGAAAGTGGTCGGTGCCTATCGGGAACAGCTGATCGGCCAGTTTCTGAGCGAGTCGGTGCTGCTGGTGGTCATTGCGCTCGTCATCGCGCTGACCCTCGTGGTGCTGACCCTGCCGCTGCTCAACGACTTTACCGAGAAACAACTGACGCTGAACCAGTTGACAGACCTGGTTTTCATCGCCGTGGTACTGGGCATCGCCCTCATTACCGGGCTGGTGTCGGGCAGTTATCCGGCCCTGTTTCTGACCTCTTTCCAGCCCGTGAGCGTCCTGAAGGGCAAGATCGCGTCGGCCATGCGCAACGGGCGGCTGCGGCAGGTGCTGGTGGTCACCCAGTTTTCGATTGCCGTAGCGCTGATTATCAGTACGGCGGTGGTTTATAGTCAGATGAATTACATCCGAAACCATAAGCTGGGGTATCAGAAAGACCAGATGGTGGTATTCCGGATGGTGGAGGACTCGACCGTCGATTACGAGGCCGTCAAGCAGGAACTGAAACGCAACCCGTCCATCGTGGAGGTGGGGCGCTCGTCGCGGATCCCGTCCGGGCGGCTGCTGGACTCGTGGGACGCCTACGTGGCCCAGGGCGACAGCATGGCTCCGACGAAAGTCGGTCTGAAAGCCCTGACCATCGACCATGAGTTTCTGCCCGCCTATGAAATGAAAATGGCCGCCGGGCGCAACTTCTCCCGGGCCTACGCCACCGACGACACGGCGGCTTTCATCCTGAACGAAACCGCAGCCCGCCTGCTGGGCTGGCGCGACCCCGCCCTGGCCGTCGGAAAGGCTTTCGGTTATGGACAGCGTCGCGGGCGGATCGTCGGCGTCGTGAAAGACTTTCACTTCGAATCCCTCCACCAGTCGATTGCGCCCGTCGCGATGTTTCTCAATTCGCGTTTCAATAACTGGATGTCGGTGCATGTGGCGGCCGGAGGGCTGAAAACCGCCCTGGCCCATGTGGAGGCCGTCTGGAAGAAGCGTTTCCCCGACCGTCCGTTCACCTTCGAGTTTCTGGATCAGCGGTTCGGACGGCTGTATGCCACCGAGCAGACCCAGCAGACGCTGTTCGGTATTTTCGCCGGCATCGCCATCCTGATTTCATGTCTGGGTCTGTTCGGACTGTCGATGTTCATGGCCGAGCAGCGCACGAAGGAGATCGGCATCCGTAAGGTGCTGGGAGCTACGACCCCCGGGCTGGTGGCGCTGTTGTCCAAAGACCTGCTGAAGCTGGTGATCGTGGCCCTGGTGCTGGCGTCGCCGGTTGCATGGTGGGCGATGAGCAAGTGGCTTGAGGGCTTTGCCTACCGCACCGACATCAGCCCCTGGGTGTTCGTTGTCACGGCCCTGATCGCGCTCCTGATCGCCTTCGCGACGGTGAGCTTCCAGAGCATCAAAGCCGCCCTGATGAACCCGGTGCGGAGCCTGAAGACCGAATAGAAGGCTGGGTCATAATTCCGGGGATGTAATCGACGAATTTAGCTAAATTCGTCGATTACATCCCCGGAATTCCGATAAAAAGAAGCTTTCATTGCTTTACTTCAGCTTCCGGACCACCCATTCGCCGACCTTCAGACCCTGCGTCCGGCCGTTGTCGATGGCGTCCATGAAGTGAATGCCGCCGTAGAAACGGGAAAGGCCGGCTTCGACGGCGGCGGCCTGAAAGGAGGGGAAGGAGCGGGCTTTCAGGCCGTAGCGCTCCTCGACCGTATCGGTGTAGGCGAAGTTTTCCCCGAAGAAGTGGGTCAGGATCACGGCGGAGGCCGACGAAATGGTCGAGTGGCCGCTCAGATACTCCGGAAACGGGGGCGTCTGCAGGAACGGCTTCCACGACGGGTCGAGGTATTTCCGGATAGCGGTTTCGGGCCGGATGCGGTTGCTGCGGTATTTTTCGTCCCAGCAGCAGATGAAGCCGTCCGTCAGACCGACGGCGACGGCGGTATGAATCTTCAGGGCTTCGGCAAAGGACTTCTTCGCCTGGGCGCAGGCGATGCCCGTAATGCCCATCCAGTGGGCGCCCGGCGAAATCTTCTTCATGCCGACCAGCAGGTGGCCGTTGTCCTCCAGTGCAAACGGGTTACAGTCCCAGAAGGCGGCAATCTCACGGTGTTCATCCGGCAGTTTTTCGGCGTAGTTCTGCCTCATCAGCCGATAAAAAGCCGAGTTTTTCTCCTTTGAAAAAGCCACCGGCGGCACCGGTTTAAACTGATGGCAGGTATCGAGCGTAAACGGCCGTATGGTGTTGAAATAAGGCTCGACCGGGGCGAAAAAGCCGGGGGGGGTCGGGTACCAGCTGCCTTCGGTTCCGGCGGGCGTATAGCGGGGGTAGTTGCTGATCCGGTTGTAGCGGTCGGCTTTGGCGTAGGCCAGCATCTGTTTGCTGATAGCTGCGGCATATTCCTGCGACCGGTCGATCACCTCCTGTGAAAAACCCGCCGTCCGGCAGGAGTCCAGCAACTGCTTCTCGAACGGCTGGAGCTTCGACCCCGAGGGCTGCATTTTCTGAGCCGTTTTCAGCATCGCCAGCACGGCGCTCAGATGGGGAGAATACCCATTCACCTCCGGTTTCTGAATGTCCGGAAAACCGTTCAGCACGCCCTTCATGCTTCGGTACCCCGGCTCGTTCTGCGCCACCACTTCGTAACCCGACAGGCAGGCGTAGGCATAGAAACGGGCGGCCAGCGGAGGGTTCGTCACGTCATGGATCATTACCTCCGTCATCTGGTCGATGACCTTCCCGACCTCCCGGCTGCTCAGGGCCGGCGCCTGCACCTCGGAGGTGTTCCGGCAGGCGGAGAGGAAAAGCAATAAAAGGATCAGGGTATACCTCATAACCTATTGATACATATCTTCATAGCCCAGAAGCGCCGGAAATGACCGCACTCCATTTTTCCATCCGGCCTGTTTTGTCATCCCGACGCAGGAGGGATCTTGTGGCTGAATAACCGATCTGACCGAGTGCCGACGCACCAGATCCCTCGTTCCTCGGGATGACAAAGTGCCGAAGCACCGGATTCCTCCTGCGTCGGGATGACAAAGCGCTGCGGTGCCCGGTCAGGCAGCGGGTCCGGTTTTACCGCTAACCCGCTGTCGGGATTGGGGTAAAAGAGTCAAAGAGCCGGCGACGCAGGTTTCGGGAACGCATTCCGGTAGGCCTGGACCCGGTCCTGATTGATGCCGAACCATACCGTATTGCCGACCGGCAGGATGCTCCGGACGTCCCCTTTGATCTGAAAACCGGACTGGCGCTGGGGCACGTAGCGAAAGCCGCCCTTGCCGTCGCCTTTCAGCAGCATACCGTAGTTGGCATCGTACTTCCCGAATCGCAGCCGGGCGCGGTTGATGTTACCGCCCACCAGCAGGTCCTTTCGGCCGTCGTGGTCATAATCCAGGGTGGCCAGGGCAAAGACCGGGGACGCCTGCACCTCCACGGGCAGAGTTTTCTCCCGGAGTTTTCCGCCGGCCGTGCTTTCGAAATAAGCCGTCTTCAGGTAATTGGCTTCCAGCCGTTTGGCGTCCTTCAGTTCTTCCTCCGTGAAGATGTCCTTCAGGGTGGCGTCGGCGTAGCTTTTGTAATCCGGGAAGCGGGTCCGCATGATGCTCATCTGGTCGAGCAGTTCGTCGCGGGTGACGTAGGGATAACTTTTGCCCTGCATGTAAAAGGAGAAGATCGGATCGACGGAGCCGTTGTCGTCGAAATCCTTGTAGATCAGTTCGGCCGGTTCTTTGTCGTCGGCTTTACATTGGGTGTTCAGGCCCTGGTTGCCCACGATCAGGTCCGGTTTTCCGTCGCCGTTGAGATCGTCGACCAGCAGTTTGTTCCACCAGCCCTTATATTCCTTCCCGAAGAAATCCGTCGTTTTGATGGTCAGCCTGCCGCCTTCCTGCGTCAGCACGGTCAGCGGCATCCATTCACCTACGACCACCAGCTCAGGTTTCCGGTCGGCGTTCAGGTCCACCCAGGCCGCATCGGTCACCATGCCGATCCGCTGGAGTTCGGGGGCCAGGGCGGCCGTCCGGTCCTGAAAGCGACCCTGGCCGTCGTTGATGAGCAGGTAGCTTTGCGGTGTCTCGGGATACCGCCCCGGAATGACGCGGCCGCCCACGAAAAGGTCGGGTTTGCGGTCGCCGTTGAGGTCGGTCACCCGCACGCAGCCTTTGCTGGTCCGCATCACCGGCAGGGCGTCGGCTTTACGCGTAAAGTTGCCATTGCCGTCGTTGAGATACAGCCGGTCCTGCAGCAGCGGGTCGTCGGGCAGGAAGCTGGCATAGCCGCCCCCGGCCACATACAGATCGGTAAAGCCGTCGCCGTTGGCATCGAAGAAGGCCGCGTCGGCATCCTCGGCGGCTTTGTCGGCTTCCAGAGCAGGCTGCGGCCGTCGGGCGAACCGCCCGCCCGCTTCCTGCATGAAGATAGCGCCGGCCTGGCCGCTGCCGCCCCCGGCAAATACGTCTTCCAGCCCGTCGCCGTTCAGGTCGGCCCTGATCAGACAGGGACCGGCGAAGGAGAGCGGGTTGATCAGCAGCGGCTGGCGTTTGAAATCGTTGACGGTGTTCCGGGCGGCCGTGTAGGCGATCGGGGAGGCTACTTCCGTGAATACCGGCGGGACCGGTCTGGGCGCGCGGTAGGGGAGGGTGGCCCCGGTTTCCCGGAGCGTCAGCACCTGGTCGGCTTTGACGCCCGTCAGTAACTGTTGTTTCCCGCCCGGCCAGACCACCCGCAGCGAATCCACGCCCGCGTCCCGGCCCAGCCCGAAATGCAGCACCGTCGACACGCTCGACTGAAAGCCACGCGCCGGCATCTGCTCCAGATACTGCTGTTGGCCGTTCCGGTACAGCATGACTTTGGCCCCCAGCCCGAAGCGGTTGGCGCCCGCCCCTTCCAGCTTCACCTTCAGGTAGTGATGTTTCAGCTGCGAACCGGCTTCGTTGCGGTAGATGAAGGCCGGTTTGTTGATGTTGTTGACCACCAGGTCGAGGTCGCCGTCGTTGTCGAGGTCGGCGTAGGCGGCTCCGTTGCTGTTGGAGGGCAGCGTCAGGCCCCAGACCCGGCTCATGTCGGTAAAGGTCAGGTTGCCGTTGTTCCGAAAGACGTAGTTGACCACGTCGGAAGCCGGCATTTTATACACCAGTTCGAGGACGTTCTGCCGCCGGATGTCGCCCTGGCTGTGCTGCATGTAGTCCCCCATATATTTGAGGAAATCCATGTTCGTATAATCCCGGACGTAGCCGTTCGTGACGAAAAGGTCCTTCCAGCCGTCGTTGTCGTAATCGGCAAAGAGGGGTGCCCAGCTCCAGTCGGTATTGGAAAGCCCCGCCAGCTGACCCATTTCGCTGAAGGTGCCGTCGCCGTTGTTGACCTGGAGCATATTCCGCATATACTGGTAGTGAAACCCGGTTTTCAGGTTCAACTCGAACTTCTCGTAGTTGTCGGGGGCAAAGAGCAGCTTCTGACGCCGGTTGTCTTCGGGCAGCATATCGAGCGCGAAGAGGTCGGGCAGGCCGTCGTTGTTGACGTCGGCCACGTCGCTACCCATCGAGAAGTGCGGAAAATGGCCCAGACTCGACTGAATGCGGTCGGTGAAGGTGCCGTTGCGGTTGTTGATATAAAGGTAGTCGGGAACCGTGTAGTCGTTGGAGACGTAGAGGTCCGGCCAGCCGTCGCCGTCGAGGTCCGACACCCCGGCGCTCAGGCCATACGACAGGGAGGTGCTGCGGATTCCGGCGCGGGCGGTGACGTCCTGAAAGCGGTTTCCGTCGTTTCGGAACAGCCGCAGGCCCGTCACGGGGTCGGGTTTTTTCAGCAGGTCGGCCGTGGTCGCTTCGTCCAGAACCGGCAGCGACTTGGGGTTGTGATTCACCAGAAAACAATCGAGATCGCCGTCCCGGTCATAGTCGAAGAAGGTGGCATGGGTGGCGTTGGAGGGGCTGTCGAGGCCGTATCGGGCGGCCTGTTCGCTGAAATGGGGCATGCCCCGGGCGTCCGGCCCTTCGTTGATGAACAGCTGTTTGGTGCGTTTTTCGGGAGGCAGGCTGCCGGAGTAACAGACAAAAATGTCGAGCCGGCCGTCGCCGTTGACGTCGGCCATCGTAACGCCGGTTTTCCACGGACCTTCGCGGCCGGCCACCCCGGCCGGGGCGGTGATGTCCTCGAACTTCAGGCTGCCCCGGTTCAGGTAGAGCTTGTTGGGAACCATGTTCCCGGTGAAATAGAGGTCGTCCAGCCCGTCGTTGTTGAGGTCGCCCACGGCCACCCCCCCGCCGTTGTAGAAGTATTCATACATCAGCACGTTGGTGTTCAGGCCTTCGGAGAGGTTGTTGGCGAAATCGACGCGGGTTTCCTCCACCGGCATCAGGGTGAAGAGCGGTGGGCCGGAAGCCTCGGCTGCGGGTTTTCCCCCGGGAGCGGAGGAGTCCCGGCATCCGGTCAGAACCGTCAGCGGAAGCAGTAGGTAAAGGGTATAAGCTGGATAAAATTTCATAGTGAAGGGCCTTCCGAAACGTTGAGGCCAGGCAAAAGTCCGGTTCAGTAATTACTTAACGAACTACAAAATTGCAGCAATTTTTTCAGATCTGCTTCTTTTTTGAAATCAATGGATTCCGCTTTCAGAAAGGCGTCGATTTCGGATCTGCTTTTCGGGAAAGTCTTCAGCACGGTAGCCCGGTTCAGGCGGTAGAAACGGTTGTTCCGGTCGACCATCAGGTAGACGACATCCTTTTCCAGCAGCAGGTCGCCTTCCTGTTCCAGCCGGGACAACTGCCCGTTGCTGCCGATGAACGATTTGTACTGACTGATGGCCGACGTGCCCGACGACTGGTTATAGCCGCCGTTCTTTTCAGCCCGGACGGTCTTGAAAACGGGCTTCATGGTCAGGGACGCGGCCGGGTGTTCGGAGATCACTTCTATAAAACCAAATTTGGGATCATACCGGAAGCGGCTTTCACCCACCTCCACCTCCCGGACGGTGGTTTCGTTCGCCAGTGAAAGCGTATCGCCTTTGATGTCGATAAACTGCATCTCGCCGATCAGGATGTTGTAGTTCAGACGGCCGGTTGCCGTCTGGCCGGAGGTATAAGTAATTTTACCGTTTTTAAACTGCGGGTAACGGTATCGCTCGCCCAGAGGCACGGACCGTTGCCAGTTGGGACCTCCCTTGACCCGAATCACCCCTGGATTCTGCGCCCGCAGAGTGCCGGAAAGCAGCAATATCATTCCGGAAAGGCAGATGATGGTTTTCATAATGGCCGGCGTTTAGAATGCTATCAAAAAATCCGTGCCGACCCTCTGGAGGCCGGCACGGAGTGATTCGTTGTGCAAATGGAGACGGTCAATATCCCGGGTTCTGAATCAGCTTGTTGTTCCGGTTCATCTCGTCGCGGTGGATCGGCAGGTAGTACTGCTTGTCCGCCCAGTTGCGGTTTTCCTTTCCGGGATCGATCTCGGTAACCTTATACGTATAGTCGTAGCTGGTCGGATCGTACTTGTAGAGCGAGACGGTCTTGCCCGGTTTGAGGATACCTGTAATCGTGATGCCGTTGGCTTTCCGGCCCAGCGTCGTCGGGGCAATCATCCACCGGCGGGTGTCGTGGTAGCGGTGTTCCTCAAAGGCCAGTTCAACCCGGCGTTCGTTGCGGTACCGTTCACGAAGCGCGGCCCCGGTTTCGGTGACGGGGATGGCGGGCATCCCGGCCCGGAAGCGGATTCGGTTCAGCCAGGTTCTGGCATCGGCGTCCTGGCCCAGTTCAATCAGCGCTTCGGCGTAGTTCAGGACGGCCTCCGTGTAGCGGAAGAACGGCCAGGGAACCTGCTGATAGGTGTTCTGATCGACGATGGCGGGGCTCGGATCGATGAACTTCCGCATATAATAACCGGTGTAGCTGCCGTTCCAGTCTTCCACCGAGCTCTTGCGGGTGTCGAGACCGGCAATGGTGGTTTTCGCGCCGTTGACGACTACCTCGTAGCTGCCCGTCTGGATCTGGTTGACCGGGTCTTTGGCGGCTACGTCGGCCGTGCGGGGCTTCCAGGGGGCGCCGTCGTACAGGATCGAGACATAGAAGCGCGGGTCACGGTTGTTGTACGGGGCCGAAGCGTGGGCCGGGTTGCTCCAGCTGAACTTCGTGCCGTCCATCATCTCATAATCGTCGACCATGAGCTGGACCGGGGAGTTACCGGCCCAGTTGTGGTAGCCGTTCGGGCCGTTGAACAGGCCCTGCTGGCCGCCCGGTTCCTGCTTCTCGTTGATGAACAGACGGGAGAAGATCACATCCCGTTCACCCCCGTTGCGCGACATGGCGATGTTGTTGTAGTTGGTCATGCCTTCTTCCTTCACGGCCGGGGCCGCCAGGTTCAGCATGTAGCCGTAGCTGGTCAGGTCCAGCACCGCTTTGGCGGCATCCCGGGCTTTGGTCCAGCGTTCGGCGCGCGTGCCGCCGGTGTAGCCCAGCAGGGCCGCGTTCTGGAAAGCGGCATGCGCCGACGATTTCGCTTTGGCCGTGGCGGCATCGTACAGGTCGCTGGCGGCATACAGCAGGATGCGGGATTTGAGCGCCAGGGCAGCGGCTTCGTTGGCCCGGCCTCTTACCATGCTCACCCCTTTCAGGGCCGCAGCGGCATCGTCGCAATCCTTCACGATGAAGTTGATACACTCTTCCATCGTGTTGCGGGGGGCCAGATAGTCGGCTTCACCCAGCTCATACGGGCGGTCGATGATGGGAACGCCACCATAATACCGCACCAGCTGGTGGTAGTAGTAAGCCCGCAGGAACTTCGCTTCGCCGATCAGCCGCTCCACGATCTTGTTCGTGTTGGTGAAGTTCGGTTTGGCGAGGTTGGCCAGGGCGAGGTTACAGGCCCGGATGCGCAGATACATCTGGTTCCAGTCGATCGTCTCGTTGATCCAGCCCGGATCGGCCGGGTTCGAACGTCCCTCCGTAATGGTGGTGATGTTCCGGCCGGGGTGCGTGAAGATGGTCTCGTCGGTCAGCGAGGCAAGCTGCTGTTCGTTGAAACCGCCCTGTCCCAGACCGGCGTAGATCCCCGTGACGAAGGCCTCGGCCAGCGCTGCGTCCGACCAGACGGCCGCCCCGGATACCTGATCCAGCGGCTGGGTGTTCACGAAATCGTCGTTGCAACCGGTCACGGCGAAGGTGGCGATCCCGATGGCTAAACTTATGGTTTTAAATTTTCTTAGCATGGTCACTTGATGGATTAAAAACGAAGCGATGCACCAAAGTTGATCACACGGGCCTGCGGATAATACTGGCCCGTCGCATTGTCAGCTTCCGGATCGAACGAACCTAATTTGTTGATGAGGGTCGCCAGGTTCAGGGCGTTACCGTACAGCCGCAGGCTGCTCACGCCGGCTTTCTTCGTGATGCGATCCGGGATCGTATAGCCGATCTCCAGGTTTTTCAGGCGAAGGTAGTCGGCCGAACGCAGCCAGTAGGTGTTACCCCCTGAGAAATACTGGTCGCTCCGGTTGGCGATCCGCGGGTGAACGCTGCTCGGGTTGTCGACCGTCCAGCGATCCGTGTAGATCTCTTTCAGGTAGTTCCCGATGTTGCCGGACTCCCCGAGGCTGATGTACTGCTGCGCCCCGGCCGAACCCTGGAACAGGATGGTCAGGTCGAAGTTTTTGTAGGCCGCCGTGATGTTCATCCCTCCCTGGAACAGCGGCAGGTTGGTGCGCTTGTTCCGGACGCGGTCGTCGGGCGTGATCTTGCCGTCGCCGTTGAAGTCCTTGTACTTCATGTCACCCGGGCGGAGCGTTTTCACGATGGCCGAGTAGTCGAGCGTGTTGGCGTCGATGTCGGCCTGATCCCTGAACACCCCGTCGTACTGGTAGGCGATGTAGGTGTTGATCGGCATGCCCGTCGTGCGCTGCCAGGCCGGTGCGCCCGGCGCTTCATCCCAGAAGATGATTTTGTTCTGGGCATAACCGCCGTTGACGGACACCGTAAACTTCAGGTCCTGCACCTGGCCGTTGTAGCCGATCTGGCCGTCGAAGCCGCGGTTGCGCACCTTCCCGATGTTTTCCGGAGGCAGCACCAGACCCGTCGTGCGGGGGATGGATGCGTTCCGCGGATAGAGAATCGACGTCCGCAGGTTGTTGAAGTAGTCGAACTCGAAGTTGATCTTACCGTTGAACAGCTGCCCTTCCAGACCGATGTCCATGTTGTTGGCCACCTCCCACGTAATGGTCGGGTTCGGAATCCGGGCCTCGGTCAGCGTCTTGGCCTGCGAGTTGTTGATAATGTAGGTGTTGAAGCCGTAGGTGGCCAGATACTGATAGGTCGCCAGGTTGGTCGTCCCCGGCAGGTAGATCTGGTCGTTCCCCAACTGACCCCACGAACCGCGCAGTTTCAGGTAGTTGATGGCCGGGACGGAGTTTTTCAGGAAATTTTCTTCCGAGATCACCCAGCCCGCCAGGAAGCCCGGGAAGAAGCCGTAACGGGTTTCTTGTGGGAAGATGTCGGAACCGTCATAACGCCACAGGAACTCGGCCAGATACTTCTCCTTGTAGTTATAGGCTACCCGGCCGAAGTAGTTGATCCGGGCCCGTTCGAACGCTCCGCCGTTGTTGTTTTTCTCCAGGTCACCCCCGGCGAAGAGCTGGTCGATGTTGGCCGAAATAAAGTAGCGCCGGAAGGCTTCGAAGTTGTCACCGTCGATGGTTTCCCGGTTCACCCCGGCCAGTACCGTCAGGCCGTGGTCGGCGCCGAATTTCCGCTCGTAGGTCATGATCCCGCCGAGCAGGATGTTCAGCTGGTTTTCGTTGTACAGGTTCAGACGGGGTTCGGCCGGACCGCGACGGCTCGGAATCAGATTCGGGTTGCCGTTGGCGTCGACGCCCGTGCCGCGCTCATACAGCGTCCAGGGCGTCTGCCACAGCTTGCGGTTGCGCCAGTATTTGTCGATGGCGGCCGTCCCGGAGAACTTCAGACCTTCCACGCCCGGAATTTTGATGTCAAGCTGACCGTTGGTCTGGAAGTAGTCGCGCTTGTCCTGATCGTAACCGGTATCGTTGGTGGTGATGACGACCGGGTTCTCCCCGTTCTCGATGTCCGGACCCGGACGACCGTCGGGCCAGAAGGCCGGCTGGTTCGGTTTTCCGCGCATCTGCATCCGGAAGATGGCACCGGCGCCCCGGGTCGGGTAGAACCGGAACTCCTCGCGTCCCAGCAAACCGACGGCCAGGTGAACGTACTTGTTGATGTTGGCATCGAGGTTGACGCGCAGGTCATACTGCTTATACCCCGTCGCCGAACGTTTGTAGTAGGCATCCTGGTTCTGGTAACCCATGGAGGCCAGGTACTTGAAATCTTCCGTACCGCCCGTTACCTGGAGGTTGTGCTGCTGCTGCGGAGACCAGTTTTTCAGGGTCGATTTATACCAGTCGGTGTTCGGGTGGCCCCAGGGGTCCGAACCGTCGTTGTATTTCGTGATGTCGTCCGGTGAGTAGGGAGCCGTCCGAACGGTTCCGTCCGGGCGGGTATATTTGCCGGTCGATTTGTAGGCCTGCGTAGCGGCTGCCCATTCCGACACCGGAAGTTCATAGACGTTCAGGTCGTTGAGCATCTGGGCATATTCGCCGGCATTGGCCAGTTTCGGAACCACCGTCGGCTGCGAGAAGCCCTGGTTGAATGAATAGGACAACTGCGGCTTGCCGGTTTTACCCCGTTTGGTGGTGATCAGGATAACCCCGTTGGCCGCCCGTGAACCGTAGATGGCCGCCGAAGCGTCCTTCAGGACCGAGATGTTCTCGATGTCGGCCGGGTTGATCCGCTCCAGACCGCCTGAACGCGCCGGAACCCCATCGACGACGACCAGGGCGTTGTTGTTCCCCAGCGTGTTCGTACCCCGGATCCGGATGGCAGAACCGTCGTAGCCCGGCTCACCGCTGCGGTTGACGGCCACGACGCCCGGCAGACGCCCGGCGATGGAGTTGGAAAGGTTCGTCGTCGGTGATTTCACCAGGTCGGCCCCTTTGACGGAAACGACCGAACCCGTAACGGTTTCCTTCTTCTGGACCCCGTAACCGACCACGACGACTTCGTTCAGCTGGCTGACGTCGTCGAGCAATTTGATATCGATGGTCGAACGGCCACCCACTGCGATTTCCTGCGATACGTAACCGATGAAGGAGAAAACCAGCGTGGCGCTCCGGTTCGGCACGTTGAGGGAATAAGTCCCCTCGGCGTTGGTCGTCGTTCCCTGGGTGGTTCCCTTCACGACGATGCTCACGCCGGGCAACGCTTCACCCTGGGTGCTGGTAACTTTCCCTCGTATCGTTACCTGGGCCAGCACTCCGGTGACGGAGACAAGCATCAGAAGGAGTACTAATAGATACCTGGTTTTTGGAGGCACCTGATCAATAGAGTTTTTCATAGAGAAAAAAGGTTAGATTTAGTTAAGAAGGTTGGCAGACCATCAGCCGTCGACCGGTTATCGGTAACAGCCGGAAACAAAAGAGCATAGACGGTATTTCGGACCCATGTAGCAGACAGCCCTTCCTCCCGAACGGCGGGAACGTTATTCAGGGATTGTCTGGAAACCAGTCCAATTCTCAGGCAATCAGGTTAATGATGCCCCAGAGGGGATTCGCTGCCATGAAGCGGGGAAGCGAAGGAGTACTCAGGCAGGGCGGATCGGCTCAGGATCCGGAATCCCCTCAGGTACGTTCGAAGTAAGTCATTCAACGTGTACAATTTCTTCATAAGGTTGGGATAGGGTTTTTGATAAAAGGTGTTAGGGTTTAGGAATTTACTCTCTTTTATCAAACAACGCCCATAGCGTCTAAGGCAATCCTTTACAGCGGGAAACACTGTTGTTTGTTACTATTTAAGATTAAAATTATCGAATAGAATTTATATAATAAAATATAGTACCTAAAGTAGTTAAAATGTAGTCGAAACTTGTTAAAAATAAGTTAATATAGGCTTAGTTGAACATAACCGGCGCGCCGGAGCCGCTTGTCCGCAAACGTACAAAACCTGTCCGATTGCGGACAGAATCGGTACAGGACAACTTTTTAATGTTATGATATACAGCGCGTTGGCGCATCTGGCATAGGCTTGGCGGTCGGATAGGGATGCTCTCCGGGTCGTCTGAGCTTCTTTGAACGGCTCAGTCCAATGCTGAAGAACTACCTGAAAATTGCCTTTCGGAATTTTGCGAGGCATAAAAGCTACTCCTTCACCAACCTGGGCGGCCTCACCCTGGCCCTCGCCGGCGGCCTCCTGATCAGCCGGTTGTCCGGCACGAGTGGAGCTACGACCGTTAGGAGATCAGCATCCGCAAGGTGCTGGGGGCCGGCCGTCGGGGCGGCTTTCCTGACGAACAGCTTCCAAAGTCCGAAGGCGGCCCTGACGAATCCGGTAAAAAGTCTTAAATCGGAATAATAAAAATGCGCGGCAGGCAATGTGCTGAGGGTTTTGACGTTAACATCGTGTTAATGCCCTCCGGAAATTTTCTCAGGTACCTTTTTATCCTTAATTTCATTGCTGCTCCGGCTGCCGGCTCATCCCTGCGCTACCGGCCTTTTATCTCTATAAAGCTATGAAACACCTACTTACCCTCGGCCTTCTGGCAGTAAGCGTCGCCGTGACGGCGCAGGAGCGTTCTTCCATCAGCCGGTGCATCAATGACGACGGAAAAAAGCTGACCATCAAGATCGACATCGAGTCGAAAGACCGGAACGTTCACTACGAGCGCACCTTCGATTCCGCCGAGATGGACCGGGAGGAAAAAGAAGCCCTGGTGCGTCAGGTTCAGGACTCGCTGGGGGTCCGGATCGCCGTAGCTTCCACTCCGAAACCGCCCAAACCACCCCGCTACGAGTCGGGAGAGACCTGGGTGTCCAACGGCAACCGCTCCACCGGACGGTCGAAAAATGACGACGGCCTGCCCAAAAACGTGATCGTCGCCCCCGACGGAACCCCGTATACAAAAACCATCATCGAGGATACGGAGAACAACCGGCTCAAACTCCGGTACGAGTACAAGGTAGACGGGCAGGAGCACGTCTTCGAGCGAACCATCAACCTCAACGGCCGGTCGGAGAGCGACCGCCAGCGCATCATCGCCGATACCGAGCGGAACCTCGGCCTGCCGGCACGGAAGTAAATCCGGCCCCGGCTTCTGCCCCTACGTTAAAGGTGGTTGGAGGAAGCGTTTTTGCTTCCAGGTCGGATGGTCAATCTGGGGGTGGTCCGGCTGGGCACGGTTTGTCATCCCTCGTTCCTCGGGATGACAAAAAGAACTGGGATGACAAACGGATTGGGAAGGCAGAAACGCTTGCCCAGGCAAGCTCTTAAGCCGCGAAAGCGGCTTAACTTTTTTTAACTCCCTGATTCGGGCGGGTGTGCGTACCTTGAAGCGCCTTTTATTCGCACACCGCTATGCTCCGGAATTACCTCAAAATCGCCTGGCGCAGCCTGCGCAAAAACACCGCCTTCAGCTTCATCAACATCGTCGGACTGGCCGTCGGAATGGCCGTGGCAATGCTGATCGGCTTCTGGGTCCGCGACGAACTGACCTTCGACCGGTTCTACGAAAACGAATCCCGGCTGTTCCGGGTCATGCTCAACCGAACGGCCAACGGCGAAACCACCACCCAGCCCAACGGCCCCCTGCCGCTCGCGGACGTGCTGCGCCGGGAGATTCCGGAAATGGCCCGCGTAACCGAAAGTCTGCTGCCGGCCCTGGGGAGGGCCACCGTGCTCGAGCACGGGAAAGTCAGGATTCTTCAGGACGGCCAGACGGTCGGCGGGGAGTTCCTGTCCATGTTTTCCCTCCCGATGCGTTCCGGCGACCGCCATACCGCCCTGAAAGAACCCAACTCCATCGTGCTGACGGAAGGGGCGGCCCGGGCGCTGTTCGGCCCGGCCGACCCGCTGGGGAAGATCGTCCGCTTCAACGACCAGTTCGATCTGAAAGTGACCGGTGTGCTGGACAAACTGCCGCCCAATACCGCCTGGACGTTCCAGTATCTGGTGCCGTTCCGGCTGGTGGAAATCAACCTGCCCTGGATTCAGGACAGCCGCACCGACTGGAAAAACAACATCGTCGAGCTGCTGGTCGAACTCCGGCCCAACGCCGACCCGGCCGCCGTAGACCGTAAACTGCGCGGAATCATCAAACGACATTATCCCGAATCGATCTTCGAGCCGTTTCTGCACCCCGTCAGCCGGTGGCACCTGTACGGTGAATTCCGGAACGGGAAGAACGTGGGCGGCTTTATCACCTACGTCCGGCTGTTCGTTCTGGTAGGGCTGGCCGTGCTGCTGATCGCCTGCATCAATTTCATGAACCTCTCGACGGCCCGCTCCGGGAAGCGGGCGCGGGAGGTGGGCGTTCGGAAGGCGGTCGGCTCCCTGCGCCGTCAGCTGGTCGGGCAATTCCTGACCGAGTCGGTGCTGGTGGCAGGGCTGGCCTTCGTCCTGGCTCTGCTGCTGGTGCTGCTGTTCCTTCCGGCTTTCAACAGCCTGACGCAGAAGCAACTGGCCTTTCCCTGGCGGGAGCCGGTATTCTGGGCGACGGCGCTGGGCTTCACGGTCGTGACGGGCCTGCTGGCAGGAAGCTATCCGGCCCTGTATCTGTCGGCTTTCGGGGCGGTACGGGTGCTGAAGGGTACCGTTCATATCGGCCGGAATGCCAACTGGCCCCGGAAGGTGCTGGTCGTTGCGCAATTCACGGCCTCGATTGCCTTCATCGTCAGCGTGTTCGTCGTCTACCAGCAGATCCGCCATGCCCGAAGCCGCCCCGTCGGTTATCAGCCCGAACGGCTCGTGGCGGTGATGCTGACGGCCGACCTGAGCCGGAATTTTCAGGCGCTGCGAAACGAACTGCTGCAAACCGGGGCCGTGGAGCGGGTGACGAAAGCGTCCAGCCCGGCCACCACCATCCTCAACGACGCCCGGGTCGACTGGGCGGGTAAGGCCCCCGACGAGATCATGCGCGTCAACCTGATCGGCACCTCGCCCGATTACCTGCAAACGATGGGCATCCGGCTGAAAAGCGGGCGGGATTTTCAGCCCAACGGCACCGACTCGCTGTCGGTGATTCTGAACGAAGCCGCCGTGAAGGCCATGCGGCTGAAAGACCCCCTCAACCAGGAGGTACGGCTGGTGTGGGACCCCGGCCGGAAACTGCGGGTGGTAGGTGTGGTCGAAAATTCGATCATCGAGTCGCCCTACCAGCCCGTCACCCCGCTGATGCTGATGTATAACCCGGCTTTCGAGAGCTGCGTGATCTTCCGGCTTTCCGCCCGCCTGGGAACGGCCGAAGCGCTTTCCCGGGTACAGCCGGTCTTCCAGAAATTCAACCCGGCCTACCCGTTCGATTACCAGTTTGCCTCGGAGGAGTACGGGCGCAAGTTCCGGCAGGAGGAACTGGTCGGACAACTGGCGGGCCTGTTTGCCGTGCTGTCGGTATTTCTTTCCTGTCTGGGGCTGTTCGGGCTGGCGGCTTACATGGCCGAGCAGCGGACGAAGGAAATCGGCATCCGCAAGGTGCTGGGGGCCGGCGTTCTAAGCCTCTGGGGGCTGCTCTCCGCCGAGTTTGTGCGGCTGGTGGGTGTTGCCTGCCTGATTGCTTCGCCCATTGCCTTGTTTTTTCTGCGCAACTGGCTCAACCAGTTCGAATACCGCATTGGCCTGAGTCCGTGGGTGTTCGTGTGGGCCGGCGGGGTAGCCATGGGCATCGCGCTGCTGACGGTGAGCTTCCAGAGCATCAAAGCCGCCCTGATGGACCCGGTCAAAAGTCTGAAGAGCGAATAGGACGACCCCCCGGCCGGGGCTTACTCCGCCTTGCCGTTGCCGCCTTTGCCGGAGTTGAGCCAGGCGGCAATCAGGGCGTCGAGGGGTTCTTCCCGCTGTTCCAGAAAGATCGAGTTGTGAAACAGGTGGAGCTTCTGCAGCAGGCTGACCAGCGTCATTTTCTCGGAAACGGTCAGGTTACCGCCCATCAGCGACGCCACCTGCCCCATAACGGGCCAGAGCCGCATGAGCAGGCCCACGCCCGCATCAGTCAGTTTCAGCCGTTTGCTCCGTTTATCGACCTCGTCGTCATACTGCTCCACGAGGCCGTGGGCGATCAGTCGCCGGATGATCTCGGTCCCGGTGGTTTTTTCGTGAACATTGCGCTCGATCAGGGCGGTTTTGGTCATCGGCTGAGAACTCCACAACGCGGCCAGATACGTAAAATCATCGAGCGTGACCAGGGGCGTATCGTCCAGGGCCTTCTTGGAATACAGCCGGGAATACCGGTTCAGGAAACCCACCAGAATGCCCAGCTGCACATCCGGAGACTCCGTGCTGGTTTGACCGGGCGCTTCGGGGTGCGGATTGGCCATGGCCTTATCGACCATCTGCCCGTTCATCCAGGCGATGAAATGGAACAGCGTCTGCCGGTCGGCCCGCGTCTGGTCCTCGTAAGCCTGCAGATAGCTGATCAGTTCCTGAATAATTCCGTACTTCTTCATGCCTCACCGACCCGGTTCACTTCCCGGAAATTATAAATGTTGCAAGGTACAAATAATCATCTAAAGCCGCCGGGCCTTTTGATAAACCGGCTTTGTTTTCATCCGGAATAACCTGTTGTATAACCGGTTCCTCCCGAATAAAAACCACTTTTAACATGATAAACAAAATTTAGTTCAATATTACTTAGTATCGCAACTTAAAAGTTCAAAATTGTATCAAATCTAAATTACTCACTTTAAAATATACTTTCGTAAACGGTAGTGAAGGGAGCCGGCCGGCCGGTGTCCGTAATTGAGCGGAGAACCGTCCGTTTGCGGACATTCTTCCGGTAGAAGCCAAACTGAACCGATTGGTGGTCAGGTTATTACTAATTCTGGTATATAGTTTGGGAAGAAAGAAGCACTGACTTTAACCTAACTCGTATGTTCCGGAATTATCTCAAGATCGCCTGGCGCAGCCTGCTCAAAAACAAGCTGTTTTCCTTCATCAATATTTTCGGGCTGGCCCTCGGTATGTCGTGCAGCCTGATCATTGGGCTGTGGGTCCGGGACGAGATGAGTTTCAACCAGTTTCTGCCGCATCTTGACGACCTGTATTATGTCCGCACCAACAGTGTGTATCAGGGAACGACTTATACGAACAACGTAACTCCCGGCCCGCTGGCGGCTACCCTCAAAAAGGATTATCCCGAGGTGCAGTACGCCGTCAAGGTACAGTTTCCCGAAAACAAACTGATCAAGGTCGGCGAGACGGCGGCCAAGGAGTCCGGGTTCTTCGCCACCAAAGATTTCTTCCTGGTTTTCGATCTGCCGGCCGTGGCGGGTAGTCCGCTCATGGCGCATTCCCGCATCGACCAGATCATCATCAGCCGGAAAATGGCCGAAAAATACTTCGGAACGGTCAACGCCGTCGGCAAGCGCCTGCAATTCGACAATACCAAATATTATACCGTCGGGGCCGTGCTCGACGAACTGCCCGGCAATTTTTCCCTTAGTTTCGACTGGCTGATCAACTACGACGTTCAGGAACAGGATTGGAAAAAGACCTGGGGCAACAACGCCTTCCTGACCTACGTCCGGCTGAACCCGAAGGCCGACCCGGCCCGTTCGGAAGTCTCCATGAAGGGCCTCTACCGCCGGTATACCGACTGGAAGGAGCTGCCGTTCCCGGTGCTCCAGCCGATGAAAGACGTCTACCTTTACGGTACCTACGAGAACGGTAAAGCCGTCGGCGGCCGCATCGAGTACGTTCGTATTTTTGCTCTCGTGGCGGTATTTATTCTGCTGATCGCCTGCGTCAACTATATGAACCTGGCCACGGCCCGCTCGGTCAAACGGGCCCGGGAGGTGGGCGTTCGGAAAGTGGTGGGTGCCATGCGGTCCTCGCTGATCGGGCAGTTCGTCAGCGAATCGGTCATGACCAGCCTGCTGGCGGTTCTGCTGGCGATCGGTCTGGTGGTCAGCATCCTGCCGGCCTTCAATACGCTGTTCCGCAAGAAGCTGACGCTCGACTCCAGCGACCCGACTTTGTGGCTGGGAACGGCGGTGCTGGTGCTGATCACCGGTTTCATCTCCGGCAGCTACCCGGCTTTGTTTCTCTCTTCTCTCAAGCCCATCCGCATCCTGAAAGGGACGCTCCGGTTCGGGGCGGGGGCGGCCCTGTTCCGGCGGTCGCTGGTCGTGTTCCAGTTCACGCTGTCCATCGCCCTGATCGTCGGGATGCTGGTGGTCGGCCGGCAGATGGAGTACATCCGCAGCAAGAATCTGGGACTCGATCGTGAAAACGTGCTGTACGTGCCGCTCGAAGCCGAAAGCTACAACCGTCTGGAAGCCTTCCGGCAGGCTCTGACCCGTTCGCCGGCCATCTCCTCGGCCGCCCCGACCATGTCCCTGCCGCTGAACATCGAATCCAGTTCGGGCGACCTGGACTGGTCCGGCAAAGACCCCAACATGCAGGCTGAGGTGTCGGCGATGGCGGTCGGTTATGACTTTATCCGGACGGCGGGCATCCGGCTCGTCGACGGCCGGGATTTTTCGCCCGCCCGAAAGGCCGATTCGGTGGCCTATCTGATCAACGAATCGACGGCCCGGCTGATGGGAATGAAAGACCCCGTCGGGAAGGAAGTCACTTTCTGGCAGGGAAAAGGGCCGATCATCGGTCTCATGAAGGATTTCCACCTTCAGTCGATGCGCCGTCAGATCACCCCGCTCATTCTGGTGCTCAATCCGATGAACACCAGCTATATGATGGTTCGGGCGAAAGCCGGGCAAACCGCCCGGGCCATTGCCGATATGGAGCGGGTGACGAAGGTGTTCAATCCGAATTATCCCTTTGAATATCACTTTCTGGACGAAGCCTACGAGCGGATGTACCGCAGTGAGGAGCAGGTGCATCTGCTGACCAATTATTTCGGTACGCTGGCGATCCTGATTTCCTGTCTGGGCCTGTTTGCGCTGGCCGCCTTCATGGCCGAGCAGCGGACGAAGGAGATCGGCGTGCGCAAGGTGCTGGGCGCATCGGTAACGGGCATCGTGGCTCTGCTGTCGAAGGATTTTCTGAAGCTGGTGCTGGTCGCCCTGGCGCTGGCGGCCCCGCTGGCCTGGTGGGCGTTAACGAAATGGCTCGGGACGTTCGAGTACTACGTCGAACTTTCGTGGTGGCAGTTCGGGGCGGCCGGGGCGCTGGCGGTGGGGATCGCCTTCGCGACGGTCAGCTACCAGTCGCTCCGGGCGGCTCTGATGAACCCGGTGAAAAGTCTAAGAAGTGAATAAGATACGCCCGAAACAACCATGCTGAAGAACTATCTGACCACCGCCCTGCGGGCGCTGCGTCGCAACTGGAACTACTCGATCATCAACATCGTCGGCCTGACGCTCAGTCTGGCGTGCTGTGTGCTGCTGTTTGCGGTGATTCGTTACGAACTGAGCTTCGACCGCCACCATGCCGACGCCGACCGGACCTACCGCATCCTGACCCATTACCGCAGCCCCGAGGGCGACGGCTTCAACACCGGTATGCCGCTGCCCTCGCTGGCCGCCCTGCGCACCGACTTTCCGGAACTGAAGGGCCGGCTGACCATGATGTACAACCTGTACAACACGCTGGTTTCGACCAAAGACCTGACGGCACCGGGCAACATCCGCCGGTTCGAGGAGCCGGGTGAGGTTACGGCCTTCGTCGAACCCGAATACTTCCGAATCCTCAGCTACGAGTGGGTGGCCGGTCACCCGGCTTCGGCCCTCCGGGATCCCAATACGGTGGTTCTGTCGGAGAGCATGGCACGGAAATACTTCGGCAGCGCCAATCCGATGGGCCGAACGATCCGGGTCGCCAACAAGCAGGATTTCATCGTGACCGGTATCGTGAAAGATCCGCCCGTGACGACGAGCATCCCGTTTCAGATGCTGCTTTCCTTTTCCTCCCTCAAACAGTTCGGGGCCAATTCCGGCTGGGACGACTGGCAGTCGACCTACAGCGGAGCGCAGATCTACCTGACGCTGCCGGAAACGCTTCCTGCTACGAAAGTGGAGCAGCGGCTGGCGGCTTTCGCCAAAAAATACCTGCGCCCGGACGACATTAAAAACATGAAGTACGAGCTGGAGCCGCTGACTGAAATCCATTACAATACCGAAGCCAACAATTTCAGCAACCGCTCGGTCGGGAAGGAGATGATCTGGGCGATGGCGCTGATCGGGCTGTTCCTGCTCGGTACGGCCTGCGTAAACTTCATCAACCTGGCCACCGCCCAGGCCATCCGCCGGTCGAAGGAGGTGGGCGTCCGGAAGGTGCTGGGCAGCACGCGCGCGCAGCTGGTCCGTCAGTTCATGGGCGAAACCGGCCTGCTGACGGGTTTTGCCGTCGTGCTGGCGATGGGCATTGCCGCCCTCTCGCTCCCGCTGGTATCCGACCTGCTGAATATCAAACTTCCCACTTCCCTTTTCAGCGACCCGGTGATTCCGGTCTTCCTGCTGGGGCTGGCCCTGTTCACGACGGTGCTGGCCGGTTTCTACCCGGCGCTGGTGCTGTCGGGTTACCAGCCGGTGCTGGCCCTGAAAGGCAAAATTCGCGGCATCGCCGGCGGCCAGCTGGCGCTCCGGCGGTCGCTGATCGTGTTTCAGTTTGCCATCTCGCAGACGCTGATTATCGGCACCATCGTCGTGTATAACCAGGTCAACTACTTCCGGACCGCCGACCTGGGCTTCCGGAAAGACGCGGTGCTGACGGTGCCGGTTCCGGGGAAAGAACCGGGCCAACTGGAGTCGCTGCACGCCAAACTGGCCGGTCTGCCCGGCATCGAATCGATGGCCTACGGCATGTCGTCGCCCTCGGCCAACGGCAACTGGTGGACGAGCTTCCGGTACGAAAACAGGGAAAAGGAGGCCGACTATTCGGTGGTGATGCGGCCGGCCGATACCGCCTACTTCAACACCTACGGCCTGAAGCTGGTCGCGGGCCGGATGTACCTGCCAGCCGATACGATGCGCGAGGTGGTGGTCAATGAAACGTTCGTGAAAAAACTGGGGCTGAAAAACAGCTTCCAGATTCTCGGAAAACACATCGACCTGAACGGCCGGAAGCTGCCGATCGTCGGGGTGGTCCGGAATTTCAATACCTTCTCGCTGCACCAGGAAATCGAACCCTGCGTGCTGACGACTTTCCGGCGGACCTACAATACGCTGGGCATCCGGCTGGCTCCCGGCCGGACTGCTGCCGCGCAGGTCGCCGGAACGATTGCCGCAGTGGAAAAAGCCTGGTCGGAAACCTTTCCGGACTTTCTGTTCAAATACGAGTTTCTGGACACGACCCTCGCCAATTTCTACCAGAGCGAGGAACGCATGTATTCGCTGTTCCGGCTGCTGGCCGGCATTGCCATCTTCATCGGCTGTCTGGGCTTATACGGCGTGGTGGCTTTCATGGCCGAATCGCGCACGAAGGAGGTCGGCATCCGCAAAGTGCTGGGCGCTTCGACGGCCCACATCTTCGGTCTGTTTTCGCTCGACTTCCTGAAGCTGGTCGGCATCGCTCTGGTGATTGCCGCCCCCGTCGCCTGGTATTTCATGGACAAATGGCTGGAGGATTTCGATTATAAGATCACCATCGAGTGGTGGATGGTGGCGCTGGCCGGGGTGCTGGCCGGTACCGTCGCGCTGCTGACGGTGAGCTTCCAGAGCATCCGGGCCGCCCTGATGAACCCGGCCAAGTCGCTGCGGTCGGAGTGAGACCACCCCCCGCCCCGCACCGGCGGCCCGGCCTCCTTGGTAAGGAGGGGTCGGACCGGCGCTCCGGTCGGGGGTGGTCCCTTTTTTGAGTCAAAACAAGTCTTCTTCTGCATGGTACGCAACACGATTAAAACCGCCTGGCGCAACCTGCTTCGCAACCGGGGCTACGCGCTGATCAACGTCACCGGCCTGACGCTGGGGCTTGGCGTGGCCATTGTCCTGTTCTGGATCGTCCGGTTCGAATACGGCTTCGATCGCCACCATGCCCTGGCCGACCGGCTGTTTCGGATTCAGGCGTTCGACAAGTTCGGCAAGTCTACTTCCCATGTGCCGCAGGGCGTGATCAAGGCCCTGCGGGAGCAGGTGCCGGGCGTGGAAAAAGCCGCCAACGTGCAGCGGTATTCCGACCTGACGGTGAAGGCTGCCGGCCAGGTGTTCAATATGGAGAACGTTTTCTTCGCCCCGGCCGACTTTTTCGAAATGATCGACCTCGAATGGGTGCAGGGATCACCCCGCCGGTCGCTGATCGCTCCCGGTCAGGTGGCCCTCGACGAACCGACCGCCCGGCGGCTGTTCGGCAGTGTCGAAAAAGCCATGGGGCAGCCCATCGTGTACGATACGAAGATCACCCTCACCGTCGGCGGTATTTTCAGGAAGGTGCCGGCCAACTCCGATTTTCAGTTTCAGTTCGTCATGCCCCGGCTTACGCTGCTGACGCTCAACACGTGGCTCCGGAACGAAAACTACTGGTCGGGCGGAGACTCCTGGCATCATGGGTACGTCCTGCTGAAACCGGGTGTGGCACCGGAACGGATCGCCGACGCGCTGACCCGCCTGGCGCAGCAGCACACCAAAGAATCGAATTACGTCCGTTACGGTCTGGAGACGGCATCCGAATCGCACCGGAATCCCGCCAACGACCCCTTTACCTATTTCATGCCGAACTGGATGCTGATGACTCTCAGCGGAATCGGTCTGTTCCTGATCGTGATCGCCTGCATCAACTTCATCAACCTGGCGACGGTGCAGGCCACCCGGCGGAGTTCGGAGATTGCCATGCGGAAAGTACTCGGCAGCAGCCGGCCACAGCTGATGGCGCAGTTTCTGGGCGAAACCGCCCTGCTCGTGGGAGTCGCCCTGGGGCTGGGCGGCCTGCTGGCCGGGCAGCTCATCGGGTACGCCGATCAGGTGCTGACCACGCAGGTGGCGCAGTCGGAGGTCTGGGATGGCCAGACCGGTTTGTTTCTGGCTCTGCTGGGAGTGGCCGTCACGGCGCTGGCGGGTTTTTATCCGGCTTTCGTACTCTCCGGTTTTCAGCCCATCCGGGCGCTGCGGGGGCGGGTTTATATTCCGAAAACCGGTATTTCCCTGCGGCAGGTGCTGGTGGTGACCCAGTTCGTGATCGCCCAGGTGCTGGTGATCTGTACCCTGATCGGCCTCAGCCAGATTCGTTATTTTTATCGGAAAGACCTCGGATTCAGTCGGACGGCGGTGGTGCGGGTCCGGCTGCCGGACAAAGGGAACCCGGTCGTTCGGGAACGGTTCCGGCAGCAGCTTCTCCAGCATCCGGCCGTCCGGGAGGTGACGTTCGGACTGACCACCCCGACGAGCGCTTATAACCACTGGTGGAATACCGCCACCGACCCGCACTTCCCGGGCGGTGTGCAGACGGTCCGCCATCAGTTTGTCGACACGAATTATTTCCGTTTCTTCCGCATACCGGTTCTGGCCGGAAGAACATTCACCCCGGCTGATACGAACCAGGTCCTGATCATCAACGAAAAAACCGCCCGCGACATGGGGTTCCGGCAGCCCCGGAAAGCCGTCGGCGCCCGGCTGGGCTTCAACGGCGACCGGTTTACGGTCATCGGCGTGGTGAAGGATTATTATTCCCAGAACCTGAAGGAGGGGGTTCAGCCCCATGTGTTCGTGTATGCGGGCTGGAATTTTGAGTCGGCCATCATCCGGTTCACGCCGGGGCAGTCGGCCGGGGCGCTCGGTCATATCGAGCGGTACTGGCGCTCGCTGTTTCCGGCGAATTATTTCAAATACACGATGCTCGACGACGAGATCCGGGGCTTCTACGAAAGCGAACGGCGGCTCTCCAATTTTCTGACCCTCTTTGCGGCCGTCGGCATTCTGATCGGCTCGCTGGGGCTGCTGGGCCTGGTGGCATTCGTCGTCGGCCAGCGGACGAAGGAGATCGGCGTACGCAAGGTGCTGGGCGCTACCGTTCTCAGCATCGTTTCCCTGCTGTCGAAAGACTTCCTGAAGCTGGTCGGGGTGGCTTTCGTCATTGCCGTGCCGATCGGCTGGTATGCCATGGACCAGTGGCTCCAGGAGTACGCCAACCGGATCAGCATCGAGTGGTGGGTGTTCGCCCTGGCGGGAGGCCTCGCCGGAAGTTTCGCCCTGATCACCGTATCCGCGCAGTCGGTGAAAGCGGCTTTGATGAACCCGGTGAAGTCGCTGCGGAGCGAGTGAGACCCCCGCGCAGCTTTACCGCCTTAACCCTCTAACTATCCTCAAAACCATGCTCCGGAACTACCTTAAAATCGCCTGGCGGAACCTGTGGAAGAACAGGGTGTATTCCGCCATCAACATCGTCGGACTGGCGATCGGCATGGCCGCCTGTCTGCTGATTCTGCTGTTCGTCTTCTATGAACGGAGCTTCGACCGGTTTCATACCAGAAACATCTACCGGCTCGATGAAGTCCAGAAGTTTCCGGGCATGGTGGCACCCCAGAACGTGGCCCTCTCGATGTTTCCGATGGGCCCGACCCTGAAAAAGGAATATCCCGAAATCCGGAATTTCGCCCGCATCACCTCGTTTGAAAAGGTGCCGCTGGTTTACCGGGAGAAGAAAACCATCCTCCCCAAAGTGCTGTGGGCCGATTCGACCTTTCTCCGGCTCTTCGATTTCAAACTGCGTGAAGGCGACCGGAATTCGGTTCTGATAAAACCGGGCAGTGTGGTGCTGACGGCCGAAAGTGCCGAACGGCTGTTCGGTGCCGGATCGGCTGTCGGGAAAACCCTGACGATGTACGATCAGGATACGCTCACTTTCCGGGTGACGGGCATTCTTGAAAACGTGCCGAAGAACTCCCACCTTCAGTTCGACGGCCTGTTCTCCTTCAACACCATCACCCGGCCCGATTACATGAACAACTGGGGCGGAAACTGGCTGGTGACCTACCTCGACCTTGCCGAAGGAACCGACATCGCGGCCCTGGAGCGGAAGTTTCCGGCCTTCCTGAAAAAACACATGCGGGGCGACGGCTGGAAATTTTACGAACTGTTTCTCCAGCCCCTCGCGGACGTCCACGGCAAGTCGGTGGACATCACCCACGACTACATCAATTTCCAGAAGTTCGACAGCAACCATACCTACGTCTTTTCGATCATCGCCCTGATCGTGCTGATCATCGCCTGCGTCAACTTCATGAACCTCAGCACGGCCCGCTCGGCGGGACGGGCGCGGGAGGTGGGGGTTCGGAAGGCCGTCGGTGCCCAGCGGTTTCAGCTGGCGATGCAGTTCATCGGCGAGTCGGTGATGCTGTCTACCCTGGCGCTGGGACTGGCCCTCGTGCTGGTGTATCTGGTGCTGCCCTACGTGCGCGACCTGAGCCGGCGGGAATTGAACCTGCCGCTGTTCGAACAGCCGGGCCTGCTGGCGGGCGTTCTGGCCGGCACCGTCCTGATCGGCGTTCTGTCCGGGCTGTATCCGGCCGCCTTCCTGTCGTCCTTCCAGCCGACGCGGGTATTGAAAGGAGCCGTGCAGGTGGGCCGCAGCAAAGCCGGCTTCCGCAACGCGCTGGTGATCGGGCAGTTTGCCAGCGCCATCTTCCTGATGATCGCCACGGCCTTTGCGGTCCGGCAGTTGCAGTTCATGCAGGACCGCAACCCCGGCTTCGACCGGGAGCAGGTGATGGTCATTCCGCTGAATGCGCGGACGCACCCCAAGTTTCAGGCCCTGAAGCAGGAACTGACCGCCAGTTCGCTCATCACCGCCGTCACCGGCTCGCAGCAGCGGCTGGGCAACAACCTGCACCAGACCGGCGTGCGGTTTCACGGTCCCGGCCCGGTGCGCGAACTGACCTCCTCGCAGGTCATCGTCGACCCGGATTACCTGACGCTGTATCGGATTCCCATTCTGGCGGGCCGTAACTTCCGGAAGGATGGTGAAGCCGATAACGGAAAAGCCTACATCATCAACGAATCGCTGGCCAAAGAACTCCTGAGAGACCAGCCCAAAGGCACCTATCAGTCGCTGATCGGCCGTAATTTCGGCTTCGGGGGCATGGATTCGCTGGGCCGGATCGTGGGAGTGGCGAAAGATTTCAACTTCAACTCGCTGCATCACAAGATCGAGACGCTCTGCATCTTCGACATGAAAGACTGGGGCTACAACGAAATGTCGGTGCGGATCAACGGCCGGCAGGCGAAACAGGCCGTGGCCTACGCCGAATCGGTCTGGAAACGGCTCGCGCCCGACGAGCCGTTCGACTACACCTTCCTGGACGAACACTTTGCCGAACTCTACCGAGCCGACGGCCAGGTAAGCCGGATCGTCGGCATCCTGGCGACGCTGGCGATCATTATATCCTGTCTGGGGCTGTTCGGGCTGGCGTCCTTCTCGGCCGAACGACGGGTGAAGGAGATCGGTATCCGCAAGGTGCTGGGCGCGTCGGTGACGGGAATCATCGGCCTGCTGTCGAAAGACTTCCTGAAGCTGGTCGGCATCGCCATTCTGATCGCGTCACCCGTGGCCTGGTATGCCATCCGGACCTGGCTTCAGGACTTCGCCTACCGCATCGACATCGACTGGTGGGTGTTCGGGCTGGCGGCTCTGCTCGCCGTGCTGATCGCCCTGCTGACCATCTCCTTCCAGTCGGTGAAGGCGGCTCTGATGAACCCGGTGAAAAGCCTTCGAAGTGAATAACCAGGCGGCTCTGCCGCCCGGTTATTCACAATTTCCTTTCCTCATGATTGATCCTCCGGATGAGGATGAACATGACCACCTCGGCGATCAGAAGATTATAGTGTGTGGCGGAAAGCCCGCCCATTTCGTAGGCCAGAAAGAACTCGTCGGCCAGGATGAAAGCTGCCCAGAGGCCGATCGTCAGCGCAAAGGCCCGGTGGATGGCCACCCGGTATTCCGTCGCCCGGCGAAGCGTCAGCAGAAAGGCCTGCCAGAACAGCGCCAGCCCGGCGGCCTGCCAGCCGATGACCCCCGCAAACATCAGCCCGGCCAGCCAGCCCGGCGGACGGTAGATGCCGACCACCTTCCGGACCAGTTCGTAGTTGCCCGAAACGAAGAGCCAGTCGTCCGGAAGCAGGCCCGCGGCTTTGAGGGCGTCTCCGCTGTTGCTGAGAAAAACGGAGGTGAAATACAGCGACCAGAACAGGAGCAGACCGGCCCGCAGCCGGTGATCGGTGAGGTAGTGGTTTGGTGCCATAAGGTAAGGGCAGACGGGCTGAAGGTACGGATTCCCGGTCATTCACTCAAGGCATTTTTTGTGCCGGAAATTGCGGCCGGCACTGTTCATCCCCGGACAGTATTTGTACGATTTCGGACAATGCCGAAATTTAACTCCGCCCCGAAACGCCGTTTCGGGGCTTTTTTGAAGTTGGCAAAGCATTTGCTCAGCAAAAATAGAACTAATTGACCGGAATGAAACGCAGCTATCTGGGTGAGTTCGAAGAGATCGTTCTGCTGACCGTGGCCGTGCTGGAAGGACAGGCTTACGGGGTAGCCATCACCCATGAAATCATTGAGCAGACCGGCCGCCCGGTGCGTCTGAATCAGATCCATGCCGCCCTGCACCGGCTGGAAGAAAAAGGCATGGTGTCCTCGGAGATGGGCGAGCCGACCGCCGAGCGCGGAGGCCGCCGGAAACGCCTGTTCCAGGTAACGGCCTACGGACGGCGCACGCTGGTCGAGATTCAGGAGGTCCGGACGAGTTTCTGGGGGCGGCTGGGCGGTCTGATCCATCCCGCAACGAGTCTTTGAGATCTAACCACCCGGCGCCATGAAACCGCAACCCCCCCGTTTTGCCGACCGTCTGCTGCGGTGGTTCTGCGCCCCGCACCTGCTGGAAGAAATCCAGGGCGATCTGCACGAAGAATTCGCCTACCAGCTCGGGCGGGTGGGGCTTTCGGCCGCCCGAAGGCGGTACTGGCGCGATGTGCTGGGATTTGCCCGGCCGTTTACCCTCCGCCGGCCCGCAGCCGGTTCGGGATTTCAGGATTGGTCTTCATCCTTTCTACCTCATCCGAATATGGTACGCAACTATCTGAAAATCGCCTGGCGGAATCTGTGGAACAACAAGGTGTATTCCGGCATCAACGTCGCCGGTCTGTCGATCGGGCTGACCTGCTGCCTGGCCATCGGGCTGTATATCTGGGACGAATACCGGTTCAACCGGTTTCACACCCACGCTGCGGACATCTACCGCGTGGTGGAAAGCCAGAACCAGGCCGGGACGATCTACCACGTCGCGGTGTCTCCCGGGCCGCTGGCCCCGGCCCTGAAAACCGAATTCGCCGAAATTATCGGGACCTGCCGGGTGGGCAGCCGGGGGGGCGTGCTGCAGGTGGGAGAGAAGCGGATCGAACCTTCGGCCATGCGGGTGGTGGATAACTCGTTTTTCAGCCTGTTTGATTTTCCGCTGGTGCGGGGAAACCCCCGCCGGGCCTTGCTGGGGCCTGACGAGGTCGTAATCAGCGAAACGGTCGCGGAACGGCTTTTCGGTGCCGACTGGCGGCAATCGGGCCGCCTGCTGGGGCAGCCGATGCGATTCGGCAAAGACCGTATTCTGACGCTGGCGGGGGTAATTCGGAACGCGCCGGCTAATTCGAGCCTTCAGTTCGATGTGCTGCTGTCGATGCGGCACGACGAATTGCAGCAGCGGAACTTTCAATGGGGGAGCAATAATTACCATACCTACCTGCAACTCCGGCCCGGCACCGACGTCTCCGCCCTGGGTGCCAAACTGGAAAACTATCTCACCGAGCGGAAACACTCGGCAAACACGACGCTGGCCCTTCAGCCGCTGCATGACCTTTATCTGTTCTCGAATTTCGATTTCCGGACCGACTGGAACCCGACGGGCAGCATCGCTTACCTCCGGATTTTCGCGGTGGTCGGGCTGATGGTGCTGTTCATCGCCCTTTTCAACTTCGTGAACCTGGCCACGGCCCGGGCTTCCCGGCGGGCGCGGGAAGTGGGCATCCGAAAGGCCGTCGGCGCCCTGCGCAGTCAGCTGGTCACCCAGTTTCTGGGCGAAGCCATGCTGACCACGCTGCTGTCGGTGGTACTTTCGCTGGGTCTGTTGTGGATCGCCCTGCCGGTTCTGAACGCCCTGACCGGAAAATCACTGTCGGTGCCGGTCGGCGAGCCCTATTTCGGGCTGGGAATCGCCGTATTCATCCTGCTGGTCGGTCTGCTGGCCGGTCTGTATCCGGCCTTCATTCTGTCGAGATTTCAGCCCGTCCGGGTGCTGAAGGGCGTGTTCGACCACCGGTCGGGACAACTGTTCCGGCGGGTGCTGGTGGTGGTCCAGTTTACGTTTTCGGTCGTCCTGGTAATCGGCGCCATCCTGATCTACCGTCAGTTGAGATACATTCAGGACAAAGATCTGGGCTTCGACCAGTCGCAGCTGCTCTCCGTCCGGCTGAAGAACGACCTGCCGGGGCGCGTCGCCCTGATGAAGGCGGACCTCCGGCAGGAAAGCAGCGTGGCCTCGGTGGCAGGCACGTCGACCGACCTCGTCGATGTGATCTCCTCGACGTCCGCCGTCGACTGGACCGGCAAGCAGCCGGGGCAGGAGTTGCTGGTCACCCAGATGAATGTCGACCCGGATTTCCTGAATGCGACCGGCATGAAGCTGATGACCGGGCGCAACTTCGATGCCGCCATCCTGACCGATACGACCTCGGCGTATCTCATCAACGCAACGGCCGCCCGCCAGATGGGCTGGACACCCCGGAAAGCCGTCGGGAAGGAGCTTTCCCTCTGGGACGTCAAAGGCCGGGTCATCGGCGTGGTCAATGATTTTCATTTCCGGCCGCTGACGGCCACCATCGAGCCCTGTCTGTTCCGCTACCGGCCGTCGGAAACCTTCTCCCGGCTGCTGGTAAAAACCCGTCCGGGCCGGGTCAGGGAGGCTATTTCGGCCGTCGAACGTATTTATAAAAAATACGAGCGCGAAACGGCTCCCCAGTATACGTTCGTGGACCAGGAACTCGAGAGGCAGTACCGGACCGAGGAGCAGACCGGCCGCATCGTCCTGTATTTTGCCTTACTGGCGATTTTCGTCTCCTGCCTGGGGCTGTTCGGGCTGGTGACCTTCACGGCGGAACAGCGGACGAAGGAGATCGGCATCCGCAAGGTGCTGGGCGCGTCCGTCGGGAGCATCGTGCTGCTGCTGTCAAAGGACTTTCTGAAGCTGGTGTTCATCGCCGTGGCCATCGCTTCCCCGATTGCCTGGTATGTCATGAAACAGTGGTTGCAGGATTTTGCCTACCGGATCAATATAGACGGATGGGTATTTGGCCTCTCGGCGACACTGGCCCTGCTGATTGCTCTGCTGACGATCAGTTTCAAAAGCATCAAAGCCGCCCTGACGAATCCCGTGACCTCCCTGCGCTCCGAATAGCCCCCGCTCCGATGAAGCCGCAACCCCCCCGTTTTGCCGACCGTCTGCTGCGGTGGTTCTGCGCCCCGCACCTGCTGGAAGAAATCCAGGGCGATCTGCACGAAGAATTCGCCTACCAGCTCGGGCGGGTGGGGCTTTCGGCCGCCCGAAGGCGGTACTGGCGCGACGTGCTGGGATTTGTCCGGCCCTTTTCCCTCCGGCGGCCCTCAAAAGAAGAAACAACCACTCTAATGAATCCGATCATGATCCGTAATTATATCAAAATCGCCATTCGAAACCTGACGAAAAACAGGGCCTATTCGGTAATTAACATTGCGGGGCTGGCGGCCGGAATGGGGGTGGCGCTGCTCATCGGCCTGTGGGTGTGGGATGAAATCTCCTACAGCACGAACCATGAACACTACGACCGCATCGCCCAGGTCCGGCAGAACCAGACGTTCAACGGTTCGGTCCAGACCTGGACCTCCATGCCGTACCCGATGGGGCAGGTGCTGCGCAGCAGTTACGGCAGCGATTTCCGGCGGGTGGTGATGTCCTCCTGGAACGAGGACCACATCCTGTCCGTCAACGATCGCAGACTCAACAAACGGGGGCAGTTCATGGAATCCGAAGCGCCGGAAATGCTGTCGCTGAAGATGCTGAGGGGTTCCCGCGACGGGCTGAAAGACCCCCGTTCGATCCTGCTTTCCGAATCCACGGCCCGGAGCCTGTTCGGCGATGCCGACCCGATGGGGAAGCTGATCCGCATGGACAGTCGGTTCGCCCTCAAAGTAACCGGTGTCTATGAAGACCTGCCGGATAATTCGGCTTTCTCGGACGTCACCTACCTGGCGCCCTGGGACCTGGTCTTTGTCTTCAACGACTGGCTGAAGAAAATGGAAGACCCCTGGGGCATGAACGGCTTTCAGGTCTTCGTCGAGCTGGCCGACCACGTCGGCCTGGAGCAGGCTTCGGCCCGAATCCGGTTGGCGAAACGGCAGCATGTCGAGAAGGATGATCTGCGCTTCAACCCGGAGCTTTTTCTGCATCCGATGAGCCGCTGGTACCTCTACTCGGAGTTTGAAAACGGGGTCAACACCGGCGGCCGGATCGAATTCGTGTGGCTGTTCGGCATCATCGGAGTGTTCGTGCTGCTGCTGGCCTGCATCAATTTCATGAACCTCAGCACCGCCCGCTCCGAAAAACGGGGCAGGGAGGTGGGCATCCGCAAAGCCGTCGGGTCGGTGCGCGGCCAGCTCATCGGCCAGTTTTTCAGCGAGTCGCTGCTGGTCGTGTTCATTGCCTTTCTCCTTGCCCTGCTGCTGGTTCAGCTCAGCCTGCCGGCCTTTAACGAGGTGGCCGACAAGAAAATGTCCATACCCTGGACGAGCCCCTGGTTCTGGCTGCTCGGCCTCGGTTTCGGCCTGCTTACGAGCCTGATTGCCGGAAGTTATCCAGCCCTGTATCTGTCCTCCTTCCAGCCGGTGAAGGTGCTGAAAGGCACGTTTCGGGTCGGCCGGTTTGCGTCTTTACCCCGCAAGGCGCTGGTGGTGGTGCAATTTACGGTTTCGGTTACCCTGATCATCGGTACCATCATCGTATACCGGCAGATTCAGTACGCCAAAAACCGACCCGTAGGCTACGACCGCGACGGCCTGGTGATGGTTCGGATGACGACGAAGGAACTTCACAAACACTTCGACGTGGTTCGGGAGGAACTGAAAAAAACCGGGGCCGTCACGGAAATGGCGGAGTCGGAAGGGCCGCCGACGAGCGTCTGGTCGACGAACGGCTCGTTCAGCTGGAAGGGAAAAGACCCCGGTCTGGCCGTCGACTTCCCGAACACCGGCGTGTCGCATGATTACGGAAAAACGGTGGGCTGGGAATTTAAGCTGGGCCGCGACTTCTCCCGGGAATTTGCCACCGATACGGCCGCGTTCGTCGTGAATGAGGCCGCCGTGAAATTCATGGGCCTGAAAAAACCGGTCGGCGAAATCATCGACTGGGACGGGCATCCCTTCCGGATCATCGGCGTCATCCGGGACATGGTCGTCGAGTCGCCGTACGAGCCGGTTCGCCCGTCGCTGTACTGTCTGGCAAAGCCGCACGACAATTTCGCGATCATGCGCATCAATCCGACCGTTGGAACCCGGGAGGCCCTGGCAAAAATCGGGACGGTTTTCAAACGCTACAGCCCGGAAGCGCCCTTCGATTACCAGTTCGTCGATCAGGAATACGGGAACAAGTTCGGCTACGAGGAGCGCATCGGCCGGCTGACGACCTTCTTCGCGGTTCTGGCGATCTTCATCAGCTGTCTGGGGTTGTTCGGGCTGGCTTCGTTCGTGGCCGAGCAGCGGACCCGGGAAATCGGGGTCCGGAAGGTACTCGGAGCCTCCCTGCTCAACGTATGGTCACTGTTGTCGCGGGATTTTGTCCTGCTGGTCGCCATCGCGTTCGTAATCGCCATGCCGACGGCCTGGTATTTCCTCGGCACCTGGCTGCAAAAGTACACCTACCGTACGGAAATCTCCTGGTGGATTTTTGCCGCTGCCGGTTTCGGCGCCATGGCGCTCACCCTGCTGACGGTTAGTTTCCAGGCGATCCGGGCCGGGATGATGAACCCGGTGAAGTCGCTGCGGAGCGAGTGAGATCACCCCCCGGCCGGACCACCCCCCGGCCCCCTCCTTATCAAGGAGGGGGAGGGCGCTGCCGGTTTTACAATCCTGCGAAGCCACCCCCTCCTTATCAAGGAGGGGGTCGGGGGGTGGTCCACAAGCGGACAGGCACTGTACGAATTCGGACAGAAAAAACGGGCAGGACCTTGTTACCGGCTTTAAATCAGTCGTTTATTTCCGTGGCATGAGAGTTGAGCAGGTAGCAGGGAGCTCGAAACCTGCCTGACCTATGCTGCGAAACTACCTGACGATTGCCTGGAGGAGCATCCTCAAGGACAAGTTTTATAGTCTGATCAATATCCTGGGGCTCACCATCGGGGTAACCTGCGGGATGCTTCTTCTGCTCTATGTTACCGACGAACTGAGCTTCGACCGGTATCACACCAACGCCGACCGCATCTACCGCGTCGCTTCCCAGATCCGGGAGCCGGACAAGGCGTTCGGATGGAACGTCACCCAGGCTCCGCTGGTCAAAACGCTGAAGCAGGATTATCCTTTTATTCAGAACTTTGTCCGGTTCTTTCCCTATGGAAAGGTCATGTTCCGGCAGGGTGAAAACCGGTTTTACGAGGATGACGTCTTCGCGGCCGACTCGACGGTGTTCGAGGTGTTCAGCTACAAACTCATCGAAGGCGATTCCCGCACGGCCCTCGACCAGCCGGGCAGCGTGGTGCTGACCCGCTCGACGGCCGAAAAATTCTTCGGGTCGCGGAGCGCCCTCGGTCAGTCGCTGCAAACCAACGATACCACCTTCTACAAGGTGACGGGCGTCATGGAAGACGTTCCGAAAAACTCCCATTTCACCTTTAAAGCCCTGCTCTCCACCGGACAGAACGAGCGCAATCAGGCCAATAACTGGGGCGGTTTCTACGTCACCAGTTATCTGGTGCTTCCCGAAAACTTCGACCCGAAAACCCTCGAGGCCAAATTCCCGCAGGTGTACGACAAATACGTCGGGCCGATCTTCAAGCGGATGGGCATCAAGATCACCTATGAACTCCAGCCGCTGACCCGCATTCACCTGTATTCCAAGCTGGAGGGAGAAACCAACGGCGACATCGGCTACGTCTACACCTTCAGTGCCGTCGCCTTCTTCATGCTCCTGATCGCCAGCATCAACTACATGAATCTGGCGACGGCCCGCTCGGCCAAACGCGCCAAGGAGGTCGGGCTGCGGAAGGTGATGGGGTCGGAGAGAAGCCGCCTGATGGCCCAGTTTCTGGCCGAATCCATCCTGATGACGGCGCTGGCGCTGGGGGCCAGCCTGCTGCTGGTGGCATTGCTGCTGCCATTCTTCAATACCGTCTCGGGCAAGGAGATCAGCTTCATGGAACTGCTGCGTCCGCAGTTCCTGCTCATCGCCCTGTCCATCTTGGTCTTTACCGGCCTGATCAGCGGCAGCTATCCGGCGTTTTACCTTTCCTCGTTCGAGCCGGCCACGGTGCTGAAAGGCTCCTTCAAGGCCAAAGGCGGCAATTCGTTTTTCCGAAAGGCGCTGGTGGTGTCGCAGTTCGCCATCTCGCTGATCATGCTGATTTGTACGTGGGTCGTCTATGAACAGCTGAACTACATGCGGAACAAGGACCTGGGCTACGACAAAGACCAGGTGCTGACGATCAACTACCAGGAAAATCAGCCCCGCGACCGTTACAACACCCTGCGCAACCTGCTCCTGGCCAACCCGGACATCAAAAGCGTATCCTCGGCCTCCTCGCCGACGAGCAACATCGGCGGCCGGGTGATCTTCACGGTCGAGTCCAATACCGGTATGAAGGAGATGGGTTTCAAACCGATGGCCATCGATCCCAACTACCTGACTACCATGGGAATGAAAGTTACGAAAGGCCGGGACTTTTCGGAGAAGATTCCCGCCGACACCCTCAACAGCGTCCTGATCAACCAGGCGGTGGTGGACCGGATGGGCTGGAAAGACCCCCTCGGCAAGAAGATCCTTCTGGGCGGCCAGCCGCAGAACGGCCAGCAGGGCCCCCCGACGGCCCAGGTGGTGGGCGTCGTGAAGGATTTCCACCAGCAGTCGCTCTACAATCCGATCGACCCGCTGATTATGCTGAACCGGCCGGCCAACCCCGTCATCCACATCAAACTGGCCACCACCGAGGTATCGAAAACCGTCGCGTTTATCGAACAGAAATGGCGCGAAATTTACCCCAACCGCCTGTTTGAATACCGCTTTCTGGACCAGGATTTCGCGTCGGCCTACCATGCCGACGAGTTGCGCGGACGCATCTTTACGGCTTTCTCGGCCCTGACGATCCTGATCGCCTGTCTGGGGCTGTTCGGCCTGGCGACCTTCACGACCGAGCAGCGGGTGAAGGAGATCGGCGTGCGCAAGGTGCTGGGCGCCAGCGTAACGAGCGTCGTGCTGCTGCTGTCGAAGGACTTTACCAAACTCGTGCTGTTCTCCTTCCCGATCGCCATCCCGGTGGCCTGGTACTCCATGTATAAATGGCTTCAGAACTTTCCGTACAAGACCGCCATCCCGGTCTGGATCTTCGTCGCGTCCTGCCTGCTGACGCTGCTGATCTGCTGGGTGACGGTGGTGTACCAGTCCCTGAAGGCGTCGCTGGCCAACCCCGTGAAAAGCCTGCGCTCCGAATAGCCTTAACGCCTGACCTATGTTTCGCAATTATTTCAAAATTGCCCTCCGGAATCTGGCCAAAAACCGGTTTTATTCCGTCATCAAGATCGCCGGTCTGGCCGTCGGGCTGGCGGCCGGCATCCTGATCGCGCTCTTCGTGTACGAGGATTTTTCGTACGACCGGTTTAACCGGAACTACGACCGTATTGTGCGGGTGCTGACCATCGACCATGCCGAGGGTGTCAAAAGCAAGCTGGTCGGGGTGAATTATCCCGGCCTGGCGCCGGCCATTGCCCGGGAGCTGCCCGAGGTGGTCAACAGCGTGCGGATTGCCGAGCAGGGCCGCGTGCCGCTGAAAGTGGGCGAGAAGCTGATCAGCTCTGAAGGCACGTTCCGGACCGAGAGTTCCTTCTTCGAAATCTTCGACTACAAGGTGCTGACCGGCCCCGCGAAGGGCGTGCTGGACGAACCCGAAACCGTCATTCTGACCCAAACGCTGGCCCGGAAGCTGTTCGGGGAGGAAAACCCGGTCGGGAAGGTGGTGCAGTCGGGCACGCTGAACCTGACCGTCAGGGCCGTCATGGCCGACCCGCCCTCCAATTCCCACCTGCGGTTCGACATGCTGCGGTCGCTGACGCCGGCGCGGGGCGACACCAATTTCGTCCAGTTCCTGACCTCGTTCAACGGCATCAGCCTGTACAGCTACCTGCTGCTCGACCAGCCCCGCGACCTCGCCACGATCATTCCCAAGCTCAAGCAGGTGGCCGACAAGAACCAGGGCTACGCCTTCTTCGAACCGACGCTCCAGTACCTGCGCGACGTGCACCTGAATTCCGGCGAAATCCTGTTCGAGCATAATACCAACAAAACCGACGCGTCGAATCTGTACGTGCTGGCGACCATCGCCGTGCTGGTGGTGCTGCTGGCGTCGGTCAACTTCATGAACCTCGTGACGGCCCACGCCACCGGACGCGCCAAGGAGGTGGGCCTCAGGAAGATGGCCGGGGCGGTGCGGGGTCAGCTGATCGGGCAGCACCTGATCGAGTCGATTCTCGTCACGGTTATTTCGGCGCTGCTGGCACTGGCGCTGGCGGCTTTGATGCTGCCGGTTCTGAACGGCATTTATCAGCGCGACGCCGGCCTGGGGGCGCTGCTGAACCCGGGCATCATCCTCGGTATCCTCGGTTTTGTGGTGCTGATCGGGCTGGTGTCGGGCAGCTATCCGGCTTTCGTGCTCTCGCGGTTCCGGCCGGCGGTGGTGCTGAAAGGGGCCTTCAAGAATACCGACAGCGGCATCCGGCTGCGGCAGACACTCGTCATTGTCCAGTTTACCATCTCGATTGCCCTGATGGTCGGCACGGGTGTGGTGTTCCGTCAGATGAAATTTATTCGGGAAAAAGACCTCGGGTTCAGCCGCGAACAGATCATTTCGATTCCGTTCAAGAACCAGCAGGCGGCTGCCCGCGCCCGGACGCTCCAGGCCGAACTGAAGCTGAACCCCAGGGTAATCGGTACCGGAACGACCAGCAACAAACTCGGCCAGCAGCTCGGCCGGACCAACATCTACCCGGAAGGCAAGCCCTCGACGACCAACTACATCACCAGCATCATGGTGGTGGACGAGTCGTTCGTGCCGACGATGGGGATGAAAATCCTGAAAGGCCGCAACTTCTCGCTCGATTTCCCGGCCGACTCGGCCTCGTCGATGCTCGTCAACGAGGAGATGGCCCGGCTCCTGAACTGGTCCGATCCGGTCGGCAAAACCGTCCGGCTGCAAACCGGTCCCACCCCGACCGACCTGACCGCCTATAAGGTGGTGGGATTGGTGAAGGATTTTCATTTCGCCACCATCCGGCACAAGGTCGAACCGCTGTTCATGCTGTTCAACCGGAACAACGGCCAGCTGGCGGTGAAGATCAATACCGCCAACGCCCCGGAGACGCTGGCTTTCATCGAGCAGACCTGGAAGCGCATCAACCCCGAGACGCCCTACGACTTCAGCTTCCTGGACGAGGATTTCGGTAAGTTGTACCGGAGCGAGCAGGCGTTTGCCACCATGTTCAGCCACTTCACGATTCTGGCGCTGTTCATCGCGGTGCTGGGGCTGTTCGGGCTGGCGGCCTTCACGGCCGAGCAGCGCCGGAAGGAGATCGGCATCCGGCGGGTGCTGGGTGCCGAAACCGGCAGCCTGCTGTTCCTGCTCTCCAAAGATTTCGTCCGGCTGGTGCTGGTCGCCTTCGTGGTGGCGTCTCCGCTGGCCTGGTACCTGATGGATCGCTGGCTGGCCGGGTTTGCCTATCGCACCGACCAGAGCGCCGTGCTGTTCGTCGTCGCCGGCCTGGCCGCCGTGCTGGTGACGCTGATTACCGTCAATGTACAGGTGTTCAAAACCGTGAACGCCAATCCCGTCAAAAGCCTCCGTAGTGAATAGCCGATACCCTTATGATTCGAAATTATCTGAAAATCGCCGTCCGTAACCTCCGTAAACACCGGGGCTTTACATTCATCAACATCTTCGGCCTGGCCGTGGGCCTGGCTTGCTGCCTCCTGATTCTGCTCTACGTCCTCGACGAGCTGAGCTTCGACCGCTTCCACGAAAAAGCCGACCGCATCTACCGCATCAATTCCGACATCAAATTCGGCGGCAACGATATGCACATGGCCGTGTCGCCCGACCCGATGGGGCCGACGCTGGTGAAGGATTATCCGCAGGTCGAGAACTACGTCCGGCTCCACGCCCGCGGCACCTGGATGGTCCGCCGGGCCGGACAGGTGCAGAAACTGAGCGAACCCAACATTATGTTCGCCGACTCGACACTCTTCGACGTGTTTACGCTGCCGCTGGTGGCCGGTGATCCGAAAGCCGCCCTGCGGGAGCCGGCCACCGTAGTCGTCAGCGAAGCGGCCGCCCGCCGGCATTTTGGGGCCGCCAACCCGGTCGGTCAGACGCTGCTGTTCGACGACAAGCCCTTCCGGGTGACGGCCGTGATGCGCAACATGCCGGCCAACTCCCACTTCCGCACGGATTTCTTCCTGAGCATGCTGAGCGACGACTACCAGTGGGGCGTCTGGCTCAGCAATAACCACCATACCTACGTGCTGCTGAAGGAGGGCGTCGATCCGAAGGCGTTCGAGAAGAATTTCGAAACCATGATCCAGAAGTACCTGGGTCCGCAGGCGTATCAGTTTCTGGACAGCAGCATCAGCGACCTGCGCAAGGCCGGCAACGAGATCCGGTATTCGCTGATCCCCCTGACCGACATCCACCTGCGCTCGAAGCAGAACATCGAACTGGCACCCAACAGCGACATTCAGTATGTCTATACGTTCGCGGCCGTGGCGGTATTTATCCTCCTGATCGCCTGCATCAACTTCATGAACCTCTCGACGGCCCGCTCCGCCAACCGGGCCAAGGAAGTGGGCGTGCGGAAGGTGCTGGGTTCGGTGAAGCAGCAGTTGATCGGGCAGTTCATGACGGAGTCGGTGCTGATGGCGGTGCTGGCGATGGGGCTGGCCCTGATTCTGGTGACGTTCTCGCTGCCGTTCTTCAATGATATGTCGACCAAAGCCCTGAGCGTCAATAGTCTGTGGTCCGGTCCGTTCCTGCCGGTTCTGGTCGCGCTGCCCATTGGGGTGGGTCTGCTGGCGGGGAGTTATCCGGCGTTTTTCCTCTCCTCGTTCCGCCCGATCAGCGTCCTGAAGGGCCGCATCAACCTGGGGCTGAAAAGCGCCGGTCTGCGGAGCGGGCTGGTGGTGTTTCAGTTTATGATGTCGGTCATTCTGATCGCAGGAACGATGATCGTCTACCGGCAGATCAACTACATCCAGACCAAAAAACTGGGCTTCGACCGGAGCCGGGTGCTGACGGTCAACGGCGCCTACGCGCTGGGCAAGGGGGCCGAAACGTTCAAAAACGAAGTCCTGCGGATTCCGGGCGTTCAGTACGGGTCCATTTCGGGGTATCTGCCCGTTCCGTCGGGCCGCAGCGACAGCCCGCTGTTTCCGGAGGGCGAAATCAACGAGAAAAAGGCGGTTTCGACCCAGAACTGGGGCGTCGATTTCGACTACGTCAAAACGCTGGGCATGGAGATCGTGAAGGGCCGGGACTTCTCCCGCAACTTCGGTTCGGATTCGGCCGGGATCATCCTGAACGAAGCGGCCGTGAAGATTTTCGGCTTCAAAGACCCGATCGGCAAGCGGGTTTCGCGGATGATGGACAACGAGGGTAAGGTCCTGAAAACCTACACGATCATCGGGGTCGTGAAAAACTTCCACTTCGAGTCGCTGCGGCAGAACATCGGGGCGCTGTCTCTGGTGCTGGAGCCCAACACCGGGGCGGTGTCGTTCCGGCTTGCCGGGCAGGACCTCCCGGCCCTCGTGAAGCAGGTCGAGGCCAAATGGAAACAGCTGGCGCCCGGCCTGCCGTTTGATTATTACTTTCTGGAAGACAGCTTCGACCAGATGTACCGGGCCGAGCAGCGGGTCGGGCGAATCGTGCTGACGTTCTCGGTGCTGGCGATCCTGATCGCGTGTCTGGGTCTGTTCGGGCTGGCGGCTTTCATGGCCGAGCAGCGGACGAAGGAGATCGGCGTGCGCAAGGTGCTGGGGGCCAGCGTCACCAGCATCGTGGCCCTGCTGTCGAAAGATTTTCTGCGGCTGGTGCTGATCGCCATCGTCGTGGCGACGCCGATTGCCTGGTACGCCATGAGCGAGTGGCTGAAGGAGTTCGCCTACAAGATCGACATTCCCTGGTGGGTATTCGTCGTCTCCGGGGTGCTGGCCGTGGGCATTGCCTTCCTGACCGTCAGCTTCCAGAGCATCAAAGCCGCCCTGACCAATCCGGTGACGTCGCTGCGGTCGGAATAAAACCACCCCCCGGCCCCCTCCTTGGTAAGGAGGGGGTGGCTTCGCAGTAGCTGAAACTGGCAGCGCACTCCCCCTCCTTACCAAGGAGGGGGCCGGGGGGTGGTCTTCAGGGGCCACGCAATACCGCCTTAAACATCACTCCCTAACCCCGACACACCATGCTTCGAAATTACCTGAAAATCGCCCTGCGCAACCTCTGGCGGAACCCCCTGTACAGCCTGCTGAACATCGGCGGCCTGGCCGTGGGGCTGGCCGTCAGCCTGCTGGTGTTGCTGTTTGTCGTTCATGAGGTGACCTATGACCGGTTTCACACCCACGTCGACCGGATTTTTCAGGTATACGGAAAGATGAAGTTCGGGGAGCAGGAAATCCAGATGGCGGCCATGTCGGCGCGGTTTGGGCCGGCCGTGAAGGCGGCTGACCCCGATGTGGTGGACTTTGTCCGCATCCGGAAGTCTTCGGACCGGGTGGTGATCAAAACCGATCCGGAACACCGGGATTTCGAAAACCGCTTCATCCTGGCCGACGGCTCGCTGCTGAAGGTGTTCTCCTTTCCATTGCTGCGCGGCAACCCCGCCACGGCCCTGAGCCGCCCAATGACGGTGCTGCTGACCGAGCGCATGGCCCGGAAATATTTCGGGGAAACCGACCCCATCGGAAGAACACTGACCTACGACGGCAAACTGACCTTCGAGGTAAGCGGTATTCTGAAAGACCCGCCCTCCAATTCCACCCTGGACTTCGATTTCGTCGGGTCGCTGAGCAGCCACCCCGCCGTCGAGCGTATTCGGAACACGATCATTAAAGACGATCAGGTGGCGTTTTTCGACCAGAGCGTCGGCATGGGGTCGTACGAGACGTGGTTTCTGCTGCGGTCCCCGGAAGCCGCCGGGCGGGTGGCCCGGATCGTACCCCGGCTGGTGAAGGCGTCCGGCCACTCCACCGGAGAGACGAAGTTCATTTTCTCCCCGCTCCGGAGTGTGCATCTCGGCACCGCCAATTTCGGCGACACGGCCAACCTGCGGTATGTCTATATCTTCCTGGCCATTGCCCTGATCATTCTGGGGCTGGCGCTCATCAACTACATGAGCCTGACCACCGCCCGCGCATCCAAGCGGGCCAAGGAGGTGGGCGTCCGGAAGGCGATGGGCGCGCTCCGGCGCGAACTGGCCGCCCAGTTCTACGGCGAATCCTTCGTCATGACGGTGGCGGCCTTCGGGCTGGCTCTGCTGCTGGTGCAGTTGCTTCGGCCGGTTTTCTTTCAGATGCTTCAGCTTCGGATCGACGATTCGTTCCTCTACGGCCCGGCCTTTCTGCTGACGATTCTGGGTCTGCTGCTGCTCTGTGTGCTGCTTTCGGGCAGTTATCCGGCGGCTTTGCTGTCGGGTTTCCGGCCGGTCAGCATCATGAAGGGACCGTTTCGGGCCGACCGCAGATCGGTCTGGGTCCGGCGCGGCTTTACGGTCCTTCAGTTTGCCGTCTCGCTGGCCCTGATGGTGTGCAGCCTGACCATCGGAAAACAACTGGATTTCATGCGCAACCGCCACCTCGGCCTGTTCAAAGACCGGGTGCTGGTGCTGCCGCTGGACGATTCGCGGTTCAATACCGCCTTCCGCAGCCGGGTGCAGGCCCAGGCCGGCGTCGAGCAGGTGGCGGCCACCTCCTCGCCTTTGTACCGGAACGGCTATTCGATGTTCTTTGCGGAGGCTCCGAAGACCAAAAAGCAGGTTTCGCTCTACGTTATGTCGGTCGATGAGAATTTTTTCCGGACCCTCCGGATTCCCTGGAAAATCAGCCCTTCGGAACCGACCCGGCTGACGACGGGCAACACCCTCGTCCTGAACGAGGTGGCCGCCCGGGAGATGGGCATCGCCGAACGGCCCGTAGGCCGGCAGCTACAGATCGGCGGTGAAACGCAGGAGGTGGTCGGTCTTCTGAAAAACTTCAATTTCAGCTCGCTCCATTCCCCGATTCAGCCGCTGGCCGTCTGGGTGGCGAAAGACACCGTCCGGCAGCTGAATACGCTCTATGTGCGGCTGGACCCGAAAGCCGACCTGCGGCAGAAAGTCGCGGAGATCGGGGCGGTCTACCGGTCATTCCGGTTTGAAAAGCCGTTCGAGTACTATTTCCTCGACCAGGCGTTCGACGCCCTCTACAAGGCCGAGGACCGTCTGGCTCGGATGTTCCAGGCTTTCACGGCCTTTGCGGTTTTCATTGCGGGCCTGGGTCTCTTCGGGCTGGTGACGTTCATGGCCGAGCAGCGGACGAAGGAAATCGGCATCCGCAAGGTGCTGGGCGCGTCGGTGGCCGGCATCGTGGCCCTGCTGTCGAAGGATTTCCTCCGGCTGATTCTGGTGTCGGTGGGGCTGGCTTCGCCGGCGGCCTGGTACATCATGGAACGCTGGCTGGCCGACTTTGCCTACCGCATCGAACCGGACGTCCGGCTGTATGTACTGGCGGGCGGGGCCACGCTGCTGATCGCCCTGCTGACGGTGTCGGTGCAGTCGGTCCGGGCAGGGCTGGCCAACCCCGTAAAGAGCCTGCGGTCGGAGTAAGGGCCGGGCGCTACGCTAAGTTCTCGGCGGGCGGGCCGGTTTGCCGGACGGCCGTAGCGAATTATTTCGTACCTTCTGCCAGGAAAATCCTGCTTGGTTATGAAGGGGTTACGGATGTTGTGGATGTTGGGGTGGGTGCTGGCGGCCGGCGACGGGTTCGGTCAGTCCTCCAGTCCCCGGGGGTTGAAAGGGGAGTATTTCAACGGCCCGAATTTTGAGCAGAAAGTCTATACCCGGACCGACCCCATGATCAGTTTCAACTGGAACGGGATGTATCCGGCGCCGGGGGTAGCACGCGAGTATTTTTCGGTTCGCTGGACGGGCAAACTCTACGCCCCCAAATCCGGGAAATACCGCTTCAGCGCGATGGTGGACGACGGCATCCGGATCTGGGTCGGCGGAAAGAAAGTGATGGACGAGTGGCGGAAACAGGACGACACCAAATTCATCGGGGAAGTCACGCTGCAGGCCGGCCGGTTCTATGATCTGAAAGTCGAGTATTACAACGACTGGAAGGGGAGTACCATCTTCGTTTTCTGGGAGGTGCCGGAGACGAATCGCAATCCGCTGAGTTTTTCCAGCCCCCCGCGGGAGGAAATCCCTGCGAAGTATCTGTTCAGCCCACCGACCCCGCCCGCCCGCAAAACGGCAACCGGCGACCCGATGGCCGTCGTGAAGCCGAAACCAAAACCGGTGGAGAAACCGGCCGAAAAGCTGGTGACGCAGCGGGGAACCGAAGCCGTCCGGCCGAAGTTGCCCCCGGAGAACCGGAAGCCGATAAAAACCGGCGTGGAGCCGCTCGCCAAACCCGCCCCGCCGGCCGCCGAACCGGTGGCTGCGGTAAAGCCGCCCGAAGCGCCGGCGCCGGGAGCGGTCTTTACGCTGAAAAGCGTTCGGTTCGCCCAGAGCGACTACACGCTGCTGCCGGAGTCCTGCTCCGAACTGGACCGGCTCGTGGCGACGCTCCGGGCGTTTCCGGCCGTCCGGATTCAGATAGCGGGGCATACCGACAACATCGGCGACCCCCGGCTCAACCTGGCCCTGTCGGAAAACCGGGCGCGGGTAGTAGCCAGTTATCTGATCCGCCATGGCATCCCGGAAAGCCGGATCAGTGCCCGGGGCTACGGCGGCACGCGCCCCGTCGCCGACAACGCGGTGCTGGAGGAACGGGCCAGAAACCGGCGCGTCGAATTTATTGTCGAGTGATATGCAACCTGAACGATCTTTTTTCCATCTATACCCAAAAAGTCACCAACACAATCCCTTCCAAACACAATACTTATGAAACGTTCAAGATTTCTCCTAACCACCCTTTTCGCCCTGCCTTTTGCCCTCTGCTGCGTCGCCCAGGACCGCGATGAGACGCCCTACGATACGAAAACCTTCTCGGGTAATTACAGCAACGTCCGGGTGGAAACCTCCGGCGGAAGCATCGCCGTGGAAGGAGGGCAGTCGGGCGGGGTCAAGGTCGAAATGTACGTCCGGCCCAACAACTGGCCCAGCAACAAACTCTCCAAAGAAGAAATCGCCGACCGGCTTCAGGAATACGACATCAACATCAGCACCGAGGGCAATACCGTGATTGCCACCGCCAAGCGCAAACGCAATGAAGACCGCGACTGGAAGCGCTCGGTCAGCATCGCCTTCAAAGTCTATACCCCCCGCAATTTCGCCACCGACCTCCGGACCAGTGGCGGCAGCATCCGGCTCAAAAACCTGAACGGCAATCAGAACTTCGCCACCAGCGGGGGCAGCCTGCATCTGGAGGAGGTGGAAGGCGGCATCCGGGGCCGGACCTCCGGCGGCAGCGTCCACCTCGACCGTTGCCGGAAAGACATCGACGTCGCCACCAGCGGAGGCTCCATCCATGCCCGGGATTCGGAAGGCAACCTGGACCTGCGGACGTCCGGCGGCAGCGTGGAGCTGAACAACCTGCGCGGCAAGATCAACGCCCACACCAGCGGGGGCAGCGTCCGGGGCGACGGCATTCAGGGTGAACTGGTTACCGGCACCTCCGGCGGCTCCGTCCGCATCGCGGGCGTTTCCGGCAGCATCGAGGCCCACACGAGCGGGGGCGGCATGGACGTCGAAATCACCAAGCTGGGCGAATACGTCCGCATCTCGGGCGGCCCGGGCAGCGTCCACGTGCGGATGCCGCTCGACAAAGGCATGGACCTCGACATCTCGGGCAACCGGGTCGATATGCCGCTGAGCAAGTTCGACGGCAATGTGGAGAAGGACCGGGTTCGCGGCCGGCTCAACGGGGGCGGCATCCCCGTCCGGATCTCGGCCGGGAGCGGCAGCGTCTACGTGAATCGCTGATTGCCGGCGTCCTGAACCAACGACGGGACAGGTCTGTCCGTTTATGAACAAAAAAGTGTCCGGTCACGGACACTTTTTTGTTTTTATGGCCTTTAACGAATTGCTAATCAGCGGTTTCCTTTTCTGGCATACCGCTTGCGTCTTTTAGGTCAACTCGTTCTTCCGACGGTCTCTATGTTTCGTAATTACTTCGTTATCGCCTTCCGCAACCTCTGGAAACACCGGTTGTTCTCCCTGATCAACATTTTCGGACTGGCGTCGGGGATGATGGTGTGCCTGCTGGCGATTGCGCACATCAAGGGAGCGTTCGACTACGACACCTTTCATCCGAACCGCGACCGGATTTACCGTGTTCTGACCGAGGTCGACGACCGCCGGTACGGACGGAATCTCTTTGCGACCTCGCCCATGCCGCTGGCCGAAACCCTGAAGCGGGATTACGCCTTCGTCGAGGAAACCAGCCGGTTCGTGCGGACTTACGGCGAATTTTCGGCTAATTACAAACGGTTCGACCTGCTTTCGTTCGCCGTGGACCCCGGTTTCTTCCGGATGTTCGGCTTCCCGATGGCGAAGGGCCGCCCGGCAACCGAACCCGGCACCGCGGTGCTGACCCGCGAAACCGCCGAGCGGTTTTTCGGCACCGCCGACCCCATCGGACAGGTGATTCAGTACGGATCGGCCGGCCCGCTGACGGTAACCGGCGTCCTGGCCGACAGCCCCGTTCGCTCCCATCTCAAATTCGATATCCTGCTGGCGCTCGGCACCCCGACCAAAGCGGTCTTCAACGGCGTTTTCTTCGACTGGCGTCAATACACCAACGGCTATACCTACGTCCTGCTCCGGCCGGGCATTCCGGCCGACGCCCTGGAACGGGTGCTGCCGGCCGTCGCCGGACGGGCCACGCGGGGCCTGAAATTCCAGACCGAAAGAGGCTATTCCTTCCGGACACAGGCGCTGACCGACCTGTCGCCGGCTTTCCGCGAACTAATGTTTTCGACGTACGAACCGCAGGTGAGCGGCCTGCTGGCCGAGCTGTCCGTGGGGCTGGTGACGCTGCTGCTGGCGGGTTTCAATTACATCAACCTGACGCTGGCGCGGTCGCTGGGCCGGGCGCGGGAGGTGGGCATCCGCAAAGTGGCCGGGGCGCTGCGCATTCAGGTGGTTGCCCAGTTCATGGCCGAGTCGACGGTGCTTTCCCTGTTTGCGCTCGGGCTGGCCTACCTCATGCTGGAACTGGTCAAACCGATGGCTTTCGTGCAGCGGTGGCTGATCGGGGGCGTCGAATGGGACCTGACGCTCTGGGGCATCTTCATTGCCTTCAGCATCCTGACGGGGCTGCTGGCCGGGGCGGTGCCCGCCCGGGTACTGTCCGGCTTCGAACCGGCGCAGGTGCTGCGCAGTAAAATGGGTTTGAAGGTCATGCGCGGTATTTCGCTTCGGAAGTCGCTGGTCGTCATTCAGTTCGCCATCTCCATCGTCGCCATGATCAGCCTGATGTCTATGCATCAGCAGATGGAATACATGGCGACGGCCGACTACGGTTTCCGCCGGGAGGGTATTCTCAACATTCCGGTCGGGCCGGCCCCGCACCAGCGGCTCGTCGACGACCTCAGGCAGGTGGCCGGGGTGGAGCGGGTATCGGCCATGTCCAAACTGTTCGGCCATCACGGCGACGGCTTCGGGGCCGTCCGGCGGCAACGGACCGGGGGCGACTCGTCGCAGGCGTTCTCGTTTGCCGTCGACCCGGAATTTGTGCCGAATTTCAGCCTTCAGCTGCTGGCGGGCCGGAACCTGCCGCCGGCCGCGGCCGATTCTCTGCGTCCGGGAGCTTCCGGCCGGTTTGTGCTGATCAACGAGGAAGCGGCCCGGGCATTCCGCTTTCCGGACGCCCGCGCGGCCGTGGGCCAGACCCTCTGGCTGAACGACAGCACCGAGGTGCAGATCATCGGGGTGATGAAAGACTTTAAGTTTACCTCCTTCGCCTGGGCGATCAAACCGCTGATCCTCCGCAACCGGCCCGATGAGTTCCGGTTCCTGAACGTCCGGATCACGCCCGGCAGTGAGGAAACCGCCCTGGCCGACATTCGGGCCATCTGGAAGAAACACAACCCTTACGAAGCCTTTGCGGGCCAGTGGTACGACGATTTCCTGTATGACCACCATACGCATCCCGAAGACATGAATTTCATGGGCCTGCTGATCGGTCTGGCGCTCTCCATCGCCGGCCTGGGGCTGTTCGGGATGGTGACCTATACCACCGAAACCCGCATCCGGGAAGTCGGCATCCGGAAGGTGATGGGCGCAAATGTGGGCCAGATCGTGATGCTACTTTCCAAAGATTTTGTGAAATTGTTGGCACTTTCCGGGGTGATCGCCCTGCCCCTCGGCTATATGGCCGGAAATCTGTTCCTGCATGCCTTTGCCTACCACATCAGCATCGGCGCCGGTATTCTGCTGTCGGGCGTGGGGGTGTTGCTGACCCTGGGGGCGCTGACCATCGGCATCCGGACGTACCGGGCCGCCCAGGCGAACCCGGCGGACAGCCTGCGGGCCGAATAAGAAGACGAACGAAAAAAAGACACGCTTTAAATAGACCGAATCATGATATCACTACGGAACGTTTCCAAGTACTATCCCGCCGGCTTTGGCAAGATTTATGTGCTGCGCAACATCACCCTCGACATCAACGAGGGGGAATTCATCTCGATCATGGGGCCGTCGGGTTCCGGAAAATCGACGCTGCTGCACATTCTGGGCCTGCTCGAAGAGCCGTCGGAGGGCGAGTACCTGTTCTTCGACCAGCCCGTACAGAAGTTGTCGGAGAAAAGACGGACCGATCTGCACCGCAATCACATCGGATTTGTCTTCCAGGCCTACCACCTGATCGACGAACTGACGGTCTATGAAAACATTGAAACCCCGCTGCTGTATAAAGGGCTGTCGTCGTCGGAGCGCAAGAGCCGCGTAGCCGAACTGCTCGACCGCTTCAACATGGTAGCAAAGAAAGACCTGTTCCCGACCCAGCTGTCGGGCGGCCAGCAGCAGCTGGTCGGGATTGCCCGGGCCGTGGCCGCCAAGCCGAAGGTGATTTTTGCCGACGAACCGACCGGCAACCTGCACTCCGACCAGTCCAAGGAAATTATGGAGCTGTTCAAACGGCTGAATCAGGAAGACGGCGTGACCATCGTGCAGGTGACCCACTCGGAAACCAATGCCGAGTACGGCAACCGGATTCTGCGGCTGAAAGACGGCTGGCTCGAACCGTCGGAAGTGATCGGTTCGCAGCTGTAGGCGGGGGCTCAGGCCGGGAGCAGTTCCCGGAACACCGGCTCCAGCCGTTCGGTGCGACGGCCCATCTCCGACCCGCCGACCCGGCGAAGCCACTGGATGCCGGCCGAATTGGAACAGAAAACCGCATCGGCCGCGCCGAGCACTTCGGGTAAAAAGAGTCCTTCGCGGACGGTCAGGCCGTGGCGGGGGGCCAGCCGGAGCAGCTGCCGGCGCAGAACGCCTTCGATGCAGCCCGTGTCGGGTGAAGGCGTGAAGAGCGTATCGCCCTGGACCCAGAACAGGTTTGAGGCAATGCACTCGGCCAGATGGCCCTGTGTGTCCAGCAGGATCATATCGTCGGCTTTGCGCTCACGTTTGGCGATGCCGGCCAGCACGTAGGGAAGAGAGTTGATGGTTTTATAGGCGGAAACCGGTGACCGAAACAGCCGGTACGCGTCAAATACCTCGACCGAGTCTTTTTCGGTGACGGCGAAGGGCGGGCCGGTCCGGGGCGAGATAAAAAAGAAGGCTTCGTCGGTGGCCGGGGTATACAGACCACCGGGCCGGCGCCAGACCTGGAGTTTGATCCGGGCGGTATTCTCGGTTAAGTTATTGAATTTGAGAATATTTATAATCTGACGGTGAAGCGGTTCCGCTTCGAAGCGGAGCGGAGGAGTCAGCGAAAGGGCCTTCATGCCGCGGGTGAGCCGGTCGAAATGATCCGGCCAGAACCAGACCTGCCCGCGTTCGTAGCGGATGGTTTCGAACAATCCGTCGCCGTACTGAACCGCCCGGTCGTTGAGAGAAAGCTGGACGGCGCTTTCGGGGACTATATCCCCATTTAAAACCACGAGCATTTGCATTTTCACCGTTTATCGAAAATACCAAGTCTATACGCAAGATACTTTGTAACATTGAACAACCATGAAACGGATTACGAATTACAAATTTTACCTTACCCTCTGTGCCGCCCTGGCGGTTTTTCAGGCCGAACCGGTGCTGGCGCAGACGACCGTTCAGGGTTCGCAGACCGCCCCGGCATCGAACCGGTTCTCGCTGCGGCAGTGCATCGACATCGCGCTGAAAAATAACCTCCAGATCAAGCAGAGTGAGTTGAACGTCCAGGGGAGCAATCTCCAGTTGAAGCAGGCCAAGATGAATCTCCTGCCGAACCTTCAGGCGTTTGCCAATCAGTCCTTCAGCTCCGGCCGGAACATTAACCCCGGAACCAACGAATTTGTCGAGTCTTCCATTAGTTCGAACAATTACCAGCTCACTTCGGCGGTAACGCTTTTTAACGGGATGGCTCTGCAGAATACCATTAAACAGTTTAACCTGCTGTTCCAGTCAAATCAACAGAATCTGCTGGCGACACAGAATACCGTTGCACTGACGGTGGTGCAGAACTACCTGAATGTGCTGACCTTTCAGGAGCAGCTGGACATTGCCCGCCGGCAGGTCGAAACCAGTCAGGGGCAGTTGCAGCGAACCGAGAAACTGGTCAACGCCGGGACGCTCGCCGAAGCCCAGCTGTACGATCTTCGGGCGCAGGTGGCAAATGACGAACTGGCCGTAGTGAACGCTCAGAATAACCTGGACCTCGCCAAACTGGCGCTGCTTCAGGCTATGAACCTGTCAGCCACGACCCCGAACGGAACACCGGCTCCCGAAACGATTGAAGTGGAACGGTATGATCTTCCGGACCCGACGCTGGAGCCGTATTCTGCTAACGCGCAGCAGGTATACGAAAATGCTTTGCAGTTTATGCCCGACATCAAAGCCGCCGAGTTACGGGTGCGGAGCGATGCTGCCGGTGTGGCGGCCGCCAGAGGGGGTCTATATCCAACGCTTTCCATCAGCGGATCACTGAGCACACTCTATTCCAATGTAGGGTTACAGCGTCAGATCGAGGATGGGGTCACCCAGATTCCGCAGACGATCTTGTTGCCGGATGGAACTCAGCAGCAAATATTTATCCTTGCAAAGAACTTCCGGTCGGAGAAGTTTTCCTACGGGCAGCAGTTGAATAACAACCTGAACCGGGGGCTATCTCTTAACCTTAGTATTCCTATTTTTGGGCGTTACCAGGCCCGGAACCGGATCGTGAACGCGACGATCACGCAGAAATCATCGGAAATCATCGCCGACAACGCCCGGCTGACCCTGCGTCAGAACATCGAGACGGCCTATACGTCGATGGTGGCGGCCGGCCGGCGGTACCGCACGACGCAGGTCCAGGTCGAATCGCTGGAGAAAGCCTTCCAGGCCGCCGAGAGCCGGTTCAATGCCGGGGCGCTCAATTCCGTCGACTACAGCATCGCCAAAAATAACCTCGACCGCGCCCGGGCCAACCTCGTGCAGGCCAAGTTCGATTATATTTTCAGAACCAAGATTCTGGACTTTTATCAAAATAAACCTTTATCATTTTAACTGAATAACGAACAAGACCGTAACCCGGATTGAAAAATGAATAATTTGCAGACGGATTAATACTTTCCATACCCGTTTGCCTGTTCATTGTTCGTTATTCATTTTTCATCCGTATGAAACGCAAGTCAAACCGCATCTGGTGGATACTGGGTGGTGTCGTCATCCTGCTTATTGTCGGACTGGTTGCTGCCAAGCAAACCGGTCTGATCGGTAAAGCCAAACCCACCGAAGTCGATTTCGCGACCGTCAAAAAGGTCGATATCATCGAGCGGGTCAGTGCTTCCGGGCGGGTTCAGCCGGAAGTGGAAGTAAAGATCAGCCCCGACGTTTCGGGGGAAATCATCGCCCTGTATGTGGCTGAGGGCGACTCGGTCAGGCAGGGACAATTGCTGCTGAAAATCCGCCCCGACAACTACGAGTCGCTGCTGGCCCGGGCGCGGGCGACGGTCAATTCCAGCCGTGCGCAGTATGAGCAGACCAAAGCGCTGGCCGCCCAGGCCCAGGCGCGCCTGCTCCGGGCGAAGGCCAATTACGAGCGAAACCGTAAACTCCTGGCCGATAAGGTCATTTCCTCCGCCGACTTCGAACAGATCGAAGCCGACTACAACGTGGCCCGCCAGGACGTTGAATCCTCCCAGGCGAATATCAAAGCCGCTGAGTTCAACGTAGCCGGGGCGCAGGCCGGTCTGCGGGACGCTTCCGAAAACCTCCGGAAAACCACCATCTACGCCCCGGTCAGCGGAACGGTTTCCAAACTGAACGTGGAACTGGGCGAGCGCGTCGTCGGAACGTCGCAGATGGCCGGTACGGAAATGCTACGGATCGCCAACCTCAACAATATGGAGGTGCGCGTCAACGTCAATGAAAACGACATCGTCCGGGTGAGCCTCGGCGACACGGCCGACATCGACGTGGACTCCTACTCGACGACGGGCCGCAAGTTCAAAGGCATCGTTACCGAAATTGCCAATACGGCCAACGGTCTGACCGGTTCGGGCAGTTCGGCAGCCTCCTCCGGCCTGTCGACGGATGCCGTCACCGAGTTTGAGGTCCGGATCAAGGTCCTGAACAGTTCGTATCGTGACCTGATGGCCCAGCGCAGCAAACGCAGCTATCCGCTGAAGCCGGGCATGACGGCCTCGGTGGAGGTCATCACCGACCGCCGGAGCGGAGTGCTGGCGATCCCGATTGCCGCCGTCACCACCCGCGGAGCCGCCCAGGAGGCCATGAACCGTAATCCGAACGACAACAACGATAACAATGAGCCGAACCCCCCCCCGGCGACCGCTAAAAAAGAGGAAGTGAAAGAAATCGTATTCATTCACCAGAACGGTAAGGCGGTTCAGCGGGAGGTTAAAACCGGCATCAGCGACTTCGATAACATTGAAATCAAATCGGGCCTGAAAGTGGGCGAGCAGGTCGTTTCCGGGCCGTTCATTGCCGTATCGAAACGGCTGAAAGACGGAGATCCGCTGGCCAAACGGGACCCCAACAAGGACAAAAAGCCCGAAAAGGGGGGTGAAGAATAAGGAACCGGCTCAGCCGCCTTACTCCCGATTAATTTAGGTTGAGAGTGCGGAAACGCCCGTCCTGTTGAAAGGTGCGGGCGTTTTTTTGTATTTTGCGCCCGCCGTAAAAAGGCAGACGCCGTCGGGTGACGGCGTCCGATTTCAGAAGATGAAGCAACCCGTTCGTCTGACCGTCGTAGGAGGGGGCAGCTGGGCCACCGCCCTGGTCAAGATCCTTTCCGAAGGTAATGTTCATATCCGGTGGTGGCTGCGCAGCGGACCCGATGCCGAACACATCCGTAAATTTCACCATAATCCGAGTTACCTCAGCGATGTCCGGATCAGCCCCCGCAAGGTACGCGTCTGCACGAAGGTCCGGGAGGCTCTGAAAGACAGCGAGTTCGTCATTCTGGCCGTTCCGGCGGCTTTTATTGAGGATGCCCTGAAAGGCGTGAAGCCGGAGGACCTCGCCGGCAAAAGTGTGGTGTCGGCCATCAAGGGTATGATTCCGGCCCAAAACCTGCTCGTAACCGACTGGACCGAGCAGACCTACGGCGTTCCGGCCGACCGGATTGCCGTCATCGCCGGCCCCTGCCATGCCGAGGAGGTAGCCCTCGAAAAGCAATCGTATTTGACCATTGCCTCCCAAAACCTCGGCTGTGCCTCGGACGTGGCGCAGTTGCTCAGCTGCCGCTTCGTGGAAGCCTCACCCATCGACGACATCTACGGCGTCGAATACTGCGCCGTCATGAAGAACATCATTGCGCTGGCCTGCGGCATCACACACGGCCTGGGCTACGGCGACAACTTCCAGGCGGTGCTGGTGTCGAATGCCATGCAGGAAATCCGGCGGTTGGTCGATAAGGTGTACCCGGTTCACCGGGACCTGAGTGCGTCCGCTTACCTCGGAGACCTGCTCGTCACGGCCTATTCGCCCTTCAGCCGGAACCGGACGTTCGGCCATCTGATCGGGCGCGGCTACAGCGTCCAGTCGGCGCAGATGGAAATGAACATGATTGCGGAAGGGTATTATGCCGTCAAGAGCATCCACGAGGTGAACCGGCAGTACGGTGTCGAAATGCCGATTACCGAAACCGTGTATACGATCCTGTACGAAAAAACGTCGCCGGTGACGGCGACGAATGCATTGAAGGGAATGCTGAAATAACCGTCGGCGACCCGGGCGGCTTACAGGAAGCCTCGGATGTGTTCGGCGGTTTCGGCCAGTTCCTCGGGACTCATCTTCAGCTTGGTATTGAAGTTCATGTCGGCCATGCTGTTCATCGGAATCAGATGGACGTGCGTGTGCGGCACTTCCAGCCCGATCACGGCCACGCCGATCCGCTTGCAGGGGACGGCCTGCTTCAGGGCCGGGGCAATGCGTTTGGCAAACTGCAACAGACCGGCATACAGCGCGTCGTCCAGATCGAAGATATAGTCGATTTCCTGTTTGGGAATGACGAGCGTGTGGCCTTTAGCAACCGGAAAAACATCCAGAAACGCCAGAAACTGATCCGTTTCCGCAATTTTATGAGCCGGAATCTCGCCGTCGACGATCCGGGAGAAAATGGAAGGCATGAGGGACGTGGGGGAGTTTAAGAGTGGGGAGTCCGGGAATTTAAGAGTGGAGGGGTTTGGGGCTGGAGCGAACTTCTGAACACCCAAACCCCTCCACTCCCCAACTAATCTCATCTCCCGATTTCGAGAATTTCGAATTCCATAACGCCGGCCGGGACTTTGATCTCCGTGGTATCACCGACTTTTTTGCCCAGCAGCCCCTTCCCGATGGGGGAGCCTACCGAAATTTTGCCCTGCTTGAGGTCGGCTTCCTCTTCCGAGACCAGCGTATAAGTCACCATGGCCCCGTTTTTCCGATTCTTGATTTTAACGGTCGACAATACGGATACCTGGGAGGCATCGATCGAAGATTCGTCGAGCAGGCGGGCGTTCGAGATAATCTCTTCCAGCTTCGCGATCTTCATTTCCAGCAGGCCCTGAGCATCTTTGGCAGCGTCGTATTCCGCGTTTTCGCTCAGATCTCCTTTGTCGCGGGCTTCTGCTATCTGGCGGGCAATGTCGGCCCGTCCTTTTGTTTTCAGATCATTCAACTCGGTCTTTAACCGGCTGAGACCTTCTTCGGTGTAATACGAAATCTTACCCATGATACATACTCTGTAAAATCTGTTTCCTATTGGTCGCCTGTTTCTCTACCCGAGACGCTATATCATTCCGCAGAAGGGCCGAAACCCTTCAAAAAAAGAAAAGAACGGTGCGCTGACCGTTCTCCGTACAAAATCTTGTTTCTTTGTAGCGAAGCGTCAGGACCCTTTGAGCGGTATTGTATGGATGGTTTTACTCATCTTGAAACTCGGGTTGACAAAAATAACAATTCCCCCAAATACTCCCAATGTTGCGGGTGTAAATCGAGTGAACGACAACCGCTAATTTATGAACGATTCGCTGCGAATTATTTTTATGGGAACACCCGATTTCGCGGTGGCCAGCCTGAACCGTCTGCTGGCTGCGGGCTGTTCGGTGGTGGCCGTCGTGACGGCGCCCGACCGGCCTTCCGGCCGCGGGCTGCAGCTGACCGGGTCGCCGGTGAAACGCGCAGCCGAGGCCGCCGGGATTCCCGTTCTCCAACCTGAAAAACTCCGCGATCCGGTCTTTCTCGAACAGCTCGAAAGCTACCGGGCCGACCTGCAGGTGGTGGTGGCCTTCCGGATGCTGCCCGAGGTAGTCTGGGCCATGCCGCGCATCGGCACCTTTAACCTCCATGCCTCCCTGCTGCCTCAATACCGGGGGGCTGCGCCGATCAACTGGGTCATCATCAACGGCGAAACCGAAACCGGGGTAACCACCTTCTTCATCGAGAAGGAGATCGACACCGGTCAGATGATCTTCCAGGAAACTGAACCCATCCATCCGCACGATACCGCCGGAACGCTGCACGACCGCCTGATGGAACGCGGGGCCGGTCTGGTCCTGAAAACCGTCCAAGCCATCGAAGCCGGCAACTTTCCGCGTATCCCCCAGCCGGCCGGTGCCGAACTGAAACCGGCGCCCAAGATTCAGCGCGAAACCTGTGAGATCAACTGGTTCCAGCCGGCCGAAGCGGTGCGTAACTTCGTTCGCGGAATGAGCCCGTATCCGACGGCCTGGACGAAAATCAACGGGAAAGTTTATAAAATCTATTCGGTGTCTGCTTCGGATCATTCACCGTTTGCCGCCGAACCGGGAACGGCTTCTGCTGAACGGAAAGCCCTGCTGATCAAGGCCGAAGACGGCTGGCTGTCGGTAGACGAACTTCAGGCGGAAGGAAAACGCCGGATGACGGCCGAAGAATTTTTCAGGGGAAATACGATCTGATATGCGCATCAGCTTAATTGCCGCCGTGGCGGAAAACGGCATCATCGGCCGGGACAACGACCTGGTCTGGCACCTGCCCGACGATTTCAAATATTTTAAACAGACTACTTCCGGCCACCCGGTTCTGATGGGCCGCAAAACCTTCGAGTCACTCGGGAAACCGCTGGCGCACCGGCTGAATGTGGTTATCACCCGAAACCCTGACTATCAGGTCGAGGGCGCCGTCGTGGTGGATTCGCTGGAAAAAGCGCTTGAGGAGGCCCGGAAAACCGGCAATGCCGAAGCCTTCGTGCTGGGCGGGGAGGAGATTTTCCGGCAGGCCCTGCCCCTGGCCGACCGCCTGTACCTGACCGACGTCAAAGCGGCTTTTGACGGAGATACGTACTTTCCCGATTATCAGCGGATCAAGGGCCACACGACCGAATGGCAGGAGCGCAGCCGCCGGCCTCATCCCGCCGACGAGCGCCATGCCGTGCCGTTCGATTTCGTGGTGTGGGAGCGCGGGACGGAGGAGAAATAACCGGGCTCAGCCCCGCATGAACCGGATCACGGCCACCTCGGCCAGCAGGAACACCAGGGCGGCAATGACGAAGTATTTCCAGAGGTTGGTGCCCAGGTTCTGCTGCCGTAATTCTTCGACAAAATCCTCATCCTGAATGCTGTCGAACACCTGCACGTTCTTCTGACCGGCAAAAATCCGGCGGAGTTCGTCGGGCGTGTAGAAATCCATCTGCGACTCCCGGTTGCCGTGGTTGAAGGCCATGAGCTTTTCCGTCCGGTCGTTCAGCGTCAGTTCGTAATAGCCGGCTTCCAGTTGCTGGCCGGCACTGAGCTGGTTGCTCTTGGGTAGCTCCATCAGCAGCTGGTTACCGTTCACGCGCTGGATGGGAATGATCTCCAGTTTCTCCTTCTTCAGTTTGTAAACCGCGTTCGGAGCGGCATTGGCGACCGGAATTTCGACGGTATTGTCGTCGAACGAAAAGGCCGTACGCTGCGGACGAACGCTCAGGGCCGCAATCTTGTACATGATCGGTACGAAGAGCGCGTGCTGGGCCAGGTTGCCGTATTCGGTGGTGAGGGGGCTGGCAAAGACATAGACCTGACCCTGGCCGGTCCGGGACTGGGTCAGATACGGGGTGCCGTTCCGCAGGGTCAGCAGGCGTTCGCCCACGGCCCGCCATTGCCAGACCGGCACCGCGTCGGGGAGGTTAAGAAGCCCCTGCTGGCTCGACTGCTCGAAAATATCCCGGAAGAACGGGTTCTGACGGTTCGGAGCCGACAGCGGCTGAACCGGAGGCAAAGGCTGGCCCTGCATCTGAACCCCACCGACCCCCAGCCCGGCAAAGAACGACGACCAGGTCGTGCCGTCCGGATTCGTGGGCGGAAATACGGCCAGGCTGCCGCCCTGCCGCACAAACCGCTCCAACTCGTTGCGCAGGGCACCGCTGACCTGCGCAACGCCCTCCAGAACTACCAGATCGGCATTTTTCAACTGACCGACATCGACGTTCTGGGCGCTGAAGCTGCGCCGGACGAACAGACTGTCGTTTCCGTAGACGTTCTCCACGTAGTTGGCTCCGCTTTTCTGGTCGTACAGGTGAACGACCCGTATCGACGGCGATGCCTGAATGACGAAATAATAATTGTTATCGAAGGTGATCGGATAATCCTCAAAAGAGATGCGGCCCCGGCGGTATCCTTTCCGGGTGACGTTGAAATTGAGAGTGGCGGTGGCGGTTCCTCTTCCTGGAAGCGTAACGGAAGCCGTCGATACCTGCGCATCGTCGATGGACAGTTTGACCGGCAGCGACCGGACGGATTCCTCCCCGCTGTTGCGGACCCGGACATTCAGCGTATTGTTCTGCAACTCCCGGATAAAAGGAGTGCTCAGCCAGACCGAGTCGACGAAGACGTTGCGGGTGGGTTTGGTTTCGAGCGGAACGAGAAACAGCCGGTTGGTGGTATCGATTTTCAGCCGTGCCAGGTCGCCCGCCGTGCTTTTCTGAAAATCCGAGAACCAGAACAGCTGATTGGTGCCGGTCGGATTATTGGTGGCCAGCAGGTTGAGCTGACGCCGGTAGACATCCTGGAGCGAACGGGGCGTATGGGCAAACCGGACCGTAGTGACCCGGTCGCGTAGCGCATCGGCCGTTCCGACGGCCTGCTCCTGGCTGCTGAAGTCGTTGGTTACCAGTTGCAGTGAGGTGGCGTTACGGAACAGGCCGAGGAGTTGATCGAGCTTCCCGGTGGCGATGTCCAGATACCGCTTCTCGTTCTGCTCGTTCTGCATGCTGTAGGAGTTGTCGAGATAGAGGCTCGTCAGTCCGGACCGCGAGAGGCCGAGTTTGCTTTTGCTGGGGATAAACGGCTGGGCGAAAGCCAGCACCAGGCAGATGATGAACAGCGACCGGCACGCCAGGATCAGGTAGTGCTTCAGGCGCCGGAACGATTTGGTTTCCGTCTGGACGGTTTTCAGCAGCGAAACGTTCGTAAAGAACATCCGGCGCGTCCGGCGAAAGTTAAACAGGTGTATGGCAACAGGAACAGCAACCGCCAGCAGCCCGAACAGGAACGAAGGATACAGGAAACTCATTCAAACAGGGTTCAATCTTGTTACAATAACGATTGGTGAAACGGTTTTCGTTTGCCTGCGGGCAACGAGCGGATGGCCGTATCGAATTTAACAAGAATACGGGACAGAGAGTTGGCAGGAAACCATTTTTTGATTGAAAAATGAAAAAAGCTCCTGCCGGCGGGGCAGGAGCTTTCTGATTTCGACCGGAGGGCTTACAGCGTCCGCTTCACTTCTTTGAATTCGAAGCTTTCGATGGTGTCGCCCATCTGGATATCATTGAAGTTCCGGATGCTCAGACCACATTCGTAACCGGAGCGAACTTCGCTGACGTCGTCCTTGAAGCGTTTCAGAGCGCTGATCTCGCCGGTATGCACCACGATAAAGTCGCGGATGACGCGCACTTTGTTGTTTCGTTTGATGGTACCGTCGGTCACGTAACACCCGGCTACGGTTCCGACCTTGCTGATCTTGAACACATCGCGGACCTCGATGTTGCCCACGATGACCTCTTCGGTCGTCGGCGCCAGCAGGCCTTCCATAGCGTCTCTGACTTCGTTGATGGCGTCGTAGATGATCGAGTACAGGCGGATTTCGATCTGCTCCTGCTCGGCCAGACGGCGGGCTCCCACCGACGGACGAACCTGGAAGCCGACGATGATGGCATCCGAAGCCGAAGCCAGCAGGATATCCGATTCGGAAATCTGCCCGACGGCTTTGTGGATGATGTTCACCTGAACCTCTTCGGTCGACAGTTGCAGCAGGGAGTCCGAAAGGGCTTCTACCGAACCGTCCACGTCACCTTTCACGATCACGTTCAGTTCCTTGAAGGTACCGATTGCCTTCCGGCGGCCGATTTCTTCCAGGGTAATATGTTTCCGCGTCCGCAGGTTCTGCTCACGCAGGAGTTGTTCCCGTTTGTTGGCGATCTCGCGGGCCTCACGTTCCGTTTCCATGACGTTGAACTTGTCACCGGATTGCGGAGCGCCCGGCAGACCGAGGATCTGCACCGGTGTGGAGGGACCGGCTTCCTTCAGCCGCTGGCCGCGGTCGTCGGTCATGGCCCGGATGCGACCGAAATGCGCACCGACCAGCACCACATCGCCCTGACGGAGCGTACCGGCCTGTACGAGCATCGTCGTTACGTACCCCCGGCCCTTGTCAAGCTCGGCTTCGATGACGGTTCCGACGGCGCGTTTGTCCGGGTTGGCTTTCAGTTCGAGCAATTCGGCTTCGAGCAGCACCTTTTCCAGCAGTTCAGGAATACCCATACCGGACTTCGACGAAATTTCCTGGGCCTGGTATTTACCGCCCCATTCTTCGACGAGCATGTTCATCTGGGCCAGTTCCTCGCGGATCTTCTCGGTGTTGGCGCCCGGCTTGTCGACCTTGCTGAAGGCAAACACGATCGGAACGCCGGCTACCTGTGCGTGGTTGATGGCCTCGCGGGTTTGCGGCATGACGCTGTCGTCGGCGGCAATCACGATGATAACCACGTCGGTGACCTTCGCACCCCGGGCACGCATGGCCGTAAAGGCTTCGTGACCCGGCGTATCGAGGAAGGTAATCATCCGGCCGTCGTCGGTTTTCACGCTGTAGGCACCGATGTGCTGCGTAATACCCCCGGCTTCACCGGCCGCGACGCGCGTCCGGCGGATGTAGTCGAGCAGAGAGGTTTTCCCGTGGTCGACGTGACCCATGATCGTGACGATCGGGGCACGCGAGACGAGGTCTTCCTCATCATCCGCTTCTTCTTCCAGGCCGGATTCGATTTCCTCCTCGGCCGATACGAACTGCACCTCATAGCCGAATTCGTCGGCGATGACCGTGATGGCTTCCGCATCGAGCCGCTGGTTGATCGACACGAACATACCAAGGCTCATACAGGTTGCGATGACTTCGTTGACCGAAACATCCATCAGCGACGCAAGGTCGTTGGCCGATACGAATTCGGTGACGCGCAGGATTTTTGCCTCTTCCTGTTCGAGTTCGAGACGCTCACGTTCCCGCTCGGCCCGTTCCTGACGGCGGTCCCGGCGACGGTCTGCACCGCGGTTGGGCTTGTTCCCCACCATCCGGGCCTGCGTGGCCTTGATCGAGTCTTTTACCTCGCGCTGGGTCGGTTCCTCGCGACGGTCGCGGGTGTTACGACCACCGGGTTTGCCTTTGCCGGCTCCGGCGTTATTGGTACCGGCGGGTTTGTTACCCTGCTGGGTCCGGTTGTTCGGATTGGCATTGTTCGTATTGTCACGGTTGCGCGGACCGCCCTGGGTTTGTCCCTGGGTGCCGGCCGCCGGCGCCTGACCCACGGGGTCGCGACGCAGCCGTTTGCGCTTGCGCTTTTTGTCGTTTTCGTCCGTCGAAGCCACCGGGCCGCCCTGGCGTTTGGGCCGGTCGGAGGGCAGTTCGATCGTACCGAGAACCGTCAGACCGCGAAGTTGCTCACCCCGGGCGCGGATGGTTTCGATGGGTTCGTCCAGCGGCTCATCGGCCGGCGGTTCGGGCTGGCGCTGCGGCTGCTGAACCGGGCGTTCGGGGGCCGGCGTACGTTCCGGACGGTTTTGCGGACGGCCGCCGTCCTGCGGGCGGTTGCCCCGGTCGGCGTTAGGCCGGTCGCTGCTGCCGAACCGCTGCTGTCCCGGCTGGTCCGGACGGCGGTCACGTGAACCGTCGTTGCGGTCGCTGCGGTTTTGCTGCTGCCCCCGGTTGTCGTTCGGGCGATTGCCGCCTTCGTTCCGGTTGGGGTGGGGCGGGCGGGCATTCGGGCCGTCGTTCCGGCGCTGGTCGTTCGGTCGCTGGGCGGGTTTCCGTTCCAGATCGATTTTACCTAATACCGTCAGACCCGGCAGACGCGGACCCGATAGCGGATCTTCGGCCGGCTGGGGCTTTTCAGGCTGCCGGGCTTCGACCGGGGGGGCCGGAGGAGCCGGTGGGGTGACCGGGGCCTGAGGGGCCGGCTGCGGGCGTTCCACAGCCTGCGGAGCCGGTTCCGGTTTGGCCGTTTCCACCGTCGGCGGAGCCGGCTGGGGGGCAGGCGGTGTTTCCCGCTTTTCAACAGGAGCCGGTTGCTCCCGGCGTGCTTCGACGGGAGCGGCCGGTTGCGGCTCGGCCGGTTTGGGGGCCGGAGCAGGCGGTTCCGCTTTAACGGTCGGAGCCGGCTGGGGCGCCGGTGCAGGCACCGGAGGAGCCGGCGGAGTTACAAGGGTTTGGGCAGGAGCCGGTTGCGGTGCGGCCGGGCGTTCCACGGGCTGGGGCGGCTGCGGGGCACGGGCGGGCTCTTCGCGGAAAAACCGCGGCATATCGTCATCTTCCCGGCGCCTGGGTTCGGAAACGGGCATTTCCGACGCAGGTCTGGAGACCGACGCAAAGTCAAGTAATTCGAAATTTTTGTACTCCTTCGCCAGAATTTCCAATTGTTCAAAAGGAATTTTGGCGTTTGGATTCATTTCAACCTTAAACCCTTTGACAGAAAGACTATTTACAATAGCGGGAATGCCTCTATTGAGTTTTTTTGCCACTTGGCTCAGGCGCATGGATCTATCTTCTGCCATACAAATGGTTTAGAATGAACAATAGCTTTTAATTATTCAAATTCCTGACGCAGAATGCTCAGGATCTCTTCGATGGTATCTTCCTCCAGATCCGTCATCCGCACCAGTTCTTCCTTCGACCGGGCCAGCACGCTCTTCGCCGTGTCCAGACCCACTTTCCGGAGTTCTTCAATCATCCATTCGTCGATTTCGTCGTTGAACTCGGACAGATCAACGTCCTCATCGTCCTCCTGGCCTTCCACATCGCGGAATACGTCAATCTCCATACCCACCAGCCGACCGGCCAGTTTAATGTTCTGACCCCCTTTTCCGATGGCCAGCGAGACCTGGTCGGGTTTAAGGAACACCGAAACGCGCTTGGCGTCGCGGTCGATCTGCATCGACGTGATCTTGGCGGGGCTTAGTGCCCGGCTGATGAGCAGCTCGAGGTTATCGGTATAATTGATAACGTCGATGTTTTCATTGCCCAGTTCGCGAACGATGCTGTGGATGCGGGAACCTTTCATCCCTACACACGCCCCTACGGGATCGATCCGGTCGTCGTAGGATTCCACGGCTACCTTGGCGCGTTCGCCCGGTTCCCGGACGATCCGGCGGATCGAGATCAGGCCGTCGTAGATTTCCGGAATCTCGTTTTCAAACAGGCGTTCCAGGAACACCGGCGACGTACGCGACAAAACGATTTTCGGCGTTCCGTTGATCATTTCGACGCGGTGGACGACGGCCTTGGTGGTTTCGCCTTTCCGGTAGCGGTCTTTCGGAATCTGCTCACCTTTCGGAAGGCTCAGTTCGTTGCCTTCGTTGTCGAGCAGTATCACTTCGTTTTTAAGCAACTGGTAGACTTCCGCATTGAGCAGGTCGCCCACCTGATTTTTGTACTTATCGTACAGAATTTCCTTTTCGAGATCCTTGATTTTCTGAATCAGCGTCTGCCGCGCGGTTTGAACGACCCGCCGGCCGAAGTCCACCAGCTTCACTTCCTCCGCCACTTCCTCGCCTACTTCGAAGTCGGCCTGAATCTTACGCGCTTCCGCCAGGGGAATCTTGTCGTAATCCCAGATGTCTTCCGAATCATCGTCCACGATTTCCCGGGTCCGCCACATTTCGAGGTCCCCGCTTTCGGCATTGATAATGACGTCAAAGTTTTCGTCGGTGCCGAATTTCTTGCGAATCATCGTCCGGAATACGTCTTCCAGAATTTTGATCATGGTCGGACGGTCGATGTTCTTCGACCGGGCGAACTCGGCAAACGACTCAATGAGTACTCCGGTATCCATAATATTCAAGTAGTTGTCAGTCGTTAGTCAATAGCCGTAAAGAGGCTCAGTAATGACGGATGAACGTACCGGCAGTTCGGTGACGACTATCGATCAACAGACTATTTAAATGACACTTGTATCGTAGTTTTTTTAATTTCCGTAAACGGTATTTCGATCGGCGCGATTGGCGGGTCGTTTTTCCTGGGCTTTTTGGCGGGCGTTTCCAGAATCACGATCCGCTCGGCGCCGACGTCCTCCAGTTTGCCTTTGAGAGTCTGACCGTCGTTCAGAAGGACGGCGACCTCCCGGCCGATGTTTTTCCGATACTGCCGGTGCGCGGTCAGCGGAAGATCGACACCGGGCGACGAAACCTCCAGGGTAAACGCTCCACCGTCGAATACGTCCAGTTCTTCCAGCCGGTGACCCAGCCGTCGACTAACCTCAGCACATTCATCGATGGTGATTCCGGTATCGCTGTCCAGCAAAACGGTTATTTTAGCACGGGTACGGGAAGGGGATACCTGAATATCAACGATAAAAAACTGATCTTCGTTCAGATACGGCTGTAACAGTTCTTCAACTTTCGCCTTAACATCCATAAATTAACAAAAAAGGGAGTTGAAAACTCCCTGCCAGGCACGAATGCTGATAAGTGCTGCAAATATACACTTATTTTAATAGTTTTCAAGGCTATTCCGGGCCTTGTTTCAACATTTTTCCGAATTACCGAATGGTCCAATTTCCAAACAAAGCTTCGTAACTTTGCACCACTACGCCCTTCCTTATTCGTTACTGAATAAAAGCCGGTCGGCCTGACCTGCACCCATCCGTTATTCTATGAAATTTACGCTGAAGCTTGGCGTTCTGGTATCGTCGTTTATTTCGTCACTGATCTGGTCGCTGAACTTACTGCTGTTTCTGTATACGCTGCTGGTCTATTACCTTCTTTACGAAGTGCCCATCGGGCATTGGGTAGCGGGCGTGCTGATGATCTCGCTCCCCATCGTCTGGGGAGTCAACCTGCTGCTGCTGCTGTTCTGGCTCCTGGTCCGGCCCTGGCGCGCGCTGATGCCCCTGATCGCCATGCTGATCGGCATCCCGTTCTGGCGCCGGACGTTCGCACTGAACCAGCCCGGGAGCAACGGCGAAAAAGGAGCCACCCTGAAGGTGATGACCTATAATGCCATGGCTTTCAACAAATACGATATGGTGGAGACGCAGCACCCCGACGATGCCAATCAGATGATCGAATGGGTCGTGAAGGAACCGGCCGACATCAAGTGTTTTCAGGAATTTTACAACGATAACAACTCGGTGGTTTTCAAGACCATCCGGCGGCTGGGGAAAGGCGGTTATCCCTATTACGCCACCCTGAACCCACCCGAACGACCCGGTTACAAGGGGTTCATCGGCGTCGCGCTGTTCTCCCGCTATCCCATCGTTCGGCGGGGTGACGAGGTCTTCGACAATTTCAACGGCCTGGTCTGGGCGGACGTTAAGGTGGGTGTCGATACGATTCGGGTACTCAGCGTCCACCTTCAGTCGATGGGCATCCGGGTCGGCGGGATGCTCGAACAGCGGGAATCGCAGCAGGTGAAAAGTAACACCCGGGGTTTATTGCGGCAGCTGAGGCACGGTTTTACGCTTCGCCGGAACCAGATTCTGCGGATCGAACAGTATTACCGGAACAGCCCCTATCCGGTCATCATCTGCGGGGATTTCAACGATACGCCCTACAGCTACGTGTACGGCAAGATGCGCCGGCTGCTCCGCAACGCCTTCGAGGATGCCGGCCGGGGCTTCGGTTTTAGTTACAATAAGGCTCCCGGGTTTATCCGCATCGACAACCAGTTTTACAACGCCCGCTATCTGGATGCGATCAATTACGTGACCTACCGCGACATCAAGTTCTCCGACCACTACCCCGTCATGGCCGAGTACGTCGTCAAACCCAAGGAAATCAGTAAGGACCGCACGCCCAGAACTCACATCGAAATCGACTTATGAGGCTTCAGGGATGGGCATCGACCCAGACCTGACCGTCGTCGAAATATTCCTTTTTCCAGATCGGGACGGTTTGCTTGAGCGTGTCGATAATGTACCGGCTGGCGTCGTAGGCGTCGGCACGATGGGGAGTGGCTACGGCCACCAGTACCGCAATCTCGCCGGTCAGGAGGGTTCCTTTCCGGTGAACGACCACATACCGCAGGATATTCCACCGGCGGCAGGCTTCATCGGCGATCTCCTGCATCTTTTTCAGCGCCATTCGGTCGTAGGCCTCGTATTCGAGCTGCTCGACGTTACGGCTGTTGGTACTGTTCCGGACCGTTCCGAAAAAAAAGGTGATCGCGCCGGCTTCATCCGTGGAGACGTACTTGAAAGCCGAGTTCATGTCGATCGGGTCAGTGGTAATCGAAACCATAATTTCAGGCTGAATCACCCTCCGCTAACGGGCGGAATCAGGGCAATTTCGTCATTGGGTTGAATTGGATCTTCCGGTTCCGCATACTCGCCGTTGACGGCAACCAGCAGGGAACGAAGGCCGCTCAGGGCCGGATACTGCGCTTTCAGGCTGTTCAGCAGTTCGCCAACCCGGCCGGGCTGAGGCAGGTCGAGCGTCAGGGTCGATGCGCCGATGATCTCACGGGTGATCCCAAAAAACTGGACAGAAACTCGGTGGCTCATGCGTAAAGATAAGAATTGGAACGCTGAATTAGTAACTTGTCAAACGGCATTCGGGTTCCCACGGGCCGTGTAACGGAATAACGGTCGAAAAATTAATTCATTTTAGGGGGATAAATTTTTAGGATTTCTTCATTTAGTAACCAATGAGCGAGCAGCAGTTTACGGAATTTTTCCACGACATTCTGATTACCGTCCACGAAAACATTCGGGATTTACATGAAAAACAGGGCTTTGCCGACCCTGAGGAGCAGGATTACATCGCCGGTCGCCTGTTCAGTTATCAGGAAGTCCTGGAGATTTTCAGGATGTCGGCCCGGGATACCGGCATCCGGCCCGACGAATTGGGTTTGTAGTTTTCCCGAAATAAGTTTGATATTTGAAGCCTTCGGTTTCAACACCCTGAACCCCTTATGAAAAAACTCATCCTCCCCGCCGTCCTGCTGGCATTGCTGGTCGGCTGCAATAACGCTCAAAACCAACAGGATTCTTCAACTATGTCGGATAGTACAGCCTCGGTAGCCGCCGACTCGGCCGCTTCCCTGCCCGATCGCGCGCGTTTCCAGAAAGAGGTCGACGGTAAAAAGACGGACCTTTACGTACTGACGAATGCCGCCGGCATGAAAGTCGCCCTCACCAACTACGGCGGCCGCATCGTCAGCATCCTGGTGCCGGATAAGAACGGCGCCATGGTCGACGTGAACCTGGGCCACGGCAGCATCGACGATTACCTGAACCGCGAGTCGTTCTTCGGGACGCTGGTGGGCCGCTACGGCAACCGGATCGCCAAAGGCAAATTTACCCTCGACGGAAAAACCTATTCCCTGGCCACCAACAACGGCCCCAACTCGCTGCACGGGGGGAAAAAAGGTTTCAACGCCAAAGTCTGGGACGCCACGCCCGTCGGGAACAACGGCCTGAAGCTGCGGTATGTATCTCAGGACGGCGAGGAAGGCTACCCCGGCACCCTGACCGTCGACGTTACCTACACGCTGACCGACGACAACGGCATTAAAATCGATTATCAGGCGACCACCGACAAGAATACCGTCGTCAACCTGACTAACCACGCCTACTTCAACCTCAACGGCGAAGGCTCCGGCACGGTCGGAGATCATGTCCTGCAAATCAACGCCGACCGTTATACCCCGGTCGACGCGACTCTGATCCCGACCGGTGAACTGGCCCCGGTAGAAGGCACGCCCTTCGATTTCCGGAAGCCGACACCCATCGGCCAGCGCGTCGACGCCGACCACCCTCAGATTAAAAACGGGGGCGGTTATGACCACAACTTCGTTCTGAACGGCGGACAGACCGACCAGCCCCGTTTGATCGCCACGGCTTCCAGCCCCAAAACCGGCATCACCATGCAGGTGCTGACCACCGAACCCGGAGTGCAGTTTTACGGCGGGAACTTCCTGAACGGCCAGGTGACCGGCAAAAGCGGACGCCCCTACGAAAAACGCACCGCGTTCTGTCTGGAAACGCAGCATTTCCCCGACTCGCCGAACCAGTCCAGCTTCCCGAGTGTCGTCCTGAAACCGGGTCAGACGTACAAAACCACCACGGAATACCGCTTTTCGGTAGCTAAGTAAGGCCGGGGGTGGTTCAGCCTCAACAACAACCACAACATGAAAACCCTTTCTCAACGAATCAGTCTGCTCCTGCTCCTGAGCGTCATTGGGGTGCAGAGTTTTGCGCAGCAGTGGAGTACGAAGAAGGCCAACGACTGGTATCATCAGCAGCCCTGGCTGGTAGGCAGCAACTTTCTTCCGTCCAGTGCCATCAACCAGTTGGAAATGTGGCAGGCCGCCAGTTTCGACCCGGCCCTCATCGACAAGGAACTCGGCTACGCCGAAGGGCTGGGTATGAACACGATGCGGGTGTTCCTGCACGACCTGGTCTGGAAGCAGGATGCGGCCGGTTTCAAGAAGCGGCTCGATCAGTTTCTCGGTATCTGTGAAAAGCACGGCATCCGGCCGATGCTGGTTCTGTTCGACTCGTGCTGGGACCCCCAGCCGAAACTGGGCCGGCAGCGGGCGCCGATACCGGGGCGCCATAACAGCGGCTGGGTGCAGAGCCCCGGCGCTGCGGTCCTGTCCGACAAAACCAAGTGGGGCGAGCTGCGCAATTACGTGAAGGACGTGGTCGGGTCGTTCCGGAACGACAAGCGAATTCTGGCCTGGGACATCGTCAACGAGCCGGACAACGACAACGCCAACAGTTACGGAAAAAACCATACCATCAAAACCGAACTGCCGAACAAAGCGGAACTGGGCGTCGAGCTGGTAAAGCAGGCCTTCGGGTGGGCGCGGGAGGCCAAACCCAGCCAGCCCATCACGTCGGCCCCCTGGTACGGCGACTGGTCGTCGGAGGAAAAGATGAACGAGATGAACCGTTTCCTGTTCACCCAATCCGACATCATCACGTTCCACAATTACGGTCCGCCGGCCGATTTCCAGACGCGGGTGACGCAGCTGAAGAAGTACAACCGCCCCATGATCTGCACGGAGTATATGGCCCGGCCCGCCGGAAGCACCTTCCAGGGTTCGCTGCCCATCGCCAAAGCCGAAAAGGTAGGAATGATGAACTGGGGGTTCGTGTCCGGAAAATCAAACACGATCTACCCCTGGGATTCCTGGCAGAAGAAGTATACGGCGGAGCCGCCCGTGTGGTTCCACGACATCTTCCGGGCCAACGGCCGGCCCTATCGCCCGGCGGAAACCATCTTCATTAAGCAGATGACCGGCAAAACCTCCAGTTAAGCCATAAAAAAGGCCGGTATTCTGCGCAGAATACCGGCCGTATTGTTTTCGGGAAAATCAGTTTTCCTGCATTTTCTTGCCTGCCTTTTCCATTTTAGCACCCGTTTTGCGTTTGGCCTCGCGGGCTTCCTGCTTGGCTTCCTTCGCGGTTTCGCGGGTTTCGTCGGCTACCTTGTCGGCGGCCTTGTCGACTTTATCCCCGGCCTTCCGTGCCTTCGTTTTTACTTCCTGAGTCGTTTCACGGGTTTCATCGGCTACCTTATCGCCTGCTTTTCTGGCGGTTTGCTTGGCATGATGAGCCGTTTCCTTGGCTTCCTCTTTCACAGTCTGGGCCGATGCAGAAAATCCAAATACTGCAAGTACGGCGACAATCCACAATTTTTTCATGACGTTGCTGATAAGAATGGTTCTTTCAGGAATAAAACCACCAATACACGTTAAGGTTTTAAATCTCTGCAGGTTTATTCGGTCGGACGTCCGACGGGGCCGGTCCGGAAAAAGCAAACCCGGTTGGAAGGATTGTCCTTCCAACCGGGTTTGCTCCCGAACGCGGATGCGTTACTGAACGGAGGAAAACATTTCGAAGGTACCGAGCAGATAGTCGCTGACGGCGGTAGCGTGGTTGCGGCCCTTGAGCATAAACACCTCCACGTTGGTGACGCCCCGCTTCTTCATGGCTTCGACGGTATTCGTCGTGTTGAAGGGGAAAACCAGATTGTCGGCGTCGCCGTGGTACAGGCGCATCCGGGCTTTGGGCGCCCAGTCGTGGATGTCGTTGTCTTTGACCGCATCCAGGAAGCCTTTGTCCGTGCCGTCGTTGACGGCTTTCCTGAACGAATCCGTAAAGATGTCGCTGATGCTGACGTTGATGTCGACGTTACGGCCTTTCTCCTGCACCTGGGTGGCATAAGGCTCCTTCAGGTAGTAGCTCATCGGCCGGTTCAGCTTATACAGGTCGTTATAGGTGAGCATGGTCCACAGATACAGGCGGTTATAGCTGCTGATGCCGTGGGTCTTCTCGTTGATGATGTATTTCATGAAGGCCGGCTTGTCGTAGGCCCCCGAACCGATGCTCGACCCCCGCAGATTGAACTCGGCCGGAAATTCCTCCTCGATCTTTTTGTGCAGGGCCATCGTCGCGAAACCGCCTTCCGAGTAACCGGTCAGAAACAGCCGATCGTCGGTTTTGACGCCGGTTTCTTTCATAAATTCTTTGGCGGCCCGGATCATGTCCAGCGAAGCCGTCGCCAGACCTTCGCGGTGTTCGTAGGTATGCGGCAGATTTTTGGATTCGCCGTAACCGATGTAGTCGGGGCAGATCAGGATGAAGCCGAGTGAGGCAAACAGGGTGCCGGCATAAGCCGCATCGCTGTTAGGACCGAAGTTCGAGGGGGCGTCGGCATCGCTGGAGATGGTGCCGTGCTGCTGGCTCACCATCGGGAGCGCCGTCGGAGCATCCGGCACCAGGAGGACGCCGGATGCCTTGATGGCCGTGCCGTCCGGGTGTTTCGTATTGTAAACGATTTTATGAACCTTGATTCCGTACCGAACCAGAAACGACAGGGCCGGGTTGATCTGCTGGACCTGTTGAGCCATCTGGTCCCGTGTGAAGGTCCTGATCGTCGTATGACTGACGAGGTAAGGGTCCTGCTGCTGAGGATCGGGGTCTTGCCCGGCTTTCTGACAACCGGACAAAAAAGCCGTCGTCGACATGATCAGCGACAACAGAAACTCCTTGCGAGTAAACTTCATGAATTCGTTGGAAATTAGATTTCTGGAAGAAAACCGGCCCTGTCGGAACAGACGCGGCTATTTTTCTAACAACGTTGAAGCCGGCTAAGTTCGTGTTCGTTAAAGCCTTTCTTCAAACAATTTTAAAATTCGTTTATACTCATCCATCCAGCTCGTAGGCTCGACAAATCCATGATCCTCCAGCGGGTAGGAAGCCAGCTCCCAGTTCTCCTTTTTCAACTCGATCAGCCGCTGCGTGAGCCGCACCACATCCTGGTAATGCACGTTCACGTCGACCATACCGTGGCAGATGAGGAGGTGCCCCTTCAGGCCGTCGGCGAAGTAAATCGGTGAACTCCGGCGGTAGGCCAGACTGTCGGTGAAAGGCTCGTTCAGGATGCTGCTCGTGTAGCCGTGGTTGTAGGCGGCCCAGTCCGTGACGGGGCGCAGGGCGGCACCGGCGGCAAATACCGGGTCGCCCGAAGGCAGCTTCTGCGTGAACATCGCCATCAGCGTAATAAAGCCGCCGTAGGAGCCGCCGTAAATCCCGATGCGTTTCTCGTCCACACCCTGCGTCTGCACCAGCCAGCGGGCCGCGTCGACGTTATCGGTCAGGTCCTTGCCGCCCATGTGCCGGTAGATGCCCGTCCGCCAGTCGCGGCCGTAGCCGGAGCTGGCCCGGTAGTCGATGTCCAGCACGGTATAGCCCTTGTCGGCCAGCAGGTTATGGAACATATATTCCCGGAAATACTGGCTCCACCATTTGTGGGCGTTCTGAAGATAACCAGCCCCGTGGACAAACACGACGGCTTTGCCGTTCGGCCGGGCGGGTTTGTACAGCCGCCCGTAGATGGTCTGTCCGTCGCGGGCCGGGATGGTCACCACGGCGGGGTCGCGCCAGGGGTAGGCCAGAAATTCCGGCGTCAGGGAACTCGTCAGCCGGGTCGGTTCGCCGGCAGCCGGCGTTCCCTTTCTATCCGTGCGAAGCTCCGAAATGTATAACTCCCAGGGCTTGTTGCTGTACGAATACCGGATTGCCAGACGGGTTTCGTCGGGCGACAGGGTCACGTCGTTGGCGCCGGTCAGGGTCGTCAGCTTCAGCCGTTCCCCACCGGTCACCGGCATCCGGTAAAAATGCTGTTCGCCGGGATGCACCTCGTTGGTGGTCAGGTAGAAGTACTTTTTGTCCCTCGACAACTGAATCTGCTGAATCTCGAATTTTCCTTTCGTCAGTTGCTTTTTGGCGCCGGTGGCGACGTCGACGGTATAGACGTGCGAGTAGCCGTCGGCTTCCGACTGGTAGTAGAACGTCCGGTTATCGGGCAGAAAACCGACCGAGCCGGTCGAGAAGCCGAAGCCCATGCCGGGGCCGGCGATCCAGGCTTCGTCCCGCTGGCGGTCCAGCAGTTTCAGCCCGCGGGTGGCGGGGTCGAGCAGCATGAGCCAGCGGTCCTTGTTGTCGGCCGAGCGAATCACGACCACCGCATATTTGCTGTCTTCCGACCAGACCGGGCCGTTGATGAACACCCGGCGCAGGGTCGAGTCGGTGGTTTTCTTCACCGTATCGGTTGGCGCTTCGGGGGCGGACGGTCCTCCCTTGGCGCTGCGGCCGGTAGAAGTGGTCGGGCGGTGGCCGGCGGTCCGGGCATAATCCGGCAGATCCCGGATGCCCGGTATGTCTTTGGTCGGCACCGGCTGGATCGTATCCCGCTGAATATCATAGACAAAAAACTCGTAAGTGGCCGCCGGAGCGCCGACTTTCGTACGGGCCGGCAGATCTTCCGTAAAACCGGACTCGGTGACGTAGCTCGGCACGCCGGCGGTTTTGGCACCCTGGGCGGCTTTGACAAGCGTAAAAGTCACGAACCGGCCGTCGGGGCTGAGGTGCGGGTTCATCACCGTGCGCCCGTCGGTGAAGAACTGCTTCGGGCGTTTGGGCTGTTCGGCTTTGGTGATCTTCTCGGCTTCGTCCTTTTTCTCCTTCCGTTCCTTCAGCACGTCGAACAGGCTCAGCTGCTCGCGTTTGAGCCAGGCTTCCTGCTCGCTGGGCTTGGGGGTGGCTTTTTTCGGGCCGGTGTCGAGGTAGGTGACCTGCGTTAGTTCGCCGGTGGCGAGCGAGAGGGTGAAGAGGTTATTGGACCGGGTAAAAACCACCTGCCGCTCGTCTCCGCTGAAAGCCGGGGCCGTTTCCCGCTCCACGGTATTGGTCAGCCGGCGGGGCGCTGCGCCTTTCGCCGGGCGGGTGTCGAGCAGAAACAGGTCGCCGTCTTTTTCGTACAGTTTCAGGGTACGGGCGCGGTTATAGGCTCCGCCGGTGGCCGGGGGGAGGAGCCGGCGTTCCGGAAAGGTCACCTTCAACGGTTTACGGTCGGCAGACAGGTCGATTTTATACAGCGAATCGCCTTTCGCTTTTTCGGGATTCCATTTGAAGTAGATCGTCCGGGAGTCTTCCGACCAGAAAATATCCGAGGGCGAGGTGCCGATCCATCCCTTCGGATCCTGCATGATCTTTTCAACGGTGAGCGAGGGCGTCTGGGCCGACCCGGTCAGGGCCAGCAGGCAGCCCAGGCCCGTAAAAAACTGTTTCATTGATGAATGGGTATTCGGTCGATAACAAACCCTGAAATTAGCGAGAAAAACCGAGAATCCGGGATTCGGTTACGACAACGTCCGTGGGTTCCTTTTCCAGTTGCCGCAGCCGGCGATACGCCAGCCAGACGTAGGCCCCGACGCAGCCGACCGTGGCGACTTCCAGCAGGTATTCCACCAGCCGGAGTCCGGTGTCGATCTGCCCGAAGGAGTTGAAAAACGGCTGGTCGAGGTAGACGAACACGAACGGCTGGATCACCACCAGCAGGTTGACGGCCAGCAGCAGCCCGATCCGGCGGCCGTCGTTCAGCGGGGTGAGTTCGAAGATGACGGCGATGAGGTAGATAAAGACGTAATACGCCATCGCGCTCGGCTGAAGCAGCATGAACAGGCCGAACGCGACGATCCAGACGGACGGAAAAGCCGCAGCATACGGAAGGTTTCGAAACCGGTAGCCGGTGGCGCTCAGCAGGCCGATGGTTGCCAGGGCGGCCACCCAGTTCATGGTTTTGAGCGGAATTTCGTTGAAGAAGACGCCGATCAGCGGGCGCAGGACGGTGGAAAGGTTGGGAGAGAAAGGCAACTCTCCGTGCTGCACCGGCATCAGAAACAGCCAGCCCATCAGCGCGTACAGGATGACCAGCGCCGGAATGCCGGGCAGGGCCAGCCCGGCAATCCAGCGAATTTTATCTTTCAGCAGAAAAAAGACCGGAAAGGCGATCATCACGAAGGTCAGTTTCAGCGTCAATAGGGCCACGGCCATGATCAGACCGATGGAAAGACCGGCGCCCTTGCCCGACTGACCCCGCCGGCGGGCGACCCCCATCGTCAGCAGCCCGAACAGCCACAGGGCGATGTCTTCCTGCCCGCCGAGCAGACAGATCACCAGCGGAGCCGGCAGAATCAGATACAGGATTGCCAGCAGGATAGCCTCGGGGTTGTGTGTCCGGTAATACCGGTAGGTAAGCCAGACCGTCGTTCCCTCCACCAGCAGCATCAGCAGCACGATGGCTTTCGGGCTGTGCCAGAGCCACAGCGGCACGGCAATCAGGTACGAAAACAGTGGAGCGTGAAAGGACCAGAAGTCCCGGTAAACCATCTGACCCTCCAGGGCTTTGGTGGCTTTTTCGTAAAAGAACGGGACGTCGTTGCGGGGCAGTTCATCGAGAACCAGGTAGATCAGGATGAACGGAATCAGTCTGAAAACGGTGAAGGTAAGTCCCAGAACCGAGTCCTCCCGGGCCTGCACATACGCCAGAACCGCCGACCGAAACCGGACGAACAACAACACGAGAAGGGTCAGAAGCAGGGAAACGGCAACTTTCGCGGCAAAAACCAGAACAACGGGCGTCATGAAAACCGGGGTCAGACTAAATTTTCCGTCTGCAAGTTACAAAATCCGGGAAAGCCACCATTTTTGTATTATTGGTAAAAATTTATGCTGTACGTCATTCACGCTTACGACTACACCGACGAGCAGGCGCTCGACCGCCGGATGGCGGTTCGCCCCCGGCACTTCGATGGTGCCCGCTCCCTGAAAGCCCAGGGCCATTTCATTCTCGGAGGGGCTCTGCTCGACCCCGCCGGTAAAATGATCGGATCGATGATGCTCCTGGACTTCGAAAACGAAGCCCAGCTCGACGACTGGCTTCAGAATGAGGTCTACGTAACGGGAAAGGTCTGGGAACGCATCGACATCAAACCGTTCCGCCAGGCCGACATCTGAATGCTTTGACCGAAACTCCGGTCCGCCGGGTAACATTGCCGGGCGGTTTTCGTGCCGTCGGCGGTTTATAACGTATGATGAAGATACAAGCTGCGATATTTGACATGGACGGCCTGCTGGTGGACTCCGAGCCGCACTGGCGTGAGGTAGAGATCGAGGTGTTCAGAACGGTAGGGCTGGAGATGACCGAGGAGATGTGCAAGTGGACGACCGGGATGCCTACCGATGCCGTGGTACGGTACTGGCACGAACGGCATCCCTGGAACAACCGCAGCCTCGACGAGGTGAACGAGGAGATCATTCAGAAAGCCTTCGAGCGGATCGGCCTGTATGCCGGACCCATGCCGGGCGTTCCGGCCATCCTGGACCTTTTCCGGGAGCGGGGCGTTCCGATGGCGGTGGCTTCGGCCTCGCCCATGCACCTGATCGAGAAGGTGCTCGACCGGCTGAACATCCGGTCGTATTTTACCCTGTGGCACTCGGCCACCCTCGAAAAACGCAACAAGCCCTGGCCTGACGTCTACCTGGGAACGGCCCGGCAGCTTGGCGTCGAACCGGAGTGGTGTCTGGCCTTCGAGGATTCCGGAAACGGTCTGAAATCGGCTTCGGCCGCCGGAATGATCACCGTAGCCGTTCCCGCCGATTATGAATACGACGACCCGAAATTCGACCTTGCCGCGTATAAGATTCCATCCCTGAAAACCTTTGATGCTTCTGCCCTGGACAACCTGGAAGTTCAGGTGTCGACGGCCGGTTCCAACTAAAAAGCCCCAACTTGCATGCCTATCCGCCTTTACCAACTCGACGCGTTTACCGACCATCTTTTCGGTGGAAACCCGGCCGCCGTCTGCCCCCTGTCCGAGTGGCTCCCCGACGAAACGATGCAGACCATTGCGGCCGAAAACAACCTGGCTGAAACGGCTTTCTATGTGCCGACGGAAACCGGCTACCACATCCGCTGGTTTACGCCGACCGTCGAAGTGGACCTCTGCGGACACGCCACCCTGGCGACGGCCTATGTAATCTTCTACCTCGAAAAATCGTCGGATCAGGACACCGTGTCGCTGGACTCCCGGAGCGGGGTGCTGCGCGTCCGGCGCGAAGGCGACTGGCTGATTCTGGATTTCCCGGCCGACAGCACCCACCTGGCCATTCAGCCGCCCGCGCTGGAAACCAGCCTGGGAGATATCAAACCGGTGGAAGTCCTGAAGGGGAAGACGGATTATCTGATCGTGCTCGAACAGCAGCAGCAGGTACTGGACCTCAAACCCGATTTTTATGAGTTGTCGACAATCCCGGCCCGGGGCGTCATCGTTACGGCACCCGGCGATGCTTCGGCTGAAGATGCGGTCGATTTCGTCTCCCGGTTTTTTGCCCCGCAGTCGGGCATCGACGAGGACCCCGTCACCGGCTCGGCGCACACGACGCTGGTTCCATACTGGGCCGAGAAGCTGGACAAAACCGTACTGACGGCCCGGCAGGTATCCAGACGGGGCGGTTTCCTGCGCTGCAAACTCATTGCGCAGGAAGCGGGCCCGGCACGCGTCGAAATCGGCGGTCAGGTGCGGCTGTACCTGACGGGCGAAATTTCCCTGTAATCGAAAGAATCCGGCCCCTACAGACCCTCCTCAACGGAGGGTTTGCCGGGGCCGTTGAGCAATAGGAATATGCTCATCGCCCACAGATTGATCGCGGGCATGGCTCCTTTGTAGGTGTCGCCGATAGCGATATGGCCCAGCAGCAGGGCGAAACTGAAATTGATGAACAGAATGACGGCGGCCCAGCGCGTCCAGAGGCCGATGATGATCAGGATTGCCCCCAGAAATTCCGCATAGGCCGACAGCGCAGCGCTCAGGATCGGAAACGGAAACCCCAGACTTTGTAACCATTCGGCATACCCCGGAATACCTTCGGCGGGATGGAGGGCCGTATGCCCGGCTGCGTCGATCAGTTCATAGCCAAAGGCCAGCCGGAGCAGGAAGGGAGCGTAAGCCCGATAACGATGAAGGGTCGTAAACAAGCGGTTCATGCAGCAGAAGATTCCGGCCGGAAGGGTTAGGTGGCAAATGGGATTTTTACAAATATAGACCGATTGCTCAAAGGTTTTGAAATGATATTTGTAATTATTCTAAATAGATTATACATTTGCAGGGCAATGTTGAAAGCGCCATGAACGAGTTCGTCGAAAATCTGACTTTATCTTCTCCTTTTGCGGAAAATACCCGGGAACCGGGCACAAATCCCTTTCTTGGAGAGTCTTGCTGCGTCCTGAAAAAGTGCTGCAAAAAATGGAAGAAAAAAGGCAAGCACTGTAAAAAATGTCCTGATAATTAAGACGGTTGTCCTCTGTCTTCACTGATTTTCTGCCGCTCGCTTCAAAGCCGGGCTAAATTTATTTCAATTTTGCGGTATGGACATCCGCTATGAAATTTTTGCCGGTTTGCCGTCCGGGCCGCTTCTGGACGGTTTGCTTTCCCTCCATCTTCAGATTTTTCAGGGCCCGGCCCGGGACCACCTGCTCGAAGAGTACCAGAGTAATCTTTCCCGAAATCTTCTGACCATCCTGGCGCTTTCCGGGGACACGGTAGCGGGCTATAAAATGGGTTACCAGCGAAAAAAAGGCCACTTCTACAGCTGGCTGGGCTGCGTCTCCCCCGACTTTCGGCGGCTCGGCATCGGCGGCCGGCTCATGCAGCTTCAGCACGACTACTGCCGGGAAAACGGCTTTCATACCATCCGGACCCACACCCGCAACCAGTGGCGCGATATGCTGGTGCTGAACATCCGTCACGGTTTCGACGTCGTCGGCACGATTACTACCTCCGGCGCCCACACGACCATCGTTCTGGAAAAGCGGCTTTGAAACTTTGTGCCCCCGGGAATTGTAATTCCGGTAATGCACCTGTATCTCCACATACCGTTTTGCCGGCAGGCCTGCCACTACTGTGATTTTCATTTCAGTACCGACCTGAAACCCAAAACCGCGCTGGTCGAGGCCCTCTGCCGGGAGATCGGACTCCGGAAGGATTATCTGCCGACCAACCGACTGGAAACCATCTACTTCGGTGGCGGCACGCCCTCTCTGCTGACGGAAGCCGAACTGGCGCAGATCTTCGAAACCATTCACCGGCATTTTACCGTGGCCGTCGATGCGGAAATTACGCTGGAAGCCAACCCGGATGATCTGGTTCGGAGCGCGTCCGGGCCGGACCCGATGGGACGGTTTCGGAAGTACGCCAACCGCCTGAGCATCGGTATCCAGTCGTTTCACGAGCCGCACCTGCGGCTGATGAACCGCGCCCATACGGCCGCCGAAGCCGAATCCTGCGTGCAGCGGGCACGGGAGGCCGGTTTCGACAACCTCACCATCGACCTGATCTACGGCGTTCCGGCCGGGGGCCACGACATCTGGAAAACCGATCTGGACAAGGCCATCGCCCTCGACGTGCCGCATATTTCTTCTTATTGCCTGACCATCGAACCGGGGACGGTGTTTGGCAACTGGCTGTCCAAAGGGCGGCTGAATGCACCGGACGATGCATTTGGGGCCGAGGAGTTCAACCTGCTCGTTGAAGCGCTGACGGCGGCCGGCTATGAGCAGTATGAGATTTCCAACTTTGCCCGGCCGGGGATGGAAGCCCGGCACAACAGCAGCTACTGGAAACGCCGGCCCTACCTCGGCATCGGCCCCAGCGCCCACTCGTTCAACGGCCTGAGCCGCCAGTACAACATCGCCAACAACGCCCGTTACATTCGCAGCCTTCAGAAAGGGGAAATCCCGGCGACGGTGGAGGAACTGTCGCGGGCCGACCAGGTGAACGATTACCTGCTCACGAGCCTGCGCACGAAATGGGGCTGCGACCTGACCGAACTGACCCTGCTGGCAGGAACCGATTTTCAGGCGCTCCGCCGAAAGGAACTGAACCGGCTGTACGGCCAGGGCTGGCTCGCCCTCGATGACCGAACCCTGCGGCTGACCGAAGCCGGCAAGCTTTTCGCCGACCGGGTGGCCGCCGATCTCTTCGTGATGACGGACGACTGAACCCGCAGGCCGTCGGATAAATAATCTTTTAACGCAAACCGGATGCCTTGTTACTAATTAGTCTTGGCTATTTTTGCGTTTAATGAATACTCCTCGTCCGGTCAATCGCTTGCGTTCGCCTACATCACATTCGGTTTCCGCCCGTTCGGGTCGTTCTTCCCGCTCCGGGTCCTATCTCCGCCGGCAGCCCTGGCTGCAACGGGCGCTGTGGCTGATTTTTAAGGTGTTTCTGCTTCTGTTTCTGACCTCTTTCGGCTGGGTGGTTCTGTTGAAATACCTTCCGGTGTCGTTTACGCCCCTGATGATTTCCCGGAAGATCGAAGCGATGGGCAGCGAACAAAGCACACGGATTTACAAGGACTGGACTTCCTACGAAGATCTTTCGAAAGAAGCCGCGCTGGCGGTAGTGGCCTCCGAGGATCAGGCGTTCCCCGTACACTGGGGGTTCGATTTCGACGAAATTCAGGACGCCATCAAGGAGAACCGGGTCCGCAAACGCCCCCGGGGCGCCAGCACCATCTCGCAGCAGGTTGCCAAGAACGTTTTTCTCTGGACCGGGCGGAGTTACCTCCGGAAAGGGCTGGAAGCCTATTTCACTTTTCTGATCGAACTGATCTGGGGGAAGGAGCGGATTCTGGAGGTGTATCTGAACGTGGCGGAAACCGGCCCGCTAACGTTCGGTTTCGAAGCCGCATCCCGGCGGTATTATGGCCATTCGGCCAAAACCCTGTCGCGGCAGGAGGCCGCCCGCATTGCCGCCGTGCTGCCCAATCCGCGGCTGTTTTCCATTAAAAAGCCCTCCCCCTATATTCAGCGGAGAACCCGCCAGATTGCCCGCCAGATGCGGCTTTTGGGGGGGCAATCTTACCTCAGGAATTTGTAGTTACTGATTTTATAATTACATTTATTAATTGAAATTCTCAGGGCTTGTCATTGCGTTAGCCAATCAAATTTTACTATTTAGTTAGTAGTTGGTTTTCCGGTAAAATCAGGCAGTAAGTTTCAGAAGCTTCGTAGCCGGGGAAGTTTTTCGTGGGATGCAAATGAAGCTTTCACCTGTGCGATGACCGATATTTTGGACGTAACTTGAACTGACAGAACAATTCATGCCACAATCCGACCGGCAACTTAATCTTCCTTCGGTGCAACGAAAAATCTCCGTCATTATCGTGGACGACGATGAGGACGACCGGCATTTCATTCTCCGGGCCTTTCAGAACGTCGGTGCCAAACACCAGGTGATGCAGTTCGAAGACGGCGAGGAACTGCTCAACTTTCTGACGAAGGGAGAAGATGTCGAAGAAAAAGTAGCGAAATGCGGATTGATCATTCTGGACGTCAATATGCACCGGATCAGCGGGATTGAAGTGCTTCAGGTCATCAAAAGCAATCCGCTTTTAAGGCATATTCCCACCGTCATGTTATCGACTTCCATCGAGGAGGACCTGGTGCAGAAAGCGTACAGTAAAGGGGCGAACGGATACCTGCAGAAGCCCAATCTGATGGACGATTACAATCACCTCGTGATCAGTATGCAGACCTGCTTTCTGGAGGTGCCGAGCGTTCGCTGGTCCAAACTGGCGTAGCGGTTTTTATTTAGAATAACTCCGTCGACGGGTCCCAGAACAACGTTTTGAACGATTCGACGCGATCATCTTCCACCCTCACCCCTTCGGCTTCAAGCAATTCCTGCATCGCCGTCGGGCTTCCAAAGAACAGCTTTCCGGACAGCACTCCGACCCGGTTGACCACACGGTGGGCCGGCACGTCCCGGCCGTGGGCGGCATTCATCGCCCAGCCCACCATCCGGGCGCCGGCCCGCAGACCGAGGTAGCGCGCAATCGCTCCGTAGGTGGTCACCCGGCCGGGCGGAACCAGCCGGACCACGGCGTACACCTCCTCGAAGTAATCGCCCTGCCTCATGCCGGTTTACCGCGTTCCCCCGACGGGTTTGCCCTCGATATCTTCCACCAGCTGGTCATACCATTCGCTCCCGTACATCCGGATCAGGGGCTCTTTCAGGAATTTGTATACTTCGACACCCAGTTCCTGACCAAAGCTACAGGCCGGGCTGCAGATGGGCCAGCGGTCGTAATTCAGGGCGTGAAAACTTTCGTATTTGGTGATTCGGATGGGATAAAGGTGGCAGGAGATGGGTTTCTTGAAGTCAATCCTGCCGTCGTTGTATGCCTGTTCGATGCCGCATTTCAGAATGCCTCGTTCGTCGTAGTTCGCAAAAACGCATTCACGCCCGCCGATGGTCGTGGTTACATAGCCGCCTTCACCGTCGGATTCATACAATCCCTGTTGTTCGATGGCTTCGACGCCTGCGGGCAGCAGATAGGGTTTCACCTGCGGATATACCTGCTCCAGCACCGCCAGTTCGGATTTTTCCAGCGGTGCCCCCAGATCACCCTCCACGCAGCAGGCGCCCTTGCACTTCTCCAGGTTACAGACGAAAAACTTTTCGGCTACATCGTCGCTGATGCAGGTATTGTCGATCAGTATCATTGGTAATTCAGCCTCCTGCCGCCTAAACAGCCTTTATTTCTTGATGATTTTCAATTGCTGACCTACCTTAACGCCATCCTCGTTCAACTGGTTCCAGTTGCGGATCTGTTCTATGGTGACGCCGTATTGTTTCGAAATCCGGAATATGTTTTCACCCTTCTGAACGGTATGGTAGACAATCTCCTCCCCGACGAGGGCCCCGCTCGAACTGGCCGTGCCGCTGCCGGCGGAGCCGGTTTTGGCGGTGTTCCGGGCTACCTCAGCTTCAGCCCCCCTGATCAGGAGCGACTGCCCGACGGACAGCCTGTCGTTCTGGCTCAGGTTGTTCCAGGCCAGCAGTTCGTCTACGGTGACACTGTAGAGCCGGGAAATGCTGTAATACGTCTGACCGGCCTCTACCTTGTGCATCAGCGAGCGGTCGGCCGTGCTTTTGGCCGGCGCCGGACGGGTCGTTTCCGGGCGGGGAGCTGTGGTCCGGGTCGGTTCGGCCGGTTTTTCGGCCGGGGTTACCACGACGGTTCTCCTGGTGGTGGTCGTCGGAGCCGGATCGGCCGTTTCCTCTTCGAGAGGTTGTTGAACCGGTGCCGGTTTCACTTCCTCCGGTCGTACGACGGTCGGTTGCGAAGGCTTCGCGGGGGCCGGCGTCGTGGCGGCATAATCGGGAGCCGGCTGGCCTTCCGGGCGCACGATCACCACCCGCTGGGTGTTACTGCCGGTTGACGAACTGACCGAAGGCTGCGTCGTGGCGGGAACTTCGGCCGGCCGGCCGGCCGGGGGCGCTCCGGCCGCGACCCGGCTGTCGGCCGGAGCCGGTTTTTCGGGAGCCGGGGCGGACGACGAAGGGGTCGTTTCCACCAGCTTGGGACTGTACATTTTGCGCTCGGACGCGTTTTTCGGGATGGTACCGGCCGGCCGGCCGGTCGGGGCGGTTGCACCCACCCGCGTGTCGCCGGCATCGGTATCGTTTTGAGCGATAGTCGGTTGCGAAGACCGTGACGGGGCCGGGGTCCGGATGATCTCGACGGGCTGGTTGCGCGGACGTTTTTCACGAAGCCACATCACCCGGCCTACCTGAAGCCGCTGGTTTCGGTCCAAACGGTTATACCGCAGGAGCTTTTTCAGCCGCAGGCCGTACATCTGCGAAATGCTTCGGTTGGTTTCGCCTTCCCGGACGTTGTGGCGCGCGACGGCGGCTTTCCGCATCTTTTTCGCCAGGTAATACACTTCCCCTTCCATGACGGGGTCGTTGTCGCTCATGTCGTTGTACCGCAGGAAGCTCGCCATACTGATGCGGGCCTTGCGGGCCAGCGTAGCGGCATTGTCGCCCTTCAGCGCCTGAATACCGGGCAGACCGTTGATTTCGTAGAGCACCACATCCGGTTTGCCGCGCGTATAGTTGACTTTCCGCAGGATCGGATAGCCCGTATCGTTCCGTCGGGTCGCGTCGGCCTGGGCGATTTCCGCCGGCCGGGTCTGGCTGACCGTCCGGAACCGCTGCCGCAGCGTCGCCACCTGATCGGGCGCCACCGGAACAGCCAGCACGTAATCCTTGTCCGAAGGAATCTGATCACCCAGAATCCAGCGGTTGTATTTCCGCACTTCCAGTTCGTCCACCTTCAGTTCGTCGGCGATCTGCGCCACCCTTTTGCCGCTGCCGAGGGGATATTCGACGAGGGCGACGGTGTTGGCGGTCCGGTAGGCGGGCAGGGCGGTCTCCAGCGCGATCTTGTGGGCGAAGAAGCGGAGAATGTACCGGTCGGTGCGGTCGGTGAGGGTGATTTCCTGGGCATTGACCCAATCCGGCGGAACGAGTTTGCTGATACCGCCGGTGCCGAGGTAATAGGAATACAGCGAGGATACCCAGTTGTTGTAGACGGTGTTGTTGCGTTTCAGGTATTTGGCGGCTCCGCGCGTGGCGGCTACGATGCTTTTTCGCTCGTCTACCTCGTCATCGACCCGCAGGCCGTGGTCGGTGGCGGTTTCCTTCTTGAACTGCCAGTAGCCCACGGCCGTCGAGGACGAGACGGCGTCGGGTGTCAGGGAGCTTTCCTGCACGGCGAGGTATTTGAAATCGGTCGGGACCTGCTCGTCCTGCAGGATGGTTTCGATGAGCGGGAAATACAGGACGACGCGGTCGAGTTTGGCCTCCCAGTATTTCCGGTTGGACTGAATCAGGGAAGCAATGTCCTGCTGGATGATGCGACGGGCCCCGTTGTCGATGCGGACGTTCAGGTCGGCGAAGCGGATGGTTGAAGGAACCTCAGGGAGAGTCTGAGCAAAACCGAACTGGACAACAAGGCTGGTTAAAACGAAAAGAAACAGGGTCTGAAACCTCTTTTTCATACGGGTGTTTAACATTTGTAAATCATCATCAATCCATCACGTACCGGCAGCAACACGTGTTCGGTGCGGGCGTCTTCGTGAACCTTGCGGTTGAAGTCCAGCACCACCTGGGTGTCTTTGTCGGGTTTACGGTCCGTCGTCTGCACGACTTTACCGCTCCACAGCACATTATCCGCTAAAATGATGCCACCCGGCCGGACCTTGTCGAAAACCAGGTCATAATACAGTCCGTAACTGACTTTGTCGGCATCGATAAAGACGAGGTCGAACGTCTCGTCGAGGGTCGGGATGATTTCGGCGGCCTGTCCCAGCCGGAGGTCGATTTTCGGCCCGAGGGGCGACTGCTCCCAGTACGACCGGGCGAAGGTTTCCAGTTCTTCGTTGTTGTCGAGCGTGATGAGCCGTCCGTCGTCCGTCAGTCCTTCGGCCAGACAGAGTGCCGAATAGCCCGTATACGTACCGATTTCCAGAATCCGGCGGGGCCGGAGCATGCGGGAGATCATCGACAGGATGCGGCCCTGGAGGTGCCCGGACAGCATTCGGGGCCGCATCACCCGGGCATGAGTGTTTCGATTCAGTTGTCGTAGCAGATCGCTTTCGGCCGAAGTGTGGGCTTCAGCATAGGCAAGCAGTTCGGGTGGGAGAAAATCCATGCCGGGTAACAGAGGATTCGCAATTGTACTTAAAGCGAAATAGTAAGCGGTTTTGGTATATGATCAGACACAGAATACACCGATTTACAGAGATTTTTATTGAAATCCTCGTATTCGGTCAAAAATAATCCGGCAGTCAGGTCGGCGCCGGGCTTATTCCGGTTCGGGCAGGAAGATGAGGTGACTCAGCTGGTTCTCGTCGAACATCTCGTTGGCCAGGTCCTGAAGCTGGGCGGCATCGACCTGTCGGATTTCGGCAAAAATTTCGGGGAGGGAATCTACTTTTCCGGTGTCCAGAATGCTCTTCGCCATCATCAGCATAAAGCTCTGGTTGCTCTCCTCGGACATGGCCAGCTGGCCCATCAGCTGCTCCCGGGTATGGTGGAGCTGGGTGGCGGTCAGCGGTTTTTCGCGCAGCACCTTCAGTTCTTTATGAATCTGCTGAACGCTCCGTTCGAGGTTCTTCTGGTCGGTGCCGAAATAGATGCCCAGGAAGCCGGTATCCAGGAAGGGCGTATAGCTGGCTTCGATGGAGTAGACCAGACCATATTTTTCCCTCAGGTTCATGTTCAGACGGCTGTTCATGCCGGGTCCGCCGAGCAGGTTGACCAGCATGAAGAACGGCAGCCGGCGCGGGTCCGGCAGGGCATAGGAGGGCCGTCCGACGGCATACTGGGCCTGCGTAATGGGCCGTTCGACCGTAACGCGCTGGGGTTCGTAGTGATCCGGGGCCTGTCGCTTTCGTTCGGAGGTCAGGCGCGGGACGTCGCTGAAGTACTTTTCCGCCACTTTTTTCACTTTGCTGAACGGCCAGTTGCTGACGGAGGCAAATACCACCCGTTCGGTATCCAGATTCTCGCCGATGAAGTGCTGAAGCTGTTCCCGGGTGAAGGAGCGGACGGTTTCGGGCGTGCCGAGGATGTTGCCGCCCAGCGGGTGATTCCGGAAAACCACCTGGTCGAAGTCGTCCTGAAGGGCGTCTTCGGGCGAGTCGTAGTACATCGCCATTTCTTCCAGGATGACGCTGCGTTCCTTCTCGATCTGTTTCTCCGGAAAAACCGAGTGAAAGGCAATGTCGGCCAGCAGTTCAGTGGCTTTTTCGAAATGCAGCCCCAGCACCGACGCGTGAAAACAGACCTTTTCCTTGGTGGTGTAGGCGTTCAGTTCCCCCCCGACGGTTTCGAGCCGGTTTATGATATGAAAGGATTTTCTTTTCTTCGTGCCCTTAAAGGCCATATGCTCCCAGAAGTGGGCCAGGCCCTGCTGGTGGGGCTGCTCGTCCCGGCTGCCGATGTCGAGCATTATACCGCAGTGAGCAATCTGCGTGTGCGGTATCTGTTTGTGAACGATCCGGATGCCGTTCGGTAAGGTATGTACTTCGTAATCTTCCATTCGTAAGGAACCCTACCCTTCGCAGAGGGTCAATAGACAAAAATGCCTGCCTGAGCAGACGGTTTTACGCCGGTCCGGCGGTTGCGCATATCATTTTAAGAACTAAATTTAATCGAAGAAAATTTCATCACAAGGCAGAGCCGGAAGGTTTCTTCGCAGGGAGAAAATATTCCCTTCCTTTTTCCTTCCTGTCTCTACCGGCACCCAGGCATGAAACAACCGCAACGGTTTTTAATTATTCAGACGGCTTTTATCGGCGACGTTATTCTGGCGACGTCCCTTATTGAGAAACTACGGTACCATTTTCCCGACGCGACGATCGATTTTCTTCTTCGGAAAGGCAATGAGGGCCTGCTTCAAACCCACCCGCTGCTGAATGAAGTGCTGGTCTGGGACAAAAAGAAAGAAAAATATGCCGGCCTGCTCCGGCTGTCGAAAGAGATCCGCCGGCGTCGGTACGATACGATCATCAACCTGCAGCGGTTTGGAGCGACGGGCCTGCTGACGGCTTTTTCCGGCGCCGGAGAAACCATCGGTTTCGACAAAAACCCGTTCGCCCGGGCCTTCACCCGGACCGTTCGTCACCGCATCGAACCCGGTGTGCACGAAGTGGACCGGAATACGGCCCTCGTCAGCGGCTTTACCAACCAGCAGGTATTCCGGCCGAAACTTTACCCCTCGCCGGCCGACCTGGACCTGGTCCGGACCTATCAGAACGGACCTTATATCTGTCTGGCGCCGACCTCGGTCTGGTTCACCAAGCAGTATCCGGAAGAAAAGTGGGTTGATTTCATCCGGGAGGTTCCGGGCGACCTGACCGTTTATCTGCTGGGGGCGCCCTCCGACGTCGACGCCTGCGAACGCATCCGCCGGGCCGCCGGTCGGGAGCAGGTGGTGAATCTGGCCGGCCGGCTGCCCCTGCTGGCTTCAGCCGCGCTGATGGCGGGGGCGCGGATGAATTTCGTCAACGATTCGGCTCCGCTGCACCTGGCCTCGTCGGTCAATGCGCCGACCACGGCCGTCTTCTGCTCGACCGTTCCGCAGTTCGGATTCGGGCCGCTGGCCGACGACGCCTTCGTGGTCGAGATCGAAGAAATACTCGAATGCCGACCCTGTAATCTGCACGGCCGGAAAGCCTGCCCGCTCGGCCATTTTCAGTGTGCCCGCGGCATCCGGACCGATCAGTTGCTGGCCTCGCTGCGAGACTGATTCAAACCACACGCGCATCTCGCTCGTTCTTTATGGAAATGATATGATTTGCGGAGTTATGATGGATTTGAATGAGGGCCTTCGATTGATTTACCAGCAACTGGCGGGCTGGTCCAAAGCCGGGATCATTTACCTGCCCCGGATCGGACTGGCGCTGGTGGTATTTCTGGTATTCAGTTTCATCGCCCGCTATTTTCGCCGTCTGGTCGTCCGGGGTTTCGACCGGTTCAGCGACAACATGTCGCTGATCAACCTGACCGGAACCGTTTCACAGACCCTCGTGACGGCCGTAGGGCTGTTCTTCGCTCTGGGCATTCTGGGGCTGGACAAGACGGTGGCTTCGCTGCTGGCCGGGGCCGGAGTCATTGCGCTGGCCATCGGGTTCGCCTTTCAGGACCTGACCGCCAACTTCATCTCCGGAACGATCATCGCCCTGCAGCGCCCGATCCAGGTCGGCGATCTGGTCGAAACCAACGGCTTCGTCGGACAGGTACTTACGGTAAAGCTGCGTTCCATCGTGCTCGATAACTTTGCCGGCCAGACCATTGAGATTCCCAGTAAGGACGTCTTCCAGAAACCCATCATCAACTATTCCCGCACCGGCCTGCGCCGGATTGAACTGAATTGTGGCGTTTCCTACATCGACGATTTGGGCAAGGCGCAGAAAACGGCCGTCGGTGCCGTCAGGGCGCTGCCGTTCATCCGGAAAGATAAACCCGTCGAGATGCACTACAAGGGCTTCACGCTCGACATGATCCAGTTTCTGGTCTGGTTCTGGATCGACCCGGCCAAGACCGACTCGGCGCGGGCCTTAAGCGAAGCCGTCAAAGCCGTTAAAACGGCTTTCGACCAGAACGATCTGCTGATGATGTTCCCTCCGCACACCTTCGATCTGAAAAAGCGGAAAGAGCAGGAACTGAAAGTGGACAGCCCCGAATAAAAGCCGTTCGAAGGCCGGCTTTCAGTAGGTTTCGTATTCGTATTCTTCCGAAATGGTTTCGTTTCCGGCTTCGACCTTCCGGACCGGCAGGTTATTGTCGTAGACGTAGCGGTAGGCGCTGACCAGCGGTTTTGCCGTCGTGCCGGCCTCAACATTGGTGGTGGTCATCCGGACGCAGTTGTTCTTCGACCAGCCGTTCTGATCGAAAACCGGGTAATTGGCCATGCGGTAGGGATTGGGCTTGTCGTCGTATTCGTAGCTGATCTTCCGAATGATGGTATTGCTGGCGTTACCGGCTTGCAGCGCAACCGTCGTGGACGTTTCTTCCGCCAGATTGCCCTGGCCGTCGTACCGGTACTCGCTGGTCGTCATGCTGACGGGCGTCGCGCTGATGAGGCCGCTCCGGACGCCGTAGGAATACCGTCGGCGGCCGGTGATCTGGCCGGCGGGGTTATAGAGAAGGGAGTCGGTATAAAACAAGGCTTTAGCCGGTATTTCCGGAGAGCTTCCCTGCCGCAGCACGTACCGTTCCTTCCGGGCCAGACGGCCGTCGGTGCCGTAAACGAAGGTCTCGGCGTAGCCGTAGTTCCAGGGAGCCTCCGGGTGGAGGTAGCGCAGGGAATAGCTCGTCAGCCTGCCGCCGGTGCCGTAACTCTGCCGGATCTGACCGAAAGGGGTGCTTTTCCGGCTCAGGTCTTCCTTGATGAGTTTTCCCTCGGTATCGTAGTAAAACTGCCGGATGCTGCCGTCCGGGTAGGTGATTTTTTTCAGCCGGCTGCGGACGGCGGACGACTGGGCAACGGTAAATCCAACAAGAATGAGATTGAGTATGAAGGAGTAAAAGAGACTTCTACGCATAGCGTCGGAACAGATATTTCGGTTGGCAAGATACTCACAAAAACTATGCCCATAAAAAAAGCCACCCTTTTTAAGAGTGGCTTTCCCGGTACTTATCAGATTTAGGTTTTACGGTATTGCTCGATGATTTTGTAGAGGGCCTTTTGTTTCTCCAGTTCGGGGAAAAAGTCGAACAGGAGAATATGACGGTCGTAATTGAGCGTCAGGGCGGTCTCCAGGTTGAGCAGGGCCTCGCGGTAATATCCCGCATGGATCAGATAGACGGCGGCCCGGTAATACAGGTCGGCTTCTTCGGGAAGCTCGTCGATGCCCGTCTGCACGATCTCGTTGGCCCGGGTGAAGTTACCCTGGTCGAACATCACCAGCGACCACTGGAGGTAGACGTCCACGTTGGTCGGATCGAGTTCGACCGCCTTTTCGAACGCTTCGACGCTGGATACGCCGTTGCCGAGCTTGTATTCGGTTTCGGCGAGGGCCAGCCAGTATTCGGCGTTCTTATCGTTCAGTTTCAGCGCTTTCCGCAGAAACGGGATCGATTCGTGCCATTTTCCCAGTTCGCTCAGGCAGACGCCGATGCCGTAATAGCCTTCGTCCCAGAGGTTGTCGAGCCGCACGGCGTCGCGGTATTTGGTGATGGCTTCACCGTACCGGCCCTGTTTTTCCAGGCTGGTGCCCAGGTAGCAGAAGGTTTCCGGGGTGGCTTCCTCGTGTTTCAGGGTGTTCCGGTAAGCCTCCTCGGCCTTGATGAACTGCCCCAGATTCATGTAGGTATTGCCCAGATTGAAATAGGCCGATGCAAAATCCTCCTTGATGATGGTCGCGTAATCGTAGGCTTCGGCGGCCTCGGCGTAGCGGTTCAGCTTGCTGTAGGCGATGCCGATGTTATACCAGGCGTTGTGCGAATACGGGTCGCGGTCGATCAGTTGCTGATAATAACCCAGGCTGTTTTCCAGTTCGCCCAGCAGATCCAGGCAGAAGGCCAGTTCATACAGGGCGTTTTCATTGTTGATATTGCAATGAATGGATTTCTTATAGCTCTCGATCGCCTGATCGTATTTCCCCCAGTTTTGATAACTCTGTCCTATCTGAAAATAAATGTCGTCTTTTTCGTCCGCCGTTTCCAGCATATCCTCCAGAATCGAAACCGATTGCTCGTAATTCCCGGCCAGGTTGCAGATGGTCCCCTGCATGTACTGAATATCGGGATCGCTCGGATTGTAGAGGGCTGCTTTATCGAGGAGTTCCAGGGCCAGGTCGTACTTGCCGTTGTTGGCCAGCAGCTGGGCCTTATCCAGCATTAATTCCAGAGAGTAGGGGAAGTTTTCAAGTCCGGCATCGCAGGCTTTCATGGCTTTATCCAGATCGCCTTCTTCCATGTAATGTTCAACCATCTGTTCATAGACATCCAGATCGAAGAACTGGGTTTCCTTGCCGTCCAGCATTTTTTCAAACCGCTGGATTGACGCTTTTATTTCGCTTTCTCTTTCCTCAAACTCTTGCTCCATATTCACTTCGTCACAGGGGTTACGTGTCCGAAATGCAGAATACACGCCCGTTGTCGGCCTGTAAATGCAGTAGAAATATACAAATAATATTCCGATTCGCAACTTTTCCGGCAAAAAAAGGAAGCTACCGGAAATGCCCGGTTTTTCCGCGAAAAACCGGCTTTTTGCCCTTCGGATCGAGCCGGTCTACCGACCGTTTCGACGGCTGAAAAAAGCGCTGATCCGCTGGATGGTTTCGTCGATCGGACGGTACCGGAACGGCGTCATTTTTTCAATTTTACGACCCTCATACTGGTACGAACTTGACGCCGACCGGGCGGTTTCCCGCGTGATCAGCGGGGGCTTTCCGGTGAGCCGGGACCGCAGGGCTTCCAGCGGCCACAGCAGCCGCGTCAACCCCGGCGACACCCGGATCGACGGGCGTTTCCGGCCGAATGCGTCCGCCACTTTATTGAAAAATACCTGATAAGGCATCGTGGCGGCATTCAGCAGAAAGCGTTCGGCCGTCAGCTCACTCTGCATCAGCAGATAGAGAGCGTCGGCCACATCCCGGACGTCGACCAGCCCGGCGGTCCCGGCCGGATAAAACGGCCGTTCGTCCCAGGCATATTTGAACAGCTGGGTACTGCTCCGGCTCCAGTCGCCTTCACCCAGCACCAGCGTCGGGTTGACGATCACCGCATCCAGCCCTTCGGCCATGCCGCGCCAGACTTCCAGTTCGGCGCGGTACTTGGTTTTACCATAAAACGAATTGTTCGGCGAATCTTCCCAACGTTGTTCTTCCGAGATAACAACCGGGCCATCGGTTTTAATTCCCTTCCGCGCCGGACGGCCCAGCGCGGCAATGGAACTGACGAACCCGAGCTTCCGGACGCCTTCGCCGAGACAGACGTTCACGACGTTGGCCGTACCTTCCACATTGACCTTTTCCATCCGGTCACGGTCTTTCGGCGAATAGGAAATGATGGCGGCCGCGTGAATCAGGTCGAGCGGCCCCCGGCTGCGCAGCTCCCGGACGGCGTCTTCCAGCGACGGTATATCGAGAATGTCGCCCTCATAAAAGGTAACGCGTTCGCGGACGTCGTCGAGGAGGCTCAGGTCACTTTCGGCCCGCCGGAGCGCAGCCACGGGATGCCCGGCCTCCAGATAACGCCGGACCAGGTGGCTGCCGATAAGGCCATTGGCGCCGGTAATGAGGACCATATTGTGTTCGTTTAGCCCGGAAAGCATGGGATTCTATAGTGAAGGAAGCGGGCTATGCTTACTTTTGCAGCGGCAAGATAGCGGGAACTTCCGTTTGTTAAACTTAAAAGTCGCCAACAACTTCCTATTATGCCATTAGACAATCCGCAACGGTATACCGTCACCGCGGCCCTGATTTATGCCAATGGCCCGATCCACATCGGGCACATTGCCGGCTGCTACCTGCCCGCCGACATCTATGTGCGCTACCTGCGTGCGACGGGCCGCGATGTGGCCTTCGTCAGCGGCACCGACGAACACGGCGTACCGATTACCATCCGCGCCCAGAAGGAGGGAATTACGCCCCGGCAGGTCGTGGATAAATACTACGTGCAGATCAAAAAGGCGTTCGAGGAATTCGGCATCTCGTTCGATATCTACTCCCGGACCTCGAAACCGATTCACCACCAGACCTCGCAGGAAATCTTCCTGAACCTGTATAACAGCGGGAACTTCACCGAGGAGGTCACCCAGCAGTATTACGACGAAACCGCGAAGCAGTTCCTCGCCGACCGGTATATCGTGGGCGTCTGCCCGGTTTGCGGCAACGAAAACGCCTACGGCGACCAGTGCGAACGCTGCGGTTCGACGCTGAGTCCCACGGAACTGAAGGAGCCGCTGCGGTCGATGCTCTCCGGTTCGAAGCCGGTGCTGAAGGAAACCAAAAACTGGTATCTGCCCCTCGACCGGATGCAGCCCCGCATTGAAGAATACGTCAACAGCCATCCGGAATGGAAGTCCAACGTGGCCGGCCAGTGTCAGTCCTGGCTGAAGGAGGGTCTGAAACCCCGCGCCATGACCCGCGACCTCGACTGGGGGATCAGGGTGCCGCTGCCCGACACCGAAGGCAAGGTGCTGTATGTCTGGTTCGACGCCCCCATCGGGTACATCTCCATGACCAAGGAGTGGGCCGAACAGCAGGGCCGCGACTGGGAACTGTACTGGCGCGACAAAGACACCAAACTGGTACACTTCATCGGGAAGGACAACATCGTGTTCCACTGCATCATCTTCCCGGCCATGCTCATGCACGAAGGCAGTTACATCCTGCCCGACAACGTGCCGGCCAACGAGTTCATGAACCTGGAGGGCGACAAGATTTCCACCTCCCGCAACTGGGCCGTCTGGCTGCACGAGTACCTGGAAGAGTTTCCGGGCAAGCAGGATGTGCTGCGCTATGTGCTGGCGGCCAACGCCCCCGAGACGAAAGACAGCGAGTTTACCTGGAAGGACTTTCAGGGCCGCAACAACAGCGAGCTGGTCGGGATTTTCGGCAACTTCGTCAACCGGGCGGTGGTGCTGACGCAGAAATTCTGCGACGGAAAGGTGCCGGTGAAGGACGACCTGACGGAGACCGATCAGGCGGTGCTGGATGAGTTGGCCCAGTACCCGGACCGCATCGGGCAGGCCATCGAGCAGTACCGGTTCCGGGAAGCGCTGACCCACCTGATCGACCTGGCGCGGCTGGGGAACAAGTATCTGGCCGAAACCGAGCCCTGGAAAGTGATCAAGACCGATCCGCTCCGGGTCAACACGGTCCTGAACATCGCCCTCCAGATTACGGCCAACCTCAGCATCGTCTGCGAACCGTTCCTGCCTTTCACGGCCGGGCGGCTGCGTACCATGCTGAACCTGGAAAAACTGCACGTGACGCATACCGGCTGGATCAACGCCGGCAAAGGGGACCTGCTGCCCGAAGGACACCCACTGGGCGAGGCCGCCCTGCTGTTCGAAAAACTGGAGGATCAGGTGATCAGCCAGCAAATCAATAAGTTACACGAAGCCAAACGCATGAACGAACTGGCCGTCAAAACCGTACCGGAAGCCAAACCGGAGATTCAATACGACGATTTTGCAAAAATGGACATCCGGATCGGCACCATTGTCGAAGCCGAGCGGGTTCCAAAAAGTGACAAACTCCTGAAGCTGAAGGTCGACGACGGCACGGGCCGGCGTCAGATTCTGAGCGGGATCGCCAAACATTTCACGCCCGAGGAGGTCATCGGCAAACAGGTAACGTTTCTGGCCAACCTGGCTCCCCGGAAGATGATGGGGCTGGAATCGCAGGGCATGATCCTGATGGCCGAAGACCGCGACGGCAGCCTGTCGCTGATCGGACCGGGCAAAGCCGTCTGGAACGGCGGAACCGTTTCCTGAGCCGGAAGCGAACGAAAACAAAAAGCCGGAACCGCTCCACAGCAGTTCCGGCTTTTTTGCTCAAAGCGTAAAAAAGATAAAGCCTCCCGATCATTGCGAGAGGCTTTATACTGACTATTCCTAAACCCTTAACCTTTTCTATTTGAAAAACTAACTGTTCCTGATTTCCGTTTCGTCTGCGCTCAACTCCGGTAGAACTTTTGAGTATCCGGTCCTGTGCTTTCCGAACCTTCACATTACTTAAGACGCAGAAACCGGTCGGAAGTAACGCGTTGCAATCAGGTTTCGTAATTATAACAGTTCAATTCCTGATTTTGTTCAATTGCCCTGCGTTCAAAGGACAATGCAAATATCGGAAGAAATTTCAAGAGTGCAAATCCAATTTTATGAAGGAAGGGCAGCGAAAGTCCAGTAGCGTATTGATAAATAGTATGTTACCACCGTCAATTACCCCCGAACCGGCATGAAATTGAAACAAAATACTATAAAACGGACAATTCTGCCAAATGAAATTTTATTCTGGCAAAATCGAAAGTTCTTCAAAATGTTCTATTATTGGTTGAAAAAATTCATCGTATGCTGAATGCCGGAAGTACAAAAACTAATTACCGCATCACCCGCCCGATCAAGGACTTCCGGAAGTTTTTCAAATTCCTGATCCGGAAACTTCCCCAGTACGAAATCAACCTGACGACCTTTTGAAAAATTACTGCCGATGCCGAAACGCAAGCGGGCATACTCCTGGGTGCCGAGGACCTCGTCTATATTCCGCAAACCGTTATGACCGCCGGGTGACCCTTTGGCCCGCAGCCGGATCTTTTCGAACGGAAGGTCTTTATCATCAGTGACCACCAGCAGGTTTTCGACCGGAATATCGTGCTGTTTCAGGTAATACAGCACCGCCCGGCCGCTGAGATTCATATAGGTGGTCGGTTTGATCAGGTGGATGATTTTTCCCTTATGCCGCCACTCGGCGGTGTAGGCCAGACGGCTCATCGTAAAATCGAAGCCGTATTGGGCGGCCAGGCGGTCCAGCACCATAAAACCGGCGTTGTGGCGGGTCAGTATGTATTCCGGCCCGATGTTGCCGAGTCCGGCGATCAGAAATTTCATAATTGGCAAAACAGTTTGCGGAACGGATTCCTTATGGGTACGCAAATTTCCGACAAAGGTTTAAAGAAAAAAACGAACCGCTTTCGGCAAACTGCAGGTCGAAGCCGTATTTTTAGCCCATGAACCAGAAACGTCTCATCCTCGCCAGTCCGCTGCTGGAGATCGTGATCAGCCGGTTGTGCCAGGAATTGATCGAAAAACACCAGGACTTTTCCGACACGGTGGTGCTGGGCATGCAGCCCCGGGGCATCTACTTCGCCGAGCGGGTGGCCCGCGAACTGGCCCGCACCCTCCAGAAAGATATTCCGCTCGGGTACCTCGACGCCACGTTTTACCGGGATGATTTCCGCCGGCGCGAATCCCCGCTGCGGCCCAATACGACGAATGTTCCCTTCCTGATCGAAAATAAAAAGGTGATTCTGATCGACGACGTCATCTCGACCGGCCGCATGGTCCGGGCAGCCCTCGATGCCATGACGGCTTTCGGCCGGCCCCGCTGCGTCGAACTGCTGGTTCTGATCGATCGTCGGTATAACCGCGACCTTCCCATCAAACCCGACTACACCGGCAAACGGGTCAATACCCTCGAATCCCAGCGCGTGCTGGTCGAATGGACCGAACAGGGCGCCGAAACCGATCGCATCTGGCTGATGGAGTGAGGGTTAAGTTTAGGGGTTAAGGAATTGGGGAGTTGGGCAGGTGCGGGTTGGGATTGTCAGAGCGCCGGCAACCCGGTCCCGACCAGGCTGCTTTGTCATCCCACCCATTTTTGTCATCCCGAGGAACGAGGGACCTTGCGGCTGAATAACCGGTCACCATGAGCGCCGAAGAATAAGATCCCTCGTTCCTCGGGATGACAAACGCTCATACTCCTCAACTCAAAAATTCCCAAACTTTTTTCACCAGGCCGTAGGGGGAAGGCGGGGAACGTGTGTCTTAGCAGCAAACAACGACAAATACGGTACCATCAATTGCTATGACGACCATGAAAATTTCAACCATTCTCTCCGCATTTTTCATTCTTGTTCTGGTTACACTGACCTCCTGCGACTACGACCGGATCGGTCCCTATGAGGAAGATGACCGCACCTACGGCCTGACCAATTTCGACCGGCTCGATATCGGCAGCGCTTTCAACATTAAAGTGGAACAGGGCAGCGCCTTCCGGGTCGAAGCCCGCGGCAACCGCAACGACCTCGACGATCTGGAAATCTACACCAGCAATGGCACCCTCCACGCGCAGTTCCGCAGAAACCGCTCCCGGCGTCGGTATGATCTTTACATCAACATCACCATGCCCACCCTGCGGGGCGTCGAGTTTTCGGGTGCCTCCCGCTCCACGATCGACGGTTTCCAGGGACTTCGTGAACTGGACATTACGCTCACCGGCGCTTCCAAATCAACCGTGGACGTGGCCGCCGACCGGCTGAACTTCGATCTCTCCGGTGCATCGGACCTCGACATCAGCGGAGGCACCGGCCTCCTGCGGGGTGAGCTGTCGGGCGCCAGCAGCCTGTACGCCTTTGAATTTCCGGTGGACGAGGCCGAACTCGACCTGTCGGGTGCCAGCTCGGCCCGGGTACGGGTGGCTAAACGTCTGGATGTGACCGCCAGCGGAGCCAGCAACGTTCGTTATCGGGGTACGCCCGAACTACGCTCCCGCCTGTCCGGCTCCAGTTCGGTGACAAAGGATTAACCGGCTCCGACGGGTTTTGTTGAACCAGCCACACCTCTGAAATTGCCCCGGCTTTTCTATCAAAACATTCCGATATTCCGGGCGTTTTGGTAGAAAAGCTTTTTTATGTCCTCCCTTGCCCCCACCACCGTTCGGAAATTCAGTCAGGACCAGGAGCCTGAAGACCGCCCCGACCTGCTGGCCGTGGAAGAACCACTCGAAATCCGGCTCGGCTACGGGCCGGTCGGGGAGCGGATGCAGCGGAGCCTTTCCGTCACCATGCGAACGCCCGGCCACGACGAAGAACTGGCCCTGGGCTATCTCTTCAATGAGCAGATCATCCGGACGCCCGATCAGGTGGTTTCCGTGCGGCATTGCGTTTCCGATGCCGACAAGAAAGGCAACGTCCTGCGGGTGGAACTTCAGCCCGACCGCCCCGTCGACTGGACGATGCTGGAACGGAATGGGTACACCTCGTCGAGCTGCGGACTCTGCGGCAAAACCTCCATCGAAGCCGTTCAGGCTTCCGGCCTGGAACCGCTTTCCGCAGCCTTTTCCATTAATTCTGAACGGATTCACGGCTTACCGGAAAAACTCCGGCAGGCGCAGCGGGCCTTTGCCTATACCGGCGGGCTGCACGCGGCCGCCCTGTTCGACGGCGAAGGCCGGATCGTACTCGTGCGGGAGGATATCGGGCGGCATAATGCGCTCGACAAGCTGATCGGGGCCGCTTTCTGGCAGGGTCGGACGCCACTGGCCTCCTTTGGCGTGCTGGTCAGCGGGCGGGTCGGTTTCGAACTGGTGCAGAAGTGCTGGACGGCGGGTGTCCCTTTGCTGGCGGCCGTCGGCGCGCCGTCGAGTCTGGCGGTGGAGATGGCGACGGAGGCCGGAATGACCCTGCTTGGTTTCGTTCGTGATAATCGATTTAATTGCTATTCGATGCCCGACCGGCTTTTGGAGGTCGGCAAACGCTATGAAGAAAATTGGTCCTGATACCCTAACCGGTCTGAAAATTACGAAACCGCAGGAAACCGCGGCCGGTCTGGAAGCCGTTGTGGTGTCGTTCCGGCACGTTTTCGGCCATACCGACCTGATCCGGGGCTGGAAGGCCCTGGCTCACCTGAATCAGAAAGACGGGTACGACTGCCCGTCCTGCGCCTGGCCCGACCCCGACGATCATCGCTCGGCCGTCGCCGAATACTGTGAAAACGGCGCCAAAGCCGTGGCCGACGAGGTCATGACCCGCCATACGGCCTCGCCGGTTCTGTTCCAGCGGTATTCGGTGGAGGAACTTTTGAAAAAAGACGATCTCTGGCTCGGGCAGCAGGGCCGGCTGACGCAGCCGATGGTGATCCGGAAAGGAGCGACACACTATGAACCCATCGGCTGGGAGGAGGCTTTTCAGCTCATCGCCGACCACCTCAACGCGCTGGAGTCGCCCGACGAAGCGGTTTTTTATACCTCCGGCCGCACCAGCAACGAAGCGGCTTTCCTGTATCAACTCTTTGTTCGTCAGTACGGTACCAACAACCTGCCCGACTGCTCGAACATGTGCCACGAGTCCACCAGTGTGGCGCTGGCCGAAACCATCGGGCTGGGCAAGGCGTCCATCAAATACGAGGATTTCGAGAAAGCCGAGGTAATCATGATCATGGGGCAGAACCCCGGCACCAATGCGCCCCGGATGCTGACGCCCCTCGAACAGGCCAAACGCAACGGCGCGACCCTCATCGCCGTCAACCCGCTGGTCGAGACGGGGCTGGTGGCATTCAAGTATCCGCAAAGCCCCCGCGATATGCTGCTGGGCGGGCAGAAACTGACCGACCTGTATCTCCAGGTCCGGATCAATACCGATCTGGCGTTTCTGAAAGCCGTCGCCAAACTGCTGCTGGAGGAGGAACGGAATGCCCCCGGACGGGTGCTGGACCCGGACTATATCCGAAATTATACGACTGGTTATCAGTCATTTATTGATGATCTGGACCGGTATGAGGTCGCCGATCTGGCCGAACAATGCGGTCTTTCGGTGGATCAGATCCGGCAGGCGGTCGATCTGATGAAGTATAAAAAGAAGATCATCATCTGCTGGGCAATGGGACTGACCCAGCACCGCAATGCCGTCCAGACCATCCGCGAAGTCATCAACGTGCTGCTGATGAAGGGCAGCATCGGCATCGAGGGCGGGGGTGCCGGGCCGATCCGCGGCCACAGCAACGTGCAGGGCGACCGCACCATGGGCATCTGGGAACGCCCGAAACCCGAATTTCTGGACCGGCTCCGGGAGGTGTTCGGCTTCGAGCCTCCCCGCCAACCGGGTTTCAGCACCGTCGAAGCCGTGAAGGCCATGCACGAAGGCCGGGCGAAGGTGTTCTTCGGCATGGGCGGGAATTTCCTGATGGCCGTGTCGGATACGAACTACACCGCCGAAGCCCTTCAGCGCTGCCGCCTGACCGTTCAGGTATCCACCAAGCTGAACCGGAGCCACCTCATTCACGGCGAGACGGCGCTGATTCTGCCCTGCCTCGGCCGCTCCGACCGCGACACCCAGGCGTCCGGCGATCAGTTCGTCAGCTGCGAGGCCACGACCGGTGTCGTGCAGCCGTCGAGGGGGAGGCTCGAACCGGTTTCAGCCCACCTGAAAAGTGAACCCGCCATCGTGGCCGGTCTGGCCGAAGCGGTTTTCCGGAACCGCCCCGAAAAATTGAACTGGAATGCGCTGGCGTCCGATTACGACCGGATCCGGGCCCTGATCGAGAAGACCATTCCCGGTTTCGAGCGGTATAACGAGCGGGTTCGCCAACCCGGAGGTTTCTATCTGCCCAACGGGCCCCGCGAACGCCGGTTCACCACCGCCGACGGCAAGGCGCATTTTTCGGTCAATACCCCGACGGCCCACGCCCTGAAGCCGGGCGAACTGCTGCTGATGACCATCCGGAGCCACGACCAGTTCAACACGACCATCTACGGGCGGGAAGACCGCTACCGGGGCGTTCATAACGAGCGCCGGGTAGTGTTCATGAACGCCGACGACATCGCGGCCCTCGGTTTTCAGCCGCAGCAGGTGGTCAGTCTGCACAGCCGGTATGACGGGCAGGTGCGGACGGCCGAACGGTTCGTCATCGTTCCCTACAACATCCCGCGCGGTTGTGCCGCGGCTTATTTCCCCGAAACGAACGTGCTGATCCCCATCGACAGCGTGGCCGAGGGCAGTCTGACGCCGACCTCCAAGTCCATCGTCATTTCGGTGTCTCCTTTCGAAACTGTACCTGCTTGATATTGACCAGGTTCAGTACATATAGCCGGTTGCGGAAGACGAAATACAGGTCGTGTTCGCCGGTGGTTGGGCGCAGGAGCAGTACCTGCTCGGCCCAGTTGTCGCGTTGGCCGGTGACCGGCACGTCCAGCTCACCGATGATCTCCCCGGTGGGGCTGTCGAGCCGGACCTCGATGCGGGAGCCGTTCACTTCCGTCGCCAGCTGAAAAGCCACGGCGCTGATGTCGGTCAGGTCGATTTTGCGCACCATGACGTAGCCGGCCTTGTGGACGTCCGTGATGATGTCCCGGCGCTGTACTTCATAATTTCCGTCGAAATCCTGCGCCGTCAGCACCGGCGACCGCAGCACGACCGTCGACTGCCGGGTCAGCGGGCGGGCGGTTCTGCTTCCTTTGTCGGTATAACGGGCCGTCAGGATGTAGGTGCCGGCCCCGTTCGGTTCGGTATCGAACTGCCCCTGCTGCGGCAGCGGTTTTTCGGATTTCTGATCGGTCAGCGAAAAGATGTAGCGGACCATCTCGTTGGCTACCTCGGCCGACAGCTGCGGGTGGGCGCTCATGTTCACCTGGCCCCACTCGCCGGACCCGCCCCGGATGATCTTATCACCCAGCCGCTCCACCACGTTCGGGTCGGCCTTGCGGGGTCGATACCGCTCGGCGATGGCCTGAAAACTCGGCCCGACCGACTTCTCCTTCAGGGCGTGGCAGCCCTTGCAGTCGTTTTCCTCGATCCAGGTTGCCCCGCGGTGGTACGGCGACAGCACTTCGCCTTTTTCGGAGAAGGAGAGGGTTTTTCGGGTCGGGAGATAAGTCAGCCGTACCTGAACGTCTTCCGGCCGCACCGGACCGTCTTCCGCGTCTTCTACCTTCACCTGATACGAAACCGCCGGTCCGTAAAGCAAGCCTTTCTGTTCCAGTTGGATAGACACTTTCGGGGGTGCGTTGCCCACGCTTATGCTCGTGGCGGCTTCGGAGCGGGCACCGGCCTGGTCGACGACGGCCACCTTCACGCGGTAGTTTCCCGGTTTCTGAAACGTGTAGTCCAGTTCGGCGGTGTTGGCGCCGACGGGTTTGCCGTTGACGGTCCAGCGGTACGAAATCCGGTCGCCCTTGTCGTAATCCAGAGAGTTGCGGGCGGAAAACCGGGTCGGCAGCGGGGCGGCCCCGGCGTCGGTTCCGGTTTCCAGCCGGGCGATGGGCGGACGGTTGCCCGGGATGTATTCGATCCGGACGAGCCGCGAATCCCGGTTTCCGCCCCAAAGCGCCCCGAATTCCAGCAGATACAGCGCCCCGTCCGGCCCGAATTTCATGCTGATCGGCTTCCGGAACGTCGTCGACGGCATGAACGATTCGATGGTTTTCAGTTTCTTCTGATCGTCGAACGAGACTACCTTCAGCCAGTTGCGCATCCACTCGCCCAAAAACAATTTCCGGTCGAACCAGGCTGGAAACTTGATGGGAGAGGGGTTGGCCGGATCGAAATAATAGATCGGGCCTGCCACCAGCGTCCGGCCTCCGGCCCCCAAATCCGGCCATTCAGGCGACACGTCGTAGGGATACCACAGAAAAGCCGGGGTGGCCGGGGGCAGGTCCCGGCGGCCGGTATTGTTCGCCGAGAGGTTGACCGGGTTCTGCGGGTCATACCGGAACAGCACCGAGTCGCGGTCGAAGTCCACCCGGGCATACGGCTCGTTGGGGCCGATGAAAAACGGCCAGCCGTGATTGCCGGCCTGCCGGGCCTGATTCAGTTCGTCGTAGCCGCGGGGGCCGCGCGGGTCGTCGTCGCTGGCGTCGGGGCCGATTTCGCTCCAGTAGACCAGGTCGGTATCGCGGTCGACGGTGACCTGAAACGGGTTGCGGCAGCCCATGATGTAGATTTCCGGGCGGGTCAGGCCGTCGGCGGCTTCGGCGAACAGGTTGCCTTTCGGGATCGTGTAGCTGCCGTCGGGTTCGGGATGGATGCGCAGGATTTTGCCCCGCAGGTCGTTGGTGTTGCCCGCCGACCGCTGGGCGTCGAACATCTCGCGGCCGGCGCGGTCGTCGGAGGGCGAATAATTCGTGCCGAACGGATTGGTATTGTCGCCGGTGGTCAGGTACAGATTGCCGTGCCGGTCGAAGGTCATGCTGCCGCCTGAATGGCAGCAGGCCCAGGTGTCGGGCACTTCCAGCATCGGCTTTTCGGTGGACCGGTCGAGCGTGTCGCCCCGCAGCGTAAACCGCGACAGCAGGTTGACCTGCTTCCGGCTTTTGGGGGCATAATAGAGGTAGAGATGCCGGTTTTGTGAAAAGTTCGGGTCGAGGCCGATGGCCTGAAGCATGGCTTCGGAGGATTGCACGTCCAGCTTCCCGATGCGCCGGGTTTCTCTGGTTTTCGGGCGGTACAAGTAGAGTTCGCCCCCGTGGCCGATCAGATAGACGTCTCCGTTCGGGGCGATGTCGAGGCCGACGAGGTCGCGGAGGTCGCCGGTCAGGTCGATTTTGCGGAAGCGGTGTTCGTCCGGGGCTTCTTCGGCGGTAGTGCCGTCCCGGCGGAAGGCGGTGGTCAGGAAACCCACCAGCAGCACCGGCAGGAGAAAGCGGAAACGGTTCATGAGAGGTTCAGGGATCGGTTTCCAAATGTAACCCAAACCGAACTTTTTTGAAACCGAGTCGTTTCTTTGCGTATTGATTCTACCACTCATCCCTTTTCTATGTCAACCGTATTACTGACCGGTGCCACCGGCGGGCTGGGCCGGGCCGTGACCCGCCACCTGCTCGATGCCGGACACCGGGTGCTGGCTACCCACGAACCGAATTCCACCCTCGATAAGCAGGAAAACCTCTTTTCCTATGAACTCGATTTAACCGACGAAATTGCCTGCCGCGCCCTCATCGGCAAACTGGCGACCGAACACGGTGCCATCGATGCCGCGGTGCTGCTGGTCGGCGGGTTTGCCATGGGGTCGATCTCCGAGACGGATTACGCGGCCGTCGAACACCAGATCAACCTGAATTTCCGCACCACCTACCAGGTGGTTCGTCCGGTATTCGATCAGATGGCGGGGCGGCCCGAGGGCGGGCGGTTCGTGCTGGTCGGCGCCCGGCCGGCCCTGGTCCCGGAAGCCGGGCAGCACATGGTGGCCTACGCCCTGTCGAAATCGCTGGTGATCCACCTTTCCGAAATCATCAATGCGGCCGGAAAGGCCAAGAACATCGTCTCCACGGTGATCGTGCCGAGTACGATCGACACCCCCGCCAACCGGCAGGCCATGCCCGAGGTCGATCCGGCCAAATGGGTCGCCCCGGACGACATCGCCGAGCTAATCAATTTTGTAACCTTCGGGCCGGGCAGTATGCTCCGGGAGTCGGTGCTGAAAGTGTATAACCGCGCCTGACCGACCAGATAACCGGTTTTGCAGGAGCAAAAGGTTGGCGGCCGGCGCGAAATTTTGTAACTTGCTGGGAATGATTTACGATAACCACAATCGTCCGATTACGTATCTGCGGCTGGCCGTCACCGACCGGTGCAACCTGCGGTGTTTCTACTGTATGCCGGAGGAGGGGATCAACTACCTGCCGAAGCAGCACCTGCTCACCTATGAGGAGATGGAGCGGCTGGTGCGGGTACTGGCGCGGCTGGGCGTATCGAAAGTCCGGATCACCGGCGGAGAACCCTTCGTGCGCAACGGACTGATGGATTTTCTGTGGCGTCTGAAAGCCGTCGAGGGCCTGCACGAACTGCATATTACCACCAACGGTGTGCTGACGGCTCCGCTCGTGCCGGAACTGGTGCGGATGGGGATCGGTTCGGTCAACCTCAGCATCGATACCCTGGACCGGGAGCGGTTTCGGACCATCACCCGACGCGACGAACTGCCCGCCGTCCGCCGGACGCTCGACGCCCTGCTGGAACACCGGGTTCCGGTCAAGCTGAACGCCGTGGTGATGGAGGGCAAGAACATCGAGGACCTGCCCGCGCTGGCCGAACTGACACGGCACCACCCCGTCGAGGTGCGGTTCATCGAGGAAATGCCGTTCAATGGGGAAGGCAGCCACTACCCGGTGCTGCACTGGACCCACCAGCGTATTCTGGAGGAATTGCAGTCGTTGTATCCCGGTCTGGAGAAAGTCGCCGATGCCCCGTTTTCCACCTCGACGCATTACCGGATTCCCGGCTACGAGGGCACCATCGGCATCATTGCCGCCTTCACCCGGACGTTCTGCGGCACCTGCAACCGCATCCGGCTGACGGCCCAGGGCACTCTGAAAACCTGTCTATACGACAATGGCGTGCTCGACGTGCGCGCCCTGCTGCGTTCCGGCGCCGATGATGCCGAACTAACGGCGGCCTTCCTGAAAGCCTTCGCCCACCGGCCCAAAAACGGCTTCGAAGCCGAGCGTCACCGCAGCCCGGTGACGGAGTCCATGTCAACCATCGGCGGATAAAATGAACGAACTGCTGCTGATTCTGGGGGCCGCCGGCCTGCTGGTCGGACTGGCGGGGGCGGTATTGCCGCTGCCGGGGCCGCCCCTGAGCTATGCCGGTCTGCTGTGTCTTCACTACTCGAACTATGCGGAATTCGGCACTACGATTCTCGTCAGCCTGGGGCTGGCGACGGCCGTCGTGGCCGTGCTGGATTATTACGTGCCGATCTGGGGAACGCAGCGGTTCGGCGGAACGAAATACGGAAGCTGGGGCACCGCCATCGGCGTGGTGGCCGGCTTTTTCGTGATTCCCGGCGTCGGGTTGTTCCTCGGCGCGTTTCTGGGGGCGCTGATCGGGGAACTGATCGGCGGGGCACCCTTTCAAAATGCTCTGAAAGCCGCTTTCGGTTCGTTCGTCGGCTTCCTGGCCGGCATCGTCATGAAGGTGATTCTCTGTCTGGTGATGATTGTCTATGCCGCCATCGAGGTAGGCGAATACTTCGTCCTTTAAGCTTCTGTAAGCAATGATATAAAACGAAAAGCCGACCTGCTGAGGTCGGCTTTTCGTTTATTCAGGCATGCTGCCGGTCGTGAATACCCTCGCGGATTTCCTCGATCATTTTGCGGTTGAAGGCCGGAATGTCGTCCGGTTTACGGCTTGTCACCAGTCCCTGGTCCGTCACGACCTCTTCGTCCACCCAGTCGGCCCCGGCGTTGCGCAGGTCGGTTGTGATGGAGGGATAGGAGGTCATCCGGCGACCCCGCACCACATCGGCCTCGATCAGCAGGATCGGGGCGTGGCAAATGGCGGCCACGGGCTTATGGGCTTCAAAAAAGTGCCGCACGAACTCGACCGCTTTCCGTTCCATCCGCAGCTGATCGGGGTTCAGGATCCCGCCCGGAAGAAGCAGCGCATCGTACGCTTCGGGCCGGGCCTGATCGAGCGGTACATCGATCGGAAACGACTGGCCCCAGTCTTTCGTATCCCATCCCTTCACCTCACCGCCGTTCGGGGCAATCAGGTGCGTTTCCGCCCCGGCTTCCTGTAAAGCCTTCCTCGGTTCGGTCATTTCGACCTGTTCGAAGCCGTCGGTCAGCAGAATCGCCACCTTCTTTCCCTGCAATCTTTGCTGATTTTCCATCGTTACCTGAAGCATTTGGTTCCACTTAGGGTAACTACGGCAGCGCGGAGAAGGTTACTGGATATTATTGTTCATACAGAAGAAGTTATCGGGGTCGTACTTCTTTTTCAGGATGGACAGGTGCTGGTAATTAGGGCCGTAGGCGGTTTTGACCCGCCGGCCGCTTTCCTCCGAATCCAAGTGATTGACATACACCCCGCTGGTGTGGGGTTCGATCCGTTTCCAGAAACCCCGTACCCAGTCGATATGGGTAGGCGCTTCGGCCGGGTCGATCCACTGGGCCACGATGTCGAAATCCCACTGATCCTGCCGCAGGCCGAACGCCATTTTTCCGGCCGGTACGCGCGTTGCCTGCCCTTTGATGTGGAAAAAGAGAACAAAGCCGTAGGGAGTCGTCATCCGGGCGGCTTCCCCGACCACGGTATCGATCACCGTATCGTCGATTTCCGGCAGGTTGCCCGACTTCCAGTAGCGGTGAAGGCCCGGCTTCGTGGCCTCGTCGAACATGGATTGATGTTGAAGGTAGGGGATTTCCCCGATCAGGTCGGCGATGGGGGTACCGAATGCCCGCAGCGGCTTCAGGTGCGCTTCGCCCTCCGACAACGGCCCGAACCAGCCCGCAATCAGGGCAATGACCGGCATCCCGTCGGGCGTGTTGAGCAGACCGCAGAAGACCATCAGTTCGTCGGGCTGGTTGCGGGCAAACTCGCGGTAGAACCGCAGCACCTCCCGGGCCTCGCTTTGCGGGTGGAGCACCATGCCGCCCAGAATCGTCGGGCCAACGGGATGCAGCCGGTATTCGAAGGACGTGACGATGCCGTAATTGCCGCCCCCGCCCCGAATGGCCCAGAACAGGTCCGGATTCTCGGTTTCGGAAGCCGTCTGGAGCTGCCCGTCGGCCGTTACGATGTCGACCGAGAGCAGGTTGTCGCAGGCCAGGCCGTGTTTGCCCATCAGCCAGCCCAGCCCACCGCCCAGCGTCAGGCCGGCAATGCCGGTATGCGAAACGGTTCCGCCGGTGGTAGCCAGCCCGTAGCGCTGGGTTTCCCGGTCCAGCTCGCTCCAGAGAACGCCGGCTCCGGCGCGGGCGGTCCTTCGGTCCGGGTTGACGAGGATGAGCTTCATCGGCGACAGGTCGATCATCAGCCCGCTGTCGCAGACGGCATTCCCGGCGATGTTGTGCCCGCCCCCGCGGACGGAAACCAGCATACCGTGTTTACGGGCAAACCGGACCGCCTGGACCACGTCGCTGGAGTCGGTGCAGCGGGCAATCAGGGCGGGTCGTTTGTCGATCATCTGGTTCCAGACGCTGCGGGCCTGGTCGTAATCGGCATCGTCGGGGCCGAGGAGATCCCCTTTGAAGGTGGCCTTCAATTCGGCAGCGGTATCGCCGGAGGGCGACCCGGTAAGAAGCGTACCTGACTGATCCATGTGATTAAGTAGTTTAGAGGTAGGACGATAGGAAAAAGGAAAAGTGAATCAGGTTGAACGGTGGGCCTATACGAAAATGGGCGAAGAGGCCGGCAGGGAGGTGAAATAACTCTCGGCTTTATCGAATCCCATCTCCAGCATCCTCCGCATTCGGGCCGGGTCGAAGGTCAGACCGCCCTCTCCCCCGAACTCGTCGGAGGAGAGATTGACGTCCGGGCGGATTTCGTGCAGCTTCACCAGCGGCCGACCCGCCAGCGGGTTCGGGGCGCTGAGGAAACTCCCGGCAATGACCGCCGGGCTTACTCCGCTCAGGGCCAGACTGTTTTTAACGGCGTCGAGATACAGGTTGACCTGCGCCATGAACTTCGGCAGCCGGTAATCGTTCTGGCCGACGTCCGAGCCGAAAGTGTCGATCGTGAAGCCGAGGATTTCGGTCGCTTTGGTCAGAAAATCCGTGGCAAATACATTCTGATCGGCTTTGGGAGCCATCGAAATGGCAACGACCTCCGTGGCACCGTTGTCGGCCACCACCTGAATGGGGGTATTTTCCCGGACGCCCCCGTCGCAGAACTGTTCTTCTCCCCGCCGGAAAACGTCGATCGGCTGCATATAAATGGGCTGACAGGAGGAGGCCAGCATGGCCCGCTGGAGTTCCGTGGCGGTGGAGATTCTTTCGATCCGGTAAAACTCCGACGAAGCCGCCGGCTGGTTGGTGAAATGGACCAGTTCCTGGGTCTGAAGCGATACGCCCGACAGAAACAGCCGTTTCGGTGAAGTGAGCACCATCGTCGCCAGAGTGGGCGTCAGATTGCGTTCGATGAGCCGCAGCAGGGGCGTGGCGTCGTGGATGGAAATATCGGTCAGAATACGGCCGAAGCTGTGCTTGTTCAGCACGTCCTGATCGCGGGTGGTCGTATAGATTTTTTCGAGCAGGTCGATTTCTCCGAGCAGCGCCAGCGGGCTGATGAGTGCGCCCGTGCTGGTGCCGCTGTACAGGTCGAAGCTGTCGACCGGGCGAATATTTTCGTGGATGTATTTGAGGACCCCGACCGCAAACGCGCCTTTGGACCCTCCGCCACTAATGACGATGGCTTTCATGATGAAACCGGATTAACGTACGTCGACAGGATTGGAGCGAATGTCTTTCGGGATCGGTTCGCGGAACAGATGGTAGGCCAGTCCGATCTGGAACCAGTTGGCCCGGTAGTGAAGGTCGCGTCGGTAGTTCAGGGAAAGGATGAGGAGTTCGGCCAGATCGGCGTGAAAACCAGCACCCAGCAGCTGCTGTCGGTCGGTTCCGAAGAGATAATCGGCGGAAAGATGCAGGTTGCCCGTATCGGCCGTGAACACCTTGCCGAGCGAAGCCACCTTCAGCGCCAGTTTGGGGCCGGCCAGCCCGTAGAGCGTTTTGGCTGAAAAGAAGCCGCCCGCCGTCACGCCCGCCCGGAGCCGACCGTCCACCATCCTGAATTGCGGAGAGAGGCTCAGCTGAGCCACATACAGTTCCGGAGCGGCCCCGGCTTTGATGAAGCCCTGCGAGAATTCCAGCGGGATCACCCATTTTTCGTTGAAATTCTGCCCGCTTGCCCGAAATGTGAATGAAAGCAAAAGGCAGAGCAGCATGGTCCTTCCCATGGGGTCAGGGGGTTAAGAGTACCTTATCGCATGGCAAAAGCTTTGACTTACAGCTCATTGAAGATAAGCTGTTCCGGTATGGCATCCAACGGTTATTGAGCAGGCGGTCAGGTCTGCCGGATTCAGGTGGTTTCGGTTGAATCGAATAAATCACCGGCCAGGTATTTCATGCCGGAGTCGCAGGCCACGGCCACGACCGTATGCCCCGGCCCGAGTTCCTGCCCCAGCCGGACGGCGGCCAGAATGTTGAGGCCGCTCGATATGCCCGCAAAAATGCCTTCCTCGCGGGCCAGACGGCGGGCCATGTCCCGGGCCTCCGACTCCTCGACGGTTCTGACTTCATCGTAAGCGGTTGAGGAAAGCAGGGGCGGAACGATGCCGATGGCGATTCCCTCAACGCGGTGCGGGCCGGGCCGGGCCTCCGACAGAAGGGGCGCCGAAGCCGGTTCCAGCGCCACCACGCGGGTCGTTTGCCCGGCTTCGCGCAGGGCCGTCGAAACGCCCATCAACATCCCGGCGGTGCCGACGGCCGCACAGAAAGCGTCGATGGGGCGGTTGAGCTGGGCCAGAAGTTCTTCGCCGATGCGCCGGTACCCCCGGATGGAGTTCGGGTTGTTGATCTGGTCCGTAAAAAAAGCGTCCGGGCGCTGGGCCAGCTCACGGGCGCGTTCCCGCATGGTCGGAATCAGGTCCGGGGTGATTTTCCTGCCCTGGCTCGGCACGATGACCAGATCGGCCCCGAAGGCCCGCATCGTCCGGAGCTTTTCCGGCGCGAAGGCGTCCGAGGTAACGACCTGAAAACGATAGCCTTTGACGGCACAAACGAAGGCCAGAGACGTTCCGGTGCTGCCGCCGGTGCATTCCACGACGGTCATTCCCGGCTTCAGGGCACCGCTTCGTTCGGCCTCCCCGATCATCGCCATCGCCATGCGGTCCTTGTAGGAACCGGTCGGGTTATAATATTCGAGTTTGACGAAGACCTCGGCACTGTCCGGCCCGACCACCTTGTTCAGACGGACGACAGGCGTGTTACCGATGGCCTGCAGGGCATCGTCTGCAACGGAAAAGGGGGAACGGGTAGTTGAAAGCATAGCGGAGAAGGCCGGGTATGCCGGCAAGTTACATCAGCTTCCGGCGGAAGTCAATCCCCAGAAATGGGGACGGGGAGGTCAGCGGAGTCGTTAACAGTTGAAAGGCAGAAAAAGGCGGTGCCGACCGGGTTGCCGGTGCAACCATAATCCCCATCCGCTCCATTTGGCACCCTACCGGTTTTGTCGTCAGCCCATTTTTGGCCTCCAGGTTCTTTTTTGTCATCCCGAGGAACGAGGGATCTTGTGGCACGGCGTTCAGGTAGATGGGGTGCCGAAGGGAGGACCACCCCCCGCCCCCTCCTGTTTTAGGAGGGGGAGTGCTCCGCCAGTTCCCAATGATTGCGAAGCCACCCCCTCCTTAGCAAGGAGGGGGCCGGGGGGTGGTCTCCGGCCGCTGGAGGAAGTTTGTGGCTACGCATGCCCCATCTACCTGAGTGCCGTGCCACAGGGTCCCTCGTTCCTCGGGATGACAAAAGAACCTGGAGGCCAAAACCGGATGGGAGGACAAAAGGCCCGGATGACAGAAGAACGTGGCAATTCAGGGGGCGTAAAAAGGGGAGAGGCTGTGCTTTGCCGGATGGAAATCCCCGCAGCGCACAGCCTCTCCGTAGTTGACGGCCTCTTCCGGCCTTATTTCTCCTGCTTGAATACCTTCACCATGAACACGCTCTCCTGAATTTTCTTGATCTGTTCCTTTCGGGGGAGTTTGGCCAGGCCGTTTTTCCGGCTCATCCGGATCGGAGAGCCCTTGAGGGAGTCGGTCGGGATGCCGGAAATCGTGCGGAACAGAACATCGGTTTTAATGGCGAAGGTCGCGCCTTCCGTCGAGGTCTGTTTTCCGCTGATGATGCCGATAACGTTCCCTTTCTCATCCAGCAGCGGGCCTCCCGAGTTACCCGGGTTCACACTGATGGCCACCTGGTAGGCGGTGGAGTCTCCGCGATAGCCGGTCTGGGAGCTCAGGTAGCCTTCGCCGTACACCACTTCGTCGCGGGGAAAGCCGAGCGTAAAGACCCGTTCGCCCAGATCCGACGGGCCGGCTTCGAACCCGTAAGGCAGGGCCGTTCTGGCCCGGAAGGAACTGTCGTCACGCACCTGAAGAATCGCCAGGTCGTAGGCTTTATTGGTATAAACCACCTTGGCTTTGTAAATATCGCCCTTCGTGCTCTGGATGTACACCGAGTCGGCGTCCTGCACGATGTGGGTATTGGTGACCAGATAACCGTCCGGCGACAGCAGGAAGCTCGATCCGGCTACCTGCCCCGGGTTCATCTGTAACGCCCGTTCGCGGGCGTTCAGATCCTGAAGAATGGCGTTCTGCGAGCGACGGATCGCCTGCAGGTCCCGGCGCAGCATGCTGTATTGCTCCTGTTGCTTGTGGCTCGACTGATATTGCCGCATGAGCATCAGGGTTCCGAAGGTGGTGAAGACGGCAACGGAGGCCGCCACGGCCAGGATCGGACGGTAGGTCTGCCAGAGCTGCCGGACGCGTCCCTTCCGGGCGGGTTCCTCCGCCGGCGCGGACGCTTCCTGTGCTTCCTGACGAACGGCTTCCATGTCCAGCTCGGCGTGTATCCGGTTCAGGCGTTTCCGGAAGTCCGTACGCTGACCATACAACCGCATGGCCCGGGCCAGCTGCTGCTGGTCGCGCGCCCGCTGATCCAGAATCGGGTCCGACCGGCGCAGCGTCTCGAATTCGAGCCGTTCCGTTTCGGTCAGTTCATCCCGGAGCCATTTGTCAATCCAGTCGGTGAATTTCTGTTCGTCCATGTTACCTCTCCTCCTTATAAACCGAGAAGAACAACCGTTTAAGCCGCATCAGGCATTTGTATTTCTGCGTTTTGGCGTTATCGGTGTTCGTGTAACCAAATTTGTCCGTAATGTCCTGCATCGACAGATGCCGGATGTAAAAGTCTTCGAGCAGCGTCCGGCAGGGTTCGCCCAGGCGGTCGAGCGAGTCGGCCATCAGGCTGAATTGTCGGTCGCGGGCGTGGTGATCGGTCAGATCATCGTCCACGTCGGCCAGGTTTTCCTGATCGATCAGGCCGCTGCCGTTCCGGCTGCGCTTCGACAACTGCTTGAGCCACAGCCGGCGGCTGACCGAGTACAGGTACGTTTTCAGCTGGCAGTGCAGTTCTAGCGACCCTTCCGAAACCTTTTCGTACAACACGATCAGGGCTTCCTGATAAATGTCCTTGGCGTCGTCTTCCGAGCCGCTGTTGTTCAGGATCAGGTGCAGCACCATCGGAAAGTACCGTTTGTACAGTTCTGCCAGCACGGCATCCGAACCATCCGCCAAGCCAACAAGCAAACGGGCGTCGTCAGATCGGGCGTCGTTGCGCCGGGCGTCGTTACGCTCATTGTCAGAAGGATGCAGATGCTTCGGACCTCTCATTCGGTTCTCTCATTGCTTAATACGAATCCTGCGAAAATGTAACCCAAAAAAAAATTTAAAAATTCTTTCATTCCGGCGGGTTACCTATCGGCTTTTGCGGTATTAAAGTTGGGAATTTTTCAACACTTAAACTTTCTTATATTCATGAAACGTATTCTGAAATCTGCATTGTTCGTTATGACGATGGTTTCTTTGGCTGCTGCCTGCAACTCTAAAAAATCAGAGGATTCTGCAGCAACCACTACTGATTCAACTGCCATGTCTTCTGACTCAGCCATGATGTCATCCGACACCACGATGGCTACCGACAGCGCAGCTGCTGACTCTGCTCGCTAATTCGTAGTAAAGCTATAACGCTGAAAGCCGTCCAATCTGGGCGGCTTTCGTGTTTTAAAGGCATCTTTTCCGAAAGACCCTACCGCCCGCCCTGCACAATACTTAAAACCTTTTGGTCGTAATAAGAATTAATACAAGGATATATTCGGGTCCGGAAGGGCCTCCTTCTACCTCTTTTGACATGAACCAAAGGTTTGTACCCTGGAAACCGATCTTTCTGCTGATTACCGCTACCATCGGGCTGTCCGCCTGTGAAAAGGAAACCATCGACGGCGAATACACCAATCCGGTGCTGATCGGCCAGCAGTACGACAGCAGCGGCTTTGTTTACAATTCTGACATAGTGGCTCCCCTCGCGGACCAGCTGGACCGGCTGACCGCCGAGATGCAGAGAGGCCGCAACCGGGGCGAGTTCGTTTCGGAGGAGACGCTCCGGAGCCTCTTTTCGGAAGGTGGCCTGAGTCTGGAGACGGTTACGACGCCGTATTATACCAGCCGGCTCACGGCCGACAACGGCTATTTTGCCGAGCTTTCCAAAGCCGCCGGGGGCAACTTTTTTCCCTTCGACCGCAGCCGGGAGGGGGGCGTCTACGGCAATTACCTCTTCGACGAATACGGCGTGGAAATGGAGCAGCTCATCGAAAAAGGACTGTATACGGCGGCTTTGTATAACTACGCCACCTCGCTGACTAACGGCACGTTACGCGCTCCGAACGCCGACCAGCTTCTGTTCCTTTACGGGGCCAATCCGGAATTTGTCAACAGCGATAACCCCGCCCTGCACCGCAGCCCCGACCGCCGGCTGGCCGGGTATGCGGCCCAGCGGGACAAGGGGGACAACACCGGCTTCTATTTTCAGAACCGGGAAGCCTTCATTTCGCTTCAGACGGCTCTGAACCGGGGCGAAAAATACGCCCAGCAACGCGATGAGGCCGTAACGACGATCAAACAGAACTGGGAGAAAGCCTCGGCCGCCACGGTCATTCATCAGCTGCATCGGGTGATCGGATTCCTGGAGAACGGGACCACCAGCGACACCGCCCGGTCGGAAGCCCTGCACCTGCTCAGCGAGGCCGCCGGGCTGCTGCACGGCTGGCGAATGATCGACGCGAAGAACCGCACGATCACCGACGCGCAGATCGACGAGGTGCTGGCCCTGATGAACATTCCCTACGATCAGGCGGCTTCGGCCTACCGGTTCGTCACCCACTCCTCCGAAGACCTGCCGAAGCTGACCCAGGCCATCGGGCGGATTCAGGCGGTATACGGCTTCAGCCCGCAGGATGTCGAGGATTTTCGCCGAAACTGGGTGGCCGAGCAGAACCGCTGAGATCAGCCGGCCGCCGGAACGCTCAGGCCGATGGTAAACTCCGTCCAGCCGTCGGGCCCGGTTTTCAGGGAGAACGGGAAACCGTGGTTGAGCAGAATCTCGCGGGTGAGGGTAAGCCCGATGCCCTGACCGTCGGGTTTAGTGCTGAAAAATGGGTTGAACATACTGGTTTCCAGCTCCGGCAGGATGGGTTTGCCGTTGTCGCGAACGACCAGCCGGCTCGCGGACAGCGCTACCTCGACCGTCTGGCCGGCGGTGCAGGCTTCGACGGCATTCTTGATGATGTTGACCAGCACCTGCTCGATCTGTTCGACGTCGACGGCTTTCAGGACCGGCTCGCCCGCCGAATGGAACCGGAACACAAGGCCCTTGCTTTCGGCCAGCGGCTGCATCAGCCGGGAGACGTTCCGCACCACTTCGTCCAGATCGGCCGGTCGCTTCTGCGGCTGCGGCAGCCGGACCACGTCGGCAAACCGGCGCATGAAGTGGTTGAGCCGGTCATTGCGCTCGATAGCCACCTCCAGGGCGTTCTTCACGTCCTGCTCTTCCGGGGCGTCCAGATAGGAGCGCGTCACGTCCAGGATGGAGTTGATGGCCCCGATGGAGTTGTTGACCTCGTGGGCCATCATCCGGATGACTTTCCCGTAAGCCTTTTTCTCGGTTTCCAGAATTTCGCTGGTTAGTTCTTCGAGCAGCAGAAAGGAGCGCCGGAACCCCCGGTCCATGAAGTGGGAACGCAGCACGCGATAGGTCTCCACCCCGGTGCTTTTCAGGATTCTGGTATCCTCCTCGGTCGGGTCGGTCAGCTGCCGCAGCAGCGGGTGGTCGATGTCGGTGAGGGCTTTGCCCAGCAGTTGGTCGGGCGGCAGTTGCAGCAGCTCGACGGCCTTCGGATTGACCGACGCAATGCGCTCGTCGAAGTCGAAGATCAGGGTGGCGATGGGGGAGGCCTCGATTAACTTTTCCAGGAAAAACTGCTGTTCCATCTGTTTGGTGCGTTCCTGACGCAGTTGGTCGATCATCAGGTTATAAACGTCGATCAGGCCGTCCACCTCCCGCTGGCCGGTTGGGACGAATTTGATCGTAAAGTCCTTGTCTTTAATGGCTTCGATACCGGAGGAAATGAACTGGGACGGCCGGCCGAAGGCCTGATAGATCTGGTAAGCGACCGCCACCGACAGCAGCACCAGCACCTCGCTGGTAATGAAAAGAAGCTGGTTTTCCCTAAGCCATCTGAAAATCAGAAAGATCAGCGCTCCGTGGATAATCAGGATGTACAGCAGGTATCGGGTACGAAGGGAAAGTTTCATCGGCTAAAGATAGGCCCCCGGACGCAATCGTTCAATCCGCGGTTCCATCGTAGGGAATCCCGAATTTGTCGAGCCGCCGGTAAAGCGCGAACCGGGTGATGCCCAGCGCCCGGGCGACTTTGGAAACCCGGTTGTTGTAATACTCCATCGCCCGCCGGATCATCTGGTGTTCCAGTTCCTCCAGGGTGATAGTGCCGACTTCGGGCAGCGACCCCGCCCCCGCCGGCCCGGATCGCTGGGTGACGTGTTTCTGGAAATCGCTCACTTCCAGTTCGTCCCGGATCGACAGCAGCACGGCCCGCTCCACGATGTTTTTCAACTGCCGGATGTTGCCGGGCAGGGCCAGGTTCCGCAGCCATTTCCGGGCCGCCGGGCTGACGTGCAGATCCGGACGTTCATAGATGGTTTTCAGGTTGTCGACGAAGTAATTGACCAGCGCCGGGATGTCGTCGGGCCGTTCGCGCAGGGCGGGCAGCCGGACGGTGATCAGGTTGATCCGGTAAAACAGGTCTTCCCGGAACGTGCCCCGGGCCACCATGTCTTCGAGGTTGCGGTTGGTAGCGCAGATGACCCGCACATCGACGGTCTTGCTGCGGCTGCTGCCGAGCGGCTCAAAGGTGCGGTCCTGCAGCACCCGCAGCAGTTTGACCTGGCTGGCGGGGTCGAGGTCCCCGATTTCGTCCAGAAAAATACTGCCCTTGTTGGCCAGCTCGAAGCGCCCGGCGCGGTCGGATTTGGCGTCGGTGAAGGCGCCCTTGACGTGGCCGAACAGTTCGCTTTCAAACAGGGTCGAGGAAATACCGCCGAGGTTGACCTTCACGAAGGGTTTGCTCCGCCGGCGGCTGTTCTGGTGGACGGCCTCGGCGATCAGTTCCTTGCCGGTGCCGCTCTCCCCGGTAATCAGTACCGGCGCGTCGGTGGGTGCCACCCGGCCGATGGTTTCCAGGATGTCGAGCAGTTTGGGATCTTCGCCGACGATGTGCTCGAACTGGAACTGCTGGTCGAGTTTCCGGCGGCCCGGCGAGCGGCCGGTGTCGGCAGGCTGCTGCGTCAGGTTCAGCAGCGTCCGGACCGATTGCAACAGGTATTCGTTCTGCCAGGGTTTGGTGATGAAGTCCTTTGCGCCGGCCTTCATGCCCTGTACGGCCAGGTCGATGGTGCCCCAGCCGGTGATCAGAATGATCGGGATGGCCGGATGCCGGCCCCGGATGGCGGTCAGCAGCTTCATGCCCTCCACGCCCGACGTCTCGATGGAGAAGTTCAGGTCCAGCAGAATCAGTTTCGTCTCTTCGGCTTCGAGGGCCGCGAATGCTTCGGTGGGCGAGCCGGCAGTCCTGACGGCAAAGCCTTCCCGGCGAAGCAGCAGCGAGAGCGAGGTCTGAACGGCAATATCGTCGTCGATGATCAGGAGCATTAGCCGGAGGAGAAATAAATAACGAATATCGACTATTGAACGCGAAATAACGAATACTGAAATCGCGCTGGTCCGGCGTTGCGGAGCCACTTCGCTATTCAATATTCGCTATTCATGATTAATTAATCAATTATTCTTCATGTAATGCCACGGCCGGCTGAATCAGGGCGGCCTGGCGGCTGGGGAACAGGGCGCAGGCGGTGACCAGGCCGTAGATCACCACCGTTGAAAGGGCGATGGCCGTCAGATAGATGCCTGCTTCCACATCGAAGACGTTCATGAGCGGAAACTGTAAGGCAAACAGAAACCCGATCAGCAGGCCGAAGGTGGCCAGCACCCAGATTTCACCGATGAACTGCGACGAGATGCCGCTGCCGGTGGCGCCGAGCGCCCGGCGCAACCCGATCTCACCCCGTCGCCGGGCGATGCTCAGGTTCAGGACGCCGAACAGGCCGAGGGCCACGTTGATCAGCAGGAAGCTGGACACGATGCCGAAGATGATGACCGGCACGAGCGTGAGGTTGTGCCGGTTTTTGCGGGAATCGGTCAGGTAGTTGACTTCCACGCTCCAGTCATCTACCATTGTGGTGACGGCTTTCACCATTTTGGCTTCGAAGGCCGCATCGGTTCCCGGTTTCACCCGAATCAGCAGGGTCGAATGCCAGGCACTTTTCGCGTCCATTAGCTCGAACACGGCCGGGTTGTCGGACATGTATTCACCCTTCGACTTGAAGGTGTTGACCACGCCGAATACCTTATACCGGTCGCTGAGAACCCTGCCCAGCGGATTTTCGTCCCCGAACAGCTCGTCCTTCGCCTTCCGGTTGAGGACGATCGGCGTGTATTTCCCGACACTGTCGGCATTGCGGAACCAGCGGCCGGCGACGACCGGGATGTTCAGCGTTTTGGCGAAGTTCTCGTCGGTGGTGAAAAAGTCGGCGAGCGTCTTGCGTTTCCCGTAGTCGATCCGGTTGTTCGACGTATTGGCCGAGAAGGGAAAGTTGCCGCTCATGCGCGTGGCCGCTTCAACTTCCGGGAACGCTTCCACACGGTCGAGAATCCGTTGTATTTTTTCGGCGACCTGCGTCGTGTCCTGGTTGTTGTTCAGGAGAACGGCCCAGGCGTTTTCGTATTCGAAGCCGAGGGGCTGGTTGTAGTTCCGGACGTTGATGACGATCAGCGACGTCAGCCCGAACAGCACCATGAACGCAGCCCAGATTTCGACCAGCAGGAGGGCGTGGGCTTTTTTCTTGTTCCAGATCAGTTTTAAAAGATGACGAATCATATGCGCAGGATGGTTTGGGGTCAGGATTTGAGAGCTTCGGCAATGTTCAGTTTCGACATCCGGAAAGCCGGCACGACGCCCGACAGCAGTCCGAACACCAGGCAGACCAGAATGCTGACGGCAAAGACGGTCAGGTTGATGGTCAGGTCGGCGTAGGCGATCCAGCCGCTGGTGTTGATGAAGTGGATGATGATCAGCGTAAACAGCAGGGCGATAGCCCCTCCGATGAACGTAATGAAGATGTTCTCGACGATGAACTGCCACAGCAGCGTTTTCACCGGCGCGCCGAAGGCCTTCCGGATGCCGATCTCCGACGCCCGCTCCATGATCCGGCTGACGTTGACGTTCACGAGGTTGATGGCGGGAAGGCCCATCAGCATAAGCATGATAAAGGCGATGATGCCGAAGAAGATGGTTTTCAGACCCTTATTTCCGTCCAGGATGGTCCCGACGAATCCTTCCAGATACGGTTCGCTTTTTACTTCAAGCACTGAGAACTTGAACCCGTTCTCAACGGTCGGAAGCGGAATACGGTCGATCTTCGACTGAAACTCCTCCTGAATCTGCGGGAAATCGGAGCGGTCTTTCGCCAGGACCACGGCCACATATCCACCCCGCATGCCGCCGTTCTGGTAGTTGCTCTTGGGGGCGGTATACGGGAAATAGACGTCGGCGTAGCTGTAGATTCGCGTCACCGGACTGCCCCGAACGACGCCGATGACCCGGTAATGGATGTTTTCGATTTCGATGTCTTTCCCCACGACGGGTTCGGTTTCGGACCCGAAATACTGCCGCTCCAGGTCGTCGGTGATCACGGCCACATGGTCGCTGTTGGCGATATTCTGTTCGTTGTAGGGCTTGCCTTCCAGAAACTCGAACTCCATCACCCGCCAGAAATCGGCGTCGGTGTATTTGGTGCTGAGCTTGATTTTCTGCGAGCCGACGTAGGCGTTCGAGCTGTTCAGGAAGGTCAGGATCGTTACCCGCTCGGCGGTTTTGAGCGATTTGGCGTAATCCGTCAGAAATTTGAAGCTCATCGGCCCCTTATTCTGAAAGGTTCGGCTCGAATCGGTCTGCGTCAGGAACTGGATGTACAGGGAGCGGTCGCGCCGGGTTTCGGGGTAATGGGTCCCGAACAGGTGGTCGAGAAACGAGGTCAGCACCATCAGCACCGTCAGGGTCAGACTGATGCCGAAAAGGGTGATGAAGGTGTAGAACGGATGCCGCAGCAGCACCTTCCAGGCGATTTTAATATAGTTCGTCAGCATTTGTCATTCAACAATTCAATCATTCAACAACTCAATCATTTACAACACTTGCGTGCCGTCGAAAAGCCGCACGAGCCGGTGTGTGCGTTTGGCCATGGCCTCGTCGTGCGTGACCATCACGATGGTGGTGCCGTCGTTGTTCAGCGTCTGGAGGATGTTCATGATCTCATTGCCCATGCCGCTGTCGAGGTTGCCGGTCGGTTCGTCGGCCAGGATGATTTCGGGGTTGCCCACGATGGCCCGGGCGATGGCGACGCGCTGCTTCTGCCCGCCCGATAGTTGCTTGGGGAAGTGCTTCACCCGGTTGCTCAGACCCACTTTTTCGAGGGCATCCTTCGCGTACGACTGCCGGGGCTTGCCGTTGGCCGAGCGATACAGCAGCGGAATTTCCACGTTATCGAGAACGGTCAGGTCGTTGATGAGGTGAAAGCTCTGGAAGATGAAACCGATCTTCCGGTTGCGGATGCGGGCCAGTTCCTTGTCGCGGTATTGGCCGATGCGCTCGCCGTCCAGCTCGACGGTGCCTTTCGACGGCTCGTCGAGCAGCCCCATGATGTTGAGAAGGGTACTTTTTCCGCAGCCCGACGGCCCCATGATGGACACGAACTCGCCCTTGCGGATGTTGAGGTTGATGTTGTTCAGCGCCAGCGTCTCGATGCTGCTGGTGCGGTACACTTTTTCGATGTTCTGGAGGGTAATCATGTCAGTATGTTATTTTTTCGTTGCGTTCAAAATCATACAGGGTCAGCAGCCGGATGCTATAAAACGACTGCCAGTAGTCGCGTAGAGCCAGGATGGCGTCGCGTCGGGCGCGGTCTTTCTCCTGGGTGGCGATGCCGAGGTCCGTCACGCTCAGGTCGCTCAGGATGAAGCGGTTCTGGGCGATGCGATACCGTTCCTGCGCAATGCGGTCGGCTTCGGCGGTGAGCTTCACCTGCTGGGAGAGCATTTTCAGCAGCGTCACCTGGGTATAGATGGCCTGCTCGAAAGTCAGTTTATCCTGCTCGACCGACTGTCTGGCAAACTGCTGGTTGGCCCGGGCGGTTTCGGTGCGGGCCTGGGCGCGGCCCCAGGTCATGATCGGCAGTACGAACTGGATTTCGACGTATTCCCGGTCCTGCGGACGCACGTACACGTCGCCGAAATGAGCGCCCCGGTTGGAAAGACCGAAAGCCGCGTTGAGGGTGGCATTCAGGCCGTTATCCTTCCGGGCCTTGTCGACGTCGCGCTGGGCTTCGAGTAGCCGCCGGCGGAAGGCGATGGCGTCGGAGCGGTTGGAAAGCGCTTCGCTCAGGGCTTTCTTTACGTCCACCTCCAGATCGAGGGTTCGTTCCGGCACCGCCAGCTCCGGCAGCCGTTCCTGACGCAGGCCCATGTAGGAGCGCAGGCTCAGCGACGCCACCTCGGCATTCTGCCGCGCCGACGCGTAATCCTTCTGCGCCGTCAGCACGCTCAGTTGCAGCTGCAACAGGTCATTCTGCGAGATTTTCCCGAGTTCCAGCTTGTGCCGGGCAATCCTGAACAGGGTATCGTTGTTGCTCAGGTTTTTCTCGGCGATCTGGAGATTCACCTGGGCGACGAGCAGGTCGAAATAATAACCCGTGGCGTCGAGAGCCACCTTCTCCATGCCTTCGATGAACTGCTGGTTGCCTTCCTCGTATTTCAGCGGCTCGATCTTCCGGTCCCACCGCATCGGGTTGAACTGGAACAGCGGCTGCGTCAGGCCCACGGCAAACGGAATGCCGTTATAAAGCGTATTGCTGCGCTGAAAATCATCGAACCGCTGGAGCTGCTTCTGCACGAAGATCGACCCGCCCGTCAGGGTGATGTTCTGGCTCAGTGAGAGGTTCACCAGCGAGTTGTTGTTGGAAACCCGCTGGAAGATGAGCGTGCCGTCGGGCTGCGTCACCGGCGTGTAGGAGCGGGTGAAGTTGGGCAGGGAGCCGTCGAGGCTCAGCTGCGGCCGGAAACCCGCCACAAAAGAGCGGTATTTCCAGTAGTTGGTCTGCTTCAGCGTGGCCGCCTGTTTGGAGGCAATCGACTGCTGCTTCGCCATTGCCACCACGTCTTCCAGCGTCAGCACCGGCGGCTGAGCCGAAACCGTCAGACCGATCAGCAGGAAACCGATTGTAAAGATTGCTTTCATCCGACCGTTTCCGTTAATCCGTGATGGTTATTTCTTCGAGGTGTTCGTATTGGCTGAGGTCGGTGATGATGACCTTCTCGCCGGGCTGAATACCGTTCCGGATTTCCACAAAGTCGAAGTTCGACAGGCCGACCTCCACCTCCCGGCGCCGGGCGACGCCCCCTTTGTCCAGCACGTAGACGAACTGCTTCTTCTTGCCCTTGAAAGCCGGCCCGTTGGCGACCCGCACGGCCCGCGCCGTGCGGCTGGTAACGACGAACACCTCTACCTTCATGGCGGGCCGCAGCGAAGCGTGCCGGTTGTTGTCGAGCTGGACCACGAACCGCATCGTGCCATTCTGCACCGACGGTTTTACCTGCGTGATCAGCCCGCGCAGGCTGGTTTCGTTCACCTTCACGATCACCGGCAGGCCGGTTTTAACCTGGTCGGCGTAGATGTCAGAGCAGGAGCCCTCGATCCGGAAACTGCCCAGATCGGCCAGCCGGACCAGCATTTCGCCTTCGTTGACGGCCGAGCCGATGTTTTCGTTCACCCAGGTCAGCACGCCCGCCCGGTCGGCGACGATATCGGCCTGCCGCAGTTTGTGTTCCAGTTCCCGCAGGTTCTTTTCTTCGATCTGGGCCTGGAGGGTCGTTTCCTTCAGGCTCGCGCCCATCGACTGCCGGTTGTAGGTCAGGTCGTTTTCGAGTTTTTTCTTCTCCAGTTCGGCGATCCGCAGCTTGTCTTCGGCCTGGGTGACGTCTTCCAGCGTGCGCCCGCCCACTTTCTGAAGCCGTTTCGTGTCTTCAATTTCAGCCTTCAGTCGGCTGATGTTGAGGGATTTGATCTGGTCGTCGGCTTCGGCATCGAAGAGGTTTTTGTTCAGCTTCATGCGCAGCTGGTCGATGCCGTTGCGTTTGAGGGCGAGCTGGTCTTTCAGCTTTTCATACTCGATCTCCGACAGAGATTTGTCGAGGTCGAGGATGGCCTGTCCGGGTTTGACCTGGGTGCCCGGGGGGAGCAGGACCCGGCGGATGCTGGCCCGGATGGGGCTGGTAATGATCTGTTCGTAGGCCGGGATCACCTCGCCGGTGGCGTTGAAGCTGTTTTCGACCGGGCCGGTTTCCGCCACGGCCGTCCGGATGCGGGCGGCCTCGACGGAGGTCTTCAGCACGTTCCGGAAAAACAGCAGCACGACGACCACGGCCGCCAGGATCAGGGCGACGACGACATACGTGCGGTTGCGGTTTCGGGTGACCAGCTCGGGGGCGAGTTCTCTGTCCATTTGTTGTTTACTTTTGACATCCATAAGCCAAAAGGCATGCCAGAGGATATAGCGCTGGTAATTAATGAGTTAACTGAGAAAGGTGCTTGAAAAAGTGTGCGATTTCGCACAGCCTGTGCGAAAGGGAACGGCGGGATCGTGCGGTTTTGACGGGCTTGCAAAAGTGAATCGAATTACCGAATTTTCATTGATCCGAATTTCCTGAACCATGAACCGTCCGCTTGTCTTCGCAAACCGTCTGTTACAGGCCGGTCTTCTGTTTGTCCTGCTCTCGGCCTGCCGACCGGATCGGGAAAAGGCCGATCCGGTGCCGGACGAAAAGCCGCAGATTCTGGAGATGCACATCGACGGCATCCCGGACGACCGCATCCGCATCGACCGGACGCTGAATGAGATTACGGTAGATTTACCGGATCGCTTCGGAGCTGCGCTCCTGCGGCCGTCCTTCCGCCTGACGGCCAATGCCCGGCTTATGTCCAGAGTCGGGGCAGGCTACGAAGCCGGTTTTGATGCCATCGACCTGAACGCCACGGCCGAAAACCGGTATTTTATCGGCGCAGCCCCGTCCGGTCAGGCAGAGAGTGTTCCGGCCGGTACCGTCACCGAATACCGGCTTACCCTGCGCTCCACCGGCCGCCTGGCGATCCGGCTGGTGCCCGAACCCGGTTTCGACACCTGGAAAATCGGCGACCCGGACGGGTTTCTGCTTTCGGCCGAAAATATCTATGATGGAGTGCCGGACATGAAGCTGGTGCTGACGCCGAAGGACGTGCCGGGGGCGGAGCCGCAGGTGATCGAAAGCAGCGCCGTAGCGCAGTACATCACGGACGCCGGTATCCGCCATACCCAATATCCGGTGCTGCTGCGGGTCCGGGTTCCGGAGGCCCTCGCCCTCCGGCCCGGAAGGTATGCCCTCGAACTTCAGAAAGCCGGCGGACGGTCGGCGGTATCTCCCGACCTGCTGCAAGTAAGGAAGGGCACTGTTCGTCTGGGCACCGAGCCGTATTCTCTACTCCCGGCGCGCTCGGTGGCGGGGGAAGAGGTAGGTTTAAGTGGGATCAATCTGTTTGAAAACGCCGGTACGGAAATCGAACTGAAGCACTTCGACGGCACAACCCTCCGGCGACGGCCGACCCGCTTTTCGCCCGACGGGCGGCAACTGACCTTTAGGCCGGGAGCCGGCATCCCGCCGGGGCATTACGTCATTCGGGTGCTTGAAAACGGCCTTCCGGCCTCTACCTGCTACCGACTGGCCGTTACCCGGACAGCCGACCAGCCGTATGTGATCGGTTTCGGGAACGTCAACGATCGGACCTTTGCGGCCTCCGACGGTTTCTGCGACCCGAACAACCCGATGTTTATCGTCCGCAATGCCGCCGACGGGGGCGTCTTTCAGCTAACACTGCACACGAAACCCATCCGGACGCGCGACATCCGCACGATCCTGAAGCTCCTGCCGGTGGGTCGGAGCGGGCCGGAAATCGAGATGACGTTCGCCGTGTCGGTCTATACCGACGCGGTTCTGTCCGACTACACCGCCCAGGTCCGTTTCCCGGAAACGATACCGCCGGGGCTCTATCGTTTCCGGGTTGCGGTTACGGACGCCGGGACCGGACAAACCCTCGAAACCGAACGATTCGAACGGGTGATCGATATCCGGTAGGCCGCCGGTTTTACTTCTTCTCCGCCAGCTGCACGGTTTTGACGTCGACGGTAATTTCTTTCAGCCGTTTGGCTACGTTTTCGGGCATGGATTCCTGGAAACGGCCGCCGAGGTGCTTCGCCAGGAATTTCTCCGCGGCCGCGAGCATCGCCATGTTGTTGACGGGCCGGGCGAATCCGTGGCCTTCGTCGGGGGCGAGCAGGTACTCGACCGGGAAGCCGCGTTCCCGCAGGGCAATCACGATCTGGTCGGACTCGGCCTTGTTGACGCGCGGGTCGTTGGCCCCCTGCACCACCATCAGCGGAGACTTGATCTTATCGGCCGAGTTCAGGGGCGACTGCCGCATCAGCTGGGCCTTGCCTTCGGGCGTGTTGGGGTCGCCCATGCGTTCGTAGAACGTTTTGCGGACCGATTCCCAGTAGGGCGGAATGGCGTTCAGCAGGGTGATGATGTTGGACGGAGGCACGATGGCGACCCCGGCCGCATACAGGTCGGGCGTGAAGGCCAGACCGGCCAGCGTGGCGTAGCCGCCGTAGGAGCCGCCCATGATGCCGATGCGTTTGGGGTCCGCGATGCCCTGCTGAATCAGGTACTTGACGCCCCAGGTGATGTCGTCCTGCATTTTTTCGCCCCACTGCTTGTTGCCGGCGTTCAGGAATTTTTTGCCGAAACCGGTCGAGGACCGGAAGTTCATCGACAGGACGGCATAACCCCGGTTGGCCAGAAACTGGTGGAGGGAATTGTAGCCCCAGTTGTCGCGGCCCCACGGACCGCCGTGCGGTACGATCACCGTCGGCAGGTTTTTGTGTTCGAGGCCCTTCGGCAGGGTCAGGTAGCCCGGGATGTCCAGACCGTCCGACGACTTATACCGCACCGGCGTCATCATGGCCAGATCGTTGATCGGCAGCTTCGGGCGGGGGCGGTATTGAAAGGTTAGCTCCTTGGTTTTGCGGTCGAACAGAAAGGTGGCGCCGGGGTCGGTGTCGCTCGTGGCCGAGAGCAGCCAGAACCGCTCGTCGGCCGTGGAGGAGCCGAAGTAAATATCGACGCCGGGCAGTTCTTTCCGGATTTCCTCGAAGTCTTTTTCATACGTCTTGTCTTTCCAGTACCGGCGCAGACGGTCGTCGACGTAGGTCGTAAAAATCGGTTCTTTCGTCAATTCAGAGAGGGCGATGCCGTCGAAATCCACCCGGCGCATCGGATCGCTCTCCACCAGTCGCTCCTTCATCGACACCGGGTCCATCAGCATCAGCTGCGTCAGGTCCAGGTCGCCCTTATTGGTGACGAGATAAAACCGCTGGTTGTCTTTGTGGAAGCCGACCGGATAGCTGGATTCGAAAATATTGGTCGAATAGATTTTCGTCATGCCGGTATCGTCGACCCGCAGGATTTCCGAGCTGCCGTCGGGGGCGTTGCGCGTCGCCAGCCGGAGCTTGTCGTTCCAGTCGAACACCCAGCCGGTGATGCGGTCGTCGTTCTGGCGGACGAGCGTTTTCTCGCCGGTGGTCAGGTTCAGTCTGTAGAGATCGTGCCAGGCTTTGTCGCGGTTGTTCAGGCCGATGTACAGCGCGTTGGGGTCGGTTTTCGGGACGTTGTAGATCACCGCCCGGACGCCCTGCGCATCGGTCAGGTTGCGGGCCGCCGGCACGTCCTGCCCGGTTTTGAGCGGCTCGGCGGGGTTGACGGCGTAAATATTGAAGTTCTCGTTTCCGCCCTTGTCCTGCACATACAGCACGTACTTCCCGTCGCGCGACCAGAAATAGTTGCCGATCGGGCGGGTCGTATCGGAGGTGACCGGTTTGGCGGCCGTAAACGGTTCTTCGCGTTTCTTGACCCAGACGTTGCGCGTGCCCTTATACGGTTTGATGAAAGACATATAGACCCCGTCGGGCGAGAGTCTGGCGCCGGTAATTTCCGGGTCGCCGAAAATCAGCTGGCGGTCGATGAGGGCCGGCATCTGGGCGGTGGCCGCCGATGCCAGTGCCAACCACACGGCAACGCAAAGGAAGGGTAATTTTTTCATGGACTCACAAAGTGAAATGTTGACGAAGTAAGTTAAAAAAAAGCACGGACAAATCTGTCCGCGCTTTCGGGTGACTACTATGGATTAGGGTGAATTACGCACCAACCCGGTTCGTGGTGAGCGACGGCATGAAGTCCGCTACGTCGACGCCGAGGCCCTGGGCGATGGAAAGCCCCAGCTGCACGTCGGCGCGGAAGAAGTGGCAGAGCTGCCGGTTGATGATGTCCGACTTCTTCGGCCCTTCGATGCCCTTCATGCTGCCCACGATGTTCTGGACGAGGTGCAGCCGGTCGACGTCGTTCATCACCTTGCGGTAGAGCCAGCCCGGCTGGGTGTAGTGGTCGTCTTCGCCCGGCGCATTGCGGTCGAACCAGTCGGCCAGCGTCGATTCGAGCGTCTGGGCCGGCTCCCGGTACGACGGGTCGGCCCGGATGCTGTCGAACGAGTTGGGCCAGTAGTTGGGCGAGCTGCCGCCGTTTCCGTCGACCCGCATGGCGCCGTCACGCTGATAGTTGTTGACCGCGAACGGGCAGCGGTTGACCGGAATCTGCTCGTAATTGGCCCCCAGGCGGTAGCGGTGGGCATCCGGGTAGGAAAGCAGCCGTCCCTGGAGCATCTTGTCGGGCGAGTAGCCGATGCCGTCGACGATGTGGGCCGGGGCAAAAGCCGACTGCTCCACCTCGGCGAAGTAGTTGGCCGGCACCTCATTCAGTTCCAGCGTTCCGACGTCGATGAGCGGGTAGTCGGCGTGCGGCCAGATTTTGGTCAGGTCGAACGGGTTGAAGGCGAAGCTGCGGGCCTGCTCCTCGGTCATGACCTGGATCTTCATGCTCCAGCGCGGGAATTCGCCCCGGTCGATGGCTTCGACCAGGTCGCGCTGGGCATGGTCCGGGTCTTTGCCCTTCATCTCGGTGGCTTCTTCGCTGCTGAAGTTTTTGATGCCCTGGAGGGTCTTGAAGTGGAATTTGACGTACACCCGGTGGTTACCGGCATTGATGAGGCTGAACGTGTGGCTGCCGTAGCCGTTCAGGTGGCGGTAGCTGTAGGGCGTTCCGCGGTCGCTCATCAGAATCAGCACCTGGTGGAGCGATTCGGGGTTCAGCGACCAGTAATCCCACATCATCGTCGGCGACTTGCAGTTGGTGCGCGGGTCGCGTTTCTGGGTATGGATGAAGTCGCCGAACTTCTTGGGGTCTTTCACGAAAAAGACCGGTGTGTTGTTGCCCACGAGGTCCCAGTTGCCGTCTTCGGTATAGAACTTGACCGCAAAGCCGCGCGGATCGCGCTCGGTATCGGCCGAGCCTTTCTCCCCGCCGACGGTGGAGAAGCGCAGCAGCACCCGGCACTGGTTCCCGACCTGGCTGAACAGCTTTGCCCGCGTGTACCTGGTGATGTCGTGGGTGACGGTGAAGGTACCGAAAGCGCCTGACCCCTTGGCGTGAACGACGCGTTCCGGAATCCGCTCCCGGTTAAAGTGCGCCATTTTCTCGTGCAGAATGTAGTCCTGCAGCAACAGCGGACCGCGCGGTCCGGCCGACTGGGTGTTTTCGTTCTCGAAGTAGGGACGTCCGGAGGCAGTGGTTAACTTTTTGCTTTCGTCGCTCATGAGTGGGAGTAGTTAGATGGAGCGCTAAAAGTAAATGGTTGCCGGTAATTGAAAAAATCAATTGTTTTTATGGATTATAGACGGAGTCTATGAAACCACCCCCCGGCCCCCTCCTTACCAAGGAGGGGGTGGCTTCGCGGTACGTGGAAGTGGCGGAGCACTCCCCCTCCTTACCAAGGAGGGGGTCGGGGGGTGGTTCAGGCGGTATACCCCCGCGTCTCTACCTCCGAAACCGTTTCGCCGGTGAGTTCTTCCAGGAACTGCGTGTGGGTCATAGGTTTGGAGAACATGGGGTAGTTTTTCTCACAGGCGAATTTCTGCTCCTCCTCGCTCAGTGTGGCCGTGCAGTCGGTGAGGGTAACCACTTCGAAACCTTTTTCGTAGCCCGACCGCATGGTCGACTCGACGCAGCAGTTGGTCAGGAAGCCGCCGAGGGCGATGGTGTCGATGCCTTTGCTGCGCAGGATGAAGTCAAGGTTGGTGCTGGCGAAGGCGTCGAGGCCGCGCTTGCCTTCCAGAACGATGTCGCCCGGCTGCGGTTTCAGTTCGTCGATGATCTCGACACCCCAGGTGCCTTTCCGGAACGACTTACTGTCGACGACGCCTTTCAGAATCCCGTAGGGGTGCGCCGTGATCTCATAATAACCGTCGTGAAAGCTGATGGGCGAGTGGATTACGGTGGCTCCCATCTCGCGGGCCTTCTGCACCAGCTCCTTCGTGTTTTCCAGCATGTTCGTGGATTCCATGACGCCCTTGACGGCGTCGTGCAGGGTGCCTCCGGGGGAGGTGAAGTCATTCTGGTACTCGATCAGGACCAGGGCGGTTTTCGTGGGATTCATGGTTTTGGATATGGTTTGAAGTGAGGGGCTAAAGCTAAAAAAAATCGGCAGGTAACGGCAAAAGGTCGTCGATTAATCCGCCGAAATCGTCGGCCCGTCGGCTAAAAACCGGCGTTGGCGAACAAGGGCGTGACTGCTCTCCGGTGCACGTCTACTTTTGATGCTTCCAAACGACGATCCATGAAGACCTCTCCCCGCAAAGCGCTCATCATCGGCAGCGGCATTGCCGGCCCGGCGCTGGCCCTGTTTCTGCAAAAAGCCGGTATCGAATCCGAAATCTACGAAGCCCGGCCCGGTCCGGAGGACGAAGCCGGTGCCTTTCTGAATCTGGCCCCCAACGGCATGAACGTGCTGAAATCCCTGGGAATCGGTCAGCCGGTGGAAACCGGGGGCTTTCCCGTCAAAGGCATGATGTTCTTCAACGGAGAGGGCCGTCGGCTGGGCGTGGTCGAAAACGAGGGGGAAGCGGACCGGTTCGGCAGCCGCAGCGTGGTCATCAAACGGGGGCAGCTGCAGAAAGTGCTGCGGGAGGAAGTGCTCCGCCGGAATATTCCGGTGCATTACGGCAAAAAACTTACCGACATCCGGCCCACGGGCTTTCAGGGCGTGACGGCCCATTTCGCCGACGGCACCACCGCCGAAGGAGACATGCTGATCGGCTGCGACGGTATTCACTCCCGCACGCGCCGGCTTACCTTTCCGGCCGCCCCCGAGCCGTCTTATACCGGGCTGGTGGATTGTGGCGGTTTCGTGCGCTGCCATCCGGCCCTGTGGTCGTCGGGGTACATGCACATGACGTTCGGAAAGAAGGCATTTTTCGGCTATCTGGCCAAACCGGACGGAGAAGTATACTGGTTCAGCAACGTGGCGGTGTCTGACGAACCGGCGGAGGAGGAACGCAGAGCGGTTCCGGACGGGCCATGGAAAGACCTGCTTCTGGAACGGCACGGCGAGGACCCGGAGCCGATTCCGGCCATTCTGCGGGCCATGTCGTCCGGGATCGGGCGGTGGCCAATTTACGACCTGCCTTCCCTGCCCCGATGGCATAAGGGGCCGGTTTGCCTGATCGGGGATGCGGCTCATGCCACCTCGCCCCATGCCGGGCAGGGAGCCTCGCTGGCGCTGGAGGATGCCGCCGTGCTGGCCCGATGCCTGCGGGAGGTACCGGATTTCGAGGGGGCGTTTGCACTGTTTCAGAGCCGTCGCCGGGAGCGGGTCGAAAAGCTGGTGCAGCAGGCCCGTCGGATCGGCAGCCGCAAGGCCGTCACGCATCCCATAGCCCTCTGGTTCCGGGACCTGATCCTGCCGTTTTTCCTGAAGCGGAGCGCAAAGTCGGCCGCCTGGGTGTATGCCTATAAAGCGGATGCGATGTAACGGTCGGGTCGGTCAGAGCTGGGCCAGCAGGTACAGCACCGCCATCCGGACGGCCACGCCGTTTTCGACCTGATCGAGAATGATGGAATGGTGGGAGTCGGCGGCATCCGACGTCAGTTCGACGCCCCGGTTGATGGGGCCGGGGTGCATCAGTACGATGGGCCGGTCCAGCTCGTCGAGCATTTTTTTGTTGATGCCGAAATAAAGCGAATATTCCCGCAGTGAAGGGAAGTATTTGATCTGCTGCCGTTCGAGCTGAATCCGGAGCACGTTGGCTACGTCGCACCAGCTGAGGGCCTCCCGCACGTCGTGCGAAACCTTGACGCCCAGCTGACCGATGTATTTGGGAATCAGCGTCGTGGGGCCGCACACCATCACCTCGGCCCCCTGTTTCTGAAGGCAGAAGATATTGGAAAGCGCCACCCGGGAGTGCAGAATGTCGCCGATGATGGCGATGCGTTTGCCGGCCACGTCGCCCAGTTTGTCTTGGATGGAAAACGAGTCGAGCAGGGCTTGGGTGGGGTGTTCGTGCGTGCCGTCGCCCGCGTTGACCACGTTGGCTTTGATCCGTCCCGACAGGTAGTGCGGAGTGCCGGGGCTGCTGTGGCGCATGACGATCATGTCCACCTTCATCGCCAGAATGTTATTGACCGTATCGAGCAGCGTTTCCCCCTTTTTCACCGAGCTGCCCGAGGCCGAAAAGTTGACCACATCGGCCGAAAGCCGCTTCTCCGCCAGTTCGAACGACAGCCGCGTGCGGGTCGAATTCTCAAAAAAAACGTTGGCAATCGTAATGTCCCGCAGCGAGGGTACTTTCTTGATGGGTCGGTTGATGACGTCTTTAAACTCGCGGGCCGTATCCAGAATCAGTTGGATGTCGTTTTCGGTCAGGTTTTTAATGCCCAGCAGGTGTCGGACGCTGAGTTGTTGCATGGCGGAGCGCAGGGAAAAGTTTGGCAAAGATAGCGTCTGAGGGACGGTTTCAAAATCCCGGTCCGTCCGGTTTCGGGCCGGTTTTTTCGGAATAGCGGTTCATGACCTGTTAACCTTTTTAGAAACAGGCAGATAGAAGGGAGCCGATTCGGTACCAACTTTAACTATCTCCGACCATGTTTCCGCTCCTGTCCTCCGCAGGCCGGTCTGCTTCCGGCCGCTTTTCCTGCTTCCTGCTCCTTCTGATGGGGGCCTGTACGCTGTTTTTAACGGAAGAGGCCCTGCGGGAAACCCTCGGCCACCGGAGGGTCCGGCGGCAAGGACAAACGCTGGAAGTAACGGTTACCGGCCTCAGCCGGAAGCCGGCCGGGCGCGGCTCCTTCCGGAACCGGACGCAGACGTATCGGTATCAGGCCCGTTTTCTGTACAAGAACCGCCCCCAAACGGTCCGGATCACGGAAGACGACTTCCGGCGGCTGAAACCCGCGGACCGGGTGAAGGTCCTCTACGATCCGGCGGAGGAAGCGTTTCTGCCGACCGACGCCCGCCCGGAACCCCGGCTGATGCTCCTGCCGGTCGCCGGCTGGCTGCTGTTGTTCGGCCTGCTGCGTCTTGGATTTTGCCGGTATTGCTGATTTCTTCGGTAACTTCCTTATTTTTAGCCGGGTTACCGTCCGACGACAGCATTCATGTTTGGCCGAATCCTTCATTTCCTTGGCAAACTCTACCAGATCGTCTTTGCGCTGGTCATGATCGCCGTCTCGGCGGGCGCGGCCTGGCTGATCTGGTATTTTTATGAGGACGAAAAGCTCCAGAACCGCTTCATCCGGGAAGGAAAGATGGTTCAGGTGAAGGTGTCGGAAACCACCTACGAACAGCACGACTGGCGGGACCGCATCGGCAACAGCCATTACATCCACTTCCCGTATCAGGGCAAAACCTATACGACCCGGTATGTGTTCGATACCGCCTGGGTGAGCGTCGGCGACCGGGTCCGGCTGCTTTACCACCCGCAGCTGGATCAGTTTCGCCAGATTCACGTCGAACGGCCCCCCAGCCGGGTGGTTTCACCGCTCATCGAATGGAGCACGACGAAGGGGCTGAGTCTGGAACACAAACTGCTGGGCGGAGTCATCCTGGCCGTTTGTTTCATCTTTTTTTTCGCGGGCAGCCTGCTGGTGCTGCTGACCGGCTGGACCTTCATCACGATCCTGGCCCGGGGCCTGCTGGTACTGGTGCTGGGGGCGCTGGCCGTGTTCTTCACCTACGACACCATTCAGTATTACAACTACTGGAACCGGCTGCGTGACAACGGCCGCCCGATGACCGTTACGGTGGAAGGCACCGACCGGCACAGCCTGAGCCGCCGGTCCCGCACCCGTTCCAGTTCCTTCCGCCAGTACCGCTACGAGGCTTCCTTCCGGTATCGGAACCAGACCCGGATCATCCCCATCGGGGAGCAGGATTACGACCGGCTGAAGCCCAAAGACCGCCTTGAGGTTCTGTATGACCCGGCACTGGACGATTTCATGCCCGTGGGGTATGCCGGCGACCGCTTCAAGGTGCTGCTGCCCCTGTTCTTCCTGGCCCTGTTCCTGATCTTCGGCTGGAACCTGGTTTTCAAGAAAGAAGCGAAGGGGAGGTGAGCCCCTGGAGCTTATTGTTTGTTATCCGTCAAATGACTTATTTGCGCCAAACGATTGGGATATGCAGACTTTTTCTGTGCAGATATTGAATCCGAAAGCAGTCCGGCTGTTAAAGGATCTGGCTGATTTAAAGCTGATTGCATTGACGGAACAAAAGGAGGGAAAAAGCCGGGCCGGTAAGCTAGAGCATTTGTTGCTGAATGGCCCCACCTGGACGGCCTCCGACTACGACCAGTACCTTCAGAATCGGGCTGAGTTAGACCAAACCGGCGAGCATGATCCTGATTGATACCAGCATTCTGATTGATTATTTCAGGAAATCGGAAAAAACGAAAACCGCGTTCTTCAGGTTGATAAAGCGGTATCCGGACATTGCCGTTTCCGCGCTGACCAAGTACGAAATTATCGTTGGGAGTTCATCACTTCAGGATGAGTTTTGGGCCAGTTTGTTCGAATCGGTTGTCTTGTTGCCTTTTGGCGACGAAGTCGCCGTGACGACCGCAAAAATTAAACGAGACTTGGTACGGAAAAATCAACAGATCGGTTTTGCCGATATGGCCATTGCGGCAACTGCTCTAGTGTATGATATGCAGCTTGCCACTTTAAATGTAAAGCATTTCTCAAGAGTAGAGGGACTGGTAGTGGTTGACCTCGAGTAGCTCTCTATTATTTATCCTCCAGCACCACGCACCCGTAGGCGGGCAGCCGCAGTTTGCCGCCTTTGATCAGCCGGGCTTTTCCCTGCGTATCCAGAACGATCTTTTTGCCCTCGGCTTCGGCCGCCGGGTACAGCAGCACGTCCATGCCGCGTTTGGTCAGGTTGTGGAGCACCAGCACGGAACGGTCGCCGGACCGGCGGTGGAACGCGATCACGCCCTTCTGGCGGATCTCACTGCCCTCCAGCCGGCTTCGGTTGTCGTTCAGGACGGGGTGGCCGTTGCGGAAGTGGATCAGCCGGCGGTAATGGTGGAACAGGGAGTGCGGGTCGGCCTGCTGCCGGGCCAGCGGAACCACCGTACTGTCGGTCGAGAATTTGGGCCTGCGCCAGCGGCTGCGCCCGGTATCGCGGCCTTTTTCGTCCCAGAGAAACGGCTCCCGAATGTTTTCGTCCGGTTTCATGCCCAGCATGCCGATCTCCTCGCCGTAATACAGATACGGGTTGCCGGGGAGCGTCAGCAGGAGGTTGGCCGCCACTTTGAGATGGTCGGCGTTGCCCTTCAGCACGCTGCCGATGCGGTTCTGGTCGTGATTGGTGAGCATGATGGCGTCGAGGAAATTCGGGTTCACCTGCTCGAAGACGGAGCGATTGTGCAGTAGCATCCGCACGATCTCGACCGAATCGCGTTCCTTCGGGATCAGTTCCTGGAGGGCCAGGCTCAGGTCGAAATTGAAGTTTGCCTTTAGCCCGCGGAAGTAGGGGGCGATGCGCTCGGCGCTCGTCCAGACCTCGCCCACCGTGTAGGCTCCCGGTTTGACGGCTTCCATCTCGCGGCCGAATTCTTCCCAGAACTGATGGTTCTTCGGCTCCTCCCAGTCGGGGTAGATATGGCGGGCGGCATCGAGCCGAAACCCGTCCACGCCGATCTCTTTCAGCCAGTAGGCCCCGGCTTTATAAATTTCCTTCCGGACGGCCGGGTGGTCGTAGTTCAGGTCCGGCATTCCGCTCCAGAACAGCGCGTAATAGCGTTCAGGGAAAGGCGCGCCCGGCACCGCGTGCCAGGGGCTGCGTTCCTGCGAATCGGCCGTGATCTCCCGGGTGGCGATGTTGAGGGAGTCAATCTGTTGGCGGGTCATCCAGACATACCAGTCGTGGTAGGGGTTCTCGCGGCTTTTGCAGGCTTCCTGAAACCAGGGGTGCCGGCTGCTGGTATGGTTGATCACAAAGTCCATGATCACCCGGATCCCGCGCCGGTGGGCTTCATCCACCAGCCGTTTGAAATCATCGAGGGTGCCGTATTCCGGATCGATCCCGTAATAGTCGGTTACGTCGTATTTATGGTAACTCGGCGACGGGTTGACGGGCATGAGCCAGAGGGCCGAAACGCCCAGGTCCTGAAGGTAGTCGAGCCGGGAGGTGACGCCGTTCAGGTCGCCGATGCCGTCGCCGTTGGAATCGCAGAACGCGCGGACGAAAATCTCGTAATGAACGCCGGTACTGCCGGGAGAAGGGGAGGAGGTACGGGAAGCCGTCCGGGCCGGAGCGGGATGAATCATAAGCCAAAAGAATGCAAAACTGAGCAGTAAACCTCCGGGCCGGTGCATAGGTTTGGTTCGCGCGTAAAACAAGGGCATAGCGGGAAAGACCCGCTATGCCCGTTTCTCATAGGATTAGCACTGAATGAAAGCGTTTGTTGATGGGAGTGTCGTCCGGCCTTTCGATTGACACCTTTAGCGATACTTCTTTATCATAGATCGGTAAGACGAACGGGACAAAAGTAGAGATCCATGCGGCTTGAGTCGCCCCACTTTGCCGGGCTCGGCTCCGCCCGGTTTTTAGGACCGGTTCTCAGGATACATTATTGGTAGTCAACAGTTTGTATAGGAAATTTGAGGTGCCACTTTTTGAAGTTGGCACCACAACCGGAAAAAAGAAGCCCGGATTTTTTACTCTTTCACGGCCTGGAAGTATTCGCTGGGGGTCTGTTGAGTCAGCTTTTTGAAGGCCCGGTTGAAGGAAGTCTTGGAGTTGAAGCCGACCTCGTAGGCCAGGCTCAGCAGCGTATAATGCCGGAACCGCGGGTCGTCCATGCACTGCTTCAGTTCCTCCACGCGGTAGTAATTGATAAAGTCGAAAAAGTTCTTGTCGAACCCGTCGTTGATCACCCGCGACAGCTGATGCGGCTGCATCTTGAGTTTGCCGGCGAGTTCGTTGATGGTCAGGCTGGGGTTGGTATAAGGCTTGTGCCGCTTCATGTAGGCTTCCACCTGCTGCATCACCGGTTCGAGGTCCTCCTCCGGTTCGGGCTGCGGAGCCGCATAGGCCGCCGGGGCGGAAACAACCGTCGGGACCGCTTCGGTATCAGGGGCGGCCGGGTCCGTTTCGGGGCCGGGTCCGGGCCGGGGCGGTTCGTCGGCCGGAAACTGCCGCACCTTGAAAATCTCCGGCTGGTGGATGGCGAAATAGCCGAGGAAATACACGATGGTCGAGAAGGCCAGCCAGATCGTGTCGACGCTGCGCCCGGCGATGGTCGCCACGTCGAACCGGAAGCCCTGACCCACGCCTAGCAGCAGGAACGTAAACAGCCACAGCACCAGACAGACCGCCTGAATGACCAGCACCGTATTGAAATAATGAACGTTCTGTTCGTAGGAAAGGCTGCTCTGGTACTGCCGTTTGTATTCTTCGATCATCCGGCGGCAGCGGAGCCAGTACAGACCGTTGAAGATCAGCCCGGCCAGACCCGTAACCAGAAACAGCGCCGTGACGTCCGCCGTCTGGTTGACGATCTTGTGCTGAAATTTCCTGCTCTCCATCAGAAAGAGCGGCATGTAGGCCAGCAGCTGAACGGCCGCCGGAATGAAGTGGTAGGGCCAGCGCGAACTCAGCCGGCTGGGCTTGAAAAGTAGCTTCTGAACGTAGATGTAGAACAGCGGGGCATAAACGAAGTACAGGAAGTCGGGCAGCAGCAGCATCTTGGTGTAAATCTGCGCCACCTCCCGAAAACTGCTCACTACCCGGATGAGCACCAGCAGCGACGAAACGCCCATCAGAATCACCAGCCAGCGGTTGGCCGCCCGGTTGTAATTCTGGATGGAGGGGATGAAAAAGAGCAGAAGAAAGCCCTGAAAAGCCGAGAAAAGCAGCAGCAGATCGTAGATCGAGAAGAAGTTGAACGTCCCCGACAGGTCTTCCCAGCTCTGAATCCGGATTTCGATGGCCTTGTTGTCGATGTCGTCGTAGCGGTTGAGAAGCCGGTTGGGCAGGGCTTTGCCGTTTTCGCTGCCCTCGACCATTTCCCAGCTTCCCCGCGTAAACTTGTATTCGAGTTGGGGCAGGTCGGTGTGCACCGTGACGCGGTAGGTGCCGTCCACCTGCTTCCGAAGCCGGTATTGTTCGTCGCCCGCATCCCATTCATTGAAGTTTCCCGAGATATAAAGCCGCGCATCTACCGGCGTATTTCCCGGCAGTTCCGTCACGACGAACTGATAACCCGGTTTTCGTTCCCAGGCCGTGATGGTGTCCCGGACCAGAGCCGGAGAGCGGGCCGTCCGGCGGTCATAAACCCGGTTGGGGCGCAGGGACCCGTCGGCCATGCCCTCGACGGCCGTCCAGCTTCCCTGCGTATACTTGTATTCGAAATGCTGGAGCGTATCGGGTAACTCGATGAAGTAGACGCCGTTATCCCGTTGGGTGAGCTGATAGGCCGGATCGCCGGGGTTCCAGTTGTTGAACTCGCCCGCAATGAAAAGGCCCGGCCCCGACTGGTTCAACGGGGGATGCCGGACCACCTCCACGACCAGTTGCGCCCGGCCGGCCGTAGCCAGCAGGAGGATTCCGGAAAGAAGAGTGAGAATGAATTTCATACGCCGTCGGCAAACGCCCTTCTTTCAAAGATAGTATTTTTATTGGTTGTGACGGTATACCCGGATATACCGCCCAAAGAAGAAAACCAGAAATTATTTCGAAATAGTTAATGTATATACATAAAATGTAATAACATCTTAATAACGATGAAAACTGAACGCACCATCCACCAGATCGTCCCGGCTCCGCTCATGAGCATGGGCGAACTCCGGGTTCGCCAACCCCTGCCTTCCGGTCGCCTGTCGTACCACGATCCCTTCGTGCTGCTGCACCACGGCCACAGCTTCCTGAAAGATCATGAACGGCCCGACCATGCCGGGGTCGGGCCGCACCCGCACCGCGGCTTTTCACCCGTGACGTTCGTTTTCAAGGGTGGGGTACGCCACCGCGACAGCCGGGGAAACGACAGAAGCGTGTCGGAGGGAGGTACGCAATGGATGAACGCCGGCATGGGCATCATCCACAGCGAACGCCCGCTGAGCGACGAGCAGGAAATCATTCAGATGTGGGTCAACACGCCGGCCGCCCATAAAATGGACCCGCCGACCTACTACCCGCTGACGAAGGAAGAAACGCCTTCCGTGACCAGTGAGGACGGCAAAGTGACGGTCAACGTCGTCACCGGCGAGCTGCTGGGTCTGAAAGGGCCCATCCCGACCTTCACGCCCATCAACTCGGCGACGCTGTATTTAAGAGCCGGCGGGAAAATTTACCTTCCGCTTCCGCCGAACCACAACGCCTTCGTCTACCTGCTCGACGGTAAACTGCGGGTCGGTGACTTCGGCGAGGTGGGACCCCGTTACCTGGTCGTTCCGGCCAACGACGGTGAAGGCCTCACACTCGAAGCGCTGGAAGACACCCGCGCCCTGCTGATGTCGGGAGAGCCCATCGGCGAGAACATTCTGGCCCAGGGTCCGTTCGTGATGAACAGCGAAATCCAGATCATGGAAGCCTACCGCGATTTCCGTATGGGCAAAATGGGTGTGCTGATCGAGGATTGATGCCCCAAAACCCCTTCTTTTGCAGAAAAAACGTCCTATGCTTTCCGTCCCCGAAGCCTTTAGCCTGATCCTGAGCCATGCGCTGACTCTACCGGAAGAAGAGATTTACATCCATCAGGCCGCCGGCCGCGTGCTGCGTGAGCCGCTGACGGCCGACCGGGACTTTCCGCCCTTCGACCGGGTCGCTATGGACGGCATTGCCGTTCAGCACCGGCAGTTCGACTCCGGCCGGCGGGTGTTTACCGTGACGGGGATGCAGCGGGCCGGGCAGCCGCAGCAGACGCTGGAGGACGAAACCGGTTGTCTGGAAGTCATGACCGGCGCCATGCTTCCGGTCGGGGCCGATACGGTGATCCGTTACGAGGACGTGAAAATAACCGAAGGGAAAGCCCAGGTGCTGATCGATGACGTGCCGCCCGGCCAGAACGTCCACCGGCAGGCCGCCGACCGCAGCCGGGGCGAAACGCTCGTCCCGGCCGGAACCCGCCTGGGGCCGGTCGAAATGGCGGTGGCCTCGTCGGTCGGCAAGGGAACGCTGCGGGTGACCGCCAGACCCCGTATTGCCCTGATTTCCACCGGTGATGAACTGGTCAGCGTGTCCGACACTCCGGAGCCGTACCAGATTCGTACCTCGAATACGCTCCTGCTGGAAGCCGTGTTGCAGGCGGCCGGTGCGCAGACGATGAAGTTTCACATGCCCGACGATGTCGACATCATGGAAAGCGCCGTATCCCGGTTCATCGGGGATTACAATGCACTGGTGCTGAGCGGGGGCGTCTCGGCCGGAAAGGCCGACTTCGTGCCTGAACTGATGCGTCGGCTGGGCATCCGGCAGATTTTCCACCAGGTGGCGCAGCGCCCCGGAAAACCGCTCTGGTTCGGAGCCTCCGCAGAAGGCAAGGTGGCCTTTGGGCTGCCCGGCAACCCCGTTTCCACCTTTCTGTGCGCCATTCGGTACCTGCTGCCCTGGCTGAAGGGGTCGCTGGGCCTGCCGCCCGACGAGACGCCGGTGGCCCGGCTTTCGCGGTCGTTTACCTTTGCGCCCCAACTGACGTATTTCGTGCCCGTCAGCCTGTCCGTCGATGCCGACGGAGTGTGGGTGGCCGAGCCGCTGCCGGGCAGCGGCTCGGCGGACTACGCCAACCTGCTGCGCTGCCACGGCTTTCTCGAACTGCCCCGGAACCGCTCCGAATTTTCGGCCGGAGAAAGTTTTCCGGTATTCACGTTCCGATAAGCCGGGCGAATTTCTACTGAAAGGGCGGGGAAACCGCTTTCCCGGTAAATCATCTACCGGGTTTTTGTGTTATCCCAAGGTGAAACTGCGGCAATTTTTAGTGCTTTTCCTCCTTCCCTGTCTGACGGCGGCCGGGCAGGGGGTGGCTGTGCTTCAACTGAAGAAAGACCCGGTCACGATTCGCTCGGCGACCTTTTCCCTGCTCAATGTGGTGGACGAGCGCCGGGTCGGCACCAGCATCGGCCTGATTCTGGCCGGCCCGAAGGAGACCATTCCGGTGCGGGCCGCCGGGAACGTAGGCCAGGCGTTCGAAGACCTGCTAAGGGCCGGCTTCCGGCCCGACTCGATGCGGGTCCCGATCATCGTCCGGATCACCGGCTTTGCCTTCAACGAGAAAAATAAGGACGACCAGCAGGCCGAGGGCCACTGCCGCCTGGAACTGGCCTTCGACGTCCTGCGCGACCAGAAACCCATCCAGCTGACCACCTACACCGCCCGCACCCATTACACCCGCTCGTTCGGGCAGACCGACCGGCTGGAGTTCGTGGCCCGGAAGGCGCTCGAAAGCGCCATGCAGTACCTGTCCGACTGGATCAGGGTCAATCGCGACAAAAGCCCGGCGCTGGTGAAAGGCATCCGGTTCGTGTTTATCGACCACAGCATCCAGAAGCCGTCGAGCGATACGGTGTTCTACAGCCCCCTGCGCCCGCTGACCTGGGCCGACTTCCAGGGCGAACCCCGGGGCGGAAGCCGGAACGCGGCCGCCATCTACCCGACGTTCTCCTACGAAGGCCGCAGCCGCTGGGTGAACGGATACCTCCAGGTCGAACTGACCTTCCGGACGTTCATGGTGAAAAGTATGTCGTGGGTGCGGCCCGGCATCCAGAACGACTATAGCCTGCGCCACGAACAGAAACACTTCGACATCGTCAAACTCATCGTCGAGCGGTTCAAGCAGCGCATCGCCACCGACGACGACATGGACATCGACGACTACAACAGCCGCATCCAGTATCTGTATCTCGACGCCTACCGCGACATGAACCGCTGGCAGGAGCAGTACGACCGCGAAACGCAGCACGGTATCGTTCAGCCGGAGCAGGAACGCTGGAACCGCAAGGTCGAGGAGGAATTGCGGAAAGCCGAGGAACTGACCGCCGTGGTGATCGGCAACCGGCAATAAAGGAGCGGGAAACCGGTGCGCAAACGGAAGTTTTTTAACTTGCCCATTCATCGACCCATGCCCTTATGCCGGTTTCGCTGCGTTTTCACCGATTCGATCTTCCGCTAAAACATACCTTCACTATTGCCCACGACTCCCGGACGGTGCAGCCGACCCTCATCGTCGAACTGAACGACGGCAGCTGGAGCGGTTTCGGGGAGGCTACCTCCAACAAATATTACGGCAACACGATCGACCGGATGGTGGCGGCCCTCGAAGGCATCCGGCCGCTGATCGAATCCGGTGCCTGGGCTTCGGCCGAAGACCTCTGGCAGCAGGCCCACCCCGCTCTGGCCGACCATCCGTTTGCCCAGTGCGCCCTCGATGAAGCCGCCCACGACCTGACGGCCAAACGGGCAGGCCTGCCCCTGTACCGCTTCTGGGGTCTCGACCCCTCGCGGAACCCGCTCACCAACTACACCATCGGTATCGATAGCGTCGAAACGATGGTTGCCAAGCTGCGCGAACTGCCCTGGCCGCTCTACAAGATCAAACTCGGCACCGCCGACGACCTGGCCATCGTGCGCGAACTCCGGCGGCATACCGATGCGGTATTCCGGGTGGACGCCAACTGCGCCTGGGATGCCGAAACGACCCTGAAAAACGCCGTGGTCCTGAAAGATCTGGGCGTGGAGTTCATCGAACAGCCCCTGAAGGCCGACGACCGGGCGGGCCAGGAGCGCGTCTACGCCGAAAGCGCGCTGCCGGTGATCGCCGACGAAAGCTGCATCGTGGAGAGCGACGTCGAGCGGTGTGCAGGGCGGTTTCACGGCATCAATATCAAGCTGACCAAATGCGGAGGACTCACCCCGGCCCGGCGCATGATCGCCCGGGCGCGTGAGCTGGGCCTGAAGGTCATGGTCGGCTGCATGAATGAAAGCAGCGTCGGCATCTCGGCCATCGCCCAGCTGCTGCCCCTGCTCGACTATGTGGACATGGACGGCACGCTGCTGATCACTCACGACCCGGCTTCGGGGGTGACCTTCGATTATGGCAAAGTGCTGTACGCCGACGAGAACGGAACGGGAGCCCGGCTGATCTGATATGAACGACTTCTATACCATCGACCATCTGCCTGGCCGGACCATCCTGCTCGACGGCCGGGAGTTTCTTTTCTTCAGCGGGACGTCTTACCTCGGCATCGCCCAGAACCCGGCTTTTCAGGCCCTGCTGGCCGAATCGCTCGGCCGCTACGGCACCATGTTCGGCTCGTCACGCAACGGCAACCTCCGGCTGGGGGTGTATGAGGAGGCCGAAGCCCGGCTGGCCGCGTTCGCCGGGGCGCCGGCGGCCCTGACGCTGTCTTCCGGCATGATGGCCGGGCAGGTGGTCGTCAACTGGCTGCGGGGGCAGGGCTACCGCTTTCTGTATGCCCCGCACACCCACCCGGCCCTCTGGCAGCAGCCGGTGGAGGCCCTGCCGACGGCGACATTCGACGAATGGGCCACCCGGCTGCCGGAACGGGTGGCCTCCGCGCATTCGGAGAAGCTGGTGATTGCCCTGAACTCGCTGGATGCGGTTCGCTCGGTCGGGTATTCCTTCGAGTGGGTCCGGGACCTGCCGGCCGATCAGGAAATTACGCTGCTGGTGGATGACTCCCACGGTCTGGGCGTTGCCGGGCCCGAGGGGAGCGGCATCGGCTCGCTGATTCCGCACCGGCCGGATGTGCGGCTCATCGTGACGGCTTCGCTGGCGAAAGCGATGGGACTGCCCGGCGGAGTGGTGTTTGCGGAGCCGTCCGTGCTGAAAGCCATCCGCGAAACGCCTTTCTTCGGAGCCTGTTCACCCATTGCCCCGGCTTATCTGGACGCCTTCGGGCGGTCCGGTGATCTGTATGCGCACGCCTTCCGGAAATTGCGGCAGACGGTCCGGCGGTTTGAGGAAATCGTCGGGAATCGTGGGCCGTTTCAGCATATTCCCGAGTATCCGGTCTTTTATACACCGCAGGATGAGTTATATTCGTTTCTGTTAACGAAACGGATTCTGATTTACTCGTTCGCCTATCCTTCACCGACCGACAAACCCAACACACGGATCGTTCTCAGTGCCCTCCACCAACCCGAAGACCTCGAAACCTTAGCCGATTGCCTCTATGAGAAGCGTTTTCTGTAAGGAAAAGATCACCATCGGGTGGCTGTGCCTCCTGGCGCTCGTCCTGGCGGCCGGCCGGGTCCGCGCGCAGCATACCGACCGGCTGCTGGAAGACCTGCTGAAAAAAAGCCCCGAGCTGTTCGGGCGGGTACTGGCCGATCCGGCGAAGTACGACGTGCAGATCCTGTATACCCAGATCAACCGTGACGACCAGAACCACCCTTCGTTCAGGACCTTCCGCTATCGGGTCGATAAAGACCGGTATTTCTACCCCGCCAGCACCGTCAAGCTGCCCGCCGTTCTGATGGCGCTCGAAAAGATCAACCGGCTGAAGAAGAAAGACGACCGGCTTCAGGCCCTGACCCGCTACTCGCCCATGCTGACCGACTCGGCCTATGCGGGCCAGACCGCCGTCCGGACCGACACCAGCGACGTCGACCGGATGCCCTCGGTGGCACAGTATGCCAAGAAAATCCTGATGGTGAGCGACAACGACGCTTTCAACCGGCTATATGAATTTATCGGGCCGTGCGAACTCAACGACGGCCTGTATGAAAAAGGCTACCGCGATCTGCGGATCGTCCACCGGCTCAGCATCCCGCTCACGGCCGAACAGAACCGGCGCACCAACCCCGTCCGGTTCGTCAACCGTCGTCCGGACGGCACGCAGGAGGTGCTGTATGAGCAACCCATGCAGATCTGTGACAGAAGTTACCGGCCGGAGCAGCCCATCCGGCGCGGAACCGGGTTCATGCGGGGCGATTCGCTGATCCGACGGCCTTTCGATTTTACGGAAAAGAATTTCCTGTCGCTGGAAGATCAGCAGGAGATGCTGCGGGCGGTACTGTTTCCGGAGGCCGTTTCCGCCCGGAAGCAGTTCGACCTTACGCCCGACGACTACGGTTTTCTGTATCAGTACCTTTCGCAGCTGCCGCGCGAATCCAGGCACCCCGGTTACGATACCTCCTATTACGACAGCTACTGCAAATTTCTGATGTTCGGGGATACGAAAAGCCGGATGCCGGCTTCAATCCGGATCTTCAACAAGGTCGGTGATGCCTACGGCTACCTGATCGACAATGCCTACATCGTCGATTTCGACCGGAACGTGGAGTTTCTGCTTTCGGCGGTGATCTACTGCAATGAGGACGGCATTTTCAACGACGACAAATACGACTACCAGACCGTCGGGTTTCCGTTTCTGGCCAATCTCGGCCGGATCATTTTCGACTATGAGGTCAAACGAAAGCGACCGGTAACGCCCGATCTGAGCCGGTTTCGCGTTCGGTACGATCCATAGCGGAGGAATGATTTACACTTTCAAACGCTATTGATAACGATTCAAACCGGCAATTTGCCGATTCATGTAAACGGTGGTTGTTTCAGGGGCGGTGCATGCGCTAAGTTTGCAGCGAACACACAAACAACACACTAATGAAAAAGGTACTTATCTTCCTCTTCGCACTCCTGACGTTCGCAGCCTGCAAAAAAGAAAACGATCCGCAGCCCGAACCGAAAGATCCTATTTCATCCGTCGCCGGCAGCTACAAAATGAGCTCATTCCATTTCGTGCAGGGCGCCGATGAACTCGAACTGCCGAAACTGCCGCTGGTGGAAGCCGGCAAAACCGTCGCTTCCGGAACCGCCGTCATCAAGAAAACCTCGACCGGTGCTACCATGGACGTGACGCTGAAACTGGACGGCGAAGGCACCATCGCCCTGATCGAAGACATGGACATCGAAGTACGCGAATCCGGTAAGGTATTCGGCCTGTATGCCGGTGGTGACCGCATCGGGGACGCCGACGGCAGCAACATCATCTTCAACATTTCCGGCACCGACCCCGACACGGGCGACAAGCTTTCGCTGGCCTTCACGGCTAAAAAATAAGTAAACAGGAATAATTGGTTAGGTTATTGGGAAATTCAGAAAACCAGATACCACACGGTATCTGGTTTCTTTTTTTGGTATGTAGTTAATTGAAAATCAGAATGTGATTTCTGCCTCCGGCTGCGGCATCCGGCGGCTTTCCACCAGTTCGGCGATGTATTGCTCACAGAGCAGGCCAGCGTTGTATTTCCGGAATTCTTCGCTCATGGCCACCATGTTTTTCCGGTATTGCTTGTCGGCCAGCACCTGCTCGACGCTCCGGCGGATCTGGGCGGCCGTCGGGCGTTCGGTGTTCAGGTTGACGCCCAGCTTGAAATAACCGACCCGGGCGGCAATCTCATTCTTCCCTTCATGAACGCCGGCCGTCACCATCGGCAGTTCGTTCAAGATGCTGAGCATCACCCCGCCGTAGCCCGCGTTGGTCACGTAGACGTCGGCATGGGGCATGATGGAATTGAAGTCGATGAAATCCTCGATGATGACGTTCGGCTCCGGAAACCGCGCCCGCAGCTCGGCCGTCTGCGAACCGCCCGTCGTCGCCACCACCAGGTATTCGGTGTTGCGGAAGGCTTCCAGCGTCGGTACCAGAATCTTGCCGGGGTCGCGCTCGACGGTGCCCTGCGTCGCCAGGATGACCTTGCAGTGCTTTTTCAGCTTTTCGATATGTCTGAACGGATGCTTTGCGCCGTTTTGATGGGGCAGCATCGGCCCCACGAACCGGATGTTCCGGCCCAGATCGCTGCGTTGGTACTCAAAGCCGGGCGTACCGCTCTGGAGATACAGGTCGGCGTCCTGCACGAGGGCGTCGAAAATGCTCACCTCGAAGGGCGGCAGGCCGAACGACTCCATGATCCGGTTGGCGTATTCCGTCGATTCCCTGAAGATGATGTTTTTGTTGACCCACCGGAGGACGGCCTGCATTACGCGGCCCGGAAAATGACGGGAGGGCGTCAGGCCGAGGCCGGTCGGGGCGAGGTCGCAGGAGGTCTGCATCAGCGGCATGACGCCGATCACGACGCTCAGCACCCCATACCGTTTGCGGGCGATGGGCGAAGCCCCGAAGGCGCAGTCGCTGACGAGTATATCGAACGGAAAATCTTCCCGGATTTCGTCCAGATCCGCTACAAATTCCGGCACCCGGGCCAGAAAGGCGTGTTTGATGTCGAATTTCAGTTTCGCCAGTTTGCCCTTGTGTTTGCTGCGTTCGGGCAGGAGCTTCTCCAGGTTCTTCTGGTTCAGTTCCACGGCTTTCAGGAACGGGTAGTGCCGGATACCCAGGCGGTTCAGGCCGTCGGCAAAGCCGGCCCCGGCATACCAGCGGACGTCGTGTCCGAGGCTTTTAAGATGAACGGCCAGGGCCGTCAGCGGGTTGAAATGCCCTTCGAAGGGCATACAGGCAAAGAGGAATTTCTGCTTTTTCATCGTATTTGTCGTGTGGTACTTTTCGGTTGGTCATCAACGGTGCAAAACTATAGACTGCCGCTGACCCGGGAGGTAGTAAAACATGACAACCGACGACCGCTTGCTCAAGATTTTGCCGTGCCCGGGGCCTCCGGATCAGGCCCTTCAGACCGATTTCAGATAAAGGTGCAGCGCCCTCAGTTCGGTATCGGTCATTTCCTTCGTCATGGCCCAGGGCATACCGGGGGCCAGTTTGCGGCCGTCGGGCCGGATACCGGTGCGCAGGGTGCGGATAAACTGCTGCTCGGTCCAGCGGCCCGCCCGGCCGGTCGAGGTGATGTCGGGCGGAGTCGGCTTGCCGTCTTTGGCCGGCCCGACACCTTTCAGGTCGGGTTGATGACAGCCGCTACAGACCATCGCGACGTACTGGCCGTACTGAACCGTCACCGCCGGTTTTAGGTTCCGGTTCAGGGGCAGGTGATGATCCACCAGTTCGGCCGGAAACAGCGGCACTTTGTCGAGGTCGGTCATGATCCGGCCAATCGGTCCCAGGCGGCTTTCGGGCAGTTCCCGGTCGACGGCCGGCACCTGCGCGCAGTAGGCGATGATGGCTTTCAGATCGGCTTCGCTGAGCCGGCTGAAGTTCTGGGCGGGCATGTAAAGCAGGGACTTGCGGTCTTTTCCCAGGCCGTGCCGCAGGGCCATCACCCAGTCTTCCGTGTCGAAATCGGCCGGGAGGCCGCCTTTGCCCTTCGTCAGGTTGCGGGCCACGAGCCGCCCCATGAGGGGGTCGTCCAGCAGCACTTTGCCGCTGAGGTCCCTGCCGTGGCAATCGGCGCAGGCTTTCACGGTCACGAGCCGTTTTCCGGTCGCCAGCAGGGCGGAGTCGGCTTCGATCCGGAGCGGTTCGGCGGTGACCGCATACACTTTCTGGCGCCGGGCTTCGGTGCTGAGGTAGGCTTTTGCGTAGTAGGCGAGCGCCAGAAGCAGGACCGCCCCCACCAGGACGCCTGCCGTTTTCAGTCGTTTTTTCATCTTGCATTTGTTGTTTACGGTAAGACCCCCTTACCGGTTAATAATCAGCACAAAGAAAGCCCTTCCATTCGGCCGCGGATGTCGTAATTTGCGCCAAAGAGGGGGTAATTCATGCCATTTTAGCCAGCGGATGTACACCACGGTTTACATTATACGCAACATCATCTACAACGCTGCGGCCCGGGGCGCCGACCTCCAGCGGCTCTGTGACGGCGTGGGCCTGCGGCCCGAAGACCTGTCGGACACCGAGCGCCGGATTCCGGGCGTCGAGCCGATTACCCGGTTGTGGGAGGAAATCCTGCGGACCACCGGCGACGAGGTGGCCGGCCTGCATCTGGGCGAGCAGAACACGCCCGGCGTGCTGGGCATGGTCGGTCACCTGATCCAGAGCTGCCCGACCATGAAGGAAGCGGTTCTGGCGATGCGTGAACACCAGCGGATGCTGTCGGGATGGGTTTCCTACGACCTGGAGCGGGTGGGGGATGGGTATGCCTACAGTTACGGCGTCGATCCGTTGTGGCAAAACGTCTCGCCGGTGACGGCCCGGCACGCCGTCGAAATGGCCATGTCCAGTTCCGTCAGCATCGCCCGGCTGCTGACCGGCCGGAAGCTCGTACCCCTGCGGGCCGAGTTCAGCTACCCCGAAAACGGCTCCCCCGACGAATACCGACGCATTTTTAAGTGCCCGCTCCACTTCAATTGCCCGACCGACCGGCTTCTGTTCCGGCGGGAAGACTTTGAAGCGCCCCTGCTCAACTACGACCGTTCGGTTTATGCGCTGCTGAACCACCTGCTGGCCGAGAAGAAAAAGGAGGTGCTGCGTTCGATGCGGTTCTCCGACCAGGTGCAGTCCGTGCTGATGCAGGACTTTAAAGGGCAGGTGCCGCCCGTGGAGGTGATCGCCCTGCACATGAACCTGAGCCTGCGGTCGTTCCAGCGCCGGCTGGCCGGAGAAGGCAGTAGCTACCGGGCGGTGTGCAGCCAACTGAAAAAGGAACTGGCCGTCCGGATGATCCGGAACACCGACGCCAAGGTGCAGGCCATCGCCGACGTGCTGGGCTATACTGAGTCCAGCTCGTTCCGCAAAGCCCTGAAAACCTGGACCAATGCCACCCCGACTCAGATCAAAAAGGAAATGAGCCGTTTCTGAACCGCCGGGCGTCGTTCGCCGTTCGACGGCCGCCGTCGAACGGCCGCCATTTCCGACCTGTTGTCAAGCCATCCGAACCCGGTATTGATTCCGGCTGGCTTGCGGCCCCAGCCCGGTTTAGTTTTGTACCGTTCCGGTAAACACAACTACGAAGGGAGATGAACTGGTTTTTTCTGACAGGGGCGGCCATCAACGGAGCAGCCATTCTATATGCAGTCTACGAGATGCTGTCCGACCGGAGGTTCCGGCGGAAGACGGATTCCATCGGCAGCCTGCTGTCGGCCACGCTGCTCAGCACCGGCGACGTCGGGCTGGCAATGTTTCTGAAAAACAACGGGCAGCCCGAACTGGGCGTCATGGTGCTCTGGATGCTGGCCCTGCCGCTGCTGACCTACGGTCTGTTCGTGGGGATGCTGCTCCTGGTCCGGCCCGACTGGAAATAGCGAACCCGGCCAACCGCTACAGGGCGGTCCGGAGAAAGGCGACGCTCTCCGGCACCTGCTGCATCGCCCGCGAGGATTCGTCTTCGATGAAATAGTGCTTCACCCCCGATTTTCGGGCCTGTTTCATGATTTCGGCAATGCCGAGATCACCCTGGCCCAGCGTCACGTTCGACTCCACGTCCACATGGCCGGTATCGTTGCCCGGGGTGCCGGGCCTGCGGTCTTTCAGGTGCATCAGCGGAAACCGGTTCGGATATTTCTTCAGCAGGGCGACCGGGTCCTGGCCGGGGTGTCTGACCCAGAACACGTCCATCTCGAAGTTGACATATTTCGGGTCGAGGTTCTCGATCATGTAGTCGAAGAAAGTCCCGTTCCGGTACGGTTGGAATTCATAGCCGTGGATGTGGTAACAGAACGAAAAGCCGTTGTCTCTCAGTAATTTGCCGGCGGTATTGAAAGCGTCGACGGCCCGCTGGGCGTCGTTGATGGTAAACCGGTCCCCCTGGTGCGGTATCCAGGCGCACATGACGTATTTCACGCCGAAGGCCCGGGCTTCCTCCAGAATTTTCGGTACGTTTTTTTCCAGGTCCTCGAAGGAAGCCCCGGTGCTGACGGCTTTCAGGCCGTTTTTATCCAGCAGTTTGCGGAAGTCGGTCAGGGACAGGCCGTAGGTTCCGGCCAGTTCCACTTCCCGGAAGCCCATCTCCTTCACCCGGGCCATCGTTCCGGCCACGTCCTTCGGGAATTCCTGACGGAAACTGTACAACTGAAGGCCGACCGGCGACGTCTTCTGGGCCGTTGCGGCAGCGACCGGCCCGAGGGCCAGCAGGGCAGAGAGAATTACCTTCTTCATCATCAGCAAGGGTTTGGTTGCCGGCCCGCCACGGCGATCCCGGTATTATTTGGCCGCCCGTACCTTCTTCACCTCGTCGGCCGTTACGGCCTCGGCCTTGTTGCCGAAATTACTGCGCACATAGGTCAGCACGTCGGCGATCTCCTTGTCGGACAGGAAGTCGTGGGCGGGCATGACGTTGTCATACGTTTCTCCGTTGATCTCGATCGGTTCCTGCAGCCCCTTCAGCACCACGTTGATCAGCCGGGCTTTCTCGCCCTGCACCCAGTCGGTCTGGCGCAGGGGCGGGTTCAGGTTCGGTACGCCCGAACCGTCGGCCTGGTGGCACGTCAGGCAGTATTGTTCATACACCTTCTGGCCCGCGCCGGCGGCGGCCGGTTTGGGTACGGGCTTACGGGATTGGGCAAAAACGGCTGTGGACAGGAAGCAGAAACCGAGTATGAACGCTAATCTCATAAATACAGTCAACATTCCGTAAAGTTAATCGGATTGCCGATAGGTTCGACCGTTCCTTCAATTTTAGCCCGGCCCTCCTAACAAACGGTCCCGAAGGCGGGTTTGTGTCAACAACGGTAAAGTGGCGCATGGGAATGGAAACGCGAATCAGTAGCTGGAATGAATTGCAGGATAGTCTGTACGAGAACGCCTGGATCGACGAGATTCAGCGGTTTCGACCGCCCTTTGCGTTCCGGGGGCTTTCCTGCGCCGACTTTACCCTCGCCACTTCGCTCATGCGGCTGACCGACAACCATGCCCAGCTGGAGGGGCACCTGGTTCGGAACTTCAAGAAGTACGCCCACCGCGACGTGGTCGACCAGGGCTCGTTCTGGTACTGGCTCTCCGTGGCCCAGCACCATGGCCTGCCGACCCGCCTGCTCGACTGGACCTTCTCGCCCTACGTCGCCCTGCATTTCGTTACCGACAATCCTCTGCTATACGACTGCGACGGGGCGGTTTGGTGCGTCGACTATAAAAAAGTCCACGAGCAGGTTCCCGAAGCGCTCCGGTCGCTGCTGGCAAAAGAAGGAGCCGACGTCTTTACGGTCGAAATGCTGAAGGATATTCCCTCGCTGTCGGAGTTCGACGGGCTGGCCGGGGCGGAGGACTTCGCCCTGTTTTTCGAGCCGCCCTCCATCGACGACCGGATCGTGAACCAGTTCGCTCTGTTTTCGGTCATCTCCAACCCGCTCACCGGCATGGACGGATGGCTGCGCAACCATCCCGACGTCTACCGAAAAATCATCATTCCCTACGAACTGAAGTGGGAAATTCGCGACAAGCTCGATCAGGCCAACGTCAACGAGCGCGTGCTCTTCCCCGGCCTCGACGGCCTCAGCCGCTGGCTGAAACGGCAGTACCTTCCCATCCGGGAGAAAATGAAGTCGTAGCTCACAGGATGCTTTCCTTCACCTGCGTATCGAACACCCCGGTCAGCACCCGGCCGTTGCGTTTGACCTGCACCCAGATCCGGTAATGGCCGGAGCGCGGAAAGGCATAGGGGAACTCCACCATGTTGTTCACCTTCATATCGTGCGACATGCCCGGCATTGAAGCCGCCAGCAGTCGGTTTTTCTCCGCTTCCGGTGCCTGTTTCAGCCGGGCCACGAAGCGGTCGACGCTGTCGCGGAAGGCCGCCGGGTTCGGAAACGTAAAGCGCCGGGTGGTGTCGGCGATCCGGTCGACCATGAACGACTCGGCCGCCATCGAATACGTCCCGACGGGGTGCAGGTGGATATACACCGACCCGTCCGACCGGACGATGGCCGCGTGGCCGCTCATGCCCAGATACGGCTCGATCGGGGCCGGTTTGCCCCCGGCGTCGGCCAGCGCAAATTTGAGGGTATACGGTTTTCCGGCTTCCAGCACCTGCCCCGGTTTATCCATCCAGAGCATACTGGAACCGTCGGCCAGCTTCGAGGAAGCGCCCGGAATACCGCACAGCACCATGTCGTCATCGAGGTGCGGCACGCCCACGGCGTTGGCTTTGACGCCCATCGGCTCGGCCACCATCCAGCTGTCGTCGGGGTCGGTCGGGGGGGCGGAGGCCGCCGGGCGAGCGGGCAGGGCGATGGTGTCCGTCAGGGTTTCGGCAAAACCGCTGCGGTAAACGATGTCGGCATACAGCAGGTATTTTCCGGCGGGCAGAGGGGGTAATTGGGCCTGATACGTGGTCGTATCGCGCCGGTCGGGGTGCAGGTGGGCGAAGGCGTCGAGGCCCGGCGCCCGCACCAGAAAGACGTGCATCAGCTTGCCGTGGTCGGGCACGACGAAACTCAGCATCCGGCGTTTCTGCCGGTTTTCATGAAACCCGGTCGTATCGAAGTGAATGCTCAGCAGCGACTGCGCCCCCTCGGTTTTTACCTCCGTCCGGATCGGCAGCGGGGTATAGAGCTGATGGGTGCGGTAATCGTCGGCCCAGCTGTTCCACCAGGTGCGACCGCCGGCCAGCAGCAGCACCAGCAGGACGGCCCCGATGCCCATGCCGACCAGCCGCTTGCGCCGAAACCGGGGCGGCACGGCCTCGCCCGGTTTGAGGGTACTGTCGGCCAGACTGGACCCGATGATGGTCACCATCAGGATGACCAGCAGCAGCCCGACGATGGAAAGCACCACGCCGGTTTCGGCGGGCATGGTTCGCTGGGCCGTCGCCACGGACACCACCGGCACCACGACAGGCGTTCTTCCGTCAGGGCCGTTCAGTTCGAGTTCGATGCTCGACGAACCGGTATCCATCAGCCAGACGATGCCCTCGAAGCGATGGTCGGCCACGGCTTTCAGTTCGTCGTGGGTGGGCGCCCCTTCGTCGCCGGAGCCGAAAAAGACCGGCCGGGCCAGAATGGAAGTCGGGTTGCCCTGCTCGACGAACACCGTCACTTTGGCGGTGCCCGGTACGACGTCGGGCGGTATTACATTAACCAGCACCCGGTATTTGCCGGACTGCTTCTGCACCAGCACACCGGGGCTGCCGACGTGGGCGAAAGAGAATGTGCCGCCGGTGAGCAGCAGCGCCCACAGCAGAAATCGGAAGAATCGTTTCATGTTTTTAAATAATCAGGCTCGGTGGGTTACCGTTGTACGCGTTTCATCCAGTTGCCCCAGAGCAGGCCGATGCGGGCCGAAACGAAGGCACACGCCAGCGCGATGCCGATGCCTTTGACGAAGCCGGCCGGAGCCTCCAGCAGCGACGGGTGGAAATCATACCGGTAGGCCCAGTTCGGATCGTCGCTGTACGACCACGAATTGGCCAGAAAAAACCAGTTTCGGGCCAGGGGCGACTGAAGCGTAAACGCCCCGAAATACCATTGGACCGCCAGCAGGGCGCCTACGAAAAGCACTGCGGCTACGCCGGCCAGTGCCCAGTCGTTCATCCGGCGGGTTCCGTCCGGCGGGTTGACGCGCTCCAGCAACCGGTCGAGCAGAAAACCGGGCACGAACAGCAGCAGCGGAAACACGAATGCCTGGTAGTGGGTGATCGGGTTCAGGACCGGCCCCAGCCGGGGCGTTGCGGGAAAGAGTGGTAATATCCAGCTGGGAATCAGCATGGTGAACAGGTAAATGAAGCAGATGATGGTGATGGGATACCGCAGCATCGACGCCCGTCCGACGGCGAGCAGATACACCGGAAAGGCGATGGCCGCCGTGATGTAATACGACGAATGGTGCGACCGCCAGTTACCCAGCTTCTCGGCCAGCAGGGTGAAGAGAACCGCCAGCAGCAGCCCCGCCGAGATGCCGAACAGAACGCGCAGCCGGAGCGCCTGACGATCGAAGAAAAGCCGGTTTTCGCCGGTGGCCTTCACCGAGGCATCGGCATTCCGGTTCTGGAGGGCCAGTACCCCGATCATGGCCCCGAACTGGACGGTCATCATCCCGAGCAGCAGAACCGTGTGCGGAGGGGTCAGAATCTGGACGTCCAGACCGTAGGTATTGTGCCACCAGTCGTCGAACGGAGCGGAGGTCAGCATTGCCAATGCGCCCCAAACGCAGTACATTGCACCCAGTGAGCTGTAAAAAACGCCCCAGAACCGTACGGACTCCCGGCGGCCGGGGTCGTTTTTCCGGAAGGTGAGCTGCAGAATCTTGAAGCCGGAGAACAGCCCTGCCACCACGGCCCCCACGTACATCAGCAGGTGGGGTGGAGCAAACAGGCCGTCGCGGCCGATGCTCATGTGCCACATAATGTCCCAGAGCAGTCCCCAGACGATGCAGAGCGACGAAAACACGACCGCGTAGATATAAGTGGGGATTCCCAGCCGCCAGTCGGTGGCCCGGTCGGCGGGGCGGGTCAGGTCGGAGGAGTAGGACGAGGGGATTGCGGGTTGCATACGGGAAAATGAAATGTAATCCGGTAAATATAGAAAAAGTCGCCTTTCGTTTCGACAACGTACAGAGAATGACTTTTTTAACGGAAAGACACGCTTTGCTTTCTCTACCCCTATAAACGTTTTGTTAATTTTTCTCAACCGTCAACCGGCCTGCCATGCCGCATCCAACCATCCTCAACACGCCCGACACCCCGCACCGCCTTTCCATTGAACAACTGGTGCAGGACCTGCAAACCGACCCCCGCAGCGGCCTTTCCGCCGACGAAGCCCGGCGCCGGTATGAGCAGCTCGGCCCCAACGCTCTCCAGGAAACCAGACGGGAAGGCTGGCCGACCATCCTGCTGCGGCAGTTTACGGGGATCATCGTGTACATTCTGGCGGCCGCGGCCGTCCTTTCCTTCTTTCTGGGCGACACCGTCGAGGGCTTTGCCATCATCGCCGTGCTGCTCATCAACGCCATCACCGGTTTCATTCTCGAATGGAACGCCAGTCAGTCGATGGATGCCCTGCGGAAGCTCGACACCACGCCCGCCCGCGTCCTGCGCGACGGCCGGGTTCGGGAGGTTTCGTCGGAGGACATCACCCTCGGCGACGTGCTGGTGGTCGAAGCCGGCGACGTCGTGGCGGCCGATGCCAGCCTGTTCGACGTCAACCAGCTGGAGGTCGACGAGTCGGCGCTGACGGGCGAATCCCTGCCGGTTGCCAAAGACACGCAGATACCCCCGCCCGACGCCCCGCTGGGCGACCAGCTCAACCGGCTGTTCAAAGGCACCGCCGTGACGGCCGGCAACGGCCGGGCCCTGGTGACGGGCATCGGTCAGAAAACCGAACTGGGCAAAATTGCGACGATGGTCGAGGAGGCCGAACGCTCGGCCACTCCGCTGGAAGCCAAACTGGACGCCCTGGCGAAGGTGCTGATCTGGGTGACGGTCGGGCTGGCCGCGCTCTTTCTGGTGGTCGGGCTGATCCGGAAGGAGGAGCCGGTGCAGCTGATCGAAACCGCCCTGGCCCTGTCCATTGCCGCCATTCCGGAAGGGATGTCGGTGGTGGCGACGATCGCGCTGGCTTACGGAATGCTGCGGCTGGCCGAAAACAAGGTGATCGTCAAACGCCTGTCGGCCGTCGAGACGCTCGGCGGCACCAACGTCATCTTTACCGACAAAACCGGCACGCTGACCCAGAACCGCATCGAGGTCGATACGCTCCAACTGCCCGGCGGGAAAGTCGGGATCACGGTGGATGCCCCGGCCGGGAAGCTCACGCTGGTCGACGGGGAAGCCGGTCTGCTGGAATCCGAAACCTTTGACAAACTGGTGCAGGTCGGGATTCTCTGCAACAATGCCGACTACGATCTGGCGGACGGCGAAGCCAGAGAGGTAGGTGACCCGGTGGAGGTGTCGCTGCTGAAATTTGCCCTCGGCGCGGGCCGTAACCCGGAGGAGATCATCCGGCAGTTTCCTCGTCGGGCCGAGAAGGCGTTCAGCTCCGACACGCGCATCATGGCGACGCTCCACGAACGCGACGGCCGGTATCTGGTGGCCGTCAAAGGGGCCGCCGAGGAGGTGCTGGACCGCTGTACGTCGGTGGACGAAGCCGAACGGAAAACCTATTCCGATATTTCCGAAAAAATGGCGACGGACGGGCTGCGGACGCTGGCCTTTGCCTACCGCGAAGCCGATACCCGGCCGGGCGATAACTTCGCCGACGGCGACCTGACCTACCTCGGCCTCATCGGCTTCCTGGACCCGCCCCGCACCGAGGTGACCCCGGCGCTGCAATCCTGCCGCGAAGCCGGCATCAAGGTCATTATGGTGACCGGCGACCACCCCGCCACCGCCCTGACCATTGCCTCCAAGGTGAAGCTCATCGAGCCCGGCGAGGAGATCGTCCTGACCGGCAAAGACCTGAAACCCATCGACCAGCTATCGGAAGCTGAACGGGAGCGGCTGCGGGCCTGCCGGGTGTTCGCCCGGGTCAGCCCGGCCCAGAAGCTCGACATGATCGACCTCTACCAGCAGAACGGCGACATCGTCGGCATGACCGGCGACGGCGTCAACGATGCGCCCGCGCTCAAGAAGTCGGACATCGGCATTGCAATGGGGCTGCGCGGGACGCAGGTGGCCGCCGAAACCGCCGACATGGTCCTGAAAGACGATTCGTTTGCGTCCATCGTGGTGGCCATCGCCCAGGGGCGGGTCATTTTCGAGAACATCCGCAAATTCGTGCTGTTCCTGCTGTCCTGTAACCTCAGCGAAATTTTTGTGGTGACGTTTGCCGGCTTTCTGAATGTGGGCAACCCGCTGCTGCCCCTGCAGATTCTGTTCATCAACATCGTCACGGACGTCTTTCCGGCCCTGGCGCTCGGCGTCGGGCGCGAAAACCGGGGGCTAATGAAGGACCCGCCCCGCGACCCCAAAACGCCCCTGCTCGACACCCGCGACTGGCGGAGGGTGGTATTCTACGCCCTGGTTATCACGGCCGCGGTGCTGGGCGTCTACTTCATCGGGACCCGGCGGCTGGGCCTGACGCAGGACGAGGGCAACAACCTGACGTTTTATGCGCTTTCCTTTGCGCAGTTGCTGCACGTGTTCAACCTGTATTCGACCCAGGGGCGGCCGTCGGTCCGGCGGTTTTTTGCCAATGAGATCACCCGCAACCGGTTCATCTGGTACGCCCTGCTGGTGTGCGTGGTCATTCTGGTGCTGACCTATTACGTGCCGTTCCTGCGCGACGTGCTGGCGATCCGGCCCATGACGACCGTCGAGCTGGAACTGATTGCCCTGGCGGGGCTGCTGCCGGTCGTGGTGGTGCAGATCGTGAAGCGGCTGGCCCCCGGATTGTAAGCCCGAAAGCCGCCCTGCGGTTTTTGACCGAATTATCGTAAACTTGTGCCGAATACCGTTTTCCGGCACTTTCTTTACCCTGTTACCTGTGAGAGAATGATGAAAAACCTGCTTTTGTCGGCCGCCCTGGCCGCTGTCGTCATGGCCTGTAATTCCAATCAGAACGGCGAAACCGGCGCCGGCTCCGGCAGAGATTTCGGAAAGGTACTGGACGCCTATTTCGAAGACCGTCTGAAGCTGTTCCCGCTTGAAGCCACCACCCAGGGCGATCCCCGCTACAACGACCAGCTTCCGAACAGCATTTCCCAGGAATTTCTGAACCGGACGAAAACGTTTTATACCGAATATCTCCGGAAACTGAACGCCTTTGACCGCAACGGGCTGTCGGATGAGGACAAAATCTCCTACGATATTCTCAAACAGGAGCTGGAGCTTCAGCTGGAGCAATATAAATTCCACTCGGAATACATCCCGTTCAACCAGTTCGAAGGGCTGCCGCTGCAATTCGGGCAGCTGGGGAGCGGGGTGGGCGCGCAGCCGTTTAAAACCGTGAAGGATTACGACGACTGGCTGAAACGGGTATCGGCCTTCCGGGTGTGGGGCGACACGGCCGTCGCCAACTTCCGCAAGGGCCTGGCCGCCGGCATGGTGCTGCCGAAAAGTCTGGTGGTGAAGATGATCCCGCAGATGGAAGAGCTGGTGGTGACGGACCCGGCTCAGAGCCTCTTCTACGGCCCGATCAGCCGCCTGCCGAACGACTTCAGCCCGGAGGAAAAGAACCGCCTGACGGCCGCGTACCGCAAGGCCATTCAGGAAGAGATCGTGCCGACCTACAAAAAGCTGGGCGATTTCCTGAAGACCGAATACCTGCCGAAAGCCCGGGCGACCTCCGGCATCGACGCCGTTCCGCAGGGGCCGGAACTGTATAACTACCTCGTCCGGACCTGGACGACGACCGACAAATCGCCGGAAGAAATCTACCGGACCGGCCTGGAGGAAGTGGCCCGGATTCGCGGGGAGATGGAAAAAGTGAAGCAGCAGGTGGGCTTTCAGGGCTCGCTGGACGCGTTTTTCAACTACCTGAAAACCGACCGGAAATTCTATCCCTACCAGCAGCCGAAGGAGGTGCTGGCGGCATTCAACGCCATCCTGACGAAGATCGAGCCGAACCTCCAGAAGATGTTCACCCAGACGCCGAAGTCGAAATTCGAGGTGCGGCAGACGGAGAAGTTCCGGGAGGCTTCGGCGAGCGCGGAGTACAACCAGCCCTCGGCGGACGGCAGCCGGCCCGGTATTTTTTACGTCCCGATTCCCGACGCGTCGAAATTCAACATCACCTCGGGTATGGAGTCGCTGTTTTTGCATGAGGCTATTCCGGGCCACCATTACCAGATTTCGCTTCAGCAGGAAAACACCGGTTTGCCGAAATTCCGGCGGTTTGCGTGGTACGGGGCCTACGGCGAGGGCTGGGCGCTCTACTGCGAGTCGCTGGGCAGGGAACTGGGGCTGTATACCGACCCCTATCAGTACATGGGCGCCCTGAGCGACGAGATCCACCGGGCCATCCGGCTGGTGGTGGACGTAGGGCTGCATACCAAACAGATGTCCCGCGAGCAGGCCATTAAATACATGATGGACAACGAGCCGATTGCCGAACAGGGTGCCGTGGCCGAGATCGAACGCTACATGGCTATCCCGGGACAGGCGCTGTCGTATAAGATCGGGTCCATCAAAATCCGGGAGCTGCGCCGGAAATACGAACAGCAGCTGGGCGAAAAATTCAGCCTGGCGGCCTTCCACGACGAATTCCTGAAAGACGGCTGTATGCCGCTCGACGTGCTGGAACGGAAGATGGACGCCTGGGTGGAAAAGCAGAAGTAATGATCATTATCGGACGAATCAACACCCTGACCGCCCTGCGCGAAACCAGCGTCGGGTTTTTCCTCGGCGACGACGAAGGCAACGACGTCCTGCTGCCGAACAAGTACGTACCGCTCGATCTGCGCGTCGACGACACGATCGACGTGTTCATCTATACCGACTCTGAGGACCGGCTCATTGCGACCACGCTGATTCCCAAAATTCAGCGCAACGAGTTTGCCCGCTTGCAGGTGGTGTCGGTCACCGGCGTCGGCGCTTTTCTGGACTGGGGGCTGGAGAAGGACCTGCTGGTGCCGTACCGCGAGCAGGCCCGGCCGATGGAGGTCGGGCGCTGGTACATCGTCTATCTGTATCTGGATTACGATACCGAGCGGCTGGTGGCGTCGGCCCGCATCAACCGGTTTCTGGATACCGGCCGCCCGGACCTGGAAGAAGGCCAGGAGGTTGCTTTGCTGGCCTATGAAGCCACCGACCTCGGCGTCAACGTCATCATCAACAACCGCTACCGGGGGCTGGTCTACGCCAACGAGATTTTCCGGAAGATTTATCCCGGCGACCGGCTGACGGGCTACATCAAACAGGTGCGCGAAGACGAGCGGGTGGACGTAAGCCTGCAAAAACCGGGTTATCAGAACGTGGAGGCCGGTACCGACCGGATTCTGGCCGCCCTGAAAGAACGCCGGGGCTTTCTCCCCCTGACCGACCACAGCGATCCGGAGGAGATCTACGACCTGTTGGAAATGAGCAAGAAGACGTTCAAAAAAGCCGTCGGCGCCCTCTACCGCGAACGCCGGATCATCATTAAGGAAGATGGTATTTACCTGACGTGAGACGCGGTTTCACTACGACCAGGATACATTTTCATACACTTCGGACAGGAGGACCGGAATCTCCAGCGAGCGGAGATAAGCCCTGACTTCCAAACCGTTATAAACGGTTTTTCGCCAGAGATTTTCCTCTTCGCGGAACCAGATTTCGATTTCCGGCCGGTCCTGCTCGACCAGAACATATTCCCGGAAACTCGGAAGTTGCTGGTAAAGCAGGAACTTGTCGCCCCGGTCATAGCGGCTCGTGGTGCGGGAAAGGATTTCGACGACCACGAGCGGATTGACGATCAGGTCACGTCGGTCGTTCCAGAAAATTGGTTTTTCGCAGATCACCAGGGCGTCCGGATAAACGGCGGTCCGGGCCGTCTCGATATAAATTTTCTGGTCGCTGTTCAGGACGAAATATTTCGTCGATAGGGGCCGGACGGCCGATTTTAGCAAGGATGTGAAATTACTGGCAATCAGGTTATGCTCTAACGTACCTCCGGGCATTCTTTTCGTTCTTCCGTTGTAAAACTCGTGTTTCTCCAACGCCCTTTCTTCACGAGCCAGGTATTGCTCGAAAGAAATCGACCCTGGATTTCGAAGTGCCGTTATCCGTTGAGCAGGATGCATAGGTCTTTTTGGCAAATATAGAAATTTTTATAGGTCTTCCTGCTTTTCGAGGTGTTTCAGGATGTCGGGTTTTTCCAGGAGGGCGGGGCGGAGTTTCTTCTCCGACAGCAGCTTCCACTGGTCCCCGGCGTGTTTGTGGCCGGGCTGTGATGCGTTGCCGTAGCTGAGCGCCACCATCGCCCGTACCTTGTCGCCGAATTCCGTCACGGCCACGTAGGTATCGCCGGCCACGGCCCGGTTCACCTTCGGGTTGCGGGGGTCCGGGGCAAAATAGATGGTGCGGAAAATACCGTACTGCTCCGAGCCGCCGTTGGCCGGAAAATCCTTCCCTTCCGGCCCGAACCGGTTCACTTCGCCCCAGGCCACGTCCAGCCTACCGTATTTCTGCCGCACCTGTCCGGCGGCTTTCACCAGCAGTTCCACCGCCTGTTTCGGGTTCCGGATGCCGTCGGGCGTATCGACGGGCCGCTGTGGGTCCCACGGAACCGCGGCCATGCCGGGGTGGAACTGGTCCAGCCAGTGGGCGAACAGCACGGCGCCCCGGCTGTCGGCGTTGGTGGCCTTATCCCAGTTTTTCAGAATCGCGGCCGCCTGCCGGGCGGTGCTGTCCGGGTGTTGTTCGACGGCGGCCAGCAGATCGTCGAGCAGGCGGTCGGCGGCTTCCATGCCGGTATTCAGCTTGTAGCCGGCCAACTCCTCGAAGGTAATCGACGCATCGTCTTTGACAAGATGGATGGCGCGCTGGGGCCGCAGCCGCAGCGGCATCCCGACCGGCGACACGTAGGGCGCATACGCCTTCGGGTCCAGCACGGCCGGATAAGTACTGCTCCAGGGGGCGTCGTTGGCGTTCTGCACGAAACCGGTAGGCGGGTTGAACACCGCCGGCAAGTCTTTGTAAGGCAGGGTTTCGGTCCAGATGTATTTGGAGGAGGTACCGTCGACGGCCCCCATCCAGAACCGCCAGTCGCCTTCACTGCGTTTTGGAACGTTGCCGTTGAACAGGTAAAGGATGTTGCCGGTCCGGTCGGCATAGATTACGTTGAACATCGGCAGCTGAAGCCGTTTCAGGGCCGCTTCAAACTCCGGCCAGCTGCCGGCTTTCGCCATCGCGTGGTGCTGGGCGGGCATCGAGGCATTGTCCAGCCCGGCAAACCGCAATGCGTAGGTTTTGCCGTCCTGGCTCTCCATCACCGGCCCGTGTTGGCTGTACCGGCAGGTGATGGTCAGCTCCTGAAGCCGTCCGTCGGGCTGTCGCACCTTCAGCGTGACGGGCTTCTTTTCAAAGGGCTGTTTGGCGCCGTCCAGCACATAGCCGTCGTCCTGAAGCGTCAGCACGTAGCGGTCGGCCGCGTCGATGGTATTGACCGTGTGCGTCCAGCCGAGGTGATTATTGAAGGCGATGTTCAGCACCGGCTGCCCCACCAGCGAGGCCCCGTAGGCCATGAAGCCGGGGGCGTTGAGGTGCGCTTCGAAGAACAGGAAGAAGTTCTCCCACGGCAGGTGCGGGTTCGCCATCAGCATCGCTTTCCGGGAAGCCGATTTCGAAGGGGCGATGGCGTAGGCGTTGGACCCCGGCGGCATGAGCCGGGCGGCCCCGGCTTCCGCTCCGCCGATAAACTCGAGGCAAATCACCCGGGTAACGTGGGCCAGCACGTCCTCGGCGGTGATGGGCAGCACCGGCCGGAATTCCGGCCCGATGGCGTCGGGGTGGACCTGTGCCCAGGCGTTCAGCCCCTGCACGAAGCCGTCCAGATACGGCCGGTAGTCGGGGTCCTGCGCCCGGTATTGGTTCCGGGCGCGTTCAGGCAGGTTGAAAAGAGCCACGAGCTTATCCGAAAACAGGTATTCGGCCCCCCAGTATTCGGCGGCCCGGCCCCGGGCCTGACCGTACAGTCGCAGCAGCAGGTTGGCGTGATTGTTCATCTGGGCGTAGCCGAAACCGTAGTACATGGCCTCGGTGCTGGAGCCGTAGACGTGCGGGACGCCGTGGGTGTCCCAGAGAATCTGCGTTTTTCCGGCCGGGGGAGCCGTAGCCGAACGGTTTGGGCCCGGCTTGCAAAAGGCGGTGAGGCTCAGCAGCAAAAGGAGCGCGATGATCGATTTCATGGAGGAGGGTTATTCGTTTTTCAGATAATGAATCGGATTGGTCAGGACGGCTTTCAGGGCCTGCCGGAATACGGTCAGGCCGGTCAGAAGCAGGGTCAGGCCGAGGGTGCCGGCAAACATCCAGCCGCTGATCGGGATGCGGTGGGCGTATTGCGCCAGCCAGATCGACATGAGCCACCAGCCGGGCGGCACGGCCGCCAGGAATCCCAGCCCCAGCAGCAGACCGAACTCCCGCCCGAACAGCCAGAGCAGCTGCGAGGTCCGCGCGCCCAGCACCCGCCGGACGCCGATTTCTTTCGAACGCGTTTCCGCCAGGAACGTCACCAGCCCATACAGCCCAAGACAGCTCATCCCGACGGCCAGCAGGGCGAAAACCTGGACGAACCCGGCCAGCAGGCGCTCGATGTCGGTGAAGCTCCGAAGCAGTTCATCGACCGGTTTGGCCCGGTAGACCTGCTCCGGCAGCAGCCGGTCCCAGACGTGCTCGACGGCTTTCAGTGTGGCGGAGTCCGTGGAGCGCAGGCTCAGGACGGCCACCTGACAATGCGCCAGGTCGTGGATGAGCGTTACCGGCAGGACGGGCTGGTGGAGATCCCCGCTCCGGAAGTCCTTCACCACACCGACGATGATTCGGTCGGCCTCTTTCACCCGCATCCGCCGGCCCAGCACCGCGCCGGGCGACGATAGTCCCAGTTGTCTGACAAGGGCTTCATTGACGATCACTTCCTGCGCCGTCGTGTCGCCCGTGCTGAAGTTGCGCCCGGCCACCAGCGGCAGGCCGAACGCCGGAAGATACTGCTCGTCGGCCGCCCGCACCCGCGTATCGAACGATTCCGGCTCGGTGGCGGTGTGGAAGCTGAACGGACTCGGCCGGTTGTAGGGCGTCGCCGGCAGGTCGCTGCCGAAGGTGACCTGCTCCACGCCCTTCACCGCCAGCCAGCGGGCCCGGAGCCGGTCCGGATCGACTCCTCCTTCACGGGGCAGCCAGACGACCAGCCTGGCGTCCTGTCGAAACCCCCACTCAACCGATTGCATGTGCCGAAGCTGAACGGTGATGACCAGCACGCCCATTACAAATAGCTGAGCCAGAAAGAACTGCCCGATAATCAGCCCCTTGCGGACCAGCAGCCCGGCGCCCGGCCGGCTGGTCGGTTTGCCCTTCAGGGCCGTCGTCGGGTTGAAGCCGGACTGCACCAGGGCCGGATACAGCCCCGCCAGCAGGACGACTCCGACGATCAGGCCCAAAAACCAGAACAGAGCCCTGGACTGAAAAAGATCGAGTATCGAAATCCGGGGGTCGAGCATTTCGATCTGAGACGCCAGAATCCGGTTCACCGCCGGCAGAACCGACTGCGTCAGCGCCAGAGCGACCAGGACCGCCAGGAGGGTCAGCAGGGCGGTTTCCAGCAGAAACTGGCCGATCAGCTGCCCGCGGGTGCTGCCGACGACCTTCCGGACCCCGATTTCCCGAAACCGTTTCAGCGCCCGGGCGGTGGCGAGGTTGACGAAGTTGATGCAGGCGGCCATCACCAGCAGGATGCCCACTCCGATCAGCGCGTACAGGATCGGGCGCGGGGCGGTACCGCTGCGTTCATGCATCAGGTCTTCCAGCGGCAGCACCTCGAAACCGAAATGGGCGATATCCTTCGGCGCATAGTATTTCCGGCGGATGGCGGGCAGCACCCGGTTCAGTTCCTGCCGGCCGGCCCCTTCCCGGAGCAGCACGAAGCACATCGCCTGCAGGCCGGTCCAGTCCTGAAGGGCCTCTTTTCCTTCCAGAACCGGGATGGTAGCGTAGGAAATTAGAGCGTCGTAGCGAAGCTGGGTGTTGGCGGGCGGGTTTCTCATGATGCCCGTCACGGTCAGGTCCGTCCGGTTGTCGAGCCGGAGCCTCCGGCCGAGGGCCTCGGCGGTATTGAAATATTTCAGCGCGTACCGTTCGCTGAGGACAATGGTATTCGGCGCGGCCAGGGCGGTTTTCGGGTCTCCCCGCACCCATTCCACGCCGAACAGGTCGAAATACTGCGGCTCGGTGAAGCAGAGGTTGCGGGCTTCGCCGAATTTGCCGGACCAGCCGCCCCGACCGTCCGGGACGCTGATCGTGCGCCCGAAAAAGGTTTCCAGCCGGACGGCCGATTCGACGAACGGATACTCCCGGCGCAGGACGTCGGCCAGCGGACGGGGAGCTGCGTCGGTCGGCATCACCCGCTCCTGCCGGATGTCGGTGACGATCCAGAACGAGCGGTCCATGTGGGGATGGTAGCGGTCGAAGCTGAAAAAATAATGAACCACCAGGAAGATGGTCAGCCCGCCGGCCAGACCCACGGCCAGGCCCAGGATGCTGATGGCGCTGGTCGCCCGGTTTTGCCGGAGGTTCCGCAGAGCAAGAGTTAGGTAATGAATAAGCATAGGATGTGGACGGGCCGGAAAGGTGGATCACTATGAAACCAATACCGGCAAATATATATAAGAATATTATATATAAAACTTTTTTCGGAAAAAGATGAGGGAACTTGTAGAGGAGATCCGGTGCCGAAGGCAGTCCGGAAGGTTCCGGCACACGGGTTCACGCGTTGAATACGCATCGCGGCCACGGAGCAGCCGCCGGCCATTCCTGATTTCGGTGGGTGTGCGGGGCGTTGTTCGCGGTGAAATATTCGGCCCGGGCAGCCCTGAACGGGTCCGGGACATGACAGGAGGGGAGGTTACGACGGGGCCGTCGGTGGTTCGCTGACGATGACCTCCGTGAAAATCGGCTGATCACGGAGGCCACACTCGGCGCATTGGTCCACCCGCTCAGGGGTTGAGCGTATAAAATTCGTAGGAGAGCTTCCAGGTAAATTCCTGGCCCGGTTCGAGCTGAATGCCGATGAAGGGTTCGGGTGAGAGGTTGCGGGGGTTGGTCCAGAAGGCTAGCTTGGAGAAGGGCCGGTCGCCCCGGATGCGGACGCCCGCGCCGGTCCTGCGGTTTTCGACCCGGATGTCGTAGTCCTTCGCGTCGGGGCCGTAGCCCTGCAGAATGGTGTAAAAGCTCTCCTTGTTCTGGAGCGGCCGGGTATAGGTCAGTTCGTTGCCGCGCACCTCGGCCATGCCTTTCAGGTCGTCCATCGCCTTCACCGTAAACGGAAACTGCACCCGGAAGTCCGGGCCCGCGGGCTGTTGGTCGATCACCAGGAAATTATGGTTGTAGACGGCCGTTTCGATGCGCTGCTTCCCGGTATTCTTCAGGCGGTGTTCCAGCACCATTTCCGGCTTGTCCTTCGTCAGTTTCACCGTTTTTTCGTATTCATAGGAATACCCGGCCGCGTCGTTCAGCCTGTGGGTAAACCGGACCTGATCCTTCTTTTTGTCCACCGACCACGCTCCGCCGTCGATCAGCTGGTAAGGCGTCACGAACTGGTATTTGGTGTCCTCCGTCTTCCGGAGGCTGCCGACCCCGATCTTGACGAACGGTTCGCCGGGTTTGGCGGTATCGAAGCCGAGGGCCGAAAACTCCTCCACGGGGCCGCTGATGGCGTCGTGCAGATACGGGTCGTAGCGGTCGAACCAGGGGCCGAAATAGGTGTGCCCCTTGTATTCGAGGCCGGCGATCACGCCCGACCAGTCGAAGCGAACGCCCCGGTAATAACCGGCTTTGGGGTCGGGCAGATAGAGTTTGGCCTTAACGGAACCGTTGGAAAGGTCGGCCTGCGGAACGTCGTCGGCCCGGCCGGCCAGAAGCCCGAACAGCAGCAGAAAACCCGGAAGGAATTTCGTCATGATTAAGGTTTTGGGTTTATGATATTACAGGGAAAAGCCGTCCGGTTTCCGGCCCCGGTTACAGGGCTTTCAGCAGCCCGCGACGGCGCAGGAGCGGCTTGATGTCGGGTTCGGCGCCCCGAAAATTCAGATATAGTTTCATGGGCTCTTCGGTGCCGCCCCGCTCCAGAATATTCTTCCGGAACGACTGGGCCGACGCCGGATCGAAAAGTCCTTTCTGTTTGAACACCTCGAACGCATCCGCGTCCAGCACCGCCGACCAGATGTAGCTGTAATAGCCCGCCGAATAACCGCCCGAGAAGATATGCTGGAAGTAAGTACTCCGGTATCTCGGCGGAATCTGCGGGATCAGGCCGATCTTCTCCATCGACTGTTTCTCGAACGCCGTCACGTCGGTCGGGGTCCGGCCGGGTTTCAGCGTATGGTAGTCGAGGTCGAGGAGGGACGCGGCCAGGTATTCGGTCGTTTCAAAGCCCTGGTTGAACAGCTGGCTTTTGTTGATTTTGTCGACGAGCGCGTCGGGAATGGGTTCACCGGTCTGGTAATGCTTCGCAAACAGTTTCAGCATCCGGCCCTCCACGGCCCAGTTCTCCATGATCTGCGAAGGCAGCTCGACAAAATCCCTCGGGACGGCCGTGCCCGACTGGCTGGCGTAATGCACGTTGGACAGCAGCCCATGCAGCGCGTGGCCGAACTCGTGGAAGAAGGTGCGGGTTTCGTCCAGCGTGAGCAGGGCGGGCGTGTCGCCGGAGGGCCGGGAGAAGTTGCAGACGATGGACACCACCGGGGTGATCTTCCGGCCGTTTTTCACCTCCTGCCGGCGGTAGCTGGTCATCCAGGCGCCCCCGCGTTTGCTGGCCCTCGGATGAAAGTCCATGTAAATGATGCCCAGATGTTTCCCGTCGGCTTCCTTCACCTCGTAGGCCACCACGTCCTCCTGGTATACCGGCAGGTCGGTCCGGCGTTCGAAGCGGAGGCCGTAAAGCCGGTTGGTCAGCATGAAAATACCGTCCCGCACACCTTCCAGCGAGAAGTAAGGCCGAAGCTGCTGCTCGTCGAGGTCGAATTTCTGCTTCCGAAGTTTTTCGGCGTAATAGCGCCAGTCCCAGCTTTCCAGCTTCTGATTTTTGCCTTCCTTATCCATCAGGGCCTGCAATTCGGCGGCTTCCTGCCTGGTGACGGGCACGGTGGCGGCCCAGAGCTGATTCAGTAGTTCACTGACTTTGGCGGGCGTTTTGGCCATGCTTTCCTCCAGCACGTAGGCCGCGTGGTTTTCGTAGCCCAGCAGCTGCGCTTTTTCCGCCCGCAGTTCGACCATCTTCTGCATGATGGCCTTGTTGTCACGCTCGTCGTTGTGGTTGCCCCGTTCGAGATAGGCTTTCAGAAGCTGTTCGCGCAGCGCCCGGTTGTCGGCATACTGAAGGAACGGCATGATGCTCGGATTCTGGAGCGTGAAGGCCCATTTACCGGGCTGGTTGCGTTTTTTAGCTTCTTCGGCGGCCGCATTCACGAGCGAAGCCGGCAGGCCGCTTAGGTCCTCCTGCCGCTCGACGATGAGGGCGTAGGTGTTGTTTTCCGCCAGCACGTTCTGCCCGAATTTCAGCGTCAGCACCGACAGTTCCTCGTTGATTTTCCGCAGCCGTTCCTGCTTTTCGGCCGGGAGGGCGGCCCCTCCGCGCACGAAGCCCTTGTAGGTCTTTTCAAGCAGCCGCTGCTGGTCAGGGCTCAACTTCAGGCTGTTGCGTTGATCATAAACCGCCTTGACCCGCTGGAACAGCACGGGGTTCAGGGCAATGTCGTCGCCCTGCCGGGAGAGCTTCGGGGCGATGGTCTGCGCAATTTTCTGGATGGCCTCGCTGGTATGGGCGTTATTGAGGTTGAAGAACACCGTGCTGACCCGGCTGAGCAGGTCCCCGCCGGCTTCGAGGCTCTCGATGGTATTGGCAAAGGTCGGCGCCTGTTTCAGGCTCGTGATGGCCCTGATCTCGGCGGTCTGCTGCTTCATGCCTTCCTCGAAAGCCGGTTCGAAATGCGCGGGCCGGATTTTGTCGAAAGCCGGAACCCCGAAGGGCGTGTCATAGGGCTTGAAGAAGGGATTCTCGGAGTCGGTCGGAGCGTCGGCCGGCGTAAAGGCGGTCATAAGCGCAAAGGACGCAAGGGAAAATAAGGAAAATCTCATGGATTAGTTGATGAAATCGTTCTTCTGATCACTGGATTCACTTTCGTTTCGGCTCGGCCGCGAGGTGCTGCGTAAAGAACTGGAGCATTTTCCGGCTGATGCGGTCGGCAATCCGGTTGATGTGGTCGCCCTCGTATTCTTCGTAGGTGTGCTGCACCCGGTATTCGTTCAGCACCCGGTCCAGGACTTTGATGCTGGCGGCAATGCCGGCGTCCCTGTCACCGGCGTCGAAGGCGATGGCGTGCAGTTTTCGGAGGTTGCCGATGTTCTGGTCGATGGCAGCCAGCGGGGCGTTGGCGGCCCATTTGGCCGTTACCATCGGTTGCGGTTGTCCGTCCTTCACCGGCAGGTCCAGGAAAAACGGCCCGTTGGAGGGGTTGGGCGACCAGGCCGCGGCCGAGGCAAAAGCCGCCTTGGTCATAAAATCGGCCTTCTCGATGTCTTCCGGGGTTTTGACGGCCTCCAGTTTGGCCATCGCAGCCGGGTTCTGGGGGGCGTTCATGTTCGGCGTCAGGCAGCAGGGGCTGAGCAGGTAGACGCTCGAAAAGATGTCGGGGTATTTCTGGCCGATGCGCATCGAGCCGTAGCCGCCCATCGAGTGGCCCGCCAGCCCGCGGCTTTCGGGCCGGGCCAGCGTGCGGTAGTGGCTGTCGATATACCCCACCAGTTCCTTCGCCACGTATTCTTCCCAGTTGCCCGTCGTCACGGAGTTCGAATACATACTGCCCTGATACCGGGTGAAGGCGTTGGGCGTCACGAGGATCATCTCGCGCAGGTTCGGGTCGGCGAGAGCCTGATCGACGACTTCGGGCAGGTTGATCCAGTGTTTGGTGAAGCCGTACCATTTATCGTCGCTGTCCGTAAAACCGTGCAGGAAATACACCACCGGATACCGCCGTTTCGAGTCGGTTTTGTAGCTCGGCGGCAGATAAACCGACACGTCGCGGTCGGGAGAATCCCCTTCCAGATTGCCTTCAAGGGCTTTCCCGTGAACTTTGATGCGTTCGACGGTACCGCGCCGGGCGGGGGCCGTCTGGCTAAAGGCCGAACCGACGGCGAGAGAGATCAGGATCAGGGACAGCGCCGGCCACCGGGCTATTTTTTTCATGGGTTGGGTCAGGAGCGATTTTGAAACAGCAAGTTAACAACTCTGCGGCTGAAAATACAGGTTTTCCCGTAGGCGAAATACAGGTTCCTGCGGATTTACAGGGGCCGGTGAATGACCGAACTTTGCTTCCGTCATTCACCAGCCCTGCTACCTCATGGAAATTTTTCTGATTGTTCTGCTTTGTGTCGTTATTATTTGCCCTTTCGGGCTGGCCTGGTATTTCTGGTCCAGACTCCGTCGGCACCGCCGGTTCATGGAAACCGCCCAGATTACGCACGGCGAAGTGATCGCCCTGTCCAGCGTCGAAACCAACAACGGCTATATGGTTGCACCCATCATGCAGTACACCGTCAACCGCAAAGCCTATGAAGCTAAGCCGGACCTGCTGCTGCAACCCAAAAAAGTGGCGGTGGGGCAGACCTTACAGATCCGGTACGACCCAAATAACCCGGAGAAAATTGCCGTCATGCCCAATGGCCGGGACACCACCGCGCAGGTTTACCGCATCTACGCCATCTGCATGCTGCTCGGAGGAATCGCCGTTCTTCTGACTCAGTACTACATCTTTTTCGTCGACTGAGATTTATTTCGGGCCGAGCTGGTTGTTGCGGTCGGCGGCTTCGTCGGTCGGGCCGGCCAGGAACGAATAGGAGAGGTCCGTCTCACTGTCTTTGCCCTGCGCCCGCTGCTCGCCGATGCCGCCAGGTTCGGGCAGCAGGTTGTTGATGACGGCCAGCACCTCGCCGGTCAGGCTCGGAAACAAGCCGTGGAGGGCCGTGATGACTTTAGCCGGAACCGTCGTGATCCGGACGGCCTCCCCGTATCGGCAGGCGTCGATGATCTGGCGGGCGGTTTCCTCCGCACTCAGCGACAGGCCCGGCAGCGAATCGCCGATCTTGAACCAGGCGTATTCCTTCTCGTTCTGTCCCTTGAAGATGGCGTTGCGGGGGCTGCCCGTCCGGATCAGCCCCGGGCAGGCCGTCGTCACATAAATGCCGTCCTTCAACAACTCGCCCCGCAGCCCCTCCGAATAGCCGACGATGGCGAATTTGCCCGTGATGTAAGGCAGCAGGTGCGGAAACGGCACCCGGCCGCCGAATGAGGAGACGTTGATGATGCGTCCGGAGCGGTTCCGGCGCATCTGGGGCAGCACGGCCTCAGTCGTATGGTAAGCGGCCCAGAAATTAGTTTCCAGGGCCTCCCTGAAATCCGTTTCGGTGAAGTGTTCGATCGGTGACACCATAATGATGCCGGCATTGTTGACCAGCACGTCGATGTCGCCCATATCCTGCTGCACGGCCTGAATGAACCGCCGGATATCGACGGGCTGCCTCAGGTCACAGACGTACGTATTGACCTCCACATTGAACACTTCCAGATCAGCCTTGGCGCGTTCGAGTTCCGGCTCGCTGCGGGCGCAGATGGCGATGCGGGCGCCTTCCTGCGCGAACTGGCGGGCCATCACCAGCCCCAGACCCCGCGATCCGCCCGTGATCACTACGGTTTTCCCCCGAAAGTCGGTTTTTCGCCGTTGTCTCAGGATGGAATTGACGGCCATCAGGGTCCCCACGCCCGCCAGTCCCCATAACCAGGTCGGCAGACCCGGCCCACTGCTTTTTCCGGATGTATTCATAGTTCGATCGTTTGTAGCCAATCTATTCAACTTTTCGTACCTCCGAATGTTGTCGCCGACGGGTCGAACCGAGGGAATGGCTTGCCCGCAAAGCGGCAAATCAGGCCATCAGGAGGGAATAAGTGCAGGAATTGACTCGTTCCCAGATAAAGTTGGGCTTTTTATCGAAAATATTTTCGGAGGGATTAAACGAAGAAGGGGCAGGCTCCTCTAAGAGTCAGTTAGCGCAGAAAAACAACGAAAAAACAACAACCAACCATGAAAAAGACGATCATTGCCCTCGTAACCTTAGCCTTACTGACCACCGGCGGTGTCATGGCCCAGCGCCCCTACGACCGCGACCGTAACCCGCAGGGCGACCCGCGCTACGATAATCCCCGCTACGATGACCGGCGCTACGACGACTCCCGCTACGGCAATCCCCGCCAGAACGAGCGCTACGACGACTATCAGGAAGACCTGCGCATCGACCGTCTGGATGCCATCGTCGGACTGACCCGCCGGCAGGAGCGCGACCTGAAACGCATCGAAGACCGCTACGACTACCGGGAACTGAACGCCATGCGGAGCCGCTCGCCCTACGCCTACCAGCGCACGCTGCGGCAGAAACGCGACGAAATGATGTCCGTCCTGACTCCCTTCCAGCGCGACCGCCTGTTTGCCTATTACCAATCCCGCCGGGGCGGAGGCTACTACGGTCGCCGGGGCTGAGAAAATCTGAGAATCGAGTACATACAACTTACTACCACGACCGGAATGGTGAAGCGACTTCGCTTCACCATTTTTTTTGACCACCCCCCGGCCCCCTCCTAAAACAGGAGGGGGTGGCTCTGCAGGACTGAAAAAGGGCAGCGCCCTCTCCCCCTCCTGTTTTAGGAGGGGGCCGGAGGGGGTCGGCGGGATGACAAACCGCTTCCCCAAACAACCTCTAAAGGGGGAGCTTAGCTCCGCCGGATCAGACTCCCCCTTTAGGGGGCTGGGGGGCGGCCCGCGCCATTGCCTGGGCCAGGATGCTGGCCGCAATCAACTGGAGTCCGTGGTAGATCATGATGGGCAGCAGGGCAATCCCGGCGATGGTGCCCGGAAACAGCACGTTGACCATGACGCTGCCCTGCACCAGCGATTTCTTGGAGCCGCAGAAAAGAGCCGTAATCCGATCTTCCCGGCTGAAGCCCATAAGCCGGCTGATCAGGAGGACCATCCCGAAAACAAGGAAAAACAGGCCGAGCATGCAGGCGCTCAGCACCAGAAAATCTTCCAGCGACAGGTTCTGGAACATACGTCGCGAAAACGATTCGCAGAAGGAGGTGTAGACGATCAGCAGAATGACGGTCTGGTCAAAATACCGCAGCGCTTTTTTGTGCCGCTCGGCGAAGGCCCCTCCCCAGCGGTTGAGCAGCATCCCGAGAATGACCGGGGCGATCACCTGCAGGGCCAGCTTGCCGATGATGCTGCCGAGATCGTAGTCGCCCGAGCCGGCCGCCAGCACCAGCCCCATCCAGACCGGTGTCAGAAACACCCCGATCAGGCTGGAAATGCTGGCGTTGAAGATGGCTGCGGGCAGATTGCCGCCTGCAATCGACACCATCACCACCGAGGAGGAAACCGTCGAGGGCAGGGCGGCCATGTAGAACGCGCCCAGCCACAGGGGGTCGGCCGGATCATCGGCAAACAGGCTCCGGGCCGCCAGAATTAGCAGCGGAAACAGCACGAAGGTGGTCAGGTGAACGGTCAGGTGAAGCCGCCAGTTGCTCAGCCCGACGCGCAGTTTTTCCAGGCTCAGCCGAAGTCCGTAGAAGAAAAAAATGAGCGACACGCCATAACCGGCCAGACTCGACAGAGAAAACGGCCCCTCCTGAATGCCCGGCTTCGGCCAGAGGTAAGCCAGCCCGATCATCGCCAGCAGGGCCAGCAGAAACCAGTCCAGACCGGCCCGGGCGGCCAGGGAACGGAAGCCGGACAGACGCGACGGCGGGGGAATAAGAGGGGGTACAACGTTTTTCACAGGCAATAGACCGGGACGGATTCATCCCCTTAACCGATTTTCTTTCGGGTTCGTTTGGCGTCCGGGTTCCAAATGCTATCTTCGCAGCGATTGAAACTGCTTTCCCCTTCCTATCGACTCCCTGTTCCCGGCCTTAGCGTAGTGGCTTAAGGCAGGTACGTTTTCTCGTGCCTGTCCGTTTACTTCTTCCTTATTTCCTGATTTTCCAACCAGTCATCCGGGTTCGGCAGGGCGTCTTATGCCGCTTCTCACGGAACGGACCCGGCATTTGCATTTCAATCGCATGAAAATAAATCAAAATGACTTGAAAATCGCCGTCATCGGTGGTTCCGGCAAAGCCGGGAGCGCCGTTGTTCGACAACTGCTGAAGGACGGCTACCGGCTGCGGTTACTCCTGCGCCGACCGGAAGCCTTTCCACTGAAAGACGACCGGCTGGAGGTGATCCGGGGCGACCTCCGCGACCCGGAAGCCCTGCCCGCCCTGCTGGCGGGATGCTCGGCCGTGGTCAGCGCCCTCGGCCGGCCCAGGGGCGAAAAGGAGCCGATCCTGAGTGCAGCCACCGCCCGCGTTCTGGCCGAAATGAAGCGGCTGGGCATCCGGCGATACATCGTCATCACCGGCCTGACCATCGCGGTACCCGGCGACCGGAAACGCTTCGGCTACCGGTTTCAGTCGGCCCTGATGCGGCTGCTTTTTCCCGGCGTCATTGCCGATAAACAGCAGGAATACCGGCTTCTCTCGGAAAGCGAAGCCGACTGGACGCTGGTCCGGATTGCATTCCTTTCGCCTTCGCCGGTTGCCGGAGCGTTACAGGCCCGGCTCGACAGCCCGCCCGGCGGTAAAACCGGCGCATCGGACCTGGCGGCTTTCGTGTCGGAGCAACTTTTCGACACCCGGTATTTCCGCAAAGCGCCCTTCGTAGCGAATGGGTAAAGTGAAACCACCCCCTCCTTGGTAAGGAGGGGGTTGGGGGGTGGTTCACCGGCTTTTCATGTCCGACAGCATCCGGTGGGAGAGAAAGGTCAGCAGCACGAGCACCAGCCCGATGGCGCCCCAGATCAGCACCGGACTCGTAAGGAACGGCCCGGCGGAGGCCGGTTCGCCCGGCTGAATGGTTTCGATGCGGCCCACCCGGAGCAGGGGAGCGTCGGCAGGGATTTTGTCTTTGAAGTAGACCAGGTCGTAGGCCGGCGCTCCCGCGTTCGGGTCGGAAAACCGGAGTTCATAAGCTGCGCCCGGCTTCAGTTCGGCGGTCAGGTAAGTGGTGGCCTGAAACGCTTCCACCGGACCGAGTTCGAGCGGAGGGCTGTCGAGATTTTCGATGATCAGGTGCAGTTCCTTCCCGGCCGGCCCGTTCAGAAAAACCGTATGCACCGGCCCGGCGGACGAGTTCAGTTCAAACGAGCGCAGGACTTCCGTAACGGTTTCGACCCGCCCGCGCCGTCCTTTCCGGGTGTGTTCCCGGACCAGCGAGGCCCGGCGCCGGTATTGCGCCGGCGCCTGCACGCGCAGCGTCAGTTTGTCCACCCGGCCTTCATCCTGCAGGCCGATGCGGACAAAGCTCTGCCGAAGGCTGTCCTTCCGGGTTACGGAAGCAACCGGAATCGCCGTGTAGCCGGTCGGGGAGGGCGTACTCGCATAGAAGCCGGCTTTCAGGATGTTCAGGGGCGCCGACAGGGAGTCGTTGATTTCCAGCCGGTAATAGGCATAGTCGCTGAGCGGAAAGTCGATCAGCCGGAGTTCGGAGGTCGAGTCGGGATTGGTGACCGGCTCGATCAGGTATTCGTCCTCGATGCCGTACCAGGTCCGGGCGTCGTTGCTGCCGCTCAGCCGCGCCCGCTTCCGCACGTTGGCATTCTTGATGACCAGCCCGAGCGAACTGATGCGGCTTTTGGCGGGTGGCTGCAGCACCAGCGTCGTCGCAACCCGGGGGGTGATGACGTGGCTGACCGTCCGAAACTCCTGAAACCGGGTCTGCCGGAGCGGCCGTTCTCGGGTGATCAGATACGGAATTTCGTGCCGGTTTCCGTCGAACAGACGGAGGTCGGTGAGGCCGTCGTTCAGTCGGCCCACGACGCCGGGCGGCAGCAGAATCCGGTGGTAGCCGGTTTTTTGAGGGGAGGGTACCTGCGCCCGGTACCGGAACGTTTGCGCCGGAGCCTGCATCCCGGGCAGCAGCAGAATCCACAAAAGTCCAGTAAGCTTATGCATCGATCAGGCCAGCGGTTGGTTCGGAGTGTCGGCCAGAAGCAATTTCTTGATTTTCTGGTACATGAACGAAATGATCAGCAGAATGACCCCGAGGGAGATGAATGCCGCAATTTTGCCGCCCTCCGAAATACCCTGAATATCATACAGAAAGAGCTTGGCGAGGGTGAGCGCAAACAAACTCAGGGAGAGGATGCGCAGGTCGCGGTTACGACGGTTCAGGCCCACCCACATGAACAGGAACGCACACAGGCCCCACAGGATCGGCAGGCCGACCTTGTTGGTCTGGGTCAGCAGGGCGTCGAACTGGTCGTAGGCCGCTGCCTGCCGGACCGGACTCAGCGCGACGCCCGGCGTCCGCGTGCCGGAGAAATTCAGGTAAATAAGATGCTGGAATAGCTCCGAACTGGCGATATACACCACGGTAAACCCGAGGAACCACGGCCAGGCCCGCCGAACGAAGGGCGGCAGGGTACCGAGCCGCTCGCGGTTCCGGACGATCAGCACCAGAATCCCGGCCACGAGCAGCAGGCTCAGGTAGTGAACCGGAAAGCCGATCAGGCTGGGTTCGGTATTCAGGTAATAGTCACTCAGCAGACGCATCACCTCCGGACTGAAGTTCAGAATGTAAAGCAAGATGGCGACAATGCCCAGCGCAGCGGCATTCCGGAACTGCGTCGGACTCGGACTGCGCCGGGCCGACAGCATCAGGCCGACGACGAAGGCCAGGTTATAACAGCCCGTCAGGATGGTGCGGTTGGGGCCGAAGCCGTAGGCGTTGACGAGTTGGTAGTCCAGTTCCAGCGCGCCGGCCAGGTAGATGACCGCGCCCGTCAGGAAACCGAGAATCCGGCGGTAGACAACGGGGTCGAGCTGCCCCAGCCAGAACGAAATGGGCGTTTCCTGCCGGGTCAGGAGCCGGCGCGTCCCGACCAGCCCGGCGATGGCGAGCAGGCTGGTGATGAAGGCTTCGTTCAGCAGCAGGGACAGGGGCGGCACGGACGTCGTGCTGTACAGATCGGCCCAGTCCATGAACAGGCTGATCAGCATCAGGCCCAGCACCACCACCGAGGCCGACGACACCAGCCGCAGGCCCGACTTCTGCGCCAGCCACAGCAGCAGCACGGCCTCCAGCGCCCAGAACATGGTGATGAAGTTGCCGTCGAGCTGAACCGGTACGGCCAGGCTGACGAAAGTAATGACCAGCCCGATGAGCAGGTAGATCAGCGTCCGGTCGACGGCCTCCCGGCGGTACAGTACGGCCGCCAGGGCGAAGTTCAGTACCCCGAGCGCTACCGTGAACAGGCCCTGGTAGGCGCCCTGCCCGAGCTGGCTCAGGATGACCATGCCGGCCCCGAAGTAAAAGAAGGTGTTGCTGAGCAGCAGGCTGATTTCCAGCGCCGAGAATTTCGTTTTGTTTTTCAGGTTATGGATGATGTTCATGGCCATGAACACCGCGTAGAACAGCGTTCCATATACCAGCGCCCCGACATAGGGAGCATTGGGGGTACCCTCGATGCTTGCCAGCCAGCCGCCGAAGATCAGCACCGTAAAGCCGTAGGCCACGATGTGCACCAGATTCCATTTCCTGAAATACGCCAGCACCAGCATGCCCAGGTCCAGCATCAGAATGTAGGTGAGCAGCACCCGGTAGTCGCCGGCCCCCGTGCTGACCATGAACGGCGTGGCAAAACCACCCACCAGCGACAGCACCGCCAGCTCGACGCGGTTATAGGAGATCGAAAGCAGGATCGAGAAGGCCGTGATGACCACCATGAGCGCAAAGGCCGCGCTCTGGCTGAAGATACCGTATTCATGGAAAGCGATGGTGATGGTGAAGTACAGCACCGCCAGACCGCCACCCACCAGCACCGAACTGAAGGCCGCAAACGAACGGCGGATGCGGTGGGCCACCCCGATGAGCAGACCGCCCGACAGGATGCCGATCAGCACGCGGCCGATCTCGTTGATCCACTCCTGGTCAATGGCGAATTTGACGAAATACCCGATGCCCAGCACCAGAATCCCGATCCCGATCTTGTTCATGAGGTTTTCGCCGATGAATTTTTCCAGGTCGGGGTTTTCCTTCAGGAAACGCTGGAAGAACGAAGGCTGCGGCTCGGCCGGAACCGGGCGCACCGGGGGCGGGGTCTGCATAACCGGGATCAACGGCATTTCGACCGGCTCGGGCGTCGGCGTTGCGGCCAGAATGGGCTCGGGTTCCGGTTCCGGAATTCGGGCCGGTTCCGGGGTCGGGGCCGGCAGCGGTTCTTCTTCGACCCGGAGCGGGAAGCCCCGTTCGTCCAGCCGGTACCATTCGGTCGGCGGTTCGGCGGTCGGTGCCTCCGAGACGGCCGGTTCGGGACCGGGCGCCGGCGGGGGAGGGACAAGCTGGAAAGCCCTGAAATCGGCCCGCAGGCGGCTGATTTCGTCTTTCTGCTGCTGGATCAACTGTTTGACGTCACCGAACTTGTTGTTCAGCAGGATGACAAATACAAGCAAAATAACAAGCAAAGTCAGTTCCATAGGGCCGATTCAGTGTTTTTGTTGTCTGGTTCTCAGAGGAATGCGGGGGTAATATACAGTTTGGCGAAAGCAAACGCTATTACACCGTGGCACGAAGATGTGAGGGAACGGCAACGATTTCCAGCAGGAGTTGATAAGTAGCGGAAACAAGTTAACAGCTTGCGGCCCCCGTTGGTAATCGGCCATGCAAAAAACGGGTTCCGGAAGCGGTTCATCGGTGAATTCGTACGGCTGATCGGTGAAACCGCCCGCTGGGTCGAATGAGGGTAAAGGGGCTTAAACGCGGGGGCGCCGGGCCGTTCTAATCCACAGTTTCGCTAAAAAAAACGAACCAACCATGAAAAAGACGATCATCACTCTGCTGGCCCTGGCCGCCTTCACCACCACCGGCGCTTTCGCCCAGCGTACGTATAATCCCGAAGCCGGCCGTCGCAACCCGGCCCCGTATTCAACCCCGGCCGACACCCGCTACGACGATTACCGGGAAGACCTGCGCATCGACCGGCTCGACGACGTCGTGAAGCTGTCGCGCAAGCAGGAACGCGACCTGAAACGCATCGAAGACCGCTACGACGCCCGCGAACTGGCGGCCACGCAACGCCGGTCCCCGCAGGCTTACCGGCGCATTCTGGCCCGCAAACAGCGGGAAATGATGGATGTGCTGACTCCGGCACAGCGGCAGAAATGGATGGCCTTCCAGGAGTCCGGACGCTTCGGACGCGGCAACGGCTTCGGCCGCCGGAGCTAACCGATACGCCCTTTTCCACCGTAACGAACCGCCCCCATTTCCAGGGGGCGGTTTTTTGTCGATAAGTTCTCCGGCCGAACGGCTTCGCCGACGCTTCTTTTTCGTATTTTGCCCATATGACGATTTCGGTACTGGATCTGGTTCTCCTGCTGGGGGCCGGGCAGGGTTTCATCCTGGCGGCTTTATTGTGGTTCGACGGAAAAGGCCGGCGTCTTTCCAACCGGCTGCTGGCCGTGCTGATCGGCCTGCTGGCGATGGCGAGCCTGTGTGTAGGCATGCCGATGAATAATCCGTACCTGCGGCTGGCGACCGAACTGCTGCCCCTGATCATGGTTATGCCGATGGGGCCGCTGCTCTACTTTTACACCCGCTCGCTGCTCGACCCTGATTTCCGGCTGGGCCGTCGGGAACGGCGGCACTTCTACCCGGTGGTGATCGACTGGGGCGCCGACCTGATCGGCTGGACCTTCATCATCGGCATGCTGCTCGGGTTTATTCCGCGGCAGGACGGGCCCCGTTGGGGAGACGTCATGGACGAATACAATACCTATGCCGATATTCCGCGCTGGATTTCGGTCACGACCTACCTCCTGCTGTCGCTCCGCTGGCTGAAACGATTCCAGGCCGGAACCTCGAAGGAAACGGACGAAACCCAGCAGGCCCACCGGCGCTGGATGCGGGTGTACCTGACGGTTTTCATGGTGTTTCAGGGCATCTGGCTGCTGTTTCTGGTGCCCTACATCATCCCGGCTTCCCGCAATCCGCTGCTGGATGCGTTCGGCTGGTATCCGATCTATATTCCCATCGTGATCATGATCTACTGGCTCGGGCTGCGGGGCTACCTGCACTCGCGGACGCTGCCCTTCGCCATCCCCGCCCGAAAAGCCGCATCGACCGCCCTGGCCGACCCGCTGGCCCGCGACACCGCCGACCGGCTGCGGCAGGCCATGACCACCGACCGGCTTTTTCTCGACCCCGAACTGACCGTCGACAAAGTCGGGCGGCATCTGGGCATAGCCCCCAAAACCGTCTCGGCCGTCCTGAACCAGCATCTCGGCAGAAGCTTCAATGCCTTCGTCAACGAGCACCGCGTCGAAGAGATCAAACGGCGGCTGACCGACCCCTGCCTTTCGCACCTGACCCTGACCGGGATCGCGTTCGAGTGCGGGTTCAACTCGCAGGCTACTTTCCAGCGGACGTTCAAACAGATCACCGGCTGCTCCCCCCGCGAATACCTCAGCCGCCAGCCCGCCGAGCAGAGCGAATAGGCGGTTTTGCTCCAAAAGGGCTGTCAAATCCGGATTTGAGCAGACTGGCAGACGGTTTTTACCTTCCTTCACGGCAAAACCGACACGCCATGCGATCTTTCCTTCCGGCCTTTGCCGCCCTGCTCCTGACCTTTTCCGCCCCGGCGCAGCAACCTTCCGGCCCGGCCCGGCCGATTTCGGAAAAACTGGATGAATACCTGACTGCGGCCAGTGGGCTGAACCGCTTCAACGGCTCGGTGCTCGTGGCCCGGAAAGGCGAAGTGCTGCTTCACCGGGCTTATGGCCTCCGCGACCGGGCGAGGCAGGTTCCGCACGATACCAGCAGTCTGTTTCAGGTAGGCTCCATTACCAAGACTTTTGTCGGGGCCGTGATCCTGCAGCTACAGGAGGAGAAAAAGCTGACGATGCAGGACAAACTGAGCCGGTTTTTCCCCGATTTCCCGAACGGCGACCGCATCACGCTCGACCAGTTGTTTTTTCATACGTCGGGCCTGTACGACTTCAAGAACCTGCTCTACAGCACCGACCCCGCCGAGCGCGACGCCCTGACCCGGCCCGTCGCCCGGGAGTGGCTGGTGTCCCGGTTTCGCGACAAACCGCTGGCCTCCCAGCCAGGAACCGAGGTTCATTATACCAATTCAGGCTATTATCTGCTGGGCATGATCATCGAAAAAGTGACCGGAAAGCCGTTTGAAACCGTCGTCCGGGAGCGGTTTCTCCGCCCGCTGAACCTGACCCGAACCGGTTTCGATTTCATCCACACCCGGCAGCCGGGGAAGTCGGTCGGCTATTCGTTCGAGAAGGACTCGGCCTTCGTGCCGGTGGCCGTGGTCGATTCGACGGTCGGCTATGCCGCGGGCGGGATGTACAGTTCCACAGGGGATCTCTACCGCTGGTCGAGGGTGGTGCAGAACCGACAGAGGCTCCGGCCCGAAAGCTGGGAAGCGGCCCTCAGCCCGCCGAACGGGGGCATGTGGGGCTACGGATGGGGCGTCAATAAAATGCCCGGCGATAAAAAGCTCATTTTTCAGAACGGCAACCTGCCCGGTTTCGGCACCTACTTTATCCAGATCCCCCAGGACGACGTCACGATCATCCTGCTCGGGAACACCGACGACGTCTCCGACCTCACCTCGACCGAACCCATCGCCCGCGACCTTCTCAGCATCGTCTACGGCTTTCCGTACCAGCTACCCAAAAACCGCAAGGTGATTTCGGTGAGCGAAACCGTGCTGCGGCAGTATGTCGGTAATTACCGGCTGTCGCCCGACAAGACCATCGCCATCACGCTGGAATCCGGGCGGCTGTTCCTCCAGGTGACCGGCCAGGACCGTTTCGAACTGTTCCCGGAAAGCGAAACCGACTTTTTCCTGAAGGTCGTCGACGCCCAGCTGACCTTCCACCGCGACGCCGGCGGCAACGTCTCCCGCATGGTCGTCCACCAGGGCGGAGACCACGAAGCGAAGCGGATGTAGATTAGGGCAATGAAGACTCGTCGAAGAAGTTGTCGAATCCTTTCTGACGAAGACCGTTTTTTAGTTCTTCGTCCCGGGTCCAGAGCAGGCCGTCCATTTCGAGCGTGAGTGCCACGTAAGTGGTGTCGTTTTCGTCCACCTCCCTGCACAAATGATAAGCTTCAACGAATTTCTCAATGCTCATCAGCTCCTCGTTGAAGAAATGAACCTTCTGGATAACTTTATCGAGATAACTTAAGATTTCTTCCTCCGATGCCTTCGACCGTGAAACGATACGCTGCCGGTGTTTGAATAATTCGAGGATGAGATAATTCGGGGTGTAAACCGGGAAAGGGGCGGTCATCAGCTTCTGCCGGGTGAGGGAGTCTTGGGTGTAGATGGCCGAAAAGTGGACGTTATGGTCGATAATTACTTTTTTCAACATTATTCCCTGATGAAGCGATGTTTATTCTGCTGCCACCAGCCGGCATTGATTTCCTCCGCAAGAGCAAGGATGGAATCATCGATGTCGACTTTTTTGGCGAGCCGCTCCAACTGAAGCCTTTCGAGTACCTCGATCAGTTGCTCTTTTTCGATGACACTTTTATCGAGACTGATGATGTACCGATCCGACTGGTCATGAATTTCAATCGCATTCATAGGAAAATCAGTTTTCTCAACTGTAAACGGGAGGAATGAAAGAAAGATTCGGATGTCCGTTCACTCCTCCCGTCGATAGGCTATTACTGGCTGACGACGAAGTCGGAGTCTTTGACGCCCTCGTTGACCCGGACCTTGTCGACGGTCAGCTGCATCTGGAACTGGCCGTTGCCCTGGCTGATCGTAGTCGGGTATTTGAGTCCCTTGAAATCTTTGTAGTCGCCGTAGCGGATGGTCTGCTGCATCTCCCCGCGGGGTGTTTTCTGCATCGCCACGGTCTGCACCTTCAGGCCCGTGCCGGTGTCGTAGAAGTCCGTCCAGGCGTAGCTGCCGTCGGCGGCCGTGTGGGTGATCTTGTAGGCATCCTTGCCGTCGATTTTCTCGACCCCGTCGAGGGTGTTTTTAACGCCCAGAGCGGCCATGTGAAGTTCCGGAAACAGCGTGCCCATCATGATCGCCTGCTGGGCGTCCTTGCCTTCCATGGTCTGGTTGCCCCGCGGGCTGATCATCGAAATCTTCGAGCCGTCGCTGACCATTTTGAAGACCTCCATGCCGCCGGCGTTCATGACCTGCGTGAATTTATTGGGCGCTTTCTGCTTCCGGGTGACGAGCATCGGGTTGCCCTGCATCTCGGTTGACATCTGGATCGTCAGGTTCTCGATTTTGGAAAGAAAGTCTTTCCCGCCGATGGCCGTCAGGTAGTTGTTCATGACCTCGTCGGCCGTGGGGTTGTTCTGGGCGCGGACGGTCTGGCCGAACGCTCCGGAGAGAAACAGCAGAAGGATTGCGAGCTTTTTCATAATTTCTGGAAGAAGGAGAAGGGTCAACGGTTTGTTTCCTGACGTTTCGGACAGGAGGTCAAAGTAGAACATTTCCGTCGATTAATCAACCATCCCGCCGTTCCGGTCGTTAGGTATACGCATCAGCGCAGAACCGCATGGCCGACTATCAGAACCTCCACGAATGGAACGTGACGCCCGAAGGGGCCGTCGAGCTACAGAAACAACTCCGCAGCCGGATTCGCATCGAGCCGCCCGACCGGCCGTTCGAAACCATCGCCGGCTGCGATATTTCCTTCAATAAATTCGAGGAGACGGTGTATGCCGGGATCATCGTTCTGCGGCTTGCCACGCTGGAGGTGATCGAGGAGGTAGGAGTCATCAGCCGGGCCACGTTCCCTTACATTCCGGGGCTGCTGTCGTTCCGCGAGATTCCGTCGCTGCTGGAGGCCTGGCAAAAGCTGACGACCGAACCCGACGTGGTGATGTTCGACGGGCAGGGCATCGCCCACCCGCGCCGGATCGGGATCGCTTCGCACGGGGGGCTGTTTCTGGACCGCCCGACCTTCGGCTGCGCCAAGTCGGTGCTGGTCGGCAAATACGAGGAACCCGCCCCGGAGCGGGGCAACTGGTCGCCGATGACGCATTACGGCGAGGTGATCGGCGCGGCCCTGCGGACCAAAAACCGCACGAACCCGGTTTATGTCTCCCCCGGCCACCGGATCGACCTGCCCACGGCCCTCCAACTGACGCTTCAGTGCGACGGCGGCTACCGGATTCCCGAGCCGACCCGCCGGGCGCATAACCTCGTCAACGCCCTCCGGCGGGGAGAACGCCCGGCCAACTGAGGCTATTTCAGGTACTTTTTCAGGAAAGCGAGCACTTCTTCGGTCGATTCGTCGTCGACGCCGGAGAGTTCATGGCCTTCGTTCGGATACAGTTTATAGACGTGCGGAACGCCGTATTGCTCCAGTTTCCGCCGGAGAAGTTCGGCCTGCTGGTAGGGTACCACGTCGTCGGCGGTGCCGTGCATGACGAGCGTCGGGGGGCTGTCGGCGGTGATGTATTTCAGCGGGCTCGAACTGTTGTACAATACCGTATCGGCCGAGTTGGGGTTGCCCATCAGTTCGACCAGCAGCTTTTTCAGTTCCTTGTCTTTGGACTGCTTATAGAACGAGAGCATATCCGACGGCCCTACCTGCTCGACCACGGCCAGCGGTTTGAACGAGGTCTTCCCGTACTTGTAGGCATACAGCATCGCCAGTTGAGCCCCGGCACTCTGTCCCCAGAGCACGAAGTTTTTCGAAATTTTATAGGTACTGCTGTTGTTGAGCACCTTCTCAATGCAGTCCTTTACGTCCTGTTCCTGCGCCGGAAACTTAAAGTTACCTTTCCCCTGGTCATAAAGTCGGTAGTTAAAAAGAACGATGGCGGAAGTCGGAAAGAGACTGCGCAGATACGGAACGGCCGCCGTGATGGAATCTTTATCGCCTTCGATCCAGGCGCCCCCGAAAATGAAGAACAGGGTGGGTGTCGTTTCCTCCGTGCGGCCGGCAGGAAGGTAGATGTTAAAGGTCTGCTTGGCGTCGGAGCCGTAGGCCACATTTAAAATATTTTCCTGCGGGGCCGGTTCAGCCGGTTTCATGTCTTTATTTCGCGAACAATACGTCAGCAGGAAAACCGCGGCCAGGCCCGCAATCGCTCTCGGAATTCGCATAAGCGCTTGTGTTTTTGCCTGTAATTTAGGGAAATAGGCCGGAGTTGGACGTAGAAACCTATTGTGCAGTCCTTCATCTTAAATCGATACAAAAAATGAAAGCAATTGTCCTGGAAGGGGAGGGGAAACCCCTGCGGCTTATGGATATGCCGGCCCCCGAGCCCGGGCCGGGCGACGTTCTCATCCAGCTGAAAGCGGCCGCCTTCAACCGACGGGACTGGGGCTTGCAGCACGGCAGCGCCCGGCAGCCCACGATTTTGGGGTCCGACGGTGCGGGAGTCGTGTCGGCGGTGGGCGAAGAGGTTCCGGCCAACTGGGTCGGGCGGGAGGTGATCATCAACCCGTCGCTGAATTTCGGAGAGAGTGGCCGGGCGCAGGGGCCGGATTTCCAGATTCTGGGCATCCCGCGGCACGGAACCTTCGCCGAAATGATCGCCATCCCGCAGGAATACGTTCACCCGAAGCCGGCGCATCTGACCATCGAAGAAGCCGCGGCCGTGCCGCTGGCGACGCTGACCGGCTACCGTGCCCTGTTCAGCCGGGGCGGTCTTCAGGCCGGTGAGCGAGTCCTGCTGACCGGCATCGGGGGTGGGGCGGCCCTGGCCATGCTTCAACTGGCGACCACGGCCGGGGCGGAGGTGTACGTCACCAGCGGTTCCGACGAAAAGATCGAACGGGCGAAACAGATGGGGGCCAGCGGGGGCGTCAATTACCGGGGTGCCGACTGGGTGCACGAGTTGCAGACGCTGGCCGGGGGCGGTTTCGAGCTAATCGTCGACAGTGCCGGCGGACCCGGTTTTGCGCAACTGATCGATCTGGCGATACCGGGCGGGCGGATCGTCATGTTCGGGGCCACGCGCGGCAACCTGCCCGAACTGACCACCCGCACCATTTACTGGAAACAGCTTTCCATCCTGGGTACCACGATGGGCACCGCCGAGGAGTTTGCGGCCATGATCCGGTTTTACGAACAGCACCGGCTTCACCCGACCATCGACGAAATCCTGCCCCTCGAAGAAGCCGAGCGCGGCATTCGGAAAATGGACCACTCCGAGCAGTTCGGGAAGATTGTCGTGAAAATTTGAGTATTACTCCCAACCTCTCAGGGGCCGCCGATGCGGTTGGGGGTAATAAGCGGTGAAGAACTGGAAGGCTGATGGAGATTGGCAGTCTTTTGGCATCCTGGCGCCGGGGAGACCACCCCCAGCCGGACCACCCCCCAGCCCCCTCCTTACCAAGGAGGGGGAGTGCTCCGCCACTTTCAACGCTCTGCGAAGCCACCCCCTCCTTAGCAAGGAGGGGGCTGGGGGGTGGTCCCTCAGAAATACGGCGGGATGCCCTGCCCGTCGATGGGGAAGGCCTGGTACAACTGGTGAATCTCCCGGTGCAGAAAGGATCTGGAGGGGCAGTTGGGGCGGTCGAAGCGCAGGACGACGGCGAAGGGCGTCACGCAGATGGTGCGGCCGCAGACGATGCGGCCGTCGGTGGTTTCGATCAGGAGCAGGCCGGAGGCCATTTCACGGTCGGCGAGGTCGATGGGAAAGCCGACGACGATGGCCCCCCGGGGCAGCAAAGGCGTCATGTCGAAGTCGGGGAGTCGGAAACAGCGGGCGTGCGCAACCTGATGGTTGGTCAGCGGGCGCTGCGAGGTAGGCAGATGCCGCAGGGGGTTGTTCTGGTTAGCCATTGGAAAAGCAAAAAAGAGGCCGGTCACTGGCTAACTATATAACACCACTCTAAAGTGCCTGCTAAATGGAGAGGGGGACTTTCACCCTTTTGCCGGCCAAGGCTTTTCCTTCTCCATAAAGCAGGCCCGCCTTAAGAGTTTACTTGGTACAAGTATTAGATAGTTAGCCGCTGCAAATATAATTGCTTGTGCACAAAATAAAAATGATTGCAAAAAATACCGCACACTCAAGTTGGTAAAGGAAAATTAATAAGTCATTTGGAAAAAGTACAAGTGGTTGATTGATAGCAGGATACAGTTCTTATATTGAAAATATCGATCAGGTATCGAGAGAATCAATGAACTCAGGATAGGAAAACGGAAACAACCTATATAGGGGAGGGTTCATTTTTTGAGATTCCGGCCGAAGACAGCCGGTCCCTCTTACTCATCTTTTCATCTTTAACCAGCTCAGATTATGATTTTGAAGATGGACCGGCTGCCGATTGAGCTGCCCACACCCAAAAACCCCTCGCCCAACAGTGCGGCTGCCGTTCAGGAACTTCTCGGCGGCAAGTTCGGGGAGATGTCGACGCTGATGAACTACACCTATCAGTCGTTCAACTTCCGCGGACGCAAGAAACTGCGGCCGTTCTACGACCTGATCTGCAGCATCGCCGGGGAGGAGTACGGCCACATCGAGGTGGTTTCCTACACGATCAACCTGCTGCTTTCGGGCGTGACCAAACGCGGCATCGACCCGACCGTGACGCCCCTCGCCAATGGAACCGACGCCCGCAACACGCGGCACTTCATCGCGAGCGGACAAACCGCCCTGCCAATGGACTCACAAGGAGATTTCTGGACGGGCGGCAACGTGTTCAGCAGCGGCAACCTGAAGCTGGACCTGCTCCACAACTTCTTCCTGGAGTGTGGTGCCCGCGGCAACAAAATGCGGGTCTATGAGATGGTGGAAGACCGCACCGCCCGCGAAATGGTGGGCTACCTGCTCGTTCGGGGCGGTATTCACATCGTGGCGTATGCCAAAGCGCTTGAAAAACTGACGGGTGTCGACGTGACCAAACTGCTGCCGATTCCGGACCTGAGCAACGACGCGTTCCCGGAAGCGAAGAAGCACATGCAGAACAAAGTACACCTGAAACTCTATACGTTCAGTCAGGAGGATTACAAGCAGGCCGGACTGATCTGGACCGGCACACACCCCGAAGACGGCCAGCCGCTGGAGTTTATTCAGGGCAGCCCTGAAGGCTTCCCGGCGCCGGACCTCGACGAGGAGCCGCAGCTCAATGCACCGGGTGCCGACGAAATCGACCCCGAAATGTTCGCCGATATCGCCAAAAAGCTGGGCGTTAAATTCTGATGACAAGTGGATTGGGCGTTTTCCGTCGGAAGACGCCCAATCTATTTATTTAGCCGGATGCGGCCCCAGTTTTCCCATCAGCAGCAGCATCACCGTGGCGACGGGGCCGAAAAAGATCGTGAGCCAGAACCAGGTGATCGAATCCCGGCCTTTTTGGTCGGCCAGCCATAGGTTGACCAGGATCACGAACACAGTCAGAAAAAAGAGAAAGGCTTCCATTCGGCAGGGGTTAAATGACTGATTATAAACTGCTGCCTAAAGGTAAGTGTTCAGTTCCTCCCGGCCATTATTTCTTCTCCACATTTTTCTTCGGGCCCGGTTTTCCGGGTGCCCGGCTTCCCTTTCCGACACTTCGGGCCTCCCGGTCTTTCGGTTCAGCGGCTTTTGTGACATCTTTAGGGTACGATGGAACAACTGAACGACCGGTGGCTGCGGTTCGTGGGCATTCCGCTGACGGCCATCCTCGGTAACTTTATATTTTTTCAACCCGACAACGACGCCCACCACATCAGCCGCTGGCTGGCGCTGGGCCTGAGTCTGGCCGAGAGCGTGATGGTCTGGGAGGCCGTCCGCTGGGGCATCATCCTCGGCCGCCGGCGCTTTCCGAGGCTGAACCAGACCACCCCCCGGATTCTGACCCAGGCGGGGTGGTTCATCGTCGTGATCGTGATTCTGCGGGTCGGAACGACGTATATCTACGACGTGACCCGCTTCTGGGGCTATCCGATGTCCTTCCGGGCCTACTGGATCAATACGCTGGTGCCGTTCCTGTTCACGGTCCCGATTGCGGCCATTTACGAGGGGCGGTATCTCTACCGGCAGTGGTGGACCACCTACTACGAAGCCGAACGGCTCAAGAAGGAAAACCTGCAAAGCCAGCTCGACTCGCTCAAGTCGCAGATCAACCCGCACTTTCTGTTCAACAGCCTCAGTACGCTTTCCTCGCTGGTAACCGAAGACCCCAAACTGGCCGAGAAGTTCATCGACGAACTGGCCTCGGTCTACCGCTACGTGCTCCAGACCAACGAACAGCCCCTGACCACCCTGACGAGCGAGTTGCAGTTCATCCGGGCCTATTTTCACCTGCTCCAGATGCGGTTCGGGCGGAGCGTGGAGCTGGAGGTGGCCGTCGACGAACGCTGCAACGGCTTTCTGCTGCCGCCCCTGACGCTGCAACTGCTGGTCGAGAATGCCGTCAAACACAACACCGCCCTGCCAACCCGCCCGCTGCTGGTCCGGATTTATACCGACGAGGCCAATAACCTGTTTGTCGTCAATACCTTGCGGAAGAAGCAGAACGTCGTGCCGTCGAACCGGACCGGCCTGGCGAACATCCGCTCCAAATACCGGCTCCTGGGCCAGCCTGACGTGGTGATCCGGCAAACCGACGAATGCTTTCAGGTGATGATCCCGCTGATTGAAGCAACCCGCTATGAATATTCTCATCATTGAAGACGAAGAACTGACCGCCCGCAAGCTCCGGCGGCTGGTTCAGGAGGTGGAGCCGACGGCTCAGGTGGTCGGCATCACCGGCAGCGTGGAGGAGTCCGTCGAATGGCTCCGGACCCAGCCCGGACCCGACCTTATTTTGATGGACATCGAACTGGCCGACGGCCAGAGTTTCGATATTTTCAACCGCATCCGGGTGACCTCGCCGGTCATCTTCACGACCGCCTACGACGAATTTGCCATCAAGGCCTTCAAGGTCAACAGCATCGACTATCTGCTGAAACCCGTCAAGGAAGAAGACCTCCGCAGCGCCCTGTCCAAACTGCAAGCCATGCGTCAGGCCCTCGGAGGTCCGGCGACCGGCGGCCCGGCGCCCAACCTGGAAGCCTCGCTGGCGGGGCTGCTCCGCCAGCTTCAGGCCGTCGTGCCGGCGGCCGCTCCGCCCTCCCCTGAAACGCCCTTCCCGCCCGCGCCCTACCGCGACCGGTTTCTGATCCGGCAGGGCCAGCGGCTGTTCTCGGTCGGCATCGACGAGGTGGCTTATTTCTTCAGCCGCAACAAGATGTCGTTCCTGAAAACCCGCGACGAACACGACTGGATGGTCGATTATACGATGGACGAACTGGCCGCCATGCTCGACCCCCGGCGGTTTTTCCGGCTCAACCGCCAGATCATCGCCGAACTGCGGTCCGTCGATAAGGTGCATCTGTATTTCAACGGGAAGCTGAAAATCAGCCTGCGGCCGGCCGCAGAGGAAGAGGTCATCGTCAGCCGCGAGAAGTCCGCCGAATTCAGGCAGTGGTTAGGGGAGTGAAATTCGACACTTCGGTCCGGCTCCCCGGCACTTCGGTGGGCAGTGGGTTTCGGGTGGGCGGTTTTCGGGGCAACTTTGCAGGACCACCCCCCGGCCCCCTCCTTGGAAAGGAGGGGGTGGCTTCGCAGATTGCTGAACATGGCGGAGCACTCCCCCTCCTTACCAAGGAGGGGGCTGGGGGGTGGTCCCCAAAACAACAAATCGATGAAAACAACACTCCGACTCTGCCTGCTCCTGCTGCTGGCCGCTACCCGCCTGTCGGCGCAGACCCTCACCCCCGAACAGCTGAAAGAAGATTTCGGCCGCTTCCGGACGGCCCTCCACGAGGTACACCCCGAAATGTACCGGTATACGCCCAAAACCACCTTCGATTCTCTCTTTACGGCCGCCGAAGCCGGGCTGAACCGGCCCATGACCCAGCACGAATTTTACGTCCGCATGCTGCCGCTGCTGACGGCGCTGAAAGACGGCCACATCAAATGGATTCGGGCCGGGCAGGACGAACACTATCCCTTCTCGACGGAAAGCCTGTTCCCCTTCCGGCTGTATTTTGTGGGGAACCGGGCCTGGGTGGTCGGGGATTACGGCGGAGAGAACCGCATCCCGAACGGCGCCGAAGTGACCGCCATCAACGGGCTTTCCACCGAAACCGTCATCCGAAGGCTGCTCCCGAACATGACCTTTGCCGACGGCCATACCGTCAACGGTAAATACGAAGATCTCAACCACTTTTTCTCCGGCTATTACGCCACCTTCATCGGCGCGCCCGATGCGTTCGAGATCGACTACCGGGCCGGGAATGAAAACCGGTCGGTGCGGGTTTCGGCCGTCACCCTCAAACAGATAACAGCCTTCGTGGAGCGGCAGAAGCCGGCCGGCCGCAAACCGTTCCGGCTGACGTATCCCGCCGACCGGACGGCCCTCATGACCATCGAGCGGTTCTGGGACGACCCCAAAGAGCAGGACTACCGGAAGTTTCTGGAGGATTCGTTCCGGGAAATGCGGCAAAAAAACATTCAAAACCTCGTTCTCGACCTCCGAAGCAACGAAGGCGGAGAGGAGAAATACGGCGTTCTGCTGTACCGTTACCTCGCCCTGAAGCCGTTCCGGTATTACGATCACATCTCCGTCCGGCAGAAGAAGAAGTATTCCTTCCCGGCCTGGACGCCCAAACTCTACACGAAACTGCGGTGGCTGGTGGTAAAGAAACGCGGTGACGGCTACGTGTTTACCAAACAACCGGGCCTGAAAACGCTCAAACCGGACCGCGACGCCTTTGCCGGAAAGCTGTATGTGCTGATCAACGGCGGCTGTTTTTCCGTGACGACCGAGTTCTCCGCCCGCGCCCATGCCGACCGCCGGGCCGTCTTTCTGGGGCAGGAAACCGGGGGCGGCTACGAAGGCAACACCAGCGGTATTTTCACCATCACCCAACTGCCGCATTCCAAAATCGACCTCGGCATCGGGATGTTCGGCTTTCACATGGCCAACCTGCCCGCCGAAGGGCCCAAAGACCGGGGCATTTTGCCCGACCGCACCGTCATCCCGACGGCGGACGATATCCTGACCGGCAACGATCCGGTGCTGAAAACCGCTCTGCACATGATCTCCCAAACGGGAACCGTTCCGGCCAGGTCTGCTGCAACCAACTGAGAAACAACAAATACTTAATAGTATGAAACCGTTTATTTCGACAGTCTGCCTGTCGCTGGGGAGCCTGTTGGCCTTCGGTCAGGCGCCCGACCGGACACCGCGCCCCGGCTCCGAGCTTCAGGTGAGTTATGCGCGGGAAACGTTCAAAATGCACGACCTTCAGGCGTCGCCGGTGCGGTATGTCGCCAACCTGAACGGCGCCCGCATCACCTACAGCCGCCTGGGCCTCCGCAATCGCTGGAATGCCGGTCTCCAGGCCGGACTGGCCGACTTCATCGCGCCCTCGCTGGGCATCCGGGGCATCAAATTCGCGCCTGACCAGCGGGAACCGCTCTGGCTGGTGCCGACGGTCTACCGGGGCCGGATCGAACTGGAATACCTTCGGCAGATCGGCCGGACGGCCCACCGGACCGCCTGGCTCGGGCTGGGCCTGCACGACACCTTCGGGTATGCCGACGGTCTGGCGCTCGGCACCTGGGTGATCAACACGGCCTCAGCCGCCGTCCTGTACCAGACCCGGCTTCAACTGGGCCGCAAACACGTCCTGACCGCCGATGCTTCGCTGCCGGTGCTGGCGGCCGTGAGCCGGTTGCCCTACAGCAACGTCGTCTCGGAACCCGGCCGCACCAGGGCAGCCACGTTCTTCGGCAATACCCGCTGGACCTCGCTGAACCGCTTTCTGAACCCGCAGGTCGGCCTGGCCTACCGGTTCGATCTGAGCCGGCGGACGGCTTTCGGAGCCGGTTACCGCTTCAACTGGATGCAGTATCCCGAACCGCGCCCGATCCGGACGGCCACCCATTCGCTGAACCTTTCCCTGGTTTATAAATTTCAATATCAATTCCGTTAAGACGATGAAATCCACTACCATAAAATCCCTGATTATGAGCCTGCTGGCCGTGGCGCTGGCGGCCTGCAACGACCTGACCCCGGGGCCGGAACCGGCCAACACGCCGGAGAAAAATTTTGAGCTGCTGTGGCAGGAGTTCGACCGGATGTACGGCCAGTTTGAAGTGAAAGAGATCGACTGGGACGCGGTTTATAAAAAATACCGCCCGCAGGTCCATGCCCACCTTACCGACGACCAGTTGTTCGACGTCGCTTCGGCCATGCTGGGCGAACTGAACGACGGCCACGTGTGGCTGCTCAAACCCGGCCCCAACTACCGCCGGTACGACAGCGGCCCGACCTACGCGACGGACCAATTCAGCCTGGACGTCGTGAAAAAATACCTTCAGGACATGCACGAAGTCGGTTCGCCGGAGGGCGTCAGGGTGGTGTACGGCAAACTGGCGGGCAATCTTGGTTATATCTACCTGGCCGACCTCGGCCTCGACCCGGGCTACTACGACAAGGCGATGGACGAGGCTCTGGCGTCCCTGGCGGGCGTGAAAGGCATGGTGGTCGACGTGCGGAACCTGCCGGGCGGGGAAGACCGGTCGAGTCGTCAGGTGGCCGGGCGGTTTGCTTCGGAGCGCCGGCTGTTCATGACGACGCGCTTTCGCAACGGCCCCGCCCATACGGACTTCACGGCCCCCATCGAATGGTATGTCGAACCCTCAGGCCGAAGCCGCTTTACCGGCCCGGTGGTCCTGCTGACGAACCGCATCACCCAGAGCGCCGGCGAAACCTTCACGCTGGCGATGAACCAGAATCCGAAGGTAACCCAACTCGGCGACACCACCTTCGGTGTCTTCTCCGACAACCCCAAACGCGAACTGCCCAACGGCTGGATCTACTCCGTCAGCACCGGCGACTTCCGGGCCGCCGACGGAAAAAGCTACGAAGGCGTCGGCATCGCCCCCAAAATTCGTGTCGTCAACACCAAAGAGGACCTGGCCGCCGGCAAAGACCGGGTGCTGGAAGCAGCCGTGGGGCGGTTTTAGAGTTTGGGGGTTTAGGAGTCGGGGGGGTGGGGGTTTTTAGGCAATCATGGGATTGTGGTATACTCGAAGGTCTGCTCGGAGTGCTTTTTTCCGTCGGGAAATTCGATGAACTGGCGGGTCGGGTAGCCGGCGGTATTATACTCGTAGGACATCCTGAAATCATCCATGGTGGTTTGGCTGGAGCGCACGGTCTTCATTTTCAGAATGTTGTTCTTTGAGGAATACCGGGCATTTCCGGGTTCGGCCAGCGTCAGGGCGAAGAAAGGGTTGAGGTGGCTGTCGTATTCCAGCGTCGTCTCGTGCAGCAGTTTGTCTCCGATGAGGCTGTAGGTTTTCACGGAAGCGACGTTGCTGCCCGCGTAGGTGAACCGGTCATAATACGAGGCCGAATCGGTGCGGTACCGGGTGGTGATCCGAACTACCTGATCGCCCTCGTAGGTCAGGGTACGGTCGAACACCGGGACGGAAGCCACCTTATTGTTCAGTTCCAGATATTCGGTTTTTGCCAGACGGTCGCCTTCGTACAGATACCGGAATTCGGCCACCACGGCGCTCGCCGACCGGAGGGTCATGACCGACAGTTTACCGTCTACATACTGGAAATCCTTGAAGGCCATCGGAGCGCCGTCGGACCGGGTCTGCTCCTCGCGGATCAGGCGGCCTGCGTCGGAATAGACATACTTTACGTTGTAATACGAGCCGTCGACATAATAGAACCGGCTGCTGCTCAGGCGGTATTTCGTTACCTGGGTGGCCGCCGGTTCTTCCGTTTTCCGGCAGGCCGACAGCAGAAATACAATACCCAGCAGCAGGCCGGCCCGGGAGATGGTAGTGGACATGGTGTTCATCCGTTGTTGTTACTTACTTTTTAAAGGGGTCTGAAAAGCGTTGATCTTTGGTCAGTTCTTCATCGGTCAGGGTTTTCAGGAAGGCGATCAGGGCCTCCTTATCGATCTTGTCGGGGTCCAGCGCTTCCTTCCGGATCGTGGTGACGGCTTCGCCCTGCCGGTAATGGTCGATGACCTCGCCGAGGCTGGTAAACCGTCCGTCGTGCATGTAGGGCGCCGTCAGAGCGATGTTGAACAGGGTCGGAATCTTGCTCTTCCCATCTTTGAATGCCTGCCGGTTTACCCCGTTGCTCAGGTGCTGAAGTACGAGTCTTCCGTCCAGAAAATGGCACTGGTCGCAGCCGCCTACGACGTAGGAATAATACCCCCGGTTTTCCAGTTCGCTGAACTCCTTCACATAGACTTCACCCGGCCGGTCGTCGGCGGAGGGCACTTTGAGGTGGGTTCCGGTATGGAATTTCGAGCGGTAGCTGATCAGGGAAAGCAGAAACTGGTTGAGCGCGTCGGCCACTTTGGGGGCCGTGATGTCGCGGCTGCCATAGGCCTTCTCAAACAGCGCCGGATAATAGGTCAGCGATTTCATTTTGCCGATCAGGCCGGGCAGCGTCATGCCCATTTCGGTCGGGTCCTGAAAGGGGGCCAGCACCTGATCACGGAGTCGTTTGGCGCGGCCGTCCCAGAAATACCCCGGGTCGTTGTCCTCGATCAGGCCCAAGTTCACGGTCGACATGGCGCTGAAGTGGGTCTGACCGCCCAGAAAGCCGGTGCTGAACGCCTTGCCGTCGGTGAAGGCCTTGTCCTGGTGGTGGCAGCCGGCGCAGGCGATGGTGCCGTTGGCCGAGAGCTGTTTGTCGTAAAAGATGAACCGGCCGAGCGTGGCGCCCCAGTTGGTGATCGAATCCTGGTTGGTTTTCAGCCTCATTTTCAACTGCCAGACGGCGACGGAACGTCCCGAAAAACCGGTGAAGCCGGTGGGCTTCAGGTCGGGCAGGTCGGTGTAGTTCAGCGGGGTCTTCAGGGTGTCACCGACCGTACTGATTCCGGGCCCCGGGTCAGGCGCATTGTCGCGGCTGCACTGGAACAGTCCTACGGAAGACAGCGAAAGGAGGACGACGGCGATTCGTACGGAGGTCGGGGTCAGGTTTCCGAAACACATAAGAGGGCCTGTTGCGAGATGGCTTTCTGTCGCAACAGACCCTCAGGTCGTCGGAAAGGTTGGATTGGTCAGAATAAAATGGATCGTTCGGCGGACACCTGGATCAGGGACGGGGCGGCAATGGTGAAAAGATGCCTCAGGCGGTGAGGCCCTGAATGGATGACCAATTGGTACCGGCCTTCGGGCAGGTCCGTCAGGTTAAGCCGCTGCCAGGCCCAGTCGGCCCGACCGGAGTCGACGTGCAGCAGATCACCGCGTTCGGTTTCCAGCTTCAGCATCCATTTCCGTCCTCTCTTGTTACCGATCAGCAGTTTAAGAAGCAGCGGATTTTTGGAAGGGAACAGCAGCACCTGAAAATCGGGCTCCTCGTAGAGCGGAACGCTCGTCCGCTCGCCCGACGCGCCGTCGGGGTTCTGCATGGCGGCCCAGCCCGCTTCCCGGATAACCGAGGCCGTCTGGCCGGTCACCCAGACCGGCAGGAGAATCGTCACCAGCACCGCAAGGCCGATCCGCCGGAGGCCCGGCGGACGGGTAAGTTGGGCTTCACCCGGAAGTGAAGCCCGGTCGGTAGTCCGTCTGTTCATCGTCGTATTTGTGAGTTGTTCACCGGATAGTTCTGAAAATGAGCGTTCGGGCGGGGTCAGCAGCCGCACTCGATCAGGCTGCCGGGCGCTTCGCCGGTGCTGGTCGGGAAGCCGTCGCGTTTCCACCAGTCGATGCCGCCGAGCAGTTCCTTGCACCGAAAACCGAGCGAAACGAGTTTGGCGGCTCCTTTGGTGGAGGCATTGCAGCCGATGCCGTCGCAGTAGACCACGATAATTTTATCCCGGGGCAGTTCTTCGGTGGTTTCGGCATTCATCTGTCGGTGGGGCAGGCTGACGGCCCCCGGAATGTGTTCCTGCCGGTAGCTTTCGGCCGAGCGGGCATCCACCACCACAAAGGTGTCGATGCCGTCGCGCTGGTCGTGAAAAACGTCGGAAGCGTCGGTTTCGAAGCAGAGCTTGTGGTAGAAATGGGCCAGGGCCGTTACGGTGTCGCCGGGCTGGTACTGGGCAACGCGCCCGCTGCGCGTGGTGGAGATCGTAAAGGTTTCCATCGGTGATTTATTTTTGCAAAAATCGCCGGAAAGTGGCTACGGTGAAAGAGCCGTTTTTGTGTAAACCGATAGGGCCAATTTGGAAAAAACCGGTACCTTTACCGTCGGCTGAAACCCTTGAATATCCTCCATGAGCAAGCAGGCGCCCAAGATTGATCTGCCCGGTCCGGCCTTGGAACGGAAAGCGGACCTCCCCCTGCATCAGCAGGTTTATGAGCACATCCGCCAGGCCATCGTCGACGGGCGGCTCCAGCCCCGGCTCCGGCTGCCGGCTACACGGATGCTGGCCGCCGACTGGGGGATTTCCCGCAACATCGTCCTTCTGGCCTTCGAGCAGCTGCTGCTGGAAGGATACCTCGTGGCCCGCACCGGTTCCGGAACCTTCGTGGCCGACCAGCCCGCCCGGCTTTCGGCGCCCCCTCCGCGTCGGGTTCCGGTCAAACCGGCCGAACCGACTCCCCGCAGTGCCTTCCGGCAGGCGGCCGAAGCCTATGTGCTGCCCCGCAATACCGAGCGAGAAGCCATCCGGCCGTTCCAGACCTCGCTGCCTTCCCTGCGTGATTTTCCGTTTTCGATCTGGAACCGGCTGGCCGTGCAGGTGTACCGGGGGCTGCACATCCAGCATCTGGGCTACGGGGATGCCGCCGGGCACGGGCCCCTGCGGGAGGCCATCGCGCGGCACGTCGGGGTCAACCGGGCCGTTCGCTGTACGCCCGAGCAGGTGGTTATCGTGCAGGGTACGCAGCAGGCGCTGTTTCTGACGGCTTCCCTGCTGCTCGAACCCGGCGACGCGTACTGGATGGAAGACCCCGGCTATCCGGCGGCTCACGCGAGCTTTCAGGCGGTGGGGGCGGTGGCCTGCCCGGTGCCGGTCGGGAGCCAGGGGCTGGACCTGGATTATGCGCTCACCCGGTACCCCCGCGCACGGCTGGTGTACGTGACGCCTTCGCACCAGTATCCGATGGGAGGAGCCATGCCGTACCCGGTTCGGAAGCGACTGCTCGACTGGGCGCAGCAGCGCAACGCCTGGATTCTCGAAGACGATTACGACAGCGAACTGCGTTTCAGCGGCCGCCCGCTGCCTTCTCTCCAGGGGCTGGACCCCGCCGGGCGGGTAATTTACGTCGGTACGTTCAGCAAAACGCTGTTCCCGGCCCTGCGGATGGCCTATCTGATTCTGCCCGATGCGGAGATGGCCCGGCTTTTCGCCCGCGGCAAGGTCCTGCTCGACCGGCAGGGGCCGGTGGTGGAGCAGTTGATTCTGACGAAATTCATGGAGGAGGGCCACTTCGGGCGGCACATCCGGCGGATGCAGCAGCTGTACGAAACCCGTCAGAACGGGCTGCTGGACATGCTGAAAGCCATCCCGACCCCGCATGGACCCCTCGGCTCGAATGCGGGGATGAACCTATTGGTGCGGTTGCCCGAATCGCTGGATGACCGGGCGGTTTCGGCCGAGCTGGCGAAGGAGGGCATCATAGCGCCCCCGCTTTCCAACTATACCCTCGAACACCGCCAGCCGCCCGCCCTGCTGCTGGGCTACGCGGCCTTCACGAAGGAACAGATGCAGACGGCCGTCACCCGGCTGGGGGAAGTGCTGCGCAGGATGATGTGATAGGGAGAAAAGCGGCCTTCAGGCCGACTTGAATCTTGAATCGGAAAGCCCGAAATGTTGAATTTTTCTGCGGTCTACCTTTCGCTCCGCATGCCAAACTTCGTAGTTCTTCTGAAGGTTTACCCAAAATTGAGTGGTATTTCCGAAGGCCTCCAATAGTTTCACAGCCAGTTCCGGGCTGATCCCCGCATGACCATTGACGATGGCCGACAGGTTTTCGCAGGCAATACCCAGACCTTTCGCTACCTGAGTAATGGTTACGCCACGTTCCTTAATATATTCTTCCCTTAAAATTTCGCCCGGATGTACCGGCGGAAGTCCCCTCTTTAACATGACGTTTAGTTTAGTGATAATCAACGTAAGCAGCATCCAGTACGTCACCGTTTTTAAACCCGGCCATGATTCGGTCCGCTCTCAATAACTGGTTTCCTCCAGCTTTACTTTGCCGCGGAAGGTCCAGAAGACGAATACTGTGTAGGTCAGTACGAGGGGCATGCCGATGGCGGCAAACAGCAGCATGGTCCGGAGCGACTGGTCGGTGGAGGCCGCTTCGTAAATGCTGATGTGGCCTTCGGGATGCGTCCGCGACAGCACCAGATTCGGGTACAGCCCCAGCGCGAACAGCACCATCAGCAGCGCCGTCGTGACGCCCGACGAGATGAACCCGCGCAGGTACCGGCGCTGCTCGACCATCCGCCGGATGTTGAGCACGATCAGCACGGCCGTGACCGGAAACACGAACAGAACCGGGTGCTTGTGAAATATGGCTTCCATGTGCGGCACGTAGATGAGCGTCGCCATGCTGGCCGTGATGAAGCAGAGAATGAAGAACTTGCTCGTCTGGTTGATCAGGACGGTCATCTTCGCATACAGCCGGTCTTCGGTTTTCATGGCCAGATACATGGCTCCGTGCAGCATGAACAGCGACAGTACCGTCACGGCGATCAGCAGGGCGTACGGGTTGAAGAAATCCCTCAGCCGCCCGACGAACTGGTGATCTTTGTCGAGCGGGATGCCCTGGATCAGATTGCCCAGCACCAGCCCGAACAGCAGGGAGATGAGCGTGCTGGACAGGCAGTAGCTGACGTCCCAGAAAGTGCGCCACCAGGCCATCGGCTCCTTGCTCCGGAACTCGATGGAAATGGCCCGGAAGATGATCGCCACCAGCAGGATCATGAACGGCAGGTAAAACGCCGACAGGATGGTGCCGTAGACCAGCGGAAAAGCCGCAAACAGCGCCCCGGCACCGATGATGAGCCAGACTTCGTTGCCGTCCCAGACCGGCCCGATGGCGTTCAGGACGATGCGCCGGCTCTGTTCTTTCCGGAAAAACAGGTGCAGCGCCCCCGCGCCCAGGTCGAAGCCGTCCAGAATGCCGTAGCCGCTGATGAGCGCGCCGATCAGCAGAAACCACCAGGTGGGAAGATCGATACCGAGAACCGTATCCATGGGGGAGTTCTTGAATGATTGAGTGGTTGAATGATTGAATTGTTGAATGGATGAGTGCCGGCAGTTTCGCTATTCATTCATTCTTTTATTCATTTATTCTTTTATTCCCTTTAGTGAATCTCGAACAGGTCGGGGTTTCGCTTGGAGAACGGAGCGTTTTCGTCGGTCATCAGGTCGGTGTCGGGGCCGTGCTGGATTTTCTTGTTCAGCAGATACAGGAACAGTCCGAACAGTACCACGTAAATGAAGGTGAACAGGAGGAGGGAGATCAGCACGTGCTCCGCCCTGACGGCCTGGGAAAGCGCGTCGGACGTACGCAGGTGCCCGTACACCACCCACGGCTGGCGGCCCACCTCCGCCGTGTACCAGCCGACCTGGTTGGCGATCTGCGGCAGCAGCACCGACGGCACGAACACCGCCATCAGCCAGCGGGTCTGAAACAGTTTTTTCCGGTAAAGGAGAAAAAGCGCCAGCCACGAAAGGCCGATCAGCGTCATGCCGATCATGACCATCAGGTGGTAGGTCTGAAACACGAAATTGACGGCCGTCGGACGGTTTTCGGGCGGGATGCTGTTGAGGCCGGGAATGGGTTTCGTGAAATCCTGATGCACCAGAAACGAGAGGCCGCCCGGTATTTTCAGCCCTTTGACCTCCTGCTTCTCCGCATCGACCCAGCCGAACAGCCAGGCGTCGGCCGGGGCGGATTTTTCGAAGTGGCCTTCCATGGCCGCCAGCTTGGCCGGCTGGTATTTCGTCACGACCTCGGCCGATTGATGACCCGTGAACAACTGCCCCAGCGAGGCCACGGCCGCCACCCAGAGGGCAATTCTGAAGGCTTTTCGGGAATGATCCTCGAACCGCCCTTTGAGAATATACCACGCACTGACGCTCAGCACCAGAAAGGCCCCGGCCAGAAAAGCGCCGATCAGCACGTGCGAATACCGCTCGACGGACGACGGGTTGAATACCATGTCCCAGAAGTTGGTTACTACGGCCCGGGCTTTCAGGCCCTCGCCCTCGATGCGGTAACCCGCCGGGGTCTGCTGCCAGGAGTTGGCGACCACGATCCAGAGCGCCGAAAACATCGACCCCAACGCCACCAGGACCGTGGAAAGAAAGTGAACCCGCGGACTAACGCGGTTCCAGCCGAAAATCAGAATCCCGAGAAAACCGGATTCGAGCGCGAAGGCGAAAATGCCCTCGGCCGCCAGCGCGGAGCCGAAAATGTCGCCGACATAGCGGGAATAGACCGCCCAGTTGGTGCCGAATTCAAACTCCATGACGATGCCCGTCGCGACGCCGATGCCGAAGATCAGGGCGAAGATTTTGACCCAGAACCGGGTCAGTTCTTCATAAACCACGTTGCCGGTTTTCAGGAAAAGACCTTCCATGATGACCAGACAGACCCCGAGGCCGATGCTCAGTGGAGGATAGATATAATGGAAGGCAATGGTGAAGGCGAACTGGATGCGGGAGAGGATTTCAACGTTGTCCATGGCCGGTGGTGATTGGGAAGTGGAGGATCGCCCGCAAGTTACGGTGCAACCCGACATGAAATCCTGGTCCGGAACAAGTTTTATTACCGGTAACTCAAAAGGCGGTATTTTTACGGACCCGGCGGCCGAAGCGCCGTCCCGAACAGCAAGACCGACCCTTTAACCCGACTCCATGCGCCCTTATATTCTGGCCGAAGCCAACTGGAAACACATTCACGATCAGCCGGTTGAACTGGCGATTCTGCCCTGGGGAGCCACCGAGGCCCACAATTATCATCTGCCTTATGCCACCGACGTGATCGAGGCCGACCACATTGCCGCCGAAGCCGCCCGGCGGGCCTGGGAGCAGGGCGCCCGGGTGATGGTGCTGCCGACGATCCCGTTCGGGGTCAATACCGGCCAGACCGACATCCTGCTCGACATCAACCTGTACCCGAGTACGCAGAAGGCCATCCTGAACGACATCATCGAGGTGCTGAACCGGCAGGGCATCCGCAAGCTGCTGATCCTGAACAGCCACGGAGGCAACGATTTCAAAACCATGCTGCGGGAGCTGGGCGTCCGGTACCCGGAGATGTTTCTGAGTACCTGCTCCTGGTTCCAGACGCTCGACAAAAGCCGGTATTTCGACCAGCCCAAAGGCGACCATGCCGACGAGATGGAAACAAGCCTGCTGCTCCATCTGCGCCCGGACCTCGTGCTGCCGCTGGAGCAGGCCGGCGACGGCGCAGCTAAAACATGGAAGGTGCAGGCGCTGCGGGAAGGCTGGGCCTGGGCCGAGCGGAAATGGTCGCAGGTGACGGCCGACACCGGCATCGGCGACCCCTCGCAGGCCACCGCCGAAAAAGGCCGCCGGTATTTCGAAGACGTGACCCAAAAGCTCGGCGGTTTCTTCGTCGAACTGGCCAGGCTGGATTTGAAGGAGTTGTACGAGTAAGTGTTTAAAGAAGCGGTTGGCCTACCCGGTCAATGTGGTCTTTTAACGCCGGTTCGTCGATACGATCGTAGATGACGAGGTCAAACCGGTAGAGAAGCCAAAGGTCATCGAGTTTTAAGGAAAGCGTCCGGATATCGTCCAGGGTCAGTTGGTTGCCGATAAGAGCGATGTCGATATCCGATCCGGGCCGGAACGTTCCCTTTGCCCTTGACCCAAACAGGACGGCCTGGTGAACCCGGCTGTTAGTCGCCAGAATACCGGTGATATTGGAAAGGATTTCCGGGCTTAGACCGAACGACATGGCTTATTCGGAGTCAAGGGGAGACAATTGCCTTCCGTGCTGTTCCGCTTCCAGCCGGGCGGCCAGCTGATTCAATAAACCAACGTACTCATTTTCGATATCGGTAACGATTTCGTTGGCGGTTTCCTCGTTGTAGCTATGGCTCGTCAGATTGCGGCTTTTGTGCATTCTGGCCCAGGCCAGACCGTCGATATAACCGTCCTGGAAGGCCTGTTCGATGACCGGGCGCGGCCCGAAGAGGTCACGGTAGCCTTTGTCCTGAAGCAGATCCTGCTGGGTCTTCCAGGCCAGTTCATACGTAGATTCGAACGCCTTGATCAGGCCCTGTTCCTCAAACTCGTTCAGTTCGCCTTTTTCGATGAATCGATTGAGCTGCGAAAGGGCTTTTTTGTAATTGCCAAACCGCTGAATCCAGCGAACGTCATCGTGCATCTTCCGGAAATTGGTTTCCCAAACCTACGAATTTTCACCCCGCTTTTCCTAAGAACGCGAACGGCCCTCTCACTGGAGGGCCGTTCTGAAAACCGGTCAGGCGGTTCTGGTTATTTCTTCGCCGTGTACATCACCCGCCAGACGGTGCCTTTGACCGAGTCGGAGATGTAGAGCGAGCCGTCCGGACCCTGGGCGAGGCCCATCGGGCGGTGTTTGGCGTCGCCGGGGCTGGCCAGATCGAGCTTGCCGGCGTTCGGGCCGCTGTCGCCGGGTTTGGCGACTTCGGCAACTCCCGCGAAATTCTCCGCGAAGACTTCATATTTCCCGGACGGTTTTCCGTCTTTTCCGAACGGCACGAAGGCCACGAAATAGCCGCCCTGCTTCAGCGGAGCGCGGTTCCAGGAACCGTGGAAGCAGATGAACGCGCCGTTTTTGTAGCGGGCCGGGAACTGGCTGCCGGTGTAGAACAGCACGTCGTTGGGCGCCCAGTGGCCGGGGAAGGCCATGATGGGCTTGTCCTTGCCTTCGCAGCGCTCGATCTTTTTGCCGTCACCGCCGTACTCAGGAGCCAGCACCTTTTTGTTCTGGTTATGGTCGTTGTAGCAGTAGGGCCAGCCGAAGTCGGAGCCTTTCTTCACCATCATGAACTCTTCGGAAGGCAGCTCGGCGCTTACCTCGTTGGTGAACACACCGCCCCAGTTGTTGAGGGCGTCGCGGCCGTGCTGGAGGGCATAAAGGGTGTTGTTGGCCGTATTCCAGTCGAGGGCGACGGCGTTGCGGATGCCGGTCGCATAGCGCGAGCCGTCCTTCTGCCGCTGGTTCGGTTTGTTGGCGTCGAACTCCCAGATGCCGCCGTATTCTTCCAGCAGCGGACAGGGTTCCTGGCCCTTCGAACCCGGCTGGCGGTCTTTTTCCTGGCAGGCATTGGAGGGCGCGCCGAAGGTGACGTACAGCTTGCCGTCGGGCGAGATCGCCAGCGGCTTGGAGGCATGCTGGCGCTGGAGGGTCAGGCCGGTCACGATCGGCTCGGCTTTGGCGTCCTCGGCCACCATCCCGTTGGTCATCTTGTAGCGGTACACCGACGTGTCGGAGGAGGCATACAGATAACCGTTGTAGATCGCCAGGCCGGTGCCGCCGTAGTTGCCGAACATTGTGGTTTTATCGGCTTTGCCGTCGCCGTTGCCGTCCTGCAGCCCGACGATGCCCTTGCCTTCCTTCAGCCGGTTCAGTTTGACGAAGATCGTGCCCTGCGGGTCGACGGCGATATGGCGGGCGCTGCCGAGGTTGTCGGCCACGGTGAGCGCCCCGAAGCCGCTCATCAGTTTCAGGCCGCCGTTGTCGGGATCGGGAGCGGGGAGCGCCGGGCGGGCCGGTGTTTTCGAAAGGGCGGTTTTGTCTTTCGGACCTTCATTTTTTCCCGTAAAGGACATCAGTACGGCGGTCAGGGCCACCCCGGCGAGCAGGCTCGGGCCGGTGCCGGAACGAAATGGGTTTTTCATTGGAGTGTAAAGTTAAGGCCCATGGAAACAGGGAAAACAGGTTAATTCCGGTTTGCAAGTTAGTAGTTTTGGAATTTTGGTATTCAGGCCGGCGGACTTTTGAAACCGAAACCCGATTTATTGTTAACTTTGAAATCCTGAAACCTTATTTATATTCAATGAATCCCTTTCTCCGACGGTTCGGTTACGGAACTGCCCTGCTGCTGATGGCGGCCGCAGTCCCGGTCCGGGCACAATCCGTTGACGAATCCTTGACGCTTCTTCCCGCCGACAAGCTCTCCGGTCTGCCTTCCAGCTGGAAGCAGGCGGCCTCCGTGCAGGTCAACCCGTTTCGTCCGGAGGTGAAAACCAAGGCCGGCAACGGCGTGCTGGTGGGTTCGCCCGGCCAGCCCCTAACGCTCCTGACCAATGCCGCCGACGTTCGCGTGGTCATGGACGTGCTGCTGTCACCCGGTGCCGATGCGACGCTCTCCTTCGGCCCGGCCGGCATCCGTCTGACCGACAGCTGGGGACAGCCGACCCTGAACGGTTCCACCTTCGGCAGTGTGGAGGCCAGTCCGGCCCTGCTGCCGCTTCAGAACGCGGCCGAAGCCCCCGGTTTGTGGCAGCGTCTGGAGGTGTCGGTGCAGTCGGGCAAAGGACCGGCGACGCTGACCCGGATGACGCTCAACAACAGTCTCCTGCATGAGAACCTGGTGCTGCCCCGCTCGGGAACCGGCGCACCCGGCACGGTGGCGTTGAACGTGAAAAACGGCACGGTGGCCGTTCGGAACATCGCCTATCAGCTCATTAAGGACCGCCCGGTGGCGCGGCTGGCCAACCTCAGGTATAAATTCTACGAAGCCAAAACCGAGACCACTTCCCCGGCCGCTCTGTCCAACCTGAAGCTGGTGAAGGAAGATACCACCTCCGCCCTGACCTACGAAGTGGCTTACGGCCAGCCGCGCTGGCACGCCATCGTCTATACCGGCGACCTGATCGTCGACGAGGCCGGGACCTATACCGTCGCCCTGCAGAACGGCGGCTATGCCGGGTTGCAGATCGACGGCCGGGACGCCATCCCGAACACTTATCAGGGCCTCGGCTCGATGAATGCCGCCAAGGTCAATCTGACGGCGGGCCGGCATCCGTTCACCCTGTTCTACGGCCGTTCGTGGCCCCGGCCGGGTTTCGGGATGTTCATTTCTGCGCCCGACACCAAGTTCCAGGCGCTGCACGCCCGGGCCTCACTGCCCGAGCCGGACCCCGTCGGGCAGATTGCCGTCGAACCCGGCACCAAACCGTCCGTGATCCGGTCGTTCGTGAATTTTAACGGGAAGAAGAAAACCCACTGTCTGTCGGTGGGCGGCCCCGGCGGCCTGAACTATACCGTCGATCTGAACCAGGGTGCCCTGCTCCAGGTCTGGCGCGGCCCGTTCGCCGACGTCACCGAGATGTGGTACGAACGCGGGGAGCCGCAGCTGCTCAAGCCGCTGGGCGCTCCGGCCGTCCTGTCGGCCCAGAACCCGCTGGCCCTGCTGGCGAACCCGACCCAGTTCTGGCCCGACAGCCTGTCCGACCGGGAGCTGACCTACAAAGGGCTGCGGATGAATGCCCAGGGCTTCCCGATTACGCAATACCGCTTTCAGCAGATGGACGTTACGGACGCGATTCTGCCCGACGCCGACGGAAAGGCCCTCACCCGGACGCTGACGCTGACCGGCCCCGACACCGGCTCGCTCTACTGCCGCCTGGGTTCGGGCCAGTCGATCGAGGAGGTGGCGAAGGGGCTGTACGTCGTCGACGGACGGTATTATGTACGGCTCGATCCGAAAACGAAAGCGACCGTGCGGCCCAGTGGCGGGCGTCAGGAACTGATCCTGCCTGTCGGCCTGAAAAACGGAGCGGCCACCATTCAGTATGCCCTACTCTGGTAATCCGGACATGGAAAATAACCTGACCTGGGAGGAGTTTGAAAACGTGGAGATGGTGACCGGCACCATCCTCGCCGTCGATCCCTTCCCGCAGGCCCGCAAACCGGCCTATCAACTGACCATCGATTTCGGATCGAAGGGCATCCGGCGGTCGTCGGCCCAGTTGACGAAACTGTACCGGCCCGATGACCTGGTCGGGATGCAGATCGTGGCGGTCATTAACTTCCCTCCCAAACAGATCGCGACGTTCCGCAGCGAATGTCTGGTCCTGGGAGCGGTAGGCGCGGAGGGAGAAGTCACCCTGCTGCAGACCGAACGAAAAACTGAAAACGGTTTGAGAATAGCGTAAATAGCGAAGCCATCAGACATCATGAAAAAAATTATCGGCCTTTTCCTTTCAACCTTTCTTCTTGCTGCGGGCGTGTCGGCACAGACCGGCCGGCCCATGACGGAAGATGATTATTACCGGCTTATCACCCTTCCCATTCCGGAAGGCGTCCTGCTGGAAGTGGGCGGGATGACGGTCATCCCCGACGGCCGGCTGGGTGTTTCGACCCGCCGGGGTGAGGTGTGGCTCATCAGCAACCCCTATATGCAGGGCAGCCGCCAGCCGCAGTTCCGGCGGTTTGGCTACGGCCTCCACGAGCCGCTGGGGCTTACCTACCACAAAGGCGCCTTTTACGCCACCCAGCGGGGCGAAATCACGAAGATGATCGACACCGACGGCGACGGTGAAGCGAACGAGTATCAGTCGATCGTGAAGTGGCCGCTGTCGGGCAACTACCACGAATATTCCTACGGGCCGCTGTTCCTGCCCGACGGCGATATGCTCATTACGCTCAACCTCGACTGGATCGGTTTCGGGGCCTCTCTGGCGAAATGGCGGGGCTGGATGCTGAAGGTGAACGAGAAGGGCGAATTGAAGCCCTGGGCCACCGGCCTGCGCTCCCCGGCCGGTTTCACCATGCTCCGCGACGGGAGCATCTTCTACGCCGAAAACCAGGGCGACTGGGTCGGCTCCGGCCGGATGACCCACCTCGAACGGGGCGATTTCGCCGGCAACCCGGCCGGTCTGCGCTGGTCGTCGGAGCCGGGTTCTCCCCTGAAACTGAAGCCGGAAGACGTGCCCAGCACCGGAAAGCCGATGCATGAGGTGGCGAAAACCGTTCCGAACCTGAAGGTGCCGGCCGTGTGGTTCCCGCACACGCTTATGGGCATTTCGACCTCCGATATTCTGGAAGATACGACGTCCAGCCGTTTCGGACCGTTCGAGGGGCAGCTGTTCGTCGGCGATCAGGGGCACAGCAAGGTGATGCGCGTGTTCCTGGAAAAAGTGAACGGCAAGTATCAGGGCGCCTGTTTCCCCTTCCGTTCCGGCTTCCAGTCCGGTATTCTGCGGATGGCCTGGGGCCTCGACGGCTCGATGTTCGTCGGACAGACGAGCCGGGGCTGGTCCGCCACCGGAAAAGATCCTTACGGTGTTCAGCGGCTGGTCTGGACCGGTCAGATGCCGTTCGAGATGAAGTCCATCCGGTCGATGCCCGACGGCTTCGAGGTGGAGTTTACGCTGCCCGCCGACCGGAAAACCGCCGAGAATCCGGAGTCTTACAGCCTGAACAGCTTCACCTATAAATACCACAAGACCTACGGCAGCCCCGTCGAAGATGCCCGGCCGGTGCCGATCCGGGGCGTGGTGGTGTCGGACAACGGTCTGAAAGCCCGCATCGTGGTCGATACGACGCTCCGCGAGGGGTACATTCATGAGGTAAAAGCGGAAGGCGTCAAATCGACGACCGGCCTGTCGCTGCTGCACAATACCGGTTATTACACCCTGAACGCCATTGCGCCCGGCACGCGCCTGACCATTGCCGCACCGGCCAAACATAATCATGCCGACATGGCGGCCACGGCCTCGACCAAAAACACGCCGGCTCCGTCTGCCGGAAAAGGCAAACCGGCGGTGAGTGCCAAACGCATCACCGAACAGCCTGCCGACTGGACCGGAGGCCCGGATCAGGTCATCACGATCAGCACCCAGCCGGGGCTGAAATTCGATCAGACGCAGGTGCAGGTGAAAGCCGGAAGCCGCATCAAATGGGTGTTCAACAACGTCGACGATATGCTGCATAACTGCGTGATCGTGAAGCCCGGAACCGCCAATCCTGTCGGGGATGCGGCCCTGAAGCTGAACCTGAACGGCTCGAAGATGCAGTATGTGCCGGTGACGCCGAACGTGCTTTACCACACGAACCTGCTTCAGCCGGAGAGTTCGGAAGCCATCTACTTCGTGGCCCCGGCTACCCCCGGCGACTACCAGTACGTCTGCACGTTCCCCGGCCACCACACGCTGATGCAGGGTACGCTGAAGGTGGTGAAATAAAACCACCCCCGGCCGGAGCGCCGGTCCGACCCCTCCTTGGTAAGGAGGGGGTAATTCTTGTCATCCCGAGGAACGAGGGATCTGGTGCCTGGGCGCTTCAGGGAATGAGAAATTCAGCCGCAGGATCCCTCCTGCGTCGGGATGACAAAGCGGACTGCCCCGGTCGGGGGTGGTCACTCAAACCGGCGGCTGAAGTCGGCCAGGGTCACCGAGCCCAGGTTTCGCAGAAGGGCTTCTTCGGCATCCTGATAGAGCCGGTCCAGGTGTTCGTTGATTCGGCGGCCGACCGGGCAGGCGGGGTTCGGGAGGTTCTTCTGTTGGCCCAGCAGCGGGTTTTGCCGGACGGCCTGATACACCGACGAGAGCAGAATCCGATCGGCGGGCCGGGCCAGCATGCTGCCTCCGCTTTTGCCTTCCTTGCTGACGATCAGGCCGTGTTTCCGCAGGTTGATGAGTTCTTTCCGAACCAGCACCGGGTTGATGTTGACGCTTCCGGCAATGTATTCGGACGATAATAGGTCGTTTCCGGCTCTGGCCAGCAGGGTGAGAATATGGATCGAAATGGAAAATCGCCCGTTGTTCATTCGATAACGTTGATTAAAGCAGTACGAAGGCCCGGTCCCTTTCCTCCGATAAGAGGATTTGTCGACGGAATTTTTAAGTTTGTACTGACCGCAAACTTATCTATGAAATTTTTATATATCCTTTTTTTGGTGGCAGGTTTTACCGGTACCGGTTTTGGACAGCGGCCCGCCGACTCTACGTTCTTCCAGCCCCGCCCGGGCATTCCGGCCCACCTGAAGCCCATCGAACGGACCATAGGGCCGGTGTATTACTACGGAGGCAAGCGGCTGCGTTCGCCGTATTCCCTGGAAATACCGTTCAATGAGCTGGATGACCCGGAGGTCAACCGCAAATTTCGGGCCTATCGGACGCTGGTTACGGCCGGTCAGCTCGTCACGCTGGTGCCTCTGGCCTATATCCTGACCCGACCGAAGGGCGGTTACGTCCGGCCACGGGGCTACTGGGCGGTTTATGTAGGTTCCATCGTCGCTACGCTGGGTTTTACGATTATCGGGAACACAAAGGTACGCCAGGCGGTTACACGCTATAACAAGGTACTGGCCGACGCGCGCTTCGGCTTTTCCGTCGAGCCGCTGCCAGGCAGTGGTCATGCCGCTCTGGGCGTAGGGCTGACGGCCCGGCCCCGGTGGTAACCGGCCCGGTGTCGCTGCCGGTCGGGGTCCGCTTTCTTTCAAACCGACAACCAACGCACAGGAGGGGCCGATCACCCATCGGCCGAACGGAAGATGAACGATACCGAACCGATGGAGGAACGCCCGGAACGGCTCTTTCGGACACTGTATTCCGAAGAGGAGGCCCGCCAGTTTGCCCGGCCCGAGGTGTTCCGGCTGCCTACGCACCGGATCGCGATCTGGTCGGCGGGGGTGTCCCTGCTCGTCGCCTGTGCGCTGGTGGTTTCGTGGGCCGTGGAGCGGGGCCGTCCGCAGCCCGGTTCGAAAGCCGACAGCCGATCCACCAAAAAGGCCTCTATTCTTCCGGCTAAACGGGTTAAAAACAGTTCCGCAACGTACCGGCGCTGAGTTCTTCCATTCCTGATTTTTACTTTTTCCGCATGAAAAAAGCGCTACTTCTGACGAATTGTTGCCTGCTTTCTTTTGCCCTTTCCGCCCAGACCGTCGTCAACCGCGACCCGTTCATCACCCAGATGGTCGGTGAGGTGTCGGGCGACAGCCTGCGCGCGCACATTGAAAAACTGGTCAGCTTCGGCACCCGGCATACCCTCAGCAGCACTACCGACCCCCGGCGCGGCATCGGCGCGGCCCGGCGGTGGATTCTGAGCAAGTTCCAGCAGTATGCGAAACAGTCGAACGGACGGTTGACGGCCCAGATCGACTCCTGGACGCTCCAGCCCGACGGCCGGCGCATCGACAAGCCGGTGGAGATGGGCAACGTCATGGCGACGCTGAAGGGCACCGACCCGAACGATAACCGTATTTTTCTGGTCAGCGGACACCTCGACAGCCGGGTTACCGACGTCATGAACCGCACTGCCGACGCGCCGGGGGCCAACGACGACGGCTCCGGGACGGCCGCCGTGATCGAACTCTGCCGGGTCATGAGCAAACGCGGTTTTCCGGCCACCATCCTCTTTCTGACCGTCAGCGGAGAGGAACAGGGCCTGCTGGGCGCCGAGCATCTGGCCGAACGCGCCCGAAAGGAAAACTGGAACCTGGAAGCCCTGCTCAACAACGACATCATGGGCTCGAACCACAGCCACGACACCCGCGTCATCGACAACACCCGCGTCCGGGTATTCAGCGAGGGGCTGCCCGGTTACCAGACCGACTCGGTGGCGGCCTACATCCGGCAGTACGGGCTGGAAAACGACGGGAAATCCCGCCAGCTGGCCCGGTATACGAAAGAGGTCGGCGAGCGGTATGTCGATCAGCTCGAAGTGGTGATGGTCTACCGCAATGACCGGTTTCTGCGCGGGGGCGACCATACGCCGTTTGTTACCCGCGGTTTTCCGGCCGTCCGGATCACCGAAATGAACGAGAATTTTCAGCACCAGCATCAGGACCTGCGCACGCAGGAGGGCGTCGAATACGGCGACTACCTGAAGTTCATGGATTTCGACTACCTCCGGAAGAATACGGCAATGAACCTGGCCGTGCTGGCCAACCTGGCGAAGGCGCCGGCCATGCCCCAGAACGTGACGGTGGAAGCCCGCAACCTGACCAACACCACCAGCCTGTTCTGGCAGGCCCCGAAAAGCGGGCGGGTGAAGGGCTATTACGTGCTGATGCGGGAAACCCACTGGCCGTTCTGGCAGAAAAAATTTTTCACCGATAAAAACGGGCTGACCCTGCCGTACTCGAAGGATCACTATTTCTTTGCGGTTCAGGCGGTTAGTGAAGACGGGAACGAGAGTCTGCCGGTGCTTCCGCGCCCAAGCCTGCGGTGAGGGAACGGAGCCGGTAACGAAGGTTTTGGGATGGATTTCACCGGGAACGCAACGAAGTTACCGTGAAAGCCGTATAGGAGATGATTTGCCTTGCTTTTTAACTTTAAGTTATCATTCAGGCCAAATTTTTTGTAGCTTACGTCGCAGGGGCGCGGAATGACCTTTTCATCCGATCCATTCACACAAAATAATTTACGTCAAAACAAAATCGAGTTATGAAACGATTGCTGTACCTGTTCAGCCTTGTGGTGTTGACGGCTGGGCTGAATTCCTGTAAGAAAGATAGCGACCCGCAGCCCGATCCGGTGGTGGGTTCCTGGAAGTTGGATAGAATCCGTACGGCCGGCTTCTCGGGCGCTTTCGCTTCCTTTAACGGTGATAACGATCCGGCCCTTTTCGACTATCAGGATAGCTTTACGGTCAAAACCGATAAAACGTTCGCCGGAACGGTCCGTACCAGCGGCCGCGTGGTCGACTATAACGGAAACTGGGAATTTTCAGGTACCCAGCTTTCTCTGAAAAATGACCAGGGCGCCGAAGACCGGTATACGCTGGATGCGACCAAAACCCCGGCGCAGCTGCTCTCCGAAACCATCGCCACCAGCGATTCGCTGCGAAATCCGACGACGAATAAGATAGAAGTGGTCAACTACAGCCTGCAACTGGTTTATACCAAGCAGTAAACTTCCGATATACTTTCTTTTCATGAAGCTCCGCAGGCCAGACCTGCGGAGCTTTTTTCATGAATTTCCGGCTGGGCCGGCCGTTGGCTTTTGGGGTAAGTTAACGATGAGTTTAAAGAATTTTTGAAAAAAAGGTTTACATTTCAAGACGTTTCCGTGAAAAAACCATCTCGTAGTAAAAAACTGCTTCCTATGGAGAAGCCTTTTTTAAATTTTGTCTAATATTGAAAATACGAAATTGGATTTGGTTTTATTCGGAAATAATAAAATCGAAACGTAGATTAGTACAAAAATCATCAACCACTATGGACTACTCCTGTAGCCGCCGGGACCTGCTCCGTTCCGGCGCCCTCCTGACCGCCGGGCTGACGATGAGTCGGTCGGGTTTCGGTCTGGGAAACTGGAATCCGACCGTCGCCAATGCCCGTCATGAGCAGGCGCTGGTCGACGAGTTTGCCCGCCTGGGCGAAGACCTGCCTGCCGTCAAAGCCCGCATCGCCTTCAACGAGAATCCGCACGGGCTTTCCCCGAAGGCGAAGGAAGCCCTGATCAAAGCCGCCGAAACCGGAAACCGCTACGCCATGTTCGAAGGACGGGAACTGAAACGGCTCATCGGTAGCCGGGAAGGCGTCAAGCCGGAGAACATCATGCTCTCGGCCGGGTCATCGGAACTGCTGACGGCCATGGCGGTTCTGTTTACCGGGAGTGCAGCCAAAGGGGGAGGAGGAACCATCCTGACCAGCCAGTTCACCTACGACGATTTTCTCGGCTGCGCCAGAGACTTCGGGGCGAAGATCGACGCCGTTCCGCTGACCAAAGAATACCGCTACGACCTGGCCGCCATGAAGGCCCGGATCAACGCCGATACCCGCCTGATCTACATCTGTAACCCCAACAACCCGACCGGGACCATCGTCCCGGCCGACGAGCTGACGGCCTTCTGCCGGGAGGTGTCGCCGAAAGTGCCGGTATTTGTGGATGAAGCGTATATCGACTTCCTGAAACCGGAGGAGCGCGCAGCCCTGCCGAAGCTGGTGGCCGAGGGGCACAACCTGTTCCTGACGCGCACGTTCTCCAAGATTCACGGTTTTGCCGGGCTGCGGCTCGGCTACGCCATCGCGCCTGAAGGTTTTCTGGAAGAACTGCAAAAGTATTCCCGGGGCGAGTGGAACCCCAGCGTGACGACCCTCAAGGCCGGTATGGCGAGCTATCAGGACGAGGAGTGGCAGAACTTCTGCCGGACCGAAAACGCCCGGGGCCGTGACATTTTGTATAAAGGACTGAAAGAGAAGGGCTACGAATACGTGCCTTCCTACGCCAACTTTGTGCTGTTCCCGATTCGGATGAAAACCCGCTCGTTCGAACAGCAGATGTTCAAAAACGGCATCATGACCTCGACCCGCGAACACAACGCCCAGCCCTATTGCCGGGTGAGCATCGGCACTGCCGACGAAATGGGAATGTTCCTCGACGTCTTCAAAAAAATTGCCTGACCTCGTGCGACAGTCGCCGGCCCTTTTTGAAGATGACCCGACGTAATTTCATCGAATCGACCGGAGCGAGTTATGCCGCTCTGATGGCCTGGGGGCTGTTGCGGCCGGCACCCGCCGGGGCTTTCAACCTTCCAGCCAACGGCACCAGAGACGGCAAGGCCCGTAAAGTGATCATTCTGGGAGCCGGTCTGGCCGGCCTCACCACGGCCTATGAACTCGGCAAACTGGGCTATGACTGCACCGTGCTGGAAGCGCGAAGCCGCTCCGGCGGCCGGGTCTGGACGGTACGGGGCGGCACAAAGGAAACCGAACTGGGCGGAAGCGGGCAGGTCTGCCGGTTCGGCGAAGGGCTTTATTTCAACGGCGGGGCCGCCCGGATTCCGCACAACCACGAGCTGACGCTGCACTACTGCCGCGAACTGGGCGTGCCGCTCGAAATCTTCAACGGCGCCAACGAAGCGGCTTTTCTGTACAACGACGGAGGCACCGGCCCGCTCGCTAACCGCCGGATGCGAATCAGCGAATACCACAACGACCTGCGGGGGTATACCAGCGAACTGCTCGCTAAGGCACTGGATCAATCGGCGCTGGATCAGCAGCTTACCAGGGAGGACGTCGAGAAACTGATCGACTTTCTGAAAAACGAGGGCGACCTCAATACCGGCCGGCTCTATAAGGGAACCAGCCGCCGGGGGTACAAAACCGCTCCCGGAGCCGGTGCCGTCCCGGGCGAACTGAACGACCCCTACGGCCTGACGGACCTGCTCCGCTCAGGCTTCATGCAGCCGGTGTTCCATAACGTGGGCGACTACACCTACGAACAGCAGGCCACGCTGCTGCAGCCGGTCGGCGGGATGGACGCCATTCCGAAAGCCTTCGAGAAGAAACTGGCGGGCAAAATCCTGTTCAACGCCCCCGTGAAAGAACTTCGGAAAACCGAAACGGGCGTTCGGGTGGTGTATCGGAAAGACGGCAAAACCGTCGAAACGACGGCCGAATTCTGCGTATGTACGTTACCGTTACCCATTCTGAAAAAGCTGGAATCCGACCTTTCGCCTATGGTCAGGCGAGCCGCCGACTTTATTCCCTACATGAAAACCGGCAAGATCGGCCTGCAATTCAAACGGCGGTTCTGGGAGGAGGACGACCATATTTACGGCGGTATTTCGCGCACGAACATGGACATCAACCAGATCTGGTATCCATCCTTTGGGTTTATGGGCAAAAAAGGCGTCCTGATTGGGTATTATAACTTCTACAGCCGGGCCGAGGCCGTGGGCGAGCTACCGCCGGCCGGCCGCGAAAAGCTGGCGCTGGAGCAGGGGGGCAAAATCCACCCGCAGTATGGGCAGGAGTTCGACAACGCGTTCTCGCTGGCCTGGCACAAGATACCGCACAACGAGGGCGGCTGGGCGCTGTACGACGAACCTGTCCGCCGGAAATACTACCCCGCGCTGCTCGAACCGGACGGTAACATTTACTTTGCCGGTGAACACACGACCTACCTGACGGCCTGGATGGCCGGGGCCTTCCACTCCGCCCGTCGCACGGTGGAAGCCATTCATTCGAGGGTAGGAGAGTACACGAAAAAATAATCCTTATCAAACGCACAACAGGAATGAAGACCAACCTTGTTCGAATCGGTTTCGTGGCCGGATGCCTGCTGGCCGTCTGTCTTTTTCCCCGGCTTCTTTTCGGCCAGACGGCGACGGCCGGCATGAGCGTCGACCAGCTGAAAGCCGTCAGGGAGATCAAAGTTGCCAATCTGGAGAAAGATACCTATTTTAAATCAGGCGATTTCATCCTGGACCGCTACGAGGAACGGCCGGCCTACGTGTTCAACTACAGCGACGGAATCCAGCGGAAGATTTATCTCTACAAGGTCTACAACGCCGGGGATACGAAAGAACTGGGCCTGCTGGCGATCTATCTGAACGGCAAAACCAACGAGACGAAATCGTTCGTCATTCCCGGTGCCTCCGCCGACCGGAAAGCCTGGGACGCCTACATCGACGATCTGAAAAACGTGGGTGAAAAGGAACCCGGCCTGATGTCGACGCTCAGCTTCGTGATCTCCCGCGAAATGGCGCTGCTGATGGGGGGCGGCCCCAAAAGCGAAGGCGGCGACAAAAAGAAAGAGGAATATAACTTCTGCTTCCCCGCCGACGCCCCGGTTACGCTGGCTGACCGCCGGACGAAAGCCATCAGCGAAGTCCGACCGGGCGACGAAGTAATGGCCTACGATGCCGCCACCCGGATGCTCGTGCCGGCCGGCGTGAAGCAGGTGCAGGTGCATGAGGGCGGAACGGTCGCCGTCAGCGGGGTCTGGCTTCGTCCGGTGGAAGAAGTATCCGCCGGCCGCGCGGCTTTCCTGACGGCCCCGGTGCTGCTCGAAGCCACCCCCAACCACCCGGTTCAGACCGCCGGCGGTTCGAAGAAGCTGGGTGACCTGCGGCCGGGCGACGTTCTCTACCGTTTCGACGGGGCTGCCCGGAGCGTCACAACCTGGAAAGTCGATGGGGTGCAGGCTGCCGTCCGAACGGTCGATAAAGTCTACAACCTCGTCACCGACCGCGGTAGCTTTCTTATTAACGAGGTCGTCGTGCTGGATAAGTAAGCGGGGGGTGGTCCCGCTGCCTCACATCCCCCAGGCCAGCATACCGCCGTCGACGGCCAGTGACTGAGCGGTGATGTAACCGGCCGCGGGCATACAGAGGAAGGCGACGGTGGCCGCGATTTCCTCCGGTTGGCCGGTCCGGCCCATCGGCGTGCGGCCCAGGATGGCGGCCCGTTTTTCCGGATTGTTCAATACCGGTTCGGCCAGCGGGGTGTGTACGTACCAGGGCGCCACGGCGTTGACCCGGATACCATCCGGAGCCCATTCGACACCGAGGTTTTTGGCAAGCTGGTGAAGCGCGGCTTTCGTCATGCCGTAGATTGAACCGCTGCTGGTGTGGGTGAAACCCGATACCGACGACACGAATACGATGGCTGCTTTCCCCGGTTGCTGCCCCCCCGACGTCTTAAGCAGGGGATAGGCCGCCCGGCAGAGTTCGTATCCCGACTTCAGGTTGGTATTCAACAGGAAATCGAATTCGTCGGTGCTGTACTCGACCGTCGGCTTGCGGATGTTCGTTCCGGCGTTGCTGACGAGCAGGTCCAGGCTGCCCCAGCGGGCGGTTACTTCCTCCATGATCCGGGCCGCAGCCCCCGGCCGTCCGACGTCTTCGGCCAGCCCCTCCACGGCAAAACCGCCCTGCCGGTAATTTTCCAGCTTCTCTTGCAGCAGCGCGTTGTCCCGGGCCACGAGAAATACCTCGGCGCCCAGGCTAAGTAATTGATCGACAATGGCTTCGCCGATGCCTTTCGTGGCGCCGGTGACCAGTGCGCGGTAGCCCGTGAGCTGCCACAGGGGTAGATTTAACATATTGTTCCTTTATCTATACGGATTCAGCCATAAAAATACGGCCTTGTCTTTACTGTGAAGGTTTATTAGTACATTTACACGATATATTCCAACCCCAAAACCTACGGGTCGTTTATGAAATCAAACCGTTTTGCCTCGGGCTTCCGCTTTTCGCGCCGGGCCTGGGCACTTTCAACGGCCGGACTGCTTGCCGGGGGCGTTCTGATCGGTGCGTATCAGAATACCAACCTCAACCAGGCATCCGGCGAGTACCTCGAACGCCTTTTTTCTCAGCTCAGCGACGACGACAAACACGACCCCAAATACGCCGTCGGAAGTCTGAACATTGCTCCCGGTCTGGAAGCGAAACTGTTTGCCGCCGAACCCATGCTGACCAACCCGACCAACATCGACGTCGATGCCAAAGGGCGGGTGTGGGTCTGCGAAGCGTATAATTACCGCGCCGGCATCAACGGTAACCCGACCCGCCCCGAAGGCGACCGCATTCTGATTCTGGAAGACCAGAACGGCGACGGGCAGGCCGACGTCACCAAGACCTTCTACCAGGGCACCGATCTGGTTTCTCCGCTCGGCATCTGGGTGCAGGGCAATAAGGTGATCGTTTCCGACAGCCCCAATGTATTCGTATTTACGGACGAGAACGGCGACGACAAGGCCGATAAGAAAGAACTCCTGTTTACCGGCATCAGCGGCACCGACCACGACCACGGCATGCACTCCTTCGTGTTCGGGCCGGACGGAAAGTGGTATTTCAACTTCGGTAACGAGGGCAAACAGATCCGCGACAAGGACGGTAAACCTCTCTTCGACCGCACGACCGGCAAGGAGATCACCCAGCCGAACTACCGGCAGGGCATGGTGTTCCGCTGCAACCCGGACGGCACCGAACTGGAAGTACTCGGACATAATTTCCGGAATAACTACGAGGTGGCGGTCGACTCCTACGGCGCCCTCTGGCAGTCGGACAACGACGACGACGGCAACAAGGGCGTGCGGATCAACTACGTCATGGAATTCGGTAACTACGGCTTCACCGACGAGATGACCGGCGCGAGCTGGCAGGCCAACCGGACCAACATCGAGCCGGAGATTCCGCTGCGCCACTGGCACCTCAACGACCCCGGCGTCGTGCCGAACCTGCTCCAGACCGGAGCCGGCTCCCCGACCGGTATTATCGTTTATGAAGGCAAGCTGCTTCCGGCTACCTTCCAGGGGCAGGTGATCCACTGCGACGCCGGACCGAACGTCGTCCGGGCCTACCCGGTTCAGAACAGCGGGGCCGGCTACAAGGCCGGCATGGTGCCGATTCTTGAAGGCGCCCGCGACCAGTGGTTCCGGCCTTCGGACGTCTGCGTGGCCCCCGACGGCTCGCTGATCATCTCCGACTGGTATGACCCCGGTGTCGGCGGTCACCAGGCCGGCGATCAGAACCGGGGCCGCGTTTATCGCGTCGCTCCTCCCAACACACCGTACCGCCTGCCAAAGGTCGATCTGACCACAACCAAAGGCGCCGTGGAGGCCCTGCAAAGCCCGAACATGGCGATTCGCTATGCCGCCTGGAACACACTCTATGGCCTGGGTGCCAAAGCCGAAAAAGACCTGGCAAACCTGTATAAGACGGCCGCCGACCCCCGCATGAAAGCCCGCGCCCTCTGGCTGCTGAGCAAACTGGAAGGCAAAGGGAAGAAATACGTGGAAACCGCCCTGAAAGACGCCGATCCGAATCTGCGCATGGCCGCCCTGCGGGCCGCCCGCCAGATGAAAACCGACATTATTCCATACGTAAAACAACTGGCGAACGACCCCAGCCCGCAGGTACGTCGCGAGTGCGCCATCGCCCTGCGCCGGAACAAATCACCCGAAGCGCCCGACCTGTGGGCGAAGCTGGCTTCGCAGCACGACGGGCAGGACCGCTGGTATCTGGAGGCACTCGGCATCGGCGCCGACGGCCAGTGGGATACGTTCTACCCCGCCTGGCTGAAACATGCCGGCATCAACCCGATCGGCACCCCGGCCGGGAAAGACATCGTCTGGCGGGCCCGCACCAAAGACGCCGTGCCCCTGCTGGCCCGGCTGGCCTCCGACCCGCAAACCGATCTGAACAGCCGCCTGCGGTATTTCCGGGCGTTCGATTTCAACCCCGGCGGGGTGGAGAAATCCAACGCGCTGCTCGGCATCCTGAAACAGAATCAGAACGACGCCCAAATCAGCAAACTGGCCCTGCGCCACCTCGACCCGGCTTTCGTCAAACAATCGGCGGAGGCATCGGCGGCCCTCGGTAAACTGCTGACCGACCTGTACGGCACGCCCGAATACCTTGAACTGGTCAGCCGGTATGAGCCGAAAACCGAAAACCAGCGGCTGCGGCAGCTGGCAATGGATAAAGCCACGGAGCGCGTCGGCCGGGAGGCCGTCCGGCAGTTGCTGGTGCAGGACGGCGGGCCGATGGTCTGGGAAACCCTCAACGGCGGCAATGCCGAATCGGCCGCCAGGATGATCTCGGCGCTTCGCAGCGTCGGCACGAAGGAGTCGCTGGAGATTCTCCAGACCGTGGCCCTCGACGAAAAACGGACGGATGCGCTCCGGAGGGACGCCGTCCGGGCCATCGGAGGGAGCTACAACGGCGAGGACCTGATTCTGGCCCTGCTCAAGTCCGGCCAGATCAAGGACGACTACAAGAAAGCCGCCGTTCAGGGCGTCGCCAACAGCTGGCGGAAGAAGGTACGGATGGAGGCCGCCGGTTATCTTAACGGCGGAAAAGGCACCGAAGGGAAGAAAATGCCGGTAATTCCGGAATTACTGGCCCAAACCGGTGACGCCGGACGGGGTCTGAACGTCTATAAGAACAACTGCGCCATCTGCCACCAGGTCAACGGCGAGGGCATGGACTTCGGGCCGAAGCTGTCGGAGATCGGCAGCAAACTTCCGAAAGAGGCTCAGTATCTGGCGATTCTGTATCCGGATGCCGGGATCAGCTTCGGCTACGAAGGGTATGAAGTGAAATTCAAGGACGGCAGCACGGTTTCCGGCATCGTCGCCAGCAAAACCGAATCCGACCTTCAGATGAAGTTCCCGGGCGGAACGACCTCGAACTACAAAATGAGCGACGTCGTCTCCCTGAAGCAGATGGACTCGTCCATGATGCCGACCGGCCTTCATGAAAATATGTCTACGCAGGAGCTGGTCGACCTGGTCGAATATCTGGCTTCCCTGAAGAGAAAATAACAGAACCGAAAGGAAGAAATCAGGCTGAGAGGCTCTTAGCCTGATTTCCTCCCTTCCTCCTCAACTCCTCTAATCACCATTTTCAATGATTCAACGACGCGATTTTGTCAAATCAACGCTGGGCCTGGCCGGTGCTGCCCTGACGGGGGTGGCCGTAGCGGGAAATCCGGGCCCTAAAACCCACACAATGGCGAAAAACCAGTTCAAGTTACGGTACGCTCCCCACTTCGGAATGTTTGAGAACAGTGCCGGCAAAGACCTGATCGACCAGCTCAAATTCATGGCCGACATGGGTTTTATGGCGCTGGAAGACAACGGCATGATGGGCCGGACGCCCGAAGTGCAGGAGAAAATTGCGAAGGAAATGACCCGGCTCGGGATGAAGATGGGCGTGTTCGTCGTCGACAAGGGCGGCAACGGGCAGAACACCCTCGCAGCCGGTAAACAGGAGCATATCGATATCTTCCTGAACGGCTGCAAACGTGCCGTCGAAACGGCCAAGCGGGTCAACGCCAAATGGATGACCGTCGTGCCGGGCGACTTCGAGCGCAACCTGCCCATCGGGATTCAGACCGGCCACGTCATCGACGCACTGCGCCGGGGGGCCGAGATCCTGGAGCCGCACGGCATGACGATGGTGCTCGAACCGCTCAGCGATACGCCCAACCTGTTTCTGCGCACCTCCGACCAGACCTACGAAATCTGCCGCGCCGTCAACAGCCCGGCCTGCAAGATTCTGTTCGACGTCTATCACATGCAGAAGAACGAAGGACACATCATCCCGCACATCAACTGGTGCTGGAGCGAGATCGGTTACTTTCAGATCGGCGATAACCCCGGCCGGAAAGAACCGACGACCGGTGAAATCAACTACAAAAAAGTGTTCGAACACTGCTATAAGAAGGCCAAAGCCGAGAACAAAGACTTCATCTGGGGCATGGAACACGGAAATGCCAGACCCGGGAAGGAAGGGGAAACGGCGCTGATTCAGGCCTATGTGGAGTCCGACAGCTTCGTCGTTTAACCCGGACGGAATCCATTAAAAAGCCCGGCCGCAAGGCCGGGCTTTTTTGTTACCGATGAGCGGGTCAGATTAGAGAACGACGACCGAGTTGTCTTCGGATGAAACGCCACTGGTGACGAATTTGTCGGCCTCCTGGTCGTTGATCCATTTGTCACCATCGATCAGATATCGGAACTGGAACTCCTGACCGACCGGCAGTTCAAGGGTGGTCTTATAGGAGCCGTCTTTCTGCTTCTTGAGGGGAGCGGCTTCAGCGTTCCAGCCGTTGAACTCGCCAACCAGAGCTACCGATGAGGCACCATTGACGGTGTCGGCCGGCAGCGAAAATGTAACTTTGCAAATTGTAGGCTTGCTCTTCAGGTACTGCTTTGCAAGGGCCATATAGCGAATGTGTGTTTGGTTTGCGGTTACAAATTTATATAAATAAATCAGTAACGCAATGGTTATCAAATCATTAAACCGAATACTTCTTCAGAAAGTCATATTGTTCGGTGCAATAATTTAAAAAATCCATTGAAACTACAGACTTTCATGCGTTAAAAAATTATCGAACGGTGTACCGGATTCCCAGAAAGCCCCGGATGCCCTGGTTGGGGGCAAACACGTAATTCGGATCGAACGTGAGCCGGTAAGGATTGCCCGGCGTCGCCACCACCTGCCCTTCCCGGTCGAACACCACCCCCCGGTCGAAGGGGTCGAAGGCCCGGGCGATGCTGTTGGCCGGGGGCGTAAAGTTCAGCAGGTTCTTGATGCCGCCGTAGACCTCGAATCCGTTGTCGAACTTCTTGGTCAGCTGGATGTTCTGGATGCTCCAGGTAGGCGAGTAGGCCGCCCGGGGGTCTTCCGGACTCAGTCGCGGCAGCCGCATCGGACCGTAGAGGTTGCCGGTATAGTCGGCCGAAAACCCGCGTCCGAAGTCGTAGGAAACGTTCCAGGTACCGGTAATGCGCTCGGTCAGCAGCTGGCGCGTCCGGACCTCGCGGCCGTCGGCGTCGTCTTCTACCTTATAGACGTCCATCAGTGTCGCCCCTACTACCATCTTCAGCGGGAAGGCGAACGTCGCATCCAGGTTCACGCTCACGCCCTTGGAGATTGAGTGCCCCTTCAGGTTGTCGAAGAAGATCTTGTTCGGATCGGTGTCGTAATCGGCGATGATGCGGTTCGTGAAATACGTGTAAAAAGCGGTAGCGTCGATACCCAGGAAACCGTTGTTGAATACGATCTGCCGCGTGTAGTTCAGGTTGACGTTCCAGCTCCGTTCCGGTTTGAGTGCATCCTGCACCACCACCTGACGCGCTCCGGTCAGGGCGGCATGGTCTTCCGTGAACAAGTTCACCACCCGGTAGCCCGTGCCGGCGTTCAGGCGGATGACATTATCCTTGTTCGGCGACCATTTGTAGGAGAAGCGGGGCGTCAGGATGCTGCCGTGCCGCGAATTGTAGTCGTATCGCAGGCCGAGCAGCAGCTTATGTTTTTCATTGAATGTAAATTCCGGCTGGACGAAAATCCCCGGCAGCACGATCCGGTCCGGGCGGTTTTCGGGCCGCAGGGAGTCGGCCGAAGCCGTGGCCGGCGTATTGTCGTCGTAGAAGGTGTATCGGAACGGCGTCCCGACCAGCAGGCTCACCCGGGAGTTGAACTGCTTGTCCCACAGAAACTGCCCGAACAGAATCCGCTGTGTCGCCATGTAGGCCGTCGTGCCGTAATACGAATTCTGATGATGGCTGTTGAACGACGACTGAAACGTGATTTTTTCGACTGTCGGCAGCTGGTAGGCTCCGATCAGCTCGACGCGCTCCGTGAAGATGCTTTCCCCATACAGCCGGTCACCGCCCCGGTAGGATTTGTTCCAGCCGATCTGCCCGCCCCAGCGGTCTTCGTAATAATACCGGGCCGCGAGATTCGCCAGCCGGTTTTCGGCCCGTTCGAACTGCCACTTGTTAAACAGGGAAATTCGGTTCTGCTGCGTCACGTCCGTGAAGCCGTCGCCGTTCTTGTCGTAGGGATGCTGAAAGTTGAAATAGTTCAGACCGATCAGCGAGTTGGCTTTTCCGGCCCGGAATTTCACACCGAGGTCGGCATTGTATTCCTGCCAGGTCGTACCGAACACGTCGGCCGTCACGGTCGGAGCTTTCAGCGGGTTCTTCGTAATGATGTTGATCAGACCGGCCACGGCTTCGGAGCCGTAGAGCGTCGAAGCCGGCCCCTTGACGATCTCCACCCGCTCGACGAGCGAGTTCGGGATCCCCGAAAGACCGTAGACCGTAGACAGGGAGCTGACGATGGGCATCCCGTCCAGCAGCACCATCGTATATGGTCCTTCGAGGCCGTTGATGTGGATATCGCCGGTATTGCAGACGTTGCAGTTTAGCTGCGGCCGCACGCCGTTGATGTTCTGGAGGGCGTCATAGATGTTGGGCGTCGGGTTTTTCTGGAAAAACTTTGGTGTGAAAATCTCCACCGGCACGGCGCTTTCCAGCTTCGAAACTTCCTTCATCGTTCCCGTCACGACCACTTCGCCCAGCGTGTTCGGCGACTCGCGCAGCTCGACGTTCTGCCGGAGCGTCTGGCCGGCCGCCAGGGTGACGGTTTTCTGGTAGGTGCCGTAGCCGACCAGCGAGACGTTCAGCTGGTAGCGGCCCGGCGGGATGCCCGTCAGCCGGTAGTTTCCCGCGCTGTCGGTCAGCAGCCCGAACCGGGTGCCTTTCAGGGCGACCGTTGCCAGTTCGACCGGCTTCTGATTCGACAGGATCTGTCCCTCGACGGTAGCCGGCGATTGAGCGTGGGATAGAGACAAGGCGCTGATTACTAATGCGATAAAAAGGTAAATGAATTTTTTCATGGTTGTATTGAAAGGGATGGAATAAAGGGATGGCCCGGACGCGCGCCAACGTGGCGATCCACCGCGCCGAACAGGGCGGTTACCGGAACGATTGACGGCGGGCAGGTTCAATCAGGCCGCAGGGTAGCGACGCAAACGCAGGAATGCTACCCGACAACCGGCGGGCCGCGATGCGAAAAGAAGGGAAAGTAATGTGTGAAGAAGAGCGTCTGAATGACCTGGAACACCCGAACGACCGGCATCGGCCGGACTGCCAACACGAACAGCAGCGGCATCGAACCGTCGTAAAGAACGTTCGAGAGGGTTTCGAGCCAGAACAGCTCGTTGTTCGTGTGGGTGTTGGGCTGGTAGGGGCTGTTGCCGACCGGCTTGTAGGGGTGGGCGTGGACGATGATGCGTCCGCTGGCAAGTCGGTGGGCGTGTCGGAACACCACGGAGTTCACCAGCATGAGGCTGAATAAAATCAGCAGCACGCGTGCGATCCTTCGTCGGCAGTCCGGAAGCCAGTACATCGCTCTTTATAAGAAGTTGATTAGCACAAATGTAACCATGTTCCGCAAAATACAAAACAAATTTAGACTAATCTAAATTTTCTTTTCCAAACGGCCGTACAATGGGGTTAATAGTTTTTTTAAATAGAAAGCAGGCAGTACATTTTTGGACTTAAGCTATATTTGGCCGATTCTTTTCTCAATTTATCCTTACGTCTCAAAATGCAAAAAATCGCCATGCTGGGTTCCGGCTTCATCGGCCGGTTCTACGCCGAGTCAATCCACGGCCAGCGCAGCCGCGACCGTGTGGTTGCCATCTACGCCCGCCGGGAGGAAAGCGCCCGCAAGTTTGCCGCCGATTACGACTGCCCGATCTGGTCGACCCATATGGAGGAGATCATTGCGCATCCGGAAGTGACGATGGTCTGCATCGCCCTGCCCAACAACCTCCACGAAGAAGCCGTCCACCTGTGCGCCCGGCATAAGAAAGCCGTCGTCAGCACGAAACCTCTGGGCCGGAACGGCGAAGAGGCCCTGCGCATGATGAGGGCCGTCGAGGAAGCCGGGATTTTTGCCGGATATCTGGAAGACCTCTGCTATACGCCCAAATTCCTGAAGGCGATGCAGAGCGTCAGAAACGGGGCGCTGGGACGCATTCTCTGGGCCAAGTCGCGGGAGACGCACCCGGGGCCGCACAGCGAATGGTTCTGGGACAAGGAGCAGGCCGGGGGTGGCTGTATGCTCGACCTGGGCTGTCACTGCGTGGAGATTGCGCGGAATTTCATCGGGAAGGATGTCCGGCCGGTGGAGGTGATGTGCTGGGCCGCCACCCAGGTGAAACCCATCGACGCCGAAGACCACGCCATCGCGCTGGTCAAATATGAAAACGGTGCCATCGGGCAGTTTGAGGTGAGCTGGACCTTCCGGGGGGGCATGGACCTGCGCGACGAGGTGATGGGTACCGAGGGAACCATCTGGATCAACAACTTCCTGCGCACGGGCTTCGAGATGTTCACGACCGGCAAGGGCGCGGATTATGTAGCCGAAAAAGCCGAGAGCAGCACCGGCTGGCTGTTTCCCGTGGGCGACGAAGTCAACGACCTGGGTTACAACCATATGTTTACGGATATGTTCAGCGCCTGCGAGGAGGGCCGCGCACCTTCCGAAACCTTCTACGACGGTTATATCGTGAATGCGGTACTGGATGCGGCCTACCGCTCGGCCGAAACGAAACAGTGGGAGCCGGTGCACCTGCCCGTCTGGCGGGGCCGCGAAGGGCTGTCACAGGAGTCGACGCTGGTCGATTACGACGAGAATTATTACCTGATTAAGGAGGAGGTCACCCACGACGGGCGCCATAAGGTCATCCTGAAGGACAAACAGACCGGCAAGATTCTCGAACGCGACCTCGTCTGAAGCTAAATCTGCCTGGAGATCAGCCACTTTTGCCGAAACCGGCAAAAGTGGCTTTCCTATCTTTTAATTAAGTCCGTAAATTGGCATTCCACTCGTAATTCATTCGGCTTTTGCGTATAATTAGGAAAGTGTGCCGCCCTTCCGAACCCTAATCCGTTCCGACCGTTGATCAATCCGACCGTACATGAATCCCAATCCTCAGAGCTGGTTTTTTCCGGATTGCCGGAGTATGCCCGTTTCCTGATGACTTCCTGTCCGGACGAGTTTGCGGGGGAGATGCTTCGGCTTTCCCGTCAGGCCGATCTGCCCATGCTGCGGTACCTTCCGTCGATGACGGAGGAGGAACTGCTGGCCTATACGAAACAGTCGGTGATCCAGTTCCTGGAGTGTTTCGTCGAAAACCGTACTACCGAATTTGTGGAGGAGTCGCTCGACCGCTGGCGGCAGAACCAGTTAAAGCTGGTCGGGCGGGAACAGATTTCTCCGAGAGACATTTCCCTGATCGGTTACATTCGGAAACAGGCCTTTCTGACGTTTCTGCCCCGCTACACCCAGGACCCGCTTCAACTGGTCGGAATCATCCGGGAAATCGACGATTATGCCCTTTACCTGCAGACGCGCGGAACGGAAATGTACGTCGGCCTGATGCGGGAGGCCATCGAGGAACAGCATTATTTCAACGAGAAGCTGGCCGGGACCTCCCCCGGCGTCATTTACGTCTTCGACCTGCTCCAGCAACAGGAGGTCTACTCCAACCGGAAAGTGGAGCAGCTGCTGGGCTACTCGCATGAGGAACTGCTGGAGATGGGGTCGCGCTACCTGGAGATCGTTCAGCATCCCGAAGACCTTCCGCGCGTGCTGGCCCACTTCCAGGCCTTCGATACGGCCGCCGACGGCGAGGTGCGGACGTTTGAACACCGCCTGAAGGCCAAATCCGGTGAATACCGCTGGATCCGGAATTACGAATCCGTGTTCCGGCGAACTACCGACGGCCGGCCCTGGCAGATCATCGGCATCGGCCTCAACATCGACAACGAGAAGAAAAATACCGAACAGCTTCTGAACCGCGAAGCCCAGCTTCAGGAAACCGTCCGGCTCTATCACCAGACCCAGGCCCTGACCCACATCGGCAACTGGACCTGGGACATCGCCACCAACCAGGTACACTGGTCCGACGAACTGTTCCGGATCTACGGCCTTGAACCGCAGTCGGAAGTGATTTCATTCGAGCGGTTCCTCCGTCTGGTGCATCCCGACGACCGGGAGACGGTTACGCGGCAGGTCCGGGAGTCACTGGAAACCGGGCAGCCCAATGACTTTCACCACCGCATCGTCCGGGTCGACGGCACCGTCCGGGTGCTTCACGCCCGCGGGGGCGTCATCCTGGACGACAACCACCGGCCGGTGCGGATGCTCGGGACGGGGCAGGACGTGACGGAACCCTGGACGGCCGGGCAGGAACTCCGTCAGCAGCAGATTTTTATCCAGAAAATTGCGGATGCCGCCCCCTCGCTGATCACGACCTTCAACGTCCGGACGGGCCGCTATCTGTTCGTCAGCCAGGGAATCGAAAAGATTCTGGGCTACTCCGCCCGGCAGGTTCTCGACGAAGGAATCGGTTTCCTGATGACGCTGATCCACCCCGACGACCTGACCCGCATCATGGAGGAAAACCAGCGGGCGGTCGAAGAGGCCAACCGGGTGCAGGGCGCCGGAACCGACGAGAAAGTGGTCGAATTCCGGTACCGGATGCGAAACCGTTCCGGGCAGTATCTCTGGCTTCAGACTTTCGGAACGGTCTTCGACCGGACGCCCGACGGCCTGGTGGAACATATCCTGAACATCTCGCTCGATATTACCGGCCAGGTCGAGGCCGAGCAGAAAGTGGAGGAAAAACAACGCCGGCTGGAGCAGTCGAATGCCAGCCTGCGGGAGTTTGCCTACATCGCCAGCCACGACCTCAAGGAGCCGCTCCGCAAAATTTCGACCTTCGGCGACCGGATTCTCCAGACGCAGCACGAAAAAATGGACGCCGACGGGCAGTTGTACCTTTCCAAAATCATCGATGCCGCCGTCCGGATGCACGCCATGATCGGCGACGTGCTGTCGGTTTCGCAGCTCACCTCCGAGCAATCGCAGGAGACGGTCAGTCTGCAGGGCATTCTGGACGAAACGCTCCAGGCACTCGACCACCAGATCGAACAGAAGGCCGCCGTGATCCGGTCCGACGGCCTGCCCCAGGTGCCGGTGGTGCCGACCCAGTTCCGGCAGGTATTTCTCAACCTGCTGACGAACGCCCTGAAATTCGCCCGGACGGACCGGCCGCCGGAAATCCGGGTTACTCACCGGTATCTGCACCCGGGAGAAGAAACGCCGTACGGCCTGCTGTCCGGCCGGCGCTATCTGCAGCTTTGCTTTTCCGACAACGGCATCGGCTTCGACAACCGCTTCGCCGGAAAGATCTTTGCCATTTTCCAGCGGCTGCACGGCCGCAATGAGTTCGAAGGAACCGGCATCGGTCTGGCAATCTGTAAAAAGATCGTCGAGAATCACGGCGGTGTCATCACGGCCGACGGGTCGCCCGACCGGGGAGCCACCTTCACCATCGTCCTGCCGGCCTGAGGTCAGAACCGGCCGTGCAGAATGAAGGAGTCGGTTCGGGCGTACAGCGAAGAATAGAAACTAAAATCCGAGCGGTTGGTATCGATGCGTTTGTCGAGCCGCAGCACGGGGCTTCCCGACGGCACGTTCAGCACGCGGGCCAGCTTTTCGTCGGCGCCGGCGGCCAGCACTTTCTGTTCTCCGCCCTTCACCAGCAGGCCGTATTTGGTCCGCAGCAGATCGAACAGGGAGCGGTTTTCAAGCCGCTGCCGCGAGAAGCCGGCCAGATACCGGTTCGGCAGGATGAGCCGCTCGAAGAATACCGGTTCGTCGTCGACGGCCCGCACCCGTTCCAGATAATAAAAGCCGGTTTTGACGTCTTCCTCCGAGGGAGAAAACAGCACCTCTTCCGGAAATTCCTGCACGTGCGGCTTGTGGAGAATCACCGTCGTGATCCGTTCGGTCCGGCGGCTGGTGCCCGTATTGGCGAGCCGCCCGACAATCGACATCACGCCCAGCCCGATCGGCAGCGGCTGCACGATACTGCCCTTGCCCTGGTGCTTGCGGATGTAACCGTCCTGTACGAGCAGCGAAAGCGCCTGTCGGATGGTGGGCTGGGTCAGGCGAAACTGGTTCTGAAGGTCTTTTTCGGAAGGCAGCAGGTCGCCGGACTTGAAATCGCCCCGGATGATCTGCTGGCGTAGGATTTCGTAAAGATACTGGTACTGAGGGATGCGTGTAGGCCGGTCGTTCATCGAAAAAGGGTATTGCTGAACAAGTATACGAAAAATGATAAAATCGCCAACTTATTATAATAAGTAGTAGGATTTATGAATGTCGCTTTCTACCTTCGTTACCCGGAATTCAGCAGTCGTTTTTATCGCGTATGGAACAGCAATGGTTAGGCGGAAAGGCAATCGTCGTGGTCGGTGGAACCACCGGTCTGGGGCTGTCTGCCGCTCAGGCCTTCATCGAACAGGGCGCCCGGGTGGTGGTCGTCGGCCGGAATGAAGAGAGTTGTAAGGCCGCCGAAGCCCTGCTCGCCGGTTACGGACGGGCCCTGAACGGCGATGCGACCGACCCCGCCACGGCGGTCTCCGCCATCACGCTCTGCCGGGGTGAATTCGGTCGTTTCGACGGGCTGTATCATGTGGCCGGCGGGAGCGGTCGGCGTTTCGGCGACGGGCCGCTGCATGAGCTGAGCCTCGACGGCTGGAACCGTACCTTCGAACTGAACCTGACCTCGCTTATGCTGTCGAATCAGGCGGCCGTCCGGGCATTTCTGGAGCAGAATACCGGCGGCACCATTCTGAACATGGGGTCGGTGCTGGGCTTTTCGCCCTCGCCCCGGTATTTCGCCACCCATGCCTATGGCGCCACCAAAGCCGCCATCATCGGATTCACCAAATCGATTGCGGCCTATTACGCGGCCAGCGACATCCGGGTGAACGTGCTGGCGCCCGCCCTCGTGGAAACGCCCATGGCGCAGCGGGCCGCCAATGATGCCGCCATTCTTGATTTCATCAAAACCAAACAGCCCCTGGACGGCGGCCGCATCGGCCGGCCGGCCGACCTCGACGGGGCCGCCGTCTACTTCATGTCGGACCTCTCGCGGTACACCACCGGGCAGGTGCTGGCCGTCGACGGCGGCTGGGAAGTCAGCGAAGGACAATTCGGACAACCATGACGATAGGCATCGACATCGGCGGCACCCGCATCAAGGGCGTGCTCATCGACGCAGCGACCGGCAACGTTCTGCACCGCGTCGTCTGTCCGACCAACGACAGCGAAGACGGCCGGTGGAAATCGGCCGTACTGGATACGTTCCGGCAATTGAAAGCCGCTGCCGGCGGGCCGGTAACCGGGGTGGGTCTTTCCGCGCCGGGCATCCCGAACCCCGCCAACGACGCCATTCTCTGTATGCCCGGCCGCCTGCCGGGGCTGGAACACTTCGTCTGGGCGGACTACTTCGGTGCGCCGGTCAGGGTGCTGAACGATGCGCACGCAGCCCTCATGGCCGAAGCCCGCTACGGAGCCGCCCGCGACATCCGGAACGCCCTCATGCTGACGCTCGGAACCGGGGTGGGCGGGGGGCTGCTCGTCAACGGGCAACTGTATCAGGGCTATTTCCAGATGGCCGGCCACCTGGGCCACATTACTACCGATGCCGACAGCGACTATCTGGGAATCAGTAATATGCCGGGAAATATCGAAGATGCCATCGGTAACTCGACGGTGGCCCGGCGCTCCTACGACCGCTACAAAACCACCCACGAACTGGTGGACGCCTACCGGCAGAACGAACCGCTGGCGACGCTGGTCTGGCTGACCTCGATCCGCCGGCTGGCCGTCACGATTGCCGGTCTGGCGAACGCCTTTTCGCCGGAGGTGGTGGTGCTGGGGGGCGGCATCGTACAGGCCGACGACGCCCTGTTCGGGCCGCTGAAGGCGTTTCTGGACGTTTTCGAGTGGCGTCCGGCCGGTAAATTCACCACCCTCCGCAAGGCCCATTTCGAGGACTGGGCCGGAGCGATCGGGGCCGCCGGGGCCGTGGGGGGGGAGGGTTGAAAAACAAAAAATAACAACCAACAGGATGATACAGGAATATCTCAAAAAAAGCCGGGCGATCATCGACGCCGTGGAGCGGCAGGAGGAGCCGCTTCGGCAGGCGGCCCGGTGGTTTGCCGATACGATTCTGGCGGGCCGCATGGTACACGTCTTCGGCTCGGGACACAGCCGGATCATGGTCGAGGAGATGTGGCCGCGCTACGGTTCGTTTCCCGGCTTCAACCCCATCGTCGAGCTTTCGCTGACGTTCCATAATCTGGTGGTCGGAGCCAACGGGCAGCGGCAGGCCATGTTTCTGGAGAACGTGTCGGGCCTGGCCGAGCGTATCCTGCGAAATTATGATCTGTCCGGGCAGGATACGGCCCTCGTCATTTCGTCGAGCGGCTGTAATGTCGTGCCCGTCGAGATGGCCGAAGGCTTCCGCCGGCGGGGGATCCGGGTGGTGGCGCTGATTACGAAGGAACACTCGGAACAAAGCACCAGCAAACGCGCCGACGGCCTCAAGCTGGGCGATTTCGCCGATCTGGTGCTGGACACCGGCGCTCCGGCGGGGGATGCCATGGTGAGCGTGCCGGGGCTGGATACGCCGGTTTCGCCGGGAAGCACCGTCGGCGGGGCGCTGATCATCAACTGCCTCAAAGCCGAGGTGGCGCGTCTGCTGACCGAAGCCGGGCGGCCGCCGAAGGTGCTGAGCAGCGCGGCCGTGGTCGGCTCGGAGCGGGCCGTCGAGCTGTTCGAGGCCGCCTACGACGAACACGCCCACCGGATCGCGAAGCTGTACGCCCAGGTCGGTTTTCCATCGTACGTCAGTGAGGCCGCCGAATCCGGCGTACCTGCCAATACCCGCTAAAATCCCGGCAATCCCTTCAAATTCATGCTGAATCGTCGTTCCTTCCTGGCGGCCGCAGGAGCCTTCGCGCTGACGGATGCCCTTTCCTTTCAGAACCATAAACCCGTAGTCGGAATGCACGTCTGGGTGTATTCGTCCGACAAACCCGGTTTCGACTGTTTTCCGGTGCTGGATCAGGTGTTTGCGGACGTCAAATACGCCGGGATCGGAGCCGTGGAGCTGATGGACGTCAACCTGCGTCATGACGACGCCGTCGAGCGGATCGGGGAGATTTCCCGGAAACAGGGCGTGCCGGTCATCGGAGCGTCGTATAGCCAGCCAATGTGGGATAAAAGCCGGCAGCCGGAAATTCTGGACGACGCGGCTAAGGTGGTGGAGCGGCTGGGTAAACTGGGAGGCCGGACGCTCGGCATCTCGGTCGGCAGCGCTCCGAAGAAGAAAACGCCTGAGCAGTTCGACGCGCAGGCCGACACGCTGAAACGGATTCAGGCGATTTGTCAACAAAACCGGGTCGTACCGAACCTGCATAACCATACCTACGAGGTGGCCGACGACCTGTACGATCTTCAGAATACGCTGCAGCGCGTGCCGGATATCGCCCTCGGCCCTGACCTCGACTGGCTGTTTCAGGCGAAAGTCGACGTGCTGACGTTCCTGGAAAAATACGGTGAAAAGATCGTCTACCTCCACCTGCGCGACCACCGCTGGACCGGCACCTGGTCGGAGGCCCTCGGTGAAGGCATCACCGACTTCGGAGCCATCGCCCGTCAGCTGAAGAAAATCCGGTTTGCCGGCGACCTCACTGTGGAGCTGGCGTTCCCGGGCGGTTTCAAACCGACGCGGCCCCTCCGCGAAAGCCTGAAAATGAGCCGGGAGGTAATCCGGCAGAAATTTGGAATCTAACCCCTCTCGTATGTTCTCGTACTTCAACACCTCCCGGGTTCCGCTGCTGGCCGAAACCGATATTCTGGTGGTCGGGGCCGGGTCGGCGGGCTGTGTGGCGGCTCTGGCGGCTGCGGCCGGGGAGCGGTATTCGGTCATGCTCGTGGAGCGCTACGGCTTTCCCGGCGGTACCTCGACCCAGATGCTCGACACCTTTTACGGCTTCTTTACGCCCGGCCCGGCTCCCCGCAAGGTGGTCGGCGGCTGGCCCGACCGCGTAGTCGACGAGCTCGATCGGACGGGCGACATCTTTCTGCGGCCCAACACCTACGGGGCCGGAACCGGCGTCAATTATAATCCTGAACGGCTGAAAACCGTCTGGGACCGGCTGATCCTGCAACACGGCATCCGGTATCTGCTTCATACCACCCTGGTCGACGTGGCCGCCGAGGGCGAGCGGTATGCCTGCATTTTCTGGAACAAAGGCGGTTTTTACCGCGTGGTCGCCCGGCGGGTGATCGACGCTTCGGGCGACGCGGACTTCTGCCACCTGGCCGGTTTCGAGTACGAGCGGGCCGGCGACGCCGAACCCGCCCAGAGCCTGACCACCACCTTCCGCATGAGCAACGTCGATCTCGACCGGTATGAACGCGCGGGCGGTAAAAGGATGCTGAAGGAAAAAATGCACGAAGCCGTCGACACCGGCCGGCATCCGCTGCCCCGGCGCGACGGCTCGGCCCACGAAATGAACGCCCGGAACTGCATCTCGACGGTGGCCGTGAAAGTGGCCGGACACTCCGCACTCGATGCCGAATCGCTGACGGAAGCGGAGGTGGAAGGCCGCCGGCAGGCGTTCGTTTACGAAGCGTTTTTCCGGGATAGCGTACCCGGTTTTGAAGCGTCGTCCATCATCGGCCTGTCGCACCAGATCGGGGTCCGCGAAACCCGGCGGGTCTACGGCCTGCACCGGCTGACGAAGGAGGAATGCATGGCGGGCCGGATTCCCGACGACACGATTCTGCTCTGCGGAGCGCCCATCGAAGACCACCGGCAGGGCCGGAACGGTGAGGACGAAACCCACTGGGAATACATCCCCGGCCACGGGGTATACGGGGTACCCTACGGCACGGTGGTGCCGCGCGGCAGTTCCACCGTCTGGGTGGTGGGGCGGTGTTTTTCCGCCACGCACGACGCCCACGCTTCGTGCCGTTCGATGGCTCAGACCATGTCCATGGGGCAGGCGGCCGGGCTGGCGGCCGTGCAGTCGCTGGTGCGTGACGAACCCGCCGGTCAGGTGGAGGCAGGTGGGCTGCGGGACCGGCTGCGGCAGATCGGGGCCGTGCTGGAACTGCCGGAAACCGTGGCCGATACGTCGCGATATGGCTGGAAAAGAAAGCAGAATGTAAACGTTGGACGATGAGCTTCGTACGAACCGTTTTGGGGGACATCGAGCCGGAACGCATGGGCGTGACCTATTCGCACGAACACGTCATCATCGAGGAAAGCTTTCCGACGCTGGGCAACCCGGATTTTCTGCTGAACGACGTCGATAAAGTGGCCGAGGAACTCAGCCGGGTGTATGAAGCCGGGGGCCGGACGATGGTCGATACCATGCCCGCCAACTGCGGCCGCAATGTGCTGAAACTGGCGGAGGTGGCGCGTCGGAGCGGTATTCAGCTGATCGCCCCCACCGGCATCCACCTGGAAAAGTATTATCCGCCGAATCACTGGCGGTATGCTTATTCGGAGGACCAGCTCACCCGGCTGTTCATCGCCGACATCCGGGAAGGCATCGACGCCCATGACTACAACGGCCCGCTGGTGGAGCGGACGCCCTACCGGGCCGGACTGATCAAACTGGCCACGGGCGACGACCCGATCACCCCGCATCAGGAGAAAATCTTCCGGGCCGTCGTCAACGCCCACCGCGAAACCGGCGCCCCCATCCTGACCCATACCAATGCAGGAAAACAGGCGCTGGAACAGGCCGAGCGGTTTCACGAATTAGGAGCTGACCTGGAACACGTCGTTCTCTCGCACGTCGACCGGCGGCCGGACCCGGACTACCACCGGGCGGTGCTGGAAACCGGTGTGCGGCTGGAATACGACAGCGGCTTTCGCTGGAAACCGGGTGAACCGAACGGCACCTACCAACTGCTCGAAGCTCTGCTGCCCGAGTTTCCCGACCGGCTGACCGTCGGGATGGATGCGGCCCGGTCGAACTATTGGCAGTCGTACGGTGGAAAACCGGGCCTGACCTGGCTTCTGACCACCTTCCTCGACGACCTGAAAAGCCGCCATCTCGATTCCTACATCAAAAACCTGTTCATCGACAACCCCAAACACCTCTACACCTTCACCCAACGAACCCCTCAACTCCCAAACCCCTAAACTCCCCAACCGATATGCAACCCATCCCCATTCGAACCACCGTCATCGGCAGCTATCCGTTTCCCGGCTGGCTCGAATTTGCCACTCAGAACCTGGACCGGTTCGGGCCGGCCGACATCGAGGAAATGATCGAAGATGCGGTCGTGGCCGCCGTCCATGACCAGACCACCGCCGGGTTAGACGTCATTTCCGACGGCGAACAGACCCGTCTGGACTTCAACCTGTCGTTCTACGGTTACATCCAGGGCCTTCAGCCGAACCATGCCGAAACCCGCAAATTCGGTCCGGCCGCTCATGACCAGCGGGGCCGCCACTCGATCGTGGCCGAGCTGACCGCACCGAACGGTCTGGGTGCCGTCAAAGAGTTCCAGCGGCTTCGGAAGCTGGCTCCGGCCGGACCGACGCTGAAAGCTTCCGTTCCCGGTCCCTATACACTCAGCGGCCGGATGCTGCCCAACGAGCGTTACAAAGACCGCTACGACATTACCGAGGCCCTGCTGCCGATTGTCCGGAAAGAGCTGGAAGACCTCGTGGCGGCCGGCTGCACCGAGATTACCGTCGACGAGCCTTCCATGTCCTGTTATGCCTACCGGGAGGATACCCGCCGGTTTGTCGATATCTTCAACCGCACCGTGGCGCCGGTGGTGGGAAAATGCCGGCTGTCGACGCACCTCTGTTTCGGGAATTTCAAGGGGCGGCCCGTCGGGTATCGCAAGATTCACCCCATGCTGCCCGATTTTCTGGACCTGACGGTGGATGAAGTCCATGTCGAGATGGCCAACCGGGAATTCGACGAGATCGAGCGGATCGCCGACTTTGCCGAAAGGATGGACGTGGCCGTCGGCATCATCGACGTGAAGAACTATTACATCGAAACCGTCGAGGACGTGATGGAGCGCATCCGGATGTGCCTGAAATACATTCCGGCGGAAAAGCTGGCCGTGGCCCCCGACTGCGGGTTGAGCCAGACCGCCCGCTGGGCCGCCCGCCGGAAGTTAGCCGCCATGGTGGAGGGGGCCCGGAGGATGCGGCAGGCCGATTGATCGCTTTGCGCCAACATTCCAGGGGGTTAAATGGTTGTTTAGAGCAAAGAACAACCGCGTGTGGCGTATGGAAACAAAGTGTGGAGTGTCCTGCATCATTCCGTTTTACAATGAAGGAGAACGAATTTTTTCCGTATTGGATAGTGTGACCAGCCTCAACGTGTTCGACCGCATCATCTGTGTGGACGACGGTTCCGAAGACGACACGCTGGCCCGCATCCGGCAGCGGTGGCCCCGTATCACCGTGATCCGGCTTCCGGAAAATCAGGGCAAAACGGCCGCCATCAAGCAGGGGCTGAAATCCGTTCACACGCCCTACGTGATGCTGATGGACGCCGACCTCCAGAATGTCGACCGGGAAGAACTGAAACAGATTGTGCAGGGCGTGGAGAATTGTCCTGACGTGGACATGATCATTCTGCGCCGGCTGAATGCCGAATGGTTCGTGAAGATGAACCGCGCCGACATTCTGCTGTCCGGGGAGCGGATTCTGCGGACCGAGGACCTGCGAAAAGTACTTGAGGACCGTGTGGAAGGCTTTCAGCTGGAACTGGCGGTCAACGAATATATGTGGAAGAACCACAAGAAGGTCCGGTGGGTGCCCTGGTCGGCTACCAATACGTATAAGATGGATAAGCGAGGGCCGGTCGAAGGCTTTTTCAAGGATTTTCTGATGTATGCCGACATCGTGCACTACGTCGGTATCGCCAGCTTTGTCCGTCAGGTCGCCAACTTCGCCCGCAAGCCGCTGCCGGCCGGCCGGTTTTTACAGACCCAGTAAACTACTGGTTCGCAAATGGTTGAAATTCAGAGCCGGCAGGTGTTGGCTTTCCAGATAGTAATAGAATTTCAGATCATCCGTCAGGACTAGATAGTTCTTCTTCGCGAAGGCCATCGAGACCGTATCGCTCAGGCCGAACCTGGCGAAGAAACGAGTCTCGGCGTTCATCACAGGCCGACTGGGGAAAGAGAGTTCTTCAATAGTTTCAATCAGGTGAGGAAGAACGGAAAGCACTGGGTTTCCTTTATACGACAAGCCTTCGATCAGATTGCTGACCTCTGTGAGAATATTCGTGGTAGTAACCAGTTTTTTGAAAAACCGGGTAAATTCTACCAGAAGGAAATAATCTTCCCGGGTATAGGCGCTCGTTCGTTTATCTTTCCCGATCTGGGACGGTTCTAAATATCCAATGACGATGAGGATTAGAATGTTTGTATCGACAAGCAACCCTTCGCACTGCCAAAATTCCTGTCTGGTCACTTTTGTAGTTCTCTAATTTTCATTGACAATACCTCTCCATTATCGGCATCGATTTTAAAGGTTTTATATTGCTTCTCAAAACCGGTAAGGTTGAGAATGGGAGAGGTCGGCCGTTCGGGTTTAATAAAAAAGCTGAGGGTGACCAGCCAGTGCTTTCTTTCTTCGTCCATTTCGACTTCTTCCAGAAGAATATCCTGAATACCTGGTAACAATTCTTTCAGGTAATTATAGGCCTGGTGGGCCGCGTCTTTAACCCCAATCATGATTTCTGTAACTTGCTTCGACAAAGATAACTTTATTCATGAAGCAATTGATTCCTGCTTTTCAAAAAGATCAGGCGCTGCTGGCCGACATCGAGGCCGCCCGTTTGCAGCCCGGACACCTGCACGTCTGGTGGTTGGGGCAGAGTGGGTTTCTGCTCCAGTGGGAGGGCCGGCATCTGCTGTTCGACCCCTATCTGTCGGATTCGCTGACCCGGAAATACGCCGGAACCGATAAGCCGCACGTGCGGATGTCGGAACGGGTGGTGGCCCCCGAACGGCTGACGATGATCGACCTCGTCACCTCCAGCCATAACCACACCGACCACCTCGACGCCGAAACCCTGCAACCCCTCTTTGCCGCCGGCCCGACGGCGCAGTTCATCATCCCGGAAGCCAACCGGGCCTTCGTGACCGAGCGCCTTCGCTGCGACCCGGCTTTCCCCCTCGGCCTGAACGACGGGCAGACGGTATCGGTCGCCGGTTTTACGGTCCACGGCGTCCCGGCGGCTCACAATGCGCTGGAGCGCGACGAACAGGGCCGCTGCCGGTTCATGGGCTTCGTGGTCCAGGCCGGCCCCTGGTCGGTCTATCACAGTGGTGATACGCTGTGGTACGACGGTATGGAGGACGTTCTGAAGCCCTTCGCCGTCGATATTGCATTTCTGCCGATCAACGGCAACAAACCCGAACGGCGCGTGGCCGGCAATCTGAACCCGGAAGAGGCCGCCCGGCTGGGCAGAGTCATCGGCGCCGGCCTGGTCATCCCGCACCACTATCACCTCTTTGAATTCAATACCGAAGACCCCGAACACTTCGTCCGGGAAGCCGGGCGGCAGGGAACGCCGTACCGGGTGCTGCGGCCGGGTGAACGCTGGAGCGGCAGGAAGGATTCGGGCCGAACCCTTGAAAATGGCCCGCCGATTGCCGAATATTGAGGAAAGTACATCCGTTCCAAACCCCCTTCCTTTCCGATGAGAACCCTGATCACTTTTCTGCTCCTGATCGGCCCGCTCTACGCCCAGACACCTAATTTTAAGATACAGGTCGTCGATAACCAGATCGCGATCGGCTACGGCCTGGCCGTCGGCGACGTCGACGGCGACCGGAAGCCGGACATCCTGATGGCCGACCAGAAGGAGTTCGTCTGGTACCGCAACCCCGGCAAGGCCGGTGATGCCTGGAAGCGTCACGTGATGGCCGCCAATCTGACCCCGCAGGATAACGTCTGCATTGCCGCCCGCGACATCGACGGCGACGGCCGCGTCGAGGTGGCCGTCGGAGCAGGCTGGAATCCTTCCGAAACGAACGACACCACCAAATCCGGGGCGGTATTCTACCTCATCCGCCCGAAAGATCCTACCCAGACCTGGGAGCCGGTCCGGCTGCATCACGAGATCACGACGCACCGGATGCGCTGGGCCAGGGTCGGGAATAACCAGTATCAGCTGATCGTGGTGCCGCTGCATGGGCTGGGTAACAAAAACGGCGAGGGTCGGGGCGTGCGGGTGCTGGCCTACGAGCCGCCCAAAGATGTCCGGAAACCCTGGAAAAGGATGATGGTGGATTCGGCGCTGCACATGACCCACAACTTTGAAATCTGGGAAGACGCCGGGGAAACCCGGATGCTCATCGGCAGTAAGGAAGGCGGTAAACAGGTCGCCTACCGGAACGGGCGCTGGATGCCCGTCGACCGATGGATCGGCGCGGGCAACGGCATGGGTGAGGTTCGGCGGGGATTTCAGGGGGACCGGAAGGTGCCGTTCGTGGCTTCCGTCGAACCCATGCACGGCAATAAACTGGTGGTTTATAAAAACGGCCCCATCGCCGATGCCCCGAATCAGTTGATGTACGGCGTGCAGCAGACGCTCACCGAGCAGCTGAGCCAGGGCCACGCACTGGTCTGCGCCGACTTTCTCAAGCTCGGTTCGGATCAGGTGGCCGTCGGCTGGCGAAACCCGAATGCCGACAAGAAGGTGGGCGTGCGGCTGTTCGTGCCGGACAATACCCTCCAGACCTGGAAAGAATACCCGCTCGACGACAGCGTAATGATGGCCTGCGAGGACCTCCAGGCCGCCGACCTCGACAACGACGGGGATCTCGACCTGATCGCGTCGGGCCGGGCAACGCTGAACGTGCTTATCTACTGGAACCAGCGATGAAGCCGGACGACGAGACCGAAATTATCGATTATGACCCTGCTTACCGCGATGCCTTCCGGGACCTGAATCTGGAGTGGATCGAAATGTATTTCAAGGTGGAGGAACCGGATCGAAAGGCCCTCGGTGATCCGGAGGGATATATTCTCAGCCGGGGAGGGCGGGTTTTCTTCGCGCGGTACGAGGGTGAGGTCGTCGGCACCTGTGCCCTGCTGAACGCGGGCGACGGGGTGTTCGAACTCGTGAAAATGGCCGTCGCGCCCAGAGCGCAGGGAAAGCAGATCGGCAAAAAACTGTGCCTGCATGCCGTAGAGGAAGCCCGGCGGATGGGCGCCCGGCAGGTGTTTCTGGAGTCGAATACCGTCCTGACGCCCGCCATCGAACTGTATAGAAAAGCCGGTTTCCGGCAGGTCGACCTCATTCCGTCGCCCTACCGTCGGTCGAACATCCGGATGCAGATCGATTTGTGAACCGGAAACCAGCCCGCTTATTCGAGTTGGCTGGGAAGGGACTGATACCGGCTTCCATACTGGTTGATCCAGTCGAGCAGGCGGTCGACGTCCGCTTTTTTGAAGAGTTCAGTGCCGGGGTTCATGGTCGCGGCCGATCCGCAGGCCACCCCGAGCCGGACCATTTCCCCGAAGGTTTTGCCCTGAGAGAGCGCCCAGGTCATGCCGGCCACCATGCTGTCGCCGGCGCCGACCGTACTCAGTTTCTTCACCATCGGGGCCGGCACGTGTTCGCACTGGTCTTTTGTGACATACAACGCCCCCGAAGGCCCCAGCGAAACGACCACTACTTCACAATCTCCGCGGGCAATAATGGCTTTGGCCGCATCGTCGACGTCATCCGCTTCGAGTTTTTCGACCCCGGCCAGCTTGCTCAGTTCGCCGAGGTTCGGTTTCAGCAGGTACACCCCTTCGTTAGCGGCCAGCCGGAGCGGTTCGCCGGAGGTATCCAGAATAAAACGGGCACCGAGGCTGCGTACCTCCCGGGCGATGCGGCCATAAAAGTCATCGGGCAGACCGGGAGGGAGGCTTCCGCTGGCAACGACGTACTCGGGTCGGGCAGGCAGTTCACGCAGGGCCGTCAGCAGAGCGTCGGCCTCGGCAGCCGTCAGCGTCGGGCCGGGCAGGCCGAAGCGGTATTGCGCGTTAGTGCGGGTTTCGGTAACGATGAAGTTCTCCCGGGTCCATTCCTGCGTGGCGATGATCCGGAAGTCGATGCCTTCCTTTTTCAGAAGATCCTGAAGCAGCTGGCCGGAAGGGCCTCCCGACGAGAAGAACGCCAGCGACCGTCCGCCCAGGCGTTTCAGGGCTTTTGAAACGTTCAGCCCCCCTCCGCCCGCGTCGTAGCGGGGCGTCGAGCAGCGCAGTTTCTGTTCGGCTACGAAATAATCGACCGTCGTACTTTTATCAACCGCCGGGTTGAGCGTAAGCGTGATGATGGGGTAGGTCATGAAGTGGGTACAAGTTGGTCTCCCAAAGTCGTGAGCGCCTGCCCGAGGTTCCTCATCAGAATCGTCAGTTCGCCTTCCGGGCCGATTTCAGCGCCGAATTCCAGCACGGCCGTACCCAGGTCCTTCAGAATCGGCTGGATCGTGTCCGAACCGGCGGAGTTTTCGACGGCCTTCTGCAATTCCGACAGTTTTTCGGCCATCGGGCGGGTGTTTTCAGCTTCATTCAGAATACCGATCCAGGGCGCAATCAGACTTTTTCCGTCGTTCACTGCCCTGGAAGCCGGGTCCTGGCTGAGCGCGTCGAGCGTCCGGTCGAGCAGCTCCATCGTTTGAGAGTGGGTAGCCATAAGATGAAAGCAATATTAGGCGGAAAGCGCCGGATTTACAAAGAGGTGGCCAGCGTCTGGATCGCGTCGGCCAGATCGGCCAGTGGCCGGCGCAGGTCCGCGTCGGCGTTGGACGCCAGCACGCTCGTCTGGTCCGAAAGGTCGAGCAGGATCGTACGGACCACCACCGCATCGGGGTTGCCGCTGTCGATCTGGCTTTTCAGATCGTTGAGCGAGGTGATGATCTGCTGCGTCTGGCCGGAAGGTTCCAGCGTGTCGAGCCACTGATCGAGCAGCGGAAACGCGTCGGGCGGGATGATGCTGGTAATCCCGCCGTCGTTCAGAGAAGTAACGGTCGTTGTAATAAGCTCCGTAGGCTGTTCCATGGTTACTGTCTTATAGTTGGTTACCGAAATCATTCAGCGCCTGGGCGATCTGTTCCAGGTCGTTAACCCAGGGGCCCTCCAGGTTCTGCGCCAGCATATGAGTCCGGTAGGACAGATTGCCGAGCAACTGCTTCAGCTGGTCCGTGTCGGGATTGGGCATCATCAGCATGGACCGGAGCTGCATCAGTTCCTGCCGAAGCGTAGCCGCCGGCTGCGACTCGCCGATGACCTTCAGCCAGTCATCGATAATCGATAGACCGTCGCGGGGTGAAACATCGGCAGGGCCGTCTCCCTGCAAGGTGCTGAGCGTCGCTCGTATGGTGGTCTGGGTTAGTGCGTTCGAAGGCATGAGAGGACAAATTGTTGAGTTGTTGAATGATTGAATTGTTGAATAAGCGCTGCCATTCTGAGCACCGCGAAGCTTCATTCAATCATTCAACAATTCATTTATTCAAAAATTGATTACGCTAGTTGGTTTCCGAAGTTCCTTAAAGCCGTGGCCAGGTTCTGAAGCCGGGCCGGGAATTCTCCGCCCGCCTGCGGGACCCAGCGTTCGGTCTGCTCGGCCAGGCCCAGCAGAATGTTTTTGACGTGAACATTGTCGATCATGGGCTCCTGCAAAGCGGCTTTCAGTTTCTGGAGCGTTCCGGCAATGTTGTCGGCTTCGGAGGTTTTAAGGGAATGAAGCCAGTCGTTGATGAGCGACAGCCCTTCCTGGCTTGAAATAGAAAGCGGCCCGCCGTCGAACGACTGCATCGTCGAATCGATCAGCGTCACGGCGTTGGCGTGCGGAGCCTGAGAATGTTGGTTTGCCATACGTTGTAACTATTGTGAATATACGAACTAATTAGTGAGGTCGGAACCGCTTTCGATCCGGCCCCGACGTCTTTACAGCTGCCGGCTGTTGCCTCCGCCCTCGCCGGTCGAACTGCGTTCGGGGCCGGCGCCGGTAGGCTCACTCGGTCCGGAATCCGGGGCGCCTGCGGCTGTGGCACCGGTGCCCATTTCCGGGGCACCCGCGTTGCCGGCCGCGCTGCCGGTGCCGGTCTGGGTGAATATCTGCCCGCGGCCCTGCATGAAATCCTCCTCGCCGGCGCCTTCATGGGGCTCCCCGGCAATCAGGTGTCCGAAGGACCGCAGGGACTTGGCCAGCTGGTTGAGTTGCGGTTCGATCACCTCATCGGCCGATTGGGCCGCGTCTTCCGTCTGGGAAGCCAGGTTATGCAGGGTTTCCTTGATCTGCTGGGTATCGGGGTTACCGGCCTGGAGCAGGTTTTTCAGTTCCTGGAGCGTTCCGGCCACCTGCTGGGCGTTTCCGTTGTCTCCACCGCTGCGAATGGCCGTGATCCAGTTGTCGATCAGCGAGATACCGTCCTGGGGGGAAACGGAGGAAACGGCGCCGTTGAATACCTGCGTCGTGGTGTTGATCAGCTGGGTTGAGGGCTGAGATGCCATGATCTGTATAACTTCGTTTAAGGTGTTTCGTTTATTTGGCCATGGCCCGGCTGAAATCCCGAAGGTTTTCGACCAGTTGGTTGAGGCCGTGACGACTGTCGCCGGTGGCGTTTGTGGCAATGACGGCCGTCTGGTCGGCGATGTCTTTCAGCAGTCGCTGAACCGCCACCAGGTCGTCACCGTCGAGGGCATCCCGAAGCTGTTCGAGCGCCGGAACGACCGTGGTCCATTCGGGCTGGGTTCGGAGGATCACGATCCAGTCTTCTACCAGATTGACGCCCTCGGCCGTGGTCGACGAGGGGGCCCCTCCGCCGAGCGCCTGGTTGGTATCGTCGAGCATCGTATCGATTTTTTCGTGGTGTGCCATGTCGTTGCCTGTTTGGTATTCGTCGGGCGGTTGTAGTATGAAAGAACCCTGAGCCTGTTCGATTGTTTGTACCTTTGGCCGGTATTTGGATAAAAATGATTAAACAAACCGGCCGTAACGCGCATGGACCCCACACGACTTTTTCCGGAATTGCAGTTTCAGTTTGCCCGCAGTGGCGGCAAAGGCGGTCAGAACGTCAATAAGGTTTCGACCAAGGCGGAGCTGTATTTCGACGTTCCGAACTCGGCCCTGCTGGGTGAGGAAGAAAAGGCGGTATTGCTGGAAAAGCTGGCCGGCAAACTGACCACGGAGGGCGTACTGGTGCTGTATCACCAGACCGAACGGTCGCAGCTCGCCAACCGCGACAAGGTGACCGAAAAGTTCTGTCAACTCATCCGGAAAGCCTTCGAGAAGCCTAAACCGCGCCGGGTCACCAAACCGACCAAAGCCTCGAAGGAGGAGCGGCTGGGAGAGAAACGGAAACGCCGGGAAGTGAAGGAAGGAAGACGGAAAATCGACTTCTGAGCCGACCGGCTATTTGTGTTCGTGCTGGTAATGTTCCGCCAGCACATCTTCGCCGAAATCACTGTTCAGGTCCCGCACGACGGAATGAACGTGGTTGGCGTTGTTCTGCGCGTTGTCGTACTCGATCAGGATCGTCGGGCCGTGGATGCGGTAGTATTGCCCCTTGCCGGGTCCGAAGCCGGGTTGCCGGTCGCCCGCCCAGGCAAAGACCAGCTTCTCCAGCCCGGTTTTTCTGAGCTTGTCCATCTGCTGGTTCTTCAGCGTGACGTGGTAGTTGTTCAGATAGGTTTCCAGCAGCGCCATGAACGTTTTCTGCTGACTTTCGGTCATCTCCGGCATCGGCAGCCCCTCCATTTTTTCCAGCGACGCCTTCCGTTTGTTGGTGGTGAAGATGTCGTTCGGGCAGGTTTCACTAATCAGCGCCTTCTTCAGCTGGTCGCTGTTCAGCGAATTGACCAGCGCCAGCGCCAGTTGTTCCTCGTCTTTCAGAATCTGTTTGCCCTTCTGCGGAACCTCGATCCGGACGATGCCCGGGTTGCTGCCCAGAAAAGCCGGGGCCATGCCGATGATCTTGCCGTTCAGGGAGGAGAATTGAAGCGACAGGTGGTGTCCGTCGACCCGCCAGCCCCAGGGTTTGTCCTTGTCGGCCCCTTTTCCGGTCGGTTCGCCGAAGAAGGTGAAGTAATAGTTATCCTGATTGCGGTAGGTGTCGTTCGGCGGCCGGTTTTCCACTACCCGCAGCACGTTTTCGAGGTCGATGATGGAAGTGGCTTTCGTGTAACCCTGATCGCTCAGGGCGGTTTTGAGGAGGGCCAGGGCGGCTTTCTGCTGCTCGGGTTTCATCTTGCCGAGCGGCAGTCCCTTGCGTTCTTTCGGGATGTAATACCAGTTGAACCGTTCCTCGCTCTCGAACGGGTAGACCGCCAGCTGACGCTGGGTGTTGTCGAGCGTGCCCAGAAAGGCCTGTACGGCCGAGGCCATTTCCCTGCTGATGGGTTCTCGGCGAGCGGGCACAAACGCCAGGAGCAGGCTGGTCAGGAAAATCAGGGGCTTTTTCATGGAGGTTCAGGATTCTTGTGCGAAAGGTACTAAAAATATCACTTTTTCACTTTATATCCTCATATCTCTTCAAAAGCTGCAACGGCATGACGGCCACCCTCTCGCAGTAGGCCGACCATCGGCTCCGAAAAAAGCGGTTGTTTTCGTCCAGCCCGTTCTGAAGCCGCGTTTCCACCGCCCCCACCAGCCGGGATTCGGCAGCGGTGGGCACGTCCGTCCGTCCGATCAGGAAAAGCCGGAGTTCCTGAATCTGTTCCGGCAGGCTTTGCCGTCCGGCAATGGTGTCCGCCCACCGGTTCTGTTCCGTCCGGAGAAGCTGCCGGATCGAGCGGGATTCGGACCGGAGGGCTTCGAACTCCGATCCCTGCCCGGTTTGGGTCTGTTTCAGCACCAGGTCCGCCCCGTCCAGAGCCTCCTGAATCCGGTGCGCGGCTTCCGCCAGCCGGACCTGACAACGCGAAAGCCGGTCGAGCAGCGCCCGGCGGGCCGCGACGGCTTCCGGACGGTAGTCGAGGGCGGGGTCGGGTTTGACGGTCACCTCGGTCGAATCCCGGAGATTGCCGTAATGGAAAACCAGTTTGTAGCGTCCGGGAAGCACCGGCAGAGCCTCCGGCCCGGCACCGACCGAAGCCCCCGGCATCCGTTCGTGCAGGTCCCAGGTGATCTGCTGCATCCCGGCGCTGGTATCCGCCGGCTGGCCGAGTGTCCGCAGAAGGCGGCTGCCTTCGTCGTAAATCCGCACAAATAACGAATCGGCGGAGCCGGAAACCGATGCGGGTGTTTCCGATTTTGGAAGGGCGGAAACGGCGGTTGCCGGAGGGGTCGCCGGCCGGGCCGGAGGAGCGCCGGATTCCTTCGTCCGCATGATGCTCCGGCGTAGCTTGCTGCTGGCCGGCGAAGCGGAGGAAGATGATGGGGTTTCGTCGGACGGGGACGGACGGCTGCCGGGGGCGATAAAGAAGGTGAGCGTCACCCCCTCGGGCCGGTTCCGGCCCGAGTAATGGTTTTCGGCCCGGCTCAGGCTTCCGGCCGGTTTTCCGACGGCCGTGAACCACCCTTCCGGCGACTCGAAAACCAACAGCGGGCGGTCGAGCAGCCGAAGCCCGGAAGCCGCCAGCCGGCGCAGGGGCCGGAGGTTGTCGAGAACATACACCGACCGGCCGCTGGTAGCGATGATCAGGTCGGCTTCCCGTTCCTGAAGGGCCAGCCCGGTCACCGCCACGGAGGGCAGGCCGTGTACCCAGCGGGTCCAGCTTTTTCCGTCGTCGATGCTGATCCAGAGGCCGGTTTCGGTCCCGGCAAACAGCAGGCGCGGTTCCACGGGGTCCTGAAGAAAGCAGAGCGCATAGCCGCTCACCCGCCGTTCATCGAGGAGCCGTATCCAGGTCTGCCCATAGTCGGTAGTGCGGAAGACGAACGGGCGGCTATCCCCGCCGTTCCGGAAATTTTCGGCCGTAAGGAACGCTTCTCCGGCCCGGTGTCGTGAGGTTGAAATCTGCCGGATGGGAACACCCGCCGGCAGGCCCTGAATGCGGTTCCGCAGATTCACCCAGGTCTTTCCGCCGTCGCGGGTCAGATGAACGCTTCCTTCCGTCGTGCCGGTCCAGAGAATGCCCGGTTCTCCGGGACCCGGAGCCACGGTAGTGACGGCGGCCGAAGGACCGGCCAGTTCGGGCGAAACGGGTTGCCAGGTGTCGCCCCGGTCGGATGATCGGTACAGAACCCGGCGGCCGAAATACAGCGTGTTGGGCGCGGATGGGTCCACGGCCAGCCCGGCTTCGGGCGCGGAAGTCCGCAGGGCCGCCGAATCGGTCAGCAGCGGGTCGATGGAAATGGTCTGCCCGGATTGCCGGTCATACCGCATCAGCCGGCCGGTTTTCGAGGCTGCATACACAAAGCGGGGCGCCTGCGGGTCGGGCTGGAGGGTGGTTCCGTCGGTCAGGATCTGCCAGTCGTGGTTGCGCAGGCCGTCCGGGCCAAATCGATAGGCGGGTCCGGTCCAGGTGCCGTTCCGATCCGTACCGGCATAGATCCGATAGGGCATCTGATGATCGGAAACGACGGAGGTGAAGGTACCGACAGGCAGGGTTTCTGGCTGGTTCCAGGTGCGGCCCCGGTCGCGGCTGAGGGCAATCCCGCCTTCGCTGCCGGCGATGAGCAGGTCCGGCCGGTCGGGATGAATCCAGAGGGTTTGCTGGCCGGCGGGCAACCGGTCGCTCAGGAGCTGAAAGGTTTTGCCGCCGTCTTCCGACACCGCCGGTAAGTCGGCCAGCAGATAAAGCCGGTTTTCATTGCCGGGATCGACTTCGATCTGCCGGATGCCGGTTAATGGTTTGTCGTTGATATTCAGGGTATTGTTGACCGAAATCCAGGTTTCACCCCCATCTTCGGAACGGTACAGCGTCGATTCAGCCTGGGCGAACACCCGGCCGGGTCGGCTTCGCGAAATGGCCAGCCGCATCGGCCCGCTGCCTTCCGGAAGCCCGTCGGCCCGGCCCTTCCGGCTCCAGGTCCGCCCGCCGTCGTAAGTGATGAACAACCCGGAACCGGGGCCGCCCGACTGGAGTGCCCGGGGCGTCCGGTGGTGCTGCCAGAGCGTCGCCAGCAGCTTCTGCGGGTTGGTCGGGTCCATGACCACATCGGCCACGCCCGACTGCTGGTTGGTGAAAAGCAGCTGCTCCCAGCTTCGTCCCCCGTCGGTCGTGCGGTACAGGCCGCGTTCGGGATGGTCGAAAAAGGGGGAACCCAGCACCCCGGCGTAAACGGTATTGGGCTGGCCGGGATCGATCAGGATGCGGCTGATGTGAAAGGATCGTTCAAGCCCGATTCGTTTCCAGGTCCGGCCCCCGTCGAGCGATTTGTACAGGCCGTTGCCGGAGCCGGTGATGCGGTCGGGATGGGCTTCGCCCGTGGCGACCCACAGGACGGCGGGGTTGTTGGGCTGGACGGCGACGGCACCGATGTTCAGGGTGGCCTGGTCGTCGAACAGGGGTTTCCAGGAAGTCCCGCCGTTCTCCGACTTCCAGACCCCGCCCGAAGCTGTTCCGGCCACGATGACGTCCGGTTGGGTGCGGACGGCATCGACGGACGTCACCCGGCCCCCGGCCGTGGCCGGGCCGATGCTGCGGGCTCTGATTTCCTTAAAAAGCGCGGAGGGAAGAGGCTGGGCGGCTGCTTCTATGCACAAACTACCGAACGCTGCGAGCCAGAAAAGAACGTGCCTCATACGGAAAAAGGGGTGGCCCGGCAATCCGGGCCACCGAATCGACTGAATACCAGTAAACTATAACTCCCGGATGCGGATGTTTCGGTACCAGACCACTTCCTGAGGGCTGTGGTTCTGGAGCGCAATTTTACCTTTGGCGTGCGGTTTGGCATACGCCCAATCCTTGAACTTGCTTTGGGACACCATCTGCTTCCAGGCGTCGCTGCCGTAGTGGTATTCCACCACTTTCTTCCCGTTCAGGTAATGCTCGACGTGGTCGTTGTTCACGATGATCCGGCCGGTATTCCACTCACCGGCGGGCTTCACGACGTTCAGGTCGCTGGGAGCCTGCATGTCGTAGTTGGCGCCGGTCATCTGGCTGCCCTTCAGTTTGGCGCCGTCGCCCAGCTGATAGCCCTTGTCGTCGATGACCTGGTATTCCGGTCCCGACATGTAGGTGGTTTTGTAGTCCGGGCTTTCGATGACCTTGTAGATCACCCCGCTGTTGCTTTTGGCGGGCAGTTTGAACTCGAACTCCAGTTCGAAGTTCTCGTATTCCTTATCCGTCACGAGGTCCCCTCCGGTTCCGTCGGGCGTCAGGGTTCCGTTTTCGATATTCCAGCCGACCACCTTGTCTTTCTGGTAGCTGTGCCAGCCTTTAATGGCTTTGCCGTCGAAGAGCGACACCCATTTCCCCGGTTTTTTTTCGGGGCCGGTAAAGCTCGTCAGGGAAATGATACCGGCCAGCAGGCCGATTGCAAGGGTTCTTCTTTTCATGGTTTAGTCGTTATACGGTATTCTGAATTTTCATTGCATTCGGGTCCCATCCGACGATCTGCTTTTTGAACAGGCTGATGTTGCCGCACTGGGTCGGACCGCAGGCCCGCAGCCCGAAGGTGGCGTCCTCAATGGACGGCTTGTTGTTCCGGATGGAATCGAAGAAGTTTACGAAGTGCTCATAACGGTCGCCCTTATACTCCTTCGGCGTTTTATAGACCATCTCGCGCGGCCCTTCCATCTCGTACACGGTCGGGTAAAGCTTCTTGTATTCATTCAGGTAGGCTTCCTGCTGATCTTTCGGGAAGTTGTCGATCGACAGGCCCGGCGCCTTGGGCAGTTTGTGGTGCCGGACGGTCAGGCTGTCCCAGCCGATGGCCAGATCGCCTTCCGTGCCGACGAGCCGGACGAGGTAGCCGCCCCCGCCCCCGTCGACGAAGTTGGCCCGGGTGGTGAGGTTGAACTCGGGATGTTCGGCGGTTTTGGGGTAGTCGTAAATGGCGAGGTGAAGGTCCGGCACGTCGCGGCCGTCTTTCCAGTACCGCAGACCCCCGCTGGCGAAGATCCGGTTGGGACCTTTGGAACCGGTGATGGTGTGGAGCGTCGTCAGGAGGTGTACGTAGAGGTCACCGGCCACGCCCGTGCCGTAGTCCTGGTAATTGCGCCAGCGGAAGAACCGCAGGGGGTCCCAGGCCCGTTTGGGGGCGGTGCCGAGGTAGGTGTCCCAGTCGACGGTCTGCGGAGAGGCATCCGGCGGAATCGAATACTGCCAGGCGCCCATGGCACTGTGCCGGTCATACTGCGCTTCGGCGAAGACCAGCTCGCCGATGTCGCCGGCTTTCAGGAGTTGTTTGGCCTTGCTGATGATGATGGAACTGGCAAACTGGCTGCCCACCTGGAAGACCTTTCCGGTTTCTTTCTGGACTTTGATGATCGTGTGGCCGTCCTCGAACTTCTGCACCATCGGCTTTTCACAGTAGACGTGCTTGCCTTTCCGCATGGCGTCGGTCGAGATTTTCTCATGCCAGTGGTCGGTGGTGCCGTTGATGATGGCGTCCACGTCCTGACGCTCGATGATCTGGCGGTAATCGCGGGTGGTGAAAAGGGCATCGCCCCACAATTCCTTCGCCCGGCGCAGACGGCCGTCGTAGAGGTCGCAGGCGGCCACCATCTCCACGCCTTCGACCATCAGGGCCGTCTGGGTATCGCCGATGCCCATGCCGCCGGTGCCGACGAGGGCGATCCGGATGCGGTCGTTGGCGGCCGTGCTGTTATGACGTTTGATCAGGTTGAGATAAGCCGGGGCGCTGCCGGTGCCGGCCAGTGCCGCCGGGGCCGTTGCCGCTGCCGTGCCTGCCAGGCCCAGTTTTTTAATGAAGGAACGACGGGAGGAAGCCTGTTCAGGTTTTTCCATAAATTGAGAAAGTAAGGTTACAAGGAGCCGTAAGTTACGACTTTTTATAATAAGCTCCCATGAAAAAAGGCCCTCAGTTCGACTGGGGCCGGGAAAACCTTTACTTTCTAAACGGAAAAGAGACCGTCTTCCGCCGGAAATCCGGCTTTTTATTTTTATTGTCAAACACCCCGGCGGGTATTCAGCCACCCGCCGGGGCAGTCGGTTACAACGCCCGTTTCATGCGGAAGAAGCCTTCGATCCGGGCGGTCCCGAGGTAGCCCCGGGTGTCGTTGTACACCCCGGCCTTCTCCATCTCGAACTTCCCGATGATGTAGTCGCCTTTCTTGCCGAACCGATAGAAGGTGAGGGCGCCGGGGCTGGGAATGAAAACCGGCGGAACGGCGTAGAAGTGTTTGTAATACACTTTTCCTTTTTCATCCGTAAGGTGAAAGAGCGGACTGGTCGGTTCGAGCGACCACGGCATCGTCATGCTGGTATAGGTCAATGCCAGGTTCTCATCCGTTTCCACCGGAGGCTGGTAGGTCTGGATGTTGACGCCCCAGTTGTTTCCTTCCTGCGTAACGCCCGCGGCCATGTCGAGATACCGGATGCCCTGCTGGGTCAGCAGCCGCCCTGTCGCCAGGGTGGTGATCCACTTGCCGCCGTTTATCCGGAAGGTGAGGCCCTCGCTGCCGATATAGAGGTTCGACACCAGCTGCAGTTCCCCGAAAGTCTGGCCGTCGATGGAGGTCGGAGCCTTCAGTTTAACACTCACCGCCACCGGATTCACGGCGGGCAATGCGTTGGGAGCCACATACCGGGCTTTCCAATTGTCGGGTGTCAGGTTTCCGGAACCGGCGAGCTTCCAGGTACTTGCGTCGATCAGATCCGCGGGGGAAACATACGGTTCAGGAATTTCCGTATCCTTTACCATCGGCACGAGGATTTCGTCGTTCAGAACGATTACCTCCAGGCCGATATCTTCTCCCGGTTTCACGAAACCGATTTCCGGCAGCAATTTGGCCCGCTCCAGGAGCGCCCAGTCACTGAAGTGCGTCGTTTCTACCGTGACGGCCTGGGCCGCCTTGTCTACCTTTCCTTTGGCCGCCAGCGTCCAGACGCCTTTATCGTTCTGGTAGGCCGGGGCCAGCGCTTCGGCCACCGAGCCGGTCAGCATGGCCGGGTTGTACCGGAAGCGAATGGTTACCGGCTTTTTAAACGTCGTGCCGTGGGGCGACAGCCGGAAGGCGTTGCCCAGCGACTGGGGGCCGGTGCTGCCGATCGGCTGAATGCTGAAGGTCTGGGCCGCATCCACCGCGCCGGCCGGAACGATGATCGTCAGCCGGTCGTCGGCGGAGGTCAGCTGCCCGCCGGCCGGGCCGATGGTCGCGGTGACGGCGGCTCCCTGCGGGCTACCGACCGGATACACTTTTCCGGGCCGCTTCTGCGGTTGTTCGGAGGGAACGTTCGGCTGTTCCGGGCTGACCGGATCGACCTCATGTTTACAGGAGGACAGAGAAACGAGGAGGGCAAAGCCGAAATAGAGGGTCCGTAACGGATTCATTGTCTTTTGTTGTTTACGTCCCCAAAGATAGAACCCGCCAACCCCTCCGGCGGAGCGTCCAACCCGATGAAACGGAAAATGCCGTTTCTGAAGCGGTTATTTTAGCCGGATAATCAGGCCCGTCGTTTCCGGTTCCGGGCATAAAAAAAGCCCCTCCGGATGGAGAGGCTCTGTAGGATATCCTGTCCGCTGCGCGGTCAGATGACGTCCTGTCGGGCGGCTTCGGGATCGTTGTAGTTCCGATCGAGCTGGTCCGTCGATTTCATGTCCGACGGCGCTTCGGCGGTCTGATGGTTTTCCATGGGGCCTTTTTTTACGGCGCTTTCGTCGAGGGCCTCGCGGGGCTGGTCCATCATCTGGGCCGTCTCCTGGGGCCGTTCGGCAGGCTGATAGGGGTCGGCGTCCCGGGCGTTGACGTCATAGGGACGCGCCGAATCGCCGGTATCCGGTTTTTCCTCCATGCCCTCGTCGGGGCCGGGGTCTGCCTGGGACGAAGGCCGTCCGGGAACGTGTTCCTTCGTACCCGGATTCGTGCCCTGGGTGGGAACGTCGGAACCCGGCATACCGGGTCCCTTCGATGCATCCTTACCGGTTTCCATACGCTTTCTTAGTTGGAACCGCCCTGGTTATTGATCTCGTGCGAACGGCCCGGCTGCGACGGTTCGGTTATTTCCGGACGGTCGGGGCGGGATTCGCCCGGGAGGTCGGGAATTTCGGGGCCGGCCGGGACGGGTGCCGGCGGGCTTGGCGTTTCCGGGGCCGCCGGGATCGGGTTGTTGGGGTCCGGCGTTGCCGGGATCATTTCGCCGGTCGGATTCTGAGTGCCCTCCTGGCCCTGAATCTGATCCTGATCGTCGTCATTCCGGCCCACATCAACCCGGTCGTAGGTTTTATGATTGGGGGCGTTGAGGCCCTGTTCTTCGTCGTTGGCATACTGGTTGGTGAGGTCGTCGGGCGAGATGCTTTCGGTATCCGCCGTCGGCACGAGCTTTCCGTCCACCAGTTTCACCATATGAGTCTGAGCCTGATCCTGACCAAACTTGTCGTCGGCGTGGTCGGGGTCCATCAGGCCGGCCGGTCTTGAATCATGAAACACATTTGATTCCATAACGTCGTTACGTATTAAAGGGTGAGGGCTTCTGCAGCCGAAAAACATTTCTGTAATAACCGTTCAGTCAGAAAAAGGTTTTCCGGCGCGGGAGACGGCAAAAAAGGAAAACCTCCGGAGCCTGTCCGGGGAAGGGGTGAAGTGCCTTCAGGCACTGCTCTGCTGGTTGCTGCCTTGCGAAAGCTACAGCCATTCAGTCGCTCTGCGACTCAAATCAGGGCATCGTCCTTTCCGGCAGCCGTGCCCTTGTTCCTCAGGATGACAAAAACGGGCGGGATGGCAAAGGGCGTCGGGAGGATAAGCCGGTCGGGAGGACAAAAGGGTTTCTCCTCACAACCGCTCAGGGGCTGAAGGCTCTCCGGAGGTCAGGGTTTGGGGCCTTCCTCCGGCTTCTCCGAATCACCGAAAAGTTCGTTGAAAAAACCTTTGGCTTTTTCTTTCACCTCGTCGAGGGTTTCTCCGGCGTCGCCCCGGAGTTCTTCCAGTTTTTCGGAGAGGACACCGAGTTGTTCGGCGGCCTCGACTTTCAGTTCGGCCAGCTTCTCGGCGGCTTCCGATTTGATTTCCTCGAATTTTTCGCTTGCTTCGGCTTTCACTTCCTCCAGCCGGGCCGAAGCCGTCTGCATGGTTTCCCGGGCTTCGACTTTGAGTTCTTCGATTTTGCGGCCGGCGGCTTCCTGGGCCTCCTGGGCGGTTTGGGCGGCCTGGTCGGTGAGTTGTTTCAGTTTGTCTTCCATGCGGTTCGGGGGATGAGTGAGCCGGTCAAGTTGGACAGAATTTCGAAAATATCAAATTTTTCAGCCTAACCGTCTCACAATTAACCCGTTGACAAGGTCGAACAGGGCGCCGGGTTTCAGCGTCCGCCAGTTGTCGATCTCGTCGAGGGTGCCGCCGAAGTTCATATAATAATCCAGGCGATACCGTTTCCACTCGCTTTCGACAAAATCCCGGAAATTCACGGCCGCGATCCAGCCGTCTTCCACATCCTCGAACCACTCCTCATAGTAAGAATCGTCGGAACCGTGAAAATTCAGGATGTTTTCGCCGATCAGGATAAATTTGTTGATCTGCCGGTCGACGAGCGGGTCGATGACCTGGCGCTTCAGATACATGATGTCGTTGTGCAGCGTGTCATTCCATTCGCCGAACAGCTCGATGATCACGAACCGCCGGTGGTAGTCGGCAAACAGAATCTTGCAGTAGAGCGTCTCGGAACCGATCTCATCCCAGAGCGGGTGAATGTAATACCCATAAATATCATGGGTATAATGGGTCATGTCGTAGGTTCGGCCGTAGAAAGGAGACTGGGGATCTTCGGAAGCGATATAGTGCTTCTCCCAGTTGTAAAAGGGTTCAATTTCGTGCATAAAAAATCCGGCGGTACGTTGAGCAGGCCGGCTATGACAAATATAAGAAGGATACGGGGCTGGGGGGATTCCGGGGCAGATTAAAAAACGATAAACAAAAAAGCCCGGACGCTTTGCAGCCGGGCTTTTCTTCGGAAACGTGTATGGCAGCAAAAACTCTACCTCCTCAGAGCCTTATACCGCTTGCCATAGACTTACGAGCGAGAAGCCCCTCCGGATTTCTCCCGGCCGAAAAAATTTGAATTATTTTTTGTCTTACTGGTAAGTGTCTGTAAGTTAATCAGTTAATCGGTAAAAAAACCTAATTGTTGTGGAACGACTTCTGGCCCTCATTGAAAGCAGTTCGGTTCTGACGCCCGGAGCGCGGTCGGCGCTGTCCGGCCTTTTCCGGCCACGCACCCTGGCCCGTCACGAATTTCTGGTCCGGGCCGGCGAGCCGACCTACGACGTCGCTTTCGTACTGGAGGGCGTTCTGCGAGCCTATTTCACCTCGCCGGACGGCGTCGAGTACAACAAGACATTGTTCATGGAAGACGATTTTCTGGCGATCTATTATTCCTTTCTTCAGAACCGGCCCAGTCATCTGCACGTGCAGGCGCTGACGCCCTGCCGCCTGCTGGTGGCCGACTATCGCCGGATCGAGGCCCTGTATGACCTCTATCCCTGCCTCGAGCGCTTTGCCCGCCGGCAGGCCGAATACCTGTTTCTGGTGAAGGAGCAGCGCGAGATCGACCTGGTGACGCTCGATGCCCGGACTCGCTACGAAAAGTTTCTGCGCGAGTACCCCGGCCTTGACCAGCGCATTCCCCAATACCATATCGCTTCCCATCTGGGCATTACGCCCACGCAACTGAGCCGAATCCGGGCAACCCTTTGAGCACCGTTTCTTTACCTATGTAAATGACATTGGCCGGGCAGTGCCTTTGTTTTGCTCTGTCAACGATTCAAACGATGAAATACACGGTTTTTGTCCTCTATCAGACCACACCGGCCTGGCTGGCCCGGACCCGGGAGCAGCGCAGTGCCTTTTTCAGCGAAACCGTCGCCCCGCTGCTGGCCCGCTATGAGAACCGGCTCAGCGCCCGGTTTTTCGACAGCGAGGCTTTTCACGCCCTCGTCTCCGACCTGCTGATGATTTCCTGCGACGAGTTGCAGGACTACTACCATTTCATGGAGCACCTCCGGGATACCGCCCTGTTCACGGTGCCGTATGTGGTGCTGAAAGACGTGATCGTCTCGCTGGAAAACGGGTTCCAAAAGTTTGAAAAAGGAGAGCTGCGACCATGAAAACTACCGGAAACACCATTCTGCTGACGGGCGGCACCTCAGGTGTCGGGCTGGCTTTGCTGGAGCGGCTGTACGAAGCCGGAAACCGCCTGCTGGTGGTCGGGCGAAATCGGGAAAAGATCGCCGAACTGGCCCCCCGTTACCCGGAAGCGCGGTTCATGGCCTGCAACCTTTCTTCCGAAGCGGACCTTCAGCAACTGATTTTAACCCTTCAAACCGACTTTCCGGATTGTAACGTGCTGATCAACAACGCCGGGGTGCAGTTCAACTACCGGCTGGGCGATGACCCGGAGGCCTATTCCCGCATCGAGAGTGAAATCCGGACGAACCTAACGGCGGCCGTCCAGCTTTGTGAGGCCCTCCTGCCGGGTTTTCGGCGGCAGCCGGAGGCCGCTATTCTGAACATTACCTCCGGGCTGGCCCTCTCGCCCAAGCGTTCGGCCCCGGTCTACTGCGCTACCAAAGCCGGCCTTCGCATCTTCACGAAAGCGCTGCGGTACCAGTTGGAAGGAACCCCGGTCCGGGTGATGGAGGTGATGCTGCCGTTGGTGGATACGCCCATGACCAGCGGGCGTGGGCGCGGCAAGATCAGCCCGGAACAGGCCGCCGATGAAATCCTGCGGGGCTGGGAAGCGGACCGTCCGGAAATTTATGTCGGAAAAGCCGGGATGTTCCGATGGATCTACCGCCTGGCCCCGGCGCTGGCCGACCGCATGCTCAGAAACGGTTAAACCCTGGTCGATTCTTCCAGGTTCGGGACCGGCCGGAACTTCCACCACGCCAGCGCGCCCACGGCCGCAATGCAGAGCGCGAACCAGTAGAACGGAAACCGCAGGTCCAGAATCGACAACCCTCCGAACACCACGGTCGTGGTGAAGCTGGCCAGCCCGTTGAGCGCCTGGTTGATGCCGAAGATTTCGCCCCGATCGTCGTCGGTGGTCAGGCGGGCGGTCAGCCCTTCGAGCAGGCCCCAGATGAGCGAGATGGTCAGGCAGTCGACGGTGACGATGGCATATAGCCCGAACAGGGAGGTTCCGACGTTGGCGTAGGCTACATGGATCAGCAGCCCGGCGAGTGCGAACCAGACGATGGTCCGGCGCTGGTCGATGCGGTCGGCAAGGTAGGTGTAGAACACAAAGTTGATCACCACGCTCAGGAGACCGAAATACATGAAGAAGAACGAGATGCCGCGGGCGTCGAGGTGCAGCGGACCGAGGCTAATGAAGGTGACGAAGTAGAAATAATACCCCTGGCTCATCATCAGGCAGATCTGCATCACGACCAGAATCATCAGCCCCGGCTTGTCACGGTCTTTCATCCGGAGCCGGTTCCAGAGCGTCAGGACGTTGAGGGAGCGCACCACCTCCCTCCGCAGCTGCGCCGGTTCGAGGGGGCTGCGGTTGCGGTGGGTTTCCTTCAGTAAAAAGGAAAGCAGCAGATTGAGGGCCGACAGACCGATGGCGATCTGCACCACGGTCCGGGCCTGCTCGGGGGCCGGCACGTCGAGGGCGGTCAGGAGCAGGCCCGAAACCATCGGTCCCAGCACGAAACCGAACGACACGATGGTACCCTCGATGCCCATATTCCGAAAGAGGTCTTCCTTCGGCGAAATATCGGCGATGGCCGACCGCACGGTGGCATACATCCCGTTGGTGAGGCCGTCGCTCAGGCGGTTGCTCAGGTAGGCCCAGGTCCGGATCGGCAGCAGGAGCAGGTCGGCCAGAAACGTGCCTGTCGCAGCAAGCCGCATCACGGGCCGCCGGCCGATACTGTCCGACAGCTTGCCCAGCAGGGGGGCCGAGAACAGCTGAATACCCAGAAACAGGGCCGTTCCGACGGCCAGCCAGAGCTGCGGTTCGGGGCGGCCCTTGACGAAATCCGGCAGGATCGGGCTGATCGCCGAGCCGACGACAACATCCACAAATACAATGGCGTAGATCAGCAGCAGACGGCGGTCTTTCAGCATTCGCTCAGTAGGTCTTGGTCATGTCGTCGGGGATGAGCAGGACGAAGCTGGCCAGATTCTCACCGGTTTTTTCGGGCCGCTCCAGGTCAGGCACCTCGACGGACGCGATGGTTATGATTTTCAGGTCGGGCTGTTTCTGGCGCAGGTACCAGACGATGCCTTCGAAGTTATTGGAGTGATAGGAGCCGTTGAGGTGCAGGAAGGTGGTGCCGGGTTTGCGGTTCTGCAGGATGAAGTGCGCCATGGTGGCATCCTTAATGGCCTGCGCGCGGGCAAAGTTCGCGGCCGGGTCGGCGGCCGCCGTGCCGCCGGTCGCCGGGGTGGGCGTATCGCCGTGCATCATGCCCAGCATGGCCTTGTAGCCGGGCAGATTCAGGTCCACGTCGATGGGCAGGGGCGCAATCCAGCTTTTGTCGCGGGCGGGCAGCGAGTCGAGGGCCGTCAGTCCCTGGCGGGCGACGGTGCCCGCATACCGCCGGGGCACGTTGGTCGCGATCATGGCGATGCGGTTCTGCCGGGCAAAGTCGACGATCGGACGGTAGTCGGTAGCGTAGTTGGCCCAGAGCCGGGCCTGTTTGGGAAATTCCTTGTCGGTAATCCGTCCGCTGAGATAATCCGACAGCGCCGGCTGATTGTCGGCTTCGAACATCTCGGCTCCCAGCACGAGCGCGTCCTTTTTCTCCCCGTACAGGTCCTTCGCCAGCTGCAGTTCCATCCAGTGACAGATCGGGTTGTTGTGCAGTTCGCCGAACAGGACGACATCGGCGCGGGCCGCTTCCTTCAGCATCTTGTCGTAGCTGGACGGTTTCAGATTGCCCGTCAGGAGCCGGTAAGCGGGTTTGTCGCTCATAAAGGCCAGGCAGTAAAGCAAAAGAAGATACTTCATGGGGCAAGGCAGATACACGTAAAGTACGTATTATCCGGGCAATATGTTTCGGACGGGCCGGTTTTTCTGCCGTCTGGCCCCAGAAGCGGACAGCCTCCGGCCGGGTGGACGGAGGCTGTCGGAGTGGGGGCGGAGCGGCTTAGAGTTCGCGAATCCAGACGTTGCGGAAGCTGGTCGGGTTGCCGTGGTCCTGAAGTTTGATGGGGCCTTTGCCGTGGGGCTTCACGATGGGCAGACCGACGTAGGGCGTCGGGCCTTTGATGGCCGTATGGTTCTGCACCAGCACGCCGTTATGCAGCACGGTGATGTAGGGCGGGGCCAGCATCATGCCGTCCTTGTTGAACTTCGGGGCAGTATAGATGACGTCGTACATCTGCCATTCGCCGGGTTTACGGCTGGCGTTCACCAGCGGCATGGTCTGTTTGTAGATCGACCCGGCCTGGCCGTTGGAATAGGTACGGTTATCGTAGCTGTCGAGCACCTGGAGTTCGTAGATGCCCTGCATGAAAATACCGCTGTTGCCGCGTCCCTGCCCGGTGCCGACCACCTCGGACGGTGCCCGGAATTCGATATGCAGCTGATAATCTTCAAATTCCTGTTTGGTCTGAATATCGCCGGCTCCTTTGGCGACGGTCATGGCGTTGTCGGCCACGGTCCATTTGGCGGCCGAGCCGTCTTTGGAAGAAACCCAGTTGTTGAGATTCTTGCCGTCGAAAAGCACGATGGCGTCGGAGGGGGCGGTGAGGCCGGAAGCCGCGGGAGAGGAGGTTCCGGCAGTGACGATGCGCGGAACGGGTTCCCAGATTTCGGTCGATTCGGGGGTCTGCTTACTGGGCTGAGGTTGAGCCAGGGCCAGCCCGGCCGCCCCCGTAAGGAAAGCAAGGGTCAACGCACTTTTTTTCATTGATCGAAAAGAATTTGAGGTATACGCCTTCAAAGATAGGGCAATTGTCAAATTCCTGTCCTTGCCTGAGAAAAATTGGTAACTTTCCGCGCTAATCGCCAAACCTAATGATGTTCAACTTTATGACTACCACATTTGCCCGACTGCTGATGGGCGTCGGGTGGGTATGCAGCGCCGGCCTGGCATTCGCCCAGCCGGCCGGCAGCGCGTCCGCCCAGGCCGGAATGTCGGCCCTGCCACTCAACGACTTAAGTGCTTTTCCGAACATCGGAAAGAACTGGTCCATCGTCGGCGACGTGACCGCCGATCTGGCAAAGAACAATGCCCTGACTTCCTCCAAAGGAACCGGTACGCTGGTGAATCTGCCCGACGACAAGAACAAGAGTAACCTGGTGACCGCGCTTCAGCACGGGGACGTCGATCTGGAACTGGATTATATGATCGCCAAAGGGTCGAACTCCGGCATCTATCTGCAGGGCCGCTACGAAGTCCAGCTGCTCGACAGCTGGGGCGTCAAAATCCCGAAAGCCGGCGACAACGGCGGTATCTACGAGCGTTGGGACGACAGCCGTCCCGAAGGGCAGAAAGGCTACGAGGGCCATGCGCCCCGCCAGAACGCCAGCCGTGCCCCCGGCCTGTGGCAGCACCTGCGCATCTCCTTCCAGGCTCCGCGCTTCGACGCCGGCGGCAAAAAAATCGAAAACGCCCGCATGCTGCTCGTCGAACTGAACGGCGTCACCATCCACGAAAACGTCGAACTGACCGGCCCGACCCGCGGCCCGATCGCCAACGACGAAAAACCGATGGGGCCCCTGCTCATTCAGGGCGACCACGGCCCGGTGGCGTTTCGCAACATCATGATCAGGAACTACGATAAACCGCGCCCTGAACTGACCAACCTGAAATACGCCGTGTATAAAGGGAAGTTCGACAAGGAGCCGGATTTTGCCAAACTGCCCCCCGAAGCCGAAGGGTCTTCCGTCATCCTGAGCTCGAACGTAACCCGCATTCCGAACGAATTTCTGATCCGGTATACCGGCACGCTGAAGGTGAAGGAACCCGGCGAATATGCCTTCAACCTCGGCACGGCCGGCGGGGGCGGCCTGATGAAAATCAACAACCAGGTGGTGATCAACCCCGGTGACCGGGGCGGCCGCGGCCGGATTACCCTGCCCGCAGGCGACGTGCCGTTCGAACTAATGTATGCCAAATTCATGGACTGGGCCAAACCGTCCATCGGCCTGGCGGTTTCCGGCCCCGGCATCCGGGAATACCTCATCAGCGATGCCGGCAGCAGCGTGGAGAATGAACCCGTCGAACCGATCATGATCGACGCTCCGTCGAATACCATTCTGCGGAGCTTCATGGATCTGCCCAACGTCCGGACGGCGCAGGGACGCCCGATGCGGGTCGTTCATGCGGTTTCGGTCGGCAGCCCGGAGCGCGTTCATTACACCTACGATATGGACAAAGGGGCCCTCATTCAGGTGTGGCGCGGTCTGTTCCTCGACGCGACGCCCATGTGGCACAGCCGGGGCGACGGCTCTTCGCGGCCGAGCGGCATGGTGCAGCGCATGGGCGCACCGGTGCTGACGATCGGCCGGCTGGCCTCTCCGCAGGCGCCCTGGGCCGCCGATACCACCGGCAGCGGTTTCCGGCCGAAAGGCTACATGCTCGACGAAAGCGACCGGCCCACGTTCCGCTACGGCGTCTACGGCGCTGCGGTGGAGGATGCCATCCGGGTGCTGGAGAACGGCCAGGGGGTCCGCCGGGACATTTCGGTGCAGAACCCGTCCGGTGATCTTTTCGCCCGACTGGCTGAAGGCAGCACCATCGAAACGCTGCCCAACGGGATGTATGCCGTCGACGGGAAAAGCTATTACCTGCGGGTCGATGACGCCGGGGGAGCCAAACCCAGCGTTCGGAGCGTCGGCAGCCGCCAGGAACTGATCGTTCCGGTGCGGGGTAAACTGAGTTATTCGATCCTGTTTTAATCATTCCGCACCGGGGCCGGTGCGCTAAAATATCGTTTCCTATGTCTTTCAATGGTATTACTCATTTCCGCCGGACCGCCCTCAGCCTGCTGCTGTCGGCCGGGATCGCTTCGGTGGGCTGGGCGCAGGAATCGCCCAAGGAGGAAGATTTCTACAAAATCATGCGGGTGGTCGCTCCGGAAGGCACGCTGCTCGAAGTGGGCGGCATGACCCTGCTGCCCAACGGCGACCTGGGCGTGGCGACCCGCCGGGGCGATGTGTTCATCGTCGAGAACCCGACCAGCCGCCGGCCTTTCTTCCGCAAATTCGCTTCGGGCCTGCACGAGATTCTGGGTCTGGCCTACAAGGACGGGGCCCTCTACTGCGCCCAGCGCGGGGAGCTGACCAAACTGGTCGACGCCAACAAGGACGGCAAGGCTGAAATTCTGGAGACGGTTTATGCCTGGCCGGTGTCGGGCCATTACCACGAATACAGCTTCGGGCCGAAAATCGCCCCCGACGGCTCCTTTTTCGTGTCGGGTAACGTGGCCTTCGGCGACGAGCAGTGGTGGCGGGGCGAAAGCCGCGTCCCCTGGCGGGGGTGGATCTTCAAGATTACGCCCGCCGGCCAGCTTGAACCCTGGGCCACCGGGGTCCGATCTCCGTGCGGCCTCGGCATGATCGACGGTGAACTGTTCTACACCGACAATCAGGGCGACTGGATGGGGTCGGGAGGGGTCTGGCACGTCAAAAAAGGCGCGTTCATGGGCCACCCGGCCGGTCTGCGCTGGTCGGGCGCTCCGAACTCTCCGGTTAAACTGACCACCGAGCAGCTGTATGCCAAAATCGACCCGCGCGACAACCGTGACGAGCGCGGCCGGGCCATCAAGCCAGAAAACGTCGTTGATGAGAAATTTCAGACGCTTTTCGAAATGAAAAAGGAGTTTCCGGAAGTGCAGCTGCCGGCCGTCTGGCTTCCGCACGGCATTCAGGGTATCTCCAATTCCGAGATCGTGCAGATTCCGCAGGGCGCCTTCGGTCCGTTTGCGGGCCAGCTGCTGGTCGGTGATCAGGGCCAGAGCAAGATTACCCGGGTATTCCTGGAAAAGGTGAACGGTGAGTTTCAGGGCGCTTCCTTTGACTTCCGCAGCGGTTTCCGCTCGGGCGTCCTGCGGATGGCCTGGGGCCGGGACGGTTCGCTTTTCGTCGGTGAAACCAACCGCGGTTGGGGTTCGGCGGGCGATGCCGACGAAGGGCTTCAGCGCCTGGTCTGGAACAACCAGATGCCGTTCGAGATGCGGTCCGTTCGGGCCATGCCGGACGGGTTCGAGGTAGAATTCACGATGCCCGTCGACCGCAAATCCGCTGAAGACCTGGCATCATATGCGGCCGAAAGCTTCGTTTATAAATACCATCCGGTTTACGGTAGCCCGACGGTGAACAAGGAAAAATGCGAAGTGAAGGGCGTCAAAGTATCGCCGGACGGCCTGAAGGTCCGCGTGATCGTGGACAACCTGCGCCAGTACTATATTCATAACCTGACGCTCGACGGCGTTCGGTCGGTCGAAGGGTCGTACTCGCTGGTTCACCCGACTGCTTATTATACGCTGAACAACATTCCGGACGGCCAGAAACTGGCGCTGTCGGAGGTGAGCACCCGCAACTCGGCCGCAGCGTCGTCCACCCCGGCGGCTTCTTCCGCTCCGGCGGCTCCGGCCAAAAAGGGCGCTCCCGCCAAAGCGGGTGCAAAAGCCGGCGTCAAGACGGCGGCCACCCCAGGCGCTCCGACGGCGAAAACGGCTACGGCCATTGCCAAAGCCCCGACGCTGGAGGAGATCAAGCCGCTGCTGAACCGGCACACCTGCTCGGCCTGCCATAACGCCGAACGCCGGCAGGTAGGACCGGCGTTCGCCGACGTCGCCAAGCGCGGGTATTCCAACGAGAAGATCGTGGAGCTGATCTATAATCCGAAGCCGCAGAACTGGCCCGATTATGCTACCGAGATGCCGCCCATGCCGCAGGTGCCGAAAGCCGATGCCCTGAAGATCGCGGCCTGGATCAATTCGCTGGCGGCTCCGGCCAAAGGCGGTGCGGCCGCCAAAAATGCCGACGAGCCCTGATCGATTACCGGCGAATAAACACCGGTAGAAAAACAGAGGACCGGAAGCCTGCCCTTTTCCAGGGGCCGGTTTCCGGTCCTTTTGTTGTGTAATTAATCATTTGCTGGAGCTTTTACGGCTCGTGTTCTCGGAATTGCTGTTTTTGCCCTTGTTCTGGCCACCTTTTCTCCCAGCCTCTCTTGCCCGTTCCGGATCGTCGGCGAAATTGCCTTTTCCTTTCGTGTTAGCCATGATGGTACCTTTTTAGTTGAACAATCGATGAAATCCACAATCTGATGCGGATTGTGTGCGGTATTAAGCGGAATGTCCGGCGAAATGTTTATTAAAATTTCTGAGAGGGAAGGGGGAAGGAAAAGAAAAACCCGGTCGTCGGACCGGGTTTTGTATTCAGGGAAAGAAAGGACGATCAGTTCGTACCGCCGGCGGCTTTCACCGGAATCGAGATCATCGCCTGATCCCAGGCGATGGTGACGTCGGAGTCGGTCGGTGTGATGGTCAGCTTTTCAACCGGCGCCTTGTTGCTTTTGGCCGGCACCTTGATCTGGGCGACATCCTGACCTTTTACCTTTTCGTAGTCGTAGGCACCCCACTGGCCGAGTTTGCTGTTCAGGATCACGGTCCACTCTTTTTCGTCGGGGATGGTGAACAGCGTATACGTACCGGCTTTTACCATTTTGTCACCAAACATCACATCTTTGGCGAAGGAAATCTCGGTGGCTTCATTAGCGCCGGTGCGCCATACTTTGCCGAATTTTTCCAATCCGCTCGGGCCGAAGATGACGCGGCCCCGTTTTGAAGGCTGCCCATAAGCAATCTTTACGGTTTTGCTCGGGCTTTCGGCCGTTACCCGGGGACTCATCGGGGCGCTATTGCCCTGAGCCAGCACCTGGGAGAACAGAGCTGAAACAATCAGCATCGTCATCAGCAACAATCCTCTTTTCATAAATTTCAAAAGGTTTTTAGTGAATACAAACAGTGCAAATAAAACGATTCTTGGATGATTTATGTACACCGAAAGTTTAATCGGTCGAGAATCTTAGTTAAATGGTCCGTCGAATTTATTGAAATATTATAGGATAAAAAGGAATCTAATTGAGAAAATGAGCCGCGAAGGGCGGTTTGCCGCCCTTTTTCCGTCTTCCTTTTCCCAATCCCCGCCTAACCCGTTATTTTTGTAGTTCACGCAGGAGAACGTATGCCGCTGATTGCTCCATCGGATTATCGCCCGCCCGCTCATTTGTGGAACGGCCACCTCCAGACCATTGTCCCTTCGCTGTTCCGGAAGGTGGAGGTGGCCTATACCCGCGAGCGGATCGAAACGCCGGACGACGATTTTCTGGATCTGGACTGGAGTGTTTCCGCAGTCGGCTCCCGGCCGCCGTCCGCAGCCCCGCTGGTGCTTCTGTCGCACGGGCTGGAGGGCGACAGCCGGCGGCAGTATCTGGCCGGTATGGTCAGGCACCTGACGGCCCGGGGCTACGATTGCCTGGCCTGGCATTACCGGAGCTGCAGCGGGGAGATGAACCGCCAGGTACGGTTTTATCACCTCGGCGAAACCGGTGATTTAGATTTTGTTATACAACACGCCCTGCAACGCGGCTATCGGGAAATTTATCTGATGGGCTTCAGCGCCGGGGGCAACGTCACTTTAAAATATCTCGGCGAGCAGGGAAAAGCCGTTCATCCGTCGCTGAAAAAGGCGGTGGTTTTTTCGGTTCCGCTGCATCTGACGAGCGCATCCCGCCGGCTGGAAGCCTGGGACAGCCGGATCTATAACATCCGGTTCAACCGGACGCTGAAGCGGAAGGTGCTGGAGAAAGCCGCCCTGATGCCGAACGCCATTCGGACCGAGGGACTCCGCAGCGTCCGGACGCTGCGGGAGTTCGACAATTATTTTACGGCCCGGCTGCACGGGTTCCGCGACGCGGAAGATTATTACCGGCAGAGCAGTTCATTGCAGTATCTGGACCGGATTACCATTCCGACACTCATCGTCAACGCTAAAAACGATCCTTTTCTGTCGCGGGAATGTTTCCCGGAAGACCTGGCCCGGCAGTTACCCTGCGTCTGGATGGAATTTCCGGCCGAGGGCGGCCACTGCGGTTTCGCTCCGGCCGACCGGCGGAATCCGGTTTACTGGTCCGAACAGCGGGCGTTGCGCTTTTTGAAAGGTATTGGTTAAAGTGAAACGGCTATATTTCCGGCAATCTTATGAATGCTGAAGCGATCAAGGAAATTCTGAAAGCCAACAAGGAGGCTTTATTTCAGCGTTATCCGCTCAAAACCATGGCCTTGTTCGGCTCCTATGCCGACGGGACGGCTACGGAAGAAAGCGATGTGGATATTATGGTTGAATTTAGTCAGCCGGTTGGCTTCGAAGTGGTCGATCTGGCCATTGAACTGGAGGAATTATTGCATAAACGCGTCGATCTAATCACCCGAAAAGCAATCAAACCCAGTTTAATGAGCTTTGTCAGCAGGCAATTGCAATATGTCTGAACGCTCGAATTTGGTTTTGCTGGCCGATATGGTGGAAGCTATCGAAGCGGTTCGCAATTATACGGAAGGGCTGGATTTCGACACCTTTATGAGTGCGCCTATGGTCCGCGATGCGGTCGTCAGAAACGTTCAGGTTTTAGGTGAAGCTGCCAACCGGGTTGCAAAACCTTTTCGGGAGCAGCACCCTCAGATCGAGTGGATGCGTATTATCCGGTCGCGCCATGTTCTGGTTCATGATTACTTTGGGATTGACTACGAAATAGTCTGGAAAATCATAAGTGTTCATTTTCCACCGCTTCGGCAGGCGCTGGAAGAGATTATAAAAGCCGAAAATAGCCGGCAGTAAGCCATATGGTAACCAAAACGCTCGAACAAACGTATTTCGTCATCGACTTCGACAGCACCTTCACGAAGGTCGAAGCGCTGGACGTTCTGGGGGAAATCTCTCTGGCCGGCAACCGCGACCGGGAGCAGATTCTCGAGGAGATCAGGATCATTACCGACCGGGGGATGTCGGGCGAGATTTCGTTGTCGAAATCGATCGAACTCCGGCTGAAGCTGCTCAATGCCCACCGGTCCCACCTGCCCGCCCTGATCGAAACGCTGGGCACCAAAATCTCCGACTCCTTTCAGCGGAACCGGCAGTTTCTGACCGAACACGCCGACCAGATCTACATCGTTTCGAGCGGCTTCAAGGAGTTTATCGTGCCGATCGTCACGCTCCTCGGCATTAAGGAAGACCACGTCTTTGCCAACACGTTCGTCTACGACGGGGAAGGCAACATCGTCGGCTGCGACTGCGATAACCCGCTGGCCTCCGACCGCGGCAAGGTCGAGCTGATCCGGAACCTGAATCTCGACGGAGACATTTACGTGATAGGCGACGGTTATACCGACTACGAGATCAAGGAATCGGGTCTGGCGAACCGCTTCTACGCCTTTACGGAGAACGTTATGCGACCGAAAGTCATTGAAAAAGCCGACCATATCGCGCCCTCGCTGGACGAGTTTCTGTATCATAACAAGCTGAGTCGCAGTCAGTCGTATCCGAAAAGCCGGATCAAGGTTCTGCTGCTCGAAAATGTCCACCCGGTGGCCGTTCAGCTATTCGAGAGCGAAGGGTTCCGCGTGGAAATCCTGAAAGGCGCCCTGGACGAAGACGAACTGATCGAAAAGATTCGCGACGTCTCGATCCTCGGGATCCGTTCCAAAACCCAGGTAACGAGCCGCGTGCTGGAGGCCGCCAACAAACTGATGTGCATCGGTGCGTTCTGCATCGGCACGAACCAGATCGATCTTAAAACCTGTACGAAGAAAGGCATTGCGGTCTTCAACGCCCCCTACAGCAACACCCGCTCGGTGGTCGAACTGGCGATTGGGGAAATCATCATGCTGATCCGGAACATCGTACCGAAAAGCAACAAGATGCACGAGGGCGTCTGGGACAAATCCGCTAAGAACAGCTTCGAGGTGCGCGGGAAGAAACTGGGCCTGGTGGGCTACGGCAACATCGGGACGCAGTTGTCGGTGGTTGCCGAAGCACTCGGGATGGAGGTGTATTTCTACGACATCGTGGACAAGCTGGCGCTGGGCAACGCCCGGAAATGCAAAACGCTCGACGAACTGCTGGCCGTGGCCGACATCATCAGTCTTCATACCGACGGTCGGGCCAGCAACAAAAACCTGATCGGCGCCCGGGAGTTTTCGCTGATGAAAAACGGCGTGATCTTTCTGAACCTGTCACGGGGCCATATCGTGGACGTTCCGGCGCTGGTCGAGGCCCTGAAGAGCGGGCAGGTGGCCGGTGCGGGCGTGGACGTATTCCCGTACGAACCGAAAACCAACAACGAGGAGTTCGTCAGCGAACTGCGCGGCCTGCCGAACGTCATCCTGACCCCGCACATCGGCGGCAGCACCGAGGAAGCCCAGGAAAACATCGGGAATTTTGTGCCGGGTAAACTGCTCGAATACATCAACAACGGCAGCACCTACGGCAGCGTCAACTTCCCCGAGCTGCAACTGCCGCTCCTGAAGGATTCGCACCGCCTGCTGCATATTCACGCCAATATGCCGGGGATTCTGGCGAAGATCAACGCCATTTTCGCGCGCTACGACATCAACATTCAGGGGCAGTATCTGAAAACCACCGAGGAGATCGGCTATGTGATCACCGACGTGGCCAAGAACTACTCCGATGAGGTCGTCGGTGAACTTCGAAATATCGAGAATACGATCAAGTTCAGATTGCTGTATTGAGTCATGAACCGGAACGCCGGCCCGAAACCGGCGTTCCTGCACCCCTATCTCAGCCATTCGATGAAGCAAGTGTACTTTACGGCCGGTCCTGCCGAATTATACCCGACGGTTTACGCGCACCTTCAGGAGGCCATGGACCGACAGATCGGGTCGATTTCCCACCGGAGTGCCCAGTTTCGGAGCATCTACCAGTTTTGCGCCGAGCAACTGCGGGCTCTGATGAGCATCCCCGAGACCCACGGTATTTTCTTTACGGGTTCGGCTTCCGAGGTCTGGGAGCGGGTGCTGCTCAATTGCGTCGAGCACGAAAGCTTTCACCTCATCAACGGGTCGTTTTCCAAAAAATTCTGCGAATACGCCACGGCCGTCCACAAGTACACCCACAAGCAGGAAAAACCGTTCGGCGAAGGGTTCGATTACGGTGAGGTCGAAGTGCCGGAATACGCCGAACTGATCGCCGTTACGCAGAATGAAACCAGCTCGGGGGTGCAGATGCGGACCGTCGACATTCACAAACTGAAGCGAAGCAATGGCCGGAAGCTGATGGCCGTCGATATCGTCTCGTCGGCCCCATATCCCGACCTTGACTTCTCTCTGATCGATTCCGCTTTCTTTTCCGTTCAGAAGGCGTTCGGCCTGCCGGCGGGGCTGGGCGTCTGGATCGCTAATGAAAAGTGCCTCGAAAAAGCGGAGCTGCTCAGACACGGTGACCAGACCATCGGGGCGCACAACAGCCTCCCCCTCCTCTGGAAGAACTTCAAAAACTACGAAACGCCGGCCACGCCGAACGTGCTGCTGATCTACCTGCTGGGCAAAATCGCCGAAGACTTCAACCGCATCGGCGTGGAAACCATCCGGAAAGAGACGGAGGAGAAAGCGAAATCACTGTACAAATTCATTGAAAATCACCCCCTTTTCGAACCTTTCGTGAAGGAGGAGCGGCATCGGTCCCGGACGGTCGTCGTGGCCACTACCAAAAAACCGTCGTCCGAAATTATTGCGAAGGTGAAAGAAAGCGGCATGGTGATTGGCAGCGGCTATGGGCAGTTCAAGGATTCGCAGATCCGGATCGCCAACTTCCCGGCCACGAGTGCCGGGCAGGTCGGCCGGTTGATCGACGTCCTCGGGAAACTCTGAGCAGACCGGCTGCAGGGTTTCTTTCGATGGAAACGAACGCTTCACCAAATAACATTTTGTTTTCTGTCCGGTTTACGTTCTGAGATCACCTCAACGCGTAACGAAAAACCGGTATGAAACAACTATTCAGTCTGCTGATCGGCCTCTTTCTCTTTTCGATAACGGCCCGGGCGCAGAATGCCGACACGCTCCGTACCGACACGACCACCGTCACCCGACCACCGGCCAGGATCGCTTCGGACACGATACCTTCCTACGAAAAGCCCAAAACCGGCCTCGACTGGTTCTGGAGGAGCGCCGGCTTCGGCGGAGCCTCCCTGGGTTTTGGTCTGGGCCAGGGACAGGGCCTGTATGCCACCCTCAGCCCCCGCCTGGGCCTGTTCATTCAGGATGGGTTTGCCATCGGCCTGCGGGGTTCCTTCGAGCGCCGGGCCAGCACCAGTTACCGGGCCAACTCCGGCGGTGCCTTTGTGCGCTACTATCCCCTCCGGGGTAATTTCTTTGCCTTCGGGGAAGCCGGCTTCAACATCGGTAAATATAGTTCGAGTAATGTCGGCCCGGACGACAGCCGACGGTTCAGTAACCTCAACATCGGCCTGGGAGTCGGCTTTCGGGCGTCGGGAGGGCTCGGGCTGGAACTGATGATCGAAAATAATTATTACGACAAAACGCCGGTTTTTGCCGGCCGCAACCGGGGGCCACAGCTGAAGGTCGGGGCCAACTTCCACATCGGCGCCCGCCGGTAAGGCTATAGAAGCGGCCGGCCGCGCAGGGCACCCATCAGAATCAGAACGGTGATGAACGCATAGGCAGCCGCCATGCCGACCACAACCGCGCCCGGCAGCCGGGGATTGTTGCGTAACAGCAGCAACGTGGCGATGGGCAGCACCTGAATGGCGTGCATCCCGACGAAGTGGGCGATGCGCAGATCCCCTGCCGTGCTGCTCCAGTTCACGAACGGCAGCCCAGGCCCTCCGTCCGGAGCGCCGACCGTATGCGCCATCCTTCCGACCATTAAGAATCCCTGTAGACTCGCCAGCACGAAAATCAGCAGGCCCAGCCGGATGCTCCAGAGGAAAGCCGGCGGCATTCCCGGAATGGCCGGCTGGAGGAAGAACCGGATCATGACAAACGCCACCACGAACGTATTGATCATGATCAGGATACCCATAATATTGAACAGAAGCCCGTTCAGCGGGGTGCTGATGTTGAAGTGCGACGTCTGCCCCCGGGCGGCCTGGGCGATGATGATGCTTATTTCGGGAACCATCACCAGAATCACGATGGCCTGCACCCAGAAGCGGCCCCGCGGCCCCAGGTCCGAATACGTCAGCAGCCAGGCCAGCGTGAGCGTATAGATCGCGATCGAAATGGCGAACTTCATCGGTTTGATCCAGAGGCTGACGCCCATCAACTGCCGCGAATCGAGCAGAGCAGCTACCCCCAGCACCACGAACAGGACAAGATGACCCAGACCCAGCAGCCAGAGCGGACGGCTGTCCAGCTGGATGCGGTGCAGGATGGCGGACAAGGAGGCCGTATCGGCCAGTACGGGTGGTTCCATGGGAAAGAAAAAGACGTACCGTGAAGATACGTCTTTTTCGCCGGGTTCCCTCCGGCCTACAGCGGGTTCTTACCAGACTTTGGTCTGATCGACTTCCGGCTTGTACATGCGGTCGCCCGGTTTTACGTTGAAGGCCTGGTAGAAAGGCACAAAGTTGGTCAGCGGCCCGTTCACCCGGAATTTGGCCGGTGAGTGCGGGTCGACCTGCACCCGGACGCGCTGGTCTTCGTCGCGGATCTTGATGCGCCATACCTGCGCAAAACCAAGGAAAAACCGTTGTGCGGGCGTAAAACCGTCTATTTTCTCGTTGCTCTTGCTCTGGTCGGTGAGCCTGAAGGCGTCGAAGGCAATGGCCAGCCCGCCCAGGTCGGCCAGGTTCTCGCCCAGCGTTAGCCGCCCGTTCAGTTTGAGGTTGTTCAACACCGTGTAGTTGTTATACTGGTTAACGACCTGGTTGGCCTTCGCCGTGAACTTGTCGGCATCGGCTTTCTGCCACCAGTCGCGCAGGTTGCCGTTGACGTCGTACTGGCGGCCCTGGTCGTCGAACAGGTGCGTCAGTTCGTGGCCGATTACCATCCCGATGGCCCCGTAGTTGATCGCATCGTCGGCGTCCTTGTCGAAGAACGGAAACTGGAGAATACCGGCCGGGAAAACGATCTCATTGAACGACGGGTTGGCGTAGGCGTTCACTTCCGGTGGCGTCATGCCCCATTCAGAGCGGTCCACCTTGTTGTCGATCTTGGCGAAGTCCTCCCTGATGTCGTGCCTGCGGGCGCTCTGCACATTCCCGAAATAATCGTTCCGTTTGATGGTCACGTCCGAATAGTCCTTCCACTTGTCGGGGTAGCCGATCTTTTTGGTAATGCCGTCCAGCTTGACCAGCGCCGTTTTTTTCGTCTCCGGCGACATCCAGTCCAGCCGCTCGATCCGGCTTCGGTAGGCCTTCTGGAGGTTGTTGACCAGCGTGAGCATCCGTTCCTTGGCTTCGGGCGTAAAGTATTCCTTCACCCAGAGCTGGCCCAGCAGTTCGCCCAGATAGGTGTCCGTATTTCCGGCCACCCGCTTCCAGCGTTCGGAAAGCTGGGGCTGACCCGACAGGGTCCGGCCGAAGAAGTCGAATTTGGCGTTGACGAAAGGCGAGCTCAGCAGGGTGGCGTTGTGGTCGATGTAGTTGAACGCCAGCTTATCCTGCAGCACGTCGATGGGCGTCGAGGGCAGGAGGCTGCTCAGGGCCTGATAATACTCCGGCTGGCTCACCAGCACCGTGTCGGTTTTGACGGTCATGGTGTTCAGGAACGACCGCCATTCGATGTTGGGCGTCAGTTTGTTCAGCTCGGCGACCGTCAGTTTGTGATAGTTTTTGATCGGGTCGCGGAGATCGGCGGGCGCTTTGTGCGATTTGGCGAGGGCGGTTTCAAAGGCCAGAATGCCTTCCGCTTTTTTCCGGGCGGCTGTCGAGTCGGTGCCGGTCAGGGTAAACAGCCGGGTGATGTAGCTGACGAAGGCCGCCCGGACTTTCTTCGTTTCATCGTCGGTCTTGAAGTAATAATCCTTCTCGGGAAGGCTCAGACCGCTCTGATAAAAGTTGATGCGGTTGAGGGTGCTCTGCCGGTCGTCGGGGCCGACGCCCAGCCCGAAGAGGGCCCCGCCCCGGTTGGCTTCGTCGGCAGCCATGTAGTTCAGCACCTGTTTGTAATCCTTCAGGGCGGCAATCTTCGCCAGTTCGGCCTTCAGCGGGTCGTAGCCCAGCTTTTCAATGGTGGCCGTGTCCATTCCGCTGGCGAAGAAATCACCGACTTTCTGCTCGACGCTGCCGGCGCTGTGATCGCCCGAGGCCGCCCGCTCCAGGATGGCTTTGGTTTTCTTCTGGTTTTCTTCGTACAGGGTGTAAAAAGAACCCCAACCCGTCTGATCCTCAGGTATTTTGCTGTTTTTTACCCAGTTGCCGTTGGCGAAGCTGAAAAAGTCGTTGCCGGGCCGGATGGTCGTATCCATCCCCGAATTGTCGAAGAAAGTGGTACGTACCGATTCGTCTTTTTCCTTCCGGCAGGCGCCGAACAGGAGTATCCCGGTAACGGCCAGCCACAGTGGTTTTTGAAGGTTCATTGGGCTAAAATGTTGTAAGTCGTTTAGGTAAATCGCTAAAAATAGCAATATTCCGGTTTTTCAGACGTCCTCCAAACCGGGGGATATTGATGACCGGACAATCAAATGCTTCACGGATAGATACTTGCATAGTTGCACATTTACGAATTTTGATGCTATTTTTGTGCAGTTTAAAACAACTGCCTCTGAATACCTCTCTTCTTTCCGGCTTCCGGCCTGGACTGGTATACTGATTGACCCGTCACGGGACGCTCCCGTCATGGGACGCTTCGTCACCCGAAAGGTGTCCCGATTTCTCATTGTCTTTTTCGTCAATCATTGATCATTCCATCCCATGTTTACTCTTTTTTCCGATCGGCTTCAGCTGATACCGCTTACTTTATCTGATCTCCGGCTGCTCGCTGAAAGCCGCCATGAATTCGAAACCACCTATGGTCTGGCTCTTTCCGACCTCGCACTCAATCCTGAGTATGATTTTATGGACGAGTTCACGGAGACCCTGACTTCCTACGTCATCCCGGCGGTGGAAGCCCACCCCGACGCCTGGTTTCGGTATACCTCCTGGCTCATCGTCCACCGCGAACGGAACCTCACCATCGGCGGGATGGGCGGAACCGGGGCGGCCGACGAAAACGGGCAGGTCATGTTCGGCTATTTCATCGACCGTAAGTTCGAGGGACAGGGCTTTGCCAGCGAAGCCGCCGGGCGTTATGTCCGCTGGCTGTTCGAATTCGACGACGTCAAAGCCGTCATTGCCGACACGCCCGCCGAACACCAGGCCTCCCAGAAGGTCCTGATCCGCAACGGCTTCGAATCGGCCGGTCCGGTGGAGGAGGGTCTTCGCTGGATTCGATACCGCCCGGAAACCGTTCAGGTGTAAAGCCAGGCCCACCAGATCAGAACGCCCTGCAACGGTAACCGGGCCCACAGAATCCACTGCGGGATATCGGGGAACCTACCGGACGTGGCCATGTAGAGATTGGCCGGAAAAACTGCAATCAGTAACAGAATGAGTCCCCACGCGGCTGCGGAACGGGTTGCCGGAAACAGCAACCCGATTCCCAGCACGATCTCGGCGGCCCCACTGAGGCTCACCATCAGGGCCGGGTAGGGAATGTAGGGCGGCATGATCCGGAGGTAGGTTCCGGGCCGGATAAAATGAAGCACACCCGAAACGATGTAAATGGCCGCAATGCTGTACAGGCTTAGGTAATTCATGAGCTAAAGATGCAATATTCTGCCGAACAACCGTCGGGTCGGACAAACCGCACAACCGGAGCCGCGAAATTCGATAAGTATTTCCGGAATTTCTTAACAAAAGTACCCTCCCGGTCTATTATGTAATGTACACAATGCTACTACACATGGTAAGTCAGGAAAAAGAACTGGCGGGGAAAGTCGCTTTGATTACCGGTGCCGGATCGGGCATTGGAAAAGCCGCAGCCCTGCTGATGGCCCGAAAAGGGGCCAGAGTGGCCGCGCTGGGCCGGTCGGAAAAGGAACTTCAGGAAACCGTAGAGCAGATTGGCCGGGACGGGGGTGAGGCCGTCGCCTTGCTGGCCGATATATCCGATGCGGCCCGGATGCAGGCGGTTTATCAGGAACTGGAAAGCCGGTACGGGGCGCTGCACATCGTTTTTGCCAATGCCGGAGTGAACGGCGTCTGGACGCCCATTGAGGAACTGGAGCCGGAAGAATGGGACAAAACGATCAACATCAACCTGCGCGGCACTTTTCTGACGGTCAAATACGCCATTCCGCTGCTGAAGCGCAACGGCGGCTCGATCATCATCACGGCCTCCGTCAACGGCACCCGGATTTTCAGCAATACCGGGGCCACGGCCTATTCCACGACCAAAGCCGGTCAGGTGGCCTTTACACAGATGGCCGCGCTCGAACTGGCCAAACACCGCATCCGCGTGAACGTGATCTGCCCCGGTGCAATCACCACCCGAATCGACGAAAACACGGAAAAGCGCGACCTGGAATCGGAACGGGAACCGGTCGAGTTTCCGGAAGGCAAAATACCGCTGACCGACGGCCAGCCCGGCAGCAGCGAGCAGGTGGCCGAGCTGGTGCTGTTTCTGGCCTCCGACCGGGCCAGCCACATTACCGGCACCCCGATCTGGATCGACGGGGCCGAATCCCTGCTGATGGGCTGAGCCGCCTACGCGATGACGTGCCCCACGAACTGGGCGCCGTTGTCGAGAATGACGCCCCCGCGCCGGAACCCAAGCCCGCAGCCTTCTCCGGCATAGAAGACGCCGGCCTGGTAGTGGTTTCCGGCGCCGTCGCGGGGCATCTCCACAAATTCCTGGTAGATCCGGTCGTAGTCGCCGTACTCGCCCGGCGCTTCGGCTTTTACCCCGCCGTCCGTATCCAGAATGCGGACGTTGGCTCCCTCCCGCCCGAAAAACACTTTCTCGACATAAGGCCGGTCGGTCAGCGGCCCGTTTTCGGTTTTGAGCAGCAGGGGATGATACGGGAACAGTTCCCACATGACCTTCAGGATGTATTTCGACTGAAACAGCAGCGTGTAGGCCGGATTTAGGATCAGCACCTGCCGTCGGCGCACGGCTTCGGTCAGCATCCGGGCCAGTTCAGGCTCTTCAAAACCGATGTACTCCCAGGGCAGCAGCTTGAACCAGAAGTCGAACTTATCGAACTGCCCGCTCTCCGGATTATGTCTGAAAACGCCTTCCTCAGCGGAAAATTCAACCTTGTCGACGTATTCGAAATCCACCGAAAAGCCGGCTTCGCGGGCGGCTTCACCCAGCACGGCCACGTTGCTGTCGTCTTCCGGGTAGCCGCGCATGGCCGATAGCAGGAGGGAAGGGTTGAGATCGGCGTTCTGTTCGCGGAGTTCCCGGAACTGCCTGACCAGAGTTTCGTAGACGGCGTTGAACTGCTGCTGTTCGTCGAGGCCGTTGGCCAGGAGGTGGGCATACTGCACCACCGCCGTTTCGGGAATGCAGGTGGCCGTGTCGGCATTGAACTCGATCAGTTTAATGGGCTGCCCGTCGATGCCCCCGGCCAGGTCGAAGCGCCCATAGAGGTGGATGTGCCGGTCGTCGTTCCATGAGAGCCGGATCAGCTCGACGAGGTTGTCGGGGATGCCCAGCTCGGCGAAGCGGTTAGTATCGATCACGTGCTGGGCGGCTTCGACCAGCATTTCAAACAGTTGGTTGGCGGCATCGTAGTAGGCTTCTGCCTCCGCCGATTCGACCACAACGGCCTCGTTGGTGAGGTAGGGGAGGGTGTCGGTGCCGAGCATCCAGTCCCAGCCGATGTTGCGAAGCTGCGGAATCGGAGATACCGGTAAGGAACGGGTCTGAATCATCAGGAAAAAAAGGTAAACATCGACGGTTTGGTCACCATCAGGTAGATGGTCAGACCGGCCAGCAGGGACGAAAGCCCCTCACGAACGGGCCAGTCGGGTGAAAAGAATATCTGGTTTTGCTTTACGATGGCTCTCGGCTCCCCGTCGGCGCTGCTCCAGAGCCAGCGGCTCCGGAACACGTTGGAGGCATTGAACCGCATCTCGCGCCCGTCGTGGAACCGGAGGTAGCGCCGGCCCCACCAACCGCTGCGGACGTCGGCAATGAGCTCGCCGTCCGTGTCTTTGATGTGCAGGGTCGTAAAGAGCGACTGTCGCTGGATCGTATAGGTTCCGTACTGGGTTTCAAGCGTGGCGCTGACCTGCCCGTTGATGGTCAGGACTGCCCTGGGCATGCCGAGTTCCGAGTAGATTTCATACCGCTCGGCCGTGGAAGGCTGAATCCAGTTCAGGATGGTTCGTTGCTGGGGGGCCGGATGCATTCAGTTGAGTAAAAAGTATCGAATAACGTTAGCGATGAAGTGAAACGGACACGCCGTTCCTAACCATACTGAATTAACGATTTTCACCAACCGTTATTCGATCCTCCTTCCTCCTTCCTGCAATTCTTTTACGAAGAAAAGCCTCTGTTCCGGCCACCGCCGAAGAACCCGCTGCGGCCCCCCGACGGCCGCCCGACGCGCGAAGCCCGCAGGTTATCACCGATCCGGCTCGCGCGTTCGTATACCCTCGGGTTGGTGTAAGAACCTGAGCTGTAGCGCTGTTCATACCCGTAGCGGGGCGTGGTGGAACGGCCGAGCATATACCCCAGGCTTCCCCAGAGCAGGGCATTGGCCAGACCGTTGGAATGGTAACCCGCATAGGCTCCGGGGTTGTTGAAGTACTGGCTCGTCGAGGCATCGCTCTGCACCAGCCGGCGGGCGGCTTCGACGCTCAGCGTATCGCGGTGGCCGTCGGCGTAGTTGACGACGGCACCGGCCTGCGAGGGGCCTACCTGGACTTCGTCCGTGATTTTAAAGTTTCCCGGGCTGGTTTCGGTGATATAGGTGCGGACGCCACGGCCGAAGGAATCCCGGCTTTGTTCGTAGCCCGACTCCTCGTCGTTGCGGTTATTGCCGCAGCTTTGCAGCACCACCGAGCCGTTGAGCAGGGCGATGGTCAGGGTGGTTCCGAGGGTAATGTCTTTTACCCGGCGGAGAATGGAATGTTTTCGGACTGGAGTCATCTTCGTTCAGGGCCGTACATAAACCTGAAACTACAATGACCGCGTTCAGGTTGCAAGAATTTACCGGATGAGTGGAACCGGGCGGGGCCGTGGGGACCGCCGGGCGGGCTGAATGGCGGAAGTTCGAAGCAGGCTGCGCGGTTTTCGGGAACCGTCGTATTTTTGGGCCGGTATGCCGGATAACTACCATCTGATCAGCGAACAAATCGACCGCATCGCCGGACTTCAGTCCGGCGGGGACCGGTATTTTCCGGCGGGATTGTTCCCCTCTTACCGCGCCAATCCGCTCTGGCTGGGCTACCGGCGGCCCGACGCCAACGTGTTCTTCACCGCCATCACGGTCTTTACGCTCCGGAGCCTCCTGTTCCGGCTCCCGGAACCGGACCGGAAGAAGGTGGAGGCCATGACCGCCCGAGCCGTACGGACCTACCCCGACTTCCGGAACAAGGACGGCCTGAAAACTTATAATTTCTACCGGACACCCCGCAACGGCCGGCCCTCCGGCCACTTTCCGAACGGCCGCCTGCTGCACCGCCTGGACCATTTCCGGCTGCCCGACGATGCCGACGATACGGCCATGATCTACCTGACAACCAGCCCTTCACGAGAAGAATTGCTGTGGCTCAAGGAGAAGCTGGCCGGCCACGCCAACCTTGCCACCCGGCAGGTTCGGAATACGTATGCAGACTACCGTTCGTTGCGGGCCTATTCGACCTGGTTCGGGAAGGCGATGTATGTGGAGTTCGACGCCTGCGTGCTGAGCAACCTGCTGTACTGCATTTACCGCTACGACCTGCCGCTAAACGATCACGATCTGGACAGCCTGACTTTCATCCGGTCGGTGATCGAAACCGGTCGGTATCGCCGGGAGCCGTTTCGCTGCTCACATTCCTACCCCCGCACGGCCCTGATCCTGTACCATGTGGCCCGGCTGCTGGCGGCTTTCCATCCGGGACCGCTGGCGGGGCTGGGCAGCCGGCTGATCGAGGATGGTTTTGCGCTGCTACAGCGGACGGATCTGCCGAAGATGGACCGCCTTGTCGTGTCCAGTTCGCTCCTGCGGCTGGGCGAAAAACCGGCTCTCATCGACCTGGCGGCCTTTTCCGGGGACGACCTCCGTGATTATTCGTTCTTCATCGCCGGGATGCTGACGGCCTACGAGAACCGGCTGCTGTACCGGCTGGCTCCGTCGCGGGCCGTGCGGATGACCTGGACCTGCGAAGCCCACACCCGCGCCCTGCTGACGGAATATCTCGTTCTCTCAGAGAATGAGTCCGTATAATAAGTTCAGCTTTCCTGTCCGGGTTTTGTAGAGTATATTCAAGTTCTGTTTACTCGCCGATTCCTACCTCTGACCGTTACGAATTAAACCTCCTTGGCCGACAAGGATTTGCACTCTGAAATGATTTCAGGGTGCCGGATTTGCTTTCCGGATCCCGGCTCTGGTCGGGAAATAACCGATAATCGCTTTTGATAACCGCTTTAAACTTTTTAGGGCGGAACCGGTTTGTGAAATGCATGTAAAACTTTTCTTTCATTAATATAATTCTACCACCTCTATGACACGTCAACAAACCATATCCTATCTGCAGAGCCAATACCGCCAGCTCAGCGAACGGTGCGACCAATGGGCCGCCTTCACCGTTGATCCGGCATTTGCGCGACTGCTCCGGGGGCAGGCGGCTTTCTACCGCCAGCTCGCCAATGATCTGGTGCCTTCAACGATTACGGCGTCGCGGCAGCAACTGAAAGCGACGATGGAATGGCTGGCGGCTCTTTATCTGCAACGGGACGACGTGTTGGTAGCCAGTGCCTGTTACCGGGCCATGAAGCCGCTGATCGGTTTTTACCAGTCACTGCTGAAGGACCCGTCCGTTCCGAGCGATCTCAAACAACTGGCTGACCAACACTATGCCATGATCAACCGGGGGGCGACCGTCATGCACCGCATGATGATGGTTTAACTCCCCGTGGGGCTTACTAACCCGATAAACGCATGCCTTTCGATGCCACTGCCTCCGGGCGGTGGCATTATTTTTATAAATTCAGGCCATTTTCATTGAAAACACAATTGAAATCCTGCATGAAAAGACGTTTGCGACTACTGACGACCGCATTGATGGCCGGTTTAGTGATCATTGGTTCCTGCCGCGGGCCGGAGGGACCGGAAGGCCCGAAAGGGGACCCCGGTACACCGGGAGCGCCAGGGACGCCCGGAACGCCGGGGGCGAAAGGGGACAAGGGCGACAAGGGGGATAAAGGACAGGACGGCAGTTCAAACGTTCAGCAGATCAACTTCCCCGCCCAGGGCCACGACGGCACGAAAGACATGGTGCTGAAAATGCCCGCTTCCATTACGCGCGAAATTGTCGAAAAAAGCCTGTTTTATGTGTATGTGAAGCAGTCGTTCCAGGATGAAAACGGCCAGGAGCAAACCTACTGGTTCGGAGTTCCCGGCGAAACTCAGCGCGGCAACCAGTACGTTCAGTTTGTCGTCGCGGGAGGGGGCCAGACGGCCTCGGCGGTCTTCATTCGCCGGACGGCTACCTTCGTCGCCGGCGTCGAACCCTTCGAAGCCATCCGTGTGCTGGTCGTCACGGCCAACACCGTCTCCAACGGCCGTCAGGCCGCGCCGGACCTGAGGGAATTTTTAAATGATTGAATGATGGAATTGTTGAATGATAGAATGGGCTTCGCAGTGCAGAATAGGCAGCGCCCATTCAATCATTCTATCATTCAACAATTCAACAATTTAAAATGTCGTCCGGCAACAGGGGCAGATAGGGGGTCAGCGGCTCGGTGGAAGTGAAGGCGGAAACTCTCAGAAGGCGGTTTCCGAGCGTGTCGTACTTCAGTTCGACGTAAAACATATCCAGCGCATACAGCAGGTAGATATGCGTCTCTTCATAGCGGTTGGCCAGGACGGAGCCGCGAAACCAGAGTTGTTCCTGTTGGTGGTCGTGTGGGAGTGTCAGAAAATCCTCCAGCGTCATGTGAGATGGGACTTTGGCCTAAATATCCATATTTTTCTCACCTCGGCAAGCGTTTTTCTGAAAAACCCGGCGGGCGGTAGCCGGGAAAAAGCCTACTGCTTCTTCATTTCTTCCTGCCGCATCGGCATACTGTCCACGATTTTGAACAGTTCCTGCGGATCGAGGGGTTTTTTGAAGGTATGTTTGATGCCGCCGTCCTTGCCGATCAGCCAGCCCTGAAAATCCTCCGCCAGATTCAGTTTGAACGGTCCCTCGACCAGATACCGCCGGTCGGGTTCTTCCAGGGTATAATCTACCAGTACGATCACGTCCATCTCCCGTTCGGCCAGTTCCTGCACGATGTTTTTCGGGTGCAGGGCTTCCTGCTGTTCGATGATAAAATGCTGGCTGAGGTGACGACCGTACAGAACCAGTACGCGCCGGTGGTTACGTTTTTCTTCCAGAATCGCCTTGAGCGACTTGTTCAGATTAGCTACACTTTCCATAGTTCCGATTAGAGTAATACTAAGCAGTATACCCATTAACCACCCGATGCGCATAGTGTTTGAAAAGTTTGGGAGTGGAGGGGGTCGGGAGTTAGGGTGTTTGGGAGTCTGGGAGTTGGGGAAGTTGCCATCCCTTTAACTCCTTAACCATAAACCCCCAACTCCTAAACTCCTCCACTCTCAAACCCCTAAACTCTCTGTTACTCAAATAGGTTTTCGGAACGTTCCAGCAGGAGGATGGCCGACTGTGGGACGATAAGGTATTTTTCGCCTTCGTATTCCAGTTCGATGGCGTTGCGCTGCAGGTAGATGGCCAGATCGCCCTCCTGAGCCTGGAGGGGCATGTATTTTACTTTTTCTTCGGTTTCCTTCCAGGGTTCGTCCTCGACGGGCGCCGGAATCGGGTAGCCCGGCCCGACCTTGATGATGTACCCGCTTTGCACCTGCTCCTTTTCCTGCACGGTCGCCGGCAGGTACAGCCCGCTGTTGGTGCGGTCGTTCGGACTTTTTGGTTTGATCAGCACCCGATCGCCTACCACGAGCAATCGTTTCAATCGGTTATCTGCCGTTATTTCCATTCTGATAGTATTCGGTATTGAGTTGACAGTAGTACAGTATAAAAAGCCGCCCTGCAAGAATCAGGCAAACCCGTCGACCCGACAATTTGTCAGCCCAACTCTTCAACTCCTCGATCCCTCACCTCTCAAACTCCTCAACCCTCACGGAACCGGGTCATATCCGCTGCCGCCCCACGGATGGCAGCGGGAGATGCGTTTCAGGCCCAGCCGGCCGCCTTTTACGGCCCCGTGCTTCCGGACCGCTTCGATCATGTATTGCGAGCAGGTAGGCGTGTACCGGCAGGCGTTGGGCAGGTAGGGCGAAATAGCGCCCTGATACAGCCGCACCAACCCGATGATTATGGTTTTCATGAGGATACCGATTCGTTCATTAAATCTTTTCTATCTTTGCCCGCAGGAGCGGAAAACCACCGCGTGAACCCGTTTGAACCCAGGCCCGCCGGTGCGGGTCCATCCGTAAACACTTCACAGACTCGAATGCTTTCGTACATCATCTGGGACATTAACCCCGAGTTATTCAGTATCGGTACCTTCTCCGTTCGCTGGTATGGCCTTCTGTTCGCACTGGGATTTCTGATCGGACAGCAGATTATGATCCATGTCTTCAAACGGGAAGGCAAGCCCCTGAGCGACATCGACGCCCTGACCCTGTACATGGTCATTGCCACGGTGGTGGGCGCCCGCGTCGGCCATTTTCTCTTCTACGAACCTGAAGTGCTGCTCCGCAACCCGCTGGAAGTCATTCTGCCGCCCTACCGGGGGCTGGCCAGCCACGGAGCCGCCATCGGTATTCTGGCCGGCCTCTGGCTATATTCGCGCCGGAAAGCCAGCCGGGCTACCCACCAGACGTTCCTCTGGGTCACCGACCGCATCGTCATCACCGTCGCCCTGGCCGGCTGTTTCATCCGTCTGGGCAACCTGATGAACTCCGAAATCGTCGGCCGGCCGACCGACCTGCCGTGGGGCTTCGTGTTTGTAAACAATACCGAATACCTACAGATTCCCCGCCACCCCGCGCAACTCTACGAGGCCATCTCCTGCCTGGTGCTTTTCTTTTTCCTGTTCTGGTTCTGGAACCGCTACCGGGAGCGAACCCCGCGCGGCAGTCTGCTCGGCGTCTTCCTGATCTGGGTCTTCTCCCTGCGGTTTTTCTATGAGTTTTTGAAAGAGAACCAGGTCGAATTTGAAAACAAACTCACCCTCAATATGGGTCAGATTCTGAGCATTCCGGCGGTGCTGCTCGGGATTTATTTCCTGGTCGTCAGTTTCAGAAACCAGAAGCAAACGGCGGCCTGAGCCAGCTGAATCAGCAAAAAGCCCCCGCATCTTTACGCTGCGGGGGCTTTTTGTTTTCCGGGTAGTCGACGGCTTATTTGTTCTGCACGAACCAGGCCACGATCTGCGGATACAGGTCGGCCACGGTGGTACCGGGTTTGCGGTTGCGGTACAGGTCGACCAGAAACCGGTCGAATTCCGTAAACCGCTTAAAACCACGATATTTGGTCATTCGTCGGTCGTTTTCGGCCAGCAGGTTGTCGAGGTCGGTCGGGGGCGCATAGTCGATATACCGGAGTGAAACCAGCCCCCAGTTCATGTATTCGTTGAAGCAGGACAGGGGGTTGCCGTAGGATTTCAGCGCAATGCCCTCCGCCCAGTGGGGCAGGTTCTGAAAGGCGGTCTGAAGATCTTTCGTATACCGGCTTTTATCCGCTTCCGGCCCGATGTAGGCGTGGTTGATCTCCGTGAAAACGATGTTCCCGCGCTTCACCGCATTGCTGACGACCGACACGTCCGACTGATTGGCTACCGTGCGGTATGGGAAGTTAACGTGGGCCTGCATCTCCTTGAAATTGTTGTCGCTGAACCAGTTGGCCGACTGGTTGTAGCCTACCAGGGGCGACCAGATGACCTTCAGTGCATTGTAATGCGTTCCCGGAAAATTTTTGTCCAGCCAGCTGACCATCTCCTTCACGTTGGCCGAATCGCGGTAAAACCGGATCTGTCCGTCGTAAAAGCTCCGGTGGTCGGCGTAGAACTTCCGGAACCCGGTTTTTCGGGCAAATTCCTCCAGCAGACCGACATAAGGGAGCAGCGTATTCTCCCGTCCCCAGGAAACCCGGTCGTAGACCTCGCTGCGGACAATGCGGCCCTTTCTGTCGAAATTAAATGCATAAGCGTCCATCTTCACATGGAAATACCGGCCGGCCTGGAGCAGGCTGTCCATCGTTCCGACGGCCGGCTCCCCGGCATATGGGGAAAAGGAATCGATGACCTGACCGTAATACGGAGACTCGCGGGAAACCGCGTTGGGATCGTTCCGGTAGGTCGGCGTCAGGGCGAAAACAATGTTTGCCAGTTCGTATACTTCCGGTATTTCGGTGAACGTCCTGCCGTCGCTGGCCTTCTTATAGGCGTCCGAAAACCGGACCGGCGGGATGACGGCGCGGCCCACCACCTGCGTATAGGCGCTGTCCCGATCGTTGAGCAGGATCACGAAGTTGTAGACGTCGCCCGGTTTTACCCGGAAGGAGATCGAATCCCGGTCCGTAATGAAGGCGAGCGAGGTTTCCTTCCCGACTATGTCCACCTCATAGACGTCGGGCCGAACCTGGGGAGAAATCTGCCAGCGGTCTTTGTACAGCGTGGTGTCGAAGCGGAGGGCAACCAGGGGATTGGTCGCGCGGATGACCGGAATCCGGGAGGGGGTCTGGGCCAGGCCGTTCAGGGAAAGGAGCGAAACGAGAAACAGGTTACGCAGTGCCTTCAACATGATAAGAGTGACGAATGAGAATTGGTGATGGATACCGGTAACCTACAAAAAAGCCCCGACAAATGAAATCTGCCGGGGCTTTTCTTCTCTTCAGTTCAATCAGCGGGAAACGATCGGGTCGGGGTTGCCGTCCGGGTCGCCGGTGACGGTGCCGTTGCTGCGCGGGCTGCCCAGCAGCAGAACCCCGGCCACGTGCGGGGTCGCCATCGACGTGCCGCTGATGGTGTTGTATCCACCACCCTTCCAGGTCGATTTGATGCCGACTCCCGGAGCCGCAAAATCGACCGGCGGGTTGCCGTAGTTCGAGAAATAGGCAAAGACGCCTTTGATGTCGAAGGCCGAAATCGTGTAGATGTTGGTGCCGTTGACCCGGCCCGGCGACGAGTTGTTGGCGTTCTGCGATTCGTTGCCGGCCGCCAGTGCGAATTTGATGCCTTTGGCCGCAGCATTCTTCACCGCGTTGTCCAGCGTGGTCGAAACCCCACCGCCCAGACTCATGTTGGCGACGTCGCCGGATTTGCCTTTGGTGGCGACGTAATCCACCCCGGCCACAACACCCGAAATCGATCCGCTGCCGTTGGCGCTCAGCACCTTCACCGGCACGACGGTGGCCCCGGCGGCCACGCCCACCACCCCGACGGAATTGTTCAGGGCGGCAATCGTGCCGGCCACGTGCGAACCATGGCCGTTGTCGTCGTCGGCGGTTTTGCGGGTATTGATAAAGTTTTTGCCGAGGTTGGCGTTCACCTTCAGGTCAGGGTGATCCAGGTCGACGCCCGTGTCGATGATCCAGGCGACGCCCGTTCCGGTGTAGGTCACCGGCCCGCCGACGCGCGTAATGCCCCAGGGTGTTTCCTGACCGGCCTGGGCCGTGACGTCACCGGAAGGAACTTTGAGCACCACCGCCTGATCGGCTTCGACGGAAGCCACGGCCGGCGACTGGGCGAGCGAAGCGGCTTCCTGGGCCGTCAGTACGATGGAGAACCCTTTGACCGCTTTGGTGTATACTTCCTCCGCACGATCCGACACTTCCTGTTTCAGGAGTTTTTTGATCAGGTTCCGCATCTTGTTCCCGCGGCCCTCGTAGTCGGTGTCTCCGTCGGGCAGCAGCTGCGTCATTTCCGCATCCGGCTTCAGCACGACGAGGTACTTCTGACGCTCGGCCTGAACCCGGGCGCCGGGATCACTGCCCGAATACCGCACGACGTCGTTGGCTTTGGGAGAGGTTTCCGGCGAGTCGGCGTTCTGACAGGCCGTAAAAAGGGCGGGGAGCAGGGCTAACAGGAGCCCTGTCTTTCTGTAGGCATTGTGCATAAACATAGTAAAGGTTAAGATGTAAACCGGTATGTAAAATCGATAATTCGATTATCAGACACAAGCATCGCGGGGTTTTTACTGATTGAACGGTCCGATTTACGTTTACTCAAAATCCGGCGGTTCGGGGCGGAAAACCTGCTTTATTTGTTGCCTCAATCAATTTCTATCTTTAACCAAACGCCCTCATGAAACTGACAAAACTGGTACCTGTGTACCTGCTGGCAACCCTGGTAATGATGAGCTGCGGAAGCAGCAATGAAGAAAAAGAAGAGGCCGAAGAGGACGGCGCTTCGGTTTCGGCGACGGAAAGCGTAGCCGCCCTTAAAAAAATGGCTGATAAGGCCGAAGAAATGCAGGATAAGGGACCGGTTGAAACGGTCGATTTCCGCAAATTGAAGGAACTGCTGCCGGCGGACGCCGACGGCCTGAACCGGAAGGAAGCGACCGGCGAAAAGAACGGCATGGCCGGTTTCAACATCTCTACCGCCAAGGGAGAATACGGCAATGAAGACGGCAGTCAGTCGATCGAGATCAACATCGTCGATGCCGGCGGCACCGGTGCGCTGATGGGCCTGGCGGCCTGGTCGATGATTGAAGTGGACAAGGAAACCGACAACGGCTACGAGAAAACCACCAAATTCGGCGACTACAAGGCCTATGAAAAATACAGCAATGCCGACAGGAACGGGGAGATTGCCGTACTGATCGACGACCGCTTCATCGTAACGGCCAAAGGCAACGGCGTCGAGATGAATAAAATCAAAGCCACGCTGGAGGACGTAGATTTGAGTAAATTAGCAGCGTTGAAATAAGGCGGCCTATTCGATTGGAGAGACTGAAAAAGACTGAAAGACGGCGAAGAGGTCCGCAAAAATAGTGCGCCACCGCCATCTTTCAGCTTCATTTTCAGCCTCTCCGACGTATTTCCGCTTTTTGCCGAATCAAAACGGAATGCTGCTGACCTTTCTATTCTGGACGCTTTCTCTGGCCGATACGACCGGCCGGCCCGCACCGCCGGTCGATTCGCTGAACACGCCCGTCGTGGTGCGTTCGGTTCAGATTCGGGGGAATCACCGCACCCGTGAGCGCATCATCCTGCGGGAAATGGACGTCCGGGTCGGCGATACCATCCGGCGGGAAGACCTGACCGCCAAACTGGCCTGGGACCAGCGTAAAATCACCAATACCAACCTCTTCGTAACGGTCGACGTCGTCGCCCATGACGTCGGTTCGCAGCTGGTCGACGTCGAAGTCAGCCTGAAGGAACGCTGGTATGTATTCGTCATCCCGGTGTTCGAACTGGCCGACCGGAACTTTAATGAATGGTGGTATGAGCGGGGCCGCAGCTTCCGCCGGACCATCTACGGCGCCCGGCTCAGCTACAAAAATGTCACCGGCAATGCCGACAAACTCAGCGCCATCTTCGAGTTCGGGTTTGCCCGTCGGACGCAGGTCGTCTACTCCCTTCCCTACATCGACCGGGCACAGAAAACCGGGATCAGCGTCGGCGTTTCGTACCAGACCAACAAGGAGGTGGCCTACCGCTCCTCGCTCGATAAACTGGTGTACCTCCGAACCGAGGATCTGCTCCGTGACCGGTTTTTTACCAACGTCGTGCTGACCCGGCGGAACCGGTTTTTCAACTTTCACCGGCTCGAACTCCGGTATGCCCGAAACAGTATCGCCGACACCGTGGCGAAGCTGAACCCCGATTATTTCCTGGACGGTCAGACCCGGCAGCGGTATCTCCAGCTCAGTTACGCCTTCATCCACGACCGGCGGGATGCCGTCGCCTATCCGCTTCAGGGTCACTGGCTGACGCTGACGGCCAATCAATATGGGCTGCTCCCGTCCGATCATCTGCGCCTTTTCGAGGCCACCGGGAATTACACGCGCTACTGGTCGCTGGGGGGGCGGTTTTACGCCAGCAGCAGCCTGCGGGGCAAACTCTCCTGGCCCGACCGCCAGCCGTATCTCAACTTCCGGGGCCTTGGCTACCTTCAGGATTTTGTGCGCGGATACGAATTATACGTGATCGACGGCCAGCGTTACGGGCTGGTCAAGAATACGCTCAAATACCAGTTGCTGAACGTCCGGAAGCAATTCGACTGGGTGCCGGTCCGGCAGTTCAATACCGTACCCTTCGCCATGTATGTGGCCGTTTTCGGCGATGCCGGGTATGTCGGCAGCACCCTGGCCCGGGAATACGACAGCCGCCTGGCTAATTCGTTCCTGTTTGGGGGCGGCCTGGCCCTGGACTTTGTAACCTTCTACAACCTGGTCGGGCGCATCAGTTACTCCGTCAACCGGCAGGGAAAAACCGGGCTGTTCTTTAATCTTACCTACGATTTATAACTTTGCGCCATCAACGAACTTAGTATGAGGAAGACCTTTATCAGTGTGCTGCTCGCGGGAGCGGTGTTTGTGAATGCCTGTAAGAATAAACAGCAGACCGCCGATGCCTCCGGGGCCGACACGACCGAAGTGCTGGCCGACCGGCAGAGTCCCGGTCAGGAAGTGGTGCTGAGCGATCGGCTGAAAACGCTTCTGAAGTCGGATGAGGGGCTGTTCCGCGGGGTGAATCTCGGCGATGAGATCAGCGCGGTGAAAGAGAAGGAAACGGCGGAAGCGTTCGAGAGCGATAACGACCACCTCGGCTATACCATTGAATACCGGAATCTGGAATCGGCCGACATTCAGTATTTTCAGGATAAGGACCGGCGGGTCAGCCGGATCGAGGTGGATTTATATCTGAACAACCGCCAGTCGGTCGACAGCTTTCGGAAGGAACTGGGTGCGTATTTCGACCAGAAGTTTGGTCAGGGCACTCCGCAGGGCTGGACGGCCGGCAACAACGCCCGCATCACCCTCACCGACGTCTCCAAAGGCAAGGACTTCGGTCTGAAACTGCGCTTTAACCTCGCCGGTGGGGCCGTGACGGCGAGGAAATGAAGAGTTTAAGAGTTGGGGAGTTCAGGAGTTAAAGAACAACTCCTGAACTCCCCAACCCCTCCACTCCTAAACTTTATACATGAACCCGAACGTATCCTCGACCCGGCCGGTGCGGAGGTCGTTCAGGAACTTGTAGACTCTTTTGGAGAGCGAATTTTCCTCGGCCACTTCCGGCAGCATATAGTCCTTGCCCTTGTAACCGATCACCGAATACGGCGATACCACCACGGCCGTACCTGCTCCGAAGGCTTCCAGCAGGGTGCCGTCTTCGATGCCCTGGATCACCTCGTCGATCGACACTTTTCGTTCTTCCACCTCGACGCCCCAGCTCCGGGCAATCTGGAGGATGCTGTCGCGGGTGACGCCTTTCAGGATGGAATCCGAAGTAGCCGGAGTTACCAGTTTGCCGTTCATGTAGAACATGATGTTCATCGTGCCGGACTCTTCGATGTATTTATGCTCGACGGCGTCCGTCCACATGATCTGGTCGTAGCCTTCCTGCTGCGCCAGCAGGGTGGGGTAGAGTGCACCGCCATAGTTGCCCGCACATTTGGCGTAACCCACCCCGCCCGGGGCCGAGCGGATGTATTCGGTCTCGACTTTCAGCTTGGGCGGCTTGGTATAATAGGCTCCCACCGGACAGGTGAAGATGCAGAAACGATACGATTTGGAAGGGGCCACGCCCAGGAACGTGTCCGTCGCAAACATATACGGACGGATGTAAAGCGAACTGCCCGCGGTGCCCGGAACCCAGTCGGCATCGACCCGCAGCAGCGTTTCCAGGCCGCCCATGAAGATTTCTTCCGGGATGGTAGTCATGCACATCCGTTTGGCCGACTCGTTCATCCGCCTGAAGTTTTCCAGCGGGCGGAACATCAGCACTTCGCCCTGCTCGTTTTTGTAGGCCTTCATGCCCTCGAAAATCGACTGGCCGTAGTGCAGCGACGACAGGGCGGGGCTCAGGGAGAAATTGTCGAACGGAACTACCTGCGGGTTCTGCCACTGGCCGTCCACGAAATCGGCCACGAACATGTGGTCGCTGAAATGCTTGCCGAACGGCAGGTTGTTGAAATCGACTTCCGCAAGGCGGGATTTTTCTGCTTTCCGCAGCTCGATGTTTAACAAGTCGGTTGTCATGATGATAGGTAACTTATGGTCTGTCGTACTAATCCAATAACGGGGGCAGCGGGTTGAGAGTCAGCAAATGTGGGAAAATCCCGGGTAGCTTCCAAGAAAAAATAGTTGTTATGCTAATTATTTTTTTAGCGGTAAATTCCCGGGATAAACCGTAGGAAGAAAGTCACTCTCAACCCTTTACCGGCCCGGGCGATCAGCCGGGATTCTGCACCCGGGGTTTCCAGACCACCTCCTCTGCCTGCACCTCCTGGGCCATTTTCCGGCTCAGCACGAACAGGTAGTCCGAGAGCCGGTTCAGGTACTGAATGACCAGCGGATCGACCGGCTCCTCATCATTAAGGGCGATCACAAGCCGCTCGGCCCGCCGGCACACCGTCCGGGCCAGATGACAGAACGAAACGGAGGGGTGGCCGCCCGGCAGCACGAACGCCCGCAGCTCCGGAAGGTGGGTGTCCATTTCGTCCATAGCTTCCTCCAGCCCCGTAATGTCCGTTTCCACGATGGCCGGCATCGGTTTCCTGGGATTTTTCTCGGGGTCGGTGGCGAGTTCGGCCCCGACCGTAAACAACCGGTCCTGAATCTCTTTCAGCAGGTCTTTCCGGGCTTCATTGACGGGCTGGTCGCGCACCAGCCCCAGAAAAGAGTTGAGTTCATCCACCGTTCCGTAGGTGTCGATGCGGAGGTGGGCCTTGCTGACCCGCCGGCCTCCGATGAGGGATGTCTGGCCTTTGTCGCCGGTTTTGGTATAAATTTTCATGGTAATGAAGGGATTCTGAATTATGTCTGGCCTACGCCGTACACCCCACCTGTTCAATGCGTAACTTTGCGGCCCAAAACCTGCATCAGGTAAACTAAACAAATTCATGAAAGTTAGCACTTTTGCAATCCGGTTATGGCGGCTGGCCTCGATTTTAGGGTTCGGCGCCGTACTGATCTATACCTACGTTTCCCTCGAAGGCCAGGTGGTCGTGGGGTTCACCCCCGACGGTCGTCCGGAGGTCTTCCTGAATCGTGAATATCTGTTTTATGGCTGTGTGGCCCTCTTTCTGATCAACAATACCCTGCTGAACGCGCTTTCCAAAATGTTTCCCAAAGTGCCCGGATCGGCTCTGCCCGTACCGAATCAGGCTCTGTGGGTCAGCCACCGCGACCAGCTGAACACGCTGCTGCACAACTGGTTTTTCTGCCTGATGGCCGCCATCAATACCGTCATGGCCATTTCGCTCTATGTGCTCGGCCGGCTGAATCACCAGCTTGGTGAATCCCGTCTGAGTGGCTATCAATGGCTCCTGCCGGCCTGTACGGCCATTCTGGCCATCGTCATCATTTCGTTGCCGGTTCGATTATTTCTGAAGCCCGCCCGGGAGGAGTAGGCGCCATGCAGGAGTTTCATCTCGATCAGTTTCAATACGACCTGCCCGACGACCGCATCGCCCGGTTTCCGCTGGCCCGTCGCGACCAATCCAGACTGCTGGTGTACGACCGGGGCCGGATCGAACACCGGCAGTTTACCGATCTGCCCGGCCGTCTGCCGGAGAATAGCCTCCTGGTTTTCAACGACACGAAGGTAATCCCGGCCCGCCTGTATTTTCAGAAGCCGACCGGGGCCGTCATCGAGCTGTTTCTGCTCAACCCGTTTCCGTCCGACCGGCTCGTCAGTGAGGTGATGGCAGACCGGAGCCGCAGCGTCTGGCAGTGCATGGTCGGCAATCGCAAACGCTGGAAACCGGACGAGACGCTGTCGCTTTCTCTGGAGGTAAACGGCGTTCCGCTCCGTCTTCTTGCCTCCTGGGTCGATCATGAACAGTCCGTTATCGGGTTCGGATGGGAAACCCGCGAGTCTTTCGCGGCCATTCTGCACGAAGCCGGCAACATTCCGCTTCCGCCGTACCTGAAGCGCGAAATGACCGAGGCAGACCGTGAAACGTACCAGACCGTCTATTCCCGGATCGAAGGGGCCGTGGCTGCGCCGACCGCCGGTCTTCATTTTACGCCCGAGGTGTTCGACCAGCTGAACCGCAAAGGCATCCGGAGTGAGTATCTGACGCTGCACGTCGGGGCCGGGACTTTTCAGCCGATCAAATCGGACGACATCCGCCGGCATCTGATGCACACCGAGCAGGTTGTCTATTCCCGTCGGAACCTGGAGAACCTGCTGACGCACGAGGGGCCGGTCATTCCCGTCGGGACCACCTCCATGCGTTCTCTGGAAAGCCTATACTGGTTTGGTGTCCGGCAACTGCGGCAGGAAGCCGAGCCTTTCCGGCTCGACCAGCACTATGCCTACTCGTTACCCGAAGAGGCTCTGCCTGCGAAGACCGAGGCCGTTCGGGCGCTTATTCAGTATATGGAGACGACCGGCCGGGAAAGAATCGTGACGCAGACCGGTATTTACATCACCCCCGGTTACCGGTTCCGAATGTGCGACGGCCTGGTGACTAACTTTCACCAACCCGGCTCGACGCTGATCGTTCTGGTGGCCGCTCTGATCGGAAACGACTGGCGGAACGTCTACGACGAAGCACTCCGGAACGACTACCGGTTTTTAAGTTACGGCGACTCGTCGCTGCTTTTGCCCTGAAGCCCTATCTTTACGGCCCGAAACCGGTACAGCCGTTGCGGGCGCTTACAGGACATGGATTACATAGATATATAAGGAAGAAAGCGATGATTGATTTTATTGAAGAACTGCGCTGGCGGGGCATGCTGCAGGATATGATGCCCGGGACCGAGGAGCAACTGCGAAAAGAGATGACCGCCGGTTACATTGGTTTCGACCCGACGGCTTCTTCCCTGCACATCGGCAACCTGGCCACCATCATGCTCCTCGTTCATTTTCAGCGGGCGGGCCATAAACCGTTTGCACTGGTCGGCGGGGCCACCGGCATGATCGGCGATCCCTCCGGCAAGGTAGCCGAGCGGGAATTTCTGTCGGAAGACGTCCTGAAACATAACCAGCAGTCCATCCACCGGCAGTTGATGAAGTTCCTGCACTTCGACAGCGGAGCCAATTCCGCCGAAATGGTCAATAATTACGACTGGTTCAAGGGCATTTCATTCCTGGAATTTCTTCGCGAAGCCGGGAAGCACCTGACCGTCAATTATATGATGGCGAAGGATTCGGTGAAGAAACGGCTCGAAACCGGTATTTCATTTACTGAATTCTCCTACCAGTTACTTCAGGGGTACGACTATTACCATTTATATAAGACCAGAGGAGTCCGGCTTCAGATGGGCGGGTCCGACCAGTGGGGCAACATCACGACCGGAACCGAGCTGATCCGGCGGAAGGAAGGCAGCCAGACCGGCCTGAAAGAAGAATACCAGGCATTTGCCCTGACCACTCCGCTGGTGACCAAAGCCGACGGGACCAAATTCGGAAAGAGTGAAAGCGGCAACGTCTGGCTCGATCCGAAAATGACGACGCCCTACCAGTTCTATCAGTTCTGGATCAATGCCGCCGATGAGGACTGCGGCCGCCTGCTGAGGGTGTTTACTCTTTTAAGCCGCGAGGACATCGAGGATCTGGAACGGCGCCATGCAGAGGCTCCGCACCTGCGGATCATGCAGAAGGCCCTGGCGGAGGACGTAACGACCCGGGTGCATTCCCGGCAGGGATACGACCTGGCCGTGAAAGCTTCCGAAGTGCTTTTTGGAAAAGCCACGATCGAAACGCTCCGTACCATTCAGCCGGATGAGTTTGAAGTAATTTTCGAGGGAGTACCGCAAACGGAAATCACCCGGTCTGATCTGGAGGCAAGTAAGGATATTGCCGATCTGCTCGCCGTTGCCACCCGGGGTGAAGTCTATCCATCCAAAGGAGAAGTACGCCGGGCCATTGCCCAGAATGCTGTTAGTATAAATAAGGTAAAGGTGGCAGACCCCGCTGCCGCACCGGTTTTGGAATGGTTACAGGACCGGTATCTGATCGTTTCCAAAGGGAAAAAGAACCATCTGATCAAATTAAATGAGGTCGGCTGAATTTTTTTTCAGAGGGTAACTGGCTGATAAAGAAATGGGTGCTTCCCGGATCGAATAAGTCCGGGAAGTTTTTTAAAAGGGGGACTTGACAAAGGGGAAAAAAGTGGC
>NZ_QTJY01000004.1 GCF_003703975.1 Larkinella soli | reverse complement strand
AGACTTCCCGGCGGCTTCTGATTTTTATGAACCGTTACCGGATCGTAAGTACTTTAAACTCGGTCCGGCGGTTACGCTGGTGTTCGGCTTCCGTACAGTTCACGTTATCGGCGCAGTTGTTGGTCAGCAGTGATTCACCATAGCCGGCGGCAATCATCCTCTTTCGGGAAATGCCTTTGGAAGCCAGATAGCTCACGACCGAATTGGCCCGGCGTGCCGACAAATACCGGTTGTAGGCGGCATCCCCCCGGCTGTCGGTATGTGACCGGATTTCGACCGTCAGTGAAAGGTATTTCTGCAGGGTAGCGACCAGCCGGTCGAGTTCGCGGTAGGCATCCGGCCTTATGGTCCACTGGTCCAGATCATGATAAATATTATCCAGCCGGACGATATCCCCCACCCGCAGCATTTTCAAATCGGCCGAAAGCACCCGGGCGCTCGATTTCCGGGAGAGCTTCCTGATCCGGTTCGTGTTGGTGCCGTAACGGTCTTTGTAGGCACTAAGGGTATAATCGCAACCTTCCGTTAGTTCAAAATCATACCGTCCGTCGCTGCCCGTAATGACTTCCTGTGAAGCGCCGTCGCAGTCGTTTTTCAGCTTCACCGTCACGCCTTCGATGGGCCGCCGATCTCTTTCACTCAAAACGGTGCCCCGGATGCGGGACTTTCTGGAATCAATCATTCCCCAGCCGTCATCGACCGGAGCAGACTCAGCCTGAACCGTATCGATGACTTTCGGCGGAGGGCGAAGCGCAATTTCAAGCCGTGTCGGCCGGTCGTCGGTAAGCAGAGTCGTTGAAAATCCCACGGTGGCGGTCGTATAGCCGTCTTTCGAAGCCCGGAACGTGAAATCATTGCTGATCTCCAGGCACAACTGGGCCTGTCCGTCTGTTCGGGTAATGATCGTCCGGTCTTTGCGGCCTTCTCCCCTGGCGCGCACATCGACCACCACACTGTCGAGCGGCAGCTTCGAGTGGTCGTCATAGATACGGACGGTCAGATTCCGGCAGCCTGAAAGGGCGCTTTCCCGGACAAACCGGAAGAGGTCGTCGTTTCCCGCCTGCCGGTTCGTGCTGAAATAACCGCCGGTCCGGCTGCCGTCCGTGATGATAGCGAAGTCATCCTGGCCGGAGTTGATGGGTGCATCGAGATGTTCGACGGAACCGGTAGCCAGGCCGTTGATGAGCGGAGCGAAATAAATATCCAGCCCCCCGAGGCCACCCCGTCCGTCGGAAGCGAAATACAGGCTGCCGTTCTCGTCGATAAATGGAAACAGTTCATTGCCCTTCGTGTTGATCCGGCTTCCGAGGTTGGCGGCTTTCGACCAGGTCCCATTCTCGAACCGCGACACGTAGAGGTCGGTGCCGCCGAATCCGCCGGGCATGTCGGAGGCAAAAAACAGCAGCCGATCGTCGCGGCTCAGGGCCGGGTGGCCGACGGAATAGTCGTTGCTGTTAAGGGGCAGTTCCCGGATGTCGGTCCAGCCGCCGTTCTGCTGCACCGCGGTGTAAAGCTTAAGATTCGTGACGCCCTCGGCGCTTTGCCGCACCCGCCGGCCGTCGTAGTTATTGCGGGTGAAGATAATGCGGTATCCGTCGCTGAAGAAAGCCGCCGGTCCTTCGTGATAACGGGTGTTGAGGTCCCGGCTGAACGGTTGGGGCGACCGGGCGGTTCCGGCCCACAGGCTCCCGGAAATGCTGACACTGCCGCCATAATTGCCGACGGTCCGGGTATCGTTCGGCGAAAGCCGCGTGGAAGGACCCGTCCGGGCTGTTTCTGCCGCCCGCCCCCGTTCACGCACCGGCTTTTCGACGGAGCCGTCGGGCCGGATCACCCGGCTTATTTTCAGTTGGTGCCGGTCTTCGACATAATACAAATCGAGGTAGCCGCTTCCTCCCCCGCGCCCGGAGGTTTCAAGGGTGGCGCTGCCTTTCTTGCCGGAGACAAACACCAGGCCGTCCCGATAATACTGGGGGCTGAACTCGGCGTTGGAAGTGTTGAGGGCCAGCACCTCCAGCCGGTAGCGCACCGGCGGCTTCCGGGCACCGGGAACGGGCTGAGCCGTCGGCGGTGCGGGGTTCCGCCCGGAGGCTTCTTTCTTCAGGCGGTCGTACTTTTCGTGGATGGATTGAGCTTCCTGATATTTTCCATTTGCGGCCAGCGTCTGAGAAAAATTAAGATAAACTTCCGGTCGTCCGGCGCCGGGTTCGTGCTTCGAGAGCAGTTCCCGGTAGGCCTGCTCCGCCTGCTGCAAATTTCCGCTCATTTTATAGGCATAGGCCCGGTCGGCCAGGGCCGGCATTTGCTGGTCGGCCGGAAGACTACCGGACAAAGCCTGGGTGTATAATTCAATGGCCCGGGCATAGGCTTTGAGCCTCAGCTGCCGGTCGGCCTGAAGGAGCAGCGTATCGGTCTGCGCCCGGCAGAGACCCATTCCAAAACCGTATATTGCAGCTACAAGCAAATATTTGTAAACGTATTTCATGAGATAAGACACAAAATGACGAAACCGGTCAGGGGCAATTGCCGGTCAGGGTCATTCCCTGCTCCCTCCAAAACATCATATATTGTGCCAGTGAAAGCCGTTTAGCCGAAAGTGGAGAAATAAATTTGCTTGCTCCTGCAAATATATGTTCTGAATGCAAGGCTTTTACTGGTTTGCCTGGGTAAGTCGGCGGATAGGGCTATCTGTCCGAACCTGTTAAATAGACCAGGGTGACAAACAGGTTGTAAATGCTATGAATGAGCGTTACACTCCCGAAAGGACACCATTTTCTTCTTTCTGAGAACTCGTATGAAAAATTGAAAACGTAACCTAAAAACAGGGAGAGAATCATGTGCTTCAGCGAATAAGCATGATTTACGGAAAACAGAAGTGAAGCGACTATAAACTTTAATTTGACATTGAAATTTCTGAGTAACCACAGCACAAAGGTTTGAAATACCAATGTCTCCAGGAGGGGAGCAGCCACCCCCGTAACCAGTATCATTTCGACGGTTCTATATCTTACGATCGAATATTTTGAAAACGGATCGCTATCGTCGAATGATAGTCAGGATTACCCCTAAAGTAATGGAGATGAATATAGTACTAACAGAGGCAAGTGAGAGATAACCGAAATAATTCAGCTTTAGCAGGAATTTTAAACACCTGATTTTGAACACAATTCAATAGTTACCAGTCGGCTTCTTTGAATCTTATAAAACGTCCGGCGCATTCTTTATGCGCCGGACTTGAATTTCATTTAGTGAAGCATAGTATGCATTAGCTTCGAACCGAAACTCTGTCCGTATGTGGAATACGCTTTCTGGTTAAATATATTACTTTAATGCTTATGATATCAATATCAGATTTAAAGTAAACAGGAAATTCCCGACATAAACAGGTTAAAAATTGAGTGAATTATTGTTACGAGGCCATAAGCAAAATAACCTTTCTTTTTTGCAACTAAGTAGCACATGGCCAAAATAAAACCTAATAAAAAAGATTTACCGATATAGATCATACTATAGGAATGCAGGACTGCAAAAAGAATACTGGCAAAGAGAACTGAAGTAAACGCCCTCTTACGCACTTTGAGCGATAATATAACCTCCATTGGGATTAACTGTAATAGTAAAGTTTCAATAAGGGGAACAATCAGTGACCCAATTAATAGCTTTTCCAGGAATGCACGTGAATGGAGTGAGGGTTGATTCACTTCAAAGTGAAGAGTAAACATCTCGACAAGAATAAATTGCAGAAGAGCAATTATTAAAGCAACAACCAACATGGCACCCAATCCATACAAAATTAGTTTTGCCCTTGAAAAAGATAGTAAAATTTTATAAAATACTCTCATTTTAATCTTCCTTTTAATTGGGAACGGAATAAACTTTTCCCGTTCCCAATCAGATTAGCTTCTTTTAATACCCATAGTGCCGATAAGCAGCACTATAAGCTCCTGGGGCAGCACTAGGCTGGTAATTTTTAGCCCACTCGATATACGAATCAAGGAATCTTTCAGCTCCATATTGTATTAAAAATTCGCCTACTTTCCGCCAAGGGCTTCCACCGTCTATAGTGGTCATGTCGGCAAGAGTCAGCTCTTTACATCCAGAAATTTCAAAATTAAAAGTTTGCATTGCCTTTTAACGATTTAAGTTTCTCAGCGTTCTCCGTCATCCACACTCCCCGGGCTGGTGAATGACAGGTGCCGATTACTGCAAACATAAAACAGTGTCTGAAAAAGCCTTACCACCCTCAGTTGCAGAATTGCCACTCGGAGTGGCAATTCTCATGCAAACGTTCCGGACGCCTGTCTGAAAACCGTTTGGGCCGATGCGTGACTTTTGGGGAAATCCCGCGTCTTATGACAAAAATTTCCTGTCTATGGAACCGGATATCGACATTGCCGTCCTTCTGCGGAAAATCCGTACCCGGCATGGGTACAGCCTGGAAAGCGTCGCAACAGCCCTTGGAAAAAGCACGGAAGGCTACCGGAAATACGAGGCCGGCAAAACCGACCCTACCTTCAATACCCTGAAGCAGTTAGCCGGCTTTTACGGGGTCTCGGTCCTTCAATTGCTCGCTTTCGATTGAGACCGGGTGCCGATCGGCCCGACCGGAACCGCTGAAAACAGAAAAGCCGCCGGTACAACACCCCGGCGGCTTTTTCATCTGTTCTTTGTACTCAGTTCTGCAAGGTGGCCACTGCTTTGATGCGGTTATAATACAGGGTTGTCAGCCCCTCGAAGCCGGAATCCGTTCCGACAATCAGCCAGGCTTCCCCGCTGTCGTTCGTCTTCAGCGTTACCGGCTGCGACTGGTTGCTCCGCTGAATCAGCTTATACTGCGTCACGTTTTCTCCCGCGCCGACCGTACCCAGTACCGGCACCTGCGCGCTGCCCGTCGCCTGGTTGCCCTTGTCGATGTTCAGGCGGTATTCGGTTCCCTCCTTCACTTTCTTCGGCTCGGTCGTCGTGACGCCGGCTTTCAGATAAACGCTGCCGCCCGGCGAGCCGCCGATGCCCACGCTGTTGTCACCGTATTGCGAAGCGAGTTCGACGTCGACCAGCACCCTGTAGGTCTGGTTCGGCTTCAGACCGCTCACCTTCTTTTTAATGAACATGAACATGTCGTCGCTGCGGTTGTGGCCCGAGACCATCAGCGATTTTTTGCTGACGTCCAGCGGGGCGGGCAGGGCGGTATGCGCCGTTTTAAACTCCATGATGCTGTCCTGCGAGGTAGCATAGTCGGTATAATCGGCCGACCAGCCGTCGAGGTTAGCGCGAAAATCGGTGTCGGTCAGTGTAATCCGGTTATCCGGCGTCACATCGGAATCCGTGTCCTGACAGGCTGCGCCGACGAACAGGCACAAGGCGGCCACAGCCCATTTTACTTGTTTCATAATGGTCGTTTTATGTTGAAATGCGAACGATGGTGTGGTAGCTACCGAAAGCATGACCCTGATGAAACGGACACGGTTGGAACCCTGATCTACTTTTCACCGGATTTTTTGGCGACCTCCGCTCCTTCCGACAGCGACCGGGCCCGCTTCACCAGTTGGATAAATTCCTTCCGATATCCTTCCGGATCTCGGCCCAGCGCCTGGCGGGCCAGCGCTTCCACCTGCGTATAGGTCGCTTCACCCCTGAAGTCCGACTCCCGCAGCAGCAGGCCGAACTCAGCCACCGAAGCCGCAAACCGGAAGTCGACGGACGTCTTCTCCCAGGGCCGCGGCTGAAACCCGACCACGTGGCTCATCAGCCGGCTGGTTTCGCTGTCGGGCAGTTTGTAGCGCAGCTTCAGGGTCAGCAGCTCGTTCTGCGTCGCACCGGATGACAACACCGGCGGCCGCTGGTATTTCAGTGAATCGGTTTTAGCCAGATAGGCGCTTTCCACGCCGACCGGCACGATTTCATACAGGGCCGTCACGGTATGTCCGGAACCCATTTCCCCCGCATCCTTCCGGTCGTCGTGGAAATCCTCATTGTTGAGCATCCGGTTTTCGTAGCCGATCAGGCGGTATGCGCGCACCCGCGCCGGGTTGAACTCCAGTTGCAGCTTCACATCCTTCGCCACCGTAAACAGCGTGCCGCCGAACTCCTTGCCGAATACTTTCGAGGCTTCCTGCCGGTTGTCGATGTAGGCATAATTGCCGTTGCCTTTGTCGGCCAGCGTCTCCAGCTTGTTATCCTTGTAATTCCCCATTCCGAAACCGAACACACTCAGGAAAACGCCCGTCTTCCGCTGTTCCTCGATCAGCCGCTGGAGATCGGCATCGCTCGAAACGCCTACGTTGAAATCGCCGTCGGTCGCCAGGATGACGCGGTTGTTGCCCTCCTTTCGGAAATGCTCCTGCGCGATGCGATAGGCCAGCCGGATGCCTTCCCCGCCGGCGGTGGAGCCGCCCGCCTTAAGCCGGCTGACGGCGTCTTTGATCTTCTGCCGCTCATGACCCGGCGTCGACGGCAGCACGACCCCGGCGGCCCCGGCATACACCACCATCGCCACGCGGTCCTGCGGGCGAAGCTGATCGATCAGCAGATCCAGGGTGGTTTTCACCAGCGGCAGTCTGTTCTCCGCTTCCATGGAGCCGGAGACGTCGATCAGAAACACTAGGTTCGACGCGGGCAGGTGATCGCTCGGGATGGTGCGGGCCTGAAGGCCGATGCGGAGCAGCTTCAGCCCCGGATTCCAGGGCGAATCGGTTAGTTCGCTCGTAACCGCTACAGGGTCGTTGCCTTTGGGCCGGGCGTCGTCATATTCGAAGTAGTTGACCATTTCCTCGATCCGGACGGCGTCTTTGGGCGGCAGTTCTCCCCCATTCAGATACCGGCGGATATTGCCGTAGGAGGCCCGGTCGACATCTACCGAAAACGTCGTCACCGGCTGGCTCTGCGCGTTTCGGAAACCGGTTTCATTGACGGCACTGTAATCTTCCGTGTTAAAAGCCGGGGCCATCTGCACCGTGGACATGATCGGAACCGCATACGGGGCCGGGGCGCCGGCCATCCGGGCGCCCGTTCCCAGCCGCTTCGTCTGTTCGTACACCTGAACGAGTTTTTCGCCCAGGGTCCGACCGTTCGGGATCAGGGGATTGGACCGCAGCCGCACCCGGACCTCGGCCTGGGTTTCGATCTTCACCTCCTCATCGAGATAGCCGAACCCGCTGAAAACAAGGGTTTGCGGGCCGGAAGGTACCGTCAGGGTAAACCGCCCGGCCGTATCGGTGGCCGTACGGGTCAGGGTGCCTTTCAGCGCGACATGAACACCGGCGAGGGGTTGCCGGCCCGTCGAGTCGGAAACGAAGCCGCTGACGGTTCGCGTGGGCCGCATGGTCGCCGTCGACAGCAGGCCGAGAAACAGAAAGAAAAAAATGGTGCGCATGAGGTTATGGAATGGAAGTGACTTTTTTATCCATTGGATGCAGGCCCCGTCCGGATTCCATAAAGCCGCACGCATTTTTTTGTAGTTTAGCGAGGCAGCCGCGCATAAACGTATGTTTTTCAAACGATTCCGCAAACCTAAACCCGTCACCGACGCCGAATACGTGGCGGAATACAAGGCCACGGGCGACCTGGAACTGTTGGGGGAATTGTATGAACGGTATATGGATCTGGTCTACGCGGTCTGTTTCAATTTTCTGAAGGATGAGGACGAGAGCAAGGATGCCGTGATGCAGTTGTTCGAACAGCTGATTACCGACCTGCGGCAGTATGAGGTCCGGAACTTCAAAAGCTGGCTGCATTCGACGGCCCGGAATTATTGCCTGATGCTCCTGCGGAAGCGGAAAATGGTGACTTCCGGGAATGAAACCGAAACGGAAGGGATCGCCCTGCCGCCGGCGGTCTGGCCGGAAACCGACGACTTCGACCTGGAAACCCGGCTGAGCCGGATGGACGACTGCCTGAAAACCCTGTCCGATGAACAGCGGACGAGCATTTCGCTGTTTTACCTGAACCAGAAAACCTATGCCGACATTGCCGCTCTGACCGGCTACGATCCCAAACAGGTGAAAACCTACCTTCAGAACGGCCGTCGAAACCTGAAAATCTGCATGGAAAAGCGTCATGAATGACCCGAACCGACATAGCGACTCCCTGACCGCCGATGACCTGCGCCGGTATCGGGCCGGAGAACTCTCCCCGGCCGAACAACACCGGGTCGAACGGCTGCTGCTGGAAAACCCGCTGTATGCCGACGCGCTCGAAGGGCTTGACCAGATGGAGCGGCAGGCGGTTTCGCCGGATAGGGTCAGGGATGATCTGCGCCAACGATTGAAAAACCGGGTGGAACGCACTCCGACCAGACGCCTGCCCCTATGGCTCCCGGCTGCGGCCGCTTCCGTGGTGCTGGCCCTGAGCATCGGGCTGTATCTGCGTTTACAGACACAACCTGAAAAAGCGGCCGGCCAGAACCTGCGGCTTTCCGAACGCCCGAACCCCACGACCGCGCCGGCCCCTGATCCGGCCGTTCCGTCTCGCCCCACCCTCCCCGACGACCGGGTGATGGCCCGTCGGACCCCTTCGAAACCTCAGCCGGAACGCCCCGGCCGACACCGCGACGAAGCAGCCTCCGAGGCTCCGTTTCCGCCCGCCACCGCACCGCTGCCGGCCCTGCCTGCTCCGGCTTCGGCCGCTCCGGAAAGTACCGGGCCGAGGCTGGTGTCGATCAGCGGACGGGTGGTCGGGCCGGACCTGAAGCCGCTGGCGGGAGCGGTCGTCTCCAGCCGTGACGGCCGGCGAATTGTGACGACCGATACGGCAGGACGGTTTCAGTTCAACCTCGTCCCGGCGACCGATACGCTGCAATTCCGGTATTTGGGGTATCAAAGTGAAAGCCGACCGGCGGGGCAGGTGCCGGCGGGCGATATCCGGCTGCTGCCGGATCTGAAGGGGTTGCAGGAGTCTCTTGCGGGGGTCGCCCGGACCAGGGTGCAGCAGTTACAGGTGGCCATTCCGGCCAGAACCGCATCCGCCCGGCCCCAGGGAGCGACGGCTCCGCCGGATTATGCCGATTACCTGAGCAAAAACCGGAAGGTGCCGGCCGGAGAGCAGGGGAAAAGTATATCGGGAACCGTGAGAGTGCGCTTTCTGGTAAATCCGGACGGTTCGCTCAGCCGGTTTTCCGTCGTTCGTTCGCTTGCTCCGGCTTACGATGAGGAGGCCGTCCGGCTGATCCGGGAAGGCCCGCGCTGGCGGCCGGCGCTGGAAAACGGCCGGCCCTCGGCCCAGTTTGCGGAACAGGATGTCCCGTTTGAAGCCCCTTAAATGACGTTTTTTTTAATAGGCATCCCCATTAGCCTTTCTATCTTTGCGCCCTTCGGAGCCGGATAAACAATTCCCGGGGATAACCGTTTTTAATCAATGTCAAACAAACCCCATTTTAAGAGTATGACTCAACCACATTGCATCATGAAAAGAGGAATTGTTTATGGATTAATCTTTCTGTTCGCTATCACAACTTCAGGGATGGCCCAGCAGCGCTGGAGCGCCGGACCCCGTCTGGGATTGAATCTGTCGACCTTTGTCGGCGACGTCGATAACAATAAACTGCTTCCGGGCGTCACGGCGGGCGGGTTTATCATGTACAGCGACATCAATCACTTCGGCGTCTCGGCTGACCTCCTGTTTTCACAGCGGGGAAGCAGGTACAAAATCAGCGATCCCACCCGTGAGTTCAAGTTTACGCAGCGTATCAACTATCTGGAGGTTCCCGTTCTGTTCCGTTATTTCCTGAATCTGAGCGGCAATTTCCGTCCCAACCTGTTTCTGGGTCCCAATCTGGGCATTAAACTGAACGCCACACGGACTGATCCGGACCGGAAATACGACAACGGCAACATTTTCCGGCCCGCCGACCTCGGCGCCACGGTGGGCTTAAGCCTGAACTTCCGGGTAAAAGAGGCCCAGCGTCTGCATCTCGACGCCCGCTATACGCTGGGACTGTCGGACATTACGGACCCGGCCAAGGCCCCGACGCCTGACGGCAACGTCCGCAACTCGACCATCAGTTTTCTGGTGGGTTACGGGTTCGGCATCGGCCGCCGGTATTGATTTTTTACCCCCAAACCCTCGTCGGGGGGTTTGGGGGTCGCTTCACATCCCATACAGCGCCTTCGCGGCCGCTTCGTATTTATCACCGGCACTCCACTTCGGCCGGTCGGGTTTATCGGCGATCAGCCGGCCCGCATGACAGAATGCCTGACAGAATTTGAGGAGATACCGGAAGTCGACGGTATCGGGATTATCCGTTACCTGGTGGTACACCTTGAACAACTCCCCGTCGAACTTGGTGAAACCGGCCGAGAACGTCGGAGCCGGAACGCCCTTCACCGCCAGACTCACATTATCCGACCGGTCGAACAGGTTCTGTTCCGGGGCCGGCTCAGCAAATACCCCCAACCCGAAGGCTTTGGCACCCGCTTCAATTTCGGCCCGCGCCCCGGTCCGCTCCAGCCCGACCACCGATACGATCGTCGTGTCGTTATAACCGGCCCCGTCGCTGTTCAGGTTGAAAATCGTTTGTTTCAGCGGCACCAGCGGATGTTCGGCGTAGTATTTACTTCCCAGCATTCCCAGTTCCTCGCCGGTCAGGGCCACGATCAGCACCGACCGTTTGGGCCGCTGGGCCTGAAGCGCCCGCGCGGATGCCAGCAGGGCTACCGTCCCGAAGGCGTTGTCGCGGGCTCCGTTGAAGATGCTGTCGGCCGGCGTATACGGCTGCCCGCCCTGTTTCCCGACGCCCACATGATCGAAATGCGCCGACAGCATGACGTATTCATTCTTCAGCCGGGGGTCCGACCCCTCCACGATCCCGGCCACATTGACGGCGCGGATCGGGCGCATGACCCGCCCGGACGTGCGGACGGTGATGCTCTTCCCGGCTTCTTTCAGAGCCGCGAGCTGGTTCTTTCCGTTATCGACCCAGAGGTGCGGCAGCGAAGAGGGTTCGCCGGGGGGCAGCATCGTTATCTGCTCATTCTGAAACGCCTTCGTGACAATGGGCCAGGGATACGCGCCACCGGCATACAGTTCGATGAGGGCCACCGCGCCCTTGTCGGCGGCCAGTTTCCTTTTTAACTGGGAGGCCGCCAGCATGCCGCTGATCGTGGTAGCCTCCGGCGACCCGACCTGAACCACCACGATCTTACCGCGCACGTCGCGGCCGTTATACCCGTCCGGCCCGTCGTTCAGGCCGTAGCCGACGTAAACGGTTTCGGCCCTGAGGTCCGTCTGCTTCCCGTTCAGTACGGCAATCTGGTTGCCCAGCTTCAGCGAGTCGGAGCCGATCAGAACGGTGGCGGAAGCCGCCGGTTTGACCTGAAGCAGAGGCACTTCCTGAAAGTAGCTGGTTGGGTTCCCGGCCGGTTTCAGCCCCAGGAGCCGGAACTGCTCGGCGATGTATCGGGCAGCCGTAAAATTGCCGGGCTCACCGGTTCGGCGGCCCTGAAGTTCGTCGGAAGCCAGAAACCGCAGGTGGGCTTCGGTTTCCTTCAGACTTATTTTCGATTCGGGAAGCTGGTTGACGGGTTGTGCGGCCAGCAGTCCGGAGAAGAGAAGGCCGACGGCCGTCAGTGAAAAAGATCGGTTCATGGTGGTCAGGTTTGGGGTAAAAATACGAAAGTTTCGCCCTGAACCGCCATTTCCCGCAGCCTTTGGGTAGGCCGGAAACGATCTCCGTGTGCATCGGCCAGCCGGTCGCAGGTCGCCACGAAGTTTTTCAGCCCGACAAAATCGATAAATGAAAGCGTTCCTCCAGTATAGGACGGAAAGCCCCAGGCCAGAATGGAGCCGAGGTCGGCATCGAGCTTCGTCCGGATGACGCCTTCTTCCTGACACCGCACCGTTTCCAGCGCCTGCCGGAACAAAAGCCGCTCCTTCACCTCCTCGATTGAAGGCTGCCGGGCCGCTGGAGGAAACCACTCCTTCAGGCCCGGCCAGAGGGATTTGGTCGCTCCTTCAGGGTATTCGTAAAAACCGGCTTTCCCTTTCTTACCCGGCCGGCCGAATTCGACGAACCGCTTGGACAGCTGATAGGCCGTGTCGTCTTCGGTCAGGCTGCCGTCGCGGATGCCCTGGGCGGAAATGTGATAGACCAGGTCCAGTGACACCTCGTCCGTGACGGCCAGCGGCCCGAGGGGCATTCCGGCCAGCCGCCCGGCGTTCTCGATCAGGACCGGATCGACGCCGTCCCGGAGCAGTTCCATGCCCTCGGAGGAATACGTGCTGAACACCCGCGGGGTGTAGAAGCCGCGCGAATCGTTGACCACGATGGGCGTCTTCCGAATTTTCCGGACAAAATCGATTGCCACGGCGAGGGTATATTCGGAGGTTTCGCGGCCGCAGATGATTTCAACCAGCTGCATCCTGTCGACCGGCGAGAAGAAGTGCAGGCCGATGAACCGGTCGGGGCGCGTCAGCCCCTGGGCCAGGCCGGTAATCGGCAGGGTGGAAGTGTTGGAGGCCAACACCCCGGCTTCCGTCAGCAGGGCTTCGGCCTCGCGGCTGACGGTGGCTTTCAGTTCGCGGTCTTCAAAAACGGCTTCAATAATCAGGTCGCAGCCGGCCAGATCGCTCATGCGATCGGTAGGCCGGATGCGGTCCAGCACGGCCTGGGCCTTGTCCGGCGTGGTCTGGCTGCGTTCGATACTCTTGTCGAGGACTTTCCGGGAATAGGCTTTTCCGCGTTCGGCGGCTTCCGGTGAAACGTCTTTCAATACGACATCAAGCCCGGCCGAAGCCGCCACACAGGCAATGCCCGAGCCCATCATCCCCGCTCCCAGAATACCGAGTTTCCTGACCTCCGTCGGAGGAATGGGTTTCGGTCTGGCGGCTCCTTTATTGGCCTCGTTCATTCCCAGAAAGGTCGTCTGAATGAGGTTTTTCGCCACTTTGGAGCGGGCTACCTTTACGAAATGCCGGGCTTCGATCTCCAGCCCCTGGTCCATCCCGACCTGCAACCCTTCGTACACGCAGTCGAGAATCGCGAGCGGAGCGGGGTAATTGCCGTGTGTTTTTTCCATAACCCGGGCCGTTGCCGCCGGAAACAGCCGCGCTCCGGCCGGACTCTGCACATCCCCGCCCGGAACCCTGAAATTTTCCCGACCGACGATGCGGCCGGTCTTCGGATCACGCTCGTCCCAGGGCTGGAGCGGGTTCGGATTTTCGGACAGCCAGCGCCGGGCCTTTTCCATCAGTTCCTCCCGGCTCCCGGCCAATTCGTCGACCATGCCCAGCCCGTGGGCCTCCTTCGGCGACACCCGACGGCCTTCCAGCAGGAGCGGCAAAGCCGCTTCGATGCCCAGCATCCGGGGCAGCCGCTGTGTGCCGCCGGCGCCGGGCAGCAGCCCCAGCGTCACCTCGGGCAGTCCGATGACGGCTTTCGGCTGGTCGAGCGCGATGCGGTGGTGGCAGGCCAGACAGATTTCGTAGCCCCCGCCCAGGGCCGTCCCGTTGATGGCGGCCACCGTCGGTTTGCCGGAGGTTTCGATGGCGCGAAAAACCCGGTTTAGCCCGGCCGAAATCTTCAGCATCTCCACCGGGTCGGTATCGTTGTTACGAAGAATCTGTTTCAGGTCCGCTCCGGCCACGAACTCGTTCCTGGCGGAAGTGATGAGGAGACCCTTCACCTCCGGGTCGTCCCAGGCCCGCCGGAGGGCAGCCTCGAATGCCGGAAGCGAGTCGTCGTTCAGAACGTTCATCGGAGCCGTGGTCATGTTCCAGATCAGAACCGCCACCCCGCCCTCAGCGTTGTAATCGATCATTGGAGAAGCTCTTTAGTGAATTCTTTCAAATATTGTGGCGACGCCCATACCGCCCCCGACGCAGAGGGTGGCCAGGCCCAGTGGTTTGCCGGAGCGTTCCAGTTCGTCGAGCAGGATGGCCGAGATGACGGCCCCGGTGGCTCCCAGCGGATGGCCCATGGCGATGCCTCCGCCGTTGACGTTCAGGCGGCCGTGGTCGATGCCCAGTTGTTCCATATAAAGCAGGGGAACTACCGCGAACGCTTCGTTGACTTCAAAGAGGTCGATGTCCCCGATTTGCAAACCGGCTTTTCCAAGCACTTTACGGGTCGCCGGCACGGGGCCGGTGAGCATTTCGGTCGGGTCGGAGCCGACGGCCGCAAACGCCCGGATGCGGGCGCGGGGTTTCAAACCCGCTTTCTCACCAAAAGCGCGGCTGCCGACCAGCAAACCGGCGGCCCCATCGACAATTTGGGAGGAATTTCCGGCGTGGTGAATGTGGTTGATCTGAGCTATTTCCGGAAATTTCAGCAGTGCCAGCGCATCCAGTCCTTTCCGGCCGAGGCCCTCGAAGGCCGGCTTCAGTTTCGACAGGCTTTCCACCGTCGAGTCGGGCCGGATGCCTTCGTCGCGGTCCAGCACCGGATGGCCGAGCCGATCCCTGACCGGCATAACGGAACCGGTGAACCGGCCCTCCTGCCAGGCCGTCCAGGCCCGCCGGTGAGATTCGGCGGCATAGATATCGGCATCTGTCCGGCTAAAACCGTAGCGCGTAGCCAGAAGGTCGGCGGAGATACCCTGGGGAACGATCCGGTGTCGGGCAACGATTTCCGGACTCGTCCAGAGCGCCCCGCCGTCGGCCCCCATCGGCACGCGCGACATCGACTCGATACCGCCGGCGATGACGGCATCGACCTGACCGGCCATGACGCAGGCGGCCGCCAGATTGACGGCTTCCAGCCCCGACGAGCAAAACCGGTTGAGCTGCACTCCAGCCACCGAGACGGGATAGCCGGCCTCCAGGACCGCCGTACGGGCAATATCGGCACCCTGCTCACCGATGGGAGTGACGCAGCCCATCATGACGTCGTCGATCAGGGTGGTATCGAGCCGGTTACGGTCGCGGAGTTCACGGAGAACGAGGGCCAGCAGCTGAACGGGCTGCACGGTATGGAGGGCGCCGTCGGCTTTGCCCCGGCCCCGGGGCGTCCGGACGGCGTCGTAAATGAATGCTTCAGCCATGGGGTAAACTTACCCTTAAGGCGCACAGACCGCAAGCGGTGGGAGAAAAAGTTGACGACGGGCCGCCGGTTTCAGTGATCGAGCGATGCGAAAACGGAGTTTTGGCTGATGTATTCGGGAATCAGCTGTTTGATGGTCTTCACCAGCCGGGTGGCGTCGCCTTCGATCAGCAGAAGCTGCAGGATATTCAGCGCTTCTTTCATGGATTCGGGTTCGGGGGCCACGACCTGGGCAATCATGATCTTGGGATGGTGGGTCGGCAGGGTCTGTTCGTTGTCGTTCAGAAGCTCTTCGTACAGCTTTTCGCCGGGCCGCAGGCCGGTATAGACAATCTGAATATCCTTCCCGGCGGTGTATCCGGAAAGGTAGATCATCTTCCGCGCCAGCTCGGCGATCCGGACGGGTTCTCCCATATCGAAGACGAAGACCTCCCCTCCCCGACCCATGGCACCGGCTTCCAGCACCAGCTGACAGGCTTCCGGAACGGTCATGAAATACCGGATGATGTCGGGATGCGTCACCGTGACGGGGCCTCCGGCCTGAATCTGTTTACGGAATACCGTCACGACGGACCCGTTGGACCCCAGGACATTCCCGAACCGGGTGACGATGAAGCGGCTTTGCCGAAGGGCTTTATCCGGCTGATTGAGGCTCTGGACATACATCTCGGCCAGCCGCTTGGTAGCTCCCATGACGTTGGTCGGGTTGACGGCCTTGTCGGTGGAGATCATCACGAACGTCCGGACGCCGTGCCGAACCGAGAGGTCGGCGACGATCCGGGTTCCGATTACGTTGACCCGAACGGCTTCGTAGGGATGCTGCTCCATCAAAGGAACGTGCTTATAGGCGGCTGCATGAAAAACGAAAGCCGGCCGGACTTCCCGGAAGATATGGCCCATCCGGTTCTCGTCGGCGACATCGGCAATTTTCAACACCAGCCGGGTGCGGGTCGGTGCAGGCGGATGTTCACGGTTCAGCTGAAATTCCAGATCGAAAAGGGCGGACTCGGCCTGATCCAGCAGGACGATCGTCTGCGGCCGGTGGCGGAGCACCTGCCTGACGAGTTCACTGCCGATCGAGCCGGCCGCTCCGGTTACGAGCACGACCTGTCCGCAAAGCTGCTCGCCGACCAGCCGGTTGTTCAGATCGATCGGGTCCCTTTCCAGCAGGTCTTCGATCCGGACGTCGCGGATCTGGGCCGAATTCAGTTTACCACCGATCCATTGTTCGATGGTCGGGATGGTTTTGACGTGAACCTGATGCTGAAGAAAGAATTCCGTGATTTCGTTTTTCTGCGGGAGGCCCACCCGGCCCATGGCCAGGATGACCTGCGGCCGAACGGGCTGATTGCGGATATAACGCGCATAGGCATCCTGTCTCGAAAGCACTTTCAGCCCCTGAATGACTTTCTGAATTTTGTAGGGATTATCGTCGATAAAGGCCAGAATAGTGTACCGGTTTACGGTATCCTGAGCGAGGGCTTTGCGGGTCAGCAGACCGGTCAGCCCGGCACCGTAGATCAGCACCCGCTGCCGGCTGCCTTCGTCCGTTGCGACCAGCGACCAGTAGAACGCCTTGACGATCAGACGGCTGAGCGCCAGCGCCACCAGACAGCAGAAATAATCGATGAGCAGAATGGATACCGGGACGTAAAAGCTGACCCAGCCGGTGCATTGCCAGAGCAGCCAGGAACTGAGGGAGATTCCTACGGCGCTGGTGGTTACGGCATAGACCAGCAACTGGACATCTTCGAGGCTGGTATGGCGAATGATGCCCTGGTGTGACCTGAACAACAGAAAGAACAGAAATCGGATCGCCACCGTGACGCTCAGGCAATACAGAAAATCATGCGGCACGATGGCTTCGGTTTCAAAGTTGAACCGCAGAAGATAGGCAGCACTGAAAGCGCCTGCGCTGATTATCACATCGGCGATCAGGACCAGGTAGCTGGCAACGAAGCGATTTGAATGCCCTTTAAAAAATCTTTCGATCATTGCTGTTCCGGTCCGTTCAAAGTCTTCTTTTTATTGATACGCCAAACAAATAAAATTTGAATAAATTTTTCTCCTCGGTTCTGCAAGTGTCCGGCTAAAGAAGCAGGTCTTTCAGCGCCGGAAGCAAATCGGGAAATTGATACCGAAAGGAAGTTTCTTCCCGTATCCGCTTGTTCAACACGTAGTTACCGCCCAGCACGGCACTGGCCAGTTCGCCAAACACCAGTCGGATGGCGAAGCCCGGCACCTTCGGCAGGATGAGCGGTTTGTGAAGCACGGTAGCTATTTGACGTGTCAACGCCTGATTAGTCACAGGTTCGGGGCCGACGGCGTTAAAAATTCCCTGCCAGCTTTCATCGGTAGCGGCCTGAAGGTAGATGCGGCACAGGTCGTCGATGTGAATCCAGGAGACATACTGCTGCCCCGTGCCGAGGGGCGCTCCGGCTCCCAGCCGAACCGGCTGCACCAGTTTCGGCAGGGCTCCTCCTTCCATCGTCAGCACGATGCCGGTCCGGAGTTTCACGGTTCGGATGCCCTGCTCCGCAATTTCGTCGGCGGCCCGTTCCCAGACCCTAACCACCTGGGCCAGAAAGTCGTTGCCGGCCGGACTGGTTTCCGTCAGCGGGCGGTCGCCGGTATCGCCCCCGTAAAAGCCGATGCCGGAGGAAGAAACAAATGATTTCACGTGATGGCGGTTGGAGCGCAGCGCGTCGGCCAGCAAAGACGCCGACCGGGTGCGGCTGTCCATGATTTCCTGCTTCCGCTCGTCGGTCCAGCGTTCGTCGGCAATACCGGCCCCGGCCAGATGGAGGATATAGTCGGCGGTCAGGATGGCCTGCGGGTCGATATGCCCCCGCTCAATGTTCCACTGATAGACCGTTACGTTGGGGATGGTTTTCTTCGAGCGACTGAGGATGGATACCTGATGACCCTGCTGGAGAAGAAGGCGGGTCAGCCGGCGGCCGATGGTACCGGAGCCGCCCGAAATCAGAAAGGTTGCTGCCATGACGGAGGGGTTCTTGTTCATGGCAAACCAGCGGTGGAACGAAAATGTTGCATCGCTCCACCGCCCGCCCGGACTTATTCTTTCTTTTTTGCCCGCATTTCAGGCAGCGTCTGGCCGGTGGCCGTATCGCCCGGTGCCGCTACCGGACCGTCGAGGTCGTTGGTGGTCGTATCGCCCTGGATACCCATCACGCTCGTATCGCTTCCGGCCTCCGCCGAGGCACCGCCGGATTCCTGACTGCCTTCCTGTTTGCCGCCACAGCTCATGCACACTACCGACAGTGAAAAACAAAAGGCGGTCAGCAGGGTCCGGCCCTGTTTACTAAGGTCCATTTTCATAATTTTTAACGTTGAGTGATATGGTTAGTAACCGAAGCCGGCTGGAGTTGTTCGGAGAAAATAATCCAAACACCCCGCCGGCTTCGGCTCCCCCAGTGCGGCAACCGCTTCTTACGGTCTGAGAACTTTGAGCGTAACGGCCTGACTTCCGGCTTCAACCCGCAGCAGATAAAGCCCGGCGGCCTGCCCTCCCAGAGATACCGACTGCCGGTGGCTCGGCTCGGCTACCTCCACCGTCCGGCCGGAGAGCAGCTTGCCGCCGGCGGTCATCAGCTGGAACTGTACGGCCCTCCCCTGAGCGCCCTGTACTTCCACGATCACCTCGTCCCGGAGCGCCGGGTTACCCAGCAAAAACGCCCGGAGTTGTGAACCGGCCTCTTCGGCATCGGCCGACAGGCGGGCTGCCGGCGCGCACTTCAGGGCTTTCGGCGATCCTTTGAGCGTGTAGTTGCTGTTCAGCACTTTCACGCTGATCTGGTGCGTAAGATTATCCTTGAGGGCAGCCGGTGTCGTAAAGATGTAGCCGTGAATCCCGTTGCCTTTCCCGGCCGTTTTCAGATCCTGGCGGAAGATATTGGCCGAAATTGTTCCGACCGAAACACCGTCGGAGAGAATCTCCACGGTCAGGGCCGTATTGGGCTGCTTGCTGTCCCAGACCCAGCCCCGAATGGACGTACACTCCGCCTTGTCGAGGTACCCCTCGAAGTTCCCCGTTACCACCGTTCCCGAACCGACCGTGAGCGAGACGGTGGTGTTCGTGGATGCCTGCCCGTCATTGGCTGTATAAGTCAGGCTGAAGGGCCCTGTCACGGTGGGCGTGCCGCTCAGCACCCGCGTGGTGGCGTTAAAGGTCAGCCCGGCCGGCGGGGTGCTTAGGGCATAGGTCAGCGCATCCCCGTTGGGATCGGTAAAGGCCGCCAGCGTCGTGGAGAACGGCGTGTTGACGGTAGCGGTCAGCGGTGCGATCGTAGGCGCTGAGGGCGGCTGGTTGGCCGGTGGGACTTCCGGGTTGACCGTCAGCGAGACGGTGGTGTTCGTGGACGCCTGCCCGTCATTGGCTGTATAAGTCAAACTGAAGGGCCCTGTCACGGTGGGCGTGCCGCTCAGTACGCGGGAGGTCGCGTTGAAGGTCAGCCCCGCAGGGGGAGTACTCAGCGTGTAGGTCAGCGCATCGCCGTTCGGGTCGGTGAACGCGGGCAGCGTGGTCGAGTAGGCGGTATTGACGGTAGCGGTCAGCTCCGGAATGGTAGGAGCCGTCGGCGGCTGGTTGGCCGGTGGGACTTCCGGGTTGACCGTCAGCGAGACGGTGGTGTTCGTGGACGCCTGCCCGTCATTGGCCGTGTAGGTCAGACTGAAGGTGCCCGTTGCCGTCGGCGTGCCGCTCAGCACCCGCGTGGTCGCGTTGAAGCCGACCCCCGAAGGTAAAGTACCGGTCAGACTATACGTTAGCGGATTGTTGTCGGGATCGGTAAAGGCTGCCAGCGTTGTCGAGTAAGGCTGGTTGACCGTCCCCGTGGGTACCGACACGGTGGGTGCCACCGGCGGCTGATTGGAGGGGGGAGGGGTACTCCCGGCGCAGGTGATCGACTTCGGCGAGTTCTTCAGGATGTAACTGCTGCCCTGAACCCGAACCGAGATATTGTGCGGTTTATTATCCTTGAATTTATCCGGCAGCGCCAGGCTATAGCCGTGAATCCCGTTGCCTTTCCCGGCCGTTTTCAGATCCTGGCGGTAAATGTCGGCAATGGCCATCGCGGCCACGTTCTGCCCGTCCAGAATTTCGACCACCACAAAAGCTTTGGGTCGTTTACTGTCCCAGGCCCAGCCGGAGATGACGCTGCAACTGGCGGTATTCAGATAGCCTTCATACGCCGTAACCGGGTTGACCTTCACGGTAACGGCATTGGACGGGATGCTTTCGCACCCCACCGCCTGACGGCACCGGGCGGTATACGTCGTTGTAGTCGCCGGGCTGACGGTCAGTGGCGAGCCGGTCTGATTCGTACTCCACAAAACCGTACCGGCGCATCCGGTAGCCGACAGTACGGTACTCTGTCCGGCATTGATGGTCAGGAGGCTGGCGCTGACGGTGGGCGCGGCCGGGGGGGTCGGGCAGCCGCCGATCAGCACTTCGCTGCTGTATTTAAAGAGGTCGTAGATGTTGATCATCTTCAGCCGGTAGTAGGCAATGGCCGAGGCATCGGTGTGAGCGAAGCTGTAGCTGCGCGGAGACGTGCTGTTTCCGGTGGCCGCCACTTCCCCTGCCTTGCTGAAATTCAGCCCGTCCGTACTGAACTCGACCTCGAACCGTTTGGCATTCTTTTCGGAACTGGTTGTCCAGCTCAGCAGTTTATCACCGCCCGAAATTTCGCCTTTAAACTCCTGGAGCGTGATCTGAACGCCCTGCGGGTCCTGGTCGGGGAACTCGCCGAAATACTGATCGAGGAACGCCATCCGGCTGTCGATCCAGCTGATGATGGCGCTCTGCTCGTCGAGCCGCAGGGTGCCGGGCCAGCGGAGCTGTTCCCGCTTATAGGCACCGTCGTTGTTCAGAACCGTGATGTTGTCGGTCAGGTTCTTCTTGAAGGCGGCATTCTGAAGTTCGCCCTGCCGCAGGGCGAACCACCGCTTTTTCATCCGGCTTTTAAAGCCGACCGGATTCTGGGTCATCAGGCGGTAATACAGGCCGTTGGTCCGGATGTATTCGGCAATGTTGTCCATCTTTCCGTTGACGTTCCCGAAGGTGACGTCAAAATCCCAGGGCATGAGCATGTAGGGTTCGTTCTCCTTATACCGGCCGATAAACTGGTTGTTGCCCATATTGTCCTCGGTGGCGCCGATGGCATTCAGGAACAGGAAGTTATCGATTACCCCATCCAGGTACAGCCGGTCGGCGATCTGGGCTTTGAAATCGTCGTCGGTGGATTTCACGAACAGCTGGATCAGGCCGGACAGGCTGTTCCAGAACGGGTCTTTCGGGTAGTCGATCTCGTAACCGGCCCAGGTCGGCGACGAATTGTCAAACGGGGGCAGCTCGTTTCCGTTGAAAACACTCAGGAAAGCCGTGGCATCCGTCCGGCTGTCGGCTTTGTACAACTCACCCCGGATGCCGCCGTCGTCCCGGGTTTTCTTCAGTTTGAGCTGCTTCCGGTCCAGGTCTTCGGTGATGGCATACACGCCGTTGTAGCTGTTGTTGATGAAGACGTCGCAGTAGCGCATCCGGATCCCGGACTGGGCGTCGGGTTCCTGCGCCAGGTAGTAAAGTTTGTGCATCTTCCGCCAGATGGCCCAGGAAGCCATGTTGTTGACCCGAAGCGGCTCGTTATAGAGAGCCAGAAAAAGCCATTTACTGTCGGAGCGCATCCCCAGCAGCGACGTTTCCAGTTCCGTGGCCCCGCTGGGGTCGGTCCAGAGCTGCATATTGTACGACTTCTTCGGGTACAGCCGGGAGGTGTTGCCCCGGACCCGGACGCCCATGCTGGAGGTGAACAGGCTTCCCGCCGGGTCGGATAAACTGACGCTGCCCCCCGTACGGTCGTCGGTTTCACTGATGGCGGCCCCGCCGGTAGTGATATGAACGATCGGGAAACCCGTGAAATACAGCAGGTAATTCGTGCCGTTCAGACTGAGTTTATACTCCCTGCCCACTTCGAAGGCCGAAATGGATTCCGTGAAGGTGTACACCTCATCGAACTGGATGGTAACCGGCCCGGCGCCGGACGGGAAAGCGGGTACTTTATTACAGACGATCAGCTTCAGGGTTTTATCCACCTGAAACGTTCCGGCATCGGCCGTTACGGACTGCGCCCGGACGGTAACCGACAAAAAGAAAAGGAGCAGCCCGATCAGCAAACCGGGAGCGGAGTTACGGAAACATAAGACAGAGTTCATAAGGGTAAATTTTTCTTCATGTACGGGACGGATGGTTGAAGTGCGAAAAGACCCGGCCCGGTATCGGGGGCCGGTAAGCGGTGGCCGGAAACAAGCCAGGAAGTAGGAGCGCCAAAAAATTACTTAAGTATATGTTCTTATTATTTTATTGGTTAAATGAAGTTGATTTTATTATTACAGACATTATTTGATTAACTTCTATGTAATTTAAAAATATAAACGCAAAAAAAATTAACACATTTATTAGACACTACGAAATCGCCGATTTGTTATTATTCGGTTAATTTCCGGGGCCACTGCCTCGTCGGTCAGGTATTTTCGGAACCGCCTTGCTCCTGCGGCCGTTTTTTCGTAACTTGGCTCGTTATGAATTTCAAGCTGACTTCAGAATTTAAACCCACCGGCGACCAGCCTCAGGCCATCTCGAAACTGGTCAACGGCCTCAGGGAAGGCGAGCCGGCGCAGGTCCTGCTCGGGGTTACCGGAAGCGGGAAAACCTTTACGGTCGCCAACGTCATTGCCGAACTCAACCGCCCGACCCTCGTTCTGAGCCACAACAAAACGCTGGCGGCTCAGCTCTACGGAGAATTCAAGCAGTTCTTCCCGGAAAATTCGGTCGAGTACTTCATCTCCTACTACGACTACTACCAGCCGGAAGCCTACATCGCCACGACCAACACCTACATTGAAAAAGACCTTGCCATCAACGAGGAGATCGACAAGCTGCGGCTGTCGGCGGTGTCGGCCCTGATGAGCGGCCGGCGGGATGTGGTGGTGGTGGCGTCGGTGTCGTGCATCTACGGCGCCGGTAACCCGGTAGAATACCAGAAAAGCATCGTGCGGATCGGCGTGGGCGAGGTCATCAGCCGCAACCAGTTTCTTTACAGGCTGGTGGAGATTCTTTATAACCGGACGGAAGTCGAGTTCACGCGGGGGTCGTTCCGGGTCAAGGGCGATACCGTGGACATCTTCCCGGGCTACGCCGACTTTGCCTACCGGATCATCTTCTTCGGCGACGAAATCGAAGCCATCCAGCGCATCGACCCGGCCTCGGGTAAAAAGCTTTCCGACGAGCGGCTCATCGCCATCTTCCCGGCCAACCTGTTCGTGACGGGCCGCGATACGCTGAACATGGCCATCGGCGAGATTCAGGCCGATATGGTGGCCCAGGTTCGCTATTTTGAGTCGGAATTCCGGCACCAGGAGGCCGAGCGAATCAAGGAACGCACCGAGTTCGACATAGAAATGATGCGCGAACTGGGCTACTGTTCCGGGATCGAAAACTACTCCCGGTATTTCGACCGCCGGCAGCCGGGGCAGCGTCCGTTCTGCCTGCTCGACTACTTTCCGGATGATTTCCTGATGGTGGTCGACGAAAGCCACGTGACCATGCCGCAGATCCGGGCCATGTGGGGCGGTGACCGCTCCCGCAAGGAGTCGCTGGTCGATTACGGGTTCCGGCTGCCTTCCGCCCTCGACAACCGTCCGCTGACCTTTCAGGAATTTGAGGAAATGGCGCCCCAGATCGTCTTCGTCAGCGCCACCCCGTCCGACTACGAACTCCGCAAAAGCGAGGGGGTGGTGGTCGAACAGCTCATCCGCCCGACGGGCCTGCTCGACCCCGAAATCGAGGTGCGGCCCAGTCTCAACCAGATCGACGACCTGCTCGAAGAGATCGACGACCGCATCAAAAGCGGGGAGCGGGTGCTGGTGACGACCCTGACGAAACGGATGGCGGAAGAACTGAGCAAATACCTGGAGCGCGTGGGCGTCAAGGGCCGGTATATCCACTCGGAAGTCAAGGCCCTCGACCGGGTCGAGATTCTGCGGGAACTGCGGCTGGGCGTGTTCGACGTGCTGGTGGGCGTCAACCTGCTGCGCGAGGGCCTCGACCTGCCCGAAGTGTCGCTGGTGGCGATTATGGATGCCGATAAGGAAGGTTTCCTGCGTGACATCCGCTCGCTGATCCAGACCATCGGCCGGGCGGCCCGGAACGCCAACGGAAAGGTGCTGATGTATGCCGACACCATTACCGGCTCGATGCGGAAAGCCATCGACGAGACGAACCGGCGTCGGGAAATCCAGATGGCCTACAACCTGGAACACGGCATTACGCCGACCACCGTGCTGAAATCCCGCGAGGCCATTCTGGAACAGACCAAAGTGGCGGATTCGCGGCCGGCCAACCGCGGCTACTACATCGAGCCGGAAGAAATCAAAATTGCGGCCGACCCGGTAGTGCGGTACATGGGCAAGAGCGATCTCGAAAAAATTATTGGCGAAACACAGTCGAAAATGGAGAAAGCCGCCCGGGAACTCGACTTCCTAGAAGCCGCCCGTCTGCGCGACGAACTGTTTCAGTTACGAGAACGGCTGAAGGTGGAGCAGTAGCCTGAACAAATTTTGATAACTTGCCGGCCGGCAGCACCAAATCATCTGTTCATGAAAAAAGTACTCTGGATCATCGGTATTATTCTGGTAGCGGTCGTGGCCATCTTTATCGGCTTTCGATCGTATACCAAATCGTTCAGCCCGTCGGCCACGGCGGAAATCGACCAGAACGGCCTTAGCGTCAAGGTCGATTACAGCCAGCCCTCGAAAAAGGGCCGGAAGGTTTTCGGCAGTCTGGTTCCCTACGGCGAAGTCTGGCGGACGGGTGCCAACGAAGCGACCATCATCGATTTCGACCAGAACGTGGTCGTGGCCGGCCAGCCGCTGGATGAGGGAGAATATTCCCTCTGGACCATCCCGTCGGAAGGCAACTGGATCGTAATCTTCAACCGGGAAACCGGTCAGTGGGGTACGCAGTACGACCAGACCAAGGACGTCCTGCGGGTGCCGGTCATGGCCCGGGCCAGGAAACCGGCCCAGGAGCAGTTCTTCATCAGCTTTGCTCCCCAGACGGGCGGAACGGATATGCTGCTAACCTGGGATGAAACGGAGGTAGTCGTCCCGATCCGGAAACGCTGATACAATACAAAACCGCTCCCTGAACCAGGGAGCGGTTTTTCTTTATCCTCTTACTGGCCCACGATATCGCCCTTCAGACCTGCCAGGGCCGTCAGCAGTTCCGTTTTCTCCGCCGTGGGCACCTTGAATTTATCGAGTGATTTCGTCAGGTCGGCCACCAGCGAGTTGAACTCGGTGTCGGTGATCTTCATTCCCTTGTGGGCTTCCTTCATGGATTTGCCCTTATACATTTCCGGGCCGCCGGTAGCCTGCCCGATCTGGTCGATCAGGTTATTGCGCAGGCTCGTCACGCGGGCGGTATTTCCCTTGGCCACATCTTCGAGCAGCGGCTGAAAGGTCCGCTTCATGTTGGGATCGGCGGCTACGTTGGTGATGAAATCATCGACCACGGCCGAAATCGCGGTTTTTCCGCCCAAGCGCTCGTACAGGGTCTTGGGCGCAGCGGCCATATCGTCGTCGTCATCCTTGCAGGCGGTAAAACTCAGCGAGAAAGCCAGTAACGCCAAAACGGCAAACACATTCCTTTTCATGATGAAAAACAGGATTTAATTGAACGATTGGTTGAAATAAAAAGGCTTATCGGAACGAAAGGGCGTATTTGAACCGCTCCAGCCGAAGGAGATATTCGGCCGGCACCGGGCACTGCGGCCCCGACGGTTCGACCGATTCGAACGAGGGAGTTTCAACCCGCCCGAAACGCATCACCTGCTGCTTTAGTTGGGCTTCACTGATTTTATCTTCGTGGTAGGTGACCGCAATCAGGCGGCTTTCCGGGTTGGCCGCGCAGGCCGTCACGCCCGGCAGCTTCGCCATCTGCTCGCGGACGCGGGCGGCTGCGGTTTCGGTCTTCAGATCATCGACCTGAAACAGCGTCATGCGGATCGGCTCGATTTTGGCGTGAAGCGGTTTCGGCTCCCAGTTGGCCCAGATCAGGAGCGCCAGAAAACCGAGGAACAGTGCGGAGCCGGTTACTTTCAGGAGAATTGTCCATGTTTTCATAGGATGGGCTGAATCAGTCTACGCAAAAACATACGGACCATCCCACCCGGTCAGATTCTTTTCAAGCGAAGGTTTTTTTCACTAACATTACCCAACTGCACGGAATCAAGAGGATAAGATGCTTTCATACCCATGAAAAACCGGCTCATTCTGATGAGCTGGCTGCTCATCGTGCCGGTTTTTCTGCCGGCTTTTTCCCGGCCGGGACCACAGCCGGCCCGACCGGCGTCCACCCGGCCGCTGAGTCCGCGAATTGCCAGCTACCGGATTCAGGTCCGGCTCGACCCTGACACCCGCCGGCTGACGGGCCGACAGACGCTGGTCTGGAAAAATCCTTCCGGCGATCTCATCCGCGAGTTGCAGTTTCACCTCTACCTGAACGCTTTCCGCAACGAGGAATCGACCTTCATGCGGGAATCGGGCGGGCAGCTGCGGGGGGAATACATCGACCGCGACGACCGCGATGCTTTCGGCTCGATCGACCTGCTGTCCATGACCACCCGCGACCCGGCCTCGGGCCGAACCGAGAACCTGACCGGCCGCATCGAGTTTATCCAGCCCGACGACGCCAACCCGGCCGACCGCACCGTTATCCGGGTGCCGCTGAGCCGGCCCGTCGGTCCGGGCGAAAGCATCACACTCGATATGGCCTTTCGGGCCAAACTGCCCCGGATCTTTGCCCGCACCGGTTTCAGCCGGGATTTCTATCTGGTCGGCCAGTGGTTCCCGAAGATCGGGGTTTACGAATCCGCCGGAACCCGCTATGCTACCCAGGGCCGGTGGAACTGCCACCAGTTTCACGCCCACTCCGAGTTTTACGCCGACTTCGGGGTCTATGAAGTCGACATCACCACTCCGAAAGCCTACTGGGTAGAAGCGACCGGCGTCATGCAGGGCGAAACGATGAACCGCGACGGCACGAAGACGCTGCACTATCGGGCGGAAGACGTGATCGACTTTGCCTGGACGGCCTCCCCTCACTTTCAGGAGTTTACCGACCGCTGGCGGCACGTGACCGTTCGCGCCCTGATGCAGCCCGAACACGCGGCCCAGGCCCGGCGCCACCTCGATGCGGCCAAAGCGGCTCTGGCTTATCTGGACAAATACGTCGGCCGGTACCCGTACCCGGTTCTGACAGTGGTCGATCCGTCGATTCATGCCATGGGAGCGGCCGGGATGGAATATCCGACCTTCATCACTGCCGGGACGAGCTGGGGCATGCCGGCCGGCATCCGGCTTCCCGAGCAGGTGACCATCCACGAGTTCGCGCACCAGTATTTCATGCAGATGCTGGCCACGAACGAGTTTGAGGAAGCCTGGATGGACGAAGGGTTCACGCAGTATTACGAGGGCCGCATCATGGACGATACCTACGGCCGCAACACGTCCGTAGCCGACTGGCTGGGCCTCCGGGTCGGCGACACCGAGCTTTCCCGCAGCTTCTACGCCCACCTCGACCATCCGGCCGTCGCCCCCACCTTCGGCAACGTCTGGCAGCTTCCCGACGCCTATTACGGCGAACTGATCTATTTCAAACCCGCCACCTGGCTCCGGACACTGGAGGGAATGCTTGGCCGGCCCGTGTTCGACGAAGTCATGCGCACGTATTTCGAGCGCTGGAAGTTCAAACATCCCAATGCGGTGAACTTCATCGCCGTGGTCAACGAGGTGGTTGGCCGGCGGCCCGGAAACCGCTTCGGGCCGAACCTGAACTGGTTTTTCGATCAGTTCCTCTACGGCGATGCGGTCTGTGATTATGAACTGCATTCGGTGGCCAATCAGCGGCAGGGTACCGGCTACCGCTCGACGATCACGGTGTACCGGCGCGGGGACGCCGTCGTGCCGGTGGAGGTGCTGGTCAGCGACGAGGACGGCCGCGAGACGCTGCTGCACTGGGACGGCAAGGCCCGCAGCCGGACGTTCACACTCAGCCGCCCCGCCCGCATCCGCTCGGCCCGGGTAGACCCGCAGCGGAAGATCTACCTGGACGTGAACCTGAATAACAACAGCTACGCGGTCAGTCCGCCCACCGCTCCGGCGGCTAAATACGCGGCCCGGCTGATGTTCTGGGCGCAGAACTGGATGCAGTGGCTTTCCGCCTTAGTCTGAACCTACGATGATGCTGCTCACCGCCTTCCGCCTGACCCGCCGATCCTGGCCGATGATCCTCCGGCTGTACGGGGTCAATTTCCTGCTGGGCCTGATGGTGCTTTTTCCGGCCTATGCCACCCTGAAAAGCGCGGCCGGGCATTCACTCGAATTTGAGAAACTGCGGAACGGTTTCGATTTCACGGTTTTTACGGATTTCATGCATACCCAATCCCAGGCCGTCGGCCCCCTGCTTTCGACCGGGCGGTGGCTGGGTTTGATTTATCTGCTGGCCGGTCTGTTCTTCTCGGGCGGTATTTTCCTCCAGCTCACCAACGCCGGCGGCCCCCGACCCGCCCTTCCGTTCCGGCTGGATTCGTTTCTGGCTGCCTGCGTCGGGTATGTGGGCCGGTTTTCACGGCTGTTTCTGATTGTGTTAACTTTTCTGCTGATCTGGGGTCTGATCTGCCTTGTCATTGGGGTTGCCGTCGGAATGGGCTTCGCCGATACCCTCGACGAGCGGGCGCTGTTTTTCGTTTTTCTGGGCTGTTTTCTGCTCTTTGCCTTTCCGCTGACGCTGGTCCTCTGCGCCGGAGACTACGCCAAAGCCCTCCTTTTCCAGACCGACGGCAACCGGGCCTTGGCGGCTTTCGGGCAGTCGCTGCGATTTGTGCTGAACAACTTCGGGACGGCATACGGGCTGTATCTGGTCTTGCTGCTGATCGGTACGCTCTGCTTCGCGCTGTACTTCCTGGCCGAATCGGCGGTGGTTACCAACGGATGGATCGGCATCGGATTGCTCTTTCTGTTCCAGCAGGCACTGATTCTGGCCCGGATCTTTCTGAGAGTCTGGATGCTGGCTTCGTCGGCAGTGGTTTTGTCGGAACGGGATAAACTGCGGCTTCGGCTGATAAGAGACAGGCATTCGCTTGGCTGAATGTCGCCAAATCGATAACTTGCCGACGATTATTTCCTGAAAGTAATTTTTAACCGAACGAATGCAGCCTACCGTTACTTCACCGCCGAAACCTTCTTATAAATCCCTGTTCGGATTACCGGTCATCGTAGCCGCCCTGGGTTATTTCGTCGACATCTACGATCTGCTGCTGTTCGGCATCGTGCGGGTTCCGAGCCTGAAAGATCTGGGGCTAAACGACGAGCAGATTTCCCGCGTCGGGGCCAACATCATCAACTGGCAAATGGGCGGGCTGCTCATCGGCGGCATCATCTGGGGCGTTCTGGGCGACAAGCGAGGGCGGCTGTCGGTGCTCTTCGGGTCCATCATCACCTATTCCCTGGCCAACATCGCCTGCGGTTTCATCGACCGGGTCACGTTCATGAATCCAACCGACTACTACGCCTTCATGCGGTTCATTGCGGGCATCGGGCTGGCGGGTGAGCTGGGCGCCGGCATCACGCTGGTGTCGGAAGTGCTGCCGAAAGAACTGCGCGCCATCGGCACCTCGCTGGTGGCCGGCATCGGGCTGTTCGGGGCGGTCGTGGCTTATTTCACCGTCGAGTTGTTCAACTGGCAGAACGCCTTTCTGATCGGCGGCCTGATGGGCATCGGCCTGCTGCTGCTGCGGGTAGGGGTGATCGAGTCCGGCATGTTCAAGGAAGTGGCCGGGCAGAAGCACGTCGAGAAAGGAAATTTTCTGGCCTTTTTCAATAACCGCAGCCGGTTTTCGCGCTATATGAAATGCATCGGCATCGGCCTCCCGACCTGGTTCGTGATCGGGATTCTGGCGACGTTCAGCAACGAGTTCGGTCAGGCGATGGGCATTACCGAACCCGTCAAGCCGGGTCTGGCGATCATGTGGTGTTACGTGGGTCTGGCCCTCGGCGACCTGAGCAGCGGTTTCATCAGCCAGTGGCTGCAATCCCGCAAGAAAGCCGTGGCGCTTCTGATGACTTTTACCCTGATTTTCACGCTGATTTATCTTTTTATCGGCTTTAAAACCGTTACGGGCCTGTATATGTGCTGTCTGGCGCTGGGCTTCGGCATCGGCTACTGGGCCATGTTCGTCACGATCGGGGCCGAGCAGTTCGGCACCAACCTCCGCGCGACGGCCGCCACCACGGTGCCCAACATGGTGCGGGGAACGGTCATTCTGATGACGAGTCTGTATACCGGCCTGAAACCGTCGATCGAAGTCATCGGGGCCGGAGCGGTCGTCGGGGTGCTCAGTTTTGCCATCGGTTTCTATTCGACCCTCAGCATTCCTGAAACGCACGGAAAAGACCTCAATTACCTGGAGGAGTGAGCCGGATTATGGAACAAACCGTTACGCCCGCTCCCCGCATCTCCTACCGCCCGCTCTTTTCATTACCGGTCATCGTGTCGGCGCTGGGCTTTTTCGTCGATGTGTATGACCTCCTGATTTTCAGCATCGTTCGGGTCCCGAGTCTCCAATCCTTCGGATTTTCGGAAGCGGAAGTATCCGGCGCGGGTACGTTTATCCTGAACTGCCAGCAGGCGGGTCTGCTGCTGGGCGGTATTCTGTGGGGGGTTCTGGGCGACAAGCGGGGCCGGCTGTCGGTGCTCTTCGGGTCCATCATCACTTATTCTCTCGCCAACATCGCCTGCGGCTTCGTGCAGGACGTCAATACTTACGCCCTGCTGCGATTCGTGGCCGGTCTGGGCCTTTCCGGTGAGATCGGGGCTGCCATGACGCTCGTGGCCGAAATCCTGCCGAAGGAAATCCGGGGCTACGGCACCTCCATCGTGGCCGGCATCGGCTATCTGGGCGCCGGGGCGGCTTACCTGACCGCCGAGTGGTTCGACTGGCGGACGGCTTTCCTCACGGGCGGGGGCATGGGTCTGGTGCTGCTGCTCCTGCGCGTGTCGGTCTTCGAGTCGAAGCTGTTCGAGCAGGTGCGTCATCAAACCCACGACCGGGGCAACTTCTGGTCGCTCTTCACCAGTTCCCGGCGACTGATCAAGTACCTCCGCTGCGTCGCCGTCGGCATTCCGACTTGGTTCGTCGTCGGGATTCTCGGTACGTTCGGCAATGAATTCGGCAAGGCGCTCGGCATCGTCGAAACCGTCCGGCCGGGCCAGTGCGTGATGCTCATCTACATGGGATTTGCCGCCGGCGATCTGCTTTCCGGCCCCTTCAGCCAGTGGCTGCGTTCGCGCCGGAAAGCCATCGGAAGCCTGCTGATCGCCAGCGCCCTCCTGAGTCTGGTCTATCTGTTCGGCGGTATTCAAACCGCCGGAACGTTATACGGCATCTGCCTGCTGCTCGGTTTCTGTACAGGGTATATCGCCCTCTACCTGACGACGATTGCCGAGCAGTACGGTACGAACCTCCGGGCCACGGCCACCACCTCCGCGCCGAGCGTCGTGCGGGGTACGGTTATTCTGATGACGCTTTCATTCCAGGCCCTGAAGCCGTCGATCGGTGCCGTTTCGACGGGTCTGCTGCTGGGTGTCCTCTGCTACGGGGTGGCCCTCTGGTCGCTCAGCCGCATGGAGGACACTTACGGCAGGAATATGGATTATCTGGAAGAGTAACCACCTTCGACCATGACCACCAACCCCACGCCTTCGTCCACCTCGCTCCGTCCGCTGTTTACGCTTCCGGTCATCGTGGCGGCTTTGGGTTACTTTGTGGATGTCTATGACCTGCTGCTGTTCAACATCGTGCGGGTGCCGAGCCTGAAAGACCTCGGTCTGGACGAGAAGCAGGTGTCGGTCGTCGGCGGGTCGATTCTGAACTGGCAGCAGGCAGGTCTGCTGCTGGGCGGTATTCTGTGGGGGGTTCTGGGCGACAAGCGGGGGCGGCTGTCGGTGCTCTTCGGGTCCATCATCACCTATTCCCTCGCCAACATCGCCTGTAGTTTCGTGCAGGACCCGCAGATGTATGCCCTGCTCCGCTTCGTGGCCGGTCTGGGTCTGGCCGGAGAGCTGGGCGCCGGCATCACGCTGGTGTCGGAAATTCTGCCGAAGGAACTGCGGGGCTACGGTACGTCTCTGATCGCGGGTGTCGGGCTGTTCGGGGCGGTCGTGGCCTACTTCACCGTCGTGCTGTTCGACTGGCGAACCACTTACCTAATCGGCGGGGGGCTGGGTCTGGTGCTACTGCTCCTGCGCGTGTCGGTTTTCGAGTCGGGTATGTTTCTGAAGATCAGGGAGCAGACTGTCGAGCGCGGCAATTTCTGGTCGCTGTTTACCAACGGCAGACGTTTAATGACCTACGTGCGTTGCATGGGGCTGGCCGTACCGACCTATTTCGTGATCGGTATCCTGGCGACGTTCAGCAACGAATTCGGCCAGGCGCTCGGGCTCGGCGAACCGGTGGTGCCCGGCCGGGCGGTCATGTTTACTTACATCGGCATGGCCATCGGCGACCTGGTCAGCGGGCCGATCAGTCAGTGGTTCCGGTCCCGGCGGAAAGCCATCGGGGCGCTGATGGCCCTGAATGTGCTGTTTGTGGGGATTTATCTGTTTGCCGGTATCCGATCTTTGTCCCTGTTCTACGCCGTCTGTGTCGGGCTGGGCTTTTCCATCGGGTACATCGCCCTGTTCCTGACCGTCTCGGCCGAACACTTCGGCACCAATCTGCGGGCAACGGCCACTACTTCCATCGCCAACAACGTCCGGGCGACGACCCTGCTCACCATTCCCGTCTTCCAGGCGCTCAAGCCTTCGCTGGGCGTCGTCGGTTCGGCGACCGGAGTCGGGCTGCTCTGTTTCCTGATCAGCTTCTGGTCCCTGGCTACGCTGGGAGAGACCTACGGGAAAGACCTGAATTACGTCGAGTAACCAGGCGTTCCGTCGCTCAGCGCATTACCTGCCGTCTACCGATTCCCGCCATTCATCCCCTTATTGCACCACTTCTCCCAACCTGCCGCGCCGGGCGGGGCGAGCACCTCTCTTTTCGTCAATTCTGAACAGTAAACAACAAACCTGTTAAGCACCATGAAAACGATTGTTCGCACTGCAAGCGCGCTGCTGCTGGGTTCCCTGCTGATGATCAGCGCTCCTTCTTTTGCTCAGGCCACTCTCGAAACCAAACCGTTCGCCGTGGCAACCTATCCGTCCGCAGACCCGCTGAAACTGTGGATGGCCATTCAGAAGAACGACGCCGAAAGCAAGCTCTTCGTCCAGCTGGTCGATCAGGAGAACCGGGTTCTGTACTCGGAATACCTGCCCAAAAAAATGAAGATTTACCGGCAGCGATTCGATATGGCGGGCCTGGAAGACGGCATTTACACGTTGCGAATTTCGAATGGCAGCGAAATGGTTGAGAAATCGTTCCGGATGAAAACCCCGGGCATTCAGGAACGGCTCCCCCAGCGGCTGCTGACGGTCGTTCCGGGCGACAAGGCTCCGGCGGGGATGTGATCGGTTTCGGGGCCGGGACGTTGATCCGAATCAGTGTCCCGGCTTTTCAATGGCCGGTTACCCGGGAAAGGTAATGGGCCGGGTTCACTTGGCGTTTGGCGAGCTGCTCGTTGCTCTCATTGTAATCGGCCATATCTCCGGGTTTCAGCCGCAGCCGCTGGATGTCGCTCATCGTCAGGTACTGCACAATAAAATTGGCTTTACCTTTCTGGACAACGGCCTGAATCCGGCCGTCTTTCCGGCTGACGAAGAGGGTGGCGCCCCGGGTTTCCAGCAGCACCTGGTCGGTAATATGAATGAGCATCTGGTAGCCGGCCGGCTGAGGATTGACGGTTATGAGGCCCTCGCCATCCAGCCAGACGTTCCGATTAGGGCCGGCCCAGTCGGAAGACACCCGCAACACGGAATTTTTATTGAGAATGGCAGTGGCTCCGGTCAGTTCGACGGTCATGCTGCGTTCTTCGCCCGACTGATAAATTATGTCGGGCGGCAGCTGCGACTGGCGGAGAACGCGAATTCCCAGGCCGAGGGCGATGATGCAGCTGATCCAGATGGCAATCCGGACGACCTGCTGCCAGACGGTGCGATAGATGGAGGGTTCGGTTTCGGCGGGCAGGTCTTTGGTCTGCCGGGCCACCCCCACCCACATACGCTGCCAATCGGGCGCATCCCCTGCCAGATTCGGCGGAGCGTTCCACTGCTTGCGCATAAGACTTCGGAGCTGCGATTCATTGGCCGGGTTCTGCAACCAGCCGATGACCCACTGCCGCTCTTCTTCGCTGCATTCGTTCCGCACGTATTTCGCCAAAAGCTCGTCCAAGGGAGAATTGTCAAATTGTTGAGTGATTGAATGATTGAATGTGCGTTGCCAATTTCAGCACCGCGTAGCCCATTCAGTCATTCAACAATTCTATCATTCAATCATTTAGTCAATAGGAATGTTGCTGGAAATAGGCGCTCAGGGCGTCCAGGGCCCGGGATAGATTCTCTTCAACGGTCGCGTCGGGAAGATGCATCCGGTCGGCGATCTGGCGGGTGGTAAACCCTTCATGACGGCTGAGCAGGTAAATCTCCCGGCGACGCGGGGGCAACTGGGCGACCGCTTTCTGATAGAGCAGTTCCAGTTCCTGATAGAGAACCTGTTCTTCGGTATCGGTTCCGGACTGCGTGGTCAGGCGCTGAAAGATTTCCTGCGGATGACACTGGCTGTGCTGCTCCCGAAAGGCCGAAAGCATCAGGCTGTAGGTCATCGTGAAGAGGTATCCATTGAGAGGGACATCCTCATCCAGCGTATTCCGTCTTTCCCAGAGGGAGGCAAACACGTTGCGAACCACCTGTTCGGCGGCTTCCGGCGACTTAAGAAACCCTAAGGCAAAGGCATACACCCGCTGAACGTAACGATCATAGACGCGCCGGAATGCGGTCGGGTCGGCATTACGAAGTTGTCGAAGAAGGATTTGTTCAGCTTGCATACCACGCACGTTTAACAAGACAATGATTCCGCGGAAGTGAGTCTTCACCACTAACCCGGCCGGTCACTGTCCATCTATCTCATATACTTCAGGTTCAAAGCATACAATACCACAAATATAGCACTAATAAAGGCAGTTCCCGCAAAGGACAACGCACTCATAAAGCCTTCATAGACAAGAAATGGGGTAACTACCGCTACCAGAACCCCGGCGACGTACACGTAAAATCCGACTTTGCGGAGGTTCCACATCAGGACGGCGCCGATAAGTGTGAGCAAATTAAAGACCAGATTTCCGATGGCCCCTTTCCGCAGGCGGTCCGCCGTTAAATTGTCGGACACCGAGCCGAGCAGTTCATCGACGGCATTCGATCCGCCTTCCTCCTGAACCCGTTCGCGTGCCTGTTCCAGCGCTTCCTGGCTGGTCGTCGAGGCAAAGTTCGCTCCGGAGTAGGTAGATACCGAATTGAATATCCCCCCTGCACAGCTTAAAAAGGTCAAAATGCACAGAATGGTCAGAAAGGTGGGTCGCTGATGGGAAGAAAGATGGGCAGGCCGGGCTGAATCGGGTTCCATAAGTACAGAGAATTACGGAATAGTTTAGGCGGTAAGAAACGGGTTACAACTTACTAATTTTTTCGGTATTGCGTATACTAATACCGAAATTAACCCATAGTTTTATCGGAATTTATCCTATTTGCGTATTAAATTAACCCAACAAATGAATTTACAGGAGTTCACCGACGAAATTCGAAGCCGGATCGGTACCGACAGCGGTCTGAACGCTACAATTAAACTGGCAACCGATCAGGGCATCGTCTACATCGACGGCAAACAGGTTCCGAATGTCGTATCCAATGAAGATAAACCGGCCGAGTGCACGCTTCAGGTATCCCTCAACGACCTGAAAAAGATGGGGACGGGCGAACTGAACCCCATGGCCGCATTCATGCTGGGCAAACTGAAAGTGCAGGGCGACATGAGCGTAGCCCTCAAAATCGGACAGAAACTGAGCTGAAGTGGAGGAGTTTTGGAGTTAGGGGATGGAGGAGTCACCGCTTCGGGGGCGACTCGAAGACCGGCCCTGTTCAACTCCTAAACTCCCCAACCCCTAAACTCCTTAACCCTTCTCCTCATGGCTTCAACGAGAAGAAAATTTCTTCAGGGCAGTGCGCTGGCGGCTGCCGGTTTTATGATCGTTCCCCGGCACGTGCTGGGCGGGAAAGGCTTCATTGCCCCTTCCGATAAACTGAACATGGCCGCCGTAGGATGTGGCGGCAAGGCGGACGTCAACATCCGGCTGGCCTACAACAACGGCTCCGACAATTTCGTGGCCCTCTGCGACGTCGACGACCGGCAGGCCAAAAAATACCGGGCCCTGTTCGATAAGGCGCCGTACTTCCGGGATTACCGGCAGATGTTCGACAAAGAAGCCAAAAACTTCGACGCCGTCATCATCTCGACGCCCGACCATATGCACGCGCCGATTGCCATGGCCGCCATGCAGCTCGGCAAGCACGTCTACTGCGAAAAACCGCTGACTCACGATATCTACGAGGCCCGGATGCTGACCGAAGCCGCCCGCAAATACAAGGTGGTCACGCAGATGGGCAACCAGGGCAGCAGTGGAGACGATACGCGTAAAATTGAAACCTGGATTCAGAAGGGCGTCATCGGACCCGTCCACACGATCAACTGCTGGACCAACCGGCCGGTCTGGCCGCAGGGGGTTCGGTCGCCGAAAGACCGGGGCGAATCGCAGCCGGTGCCGCCGGAGGTCGACTGGGAGCTATGGCTCGGTACGGCCCCTTACCGGGACTATCACGAAGCCTATATGCCGACCCGCTGGCGGGGCTACTGGGATTTCGGTACCGGTGCGCTGGGTGATATGGGCTGTCACTTCATGGACGTGCCGTTCCGGGCGCTGAAACTGAAATATCCCACCTCGGTCGAATGCAGCGTCGGCTCGGTGTATTCCGACTTCTTCAGGGAAGCCTTTTACGACGATGTCTGCCCGCCCTCCTCAGCCATTCACCTGACGTTCCCGTCCGACGAGCGGAAAGTGAAGGAAATCCGGTTTTCGTGGTATGACGGCGGTATCCGGCCGCAGGTGCCGGAGGGCATTCCCTACGAGAAAGTGTTCACCAGCGTCGACGGGGGCATGATGTTCATCGGGAGCAAAGGCATCCTGGTGGCGGAACTGTTCGGCAACAACCCCCGCCTGTTTCCGGAAGAAAAATTCGCGGATAAAAAGCTGCCCCAACCCGAAAAACCGCTGGTCGAAGGCAAAACCGAAGGGCACCAGCAGCAGTGGGTCAAAGCCTGCAAACAGGGGTACGGCGCCTACACCAGCTCGTCGTTCGACGAAGCCGGCCCGCTGACCGAAACCGTGCTGATGGGCAACCTCGCCACCCGGAGCTATATGTACCGCGAAGCCAGAAATGGAGGAGGTGCCAGCTTCCCGGGCCGGAAAAAACTCTTCTGGGACGGCGAGAATATGAAAATTACCAACTTCGATTACGCCAACCAGTTTGTCAGGAGGCAGTACCGGGGCAGCTATACGTTGTAAGATAACCGCTGAAAATGAAAGCGTTCCGGGCCACCCGGAACGCTTTTTGTTTACTTTTCCTTATCTTTGGAATCCAACCGTCTACGGTATGGCTCCTCTTTACCGCCTTATCTTCCTTTTGTGGCTTCTGGCTCCGGTGACCGCGCTGGCTGCGCAACCCGTCATCCCGGTCCCGACAGAGAACCGGGCGGTGGTTCTCGACCATAATGTGTGGATTCATCAGGATACGACCCACCGGCTGACCATCGCTTCGCTGCTGCGTCCGGAGGGAGCCGCCCTTTTTCAGCCCAGCCCTTCGCCGTTTCCAAATTTCGGGTATACCAGCGGTAATCAGCACGCCCATCCGGTCTGGGTCCGGTTTCAGCTCCGCAACGGGTCGGACCAGCCTCAGGCCCTGTTCTGTGAAGTCGATTTCTGGGCGTTCGACGAGCTTCAGCTTTTCATTGCCGACTCGTCGGGAGTGGTCTATACCTCTCCGATATACGGCTGGAAAACCCCTGTCGGCCAGAAGTATGTCTACCACCGGAATTACTTCTTTCCCTTCACCCTGCCCGGCGGAAAGGAAGTGACCTGCTACCTGCGGGCGCTCAAACGGCGCGGAGTTCAGGTGATTCCGATCACCATTCGCCCGCAGGGCACGCTGGATACCTATGTCCTTCGCGACTACGGCTTCTGGGGCGGCATCTTCTCGATCTTCCTGTTTGTGATCGTCATCAGCTTTTTTTTCTACCTCACTACGTTCGACCGGATTTACTGGAAATACATTCTCTGCGTGCTGGGGCTGGCGGGTTATTTTTTCATCAACGACGGCTTTCTGTACCAGTTCTTTTTCGACAGCCAGTTCCGGATGCCAAACCGAAACGTCTATTTCCTGTTCCCGTTGCTGCTGTTCTTCTTCCAACTGCTGTTCGTGCGTTCGTTCTTATCGCTGGAAAACACGCCGAGCCGGCTCTGGCACCGGGTCGGAACGGTGGCGCTGGTCGGAGGGGCCTTCTGTCTGTCTTCCCTGTTGCTGGAACGGCTTTTTCCCTTTTCCTCGACGGTCGAAACCTGGCTGATGCGGCTTTTCATCGTCTTCTACTGGCTGCCCATGCCGCTGATCTGGACGTTCATCATCGTCAATCTGGTCCGGCGGTATCGGGTGCAGGAAGCCTGGCTGTACCTGGTGGCCGTCACCCCGTTCTATGCCCTGAACTTTCTGGTGATCTTCTGCAATTTCGGGCTGCTGCCCACCTACCCGTTCCTGGAAAGCTACGAGAACTTCGCCCTGGCGGCCCTTTTCGAGGTGGTGGTGCTGACGTTCGGGCTGGCCTATCGTTACAAGCTCACCCGCGACCGTAACGAACAGCTCAACGAGGAGCGCAACCAGCAGCAGCGCGTGATTTTCGAGGCCGAACTCCAGGCGCTTCAACTCCGGAACGAATCGCTCCAGGAGAAGGAACGGATCGCCCGTGACCTGCATGATAACGTGGGCGCTCAGCTTTCCTTCATCGTTACGAGCCTTCAGCAGATTGCCCGGCAGGCCGAGAAACAGCCGGTGACCAACAGCCGGCAGTGGTCCACGCAGCTGCGGGCCATCGTCGATTATACCCGGGAAGCCATCAAGATGCTCCGCGAAACCATCTGGGCCATCCACCAGGAAAGTTTCACGCTGGAAGAATTCGAAGACCGGATCAATCATTACGTCAGCCGGTATTTCCAGCAGATGGAGCAGCTTCAGATTCTCATCCGGGCCGAGGGCCAACTGGCGCAGCCGCTCACGTCGGTGCAGGCGCTGAATATGTTCCGGATCGTGCAGGAAGCGCTGCACAACGTCGTCAAACATGCGCGGGCCACGGAGGTCCGGGTACTGCTCCGCGCCGATCCCGACGGGCCGTTTCACCTCAGCATCAGCGACAACGGGCACGGCCTTGCCTGGAACCCCGACGACGGCACCGACCACCATTACGGTCTGCAGAACATGAAGAAACGGGCCGAAGAACTCGGCGGCCGGTTCCGGATCTATTCCGATCACGGCACCGTGGTGGAAGTGGCCGTTTAGACGGTTTTACTCCATCCACACGGTTTTGATGTTCAGAAACTCCTTCATCCCGACCTCCGACAGCTCCCGCCCGAAGCCGGACAGCTTCAACCCGCCGAAAGGAACGCGCGGGTCCGACCGCATCAGTGAATTGACGAAGACCGACCCCGCCTGAATCTGCCGCGCCAGCCGGTCGGCCCGGTCGAGGTCACGGGTCCAGAGCGCCGAGCCCAGTCCGTAATTGGACTGATTGGCCAGCCGGACGGCCGTCTGCTCGTCTTTGGCCTCGATGATCACGGCCAGCGGTCCGAAGGTTTCTTCCTCGAAAGCCGTCATGCCCGGTTTGACCCGGTCGAGCAGAATCGGCTCCACATTGCAGCCGTTGCGGGTGCCGCCGTGCAGGATGCGGGCGCCCTGCCCCACCGTTTCGGCGCACTGCCGTTCGATGGTTTCGGCCAGATCAATCCGGGCGACCGGCCCCATGGTGGTTTCGTCCACCGTCGGGTTGCCCTGCCGGATTTCCCGGATGTGTTCCAGAACGCGCTCGGTAAACTCCGGTTTGACGGACTTCTCGACGATGAACCGCTTGGCCGCAATACAGCTCTGCCCGGCGTTCTGCATCCGCGACTGCACCGCCACTTTGGCGGCCTGGTCCAGATCGGCATCGGCCAGCACGATCAGGGCGTCGCTGCCGCCGAGTTCCATCACCGATTTCTTGATCTGGCTTCCGGCGATGGAAGCGACGGAGGCCCCGGCTTTTTCACTTCCCGTCAGGGTAACGGCCTTCACGCGCGGGTCTTTCAGGACGCTGCCGACGGCCTTCGATTCAATCAGGAGCGACTGAAAAACGCCCTCCGGAAAACCGCTTTCCCGAAAAATCTCCTCGATGGCAAGTGAGCAGCCGCTGACGTTGGCCGCGTGCTTCAGCAACCCGACGTTGCCCGCGATCAGGGAAGGAACGGCAAACCGGAATACCTGCCAGAACGGAAAGTTCCAGGGCATTACGGCCAGAATTACACCCAGCGGCTGGTAGGCGATGAAACTCTTCTTTGCTTCGGTCGGAACGGCCAGGTCGGCCAGGAACTTCGGTGCGTTTTCGATGTAATAATCACACCCGACGGCGCACTTCTCGATCTCGGCTGCCGATTCTTTCAGCGTCTTGCCCATTTCGGCCGTCATCAGGGCGGCATAGCGCTGTTTTTCACGGCGGAGGTAAGCCGCCAGTTTCCGGAAATAACCGATCCGTTCGCCGAGCGACAGTTCCGACCAGTCCGTGAAAACCCGGTTGGCCAGACTGATCTTCCGGTCGAGCGACTGCGGACTCAGCATCGGGTATTTCTTCAGTTTTTTCTGCGAAAAAGGGTTGACGGAGGTAAAGGCCATGGTTCGACAGGTTTTGTGGTTTCGGTTGCGTCTCTACCCCTACAACCAAAAACTGCCCCAACCGTTTGCGACCGTTGGGGCAGTTCAGGATATGGATCGGTATTTCTATTCTTCCGGGCAGACCGGAATCGGCAGCGGGATTTCACCGGACTCCTTTTCCAGCTCCCGGACCAGCAGCACCATCGTATCGAGCATGGCTCCGACGCGGTCATGGCCGGCGATGTCGTCGAACTTCCGGCGCAGGTCCTGCATGCAGTTGAAAACAGCTTTCAGCAGCTGTTTGCCCCGGTCATTGATGAAAATCCGGCTGGAGCGGGAATCCTTCTCATCCTTGACCGAATAGATATAGCCTTCGTCTTCCAGCAGCCGCACCACCTTGCTCATGGCCTGCTTGGTGACCCCGGCGCGCCGGGCCAGTTCATTGTTGGTAATGCCGCCCTCGTCGAGATTGGCCAGAAAAGCGATATAGCTGATCTTGAAGTCAGTAAAACCGGCTTCAATCAGGCGCTGCTCGGCATATCGCCCCAGAAACCGCTTCATTTTCGATAAGACACGACCCAGGGATCGCTCTCTTTCCGAATAAAAAAACTGAAAGTCAAATGGCTCTTCAGCCGTTAACGATTCCGTATTCATAATTTCTAAGCTGTCACGTCAGGCGGTTCAGGCAAGTTACCAATTTTTCACTTTTCAGCGACAAAATTGCACTCAAATCCTACTTCTACCCTACTCCGCCTGCACCAAATTAAGATTCCCTTAAAATGAGCAAAATGTAGTCAACTTGCTTGACTAAATAGTCAACCAGGTTTACCTTTGAGCAAAGATAGTCAACTAAGTTTACCAACCAATAGCCCGTTCAATATTTCCTTTCCTATGGCAAGAGAGCAAACAAATCCGGTGAAAAAGAATCTGCCCCGGTTCATTTTAGGGGTGGCCGTGATTGCGGCCGCGTTTTACGGCTTTCAGTCCTACCGGTACAATCAGGTTTACGAGACGACGGATAACGCCCAGATCGAAGGGAATACGGCTCCGGTTCTGGCCCGGGTCGCCGGTTATGTTCAGCAGGTGAACGTGGAAGACTATGCCACCGTTCGGCGCGGACAGCCGGTTCTGACGATCGATCCGCAGGAGTATGACGTGGCCCTGCAGCAGGCCGAAGCCGATTATCAGCAGTCGCTGGCCGACCTGCAAACCGCCCGCGCCGACCTGCAAAGCACGCAGGCCAACCTCCGGAACGCCCGGCAGAACCTGCGTGTCGTTCAGTCGAATGCCGACGTCCAGGCCGTACGGGTCAGCAAGGCCCGCCAGGATCTCAAACGCGACGAGGGCCTTTTCCAGGGCCAGTCACTGACCCGGAAACAGCTGGAAGACACCCGCAACAACGCGGAAGTCCAGTCCCGGCAATTTGAGACGAGCGTTCAGCAGGTGGCGCTTGCCAAAACCGCCGAGGGCGTCGCGCAATCCGGTATCGCCAAAGCGCAGGCCGCTATCCGGAAGATGGAAGCGGTTCTGAAAGTCAAGCAGGCCGCCATCGAGAATGCCAGACTTCGCCTGGGCTACGCCCGGATGGCGGCCCCGATCTCCGGCAAGATCGGCAGGAAAAACGTCGTCGTCGGCCAGTATGTCCAGCCGGGGCAGACGCTGTTCACCATCGTGAACGATTCAACGTTCTGGGTCGTCGCGAATTTCAAGGAAACGCAGCTGGAAAAAATGCGGGTCGGCCAGCCGGTTGAAGTGAAACTGGATGCTTACCCGGACCTGAAGGTCGAGGGAAGGGTGGTTTCGCTGTCGGAGGCCACGGGCGCCCGGTTTGCCCTCCTGCCGCCGGATAATGCCTCCGGTAACTTCGTCAAGGTGACGCAGCGCGTTCCGGTCAAGATCGAAATCGAACATCCCGAAAAATACAAGGAACTGCTCCGGGCCGGTCTAAGCACGGAAGTGGCGGTAAAAGTACAATAGCCCTGACCACGCAGGTCGCATCTTATGGCAACAACGGGTTTTAGAAAGTGGATCGTCGTCATCACCACGGTGTCGGCCGCCATTCTGGAGCTGATCGACACGTCCATCGTGAATGTCGGTCTGACCCAGATGGCCGGTAACCTTGGTGTCACGATTGAAGATATTTCGTGGGTCGTCACGGCCTACGCCATCGCCAACGTGGTCATCATCCCGATGACAGGCTTTCTGCAGGGTTTTTTCGGCCGGAAAAACTATTACATCGGCTCGATCATCCTGTTTACGATAGCCTCCTACTTCTGCGGGACGGCCGACGACCTCTGGACGCTGGTCGCGTTCCGGTTCCTCCAGGGCATCGGCGGGGGGGCGCTGCTGTCGACCTCGCAGGGGATCATGTACGACGCCTTCCCGGTATCGCAACGGCCGATTGCCTCGGCGGTATTCGGGATGGGGATCGTGATGGGGCCGACGCTCGGGCCGACGCTCGGCGGCTACATCATCGACAACTACCACTGGAGCTGGATGTTCTACATCAACGTCCCGATCGGTATTCTGGCCTTGTATCTGAGTTCGACTTTCATCGAAAAGCAGCCGAACGAATTCGATATCGACCGCAGGAAAATCCGGATCGACCACATCGGTATACTCCTGCTGGCGGTCGGGGTCGGCAGTCTTCAGTACGTACTGGAACGCGGAGAGGCCGACGACTGGTTCGACTCCCGGCCCATCCTGATCCTGACGATTCTGGCGACCATTTCGCTCCCGCTCTTCATCTGGTGGGAACTGAAAACGAAGAGTCCAGTCATGAACCTGCGGGTCCTCAAGAACCGCAATCTGACGATCGGGTCGCTGCTGGCCTTCATCATCGGGTACGGCATGTTCACGTCCATTCTGCTGTTCCCGCTGTTTGCCCAGCGGATCGTCGGCTATACCGCCACCAAGACCGGCAATATCCTGATTCCGGGCGGGGCCATCGCCATCCTGATTTTTCCGATCGTGGGGCGGTCGCTCGCCAACGGCGTGTCCCCCCGGATTTTCGTGACGATCGGGTATCTGGCGTTCACGAGCTTCTGTTTCATCATGGCCGGCTACAATGCCGACGTCAGCGAAAACGACTTTATCTGGGCGCTGCTAATCCGCGGGGTCGGGATGGCGATGATCAACGCACCGCTCATCAACCAGTCCATCTCCACGCTCCATCCGCAGGAGCTTCCGATGGGCATCGCCTTCACGAACATGGTGCGGCAGCTCGGCGGGGCGTTCGGGGTAGCGATCACGAACACCTACATCGCCCAGCGGACGGCGGTTCACCGCAGCGACCTGGTCTCGAACCTCCAGGCCGGCGACCCGCTGACTACCGACCGGCTCAACGCGATGGCGCAGGGGCTGGCGGCCAAAGGCTACGGCGCCCTCGACGCCATGCAGGGTGCCTACCGGAATCTCGACCTGATCATTACGAAGCAGGCGCTGATGATTTCCTATCTGGATACCTTCCGACTGGCGGGCCTGTTCTTTATCGTGACGTTCCCGCTCCTGTTTCTCCTGAAGAATAAGAAAATGGACCCGGCGGCCGCCAAAGCCGCAGCCGATGCCGCCCATTAACATGAACCTGTCAATTCCCATGAAACGCATCCTTTCATCCATACTCTTTATCACGACCGTCGGCTCTGCCGTCGCTCAGTCGGTTCCGAACGACCTCCGGAATCTGATCAACCAGGCCAACAGCTACTTTCCGCGTCTGAAGGAGCAGGAAAAGCAGCTCCAGGCCGGCCAGGTCCGGGTGGAGATCGCCCGCTCGGCCTACCAGCCCAACGTTTCCGGAACGGCGGCCTATCAGTACGTAAATCCGGTTGCCAAAGCCACCTTTCCGCTGAACGGCCGCGACACACAGATTCAGTTTCAGCCTAACCATAACCTGAACGCCAACCTCGGCATCGGGCAGACCATTTATGATTTCGGGCGGACCGAGGCCGGCATCCGGCGGGCGGCCGACGATGTGCAGCTTCTGAAGCACAACCTCGATCTGACCCGGCAGAACCTGGGCTATCAGGTCGCAGCCGCCTACTACGGTATTGGATTTTTACAAAAAAGCATTTCCGTACAGGATTCCGTAATCCGGGTAGCCGAAGAAAACATTCAGGTGATTGTGAATCGTTTGCGGAACGGCGACGCGCTGGAGTTCGATATTTTAACCCAGCGCGTACGCTTGGAAACGGCAAAAAACCGAAAAATTGATCTGTTGAACAATCTGGAGCGGCAGCGTGCGTTATTGTCGTATCTGACCGGTCATCCGAACCCGGTCGTCAGTCCGGCCGCCGTGCAGTTTGATGTTCCGGCAGCACCCTTCACGCTCGAGCAGAGCCTGCAGTCGGCCCAATCCGGAAACAGGGAAGTGCTTCTGGCTCAGGATCGGGTCCGGGCGGCCCAGACCGACATTCTGGTCACCAACCGCGCGGGTTTACCCAACATCAGCTTTAGCGGGGCCGCCGGCTACCGGAACGGGTATCTGCCGGACATTGCCGCCCTGAAATTCAACGTAGCCGCCGGGGTGAACCTGTCGGTACCGATCTATTCGGGCAAACGAAACAAATTGCAGAATCAGGCTGCCCGGCTGAACCTGGACGCCAGCCGCTTTGCGGTGGAAAACGCCGGCGCCCAGCTGCGGCAGAGCCTGGAACAACTGAGTGCGGACATCCGCAGCAACCAGCAGCGGCTTCAGAATCTGGAAACGCAGGTGCTGCAGGCCCATAAAGCGCTCGATATTGCCCGCAACCGACTGAAAGCAGGAGTGATTACCAACGTAGAATTGCAGAGTGCGGAGACGGGCGTCGAGGAAGCGGAACTGGCCCGGTTGAACTATCAGTATCAACTGGTGCTCAACCAATTGGAGTACAAACGATTATTGGGAGGAGATTTGTAATTACCAATTAATAAAAGTTGGAATCCGATTAAACTAAAATCTTTTACGGACGGTTCTCTGAACGAGGAACTATTTCCACCCATTTGGCCGCCGGCCGGCTTTTCCATTCGCCAACCTGAAAAACTGTTTACGACCATGAAAGACCGCGTAATCAACATTCTCAAAAACTTTGGTATTCAGGAGTCAGCTATTAATCCCAACGTTCATTTTACGCGCGACCTCGGTCTGGATAGCCTGGACACGGTTGACCTCATCATGCAACTTGAACAAGAGTTCGGCATTCGCATTCCGGATGAAGATTATGCCAGACTGACCACGTTTCAGGGTGTGCTGGAATACCTTCAGAACGAACAGCACGTTCCCATCGAACAGGAGGCCTGAGTCCGTTTTCTGACTAACTATGAAACAAAAAGCCAACCCCGAGGGGTCGGCTTTTTGTTTTTCTACGGTTCAGGACTCAGTCGGGCAGCACCCGCACCTGGATGTCCTTGAAGTAAACCTTGCTTTTGGGGTCGTGGCCCTGCAGGGCGAACGTCCCGTTGCTGATTTTTCGATTGCTCATATCCTTCGACCGGTCGAGGTTGTCGGGCTCGGTATATTCGACGACCGTCTTGTCGTTGATCTTGATCGTCACCTTCTTATCCTTCACGGTGATCTGCTCGGTATACCATTCGTTATCCTTCACGTAGACCTCCTTCACGTCCTGAACGGCGTATAGACTTCCCGTTCTCCGCCAGTCGGTGTGGGAGTTGTTCACCTGCACCTCGTAGCCTTTGGAGGGCCAGCCGTCCTCCTGGTATTCGGTATGGAAGTAGATGCCGGAGTTGGAGCCGGGCGTCGTCATGACCTGAGTTTTGAACTCGAAGTTTTTGAAGTTGTGGTTGTTCACGGGGCCCTCATAGAACAGGTGCGCCCGGGGGCCGGCCACCACGATAGCGCCGTTTTCAATGCTGAACGTGCCGGCGTTGGCCCCGACTTTCCAGCCGTCGAGCGATTTACCGTCGAAGAGAGAAACCCAGCCTTTCTTCTGCGTTTCGGGCCGGAAGCTCACGCAGGCCACCAGAAGCAGCAGCACGAACAGACCGTTACTGACTTTTTTCATGAGAGATATTTGTTAAAAGGTTTAAGATTTAGGCTTTGCCTGGAAGCAAGTTCACGAAAGTAGGAAAACGATGTACAAGTCGGATGGAAATACCCGGCTTTTTTCGGGGGTGGCTCCATAGTAACCAAAAACCCAAACCTATATATTTAGGATATAATTTGATAGTGACTGATACTAATACAAAGTATACTACTGCCCCTTTTTTAGTTATTTCACACAAAAGTTGTTGATTTCAGACGAGAAAATGCATGATAAGCTTTTTAGTTCTTTATATTTATATGCACAAACAAATTAATACCGACTACAGCGGAGCTGCTCTTGAAAGGATATTTGGCTCTTTAACATTGTCAGGTGTTGCGAAAGAAATGGTTAAAATGCCATGGAATAATTTCTTGACCGCGGTCAGAGGAGTTCTGTTTGGATTATCATTGAATGTATTGGATGCGAATGCGTGTGTAAAAGGTGCCCAGGGAGATATTGATGCAGAAATAGCAAAGGCTTATAATGCCGCTGCATAGGCATTTAACAAACCATGTAATTAACAAAAACAAATAAGTGATGAGCATAGAATGCTCATCACTTATCGTATAAATGGGATGTACTATGGACTTAAATAAAAATGCCCAGAACCTTCGAATTAAATATGATAATTACGTAAAAGGTTCATTGTCGCAAAATGACTACAGATTTTGGACTGTATTTATTACCAGTGCAGCTATAGGTTGCTTAACTTATTATTTATATACCTTTTACTTCGATTCTTTTTTTAACGGGGAAGATTCAAAAACCTATGCAATGTTAATAGCCTATTTATGCTTATTAATTCCGGCTATTTCGTTGCGCAGACTCCACATTGTTGTCATTTTAATAATGATCCACCTGATAGTAAATTTATTGAAAAGGGAATTCTGACTTTCAGAACCATATCATGGTGGCTCAGAATCCAAAATAATGAAAATCCGTAAAATAGGTGATCACACCTCCATGCTCACCAGCGCGCTTCCGCGCAAAACCGGGATTACATCATACAGGTCGTGCTGCAGGCAGTAGATGATGTCCTTGTGAATGCTGAGCCGGTGTAGGCGCCGGACGTGCGAGGAGTTGGCCAGAAAAGCCGGCAGGTCCTTCTGCCCCAGATTATATAACCGCCAGGCCATCAGCCCGCTGTCTTCCGGAATCATGTATTCGTCCTTCAGCCGGTCGATGAGGGCGCCGGCAAACAGCGTATCCTCCAGGTTGACGCGGCCCTTCCAGCCCGCACACAGCACCAGCACGTCATAACGCTCCCCGCGCAGAAACCGCACGATGGCTTCCAGGTTCAGGAATGACCCGACCAGCACCTTCACCGCGTTCCGCGAACGGGTGATGGCGTACGTCCCGTTGGTGGTCGTCATGGCGATGTTGGCACCGATCAGGCGTTCGTCCATGTAGCTGAACGGCGAGTTGTCGAGGTCGAAACCTTCCACCATGCGGGCGTTGCGCTCGGCCGCGCCCAGATACCCCCGGCTTTGCAGTTCGCTGCACTCCTCCACCGTCGCCACCGGGATGATGCTGCTCACGCCGTGGGCGAAAGCCGTCACCATGCAGGAAGTCGCCCGGAAGACGTCGGCTACGACGACGATCGAGTTTTCAAGGGAAGAGGTATGAAGATGAAGCAAATCAGGGGTCAGACAGACGTCAATCGTTTTCATAATTTTTTAACAAAAGGCATTTTCACCACCTGGGCTTTCAGCAGCCGGTCGCGGACTTTGACGAAGATTTCGGTACCCGGTTTGCTGAATTCGGCCGGCACGTATCCCATACCGATGCCTTTCCCAAGCGTGGGCGACTGCGTACCGGACGTCACTTCGCCGATGCGGTTTCCGTCGGCGTCGCAGAGCTCGTAGTGGCTGCGCGGAATGCCGCGGTCGAGAAGCTCGAAGCCGACCAGTCGGCGCGGAATGCCCTGTTCCTTCTGCTTTTTAAGCTGATCGGAGTTGATAAAATCCTTCGAAAACTTGGTTACCCAGCCCAGACCGGCTTCCAGCGGGGATATGGTGTCGTCGACGTCGTTGCCGTAGAGACAGAAACCCATCTCCAGCCGCAGGGTATCGCGGGCGCCGAGTCCGATCGGTTTGATACCGAAGGGCGCGCCGGCTTCCATGATCGCCTTCCAGACGCCTTCCGCCTGCTCGTTGGAGACATAAATCTCGAAACCGCCGGCCCCGGTGTAGCCCGTCGCCGAGACGATCACATTCTGGTAACCGGCAAAAGCCGTTTTCTCGAAGGTGTAATACGACATCGAATCGAGCTTCACGTTGGTCAGCGGCTGGAGGGCTTGAGCCGCCCGCGGGCCCTGGACGGCAAACAGGCACATGCCGTCCGAAATGTCGACCATATCCACCTCGAACGTGTTCTGGCTTTGAATCCAGTTCCAGTCCTTTTCGATGTTGGAGGCATTGACGACCACCATATATTCGATTGCACTGATCTGATAAATCAGCAGGTCGTCGACCACCCCGCCCCGGTCGTTGGGCAGGTAGCTGTACTGCACCTTGCCGTCATAAAGCAGCGAAACGTCGTTGGCCGACACTTTCTGAATCAGATCGCGGGCGCGTTCACCTTTCAGAATAAATTCGCCCATGTGCGACACGTCGAAAATACCGACGCCGTTCCGGACGGTCTGGTGTTCTTCAATGTCGGACGAATACCGCACCGGCATCAGAAAACCGGCAAACGGCACCATTTTTGCCCCAAGCTGTACGTGAATCGATTCGAGGGGAATATGTTTTAACTCCATGGATTGGACGAAGTGAGAAGGCAATTTTTCATATGGCCCGCCTACCGGGCCGAATCAGCTTGCAAAACTATCGAATTGTTAACGGTTTTCCATGTTTACTTACCCCAACCTCCGGCTTCTGTTCACTTTGAGTTTTATAACAACACCTTTTTTATTGCTTGCACAAAAAATAATTACCGGAGTAATCATTTCGGAAGCTGATCACCGACCGGTCCCGTATGCGCTGATTACCGAAACCCGGCACCGGTTCGGCACCTATGCCGATGCCGAAGGGCGGTTTTCGGCTCATATTCCATCGGAAGCGGATACGCTCCTGATTGCGTGCATCGGCTACCAGACGCGGCTCATCCCGGTAGCCGACCTGACCGGCGCCACCGTCTGGCAACTCCGCCCGAATCCGACCCAGCTGCCGGAAGTGCTCGTCCGGGGAACCAAACCAAAGCTGTTCACCACCGGAGCGATCCGAAAGCGGTCACCGATCGTCTGGGGCAACTGTTCAGGCCGGAACATTGAGTTTGCCCTCCACCTGCGGAATCCCGACCACCTCCGTGGGTACCTGCATCAGGTCCGGTATCTGGTGGCGAGGGGCGGGGTTCCGACGGCTCCGTTCCGGGTCCGGGTCTATGCCTGCACCGAGGGCGCCCCCGGCGAGGACCTGCTGCCGGAAAGCGTCGTAACGGCCGCCCGGCGCGGCAACAGCTGGTGTGAGATCGACCTGTCCCGGTACGGCATCCGGTTTCCGGAAGAGGGCTTATTTGTAGCGATGGAATGGCTGCCTACCCATGAAGCCCGGTATCGATTCTCCCTCTCAGCCGGTCCGTCAGGCCCACTCCGGGTAGTGCGTGAGTGCTTCGGGCAATACCTTGCTTTTTCCCGCGACCTCCGGCCGGCCTCCTACTGGGAGCGCATTAACGGCGGCATCTGGCGCCGGCATACGCCCTTCTCCCGCACCGGGCAGGGGGAGCATCCGGTCATTCAGGCAAGGATTGCAGTAACGGAGTGAGCGACTGCCCGAGAATCCGGCTGACCGGGTCGGCCAGTGAAATCCGGTCGATACCGGCCTCGACCATCCGTCGCAAATCGTCCGGCGAAGCTCCGTCGCCCACGATTTTCACGCCGACGGCCCGGGGTACTTCCCGCCGGAACTTCAGCGCCCGCTCCACCGAGAACCGCGTCGGCAGCACCCCCGTGGCGTCCTTGATGTAGTCGGCACCTGCATCGGCTGCTTTCTTTATCATCTTTTTCAGTTGGTCGTCGGTCAGGAGAGCGGATTCGATCACGACCGTAAACAGGGCTTCCTTCTCGTGAATCATGGACACCAGTTTGGCCAGTTCAATCTTGATCCAGACAGAGGTCGGCGAAAACAGGGCGGACGTATTCACCACGACTTCGATGTCGCAGGCTCCGTCTTTCAGCGCCCATTCCACTTCCGTCTGCTTGGCTTCCGTCCGCTGATAGCCATACGGAAAACCCACTACCGTCGCGAGGGAGGCCGGGTGCCGGGTGCCCATATCCCGCCTGAATTTTTTCACCCAGAACGGCGAGACCGTCAGCCCGGCCAGACCCAGGTGGGTCACCTCGTCGAGCGCATCGTGCTGTTCGTCAATATACATCCCGGGGTTCAGGACCGTGCGTTCAATATGGCAGAATAAATGCGGTTTCATGGTTACAGGAAGGTTATTCAGGAAAAAAGCCGGTGTTGAAAATCAACGTTTTGGCTTTCCGTGGCTTAACCCCCGAACTCCGTCTTCTGTTTGACCGGAATTTAATATTTAAGCATTTTGCCCTGTCCGACGCTCCGGCCCTCTGCATCCCGGATCAGCACCACGTACGTTCCGGCCGGGACCGAACTCACATCGAGACCGACCGAGAAAGAATCTCCCGCTCTGACCAGCTGCGCCGACCGGACCACCACGCCCCGCCCATCCAGCAGTTGCACCGAATAATTCCGGCTGCCGGCCGAACCGGGCGCGTATTCGATCCGCACCTGCCGGGAAACCGGGTTAGGCGCAAGGACGAACCTGGCGGCAGAAACTGACGGGCTGCCGACCGACGTGATCACCTCCAGTTCAATCTCGCGCGAAACCAGTTCTCCGCAGCCGTTGACGTTGGCCCGGACGGCATACCGCCCCGACTGCCGGGCCACGTAAGTCCGCTGCGTAGCACCTGTGATCGGCAGGCCGTTGTACAGCCACTGGTTGTCGGCACTTGCACTGGAAGTCAGGGTATTGCCGTCGCGGGTGATGGTCGGCACTTCAGGCGGGCGGACCGAGATTGCCACCGGGGCAGACATCACCGGAACGCATTCACCCGCCACCCGAACGGTATAGCTTCCGGCCGTCGAAGCCGTCAGGGTCGTCAGGGTAGCGCCGGGCACCGGCTGTCCGTTCCGGAACCACTGGTAGGTATAGCCCGGCCCTTCGGCGGCCCGCAGCGTCACGGCGCTTCCGGTGCAGATCGTCGTCGGGCCTTCCGCCGTAACCGACGCGCGCACGGCCGTTCCCGGCTGCACCGTCACCGGCACCCGCGCCGGGACCGCACAGGCCAGCGATTTCACCTGAAGGTCGTACAGATAATAATAAGAGTTGGTAATCGTGTCGCCGTTGAACAGAGCGCCGTCCAGCCGGGCCACGTCCGGAATCCGGAACGGAAAACCCGTCACCCCGACGTTGCTCCGAAAAATGGTAGCTCCGTCTTCGTATTCGATGCCGATGCGGTAATTGCCCGGTTCAGGAATGCGGAGGTTGAGCCAGTATTCGGCCCCGATGTCGTTCGGGTCGTCAGATTGCTGGCCGGAAGGCAGGTTGCCGGGGGGGGTTGCCGGGTTGCGGGTGGGCGTAACATCGAGCGTGACGCTGGAGACCGGCGTGCCGTCCGGTTTTTTTACCGTGAACGTCAGCCGTCCGGCAGTACCGATATATAGCCTCGCCCGTTCCAGCACCAGCGGCACCTGCGTCGAGATCAGCGGCTCGGGGCCGAAGTTTCCGGAGTAGGATCCTCCGCCGAACGCCTGCTTGCCGGCCGGACCGAGCCGACCGGAAAAGTCGTTGAGCGAAGCGTAATATACCCCACCCGACGGCCGGGAGAGGGCCACCGTCTGATTACCGGCCCCCAGGAGCTTTCCTCCGGTCGGCGCGTCGTACCAGAAAGCCGTGCCGGTGCCGGTGTTTCGGAGAGAAACCGCCGTATCGCAGCTCATGGCCGTAAATCGGCCCTGTCCGCCAGGGTCGGCGGCTGCGGTCAGGATGCTTTCCAACTGGTTGTTGGCGGTATTCTGGTCGCCCGGAAGCAGGGCTTGGATGGAAAACCGATAGGCGGTGGCCGCCTGGGTAGTTCCGGGCCCGCGCAGGAGGATCTGAGCCTCGGCCGCAGGTTCGAGCGTCTGCCGGAGCGTATCCCGGAGTGAAGCCACCACCCGGCCGAAAGGCGCCATCACCTGAACGGTAACCGGAATGTTGCGCTGGGCCGCCGAGCCGTAATTCCGCACCCGCGCAACGATTTGAATCTCGCTCTGACCGCAGAAACCGTTCTCCGGCGACACCAGGGCGCTGATGCCCACGTCGTCGCGGGGCCGGACAAACTGCACCAGATAGTCCTGCGTTTCCCCGTTGGGATACGTACCGCAGGCCGAAACCGCCCCGGCCTCAGTGGTTTCGACCGTAACGATGCGCAGCCGGGTGGTCTGACCGTCGATCAGCCCTGTGGGAACGGTCACCGTGGCGGTAAAGGTGGCCGGTGAAGTCAGTGCCGCCGACGTGGCCGCCAACTCGTCCGGATCATCGAAGTCGCCGTCGAGATTCCAGTCGACGAAGGCTTTGGTGACGGTCTGCCGGTTTTCGCCACAACTGCCGATCAGTACCTCCAGAGGAACGCGCTGCCCGGCCGAGACCGTGGTGGAGACGGCCGTGATGTCGGAATACGTCCGGCATCCTTCCCCCCCGGCCCGGTCGATGGTCCCGAACCGTACGCGGTCGATGCGCGTACGCTCCGGAGAGGAGGCTCCGGACACGCAGTACTCCTTTCCGCCGATTCCGCTGATAATCAGCGCAAACTCCTGTTTTCCGCTCCGAAGAGCGTTTTTGTGCGAAACCGTCAGGGTATAGGATTTCCCCGGAACGGCATCCGCGATCAGGACCTGTTCGGTATTGTCGCGGAGGTTATCCCCGGGCGTGGCCGGTCGGGCCGGGTTTTCCGGATCGAGTACCCAGGGCAGCAGGCTTCGCGTGCCGTCGGTAACCCGGATGTCGAGGTCGTTCACCAGCCGGGGGGTTCGGTTGTTGACGCTGGAAACTGCCGCCGGCAGGGCCGTTCCTTCCGGATCGGTCCAGCAGATGGTGACGATGAGCGGCCCTCGACCGGAGGCCGTCAGCCGGACGGTCTGGGTTTCGCCCTGATTCAGGGTCCGTTCTTCGAGCAGGTGGCTTTGGTCGGTATTGCCGATGACCCGGGCGGCCCGTTCGGCGTTGAGCAGGCCCCAACCGAAGCGATAATCGGGGCCGGGAGCGTCGCCCGCTTCGTCGGCCGTATGGAGCGCTACTCCTTTCAGGGTCGAGGAGCGCATCAGCCGACCGGCGTTCAGCCGGGCATAGTGTTCCTGGAGAAGCAGCAGGGAGCCGGCTACATTGGGCGTTGCCATCGACGTACCCGACAGCGAGGTATAGGCGTTATCGCCGGCCGAGCCGGAGGAGAGTACGTTGACCCCGACCCCAACGAGGTCGGGCTTGATGCGCCCGTCGTCGGAAGGCCCCCAGGAGCTGAAAGTGGCCAGTCGGGCGTCGGCGGGCCGGAAATATTCCGTAGAAATGGCACCGACGGCGCCCACCGTCAGGATGTTTTTGGCGTTCGCGTCGGTGGAGATCAGGTCGTAGGCGCTCTGGTCTCTTCGGGCGGTGCGGCTGATGACGTCGCCGTTGATGAGCCAGTACGGTGCTCCGGCTCCGGGGCCGTTCTGCCCGTGCGAATTGCCGGCCGACCTCACCAGCAGATAGTAAGGCGCATTGTAGGCAATGCGGTCCCAGTTGCGGGCACCGCTGTTGTAAAGCCCGAATTTGTAATCATCGGTGGCGCTGAGGGTCGTGTCGCCGTGCCATTCCCATTTGACGTCGCCCGAACGGTTGCTGTTCAGGATCCAGCCGGCCTGGTAGTTGTAGGAGTGGTTGGAAATCAGCAGGCCGGGAGCGGCCGAGGCCACCTCGGTTTCGTCGTTGCTGAAATCATAGGCCTTCAGTCGGGCCCCGAACGCCATGCCGCGGGCGCGTTCGTTCAGACCGGCGCCGATCAGGATACCGGCCACGTGCGTCGGGTGGTTCTGGATCCCAGGAGAATCGTCGATCAGGGTGACGCGGCCGGTAAGTTCAACGTGGCTTTGGCGGATGCGGCCCCCATCCCAGACGCCGAGTCGATCCCGAACGGTGGTGTCGGCGCCGGACAGCGACAAACCGAGCGAACCACCGGCGTAGAGGGCGGAGGTGCGCGTGGTCTGGCCGGCGCGGGTGGCGCTGCCGGTGGCCTTGAAGAGCAGGTTACCCCGCTCGTCGACGCCGTCCACGATAACCACCGAACCGTCGGCCCGCTCCTGCCGCAGAGGAATCTGCCGACGGACGGCCGTCTCGACCGCCCGGCGGTAGGAGCGGCTCCGTTCGCGCTGGATTTCCCGGCCGATCCGGTCGAGGGCGGCTCGCTGGCGGGCATTGAACAAAGGTTGCTGCGCTGCGGCCGTAAACAACACCCCTCCTACCAGCCCGACAGCCGACAGTAACCTGAAGAAAGAAAGCATATAGGTCTTACCAAATCAAATTCAACTAAGCGTTTTTAAGTTAACTGAAATAAACCAAAAAAGTAGGGGCGGCCCCATCAAATGGAACCGCCCCCCGTACAGCGTTACGATTGGTATGGCTTAAACCGGTTTCTGAGCAACCAGCGAAACTTCTTTCACCTTCCTGGTGAGTCCGTCGGTTACTTCTACCCGGTAGGTACCGTTTTCGGCATTTTTCAGACCGAAGTGAACGATATTCCCTTCTTCGAGTTGCTGGCTGGCAACCACCTCGCCGTTCAGTTTGGACAACTTCACGGTAATGGGCTGATTATCCGCCTTATTGACGACAACAGTTACCTGCGCTTTCGATGCTGACTGACCGCTCAGCCAACCCAGAATGGATTGGGGATTGACGGCGTCGACGACACAAATCATGACGAAGCCCATACCCAGGGCTATCAATGATGCTTTAACTACGGTGTTCATAATCTTTCTTGTTTACAGTGATGATCATTGTGATGTGGATCTTTTCAGCAAAGTAACTATAGAAAGAGCATAGGAAGTTCACATCGATTTAAGCACCTGACGTTCAGTGCAATTTTAATGTTGACACAAATAGGAAATTGAACTTTGCCAACCCAAACGAAATTTGGAGAGTAAAAGGTAAATCAGAAGATTATTCGCACAAAACCGAATACTCAGAGAAGGGGCGATCTTGGAAAAATTTAAATATTCTTTATAAAGTACAATTATATTTGACTCTGGACGGAAGAAAAACGGAGAAAAGTGATGCCTGGAGCGCCGGGAAGCGCAAAAAAAAGGTGTGAGGGACTGACCTCACACCGCTTCGGTGGTTTCCGGTTTTTCGGCTACCGGCGCCGGCACTTTCCGGGGAGGGATGTATCGCCGGAAGAAGCTTTCGACTTTCATCTGGATGACGCCGAAGACGGCCTCCTTAAAAATACGGGTCGACATTTTCGAAACGCCTTTTGTCCGGTCGGTGAAGATGATCGGCACTTCGGTAAGCCGGTAACCGTATTTCCAGGCCAGAAACTTCATCTCGATCTGGAAGGCATAACCGACAAACCGGATGTTATTGTGGAGGATGGTTTCCATGACTTCCCGGCGGTAGCAGATAAAACCCGCCGTCGGGTCCATGATCGGCATACCGGTGATAAAACGGACGTAATGCCCGGCAAAATAAGACATCAGCACCCGTCCCATCGGCCAGTTGACGACATTGACCCCCCGGATGTAGCGCGAACCGACGGCCACATCGTAGCCCTCTCCGGCGCAGGCCCGGTAAAGCCGCACCAGATCTTCGGGGTTGTGGGAAAAGTCGGCATCCATTTCGAACAGATACCGGTAAGGTCCTTCGAAGGCCCGGCGAAAGCCGGCAATGTAAGCCGTTCCGAGGCCGAGTTTTCCTTTACGCTCCAGCAGGTGCAGCCGCTGCGACCCGTCCGTCTCATATTCGGATTGCAATGCTTTTACCCGCAGGGCCGTCCCGTCCGGCGACCCGTCGTCGACGATCAGGAGGTCGAACGCAACGGGCAGGGACATCACTTTCCGGATGATGGCCTCAATGTTCTCAATTTCGTTGTAAGTCGGGATGACTACCAGACACTCTTTCAATGGACCAATGGGTTTTAGGGTCACGAAGGATTCATTACCAGCTAAATAACAACTTTTTCGAAGATAATTGCGTATGGAAATTCCTAAAAAGCGTTAAAAACGAACCCCGGCCCGGGGCGGTTTTCCGTTTGGGAGAACTCACTTTGCTTTGGACGGTTTCTTCCGTCGCTCCAGTTCTTCCGTGACCCGTTTGTAGACTTCAGCCAGTTTGGCCGGATGTGTGGAATAGTACGTGTAACTCCTCGAATAAACCGTCGTATCGACCTTGAATTCGCGGAAAATCTGCTTTTCCAGGCGTTTGTACACCAGGCTGCTGCTGTCCTGCGATCCCAGGCTCATGCGGCTGACCCGGGCCTCGGCCAGGTGGATTTCCGTCAGAATCCGGGCCATTTTTTCCTCCGGGATCAAGCCTTCGGGCGCTTCTTCGGCCTGATTCTGACAGGCCTGGACCAGCAGGACTACGATCAGCAGGAACCATTGCGGCAGCGATCTGCATCGTTCCACCTTCATTTTCGTTATTTTTGTCAAAGCCGGCATTTTCATACAAATGTCGTAATTATTTTTTACACGCCCGTTCGTCCGGCGACGGCCGGCGATTTACTCTTTCCGGACCCGTCCTTCGGGGACGTCCGGTGACGATTATGCACGAGTTCCTGGCGAAGTTACATCAATACGAAATCCGCATCCGGAAGGCCATCAACTCCCAGATGCGGGGCAATTTCCATTCAATTTTCAAAGGGTCGGGGCTTGAATTCAGCGACCTGCGGACTTACCAGTACGGTGACGATGTCCGGGCCATCGACTGGAACGTGTCGTCGAAAGGCCACGGCACCTTCGTCAAGATTTTCCGCGAGGAAAAAGACCAGACCGTATTTTTTCTGGTCGACGTCAGCGCTTCGCAGGAGGTCGGCACCGCGACGCGCTCCAAGCTGGCCACTACCCGGGAGGTCTGCGGGGTGCTGGCGCTGTCGGCCATCAAGGAGGCCAGCCATGTCGGGATGTACTGCTTCTCGGACCAGAAGGAAAAATACCTCAAGCCGTCGAACAGCCTGAAACACGGCTACCGGCTGATTCTGAGTCTTTTTAAACTGAAACCGGAATCGGTCCGAACCAACCTGGCCGGTGCCCTGCTGTTTACGCTGAACGTCCTGAAGCGCCGGAGCGTGGTCATCATGGTTTCCGATTTCATCGACAGCGGCTACGAGCACAACCTCAAAGCTCTGGCCCGGAAACATGATCTCGTGGTCATTCATATGTACGACAAGCGCGAAACCGAACTTCCGCGGCTGGGCATCATCCCGGTGTACGATACCGAGAGCCGCCGGACCGTCTGGGTCAACACGTCCTCCCCGGCTTTCCGGAACCAGATTCGCCAGACCTTTCGGCAGAGCCAGCAGCAACTCGAACGGTTTTGCAGGCAGTATAACGCCAATTACGTGGCGCTGGATTCCCAGGAGGACTATGTTCCCAAACTGATCGAATTGTTCCGCGTTCGGAAGTACCAATGAGCAGCCGGTTCTACAAGACGACCGAAGGGATACCGGGCCGGGCCGGCCGACGGCGGGCGTGTCTGCTGATGGTTCTGTTCCTGCTGGCCTTCTCCGTACCGGCCCAGACGCCGAAAGGCGTGTTCATCTCCGATACGGTGGAGATCGGCAAGCCGTTTCAGTATTCGCTCAGCCTGCTGCACCGCCCGGCCGCCGACGTGCTGTTTCCCGACACCGCCCGGTTTTTCGCGCCTTTTCTGGTTCGGGATATTTCGATTTTTTCAACGAGAACCAACGCGAAGGGTAGCCTGGACAGCGCCGTTTATACGCTCGTTTCCTTCGAAACCAGCCCCATGCAGACGCTGCGCGTTCCGGTGATTCTGATCCGCAACGGCACGGACAGCGTGTCGGTGTTTTCCAACACCGACACGGTCCGGCTCCGGGAGCGGATTCAGAGCCGGCGGCTCGACACGCTTCGGCTCTCGACCTATACCGATGTGGTGACGCTTCGCCAGCAGATGAATTATCCGCTGCTGTTCGTGATCCTGCTCGGAACCCTGGGGGGCGTCGGAATCGTCTTCCTGTTTTTCGGCCGCGACATCCGGACGCGCATCCTCCGGTACCGGCTCCATCGGCAGCATCTGGATTTCCATCGCTCGTTCAACCGGATGGCGCGCAGCATCGGCCCTGAAACGGCCCACGAAGAGGCCGGGCGGGCGGTGGTTCTCTGGAAAGAATACATGGAATGGCTGGAGGGCAAACCGTATACCTCCCTGACCACCCGCGAAATTGTCGAGTCCGTGCGTGACAACCGGCTGGCCGATGCCCTGAAAGAAATCGACGGGGTGGTTTACGGGGGCGTTTATTCCGATCAGACGCAGCAGTCGCTCCGGGTGCTGAGCGAACTGGCAGACATTGCCTATTACCGGCGCAGCGTTCAATTGCTGAATAACCCAATGCCCTGACGACATGGAATGGCTCTCTTACCACTGGTTCACCTTAGCGCAGCTGCGGCAGTTCACCTGGGCGCAACCGATTTATCTGTATGCCATTCCGATCGTTCTGCTGCTGTTCGGGCTGCGGTCGCTCCTGACGAGCCGCTCCCAGCAAAAGCTGAGCGTCGCCCTGAACCACGCCGAACTCCGGCCCACCCTGCTGAGCCGTCTCCGTTATGCGCTGCCCGTCAGTCTGTTTCTGGGGATGACGCTGATTCTGGTGGCTCTGGCCCGCCCGCAGCTGGTCCGCGAGCAGACCGAGCAGGTAGCCGAGGGCATCGACCTGATGCTGGCCATCGACATTTCGTCGTCGATGCTTGAAAAGGACCTCAAACCGAACCGGCTGGCGGCCGCCAAACGGGTGGCCCGGACCTTCGTGAAAAACCGGCGCAACGACCGTATCGGGCTGGTAATCTTCGCGGGTGAAGCCTTCTCGCTCTGCCCGCTGACCACCGATTACGACCTGCTGTACAGCTATCTGGACGATCTGGACGAGAGCATGATCAAAACCTCCGGCACGGCCATCGGCAGCGCGCTGGCGGTCTGCATCAACCGCATGCGCGAATCCCCGACCAAAAGCAAGGTTTCCATCCTGCTCAGCGACGGCGACAATACCGCCGGGAACCTGGACCCCGTGACCGTGGCCCGGCTGGCAAAGGCCTTCGGCATCCGGATCTATACCATCGCCGTCGGGCAGCCGCCCCGACCCCGGCTGCCCGACGTGCTGTCGGCGGTGACGGTGGATGAGGGCGTTCTGACCAACATTGCCAGCATCGGCGGAGGCAGTTTTTTCCGGGCCGGCGACACCCAGCGGCTTCAGGTGGTTTTCAACGAAATCGACCGGCTGGAGAAGGCTCCCGTCAAAACCACAACGTATAAAGACGTCAAGGACTTTTACCGGGTTTATCTTTACTGGGCCATCATCTTTCTGCTGCTGGCTTTTCTGCTGAAGAATACGATATTCGGAAATATTCTGGAAGATTGAGGAAGAACGCCGTGCTACGCTCTTTTTACAACGAAAACACGCTGGAAGCCGGTCTGGACGAAGTAGGCCGGGGTTGTCTGGCCGGGCCGGTTGTGGCGGCCGCCGTCATTCTGCCGAAACAGTACACGCACCCAGTCCTGAACGATTCGAAGCAGCTGACCCGCAGCCAGCGGGAAAAGCTGCGGGCGGAGATCGAGCGGGATGCCCTCGCCTGGGCGATTGCCGAGGTCTCGAATGAGGAAATCGACCGGATCAATATTCTGAAAGCCAGCTTTCTGGCCATGCACCGGGCGGTGGATGCCCTGGCGGTGGTGCCGGAGCACCTGCTCGTCGACGGCAACCGCTTTGTGAATTACCCCCTGATTCCGCACACCTGCATCATCAAAGGCGACGCCAAATTTCTCTCCATCGCAGCCGCGTCGGTGCTGGCGAAAACCTACCGGGACGACCTGATGGAAAAGCTTGCGGCTTCATTTCCACACTACGGCTGGGAACAGAACGTCGGTTACCCAACCCCGTTTCATCGCAGAGCCCTCCGCGAGCATGGCCCCTGCCCTCACCACCGCATGAGCTTCCGGCTGGTTTGAGGGTTTTAGGAATTGGGGAGTTTGGGGCGTTTATAGAGAGGGACGGTGCTGCACGGCTCGCCGAACATCAGGCTCTGAACGACCGGCTGGAGCAGCCGCGTGATCTCGACATAGGCCGAGGTCGGCACTTCCACCTTGCTGCACCCCTTCACCACCACCCGGGCATCATGATATGCTTCCGGATCGATGCGGGCAATGGCGTCGAAATAAAGCTTTTCTTCCAGATCCTGGAGGGAGCCGAAAACCACCAGATGGGCGTGGGGCTGCAAATGGAGCGTCAGCAGCATATAGGCCCAGGTCGGGACGATGGCGTCTTCGGAGCAGGTAACGGCCACGTTCTTTCCTGCATACTGGTTCCAGTCATGGGTTTTCAGAAACTCACGAAAGTCCTTTTCCCTCAGAATCAGCCCCATGTAAAGGTTATCTTTCAGGTCATAGACGACCCGCTCGCCGGGGTGGTAATACTCTTCCAGGTCGAGGGTGACCAGGCCGCTTTTTGCCACCCGGTTGATGATCGGTTCGGTTTCCATACGGATTAAACAACCAGTTTCTTCGGCTTGGTTCCCTGAAAATCTTTCAGATAGAAGGGTTCGAAGGCGGCCACGTCCTCAAACCGGCCCGCTTCGAAAGCCGCAGCGGCCCGCCGACCGACGGTCCGGGCGGACGGATGAATGACCTCGTCGATAAAAACCGCATTCGGCTGATGGGCCAGCACCGCCCGGCACTTGGCCGCCCCGTTGCCGAAAAATACCACGGGACCCCGGGACAGCAAATCCGGGAAGGAGGTTTCGTCCACCACCAGCGCCGTCGTCGGCATCAGTTCGGCTCCCTCCGGATCATATGCGGCACAGTAGACCTCCATCCGGCGGGCGTCGATCATGGGGCAGAGGGCGGGCGATTCGGCGGTACCCGACTCGTAGAACGGGCGGACCTGTTCGGCCATGGCTTCGAGCGTATTGACCGCCAGCAGCGGCTTGTCGAGCGCAAAACATAGCCCCTTGGCCGTTGAAACGCCGATCCGCAGGCCCGTGTAAGAGCCGGGGCCTTTGGCGACGGCCACGGCATCCAGCTCCGTCAACTGATGCCCGGCCTGCCGAACGGCATCGCGGATCAGGGTCGTCAGCATTCCGGAGGAGGACTTTTCGGCAAACAGCTCGTAGCAGGAAAGTAAGCGAACGGTCTGCAATCCGTCGCCCTGATGGAGCGCGACGGAGCAGACCGTTGTGGATGTATCGATAGAGAGAATGAGGGGCATACTTACTTCTGCCCTTTCAGAATAGCCTGATACCGGTTCATGTCCTTGAACAGATCGAGCGCGGCCTTGATTTCCGGGTCGGTCGAGAAGGAGGCTTCCTTCATGCCTTTCTGGAGGTAATAGTGACCGATAATTTCCTGTTCGAGCAGGGTTTTGATCTCCCCTTTAAACGTCGCCAGATCGGCGTCCTTGCTGTGCGAAAGCTTGTTTTTCAGGGCTTTGAGCTGGTCCTGAATCTGATCGAACGACTTTTCTTTCTTGGCCGAGGCTTCCAGGGTACCGAGATCTTTTTCCACCTGCGACGTGTAGTCATATTCCTTGTCTTTCAGCCAGCCGACGAAGTCCTGATAGTCGGCGTCGGACAGACGGAACTCCCGGGCGGGTTTGATCGTCGGGTGCGCATGCCGGTATTTGACGGCGTAGTCGAAGATCAGGCCCCGGTTGGTCAGGCTCAGGGCGATGGGTGCAGGCGACGCGGGTTCGACCGCCACGTCGGGCGTGACGCCACCGCCGTCGTATACCACCCGGCCGGCTTTGGTTTTAAAGGCGGTTTTGAGCGAATCCGGAATCTTGCCCACGCTGCCGTCCGGGTTCCGGTGGCTGTAGTCGATGGCCTGAATGCAGCGGCCGCTGGGAATATAATATTTGGCCGTGGTGATCTTCAGCTTGGTGTTGTACGACAGTTCGCGGGTCGTCTGAACGAGTCCCTTGCCGTAGGTCCGCTGGCCGACCAGTACGCCCCGGTCGTAGTCCTGAATAACGCCGGAAACGATTTCGGCGGCCGAGGCACTCCGGCTGTTGGTCAGCACCACCATCGGCATTTCCAGGTCGAGGGGCGGGTTCAGGGCCGTATAGGTCTTGTTCCACTCGGTCACCTTACCTTTGGTCGTCACGATCTCCGACTCGCGCGGGAGCCAGATGTTGGCGATGTCGATAGCCATGTTCAGCAGCCCGCCCGGGTTTTCGCGGACGTCGAGCACGAGCTTCTTCATGCCTTTGTTCTTCAGCTCGACGAAGGCGTTGCGCACCTCGCGGGAGGCCGTACCGGTAAAGTCCTTCAGGTCGATGTAGCCCACCTCGTCGGTAATCATGCCGTAAAAGGGCACGTTGGTCATCTTCACCACATCCCGCGATACCGGAATATCCAGGGGGTCTTTCGCCCCGAACCGCCTGACGGTGAGTTTGACGTTCGTGTTGGTCTGGCCGCGCAGCAGCTTTTCGGAGTCGATGTCGCGCCGGGTTTTGATGTCGACGCCGTCGATCTTCAGAATTTCGTCGCCGATCTGGAGACCGGATTTCTCGGCGGGTGTGCCTTCGTAAATCATCATGACGATGCTGCGGCCCTGCCGGGTACCGATCAGTGCGCCGATGCCGTTATAGCGGCCGGTCGTCATGGTCATGTAGTCCTCGATCTCATCTTCGGCGAAGAAGTTGGTATAGGGGTCCAGCGACTTCAGCATGGCGTCGATGCTGGACTTCACCATCTTGTTGGGATTCAGTTCGTCGACGTAGTAGAGGTTGAGTTCCTTGAACAGGGTCGCGTAGATATCCAGGTTCCGGGCGATTTCGAAGAAGCGGTCGTCGTTTCTGAACGAGGCCAGGCTAAGCCCGCCGACCAGCACGGCTGCGGCAGCCGCGATTTTATAACGTTTGCGAGTAAACATATTTTCAGCAGGCGGTCTTAAGGGGCTATTTTGCCTAAAGCTAATTTCACACTTTTTTCTATCTCTTCAAACGAAATTTTCTCGCGTGCGGTATACAGGAAAGCGATATAAGCCGGCGGGTTCCGCGGATTCTCGTCCGGGCCTAAAAGAAGCGGCTTATTCTGGCGGTAGGCTTCGCGAACGCGCCGTCGGATGAAGTTACGGTCGACGGCTTTTTTGAAGTTTCGGCGGGAAATGGAAATCAGGACGGCCGGCCAGTGCCGGTCGGCGGGATCGCCCGACGCGACGGGTTCACGTTCGGCGGGGTCGCCGGGATCGGGGTCGGCGATGTACAGAATTCGAAACGGAAAGAGGTAGAACGTCCGGACCGACGCACTACCTCTTTCAAACAGACGTTCAGTAATTTTTTTACTGCAAAGCCGTTCCGACTTTTTGAACGTCTGCTTCATAAAACGGCGAACAGGGCCGGTTTACTTAAAACTTAAACCGGTCGCCTTTCTTCTCGTCGGAAACGGTCAGTTTATGCCGTCCTTTCTTGCGACGGGCAGCCAGTACTTTACGGCCGTTGTGCGATGCCATGCGCTCGCGGAAGCCGTGTTTGTTCCGGCGCTTACGGTTCGACGGTTGATACGTTCTTTTCATGATCGATATATCCTTGAATCCCTATTTTTCAAATGAGTCTGCAAAGGTAGATAATGTTTCGGAATGGAGCAAGTTCAGGCTAACTATTTAGCGTTTTCATAAACAAGCCCTTATCTTTAGCGGTAGTACCTGTACTGTAGCCGCTTCCTCCGTGTTATGTATTATAAAATCACCTGTCCGCTTCCCGCATCGCGTTCCATCGAGGTAGAGTGCCGGCTCACCGGGATCGACACCCCCGTCGTCGAGCTTCAGCTTCCGTCTTGGCGACCCGGCCGGTATGAACTCCAGAATTTCGCCAAAAACCTGCAGCGCTTTGAGCTATTCGATACCGAAGGCCGCCGGCTGGCCTGTCACAAAATCACCAAAGACCGCTGGCGGGTGCAGACGAACGGGGTTTCGGAACTGGTGGCCCGGTATACGTATTATAGTAACGTGATCAACGCCGGCAGCAGCTTTTCCGACGACCGGCTGCTGTACGTCAACCCCGTCAACCTCTGTCTCTACGCCGAGGGCCGCCTGTCGGAACCGTGTACGCTGGAACTGGGCATTCCGTCGGACTGGACGGTGGCCTGCGGTTTGGCCGCGTCCGACGAGTCGCCTGCCCTGCTGAAAGCCGCCGATTTTTACGAACTGGTCGACTGCCCCCTCATGGCTTCCCCCGACCTCAAACACGACCAGTACCTGATCGACGGCGTTCCGTTCCATGTCTGGATTCACGGCAACTTCAAACCCGACTGGGAGCGCATCCGCCACGATTTCAGCCGGTTTTCGGAAGCACAGCTGCGGCTCTACGGCGAATTTCCGGAACCGGAATACCATTTTCTGACGATTGTTCTGCCGACGGCCTTCTACCACGGCGTCGAACACCGGAACTCCACGATGCTCGTTCTGGGACCGAACGATGAAGGCGAAGGGCTGTATACCGACCTGCTGGGCGTCGCTTCGCATGAACTGTTTCATGCCTGGAACGTCATTCGCATCCGGCCCGCCGAGCTGCTGCCGTATGACTTCACCCGGGAGAACTACTTCTCCACCTGCTTCGTGGCCGAAGGTGTCACGACCTATTACGGTGACCTGATGCTCCGCCGGGCAGGCGTTTTCGACGATGCGGCTTATTTAAAAGAACTCCACGTGCTGTTCAAGCGGCATTTCGAAGCCAGCGGGCGGGCGTTTCAGTCGCTGGTGGAATCCTCCTGGGATCTGTGGCTCGACGGCTACGACAAGGGCGTTCCCCACCGCAAGGTTTCCGTCTACCACAAAGGAGCGATCGCGGCCCTGATTCTGGACCTTCACCTCCGGCGCCAAACCGACCACCTCCGCTCGCTCGACGAGGTGATGCGGCTGATGTGGGACCGCTTCGGGAAACCGTTCATCGGCTACACGCTGGAAGATTACCGCGCCGTTGCGGAGGAAGTCGCCGGCGAATCCCTCGACTGGTATTTCGACCGCTGCATCTTCGGCAACGAACCGCTCGAAGACCTGCTTAACGAGTATCTGGCGTTCGTGGGCCTGCATCTCGATTACGATGCCGCCGATCATACCGCCAACCCGTCCGTGCTGCTCCATTCGCTCCCGGACATCGACGGCCAGCTCCAGCGCGATCGCTGGCTGAGCAATCAGGTTGTCCCGGTAGCCGGCTGAAGCGGGCGGCTCCAACGGTAAATTTCCTATCCTTCCCTCCTTTTGTCGTAAACAACCCCTCCAAGGCCATGCGTCACGTTATCCTTGCCTTCCTCCTGCTGCTCACCCTGCCCGCCTTCGCGCAGGACCTGGTCAGCAATGCCGGACGTGAAATTGTGTTCCGGTCGGTCAACGTCATCCCGATGGATCGGGAACGGGTTCTTGAAAACCAGACGGTCGTGGTGAAAGACGGCCGGATCACCGCCCTGGGTGACGACGGGAAAGTGAAATTTACCCGGGGTGCCCAGGTGGTTAACGCCAAAGGCAAATACCTGATGCCCGGCTGGGCCGAAATTCACGCCCACGTGCCGCCCATCGACGACATCGAGCCCATGAAGGACGTGCTGAAGCTCTATCTGGCCAACGGCATCACCACCATCCGGGGGATGCTGGGTCATCCGCGACACCTCGAACTGCGCAGCAAAATCAACAGTGGGGAGATTCTGGGACCGCATTTTTACAGTTCCGGGCCGTCGTTCAGCGGCCAGAGCGTCAAGACGGCGGAGCGGGGCGCCGAGCTGGTGCGTGAACAGAAAGCCGCCGGGTACGATTTCCTGAAACTGCATCCCGGTCTGACCAAAGAAACCTTCCCGGCCATTGCCAAAACCGCCAAAGAGGTGGGCATTCCGTTTGCCGGTCACGTGTCGTTCAACGTGGGCGTCTGGCGGGCCATCGAAGCGGAGTATGCCTCCATCGACCACATGGACGGTTTTATCGAAGCCATCGTGCCGGGCTCGGATACGCTCGTCGAGCAGGAAACCGGTCTGTTCGGCGCCTGGATCGGCTACCGCGCCGACCCGTCGCTGATTCCGAAGCTGGTGAAGGCGCTGCGCGATAAAAAGATCCGGGTGGTGCCGACGGAGGCCCTGGCCGAACGCTGGCTGTCGCCCCAGCCGGCCGAAACGTTTGCCAAAGCGCCGGAAATGAAATACATGAAACCGGAGGAGGTGCGTAACTGGGTCAACGCCAAGAACAACTACAACAATAACCCCAACTTCTCGAAGGAACGCGCCGAAAAATTCATCCAGGCCCGCCGGAAGCTGCTGTATGAATGCCAGAAGAACGGTGTCGAGATTCTGCTGGGCTCGGATGCCCCGCAGGTCTTCAACGTTCCCGGCTTTTCGATCCATCACGAAATGCAGTACATGGTGGATGCGGGCCTGACGCCCTACGAAACTCTGCGGACCGGCACCGTCAACGTAGCTTCCTTCTTCAACAAACCGGACTGGGGCACCGTCAAAACCGGCAACGTGTCGGACCTGGTACTCCTGAACGGCAACCCGCTGAAAGACATCAGCCAGACCCGTAACATCGAAGGCGTCATGATCGGCACCAGGTGGCTCTCCAAAGCCTACATTGATAAGGAACTGAAAAAACTGGAGAAGAACTGAGGCATGGCGCAAACCATCTGCCGGACCTGCGGCACCCAGTATCCGGACCCGGCCCGGCTGCCCGACCTCTGCCCGATCTGCGCCGATGACCGCCAATACGTCGGCGACGACGGCCAGACCTGGACCAGCCTCGACGAGCTGGCGAAAGACCGCACCATCCGGTTCAGCCGCCTTACCGACCGCCTGTACGACCTGCGCATCACGCCGGCCTTCGCCATCGGCCAGCGGGCCTTTCTGATCCGGTCGGAAGGCGGAAACATCCTTTGGGACTGCCTGCCCTTCCTCGACCCGCCCACGACGGCCTTCATCCGGTCGCTGGGTGGGCTGAAAGCCATTGCCATCTCCCATCCGCATTATTTCAGCCTGATGGCGGAATGGACCGAAACCTTCGACTGCCCGGTGTACATTCACGAAAACGACCGGCAATGGGTGATGAATCCCACTGACCGGGTTGAGTACTGGAGCGGCCCCCGGCAGCCGCTATGGGATGGTATTATCGTCGTCAATACCGGCGGGCATTTTCCCGGGAGCTGCGTCCTGCATCTGCCGGACGAAACCGGCCATTTTCTGCTGACGGGCGACAGCATCTATGTGACCCGCGACCGCAAGTCGGTCACCTTCATGTACAGCTACCCCAACTTGATTCCGCTGCCCAAACGGGAGATCGAACAGATCCGCGACCGGCTCGACGGATTTTCCTTCGACCGGATTTACGGCGCCTTCGAGGACCAGAACATCGAAGCCGACGGCCGGGCGATATTCGACCAGTCGATTCGGCGGTATCTTCAGATTTTTGAGTAAGGGACGGGCGGAAAAAAACGGTTTGGCTTTCTTTCTTAAGCTGCCTCAGGGGGCAAGCCTTCATCCCGCCACAACCGTCGCTCCACCGGGAAGTCCTCCTGCCGCAGGATCTCAATCTCCCTAAAACGGGGATGGGCAGGATGAATCAGGTAGTTACAGGACATGGGCACTACTACTGAGGGCACCGCGGCCACCAAGGTGGATGGGCGGGTGAGCCAGTCTCTCAGCAACCACTGGGTGCGCTCGTAACTTTCCTCCTGCCAGTACGCCGGCAGTGACTCAATAGGGAAGGAAGTTACCTCATCCGGGACCCGCAGGGTAAACAACATCAGTCCGGGCAGCTTCTCATACTTCACCCGGGGCTGATGGACCAGCGATTCCACCAACGCCAGAGCCGGTGAAGACGTTGTATAGAGCAAGGGAAAGCCTTTGGGATTCCAGCGGCCGCCAAACAGGCGAGCGCCTTCGGTAGCCAGCGGCTGGTCACTGTATCTCGCTTTTACGGTTCGGTACACAGTCAGCATTGCGGTATGACGGCTTACCCGACAATGCCATGTTCAATGCGGCCCAGTACGTCGTCGACCAGGCCAAAGCCCGTCGTGGTGTCCAGCAGTTGTAAAGGGGATTGAGAGTTCAACTCGCGAATGGACGAGCGTAGCCAGTCGGCCAGGGTTTCAGCGTCGTCATCAAAGACATCCAGACCATGACGAAGCAGATTGGTTAACAGCAGCAACCGCTCGGAAGCGTCACGAGACAGCCGCTCCTGGGGTTTAAGCCGATGCAGATTTCGATCGGACATGTTGAGGATCCGGGCCATCTCCAGGTCGGTCAGGCCTGCTAAGGCAGCCACCTGATCGGCTTCCGAACGCAGAACACCCTGACGGGCCTTGTCGATCACCGTATACGGAGCATATACAGCCTGATAGGGCGGAGGAGTTGCATGAGCCATGAGCAGAAACCGAAATATGTCAGTGCTACAACCGCAATATGGCAGATCGAGTTCATTTCTGCAATGGGTCAGAAATAGCAGGTCTAAATAAATTATGAGAACCATCGCCGGGCGCCAAAAATTTTTCAATAAAAAAACTAATGTATTAGTTGTGAAACTAAAATATTAGTCATACTTTCGGATCAGTTATCCATTCAAACCCCGGCCCCACATGAAGGTGCGCGAACTGACCAATGCCGAAGAAGAGATCATGAAGGTGCTCTGGAAGCTGGAAAAGGGCTTCGTCAAGGACGTTCTGGCCGAACTTCCGGAACCCAGACCCGCCTACAACACCGTCTCGACCATCATCCGTATTCTGGAAAAGAAAGGATTGGTAGGGTATCGGGCCTACGGCAAGACCCACGAATATTATCCCCTCATTACGGAGGAGCAGTACAAGCGTTTCGAGATGGAGCAGCTGATGTCGAGCTACTTCGACAATTCGCTGAAAAAGCTGGTTTCGTTTTTCGTCAAAGACCGGAACCTGAGCCTGAAGGAAGCCAACGAGATCATCGAACTCTTAAACCGGAAGAAGGAATCATGACCGCCTGGCTCGATTACCTGCTCAAAGCCAACCTGTTTCTGGCGCTGTTTTACGCCTGTTACTGGCTCTGGCTCCGCCGACACACCTTTTTTCGGCTCAATCGCGCCTACCTGCTGGGGTCGGTGGGCCTGTCGCTGGCGTTGCCGCTGGTCGAACTACCGGTCCAAACGGCCGAGGTGCTGCCGCTGCCCGTAGGGGTGATCACCCTGCCGGCCGTCGGCGCGGTGGCTCCGGCAGCGGCCGGTCCCGACTGGGAAACGGCGGCTTATTACCTCTACGGCCTGATTGCCGCGGTGCTGCTGTTCCGGCTGCTGCTTCAGCTGACCGGCATCGGTCGGCAGATCCGCCGGTCGGAGCGGCAGGCGATGCCGGGCTACACGCTGGTGCTGCCTACTGACGAACGCGTCCCTACCTTCTCCTTTCTGCGGTATCTGGTGCTGAGCCGCCAGGATGCGCAGACCGCCAACGCCCCGATCATCGCCCACGAGCTGGTGCATATCCGGCAATGGCACAGCCTCGATGTGCTCCTGCTGGAACTGATCCAGGTGGTTTTCTGGCTGAACCCGGTGCTGCTGGCCTACAAACGCTCCCTCCGGCAGGTGCACGAATTTCTGGCCGACGCCCAGGCCGAGGATAAACAGCAGTATGCGGCTTTCCTGATCGATTATGCCTTCGGCGTTCAGCCGGGCGGTCTGACTAACAATTTTTTCAAAAGCGCCCTCCTGAAAGAGCGCATCCGGATGCTTCACCGCCGGACCACCAGCCGCTGGGCGCTGGGCAAGTATGTGCTGGTGCTGCCGATGCTGCTCAGTCTGCTGGCCATGACCTCGGCACGGGAGCAGATCAGCCGGCTGGTGACGGCCTCCTCCGCCGAACCGCTGACCGTATCCGGAAACGTTCTCAGCGAGGAAGGGAAACCGCTCAGCCGGGCTACCGTGCTGGTTCAGGGTACGACCAACGGAGCACAAACCGACGCAGAAGGCCGGTATCAACTCCGCAACGTCCCGGCCGAGGCCCGGATCACGGCCAGCTATGTCGGTTATGAATCCGTCGCCGGAGAAGTGGCCGGAAAGACCACCCTGAATTTCGTACTGAACCGGAAAGCCGAGTCGCTGAAGCCGGTGGTCGTGGTCGGCTACGCGCCTTTCCCGAAGCCGGCGACGTCGGCCGACCCGCAACAGCCCGGACCTAAAAAGCCCCAGCAAAACCCCGTGTTTACCGTGGTGGAAAAGGCGCCCGAATTTCCGGGCGGCATGGACGCCCTGGGTCTGTATCTGGGAAAAAACATCCGGTATCCGTCTGAAGCAATTCAGCGGGGGGTTACCGGGAAGGTCTTCGTCCAGTTTACCGTCGGCCCATCTGGTGAAATCTATGACCTGCGGGTTCAGAAAGGCATCGGCTTCGGCTGCGACGAAGAGGCTGTGCGGGTGGTCGGCAAGATGCCGAACTGGAACCCGGGCATACAGGGCGGCAAGCCCGTAGCCGTTCAGTATGTGCTCCCGATCGAGTTTCAGCTGGAGCGCGGTGAACGAACCGGCAGCCGGACGGAAGAAAACCCGCCACCGGGTCCCATGTTCACGGGGCGGATCACGCTCGACCCTAACACCAAACCGCTGTATATCATCGACGGCGAGATGCAGGATGCCGATTTCTCTTTGAACAGGCTGGCTTCCGATGCCATTAAGTCGGTAGCCGTCCTGAAAGGCCAGTCGGCCCGGGCCATCTACGGCGAAAAGGGTACGAACGGCGTCATTCTGATCACGACCAAAGCTAATCCGAAAGCCGGGAACGAGACCCCGGCGCCTAAAAATCCCTGATCATGACCAGCCTGTTTTCCTATTTCGCCCGTCGCCGGCACCAACTGGACGACCGGCTGACGGCCTGGGTGTTCGGTCCGAACCCAGCACCGTTGGTAACCCCCTTTTTTCATTCATCCACCCTTAAACAGCGTATTCTTATGTTACAGAAATCGAAATCCGGCCGGTGGCGGCTGGTGAGTTACGGAGTCGTGTTCCCCCTGGCCGTTCTGCTGCTGATGTGCACTCAGAAGGAAGCCGAACCGACGCAGGCGGCCGCCGACAAGGCAACGGAGAAAGCCGTCGCCCAGGGTTTGTCGGCTCTTTCAAGGATTGGTCCCGTGGGTGAGGTCTATACGGTCGTGGATGACCTGCCCGGTTTTCCGGGCGGCTGGGAAGCCCTGGGCGAGTATTTGTCGGATCACCTCAATTACCCGGAAAAAGCGGTGAAAGACGGCGTTCAGGGAAAAGTGTTCGTAACGTTCATCGTGGCGACGGACGGCAGCCTCCATGACGCTCAGATTCTGGAAGGACTCAGCCCTGAAGTCAATGCGGAGGCTCTGCGGGTGGTTTATGACATGCCGCACTGGACCCCGGGCCGGATCCAGGGGAAACCGGTCAATGTAAAATTCAGAATGCCGATCCGGTTTCAGCTGTGACCTCCGCTAAAGCTCCCGTCAGGGAAGCAAAAAGCCCCGGCTTCATCAACCGGGGCTTTTTTATTTCGTTGTTTTTTTGGAAAAAAGATCCTTGAAGGTTTCGACGAACTTCGCGTAGGCGTCCGGAGCATTTTTCCGCTCCCAGGCGACGCTGTACTCGGTTTTGGCCTTCTTCCAGACGAGGGTGGTGTCGGGCTGCGCGGGAGCTTCGACCCTGGCGGTCTTAATTTTACACTCCTGTTCCAGGGCGGCAAAGGCCTGCTGGATGGTGGCTTTGGGCTTCTGACCCAGCTGTTTGAACGGCCCTTCGGAGCCTTCGCGGTAGAACAGCAATCCGTTGTCGAGCAGGCGGTATTCAGGTCGGTCGGCCGAAGAACCTACCGCCAGAATGATTTGACGCCCGGTATACCGGTTGGGAAACGTCGAACCGGTGGGCGTCGGCGGAGAAGTCGGCTCGGATTCCGTCTCCTGAGCCTGGCAGAAGCCGGCCCCGGCAAACCACAACATACTGAAAACCAAGAACAAGCGCACAAATCGGGTACTCATAAGTCTACTCACTACGATTATTAATTAACTGACTCTATTAACTGGTAACTATTTTAATCGCCAAAAATTGTGCCGAATGCCGGCGGCCCTGCCGCGGGTCCATCCGGTTTCCGTCATCGTTTAGCACCCCTTCCCTTTCTCCGCCCGATTCCCCTGTCGTCCCGACGCAGGAGGGCAAAACGGGCCGCTGGTCAGGGGGCCGTCGGCGTGCCGTACGTCTCTTCCTTCAGGTCTACCGACTGGCCAAACAGACCTTTGCGGACCGTTACGATCAGCAGGTTGTCGAAATCCCCGGACTCGATTTTCTGCCGGGAGGGGTTAGTTCCCAGTGCTTTCGCTATTTCCAGGATCGTGTTGCTGTGCCCGACCACCAGAATATTCTTCGCGTCGGCTTCTTCCAACTGCTTTACCACCGCCGTCGGCGGGCCGGCCGGATACGTTCCGGTAGTCAGGTTTCGCTGCTTTGCCAGCGGTGCCGCCGTGAGTCGCGTCCGGGCATAGGGCGTCGTCAGAATGAGGTCGATGTTCCGGCCGGCCAGCCGTTCGGCGAGGGCCTGCGCCCGCTCCGAGCCCGCCGGGGTCAGCGTGCTGGTGTCGGTGTCGTTCCGCTTCTCGGCATGCCGGACGATGTAGACCGTCGAGGTCGAGCAGGCCGACAGCCCCGCCAGCAGGAATCCAATCAGAATGTTTCTCATACGTAAAAATAGTTACGGGTGATGCTGATGGCCGGAATGGCCAGTCCTGACCGACGGTCAGACGGCGCCCATCCGGAGTTCCTCCACGGCCAGCCAGCTCATCAGGCCGGAGCCGATCTCCAGCGCCGACTCGTCGATGTCGAAGGTCGGGGTATGGACGCCGGAGACGATGCCGCGTTCTTCGTTACGGGTGCCGAGCCGGTAAAAACACGAGTCCACCACCTGCGAGTAGAAGGCAAAATCTTCGCCGGCCATCCACAGGTCCAGGTTGATGACGTTCTCCGGCCCCATGAAATCCGTAGCGGCCGACCGCAGACGGCGGGTCAGTTCGGGGTGGTTTTTCAGGAACGGATAGCCGCGCAGGATTTCGAACTCACAGCGTCCGCCCATCGCTTCGGCCATGCCTTCGGCCATTTTTTTCATCCGGCGCAGCCCGTCTTCCCGCCATTCCTCATCCATGCAGCGGAACGTCCCTTCGATCTTTACCTCGTTGGGAATCACGTTGGTAACGCCGTCGGCGATGAACCGCCCGAACGACAGCACCGACGGGTTGGCCGGCTTGCGGTTGCGGCTGATGATCTGCTGCAGGGCGACGATGATGTGGGACGCAATGACCACCGGGTCGATGAGCTGGTCGGGCATGGCCCCGTGGCCGCCTTTCCCCTTCACGGTCATGTACAGTTCATCCGTGCTGGCCATATACATGCCTTCCCGGAAGCCGATCTTCCCGACCGGAATGTTGGGCGCCACGTGCTGGCCGATCATGCTGGCCGGAGCCGGGTTTTGCAGCACGCCGTCCTTGATCATCAGGGAAGCCCCGCCGGGCGCCTTTTCCTCCGCCGGCTGAAACACCAGCTTGACGGTGCCCTCGAACTGGTCACGGAGCTGGTGAAGAATCCGGGCCGTGCCGAGCAGCGAAGCCGTGTGAACGTCGTGCCCGCAGGCATGCATGACGCCCTCGACCGTCGACTTGTACGGGACCTGGTTGGCTTCGTGGATGGGCAGCGCGTCCATATCGGCCCGCAGCCCAACGACGCGGCTCTCCGGGTTGCGGCCTTCGATCAGGGCCACGACGCCGGTGTTGGCGACGCCTTCCTGCGGGGTCAGGCCGATGGCTTTGAGGTGTTCGGCCACGAACCGGGCCGTATTGAACTCATGAAACGACAGTTCCGGGTGAGCGTGAAGGTGCCGCCGGTTGGCGATGGCATCGGCGGCATACTGCCGGGCTAATGCTTTGATCTGTTCCTGCATAGAATGATACGGGCCTGCGCCCGGCTTTTTCCGTTTTCGGCGAAGCTTTTCGGTGCTTCGTTATCGGGTGACCAGATATTGATAGTCGTTGACGATAGTCTGAAGAAACGAGCGGTCGTCCTGCGCCGACTGCACGTCCAGAACCGTCTTTACCTTGTCGGCCGTCAGTGCCAGAATGCCGGGCTGGTTTCGACGGAGGGCCTCCCGGACGACATTCAGGTCGCGGTCGGAAAGCCGGGTCACCTCCGGAAAACTGACCTGGTAATCCGGAGGCAGTTCGCGGTAGGCAATGTGTTCGAGTGAAACCGGCCGGTCCAGTTTGACCACGGTCGTTCCGGCGGCAATGTCGCCTAGCCGTTGGCCTTTGCCGTTGACCGCCACGGTAATCAGGGCCACCAGCCCGCCCATGAACGCGGGCGATTCGATCAGCCGCAGCAGCCACCGCAGCAGATAGGCACCCAGACCCGGCTGCGAACCGTCGAGGTTGACGACCCGGATTTTCATGGCAATCTTGCCGAGGCTCTGCCCGTTCAGCATCACCTCGCAAACCAGGTCGTAGAGCATGAACGGCAGCAACAGCAGCAGGTAAATCCACACCTGGCTCCGGGCGGAACCCTGAAGCTGGCCGTAGATGAGAAAGAACGCAATCATCCAGGCCAGAAAAATCAGGTAATCGATCAGCGTCGCCAGAATCCGGTCGCCGAGGCTGGCCGGTTCATATTCCAGCGTAACGTTCTGGGAGGTTTGTATGGCAACGCTCAAAACCGGGTTGGTTAAAGTGGATGTCTGGCCGGAGCTTCCACCGGAGGAATGCCCCGACCGATTACAAAATTTCAAAATTTTCGCTGCTTTTGCTTCCTGATCTTTGAAATAATAGCAGAATCTGCCAATTTATGTCTCTGCCATCACCGGCCTCAGGATCGTTATGCGGGAAGCTGTTTTCATCAAACGAAATACCGATAAGTGGAAGGAAATCGAAAATGCACCGGCGACCACCCGCGACCGCCAGGACCCCGACGTGCTGACCGGACACTTCATCGAGCTGACCGACGACCTTTCCTACGCCCGCACGTTTTACCCCAACTCGCCGGTGACGCGCTACCTCAACGGGCTGACCTCCGGGATGCATCGGCGGCTGATGCACAACAAGCGCGAGGAACGCGGCCGGTTTGTGAGCTTCTGGAAATATGAACTTCCGCGGCTGTTCCGGCAGTCGCACCGGCTGCTGCTGGTGTCGTTCGTGGTGTTTACGGTGGCCGGGGCACTGGGCTGGGTTTCGGCGGCCAATGACGATACGTTCGTCCGGCTGATCCTGGGCGACGACTACGTCAATATGACGCTGGAAAACATCCGCAAGGGCGACCCGCTGGCAGTATACAAAAGCGGAGGGCAAGCCACCATGTTTCTGGGCATCACGATCAATAACATCCGGGTGGCGTTCATGGCCTTCGTAATGGGACTTTTTGCTTCGCTCGGCACGCTTACGGTGCTGTTCCGGAACGGCATCATGCTGGGTGCCTTCCAGTATTTCTTTTATGAACGGGGCCTGCTGACCAAAGCCCTGCTGACGGTCTGGATTCACGGAACGCTGGAAATTTCGGCCATCGTCATTGCGGGGGCGGCCGGTCTGACGCTCGGCAACAGCCTGCTCTTCCCCGGCACGTATTCCCGGCTGGAATCGTTCCGGCGGGGGGCGAAACAGGGGCTGAAAATCGTGATCGGGCTGGTTCCGATCTTCATCTCCGCCGGCTTCCTCGAAAGCTTCGTGACCCGCCTGCCGCTCCCCCCGGCCGCCAGTCTGGCCATCATCCTGGCTTCGGCGGCTTTTATCATCTGGTACTTTATCCTGTATCCGATCCGGCTCGGAAAGAAAACCTGAGGCCGGGCTGGAAACGTTTCCGGCCGGCCCCAACCACACCTGATATGAATGGCTCTTTTCAACTCCACCGCCAGCGCGATTTCGGCCAGAAGGTCAACACCGCCTTTCAGTACATCGTACGGCATTACCGCTCGCTGGGTCTGGCCATCCTGGCCATTGCCGGTCCCCTGGCGCTGGCTACCAGTATCGCTACCCGAATATTCCAGACAGGCCTGGTCGATTCGCTGGTTCACCGGCGGTACAGCAGGACCGGCCTGGGAGGCTGGGGCGTTCTCAGCTTCAGCTATACCGCTCCGTCGTTCTGGGCCATCCTGTTTTTCACGCTGCTCAACAACCTGCTGGTGGCGATGGTCGTCTACCGGCATCTGCTGAGTTACGAAGAACGGCCCGACGAGCCAATCACCGTCAAAGGCATCTGGTCGTGGCTGGAAGTCGATTTTCTGCAGGTGTTTCTGACCTCGGTCGCATCGTTCGTACTGGTCCTGGCCGGCGCCCTGTTTCTGTTCGTGCCGGGTATTTATCTGGCGGTGGTGCTGTCGCTCGGGACGATCGTCGTCATGCGGGAGGACCTAAGCGCGGGCGAGGCCATCCGCCGGTGTTTCGAACTCGTTCGCGGCCACTGGTGGGAAACGGGCGGGCTGCTGCTGGTGATGCTCCTGATCCAGATCGTCCTCTCCAACGGCATCGGGATTCCGCTGGGGCTGCTGACGGCCGGAACTGCCCGGATCCACCCGGTTCTGTTCATCCTCTCCCAGTCGCTGCTGATCCTGATCCGGTCGCTGGTGTCCGCCCCCTTGCATATGGCCATCGCCCTGCATTATTTTCATCTGCTCGATCTGAAAGAGGGCACCGGTCTGCTCGACGACATTGAAAGCATCGGTACCCGGGCCCATTCCGACACCGCTTCTCAGGAAGACGTAACCACCTGATTTTATGATTCTTTTTCAACAGCGTGACTTCGGAGAGAAGATCAACGCAACCTTTCAGTACGCCGTACAGCAGGCCCGCAGTCTCGGAGCGGCTCTGTTGTCCATCGCCGGACCGGTGGCGCTGCTGGCCGGCATCGGATCGGGTTTGATGCCGCTGTCGGAAATTTTCAGCCGGGGCACGCGGATCGGTGACGACTATTTCGGGGTGATCGCTCCCGGAAGCGGGGGCGTGGTGATGCTCCTGACCATTTTCTTCTCCCTGCTGACGACCCTGTTCGTTTACCTCACCGTCTACGGCCACCTGAAGGTGTACGACCGGACGCAGGGCGGGCCGGTGGAGGTGGCCGACGTCTGGTCGGAAGTGAAGCAGTCGCTCGTGGGCGCGTTGGGAGCGGCTTTCATTTCCGCCGTTCTGATCTTCGTCGGGATGCTGTTCTTCCTCCTTCCCGGTATTTATTTCGCCGTCGTGTTTTCGCTGGCGGTGGTCGTGGTGGTGTTCGAAAACCAGACGCCCGTCCGGTTCATGGGCCGCTGCTTCGACCTGATCCGCGACCATTGGTGGTCGACGTTCGGGCTGATCATCATCCTGAGCATGATCACCTACATCCTCGGTATCGCCTTCAGCCTGCCGGTGGCGGTCGTGAGCGCCCTGAACGGTATGAAGGTTCTGCCCGAAGTTCCGACTTTCGTCAACATCCTGACCAGCGTCATCAGCACCGTGGGCAGCGCCCTGGTGTCGTCTCTGATGGCGCTCGCCCTCGGCTTTCAATATTTCAACCTCGTCGAAAAACGGGAAGGCAAAGGCATGCTCTCGGCCATCGAAAGCATTGGAACGGCTCCATCCAAAACTCAGTCAGCGGATGAAGGAGAGTTCTGACCGCTTCCGGCTCACGCTCGCTTTCCCGGCGCTCCCGGCAGGGCTGCTGATTCTGCTCCTGCTGGTTACCTCACCCGGCCGCGCGCAGGAGCCGGCGGCCCCGCAGACGGCGGAGAGCCGGGCGGCTCCCGACGATCAGGGGCCGGTCCGCGTCCGTCGACCGGCACCCGGCCGTCTCGATACCTACCGCAACGACCGGGATTATCACTACGGGCAGGATGTTCAGCCCACGGACAGCCTGTGGGATAAGTTCTGGAACTGGTTCTTTCGGAAAATCGCCCGGTTTTTCGCCAGTGAGTCGTATGAGAACTTCTGGCAGTATGTGATCCTGGCGGTTCTGGCCGGTGGAGCAGTCTGGCTGCTGATCAAAGCCCAGATCCTGGGGTTTGTCTTTAAAGCGTCGCGAAGCCGTCCCCTGGGCTATGAAACCTTGACCGAGAACATTCATGAAATGGATTTCGGAGCCGCCATCGACGAGGCCGTGCAGCAGGCCAATTACCGGCTGGCCGTGCGGCTGCTGTATCTCCGGACCCTGAAAAACCTGACCGACCGCCGGCTGATCGACTGGCAGCCGAACAAGACCAACCGCAGCTACGTCTACGAACTGGGGGCGTCACCCCTGCAGGCCGATTTCGAGCAGCTGACGACCCGCTTCGAATACGTCTGGTACGGCGACTTTCCGGTATCCGGGGAGCAGTTCGCTGAACTGCGGGAGACGTTCCGACGATTTAACCACGCCTTTCAGGCTTCTCCGGCCGACCGATAAGCAAGCCGCCTGACCCAATGCCGACATGGTCCTGAAACCCAACCGATACCTCCTCATTTTCGTCCTGACCCTGGTGGCCTACGGGTTGTTTGAATACTACCGCCCGAAACCCATCGACTGGACGCCGACCTACATGAACAAAGACCGGATTCCGTTCGGAGCGCGGGTGGTGTATGAAGTGTTGCCGGAGGTCATGAACGGGGCGCCGGTCACTCAGGTAAGGATGCCGGTCTACAATCATCTTTCGGACACGAAGCGGCCGCCCCGGAGCAATTACATCTTCATCTGCCATGCTGTGAAATTCAGCCGTTTCGACCGGGAGAAGCTGCTGACGTACGTTCGGGAGGGCAACCAGGTATTTCTGTCGGCCTACGAATTTCCGGATTCGCTGGCGTCGGTACTCGGTTTCACGGCCGACCTGAAAATGCCGACCCTCCGCGATACGACGCTGGGCGTCAATTTCTCCAACCCTGCCCTGCGATCACCGGCCGATTACCACTTCCGGCACGACGACGGCCGCAACTATCTGAAAATTAAAAATCCGTCAAACATTACCGTGCTGGGCCGGAACGCCCGCAACGAACCCGTCTTTCTGAAGATCACCTACGGAAAGGGGGCTATTTACATCCACAACCTGCCGCTGGCCTTCACGAATTATTACCTCCTCGACCGACCGACGGAGGAGTACGCCTACCGGGCGCTTTCCTACCTGCCCCCGGTGCCGACCTACTGGGACGAATACCAGAAACAGGGCCGGTTCAGCGAGGACGAACAATCCACGCTGCGGTATGCCCTGAGCCGCCCGCCCCTGGCCTGGGCCTATTACCTGAGCCTGGCCGGGCTGCTCCTGTACGCCGTCTTTGCCGGGAAACGCACCCAGCGGGTAATACCGGTGGTCGAACCACTGAGAAACACCTCGCTCGAATTCGTGCAGACGGTAGGGCGGCTGTATTTCCAGCGGGGGGATCACGATAACCTGGCTCAGAAGAAAATTCAGTATTTCCTGACCTTCGTGCGGGAGCAATATGGCCTGAATACCTCCTTCCCGGACGAAGCGTTCAAACAGGCGCTGTCGCGGAAAAGCGGGGTGCCGGAAGAAGACGTTCACGAGCTGTTCCGCCGGATCGCTTTCGCCCGGCAGCAGTCGCGGCTGAGCGAATATGATTTACTTGAATTGAACCGCCTGATTGAAAATTTCTATAAATACGCTAAAATGTAGGCGCACCGGGGCTGTGAAACGCCGACCGCTGCCTTTAAATCACGGAATGTATGTCATCTTTTGAAAGCCGTCTGGACTTAACCGAACTCAAAACCGCCGTCGAAGGCATCCGGACCGAAATCGGCCGGGTCATCGTCGGTCAGCAGGCCACCATAGATCTGCTGCTGACGGCGCTTCTCTCCGACGGCCATGTGCTGATCGAGGGCGTGCCGGGCGTTGCCAAAACCCTGACGGCCAAATTACTGGCAAAAACCATCGCGGTGGATTTCAGCCGCATCCAGTTCACACCCGACCTGATGCCGTCCGACGTGCTCGGGACGTCGATCTTCAACCCGAAATCCACCGAGTTCGAATACCGCCGGGGGCCTATTTTCGCCAACCTCGTCCTGATCGACGAGATCAACCGCGCCCCGGCCAAAACGCAGGCGGCCCTTTTCGAGGTCATGGAAGAGCGTCAGGTGACCAACGACGGCGTCACCTACCGGCTGGAAGAGCCGTTTCTGGTGCTGGCGACCCAGAATCCCGTCGAGCAGGAAGGCACCTACCGGCTGCCGGAGGCCCAGCTCGACCGGTTTCTATTCAAGGTGGTGGTCGGCTATCCGAATCTGAACGAAGAGATCGACATTCTGCGGGGGCACCATGAGCGCCGTCACCTCACCGACGGCGTGGAGGCCGTTCAGCCCGCCCTGACCGCCGGCCAGCTTCAGGCATTGCGGTCGCAGGTGCATCAGGTCCATGTGGAAGACAAAGTGCTCGAATACATTGCGCAGATCGTTCAGAGCACGCGCAGCAATAAATCCCTTTTTCTGGGTGCCTCTCCCCGGGCTTCGGTGGCGCTGCTGAACAGTTCGAAGGCCCTCGCCACCCTCCGGGGCCGGGATTTTGTGACGCCCGAAGACGTTCAGGAACTGGCCGGGCCGGTGCTTCGTCACCGCATCCTGCTGACCCCCGAGCGCGAAATGGAGGGCGGCACCGCCGACGAAGTGATTGCGCAGGTGCTTCAGAAGATCGAGGTACCGCGGTAATTTATCTGTCACTATTTTCCCCGGCTGCCGTGCGATTTTTCCGCTCCCTGTATGTTTCCACACGCGTCTGGATGGCCCTGACCGGCTTTATCCTGCTGTTCATCACGGCCTATCTGGTGCCGGCCCTGTTTGCTCCGGTAAAGCTGGCGCTGGCGGTACTCGCGGCCGTGCTGGTGCTGGAAGCCGTACTGCTCTTTCGGGGGCGGAGTTCAGTTTTTGCCCGCCGGGAGGTGCCCGACCGGCTGTCGAACGGGGACGACAACCCGCTGACGATCTACCTCGAAAGCCGTTATCCGTTCCGGGTTCATCTGGAGGTAATCGACGAAATACCGGTCCAGTTTCAGAAACGCGACGTTCTGTTTCAGGCCGCCCTTAACCCCAACGAAACCACTGCCATCCGGTACGAACTGCGGCCCATCCGAAGGGGAGAATACGGCTTCGGAGCGCTGAACATCTACGTCATGACGCCCCTGCGGCTGCTGAAACGCCGGTTTCAGTTTTCCCAGGACAAGCAGGTGGCGGTTTACCCTTCTTTTCTCCAGATGCGGCAATACGAACTGCTGGCGATCACGAACCGCCTGACCGAGCTGGGCATCAAGAAGGTGCGCCGGATCGGTCACAGCATGGAGTTCGAGCAGGTGCGGGCCTATACCCGGGGGGACGACGTCCGGACGATCAACTGGAAAGCCACCGCCCGCCGGAGCGACCTGATGGTCAATGCCTTTCAGGAGGAAAAATCGCAGGCCGTCTATTGCCTGATCGACAAGGGACGGGTCATGAAATCGCCGTTCGAGGGGCTCAGCCTGCTCGATTACGCCATCAATGCCTCGCTGGTCCTGAGCAACATCGCGCTGCTGAAACAGGATCGGGCGGGCCTGATGACGTTCTCCGAAAAAATCGGCCAGACGGTAGTCGCCGAACGCCGGCCGGGCCACATGCAGAAGATTCTGGAAGTCCTGTACCGGCAGAAAACCCGGTTTCTGGAGTCGGATTATGAGGCCCTGTACACGAGCGTCCGGACGCACATCCGCCAGCGGAGCCTGCTGCTGCTGTTTTCCAATTTTGAAACCGTCAACGCCCTGCACCGGCAGCTGCCTTATCTTCGGCGTCTGGCAAAAGACCACCTGCTGATCGTCGTTTTCTTTGAAAATACCGAATTAAGAAGTTTATTGGACGGTCCGGCCGACAGCACCGAAGCCATTTATCAGAAGACGATTGCCGAAAAGTTTTACTACGAGAAGAAGCTGATCGTGAAAGAACTTCAGCAATACGGCATTCAGACCATTCTGACGGCCCCGCAGCACCTGACCGCCGACACCGTCAATAAGTACCTGGAGTTGAAAGCCCGCGGGATGATCTGAACTCCGACCCTCTGTTATTTACGATGAAGAAATTTCTCCGCTGGTTCCTGCTCGGTCTCTTCCTGCTGGCCGTTATCCTGGTGATCAATACGTTCCGGTTTTCTTCGCGGCAGCTGACCGGCGTCGCTCCGGCGCCCCCGGTTGCGGTCGGCGATTCGGCCGTGGACCGTTTTGCCCAGGCCCTGCGTTACCGAACCGTCTCCTTCACCGACTACTCGCTGACCGATACCACCCAGTTCGAGGCTTTCGGGGCTTTTCTGAAACGGTCATTTCCATTGATGCACAGCCGGCTTAAGCTCGAAACCTTCAACCGCTACGGCCTGCTGTATGAATGGAAAGGCCGCAACCCGGCGTTGAAACCCATCCTGCTGATGGCCCATTACGACGTCGTGCCGGTGATTCAGGGCACCGAGCGGATGTGGCCGCGACCGCCGTTTGCGGGCCGGGTCGACGGCGGAATCATCTACGGCCGCGGCACCCGCGACGACAAAGGCTGCGTCATGGCGATCAGTGAAGCGGTCGAGTGGTTGCTGAAAGGCGGTTTTCAGCCGGAGCGGACAGTGTATCTGGCGTTCGGGCAGGACGAGGAGACACTCGGGAAACGGGGCGCCGAAGCCATCGCCAAAGCGTTCAAACAACGGAATATTGATCTGGAATACGTGCTGGACGAAGGCGGCACGGTCAAAACCGACGGCATACCGGGTTTGAAAAAACCGGTTGCGCTGGTCGGCATCAGTGAGAAAGGGTACGTCAGCCTGGAACTAACGGTCGTTGCGAGCGGGGGGCACTCGTCCATGCCGCCCCCGCAGACCAGCATCGGCATGGTGGCCGAGGCCGTCGACCGTTTGCAGAAGAACCCGTTTCCGGCCCGGCTGGATGCGGGTCTGGCCCAGATGTTCGCCTATACCGGCCCGGAGATGTCGTTCGGGCAGCGGCTGGTGTTTGCCAACGACTGGCTGTTTGCCCCGCTCGTCAAGCGGATCATCGGGCAGACCAATTCCGGCAACGCGCTGATCCGCACGACCACCGCCCCGACCATTTTCAAAGCCGGAGCCAAAGACAACGTCCTGCCCATCGATGCCACGGCGACGGTCAACTTCCGGATTCTGCCCGGTGAAAGCATCGCGAGCGTGACGAAGCGGGTGAAGGAGGTGATCGACAACGAGCAGGTGAAGGTGACGGTCATGAGCGCTTCCAGTACGGAGCCTTCGCCCCTCTCCGATCCCGACGACCCGGCTTTTACAAAGCTCCACCGCACGATCAAAAGTGTTTTCCCGGAGGTCGTGGTGACGCCGTTTCTGGTGCTGGGCGGCACCGATTCGAAGTATTTTGCGCGAATCTGTCCGAACGTGTACCGCTTCTCGCCGATGCTGACCGACGAAGCCAGCATCCCGACCATCCACGGCACGAACGAGCGCATGCCGGTCGACGACTACCGGAACATGATCCGGTTTTATGTGACGCTGATCCGAAACAGCCAGAACTGAAAAGGGCCGGTTCTGAACCGGCCCTTTTCAGTTAATCTTCATATCCGTCGCGTCGCATCAGTTCCTGCTCCTCCTTGAGTCGGAGCCGGTTGACGTAGCCGGACACCCAGATGCTGACCTCATAGAGCAGCGCCAGCGGCATCGCCACCAGAATCTGGCTGTAAATATCCGGCGAAGGCGTAATGACGGCGGCCACGACCAGAATCACGACCAGCGCATGCCGGCGGTATTCGCGCATAAATTCCGGAGTCAGGAAACCGATCTTGGAGAGCACGAAGGCCACGATTGGCATCTGAAACGTCAGCCCGCAGCCCAGCGTCAGGGTCGCCAGCGTTGAAATGTAGGAACTGATATCAAACTCGTTGACGATTCGGGGGTCGAGCTGGTAATTGGCCAGAAAGTTGATCGCCAGCGGAGAGACGATATAATAGCCAAACAGAACGCCCATAAAGAACAGGGTGGTCACGTAGAAAACCGCCCCGCGGGCCGCCCGGCGCTCGTTGGGCCGGAGGCCCGGTTTGATAAACCGCCACAGTTCCCAGAACGCATACGGAAAAGCGAACAGCAGCCCGATCATGAGCGAGGAGGTCAGTGCCATCGTAAACTGCTCGGCCATCTGGCGGCTTTGCAGCGTAAAGTTCAGCTTTTCGATGCAAAGGTCCGTAAAACCGGTCTTCTTCGACAGTTCACACATCATCCGGTACGTCCAGAAATTGGTTTTCGACGGTGCCAGAATCACCTTGTCGTAGATTTCCCGGATAAAGATAAATGCGGCAATGGCAAAGACCGCAATTGACCCAACCGCCCGCACAATATGCCACCTGAGTTCCTCAAGGTGCTCCAGGAAGGTCATCTCCTTGCCGTCGTCGAGGTCGTTATCGAACTGTTGATCTAAAGGATTCATCAAAAAGTTAATTGTTGAATAATTGAATTGCTGAATGATTGAATGTGCGCTGCCAACCTTGCACTGCGGAGCCAATTCAATCGCAACGGCGAACCGTCCCTCAACAACTCAACCATTCAATCATTGATAAAGCGGGTATGCTTTCATCCAGGAATTGATTTCCTCTTTTACGGCCTGAATCTTCGCATCGTTGTCATGGTTCATCAGCACCTCGTCGATATATACGACGATTTGCTCCATGTCCGATTCTTTCATACCGCGGGTCGTCATGGCGGCCGTCCCGACGCGCATCCCGGAGGTAACCATCGGGGACTTGTCGTCGAACGGAACCATATTTTTATTGATCGTAATATCGGCTTTGATCAGCGTATTCTCGGCCAGCTTACCGGTCAGGCCTTTGGAGCGGAGGTCGATCAGCATCAGGTGATTGTCGGTGCCGCCCGAAATGATCTGGTAACCCCGGCCGACGAAGGCGTTCGCCATGGCCTGGGCGTTTTTCTGGACCTGAGCCGCGTAGTCGGAGAAGTCTTCGGACAGCGCTTCACCGAAAGCGACGGCTTTGGCCGCGATGATGTGTTCCAGCGGGCCGCCCTGCGTGCCGGGGAAGACGCCCGAATCCAGCAGCGACGACATCATCCGCAATTCGCCTTTGGGCGTCCTGATGCCGTACGGGTTCTCGAAGTCGTTCCGCATCATGATCAGACCGCCCCGGGGGCCGCGCAGGGTTTTGTGAGTGGTCGTCGTGACGATGTGGCAGTGTTCCAGCGGGTCGCTCAGCAGTCCTTTGGCGATCAGGCCGGCCGGGTGCGAAATATCGGCCAGCAGCAGAGCGCCCACCGAGTCGGCAATGGCCCGCAGACGGACGTAATCCCAGTCGCGGCTATAGGCCGAAGCCCCGCAGATCAGCAGTTTCGGGCGTTCGCGACGGGCGGTTTCCTCCACGACGTCGTAATTGATGACTCCGGTTTCCTTCTCGACTCCGTAGAATGTCGGGCGGAAATACTTGCCGGAGATATTGACCGGGGAGCCGTGAGTCAGGTGTCCGCCATGCGACAGGTCGAAGCCGAGGATGGTATCCCCTGGTTTCAGGCAGGCCAGAAATACGGCGGTGTTGGCCTGTGCGCCCGAGTGCGGCTGTACGTTGGCCCAGGAGGCTCCGAAGAGTTCTCTGATGCGGTCGATCGCCAGCTGCTCGATCTCGTCCACTACCTCACAACCTCCGTAATACCGTTTGCCGGGCAGCCCTTCGGCATATTTGTTCGTTAACACACTCCCGGCCGCTTCCATCACTTGTTTGGAAACAAAGTTCTCGGAAGCAATCAATTCAATCCCGGACTCCTGACGGTGCTGCTCTCTCGCGATGAGGTCGAAAACCTGCGTGTCGCGGGCAACGGAGATGGCTGTAGTCGACATAGTAGACGGTTCGCCGTAGCGACTGATTATCAGTAATTGGATTACAATTTTTTCAATACAGATACAAAAGTACGGAGAAAACCCATACCGCACAGCATCCGCTCCCGGCTTTGACGCAAACCGCCGAAATATAAAAGACCGGCGGTCCGGGCGTCCGGTTACTTGGTCTGCTGAAGCGCCTGATATTTCAGGGGGGTGGTGCCGGTATGCAGTTTGAACTGCCGGTGAAAATGCGAAATGTTGTTGAACCCGCACTCCAGCCCGACCTGACTCACGCTGATGTCCGACTCCACAAGCAGCTTGCGGGCGTGGCTGATCCGAAGTTCGTTCAGGTATTCGATGAACGACTTGCGGGTCCGCTTCCGGAAATACCGGCAGAAAGCCGCCGGGGCCATACCGGCCACCGAGGCAATATTGTCGACCCGGATTTCCTCCCGAAAATGCCCCAGCATATAGTCGAGTACCCGTTTCATCCGCTCGGTTTCGGCTTCCGTGGCTTTCAGTTCGTAATTATCACTGGCGAGCATGACGGCATCTCCGTCCTGAGCGAGCATCTGGAGGATGTAGAGGAGCCGCAGCAGCCGCTCCAGGCCGTCGGTTTCCAGCAGGGTGTAGAGCCGGTCGCGTACCTCAAGCACCTTTTCAGGCCCAAACCGGAGGCCGTAGCGGGCGCGGGTCAGCAGGCCCGTCAGCGGCTGGGCTTCCGGAAGCTGGGGCAGCCAGCTGTCGCCCAGCGCCTGCGCGAACTGCACGACGATGGCTTCTCCAATCTCATCGGACTCGGGGTGGTAGTACTCGTCGTCGTTCCGGTACAGGTGGGGAAGGTCCGGCCCCAGCAACACCAGGTCACCCGGGCCGAACGCTTCCACATGGTCTCCGACGAACCGCTTGCCCCGGCTTCGGATGACGTAGGTCAGTTCATACTCCGGGTGATAGTGCCAGGGCGCATCGAAATAAGGCTGAGACAGGTAAATGACCCGCAAAGAGTTGTATTCACCCAATTCAATCTTTTCAAATAAAGCTTTCACAAAATGCGGTATTTATACTCGTAGCAAATCAATATGCTGAACAAAAGTCAAAATTATACACTTATCGGTAAAAGAATTAAATTTTTACAAGAAAATATTGACCCAACTTTGTATTACTGATTTTCCTAAACCTTTACCATTATGCAAGTAGCCGTTGACAAAGCATCTCTGCTTCATGAACTGGAAACGGAGTATGCAGTCAGCGCCGAAGCGACTGCCTTCTACCGTGAATACGGCTACGTCAAACTGAAAAATGTGCTCAGCCCGGAGGTTCTCCAGTATTACGGTGATATCATTACCGAGCTGGTCTTCAGGCTGAACACATTGACCAAACCCATGGAGGAGCGCACCACCTACGAGCGGGCGTTCCTTCAGATTATGAACCTCTGGCGGGAAGACGCTTCCGCCCGCGAATTCGTCTTCTCCCGTCGGCTGGCCAAAATCGCGACGGATCTGATGGGGGTTCAGGGCGTCCGGCTGTATCACGACCAGGCACTCTATAAAGAGCCTTCGGGCGGTTTGACGCCCTGGCATGCCGACCAGTTCTACTGGCCGCTGGCTTCTCCCCAGACCGTTACGGTCTGGATCCCGTTGCAGGCGACTCCGATGGAAATGGGACCCCTGGCTTTCGCCGAACGCAGCCAGAACGTCGAAATCGGCCGCGACATCGAAATTAGCGACGAAAGTGAGCAGCGGCTCAGCGAAGAGTTAAAGAAATTGAATTTCAACGTCAATGACACGCCGTTCGAACTGGGCGAGGTCAGCTTCCACGCCGGCTGGACGTTCCACCGCGCCGGCCCGAACACCTCCGGAGCCCCGCGGAAGGTCATGACGATGATTTACATGGACAAAGATCAGACTATTTCTAAACCCAAAAACTCTTTTCAGCAGGCCGACTGGACCACCTGGTTGGACAGCTATCCGGTCGGCAGCAAACCCGAAAGTTCACTAAATCCGGTGCTTTTCACCTATTGAGGAGAACTTTCCGAAAAAGGACGAACCTTGAATAGTCCTTTTTCTACCTGACTACCGTATTTAATTCATTATCAATTCATAGGTTGGTTGTACAGAACACCTCGCTGGAGCTCCGGCGGGGTGTTTTTTTGTCCGATGGTGAATCCTTTCCCATTTGGAAATATTTTTGTGGAAATCGTGTTATTAGCTTGGGCAACAAGTAACCCCCCGGTATGAAACAAGTTGGTTTCTTTTTCACTTTTCTGACCGCCATCCTATTTTCACTGACGACTTCGGCGCAAATTCAGAAAGATCCGTCGCACTGGACCTTCGGCGCATCCCGGCCGGAAGCCAAAGTGGGCGAGGTCGTGGAAATACGGCTGAACGCCACCCTCGACAACGGCTGGCATATGTATTCCTCGGATTTGAACCCGGACATCGGGCCGATCGTCACCTCGGCCAAATGGAAGGAAAACGGAAGCTTCGAGAAAATCGGTCCTCTCGTCTCGCTCGGTCCCAAAGAAGAATTTGAAGAAGTCTGGAGTGCGAAAGTGCGTTATTTCGAGGGCAAAGCCACTTTTGTCCAGAAAATCCGGATTCGAAAAGCCAACCCGGTGATCGAAGGCACGCTCGAATACCAGACCTGTTCCGGGACCACCTGCCTCCCCCCGGCCGAACAGGAATTTTCGGTGAAGATCAAAACCGTCGGAACCGCCACGGCGGAAACGGCTCCTCTCTCCGAGCCCGTCGCTTCCACCGAACCGGCCAAAGCTCAACCCACTCCCGGACTGTCGGCCGCTGATTCAGCGGTCGTTACAGCCTCCGCCGATGCCGGCACCGCGACCGACACCGTCGTTTCCGCTTCCGAAAAGGCGGTTGCCCCCGTTCCCGACCTGAGCGCGGCCGAGCCTGAGAACGCCGACGGCTCCCTGCTTGGTTTCATGGTGGCGGCTTTCCTGTCGGGTCTGCTGGCCCTGCTCACGCCCTGCGTTTTCCCGATCATCCCGATGACGGTCAGCTACTTTACGAAGCAGGACCACGGGGCCTGGAAGGCCGTATTGTATGGGGTTTCCATTATTGCTATCTATGTGCTCGTCGGTACGCTCGTGTCCCGCATCAACGGCCCGGCCTTTGCCAATTTCGTCAGCACCCACTGGCTGCCGAACCTGCTTTTCTTTGCCATTTTCTTCGTCTTCGGCCTCTCGTTCCTCGGGTTGTTCGAGATCGTTCTTCCTAACTCTCTGGTCAACAAGGCCGACGCGCAGGCGGAAAAAGGCGGTATTCTGGGGATCATCTTCATGGCCTTCACGCTGGTGCTGGTTTCTTTCAGTTGCACCGGTCCGATCGTCGGCAGTCTGCTGGTGGCTTCGGCGGGGGGTGAGGTGATCAAGCCCATCGCCGGAATGGCGGCTTTCTCGGCGGCTTTTGCGGTGCCGTTCACCTTGTTTGCGGCTTTTCCGCAGTGGCTGAAAAGCCTGCCCAAATCGGGTGGCTGGCTTAACTCGGTGAAGGTGGTGCTGGGCTTCCTGGAACTGGCCCTGGCCCTTAAATTCCTGAGCATCGCCGATCAGGTCTACCACTGGAACCTGCTCGACCGCGAAATCTTCCTGGCTTTCTGGGTCGTTATCTTCTCGCTGATCGGCTTTTACCTGCTGGGAAAAGTTCGGCTGCCGCACGACAGCGAGACCAAAACCGTCAGCATCCCCCGGCTGCTGCTGGCCATCGTTACCTTCTCTTTCGTCGTGTACATGATTCCGGGGCTGTGGGGCGCTCCGCTGAAGGCGCTGGCGGGTTACCTGCCGCCCGAAACTTCGCAGGATTTCAACCTGACCAACCAGACGGCCGCCGTCGGCACCCCGGTTGCTGCGCTGGGCGAAAAGCCCAAATATTCCGAACTGTTCCGGCTTCCTCACCAGCTGCAGGGCTTTTTCGACTACCAACAGGCGCTGAATTACGCCCGAAAAGTGAATAAGCCGGTGTTCATCGACTTTACGGGACACGGCTGCGTGAACTGCCGGGAAATGGAAGCCCGCGTCTGGTCGGAGGAGCCGGTTCTGAAGCGCCTGCGCGAAGATTACGTCGTGGTGGCGCTGTATGTAGACGACAAAACCGAACTTCCGGAGGCAGACTGGTATACGTCTACCTACGACAACAAACCCAAGAAAACCATCGGCGCCCAGAACGCCGACCTCCAGATCGTCCGGTTCAACAACAACGCACAGCCGCATTACTGCCTCGTCGATCCGAATGGGCGGCTGCTCGTCCGGCCGAAGAATTATGACCTGAATCCGGAGAACTTTGCCGCTTTTCTGGATGAGGGCAAGAAAAATTTTCAGTCGCCGGTAACGCTTTCCCGGCGGTCGGAATAAGCCGTTTTTTACCGAAAGAACATAAAAAAGCCCGGAGCAAACGCCCCGGGTTTTTCTTTTTCAACTCTAACCCTTAAACACACACAAACTATCTTTAGAATGGCTTACCGACCGATAGGGAACGAGTACCCGATGGAAGCACTGAGGCCCCGGTTCCGGATCGGAAGCTGAAGCATCGGCAGGTCGTACTGACGGGAGAAGCCGTGTTCATACCGCGCTTCGACGAAGAACTTCCCGACGCCGGCTTCGGCGCTCAGGCCCAGCCCGCCGATCCCGCTGAAATCCCAGCGGTTGAAACCGAAACCGTCCATGCTCATGGGAATATCGATGGGACGGGTCCGGAACAGCGCACTGGCCCGGGTGCGGATGCGGCCGTCGACGGCATACCCGGCGGCCGCGCCGGCCATCAGGTAAACCTGTACCGGACCGTCGTTCAGGTTAATTTTTGCCAGCACCGGCAGTTCGACGTAGTTCGTCTGGTAGGCCACCCGGGCACCCAGCGGAATCTCCCAGCTGCCGAGGCTGAAATCGAAGCCTTCATTGATCACGAAGCCCTTCCGGATATAGGCGATTTCCGGCCGGATGCTGACCCGGTCGCTGACCGGAAATTCGAGAAATACGGCCCCGGTCGGACCCGGAGACGGTTTGAACTCCGGAGAAAAAGTGTCGATCAGGTCAGGTTTCGAAACCGCCCCCCAGTTGGCCCCGGCCCGGAAGCCGACCTGCACCTGAGCGGTAGCGGTTTGAACGATGAGTAAGGCCAGAGCGGCTATTCCTGCCAGCGTAAATCGTTTCATGGAGATAAAATCTAAATAGGTTGGTTGCACTTTTATTTCAGGCAGGTAAAGTGAGTCATAGCCTCTTTTTTCGTGAATCTGTTGCTTGGACAGCAACCGGAAGGCATGGATTAATCGGATGTAAAAAAAAATTTAACGTTCAGTTATCCTGTATCGGAGTCGGAGGATGGTACTATTTATTGAAAACATTGTATTGCTTTTGTAGCTTTACGGATGTAGTCTCTGATTCGTCCGTCTCAAGAATGAAGTATCCGAAACCGATCCGATACAGCCTCCTTCCGAAACCGCTGGACGCCCTGGACTTCCTGGGCCTCTTTGAACTTGACCCGTTTGGAAACTTCCTGTTCTTCAGACGCATCCTGATCACGATCCTCGGCTGTTTCACCTACTTCCGCTATACGCTTTACAACAAACTGAAAATCGAGGGGACGGAACACCTGGAAAACCTGCCGGCCGGAAACGTGCTGTTTCTGTCCAATCACCAGACCTATTTTGCCGACGTCATTGCTTTTTACCACATTTTTTGCAGTGTAAAATGGAAGATGCGCAATTCCATCGTTCCACCGGTTTACCTGTTGTGTCCCAGAGCCAGGACCTATTATGTTGCGGCAAGTGAAACGATGAAGGGAGGGCTGGTTCCCCGGATTTTTGCGCTGGGGGGCGCCATTCAGGTGGAACGCTCGTGGCGGTCGAAAGGGCAGGACGTCAGCCGGGAAGTCGATACGACGGCCAACGACCGGATTGCCATGGGCCTGGATCATGGCTGGGTGATCAGTTTTCCGCAGGGCACGACCAGCCCTTACGCCCCCGTCCGGAAAGGTACGGCCCACATCATGAAGAATACGAACCCGATTGTGATTCCGGTGGTGATCAACGGTTTTCGGCGGGCGTTTGATAAGAAGGGTCTGCGGTTCAAAAAACGCAACACGGTCTTATCGGTGCGTTTCAAAGCCCCGCTGGAATACCGGATCGATGAACCGATCGAGACGCTGGTGGACAAGGTCCGGTCGGCCATCGAACAGGACGTGCCGAAAGAAAAACTGACGTGGATGTCATAGGCCGGCCTAAAAGGCCGTCGGCCGGGGTTTCACCTTAAAGAAGCCAGCGGAAAAACAGATACAGGGTAAAAGAGAGCGTAACCGACACCGGCAGGGTCATCACCCAAGCCAGAGCAATGTTCCGAATGGTGCCGCCCTGCAGGTTTTTGATCCCCTTGCTGGCGACCATACTCCCGGCAATTCCCGAAGAAAGCATGTGGGTCGTGCTGACCGGCGCCTTGTAGAGCGTTGCCAGAGCGATCGTCGTGGCGGCTACCAGTTCGGCCGAAGCGCCCTGGGCATAGGTCAGGTGCTGCTTTCCGATTTTTTCACCGATGGTCACCACGATCCGCTTCCAGCCGACCATCGTTCCCAGGCCCAGGGAAAGGGCGATCATCAGAATGACCCAAAGGGGCGCATAGTCGGTGAAACGCCGAAGTCCCTTTTTCTCATCCAGATTGGCATTGAGGGTGGCGATGTCGGCGGCACTCAGGTCGACGTTCTCGCTTTCGATCAGTTTTTTGATGTTGCTGTTGATCAGCAGGAGGTCGCGTCGGATCTGCAGCCGCTCCTCATTCCTGAACTTACCGGCTACCAGCGGGAGGTCCAGCCGACGCTGCAGATCGACCAGTTCTGTTCTGGTGGCGCTCAGGCGGCTGCGGTCGGCGGCCGACAGGCCCACGGTATCAATTTTTTGAATAATCGGCTGAATATGAACAAGGTTGGCCCGCATCGTAGTCGGGTCGACATTGGAATTGAGGGCAAAATAGGCGGGTGTGATCCCGATCAGGATCAGCATGACCAGGCCGACGCCCTTCTGCCCGTCGTTCGAACCGTGGAAGAAACTGACCCCCGTACAGGTGACGATCAGAACGGACCGGATCCAGGTCGGCGGGGGAGTATTCTTTTTGGGTTCCTTGAACAGATCTTTATTCCCGACCAGCTTCCGGAGCAGGTACATCAGAATGATGGCGAGACTGAAACCGATCAGGGGCGACAGCAGCAGCGCCCTTCCAATCTTGGAGGCTTCTTCCCAGTTCACCCCGCCCCGGTTGTTAGTGTCTACCATCGTGGAAAACGCCAGGCCGACCCCGAGAATGGAGCCGATCAGGGTGTGGGAACTGGAGCTCGGCAGACCGAAATACCAGGTGCCCAGGTTCCAGATGATGGCGCTGAACAGCAGGGCCAGCACCATGGCGATGCTGTGATAGACGTTCTGGTCGACCAGCAGCTCGACGGGGAGCAGATTGACGATCCCCATCGCCACGCCGATTCCGCCCAGCAGTACGCCGACGAAATTGCAGATGCCCGACCAGACGACGGCCACATTGGGTTTCAGGGAGTTGGTATAGATGACGGTGGCGACGGCGTTGGCCGTGTCGTGAAAACCGTTGACAAATTCAAAGGCACAGGCGGCAAACAGACAGAGGGAAAGGAGGATAAAAATATCCGTTTCTAATCCGAACATGCAGGTACAAGTCTGTAATAATGGGGCATGCTTTTACCGAAAAGCATAGATACTGCTACAAAAATACGGTAAACTTTCGAGGGCAATGTTAAGTAAATATTAAGTACCTGCTCCGCCTGTGCCGGAATCATGACGGGTTATTCTCTTTCCCTGCCAGTTGCCCGCAGGCGGCATCGATGTCTTTTCCGCGGCTCCGGCGCACGTTGACCACCACACCCCGCTCTTCCAGAAAGCCGGCAAAGCGGTCGAGCGTCTGCGGATCGGTATTCTTAAAACTGGCTTCGGCAATCGGGTTATACTCGATAATATTGACTTTGGCCGGCACTTTTTTGGTAAACTGCCAGAGTTCTCTGGCGTCCTGAAGCGTATCGTTGAAATTATAGAACACGATGTACTCGAACGTCACCCGCGTGCCGGTCTTCTTATAAAAATAATTCAGGGCTTCGGCCAGGGCGGGCAGCGAGTTGCTCTCGTTAATCGGCATGATCTGGTTGCGCTTCACGTCGTTGGCCGCGTGCAGCGAGAGCGCCAGGTTGAATTTCACCTGATCGTCGCCCAGCTTTTTGATCATCCTGGCGATGCCGGCGGTCGAGACCGTAATTCGTCGGGCCGCCATACCCAGGCCGTCGGGCGAGGTAATGTGTTCGACCGATTCGAGCATGTTGGCGTAGTTGAGCAAGGGTTCGCCCATACCCATATAGACGATGTTGGTCAGGCCGGTGCCGTAGGTTTCGCGGGCCTGCCGGTCGATGGAGACGACCTGATCGACCATCTCGAAGGCTTCCAGGTTGCGTTTTCGGTCCATGTACCCCGTCGCGCAGAATTTGCAGGTCAGCGAGCAGCCTACTTGTGACGAGATACAGGCCGTCATCCGGTCGTCGTCCGCCTGGCGGAGGGCCGGAATCAGCACCCCTTCGACCAGGTTGCCGTCGTAGAGACGGAACGACGATTTAATGGTACCGTCCGAACTTTGCTGCTGCCGGGACACCGACAGCGTCCGGATTTCGAAATGTTCGGCCAGCAGCTGCCGCGTCTTCAGCGACAGGTTGGTCATGTCGTCGAACGACCGCACGGAGTGCTTCCAAAGCCATTCCTGAATCTGTTTGGCCCGAAAACCGGGTTCGCCGTGCCGGCCGAGCCACGTTTTTAATTGTTCGGTATTGAGTTTCCGTATGTCCTGCTTCGTAGCAATCATCCCTTTTTTCCTTCCTTCAGCGCCGGTATCGCGATCACATCGCCGGACTTTCTGTGTGATAATTCTTCTTTCCGTTTTCGGATCCAGTTCGTACCGACCGGTATCCAGGCCGAGGTAACATCCATCACTTTGGGAGCCACCGGCACGACGATCGGATACAGGTATGTTTCCTGGGTGTGTTTGGGGGGCATCCGTATCCCCATCCAGGTTAACAACCAGAGCATTACACTAATTCCGAAAATCCAGGTAAAAATTCCGACCAGGGCACCGGCTACACTGTCGAAGGTGCCCAGAATCGTGTATTTCAGCGACCGGCGCAGGGAAAAGCCGATCTGGTTGATTAGAAAGACGGTCGGAAAAAAGATGATGGAGAAGCCCAGCCACGGCAGCAGCCGCCGGGCCATTTCCATACTGATGTATGGGGCCAGCAGGTCGATGCCGAACCCCAGAAACTTGAACCCCACGATCATGGCCACGATAAAGGCGATCACGGCTACGATCTCCACAAGGAGGCCTTTACGGTAGCCGTTGTACGCCCCCCAGAGCAGTGGAATGAGGATGAGGATATCGAGGGTTTTCAACTCAGCAGGCTCTTGACCACCGTGGAGATCGTTTTTCCTTCGGCCTGTCCGGCCAGTTCTTTGGTGGCGACGCCCATCACCTTGCCCATATCCGACGGTCCCGAGGCTCCGACGCGGGCGATGATCTCCCGGATGCGGGTTTGCAGTTCCTCTTCGGAGAGCTGCTGCGGCAGGTATTTTTCGATGACGGCGATCTCGGCGAGTTCGGCCTGGAGAAGGTCCTCCCGGCTCTGGGCGCGGTAAATGTCCGCCGAATCTTTCCGCTGCTTGACGGCTTTGGTCAGGAGCTTCAGTTCGTCTTCCGGTTTCAGGTCTCCGCCGGCCGCGCCGTCTTTGGTTTCTTCCAGCAGGATCAGCGACTTGATGGCCCGCAGCGCCCGCAGGCGGTCCTGCTCCTTAGCCTTCATGGCTTCCTTGATATCGGTATCGATTTGTTGCTTCAGCGACATGCCTTGCTGTAGGTTTAATGTGGTACGTTTAGAGTAACTTCGCTTCGGAACCATTGAAACGTCGCCAAAGTTACAAACAAAACCGGCCTCCTTTCAATCATTCAACCATTCAATCCCATCCGATGACCCGTCTTAGTGTCAATATCAACAAAATTGCCACGCTTCGAAATTCGCGGGGCGGTAATAATCCCAATGTGGTGAAGGTCGCGCTGGACTGCGAACGCTTCGGCGCCCAGGGCATTACGGTTCACCCCCGTCCCGATGAGCGGCACATCCGGTATCAGGACGTGCTGGACCTGAAGGAAGTCGTGACGACGGAATTCAACATCGAAGGTAACCCCGACGACCGGTTCATCAAGCTGGTGACCCGCGTCCGGCCGGAGCAGGTGACGCTCGTTCCCGATGCGGTCGATGCGGTCACGTCCAACGCCGGGTGGGATACCGTCTCGCACCGCGAATACCTCCGGCACCTGGTTTCCCGCTTCAGGGATCTGGGCATCCGGGTGTCGATTTTCGTCGATCCGGACCTGAGGATGGTCGAGGGGGCCAAAGAGGTCGGCACCGACCGCATCGAACTGTATACCGAACCGTATGCAGCCCATTATGCCGCCAACCGCGAGGCCGCCATTGCTCCCTACATCCAGGCCGCCAACCTGGCCGGCGAACTGGGACTGGGCCTCAACGCCGGACACGACCTGAGTCTGGAGAACCTGCAGTATTTTCAGCGCAACATCCCCAATCTGCTGGAAGTCTCGATCGGCCACGCCCTGATCTCGGATGCCCTGTATTTCGGTCTGGAAAACACGATTCAGTTGTATCTTCGGGAATTGGATTCGAATCGTGAATAAGCAATAAATGATGGTCGAGCCATTGTCGGTCGAGGAGTTTTTAGAGAGAGCGCAGCGAATGCCGGTGATCGACGTTCGGTCGCCGGGGGAGTTCGATCATGCCCATATTCCGGGGGCCGTCAACATTCCGCTATTTGACAATACCGAGCGGGCCCTGGTCGGCACCAAATACAAGCAGGCCGGCAAAGACTCGGCCGTGCTGCTGGGTCTGGAGCTGGTCGGGCCGAAGCTTTCCGCGTTTGTGCGGCAATCCCGCAAACTGAACCCGAAAGGGAAAGAGGTGCTGGTGCATTGCTGGCGGGGCGGGATGCGCAGCGGCAGTTTTGCCTGGCTGCTGAACACCGCCGGCCTGACCGTTTCGACGCTCGCCGGCGGTTACAAAGCCTACCGTACTACCGTGCTGGACAGCTTCGCCGAACCGCGGAAGCTGATCGTTCTGGGCGGAAAAACCGGCAGCGGAAAAACCGACATTCTGAAACAGCTGGCGGCTTCGGGCGAGCAGGTGATCGATCTGGAAGCCCTGGCTAACCACAAAGGCTCCTCCTACGGGGCCATCGGTCTGCCTCCGCAGCCTTCCACCGAACAGTTTGAAAATCTGGTGTTTCAGGAGTGGCGAAAGCTGGACCCCGCCCGCCGGATCTGGCTGGAGGATGAAAGCAAAAGCATCGGCGCCTGCTTTATTCCGCACGCGCTCTGGCTCCAGATGCAAACCGCCCCCGTGGCTTTTCTCGACCTTCCGAAAGCCGCCCGGATCGAACGGCTGGTTGGAGAGTACGGCCGCACGGACCATGGACTGCTGGAAGAGGCCACCCGACGAATCGAAAGGCGGCTGGGCGGGAAAGCCTATCGGGACGCCCTCGATGCGCTGGCCCGAAAGGATTACGCGGCCGTCGCCGACCTGACCCTCGCGTATTACGACAAAGCTTATCTGCACGGCCTTTCCCAGCGAAAAAAGGAAACCGTATTCCCCCTCGAACTGGCCGCCGACGATCCGGCCCAAACCGCCCGCCGACTGATCGGGTGGGCCGACGAAGTGCTGAACCCTACCCTTGCGCATTCATGATCGAGTCTGTCGAAACCCCTGACGCCCCGCTGCCTGCCGGGCATTATGCGCAGGCCACCGTCTGGAAGGACCTGGTCTTCATTTCGGGCCAGTTGCCGATTCATCCGGTCACGAAGGAGAATCTGACCGGCCCCATCGAGGCTCAGACCCGGCAGGTGCTGGAAAACGTGCGGGCCATCGCCGAAGCCGCCGGCAGCGATCTGTCGCACATCCTGAAGACCACCGTGTACATTGCCGACATCTCCCTCTGGGACCGGGTCAATGCCGTCTACGCCGATTTTTTCGGAGACCACAAACCCGCCCGGGCGGTGGTCCCGACCAAAGAACTGCACTATGGCTTTCTGATCGAGATCGAAGCCGTGGCCGTCCGCCGGGAAGCCTGATTCTCAGAGCTGCCGGAACTTGATGTTGCGGTACCAGACCGTGCTGCCCCAATCCTGCAACCCGATGCGGCCGGCCAGTTGTCCCGTGCTGATCGGGGCCGCTTTCAGGTTGCTGGCCGCGATCCGCTGTTTCCAGTCGGCGCTGTCGAGGTTATGCTCCTGAATCAGATAGCCGTTCATGTAGACGGAGAGCGTCCGGCCTTTGAGAATGAAATGCACCTGGTTCCACTCCCCAACGGGCGACGGCTCCCGAATGCGGGCATTGGAGACGCTGAAGAAATCGCCGGCCCGGTGTTTGTTCTCCGGGGCACCCTCATAGATCGCATTGTCCAGCACCTGAAGTTCCAGACCGGTATGGTACGGCTCCTTGTAGGCCGGCGCTTCGGTCACGAAAAAGAAGATACCGCTGTTGGCCAGCCGGGAAACCTTCCAGTCGGCTTTGAACTCGAAGTCGCCTTTGAAGGCCGCATCCGTGACGATGTCGCCCCCGTTTTTGGCTTTGTTTCCGGCCCGCACCGGCACGTCGAGTTTGAGCGCGCCGTCTTCGATGCGCCAGGCCGACCCGATGCCCTGCTTACCATAGGTATGCCAGCCGGCGGTATCTTTTCCGTTGAAAAGGAGCTTCCAGCCTTCCCTGCGTTCCTGTGCCGTCAGCGTGTTCGGGGTCTGGGCCATGCCGGAAACCAGACCGGATAGAAAGGTTACGGTGAGTAAAAACGCTTTTTTCATCAGATGACCCAGCCCTGCCGGTATTCGCGTTTGAGGTACGGGTTCAATTCGGGAGCGTTCGTAAACTGCATATTCTGCGTATCCCAGTTGAGCTTCGTTCCCTGCCTGTACAGAGCGACGATGCCCAGCAGCATGGTTTCGCAGAGCGGCCCGGCATACTCGAAGGGGCTGGTGGCCTTGCCGTTGCCCTTGCAGGCTTCGGCCCAGTTGCGCTCATGACTCATGCCGACGCGCGGATAGGTCTGCGCCGGTTTTTTATAGGCTTCCATCTTTTCCTTCGGCAGCAGGCGCGGGTTACGGCCGTAGGTTTCGTGCATCAGCTTGCCTTTCGTTCCGATGTACAGCACGCCCCCGCCTTTGTCGACGGATTCGTTGCCGAGTTCCAGGGGTTTGGGCGGCAGAATACCGCCGTCGTACCAGGTCATTTTCAGGACAGGATGTTTCTTGTCCTTCGTGGCGAACTCATAGGTCACCATCGACGCCATCGGGTAGCTTTGTTTGTTGAACGGCGTCGAGGAGGCTTCCACGCTGATCGGCGGGTTCAGGCCCAGCGCCCAGTAGGGGTGATCGACCAGGTGGGCGCCCATATCGCCCAGCGCCCCGGCCCCGTAGTCGACCCAGCCGCGCCATTTGAACGGGGTGTAGGCCGGGTGGTAGGGCCGGTAGGGAGCCGGTCCGAGGAAGAGATCCCAGTCGAGCGTCGAGGGCACTTCGACGGCTTCGGTCGGGGCCGGAATCCCCTGGGGCCAGATGGGACGGTTGGTCCAGACGTGCACCTCCGTCACCTTGCCGATGGCGCCGTCGGCGATCCATTCGTTAAGAGAACGGGCGTCGTCCGAGGAGTGGCCCTGGTTGCCCATCTGGGTGACGATTTTCGGATTTTCTTTCGCCAGCCGGGCCAGTTCGCGGGATTCCCAGACCGACACCGTCAGCGGTTTCTGTACGTAGACGTGCTTGCCGAGTTTCATGGCCGTCGACGCCTGGATGGCGTGGAGGTGGTCGGGGGTGGCAATCACGACGCCGTCGATATCCTTCTGGGCTTCGAGCATTTTGCGGTAATCTTTATACCGCTTGGCGTTAGGATATTTTTCAAACACCGGGGCCGCATATTTCTCATCGATGTCGCAGAGGGCCACGATGTTTTCGGTCGGAGCGAGGGCGTTCAGGTTGCTTTTACCCATTCCGCCGATGCCGATGCCGGCCACGTTAAGTTTATCGGAAGGTGCGATGAAGCCTTTCCCGCCCAGCACGTGCCGGGGGACGATGGTGATACCGGCCAGCGCGAGCGAAGCGCCTTTGACGAATCCCCGCCGGCTCACCGGGGAGTTCGGTTTGTTGTTTGGATGATCCATAGACGAAAAGAAACTGGTTAAGGGGCGTATGCAGTCAGCGCTAAATGTACGAATTCTCTCTTCCTTTCCGTGCAATAAATTCAGGTTTCCGTGCTATTCCGCGGCTTTTTATCTGAGTTTACGTGGGTTGATGCGCCGGATGATCTCCCGTTTGTTAAACACGACCCGCCAGATCACCAGCGGCAGGGCGGCACTGTCGGCACAGGTCCGGCAGATAGGGTCATCGGTCGGTACCGGCGCGTTGTAGACGAAAAGCGTGTCGGCAATCTTCTGGACGTTGTCGCTCTGCTCCAGTTTCCGTTCGGCATTGTACCGGTAGGCGTCGAGCAGTTCGCGCTCCTTGGGATTCAGGGCCGGATTTTTCATTTCCTCCGTGCTCAGCAGGTCGATCGACACGGCATACTGTTTCTCCAGTTTCTGAATAACCGGCAGGCCTTCCAGCCGGCAGAGGGGCGTAGCGGGGCCGCCCGGTGTTTTAGCCAGTTCGTTCGTCAGACTTTTCCGGGCGGTGATTACCAGCGCCTTGCCCCACTCATCGGCCGTCGACACCAGCTGGGCATCCGTCACGCGTTTAATTTTACGGTCGTTCATCTCCAGAGCCAGTTCCCGGGTGTTCTGAACGCGATCCGAATTGCAGGCGGAAAAAGCCGGCAGCAGCAGCATAAAAAGGCGAAAGGAACGATTCATAGTCAGGAACTTAGTAACGCCAATTCTTGTCATCTAAATAAACAATGATTTGTATTTCCGTTTCGTTGACAAAAGTACGACGGAACGACCGACTGACCGAATTTTCTTACCTTTGCCTGAATGCCGCACCGGCGGACCGGTTTCCGGTGAAACTTCCCGTCGACAGGCCGGGATAGTCAGCAGTCGGTGAATCCATACCTTAAAATCAGGAGTGAAAAGCCGGCGAGAGCGTAGCAGTAATCGTTTCACTCCTCCCAGGAGAAGATTATGATCAACCAATTAGAAGCCATCAAGGAGCGGTTTGACGAGGTTGCCCAGCAGATCATGATGCCGGAGATCGTTTCGGATCAGAAGAAGTTCATGAAACTGAGCAAGGAATACAAGGACCTCGACAAGATCGTCAGACAGTATCGTCTCTATAAGAAACTGTTGCAGGACATTGATGGGGCGAAGGACCTGCTCGCCAACGAAAAAGACGAGGACCTGCGCGAACTGGCGAAGGCCGAACTCGATGAACTGGTTCCGCAGCGGGAACCCCTGGAAGAAGCGCTGAAGGAGATGCTGATTCCGCGGGACCCCAACGACAGCAAGAACGTGATTCTGGAAATCCGGGCCGGAACCGGGGGCGACGAAGCCTCCATCTTTGCCGGTGACATGTTCCGGATGTATCAGCGCTTCTGTGACCGCATGGGCTGGCGGATGTCCCTCATGGACTATACCGAAGGCTCTTCCGGCGGATTCAAGGAAATCATCTGCCAGGTGGAAGGAGAAGACGTTTACGGTAAACTCAAGTTCGAGTCCGGCGTCCACCGGGTTCAGCGCGTTCCGGCCACCGAGTCTCAGGGACGGATTCACACCTCGGCGGCCAGTGTGGCGGTGCTGCCGGAGGCCGAAGAAGTCGACGTGGAGATCAACATGAACGACGTCCGGAAAGATACGTTCTGTTCGTCCGGCGCGGGCGGTCAGTCGGTCAACACCACCTACTCGGCCGTTCGTCTCACTCACATCCCGACCGGCCTGGTGGTGCAGTGTCAGGACGAACGTTCGCAGTTGAAGAACTTCGACAAAGCCCTGACGGTGCTGCGTTCACGGCTGTACGAGATCGAGCTTCAGAAACACAACGACGCCATCTCCTCCCAGCGGAAATCCATGGTCGGCACCGGTGACCGTTCCGATAAGATCCGGACCTATAACTATCCGCAGAGCCGCGTGACGGACCACCGCATCGGCCTGACGATCTATAACCTCCCGGCGGTGATGGACGGCAATATCGACGAATTTATCGAGCAGCTCCGGATTGCGGAGAATGCCGAAAAACTGAAGGAAGGGGCAGTGGCGTAACACCGGGTGGCGAACACCGGGTGTCGTAACACCGCCCCTTTTCTTTTACAGCGAGCCGGTTTTGCCGCCGTCGACCGGCACGTTGATGCCGTTGATGGCCGCAGCGGCCGGCGTACACAGAAAGGCCACGGCGGCCGCTACCTCCTCCGGTTCGGCAAACCGCCCGGCCGGAATCTCCCTGAGCATCCTCTGCTCCGCTTCCTCCGCCGAAATACCCTCCTTCTTCATGCGCAGGTCCAGAACCGTCTGAAGGCGGGCCGTGCGCGTCGTCCCCGGCAGCACGTTGTTGACCGTGATCCCGAACCGCGCCATTTCCAGCGACAGGGTCTTGGCCCACTGCGCCACCGCACCCCGGATGGTATTGGAAACGCCCAGGCCGGTAATCGGCTGCTTAACGGAAGTGGAGATGATGTTGACGATACGTCCGTAGCCGAGCCGCTTCATCGACGGAACCACGGCCTGGACCAGCAGTTGATTATTGATCAGGTGGGCCGCGAAGGTGTTGAGGAACTCCTCCGGCCGGGCGTCGATCAGCGGGCCGGAAGGCGGTCCGCCGGTGTTGTTGACCAGAATATGAACCTCCGGAAACTCCTTCAGGTAGCTTTCGACGGCGGCTTTGACTTCCTCCGGCCGGGTGAAATCGGCCACCCGGTATTGGTGCTTCTGGCCCTGGGCGGTGTCGAGCTGCCCGGCCACCTCTTTCAGCTTTTCCTCATTTCGGGCCAGCAGCGTTACGTTTGCTCCCAGCAGCGCCAGTTCGACGGCCGCGGCCCGGCCGATGCCCTGCGTGCTTCCGCAGACGACGGCCGTTTTTCCGGTCAGTGATAAATTCATCTCGGGTTGTATAGTTGATTAATCCAAACAAAAGGTTCTAATTAAGCATTTAATCAGGGTAATCATAGCTCGCCCATGAAACGTATCCTCTATTGGTACCGGAACGACCTGCGTCTTCACGATAACGAAGGCTTCCTGAAAGCGACCGAAAATGCCGAGGAGGTTATTCCCGTCTATTGTTTCGACCCGCGGCTTTTCGCCACCATTCCGCGCTTCGGTTTCCGTAAAACAGGACCGTTCCGCGCCCGGTTCCTGCTCGAAGCCGTCGCCGACCTGCAAGGCCGGCTCCGGGCGCTGGGCGGTGACCTGCTCATCCGGATCGGCGACCCCGAACCCATCCTGCTGGAACTGGCCCGGGATTACGAGGTGGAGGCCCTCTATACGAGTAAGGAGGTCACCCAGGAGGAAACGGAAATCGAAGCCGGTATCAGCAAGCGGCTGAAAACCTACAACATCGACATGGAGCTGTTCTGGATGGCGTCGCTATACCACGTCCGGGACCTGCCGTTCAACCTGTTCAAACTACCCGATCAGTTCACGCCCTTCCGGAATCAGGTGGAAAACAAGGTGTCGGTCCGGCCCACGTTTCCCGAACCGGCGCGCATCCGGCTGCCCGAGGGCCTCGAAACCGGAACCCTGCCGACGCTTCCGGAACTGGGTTTCCATGAAATGCCGGAGTCGGATGAGCGGGCGGCCATCCGGCAGCTGGGCGGAGAAACCGCTGCGCTCCGGCATCTGGAAGCCTATGTCTGGAACCGGGATTTGCCGAAAACGTATAAAGAGACCCGCAACCAGATGATCGGGCCGGATTATTCTTCAAAATTTTCGGCCTGGCTGTCGGCAGGCTGCCTGTCACCCCGGAAGATTTACGAAGAAGTGAAGCGGTATGAACGCGAGCGGGTCGCCAACGAGTCAACTTATTGGCTGATTTTCGAGTTATTATGGCGGGATTTCTTTCGGTTCGTCGCTCTTAAGTTCGGGACCCGGATTTTCAAGCCGAGCGGCATCAGGCACGATCTGAGTTATACCTACCGCGAAGACCCGGAGGTGTTCGAGCGCTGGAAACTGGGTCAGACCGGCATTCCGTTCGTCGATGCCAACATGCGGGAATTGCTGCGAACCGGGTACATGTCGAACCGGGGCCGGCAGAACGTCGCGAGCTTTCTGGTCCGGGACCTCGGCATCAACTGGATCTGGGGAGCCGCCTGGTTCGAGAGCATGCTCACCGACTATGACGTGTGCAGCAACTGGGGCAACTGGAACTACGTGGCCGGTGTCGGCAACGACCCCCGCGGCAACCGGTATTTCAACGTGTACTCGCAGGCGTTGCACTATGACGAGCAGGCCGTGTACGTCAGACACTGGCTTCCGGAACTGGCCGGGGTTCCGCCTGAAAAGGTGCATACCGTCTGGCAGCTTAGTCCGGAGGAGCAGAATCGGTATGGCGTCCGGCTGGGAAGTGATTATCCGCTTCCGATCATCAACCCCGACAAGTGGATTAAGGCCGAAAGTATCCGATAGTGTAAATTTTAACGTTAAACCTTTAGTTTTACCCAACTTTGGGTCCAACAATTAACCTGCTAACTACCATGTCAAGAGGTCTTATTATCGTGATCGTGCTGGCTCTGATTCTGGGTTTCTACGGCTGCAGTTCCTACAACGGGCTGGTCGACAAGGACACTCAGGTAGACCGGGCCTGGAGCAACGTTCAAACCCAATATCAGCGTCGGGCCGACCTGATTCCCAACCTGGTCAACACGGTCAAAGGAGCCGCCAATTTTGAAAAGAGCACCCTCGAATCCGTCATTAAAGCCCGCGCAAGCGCTACGGGAATCAACCTGAATGCCGACCAGCTGACGCCGGAGAATCTCCAGCGCTTCCAGCAGGCTCAGGATCAATTGGGTGGTGCCCTGTCACGACTGCTGGCCGTGGCCGAAAATTATCCGCAGCTCCGGGCCACTGAGAACTTCAAGGAATTACAGGCCCAGCTGGAAGGCACCGAAAACCGCATCGCCGTGTCCCGAAATGATTTCAACGGGGCTGCCACGGAATACAACCGTTCGGTGCGATCCTTCCCCAACAATATTTTTGCCGGTGTATTCGGCTTCAGCCGCCGGGGCCTTTTCGAAGCATCCCAGGCCGCCCAGCAGGCACCATCGGTTCAGTTCTAAATCGAGGAGTAAAAGAGTTGGGGGGTTTGGGGGTTGAGGTGTGGTCATTCCGGCCCTGTCATCCCAGCGGTTTGGTTTGCCATTCCACGGTCTGTCATCCCGACGCAGGAGGGATCCTGCCGCTGAATGACCGGCTGCCCTGAGCGCCGAAGCACCAGATCCCTCATTCCTCGGGATGACAGACCTCTCCAACTCCCTAACCCCTAAAATCCTTAACGCCTAAACTACCCATGTCCTCCATCCAACTCTTCACCCCTGAGCAGCAGCAGCAGATCATCCAGGCGATCCGGTCGGCGGAGCTGGAAACGTCGGGGGAGATTCGGGTGCATATCGAGCCGCACTGCCCGACGCCCGAAGTGCTCGACCGCGCGGTGCAGGTCTTTCACCAGCTTGAGATGGATAAAACCGCCCAGCGGAGCGGAGTGCTTTTTTACCTGGCTACCGAAGACCGGAAATTCGCCGTTCTGGGCGATGAGGGAATCGATAAGGCCGTACCGGAAAACTTCTGGGAGTCGACGAAGGAAATCATGCGGGATCATTTCCGCAACGGGCGGTTTACGGAAGGTTTCTGTCAGGGAATCGAACGGGCCGGCCGGCAACTGCGGCAGTATTTTCCCCGCCTGACCGACGACACCAACGAGCTTTCCGACGAAATTTCACATTAAATGAACCTACGCTTCGTCTTATTTCGCTTTGCTCCACCCGTCCGTGTCCTTGCGGCTTTGCTGCTGGTTCTGACCTCGTTGTGGGCGTTCGGGCAGGATCAGGGCATTCCTGACAGGCCCAATCCCCCGCGTCTGGTCAATGACTACACCGGCATTCTGAGCGCCGGGGAACGGGAGCAACTGGAGCAGAAGCTGCGCCGATACAACGACTCGACCTCGACCCAGATCGTCGTTCTGATCGTCCGCACCACCGATCCCTATCCGATCGGGGACTTCAGCTTTCAGGTCGGGCGGAAATGGGGCGTCGGGCAGGAGGGGAAAAACAACGGCCTCGTACTGACCTGGGCCACCGACACCCGCAAAGTCTTTATTGCGACCGGTTACGGGCTGGAAGGTGCAATTCCCGATGCCATCGCCAAACGGATCGTCAGCCAGATCATCATCCCGCGATTTAAAAATCAGGAGTGGTATGCGGGGCTGGATGAAGCCACCACGGAGATCATCCGCCGGGCCAGCGGAGAGTACCAGGCCGAGGGTTCGGAGGAGGATGGCGGGTCCGGGCTGGGTTTCATACTGATTATCTTTCTGGGGATTCTGCTCCTGATCTGGATCGGCCGGAACCGGGGCGGTGGAAATCGAAATCGCAACCGGGGGGGCGGCTTTTTCCCCTTACCCTTCCCGCCGACCACCTTTTCAGGTTGGGGCGGCTCCTCCGGCAACTGGGGAGGGGGTGGCGGTGGCGGAGGCTTCGGCGGTTTCGGGGGCGGTAGTTTCGGCGGGGGCGGTGCCGGCGGTGACTATTGACACCGGCGATTACTGTACCTCACCGTCGACGACAAACTGCTTTTTCTCTAACCAGGCCAGCTGCTGGAATCCTTCCATGTGATACCGCTTGACGGTGCCTCCCCGGGTTTCCAGCCATACTTTCCGCTCCGATTCATACAGCGAGTTTTTGGTATTCAGCGTGGCGTCGATGCGCCGGGGCTTCCGGCTGGCCGGGTCCACCTGGACGCGCAGATACCGGACGGTCAGGTGTTCACCGGGCTTCAGGCGGTATTCGTACGTCAGGGAATCCGGGCGGGTTTTCTGGTAGCTTGCCTGATAAGCCTGCTTGTTGATGTCGGCCTGAAGGAACAAATCCAGTTCCCGGCTCCAGTTGATATCTTTCACCGTCTGGCGCTCGCGCTGGCTGCCGAAGCCCACCTGCTTGACGACGGCCGGTTTCTGCCGGTCGAGCTGACCGATCTGCTGCTCAACGTAGGATTTCAGGTCGTAATAAGTGCCGACGGGCGCTTCTTTTGCGGGGTTGTTACAGCCGGCCAGCAGCAGAACGAAGGTAATTCCGTACAAAAATTTCATAGCGATAAAAAAGCCCCTGTCCGAATCCGTCAGGGGTGCGTGATGCGAGGCCCTTTGTCTGCGAACACCATCGCGGGCCGAAAAGTTGCGCAGCGCTGCAGGCAGTTCGCAAACGGAAACCCACCTGCAACGCTGCGGCCGACTCAGGAAACGATCAGGCTGCGGCCTTTCATTTCGTCGGGCTGCGGAATGCCCATCAGTTGCAGAATCGTCGGGGCAATGTCGGCCAGAACCCCGTTGTTCAGCTTCGGATGATACTCGCTGTCCACCAGAATGCAGGGCACCGGGTTGGTGGTGTGGGCGGTATTGGGCGTACCGTCCTCGTTGATCATATAGTCGGCATTGCCGTGGTCGGCGATGATGATGGTCGAATATCCATGCTGCAGGGCGGTCGTGACGACGGCCTGCGTACACTGATCGACGGCCTCGGCGGCTTTCACGGCGGCTTCGAATACGCCCGTGTGACCCACCATATCGGTATTGGCAAAATTCAGACACACGAAATCGACTTCCTCACGTTCCAGCTCCGGAAGGATGGCGTCGCGGATGTCGAAGGCGCTCATTTCCGGCTTCAGATCATACGTAGCCACTTTCGGCGACGGGCACAGAAGTCGCTTTTCACCCTGGAACACCTCCTCGCGGCCACCCGAAAAGAAGAACGTCACGTGCGGGTATTTCTCCGTCTCCGCAATCCGGATCTGCTTCCGGCCGGCTTTCGACACGACCTCACCGAGCGTATTGCTCAGGTTGTCCTTGTCGTATATGATCTTGACGCCCACGAAGTCGCTGTCGTAATTCGTCATCGTGACGTAATACAGGTTCAGCTTCTTCATATCCTGGTCGGGAAAGTCGCGCTGAGTGAGCGCCAGGGTAATTTCCCGGCCCCGGTCGGTGCGGAAGTTGAAACACAGCACGACGTCGCCGTCCTGAATGGTCGCCACCGGGCTGCCGTCGGGCTGCGTCACGATGATCGGCTTGATAAATTCATCCGTCACTCCGGCGTCATAGGATTCCTGAACGGCCTGAAGCAGGTTTTCGGGCGAAGTCTGTTGGCTGCCGACGCCTTTCACCATGGCATCGTAGGCCAGTTTGACGCGCTCCCAGCGGTTGTCCCGGTCCATGGCATAATACCGCCCGACCACGGTGGCAATCCGGCCGCCGGTGGCGTTCATGTGCTGCTCCAGTTCTTCGAGATAGCCGTAGCCGCTTTTGGGGTCGGTATCCCGTCCGTCAGTGAAGGCATGAACGAATACGTCGGTCAGGCCCCGGTTATGGGCAATCGAACAGAGTGCTTTCAGGTGATTGATGTGCGAGTGAACACCTCCGTCGGAAACCAGCCCGATGAAGTGTACCTTCTTTCCTTGTACTTTGGCGTAATTCAGCGCATCGACCAGGGCCGGCTCGTTGTCCAGCGTCTGTTCGGCCACCGCCTTGTTGATCTTGACCAGGTCCTGATAGACGATCCGGCCGGCACCGAGGTTCATGTGGCCGACTTCCGAGTTTCCCATCTGCCCCTCCGGCAAACCTACCGACAGCCCCGAAGCCAACAGATGGCTATGAGGATATTTAGGATATAACGAGTCGACAAAGGGGGTGTCGGCGGCATCGATGGCCGACACTTCCTTCTTGCTGGCGATGCCCCAGCCGTCCAGAATCATCAGGATGACTTTCTTGTTCATAATGCAAAACTACCACAACAGGTTAGCGATCAAACCCTTGATCGAATCAGCCGCAAAGATAGACCAGTCGCGGAAAGTTTGCCTCCCTCCCGGATATTATATTCCGATTAAATACGCGCATCAGCGCCGGAAAACCGGTCTGGGACGCTCCATCAGTCGAACCGGCACAGGGAAGTGACATGATCCCGACTGCCGTCGGTCACCCAGGCATCGAGCTGGGCCGGGTCCTTCATCTGCTGCCCGCGGGTTCGGGGCACGGCCACGTAGCCGCACGAAACGTCGGACAGCGCCGACATATCGCTCCAGAGCTTTTCGATCTGAGCCACCGGGTAAATATCCTCCTGACCGTGTCCCCATCGGTATTTGACGTCTTTCAGCGTCACGTAGGTCGGGATGCGGTGGGCCACGCTCCGGACGGCTTTCGCCAGCAGGGCATCGTCGCCGTCCTGAAGGTCCTGCCGGGTCAGCCCGAACAGGGCCAGCAGCGGATCCACCTGAATCCAGGTGGTCATGGTGTTGTAATAGCTCAGGTTCAGCTCGTCCTCCTCCCGGGGCTGCGCCAGCCCTTCCAGCAGCCGGACATGGCCGTTGACGCGGGCCAGCCCACCCCCCCGGTCTTCGATCCGGCGGGGAACCACCTCGAAGGTAAGCATATGGCCCGACGCCAGGTGATAGCCCAGCACGGCGGGGTCCACGTCGGCACCCAGCGTATCGATGTTGTGCAGCATGATCGTCTCGACCTGGGGGCGTTCGGCCAGCAGCCGGGCCAGCGTCCCGTTGCGCAGCAGGTTCGACACCTCATACCAGTGGCCGAGGGGCGAAAACCGCTGGGAAGCAATGTTATCGACGTAATCGGACCCCTCGCCTTTCGACTTGGCCCAGCCGATCAGCGTCTGCCGGACGGCATCCCGGACCTTCTGCTTGTTTTCGTCGAGTGTTTCCTGCGGCATTTCCTCCCACATGAAGCGAAGGTCGCGCTCCATCGGTACGAACCGCTGCCCGATGGAGCGGCCCGGCGACAGGTAGGTCGGCCCGGCAAAACCGAAGTTTTTCGTTTTTTCCAGCGCCTGCCGGATCGGTTTGTGGGTCAGGTAGCTCGTCGCGACGAGGTGCGGAATCGGGCTGCCATACTGTTCCGAAACCCGCCGGGTCTTGGCCAGGTGAATCTCCAGAAAGCTGCGGTGTACGCCGTCGATTTCCACGAACGGATTCAGCGCCTTGATCACCCCGGCCCCCTTGGTCCAGCGGCTGCCTACCCCGGCGGCCAGGCTCAGCACGGCCACTTTGCCGCCCCGGATGGCCTCTTCACCGGTTTTGACCGAGCCGGCGAGTTCTTCCAGGCGGGCGAGGTCCTCGGGCTGTACGTCCTCGATCGTCGTATCGACCGACAGGCGGTTTCGGGCCAGACCGATCCGGCCTTTCTGGAGGTCTTCCCGGATTTCTTCGTGCTGGATATAATCGAAACCGTTCTCTTTCTTGATCCGGTCGGCTTTCTCGTCCTCGGCGGAGCGGTTGCTCTGCGCGCCCGGGTCCGATACCTTGAACAGGTTGCTGACGATGGTCCGCAGCAGCGGGTAGGCCAGGTTGTTCTGTTCGCAGTAGGTCGTAAAGAAGTCGATTTCGGCCCGGCGGATGTAGGAAATCGAAGCCGGGTCCCGGCGCACCAGTTCCGACACATGAATGCCGTAATACTGCTCCGGCATCAGGGCCTCCGCGCCTTCGCGCAGGGTGGCCCAGGTTCCTTTCCGGTTGATGCTCCAGTTGTAGACCACCGGCTCCATGGCAAACGGCAGCGCGGCCGAGAGTTCTTCCTTGGTTTCCCGCAGGATCTCCAGCACCTTCATCTTATGGCTCTCGTAGCCGTCGGGGTTGACAAACATGCCCATGCCCCCGCCCGACATCCCGCCGAGCATCAGAAAGCCGTAATAATTCGGACCGAAGGCCTTTTTGGCTTTGGCGATGATCTGCTCGGTGAAATGGGTCGACGCCCAGGGAATAATGGTTTTGATGGGAGATTCCCAGTTTCGGGCGGTATTGGCCCCCAGCTTTTTGATATCGCCTTCCCGAATGGCCTCCAGGATGTTGTTGAAAATCTGATTGGTCTGCCGGCGGCCGTCCCATTCCTTCTCCCCGCGGAGCAGGTACTTCTCCGTCACCATCTCCAGGATGGGGCCGACGTTGGAAGCCATCCCGCCGTGCATCAGCACCAGGGAGTTCATGATCTTTTCGTCGACGTCGGGATGGATTTCCTCTCCCTGCAGCACGCGGTGACGCGGCAGCAGCGTGCCGCGGCTGATACCGAACTCCGGGTCGCCTTCCTGCGAGAACGTACCCTGAATGGCTTTGATACCGGGCCAGACTCCACCGGAGTCCTGCCAGCCCCCGCCCGAGCCGCCGATCCACTCGCCCAGGATGGCCCGCGACGCCACCAGCCGGCGTTCGCTTTCCTCCAGACCGCCTTCCAGCGTTCGGGTCTGGCCGGTGGCCCGCATGAGCAGGCTGATGATGGAGCCGAGCAGGTTGGTCGAAACGGCAAAGCGGGACCCCTTCGGAATGTCGTTCACTTTCGTGACCAGTTCGATGCCCATACCCGGCGCCACGATGCGGGACAGGATATCGGGCAGCGACTGGTTGGTCCCTTCAAACGAGGGGGGAATCAGGCCGGAAGCAATGACGCCGGCTTTAACCAGACTCAGGTAATCGTTCCCGAAGTTGAACAGGTCGGCCAGGTCGTGAATGTCCTTGGTGGTGTTGAGGTCGATGCTCGTCAGGCGCAGCACCGGGTCGGGAATGACCCGCACGTAGCAGTTCAGGGGGGGCCGGATGTCCCTGTCGCGGCCGAACACGCCCAGGTCGATGGAGATGTTGATCACCCGCGCGCCTTCCGGGTAGTCCATGCCCAGAAAGAAAATATCCGACCAGCCGCTGTGGGTCAGGTCCATCCGGACGGAGGTCTGCTCGTGCAGGATCGGATAGAAAAGCGAATCGGCCGGTCGTTTCAGGAGCCGGGGGTGGATTCGGATGGGATGTTCTTCGCGATGACCGACCCGGAACATCCACTGATTGCCCCTGCTGGAACGAACGCTCTTCCGGACCTGATCGGCTAGGATCTGGAACGAGAGGTGGTGGTAGCTGTCGGCCAGGGCGCTGAAGAGGGCCGCATGGGGGCCCTGTTGGTCCAGCTCGTGAAGAAAGGTCGAAATGGCGTGTTCGAAACGGCGGGAAAGGAGATCCTCAAAGCCGGAATAGGGTATTTTTCCGATGGGCGGGGTTTCTTTCGCTTCCATCAGGAAAAACCGAAACCCGGCATACAGAAAGAGAATGGCCCGGACTTTGTCGTACAGGTTCGGCGTCGACTTTCGGAAGTCATCCAGTTCACGCAGGGCACCGAGCAACTCCTTTGCAGAGAGTTTCCGGCTTATATCGTAAAAAGACCGATCCCGTTTTTCCGGTTCAGCCGAGGTAATGGTCTCGATAAAAACATTCATGGGTCAGACGGTTCGGCTGTTCGCTTCGGCCAGAAGTTCCACAATAGTCGTCAGGGTTTCGCTGTTCGCTTCACCGGCCAGCCCGAGCGCAATCTGGGCACGGAGCAGCCCATGCCGCCGGCTGAGGTCATAGCGGTTTCCTTTCACTTCCAGAGCCAGGTAGGTTTCGGCTTCGGCCAGCTGCTGCAGGGCCGGCGTCAGCATGATGTTCGTGCCGCCCTGCGCGATGTATTTCTGAAGAATATCGAAAATGGCGGGGGTGAACACGTGCATCCCGAAGAAGCAGAGGTAATAGCCGACGCGCAACCCCGGCGTCTGCAGCTCCAGTTCAGCCACGCTGAGCGACGGTTTTTCGATGATTTTTTCAATCTGATAGACGCCGTTCCGATTGGCGACCTGCTTACCGGTGAGGGTTCCGTAGCGGCTGATCTGGTGCTCGATGGTCGGATTAACGGCCGAAACCGAGCAGTTTTCCTGGTTGGCCAGTTCGAGCAGCTGGGCCGCGCAGCGTTTCTGAGCGACATTGGAGACGTACAGATAATCTCCCAGCAGGAGCAGGAACGGTTCGTTATTGACGAACTCCCGGGCGCAATAGATGGCGTGCCCGTAGCCGAGCGGCTCGCGCTGCTCCGCAAAATGCACCCGGCTCAGTAGATGATCGATCTTTTCGGCTTCCTTCTTTGCCCAGTCCACGCCCTTGAACGAACTGACCAGATTATCACGCAGGGACGTAAACGCCCGGATATAGCGGTCTCCGTCGCCGGGAGCGCAGACCACGCCAAGCTCTTCGATACCGCTCGAAAACGCTTCTTCGGCAATGATCTGAATGGCCGGTTTGTGCAAACCGTCGGTGTCGATCACCGGGAGCATGGCCTTCTGGATGGTATCGGCTACCGGATACAGGCGTTCACCGCGGGCGGCCGCAGTAATCACCGCTTTCTTAATTTTCATGACTTGAACAAGGTATGTAAAGGGATCTGAAGCAGGCTGATGTTACTGCATGATGCGCTTAATCGGACAGGCAATAAGCAGTCCAAAATAATGGAAGGTCGGCAAGAAAATACGAGAAGAGGGAAATAATTACTTTAAATAGCTAAAACCGGTAACAAGCGTTTCGGAAGCCGGTATAATTAAAGGAAATAATTGATCAATTTTGACTGATCCGCCCTTCAGGCTGGGGCTGAAGCCGATGCTGTTCAACCAGATACTGAAGGAAGTTACGGCAGCAGCGGTAGATAATCTGATAGACCTGCTCGAAGAATTCGGCGTCTTCGTAATAGGGGTCCGGCACGCTCAGTCCGCCCTGGCCGGGGTCCTGCGGGTCGGGATCGAATTCGCGGAGCAGAAAGGTATTTTCTTCGCTGTAAAGGCCGATGCTCCGGTGGCTGAAATACTGGATGGCGTCGTAGTTGGCTTCGTCCATCGCCACGAGGTAATCGAACTGCGACAGGTCTTCACCGGACAGTTTGCGGCCGCGGTGGGTCAGTTTCAGACCGTGTTCAAGGGCATTCTCGCGGGTTCGTCGGTCGGGCAGTTCACCGAGGTGGTAGGAGGACGTGCCGGCGGAGTCGCAGCTGATCAGCTGCTCCAGGCCCTGGTCTTTCACCAGTTGCCGAAAGACCCCTTCCGCCAGGGGTGACCGGCAGATGTTTCCCAAACAGACAAACAGAACACTGATCATACTATCCCTGCACCGGCCGGAACGGCTTATTCTTTTTCTATCGGTTCGTTTTTTTCATTCACCAGCACGTAAACGTCCTCGGTCGGTTTGCGCATGAGGTAGTTTTCGCGGGCGTATTTTTCCTGCAGGCGCGGGCTTCCCAGGATTTCCTTCTGCTGAGCCTCCACTTTCTGAATTTCTTCGCGGTAATAGATCCGCTGGGTTTCCAGGTCCTGGAGTTTCCACCAGTTGCGGACCTGGGAGATGATGTCGTTGGTATCGAAAAACAGCATCCAGACCAGCAACCCTACGCCCGTGGCCACATAAAAATTCTTTGCGAGTCGGATGAACTTGTTCAACATGGTTTTCTTAAGGTAAAAAGGCCGGAACGCTGCTTCGCGAAGCAGCGTTCCGGCCTGAAAGCTACAGCTTGATTCCCGGGAAATAAGCGATCTCGCCCAGTTCCTCCTCGATGCGGAGCAGCTGGTTGTATTTCGCCATCCGGTCGGAGCGGGAAGCGGAGCCGGTTTTTATCTGGCCCGTGTTCAGCGCCACGGCCAGGTCGGCGATGGTGGCGTCTTCGGTTTCACCGGAGCGGTGCGACATAATATTTTTGTAGGCGTTGCGCTTCGCCAGATTGACCGTATTGATGGTTTCCGTGAGCGAACCGATCTGGTTCACTTTCACGAGAACGGCGTTGGCAATGCCCTGTTCGATGCCCTGCTGCAGGCGGGTTACGTTCGTAACGAACAGGTCGTCGCCCACGAGCTGGGTTTTCTTGCCGATGAGGTCGGTGTGTTCTTTCCAGCCCTTCCAGTCGTCCTCGGCCATGCCGTCTTCGATGGAAATGATCGGATATTTCTCGACCCATTCCTTCCAGTAGTTGGCCATTTCGGACGAGCTGAGTTTATCGCCGGTCGATTTTTTGAAGTGATACGTACCGGATTCCGAATCGTAAAACTCCGAGGTGGCGGCATCCATCGCCAGGTAGATATCCTGGCCCGGACGGTAGCCGGCTTTCTCGATGGCCTGCAGAATGATCTGGATGGCCTCCTCGTTCGACGGGATGTTGGGAGCAAAACCGCCTTCGTCGCCGACGTTGGTGGACATGCCCTTGCTTTTCAGCACTTTTTTCAGCGAGTGGAACACTTCCGTTCCCCAGCGCAGGGCCTCGGAGAAAGTGGGTGCGCCCACCGGCATCACCATGAACTCCTGGAAGTCGATGGAGTTGTCGGCATGGCTGCCGCCGTTGAGGATGTTCATCATCGGAACGGGCAGCGTATTGGCGTTCACCCCGCCGACGTACCGGTACAGGGGCAGACCGGCCTCCTGGGCTGCGGCTTTCGCAATGGCCAGGGAAACGCCGAGGATGGCGTTGGCACCCAGACGGCCTTTATTGGGCGTACCATCCAGATCGATCATGATCCGGTCGATCATACTCTGGTCGAAAACCGAAAGGCCCACCAGTTCCGGAAAAACCAGCTCGTTGACGTTCTGAACCGCTTTCAGGACGCCTTTGCCCACGTAGCGCTTCGGATCGTCGTCGCGTAGTTCAACCGCTTCGTGCGAGCCGGTCGATGCACCCGACGGAACGGCTGCCCGTCCCAGAAAACCGTTTTCGGTACGAACGTCAACTTCAACGGTCGGGTTACCCCTCGAATCCAGAATCTGTCTGGCATGAATGGTCTGAATGATACTCATTGTGTCTTTAAGGATGATTGATTTGCAAATGAAATAAAAGCAGCGTCCTGATTGGATTTGTGCAAGCAATTATATACTTTCCAGCAAAAACAGTTACCGAAAATTTTGGTGACAGCGCCTGATTTTTGCCGTACAAAGTAAGTAAAATTTTCCGTCTTGTACGGAACGGTATCTTTAAAATGCCGTCGGCCGGCATTTCCATCGGGCCTCTTTGCTGCTCAACGTTTCTTCTCGATTCTTAAAGAAAACCCATCCAAACCCTGTTCATTTCACGATGATGAGAGTTTATACCGCTGCGCTTTATAGTATTCGCTATTCTATTTTGGTTTTATATTTACTTGCCCAAACATATGAGAGTTTCAGTCAGAACAGCGCTGACTTCCGGGCTCATCAGGGCGTTATCGATCTCTCTGCTTACGCTTACTCCTCTGCCGAACCGGTTGCTTTGGATGGGGAATGGTTTTTTCAGTGGAACGGTTTTGTTGATTCGGCCGCCGTTGTCCGGAGCAGGCAATGGACTTCCGTGCCGGGTTCATGGAAAAGGTACGCCGGTTCATCCCTGCTGTTTCCGCGTAATGTCGGGCACTGCACCTACGGCCTGCGAATACGACTGCCCGAGCCGGGGAAAGTATGGGCCCTGCGCCTTCCCCATATCCGGATGGCCTACACGTTGTTCATCGACGGCCGGCCGGTGACCCGGACGGGAAATCCGGCCCCGGGTCCTTCGACGAAAACGGCGCTGACGGCGAAGGTCGTTTCCTTCTTTGCACCGGACCGGGACGTCTTTCTGCTCTTTCACGTCGCCAACTACAACTTTCCCCACGGCGGTATCTGGAAATCGATTGAAATCGGCAATCCCATCGTGATCACCCGGCGCCGGGAAAGAGGTATTTTCTACTCTTCCATGATCGCCGGTAGTCTGTTTATTATCGGTATCTACCATTTTATCCTCTTCAGCCTCCGGCGCAAGGACCGGGCACCCTTATTTTTCGGGCTTCTTTGCCTAGTGTCCGGCGTCCGGGAAAGCCTGAACCTTGAAAGCCTTTTTTACCTGATTTTCCCGGATTCTACCTGGCTTCAGACCATACCGGCCCTGCATTTCTGCTATTCGGCCGGCTTTATCTGCCTGATTCTTTATCTAAGTTGTCTTTTTCCGACGATCGTGAGCCGTACCGGGCGGAATCTGGTCGCCGGCTACGGCCTGTTCAATGTGCTGGTGGCCGTTTTTCTGGACTCCGCGAACTATACGACTTTCAACCCGGCAAGCTACGTAATCGTAGCCCTGCAATTTGCCTATTTTCTCTGGATCGCCGTCCGCGCGATCCGGTTGAAGGTGGAAGGCGCCTGGTGGTATCTGACCGGCCTGCTGATCCTGATGATGGCGGGCTTTCACGACATGTTTGTCGGTGCGGGAATTCACCGCACTTACCATTTGGTTTCCTTTGCCATCCTTCTGTTTACGTTATGTCAGGCTACGCTTCTGGCCATCCGGTTTTCCAGGGCCTTTGCCCAGTCGGAAGCCCTCACGGCCGAATTGCAAACCGCCAACCTGACCATCGAGGAGATGACCATCAAAAAGCAGGAAGCCGAGCGACGCCGGGAGGTCGACGAGATGAAATCCCGCTTCTTCTCCAACCTCACGCATGAGTTCCGTACACCCCTGACGCTAATTATCTCCCCGGCGGAGCATATTCTCCGGATCACCGGAAACGGCGGGCCGGTTGAGCCGGCTTACCTCCGCAGGACGTTCAATACCATCCAGCAGAACGCCCGGCGGCTGCTCCATCTGATCAATCAGCTGCTCGATCTGTCGAAGCTCGAAGCCGGCAGCATGAAAGTGACCGAGTCGAAGGGTGACCTGAGCTATTTCATCGGCGAACTGGTCAATCACTTCCGTCTGGCGGCCGAAAGTAAACACATCGAGCTGGTCTACCGGACGGAATCCGTCCCGGAGCAACTGCTGTTCGATGACGAGAAAATTGAAAAGATCGCCTACAACCTGATCTCCAATGCCCTGAAATATACGCCGGACGGCGGGTGGATCGAAATCGGGCTGTGTTCGGTATCTTCCCGTCCGGATGGGCAGTTGACGATGCGTCTAACGGTGGCCGACAGCGGGATCGGTATTCCGGCCGACAAACTTTCGTCCATCTTCAATCGGTTTTATCAGGTCAATGACGCCCGTGCCCGCTCCGTGGAGGGAACGGGCATCGGCCTGGCGCTGGTCAGAGAACTGACCGATCTGCTGCAGGGACGGCTTTGGGCCGAAAGCGAAATTGACCGGGGAACGACCATTTCCGTCGAGTGGCCGGTCCGGACGCCCGGTGAGAATGCGTCGTCCTTTCTTCCTTACCCTCTGCACCAGACGTATCTGCCCGAGGTGGCTTCCGTCCGGACGGAAGCCACCGGGCCGTCGGTTCCGTTCGATAACCATCGGCCGCTGGTGCTGATCGTGGAGGACAACGAGGACCTCCGCGAGCTGATCGCCTGTAGCCTGGAAGGGAAATATAACCTGCTAAAGGCTGCAAACGGAAAAGAGGGTTGGGAAATTTGCCGGCGCGAACTGCCGGAACTGGTCATCAGCGACGTGACGATGCCGGTGATGGACGGCATTGAATTAGGGAAACTTATTAAGGAAACCCATGCGACCAATCACATTGCCGTGATCTATCTGACTGCCCGGACCGCCCCGGAAAGCAAGCTGGAAGGCCTGTCTACAGGAGCGAACGACTACCTGACCAAACCGTTCGACCAGCAGGAACTTCAACAGCGGGTGGCCAACCTCCTCCACCATCAGGAAGTTCTCCGGGACTTTTACCGGCGGCAGTTTCTGGAGAGCCGCTCCCAGCAGAAAGCGGAATCACCCAAGAATCCTTTCATCGGTGAACTGCAGAAGATGGTCGAGTCGCAGCTCGACAACTCGGAACTGTCGGTAGAATCCCTGGCCGATATGGTTTCGATGAGTCCGCGGACTCTCAACCGCAAGCTGTCCGCTCTGGTCGGGATGACGGTCAGCGAATTCATCCGTACCTACCGTCTGCACAAGGCCGCCGACCTGTTAAAATCCGGACACACGGTTTCGGAAACCGCCTATATGATTGGTTTTGAGAGTCCTTCCTACTTCGGACAGTGTTTCAAAGAATTGTTCGATACTACCCCCTCCGACTACATCCGCGGCAGTTTGTCCGAAAATTAGTAGTTATTGTCCGAAAACTGAGAGCAAGTCCGTGGGGGATTTCGGACTTTTGTTATGTACTTTTTTTCTCTGTTCATTCTGTTGATCCTGGTAGGAATCCCAAGGAACCTGGGATTCCTACCTTCTTTTGCACGGCTGCCTTTTCCTTCAACGATTCCTATACATCACTGTACCGCACGATGAACGATTTCACTTTCAAGCCGGACAAAGTAAAAGTTCCTGCTCCCCGCCGACGCCTGAGCCCCTCCGAAGAAGCATTCCAGTACTACCTGATTGCCCTTCATTACCGACTGACGGAGACACGGACGTATCCTCTGCCGTTTTCCCCGAGCAAAGCGGCACGGCTGCAGTGGCACTCCGGCGATATACCCAGTGCTTAGAGGTAACTCCAGAGCTGGCTGCTTCTCCGGCTCTTGAACCGGCCATACCAGCGACAGAGCGGATAGAGAGCGGCAATCAGGAGTATCCAGACGATGTAGACGAGAGAAAGTGTCAGTCCGTGATCCCGCATCACCCCGCCGGACCCGTTCCGGAAGTTGATCTCCGACCAGGCAATACCGTCCATCAGCAACACCCCGACGGCCAGGAAGTGAATGATTGCAAAGTGCAGCACGTAATAAAAGAAGGGAACACGACCAAATACCGTGAGGAAATCCAGGCCGGCTCCCCGTTTTCCTTCCAGCAGGCTTAACACGAGGATTCCCGGTCCCAGCGTCATCAGCGAATAGAGCAGCGAAGGTGGGTATTTAGTCGTGTTGATAAAGGAAAAAACCGTAAAAAGAGACGTTTTCTGAACCGACCACGGAGCAGGATCACCGTAAATATTTACGGCTCTGATCAGAATAAAGGCACCGATTGCTCCCAGCCCGATGATCCGCAGCAGGCGCCGACGCTCCTCCGCCCTGAAGCGGTTACCGTATAATTCCCCAAAGCAGTATCCCAGCGCCAGAATGCCGACCCAGGCCAGAACCGGGTACAGCGTTACTACGGTCTGCCCCGTAGAAAGCGGGATGAAGTTCGTCTGGTGCAGCATCGACCAGACCATTTCCATAAACGTTCCTTTGGCGAAAGACACCCCGTCCAGGGCGTTATGCCCGGCCAGAATCAGCAGACCGACGGCCAGGACGGCCCGTTTGGGCAGAAAAATCAGCCCGCTCAGAACCACCATGCTAAAACCGGTCGCCCAGATGACCTGGAGAAAGATCGTGGACATCGTCACGTCGAACCAGAAGATGAAATTGACCAGGGTCACTTCGAGAAGCATGAACCACAGACCCCTCGTCAGCAGAAACAGGCTCAATTCACGCTGATTCAGCTTCCGGCCCATCAGAAAAGCCGAGGTTCCGGCCAGAAAGACAAAGATCGGCGCGCAGAAATGCGTAATCCACCGGGTCAGAAAGAGGACCGGATACGTCGTATTCAGATCGGTGGCGTTATAGAAGAAGCCGTTGACATGCAGGAAGTCCCGCGTGTGGTCCAGGGCCATGATAACCATCACCAAACCCCGGAGCACATCGATGCTCTGGATGCGGGTGGCCGTACGGGTGAGAGGAAGGGTTGCAGTTACCGACATGATCGTTACGTACCTGTTGTTCAGGCACCAAGTTAACGGATCATGCCGTAATCAGGATCATGATTTTAGCATAAGGCAAGAAAAACCCCGGCCGTTGGGCCGGGGTTTTGAATTCATCGAACCTCTACCTCGATGAGTTTGGCAAACTCGTCGAACAGGTAGCGGGAATCATGCGGTCCCGGCGAGGCTTCCGGGTGATATTGTACGGAGAAAGCCGGCCGGTCTTTGCGCCGGATTCCTTCGATGGTATTGTCGTTCAGGTTGACGTGCGTCAGTTCAACGTCCCGGTGATCCTGCACTTCGTCGCCCTTCACCGCAAAGCCGTGGTTCTGGGAGGTAACCTCACAGCGACCGGTGATCAGGTTCTTGACCGGGTGGTTCAGCCCGCGGTGGCCGTTGTGCATCTTATACGTCGAGATGCCGCTCGCCAGGGAGAGAATCTGGTGGCCGAGGCAGATACCGAAGAGAGGCTTATCCGTTTCAAGCGCTTTCCTGACGGTTTCCACGGCGTAGGGCATGGCCGCCGGGTCGCCGGGGCCGTTGGAGATAAAGAAACCGTCCGGATTCCAGGCCGTGATTTCCTGGATCGGGGTTCTGGCCGGGAACACCCGACAGTAAGCGCCCCGGTCCGTCAGGTTTTTCAGAATGCTTTTCTTGACGCCAAGGTCCAGAACCGCCACTTTGAATTCGGCCTGGTTGGGGTCTCCGATTTCATAAATCTGTTTCGTACACACTTCGGACGACAGTTCCAGCCCTTCCATATCCGGGATTTCGTTCAGACGATGAACCAGAACGGCGGGGTCCAGAATTTCGGAGGAAATGATGCAGTTCATCACCCCTTTATTCCGGATGTGACGCACGACCTGGCGGGTGTCGATCCCGCTGATTCCAACGATGTTTGCCCGTTCGAAGTACTCCTGAAGCGAAGCGTCGGCTGTCGAGCGGGAATGAATCTGCGAGAAAAAGTTACAGACCATCCCGCTGATTTTTACGCTGTCCGACTCTTCTTCCTCGCGGAACTGGACCCCATAATTCCCAATGTGAGAGGTCGTGTTGACGATCACCTGCCCATAATACGACGGATCGGTATAAATCTCCTGATAACCCGTCATCCCCGTGTTAAAGCAAATCTCACCGCCTGCGGTGCCGATTTTACCTAATGCTAACCCTTTGAAAACGGTACCATCCTGTAGTACCAGCAACGCTTCTTGTTGTTGAGGACGTTTTTGCATTGGTTTGATTTATGACAATTGGTCTCCGGACCCGGCATTCGACCCTTTTCTAAACACAATTTTCGGGTCAAATGTCCAGCATTGGGTAATTATTGTTAATTATTATTTTACTACTCCAAAAAAAGGGGCTTAACCGAACGGCCAGCCCCTTTTTTATAAAAATCAGTGAGTCATCCCTTATTCTTTGGGTGCTTCGGTTTCGTCTGAAGTTTCCGTTTGACTGGCTTCCGGATCCCCGGCGGCCGGTTCCCCGGCGGCCGGCTCTGCGGCAGCGGCTGCGACAGGTGCAGCTTCGGCCGCAACTTCGGTGCCAGCTTTCTTACCGCTGCCACCACTGCCACCACGACGGCTCCGACGGGTTTTGGCCGGCTTCTCGGCGGCGGCCGTCAGCAGAGCCTCATTGAAGTCCACCAGTTCGATCAGGCAGGTTTCGGCGTTGTCACCCAGCCGGTTGCCCAGCTTGATGATCCGCGTATAGCCACCCGGGCGGCTGGAGATTTTGTCGGAAACGACGTTGAACAGTTCTTTCATCGACTCCTTATCCTGGAGGTACGAGAAAAGAACCCGACGGTTCTGGTAGCTGTCTTCCTTGGCGCGGGTCAGCAGCGGCTCGATGTATTTCCGCAGTTCTTTCGCTTTGGCTACCGTCGTCTCGATGCGCTTATGCAGAATCAGCGAGGACGCCATGTTCGACAGCATTGCCGCCCGGTGGGAATGGGTCCTGCTCAGGTGATTATCTTTTTTACCGTGTCTCATGGTAATTTGTACTGTTGGGGCCGACTAAGGTGCACTGTCACAGCCTGCTCAGGCGGCCGGATTGGTTAGTCCTCGTCTAATCTGTATTTAGCAATGTCCATACCGAAGGTCAGACCCTTCTCGGACACCAGTTGTTCTAATTCCGTCAGGGATTTTTTACCGAAGTTCCGGAACTTCATCATGTCGGAAATCTCCAGTTTTACCAGATCACCCAGCGTTTTGACGTCAGCGGATTTCAAGCAGTTGTAAGCACGGACCGACAGGTCGAGATCGGCCAGCGGGGTCTTCAGCAGCTTGCGCATATGCAGCATTTCCTCGTCGACGACGTTGTCCTCTTCGGCTTTGGCCGTTTCGAACGTCATCGTCTGGTCGGAGAAGAGCATGAAGTGCTGGATCAGGATCGTCGCAGCGCCTTTCAGGGCTTCCTCCGGGTGAATCGAGCCGTCCGTTTCAATGTCGAGCAGCAGCCGCTCATAGTCGGTTTTCTGCTCGACGCGCGTATTCTCAACGCTGTAACGAACGTTCTTGATCGGGGTATAGATGGCATCGATGGGGATGTGACCGAAGGGAAGTTCATTCGCCCGCGGCTCATCGGCAGGGATATAACCCCGCCCTTTTTCCACGATAATTTCCATCTCCAGTTCGCGGGTGTCGTCGATGTGGCAGATTTCCAGATCCGGATTCAGCACTTCGAACGAAGCCGTAAACTTCGATATATCACCGGCCTTGAGGACCGACTGGTTTTTGATCGTAACGGTAATCTTGTTATCGACCATGTCCGAGATCTTTTTGAACCGAACCATTTTCAGGTTCAGGATGATTTCGGTCACGTCCTCAACAACCCCTTCGATCGACGAGAATTCGTGCAATACTCCAGGGAACCGTACGCTGGTGATGGCATAGCCTTCCAGCGACGAGAGCAGAATTCTCCGCAACGCATTCCCGATGGTCACGCCGTAACCCTTTTCGAGTGGCTTGAACTCAAACAACCCGTGAAAGTCGTCAGCTCGCTCCATGACAACTTTATCGGGCATTTGGAACGCTAATATTGACATACGATTTTGTTGTTAACAGTCCGAAAATAGTTTTCAGCCGTCAGTTCTGGGTCGTCGGTAAGGTAGATAAAAAACCGATGACCATAACCGTCAGCTGAAAACGCTTATTTAGAGTACAATTCGACGATCAGCTGCTCGTTCACGTTTTCCGGAATCTGGTCGCGCTCCGGATAGCTCGTGAACTTGCCCTGCAGTTGTTGCTGATCCCACTCCAGCCAGTTATAACGCTTGGCACCCCGGGCCGACAGGCTGGTCGAAACGGCTTCCAGCGACTTCGATTTCTCGCGAACACCGATCAGCTGACCCGGTTTCAGGGAGTATGAGGGGATGTTGACTACTTCGCCGTCGACAATGATGTGTTTGTGAGATACTAACTGGCGCGCTGCCCGACGGCTCGGAGCAATGCCCATGCGATAGACGGTATTGTCCAGACGGGCTTCGCAGAGTTTCAGCAGGTTTTCACCCGTAATGCCCTGTTTAACGACGGCCCGGTGGAACAGACCCCGGAACTGGCGTTCCAGAATACCGTAGATATATTTTACTTTTTGCTTTTCCTGAAGCTGAACGGCATATTCCGATTGCTTCCGCTTACGACCCCGGCCATGCTGACCCGGACCGTAGTTTTTCTTTTGCAGTGCTTTGCTGGGGCCGAGGATCGGCTCGCCGAATTTACGCGAAATTTTGGCCTTGGGGCCAGTGTATCTTGCCATTTTTACTCTCAATGAATAACGTTAAACCATGAACAGACACAACCTAATGTCGCCTGTTCGTATTCATTCTACTAAAGCGAAGCCGATTAAACGCGACGGCGTTTCGGCGGACGACAGCCGTTGTGCGGCAGGGGCGTAATGTCTTTAATAGAGGTCACTTCGATCCCGCTGTTCTGGATGGTCCGGATGGCCGACTCACGACCGGCGCCCGGGCCTTTCACGAACACTTCAGCTTTCCGCATACCCAGGTCATGGGCAACGGCCGCACAGTTCTGAGCAGCCGTCTGAGCAGCATACGGGGTATTTTTCTTGGAGCCTTTGAAGCCCATTTTGCCCGCAGAAGCCCAGGAGATCACCTGGCCGGTGCTGTTGGTAATCGAAATGATGATGTTGTTAAACGTCGCCTTGATGTGAACCTGGCCGACGGATTCAACAACCACTACCCGCTTCTTCGCTTTATCTTTGCGTTTTGCTTGAGCCATTTTTGTTTGAGTTTGCAGCAGGCAGTCGAATCGGAAACCGTGGTTACCCCTTCGAAACTACCTGCTGGTCACTGGTTACTTCGTTGCTTTCTTCTTGTTTGCTACCGTTTTACGCTTTCCTTTCCGCGTACGGGAGTTGTTTTTCGTATGCTGGCCCCGAACCGGCAAACCTTTCCGGTGACGAAGTCCACGATAACAACCGATATCCATCAGTCGTTTGATGTTCAGCTGAACTTCCGACTTCAGAGCACCTTCCACTTTGAATTCCCCGGTGATGATGGTACGAATGGCGTTCGACTCTTCGTCGTTCCATTCATTGACCTTCTTGTCAACGGAGACCCCTGCTTTATTCAAAATTTTCTGCGCTGAGCTACGGCCAATGCCGAAAATATAGGTCAGAGCAATTTCACCGCGCTTCCGGTCGGGAATGTCAACCCCTGCAATACGTGCCATATTCAGTGATTATCCTTGTCTTTGTTTGTACCGTGGATTTTTCTTGTTGATAACGTAAAGTTTGCCCTTCCGGCGAATCACTTTACATTCAGCACTGCGCTTTTTAATGGACGCCTTGACTTTCATGGTTACTGCCGTTATTTGTATCTGTACACAATTCTTGCCTTGGTGAGATCATACGGTGACATCTCCAGCTTTACCCGGTCGCCGGGTAAGATTTTGATGTAGTTCATCCGCATTTTCCCGGAAATATGAGCGATTACCTCGTGCTTATTTTCGAGCTGAACCCGAAACATGGCATTGGAAAGCGCTTCTACAATCGTACCGTCCTGTTCGATGGATGTCTGTTTTGCCATTCGTTACGCTATAGTCGCTTCGTTGACTTCTATCATTAAGCTCGTATTGGCTGTCGCTTCTTCAATGTATTGGAATGTGGTCAGGATTTCGGCCTGGCCTTTCCGTATCGCTACGGTATGCTCATAATGGGCCGATGGTTTGCGGTCGGTCGTCCGGATTGTCCAGCCGTCGCGCTCCTGCACAATATTTTTCTTGCCCAGGTTGATCATCGGCTCAATGGCGATCACCATGCCTTCCTTCAGCTTGGCTCCCTGACCGCGTTTGCCGTAATTCGGCACTTCCGGGCTTTCATGAAGACTTTTTCCAACCCCATGGCCGACCAGTTCCCGAACCACCGAGTAGCCGAATTTCTCAACATAACTCTGCACCGCATGGCCGATATCGCCAATCCGCCCGCCTTCCGACGCTTTCTCGATTCCGAGGTAAAGAGACTGCTTGGTCCGGATAAGCAGGTTTCGAATGTCCTGGCTGATTTCTCCGACCGGGTATGTATAGGCACTATCGCTGTGGTAACCGTTCAGTTTAACTCCGCAATCGATGGAAACGATGTCTCCTTCCTTCAGTTCATACCGCCCCGGAATACCATGCACTACCGTCTCATTCACCGAGATACACAGCGCAGCAGGAAAGTTATTGTATCCCTTAAAAGAAGGAATTCCGCCGTTATCGCGGATATATTCCTCTGCCACCTTGTCCAGTTCCCTGGTAGTAAGCCCCGGCCGGATTCGTTTGGCTACTTCGGCATGGGCTTTCCCAAGGACCTGGGCGCTCGCTTTTATCAAGTCTATTTCCTGATCGGACTTCAGGTAAATCATCTTCCCTTAGGCGGCCACGCTCTCCGTGCGCCCCGTTACACGTCCTGACTTCATCAATCCCTCGTAGCGACGCATCAGGAGATAACTTTCTACCTGCTGCAGGGTATCCAGAACGACACCAACCATAATCAGCAGCGAGGTTCCGCCAAAGAACTGGGAGAAACCACGGGTCATTCCGAGCAGAACGGCAATCGCCGGCAGAATAGCGACGACGGCCAGCATGAGCGCACCCGGTAATGTGATTCGGTCAAGCACCTGCCCAATGTATTCAGAAGTCATGAAACCAGGTTTGACGCCCGGAATAAAACCACCGCTACGCTTCATATCGTCGGCAATCTGATTCGGGTTTACCGAAATGGCCGTATAGAAGAACGTAAAGACAATGATCAGGAAAGCAAACAATACATTGTATTGCCAGGAGGTATAATCGGCGAAAACCGTCTGAACCGTTCCGGCAAAGTCACTTTTTTCGGCAAACAGAGAGCCAACCAGCGAGGGAAGGAACATCAGCGCCTGGGCGAAGATGATCGGCATTACACCAGCGGCATTCAGCTTAAGGGGCAAATACTGCCGTTGTCCGCCGACGACCTTGTTCCCAACGACCTGTTTGGCATACTGGATCGGAATCCGGCGCACGGCCTGCGTCAGCACGACGGCACCCATCACGACAAAGAAAAGCGCCACAATCTCCAGAACGAAAATCAGAGCCTGAGCGGTTCCCCGTGACATGGCTTCTCCGATGATGGCTCCCGGGAAACGGCTCACGATCCCGATCATGATCAGCATCGAAATACCGTTGCCGATTCCTTTATCGGTGATCCGCTCACCCAACCACATACAGAAGATCGTTCCTGCCGTCAGAATGAAAACCGATACGATCCGGAACGTGGTCGGATTGATCAGAATGGCTTCGTTCGGAATCGTGGTCGTCAGGTAACTGATCGCCTGGGCGGCCGTAACGAATATCGTCAGGACCCGGGTAATCTGATTCAGCCGTTTGCGGCCGGATTCACCTTCCTTCTGCATTTTCTGGAAGTAGGGCAAGGCCAGCGTCAGCAGCTGAATCGCGATGGATGCCGAAATATACGGCATGATCCCCAACGCGAAGATCGAAGCTTTGCTGAAAGCTCCACCCAGAAAGGTGTCGAGCAAACCTAACAGCCCCTGCGGAGTCAGATTCAGTTTGTCCGGATCGACACCGGGCAGAACGATATGAGAACCCAGTCTGAAAACCGTTACGAAAAGCAGGGTATTCAGGATACGGGTCCTCAGCTCTTCAATCGAAAAGATATTCTGAAGGGTCGTGATGAATCGTTTCATTGTATTATCAAGCTGCTCATCCAAAAAAAGTCACCAAAGTTACAGAAAAAATCTGGCTTAACCTATTGAACGGACGAGCAAACTGATTAGAGCTTTACTGCTTTACCCCCCGCTTTCTCGATGGCCTCGGTGGCCTTCAGTGAGAAGGCATGCGCTTTTACTTCCACCGCCGACGTCAGTTCGCCCCGGCTCAGGATCTTTACCTTATCGTTTTTACTCACCAGACCGTTTTCCAGCAGCAGGTCAATATCAACGGCCGTTGCCTGGGTCTTCTGGATCAACTCCTGAAGAGTATCCAGGTTAATGGGCTTGTATTCAACCCGGTTGATATTTTTAAAGCCAAATTTCGGTACCCGGCGCTGAAGGGGCATCTGACCGCCTTCAAAGTTTTTCTTTGCGCTGTAACCGGAACGCGACTGGGCACCTTTATGACCACGGGTAGACGTACCACCCATGCCCGAACCAGTACCTCGACCTACTCGCTTGCGCTCCCGGACGGAACCTTTCGCAGGTTTGAGTGAACTTAAATTCATAATGAATTAGATTTCTTCGACTTTAATCAAGTGTTGGACTTTCCGAATGATACCGCCCAGTGCGTCGTTGTATTCAAACTCGACGCTGCGGTTGATTTTGCCCAGTCCGAGCGACTGCATCGCCAGCTTTTGCGTTTTCGGCCGCTTGATGGTGCTGCGGATCTGTGTAATTCTAACCCGTGCCATTTCTTATTACGGTTGTTATGGGATCTTACCCGTTGAAGACTTTGCCAAGCTTCACGCTCCGCTGGAAGGCTACCTGATGCGGAGCACGCATTTTCAGCAGGGCGTCGATCGTTGCCTTAACCACGTTGTGCGGGTTGGACGAACCTTTCGACTTTGCCAATACGTCGCGGATACCGGCGCTTTCCAGCACGGCGCGCATTGCACCGCCGGCGATAACGCCCGTTCCGGCAGAAGCCGGTTTCAGCAGAACGAAACCACCGCTGAACTTGCCTTCCATCTGGTGAGGTACGGTGTGCTTCAGAAGCGGAACCTGAACCAGGTTTTTCTTGGCATCTTCAATTCCCTTGGCAATCGCATCCGTTACTTCGTTTGCTTTGCCCAGGCCGTAGCCAACCACTCCGTTACCATCACCGACCACTACAATAGCGGCAAAGCTGAAGCGCCGGCCACCTTTTACTACTTTGGCAACGCGGTTGATCGCAACAACGCGCTCTTTCAGTTCAGACTCGTTAACCTTAGCGGGTCTTGTATTGGTTACCATTGTTTTGCTTAGAATTGAAGGCCTCCTTCTCTGGCACCGTCGGCCAGAGCTTTCACCTTACCATGATACAAATAACCATTCCGGTCAAAAACCACTTTCGTGATGCCGCTGGTAGTGGCTTTTTCGGCCAGTTTCTGACCTACCTGCTTTGCCAGTTCGACATTGATCCCTTTTTTCTCGCTACCGTTGACCTCGATGGACGAAGCGCTGGTCAGAGTGACCCCATTCTCGTCGTCGATGATCTGGGCGTAAATCCGGGCGTTGGAACGGAATACGGACAACCGCGGCCGGTCGGCCGTTCCGGCAACCCGGTTCCGGATATGATGCTTAATACGCAGTCTTCTGTTTGATCTTGTGACAGCCATTTTCGCCTGTGCTTATTATATGGTTCACCAATTATTTCTTGGAGGCAGACTTGCCTGCTTTCCGGCGGATGGCTTCACCCACAAACCGGACCCCTTTGCCTTTGTACGGTTCAACCTTGCGGAGTGAACGGATTTTGGCGGCTACCTCACCAATCAGCTGCTTGTCGATCCCTTCAAGAATAACTTTCGGATTCTGACCTTTTTCAGTTACGGCAGAAACCTTAATCTCGGCCGGAATCGAAACGTAAATGTCGTGGGAGAAGCCTAAGGTCAGCTGCAGGATATTGCCGTTCACCACCGCTTTATAACCCACACCGACAATTTCCAGTTGCAACCGATAGCCTTCGCTGACACCGGTTACCATATTGTTCACCAGAGCGCGATACAGACCATGAAGGGCCTTATGACGTTTCTGATCGCTCGGACGAACCACCCGAAGCTGGCCGTCGGCAATTTCTACCTTGATGTCGGGATTTACGCTCTGCGACAGGGTTCCCTTCGGGCCTTTCACAGTAACGACATTACCGCTCTCCACCGAAACGGATACCGTCTCCGGCAGCGCAATGACTTTATTACCTACGCGTGACATGGTTCCTGATTAGTAAACGTAACACAACACTTCACCGCCTACATTCAACGTCCGGGCTTCCTTGTCCGTCATCACGCCTTTCGAGGTCGAGACGATGGCCACGCCCAGGCCGTTTAACACGCGAGGAAGATCCGTCGAGCCTTTGTATTGGCGCAGACCCGGACGGCTTACCCGCTGCAAATCAACGATGGCAGGCTGCTTGGTCACCGGATTGTACTTCAACGCGATCTTGATACTGCCTTGGGGGCCGGTTTCATCGAACTTATAGTTCTGAATGAAGCCCTTATCAAAGAGTACCTTCGTGATCTCCTTCTTTATGTTGGAAGCAGGAATTTCAACGACCCGGTGCTTGGCGCGGATCGCATTTCTGATACGAGTCAGATAGTCTGCTATGGGATCAGTATTCATTTCCTCCTGATTATTAGCTGCAAACCCTCCCGGCGACTTGTACCGCCTGAAACGGGCCTGCAAAATTAGGGAATTGTTTCGATATTCGCTAAGGTCGCGTTAAATGCTTACCAGCTTGCCTTCGTTACGCCTGGGATCTTACCTGCCGAGGCCATTTCGCGGAAGGTGACGCGGGAGATACCAAACTTCCGCATGTATCCGCGCGGACGTCCCGTTAGTTTACAACGGTTGTGCAGACGAACCGGCGAAGCATTTTTCGGGAGCTTGTCCAGCCCGACGTAGTCTCCGGCAGCTTTCAGCGCGGCACGCTTGGTGGCATACTTTGCAACCAGGGCAGCCCGCTTACGCTCTCTTGCTTTGATGGATTCTTTTGCCATGTTCTTTTTTCGCTAAATGCGTTATTTTTTACCACCGGCGAAGGGCATACCCAGCGCTTTCAGCAGTGCAAAACTTTCTTCATCCGTGTTGGCCGTCGTAACGAACGTGATGTCCATCCCGGAGATCCGGTTCACCTTGTCGATGGTGATTTCCGGGAAGATGATCTGTTCCTTCACGCCAAACGTATAGTTACCATTGCCGTCGAAACCCTTGTCGCTGACGCCTTTGAAGTCACGTACCCGCGGAAGCGCTACGGAGGTCAGACGATCCAGGAATTCGTACATCTTCTCACCGCGCAGCGTTACTTTGGCGCCGATCGGCATGCCTTCGCGAAGTTTGAAGTTGGATACGGCTTTCTTTGCAATCGTCGGAACCGCCTTCTGGCCCGTGATCATCGTCAGTTCTTCGACACCGACATCGACCAGCTTCTTATCGGCGACGGCGGCCCCAATCCCTTTGTTGATGACGATCTTGGAGAGTTTCGGTACCTGCATGATGCTTTTGTACTGGAATCTCTCCTTGAGCTGGGACACAATCTCGTTCGTATATTTTTCTTTCAGTCTCGGAGTTGCCACTGTCGTATTCGTTTAATACGTTCCTGATTTTCTTTCTTAGATAAAGTTGCCGGACTTTTTCGAGTACCGCTGCAGCTTTCCTTTGTCATTCAGTTTCCGACCAGTGCGTGATGCTTCTCCGGTTGCCGGGTCAACCACTTTCAGATTACTGATGTGGATGGAACCTTCGCGTTTTTCAAGGCTTCCCTGGGGGTTGGCGGCTGAGGGCTTGATATGCTTGGTGATCATATTGACACCTTCTACCACTGCCCGTTGCCGGTCTACCAGCACACGCAGGATTTTACCGGTCTGTCCCTTTGAGTTACCGGAGATCACCAGAACGGTATCGCCCGACTTAACGTGTAACTTTTTGGGCTTATCTGCTACATTCTTCATTGCTTACAATACTTCTGGAGCCAACGAAACGATTTTCATAAACTGCTTCTCACGCAACTCACGGGCAACCGGCCCGAAAATCCGGGTACCGCGCGGCTCGTCATTGTTGTTCAGCAGCACTGCCGCATTGTCTTCGAAGCGGATATATGAGCCGTCTTTCCGGCGAACTTCCTTTTTCGTCCGTACGACAACGGCTTTGGAAACAGTTCCCTTCTTCATGTTACTGGAAGAAAGGGCCTGTTTCACGGTCACAACGATTTTATCGCCGACCGTAGCGTAGCGTTTGCCCGTACCACCCAGGACCCGGATGCAGAGTACCTCCTTGGCACCGCTGTTATCGGCAACGCTCAAACGTGATTCTTGCTGGATCATGGATTACTTCGCCTTTTCAATGATTTCGACTAATCTCCAACGCTTGTTCTTGCTCAGCGGACGAGTCTCCATGATGCGTACCGTATCGCCGATCCCGCAGTCGTTGTTCTCGTCATGGGCCATGAACTTCTTCGTACGGTGCATAAACTTACCGTAGATGGGGTGCTGTACCTTCCGGTCGACGGCAACGGTGATGGATTTGTCCATCTTGTTGCTGACCACCTTACCGATTCTTTCTTTTCTTAAATTTCTTGCTTGCTGCTCCATGGTTCGATACCGTTATGCCTGCCCGGGTTTTTCTTTAATCGTAAGCTCGGTCAGTAATTGAGCAATCAGTTTACGTGACGTACGGATTCGCATCGGGTTCTCGACGGGCGAAATAGCGTGCGCAAACTTCAGTTTCTGAAGACGATCCTTTTCAACTGCGATCTGCTCTTTCAGTTGTTCGACCGTCAGCGACTTTATCTCGTTCTTTTTCATTTCACTTATGAGTTTTTTTCTGTCAAACCGGCTTCTGGATCGAATCCTGCTCTCAGGATGACAAAACCGAGTTAGTCTTCTGCTTCCTGATAATCCCGACGAACAACGAATCTCGTCTTGATCGGCAGTTTCTGGGCGGCCAGACGGAGTGCTTCATTGGCGATATCCAGGGGGACGCCCGTCGCTTCGAACAGGATCGTACCGGGTTTAACGACGGCTACCCAGTATTCGGGAGCGCCTTTTCCTTTACCCATCCGTACTTCAGCCGGTTTCTTGGTGATCGACTTATCCGGGAAAATCCGGATCCAGACCTGGCCTTCACGCTTCATGGCCCGGGTGACGGAAATACGAGCCGCTTCAATCTGGCGGGACGTAATCCAGCCCGGTTCCAGCGCCTTGATGGCAAACGATCCGAAAGCGATCTCATGGCCCCGTCCGGCTACTCCTTTGACGCGGCCTTTCTGTTGCTTACGAAACTTGGTTCTTCTTGGTTGTAACATCTTTAGTCGTATCTAAAGGACGTTGTCTGATTCAGCCGACGTCCGATGTTCTTACTATCTTTTACGTCCGCCACCGCCCTGGCCACCGCGCTGCTGTCCGCCACCACCGCCCCGGCCACCGCGTCCGCCCTGCTGGTCGTTCCGACCCCGGCGACGGTCACCGCGTTCGCCTTCACCACCGCGCTCACCGCGACGGTCCCCACGGTCACCACGACGGTCACCACGGTCGCCACCGCGATCCTGCTGTGCTGCGCTCATCTGAGCGGCCGGTGACAGGTCCCGCTTGCCGTAAAGCTCACCTTTGAAAACCCAGACCTTAATACCGATTTTACCGTATACGGTCTGCGCTTCAGAGATGGCATAATCGATATCGGCACGGAGCGTGTGCAGGGGTACCCGGCCTTCCTTGTACTCTTCCGTACGGGCCATTTCAGCACCGCCCAGACGACCGGAAACCCGAACTTTGATTCCCTGAGCACCCACCCGGATGGCCGAGCTGATGGCCTGCTTCATGGCGCGCCGATACGAGATACGGGCCTGGAGCTGCTGAGCGATGGTTTCACCGATCAGCTTGGCGTCGATCTCCGGACGCTTGATCTCAAAGATGTTGATCTGGACGTCTTTGCCGGTAATTTTCTTGAGCTCTTCCTTGATCTTATCGACCTCGCCACCGCCTTTACCGATAACGATACCCGGACGGGCCGTGTGGATCGTCAGCGTAATCCGCTTCAGCGTCCGTTCGATTACCACCTTGCTGATGGAACCTTTCGGAATACGAGCCTGAATGTATTTTCTGATCTTTTCGTCTTCAACCAGTTTATCAGGAAATTCCTTGCCGCCATACCAGCTGGAATCCCAACCTTTAACGATGCCGAGCCGAAGACCAACGGGGTTAACTTTTTGTCCCATTCTGTTGTCTTAGTTTTCTGCGTTTTCTGTTGTCACTTCTGGTGCAAGCGTCAGGGGAGCTGCGGCACTGTCGATCACGATCGTCACGTGGTTGGACCGTTTCCGGATCCGGTGACCACGGCCCTGAGGAGCCGGGCGCAGACGCTTCAGCATCCGGCCGCCGTCGACGAAGATCGTCTTTACATACAAGTCGGCATCTTCGATCCGTCCGTCTTCATTTTTCTGTTGCCAGTTGGCTACTGCCGAGAGCAGCAGCTTTTCCAGCAGGGCGGCACCAGCCTGGGGCTGATAACGCAGAATACCCAGCGCTTTGCTGACCTTCTGACCCCTGATCAGGTTGGCGACCAGCCGCATTTTGCGAGGGGACGAAGGCACATTTTTTAGCTTTGCTATTGCTTCCATTATCTTACGAGTGTTAGTCGCCTTCCGCATACCCGGATCGTTCGGAAACGACCGGCTTACGACGGCCTGCTGCTTTTATCGTTTGCCTTTGTCTTTCTTCGCCACGTGGCCGCGGAAGTTACGGGTGGGAGAAAATTCACCCAGCTTATGGCCTACCATGTTTTCGGTGACGTACACCGGAATGAACTTATTGCCATTGTGGACGGCAAACGTATGGCCAACGAAATCGGGAGAGATCATCGACCGACGCGACCAGGTCTTGATGACGGACTTGCGGCCGGAATCATTCATGGTGGTGACTTTCTTCTCCAGACGAAAATCTATGTAGGGACCCTTTTTAAGTGAGCGTGCCATCTACCTCTTATTTTTTCCTTTTGCTAATAATCAGTCGATCTGAGTACTTCTTCACCGGACGGGTCTTCTTGCCTTTTGCATACAGACCGGTACGTGAACGCGGATGACCACCGGATGCACGGCCTTCACCACCACCCATCGGGTGATCGATCGGGTTCATGGCGACACCCCGAACGCGCGGGCGGATCCCGAGCCAGCGGTTACGGCCGGCTTTGCCCACACTGACGTTCATGTGATCGGGGTTCGAAACCGACCCGACCGTCGCCATACAGGCTCCCAGGACCATCCGCTGCTCCCCTGAGGGCATCCGCAGAATGGCATACTTGTCTTCCCGGGCCACCAGCTGGGCGTAAGTACCGGCACTGCGAACCAGCGCACCCCCTTTTCCCGGCTTCAGTTCGACGTTGTGAACGATCGTACCGATGGGCATGGCCGACAGCGGCAGAGCATTACCCACTTCAGGAGCAACTTCAGCACCTGATACTACCTGCTGCCCGACCGTCAGGCCCTGGGGAGCGAGGATGTAGCGCTTCTCGCCGTCTACATAATGCAGCAGCGCAATCCGTGCCGAACGGTTGGGGTCGTACTCGATCGTCTTTACCGTGGCGGGAACGCTCGTCTTATCGCGCTTGAAGTCGATAATCCGGTACTGGCGTTTATGACCGCCACCAATGTAGCGCATCGACCGGCGGCCCTGGTTGTTACGGCCACCTGATTTCTTTATGGATACCAGCAGACTCCGTTCGGGCTTGTCCGTCGTGATTTCGGCAAAGTCCGGAGCTACCCGAAAACGCTGACTCGGGGTAACTGGTTTAAGTTTCTTAACTCCCATGATTCCTAACTAATTCGTTTGGTCGTTCGTGGTTCGTACCCCTTATACTTCCGCGTAGATGTCGATGACTTCTCCTTCGGCAACGGTCACCAGCGCTTTTTTCCAGGTGGAAGTGCGGCCGGAAGTGATCGTGCCCCGCTTGGTGCTTTTCGACTTTTTATGGCCGATGCAACGCATGGTATTGACGTCCGTTACCGTTACGCCGTACAGTTTCTCGACTGCCTTCTTGATTTCGATTTTGTTGGCATTCATCGACACCTCAAAACCGTATTGTCCCTTTTTGTTCAGGGCGGTCATCTTTTCCGTGATGATCGGTCTTTTCAATACGTTTTCCATGATCAGTTACTGGAGAAGAGATTCTAATTTCGACAGGGCCCCTTCCGCGATCAGCAGTCGATCGGCGTTCATCAGATCGTAGGTGCTGACCAGATCGGCCGTCATCACTTTCGCTTTCTTCAGGTTGCGGCTTGAGAGAACGACGTTCTTGTCTACCTCCGGCAGGATCAGGAGCGTTTTGGTATCAGCCGCCTTAAAACCGTTCAGGAAATCGAGGTAAGACTTCGTACGGGGACCGTCCAGCGTAAAGTTATCCAGGACCGCTACGTTGTTTTCTTTCGCTTTTACCGCGAGAGCCGACTTACGGGCCAGTTGCTTTACTTTCTTGTTCAGTTTGAAGCTGTAGTCGCGGGGACGGGGACCGAAGATGGTACCACCGCCGACGAATACCGGCGATTTGATGGAGCCGGCGCGGGCGCCGCCCGTACCCTTCTGCTTCTTGATCTTGCGGGTTGAGTGAGCATTCTCAGCCCGTTCTTTCGCCTTATGCGTACCCTGGCGCTGGTTGGCCAGGTATTGTTTCACGTCTAAGTAGATCGCGTGCTCGTTCGGCTCAATTCCGAAGATTTCGTCGGACAGGGTTACTTTCTTGCCCGTATCTTCTCCTTTCGAGTTATAAACTGCTACCTCCATGACTTACTTCTCTAAAATGACGAACGAATTTTTTGAGCCCGGGATCGAACCGCTTACAACGATCAGGTTCTGCTCCGGCATAACTTTCAGTACACGGAGGTTCTGTACTTTCACGCGGTTGCCACCCATACGGCCGGCCATCCGAAGCCCCTTGAAGACCCGTGACGGGAAGGAACAGGCACCGATTGAACCGGGGTGACGCTGGCGGTTGTGCTGACCGTGGGTTTGCCCACCGACACCACCAAAACCGTGACGTTTCACAACGCCCTGAAAACCTCTACCCTTTGCCGTGCCGACGATATCGATGAAATCGCCTTCCGTGAAAACGTCCGTAATGCCCAGCGTCTGCCCAAGATCCAGGTTCTGTTCGAACGTCTTGAACTCGACTAACTTGCGTTTCGGCGTCGTGTTGGCTTTCTTAAAGTGGCCCAGCAACGGTTTGTTGGTACGCTTCTCTTTCTTTTCACCGTACCCTAACTGGACGGCCTGATAACCGTCCGTCTCCTGTGTTTTTACATGCGTAACGACACAGGGACCAGCTTCAATGACTGTACATGCCAGAGCCTGCCCGTCAGCATTGTACAGACTGGTCATCCCAATCTTCTTTCCAATTAAACCAGACATAATAAGTGGTTGTAAAGCAGGAATTTATGTGTTTAAACCCGAAAAAACGGAGTGCAAAATTAGGGATTTGTCGACTGTCATCCAAACCCTATCTCCTTAATTCTCAAAAAATTCCGGGCTCTGAACTAAATACGACAAACAAAAAGGGTCAGACGTTTCCACCTGACCCTCCGTTCGGTAGGCACACACAAGGCGTGTTACCGGACTAAATTGTCAGATGTGGTTTCCTTTCGGACCTTCACCCAAGGTATGTCTTTGCTCCGTAATTCGGCTTCGGGTTGCAAAGATAGTTAATTTTTTGATTTCCGAAAAATATTTTTCCGGAAATCCGCTAAAGGAAACAGCGCCCTCTGAAACCGGTGGCTTCGGTCGGCGCTGTTCCGAAAACTTCCGTCGTTCGACGAATTAATTTATACCTTAATCTCTACATCAACCCCGCTCGGCAGTTCGAGCTTCATCAGGGCGTCTACCGTTTTGGCGCTCGTCGAATAGATATCGACCAGACGCTTGTAGGTACAGAGCTGAAATTGCTCCCGCGACTTCTTGTTGACGTGCGGAGAACGCAGGACGGTAAAGATTTCTTTCTCGGTCGGCAGGGGAATCGGGCCGCTGACGATAGCGCCCGTCGATTTGACGGCCTTGACGATTTTTTCAGCCGACTTGTCGACCAGCATGTGGTCGAACGACTTCAGTTTAATCCGAATTTTTTGATTCATAACAATTAGTGGTTCTGATGAAAAGGTGCCTGTCCGGGACAGGCGGTACGCCGATGAAAGAACCATTTACTCCACCGGCGCGGCACTGTTTTATTGTTTTGTCAGCCCGACGAAAGAGGGACCCTGTGCTTCGGCGGTCGAAGGGACCGGTTATCAGCCACAGGATCCCTCGTTCTTCGGGATACAGGCAATTACGAAATTCGAACCGTTCCTTTGGCTTTCGAGATGATGCCTTCGGCCAGGTTGTTCGGGACCTGCTCGTAGTGAGAGAACGTCAGGTTGGCGGTAGCGCGACCGGACGACATCGTACGGAGGTCAGTGACGTAACCGAACAGTTCCGACAGGGGAACGTCCGCCTTGATCACCTGCGAACCACCGCGTGAATCCATCCCTTTCATAATCCCGCGACGACGGTTCAGGTCACCCGTGATCGGACCGGTATACTCTTCCGGCGTCAGCACCTCGACGGCCATGATCGGTTCGAGCAGTTTCGGACCGGCGTTCTTAGCTGCTTCACGGAAGCCCAGACGGGCGGCCAGTTCGAACGACAGCGAGTCGGAGTCGACGTCGTGGAACGAGCCATGGAACAGACGAACCTTCATCGAGTCGAGCGGATAGCCGGCCAGCGGACCGTTGGACATGGCTTCGCGGAAACCTTTTTCGACGGCCGGGATAAATTCTTTCGGAATGACCCCACCCACGATACCGTTCACGAATTCCAGACCCGGCTTGCCGTCTTCACGAACACCGATTTCAAAGACGATATCGGCAAACTTACCGCGACCACCCGTCTGCTTCTTGTATACCTCGCGGTGTTCGAAGTTCTTGGTGAGGGTTTCCTTGTAAGCGACCTGCGGAGCGCCCTGGTTCACTTCTACCTTGAACTCGCGACGCATCCGGTCGATGATGATTTCGAGGTGAAGCTCACCCATACCCCGGATGATGGTCTGGCCGGTTTCTTCATCCGACTCTACTTTCAGGGTCGGATCTTCTTCGATCAGTTTACCGATGGCTTTCGAGAAGTTGTCCTGATCGGCGGTTTTCTTCGGCTCGATGGCGTAACCGATCACCGGATCGGGGAATACCATGGATTCGAGCACGATCGGGTTCTTCTCGTCGCAGAGCGTATCCCCGGTTTTAATATCCTTGAAACCGACCACGGCACCGATGTCGCCGGCCCGCAGTTTGTCGATCTGGTTCTGCTTGTTGGCGTGCATCTGGAAGATGCGGGAGATCCGCTCCTTGTTGCCTGAACGGGTGTTCAGCACGTAAGAGCCGGAATCCAGCGCACCGGAGTACACCCGTACGAAGCACAGACGGCCCACGTAGGGGTCGGTAGCGATTTTGAACGCCAGTGCGGTGAACGGGTCGGTTTCCGTCGGGTGACGAACCACTTCCTGCTCGTTATCGGGGTTCGTCCCTTTGATTTCCGGTTTGTCGAGCGGAGACGGCAGCAGGGCCATCACGTAGTCGAGCATCGTCTGAACCCCTTTGTTCTTGAAGGAAGAACCGCAGAGCATCGGAACGATTTTCATCTCGATGGTGGCCTGACGCAGCGCCGTCAGAATTTCGTCTTCGGTGATCGATTCGGGATCCTCGAAGTATTTTTCCATCAGCGTCTCGTCGTAGTCGGCAACGGCTTCGAGCAGTTTCTCCCGCCATTCTCTGGCTTCTTCCAGCATATCGTCCGGAATGGGCACTTCGACAAAGGTCATCCCCTTGTCATTCTCGTTCCACTGGATACCCCGGAAGTTGACCAGGTCAACCACGCCCTTGAAGTTATCTTCCGCACCGATCGGCAACTGCAGCGGTACGGCGTTGCTGCCGAGCATTTCCTTTACCTGCTTGCAGACGTTCAGGAAGTCGGCACCGGCACGGTCCATTTTATTGACGAAGCCCAGACGGGCCACGTTATAATTGTTGGCCAGACGCCAGTTGGTTTCCGATTGCGGCTCAACACCGTCGACGGCGCTGAACAGAAACACCAGACCGTCCAGGACCCGCAGCGACCGGTTCACCTCTACCGTAAAGTCCACGTGGCCCGGCGTATCGATGATGTTCACATGATAGGATTCACCCCGGTATTTCCAGTTGACGGTTGTGGCCGCCGAAGTAATCGTGATCCCCCGTTCCTGTTCCTGCTCCATCCAGTCCATGGTAGCAGCCCCTTCGTGTACTTCGCCGATTTTGTGGCTCACCCCGGAATAGTACAGAATCCGCTCGGTGGTCGTCGTCTTACCGGCGTCGATGTGGGCAGCGATACCAATGTTGCGCAGGTATCGAAGATCAGTTGCCATAATGAAGTATAGTTACAGAAGTTTGTTTTCTTGATGACGAACGCAGAAAAAGGCGACTTGAATTTATCAAAAAGGCATTTTTCGCGAATCAGAGCGCAAAGGTAGTGGATTTCAGACGGAAAAGCAAAGAAGAACAGGTCTTTGAAGTAACTTATTCATTAAATAATCAATAAAAACGCGGACCGGCCGCCCGGCTCAGAACGGATAGCCGACCGCTACGTTCAGGATCAGGTTATCCCGGCGCCAGGCCCGGTTTCCGAGCGCAATTTCATCGGCCACCCAGCGTGCGCCTTCCGGCAGCCAGGGTTTGCGCAGGGGAAAGGCCAGATCGAAACGAACGACGAAATACGACAGGTCGAGCCGCAGACCGACGCCCGTTCCCACCGCCAGTTGCTTGTAGAAGTCCTTCCGGAATGTGGTCCCGAACCCGTAAGTGCTTTCGTCGGAATACATCCAGACGTTCCCCACATCCAGAAACAGCGCCCCCTGCAGGTACTGGTTGATCCGGGGCCGGAATTCGGTGTTGGCTTCCAGTTTGATGTCGCCCCCGCCGTCCTGAAGCTGGACGATACCGTCGGTATTGCGGGTATACACGCCTGGCCCCACCGCCCGCGGCCGGAAGGCCCGCAGGCTGTTGGCTCCCCCCACGAAATACTGCTTGACGAACGGGAGCTGGTTCGAATTGCCGTAGGGAATACCCACGCCGGCGAAAATCCGGTTGGCCCAGGTCAGGCTCGGAGCAACCCGCAGGAAATGCCGGCTGTCGAGGTCGAAGCGTACATACTGCGAATACGGCACGCCGAAGATGACCTCCTTCCCGAGTTCATTCCGCTTGTTCACCATCATCGCGGCCAGATTTCCGGCCGGCTCGGCGTTGAACGTAAGGCGGTACGTATAGCGGGATACGGTACGGGGAGAAGAACTTAGATTGTAGGTATATAGGGAACTCAGGATCAGCTGCTCGGAACGGTAGATGTTGATGTACTGCTGCCGGGTCGTCGGGTCTTCTTCCAGCAGGAAGAACTTTTCTCCGTAATTCGACGGGCGCACGTAGTTGATGTTGAACGGCTGGAAAATATGCTCCGACCGCTGGCGGCTCCGCCAGGTGTAGCCGAAGGTAGTCAGGAAGGAATTCAGATTATAATAGTCACCCCGTACGATGAGGTCATACCCGAGCGTGACGGTGGTTTTCGGCAGCACCTGACTGCGCCGGTAATAGCGGATCGGAATGGGCGACACCAGCCGGGGAAAGGTCAGGCTGCCCTGAATTCCGTACCGGTAGTTGGTGACGCCCTGCCCCCGCGCACCGACCTGAAACTCGATCCCGGCGTTGGCGTTGATGCTCAGCAGCTCCGACCGTCCGAGCGCATTCCGGTTCCGCCAGCTGACGGTCAACTGCGAACCGACCAGGTTGTTCGAACGGCTCGTACCGGCAATCTCCAGCCGGACGGATTTCTTGGGATAGGGCGTCAGGTAATAATGGACGTCCAGAACGGCGGAATCTCCCTCCTGATCGGGTTCGAACCGGCTCCGGACAAACTTGAAGGACCCGACATTGATAAACCGGGAAAGCGTCAGGTCCTGCGCCCGGCTGCTGTACCGCCTGCCCGGCTGTACGGCGACGACCTCCCGGAACAGCTTCGGGTTAAAAAGCCCGGCCGGGTCGACGATACGGAAATCTTCGAACTGGTACGACCGGTTCAGGGCGGTATCGCCGACATTCCCCGTCAGACTGTAATTCGGGTAAATATAAAGGTCGCGGATCGAATAGGGCAGCAGGGCCGCGCGCGGGGTCTCCGGCTTGACCGCAATGTACAGCCGGGTACGGTGATTACCCACGACGCTGTCGGCCAGAATGGCCAGATAGTCGGGCTGAAAGTAGAAATAGCCCTGCCGGCGAAGCGCATCGGCAATCCGTTCCCGCTCCAGCTTGATCACCTCGAACCGATAGGGATTGTCTTTCTTCAGCAGGGACCGTTTTTCAATGGCTTTCATGGCGGGCTGAAGCGGAGTCGAATCAGTCAGGTAGGTCACCGAATCGATCAGGTAGCGCTGCGGCACCTGAACCTGATACACCCCCCGGGCCTTGTAGCCTTCCTCCACCAGATCGCCGGTAACGGCGGAGCGGAAATAGCCCTCGTTTTCCAGAAAAGCCGTCCAGAGAGCCGCGTTCGACGAGAGGGCCCGGGCACTTGCCAGCACCGGCTGTTCACCGAATTTCCGGCGGGCCCAGGCCCGGAAGCCGCTGTCTTTTTTCGGCTCCCCGATGAAGTAATAGAGCCCGACTTTATAAGGAAAGCCGAACAGCTTCTTGTTGGGCTTCGGCCGAGCCAGTTCGCTCAGGCGGGATTCGATCTGCTCCCGCTCTTTTTTCGATACCGTCGAATCGGCCTCGACCTTTATGTCCGTACCGTCATACAGCTTCTCCCCCGCCGGCAGGTGTCTGGCGATGTTGCACCCCTGCAGAACGTAGAGACCGAGAAGAATGAACAGGAGTAGAGTACCTTTTTTCATTGCGCCGTATCCGCCGGTTTTTTGCCAAATAATTCGCTGAGCAGGTTATAGTCGACCGTGATGACGAAGCCCACGCCGGTTTCGATGATATAGCCCTCCAGAACGGCCTGGTAGTCGCTCCGGCGATACCCCCGGATCATATAGCGGCCGTCGCGGGTCAGGTTGTAGTTCAGGGAGACGTTGTCGAAGACCTCGTTCGGGTTGCGGTTGATGCCGGTATTGTTTTCCAGAACGAAGTTTCGTCCGACCGTCACGGTCAGCCGGCCCTGCAGGAAACTCTTGGAAACGCCGACGTTCAGGTCCGTCCGCGAGCCGACCTGGTTATTGACGGCCGCCGACTGGCTCGACGACAGCAGGTTGAAATCCACATCGACACCCCGGATCAGGCTCGACGCAAACCGCTCCAGCTGGTCGGACAGAATCTTACTGACACTGTTTCGGGCAATTTCCTCCGTGTTGATTCCTCCACCCGACGAACTGGACGACGTCTCGGCAATGAAGCTGCCCAGCACCAGCAGACCGAACACCTGCTTGTTAAGCTGGGAAGGATCCTGCCGGAGTTGGCCCAGCTTGGAGTTGACCGCATCGATCACCGCCCGCGAGGCCACGAAATTCTGCTCCGGCATCGTAATGTCGAAGCTGATATCCGGTGCCGACAGCCGGCCCTGCATCTTCAGCAGGACGTTGAACGGCAGCTTCTGTTTGGCCGCCGTCCGCAGCTGTTCGCTCGATTCGTTGGCCACCAGGTTGGCGGGCGTCGTGGAGGTATTATAAATGGCCGTAATGTCAAGGTCGGCCCGGAGGGGGTCGCCGGTCCAGGTGATCGAACTCCCCTTCTGGATGGAAAACTGGCGTTTGAGTACCTGATAGGTCAGCGAGTATTCTCCTTCGGTCACTTCATACCGGCCCAGCAGGTTGATCTCTCCGCTGGCATTGACGGTCACGTTCAGCCGGGCGTTGCCCCGCACGCGCAGGTTGTCGCCGTTCAGTTCGTCCACCACGATGGTCAGTTCCGATTTCTCATTGGCCTCCAGGCTCAGCGAAACCGTGGCGTTGCTCAGCTGCTGGAAGGCAATTCGCTTGATGGCGGTATCCGGCCGGGCGACGGTCAGGTATTTCCGCAGGGCCAGCGTGTCGTTGTGGTCGATAAACGTAACCACCTCCCGAGCTTCATTGACGGTCGAACTCTCATCGGGCAGCACCATCGTCACCCGGCTGTTGTCTTCCAGCCGCAGCGAGCCCGCGATGGTCGGCCTGGAGCCGGTGCCCCGGATACCGAGGTCGGCGGTGATGGCGGCCAGGCCATAGACGAAATCGTTGTCCTTCCGGGCCGCATTCAGGACCAGAAAATTCTTCGCCGAGATCCGCAGGTCGTAGGCGACGTCCGGCAGATTCCGGATGGTCACCGTCCCGTTGGTGGTCAGTACCCGGTTCAGCGTATCCCGCACGTCGAACTCCTGGAAGCGGACGGTCTGCTCGTCGAACCGGATGCTTTCCTGATGGATGCGGTAGGTGGCGTTGATGTAGGCGACGTTGAACGACACCGAGTCGAAGGCAATGCTTCCGTCGAGCCGGGGCCGGCTCACCGACCCGTCCACGCTGACCTGTCCGGTCAGCCGGCCCCGGGTGTAGCGCAGTTGCCCGAAGCTGAAGGCTTCAATCGTCTGCATGGTCAGCTGCTGAAGGTTCACGTCGAAGTCCAGCGCCTGGTCGGCATTCGTGGGGTTGTAAAAACCGTTTACCGTCATGGCGTTCCCCGAGCCGGTCAGCGCCATCTCGGTGCGAATCCGGCGGTCGTCGGTATTGGCCAGCTTCGCGGTCAGGTTCCCGACGCCCTTGTTCATCACCTTCAGACTGTCGACCCGAATATTCCCCGTAAAGGATAGGTTGGTCATATAATCGCGCAGCACCACATCGGCGTTCAGGACGCCCCCGACCAGCGTCGTATCTTGGTCGGCAATCTTCGCCAGGTCGGAAAGAATGATGTTTTCTGCCCGGACATCGAGCGGAGCGTTAGGTTGCTGTACGGTGCTGTTGACCGTCAGGCGCTGCTCTCCCGACTGCAGGGAGAAACGATTGGCCAGTATGCCCTGCTCGCTATATTGCAGGAAACCGGCCGAATCGCTGACCCAGCGCCGGTAGTTCGTCAGAAGACCGTCGGGGTTGAATCGGAGCTGATAGGCCCGTTCGGCCACGCTCAGCCGACCGGCCAGTCCGTGCCGGGGGTTGCCGACGGAGTCCTTGCTGACGACGGCAAACCGGAGCTGGTTGCCGGCGGCCGTGCCGGTCAGTTCCGTCCGGCCGAGTTCCAGACCGGAAGCCTCGATGCCGTTGACGGCCGCACTCAGATCAAGCTGATTGCTGGCGGCCTGCATCCGGGCTACAACGCTCCGGATCTGCATGGTGTCATATTCGATGACGCCGGTCTTCAGGTTCGCCAGGAAGGTCGTATCGCGCACGTTGTCGAGGTAGGCATCCAGGCGGACGGTGTCGAGCCGGGTCAGGGCCGGCACGAATGCCTTCAGCAGCGGGTGCTGCTGGGCCGTCATCCGAATATTGAAGCTATAGGGCGGATTGACCCGGTTGAAGGTCAAACCGGGCAGTTCGAAGTATCGGCTGAATTCGCCGACGAAGATGTCGTACAGCCGGGTATATTCAAACTGCCCGTCGAAGTTGACCCGGGCGAACGGCACCGACGCTTCGACGGTTTTACGGCCTCCCTGCGTACCGGCCCGGACAAAGAGCGAGTCGATGGGATAGGTCTTATTTTTCAGATTGACGACCGTCTCCCGGGCTCTCAGTTCGCCGACGGGCTGGGCGGGGTCCGTAGAGGAAAAATCAAATTCCAGGCGACCCCGCAGGCTGAGCGGGTCCTTGTAGAGCTTCAGTTGTGTCAGATTCAGCTCCTGAATGGCAATGCGCCCTTCCACACTCGGGTACGCCTGCTGCAACCCGACCCGCGTATTCAGATCGATCTGCACATTGGGGTCATCGACCCGGCTTTCCACATCGAGCGTTCCGTTGGAGAGCCGGCCCTGGGCGGCCACCCGCTGGTAGCGGTAACCGTTCAGCTCGGCTTCCCGGACATTCAGGCGAAATACCGTCTGCATGGTTTTGACGTCCAGCCCCTGGCCGCGCACGGAGGCTTCGGCCGTAATGCGTCCGATGGTGCCGCGCTGGTACAGAAACCGCCCGGCATCCAGGTTGTCCAGCGTCAGCCGGCCCCGGTAAGAAGGGTTCCGGCCGGAGACGAACCCGGTCAGTGTGCCGTTGAAACCGGCGTTGCCCCAGTCCGTCCGTAGAGCCGACTGGAGGTTCAGGTCGTTCAGTTGCCCCTGCATCCGGCCGGTCAGCCGCAGACCCGGCGGAATCCCGATGGAGTCGGGCAGGGAGCCTTTGGGGGCCAGCTTCCGAATGTCGCTCAGACGAGTCGTCGCATCCCGGATGGTGAGGTCCATGCCCAGCCGGTCGACGTCCGTCACGTTGGTCAGGCGACCGGAGGCCCGAATGCGGGTTCCGGAAAGCATATCCAGTTCGAAGGTCGGGATGCTCAGGGAAGCCAGGGTCCCGCGCATCAGCGTATTGACCCGGATCACGGCGTTGCGGTTCCCCGCAAAGGGAGCGGTATTCGCCAGGAAAGGTGCCAGTTGAAGAAGGTCGGACACGGCCAGCCGGCTTTGGCGCAGGCTGACCCGGACGCCCACCCGCCGGGCTTCGGCCGGGCGCGAAAGCTGGCCGATGGAATCGTAGCGCAGAATAAGCTGATCGCGCAGCAGCGTCTGGGGCGTCTGTACCAGCAGGCCGGTCACGGACGTAAGCGTGTCGCCGTATTTCACGTCGGCATCGAGCCGCTGCAGCACGAACCCGCTTTTGTCACGGAACCGTCCTCCGCGGAATTGTCCCTGAATCAGTTCGGGACTATAGCCAATCTGCCGGGCGGCCAGGTTCAGCCCCTGAAGGTCGAGGTGGCCGTAGTCGAGGCCGGTACGGAGGGGTGCCTGATTATCGTCGTCGAACCGGATGCGGCTGTCGGCGAGACGCAGCCGGCTCAGCCGGGCCTGCCAGCCGCCTTCTTCAGCCGGTGTGGCCGTCGCCGGAGCCGTCTTCGGCGGGGGGGCGGCTTTCGGCTGTTTCGTCAGTCGGGCAGCAATGTCGGAGTTGGTCAGGTCGAGGGAACGGATGCCCACCCGTTGCCCGTCGAGGTGCAGGTAATCGGCGGTCATGGCCAGCCGGCCGATGCTGCCCTTTGTCTGAAAACCGGCTTCCTCCACCCGAACGTCCCAGCGGCTTTTATTGATTTCCCAAGTGCCGAGCTTCAGGTCGAGCGTATCGCCCGCTACGGATGCCTGGGTAGTGCCGCCCGGTTTTTCGGGCAGGTCGATGCCTTTGTAAAGCCGGGTCAGGGCCGTCAGCCCTTCCACCCGGACGGAATCGAGGTGATACCGGTTTTTATTCAGATTCGTCTCGGTGAAACCCGCCCGCAGGCTATCCACGTAGGCATTCACATCGGCCCCCACCACATCATCCTGGTAGACGATCCGCACATCTTTCAGGAACATCGCCGTGAGGTTGATGTCCAGCGGGGCGGCTGCCGTATCGGCCGGTTTCGGGGGTGCTCCGGTATCGAAGGCATCCACGATGTACTGGAAATTGAAGGTCGTATCCGGGCGCGTGCGGGTAATTTTCAGACGAATCCGTTCCAGGTCGACCTGGTTGATCATGACCCGATTATCCAGCAGGGCCATCATATCGAGGTCGACGTGCATCTTCTGTCCGGCCAGCAGGGTATCCCCTTTGGGCGTAATGAACAGGACGTCCTCCAGCGCCACGTAATCCGGGAGGTGATAGCGGATGCGCCCGATATGAAAAGGGCTTTTGATCTTTTTGGCGAGGTAATTATTGACCTGACGGGTAACGAACACCTGCCCCCACGTCGTCGTCGCTATCACGGTGGCAAAACCGATCAGCAGAAAGAGAAGGGCAAGTATGGCAAGAAAAAAAGCCGTCAGAAATCTTTTCACGTTCCGGTGTCGGTCTTGAAATACCGCTATATACGTTTTTAACGCCAGTTTCGGTATACTAAACCCGGCCGGTAGTGAATATGTTATAGTTATGTTGTTTCTTGAATGCGTCTTACTTTGAAAAAACGCCTTTGGCAATCAGGTAAGGGATAATCAGCCAGAGCAGGCCCTTGATGAGAAAGAAGAGAAAGCCCAGCCAGCCGACGCGCTTGAGCCAGGTTTTGAAGCGAGTATTCATGGGAAAGGTTGTCTACTGGGTGGTTACCCGGTATAACGCAATTCGGCAGGAATGCGTTGCATGACCGGTTACCCGACAAACCTATTTAAAAAAGGCGGTTTTCTTCCACCGACGCCCAGGAAAAAATAGCCGTTGCCCGGAGCCGGGCCTCTCCACTGCGGGCAACGGCTATTTTTTTCGACCCTATTGATTATCAACGCCCTGATGCAGAAACAGCTTCATCTGCCGTTTCTCGCTGCCCTGTGCCAGTTCAAACACATACCGCCCCTGAGGAAGCTGAAACAGCAGTTCGTGCATTCCCTCGGTGTAGGCTTTGTTATCGATCAGTTTCTGCACCTCCCGGTCGTTCTCGTCGCGCGCGGTCAGCGTCACCGGCTGGGTGCCTTTCACCGCAAAATCGAGGACGAAGGCGCCCCGGTCGGGGTGTTTCCAGAGGTCGACGTAGCCCGTGCGGAAGTCCGGCGCGTAGGCGTAAAACCCGGTAGGATGCGCCGGCCGGCGGATGTCCATTTTTGACAGCCCGGTCCATAACTCCGGCGTTTTTTCGCCCAGTTTCCAGAGCAGCCCCGAACGGAAATTCTCCATCATCACCACAATCGGCCCCTGATCGATGGCCAGATACTGGTTCGAATACCAGTTCAGGCCTTTATGGTAGGCGTCGTAAAAACCGTAAGGGCCGAACAGCCGGCTGCCCTCCCGCAGATACAGATTTCGCAGCACCTGCATCGAATAATAGGGCGTATAGGGAAACGACGACAAAGCCGCCGTCGGGCTGATGGTGCCGTTGTCGTTGGTGGGCGAGTGAGCGTCGTAAAAATTGTAGTCATCGCTGGCCGTCAAACCCCAGTTGCCCGGCCCGTAGCCGAACATGGCCTGGCGGGGTTGCAGGCAGTGCGCCCGGTTGATAAGCGTGTGATTCCGGTTCTGCTCCCAGTAGTAGGTATGGTCGTCCTGCATGAGCCGCGGGTCGAGGCTCAGGTAGGAATAATGCGCGAAAAACAGCGGCCCGCCCATCGGGAAACCCAGCGGCAGTTTATAGCCGAAATAGGTCTGATCATTGACGTAATGGTCGCTTTGTTTATAGGTGTTCCGGTATACTTCCGGCTGAATGGCGTGGGTCGGTGAGCCCAGCGCCAGCACGTAGGTGATGAACGTCTCGTCGTGCCCCCGGATCGGGTGGTTCATGCGCCATTCATAGTTCGGCGACCAGTGCCAGAGCAGCCGGCCGTCGCGGACGTACCAGTCCCATTCCACCTCCCGCCAGAGCCGGTCGATGCGCTGGCGCAGGTCTTTCTCGACGGCCGGATTCCCGTCGAAGTAGGTACGGGCAATCAGCAGCCCGTTGACTAAATAGGCGGTTTCGACGAGGTCGCCCCCGTTATCATGCTCCGAAAACGGAACCACCCGGCCGGTACTGCCGTCGAGCCAGTGGGGCCAGACGCCATGGAAACGGTCGGACTTTTCCAGGAAAGCCACCATCTTCTGCACCTGCTGGAGGGCTTCGGCCCGGGTGATCCAGCGCCGTTCCGCCCCGGTAATCAGGGCCATGATGCCGAAACCGGAGCCGCCGGTCGTGACGATGTTGGGCGTGGCGGTTCGCTCGGGCGCCAGGCCGGATACCGGGTGGGCAAAGTCCCGGAAATACCGAAATGTGGCTTTCTGAACGGTTTCCAGGTATTCGCTGTATTCGTTGGCCGGCGGAATGGCCGGCTTCTTATCCGGCTGCGCCATGCAGCGTGTCATCGAGCCGAGCAGACTCAGGGAGAGGAGAACTGATCCGAGGAATTTCATAAGCGATGAAAGGAATGGATGGAAAGAAAAAAGGCTATAATCAAGCGGTTATAGCCTTTTTTGTATACTTATCACAGGTAAGCAGTAGTTAAATCGCGATTACGTCAATAGCCGGGATTTTGAGTCAGCACGCCCCCGCTGGCATCGATCTGCGGCTGCGGAATCGGCATGACCTCGTTTTTCCCTTCAACAAATTGCTTGCCAAGTGGGCGAAGCACCTGTCCGGCCCGGCCCTGACGGACGAGGTCCCAGAAGCGGTCATGTTCCATCGCCAGCTCCGACCGGCGTTCTTTCCAGATGGCCTGCTTCAATTGTTCCTTACTCGTAAATTTCACATCCGGCAGCACGGCCGCGTTGCTTCCTCTGGCCCGCGCCCGGACGGCGTTCAGTGAGGTCACGGCCTGCTGCGACTGGCCCAGTTCGTTGGCCGCTTCGGCGTTCATCAGCACGATGTCGGCGTAGCGGAGCAGGCGGATATTTTTGTTCGAATCCCCGAGGCCGTTCGGCGATTTTGTCTCATTCTGAGCTACATACGCCTTCTGGTTGTAATACGGATTCACCGCGTTCGGAAGGACGACGACGCCGTCCGGCATCCGCTCACCGCGCTCGATGATGGTGGCGGCTTTGCGCGGGTCGCCGGCTTCATAGGACTTCACGAGGTCTTCGGAAGGGACGTTGAAACCCCAGCCCAGCTGCCCGCGGACACTCTGTACCTCGGCGTACTGCGATCCGCCACCACCCTGCGGCAGCGCGGCATTCTGCACTTCGAAAACCGATTCCGAAGTGTTTTCACCCGCTTCCGTGAAGATCACTTCGTAAGGCGTCTTGAGGTCATACTGACCCGACTTCATGATTTCGTCGGTCAGCCGCAGCACGTCATTCCACTTGCCCTGATACATAGCCACTTTCGCCAGCCAGCCTTTGGCGGCTCCTTTCGTGACCCGGCCCATATCCTCGGCCGCATACGCCGACTTTTCGGGAAGAACGGCGATGGCGTCGTTGAGGTCCTGCTCGATCAGCTGGTAGATTTCCTGCCGGGAGGCCCGCGGCACCGCCGGCGCGTTGTCGTCCTGAATGGCGGTGATCTTCGGCACCCCGCCGAACGTCCGGACCAGGTTGAAGTAGAAATAGGCCCGCAGCACTTTGGCCTCGGCGATCAGCCGGGCTTTCAGGGTTTCGTCCATCTGGATGCCCGGCAGCCGCTGGATCACCTGATTCGCTTTGGCAATGCCCAGATACTGACCGCTCCAGAAGTCGTTCAGAATGAAGTTGGTAGCCGTCACCGTAAACTGATCGAACTCGTTCAGGAAGACGGCGTCTCCCGGTTCACTGCCTTTCTCGGCGTCGTCGGAGGTCATGCTCGAAACGGCCAGGAAGGCAAAGATGTGGGTCGGCCACTGCCGCAATTGCCAGTAAATGGCGTTGGTCGCCTTCAGGGCCCCCTCCTGGCTCTGGAAAAAGTCCTCGGTGATCAGTTCACCCTGCGGCTTTTTATCCAGAAATTCTTCACTACAGGCCTGACCCGTCAGCAACAGCGTGCCGGCCAGGGCCACTCGTATCCAATTTTTTGCTATCGTATTCATGTCGGAATGCGGTTTAAAAACCAATTTGTAAGCCCACGGTCGTCGTGCGGTATACCGGTACTACATCCAGGTCGACTCCCCGGCTCAGTGCATCGCTCTCCCGACCGCCCACTTCCGGAGAGAAGCCGGAGTAGTTGGTAAAGGTCACCGGGTTCAGCGCGTTGACATACGCCCGCACCGACCGCACGCCCAGCGTCCGCAGGAGATTGGAAGGCAGCGTATATCCCAGCTGTATGTTTCGGATGCGGACAAACGATCCGCCTTCGATGAAGTAATCCGACACCTCGAAGTTCTGCCCGCCGTTGGTCAGCCGGGGCTGAGAGGTCGACGGGTTCTGGGTCGTCCAGCGTTCCAGCGCAATCCGCTCGTAGTTTTCGTTTCCGAAGCGAACCGCCCGCCGGCCGTTGTAAATCTTATTGCCGTGCGAACCCTGCAGGTCTAGCGCCAGGTCGAAGCCTTTCCAGGAAAAGTTCGTGTTGAACCCCCAGAACACTTTCGGAATCGGCGTCCCGAGGAACACCCGGTCGTCGGCATCGATTTTCCCGTCGGGCCGGCCGGTCAGGTTGCCGGAGGCATCCCGGCCGTTGAGGTCGGCATACCGGATATCGCCGGGCTGGGCGGTCGGCTGGGCGCTGTTCCGGACTTCGTCGGCCGTCTGGAAGATACCGGCCATCTGATAGCCGAAAAAGGCCCCGATGGGTCGTCCCACGTCCGTCAGGGTCGTGGTCCGGCCGTTGCCGAGGCCACCGCCGATGATCGGAATCCCGCCGTTGCCGAGGTTGGTCACTTCGTTTTTCACCGTGGTGAGGTTGGCGTTGATGCCATACTTGAAATCATTCACGTTGTCGTTCCAGCCCACCGTAAACTCCAGTCCCCGGTTGTAGGCGCTGGCTGCGTTGGCCTGGATCTGCCGCCCGTTTCCGATGTTGACGTTCAGGACCATGTCGGAAGTTTTCCGGTTATAGTAGTCGACTTCGGCCGTCAGGCGGTTATTCAGGAAGCCCATTTCAAGCCCGATGTCGGTCTGCGTCACGGTTTCCCAGATCAGGCTGGAGGTGGTCGTGTTCACCTGGGTTGCGCCCTGCTGGAGGTTCTGGCCGGAGCCGAAAACCGCATCCAGACCGCTGCTGATCCGCGAATAGTACAGGTAATTCGGAATGTTCGTGTTGCCGAGTTTCCCGTAACTGGCCCGCAGTTTCAGGTTGCTGAACAGCGTCACATCCTTCATAAACTCCTCGTCGATGATCCGCCAGCCCACACCCACGGCCGGGAACGTCGCCCAGCGGCTTTCGGACGGGAAGCGGGAGGAACCGTCGCGACGGAGGCTCACGGTCAGCAGGTACTTGTCCATCAGGCTGTAGTTGACCCGGAACAGGTACGAAGCGTAGGTAAACTGGTAACTCCGGTTGTCGGGGTTGTCCTCGGCCGTTGCGCCGACGGCGTTTCCGAGAGAGAGAAATTTGACGTCGTCGCTATAGCCCGGCACGTCGAGCCGGATGGCCCGCAGAATGTCGGCGCGGCTGCTCTGGGAAGTCGCCCCCAGCAGCACGTTCACATTGTGAATATCACCGAACGTCCGGTTGAAGGTCAGCGTATTTTCCCACAGCCAGGTCGTATTCAGACCTATTTCGCGCGTAAGCCGGCTCCGGTCGTTTTTCTGGCTGCTCGAGACAAAATACTGCGGCAGATAGATCCGGCTGTTGGTCAGACCCAGGTCCACCCCGAAACTCGACCTCAGCGTGAAGGACTTCAGGAAATCCAGTTCACCGTAGATGTTACCGACCAGTTGGCCGCTGCGGGCGATGTCGTCGGTCTGATAGGCCAGCACCGCAGCCGGGTTCGCCACCGTACTGACGGTCGAGAAACCGTATTTTCCGTCCGGGCCGACGGGCATGATCGTCGGGTCGGCGTTGTAGGCCGACTGCACGATCGAAGCCGGCACGTTGTTCGACTGCGTCCGGGAAAATGCCAGGTTGTTGCCCATCCGGAAATTTCCCGTCAGTTTATACGTATTGTTCACCCGGAACGTCAGGCGGTTATAAGCCGACTTCTCGACGATGCCCTTCTCGTCGTAGTAGCTGCCGCTGACGTTGAAGGTCACCCGCTCGTTGCCGCCCGACGCGGTAATCTGGTGGTTCTGGATGCTCCCGTTCCGGAAGATATAATCGAACCAGTTGGTGCCGGCTCCCAGCGCCCCCGGTGTCGGGAACTTGGCCTGCCCGCCTTCGGCTACCGCAACTTCGTTGACCAGCGTTGCAAATTCGCCGGCGTTGGTGAGTTTGATGCGATTGTTCACCTGCGTAATCCCGCCAAAGCCTTCGTAGTTGATGGAAGTCCGGCCGGATTTCCCGGATTTGGTCGTCACCAGAATTACCCCGTTGGCTCCCCGGACCCCATAAATTGCCAGTGAGGAAGCATCTTTCAGCACATCGATCGACTGAATGTCGGCCGGGTTCAGGAAGCGGATGTCATCCACGAACATTCCATCGACTACATAGAGCGGATTACTGTTTCCGACCGTTCCGACGCCCCGAATTCGCACATTGGGTGCAGCACCCGGCAAGCCCTGGTTGGTCGTGATCAGCACCCCGGCGGCTTTTCCCTGAAGAGCCTGCGTCGCCGTAGCGACCGGCCGGCTGGCAATGTCCTGTGCTTTGATGGAAGAAATGGAACCCGTCACGTCGGCCTTGCGCTGGACGCCGTAGCCGACGGCTACTACTTCCTGCAAGGTCGTCACGTCGGATTCAAGTTCAACGTCGAGTGTCGCTCCGGTTACGGGGCGCTCGGTGGTTTTCAAACCGATGAAGCTAAATACCAGAACATCGCCCTGAGCAGCCTCCAGACTGTACTGGCCGCTCGGGTCAGTGGTCGTTCCACGGGTCGTCCCCTTGACCTGAACACTTACCCCCGGAAGTCCTCCGGGTTCGTCAGCGGTCCGCACTCTTCCGCTGACCCGCTGCTGCGCCCAAACCATCATTGGCAGACATAGCAGGATCATTAAAGTAAACACCCTCTTTCCCATAACTTTTCCGATAATTTATTAGGCTTTTCGTAGCCCAAATGTAAACGGCTTTCCCGGAGAGTATGTTCAAAAGAGCTACATCACTACTACATCATTTTAACTATTTAGATAGTTAACGGCCTATTCCAACGGTTTTCCACGGTTGTCGGATCTTCTTTATGAAGAACTTACGTTATCAATAGAGACTTCGCTTTATTTTTTACCACCCATCAGTCATGAAGATTCGTTGCCCGGACAAAATCCTTCTACTCTGCCTTTTCTGGTTCCTCGGAACCCTCAATAGTCAGGCAAGCGGAATTACAAAAAATATTCTGTTTGCTCCGTATATCCGAAATTTCACCAAACAGAATTATCAGGCTTATAATCAGAACTGGTCGTTGAGCCAGGATACGTCGACCGGCTTTATCTACGCAGCCAACTCGAAGGGGCTTCTGGAGTTCGACGGGACCCGCTGGCAGACCTACCGGCTTCCGAAACGGCAGATCGTCCGGTCGGTGGCGGCAGACGGCCGGGACCGGGTCTATACCGGCGGGCTGGGGGAGTTCGGCTACTGGGAACCGAACCCGTCCGGCCTGCTCGAGTACCACTCGCTGGCCGACCGGGTTCCCAACCGGCAGTTTGCCCGGGAGGAGATCTGGAACATCGTCGCCGGGCGGGACTTCGTCTTCTTTCAATCGTTTTCCACGGCATTCATTTATCGCCGGAACCGGGTAACCGAGCTGAAATTACCCGGTAACGTCTTCTTTCTATATGAAGCCGGCGGGCGGTATTACCTGCAGGCCATCGGCAAAGGTCTCTATGAGTTGACGGGCGGAAAGTTCATCTCCCTGCCCGGAACGGAGGCCCTGGCCGGCACGGAGGTCCACACCATCCTGCCGGACGGACAGGAGGGCCTGCTCCTGGGAACCCGCGACCACGGGATGTATCGCTACCGCCGGGGCACTTTGACCCGGCTACGGCATCCGGCCAGTCAGTTTCTGCAGCGGTATCAGTGTAACAGGGGGCTCCGGCTGCCGGACGGGCGTTATGCCTTCGGCACCATCCTGAACGGGCTGATCGTGACCGACACCACCGGGCGCATCCTGTATTCGCTGAACCAGCGCTCCGGCTTACAGAACAATACCATTCTGGCGCTGCTCGCGGATGCGCGGGGCAATCTCTGGGCGGGGCTCGACGACGGGATCGATGCCATGTCGTTCCATTACCCGCTCAAATACTTCACGGACCCGAGCGGCCTTCTCGGTACGCCTTACGACGCGGCCCTGTTCAACGGCCGGCTGTATCTGGGTACCAACCACGGCGTGTACTGGTGCGCCTTCCCGACCTCCGGCCTTCCGGCCTACCATCTGGTTGAAGGGTCGCAGGGGCAGGTCTGGGATCTAGCCGTTCTGGATGGGCAGCTGGTGTGCGGACACAACGCCGGTACGTTCCGCGTCACACGGGAAGGCCGCTGGGAACGGCTCAGCGATCTGGCCGGCGGGTGGCACCTGCTACGGCTCCGGAGCCATCCGGGGGTTGCCCTTCAGGGGACCTATACCGGTTTAGCCCTTTACCGCCGGACCGAGTCGGGTCAGTGGGCTTTCAGCCACCGGATCGACGGCTTCGGCGAACCGATCCGGGAAATCCGCGAAGCCCCCGACGGCCGGCTCCGGCTGCGGCACGCTCATAACGGCTTCTACCAGATTGCGCTTTCGGGTGACCTGAAAAAGGTAACGAACATCTGCTTTTTCGATCAGCCGGTTCCGGCATCCGGTTTTACGGACGGGTCGAAATTCCGCCGGGTTTTTGCCGGCCTTCAGGGGGAATCGCTGGCCGTCCGGAAAGGCGGCAGCCTGCTGATCACGAATCGCAGGGGCCTCAAAGCGGAGTTTCCGCTCAGCAATTTTGCCTGGATGGACGATTACGAGAACATCATCCCGCTCGATTCATCGTATTATCTGCTGTGTCTGGAGAAAGGCTATGCGCTGCTGCCCCGGGCCGAGCTGACCGCCATCGGCCGGGAGCAGGCGGAGAACCGGCCGCTGATCCGGCAACTGGCCGTTTTGCAGGGCGGGTCAGACCTGCGTTTCGAATTCCGGTCTGCAACGGCGGCCGGGGCTTTCGGGCGACGGCTGGCGGCCCGGGAGAATCACCTGGTTTTTCAGTTCAGTCAGCCGGAAGCCATCCAGCAGCCGCTTTTCAGCTACCGGCTCGTCGGCCTGGACGACGAATGGTCGGAATTCGGGGCGGCTTCCGAAAAGGAATATACGAGCCTGGCCCCCGGAACCTATCGGTTTCAGGTCCGGGCGCTGTCCGGCGGGCCGGAATCCTCGCTGACGTTTGAAATCCGGCCGCCCTGGTACCGGAGTTCCTGGGCATTTCTGGGGTATTTCCTCTTCGGCTGCGGGGTAGTTGCTCTCAGCTTCTACGTACACCGGCGGCAGGTACATGCCCACCAGGTGCGGGTGCGGGAGCATCTGGAGCGACAGCTTCGGGAAGAGCAGGAACGGCACCGACAGCAGTTGATCCGGATGCAGAAGGAGAAGCTGGAGCAGGACGTGATCAGCAAGTCGGAAGAACTGGCGAATACGACCATGAGCCTGATCCACAAAAGCGACCTGCTCATGAAGCTGAAAGGGGAAGCCGAAAAGCTGAAAACCGAGGTCCAGCAGCGGCAGGGCATCGAACAGGCGACGAGTCACATCAATCATCTAATCAAACTCATCGACGCCAACATCTCCAGCCGGCAGGACTGGAAGGTGTTTGAGAAGAACTTCAATAAGGTCCACGAACAGTTTTTCAAGCAGCTGCTCGAACGTTACGACGGCCTGACGCCCGACGACCTGCGGCTGGCCGCCTACCTTCGCATGAACCTGTCGAGCAAGGAGGTGGCCAAACTGCTGAACATCACGGTACGTGGGGTAGAGCTGAAGCGGTACCGGCTCCGAAAGCGGCTCCACCTGCCTCCGGAGACGAACCTGACGGAGTTCATGATGACTTTCTGAAGCCGCACCGGCCAGAAATAAAAAAGGCTCCCCGATTTGGGGAGCCTTTCCGGTATGCGTCGGTCGGATTAGAACCGGAAGTGAGAGAACGCCTTGTTGGCTTCTGCCATACGGTGCGTATCATCCTTTTTCTTGACGGCTGCGCCTTCACCTTTAGATGCGGCAATGATTTCCGCAGCCAGACGGTCCACCATGGTTTTCTCACCACGTGACCGGGCATACTTGATCAGCCATTTCATGCCTACTGATACTTTACGATCAGGACGCACTTCCGTCGGAACCTGGAAGGTAGCACCACCTACACGGCGGCTTTTTACCTCGACTGAAGGCATGACGTTGTTCAGCGCCTTCTTCCACACTTCCAGACCGTTGTCGCTGGTTTTTTTCTCAACCAGGGCCAGGGCGTCGTAGAAGATGGAGTAGGAAAGGCTCTTCTTGCCTTCATACATGAGGTTATTCACGAATTTCGTTACCAGCGTCTCCTTGAATTTAGGATCGGGTAATACGTATCTCTTTTTAGGTTTTGCTTTTCTCATGATCTTCAGATGGTTAATCTTACTCTAAGCGAAGTTCATCGTCGGCTCCGCTCAGTCGCTAAGAGGTGTGATTATTTTTTACCTCCCTTTCCGCCCTTCGTCGGAGCAGCTACCTGACCCGGTTTCGGACGTTTCGCACCGTATTTCGAACGGGCTTGCTTACGGCCGTTTACCCCGGCGGTGTCGAGCGCACCGCGAACGATGTGGTAACGTACCCCCGGCAGGTCTTTCACCCGGCCACCGCGCACCAGCACGATCGAGTGTTCCTGCAGGTTGTGACCTTCACCCGGGATATAGGCGTTGACTTCCTTGCCGTGCGACAGACGCACACGGGCCACTTTACGCAAAGCCGAGTTCGGCTTTTTCGGGGTCGTCGTGTACACGCGAGTACAGACACCGCGACGCTGCGGGCAAGAGTCCAGTGCCGGTGACTTCGACTTGAAAGTCAGCTTCTCACGGCCCTTGCGTACTAATTGTTGTATCGTAGGCATTGTATAAGAATTGGTATTTCTACGGTCTTCCGGAAAATTCGGAGTGCAAAATTAGCGAAACACGTCCGAAAACCAAAAACTATCCCGAATTATTTTCGATATCCGTCTGTCCGTTACCGGCTTACGCTTCCCCGATCGGACCGCCGAACTGGGTCGGAAACCGGAAGGCTTCCTCGATCTGGTTAATGTCGCCGTAAGCCTCCTCGTATTTGCGGATGTTTTCCCGCAGGGCGGTCAGCAGGCGTTTGGCGTGGTCAGGCGTCAGGATGATCCGCGACTTGACTTTTGCCTTCGAGACCCCGGGCATCAGCCGGATAAAATCGATGATGAACTCGCTGTTGGAGTGGGCGATCATGGCCAGGTTGGCGTAGATGCCCTCAGCGATCTCCTCGGTCAGTTCGATATTGATCTGACCTTCCTGTTCGGGTTGTTGGTTTTCCATATCCTCTGCTTGGCTTTACTTTAAAAAACAGAGGTCAGGCTTTTGACCCGACCTCTGCGTTTTGACTGTTTCTGGAGTCGGCTTAAACCGTCTCCCGTCTTTTCGGCCGTGCGAACTTCTCGCGCGTTTCGACGTAAGACTCGTATTCTTCCTTCGAGGTGACGATGATGTTGTTGTACCGGCGCATCCCCGTCCCGGCCGGGATCAGGTGGCCGACCAGTACGTTCTCCTTCAGCCCTTCCAGATAATCGGCCTTACCGCGGATCGAAGCCTCGCTCAACACCTTGGTCGTTTCCTGGAACGAAGCCGCCGACAGGAAGCTTTCCGTACCCAGAGACGCCTGCGTAATCCCCTGCAGCGTGGGCTGCGAAACGGCCGGCATCGCGTCGCGTACCATAACCAGTTTCATATCCCGGCGCTTGAGGCTCGAGTTTTCGTCGCGCAGACGACGGACGGTGATGATCTGTCCGGCTTTCAGCGTCTCGGAATCGCCCGGATCGGTTACGACCTTCATGTTCATGATCTTGTCGTTTTCCTCCCGGAACGTCCACTTGTCGACGGACTGCATGTCGAGGAAGATGGTATCGCCGGCGTCGATGATCTCGACTTTCTGCATCATCTGGCGAACGATCGCTTCGATGTGCTTGTCGTTGATCTTCACACCCTGCAGACGGTAAACTTCCTGAATCTCGTTCACGAGGTACTCCTGAACGGCCGTCGGCCCTTTGATCGACAGAATATCCGACGGCGTAATGGCGCCATCCGACAGCGGATCGCCGGCCCGGACGAAGTCGTTGTCCTGAACCAGAATGTGTTTCGACAGCGGGACGAGGTATTTCTTCTTCGTGCCGTCTTTCGACTCGATATAGATTTCGCGGTTACCCCGCTTGATCGAACCGTAGGTCACCACACCGTCGATTTCGCTCACAACCGCCGGGTTCGACGGGTTACGAGCCTCGAACAGTTCGGTTACACGCGGCAGACCACCCGTAATGTCGCGGGTTTTACCGACGTTCCGCGGAATCTTGGCGACCGGCTGACCCGCCTGGATTGCCTGACCGGCCTTCACGACCAGACGGGCACCGACCGGCAGGTTGTACGCTTTTTCGTTCGTATCTTCCAGCAGTACGCTGGTTCCCTTGATCACGATGGCCGGGTTCTTGGTTTTGTCGCGGCTTTCGATGATCACCATTTCCTGGAAGCCCGTCTGTTCGTCGAACTCCTCCCGATAGGTGATCCCTTCTTCGATGGCTTCGAAGTCGACCGTACCCGTCAGTTCGGAAAGAATAACGGCGTTGTACGGATCCCAGGCACAGAGCTCGTCGCCCTTCTTCACCGCATCCCCTTCTTTCACCCGCAGGAAGGCACCGTACGGTACGTTGTTGCTGATGAGAATGAGGTTCGGGTTGGCCGGATCGACGATCTTGACCTCACCGGAGCGACCCATGACGACCGTAAGCGGGTTACCTTCGCTATCGGTCGATTCCACGGTACGCATTTCTTCGAACTGGACTACGCCGTCGAACTTGGCGCGGATCGACGCATCGACCGCGATGTTCGAGGCCGTACCACCCACGTGGAAGGTACGAAGGGTCAACTGCGTTCCCGGTTCACCAATCGACTGCGATGCGATGACACCGACAGCTTCTCCGATGTCGACCATCCGACCCGTCGCCAGGTTCCGTCCGTAGCACTTGGCACAGACGCCTTTCTTGGCTTCACAGGTCAGTACCGAACGGATTTCAACCGTTTCGATGCTGGTTTCGTCGATACCGGCTGCGATTTCCTCGTTGATCTCGGAACCGGCGGCCACGATCAGATTTTTCGTCAGCGGGTCATAGATGTCGTGGACGGTCACCCGGCCCAGAATCCGCTCGGACAGCGGTTCAACGATATCCTCGTTGTCTTTCAGGGCGGAGATCTGAATACCGCGGAGGGTACCGCAGTCTTCTTCCGTGACGATCACATCCTGGGCCACGTCGTGCAGACGGCGGGTCAGGTAACCGGCATCGGCCGTTTTCAGAGCCGTATCGGCAAGACCCTTCCGGGCACCGTGCGTCGAAATGAAGTATTCGAGTACGTCCAGACCTTCCTTAAAGTTCGAAAGAATCGGGTTTTCGATGATTTCACCGACCGAGCCCTGCAGGTTTTTCTGCGGTTTGGCCATCAGACCCCGCATCCCGCCCAGCTGACGAATCTGCTCGCGGGAACCCCGGGCACCGGAGTGCATCATCATGAAGATCGAGTTGAAGCCCTGCTGATCGGCTTCCAGCTGCTTCATCAGGGTCTCGGTGATCCGGCTGTTGACGCGGGTCCAGATGTCGATCACCTGGTTGTAGCGTTCGTTTTCCGTGATCAGACCCATCAGGTAGTTGTTCCAGACGCCTTCTACTTCCTGCTTGGCTTCTTCGATCAGTTTTTCTTTCGCTTCCGGAACCTTCACGTCGCTCAGACCGATCGACAGACCGCCTTTGAAGGCCATCTGGAAACCAAGCTCCTTGATATCATCGAGGAACTGAGCGGTTTTGGATACACCGGCGATCTTGAAGATGTAGGCAATGATCTGCTGCAGCTTTTTCTTCGTCAGCAGTTCGTTGATGAACCCTACCTCTTCCGGAACGGACTGGTTGAACAGCACGCGCCCGGCTACGGTTTCGAGAATTTTCGTTTCCAGCTCGCCCCGCTCGTTCCGCACTTTCGTCCGAACCTTGATATTGGCGTGCTTGGAGAGTTTACCTTCGTTGATCGCAATGATCACCTCCTCCGCACCGTAGAAGGTCATGCCTTCACCGATGATCGGATATTCCGGGGTGCTCTTACGGCCTTTGGTTACATAGTACAGACCCAACACCATGTCCTGAGACGGTACCGTAATCGGCGCCCCGTTGGCCGGGTTCAGGATATTGTGCGACGCCAGCATCAGCATGGAGGCTTCCAGGATGGCTTCCTGTCCGAGCGGAACGTGGACGGCCATCTGGTCACCGTCGAAGTCGGCGTTGAAGGCCGTACAGACGAGCGGGTGCAGCTGGATGGCTTTTCCTTCGATCAGCTTCGGCTGGAAAGCCTGGATACCGAGACGGTGAAGCGTCGGAGCACGGTTGAGGAGCACCGGGTGACCCTTCAGTACGTTTTCCAGAATATCCCAGATAATGGGGTCTTTCCGGTCGACGATCTTCTTGGCGGATTTTACCGTCTTGACGATACCCCGCTCGATCAGCTTGCGGATGATGAACGGCTTGAAGAGTTCGGCCGCCATATCTTTCGGCAGACCGCACTCGTGCAGTTTCAGCTCCGGACCAACCACGATGACCGAACGGCCGGAGTAGTCGACCCGCTTCCCGAGAAGGTTCTGGCGGAACCGGCCCTGCTTCCCTTTCAGCATATCCGAAAGGGACTTCAGTGCCCGGTTTCCTTCTGAACGAACGGCGTTCACCTTGCGGGAGTTGTCGAAGAGGGAGTCAACGGCTTCCTGCAGCATCCGTTTCTCATTCCGGAGAATCACTTCCGGCGCCTTGATCTCGATCAGACGCTTCAGACGGTTGTTCCGGATGATGACCCGGCGATACAGGTCGTTCAGGTCGGAGGTAGCGAAGCGGCCCCCGTCCAGAGGGACAAGCGGACGCAGTTCGGGCGGAATTACCGGCACCATGCGGATTACCATCCACTCCGGACGGTTCTCGACGCGGGTGTTGGCATCCCGGAACGCTTCCACGACTTTCAGACGCTTAAGGGCCTCGGCCTTCCGCTGCTGGGAAGAGTCCGTAGCGGCCGCGTGGCGCAGGTTATATGACAGTTCGTCGAGTCTCAGACGGGACAGCAGCAGTTCAAGCGCTTCGGCACCCATCTTGGCAATGAATTTCTGCGGATCGGAATCCGGCAGTATCTGGTTACCGCTCGGCAGTTTGTCGACGATATCCAGGTATTCATCTTCCGTCAGGAAGTCGAGCTCCTGAATGCCGTCTTCGCCCTTGATACCCGGCTGAACGACGACATACCGCTCGTAATAAATAATTTGATCGAGCTTCTTGGTAGAGAGGCCCAGCAGATAACCGATTTTATTGGGTAAGCTCCGGAAGTACCAGATGTGTGCTACCGGTACGACCAGTTCGATGTGGCCCATCCGTTCCCGGCGAACCTTTTTCTCCGTCACTTCTACTCCACAGCGATCACAGATAATGCCCTTGTAGCGGATACGTTTGTACTTACCACAATGACACTCCCAGTCCTTGACCGGGCCGAAGATCCGCTCACAGAACAACCCGCCCATTTCGGGCTTGTATGTCCGGTAGTTGATCGTCTCCGGCTGGGTCACTTCCCCGTACGAACTCTCCAGAATGGACTCGGGCGAGGCCAGACTAATCAGCACCCTGGAAAAGTCGCTGTTGAGCTTCTTATTCTTTTTGAATGACATTGGATGGAGTTTTATTGGGTGAAATTTTTGATCGGCAGCGGGCGGTTCGCAGAAAGGGGATGTCCCTTCTCTCTGCAAACCGCCTGTTACCATTTATTTAATCCATCGTTACTTCAAGAGCCAGACCGCGCAGCTCGTGCACCAATACGTTGAACGACTCCGGAATGTTCGGCTTCGGCAGGTTCTCGCCCTTGACGATTGCCTCGTACGCCTTGGCCCGGCCGACGACGTCATCTGATTTGACGGTCAGGATTTCCTGCAGGATGTGCGAAGCACCGAAGGCTTCGAGCGCCCACACCTCCATCTCGCCGAACCGCTGACCACCGAACTGTGCCTTTCCACCCAGCGGCTGCTGCGTAATGAGCGAGTAGGGACCGATCGAACGGGCGTGCATCTTGTCGTCGACAAGGTGGCCCAGTTTCAGCATGTAGATTACCCCGACGGTAACCGGCTGGTCGAAACGTTCTCCCGACAGACCGTCGTGGAGGTAGGTCCGACCCAGCGACGGCAGACCGGCTGCGTTCAGCTCGGCGATCACCTGGTCCTCGGTTGCTCCGTCGAAGATCGGCGTTGCGTACTTGCGGCCCAGTTTCAGACCGGCCCAGCCCAGTACCGTTTCGTAAATCTGACCGAGGTTCATCCGGGAAGGTACGCCGAGCGGGTTCAGAACGATGTCCACCGGCGTTCCATCTTCGAGGAACGGCATGTCTTCGTCCCGAACGATCCGGGCAACCACTCCTTTGTTACCGTGACGACCGGCCATCTTGTCACCTACCTTCAGCTTGCGCTTCTTGGCCACGTACACTTTCGCCAGTTTCACGATACCGGCCGGCAGTTCGTCACCGACCTCGAGCGTGAAGCGTTCCCGCTTGAAGCGCCCGGTGATTTCGTTCCGGCGGTTGTTATAGTTTTTCACCATCTGCGTCAGCAGCGTGTTCGTATGCGGATCGTCCGTCCAGCCTTCGATCATCAGATCGCCCAGCAGGTTGACTTCTTCCGCTACGGCGTAGCTGCTTTCGTCGCGGTAAGGGTTCTTGTCGGGGAAGAGGTTGTCCGTCATGTTCTTCCGGTTAAACTTCACCCCTTTGCTCATGATGCTGTCGCCGAACTTATGGTTGATGCCCTGGGAGGTTTTGCCTTCCAGCAGCGTCGACATCTTATTGATCATCTTCTCGCGAATACCGATCAGTTCCCGGCTGTAGCGCTTCATGAGCGCCTTGATCTCGTCCTTATGCTTCGAACGCTCGTCCTTGTTCGGACGGGAGAACAGTTTGGTGTCGATCACGACTCCTTTCAGCGACGGCGGTGCTTTCTTGGAAGCATCCTTCACGTCCCCGGCCTTGTCGCCAAAGATGGCGCGCAGCAGTTTCTCTTCCGGCGTCGGATCGCTCTCCCCTTTCGGCGTAATTTTACCGATCAGGATATCGCCTTCCTTCACTTCCGTACCGACGCGAACGATACCGTTCTCATCGAGGTTCTTCACCGTTTCTTCCGAAACGTTCGGAATTTCGGCGGTCAGTTCCTCTTCTCCGCGTTTGGTATCCCGTACTTCGAGTTCGAACTCTTCGATGTGGATCGAGGTGAAGATGTCTTCACGCACTACCCGCTCGGAGATGACGATGGCATCCTCGAAGTTATAACCCTGCCAGGGCATGAAAGCAACCTTCATGTTCCGTCCCAGCGCCAGCTCGCCCCCTTCGGTAGCGTAGCCTTCGCACAGCGGCTCCCCTTTTTTCACCTGCTGACCTTTCAGCACCATCGGCTTGAGGTTGATGCAGGTATCCTGGTTGGTCCGACGGAACTTGATCAGATTGTAGGTTTTCAGGTCATCGTCGAAGCTTACCAGACGCTGATCATCCGCCAGGTTATAGCGAACTACGATCTTGGTCGAGTCGACGAATTCAATGACCCCGTCTTCTTCGGCAATCACCAGCGCCCGCGAGTCGATGGCGACGCGTCCTTCCAGACCCGTACCGACGATCGGTGCCTGCGGCCGCAGCAGCGGAACCGCCTGCCGTTGCATGTTCGAGCCCATCAAAGCCCGGTTGGCATCATCGTGTTCCAGGAACGGAATCATCGAGGCAGCCACCGATACGATCTGGTTCGGAGCAATGTCCATGTAGGAGACGCTCGTCGGCTCCGACATCGGGAAGTCACCTTCAAAACGCGACTTGACCCGGTCGATGCTGAACGTACCGTCGGTCTGAATCTGGGCGTTGGCCTGAGCGATATAATGAGAATCCTCTTCCTCCGCCGTCAGGTACATCACCGGTTTCTCAACAGCCACCTTCCCGTTGTCGATGACACGGTACGGGGTTTCGATAAAGCCCATGCTGTTCACTTTCGCGTACACACAGAGCGACGAAATCAGACCGATATTCGGTCCTTCCGGCGTCTCGATCGTACACAGACGACCGTAGTGCGTATAGTGAACGTCACGAACTTCGAAACCGGCCCGTTCCCGGGAAAGACCGCCTGGCCCGAGGGCCGACATCCGACGCTTGTGCGTTACTTCGGCCAGCGGATTGGTCTGGTCCATGAACTGCGACAGCTGGTTCGTTCCGAAGAACGAGTTGATGACCGACGACAGGGTCCGGGCGTTGATGAGATCAACCGGTTTGAAATCTTCGTTATCGCGTACGTTCATCCGTTCCTTGATGGTCCGGGCCATCCGGGCCAGACCCACGCCGAACTGAGCGTATAACTGCTCACCCACCGTCCGGACGCGCCGGTTGCTCAGGTGGTCAATATCATCGACAACGGCTTTGGAGTTGATCAGACCGATCAGGTACTTCACGATGGAAACAATGTCTTCCGTCGTCAGAACCTTTGTATCGGCCGCCACCTCCAGACCCAGTTTCTTGTTGATCCGGTACCGGCCAACGTCCCCGAGGTCATAGCGTTTGTCGGAAAAGAACAGGCTCTGGATGATCTCGCGGGCCGTCTGCTCATCCGGCGCTTCCGTATTCCGGAGCTGGCGGTAGATCTGCTCGACGGCTTCCTTTTCGGAGTTCGAGCTGTCTTTCTGAAGCGTATTATAAATAATGTTGTAATCGGAGACGTTCATGTCCTCCTTGTGGAGGATGATGGACTTCTGTCCCGAATCCGTAATCGTATCGATATCGCTGGCGGAGATGACGGAATCCCGTTCCATCAACACCTCATTCCGGCTGATCGACACTACTTCACCGGTATCTTCATCTACGAAATCTTCCGTCCAGGTCCGAAGCACCCGGGCCGCCAGCCGGCGACCGACTACTTTCTTCAGGTTGGCCGGTGTAGCCGGAATCTCTTCCGACAAGCCAAACAGGTCAAGAATTTCCTTATCCGAACCAAAGCCGATGGCCCGCAGCAGCGTCGTCACCGGAAATTTCTTCTTCCGGTCGATGTACGCATACATAACGTTGTTCACGTCCGTCGAGAACTCGATCCAGGATCCCTTGAACGGAATGATCCGGGCCGAGTACAGCTTCGTTCCGTTGGTGTGTTTGCTCATCGAGAAAAACACGCCGGGTGAACGGTGGAGCTGTGAAACAATTACCCGTTCGGCTCCGTTTATGACGAAAGAACCTTTCTCCGTCATATACGGGATGTTGCCAAGGAACACTTCCTGCTCGATGGTTTCGAAATCTTCGTTGTCCGGGTCGTTGCAGGAAAGCCGTAATTTGGCTTTCAGAGGAACGGAATAGGTCAGGCCCCGATCGATACACTCGTCCACCGAGTATTTCGGCGGGTCAACTGAATAGTCAATAAACTCCAGCACGAAGTTTTCGCGGGAGTCGGAAATCGGAAAGTTTTCCTGGAAAACTTTAAACAGTCCCTCCTGCGAACGATTATCGGAAGGAGTGTCTAACTGAAAAAAATCTTGGAAAGATTGTATCTGAACATCCAAAAAATCCGGATATTCGATCACCGGTTTGATTTTCGCAAAGCTTATACGCGTGGTTTTGTTCGTAGCCAAGGCTTCGTTGCGTTTAGTTGAGTGATCGAGTGATAATGAGCGTCCTTGTTTACGTAAGTATATAACAGGGCGTAAACGGACAACGTAAAATAGAGGAAAATAGTTTAATTTTCCCTTTTGTATAGCGCAAAACTCCCCAAACAGGAAAAGACCTGACGTTAGCCAGGCCTGTTCCCGGGGGAGATTGTAGTTCCTGAGACAGGATTATTTAACTTCTACTTCTGCGCCGGCTTCTTCCAGTTGCTTTCTCAGCGCTTCCGCTTCATCTTTAGCAACGCCTTCTTTTACAGGCTTCGGTGCACCGTCAACCAGTTCTTTGGCCTCTTTCAGACCCAGACCGGTCAGGTCTTTCACCAGCTTCACAACTGCCAGTTTGCTGGCACCAGCGGCTTTCAGAATCACGTCGAAGGACGTTTTTTCGGGGGCTGCAGCGGCTTCTTCGCCGCCACCGCCACCACCAGCTACCATTACCGGAGCGGCAGCAGCCGGCTCGATGCCGTATTCATCTTTCAGAATAGCAGCCAGTTCGTTAACTTCTTTAACCGTCAGGTTGACAAGCTGCTCTGCGAACGCTTTCAAATCTGCCATTGTCGTATTCTTGATTAGATTGTTACAAAAATGATTTAAAACAGCGCGGGATTTTCCCGCATTTTCTTTCGTCGGAATAGGCATCCGGTTGAAACCGGTCAGGCCGCTTCGCGCTCCGACAGCGTTTTAAGGATACCGGCCAGTTTGTTGCCTCCGCTCTGAAGACCGGAGATAACGTTCTTGGCAGGGGATTGCAGCAGGCCGATGACGTCGCCGATCAGCTCCTGTTTGCTCTTCAGGGTCAGCAGCGTATCCAGCTGGTTGGCACCGATGAACAGGCTGTAATCGACGGAAGCCCCTTTCAGCTGCAGCTTGTCGTTGCCGGCTTCCTTGCGATAATCCTTGATCAGCTTCGCAGGAACTTTACCTGATTCGAGGTGAAACATTACCCCTGAAAAACCTTTCAGTACGGTCCCTTCAAATGAAGAGTAGTCGGTGTCGAGCGATTCGAGCGCTTTTTTGATCAGCGTGTTCTTTACGACCCGATATTCGATGCCTCTCTCGAAGCACATCCGGCGCAGTTTGTTGACCTCAGCAACGCTCATGCCGGACGCATCGGTAATGTAGAAGTAGGGAACTGACTTGAACTTTTCACTCAGTTCCTCAATAATGGCTCCTTTTTCTTCCCGTGTCATATTACAGTCCTGCTACGGTCGTTTTGTCAATTACCACACTCGGACTCATTGTACTTGACAAATGAATCGTCCTCACATACGTCCCTTTGGCCGAGGAGGGTTTCAGACGCAGCAGGGTAGCAATAATCTCCTGAGCGTTTTCGGCCAGCTTATCCGGCTCGAACGATACTTTACCGATGCTGGCGTGGATGATCCCGAACTTGTCGACCTTGAAGTCGATTTTCCCGGCTTTCACTTCACGCACGGCCTTCCCGACTTCCGGCGTTACCGTACCCGATTTCGGGTTCGGCATCAGACCGCGCGGACCCAGAACCCGACCCAGCTTACCGACTTTAGCCATGACGTTCGGCATCGTGATGATGACGTCGATATCCGTCCAGCCCTGTTCGATTTTAGTGATAAAGTCGTCCAGACCTACGTAGTCGGCACCGGCTTCGCGGGCTTCGGCTTCCTTATCCGGGGTGCAGAGTACCAGGACGCGAACGGTCTTACCCGTTCCGTGAGGCAGCGTAGCAACGCCACGAACCATCTGGTCTGCTTTCCGGGGATCGACACCCAGACGAACATCGATATCGACCGAAGCATCAAACTTCGTAAATGAGATAGTCTTTAAAATCTCGGCCGCCTGCGCTAATGAGTACTCTTTCGAAACTTCATATTTCGAAAGGGCATCTTTCTGCTTTTTCGTTAATTTTCCCATGATCTTCTCTGAATTTGGCTACCGTGATTAGTTTTCCCAGGGAGCTTTTCCTGATACCGTGATCCCCATTGAGCGGGCAGTACCAGCAACCATCTTCATCGCAGACTCGACGGTGAAGGCATTCAGGTCCGGCATTTTGGTTTCGGCAATCTGCCGAACTTCATCCCAGGTCACTGAGCCAACTTTGTTTCGGTTCGGCTGAGCCGAACCGCCTTTCAGTTTGGCAGCCTCCATCAACAGAATGGGAGCAGGCGGAGTTTTGATGACAAAGTCAAACGACTTGTCTTTGTAGTACGTAATCAGTACAGGAAGGATCATGCCTACCTTGTCCTGCGTCCGACCATTGAACTGCTTGCAGAATTCCATGATATTCAAACCCTTGGAACCCAGCGCCGGTCCGATCGGAGGAGACGGGTTGGCCTGGCCGCCCTTCACCTGCAATTTCACGTAGCCAGCTACTTCTTTTGCCATTGCTTTTGATTTGTTACGCTAAGCCCTGCAAATGACTCAGTCCGACCAGTGGGAAGCGTGTCGGAATCGTCTCGGGCATAGCCGTTTTAACTTTCCTTTTCTACTTGTGCGTAACTCAACTCGACAGGGGTATTTCTACCGAAGATCTTAACCACGACATTCAGCTTTTTCCGTTCGTCGAAGACTTCTTCGACGGTTCCGATAAAGCCGCTGAACGGGCCATCGACCACTTTCACCGATTCACCTTTCAGGAACGAAACCGTCGGGGTCGCTACTTCCTGGGCCACTTCATCGACTTTGCCCAGAATACGATTGACCTCCGTCTGGCGCAACGGCACCGGAATTTTGGTGGGGCCGTTGGAATTCCCTAAAAAGCCCAGTACGCCGGGCATACTGGTAATCAGGTGCATAACCTCTCCGTTTGACAGATCGGCCGATATTAGAATATAGCCCGGAAAGAAGGTTTTCTCACGAACCCGCTTCTTGCCGTTCCGCATCTCATATACCTTCTCGGAGGGAATCAGAATCTGAGGCACATAATCGCCCAAACCCTGTCTGGCAATCTCATTGTCCAGATACGATTTGACCTTTTTCTCCTGGCCGGAAACGGCCCGGATGACATACCATTTAATTCCGCTTTCCATCGTGAAATAATTTTGATTTACAATTGCTGACGTATGACTGTCTTCGCTACGGTCAGACCTCACACCACCCAACAATCATAAAACGGCATCAGAACGATTGGTAGAACAGATTCAATGCGTTCTCAAACAAGAAATCGATGCCTCCTACCAGCAGCGCAAAGATCAGGGACGCAATCAACACCAGCGTAGAACTGGACTGAAGGTCGCCGAACTTAGGCCATGTTACGTTATGCTGAACCTCCTCCCAGGAGTTTTTCAGAAATGAGGTTACCTTGTCCATTTGTGACGTGATTGGCACGGGTGGAGAGATTCGAACTCCCATCAACGGTTTTGGAGACCGCTATTCTACCCTTGAACTACACCCGTAAAAAACAGTCCGCTGCGGTAAGGTCCCGAAACGGACTGCAAAGTTACTAAATATTCAGAAAAAACAAGTGCATTCCCCGAAAGAAATGCACTTGGTATCACTGAGTTAGATTAGTCGAGGATTTCAGTAACCTGACCGGCGCCAACCGTACGGCCCCCTTCGCGGATAGCGAAACGAAGACCTTTTTCCATGGCGATCTTGTTGATCAGCTGAACTTCGATGGTGATGTTGTCGCCCGGCATAACCATTTCGACGTTGGCCGGCAGCGTGATTTCACCCGTAACGTCCGTCGTACGGAAGTAGAACTGCGGACGGTATTTGTTGAAGAACGGCGTGTGACGGCCCCCTTCTTCTTTCGACAGGACGTACACCTCAGCCTTGAACTTGGCGTGCGGAGTTACCGAACCCGGCTTACAGATTACCATGCCCCGACGAATGTCGGTTTTTTCAATACCACGGAGCAGCAGACCTACGTTGTCACCGGCTTCACCACGGTCCAGAATCTTCCGGAACATTTCAACACCCGTTACAACCGACTTCAGGTTCTCTGCACCCATGCCGAGGATTTCAACCTGCTCACCCGTATTGATGACACCACGCTCGATCCGGCCGGTAGCTACCGTACCACGACCCGTGATCGAGAACACGTCTTCGACCGGCATCAGGAACGGCAGATCCGTCTGACGCGGAGGAAGGGGGATGAAGCTGTCGACGTTCTCCATCAGTTCTTCGATGGTTTTCACCCACTTGGCGTCGCCGTTCAGACCACCCAGGGCAGAACCCTGAATGACCGGGATGTTATCACCGTCGAATTCGTAGAAGCTCAGCAGCTCACGGATTTCCATCTCGACGAGTTCGAGCAGTTCCGGATCGTCTACCATGTCCACTTTATTCATGAAGACCACCAGCTGAGGAACACCTACCTGGCGAGCCAGCAGGATGTGCTCGCGGGTTTGCGGCATCGGACCATCCGTAGCCGCAACGACCAGGATTGCACCGTCCATCTGAGCGGCACCCGTAACCATGTTCTTCACATAGTCAGCGTGGCCCGGGCAGTCGACGTGTGCATAGTGACGGTTTGCCGTCTGATATTCTACGTGTGAGGTATTGATCGTAATACCCCGCTCTCTTTCTTCGGGTGCGTTGTCGATTGACGAGAAATCGCGTTTTTCGGCCAGACCTTTTTCCGACAGCACTTTCGTGATCGCAGCCGTCAGGGTCGTTTTACCATGGTCAACGTGACCAATCGTACCAATATTGACGTGCGGCTTGGAACGGTCAAAATTTTCTTTAGCCATTGTTTGGAAAAGCTTAAAGTGAACTTGTTATTGGTTTTTTTAAAATTTGCCGTTTCAGAGCCGTTGACGGGATTTGAACCCGTGACCTCTTCCTTACCAAGGAAGTGCTCTACCACTGAGCTACAACGGCTTGTTCGTAATCAGCTAACATCGAAGGCCCGGCAACCAAAAAAACAGCTATCGTTTCGATAACTGTCGTTCGGAGTCCCTCTTTGTTGAGCGGGAGACGAGTCTCGAACCCGCGACCTGCAGCTTGGAAGGCTGCCGCTCTACCAACTGAGCTACTCCCGCAGTTTATGTTCAGGAGTGAGGGAGTTCGTGCGTCAATGAGTCGCTGTAAACAACCCCTGAACACCTGAACTCTGACACTCTTAAACGCAATTTTTGGTGGGGAGTGGAGGATTCGAACCTCCGAAGGCGTACGCCAGCAGATTTACAGTCTGATCCATTTGGCCACTCTGGAAACTCCCCTTTTAGCCTACGAGGGATGCTAAAAAGTACTTTTCAGCGTATGCCCTTGTTTATGGAGTTGCAAAATTACATGCTTTTTCCGCTATGTCAACAATTCACAAAAAATTTATTTGGTTCCCTTCAGGCTCCTCCAGCAAAAAACCGCTGCCGGGCTTTACCCGACAGCGGTTTTCGGCAAAAAGAGGATTTATAACCCTATCCCGAAGCTAAGTGCCCGGACGTCAGGGCCCTTCCCTTCTTTGAACATGGGATTCAGATCATACTTCACGAAGAAATTCGTCTTGACGATTCCGAGATGAACCACGGCTCCGTACCGGAAATCATTCAGATAAAAATTCGAGTGTCTGCGATCCTTGTCGCCGTCCAGCTCCTTGATCTTCGAATAGCTGTCGACGCGGTAACCGGCATAGGCACCGACGCCCAGATGGAAAATCTTGCGGCCGCTGCGATTATAGAAACTGACCCGGGGTACGAAAGGAATATTAACCGAACAGACCGTCAGCTTGCTTTTTTTCAATTCACGCCCGGCATCCGCAAACAAGATCCCGTTCGGTCCTTTCTGGGCGATAAGATCATTGTCGAACATGAAGTTGTTCCAGGATACTTCCAGGGAGTAGAAGAGCTTCAGAGATACGTAACGGCCCCGCACGACGGTCGGCAGCTGGCCGATCCCGAGGCTCACATACCGCGATCCCAGCGGCCGAAGGCTATAGGCTTCGGAGGGATAATTCGGCACCTGGCTCTGCTCGATCAGGGTATTGAGTCCGAGTCCGCCGGCTTCCAGACCGAAGTTCCAGTTTTCCCGGTTCCGGTGACGGTCACGATCCCGGTTTCGATTCGACCAGGAGTTGTCCTCATCGTCCGAGCGATCGGTTCGGTCGCCTTCGGATTCCTTGATGGTGACCGTCACCTCACCGTCTTTCCGGGTAACCACCAGAACCGTGTCCTGGAGGTAGCGCTGCACTTTGTTCTGGTCGATCACGATATAGGTTTCTCCGTTCCGGCTCGAATCCAGCTTCATCCCCATATCCCGGATGATTTTGTTGAGGTCGTAACCGGAAAGCTGCCGGATTCCTTCCTTATCGTCCGAATGAATAACCAGGCGGGTCTTGTTGCCGAAAAGAATTACCAGCGAGTCGGCTTTTACACTTTCGGGAGCGGCCCAGGCCAGGCTTCCGAACAGCAGCATCAGGGTAGTAAGCAGATACTTCATCGTCGATGTTATTTGTTGTCTACGTTTTTCTTGAAAGTGTTGTAACGAAGGTTATCGATAGAAGACGAGATCTTGTCCTTTCCTTCGTGAACCTTTTCCGACGCTTTCGCCAGGATCGTTCCGGGATTCACGCCGACTTCCTCCCACTCGACCGGCTCACCGGCTTTCAGATTGTTGAACTGGCGGAGTATACGGCCCAGTCGGATGCGTTTTTTCCGGGGCTGTTCTTCCAAAGAAGCTATTTCATGGACGGCTTCCATTCTTTCTTCCGTTTCAGCAGCGGCCGGTGTCGGCATGGGCAACTGCACGACCAGCGTTTTTTCAGGTTGCTTATCGATGACGGCGGCCACGACGGGCTGATCCGCTACCGGATTTTCGGGGCTGAGCTGCGAAGGCGTCCGGTCGGGAACAACAGCGGCAGCAACGGCTTCCGCTGCCGACGGTACGGCCGGGGCCGGCTGGTCTGTTCCTTTATTTCTAGCTGTTTCGCCTGCGCGCTCCGGCTTTCGATACGCCGGAACCGGTCCATCTTTGGCTTCGGCCTCTGAAAGCCGTGGTGCAGCCGGCGCGGGTTCGGTTATGGCCGGTACCGGTTTTCGGCCGGGCGCCTGCGCCACCGTTTTCTCCTGTGAGCCGGTAACTTCTGTTCCCAGGCCGGACCAGACCCACCAGCCCGCCAGTAGAACGACGGCGATCCCGGCTGCGGCAGCATACCACCACACGAAGGATCTTCTTTCTTTTTCCCGGCCCTGCATCCGGCGCTGGAGTTCGTTCCACGACGCCCGCTCCGGTTTGAGGCTATGGTCCCTGAGTCGGCTGGCGAACAGGTCGTCAACAGGATGTCGTTTCATAGTCTATGAAGTTTTTTTTTACGTCCGTCTGCGCCAGCATCCGTTGCAGGGTGGCCCGCGCCCGGTGCAGCTGAGATTTGGACGTACTTTCCGTTATTCCCAACAATTCGGCGATCTCGGCGTGGTTGTACCCTTCGACGGCATACAGGTTAAATACCGTCCGGTATCCTTCGGGTAATTGTTCCAGAAGCTTCAGCAGATCTTCCGCATGGAGACTCTGATCAGTCAGGGCGGTATCGGCTTCTTCCGGGGCCTCTTCCAGCGCCACTTCCATTCGCCACTGGCGGTTTCGCCGGAGATACATCAGTGACTCGTTGACCATGATCCGCCGTACCCACCCTTCGAAGCTACCCTCGTTTTTATACTGCCCTATTTTTTCAAAAACCCGCATAAAACCATCCATCAGGATCTCTTCGGCTTCGTACCGATTGGATACATAACGCACGCAGACGGCAAGCATTTTCGATGCATACCGCTCGTAGAACGCTTTCTGCGCCCGGGCATCAGCCTCCTGCAGTGCGCTCACCAGCTGCGCTTCCGTTATATACCCAAGTAATCGTCGAATCATGCAGGTTTCACCCTTTTCAAAGACAAGATGCAATCCGCTTCATGGCAGGTTGCACGGTCTTCTGAAATTAGTCAAAAAAAAGCCCGGCTTTGCGGGCCGGGCGGGGAAGTCACTATCATCATTACTTTCCGGGCTCGTAGTCGATGCCCGAAACATAATGGAGCCAGACCACGCGGGAAATCCTGAAATTGATGGGGGTAATTAATATGATGGCCGGGCAGATTACGGCCGCATACGTCCAGCCGCTCGGGTCATTGAAACCGTAAAAGAGCAGAAAGCCGAGCACCAGGGCCAGCCCGCCGGATAAGGCATAGCTGATGTACATGGCTCCCCAGAAGTACCCCGGTTCGATCTCAAACCGCAGCCCGCAGTGCGGGCAGTTTTCGTTCATATAGTCAAACCGGGTAATACTATAAAACGGGTACCTGAATATCTTTCCCTGTCTACATCTGGGACAGCGCCCGTCTAACACGGCTTGAGATTTCGAGACGTTTGTCATATTCTTTTCGGCTGCTCCGATACCACAAATAAGCAATCACCCCAACGAGCAGGTACGGTGTCGCCAGCAGGTATAAAATGCCGGTATTCAACCCGACGGCTACCTGATTCCGACCGTTACTCATCGTACTTTCCACAGACCCCCGGCACATGGCACACTGAGCCAGTGCATCTGCCGTCGTCCATACGGTTAGTATAACAACGGCGAGGAAACTCTTCCAGCTTTTCATGATCGTACGGTTTAATGCTGATAATAGGGAGCAATCATAAAATAAACGATCACCCCGGTAATACTGACATACAGCCAGATGGGATAAGCCCAGCGAACCACCCGGCGGTGCCGGTCATACTGGCCGCTCAGAGCGAAGTAAACGGCCCTCAATACGAACCAAACTACACCGATGGAAAGAGCAATATGGCTGACCAGGAGAAAGTAATACAACGGCCGCACCCAGCCCTGCCCGCCGAACGGCGTCGATTCATTAGAAAGATGATACAACACGTAACTGACCAGAAACACCGCACCGAGCGTAAACGCACTCAGCATGGCCGTCCGGTGAGCAGTGATGTTCTTTTGTCGGATGAAGTAAAGCCCTGCCAGCAGCAGGAGGGCGGTTGCGGAATTGATGACCGCATTCAGATGAGGCAGGTAGGTCGTCCATTCGCCCAGGTCCACTTTCCGGCGGATACCCAGCAGAACGGCGACGGCTACCGGTATGGCGACGGCCAGCGTATTGATCAGCCGATCATATTTTTTGCTTTGTTCTAATTGAAGGGTGTTCATACAAGAGTGGGTTTATGGCTTTGCATACACATCCCGCAAAACCCGGATTTCCAATATCAGTCGATCTACATCGGTTTTATCGGTTCCATTATAAAAGCCGCGGATATGGCCTTCCTTATCTATCAGTACCAACCCTTCGTACAGAGTAAAAGTTTCGCCCTTCCGGCCCGTCACCGGACGTTGTTTGATCCGGTAATACTGCTCTCCCACAAAGCTGGATTTCAGCGTATCCGGCTGGACCAGAAGCCATTTCCCGGCCTGGACTTCAAAGTTTCGGAAAATCGAGGAAGCAACATTGAGGCTGTCGGTATACGATAGAATAACCACATCCGGCATCGGGCCGAAAATGTCCTGAACCCGGTTGAGTTGCCCGGCTACCTTCAGGCAGATCGAATCGCAGTCCGGGCCGAAAAAGGAAGCTACGTAGATTTTTCCGGATAACGACCGGGTCGAAAACGGCCGCCGGTCGGATGAGAGCCCGGAGATGGGGGGCAGGGAATAGAAAACGGTATCCCGGTTTCGGTCCCACCAGCGCGAGTCTTTGGCCGGCCGGGTTTCCACTTCGCCCGTCCGGGGGTTAATCATCGGGAAATACGAAGGAAGCGAAAAGTGATTTTGCCCGAAAAATTTGAGAAACAAAAATATAAAAGCCGGAACCACCAACAAGAGCAGGAGGATTCCGGCTTTCAAAATACGCGTCATATTATCTCAGCATGAAGATGGATCCGCCTTCCATTAACAGGGCGACCAGCAGCCAGACTACAAAGATACAGGGCAAAACGATGGACCAGATCAGGGATTTGACCTCATGCTTCAGGTGCATGAATTCCCCGACGATGTAAAATGCCTTGACGATGGTCATACCGACGAAGATGGCCGTCTTCAGCGGACTTGCGTTCATGATAAAGGCAATCAAAAATTCGAAACCGGTAACGACGGAGAGAATAATAAAGGTTCTCCAGATCGCTTTGGTCTGCGGTTCGGGAATCTCATGATGCTCACTATCGTGGGGATGGGAGGTATGCTCAGCCATAGTAGTATCTCTCAGAGGTGTTAGACCAGATAAAAGAACGTGAAGACGAATACCCAGACCAGGTCGACGAAGTGCCAGTACAGACCAACTTTCTCGACCATTTCATAGTGCCCGCGACGATCATACAGACCGAAGGCCGTGCGGTAGAAGATCAGGACATTCAGAACGACTCCACTGAAAACGTGCGTACCGTGGAAGCCGGTGATGAAGAAGAACAGGTCGGCGAATGCCGGAGGTCCGTATTGGTTCTCGACCAGGTTCGCGCCGAAAACCGTGCGTTCAATCCATTGTCCGTTCACCAGTTCCTTGATCACCGTACCGTTTTCAGTACCATGGATAAAGTGCGACCACTCCCATGCCTGGCTCCCGAGGAAGGTAAGCCCGCCGAGAATGGTCCACAGCATGTATTTTTCGACGGCCCGGCGGTCCATCCGATGCCCGGCTTCGACGGCCAGAACCATGGTTACCGAAGAGAAGATCAGGATAAAGGTCATGATCCCGACGAATACCAGAGGCAATTCCATCCCATGGAGGAAGGGCACCGCTTCATATACCTTTTCCGGGATCGGCCAATACAGGTTTGAAAAATGAAATGCACCGTGAATTGCCGGATCATATGCCGGGTAACTGAACCGGATAAGTCCATAAGTTACCAGCAATGCGGAGAAGGTAAAGGTGTCTGAAATCAGGAAGAACCACATCATGAGCTTTCCGTAGCTCACTTTCATGGGTTCAACGCCCCCCATCCAGGATTTTTTGTCAAACACCGGTGCTTCGGTCGTTGCAGTAGCCGCCATGCTTTACGAAAAGTGAATTAATTAAAGTACAGTAAAAAGCCAAACAAATAAATCCACAGGACGTCAAGGAAATGCCAGTAGGTCATGCAGATCTCGACCTGTGTCAGGTTTTTGGCATGGATCTTCAGTCGAAAAGCTGCCCGTAAGGCAAAAAGCAGCACCATCAGACCGGTGATCAGGTGGAAGGCATGAAGGCCCGTGAACACGTACATGAATGAACCTGAAGGGTTTCCGACAAAGTACACGTTCTGGGCAACCAGATCCCTCCAGCCGACATATTGCATGACCAAAAAGACCAGACCGAACACAAAAGTAATAGAAATTGCTATTCTCAATGCCCCGAAATTATCTTTTTTTGCAGCCAGATAAGCCCAGTGCATCGATACGCTGCTCACCAGAAGTACAGCCGTGCTGTACCAGAAAACCACCGGCATTTCAAACTCCAGCCAGTTGCCCTCCGCTCTCCGGACCAGGTAAGCACTGGTCATGGAAGCAAACAACATAATAATACTGACCACGAACAACCAGAGGATAAACTTCCTCGGGTTCATCGACATGGTCTCCTCGGGTTCTTCGAACACCGGCAGACTTTTAACCACTTCGCTCATTTTATTGTTACACTTTGTCTATGAGAAAGGCGATCTGGACAATCGGCAGATACAAAAATGATCCGAACATTATTTGTAATGCTGCCCGGTCCGTACATCTCCTCATCAGGTAAAACGTCTGAGCCAGGAATAGGATTCCACAAACCATCGCTATCAGTGCCGAATTCATACCGGTCATTCCCAATTCATAGGGCAGCCAGCCAACCGGCAAAAGAAACAGGGTGTAGATCATGATCTGCAAAGCCGTATCGGCATCCTTCCCGCCGGCGGCAGGCAGTAACTTAAACCCGGCTTTCTTATAATCGTTATCCGCTACCCAGGCAATCGCCCAGAAATGCGGGAACTGCCAGAAAAACTGAATAGCAAACAAAATACCGGGCTCCAGACCGAAATGGTTGGTGGCCGCGATCCAGCCGATCATCGGCGGAAATGCGCCGGGCAAAGCTCCCACGAAAACGGCAATCGGCCCGACGCGTTTCAGCGGAGTATAAACGAAGCCGTACAGCAGCAGGGAAAGAACCGAGAGGGCCGCTGCCCGCAGATTGAAAAATACGATGAACAGATAACAGGCTACGATGAACAGCACCAGGGCAAAAACGGCGGCTTCTCCCGGACTGATACGGCCCGTCGGCAGCGGCCGGCTGGCCGTGCGTTTCATCAGCTTGTCGTAATCCTTTTCAATAATCTGATTGATGATATTGGCGGCACCGGTCATCGCCAGCGAGGCCATAAACAGAACTCCCAGCTTTAGCCAGTCGATCCGGTTCGCAGCCAGACTGTAGCCAAACATACCCGACAGGGCGACGAAGGCCGACAGACGAAATTTAAGCAGTTCCAGATATGATTTTCCTTTGAGGAAAACCGCACTCAGTCGAATGGATTCGGTTCTTGTCGATTGCATTCTAAACTTCCGAATAATGCGGCAGCTCCGCTGCCTGCTTTTGTAAAAGTTGGTCGGCGTTCATCAGGAGCAGGATCGTAAACTGCAGCCCGAGCATGCCGATGGCCAACGTAAGATGAATGGGTTGCGCAAAAGCCGGTACACCAAAGTAAGACAGTACAATGCCCGTCCCGATTTCGACAACCACGAACAGGACCAGGTATCCGGTCAGCGCGGACAACAGCCCCCGGCTGGTCACTGTCTTCTTCAGCGTATGGATGACCGCCAGATGCAGCCCTAAAATTACTAGTGAAAAAGAACGGTGAATATAAAACCGGAAGTCCAGACTGTCGATCCACCGGTAACGCTCGCTGTAACCGATTCTCTGAATAACCTCATCGATCGATTCCCGCACCTGTGTACCCAGGAGGACCTGGGCCAGAGAAAGAACCATGGTGAGAATCAGTAAGCGGCTTAGAGCGGTTTTGCTGCGCTGCAGTCGTTCTACCGTGATATGGCCCTGGTAGGACCGGGCCAAAACATATAATAAGGCAAAAACTACCAGAATGGCCAGCAACATATGGAGTGTTACCATATAAGGCGTCAGTTCCGTTGCGACTACCTTGGACCCCAGCCATCCGTTCAGGCCGATCAGAATAAAGGCGGCCACACTGCCCCAGAAAACACGCTTATCTTTCCGAAGGTAAGGAACGGCGGCAATCAGTGTAGCAAAAACCAGCAATCCGGAAAAAGCACCCAACAGACGGTTGACGTACTCGATCCAGGTTTTTACGGCATTGAATTCAATTTCTCCCTTGAGTTTAGCGCCGTAAATCTCCTGATAATTGGGCGGAAGCTGGGAGATGTCGGTAGGCGGCACCCAGTTGCCGAAGCATCTGGGCCAGTCCGGACAGCCCATTCCGGAGCCTGTACTTCGGACAATCCCCCCCGCCAGAATCAGCAGGTAAATCGTAAGGACCGTCAGAAGGGCAAGCTTCCGGAATAAGCGTTCGCGGTTATTAGTGAGGTTGTTTGAACTGGTCATTATAGTTCTGTGCCTCAATCTCTTTCTCCAGAGCGATCAGTGCATTTTCATGCGGCAGGTTCGATTCCGGAGTCTGAGAGTAAGGAACATTCTGCGGAATGAAGTCTTCCGCGGCTCCCGGCTTGCTGTAATCGTACGGCCAGCGGTAGACTGCCGGGATTTCGCCCGGCCAGTTGCCGTGACCCGGATGCAGCGGGGTCGTCCACTCCAGCGTGTTGGAACGCCAGGGGTTCAGCGGTGCCTTCCGGCCACGGAAGATACTGTAGACGAAGTTGTACAGGAACAGGAACTGAGCCCCGAAAGTCAGGATCGCGGCCAGGCTGACGAACGTGTTCAGATCACCGAAGGTCTGGAAGGCGTCATAACTAGTGAATGAATAGTAACGACGCGGAAAACCGGCGATACCAATATAGTGCATCGGGAAGAAGACCAGATAAATCCCGACAAACGTAAACCAGAAGTGGATCTGTCCGAGCGTGTTGTTCATCATCCGTCCGAAGAATTTCGGGAACCAGTGGTAGACACCGGCCAGGAAGCCGAAGGCCGAAGCCGCCCCCATCACAAGGTGGAAGTGAGCCACGACGAAGTACGTATCATGCAGCTGAATATCCAGGGCACTGTTACCCAGGATGATACCCGTCAAACCGCCGGAGATGAAGAACGATACCAGACCGATCGAGAACAGCATCGCCGGAGTAAAGACGATGTTTCCCCGCCAGAGCGTCGTGATGTAGTTGAACGCCTTTACGGCCGACGGTACGGCAATGATCAGCGTCAGGAACATGAAGATCGAGCCCAGGAAGGGGTTCATACCCGTCACGAACATATGGTGCGCCCACACGATAAACGCCAGGAACGCAATCCCGATCATCGACGCAATCATCGCCCGATAACCGAAAATCGGCTTGCGGGAATTGGTCGCGATCACTTCCGAGGTAATACCGAGGGCCGGCAGAAGAACGATATATACTTCCGGATGGCCCAGGAACCAGAACAGGTGCTGGAACAGGATTGGGCTACCTCCTACATTCGGGAGAGCCTCACCGCCGATATAAATTTCGGAAAGGTAAAAGCTGGTTCCCATGCTCCGGTCGAAGATCAGCAGCAGGGCCGCCGAAAGCAGGACCGGGAAGGAGATCAGACCCAGGACCGCCGTCAGGAAGAAAGCCCAGATCGGCAACGGCAGCTTACTGAACGACATCCCCCGCGTACGCAGGTTGATCACCGTCGTAATATAGTTGATACCGCCTAGCAACTGGGAAACGATGAACAGGGCCATACTGATCAGCCACATAGTCATCCCCAGACCGGAACCGGACACCGCCTGCGGCAAGGCGCTCAGAGGGGGATAAATTACCCAGCCGCCGGAAGCCGGACCTGTTTCGATAAACAGGGAAGCGAACATGATCACGCTGGACAGGAAGAAAAACCAGTAAGACAGCATGTTCAGGAATCCGGAGGCCATGTCGCGGGCGCCTACCTGCAGCGGAATCAGGAAGTTGGAGAAGGTTCCGCTGAGACCGGCCGTCAACACGAAGAATACCATGATGGTACCGTGCATCGTGACCAGCGCCAGATAAAACTCTTTATCCAGTTTTCCGGATGAATCGATCCAGTTTCCCAGGATAGGCCGGAGCCATTCCAGTTTCATATCGGGGAAACCTAACTGCAAGCGAAAAATAATGGACAGCGACGCACCGATAATTGCCCAGAAGATTCCCGAAAACATATATTGCTTCGCAATCGTCTTATGGTCCTCCGAGAAAATGTATTTCCTCAGGAAACTCTGCGGCTCATGGTGTTCGTGCTCTTCGACGTGAGCTGACGACGCTGCACTCGTTCCAACGGTTGCCATAGATTATTTTATAAGATTTCTTAGGTTAAAGAATTAACGTAATGATGCGGTCGATGCTCCGCCGGCGGCTTCTTCCGCCGGAGCGGACGTGCTGTCGGCCGGGGCTGAAGTCGCATCAGCCGGTACATATTTCGCCGCTTTCGCTCTCAGATTTTCCGGCACGCGGGCCAGATAGTCCGGGTTATTCGTAAGCCAGGGTTTTTGCTCCGAAACCCATTTCCGGAACGAATCCTCGTCCTCGACTACCAGGTTCATTTTCATGGAGAAGTGGCCCTGACCGCAGACTTCCGTACAGGCAATTTCATAACGGAAGCTTTGGTTGCCGGTCTCGTTGCGCATCTGTTCCGTCGTCTTATCGGGGATGAACCAGAAACGCGTCGGCATACCCGGCACGGCATCCATCTTCACCCGCATGTGGGGAATGAAGACGCTGTGCAGCACATCCTTGGCCCGGATTTTCAGCAGAATCGGTTTGCCGACCGGAATGTGCATTTCCGTAGCCGTAAAGTCATCGAATGACGCTTCATCGGCCAGGTCGATACCGAGACTGTTGTTGGCATCGATCAGCTTATAGTTATAGTTACCCAGCTTATTGTTGTCGACACCGGGGTAACGCAACTCCCAGTTGAACTGCTTTCCGACAATTTCAATCACAAGGGCATCGGTCGGGGCTTCCGACATGATGTCTCTCCAGGCTCTCCAGCCGGTAAATACGAGCAGCGCCATCACGACGGCCGGTATTACCGTCCAGATCAGTTCCAGTTTGTGGTTTTCAGGGTAGTACGTGGCCTTGTGGTCTTTGCGGTACTGATACCGGAATGCAAAGACGAACAGCAGGGCATTCGTGACGAAAAACGCAAGGGTAATGATGGCCATGACCAACCAGAACAGATTATCCGTCCGGCGTCCGTGCGGAGAGGACGCTTCCGGAAGGAAATAATCCGAGGCATGGATGAACGACCAGGCTGCCGCAATCGACCCAAAGATCAGGAAGGCGAGGAAAAGCATACCGTTAATCCGGTTGCTCATTCCGAGCGGCCGCACCTGCTGCTCATCGGATACTCCGCCACTGACGCCTTTTAAAACAGAGGTCAATCGCGTCAGCACCAGAATAGCCAGTATTAAAAATACTAACGACAAAAGTCCTACTACGTAAACCATATCAATCTGAGGTGAATAGTAATTACAAGTACTGGTTTCTAAATATCATGATGAAGTGATTCTTCCAGCATCGGATGATTCCGGGGAATCAGGTTCCCTTTCGTCAGCTGGGTAGAAACCGACCAGATGAAAGCGCACGCAAAAATCAGGATCATTCCGAATTCGATAGGACCGAAACCGCCGTGTTCACCCACAGCAGCGGGCATGATGTTTTCGTAGAAATCGAAATAATGTCCGATGATAATTCCCCAGCAGGCAATCTTCAGGACGATCGGAGTACGCTTGGCATCCCGCGTCATCAGAACCAGAAAGGGGAAAAAGAAGCACATGAAAAGGTTAACGAAGAACGGTGCCTGATAAATTCCGCCGTGGCCGGTAAACCGTTCCCGGTAATAGATGGTTTCCTCCGGCAGGTTAGCGTAATAAATCAGCATGAACTGCGCGAACCAGACGTATGCCCAGAAGATACTAAAGGCGAACATGAATTTACCAAGGTCGTGCAGGTGGCTGGCATTGACCGCTTTCAGATAGCCCTGTTCTTTCAGGGACACGACGACGAGCGTAATGATGGCCAGACCGGTTACGTGCCAGCTGGCCAGGGTATACCAGCCGAACATCGTACTGAACCAGTGGGTATCCATAGACATGACGAAGTCCCAGGCCGAAGTCGATGAAGTCACGGCAAAAATGACGAGGAATGCCGTTCCGAACTTAATGCTTTTCTCATAGTATTCGGTTCCGCCTTCTAAGTCTTCACGCAGGGAAAAGTTCCGCAGCAGTCGCCACAAACCGTACCAGGCCGCAAAGTAGATTACGAGCCGGATCAGGAAGAAGGGCGTGTTCAGAAAGCCCCGTTTCCCGGCAATGATCGGATCGTACTCGGGGCTGTTCTTATCGAAAAGCTCCGCGTGCGTCCAGTGGAACAGGTCATGGCCGGCCACGAAAAAAGTGATCAGCATCAGGATACCGGTTACCGGCAGAAAGGCAGGCAGGGCTTCGGGAACCCGCTTGAAAACGGCCGACCAGCCGGCCTGGGCCAGGTAATTATAGGCCAGCCAGAACATTCCGGTCACGGCTGCGCCGGTGAAATAGACGCTGTTCAGCCAGACATTGGCCCATAACCGGGTCGTCCACTTGTAAGCGTGGTGGCCTTCGGCGCTTTGCGCACCCCCATGAGCCGCTTCCACATGCTCATGGCTGCCGATGCCTTTCGCAGCCAGAAAAGCGCCCAGACCAACCAGAACTACCCCGGCGATAATACCGATGGTCAGCTTCCGTTTGCTTTCGGCCGTGAATTCGTATTGTTCTTCTACAGACGGTATTGAATGTATCGACGCCATTACTTTGTCAACTGATTTTCTGCAATGCTGAAATTATCCCTGCTGCAACTTCTGAACGTAGTGAACGATCTTCCAACGTTCTTCCGGAGTCATCTGTGAACCATGAGGCCACATCCGGCCCTTTCCGTGCGTAATCACGTGAAAAACGTGTCCATCGTTCATCGGCGGAAGGGAGGAATACACAGGGACCCCTTTGTACTGGGCCGCTACCAGACCATCGCCTTTACCGGTTTCGCCGTGGCAGTGCTGACAGTACCGGGCATAATATTCTTTTCCTTCCGTCAGGGTCCTGTCGTTCAGAGGAACGGGGTTCTTCAGTACACGCTCCGAAATAGCAATGCTATCGCCCGGGATGTTGTATACCATCAGGTCCCGAACGGCACTGTCTCCCTTTCCGAAAGAAGTATGGTAGTTCCGGCGGGATACGGTACCTTTTACCGGCTCCCAGAGGTTCGCACCGTACTTGTTATATGGGTTTTTAAATCCGTCCTGCTGTTTATACGGCTCATAACCAACCGGCTCATACATATTCGGTGCAAACTCGGTACCCGGATTATCATGGCCTCGCTTGCAAGCCGTTATGGTCAGTATGGCGGCTGCCATCACCAGAAGGGAGCGGTTCAGTCGCGTGAACTTCATGTATCGTTAGTCGAATTAAAATTGTTTCACATTAACTTCGGCAGCGCCGGACGTCCGCAGGACCGTGGCAATCTCCGTCTCGGACAGTTTGTTTTTGTTCAGGTCGATCGCCATCACAAACTTGTTGTCCGTGCTCCGCAGATCGAACATCAGCGGTTTGACCGTAGGCCCCAGGCCGTTCGATACCAGGAAGGTCCCGACCATTCCAAGCGCCGTAAACAGTACCGTGAATTCAAACATGACCGGAATGTACGCCGGCAGGGAGTAAGGGTCTTTTCCACCGATAATCATCGGCCAGTCATAGCCCATCGTGTAAACCGTCAGCGCAACCATGCACAGGAAGCCGGTCAGACCAAACAGGAAAGCGGCAATACCGATGCGGGTCCGGGGGTGGCCCAGCGCTACGTCCAGACCGTGAATCGGGAACGGGGAATACACTTCATGGATACGTACCCCGGCATTCTTCACTTCTTTGACAGCCTTCAGAACGACGTCGTCGTCGTCATAAATGCCTACCAGAAACTTTGCGTTATCGTTGTGTTGAACAGCCATTCTTGTCGTACAATTTTGAAATCGATCGATCAGGAAAACCGTCTGAATAAAAAACGTTTTGTTTAATCAGCCCGGTTTTGCCCTTCCCGGATTTTATTCAGCGTTTTTGTTGAAAGTGGGGTTAGCCACACGCTCTCCTTTCGCCACTCCGGAAACGGAAGCCGGCAGTTTTTCGGACGAGGAGCGGATGATGGCTTTCACCTCGAACATGTTGATTACCGGAAGGAACTTGGCAAACAGCAGGAAGAGCGTAAAGAACAACCCGAATGAGAAGATATAATCGCTGATATCAAAAATCGTCGGTGAGAACATGGCCCAGCTGGAGGGCAGGTAGTCGCGGTGCAGCGAGGTAACGATAATAACGAAGCGCTCGAACCACATACCGATATTCACAACCACGGAAAGAACGAAGGTCCAGACGATGCTCCTGCGGATTCTGCGTGACCAGAACAGCTGCGGAGAAATTACGTTACAGGTCATCATCGCCCAGTATGCCCACCAGTACGGACCGGTCATCCGGTTCAGGAACGCGTATCCTTCATATTCTACCCCGGAGTACCAGGCAATGAAGAACTCGGTAATATAGGCGACCCCTACGATAGAACCGGTCAGGGTGATGATCTTGTTCATCGACTCGATGTGCTCGAACGTGATGTAATCCTCAAGTTTGAAAACTACCCGCGTAATCAGCATCAGGTTCTGTACCATCGCAAAACCGGAGAAGATGGCACCGGCAACGAAGTAGGGAGGGAAGATCGTCGTGTGCCAGCCCGGAATGACGGAGGTGGCAAAGTCGAAGCTCACGATCGTGTGTACGGAAAGTACGAGGGGCGTGGAGATACCGGCCAGGATAAGGCTGATGTACTCGTACCGTGCCCAGGTCTTTGCACCGCCGTTCCAGCCGAGGGACAGCGTACCGTAGATATACCGTGACACTTTATTGGTGGCCCGGTCGCGGATCGTCGCCAGGTCAGGCACCAGACCCATGTACCAGAATACGAGCGAAACGGTGAAATACGTACTGATGGCAAATACGTCCCAGACTAGCGGAGAGTTGAAGTTTACCCACAACGAACCGAAGGTATTGGGAAGCGGCAGCGCCCAGTAAGCCAGCCACGGACGACCCATGTGCATCAGAATGAAGCTTGCCGCACAGAGAACGGCGAAGATCGTCATGGCTTCAGCCGCCCGGTTGATGGAAGTCCGGTATTTCATTCGGAACAGCAGCAGGATGGCCGAGATCAGCGTACCGGCGTGACCGATACCAACCCACCAAACGAAGTTGGTGATGTCCCAGGCCCAGCCGACGGTTTTGTTCAAACCCCAGACGCCGAGTCCCTCCCACCAGGTCCAGAAGACGCATGCCGTTCCGTAGATCAATACAATAAAGGAAATAGCGAAAGCAATCGTCCACTCGCGGGTCGGTTTTCCTTCGACCTGTCTGCAGATGTCTTCCGTCACGTCGGCGTACGTTTTACCCCCGGTTACCAGGGGGGTTCTCACGGATGATGTAACGTGCATTGGTTGTTAAGGTTGAATGCTATTGGTGAACTGACTTTCTGTACGCAATGCGAAGTGAAACTTACGCTTCTTCCTTCGATTCCTGATTCTTCTCCAGATGCGGCTCCTCGTCCTTGTTCCGGATTTTGGTCAGGTAAGTGATCTGCGGTCTTACGTTGATTTCCTCCAGCACCTGGAAGCCACGTCCCTCCTGCTCTTCCCGGCTGATCTTCGCTACCGTGCTTTCCGGGTCGTTCAGGTCACCGAAAATGATGGCATCGGTGGGGCAGGCCTGAGCACAGGCCGTCTGGATTTCATCCGGATAGGGTCTTCTGCGTTCTTTTTTCGCATTCAGTTTTCCTTCCTGAATCCGCTGTACGCAGAAAGAACACTTCTCGATAACCCCCCGTGAACGAACCGTGACATCCGGGTTGATGACCATCTTGCCCAGGTCGTTGTTGAAGTGGTAGTCGAAATTATCGTTGTTGAAATACTTGAACCAGTTGAAACGACGCACTTTGTACGGACAGTTGTTCGCACAGTAACGGGTCCCGATGCAGCGGTTGTAGGTCATCTGATTAAGACCTTCCGTACTATGGGAAGTCGCGATGACCGGGCAAACCGTTTCACAGGGCGCATTCGAACAATGCTGGCAGAGCATCGGCTGGAAGACGACCTCCGGGTTCTCGGAAGCGACCTCCAGACCCTTGTAATCTTCTTCCGGCGCATCGCTGCTGTAGTAGCGGTCGATCCGGATCCAGTGCATCTCGCGCCGGTTGATCACTTCCTGGCGACCGACCGTCGGAATATTATTTTCGGAGATACAACCCACCACACAGGCGTTACAGCCGATGCACGAGTTCAGGTCGATGACCATCCCCCAGGAGTGATTGGGTTTTCCGTAACCGTTCCAGAGGGTAATATCGGTGGGGCTCACCGGCCCTTCCGCCGTCTGAACTTTAGGCAGGAACCGACCGGCTTTCGAATCTTTCTGGTAAGAGGCCAGACGGGCTTCCTGAATGACCGCACGACGTCCCATAACCGTATGGTGGGTCTGCGTCTGGGCAATTTCCCGGTGACCGCCGGCTTTGGTAAGATTGACCGTCGCTCCGGAAAAGGCAACGGATCCCCCTACGACGGATGCCAGCGGATAAGCATTCTTTCCAACACCATCCGCCGACTTGCCGGCTTTTTCACGGCCGTAACCGATGGCAACCGCGACCACGTTCTCGGCCAGACCAGGCTGCACGACGACCGGAAGTTCGATGGCCGGCTTCCCGCTTACTTCAACGGAAACCAGGGAACCTTGTTCGACGCCCAGGTCTTTCGCCGTTTTATGTGATAGAACGGCATAATTGTCCCAGCAGGCTTTCGTCACCGGATCCGGCACTTCCTGCAGCCACGGGTTGTTGGCCTCGGCGCCCGTACCGATGCTCACTTTTTCATAAAGTGCCAGTTCGATGCCGGTGGCATTGGCCTTGTACCGCTGACCGATCCCGGTGGCGGCTGCGGCTACGTTACCGGCAAAAGCCGCTCCTGTAGCCGTCGGAGCCGTTTTGGGCTCAATGACGCCGTCGTGCAGGGACTGAATCCAGAACTGCTCGAAAGAAGCACCGCTTCCGGCCTGCGGGAAAATATTAGTCCGCCAGTAATTTTTGACGTAAGTTTCAAAGTTCGGGTTCAGCCCGGCCCACTTCAGCAGCGACGACTGCGCCTGACGGGTCTTGAAAATCAGGTTGATCGTGGGCTGGACGAGGCTGAAATAGCCAGTTTTCGGCTCCGCGTCGTTCCAGGACTCTAGATAGTGGGGAGACGGACAGATGAATTTACAGATAGACCCCGTCTCATCGGCCCGATCGCCGAAGGACACGGAAAGAGGCACGCGTGAAAGCGCGTCTCTCAACTCGGCCCCACGCGGGTGGTCATAAACCGGGTTGGCTGCGTAGAAGAAAACGCCCTGTACCTGACCGCCCTTCACTTCATTGATAAAGGCGTTCATGGCTTCGTCGTTCCCCTGGCGGGTATTCAGCGGACGACCCAGGTCGATGGTAGAGCCGTAGCTGCCCAGCAGGTTGTTCAGGGCATTGACGACTACCTGAACGTTGGCGTCGTTGGAGCCGGAGACCACCAGAGCAGCGCCCCGGGCAGCCACCAGGTCGTTGGCGGCCTTATCCAGGTTGGCCACGTTCAGCGACGGAACGCTGATCGCGGTGCCCCCTACCTTGGCCGCTACCTTATTATAGAGGTTGGCCACCACCAGACCCTCCTGAGAGGGCTTGATCGGCGTCCGATAATCGGCGTTGGCACCGGTCATCGTGAAAGGAGCCTCGAACTGGTAGTGCCGGGACATCGTCTTCTTACCGTTGCCGATAGACCCAATTTTCCGGGTCTTCCCGTACTGAACGGAAAATTCGAGCGGAGCCACCCAGGACCCCAGGAAGTCGGCACCGATACTGACAATGGTCCGGGCTTTACTGAAATCATACGACGGGACGACGGCTCTGCCGAAAGAAGCCTGGTTAGCCTTCACGATGCCGTATACCGAGTTGGCATCGTACTGAATATGACGGGCCGTCGGGTATTTCGCGATGAAATCAGCAATAACCGCCTTGGTAGACGGGCTGATAATCGTGGAAGAAACAATCCGGATGGCACCGCCCCGGCCGGCGATCGACTGAAGCTGATTCAGGATCTCGCGGTCGGCCGTTGCCCAGTCGATGTCCGCTTCTCCCCGCTTGGGTCCCTTCAGTTTGTCGATGTCGTACAGAGACAGAACGGAAGCCTGCACCCGGGAAGTAGTACCGCCCAGGGTTAGGGTAGAAGAAGCATTACCTTCAATTTTAATAGGGCGACCTTCCCGGGTTTTGACCAGGACGGGAGCAAAGTCGCCCCCCTCACTATACGTTGATGCGTAGTAGTCGGCAATCGAAGGGAATATGGTTTCCGGCTTATTGATGTAAGGGATGGCGCGATGCACCGGTGCATCGCAGGCCGCCAGTGAAACGGCCGCCATACCAAAACCCAGGACTTTCAGAAAATCCCGGCGGTCGGAGCCGATTCCGTCAACTATACTTTCAGATTCGGTGGTCTTATTCTCGGTACTGGCGTCTGAAAACTCCTTATACGCGTTTTTTACAAAAGATTCGTCGTTGCGTAGTTCTTCCAGCCCCCTCCAATACCGCTTATTTGTACTTTCCATACAGTCCTGATAGTTCGTTCAACTGTTTAATGGGTTCAACGTGATTAATAGTGGCATTTAGAGCATTCCAGACCACCGATATTTGCTACACGCAACGGTTGCTTGCTTTCTTTTCTGTGAAGGGCCACCAGCTTGTCGTAATAAGCATTGTCCTTCGTAGCAACTTCGGTCTTCCGGTGGCAGTCGATACACCAGCCCATCGTCAGTGACGAGCGCTGCTCTACCACTTCCATCTTCTCGATCTGACCATGGCAGGTCTGGCAATTGACCTGACCAACGTTGGTATGCTGCGCGTGGTTGAAGTAAGCCAGATCAGGCAGGTTATGTACACGAACCCATTCGATAGGGCGATCTTCCTCAATGGCTTTATAAATCTTTTGAATTTCCGGAGACTCTTTCTTGATCACCCCGTGGCAGTTCATACAGATATTAGCCGAAGGAATGGTTGCCGACTTCCCTTTATAAACTCCCGTATGGCAATACGCACAGTTGATCTGGTATTGACCGGCGTGAAGCTTGTGCGAGTAGGCGATCGGCTGCTTGGGAGCATATCCCTGTGAAATACCGACACTGTACAGGCCGTCGATGGTCTGTTTGGTAACGATGAAGACGAACAGCCAGAGGACGATCGAGCGGAGTGTGCTGTTACCGGCGGCCGCTTTGAGATTGGCCCCCAGGCGCTGCATGAAAGGAGTTGCCGGTGCGTCGGTGCCAGCCGTCGGGCTTACCGCCTTCGACAGGATGGTCACCAGAACCAGCAGAACGCCCAGAACCAGCAGCATGACGACCAGAAGACCCGCCAGTACGGCCGTGAACAGTCCGGACGGGCTTTCAGCCGTCGCACCACCGCCCTGAGCCGGCCCGTTGGCTACCTGTCCGCCCTGCTGGGTCGGTGCGGCCGCGGGCTTACCGGTTTCTTCTACATAGGCCAGAATGGACCGAATGTCGTCGTCCGACAAATTCGGAAAACTCTGCATGACGATCGGCTGAAACTTGTTATACAGGGCAACCGCATAAGGGTCGCCACTCGAAATAACGGCCTGGGGATTTTTGATCCATTTGATCAGCCAGGCTTCGTCCCGACGTTGCAGAATTCCTTTCAGACCCGGACCGACTACCTGTTCCTCCGTGACGGCGTGACACTGCTGACAATAGCTGGTATACAACTCTTTACCTTTTGCTGCATCACCGCCGGCAGCTCCTCCTGCAGCCGGAGCTGCCGCATCCTGAGCATGGGCCAGAAAGCCGTTAAAAAGAACTGCCAGTACAATTAGCCATGCACGGCTCGATCTTCGCAAGTACTTGTTAATCAATGAGAAACTATGAGAATCAGTATGCATACCTACTAATTATTTTCCATTAACACACAAAAGTAGTACAGGAACGGTTTTAATCAAACACTTGCGGTTTGATATTTTGACAGGCTTTTTTATTTATACTTCTTCTAATTACCTGTTTTTCTACCCGTTTTCTGCCCTTCTCAAAACCGGCTGTTCATCACGAATTGTTTAAAAAATAATGCCATCTGCCGGGCGATTCAGACCCCATGCAGATGGCATTATATATATAGGTATAAAACCGTAAAGGTCGAAAGTGACCCGGAGGTCCCGAGCGGATTCGAACCGCTGTAAAAGGTTTTGCAGACCTCTGCCTAGCCACTCGGCCACAGGACCGTTACTTGGTTTGAGGGTTGAGGAGTTTGAGTTTGGAGAGCCGGCCTTCGTAACCTGACCCCCTCGACTCTCGAACCCCTCAACCCTTAAACTTCTCGGAAACGTGCCGCAAACTTAATATAAAATTCATTGTCGGCGGCACGTCTCCTTAAAAATTTGCCTTATTCGCCTTTCTGGGCGCGGCCTTCCATTTGCTCTTTCAATGCAGCCAGGGCATCCAAGTCGCCGAGGGTAGCGCCACGCTCCGGCTCTTTGCCGGCGGCAGCGGGCTTCGGAGCGGCCTGTTTCTTCTCAGGCTTTCTCTCTTCACCTTTCTCCTGCCACGTTTTGTTGTGCGACAGCATGATGCGCTTCTCTTCTTTCGAGAACTCGAGCACTTTGAAGTCGAGCGTTTCGCCGACTTCTGCCCAGGAACCGTCTTCCTTCTGCAGCTGCTTCAGGGAAGCGAAGCCTTCGATGCCGTACGGCAGTTCGAGCGTAGCCACCTTGTCGTTTTTCGACAGGATCGTGCAGCGATGAACGGAACCCGGCGTGAAAACGCTTTCGAACGTATCCCAGGGGTTTTCTTCCAGTTGCTTATGACCCAGCGCCAGACGACGGTTTTCCACGTCCAGTTCCAGCACGACGACTTCCAGTTCTTCACCTACCTTGATGAAGTCGGACGGATGCTTGATTTTCTTCGTCCACGACAGGTCGGAGACGTGTACCAGACCGTCGATGCCTTCTTCCAGTTCCAGGAACAGACCGAAGTTGGTCAGGTTCCGGACGATGCCTTTGTGACGGGTGCCGACGGCGTATTTCGTCGTCAGTTCGGCCCGCGACCAGGGATCGGCCGTCAGTTGTTTGATACCCAGCGACATCTTGCGGTCGTTGCGGTCGAGCGTCAACACGACGGCTTCCACTTCGTCGCCCACTTTCAGGAAATCCTGAGGATTCCGCAGGTGCTGTGACCACGACATTTCGGAAACGTGGATTAGCCCTTCGACACCCGGCATGATTTCAAGGAACGCACCGTAGTCGGCAACATTGACGATCCGGCCACGAACTTTCGAACCGACCTGAATGTCCTGCGGCAGTGAATCCCAGGGGTGAGCCTGGAGCTGCTTCATGCCGAGGGAGATCCGCTTCTTGTCTTCGTCGAAGTCGAGAACCACGACGTTGACTTTCTGGTCGAGGTGCAGCAGTTCGGACGGATGGCTGATGCGGCCCCACGAGATGTCCGTGATGTGCAGCAGACCATCGACACCACCGAGGTCGATGAACACCCCGAAGTTGGTCATGTTTTTGATCACACCTTCCAGCACCTGACCTTTTTCGAGGTTGTTCAGGATCTGCTGACGCTGTGCTTCGAGATCTTTCTCGATCAGGACTTTGTGAGAAACGACTACGTTATCGTTGGCGTAGTTGATTTTCACCACTTTCACTTCCATCTTTTTGCCGACGAACACGTCGAAGTCACGGATCGGCTTCACGTCGATCTGCGACCCGGGCAGGAAGGCTTCAATGCTATAAATATCGACAATCAGACCCCCTTTGGTCCGGCGCTTCACGAAACCTTCGATAACGAGGTCTTCGTCGAGGGCGCGCTGGATTTTCTGCCAGGCCGTGATGACTTTGGCTTTCTTGCGCGACAGCACCAGCTGACCGTTGGGATCCTCCTGATTTTCTACGTATACTTCTACTTCATCGCCAATTTTCAGATCCGGCAGATCGCGAAACTCCGACGCCGGCACAAGGCCGTCTGATTTAAAACCGATGTTCAGAATAACTTCCCGGTCGGTAATGCCGACGACGGTTCCAGTAACTACTTCTTTTTCGTTTACCTGCGCCAGGGTATTGTCGTACAGCTCAGCCAGGCGGTTTCTTTCTTCCGCTGAATAGCCGCTACCGAAACCCCGGTTGTCTGCCTTGTCCCAATCAAAAGCCGGCAGTGTTTGCGTTTTGCTCATAAAATTTTGGTTGTGGCCCATTGTTACATCAGCCCCCGGGCCTTCCTGGCTGAATTTTAGTTCGTATTTGGAAACAGTCCTCCAAAAAAGGAGGTGCAAAAATAGTAATCTTTTTGAAAAAAAAGTTTGAAATCGATTAAAAATGCGAGAATTACCTGACAATAAAGGCAGAAAGACCGGGCCGAAGCCTGTCCGCTCCGATCCGGCCTTTCCGGTTTTTTTATTCAGAAATGTCAGGGATGATCAGTAGGCCTTTTCACGCTTCGCCAGGAAGGGCATCCAGCTCTCCTCCACCGATCCGGAGAAATCCCGCAGAAACACCAGGAAGGACGGTTTGAAGGGTTTCTGATGGAGCTTCATTCCGGATTCTTCCGGGGTCAGATCGCCTTTTTTGGAATTGCAGCGCTTGCAGGCCGTCACCAGATTGTCCCAGTTCGTCTTTCCGCCCCGCGACTTCGGAAGAACATGGTCGAGCGTCAGATCATCGTGGGTTCCGCAGTACTGGCAGCGATTGCCGTCCCGTTTGAAGATGTTCTGACGGTTCAGCATGACGCCCTTGTAGGGCAGGTGGACATAACGGTGAAGGCGGATAACGGTAGGAGACGGATATTCATCGTCCACGGTGCGTAGAACGTAGGTCTGAGATTCAGCAACGAGTTCCGCTTTGTTCAGGTAGACTAACAAGAACGCTTTCGGTACGGAACAGATGCTCAATGCGCTATAGTCTTGATTAAGCACCAGTACTTTCCTGCCCATAATGCTTGTCTGGCTCCTCTCTTTTTAAGCAAGTTAACTATAATTCATTATAAAAACGATACGTCCCGGCCAAGTTGTTTTATTTTTTTACAAATCTGAAAGCGAACGGCTTCCGGGCTTTTCGGTGCCTTATTGCTCCCGGCTCATTTCCCGCGAAACGTCCCTTTCCTTAATGGTTTCCCGCTTATCGTACAGCTTCTTCCCTTTGGCCAGCGCGATGTCCAGCTTGGCAAAACCGCGGTCGTTGATGAACAGCCGTGTCGGGATGATCGTCAGTCCCTGGTCGGTCAGCTTCGAAACCAGCCGCTTCAGCTCCCGTTTCTGCAGCAGAAGCTTCCGGTCGCGCAGGGGTTCGTGGTTGTTGTAGGTTCCTTCGGTATACTGCGAGATGTGCATCTGCCGGACGTACAATTCGTCGCCCATGAACAGACAATACGCGTCGCCCAGATTGACCTTTCCCTGCCGGACGGATTTTATCTCGGTGCCGGTCAGCATGATCCCGGCCGTGTAGGTTTCCAGAAAAAAGTATTCAAACGAGGCCCGACGGTTTTTGATGTCGACCTGTTTTGCAATTGCCTTGTCCGCCATATTCTGTTTCGACAATGATGAGCCGATACGCCCGGCCCACCGGTAGGTTTGGGCGTAAAATTACCAATTTGTGAACAGAAAACCCCGAAGGGCCCTTCGGGGTTCAGATCGAATCATCAACGGACAAAAAGAGATAAAACTGGAGAAGCCGGCATTTCACCATACCGATCGATCAGGCAGGCTATACGGACGAACCACAGCCTCAGATTCTTCCGCACATACCGGCTTACTCCAGAATAAGGTCACCCTTGTATATCTAAACAATTATTGTGCCGTACTGACAGGAACCATCCGACCGGGACAGGTCGGAAAATAAAAAGCCTTCCCCGAGGGCGGAGAAAGCTTTAACAGGAGCCGAAAAAGCCCTTATTTCTTCGTTTGTTTCTGTGTGTACTCCTTGTTCAGCCCTTCGATGATCTGCCGGGTGGCATCCAGCGAGCCGTCGGCAAAGAGAATTCCTCCGCCTTTGGTATAGCCCAGCACAAAATCGTATTTATTCTGCTTGTTCACCTTGCGGAGATAGTCCTGAATCTGGTTGTACAGTTCTTCGTTCTTTTTCTGCTCCTCCTCGGCCAGTTGCTGAACGACGCGATCCCGATAGGCTACCAGATCCTGCTGTTTTTTCTGCAGGGAGGCTTCCGTCGCCCGGGCCTGTTCCAGCGTCATCGTCTGGGCGCGCTGCTGGAAGAAAGCCACCTCGTTCTGGAGGGAACGGCCTTTGTTATTCAGTTCGTTGTCCAGCTGATATCGTTTACTTTCCAGTACTTTGCGGGTATCCTTGAAATATTCATATTTGGTCAGCAGGGAGTCGACATTGACAAAAACCATCTTGCGGGCAGGCGCAGCCGGGGTGGTAACGGCGGCAACGGGTTCAGGATTTTTCTTCTCAGAAAAGTGCAGGTAGTACAAAACAGCTACGGCAACCGCCAGAACGGCGTTTAAAATCAACGATGCGTTTTTCACAAGAAACAGTTAATTAATGGATTAAAGATTTTACAAAGTTACAATTTACGTTTCAGGTTTTACGAATTTGTTGAGAAAACCTGCCGCATTCCGCTTCCCGCTACTCCGGCAAAACCGCCGACAAGACCCCCGATCAGCAAGGTAACCAGCAACAGTAAAGCCGGGCTTGAGCTCTTGAAAAGCAGCTCGGCCATGCGGGCCGTCAGAAGGCCGTCGGTCCGGAGATGGATCAGCAGTGCATAGAGAAGCCAGACGAGGCCGATGCCGAGAAAGCCGCTCAGAAAGGCCCGTCCGCCGGATGGTTTCCGCCAGAAGCAGACGGTAAAAGCCACCACCGCAATTACCCACCAGGGCAGAAAAAGCTGTGCGATCGCACTGAGAAGCGCAATCATAAGAAACGGAATCATTTTGTCTCGGGCGTCAGTTTGAGGGTGGATTTCAGGCGGGGATGCGAGTCGGCTGCGGATTTCAGGTACAGCAACTCATACAATTCTCCCTTCCGCCAGGTGTCGATCATGTTCATATAGTAGGGACTGCCGGGATTGCCCGACTGCCCGCCGGGATAGACCCCGTAGGCCCGCACCGCCGGGCCGGTCTGGACCACCATCCGCCAGGAGGGTCCGGCCCGTCGACCGGCGGCATTGACGATGTTCGGCCCTCCGCCGATCTGCACGTTCAGCCGGCTGAAGGCGTCCAGGCCCGGAATCAGGTGCCGGATGCCGGTTCCCTTATGGCTTGCCCAGTGCCAGCGCGCTCCCACCGGACCGTACCTAGCGGCCAGCGAATCGACCGCGGCCCTGAAGCTACCGGTCACTATGTCGTCGATGGTTTCCTTCCGGTCGGGCGTCCGGACGTTGTCAAACCAGACGGATGCCGGTTCTTCCGTCAGCAACTGTAAGGTCCGGCTTATGTTGGGATGCCGCAGCGGACGGGAAGGATCGCTCAGTTCGTCCTGCCAGATGGCATCGTCCAGGAAGTCGATCCATTCCCCGAAAATCGTTGCACCGACGGAAGCCGTATCGTTCTGATAGTTCCAGCGCGAAAGCGTGGTCAGCGCCTGCGCCTGTACGGCCGTGAAGCCGTTTCTCCGAACCCGGGGTAGCAAGACCGGCAGAAACCGGGCCGCCCGAAGATTGTAGACGTCGTTCTGAAGCCGGCGTATGCTGTCGACCGTGGCCCGTTGCATGGCCGCCAGTGTCTGGTTGATCCGCATGGCCCGTTCCGGCGATTCGAACTCCCAGTTGAGGTAATAGGGATAACCCGGGTCGGTCGGAGACTGGTTGGCCGAGCTGACGAACCCCCGGGGCGGGTTTTTTACCCGGGGATTCTGGTCGGCCGGAACCCATCCCTGCCAGTCGTGAGCAGGGTTGGTTCCGTCGAGCAAAAACTTACCCTGATCCCGCCATTTCAGCGGAAAGCGACCGTTGGGCGAAATGGCAATATCTTTCCGAGCATTGGCAAAAACGAAATTCTGCGCCGGAGCCGAATAAAAAGCCAGCGCCTTCACATAGTCGTCATACGTGACGGCCCGGTTTAGAATATGGAACGTTTTCAGGGTGTTGTCTACCTCATGAGCTACCCAGCGGGCGGCATACCCGACCGGGATGTTGTTCCGGAAGGGCTTTTCGTCGGGCCGGTAAACTATCGGTCCATGATGCGTATACAGCACCGTATCCACCACGTCCGGCTTTCCCTTCACCCTGATGACCTCTACCCGGCGACGCACCGGTTTCCACTGGTTTCCGTGGAGGTATTCGGTTCTCCGCCCGTCGCGAAACCGGATTTTATAGAAGTCCAGCACGTCGGCGCCGACGTTGGTGACGCCCCAGGCCACGTCCCTGTTAAAGCCGATGATGACCGCCGGTGATCCGGGCAGCGATACACCGTATACGTTCATGGTCGGGCTGACCAGCTGAATCTGGTACCAGATCGACGGCAGCGTCAGATTCAGATGCGGATCGTTCGCCAGGATCGGGTAACCGCCGGCGGTTTTCTGCCCGCCGACCGCCCAGTTGTTACTGCCGACGCCGTGATCGTGGCCCGGCCAGTGCAGGCTCAGCAGGCTGTCGGGGCCGTTCAACGGCGGAGGGAGAGGAATGGTTGCCGGGCTGAAATCCCACTTCGTTCCGGCCGGAATGATCGGGTCTTCACGGAAGGGATAATCGGGAAAGAGGTTGGCCGTCACCGCCGGACCCAGCTTTTGCAGCACGTTCGTCATCAGCAGATCGTCGGCTCCGGCGGCCAGCGTCTGGGTCATCTGCTTCAGAAGCAGCGCCACTTTCAGCGGGGTCCAGGGTTCGGGTGAATAGCCCAATAGCTTATACTCCAGCGGATACGTTGACGGCCTTAACCGGTTGATCCAGGCGTTGATGCCGGCGGTATAGGCCTCCACCACTTCGCGGGAAACCGGGTCGGCCATCATGCCCCGCAGCGTCTGCTCGGCCCCGTAAACCATGCCCAGCCGACGATTATACCGGTCCAGTTCAAGGGCGCGGTCACCGATGAGTTCGGAGATGCGGCCGGCCGCGGCATGGGTCTGAAATTCCATCTGCCACAGACGATCGCGGGCCGTTACATAGCCCTGGGCGAAATAAACGTCATAATCGTTGCGGGCGAAAATATGCGGAACACCGAGTTCGTCGTACCGAACGACGATTTCCTCCCTGGCTCCCGGAATCGACAGTGTCTGCTCCGGTTCCATCCCCGGTTTTTCGGCGTTTTGCCAGAAGCCTTCGAACGGACTCAGCAACCGGCCGAAGGCGGGAACACTGCCCCATTGCCGATTCAAGGCAATGGTGAGTGCGATGGTAACTGCCCCAAACAGAAGGGCTTTCAATCGTCTCATAAAGTTAGGTGGATCGACCGGTTAGTGGCCCAAAAATAGAAATTAATCTTACTTTTATACCAGACCCCGTCCTGCTACCAATGCCCTGCGTTCATGCCGTTCTTCATCTACCTTCTTTGGACAGCCATAATGCCTTATCAGTCAGAGCCGTTTGACCTCCAGGGGCACCGGGGCTGCCGGGGATTGATGCCTGAAAATTCCATCCCGGCTTTTTTGAAAGCGCTCGATTCGGGGGTGACGACCCTGGAACTCGACGTGGTCGTCAGCAAAGACAGACAGGTGGTGGTTTCCCATGATCCGTACATCAGCGCCGTATTCTGCCTGACGCCCGACGGCCAACCGGTCGATAAAAAAATTCAGGCTCAACTGAACCTGTATCGGATGACTTACGAGCAGATCCGGCAATACGATTGCGGGTCGAGGAACCATGCCGCTTACCCGGAGCAGCAGAAACTAAAAACCGTCAAACCATTGCTTCGGGAAGTAATCACCCAAATGGAAGCCTACCGGGTGGAAAAGAACCTGCCGGCTTTTTCCTATAACATCGAGATCAAGAGTGAGCCGGATCAATACGGAATTTCTCAACCCGAACCGGCAGAATTCTCCGAACTCGTTTACCGGGTCGTCAGCGAACAACTTCCTCCCGAACGGGTTATTATGCAGAGTTTCGACTTTAACGTGTTGAAATACTGGAAGGAGCGGATCGATCAGGGTCACTACCGCAAGGTAAGGCTATCGGCTCTGGTGCTCGACCTGAAAAGCGTCGATTCTCATCTGAAACGCCTGGGATTTACACCAGACATCTACAGCCCGTACCATCGGTTACTGGGAAAAGGAACCATACGGCATCTCCATGAAAAAGGGATGAAAGTGATTCCCTGGACGGTGAACGATCCCGGCCGGATGAAACGACTCAGGGACTGGGGCGTTGACGGACTCATTACGGATTATCCCGACCGGGCCAAATACTTGTAAGTACACCAGATTTCGTTAAGTTTGACGTAGAATACGCAATGCTATGACCCTGCTGAACACGACTTTAAAATGGCTGTTAATGCGACGTATGCCCCGCATCGAGGCCGTGATGAAGCGCCCCGGCGAGGTGCAGCAGGGCATCTTTACCCATCTGATCCGGAAAGGCCGGGCCACGGAATGGGGCCGTTCTCACCATTACGATTCCATCCGGTCCGTCCGGGACTATCAGGAACGCGTACCGATTTCGTCTTACGAAGACCTTTATCCCTATATCGAGCGGGTGATGCGGGGAGAACAGAAACTCCTCTGGCCCTCCACCATTCACTGGTTCTCGAAATCGTCCGGCACCACCAACGCCCGCAGTAAATTCATTCCGGTTTCACAGGAAGCGCTGGACGAATGCCACTTTAAGGGCGGAAAGGACCTGATGGCGCTGTTTGTCGCCAACCGGCCGGAAACCAGAGTATTCGAGGGCAAGGGTCTGTCCATCGGCGGCAGCCTGCACGACAATCCGCACAGCAGGCAGGGTTTTGCCGGCGACGTCTCGGCGGTGGTCATGAAAAACCTACCGTCCTGGGCACAGTATATCCGGACCCCGCCCATCGATGTGGCGCTGATGAGCAAATGGGAGGACAAGATCGACCGCATGGCCGAAATTACCGCCCGCGAGAATGTTACCAGTATTCTGGGCGTTCCGACCTGGACGCTGGTTCTGCTGGAAAAAGTGCTGGGAATCACCGGAAAGCGCAATATTCTGGAAGTGTGGCCGAACTTCGAGGTGTTCATCCATGGCGCGGTCGCTTTTCAGCCTTACCGGGATTTATTCTCCCATCAGATTTTTCCGTCCTCCGGCATTTCCTACCTTGAAACCTACAATGCCTCGGAAGGCTTTTTCGCCATTCAGGACGACCTGAGCCGGGTAGGCGAAATGCTGGTAATGCTCGATTACGGTATTTTCTACGAGTTTGTGCCCGTCGAGGAGGCCGACAACCCGCATCCGAAAGCGCTGACTATCGGGGAAGTGGAACTGAATAAGAACTACGCGCTGGTGATCTCCACCAACGCCGGTTTGTGGCGGTATCGGGTGGGCGATACGGTCCGGTTTACCTCGCTCAATCCTTACCGTCTGAAGGTCAGCGGCCGGACGAAGCATTTTATCAATGCCTTCGGCGAGGAGGTCATTGTGGAGAATGCCGAAACCGCCATTACCAAAGCCTGTGAAGTCACCGGCGCCCGGGTCAGCGATTATACCGCCGGGCCGGTTTATATAAACAACGACACCCACGGCCGTCATGAGTGGATCATCGAGTTCTCCAGCGAGCCGGATCACTTCGATACATTCTGCGCCATCCTGGATCAGACGCTGCGGCAGGTAAATTCCGACTACGACGCCAAGCGATACAATGACATGGTGCTGCAACCGCCCCTCGTTCATGCTGTTCCTCGTGGAACATTCTACGAGTGGATGAAAACCCGGGGCAAGCTCGGTGGGCAGCACAAGGTGCCCCGGCTGAGCAATGACCGGCAATACCTGGACGATCTGCTCGACCGAATGGCTACCCACTCCTGAGTTTTCGGCCCGTCGAACGAAGCGTTTCACTCCGTTGTTCTTCCGGTAAACCCTGTCTATTTTTGAAGCCCGAAACCGTTCCGATCCGCGAAACAGACCGGGCAGGAGTAGCCGGCCGGTCTTTGGCCTACTTCCCGGCATCGACACTAAACGTCTCAGCATGAAGTCTTTCAATATTCCGGAATACTACCGTAGCCGCATTATCAGCCCCTTGAAGGAGTTTCGGCGGAAGCGCGATAAACTCAAGCGGGACTTTACGCCCACGGTGCTGGATTTCGGTCCGGTTCGTTTCTTCATTGCCCGGCACTTCGGCTTCTGTTACGGTGTCGAGAACGCTATCGAGATTGCCTACAAGGCCATTGCCGAAAACCCCGGCAAGCGCATCTTCCTGCTCAGTGAAATGATTCATAACCCGGACGTCAACCGGGACCTTCAGGACCGGGGCGTGCAGTTCATCATGGAAACCTCCGGTCGTCAGCTGATTCCCTGGGAACAGATCGGGCCGGACGATGTCGTGGTCATTCCGGCGTTCGGAACCACCCTGGAAACCCAGCGCAAGCTGGCCGGGATCGGCGTCGGTATCGAGCAATACGATACGACCTGCCCATTTGTCGAAAAAGTCTGGAACAAGGCGCACCAGATCGGTCAGAAGAATTATACGGTGGTCGTCCACGGAAAGCCGTCGCACGAAGAAACCCGGGCGACGTTCTCTCACAGCAAGGAATCGGCCCCGACCGTTATCGTTAAAGATATGGCCCAGGCCCGACGGCTGGCTACCTACCTTACCGGCGAGTCCCCGACCGAATGGTTCTATGAAGAATTTAAAGGGCAATTCTCGGAGGGCTTCAGTCCGGAAACCGACCTTCAGCGCATCGGCGTCGTTAACCAGACCACCATGCTGGCTTCCGATACCCAGGGGATTGCCGATTATCTGAAGCAGGTGATGATCCGGCAGTACAACCTGCTGCCCGAGGAGGTGGACAGCCGCTTCGCCAATACCCGCGATACGCTCTGCTACGCGACCAACGACAATCAGGATTCAACCTACGCCCTGCTGGATCATCCGGCCGATTTTGCCCTGGTGGCCGGCGGATACAACAGTTCGAATACCTCGCACCTTGTGGAGCTTTGCGAAGAAAAACTGCCGACCTATTTTATCGAAACCGAGCAGAAAATTCTTTCCCGTGAGCTGATCCGGCATTTTGACCTTCAGACAAAACAGGAGGTGGTGACGGAAAACTTCCTGCCCGGCCGTCAACCCGTGACCATCCTGCTGACCTGCGGGGCCTCCTGCCCGGACGCGGTCGTGGAAGGCATTCTGATGAAAATCGTCTCCTTCTTTGAAAATACCCGAACGGTGGAAGAGGTGATGGACGCCATCGAACAGACCTATGCCTGATACCGGTTACTGTTCCGGAACACGCACCGTCACTTCCGTCGGGGCGCTTTCGTTGTGCAGCCGGTCCACGGACGTGACCACATAGGCATACCGCCGGTCTTTCTCGGCCGTCCGGTCGACGAAACGGGTTGTATGTTCTCCCACGCAGATGGCCAGAATGTGCCTTGGGTCATCCAGGTCGACTTTCCCTTTCCGGTCGAACCGATAAACCACGTAGTAATTCGCCCGATCCCCGTCGGGAGCCGGGGCAGGTTCCTGCCAGAACAGCTCGACACCCTCGGGCGAAGCGGTGGCTTTCAGGTCTTTTGGGGCCAGGGGCGGTTCCGGATCTTTCCAGGGCATGGGCGGGATCAGGGCCGGATACCGGTAGAAATCCGTCAGCAATGAATCCCGAACACCGTTCAGGTTGCTGGTCAGTGATTTGGAGCTGAAGAAAATGCTGCCGTGGATCTGCGGATACTGCCGGTTGTAGCGCAGTTGCGTCGGCATTTCGACGGGGTCACCCCAGGCCTGGTCGCGCGAGGTCGGGCGGCCGATCCGAAAGGCGCCCTGCCCGATGTAGAGGTGTCGGTTGAAGCCGTTTTTGATCCACCAGTCGACCAGGCCACGGTACGGCACTTTCACGAAATCCGTACTAAAATAGACCTGCGGGGCGATATAATCGATCCAGCCTTCCCGAATCCATTTCCGTGTATCGGCGTACAGATCGAAGTAGGACGTCAGACCGCCGGTCGTGGGTGAGCCCTCCGGGTCCTGGCTGCGGTTTTTCCAAACCCCGAACGGACTGACTCCGAACTTCACGTACGGCTTGATGGCCTGAATCGAATCCCGAAGCTGGAGAATCAGCCGGTCGACGTTATCGCGTCGCCAGTTGTCGCGGTTCATGCCGTTATAATAGGTTTTGTAGGTGGCATCGTCGCGTACGACCTGTCCGGCAATTCCGTAGGGATAGAAATAATCGTCGAAGTGAATCCCGTCTACGTCATAGTTCCGGACGATGTTCGTCACGATCCCGGTAATGTAATTCCGGACTTCGGGCAGACCGAGGTTGAAGAGTTTGCGGCCGCCGTAAAGCAGCATCCAGTCCGGACGGCGCGCACTGATATGGTCGGGGGCAACGGAAGCGATCCGGCTGAAGGTGGCCCGGTCGAGGTTGAACCACGCATGAAATTCCATGCCGCGGTCGTGGGTTTCCTTGATCATGAACTCCAGCGGGTCGTAGAAAGGCATCGGCGCCACGCCCTGCCGGCCCGTCAGCCACTCGGACCACGGCTCGGAGCCTTTGGCGTAGAAGGCGTCGGCGGCCGCCCGGATCTGCACGACCACGGCGTTGATCCCGGCCCGCTGGTGCTGGTCCAGAATTTTAACGAATTCGACGCGCTGGCTGTCGGCCGGCATTCCCTTCAGACTGGGCCAGTCGATGTTGTCGACCGTGGCGATCCAGACGGCCCGAAATTCACGTTTAGGCGGCTTCTGGGCGACGGTCCCAAAATTCCCCAGGCACCACGACAAAAGAACGGCCAAAATAGCCCGGCAAAGAAAACGCATTGAAAACGGATGGATCGAGATTAGTATTTCCAAAGATACGGAACAACCGTCTCATCGATCAAACTTTACCGGCCCCGGATTTATTGCATTGGACTAAGGCAACCCCGGGCAGGGTCGGCTTTGTAACCGTTTTCCGTTATGCCGCAGGCAGTATCGGGCCGGAACCGGGAAGATTTTTGATAAAATTTCGGCCTTCCTGACCAAAAAGATTTTTTAATGACAACCAATATCCGAATTTTATTTGGAGGCTGTCTGAAAAACAATGCCCTATAGTGTGCAATACGATTTGGTATAACTATTGTTTCCTGTAATTTTGAACCCAGATTTGGGCCACAAAACCAATCATTATTCTATTTTTTAGTAATTAATCCATATTCTTTTAGAAGATTAATTGATTGTGTCTTAGTTTTGTGCCATCTCCTTATGGTTGGATTAAGTTTATTACTATCATGTCAGGAACCAAACTCGATCAGATCGATCGGAAAGTGTTAGAGATTCTTCAGACAAACGCCAAGATCACCAACGCCCAGTTGTCGAAGGAAATCGGCCTCTCACCCGCCCCAACACTTGAACGCGTAAAGAAATTAGAAACCTCAGGCATCATTCAGAGTTACCATGCGCAACTGAACCGCGAGCGCGTCGGCCTGGGAGTTACCACCTTCGTTCAGGTGACGCTCGTCGGACACAAAAAGCAGGTAACCGAGTCATTCGTCAATGCGGTCCGCGAGATTCCGGAGATTATCGAATGCCATCACATCACGGGTTCCGGTGATTTTCTGCTGAAGGTCATCGCCAGGGATATCTCGTCGTATCAGGTGCTGATGCTGGAAAAAATCAACGAGATCGAGGAGGTAGCCAGCACCCAGACGATGGTGATCCTGTCGACCTTCAAGGAAAGCAAAGTACTTCCGATTCCCTGAAACCGGCCCGGTTAATACCGGTAACAAAAAACGGTTCGTCCTTGCGGCAGAAGCCGGCCAAAACCGGCAGTCTATCGCAACGGCGAACCGTTTTTTGTTACTGCTCAGGCCCGTCTGGCCTTCCGCCGTTCGTCTCTCCGGCTCTTTTTCAACTCCTGGAGCGCGTCTTTGGCCTCTTTATACTGGCTCGATTTTTTATCGGCCTTATCCAGCACTTCCTTGAAATGAATCTGGGCCTCGTCGTAGTTCTTCTCCGCCGTGGCGATCTTCCCCAGACTCAGCACCGACGCCCAGTAATAGCCCGCATCGAACGAGCCCGTTTGTTTGGCGAAATCGATCGATTTCTGATAAAACTGCCTGGCCTGGGGCAGATCCCGGCGGTAATTGTAGTTGATGTAGGCCAGGATATAGGCCGCCGTTCGTCCGCCGACCGCTTCGTAGCCGTCCATCCCCCGTTCGATCTTGCTAAGGATGTTTTTAGAAGCCGTTTCGGCCTCGGTCATGCTGCCCCGGACGAAGGCCGATCGGGCATAATACCGCTCGAAATACGGGTTGTCCGGGTATTGCTGCCACATATACTTCGCCAGGTCATAGGCTTTATCATACTGGTTCTCCATGCTGTATATCTGCAGCAGGAAATACCGGGCCTCCGTGCGGGTATAGAATGCATTGTTGGCGGTTTTCTCCAGTTGCTGAATGCCCAGCGTCTTGTTCCCTTTCGGGAAAAACATCAGGATGGGTTTCAGCGCCGGGTAGTTCTTCGGAATCCACTGGGCGTAGAAGTTATACAGCCCGTCGCCGAACAGAAGTTCGGGGGTGAGGTCGCCGTAGCCTTTGCACTTATCAAAGTATTTGAGCGCGTTCTTCCCGGCCAGCGTAGCCTTGGCCCATTTCTTTCGCTCGGAGTAAAGACGCCCTTTAAAGCCGTAGGCAGCCGCCAGAAAAAAAGCCGGCTCGACTTTGTTATCCTTTTCATCGTAGAGCTTCTCCGCTTTGGTGATGGCGGTATCCAGGTACGCCAGGCATTTGTCGTCGTAGTCGGTCACCTCGGTGTTCGGCACGATTTTCCACCACTCGGCCAGTCCCATCAGGAAGTACGGCATGGGGTGGTCAGGGTAGCGCAGCCGGAGCCATTTGAACTCCTTGTCGGCCTCGTAAAATTTGTAATTATACAAGTTATTGATAGCCTCCGCCGACTCGATCTGGACGCCCGGATGCTTCAGAAGCATGTCGTATTTCTTATCAAATTCGGCCAGCGAATACACCTGCGCCCGCGCTGAAAAAGCGGACAGAAGAACCAGCAGACCAAAGATGGCTTTTTTCATTTTTTCGCGATACTTCGATTACCTCCTATCAACGAAGTTTTTGAAATTCAAGTTTACCTGACGGAAAGTTTTTACCAAGCCGCCGGATGCCGTAACTTTGGTTTTTGTGCACAACCGCCCGTATGCTGACGATCAAAGACAAAACCTTCGTTCCGTTTATCACCCAGGCCACGCTTGAAAACCGCATTACCCAACTGGCCGAACAGATCAATCAGGATTATAAGGATCGGGAACCGCTGCTGGTAGTCGTGCTGAACGGCGCTTTCATTTTTGCGGCCGAGCTGATGAAACAGCTCACCATCGCCTGCCGGGTTACCTTTATACGCGTCAGCTCCTATCATCAGACCGCTTCTACCGGAGTGATTCGGGAAATCCTGGGCCTGCACGAACCGCTGGAGGGCCAGGATCTTATCCTGATCGAAGACATCGTCGATACCGGCCTGACGCTCCAGAGGGTTTGCCGGCAACTCGGCGACCGGCAACCCGCCAGCATCGCCGTCGCTACGTTGCTCTTCAAACCGGATGCGCTGCAAGCCGACCTTTCGCCCGATTACGTCGGATTCTCGATCGAAAACCGGTTTGTCGTAGGCTACGGGCTGGATTATGACGGATTCGGGCGCAATACGAAGGAGGTTTTCGTACTGCAGGAGTAAGCCGGTCTCAGCGGTCCACCTCCCCCATCACCACGTCGATCGAACCGATAATGGCCACCAGATCCGCGATCATCGCGCCTTTCGAGATTTCCCCGATCACCGAGAGGTTGTGATACGAACAGGAACGCGCCCGGCAGCGGAACGGCACGTCGGAACGCCCGTCGGCCCGGAAGAAGAAGCCCAGTTCGCCCTTCGGAATTTCGCCCCGGATGTAAAATTCCTGCGCCTTCGGGCGGATTTTCTTCGGCACGAGGGCCTGCGGATCGAAGTCGCGGGTGCGTTTGAGATCGCCGGTGAGCTGCGTCAGACACTGCTCGGCGATCCGGACGGACTCCCAGCACTCCTGCACCCGCACGTAACTGCGGTCCCAGCAGTCGCCGAGGGTACCCATCTTTCCCTCCCCGATCGGCACGTCGAACTCCAGCTCCGGATACACCGAGTAGTTATCGATCCGGCGCAGGTCGTAGCGCAGGCCGGATCCGCGCAGCATCGGCCCCGTGCAGCCGTAACTGATCGCCACCGGCAGCGGAAGCACGCCCACATTGGCGGTCCGCTGAACGAAAATCTTGTTGTCGATCACCAGTTGCTGAAGCTCCAGCAGCTTAGGTTTCAAATACTTCAAAAATTCCCCGCAGCGTTCCTCGAACCCGACGGGCAGGTCGTAATACAGACCGCCGATCCAGATGTAGTTATAGAGCATCCGGGCTCCGCTCACCCATTCGAGCAGGCGCTGGAGGTGCTCGCGGTCGCGCATCATCCAGAGGAAGGGCGTGTAGGCCCCGATGTCCAGGGCATACGTGCCCAGTGCCACGAAGTGCGACGCCAGCCGGTTCAGTTCGGCCACCAGCACCCGGATGTATTCGACGCGCCGGCCGTCGGGCCGCGTCAGCAGGTCCTGGTCGATGCCCAGCATCCGTTCCACGCCCATGCAGAAAACGTGTTCGTTATTCATGGCGCCCATGTAGTCGAGCCGGTCGACGAACGGGATGGTCTGGTTATACGGCAGCGATTCAGCGTGTTTTTCGAAGCAGCGATGCAGGTAGCCCAGGTGCGGCACCACGTCGACCACCACCTCGCCGTCGGTGACCACCTCGAAGCGCAGCACGCCGTGAGTGGACGGGTGCTGCGGCCCCATGTTCAGGATCATCTCGCCGGGGGCCAGCGTGTCGAGCGTATATTTGTTCGGCTCCGACGCCTGGAAAACGCCGGGCTGGTATTCGTACTGGACAGTCGTAAGTCGCTCGGTCATTTTTTTTTACTATAATTCCCGGTCAAAAGTCAGACTCTGAAACCAAAAGTCAAAGTTCTCTCCGAAACAGAACTATAACCGGCTACAAATCATTACTTTTTAAGGAAAACTTTTGCGCTTGTTTTCGCATTTTCCTACCTTTGCGTTCCTGTTTGAGAAAATACGTACCGAAATGGCTAAGAAAGGCAATAGAATTCAGGTAATTCTGGAGTGTACGGAGCAGAAAGACTCGAATGTACCGGGCATGTCACGGTATATCACGACGAAGAACCGTAAGAATACTCCGAGCCGGATGGAACTGAAAAAGTACAATCCGTTTTTAAAGCGTGTAACCGTTCACAAAGAAATTAAGTAATTAAGCGTCATGGCAAAGAAAGTAGTTGCAACCCTGAAGAAAGAAGGTAGCGGCAAGAACTTCGCGAAGATCATCAAAGCCGTGAAGTCACCGAAAACGGGCGCTTATACCTTCCGTGAAGAAATGGTCCCGCTGGAAGAAGTCCAGGCGGCTCTGAAGAGCTGATCCGTTCTTCCATTCGAAGCATTATACAGAAAGTCCCGGCGAGGGACTTTTTTGTTTTTATATTTGTTTGAGAACTTAAACGCCGAATTCCTCCATACCGGGCGTTTACCATTTTATAGCACACACATGGGTCTGTTTGATTTCTTCTCCAAGGATAAGAAAGAGTCGCTGGATAAAGGGCTGGAAAAGTCGAAGGATAGCTTCTTCTCGAAACTCAGCCGGGCCGTGGTCGGAAAGTCGACGGTCGATGAGGAGGTGCTCGACGAACTGGAAGAAGTGCTGATCTCCTCCGACGTGGGCGTTGAAACCACCGTCAAGATCATCCGCCGGATCGAAGCCCGCGTCGCCCGTGAAAAATACGTCGGCACCGACGAACTCGACCGTATCCTCCGCGAAGAAATTGCCTCCCTCCTGGCCGAAAACAAATCGGTCGATCTCGACGACGATTTCTCCCTGCCGGCCGACAAAAAACCGTATGTGATCATGGTGGTCGGCGTCAACGGCGTGGGCAAAACCACAACCATCGGGAAGCTGGCGGCCCAGTTCCACAAACGCGGCCTCCAGGTCGTGCTGGGGGCCGGCGACACGTTCCGGGCGGCCGCCGTCGACCAGCTAAAGCTCTGGGGCCAGCGCGTGGGCGTACCGGTCATCGACCACGGCATGAACACCGACCCCTCAGCCGTCGCCTTCGACGCCATCAAAAAGGCCGTCGACATGAACGCCGACGTGGTCATCATCGATACCGCCGGACGTTTGCATACGAAGGTGAACCTGATGAACGAGCTGTCGAAGATCAAGCGCGTGATGCAGAAGTTCATGGCGGACGCTCCGCATGAAGTGCTGCTGGTGCTCGACGGATCGACGGGCCAGAACGCCTTCATCCAGGCCACCGAATTCACGAAAGCCACCGACGTGACGGCCCTGGCGATCACCAAGCTCGACGGAACCGCCAAAGGGGGCGTCGTCATCGGCATTTCGGACCAGTTCAAAATACCGGTCAAATACATCGGCGTCGGCGAAAAGATCGAAGATCTGCAAACCTTCAACAAAATGGAGTTCGTCGACTCGTTTTTTAAGAAAGTCTGAACCATGAATAGACGCTCCTCCTGTCGTTCGCGCCGGGCCTGCAACGCTTCGGCCTGGCTGATCCTTTTCGGTCTGCTGCTAGGCACAGGCTATCTGGCGTTCGGGCAGAAGAAAGCCGCTAAAAAGCCGTTTCAGGGCATCTGCGGCACGGTCGTATTCAAATCCGGCAACCTCATGCCCGGCCCCGACCGGCCCCAGGCCAAAGGCAAACCGGTGGTGCGGGAAATCCGGATTTATGAACTGACCCATAAGGACCAGACCGAAGCGGCAGATGACGGCTTTTATTCCGACGTAAAGACCCGGCTGGTCAAAACCGCCACCTCCGGGAAAGACGGTCGGTTCTGCGTGCGGCTGCCGGCCGGAACCTACTCGGTGTTCGTGAAAGAAGATAAGGGGCTTTACGCCAACCTGTTCGACGGTCAGAATAATATCAACCCGGTCACGGTGAAGAAAAACCGCCGGACCAGCCTCCCTTTCGAGATTACCCATCAGGCGGTATTTTAGTCGTCGATGACGACGATCCTGATCTTCCTGATCACCTTTCTGCCCTTCGGCTGGTTCCTCTACAAGGCGCTCCGGTTTACCGCCCGAACGCTCGGCGACGAATCGCCCCTGAAAACCCGGGTTTCCTTCACCATCACGCCCGGGTGGTATTTCAGCCGGATGCAGGTGGGGTTGATTCTGTTCCTCCTGAGCCTCTGCATCGGGCTGCTGTTTGTGATTCCCAACTTCCCGGTGGAAAAGCCGATTCACTCCCTGTATAAACTCCTTCTCTTTCTGATCGACTTTGCCCTGATTGGCCTTGCCGTTTTAGGACTCCGGCTGAAGACCGGCCGGCAGCTGTTCATCACCAATATGATGCCGACCCTCCAGTTTGCGCTCGATGAATATTTCGCCGGGGTGCCCATGACGGTCGAATACCAGAATATTCCGTGGATTCGGACGGAATAGCTTTCTCCTGAATTGTACTTTTCCGAACTTTGCAGAAAACACCGGTGTTGTCTCAGGGCGGTTTACGCTCCGGGCATTTAGCATTCTATTATTTTGAAAACAAAAGGCTTACGTACCAATAAAATCAATATCGTCACGCTGGGCTGCTCTAAAAACCTCGTGGACTCGGAGGTGCTGTATACTCAGCTGCGGGGCAACGGCTACAACGTGACGCACGAATCGAAGAAAGACGACGCCAACATCGTCGTGATCAATACCTGCGGCTTCATCGACAACGCCAAGGAGGAATCGATCAACACCATCCTCCGCTACGTCGACGCTAAGGATGCCGGCGTCGTGGATAAGGTCTATGTGACGGGATGTCTCTCCCATCGTTACAAGGACGAACTGGAGGTCGAAATCCCGACCGTCGATGCATGGTTCGGGACGAACGAACTGCCCCGGCTGCTCAAAACGCTCAAAGCCGACTATAAGCACGAGCTCGTCGGCGAGCGGCTTCTGACCACCCCTGCCCACTACGCCTACCTGAAAATTGCCGAGGGCTGCGACCGGCCCTGCTCCTTCTGCGCCATTCCGCTCATGCGCGGGGGACATGTCTCCCGACCGATGGAGGAACTGGTCAAAGAAGCGCAGTCGCTGGCCCGGCGAGGCACCAAAGAACTTATCCTGATCGCTCAGGACCTCACCTACTACGGCCTGGACCTGTACAAAAAGCGCAATCTGGCCGAGCTGATCGACCAGCTTTCCGGAGTCGCGGGCATCGACTGGATTCGCCTGCAGTATGCCTACCCCTCCGGCTTCCCGACGGATATACTCGACGTCATGCGCGAACGGCCCAACGTCTGCAACTACCTGGATATGCCGCTGCAAACCGGCTCCACCGACCTGCTGAAGCTCATGCGCCGGGGCATCACCCGGGAGAAAACCGAAGCGCTCATCCAGACCATCCGGGAGAAAGTGCCCGGCATCGCCCTCCGCACCACGCTGATCGTCGGCCACCCCGGCGAGACGGAAGCCATGTTCGACGAAACCTACGAGTTTGTGGAACGCATGCGTTTCGACCGGCTGGGTGTGTTCACCTACTCCCATGAGGAAAACACCCATTCATTCTCGATGCCCGACGACCTCCCGTCCGAAGTCAAGCAGGAACGCGCCGACGCCATCATGGAACTTCAGCAGAGCATTTCCTGGGACCTGAATCAGGAGCGGCTGGGCAAAACGTATAAGGTGCTTTTCGACCGGAAAGAAGGCGGTTATTTCATCGGCCGGACCGAGTTCGACTCGCCCGAAGTCGATAATGAAGTACTGGTTCCGGCCGTGCAGTATGCCCGCCTGGGCGACTTTGCCGACGTTCGCATTACGGAAGCCCACGAGTTCGATCTCTACGGCGAACTGATTTGACGAAAAGTGCCTGAAAAAGGCTTTCGGGGTGAATCGCTTGCGGCTCACCCTTTTTCATATATATTTGTTCTGCAAAGTTTGAATAAATATGAACCGAACCTATCTGGGCGAATTCGAGGAGCTGGTGCTGCTGACGGTCGCGCTGCTCGACGGCGGGGCCTACGGCATTACCATTCTCGAGGAACTGGAGAGGCAGACCGGCCGCATCGTGAGTCTGAGCGCCATCCATGCCACGCTCCAGCGGCTGGAGGAAAAAGGATTTCTGCACTCGGAGATGGGCGGAGCCACCGCCGAACGCGGAGGCCGCCGGAAGCGGTTTTTCAACGTCACGCCCGCCGGAAGCCGGGCGCTGGCTGAAATTCATACCACCCGGAATCACCTCTGGAATCTTCTTCCCAAAACCGGACTGGCATGAAGAAGGACCGTGACACCGGGAAGGCCTACCCACCCCGCTGGCCTGAACGCCTGCTGGATTGGTTTTATCCGGGCGACTCCATCGAGGAGATTCAGGGCGACCTGCAGGAGCTGTTTCAAAAGCGCCTGGAAACCGTCGGACCGGTGCAGGCCCGCCGGGAGTATGTGCTGACGGCCCTGTCGTTCCTGAACCCCTTCCGGAAAGCCCGACCCTTTCCGGAGCCTTCGTCGACCTTCTTCAACGGATTGTTCCGGAATCAGATGAAAATGGCCGTCCGGACGGCCTGGCGCAACCGGACGTATACCGCCATCAACGTGTTCGGGCTGGCTCTGGGCATGAGCTGCTGCCTGCTCATCGGTCTCTACCTGCTGGAAGAAACCCGCTACGAACGCTTCTGGCCGGCAGGCGAACGCATCTACCGGGTTAATCAGACGAACCATTTTGAGGAGGAACGGACGGCCGCCCTGGTTTCGGCGCCTGTCGGCCCGGCGCTGGCCCGGACGGTTTCGGGCGTCGAGGCCGTTACCCGTCTATTCAGCCGGGCCGGAAGTATGCTGTTCTCAGGCTCCGCCGGTTCCTCCCGCAAACTGTTTCAGGAGGAACACGTCACGTTTGCAGATTCTTCGTTCTTTCGGGTATTTGCGCTGCCGCTTTTGAAAGGAAGTCCGAACCGGGCGCTGGCCGCGCCGGGGAGCGTCGTTCTGTCGGAATCCGCAGCCCGCCGGTATTTCGGCAGCGGGAATCCAATGGGCCGGACCCTGCGGTTTGAAAACCGGGTCGATCTGACCGTTACGGGCGTTTTCGCCGACCTGCCGCGGGCGTCCGACTTCAACTATGATTTTCTGGTCGATTTTGAAACCCTCTACCGGGTCGAAGATCCCGGGGTTGCCGATTTCATCCGGACCAACTGGCTGTATAACCCGACGCAGACCTTTGCCCGCCTAAGCCCCGGAACCGACCCCGCCCGGATTGAAGCCCGGATGCCGGGCCTGCTGCGGCAGAGCGCCGACGAACGGGTAATGAAACACGTCCGGCTATCGCTCCAGCCGCTCCACGACCTCCATCTGTACTCCGCCGACATGCAGGGTTCCGGCGCTACCGGTAATATCCGCTATGTCCGGCTGCTGGCCATCATCGCCGGCATTACGCTGCTGATCGCCTGTTTCAATTTCATTAATCTGTCCACGGCGTATTCGCTTCGCCGGGCCAGAGAAGTGGGCGTACGGAAGGTGCTTGGGGCCATCCGGCTTCAGCTTGGCGGCCAGTTTCTGGGCGAGGCTCTCTTCCAGTGCGGGGTGGCCTGCCTGCTGGCTCTTTTGATGGCCTTCCTCCTGCTTCCCGGGCTGAACCACCTGGCCGAAAGGGCTTTCGGGACGGAGGATCTGTTCCGCCCCGGCCCGCTGCTGCTCTGGCTGGGTCTTTTCGGGCTGACGGGCCTGCTCTCCGGTGCCTATCCCGCCCTTTTTGCCTCCGGTTTCCGGCCGATTCAGAGTCTGCGGGGCACCGTCCACCGCGGCCGCCAGGGCGGAAGGCGGCTGCGTCAGGGGCTGGTCATTGCGCAGTTCAGCCTGTCGCTGGTGCTGATGACGGTGGCGATCGGCGTTTACCGCCAGCTGGATTATCTGAGAAGCAAACCGCTTGGATTTCAGAAAGAGCAGGTCGTGGTGGTTCCTCTGTTCGGAAGCGGGGGCGGCACCAGCATCTCCCAGGGCGTCGATCAGGCATTCCGGACCCGGATGAACCGCTTCGAACAGGCGGTTTCAGGGTTTAGTCGGATCAAAGGCATTTCGGCCGCGTCCGGAACGCCCGGCAGCGGCTTTGTGCGGTCGCTGGTGGTGCCGGAAGGCCGGACTGAAGCCGACAATATCTTTGCCTCCTGGCTGTCGGTCGATTATGATTTTCTGCCCACGATGAACATTCCGCTGGCGGCCGGGCGCAATTTTTCGAAACAGACCGGCACCGACCATCTTGACGCCTACCTCATCAACGAATCCGCCGTTAAAGCCTTCGGCTATCCGAATGCGGCCGCGGCCGTGGGCCGGCCGATTCAGCGCGGAGGGGAAGGCGGCCAGAAAGGAACGATCATCGGCGTTGTCCGGGATTTTCACTTCGACCCGCTCGACCAGCCCATCGACGCCCTGATCATCGACCTGAGGGTGAACCGGTTTACCGGTTTTGTGGTCCGCATCGCCCCCGAGCGGATGCCGGAGACGCTGGCCTTCCTGAAACGGGAGTGGGAAATGCTGTTTCCGGAGCGGGTTTTCGAATATTCGTTCCTGGACGAAGACCTGAACCGGCAATACCGGGTTCAGGAACAACTGAGCCGCCTGCTGACCTCCTTCTCCGCCCTTGCCCTGCTCATCTCCTGCCTGGGTCTGTTCGGGCTGGCGGCCTACCTGACGTTCAGCCGCACGAAGGAAATCGGTATCCGGAAAGTCATGGGAGCCGGAACGGTGGGGTTGGTTACCCTTCTCTCCCGGGATTTTATCCGGCTGGTGCTGATCGCCAATCTGGTGGCCGGGCCGGTTTCCTGGCTGCTGCTCGACCGCTGGCTGGCGGATTACGCCAACCGCGCTCCGCTGACGGGCTGGGTATTCGCGCTGGCCGGGGCCGGCACCCTCCTGCTCGCCTTCCTGACCGTGGCCTCCCAAACCCTTCGGGCCGCCCTGAGCAATCCGGTGGACAGTCTCCGCGATCTCTGAACAGCGGATGCGGGTGTTTTTTAATAATCCCCGGAAGGGCCGGGAAACCTTATGGGCCTTGTAACCGTTCGTGTATTCGTAACGCTTCCTCCGAACCATGCCAGACGTTTCTGTGTTGACGGACATAAATCACCCCAGTTTCATGGACTGTCAGTACCTTCCGCTATCGGCTACCGGCCAGTTTTCTTCTCTCTTTCTCGACTATATTTCCCAGCAAGATACCCTCCGACCCTTTTATAACCGGTTTCCGACCCTGGAAGCCTTCGCCGAGCAGGCAAAAGAACGGTCGTTCGACGATGAAAAACGGCAGACCCTCGTCCGGGTGCTGGAGCGGCAGTACCGGCACATCCCCGACAAACCGGATTTCTCCGTTCTGACCCAGCCCAACACTTTCACGGTGACGACGGGCCACCAGCTGAACATCTTCACCGGTCCGCTGTACATCCTCTACAAATGGATCACGACCGTCAATCTGGCGAAAAAGCTCAATCTGGCCTATCCCGAATACCGCTTCGTGCCGGTCTACTGGCTGGCCGCCGAAGACCACGACTTTGCCGAAATCAACCATTTCAGCCTGTTCGGGCGGAACTATACCTGGGAAACGGAGCAGCGGGGCGCCGTCGGCCGGATGAATCCGAAGGAACTGGAAGCCGTCTTCCGCGAGATGCCCGAGAAGCTGCCCCTGTTCGAGGAAGCCTACCTGAAACACGATACCCTGGCCGATGCCGTCCGGTGGTACGTCCACGAAATGCTGGGCGAACAGGGTCTGATCTGCATCGATCCCGACGACGCCGACCTGAAGCGGATGTTCATTCCGGTTATGAAGGATGAGCTGATGCACCACACGACGGGCGAAATCATCACGAAGACCTCGGAAGAACTGGAAACGCTGGGCTACCGGACCCAGGTGACTCCCCGGGAAATCAATCTGTTCTATCTGGATCATCAGCTGCGGGAGCGGATCGTCCTCGAAGACGACACCTATCGTGTGCTGCATACCGACCTGCGCTTTACGCAGGAGGAAATTCTGAAACTGCTTGACGAACACCCCGAGCGGTTCAGCCCGAACGTGGTGCTGCGCCCGCTGTATCAGGAAGCCATTCTGCCCAACCTGGCCTATATCGGCGGCCCGTCGGAGGTGCCGTACTGGCTCCAGCTGAAGGGTATTTTCGATCATTACCGACAGCCGTTCCCTTTTCTGTTCGCCCGGAACTTCGCCCTGTATGTGAACCCGGCCAGCACGAAGAAAATGGAAAAGCTGGGCGTGACGCCGGAAGAGCTGTTCTACGACGAGGTGAAGCTCCGTCGGTCGTACATTGAAAAAATTACCGAAAACTCCCTGCATCTTTCCGACGAAAAAGCCTGCCTGGAGCAGTGTTTCGGCGATATTCTGGCTAAAGCCGTCCGGGTCGACAAATCCCTGGAAGGGGCCGTTCTGGCCGAGAAAGCCAAGCTGCTGAATACCCTCGACAACCTGGAAAAGCGGCTGAAAAAAGCCGAGGAACGCAACCACGAAACGGTGGTCAATCAGCTCCTTACCCTGAAAAACAAGCTCTTCCCGAACGGCGGTATTCAGGAGCGCACCGAAAACTTCCTGAATTTTTATCTGAACGATCCCCGGTTCCTCGAAAAACTGCTCGACGCCTTCGAGCCGTTCGAGCAGCGCATGCTGATCCTGAAGGACTGACCGCATGACCAAAGCCGAGTTGCGAACCCACTATTTCGCGAAACGAACCGCCCTGTCGGAAACGGAGTGGTCGACGGCCTGTGATCGGATTAATGCCCGGTTTCTTTCCTGGTTCGAAGGCCATTTCGAGCCGACCCGTACCGATAGACCTCTGGTCATTCATACGTTTCTGCCCATCGTCAAAAACCGCGAGATCGACACCTGGCGCATCGTCCGGGCGTTGTGGAAGCAGTTCCCGCAGGTGCAGACGGCCGCCCCGGTGACCATCATAGCCTCGGGGCAGATGAACCATTACCGCATCGGTCCGGACACTGAATTCAACAACAGCCGCTACGGGATTCCCGAGCCGGTGCCGGACCCGAACCCCCTGCCGCCGACGGCCTTGGATCTGGTGCTGGTGCCGCTCCACTGCTTCGACCGCCGGGGCCACCGGGTCGGTTACGGGGGCGGGTATTACGACCGGTTTCTGGCCCGGTGCCGCCCGGATTGCCGGAAAATCGGCCTGTCGCTTTTCGAGCCGGTCGGGGCCATACAGGACGTGGATGCAGGCGACGTTCCGCTGGACGGCTGCGTGACGCCGGATGCCTTCCATTCACTTCAAATTAATTTATTTTGATTTAATAATTTTTTAATCGACTGCTTTCCAACCTTTGACGGTTCATCGTTGTCTTTCAGTATATTTCTTTCAAAAAGACTCGGCTTATGAAACGTCTTCTTCTCCTCCTGATGGCGGCCCCGCTGGGTGTGTGGGCGCAGCCGGAATCGCTCAAGCCCATCGAACACGAAAGCTGGCCGACCTATGTGCCGGGCCAATACGGACCCCGCCATTCCATTGCGTCGGCCTATTACTACGACGGCATCGAAGTGCGCCGGGTAACCGAACTCGGGAAATACATTCTGGCGTCGCAGGACCCCGATGCGATCGGCGAATACCGCAAGTTTATCCGGGCCCGCCATGCCGGCAGCGGGATGATGGCCGCCGGGGGCGTCCTGACGGTCGTAGGGCTATTTTTAGGGCCGACCCGCAAGTCGGAACCGCGCTCCGTCGTGCCGGGCAATCTGACCTACTACAACGGCCTCTATTACGGCAACGGCCAGGTGTACGGCGGCAACCCGTATGCGAACCGGCCCTCCTCCGATGTGCGGGAAGCCAATCCGGTCAGCTTCGGTCTGATCTTCGGCGGTCTGATGCTGGCGACGGCGGGTTATTTCGTCCAGACGCCGGGACTACACTTCCGGCGGTCGGTTCAGTATTACAACCGGGCGCTCCGCAACCGGGTGTCGATCCGGCTCGAACCGTACCGTGAGGCTACGAATACCGGGGTGGCGCTGGTAGCCAGATTTTGAAAATGAGCCGGTTATCCTGAAAAATATTTGTACTTTTTTATGGACATAACCCCCTGCCTTTGATCTTTTCTACTTAATTTTGCACCCAATTTTTACAATTTCTTTCACGTTAAACTGTTGGTGCAAAATGAAAATTGCAGTAGTAGGTTCAACCGGCCTCGTCGGTGGTGAGATCCTGAAAGTACTGGAAGAGCGTAACTTCCCGGTAACGGAACTGATTCCTGTCGCGTCGGAACGCTCGGTAGGTAAACAGATTACGTTCAAGGGTAAACAGGTTACGGTCGTCGGCTTCGAGGACGCCATCAAGGCCAAACCGGCTATTGCGATCTTCTCGGCCGGTGGCGGTACGTCGCTGAAACTGGCGCCCCTCTTCGCGGAAGCCGGTATTACGGTGATCGACAACTCCTCGGCCTGGCGGATGGACCCGACCAAAAAACTGGTCGTTCCGGAAATCAACGCCAACACGCTGACCAAAGAGGACAAGATCATCGCCAACCCCAACTGCTCGACCATTCAGATGGTGGTGGTGCTGAATCCGCTGCATAAAAAATACGGCGTAAAACGCGTCGTGGTTTCGACCTACCAGTCCGTCACCGGAACCGGGAAAGCCGCCGTCGATCAGCTCTTTGCCGAGCGCTCGGGCGACCATTCGACCGAGAAGGTGTACCCGCACCCCATCGACCTCAACGTGCTGCCCCATATCGACGTTTTCCTCGACAACGGCTACACGAAAGAGGAAATGAAGATGGTCAACGAGACGAAAAAGATTATGGGCGACGACTCCATTCTGGTCACGGCCACGACCGTCCGGATTCCGACCATCGGGGGCCATTCCGAGGCCGTGAACGTGGAATTCGGTCAGGATTTCGACGTAGCCGAAGTGAAGGAAATTCTGGAAGGCGCGGAAGGCGTCGTCGTGCAGGACGATCCGAAAAACTTCGTGTATCCGATGCCGCTGACGGCCCATGGCCGCGACGAGGTGTTCGTCGGACGCATCCGCCGGGACGAAAGCCGGCCTAATGCGCTCAACCTCTGGATCGTAGCCGACAACCTCCGGAAGGGTGCGGCCACCAACGCCGTCCAGATTGCCGAGTACCTGCTCGCAAACAACCTGGCATAAAAAAGAGTTAATACGATAAGTAAGCCCGTTGGCCTTCGTGCTGACGGGCTTTTTTCATTATTGGCTTATTCACACGTTATGAAAGATTATCGGTTTACATTTTCTCTGATCCTGACTGGTCTGGCGATGGGCGTGGAAAGCGTTTGTGCTCAGGAATCGCCGACCTTACCCAACTCCATGATTCAGGCCATCGGCCTGCAACCCGATACCACCCGGCCCGCGGCTCCGACCCGCCCCGACACCATCCAGTTCAATACCGCCGACCGGCCCGATACCGTCCGGACCGTGACGAATCCGGCTCCGGTTGCAACGGCTCCGGCCCTTTCCGATTCCACGCAGCCGGTCAGGTCCGCCCGGCCCACCCGTCAGCCGGCCACGGGTAACGCATCCGCCCGACCGGTTCCGGCCGACGCCGGGCAGGGCATCGGCCGCATCACCGGCCGGCTCGTGGCCCCGCAGGGGGGAAAGAATGCCCCCGTCGAGTTTGCCAGCGTCGGACTGTTCCGCTCGACGGATTCCAGCTCGGTTACGGGTTCGCTGACCGACGAAAAAGGCTTTTTCCAGATCAGCAACCTGGCGCCGGGTGCCTATTATCTGCTTATTCAAAGCCTCGGTTTTTCTAATAAGCGCATTCCGCGAATCGTGGTCAGCCCTGACAAACCGACGGCCGATCTGGGCAATATTTCGATGGCCGAAACCGCCAAACAGCTCCAGGAGGTAACGGTGCAGGGCCAGCGGCAGGCATATGAATACTCGCTCGACCGGAAGATCGTCAACGTCGATCAGCTGCCGATCGCGCAGGGCGGCTCGGCCATCGACATCCTCCAGAACGTGCCCTCCGTTACGGTGGACGTCGACGGGACGCTGAGCCTGCGCGGAAGCAGCAACGTGATCGTGCTGGTCGACGGCAAACCGTCGGGGCTGACCGGCCTGGACCGGCAGGCCATTCTGGAGCAGATTCCGGCCAGTAACATTGAACGCATCGAAATGATCACCAACCCGTCGTCACGCTTTGATGCCGACGGCGCGGCCGGAATCATCAACATCGTTCTGAAGAAAGAACGGGCCGCCGGCTTCAACGGCAGCGTACAGGTCAACGTCGGAACGCGCGATAAATACAACGCGTCGATCAACCTCAATTCCCGGTTTAAAAAGATCAATCTGTTCAGCAGCTACAACTTCCGGGCCGACCGCCGGTTCCAATACCGGATCTCGGACCGCCAGAATCTGTTCGGGGATTCGACCAGCTACCTGGCTCAGCGCAACGACGCCATCCGCCGGCAGGTGAACAACAACCTGCGGTTTGGTTTCGATTATACGCTCTCACCCCGCGACAATATCACGGCTTCCATCCTCTACCGGCCGGAATTTAGCCGCGACACGGAGGTCGAGACCTTCGACACCCAGAACGCCCGCCGGCTTTCGCTCGGAAAGACGTTGCGGACGACGGATGAAAGCGAACCCGAGCGGGGCCTCGACTATGCCTTCGGCTACCGCCGGACCTTCGCCAAAAAGGGCCGGGAACTCTCCTTCGACGCCACCCTGTCCAACAACCGGGGTACCGAACGCCAGGACTTCAACAACACGACCACGCTGCCCGACAGCCTGCTGACGCCCAACTTCCTGATCGGCCGGCAGCGGGCCGAAAACGAGCGTAATAACCGGGTGGCCGTCCTGCAACTGGATTTTGTGGAACCCATGAAGGAGAAAAAACGACTGGAAGCCGGGCTGAAACACACCTACCGCCGGCTGGGAGCCGACTATGTGTTCCAGAATCAGGAAGGGACGGCCTGGACGATCAACCCCAACATCAGCAACAACTTCATCTACGACGAGCGGACGAGCGCGGCTTACGTCAATTTCGGAAATGAATTCAAGAAAATCAGCTATCAGGTCGGGCTGCGGAGCGAATATACGGCCATCGCAACCGATCAGCGCACGACGAACCAGGTTGCTAAACGAGACTATATCTACCTGTTTCCGAGCGCTTTCGTCAACTATAACCTGAGCGATGCGCAGAAGATGCAGATCAACTATTCCCGGCGGATCAACCGGCCGTCGGTGCGTTCGCTGAACCCGTTCGTCGACCTGTCGGACCCGCTGAACATCCGGTTCGGGAACCCGCTGCTGAACCCGGAACTGGTCAACTCGTTCGAACTGAGCCACCTTTGGTACGGCAAAAGCACGTCGCTGACCTCGTCGCTCTTTTACCGCCAGACCAACAACGAGGTGACGACCTACCGGACGCTCCGCCCCGACGGCATCACGGAGCAGACTTCTCTGAACCTGAACCGCTCGCAGAATTACGGTCTGGAGATCGTGCTGAGCCAGGATATTACGAAATGGTGGAAAGCCAATGGGAATTTCTCCTTTTTCCAGCGGACCATTCAGGGCAGCGCCGACGTACCGGGCATCCTGACGCGTACCAACCGAAGCTGGACGGCCCGCGTTACCTCGAACATGAATCCGAAGCGGGGCACCGACATTCAGATCGCGGCCAATTACCGCTCGCCCTTCATCGTCGCGCAGGGCACGATCAAAGGCTTTTTCAATGTCGACGTCGGCGTCAAGCAGGAGGTATTGAAAGGACGCGGCACCGTCAGCCTGCGGGTGAGCGACGTCTTCAATACCCTTCAGTTCCGGAACGAAAGCTTCGGCCCGAACTTCGTCTCGACCAGTCGGAACAAGCGCGAAAGCCGCATCGGTTTCATCGGCTTCAGCTACCGGCTGAGCAGACAGGTCACCCGCGAACGGGATCGGGAGCGCGACCGGGAGGACAACAATTCGGGAGGAGAGGAAGAATTTTAAACACTCACCGGCCGTGCCGTTTCCCGCTATCGAATCGCCACCTCCGTCTCCGCGTCGAAGAAGTGGAGTTTGCCCAGGTCCCAGAACAGGTCGAGCGGCTGATCGGCCGGGATGGGGTAATCGGCGGAAAGCCGGGCGATGAAGCGCTGCGTTTCCAGCGGAAAATAGACCATCGTCTCGCTGCCCATGTTCTCGACGGCTTCGACGGGCACGAGCCGGCGAAAAAACCGCCGTTCGTTCGGCCCGGGGCGCCGGCGGATGTGTTCGGCCCGGATGCCCAGCACGACCGGTTTTCCCTGATAGGCCCGCAGGGTGGCGGCCTGCGGATATTCCGAAAGATCGATGCCCAGCATACCGCCCCGGCTTTCGAACCGGAGCGGGCCGTCAGCACAAATACGGCCGGGCAGAAAATTCATGGGCGGGGAGCCGATGAAGCCGGCTACGAACTGGTTGGCCGGATGGTTATAGAGGTTCAGGGGGGTATCCTGCTGCATGACGTCGCCGTTGCGCAGCACCACGATCCGGTCGCCGAGCGTCATGGCTTCCACCTGGTCGTGGGTGACATAGATCATCGTCGCGTTCAGTTCCCGGTGCAGTTTCTGAAGTTCGATGCGGGTCTGGCCCCGGAGCTTGGCGTCGAGGTTGGAAAGCGGCTCGTCGAACAGAAATACCTGCGGATTCCGGACGATGGCCCGCCCGATGGCGACGCGCTGCCGCTGCCCGCCCGACATGTCTTTCGGCCGGCGGTCGAGCAGGGTTTCGATCTCCAGCATCCGGGCGGCTTTTTCGACCCGCTGCCGGATTTCCTCCTTCGGTAACCCACGGAGCTTCAATCCGAACGCCATGTTCTCAAATACCGTCATGTGCGGATACAGCGCGTAGTTCTGGAACACCATTGCGATGTCGCGCTCGCTGGCCGGCACCTCGTTCACCCGGCGGTCGCCGATGTAGAGATGGCCGCCGGTGATGGATTCCAGCCCGGCGATCATCCGCAGCAGGGTCGATTTGCCGCAGCCCGACGGCCCCACCAGCACGACGAATTCCTTGTCTTTGATGTCGATGTTTACGTCTCTGATCACGAGCGGCCCTTTGTCGTAGGCTTTCGCAAGGTGTTCAAGTCTGACTCCTGCCATAGTGTTTCTGACCACACCCCCGGCCCCTCTCCTTGCCAAGGAGAGGGGCCGGGGGTGTGGTTTAATTACGGTATTTTTCCAGCGCCTTCATAACGCCGGGGTATTTTTCAAGCCGCTGGAAGGCCCAAAGCGCTTCGATCGTCGATTCGGCGCCGGAGTTTCGGTTGACGGCCGTGGCCGAGGTAATGCCGTCGAAACAACGGCCTGTGGCGGGGTCGTACATCTTCGTTCGGGCGGCATTGACCCCCAGAAACCATCCGGCCAGTTGAGCGGCCGTGTCCAGATACCGGGCTTCCTGCGTCTGGTCGTAGGCTTCGAGGGCGGACCAGATCATCGGCCGGACACCGTAGGCGATCTGCGCAAACCGCGACATTTTTTCGGCCCTGATGGTGTCCCCCGGTTTAATCACCGCAAATGACTCCAGAAAACCCTCTTTCAACAGATACGGGTAAAAATGGTCGATCTCCCGCCGGGCCGCTTCCACCCAGGCCGGTTTGTTCAGGGCCTTCCCGGCCCGGAGCAGGGCGTAGGCCTGATCGCTCCCGTAGGCATGCCAGGTCGTTTCAAAGCTCAGGAACGCGCCGTGCGGAAACTGCTGCGCATCGCCCTGCTGCATCGCCAGAATGCCTTCGCCCAGCAATTCGATCAGGCCCACCACCTGCGGATCGGGCGTATGCCGCCGATAGTTCAGGAGCCCGAGCATCATAATGGCGGCCTGGTCGGTCCCGGAGCCGTAGGGCAGCCATTTTGGGACGGACAGCCCCCCGATGAGGGTCATTTCCTTCGGTTTGTGGCCGAAGTCGCGGAGCATGACTTCGGCCAGCCGCCGGTTGGCGGTGTGGATACGACCGGCCAGAGCGGGGTCGGCTTTCTGAAAATATGGATAGGCTTCGGTCAGGTGCCAGAACGCCCGCCAGGACCACCAGTTGGGCTGATTCACGCTGGTCCGGAACGTGCGGTTGATGGTGTGGTCGGGCCATAAGAAGTTGTAGAAATATCCGTTGTCCGACTGGAGCCGAAGAACGAATTCCGTCAGCTTCCGCAGCTGGTCCTGCCGGTCGGCGCGGGTGGTCAGGTCCGGTTCGTGGAGCAGAAAAAGGGCCGCCCTTGACACGTCGTCGACACAGGTGAAGCCTTCGTCGGCGTCCGTGATGAGGTGATACTCCGGCGCATTGCTGTAAATGGCGATGGTCCCGACTTCGGCCCCGTTGGGCAGTCTGAAGGTCCGGTACAGATGCTCCAGATGGGCGGGATTCACCCAGCGGGTGGCCGGCGCCGGTTCCGCAGCGGGCGATTCCCTGTAAGAAAACGCCGGAAACAGCCCCAGAATCAGCAGGAGCCAGATACTCGACGGTCGTCCTGATAAATGCATTCGTTCAGTCTTTTAAGCCCGATGAAGCCATGCTTCGGATAAAATGCCGCTGGAAAAACAGGTACAGCACCACAATCGGGAGGGCCAGCATCACGGCTGCGGCAATCTTGACGCCCAGTTGTGCCTCGGCCCGCCCACCCACCGAAAACAGGGTCACCAGCTGCGGCATGGTCATGGTGGGTTCGTCGCGGATCACGATCAGCGGCCAGAGCGCTTCGTTCCACAAACCCATGAACGTCAGAATCGTGATGGTCAGGACGGTGGGCAGGATATTGGGCAGAAGAATCTGGAAGATGATCCGCAACTCCCCGCAGCCGTCGAGCCGGGCCGCGTCGATCAGCGCCTGCGGTAACCCCATGAATGCCTGCCGGAACAGCAGAATGGACAGTGAATTAAGCACAAACGGCATGATCAGCGCGAAATACGTATCCACCCAGCCCAGCTTCACCATGGAGATGTAGTTGGGAATCAGCGTGATCTGCATAGGCAGCGTCATCGTGAAGATGATCAGGTAAAAGATCAGGTTGCGGCCGCGAAACCGCATCCGGGCCAGCGCGTACCCCGCCATCGCCCCCGATACCAGCACCAGCCCCGTCGTCACGACCGCCACCAGCACGCTGTTCAGAAACGCCCGGCCCAGCGGGATTTTCGAAAACATGTTCACGTAGTTGCTCCACGTCGGCTCCACCGGCAGCAGCGTCAGCGAACTCAGCCCGTTTTCCGAGGACAGCGACGCACTGACCATCCAGATGAACGGATAGAGGAACGAGGCTGCCGCCAGCGTCAGAAGTAAGTATCGGAGCAATCGTCCCACGGTCGTATGCGGTCAATTTTCCTGTTCGATGTACCGGCGCTGGAGCATGACCACCCCCAGGATCAGCAGGGCGAAAAAGAAGCCCAGCGTGGCTGAATAACCCATATGATAGTACTGAAACGCCTGTTGATAAATGTACATGACGGCCGAGAGCGTACTGTTGAGCGGCCCGCCTTCCGTCATGATGTACGGCTCGATAAAAAGCGAAAACCCGCCGATGGTCGACAGCACCACCACCGTGAAAATGGTCGGGTTGATCATCGGCAGCGTAATGTACCGGAACTTCTGCCAGTCAGTGGCGCCTTCGAGATCGGCGGCTTCGTAATACTGCGCCGGTACGGTCTGGAGGCCGACCAGGAACAGAATGACGTACAGGCCGACGTTCTTCCAGGTAGCCATGACGGCGATTGAGTACATGGCGATGTCCGGATCGTCGAGCCAGGCCACCCGGGGCAGGCTGACGGCCGTCAGCAGCCGGTTCAGGAGGCCGAGGTTGTATCCCAGCAACTGCTGCCAGAGAATCGTCACGACTACCCCCGACACGATCACCGGCAGAAAAAAAGCCGCCCGGAAGAACGAGGCTCCCCGCACGGTCCGGTTCAGCAGTTCGGCCAGCGCCAGGGCCACCACGATCTGCAACGGGATATGGACCACCAGAAAGCGCAGCGTGTTGTAGATCGCCTGCCAAAAGAGCCGGTCTTTGAACAGCCGGACGTAGTTATCCAGCCCGATGAATTCCATCGGCGAAATAATGTTCCAGCGATGAAACGTCAGCACGACCGAAAACACGACCGGAAACGCCACGAACACCGCAAAGTGCAGGATATAAGGCGCCACCAGGCCGTAGGGTATCCATTTGTCTTTTCGCATATCAGTTGCCGAGTAACACATCCACCGCCCGGGCGGCATCCCGGACGGCCTCTTCGGGCGTCTTCCGGTCATACAGCACGCAGGCCTGGTATTCCTGCGAGATAATGTCGAACACCTCCACGATCACCTCGCAGTTGTCGACGCCCCGGATGTACTGCGCCTGCCGGGCGAACGGCACCAGTCGCGGGTTCTTCCGCAGGAAGCCGGCAAAATACGGGTCGCTGTTCAGCCCCTGACGACGTGGAAACTGGCCGGTCAGCTCCATCAGCCGGAGGTCGCCCGGCCGGTCGATCAGCGTCCGGACGAACTCCCAGGCGGCCTGCGGGTCCGGGCAGGTGTTGAAAATGACGATATTTTTCGGATCGCCGTACGTATACACCGGCCCCCGGTGATCGTCAGGCACGGGCATGGGGTACGTCTCGTATTCGAAACCGGGGTCTTTGAACTTCTCCAGAAAACCGATGGTCCAGGGGCCGGTAAACTGGGTGGCGATGCGCCGGGCCAGAAACGGGTCGCGCGTGGCTGAGAGCCGCTCGCGGGCGAAATAATCTTTCCGGTACAGTTCCTGCAAAAACCGGAAGACCTCCACCGCATACCGGTTATTGAAAGCCGCCCGGTTGTCGGCGATCAGCGGAGCGCCGTTCGACGCGGCCAGGTAAAGCGGGTAAAAGTTGAAAAGCCGCTGATACCAGATCGGTTTCACTTCCGTGTAGCCCAGCCACTGGTCGGTATAGCCGTCATGGTTCCGGTCGAACCGGAACTGCGCCCCGGCTTTCAGGTATTCCGAGTAGGTATAAGGCGGCTGCGGGGCCCGGCGGGCGGCCAGGGCGCGGGGGTTGCAGAGGGTCATGATCGGGTTCACCTTCCACGGTACCTGATAGATGTGTCCGTCGGTCGAGGTAATTTCGCGGATCATGCTGCTGTCGCAGCGGGTGCGGATAAAGTCCAGGAAGCCCTTTAGCGTGTCGAGCGGCACCAGGACCTTCGCCCGGGCGTACATCTCGACGTTGCCCTGCCACAGGTTGGCGTAGATGTCGGGCGTGGTCTTGCCGACCACCGACGCCAGAATGATTTCCTCGCTCGACTGTCCTTCCGGAATGGGCTGGAACCGCAGCGGTTTGTCGGGTCGCCGGCGCTGCCATTGTTCCGTAAACTCCTTCGCAAAGGCAATCTCCCCGGCGTTGTTCGAACACCAGAACACCAGCGTGCGGTCGGTAGTCCGGCGCTCGCAGGCCGGCACGAGCAGGACAGAAAGCAGGAGCAGGTATCTCATCCGGTTTCAGATTAACAAAAGGGTTGTTCCGCTACCCGGTACGGATTGCGAAATAACCCCTTTCCCGCAAGAATCAAAATCCGCTACTGCTCTTCGACGTTCCCGGCACCCAGTTCCTGAAACAGCGTCTGCCAGTATTGGGTGACGGCCGGGTTGTTCTGTTTGACGGAAGCGTTCGGCTCAAAGGGCAGAATCATGGTAATGTCGGGGCTGCCGATGGTGTATTGCTTCAGCTTTTCGGCATCGGCTTTGGCCCACGTTTCGGCCTGGGCGTTGTCTTTGGGAGGAGTCTTATGAAAGTCCCGGCGACCGGCGCGGTAGACGCTCTCGACCATATCGCTCAGGTAATATATCTTCACGGCCGCTCCGCTCTCATTGGCTCTGGCGATGACGGGCAGGCTGGCCTGAATGTCGGTTTCCTTTCCGGACGCCGAATGGTTGGGCGTGGCCAGTTGCTGGAGAACCCGTTGCCGGATGGCGGCCTTCTCCCGGCCCAGCGACAGGTCGAAGGCGGTCTGGGCGGCTTCCTGGTCGGTGGCGTTGGCGTTGTCGGCCACCTCCAGCTCGGAGCGGGTGGTCAGCGATAACGCGCGGGCCTTGGAGGTATTCTCGTGGATCAGATAGACCTCCAGCTTATCCCCTTTCGTGTGGATGTTCTGCTCGACGATGTCGTTGATGGCCTGCTGGTATTTCTGGGTCACGAAGGTCTTGTTCTCATTGACGCTCCGGGACTTATCCAGGAAAATGAGGGTGTAGGTCGGCTCCGGCTTCCTGGTGGAGGGGTCCGATTCCCTGCCGTTTTCCGACGAGCAGGCGGCAACGGTCAGGAGCAGTAGGCAGCTTTTCAGGATGATTTTCATAAAACAAAGACCGTTGAAATGGCGGCCCGGTTTCTTCCAACCAACGAGACGGCGGGGGAATTTGTTTCGTTGACCCTCATTAGTTTACGGCCAACCTGCGTATCTTGCCCTCCAGGCTCCATCAACCCGATCCTTCCTTTATGAAGAAGACTTTTATCCGCCGGATAACGGTTTGTCTGCTCCTTTCCGTCTGGTTTTCGCCCCTTTTTGCCCAGATTCCGAAAGCTCCCGCCCGCAAGGAGGGCGACGGCCCGCATAACCGCCTGATCATCCGGGGCGTTACGCTCGTCAACAGCACGGGCGCCCCCCCGGTCGGCCCGGTCGACATCGTGGTTGAAAAGAACCGGATCGCCCAGATCCGGCAGGTCGGGTATCCGGGCGTAACGGTGGACCCCAAAAACCGCCCGCAGGCCGGCCCGGGCGATAAGGAACTGAACTGCGAAGGCATGTATCTGATGCCGGGATTCGTCGATATGCACGGCCACATCGGCGGGCAGGCGCAGGGCACTCCGGCGGAATACGTCTTCAAACTCTGGCTGGCCCACGGCATCACTACCATCCGCGACCCCTCCTGCGGCAACGGTCTGGACTGGGTGCTCGAACACCGCGCCAAAAGCGAGCGGAACGAGATCACCGCGCCCCGCATCAAAGCCTATACGGTGTTCGGGCAGGGCGCGAAAGCCCCCATCACCACCGCCGAGCAGGCCCGCGAGTGGGTGCGCGAAAACGCGAAGAAAGGCGCCGACGGTATTAAGTTCTTCGGGGCCGAACCGGAGGTGTTCCGGGCCGCTCTGGATGAAAACCGGAAGCTGGGACTGCGGTCGGCCTGTCACCACGCCCAGCTCGAAGTGGCCCGGATGAACGTGCTGGCCACGGCCAAAGCCGGCCTGACCACCATGGAACACTGGTACGGCCTGCCCGAAGCCCTGTTCGAAGACAAGACGATCCAGAACTACCCGGCCGACTATAATTACAACAACGAACAGAACCGCTTCGAGGAAGCCGGCAAGCTCTGGCAGCAGGCCGCCAAACCCGGCACCGAAACCTGGAACCGGGTGATGGACGAACTGATTGCCATGGATTTCACCATCGACCCGACTTTCAATATCTACGAAGCCAACCGGGAACTGATGCTGACCCGCCGGGCCGAATGGCACGACGAATATACCCTCCCGGCCCTCTGGCGGTTCTATGGCCCGAGCCGGATCAGCCACGGGTCCTACTGGCATAACTGGGGCACCGAACAGGAAGTGACCTGGAAGCGGAATTACCAGCTCTGGATGGCGTTCGTAAACGAATACAAAAACCGGGGCGGCCGGGTCACGACCGGCTCCGACTCCGGTTTCATCTACCAGCTGTACGGCTTTGCCTACATCCGGGAACTGGAACTGCTACGGGAAGCCGGTTTCCATCCGCTCGAAGTGATCCGGGCCGCTACCCTGAAAGGGGCCGAAGCCCTCGGCATGGCGAGTCAGATCGGTTCCGTGGAGATAGGGAAGCTCGCCGACTTCGTCATTGTGGAGGAAAACCCGCTGGCCAACCTGAAAGTCCTCTACGGCACCGGGGCCATTCGCCTGAATGAGAAAAATGAGGTGGTCCGGGCCGGCGGGGTGAAATACACCGTGAAAGACGGTGTCGTCTACGACGCCAAACAACTGCTCGCCGACGTGCGCCGGATTGTGGCCGAAGCCAAGCAGAAAGAAGGCTTCGAGATCACCCAGCCGGGCGTGCCTCCGAAAGCCGGAAAGCTGTCGGGCGGAAAGCAATGAAGGCGGAAGCCTGCCCGCTGCCAGCCCTCTACAGCTTAAAAAGAACTTACGGCTTATTACTGTCGACGACCAGCCGGGCATCCCGGTTCGCCACTTCCCAGGCGGTGAAGAAGACGAGCCGGGCGGATTTTTCGGCCAGCTCGAAGTTGATCTTCTCCACGTCGTCGGTAGGGCGGTGGTAATCGGCGTGAAGGCCGTTGAAGTAGAAGATGATGGGAATTTTGTGCTTGGCGAAATTATAGTGGTCGGAGCGGTAGTAAATCCGTTCGGGATCGGTCGGCTCGTTGTATTTATAATCCAGTTCCAGCATGGTGTGTTTCCGGTTCACGTCTTCGCTGATCTTGTGCAGATCGGACGAGAGTTTGTCGGAGCCGATCACATAAATGTAGTTGTCCGATTTACCCTGGTGCAGGTCATCCACCCGACCCACCATGTCGATGTTCAGGTCGCAGACGGTATTGGCCAGCGGCAGCACCGGGTTCACGTCGGCGTAGTACTCCGACCCCAGCAGTCCCTTTTCTTCGCCCGAAACCGCCAGGAACAGGAGGCTCCGGCGTGGGCCGTTTCCTTCGGCTTTGGCTTTGGCGAACGCCTGGGCGATTTCCAGGACCGATACCGTCCCGGAGCCGTCGTCGTTGGCGCCGTTGTTCACCTGACCGTCAGGGTTGACGCCGATGTGATCGTAATGCGCCGAGATAATCACGACTTCGTCTTTTTTATCGGTTCCTTCCAGAAAACCCAGCACGTTGCTGCTTTCGACGGTTTCGTCTTTGCGTTCGGCTTTCAGAGCGATTTTGCCCTTAAGGCTTCCGGCGGTGGTTTTGCCGGTTTTGGCGATCTTATCGAGGGCGGTCTGCCATTTGGATTCGGTCGTGTTCAGCAGGGATAGCGCCATGTCTTTCGTCACCAGAAAAGTCCCGACCGCCCCGATCTTTTCCGATACCGGTTGCAGATTCAGGCGATTGAAGCGGCCCATCAGCGCACTCCGTTCGGCGATCAGCCGGCGAAATCCTTCGGCGTTCTCGGCAGAAACGATAAAAATCTGGGCGGCTCCTTTGTCTTTGGCTAACGTCACTTTCTTGCGCCAGCTGTCCTCCCCGCCCCATTCGGAGGCTTCGGCGGAGTTGGTAACGGCCGAGTGGCCGTTGGCTTTCTTCGGCTCGCCCTCGAGCATCACGACGGCTTTTCCTTTTACGTTCAGCCCGGCGTAATCATCATAGTTCCCGGTGCTGATGCCGTAGCCCGCAAACACCGTTTCGAAGGGCGCTTCCTGCATGACGCCGAACAGCCCGTTGACGATAAAGTCTTTCGGATACGTGAAGACCTTGCCGCCCGCTTTCACGTAGAAATCTCCCCAGGTTTTCCGGTAGAGTTTAAAATGCTGAAGGTAAGCGGCTTTTCCGTCCGGCACGGGCACGATGGGCTTGAGCCCTTCGGCGCTGAACTGTTCGGAAATATACTCGGCGGCTTTTCGCTGGCCGGGCGTTCCGGTTTCGCGGCCCTGCATATCGTCGGCGGCCAGCACCCGCAGGTGTTTTTCAAGGTCGGCGGCCTGAATGGTCCGGGCGTAATCAGTGGCGGTCTGTCCCGACACGGCCTGAACCCACAGCAGAAAACCCGCACTGAGAATCAATGATTTCATGGGTATGTTGAGAAGAAAACGGTCTGAAAAAAAGGAGGGATAGAACGAATCCTATCCCTGTTCATGCAAATATAAACGGAATCCCGGTTTAATTTAGTACTCGCTCTCAGAAGGTTGAATAACCGTTAAGACCCGGCCGGCGGTCCGGCAGGCGATAGGGGTCCGGCAAGTAGCCGTACGGGTCCAGACAGCCTTTCAGACCGGCCGGGTCGGGACTTAAATACCGGGCATTTTCCGGATGATAGTAGCGGCTGCCGTCGTAATCCAGCCCCGTCTCCCGATCGTGGTAATGCCCCGGCAGCCTGAAAGGGATCAGGTGTTCATTCAGCCGCCGGCCGACGACCCCGTAGGCGGTCAGACCCAGTTCCCAGACCTTGCGGCCGCCGACGTCATACGCCTGCTGCGGGCAGCCCCGGTAATCGGTCAGGATGGAGTAGGCCCGCCCATCGATCAGGCCGGCCATCGGGATGCCGCTGTCCGGCTCGTACACCCAGGTGGTCGGACGGCTCCCCTGAGTCCATTCGTGAAGAAGCCGGTCGCCTTCCCACACGTACCGGACCACCCTTCCACCGCTGCTCTTAACGATCCGGCGGCCCAGCGCATCGTACCGAAAGCCGATTTCTTCCCCATCCGGCCGAATAACGGCCTTCAGGCTATCATTCTCATTCCAGACATACTGCCATTTCGCCTTTTTGTCGCGGTGAAGCCGCCCCACCTGCCGGCCGCGGGCATCGAACGTATACCGGCAGCCGCGGTTTTCGATCATCCAGCCGCCGGGGAGGTAGCGACGGTCCTTCCGGTCTTTGGTACCATACATCTGTCCGACCTCGTCGCGGAAATAATTCAGCACGGTTGAAGCCCCGGACGTCTCGCTTTCCAGCCGGCCGAAGGCGTCATACCCGAACGACGTTACCGTTTTGCCGACTTCGTCGACCACCTGACCCAGGCGGCCTCCCGGCAGCCACTGGTACTGCCGGCGGAATACCCGGCTTTTGCCCCGAAGCAGGGAATGCCGGACAACGCGCCCGAGGGCGTTGCGCTCCTGTCGTCCGATCAGGCCTCCGGGCAGTTTCCGCTCGATTTCCTGCCCGGACAAATCGTAACGAAACTCAGCTTCCCAGTAACCGGCGGTGGTCCTGAACACCTCACCCGCCCGAACCCGCTGGTACCGGATATCGGCTCCCAGCGAAGAAGCTAACCGAAGCCGGTTTCTCCGGTCGTCATATTCATGGCGGATTTCATACTCGCTGCCCTCCGTCGTCAGCGTTTCGCGCAGGATCAGACCATCCGGGCTGCGTTCGAGACGAACTACGCTGTGGACATTGGCGGCTTCAACCAGAAACCCGTCTTCGTTGTACCGGAAATTCTCCCGCATTTGGTCAGCGTACTGAATTTCGGTCACGCGGCCAAGCCGGTCAGCGACGTACGTCGCCGTTTTTCCGTCCGGGAAGCCCACCGGGCCGACCCGCCCGACCGGATCGCGTCCGTACTTGCGGATTACCGCGTCGAATCCCCTTTCTTCCGTCACCTGCCCCAAATCGTTAAGCCGGAACGCCCGGACCTCTTTCCTCGGATTGCGGATACCGGTCAGCCGCCCTTCCGTATCGTAGCGAAAATCAAGGCAGGTTCCGTTCTCGCTCCGTACAGCGGGTTTCCCGGTGGCTTCATACTCTATCCGAATGTCACGTCGGCGGCCCTGAACCCGCGTCATGCGGCCCTCCCCGTCGAAAGTCATGCGGAGGTGAGCCCCATCCGGTTCCAGGATTTCCGTCAGGCGGCCCGAGCGGTCGTAGACATAACGGGTCTGGTTGCCGGCCAGATCCGAGGAAGCCGTCAGCCGGCCGAGCCGGTCGTAAAGCCAATGGTATTCGCGGCCGCCGGGCAGGCTCAGGACCTGAATGTTGTGCTGGCGATCATACCGAAGACCATGCCGGCGACCGCGCCGGTCGGTGACGGCCACCAGACGCCCTTTTTCCCATTCGAAAAATAAGGTTTCGCCCGCAGGGCCGACCCGTTCGGTCAGCCGCCCGTATTCATCAAACTGCCGGCACCATTCGGCCCCGGAAGCCAGGCGGACGGAGCAAAGCCGGTGCGCATCGTCATACCCGAAACGAATGATCTGACCCTCGGGGTCCGTGATCTCCCAGCAGTTGCCCGATTCGTCATAGTCGTAGTTTGTCCGGTTACCGGTTTCGTCGGTTTCGGATGCCGGATTCCCGAAGGTGTCGTAGGTAAATTGCCGGAAGCTTTCGTCCGGATTGATTCGTTTCGTGACCTGCCCGTCGGCGTTGAACCGCCAGGTGATCGTCCGGCCGAGCGAATCGGTTGCCGTCGTGTGGCGGTCGCCGTAGGCCAGCTGGAAATCCGGAGAGCCGCCGGCGCTCCAGAACCGGACGCACCGGAAGCCACCGGCCTTTTCATACTGCCAGTAGCGGTTTAGTCCGTTGTAATCGGAGGAGCGGACCAGCCGGCCCTGCTCGTATTCGTAAAGCCGAAACCGCTCGGGCTGGTTACTGACGCCGGCCAGATTCCCGCCCGCATCGTAGCGGTAGCGCACCAGGGGCAGCGTGCCTCCCGAATCGTTGATTTCCAGGGTGGTCATCCGTCCGGCGGCATCGGACAATACCGTCAGAACACGGCCTGCCGAGTCGATGATCCGCTCCAGAATGCCCTCCCCCGTATAGCTGAACGAAATAGTGAAGCCCAGATGGTTTTCAATCCGGTCGAGCAGCCGGAAACCGTTGCGGACGTGGCGGCTGAAGTAGTAAAGGCAACCCTGGACATCCTGAAGAACATAGGTGTGTCCGTCGTAGCGCAGGGTCAGTTGCTGCGGGCGGGCAAAGTGGACACCGGCCGCTTTCAAATCCGGAAAGCGGGCCTTCCGTCCGTCCGGCAGGAAGACCGTCACGTTGCCCCGTCCGACGAGGAGCCGGTAGTCGTAATGATGACGCCACTGCGTACCGACCGAGCCGGGGCAGTCGTCGGCGAACGCATAGGTCCGCCCCCAGCGGATCGGTATCGGACCGGGCAGTTCGAAATCCGTTTCGTCAAGGGCCGGCCGCCCGGTGACGACATCGACGGTGCCGACCTGACGGCGTTCGGCGGCCTGTCGGGACAGATACGCCCGCAAGGCTTCTCCTTCCGGCTCGGTCCAACGGGACAGAAACCCCGGCCGCTCGGGATTTTCCCCGTTCAGAAGGGCATTCAGAACCCGGTTGGAAGTGGGCAGAATCACCTCCGGCGCACGGATTAGAGGCAACCCGCCGGGAGGGGTCGGTAGGGGGGGCCAGTGACCTGAAAAGTGGGGAAAAAGGATTCCGGGAAAAGAAAAATCCCCGGCGGGTGCGATGCCGAGGTCTGGTAAAGGATAACTAACAAACATACTGCCACGCGGAAGCGAAAACATTTATTTCCACTTTAACTCGATCAGCAAGATTTCACATTATATTTGCTTGTGCAATAACTTATGGAAGAAAATTTCTGATTCCTGTCATCCGTTTTCGGTCGGGAGGGTCTGACCGGTCGAAACAGGAACCCGGCCGTGCAGCAGAGAGACGACCAGAAAACTGATGCCGCTCAGAAAAACATGGACCGCCAGCTGGACGCTGTGCATGAAGGTTGCGGCCACGATGCTTTCGGCGGCCGGAAGGCCATATTGCTGAAGGGCATAGGCGGTAAGGAAATGGTAAGTGCCCAGACCGGCCTGCGTCGGAACGGCGATTCCTCCAAGGGCGCTGATGACCAGCACGGCGAGTGCGGCTTTCAAGGGCAGCAATCGGGTCATCGGAAGGGCGGCAAAGACCGCGTAATTGATCAGTAGATAAAGCCACCAGATCAGGGCCGTCAGCAGCCAGAACGCGCTCGGGTGTTCCAGTTTCAGGATGCTGGTCAGCCCACTGCGTAAACCGGCCTGAAATTTGATAGTATTTTGAACAAACAAATGACGCCCTGAAAATGAGCGGGTTTTCCGGAACCGTTTATAGCCGAACAGAACCAAAGCCAGAGCCGGCAATCCGATCATCGTGATTAAAAATAATGAGCGGTCGTCCGGGCGATGGAGGCCCGCTACATAATCACGAAACCGCCTGGTTTCCAGGCTAAAAAATATTCCGGTAACCATCAGCAGGGCCGCCAGTTCGCAAAGCCGCTCCGTCGCTACCGTTCCGAGGGCTTTCGCAAAGGGCACCCCACCGGCGCGCTGAAGGGTGGTGCAGCGGGTGATTTCTCCCAGACCGGGCAGAATCATACTGGCAAAACTTCCGGCCATCAGCGCGGCTCCCGTTCGCCAGACGGGCGGGCGATGGCCCAGAGGCTCCAGCATGAGCCGCCAGCGAACGGCTCTGAACACATAGGAAAGCAAGATGCAAAGCGCCATCCATCCCATACCGCTCCATTCGGCCCGGCTGAAGGCCAGCCTGATTTCCTGCAGGGAGATTCCCGTCAGGACATACCCGAGCAAACCGGCCGATAAGGCGAGGGAAAACAGGGATCGGAACGGCTTCTTCATAGGAATCTTACGGCAAAAATGAAACCATCCTGTCGCTAACTACCCGCATCATGTCCAAAAAAAGTAAAAAAACTCCTCCGCCGGCCGGAGCCCGATCCGACTCCGGCCCGGCGACGGTGGCTTTGAAGCCGGCCGGTCTTCCGGTTTCGGCGGGTCCGGTGGCTCAGGCGGAGCTGCCGCCGGGCCTCATCCGGTTCGACCGGAAAGTACGGTGGTTTCTGGGCCTGTGTGCCGCGCTGTTTTTCGTGCTGACCTTTCTGAAGATTCATTATTCCTCGATTCCGATGTGGAATCAGATCCTTCCGGACGGCTCCGACCCGAAGCGTGGTCTGGTCTCGGGAACCGCCCGGCCGATCCGCATGGACGAATGGGCGGTCATGGTCCCTTTCATGCTGTCGCAGGCGCAGCGGGACTTTCCGACGCAGAATCCGAGCATCGGCGGTGATCAGGCTCCGCTGGTGGCCAATCTGCCGGTGAAACATCCGGTCGTGGTGTTTCGGCCCGATTACTGGGGTTTTCTGCTGTTCGACGAAGCCCGGGGACTGGCCTGGTGGTGGAACTTCAAATACTTTTTCAGCCTGGCCGCCGTCACGCTGTTCTTTCTGGCCTTTACGCGAAACCGCTTCTGGCTGTCGGTTTTCGGCAGTTTCTGGGTAGTTTTTTCTTCCGGCATGGTCTGGTGGTCGATGTATCCGGTAGTGGTCGTCTCGGTCGGTTCGCTGACGCTGGCCCTGCTGCTCCAGCTCCTGTTCAGCCGCAACCGGAGGCACCTTCTGCTGCCCGGCGTCCTGCTGGCGTATTTTGCGGCTTTCTACGCCCTGCATCTTTACCCGCCCTTCCAGGTGCCGATGGCCTATGTCCTGCTCGCCCTGCTCGCCGGTTTTCTGGTCAAACACCGCCGGTCAAAGGCCCTGACGGCCTTCCTGCCCCTCAAACTGACCGCTCTGGCCCTGGCGGCCGCCGGCATCGCCATCTGCGGCTGGCTTTATTATCAGGAGGCCCGAACCACCTTTGACCTGATGGCGGGCACCGTCTACCCGGGGCGCCGGATGGAAACCGGAGGCACGGGCTTCGTCGCCAACTGGTTTTCAGAGTATTACAGCTGGCTGCTGACGGACCGTCAGATTCCGGCCGGTTGGCTCAACATCTGCGAGCTTTCCCACTCCGTCACCTTCGCGCCCGTTGTCTTTCTGAGCCTGGTGCTGATTTATACGAATACGAAAGCCGTCGACCCGGTGCTGCTGGCCCTATCCGGTATCATTCTGATTCTGCTGGCCTGGATCGAAATCGGTTTCCCCGAATGGCTGGCCAGAGGGACGCTCCTCGGCACCAGCCCAACGCGGAGAACCCAGGTTCTTTTCGGGACGGCCAACGTCTTTCTCACCGTCCTTTACCTCGATTCCATCCAGGACCGTAGCTTCCGCCTGCCGGGGCTGGTTTCCGGTTTCGGCGTCGTGTTCTGCATCGGCCTCCTGGTTTATGCCGCCGGGCTGAACCTCAGCGATTCCGGGGGCTTTTTGAAGCTGCATCAAATTCTGGTACCGACGCTTTTCTTCACGGTTCTGAGCGTACTGCTGCTGCCCTCCATTCAGTGGCCTTATAAAACTGCCCTCTTCTCGTTCGGTATGGTATTTTTTCTCCTGCCCAACCTCCGGGCCAATCCGGTTTCGGTCGGCCTATCCCCGATCACGGATCATGCCCTCTACAAAACCGTTCGGGAAATTCAGGCCGAAGACCCGGCCGCCTGCTGGGTGGTGATGGGAAGCCAGTACATCAGTTACCTGGTCGAAGCCACGGGGGTGAATCTGCTCAGCGGGGTAAAAAATCAGCCGGATTTCCGCGCGATGCGGGTGCTGGACCCGACGGCCGTACGGGACTCGGCCTACAACCGGTATGCCCACACGACCTGGAATACGTACATCGACGGCAGGGACTCCGTGGTCATCGTCAATACTTTTCAGGACGCCTATAGTGTCGGAATCGACCCCTGCTCGTCTAAACTGAAAAGCCTCGGCGTAAAGTATCTGATTTTCGACCGGCAACCCCAGGCGGTCGAGACACGGTGTCTTTCGGAAATCCGGACGCTGGGCAGTCTTCACATTTACCGACGAAACGACTGAGATGATAAACAGCCCGCGTTCCGTACTGGCCATCGTGCCGTGCTATAACGAAGAATCGACCATCGCCCAGGTGGTGTCCGAACTGTACGGGCTCCGGCGTTCCCATCGCCTGCCCATCGACGTTCTGGTAGTCAACGACTGCTCCACCGACCGCTCTCTTTCCGTCATCCGGCGGCTGGGCTGTGATTATCTGGACCTGTCGGTCAATCTCGGAATCGGGGGAGCCATGCAGTGCGGGTATCGGTTTGCCTTCCGGCGGGGGTATTCCATCGTCGTTCAGGTCGACGGCGACGGCCAGCATCCCGCATCCGAGCTGCCCAAGCTCCTTCAGCCGCTGCTGGCTGGTGAGGCCGATGTCGTGATCGGGTCACGGTTTCTGGGCCAGACCGGTTTTCGCTCGACCTACGCCCGGCGGCTCGGTATCCGGTTTTTCAGGTTCCTGAACCGATTGCTGGTCGGCCAGACGGTTCACGACAGCACGTCCGGCTTCCGGGCCTTCAACCGGCAGACGCTCGAAATCGTAAGTCGGTATTACCCCGACGAATACCCTGAGCCGGAAGCCATCGTTCAGTTCGGTATGCATGGCCTCCGGATGAAGGAGGTAGCCGTCGAGATGCGGGAGCGCCAGGGCGGTACCTCCTCCATTTCGTCCCTGAATTCCATTTACTACATGACGAAGGTGACGCTGAGTTCACTGTTTGTTTTCCTGCGTCTGAAACCGGATTGAGATGGACATCATCCCGCTTAAAATTCAGATTATGAGCCTCCTCGGCACGGTATCGTTCATGTACGTGATCGTCCGGCTGATCGCCCGCGGAAAATTGCGGGAGGAATACTCCGTCGTCTGGATTTTCTGTACGGCCGTCCTTCTGGTGTTTTCGGTCTGGCGGCAGGGCCTGCAATACATCGCGGCCCTGCTGGGCGTCTATTATGCCCCATCCCTCCTATTTCTGGTGGCGATCTTCGCCATCATCTGCTTTCTTCTCCACCTGTCCATCGTCATCTCAAGACTACAATCCCAGATCAAGGACCTGGCTCATGAAATCGCCTACTTAAAGTTCCGGTCCGGCCACGAACCGACCGCCGAAACGCCCGAAGCCCGGCCGCCGTTGCCCGGCACGGACCCGGCGGAGACAGAAACCGCCGGGACGCCACCGTCCGTTACATCCTAATCCAGCCTTCCGGAAAAAGCGAGTCCGTATTCCGGGCGAAAAGCGGCCGGCTGAACCACTTTCCCGGCCCGATAACCACTTTCTCTTCATGGCGGCTCAGCCAGGCGGCCCACCAGGCAAAGGTGCTGTTCGGGATAATGAAATGGCGGCAGCAGCTCATCAGAAAAAGGTAATGCCGGAATTTTGATCCGGCATGTCGGTGGTCGACCAGGGTCACCGGAGAGCGTAGGGCCAGATGCGTCCGGCACCAGTCCAGGTCGTCGGAGAACACGAAAAAATGGGGATTTTCCACCTTCTTCAGCAGCAGGGCCTCCGCTTTCCGGTAATAGTCGTTTCCGAACGTGCCGTGAACCGGATTGGTGACGAAGTCGGCCCGCCGGACGTTCAGACAGACCGAGTTTGTCTCCTGAATCTGCGCGAGCAGGAGCCGGGAAGCGCCGGGAAGGGGGTCCGAGAAGCGGAAATCGTCCCGAATGACGGCCCCGATGGCTTCAAAATACCGGGGCGACTGCCAGTAACCGCTGAGATAGAGCGGCCCCCGTTTTCGCAGCAGAGCGGGGTCGAAGTGAAAATGCCGCTCGGCCGTGTACCGATACGGCCCGGGCGACCGGAACCGATTGAGAATCTGCCGCCCCAACGGGGCGCACCGGCCGTATTTCAGTGAAATTTCCGGCGGTATGGCCGGTGTTTCAATGCCGAAGATATCCAGATCGAAATTCCGGTAGACGAAATGTTTGTCCAGCCGCGGCCCCCGGTCGAGCAGATAGTATATATCCAGAGCCAGTTCCGTTTGATTGAGCAGGGCCAGGTGCCGGCCGGCCGCGTACTGAAACATCTGGTTTCCCAGCCCGCCCATCAGTTCGACGATAATCATAAAGCTGCCCTTGCTGGTTCGTGGTGCTTGGTCAGCTCGAAAATCCCGCAGCCGAACCGGCACCCGAAGTTGTTTTTTACCTCCGGCGAACGTAGATCGAGGTGCCGGTGAAAGTTCTCCTGATCGTCAATTAAAGCAAATTCGTCGATCCGGTAGCGCGTCGATAGCAGGGAAACGAGATAGTCGATGCTGAAAATCCGGTGCGCGTTGTAGACGATCTGCTGCGGGCCGACCGGCACCGAGAAATAGAACTTCCCTCCCGGTTTCAGGAGGGCGTGGATATGATCGAGGGCTTTCAGATACCCGTTGGAATCCACGGGGTCCCCGTACCGCCCCAGCCCAAAATGTTCGATGGCGTGAAGGGACGAGATCGAATCGCAGGAAAGGCGCAGGTCGGCGGGCATATTCATCAGATCGACCTGCCGAAACCGGATGTTTGGAAACGACCGGGTGAGCGGCCGGATGTCCAGCACCTCAATTTCCCGGAAAGCCGCCACATGGGCCACAAACCCGTCGATTCGGGAGCCGATGTCGAGGTGCCGTTCCGGTTGGTGGTCAAAAATACGCTGCGCGACGTGCAGATCCTGCTGAAAATAATGCCGGACGAGGTAACCGCTCTCCGCAAACCGGTCGAAGAGAAAAGGGAAAAACCCGCCGATGCGGAACGGCGGGTCAGGATCGGCTCTTAGTTGCCGGCGCAGGGTAAAAAAATTCCGGGTGAAATAAGGAACGGTCCGGACGGCGTTCCAGCCCATTCCGAAGGCGATTCTGGTCAGTCGAACGATCATAGCGTGGTGAGGAAGGTGACTGGTTTAAAGCGTGAAAGCCTGCCTCAGGAAGTTCAGCGTCTGAAAGACCCGCCTTTCAGGAACGGTGTTGATCAGGCCGGTGGCGACGCCCAGGGCGGCTTTCTGATGCAGAGGTGGTCTGATCCCCGATTCTTCCAGAATGACTTTCTTGATCGCCATGTTGGTGTTCCATTTTTCGCGCAGGCCGGTAAAAACCGTGTTGGAAGTATGAACCCGGTAGGCGGTCAGACAGGCGGGAATATTGGCGAATTCCAGCCCGGAGCGCATGTGGCGGAAGAAGCTGTAGTAGTCGTTCAGGTGCGGAAACTTCAGCTCGTAAAAATCGCCGGGGACGACCCCGTTTCGGAACAGGATCGAGGGATGTCCGATGCAGCTTCGGAAATAAAACTCCCGGAAAATGGCCGCGTGATCCGTCGGATACTTCCGTACCCCGACCGTCCGGCCCTGCCCGTCGATGATTTCCAGCCAGCTTCCCACCAGAAAGACGTTGGGATTCCCTTCAAGAAACGCCACCTGCCGGGCCAGGCGGTCGGGGTGGGCCCGGTCGTCGGCATCGAGTTTGGCGACGTATGTCCCCCGGGCCTGCCGGTAGGCTTCGTTGCAGGCTTTCTCCCCGCCGAATCCCAGCGCCGTAGCGTTGACGATCAACCGAACGCGGTCGTCGCGGTCCCGGTATTGCCGGAGAATGGCGGGTGACCTATCTGTCGATCCGTCGTCGATCAGGATAAGTTCAAGGTCCGCGAATGTCTGACTGAGCACACTTCGGATGGCCTCCTCCACGAAGCGTTCCGCATTATGAACCGGCATCACCACCGAAACAGTTGGATGTACAGACATATTTCAAACTCTGATTAGGCATCCGAAATCTTATACTATTGCAGGATTAATCGAAATCCGAACGGGAATCAACGACGGGAACCAAATGAGTTCGGTTATTCTTTGTACTTTTGTAACTATGCTTTAATCCGAAACACAACTTCCGGTTTCCGATCATTTCGACTTCACTTACAGACTAATATACTTCGTTGATAATGAAGCTCAATGTGCGCTATCAGGAGCAGTTTGCCGATCGTCATAACGGCTCCGACGCTTCCCAGATTACCTCCATGCTGAAGACCATCGGGCTCGACTCGGTGGATGAACTGATCGACCAGACGGTTCCGGCGGCCATCCGGCTTCCGAAGCCGCTCGACCTGCCGGCTCCCAAATCGGAATACCAGTTTTTGAACGATTTCAAGAAGCTGGCCCGGCAGAACAAAGTCTTCCGGTCGTACATCGGCATGGGCTATTACGATACGATTACGCCCAACGTCATTCTTCGCAATATTCTCGAAAACCCGGCCTGGTATACCGCCTATACGCCCTATCAGGCCGAGATCGCTCAGGGTCGCCTGGAAGCCCTGCTGAACTTCCAGACCATGGTGATGGACCTGACCGGTATGGAGATCGCCAACGCATCGCTGCTCGACGAGGGCACCGCGGCTGCCGAAGCCATGCACATGCTGTATGCCATGCGCCCGGCCGCCCGAAAAAATGCGGCTACCCTCTTCGTTTCAAAGCACTGCCACCCCCAGACTATCGATGTCATCAAAACCCGTGCCACGCCCCTCGGCATTACCGTTCAGGTGGGTGATCACCGGCAGGTCAACGTGACGGACGAAGGGCTGTTCGGCATGCTGCTCCAGTATCCGGCCACCGACGGCGAGGTGTTCGATTACACCGACCTGATCGCAGCCGCCCACGAACACAACGTGTTCGTCGCCGTGGCCGCCGACCTGCTGAGCCTGACGATGCTGACTCCTCCGGGTGAAATGGGCGCCGACGTAGTGGTCGGTTCTTCCCAGCGTTTCGGCGTTCCCATGGGATACGGCGGACCGCATGCGGCTTTCTTCGCGACGAAAGATGCCTTTAAGCGGCAGATTCCGGGCCGGATCATCGGCGTGTCGGTGGACGCGGAAGGCAACCCGGCCCTGCGCATGGCCCTGCAAACCCGGGAGCAGCACATCCGCCGTGAAAAAGCCACCTCCAATATCTGTACGGCCCAGGTGCTGCTGGCGGTCATGGCGAGCAGTTACGCGGTCTACCACGGTCCGGAGCGGCTGCGGGCGATCGCCGAGCGCGTTCACGGCCTGACCCGCCTGCTGGCGACGGTCCTGCGCTGGAACGGCTACGAAATCCTGACCAATCATTATTTCGATACGATCACGGTTCGGGTCGACGATGTGGAGTCCCTGCGGAAATCGGCGCGGACGGCCGGCGTCAACCTCCGGTATTTTCAGAACGACGAACACGTAGGTATCTCATTCGACGAGACGAAGACGCTCGACGACGTCTCCCAGTTGCTGGACATCTTCGGCGTCAGCGCCGACCTCGACGCGGCCATCGAAACGCTGACCCTCAAATGGCCGGAGCGTCTGATCCGCAAATCGGACTATCTGACGCACCCGGTCTTCAACAAGCATCATACGGAGCATGAGATGCTGCGCTATCTGCGCTCGCTGGAAGAAAAAGATCTTTCCCTCGTTCATTCGATGATTTCGCTGGGCAGCTGCACCATGAAGCTGAACGCCACTGCCGAGATGATTCCGGTGACCTGGTCCGAGTTTGGCGGGCTGCACCCGTTTGCTCCGAAAGAACAGGCGGCCGGCTACCAGAAGATGATCGAAGAACTGAGCGCCTGGCTCTGCGAAATTACCGGCTTCGCGGCCGTTTCGCTCCAGCCCAACTCGGGTGCTCAGGGCGAATACGCCGGTCTGATGGTGATCCGGGCTTACCACGAAAGCCGGGGCGAAAGCCACCGCAACGTCGCCCTGATTCCGTCTTCAGCCCACGGCACCAACCCGGCCAGCGCCGTCATGGCCGGCATGAAGGTCGTGATCGTGCGGTGCGACGAGCGGGGTAACATCGACGTCGATGACCTGAAGGCCAAAGCCGAACAGTACGGCAAAGACCTTTCCTGTCTGATGGTGACGTATCCGTCCACGCACGGCGTCTTCGAGGAAAGCATCAAAACCATTTGTGACGTGATCCATCAGCAGGGCGGTCAGGTCTACATGGACGGAGCCAACATGAACGCACAGGTGGGGCTGACCAGCCCGGCGGCCATCGGGGCCGATGTCTGCCATCTCAACCTGCATAAAACCTTCTGCATTCCGCACGGTGGTGGCGGTCCCGGAATGGGGCCTATCGGCGTGGTCGAACATCTGGCGCCTTTCCTGCCGGGTCATGCGGTGGTGGAGACGGGAGGCCAGAAGGCCATTCATGCGGTATCGGCGGCCCCCTACGGCTCGGCCAGCATCCTGACGATCTCCTATGCCTATATTGCTATGATGGGCAGTGAGGGCCTGACGAATGCCACCAAAACCGCTATTCTGAATGCCAATTACCTGAAAGCCCGGCTGGAAGACCATTATCCGATTCTCTATACCGGAACCAACGGCCGCTGCGCGCACGAGATGATCGTCGACTGCCGCCCGTTCAAAGCGGCCGGGGTCGAGGTGGAAGACATCGCCAAGCGGCTGATGGACTACGGGTTTCACGCGCCGACGATTTCTTTCCCCGTGCCGGGCACGATGATGATCGAGCCGACCGAATCAGAATCCAAAGACGAACTCGACCGGTTCTGCGACGCGCTCATTCAGATCCGGGAAGAAATCCGGGAAGTGGAGGAAGGGAAAGCCGATAAGGCGGCCAACGTGCTGAAAAACGCTCCGCACACCACAGGGGTCGTACTTTCCGACCAGTGGGACCGGCCCTACAGTCGTGAGAAAGCCGCTTTCCCGCTGCCTTACATCCGAGCGCGCAAGTTCTGGCCGAGCGTCAGCCGGATCGACAATGCCTATGGCGACCGGAATCTGGTGTGTTCGTGTGTGCCGGTGGAAGAATACGACGAAGCCGTCCATTCGGAAGCGGACAGCCTGTAAGCAGAAAATAACCAAAACCCCGGCTCTGCCGGGGTTTTTCGTGCTAAGCGGCCGGATCGTCAAACTCAGCCAGGACGGTGGTGCCTCCTTTCGTTTTTTCGCCGATCCTGACTTTCACTTCCGCATCGAGCGGCAGGAAGACGTCGACCCGCGAGCCGAACTTGATGAAGCCCAGTTCATGGCCCTGCTGCACCTCCTGGCCCTCTTTGGCATACCAGACGATGCGCCGGGCCAGCGCCCCCGCAATCTGACGGAGCAAAACCTCGACACCGGTTTTCGTCTGAATCACGACCGAGGTCCGTTCATTTTCCGTGCTGGATTTCGGGTGCCAGGCCACTAAATATTTCCCGGGATAATATTTGACGTAACGCACGATACCACTCACCGGGTGAAAGTTGATGTGGACATTCAGGGGCGACATGAAAATCGACACCTGACGGCGCGGCCCCCTGAAGTATTCCGGCTCGTTGACCTCTTCGATGACGACGACCGTTCCGTCGCAGGGAGAAATCACCTGCCGGTCATTCAGGGAGGTCAGCCGGCGGGGTTTGCGGAAAAACTGGAGAATCAGGAGAAACAGTACCAGGCTGACGGCCAGGACAATGGTAATAGCCGTCTCGTTGCCGGTGAACAGATAAGAGATGGACAGAATGTTGATTGCCAGCAGAATCACCAGTGTCCAGAAAAGAATGGAATATCCTTCCTTGTGGATTGTCATGCAGTCGTAAGGTCAAATGACACAAAAAGACGGGGTGAAAGTACGAAACAATCGGGAATCACCCGAATCGCCTTCATACCTTCACCCTATCAAACCTCGGCAGCCGACCGGAATCCGGGAATGGAGACTCCGTCCGGTAAGACCTTGTCCCGCAAGTCCTGGGCTTAATAGCCGCCCCGGTATTTGTAGGTGCTGGCCACCTTGTCGATGGCGACGATATAAGCCGCCAGCCGCATGGACACCTTGTATTTCTTGGACGTCTCGAACACCCGGTCGAAGGCGTCCTTCATGTTGCGGTCGGACCGGCGGTTGATGCGGTCGAGCGTCCATTTGTAGCCGATCCGGTTCTGCACCCATTCGAAATACGAAACGGTTACCCCGCCGGCGTTGGCCAGAATGTCCGGCACGACCATGATGCCCTTTTCGTTGATGATGTCGTCGGCGCTGGCCGAGGTGGGGCCGTTGGCACCTTCCACGATCATGCGGGCCTGGATGGCATCGGCGTTTTCGGCCGTAATGACGTCTTCCTTGGCCGCCGGAACCAGCACGTCGACCGGTAACGCCAGCAGTTCCTCGTTGGTAATGCGCTCGGCGCCCGTAAAGCCGTCGAGTGTGCCGTTGTGGGCATTGCGGTAGGCCATAGCCGCCGTAATGTCCAGCCCTTTCTCGTTGTAATAGCCGCCGGTAATGTCGCTGATGGCGGTGACCGTGACGCCCCGCTCGTGGAGCAGTTCGGCCGCGAAAGAGCCGACGTTGCCGAAGCCCTGAATGGCGGCCGTAGCGCGGTAGGGGTTCATGCGGAGCTTATCCATCGCCGACAGGGCCGCGATGGTGACGCCCCGGCCGGTGGCCTCGGTCCGGCCCAGGGAACCGCCCAGTACCAGTGGTTTACCCGTCACGACCCCGTTGATGGTCATACCCCGGGATTTGGAATATTCATCCATCAGCCAGGCCATCTCACGGGGGCCGGTGCCCATGTCGGGAGCCGGAATATCGCGGTCGGGGCCGAAGACGTCGAGCATCGCCACGGTATAGGCCCGCATCAGGCGTTCGATTTCGCCGGCCGACATTTCCCGGGGGTTACAGGCAATACCGCCCTTGGCCCCGCCGTAGGGAATATCGACGACGGCACACTTCCAGGTCATCCAGGCAGCCAGGGCCCGCACCTCGTCGATGTTGACACCCGGGTCGAGCCGGATCCCGCCCTTGGAGGGTCCTAAAATAGTCGAGTGAATCACCCGGTGACCTTCGAAAACTTTTATTTCGCCGTTGTCCATCGTAATGGGCAAACCGACGGTAACCTGACGGGCCGGAACTTTCAGAATATGATACATCTCCTCCGTGAGTCCAAGCAGCCGCGCGGCCGCATCGAACCGCGACATCATCGATTCGAGCGGGTTTTCTTTATCTTTTATAGGAGCAGGTTCTATGTAAGCCATAAGAACTAACGTTTTAGTTGACCACCTTGATGAAGTGTCGAAACAAACTTACCAAAAAAGATAACGACACCAATAAAGAACTATTTTTTCACGATTAAATATAATTTTCTGATTCAGAATGATTTACCCCGATCGTTCATTAATACCAAACTTCATTTTAAGCTAAAAGTTGTATAGCCAAATTTTGATTGGTGTTATTGGGTATTTACCGATTCATAATTTTTGAACTTTTTTTTAAACGGCAGGTCAAATCGATTGAAAAAGAATCAATAGAGTTGTAATTTTGTTGTTTAATCGACAGGAAAGTTTTCACCCACTAAACCATCTGGTCAGTGTATGGTTCAGGAAGAAAAAAAAAGGTACTCCGAGGAGGAACTGAAGGAGTTTGAGGTTCTGATCAGTCAGAAGTTGGAAACCTCCCGTAACGAGTTGAATTACATCAAGGAGGCACTTAGCAAACGTAACGACAGCGGGACCGATAACACCTCCGGCACATCGAAACTGCTGGAAGACGGAGCCGACACGAGTGAACGTGAAAACCTGAGCCAGCTGGCTGCCCGGCAGCAGAAATTCATCCAGCAACTGGAAGCGGCTCTTGTGCGGATCAAGAACGGAACCTATGGTGTCTGTATCGATACCGGCAAGCTGATTCCGAAAGAGCGCCTGCGGGCCGTCCCGCATACGCAGCAAACCATCGAAGCGAAGCTCAAGCGGACCAGCTAAGGGCTTCTGCCGGCTTCACCGAGACTGAAATTCCGCTGCCGGCGTCGGTCATGGGAACTTCTTCGCTTCTCCGGGGCTCGTCTCCGAAATAAGTGAAAAATAACCATGACTGACCCGGCATGCTTATTTTCCGGGGTAAAATCAGCAACGATAAACAGGAAAAATTTCCACAATCTCCGGGATTATCATGAGTTCGCAAACCGCTTTCCAATGCTGAAGCGGTTTTTTTGTGTCCCGGAAGAATGACTCTCCATTGATTTTGGCGTCCAATAAGCATATTGTTGCGGTAAACCGGCTCCCTACGAGACTTTTTCCAAACAAAATGGAGCCTTATTTGTACTACTACAGCAGCCACTAATGATATACAGCTATGTTAGAGAAGATAGAAGAAATCAGAGAGAGCCTCTTCAAATATCTGGAAGCGAGAATCGAGTTATTCAAGCTCGAAACCCGTAACCGGGTAGAGGATGGAGTGGTTCAGGGTGTTCACGGAATCGTGCTGGGATTCTTAGCCACCATCACTACCATCTTTTTATTCAGCCTGTTGGCCGCCTATCTGAACGAAGTGCTGGACAGCCGGTATCTGGGTTTCCTGATCGTTGCCGGGTTCTTCCTGGTGCTGACGCTGATCTGGGTGTTCGCCAAGAACTCCATTGAAGGAATGCTTCGGAAAACGGCTTATAATCTGATAAAAAATCGACAGGAGAAGAAGGCAGAGGAAAAAACTGAAGTCGTGCAGGATTTGATGAATCAAACGCGGGAATCGCTCAGCCAGAGCACTTCCATGAACAAATAAACGCTCAGGTAAACCTCTACTGACCAGGCGTCCTCAAAGCTTTAAAATTGGTCAATTCATTTTTTTACTAATTTAGAACGCTCATTTTATGGATCCGAATGTGCCTTTTTCAGATACCTCAGCCCGGCGGGCCGAGTTGATGGAAGCCACCGAGCAGTATAAAAGTTCGATTGAAACCAACGTCCAGGCGCTGAAAGGCGACGCCGTCGAAGTCGGCAAATCCGTGGCGTTGGTGGCCGGTGTCTGCTTCGCCGTGTTCGTAGTCGCCAGCATCCTGCTCCCGAAGTCAAATGACGAGGATGAGGATGACGAAGATTACGATGACGAGGAAGCGGACAACCACCTCTACGAAAACAGCACGAAAGCCCAGGCCAGACGGGCTGCGAAAGCCGCAGAGGAAGCGCCGAAAAAATCAGCGATCGGAGGTGCCATCACCGGGATATTGACGTCCATCGTGACGAATATGGCCCGCCAGCAGGTGACTGATTTTATGTCTCGCTTACGTCAGAATAATGCAGCCCAGCAGCAACCAACAGCGACCAGCCCATACACGCCATCCGCTACTAACAACCCTCTGTGACCGTAAGGAAACAGGGCAGAAATCATTTGTCGTCTTGCTCGATCCGGATAAGGTCGGGCAAGACTCTTTTAAGGATCTCTTAATCCGGAGCGTCGAAAACCGGGTCGACTTCTTTTTTGTCGGCGGCAGCCTCATCACCAATTTCGTCCTGCGGGAGGTGATCGAAACCATTCGGGAGTATACGAACATCCCCACGATTCTGTTTCCCGGAAATAGCCTGCATATCGAACCCACCGCCGATGCCATTCTCCTGCTGTCTCTGATCTCCGGCCGAAATCCGGAGTTTCTGATCGGGCAGCACGTCATTGCCGCCCCCATCCTGAAACAGAGTGGGCTGGAGATTTTACCGACCGGTTATATGCTGATCGACAGCGGGGTTCAGACGACGGTTTCCTACATCAGCAACACTACTCCGATTCCGTACGACAAACCGAGCGTAGCCGCCTGTACGGCCATGGCCGGTGAGATGCTGGGCCTGAAGCTAATTTACATGGATGCCGGCAGCGGAGCCCGCCGGCCTATCTCGCCGGAAATGATCGGGGCCGTGCGGAAGTGTGTCGATACGCCGATCATCGTGGGTGGGGGCATCAACTCCGTCGAAAAGGCACAGGCCGCCCTGCGGGCCGGAGCCGATGTAATCGTGGTGGGCAACGGGATTGAGAAAGACCCGGAATTGTTACCGGAAATCGCATCCGCCGTCCAGGCCCTCAATCAGCCGGCCCTCCGCAGCGCCCAATAAACAGGGCCGCTGCGGAGAGGCTCCCGTTTAGTAAACAGGAGCCTCTCCGCAGCGGCCCTGTTATTTTCTTTTTATACGTTCATCAGCGACTCCCGACGGCGCATCTTCCCGGCCGGGATTCCGAACATCATCTTGAACCGGCGGCAGAAATACGCCGTATCCTTGTAACCTACCTCGGCACCGATCGCGCGGATGCTTTTCTTGGAGGTGCGCAGCAGGCCCACGGCCGCTTCCATCCGCTGGTATTCGATGTAGTCCTGCGGATTGATTCCCGTCAGCATCTTGAAATACTGCCCGACGTAATCTTCCGACACGTTGGCGACGTTGGCCAGCACCTTGTTCGACAGGTCGCCCCCCAGATTATCTTTGATGTAGGCAAAAATGTCGATCAGACGCGGGTCTTTGAAGTAGGTGCTGTTGGTTACCAGCTGCTCGACGAACAGGCGGTTTTTCAGGATGTAGCGAATCACCTCGATCACGATCTCCTCGGTCTTGATCTTGATGATTCGGCCTTTCCCCGGCGTATCGAGCATATCCTCGGCCAGAATCTGGTTGATGGTCTGCGCCAGCGAATCTTCCCGCTTGATGATGAAGGGCGGTACGTCCAGGGAGTTGAAGAAGTTCACCGAATCGAACACCTTCGCTTCGAACGACACGTACCCGAACGAATTCGGCATGTTGGCGATCTTCTGCGGATCGCGGTTGGCTTCGAAGTAGAGCTCACGATGCGTCATGAACTCTTCGTTCGATACGGTCCTGGGCTGGGAGGAGTCTCCGTACGTGACGGTGACGTGCTTTCCGCCCGGGATGAACAGCATATCGCCCACTTCCACCTTTACTTTCTCGTCACCGAAGGAGACTTCCCCGTTGTAGAGAATCGTCAGAGAGTTCTCGACGTCGTAGTAGTTTTTGATGGTTATAGGCTGTAAAATGCGGATATTTCGGGCTTTAATGAATTTTACACCCAGCGATTCGATTATTTTATTATAGTCTTCCATACGGTGAAAGAGATGTATCTACAGGTATTGCTGATGCAAATTTGCACAAAACTAATAAATTGTACAAATCTAATACAACAATGATTCTTGCGAAAAGATAAAAAAAATTGCGCGTCACCTACAAGGCAACGCGCGTCTTTTTTGAAAAAATTGTGTAAAAGGCGAAAAAGTTCTATTTAACCAGCTCTCGGGCTATAACCAGTTTTTGTATTTCCGACGTACCTTCATAAATCTGGGTGATTTTGGCGTCCCGCATCATCCGCTCTACGTGAAATTCTTTCACATAACCGTATCCTCCGTGAATCTGAACGGCTTCCGTCGTCGCCCACATCGCCACATCCGACGCGAACAGTTTGGCCATGGCGGCCGCCTGCACGTAGTCCTTGTGTTCATCTTTCAGCCGGGCCGCCTTGTACACCAGCAGCCGGGCCGCTTCGATCTTCGTCGCCATTTCGGCCAGCTTGAACTGGATGGCCTGATGCTCGAAAATCTTTTTTCCGAATGATTTCCGTTCCTGCGCGTAAGCCAGGGCCAGTTCATAGGCTCCGGCGGCAATGCCGAGTGCCTGGGCGGCAATCCCGATGCGGCCGCCGTTCAGCGTCGACATGGCAAACTTGAACCCGAACCCGTCGTCGCCGATGCGGTTTTCCTTCGGCACTTTGACGTCCGTGAACATCAGCGAGTGGGTGTCCGAAGCCCGGATGCCCAGCTTGTCTTCTTTTTTACCGACCACAAAACCGGGCTGGTCCTTCTCGACGATCAGGCAGTTGATACCGCGGTGCCGCTTTTCGGCGTCAGTCTGGGCCATCACCAAATAAACGGCGGCCGAGCCGCCGTTGGTGATCCAGTTTTTAGTGCCGTTCAGCAGGTAATGGTCGCCCTGGTCGGTGGCGGTGGTGTGCTGCGAGGTGGCGTCCGAACCGGCTTCCGGCTCGGAAAGGCAGAAAGCGCCGATGACCTCACCCGTTGCCAGCCGCGTCAGATAGTTCTGCTTCTGCGCTTCGGTGCCGAACATCTCCAGCCCCCAGCAGACCAGCGAGTTATTGACCGACATGATGACTGAACTGGAAGCGTCCACCCTGGATATTTCCTCCATCGCGATCACATACGACACCGTATCCATGCCGCCCCCGCCATAATCGGGCGAAACCATCATGCCCAGAAAACCCAGTTCGCCCATACGACGGACCTGTTCCGTCGGAAATTTTGCCTGGCTGTCGCGCTCGATGACGCCGGGCAGCAGTTCGTTCTGCGCAAAATCCCGGGCCGCATCCCGCACGGCCATATGTTCTTCCGTTAAATTGAAATTCAAACCGTTCAGTTCAAGGGTGGTCGAAGCCATAGGTTCTGTTGTTGATGAGTGAAATTATAAGCGGTCGGTTTCGATGGCGGTGGCGGCTTTGGCGGCCAGTGTACGAACGCCGGTCAACAGGCCGGCGAAGCGCGGGTCGCGGGTCAGTCCGCGCCGGTAGCGTCCGTAAATCTGCTGCATCACCACTGCGTTTTTGAACAGACCGAATACGTAAAAATACAAAATCCGGGACAAATCACGGCCGCTGCCGGCCCCGTATCTTTCGACTACCTCCCGGCGCGTCAGGTTGCCCGGCAGCCAGCTCAGGTTGAACGACTTCTCGAACGGCCCGTCGCCGGTTTCCGACCAGTAGGAAAGAGCCGTGCCGACATCCATGCGCGGGTCGCCGACCGTACACATCTCCCAGTCGAGCAGCGCTTCGATCTGCGTCAGGTCCGTCCTGTTCAGCACCACGTTGTCATATTTATAGTCGTTGTGCAGCAGCGTCGGCGCCTGTTCGGGCGGCAATTGGGCATCCAGCCACCGGGCGAGTTTGTCCATAACGGGCAGTTCGTCGGTCTGGGCGGCCTGATACCGCCGGTGCCAGCCCTCCACCTGCCGCCGGATGTAACCCTCCGGTTTGCCCAGCTGTACCAGCCCTGATCCGTGGATGTCCAGTGCATGAAGCGCCACCAGCTGATCGACCAGCGCTTCGGACAACCGGCGCATCGTTTCGGCAGGGAGGTTCAATGCCGACGGGCTGCCGGCCCGCAGAATGACGCCGGGCACCCGTTTCATGACGTAAAAAGGTGCACCGATGACCGCATCGTCCTCGCAGAAAACCACCGGTTCCGGCGCAGAACGGTAACCGGCCGAATGCAGCAGCGTCAACACCCGGTATTCACGGCCCATGTCGTGGCCGCCTTTGATGTCTTTGGCCCCGAACGGCGGCCGCCGAAGCACATATTCCACTGACACGGAAGCGTTTGTAAGGGCCGTCAGCAGATACGTCAGGTTGGAATAACCGCCCGGAAACTGGGCGATGGCGGTCAGCCGGCCGAAGCCGGGTACCACCGTCGCCAGATAATTATTCAGGTGAGCCTGGTCGAGTTCTTCGCCGGGTCGGATTCGGGAAGCGGAGTCGGGGTTCATGGCTTCTTTTTTATCTCCAGACCGTATTCCTTCAGAATGCTTCGCGCCAGGGCGGACTTGTGGACCTCGTCGGCCCCGTCGTAAATGCGGGCGCCCCGTTCGTGGCGGTAATACCAGGCCGGCAGCAGGTCGTCGGTGATGCCCATGGCTCCGTAGGTCTGGATCGTGCGGTCCACGACCTTCAGCATCACGTTGGCGACAAAAAATTTGATGGCCGAAATTTCGTTCCGAACTCCTGCTGCTCCATACCGGTCAATGTTGCGGGCCGTCCGCAGCACCATCAGCCGGGCGGCATCGATTTCGGCGCGGCTTTCGGCAATGAATCCCTGAATAAACTGCTTTTCGCCCAGCATCACGCCGGTTTCGATCTCGCGGGAAGCCGCCCGGCGGCACATCAGGTCGAAACAGCGTTCGCTGATGCCGATCCAGCGCATGCAGTGGTGAATCCGGCCCGGCCCCAGCCGCTCCTGCGCCAGCACGAAGCCCATACCCTCCTCCCCGATCCGGTTTGCAACCGGCACCCGCACGTCGGCCAGACGCACCTCCGCGTGACTACCCCAGTGGTCGCCGGGGTCACCCATGATGGACAGGTTCCGAACCCGCTGAAAACCAGGGGTGTCGGTCGGCACCACGATTATGCTCGCCCGCCGGTGGGCCGGGGCCTCCGGGTTGGTCACGGCCATGACGACGGCAAAAGCCGCCCCGTCGGCCGAAGACGTAAACCATTTATGGCCGTCGATCACATAGTCGTCGCCTTCCCGAACGGCCGTGGTTCCGAGCCGGGTGGGGTTCGAACCGGCAAATTCAGGTTCGGTCATGGCAAAACAGGACCGGATACGGCCGTCGCGGAGGGGTTCCAGATACCGGCTTTTGAGCGCATCGGACGCGTGCCGGTGCATCAGTTCCATGTTCCCGATGTCGGGAGCCTGGCAGTTGAACGTATAATGCCCGAACGGGCTCGCGGCCATCACCTCGCTGACCTGCCCGAACTCGCAGAGCGTTAGCCCCGGCCCGCCCTCTCCGGCCCCGAGTTGCAGCCCCCACAGGCCGGCTTTTTTGACCAGATCGCGCTTCTGGTCCAGCAACGCGGCCACCCTGGAAAACCGCCCGGTCAGGTACTCGGCCGTTTCCAGCGGAAACAGTTCGGTTTCGACGAAGGCCCGGATGCGGGGCACCAGGTCGCGGGTTTGGTCGGTGGCGAAGAGGTCTTCCATACGATTATTTAAACACGACGATCAAAGCCGCACCCGTCACCATGATGGCCGCGCCGATCAGCTTCGGCAGGATATTCTTTTCCTTAAAAAACTGATATCCAAACAGAACGCTCAGCAGCGCGGAAGTCTGAAACAGGGCCAGCGCGTAGCCGACCTGTGTTCCGTCGAAGGCCACATTGGTCGAAAACTGCATCAGGCCCACGGAGAGAAACAGAGCCAGGTAGGTGATTTTCTGGGAAAACAGCAACCGGACCTGTTCCTGCCACCGGCCCCGCAGCGCCACCCCGACCCAGACGAGCGAAAGAACGAACCCCAGCACACACCAGAACACGAAGGTCGTAACGGCGGAAGACAGCAGCATGGCCCGTTTGATGAATACCGCTTCGATGGCCGAACAGACCAGAGCCGCCAGCCGCAGCTGGATTTCGGGCCGGCGGAGCAGCTGCCAGGAAAAACCGCCTTCCAACCGGCCGGACCCCAGCACGAAGTAACTGCCGGCCACGATCAGCGCGACGCCGAGCAGCCCGAGCCAGCTCGGCACCTCGTTCAGCAGAACGATCCCGAACACGATGCTGACAACGGACTTGTAGGCGTTGACCGGCCCCAGCACCGAGAGGTCGCCCGTCCGGAGCGCCCGTACCAGAAACACATTGCCCAATACCGCCAGAATACTGACGATCAACGCGTTGTACCAGAAAGCCGGCGAAAGGGCCGTCAGAGAGATGTCCTTCCAGAAAAACAGGCTGAGCAGGCTCAGAAAACCGTAGGTGGCCGAGGTTACGAAGAGCGGTTCGGCCGACCGCTGGGTGAGCTGCTTCTGAAAAACGTTCGAAAGCGGATTGGCCACGATCCGGATGATTACGGCCAGGGTGGTAAGCGTGATGATAAACAGTAACATGGTTACAAGTATAGCGATTGCCGGAACATTTGAAATAGTTTGCCCATCTTTGCGCCAAACCTCCGCCCGAAAACCGATGCGCTTTTGGCTTCTCCTCCTCTGCCTGCCGACGGCTTTTTCCCTCCAGGCCCAGAAACAAATCGTCGTCACGGTCGACGATCTGCCCACGGTTTCCCGATTTTACCGGACACCCGCCGACCGGATGGCCATGACCCGGCGGCTGCTGCATCACTTCCGGGAGTACCAGGTTCCGGCCATCGGCTTCGTAGTTTCGCAGTGGCTTTACCGCGACGGCGCGCCCGACCCGGACCAGGTTGCCATCCTGAAGCAGTGGCTGGAGGCCGGCTATGAACTGGGTAACCACACGTTCGCGCATAAAGACCTCAACCGGATATCGATTCGGGAATACCTCGACGACGTTTCCGGCGGGGAGAAGATCACGCGGGATTTAGTCAGCCGGCAGGGAAAACCGTTCCGGTATTTCCGGCACCCCTTTCTGCGGAAAGGCGACACGCCCGGTAAGAAAGATTCGCTGGAACGCTTTCTGGTGCAGCACCAATACCGCGAAGCGCCCGTCACGGTCGATAACTCCGATTACCTGTTTTCGCTGGCCTTCGACAAAGCCCTGCTGAAAGGGGATACGGCAACGGCCGGAGAAGTCGGGCGGCAGTATCTGGACTATATGACGGCTGTGGTCGGGTATTACGAAGCGCAGACCGACTCGCTGTTCGGGCGGCAGATTCCGCAGACGCTGCTGATTCATGCCAACAGCATCAACGCCCATTATTTCGGTGAGCTGCTGCGCCGGCTGAAAAACCGGGGTTATTCGTTTATCTCTTTAGAAGATGCCCTGAAAGACGAAGCGTACCGCTCGGAAGACCGGTATGTGGGCCGGGGCGGCATTTCCTGGCTGCACCGCTGGGCGCTGACGCGCGGCAAAAAAGGCGCGTTTTTCAAAGGAGAACCCGAAGTGCCGGCGCTGGTGAACCAGCTGGCCGAAGGGCAGTGAAACCGCTTCATCGAACCGAATCCGCAATTCAGCCAACCATCTGATCCTTACAAGCGTGGGCTGGTTGGTTTCCTGTCCGGATTGTGCCAATTTCGGGCCGCCATGCGTACGATCATCCGTTACCTCCGTGACTACCTGAAAGCCGATTTCCGCCCGGACCTGTATGCCGTGACTGCGGTCTTTCTGGCCGCCTGCATCGGTCTGAATTACTACCTCGATTTCGAGGATTCCTACATCGACGCCTACCGGGGCCAAAACATCCGGATTGTCTATTATTTTCTCCTCTATGCCTTCGCCTACTATACCGGTGTGGGCCTCTGGACCCGGTTTCACGGGCAGACGGAGGTCTGGCAATCGCGGGATTTCTGGCTGTATAGCCTGTTCGGGCTGGCGGTGTATGCGGTCTATGCCGGGTTCTACGGATTCAACGACTGGAGTCACCGGCTACTGGACGGCGCGATTTACCGTTTCGCCTTCTACTGCCTGCGCAACCTGCACTCGCTGGTGACGGTGCTGCTGCCGCTGCTGCTGTTTTACTGGTTTGCGGAAAAGGAGAAAAACGGCTTCTATGGGATGCGGCCCAAATGGAAGGGGCTGCGGATCTACTTCATCCTGCTGCTCTGCATGGCTCCGCTGATCACCTATGCCTCTTTCCAGCCCTCCTTTCTGGAAACCTACCCTACCTACCGGGACACCGAAGCCGACGAGTTTTTCAACGTACCGACCTGGGTAACGGCCGTCATTTATGAACTGGCCTACGGCTGGGATTTCGTCCCGACGGAGCTGATGTTCCGGGGCTTTCTGGTGATCGGCATGAGCCGGATTCTGGGCCGCGGGGCCGTTCTGCCGATGGTGGTCACGTATGCGTTCATCCACTTCGGGAAGCCGCCCGGCGAAACGATCAGCTCCATCTTCGGCGGTTACATCCTCGGCGTCATCGCCCTCCGGACGCGCAGCATCTGGGGCGGCATCATCATCCACCTCGGCGTGGCCTGGCTGATGGAACTGGCGGCTTTCATCCAACTGGCTTTCCAATCTTAAATCGTAGTTCCGGCGCTTACTTGATGAAAGACGGCTTTCGACGCAGGAACACGAACCCGCTTTCCTCGCCGATCACCTCGAGGTTGGGGTTATAGCGGTACTGGTCGAGGTTGATGTTGCGGGTCACGAAAAATGTCGGTTTGTCGACGGGGCCGTTGATGAGCCAGTCTTCCCGGTAGCTGTTCGGGTTGGTCTGGGGCTGCTTGCGGAAGTAAAACAGATGGGCGTAGCTTTTGTAGCCGATTGGCTCGATGTAAATGTCCTGCTCCTGCTTGGCTTCGTAGAAGTCGATGACGGCGCCCTGCGTATAGCGCTCGATTTTCGGCACGATCACCGGCAGAACGAACCAGAGCAGCAGCGGAGTCGCCAGAAAGAGAGCCACCGTCCCCAGCACCGGCCGCCGGGACCGGAACCATAGCGCCCAGGCAATCAGCAGCCCGTAGGCCAGTCCGATGACCCACTCCCAGCCGTCCCACTCGACGGGGGCCGTCAGGTTGGCGGCCGCAAACCGGTCTTTAACGTAGGGAATCAACTGGTCGGTATAAAGGCCGATCACCGGCAGGGCGGCAATGGCCAGGGCCAGTACCCCGCCGATGAGGGCAATGCCGACGGTCAGCCAGCGGTTCCATTTCAGTTCTCCGTTCAGGTAAGCGTACAATACCGTGGCCGCCAGAAAGGAAACCGGAAACCAGGCCATCGAGGAATAATGCACGATCTTGGTCTTCACAATGGAGAACAGGATCATCACCACCCAGAACAGAATGACCATCCAGAATCGAAAATCCTCCGCCCGTTCGACTGCTCGTCCGGATTTGTAATCCGAACCGCCGGCAGTCGCTCCTCCCCCTGCCGCGGATTTGTAATCCGCCATTCCGGTTGCGCGTTCGGAGCGGTCACCCGCAACCACCGGCCGAAACCGATGCCGAAAGCCGCGAATGGCAAACAGCGACATTGGAAAGCAACCCAGAAGCACCACCAGAAAGTGATAATAAAACGGTTGCTGATGCCCGGCGTCGGGTGTCGAGAACAGCCGGACCTGATACCGCAGAAATTCTTCGAAGAACCAGAACCCGTTCTTGATCAGCTCCAGCCCGAACCATACCGAGGCCACCGCCAGCGCGCAGAGAAAAAAAAGCGCGCCGTTGCCGAAGCCGAGAATCGGGCGGAACCGCCGGAAACCCCAGTAGATCAGGAACGTCAGGCCCACCAGCAACCCGCCGACCGGCCCTTTCGTCAACACGGCCAGCCCGACGAACAACCCTGACAGGGCCGCTAACCGCGTGGCTGAAGCGCTGCCGTAGGCCGCCACGGCCCGGCTGATGAACCAGACGCCCAGAAAGATGAAGAGATTGAACGTCGGATCGATGATGCCCGACTTGAAATACAAGTGGGGCGTCAGCGAACCGAAATACGCCAGCGCCCAGAGCAGGCCAAACCGCCGGTCGACCAGTTGGCGGCCGATGCCGAACAGTACCACGAGCGTAACGACACCGACCACCGCATTCGGAAACCGGGCGGCATACTCCCCGATCCCGAAGGTTTTCATCGCCAGCACCTGCATCCAGAAAAACAGGGGCGGTTTTTCCCAGAACGGCTGAAAATTGATCTGTACGCGGGTATAGTTGCCCGTTACGATCATCTCCCGCGCTGATTCGGCGAAGTTGATCTCGTCCCAGTCGAACAGGTGAACCCGTCCCAGAAAGGGAAAATAGAACAGCGCCCCGGCCAGAACGATCAGCAGAGGGATAAAACGCGACGGTATTCGAGGCATAACGTTAAAATTGATTCCGCAAAAGTACGGAAACTCCCCGATACGCCCGTCTTCCGCTTAAACGTGGGTCGCGTACTGTTTCGCGGAGAGCGACAGCGCCGGTACGCTGACCTCGATGACGGTGCCTTCGCCCGGCTCGGATTCAATCTGCCAGGTGCCTTTCATCAGCCGCGTCCGCTCCTGCATGTTGCGCAGCCCCTGCGAGGGTGTGCCGGTGCTGCGCAGGTCGAGGGCCGAGTCGGTGCGGCTAACGAAACCGATGCCGTCGTCTTCCACCCGCAGCCGGATGCGTCCGTGCTTTTCGTACACTTCCAGATCGATATGGTCGGCATCGGCATGCTTGACGGCATTGTGAATGGCTTCCTGCGCAATGCGGTACAGGCCCATTTCCATGGCCTTGTCGAGCCGGCGGTTTTTGAGCCCGGAGTGGAACGTGATCAGGGTGGTGGTCTGCTTCTGCTGAAGGTCCACAAGCTGGCGCAGGGCCGATTCCAGCCCGAAGTCGTTCAGGGCGGTCGGCATCAGTTCGTTCGAGACGTTCCGTACTTCCTGAATGGTCCGTAAGATAAGGTCTTTCAGGTCCGTAAACTGACGCAATGCCGTCGGGGTGCGGAAAGCGGTCGGCTGAAGCTGCTCGGCCCCGAGTTTCAGGCCGGTGAGCATCTGGCCGATACCGTCGTGGAGTTCGCGCGAGATCCGGCGACGCTCTTCATCCTGTCCCTGCATGACGGAAGCCAGCCGGATTTTCTGCTCGTTGAGCTGCTGTTCGACCAGTTGGGCACGGGTTGAGCGCAGCGAAGTGCTGGTATCCTGCAACTCCAGGCTGATCTGAACGGCCCGGCGCTCGGAAGCGATTAGCCGTGACATGGTTTTCTCAATAGCCCGGACGGCCGGACGGAAAATAAACAGGGCTTCCAGCACCAGCACGATGAGCGTCAGCGCCATCAGCAGCTGTTCGATGGCCCGCAGCCGTTCCACTTTGGACCGGGCTTCGGCTTCATATTGAGCCACGATCCGATCCATCTGCCGCAGAAATACCTTTTCGTTGGTAATAATCGACTGCAAAGCCGCCCGGGCCTCGGGTGCGCCCGGATAGCCGCCCTGATCCGACCACCGGATCAGGGCATGGGCCGACCGGCTGACGGACCGGAACGGCGGCTCCAGACCGACAAACAATTTTTCCAGCGTTTCACTGTTCTCCACGGTCGCATGTAATTCCGCCAGCCGGCCGGTTTTCAGTTCCTGATGATAATGTTCCCAGCTGCCCAGCACCTGTCGCAGGTCTTCGACGTAAAAGGCCCGCTCCGCCGGCTGACTGACCAGCAGCAGGGCATCCTTGGCGATCTGCTGGCTCTGGAACCGCTGCCGGCCGGCGTGATTCACCAGCCACGAATCGTTCAACTGGTCCTGAATCTGTCGCTGAATCAACCATTGTCCGGCCATGGTCAGCCCGGCCACAAGCGCCAGGGCGATGGAGTACTGACGGGTAAATCTTTGAGCAATCGAACCAGTCATAACAAATCGTATTTAACAGTTAAACTATTGAATTACAAAGCAATGTAGACAAACCCATCTTCAACCCGAACCGGGTAGGTCTCGATGGCGTATTCCTCGCCGTTCAGGTTCTGGCCGGTTTTGAGCGAAAACGTTTTCTTGTGAAACGGGCAGGCCACCTTCGGCTCACCCTGGCAATCGCCGATCAGCCCGCGCGCCAGGATCATCTGGGCCTTGTGCGGACACATGTTCTGACAGGCATACCACTCGCCCGTCGCCTTAAAGTGAAAGACGGCAATCTGCCGCTCCCCAATCTTTACGCACCCCCCGCCGTCGGCCGGAAAAGCCGTCACCGGAGCCGTCCGGTACCACTGCCGGGTATTTTCGATGGATATATTCTGAGACACCATGGTTTCAATTTTTGAGTTGTAGAATTGTTGAATGATTGAATGGGGCGCTGCCATTTTTAGCACTGCGGAGCCCGTTCAATCATTCAATTATTCAATCATTCAACAATTACCATCCCGCCGGGCGCTTCTGTCCGCGTTCCTCGACAAACGCCAGCGTAGGGTCGGGGTCGCTGGTGTTGATGAAATGGCGGTATTCGCTCCGCAGATCATCACTTTCGACGACCGATTTCCATTCGCACTGGTAAGCGTCGACCAGCCGCTGCATCTCCTGCTCGAACTGCTCGTTCAGGCCCAGCACATCGTCGATCACCACGCTCCGCAGATACCCCATGCCGCCTTCCAGCTTGTTCAGCCAGGTGGCGGTGCGGGCCAGCGGCTCGGCGGTTTTGATGTAGAACATCAGAAACCGGTCGATGTAGCGGATACAGGTCTCGCGGTCGATGTCCGACGCCAGCAGCTGCGCGTGCTGCGGTTTGGCTCCGCCGTTGCCGCAGACATATAGGTTCCAGCCCTTTTCGGTAGCGATGATCCCGAAGTCCTTCGACTGAGCTTCGGCGCATTCCCGGACGCAGCCCGACACGGCACTTTTCAGTTTGTGCGGAGCACGAAGGCCCTTGTAGCGGTTTTCGATCTCGATGGCAAAGCCGACCGAATCCTGAACCCCAAACCGGCACCAGGTTGACCCGACGCAGCTTTTCACCGTCCGCAGGGCTTTGCCGTAGGCGTGTCCGCTCTCGAATCCCGCTTCGATGAGTTCTTCCCAGATCATCGGAAGCTGGTCGACGCGCGCCCCGAACAGGTCGATGCGCTGCCCGCCCGTGATTTTGCAGTAGAGATTATATTTCTGCGCGACCTGACCCAGGGCGATCAGCCTGTCGGGCGTGATCTCCCCGCCGGCCACCCGCGGCACGACGGAATAGGTTCCGCCCCGCTGGATGTTCGCCAGATAGCGATCGTTGGTATCCTGAATAACGGAGTGCCGGGCAATCAGATCGTTGTGAACGCTGGCCAGGATGGAAGCCACCGCCGGTTTGCAGACCTCGCAGCCGTGGCCTTTGCCGTAGTGGGCCAGTACTTCGTCGAACGTTTCCTCTTCGTTGATCCGGACCAGGTCATAGAGTTCCTGCCGCGTGTGGTCGAAATGCTCGCAGAGTACCTTCCGGACGATCTTACCCTGCGCTTTCAGGGTTTCGGTCAGCAGGTCGCCGAGCATCGGCACGCAGCCTCCGCAGCCGGTTCCGGCTTTGGTGCATTTTTTAATGGCGGCCACGTCGCCCAGTTCCTTTTCCGTAATGGAGGAGCAGATGTCGCCTTTGGAAATGCCTTCGCAGGAGCAGATCAGGGCCTCGTCCGGCAAGCTCATGACACCGGCACCGGCCGCGGTGCCCTCGCCTTTGCGGGCGGGCAACAGCAGGTCTTCGGGCGTGGGCGGCAGCAGGATGCGGTTTTTGCAGGTCTGCAGCAGCATGTTGTATGCTTCCGCTTCCCCGACCAGAATACCGCCCAGCAGATATTTGCCGTCTTCGCTGATGTTGACCCGCTTATAGATTCCGTTCAGCCGGTCTTCCCAGACCAGCGAGCGGTGTTTCGTCGTTTCGCAGAACGGATCGCCGAAGCTGGCCACGTCGACGCCGATCAGTTTCAGCTTCGTCGACATGTCGAAGCCCGTAAACAGTTTCGTCGGTCCGGCTGCTCGTTCGGATTCTAAATCCGCATGTTTTGCAATCGCCGAGGCCACCACATCGGCCATTTCATACGCCGGAGCAACCAGTCCGTAGATCATCCCGCCGTGCAGGGCACATTCCCCGACGGCATAGATGGCCGGATCGGAGGTCTGCATGGCATCATTGACGACGATGCCGCCCCTCGGGCCGATCGCCAGCCCGATCTTGCGGGCCAGCTCGTCGCGGGGTTTGATCCCGGCCGAGATGATCACCATGTCGGCATCCAGCACCGTATCGTCGGCGAAGCGCAGACCGGCGACGCGGTCGTATCCTTCAAAATGCGTGGTGTTTTTGCTGAGGTGGATGGAGACGCCGATGGCTTCCATCTTGGCTTTGAGTATCCCGGCACCGGCCGAATCGAGCTGCCGGGGCATCAGCCGGGGTGCAAACTCGACCACGTGCGTCTCCAGGCCCATGTCCAGAGCCGCTTTAGCGGCTTCGAGGCCCAGCAGACCGCCCCCGATCACGGCCGCCCGGGTGGCCTGCCGGCCCCAGTTCGTAATGGCTTCGAGGTCTTCGATGGTCCGGTACACGAAAATACCGTCTTTGTGAATACCCGGCACCGACGGCACAAAGGGGGCCGAGCCGGTCGCCATCACCAGCACGTCGTAGGGAACGCAGCGCCCGGAATGCGTGGTAACTGTGCGGGCGTCGCGGTCGATCTGGACGACGCACTCGCCCGTAAAAAGCCGGATGCCGTGGTCGGCATACCAGCCGGCCGGAGCCAGGGTCAGCTCGTCGGCCGGGGTTCCGGAAAAATAGGCACTCAGATGCACCCGGTCGTAAGCCGGTCGGGGCTCCTCGCCAAACACCGTCAGGGAGAACCGACCGCCATCGGTTGCTATCCCCTCTGTCCGGGCCAGTAACTTTTCGCAGAACTTGAAGCCTGCCATCCCGTTACCGACCACCACAATGTTTGTCATTGTCAGATGGATTTAAAGTGGAACACGTTTTATTCTCTATGAAAAATTACATATTTTCTATATATTTTTTAAAATTTGGCATTTTTGCCTTTTTGCCAAAGGTTATTTGTGCAAATGATGCTTAAAGTTATTAAATGTATTGAAAAGTCAAGTTTTCTTTCGTAAAATTGTTGAGTAAAATTACCATGTGGAATTGTTGGCGGACCGTTCTGCGAATATGAAGACACCCAAACTTACCCTGGTCGGGGCCGGCCCCGGCGATCCTGAACTGATCACGCTCAAGGGCGTACGTGCCCTGCAAAGCGCCGACGTCATCCTGTATGATGCGCTGGTTCACAACGACTTATTAAAATCATTCGCCCCCCCGACGGCGGAGTTGGTCTTTGTCGGAAAACGGCGGGGCCGCTGCGAATTTGCGCAGCACGACATCAATCACCTCATCGTCCGGTATGCTCACAGCCACGGCCATGTGGTCCGGCTGAAAGGCGGAGATCCGTTTATCTTCGGGCGCGGGTTTGAGGAAATGGCCTTTGCGCAGGATTGTGGCGTCGAGGTGTCCGTGGTTCCCGGCCTGTCGAGCAGCTATTCGGTGCCGGCGCTGGCCGGAATTCCGCTCACCTGCCGGGGTCTGAGCGAGTCGTTCTGGGTACTGACGGGCACGACCAAAGACCATCGTCTCTCTGATGATATCCGCACCGCCGTCCGGACGAAGGCCACCCTGGTCATCCTGATGGGTATGAAACACTTACCCGAAATTGTGGAGATTCTGGCGTCGGAAGGAAAAACCGATACGCCCGCGGCCGTCATCCAGAACGGAAGCTGGGAAACGGAGGCCGTCGCTGTCGCCACCGTCGGTACGCTCTGTGAGGAAGTGGAACGGAAGGGGCTGAGCAACCCGGCCATTATCATCATCGGTGAGGTGGTCGGACTGCATCCGGCGGCCTTGAACCGGGCGGCTCACTTGGCGGTCGTGCGGTAGGAGCGTATCTTTGCCGTCATGAGCAATGCCATCCGTATCGGAATCATCAATGTGTCGGACCGGGCCAGCGCCGGTATCTACGAGGACATCCCCGGCAAGGCCGTCGTCGGCCTGCTGACCGAATACCTGAGCTGTGACTGGGAACCGGTCTACCGCGTCATCCCCGACGAGCAGGATCAGATCGAAGCCGCCCTGAAGGAACTGGCCGACGCGGAAGGCTGCTGCCTGGTGGTGACGACCGGCGGCACCGGTCCTTCCCCGCGCGACGTGACGCCGGAAGCCACGGAAGCCGTCTGCCGGAAGATGATGCCGGGTTTCGGGGAGCTGATGCGTCAGGAAAGCCTGAAATATGTGCCGACGGCCATCCTGTCGCGGCAGACGGCCGGCATCCGGAACCGGACGCTGATCGTAAATCTGCCCGGCAAACCGACTGCGATCGGGCAATGCCTGTCGGTAATTTTTCCGGCCATCCCCTACTGCATCGACCTGATCGGCGGGCCTTTCCTGACCACGCACGAAAACGTGATGAAGGTCTTCCGGCCAAAAACCACCTGACCGGCTTTTACGACCACTGCGCGCCCGTGCCGCCGAGCTGTCCTTCGATCCACTCCATCCCCCGTTCGAGCAGAGCATGGGCAAACCGGACCCGGTTATCGAAGGCTTCGTTGTCGGTTTCGCCCTCGTTCAGGAAGGCACGCACCAGCCGGGCATTGTCGCCCACCTCCAGGCTGGTCACGATTTCGTCGCTGTCGGTCCGGAAGTCGGCGAAAGCCGGAAGGCTGACGTCGAAGTGCTGGTAGAACAGGTGCCCGCGGGTGGTCCGGACGGCACAGAGAATGCCGCTCGCGCGGCCGGTGGAAGGGCTCAGGCTGCCTTCCAGCCCCCGCTTCAACACGATAGCGGCATCGAATCCGGCCATCAGGGCCAGTTCGGCCATTTTCATCTGATACGTAATGTGAAAAACGGAGGTGACCAGAATCCGGGCGCTGCACGGGTTCAATACCTTTTCCAGCGTTGAGAGGAAAGGCCGCTTCAGGATCATCCGCCGGCGGTCGACCCAGCGGTTGAGCGCCGGAGAAAGGGCTTTCTGGTCGAGTACCCAGCCGAAAGGCTCCGGCGGTGAACTGATCTCGTGGTTGCTCTGAAGCATCGGGCAGCCCAGGTAGAGATAGAGGTCATGGGCATTGAGGGTGAATTTCGGCCCGGGCGTCCGCCCGACGACCGACAGCGCCCCATAGCCGCGCTGCTCGAAGAAGTGAGCCAGCAGGGGCGTAATGAGGTACGAATGCTCCACCCCATCGAACGGCTCGGCCAGCTGCACCAGCGGCCGCTCCACGCAGCTCAGCTGGCGGAAACCGGGCGTAATGGTGTCCATGGCCGCATCATACAGCCCTTTATATTCGTCGTTCGTTTCATGCCGGACCCGCAGAATGCTGGCCGCCATGCCTTTGAACGTCTCGCACGGTTCGTCCGAAAAAAGAAAAGCCCCCAGCTGGTGGGCTTCGCTGGGCCGCAGCGTGTGCCCCCTCAGTAACTTGGTGGCAATCGGAAAAAGGCTGCCCGGCAGATCCGGACATACCTTATTAATAAAATAGCTGGCATGTGAGAAAGCACCCTTCCCAAACACCGACTCCAGGATCATCTCCTCCGCCGTCGGACCCTTCGCCAGCAGGGCACCCAGGAAAGCTCCTTTCTGCAGCGGGTCCGCATCTCCGCTCAACAGCACCTGCCTGCACTCTTCCAGCAACTGGGGCGGCAACGGCTTGCTGCCGTGTTTGCCGATACCTATGAACTGGATGCCCCGGCCTAACGGAGTCGCAGTGGGGTCAGCGACGGAGTGTACCTGAGTCATGATGCGATTGAACTTTGTATTTTAACCTGAAATTACGAAAAGGGACAGATTTTCCGGCAAACACCTTTACTTTTAAACGAACTTTTGAGCATTTACCAAATATTTTTTGATCTACGCTCATTTTTGCAACCTATCTTTTGGAAAATAAATAATTATACCTAATTTTCGCTCAGCATCTAAGTAGCATTACTTAGTAAATCTACTCTATAAAAAATGGGAATCAAATTATCCAAATAGTTCAATTCCACGTGAAATGCCCCGATAAGGGCTATACGAGGCCAAAGACAGGGAATTAAAATATTTACCGGTTATTTATAATTTTTTGAAGTTTTGCGCCCGGTACTCTTCCGGTGATTGGCGGATTGCTGCGAAGAGGACTTTCGGAAAACGGATGGCGGTCCGTCCCGGAAGAAAAAAGAAACCCTGCCAAGTGGCGGCTCGGCAGGGTCAAGACTACTGTTTAAGACGTGTTCCACCTTAAACCTCTTCAAATGTATGAAAAAGCTCATACATTCCAAATTCCTATTGGGTTTTTACGGATTATTTTTGCTTAGCCAATCGGGCTTCGCACAATTTACCCTGTCGGGGCAGCTTCGGACCCGAACCGAACTCCGAAACGGCCAGGGCACCCTTCTCAAAGCCGGCGACCAACCGGCCTTCTTTACCTCCCAGCGCACCCGGCTCTCGGCCGGATACGGCGGCTACCGGGTCAAATTCTTCACGACGCTTCAGGATGTCCGGGTCTGGGGGCAGGATGCCTCCACCATCAACCGCACGACCCATGCGGACCTGAACGGCCTGATGATCCATGAAGCCTGGGCCGAAATCGCCCTGACCGACACTTCCTACAAAGCCGGCGAACTGGCCCTGAAGATCGGCCGCCAGGAACTGGTCTACGACGACGTGCGGCTGCTCGGCAACCTCGACTGGCTCCAGCAGGGCCGCCGGCACGATATGGCGCTCCTGAAATACACTACCCCGACCGGCTGGATCGCGCACCTCGGGCTGGCGTATAACCAGAACCGGGAGCTGAAAACGGGCACGGTGTACAACGGCGTTCCAACCGGGTATACGGCCGGTACCAACGGCATCGGCACGATGTATAAATCGCTTCAATTTCTGTATATCGGCAAAAAAACCGCCTTCGGCAACGGCTCCTTCCTGCTGATCAAAGACGATTTCAACAAATACCGCACGGTGACCGACACGACCGGCAAACCGCCCGTCGTGAACCGGGTCTACGGCAACGGCACCTGGAGCCGCTATACGACCGGCTTCTTCCTGACCGGCACGGCCTTCAAACGGGCTTCCTTTATCGGAAACGCCTATTATCAGTTCGGGAAGGACCGCGACGGTCTGCCGATCAGTGCCTGGATGTTTTCGATTCAGGCGCTGTACAATGCCGGTAAACGCTTCAGCATCGGCCCCGGCTTCGACTATACCTCCGGCAACAATACCACCGGCCCGCTGACCAGAAACCATAAGTTCGACCCCCTGTACGGCACCCCGCATAAACACTGGGGCTACATGGATTACTTCTACGTAGCCGACGGCTTCGGCCGGGCAGGGCTGAAGGACGTTTATCTGCGGACGCGCTACAAAGCCGGAGAAAAAAGCCTGCTGACGTTCGACCTGCACCAGTTCAGCTCGCCCAATGCCATTTATAAAACCGACGGCCGCTCCGCGATGAGCAACCGATTCGGCACCGAACTTGACCTGATCTACAGCCATACCCTGACCAAAAGCATCGGGCTGGAAGGCGGCTACTGCGCCTTTCTGGGCACCGAAACGCTGGCGTCGGCGGCCGTCAAGAACGTGACCAACGCGAAAAAGAACGCAACCTGGGCGTATCTGATGATCAACATCCGCCCCGATTTCCTGAAATAATCTTTCTCCGTTCCGGCCGGCCCGTTACCGACTGCCGGCCCCAACCCATACGACCATGAAAACCGGAAAACTCACGAAACTCGATATCTTCTCCTTCCGGGGCGTTCAGATGCGGACGTTCCACATCACCTGGCTGACGTTTTTCTTCTGCTTCTTCGGCTGGTTCGGCATTGCGCCCCTGATGCCGGTGATCCGGGAAGACCTGGGTCTGACCAAACCGCAGATCGGCAACGCCATCGTAGCCGCCGTCTCCATGACCATCTTCGCCCGGCTCATCATCGGGCGGCTCTGCGACACCGTCGGCCCGCGGCTTTCGTATACGCTCCTGCTCGTCCTGAGCGCCATTCCGGTGCTGGGTATCGGTCTGGCGAACAGCTACGAAACCTTCCTGCTGTTCCGGCTGGGCATCGGCGTCATCGGGGCGTCGTTCGTCATCACCCAGTACCACACCTCGGCCATGTTCGCCGACAACATCAAGGGAACCGCCAACGCGGTAGCCGGCGGCTGGGGGAACCTCGGCGGGGGCATCACCAATATGCTTATGCCGCTGATTCTGGCCGGATTCGTCGGGCTGGGATACACGAAGCCGGAGGCCTGGCGGCTGGCGATGCTCATTCCGGGCGTGATCCTGCTCATCATGGCCTTCGTCTATTACCGCTTTACGAAGGATACCCCGGAAGGCAACTTCGCCGACATCAAATGGCAGAAAGCCGCCGGCCAAGGTGCCCCGGTCAGTTTCTGGGCGGCCTCCGCCGACTGGCGCGTCTGGGCGCTCTTCCTGGCCTACGGCGCCTGCTTCGGCATCGAGATCACGTTCGACGGGGTGGCGGCCCTGTATTTCGTCGACACCTTCAAGGTCGATCTGCCCACGGCCGGGCTGCTGGCCGGCATTTTCGGATTCATGAACATTTTCGCCCGGGCGGTGGGCGGCATCGTGGCCGACCGCGTCGGCAGCCGGTTCGGACTTCGGGGCAAGGGGCTGCTGCTGGCCGGTCTGCTTCTGCTCGAAGGCGTGGGCATCATGCTCTTCTCCCAGACCGGTAACCTCGTGATCGCCGTCGGAGCCATGCTCCTGTTTGCTTTCTTCCTGAAAATGGCGAACGGGGCCACTTATGCCATCGTGCCCTTCGTAAACAAGCGGGGTGTGGGCGTGGTCAGCGGCATCGTCGGGGCGGGTGGCAACGTCGGCGGGGTGCTGGCCGGTCTGCTGTTCAAATCCGAATCCATCACCTACGAGCAGGCCTTCCTGTATATCGGCATGGCCGTAGCCCTTGTGGCCGCGTTCGTCGTGCTGACCCGTTTCGACAAAAAACCGACCCCCGAGCTGGCGGCCGTTCCTGATCTGGTCTAACCATGAGGCTGGAAAGCCTTTTCCTATGACGACTCAACAACCCATTAAATCGACCTGTTCGTACTGCGGTGTCGGCTGCGGCATCCTCGTTCATCAGGACCGCAACGGGCGGCTCCGGGTGGAGGGCGACCCGTCGCACCCCGTCAACCGGGGGCAGCTGTGTTCCAAGGGCATGAATCTGCATTACACGGTCATGGACACCTCCGACCGGCTCCTGTATCCGCAGATGCGCGAAAATCGCAGCATGCCGCTGGAGCGCGTCGGCTGGGATACCGCCCTCGAGCGGGCAGCCGCCGTTTTCAGGTCGCTGATTACCCGGTTCGGGCCGGATTCGGTGGGGTTCTATGCGTCCGGCCAGTGCCTGACCGAAGAATATTACCTCATCAACAAGCTGACGAAGGGCTTTCTCGGCACCAACAACCTTGACACCAACTCCCGGCTGTGCATGAGCTCGGCGGTGGTGGGGTATAAAATGGCGCTGGGCGAGGACAGCGTGCCGTGCAGCTACGAGGACCTCGATTTATCGGATTGTTTACTGATTGCCGGCGCCAACCCCGCCTGGTGCCACCCGATCCTGTTCCGGCGGGTCGAAGCCCGCAAGGCGCAGAATCCGGACTACAAGATCATCGTCGTGGACCCGCGCCGGACGCAGACCGCCGTCATGGCCGACCTGCACTTCCAGATCAAACCGGGTACGGACATCGTGCTGTATCACGCCATCGCCCGGGGCCTGATCGACCGGGGGCTGGTGGACCAGGCATTTATCGATCAGCATACGGAAGGTTTCGAAGCGTTCCGCGACAAAGTGCGGGGCCGCACCATCGCCCAGGCCGCCGTCCACTGCGGAGTCAGCGCGGAAGACATCAAGTGGGCCGTCGAATACATCGGCCGCTCGAAAGGCTTCATGACCATGTGGGCCATGGGCCTGAATCAGAGCGTCATTGGGGTCAACAAGAACCTCGCACTGCTCAATCTGTCGCTCATCACCGGACAGATCGGCAAACCGGGCGCCGGGCCGCTCTCGCTGACCGGTCAGCCGAACGCCATGGGCGGCCGGGAAGTGGGCGGGCTGAGTAACCTGCTGCCCGCTCACCGCGATCTGAACAACCCGGCCCACCGGCAGGAGGTCGCCGAATACTGGGGCGTTCCGGCGCTGGCCCCCAAACCGGGTTACACGGCCACGGAGATGTTCGAAGCCCTGCGCGACGGCCGCATGAAAGCCGTCTGGATCGTCTGCACGAACCCGATGGTCAGCCTGCCGGACTCCCGGCTCGTGGAGGAGGCTCTCAGAAACGCCCGCTTCGTGGTGGTGCAGGATATTTCGGGCCGCTCCGATACGCTGGCCTATGCCGACCTCGTGCTGCCGGCGGCCGGCTGGGGCGAAAAGTCCGGCACGATGACCAATTCCGAACGCCGGATCAGCTACCTCAACGCCTTTACGCAGCCTCCCGGTGAAGCCAGACCGGATGCGGAAATCATCTGGAGCTTTGCCCGCAAAATGGGCTTCGGCGACGCTTTTCCCTACCGGAACGTATCGGAAGTTTACGACGAACACATCGGCCTGACCAAAGGCACCCGCATCGACATCAGCGGGCTGAGCCACACGCGGCTGAAAACCGCCGGTACCATCCAGTGGCCGGTACCCGATGCCGACTCGACCGGCACCCCGCGCCTGTTTGCCGACCACCGGTTTTATACCCCCAGCCAAAAGGCCCGCATCCATACGGTTTCCGACGAAAATCACTCGGAGGAACTGTCAACCGACTTTCCGCTGATCCTGACGACGGGCCGCATCCGCGACCAGTGGCACACGATGACCCGGACCGGCAAGGTCAGCAAACTGAACCGGCACATTCCCAAACCGTTTCTGGAAATTCATCCGAAAGACGCCGAAGAACGCGGGCTGAAGGAGGGCGATCCGGTGATCGTGTCGGGGAAACGGGGCGAGGTGCGCGTCAATGCGAAGATCACGAAGGACATCCGGCGCGGGGTAGTTTTTCTGCCGATGCACTGGGGCAAAATTCTCCGGCAGGATTTCGGGCGCACCAACAACCTGACCCAGCCGCTGATCGACCCGCTGTCGAAGGAGCCGGATTTCAAGTTCTCGGCCGTGCAGGTGCGGAAATACGTAAAGCCGAAGCAGAAGATCGTCGTGATCGGCGCAGGAGCGGCCGCCACCCGGTTTCTGACTACCTACCGGCCCCTGAACGACACCGACGAAATCCACGTCTTCAGCCGGGAAATTTATCCCTTCTATAACCGCGTCATGCTTCCCGACTACATCAGCGGGACGCAGACCTGGGAAAAGCTTCTGAAGATGAGCGCGGAAGAAACCGCTGCGCTCGGCATTCACCTCCACATCGGCGTTTCCGTCGGGCAGATCGACCGGGCGGCCCGGACTATTATCGACGACCGGGGCGAAACGCACTCCTACGACGTGCTGCTGCTGACGATGGGCAGCCGGGCCTTCATGCCCCGCGACTACGTCACCGACCTCACGGGCGTCATGACCATGCGGACCCGCACCGACGCCGATACCCTGCGCAGTCAATTGCAGACCGGCGACCCGGTGGTGATCGTCGGCGGGGGGCTGCTCGGCCTTGAACTGGCGGCTTCCCTGCGGGAGATCGGCATGGGCGTCACGGTGATTCAGCGCGAAAACCGCCTGATGACCCGGCAGTTGGACGACGTTGCCAGCGCCCTGCTGCACGAAGAACTGACCGACCGGGGCGTCGAAATCCTGTATAATGAAAGCATCCGGTATTATGTCGGGGAAAAAGCCGTCGAGGGCGTCCACCTCTCGAACGGTCAGACGGTCGCGGCCAAAGCCGTCGTGTTCGCCATCGGCACCACGCCCAACACCGAACTGGCCCGCTCGGCCGGCCTGCCGGTCAACCGGGGCGTGGTGGTGAACGAATACCTCCAGACCGCCGACCCGGCCATTTTTGCCGCCGGAGAATTGGCCGAACTGAACGGGCAGCTCTGGGGCATCACGGCAGCCGCCGAGGAGCAGGCCGACGTGATCGCCCGGTATCTGAACGGCGATCTGCTGAGTTATTACACCGGTTCGCTGTCGATGAACATTCTGAAGATGGAAGGTCTTCAGCTGTGTTCCATCGGTCTGTCGGAAGCGCCCGCCGGGGCCGCCGGTTACGAGGAAGTGGTTTTTCTGGACAAGGCACACCGGTATTACAAAAAATGCATCATCCACGAAGACCGGCTGGTCGGGGCGATCCTGATGGGCGACAAGGCCGAGTTTCAGGAGTATAAGGAACTGATTCACAGCCGTGCCGAGCTTTCGGAAAAACGGCTGGCCCTGCTGCGGTCGGGCCAGGCACCCGCGCCGGTGCTGGGCCGGCTCGTCTGCTCCTGCAACAACGTCGGAGAAGGCAACCTGACGGAAGCCGTCCGCGCCGGGGCCAACGAACTGGGCAAGCTGTGCCGGACAACGGGCGCCGGAACCGGCTGCGGCAGCTGCCGCCCGGAGGTGAAAGCGATTCTGGAGCGAGTGGGGAAAAAACAGGCGGTCGTGGCTGACCAGGCTTAATTGTCACATGAATACACTAAGGATTCTTACGCAGGGCGGCACGGTTTCGCCCGGGGATCTGCGCCGGATCGTGGTTCTGGCGCGGGAATACGGCGTCGAGACGCTGGAGATCAGCAACCGGCAGGAGATGCTGCTGCCGGTTCCGAAGGCGCTGCTCCGGGAAGACCTGGCCCGGCGCATCGAGGCCATCGGCCGACCGACGGATGCCGCCGACCCGTCGGTGCAGAACGTCGTCTCCTCGCTGCCGGCTACCGATGTGTTTCCCGATACGCCCTGGCTGACGACCGGGGTGTACCTGGACGTGCTGGCGCAGCTGAGCCGCCCGACCCGGCTGAAGATCAACCTCGGCGACCCCGCCCAGTCGCTCGTACCCCTGTTCTCGGGAAACATCAACTTTGTGGCTTCGCCCGAACCTCACTACTGGTATGTCTTTCTGCGGCCTTCGGGGGCAGTCCGGCGGTATGGCTGGCCGGTCCTGATCGAAACCGAGTCGATCGGCGCGTTTGCGGAGGTGGTGGAGCGGCTTTATTTCGAACGTCCGATCACCGACCTGGAAACGTTTTACCGGAACGTCATGTCCGTGTTCCGGGGCCGCACGCGCAAGGCGGAAGCGGAGTGGAACCCGGTGCCGCCCCCGACGCCGGTCTATGAGGGATTCCATCAGACCCGGAGCGGCAGTTACTGGCTGGGGCTGTTTCGCAAGACCTACGCCTTTCCGCTGGCGTTCGTGGAGGCCCTGTGCGAACTGGCCCTGCAAACCCGCGCCGGAAAACTCTACCTGACGCCCTGGAAAACCTTTCTCGTCAAAGACATTCAGGAAAAAGACCTGCCCGGCTGGCGGCAGTTGCTGGGCCGCTTCGGCATCCGGACCCACGTACCCTCCTGGTATCTGAACTGGCAGCTGCCCAACGCCGATCCGGAGGCCGTATCTCTCAAAAACAACCTGCTGCTGCAACTGGAAGAAGCCGACGTCCGGACGGACGAGCTGAGTTTTTCGGTGAAAGTACCCTTCTCGGAAGTGGCCGCATCGGTGGCGATTCAGGTCAACGGCGCGCCGGACCGCTTCGACGTGTATCAGAAAGCCCTGTCGGGCAACCCGAATGCGCCGTTCGTGCTGGTGGCGAAAAGCCGCCCGGCCGACGCCCTGGGTGACGTCATCCGTGACCTGGCGCAGTCCTACTACGAACGACAGCACGCCTTCCTGCCCGAACCGCCGGGGCCCGAACCGGAAACCGGCGCCGAACGGCCGCTGCGGACCGTGCATCAATGCCCCCACTGTCTGACGGTATATGATCCCGAGTATGGCGAACCGCACCGCGGCTTTGAAGCGGGCCGGTCGTTCGGGTCGCTGCCGGAGGAGTACACCTGCGGCCTTTGCGACGCGCCGAAGTCGGAATTTACGGAGCAATACCGGCCGGAACGTTAAAACCGGATGCGCCGGGTGTGCCAGTGGCGCGGGTTCCGTTCCCAGTAACGACTCAGCCCCAGGTACACGGCCACGGAGGAAACCGTGCCGATGATCGAGCCGACGTAGACGTCTTCGACGAAGTGCTGAAACAGATACACCCGCGAATAGGCCACGATGACGGCCATCACCGCAAAAAACCAGCCCCGCCCCTTACGCTCGTCCAGCAGGGCGAGCAGGCAGAAGACGGCAAAGGCGGTGGTGGAATGGCCCGACGGAAAACTGTTGTAGCTGTGGATGTCCAGTCCTTCGATGACCCGGAATTCAAGCGCCGAATGCTCGAAATACCGGATGGGCCGGAGCGCGTCGGGAAATACGAAATGCTTCAGCAACTGGGCAATGCCGGTCGAGAGCAGGAAGGAAACCGCGCCCATGGCCGCATACCGGACCGATCTAAAGGCCAGTATCAGGACGACGATGACGGAAAAGGCCCCGTCGCCGAGGTAGGTGATGTTCCTGAAAAGCAGGTCGGCCGCGGGGGCATGATGCCGGTTGACCCACTGCATCAACTCCTGTTTACTGAACAGCAGCATCAGCACACCGACGACGACCAGCACCGCCGTATAGACCAGAAAGAAAGACCGGTTCAACGCTATCAGACGCATCTTTTCGGGGATCAAGGTGCAATTATAGCAGATCGGGACAGGTAGTGACAAATATTCGGCGTAACTTTAAGGCTGCTTTTACCGAGCCAAATCGTACATGATTGCGATTTCCCCGCAGGAAAGTTCCTCACTATCAAAGGTTGCCGCATCATACCGCCGGACCGGCTGGCTGTTCACACTGGCGTGGGGTGCGTTCATTCTGTTCCGCCGGCTGCTGCGGGAAGGAATGGGGGGCGACGGCCTGACCTACGCGTCCATCGCCCGGAATCTGGCGATCGGCCGGGGAACGTTCTGGGCGCCGTTTTTCTCCGAGTCCTTCTGGCTTCCCTACAACACGACCCATACGTTTTACGAGCATCCGCCCCTGATGTTCCTGCTCCAGTCGTGGTTTTTCCGGCTGTTCGGCGACGGCTACGCCACCGAGCGGATTTACTGCTTCGCCGTGCTGGCGCTGATCCTCTGGCTAATGCTCGTCCTGTGGCGGCAGATGGTCCCGGCCGGTCATCCGCTCCGCGCCTTCGACTGGCTGCCGGTGTTGCTGCTCTTTAGCTTCCGGACCGCCGAGTGGACCTACTCGCAGAATTATCTGGACTGTACGATGAGCCTTTTCTGCCTCCTGACGCTGGTGTTCACGATCCGGGGCTGGCAGCAGCCGCAACGTTACTGGGTAAATCTGCTTCCGGCGGTGCCGTCCCTGCTGGCGGCCGTGCTGACCAAGGGGCCGGTGGCGCTGCACGTGCTGGCGGCTCCGGCACTGTACGGCCTGCTGATGGTCCGGCCTTTTCAAATCGGGCCGGTTTTCCGGCGGACCACCTTTCTGACGGCCGGGTTTCTGCTCGTGTTCCTTCTGATTTTATCCTACGCGCCCGCCCTGCATTTCATGCAGACGTATTACCGGCAGCAGGTGATGGCGGCTCTGGCCAACAAGCGCGAGAATTTTGCGCATTCGACCGGTATGGGCCGCCTGCTGATCATGTGGATTCTGGCCCGGAACGTGACCCCGGCCCTGGCGCTGTTCGGGTTGCTGGGGCTGATCAACCTCCGACGGGCGGCCCGGGCACAGGCAGTTCCGGCGCTGCCCCGGGCGGGGCTGTTTTTTATCGCCATGGCCCTGGCAACGACCCTGCCGATGATGGTGAGCGTAAAGCAGATCGAGTATTATATCGTTCCGGCTCTGCCTTATCTGGCGCTCGGGCTGGCGATCTGGATCGGTCCGCAACTGCTGCGGCTCCTGGCTTCGTGGCCCGGTTTGCAGCGGGCGCTCCCGGTATGGACGACGGTGGGGGCCGCGGCCTGTCTGGCGGTGGTGGTTTATGCCTTCCGGATTGCCGGCACGCCGTATGCGAGTCAGGAGGCCATTTTGTCGGATGTGCATAAGGTCGGGCCAATCGTGCCGCAGCGGGAGCGTCTGGGCGTTTGTCCGGACATGATGCCGGATTATAGGCTGCATACGTATTTCCAGCGGTATTACCGGATTGCCCTGGCGGATCTCAAAGCCCGGCCGGCGTATCTGCTGACGCAGAGCGACTGCGACCAGGGCCTGCGCGGGCAAATCATAGCCGCCGGTTACCGGCCAATGAACGTTCATCTGGAAAATTTCACCTTTTACCATCGCGAAACTCCGCCTAATCGGCTGAGCGATACCCCTTAAATTGTAAAGCAATCTTTTGCGGTTCAGAAATAGATTCGTAACTTTGCGGACTATTTTGGAACGGTGGTGAAGGAGTTACAGAAATACGACATCTCGATTGTTGGTCTGGAAAACCGGGCGTACGAATACGATTTTGAATCGGACGACGCGTTTTTTGCGGCCATGGAGCAGGAATTGATCCAGAGCGGATCCTTCAGGACGCATCTGGTGCTGACCAAATCGGCGACGATGATCCAGCTGGATTTTCACATCCACGGCACCGTCGGTCTGACCTGCGACCGCACTCTGGAGCCTTTCGATGAGTCGATCGACCTCCGGGAGCAGCTGTTTCTGAAATTTTCCGACCACGCCGAAGAATTAACCGACGAGATCGAACTGATTCCCTGGGACACGCACCAGATCAACGTGGCCCGGTATATGTTCGATTTCATTGCCCTGTCGCTCCCGATGAAGAAGCTGCATCCGCGCTTCCGGAACGAGGAAGAGAGCGATACCGAGGAGGAAGGCAAGGTCATTTATCGCTCGGAGCCGGAAGGCACGGACGATGCCGGCGAGCCGCCCGTCGACCCACGCTGGGAAGCGTTGAAAAAACTGAACAATAATTAACATACACGTTGTCATTCGAAAGCCTCAGGGCATCCGGCGGAAAAGCCGGAGAGGTCCGGTACGCAGGAATGGCGGAAAATTCACTGATCAAGAAGACTAAGTTATGGCACATCCCAAACGCAGACACTCAAGCTCCCGCCGTGACAAGCGTAGAACGCATTATAAACTGACGGGCAAGACGCTTTCCGTAGACGCAACGACCGGCGAGGTTCACATCCGCCACAAAGCGCACGTTTTCGAAGGTAATTTGTATTACAAAGGCAAAGTAGTGATCGAAAACTACGCGCCGACGGCCTGATCACGTTACCCTCAACCTGAAGGGTATTTTTGACCGTTCGGAAAAGACTCCTTCAGGCGATTGAGGGCGAAGAGTATTTCACTGGAATCTGAATCGGATGAACGTGAAATACTTTTTTATTGCCCGGCAACTACTATTTTTACACGTTCGTTTACCATTTCAGCGCTCCCAAACCTGATTCAATGAGAATTGCAGTCGACGCGATGGGTGGTGATTTCGCTCCGGAAGCAATCGTGGAAGGAGTTGTGATGGCCGCCCGAGAATTACCGGATGATGTAACCATCGTTTTGGTGGGAAAACAGCCGGTAGTTGAGGAACTTCTTCAGAAATACGCTTATACAGGTACTGGTGTGGAGCTTGTCCATGCCGAAGAAGTCATTGAAATGGGGGAGCACCCGACCAAGGCTCTCTCTCAGAAACCCAATTCCAGCATCGGAGTTGGGTTTAAACTTTTACGCGACAGGCAGGTCGACGCCTTCTGCAGTGCCGGCAATACCGGAGCCATGCACGTCGGTGCCCTGTTCAGCATCAAGGCCATTGAAGGCGTGATGCGCCCCGCCATCGCCGGCTTCGTGCCGCAGCTCGACGGGGGGTTCGCCGTTATGGTCGACATCGGTGCCAATGCCGACTGCAAACCGGAAATGCTCCTGCAGTTCGGCGAAATCGGCTCCATCTATGCTCAGTACACGTTTGGAATCGATAAGCCCCGCGTGGCGCTGATGAACATCGGCTCCGAAGAGCAGAAGGGTTCGCTGGTGGCCCAGGCTGCCTATCAGCTGCTGCAGAACAGCCGTAAAATCAACTTCGTCGGCAATATGGAAGGCGGAGACCTGTTTCGCAACAAGGCCGACGTGATCGTTACCGACGGTTTTACGGGCAACATCCTCTTCAAAATGGGTGAGTCGATTTACGACGTCACCCAGGAGCTGGGGCTGAGCAACGCGTTTATCGACAAAACCAATTACGAATCGGTCGGCGGCAGCCCCATCGTGGGTGTCAACGGCAATGTGATCATTGCCCACGGGATCTCGTCTCCCCTGGCAATCAAAAATATGCTCAGTCTGGCCAGGAAACAGGTAGAATCCAATGCCTATACGAAAATAGCCCAGGCGCTGAGTTGAATTGTACCACCGAATTATGACCACCATCAGAGCAGCGATTACCGGAGTCAACGGGTACGTACCAGAGTATATTCTGACCAATGCCGAGTTGGAGAAGATGGTCGATACCAGCGACGAATGGATTACGAGCCGTACCGGTATCAAAGAAAGGCGCATTCTGAAAGGAGAGGGCCTCGGTACGTCCCATATGGCCGCCCGGGCCGTGGAGGGTCTGCTGTCGAAAACCGGCACGGCACCCTCGGACGTCGATCTGCTGATCTGTGCTACCACGACGCCGGATTACGTTTTTCCGTCGACGGCCAACCTGATCTGCGACATGGTCGGGATTCGGGCCATCGGCAGTTTTGATATTCAGGCGGCCTGTTCAGGCTTCCTGTACGCGCTCACGATCGGTTCGCAGTTTATCGAAACCGGTAAGTATAAGAAAATCGTCGTGGTCGGGGCGGATAAGATGTCGGCCATCGTCGACTACACCGACCGGACCACCTGCGTCCTGTTCGGCGACGGGGCGGGGGCAGTCCTGCTGGAACCCGATCCGGATGGCAACGGCATCCTGGACTCGATCATCCGTTCGGATGGCGTCGGACAGCACCATCTGTTTCAGAAAGCCGGCGGCAGCCGCTACCCGTCCACCCGCGATACGGTCGAGAAACGGTGGCACTACGTCTACCAGGACGGCCCGTCGGTCTTTAAATTCGCCGTCAAGAACATGGCCGACGTATCCGCCGAAGTAATGGAGCGAAACCATCTGAAAAGCGAGGACGTGGCCTGGCTGGTCCCTCATCAGGCCAACAAGCGCATTATCGAGGCCACTGCCAACCGCATGGGCATCGGCATGGAGAAAGTCATGATAAACATCCAGCGGTATGGCAACACCACCGCAGCGACCATACCGCTCTGCCTGTTCGACTACGAAGCGCAACTGCACAAAGGGGATAACCTTATCCTGGCCGCATTCGGCGGAGGGTTCACCTGGGGCGCACTGTACGTGAAATGGGCTTATTAAACGAATGGATGATTTATTTTTCATCCATTGTTCATTGTTAATCATCCTAAAAATCAAATGGCAACGACCGCAGACATTCGGAACGGACTCGTCATCAACTTCAACCACGATTTATTCCAGATCGTTGAATTCCAGCATGTAAAGCCCGGAAAAGGCGCGGCTTTCGTACGGACGAAACTGAGAAGTCTCACGACCGGCAAAGTACTGGACAACACCTTCAACTCGGGCGTCACGATCTACCCGGTTCGGGTGGAGCGCCGGAAATTCCAGTTCCTGTATAAAGATGAAGCCGGATTCAACTTCATGGACAACGAAACCTTCGACCAGATCAACCTCAACGATAAAATCGTCGATGCGGCCGACCTGATGAAAGAAGGCCAGGAAGTCGAAATCCTGATCAACGCCGAAACCGACACGCCCCTTTCCTGCGAACTGCCGCCCTTCGTCGAACTGGAAGTGACCTACGCCGAGCCGGGCATCCGGGGCGATACGGCCAACAGCCCCAAGAAAAAGGTCGAAGTGGAAACCGGAGCCACCATCAACGTTCCCCTTTTCATCGAACAGGGCGACAAAATCCGGGTCGATACCCGCACCTACGATTACGTCGAACGAGTGAAATAAAGAAGCCGCCTGCTCACAGACCAACACCCATACCCATGGATACGAAAGACATTCAGAAATTGATTGATTTCATCGCACAGTCAGGCCTGGATGAAGTCAATATCGAAACCAACGAGCTGAAGCTGAGCGTGAAGCGTTACGGCCAGGCACCGGCGGCCGGCCCGGTCCCTGCAGCCGTTCAGGCCCCGCCCGCGCTGCCTGCCCAGCAGGCGGCTTTGGCCCCCGCTCCGACCCCGGCCGCTCCGGCTGCGGCCAAAGCCGACACCTCCAATTACCTCACCATCAAGTCACCGATGATCGGAACCTTCTACCGCTCGTCGGGTCCGGACTCCGCAGCGTTCGTGGAGATCGGCGACGAAGTGAAGGCGGGCAAGGTGGTCTGCATCATCGAGGCCATGAAACTTTTCAACGAAATCGAGTCGGAAGTAACCGGGCGCATCGTCAAGGTCCTGGTCGAAAACGCCAGCCCGGTCGAATACGATCAGCCGCTGTTCCTCGTAGAACCAATCTAACGCGCCGTGTTTAAAAAAATACTCATTGCCAACCGGGGGGAGATTGCACTTCGAATCATACGGACCTGCCGGGAGATGGGCATCAAGACCGTAGCCGTCTACTCGACGGCCGACCGTGACAGTCTGCACGTGCGGTTTGCCGACGAAGCCGTCTGCATCGGCCCCCCGCCCAGCCGTCAGTCTTACCTGAACATCCCCAGCATCATTTCGGCCGCCGAGGTGACCAGCGCCGACGCCATTCACCCGGGCTACGGCTTCCTGTCCGAAAACGCCGAATTTTCGCAGATCTGCGCCGACTACGGCATCAAGTTCATCGGTGCCACGGCCGAGCAGATCAACGCCATGGGCGACAAGGCCACGGCCAAGGCCACCATGAAAGCCGCCGGCGTACCGGTCATTCCCGGCTCCGAGGGCCTGCTCGAATCCGTCGAGGAAGGCAAGCGCCTGGCGGCCGGCATCGGCTACCCCGTCATCATCAAGGCCACGGCCGGTGGCGGTGGCCGCGGGATGCGGATCATCAAGAGCGAACAGGACTTCGAGAAGGCCTGGTACGACGCCCGGATGGAAGCCGGGGCCGCTTTCGGCAACGACGGACTCTACCTGGAAAAATTCGTCGAAGAACCGCGTCACATCGAAATCCAGATCGTGGGCGACCAGTACGGCAAGGTATGTCACCTGTCGGAACGGGATTGCTCCATCCAGCGACGCCACCAGAAACTGGTTGAGGAAACGCCCTCGCCCATCATCAGCGCCGAACTGCGCGAGCGCATGGGCGATGCCGCCATCAAAGGGGCTTCGGCCATCGGCTACGAAGGCGCCGGCACCATCGAGTTTCTGGTCGACAAACACGGCCAGTTCTACTTCATGGAGATGAACACCCGGATTCAGGTAGAACACCCGATTACGGAAGAAGTGACGGATTTCGACCTGATCAAGGAACAGATCAAGGTGGCCGCGGGCGTGCCCATCTCCGGTAAAAACTATACGCCGAAGGTGTACTCGATGGAATGCCGCATCAACGCCGAAGACCCCGCCAACGGGTTCCGGCCGTCGCCCGGCAAGATCACCAACCTGCATTTTCCCGGCGGGCACGGCGTCCGGATCGACAGCCACGTCTACGACGGCTACACCATCCCGCCGAACTACGACTCGATGATCGCCAAGCTGATCGTGTCGGGCCAGTCGCGCGAAGAGGTGATTACCCGGATGAAACGCGCCCTGCAGGAGTTTGTCATCGAAGGCATCAAGACGACGATTCCGTTCCATATCAGGCTGATGGACGACCCCAAGTTCCGATCCGGTCAGTTCACCACCGCCTTCCTGGACAATTTCGATTTCAAGTCGCTTTAAGGAATTCAGAATAAAAAAACAGCGCCCGAGCCGACCGGTTCGGGCGCTGCCGTTTCTGCACTTACAGATTCCGAATGTCTTCCAGCCATTGCGCCTTCTGCTCCGGGCCGGCTCGGAGGACCGATTCCAGAAAGAGGTGGTGCCGGATCTCGAAGCCGCAGTATTCGAAAATACCACGGTCGGAGGTGAGCCGCAGCGCCTGGTCCATGCCACCGGCCCGGTATTCGGCGTGGGACTTGCCCTGGGTGTTGATAATCACCGCTTTTTTTCCTTTCAGAAGCCCTTCCTGAACGCCCTCCACGTAACGGTACGCGAAACCGTAGGAAAACACCCGGTCGATGTAACCCTTCATGACGGCGGGCAGGCCGGTCCACCAGATCGGGTAGACGAACGTTACCACCTCGGCCCAGGCCAGATACGCCTGTTCGACGGCGATTTCTTCCGGCATCCGGCCCGTGCGGGAGGCCAGCAGGTCGGCGGTGGTCAGCACCGGGTCGAAGCCGAGGGCGTACAGGTCACGGACAACGACCTCGTCCCCATTTTGTTCCAGTTTGCGCACCAGCGTTTCCTTGATGGAATGATTGAAACTGCCGGCGTCGGGGTGTGCATAAATAATGAGATTTTTCATCGGTCTTTTGTGTTTGGATGGGACAAAGGTCCCGCAGACCGACGCCTTAAAATTGTAAGAAAACGAAATGGAGGCTCTCCCAGACGGGCAGCTGATCGAAGCCGACGACCGGCTGGCGATGGTATTCAGCCACTATTACTGCATCGAACGGCCGGCCGATGCTCCGCCCCTGCGCCGGCACCTGATGCCGAATTACGAGATGCTGCTGGTGTTCAATTTCGGGCCGGAGGTGCCGGTGAAGCTGGGCAACCACGAATACCGGATCCGCCGGACGGCCGTACTGGGTCCGCTCCAGAAAACGCTGACCTACGACCTCCCGGGCGGAGCGGAGCTGATCATCGTCAACTTCACGCTCAACGGCTTTTACCGGCTGATGCGGGTGCCGATGCACGAGTTCCGGGCGGACGACCTCCACCACCCCGACCTGCTCCTCGACAAAGCCGGTTTCGGTGACCTGTGGACCCAACTGGCCGAAAGCCCAAACCGCAGCGACCGCCTGAACCGTATCAGCGACTATCTGCAGACGTCCGTCGCCCCGATTGACGAAGCCGCCTGCTCCCTGCTCGACACGATCCCGTATTTTCGGAATCCTTCGCTGGAGCCGGTCAAGGGCGTAGCCGGGACGCACGGACTCACGGCCCGGAGCGTTCAGCAGCGGTTTCAAATTCAACTGGGCTTTACGGCGAAGGAAATGGTCCGCTTTCTTCGGTTCAAGCGGGTGCTGGCGGAACTGGGGAAGCCGGGGCCGGACGCGCCGGTCGACTGGGTGCAGCTGGTGGAACGTTTCGGCTATCACGACCAGCCCCACCTCATCCGGGATTTCCGGTATTACGTGGGATTGACGCCCCGGCGGTTTCTGCGGCAACTGGCCGGGGGCGGGGTCTGCGTCAGCCCATCCGGGCGGTTTTATTGAGCGGAATTACCGTTTTACGGCCTTCAGAATCAGGAACAGCGGGATTCGATTCCGGCGCTCGAACTCTTCCTCGCTCCGAAAAGCCGACCGCTCGGGCTTTCCCTCCTTCAGGACTTCGATGGTGAAACCGGCGGTCATGAAGAGCTGCCAGTAATCTTCGAGCGTCCGGTGATACTTGACGACCTGCCCGCCGAGCCAGTCCTGCAATCGGCTCCCCGAATAAAAATACCGGTCGACCTCCCAATGGCCTTTTTTACCTTCCGGCCGGAAAACACCGAAAGAAGAGGTCAGCAGGGGATGTTCGACGGAGCAGATCAGTTCACCCCCAGCGCGCAGGCTTGAATGAATATTGCGGAGAAGCCCCTCCAGATCGGCGGTGTAGTGAAACACCAGCCGGGCCAGGACGGTGTGATACCTGCCTTCCGGGTAGGTCCATTCGTGGATGTCGGCCCGGATGAAGACGGCTTCGGGCGGCAGGCCCTGGGTCTGAGCCAGCGCAATCATTTTTCGGGATGAATCGATGCCGGTATAGCCGTCGGCACCCCGGCGGAGCACCTCCCCGGCCAGATCGCCGAAACCGCAGCCGAGGTCCAGCACCGGGCCTTCCAGCCGGGCGTTCAGAAGTGCCAGCACAACCGGTTTTTCGATGGTTTCGTTCGGGTTTTCCACCCAGCTCCGATGGTTCATATACCGCTCGAAAACCCCATGCTGGTCATAAAAATCCCGGCCGTTCGGAGCGTCCATAGGCGGCTTTCGTTACTCGATGATGCGGAACAGACGATTCCAGCGGATTTTATTCCAGACGTCGGCCGGAGCCGGATCGACGGACATCCAGACGAACACCGCCTTGCCCAGCACGTGGTCTTCCGGCACGAAGCCCCAGTAGCGCGAGTCTTCGGAGTTGTGCCGGTTATCACCCATCATGAAGTAGTAGTTCTGGCGGAAGGTGTATGACTGGATCGGTTGGCCGCCGATGCGGATTTCGGAGGGCGTCACCTGCACGTTTTCGTTGCCTTCATACCGGCTGATGATCGTGCCGTAGACGGCAATGGTCCGGCGGTTGATCGGGATGGCGGCACCCTCTTTCGGGATGGTGAGCGGCCCGTAGTTGTCCAGATTCCAGGCAAAGGCCGTGCTGCCGTAGATGCCCGGTCCGGCTTGGCCCGCCGGTTCGGTGGTCGGTTCGACGGCTTTCACCCAGTCGAGTTTTTTCAGCGCTTCGACGGCTTCCTGCGTCGCATTGATCTGGTAGCCGACCAGCACGTTGGCCCGGGCGGCTTTGCTGAATTCTTCCACCGGCTGCCAGTTGATGAACGGCCCTTCGGCCGAATTGTAGTCGTTGACGATGCCGTATTTCCGGAAAAACCGCTCATTCAGCACCTCGCCGGTGCGGATGAAATAGCTGGTCTGGGAGCGGACGGGCCGCGGAAACGCCTTTCCGTTGACCAGCACCTGCTCCTGCCGGATCTCGACGCGGTCGCCGGGAATGCCGATGCACCGCTTGATCAGGTAGGTTTTGAGGTCGGTCGGGTAGTCTTCTTCGCCGGGTTTGGGCGGGGGGTAGTTGAACACCACCACATCACCGTTTTTGACGTGCGTGAAGCCGGGCAGGCGGTATTGCGGCAACTGAACCCAGTCGAGAAAAGACGGAATGTCGGTACCCCATATCTTCTGGTGCGTGAGCGGAATCTGTAGGGGCGTTTTGGGTGTCCGGATGCCGTAATGCAGCTTGCTGACAAACAGGAAGTCGCCTACGAGCAGGCTGTTTTCCATGGAAGGCGTCGGGATGGCGAAGGCCTCGACGGTCAGAAACCGGATGAGCGTTGCCGCCACGACGGCAAACACCATCGAGTCGAACCATTCCCGCAGGGGCGATTTTTTCGGGCGGGGCGCTTTGGCAGCCCCCGACTTCTTCCATTTGAACATAAGCAAATCCGGCAAGAGTGAGGTGAACCCGAACCGGCGGGCAGGGCCGCTAACCGGGTCGGAAGCAGGAAGATACGGGCCCACGGCCGGAATGAGGACGAAAATTTACAGGGATGGTTTTTTAGGTGTCTGAGTGGAAGGAAAGGCAGCCTTGAAGTAACCAAAAATAAAACATGATGCATTTTTAGTTAATTTGGACTTTCCTACACTCTGTTCAGTTTTACCGGATGCGCTTAGAATCGATTGAAAAGTATCTGCCTGCTTTTCAGAAATTGAAACAGGGCGGCACAGCCTACGGCAAGGCACCGCACAAACCCGTTCTGCTACTGACCCTGATCGAACTGATCGAAAAGGGTTGGGTGACCGAAAACCGCTTCCCGATTTCGCCGGAACTGGTGGCTACTTTCAGGGAAAATTTTGCCCTTCTGGTGAAAACCGCTCACAAAGACGTTTTTACCCAGCCTTTCTATTACCTGAAGTCAGAAGGCTACTGGTTTCTGAAACCGAAAGACGGTGTTGCCATCGACACCTATATCCGTAGCGTACAAGTCCTCAGCGATCGCCTTGACTACGGTTATTTCGCCGGCGATCTATTTTCATTGCTGACTCAGCCGTCTGCGCGGTTGCAATTGAAAACCGTATTGCTCGACCGGTATTTTCCGGACACGAAAGCCGTTTTTTTAAGCGTCAGGAACAACGGCCGAAGCTACCTGGATGAACTTGAAAAACACCTGCTGAACGAAAAGGACGCATCTTACACTAAACCGGTGCTTCAGGCAGACGACGAGGAAACGCGGTTTATCCGGGGTGGATTATTCAAGAAGTTAGTCCCCAAAGTGTACGACTACACCTGTGCTATTTCGGGAATGAAAGTAATAGCTGCTGATAGTTCTTCTTTAGTTGAAGCCTGCCATATAAAACCTATTAGTGCAAAAGGTGATGACATCGTCACCAACGGCATCGCCCTCTGCCCAACGCTGCACACGGCCTTCGACCGGGGCATGATCGGGATCGACGAACGGCTGCGGGTCGTCGTTTCGCCTTCGCTGGCCGAAAACCCGCAAAGCCCGTACAACCTCCGCCAGTTTCATGGTCGGCCGCTGCGGTTGCCTTTCGGGGAAATGCATTACCCGGCCCGGGAGAACTTCCGGTGGCATCTGGAGATGCGGTTCCGGGCATGAAACCACCCCCGGGCCCCTCCTTGCTAAGGAGGGGGTGGCTCCGCAGGACTGAAAAGGGGCAGCGCACTCTCCCCCTCCTTGCTAAGGAGGGGGCCGGGGGGTGGTTCGATAGGTTTTCAAACACCCTCCGCCCCGCTTCGGTTGTTACTTCAAACGCATCAACACCCCATCCGCAACCGATGAAGGCTTTTTTCCTATTGCCGCTGGCCGGCTTCTGTCTCGGCCTGCTGCCGGTGACGGCGCAAACCCGCAGGCCGGCTTCCGACACACCGGCCAAAGCCGTGACCGTGGCCCAGGGCGAAGTGGCCCGCTGGGCAGGCAACTGCCGGCGCTGCGCACTTGAAAAACGGGCCTGGCCGGCCGTCAACGGCACCTGCTACTACCCGGTCGATATGGAAATGAAGGCGGGCGAATACACCATCTCGCGCCGGACCACGGGCGGCAAACTCGAAACGGCCCGGCTGACTGTCACGGAAAAACCCTGCGTGCAGGAAGACATCAAAAACTTCCCCAAGAAGGAATACGTGAACGTCTCTCCGCAGAATCAGGCCCGGGCGGCCAGCGAAGGCACCGAAGTCAACGCCGTGATCCGTTACAAAGATGAGGTGCGGCCGGCGGTGTTCGACCTGCCCGTCGGGAAGCCGGTGAACCCGCTGCCGAAAGGAGAAGGCAATTTCGGGGCCTGCCGGACCTTCGACGGCCAGCCCCGCGACCGGCATACCGGGCAGGATTATCCCGTCGGCGCGGGCAAGGCGGTGCTGAGTGTCGGCAATGGCCGGGTGGTGCTGGTCGCCGATCATTTTTACAGCGGCAAGGCGGTGTACATCGACCACGGCAACGGCCTCGTCACCGAATATTTTCACCTCCAGAGCATCGCGGTAAAAGACGATCAAACGGTGACGAAAGGGCAGAAGATCGGTGCGGTGGGCGAGACGGGCCGCGTAACGGGGCCGCACCTGCACTTTGGTGTGCGTTGGCACGGCGCCTGCATCAATCCCGGTTTCCTGCTGGTCGACCCCTCGGACCTGCCGCAGGTGCAATGAAGCGGGTTATTTCTGTTCATTCTTTAAGCAGCAAACGATTTTTATGGCAGTAATTGGTGAATTCATCCGCAAAGCGATTGACGTATACGGTTCCATCACCTCCGAACCCGATCCGGTGAAAGCCCAGGCGGACGTTCTGTGGAACCTGTTGAATAAAGCAAAAGGGACTGCCTTCGGCCGGAAATACAACTTCGGCCGGATTCTGGAAAGCGACCATTTCGTCCGGGCGTTCCAGCAGGAGGTACCGACGCACGACTACGATAAGATGTTTAACGACTGGTGGCATTACCTGCTGGAAGGGCACCAGAACGTCACCTGGCCGGGCGGGCAGCGGTATTTCGCCCTTAGCAGCGGCACCACCAGCAACAGCAAATCCATCCCCGTCACGGACGACATGCTCGACTCCATCCGGCGGTCGGGGATGCAGCAGGTGATGAGCCTGAAGAACTTCGACCTCCCGGCGGACTTTTTCACGAAGCAGATCATGATGCTCGGCAGCAGCGTGAGTCTCATCCAGAAAGACGACCATGAAGAGGGCGAGATCAGCGGTATCAGCGCAGCCAACCTTCCCACCTGGTTCCGAAGCTTCTATAAGCCGGGTATCGAAATCGCATCCATCAAAGACTGGGACGAAAAAGTGCGCCGGATTGCGCAGGAAGCTCCCAAATGGGACATCGGCAGCCTGAGCGGCATTCCGTCCTGGGTCGAGATGATGCTCGAAGAAGTCATCCGGTACAACCGCGTGCAGACCATCCACGACCTCTGGCCGAACCTTCAGGTGTACACCACCGGCGGGGTGGCCTTCGAGCCGTACCGTAAAAGCCTCGAAAAACTCTTTGCCCGGCCGCTGATCTACCTCGACACGTACCTGGCGTCGGAAGGGTACATGGCAACCCAGAAACGACCCGGCACCTCGTCGATGGCGCTGATTCTGGACAACGGTATTTTCTTTGAGTTTGTGCCGTTTACGGACGAAAACATGGACGAAGACGGTCGCGTCCGGCCCAGTGCCCGCGTGCTGACGCTGGAAGAAGCCGAAGAAAATACCGATTACGTGCTGCTGATCTCGACGGTTTCGGGCACGTGGCGGTATATGATCGGCGACACGGTGATGATCACGGACAAGCAGCGGTCCGAAATCCGGATTACGGGCCGTACCAAGCATTTCCTGAACGTAGTGGGTGAGCAGTTGTCGGTCCACCAGATGAACAAGGCCATGCAGAAGATGCAGAAGCAGTTCGACCTCGAAATCCGGGAGTTCGTGGTGGCTTCCATCCGCAAGGACGGGCAGCATATCAACCGGTGGTACATCGGTGCCGACAAGGAGGTGGACCACCAGCGGTTTGCGGAGGCCCTCGACGCTGAACTTTGCGAAGCGAACAAGAACTACAAGGTGGCCCGCAGCCGCGCGCTGAAAGCCGTGGAGGCCGAAGTGATTCCGGTCGAGCAGTTTTACCGCTGGAGCGAAGAATTCAAAAAACTGGGCGGGCAGACCAAAATTCCGCGAGTGATGAAGGAAGAAGACTTTCAGGAATTCGAGCAGTATATCAAAGGGCTGTCGGTGTGAAACCACCCCCAACCCCTCCTTACCAAGGAGGGGCTTTGCTTGATCTTGCATGCACACCGGCTGGCAACTCCCTTTAGAAATTGGCCGCCAGAAACGAAGCCCCCCTCCTTACCAAGGAGGGGGCCGGGGGGTGGTTCACTCCATGCCGTAATGCCGCCGGATCATGCGCTCGTACATTTTGACCGGCAGGATGCGCTTCAGCAGGACGGACACTTTTTCGAGCGGCTTCCCGACCCGGTAGAGCCGTTTGACCTCCGGCGCGTTCATGATGGACTCGATCAGGGGGCCGAATACCGCCGGGGAAATGCCTTCACTGACGCTCTGGTCGATCAGTTCGTAGGTGCGGTCGAAGGTGGCTTTGTAAACGCTGTCGGCCGGGATGGACGCCCGCAGGCGGTTTTTGTTGATGTCGGTCTGGGTGCCGCCGGGCTGAATCGTGCAGGCTTTGATGCCGAACGGACTGATTTCCAGCCGCAGGGCTTCGGTCAGTCGTTCGAGGGCGGCCTTGGAGGCACTGTAGGCCCCGCGATACGGCAGCCCGGCTTCGGCGGCAATGGAACTGATGTTGATGATCAGGCCCGACCGCTGACGGTGCATGATCGGCAGCACGGCCTGGATGGTCCGGATGACGCCCGTCACGTTGGTGTCGAACACCTTCTGCACGTCGGAGAGCGAGAGCAGTTCGATGGGGGCGGCAATGCCGAGGCCGGCATTGTTGATCAGCACATCCAGCCTCCCCTCTTTCTGCCGGATGTGTTCGATGCCCTGCTCGATGCTTTCGGCATGGGTTACATCCATCGTGATCATGGTGTAACTCTTCTTCGAAACCTCCGCGTGCCGCGACGTCCCGTACACAATATGACCCCGCTGGACCAGGTAAGAAGCGATGGCTTCGCCCAGACCCGTAGACGCTCCCGTAATCAGGATGACTTTCGACATAGCAGCTATACTAAACCCGTTGGTTTAAAAGGAGAAATTTTGCCCCAAAGCTACTGTTTTATCGTGACCGTCGGGAGCGGAAACCATCGCCGGCTCAGCCTAACGCCTTTTTCTGCTGCTGAAGCTTCTCTTCTTCCAGCTTTTTTACCTGCTCGACAATCTCCTCGGGCGAGACGTACAGCCGGGCGATCTTGTCCTTGTAGGCCTGGGGCAGTTCGGCGTGGTTCAGGATGAAGCGTTTCGTGGCGACGATGTACGGGCCGAGGCCGTGCGAGACGGCGTAAAAGTCGGCGATCCGCTCCACTTTTTTCACGTAGGAAGGATCGAACAGATAGGAAAGTCCAAAACCAACCAGCCCGGTATTGCTGCGGCATTCGTAATCCATGATGTGGCCCAGCTCATGGCCGATCCAGCCGATCATGATATCGTCGGGAAGCTGGTGGATCGGGAGAACCGAGTGGGTGAGCCGGAACATGGCGCTGATGTTGATCCGGTAAACCCGGTTTTTCCGGGGTTTCAGGATCGTCCGGAAAACCGGCTGGGCCTGCATCACCGACGACTTGATCCGGCGTTTGAAACAGAAGTGAATGCAGGTGTCTTTCAGTTCGGGATAGAAGGACAGGGCAATGAGCGCGTTTTTCCGGATCACCGCCGGAATGTGTTTGTTCTTCCCGTATTCTTCCAGATCGGAAGCCGTTTCACTCGTTTCCGTTTTAACTCCGGTTGGCAGCATACCGATAAGCGCGTTTTAGACTGACTTTCTTTGTAACGCTTAACGGGCCGGTTGGTTGTGGTCACCCCGGTAAAAAGGCCATTTATAATTGATTTTTAACCACATCCGGGGCATTCGGGCAGCGGCTCTTCGACGGGCAGCACCTGATACACCTCATACAGCACCCGTATTTCGGCTCTTGGAAACGAAAGCGGGCGAAAGTGCGGGTTGTCGAAGCGCAGCCGAAGGTGGTCGGCGTCGACGGCGTCGAGCCGACCGCAGAGTGGGGCCCCGTTCAACGGCTCGATCAGCACAACATCGGGGCCGGGTTTCCAGTAGTCGGGGAGGAGCGGAATACAGACGACCATCTCGTTCCAGATCAGCGTCGGGGCCATCCGGACCTCGCGCAGCCGGTAGAACCGGTGCGTCGCCACCTCTGTCCAGGTTAGCGGGGGCCGGTATTCCATGTAAATAACGGTGTTGTCCGGTGAAGCCCGGACAATATCGCGTGCATGAGCACACAAGTTTGGGCCGGAATGCTTTTCGGCAGTTCCGGCCCGGGCGTCCTTTGGGGTTCGCATACCAAGGAGGATTAAGTGAAAAAAGGGCAGGTCGCTGCGAACCCCACTCATTGCCCAAAGCGCCGAGAAGAACTAGGTACTTTCAACCTTTCGCCTGCCTGTTCCTGGTTTCAGTTCATCCGACATAAAGCTATGGGAATGGGGTTAACAAAAAGTAAGGTTCGCGGTCTAAAAGTAAGACGCTTGTATATCGAAATCAAGCCCGGCAAGAGCCGGGACGCAAAAAGTGCCGAATGGCAACAAAAAACGTCCGGCGACAAAAGCCGTTTCATTTTTGTTATCTTGCCGGATGCTAACCGGTTATGCAATTAAGGTAAAACCGGGGCCGGAATGGCAACTTTTTAAATGGCTTTGTTATGGCTACCGAAAATAAGCTGACCAACCTCCAGCTCGAATTACTGGAAACCTTTTCCTACCAGCTTCCTGAAGAGCAGATTCGGGAGATCCGGCAATTGCTGACTCAATATTTCCTCGACAAGGCGGATCAGGAGATGGACCGGCTCAGGCAGGAAAACGGCTGGAATGAAAAAACGGTCGAACAGTGGGCGCAGGCCCATGAGCGCACGCCCTACCGGCCGCAGCCATGAGGATTGTTCTGGACACCAACGTTCTGCTGGCGTCCCTCCCGAAATTTTCGCGCTACCGCCCAATCATCGACGCACTCGCAACCGGCAGAGCAGAATGGGTCGTAAGCACGGCCATCCTGCTCGAATATCAGGAGGTACTTACTAATAAAACAAACATACTGGTTGCCACAAACTTTCTGGAGTTTCTGACCAAACTGCCGGGTTTGGTTCGAGTGGGAACTCCTTATTCCTGGCAGATCATTACGAAAGACTGGGACGATAATAAATTTGTGGACGCCGGCCTGATTGCCGGAGCCGATTTCATCGTAACCAACGATGCGCACTTCAACGAAGTGAAAAACAGCCCTTTTCCTTCTATCAGAATAATCAGCGCCGAGGAGTTTCTGGATGTATTGAAACGGGAAGAGCCCTAAGACCGCCATTGTAACTTTCCACTTTGAAAAGAAATCAGCAATCGGTTGCTCGATAACAACAAAAAACGTCCGGCGACAAAAGCCGTTTCATTTTTGTTATCTTGCCGGATGCTAACTGAATTAGTGATGGAAGCGACGTTTGTAGGAGACCCACAGGATGGGCAAAATCCGATTTTCAGGCAGATGCTCCGCCAATTTGCCGGCCGGAAAGTGAAGGTCACCGTTGAAGAAGTGCCGGACGGAGAACGTGTTTCCCTGCAAAGGGAAATGTTTCTAAAATCAGAGAAGACTAATAAAAAATATCCACCGCAGAAGATTTCACCCGACATCGATATCAATGCCCTGATCGATCAGATGTACGGAGAAAATAATCATTGAATGATCTACTTCGATACCGATGTCCTGGTCCATTACCGCATCAATCAGGACGATACCAAACACCAACAGGCAATCGAATTATACCGGCAGGCCACTCACAATGGCCTGTTTCTTATTTCCGTACACTCTCTCAACGAGCTGGCTTTTGTATTTGCCAAGATGCGTTTTTCGCACCGGGAGATCGTTCAAAAAGTAAGTGATCTGTATCCCGCTCAACCGGTTTCACTCACGTTCCAGCATACCCAACGGGCGATCAAACTTGCCGATAAAGTGGGTTTTCATCACATCGGGGATTGTCTTCATACGGCTGTTGCCGAGGCCTATTGTGATGAGCTTTATACCTATAACCGGTCGGACTTTAGCCGAATACAAAAATTTACCTCTCTGAAAATTACCATCCTGTAACCGCAGGCGCGAGACTCCGTCCAGCCAAAAGCCGGATATTACCCGCCCGCCGGCCCCGTCAGCTTTCTTTTACCGGATGAAACACCAGCACGGGCCCCTCCGCCTTCCGCAGGACGGTATCGGCGGGGTTGGTGGTAAAAAGACCGGTCGGGCGATAGTCGGTAACGATGACCAGGTCGGCCGCCTTCGGCTCGAACTGCTCCACGGTGACGAAATGGATGGCCAGCCCAAAGGCGTCGGCCAGATCGCTCGTCTGCCGGGAAGCCTCCGCCTGGGTCGTCGCCTGCTGCATCACATAGTTGATGGACCGGATCTGTTGGGGGGCCGTGCGGACCGCGTCCTCATCGCCGGGAATCAGCAGCACCGGGCAGGGCGCATCGTGGGCCACGGCGGTGGCCTTATCGCCGGCCAGCCGGTCGAAGAACGTATCGGCCTGGTGGCGGCTGATGATCAGCAGATGGGCCGTATGGTCGGCGATGGCCTTCATAATTTCATCTTTCACCTCGCCCGCCCGCCAATCGGTCTGAACGACAAGCCCTTCCGCCGTCAGCTGAGCGGCCAGCTGCTCCAGACGCTGCTGCGAAAGCCGCTCGATGTCCTGGGAGGCCGTTAGGCCTTCGCCGGGGTCGTTCAGAACGGGCAGCGTCGTGTCGGGTACCATGGGTTGGTACACGTGAAGGAGGGTAAGGGTGGCACCAAACTGTCGGGCGAAAAGCCGGGCCCAGTCGAGGGCATAGGGGCTGGTTTCCGTAAAATCGGTGGCGAATACGATGTTTCTCATAACGGCTGAAGGGGTTGTTAGTAGCCAAACCGTCGAATGAACGGAATGTTTAGCCCGGGCCGCCCCGGCGCTTCCGGCAATCCGGCTGCCTGGCGGGTTATTTTCCTGTTTATGAATCCCGTAGCTTTACGGGCTAATCCTATCGATAACTCCCGGACACCCTGACCGACAAACTTCTGAATTCCCTCCATACCGGGGCATTGTCTTTACCGAGTGGATTTTACGCTTCACCGGTCAGGAAGGAATTCCCTACAAACTCAAAGAAGTTTCCGTGCAGCACTGGCAGGGCGGCAAAATCGTCCGTGAGCGGTTTTATTACAAAAGCATTGAAAAACTTTCCTGAAAAGCGGTAGGGCCACCCCGCTTTGCCGGCTTCTGACCGGATAAGAAGTAAAGCCGCCGGGATTCCGTCTTTACGGGACATGAAGAATCTGAAACAGAGACTACAACGGGGCGAAGCGGTCAACGGCTGCTGGCTGAATCTGGGCAGTTCGCTCACGGCCGAGATCGTCGGGCTGGCGGGCTTCGACTGGGTGCTGATCGACCTTGAACACGGTGCCGGGGGCGAGCGCGACGTCCTGGCCCAGCTCCAGGCCCTCGAACACACCCCGACGGCCGCCATCGTCCGGGTCGAAAGTTCGGAGAGCCAGCGTATCCACCGGGTGCTGGACCTGGGTGCCGAAGGCATCATGTGCCCGAAGATTACCCGGCCGGAAGACGCCCGGAAGGTGGTGAACGGTCTGCATTACCCGCCCCACGGTAATCGGGGTGTGGCCAAGATGGTGCGGGCGACGGGCTTCGGGCAGCATTTCAATACGTATTACGAGCAGTCGCGGGATACGATTCTGGGCGTGGTGCAGATCGAAACCGTCGAGGTGCTGAACCATCTGGATGAGGTCGCGGCCATCGACGGCGTCGACGTGCTGTTCATCGGCCCCGCCGATCTGTCGATGGAACTGGGCATTTTCGGGCAGTTCGACCATCCGCAATTCCGGGAAGCCCTCCGGGAAACGGTCAATGCCGCTCAGAAAGCCGGAAAAGCCACCGGCATCCTGTTTTTCAACCCGGATGATTATCAGTTGTACCACGACCTGGGCATCCGAATGCTGGCCTGCGGCTCCGATGCGACCTTCGTGGCCGACGGCGCCCGGCAGCTGGCAAAACGGCTGACCGGTCTGCGCGAAAGCCGGGCGGTTTCCGACTTTTCATCTCAACCGCCCGCGTCCTGAGAGGTTGTCTGGGGAAGCGGTTTGTCATCCCGACGCAGGAAGGATCTTGGGGCTCGACGCTCCAGAGGGCGGGTCATTCAGCCACCAGATCCCTCGTTCCTCGGGATGACAAACCGCCCGGAAGGGCAAAAATCCTTCCCCAAACAACCTCTGAAGGGGCTTTTGCGCTGCTAACCAGGCTTTGCGAATCTAAACCCCCTTTCAGGGGCCGGGCCGCCGATGCGGTTAGGGGTAAAGTCCGAAACCAATTCCTAAACCTTTCTTTCATGAATGACCCTCTCGTAATTCTGGCTGTCGGCATATTGATTGTGGTCGGCGGTATCATCGGGTTGAAGCTGCATCCGTTTCTGGCGCTGTTGGTGGGTGCGTTCGTCGTGGCCCTGATGACGCCGGCTTCGGCCGTCGAGCAGTATGCGCTGGCGAAAGGCACCGCCCCGGCCGCAGCGGCCGCCCTGGCGAAAAAAAGCATCGGCGAGCGCATCGCCACCGAATTCGGCAATACCGCCGGCAAGATCGGCATCCTGATCGCCATGGCCGCCATTATCGGCAAGTGTATGCTCGAAAGCGGGGCCGCCGAGCGGATTGTGCGGTCGATGCTCCGGCTGACCGGCACCGACAAGGCCCCCATCGCGTTTCTGATCAGCAGCTTCTTCATCGGTATCCCGGTCTTTTTCGATACGGTGATCTTCCTGATGATGCCGCTGGCGAAAGTGATGACGATGCGGCTCGGCCGGAATTATCTTCTGCTGGTGCTGTGCATCATGGCCGGAGCCGCCATGGCGAATTCGCTGGTGCCGCCGGCACCCGGGCCGCTGTTTCTGGTTGGAGAAATGCACATTCCCATCGGTCTGATGATGGTGGCCGGCACGATCGTCGGGCTGATCACTATCTCGGCCGGCTATCTGTTTGCGCTCTGGGCCAACCGACGCTGGCCGATTCCGCTCCGGGATTCGGTGGATGCCAAACTGGAAGACATCAAAGCCATTGCCGACCGCGACGACCGGAATCTGCCGTCCCTGGGCGTCTCTCTGCTGCCGATTCTGTTTCCGTTGGTAGTCATCTGCATCGACACCTATCTGGACACCCTGGCGGTGCCGGAGGCTCCGATCACCCGATCGACGTTCGGCAGCGTGGTGGTGGAAGGGGTGCAGTTTTTCGGGGATAAGAACATCGCCGTGCTGACCGGGGGCATCATTGCCCTGCTGCTGGTCGTATCGCAGAAAAAGACTACGAAAGAAGGGCTGACGGCCTTTGTCCAGACGGCCCTGCTGAGCGGAGGAGGCATTATCCTGATCACCTCGGCCGGGGGCGCTTTCGGCGGAATGCTTCAGCAGACGGGCATCAGCGCCCGCATTGCCGCCATGACGCAGGACTACCAGCTGGCTCTCATCCCGATGGCGTTTCTGATCGCGGCCGTGGTCCGGACGGCCCAGGGTTCGGCCACGGTGGCCCTGATTACGGCTTCCGGTATTCTTTCGGGCATGGCTTCCAGCACCAGTCTGGCTTTCAATCCGGTCTATCTGGGCCTGGCGATCGGCTGCGGCTCGAAGCTGGTGCCCTGGATGAACGACGCCGGTTTCTGGATTCTCTGCAAGCTGAGCAACCTGACCGAGCAGGAGGCCCTGAAAACCATCTCCCCCCTGCTCGTGGTCATGGGCCTCACGGGTCTGGTGGTGATCCTGATAGCTGCCCGGCTTTTTCCGCTGGTTTGAACGATCCTGAACAGAATGAAACCCGTATTCCCATGAAACGCCAAACCTTTATCAAAGTCCTGACGACCGGTTCGGTAGGCACGGCCGCCTTCGGTTCCGGTGAAGCCGCCCCGGCGGCCAAACCCAGGAAGGTACTCATGAAAGTCGGCTGCCAGTCGGGCGGCACCAGCAAGGAAAATCTCGAATTCAAGGCCCGGCATGGCGTCTACAACCTCGACGGGGGTGCGCCCAAAACCATCGCGGGCGTCGGCTGGGACCTTCAGGATTCGCTGGCAAAAAAGGAAGCCTGCGAGAAATACGGCATCGCTCTGGACGCCTACCACTTCCCGCTGGCGTCTTCCGGCATTGACCGGGCCGAATACCCGAATATCATGCTCGGCAAAAGCCCCGAGCGCGACCGCGAGATCGAGATTCTTCAGCAGATGATTCAGGTGGCCGGAAAAACCGGGATCAAGGTGCTGAACTACAACACGACCATCCTGCCGGTGTTACGAACGGGCAAAACCGTCGACCCCAAACGCGGCAATGCGTCCTACAGCACCTGGAACTACGAGGAAGCCCTGAAGCGCAATGACCCGAAAACCGTCGCCGGCGACGTGTCCATCGACCAGATGTTCGAGCGGATCACTTACCTGCTGGACCGGCTGCTGCCCGTGGCGAAGGAGTATAAGGTGAAACTCGCCAACCACATCGCCGACCCCCCGACGCCCGTCGGCTACCGCGGCATCACCCGCTGGAACAGCCCGAACGTTTTCGAAGGCATCAAGCGGTTTGCCAAGCTGTACGACAGCGAATATCACGGCTTCAACTTCTGCATCGGCTCCATCGCCGAGGGTCTAAAAGACCCGAAAACCGAGATTTTTCCGATCATCAAGTGGGTGGGCGAGCGCAAACAGATTTTCAATGTTCACCTGCGCAACATCAAAGGCGGCTGGAACAACTTCCAGGAGGTTTATCCCGATAACGGCGATATGAACTTTCTCCATGTCGTCCGGGCGCTTCGCGACGTAGGCTACGACGGCATGGTCATGCCCGACCACGTTCCCTCCCACGCCGACAGCAGTAGCCAGCTTCAGGCTTTTGCTTTCTGTTACGGTTATATCAAGGGCCTCCTGCAAACCGTATCCGATGACGTCTAACCCCACTCCTGCCCATTTCGCCAAAGCCGGTCCCCGCATCCGTGAATTCATCGTCACCCCCATTGCGGTCGTCGACCCGCCCCTGCTCAATGCGGCCGGGCTGCACGCGCCGTACGCCCTCCGCACCATCCTGGAGCTGATCACGGACGACGGTATTTCGGGCATCAGCGAGATTCCGGGCAACCGCAGCACCGATGAGGCTCTGGAAGCCGCCGGGAAGCTGCTGGTCGGGCGGGACGTGTTTCAATTGAGCGAAATCCGGCAGGTGCTGACGCAGAATTTCGGGAAGGAAACGGCCGCCGAACGCGGACTGACGCCCTGGGACCAGCGCAAACTGGTCCACATTTTCAGCGCCGTCGAGGTGGCCTGCCTGGATATTATCGGGAAGGTCGTCGGGCGGCCGGTCGTCGATCTGCTGGGCGGCCGAATGCGCGACCGGGTGCCGTTTGCGGCCTATCTGTTTTACAAATACAAGGGTGCGGGCGGGCCGCTGGCCTTCGGAACCGACCCGGCCGCCACGGGCTGGGCGGCCGCCCGGCAGGCCGAGGCCCTGACTCCGGCCGGCATCGTGGCTCAGGCCGAAGCCATGTGCCGGGAGTTCGGCTTCCAGTCGATCAAGCTGAAGGGGGGCGTTTTCGAACCGCAGCAGGAAGTGGACGCCATGTTTGCCCTGCGCGAAGCCTTCGGCCCCGACGTGCCGCTGCGCATCGACCCCAACGCGATCTGGACGCTGGAAACCGCCCTGAACTACGGAAAACAGCTGGAGCCGATTCTGGAATATCTCGAAGACCCCGTCCGCGGTCAGGAGAACATGGCGACCGTCCGGAAGGCGCTGAAAACCCCGCTGGCAACCAACATGTGTACCACTTCGTTCGAGGACATTCCGAACAGCATTGCGCTCGGGTCGGAAGACATCATCCTGAGCGACCATCACTTCTGGGGCGGTCTGCGGTCGTCGATGACGCTGGCAGGCATCTGCGAGACGTTCGGGCGGGGCCTTTCCATGCATTCCAACAGCCACCTCGGCATCTCGCTGGCGGCCATGGTCCACCTTGGCGCTGCCCTCCCGCAGCTCACTTACGCGCTGGACACGCACTATCCCTGGCAGTCGGACGAGGTGATTACGGCCGGGCGGTTCCGGTTTGAGGAGGGGTCGGTGGCCGTGCCGGAAGGGCCGGGTCTGGGCGTCGAGCTGGACCGCGAGGCCCTGGCCGCCCTGCACCGCAACTACCTCGCCTGCGGGCTGACGAAGCGCGACGACGAGATCGAAATGCAGAAAGTCCAGCCCGGCTGGCGGTTCCAGGCGGTGCGGTGGTAATGGTCTGGCAGGGACGAACGTCGCCGGAATTTTGTTATCTTGCCGATGCCTAAGCGACTGATGCGATGAACACGGGTGTTAATTGGGAAGAGCTTATCAAAGAGGGGATAAAAGGCCTTCCGGAAAGATATTTAAGTGAAGTGGCTGATTTTGTGGTCTTCATTCGCAGGAAAGCTCTAAGCAGAGAGGATTACAATCTGGATGAAATTCGGAAAGAATTAAGCCAGTTGGACACCCGCGAACGGCAGCATCTTGAAGATGAATTTGAAAATTTCGATCAGCAGTTTCCTAAAGAATGAATCAATATGTTGCGGATACAATGGCGGTAGTGTCGTATGTAGGAAAACGTCGTCTGCCGCCTTCCGTCAAGCAAATTTTTCAGATGGCCGACGTGGGACTTTGCAAAATTCTTATCCCAGCCATTGTTATTGTTGAAGTAAGTTACCTCTCCGAAAGAAATCGAATTGACCTTTTACCGACCGAACTGAAGCTGTATATCGACCAGTTCCCTTCCTACACTGTTCAGGACCTGACTGTTGCTATCATTGAAACCGCTTTCCAAATCACCGATATCCCTGAACTTCACGACCGGCTCATTGCCGGCACCTCCTGTTTTCTTTAAGCAAAGTTGATAACCAATGACCCCATTATTCAGGCGTCTTCCTTTGTAGAAACGATCTGGTAGTCCTATTCAGCTTGTTTTCCTCTAAACTCTATTTTCCTAAATCTTTGCCCTTTACCTTTGTAATGAGGCCGAATTGGTCTGTACAGCCGTATTCATGTTCTTCCGCCCTGAGTCCTGACCCACGATGAAAAGAACCTTCCCCCTGCTGCTGGCAGCACTCGCCGTATGGGTCCAAACCGCCGTTGCCCAGAAAACCGGCGAATCGGCAAAATGGCCGGAAACCATGCCCTGGTGGAAGGCCAATAATCTGCGCGTCATTCAGACGAACCTGCCCGCCTACGAAGCGGCTTCCCTCCACCCGGATTCCCTGCTCAAAGACCTTCAGGACTTTTCCGCCAACACGCTGCTGATCAACGCGGGCGGCATCATGGCCTTTTACCCGACCAAACTGGATTTTCAGTATACGAACCCCTACATGAAGCCCGGAATGCTGGGCGACGTGATCCGGAAGTGCCACGAACGCGGCATCCGGGTCATGGTGCGGTTCGACTTCAGCCGGGTGCATGAAAGCATCTTCAAAGCCCATCCCGACTGGTGCTACATCTCCCCGAAGGGCGAGCGGATCATCAATACCGACATGTACGTGGTGTCGATCAACGCGCCCTACGTTCAGGACCGGGCCTTTCAGATCATCGGGGAAGTGATCGACAACTATCCCATCGACGGCATCTTTCTGAATATGCCCGGCTATCAGGTCAACAATCCCTACGAGGGCAAATACCACGGCATCGATCAGAACGAGTACGATAAAAAACGCTTCGCCGAATACAGCGACGGCCTGACCCTGCCGACCGTCGAAAACAAGGCCGACCCGGTTTTTCAGAAATACCTTGCTTTCAAAAAAGCTACCGTCGAAGACTGGTCCAAACGGCTGCACACGCTGGTGAAGTCGAAAAACCCGCAGATCGCCATCTGCACCTACATGGACAAATACGTGGACATCATCCGGCACGAGTCGCAGACCAACAGCCTGCCTTACTGGCCATATGTGTCGTCGGACAACGTCGGCAGCGCCGTGAACTCCTTCCCGGACCACATCATCAGCAACAGCAGCATCCAGCAGATTTCGTTTCAGTCGCGCTATAACGCCGTCGAGCCGGAGGAGGTCGGCATCCGGCTGTACGAAAATATCGCCAACGGGTCGGGGCTGGACATCAGCCTGATGGGCGACCTGCGGGGCTATGAGGACGAACGTAACTTCGACGTGGTCCGGAAAATCTATGCCCTCCATAAGAAGAACGAACCCTATTTCGGGAAATACCGCTCCGTAGCCGACATCGCCGTGATTGCGCCCGGCTCCTGGCCGAGCGGAGAGCCGATGCAGGAATACCGCGGCATTCAGCTGATGCTGAAGGAGGCTCACATTCCGTTCGACCTGATTGAAGACGCCCAGATCGGGGCGCTGGCCGACAAGATTAAAAAATACCGGGTGCTGATTCTGCCCGAGATTACCTACCTCAGCCCGGAAGCCCTGCAGGCGCTGAAGGAAGCGAACCGGCAGGGCACGAACCTGATCGCCACCAACCGGACGATGTTCGACAGCCCGGAAAACCTCCTTGAACTGTTCGGCGCCCGGATCGTGAACAAGGATCACGACGGCGCCGGATTCTACCTCAGCCCCGAAAACAGAGACGTTTTCAAACGCTTCACGAAGCAGAAAATGCTCTTCTGGAAGTTCAACCTTGGCCTCTACGACCTGAAAGCGGCCGATGACGTGTTCCTGCCCATTCTGACCAAAGGCCGCCCCGGCCCACCCGAGATCATCGGCGGCCATGAGCCGTCGGGGTATCAGGCCATGGGCGTCAAACGGCTGGGGAAGAGCGTCAACGTGATTCTGCCGATGAACCTCGGCCGACTCTACTACCTGCATGGCTACGAGCAGCATAAAAACCTGCTGCTGGACGTACTCGACTACGTCTATCCGGAAACCGGCCGGCTGTTAAGCACCAACGCCCCCGAACGGGTAGAGGTCATTCTGCAGGACTATACCCGGAACACCCCCGCCAACGTCGGGCGCACGGCCGGCGACGGCACCATCCTGCACCTCGTCAACCTGACCGGTTTCAGCGGCAACACCTACTTCCCCCCCCCTTCCGGTGGCCGACCTGACGTTCCGGGTCAAATCCGACTTCCGGCCGTCGCGACTCTTTGCCCTGACTTCGGAGAAGCGGATTCCGTTTCGCTGGAAAGACGGTTATGTGGAGTTCGAACTGCCGCGGCTGGAAGCCTACGAAGCCGTGGTGATGGACCGCTGAAATCTTTCATTTAACTTCGGATGAAAAGAGTATAACAACCCAATTTTCACGTTTTTATCCATATTGCTCCTAAGCCCTTTTGACTGTAGATGAAAATACGTTTTACCTGCTCAACGCTTATTACAGGCTTTCCTCCGTGCGGGCGTTCCCGACCACTGCCGGCCTTATTTGTCCTGCTGCTCGCGGCCGCGTCAGCCCTTGCCCAAACCGGGGGTAAATTTAAAGTAACCGGAAAGCTGCTCGACGCTCAGAACGACTCGCCGGTGGTCTACGCCGGCGTCCGGCTGTTCAAACAGACCGACAGCTCTTTCGTGGCCGGCGGTATTACGACCGAAACCGGGGAGTTCACCGTCGAGGCTCCGGGCGGCACCTACTACGCCCTGCTCGAATCCATCGGCTATAAATCCGTCAAAAAATCGAACATCCGGCTGGCGGCCGAAACCGCCCCGCTGAATCTGGGGACCATCAAGCTCTCGGCCTCCAGCAAAACCCTCGACGAGGTGGTGGTGCAGGGCGAAAAAAGCTCGGTGGAGTTTACGCTGGACAAGAAAATATTCAACGTCGGGAAAGACCTCGCCAACGCGGGCGGGACAGCCGCCGACATCCTGAGCAACGTGCCGTCGGTGGCCGTCGACGTGGAGGGCAACGTGAGCCTGCGGGGCAGCAACAGCGTCCGCATCCTGATCGACGGAAAGCCGTCGGGGCTGGTCAGCCTCAAGGGCGGCAGCGGTTTGCAGCAGTTGCAGGCCAGCATGATCGAAAGCGTCGAGGTCATCACCAACCCCTCCGCCCGCTATGAGGCCGAAGGCATGGGCGGGGTCATCAACATCATCCTCAAGAAAGAACGGAAGGAAGGCTTCAACGGCTCCTTCGACATCATCACCGGTAACCCGGCCAACTTCGGGGCGGCCGCCAACGTCAACTACCGCCGGAAGAACCTGAACTTTTTCGTCAACTACACGGCTTCGTACCGCAATACGCCCGGCCGCAGTTCGCTGTACCAGGAGGTATACCGCAACGACTCGACCTTCCTGACCGAACAGACTTTCAACAACAAACTCAAAGGACAAAACAACAACGCCCGGGCCGGGATCGACTATTATTTCAACGATAACAACATCCTGACCGGCTCCTACACCTGGCGCATCAGCAAGGGCAAACGGTTTTCCGACATCCGCTACCGGGATTACCTGAATTCGCTGGACAACTTAAAGACCATCACCTACCGGACGCAGGACGAAACCGAAACCGAGCCGAACTCCGAATACGCCATCAGTTACCGGCGTACTTTTGCCCGCAAAGGCCATGAACTGAACGCCGACGTCCGGTATCTCGACAACTGGGAAAGCTCCGATCAGTATTTCAATCAGAAAACCCTGCTGCCCGACGGGGGCGTGTCGGGCATCCCGCCGGTATTGCAGCGCTCGGTCAACGACGAAACAGAGAAGCAGTTTCTGGTACAGATCGATTACGTGCAGCCCTTTGCGAAAGAAGGGAAGTTCGAAGCCGGTGTCCGCAGCAGCAGCCGCGACATGACCAACGACTACTGGGTGCGGGAGCAAATCGCCGGGGGCGGATGGACGCCGATTCCCGGCCTGACGAACAACTTCGTTTACGAGGAAAACATCAATGCCGCCTACGGGATTATCGGAAACAAATCGCGCCGGTTTTCGTACCAGGCCGGCCTCCGGGCCGAATGGACGGGCGTTACGACGACGCTCAAACAGACCAATCAGGTTAACCCGCGCAAGTACGCCAATCTGTTCCCAAGCGTCCATGCCACCTACGACCTGCCCAACAAACACGCCCTGCAGGTGAGTTACAGCCGGCGGGTACGGCGGCCGCAGTACAACGACCTCAGTCCGTTCATGACGTTCAGCGATAACCGCAACTTCTTCAGCGGCAACCCGGACCTGAACCCGGAATTTACGGACGCCTTCGAGCTGGGGCATATCAAATACCTCGAAAAAGGCTCCATCAGTTCGTCGCTGTATTACCGCTATACGACGGGCAAGATCATCCGCATCCGGCGCGTCGACGAAAACGGTTTCTCCAATACCCGCCCGGAGAACCTGGCGACCGAGAACTCCTACGGCGCTGAATTCACGAGTTCATATTCCCTCTACCGCTGGTGGAAAATGGACGGCAGTTTCAACTTCTTCCGGGCCATCACCAACGGCGACAACCTGGACGACAGCTTCAAGGCCGACACCTATAGCTGGTTTGTCCGGGCCACGAACCGGTTTACGTTCTGGAAAAATACCGACGGACAGCTCCGCGCCAACTACGAAGCGCCCCAGCAAACGCCCCAGGGCCGTCGTAAAGCCCTGGCCACGCTCGACCTGTCGGTCAGCAAGGATATCCTGAAGAACAATGCCACGCTGACGCTCAACGTCCTGGACGTATTCAACTCCCGGCGGTTCCGGACCATCACGGAAGGGCCGAATTTTTATACTTACAGCAACTCCCAGGGCCGGCTCCGCCAGGTGAACCTGACGTTCAATTACCGCCTGCGGCAAGCCAAGAAAAAGACGAAGGACGTCGGCGAAAGTGATTATTGACCCTTGAGAGTAACTATGCTGCCTGCCGTATTCCGTGTTTTCGTTTTTCTGTTACTCGCCCTCCCTGCCCTTGCGCAGGAAAGCCGGGTATTCGACGATCTGAGCCTTCCGAGCACGATTCTGAAGAAGGAGAAGAAGTTTGCCCTGTATCTGCCGGCCGGCTACGAAACCTCCCGGCGAAGCTATCCTGTCCTGTACCTGCTGCACGGGGGTGGCGACACGCAGATCGCCTGGCTTCAGTCGGGTAACCTGCAACAGATTCTCGATAAGGCCATTGCGGAAGGGAAAGCCGCCCCGATGATCGTGGTAATGCCGGATGCGGAGATGACCTTTTACATGAACAACGCAGCCGGAAAGTATCAGTACGAAGACTTTTTCATCAAAGAACTCATCCCGTTCATTGAAAAGAACTACCGCTGCCGGACCGAGAAGAACTACCGGGCGGTGGCCGGCCTGTCGATGGGCGGGTTTGGGTCGCTGCTGTATTCACTGCATCACCCGGACCTGTTCGGGTCCTGCGCGGCCCTGAGCGCGGCCGTCCGAACGGATGACCAGATCCGGGAGATGCCGCTTGCCGACTACCTCCGACGCTATCGCTCGGCCATGGGCGACCTGAAGGAGGGCGACAACCGGATCACGGATTTCTGGAACCAGAACAGCATCCTGAATCTGGTGCAGAAACTCCCCGAAAACCGGAAGAAAGCCGTCCGTTTCTACCTCGACTGCGGGGACGACGACCAACTGCTCTACAAGGGTAACTCGCTGCTTCACAACCTCATGCGCGACCTGAACATCCCGCATGAATACCGCGTCCGCGACGGCGGCCACACCTGGGAGTACTGGCGGACGGGCCTGCCGGCCGCGCTGGAGTTCATCACCCAAAGCTTCCGGTAAGCCGCCCGGTCCTGCCCAGCGTTTCGGATAGGCACCGTTAGAAATCCGTTTTGTTTTCTTTCAGGTCCAACTCTTTGATCCAGAGGTTGCGGTAAAGCACGTCGTGACCTTCGGCCTGGAGTTTGAGGCCGCCGGGGGTATCGGTAATGCCTTTGCCGCCGTTGTTCCCGCCGTCGATGCCCGAGTTAGGGCCACCCCAGACCTGGCTGATCGGCTGGTTCGTATGAACCTTTTTCCCGTTGAAATACATCGTCACCTGGGCCGGTTCGACGCGTTTGCCGTCTTTGAAGCGGGCCGCCCGGAACACGATGTCGTAGGCGTTCCACTTTCCGACGCCGTTATAGGCATAGTAGGGCGAAGGCGTTTCGTTGATGACTGCCCCGAGGCCGTGCGAGGTGGTATCGCCGTCCAGCACCTGAATTTCGTAGCGGTTTTGCAGATACACCCCGCTATTGCCCCCCGGCTTGCTGATCAGAAACTCCACGTGGAGCCGGAAATCACGAAAGGCCTGTTTGGTCACGATGTCGGCGGAACCGTACTTGCCGCCGGCCGCCGTGGGGTCGTTGCTGTTCAGGACAGTGCCTTTGTCGACCGGGTCCGGCACGATGGTCCATTTGATAGGCGGGGTGGCGGCAAAGCGCGGGCCTTCCCAGTAGGTCCATTTTTCGTCCAGCATCTTTCGCGAGCCGTCGAACAGCACCTGGGCATCTTTTGGCGGTTTGGTGCCGACGCCCACCTGGGCCTGCGCCCGAACGCTGGTGTAAATACTCAATAATAAGGCAATCAGGGTAAGAACGGGAAGTCCTTCGAGAGGCTTGCGGGCGGATAAATTCATGAGAAAGCGGTTTAGAAATCGGTTCGTTTCAACGCATTAAAGATACGGGCTGGACTGGTTTATCCTACTATCCGATCGCCGGATCGCCGGACCATAGTTGAACAGGAAGGGAAAGGCGTCTATCTTTGAATCTGCCCCTGATTGGACCGACCGCCCGATGAAAACCGCCGATCTCGACCACCAGCAACTTACTGAATTACCCGAATGGGTTACCCAAACAAACGATTTGACGGTCCTGAGCGCCTTCCGGAACCGGCTGACCAGCCTGCCTGATTCGCTGTGGCAGCTGACGGCCCTTGAATTTCTTAATCTGGGCGATAACCGATTGACCGGCATTCCGGAAGCCATCGGGCAACTGGTTCATCTTCATACGCTGGATCTGGGACATAATGCCCTGACGGCGCTTCCCGAAGCCCTCGGCCAACTGCCTGCTTTGCGGTATTTCCTGTATCTGAGCCATAACCGGCTGACGGCCGTTCCGGATTCACTGGGCTATCTGACCCGGCTGGCCTACCTGAACCTGAGCGACAATCAACTGACCACCTTACCGGAGACGCTGGGCAATCTGGCCGGTCTGCGGGAACTGCGGCTTTATAACAACACCCTGAGCCGTATGCCGGAATCCGTCGGCGATCTGGGCAACCTGCGGGAACTGCATGTTCAGAGCAACCGGTTAACCGCGTTGCCGGAAACCATCGGCCGACTCATCGGCCTGCGAAAGGCCGACTTCTCCAACAACCGGCTGGCCGAACTGCCTGCGTCCCTCGGCAGTTGCAGTCAACTTCGTGAACTCAACCTGCGAAACAACCGGCTGACGACGCTGCCCGAAACCCTGGACCGGCTAACGGCCCTGACTCACCTCGATCTGCGGGGAAACGACCTTAAGGTGTTGCCCGACGGCGTTTTTCACCTTCCCTTTCTGGAAAAGCTCGATCTTCGCTGGAATAAAAATCTAAACCACCCCCACTGGCTTTTGCCTCTGGAGCAACGGGGTTGCCTCGTATACAGGTAGCGAAAATCGGAGAAGGAACGGAAGGCCTGTTGAAACCAAGTGGAAATAGTTCTATTTTGGCAGCTTTAAGTCTAAACCTATACCTGAATGAACCACCTTCAGCCCGCCGATTACGCGGTGTTTCTGCTTTATTTTATCATCGTTTCCGGCTATGGCTACTGGATTTATCGCCGTCGGCGACGGGCGGAAACGAGTACCAAAGATTTCTTCCTGGCGGAAGGGTCGCTGACGTGGTGGGCCATCGGAGCCTCCCTGATTGCCTCCAACATTTCCGCCGAGCATTTTATCGGCATGGCCGGTTCCGGTTTTGCGATGGGGCTGGCCATTTCGTCCTACGAATGGATTGCCGCAGCCACGCTGATCATCGTGGCGGTCTACTTCATCCCGATCTACCTGAAAAACCAAATCTATACCATGCCCCAGTTTCTGGCGCAGCGGTATAACGACACCGTCAGCACGATTCTGGCCATTTTCTGGCTGGTCGTCTACGTGCTCGTCAACCTGACCTCCATTCTCTACCTGGGAGCCATCGCCATTGAGTCGCTGGCCGGTATTTCGTTCACGGCCTGCACCATCGGGCTGGCGGTGTTTGCCATTTTCATTACCCTGGGCGGTATGAAGGTAATCGGCTATACCGATGTGATTCAGGTGGTCGTGCTGATCTGTGGCGGCCTGGTGGTCACCTATCTCGCGCTCGATCTGGTGGCGACCAAGGTGGGCGTCAGCGGGGTCTGGAACGGGCTGCTGTCACTGCGGAAAGAAGCCGACACGCATTTTCACATGTATTTCGAGAAAGGGCACCCGCAGTATAACGTCCTGCCGGGCCTGTCGCTGCTGCTGGGCGGGATGTGGATCAACAACCTCTACTACTGGGGCTGTAACCAGTATATCGTGCAGCGGGCGCTGGGAGCCGACCTGAAAACCGCCCGCAGTGGGATTCTCTTCGCGGCTTTCCTGAAACTGTTCATTCCGCTGATCGTCGTGATTCCGGGCATTTCGGCCTACGTCTTGTACCAGAACGGCACCTTTCAGGACGCCATGACCGGCGCTAACGGCGTCGTCCGGCCCGACAACGCCTACCCGGTGCTGATGAACCTGCTGCCGAGCGGCATGAAGGGGCTGGCGTTCGCGGCCCTGACGGCGGCCGTGGTGGCTTCGCTGGCCGGGAAGTGCAACAGCATCTCCACTATCTTCACCCTCGACATTTATAAGAAGTTCTTCGACAAGGATGCCTCGGAGCGGAAGCTGGTGCGGGTGGGGCGGTATGCGGTCATCGTGTCGTTCATCATCGCCATCCTCATCGCCCCCATGCTGCGGTCGTTCGATCAGGTGTATCAATACATTCAGGAATACACCAACTTCATCACGCCGGGCGTGTTCGCCATCTTCCTGCTGGGCTTTTTCTGGAAACGGACCACTACCCGGGCGGCCCTGACCGTTGCGATCATCAGCATTCCCCTCTCGACGCTGCTGAAATTCTGGCCCGAGGTGCTGGGCGGTTTTGGCATTCAGGCCGCAGAGATTCCCTTCCTGCACCGCACGATGTGGGTGTTCTGCCTCGACGTGGCCCTCATGGTGATCGTCACGCTGACCGACCCGGCCAGCCACCGGAATGAAAAAGGCCTCGACGTCGACCAGCGGATGTTTAGGGTGACGCCCTCCTTCGTGGCCGGTTCCGCCGTCATCGTCGGCATCCTGACGGTTCTATATTTGGTGTTCTGGTGACTTGCGAGTATTATGAAAACGCCCTGAACGGTTTTTTCTGCTGATTACCATGCCGACGGCCTCCGCACAGCCCCTCGAAACCGCTCTGGATGCCGTCATGCGTCGGGCCTTCCCGGCCGACCGGCCCGGCGGGGCGCTGCTGGTCATGATCGGCGGAAAGGAAGTGTTCCGGCGGGGCTATGGGCTGGCGAATCCGGAGACGAAAACGCCGGTGACGCCGGAAACCAACTTCCGCATGGCCTCCGTGTCGAAGCAGTTTACGGCGATGGCTATTCTGCTGCTCGAAAAGCAGGGCAAACTGTCGGTGGAGGACAACCTGCTGCGGTTTTTTCCGGATTTCAATCCCGCCGTGGGCCGCAAAGTAAAACTCCGGCATCTGCTCACGCACAGTTCCGGTATTCGGGACTACGAAACGCTGCAGGCGCCGGAGCGGAAAGACCAGATTTTCGACCGGGAGGTCGTCGAGCTGCTGAAACCGCAGGACGCCACCTATTTCGAGCCTGGAAGCCGGTTTCAGTACAGCAACTCGGGCTTCTGCCTGCTCGAACAGATCGTTGAAAAAGTCTCCGGCCGGCCTTATGCCGAATGGATGGAAGAAGCGGTTTTCACCCCGCTGGGTATGACCGGGACCACCTTCTATGAACCGGGAAAACCGATCCTGAACCGGAGCATAGGCTACGCCCTGGATGAAAAAGGCGGCATTCGGCTTTCCGACCAGAGCATAACGAGCGGCACCAAAGGCGACGGCTGCCTCTATACCTCCCTGACGGATTACCGGAAATGGGCCGACGCGCTGACTACCAACCGGCTGATCGATCGGCAGGAACCGTTTCGCCGGATTCAGCGCCCCATCGAAGGACTAACCGGCAGCGCTTACGGCCTGGGCTGGTTCGTCACCGAAACAAAGGACGGACCGCCGACGTTTTTTCATTCCGGCAGCACCTGCGGCTTCAGCAACTGCGTGGTTCGGATTTCGGAGACGCAGACCCTGATCGTGCTGTTCTCGAATCTGGCCGACTACCACCGGCCGTTCGAAGACATTCTTCAGGGCGTGCGCTCACAAACCCGCGTCCCCGCCGACGTCTGGCCCCTTCACCGCCTGACCCGCTGAGCCGTTTAGATTGCGTTTAATCGAATACGCTGACGATACGAATACTTTTTTCGTTAGCTTTGTTACAGAAAAGGATATGAAAACCAGGACAATAAAACCATATACTAAAAAACCACCAATCGTTGGCAAATCCGGTCTTCTCTCGATACTGGGTAGTATGAAGGGTAAGATCACCGAAAGCCCCGACTGCTGGAACGACGATCTAAAAAAGACCATTGAAGAATGAGGTATTTGCTCGATACCCACATCTTCATCTGGACTTTGACAAATGATTTACGGCTAACCGCCAGTACGCTACAGGTGTTTTCCGATCCGGGCAACGAATTTTATCTGAGCACGGAGAGCATTCGGGAAATAGCCATAAAAAGCCGGAGCGGCAAATTGCAGATACCGGATGACTTTGAAGAAGTAGTAACAAAAATACGATTGAAAGGCGGTATTAAACTGCTGCCAATCCGAGTTAGTCATTTATTAAAATTACATCAGCTGGATTTTCCGGCTCACCACCGCGACCCATTCGACCACATGATTATCTGTCAGGCAATCGTGGAAAAAATGACGGTGATTAGTTCGGACCAGAATTTTCCTTTTTATGTTCAGTGTGGTTTGAAATTATTTCAAAACTGATTCAAAAACATGAGAGAGTTACCCCTGACGGAAAACGAACTGAATCCCCTCGACAGCCTTGAGCAGTGGGAGGATGATCTGCTGGTCCGTTATCCTGAGCCCGAACACAAGGCGAAAGACGAATACCGCAATTACGACAACCCGGCCCGCGACACCGTCCGCGAGTTCTACCGGCTCAATCATACCTACCAGACGTATGATTTCGTCCGGCAGAAAGAAGCCGAGTTTCTGAAATTCGACAAGAAAGAAATGCCGGTATGGGGCGCCATGGAGTTTCTGAACACCCTCGTCGACGATTCCGACCCGGACATCGAACTCGACCAGCTCCAGCACCTGCTCCAGACCGCCGAGGCCATCCGCGCCGACGGCCATCCCGACTGGTTCGTGCTGACGGGCTTCCTGCACGACATGGGCAAGGTCCTCTGTCTGTTCGGTGAGCCGCAGTGGGCCGTCGTGGGCGACACCTTCCCGGTGGGCTGCGCGCATTCCGACCGGATCGTGTACCCGGAGTTCTTCGACGCCAACCCCGATTCGAAAGACGAGCGTTATAACACCAAATACGGGGTTTACGAACCCAACTGCGGGCTGAAAAACGTCCATATGTCGTGGGGCCACGACGAGTATCTGTACCAGATGACCAAAAACCATCTGCCCGAACCGGCGCTGTACATGATCCGGTACCACTCGTTCTACGCCCAGCACCGCGAAAATGCCTACGATCACCTCATGGACGACCACGACCGCGAGATGTTCAAATGGGTGAAGAAATTCAACCCGTACGACCTGTACTCGAAAAGCCCGAAGCCGCCGGTCGTGTCGGAACTGAAGCCGTATTACGAAGACCTGATCGCCAAATACCTGCCGGCCACTATCCGGTTATAACCGGCCCCGTTCTTCCGCTTCCGAAAGCCGGTGTGTTCCCACATCGGCTTTTTTCGTAGTTTTGGACCGACCAAAAGCCGGTTTTTCGATGCTTCTTGCCGCAATTGCCCTTTACCTGCTCTCCAACATCGCCGTCGGGGCCTGGGCGGCCCGGAAAGTGACCACGAGCCAGGATTTCGTGCTGGCCGGGCGGAGTCTGCCGCTGGTGCTGGCCGCTTCGGCGACCTTCGCGACCTGGTTCGGCTCGGAGACCATCATGGGCGCACCGGCCATCTTCGTGGAGGGCGGTCTGCCGGCCATCATCGAGGAGCCGTTCGGCTCGGCGCTGTGCCTGTTTCTGGTCGGCGCGTTTTATGCCCGGCCGCTGTACCGGCTCGGCATCACCACCTTCTGCGATTATTTCCGGATCCGGTTCGGGCGCTCGGCCGAGCTGATCTCCGCCCTCCTGATCATTCCGTCGTATTTCAGCTGGATCGCGGCCCAGTTCGTCGCGATCGGCATCGTGCTGAACGTCGTCACCGGACTGCCCACCTTCTGGTGCATTGCCTCCAGCGCCACCATCGTCATGATCTACACTATGATGGGCGGGATGTGGTCCATCTCCATCACGGACTTTTTCCACAACCTCGTCATCATCGTCGCCCTCATCGTCATTGCCGTACTGCTCTACAACCGCATCGGCGGTTTCGAGGCCATTGCCGCCCGAACCCGGCCCGGTTTCTTCCGGTTTCTGCCCCATCCGACCCTGAAAGACGGCGTCGAGTGGATGGCCGCCTGGATGACCATCGGCCTCGGCTCCATTCCGCAGCAGGACATCTTCCAGCGGGTGATGGCCGCCAAAACCGAGCGGACCACCGTCCGGGCCTCCTATATGGCTTCGTTCATGTACATCACCATCGCCATGCTGCCGCTGTTCATCGGTCTGGCCGGGAATATGCTCTACCCCGGCCTGAACAAGGATAACCAGATGCTGATTCCGAACATGGTATTGCGGGAAGGCAGTATGCCGCTGCAGATTCTGTTTTTCGGGGCGCTGCTGTCGGCCATTCTGAGCGTGTCGAGCGGGGCGATTCTGGCTCCGGCTACGGTCTTCGGTGAAAACATCTACCGCTTTTTCCGGCCCGACATCGACGACCGCACGCTGCTCCGCATCATCCGGCTGGCCATTGCGGTGATCACGCTCATCTGCGTCTGGATGACGGCCACCCGCGACGTCAACATCTTCGAGCTGGTCGGCGAATCGTCGGCTTTCAGCCTGGTTTCGCTGTTCATTCCGCTGACGGCGGGACTCTACTGGCGACGCGCTACCAACCTCGGCTGCCTGCTGGCGATGGTGGGCGGGCTGCTGGTCTGGCTGGTCTGCCTGTGGGCCGAAACCGAGTATCCGCCCATGATCTACGGCCTGCTGGCCAGCACGGCCGGGATGGTCGTCGGTTCGCTCGTTTCCGACCGTTCCCCTTCCTCGCCGGTGGCGGTGGCATCGGAAGGTCCGGGCCGCTGACGTCTCAGAAGAACTTCTGGTCGATTTTGCCGATGTATTCCTGCTGGATCTGCGTCGTCAGCCAGCGCTGTATCTGCCGTCCCACGTTTGGATAGAGATTCAGGGAGGCCAGCTCGCCGACCGGTTTCCAGCTCACGGCCAGAGCGGTCGTTTCGGTGGGGTTGAGCCGGGGAATGCCGCCGATCACCTGCCCCAGAAACACGACGTGCAGCACATCCTCCTTTCCCTCCGGTTCGCCGGTCTGCGGCTGGATTACTTCCCCGACGAAGGCAATGGGTCCGATCTCCACCTCGACGCCCAGTTCCTCCTGCAGCTCACGGATCAGGGTCAGGTCCATCGTTTCACCCGGCTCGGGGTTGCCGCCGGGCAGGGCGAACACGTCGGTATCGCCGTACCGGTACTGCATCAGCAACAGGTGGTTGTTTTCAATCAGGAGAATCGCGGGACGAACTTTCATGCCGTAAAAGAAAATGATTGGGGTGATCGGTAAAATAACACAAAACCGATACTTTTGATAACAAGCAACTAAACCCGGCTATGAAAGCAATCATAACCTTACTGAGTGTCCTTTGTCTGATCGCCTGCGCGGAAGCGGGCACCAGCCCAGCCAAGCCCAAAGACGCGGTTCTGGTCTTCTCCAAAACCAAAGGATTTCGGCATAAATCCATCCCGGTGGGCAAGCTGGCCCTGATGAAGCTGGGGCAGGAGAACGGCTTTGCCGTCGACACGACCGAGGATGCCTCCGCCTTTACGCCCGACAATCTGAAAAACTACAAGGCGGTAGTATTCCTGAGCACCACGGGCGACGTGCTGGACGACACGCAGCAGGCGGCTTTCGAGCAATACATTAAAAAAGGGGGCGGTTTTGTGGGCATTCACGCTGCGGCCGATACCGAATACGAATGGCCGTGGTACAACCAGCTTTGCGGAGCCTACTTTCTGAGTCATCCCAAGCAGCAGAACGTCGAGATTCAGGTGCTCGACAAAAAGCACATTTCGACCAAAATGCTGCCCGACCGCTGGAAACGGTTCGACGAACTATACAATTACAAAAGCATCGTGATGGGCATCAAGGTGCTGATGACGCTCGATGAAAGCACCTACGAAGGCGGCAAAAACGGCGCCAATCACCCCTTTGCCTGGTACCGGGAGTTCGACGGCGGCCGCACGTTCTACACCGGCGGAGGCCATACGGACGAGTCATACAGCGAACCGCTTTTCATGCAGCACGTCCTGGGCGGCATTCTCTACTCGATGGGCAAAAAGAAGGCAAGTATCTGACAATCCTACATAATTAAACAAAAAAGACCGGGCCGAAGACCCGGTCTTTTCGTTTCTATGGATGGTTTGCCCTGATCAGCTGATCGTCACCTTGCGGCCGTTCTCGGCGGCCTGATAGATGGCCTGCATGATTTTGACGTCCTGCATCCCTTCTTCTCCGGTGATGTGCTTCGGCAGTTGTTTTCCGTCGATCAGGTCCTTACAGATGGCGTCCATATGGTTGGCCTGATGGTGTACGATCGGCTTTTCGATGGGGCCTTTGCTGGTCATTCCCTTCAGCGGGCCATACCCGAACGCCGGCCGAAGCTCGAACCAGCCGTTCTCGGCCGATGCATACAACCGCTCGACCCCGGCCGCGTAGCTGGTCGTCGAGGTGGAAGTGATGCCGCTCGGAAACTGAAACTGCCAGTAGAGCGTCTCTTCCACGTCCCTGAACTTCTGCGGGTCGGTTTTCGGGCCGAACTGGGCGGTGACCGAAACCGGCTCCTCGCCCGTCAGCAGCCGGACCCCCTGAATGGCATAGATACCGACGTCCATCAGCGGCCCCCCGCCGGCCATAGCTTTTTTAAGCCGCCACTGGTTCGGGTCGCCGGCTTTAAAACCGTCGCTGGCTTCCAGAAATTTGATGTTCCCGAACACCTTCTCCCGCGCCAGCCGGATCATTTCATTGGTATAGGGTTCGTAATGAAGCCGGTAACCGATGGCAAGCTGACGATTGGCCTTCTTACAGGCATCGATCATCGACTGGCACTCCTTTACCGTAATGGCCATCGGCTTTTCGCAGATCACGTGTTTGCCGGCTTTGGCGGCCCGGATGACATACTCCGCGTGCATCGAGTTCGGCAGGGCGACATACACCAGGTCGATGTCCTTGTTGTCGGCAATCTGGTCGAAGTTCTGGTAATTGTACACGTTCTGTTTCGGGATGTCGTACTTCTTCATCCACTCTTCAGCCTTCGACGGCGTTCCGGTAACGATCCCGGCCAGCCGGACATACTGCGTCTGCTGAAGGCCCGGGGCCAGCTGATTTTTGCTGTAACTGCCCAGCCCGACCAGCGCGATGCCGAGTTTACGGCCCTGATACAGCGGCCGCCCGGTGGGCGAAACCAGGGAGGAAACGCCGGAATAGATTTCCTGCTGGGCCAGCGTTTCCGCATAGGCTCCCATCGGCAGCGACAGGGCCGACGCCCCCAGTCCTGCGGATAGTTTCTCTAAAAAACTACGTCGTGAAGCATTCATATCATTTACAGGTATAGGAAAATAAGTAACTGTCACAAAGCTAATGAAGTGCTTCTGTTTTAAAAGGCCACAGCGTACGATTTAGCGGTAATTTCACTCGGCACGGACCAGAATCCGGATATTGGTGTTCCGGCCTTTGTCGTCGGCGCAGGAAATCTTGACCGGTCCGGCCTGCGGCTGGAAGAAGACGGCCTCGGTCGGTGCGGCTTTTCGGTACAGTCTATCATTCACGTACCAGTATACCTGCCGCACCTCATTCTCGGTCTGACAGCTTAGCTGAAGCTGCTGGGGCCGATGGGGGTTGATAAAATATTCGCTCCCGTCGTTCGGGCTGACGATCTGCGGTCCCTGCCGTGCAAAGACGCGGGTGCAGGCGGGATGATGGGGCGGTATTTCGGCATACGGAATCCGTCGGCTTCGATAAAACGCGATCAGTTCAGGCGCCAGATTGGGGTAAAACCGGCGGACGGCCCCGCTGTCGGGCAAACAGTGGGCGCAGTAGGAAACCGCCCCGGCGGCATCCGTCCAGACGGCTTTCCGGTGGCTGCACCGCCGGTAGGGCGAAATGCCGCCGATGGCGTAATCGACGATCGTGTGTTCACAAAAATCACCCGGAACGTCGCCCGTACCGGCGCAGACCTGCCGCATCGTCAGCCCTTTCGGCGCCCGGAACCAGCCCTTTGGTGAGTTGTAGTCGACGGCATTGAAAATGCTGAACAGCAGGGGTGTAGCGATATTGGCCCCGCTCAGCTCCGGTACGCCCTCCCCGGAAAAGTTGCCGACCCAAACCCCGATCGTGTAATGCCGGTTATACCCGATGCTCCAGGCGTCCCGCCGGCCGTAGGACGTGCCGGTTTTCCAGGCGATCCGGGGCAGATGGTAGCTGTTGTCGAAGTTATTGGGCAGGTCCGGGCGGGTGATTTGGGTCAGCGTATTGGTAATCAGAAAGGCGGCTTCGGGAGAAACCACCCCCCGGCCCCCTCCTTGATAAGGAGGGGGTGGCTCTGCGGTACGTGGAAGTGGCGGAGCACTCCCCCTCCTTGCCAAGGAGGGGGCCGGGGGGTGGTACAGCAGCGGCTGCAGCCGCCCTTCGTTGGCAAAAGCCGCAAAGAGACGGGTCAGTTCTTCGAGCGTCACCCCGCAGCCGCCCAGAATCATCGACAGGCCGAGGACTTTCGACTGCTTCTTCACGGTTTCGAACTCCGCCTTTTTCAGCAGGTCCACCAAAGCCGGGGTGCCGATCTGCTGGAGCACTTTCACCGCCGGAACATTCAGGGAATTGGCCAGCGCGGCTTCGACGGTGACGGGGCCGTTGAACTGGCGGTCATAGTTTTCAGGTTCATAGCCGGAAAAGTTGGTCGGCACGTCGTTCAGGACGGTTTTGGGCGTCAGCAGACCCTTGTCGAAGGCGAGGGCGTAGAGCAGCGGTTTCAGCGTGCTGCCCGGCGAACGAACCGCCCGCACCCCGTCGACCTGTCCGCCGTCGGCGGCATCGTTGAAATCCGCCGAGCCGACGTAGGCCTCCACCTGCATGGTCTGGTTGTTCACCACCAGCACGGCCGCGTTGTGGATGTTCAGGCTCCGGATACGGCCGACATAATTGGCAACCAGCCGCTCCACCTGCGCCTGCCGGCCCGGCCGCAGGGCGGTATGAATGACCGGCTGGTCGGGATACTGGCTTTTCAGCCGAAGGGCCAGGTGCGGAGCCAGTCGGGGCGCCGCCCGCCGGTGGGCGTTCAGCGGTTCGGTAAGGGCGTCGGCGACCTCGGAAGCCGTAAACAGGCCGGCCTGACCAAAGCGTTTCAGCCAGCGGTTTCGCTCCTGTACGATCCGGGCGTTGTTGCTCCCCAGCCGCAGACTCGACGGCCGGTTGGGAATGATGGTCAGCGTTGTCACTTCCGCCAGACTGAGCAGCTGGGGCGGTTTACCGAAAAAGAGCAGCGAGGCCGACTTGATGCCCTCCACGTTCCCGCCGTACGGGATCAGGTTGACATACAACTGAAGGATTTCGTCCTTGGAATAGAATAACTCCAGCTGAACCGCCCGGAACAACTCGATCAGCTTGCTGCCGTAGGTGCGTTCCCGGGGTTCGAGCAGCCGGACCACCTGCATCGTGATCGTCGACGCGCCGGAGGTCCGGCGGCCGGTGGTCAGGTTTCGGAAAGCCGCCCGGGCCATCGCCAGCGGATTGAAGCCGGGATGGAAATAAAAATAACGGTCCTCTTTCCGCAGAATGGTTTTCCGCAGCACCGGCGTGATCTCGTCCAGTTCGGTCACCATGCGCCAGCGGTCCCGGTCGTTCAGGAAAGCGTGCAGGATCGTGCCGTCGGCCGCCGTCAGGATGGTGGAATACCGGGGCTGGACGTGAAAGGGAAAGAGAAGGTTCAGGGTAATGAAGAGGAGGACCAGACCGGCCGGTACGCTGACCCACCGGCGCCGGCCGATCCGTTTGGCGATATGAAGTAATTTTTCCAATATGCAGTCCCTTACCTTTCCCGGACTCTAATTTAAGACGATGAAACTTCAGTTTTTTGGGGCCGCCCGCACCGTGACGGGCAGCAAACACCTGATCACGACCCAGCGCGGTACCCGAATTCTTCTCGACTGCGGCCTTTTTCAGGGTATCAACACGGATGAATTAAACCAGAAATTTCATTTCAAACCGTCGGAAGTCGATTATCTGATCCTCTCCCACGCCCATATCGATCATGCCGGATTGATTCCGCGGCTGGTGCGGAAGGGGTTCACCGGCCCGATCTACTGCACCCCGGCCACCGCCGACCTCTGCCGGATCATGCTCCTCGACAGCGCCTACATCCAGGAAAAGGACCTCAAACGAATCAACGACCGGCGGGAGCGCCAGGGCCGCCCCGTGCTCGAAATGCTGTATGAAGCCGCCGACGTCGAACAGGCCCTCAGCCAGATGAAAACCGTCGATTACGGACAGACCTTCCGGCTCAACCAGGACGAGGTGAGCGTTCTGTTCACCGATACGGCCCACATCCTGGGCAGCGCGGCCGTCAGCCTGACCGTTCAGGAGGACAGCCGCGAGGTACGGCTGTTCTTCAGTGGCGACATCGGCCGTCCGCACGACAAGATACTGAAAATGCCGGAGCCGTTTCCGCAGGCCGACTATATCATCTGCGAATCGACCTACGGCGACAAGCTTCATGAACCCGAACCGGATATGCGGAAGCACCTGCTCCGGATCGTTCACGAAACCTGCGTCGTGCGGCAGGGCAAGCTGATTATCCCGGCTTTCGCCGTCGACCGGACACAGGAGCTGATTTATGCCCTCGATCAGCTGGAAAGCGACGGAAAACTACCGCGCATCGATGTGTTTATCGACAGCCCGCTGGCGGTCAAAGCTACGCAGGTAATGAAGAAACACGACGAATGTTTCAACCCGGAGCTGCGCGCCTACATCGAAAAAGACGGGGATGCCTTCGCTTTCAGTAACCTGCATTACATTTCGGATGTCGAGGATTCCAAAGCCATCAACGAGCGTCAGGAGCCCTGCATTATCATTTCAGCCTCGGGTATGGCCGAAGCCGGGCGTATCAAGCACCACATCAGGAATACTGTCGAAGATGCCCGGAATACGATTTTGCTGGTCGGTTACTGCGGCCCGGAGACGCTGGGCGGGGCGTTGAAGCGGGGCGACCGGGAGGTGAAGATTTTCGGGGAGACGTATACCGTCCGGGCGGAGGTAGAGGTGATGGACTCGTTCAGCGCTCACGGCGACTACGCCGAGATGCTCGATTTTCTGTCGTGCCAGAACCCGGCGCAGGTAAAACAGGTCTATCTGGTGCACGGCGAATACGACCGGCAGGTGGTATTCCGGCACAATCTTCAGTCGGCCGGATTCCGGAATGTCTACATCCCGTCGCTGTATGAATCGGTAGCGCTGTAACGCCCGGCCCTTATGGCCCGGCGGTCAGGGAGTTAAGGAAAACCGAAAATTTTCTTCAGAAAAAAGGGGCGTCATCTTGCATGATTTGCTGAAATGCCACATCTTTGCAGTCCCAATTCACGGGAAGCGAATGCCGAAGTGGTGAAATTGGTAGACACGCACGTTTCAGGGGCGTGTGGGTGTGAGCCCATGCGAGTTCGAGTCTCGCCTTCGGCACGACTAAAAGCCATAACAAACTGATTTCAGTGGGTTATGGCTTTTGCTTTTGTGTCGTATGTCATTTGATTGTGCCCGTTCGGCATTCCGCCGGCTTTTCAGGGCAAAGCCGGCCATACCGCCTTAGTCGTCTTGTGTATACTGCATGACGTCTTCTACCCTGAACTTCACCAGCTCGATGATCTGGGCCTGAGGACGCAGGAGGGGCGGAATGGCCCGAAGTGCACTTTCCTTATTCTCAAAATCGTAAATAAACCACAATTTATGAACCCCGTCTTTGCAACCCCAGTGCGCCTGGGAAATCACGTGCGAACCGGAGGTCAGAAAAACGCTGATCACTTTTTTACATTCTGAAACCTTTTCAGAGTGCGGGATTTCAACCAGATACGTCGGCATGGTTTGAGAGGTTGTCGGTGAACGATCATTGCAGTGCGGCCGGGGTTAGGCCCCGAACCAGCGGGCTTTCCGGCTTGATCCAAAATAGTCCTTATCGGCTACCAGCATTTCTGAGGGTTCGTGATGAATCCCCTGCGGTTTGGGGCCGGAGAAAAAATCAACATCCACCCGCCCTACCTTACCCTCGCCAAATTCGATGTAGCACGAACCGGCCCCCGTATAGGCGAACGGATTTTTATTGCCTTTCAAGGCTGCGATGATGGACGCTGCCGCAATTTTGGCGGCCCCTTCTGCAAAGACCCCGGCTTTTGGCGTACCGACACTGGTTACGTCCCCGATGGCATATACACCAGGATAGCGGGTTTGCAGGTCCGTTCTATCCACCGGAATCCACCCGTCGACTGCCAGCCCGCTTTGCAGGACAACCTCCGGGACCACATGCTTGGGAATACCGAGGAATAAATCATACGGCATCTCCGTGGCATCATCCAGCGTCACCATTTTCCGGGCGGCATCCAGCAAACGCACCTTTCGTTGGGGAACAAACCGGATATTCCGTTCTTCAAAAGCCCTGAGCAATGCTTTCGAGGTATCGGGCGAGGGCGGAATCGGGGAGCCGAAGGGCATGACCAGGCTGATGGTACAGGCGTCCCGCACACCCCGTGTGGTGAGGTAATCATGCACCATCAGAGCCGCTTCGCTGGGTGCCGGAGGGCATTTGAACGGTGCCCCACATACGCCGACGATGACATCGCCTTTCGAAAAGCCGGGAAGCACCTCCCGTAATTTTTCAGCGCCTTCAAAGGAGTAGTATTCATTGCCCCCCTCCAGCAGACCTGGTGTGGCGGCCAGGTCGTAGTCTGCCCCCAGCGCTACCACCAGCACGTCCGCCGTGAAGGAAGCGTTCCGGGTCGTGACCTTTTTGGCGACCGGATCGATCGCCGTGATCGTTTCCTGGAGAAATCGCACCCCCGGTTTAACCAGATGCCGGTACGGAATCCTGACCGCATCGGGCCGCTTCCGGCCGAACATCACATCCAGCTTCGAAAAGCCGAAATAAAACGAATCGTTCTGGTCGATCAGGGTAAGGTCGAGCTGGTCGCCAAGGGCTTCCGAGAGAATCGTGGTGAGTTCCAGGCCACCGAAGCCTGCTCCCAATACCAATACACGTAATTTCATGAGATCAGATCAATTACCCGGCTGCGGCACCATCCGTAGATACGGTTTTACGGTTTTCCAGCCGTTCGGGTACTTCTCTCTGGCTTCCGCATCTGAAACCGCCGGAACGATAATGACATCGTCACCGTCCTCCCAGTTGACCGGCGTCGCCACTTTGTGGGCCGCCGTCAGCTGCATTGAATCCAGGACCCGCAGGATTTCGTTAAAGTTGCGGCCGGTGGTCATCGGATACGTAAGGTGTAACTTGATTTTTTTGTCGGGGCCGACCACAAAAACCGTCCGGACGGTGTGATTGGTGGCCGCTGTCCGGCCTTCCGAGGTACCCGGCTCATCGGCCGGAAGCATGTCGTACAGCTTAGCCACCGCCAGGTCGGAATCTCCGATCATCGGGTAATTGACCGGGTAATTTTGCGTTTCCTCAATATCGACTTTCCACTTCAGGTGGTTCTCGACCGGATCGACGCTGAGCCCGATTACCTTGCAGTTCCGCTTTTCAAACTCGGAGGCCAGGCGGGCCATATACCCCAGTTCGGTGGTACATACCGGCGTAAAGTCTTTAGGGTGAGAGAACAAAATGGCCCAGCCGTCGCCCATCCAGTCATGAAACCGGAGGGTACCCTGGGTCGTTTCCGCCTGAAAATCGGGAGCGATGTCGCCTAATCTGAGACTCATAATGGTTATTGGTTAGAGGTTTTTGAATGAGCAGGCACTGTTTCACTTAGAGCAGCAGGTAGCGTTTCCGACACTGTTCGCATTCGTAATTTTTGGGCTTCACGGACCCCAGTGACAGCCATCGGATCAGCCGTGCACGCATTGATTTTGTGGTCGTCGCTGCCAGATTGCCACCGCAGGCGGAGCACCGGATGCCCAGAATCGTCCGTTTAATGATGATTTTATCCAGATCCAGCAAGCCCATACCGGAACCAAAAGTGGATCGGTTTACCGGCCCTGTCAAAAAAAAGGGACGAATGTAACCAGGAAGGGACGGATGACGGGAACTTGGGGAGGAATCGACGGTTGACGGCATGGCCCCGCCGGCCGGCCCGCATTTCTCTTCCTTGAATGACGGGATTCAATCAGGAATCCTTAATGCCAAGTGCTTTATGAAGATCTTCCCGGTAGGATTTACCAATGGGAATTTTCGAACCCTGTACGGCAATCTCCGTCGGGAAGATATCGTCGATAAGGCTTAGGTTGACGGAATAACTACGGTGGATGCGAAGGAACAGAGCGGGGTCCAGCTGCTCCATAAAATCCTGGATGGTGGAACGCACCATGATTTTCCGATGCGACTTCAGATGCAGGGTCACATAATTGGCGTCGCTTTCCAGAAAGAGCAACTCATTGAAAAATACTTTTCGGAAGACGTATCCCTCCTTCACAAACACAAAACTTCTTGCGGGAGGGGATACTCCCGGTGCCGGTATCCCCTTCATCCGCCTTTCCGTGAAATTACTGAACGCAATTTCGATGGCGGCATACAGCTCCTCTTTGGTAAAAGGCTTGACGATGTATGCATGCGGTTTTACCGTTTTAGCCCGGTCGATGGTTTCGGGATCGCTGTTGGCGGTTAAAAAGATAAACGGTATCGGGTGAACCTGGTTCAGCTTCCGGGCAACGTCGATGCCGTCTTTGCGGCCTGCTAACTGGATGTCGAGCAGGAGTAAATCCGGTTTGTCAAGTTCGAGCAATTCCAGCGCTTCGGTATAGTTGATGGCCGGGCCGCAGGGCGAGTAGCCTAATTCTTCGAGGGTATGCGAAATGGTTCGGGCAATTACCAGTTCATCTTCTACGATCCCTATTTTCAGAACAGCCATGAGTTTTAATCTTCGTTTTTGCGCGTTTCTCGATTCGTAAACGGAATGGTGAAGACCGCCCCGTTCCGGGTGGCATACTGCACACGGCCTCCAATTTGCCGGCTCAGGTCGTTGACCAGTTGCAGACCGAGCGTTGTGGCCCTGACCGGATCAAAATCGGCCGGCAGACCCGGTCCGTTATCGGAATACATCAATTGGAAGGTCCCGTTGGTCAGGGCGCGTATTTCCAGCCTTATTTCACCGCCGGTCCTATCGGCAAAAGCATACTTGAAGGAGTTGGACAGTAATTCGTTCAGAATCAATCCCAGCGGAACGGCCGAATCAATATCCAGAGGCAACTCCGGTACGGTAATCCGGACGGCTACCGTATGTTGTCTTTGAAATACGCTCTGCACCTGTCGGCACAGGTCGCCGACAAACCGTTTCAGATCGATCGTACTGAGGTTTTCAAACTGATACAGATTCTGGTGAATCAGCGCGATGCTTCGCACCCGATTCTGGCCCTCCCGCAAGGCATCCCGGGCCTTTTCATCACTTAATCCCTTGCTTTGCAGCTCCAGCAGGCTCGAAATAACCTGTAGGTTATTCTTGACCCGGTGGTGAATTTCCTTCATTAGTACATCCTTTTCCAGCAGCAGTACCGACTGCTCCGAGAGGGATTGTTTCAACTGGGCCGTCCGCTCGCTGACCGTCTGCTCCAGTTTGCGTTTATCGGCGGCTAACTGTCTGATTCTGAAACGTACGATGAAGTAAACGGTTAGAAGAAACAGCAGGGCGGTTAGCGTAATGAACCACCATTGAATATAAAAAGGCTTTAAAACGGTTACCGGTAAACGTATTTCACGTTTACTCCATCCACCCCGCCCGTTCTGGCCTTTGATACGCAGCGTAAAGGTTCCGTATGGCAGGCCGCTGATACGAATGGAATTTTCGCCGATATAAATCCAGTCTTTATCGACGCCTTCGATTTGATAGGCGTACCGATGCCCTTCCTCATTGGTAAAATCCAGCAATTGAAACTCAAGCGTAAAGAATTTATCGTCGGGCGTCAGCGTAATCCGGGAGGTGGTGAGCAGCTCCGCCGTTTTGTTGACCAGCCGGTTTTGAGAACCGACGAACTGGTTAAAGGCAATGATGCTCAACGGCACCTGAAGCGTGTTGGTGTCGGCCTCGAAGTCGCGGGGATAAAAGGCATTTACCCCGTCGATTCCGCCGAAAAACAGCCGGCCATCCGGGCCTTTGAAGGACGAAGTCCGGTTGAACTCATTGTGCGAAATGCCGTCGACGGTGGTGTACGTGTTCACCTGAAACGTTCTCCGGTGAAAGCGAATCAGGCCGTAATCGGAACTGATCCAGAGATGGTCGAATTCGTCGGGTTCAATCCGGTACAAAACATCGGAAGGAAAGCCCTCCGGGATATTGAATTGCCGGGACAAGCCGGTTTTGGGGTCCCAACGGTAGAGTCCTTCGCCATTGGTCGCCAGCCAGAAAACCCCGTTGGTATCCTGACAGGCATCCAGCAAATTCAGCCCGTTCAGAAAAGCGGACTGCACTTTCACCACCGACCACCTGGAATGGCCGGAAGTCGGGTACCGGCCGGCGACCAGTTTATACAGCCCGTTCTCGGCCACCGCCCAGACGATGCCGGTTCGATCCTTGAAAAAACGGTACACAAATTTAGGCCCGGGCGTATTGGGTGTCGCAATGGAAATGGGGGCAAACTGACCGGTACCGGAGTGAAAGAGGGAAAGACCGGTGGTTCTGCCCAGAAGCAACAGGCTGTCATTCAGCGAAAACATCGACCATATTTCAGAACCCTGCCCGCCCGGCTGTTTGGTGATGGTATTTTTTATTTCGTCATACCGAAACAGATTGTTACCACCGACGTACAACGCCGACCGGTGTTTGACAACCGCATACTTGATCTCCTCATCGGCGACGGCCTGCATGGTTTTGCCCTGCCGGCTGAACGTATGGCTCCATAGGTTGGCGACAACCGGGCCGGATGTTTCCGCATAGATTCCCCGGGCCTGACTATTGGGCTGAATCGTTTGCCGGTTCGAAGAGAAATAGGGTTCAAACCGATTCCTTTCGACGGTCAGCTGAAACACCCCGAGCGAAGTACAAAGCCAGAGGTTGCCCAGATTGTCCGGAAAAAGTTTGTAAATAAACAGATTCTCGAACCCCTTCAGATCTGGTCGGGAAAGCACTGTCAGGAACGAATTTTCATTCCACAGGTATAGCGCATCCGTACTGATGTACAAAACGGAAGCAAGACCATGCGTAGAGGTTACAATCTGGTACCAGTAGCGGCCTTTTACTGCGTCCACGTTATATTTCCGGAGATCGGTAACGGTTTCAGGCCGGCCGTTTCGGGTAACCCTTCCAACCGCAAAATGATCCGCGTCCATTTTGGTATTGTAGGTGATCAGCAGGTGGTTATCCCGGGTAAACCCGATGGGTAACGACCGCAAGACATCCTTTTGAGTGAAGGCAGAAACCGTATCGGCGGTGATCAGGTACTGCGGAGCCTGATTGGTTATTTTCAGTAATGCCTTGCCGTTACCGAAGGTACAGACGGGGCCCGTCACGCGGTGATTCATCACCGTATCCAACGGCGTCCAGCCCTTCATTTCATAGCGAAGGCGAAACCCCTTTCCGGCCGAATATCTCCAGTACCGGAACGGAAAGGACGTTAAAAAACTGACTTCCTCCGTCCCATCATTGGCGATCCAGTAAACATCCTGCTCTTTAAACGGCAGGTTCGGAAAAGCCGCCGTGAGTGTTTTTATTTCGTGCGTCGTGGCATCCATCACATCCACTTTTCCGTTGGTGGTGAGCTGGAACCCCGTGCTGCCGTATTGTATAAACAGGTGATTGGCGTCGTCCTTCGCCAACTGCACCACCTTGTTATCCTGTAGTTTATGCCGTTGCCGGGTAAAAAGCATGCACTGTTTCCCATCATATCGGTTCAGGCCGTTGCGGGTGCCGAACCACAAAAACCCTGCACGATCCTGCACCCCGCAAAACACCTCGTGAGAAGCCAGCCCGTTCTCGATGGAAAGCATCCGCCGGGTAATCCGGTATTCCGGATTGCCGGGGATCGGTTCGCTTTGACCCCGTAAAGCAGGACCGTTCAGGATAAAAGCCAGCGCAATAAAGCCGCGAAACAAGCACAAAAGACCATACCGTCCTCTTTGCTGAACCGGAAAGCTGAGAATAAGGACGAGTTTTTCCTGATGGTTTTTTCTGCTCCGCATTGCAATCAAGATCCGGAATCCCGTAAGCGGAGTTAAATTTAACAGTTTACCCAAGGAAGCAATACGGCGGTCGTCCGCTTTGTTCGAAATCACTCCGGATTAACCCAGTCGTCCGCCTGATCATATTCCAAAATTTTTTAGCTTGTATCGGTTGCACAATTGAAAACATTTCTAACTTTGAAACACAAAGTACTTTCAGACATTTCAATGCTCAATATGCGCGACGAGATCCTGTTAAACATGGACAACCCCCGGCAACTGGAAAAGCTGTACCGGGGCAACCGGCCGACCTTCAGAACGGCCTTCAACGACCTGTATCCCCAGCTGCGAAACAACCCGCTGGCCGAAGGATGGAACGAGCGGCTCAACTTCGGTCAGGAAGACCTGTTCTGGGGCACGCCCCGGGAGCGGGTTTTTGTCGTGGCCGCGTCGCTGCTGGCCGCCTTTCTGGCTAAACTGCCGGAACTGCTCTCTCTGAACAAGGAGTTTTTTTATACGCGAAACGTCGGCTTCATCGTTTTTCCCATTCTGATCGCCTACTTCGGCTGGAAAAATCAGATTCCGAAGAAAACCGTTGCCTGGCTGTCGGTCTTCATCCTGGTCGCCGTCGGGTTTATCAACTCGTTACCCCAGGGCAAACCCGGCGATACGCTGATCCTGTCCTGTATTCATCTGCCTCTATGGCTGTGGTCTCTGCTGGGCTTCACGTTTGGGGGAGGGAATCTGAAAGCCAGGGTGAACTGGCTGGGTTTTCTGCGCTACAACGGTGAGCTGGCCGTCATGACCGCCCTCCTTCTTATCGCCGGCGGCCTCACGACAGGGCTGACCATCGGCCTGTTCGAGCTGATCGGGTGGCACATTCAGGACTTCTATTTCAATAATGTGGTGGTATGCGGGCTGGCCGCCGTCCCCATCGTCGGAACGTTTCTCATTCAGGTCCAGCCGACCCTGGTCAGTAAAGTGTCGCCGGTCATTGCGAATCTGTTCAGCCCGGTGGCGCTGGTGGTGCTGGTGGTCTATCTGGTCGCTACCCTTTTCTCGGGAAAGGACCCGTATCATGACCGCGAATTTCTCCTGCTCTTCAATGCCCTGCTGGTCGGTGTCATGGCCCTGATCTTCTTCTCCCTGGCCGAAAACACTTCCCCGGCCGGCAAAAATTCGGCGCAGATTCTCATCCTTTTCCTGCTGTCGCTGGTGACCTTACTGGTGAACGGGATTGCCCTGTCCGCCGTCCTGTTCAGGATTACGGAATGGGGGCTGACTCCCAACCGGGCCGCGGTGCTGGGCGCCAACGTGCTGATGCTGAGCCACCTGATCTATATGAGCATGCGGCTTCTGAGCGCGCTGACCCGGAAAAGCGACCTCGCGCTGGTAGGCCGGTCGATGGCCTTTTTCCTGCCGGTATACAGCCTCTGGAGCGGAGTGGTCGCCTTTTTATTCCCGCTGTTCTTCGGGTTCCGGTAAGGGCCGAACCGCGTCGGCCCAACGGCAGGAAAGCATCGTGTCCCAAAAGGAATGATTACTGAAATATGATCGATCTGGTCGCCACCCTCGACCGGCTGCATTTCCGGGCAAAACAAAACCGGTGGCTGCGTTATTTTGCCCGCTTTAACCGGGTAGCGCTGGCGGCCGGGTTTTTACCGTCGGGTTTCGTGAAGATCCTGGGGGAGCGGTTTACTTCACTGTCCGTCAACCACCCCATGGGCCATTATCTTGAAGCCCTGTTTCATACCGGCTATTATTATACATTCATCGGCGTCCTGCAGATGATGTCGGCCGTCCTTCTGCTTATTCCCCCTACGGCAACGCTGGGGGCGGTTCTCTACTTCCCGATCATCCTGAATATCTGCCTCCTGTCGCTGTCCGTGCGTTTTGAAGGCTCCCTCCTTTCTTCGCCCCTGATGGTCCTGGCGAATCTCTACCTCCTCTGCTGGGATTACGACAAGCTGAAATACATTCTTCCCTTCCACCAGGCTCCCGTTGCGGAGACCACTTCAAAGCCGCCAGTCCCGGACAAGAAGTTTCCGGTTGCTTTTTTTGCGGGGGTGACCACCACCATCATTCTTCTTGTACTGGTTCTTACCAACGTCTACTCCATAATGCCCCGTAATACCCTGTCGGACTGTAATAGCCAGTGCAGCAATAGTAAGAATCCGGAGGCCTGCCGTCAATTCTGCGATTGTATTCATATCCAGGGCAAACCGCTGGACAAATGCCTGGATGATTATGAAAGAGCCACCGCTTCACCGGCCGGCAGCCCTTCACCCACGGAGGTGCAACGGAGTAACCGGCCGTCGGTTCGCTGAGCGATTTCCTTGGCAGTGGTGCTAATCGGTAAGTACTTTTTCGATAAATTGTTGCACTTTCCGTCTCAGACCGGCGGAAAGGCGGACGCTTTCCGCCGGTAGCCCGGAATGCTCTTTTCTTCAACCCTTAACTTAAATGGTAGGATGATACCTTCAAGACGGAATTTTTTACAATCCCTCGGCGTGAGCATGGCCGGGATAAGCCTGGCTCACGAAACTATCGCTTCCGGTTCAAAACCGCCGAAAGTCGTCAAGCCGGCCGCCGACGAGCAGGTTTTGTTTGTGGGCGACAACATTGCAGTGGCCAACACGGAATACGGGAAAGTCAGGGGGTTTGTGCTTCGGGGCATCCATCAGTTTTTAGGCATCCCCTATGGGGCCGATACCTCGGGTAAGAACCGGTTCATGCCCCCGCAGAAACCGACGCCCTGGTCCGATGTCCGGCCGGCCCTCTGGTGGGGTAATTCGGCCCCACAGATCATGGAGAAGCGGTATGCGAACCCGTATGCCTCTTTCGTCGATCACTGGAATTATGACGACGTTTCGGAAGACTGTCTGAAACTGAACGTCTGGACGCCCGCCCTCGATTCGCAAAAACGCCCGGTCGTGGTCTGGCTGCACGGGGGCGGCTTTACCAACGGAAACGGCATCGAGCAGGACGGCTATCACGGTGAAAACCTGTCCCGGCTGGGCAACATCGTCTTCTGTTCGCTCAATCACCGGCTCGGACCGCTCGGTTACACCCATCTGAAAGCCGCCGGCGGGCATCCGGCTTCCGGGAATGTCGGCAATCTGGACATGGTGGCGGCCCTCGAATGGGTCAGAAACAACATCGCCAACTTCGGCGGTGATCCGAATAACGTGACCATCATCGGGCAATCGGGCGGTGGCGCCAAAGTGACTACGCTCATGAATATGCCCTCGGCGAAAGGGCTGTTCCACAAGGCGGTGGCCTTGAGCGGCAGCTCGCTGAGCGGGGTCAATAAGGAATATGCCGAAAAACTGGGCCTGAAGGTAATGGAGGAAGCGGGCCTGAAACCCGGCGAGATTGAAAAACTGCAGCAAATCCCCTGGCGGGAGTACATCGACATTGCCAACCGGGCGGTCGAGAAGACGGCGGATGAAGCCAAACGGCTCAACCTCACGCGGGGCGGTTATTCACCCGTTGCCGATGGCGCGACGCTGAAGGAAGGCCTATTTTTTACCGATGCAAGCCACTTTTCGGCCGATATTCCCATGATAATCTGCTCCACTTTCCACGAGTTCAGTCCCAGCCGGACGGATGCCGCCCTGGAAAAGATTTCCCTGACTGAGGTAAAGGAGAAGCTCAAACCCCGCTTCGGCGACAAGTCCGGCGAGATTGTAGAGGCTTATGTGAAAAACTTCCCGAAAGCCCGTCCGATCGAAATCTGGGCGTTGATCATGTCCAACCGGAAAAATGCCGTGGCCGCGGCCGACGCAAAGGCCAACCAGCGGAAAGCGCCCGTCTATGTGGCCTGGTTCGGCTGGCAGCCGCCCCTGTTCGACAACCGGATGCGGGCCTTCCACTGTGACGACATTTGCTTCTGGTTCTACAATACCGACCTCATGCTGACCCATACCGGGGGCGGGAAACGGCCCCGGGCCTTGTCGGAAAAGATGGCGAAGTCGTTCCTCAATTTCGTGAAAACCGGCAATCCGAACGGGGGCGGCCTGCCGAACTGGAAACCATATTCTGTTAAGAACGGCGAAACGATGGTGCTGGACGACACTTCGATGCTGGTCAACGACCCCGACCGCGAAGCCCGGAAAGCACTGGTGTAGCCGCTCCCGGCCACCGGCACATCGCAAATTGTTCAGGGCCGGCAACAGCCTGGAAAAGGCTGTTGCCGGCCCTGAACAATTTGGCCCCAGAGACTGTAACACGAGACTCCCGGAAAAGCCGACGGGTTCGGTGCGCCTTACAGCTGTACCTTCTGAATCTGGTACGGCTTGCGGGAAATTATTTTTCTGAGATAAATTCTGGCTTCCCGTTCCGTGGAGAACCGCGCTGCCTGCATCCGGTCCGTCGTCACCCACTCCTGCGCTGCTTTGACTCCCTCCAGGTATAACACACCGCCTTCCCGATCATCCTGACGAATGATCACATAAAAGGTTTTTCTTGCCATATGACCCATTTTGGGTATATACCCCAAATCGGCCCAATCCGGATTTTACGGAAATGTAAAATTTTGAATATAAGAAGTGCCCAGCAACGCAGGAGCGGTATTAGAATTTGACGCCAAGCCAAAAAGCCCGGCCTTGCGGTCGGGCTTGCCGGTTTTCCGGGCGGTTGGTTACCGCTTTCCGGAAGGGCGTTACTTCTTGCTTTCGGCATTTTTTTTCCGGGTAGCCGCGGCTTTCTTCGCCGAAGCCGACCGTTCTTCGGGCGTGCGGGAGGCCGAAGCCTCTCCCCCCTTCTTGCCGCCCCGGTGCGCCGGCTCCCGGTTTTCGGAGCGGCCACGGCCGGACCCGCTTTTTTTACCACCTCCCGACGTTTTGTTGACCGTGGCCCAGGCCCGGCGTTCAGCTTCTTCCTCGGGTAGGCCCCGTTCTTCGTAACTCTCCTCGATGTGTTCGGCCTGGCGCTTCTGCTTGTCCGTATAAGCCGACTTATCTCCTCTTGGCATGGCCTTATGCGTTTATTGGTAAGCGTTTTACAAAAACTTTCCGGCCGTCGGCACCAGAAACGGCCCGGACCGGTATGCTTAAAACGAGAAAGAAAGAAAAGGGTTGCCGGACTTAGCCTGCGGCTCGTCCCGGTGCCGGGGAGCGCCGGTTTCCCGGAGAGCGGAAGGACGGAAATAAGGCGGTCGCAAATAATAAAACGTAACCCTTTGGCAAATTCACGGTTAGCTGAGAAGAACAAAACATTTCGTTTCAGCATGAAAAATCAATCCGCCCAAACGGTTCTGGTCACGGGTGCCACCAGCGGCATCGGCCGGGAACTCGCCAGACTGTTTGCTCAGGACGGCTGCCATTTGGTTATGGTCGCCCGGAATGAAGAAGGCCTGCAACAGGTGGCCCGGGAGTTTGAACAGGAGTTCGGCATCCGGACCACGGTAATCTGCAAAGACCTGACCGACCCCAAAGCCCCCGAAGAAATTTATCAGGAAACCGCCCGGCAGGGCCTGACCGTCGACGTGCTGGTCAATAACGCGGGTGTCGGAGAGTACGGCCTGTTCGCGACCGAGTCCGACCTGCAGAAGGAATTGAGCATCATCCAGCTCAACATCGGCTCGCTGGTCAGCCTGACGAAGCTGTACCTGAAAGACATGGTGCAGCGCAACGAGGGCAGAATTCTCATGCTGGGGTCGATTGCCTCCGTGATGCCCAATCCCCTGATGGCCGTTTATGGGGCGACCAAGGCGTTTGTCTATTCGTTCTCGGAAGCGCTGCGCAATGAACTGAAGGACACCGATGTGACGGTGACGGTGCTGATGCCGCCCGCCACCGATACCGACTTCTTCAACAAGGCCGGCGCCACTCATACCGTAGCCCAGCAGCAGGCCCACTCGATGAGCCCGGCCGAGGTCGCCAAAGCCGGCTATGACGCCCTGATGAGCGGTAAGGACAAGGTGGCGGCCGGAATGAAAACCAAAGTGATGGCGGCTGCCGCCCACCTGTTTCCCGACCCGATGGTGACGCAGAGCGCCCGAAATCTGATGAAGACGCCGGAGGAAGCCGAACAGGAGCGCCGGAGTCAGGCCCGGACCAACGCCCTGACCTTTGGCCTGGCGGCCGTTGCTTTCGCCGGATTATGGCTGGTCTCCCGCAGCGGCAACGGCCGCCGGAACGGCAACGGCGCATTCTCCGACTTCAACGGCCGCCGTTACCGGAGCAAAGCCAAAGCCGCCGGCCGTTCGGCCCGCAACGTGGTTAACTCGGCCGCCGATTCGGTCAAAAGCACCTATCACGACGCGAAAGCCGCCGTTGAGCAGGCCCTGGCCTGATGGTGCTTTTGATTCAGGCCCGGCAGCGGGCCATGTAAACAAATAAAGCGGACCGAAGTCCGCTTTATTTGTTCCGGCACGAAACCAGCGCCGTTCCGGGTTTGGCTTTCATCTCTTCGACATAGCGCTCCATGTCCGCTTTGTTGCAGAATTCTTTCGTCAGCCGTCCGCCCGTCCCGGCATCGGTGGTATAGACTTCGCAGGCATAACAGGTGGATTTGACTTCCGAGGGATCGCAGGCGCTCAGCAGAGCCAGACCCAGCAGGGGCAGAAGACGTTTCATAGGCGTGTGGTTGTTTCGAAGCAAAAGTAGTTCCCGCTACGGGCCGTCTCAACCCAAGCCCCCGCTAACTGCCCGATTCACCGGCTGATTTGTCGGTACCGCCGAATGAACTGTCGGTTTTGGTTCTTTTCCGAGAACTAAAAAATAAAAGGCGACCCATGGCCCATGGGTCGCCTTTTGTTCTCTCACCGGCCGCCTACAGGTTATCGGCGCGGTAGGGATACTTTTCAAAAATCAGGTTGACGGCCTGTCTGATCCGGTTCTCATCCCGGTCGAAACCGTTGGCATTGGTGAGGCCGGATGCCAATCCCCGCCAGACGACCTGCCCGGTTTTAGTATCGACCAGGTTCAGGATGATCGAACCGGCCTTGACGTCGAAGGTCGTCACGTCTTCCGGCTCGCGCACCTCCCCGACGCCGAAATAAGTGGTTCCGTAGCCCGTAAAGCCTTTGATGGTCGTCGGTTTCTCGAAAACCCGGAAGTTGACCAGCAGGTCGGGCGATTGCCGGGTCAGCTTGTAGCCCCGGCCGTCGAGCGCAAAGCCGACCGCGTCCCGAATCCGCTTCTTCAGCGTCAGGTCGTTTAGAAAGTAAAAGCCGGGGTCGAGCCGGTTGTCCACCTGCGAAGCCCAGGTGTAGGTTTTGTACTTGCTGAAATCGACGTTCAGCTTCCGGTCGGCATCGACCGTTACGTTCTGGGCCTGAACCAGGCCGGCCGTCAGCAGCAGGGCTGCGGCAAGAATCATCGTTTTCATAGGCGTTGAGATTTAAGGAATTACTACGTCGCAAACTTGAATACCGACCTTTAAAATCGGCTTAGAACCCACTTAGAATTTTCTTAACGACGGCTTTTTTCCAGCCGGTCTTTCACATAAAGTTCTTCAACGATAACCATCGGAACCGCAGGGAGCGGGGAAGCGAAGAGTACGCCCGGAAGCCCGAGCAGCATGCCCATGAGCCCCTGTCCGAACAGGGCGGCCGGGGCGACCCTCCAACTGAAAGACACTGGGGCCTCCATAGAAAGGCGCTATCTAAACCCAAATCCCGGCCCGCTCAGGATTTTCTTAAGGAAGCGTTAGCTTTTCATTAATACCGGATCGAAGGCCGGAATCTTGAACTATTTCAACCGTTTTTCTTAACCTACTTCATCGTCCCGGGCCGGGAAGCGACGGTAGTTTTGCATCCGAAACGGCGGGACAAACCCGACCGAACCGATTTAAAACCACGCACATCTGTATGAAAACATTGACCGTCACGGAGGAACATCCTCCTTTTCCGCTGCGCTGGATCGTAGCGACCGACAACCAGACCGCACCCCTGCTCGTCCGCATCATGCTGGCCTTCATCCTGTTTCCGCACGGCGCCCAAAAGGCGTTCGGCTGGTTTGGCGGCTACGGCTTCGAAGGTACCATGGGCTTTTTTACGGACACGGTCCATCTGCCTTATCTGCTGGGGCTGGGCATCATCGCCATCGAACTGCTGTCGCCCTTCTTCCTGCTGCTGGGGTTGGGAACGCGGGTCGTATCGGTCCTGGTCGGACTGCTGTTCATCGGCATTATCCTGACCTCCCACCTGGAACACGGCTTTTTCATGAACTGGGACGGCGACAAACCGGGTGAAGGCTTCGAATACCATCTGCTGGTGCTGACATCGGCCGCGTCGCTGCTGATTTCCGGAGCCGGTCGTTTCTCCCTCGATCAGCGGCTGGCGAAGTAAGAAACCGGGGCCTACGGCTGCGTTAAACGTATATTATTGCCGTCAGATTTTTTTTCGTGATTTTTTAATACCTGTTTCTGCCTTTCTCCTGAACATTGCCCCCTCCGGCCGGTTCATACTATGTTACCCTTCCATAGAAAGGGTAAAATTATAAACCTTAAAGTGAAATAGAATATGGCAGATTACACAGGACACACCACGGGAGAAACGATCTCGACCAGCCAGTCGGACCGGATGATGACGGCGATTTTCAACGACCGCAACAGCGCCGAACAGGCTTACAATTCTCTGGTTCAGCATGGTTTTTCCGACAAGGATATCAACCTGGTCATGTCGAACGACACGCGGGACCGAAACTTTGCCGACCGGCACGAGGCCGGGGAGGACACGGATCTGGGTAACAAAGCCATGGAAAAAGCCGGCGTCGGTTCAGCCATCGGAGGTACGGTCGGTGCCATCGCTTCGGCCATTGCCGCCATCGGCACCAGTTTAGTAATTCCGGGTCTCGGCTTGGTCGTGGCAGGTCCGGTCGCAGCGGCCCTGGCGGGTGCCGGTGCCGGCGGTCTGACGGGTGGTTTGATTGGGGCGCTGGTCGGTTCCGGTATTCCCAAAGAGCACGCCGAGGCTTATGAACGAGGCATCAAAGAGGGCGGCATTGTGATTGGTGTCCATGCCCGCAGCGCAGAAGATATCCGCTTTCTGGAGCATCAGGGCTTCCACTAAGCGATATTGATCCGAAAAGAAGCCATCCGGCCCGGAGCGACTAAGGTCGGCCGGGCCGGATGGCTTCTTTTTTCAAACCGAAACGGTTTTGACGTGTGCCGGCTTCCGTTTGATTTTTGTACCTTTACGGCATGGAGAGAACCGAACGGCTGGAAGACTTCTATCAGCATAAACTGAACTGGATGCCCGACAACCTGAAAAAGGAGATCGGGCATTTCAATGTATTCAGGATCGATGATTTTGTGGGGTGTAACGCCCGGCCGATTCCCTATAGCCGCAAGGATTTCTTTAAAATCAGCTTTCTCGTCGGCCGAAACCGGATGCACTATGCCGACAAGGTTGTCGAGATCGACCGGCAGGGTCTGCTGTTTGCCAATCCCCACATCCCTTACGCCTGGGAACCGCTTCAGGAGGAGCAGACCGGCTATTTCTGCATCTTCACGTCCGCCTTTTTCGATCAGTTCGGTGCCCTGAAGGACTACCCGGTCTTTCAGCCCGGCGGCACCCCGGTTTTTCTGCTGACCGACGTCCAGGCCGGGCACGTCGGGCGCCTGTTTGAACGGATGCTGGAGGAGATCGACTCGGAGTTTGCCTACAAGTATGATGTGCTGAGGACGCTGGTGTTCGAACTGGTGCATACCGCCCTGAAGCTGCAACCGGCGGCCACCTCCCTGTACCATGCCGCCAATGCGGCTACGCGGATTTCCTCTCTGTTTATGGAATTGCTGGAGCGGCAGTTTCCGATCGAGTCGCCCCGCCGGCAGGTGGTGTTCCGCGCCCCGACCGATTTTGCTTCCCAACTGGCGGTCCACGTCAACCACCTCAACCGGGCGTTGAAGGAAACGACCGGCAAAACCACCTCGCAGATCATTGCCGAACGGGTGACGCAGGAGGCCCGGACGCTGCTGCGGCATACCGACTGGAACGTCAGTGAGATTGCCTGGTGCCTGGGATTCGAGGAGGCCGCGCATTTCATCAATTTTTTCAAAAAGAACGTCCAGCTAACGCCCCGCTCCTACCGCAATCTGGAGGCTGTTTGAATTTTGCAATTATCGGTTTGATTTCTGCACCTGTCGCTCACGACCGGCCCTCTACTTTTGTCCCATTAATCAATCTGACTATGGAAAACAAAAAAGTATGGCTGGTCACCGGTGCCTCGAAAGGGCTGGGACTGACCCTCGTTACCAAACTGCTGGCGGCCGGGTACCGGGTAGCCGCCACCTCCCGAAACCGGGAAGCCCTGATCCGTGAAACCGGCGGGCCGACGTCCGGCTTTCTGCCGCTTCAGGTCGATCTGGTTGATGAAGGCAGCGTTCGGGACGCCGTAGCGGAAACCCTCCGGCATTTCGGCACGATCGACGTCGTGGTCAACAACGCGGGCTACGGGCAGGTCGGCACGCTGGAGGAAATGTCGGACGAGGAGATTCGGAAAAACTTCGACGTCAACGTCTTCGGGCTGGTCAATGTCATCCGGCACGTGATGCCGCACCTGCGTACCCGGCGGTCCGGCCACCTCTTCAACATCGCTTCCATCGGCGGCTATTTCGCCGGTTTTCCGGGCTGGGGCAGCTATTGCGCCACCAAGTTTGCCGTGGTCGGCCTGACCGAATCACTGGCGGCCGAAGCCGGGCCGTTCGGCGTCCGGGCCACGGTGGTTTATCCCGGTTATTTCCGAACCCAATTTCTGGAGGAAGGCTCATTGACCGTTTCGGCTCGCCAGATGGCCGAATACGAAGAGGTCCGGGCCATTCAGCACCAGCACCAGACCGCCATCAACGGCAACCAGCCGGGAGACCCCGAAAAAGCCGCCGAGGTGCTGATTCAGGTGGCCGAAGCGCCCCAGCCGCCGGTCCATCTGTTTCTGGGCCAGGATGCCTATGATATGGTGGAGGTGAAAGACACCGCCCTCCACCGTGATCTGGAAGCCTGGCGGAAAGCCGCCACTGCAACGGCCTTCCCGCAGGAAAATCCGGTCGCTTCCTAAGCGCCGAGGGCCTTAAATGAGAAACCCGACTTGTTTCAAGTCGGGTTTTTTCGGTAATAATATGATCTCCCTTCTGATTGGAAACACTATATTTGCATAACCAAAAACCAGCTTGGGCGGATTTAAGTTTTTTGATAAATATAGGCTATGCAAACGACCTTTCACATGAAGGCGCGGGAAATGAACGACCGTTTGATCAACTCCATCCGAAAACAGTTCCAGGATGATGAGGAGTTAACAATCATCGTTCAATCCGAAAATAAAACCGGAAATCCTGAAAATGACGAGGTCAGGAGATTTTTAGAGCATAAAAAGAAATTCTCTTCAATTCGGTTACCAAAGGGACCTGATTTTAATTCTCTGGTAGGTGATCTAAATCTGTAAAATGTGGAGTATTTCGATTCAGATGTCTTATTTAACTGCGTTGCGGAACAGGAAATCTTAAAACACAGACAGGCGACTGACCTTATTCAGGAAGCGTTGAAAAGCAGAAGATTCGTTGTTTCAACCTTAGTAATTACGGAGGTAGGGTATGGGCTTGCCCGGTTTCATGTGCCAAATAAACGAATTAGACAGGAGCTTGATTTTTACCAAAGTCTCCATGTCGTTCCAGTGATTCCCTCTCAGCTTTCAAGAGCTCTGGAACTTGCCGAAAAGTAGGTTTTAAACACATCAACGATTGCATTCATACAGCCATTGCCGAAAGTCTGGACTGTGAAGTTCTACACACTTATAATCGGTCGGACTTTAAAAGAATCAAGAAGTATACGAGACTTCATGTCAATATCTTATAAACAGCGGGCGCCCCTTGTGAGGGGCACCCGCTGTTTATATAGTATCAACTTTTCAGACACTACTTCGCCAGATAAGCCTCTACGTCTTTCTGGGTGATGGCCAGTTTTTTGGGGTATTTGCTCAGCCAGGCGCGGAATTCGTCCTTGATCTTGTTCGACCAGTCGCCGTGGATTTCGCCGGAGGGGTATTTGGCCTGCTGGAGGAGCACCCGCTCGAATTCGTCGCGCAGGGCGGTCATTTCCGAAGCCGACACCAGCCCTTCGACCAGATGCGACGGAATAAAAACCACCCCATACTCATTGGCAAACACCACATCCCCCGGGAACACCGTTACCTCCCCGACGCGGATGGGGGCGTTGATGGACGTCGGCGTCATGTCCTTGATGTAAGACGGGTCGTGGCCCTTCACCCAGGCGTTGAAGCCTTTGGTATCTTTCAGTTCCTGCATATCCCGAACCGAGCCGTAAAAGATAACGCCCTTGCCGGTTTTGCCGTAAATGGCGTTGCCGAGACTGGAGCCGATCAGCGTGCCGTCCTTGATCTTGCCGAAGCCGTCGGCCACGTAGATATCTCCTTTGGTCAGGATGTCGATCGGCCAGATGTTGATGCCGCCTTTCTGGGAGCGGCCTTCGGCTTTTCCCTGCGCCCGCACGAGGCTGTCGAGGTCAGGGCGGGTCGGCATGAACTGCGCCGTCACGACGCGGCCGGTCATGGTTTCACCGGGTTTGAGAATGATCCAGTTCTTTTCGACCTGGTTGCGGTAACCCCGGTTGCTGAGATAACCCCAGATCTGCTCCAGCGTGCAGTTCTGCAGCCGCTCCAACACCAGGTCCGGTACTTTGGGCCGGCCGTCGGACAGGCGCTCGCCTTTCCAGTTGGACGTCAGGGCGGTTACGTATTCCGGCGTGGAGCCGATCCGCTGGGCCTGTGCCGACAGCCCCCCCACCAGGGAGACGGTCAGGGCAAGTAACGTTCTCTTAATCATCATTTTTATAGGGTTGTAGGAATCATTCCAAAAGTAAACAGGAAAAGCGAAATACCGCCAACGGTATCCCAAAAACCACTACAGCAGCCGGGCTTTGTTTTCCTGAATGAACAGATCGAAGCCGCGGGGCTTTTCGCCGGTAATTTTCTCGATCCAGTCGGTAATGACGGGTTCTTTCTGAAAACGGGGCAGAAAGTGCAGCAGGATCATGACCAGAATAAAGGCCGGAGCGATGCCCTCCCGCCGTTTCCGGAGAAAGAACTTCAGCAGGTTGGGCGATTCATACCGGATCGTCGTGCCCAGCCCGCGGCTCAGGCGGTCGGCCATTTCCGGAAAGCCGAGTTTTTCATAACAGGTCAGATCGTAAGCCCGGTTCGCATGGGCTGCGGGGTTCCGAATGACCTGGGCCGCTACCTTTCCGATGTCCTCCACATCGACCAATGTGAACTTGGCCGACCCGGCGGGGAGAAATATCAGCCGGTTCTGCACCAGATCGTTGCGGAGGGTGGTCGTGAAGTTCTGCATGAAGTAGGCCGGCCGCAGAAAGGTATACGGAATTTTACTTGCAACGATCAGCTTCTCGATCTTGTGGTGCGGGATAACCGAACTGCTCTCCACTCCCTGCACCGACAAGAAAACGATGTGCTTCACCCCGGCCCGAACGGCCTGATCGATCAGGGGCCGGAAGTATTTGTTCACATCGGAAAGCTGCGGGGGCCGCAATAAAAAAAGCAGGTCGCTCCCTTCGAGCGCCTGCCAATAGGTTCTTTTATCGGTAAAGTCGAACGGAACGGGAGTGACGCGGTAGCCGGCCAGGGCGGTTTTGTCCTTTTCCACATTCCGCACACCCGCCAGAACGCGGTAGGAATGCGGAAGCGGCTCCAGCGCCCGGATGACTTCCAGCCCGACGTTGCCTGTTGCTCCGGTGATGAGTACACCGGCCATGTCAGCGGGTAAATTCGGCGCGATCGGCGCCCTCCGCCAGCAGGCCGGCCGCCGGTCGGTCCAGATACAGCGTGCAGCTGGGATGTTCCCGCAGGATACCGGCCGGGAAATCGGGACCGATGGGCAGTTCAAGACAGTTCTTCACCGCCTGCGCCTTGCGTTCGTCAGGAACGGAGCAGACGATATGTCTCGACTTCAGAATCTGTTGGATGGACATACTGACGGCCTGCGTTGGAACGGCTTCCAGCGTTTCGAACCACCCCTCGCCCAGCTGCTGCCGGCGACAGGCTTCGTCGAGTGTCACCACCAGATAAGGCTTTCTGGTTTCAAAATCGGCCGGCGGGTCGTTGAAGGCCAGGTGTCCGTTCTCACCGATGCCGACCAGTGCCACGTCCACCGTTTCAGCCCCGATCAGTGCGCCCAGCCGGGCGGTTTCCTCCTCGGGCGGAGCCTCGCCGTTGATCAGGAAGGCGGCTTTCAGCGCAGGCACGCGGGTCAGGAAGCGTTCCTTCAGGTATTTACGGAAGCTGGCAGGATGGGTTTCCGGCAGGCCGATGTATTCGTCGAGGTGGAACATCGTCACCTTCGACCAGTCGATGCCTTCCTCACCGACCAACTGGTTCAGGGTTTCGAACTGGCTGGTGCCGGTGGCCAGAATAATGGTAGCGGTGCCTTTTTCGGCGAGGGCCTCACGGATGAGCTGCCCGGCGGCCCGGCCGGCCGCCACGCCCAGTTCTTTGCTGGTTTCGGAAATGATGACGTTCATTCGGGTTCGGTCGGATCGGCTCCGAGGGGCCAGTAGACACCGGTTGCTGCCTGAAACCGGTAAAGAAGACGGCCTCAGGCAGCAACCGGTGCTTCACAAAGATATATTTTGTCGGGATAAAACCGCCCGGATCGGCGTAGAACCGCCCCACCGGTTTCAGGAGCCGGTCAGCTGGGCCTGGCCGCCGGAGTTTCGCTTCAGGATCAGGGCACAGAGCAGGGAGATGACCAGCCCGATGGGAAACACTTCCGCGTAGGTGAACAGGACGACCAGCACCGGGTTCTTATACATTTCGCCGAAATTGGCCATTTCGGCGGCTTTCGATTCCAGTTCGGCCGGGCCGGCCCCGCTCTCCCTGAGTTCTCTCATCACGTGGGCCGTGTATTTGTCCATGAAGTCGGGGATGAACAGGTAAAATTCGATCAGCCAGATCAGGACGTAGATCGTCGAGGTGATCAGCGTGACGAATAGCCCGATCTTAAAGGCCTGTCCAAACGAAATGACGCCCGAATTGTAGCGGTCGCGGTAGTTTTTGATCGCCACAAAAATGAACGAAAACGCCAGGATCATGGCTCCGTAGCCGAGAACGGCGTTGTCTTCAAAATTTTCGTTTTTGTAACACATCAGCGTGGTCACCACCATAAACGTAGCCAGGATGGCCCCTGAAATCAGCCCGAAAACCAATACATTTCTTTTCATAAGAATTTGCTCAGTTGTTTTTTTACGGTGGTAAAATTGACGTTCGGCCGTCGTTCAGGACTCATTCTTTCGGGTGATTTTGGTCTTCTGAGCGGTTTTTCACCCGTTTGGATGACCCAGTTGGATGACCTGATCGGGTGAGCGGTTTACGGAATCAGCCGCAGCCGTTTGGCCCGGTCGATGGCCTGGGTCCGGCTCCGGACGTCCAGTTTGCTGAACAGATTGGAAGAATGCGTCTTGACGGTATTGACGGAAACGAACAGCCGCTCCCCGATTTCGTGGTTGCTCAGGCCCTCGGCCATCCCCAGCAGTACGTCCAGCTCCCTCCGGCTCAGGCCCAGCCGCCGGAACTCGGTTTCGTTGAAGACAAATTCGTTCGGCTCGCCGACATACACCTCTTTCTCCACGACGACGGTCTGCACCCTGGGTCGGGCGAGCTGAAGGGCGAGCCAGATGCCGAGTCCTGTGAAAAGCACCGCAATGGCGCCGATGTAAATCTCGAAGGCGTGATTAACGATCACCAGCCGCAGTTCGAGCCACTTCAGCACGAACAGCAGCACGGCCAGCGCCACGCCGTACAGCAGCGTCTCACGGTTTCCGGCAATGAATCGAAAGGGTTTGAAAAAGGCCATCGGATGGGAATCGGTTTGCCTCCGGGAACGCATAAAGATAACAGGCAGTAGTTTATCCCGGCCGGTTTCTTTTAATCCTTGTATAATTATCCTATTTTTTAGCACAATTTTTCCCGACCGACTTTTTCTCCCACTATTCCTTCCCGTATGGACCCTTTTCACATTAAAAAAGCCCCGATCGTGTACGATGCGGTCGTTGTCGGTTCCGGAGCCGGGGGCGGTATGGCCGCCTATATGCTGACCAAAGCCGGCGCCAAAGTGCTGCTGCTGGAAGCCGGCGGCTATTTCGACCCGGCCGACCCTAAATACATCACCCAGCTCAAATGGCCGTATGAATCGCCCCGGCGCGGAGCCAGTACCACCCGGCCCGGCGGGGATTTCGACGCGGCCTGGGGCGGCTGGGACATCGAAGGCGAACCGTACTCGGCCAAATCCGGGACGGAGTTTTTCTGGTTCCGGTCGCGGATGCTCGGCGGCCGCACCAACCACTGGGGCCGCATTTCGATGCGGTTCGGGCCGGACGACTTCCGGCGCGGCTCGCTGACCGGCGTCGGCGACGACTGGCCCATCACCTACGACGATCTGAAACCCTATTACGACCGGGTGGATCGGCTGATCGGCGTATTCGGGTCAGTGGAGAACCTGCCCAATGAGCCGGACGGTATCTTTCTGCCGCCCCCGAAACCCCGTCTGCACGAACTGATGCTGAAGAAAGCCGGAAAGAGCATCGGTATCCCGGTGATACCGTCGCGGCTTTCCATCCTGACCAAAGCCATCAATAACGAGCGCGGAGCCTGTTTCTACTGCCGCCAGTGTAACCGGGGCTGTCAGGCTTACGCCGACTTTTCGTCTTCCTCCGTCCTCTGTATCCCGGCACTCAAAACCGGCAACCTGACGCTGAAAAACAACGCCATGGTGCGGGAAGTCCTGACTGACCCCCGGACAGGGCTGGCCACGGGCGTTTCCTACGTCGATACCATCACTTTACAGGAAGTATCGGTACAGGCGAAAACCGTCGTGCTCGCACCCAGCACCTGCGAGACCGCCCGGCTGTTGCTCAACTCTAAGTCGGCCCGCTTCCCCAACGGTCTGGCCAACTCCAGCGGGGTGGTCGGCAAGTACCTGAACGACTCCACGGGCGCTTCCCGCTCGGGCTTCGTGCCGTCGCTGATGGACCGCAAACGCTACAACGAGGACGGGGTCGGCGGGATGCACGTCTTTACGCCCTGGTGGCTCGACAACTCCAAACTCGACTTCCCACGCGGCTACCACATCGAGTACGGGGGCGGCATGGGTATGCCCGGCTATGGCTTCGGCTCCGGTATCGAGAACCTGAACGGCAAGGTGCCGGGCCGCGACGGCAAGATGAAACCGGCGGGCGGCTATGGAGCCGCTTTGAAAGACGACGTCCGGCGGTTCTACGGCGCCTACATCAGCATGTCGGGGCGGGGCGAGCCGGTGCCGCTGGAAAGCAACTACTGCGAGATCGACCCCAACACGGTCGATAAATACGGGATTCCGACGCTGCGGTTCCATTACAAATGGTCCGACGCCGAGATCAAGCAGGCCAAGCACATGCAGGATACCTTCGAAGAGATCATTCATGCGCTGGGCGGGATGCCGATGGGCAACAAACCCGGTCCGGAGACCAATTACGGTCTGGCCGCGCCCGGTCGGATCATCCATGAGGTCGGCACGGTGCGGATGGGCAGCGACCCGTCGAAATCGGCGCTGAACTCCTTCCAGCAGGCCCACGACGTCAAGAACCTGTTTGTGGTCGATGCGGCTCCGTTCGTGTCGCAGGGCGATAAAAACGTGACCTGGACCATTCTGGCCTCGTCCATGCGCACATCCGAATATTTGATCGACCAGGTAAAACGGAAAAACATATAAGCCCATGAAACGTAGAGATACCCTCAAAGCCCTGTCGCTCACGTCGCTGGGCATGGCCGTCGGACCCGTTGAGGCCGCCGTTCCTGAACCCCCCGAACCGAAACCGGCCGTCAAGCTGCTGCCGGGACGGCAGAAATTCGAAGCCGAACGCGACACCCAGCTTATGGGCCAGAAGTTTCTGACCCCGGCCGAGCTGCAGACCGTCACGATCCTGAGCGACATCATCATCCCGGCCGATTCCCATTCGGGCAGCGCGTCGCAGGCCGGCGTTTCGGCCTTCATCGACTTCATGATGGTCGACCAGCCGCGGATGCAGACACCCATGCGCGGTGGCCTGCGCTGGCTCAACAACAAATGCGTAAGCCGCTACGGCAAGCCGTTCGCCCAACTGACCAAAGAACAGCAGATCGAACTGGTGGAACTGATCGCCTATCCCGGTAAGGCCACCCCCGACATGAAACAGGGGGAGACCTTTTTCACCAATATGCGCAATCTGGTCATGACCGGGTTTTATACGAGTAAAATAGGCATCGCCGACATCGGCTATGTCGGCAATACGCCCAACGAGTGGAAAGGCGTCCCGGATGACGTGCTGAAGCAGTATGGGCTGAGTTATGAATAACCGGCTTTTCGGGTTGCTGGGCGGCCTCCTCCTGCTGGGGATGGCCGCCCGGCCGCCTTTTTTCCTTAACGACGAAGATCCCTTCGACACCCCGCACACCGTCAGTCAGACGCCCATTACCGTTCCGCAGTCGCCGGAGCAATCGCTTCGGTCGTTCCGTCTGCCCAAAGGATACCGCCTGGAGTTGGTCGCCGGCGAACCCATGATTTCGGAACCCTCGGCCATCGCCTGGGACGGCCACGGCCGGATGTATGTAGCCCAGCTGGAAACCTATATGCAGACCGTCGACGCCCAGGGCCAGGATGAACCCCGCAGCCGGATCATGCGGCTCGAAGACACCGACGACGATGGAAAGATGGATAAGAGTACCGTCTTCATCGACCATCTTCTGTCGCCCCGCATGGTGCTCTGCGTCGGCAGGGAGGTCTACGTTAACGAAACCAATTCCTATAACATATACGCCTACCGGGACACCGACGGCGACGGCCGCGCCGACCACAAACGGGTGGTGTATCAAAATCCGAAGAAAGCCTACGGCAACGTCGAACACCAGCGCAGCGGCCTCGACTGGAATCTCGACAACTGGATTTACGTCACCACCGACCCGGTTCGCTTCCGATACCGGCAGGGCAAACTCCTCGTCGATACGCTCGTGAGCGGCTCCAACGGGCAGTGGGGCCTGACGCACGACGACTATGGGCGGCTTTATTTTAGCCGGGCGGCTTCGGGCACGGCGGCTACCGGTTTTCAGATCAACCCGGTATACGGCCAGTTGGAACTGCCGGGGGCCACGGATGCCGAGTTCGGCAAAGTCTGGCCCCGCATCAAAACGCCGGACGTGAACGGCGGCCCCCGCACCCTGCGCCCGGACAGTACGATGTTCGGCTTTACATCCGTATCCGGGCAGTCGGTGTTCCGGGGCGACCGCCTGCCGAAAAGCCTCTATGGCGACTATCTGGCCTGCGAGCCGGTGGGCCGGTTCATCCGGCGGGCCAATCTCACCGAGACCGACGGGCGGATTACCCTCTCCAACGTCTACCGGGAGGACGAGTTCATCAGCTCGACGGATATGAATTTCCGGCCCGTCAACACCTACACCGGCCCGGACGGCTGCCTGTATATCGTCGATATGTACCGGGGCATCATCCAGGAATCCACCTGGGCGCAGCCGGGCAGCTTTCTGTATGACCAGATCATGACGAAGGGGCTGCACCGGAACGTCAAACGCGGCCGCATCTACCGGCTCGTCTACGAAGGAATGGCCCGCGGCCCCAAACCGCACCTGCCGGAGGACGCGGTCAGCGATCTGGTGGCCTACCTCGATCATCCGAACGGCTGGTGGCGGGATAATGCCCAGAAAGAACTGATCGTCCGGGGAGACCGGTCGGTCGTTCCGGCCCTGCGGAAGAAGGCGCTGGGCCAGGACTCCGCTCAGGCGACGCTTTTGGGCCGGCTCCATGCCTTATGGACGCTGGAAGGGCTGGATGCGCTGGATAAACCGACCCTGCTGACGGCGCTCGGCGACCCGGAGGTACCCATCCGCAAGGCTGCCGTCCGGCTCAGCGAGCCGTTTTTGAAAAAGGGAGATGCCGGGGTGCTGGCGGCTTTGCAGCGGATCGGCAACGATGCCGGGCGCGATGTACTCGGCCAGCTGCTGCTGTCGCTGAGCTTATCGAAATCAGCGGAAGCCGGGGTTCTCAGCCGGAAAATTCTGGACCAGCACCCGGATGACGAACTGCTCACGGGCATCCGGACGAGCCTGCAGAAAACCGAGGAAGCCCGCCGGTATGGCTACAAACTCATGGCCCTGGCCGAGCCGACCCGCCGATCGATGCTGGAAGGGGCCTCCATTTTTAATTCGCTCTGTGCGTCCTGCCACGGGCCTGAGGGGCAGGGTCTTCCGACGAAGGTGGCCCCTCCCCTCATCAGCAAGTTCAAGCTGATCGAGAATAAGAACGAAGTTATCAAGATCATGCTGCACGGGCTGAAAGGCCCGGTCGACGGGCATACCTACGCCGACCAGATGCCGCCGATGGGCACCAACACCGACGAGTGGATCGCGGCCGTGCTGAACTACCTCCGACTCGACCTGTGTATGCGCAGTTTCCCGCAGATGAGCGAGGGCTACATCAACTGGGTCACGGTGACTCCCGAGCAGGTGAAAAAAGTGCGGGAAGAAACCGCCGGCCGGACCGTGGCCTGGACCTGGGACGAGCTGAAACCCGGACGGTTGCCGTCTACGGCCGGGCGGAAGTGAAGACCGGCCCCTCATCCCGCTGAGGATCAAAAAGTTTTCCTGTTCGCTGCCGGACAACCGGCTGTCCGAAATCGTACAGGATTCGGGTTCCGATCCGGTCTGGACGGTTCAAATGACGTTTTTTGGGTTTGGCAAGGGATTTGGGGCAATTCAGGAACACGGCCCGACCCAACCAACTCGCTCTATGTTCAATAACTACCTGAAAATCGCCTTCCGGAATCTCTGGAAAAACAAGGCGTTTACCTTCATCAACATCTCCGGTCTGGCGCTCGGCCTCACGACCTTTCTGTTTATCCTGGAATTCATCAGCTTCGAGTACGGCGTCAACCGGTTTCACAAAAATCTGCCGACACTCTACCGGATGCTGGCGCAGAACCGCGAAGGCGCTACGTTCGAGTTTCTGCCGCCGGGCGTCGGGCCGCTCACCCGGCAGCAGTTCGGGGAGGTAGCCCGCTATTGCCGTACCGCCGACGTCATCGTGGGGATCGTCTCCAGCGGGGACCCGGTTCGTGGAAAATCCTTCCGGGAGAATGCCATTACGATGGCCGACGGCAGCTTCTTCGAGATGTTTTCCTTCCCGGTGGTTTCCGGCTCGGCGAACTCGCTCAACCAGCCTTTTACCGTCGCCATTTCGGAATCCGTCGCCCGAAAATACTTCGGCGGCAAGCCCGCGCTCGGCCTCTCGCTGACCCTGACCAACCAGTTCGGACGCAAGCCGTATACGGTCACGGCCGTGTACCGCGACATGCCGGCCAATTCCGACTTCCGGTACGACATGCTTTTCTCGCTGAAGACACTGGAGAACCCGGCCAACCTGAACGGCAACGCCGACTGGGCAAAACTCGACAATCTGGAATCCGGCTTCACCCAGACCTACCTGCAACTCCGCGAGGGCGCCGACTACCTGGCGTTCGAGCAGAAACTGAATGCCTTCAAGAACAAACTCCGGCCCGAAACCGCCGGCGAGCCGCTCCGGCTTCAGCCGCTTAAAAATGTTCATCTGGCCTCCTCGCTGGGCGATACCTTTACGACGACGGGTAAACTCAGCTTTGTCTATCTGCTGGGCGGTATCGGCCTGCTCATTCTCGCCATTGCCTGGTTCAATTATATCAACCTTTCGACGGCCGGCTCGCTGAAACGTGCCCGGGAAGTGGGCGTCCGGAAAGCGGTGGGCGCCGGCCGTGAGCAGCTGATTGCGCAGTTCCTGGGCGAATCCGTCCTGCTCAACCTGTTCGGTCTGGGGCTGGCCCTGTTGCTGGTGACCTCCCTGCAGGACGCCTTCAACCAGTTTACGGGCAAACCGCTCTCGCTGGGAGGTCTGTTCCAGGGAGGCCTGTGGGCCGTCGGGGTGGCGGGGCTGGTGGTAAGTTCGCTGGCGTCGGGCATGTATGTGGCCTTCGTACTCTCCTCGTTCCGGCCGACGCAGACGCTGAAAGGGGTGTTTGCCCGCTCGAGCCGGGGCGTTTTCCTTCGGCAGTCGTTAGTGGTGGTACAGTTCAGTATTTCGGTGGCGCTGATTGCCTCCACGGCCGTGCTGTACCGACAGTTGCAGTATATGCAAAACAAGGACCTGGGCGTAAAAACCGACCAGCTGCTGGTAATTCAGGCTCCCGAAGTGAGCATCGACGAGACGTTTCAGACCCGTAAAACCGCCTTCCTTCAGGAGTTCGAGCAGCTGGCTTTCGTACAGGAGTTCTGCAAAACGACCAGCGTACCGAGCCGCTGGTATAATTTCAAAGCGTCGGGCATCACCCGCCCGGTGCCGAAACCGGGTGAGGAGCGAAAAAGCTATGCCATTGCCGGGGTCGACCACCGCTTCGTGCCGACCTATGGCCTGAAACTGGCCGCCGGCTCAAACATCACCGAAGCCATGGGCAACAAACCCTGGGACCAGGTTACGCAGGTGATGCTCAACGAGACGGCCGTCCGCCAGCTGGGCTTCGAGTCGACGCAGCAGGCCGTCGGGAAGCGGATCCGCTGGGGCCGGGATTATGAGGTGGTCGGGGTACTGAAGGACTACCACCACCAGTCGGTCCGGCAGGCCATCGATCCGATTATTTTCTACCCGCAGACCAACAACGCATCCTATTATACCGTCCGGCTGACCGGCGACCGTATGCCGGAGAAGGTAGCCCAGCTGGAACAGCTATACAAGCGACAGTTTCCGGGGAATCCGTTCGATTTCTTTTTCGTCGACGACAATTACAACCGGCTGTATCAATCGGAGCGGCAATCGGGGACGCTGTTCGCGCTGGCGTCCGGGCTGGCCATTCTGATCGCGTGTATGGGCCTGTTCGGGCTGGCGGCTTTTATGGCCGAGCAACGTACGAAGGAAATCGGCGTGCGGAAGGTATTGGGGGCCTCCATCACCAGCATCGCCGTGCTGCTCTCCGGCGACTTTTTGAAACTGGTGGCCGTTGCCATCGTCATTGCCTCTCCCCTTGCCTGGTGGCTCATGAATCAATGGCTACAGGATTTCGCCTATAAAGTGGACCTCGACTGGTGGGTGTTTGCCCTGGCCGGTCTGGCGGCTACGCTCATTGCGCTGGCAACCGTCTCGTTCCAGTCGATCCGGGCCGCTTTGGCAAATCCGGTGAAGAGTCTGCGGAGTGAATGAGGGGTAAAACAAAAAAACTCCGCAGATCATTCTGCGGAGTTTCCTGTACATCTATCCAACTCTTAAATCCGGTGGGGGTGTCCGTTGTAGGTAGGTACCCGGTCGCGTTGCAGCACCGACGACAGTTCCGGTTCGGTGGTCCGGCGGAACGTCAGCTGGATGTTGCGCGTTCGGGCGGTTTCGCGAAAGTTCCGAATGGCATCCAGAACGTCGCGGTCGATGTAGGATGACTGCGTGCCGTCGATCTCGACCAGTGAGTTATCAGGAACGCTCCGCAGCTGCTCCACGATACCGGCTTTGTTCAGGAATGAGACGTGTTCGCCCAGACGAATGCGCACGTGTCGGCCCTCGCTTTCGTCGACGGTTTCGACCTGATGCCCCTTGCGGTAATTTTCGCGCAGGACGAAGAACAGCCCCACGGCCATCCCGATGGCAATACCGGTCAGGAGGTCGGTGAGCAGGATGGCGATCACCGTCGTAATGAACGAGAAGAACTTCGGTTTTCCGAGCTGATACATCTGCCGGAACGTCGCGATCGGTGCCAGCTTATACCCCGTTACCAGCAGAATCGAAGCCAGAGCCGCCCAGGGGATCAGGTTCAGCACCCGGGGGATCGCGACGACGCAGACCAGCAATAAGGACCCGTGAACGAGGGCCGCCAGTTTGGTGCGGGCTCCGGCGTTGATACTGACCGAACTCCGAACAATGATGGACGTCAGCGGCAAACCGCCGACCAGCCCGCTCACGATGTTACCGATTCCCTGCGCCTTCAGCTCCCGGTTGGTCGGGGTCTTACGCTTCAGCGGGTCGAGGTCATCCGTCGCTTCTACGGCCAGCAGGGCTTCCAGGCTGGCAACCAGTGCGATGGATACGGCCGAAATATACACCTGCGGGTTGTTCCACTGAGAAAAGTCGGGCAGGGTCAGCAGCTGAAGAAACTCCGGCGCACTTGTCGCAACGGGCAACTGGACGAGGTGGTCACCGCTCAGCGTCCAGGCCGGCACGAGCGTTTTGTACAGTTCGTTGAAGAGAATGCCCAGTACCACCACGATCAGGGCCGCCGGAAGGTTCCGCAAAACCGGATGTTGTTTGATTCGCGGCTTTTCCCACAGCAGCAGGATGCCCAGCGAAACCAGCGCAATCAGGATGGCGCCCACGTTGAACTGCCCGAAAGCCAGCACGAACTGGTCGATGATGTCGATGCCCTGATTAGGCAGCAGGATGTACGATTCGGCCGCGTCGGCATCGTATCCTACCAGATGCGGTATCTGCTTGATGATGAGAATGATACCGATACCGCCCAGCATACCTTTAATGACTGATGTCGGAAAAAAGTTGCTGACGATCCCGGCCCGGGCAAAACCCAGCCCAATCTGGAGCACCCCGGCCAGACAGGTCGCCAGCAATACCGCCGGGAACGAACCGAGGGCCTCGACGGCGCCCAGCACGACCACGATCAGACCAGCCTCCGGCCCCGAAATACTCACCGCCGACCGGCTGATCGCCCCCACCACCAGCCCCCCGACGATGCCGGAGAGAATACCGGCAAACAGGGGCGCTCCCGATGCCAGAGCAATGCCCAGACACAGTGGTACGGCCACCAGAAATGAAATCACGCCCCCTTTTATATCGCCCTGCATTGTTCTGAAATCGAATGCCTGCTTTTTCACCGTTTGGTTCATCCGTGCTTCCCTCCTGTTTATTGATGTGAATAAAAACTCAATGCCGACCCGCTTCGGGCGGGTCGGCGTTTGGCTGGTTCTGTCGAATTATTGATTACTTACCAGGGCGGCCGACGCGGTTTGACGCTGGGCCGTCTGGCCGGTTCGGCACTGATCCAGGGCGGACCGCATCTGAACCAGTTCCTGATCCATCTGCTGCCGGGCGATCCGGAGCGATTCGAGTTCGCGCTCCCGCTCGCGCAGCGCGGTCTGGTAGGTCTGTTTGCCGGTATATTCCTTTTTAAAGTCGGCATAATAGTTAAGGCCAATGGCCGCGAAGATCAGCCCCCAGACCGTCACCCAGTTGACGAGGCCGGAAGGTTTGAAACGGTTATTCTCTGCTCGGTTCATCATACCCCTTCGCTTTAAAAATGGTGTCCTTGTGAGTTACAAAATTAGCGCCGGGGTCCATTCGGCTCATTAGAGGGCTGTTAGAAGTCGATAAGAGATCAATTAAAAGCCGATTAGAATTCGATTAGAGACGTTTAGGGAGCTGAAGCGTGATTTCGGTGCCCTGATTGACCTCCGATTCGACCCCAATCTTTCCGTTATGAAGTTGTATGATGCTCTGAGTCAGGGGCAAACCGATGCCGTGACCCTTGACGTGCCGCGCGTTCTCGGCCCGGAAAAACGGAACGTAGATGTAGGGCATATCGGTCGGACTGATGCCGATGCCCCGGTCGCGGAACCGGATCGTCACCCACTGCTCGTCGGCATCGAGCGACACCTCCACCTTTTTGTCGGAGGAGAACTTGCAGGCGTTTTCCATCAGGTTCAGAAAGGCCGTGGTCAGCAGCGATTCGTCGCCGGTCATGCTCAGGTCGGGCGGGTCGGCGTCGGCGTCGCTGCCGATGTGAAAGCCGACGTGGAAGTCGGGCTGCCGGGTCCGGAGCAGCCGGGCGGCCTGGGACACCACCTCGTCGACCGACAGCTCCCGGAAGGTCTTGCCGGTCTGATCGATACTCACCTGGGCGAGCTGGAGCAGGCCGTTGGCCAGTTTGTTGAGGTGGTGCATGGTTTCGAGCAGCGCCCGCCATTTGGCCTCGTGTTCCTCCACCGTGCGGGACTTGATCAGGGTGGTTTCGATCTGGCCCGTAATGACCGTCAGCGGGGTACGCAGTTCGTGCGAGGCATTGGCCACGAAGTTGCGCTGGATGTCGAAAGCCGCCTGCACCCGGTCGAGCATCCGGTTGAAGGTGTCGGCCAGCCGTGCCATTTCATCGCCGTCGCTGCCCGCCCGCACCCGCTGGTCGAGTTTTGAAACCGTGATGGCGTCGACCTGACGGACCACGTCCGTGATGGGTTGCAGCGACCGTCCGGCGTAGAACCAGCCCGTCAGCCCCACCAGCGTCAGCGTCACCAGCAGGCCGACGGCGATCACCGTCCGAAGCTGGTAGAGTTCGGTCAGGCCGAATTCGTCGTAGGCCGAGGCTACGATCACCCACTGCCGGCCGTCGTAATTGTAGGCGATTCCGATCACCTGCCGGTCGTTTCGCTGCATCCAGACCTCCCGCTCCTTCCGGATGCGGTCGAGCAGTTCGGGCGTTTCGGGCACCACATCGGGCCGGTCGTCGCTGGAATAGACGATGCGGTTCCGGCGATCGTAGACGGTAATCTGTTCTTCGGGCAGGGCCGAGAGGTTGTTGCGGTCGATGAGCTTGAGAAGTCGTTCATTCACCTCCGACACTTCCACCAGCAGGCGGGTGGTGGTAATGGCCTTGTCGCCCAGGCGTTTGTAGAAGTCGCTGCGCCGGTTGTAGGAGGAGGTGACATAGATCACCATCGAAAACAGGATGAGATTCGCGGCTACGACGATGAGAAAGTTGATCGACAGGCGGGTACGGATGTTCATGCGTCAGGTTTCGTCTTCCTTCATAATGTAGCCGATCCCGCTGAGCGTATGGATGAGTTTGGGCGAAAAGTCCTTGTCGATCTTTTTGCGCAGGTAATTCACGTAGACATCGACGACGTTTGTGCCCGTATCGAACGACACGTCCCAGACGTTTTCGGCAATCTCGGCGCGGGTCATGGCCTTGTTCGGATTCTTCATAAAATACTCCAGCAGAGCCAGTTCGCGGGCGGTCAGCGTCAGCTTTCGGTTGCCGCGCCGGACCTCCTTGCTCTTGACGTTCAGCTCCAGGTCGGCCATTTTCAGTACCACCGACTCGATCGGCCCCACGGCCCGGCGCCGGTTGATGGCTCTTAGCCGCGCCATCAGTTCCCGAAACTCGAACGGCTTCACCAGATAGTCGTCGGCCCCGACGTCGAAACCCGTCAGCTTGTGTTCGGTGCTGCCGAGGGCCGTCAGCATCAGTATGGCGACGTCCCGGTACCGCTCCCGGATGATCTGGCAGAACTCGTAGCCGTTGATAATGGGCAGGTTAATATCCAGAATTACCGACGTATAGGATTTCTCGGCCATCATTTTCTGGCCGATGATGGCGTCGGCGGCCGTATCGGCCACGATGCCGTAATCTTCCAGACCACTCTTGATGAAGGAAGCCACCTCCTCCTCATCGTCGACAATCAAAACACGCATGGGATGATAAATAGGCAGGAAATATAGGGAATAACATCCGTAGGTGGTGAGATGTTAGGGCCGGGCTTCTCAGAAATAGGGTGGAATGACCGGCCCGTCGAGCGGAAATGCCTGGTAAAGCCGGCGGATTTCCCCGTGTAGAAAGGATTTGGAGGGGCAGCGGGGCCGGTCGAAGCGCAGCACGACGGCGAAGGGCGTCACGCAGATGGTGCGGCCGCAGATGATCTGGCCGTCGGTGGTTTCGATCAGCAGCAGGCCGGAGGCCATGTCGCGGTCGATGAGATCGATGGGAAAACCGACGACGACGGCATCCTTGGGCAGGACGGGGGTCATGTCGAAGTTGGTCAGCCGGAAGCAGCGGGCGTGAGCGATCTGAAAGCCGGTCAGCGGGCGCAGCGAAGTGGGCAGATGCCGTAAGGGGTTGTTCGGCTGTGCCGAATCGTTTGGGTGTGAAGAACCGGGCTGCTCAACGGCAGCCGCGGTCCTCTTCTTCCTGGTACGCATGTGTTGGAAGAATTGATTGAAAAATAGGCCGGTCACCGCGTACCAGTTATCCAGCAAAACCATGTTCGCACGGAATAAGAGAGTGGGGACTTTCACCCTTTTGCCGGCCAGGCCTTTTTCCACCTCTTGAATAAAGCATGCGAATGATTGATTTTACTTGAAAACACGGACAACTGAATACGCGGCCCAAACATAATTTGCTTGTGCAATAAAAACAAGGATTGAGTGGCAGGAAATTTTTAGAGATGAAATCACGATTAATAAATTTATGGAATGAACTAAAGCATAAACATCTGTAATACAATATTTTATATGTTCACTTTAAACAATCTTTCTTCTACTCCAACGCCATCAGAAACAATATTGAAATAACCACTCGAAAACGTTTTATCAACCTCGGAATGGATCGCATTGCGACCTTTTAATTCCAGTAACAGCGGACACCAGTCTATAGATGATGGATAGCTATAGGCACCTGATCCATCTCAGTTGTATGCTTTAAAGCACGCTATTCCCTCCAGAATGGCTGATCTTCAGCAAACATTAAGTCTAGCACAAAACGATTTGTAATATTAGGTGAGTCACCCAAATCGAGATTGTCTCAATAAAAAGAATATTAATTAGCAGTTGGAGAAGACTGGTGCAAAAAAGAGAGAATAGCAAAGGATTTAAATTACCCAAATGAAACTGTAATGCTCATTATAATCTATATTATCTATGATAAAAGCCTTTACGCATCCAATAATATTGTATTTACAAGCAACATTCCAATCAGATATCTCTCATAAAATGGCAGTAGATATAGTATAAAAATGGATTTAGGTTAAAAATTAAACCTATTTCTATGAACTACTGGAGGGTAAACCATAAACAGACATTTAAAAGCGAAATTGAGGGAGAATATATTTGGTCTCCTAAAAACCGGCAAAACGGATCAAGAAATCTTTTTTACGAAAACCTAACCAAAGTAAGAATCGGAGACAAAGTTTTTTCATATGCAGGTCAAGCAATAAAGGCAATAGGAGTTGCCACCCAAACATTTGAAATAGCGAAAAGGCCTCCTGAGTTTGGAAATATTGGAAACCAATGGGATGATGAGGGGTGGCTTGTAAGAATAAATTGGATTTTGTTAAATAAGCCAATAAAGCCTAAACAATATATTAACGGGATTAGCCCTCTCCTTCCAAAAAAATATTCTCCAATACAAGTTAATGGTAATGGAAACCAAGCATGCTATTTAGCCGAAATTAGTGATGACTTAGCGAGTTTACTTCTACGATTAATCTCAATAAATAATTTGGGACTTCTGCAAGAAGTAGACTTCGCTACGAGGGTTGTTGAGGACGTTATTGAGGTTGAACAAATTATTAATGCACAAATACGTCAAACAGAGAAAGATCAATTAATTAAAGCACGAGTTGGACAAGGAATCTTCCGTTCTCGTGTGTTAGAAATCGAAAAATGCTGTCGATTAACAGAGATAAGTAATGAAACTTTCTTGATTGCCAGCCATATTAAGCCTTGGAAGGAATCTAATAGCTCAGAGAAATTAGATAAGTATAACGGGTTAATGCTTACTCCACATGTTGATAAATTATTTGATAAAATGCTTATAAGCTTTACAAACCAGGGTGACATTCTTGTAGCAGAGGAATGGGTCACAGATTTAATGAAAAAATGCGGGTTGGACCCGAAGAAGAATGTTGGGCCGTTTTATCCTGAACAGCAAGTATACTTAGAATTTCATAGGGATAGATTTTACGAGAGACAAAGACTTCTCCACCCGGATTCTAATTAAAATTAGAGATCACATGCTAACGGAAGCCCATTCAGACTCTTCCCCCAACTACCCCGCCCTTAAAGTCACTCCCAAATCCGGCAATGAGCCCTTTGAACGGAATGGACAATTGTTAGATGCCACCTTGCTGGATTTCTGGCGGTGGTCGGTTTCCGATCTGGTGAGCAACGCTACCCGTGGAATTCTGGCCGAGTTTATTGTGGCAAAGGCTCTAAATGTGGCAAATGGCGTCCGGACGGAATGGGATGCCTATGACCTCAAAACACCCTCAGGTATCAAAGTAGAAGTCAAGTCGGCGGCTTACTTGCAAACCTGGGCGCACCAGAAACTTTCTGCCATCCAATTTGGAATTGGGCCAACAAAAGGCTGGGACGCCGAGACCAACCTGTATAGCCCCCTTACTGTCCGGCAAGCCGACGTTTATGTCTTTTGCCTGCTTTTTCATCAGGATAAAACGACCGTTAATCCGCTGAATATCGACCAGTGGGCGTTTTATGTTTTACCGACAAAGGTTCTCAATGAGAGATGTCCCACGCAAAAAATGATCTCGTTAAATAGCCTCTTGCGGCTAAATCCCGTAAAAGCCGATTTTGAAGAACTGGCTGCGGTTGTAGAACAAGTGAAGAAACCTTTACAATAATTCACATTGCTCCTTCCTCTACTTTCCCCGCCGTTGCTCTACTAATTTTTGAGGGATGACCGGCTTCGGATTGCTTTGCTTCCGAAACCGGTCCGCAGAGGATTGACCCGGTTTCGGCTGGCTCATGAAAACCGTCGTATGCCGTCTCTTCGCTCTGTTTCTCCTGTGTACGCTCCGGCTCGACGCACAACCGGTGGCGCCAACCGGCTCGGTCCGGGGCGTGGTGGTTGATTCGGTGTCGGGGCGGCCGCTGCCGTTCATTACCATCGCGCTGATTCGCCGGGGAAAAGCCGTCGACGGCACCCTGACCGACAGCCTGGGCCGGTTTTCTCTCCAGAAGCTGCCTTTCGATACGTATACGCTCACCTTCAGCGCCGTGGGATTTCGGACCACGCAAATCCCGGCCTGGGTCCTCGATGCCCGGCAACCGGATGTTGAAACCGATACGGTCGGCCTGGTCCAGGAGGCCCGCACCCTGCAGGCGGTGACGGTCCGGGCACAGCGGCCCCTGATCGAGCAGCGCGCGGACGGCATCACGTTCAACGTTGAAAGCCTGCCGTCGATGGCCGGCAGCGACGCGTCGGACGTTCTGCGTAAGGTGCCGCTGCTGGCGGTGGATGCCAGCGGGGGCCTTTCCCTGCGCGGGAGCGCCAACATCCGGGTCTTTATCGACGGCAAACCCTCCGACCTTTATGCCTCCTCGGTGGCCGACGCACTCAAAGCCATCCCGGGCGAAAGCATCGTCCGGGTCGAAGTCATCACGCATCCGTCGGCCCGCTACGACGCCGAGGGAACCGACGGCGTCGTGAACATTATTACCCGGCGCAGCCGGGCCAACACCACCAACGGCAATGTGAGCGGTATGCTGGGCAACCGCAGCCACCAGCTCATGGGCGACCTGCAAACGAAATACGACCAGTGGCTGATCAAACTCGACGGCATTTATCAGACTTACTGGAACCGCAACGGCAGTGTGCTGGAGCGAACCTCGGCTGGGTCGGCGGTGCGGCAGCGCAACGAATCCCGGCAAACGGGGCGGTACGGCTTCGGCGGCACGTCGATTCTTTACAGCATCGATTCGCTGAATACGCTGACGGCCGTATACCGGTTTCGGCATCTGCTGAACCGAACAACGCTACAGTCAGAGAATTTCCAGACGGATGGAGCGGGAGGCCTCCGACCGGCTTTTGATCGGCAGGTCGTTCAGCCGTCCGAGCGGACCGGCCACCAGGTTTCGGGCGGCTACACCGGCTTTTCCCGCGACAAACAGCGGGAGTTCTCGCTGCTCGGAACCTACTCGCATTCACCCGCCCTGAGCCGGTATGCGCTGGAACAGACCGAACCGGTTTTCTATCAGGAAACCTTTGAAAGCCGGTCCGTCAACCGGGACTGGATCGTGCAGGCCGACTATGCACGAACGCTCCGGGATAACCGGAAATGGGAAACCGGCGGCAAGATTACGCAGAAGGCCATCGACAGCGAAAGCCGGTTCGAGGTGCCGGCACCCGGCCCGACCGGTTTTCAGCCTGATCCGGTCCGGTCGAACGTGTTTTCATACCGAAGCCGGATCTATGCGCTGTATCTGAATTATAATTTCCGGCTCGGACGCTGGCAGTTCATCACCGGCACCCGCTACGAACTGACCGCCCTGCAGGCCACGTTCAAACAGGAAGCCCTGCGGATACCGTCGTACCGGAATCTGGCGCCGAACCTGCTGATCAGCCGCAGCCTGAACCTGAAAAGTACGCTGAAGGTCGGGTATACCGTCAGGCTGGTGCGGCCTTTTTACGGCTATCTGGACCCGACCGTCAACAACAGCGATTCGCTCAACGTGCAATTCGGAAATCCGCGGCTGCTGCCCGAGGTCACCCGCCGGTATCAGGTGAGTTACTCCCAAAACGGCACCCGGCTTTTCACTGAAGTGGCTTTGTTTCTGAATCAGAATCGCAACAGCATTCAGGCCGTCCGAACCCCGCGGCCCGACGGCGTTTTTGAAAGTACCTGGCAGAACGTCGGGCAGAACCGGCGGCTGGGCGCATCGGTCACCCTGACCTGGAAACCCACCGCCGGGATCAATCTCAACGGCACGGTAACTACCCAGTACGTTCGGTTCGAAAGCCCGGCGATGGGCCTCTCCAACCGGGGCTGGATGCGGCAGCTGGTGCTCAACTACAGCCACAAACTGCCCAAAGGCTTCAGCGTCGACTTCTACGGCTTTTTCGATTCGGACAACCTCTTCCTGCAGGGCCGGCGCACCGGCTGGAAATATTACAGCCTGACCGTCAGCCGCAAAACCGCCGGCGACCGGTTCACGATGAGCCTGCGTCTGGACACCATTCTGACGCCCTTTACCTACCTGACCGAAGCGACCACCGCCGGTGCCTTCCGCCAGCAACTCACCTACCGGTATCAGAATCAGAACATCCGGCTGACGCTTTCGTATAAACTCGGCAAAAAAGAAATCAAAAGCCCCCGGATGCGGCAGACCGAAAGCCCGGAATAAGCCCTTCGAAGCCGCCCGCATCAATCGCTCCGCAGGCTTCGAACCGGGTCGGCAAGGGCGGCTTTGATGCTTTCATAGCTGACCGTGAGTAAGGCCGGGAGAAAGACCAGCAGGCCCGCTCCGGCAAACATCCACCATTGCAGTTCAACCCGGTAAGCGAAGTTTTCCAGCCACCGGTGCAGGAGATAAGTCGCCACCGGCGCGGCCAGAAAACCGGCCGGCACCACCAGCTTCAGCAGGTCGCCGGACAGCAGGAGGGCAATCCCTTCGGTCGTAGCCCCCAGCACCTTACGGATACCGATTTCTTTTGTCCGCCGGGCGGTCAGGTAGGCAATCAGGCCATATAATCCCAGACAGGCGATCAGCAGTGACAGGACCGAAAAGGCCAGCAGGAGGGTAGAGAAGCGTTCTTCGGCGCGGTACTGCTCCTCCAGTTGCCGGTCGGCGAAACTGAAGTCGAACAACACGACCGGGAAATGCTTCTTCCACGCGTTTTCAATTAATGCCAGCGCCGGACCCATCTGGCGGGGATGAATCCGGATCGTAATTCTTGAAAAATAACCGTCCCGGGCGAATACCGCCAGCGGCTGGATGGCGTGCCGGAGCGTGCTGAAATGAAAATCCCGCACGACGCCGATCACCGTTCCCGGCCGTCCGTCCAGCGCGAACGGTTTGCCGAGGGCGGCTTCCGCATTTTTCCAGCCTGCTTTCCGGACCGCCGTCTCGTTCAGAATCACCGGCCGGACCGAATCGCCGGCCGCGCGGGGCGACAGGTTCCGGCCCGCGATCAGCGTCAGACCGTAGACATTCAGAAAATCGGAGTCCACCTCCAGCCGGGCCGCCGGTAGTTCGACGGGTTGGCCCGCATCGTCGACGGTTGCGGCCGGCGCGGTATCCAACCCGCTGGTGATGAACGCGTTGGAGGTAGCCACACCGGCGATCAGCGGGCTGCTCCGCAACTCATTCCGGAACGCTTCATAGCCCTGAACCACCCCGGCATTGCCGTTATGCCGAACCATCAGCAGGGCGTCCCTGTCATAGCCGAGGTCTTTGTGTTTGATGTACCGCATCTGGGCGTAAATGACTACGATGCAGGTAATCAGGACCAGCGTTACGAAAAACTGCGCAACGATCAGCGTCTGCCGCAACCGGACGTTGCCCGTACCGGGTCGAAAACCGCCCTTCAGCGTGCCGGCCGGCCGGAAGGAGGATAAAGCGAAAGCCGGATACAGCCCCGAAAGCAGGCCCACCAGGACCGTGACGCCGATCAGAAAAAGCAGGAGGGGCGGCTGCGACAACAGCGACAGGTCTTTGCCGGTAATCCGGTAAAAGTAAGGCTGAAGGAGCGTCGAAGCGGTTATAGCCGGAATTAGCGCGAGGAGGGCTACCCCTGCCGACTCACCCAGAAATTGGGCGATCAACTGGGTTTTCTGCGCGCCGACGGCTTTCCGGATGCCTACCTCCCGGGCGCGACCCACCGCCCGCGCCGTAGCCAGATTCATGTAATTGATACCGGCGAGCAGCAGGATCAGCAGCCCGACGGTCGAAAACAGGAACACCTGCGTGGCCGACCCGTTGGCGGTGAGTTCGTTTTCCAGATGTGAGTGAAGGTGGATATCGGCAAGCGGTTGCAGACGGTACGAGAAAGCCGGCCGCCCGTCGTTCAGCCGCTCGCCGGGAAGTTTGCCCGTAAACCGGGCCATCTTCCCGGCCAGGGCCGGGCGGTCGGTGGTTTCCTTCAGCAGCAGATAGGTGTAATACCGTGGATCGGTCCAGCCTTCGGCCGTCAGAACACCGGGCCGGGCTTTCTCGACGGTCCGGAAGGAGCCGAGCATCGAAAACGAAAAATGGGCGTTTTTGGGCGGGTCGGGCACAAGGCCGGTGACCCGGTAATTCGCTCCGGCGCCCGTGCTGTCATACAGATAGATCAGCAGCGATTGCCCGATGGGGTCCGAGTCTCCGAAATAGTTGCGGGCCGTCGATTCGGTCAGGACCACCGAGTAAGGCTCGGAGAGAGCGGTGGCGGTATTGCCCCGGCTGAGCCGGTAACTGAACACTTCGAAAAACGACGGATCGGTCAGAAGAATACCGGCCTGCAGAGTCTGCCGGTTCCCGACCTGCACGATTTCCTCCTTCCGCTCCAGCCGGACGACGGTTTCGATCTCGGCAAAACCCTGACGAAGCGCTCTGGCCAGTGGGGCAACCGTCCGCGCCGATTCGGTCAGCCCGGTTTCGGAGCGTTTGGCGGTCGTCAGACGAACGATGCGGTCGAAATTCGGGAAAATGCGGTCGTAGCTCAGTTCGTCCTGAACCCAGAGCGCAATGAAGGCAAAGCCGATCAGGCCGGCCGAAAGCCCGATCAGGTTAACGAGCGATTCGGCTTTTTCTCTGACGATTCGGCGTAGAAGGAGAGTAAGGTAACTTTTAAGCATGGTCAGGTAAGGGTCGCGGAAGAAATTAAAGGGAAATTATCCGCTAAAAGACAAGGGCGGCACGGTTTCGCTGCATACCGGAACCGACCTTTAAATAAAAGGCCGGCACTTCACATAAAAAATCTTGGTTTCTTACCGGGCATTTTTAAAGTTTATAAGACAAAGATTAGCTCTGCGCTGCCTTCGGGATAAATGCGGTTTTACCGCTTCGGTTTTCCGGTTTATTGCCTGTGTAATCCACTGTCTTTCTGTCTTATGGCTGGCCTTGGTACTTTCCGCAGCCGCCGGTTCTTCTACTACCTGGTCATCTTCTCTGTATTGGGAATTTTCCTGGTGGGTTATTTCTATTATTACCTCCCGACGAACCGACAGCGAATGCATAAAAACGGCTTTCTTATTCTGAAAACCATCACGGAAAACCTGAACGAAAAAGCCGACAGTAAGCTCAACTTATATAAAAACATTTACCGCAACAGTCAGGATCTGCCGACGGTCAGGAAAATTCTTCTGGAAAGCAGTTCGGACACGTCCGGCTTCAGGGACGTATCGACCCGAAAATCAGGAGCGAAGGCCGCCGGCACGGGGATCTTTTCCGGCAGCCCGGACGGTAAAACCGAGATCAATGGCGACACTATCGAATATAAGGTTGGCGCCAAATCGAAGAGCGGCCGGATTTATATTTTTACTGAATCCATCGCCGATTTCGTGGAGCCTATTCTCGTTACCCAGAAGTCCGAAATCTTTAAAGGCTTTGCTATTCTCCGCGCCGTAAAAAAAGACAAAAAAGACACCAGTTCGATGCGTCACCTGGTTTATCAGGACGACGGTCTGGGGATTCGGAGTGATGTTCAGCTGGATAGTCTTTTACCGCAAAAAGGCCAGAACTTCCTGCCGGGAATCCGGGAAGTAACCGCTGGTGAATCAAAGGAAAAAATTTTTATTTACCCTTTTGAAATGGTAGGAAAGTCCTACTTCCTGTGCGGGTTTGCCGACCCCGAAAAATACCATCTGACGCTTACCAAAGTTCCCTTCTATTTCGTTTATCCGCTGGCGATTTTTTTCCTGCTGCTGCTGGTTTTTATTCCCGTTCTGAAGTTTTACATCATGGATTCGGGCGAGCAACTGACGGTGGGAGACATCTTCTTTCTGGGCTTATCGGTTTTCGTCGGTTTCTCGGTTTTTACGCTGGTCGTCATTCAGTTTCTGCTGTGGAAAGGCGACGAAATCCGCGGGCGGAACAACCTGATAAAGCTTTCCGAAAGGATAGGAAGCGAATTTAATTACGAACTCGAACTCATGTACGGCCGGATGCTCGCTCTGGACAACTGTCGAAGGGAGGATGCGCCCCTGCTGTCGCGGCCCGGAATCAATACCGTCAATTACTCCCAGAGGGTTCGGAGCTATTCGGGAAACCCGAAGGAAGATCCCTATTATTCCTACGACCGCATCAGCTGGCTGGACTCGGCCGGCAATCAGATCATCAAGGCTGAAATGCACGGCACCCCGGTTTTCGCCAACATCCGGTCCCGCACTTACTTCCGGGCCATTCGACAGGACAGTGCCTTCCGGCTACCCCGTAAGACCGGCGGAACCATGGAATTTGGCCTGGAACCGCTGTACAGCTGGACCAACGGTGACTTCAACGTGACGATTAGTGCCCGATCGGTCTATCGGCCGGAGAAGGAGGTGGTGGCGCTGGCCAGCAAGATGTATTCGGTGGTTCAGACGGTGCTTCCGGTCGGCTACGGCTTCTGCCTGATCGACAAAACCGGCCGGGTGCTGCTGCATTCGGACGGCAACCGCAACCTCCGCGAAAACCTGTTCGAGAAAGCCGGGCCGCCGGATGCGCTGCGGGCCGCGGTCATCTCCCGGCAGGAAGCCACCGTCAACGACGTGGAGCTGTACGGAAAATGGCGGATGATGCACATCAGACCGGTCCTGAATCTGCCGTATTACCTGGTGACCTTCTACGATAAAGGCTTCAACATCGCCGTCAATATGCGGATTCTGGTGTTTGCCCTCCTGTTCTGCGCCTTCTCCGGCTTTATCTGGCTGCTGCTCTGGCTGGCGTTGGGCTGGATCAACCTCCGGAACAACCCGCTCCTGTTCAGCCCGATGGACGGCATGGCGTGGATCACCCCGAAACCGAAGGAAACCGCCTTCTATGAACAGGGAGCCGCCGTGCTGGGCCTGTATGTGCTGCTGTTTCTCTCCTTCTCCTGGCTTTATCGGTTCGACAGAGTCAGCAATTTTTCCATCTTCCTGCTGACCCTGCTCACCCCGGTCAACGTCATTTTCCTGCTGTTCACGATCCGGTCGATGCTGGCGTTCCAGTCGATCCCCGAAAATACTGCCCGCGCCGGCCGAATCCGGTTGAACGTCCGGATGCTGATCGGCTTCTACGTGGGCCTGACCGCCGTCGTCGGGCTGTCTGCCGATTCGGCCGGCTATCAGGTCGATGCCTTTTTCCCATTATTTCAGGGGCTGATTCTGGGCGGGATGCTTTATTTCCTCTGGTCGGGAACCGGCGGCCGCCTGAATACCGCCTGGTATCCCCATCGTTATCATGAAGGCTATTGCCTGCTGCTGACGTTGAGCATTGTCTGTCTTTCAGTGATTCCAAGTATCTTTTTCACCTGGTATGCACACAACCAGGAGTTGATCCAGACCGTGAAGAAGGTCCAGCTGAAGATGGCGGAAGACCTCCGGCAGCGCAGCAACCTGATGGTCCGGAAGCTGCAACCCGACGGCCAGCCCGTTCCCAGTTACAGTAATTTGCACAAGCGAATCACTTTGCAGGGGGTGTACCACTTTTTCGATGACACCATCTGTCTGAAGAATGAACCGAATTATCGAGGAGATGAGGAGATTCGCAACGAAAAATTCTATTCCGAATTTGCTGAAGCCGTCTCCAACCAGTTCTACGACCCACTGATTTATCCGGCGCTGGAGTCCGGCGCGGCCGACAGCAGCTGGCGCTGGAGGGTAGACCGGGGGAAGATCGAATTCTGGTATAATTTTCCACTGCATCTGCCGGCTGCCCCGCCCAACGACGCCGGTTTTCTGCATATGGTGTCGTGTATTCCGGAGCGATTCGTCTTCTTCAAGGACATCCGGATCGTGGTCCTTCTGCTGATTGTCAGTATTCTGGCGGCCGCGTTGTTCTACTGGCTCCGGGCGCTGTCGGCCAATCTGTTTCTGATTTCCTTCAGCAAGGTTTCCAAAACGCAGACGGCGCCGGATTCCGGCCCGCTATCGACTTTTACTTCCCTTTCTTCCTTCGACTGCCCCCCGGCGGCCGCCTGCCTGTACCCCTGGGGGGCCGACCCGGTTTCCCCGGCGGAAGTCGATGCGGCTCTGCTGACGGCCTATGAGGAGACGATGCTGGAGCGGGTGGAAAAGATCCGCCCCATGGCTGACCAGATCTGGCAGCAGTGTTCGGAAAAGGAGCGGTTTCTCCTGTTCGATCTGGCCGTCGACGGACTGATCAATTATAAGAACTGGATCGAGATCTACCACCTCCTGGCCCGGGGCATCCTGACCATCAACCAGTTGAAAGTAACGTTTTTCAGCCCGGTTTTCCGGGCCTACCTGATCACCAAGGACGGCGACGCGGAAGTGAAGCAGCTGCACCGCAAATTCCACCAGAACTCGACCTGGCAATCCATGAAGGGACCGCTGTCTCTGCTACTGACCGGCGTCGCCGTTCTGGTGTTCTTCACGCAGGAAGAAATGTATCAGAAGCTGCTGGCCCTGACGACCGGGTTGCCGGGCCTGATCACTTTCCTGACCCGATTTGTGAGTCTGGGGAATGGACAGGCGGGGGAGGGGAAGTGAACGAGTCAATGATTAGGCGTTAAAAAGCAAAAAGGCCACAATGTTGTGGCCTTTTTCTTCGTAGCGGGAGCTGGACTCGAACCAGCGACCTTTGGGTTATGAGCCCAACGAGCTACCAACTGCTCCATCCCGCGATGTTTGGACTGCAAAGGTACACAGCTTTTCAGAAAAAACAATTATCTTTGTGAAAAATTTCACCCCTCCCGCCAAAAATTGTGGCTCGGAGGGGAGTTTTTTTCTGTAGCCTCTGGTTATCAATTGCATGGATATCTCAACGGAAACCTTCAGCCCGGATCACAAAGCCGGTTACGTCAGCATCATCGGCAAACCTAATGTCGGCAAGTCGACGCTGATGAACCAGCTGGTCGGTGAACGGCTGTCGATCATTACCTCGAAGGCCCAGACTACCCGCCACCGCATCATGGGCATCCTGAACGGCGTTCACAACGGGCAGGAGTTTCAGCTGGTCTATTCCGACACGCCGGGCATCATCAAGCCACAGTACAAACTGCATGAATCGATGATGAGCTTCGTGCGCGGATCGCTGGAGGATGCCGACGTGGTGCTGTTCGTGACGGATATTTTCGAGAAGCACGACGAAGACGACGTGCTGGTACGGCTGCAGAAAACCGAGGTACCCATTCTGCTGCTGATCAACAAGATCGACCTGGCGACGCCCGAACAGATCGAGGAGAAAACGCAGTACTGGCAGGAGAACTTCAAAGCCGCCGAAATCATCCCTATCTCGGCGCTGAACGCGCAGAACATCGACCGCATTTTTGAGGCCGTCGTCAGCCATCTGCCGGTGCATCCGCCGTATTTTCCGAAAGATGAACTCACCGACCGCCCGGAACGCTTCTTTGCGTCGGAAATTATTCGGGAGAAAATCTTTCTGAACTATAAGAAAGAGGTCCCCTACAGCAGCGAAGTGGTCGTTACCGGCTTTAAGGAACGGGACGACATGATCGTCATCCAGGCCGAAATCCTGGTCGAGCGGGCCACGCAGCGGGCTATCCTGCTGGGTGAAGGCGGCAAAATGATCAAGAAAACGGGCATTATGGCCCGCGAAGAACTGGAACGCTTCTTCGGTAAAAAGGTGTTCCTTGAACAATACGTAAAAGTAGAACCCGACTGGCGGAACAAGGAGCGTTCCCTCCGCCAGTTTGGGTATGATGAGTAACAATGGCAAATATTGTAGCAATCGTAGGGCGCCCGAACGTCGGGAAATCAACGCTGTTCAACAAACTGGTCGAGCAGCGGAAAGCCATCATGGATAACCAGCCGGGCGTCACCCGCGACCGGCATTATGGATATGCCGAATGGACGGACAAATACTTTACCGTGATCGACACGGGCGGGTATGTGGTCGGATCGGACGATGTTTTTGAGGAATCGATCCGCGAACAGGTCGAAATCGCCATCGATGAGGCTTCGGTGGTGTTGTTCATGGTCGACGCCATGGCCGGTCTGACGGATCTCGACAAGGATTTCGCGAATGTGCTGCGCCGGTCGAAAAAGCCGGTGTATGTCATCGCCAACAAGGCCGAAACCTCTATGCGGGCCCATACGTCGGCCGAATTCTACGCCCTGGGCCTGGGCGATCCGTTTCCGATCTCCTCGCTGACGGGCACCGGGACCGGCGACCTGCTCGACGAGGTGGTGAAACACTTCCCGTCACCGGGCGTCGAAGACCCTAACGCCGGTATTCCCCGGATCGCGATTCTGGGCCGCCCGAATGTCGGTAAATCATCGTTCCTGAACGTTTTGATCGGGCAGGAGCGGAGCATCGTCACCGACATCGCCGGCACGACCCGCGACGCCATCGATACGCGTTACAAAGCCTTCGGCAAGGATTTCATTCTGACCGATACGGCCGGGATTCGCCGGAAGTCGCGGGTGAAGGACAACATCGAATTCTACTCCGTGATGCGCTCGCTGAAGGCCCTGGAGGAGTCGGACGTGGTGATCGTGATGCTGGATGCGACGCGCGGCATGGAGTCGCAGGATATGAACATCATCGGCCAGGCCGTCAAGGCGAAGAAGGGCGTGGTGCTGATGATCAACAAATGGGACGCCGTCGAGAAGGATTCCAAAACCGCCGACCAATGGGCGAAGGACATCCGCCAGCGCATGGCTCCCATCGACTATCTACCCATCATTTTTGCCTCGGTGGTCGAGAAACAGCGGATTTTCCAGGTGATGGAGAAAGCCATGGAAGTGTTTGAGAATAAGACCAAAAAGATCGCGACTTCGAAGCTGAACGAAGCCATGCTGCCGGAAATCGAATCGTATCCGCCCCCGGCCACGAAAGGGAAGCACATCAAGATCAAGTACATGCTTCAGGTTCCGACGCCTTCGCCGACGTTCGTGTTTTTCTGTAACCTGCCGCAGTACATCAAGGAGCCGTACGAACGGTATCTGGAGAACAAACTCCGGGAGCATTTCAGCTTCGACGGCGTTCCTCTCACCTTGTTTTTCCGGCAAAAATGATCAGCTCGGCAACGACGACATCAACCCCCCGGATACGGTACTGGATCGGAGCGCTGCTGGTTTTTCTGGCAGCGTTTTGTTTTGCTATGAAGGGGGTTCTGATCAAGCTGGCTTACCAGTATCCGGTCGACTCGATCTCGCTGCTGACGCTGCGGATGGTATTTGCGTTGCCGTTTTATGTCGGCATTGCCCTGAACCTAAATCGGAAGCTCCCCCCGGTGAGCCTGTCGATGCGTAACTGGGTGATTCTGGCCCTGCTGGGGATTACCGGCTATTACATCGCCAGCTTCCTGAACTTCGTCGGCCTGGTCTACGTAACCGCCAGCCTGGAGCGGATTCTGCTGTTTGTATATCCGACCTTCGTGCTGCTGCTGGGCGTGCTGTTCTACCGCCGGAAGGTGAGCCGCCTTCAGCTTCTGGCACTGCTGCTGACCTATTCCGGCATTGCGGTCGCCTTTGCCCCGAACATTCACTCCGGTCAGCAGAATAATGTGTTTCTGGGGGCATTCTGGGTGGTTCTGAGCGGTCTGGTCTATGCCGTGTATCTGGTCGGCAGCGATTCGATGATCGCGAAGGTGGGTTCGAAGCGGTATACCTGTTACGCCATGATGGCGGCTACGGCCGTAACCGTCCTGCACTGCGCCGTCGTCAACGGGCTCGCTCTCTTTCATTTCCCGGCGCAGGTGTATTTGCTGGCGCTCATCATGGCCGTTTTCGTGACGGTTATCCCGACGTTCATGATTGCCGAGGGGATCAGGCGCGTCGGTTCGGGCAACACCTCGATCATCGCCAGCATCGGCCCTATTTTCACCATCGTGCTGGCCACCACGTTTCTCCACGAGACCATTTCCGTCTCTCAATTCGTAGGGACGCTCTTCGTTCTTTTAGGTGTTTTTTTGATCGGCTGGAAAGGGAAAAAATAATTGCGGCCAGTGGGTTTCCAGGTAAGTAACGACCGGCCGGTCGGCCTCCGCCCAGTCCAGCGTTTGTAACTCCTGCTGCTGCAGCCAGCGCAGTTCGGCGTGTTCGGTAAGCCGGATGGTTTGGACCTCTTCGGAACGGCAGAGGTAAGGCAGCAGCCGGATGTGCCGCAGCCCGTCGGTATGATCGACAGGCGGCAGGGCCGGACCTACCCTTACCCGGATGCTCAGTTCCTCCTTCAGCTCTCTGATAAGGGCTTCCTGCTCACTCTCAGGGCTTTGCACTTTTCCGCCCGGAAATTCCCATTTGAGCGGCAGCGGCATCCGCTCACTTCTTCGGGTCGCAAGCACCCGGTTTTCATTTAGCAATATTCCGCAAACTACTGGTATCAATTGAAGAATGTGATTTTGCCGGATACGATCCGGTCGAATTAAGGCGTTTTCATGTCAAAATAGGATACATGCACCTCCTTTAAATAAATTTGACTTATTTTCAGGTATTTATATAGTTGACAATGTGCATAAAATACTTAATTTTAGTTACATTAAACGCCTAAATCGCACTCAGAGTCATGACAAAGGAAACGGTATTAGACGATGAAAAAAAGATCGAGCGCGCTGCTTACGTCCTGAAAGCCGTCGCTCATCCCCTCCGCATTAAAATCATTCAGATGTTGAATGAAAACAAGGAGTTAAATGTCTCGACCATCTACAAGAACCTGAACGCAGAGCAATCGCTGATTTCTCATCACCTCATCAACATGCGTGACAAAGGCATTCTGGAAATCCGTAGAAGCGGCAAAAACATCTTCTACTTTCTGGTAGACGGATCGATTGCCGAAATTATCGAATGTATTTATCGCAGTAAAATACTGGCCTGACAAAAAAGGGAAGCGTTTCGGCTTCCCTTTTTTGTTTCCCGTCAGCTAAAGAGTTCTCCATCCCGATAGACCGGTACGATGCCCAGATGCCGGTAGGCTTTTTCCGTAGCCTCACGGCCGCGGGAAGTCCGCTTCAGATAGCCTTCCTGAATCAGGAACGGCTCGTATACCTCCTCAATCGTCTCCGCTTCGTCTCCGCAGGCCGTGGCAATGGTCGAAATCCCGACCGGGCCGCCCTTGAACTTGTCGACGATGGTCATCAGAATCCGGTTGTCCATTTCATCCAGACCGTTCTGATCGACGTCGAGCGCCTTCAGGGCCATTTCGGCAATGTCAACGGTGATGATCCCGCTGCCTTTCACCTGGGCGAAGTCGCGCGTCCGGCGGAGCAGGTTGTTGGCGATCCGCGGAGTACCGCGGCTCCGGCGGGCCAGCTCATAGGCGCCTTCCTCTTCGATCGGCGTTCCCAGGATGGCCGCCGACCGCTTGACGATAGTCGTCAGCAGGGCAGCATCGTAGTATTCCAGCCGGGAGTTGATCCCGAAGCGGGCCCGCAGGGGGGAGGTCAGCAGACCGGCCCGCGTGGTTGCGCCGATGAGCGTGAACGGATTGAGCTTGATCTGCACCGTCCGGGCGTTCGGGCCTGAATCGAGCATGATGTCGATCTTGTAGTCTTCCATCGCCGAGTAGAGGTACTCTTCCACCACCGGATTGAGCCGGTGAATTTCGTCGATGAACAGAACGTCGTTCTCCTGAAGGTTGGTGAGCAGGCCGGCCAGATCGCTCGGTTTGTCGAGGACCGGCCCGGACGTCATCTTGATGTTGGCGTTCAGCTCGTTGGCGATGATGTGCGACAGCGTGGTCTTACCCAGACCCGGAGGGCCGTGGAGCAGCACGTGATCCAGCGCTTCTCCGCGCTGAAGGGCCGCCTGAACGAAAACCTTGAGGTTTTCCAGCACTTTGGCCTGCCCCGTAAAGTCGTCGAACGATAGCGGACGCAGGGCGCGTTCGATCTCACGTTCGGTCGCCGACAGGCCGTCGGCCGTGCCTTTCAAAAAATCTTTCCGCATGTGTTTTGTTGAATGGGGGAGGGTGCCCGTAAACCCGAAAACCAGCTTGATTTTCAGCCTTTTTACAGGCACCTGATTCATTCAAATATACGCAATTTCGTGCAGATTTCCGCTATCTGACCAGCAGAATTGAACCGCGTTTTACAACTTTCGGACGGTCCGGATAATACACGCTTTTGAAGCTTACGGTATAGGCATAGACCATGGAAGGATAGGCTTCTCCGCGGTAGATGCCGTCCCATTTCTGGTCCGGATTCGTCGAGACGAAGATGACCTCGCCCCAGCGATTGAAGACCTTCAGTTCGAAGTCGGTGATGTACGCCGTGAAAACATCCAGCTGATCGTTATTCCCGTCTCCGTTGGGGCTGAAGGCATCCGGAATGATCACCCTCGGTTCACACTTGTCCACCACGGTGGCCGTATCGATCAGTACACACCCGTTCTCACCCGTGACCCGGACCACATACCTCCCGACCTCGATCACCGTAATACTGGGCGTCGAATCGCCGGAATGGGGCCAGAAATAGGTCAGCTGCGAATTGCCGGATGCCCGGATGACGGCTTTTCCGTTATCGGCCACGCAGAGCGGCACATCCTTCGTCACGCTGACGTTGGGCAGCGGCCTGAACGTCAGCCGGACGTCCTCGGTTACGGAACAGGCCCCAATCGTGGCGACCACGGAATACGTGCCTGAACCGGCCGGCCGGATGGAAGCGGTCGTATCACCCGTCGACCAGCGGTAGCTGGTTCCCGGCGAACCGGTTACCAGAAGCCGGAAATCCGGTGAGGGACACAAGGTCGTATCCGGGCCCAGGTTGGCAATGGGCGGAAGCCGCACGAAAACCACCTTCCGGTCGGAAGCGACGCAACCGCCCTGCGATACCGAGTAGGTCAGCACCAGCGGCTGCGTTCCGGCAGCCAGACTGTCGGCCGGTAGAAAACGCCCGGTGCTGTCGACACCCCGCCCGCTCCAGAAGCCTCCCGTGGGCGATGCGCCGTTGAGATTGAACGGCTGGCCGTTGGAGCACACTTCCAGCGGGGGGCCGGCTTCTACGGCCGGTTTCGGATTGAACGTAACCACCACTTCATCGGAACCGACGCAGCCGGTCCGGGTATTCCGGACGGTCAGACGGTAGGTGCCCGGATTGTTCACGGTAATCGAAGGAGAGGTCTGCCCGCTGCTCCACTGGTAAACGTCGCCCTGAGTCTGCACCAGAGACGCCAGCAAAGCCGTATCGCCCAGACATTTACCGCGATCCGGACCGAGCGCGACGAAACCGGTCGTGTCGATCGGGACCCGGATGTTGTTGAGGGTATCGATACAGCCGCCCTCGTCCCGGGCTTCGAGGCTATACACCCCGCCGTCAATGCCGGTCAGGCCGGAGCCGGTGCCGACTGTCTGCCCGTTCGCGTCTTTCCAGACATACTGCGTCGGTCGGCCCTTGACGATGGTAATTTTGATCGAACCGCTCTGCGGGATTCGGCAGAGGGCGGTCTGGGGGTCGGCTTTTACCTCAATGCTGTTGTTGGACTGGAGTTTCAGCGTCGTATCGACCGTACAGGCGTTGTCGCTGATGATCCGAACCGTATACTCGCCGTCCCGGATGTTCCGCAAAATGGCCGACGAATCGCCGATGGGTTGCCCTCCGGCGCTCCACTCGAACCGCCGGACCGTGCCCGACCCGACACTAAGCCGGATGCTGCCGTCGGTCGTCGTACAGCCGGACGGCGGGGTCATGAAGGCGGTGATGGCAGGCTTCGGCAGGCTCTCGACCCGGATGGTATCGCTGTTTTCGCAACCGGTGGCATCCCGAACTACCACGTAATAGGAACCGCCTTTGGTGACGCTGGTCGTCCGTTCGGTCGAACCGGTGCTCCAGCGGAAGCTGGTCCAGCCGTTGCCGTTGGCCGTCAGGGTCAGTGAGCCGTTCAGACAGAGCGTCGTGTCGGGGCCGAGGGAGAAGTTCGGCGGACGACGCAGAATCACTTCGACGGTATCGGACTGGAAACAGCCGCCGTTGGCCGCAATCACGATGAACCGTCCGGGCGTGATACCGTTGTAACCCGGCCGGCCCGGTGTCGTGACGGTAAGCGTCCGTTCGTTGTACCCTCTCAGCACCCGGCCGTTGCGAATCCAGATGTACGTTCCGGCCTCGACCTTGGCGTCCAGCGTATGCGTGTTCTTACAACTGTCTACATCCGGCCCTAAGTTGATGGGGTCAGGGGTTCGGACGATGGTTACCGGCTGGGTGATGGTCGTGTCTTTACAGACACTTCCGTCGGAACGCTTGGTAACGATACGCAGGCTGACGTTGTAAACGCCCGGCTCGCGGAACGTATGCGTCGTGTCGGTATTCTGGGTGGTCAGCGGGGCGCTGCCGTCTCCCCAGGTCCAGGTATACGAGTCTTTTAAAGGCGGACACCTCGGCGTTGCCGTGAACCTGGTCGGTGAGCCGGCGCAGGTATCGGCATAGGAGAAACCCGGCGAACTCGACGGCTCGTTGAAGTTGGCGACCATGTTCGGCAGACCCAGCTGGCTGGTTGGGCCGTTCAGGTCAAGACCATTGGGATCGAAGGTAGCCGGGGCCAGCAGCTCGTCGTTGGGGTTATCGATCACTCCAAGGCTCTTGCTGTCTTTGATGGCGACGTAGATTTTACCGTCGGAGCCGATCTGTAAAGCGCCGTATTGTCGGCTTTTCGTACTGTCGAGAACGGATTTGGACGCTTCGATGGCCGCCGGGTCCGGATTACTGAGGTCGTAGACGACGATCTGCGAGGCCGTCGCCGTGTCGCCCTGGAGCGACACGTAGACCTTTTTGCCGTCGGGCGAAAACTCGACGCCGTAGGCTTTGGGCGGGGCCGGACCGAGGTTGATGGTCGGTCCGGCCGTCAGAACGCCGGTCGAATCGTTGAACGTATAGGTTTCGAGGTAGTTGGTCGGCGGGCCGGGCACGATCACCGCCAGCGGCCGGTTGCCGTTGCCGGTCGTATCGGCCGGACCGATTTTCATGTAGCCTTCCCCCTTGGTTATCGTGTCGTGCGGCATCCCCAGGTTGTATTCGGTCGGGCCTTCGACCCCGCCTTTGGTGACGTGGTAAATCTTGAAGGTGTTATTGCCGTATTCGTGCGAAATCATCCAGTAGGTCGTGTCCCGGTCGTTCCGGACCGAGGCCAGCCGTTCGGTCGTCAGCGAATCGACGAGCGTATTTTTCTCGACGATGGCGCCTTTCCCCTGGTTATACCGCATATCGACCACGCTCATCGTCAGCACCTTCTTGCCGCGAATTTCCGAGGTCGTGTAGACCCGGTACAGGTATTCGCATCCCCGGCAGGTCGGCTGCGGAACGATCAGCGCCGACTGGGTGGAGGTCTGGCTTCCCTGAAGCTGCGCCGTATCGGCCGGGTTGAGCGGCTTCATGGGATTGCCGTCCTTGTCGTAGATGGTAATCCCGCCGGTATAGAACAGTAGCTGTCCTTTGGTATTGGAAATCGACGAGGAACCTTCGACGGTATTCAGCTTGCCGTCGTCGAGCGGGGTAGGGCTGCCGCCGGAGAAGTCGATCCCGGCATTGTTCCCGAAATACCACTTGGCACCCTGCTGCTGCGGACGTTCTCCGCAGATTTTGACGTTGATCCGGTCCTCGACGGAACAGGCGGTGGCCTTGTCGGCCTGGGTGCCGAACCAGACCTCTACCGAGTAACAGCCCGAGCTGTCGACTTCCAGCGTGGCCGTCGTATCGCCTTTGGGATACCAGAGGTAGCTGACGCCGGCCGGCGCTCCGTTGGGGTAGGGGTTCAGGGTGATTTTCTGGCCTCCGCAGAGCATGGTATCCGTACGCCAGTTCTGGAAAGAAGGGGGCGGAGTTCCGATGGTGACGGTGTTGGTGGAGCTTACCGTAGTGCCGTCCTGAAGCGTCCGGGTCAGCGTGACGGTGTAGGTGCCCGGGTTGTTATACACATACCGGGGGCCGGCGGCCGTCGAGGTATCGTTCGGGTTGGCGGTATCGCCGAAATCCCACAGCCGCGACCGGACCGGGGAGCTTGTCTTTAATGTGTCCTGAAACGTTACGGGTGGGTTGTCTTTACATGAAGGATCAGGTGTACAGAGCTTTCCGCTAACTTTGATGCCCGATGCAGCAGGAGTCTGCTGCGCCCTGGCAACGCCGATGAGCAGCCCCCAACACAGAAGCATCCATCCCAGCCTTCGTACCAATCCTGTATAGGTTGCCATTCGCTGCTAATAAAACCGGTTAAGTGCTCCCGCCTATTTTTTATGCTTACATAACAGATACGGCGGGTATTACGTTATTGTAAACGAATTCCCGGCTGTAAAATTTTATGTGTTACCAATTCGCACCTATCACCAACAGCCGTTATCTTTATCTTACCGGCGGTTCATTTTTCGCTTCACAAAATCCTTTCCGTTTCGGTGCGTTATACGGTATGAAAGTTGGCAGGTTGTTTGCTCGAAAGATACAGGATATGTTAAAAAGTTACACTCTGATTCTCCTTGGTTGTCTGGCTATTGGGACCGCCCGGGCGCAGGACCCGCAGTTCTCTCAGTTCTATGCGGCTCCCCTGTACCTGAACCCGGCCTTTGCCGGATCGGCGCTGGCACCGAGGATTACGGTCAACTACCGCAACCAGTGGCCTTCCGTCACGAACTACGTGACGTCCATGGTGAGCATCGACCATTTCTTCGAACGCTATAACAGCGGTGTCGGCCTGACGCTGCAGAATGATGACCAGGGCCAGGGACGCATCCGCTCCACGGACATCGGCCTGCACTATGCCTATCAGTTCCGGGTGGCCGAACAAACGTTCGTCCGGCTTGGGGTGCAGGGCTCCTACGTGAACCGCACCATCAACTGGTTCGGCCTGACGTTCGGGGATCAGTACAACAACGGCGGCTTTACGGGGAATCCCACCACGGACCCCGTGGTTACGAACGGCTCTCCAAAATTGTCTTACGTGGATTTTTCGACGGGCGGTCTGGTGTATTCGGACTGGTACTGGGTCGGGGTGTCGGCCCATCACCTGAGCCAGCCGAACCAGGGGGTCTTCGTCATCAGCGACGACAGCCGTCTGCCCCTCAAAGGCAGCCTGCACGCCGGTCTGCGGATTCCGTTTGCCGGTTTTACGGGCCTGGGCGACGAGTGGGAGCGGGAAAAAACCATCTCCCCAGCCGTCAATTACCGGTTTCAGGGCAAATATGATCAGCTGGATGTGGGTTGCTATCTAACGTATTCTCCGGCCGTATTCGGGCTGTGGTACCGCGGTCTGCCGCTCAAACGGTATGCGCCCACCATTACCAACCGCGAATCGCTGGTGGTACTGGCGGGCTTTCGCCAGGATAACTTCTCGATCGGTTACAGCTATGACGCCACGATTTCGTCGCTCGGCCCGGGCAGCGGGGGCGCCCACGAGATTTCCATTTCCTACACGTTCGACAACTTTCCTCCGGGCAAGCCGAAAACCAAACGAAGGGACAAACAGCTCTCCTGTCCGAAGTTCTAAGGTTTCAACCCAGGTCCTTCACGACCAGTTGGACGGTATACCGGCTTTTCTGCTCCAGCAGCAGCTTTTTATTGACCAGAACGCGGTCGATGGTTACCTGATCGTAATAGCGAATGGTAATCAGCTCCAGATCCTCATTATAACTCAGTTTGAAATCTTCCTGAAGCCGGGGCAGCAGGCGACCGAGCCGTTCGGGCTGATTGTCCACCACGACCGTAAAGCTGATGGCCGTGTTCTGCATCAGATTGGTTTTCACGCCGTAGGTAGCGAAGAGGCCGAAAATCCGGCTCAGGTTATCTTCCGCAATGAACGAGAAATCTTTCGGATGCAGTGAGATAAGAATCTGATTGATCTTGAAGATAAAGGACGGAACGGGCAGATGGCGCTCGAACTGCCCGATGGTGGTTCCCGGTTCCCCGGGTTTCAGAAACGACCGTACGTATAACGGAATTCCCTTGTTCTGAAGCGGTTTGATGGTTTTCGGATGAATGACCGTCGCACCGTAGTAGGCCAGTTCGATGGCGTCCTGGTAGGTGAGTTTTTCGATTTTGACGGTTTCGTCGAACCATTTGGGGTCGGCATTCAGCACGCCTGGAACGTCCTTCCAGATCGTAACGCCGTCGGCATCGAGGCAATAGGCGAAAATGGCGGCCGTATAGTCGGACCCCTCGCGGCCGAGCGTCGTCGTATACCCTTCGCGCGTACTGCCGATAAATCCCTGTGTCACAATGACATTTGTTTGCAGCAGTTCGGCCAGCGTGTCGGTAATGTACTCGCAGGTCTGATCCCAGTCGACTTTAGCCTCCCGGTAGCCGTCATCGGTACGGATCAGCCGGCGGGCGTCCACGAGGTACGAGTCCAGACCGGCCATGTTGAGATAGGCATTGACGATCTGGGTGGACAGGAGTTCGCCGTAGGACACGAGGTGATCGTATACTTTGTCGGGATTATAGCCGGGTTCCTGGGCGAGGTAGTCTTCAATAGCCTTGAATGACTCATAAACGGCCTCGTAAGCGCCTTTCCCCGTCGACCCGAGTTCCTGCATGATCTGTTCGTGATAAGCGCGTATCCGGTCCCAGACGGCCTTCACGTCCGGTGTCTTCTGATAATAGGACCATACCAGATCTTCCAGCGCATTCGTGGTTTTGCCCATGGCGGAAACGACCACCAGCAAATGGTCCGAACGCTCTTCCTTAATGATTCGGGCGATATTACGTACACCGGCCGCATCCTTTACGGACGCACCGCCAAACTTGAAAACCTGCATTGTGATTGGGGAGCAAGGGTAACGGAAACGGGTCGAACCGCCCGTTTCCGGCCCTATTTAAACAATAATCCCCCGTTCGGCAAACATCAGTTCGCGAACGGCCCGGGCGATGCCCTCCGAATCGAATCCGCATTCGCGGTGAAGTTCGATCTGTTCACCATGTTCGACGATGGCGTCGGGGATGCCCAGGCGTTTGACGCGGGCGATGTAACCGTGGTCGGTCATGAATTCCAGAACGGCGCTGCCGAAGCCGCCCATCAGACAGCCGTCTTCGACCGTCAGCACCTTGTCGAACCGGCTGAAAATCTCATGCAGCATGGCTTCGTCGAGGGGTTTGACGAACCGCATATCGTAATGTGCCGGAGTAATTCCTTCATTTTTCAGCAGTTCGCAGGCGGTGACGGCATAATTTCCGATGGGTCCGACGGTCAGGATGGCGACTTCCTGGCCGTCGCATATTTTCCGGCCCCTGCCGATCTCGACCTTTTCCAGCGGAGTCCGCCAGTTCGGCATAACCCCTTCCCCGCGCGGATACCGGATCGTAAAGGCCCGGCCTCCCTGCTGCACTTCGTCCGACTGGGCGGTATACATCAGGTTTCTCAGTTCCTGTTCGTTCATCGGCGCCGATACGATCATGTTCGGAACGCACCGCATATACGCCAGGTCGTAGGCGCCGTGGTGAGTGGGGCCGTCGGCGCCGGCAAAACCGGCGCGGTCCAGACAGAAAATGACCGGCAGTTCCTGGATGCAGACGTCGTGAATGACCTGGTCGTAGGCCCGCTGCATGAAGGTCGAGTAAATATTGCAGAATACCACCTGCCCCTGGGTCGCCATCCCGGCCGAGAACGTCACGGCGTGCTGCTCGGCGATCCCGACGTCGAAGGCCCGTTCGGGCATGGCTTTCATCATGATGTTCATCGACGAGCCGGAAGGCATGGCGGGTGTCACCCCGACGATCCTGTCGTTCTTTTCGGCCAGCTCGACCAGCGTATGCCCGAAAACGTCCTGGTATTTGGGCGGCTGGGGTTTATCGTAGACTTTCTTTTTTATCTCGCCCGTCACCTTGTCGAACAGCCCCGGCGCGTGCCATTTGGTCTGGTCCTTTTCAGCGGGGCTGTAGCCTTTCCCCTTGACGGTCAGGCAGTGCAGCAGTTTCGGGCCGGGGATGTCCTTCAGATCGTTCATGACGCTCACCAGATGGTCGATGTCATGGCCGTCGATGGGGCCGAAATACCGCAGGTGCAGCGATTCGAACAGGTTGCTTTGATGAAGCAGCGTCGATTTGAGGCCCGACTCGATTTTGGAAACGATCTCCTGCGCGCTTTTGCCGAATTTGCTCATCTTGCCCAGCAGATTCCAGACCTCGTCCTTCATCTTGTTGTACGTCGGCGAGGTGGTAATGTCGGTCAGGTATTCACGCAGGGCCCCCACGTTGGGGTCGATGGACATGCAGTTGTCGTTCAGGACGATGAGCAGGTCCGCATCCGTCGAGCCGGCATGATTCATGCCTTCGAAGGCCAGACCGGCGGTCATGGCACCGTCGCCGATCACGGCAAGATGGTGGCGCTTCGGGTAATTCTGAAGCTGTGACGCCACCGCCATCCCCAGTGCCGCCGAGATGGAGGTCGAGGAATGGCCGACGCCGAAAGAATCATAAGGACTTTCCTTCCGTTTCGGGAAACCGGAAAGTCCCCCGTAAAAGCGGTTGGTATAGAAGCTGTCCCGCCGGCCGGTCAGGATTTTATGTCCGTAAGCCTGATGCCCGACGTCCCACACGAGCTGGTCGTCCGGCGTATTGAAAACATAATGGAGGGCAACCGTCAGTTCAACGACTCCCAGGCTGGCGCCAAAATGCCCTCCATAGACCGAAACATTATCGATGATAAACTGACGCAGTTCGGCACAGACTTGCGGGAGTTCGGTTCGGTCCAGGTTACGGAGGTCGTCCGGAGCGTTAATCTTAGCGAGCAGCTTGCCGGGAGTGATCAACATAGCAGGTTGGATGGTAATTTATGTCTTCCATTAACAAACCGTAGTAACAAACTGTTTTCCAGCGTTAAGTCATGGAAGCTTGACCGGGCGAAAGTACAAAAATTTTACAAATCAACGCTACTTACCCGTTTAAAAAGCGAATGGCACAGATGCGGTAAAAATCGTATGGATTGAAGGCGGAAAAGAGTATTTCAGCAGCAAAAGCGCTGGTTTGATTATGCCGCGCGCCAGAATAAAAACCCTGAAGGTTCCCTGTTAGATGTTTCCGTATTTTCGAAAAATACAATTTGAGGCTTTAGTTTCTCTGGCTGGCTCTGAACAGTTTCTGCTTCTCTTCCCGGGTCAGGCTTTCGTAGCCGGAACGGGAGATCTTATCAAGAATGGCATCGATTTCATCCTGATCGGGCATGGCGACCGATGAGGAAGACGCGGGAGCCGAATAAGAGCCGGCGCTCATGCTGGCATTGCTCCGCTGCCGATAAGATACCTTAACCGGCGGTTTCTTCCGGAACAGGCCCTGCCAGCCGTCCATGACCCAGTAAATGGGCTGTCCGAGGTCCGTACCGCTTTGAAGCAGCTTCACAAACACAAAACCGACCAGCGCTCCGCCGAGGTGAGCCAGATTACCGCCGGCATTTGGACCGATGGACTGCGCCAGCGACAGGACGATGTAAAAGAAGGCGATGTATTTGATCCGGACAGGGCCGAAGAACAGCAGATGAAACGTGTAGTTGGGGAGCAGGGTGGAGGCACCGACCGCCACCGAGAAGGCGGCCGCCGAAGCGCCCATCATGCCGGAGTCGGCCACCTGGTCGTGAAAGTAGGGCAGGAGGTTGAAAATAGCCATATAGGCCAGCCCTCCGGCCAGACCGCCCAGCATATACAGGGCCACCAGCCGCCGGTTGCCGAGGTATTCATCGATCAGCCGGCCGAACCAGTACAGAAACAGCATGTTGAAGAGGATGTGAAATACGTCCTCGTGCGTAAAGAAATACGTGATCATCGTCCAGGGACGGGCAATGAACGTACCCAGGGAGGCCGGAAGCCGCAGTTGCTCGACGATCAGGTGATACACACCCGACGTCTGACCCAGTGTCAGGACGACCTTCAGGATCAGCAACAGCAGAAAGACAATCGTATTAATCAGAATCAACTGAACCAACGTATTGTTTGGCTTGTTGAATTCGCTCCGGAAGTCGTCGAACAGTCCACTCATCACTCAATAAAAATTTTTGCGTTGTGTACCCCAATACTTAACCAGCAAAAAGGCAAACAGCATACCACCGATGTGCGCAAAGTGGGCCACGTTGTCGGCCTGCGCCCGATAGATGCCCGAGTACAACTCGTACGCGCCGTAAAACGCCACCAGATATTTCGCCTTAATCGGAATCGGCGGAAATAGTAGGAAAAGTTCGGTATTTGGGAATAATAATCCAAATGCCATCAATATTCCGAAAATCGCCCCCGAAGCCCCGACCATCGGTACTCCGATCTGCTGCTGGTAATAACTATTGACAAGCCGTAAGGACCCTCTTATATACGACGGATCGCCCGGATTGTCTTCAAATTCACTTAAAAAGCCGTCGGCCTGAGCCAGCAAGCCGTGGTCCGACAGAAAAACTTCCAGCGCCTGGGGTGTAGGGTTCGCCTGAAAGGCTGCCACTGATTCACGTAACTGGCTGGCTTCAAAATAGTTTATCCCCGAAAATAATAATCCGGCACCAATGCCGGTAACGAAGTAAAATATCGTAAACCGCTTACTTCCCCAGACCCGCTCCAGCATGGGAGCAAAGACGATCAGCCCCAGCATATTGCTGAATATGTGACCAAATCCCGCATGCAAAAACATGTGAGTTATGAGCTGGTGCGGAGCAAATGCCGGGGACAGAAACGAGTAAAGCCCGAATGTCCTGATCAGGTCGATTCCGGATGACTCCACAAAAAATAATCCAACATTGATGAGCAGGATCGTCCTGACAACGGGCGTAAGCATAAAGTTGTAACGTTTTCGCTATAAATAACTGCTTCAGGCCCGAAATAGTCCTGCTAATTTATCCAACGTCAATAGCGTCGTGATCGGTTCGCCGTTCGGAGAATAAGCCGAATTAGACGACGAAAATAACTGTTCGACCAGCGCCCGTAATTCCTGCTCGGCCAGTTTCGCCTGATTCCGGGCCGCCGACCGCCGGGCCAGCGAACGGGCCAGCGATTCGGCGCGGTCGAGTTTCAGCCGGCCGGTATCCTCCCGAAGCTGCGCCAGCAAATTGGCAAACAGATCTTCTTCGTTTTCGCCCACGGCCAGGGCGGGCACGCCCCGGATCATGAAGGCATTCTGGCCGATCTCATCATACATGAAGCCCAGGCCGGTCAGTTCATCGCGGAGTTCGAGGGCAAGGTGGTAATCCACCGGCATGACCGTCACGGTTTTCGGGAACAGCAACTGCTGGGAAACGCCGTTTCGCCGGGTCAGGGCCGTCCGGTACTGATCATACAGAATCCGCTCCCAGGCACCGCGCTGATCGATCACCATCAGTCCGGAGCGGACCTGGGTCAGCAGATACCGATTGTGAATCTGAAGGATGGATCCGATCTCTTCAGGTGCAACCGGTGGATCGGTCAGTTTGTTTGCCCGGCTTCCGAGGGTAACCGATTCCAGGTCGGCGGACGGTTCGGACGAAGCCGGGTTGCCGAATAAATCGGCCGGTGCGGGGGCGGTTTCGTTTTCAGGCAGGCCCTCGAACAGCGCCTGCCAGTTGGTGGCCGGTTTCCGGCGCTCAAAGCCGGCACCGAAACCGGCGGGTTCGGGTGTCCAGGCGGGTGCCGCAGGGCGGGCTTCCGTGTCCGGCTTTTCGCTCCTTCCGGCCTCGGGCGCCGGGCGCCGGGGGAGCGACGTCAGCGGCAGAAAGTTGACGTCCGCATCGAAATCCAGCGAAGGCGTCAGGTTATACACCCCGACGGCCTTCCGGACGGCGGCCATCACAATGGCATACACCGACCGCTCATCGTCGAACTTGATTTCGGTTTTGGTCGGGTGAATGTTGATGTCGATATGCGACGGGTCGATGTCGATAAAAAGAACGTAGAACGGATGACTGCCTTCCGGGATCGTCCCTTCGTAGGCACCCACGACCGCATGATGCAGGTAGTTATGCCTGATAAACCGGTTATTGACGAAAAAGAACTGCTCTCCGCGCGTTTTACGGGCAAATTCCGGCTTGCCGATATAGCCGCGGACCTTCACGTAGGGCGTTTCTTCCTCACAGGAAGCCAGCTGCTCGCGGTATTGCTTCCCGAACAGATCGACGATCCGGCGGCTCAGCTTGCCGGCCTGGACGTTATAGACCTCCGAGTCGTTGTGGTAGAGCGAGAAGGCAACTTCCGGATGCGCCAGCGCCACCCGCTGAAACTCGTCCAGAATATGCCGCATCTCCACCGAATTGCTCTTCAGGAAGTTTCGCCGGGCGGGAACGTTGAAGAACAGGTTCTTCACCAGGATGTTGGTGCCGGGCAGGCAGGAAACCGCTTCCTGGGTTTTGCGCTCCGAGCCTTCCATCCGGACGAGCGTGCCGAGTTCGTCGGCGGCCCGGCGGGTCCGCATCTCGACCTGAGCGACGGCCGCAATGGAAGCCAGCGCTTCGCCCCGGAAACCCATCGTCCGGATTCGGAAAAGATCGTCCGACGAACGGATTTTCGAGGTAGCATGACGCTCGAAACTCATCCGGGCATCGGTTTCCGACATACCGACACCGTCGTCAATAATCTGGATTAATGTTTTTCCGGCTTCCCGTATAATTATTTGTACGGTTTTTGCACTGGCATCCACCGAATTCTCCAGTAATTCCTTTACTACTGATGCCGGCCGTTGCACCACTTCTCCTGCCGCAATCTGATTGGCAATCGAGTCCGGTAACAGTTGAATAACATTTAACATTTTGTATTAATCTAATAATTCAAAAACGTACAGGAGAACAAATTACTACATTCCGGTGAGATAAGAAAAATCGGAGAAGCACCAATGATTATTTTTTTAATCTTTTTTTTCAAATTGTTGTTATAGAAATAATTCAAGACTAATTTTGACAATAGGTAGAATTTATGCCTGAAAACCTTTACTGGAAATCTGGTTGCACCACGCTTCTTTGCCAGCCGGTATAAGTTCTTCCCCAGTTGTCGTTACCCAATTACGGAGATGAAGAAGGTCAATTTGTACATGATTCTGCAATGGGTGTTTTTCTTCCCCATTATTCTGCCGCTGTGCATGATTTTTGGCGCTGTTCAGGGAGCCGTTCAGATGGCGGAACGGGTCATCAATCAGTTCTGGTCGGATGTTTCACCGACCGTAAAGTAGAGGCTTAGTGGATGAAATCGAGATTTTTATCCCGGTATTCTTCCGTATCGAGCGACAAAAATTCTTCCCAGAAGGGATTGTTGGGAACGCCTGCCTTACAGACCAGCGGTTCTTTTTTAACGGGGTGCACGAAGTACAGCCGTCGGGCATGCAGGTTGATGCTGCTGTCCTGGTTCGGCCGTGGAAAACCGTATTTAACGTCGCCCCGGATCGGACAGCCCATACTGGCGAGCTGGACACGGATCTGGTGCGGCCGGCCCGTGATCGGGTTTACCTCCAGCAGGTAGTGATCGTTGATTCTTCCCAACAGGCGGTAGCTCAGCTCGGCCTTTAGTGAACCGGGCACTTCATCCTCATACGCTTTGACGGTATTGCTGTTCTCGTCTTTCAACAGGAAGTGCGTCAGTTTTCCTTTTTCCTCTTTCGGTCTCCGGCCCACCACGGCCCAGTAGGTTTTCTGCACCTGCCGTTTCCGGAACACCTCGTTCATGCGCTCCAGCGCCTTCGAGGTACGGGCAAACACGACCAGCCCGCTGACGGGCCGGTCCAGCCGATGAACGGTTCCGAGAAACACGTCTCCCGGTTTATTGTACTTCTCCCGGATATAATCCTTGACCATATCCAGCAGGGTCCGATCGCCCGTCCGGTCGCTCTGCACGAGCACACCGGGCTCCTTGTTGACCACGATCAGGTGATTATCTTCGTATACGACGACGTATTTCTTTTTCATTTCAGTAAGCTTCTTCCGGACTCGGAAACTCCCGGTCCTTGATGTCATCCACATAATGGCCGATGGCATCGGTAATGACCGTGTGCAAATCGGCGTACCGGCGCAGAAAACGCGGTTTAAACTCCTTAGTGATGCCCAGCAGATCGTGGAGTACCAGAATCTGGCCGTCGGCATGCGGGCCGGCCCCGATCCCGATGGTGGGAATGGTCAGGCTTTCGGATACCTGTTTCGTCAGGGCCGCCGGTATTTTTTCCAGCACGATACCGAAACAACCAATTTCTTCCAGCATTTTGGCGTCGTCGATGAGCTTCCGGGCTTCTACCTCTTCTTTGGCCCGGACCGCATACGTTCCGAACTTGTAGATCGACTGCGGGGTCAGGCCCAGATGCCCCATCACCGGGACGCCGGCGCTCAACACCCGCATGATCGACTCCTTCACCTCCAGTCCGCCTTCCAGTTTGACCGCGTGCGCCCCCGACTCCTTCATGATCCGGATGGCCGACCGCAGGGCCTCCGAGGAATTGCCCTGATAGGACCCGAACGGCAGGTCCACCACGACCAGTGCCCGCTTCACGGCCCGAACCACCGAGGTGGCATGGTAGATCATCTGGTCGAGGGTGATGGGGAGGGTGGTTTCGTAGCCGGCCATCACGTTGGAAGCGGAGTCGCCCACCAGAATCAGTTCCACCCCCGCGGCATCGACCAGCCGGGCCATCGAATAATCATACGCCGTCAGGGCCGATATTTTTTCTCCTTTATTTTTCAGCGCCTGGATGACGTGGGTAGTGATCCTTTTGATATCCGGGTTATGAACAGACATGATGATAGTAGACGGTTGGCTGAACTGACGATTGAGGTCTTCGGCTGGCAATATGGAGTAAACCAAAGTAAGCTCAAAAAGATTCTGACCGGGGTCAGCGGTCGATGAGCCACGACTCCGGGTTCATGCGGCTGGTGTTTTTCCAGACCTGGAACTGCATCTCGGCGACCCCGTCCTTATCGGTGGCGACGATACCGATGGCATCACGTGCCTTCACCCGCTGGCCGACCTGCACCGAAACGCTTTTCAGCTTGGCATACACGGTGTAATAATCGCCGTGCTGGATAGCCACGATGTTGTTCATCCCCGTCACATAAGTCGTATACTGAACGATTCCGTCATACACCGTCCGGACCGGTTCGCCGGGGTTGGTCTGGATGTCGATTCCGGGATTGTCCTGCATAACGCCTTTCAGCACCGGGTGTGGTTTGACTCCGTAGTGGTCGGAGATAAAACCCCGGGATACCGGCCAGGGCAGGCGGTTTTTGGATGCGGCAAAGGACGACGCCAGCGCCGATTCTTCCTCACTCAGCAGGGTGTTCCGGCGTTCGTCGGGTTTGCGGGAGGCCACTTCCGCTTCCGGTTCGGCGGCTTTGGGCTCGGCGGCCGGCTTGTCGGTCGTGGTTTTCCCGGCATCCGACTCGGCCGTAGCCGGTTTATTGGCTTTGGCCGCGGCTTCGGCGGCTGCCCGTTCGCGGGCGATCCGTTCGCGTTCGGCCCTCTCGCGGGCCAGACGGGCCAGTCGTTCCCGTTCTTCCCGTTCGCGGATTTCGCGCCGGATCATTTCCGTAATGGCGGATTCGAGGCTTTTCACCGCCCGGCGACTTTCGGCCAGTTCGGTCCGGAGTTCAAGCTCTTTGGCGCTCAGCTCCTCGGCTACGCGGTTTTTCTCCTCCTTGAGCCCTTCGAGCCGGGTGGTTTCCTTCACCTGAACGACCAGCGTATTCTGCTGCTGCTGTTTCTTGTTCTGGGTGGCCTGCTGTTTGGCCAGAATCTCGCCCCGTACCTTTTCGATCTGCCTTCCCTGACTTCGCCGGGCTTCCGAATATTGCTGGAGGTATTTATAGCGGGCCACCAGCTGGTTGAAGTTCTCGGAAGAGAACAGAAATCCGAGCGGATTCACCTGCTGCCGGCGCTTATCCGCCGAGTAAACCATTTCACCGTATTCGGCTTTCAGTTTTTCCAGGTCTTTCTTCAACTGGTTGCCCGTCCGCTGCAGCTCCCGAATCTCGGAGTTCATCAGTTTGACGTCTTCCTTCAGGAGGTTGATCTGTTTGGACTGGGTGGAAATCTCCTGATTCAGCGCTTTCAGCTGGCCGAGGGTTGCCTGTTTCTGGGAAGACGTCTTCTTGAGGATCGTCCGGATCTGCGACATTTTCTCGATGTTCTGCCGCTTTTCCTTTTCCAGCTGCTGACGACTCCGCTGCTGGGCCATTGCCCCGCTGCAGGCCATCCAGCACAATACGACCGGAAGGACACACCATTTCCAACCTTCAGCCCGAACCACTCTGTACTTCATATGCGTTGTGAACGCCGGGCCGTCAGGGCCTCCGCTGGTATTTGGGCGGAATGCTGAACGGGAAACCCGGATTTTTTTCGGTAAGCTCTACTTTTGTATGCCGGATCCGCAGCACCGTCTGGTACGGCATCCCGTCGTTTTCAGATTTGTAGTTGACGGTGACCAGACTGGTATACGGAAACAGGAAATTATTCAGGGCGTTGAAATCCTCATAGTCGAGGGTGAGGGTATTGCGGGTCGGCTGTTCGACCACCAGCAGCTTTTTAAGCTTCCGGTTCTCTTCCCCTATATAATTCTCCACCAGCACTTTGCCTTCCCGCTGGCGCAGAAGGAGATAGTCGTTTTCGTTTTTAACCCGCTGGGCCGGCTTCTGGGGCAGGGGCAGATTTCCCACCAGCAGCGACTGAATCAGGTCGAACGTCAGGTTGAAGTTGAACCGTCGGCTGAGGGTCGGGTAATCGTACACGGAATATTCCCGGTGAACCCGGTCGGTCACGACGACCGAATCCTTCGTGATCAGTGCCCGGGCCACTTCAACGCCGACGCCCGATACCGACAGCCAGATCAGGCTGTCCTTGGCAATCCGGAGGTTGACGTTGGCGTTGTTGATGTCCTGCTCCTTACTTTTGAAAGAAACCTTCGATTTAGCCGTCAGAAACGCAAAATCCACCTGATCGACGCTCGCCTTCGGATCGATGGAGGGCGGGGCGGAGGGGGTGGACACGCTGTCGGGCCGGACCGGAATCTTCACCGTGACGGTATCTGTCGAGGGCGGAGGGGGTGCGTTGCGAAACATTCTCCGCCGGCGACATCCCTCCGAACTGAGCAGGATCACGATGCAAATCAGCCCGACGAGGTATTTACTCATACATTTTTCCGGTTGCAATTTTCTTATCCAGCCGGTCGCTGGTTTCGCCCTTCTGTTTGGCCTTTTTCCACTGCTCGACGGCCTTTTCCCGCTCGCCCAGCTGGTACATCACGTCGCCGTAGTGCTCGATGATCGTACCGCTCACATTTTTATCCACCTGGATGGCTTTTTCGAGGAACGTACGGGCTTTGGCGTAGTCTTTCATCACGTAAAGCACCCAGGCATGGGTATCCAGGTAGGTGGCGTTGTTCTGGTTCTTCTCGACCAGCCGCTCCGACAGCTGCAGGGCCAGCGGCAGTTTTTCCTTCCGCAAGGATAGGAAATAGCTGTAATTATTCAGCACATGGTCATTCTCCGGGTCATCTTTCAGCACCAGTTCGTAAGCCTCGTCGGACTTCTGATGATCGCCCAGACCGTTGTAGGCATCGCCCAGCTGGGCATTGACGCTCTTCATCAGTTCGGCATTGGTCGCTGACAGCCGACGGGCTTCCTCCAGCGCGTCGACGGCCTCCTTGTAGTTCTTTTTAACGTATTGCGCCGATCCGTTGAAATACCAGAAAACACCCTGATTGGGGAACAGTTCCAGCGCCTGCTCGGAGTGGGTCAGGATGCTGTCCATCTGGTTCAGTTCACCGTCGATCTGAAGAATGGCGCCCCAGATTTCAAAGGTCGACTTGTCGAGCCGGGCGGCCCGGACGTAATAATCCCGCGCTTCGGCCTTATTGCCCTGCTGAAGGAGCAGTTCAGCGAAAATGGCCTGCGAACGGGCGTCTTTAGGATGAGCCGCTGCCAGCTCCTTAGCCAGCTTGAGGGCACTTTGTTTCGCTTTTTCATCCTTACCCACCATACCGATGTAGCTCGACAGGATGCGGGCCTTGATGTCGGATTCCAGATTGGGATTGGAGAAGACCTTGTCGAGTTCCTGGCTGCATTTTTCCAGATTGCCCTGCTTGCGGTAAAGATCGGCCAGCATGACGTGGGCCTGGGGGAGGTCGGTATTGACTTTCAGGGCCCGTTCGAGCCAGCTGACGGCCTGGTCGGTCCGGTCGTTGGCGATGAGCAGTTCGGCCCCTTCGAGCAGGTAGTCGGTTTCACCCGGTTCGGAGGCCGCCAGTTTTTCGGCTTCCTGCACCGCCTTGTCGACTTTGTTCTGCTTCAGATAAATCCGCTGCTTCTGGCGAATGATCTCTTCGTTGAGGCCGGTCGCCTTTTCGACGCGGTCATACATTTCCAGCGCCTTGTCGGGTTTGTCGTCGAAGAGATAGATGGCGGCCAGTTCGACGCCGTATTCGATATTGTCGGGGCTCTTTTTGATCAGATCTTCATAGAGACGCTCGGCGTCGGCATAGCGTTTCTGCTTGACGAATAACTCCGCCAGCTGAAGAACGTAGTATTTATTGGTGCCGTTGTCGAGCTGAACGGCTTTCTGGGCGAAGGGGAGGGCGTCTTCGGTCTTTCCCTGCTTCATCAGCGCCTGGGCCGCCGAATAATGGGCCGCCGGGTGTTCGGGGTAGAGCTGAATCACTTTCTGGAACTGCGCCAGGGCTTTCGAAGGCTCGTCCATCATCATGAACTTCATGCCTTCGGTGAACAGCGATTCCTCGACGCCGTGAACGCCTTCCTTCGTTTTCTCTTCTTTGGCTTTCCGTTGGGCCTGAACCGGTGTACCAAGCCCTACGATCAGGCAACTGATACCGGCAACCAGCCACTTCCGCCAATTAGGTTTTACCGGGTATTGCATTTGTTCATGAATGCTAAAAATGATACGGAACCAAGTGAGCCCGGGGGCAGGCTCCCTGAGTTCAAACGTGTTTGGTACAACCTCTATTGCAACCAAAGGCTACCATTGGTCACAATATACAAAGGTAGTGGAAAACATCGGATTAGTTACCGGCAGAACCCATTAGATGAGGATGTGGGGCAAGGCTGCCTTACCCCACACGTGGCGTAAAATGATCGACCATCTCGTCCGGGTGCACTTCCAGTACATTGGCAAGTACGAGCAGAACGAGGGTTCGGGAAGCCATTTTTCGGGGAATGTTGGCGATATTGGCGAAGCGGTCGACCGTAATGCTCTGGTTGGAGTCCAGGTGCTGCATCAACGTACGCTCCTTGTCGCCGTAGGTGAAACGGAAGTTCCGCTGAACGGATTCGCCTTTGAGAATCTCACGCACTTCCTTGCTGGCCTGAACCGCCTTATCTTCGACCCGGACATAGGCACGGCGTACCTCGTTAATCGGGTCATCTACATAGTGGGGCTTGTTTTCGCTCTCCGGCACAGTAATCACCAACACCTCTCTCTCATTGGCTAACGGCACGCGCTCGATGTGGTATTCGATCGCCGGTGTGCAGTACTTTTCGATGGCCCGGACCAGCAGAAACTCATCCTCGTCGATGTGTTTGAGTCCCTGGATGCTTTTGTCGTCGCCGATGCCGATCAGGAGTTTTCCTCCCTCCGTGTTGGCAAACGCTACCACTTCGCGAATGATCCGTTCGGGGTGATTGGACTTAAGTTTGAATTCAAGCTGCGTTCCCTCACCCTGCCTAACCAGTTCTTTGAGCGCCCTGTAGTCCATCCGTCGTGCGGCTATGTCTCAGGAAGGGATTAGCCTTCCCTTGCTTTTAAATGTAAACGTTTTACGATTATCAAAAACGATCGGAATACTATTTATTTTTGCCCTGCAGGCACACAGCAGCAAAAATCGATCCCAACCATTTTACAAACAAATGGTTTACCGAGTATCAGCAAACCCATCTACTTAACAAGAAAATGCTGCAAAACGTTGCGATAATTCTTATCACCTTCGTGGTCATGGAAGGCGTGGCCTGGTGGACTCACAAGTACATCATGCACGGCTTCATGTGGCGCTGGCACCACTCTCATCATAACCACCACAAAGGCGTTTTCGAGAAAAATGATCTGTTCAGCGCCCTCTTCAGCGGGGTGGCCGTCGGGCTGGTCGTGGTGGGGTCGGAGGTGGAGTCGCTCTGGTTCCTGGCACCGCTGGGAATCGGCGTTACACTATACGGGATCTTCTATTTTATCTTCCATGACGTCATCGTCCACCGACGCATCCGGGTCCGCTTCAAAACCGACCATCCCTATCTCCGGCGGATCATCCGGGCGCATTACGTCCATCACAAAGTGCACAAGCGCGAGGGGGCCGAAGCGTTCGGTTTTCTGTATGCCCCCAAAAAGTACGGGAAGGAAGGCTAAAATGATAAAACCCACAAAATCAGGCCCTTCAGGCAGGTTTTGTGGGTCATTCAATGCGTATGGGCCGCTTAATACTCGTCTTCGTTGAAGAAGAAGTCGTCTTTGGTTGGGTAATCGGGCCATATTTCCTCTATACTCTCGTAGGGCTGACCGTCATCCTCCAATTCCTGCAGATTTTCGACCACTTCCAACGGAGCGCCAGAACGTATCGAGTAGTCGATCAGTTCATCTTTGGTTGCCGGCCAGGGGGCATCTTCTAAATAAGATGCCAGTTCGAGTGTCCAATACATAGGCGTTTCTGCTTAACTATGACGATTAATTGTCGTAAAGTGTGCAAAAGTAAAAAAATATAAATATCCTATACATTTCCCCGATAATTCTTTGCATAGTGTGATTTACCGGTGTTCTGCCGTCATTTGCGGAATTGGCGGGCCGGGTTCTCCATCCGTGTTCCTATTACCATTTTATAACCCATAATGTTTCTATGACCGTTGAAGTTTGCGCTTTTTCGCTGGAATCCTGCCTGATCGCCCAGCGTACCGGTGCCGGGAGGGTCGAATTATGCGGGGGCGTAGGGGAGGGGGGGACTACACCCAGCTATGGTTTGATTACCCTCGCCCGCCGGCACCTCCGGATTCAGCTATACGTCATGATCCGGCCGCGCGGGGGCGATTTCCTTTACAGCGATACCGAACGGGACGTCATGCGCCGGGACATTGAACTGGCGAAGGAAGCGGGCGTCGACGGAGTGGTTCTCGGCCTGCTCAACCCCGACGGATCCGTCGATGAAACCCGGACCGCCGAACTCGTCCGGCTGGCTCACCCGCTGCCCGTGACGTTCCACCGGGCCTTCGACCTCACCCGCGATCCGCGGGAAGCCCTTGAAGCGGTGATCCGTACCGGGGCGAAGCGGATTCTGACCTCCGGCCAGCAGCCCCGTGCCGAAGCCGGCCTTCCCCTGCTGGCGGAACTGGTCCGGCAGGCTGCCGGACGCATCGAGATCATGGCCGGAGCGGGCGTCACGGCCGACAATGCGGCCCGGATCGCGGCTGCGGGCGTGGATGCGGTCCACCTGACCGGTAAACAAATCACCGAAAGCGCCATGCGCTTCCGTAACCCGCAGGTACCGATGGCTTCGGCCGCTCTGGGCGAATATGAACTGATGGGAACGGACGCCGGCATGGTTCAGGCCGTCGTCCGGGCGGTTTCCTAACACAAAGCCGGGCAGAGACCCATTCTCTGCCCGGCTTTATCAGCTGGATTCGCTGTCGATTACCAGAAATAAGCGTACAGGAAAATCAGGATCGCCACGACCACCGAAGCGCCCACGGCGAAGGTTTGGGACGTTTTGAACATGCTGGCGTCGATCTCCAGCCCCTTCGTACTCGGACGCGCCAGGCTAACCACGATCATCAGCGCCACGCAGATCAGGAAAACGATGCCCATGCGGTCGATGAACGGAATATCCGGGGTGACATACTGCATGGTGACGGCCATTACAAAACCGCCGATGATGGCGATAAGAGCTGCCGTGGAGTTGGTTTTCTTCCAGAAGAAGCCCATGACGAAGGCGGCAAACACCCCCGGCGATACCAGACCGGTCATCTCCTGAATAAACTGAAACCCGCCTTTCTTGTCGATGCCCAGATACGGCGAAATCAGGATGGCCGCCACCATCGACACGACCACCACGATACGGCCCGTCCGGACCTGGTGCCTTTCATCGGCATTCGGGTTGATGTATTTTTTGTATATATCGAGTGTAAAGATCGTCGAGATACTGTTGGCCTTCCCGGCCAGCGACGCGACGACGGCCGCCGTCAGGGCCGCGAACGACAGCCCTTTCAGCCCGGAGGGAAGCAGGTTCAGCAGAACCGGGTAGGCGTTGTCCGGCGACAGTTCCCCACCTTTCATCATTTCCTGCTGAAACAAGCCTTTCTGGTACAACATGTAGGCGGCAATACCGGGCAGAATCACGATGATCGGCATCAGCAGCTTCAGAAAGGCCGCAAACAGAATGCCTTCCCGGGCGGTCTTGAGGTCGGCGCCCAGGGCCCGCTGCGTGATGTACTGATTACAGCCCCAGTAGTTCAGGTTCACGATCCACATCCCGCCGATCAGAACGGACAGGCCCGGCAGCTGCATATAGTAGGGTTCTCCCTTGTGGAAAATCATCTGGAAATGGTCCGGAATGTTCTCCAGCATCAGCGAGAAGCCCCGCCCGACGCCCTGGGTTCCGAACTGCTCCGACACCAGGTTCAGGGCCAGATAGGTCGTGGCCAGCCCCCCCAGCACCAGGAAGAACACCTGAATGACGTCCGTATACCCGATGACGCGCATCCCGCCGACCGTAATGATGACGGCAAACAGGGCCAGCCCCCACATACAGGCCGTAAAGTCGATGCCTGAGATGGTCGTAATGGCCAGTGCGCCCAGATAAAGGATGGAAGTCAGGTTGACGACGATATACAGCAGCAGCCAGAAGATCGCCATGATCATACTGACCGTGTTGTTGTACCGCTTCGTCAGGAACTGGGGCATCGTGAAGATGTGGTTCTTCAGATAAATCGGCATGAAGAAGATCGCGACGACCAGCAGCGTGGCGGCCGCCATCCACTCGTAGGTGGCGATGGCGAGGCCCATGGAAAAGCCGTTCCCCGAAGCACCGATGAACTGTTCGGCCGAAATGTTGGAAGCAATCAGGGAGGAGCCGATCGCCCACCAGGTCAGGGCGCCTTCGGCCAGGAAAAACTCGGTGGAGGAGGTTTGTTTCGATTTCTTTCGCTGGTAAATCCAGTAGCCGTACGACGCTACGATTATGAAATAAATGAAGAAAATGACGTAGTCAAGAGTCTGTAATTTTTGCATAACAACGGCTTAAAATAGGCAAGAAATACGCGTAGGATTTTTCCGGAGCGAAAGATAACATTTTTTTGTTCCGCCACGGCCCCACTCCTGTCCGACATTTTCCAATAAAATGAGTTCCTGCCGGAAATGCCTAAATCTTGTCCATCGTTTTCCGGAAGCCGGGTCCGGGCAGAAAACGCCGGGCCACCGTAAAGCGGTAATTGCCGGTATGCACCACATACCGGTACTCCGGACTCCGCATCGACATGGCCCCGTTTACCCAGCCGACACTCACACTCCAGAAGCGGCTGTTGTACCCGGCCACGGCCCGGACGGTGAGGTCCGGGCGGATGCGCGCGTCGGTTCGGGAAAGGGAAGCTGAAAAGTCTTTACTTAGGGTGGCATTCAGCCCAACGGTAGCCGAGCCGGTAAGGAAATATTTCTCCCGGTACACATAGGTATAGGCATAGCCGGCTCCCGGCCCGACCTTTACGAAACGGATACGCCGGACGGCCAATTCCGGTTGTGTAATCTGGTAGAAGCCGGGAATCAGGGCGCTGTCGCCCCGCACGATTCCGTAAAAAAGCTGAATACCGGCCAGCCACGTTCCGGCGGAGCGTTTCTGCCACTCGTTCTGCATCCAGGCCGACCGGAACGAAAACCGCTGGTGGTTGAAGATCCGCCGGAAGGAAATCCCCAGCAGCTGGACCCGCAGGTCCGGTCGAAGATAGAACGCGTCCGGATCGTCGGGGTTGAGTCCCTTCTGGTTCAGGTGGAACCCCCGGTAGAATTGCAGAATGCCGTCGAGAACCATCTTTCGGGCATAAACGTGCGTCTGAAGATCGATGAAGCGGGTGCTGCCGCGCCGGTCGTCCCGGTTCAGGAACGGCACCCGGATGGCGGTATTGATCGTGACCGCTCCGTAGGTGGCTCCCACGCCCATGTTCAGAGAAGAGTTCGGCCGGTATCGCAGGGGCGCCGACAGCCCGAGGCCCGTTATCACCATCGAGGTATATTTCCGGGAAAGATAAAGCCGTCCGATCAGCCGCCGGGGAAACGTCCGGACGAAAGCCGTATCCACCCTGTTATCCGGCCGGGGAAGGATCTGCGCGTGCGTCTCCGGGACGAGCCACAGGAAGCCCGGCAGGATACCGGCCAGAATGAAATTCCGGAACGGCCGCAGAAGCTGCTTCATCGGGTGAAGGTCGTGTCGATGTTTTCTCTTTTCAGTTCGGATAACCATTCCCGGAGCAGAACTTCTTTCTGAAATTCGAAATCCCGCTTCCCGTACACTTTCATGCGGTATTTTCCGAGATCCCTGTACAGAAAGAGGTGGTTTTTCAGTACACTTTTCCGCCGGGTGGTATCGGCTTCCTGAATCCGCTGAATCCGGCGCCGGTTATTCCCAAACAGCAGGTCGGTGAGGCTGACCTCCACCAGAAAACTGGCTTCCTTGTTGAGCGTATAATCGCCGTCGAGCTGCAGGAACGACAGGTTGTTGTTCAGGTTGAGGTCCGGCATCAGAATCCGGTTCCGGTGCAGCAGGAACTGCGCTTCCACATCCTCGAAATAAATGTGGCTGGTTTTGGAGCGGGGCAGAAACCGCAGCGCCTGCTGAATCGGCTGGACGTCGATCAGTTCCATTCGCCGGAGGGACGCGCGCGTGTAAGCCGTCGTGTTGTCCATATTCGGCAGGAAATCTTTGTCGAGCAGGGTCCGCAGCGTGATCTGACAGTTCACTTCGCCCCGGATATTTTCACTTTTCAGCACGTCGAGGTTCATCTCTTCGGCGGCCCGGAACAGCTGGTTGAGGTTCATCTCCTGCAGCGAAACGTTCAGCCGGACCGGGTAGGAGGTAGCCTGCGGTCCGTCGAGCTTCATGGCCCCCCGGGCACCCAGCCGGCCTTCAAACGCCTGCATCGTCAGCCGTTCCAGCTGGGCCTCGTCCTCCAGCACCACGGCTTTCAGGCCGAAATTGGTCCCTTTCAGGGCATGGTAGTCCAGCTTGCCGGCCTTCACCTCCAGATCGAACCGGTAATCTTTCAGCGCTTTCGCCCGGGGTTGAACGGCCGCCGTCGGGTTGCGGTAATTCCGCTGAATGCCGTTCAGGCCGGCCAGCAGACCCAGCAGACGCTGAAGGTTCAGGCGCTCGTAGGAAAGCCGCAGCGCCCCGTAGGGCTTCTGAATACCGTTGCGGTTAAACCGGAAGTGGCCCAGACCGACAATCGTTCCGCCCAGGGTGGTGCGGAGGTGCAGGCGCGGTATCTGTACCGTCTCCCCCTTCTTTCTGATTGCGATCGAGACATTTTCCAGATTCTCGAACGACGGCAGCTTTACCTGACCGATCCGGACCAGCGCCGAATATTCGGTTCCGAACAGAAACCCGGCCAGCATACTGTCGGTCGAAGCCGTCTTCCGGGCTGCTCCTGCCGGGCCGGCCCCGGGCCGCAGCACATCCGAAAAATCAAGTTCCTCCCAATAGGCGACCAGATTGGTCCGGACCGGATGCGTGTTCTGGCTTCCGCCCAGCCAGTAGCGGAGCAGGTTCGCAATTTCTCCGTTGACCCGAAACGACCGCCCGCCCAGCTTACCGGCCACTTCTACCAGCCGGATCATGTTATTTTCCCTCACAAAATGAATATCGGCATTGAAAGCCGCCGTGGGTGCGGCCGCTCCGGGCCGCCGGATCTGGCCGTCCTTCACTTTCAGGGTACCTTTCCAGAAGGGTTCGATCGATACCGGCGGCACTTTGCCCGGAAGGAACAGCGGGCTGCGGACCTCCAGCGCGACGGCCGCCCGCCCGCCGTAAAGCGAATCGCCGGGCCAGTGCATCAGCCGCGCCAGCTGCCTCAGGGCCAGGTTGCCCTGAATCCCGGCTTCCACTACGGGCGCCGTCAGGTCAGTGAGCCGGCCCTGAACCGAGAGCGTATCCGTCCCGGACAGGATACGGAGTTTTTGCAGGGTCAGGGTGGTGGTTCGTCGTTCATGAGCCGGGCCGTTGTCGAGTTCTCCCTGCGCTTCGACGGAATGAAGGACCAGGGGCGTTTTCGGAAGGGGGTAATTCCGGGCGGAAAGCTGAAAAGCGAGATGCGTGTGGGGCCGGACGGTGGGGCTGCTCTTTCCGTCGATGCGGTATTCAAAGGAAATGAGGCCGGTCCGGGTCGTATCGGTCGGGTGGGCCGGCAGCGAGTCCGGGAAAAGCGAGGCCAGCATCGGGTGCGTCGGCTGAAGGCCCTTGAGCCGAAGGTCGAGCCAGGAGCCTTCTTCCTTTTGTAATCGGGCATGGCTGCCTGCGATCCGTATCTCCTGGCCGTTGGTCTGCAGCCGGGTGTGGTGAAAGGTGCCGGTTTTGGTGGCCGGATTGAAATCGTAGCCCACCTGGCCGGAAAATGGCTGTCCGCGGAACAGAACGGTCTGGCGGTTGGTGACGTGTCCGATGGTGCCGTCGAGGGTTCCGTTCACGTGAATGATCGGCCGGGTCATGTCGCCGGAGAGGTCCGCCTGCCGGATCAGCAGCGCAAATGCACTCTTTTTATAGGCGTTCTCGACCGTGACGGAAGCGTCTTCCAGCCGCAATTCGGGAATATTGACCGGACGGACCCGGCTTTGACCCCGGGCGTTGCCGGTTTCCCAGAGAAAGGCGGTTTTGCGGCCGGTCGAATCCACCCACTGATGAAACCGGGCACCTTTAATATATACCTTCCGAACGGTCAGGCGCTTCCGGATGAAGTCGGTCAGGCCGACGACGAAACGGGCCTGATCCATACCGATGACCTCCCGCTGCCCGTCCGTCACCGAAATATCATCGAGCTGGATGGTCAGATGGGGAAAATTGCGGAGCATGGAAAAACGGACCTGGAAATCGGCCAGCTGCTGCTGCGAATGGCGGGAAAACTGATCCCGGACGTACTGGACGATCCGATCGCCGTACACCGTGGTCAGAAGATAAGGTATGAGCAGGCCGGTAACCAGAAGGATACCCGCCACGCCAAGCACTATTTTTAAAATCAGGGGCCGTTTTGCCATACCCGAAAGCCGTGAGAATGCAACGATACCTATGCTGCCGCATCGCCGTACCTTTCTCAACTATTCCCACGGCCCGTTGGTTTACGGCCCCCGGTTTCAAAGGATGATGGTCCGGTTATGATGAATGAAAACCCGGTCGTTGAAAACGAGCTTAAGCGCCTGCGACAGCACGATTTTCTCCACGTCCTTCCCCTCGGTCGCCATGTCGGCGGCCGTGTGGCGGTGATCGACGTCCTTGATGCTCTGGGCGATGATCGGCCCCTCGTCCAGGTCGTTGTTGACGAAGTGCGCGGTGGCGCCGATGATCTTGACGCCCCGATCGTAGGCCTGCCGGTACGGATTGGCCCCGACGAACGCCGGCAGGAACGAATGGTGAATGTTGATGATCCGGTTGGGGAAGTGACGGACGAACTCCGGCGTCAGCACCCGCATGTATTTCGCCAGCACCAGGTACTCGGGTTCGTAGATGGAGAGGGTCCGCAGAAGAGCTTCCTCGTGTTCCTCCCGGGACTTATGCTCGTGCGAAATAAAATGAAACGGTATTCCGAATTTGCTGACCAGCGGCTGAAGCGTGTTGTAGTTGCTGAACACGGCCAGGATGTCGGCGTCCAGCTCGTTGAAGGCATACCGGATGAGCAGCTCGGCCAGACAATGATGCTCTTTTGTAACAAAAACGACGATATTCTTCTTTTTCTTCGGATTGATCCGGAGATGGATGCCCGCGGGCAGTGTTTTTTCCAGTTCTTCCATCAGGGCCGCCGACTCGTATTGGCCTTCAAATTCCGTCCGCATGAAAAACTGCCGGTCGGGGCTGACATATTCATCGTTGCGGATGATATTCAGGTGGTGGTGGGCCAGCACGCCCGTTACGCTGTGAATCAAACCGGTGCTGTCGGGACCATCCATTAACAGAATGTGTCGGGGATCGGAGGACATGAATTGAAACGGTAATTTGAAAGTTAGTGCAAAAGTAGTAAAATCACCTCGCTAATTGCCTGATCTGCGCAGGTGCCCTGTTTTTACATTCATAGTTCGGGTACGATAGCCACTTACCGGGAAAAGAAGTACAATTTTTGTCGGATAAGCGAAAATTGGTATGTTAGCTACCCCTAACCAATTCTACTGATTTGGAATCGCTGATCTCCACTGCCAAGCGTAAACTGCTGATTGAAGTTGCCTGGGAAGTTTGCAACCAGGTAGGCGGTATCTATACCGTCATCCGGTCCAAAGTGCCTTCCATGGTCGAGAAATGGGACACGGACTATCTACTGCTCGGCCCTTATTTTCCGCAGAAAGCCGCCGTTGAATTTGAACCGATTACGCACGACGACGGCACCGAAATCAGTCGGACCGTCGAGAAAATGCGGTCGCAGGGGCTGGATGTACAATATGGTTACTGGCTCATCACGGGCAAACCACGGGTAGTCCTCTTCGGCACCGGCAGCCTCGGCTCGGCCATCGACCGTGTCAAATACCTGCTCTGGGAACGGCACAAGATTTCGACCCTCGGCGTCGAGGACCTGGTCAATCAGGTAGTGGCTTTCGGTGAGATGGTTCGCATTTTTCTGACGGAACTGGCCGGCGAAAGCGCCCGGACCGTCGACATCGCCGTTCATTTTCACGAGTGGATGGCCAGCAGCGGCCTGCCGGATCTGCGACACGACAACGTCAAGGTCGCCACCATCTTCACCACTCATGCCACCATGCTGGGCCGGTATCTGGCGCAGAATGAAACCGGCTTCTACGGCAAACTGCCCTTTTTCGACTGGCAGCGGGAGGCCCGGCACTACGGCATCGAGGCCCAGGCGACCATCGAACGGCTTTCCGCCCAGCAATGTCATGTCTTTACGACCGTCAGCGACGTGACCTCCCGTGAGTGTGAGGTGTTCCTCGGCCGCATCCCGGACCTGATCCTGCCGAACGGCCTGAACATCATGCGGTTTACGGCGGTACACGAGTTTCAGAACCTGCACGTCAAATACAAGGAGCGCATTCATGAGTTCGTGATGGGCCACTTCTTCCAGAGCTATTCGTTCGATCTGGAGAAGACCCTGTACTTTTTCACGTCGGGCCGGTTCGAGTTCAGCAACAAGGGCTATGACCTGACGCTGGAAGCCCTCGCCCGGCTGAACTGGAAGATGCGGGAGGCCAATATGGATATGACGGTAATCATGTTCCTGATTACCAAACAGCCGTTTCAATCCATCGACCCCGACGTGCTGCACAGCCGGGCGCTGCTCGACGAAATTCAGGAAACCGCCAAGGCCATCGAACAACAGGTGGGCGAACGCTTATTCCTAAACGCGGCTTCGGGCGACGACATCACCCTTCCGGATCTGAACCAGTTCGTCGACGAATACTGGCGGCTGCGGCTCCGGCGAACCATCCAGAGTTTCAAGACCCGGAAGCTTCCGCCTTTCGTGACGCACAACCTGGTGCAGGAGGACGACATGGTTCGGTTTATCCGGCAGGTCAAGCTGGTCAACAATGACCACGACCGGGTTAAAGTCGTTTACCACCCCGATTTTATTGCCTCGACCAACCCCCTTTTCGGTCTGGATTACGGCCAGTTCGTGCGGGGCTGCCACCTCGGCATTTTCCCGAGCTATTACGAACCCTGGGGGTATACTCCGCTGGAATGCGTCGTGCGCGGTATTCCGACGGTAACGAGCGACCTCTCCGGCTTCGGCGACTTCATTATGCAGATCATGCGGGATTATGAAAACCGGGGCATTTACGTCGTCAACCGGAAAACCCAGACGTTCAACGAAGCCGCCGACCAGCTGGCCAACATCCTGTTCCGCTTTGTCCGGCTCTCCCAGCGCGACCGGATCGCCCAGCGCAACCGCGTGGAGAATATCTCCGAAGTGTTCGACTGGACCAACCTGCGTTCCTATTACGATACCGCCCACGATCTGGCCCTGAAGCGGAGGAAGCCGTAACCGGGTCAGCCATAAACCATTAAAAAGCGGAGAGGCTGTGCATTGCAGGATGGAAATCCGCAGCGCACAGCCTCTCCGCTTTTCTGGCTTTCAGCCTTATTTTAATACTGACTCAGCTCTTTATTGAACTCGGTCAGTATGACTTCCTTCATCGCGATTTTCCGCTTCTGGGTATTGATTTTGCCCATGATCATCTTGTCCATCTCCTCGTTGCGACCCATCGAGTCCACATTGCTCATAGCCAGCGCCAGATCACTCTTTTCCCGCCGGATCAGGTACTCCATTTCACGGATTTTAGTCCGTAACTGCTCCGAACGGCTTTTCAGTTCAAAGGCCGGATACTTCCGGGTGATGACCCGCTCCAGATAATTCAGCTCGAAGATCTTGTCACAGGCCGCGCGGAAGCGGTCGGACACCTGCTTGTCGACCAGCTTGAAGGGAATCTTGATCTCCTTCCACTGGTTGAGGAGTTCTTTGGCCCGGTCGGCGGCCGCGGTGATGTTCGACTGTTTGGCGAGCCGTTCGGCTTCGTCGGCCATCTTCATCTGCTGCTCGACGCGCGGGTCGATCCGTACTTTTGGCTGAATCCCGCGGGCGAGGTTATATTTATCAAAAACCGTCTTGGTGGAGCGCCGGAACCGTTTCAGGATTTTACCTGACTTCTTGATCGGCACTTCACCGACTTCCTTCCATTCGTTATTGAGGTTCCGGATGAGGTGGTAAGCTTCCGTCAGCGCCTTCATGTAGCGTTCTTCCGCGATGGCGGCCCGTTCGATGGCCTCCGGATCGGTCTGATCCCGCTTGAAGGGGCGGCTCCGGTCGGCTTCGTACACGCTTCGAACGGCCCGGTCGGCCTGCTGGATGAGGCTTTCATACTTATCCAGCCGCTCCTGAATGACCTTGTTCTGCTCGTTGAAGAATTCGCGCCGACGCTGAAAAAACCCGTCGAGGGCTTCCGTAAACCGCGTTTCGATCGTAGCATCCAGGTCTTTATCGACCGGACCCGTTTTGATCCACTTCGACTTGACCTCCTGCAGCTTATCGGCGGTATCCTTCCAGTCCGAGCTGTCGGCGATGCTTTCCGCTTCGGCGAGCAGCGCCCGCTTGATCTCCAGGTTTTTGAGCTGGTTCTTCCGAATCAGATCGATCAGCACCTCTTCCTGAGCGTCGAGTCGGTTCAGCAGGGGGACGAAGTTGCCGATGGCATCGAAGCTGACGAGTTTTTTGCGCAGCTGAACCAGTTTGGTCAGATAGGACCCTTTGTTCTGGGCTTCCTCTACCTCCTGTTCCAACTGATTGACCTTGTTCTCGGCGATGGTGAACCGATTTTTGAAATAGTCGAGCGCTTCCTGCTCGGTACGCTTGACTTCGCCGATTTGCCGGTCCGGATAGCTGAGGTAGCCCGATAAGAATACCTTTCCGTCTTTGACGTAACCGTATTCGTCTACCAATTGAGCCTGTTCCATTATTTTACTCTTTAAGGCTAAGCTAATGGGTTTTATTATCGATATTTGCCAACCACAAATTTAAGAAAATCAATGAGCCAGGAAACCATAATATTCTCCATGGCGGGTGTCAGTAAAATTATTCCGCCAAACCGACAAATCCTAAAGAATATCTACCTTTCCTTTTTTTACGGCGCAAAAATCGGCGTTTTGGGCTTAAACGGCTCGGGAAAATCCACTTTATTACGCATTATAGCGGGTATTGACAAGAACTATCAGGGGCAGGTCGTGTTCTCTCCGGGCTACTCCGTGGGCATGCTGGAACAGGAGCCGCAACTGGATCCGAACAAGACCGTGCGGGAGGTCGTGGAAGAGGGCGTGGAGGAAACCGTCCGGCTGCTGAAGGAGTTCGACCAGATCAACGAGGCCTTCGGCGACCCGGATGCCGACTTCGACAAACTGATCGCGCGGCAGGGAGAAGTGCAGGAAAAACTCGACCACCTGAACGCCTGGGAACTGGATAACCGGCTGGAAAAGGCCATGGATGCCCTTCGCTGTCCACCCTCCGACGCCCTCGTGGCTACCCTGTCCGGCGGTGAAAAACGCCGGGTGGCCCTCTGCCGCCTGCTGCTTCAGCAGCCCGACGTGCTGCTGCTCGACGAGCCGACCAACCACCTCGACGCCGAGTCGGTGTTATGGCTGGAAGAACACCTGCGCCAGTATGCCGGAACCGTCATCGCCGTGACCCACGACCGGTATTTCCTCGACAACGTCGCCGGCTGGATCCTGGAACTCGACCGGGGCGAGGGCATCCCCTGGAAAGGCAATTATTCCTCCTGGCTCGAACAGAAACAGAACCGCCTTTCTCAGGAAGAGAAACAGGAATCTAAACGACAGAAAACCCTTCAGCGCGAGTTGGAATGGGTCCGGATGGCCCCGAAAGCACGTCAGGCCAAATCCAAAGCCCGTCTGGGCGCCTACGAAAAACTGCTGAGCGAAGAAACCCGCCAGAAGGAAGACAAACTGGAGATCTTCATCCCGGCCGGCCCGCGACTCGGGTCCAAAGTGATCGAAGCGAACGATGTGGCGAAAGCCTTCGGCGACCGGCTGCTGTTCGAGCACCTGGGCTTCCAGTTACCCCAGGGCGGTATCGTCGGAATTATCGGACCGAACGGGGCCGGAAAAACGACTCTTTTCAAACTGATCACCGGCAAGGACAAAGCCGACCAGGGTTCGTTCGACGTGGGTGAAACCGTCAAATGGGCTTATGTGGATCAGGAACACGACGGGCTGGACCCCGATAAAACCGTCTTCCAGACCATTTCCGGCGGCAACGAATGGGTGATTCTCGGCGGCAAACAGGTGAACGCCCGGGCCTATGTCAGCCGGTTCAACTTCACCGGCTCCGATCAGGAAAAGAAAATCGCCAACCTGTCGGGCGGAGAGCGAAACCGGGTGCACCTGGCGATGATGCTGAAGGAAGGTGCCAACCTGCTGCTGCTCGACGAACCGACCAACGACCTGGACGTCAACACGCTCCGGGCGCTGGAGGAAGGCCTCGAAAACTTTGCGGGCTGCGCCGTCATCATCTCCCACGACCGCTGGTTCCTCGACCGCGTGGCCACTCACATTCTGGCCTTTGAAGGCGATTCGCAGGTGTACTGGTTCGAAGGAAACTTTTCCGAATACGAAGAAAACCGCCGGAAGCGGCTCGGCACCGACGCCACCCCGAAGCGGATCAAATACAAGAAACTGGTTTAATGTGTCGGGGCCGTAGGGAAAGACGGCCCCGGGCCACGGCTTGCTATGTACGGTTATTTCAACGGCACCATTCTCCCCGTCGACCAGATTTCGTTTGGAGTAACCGATCTGGGTCTGCTGCGCGGCTTCGGACTATTCGACTACTTCAGGACCTATAACGGCCGGCCCTTTCAATGGGACTGGTACTGGGGCCGTTTCGCCAATTCGGCCGTTAAAATGCACCTGACGGTTCCGGTTCAGAAAGACGAAGCCTACCGGATCGTGATGAAGCTGATTGAAAAAAGCGACATGCCGGAGGTGGGCGTCCGGTTCGTGCTGACGGGAGGCTACAGCCCCGACAGCATCAGCGTAACCCGGCCCAACCTGCTGATGATGACCGAAGAACTTCATCCGTCTCCGTCGAATCAGTATGAAGAAGGCATCAAGGTGATTCTGGACGAGTATGTCCGGGAAATGGCCGAAGTGAAGAGTACGGATTACAAACGGGTCATTCTGCTGGCGCAGGCTATCCGCTCGGCCCGGGCGTCGGATGTGCTTTATCAGAAAAACGGCGAAATCAGTGAACTGAGCCGCAGCAACTTCTTCATTTTCAAAGGAGACCGGCTCCTCACCCCCAACCGGCATATTCTGCACGGCATCACCCGCCGGACGATCATGCATCTGGCCCAGAACGACTTCAAAGTGGAAGAGTGCCCGGTGCTGCTCTCCGATCTGTACGACGCCGACGAAGCCTTCACGACCAGTTCGACCAAAAAGGTGCTGCCGATTACGCAGGTGGGCGACCTGACCATCGCCGATGGCCGGCCCGGCGAACGCACGCGGTATTTGCTTCAGGAGTTTGAAGAACTGGCCCGGAACTGGTAAACCGGTTTCCCGGAGCGCCAGGAGGTAAGCCTGTCGGTCGGGTCCGGCGGGCTTATTTTTCGTTGTGTAGTTTGAACGGTTCTTCGTTGGTCAGCCAGGAGAGCCATTTGCCCTGGGCTTTCATCACCTGTTCGATCACGTCCCGGACGGCGCCCCGGCCCCCCGGCATCGGCGAAATGTAGTCGCAGACCGCCCTGATTTCATCGGCTGCGTCGGCCGGGCAGGTGCTGAGCAGATTGGGGCGGGAAAGAACCTGATAATCCGGCAGATCGTCGCCCATATACAGCACTTCTTCTTCGAAAATTTTATCCCGATTCAGGAAACCCAGATAGGCATGGATCTTCTGTTCGGTGGGGCCGCCCATGAAGATGTCCTTTATCTTTAGAAATTCAAGCCGTTTCCGCACGCCGACCTGACTGGCTGCCGACAGAATGGCGACCCGGTAGCCGGCGTGGATGGCCCGCTCGATGCCGTAGCCGTCGCGGATGTGGAAGGTCCGGAATTGTTCTCCGGATTCGAGCGCGTTGACGCTGCCGTCGGTCATCACCCCGTCGACGTCGAAGATGAAGGTGGTAATTCGTTTGAAGCGTTCCTGTAAAGCGGTCATGCCGGAAAAGGTTGAAGCACTAAAATACGCCTTCCCTCGGTTTAATTTCCGTTTGCCCCGATTTTCTTATAGCTTCGGGTAAGTCAACTTTTGCCGAGTGCGTTCATGGAATTCAGTAAACTGGCCGCCCAGTATCAGGAAGCTCTTTTTCGAACCATTCTCCCTTTCTGGATTACCCATAGCCGCGATCTGACCTGCGGAGGATATTACAATGCCCTGACCGACCAGGGGGTGGTTTTCGATACCGACAAGCTCGTTGCGCTTCAGGCGCAGCAGGTGTGGGGCTTTTCCTTCCTGCATCATCAGGTGGATGCCATTCCCGAGTGGCTGTCTCTGGCACGGCACGGCGTGGATTTTCTGCTGAAACACGGCCGGCAACCCGACGGTCGCTGGCTGGATACGGTCGACCGGCGGGGGCGGCCCGTCACCCCGGCCCGGACCGTCGTTCCCGACTGCTCGGCCGTCATGGCCTTTGCCCGTTTTTTCCGCTGCTCGGGCGACGAGGAACACGCCCTAACCGCCCAGCAGACCCTGCACCGGCTGCTGGAAGTCCGGCAGAACCAGCGCGAACGGTGGGAAGCCGAACTCGGCGGATTCCGGCAGTTCAAACACCTCAGTGAACCGATGATGGTTTTGAAAGCCGTGATCGAATGTCAGTCTCTGCTCAGCCCGGAGTTTTTCAAACAGACGCTGGAAACCGTCATCGCCGAAATTCAGAACGAGTTTTACGACAAACGCATTAATCTGCTGCGGGAGAACGTGCTGCCCGAAGGGGCCTTCTGCGACTGCACCACCGGCCGGCGGCTGCATGGCGGTTATGTGTTTGAAACGGCAGGCTACCTGCTCGAAGCCGCCGAACTTACCGGCAATCGCCGGCTTGCGCAGCAGGCCGTTCAAATGGCACTGCACCTGGCCGAAATCTGCTGGGACGAGCCTTCGGGCGGTTTTATTCAATATGCCGATTTAAAGGACCGGCCCGGCATCTACAGCGAATGGGACCGCAAAATCTGGTGGACGCACACGGAGGCTCTTTCGGTTTTTGTGCGGGGCTACCATCATACCCGGATGAACGACTGCCTGAAGTGGTTTCAGAAGGTCCATTCTTACACCTGGCAGCATTTCCCCGACAAAGATTATAAGGAATGGTTCGGTATTCTCGACCGGAAGAACGAGCCGGTTCTGACCAGTAAGGCCACTCCCCAAAAAGGCTGTTACCATCTCATCAAAGGGCTGCACGACACCTGGAAGGGCCTGGAGCAGTGCGCCCGCATTGCCGCCCGTACCGGCGGAATCCGTACCGAACGGATCTGAAAGCCGCCCGTTTCCCTTAACTGCGCTGCGTCCGAACGACTGTCCGCTGAATACCGTCCGAAAGGAGCTGATAAACCTGGAGCAGCTCTGGTTTGTCGGACAAAAAATCCAGATGAAGGCTTATTGTATCGAGGTCCCCCCGGCGGGCCGGGCCGGTCTGCACCTGCGCCGGATGCGGGGCATCGAGGGCCTTCCGGATGGTTTCTTCAATCAGCGGTTTCAGCAGGTCGAATTCCAGTTCTTCGGCGTCGGTGAGGTCTTTGGCGACGCCGAGCAGGTAATTCGTGAAGTTGCAGGCAAAAACGGCGGCCAGGTGGAGCACCTTCCGCTCCTGAGAATCGACCAGATAGACGACCGAACTCATTTCCTGCCCCAGCGCCACGAGACGTTCTTCGGTGTCGGGGTCGTCGGCTTCGATACAGAGCGGAATGTCGTCGAAACTGAGTGCCGGAGTGCTTTCGGTGAAGGTTTGCAGGGGATAGAAGACGCCGGTCCGAACCGGAACGTCGCTGTAAATATCCATCAGCCTACGCAGCACTTCGAGCGGTTTGCTGCCCGACGTATGCACCAGAATCGCGTTTTCCGGCAGTACCAGCCGAGCCGTCACCTCCTCGATGGCATCGTCCGGAATGGCCAGAACGAACAGATCGGAGGAGCTTTCGGCAAAATTCAGGTCAGGGTTGAGCCGGGCATCATACAGCATGGAAACCAGTCTGCGGGCATGGTCGACGTCACGGCTGTATACTTCAGATACCGGGTGGCCCGCATTCTCGAACGCAATCGCCAGATGCCAGGCCAGGTTGCCGGCTCCGATGAAGGATATTTTCATGCGTTAAATATATTTTTTAACCGCCAAGACGCAAAAATTGCCCGGAATAAATCCCCTACGCCATAAAAGCACAAAATCCGGCTTTGATGAACAAAAAAGCATTCGTGCAGTTTTTCAGGTGCAAAATCATAGGGTGAACACGAAGAGATGGAAGCGTTGGTGTTGGTATTATATGGGCTGGTCGTAACGTTGCTATTTTTATACAACTGCAACCAATTGAGCCTCATATTCAGCTATATAAAGCATAAAAGAAAAAGCTATACCCGGTTTCGGGATTACGACGGCCGACCCGCCGAACAAGTTCCGTTCGTGACGATTCAGCTGCCGGTCTATAATGAGCTTTATGTGGCCGAGCGGTTGATCGATTCCATCGCGGCCCTGAACTATCCCCGTGAAAAGCTGGAAATTCAGGTCCTCGACGACTCGACGGACGAAACGGTGGACATCATTGCCCACCGGGTGGCCCACTTCCGGCGGCACGGCCTAGACATCCGGCACATCCGTCGTCCGGACCGCAAAGGCTTCAAGGCCGGAGCGCTCGCCTATGGGCTTCAGCAGGCGAAAGGGGAATTCCTCGCGATTTTCGACGCCGACTTCGTGCCGGACCCCGACTTTCTGCTGAAAACCATACCGCATTTCGAAAATCCTAAAGTCGGAATCGTGCAGACGCGCTGGACGCACCTCAACGAAGACTATTCCATTCTGACCCAGCTTCAGGCCTTCGGGCTGAATGCTCACTTTTTCGTGGAGCAGGGCGGCCGGAATGCCGACGGTTACTTTATGAACTTCAACGGCACGGCCGGCGTCTGGCGGAAACAGGCCATCCTGGAGGCCGGGGGCTGGAGCAGCGATACCATTACCGAAGACCTCGACCTCAGCTACCGCGCCCAGCTGAAAGGCTGGAAATTCGTCTACCGCGAAGACATCGGTTCGCCGGCCGAGCTGCCCGTGGCGATGAAGGCCCTTAAATCACAGCAGTACCGCTGGATGAAGGGAGCCGCCGAATGCGCCCGGAAGCTGATGCTGCGGGTACTGCGGGCGCCGGGCGTATCCCTTCGGGTCAAAATACACGCCTTTTTTCACCTGCTGAGCAGTTCGACCTTCATTCTGGTGTTCCTGCTCGGGGTACTGAGCGTGCCGGTGCTGTACATCCGGATCAGGCATCCCGAATATGACTGGGTATTCTTCCTGCTGGGTTTCTTCCAGGTGAATCTGCTGATTCTGCTCAGCTTTTACGGTATTCCCTACTGGCTCGAACGCCGGGGGCGCCTGGAACGGCTGGGGCTTTATTATTTCCCGATGTATTCGTCGCTGATGATGGGGCTGTCGCTGCACAATTCCATTGCGGTGATCGAGGGCTTCATCGGCCGGAAAACGCCGTTCGTCCGGACGCCGAAATTCAACGTCGATGCCGGGGGAAGCTCCTGGCGAACCAACAAGTATGTTCACCGTGATCTGGGGGCGAGCATCAACTGGCTGACGGTGGCGGAAGGATTACTGATGGTCTATTTCCTTTTCGGCATCGCCATGGCTTTTTATCACCAGCGTTACGACATGATCGTTTTTCACGTCATGCTGGCGGTCGGGTTCGGGCTGGTTTTCGCCTACAGCGTGTTCCATTCCGACGCCCGGGCCGGTTTTACGCTTCCAAAGGCCATAAAAAAACCGCAAAGCGTCGGCTCTGCGGTTTCATGATGGGGGAATCGCACTTTATGAAACGGTATTCCTGATCAGCAGTTTGAAGGCTTCGGCCATATAGCGGGCCTTTTCAATGTCGTCGACCTGAATCCGAACGGTGTGGACGTAGTCGGATGGCTTGCCGTCTTTCTGCGTCTTCACCAGTTTCTCTTTTCCACGGGTAATCACGTTGACATACACGTGCTTGCCGTCTACCTCGAAGGTGGTGGCATCGGCGTTCAGATCCTTCAAAACGAGGTCGTACACCAGCTCGGAAGCCTTGCGGCCGCTCAGGGCGACGGCCAGCTTCAGCCGACCCGGCTCGCTTTCTGCGGCAAGGGTCTGTTTGATTTCTTCGGCCGGTACGGTTTCCAGCTGTTTGATGATCCAGTCGAGTCGGGCCTGCTGGTTGCCGGCCGGGACCGGGCTTTTCCGCGACTGGTTACAGGCCTGAACGGCTTTCTCGAATGCCTGCGAAACGAACCGGACCGCTTCGAGGTTGTCGGCCGCCAGTTCGACGCTGGAGACGTAGTTCTGCCGGACGCCGTTCTTGACGTAACCGATCAGCTTCTGGTTATCCCGGGCCTTGACGTCGATGGCGTACAGCTCCTTATCGACGCCCAGCCGGACGCCTTTCTCCGACAGGTCGGACAGGTTGAACTCGTAGATTTCCTCCGTATTGTTCTTGTTGCTGGTTTCCCGGCGGGTGTAGGTGCAGATACAGTCGGGTTTCAGCGTCTGTTCGATGGTGCGGTCGTTGGTTTTAGCGGCATGAATGCTGGTTTCCAGGTATTTCTGGACGCCCGCCAGGTTGTTGAAGGCCGGGCGCTGGGCTTCCAGCTGCTTGACGGCCAGCGGAATCAGCTTGCGCCAGGCGCCGGCGATGTCGCGGATGCGGTCGGGGTCGGAGCTGATGATCTCGAAATGGCTCACGACGTTATCCAGCTTCCCGTCTTTGGCGTAGCCCATGAATTTCTGTTTTTGCAGAACGTTGACCGTCAGCTCGAAGCGGCTGCCCCGGGTCTCGATCTGGAGACCTTCCAGGCCCAGGTCGCCGAGGTTGAACGAATAGGTTTCCTGCGTGGCCGCCCCTTTGCCGTTGATCTCGCTGCGCCGGAAAATCGCCCGCAGCGGGTTTTCGGCTTCGAACACGACCGACTGCTCGAACTTATCCGAACCGATGGATTCCGTACCGACGTTGGTTTTCAGCCACTGCCGCAGGCCGTCGATGGTGTCGGGCGTGCGGGAGGGAGTGTAGGCTTTCTCGGCCGCCACGATGGCGCTTTTCAGGCTTTCGACCAGCGCCTTGGCAATTTCTGGGTTGTCGGCATACAGCTTCACGCGGTCGGTGAGGTTCTTCGGCTCGCCGTTTTCACTGTAGCGGACGTATTTGCGGTGCTGTTTGGTATCGGCCAGGACGGCGATGACGTCCCTTTCCACTTTGTAGACGACCGTCGAGGGGTCGAGGTCCGACAGGTTCAGAAAATAGGCGTCTTCATTGCTTTTGCCCTTGTTATCGGTTTTACTGACCGAGAGCGTCGCCCGGTAGGAGGGGCTGGCGGCTTCGACTTTCTGAACATACTGGGCGCTGCCGGTTTTGACGGGCTGCAGCTTTGCCGACAGACCGGCGAGGGCGCCCGACATGGGGTCGTTGTTCGCCATGCCGGCAAAGCCGGCGAAAGCCGCCAGGCAGAAAAGTACAGTCTTTTTCATAGAGGTTCAATCGTAGTTGTTGTCGGCCTGCCGGAAGCGCTGAACCTCCGGGAAGGTTCAGCAAAATTACGGGCGCAGGGAGGGAATGAAAGGGAAGGCGGCCGAAAACGGAAGTTTGGCAGGACCAAGCGTTACTTTCCTTATCTGAACTGTGAAAAACAAAACCCGCCGGAATGGATTCCGGCGGGTTTTCAGGCGGTATTCCGCCCTTGTATATGGGTTTGGCTTACAGGTGAATGGCTTCCCCGTAGGCGGCTTCCGTAGCATCTTTCACGGCTTCCGACATGGTCGGGTGGGGGTGAACGGCTTTCAGAATTTCATGGCCGGTGGTTTCGAGTTTACGGGCGGCCACCACCTCGGCGATCATCTCCGTGACGTTATGACCGATGAAATGCGCACCCAGCCACTCGCCGTATTTCTTGTCGAAGATCACCTTCACGAACCCTTCCGGTGCCCCGGCGGCCTTGGCCTTCCCGGAAGCTGAGAACGGAAACTTGCCGACGAGAATATCGAAACCCGCTTCTTTGGCGGCTTTTTCGGTATACCCGACCGATGCGATCTCCGGCTGGCAGTACGTACAGCCCGGAATGTTGTTGTAGTTCAGCGGCTCGACGTGATCCAGACCGGCAATTTTCTCGACGCAGATGATGGCTTCGGCCGAAGCGACGTGGGCCAGGGCCTGTCCTTTCGTACAGTCGCCGATGGCGTAGTAGCCTTCTACGCTCGTGCGGTAATAGTCGTCGGTGGAAATTTTACCGCGTTCTACGGCAATTCCGACGTCCTCCAGACCGATATTTTCAATGTTGGCGACCACCCCGGCGGCCGACAGGACCACGTCCACGTCGAAGGTTTTTTCACCGTCCGGCGTCTTGACGAAGACCTTGCAGCCTTTTCCGCCCGTATCGACCTTCGTTACTTCCGAGTTGGTAAAGATATCGACGCCCAGCTTCTTGTACTGCTTGGCAAGTTCCTTCGAGATTTCCTCATCTTCGACTGGAACCACGTTCGGCAGGAACTCTACGATGGTCACTTTCGTGCCCATGGAAGCGTACACGTAAGCGAATTCGACGCCAATGGCCCCGGACCCGATGACCAGCATCGTGGCCGGCTGCTGTTCGAGCGTCATGGCTTTGCGGTATTCGATCACCTTCTGGCCGTCAATGGGCACGGCAGGGAGCTGCCGCGCGCGGCTGCCGGTGGCAATGATGATGTGTTTGGCTTCGTATTCGGTGGCTTTCCCGTCTTTATCGGTCACTTCGACCTTCCGGCCCGGCTTTACTTTTCCGTTGCCGCTCAGCACATCGATTTTATTTTTTCGCATCAGGAAGTTCACCCCTTTGCTCATGGAATCGGCAACCCCGCGGCTCCGCTTGATCACCGCCCCGAAGTCGGGGCTGGCGTTTCCGCTGACCTTGATACCGTAGTCTTCCGAATGTTTGATGTATTCAAACACCTGGGCGCTTTTCAGCAGGGCTTTCGTGGGAATACAACCCCAGTTCAGACAGATCCCGCCCAGACTTTCGCGTTCGACGACGGCGGTCTTCAGCCCCAGCTGCGACGCACGGATGGCGGCTACGTAGCCACCCGGCCCGCTGCCAACGACAATTACATCATATTGTGATGCCATTTTTCAGGTATGTATAATGTAGAATGAATAGAATATACTGCACTCCGACAGGGGAACGCAAAGTTAATTTGAAAAGTTGATTAACCTATTTCATTCTCAACCGCCTTCGCCGGCATGAAGGCGACCTGAACCCCGCTCTCAATTATTGGGTTATCTTTCCGGTAAAGAGCCTTTTAATTGTATTTTTGTGTCCCCTGTTCCGTCGGAGCGGTTCTGCCGGAAGGGGCTGAATCATCACTAAATCATTTCACAACACCAATGACGACCGACCAGCTAAAGGACGTGAGGGCCAGAGTAGAGGCCCTGAGGGGGTATCTTTGACTACGATAACAAGAAAGAACAATTAGCTGACTTAGAGCAGCGTACATCCCAGCCCGAGTTCTGGCAGGATGCCGAGGGCGCCGAAAAGACCATGAAGCAGGTCCGGGCGCTGAAAGGCTGGACCGGCGGCTACGAAAAGGTCGACGGTATGCTGAGCGACCTGGAAACGCTCTATGAGTTTTACGAGGCCGGCGACGTTTCGGAAGAGGAAATCGATGCCGAAGGCGGGAAAGTGAAGGCCGCCCTGGAAGAACTCGAACTGAAAAAGATGCTCAGCAACGAGGAGGACCAGCTCAGCGCGGTGCTGGAAATCAACTCCGGTGCGGGCGGTACCGAAAGCCAGGACTGGGCCGATATGCTCTACCGGATGTACCTGATGTGGTCCGAAAAACACGGCTACAAGGTAAAGCAGGTCGACTATCAGCCGGGCGACGGCGCCGGAATCAAGTCGGCGACGCTGGAGGTGGAAGGTCCGCTCGCCTACGGCTATCTGAAGTCGGAAAACGGCGTTCACCGGCTGGTGCGGGTGTCGCCCTTCGACGCCAACGCCCGGCGTCACACGTCGTTTGCCTCGGTATTCGCCTATCCGCTGATCGACGATACGATTCAGATCGAGGTCAATATGGCCGACATCGAATGGGATACGTTCCGGTCGGGCGGGGCCGGCGGGCAGAACGTCAACAAGGTTGAAACGGCCGTGCGGCTGCGTCACAAACCGTCGGGCATCATCATCGAATGCCAGCAGGAGCGGAGCCAGCTTCAGAACAAGGAGGTAGCCATCCGGCTGCTGAAGTCGAAGCTGTACCAGATCGAGGTCGAGAAGCGCAATGCCGCCCGGGCAGAGGTGGAAGCGGGCAAGAAAAGAATCGAGTGGGGTTCACAGATCCGCAGCTACGTCCTGGACGACCGGCGGGTGAAAGACCACCGCACCGGCTTTCAGACGTCCAACACCGAAGCCGTGCTGGACGGTGATCTGGATGGCTTTATCAAGGCCTTTTTATTGATGCAGGATTGATTCCTTCCCGGCAGTTTACCCACTGCCGGGTTTTCTATGCTTTCCGTTCATCAGCTATCCACCGGCCCGGTTGCCTTACTGGCTTTCCACGGCATCGGCCAGGACCACCGCTGCTTCGAGCCGCTGGCCCGGGCCGTCGAGGGCCGGTATGCTCTCTTTGCCTTCGACCTGTTCTTTCATGGAGAGCCGCCGGTGCAGTTCATGGGGGAGGTGCTGACCAAAACCGCCTGGCGTCAGTATATTCAGAACTTTCTCGATCAGTATCGGATCGAACGCTTCGCGGTGATCGGCTTCAGCATGGGGGGGCGGTTTGCACTCGCCACGGCCCAACTCTTCCCGAAACAAACCGCCGAACTGATCCTGCTGGCCCCGGACGGAATTACCGTCAGCCCGTGGTATCGGCTGGCGACGGGCTCGACGTTCGGCCGGATGCTGTTCCGGTTTTTTCTCCGACACCTGCCCACCTTCCATGTCGCCGGAGAGTTTCTGCAAAACCTGCGGCTGGTCGACAAGTCGGTGCTGCGGTTTGCCGAGAGTACGCTGGCCTCCCCCATCCAGCGGGAGCGGGTTTACCGGTCCTGGATCGGTTTTCGGAAACTTTTCTTCAAACCCGAGCGCCTGGGCAAAACCCTGACGCTGCACCCCATCCGGGTCCGGTTTTTTCTGGGTTACTACGACCGGGTGCTGCCGGCCGACTACATTCTTCCGCTCACGCACCGGCTGTACGCCTACGAGCTGACGGTCCTGAAGACCGGCCATAACCGGCTGATCGAGAAGGTGGCCGAGGTGCTTTAACGGGGAATCGCCCGCCGGATGACGAAGTACAGACCGGCAACCGATGCGATCAGCAGTCCGCCGATGGCCAGCTGCATCCCGCTTCCTGCATTCGGATTTTCCAGGAGGGTACGGATTTCCCGCGCCTGTCGCCCTGCCCAGACCGCCAGCACCGTGCGCGGCACCATCCCCAGAAAACCGCCCAGTAAGATATTCCGTAATCTGGCTCCCGACAGTGCGAAAACGAGGTTAGTCAGGGCGAAGGGCAGCACCGGGGAGAGCTTCGTAAAAAAGATCACCTTCCGTTCTTCCCGCCGAATACCGTCCAGCACGTTCCGGGCTTTCGGGTTCTGCTCTATAAAATGGACAAAACGGTCCCGGTCGATCCAGTGAACCAGGCGGTTGACAAGCAGGATAGCCCCCATGTTCAGGGCAAAAACCGGCAGCAGGGCTCCCCAGCCCAGAAAATACCCGAAAACAAGAGCCAGAAAGGTAGGGGGCGTCAGGGCAAAAGTGGAGGTAATCCCGCAGAAAACCGTCAGGGCGGCCCATTGCAGAGCGTCAAAACCGGCAACACGGCTTTCGTTTGCAATCGTATAGTAGGTCAGGGCCGAACTGAAGAGGAGAGGAGCACCACTCAGGAGAAGCCCCGCCAGCGCCGGGCCGGATAGTTTTTTAAGCAGGGAATCGGGCATTCGATCGGTTGGAATCCGGTTTCAATAAGAGCACAAAATTGGGAAAACCCTATTATTTTCGAGCATGAAATTCGCAACAAAAGCCATCCACGCCGGGGTTGAACCCGACCCCACGACGGGCGCCATCATGACGCCCATCTACCAGACCTCGACGTACGTGCAGGAATCGCCGGGCAAACACAAGGGCTATGAATACGCCCGCACCCAGAACCCGACCCGGACGGTATTGCAGAATAACCTGGCCGCCATCGAAAACGGGAAGCACGGCATTTGCTACTCCTCCGGCCTGGGCGCAACGGACGCCATCCTGAAGCTGTTCAAACCGGGCGACGAGATCATCGCCAGCAGCGACCTCTACGGCGGCACGTACCGCATTATGGCCAAGGTATTTCAGGATTTCGGGCTGAAATTCAAGTTCATCGGTCTGGAAGACCCGGCCGTACTGGAAGCCGCCCTGACGCCCCGGACGAAGATGGTTTGGCTCGAAACGCCGACCAACCCGATGCTCCGGATCGTCGATATCGAAGCAATTGCCGCCATCACCCGCGCCCGGAACATCCTCCTGACCGTCGACAACACGTTTGCCTCTCCGTATTTGCAAAACCCGCTCGACCTCGGCGCCGACATCGTGATGCACTCGGTCACGAAATACCTCGGCGGCCACTCCGACACGGTGATGGGCGCCATCGTCCTGAACGACGACGAAATTGCCCGGCAACTGACGTTCATTCAGAACGCCTGCGGGGCCGTGCCGGGGCCGCAGGATTGTTTTCTGGTGCTGCGGGGCATTAAAACCCTGCACCTCCGGATGCAGCGGCACTCCGAGAACGCGCTGAAAATCGCCCGGTTTCTCAGTGAACACCCCAAAGTCAGTCAGGTAAATTATCCGGGGCTGGAAACCCACCCGCAGCACGAACTGGCCAGGCGGCAGATGCGTGACTTCGGCGGCATGGTGTCTTTCACGCTCCACGGCGATTCGCTGCCGGAAGCGGTCAAAGTGATGGAAAGCTTTCAGGTGTTTTCGCTGGGCGAATCCCTGGGCGGGGTCGAATCCCTCTGCACCCACCCGGCTTCGATGACCCACGCGAGCATCCCGAAGGAAGAACGCGAGAAGAACGGCCTGAAAGATACGCTGATCCGCCTGAGTGTCGGGGTCGAGGACGCCGACGATCTGATCGAGGACCTGCGGCAGGCCATCGGTTGAAAACGAAAAAGCCGGGTCGCTGAAGCGACCCGGCTTCTTCGTTTTCAGAACCGGATGTGCAACCCGGCGAGAAAGTTTCGGCCGGCCTGCGGGTAATAATAATTCTCGGTCGTATTGCGGCCTTCGGCAATATAGCTGAAGCTATAGCCGTTCGACTCGTAGCGTTCGTTCAGCACGTTGTTCAGCAGGATTGTGAACGTCAGCTCGTTCATGAATCGGGGCTTCAGGGTGTAGATGACCCGGATGTCGTTGACGAAGTAAGGGTCCAGTTTACGGCCCTCGTTCGAAGTGTTGTCCAGATACTGCTTCCCAACGTATTTCGATAACAGACCTACCTCCAGGCCCTTCACGGGTGTATACAGGAGCTGCGAGCCGGCGATGAGGTCCGGGGAAAAGCTGATGTCGGTTTCCCGGTATGACCGGCTCTGCTGCTCGCCGGTATCGTAATTATCGACATACTCCGTAAAGTTCTTCACCTTGTTGCGGCTGAAGGTCGCGTTGACGTTCCAGCGGAGGGCTTTCGCCAGCAGCGCCCCGGCTTCGAGTTCGATCCCCGCCCGATAGCTGTCGGGAATATTGACGCGGTTATAGGCTCCTACGTCATTGATCTGGCCCGTCAGTACCAGTTGATTGCGGTATTTCATGTAGTAGCCGTTGGCCGTAAAGGCCAGCCGGTCGGTGCCGGTTTTATAGCCGGCTTCCCAGTCGTAGAGCGTTTCGGCTTTCGGGCGGCTGGCCGGGGTCGACTGGGTGTAGTCGTCCCGGTTCGGCTCCTTGTTGCCGACGCCGTAGGAAGCATACACCGAGCTTCGGTCGTTGAGTGTATAGGTCAGACCGGCTTTGGGGTTGAAAAAGACCAGCTGGTCGTCCTGCTGCACGTTCCGAAGCTGGTTGTCGAAGCCCAGAAAGCTGTAATCGACGGTTCGGACCTGCAAATCTACATAGGCATTCAGCTTCGGCGTAAACTGGTAAAATGCCTTGCCGTAGAGGTTAAAGTCGGTTTTGGTGGCGTCGTTGTCGTAATACCGCTGGCGGATGCTGCCTGTGCTCGCAAACTGCGCCCAGATCACTTCGCCGAAGTGTTTGCCCTGATACCGGTTCCAGCCCCCGCCGAGGTTGGCCGTCAGTTTGCCGTAGCTGTTGTAATCGATCGAGAAAACCCCGCCGTAGAAGTCGTTGTCAAGCCACCGGCGCCGAACCAGGTCGGTCTGGCGGATGGTCGAATCGCGGATGACGACCGGCGGTAGGCCGTAGTCGGCCAGGTCGTCGTCTTCCCGGAACTGCTCGTAGTAGCCTTTCCCTTTCGTATAGTGCAGAGAGGCATTCAGCCGCCAGTTTTTACTCAGCTCCGTCGAAGAGATCAGCTGATAATGATCCTGCTGGTAGTTATCGGTTTCATTGTCGTAGGTATACGGGTTGAAGGTCCGGTTGGTTTTCAGTAGGTTTTCCGGCACCCCGCCCCACGACTGATAGGTCCGCTCCTGGCCCGAGAATACATTGAGCCGGATAAAGCTTTTGCTGGTGTAATATCCTCCGGAAACATAAAATGACTTGAGATTGGAAGATGCCCGGTCGATGTAGCCGTCGGAGACCACCCGGGAGAGCCGCGCATCGACCACGAAATGGTTGTTCAACAGCCCGGTCCCGGCCAGAATGTTGGTTTTCAGGGTATTGAACGAGCCGGCCGACACGTTGCTTTCCGCATAGGCTTCCTTCTGGAGCGAATTGGTCTGCACGTTGACCGTAGCTCCGAACGCCCCCGCCCCGTTGGTGGAGGTCCCGACGCCCCGCTGCACCTGAATGCTGCTTACGGAGGAGGCAAAATCCGGCATATTGACCCAGAACGTGCCCTGCGACTCGGCATCGTTGTAGGGAATGCCGTTCAGGGTCACGTTGATCCGGGTGGCGTCGGAGCCGCGAATGCGGATGCCGGTATACCCGACGCCGGCGCCGGCGTCGGAGGTGGTCACCAAAGATGGCGTAAAATTGAGCAGGAACGGCAAATCCTGGCCGAGATTCAGCTTTTTAAGGTCTTTTCGGGTCACGTCCGTATAGGCGACGCCGGATTTCTGGTTAGCCCGTGTAGCGCTGACCACCACCTCATCCATCACCACGACGCTTTTGGCAAGCGTCACGTTCAACACCGCATTCTGACCGACCTCCACTGACTGCTGCACCGGCTCGAAGCCCAGCAACGACACCCGGACCTGCACCGGACCCGGTTTCAGGCTGGTCAGCCGGTAGGCACCTGCGGCATCGGTGAACGTTCCCTTGTAGGTTCCTTCGAGCGTCACGGCGGCTCCGGGCAGCACCCCGCCTTCCGCATCCTTCACCGTTCCCGAAAGGGTAAATTGCGCCCAAACCGGCCCGCAAAGCTGCAACAGAACCATCGTCAGGGTAACCAGACAGACATACTTTCTCCAGGTCGTATCTTTTTTCATAATGAATAAAAGGCTACGATAGGCAAGGGGCGACCCTATCTTCGGTTAAAATCCAGTTGTATATTGAAAAACACGGTCCGTCAGGATTATTTTTATCCCCCGCGTCAGCGGTCCGACCGTCATACATTTCCCTTCGCCGGCATTACCCGGATCAGGTTCAATGGGTATAATCTCAGCCCGTTATATTAGGGCACCCCTGTATAAGATTAGGTCACAAAGATACGATTATTTGATGCCATAAGAATTGAACGAAAATTTTATTTTCAATGTATATACATTAAATGTAATTACACTTAAATTTGCCAAACATTTTCCCACGCATTCAAATTGATACGATTATGGAAACCCTCATCAATGGCTTACACCATGTTACTGCCCTGGCCGGCGATGCCCAGCAGAACGTCGAATTTTATACCCGGATTCTGGGCCTGCGGCTGGTCAAACGGACGATCAACTTCGACGCGCCGGATGTTTACCACCTCTACTATGGGGACGAAGCGGGTTCGCCGGGTACCATCCTGACCTTCTTCCCGTACGGAAGCCGCCTGCCGCGGGGCCGGAAGGGTGGGGGACAGCTGACCTATACGGCTTTTTCCATCCCGTCAGCTTCGCTCAACTACTGGATCGACCGCCTGCGGCAGCATAACATTCCCTTTGCCGGACCTTACCAGCGGTTCAGCGAAACCTACCTGCGGTTCGATGATCCGGACGGCATGGGTGTTGAACTGGTGACGAGCGATGACGACCGGCGGACGGGCTGGGTCGGCGGGTCGGTTCCGGCCGAACATGCCGTCCGGGGCTTCCATACCGTATCGCTGAACGAATTCAAAGTCGACAATACCGTCAAACTGCTGACCGATTGGATGGGCCACACGCTCGTCGCGGAGGAAGAGGGTCGGTTCCGGTTCAGCGCTGGCGTCGGCGGTCCCGGCAATTTTGTGGATGTCCTGCATGCCCCGAACGACGTGCGCGCGCACCAGGGAGCCGGTTCCGTCCACCACGTTGCTTTTTCGACCGACACCGACGATACGCAGCTGGCGATTCACGAGCGACTGCTGGATGCGGGTTTCAACGTGACGCCGGTGCAGGACCGAAATTATTTCCACAGCATTTATTTTCGGGAGCCGGGCGGTATTCTGTTCGAAGTAGCCACCAACCCGCCGGGCTTCGCCGTCGACGAACCGGTTGCGGAGTTGGGCAAAACACTTAAATTACCGCAGTGGTACGAACCCCGGCGTGCGCAGATCGAGGGCGCGCTGCCGAAAATCGAAGTTTTTTAACGGAATACTCAAACTCTTTTACCCCCAGCCCCTGGAGGGGAGTTTGCTTCTCCTTTTAAGCTTTCCTTCAGGTGCTGGGGGTAAACGGGATTGGGGGTTAATATAGAAGGCATATGATCCATAACCCAAATAATTTCATTACGGCCGGCAAACCGCTGGAAGAAGCCGGAAAAGTGATGGTCATGGTACATGGCCGGGGCGGGTCGGCGCAGGACATCCTGTCGCTGTCCCAATACATCGAGGACGACGAATTTGCCTTTGTCGCTCCCCAGGCGGCCCAGAATACCTGGTACCCGCACTCTTTCCTGCGGCCGGTCGAGGAGAATGAACCGAACCTGTCGTCGGCGCTGCAGGTACTGACGATGCTGCGGGCCCGGCTGCAATCGGACTACAATTTCAAACCGCCCCAGATCTACTGGCTGGGTTTTTCGCAGGGCGCCTGTCTGGCGCTGGAGTTCGTGGCCCGCAATGCCATGCCCTATGGGGGGATTTTCGGCCTGAGTGGTGGTCTGATCGGCCCGCCGGGTACGCCGAGACTGTATGAAGGGGAGTTTGAGGAAACGCCGGTTTTTCTGGGCTGCAGCGACATCGACCCTCACATTCCGAAAGAACGCGTCATCGAGTCGGAGGGCGTCTTCCGGGCGCTGGGCGCGGAGGTGACGATGAAATTATACCCGAATTTTCCACATTCCGTCAACGAAGATGAGCTGAAGATTGTTAATCAGTTAATTGCCGGTTCACCGACTTCAGGAGCCGCTGTCCGGGAGTTGTACTCATAAACTTCTGTTTGTATGAGCCAGTACATGGTAGAGTTCGATCTTCCGCAGGAAATGACGGAAGACTTCCTGATGAAAATACCGCTCCAGCGGCTGAAAGTAAACGAACTGATGGAGAACGGAAAGCTTCTTTCCTATGCGTTGTCCATTGACCGGCACCGGCTGTGGTGCGTGGTCAAGGCGCAGACGGAGGTGGAAGTGATGGAAATCGTCTCGGAATTTCCGCTGATCAGCTACATGGACCCCACCGTTACGGAACTGATGTTCAATAATGTCGTTTCTTTGCGGGTTCCTTTATTTTCGCTGAATTAAATGGCCAATTTCAAATTTATTGAATCGAAAGAAGATCTGAAGGCATTTGCCGGCTTCCGGATGGCGGAGATCGATGGGGAGAAGGCACGGACGATGAAGGAGTTTTTCGGGCAGATCGCCCGGGCGCTGGATTTTCCGGAGGAATTCGATCATAGCCTGGAATCGCTCGATGACCTGCTGAACGATTTAAGCTGGCTCGAAGAAGACCGTATCCTGTTATTCATTTCCCATTCCGATGCGTTTCTGAGCCAGGAAAAAAACCGGGACAAAATTACGGAAGTATTTAATTTACTGGATATTACGGCAGAGGACTGGAAGTGGGTGGATGACGAAGTAGAAGCGGAAAGTCCCCGCGAATTCGTAATTCTGATCGAGCCGAGCCAGCAGTTGACCACCCTGTTCGATCAGGAAGGCATCGCCTACGAGCCGATCGCTTAATTTTGCAACAAAATCAAAAGGAGGGGTGTTACTTCTCTGACCTATGCCGCATGGAAAACCCTTCCCTGCGGCTTTTAGTGTTATTCTGCTCCTGTTTCCATACACACCGAACACACCTGAATTGTCACACATTCACTGCCTTTTACATTGAAAGTAACTGAATTACTTAGCCTGTATACCGAGGATAGCTTTATCCGGATCATTGGTGAACAGTTCCAGCAGCCGAGCGGGGGAGAACCGGTCCGGATTCAGTTGAAAGGAGTTGCCGGCAGTCTCGATGCCGTTCTCGCAGCCGCCGTCTATCGCCTGAATCCCGGCACTCATCTCTTCGTCCTCAGCGACAAGGAAGAAGCCTCCTATTTTTATAACGATCTGCAGAACCTGCTGGGCCAGGACGTCCTGTTTTTCCCGATGTCCTACAAAAAACCGTATCAGTACGAGGAAATCGAGAACGCCAACGTGCTGATGCGGGCCGAGGTCCTGAACAAGCTGAATGCGGCTTCGAAAACGGGGGCGCTGATCGTCTCTTATCCCGAAGCGCTGTCGGAGAAGGTGATCAACAAACGCTCGCTGCGGGCCAATACCCTCTCGGTCCGGATCGGCGACCGGCTCGATTCCAACTTCATCAACGAGCTGCTCAACAGCTACGACTTCGAGAAAACCGACTTTGTCTACGAAGCCGGGCAGTTCTCCATTCGCGGGGGCATTATCGACGTCTTCTCCTTCGCCAGCGAATTTCCCTACCGGATCGAGCTTTTCGGAGACGAGGTCGACAGCATTCGGACCTTCAACCCGGAATCGCAGTTATCCACCGACCCTGTAGACAGCATCAGCATCATTCCCAACATCGAGAACAAGCTGATTCATGAAATCCGGGAGCCTTTTCTGGAGTTTCTGCCCGAAACGGCGACGCTCTGGTTCAAGGATGTGGAGCTTACGCTCGAAATCATCGAGAAAAGCTTCGAGAGAGCCGAGCAAAGTCTGGCCGGCATCATGGGCGGCAGCGGAGGCATTCAGGTGGTGTCGGATCCCAACGCTCTGTTCGAAACCCGGCGGGGGCTGCTCAATCAGATCAAATCGTTCCGGACGGTGGAATTCGGCCGGCGGTTTTACTTCAAGGCGAAAAAGAAGGGGCCGGAAGCCGATTCAAACGGCGAGGATACTTCCGCACCGGCCACCCTCCGGACGCAGCAGTACTCCTCGAAAGCACAGCCCTCCTTCAATAAGGATTTCAAGCGCCTGGTCGAGAATCTCGGCGAAAACCAGGGCAAAGGTTACACGAACATCATTGCGGCCGAATCCTACAAACAGCAGGAACGGCTGAATACCATCTTCGAGGAACTGGACCCGTTCGTCAAGTTCCAGCCGCTGCCTGTTTCCCTCCGGGAGGGCTTCGTCGACGAGCAGCTGAAGATCGTCTGCTACACCGACCACCAGATTTTCGACCGCTATTATAAATACCGGGTCCGGGATAAATTCTCGAAATCCAAGGCGCTGACCCTCCGCGAACTGAAGACGCTCCAGCCCGGCGATTACGTCACCCACGTCGACCATGGTATCGGGCGGTTTGCAGGCATGGAGAAAGTCGACGTCGGCGGCCGGGAGCAGGAAGCCATCCGTCTGATCTACCGCGACAACGACGTGCTGCTGGTGAGCATTCACAGTCTGCACAAGATTGCCAAATATACCGGAAAGGAGGGCACCCCGCCCGTGATGAGCAAACTCGGCTCCCAGGAGTGGGAATTGAAGAAATCGCGGGTTAAGAAGCAGGTCAAGGACATTGCCAAGGAACTGATTTCCCTCTATGCCAAACGCCGGCAGGCGCCCGGCTTTTCCTTCTCCCACGACAGTTTCCTTCAGGCCGAACTGGAATCCTCCTTTATTTATGAGGACACGCCCGACCAGGCTAAAGCGACCACGGACGTGAAGGCCGACATGGAACAGGCCCACCCGATGGACCGGCTGGTGTGCGGAGACGTCGGTTTCGGGAAAACGGAAGTGGCCATCCGGGCGGCCTTCAAAGCCGTTGCGGACAACAAGCAGGTGGCCATTCTGGTCCCGACCACGATCCTGGCGATGCAGCATTTTCATACGTTTTCCGAGCGGCTGGCCAATTTCCCGGTCAAGGTCGAATACATCAACCGGTTCCGCTCGACGGCCCAGATCAAAGAGACGCTCAGGCGGGTGGAGTCGGGTGAAACCGGCATTCTGATCGGGACGCACCGGATCGTGAACAAAGACGTCAAGTTCAAGGACCTGGGGCTGCTGGTGGTGGATGAAGAGCAGAAGTTCGGGGTAAAAACGAAGGAACGGCTGAAGGAAATGCGCTTCAACGTGGACGTGCTGACCCTGACGGCAACACCCATCCCGCGCACGCTGCACTTCTCGCTCATGGGCGCCCGCGACCTCTCCGTGATCGCCACGCCCCCGCCGAACCGCCAGCCGGTAACGACGGAGGTCCACGTATTTAACGAGGCCCTGATCCGCGACGCCGTCAGCTACGAAATCCGGCGCGGAGGTCAGGTGTTTTTCGTGCATAACCGGGTCAACGACATCGAATCTCTGGCCAACCTGATCATCCGGCTGGTTCCGGACGCCCGCGTGACGGTCGCCCACGGGCAGATGGAAGGGGAGCGGCTGGAACGGGTCATGACCAAATACATCGAGGGTGATTACGACGTGCTGGTTTCGACCAACATCATCGAATCCGGCCTGGATATTCCGAACGCCAATACGATCATCATTCACCAGGCGCATATGTTCGGGCTGTCGGACCTGCACCAGATGCGCGGTCGGGTAGGGCGGTCCAACAAAAAAGCCTTCTGTTATCTGCTGACCCCGCCGGTTTCGAACATCACGACCGACGCCCGCAAGCGCCTGCAAACGCTGGAAGACTTTTCCGAACTGGGCGAAGGCTTCAAGATCGCCATGCGCGACCTCGACATCCGGGGCGCGGGCAACCTGCTGGGGGCCGAACAGAGCGGTTTTATCAACGATCTCGGTTTTGAAATGTACCACCGGATTCTGGACGAAGCCGTCCAGGAACTGAAGGAAACCGAGTTCAAAAATCTCTTCATGCCCGACGAGGACGCCGTCCGCAGTCTTCAGTTGCCGGACACGCTGATCGAGACCGATCTGCAGGTGCTGATTCCGGAAGCGTATGTAGCCAACATTTCCGAAAGGCTGTCGTTGTATAATCAGCTGGACAACATCCGGACCGAGCAGGAACTGGAGACGTTCCGGCGGGGAATGGTCGATCGGTTCGGGCCGCTTCCCGAAGAAGTCGAAAACCTGATCAAACTGGTGACTGTCCGCTGGAAAGCAGAGCGTTTACAACTCGAAAAATTGACGCTGAAGAATAATATCCTGAAGGGAACGTTCGTTTCTTCTGGGAATGACGAATTCTTTAATTCCGGCCAGTTTGGCAAAGTAATTGATTACGTGAAGAAAAATCCGGCCAAATGCTCATTGAAGGACCTGAAGGGCAAGCTCGTGCTGACGCGACAGGAGGTGGATACGGTCGATGAGATGAACGAAATTCTGAGTCAGATGCTGGGCTGACGAACCAAAACCGGCTTCCCGGTTCCGAATGGTCTGGGAAGTTTGACCGACAAACTATAACTTTGAACTTCTATTAGTTACGTTATCACAATGAATCAACATCAACCGTTACGCTCGATTGTCTATCTGCTGGCGTTTATGGCGTTATTAGGCGCCTGTAAATCCAAACGCCCGACCAGTGTGAACCCTGGAAAGAAGAGTACGGCCACCGGTATCGGGTACAACCAGGAGAGCGGGTTTCAGGTAGCGAAGTACAGAGGGCAGTCTGCCGGTCCGAACCTTGTGTTTATCGAAGGCGGCCGGTTCACGATGGGTGCCCTGGAGGAGGATGTGATGAATTCCCGGGATAACCGCGAACGGACGGTCAGCATTCAGTCGTTCTATATGGACGAAACCGAAATCGCCAACATTCACTATCTCGAGTATCTGGATGCCATTCAGCGGGACTCTTCCGAGGAATTCTACAAGGCGGCCCTTCCCGATACCAACGTCTGGACGAACCCGCTTTCCTACAATGACCCCTATGTAACCCAATACCTGCGCTTCCCCGGTTTCCGGTATTATCCGGTCGTCGGTGTATCCTGGGTGCAGGCCAACGACTACAGTATCTGGCGGACCAACGCCGTCAATGCCAACCTGGCGAAAGGCGGTGGACAGAAGCAGAAAAAAGGGTTCTCCCTGAAACGCAAGAAAAAAGGCGAAGAAGCGCCGGCCGCCGAAGGCGAGCAGGTAGCTAAAAACTCACAGACGACCTACGCCATGGAAAGCGGCAACATTCTGCCGAACTACCGCCTGCCGTCGGAGGCCGAGTGGGAGTATGCCGCCAAAGCCATGATCGGTACGCAGTATATCGACGAAAACCAGTCGAACCAGCGGATTTATCCCTGGGACGGTTCCTCGGTCCGCAACTCGAAAAAAGGCCGGAAGCAGGGCCAGATGCTGGCGAACTTCAAACGCGGTCGTGGTGACTATGCCGGTATCGCCGGAAAATCCAACGATGCGGCCATCATCACCGCCGAGATCTACGAATATCCGCCGAACGACTTCGGTCTTTACAACATGGCCGGCAACGTGAACGAGTGGGTGTATGACGTCTACCGTCCGCTGTCTTATCAGGATGTGAACGACCTGAACCCGCTGCGCCGGAACGGCTACCTCGACGAGGAGAAAAACTACGATACGAAGAACATGAACTCGGTGATCAACGACAAGCTCCGCGTCTACAAAGGCGGTTCCTGGTCGGATGTCGCCTACTGGCTGGCTCCGGGAACGCGCCGGTTTATGGATCAGGATTCGGCTACGGCTACGATCGGCTTCCGCTGCGCAATGATCGCCGGCGGTCGCAACAAATAATTCACCGGTCGGCCCAGGTCATACCGGTTTCGGATAGCGGCTACCTGCTCAGCGGGTAGCCGCTATCGTTATAATCCCTACCGACCGACAATTGGAGGCCAGTAAGGCGGTCGTACAGGCCTCCAGTGTCGCTCCGGTAGTCAGGACGTCATCGACAAGCAGAATGCGCTTATTTTCGATGAAATCGGCCTGCATCACGCTGAAGACGGAACTGACGTTCCGCCATCGGTTCAGACGATCTTTGCCGGTCTGGCTGACGGTAAAGTGGTTTCTTGCCAGAACCCGGTCGCTCCACGGTATTTCGAGGACTTCGGACAGGCCCCGGGCGAACCAGTCGCTCTGGTTATACCCTCGCTGCCGATGCCGGGCCGGATGCAGCGGAACGCCGACGATCAGGTCGATTTGATGCTGTAGTTCACATTCGGTTCGGAGCTGATGTCCATACCAGCGACCGAGCAGGCTGCCCAGTTCTTTTTTGTTGCGGTATTTCAACTGGTGAATTAATCGCTGCGTGCGGCTTCCCTTGGCGAAATACAGATACGAATAGACAAACGTTACCGGCACTTTCCCGGCAAATTTGTTTTCGCCCGTTGTCGGAGCCATCCCCCGGTGCTGTCCGGTTTCGGGCAGGTCGAGCCGGCAGTGGGTACAGACGAATTCCTCCTGTTCCTGAAGAACGCGGTCGCACAGCAGACAGGGATTCGGGTAAAACAGATTTAGGAGGTCATCGAACGACCTCTTGATTAATTTTCCAATCATTTTCACGAACTTAAATAACCGAACCGTCGGCACGGATTGTTTTAGGAGAGGATGCAGCGAACCCGCCAAAATTCTCCTCTTTACGATATGAATTTGTGACGCCGGAAAACGTTTAAAGTCATATAAGCGGGTGACTTTTTTTCTTTTTCAAAATCATGATTACCGAAGAAATAGAACAGGACTGGGAGCGAGTGCTGGATTACCTCCAGGAAGCCATCGGAAAGCGCCCAACCGATTTAAATAGTGTCCTTTTTCTGGTTGGGGTTCAGGAACTGGGCAACGGAGCTAAATTTTTCACGAAAGAACAGAAACAGGATCTGATGCACGTCGGCATCTGCAAGGTGCTCAGTCTTTCGGGTTATTATCAATTGTCGGGGACCGATCAGGACGGGTGGCCCCACTGGCAACTGGTACGGAAGCTGCCCTATGTCGATTTGCTGACCCAGGAAAATCTGCTTAAGCTCCATGTCGTAAAGTATTTCAGTGAATACATGGGTCCTCTCGGGTCAAACGAACAGGTCTGAGGCCCTTCAGATAAAAAAGTGCAACGATATTTTTCGTTACCTCATCGGATAAAGCGGCCCATTTTGTATCTTGATTAGGTTTTACAGGTATGATTGTCAGAGCAGTATCAACATTTTTACGAATACACCAATGCAGATGAATGAATCGATTCAAACGCTGCTGCTGCGTATTGCAGAATATCGGAGAAAATTTTATCTGAATCAGATTGCCAAGGGTGCCATTTTCTTCATCGCGTTTACGCTCTCGGTCTACCTGGTCATGAATACGGCGGAGTTTTTCGGCCGGTTCAGTTCACCGGTCCGGGCGGCTCTTTTCTTCGGATCGCTCGGGATTCTCGGGTTCGCCCTGTTCCGCTGGATCATCAATCCGCTGATTCATCTGTACGGCATCGGAAAGTCCCTGAGCAACGAGGAAGCGGCCCAGCAGATCGGGACGTATTTTCCCGAGATAGGGGATAAGCTGCTGAATACCCTTCAGCTCCGGGCGCTTTCCCGGCAGCAGAGCGACCTGCTCGAAGCCAGTCTGAACCAGCGATCCAGACAACTGCTGATCGTGCGGTTTGCCGATGCGATTCAACTCAATCAAAACCGGCGGTTCGTCAAATTTGCCCTTATCCCTGCCCTGGTCATCGGTGGATTGCTGCTGCTTTATCCGCCCTTCCTGACCAGCACTTCCAATAGGATAATTCGGTATGATGAGGAGTTTGCCGAAGAGGCACCGTTCCAGTTCCTGCTTCGCAATAGGAAATTGCAGGCCTTCCGGAATGAGGATTTTACTCTGGTACTTCAGCTTCAGGGACAGGTGCTGCCTCAGGATGTTTATCTGGTTTCCAATAATACCCGGTTCAAGCTGAACAATGCCGGTAAAGGCACGTATTCCTACACCTTCGACAACGTTCAGCGGAACATTCCCTTCCGGTTTGAAGCCGCGGGCTATAAGTCCTCCTTATATGAACTTTCTGTCCTGGATCGGCCCGGTCTCTTATCATTCGATGTGAGCCTGGTCTATCCGGCGTATCTCAATAAGCCTTCCGAGCAGTTATCCAATGCCGGAAATATGCTGGTTCCGGAAGGCACGATCGTCACGTGGCGGTTTTCGGCCACCAATACGGATTCCGTGCTGGTGCGTTTCGGCACTGATTCCCGGCCGATGGTGGCGGAGAAACATTCGGCCGACGAGTTCGAATTTACCCGTACGGCGAAGCGGTCGTCTTCCTATTCGGTTTCTTTGAAGAACCGGGTGGCCGCCAGCCGGGACAACATCCAGTATACACTCAACGTAGTTCCGGATAAGTTTCCGCAGGTTTCTCTGGAGAACTTCCGTGATACGACCTTTTATAATTACGTGATGCTGGGCGGCACGATTACGGACGATTATGGTTTCTCTAATCTGAAAGTTCAGTACAAAGTCATTCGGGCCGGCCAGAACCCTCCGGATAAATTCATTGCCCGAACCATTCCCTTTAATCGGTCGGCCGCCACGCAGAATTTCTATTACCAGTGGGGTCTCGACAGCCTTAAAATGCAGCCGGGAGACCGTCTCGAATATTTTGTGCAGGTATGGGACAACGACGCCGTCAACGGCTTTAAAAGCGCCCGGTCTACCTTTGCCCAATTTGCCGTTCCGGATCGTAGTAAGCTGGAAGCCGACGCCGAGAAGTCGGCCGAGAAGACCGAGAGCCAGATCAGCAAAACGCTTTCCAAGGCTCAGCAACTTAAGCGGGATCTGAACACGATGGAAAACCGCCTGCAAACCAAGAAAAATCTGGATTATCAGGATAAAAAGCAGGCGGAAGAATTGCTGAAGAAGCGGGAGGAACTGATGCAGGAACTGAAGGAACTTCAGGAACAGAACAAGGTCAACAACGAGCGGCAGCAACGATTCAGTAACCAGAATCCGGAGTTGCTTCAGAAGTTCGAGCAGCTTCAGAAACTCATGAACGATCTGATGGACCCTGAAACCCAGAAGCTCTATGAAGAACTGAAGAAGATGCTCGACCAGAAACAGGATGAGCGAATGATCGATATGCTCGATCGACTGAAGAATAAAGAGAAGAACCTGGAGAAGGAACTGGAGCGTGCCCTTGAGCTTTTCAAACAGCTGCAGATGGACCAGAAGATGGAAAATACCATCAAGGAGCTGGAAAAACAGGCCGAAAAGCAGGACAAACTTGCTGATCAATCGAAAGAGAAGGCTCCTAAAGAAGAGAGTCAATCCTCGAAAAAAGACAGCACGAATTCCAAGAAAGACGATAAACAAGCGGCAAAAGAAGATCCGAATGCCAAAAAAGACGATTCTGACGGCAAAAAAGACGAAAATGCCGGTGATAATAAGGAGCAGAATAAAGACAATAAAGAGAATTCTGATTTATCTAAGGAGCAGGAGCAGCTGAATAAGGAATTCGAAAAGACGAAGGAGGATTTAAAGGAGATTGAAAAGATGGCCGAGGAGATGAAAGACGGCGAAAAACCGGACACCCGGCAGGATCTTCAAAAGGATATTAGTGAACAGCAGCAGCAAAGCCAGCAGCAACTGAATCAGAAGCAGAACAATAAAGCTTCTCAGTCTCAGAAGAATGCGGCTAAACAGATGAAGAATCTGAGCCAGCAGCTTCAGCAGCAGATGGAGTCCCAGGAGATGGAGGAGTCGCAGGAAAATATGGATGATCTTCGTGACATCCTCGAAAACCTGATTCAGCTTTCCTTTGATCAGGAGCGTGTCATGAAAGATTTTAAGGCGGTTTCTCTGCAGGATCCCCGGTTCGTGAAACTGGCCCAGGAACAGTTGAAGCTGCAGGACGACGCTAAAATCATTGAGGATAGCCTTTATGCGCTGGCCAACCGCGTTTTGCAGATTCAGTCGTTTGTCACTCGCGAGTTGAACAATATGAAAGGGTACATGGATGAAAGTGTCAAATATATCCGGGAACGCCGGCTTAACGTGGCTACTGCCAAACAACAATTTGCGATGACTTCCATAAACAATCTGGCCTTAATGCTTAGCGACGTTTTCAAGCAGATGCAGGAACAAATGAGTCAGATGTCTATGTCTGCTTCCGGAAAAGGCAAGAAAAAAGGCAAGAACCAGAGTATGGGAATGGGAGAGATGCAGAAGAAGCTCAATCAGCAGATGCAGCAGCTTATGCAGCAGCTTATGCAGCAGCAGGGCCAGCAGATCGGTAAGGGCGGCCGCGGAATGTCTGAAGAACTTTCCCGTCTTGCAGCTGAGCAGGCCATGATCCGAAAAATGCTGAAAGAACTTCAGGATACTCAAAAAGGTACGGAATTGGGCAAGAAGCTGGGTAACGAAATGCAGGAGCTGATGAACAAGATGGATGAAACGGAAACGGATTTGGTTAACAAACGGGTCAATCAGAACACCATCAACCGTCAGCAGGAGGTTTTGACACGTTTGCTTGAATCTGAAAAAGCGATGAAGGAACAGGAGGAGGATATGCAGCGGAAAGCGGAAACGGCAAAACCGGTTATGCGAAAACCACCTCCGCAATATGAGCAGTTGGTTAAGGATAAGCAGAAGCAGGTTGAATTGCTTCGTTCCGTTCCACCAGATTTTTCTCCATTTTATAAACAGGAGGTGGATTCTTACATGAAAAAGTTAAGATAAGGGATCAGGGGCTTCGGCCCCTTTTCTTTTTGAATCATTTCATTTCTCTCCATGTTGAATAAAATAACCGAAATCTTTCAGACTTCTTTATTTTATTAATTTTGTATCTACTTTTTTCATAGCTGAGAAATGTTTCCACGTGGAACATTTTTTCAAACTATGCGAAACCCAAAAATATATGTTTAATAAGTACAATGTCATTGTCATCGGGGCCGGCCATGCCGGTTGTGAAGCAGCTGCAGCCGCAGCCACAATGGGCTCTTCGGTGCTGCTGATTACGATGAATATGCAGACCATTGCACAAATGTCGTGTAATCCGGCAATGGGTGGAGTTGCCAAAGGACAAATTGTGCGGGAGATTGATGCGCTGGGAGGACGATCAGGAATCATCAGTGATAAATCGATGATTCAGTTCAGGATGCTGAACCGATCGAAAGGCCCGGCCATGTGGAGTCCGCGCTGCCAGAGTGACCGAATGATGTTTGCCGCCGAGTGGAGAAAGCACCTGGAGGAAACGCCCAACATTGATTTCTGGCAGGACACGGCAAAAGAATTGATCGTAAAAAACAAAAAAGTGGTAGGCGTGAAAACGGAAATGGGAATGGAGATCCAGGCCCAAACCGTAGTGCTCACCAACGGCACCTTCCTGAATGGCCGCATTTTTATAGGCGAAAAAACGTTTGGAGGAGGAAGGACCGCCGAGCGGGCCGCCACTGGTTTGACCGAACAACTGGTCCAGCTGGGCTTCGAATCCGGACGAATGAAAACCGGAACTCCGCCCCGAATCGATGGCCGTAGTTTAAATTACAACCGCATGGAAGCCCAGCCCGGCGACGACCAGCCCGGTAAATTTTCCTACCTCGACACTCCGGCTTTGATGAAACAAAGAAACTGCTGGATTACCTACACCAACGAGGAAGTGCATGAAATCTTAAGGACTGGGTTTGAAAGATCGCCCATGTTCACCGGCCGAATTAAAGGGCTGGGGCCGCGCTACTGCCCCTCGGTGGAGGATAAAATCAACCGGTTTGCCGACAAAGACCGGCACCAGATCTTTGTAGAACCGGAAGGCTGGGATACTGTAGAAGTGTATGTCAACGGCTTCTCAACCTCTCTGCCGGAGGACGTACAGATCAATGCCCTGCGCAAAATATCCGGCTTTGAAAATGCCAAAATGTTTCGTCCAGGCTATGCCGTGGAATATGATTACTTCCCGCCGACCCAGCTGAAGCAAACCCTCGAAACCCAACTGATCGACGGCCTGTTTTTCGCCGGCCAGATCAACGGAACCACCGGGTATGAAGAAGCAGCGTGCCAGGGCCTGATGGCCGGTATCAATGCCCATAACAAAGCGAAAGATTTAGGTGAATTCACCTTAAAGCGTTCGGAAGCCTACATCGGTGTCCTGATCGACGACCTGATCACCAAAGGGACGGAAGAACCGTACCGGATGTTTACGTCCAGAGCCGAATACCGTACGCTTCTACGTCAGGATAATGCCGATCTCAGGCTGACGGAAAAAGGCTATGGAATCGGCCTGGCTTCCCAGGAGCGGTATGAACGGATGCAGACAAAGAGAGCAGGAGTCCACGAAATTCTGGAAGAACTGAAAAGGATGCGGGTAAATCCGGAGGAGGTGAATGGTTTGTTGGAGTCGTTGGGAAGCGCCCCGATTCGTGAGAAAACGTCCCCCTACCATATCCTGAAACGGCCGGAAATGAACCTGGAGGAGTTACAAAAACTGGGTGAAACCGTAACCGGATACCTAAGCCGGTTCGACCAGGAGACCATGGAAGAAGCGGTCATATCCGTGAAGTACGAAAGCTACGTGGAGAAAGAACAGCTACTGGTGGAGAAAATGGAGAAGCTCGAAAACCTGTCGATCCACCCCCAATTCGATTATGATCGTCTGGCCGCATTATCATTTGAAGGACGCGAAAAACTGAAACGGGTCCGTCCTCAAACCATCGGTCAGGCTTCCCGGATCAGCGGGGTGAGCCCGTCCGATATCTCAATTCTGATGGTGTATTTAGGTCGTTAACCGTATGTCGACTGAGCAACTAACGGAATGTCCGGTCTGCGGAAATCATGGCTTTTCACATTGGCTTACCTGTAAAGACTTTCTGGTTTCGGAGCAGGAATTTACGATTCAGGCTTGTCAGAAATGCGGCTTTAAAGTAACCAGCCCCCGGCCGGCACCGCAGGAAATCGGCCAGTATTATCAGTCCGAACAGTATATTTCACATAGCGATACCCGGGAAGGATTGGTTAGCCGGCTCTATCATTCGGTCCGAAATATTACCGTCCGACAGAAGGTATCCTTGATTGGAAAGCTTGTTCCGACGCCGGGACGATTGCTGGATATCGGCTGCGGGTCCGGCTATTTTCTCCAAGAAGCCGCCCGGGAAGGGTGGAGCATTCACGGAGTAGAACCGGATCAGAGCGCCAGACGGCAGGCGGAGGAACGTACGAAAATGCCGATCGTTCCTTCCATTGATCAACTGGAATTAATCCAGCCGGTGGACGTGATTACCATGTGGCACGTGCTGGAGCACGTCCATTCGTTGTCCGAAACACTGGAATGGATGAGAGCCCATACGGTTCAGAAAGGCTACGCGGTGATTGCCGTTCCCAACCACCTGTCGTGGGATGCAGAGCAATACCGCCAGTATTGGGCGGCTTACGACGTTCCACGGCACCTATACCATTTCACGCCGGCGCATATGGAATCCCTGCTGCAACGGTATGGGTACCGACCGGCCGGCCGTCGTCCGATGTGGTTCGATGCCTTTTACGTGAATTTGCTCAGTACTAAAAACCGTGACGGAAAACCGGCCTACCTTGAAAGTTTCTGGAACGGATTTCGTTCTAATTGGGCGGCCCAAAGAAACGGTGGAAATTATTCGAGCCTGATTTATATCGCTCAGGCGCACTGAAACAAACCATTTTTCACGGCCCTGATATCTTCCTATTCAGGGTTTTTCGTTGCCAGAAAATGAAACAGGCACTGCTACTATTCGCTCTTATCCTCGTTTTTCTCAATTCCTGTTCTCAGTACGCAGCCCCGATCGGCGGTAAAAAAGATACGCTGGCACCCGTCCTGGTCAAGAGCATGCCGGTAAATAAACAGAAGAATTTTGACGGCCGGACCCTCGACCTGACCTTCAATGAATACATTCGGGTGGAGAACCCGAACCAGAAAATTTTGATAACCCCCGAGCCGGAAGCGCCCTTTAAATACCGGGCCAGGCCGAACAGCCTCCGCCTGATTTTCGACAAACCATTTAAGGAAAATACAACCTATACCTTCAACTTTTCCGATGCCGTCAAGGATGTAACGGAGAATAATCCGACCACCGATCTGAAGCTCGTGTTCAGCACCGGCAGTACGATCGACTCACTTCGGGTAGGGGGGAAGGTTACGGATATTCAAACCGGTCAGCCCGTGCTGAATACCCTGGTCGGCCTGTATATTCCAACCGATACGCTGACACCGACCAAAATAAAGCCCTATTACTTCACGCGCACCGATAGTTCCGGCAACTTTTTGATCGAAAACGTGAAGGACGGCCGGTATAAAATTTACGCTTTTGATGACAAAAACCTCAACCTGACCCTGAATCCGGCCACCGAAAAGGTCGCCTTTCTGAAACAGGATGTACTGCTTGCCGCAAACATCGATACCTTAAAGCTAACGTTGTTTCCCTACTACAATACTCCTCCACGTTCTGTCCGGACCGAGCAGCGGGTCACGACTTATACCTACATTTTCGACCGTGGAATCGAATCCTTTACCGTCAAATTCTCGAATCCTCAGGACAGCATTCCCGCCTATTTCCGAACCCCAACTGAGCTGACTTTTTTTAACGGTAAAGCCTCGACCGATACCATTCGGGTTCAACTGACGGTTACCGACTCCCTAAAAAATACCTCCGAACTCAGCCAGCGGTTCCGGTTTCGTACTCCCACACGGCGTGAAAATCCGGACCCGGTAACCTTCACGGCCAGGCCTGCGAACAGTGAAGACGTTGACCGAAACCTCCGCGTCGAACTAAAATTCAATAAGCCGATCCGAGGGATTACTGCTGACTCCATCCAGATCATCAGCGACAGCACGACCCGCCAGATCGTAACCGCTCAGGATTATAAATGGGATGAAAACCAAACCCGGTTCATTCTGACCAAAGCCACCAACACCCGGAGCCGGGTGGAGATCCGCCTGGGAAAGGGTGCCTTCATCAGCGTCCTGAACGACTCGACGGCCGCCGGCATTCTGAGCTATAACCTGCGTGATCCGGAACGGTATGGAACGCTGTCGGGTCGGATCAACACTTCTGCCCGCCAGCTCATCATCGAACTGCTCGATGATGAGTTCAAGGTCATCGACCGTCAGTTGAACAACCCGAGCTACCGGTTCACGATGATCAAGCCGGGGAAATATCGGATACGGGTCATCATCGATGAGAATGGAAACGGTCGATGGGACAGCGGCAATCTCACGGAGGGCCGTCTCCCTGAACCCATCTTTTTCCACAATACCCGCCCTGTCTCCATCAAGGCCAATTTCGACATCAGCGACATCAATGTGGATGCCTTGTAAAAAGGTCAATTCTAAATTAAAAAAGCACAAACTTTTCGTGGATAAGTCGGTGGATAAGTGGAAATATCCTGTGTATAGTTTGTGAAAAGACGGGACTGTCGCGGTGGAGAAATTTGGGGCCTGTGTGGATAAACGTTTTTCTCCGGTGGATACGTTTAAAAATAGGGCATTTTCCACAAGCCGTCCAGCCGGAAATCAACATGTGGAAATGTAGAGAAGTGAGCCTGTGGAAATGTGCTCAATAAGTATTCAAAATCCACAATGGTGTGTTGATAAGTAAAAAATATGCTGTAAATCAGTATATTACATGTGGATAACTATTTTGAACCTGTGGATAAGACACTTTACCTTTCCACATTTTATGAACAAAAGTGTGAATAAAAAACTTGTCCACATATCCACAGGCAACTATTCCTCTATTTCTTTATTTTTAAGTTAAAAAAGATAAAATGAAAAAGGTTATTGGGATGTTGGCAACACTACTGATACTTGGGTGGTCGGTAGCTGTTGCTCAGGAAGGCCCCGAGCTGGCCGAGGAATACTTCAAGAAAGGGGAATTCGAAAAAGCCTATACCATCTACCAGCGACTCCTTAAAAACGACGCCGGGAAGCAAATTGTTAACCGGTATGTGGAAAGCGCCGTCAAATTGAATAAAATCGGTGAAGCCGAAAAGGTCATCCGGCGGCTGGTGAAAACCGAAGACCGGAATCCGTATGTGTTCCTGCAGGCAGGCATTCTGGAGGAAAGCCGCAAGGATTCGGCTAAAGCGGAGGATTATTTCAATAAGGCGATCTCCGTGGCAGGCAATAATGTTCCGGCCCTGGCGGAGCTCTCCCAGGACTTTGCCGAGAAGGTGAAGCATGACTGGGCCATTAAAGCCCTCCGGAAAGCCCGTGAAGCCAGCAAAGATCCATTGGCCTACGCCGGAGAGCTGGCGCGGCTATACGGGGCCGTAGGCCAGAAAGAAAGCATGATCGATGAGTTGCTCCAGTGGGGGCTGATTCCGGGCAACCGGGATAATGTACAGGCCACTCTGCAGGATAACCTGAAAGAAGCCGATCAGAAACTGCTGGAAACCGTCCTGTATAAAAAAGTGCAGGAGAGCCCCAATGAGATGTTCTATACCGAGATGCTCGTCTGGTACCTGACGCAGAAGAAGGATTTTTATAAAGCGTTTATTCAGGAAAGAGCCCTTGACAAGCGATTGAAGTTAACGGGGGTAAGAGTATACGATTTAGGTGCGGTCGCCCTTCAGAACAAAGATTATCGCAACGCAGCAGCCATGTTTGAGTATGTGGCGAAAGAGTATCCGCAGGGCCAGCTGTACCCGTTTGCCCGCCGGCTGGTGATCAAGGCCCGCGAGGAGCAGGTTAAGAACACGTATCCCGTCGATAATGCCGAGATCCGGAAGCTGATTGCCGATTACCAGAAAATGTTTCAGGAACTGGGTAAAAACAACCGAACCCTGGAAGCGCTGCGGAGTACGGCCAGTCTGTATGCCTTCTTCCTGAACGAGAAAGATACCGCCCTGACGATTCTGACCCTGGCTACCGATATCGGTAAAAACGAAAAAGGCTTCGTCGACCGCTGTAAACTGGACATGGGGGATATTTACCTGCTGAAGAGCGAACCCTGGGAAGCCACTCTGCTGTATTCACAGGTCGAAAAGTCCCAGAAAGAAGAGCCGCTGGGGTATGAAGCCAAGCTGAAAAACGCCCGGCTGCACTATTACAAAGGCGAATTTTCCCTGGCGAAGGAGATTCTGGACATTCTCAAGCAGGCCACGACCCGGGAAATTGCCAATGATGCCAGCGCCCTGAGCCTGCTGATCATGGACAACACGGGCCTGGACAGTACGGAAACCGCCATGCGGGAATATGCCGCCATAGACCTCATGTTGTTTCAGAACAAGGTGGATTCTGCCGCGATGCAATTGAGCCGTCTGTATACGAAATACCGCGATCACAGCCTGGCGGACGACATTCTCTGGCTGCGGGCCAATACCCTGCTGAAACAGAACAAAGTCGATGACGCCCTGCAGGACCTCCAGAAAATTACCGCCGACTACTCATTCGACGTCCTGGGCGACGATGCTCTGTTCCTGACGGCAAAAACCTTTGAGGAAAGCAGAAAAGACAAGCCGAAAGCCATGGAATTATATAACCAGCTGCTCCAGAAATACCCCGGGAGCATTTTTGGCGCCGAGGCCCGGAAACGATTCCGGCTCCTGCGGGGAGACGTCATCAACTAAAGAAAAGGCCCGCTTCCGGCGGGCCTTTTCTTTAGGCGGTCTGCATCAGATAATCCTTTATCTCGTCGAAGCCGACGCCCAGCCGGATGCTATGTTTCGGCCGGTTCATCAGTTCTTCCAGCGCCGGCGGTATTTCCACAGGGGTGTGGATAACTGACTCGACCAGGTCTTTAAACTTGGCCGGATGCGCCGTAGCCAGTGCTATTCCACAGGTATCTTCACCAGATTGTTGATAACGGCGTAATCCCAGATAACCGACGGCCGTATGCGGGCACATCACGTAACCGTACTGCCGGTAGACATCCAGCATGGCCTCCCGGGTCTGCCCATCGTCGAAGTAATATCCGCTCACGCTGGCTTTCAACTCCTCGAAACTATCGTCGAAAAGGTGGGTTAAACGGACAAAATTACTCGGGTTTCCCACATCCATCGCGTTAGAGATCGTTTCAATCGAAGGATTGGGCGTGTACGTACCGTTTTCGAGATAAGTCGGAACCGCCCGGTTCAGATTGGTCGAGGCTATGAAACGGTGAACCGGTAAGCCCATCTTGTGGGCCAGAACACCGGCGCTCAGATTGCCGAAGTTTCCACTGGGTGTGGAAAACACGACCGGTTTTCCATACTGCTTCACCTGACCATAAGCCCGCACATAGTAAAATCCTTGCGGGATCAGCCGGAAAATATTGATCGAGTTGGCGGAGGCAAGCCGTTGCTGCCGGTTCAGATCCGGATCGGCGAAAGCCATTTTCACGAGTGCCTGACAGTCGTCGAACGATCCGTCCACCTCGATGGCCGTGATGTTCCGGCCGAGCGTGGTCAGCTGTTTTTCCTGAAGCTCACTGACCCGGCCGCTCGGATACAAAATCGTTACTTTAATGCCTGGAACCCCCAGAAACCCCATGGCCACGGCCCCGCCGGTATCCCCGGAAGTGGCCACCAGGATATGCACCTCCTGACTGCTCTGCTCCAGAAAATACCCCATCATAGCCGCCATATACCGGGCACCCACATCCTTGAACGCCAGGGAAGGGCCGTGGAACAGTTCCAGAACGTGACTTTTACCGTTTTCCAGACCTACTACCGGGGTGTCGAAAGGAAACGCCCGGTGAACCAGGTCTTGTAGCTTCCCGGTCGGAATAGACGGGCCGAAAAGCGCCGAACTGACCTCAAAGGCGATGTCGGCCAGCGAGCCGTCGGAGATTCGCCGGAAGAAATCGGCGCCCATAAACGGAATTTTTTCCGGCATATACAGGCCCCGATCCTTTGGCATACTCCTCAGCAAAGCTTCTTCCATGGAAACCCGCAGGGAAGTATCGTTCGTACTGTAAAAATTCATAGCAGGTAGTTAAAAAATTGCCGCAAGTTACGAAAGCCCAAACCGTTAACCGAACAATTACCGGGATAAAAGCGAGAAACGGCCACCAGGCTACCGAAGGGAACCTAAACGCTTTCCTTTCAATTACCTATTTTAGCACACTTCAAAATCAACGAACGTATGTCCGCAGGCTTTTTTCAGGTACCGGTTCCCCACAATGAGCCGGTAAAAGAATACCGTCCCGGTTCGGAAGAGCGCGCCCGACTCAAAGCCGCCCTTACCGAAGCATCCTCTAAAACCGTCGATATTCCCATGTACATCGGCGGGGAGGAGGTACGAACCGAAACGCGAATCCCCTTGGTAGCTCCTCATAACCGTAAACAGGTACTGGCCCATTTTCACGAAGGAGACCAGACGCACGTCGAGCAGGCTATTACCGCAGCTCTGAATGCCCGGGAACAATGGGCCGGCCTCCCCTGGGAGCAGCGGGCCGGAATATTTCTTAAAGCCGCCGAATTGCTGGCCGGCCCATACCGCTACAAGGTCAATGCCGCCACCATGCTCGGCCAGTCGAAGAACGCCTATCAGGCCGAGATCGACTCCGCCTGTGAAATGATCGACTTCCTTCGGTTCAATGTACAATACATGACGGAGATCTACAGCCAGCAACCCCGGTCGTCCGCGGGCTACTGGAACCGGGAAGAATACCGTCCCCTGGAAGGCTTCGTCTTTGCTTTGACCCCATTCAACTTTACGGCCATTGCCGGCAACCTGCCCTCGGCCCCGGCCATGATGGGCAATACCGTCATCTGGAAACCGGCCACCCAGCAGATCTATTCGGCGCAGGTGTTGATGGAGGTTTTCCGGAAAGCCGGGCTGCCCGACGGAGTCATCAACCTGATTTATGTCGACGGTCCGCTGGCGGGAGATATTATCTTCAGACATCCCGATTTTGCCGGAATTCATTTTACCGGAAGCACGGGCGTCTTCCAGCAAATCTGGAAAACCATCGGTGAAAACATTCACCAGTATAAAAGCTATCCGAGAATCGTGGGCGAAACCGGCGGCAAGGACTTTGTGCTGGTTCATGAGTCGGCCGACCCGAAAGAAGTAGCAACGGCCCTCGTGCGGGGCGCTTTCGAATACCAGGGACAGAAATGTTCGGCCGCATCCCGGGCCTACATTCCGTCCAGCCTGTGGGAGCAGATCCGGGAGTATATCCTGGCCGATCTTCGGGAGATAAAAACCGGAACCGTCGAAGATTTCTCCAACTTTGTCAACGCCGTCATCGACGAAAGGGCCTTCGATAAGATCAGTAAATACATTTCCGAAGCCAAAAATGATCCGAGGGTCGAAGTCATCGCGGGCGGAACGTTCGATAAGACCGACGGCTTCTTCATCCAGCCGACCGTCCTGCTGGCCCGGGATCCGCAATATGTGACGATGTGCGAGGAAATCTTCGGCCCCGTCCTGACGGTATATATCTACCATCCGGATCATTTTGAGGAAACCGTTCAACTGGTAGATCAGACGTCACCCTACGCGCTGACCGGGTCATTATTTGCCAGGGACCGGTATGTTATCGAAGAAGTCTCCCAAAAGCTGGTGAATGCGGCCGGCAACTATTACATCAACGACAAACCGACCGGGGCGGTCGTAGGTCAGCAGCCGTTTGGCGGAGCCCGGGCCTCCGGGACGAATGATAAAGCCGGCTCTTCGTTGAATCTGTTGCGGTGGGTATCGGCCCGGGTGATCAAGGAGACTTTTGTCCCGCCCGTCGACTTCCGGTATCCCTTTATGGAGACCGAATAAGGCAGAAAATGTGTTTTGCACAGTTTCAATTGTGCCGTAAAAAGAAAATTGAATTTAAGGGGCTTTTTTCAGAAAAGGACTTGCGTTAAGCATTGGAAACCCCTATCTTTGCAGTCCCAAATCGATAAAACGGCTGGACGAAACCACGTTCAGCCACCGTTTTCCAAACGAGGAAAACACGTTCTTTGACAATCTGACCAAGATAAGTAAGAGTAAGGAACCTGCGTAAAAGTACAATTAGCATTTACAATGGAGAGTTTGATCCTGGCTCAG
>NZ_QTJY01000003.1 GCF_003703975.1 Larkinella soli | reverse complement strand
CGGCGATACCCACCTCCAGTGGAATTATCTGGATTCCGGCCGGAACGATCTTTTGCGTTTCCTCAGCATCGACACGCCCTGGCAGACAACCGGGGTTTTCTGGAAGGCCGAAACCGTCCGGAAGATCGGTTACTGGGACGAAAAACTGGCTTCCTATCAGGACTGGGATTACCACCTCCGGGCGGTATTGCAGGACGATCTGAAATACCTGAAGGTATCGGAAGGCTACGACACCTTCTACCGGCTCGACGATTCGTCGGCGTCGATCAGCAAGTCGTACTATTCGGCCCGCAACATTCTTTCCACGGTGTATCTGGTCGAGAAGTTCTATCCGCTGCTGGTCCGGACGTCTGCCCTGAAGGAAGATCGGCACGGGTTTGCCACGTTCATCTTCCACGTCGCCACGATGTATTACAAATATGTCGACAAAGAGAAAGGGCAGTCTTTTCTGAAAAACTACCTGTCGGGCCTCGGCTACTCCAGCCTGTTCGTCAACAGCTGGTGTTCGTACATGATGTACCGGAGGGACAAGGCTTACCCGAAGGTCTTCCGGAAGGCGTTCGATCTGGTTCCGGTTATCTATTCTTCCAACTCGATTCTGAAAATCAAATCGACCTGTAAGAAAGCGGTTCAGTAGGAACGGTTTTTTTCAGGAGAATAAGCACTATGAAAGTAAATATTCTCATTAACGGCGTTCCCTGGTTCGGTAAATATTCCGGGTATGAATGCCTCGGTCGGTATTTTCAAAGCGGTGTCGACGTGTCGACCACCTTCTCTCCCGATTCCAGGTTCCACCGGGCGCTCGGGAAAAGCGTCAGCATTCTGCATAATTTCAAATTCGACGATATTCGGAACGACGGGGTCTGGGCGGCTTATAAATTCCTGCTCAAATCGAAACTGAACGATACCTCCCACATTCTGTATGCGGATGGTAACCTGAAGGTTTTCAATGAGTTCAATAAGCGCGTCAAATCCCTGGTGGGCACCATCCACTTTCCCATCTCACAATGGAAGCCCGAACGGCTGAAAAACTTGGCGCATCTGAGGAACGGCCTCATTCTGTACAGGGAGGAACTGGATGCCTTTCGGGAGTACGTCCATCCCAACCAGCTGACCTTCATCCGGCACGGGGTGGACATCGACTTTTTCAAACCGGGTCCGGCCGATGCGGTCAACAAAAAGAAGATTCTGTTCGTCGGCTCCTACCTGCGGAATTTCGATATGTTCCACCAGGTGTATGAGTTGATCAACCGGGAGATTTCGCCCGATTACGAATACCATCTGATCATCCCGTCCAAGTTCCGGTCGGAACCGAACCTGGTCCGGCTGGCGGCCCACCCGAACGTGTTCTTCCATGAAAAACTAAGCGACGAGGAGCTGCTCTGGTACTACCAGACGAGTTACCTGCTGCTAATGCCGATGAACGACAGCGGAGCCAATACGGCCATCATCCAGGCCATTTCCACCGGGCTGCCGGTGCTGACCACCGACGTGGGCGGCATTCGCTCGTACGGTGGGGGAGACATTTTTCCGCTGGTGAAAAACAACGACGCGGTTTCGATGGTGGAACTGTTCCATTCCTACTGTTCCGACGAAGGCTACCGAAACCGGGTCGCGGATCAGGAACGGCAATTCGCCGTCGAGTATATGGACTGGCGGATGATCGCCGGTCAGCATTACGACTATTACCGGAAGGTTCGTTCCGAAAACTAAACCGGGCCGTCGCCGGCCAAAACCGGCCCGTTCCCGACACTTCTCTATTAGTATTTTTGAAACTGTAGTCGGTTTGAGATGATTAGGCTTTCTCTGATTATTTGTACCCATAACCCGCGTCTGGAGTATCTGAACCGCGTATTCGAGAGCCTGAAGGCCCAGACGCTGCCTCGGGACGAATGGGAGTTGCTGCTGATCGATAACCGGAGCGACCGGCCTCTGTCGGAGACGGTGGACCTGTCCTGGCACCCCGCCGGCCGGCATATCCGGGAAGAGGAACTGGGTCTTACCCCGGCCCGGCTCCGGGGCATCCGGGAGGCCGGTTCGGAACTGCTGCTGTTTGTCGATGACGACAACTGCCTCAAGGGTGACTACCTGGAAATCTGCGTGATGAAGATGGAAAACAACGCCCTGCTGGGAACGCTGGGCGCCGGAAAAATCATGCCCGAATACGAAGTGCAGCCCCCTCCGGACACTCTTCCCTTCGTGAAAATGCTGGCCCTTCGGAACGACCTCATTCCGCATTTTTCCAATGCGATCTCCTTCAACAAGGCCATTCCCTACGGGGCCGGGCTGTGCATCCGGAAATCGTTCGCGCTGGATTATCTGGAATCCTGCCGGAGCCGTCCGTTCTCGTCTTCTCTCGGGCGGAACGGGGCCGCCCTGCTCTCCGGAGAGGACGTCGATATGGCCCTTCATGCCTGCAAGGCCAATTATCTGGCCGGAGTAATTCCGGAACTGGAAATCATCCATATCATTCCCAGAGGCCGTCTCGACCCGGACTACCTGGTTCGGATTGCGTTCGGTCACGCGTACTCCCACTTCCTGCTCGGCAAGGTCTGGGGCTATCACTCCGATTACGCGGAAAACCCGCTGCTGAAGAATCTACGCTATTACAAGAAGGTGCTGAGGATCAGTGGTCTTTCCCGGCGCATTTACGTGGCCGAACAGAAAGCCATCCGGGATGCCCGGGCTGCCTGGAGCAAGCTGGGAAGCCCGGTGGCGTTGGCCGGATGACGAATTCCCACAAATCGAAAAGCCCCGGACCGATCGTTCGGCGCGGGGCTTTTCGGGGGACTCAGTCGGGAAGTTCCGACCGCCGGGTTACTGTTTGATGAACCGGGCCATATTGGCAACCCGACCGCTGTCCAGCCGCAGTACATATTTTCCGACGGGAAGGGCGCTGACGTCGACGATGGTCTTGCTGCTCCCCGTCTGGAGCGAGACACTCCCCATTTTCCGGCCTTCGATCGAGAAAATGGAAAGGGTTCCGCCTTCCACGGCTTCCGAATGCTGAACGTTCAGGACGGAGCTGCTCGGATTGGGATAAACCGTCATTTTCTGCCCGGTCCGCTCCGCATCTACCGGCTCGTCGGCGGCTTTCCGCGCCGTTCCGCGGGTAAAGCTGAACCGCATGCTTTCGATGTCGATGATCCGGTCGGCGTTCCGGCCTTCGCAGAAGAACGACAGCCGCATGGTTTTGGGCGAGCGCCAGTCGGCCGTGGGGTCGAAGATCTTGGTGGTCACGGTCGCCGAGTGGGCATACTTGAAGGTGACTCCACTGGCCGTGGCCGTGATCTGAAGAGGCTGAGGCTGATCGATGATCGGACGCATCTTGTCCTGCTGGGCTTCCAGCAGTTTGGCCGTATTTCCGAAGACGCCCATGATCCTTCCGTTGTAGTCGATGGTCACGAAGGTCACGGCGATCGTCTTGCCGTTCTTATCCAGAATTTCCAGATAATTGCCGCCTTTCCCGCTGATTTCATTTCCTTCGTTGCCTTTGTAGCTGATCCGGCCGGTCAGGCTCCAGTTGGCCGCATCCTTCACCGCTCCGAGGTCCCGGGTGACATAGAATACGCCCGAAGCCTGCCGGAATTTAATGAACAGGTCCGGCGATTCTCTCCGGTAGGTAAGCCGGCTGGTTTCCACCTCCCACCAGTTGCTGTACTGGTTGCTGAGGATGTCTTTTTCCGGAGAGCGTTTCCAGCCGTAGATGTTGTTCTCCAGCACCTTGTTGAACGGAAGACCATATAGAAGGTCCGTACTGACCATATCCTGCTTATCGGTTTCGGGCGAGAGGGCTTCTCCCGGAATGACGGCTTTCGGCTGGTTGTTGCTCGACCAGGAGAGGTTGATCGTGCTACTGCCCTTCGACTCGATCCGGATGGCGTATTGCCGGCCGTTTTCCATCGCAATCGGCGAACTGGTAAGTTCGTTGTTCGAGGAGTTATTCCACTTGTCGATGGCCAGCTTGTTATCGATCCAGACCCGAACCCCGCTGGCCGTATTCAGGTAGAACGTGTACTCCTCGGAGTGGTTGGGTTTTACATAGCCTTTCCAGAGAACCGAGTAGGCCACCGTCGGGCTCAGTGTCGTTCCGGTCGGAGCGGCCGTAGCCCAGTTGAAGTTCACCTGCGCGTCCAGACGGCTGGTTTTCAGCGTCATGTTGTTCAGGTCTTCGCTTTCGAAATAATAGGCCGCCAGCCCTCCTTTCTGGGTCGTGAACGTTACCGGGATCGTCTGCTCCCGGATGGTATTGAGGCCGTCCACTTTCCAGCGATGCAGACCGCTGTGGTCGTTTTCTTCTCCGTGGTAAAGGAACACGCGGCCGTCCGGCAGTCTGATCAGCGAGGCATAGAAGGAGTTACCGGCCATTTCGGCCGCGGCTATACTGCCGTTCGTTTGCGGGCGGGTCGTTCCGAACTGCCCCACGAACAGACCGTTGTCATAGAAGTGATTCCACTTATTGGTCTGGCTGTTTTTCCAGAATTCACCATGATAGCCCCAGATGATGTTCCGGTCGAGCGTAACCGCCACGCTTCCGGCATATTTATGATCCGGCCCCATGCCGTTTCCGACGTCGAAACGGCCGTCCGGGGGGAACACCCCTTCGTATTCCGGGTGGGTCGAGTAGGCCGCCTTCCATTTCCAGGTCTTTTCTCCGGCCTTGATGCCGCCGAGGTGGAATTTGTTCGTATTGGAGCCGTCACCGTCGAATGAGATGTAGATTCCAGAGCTGGAGATGGCATTGGGAGAAGTGTAGACGCCGTCGTAATCCGGGTTCGAACCGTCGGTTTCATCCGTCGACTGAATGATCTTCTCCGCCGTATAAATCGGGTTATTTTTGGTATCGAAGCCCGTCAGCGTCCGTTTTCCCCACTGCTGTACGCCGTTGGTCTTGATCAGCCGGTACATGGAGCCGTCGGGGGCCATCTGGTAACCGAGCGTGATCCCGGTGGTAGAGGTCTGACGCAGAATGCCGTTGGGTACCAGTTCAAAAATTTCGCCTTTCGTGTTGGTGGTGTTTCGCTGGCGGCAGTAGGTTCGGCCGTTGCTCAGGGTCACCACGTTGGTCATTTCGTAGTGGTCGTTGTAATTGGCCGGTACGTACCCCCAGTTGGCGACCAGTTTCCAGGAACCGTTATTGGGAGCAAGCGGCTTGGAATAATCGACCTTGAATTCGAGGTAGCCCTGAAAAACCCGCGACGGATCGTTCGGGTCCGACCCGGCCGTGTACGGCCGGGGCAGATACATGATTTCGTCCAGGTATTTCCGGGCCGACGAGAACCGCATGCTCCGGCGGTTCTGCGAGTCACCGACCCAGAAAGACCCGTCCGGCTGGTAGCAGATGTACGTGTAGTTGTAATCCGAAACCAGGCTGGTAAAGAAAAACTTGTCGTTCGTGACCGTGGAAGAGGTCATGTACCCGCCGGCCTGACCCAGTACCCAGCTCTGCGCACCGTTTTTGGTGGAGTAACTCTTCACCTGCTGGCTGTTGCCCGCATCGGCGACGGTGATGGTCGACAGATCGGGAGAAATGCCGAAAGCGATCGGATTCTCCAGCCCGGACAGGCTGACGACGGGGTTGCCGAGGCTGCCGTCCGGGTTGACCGGGTATTTCTTAACCGCGTTGGTTTCCGAAATGACCCACAGGAAATCCCCTTCGACCGCCACTTTCTTCGGGTTGTTGATATTCGTAATGTTCTTCAGAACCTTCCCTGTGGTTTTGTCCAGCACGTGGATCTCGTTCAGTGCCCGGTGCGCCACGAACAGGAACTTCCCGGTTTTCTGCACCGCCAGGCCGGTTATGAACCCGTTACTGTTATTGTTAAAGTCGATGCTGCTGGTATAGGTAGGGCCGTGGGCATTGGCGGCCGAAACGCCTTCGGAGAAGGTTACCGGCGCATCGTTCGCTACTTTGGTAGCGAACACAAAGTTTTTATTCGAATACGGGTCGTCGTTCGACCAGTAGACATTGGCGCCGTCCGAGGCTACGTGCGTAATCCCGTTGTCACCTTTAAAATTCTGAATCGGATTATTTACTCCCGGTTTCGAGAGGGAGAACCAGTTCAGGGGAAAGTTGCCTTCCTGGTACGCACTGCAGAAGTAAGCTTTGTCGCCGACGATCACCATGCCGGATACCGGGTTCCAGCCGCGGTGCTTTCCAATTCCGGTCGTGTTGGCGGCATTGTTCCCGATGGTTCCTTCCCAGGTATAGGTGACGTTGTTGGAAAGCACCTTGATATCGTAATTGCCGTCCAGCAGCAGCCGGCCTTCGTCGTCTTTTCCATCCCAGGTTTCCGTATAGGTTCCGGCTTTATAGGTAATGCCGCCCCAGAGGGTCCGTACCAGCGTGCCGTCTTTTTTGAACACCCCGGCGCTGGTGCGGGCTTCCGCGCCCAGGTTGAAGCTAAAGGAAACGGTGCTGGAGGAAGCCGCCGTCACCGTCGGCGTCGCGACCACCGTCTGGGTCGTGGTCGTCTGGGCGGCCGTGGTCGTAGCGGCCGCCTGCGTGGTTGTTGCCGGTGTCGGAGCAGCCGGTGCGGGCGTTTCGGTCGTCGGCTGCGGTTTGGCGGCCGGGGTGGCGTTCCCCTGGCAGGTCACCGTTTTGGGAGCCCCTTTCAGAACGAAGGTACTGCCCTGGATGCGGGCCCAGATCGTCTGGGCCTGATTGGTTTTCAAAGCCTCCGGAAAAGCCAGCGTGTAACCGTGCAGCCCGTTGCCTTTTCCCTTATCTTTCAGATCCTGGCGGAAAAGGTCGGCCTGCACGGTGGCGGCCACGCTGGCCGACTCCAGTGTGGAGCCGCTGAGGAATTCGACGGCGTAGGAGGTGTTCCCCTTGTCCCGGTTCCACACCCAGCCGGTCATGTTGTTGCAATTCACGATATCCAGATACCCCTCGAAGTTTCCGGTCACCGGACCGGCCACTCCCGCCGGCGGGGTAATCGATGCAAGCCCCGCCGATTCCGGAAAGGGTTCAGCCCTGCCGGAAAGTGCCGATAGCATTGCAAGCATTAGGAAATGATTTTTCATAATAAGTCCAAGTCTGCGGTGAACACGTTGAATTCGCACTAAAAAAATTCTGTTTAAAAGGTTATTACTCAGATAATTAATGGACACAAAAAAGCCTGTAAGTGGTTATATAACAGCTTTATGTGGCCAATTTATCATTGGCAATATTTAAGCCAAACTTTCCGGTTTAGGATACCATACTCTAACAATTGGCTTGCCCTGATACCGCTTTTTCAGGCAGGAATCAGGGGGTGGTTTCGTGTGCCGGACTTCTTTACTTCATGTCGGAATGACCACTGTCGGGTTCATCCATTGGTGGGACTCAAAAGGAGCAGAAATGCTGCAAAAGCGGAAAGTATAGAACAGATAAAGGGTATAGAATCTGTCAGGCTTTGTTCCAAATATAAAAATCAGGGCATAAAACACCGGCCCGTTTACATAATTTTTACAGAATTTTTATTTTGTAACTGATTGATTATAATTTATTTATAAAAATTTGCACTGCAAAATAGGCTCATATCTTTGCCTATTCATGATCGCGTGTCGGACAATTTTCCTTACTCCGGAAGCCGAAAACCGACAACCTGTTGAGGAACCGTGGTTTCCTATCGGGATACAGGAGTTTTAGATTTAAAAACCCCGGAAGGTTGTCCGACAATAGTTTTATGGCATAATTCTGGATTTTCCTACTGAAAAGCTGGAAGCCCGGATATGAAAAAAACACTTCCGGATCAGGACGTCCGGCGAAGGGCCGACCGGATCAGTCGGGGCAGGCTGTAAAAGCGGTGGAGAAGGGGATGGGTGTAGGGCATCAGGGCCACCGCCAGCAGCTTGTTCACCTCCGGGAAGTTCAGTTGGTGCTCTTCGATGTACCGCGCCTGCCATTCCAGAAAATACCGGCGTACCTTGTGGTATTTCCCGTCCTGATGAATGGATTGTACCAGCGAACCGACCCGCTGGCGGTACAGGTTGTTGGAGTCCGACGAGATGTAGATCTTTTCATTCAGATACATCTTGCAAAGCAGCGCCTGGTCTTCGTACATCTGGTAAATGCCCCGGTAGGAATCCTCGAACAGGCGGTTTCGAACCAAGGACTCTTTGGTCATGATCATGCCGGACGGCACCGGCGCATCACCCTTGCCGAGCGGATACAGCGCGACGGACAGCTGGGGAGGAGCATACGCCCGGTCCTGGGCCGGAGTCCCGACCCGGATGGTTTCGTCTTCGTTGTTCCCGTCCTCCCAGGTATACCAGTAGGTGGAGGCCTCGCAGATCATGGCGATGTCCGGGTGTTTCCGGAAGATTTCCACCTGTTTTTCCAGTTTGACGGGGAGCCAGACGTCGTCGGCATCGAGCAGGGCGATCAGTTTTCCCCGCGCCTGCCGGATGCCGTGGTTCCGGCTGGCGCTGAGACCGTGGTTCTGATGGTTTTCGTGTTCGGTGTAAAAGATCCGCTCCGGGAAGCGGGCCGCGTAGTCCCGGGCGATCCGGGTGCTTCCGTCCGACGAGCCGTCGTCGATCAGCCAGAGTTCCCAGTGAGGATAGGTCTGTGCCAGCACACTTTCGATCGATTCGCTCAGGAGACGTTCCTCGTTGAAAAATGCCGTAATGACCGAAACCAGAGGCTTTTCATCAGCCGCCATACGCTTACTTGTTTATCCAGTAGTGTAAATACTCTTCAAATTCCTCACCGCCCCAGTTCACCACCTCGAACCGCCCCAGTTCCAGAGGGCTGGACTTGCCGTCGACCACCTTTTCCCGGGTAGTGACGGCGGCTTCGAACCCCAGGGCGCCGGCCACCTTCGTGCTCGTTTCGTTATAGACGCCGAACGGATACGCCAGGTGGTTGACGGTCTGGCCGGTTATTTCTTCCAGTCGGGTCCGGCAATTCAGGATTTCCTCCCGCTGAAACGCTTCCGGCCATTCGCCCAGGGCCGGGTGGGTCACCGTATGGGCCCCGATCCGGACCAGTTCATGGCGCCCCAGCGAAGCCAGTTGCTCCTCCGACATGCAGGGGCCTTCCGAAACGGCGGGCCCGTTAAACCGGGCCAATTCGCGCAGACTTCCCAGCGTCGATCGCTGGGCTTCGGTGGCGGTGGCCCGCATTTTTTCCCAGATCGCCAGAAAAAGGGCGCAGCGCCGGTTGGGAGGGTCTTCCTGGGTTGTCCAGGTTTCGTTCTGTCGTTTCAGTTCGGGCGTCAGCCGGGCTTCCGCTCCGGTTTCCACCCCGATGGTTTCAGTACCTACCGGCAGCGAAAATTGCGCGGGAAGTTCGTCCGACTGAAGCATCAGCCGGGCCAGTTCGTCCCACCAGAATTCTTCGCGGGTGCCGATCTTTCCGGTGGTGATAAAAAAGGTAGCCGGAAGATCGAACTTCTCCAGCAGCGGCCGGACGGTGGTGAAATTGTCGAGGTAGCCGTCGTCGAACGTCAGCACCACCGACTTCCGCTTCAGCGCGTTGCGCCGATAGTCGCTCACCAGCCGATCCAGCGGGATCACCGAGGCTTTCCGCTTCAGAACGTCCAGCTGCTGGCTGAAATGTTCGGGGGACACCATGATCTGCCAGGGGTCGTTGACCGGCTCGGCCACGCGGTGGTACATCAGGACGATGGCCTGGTTTCTGAACATACCGCGAAGGGAATGGAGCCACTTTCGTTTCATTGCGAATCGTTAGAGCCGTTGACCGCGGGGGTGCGCGTCGAAAAATCCGGCCAAATTATGACAACCCGGCTGAAAAATAGGACTTTACACCGAATAGAGCCGGGCCGGACTACGCAATATAATGGGTTGCCCTCATCCAAACTATGGATCGGCTGTTTTCTTATCCGCGAACCGACGTTTTCCTCCCTGACGAAAAGGTTACCCTTTCGGGAAATGACCCGGCGTATTACTACCAAATCACCCTGGTTTATGCCCAGTCTGTGACTTTGGAGAAGCGAGAACGTCCAATGGAGAATTAACGCCTTTTTCCATGCTGTTTTTTCCCCGCCGATCTTCTTTCCGTTTATACCATACGCTGTTTCGTTCTCTGGGTCCGGCCGTTTTGCTGGCGGGCTGGTCGGCTTGTAGAGAGGAGCCGCCGGCGCTGGGTACGGGCCGGATCCTGGAGTTCCGACTCGACAGCATTCCGGCTCTGAATACTACGCTTGACTCGGCCCGCTTCGAAATTCGGCTGACGGTTCCAGCCCGCACGGTCCTGAAAGAGGTTCGTCCTCTGATTCGGGTGAGCGAAGGAGCCGGCATCGTGCCGGCTTCCAGGGCGGTCCGGAACTTCAGCCGTCCGGTCCTGTATACTGTCACCGGCCCCGACGGAAACCGGGTGATTTACCGGGTTATCGTGATTCCGGAAGATCCGCCTGAGCCGGAAAATCTGACCATTGAACAGGATACGGTCGAAGCCGGGTTTCCGGTCCGGATGAGGGGCCGTCACTTCGGAGATTTTCCGCTGAACATCCGGGCCGATCTGAATAACCCCGCCGACGAGTCGACTCCGGTTCCGGTGCAGTGGGTCGACTCTACGCGCCTTGATCTGAAGATCCCGGTTTCCGTTCCGCCGGGCCGCTACCGCGTCCGGATTTCGGTAGGCCGGCAGTCGGCCTTCTGTCCGGATTATCTTCAGGTGACCGTGCCCGCACCACGCCTTGTACGGCTTTTTCACCAAAATCTGCTCCCCGGCGATTCGCTTTCGGTGGAGGCCGTATTAGGCGATAGAACCAATCCCCGTTTTTCTCTGGTTCTGGAAGGCAACGGAAAAAAGTGGAATGTAACGGCCGCTTCGCTTCGTGCCGGCGGCCTGGTGGGAAAACTTCCGGATGCGTTGCTGCCGGGAGTGTATTCCGTGGCCGTTCGAAATGAATCCGGGCGGAAGGAAAGTCGAGAAACCGGCTTCCGCCTGAGAATTTATGATCGTGCCCTTCCTTTTATCGACCGCAGCATCCGGGCCGAGGGCTTTTTTCGGGAGGGCCGCCGGTTGATTTTTCCTATGGTTCGGTTCAAGTCGTTTCCGGCCCGGTTTTTCCAGGTTCACCTCATTGGCGCGAAACGTTCCTATGTGCTGAACGGCATCTACCTGGCCGATCGGAATGAATTGACCGCGCAGCTTCCCGCCGAACTGGCCACCGGTCTTTACGAAGTGGCTCTTGTGCTGGCCCCCGACCAGAATCAACCCGCCTACCGGATCGATCTCGACGCTCAATTTGATTACCACCGATGACAAAACGTGTACTTGGGTTCCTCCTCCTTTTTGTTCAGACTCTGGTTTGTCAAGGCCTTGATTCGATCGGTTCTTCGGATGGAGCATTGACTCCGACGGCCATCGAGGAAGCCATCGCCCGGGGGGAAATCATCCCCGTTACGGGCGGAGAAATTGCCGCTGCTTTTTTAAATAAGGCATTGATTGAACCGCCTTTTACCCTTAGGCTGCAACGGAACGGAGCTTCCGGCGAAACGGTGTTCGACCTCACGGTGCTGCGCATGACTCCGACAGCGAGCGGTGTAAAGTTTACCATCGGGTCCCGGTTGATCATTCCGGAATCGAGCCAGGTCCTGTATTTCGGGAAAAGTGATATCGAAATACCGTGGAAGGGCGGTGCGCTGAACGCGAGCCTTCCTCTCCTGAATGCCGGGCTGTCGGCCGATTTTGGCCTCGGGCCGGATTTTCGCTTTATCCTGAATGAAAATACCGCTTTGCGGCTGGAGTGTGGTCTGTTCTCCGGCCTGACGCTGAATGGAAATCTTACGTTCAGCCGCAATGTTCTGGTGCCTAAAGATGGGCAGGGGAAGGATTTGGAAGGAGAGTATCGAAGCTCCTTTTCCACAACGGCAAATGACCTCTGGAACAGCGATATCTGGAAGCAGATCCGGGACGCGGAGAAGGAGGAATACCAGATAAATCACCCTGTTCCTCCGCCGGGCGAACCCCCGCCGGCGAATCCTCCGACCCAGCCTTGTGCCCCACCCATTCCGCTTCCCACCCTGACGGCCGACCGTACGGCCCTCCTTCAGGGCGAATGGATTCATCTGACGGCGGGTTCCTGTGAAGGAAATCTTACCTGGGAAGACGGCAGTAGGGGTGCAGCCCGGGATGTCCGCCCGGCAAACAGCCAAACCTACCGGGTGCGTTGTGAACGCGCCGGTTGTTTTAGCGACTGGGCTGAAATCAGAATCGAAGTTCAACCGGGAGGCACTCCTGCCTGTAAGCTCTCTATTCAGCCGACCGTATCGGCCGACCGGAACCTGTTGCTTCGTGGCGAATCGACGGTCCTGAGAGCCGGGCTATGCGAAGGCATATTGGTGTGGGAAGATGGTTTTGGGGGGGCGGAACGGGAGGTCCGCCCGGAAAACACCACTACCTACGGGGTTCGCTGTGAACAGAACGGTTGTTTCAGCGACTGGTCGCGCACCACCATTGAGGTGCAGGAGCGTCCGCAACCGCCCTGCACTCCGCCTGCCCCACCCGTGCTGACGGCGGAGCGGAGCCACATTGTAACCGGAGAGACGATCCGGCTAATTGCGGGTCAGTGTGCGGGAACCTGGGTGTGGGAAGATGGTTTTGTGGGCCGGGAGCGGGAAGTCCGGCCGGAGACCACGGCCACATTCAGTGTCCGCTGTGAACAGAACGGCTGCGCCAGTGACTGGTCCCGGGTGAGTATTGAGGTGACAGCCCCTCCCCAGCCGCCCTGCACCCCGCCGGCTGCCCCCCGCATACACGCCGATCGTACGGAAATTCAGGCCGGAGAATGGGTACATCTGGGAGTGGACGGCTGCGTAGGAACCCCGGTCTGGGAAGACGGTCAGATGGAAAACGGGAGGGATGTGTCGCCCCGCGAGTCGGTCACTTACCGGGTCAAATGCCGACAGGAGGACTGTGCCAGCGACTGGGCCGAGATCCGCATTGAAGTCCGTCGGGTAGAGAAGCCCCCCTGCTCACCACCGGCGGCCCCGACCCTGTCGGCAGACCGCAATCCGCTTGCCAGGGGTGAGTCGACGATGCTAAAGGCCTCGCAATGTGAAGGCATGGCAGTCTGGGAGGACGGCTTTGTCGGGCCGGAAAGGGAGGTCCGGCCGGAAACCACCGCCGGCTTCGGTGTTCGCTGTGAACGGAACGGCTGCGCGGGCGAATGGACTCGAATAACCATCGAGGTGCAGCAACCTCCGCCACCCCCGCCCTTGCCACCCTGCACTCCACCGGCACCACCGGTCCTGACCGCCGATCGGAGCAGCATCAGCCTGGGAGAGAACTCACTTCTGCGGGTTGAAACCTGTGAGGGTAGTCTGGTGTGGGAGGATGGTACAAGCGTGCTCAGTCGGGAGGTTTCCCCCCAGATTACCTCTGTTTTCCGGGCTCGCTGTGAGGGGGATGGATGCAACAGTGACTGGGCAGAAATCACGGTGACGGTGACGGCTTTGCCACCTCCGCCCTGTAGCCCACCGGCTCCACCAGCCGTCTGGGCCGATCGCAGCAGCATTCTGAGGGGCGAAACGGTTTCTCTCCATGCTGACGCCTGCGAAGGCACGGTGGTCTGGGCGGACGGTTACTTTGGTTCGAACCGGGCGGTCAGCCCGCCGGAAACGACCCTGTACAATGCCCGCTGTGAACGAAACGGATGCGCCGGTGATTGGTCCCGGGTGAGCATCGAGGTGACGGCCCCTCCCCAGCCGCCCTGCACCCCACCTTCTCCGCCGACGGTATGGGCCGACCGGAGTAGCATTCAGCGTGGGGAGTCGACACGACTCAACGCCGACCAGTGTCCGGGGACGGTCCTCTGGGAAGATGGGATCGTGGGCGGGAGTCGTGAGGTCAATCCCCAGGAAACGACGACGTACCGGGTAGGATGCGAACGGGACGGGTGCCGTAGTGACTGGTCGTCGGTGAAGGTGGAGGTGCAGCAATCCTCCAGCCCCTGTATACCCCCGCCCGGCCCGTTTGTATCCCCGGACCGAAATCCGATCGGCAGGGGTGAGTCGACGATTTTGCGGACCGGCCCCTGTGAAGGAGTTCTGGTTTGGGAGGATGGTTTTGCCGGGACGGATCGGGAAGTCAGCCCGCAGGAAACGACTATTTTCCGGGCCCGGTGTGAACGAAACGGCTGTGCCAGTGATTGGACCGTAGTGACGATTGAGATTATTCCGCCCTGCAGTACGATTGCCGTACCGACGGTTTCGGCCGACCGGACGATAATCACGAAGGGGGAATCGGTTCACCTGAGTGCCGGTAACTGGGATGGGATGCTGGTCTGGGAGGACGGCGCTCAGGAGCCGACTCGTTTAGTCGGGCCGACCGTCACGACCACCTACCGGGTCAGGAATCGCCGTGGGGCCTGTTGGAGCGAATGGGGCGAGATAACAATTATTGTCAATGAGACCCCACCTCCCTGTACACCTCCTCCGGCACCGGAAATGTGGTCTGATAAAAATCGGGTGAATGCGGGAGACATTGTCTATTTAGTGGTTGGGAAATGCGAGGGCGAAATCGAATGGGAGGATGGTTATGCAGGGGCTGAAAGAAATGAGCCAGTTTATACCTCGAAAAGCTTCAGAACCCGCTGCCGGGCAAACGGTTGCTTCAGTGACTGGGCGGAGGTTAATGTTGAAGTTATGCCACCGGCCGAGTACATCTTAACTGGAGTTGCCTATGGGCCTTCGTTCAGCAATTCCGCCAATTGTGATCCCTACATTTGTAATCCCCTTAATCTATACACGGAGGAGGGAGAATTTCGGTATGGTTCGATCGTATATACCTCCTCCCGGGGAAACTCGAATGCACCGAGGTCTTTCTTTACCCTGACCAGCGGCCGGTGGCTCCATGTGAACGGGGAGGGGCGGATCGATCAGATGGGCGATTGCGGCCGGACGATGGAGTGTCCCCAGCCACCGGTCATTGAGGGCGGGAACGAGGTTTTCCTGCGATTAGGTCAGTCGCAAGTGTTTAAGGCCACCTGCAGCTCAGGGGAACTGATCTGGGATGACGGATCGAGGCTCCGTGAGCGTCAGATCGTTGGGAGTACAACGACCACTTACACGGTTCGGTGCGAAAGGCCATGCTGTCCGGAGGCCGTCACGACGCTGACGGTTCATGGAGCGAAGAAACCCGAAATTTGCTTTGTTCCGCCACCGGTCATCAGTTCGAATAAAACCCATGTCTGTGAGGGTGATTTCGCCTTGCTTGAGGCAAGCGGCTGCGAAGGCAGGCTTGTCTGGTATTCCGACGTTTCGATCTCACCGGTTGGTGAAGGAGCTACGATCAGCGTCAATCACTCCGGGAATTACTCCGCCCGATGTGAGGTGGGGGAAAATTGTACGTCTGATCCTTCCAACGGAATTTCCATTCTCGTGACCGGAGTACCTGCTGTTTCTATTGCGCAAATCCAGATTTCAAGAAATCGATTTGTATTAACTGCCAACTCCACACAATCAATAGACCAGTATGAATGGACGACCGGGGAGACCGGACCATCCATTGAAGTGTCGAACCAGAATGGTCTTACCTACGGCGTTCGAGGCATTTCGATGGGTTGCGCAGGTAATCGGGCCAACACCACTTTACCCGCTGATATCACGATCGTCCCTGTGGAGAATATTCGTTTAAGCTATCCGGTTACCATGCAGGAGGAAGTTTGCCAATGGTGGATTTCATCTTCCGCCTATAGTTTATATTCCGACCGTGACTACCTGTCCATCAGTGCGCCCGCCTATAAAAATGCGATGGCGGAGCCTCTTGAGAGAGGCTATTACAAAATCGATGGACGAAATCAGTGGATATTTATTGATAACGGACAGGTCGTACAAATCGGGTATTGCTCTTCAGGGCCACCGCCACTTGAGCCTGCTCCTCCATTTAACCTGCCTTCATACCCTCAAAATTTGGTCGAGACACCCATCGAATCCGATCCGATCTTTCTCCAGCCGAATTATTATGATCCGACTTTAACAAGTCCCTGGGTGGACATTAACCCAGCCTACCAGTGGAGTGGCGCCAAACCGTGGGAGGAGATATAGGCCTAGTGCAAGCAATCAAAAACAAAAACGACCAGAAACTCTGGTCGTTTTTGTTTTAAAACCTAAGACGAAGGTAGCTGCTTCCACCTGTTGAATATCAACTTCACGAGATCCGGGTATAGTCCTCCAGACGATACTTCCATATAAATTCATTGGGTGCAAGTACACCCAATCCCATTGGGCCGGCTGTCGGGGGCTGGGCCGGCGTCTTCAAAGAACCCGGCAGGAGCAGGAAAACGAGAATAGAATGGCGCACGGTATGCAGGTTCCTGTACTTACCGGCGGGTGTCGAAAACCGTAAATTGATAGCGGTAACCCAGCGTGGCCGTGAGTTCCCGGAAGGGGGGCTGAGGCCGAGAGGCCGGGTCGGCGGGGCCGGAAGCCGGTCGGGATAAGCCCACCACACTGAGTTGCAGCAGGTGGCGCTTCGCCGGTGCATAGCCCGCAGTAATGCGGGTGTTCCAGAGCCGACCGGTCGGGGGTGGGGCAAACGGCCGGTCTTCGGTCAGGCGGGTGGAAGTCCGGCTGTAGGTCACTGATCCGGAGATGCGCAGCTTTTTGTCGAGGAGTGCCTTTGTCAGAGAGAAAGTCGGTCCCCAGAGCCGGCTGCTGAACGAGGGTAATTCATTTTGGCTCAAATTCAGGGCCGCCGAGAAAGCAAGGTTCCGGCGGGTCAGGGAGTGGGTATAGGAGAGGGAAGCGTTGTAAAGCCGGGTCCCCTGCTGCCGGTTTCGGGTCCGGTCGGCACCCGTCTGGTAAAGAAGATTTGCCGAAAACCGGCGGCTCACCTCCTTCGGAGAAGGAAGCTGGTAATTGATCCCCCCTACGACGTTTTGGCTGATTTGCCGGTAATTCAGGGTGTCGAGCGCGTCGTACGGCGTTACCTGGGTAAGGTATTCATAAGAGGGCCACAGATTGGAGTAACTCAGGAAGTTCGAATACAGAAGGTTTATATTGAAGACATCGGAAGGATTGAAGCTGACCTGTGCCGAACCGGCAAACCGGCGCATCGTCTGGAACCGGGAGCCGTCGAGGTTATCCCGCTGGAGGCCCGCGTTAGCCGATAGTGAAATTTTGCCCCGGAGCAGCTGCGTGGTCGCGTTGGCCGTCAGGTTTTCGAGATTGTTGTTGAAATAATAGGCGCCGAGCGTCCGGTAGGTCGGGTCGACCCGGCTGTATTCCAGACCGCCCGAAAACCCGGTTCCCTGATAACCGACCTCCGCCCGCACGGCTTTCTGATACCGGGTGCCGGCATTGACGGGTAGCAGCCCGCCGAACGATTCAAAGAACCCGGCCGACCGGCCGTCGCGGGCCAGCCGCTGGTCCGAAGTGAGTCCCGAAACGGCGACTTCCGTGCCGATATGCCACTTCCCGAATAAGGCTTTGGCCAGTTTGACCGAAACCACCGCATTCCGGACCGGCGCAATCCGCAGGCTGTCGAGCGTGTAGGGAAGGGAACGCAGTCGGTTGGCCGCCGTGAACAGGATCAGTTCGGCCTGGTCGTTCTGGTTCCGGTAGCCGACCTGAAAGCCAAATCCCACCTGCCGATAGGCCGGCAGGTTATGCGCCACCGAGTGGGTGGTGTCGATGCGGACGGCCCGCTGCAGCACCCCGGCTATGGCCGACAGATAGAAGGATTTACCCGTCGGGCGGTATTCGAGTCCGGCACCCTCGAACCGCCGGCCCGCCAGCGTGAACGGCGAAAAGGACATGGCGCTGGTGCCCAGATGCAGTGTAATTCCTTTATACGAAGGTCGAAGGCTCAGACGATTGAACGGCTGCGCCAGGTGAAACCGCTGTTGAAAAGGATTTGAGAAGCGGAAGTTCTGGTTGGTGAACATAAAGCCCGTCGGCATATCGATTTTGCCGAAAAGCTTGATATTCAACTGCCCTGAGTAAAAGAAGGTGAAGGGGTCCCGGCGTCGTTCCATGCCCGAGACGCCGTAGAAGACATGATCGGCCGACAGGCTGCCGCTCACCTGAACGCCCTGTTTGAGGTAGGCACCGGGTTTGGTATTCAGCACTTGCCCGAGATCCTGTCCCTGCAGGGGAATACCTGAAAAAAGAACCCAGGCCAGACCGAGGGTTAGACGAAATGGTTTCATGCGGAGGGTAGTTACGGGGTGACCAGGATTCGGTTGATAAGGGTCGATTTGCCGGCCCGGATGCTGACGATGTAGGTTTCCGGCCGCAGCGGCTGATCTACCTGAAAGGTGTATTCATTCCGGCCCGAATCGGTGACCGTGTAAACGACTTCACCGGTTTTGGAGCGGATCAGGAACAGATCGGCTTTTTCGACCCGGGCCAGTTTGACCCGGACCGTGAAGCGGCCGTAATTCGGGTTGGGAAACACCTCGACTTTCTCGATGATGTTCAGGTCCTGATAGCCTAAGCGGGGGTCGGTCTGGTCGACGTTTTCCGGCCGGAAAATGCGGAGATCATGCCGGGCCACATGATGACAATCCCCCAGAAAGGCATCCATTTCAATGGTATAGTCGCCTTCCTCCACCACCACGAAGGCGATGGTCGAAGCGGTCGTCTGTACTTTGAAGGCTTCCGCGGGAATCGTCCAGACCAGTCGGTCCGGGATGGGTCTGGTGATGTCGAGCGCCAGGACGGTATCGCCTACAAAGGCCTGCGTCGGCATCAGGAAATCGCTTTTCAGGGCCTGGGGGCTGTTCCGCAGGGTGAAGGAGGCCGTCTCCAGGCAGCCCGTCGCGTTGCGGACTTCGACCCGATAGTTGCCCGGCTCGACGGCTTCGACGACTTGCTCCCGGCTGAGTTCCCGCCCGTTGTAGAACCACTGCACCGACCGTCCCGGATTTCCGGCATCGAGCCGAACCGCCTGTCCTTTACAGACGAGCGTAGAATCGCCGAGGTTGATTTTGGACAGCGCGTCGGCCTCGGTGATCGTCGCCGGAACCCGAAGCGCGCAGCCGTTGTGGTCGGATACCCGCAGGTCATAATGGCCACCTTTCAATCCGGGCAGAGTGAAGAGGCTGTCGGATACCGACTCTTTTTCATTTAATCGGGCCGTATAGGGCGGCAAACCGCCGTTTACCCGCAGGCTGATCGTACCCTCCGTCCCTCCGGCGCAGCGGGGCGAGGAGGTCTGTATCTCCGACCGGAGAGGTTGAGGCCAGGTCAGCCTGACCCGGCTCAGGGTGTCGGTGCAACCCCTTCGGTCCGTCACCCGAAGGGCAAATTCTCCCTGGATCAGTCCGGTAAATCGGCCGCCGGATTGGGTGCGGGAAGCATCCAGGCGGTATTCGTACCCGCCATTGCCGCCGGTCGCGTTCACTTCAATCGTGCCGTTGCTTTCTCCCGCGCAGAGCGGGTCGGCTTTGGCGGTCAGCGAGATGGCCAGTTTCGCCGGCTGGCTGAGGTCGATGGTGGCCGTCTGAAGGCACTGATGGGCATCCTGAACCCGGAAGCGGTACGTACCGGCGTTCAGATTCCGGAACAGGCTGTCTGTCTGGTAATTCAGGCTGTCCGGGGAATACCGGTAAGACGGCGTTCCGCCCTGCGCCCGAAGCCGTACCACCCCGTTGACTTCACCGAAGCAGCGAACCGTATCCTGATACAAGGCCGTCAGTTTTAACGCCGAAGGTTGAAAGAGTTCGGTTGGGATGATGTGCAGGCAATGGTTAGCGTCCAGAATACGGGCGTTGTAGATCCCGGCCTTCAATCCGGCGAACAGACCTTCGGTTTGGTCCTTTCCTTCCTCCAGAGAATACCGGTAAGGCGGAGTTGCGCCAGAGCCGCTGAGTTCGATCCGGCCGGTCCGGTCCCCGAAACAGAGATTGTCCTTTTTGGTTAGATTCCCGGATAGCGGGGTAGGTTGCGTCAGGGACACCCGCAGACTGTCGAGACAGCCGAACCGGTTCCGGGCGGTCAGCCGGTAGGTGCCGACGGCAAGGTCCCCGAACCGGCCGCTCTCCTGTTCCGGCCCCGCGTTCAGCGCAAAGCGGAAGGGGCCGGTCGTGTTTTCTCCCTTCACGGTGATCGCTCCGTCCCTTCCTCCGAAGCAGGCGATGTCTTTTCTGGATACCAGCTGGAGGTCGGCCCGGTTCTGCTCCTTTACCTCCACACTCCGGATGGTCCGGCAGGAGAGAGGGCTGTCCTGAATCGTCAGCGCATACAGGCCGGGTTTCAGGTTTCCGAACTGTCGGTCGGCCGAAAACCCGGCTCCGTTCAGGGAGGTGGTATAATGGCCGTTGCCCCCCGAAATACGTTCGATGGTGAGGTTGGCCGTCGGAACCTCACAACTAACGGCCGTCAGGGTAAGCGTCGCCGAGAGGCTGCCCGGCACGGTCAGATCCACCTCCTGCGTATAGGCGCAGAGGCTGTCGGCCACCGTCAGGAGATACGTGCCGTTGGCCAGACCGCCGAAGGCCGGCGTCGGGGTGGTGGCGGGCTGAGTGCTGATCCGGTACTGATAGGGAGGCCGGCCCCCCGCCACGTTCCTGATCTGAATGGACCCGTCGGAAGATGAACAGGAACCGGGCAGGGTTTTGTCCCACTCGAAGCGGATTCGGCTGCTTTCCGGAACGATGGTAACCGGCAATTCCCGGGTACAGCCCGACTGATCCTGAGCCGTTACCGTTTAATTCCCGGCAACCAGTTGGGTGAAAAGGCCACTTTCGCCGGAAGCCGAAGCCGTCGGCTGACCGGCAAAACCGGTGCCGTTCCAGTGATAGGTGAACCCGCCCGTGCCGCCTTCCGCAGCCGCCAGGGCTTCTCCCCGCTGGTAATATTCGCAGTCGACGTCCAGCTTTCTCAACAGGCGGACCCGAATCTCGGCCGGTTGGGAGAGGGTCAGGCCGGAGAGCGAAAAGGGGCAGTCGTGGGCGTCTTTGCCGTAGAGTTTGTAGCTGCGGGCCGATAAACCGTCGAAAACCGTCTTTTCCTGAAAACTCTGGTTGTCCAGTGACAGAAGATAGGGGGCGGTGCCGCCCGTGGATCGGAACTCCAGTCGTCCGCTCCGGTCTTCAAAACACCGGAGGTTGGCCTGGGAAACGAGGGTGACGGTAAAAGGCGCGGCCGGTTGCAGCAGTTCACCGGCTACGGTTTTCCGGCAGCCGTTCCCGTCCTGCACCACCAGCGTATAGGAGCCGGCCTTCAGGCCGGTCAGCACCGCGTCGGGCTGGAGGTTCGTTTCCGCCGATCCAAACCGGTAGGGGGCCGTACCGCCGGAGGCCGTCAGCTCGAACGACCCTTCGGCGCCGGCATGACATCGGATGTCGGATTTCCGGAGGATAGATGCCTGAAGCTCGGTCGGCTGGCCGACGCTGACGAGGGAGGTGGTCCGGAGGCAACCGTTGGCGTCCTGAACCCAGAATTTATAGCTGTCCGAAGCAAGATTCGAAAACACGGCCGACCCGCCGTAATCAGTTCCGTTGATCGAATACCGGTAGGGAGAAACCCCGCCTGAAGCCGTGACCGCCACCTCGCCGTCATTCCCCCTGAAGCACGAAACCAAACGGGTCACTGCCGCCGATGCGGCCACTTCCGTCGGTTGGGAAACGGTAACGGAGACCGGAACGGAACACAGATCGTCCAGCACCTGAATCGTATAAGTACCGGCAGGGAGCTGATCGAAACGCGGACTGGCCTGAACCGTTTTACCCTGGTCGATGGAAAACCGCAGGGGGCCGGAAGCCACCGATTCTTCCGTCCGGATCGTCAGGCCGCCGTCCGAACCGCCAAAGCACCGGACCGCCTGAACCGCTTCCACGGTGGCTTTCAGGGCGCTTTTAAAGGAAATATCCTGACTGATCGACGCATTGCACCCGTTGCGGTCCTGCGCCCGGAATGCGTAAGTGCCTTCTTTCAGGCTGCTGATTGCGTTCGACGCGCCGAAGGGGCCGTTGTCGACGGCGTAGGTATACGGCGCCAGTCCACCCGCGGCCTGAAGCTGAACGGTCCCGTCGGCTCCGCCCCGGCAGGTGACCGGCGTCCGGCCTGATACCGTGAGCGTCAATGGGATGGGTTGGCCGATGGTAACACTGCGAAAGGAAATACAGCCCCGGCTGTCCTGAACCCGGGCGGTATAGGTGCCGGCGCTCAGCCCGCCGATGGTGGCCGAAGCCTGAAAGGCATTGGCGTCGATGGCGTAGGTGTAGGGACCCGTTCCGCCCGAGGGAATGATTCGGATGCTGCCGTCGGCACCGCCCGCACACCGCACGTCGAGGGTCGTCACCGACGGAACCAACAGTTCTTCAGGTTCGGTCAGCGCCACCGGGGCGGTCGTTTTGAGGCAGCCGTTGGCGTCTTTCACCTGAAATGCGTACGAACCGGCCGCCAGCCCTCCGAATACGGGCGAAGCCGCAAAGGAGCCGCCGGTGGGGGCGAACTGGTAGGGAGCGACCCCGCCGGTCGCATTGACCGCAACCACTCCGTCTGCCCCCTTGAAGCAGGAGACGGTTCTGGTCACCGACCCTGCCGTGCTCAGGTCGGCGGGCTGGTCGATGGTGAAGGGTACCGAAGTCGAACAGGCGTTGTCCCGGACCTCGACGGTATAGGTTCCGGCGGCCAGTCCCCCGAAATCGGGGCTGTTCTGAAACGTCTTCCCGTTGTCGATGGAAAGCCGTAGGGGCCCCGACGGAACCGACCCGTCCGTAGTGATCGAAACGCTGCCGTCGGCCCCGCCGAAACACTTCACGGCGGTTTTACTTTTCACGGCGGCAACCAGCAGGTTCCCGGCGCCGACGGTCACATCGGTGGCGGTTTCGCAGCCGCCCGCATCCCGCACCCGAACTGTATACGTGCCGCCCGCCAGATTCCCGAAGGTATTGCTGCTGCCGAACGGCCCCTGACCGAGGGCGTAGCGGTACGGCCCCTGCCCGCCCGAAGCGGTGACGGTGATCGAACCCGCATTCGGACCGGCGCAGGCAGAACCGGAGGCCGTGGCCTGCACCGACAGCCCTCCGCTGACGCTGAACTGCTGCCGGGTGTACATGACGCCGTCGATGAGTGCGCTGACCCACTGGCTGCCCGGTTGGCCGGGCGTGTACGTAACCGATGAGCCGTAGGGAAGAACGCTGCCCTGTTGGGTCAGGGAGCCGCCCGAAGCGTCGTAGATCACGAATCGCCGGAGGGAATCCACCGCCGTGCCGTCGACGTACACCTTATACCAGGCCCCGTCGTAAGTTACCTTGAAGGTGGCATTGGTATAATCTCCCGTAAAGTCGGTGCGGCTGACGTCGCTGGTGTAGGTGGCTTTCTCGACGCTGAAGCCGGTATTGCTGATGTAGCGCAGGTTAATGGCTCCGAAATTTTCGGCCCCGATGCCGATGGAGAAATCGCCGTTGACCGGCGCACCGTTGTGTTTGTAGACGATGGCGAGGGGCGTACTGCCCGAATACTGCTGGTTGCTGGTGAATTTGACCGTGCCTTCGTAATTCACCGAACCGTCGGGTCCGACGCTGTGGGAGGAGGGGTTAGGGTCGCCGAGGTCGCTGGTGGAATGCGCCCCCTCGGTAAAGGTTGACCCGTTGACCGTCAGGGGGCCTATCCGGGTCTGGCCGGGCGCGTTGCTGCTCAGAAACACAAAATACCGCACCAGCACATGAGCCCCGATTTTGACCGGCTCACAGGGCCCGACGGCCAGCGGAGTGGAAAGGCGGCTGTAAGGGGGCGATGCGTCGTCCGGGCCGATGCCGTTTCCGCTGTGGCCCGCCCCGCCCGGTACCTCCACGTACGTGTAGTCGTCCTGCACGACGGTCTGAAAGGGAACGCTGCCGCAGTCGTCGCTGACCCGGACGACGTCGCCAGGTTTCAGAAGGCCGAATTCGAACTGGATGAAACAGAGGCCGTTGGCAAAGTAAACCACCTCGTAGGGAGGAAACGGCCGGCCGTTCAGCGTGAAATGAATCTGTTTGGGGTCACCGCAGACGTGCCGGTAGGTGTTGATCCGCCGGTCGGTATAGCGGATGGGATTCATGAACAGTTTGCTCTGTGCAAGCAGGGAGCCGGAAAAAAGACCGGTCAGCAGCACAATCAGCAGCAAACTACGATACGAACACGCATCGAAACGGGTACAGGTAGTGGACACAATGGCGCTTTTTGGGTGGGAAATTCGACGGCAGAACCTCTCCGGCCGGAGAGACACGCAGGAGGTTTGACGTGAAAGCGCTGGAATAGTAACGCGGAAGCCCGATCCGGACCCTAAACTATTCGGAGAGGCAACTTATTTCTTTTGGCCCCCCAGCCAGAGCAGGGCGTTGAGGATGAGCCGGTTCTGCGTTTCGTTGTCGAAGGAAAAGGAGAGTTCGCGGTTGGTTCTGTTTTCGTAGTCGATGTCGTTATGCCCCATGTTGACGTACACCATGCGGTACTTTTTATTCGTCCAGACCACCGGGTAATAGCCGCTGTGCCAGATTTCATGCGGTTTGGGGCCGGTGCCGAGCGGGAAGCTGGATGGGTCGATGGACAGCAGGATGGAAATGTCGGGGTTCCGGCGGAGGTCATGCTCCCAGCGGTACCATTCGTTCGGGGCCGAGCGGAACGTTTCCGGCAGCCCTTTGACGGCCGGGTGCCGGCGGTCTTCCACCCGCAGCACGGCCGACGTCGGCCGCCAGGTGTTGCTGACGTAGGAGCCGGAGCCGAGAAACCGGTGGTGGTACCAGTCCCAGTTCTGCGGGTAGGCGGAAGGGGTCAGGGCAAAGGCCGCAAAGTGAAAACCCATCCAGGCACCCCCCGCTTCCATGTACTTTTCAAATGCCTCCCGCTGGGCCGGGACCTCGGGCCGGGTATCCAGAAACAGAACGACCTGATACCGGCTCAGGAACTCCGGGTTCAGGTGGTTCCAGTTGGAGGTGGTGTCATACGTAAACCGATGTTTTTCGGCCATCTTCGGAAACCGGCGGTTGGCCTCCTGTACGAAACTGATGTGCGCCCGGTCGTTGCGGGCCGTGAAGAAGGCGATGACCCGGAAACGGGGTGCGGGAGGCCGGTTTCGGGCCATCATCCCCACCGGCGACAGAAAGACCGGTAAAACCAGGAGAAGGAGAATCAGAAAACGCATGGACGATCGGGACGAAAAGCCGGTGAGTTGGCCGGTGATGCGAAACTAAGGGTGACTTTGGAGAGAAAGAAACGTCCAATAGGAAATTCACCTTTCCATGCTGATTTTTTCCCTTCTTCCCGTAGTATCCGATCTCAAACAGGCTCATACGGTCGGCCTGGTCTTTCTGCTGACGGCCTTGTCGGCCTGCGTTCCCGAGCCCGAACGGCCCGGAACGGCCCGCATCCTGGAATTTAAACTCGACGGGGTGCAAGGGCAGGCCACTGCCATCGATACCGTTTCATTTGAAATCCGGCTGACGGTGGCGTCCCGGACCATGCTCAAGGGGGTCCGGCCCCTGATTCAGGTAAGCGAGGGCGCCACCGTGACCCCCGCTTCCGGGGTGCCGCAGAACTTCCACCGCCCCATCCCGTATTCCGTTGCCGACGCCGGGGGGAAACGGGTCGTCTACTGGGTCCGGACGGTGCTGAAGGACTGACCCGGACCTGAAGAGCCGGGAGACCACAGGTTGACTGGAATACCGCGGGGGCTTACTTTAGGACTCTATTCCTAAATTTCCCCGAATATGGACCGAAGAACCTTTCTCTGTAAAGGAACCGCTGCGCTGCTGGTCGTGCCCGCCCTGAAATCCCATGGCTTTGCGGCCCGGCCGCCCAAACCGGCCTGGCTGCTCGAACTGATCCGGCTGAACGACCAGCAGATCGGGCAACTGAAAGCCTACCGCGTCACGGACCCGAACCACCCGGCCTACGGCGGCCTGAAAGACGGCGACGACATTCCGACCCCGCAGGCTTCGGCCGATTACGTCCGCCGGATCGCCTGCGCCGTTGCCAGTCCCGAATCCACCTTTTACCGCTCGAAGGAACTGCTGCAGGAAGCCGGTCTGGCGACTCGCTATCTGCTCAAAATCCAGCATTCCGACGGCACCGTCGACCTGCTCTCGACCAACTTTCATTCGACACCCGACACGGGTTTCATCGTCAAGCGGCTGGCGCCGGCCTATCGGCTTCTTTCCCGGACCGGTACGCCGGAGGCCGAAAAGGTGATGGCCGACCTGAAAACCTTTCTTTTGAAAGCCGGGGAGGCCCTGAGCGTGGGCGGTATCCACACCCCCAACCACCGTTGGGTGGTGTCGGCGGCCCTGGCACGGCTGCAGGAACTCTGGCCGAACCCCCGCTACGTGGCCCGTATCGACGAGTGGCTGGCGGAAAAGATCGACATCGACGCCGACGGCCAGTATAACGAACGCAGTACGCTGATCTATTCTCCGCTGACCAACCGGCTGCTGATTACCATCGCCCGGGCGCTGAAACGGCCCGAACTGCTCGAACCGGTCCGGAAAAACCTGTCCATGATGCTGTACTACGTCCATCCCAACGGGGAGGTGGTGTCGGAAGCCTCGGGTCGGCAGGACAAGGCCCTGGTCGGTACGATGGAAGGCTATTTTTATCCTTATCGCTATATGGCGATCCACGACCAGGACGGAGCGATGGCCGCCCAGGCCCGGATGATCGAGCAGACACTTCTGCCGAGAACCGTCGGGTTTCTGGATTATCTTCTGGACGACACCTCTGTCTGGCAGGAACTGCCGGCCGCTAAACCGCTGCCCGTCAACTACGTCCGGGAGTTTCCGCATTCGGGCCTGACGCGGGTCCGGCGCGACCGCTGGGACAGCACGCTTCTGTCGGCCAACCCGGTGTTTATGACCTTTCACAAAGGAGAGGCCGTGCTGCAGGGCATCCGGGTGGCGGCCTCCTTCTTCGGCAAGGGGCAGTTTCAGGCCGATCAGGTGGTTCGAAACGGCGACGCCTGGGTGATGACGCGCTCCCTGGAAGGCCCCTACTACCAGCCGTTCGGCATCGGCTCGATTCCCGGCCCCGGTGACGGCGACTGGGAGAAGATGCCCCGCGAACAGCGGAAACAGAGCGAAGTCCAGACGATGCAGACGACCGTGACGCTTCGGGAAACCGGCAGCGGCATGGAGGCCCGGATTCAGATTACCGGGACCGAGCGCGTTCCGGTGGCCCTCGAACTCATTTTCCGACCCGGCGGCACGTTTGCGGGCGTTACGAAACATCCGTCCCGCGACAACGCCTGGCTGCTGTCCGGAGAGTCGGGTTCCTTCACGTCGGGCAAGGATACGATCACCTTCGGGCCGGGGCTGGCCCTGCACCGGGGCGTGGTGCTGCGGGGCGCCCTGCCGCCGATGGACGCCCCGACGGTGTACCTGACCGGTTTCACGCCCTTCGACCATACGATCCGGCTCTCCTGACCGGATGGCTCGGAAAACGGCGGTACCTCGGCGGGGGCCACCATTCGGGGTCGTTTATGGTGCGGGGCGATACGAAAGGCAACCCCGTCAAGTTCGGCGACCATACGCAGGGGCTGGATTTCATCAAGTTCGACCTCCGGACCCGGTCCATCCTGGCCCCGGCTTCCCGGCGGGACGGTGAACCGGCCCGGTAGGAAGGTCGGCACGAGCGTTTCGGGCGGCAGGGACACCCTGCCGCTTTTTTTGTCCTTAGGCTTTTTCCGGGCAGAAAATTGTCAACAATCCGCCGGAGCCCGTAGTTAAGCCTGAAAGGTAAACTCAACGTGATATGATGATACTGATTATCTGCGCGATGCTGATCATTGGATTGCTCAGCTTCCTGACCGGAAAGTGGTTCGACTGTCGTCCGTCGGGCCTGGACCGGTTTCCTTCCCATTACGACCGGTTCGTGCTGCCGGACGAAAACGGCTTCCGGCCTTCGTCCGAAACGGTGGCGGTCGATGGGCCCGGCCCGGCGGTTTCGGCCGGACGCCGGAAACCGGTACGGATCACCGACCGGAGCGAAATCATCCGCGACCTCGATCTGCTCTATTACCGCTACAGCCGGCAGAACATGACCGAAGAAGAATATCTCTACCGGGCGAATCTGTTGATCGACAAGTTGTCGGAGTATACGTCGGCCGGGATAAGGAACGAAACGGAAGTCGTTTCTAAGTAAATTTTAAGCGTAGATTAATTCTTCTTTAAGGCGGTCGACGGTCATTTATGGTTTAACGACCGCCGGGATGTACAGATACTACATGAATTCTTTTCAGGAAAAATACAAACGGCTGATCATCGTTGCCTACCGGCTGCCGTTTACGATCAGGAAGACGGAAGAGGGCGTTTCGCTCCAACAAAATTCGGGGGGTCTGGTTTCGGCCATTCTTTCGATGGCCGAGCAGATGGGCCAGTCGGGCGAAGGCCGGAAGATCAACTGGGTCGGTCATTGTGACCCGGCTTTTCAGGACCTGACCGGGGACGCCTTCGAGAACGAGACCTTCGAGGCTCATCCGGTTTTCATGGACCCGGAGGTACACCAGGGCTTTTACGAGGGGTTCTGCAACGACATGCTGTGGCCGCTTCTGCACTATTTTCCGACCTACGCTTCCTTCAGGGACAGTTATTTCGAACATTACGAACAGGCCAATACCCGGTTTTTCGAAGAACTGGTCGGCCTGGTCCAGCCCGGCGACCTGGTCTGGATCCATGATTTTCAGCTGATGCTGCTGCCGGCGATGCTGCGGAAGGCCGTGCCGGACGCTACCATCGGCTACTTTTTCCACGTTCCCTTTCCCACGAACGAGATTTTCAAACTGCTCCCCCGAACCTGGCGTCAGGCCCTGCTGGAAGGCCTGCTGGGCGCGGATGTGGTCGGCTTTCATACCCCGGATTACTCCCAGCATTTCATCCGGAGCGTCTGGGAAGTGCTCTCCCTGCCGGTCATCGGCTCGCGGGTGATCCTGCCGGAGCGATCGGTCGTGGTGCGGGACTTTCCGATCAGCGTGGATTTCAACAAGTTCGACGGCAGCGCCCGGACCCCCGAGGTCGTCGAAACCAAAACGCAGTACCGCAACCTGCTGCGGGTCGACAAAATCATTTTTTCCGTCGACCGGCTCGACTATGCCAAGGGCATCAAGGAACGCCTGCAGGGCTATGAACGCTTCCTGACCCAGAACCCCGACTGGAACGACCGGGTTTCGTTCGTGATGACGGTGGTACCCTCCCGGGATCAGGTGCCGCAGTATCAGGAAATCAAACGGGAGATCGAAGAAACCGTCGGGCGGATCAACGGCCTTTTCGGTACCATCGGCTGGCGGCCGATCGTCTACTCCTACCTGTCCCTGAAATTTCAGGAAATGATGGCGCTGTATACCACCTGCGACGTGGCGCTGATTACGCCCATCCGCGATGGGATGAACCTGGTAGCCAAGGAGTTCATTGCCAGCCGGTATGATGAGAAGGGGGTGCTGATCCTGAGCGAACTGGCCGGGGCCGCCCAGGAACTGAAGGAAGCGCTCATCATCAACCCCACGGATACGCAGGAGGTGGCGAACGCCATTTATCAGGCCCTCCATATGTCACCGGAGGAACAGACGGTGCGGATGCGTCCGATGCGGGTGCACCTCCAGAACCACAACGTGTTCCGGTGGGCCGTCGATTTTCTGAACGCCGTCGACGAGGCCGTAAGCCATCAGCCCGACATCGAAACGAGCCTGCCGCTGCCTTCTTTCTCGGCGGCCTTCAAAAGTGCGGAGAACCCGTTGCTGCTGCTGGACTTCGACGGCACGCTGGCCCCCATCGTCGACGACCCGGCCGAGGCCCGGCTCTCCGAATCCATGGCGACTCTGATCCGGCAACTGACCGAGACCAGCGACGTGGCCGTGATCAGCGGCCGCGACCGGCGCTTCCTCGAACAGACCTTTGCCACGATTCCGGTCCATATCGTCGCCGAACACGGGGCGTTCTACAAAGCTCCCGACGCCGACTGGAAACGGCTCGACCTCTCGACCGAAGACTGGGTGGCGCCGGTACGGGCGCTGCTCGATCAGTTCATCGGCCGGCACAGGGGAACGTTCATGGAGGAGAAGGAAACGGCCATTGCCTGGCATTACCGCAAATCCGGCGAAGAAGATATAGAAATGCGGGCGATGGAACTGGCCATGCAGCTTCGCAATCTGCCTTCGTTGATCCCGCTGACGGTCATTCAGGGCAGTAAGGTGGTGGAGGTGAAACCGGCCCTCCACAGCAAGGGGACGGTGGCCCGCAGCCTGTTCGAGCAGAAACGGTATGATTTTGTGGTCAGCATCGGCGACGACACCACCGACGAGGATATGTTCCGCCAGTTGCCGGACTGGGCTTACTCCGTCCGGATCGGGGCCGGCGAATCGGAGGCCCGTTACCGGCTGGCCCGTCAGCAGGAGGTGCTGCCCCTGCTGGAACTGATGCTGGAAGCGCGGAAGGAGGAAGCGGTAAAGGATCAATAAAAAACTCTGCCAGTGATCACCGCACCGGCAGAGTTCCGATCCACTATCTATCGCACCATAGTGTTACTGTTCCGAATCGGCCGATCCGGTCGTTTCTTCTTCTTTTTTGGAATTCGCCACCAACTCCCGTTTGTCGATGTAATCGAGCAGCTGCTGTACGTTTTCATACTGCTCAGGGTTTCCAATGAGTTTCCGTTTCAACCGCCACTGCCAACTACCCGCCAAATAGCCCCTGAAATCTGAGAGCCGGCTTAATTTCGAATTAGAATCGACTTAGAGGTTCCAGCGAAGCAGGGAGGGAATGTCTGCCAGCCAGGCGATGAGCAGACTGGCGACGAAGAGTCCGATCATCAGAATCAGCAGCCAGTCGGGCCGGCGGGGGGGTGGTTCCGGCAGCACCGGCCGGCGGGGCTCCTGAAACGTGCGGGTCAGGTGGCCGGACGTCGAGGTTTCGGACATTCGGGTGTGGAGCGGCTTCTGTGTCATGACCAGGGTGATTTTTGCCTGACACAAAACAGCCTCCGAATTCTTAGACCGAACTGAGGAAAGGATTAGAATTTACTTAGAGGCCCGGCTTCCGGAACAGCTCCAGTTCAAAAACCGTGGGCTGCCCCTCGGAGGAGGCCACCGAAATACGTCCGTGGTGGAGCCGGATGATGCGCTCGACCAGCATCAGCCCGATGCCGTACCCCGGCAGGCCGGCGGTCTTCTGGCTTCGGAAAAACGGCTCGAAGATGTAGGGCAGGTCCTCGGCCGGAATGGGGGCGCCTTCATTTTCGATCCGGACCTGCACGGATTCCGTCCCCAGGTCCAGCCCGACCCGCACCTGCCGGTCGGACGAAAACTTGCACGCGTTTTCGATCAGGTTCTTCAGCGCGATCCGGAGCAGGAGGGCGTTGCCCGGCACACTCAGCTGCTCGAAGTCGTCGGGCAGGTTCTCGGCGTTGATCCGTACGCTGCACTGCGGAAAGGTGACGCCGACCTCGTCCAGCACATCCCAGACTACCTCATCGACCCGGACGCATTCGCTCAGCAGTTCGCCGGAGTCCGTCTGGCTCACGCGGGAAAGCTGGAGCAGGGAGTGCGTCAGCTTCGACAGATCGTCGACGTCCTCCAGCACCGAGCGGATCGTCTGCTGGTACGACTGCTCGTCGCGCTGCTTCAGCAGGCTCACTTCCAGCTGGGAGCTGATCTGGGTCAGCGGATTTTTGAGTTCGTGGGAGACATTGCTGACGAACATCTGCTGAAGCTGAAACGACTCCTCGACCCGGTCCAGCAGCCGGTTGATGGTGGTCGACAGGCGATTGATTTCGTCGTTTTCCTCACCCACGGGCAGCCGCTCCTGGCGGTTGCGGGGGAAGATGCGGCTGAGCTGCTTCTCGATGCGCTGCATCGGCTCCAGGGCCTCCCCGGCATACAGCCAGCCCGACAGCGCCATCAGCCCGACCACGATGCCGAACAGGCCCCCGCAGACCTGAAGCAGGGTCCGCAGAAACTGGTCACCCTCCGGGTTCCGGGCGCTCGCCAGCAGGAGGTAGGTATCCCGCCCGGAGGTGTACTGCAAGCCCGTCACGTAGAACTGGTTCCACTGAAAATGAAGCAGCTTTTCCTGGCGTATCCGGTTCAGACGCGAAGCCGGAATGCCCAGCACGACGGCGTCGTTGGTCGTAAAAAACGGATAGTCGTTGCGGTCGTAGATGGTAATTTTCTGGTTCGGAAGCTGGTCTTTCCGGAGCTTGTTCAACTGCCGGACCATGTTCGGTTCCAGCTGATACCGGATCAGCATCTCGGCATAGGTATGGGCTTTCCGGTCCAGCCGGCTGTAGAAATCGGAGGTGATAAAATACCGGCAGAAACCGTACAGGCTGATGAAGGTTAGGGCCAGGAAGGCCGAAACCAGTCCGGTAAATCGCAGCGTCAGACGGGTGCGGATGGTCATCGGTTTTCCTCTTCCTTCAGGACGTATCCCATTCCGAACTGGGTATGAATCAGTTTTTTTGGGAAATCCCGGTCGATTTTACGCCGGAGGTAATTGATATACACCTCCACGATATTGGTATTCGAGTCGAAATTCAGGTCCCAGACCTGTTCCGCAATGTCGAGTTTCGACAGGACGCGGCCCTGGTTGCGCATCAGGTATTCGAGCAGGTCGAACTCGCGGGCAGTCAGGTCGATGGGCCGGCCGTCGCGGGTGACGGTCTTGGCGTCCAGGTTCATTTCCAGCCCGGCGAAGCGCAGCATCTGGGCCGTCATGGTCACCTGCGTGCTGCGTTTGGTCAGCGACCGGACCCGGGCCAGCAGTTCCGAAAACTGGAAGGGCTTGGTCAGGTACTGGTCGGCTCCGGCGTCGAAACCGTTGATCTTGTCGTTCGTTTCGCCCAGAGCGGTCAGCATCAGGATCGGCGTGCCGACCCCCTGTTCCCGCAGCTGCTTCACCAGCTCGAACCCGTTGATGCCGGGAATGACCACGTCGGTGATGATGGCGGCATAGTTGTTTTTCAGGGCCAGCCGTTTGGCAATCAGGCCGTCGTAGGCCACATCCACTTCAAACTGGCTTTCTTCCAGCCCCTGACGGATGGCCTGGAGCGTTTTGGGCTCGTCTTCGATGACCAGAATTTTCATAGGCGGTTTTACGATCAATTTGGCTTTGCCGGATAAGAAATACCTTAGAAAAGGCTTAGAATCTACTTAGAATGACAACGGAGGCCGGTAATTTTCGGTCCGTGTCCCAAACGAAATGGAGTTTGTCCCAAATCCGAACGTCCGATGCCTGAATTATTGAGAACATTGCAACGCGGAAACCCGAGTCCGATTCCGGCTTGACACACCATTTAAATCAAATAAGACTGGCATTGCTCGGTAAAGGGTGGAGGGTGCCCATCCTCGAGTGATTTACGGAGTGGTGCAAGGGCGATCATCATGGTCGCCCGTTGCCTTTTCAGCACACCTGAACCACCTCGACGCCCATCAGTTCGCCTAGTTTCCGAATCTTCGAAGCGATATGGCCGATGCCCACGGCGCAGTGGTGGGCCGGCCCGTGGCGGTTCCAGTCCTCCACGAAACGCCGGGCGCCGATCGGAAAACGGTAGCGGCTGTTCGTGTTGCCGATCTCCAGAATCGGACCCGGCACCGACTCGGCTTCGGCCGTCAGCAGCTGAATCGTTCCGCCGGCGGTTTCCACCACCGACAGCAGGGTCACCGGCCCCTGCCGGACCGACATCTCCACCGACAGCCCCCGGCCCACTTTTCCGTGGTAAACGTACAGCGGCCGCACCTTCGTCCGGCCCTCGGCGATGGCGATGTGCCCCGGACCGTCGTGGCCCATCAGGACCACGTCGTCCCGGAAATCCATGGCGTAATACTCGGTGAAGGAGCCGCCGACGCCGAACGTATCCAGGATCTTCATGGCCTGCACGTTCTTGACCTCGTATTCCCCGGCCACCGGAATGCCCCGGGCCGTCAGCAGTGAATTGCCCAGGATGACCGAACTCATCGTGTCTTCGTTCCACGGGTTGCCCGTACCCTTGTAATAATAGGCCAGCGACCCCAGCTTCAGTTCCCCGACCAGCCGGTCCAGCGCCACGGAAGTCCGGGCGGCCCGTTCCAGCTCGGCCGGTTCGCAGTCGGCCTGCACCTCGAACGTCTCGTGGAACAGCGCCACCCGCTCACCGGCTTCCCGGTCCGTCACCTCCCGGCGGAGGGCCGACAGCCGGTCGACCTCCACCATCTCGATGTGGCCGCCGAAGATGGCAGCGTGCAGCGTCAGGTTGGAATAGATGTCGAGCATACCGCCGTAGTAATTGCCCATCAGTCCCAGCCGGTTATGGGCCATGACGTGAGCCACCCGGGCCGCGTCGATCCAATCGTCGATCTCCTTCCGCGCCGGCGGGTCGTCGTGCAGCATGCCGGTGATCTGGTGGAACGGGATGCCCGCGCGTTTGAATACGCTCGCAATCTCCGGAACCGGGCAGGCCGAACAGTAGGCCAGCCACTCGCCGGTCATGCGGGTGCGGTCGCCGAGGGCGTTGAAACGGGCGTAATCGATGGCCGGTTCGGGGCTGAGATTCAGCACGATCACCGGAACTTTCGCCCGCCGGACCACCGGCAGCACCGTCGAGGAGAGGGCATAGGTGGTGACATACAGGAAAATCAGGTCCACGTCGGCCTGCCGGAAGCGGTGGCCGGCCGCCATGGCTTTTTCGGGCGTGTCGATCATCCCCAGATTGACGATTTCCACCCCGGGCCGCTGCATTCGGTTTTCGAGGGTTTGGATATACTCCTCCAGTCGTTCCCGGAGGCCCTCGAACTGCGGCCAGTAGGCATCCAGCCCGATGCCGAAGAGACCGATCCGAAGCGGGAAGCCCGCCGGAGAAAGAGTTGGGAAAGGGAAGGCGTTGGAGGGTTGGGGTGTTGAGGTCATAAGTATAGGAGTGTGCTTAATGCCAGCTACCGAATGTGCCGCGCCGGTAGTCTTCGTAGGCTTCCCGGATTTCCTGCTCGGTGTTCATCACGAACGGCCCCTGCGCCACCACCGGCTCGTCGAGCGGGCGGGCATGGCCGAACAGCAGGATGCTTTCCTGCTTGGAAGCCAGGTCCAGTTCCTCGCCATCGTGATTGAATTCGGCCAGGTGCAGGGCCGGAACCACCCGCCCGTTGGCGTCGATTTCGCCCCGGATCACGTAGAAGAAGATATTATGGTCGGACGGGATGCGGAGGGTCAGTTGCCCGCCCGGCCGGAAGTAAATCGTGTTCAGCTGAATACCGATGTGGGAACTGAAGGCGGCTTTTTGGCCGTCCCAGTCTCCGGCGATCAGGTCGACGGTTACGCGGCCCCCATCGAGTTCCAGCTTCGGAATTTCGGCTTTTTGCAGACCCTGGTAGAACGGCTCGGTCATTTTCAGCCGGGCCGGCAGGTTGAGCCACAACTGAAGTACCTCCAGCGGCCCGCCCTCCCGTTTGAACTGATCGGACGAGACTTCCGCGTGAATAAGTCCGCGCCCGGCCGTCATCCACTGCACGCCCCCGGCCGTGATTACGCTCTCGTGGCCGGAGCTGTCCTTGTGGGAGATGTCGCCTTCCAGAATAAACGTCACTGTCTCCATGCCCCGGTGGGGGTGCGGCCCGAACGGCAGCCCCCGGTTGTCGGGTCGGTAGACCTGGGGGCCGTGGTGGTTGAGAAACAGGAACGGATCGACGTACTCCACCGAGCGGGTCGGGAGCGCCCGGTAGGTGATCAGGTCGGCGATGGGGGAATATTCGGCTTTGTGAAGTTTCTGAACGGATAACATGGGTTTGCCGGGTAGTAAGTGGTGTCGAAAATACAGACTATTCGGTAACTAATCGTAACAATTCCGGGCCGAAGTCGGCTTTTAAAGCTATTAGGAGTTACCGGCCGGACCATATTAGGCAACAAATGATAACTTCGGGCCGAAAGGGGTCGGACCCTCTCAATCAAACCAACCGATTCATTTAAATCAGCTTATGGAATACAGAAAGTTAGGAGCATCGGGCCTGAACGTGCCGGTGTTGAGTTTCGGAACCGGTACCTTCGGGGGCGAAGGACCGTTCTTCAGCGCCTGGGGAAACACGCAGGTGGAAGAAGCCACCCGGCTGGTCCGTCTGTGCCTCGATGCCGGGGTCAGCCTGTTCGATACGGCCAACGTGTACTCGACGGGCCGTTCGGAAGAAATTCTGGGCAAAGCCCTCACGGGGCTGCGGGATCGGGTCATTCTGTCGACCAAAGCGACCTTCCCGATGGGGAGCGGTCCCAACGACCACGGCTCCTCGCGCTACCACCTCATCCGGTCCTGCGAGGACAGCCTCCGGCGGCTCCAGACCGACCACATCGACATCTACCACATGCACGGCTTCGACGCCGGTACGCCCGTGGAAGAAACCCTCCGGACGCTCGACACCCTTATCCAGAGCGGCAAGGTGCGGTACATCGCCTGCTCGAACTTCTCGGGCTGGCACCTGATGAAGTCGCTGTCGGTATCGGAGCGCTACGGCTGGTCGCGGTACATCGCCCACCAGGCGTCGTATTCGCTGCTGAACCGGGAGTATGAGTGGGAACTGATGCCGCTGGCCGTCGACCAGAACGTCGGCACCATCATCTGGGGCGGTCTGGCGGCCGGCCGGCTGAGCGGAAAATACCGCCGGAACCAGCCCGCGCCGGACAACAACCGGATCGCGAAGGGCGGGGGCGAAGGGCCGGAGATCCCGGACGAATACCTCTTCGGCATCGTCGACGTGCTGGACGAGGTGGCCGGGGAAACCGGCAAAACCGTGGCCCAGGTAGCCCTGAACTGGCTGCTTCAGCGCCCGACCGTCTCGACCATCGTCTTCGGTGCCCGGAATGAGGAGCAGCTGAAGCAGAACCTGGATGCCGTCGGCTGGAACCTGACGCCGGAGCAGGTGGCCCGGCTGGAGAAAGCCAGTGAAAAGCCGCCGATCTATCCCTACTGGCACCAGCGCCAGTTCCCCATGCTCCACCGCACCCGGGCCGAATACTAAGCGGTGGTTCGGGGCAGGGAAAGTGCCTGAAGGCACTGCTTTGCCGGGTGCGCCCAGGTAGTCGCTACAACATCCGGTCTCTCCGCGACCGGAATACGAGCATGGTTCCCTCCCATCGGAAAGGTCCGCCCCTGAATGCCGGGCTGACTGTGGATGGCTTTGACGTTACGGTTCGTATGGTATCCCGCCGGTTTCGGTTTTGTCATCCCGACGCCAGGAGGAATCTTGTGGCTCAATGATCGATCTGACCGAGCGCCGAAGCACAGGATCCCTCGTTCCTCGGGATGACAAAGCGCTGCGGGATGATAAAGCAGGTACGGGAACCATCTGCCCTAAGAGGTTATTTGGGGAAGGTCTTGTTGCTCTTCTATCACAGAAGAAATTCTAAATCGGGGCAATTCTGTCAGCTTCTTACTACCCCCAAACCCCCTGAGAGCTTGTTTGGGGAAGGGAAAGGGTCCTTTCCTGGCCGGTTTGCCCTCCCGCTGACCACCCCCCAGCCCCCTCCTGTTTTAGGAGGGGGTGGCTCCGCAGGGTTTGAATCGGGCAGCGCTCTCCCTCTCCTTAGCAAGGAGGGGGCTGGGGGGTGGTCGGGCGTCCCTCGTTCTTCAGGATAAACGCTTCCCCAAACCACCTCTCAGGAACAAACGGCATGGTTTCCGGGGAGGGATACGCCCTATTTGGGTCGAGGAGCGACCGGATGTTGGTAGAAAGGGGAAGGGCAGAAAAAGGCGGCCGAGTGCCTTCAGGCACTTTTCCTGCCTCGAACCACCTGTAGCAAGCCGTGCCGAAATCCGGGCGGTCGGAAATTTTTCGGCGGCCCGGGTTATCGATTGATTCGCCCCGTACCTTTGCCGGTAACCAAATTCCTGAACCAAACCTCATTGACCATGATTCCAAGCAACAAAGCCGGACTGCTCCTGACCGCCCTGCTGGCTCTTTCCGGAACCGTCTCTGCCTCCTCCGGCAAAACCCCGCCGGCCGATTCCGTCAAGGTGACGGCCCCCGGCGCGACACCCCGGCAGATTTCCAGCCAGTTCAAGTTTACGGAAGGTCCGGCCGTCGATAAAAAAGGGAATGTTTTCTTCACCGATCAGCCCAACGATAAAATCTGGAAGTACGATACCGACGGCAACCTGAGCCTGTTCATGGACAAAACCGGCCGCTCCAACGGGCTGTATTTCGATAAGAAAGGTAATATCATCTCCTGCGCCGACGAAAAGGACGAACTCTGGTCGATCAGCCCCAAAAAGAAGGTGACGGTATTGCTCTCCGGTTTCGAAGGGCACCGGCTCAACGGTCCCAACGACCTCTGGATCGACCCCAAAGGCGGTATTTACTTCACCGATCCCTATTACCAGCGTGACTACTGGGACCGGAAGAAGCCGGACATCGAAGGGCAGAAGGTCTATTATTTCGGCAAAGGAAAAAAGGAAGCGGTGGTGGTCGACGGAGACCTGATGCAGCCGAACGGCATCGTTGGAACGCCCGACGGCAAGAACCTCTACGTGGCCGACATCCGGGCCAATAAAACCTACAAATACGACATTCAGCCGGACGGCTCCCTAACCAACCGGCGGCTTTTCGTCGAACAGGGCAGCGACGGCATGACTCTCGACAACCAGGGCAACCTCTACCTCTCCGGGCGGGGCGTTACGGTCTACAGCCCTGGAGGTCAGAAGCTTCAGGTCATTCCGGTGCCGTCGCGCTGGGTGGGCAACATCTGCTTCGGCGGCAAGGACCGCGACCAGCTGTTCATTACCGCATCCGAATCGGTCTATACCCTCCAGATGCAGGTCAAAGGCGTCGAATAACCGGCGCTTTTCACCAAAAGAAAAGGCATAGCTCAACCGGCTATGCCTTTTTCGTCTCTACCTGAGTTTACCTAAAAGCAACTATTTATTTGAAAGCAATGACGGCACTGGCCGGTCCGGTCAGCGGGACTTTCGCGGTGGTGCGGAAGCCGGCTTCGGTGGCCCAGTTGTGGAAATCTTCGTGGCTGTAATCGAATCCGCCTTCGGTTTCGATCAGCATATTCAGCGACATCATCAGGCCGAAGGCATTGGCCCGGCGCTCGTCGTCGATGATATTTTCAATGACGATCAGGGCGCCGTCCGGCGACAGGGCCCGGTAGGCTTTGTCGATCAGCATCCGCTTCTGGGGGAGGTCCCAGTCGTGCAGGATGTTGCCCATCGTGATCAGGTCCGCGGTCGGAAAATCCTGGTCCATGAAGTTCAGCCGGCCGGTGCGGACGCGGTCGGTCAGACCGTGTTTTTCGATGGTCTGCCGGGCGATCGGCTCCACTTCGGGCAGGTCCAGCGACTGGCAGCGCAGGTGCGGATGCTTGCCGGCCAGGGTGATGGAGAGCATGCCGTTGGCTCCGCCGATATCGCAAAGCGTGCGGTAGGGGCTGAAATCAAACACCTCCGAAAGCGCCCGGAAGTTGGCGAGCTGTAAACCGGCCATGGCCTCCAGAAACTGCTGAAGCCGGGCCGGATCGGCATAGAGGGCTTCAAAAAACGGCCTTCCCGACGATTTGACTTCGTTCTGCGGCCGGCCGGTGTGCAGGGCTTCTTCGAGCGTGCCCCAGAACGGATACAGACGGTCGTTAGCCATTTCCAGAATCCCGCCGATGTAATCCGGTGAGTTTTTGCGCAGAAACGCATACGTTTCCCGGGTGTTGGCATACCGGGCCGACCGGTCGTTTCCTTCCCGGCGCAGGAACCCGAGGGACACCAGCGCATCGAGAAAATCCAGGGCACTCCGCCGGTGCAGCGCCAGCCGCGTGATCACTTCCTCCGCCGGCAGCGAGTGGCCGTCCAGTTCGGTGAAGAGGTTCAGTTTAATGGCGGCCAGCAGGGTTTTGGTGGCAAAGAAACCCATGCCGGTTTCCAGAATCCGGGCGGGAGAGACGTCGGTCGTGGGGGTTAAGGCAACTGATTCCATACTGCGTATCGGATGATGGTTAAAAAAGAGGTGTGGATCGATCAGGAAAGGCTTCCCGTTTCTGACGATACAAAGGTGGCGGGTTTTGGTCGGTCGCCCAGCAGCCAAACCCATCAGGCTGCATTTAAGGCGGTTGAACCCAAAAAAGAGGGGGCTGAAGCGTCCGGTGGTTCGATGAGGAGAGGCCATATGAAAAAAGGATCGGCCGTTTAGAAAATAGCTGCGACAAATACTACTCCAGCGGGGGATAATCAGACGAAATCAGCACGATTCTTGCAGCTTGACGGGAAGCAGGTCGTCTGGTCGGAGACCCAACGACAATTCTAGGGATGCAGGAGGAAATTTACAGAATCATACTGGAGGATGCGCTTTCCGGCTACTGGGATTGGCACATTCCGTCGAACGTCGAATATCTGAGTCCGGCTTTCAAAGCCATGCTCGGGTATGAGGATCATGAGATGGAAAACCGTCCAGAATCCTGGCAGAACCTAATGATTGAAGATGATCTGCCTCTGTTGTCTCAGAATTTCCGGCGGCATGTGGAAACCCGCGGACAGGCCCGGTTCGAGCAGGAGGTCCGGTTCCGGCACCGGTACGGTCATACGATTTACGTCATCTGTTCGGGTCGGGTGATCGAGTGGGATGAGCAGTTCAATCCGGTCCGGATGGTGGGATGCCATATCGACATTACCCGACAGAAGGAAGCCGAAATCAATCTGAAGAAGATGGAGCGCCTGCTCCAGCGAACCAACCAGATGGCCTGGGTCGGCGGCTGGGAGGTGGACCTGCCGACCCGCCGGCTGTTCTGGACCCCGGTTACCCGGGAAATCCATGAAGTGGATGAGGATTATGTACCTGATTTCGAGTCGGCCGTCAATTTCTTCAAAGAGGGCGAAAACCGGGCGCGGCTGATCAGCGCGTTTGAAGCGGCCGTCAACCACGGTGTTCCATACGACCTTGAACTCCAGATCATTACGGCCAAAGGCCGGGAAAGGTGGACCCGCGCCATGGGCAATGCCGACTTCGTGAACGGGGTCTGCGTCCGGGTATACGGGGCCTTTCAGGATATCACCGAGCATAAGAATCGGGAGGAAATGCTTCGGCAGCAGCAGGAAAGCCTGATCGGCGCCAAGGAGCAGGCCGAGAAGGCCACCCGCGCCAAATCGCAGTTCCTGTCCACCATGAGCCACGAAATCCGGACACCGCTGAACGCCGTGGTCGGGTTTACCAATATCCTGCTTCAGAACCCCCGCGAAGATCAGCACGAGTACCTCAGACTCCTGAAGTTCTCTTCGGAAAACCTGCTGGGGCTGGTCAACGACATTCTGGATTTCAACAAGATCGAGGCCGGCAAGCTGGTGCTGGAAGAGGTCGATTTCAACCTGAGTGAATTGCTGGGCAATATTCGCCAGGCGATGCTTCCCAAAGCGCTGGAGAAAGGAATTGGGCTCAACCTGATAATCGACGGCCAAATGCCCCGGATCGTGAAAGGCGACCCCATCCGCATCGGCCAGATCATTACCAATCTCGTCAGCAACGCCATCAAGTTTACCTCGGTGGGCCAGGTGGTGCTGTCGGCGAAAGTACTGAAAAAGACCGGCGAGGAGATAAGGCTGCATTTCCGGGTGACCGATACCGGCATCGGCATTCCGGCCGACAAACTGGGTCATATCTTTGAAAGTTTCGGTCAGGCCAACGCCGACACGACCCGCCAGTATGGCGGCACGGGCCTGGGCCTGACCATCACCCGGCGACTCCTGAACATGCAGGGAACCGACATCCGGGTGGAAAGCACACCCGGCAAAGGCTCGGCCTTTTTCTTCGACCTGCGGCTCAAACCCGGCACCGGCAAGGAGGTGCGGCCGAAAACCGTCAGCCTTCAGCCGCCCGGCCGTTCCCTCCAGGGCGTCCGCGTGCTGATGGCCGAGGATAACCAGGTCAACGTCACCCTGGCGAAATACTTCTTCAAACGCTGGGGGATGGAGTGCGACGTGGTTGAAAACGGGTTGCTGGCCGTTCAGAAGGTGCAGGAAAAGCCGTATGATCTCGTGCTGATGGATCTCCAGATGCCGCAGATGGACGGCTATCAGGCCACCATCGTCATCCGCCGGCTGGAGGAAGACCGGTTCCGGCAGCTGCCCATCATCGCCCTGACGGCCTCGGCCGAACTGGACATCAAGGACAAGGCCATGATGGTCGGCATGAATGATTTCGTCAGCAAACCGTTTAATCCGGAGGAACTGTTCGGCACCATCGAAAAATTCACCCGACGGGACGTGGCCCTCGAAGCCGGGGCCGCCTGACCCACCCCCTTAGCCTGCCGGCGACGCTTTGGATACGTGATAAATCTTCGTTTCCAGCACCACGGCGATGCTTCTGGCCCGCATTTTGGCATTTTCGGCCACCGGCCCCTCGAACAGCTCGTCGACGGTCCGGCAGAAATGATCCAGCCAGACTTCGAAATGATGGGCCTGAAGCGGGTGCAGCCGGTTCAGTTCAATATGCTTCCGGACGACGTTTCCCTGATAGCGGTTCTGCCCCAGGAGCACCCCTTCCCAGAAATCGACCAGCACCGGAAAATGCGTTTCTGGATCGATCGGGGCCACTTCCGTAAAAATGAAGCCGATCTGCTCATCCGCGAACAGCTTCTCATAAAACGCCACGATCAGTTGCTCCAGATCGGCCCGGCCGGTTATATCTTTCATTATTAATTAGCTATAGATCCTTCGGCACCGTCCGGGTTATTTGCCGAACCCCGTCGAGCCGGGTTTCCGGGACCGCCTGCGTGGCGGCATTGCGGGGTTGCAGCAGTTTGGCGATCAACCCCGTCCAGCCGGTCTGATGGCCGGCCCCGATGCCCCGGCCGTTGTCGCCGTGGAAGTACTCATAGAACAAAATATAGTCCCGAAAATGCGGATCGGTCTGTAATTTTTCATTTTCTCCGAAAACCGCCCTTCGGCCGTCTGCATCCCGCAGAAACAGGCCCGCAAGCCGGGCGGTCAGGGCCTGGGCGATCTCGCTGAGGGTGGCAAACTGGCCGGACCCCGTCGGGTATTCGACCCGAAAGTCGTCGCCATAATAGTGGTGGAACCGCTGGAGGGACTCGATCAGGAGGTAGTTGACCGGAAACCAGATCGGCCCGCGCCAGTTGGAATTGCCCCCGAACAGCGCCGAATCCGACTCGGCCGGCTGGTAGGCTACCGTAAACGTCGCACCGTCGGCACGGAACACATACGGGTGGTCCCGATGGTAGCGGGAGAGCGCCCGCACTCCGTAATCCGATAGAAATTCGGCTTCGTCGAGCATCCGGCGCAGCAGGCACTTCATCCGGTGACCACGCAGCAGCGAGAGCAGATGCCGCGCGCCCTTTCCCGGTTCCTGCCAGCGCGACACGAGGTTCGAGAGGTCCGGGCGGTTTTCCAGAAACCAGTTGAGCCGTTCCAGAAACTCCGGCTGGTTCGCCAGCAGGTCCTCGTCCAGCACCTCCACCGCAAACAGGGGAATCAGCCCCACCATCGACCGGACTTTCAGCCGGATGCGGTGGTGATCCGGGCTGTGCAGCACGTCGTAGAAAAACTCGTCCTCCTCATCCCAGAGGTTGATGCCCTGGTTGCCCACGTTGGCCATCGCCCCGGCGATGTACAGAAAATGCTCGAAGAACTTGGTCGCCATGCTCTGGTAGGCCGGGTTATACTGCCCCAGTTCCAGCGCGATCCGCATCAGGTTCAGCGAATACATCGCCATCCAGCTCGTGCCGTCGGCCTGCTCGATGTAGCCGCCCGTCGGCAGCGGGGCGCTCCGGTCGAAGACGCCGATGTTGTCCAGCCCCAGAAAACCACCCTCGAAGATGTTCAGTCCCTCGGTATCCTTCCGGTTGACCCACCACGTAAAGTTGAGCAGGAGTTTGTGGTAGACCTCCTCCAGAAACCGGAGGTCGCCCCGGCCGTTGTGTTTCCGGTCGATTTTATACACCCGCCAGGCGGCCCAGGCATGGACCGGCGGGTTTACGTCCCCGAACTCCCATTCGTAGGCCGGAAGCTGCCCGTTCGGGTGCATATACCATTCCTTGGTCAGCAGGAGCAGCTGGTTTTTGGCAAATTTGGCGTCGAGCAGCGCCAGCGGCAGGCAGTGGAAGGCCAGGTCCCAGGCCGCATACCACGGATACTCCCACTTGTCGGGCATCGAGAGGATGTCGGCGTTGTTCAGGTGCCGCCAGCGGCTGTTGCGGCCGGTCTTTCGCCCGGGTGGGGGTGTCGGCTGGGCCGGGTCGCCGTCCAGCCACTGCGGAATGTCGTAATAATAAAACTGCTTGCTCCAGAGCATTCCCGCAAAGGCCTGACGCTGAACCAGCCGGGCATCTTCCGTCAGGGTGTCGGACTGGAGGGTGGCATAGAATGCGTCGGCTTCCCGGATGCGGAGGTCGAAGCAGGCGTCGAAGTCGTCGAACGGGCGGGCCAGGCCCGGAGCCGCCAGCCGGAGCCGGACCGATACCGCCTGACCCGCGGGAACTTGAAACCGGTAGTGGGCCGCGGCTTTGGTACCCGAACGGTCGGGATTGACGGCCTCCGGGCGGCCATCCACCACAAAGTCGTTGATGCCGTCCTTCGGAAACCGGCTCGCCGAAGCCGCGCCGAACAGCCGCTCGCGGTTCGTTTCGTTGTCGCAGAAAAGCAGGTCCGGCGCATTTTCGGTATAGAACGTCAGGTCGCCGAGGTCCCGGTGCCGGACCAGAATCGTGCCTCCTTCACTGGCCGTAAGGCGGGGCTGGTCGTCGTCGTAGCCCCAGGCCCAGGTGTTGCGGAACCAGAGCGTCGGCAGCAGGTGCAGTTCCGCTTCTTCGGTTCCCCGGTTATGGGCCGTGATTCGGATGAGAAGGTCGTCGGGGCCGGCTTTGGCGTACTCCGGAAATACGTCGAAATAACGGTTTTCGTCGAAGATACCGGTGTCGAGCAGTTCGAATTCCGGGTCTTTCCGGGTACGGTTCCGGTTTTCGTCCACCAGCCGCTGATACGGGAATTCCTGCTGCGGATACTTGTACAGCATCTTCATGTACGAGTGCGTCGGGGTGCCGTCGAGGTAATAATATAGTTCCTTGACGTCCTCGCCGTGGTTGCCCTCCGGCCCCGACAACCCGAACAGGCGTTCCTTCAGGATGGGGTCGCGGCCGTTCCAGAGGGCGAGGGCGAAGCAAAGCCGCTGCCGGTCGTCGGAAAAGCCGCCGATGCCTTCCTCGCCCCAGCGGTAGGCCCGGCTGCGGGCGGCATCGTGGGGGATGTAGGCCCAGGCGTTTCCGGTCGGGCTGTAGTCTTCGCGGACGGTTCCCCACTGCCGCTCGGAAAGATACGGCCCGAACCGGCGCCAGTCGGCCCGGCCTTCGTTGGCTTCCGTCAGGCGGGTATGTTCGGGAGTCATCGGTGGAAGGTTAGGTTAGTACCTCGGTATCGGATTTACCCGTTGGCGGTAAAACCGGGGAAAAGCGTCATGCCGCCGTCGACGAACAGGGTGATGCCGTGAACGTAGTCCGATTCGTCGGAGGCCAGCCAGGCGGCCGCTTCACCAATGTCGGCCGGTTCTCCGATGCGGTTGTAAGGGATGAGGGTCAGGAGCTTGGCCGCGGCTTCGGGGGTTTCCCAGGCCTCGTGGTTGATGGGCGTCTTGATGGCCCCCGGGCCGATGCTGTTCACCCGGATTTTGTGGGGGGCCAGTTCCTGGGCGATGGTTTTCATGAGCAGCATCACTCCGCCCTTGGAGGTCGCATAATTGGCGTGGCCGGCCCAGGGAATCAGTTCATGCACCGAACTCATGCAGATGATCTTACCGGCGGCTTTCGAAATTTCGGGCTGTACCCCGCGCCGGATGAATTCCCGGGCGGCTTCGCGGGCGCAGAGAAACTGCCCCGTCAGGTTGACGTCCAGCACATACTGCCACTGCTCCAGCGTCATGTCGACGAAGGCGGCATCTTTCTGCAACCCGGCGTTGTTTACCAGAATATGCAGCGTGCCGAACTGTTCCAGGATCTGCCGGTACATCTCCAGCACCTGGTCCTCCTTGCTGACGTCGGCGCGGATGGCGACGGCTTTGCCGCCCATGTCGGTGATTTCTTTTACGACCTTTTCGGCCCCGGAAGCGCTGCTGGCATAATTGACGACCACCGTGGCCCCGTCGGCGGCCAGGGCTTTGGCGACCCCGGACCCAATGCCGGAGCTGGCGCCCGTTACCAGCGCAATCTGGTTTTGAAGGCGTTGTTTTTCAAGAACTTTCATCATACGAAAATAAGTCGGACTGATTCTGCGGGAAAGATAGCCAGGGAAATGGTTATTGGAAAAGAGAAGCGGCCGCCCGGAGCCGTACTGGAACCGGCCGGTATTCGTTAGTACCCGAAAGGACCTCAGAATGTTTGGTAAAACCCGATGCCTATGAAAAAAGGTCTGCTGATTGCCGGTATCGCGGTCATTGCGGTCGGCGCCGTCCTGGCCCTGACCCGTACGGGACCGGCCCTGCCCCCGAAGGGGTTCGAGCCGGTGGCCGTTGTCGAATTGTTCACCTCCGAAGGCTGTTCGAGCTGCCCGCCGGCCGACCGCCTGCTGACCGAAACCCTCCGGAAACCGGCCGCCGGGGAGGGGAGGGTCTACGGCCTTTCGTTTCACGTCGATTACTGGGACCGGCTCGGCTGGAAAGACCCTTACAGCAGCCGCGACTACTCGAACCGTCAGCGGCAGTATGCCCGGCAGCTCGGTGCGCGGGGCCTCTATACCCCGCAGGTGGTGGTGAACGGGGCCTATGAACTGGTCGGTTCGAACCGGAAGGCCCTGGACCAGCGGCTTTCCGAGGTGCTGACAAAGCCGGCCGTCGTGAAGATTACCCTCCGGAAGCCGACGGTTTCGGGTCGCACGCTGGCCGTTGCGTATACTTTGGAGGGTGACTTCCGGGGCGGCATCCTGCAGGCGGCTCTGGTGAGTAAAACCGCCGAAAGCACCGTGACGCGGGGGGAGAATGCAGGCCGGCGGCTCAGCCACGGCAATGTGGTCCGGGGGCTGCAAAGCCTTCCCGATCCGGCTCCGAACGGCACCCTCCGGTTCGAACTGCCCGAAGGTTTCGACCCCTCCACCGGCGCCGTCATTCTGTTCGCCCAGCACCCCGACCTCCGCGTAACCGGGGCGGCCGGGGTGGACTTATAGGCGGCTTTCGGGGGCGGCTTATCGGGCGACGACGATGGGCCGGCTTCGTACCGTATCGCCCTGCTGAAGCAGAACCCGGTAGCTTCCGGAGGCTACCGAAAGGTTCACGCGGGTTTTCTGTCGACCCAGCCCCGGCAGCGGCTTTTCCAGCTGAACGCGACCGGCCGCGTCGACTACCCGCAGCACCGAGCGGACGCCTTCCCGGCCTACATACGACAGTTCGAACGACCCCGCGGTCGGGTTGGGCCACACCAGCCAGTGGTCGGAATCCGGGTCAGTGTCCCCGGCGCTCAGGCGCCCGGCCGGGGCGCAGGTGATCGATTTGGGGGAGCCTTTCAGGATGAAGGAACTTCCCGTCACCCGCACGCTGATGGCGTGCGGATTGCCGTCTTTCAGGGCCGGGGGCGTCAGAAAAACGTAGCCGTGCATCCCGTTGCCTTTCCCTTTATCCTTCAGGTCCTGCCGGAAGTTGGAGGCCGTCGCCGTTCCGACCACGGTATTCCCGTCCAGAATTTCGATGGGCAGGCTCAGATTGGGTTTGTTACGGTCCCAGATCCAGCCCCGGAAACTGTTGCAGTCGGCCCCGTCGAGGTAGCCCTCGAAATTGCCGGTAACGGGGCCGGGCGGGGGCGTCTCTCCATTTCCGACCGTCAGCGACAGAACCACACTGCCCGAGGCTTTCCCGTCGCCGGCGGCATAAGTGAGGCTGTAGGTACCGGTCTGGGTGGGCGTGCCGCTCAGCACCCGGCTTCCGGGGTCGAAGTCAAGACCGGAGGGCAGCGTTCCGGCCAGGCTGTAGGTCAGCGGGTCGTTGTCCGGGTCGGTGAAGGGCGGAAGCGTGGCCTGGAACGGCTGGTTGATCGTGGCGGAAAGGGGCGTTGCGGCCGGAGGAACCGGGGCTCGGTTCCCGGGGGGAACGCTGCCGGCGCAGGTCAGGCTTTTGGCGGAATTCCTTACCACATAGTTGGTGCCCAGAATGCGGAGACTCAGATTGTGCGGCTGATTGTCTTTCAGATTTTCAGGGAAGGGGAAGCTGAAGCCGTGGACCCCGTTGCCTTTCCCGGCCGACTGGAGATCCTGCCGCAGAATGTCGGCCATGTAGGCGTCGACGACCGTGTTGCCGTCCAGCACTTCCACCGCGACGCTGAAGTTGGGCTGATTCTTATCCCAGACCCAGCCCCAGAGCGTGTTGCAGTTACCGCCGTCCATATATCCCTCGAAATTGCCGGAAACCAGGGGGTTGCCTTCATCCGGAAAAGCCGAGAAATACTGGTCGAGGTAGGTGACGCGGTTGGTCATCCAGGTTTTCATGTACCCGAAATCGTTGGGCGTTATGGACCCGGACCATTTCAGGGCCTCACGCAGGTAAGCGCCTTCAGCCGTCAGCAGGTTGTAATTGGCGGACATATCCGCCAGCAGGCTTTCGGTGGAAAAGACGGTCTGGCGGAGCGCAAACCACCGCTTTTTCATGCGGATTTTATAGTTTTCCGGATCGATCGCCAGCAGGCGGTCCAGCAGCCCGTTGGTGATGATATCCCGGTAAACATTCTTTTTACCCTGGGGCCAGTACCCCAGGGTTCCGTCCAGATCCCAGGGGATAAAAATGTACGGTTCGCCCTCTTTATACCGGGCGAGATACTGATTGTTTCCGGTGTTATCCGTCGCCCGGATGACGTTTAAGAACAGGAAATAATCGATCAGGTTATCCAGTTGTAATTTTCCGGAGACGTTGGCTTTAAAGTCCAGCACTTTCGAGTTGACCAGATAGTTTATCAGGTCGCTCAGGTTGCGCCAGTAATAGGGGTCTTTCGGCAGTTTAATTTCGTAACCGGCCCAGACTTCACCGGCATTCGGGTTATAGGTCGGAGTGGGTTTGGTAAAGGTGGTTCCCGGCACGATGGCGCCGGCCTTATACAGTTCTCCCCGTACCTCTCCGTTGTCACCGGTCTTCTTTAGTTTCAGTTGTTTACGATCCACCTGCTCGGTGAAGGCATAGACGCCCATGTAACTATTGTTGACAAACACGTCGACGTAGCGGGTCCGGATACCGGGGATGGCTTCGGGTTCCTTGCTCTGGTAATACAGCGTATGGGTTTTGAGCCACAGGGCATGGGAAGTGGCGTTGTTGATTCGCAGGGGCTCGTTATACATCGCCAGCAGCAGCCATTCGCTGTCTTCGCGAAAACCCAGCAGGGCCGCATCCCGCGCTTCCTCCCCGGCTTCGTCTTCCGACAGTTCGATCTTGTACGACTTTTTAGGAAAGGACCGGGAGATGTTGCCCCGGATGCGGACGCCCATCGGTGAGGTGAAGGGTGCCCCGGCCGGGTCGCCGATGGAAACCGAGCCGCGCGTCAGCACGTTTTCATCTTCGCTCACCGGCGTATTACCGTTAGTTTTGATGTGAATGAGCGGAAACGAAGTGAAATAAAGCTTGAATTGCGCTCCGTTATTGCTGACGGTATACAGCTTTCCTGTCTCCAGGGCCGTCACCTGGGTCGTAAATGTATAATCCTTATCGAAGGTGATAATAACGTTTTTCCCGCCCGTTGTCAGCGTTGGAATGCGGTTGCAGACGATCACTTTCAGACCGGCGTCAATCTCGAAAGTACCCGGTTCGGCTACCACGGTTTCGGCCAGAGTCCGATACCCGGTCAGCAGTAAAATAAGACTAAGGACAAGGGTTTGTAGAGAGTTGAACTTCTTCATGAAAAGAGGGTTTTAGACAGAATTGTGATTGGGGATGGTAATGTATTTATAATTTTTCATATCCATACATATAGAGTACAACTTTTCAATGGTTTTGTCATAACGCGGGCTTATTTACCGAAACCTGATTTTTGTAATTCACCTTCTGCCGAAGCTACCTTTGCCGCATCGATTCTGACGGCTTTACTTGCCTGAAAACTTCTCTTTATGAAAGATACGCTCTTGTGCTGCGACTGGGGAACCTCCTCGTTCCGGCTGCGCCGGGTAGAAACTGCCACCCGAAAGGTGCTGCACGAAGTACGCTCCGGTCAGGGCATTGCCGCCACATTTCAAACCTGGAAAGCCGGCTCCGAAGACCGCCGGACGGTTTTCGGCCGGGTACTTGCCCATGAGATCCGGCGACTGGGTGAAGAAACCGGGCAGTCGGCCGAAGGGGTTCCGGTCGTGTTGTCGGGGATGGCCTCGGCCTCCATCGGCCTGGTCGAGTTGCCCTATGCCGGACTGCCCTTCGCCGTGGACGGCAGCGGGGCCGAAATCCGTAGGCTGGAACCGACGGCGGAACTGCCCCATGAGGTGCTGGTGATCTCGGGCGTCTCCGGCGGGCAGGACGTGATGCGGGGTGAGGAAACCCAACTGATCGGCCTCTATGCCCTTCAGCCCGAGGGCATCGACCCGGCCGCCGACGCCCTGCTGATCCTGCCCGGTACGCACTCCAAGCACATTCGGATCTCGGACGGCCGGATGACCGGTTTTCAGACCTTCATGACGGGAGAGGTCTTCGCCCTGCTCGTGCAGCACAGTATCCTCGGCGACTCGGTATCCCGGCCGGAGTCGCCCGATTGGGTCTGGTTCCGCAGGGGCGTACGGGAAGGAGCGTCCGCCAGCCTGCTGAACGCCCTGTTTTCGGTGCGGGTGAACCAGTTGATGAAGCGGGCCGACAAAGGGCCGAACTACGAGTACCTCAGCGGACTGCTCATCGGCTCCGAGTTACAGGGTCTGGCCCATCATCCGCAGCCGCTGGTTCTGTGCAGCGGCAGTACGGTCTTTCCTTATTACCGCGAGGCCGCCGAAGAACTTGGATTTCCGGCCCACTGCGTTCCGGCGGAGGTAATGGAGCAGGCGGCCGTGGCCGGGCAGGTGGCCGTATTTGAAAAATGGACCCCGGCCGTTTCATTCGAATCATGAACATACCAAAATTTTCCTGGGCGCGGTTCGAAGCGGTTCCCCTCGTCGGGATTCTTCGCAGCCTGCCGCCCGGGCTGGTCCGGCAGCTCGTGCCGGTTTATCTGGAGTCGGGCCTGACGACGCTCGAAATCACCATGAACACCCCGGGTGCTGGGGAGATGATCGGCGACACCCTGAAGCGGTTCGGCGATTCGCTGAACGTCGGGGCCGGAACGGTCTGTACCCTGTCCGACCTGGAAGTTGCCCTGGCGGCCGGGGCGCAGTTCATCGTGACGCCGGTCCTGCACCCGCCGGTGATCGAAGCCTGCCGGGAACGCGGCATTCCGGTGTTTCCCGGTGCGTTCACCCCCACCGAAATCTACCAGGCCTGGGGTCTGGGGGCGTCGATGGTCAAAGTTTTTCCGGCCGCCACCCTGGGCCCGGACTACCTCCGCCAGGTGAAAGCCCCCCTCGACCAGGTCCGGCTGCTGCCGACGGGCGGCATTACCCTCGACAACCTCGGCGCCTTTCGGAAGGCCGGAGCCGCCGGGGTCGGCGTCGGCAGCCCGCTGTTCCGGAACGACCTCATCCGGGCCGGCGACTGGGCGGGCCTGCGGGCGCATTTCGAAAGCTTTGTTAAAGCGCTGGCTTTGTAGCTTCCCTAATAATCTGACGGCCAGGGATTGCGAGTTGCAGTAATTATGCACGGAAGTGCCTGAAGGCACTGCGGCACGGGCATGGGCCCGGCAGCGGCTACAATCATCAGATCGCTCCGCGACCCTATTGGGGCATCGTCCTCCCAAGCCGCCGGGCCTGTCCGACCTCTGCACTACTGCCCCCGAAGGCCGGCCTTTGGGGGCCGGCTTTCCGGTGGTTTTCCTTTCGGTGGTTTTGTCTACCTTGTGGTTTCGCCTTTCTGGTGGTTTAACCTTTCCGCGGTTTGGCATCCCCGCCGGGGTGACGAAACCGGCGGGGAGGATAAAACCAGGATAAGGAAAATGCCCTCCGTTGGGTCGCAGAGCGACCTGAGATTTGTAGAAAAGCGAGAGTCAACCAATGGTGGCCGAGTGCCTTCAGGCACTTTCCCAAATAGCCTCCAAGAGACCGGAAACACAAAACCCGGCTTCAGGGAAGCCGGGCTGTGCGGATTCTATTGATGAAATCAAAGCCGGCTGGCTCTGGTATCATGGCCGGTCAACAGGCCTGTACACCTTACGGGTTGAACCGGCGGTGAATCGCGGGAGAATGCTCAGGGATTCACGGCTTTAATGAACGGCATGGCGATGGCCAGCACCTGCTCCTTCGTCAGCGGCTCGTCGAACGACTCGCGGGGGAGCTTTTCGTGAAGGGCACCGCCGTTCTGCTGAATGTATTTGCTGGAGGCCAGCTGAATGACGTCGACGGGAATTCCGGTCAGGAAGTTATTCTCTCCCATGTAAACGGCGGCCGGGGCCCCTCCGGTTTCCTGTTCGGACGCCCAGACCCGCAGACCTCGGATCAGCCGGACCTCGCCGGCATGGCGGGCTTCGACGGAGTGGATTTTCAACGCGGCCAGCAGGATTTCCTTGTAGGGTTTCAGGAACGGAGCCTGTCCCTTGTACGCCCGCACGCCCAGGTCTTCGAACGACTGCGAAAGCACCAGGAAGGTGTCGTAGGACGAAAAGGCCGTCGGGTATTTTCCGCCTGCGGTAAAATCGAACTGAGGCATCCCGATCGCGTCCGGTCCCAGCGTCATTTTCAGGAACTCCACGTGTTCCTTTTCGTGCTTCGCGATGTACGTGAACAGGTCCCGGTCGCCGGCCGGAATCAGGTTCGGCATGGAGAGCGCCATCTTATAAAACTCGGCTTCCAGGTACTCCAGCGTCAGGGCGAAGTTCAGGATGTCGGTAACGGTCTTGTCGGCACCGAAGGCCTTGTTGATCGTGGCCGCCACGAAAGCCGGGGTGATTACGGCCGCTGCCGCTGTGGTTTTCAGCAGCTTCCGGCGGGAAAAGTCATAACGTTCGGGCGTGTCGGCGTCTGCCTTCCCGATTTCGGATAGAATATTCAGCAAGTTCATTCGAGTCGGAGATTAGAGTTTGGGCAGGTTCGCCACGCTGATTTTCTGTTTGATGAATTTCTGAGCTTTCTCGACGACCTGTTCGGGCGTCAGGTGCCAGTCGAGACCCATCGGATCGATGAGTTCATGGGCGATGGCGAAGGGCTTGCGGGGGCCCAGCATGTGGCTGGCCAGCGTGGCATGGCGGGCTTCCACCGACACCATCGAGCCGGCCACCTTCAGAACTTCATCCGACTGAATCAGCGGACCCGTGCCGTTGAAGGCACCCACCCCCACGTTTTCAAACTGCCGGGCGGCATCGAACACCGCATTCCGCTCGTTGAAGTTGATCGGGCTGAAATCGAAATCCAGCATCGGAATGGCATTGGGACCCAGGAAGGCTTTGAAAAATTCCCGGTGTACCACCTCGTGGTCGTGCAGTTCTTCCAGCACCTTGCGATCCGTCGCACTGGCGCCCATGATCCGGTCGACCGCCGTCCGGTAGAACGATGTTTCGAGCTGGTCGAGCATATAGGCGAGGTTGGAGATGCCGATGTCGCCGGAACCGAGGTCGACGACGCCGGTTACCGGATCGACGGTTGGGCCGATGCGGGCGGAAGAATGCCGGCCGCCGGCCGGGCTGAGTGACTGGTCATTCGTACAGGAAGCCAGGAAGCCTGCCGTTGCGGCAGAAAACAAGCCCATCTGGCGCAGAAACATCCGCCGTTCCACGGAGGGAATTCCCGGAATTGTTGGTCCACTTTTTTTCATTGATTCGTCGAAGTTTTACATAAAATGACATGGATTGAAGTGCACAGGACTGAGCGATAAACCCTTCCATTCTCGGCTCAGTCTTCGTTCATATATTTTAGTGAGGGAGTGGTCCGCGCCCCCGACCCAGGATGGCCAAATCCTCATCGGTTGCCGATATGGCCAACTTTTTCCCCGGACCGGAGTTTTCCTGCGGACAGGATCATCTTCCTATGGAAAAGAAGATTCACTTACATGCATTCGGATTTTTGACCCTATTTACGTTTACGACCGTTCAGGCCCAGCAAACCATTTTCAACGTGCCGTCCTCGGACATTACCCCCGAAAGGAAAGCGCTCGTTCAGGAGCAGGTGGAGGTACAGGACCTCCTGCGTTCGACGACCACCTTCTCCTACGGACTGAGCAGGGACTGGGAAATCGGCCTGAACCTGTACAACGTGGATTATGAGACCAGCCGGCGACGGTTTATCCGCAACGACACCACGACGGCCATGCCGTTCGCTCCGCTGCTGCTGGTCAACGCGCAGAAGGCCGTCGAACTGAACGAGACGTTCCGGATCGGGGTCGGCGGGCAGGGCGGGCTGAACCTGGGGTCGGGCGGGCGAACCAAACCGGTCTATTACACCTACCTCAATCTGGCGGCTTCGCTGGATGAGGAACATTATAAGCTGGCGGTCGGCGGCTATTTCGGCAACCCCCGCTTCCTGAGCGACGGCCCCCGGGCCGGGGTTCAGGCCGGGATCGATGCCGGCATCATTTACCAGAAACTGCACCTGCTGGCCGACTGGATTTCGGGCGGCCATGCCCTGGGGCAGCTGTCGGCCGGGATCGAGGTGTTTCCCGTCAGGCATTTCGCCCTCGCGCTGGGCTGGCAGAGGAGCAATCAGGACGGTTCGCAGGGCTTCATCGTTCAGCTGACCTACATACCGATGTAAAGACGAATACTTTTTCCGATGCATATGCAGACTATTGAAGTACGAAAACACACCCCCGGAATTTCTTTTCAGCAGAATACCGCCGTCGTCCGGGTATGGGCGCCGGAAGCCCGTCAGGTAGCGGTGGAACTGACCGAAGCCGGGCAGACCCTGGCGCTATCCCCTGAAGCCGACGGCTACTGGACCCTGACCACCGATCGGATCAAACCCGGCGACCGGTATAAAATCCGGCTGGACGGCGAGCAATCGTTTCCCGACCCGGCCTCCCTATCGCAGCCGGACGGGGTCCACGAAGCTTCCGAAGCCCTGGACCCCGGCGATTTCGGATGGTCGGACGGCGGGTGGCAAAACCATCCGCTCGATCAGTATGTGATTTACGAGCTGCACGTCGGAACGTTTACGCCCGCGGGGACATTCCGGGCGCTGGAAGAAAAACTTGACCACCTCATCGACCTCGGTGTCACGGCCATCGAACTCATGCCGGTGGCGCAGTTCCCCGGAGGACGAAACTGGGGCTACGACGGCGTATATCCCTATGCCGTTCAGCACAGCTACGGCGGAGCGCGGGGGCTTCAGCACCTGGTCGATGCCTGCCACCGGAAGGGGCTGGCCGTGGTGCTCGACGTAGTTTATAACCACATGGGGCCCGAGGGGAACTACTTCAGCCGGTTCGGGCCGTATTTCACCGCCAAATACTGCACCCCCTGGGGCAATGCCATTAACTTCGACGACGCCTGGAGCGACGGTGTCCGGGAGTATTTCATTGAGAATGCGCTCATGTGGTTCCGGGATTTTCACATCGACGCCCTGCGGCTCGATGCCGTCCACGCCATCAGGGATTTCAGCCCCGTCCACATCCTGACCGAGATCGGCCGGAACGCCCGGAAGCTGATGGAGGAGACCGGCCGCCGGCATTACCTGATGGTGGAGTCCGATCTGAACGATACCCGGTTCATCGACCGGCCCGAGGCCGGCGGTTTCGGCATGGATGCGCAGTGGATCGACGAATTCCACCACGCCCTGCGGGTCACGGCGGGCGAGAAACCGCTGGGTTATTACTCCGATTTCAACGGCATCCTACACCTCGCCAAGTCATACCGCGACGCCTACGTTTATGACGGGCAGTATTCCGAACACCGCAAGCGAAAGTTTGGGGTTCCGGCCGAAGCCAATCCGGGCCGTCAGTTCATTGTCTTTTCCCAGAATCACGACCAGATCGGCAACCGGATGCTGGGCGAGCGCACCAGCCGGCTGGTCAGTTTCGAGATGCAGAAGCTCATGGCCGCGGCCGTGCTGGTCAGCCCGTATCTGCCGCTGCTGTTCATGGGCGAGGAGTGGAGCGAGCCGAACCCCTTTCAGTATTTCGTGAGCCATTCGGAAGCCGACCTGGTGGAGGCCGTTCGGGAAGGCCGGAAAGCCGAATTTGCGGCTTTTCATTCGGAAGGCGAAGTACCGGACCCGATTTCCGAAGACACCTTTCAGGCGTCGAAGCTGCAATGGGAACGGGTGGGGCAGGAGCCGCACCGGACGATGTTCCGGTTTTACCGCACCCTCATCGCCCTGCGGAAGGAACACCCCGCCCTGGCCCGGCTTTCGCGCCGGAACCTGGAGGTGGAAGCCTGGGAGAAGACCAAAACCCTCCGCCTGCACCGCTGGAACGACGACCAGCACGTGCTTTGCCTGATGAACTTTTCGCCGGAACCGCAGACCCTGACGCTCCCGGAAACCGGTCGGGGATTCACCCGGATTCTGGACTCGTCGGACAGCGAATGGCGGGGGCCGGGGGCTATTGCCGGCGAAGCGCCGACCGGGGATACCGTCCGTCTGCAGCCGGAATCGATCCTGATTCTGGGCTATTCGGAATGAACGATGCAAAACGGATGAAGGTGAGCAGGTTGCTCTTTAATAAACAGACCATTGAACCCATTGAGAAATGGATACGATCGTACCGAAGGGGAAGTTGATTCCTATTGGAGGAAATGAAGCTCACGGACCGGAGGATAATGCCTCCGGAGGCCAGATGCAGCAGGTTGATTTTTTCAAAAACGGCATTCTGCAGGAAGTGCTGCTGGAAATGAAAGGCCCGGAGACGAAGATTCTCGTGATTCCGGCGGCCTCCGACGTTCCGAAAGAAATGGCCAAAGTGTATATCGACGCCTTTAAAAGCCTGGGCTGCAAAGAGGTCGAAATCATGTACGTCGAAAAACCGGAGGATACGGACCGGAAGGAAAACCTGAAGAAGCTGGAGCAGGCCGACGGAATCATGTTTACCGGGGGCGACCAGTCGATCCTGATCGAAAAGTTCGCCGACAGCGATTTCTGCCGCCGGATGGTGGACCGCTACTGGAACGAAGGGTTCGTCATTGCCGGCACCAGCGCCGGGGCCGCGGCCATGGCCCGCCTGGCTATCAAGGACGGCAAGAGCGGTGAGTCACTCATCAAGGGAATGGTGGAAACCGAAAAGGGGCTGGCGCTGGTGCCGGAAGTCATTATCGACACTCACTTCATGCAGCGCAGCCGCCTGCCCCGGCTGACCGAGGCCCTGCTTCGAAATCCCGGTCTGGTCGGCCTCGGCCTGTGTGCCGACACGGGCGTGGTGATCACCGAAGGAAACCGGTTGAAACCCATCGGCTCCGGCGTGGTTACTATTCTGGAGACGGATGCCATCCAGGTAACCAACTACCACCTCGTCAAGGAGCTGGAACCGGTTTACCTCGACGGCCTGCGGGTGCGGATGCTGGCGGCCGGCGCCCGATATCTTATCCGGGAGCGGAAGTTTATTCCGCTCGGAAGTACGGAAGAAAAAACACACAAGCCAACGGTATGAAAAAGGGATGGATCATTGCGCTGGCTCTCCTGCTGATTGGTTTCGTCGGAGCCTGGATCTGGTATAGCCGCCTGAAAAACAACGCAGAAGCCGAAGGCGGAGCCTTCAACGATACGCTCAAACCCCGGCTGGAGATGAGCACGATGAACATCACGAGCATCGACGACGACCGGACGCACCTGACCGTCGAGATGCTGATCGACAACCCGCTGCCGGTGGGTTTCAAAGCCAACCGGCTCAATTATACGGTCCTGATCGCCAATACACCCGTGATCGAGGACACCTACGCCAAACCCATCGAGATCGAATCCCGGGACAGCACCCTGGTGAAACTGCCGATGGTGATCGACAACAAAAAGCTGCTGGCCGTGCTGAAAACGCTGGATCAGAAGGACATCGACAGCACGACTTACACCGTCCGCAGCAGCTTCGACCTCGACGTGCCGATCCTGGGCGACCGCACGTTCCGGCAAACCATCACCCGCCGGATGCCGACCTTCTACCTGCCCGAAATCAAGGTGGAGGACATCAACTTCGGCAAGGTAGGCCTGAAGGAAACCGACGTGGCGACCAAAGTCAGCGTCGTCAACAAAAACCGCTTCCCGTTCAACTTTACCGACACCCACTATACCGTGTCGATCAACGGAAAGGAGATTGCCGACGGCAGTCAGCCGGAGCCGGTGCTGATCCGGAAACAGGCGACGACGCCCGTGGTGTTTCCCGTGACGCTCAAACCCGGCCAGACGCTCGCCCTGCTGCCCAAAATGCTCTTCGACAAGAAGGATACCCCCTTTCTGGTGACGTTTACCTCTAAACTGGTGACGGAAGGCGACAACCCCATGTTCAAAAACAGTGTCATGAAAACCCGCATCACCGGGACGCTGGCCGACTTTAAGAAAGACTGATCCGGCCGATCAGTTCATGGGAAGGTAAACATAAAACCGGGTGCCCCGGCCGACCTCGCTTTCGACGGTGATGGTGCCGGCGTGGTTCTCGACGATCCGTTTGCAGAGGGCCAGGCCGATGCCGGTGCCGGGGTATTCCTTCTGCGTGTGCAGCCGCTGGAAGATGGTGAAGATTTTCCGGGAATAGCTGGTGTCGAAGCCGATGCCGTTGTCTTCCACCATCAGTTCGGCGTATCCCCGGCCCTCGGTCAGCTCCTCCGGCAGCCGGGAACGGCCCGGCTCATGGACACGGGCCGTGATGACGATCTGCGGGGTTTTGTCGCAGAACTTCAGCGCATTGCCGATCAGGTTGGAAAACAACTGGTTGATCTGTAGCGGGATACCCTGAATCACCGGCAGGTCCCGGGCCGTAACGGTGGCGTTTTTCTCCGTGATGAGCAGTTCGAAATCCGCCTGGATCTGCCCGATCACCTCATTGAGATCGATCGGGATGAACGGCTCGCTGTGGTTGGAAAGCCGGCTGTAGTTGAGCACCGATTTGATGAGCGTCGTCATCCGGTTGGCCGCGTTCTTGATTTTGTCCGTATACTCCCGGGCCAGAGACGGGTCATCGATGCTGTTCTCCACCAGCTGGGCAAACATCTGAATTTTCCGCAGGGGCTCCTGAAGGTCGTGGGAGGCCACGTTGGCGAACTGCTCCAGGTCGCGGTTCGATTTCACCAGTTTTCCGTTGACTACCGTCAGCTCGTCGTTGGTCTTCTCCAGTTCCTGCGTCCGGGCTTTGATCCGCTCCTCCAGTTGCTGGTTCATGGCCAGAATTTCGGAGTTCTGCCGGTCGATCTGGGTCAGCATCAGGTTGAAGGCGTCCGTGAGCAGGCCCACCTCATCCTCCTGGTATTTCGTGGCCCGCACGCTGTAGTTATGATCGCGGGACACCTGGCCGGCCGTCTGGGCGAGGGCCAGAATCGGCCGGGAGATCCGGCGCTGGAGCCGTCGCGACAGCAGGTAGGCCAGCCCCAGCATCACCCCGACCACCGTGGCCGCAATCAGCGCATACCGGCTGAATCGCTCGAACATCGCTTCCATATCCGATTTCAGATACAGGCTGCCGAGCTGGGTGCGGCCCTGCACCACCGGCTGGAACCCTTCGAGGTAGCTGCCCGAAAACCGGTAGTTTCTGGCGGGCAGGTAGGACGGGAACTGATCGGCGGGCGCGTCGGCGGGATACCGGGCAAAAATCCGGCCCTCCTTGTCGTACAGACAGGCCGCCACGATATGGCGGTTGGTCCGCAGGGCGCTGAGCAGTTCTTCGGCGTCGTCGGGGTCGTCGAAAGCCAGGGCGGCCGTACTGTTGGCGGCAATGATCTCGCCCAGCATCGTCAGCTGGTTTTTAAGGGTTTCCCGGAAGGTGAAGTACTCGTAAACGAAAAAAGCCAGACAGGTCAGCGCCAGTACCGACCCGCTCGTCAGCAGCATAACGTTCATGAGCTGACGCTGAATCGGGGCGGCTTTGGGCTTATGAGGTTCCATCAGAACTAATTTACGGCTTCCGCGACGTTCAGCAGTTTGGAGCTGATATTTAGCTGAACGGCCCGGGCTGCCGATGCATTAATCTCGAAACGAATCTTATTGTTTCGGGTGAGAAAACGAATCATGCCGCCCATCCGGTTAAAAGGCACGGCTTCCCCGACCGTCAGCACGGCCCGCCGGCCCAGCGAGGCCAGCATTTCCCGGACCACCTCGGCCTCCCGGGACCCGACATAAACCAGATGGCAGTCGGCGAGCCCGGCCGGGTCGCGATACCGCTGTACATGGATCGGGTGGTTGCCCACCTTTTCCCCGGCCACCGTCTCGGCCATCACCGACCCGAAGGGGTCGGCGCCGAAAATACCGATGACGAACGGGGCGTCCGGGGATGAAAAGGCGGTTTCGGGCCATTCGACGAAGCGGGTGAAATTATAGATAAACACGGCCTTGACGCTGACTTCCGACGCGGGCATGGGTTGGGCCCGTGCCTGCGCCAGAACGCCGATCAGTAACCATGTTACCAGTAATCTCATGTTCTCTCGGGGAAATGCCTGTCGATGTAAAGTAATCAAAACCGGGCCGAAATTTTCGCGTAATAGCTCCGGGGGATGTACAGCGTGCCGAACTCGATATGGCGATCTTTCGCCAGGTTCTGACCAACGAGGGCAAGTTCGAGCCATCGGGCGCTCCAGGCCAGCCTTGCATCGAAGGTGAGGTAGGAGGGAACCCGGGCAGTCGCCAGGGTTTTGGGCAGGTAATCGAAATACTGCCCGATCAGATCCAGCTGGAAGCCGGCCGGCAGGTTCAGCATGGATTGCAGCATCGCCCGGTTTTTGACGTCGTTGCCGAGGTAATCGGGGTTGAAGGAACGACCGGGTTTGGCCCGCAGGTCCTTGTCCAGATACGTATACCCGCCCCGAAGCCGCCAGCCGGGCGACACCTGCAGTCCGACCGCCAGTTCACCGCCCCACGATTCGCCTTCCGAGCCGTTCTGGATCTGGTAGGTGAGGGTTCCGGGCAGGGCTTCCACGCTGTAAATGTCCCGGTAGACATTATAGAAACCGGCCAGGGAGAAGTGGACGCCGGCGGCCGGCTGCCAGCGGTAGCCCAGTTCCCAGGCAACGACCTTCTCGGACACGAAATTCGGCCCCCCGGCCACGCTGGGCTGCGTCGGCGGTACGGGATAGGCCGGCAGGAAATAATCGACGTCCAGCCGGCTCGGCGTCCGGACGGCCCGCGAAACGGCCGCCCACAGCAGGTTATCGCGCCGGACCGCCCAGGCCAGACGGGCGCTCGGCTGAAGTTCGAAACCGCTGTAGACGTTATGCAGCAGTTTGGTGCCCAGCGTCAGCTTCAGCTTCGGGTGCAGCGCGATTTCATCCTGCACGAAACCCGTATACAGCGGCAGATCCTTCCGGTTGGGCAGGATGGCTGTGGTGTTGGTCCGCCATTCCGTAAAGTCGCGGGCCAGCCGGTAGCCGAGTCCCCAGAGGATGCTGTGGCGGTTTTTTATCGGAAACCGGTGCTGAAAATCAAAGTCGTAGGTGGTCAGGCGGTCGGAGCCGGTAGCGTTGGCGTCGTTCCGGTAATACCGGTCGTAGTACAGCTGCACAATCAGTTCCGACTGTTCGGAATACCGGCGGGTCCAGCGGCCCAGCACGTTCTGGCCGTCGAGCCGGGATTTACCCAGCGCCAGGTAGCGGGCGCCCCCGGAGAAATTCCCGGTGAAGGCCACCTGATCCCTCGCCGTGGCGGCCCAGTCGACGCGAAAGCCGCCCTGGGTCATCCGCCAGCGGTCGCGGTTCTCGTCCCCGGAGGGCAGGAGCGTCGGTTCACGCTCGAAATGCTGGCCGTAAATCCGGTAGGTCAGCTGGTCGGAGATGCGGCCGCCGTAGCGCGCGTCGATCTGATTTTTCAGGAAGTTACCGGCCGAAACGGAGACGTAGGCTCCCTGCGTTTCGGCGGAGCTTTTGGTGACGATGTTGATGACGCCGTTGACGGCGTTGGCTCCCCAGAGCGTGCCGCCCGGGCCGCTCACCACCTCGATGCGCTCGACATCCTCCAGCGGAATGTTCTGCTGCTCCCAAAGCACCCCGCCGAAGAACGGTGTATAGACCGTCCGCCCGTCGATCATGACCAGCAGTTTGTTGGCGAAGATGGTATTGAAGCCCCGGGCGCTGATGATCCAGGTGCTGGCGTTGAGCTGGGCCACCTGCAGGTTCGGAATCAGCCGCAGGGCTTCGGGGATGTTGGTGGCGCCCGAGCGCCGGATGTCGGCCCCGGTCAGGACCTGGATGGCCGAGGCCACTTCGGAGAGTTTCTGGGGCGTCCGGGAAACCAGCGTCACCTCGACGTCCATCAGTTGTTCGAGGCTCAGCTTTTTCAGTTCACTGGGGGAGGCCGGCGGGGCCACCTGGGCCAGGGCGGGCGCCGTCAGCAGGGCCGGCCAGAGCCGGAGGAACCGGCAAAGCCGGGCGGTCGGACGGATCGTCTTTCGGAATAAATGCTTGAGGGATTTCGGGTAAACGTTTTGGGCATACGGCGCGGTTAAAAGCTCCGATTGTTCGTTTTTCATAGAGAAAAGACGTACTTATTAAGAAATTAGTGAATGGGTAACAATCTCCTTGGTACTTGTTCAATGCCACAGTTGCCTGGCCCCACTTCTAATTGTTAACGCTGCACTTGCGCCCCGTTCCGGCCGGTCGATTCGGCGCAACGAAGGCGCAAGAACGTCTTTCCGGGCAGAATGCATATCCCGTTTGATAATTTTTCACGAAAGGTAAGTAATCGGTGCGGAAAGTGAAATTTTCGGGTTCCGGCCGGGCTACCCTCTCAGACCGGTCTCGGGCGGGCGACGGCCGTCGGGGGAATACCGAACCGGCGTTTGAAAGCCGCACTGAAGTTGCTGTAGTGATTGTAACCGAGCTGATCGGCAATCTCCAGCACATCCTGATCGGCGTCGAGCAGCAGCCGGCGGGCATACCCCATTTTGAGGTCGTCGATGTACCGCATCACCGACGTGTCGAACAGCTGCCGGAAGCCGTGTTTGAGTTTGAAGGAATTGAGGCCGAACTCCCGGGTCAGGGCGGTGAGGGAGAGGTCGTCCAGAAAGTTCCTGTCCAGGAAGTACTTGAGTTCGTGCAATTTTTCGATGTCCTGCCGCGTCAGCCGGGTGGCCGGCTCGCCGGATCGAAGTTGATTCTGGCGGTAGACCAGCAGCTGGTCGATGAACAGCAGCCGGATGAGCGAATCCTTATAGGTCCGGCCCAGTTTGCCCGAGAAGGGGCAGCTTCTCACCTGGACCAGGGTGTCGGTCATCTTCCGGCTCATCGGCCGGCTCTGCCGGACGGTGCTGAAAATCTGCTCGGGCGCTTCCATCAACCGCTGCCAGTGGTCGTCCTCGATCTCCTCCTCCAGCATCTGGGCGGCCACCACCTGCGGGTTGAACCAGATGGTCAGGTCTTTGCGGGAAGTGTTCGGCCCGATGTAATAATTGGTCTGCAGAAATGGCAGGTAACAGAGGGCGTGGTGGTTTTCCGGGACGGTCACCTCCTGTTTGAACTGGAACGAGCAGCCGCCTTCCAGCTGGAAAAACATAGACACGGTCGGCTCGGGCCGGTGGACCGGAATCAGCAGCGGCCGGTTTTCGGTGAGGAAGGTAGCGTGGTGCAGGGTGGCTCCGGTCAGTTCCTCGAAGTCTACGGTGACCCGGCCCAGACCGGGCTGTTCCCGGCGAAACGAAACGGGCTGGTTGTTTCGGTAGACCTCACCTAATGAGTATTCAATTTCTTCAGAAGTCAGCACGGGGTTCAGCGGTTTACTGCTCAACGATTGAAATACGAACGAGGGGAGGCCGAACCTGAGGTTCGAAGCCGTAAAGGTACGGGGCCGATCGGGCGGAGCCAAAACATCTTTAGTATCCGGTTTTTTTTGCCCTCAAACCGGGTAATTTTTGTAAATTACACTCTTTTCCAGATGTATAAAGATCCCTTTCCCGGTATGAAGAAACCGTATTTCCCCTTTACTTTTTCCCGAAAATCCGGCTGGCTGGCCGTGCTGGCGGTTCCGCTCGCGGGTGCCGTCGTCTTCAACGACGACCCGCTCGCCGGACGCATCAAAAAACTGGCACCTGAGGAGGCTGTCCGGATGGCCAAAGCCGTCGAGGCTACCTTCAAGCCGGTTCTCGACGAAGGGCTCAGCCTCAGCCTCTGGGGAGTCGATTCGCTCGTCGCCGACCCCATTGCCATCAACATGGATCACCTCGGCCGCCTGTACTATACCCGGACCAACCGGCAGAAGAACTCCGAGTTCGACATCCGGGGCCACCAGGACTGGGAGATCGAATCGCAGCGGCTTCAGACCATCGAGGAGAAGCGGGCCTTTCTCCGCCGGGTGCTGTCGCCCCAGAACAGCAAAAAGAACGAGTGGCTCAAAGACCTGAACGGCGACGGTTCCCACGACTGGCGCGACATGACCGTGGAGAAGGAACAGGTGTTCCGGCTGGAAGACAGCAACAACGACGGCGTGGCCGACCTCTCGAAACTGCTCGTTGAAGATTTCCACGAGGAAGTGACCGACGTGGCCGGGGGCGTTCTGGCGAACGGCAACGACCTGTACGTGGCCGTCGGGCCGGACCTCTGGCGCCTGCAGGACCGTAATAACGACGGGATTCCCGACGAGAAAAAGTCGATCTCGCACGGCTACGGTATTCACATCGGCTTCGGCGGACACGGGATGTCGAGCGTCAAGATGGGTCCCGACGGCCGGATCTACTGGCAGATCGGTGATATCGGCTTTAACGGCAAAGGCCCCGACGGCAAGGCCTGGGAACATCCCAACAGCGGGGTCGTGGTGCGGTCGAACCCCGACGGCTCCGACTTCGAGGTGTTTGCCTACGGCGTCCGCAATACCCACGAATTCGTATTCGACGAATACGGCAACCTGATCAGCGAGGATAACGACGGAGACCACCCCGGCGAACGCGAACGGCTCGTCTATATCGTCAACGGCTCCGACACCGGCTGGCGCAGCAACTGGCAGTACGGCAAATACCGCGACGCAAACAACAATACCTATAAGGTCTGGATGGACGAGGGAATGTACAAACCCCGCTTCGAGGGCCAGGCCGCCTACTTCGTTCCGACGCTCGCCAACTTCGTCAGCGGCCCCACCGGCTTTCTCTACAACCCCGGCACGGCCCTGAGCCCGAAATACAAAAATACCTTTTTCGTGGGCGAGTTCGTGGGCAGTCCCGCGCGGTCGGGCATCCACTCCTTCAAGCTGAAGCCGAAGGGCGCTTCCTTCGAACTCAGCGAACCCAAGCGCATCCTGGGCAACGTGCTGGCCACCGGCATCGACTGGGGGCCGGACGGCGCCATGTATGTGGCCGACTGGATCAACGGCTGGGATACCAAAGATTACGGCCGGGTCTGGAAACTCGACGATGCCTCAGCCGCCAACTCGGCTGAACGCCAGCTGACCCGGCGTCTGCTGGCCGCCGACTTTACGAAAGAGAGCGAAGGCGTGCTGGCCGATCACCTGCGCAACCCCGACATGCGGGTGCGGCAGAAGGCCCAGTTCGAACTGGCGAAACGGGGCGCGAAGGGCGCAGCGGTATTCGAAGCCGCCCTGAAGCAGACCGACCACCAGCTGGCCCGCGTTCACGCCATCTGGGGACAATCGCAGCTGGCCCGGCAAAACCGTCAGTACGCCCGCGCCCTGATGCCGCTGCTCGGCGATGCCGACGACGAGATTCAGGCGCAGGCCGCCCGCTGGCTGGGGGACCTCCGGTATGCCGACGCCGGTGCGACGCTGGTGCCGATGCTGAAGGATGCCAACGCCCGGGTGCGGTTCTTTGCCGCCGAAGCCCTCGGCCGCATCGCCTACGAACCGGCCGTGCAGCCGATCATCGACATGCTCCAGGCCAATGACGACCAGGACGTTTACCTCCGCCATGCCGGCACCCTGGCGCTCGCCCGCATCGGGAAGGCCGAGCCGGTGGTGGCCCTGGCGAAAAGCCCGTCGAAAGCCCTGCGCATTGCGGCCGTCGTGGCCCTGCGTCGCATGAACCACCCGGGGATTGCGGATTTTCTGGCCGACGCCGATGAGTATGTGGTGACCGAAGCCGCCCGGGGGATCAACGACGACCTGTCCATCAAAGCCGCCCTGCCCGCGCTGGGCAACCTGCTGGCGAGCACGAACTTTAAAAACGAAGCCCTGATTCGCCGGGCGGTCAATGCCAACGTGCGCGTCGGGACGCCGGAGGCCATGCAGCACCTGATCCGGTATGCGTCCAACGAAAGCGCCCCCGTCGCCATGCGGGCAGAGGCCCTCGATGCGCTCAGCACCTTCGCCGAACCGTCCGTGATGGACCGGGTCGACGGGCGGTATCGGGGCGCCGTCAAACGGGACCCGGTGGCGCTGAAGGCCAAAGCCGCCGATACCTACATCAAGTTGTTGACCCACAGCGAACTTCCGTTGCGGATGAGCGCCGTGAAGGCCATTCGGAAGCTGGAACTCAGGCAGGCTTCCCCGGAATTGTTTGCCCGGCTGAAGTCCGATACCGACCCGGGTCTGCGGGCGGAAGCGGTTCGGACGCTGGTCGCGCTGAACGACCCGCAGATCGGCAAGGCCATCGAACAGGCACTCTCCGATCCGGAGAAAAGCGTTCGGGTAGCGGCTCTGGACCTGGTGGGCAAGTCCGCCATGCCCAAAGACCGGATGGTGACCCTGCTGTCGGAGGTGATCAATACGAGGACGGCGGAAGAGGGTCAGGCGGCCCTGCTGACGCTGGGTAAACTACCGGTGCAGTATTCGCAGAAAGCCCTCGACGGCTTGCTGACGAAGCTGTCGAACGGAACCCTGCCGGTCGAGCTGGGCCTTGAACTGGAGGAAGCCGTCGAGAGCAGCAAATCGCCCCAGCTGAAGGCGAAATATAAGTCGATCACCGGGAAGCTGTCGGCCGACGCCGTGATGGCTTCCTACAAGGGGGCGCTGTTCGGGGGGGATGTGGCTTCCGGCCGGCGGATCTTCTTCCGTCACCAGACCGCCCAGTGCATCCGCTGCCATTCCTACGACGACCTGGGCGGCAACGCCGGACCCCGGCTGAACGGGGTGGCCGGGCGGCTCAGCCGGGAGCAGCTGCTGGAGGCCGTCATCAACCCCAGCGCCCGGATCGCCCCTGGTTTCGGCGAACAGGGCCAGCCGTCGAGTATGCCGGACATGAAGTATCTGCTCAGCAAACGGGAAATCCGGGATGTGGTCAGTTTTCTGGCGACACTGAAAGAGGAAAAACAGTAATCGGCCGCAGCGACTTTTACGGAGGCTGAAGCGTCAAACGCTTCAGCCTCTTTTTTATGATTTGAACGGTTACCCCTATTCGAAATATGAGGGAACGGTCCTTCCGGATCGCCGAAGCAGCGTAACTTGTATTTCTTTTTGTATTAACCTGTTTTGATATGTCGGCTGAAATGCAGTCTCCGGATGCTTTCAGAGCAGCTTCCACGCCAGATCCATCTTCCCTTCCTTCCGCTATACCGGTCGGGGCGGGGGATTCCTTCTCGCTGAATGATTACAAAATTCTGCTCGATTCCTTTGCCGGGGCCGTCTGGGAAACCAATGCCGAAGGTTGGGTGGTGGTCGATTCGCCGAGCTGGCGGTCCTTTACGGGGCAGACGGTGGAACAGTGGCTGAATCAGAAATGGGTCGACGCCTTTCATCCCGACGACCGGGACTTTGCGCTTCGGTTGTGGCGGGATTCCATCGAAAAGCGGATTTCCGTCGATACGGAGGTGCGGGTGCGCCGGGCCGGGAGCGACTGGCACTGGACCAACGTGCGGGCCACGCCGGTCTACAATCCGGACGGTTCCGTAGCCAAATGGGTGGGCGTTACCATCGACATCACGGAAAAGAAACGGGCCGAGGAAGCCCTCCGTCAGTCGGAGGAGCGTTTCAGGGTCATGACCAACGCGGTTCCCCTTATCCTCTGGCAGACCGACCTGGAAGGACATGCCGATTTTTTCAACAAACAGTGGACGGATTACACGGGAGCCGAGTTCACCTCCACCACCGCGAAGGTTATATCAGACACGTTTGTGCATCCGGACGATGCCGAACCGACCATGAGGGCCTTTGCCGAGGCCCAGAGAACCGGGAAGACGTTCGAGATCGAACACCGCATCCGGTCGGCCTCCGGCGAATACCGCTGGTTTCTGGTCCGGGCGGAACCGTACCGGGATCTGAATACCGGGGAGATCCTCCGCTGGCTCGGATCGTCGGTCGATATTCATGAACGAAAACTGGCCGAGGAAGCCCTCCGTCAGTCGGAAGCCCTGCTTCAGAAAGCGTTTTCTACGGAAACCGTCGGGGTGCTGTTTTTCAGACTGAACGGCGGCATCACCGGAGCGAACGATACCTTTCTCCGGATGTGCGGGTATAGCCGGGAAGAACTGCTCCGGGAGATTCACTGGGAGCGGCTTACGGCCCCTGAATGTATGGACATCACCCTTCGGTCGGCCCGGCAAATCGAGGAAACCGGCGAGACGCCCCCCTACGAGAAGCAGATGATCCGTCGGGACGGCTCGCGCTGGTGGGGTCTTTTTGCCCCCACCCGGATCAGCGGAACCGGCAAAGAGTCGGAGTGCGTCGAATTCATCCTGGACATAACGGAACGGAAGCTGGCCGAAAATGCCCTGCGGGAATCCGAGGAGCGGTTTCGGTCCCTCTCCGCCCGACTCGACGAACAGGTCCGGGAACGGACCCAGGAACTGGAAATCATTGTGCAGGACCTGAAACGATCGAACGACAGCCTGGCCCAGTTCGCCTACGTGGCCTCGCATGACCTCCAGGAGCCGCTGCGTAAAATTCAGCAGTTCGGCACCCTTCTCGAATCGCAGTATGCCGAACAGCCCGGCCCGGGGGCCGACTACCTCGGCCGCATGCTGAATGCCGCCGGCCGGATGTCGGTGCTGATCCGCGACCTGCTGACGTATTCACGCATTGCCACCCGTCAGGACGCCGGCGGTCAGGTGGTACTTCAGAAGGTGGTCGACATCGTCCTGAACGACCTGGAGCTGGCCATTGAGGAAACCGGGGCGACCATCGACGTGGGGCCCCTGCCGATGGTGCGGGGAAATGCGTCGCAACTGGGCCAGCTGTTCCTGAACCTGATCAACAACGCGCTGAAATTCCGGCAGGCCGGTACGGCTCCGGTCATCACGATCCGGTCGGAGGAGGTGAGCGCGAAGGACCTGCCCCAATCGGTCCGGCCCGCCCGGCAGGCGGCCGCCTATTACCGGATCGGAGTGGCCGACAACGGCATCGGGTTCGACGAACAGTATCTGGAGCGGATCTTCCAGCTTTTTCAGCGGCTCCACGGAAAAAGTCAGTACCTCGGGACCGGGATCGGTCTGGCCATCTGCCAGAAAGTGGCGGCCAACCACGGCGGGGCCATCACCGCCCGAAGCCGGTCCGGACACGGGGCCACCTTTTATGTGTACCTGCCGGTCTACACCGGAGCCGCCGGCCCGGACGTATAGGGAGGGCCGACAGACCGGATAAGCGGATTTCTCCCGAATTGCTTTTCGGAGCCGCAAAAAAAGATTCCTATTTACCTTCTGCCTGAGAAAACCATAAAGTTTTCATTTTTAGATACCTTTATGGTTTATCAATGCTCCGGCAATTTTACCTTCTGCCATGTTTACCGATTGTAATCTGCTCCTTCAGAATATCAGTGAGGGTTTGATGATGCTGGACCCGGACGGGCTGGTAACCTATTCGAATCCGGCCGTGACGACGATGACCGGCTTTCCGGCGGAGGAGCTGAAAAAGAAATCCCTTTCTCTGCTGTATGTCAACAATCGGGACAGCATCAAATATGAATACGAGCTGAGTCAGGCCCGGAAAAAGGGAAAATTTATTGCCGAGGGCTGGAAGCAGAAGAAAGACCAGACCCAGTTCTGGGCGGAAATGATCCTTTCGGCCGCCTACGATACCCAGGGTACCTTCATCGGGTTTACCTGCGTTCTCCGCGACATCTCGGAGAAGAAAAACGACCATCTGGAGCTGATGCAAAGCGAAGAACGCTACCGCCTGATGGTAGAAGGCGTTCAGGATTACTGCATCTTCATGCTCGACAGCACGGGGCACATCGTAACGTGGAACGAAGGCGCCCGGCGCACCAAAGGGTATAGTCCGAGCGAAATCATCGGAAAGCATTTTTCCGTTTTTTATACCCTCAAGGACCTGGAAAGCCGGAAACCGGAGATGGAACTGGAAGTGGCCGTAGCAACCGGCCGCTACCAGGAAGAAGGCTGGCGGGTCAAGAAGAACGGTTCGGTATTCTGGGCGAACGTCGTCATTACGTCCCTCTACAATGAACAGAACGAATTGCTCGGTTTTTCCAAAGTCACCCGGGATCTGTCCGAACGCCGGGAAGCCGAAGAAATTCTGCGGCTGAGCGAGGAGCGGTATCGTTCGCTGGTGGAACAGGTGACCGACTACGGCATCTTCATGCTGGATGAGAAAGGCCGCATCATCAGCTGGAACGAAGGCGCCAAACGCATCAAGGGGTATTCGGCCGGCGAAATCATCGGCAAGTACTTTTCCATTTTCTACCCCAAAGAGGACCTGCTCAACGGTAAACCGGCCTATGAACTGAAGGTGGCCCGGGCCGAAGGCAAGTATGAGGAGGAGGGCTGGCGGCTTCGGAAAGACGGCTCCCTGTTCTGGGCAAGCATCGTCATTACGGCCGTCTACAATGCCGAGGGCATCCTGATCGGTTTTTCGAAGGTGACCCGCGACCTGACCGAGCGGAAGCAGGCCGAACGGGAACTGCGGGAAAGCTACGAGCGGTACCGGATGCTGGCCGAGGAGCTGAGACTGACCAACGACGAGTTGTCGGACATCAACCAGGAACTGGAACAATTTACCTCCATCGTCTCCCACGACCTGCAGGAGCCGGTCCGCACCATCCGGAGCTTCCTCCAGCTGATCGAACTGAAGATTGCCGGGAATCAATACGACGAACTGGGAACCTACATCAGCAAATCCATCCATGCCGCCAATCGCATGAAGGAGCTGATTCAGAACCTGCTGCAGTATTCCCAGCTGAGCCGCAAGGAAATCCTCCAGGAGGAGATCAGCGTGGCCAATCTGGTCAGCCAGGCGATGCAGAACCTGAAAACCGCCATCGACGTCTCGGGGGCGGAAATTTCCCTCGAATCCGAGGTGGAAACCGTTCACGGCGACCGGGTGCAGCTCGTGCAGCTGGTCCAGAACCTGCTGAGCAATGCGCTTAAATTTACCGATACCGAGCCTCCGCGGGTCGTCATCCGGTGCCGACGCGAAAAAGGCCAGGTGAAATTTGCCGTTTCCGACAACGGTATCGGCATCGAGGAAGCGGACCTCCGGAAGGTTTTCGAAATCTTCCGGCGGCTGAATACCCCCCGAAACTACCCCGGAACCGGCATCGGCCTGGCGATCTGTAAAAAAATCGTGGATCGCCACCGCGGCATGATCTGGCCGGAATCGCAGGTCGGGAAGGGAACGACCTTTTATTTTACACTCAACGATGAAGCCCGGCTGCCGGCGCAGAACCCATGAGAAAGTACAAAATCGTGATTGCCGAGAATGATGAGGACGAACAGTTCTTCATGAGGAAAGGCTTCGACGAAACCGGTTTGTTCGATATTCTGGCCCAGGTCAGAAACGGCGACGATCTATTGGAATGGCTCCGCGACAACCGGTCGACGCTCCCCGACATCATCCTGTCTGACCTGAATATGCCCGGAAAAAACGGGTATGACGTCATTACGACCCTGGAAAACGATCCGGGGTATACGCGCATCCCGGTTATCATCACTTCGACTTCGTCCACCAAAACCATCATGGACAAGTGCCTGGCCATCGGGGCGGCCGGCTATCTGGTGAAGCCCGAGACCTTCATCGAATACAAGCCCTACGTTGAAAACCTGCACCGGTTCATCGAAGACCGGCACCTGGTGCGGACGGCGGAGACCGATTGAATAATTGAATGGTTGAATGGTTGAATGATTGAGTTGAGGGGTTGGGGCGTTTTTGAGCTGGATCCGTTATGGACGAGGAAATACCGCTTCAGGGCGGTCAGGTGACCGCCGGGGTTGTGCGGGTCGGGCCGACGGTGCGCCGGCCGCTCAGGGAGAATTCGCCCTTTATCCATCGTCTGCTTTCGTTTCTGGAGCAGCAGCAATTTATCGAAGCTCCGAGGTTTCTTGGCATCGACCCGCAGAACCGGGAAATCCTGTCCTTCCTGGAAGGGACGGTTTTGCCGGGATCCGGTTACCGGCTGACCGACGCCCAACTGACCCTGACGGCCCGACTGATCCGGCGGTTCCATGATGTAACGCTGCGGACGGACCTCCGGGGCACCGGTGAAATCATCATGCACGGCGATCTGGGTCCACATAACACCGTCTTTCGGGGAGATACCCCCGTCGGCCTGATCGATTGGGACGACGCCCGGCCCGGCACCCGGCTGCAGGACTTCGCCCTGGCCGTGGGGGCTTACGTGGATTTCGGAAACCGGGTCTGGTCCGTGGCCGAACAGGCGCAGCGGATTCGGCTGATGTGCCGGGCATACGGGTGGGAGACCCCCGTCGAACTGATCGACTACTACGAAGCCGACCTCCGGCAGGCGCTGGAAAACCACCGGCGGGCCGGCCGTTCGGAAGCGGCTGCCATCTTCACGGAAGAAATTCGCTGGTTTTCGGCTCAGGCCATGGCGCTGCGGAGGCTGCTTTCCTGATTTTCGCTGATGACCTTCCGTGGTTTCGATTCGGAGGTTTTAAGGGATGGTACAGGTGGAGAGTTCCCGGCGACTCGTCCGGGTCCAACCGACCTTTCACTGTCGTTATTTTCTAAAAGCAATAAATATTTATTGATAATCAATAAATATTTATTATTATTGCCTCAGGATTTAAACTTGAAAATCAAGATGAAAAGAATTTCAATCGTTTTCCTTCAGGCAGTCATCGTGCTCATCGGCATGGTGGCACTGGTTATTTTAATTCGGTTTCCTCTGACCGAGGGACGGGCCACCAATCTGGACTTGTTCAGCATTTATTCTGACCCCTTTATCCTGTACGGGTATGCAACCTCGATCGCTTTTTTTATTGCGCTTTACAAGGCGGTCAAATTTCTTGGGTACATCGGACGGAATAAAGTTTTTTCATCGAACTCCGTTAAGGCTTTAACAAGTATTAAGTATTGTGCTATAGCACTGAGCATATTAATTGTGACGGCCGGGCTATACATCCTGATTGCCCACCACCAGGACGACGACCCTGCGGGTTTCCTTGCCATTTGTATCGTGACTACGCTGGCTTCAATCGTAGTAGCAACGGCTGCGGCAATATTTGAAAAATTACTGCAAAACGCGGTGGATATGAAATCTGAAAATGACTTAACCGTTTAAGTGATGCCCATAACAGTAAACTTGGACGTGGTGATGGCAAAGCGGAAAATTTCTCTGAATGAACTTTGCGACAGGGTCGATCTGACATTATCTAACCTGTCTATCTTAAAGACAGGGAAAGCGAAAGCCATTCGTTTCAGCACTTTAGAGGCCATTTGTAAAGCATTGGACTGCCAGCCGGGAGATATTCTGGAGTATGTAATGGAAGAGGAAAGAACCACGAACCGCTAATAGGTTCCGGTACTATCTGAGCTGAGAGTTTTTTATAGCCCCACCATTTTAGATGGACATACCGATACAACCGGCGGGGTGGAAAGGTTTTAAAACCGCCTGACCGGTATTTTAGGATAGTCGATTCCTGAATTGGGCTCTTTATTTTTCGGCCATTACCGGAACAATAACTCCTTTCCCGTTTACGCTGAACGTGTAAACACCGGCTTTTTGATCCCACTGTTTTATTACCGGTACTATGCGGGTTCTGCGTGGGCTTACGTTGTCCGATGAATTGTGAATGTGGTACACATAATACAATTGATTGCCCGGGCCTTCAAAAAGGTCGCCGTGCCCTGATCCATTCTCGCCAACGATAGAACGATGAATGATCGGGTTATTCTTATATTTCTGCCAGGGTCCATAAGGCGAATCGGCCACGGCATAGCCAATCGCATAATCGATGTTTTGAAAATGGTTGGCCGAATAAAACAGGTAGTATTTATTTTTCAGCTTTATGACGGTAGGACCCTCCATAATCGGTACTGATTTATAATTAGGGGTAGCCTCCCAGGCCTCCGTTTGGTCAAAACATCTTTTCAGGGTCCGGGGGTTTATCCTGCCGGTTTTCAGGTCAAACTCGGCTACATACAGGTAATTTCCTTTATTAAAACGGACACAATAGAGATACGTTTTACCGTCGGTATCCTTGAAAATAAAGGAATCGATATTTTTCTCGGACCCATCAATAGGGCCGACCTCTTTTTGCCTATATGGTCCCAATAACGATTCCGACTCAGCCAGGACGGTTTGTTCGTCGGCCGTATAGGTGATATAATAAGTGCCGTTCTCTCTGACGATCTGTGGTGCCCAGAAGCCCCTGGTGCCGAAGGTGTGGTCGCCTTTGGTGAGGATCATTCCCAGCGAGTCTTTGGACCTGGCAGGCACTGCCCAGGTTTTCAGGTCTTTCGACTCCAAAACGGCAAATCCCTCCGGTCCGCCGGATCCCCCTTTTGACCCGGTAAGGTAATACTTGCCTCCCTCCGCAAAGATGGTTACATCAGCAAAAAAAATCTCTCGCTTTGTCTGAGTTGATCCCTGCAGTACAGTGAGTACAAGGATAGAATAAACAAGAAATAATTTCATTCCTTCGGGGTTATGGCTACGAAGTTACTAAATCCCATCCCCGGTTCGGCTTGTAAAAGGCTTATTTTAACACCGGCTGTTGGACACGGGCCTTTTCCTCGAAACGAAATGGATAGAGCCGGGCTGTTCTAAACCTCCTATCAGTCAGGAAGAGCAAAGAGACAATCTCCGAAAAGAACACGGTTTTGAAAGAGTTGGACCGCCATTAACCGTTCTGAAACAATGAATAAGTAGTAAAGCTATTTATTCCCGGCAGAGTTTTGAAGCCGCCTAAATTCACGGGTTAAAAAATGAGATGAATAATTTTGAGGGCTTTCCTTTCAGGGTCCGGATCGAAGTGTCCTATGAATAGGCCAGATGAAAATGCTTCATAACATTCATAGGGTAGGACGCAATTTCAATTGGACCAATAATTTCAGTCAGTTCAGGAAAGGCAGGTCGGTGGTTTTGAATTGCTATCCATTTTTTATTTGATCTCTTTACTTCTTAAAGTCCGTGATGGTCTTTCCATCATACCGATACACCCCTCCCGCACCGAACCAAATACTGCCATCAGTAGCCTCTAAAATCCCAAAAAGCATCGTTTTAGTATCTTCAGATTCCAGTTCTACTTCGGTTACCGTGGGAGTTTTGTTGGACAAAGTATTTCCATCATATCGGAAAAGTGACCAACCCCAGTTCGTTTCGGAACTCGTCCAGATGTTGCCTTTTCTATCCTCGTAAACATACGAAACACCACGCTGGGTGAAATTGGTAAATGTATTGCCGTCATAGCGCCAAAGGCCATACTGGCTCCCAAGCCAGATATTGCCTTTTTTATCTTCAATGATCGTACGAACATTCCTGAATGGGAGGCCGTTATGGATTAATACGGTAAATGTTTTTCCATCATAAATACAGGCATTGCCCCGGGTGCCAATCCAGAATTTTCCGGTTTTGTCTTCAATTATGGAATTAACATCATTATGATCTTTAAACAAGAGTTTTTCCGTCGTTGTCAGATTGGTTGAATCTTCCATCATCCTGTAATTCTGAAATGATTTTCCATTATACCGGCTTGCTCCGTTTGAAGTGCCAAACCAAACAGTACCGGCTTTATCTTCATAAATATCTATCACCTGATTTTCGGCAAGCCCATCCTTCGTTGTGTAATTTCGAAAGGAGGTTCCATCGTAATAATAAACCCCTGAACCGACCGTACTGAACCAAAAATTTCCTTTTTTATCTTCTAAAACCGAAAAGAAACGGGCCGAACTTACTTGGCTGGTCACATTAGTAAACGATTTTCCGTCGTATCGAAAAACACCACCAAATGTGGCCATCCAAATGTTGCCCTTTCTATCTTGCTTGATCGTACGAGTGATATGGGTAGGTCCATAGGAGGTAATTACCTCTTTGGTTTCGGACCTAATTGTGTCTTTTGGCAGGTCTGATTTGTTCTGTGCTTTCCCGAAGGAATAAAAAGCAAACAGCAAGACCAGTGCAAGTTGGGGTACATACTTCATCAGTATTTCTTTTTATGGTCCAATGGTTTTAACAAACCTAATTGGTTTTGTAGTGAGCTTTAGTTAAGGATTTGTTAATGAGTATTAAAGAAAGCTATAACTGACTACGGAGAATTTTATTCGTGAGCAGGGTGTCCAATACAATTGTCTCACATTAAAGCTCCTTTTTTGAAAATTACATGCATTGCGTAGAATCGCACTTTTTGATTCTGGCAAGCCGGTTAGGCCTATATTCATTACGCGTAAACCTGATCCAGGTTGAATGAGGAGGTAATTACATCTACTCTAAAAAGTTAGGCAAAAACAGAGGACAACGGGACGCCTATCAACCTTTCAGGAGACTTGGGCGATTTACTAAATTTTAGCCAGAGCGAATAGAAAAGGAATGGCTATAGGATGGGCTGGTGTTCACAGGTTCATACCTGGAAACGGAATGGCAGGCCCATGAAGTACCGAGTCGAATGGGTGCAACTACCGGACACTACCGTTGGCTCACAGAATTTAAGCTCGATGAGGCTTTTCAGCAGGCGTATAAACGGTATGCCAAAAAGCATGATCGGGGCAAAGCCACACCGGCCATGAGAAGATCATTATAGCTAAAGAGAAGCTGGGAGGCAAGTCGGGATTTGAGAAGGGCAACCCTTTAGAGGTTGTTTGGGGAAGCGTTTTGTCATCCCGACGCAGGAGGGATCCTGGGGCTTGGGCGGCTTTTACCTCCAACCCCCAGCCGGACCACCCCCCGGCCCCCTCCTTAGCAAGGAGGGGAGAGCGCTGCCAGATTCAAATCCTGCGGAGCCACCCCCTCCTTGACAAGGAGGGGGCTGGAGGGTGGTCAACAGGATGACAAAACGCCCGGAAGGGCAAAAACCCTTCCCAAACAAGCTCTTAACAGCCCTATACAAAACCGTCGACGAAAGGACTTAAAAAGGCAGGTAAGTTGCTGACCTTCAAGCTGTTGACTTTTTCTACTGGTGGTCTCGCCGGGAATCGAACCCAGATCAAAAGTTTAGGAAACTTCTATTCTATCCGTTGAACTACGAGACCGGGAGGCAATGAAAAACCTGCAAGGCCGGACCGGCCTCACAGGTTTCGCAAAAATGCTTAAAAATCCGCTATTTACCAAAATCGCCCGTATCGTCGGCGTCCTCGGCCCAGTCGGCCAGCGGCACGTCGAGCCAGTTCGGGTAGATGTTGTAGTGCTTCTCTTTCACCATCCCGTAAAGCAGGTCGCGCAGCGCGTCGATGTTCTCGCGTGTCTCGGCGGAGATGAAGACCACGTTGTCGGCCCGGCGGGTCAGATACGTCTTTCTGAGGTAATCCAGGGCGGTCTGTTTCCGGATCGCCACCGGCAGCTCGTCGTCGAAGTCGTCCTCATGGTGCATCCATTCGTCGCGGGGTTCGAACTGGTCGATCTTGTTGAATACCAGCACCGTGGGTTTATCTCCGGCCCCGAGCTCGGTCAGGATGTTGTTGACTACCTCGATGTGTTCCTCGAACGAGGGATGCGATACGTCGACCACGTGCAGCAGAATATCCGCTTCCCGAACCTCGTCCAGCGTCGACTTGAACGACTCGATCAGGGTCGTAGGCAGTTTCCGGATGAACCCGACGGTATCCGTCAGCAGAAACGGGATGTTGCCCAGCACCACCTTCCGGACCGTCGAGTCCACGGTGGCGAACAGCTTGTTTTCCGCGAAGACCTCGGCTTTGGCCATTGTCCGCATCAGGGTCGATTTTCCGACGTTGGTATACCCGACGAGCGACACCCGCACAAGCCGGTCGCGTTCCTTCCGGCGGGTGATGCTCTGCTTGTCGATCTTTTCCAGCTTCTCTTTCAGGAAGGCGATCCGGTCCTGCACGATCCGGCGGTCGGTTTCGAGTTCCTTTTCCCCCGGACCGCGCATCCCGACCCCGCCTTTCTGGCGGCTCAGGTGAGTCCACATCCGGGTCAGACGCGGATACAGATACTGGTATTGAGCCAGTTCGACCTGAAGTTTGGCCTGGGCGGTCTGCGCCCGCATCGAGAAGATATTCAGGATCAGGAGGCTGCGGTCGAGCACCTTGATTTCCTGGAATGCCGACTCGAGGTTCCGGACCTGGGCCGGCGTCAGATCGTCATCGAAAATGATGGTGTCCACGGGATGTTCCGTAATGAACGTCTGTATCTCCTCCAGCTTCCCTTTGCCCACATAGGTGCGGGTATCGGGCCGTTCCAGCCGCTGAACAAACGATTTTACGGTATTGATGCCCGAGGTTTCGGCCAGGAACGCCAGTTCTTCCAGGTATTCCTGCGTTTTTTCGGCCGACTGTTTCTGGGTGACCAATGCCACCAGAACAGCCGTTTCGGGCTGCTTGTGCGTTTCAATCATATAGTATGGAGAAAAATTTAGTCGCCGGAGGGGATACATCCGTCCGGTGAATGGTTAAACAACCTCAAATTACAAATGGATATTAAAATTGCAACCGCCCGGGTTGGGTGGAGCGGTCGGAGGGGGATGAGAGGGGCCGGTTTCCGGCTTACTTGATCATGGGAGTAACTTCTTTTAAGGAGACTACAAAGGTAACACATTATTTAGCCGAATAATTGCCGTTCGCTCAATAGTTGTTTTCTGAAAACGATCTTTCCTTAATTTTGCCGTCTCAAAGTCTCAATGCTTTCAGCCGATGACCACTTTCGCCGTTTAACGGCCCCCTCCGCTACCCTTTGACCGCCACGTCGCCTGTCCGGCGGTCGCTCTTGCTTTACCTCATTTCGTATTAAATCCGGCGTCCGCGACGCCCCATTTCCGTTTTCACTCATGACGAAGTTTTTTCGCCTGCTGCTGGCCGCATTGCGCGGTTCTGAAAGCAATTTTACTTCCGGTAGTATCAACCGGGCCATCTTCCTGCTGTCGGTTCCGATGATTCTGGAGATGGTTATGGAGTCCCTTTTTGCGGTGGTCGACGTGTTTTTCGTGGCCAGGATCGGTACGGAAGCCGTCGCCACCGTCGGGCTGACGGAGTCGGTTCTGACGCTGGTTTATTCCATCGCCATCGGCCTGAGTACGGCCGCCACGGCGCTGGTATCCCGCCGGGTAGGGGAAGGCAATCCCCGGGAAGCCGGCAAATCGGTTGCCCAGGTGATTCTGGTTTCCCTGTTTCTGGCCCTGGCGCTCGGCATTCCCGGGTTCATCTTCGCCGAAGACATACTGCGCCTGATGGGCGGCAGCGAGCGTCTGATCGCCAACGGATCCGGCTTTACCCGGCTTATTTTTGCCAGCTCGCCGGCCATCATCCTGCTGTATACCCTGAGCGGCTGTCTGCGGGGAGCCGGTGAGGCCTCCACCGCCATGCGCTCGCTCTGGCTGGCCAACGGGGTCAACATCGCCCTGTGTCCGCTGTTCATATTCGGCTGGGGTCCGGTGCCGGCCCTGGGGGTCATGGGCTCGGCGGTCGCCACCACAACCGGACGCACCATCGGGGCGCTGTATCAGCTGTACAGCCTGATGCGGAACGGGCGGGACGTGCAGGTGCGGGGGTCGGATTTCGGGCCGGACCTCGCCATTATCCGCAACCTCCTGAACATAGCCGCCGGCGGCACCGCCCAGTTTCTGGTGGGTTCGGCCAGCTGGGTGTTCCTGACCCGCATCCTGTCCACCTTCGGCAACGACATCGTGGCCGGATATACCATCGCCATCCGGATCATCGTCTTTACGATCATGCCGTCCTGGGGCATGGCCAACGCTGCGGCCACCCTGGTGGGTCAGAACCTGGGGGCCGGACAGCCCGACCGCGCCGAGACTTCGGCCTGGCGGGCGGCTTTCTGCAACATGCTGTTCCTGGTCGGGGTAGGGGTGCTGTTCTTCACCGGGGCCGGCGAAATCGTCCGGCTGTTCAACCGGGATGCCGAGGTGGTCGCCATTGCGGTGCAGTGCCTCCGCATCTTCTGCCTGGGCTACGTGTTCTTCGCCTACGGCATGGTGATCAGCCAGGCGCTCAACGGGGCCGGCGACACCCGAACCCCGACGCTGATCAACATCGTCTGTTTCTGGCTCATCGAAATCCCGCTCGCCTACCTGCTGGCGAACGGGGCCGGATGGGGGCCGGAGGGAGTATTCTGGTCGGTGGCCATCAGTGAATCTCTCCTGGCGGTCATGGCGGTGATGGTTTTCCGTCGGGGGCGCTGGAAGCTGGTTCAGGTCTAACCGGAACATTTCACTCCGGGCAGGTGGCGTCAGGGCGAAAGCCGTGGCGCCACTTTGTTTTTAGGGCAGAAATGATGCGTTCCCGGTTTTCCGCCGGCAACGGGACACCGGTCCGGCGGTTTCGGGCATTGGCGGAAGTCCTTGTTGAATCGCAAAGCGATGCTGGAATATTTCGGGAAAAACATGGTTTTTCCGATGATACTTCGGTAAAAGATACAATTTTCAAACTTTTCAACAAACTTGCCGAATTATTGACCACCTCAGTTTCCTTTCAATGCCTTATCAGGTACCTATGAAAGAATACATCCGACCGATTCACCGCCTGCTGGTTGCCAACCGGGGCGAGATTGCCATCCGCATCATGCGGGCCGCCACCGAACTGGGTATTACCACCGTTGCCGTTTACACCTACGAAGACCGCTATTCGCTGCACCGGTACAAAGCCGATGAAGCCTATCAGATCGGGCGTGACGACGAACCCCTGAAGCCGTATCTGGACGTGGAAGGGCTGATTCTGCTGGCAAAGCACAAGAAAGTCGACGCGATTCATCCGGGTTACGGCTTTCTTTCGGAGAACGTGTACCTGGCCCGCCGGTGCCGGGAGGAAGGCATTATTTTTATCGGTCCGTCGCCCGAAGCGATGGAAGCGCTGGGCGATAAGGTCCGGGCCAAAAACCTCGCGATGCGGGCCGACGTCCCCATGATTCCGGACAGCCGGGGCGAACTGTCCGACTTTACCGTCGCCTTATCGGAGGCCCGAAAGATCGGTTTTCCCGTGATGATCAAGGCGGCTGCCGGTGGGGGCGGGCGCGGGATGCGCGTCGTTCGGGCGGAGGAGGATTTCGAACGGTCCTACAACGAGGCCCGCAATGAAGCGCGCAACGCCTTCGGCGACGATACCATCTTCCTGGAGAAGTTCGTCGTGGACCCCAAGCACATCGAGGTGCAGCTGCTGGGCGATCAGCACGGCAACATCGTGCACCTGTACGAACGCGACTGCTCGGTGCAGCGCCGGTTCCAGAAGGTCGTCGAAGTGGCCCCCTCGTTCGGGCTGCGCCAGGAAACCAAAAATAAACTGTACGAATACGCCCTCAAAATCGGTCGGGAAGCCAATTACTCCAACGCCGGAACGGTGGAGTTCCTCGTCGACAAGAACGAAAATATCTATTTCATCGAGGTGAATCCGCGGATTCAGGTCGAGCATACGATCACGGAAGAAGTGACCGGGATCGACCTGGTGCGGACCCAGATTCTGGTGGCGATGGGCTATAAGCTGTCCGACAACGGCATTTACATCAATCATCAGGATGAAATACCGCTCAACGGCTACGCCATCCAGTGCCGCGTCACCACCGAAGACCCCGCCAACGGCTTCAAACCGGACTTCGGCACCATCATCGCCTACCGCAACGCGGCCGGCTTCGGCATCCGTCTCGACGAGGGCAGCAGCTATCCCGGCGTTAAAATCTCGCCCTACTTCGACTCCATGATCGTGAAGGTGTCGGCGCGGGGCCGGACGCTGAAAGGCGCCACCCAGCGGCTGAAACGGGCGCTGGTGGAGTTCCGCATCCGGGGGGTCAAAACCAACATTCCGTTCCTGCTGAACGTGATCGACCACCCCATTTTCCAGCGGGGGGAAGCCCGGGTGTCGTTCATTGAAAACCACCCCGAACTGTTCAACCTGCGGAAGCCGAAAGACCGCTCGACCCGGGCGCTCAACTTCCTGGCGGATGTGATCGTCAACGGAAATCCGGAAGTGAAAGTGAAGCAGGAAAAGGTGTTCCGTACGCCCGTGGTGCCCCTCTTCGACCCCTATGCGCCCTACCCGAAAGGCAACCGCGACCGGCTGAAAGAGATGGGCCGCGAGAAGTTTGCCGAATGGGTCCGCGACCAGAAATCCATTCTTTATACCGATACGACTTTCCGCGACGGCCACCAGTCGCTGCTGGCAACGCGGGTCCGCACGCGCGACCTGCTGAAAGTGGCCGAAGGATTCGCCAAAAGCCATACCGAACTGTTTTCCATGGAAGTATGGGGCGGTGCGACCTTCGACGTGGCGATGCGGTTTCTGTATGAAAGCCCCTGGAGACGGCTCGAAGCCTTCCGGGAAGCCATGCCGAATATGCTGCTCCAGATGCTGTTCCGAGGCTCCAACGCCGTGGGGTATTCGGCCTATCCCGACAACCTGATCGAAAAGTTCGTCGAGAAAAGCTGGGAAACCGGGATCGACGTTTTCCGGATTTTCGACTCGCTGAACTGGGTCGAGGCCATGAAGGTGAGCATCCGGGCCGTGCGGGAGCGCACCGACGCCATCGCCGAAGCCGCCATCTGCTATACCGGCGACATGCTGGCTCCGAATCAGCAGAAATATACGCTGCAGTATTACCTCGATATGGCCCGCCGGCTGGAGGATGAAGGCGCCCATATGCTGGCCATCAAGGACATGGCCGGACTGCTGAAACCGCTGGCCGCCGAGGTGCTGGTCCGGGAACTGAAGCAGGCCGTCAGCGTTCCCATCCACCTGCACACCCACGATACGGCCTCCATCCAGGCGGCCACCTACCTGAAGGCCGTCGACGCGGGCGTCGACATCATCGACTGCGCCCTGGGCGCCCTGTCGGGCCTGACCTCCCAGCCGAACTTCAACTCGGTGGCGGCCATGCTGAAAGGGCACGAGCGCGAAGGGGCGATCGACCTGGAATCCCTCAATGCTTATTCGAACTACTGGGAAGACGTCCGGGAGTGGTATTATCCGTTCGAATCGGGCATGAAGGCCGGCAGCGCCGAGGTGTACGAAAACGAGATTCCCGGAGGGCAGTATTCCAACCTGAAGCCGCAGTCCATCGCGCTTGGCCTGGGCGACAAATTCGAGCTGCTGAAGAAGAATTACAGCGTCGTTAATACCATGTTCGGCGACATCGTCAAGGTGACGCCCTCTTCGAAAGTGGTGGGGGATATGGCCCTTTTCATGACCTCCAACAACCTGACGGCCGAAGACATTCTCACCAAAGGGGCCTCGCTCTCGTTCCCCGAATCGGTCAAGGGCTTTTTCCGGGGTGAACTCGGCCAGCCGCACGGCGGCTTCCCGAAGGAGTTGCAGGAGATCGTGCTGAAAGGCGAACAGCCGCTTACCGGCCGCCCCAACGAAAACCTGAAACCGATCGACTTCGAGGAGGATTTCAGGAAATTTGAAGAGAAGTTTCCGCAGAACGACGGGTTTCTGGACTACCTCTCGTACCAGATGTACCCGAAGGTATACGAGGAATATTACAAGGCCATCGAACAGCACGGCGACGTCAGCATCATCCCGACTCCGGCCTTTCTCTACGGGCTCAAACCGAATGAGGAAATCCTGATCGGGATCGACGAAGGCAAGAACATTCTGGTGCGGCTGCTGTTCGTGTCGGAAGCCGACGACCAGGGCATGCGGACCGTCACTTTTGAACTGAACGGCCAGAGCCGGCAGGTGCAGGTGCGCGACAAATCGCAGAAGGTCGACCGGCCGCAGCACGCCAAAATTTCGAAGGAAGGAGACGTCGGTGCACCGCTGCAGGGCCGTCTGACCCGGATCCTGGTGCAAGCGGGCGATGCGGTCCGGAAGAACCAGCCGCTGTTCGTCATCGAGGCCATGAAGATGGAAAGCATCGTGGCCGCTCCGAAAGAAGGCACCGTCAAGCAGCTGCTGCTGAAGGAAGGTACTGTGGTCGAACAGGACGACTGGGTCGTGGAGCTGGGTTGATCCCGGCTTCGGCTACCGGTGATCAGAATGCCCCAGCGATTTGTCCGGGTTGACGACGTCGCGCACCAGCTGTTTCAACTCCTTGATTTCCGGAAACCGTCCGGCTTCTTTCTGGTCGAAGAGGTTCCGGCCGTCGATGCTGACCGAAAACCGGCCGCTCAGTTCGGCCGGTTTTAGCAGCACGCCCCCGACGTCTTCCGTGAAAGTGGTGAGCAGTTCCTGCGCCATCCAGGCGGAGCGCAGCAGCCAGCCGCAGCGGGGGCAGTATTCGATGGTGATGACAGGTTTCATACGTGTAATTAAGCCGTGAAGTTATGGATTCCGATCTGATCCGGACGATTCGAACCTATATTCAGGTGGAACCGTCGGAAGAGCAGATCCTCCTGGATCGGTTCCGCGAAAAATTTCTGGAAAAGGATGACTATCTGCTGCGGGAAGGCGAAACCTGCCGGTATTTCGCCTTTCTTCAGCAGGGCCTGGTCCGGTATTATTATTCCCGCGACGGCGAGGAGATCACCTACAATTTCGGCCGCGAGGGTGATTTTGTCTGCAATTACGTCAGCTTCCTGCAAAAAATTCCATCGAATAAAACCATCCAGGCGCTGGAGCCGACCCGGCTGCTGCTGATCCCGTTTGACGACCTGCAACGCCTTTACCGGCAACTCCGGGAAGGGGAGAAACTGGGCCGGCTGCTGATGGAAGAGGTCTATATCCGGGGCATCGGCCAGCTGGCCTCCCAGTATACCGATTCGCCGGAGGAACGGTATCTCAAATTTCTCGGCCAGTTTCCGGACCTGGCGCAGCGGCTCCCGCAATATCTGATCGCTTCCTACGTCGGGGTGCGCCCTCCGTCGCTCAGCCGCATCCGCAAACGGATCATGGTCCGGTGATTTATTAACTCAGGTGAATGCACCGCCGGCTGCGGTGTGCCAACTTGCGGCCCTGTTCAACCTTTTTTCCAAATCATGACTATGGAACGCAGAACCGACATCCTGGCGCACAATCGCCGGCTCATCGAAGCTTATTTTCAGGAGGTATGGAATGAGGGCCGGCTCGACCGGCTCGACGACCTGCTCACCCCCGACTACCGGAACCACTCCTCCAGCATACCGAACCCCCAGCCCGGCCCGGAAGGGCTGAAGCCCATCGTTCAGGCCATCCGAAACGCCTTTCCCGACCTGAACTACCGGATCGAGGACCTGATCGTGACCGAAGACCGGGTGGTGGCCCGGGTGGTGATGAGCGGCACCCAGACCGGCGATTTTTTCGGAATCGCGCCCACCGGCCGAAGAATCGAGGTCAGTCAGATGAACATCGAGGCCGTGCGTGACGGCCGGATCGCCGAACACTGGCGTCTGACCGACGAGGCCGCGATGCTGCGGCAAATGGGTACGGCGGGTTAAAGGTTGTAAAAATCAATTCTTTATCCGTATTTGGGTCGATCAAAACCATTCCCTCCATCATGGAAAATCAACCCTACGGCAACCCGACTCCTCCGCCCACCACCAGCCAGCTAAGCCCCGCCGACGAACGGATGTGGGGCCTGCTGGCACACCTGAGTGCGCTCGCCGGTTTTATCATTCCGTTTGGAAACATCATCGGGCCGCTGATCGTCTGGCAGATCAACAAGGACAAGTCGGCCTACGTGGATTACCACGGTAAGGAGTCGCTCAATTTTCAGATTACCGTCTCCATCGCCTATGTGATCGGATTTTTCCTGATTTTCCTGCTGATTGGGATTCCCCTGCTGATCGTGCTGGCCCTGACGAGTCTGGTGCTGCTCATTCTGGCGGGTGTCAAGGCCAATAACGGGGAATATTACCGGTACCCGCTGACGGTCCGGTTTATCAAATAATTAGATACCGGAAAGAACGGCGAACAAAAAATTGGTTGTGGTCAATACCGGACGGCAGGCGTCCGGGTGCCGGGAGTTTATTACTTTTGCAGGAATTGACGACACCAATCGCTTGTTTGATGAATTCTTTCCGGTATTACCGTCCGGTTTCCGGCCCTTCCATGTGCATTCGTAGTTTACGGAGGGGCGTCTTTCTGCTGTTGTTGCTGAACGCCGGAGCTTTCGCGCAGTCGAATCCCTGGGGGAGCTGGTTCATAAGTACTTTACAGCTTCCGGCCACCGAACACGGCTGGGGTGGTTTTCTGGAGGTCCAGGCCCGCAGCCGCGCGCTTTTCGATGAGTTCAATTACTACGAAGTAAAAGGCGGGGTCAGCTACGACCTCGGCCCGAACTTCTCGGCCCTGATCGGGGCGGGCCGGTATCATAGCTATAACTACCGGGAACTGGACCTGGGGCCTCAGGCGCTCGAAACACGCCTGTGGGAGCAGCTCACCCTCAGCCAGTATCTGGACCGGCTCAAGTTTGAGCACCGGTACCGGGTCGAGCAGCGCTGGTACGGGGAGTCGACACCCGAACAGCAGGCGATTTTCGGCCGGTTCAGGAACCGCGTCCGATACCGGCTCAACCTGCTGATTCCGCTGAACGCCGATGCCATTCAGACCAAAACTGCGTTCCTCTCCATTTACGACGAACTGTTTCTAAACCCGAAATCGCCCCATTTCGAACGGAATCGCCTGTACGCCGGGCTTGGCTACCAGCTGAGCCGCAGCGTTACGCTCCAGGCCGGATGGCTGTACCAGTATGATTTCGCTCCGATCCGAACCGGGGGAAAAAACAACGCCGTCATCTCGGTCCTGTACCGCATCCACCGGAAAACCGCTGAGCGCGAGCGGCTCCCGACGCAGATGGACTAAGCCGGCCGGCTTAGAACCACGGCCGGCGAACCCTGAAGCTCTTTTTCAGCCCGCGGATGAGCAGGAAGGCGCCCAGGAGGCCGAAGATAATGGCCAGAATGGCAATCTTGAAAATGGCGAATACCAGCGCCACCGCAATCACCGGGATGGCGGCTTTCAGCTGCCAGGGAATGCGCTGCCACCAGTTCAGCTTTTTGCGCGGTTTCAGGCCCAGAATTTCCCGCAGCGTCTTTTTCTGCCCGGTTTTGGGTTTGGGACGCGGTTGTTCCGAAGCCCGGCTCTCCGAGGCCCGGCTTTCCGGAGCGGTCGGGGAGGAGGGCGTCCGCAGCAGGCCCGTAACCCGGTGAAGATGCTGCCGAACCTGCTGCGACGGATTCGTGCGGGGCCGCCCGGCAGTTGAAGCAAGCGCTTCCGGCCCGGAAGCGCCTTTACGGACCGGCTCCCCGAGCGGAACAACCGGCGGCTCCGGTTCCGGAACGGGATCCACGGCGGGCCGTTGCGTAGTTGCCGGTGTTACCGAAGTAAACCGTTCGACGGGTATCGGCTGGTAGCGGGCAATGGGACGATGGCAGGAAGCAGCAAAAACGAAACAGGCTACGGCAATCGGGGTAGCAGCACTTTTTCTCATTAACTTGAACCGGGATTCAGTGTGCAAATCTTGCAATTACAACGAAACCGGCAAGCCTGTTCATATTTTTGGGTCGAAAAAACTCTTTAAAAGATAAAAGCCCTTCCGATTTTCGACCGGAAGGGCTTTTTATGGGGGTAGCTGAACTTATTTCGCTGCGGAGTCGGCCTTCGGTGCTGCGGCCGGGGTCTGCTGCGCGCCGGCGGCCGGACGCTGTGCCGGAGCCTGAAGACCGGCACCCGGAACGGTTTTGGAAGCGGCCGCGTCGACGTTGGCGCTGTTGATGGTGGCCCCCGTACCGCTGCGGTCGACAAGGACGTAGGAAGCGAGGGTCAGCACCATGATGCCAATGGCGAGGCCCCAGGTGATCTGCTCAAGCAGGTCGGTCGTTTTCTTGACGCCCATCAGCTGGTTGGAACCGATTCCGCCGAATTCGCCGGAAAGTCCACCGCCTTTGGAATTCTGAATCAGTACTACCAGGATCAGCAGTACGGTAATAATGCAAATCAGGACAATGAATACAGTTAACATAAACAGGTCGCGACGGCGATTAGTAGGTAAATGTCTTTTGGTTTCGAACGAAGGCAGTTACGGTTGCTGCTGCTCTTTCAGTTCGTCGATTTTGTCTGCAAAATAAACCTTTTTTTCCGGATTTTTCACCATTAACTTCTGGTAAATGTCGATGGCGCGGTCGAGTTTGCCCTGGCGGATCAGAATGCGGGCGAAGGCTTCGGTCACCGGAACGTTGCCGGGGTTGGCCGGGGCCCGGCGGGTCAGGTCTTCCTGTTCGGCCACCTCATTGGGAGTGATGCGCGGCCGCTGGATCATCGGTTCCCGTTTGATGAACTCGTCGATCAGCTCCATCTGGCGCTGACGCCCCGGATCGACGGCCGGCTCGGCCGCTGCCGGAACTGCCTCCGTCACCGCCGGCTTCAGGTCGGACTGCAATACCGTTTCGGCCAGCGCGAGGTCGTCGACGATGGACCGATCTTCCGGTTCAGGGGATGCCGGGCCCTCCGGCTCTTTCGTAGCCGTCCTGGCCGACCATTCATCGAAGGACTGCGTATCGAAGCCGCCGGAGCGGGCAAAGTCAAAGAGAGGAATCGACGGGAAACTATGATTCTGATCGGCTTTCCGTTTGAACAGTTCGTAGCTTTCCTTTTTGTAATCGTCCGGAATCGGAACGTGCTTCAGTGACAGTTCATTCAACCGGCTGAGCAGGTTCTCCGACCACTGGAACTCGTTCTCGATGAGTTTGCGGAGGGCATTGCGGCTCAGGGCAAAGGCAGCCGCCTGCCGGACCTGGTCGATGGCATGCCCCTTCTGATGAACCGAAGCGGCCTTGGCCGCCAGAGTATACAGCGACTGGCAGTAGGGATACTGGCCGATGGCCTCCTGTAACTGCTGATAATCAGTAGGAATCAGTTCTTCCGGGTGGGTCACCCAGAACGAAAAGGTTTCTTTATCCAGAGAATTCATTGGGTCTGCTCGCAGAAAGGGTGTCGCCGAACCCGAAGTTAGTGATTTTCAACCGGCCCGATGAGCCGACGGAGAAAAAAAGTTATGATTTACCAGTCGGCGGCCGTTTTATTGAAAATGTCCAGCACGAGCTGGTCCTGAATGCGGGGCAGAATGCGGCTCTCGGCCTGGCTGAGGGTCTGGTTCTGCGGAAAGTCCTGATAGAACGAAAACGTCTGGTCGAAGTTCTTCGCTTCGTCCTTGTTGTTGGCGAACCGGACCTGCACCGTCAGCTGAAGCCGGTTCTGGGCTGCCTGATCGGAGGCCGTTGCGGACACGGGCAGCACGTCATACCCCGTGATGGACCCTTCCAGTACAATGTCGCCGTTGCTCTGCACCACCTTCAGGTCCGTATACCGCTGGTAATATTCCTTCAGCTTCTCGGTAAACTGGAGCGGCAGGTTGGCCGGGCCGCCGGCCGCCGAGGTCGTGAAGGTGTTGACCGTGATGGTTTTGATGGTCGGGTCGAGGGTCGTTCCGGTGAACGAATATTTTCCGCAGGCCTGGGAAAGCAGGCAAAAAAAGAGTCCCAAAAACAGCTTACTCTTCATCGATCTGATACTGCTTGATTTTTCGATATAACGTCCGCTCGGAAATGCCGAGTGCCTGAGCCGCGTATTTTCGTTTGTTGTTATTGCGCAGCAAGGCCTTGACGATCATTTCTTTCTCCTGCTTCTCGAGGGAGAGCGAGTCGTCCTCCTCGGTTTCGTGGGTAATGTCCTCCACGGTGACGTCGGTGCCGTTGTCTTCACTCTCATAGCCGTCGATGTCGATCACGTTGCCGGCCGGCAGCAGCCGGGCCACGCTCGGCTCCGGCTCGGGCGTCAGGTCGGCGGGCTGGAGGGTATCGAACAGTTCCTTGTGGTTGTTCAGGATTTCGCGGCCGTTCTGTTCATTCTTCAGCATATCCAGCACGAGCCGTTTGAGGTCGTTCATATCCCGACGCATATCGAACAGCACCTTGTAGAGCAGTTCGCGCTCGGAGATGGAACCGCCGTCGGTGGCGGCCCCGGGCAGAACCATGGGCGGCTGCGGCTGGCGGGAGGAAACCGGAGGCAGGTATTTTGCCAGGGCTTCGGCCTCGATGACCTTGCCGATTTCGGATTCCAGGATGGAAATCTGTTCGGCAATGTTTTTCAGCTGCCGGATGTTGCCCGGAAACGGATAACGGAGCAGCAGGAGTTTGGCGGCTTCCGAAAGCTGAATGGGTTTGATGCGGTAGCGTTCGGCAAAGTCGGTGGTGAACTTCCGGAACAGCAGCTCGATGTCGTCTCCCCGGTCGCGCAGGGGCGGAACGAAGATCGGGACGGTATTCAGGCGGTAGTAAAGGTCTTCGCGGAATTTCCCGTTTTCGACCGCAGCCAGCAGGTTAACGTTGGTGGCGGCCACTACCCGCACGTCGGTTTTCATCACCTTCGACGAGCCTACGCGGATAAACTCCCCGTTTTCCAGAACGCGCAGCAGCCGGGCCTGGGTGCCCATCGGCATTTCGCCGATTTCGTCCAGGAAGATGGTGCCGCCGTTGGTGGTTTCAAAATAGCCCTTCCGCTGGTCGACGGCCCCCGTGAAGGAGCCTTTTTCATGCCCGAACAGTTCGGAATCGATGGTTCCTTCCGGAATGGCCCCGCAGTTGATAGCGATGAACTGGCCGTGTTTGCGGCTGCTCAGGCTATGGATGATCTTGGAAAACGATTCTTTTCCGCTTCCGCTTTCGCCCGTGATCAGCACGGTCAGGTCCGTTGCCGCCACCTGAATCGCCACGTTGATGGCGTAATTCAGAGACGGTGCGTTGCCGATGATGCCGAACCGCTGCTTGACGGACTGGATTTCCTGTAAATTCATAAGTAAAAAACCGGGTCACCCCAAAAGAAGACCAACACCAACCCCTCGATCATCCCTTCTCCAACCATCCCAACTCCAAAACCCCCCAATCCCCAAACTCCTCAACTTTCCACCGTTTCTCCCAGCAGCGTGGCCGCCGTGCAGTCGGTGACCAGGACGTTGACGTAGTCGCCCTTGGCATAGCGTCCTTTCGGGAAAACCACCATTTTGTTCTGGTCGTTGCGGCCGCAGAGAAAGTCTTCGGAGCGTTTGGAAGTGCCCTCGATCAGCACCCGGTGGACCTTGCCGATGTGCCGCCGGTTGCGTTCGAGCGAAAGCCGCTGCTGAAGGGCGATGATCTCGTTCAGCCGCCGGAGTTTCACGTCGTACGGGATGTCGTCCGCGTATTTTTTGGCTGCCGGGGTGCCGGGGCGCTCCGAATAGGCAAACATATAACCGTAGTCGTAGCGGGCGTATTCCATCAGCGACAGCGTATCCTGATGTTCTTCCTCGGTTTCGGAGCAGAAACCGGCGATCATGTCGTGCGAAATGCCGCAGTCGTCGCCCAGGACGGCCCGGATGCGGTCGATTTTCCGTAGATACCATTCCCGGTCGTAGGTCCGGTTCATAAGCTTCAGAATCCGGCTGTTGCCGCTCTGGGCCGGCAGATGGATGTATTTGCAGATGTTGTCGAACTTCGCCATCGTGTACAGCACCTCGTCGGTGATGTCCTTCGGGTGGGAGGTCGAGAAGCGGATGCGCAGATCGGGGCTGACCCGGGCGACGCTTTCCAGCAATTGGGCGAAGGTCACGGTTTCGGTAGAGCCTTCGGGCGTCCATTTATAACTGTCGACGTTCTGACCGAGCAGCGTCACCTCGCGATAACCGGCTTCGAACAGGTCACGGGCTTCCCGGACGATGGAATGCGGATCGCGGCTGCGCTCCCGGCCCCGGGTATAGGGGACGACGCAGAAACTGCACATGTTGTCGCAGCCCCGCATGATAGAAATGAACGCCGTGACACCGTTGGAATTCAACCGGATAGGGGAGATGTCGGCGTAGGTTTCCTCCCGCGACAGAAAGACGTTCACCGCCTTCTGGCCCGATTCGGCCTCCTCCACCAGTTTCGGAATGTCGCGGTAGGCGTCCGGCCCGGCCACGATGTCCACGATCTTTTCTTCTTCGAGCAGTTTGGCCTTCAGGCGCTCGGCCATACAGCCCAGCATCCCGACGAGGAGTTCGGGCCGGCGTTTTTTGAGACCGTTGAGCTGCTTGAGCCGGTTCCGGACTTTCTGCTCCGCATTGTCACGGATGGCGCAGGTATTCAGGAAGATGACGTCGGCTTCTTCGGCGGTGGAGGTGGTGGCGAAACCCGCGTTGCGCATGACGGCGGCCACGATCTCGCTGTCGGAATAGTTCATCTGGCAGCCATAGCTTTCGATATAAAGCCGCTTTTTGCCCACGGCCAGCTCGTCTTCCGATACTTTGGGAAGATCGCCGGCTTCCTTGTCCGCTTCAGTCAGTATGGTGAGTGTTTCGGTAATGCGTTCCATAAAAGATACGACCGGAGGATCAGGAACGGCTCCGTGATTCGGCGCTCCGGTTCCTTCTGGTCAACCGTTGTGATTCGAAATTTGCCCCAAAGGTACGAAGATTTGAGGAAATGGTGACAGTTTGTCAGGTTTTGACCGGCCTGAATTTGCCTAAGCCTCAGAAAGGATACCCGATGCCGAAGTTGATGACCAGCGGATTCGGTCCCCGAAACATCTTGTCGAACCGGAACTGCGGCAGAAAAAACCGCTCGTCGACATACTCGGCGCTGCCGTCGTTGCCGACCTTTAAATACCGCCGGGCCGGGTCGTAGACCTTCACCGCCCCGTCGAAGCGGATGATGAAGAACGAAAAGTCGATGCGCAGCCCGACCCCGGCTCCCACGGCGATCTGGCCGGCAAAGGTGTTGAAGGCAAAATTTTCGTTGATCCGGTTCACGTTGTTCCGCAGCGCCCAGACGTTGCCCGCATCCACGAACACCGCTCCGTTGATGTCCCCGCCCAGGTGGAAAAGCCGCCCGCGCAGCTCGGCGGAGGCTTCCAGCAGAATGTCGCCGGGCTGCTCGAACCGGTAGAGGAACTGGCCGGGCCGGTTAGGATTGAAAACAGGCACTTTGATGTCTTCGGGATTGGTCAGCGGGAGGGAGGCCCCGGGGCCGAGCCGGCGGGGGAGCCAGGCCCGGATGCTGTTGCTCCCGCCCGCGAAGAACAGCTTTTCGTAAGGGGCGGTCTTGTTGGGTCCGTAGCCGATCACCAGCCCGGTGTTTACCCGAAAGGCCAGGGTGGAATTGGCCCGCAGGGGAATATAATGCCGGTAGTCGACGTTGGCCCGCAGGTATTTATAGAACTGAAGGCCGTTCGGGGAATCGGAGTTGAAAAACTTCTTCAAATTCTCCTCCCTGAAAAAATTCAGCGTCGTTCCGCCCGACTCGACCGCTACGCGCAGGAAGTTGGCCCGGCGGTTCTGCCCCAGCACGCTCGTGTTGTAGGTGTAGGAAAATCCGATGTTGGACGCGAAGGCGTTCCGGAAACTGTTCCGGATGGTATTGCCCAGCGAATCCTGCTCATTCAGAAACCGCTCGAACTCCCTGTCTTTGATGCTGGCCCTCAGGAAGTTGATGTCGGCGATCGTGAAGGCATACTGGTTGGTGTTCTTCAACCAGTTGTAGGAGACGCCGGAGCGAAAATTCCGACGGCGGTAATCCGGGCGGTCCGTGAAGTTGTAGCCGACGCTGATCTGCGTCCGGGGGCTGAGCCGGTTGAATTTGAACCGGATTTTTCCCGGAAACAGGATATGCGGGAAGATCACCGACGAGTTCAGCCCGAACTCCTGCGCCAGATAGACGCGGGAGTTGCTGGTGAAGCCGGTCTGGGCTTCGAAACCATACCGCAGGGCGGTTTCGAACGTGCCGAGGCCGCCGAAAATATTATGAACCCGGAACGTGAAATTGGTAAACGGACCGGGATACCCGCCCTGGCCCTGATACAGCACGAAAAGACCGCCCTCGGCCGAGACCTCGTACTTGTCGATGGGAACCAGGTTGATGCGGGTTCGGAGCCGGCGGCCGGTGGTGTCGGTAAAGTTGATGTTGGCGAAACGGAACTGGTTAAGCAGATATAGCTGCCGCTGGGTATCCTGGAAATTCCGGATGCGGTAGAGGCTGTCGGGCCGCAGGAAAATCCGGCTGTCGAGCAGGCGCATCGAGTACGGCTGCCGCCCCAGCTGGAACCGTAAACCGTTGTACATCACCGTATCGACAAAGGCGCGGTCTTCGGTCCGGGCCACGCGGACTTCCACCTCCCCGATGGTATACAGCGGGTGTCCGGACTGGCCGGGCGGGTTGGCGATCCGGAGCCACATATCCAGGTTCCGATAGGTCGAATCGGGACCGAAGGAGGCCGTCGAATCCACGTCGAGGGGCAGGGGAATGTATTGGCGGGTGAAGCCGTAGTAGCCGTTGTTCCGCATCAGTTCCTCGATCCGCACCCGTTCGTTGTTGATCTTGTCGGCGTCGTACCGTTCGCCGGTTTTAAGCACCGAGCGGTTCAGGGTTTTCCGGACGAGCGTATCCACGCGGGGGTCGCCGATCTGGTAGGTGATGTTGCGAAGGTGGAAAGGAATGTTTTCCGTGATGGTATAGGTCACCCGCACCCGCCGTCCGAGCGTCGTGCTGCTGTCGATGGAATAGCCGGCTTTCCCGAGAAAGAACCCTTTGTTGAACAGGTACCGCTGCATTTTTTCGGCGTTCTCCTTTGCGTCGGCTTCCACGAAGTAGGCCGGGGGTTCGCCCAGGACGCGCATCACCCAGTTGCCTTCTTCGGCCTTCCGGCGCAGTCGGGTGATCTGCCGGTTCATGCGCTTCACTTCTTTTTTAAAGGCGTTGGTCGAGTCGTTGCGGGCCGTCAGGGCTTCATATTCCTGGAGTTTGGCGTTGAGTTCGGCCTGCACGGCCTCGCGGTTGTAATTTCGCGACCCGATCTGATAGAACCAGAGGGCCGGGGTGATGGGCAGCCGGAGCAGCCTCCGGTTCGGTTTCTGGGGAATCAGATCCTCCAGATCTCCGCTCGGAATGGCCTTGTTCCCCCGGATGGTCTGGCCGTAGAGCAGATACTGGTTTTTCTGTAACTTTTCCGAACTTACGCAGGCCGAGAGGAACAGCACGAGTCCGAGAAACCAAAAAATATTCTTCATGCTTTCCAAATCACTAAGTAAGTATATTCAGTCGTTACACCATAAAAAGTACCGGCAGGAACACGGCGCTTTTCTGGTCGAAGGGGCCAAAAGTGTGCTCGAACTGCTGACGTCTGATTACCGGGTCGAGGTGCTTCTCAGTACCGAGTCATTCTACAAAGAAAATGCCCCGCTGCTGGATAAGCAACGGGTACGGCTGGAAATGGTGACGCCCGACGAACTGGGCCGCGCCGGTTCGCTGACTACCAACGACAGCTGCCTCGCTGTAGCCGGAACGAAGGAAAACCGGGTTTTAGTCGCTGATAACGAAGAATTTGTGCTGGTGCTGGACGACATCCGCGATCCCGGGAATCTCGGCACCATCCTCCGGATCGCCGACTGGTACGGCATCCGCAAACTGATCTGTTCTTCCTCGACGGCCGACGTCTACAATCCCAAGGTCATTTCGGCCAGCAAGGGGAGTTTTACGCGCGTCGCCTGGTATTACTGCGACCTGGCGGAGTATCTGGGCGGGCTGGACGGCGCCCGGGTGTTCGGGGCGTTTCTGACCGGCGGCAGCGTTCATACCACCGACTTCGGTACAACCGGGTACATCGTGATGGGCAACGAATCGAACGGGATCGGGCCGGAGGTGGAGCGGTTCGTGGGCCGGCGCATCACTATTCCGAGATATGGAGAGGCCGAGTCGCTGAACGTCGGGATCGCCACGGCGGTGATCTGCGACAACCTCCGGCGGGGGCGGTAAAATAAAAATAGCCCTGGTCGACGCAAGGCTACTTTTACTGCTTTCTTAACCTAAACTAAATGTACATGTTTGAACAAAGTTAGTGCCGGAATTCGCGATCGAATTACCCCAGATTGGGGGATTTATTAAGCCGCCGGAACGTCGTATTTTTGTAAAAATGGGGATATGTATCCCCCAGACTGGATGAGGTCTCTACTGGGCATACTGATTCTTTTCAGCCTCCGGACGGCGGGCCTGGGTCAGTCCGTTCAGAACCTGCCCAAAGGCAGCTCCTGGTACAGGCACGGCTCCGCTTCCCGGTTTCTGGATCAGCTTTCGGTCGACAACGGCCTCTCCCAGAGCGAGGTATTCTGCATTCTGAAAGACAGCCGGGGGTATGTATGGTTCGGTACGCAGGACGGCCTCAACCGCTACGACGGCTACCAGATCACCCACTATAAACACAATCCCTTCGACAGCACGACGCTCTCCCAGGATCATATTCTTTCTCTCTGTGAGGACGCCCGGGGCCACATCTGGGTCGGCACCATCAACGGACTCAATCGGTATGACCCCCTCACCGGGCGGTTTCAGCGGTACTGGGACCTGCTCGAGCCCAAACGCCGGCGGTTTAACCTCACCACCATCAATGCCGTCAAAGCCGACCGGTTCGGAACCCTGTGGGTCGGCACGAGCTGGGGGCTGAAACGGCTCGTCTTCCGGAAGAACGGTTCCTACCAGGTACAGCATTACAGCCTGGGCAACGCGGACGACCGGGCTTCTCAGGTGGTCACGACCCTGCTGCCCGATGCGAACGGAACCCTCTGGATCGGAACGGGGGGCGGGCTGGCCGAACTGCCGATGGCCCGGCCCGGAGCCGCACCGACCCAACCGCTGTCGATCGTGGCCTGTACCGAAAAACGGAAATACCAGCTTCCTGCCTCCTGGGTCAAAACGCTGGCCGTCGACCGGTACGGAACGCTCTGGGTCGGCACTACCAACGGGGTGGCGCGGATCAATCCGAAACTCGTTCAGTCGGAAATCCTGGGGGAAATCACGGCCCAGACCGGCGACAACGTCATCACCTCTCTTCACGCCGACCGTAACAACATCCTGTGGGTCAGCACCCAGAAAAGCGGCATCTGCCGGTTCTGGATCATCAGCGACCAGCACCTCCGGTATGAAGATTCCATCCGGGAGGACCCCTTCGGCCGGAAAGGACTGAAAACCGGGTACATCAACACCATCTACGAAGGACCGTCTCCCAACGAGGACGTGCTCTGGATCGGCACCCACGATTCGGGCGTGCAGCTCTACAGCCGGTCGAAGAACACGTTCCGGCAGTGGCCGATCATCACCAACCGGCAGCAATCGTCGGCGGCCAACCTGGTCTGGGCCCTTTGTACGGACCACTCCGGAAAACTCTGGGTCGGCACCCACGAGGGCCTGCTGAAGATCGACCGGCTGACGATGCAGGTGGAGCGGTACCGGGCCGACCCCGCCAACCCGAACAGCATCGGAAGCGATAAGATCGAGTCGATCCGGGAAGACCGCAAGGGCCGGCTCTGGGTCGGAAACCCCGCCGGCCTGTTCCGTTTCGACCGGGAAAAGAATCATTTCGTGAAAGTGCTGGCCGGGTCGGGCAAGGAAATGTCCGCCGGAACGGATGATCAGGGGGACGGCGTCCTGAGCCTCTACGAAGACAGCCGGGATAACCTCTGGGTAGGCGGGTATTCGAGCCTCCGAAGGATCGATGCCCGCACCGGCGCAGTGACCACCTACCGCTACGATCCGAAAGAACCCAACAGCCTGCGGGCCTTCGTGGTCTATGCCGTTCAGGAAGACCGGAACGGGATGCTCTGGGTCGGAACGGGTTTCGGCCTGAACAAGATCAATCCGAAAACCGGCCGGATCACCCACTACGAAAATAATCCCAAAGACCCCAACAGCCTGATCGGGGAACAGGTGCTCGGCTTCCTGCGCGACAGCCGCGACCAGTTCTGGGTGTGCAGCAACAAGGGTTTCAGCAAGATGGTATACGGCCGCGACGGGAAAGAGAAGTTCATCCATTATACCGAGCGCGACGGCCTGCCCAACGGGCTGGTCTACGGGGCGCTCGAAGACGCCCGGGGCCGCATCTGGATGAGTACCAACCTGGGTCTTTCGTGCTTCGATCCGGCCACGGAACGGTTCGAGAATTTCGACGCCAACGACGGCCTGACCATCAATGAGTTCAACATGAACTCCTACCACCAGAGCCGCGACGGAGAGATGTTTTTCGGCGGTATCGGCTCCCTGATCAGCTTCAACCCGCTCCGGATGACCCGCAACCGCCATCTGCCCCGGACGGTGCTGACCTCCTTTCAGAAATTCGAGAAGCCGGTCAACATCGACAGCCTGCTGGCCCAGAATGCGGAGATCGAGATTCGGCCGGGCGAGAATTTCTTCTCCTTCTCGTTTGCCTCCCTCGATTTTACCAACCCGCAGAAAAACCAGTACGCCTACATGCTCGAAGGCTTCCACGACGACTGGGTCTATAGCGGTACCCGCCGGTATGTGAGCTTCACGAACCTGAAACCCGGAACGTATATCCTGAAGGTGAGGGGCTCCAACAGCGACGGCGTCTGGAGCGACCGCGTGAACGGCCCGAAGGCGGGCCTGCAGATTCCGATCCGGGTGCTGCCGCCGTTCTGGCAGACGTGGTGGTTCCTGGTGCTGGTGCTGGCCGTGGTCATGGTCGGTTCGCGGGTCTATTACAACTACCGGGTTAAAAAACGGGTCCTGCATCTGCTGGAACTGGAGCGCGTGACCCTGGCGGAGAACGAGCGGGTCCGGAAAATGGCCGCACAGGACCTGCACGACGAGTTCGGAAACACGATCACCCGCATTTCGATGCTGACCGAGATCATCAAGAGCAAGCTGAACGGCCACGGGGAGGAGATCGCCCCCCTGCTGACCAAAATCAGCGACAACAGCAACCGGCTGTATCAGGGAACGAAGGACTTTATCTGGGCCATCAATCCCGAACATGACAACTTTCTGGAAATTGCCATCCGGCTGAAGGATTTCGGCGACGACGTCTTCGACCGGACCCGGATTACCTTTCAGGCGCTGGGCATCACCGACGACCTCCGGAAGGCCGTACTGCCCGTCGGGACGAGCCGCCACCTGATCTTCCTGTTCAAGGAGGCCATGAGCAATACGCTCAAGCACTCCCACGCTACCGAGGCCCGGATTACCTTCGCGATGCTGAACCGGCGGATCGAGGTGCAGTTGAAGGACAACGGAATCGGCATTCAGCCGAACGGAAAGTCGTCGATGGGCAACGGCCTGCACAACATCCAGAGCCGGGCCGAGAAGATCGGCGGCCGGGTGGAGATCACCTCGGAACGGATGGAGGGCACGACCATCACCTTCCGGATGGACATCCCGCAACCTGGGTGAACCGGGTGAGAAGGAATTTGAAAAAAATTGAAAGTCTAAACGCAACGTCCCCCGGATTGGGGGTGTCTATTACCAGAGAACCGGGACGAAGTCTCCGGCGATCTGCCGCTTCATCAACCTCCCTTTCGTAAAGTCAATCGTTCCGTTGGTGTAAAAACGGGGCCGTTTTTTGACAAATCCCTTTATTTTCCTACTGCAAACTCTAATGAACACACTCATGAACGTAACTCAACCGTTACGAAGTCCGCAGACCATCCGCATCTGCATCGTCGAGGATGATAACCTGATCCGCGACGGTTTTGCCCTGCTCATTAACAGTACGTACGGCTTCAAGATCGTCAACACGTACTACCGCTGCGAAGATGCCATCAAGAACATTCATACGGACGCCCCCGACGTCGTTCTGATGGACATCGAACTGCCCGGCATGAACGGCATCGAAGGCATCGCCCGAATCAAGAAGCTCCGTCCCAAGACCAATATCATCGTGGTCACCGTCTATGAAAATGACGAGCTGGTTTTCAAGGCGTTATGCGCCGGAGCGGGGGGCTACCTGACCAAGAACATGCAGCCCACCCGCCTGCTGGAAGCCATCCGGGATATTCAGGAAGGGGGGGCGCCGATGAGTACCAACATCGCCCGCATGGTGGTGGCCTCGTTCCAGAAGAACCGCAACTCGCCCCTCACGGCCCGCGAAACCGAAGTGCTCGAACTCCTCTCGAAAGGGAAAAGCTACACCACCATCGCCGAGCAGTTATTTGTCGACAAGGAAACCATCCGGACGCATATCAAGAATATTTACTGGAAACTCGAAGTCCACTCCAAAGCCGAGGCCATCGAAAAGGCCATCAAGGACCGGCTGATCTGAACCACCCCCCGACCCCCTCCTTGGTAAGGAGGGGGAGGGCGCTGCCAGATTCAAACCCTGCGTAGCCGCCCCTCCTTACCAAGGAGGGGGCGGACCGGCGCACCGGTTGGGGGTGGTCCCCGCCGACTGATAAAATCCCCCATTTAAGGGTAGAATTCCCCCATCCCGGATTCGGACATTTGTTTGTAAACTATCCCAGCAGGGGAATTACAACCTGATTCTCTACCCCATGTCCAATCCGTTCTATGAAAACAATTCTATCCATTACCGTTGTCCTGTTATTGGCCGTTCAGGCCTGGGCGCAGGACGTGAGTGTGACGGGAAAAGTCACCGCTGCCGAGGACGGCATCAACCTGCCGGGCGTCAGCGTGGTGGTGAAAGGCACGAGCACCGGCACTACCACCAACCCTGAAGGCACCTATCGCCTGTCGGTTCCGCCGAACGCCACGCTGGTTTTCTCCTATGTGGGATATATGCCCCAGGAAGTTACCGTTCAGAACCGCAGCACCATCAACGTCTCCCTGTCGGCCGATGTCCGCTCGCTGCAGGAGGTGGTGGTCGTGGCCTACGGGCAGCAGACCCGGCGGGCGCTGACCGGTGCGGTATCGGCCGTCAACGCGGACCAGATCCGGGCGCAGCAGGTGGTATCGCCCGTTCAGGCCCTTCAGGGAACGGCCCCGGGCGTACTGGTCGTCAACGGCTCCGGCCAGCCCGGCGACAACCCGGCCATCCGCATCCGGGGCGTCGGCTCCATCAATGCCTCCTCCAACCCGCTCATTGTGGTCGACGGCATTCCCTTTCAGGGCAACATCAACAGCATCAACCCGGGTGACATCGACAACATCAGTGTCCTGAAAGACGCTTCGGCCGCGGCCCTCTACGGGTCCCGGGCCGCCAACGGCGTGATTCTCATCACCACCAAAATGGGCAGGAAGGGAACCACCGAGATCAGCGTCTATTCGAGCTACGGGGTGTCGTCGCGGGCTGTGAAGGAATATTCGTTTCTGAATACGCAGCAGCAGTTCGAACTGGGGTGGGAGGCCATCCGCAACCTGGCGCAGGACGCCGGTATTCCCCAGCCCGAGCAATTTGCTTCCGAGAATCTGGTGTCCGAATTTCGGTACAACCCCTACGGCATCGCCCAGCCGGTCGGCGCGGACGGTAAGCTGGTTTCGGGTGCGAATCTGCTCTGGAATACCGACTGGACCAAAGAACTCACCAACCGGAATGCCGCCCGGAAGGAAGTCGGGGTAAGCGTCGGCGGAGGAAACGACAAAACCCGGTATTTTCTCTCTACGGCCTATCTGGGGCAGGAGGGGTATCTCATCACCTCCAAATTCGAGCGGATTTCGGCCCGTATGAACCTGACCTCCGATCTGAAAGACTGGCTCCAGGTCGGCCTTCGGACCCAGTTCGTCTATGCCGATCAGAACGCTCCGACCCAGGGCGGGTCCAGCTTCGATAACGTCGTACAGTACACGCGGTCCATGTCGTCGATTTATCCGGTGTACGAACGCGACGATAAGGGCAACCTGGTTCTCGACGCCAACGGCCAGCCGATCTACGACTTCGGGAATCCCAATCCTGACCGTCAGGTTAACCAGGACCGCCCGGTGCTGACCCCCTCGAACCTGGTGGCGACCACCTATCTGAACGACGCCCGTCGCGAGCGGTTCACCACCTCCCTGAACGGTTTTGCGGAAGTGCGGCCCCTGCCCGGCCTGCGGCTCCGCTCCAACTTCGGCATCGACCGGTATTCCTATTCCCTGCTCGACTATGAGAATCCCCGGCAGGGCAATGGGGCCAATGTGGGCGGTCGCGTCACCCGGCAGAACGACCTGACCACCTCCTGGACCTGGAACAACATGGTGAACTACACGAAGGCGTTCGGACCGCACAGCATCGACCTGATGGGCAGCATCGAAGCCTATAATTTCCTGTATGAAACCATGAGTTCGCAGAAGATCGGCTTTCCGTTTTTCGGGTTGAAGGAACTCAGTTCGGGCGCCCAGACCGAATTTGCCAACGGCTATACCAACCGCGAACGCATCGTCAGCTACCTCGGCCGGGCGGTGTATTCCTACCGGGATAAACTGTTCCTCGAAGCGACGGTTCGCCGGGACGGGTCGAGCCGGTTCTCGCCGGAGGGCGGCCGGCGCTGGGGCTTCTTCCCCTCGGTCGGGGCCTCGTGGGTGCTGAGTGAGGAAGCCTTCGTGAAACCCATCACCTCGCTGAGTTTCCTCAAGCTGCGGGCCAGCTTCGGAACCCTGGGGAACAACGGCCTGCTGACCCAGGCCGGCGGTATCCTTGCCGACAACTACTTCCCCTACCTGAGCCTGTTCAGCACCGGTTACAACGACCTGACCAATTCCGGCGTCTACTTCACCTATCTGGCCAATCCGCAGATTTCGTGGGAAAAACAGGCGTCCCTGAACGTGGGCGTCGACTTTGGCTTCCTGCAGGACCGCATCCGGGGCAACCTGGATTATTACGTCAAAAATACCTACGACCTGCTGTTCGGGCGGCCTCTGGTGCCCTCGTCGGGCATTCCGTCGGTGGATGAAAATATCGGCGACCTCCGCAATTCGGGCATCGAACTGGCCGTCAATACCGTCAACATCCGCGGGAAGAACCTGACCTGGGAAACCGGCATCAACTTCACCACCGTCAAAAACCGGCTCACCTCCCTGCCGCAGGGTGTAATCAAGAGCGGGGAGTTCCAGCGGGAAGTCGGCAAGTCGGTCTATGAGTTTCATATTCCGCTGTATGCGGGCGTCGATCCGCAGGACGGCAGCGCGATGTGGTATCAGGACGTACTGGACGCGAGCGGCAACCCGACCGGTGAGCGCACCACCACCAAAGTTCAGGGCGACGCGACCGATTATTACCAGGGAACGGCCATTCCGAAATGGCTGGGCGGTTTCACCTCGAAGCTGACCTACCGGGGCTTCGATCTGTCGTTGCTGCTGAACTTCGCCGGAGGGAACAAGATCATCGACTACGATTACACCGGCCTCATGCACGGGTTTACGGCGGTCGGCTACCAGCTTCATACCGACATGCTGAACCGCTGGCAGAAACCGGGGGATGTAACCGGCGTACCCCGCCTGGACCCGACCAATACCGACATCGTACAGCGGTCTTCCAATTATCTCTTCAAGGGCGATTACGTCCGGCTGCGGAACGTGACGCTGGGCTACAACGTCAAAGTGCCCGCGCGGTTCGTCCGGAATTTCAGGGTGTATGTGCAGGCGGATAACTACTGGACCTGGGTGCCGGGCGCGAAAAAGGGTCTCGACCCCGAAACCACCAACGCCAATAACCTGCCCAACGGGACCACCAGCAACACCTCGTCCATTTTCAAGACCCTGACGGGCGGTATCAACCTGACGTTCTAATCAACCGATCCGATGAACAAGACCATCAAAATCATACTGGGACTCGGCCTCATCCTGGCCTCCTGTTCCAAACAGTATCTGGAGGAACCCCAGCCGACCCAGCAGGTGTCGGCCCAGCAGGTGTTCTCCACCGAAGAGGGCGCCCGCGCCTTTTTCAACGGCATCTACGGCTGGGTCCGCAACCAGTGGAGCAACCTCAACTCGACTGCCGGAGGGGTGACCGACACCTGGGGCCTCGTGTCGATCAACCTGACGCGGGAGCAAAAGGGCGACGACGTCATCAATCCCGGCGGTTATTACCAGTTCGACTACCGGCACGAAAACCGCGAACCAACCTACCGCCGGGTGAACTTCACCTGGTCGTTTTTCTACGAGTTCATCAACCAGGCCAACATTCTGATCGACGGGGTCGGGAAGAGCAACTTCCCGGAAGCCTCCAAAAAGCGGCTGATCGCCGAGGGGCGGGCGCTGCGGGCCTGGCTCTATTTCGAAGCCATCCGCGAATTTCAGCACACGATCCTGAAAGATCCGAACGCCCCGGGCATCCCGGTGTATACCGAGCCGACGACGATCGAAACCGGGGGCAAGCCGCGCGGAACCATCAAACAGGTCTTCGACCAGATCAATGCCGACATCGAGTATGCGGTCGCCAATCTGGACAATAACCGGCTGCTCAAGAGCAACATCAACCAGAGCGTCGCCTATGGGCTTCAGGCCCGGATTTATCTGGAGCAGGGCCAGTGGGCGAAGGCGCGGGATGCGGCCGTCAGCGCCCGGAAAGGGTACGCCCTGCACCCTGAGGAATACGGTACCGGGTTCAAGGATATCAACAGTGCCGAGTGGATGTGGGCCTTCCCCAACACCACCGAAGGCCAGCAGACCCTGTATTACGGCGTACCCAGTTCGTTCTGGGAAAAATCCGGGGCGGGCTACGACAATTTTTACATCAACGAGGAATTCGTCGCCCGATTCTCGCCCACCGACGTCCGGAACCTTTTCTACAAGACCGGCCAGACCAACGCCCAACTGCGGTTTGCCACCACGAAATTCGGGACGACCACCGACTTCAACCAGGCATTGCCGATGATGCGGGTTCCGGAAATGTATCTGATCGAAGCGGAGGCCCGGGCCGAACTGGGGGATGCCACCGCGGGCGATCTGCTGTATGAAGTTCAGAAAAGCCGTGACCCCAAAGCCGTCAAGTCGGGCAAAACCGGCGCGGCCCTGGTCAGCGAGATTCTGCTGGAACGCCGGAAGGAACTCTACGGGGAACTGGGCATCAACTTCCTGGATCTCAAACGGCGGCAGCTCCCGCTGGTTCGGACGGGCAACCACTCGGCGGCTTTCAAATTCAACATTCCGGCCAACGATCCCCGGTTTATTATGAAGCTCCCCAAAACTGAAATCGACGCCAACGATGCCATCGGACCGCAGGACCAAAATCCCTGATAAATCACCTTTAATGGGGTAGGGCAGGACGAAATAATGCGCCTACTTTTGTTCTGTTGACACACGGGCAGGGCAAAGCAGTGTGCTCATCAGATAGGAGAATTGCGTTAGGTTCCGGACCTCCGGACCTAATCTATGAGATGAACGTAAAAAGAATAAACCGGTCGCTTCGGCCGGTTTATTCTTTTTATTGGTTTTCAGGATGTTGAAAGAAAAATACGTTAAAAGGCTGCGTCCGGCAAAGGCGGTTTCCGGCCTTGTTTTTCTCCCCCATTTTCTAATAAATCCTGCTTTTTCCGCGAATAAAATCGATTTAAAATCCCCCGCTTTGCGTGATTAATCCGCTTTAAAGGTTCATGAACTTTGTTGTTTAACATTTTTCATAATTGTTAACAACAAACAAATAATCAACAAACCAAATGAAATTACTACTACAAAGTTTGGTAGGGGTGCTGCTTTTTATTCAGATTGGGTTAGCCCAGACCCGATCCGTTTCCGGCACTGTCCGGAGCGCATCCGACAAGGGGCCCATGCCGGGCGTGAACGTGGGGATCAAAGGGACTTCTCAGGGCACGACGACCGACGGGAACGGGACATTCCGGCTCAGCAACGTCGAGCCGAACGCCACCCTGGTTTTTTCGTTCATCGGGTTTAAAACGCAGGAAGTTACGGTCGGTAACCGCAGCCGGTTCGATATTACGCTGGAAGAAGGGGCCGCCATTCTGGAGGAGGTCGTCGTGACGGCCTCGGCCATCGAACGGGAAAAGAAAACGCTGGGGTATGCCGTCACCAATGTCCGGGGCGATGAACTGGTACGGGCCAGCGAAGCCAACCTGCTGCGCTCCCTGCAGGGCCGGGTGGCCGGCGTCCAGATTTCGAGTGCCTCCGGGGCCGCCGGCGGAGCCACCCGCGTGGTCATTCGGGGGGCGCAGTCGTTCAACGGCAACAACCAGCCGCTGTATGTCGTCGACGGGATCATCATCAACAATAACAACACCACCACCGCCATCATCAACGGCAACGGCACGCCCTCCAACGCCGGAACGGGCGGGGACCTCAACAACGGGGTCGACATCACCAACCGGGCCGCCGACATCGATCCGAACAACATCGAGTCGGTTTCCATCCTGAAAGGCCCGGCCGCAGCCGCCCTTTACGGCTCCCAGGCGGCTTCGGGCGTCATCATCATCACGACCAAAAACCGGAGCAAAAACATTACGGACAAACCCCAGATCAGCCTGAACAGCGCGGTCAGCTTTGAAAATCCGCTGCGGCTGCCGGATTACCAGAACACCTACGGCGCCGGTTTCGACGGCGTATATGACCTGCTCGATGCCGGAAACATAAGCTGGGGGCCGAAGATGGACGGCCGGCGGGTGGCCGACTGGCGTACCTACGGGCTGTATTCCCTCGGCCAGCTGGAAGCGCCGGATTCCATTCCGCTGACGGCCAAGCCGAACAACATCCGCAACTTCTTCAATACCGGCGTGTCGCTGAACAACTCGTTCTCGATCCGGAACAACAACGGCACGTCCAACTACATCCTGACTTTTTCGGACGTCAACACGAAGTCGATGATCCCGAATACCGCCTACCGGCGGACCTCCGTAAACGTAGGGGCCGGCACCCGGTTTTTCGACAACAAGGTGTCGACCAACATCTCGGTCACCTACACCCGCTCGGGGGGTGATCGGGGCGTTCAGGGGCAGGGCCGCTCGAATATTCTCCAGACGATCTTCAACACCCCGCGCGACATTGAACTGACCGAGCAGAAGGATTACAACGACCCGCGGTATGACCTGCGCGGCTATTATCTGGCCGACTTCCGGAACAACCCGTACTGGCTTCTCGACAACAACCTGCTGAAAGACAACGTCAACCGGTTTTTCGGAAACGCGCAGGTGTCGTATGATCCGCTGCCCTGGCTGAACCTGACCTATCGCATCGGAACGGATATGTACTCCGACCTGCGGACCCAGACTTTCGCCCAGGGAACCATCGCCACCGTCGGCGGGCGCTATGTGGAAGACAACACGACCTTCAAAAGCCTGCTCTCGGACTTTATCCTTACGGCGAACCGGAACCTGACCTCGGACCTCAACCTGAAGGTGATTCTGGGGCATAACCTCCAGGATTACAGCAGTTCCCGGGGTGTTTATGACGGCCAGCCGCTGATCGTTCCGAACTTCTATGACCTCAGCAACGCCAGCACCATCGTCACCACCCGCATCGACTCCCGGACCCGGCTGTACGGGATCTACGGCGACGTGCAGCTGTCGTATAAGGACTATCTGTTTCTGGACGTCACGGGCCGGAACGACTACTCCTCCACGCTGCCCTCCAAAAACCGGTCGTTCTTTTACCCGGGCGCCAGCGTGAGCTTCATCCCGACCGCGGCCTTCGACATTAAAAGCACGAATCTGAACTACGTCAAGCTGCGGGCCAACGCGGCCCAGGTGGGCAAGGTGGCCAACGCCTACCAGATTCTGCCGGTCTACACCCGGACCAGCATCGTCGACGGTTTTCAGGGACAATACCAGTTCCCCCTGAATGGGGTAGCCGGCTTCTCCGTCGGGAACATCCGGGGCAACCCGGACCTGCGCTCCGAACGGACCACCTCCTGGGAGGTCGGGGCGGAAGTGCTCATGTTCAACAACCGCTTCGGCATCGACTTCACCTATTACAACTCGAAAAGTGACCAGCAGATCGTGAACGTGCCGATCTCCAGTACCTCCGGCTTTGCGGCCCAGACCCTGAACGCCGGGGCCATGACCAACAAAGGGATCGAGCTGCTGCTGACCGGCACCCCGGTGCGGGCGCGGAACGGTCTGCGTTGGGATGTGTCGTTCAACTTCACCCGGAACCGCAACGAGGTAACCGAGCTGTACAATCCCCTGGCCCCGGTAAACCTCGGCGGTCTGGCGTCGCCCGGCCTTCAGGCGCGTCTGGGCGAACCTTACGGCACCTTCTTCGGGAGCAGAATGCTGCGCGATCCGCAGGGCCGCGTCGTGGTGAACCCGACCACAGGCCGCCCGCTCGCCGACCCCGTGCTTCAGTCGCTGGGCAGCATCCAGCCCGACTTTACGGCCGGTCTGAGCAACACGGTTTCGTTCAAGGGTCTGTCGCTCAACGTGCTGTTCGATACCCGCCAGGGCGGCAAGTTCTTCTCCCAGACGATCAATCAGGGCCGGTTTGCCGGATCGCTGAAGGAAACCACCTACAACAACCGCGAGCCGTTCGTCTATCCTAACTCGGTGACTCAGAATCAGGACGGTACGTTCACGCCCAACACCAGCATCACCACCAACGGCGGCTTCGAATACTGGTCGACGGTCGCGAACTTCGGGGAAAATTCCCTGTTCGACGCGTCGTTCGTGAAGTTCCGCGAGCTGAGCCTGAGCTATGCCCTGCCGAAGACGCTGCTCGGAAAAACGCCCTTCACGAACATTCAGGTGTCGCTGATCGGCCGCAACCTGATGCTCTGGACGCCCAAATCCCAGCCGCACGTCGACCCGGAGGTCAGTTCCTTCGGTACCGGCAACTCGCAGGGGTATGAGTTCCTGGCCTACCCGACGGCCCGTTCGTACGGCGCCAGCCTGAAAATCGTCCTGTAATCTCCATCGACATTCATCGAAATCCCATGAAACTCAAAGTCATAAAAGCCCTGATGCTGACGGCCCTGCTCGGCATCAACACCGCCTGCGAAAAGGATTATCTCGACATCAATACCGACCCCAACAACCCGTCGGTGGCCGACATCAACCTGCTGCTGCCCGCCGGCCAGGCGCAGGTGGCCTTCGTCGTCGGCGGACAGTTCAACATTCTGGGCGGCATCATGGCCCAGTACTGGACTATCCCGCGCGGAGGAAACCAGTACCGGGTCTGGGATCAGTTCAACATTACCTCCTCCACCTTCGACGGGCAGGGCGGGCAGTTTGTAAACCTGTATGCCGGGGCGCTGGCCGATTTTCAGGACGTGATCAACAAGGGAACCCCGCAGAACGAATGGCGGATGGTCGGCATCTCGAAGATCATGAAGGCCTACACCTTCGGCATCCTGACGGACCTGTACGGGGATATTCCGTTCTCGGAGGCCCTGAACGCCGACAAGACCATTACCCCGAAATACGACACCCAGAAGGACGTGTATGCCGGGATGCAGGCGCTGCTCGATGAGGGCAAGGCCGACATCGCCAAAAAGCAGGGGCGCTTTCCGGGAACGGCCGACATGATTTATTCGGCGGGGAACGAAGCCGGCATGGACCGCTGGGTCCGGCTGGCCAACACCCTGAAACTGCGGTTCTATCTCCGGCTGAGCCAGGTGGACCCGACGCTGGCCCGGACCGGGATTCAGGCGCTGTATGCCTCGGCCGGGTCGGCCTTTATGCGGGCCGGGGAGAGCTTCCAGTTTGCCAACGGAACGACGACGAACACCGAAAATCCGCTCTGGCAGGCCAACTTCCGCCTGCCCAACAACCTGACGGCCAGCACCACCATCGGCAGCCTGATGACGGCCGCCGGCGACCCCCGCATCCCGGTCTATTTCCTGGATGCCGACCTGCGGACGCCCGAAGCGGAGTATGTTTTCACGCCCAACGGCACCACCTCGACCAATACCGCCCAGTATACGTCCTACCCCGGTAAATACTTCATCGGGCAGCGGTTCAGCAACGGGGCCATCACCGGAACCTCGGCCGCCAGCGGTGTGTCGGCCGCCGACGACAACGCGGCCAAGGCGCGGCCTGTCGTGCTGATGGCGTACGAGGAAAGCCTGTTCCTGCGGGCTGAAGCCGCCGTGCGGGGCTGGACCGGCACCACCGCCGAAGACCCGGCGAAGCTGTATTCGGAAGCCGTCACCGCATCCATGACCCGGTTCGGTGTTCAGGTGGGTGACTACCTGACCCGGCCGACCGTCGATTATTCCAAACAGACCAATAAGATTCAGGCCATCATTACCCAGAAGTACCTGGCCCTGTACGGTCTGAATGGGGTAGAGGCCTGGTCGGAACAACGCCGGACCGGCTTCCCGGCGCTCTCCGTCCCGGTGGTGAACATTACCGGCGGCAAGTTCATGAAGCGGCTGCCCTACGTCGATTCGGAACTCCAGAGAAACCCCAACATCACCACAACCGGCATCGCGCCGGGCGATGTGCTGACGCCCGTCTGGTGGGACGTCGATTGAGTATGGGGACTGACCCAAACCATAAAAACCAGCCTTTTTGGGCTGGTTTTTTATTTATCAGCGGTTTTAACCGCTTATCACCCCGAACGGCGTTTTGGCGGAAATCACCTGAAATGGGGTAGGCCGGGGCGGTGGCGTCCGGCTACTTTTATCCTATTGATACCTGATAAACTAATTGGTCAACTGAACAGCAAGTACGTATGAAACGCGCCCTGAACCTCCTCGCCATCGCGCTCCTGGCAAGCGCCCCGGTTTTTGCAACGGACCCGACCGACGACGGGAAAGAAAATGAGAAATTGGCAACCGCCCCCAACGTCAGCCGTACCAAAGCCATGGGCGTCGCCATCTACCAGTCCATTCACACCACCAAAATGAACCTGCTCATCGAGAATTACATCGAGGTGCCGCTGAAGGTGTCGTTGCTGAACGAGGACAATGAGGTGCTGCATTCGGAAAAGGTCAGCAAACGGCTGAAAACCTACTGGCGCAAGTTTGAAATGGCGACGATGAAAGACGGCCTGTACACCTTCGAAGTCAGTGACGGATTCACGACCGTCCGGAAATCGTTCCGGATCGACACGCCGAAGGTGGAGGTGAAGCAGCCGGACCGCTTCGTCTCCCTGCTGAATTAACCGCAACCCAACCTATCCTAACCGAACCATCCCTCGCCGGTGGAGAGGGGAGTGGATCAAAGAGGGCCGCTCTTCCACTTCCGACTTCCCGGTGGGGGATTTGTATTCAGGAGGGTGGTTCCAGATTGATCAGGTCCAGAACGATCTTCCACTGTCCCTGACTGTCTTTCTTCCAGATTCTGAGATAATTACCTGCCCTCCGGACCGCCTTTTCTGACTCGGTGGTCGTCACGACGGTATTCCCGTATACATAGCCGAGGTCACCCGAGGGGGCTACGGAAGCGTTCAGCGGATCGAACTGAACGGTTTCCGGTCTTTTCAGCAGGGAGTCGATGGCCGGGCGCTCCGTGAAGGGTTGCCGCCCCATGCGGTAAACGCGGGCCTGAGGAGACAGGTGCAGCCGGTACGTGGCTTCCGGTCCGTTCTTTTCCAGCGCCTTGATAAACTGATTGTCGAAAGCCAGCAGTTCGCTCCGCACCTTGGCCGAATCGGTACTGGTGACGCTCCGGATGCCCGTTGCCGCCCGGATGGCATCGACCGGCGGCTGGGGGGGCGCAGGGTGGGTGATGCCCAGATCGAGGGCCGCCCGGAACTTGCCGTCGGTCTGCTTTTTCCAGACGGTGACGTAATGACCGAACGCCACGGGTTTGTCCTCCAGCGTTTTGGGCCGGAACTCCCAGGGACCGGTCGTATAGCCGAAGTCGCCGGAAGCCGAAATATCAGCCGCCACCGGCTGCCAGGTCAGCTTGCCGGGGCGGTCTTCCGACTCTTCCCAGAATTTCTGTCCGTTGACCGGTTTGCCCTTCTGAAAAAGGAGGCCGTCGGGGGCCAGAAAGGTTTTGAACGCGGCTTTCGTCGTGTTTTCCTTCGAAAACTGGGCAAACTGCTTTTCAGTCTCCACCAGGGTTTTGAGCGGGCTCTGGGCCAGAACCAGCCCTGTCGGCACCGCCAGCAGGACGGCAATCAGGGTCGTTTTCATCGGATTACATAAAGGTGCTCATGCTCGACTCGTTGGCCAGCTCTTTGGCGTGTTCTTTCCCGAGGTAACCGTCGATCAGATAATGCGCCAGGTACAGCACCGGAGTCAGCAGAATGGCAACGCTGAATTTATAGATATAGTTGACGATGGCGACGGCGGTTACCTGCGCAAACGACCAGTTTCCGAAGACATAGAAGGCGATGGTCAGCACTACGAAACTGTCGATGAGCTGGGAGACGAGCGTCGAACCGGTTGCCCGGAGCCAGATTTTGCGGCTGCCGGTGATGCGTTTCAGGGACTGGAACACCGTGGCGTCGAGCAGTTGGGAAACCAGGAAGGCGGTGATCGAGCCGATGATGATGCCCAGGCCCTGCCGGAAGATCATGGCAAAGGCATTGTCGATGTTGACGGGATTGCCGGCCGCGTCCTTCGCGTTGACTTCCAGCCAGAACTGGGCCGGCGGCAGGAGAGTGACGGCGTAAATGATCAGGAAGCTGTAGGCGATGAAGCCGGCCGTCATGTAGGAAATGCGTTTGACCCCCTGCACGCCGAAATACTCGTTGATGATGTCGGAAGTGATGAACACGAAGGGCCAGATGACGGCCCCGGCCGTCAGGTTGAAATCCAGCACGAAGTCGCCGAACAGGTGAATCCGGGCCGGGGGAACGCCCAGCAGGGTCTCCCCGGAAAAAATCTTCACACCGATGATCTCCGCGACGATAGCGTTCGTCAGGAAGATGGCGCTCAGAAAAATGTAAAGGTTGGTACGCTTGTTGGTAAAGGAGGGCATAGTGGTCAAATGTTTTCCGTAAGGAGTTTGAGGCAGGCGGTTCTCAGACAGCCGGTTAGGATGCAATAAGGCGAAAAATCAACAACTTTTCAACTGTCTCCGCCCCGGCTTGCCCGGTCCGGAAAAGGAAACCGCCGGATTATTTCCGGCGGCTTTCCAGGAAGGCTTCGATGCGGTCGATGGCCAGGTTCAGTTCGTCAACCGAGGGCAGGCAGACGATGCGGAAATGGTCGTTGTGGACGTAGTTGAACCCGGTTCCGGCCACCACCAGCACCTTCTGTTCGTCGAGCAGATCGAACACGAACTCGTCGTCGTCGGCAATATGAAACTGCGAGAGGTCGATCTTCGGGAAGATATACAGCGACCCTTTCGGCTTCACGCACGACAGCCCCGGGATGGCCGTAATGCGGTCGTACGCCAGGTGGATCTGCTTGTAGAGCCGCCCGCTCGGGGCAATCAGTTCATTGATGCTCTGGTAACCACCGAGGGCGGTCTGGATGGCATACTGCGTCGGGACGTTGGCACAGAGCCGCATGCTGGCGAGCAGGGTCAGGCCTTCGATGTAGGATTTGGCTTCGTGTTTGGCTCCGCTCAGGATCAGCCAGCCGCCCCGAAAACCGGCTGCCCGGTAATTCTTCGAAAGCCCGCCCATCGACACGCAGAGCGTATCCTCCACCATCGTCGCAATCGGATAATGGACCGCGCCGTCGTACAGGATTTTATCGTAAATCTCATCGGAGAACAGGATCAGCCGGTGTTTTTCGGCGATGCGGGCGATTCCTTCCAGTACGCTCCGGTCGTAAACCGCCCCGGTGGGATTGTTCGGATTGATCACCACGATGGCCCGGGTGCGGGCCGTGATTTTGCGCTCCAGGTCTTCGAGGTCCGGGTTCCAGTCGGCCTGTTCGTCGCAGAGGTAATGGACCGGTTTGCCGCCGGAGAGGGCCACGGAGGTGGTCCAGAGTGGGTAGTCGGGGGAGGGAACCAGCACTTCGTCGCCTTCGTTGATCAGCGCCTGCATCGAGAGCAGAATCATTTCGCTGACGCCGTTGCCGATGAAGATGTCGTTGATCGCGACGTCTTTGATACCGACGTTCTGGGTATGGTGCATCACCGCCTTGCGGGCCGCGAACAGCCCGCGTGAGTCGGAATAGCCCTGCGCGTTCCGGATGTTAAGGATGATGTCGTGGACGATTTCGTCGGGTGCATCGAACCCGAAGGGCGCCGGATTGCCAATGTTCAGCGAGAGGATTTTGTAACCCTGACTCTCCAGTTCGAGGGCTTTTTCGTAGACCGGTCCGCGGATTTCGTAGCGTAAATTATTGAGCCGGTTCGATTTTAAAAACGTCATGGCAGGCGATAAAAGTGGGGCAAAGGTACAACGTGGTCATTAACAAAAAAGCCGCCGGTTCGAAAACCGGCGGCTGCATATGCGGTTTTCATCCGTGACCTACGTGGTCGCGAACATGGATTGCGCTTTGGCTTCCAGCTGGGTTTCGCCCATCAGGAATTCGTCGGCCGCCCGGGCGGCTTCCCGGCCTTCCGAAATGGCCCATACCACCAGGGACTGGCCCCGGCGCATGTCACCCGCGGCAAACACCTTCGGGTGGACGGTCGACTGGTAGTTGATCGTTTTTACGTTGCCGCGCTCGTCGTATTCGACGCCGAGGTCGTTGAGCAGCCCTTCCTGCTGCGGGTTCAGGAAGCCCGCGGCCAGCAGCGCCAGCTCGCATTCGATGTCGCGCTCGGAACCGGGCACCTCGACCATTTTCATCCGGCCGTCCACGGACTGCCACTCCAGGTCGACGATGCGGAGGGCCTTGAGGTGGCCGTTTTCGTCCCCAATGAAGGCTTTGGTATTGATGGACCAGTGCCGGTCGCAGCCTTCCTCGTGGGAGGTGGAGGTGCGCAGCATCATAGGCCAGTTGGGCCAGGGCGTGCTTTCGGCCCGCTCTTTCGGCGGCATCGGCAGCAGTTCGATCTGCGTCACGGAAGTGGCCCCGTGGCGGTTGGAGGTACCCACACAGTCGGAGCCGGTATCACCCCCGCCGATGACCACGACGTTTTTGCCCGTCGCCCAGATTTCACCCTCGGCAAAGGGAACACCCCGATGGTCGACCTTGACCGGCCGTTCGGCCACCCGCTTGTTCTGCTGGCTCAGGAACTCCATGGCGAAGTGAACGCCTTTCAGGTCCCGGCCCGGAATCGGGAGGTCGCGCGGAACGGTCGAGCCGCCGGTCAGCATGACCAGGTCGAAGTTCCGAAGCAGTTCGCCGGCCTTGATGTCGACCCCGACGTTGGTATTGGTTTTGAAGATGACCCCTTCGGCTTCCATGACGGCCAGTCGGCGGTCGATCACCCATTTCTCCAGTTTGAAGTCGGGAATGCCGTAGCGCAGCAGCCCGCCGATCTGGTCGGCCCGTTCGAACACGGTGACCTGGTGGCCGGCTTTGGTCAGCTGGGCGGCTGCCGCCAGACCCGCCGGACCGGAGCCGACGACGGCGACCTTTTTGCCGGTCGGTTTGGCCGGCTTATTCGGGGTCACGAAGCCACGGGCAAAGGCGGCTTCGATGATGGATTTTTCGATGAATTCGATGGCGACGGGCGGCTTGTTGATGCCCAGCACGCAGGAAGCTTCGCAGGGGGCGGGGCAGATGCGGCCCGTAAATTCGGGGAAATTGTTGGTCGACGCCAGAATTTCGTAGGCATACTCCCAGTTCTGTTCGTACACCGCGTCGTTGAATTCGGGAATGATGTTCCCCAGCGGACAGCCGTTATGGCAGAACGGAATCCCGCAATCCATGCAGCGGGCCGCCTGTTTCTGCGTATCGTCTTCGGCATACGGAAGTTCGATTTCCCTGTAATCGTGAACCCGTTCCTGCACGTCACGCTTTTTGGGCAGTTCGCGGGTGAATTCCAAAAAACCGGTCGGTTTTCCCATGGTATTGTGTACTGACTAATTGTTCGAGGTTGGAAAGAGAAACTGCATTACCCGTGGACGACATCGACGACGATGTCCTGGTAGACGACGTTCTTGTCGCGGATCTGGTCGGTGAGCGAGATGCCGCGTCCGGCCAGGGCCTTGCGGAAGTCGCCCGGCATGACCTTGACGAACTGCCCGGCCAGATTGTCCCAGTCCTGAATAAGCCGCAGGGCTACGTTGCTGGTCGTATACTGGAAGTGTTTTTCCACGTACTCCTTCAGGATCGCCAGATCGTCGGCATCCAGCTCTTCCAGATTGACCATTTCGCGGTTAACCTTCGCGGCAAAGTCGCCGTCCTGATTCCAGACGTAAGCCACCCCCCCCGACATCCCGGCGGCAAAGTTGCGGCCGACCGAGCCGAGGATGACGGCCAGACCGCCGGTCATGTATTCCAGACCGTGGTCGCCCACGCCCTCGACCACGACTTTGGCGCCGGAGTTCCGGACGCAGAAGCGTTCGCCCGCCATCCCCCGAATGTAGGCCTCGCCGGAGGTGGCTCCGTAGAAGGACACGTTCCCGACGATGCTGTTCTCTTCCGGTTTGAACGGAGCCGTCCGGTCCGGGTAGACGATCAGCTGCGCTCCGCAGAGCCCTTTGCCGAAATAGTCGTTGGCGTCCCCTTCCAGTTCAAGCTTGATGCCGGCGGTGTTGAAAGCGCCGAAGCTCTGGCCCGCCGTTCCGCGGAACTTGAAGTGAATGGTGCCGTCGGGCAGCCCCTTGCCGCCGTGAATTTTGGATATTTCGTTGGAAAGAACCGTCCCGACCGCCCGGTTTAGGTTGATGATGGGATACTCCCCATACACCGATTCGCCGTCGTTCAGGGCCGGCTGGGCAGCTTTCAGCAGATCCCAGTCGAGAATGTCGGCCATGCCGTGATCCTGGTCTTCCTGCCTGTAGAGGGCCACGTCGAGGTTGACCGGCTCCTTGTAGAGGATGGCCGACAGGTCGACGGCTTTGTATTTCCAGTGATCGACGTCGTCCCGGAATTCGAGCAAATGGGCCTGACCGACCATCTCGTTGACGGTCCGGAAGCCCAGCTCGGCCATGATTTCACGCAGTTCGGTCGCCAGGAAGGTGAACATGCTGACGACGTGTTCCGGCTTGCCCGAAAACAGCGCCCGCAGTTCCTTGTTCTGGGTGGCTACGCCCACCGGACAGGTGTTCAGATGGCATTTCCGCATCATGATACAGCCGACCGAAACCAGGGCCGCCGTGGCCACCCCGAATTCTTCGGCGCCCAGCAGGGCGGCAATCGCCAGGTCGCGGCCCGTCCGGATCTGTCCGTCGGCCTGGACCGTGACGCGGCCCCGCAGTTTGTTGCGGACCAGCGTCTGGTGCGTTTCGGCCAGACCCAGTTCCCAGGGCAGACCGGCATGCCGGATGGAGCTCAGCGGAGAGGCCCCCGTACCGCCGTCGTGACCCGAGATCAGGATATGGTCGGCATGGGCTTTGGCGACCCCGGCCGCAATCGTGCCGACGCCGGCTTCCGACACCAGCTTGACGCTGATCCGGGCTTCGCGGTTGGCATTCTTGAGGTCGAAGATCAGCTGGGCCAGGTCCTCGATGGAATAAATGTCGTGGTGGGGCGGGGGAGAGATCAGGCCCACGCCGGGGGTGGAGTGCCGCGTGCGGCCGATCCAGTCGTCGACTTTGTGGCCGGGCAACTGGCCGCCCTCGCCGGGCTTGGCGCCCTGCGCCATTTTGATCTGAAGCTCCTTCGCGTTGGTCAGGTAATGGCTGGTCACCCCGAAACGGCCGGAAGCGACCTGCTTGATGGCTGAACTCAGGTTGTCGCCGTTTTCATTCGGCTTGTACCGCAGTTCGTCCTCACCGCCTTCCCCGGAGTTGCTCTTGCCGCCGATGCGGTTCATGGCAATGGCCAGCGTGGTGTGCGCTTCCCAGGAGATGGACCCGAAGGACATGGCGCCGGTGGCGAACCGTTTGAAGATGCTTTCAATCGGCTCCACTTCGTCGAGAGGAACCGGGCTGCCCTTTTTGAACTTCATCAGGCCGCGCAGCGTGAGGGCTTTGTCGGTCTGGTCGTCGATCAGCCGGGCGTATTTCTTGTAAACCTGGTAGTCGTTTTTCCGGGTAGCCTGCTGGAGCAGGTGGATCGTTTCCGGGTTGAACAGGTGGGCTTCCCCGCGCTGCTTCCACTGGTAGACTCCGCCCACTTCCAGACGCGGAGCGCCGACGGGTTTTTCGGGGAAGGCCTGCCGGTGGCGAACCAGGATTTCACGGCCGATCTGCTCCAGCCCCATGCCGCCGATCCGGGAGATCGTGCCTGTGAAGTAGGTATCGACTACCTCCCGGTTCAGGCCGAGGCATTCGAAGATCATCGCTCCCTGATAGGATTGCAGGGTCGAGATGCCCATTTTCGAGAAGATTTTGAGCAGTTCCTTATTGACGGCCTTGATGTAATTCTGATGCAGTTTTTCGACCGGATAATCCACCTGAATCAGGTTGCGCTCCTTCATGTCCGTGATCGTTTCGAAGGCCATGTACGGGTTGATGCCCGAGGCTCCGTAACCGATCAGCGTGGCGAAGTGGTGGGTTTCCCAGACGTCGCCGGCTTCGACCAGAATACCGACCTGCCCGCGCAGACCCTTCCGGATCAGGTGGTGATGCACGGCCGAGGTCGCCAGCAGCGACGGCACCGGCGCATGGTCGGAGTCGATGGCGCGGTCGGAGAGGATGATGATTTCGAAACCGTCCTCGATGGCGTCTTCGGCGTAGCGGCAGATGCGTTCCAGCGCCCGTTCCAGCCCCTTTCCGCCCTGGTCGGCCCGGAAGTAGGTGTTGATGGTTTTGGCCTGGAAGTGATTTTTATCCACAAACCGCAGTTTGTCGAATTCTTCGATGGTCAGCACCGGCTGGGCCAGTTCGATCTGGCGGCAGTGTTCCGGCGTCTCGCTCAGCAGATTGCCGGTAGCCCCCACGAAGGAGATCAGCGACATGATGGCCCGCTCCCGGATCGAGTCGATCGGGGGGTTGGTCACCTGGGCAAAGAGCTGTTTGAAGTAGTTGGCGAGGTGCTGGCTCTGTTCCGACAGCACGGCCAGCGGAGCGTCCGTACCCATCGAGCCCAGGGCTTCCAGACCGGTTTCGGCCATGGGGCCGATGATCATGCGGAGGTCTTCCGCCGTGAAGCCGAACGCCTGCTGGCGCTGGGTAATGTCCTGCTTCCGCATGTGGCTGAACGTGCGGGCGGGTTTCGGCAGGTCGTTGATCTTGATCTTGTATTCGTCGAGCCACTGCTGGTACGGCTGACGGGCGCAGATGTCGGCTTTCAGTTCCTCGTCGCTGATGATGCGGCCCTGTTCGAGGTCTACGACGAACATCCGACCCGGCTGCAGCCGGCCTTTCCTGACCACTTTGGCGGGATCGACGTCGTTGACGCCCGCTTCGGACGCCATGATAACCACGTCGTCTTCGGTTACCCAGTAGCGCGAGGGGCGCAGACCGTTGCGGTCGAGGGTGGCGCCCACGATGCGGCCGTCGGTGAAGGAGATCGACGCAGGGCCGTCCCACGGCTCGATGATGGCCGCGTGGTATTCGTAGAAGGCCCGGCGGACAGGGTCCATCTGGTCGTTTTCATCCCAGGCTTCCGGGATGAGCATCATCATGACGTGGGGCAGTGAACGCCCGGCCATGACCAGCAGTTCGATGGCGTTGTCGAGGTTGGCCGAATCCGACTGGCTGAGGTTGCAGATCGGTTTCAGCATGTCGAGTTCTTCCGGCGTGAAGAGCGACGATTCCAGCATGGCCTCGGCCGACTTCATCCAGTTGACGTTCCCCTTAACGGTGTTAATCTCACCGTTGTGGGCAATATACCGGAACGGCTGGGCCAGTTTCCACGAGGGAAAAGTGTTCGTCGAGAAGCGGGAATGCACCACGCCGATGGCCGAAACCAGTTCTTCCCGGCCCAGGTCCGGGAAGTAATCCCGCAGCTGCTTGGTCGTGAGCTGGCCCTTGTAGGTGATGACCCGGCTCGACAGGGAGGAGTAATAAAAATCGTTATTGACGCCCGCAACGGTTTCGTTGATGATGCGGGTGCTGTAATTTCTTATAATGTAAAGTTTACGCTCAAATTCGTCGGAGGTAAGGTTTTCAGGTTTTCGGATAAACACCTGCTCCATGACCGGCTCTACCGAGCGCGAGCCGTTGCCGAGGTCGGAAGAATCGACCGGCACGACGCGGTAACCCAGCAGGTCGAGGTTCAGCTTTTTGATGGAGCGGTTGAGAATCTCCCGGCAGTCCTTGCGCAGCAGATCGTCCTTCGGCATGAACATCATCCCGACGCCGTATTCGCCGGCCGGGGGCAGGGAAAAACCCAGCTTCCGGCATTCGTCGACAAATAGCTCATGGGGAATCTGAATCAGAATACCCGCTCCGTCACCGGTGTTGGTTTCGTAGCCGACCGCACCCCGGTGGTCCATCCGGGTCAGCATCGTAAGGGCATCCTCCACAATCTGATGCGACTTGCGGCCTTTCACATGCGCGACGAATCCAATCCCACAGGCGTCGTGTTCAAACTCGGACCGGTAGAGGCCCAGTTGCGGTACGTCAGAAGCAGACATCGTGTACTCTTTTTGTGGTTTTGTTATTAAAAATTTGCAAATCAGGCGGTCTACAGGTGGGTTTATGAAAAACTATAAAGCAAGGTAGACGCTTCTGTTTTTGCGTTGGATGTGCAAGTTACGTTAAAATATATTTTGTAAAAAGTCGAATTGGCGGAATTTCATTTGCACCAATCCAATTTATAAACAGGGTACAAAAATGTCTTGGTTAATGAATAGAACCGTATAAGAAATTGAAATTGACTGAACGGATAAAAAATCGATCAGGCGGTATTTTTGCCCTGATAGGATCACCTAAGGTTATAGTTGTAGAAACTGTTCGGCCAGAAACGTGTATTCCACCTCGAATTCCAGCCCGATTCGGCCGATCAGCCCGGGCAGCAGCTTCCCGATTGCCGGAAGCAGGGATTTGAGCTTTTTCTGCTGCATTGCCTGCACGTGGGACGTCAGGCCGGCATCGAACGGGCGTTCGCTCCGGATCCAGCGGGATTGGATGTAGGCGGCCAGCTGCACCAGCGAGCCGAGGACGTAAGGCCGCGCCAGGGCATTCTTCAGAAGGGTCAGCAGGAAGAAATCGAAGCGGTAGGGGATGCGGCCCTTGAACTCCCCGGTCTCGAAATGATTGACCAGCGAAGGATGCCGGACCCCCTCCGGTTTCAGGTGGTCGAACGGCACCGGCAGAGTACGGGTGCGCCAGCCCTTCAGACGGGCCAGAAAGGTGTCGATCTCGTCTTCGCCCCGGATCGTGTAATAGGAGCCGATGGCATCGAAACAGGCCCGGCGGTAAATCCGGGTGGCGCCCCGGACGCCCTCCCAGTCCCGGATCGTTTCGGGCCGCCCGTCCTGCACCAGGTGCCCCGACGCCAGACCCAGCTGCGGATCGCGGGTAAATTCCCGGAAAATCCGCTCGAAAAAATCCGGTGCAAACGCGACGTCCGAATCAATCTTGACCACGAAATCGACGGCTTCATCCTGGATGAGTTCGCGGGCATGGTTCAGCAAAGCCCCGCTTCGTCCACCGGTGGTTCTCAGGTCGTTGCGGAAGTTTCGCAAGGTGATCAGCTCGATCCAGGGGTACTGGTTCCGGTAAGGCTCGATCAGCGCCGGCGTGGCATCCGTCGAATCGTCGTCGAGAATAATCCATCTGACCGGCCGGATCGTCTGCGCACAAACCGACCGGAGCGTTTTTTCGATATACTTTTCTTCATTTTTAGTAGGAGAAAGAATCAGGTACTTCATCATTGTGTATGGAAGGATAGGATGAGGCTCACTCGATACGGATGTGGCGGTATTTCCAGAACCAGGCCCGCCAGGTGGCCGCTACACTCAGGGCGACACCGAGGGGCCAGACCAGCGGAAGGCCGTGTTTCCGGTAAAAAAAGACGGTTTTCCGGATGGAGTTGACCGAATACCGATTGAAGAAGCTGTTCAGAAAAACGCTGAGGGAGGGATGGAGATACGGCGTGCCGGCCGCCGTCAGCCGAACGCGGTCGAAAACCACCGCATCCCAGGAAATATACACCGGAATACCGGCCCGCAGGGCCGTCAGGGCCAGATCGTCGTCGGAGCCGTACTGAGGGAACCGGCGCTCGTCGAGCAGGCCGATCCGGTCGAAAACCGCCACAGGAACCAGCGTCCCGCGTCCGTTCAGGCTCTGGGTCGGATGAAGTCCGGTGAGACGCCCGGGCACGTACGGCTCAAAGGGGGTCACGTAGTCGATGGTCTTCATCAGCCAGCGGAGCGTTCGCTTCGTGCCGCCGAAGGTGATTCTCCGGGGCGACTCTTCCGTCACCGACAGGCTCCCCACGATGGCCTCCGGGCCCGCTTCGGCCTGCGCCCGGGTCAGCTGCCGGAGGTAATCCGGTTCGACCACCGAGTCGTCGTTCAGGATCAGAACGTAGGTCGAAGTCCGCCGGGACCGGATGGAGCGGATGCCCTCGTTGACCGACCGGGTGAACCACCAGTTGCCCGGCCCCTGCACCACCTGCACCCCCGGAAAGTCGGTTTCCAGCATTTCCCGGGTGCCGTCGGACGACCCGTCGACCACGACGACGATCTCCAGGGTGAAATCCCCCGGCTGCTGACCGAATAATTGATGGAGCAGGTCCGCCAGACATTCCTTCCGGTTGAAAGTCGGAATCACCACCGCAATCGGAAAATACGGGTTCATGGTGGGTAATCGGTTGAAATACAACTCACCTTCGGGTAGGACCGCCCCTATTTCAACGAGAGGGGTCCGGCTTCCAAAGATAAGAAAAGAAAAGTTTTCATATATCGTTGTTACCGTTCCCTCAAGTCGGTGACGCTTCAGAAACTGTTTTTGACGACTCATCCGTAGAATTGTAGCGAAAAGTTAGTGGATGGTCTACTTTCGAACGCACATCGACACACCGCATCATGATCCGCTTTTTACTCTTCTTTCTGGTTTTCGGCCTCCCCGCCGTTACTTCCGTCCGGGCGCAGATGACCCCCGTCGGGAAGGTTCGTCCTGATCTTTACCGGGAACGGCAGATTGTGGTCGGAAGCGGGGGCGGGGTTACCGGGGCGTCGGGGGCCTATTACCTGCTCGAAAACGGGGCGCTCTACGGCCGTTCCGATGCGGATAAGGAGTTTACCTTTCTGGGGATGCAGTCGAAAGCCGCCACCCGGAAGCTGTTCCGGACGCTGGAACAGGAATGCCGCATCCGGAGCCTGAAATTCGATCATTCCGGCAACCAGTACCGCTTTGTCCGGTGGAAGAAAGGCCGGCAGGAGTATACGGTGACCTGGGGCGATCCCCAGAATCCGGTCCCCGCAGCCTTTTCCCGGTTTTACAGTGCCTTCATGGCGCTGGTTCCGGCGGCAAAACGGAACTAAACATACGCGTACCTAATACAACAACAAATACACCTCTTATCCATGAAACCACTTCTATTCAGCCTCCTGATGGGCTGGGCCGTCGGCGCGGCCGCCCAGGCACCCCAACCAGGCTTCGGGCGGAAGCACAAAACCGGCCTGCCTACCCCCGGTCTGGCCCAGCGCCTGAACGCCGGCGTCGCACCCGTTCCCCAGTCCGGCGTCAATGCCCGGGTAGCCGCCGGCCTGTCGAACGCCCGTCTGAACAGCCGGCCGCTTCGCCTTCGGATCGTCCGGGATACGGCCTCTCAACTACCGGTTTATATCGAAAACCGCACCCCCATCCGGCCCGGAGCCGGCAAAGGCGCCCGCATCAACGGAACGGCTTCCGCCTTCGCCTTTCTGAATCAGGTGAAAGGCATCCTGAAAATCGACCGCCCGGAAGAGCAGTTTACCATTACCCGGACGGAAACCGACGCCCTCGGCCAGACCCACATCCGGATGGCGCAGGTCCATCAGGGCGTACCGGTCTACGGCAGTGAGCTGATCGCGCACCTGACCGAAGGTACCGTGACGCTGCTCAACGGGCAATACCGCCCCCTGAAAAACACGGTTTCCACCCAACCCCGCCTGACGGTCGGGGATGCGGCTTCGCTGGCGCTGAAAGACGTCGGCAGGGAATCGGTGGTGCGGACGTTCGGAGAAAACCTGCTGAAAATGAAGTCGTCGGAAGGAGAGTTGTGCCTCTATCCCGTCGGCCGGGAGGTGAAGCTGGCCTACCGCATGACCATCCGCCCGAATATGATCGAACGCTGGCAGTACGTCATCGACGCCCAGACCGGCGCGGTTCTGGATAAGTACAACCACACCTGCGGGGTCGACGGCGTCGTGAAAGCGACCGGCAAGGACCTGAACGGCGTCAGCCGATCCTTCCAGACGCTGCAGGACGGCAAGGAATACTTCATGATCGACCTCTCGCGGCCCATGTTCGACGAGCAGGCCACCATCAAGGCGAAGCAGCTGGTCGGGGCGCTGGTGACACTCGATGCCGACAATACCTACGGCGATAAGTGGAAAGTGAAGAACATCGTTTCGACCAGCAATACCAACTGGAAACCGACCGCCATTTCGGCCCATTACAATGCCGGGCTGGCCTACGAATACTTCCTGAAAGTTCACAAGCGGAACTCCCTGAACGGCAAGGGCGGCACGATCACTTCCATCATCAACATCGTCAACGAGGACGGTACCGGCATGGACAACGCCTACTGGAACGGGCAGTATATGGGCTACGGAAACGGCAACAAGCTCTGTAAACCGCTGGCGGGCGGCCTCGACGTGGCCGGTCACGAAATGACGCACGGGGTGGTCGAGAACTCGGCCAACCTGGAGTACAAGGAGCAGTCGGGTGCCCTCAACGAGTCGTTTGCCGATATTTTCGGCACCATGCTCGACCGCGACGACTGGATGATGGGCGAGGACATCGTTCTCAAAAGCCAGTATCCGGGCGGGGCCATGCGGAATTTCGCCAACCCGAACCAGGCCGGTGAAGGAACCCGCGGCTACCAGCCGAAACACATGTCGCAGTTCATCGTGACGACCGAAGACAATGGCGGGGTCCACCGCAACAGCGGTATTCCGAACCATGCCTATTACCAGTTCGCCACCAAAATCGGCAAGGAGAAAGCCGAGCAGATTTACTACCGGGCGCTGACCAATTACCTGACCCGTTCGTCCAAGTTTCTGGACCTGCGGCTGGCGGTGATCCGGGCGGCCGGTGATCTCTACGGCGCTACCAGCAACGAAGTGACGGCGGCCAAACAGGCCTTCGACGCCGTCGGCATCGTGGAAACCAACCAGCAGCCCGACGACCCGAAAGACAACCTGCCCACCAACAACGGCCAGGATATGATTCTGCTGTACGGCGTGGGTGACGAGAAACTGTATACCGTTCCCTTCGGCTCCGAAAAGTTCGAAGCGAAGGTGAAGGTGCAGCTCAAACACCGCCCAAGCATCACCGACGACGGCAAGGTGGCCTATTACGTGTCGGCCGACAAGCGAATCCGGGCCGTCAACCTGACCGGTACCCCAAAGGAAGTAATCGTTTCCGACGAACCGATCTGGGACAACGTCGCCATCTCCAAGGACGGCACCAAACTGGCCGCCCTGACCGCCGAGCAGGACACCTCGATCTGGGTCTACAGCTACGACCTGAAGAAGTGGATGCGGTACGGCCTGTATAACCCCACTACCGCGGAGGGCGTCACGACCGGCGATGTCGTCTATGCCGATTCCTTCGAGTGGGATTATTCGGGCGAATATATCATCTACGACGCCTACAACCGGCTCAACAACCTCGACGGCGAAGCGAACGACTACTGGGACGTGGGCTTCATCCGGGTGTGGGACAAGGCGAAGAAGACCTTCGGCAAGGGGCAGATCGAAAAGCTGTATAACGGTTTGCCGGAAGGGGTGAGCATCGGAAACCCGTCGTTCTCCAAAAACTCCCCCGACGTGCTGACCTTCGACTATTACGACGCCACGGAGGAATCCTATCTGATTCTGGCGGCCGACCTGAAGGAAGGCAAGCTGATGGACGTGGTGATCAACAATACCCTCGGTTTTCCGGGCTACTCGCGTCTGGACAACAAGCTCATCTTCAATACCATCAGCGAAGACGAGATCGAACAGGTGGCGGTAATCGACCTGGAAGCGGACAAGATCAGCCCGAAAAGCGATCCGGAAGTAGTCTATGATAATGCCAAGTGGGCAGTCTGGTACGGGAACGGCGTCCGGCTGGAGGCCCAGAAAACCGCCCAGACGATCACCTTCAACGAGATTCCGGACCGCTACGCCGGCGACGGGTCGTTCACGCTGACGGCCACGGCCAGCTCCAAGCTGCCGGTGACCTTCCAGATCGTTTCCGGGCCGGCCACGCTGAACGGCAGCCGGGTAACGCCCCAGGGGCCGGGCGTGGTGACGATCCGGGCAACGCAGGCCGGGAACGACGAGTTTGCGGCCGCCACGCCGGTGGAGCGCAAATTCAGCCTGCTGGCCATCACCGGCATCAGCAACGAACCGACTTGGGTCGACGGGGTGAAGACCTACCCGAACCCGGTCGTCAGCTCCCTGACGGTGGAAATCTCCGAATCCGAGCGGCTGGAATCCCTCTCGCTTACCTCGGCCTCCGGGGCCACCGTGCTGCGGCAATCGTTCGCTACGCCGACCCACCGCGATACGCTCGACCTGAGCCGCCTTTCGCCGGGCATGTATGTGCTGGAAATCCGGACGCCGAAGGGAGTTACCCACAAAAAGATTCTGAAGCAGCAGTAAGCCGCCGGACACGAAAGCCGGGTAGCGGAGAGGTTCATCCTCAACCCGTTATCCGGCTTTTACTATTTTTATACTTCCGTTTCTAAATAGTAAATGTTTGTCCTTCAACTGCTTCGTAGGTTTGAGGGAACACGCTGCCTGCTTCTTTCAGAAAACCTTCGGTCGTTTTGTAACGGGAGGAAAAATGCCCGATCAACAGGCGGCCGACGCCGGCTTTTTCGGCAATGGCGGCCGCCTGCCGGGCCGTCGTGTGGTAAACTTCGCCGGCTCTTCCGGCCAGATCATCCAGAAAGGTGGCTTCGTGATACAGCAGATCGACGCCCCGGATCTGGTCGATGATCTGCTCGTTGTAGCGGGTATCGGAGCAGAAAGCGTAGGCGCGGGGGGCGGGGGCGGGCAGGCTGTATTCCCCGGCGCTGTAAAGAACCCGGCCCGACTCGCTCACCACGTCTTTCCCTTCCTTCAGTTGTTTCAGGTAGGAAAATGGCAGGTCGGAGGGGAGCCGTTCCCGGAGCAGTTTGCGCTTCCGTGGTTTTTCCCGGAACAGATACCCGGTGCAGTCGATGCGGTGCTGGAGCGGGATGGACTCCACCGTCAGGCTGGGGTGATCGAGCAGCAGGGCGGGATGGTGGGGGTCGGTTTCGGTAAAATGAATCGGGTAGTTCAGGCGGGTATCGGAATACCGGAACTGGACGGTCATGATGTCCATCAGCCCCCGCGGGCCGAACAGCCAGAGGTCGTCGGTCCGGCCGGCCAGGTTCAGGCTCGACAGCAGGGGCACCAGTCCGAAATAATGGTCGCCGTGGAGGTGGCTGATGAAGATGTATTTCAGCCGGCTGGGCCGGAAATGATGCTCCATGAGCCGGTACTGCGTCCCTTCTCCGCAATCGACCAGAAAATAATCACCTTCGTGGGAAATGAGCTGGGCGGTCGGGTGTCGGCCCGGAACCGGGGTGGCCGACCCGCTGCCGAGAATCGTCAGGTTGAATGTCATATTTTTCGTAAACTTGCCGCTGTTCCGTACTGTTTGCCAAACTCAAAATTACTTGCATGAACCAGACCCTGATCCGGGAGATCGCCAAAATGATCGACCATTCGCTGCTCCATCCCACCATGACCGATGCCGAATTACGCGAAGGGTGCGAACTGGCGAAGAAATACGATGTCGCATCGGTATGCATCAAACCGTATGCCGTTTCGATGGCGGCCGAACTGCTGGCCGGAAGTGAGGTTCTGGTCGGGACGGTGATCGGGTTCCCGCACGGAAACAGCAGCGTGGCCGTTAAGGTGGCCGAGACCATCCAGGCCTGCCGCGACGGGGCCGTTGAAATCGACATGGTCGTCAACATCGGCAAGGTGCTGGGCAACGACTGGGACTATGTAACCGACGAGATCCGGGCCGTGAAGGAAGCCTGCCGGGACAATGGCGCCATTCTGAAAGTCATCTTCGAAAACGACTTCCTGCCGGAAGATTCCTATAAAATCCGCCTTTGCGAAATCTGCACCCAGGTAGGGGCCGAGTTCGTCAAAACCTCCACCGGTTACGGCTTCGTGAAGGGCGCCGACGGCAAATACGGCTACGAAGGAGCCACCGAACCCGACCTGCGGCTGATGCTCGCCCATGTCGGTCCGGGCGTGCAGGTAAAAGCCGCCGGCGGGGTCCGGACGCTGGACGGCCTGCTGAAGGTGAAGCAGATGGGCGTTAGCCGCCTGGGTGCCAGCGCCACAGCCGCCATCATGGAGGATGCCTACCGTCGCTTCGGAGCGGTAGCCGCCGATGTCCCTGCTGCGGAGGTGAAAGAAACTAAAGGATATTAAGGTTTGACCACCCCCGGCCCCTCCTCATTAAGGAGGGGTGGCTTCGCAGGGACTGGAAAGTGGCAGCGCACTCCCCCTCCTTGATGAGGAGGGGGTCGGGGGGTGGTTTCCCACCGCCGGTTTCGTACCTGTTTAATCATTTATTCCGTTCCTGACTCATTTTATAGACCATGCTTGATTTAGGTTTCGTCAGTGCGATTCTGGGCGATTTCGACCTGGAATACGTGCTGAAGTTTGCGGCTGAACACCGCTTTAAATGCGTGGAAGTCATGTGCTGGCCCACCGATCATTCCGATAACCGCCGGTATGCGGGCGTCACCCACATCGACGTGGATCATTTGGACGTGGCCCGCATCCAGGAACTGACCCGCCAATACGGTATTTACATCTCCGGCCTGGGGTATTATCCCAACCCGCTCGACCCGGATGCGGAGAAGGCCGAATTTTACCGGGAACACCTCAAAAAGGTGATTCGGGCGGCTTCGAAGCTAAGCGTCCCGGTGGTCAACACCTTCATCGGCCGCACACCCTCGCTCAGTATGACCGAGAACCTGAAACTCTATGCCGAACACTGGCCGGCCCTCATCAAAGTCGCCGAGGAGGAAAACGTGAAGGTCGGGATCGAAAACTGCCCCATGTGGTTTACGAACGACGAGTGGCCCGGCGGCAAGAACCTCGCCACCACCCCCGCCGTCTGGGACCGGATGTTTGAGATCATTCCGTCGCCGATCCTGGGCCTCAACTACGACCCTTCGCACCTGATCTTCCAGATGATGGATGAAGTGCGGCCCATTTACGACTACAAAGACCGGCTGCACCACATTCACCTGAAGGATGTGAAAGTCTACCGCGACAAGCTGAACCGCGTCGGCATCATGGCCAACCCGCTGGAATACCACTCGCCGAAGCTGCCCGGTCTGGGCGACGTGCGCTGGCGGGATTTCTTCGCGGCCCTGACCGACGTCCGCTACCGGGGGCCGGTGTGCATCGAGGTCGAAGACAAGGCCTTCGAGGGCAGCCCCGAAGACGTTCAGACGGCCATCCTGACGGCCCGGAATTACCTCAATCAGTTTGTCTGATCCGGTTTTCTCTTTGTTATGACGAAATACAGGGCGGTCCTCATCGGTGGGGGCAGTATTGCCGACAAAAACCATATCCCGGCGCTGAAACAGCTTTCCGAACGGGTCGACATCGTGGCGGTTTGCAGCCGCGACGGCGGAAAGGCCCGCGCACTGGCCGACCGGCACGGCATCCCGCACGCCTTTTCCGATGCGGAGGAGATGTTCCGGACCGTCGGGCCGGACGTGATGGTCAACTGCACGCCCAACAACCTGCATTATCCGTTCACGACGATGGCGCTGGAATACGGCTGCCATGTCCTCTGCGAGAAGCCGCCTGCGATCAGCGCCCACGAGGCCCGCGACATGGCGGATCGGGCAAAAAGCCGGGGCCGGGTGCTGGCCTACAATCTCCAGTTGCGGCAGGCCGCCGAATGGGCGCTGCTGATGCGGTGTCGGGAAGAAGGCCGTCTGGGGGAAATCTACCATATCAAGGCCCATTTTCTGCGTCGGCGGGGAATACCGGGCTGGGGATATTTCACCGACCGGGCCGTGCAGGGTGGTGGTTCGCTGATGGACCTCGGCGTCCATGTTCTGGACCTGGCGCTCTGCGCGATGGACTACGCGCAGCCCGACCGGATTCTGGCGAATGCCTACGACTTTATCGGAAAAACCGGGGGGAAGGGTCTGATGGGGAGCTGGGACCCGACGAAATTCGGGGTGGAGGATGCCTGCATGGCCTACCTTTCCTTTCCAAACAATGCCTCCATCATGCTTTCGACCTCGTTTGCCCTGAACACCCAGGCCGACCGCGACCGGAATCTGGAGGTTTTCGGCAGTCGGGGAGGAGCGCGGCTATTTCCCTTCGTGCTTCATGCCGAACTCGCCGGTGAACTGGCCGACGTGCATTTCCCGTATCTGGAGGAAGAAGATATTCAGCTGAAAAATACCGCGGCTTTTCTGGACGCCTGCGACGGCAAACCGTCCAATGTCTGCACGGCGGAGGAAGGGGCCATTCTCCAGGCGGTCGTGGAGCAGATTTATCAGGCCGCCGGGAGATAATGAAACCGGGCAGGGTTCGGCCGAACCCTGCCCGGTTTCGGTTCAATAATCGTTGGAGTTGCTGCTACCACCTTCGAAGCCCTCGTAGGCATCGTCGTCTTCACTGCGGAAATCGTTTTCCAGTTCATTCATGAAGATGGCGTCGACGGCTTCCTCCACGGTGGGCAGGATGGTCAGGTCGGTGAGTTTGGATTCGTCCAGGAAATCGATCACCTCCTCGTTTTTGGTGACCAGCACGAACAGCCCCTCCTCACTGATGCAATGCCGGTTGATTTTCCGGATCACCGACACCCCGCCGGCGTCGACCTCGTCGGTGGCATTGAAGTCGACGATGATGTTGCTGTAGCCTTCCCGGAAAAGGTTTCGGCTCAGGGTTTCGAACGTCGTCGGGACTTCCCCGCCGAACACCGATTCGTTGAGCGTGATCAACGCGTACTGTTCATTCTTTTCAATGGCGTAATTCATACCGATTGGCTATTATTGATAATTGACCGTCAGCGAACGGCGGATGTTTTCTTCAATTCGGCCGGGAATGTCTTCCGTTTCGGCCCGGACGAACGCCTGCCCCGTTACGGTTTCGTACAGTTCCACGTAACGGTCGGAAATCTGGCGGATCCATTCGTCGCTCATTTCCGGAACCGTCTGGCCTTCCTTGCCCTGAAAATGGTTGGCAATCAGCCACTCCCGCACGAATTCCTTCGACAGTTGCTTCTGCTGAAGACCCTGACGCAGGTTTTCCTCATACGATTCGAGGTAGAAATACCGGGACGAGTCCGGGGTGTGGACCTCGTCGATCAGGTAGATGACCCCGTCCAGATTTCCGAATTCGTATTTCGTATCGACCAGAATCAGCCCCCGTTCGGCCGCCATTTCGGTGCCGCGCCGGAACAGCGCCCGGGCGTATTCCTCCAGTTGAAGATACTCGTTTTCGGGTACGATCCCTCGTTCCAGAATCGCTTCCCGGGAAATATCTTCGTCGTGGCCCTCGTGGGCTTTGGTAGTCGGCGTGATGATCGGTTCGGGCAGGCGGTCGTTCTCCCGCAGTCCTTCGGGCAGCGAAACCCCGCAGAGAGTCCGGTGGCCCGCCCGGTACTGGCGCCAGGCGTGTCCGGCCAGGTAGCCCCGCACCACCATTTCGACCGCATAGGGGCGGCACCGCAGTCCGACGCTAACGTTCGGGTCCGGAACGTCCAGCAGCCAGTTGGGCACGAGGTCGGCCGTGGCTTTCAGGAAGTGCGCGGCCGTCTGGTTCAGCACCTGGCCTTTGAACGGAATGGGTCGCGGCAGCACGACGTCGAAGGCCGAAATCCGGTCGCTGGCAACCATCACCAGGCGGTCTTCAAAAGGGTAAACGTCGCGGACCTTGCCCCGGTAGAACCCGGTTTGCCCGTCGAAATGGAAGTTGGTTTCTTTTAAAGCCTGCACGTTTTATGGGTTTACATTCACAACTTTTCAATCACGAGGGCCGACGCTCCGCCACCGCCGTGACAGATGCCGACGGCCCCGATTTTGCCGTTTTCCTGCGCCAGGACGTTAGTCAGGGTGGTCACGATGCGGGCGCCGGAAGCCCCCAGCGGGTGCCCCATCGACACCGCTCCGCCGAAGACGTTCAGCTTTTCCTCCGGTATTTCCAGCAGCTGCCCGCATACGATCGGTACGACCGCGAACGCTTCGTTGATCTCGAAGAAATCGACCTGATCGGCCCGGACGTCGGCCCGCTTCAGGGCGGCCGGAATCGCCAGCACCGGCGAGGTCGGGAAATGCGCCGGGATCTGCTCGGCGTCGGCATAACCCAGAATCCGGGCCAGCGGTTTAAGCCCCAGCTCGTCGGCTTTCTTCCGGCTCATCACCACCAGGGCCGACGCGCCGTCGCTGAGGTTGGACGCATTGGCCGCCGTGACGGTTCCGTCGGGCATGAAGGACGGTTTCAGATTTGGTATCTTTTCGAAGTCCACTTTCCGGAATTCCTCGTCCTCGGCGACGGTCCGGGTAATTTTTCCCTCCTTCACTTCGACCGGAACGATTTCGGCGCCGAACCGGCCGTTGTCGGTATTTTCCGCCGATCGACGGTAGGACCGCATGGCGTATTCGTCCTGGGCTTCCCGGCTGACGTTGTAGGTTTTGGCCGTCAGGTCGGCGTAGATGCCCATGGCACAGTGATCGAACGGGTCGAGCAGACCGTCTTTGGCCAGCCCGTCGATCAGTTCCCCGTTGCCGTACCGGTATCCGAAACGGGCTTTTGAAATATAATAGGGGGCATTGGACATACTTTCCATGCCGCCGGCCACGACAACGTCGGCCTGACCGAGCTGGATCGCCTGGGCCGCGAACATGATGGCTTTCGTGCCCGAGGCACACACTTTATTGACCGTCGTACAGCGAACGCTGGTAGGCAGGCCGGCTTTCAGGGTGGCCTGCCGGGCCGGTGCCTGGCCGAGGTTGGCCGACACCACGTTCCCCATAATCACTTCTTCCACCTCTTCCGGCCGGATGCCCGCCCGCTGGACGGCCGCCCGGATGGCCGCAGCACCCAGTTCGGTCGCCGACAGAGCCGCCAGGGTTCCGCCGAAACTGCCGATCGGGGTACGTACCGCCGAAACTATGACTACTTCATTCATGATCAAGGAGTTGTCTTGGTTTGTTGATGACTGGTCCGAAAGCCGGACCGGCAACCGGTTTCCCCGGCTACCACTTTCCGAAATCGCGCCCCGCCGATGCGGACGATTTCGGTTTTCGCTGGTGTATATACTGAACCTCGTTGTCGTGCATCGAGTTCAGGATGTTCAGGACCTGTTCTTCCGACAGGTTGAGCGACCGCAGACGCCGGAGCAGCTCATCCCGCCGGTCGCTGTTTTCCAGTTCATTACCGCCCTGCGGTTCCGCGTTCCGGTCGACCTCCGATTCGGTTTCGGCGGCCCGGGTTCTGGGTTTGACTTTGCGGCCCGCGGTCGGTGGGGTTTGGCCCGAATAGGTTTTCCGGATCAGCTCGTAATTGAACTGGGCCGCCTGATCGTTCGGGCGGGCGTCGAGCGCCTTCCGGAAATAGGTCAGGGCCGTGGCCGAATCCCCTTTCAGGACCGCAATGACACCCAGCTGCACAGCGGCCGTTGCCGCCAGATCGGCCCGCCGGACCTGGGCCACCTGCTCATAATATCTCCGGGCCTGGTCTAACTGCCGCAGGTGAAAATACGAATGGGCCAGATTCAGCCGGGCCGACGGCTCTACAAACAGGGACGAACGGACCAGCGCACCGTACTGTTCGGCCGCCTTTTCGTAGGCCCCGGAGCGGTAGGCTTTCATGGCCTCCATTCGGGCGATGTTGTTTCGGGCGATCTTGTCGAAAGACCGGTTGTCCCAGAGCCAGAGCAGAACCGACAGAATCAGATAGGTCATGCAGGGGTGATGATACCGGTGCAAAAATACGGATTCTTCTCCAGATTTCGGAGGCTGCCTACAGGCGAAAGGTGCGCACCGCCACGACGAGGTCGATGGCGATCAGGGCCAGGGCGGCCAGCAGGAAATAATAATACTTATTGGTCGTCACGGCCAGCTTCCGCTGGTCGATCAGGCGGTTTTCCAGCCCGTCGATGGCCTGCGCCAGCGGGTCCAGCGTGCCTGAGGCCGCGTTCAGTTCGAGGTAGGCCCCGCCGGCCGACTGCGCCAGTCGGCGGAGGTAATCGCGGTTCAGTCGAGTGCGGGCCAAATCGCCCTGTTCATCGCGGAGGTTACCCTGCGCCGTCGGGATGATGCTGCCCCGTTCGGTGCCTACGCCCACCACGAAGAGGGAGATGCCGTAAGTGCGGAGCCGTTCGGGAAGGCCGTTTTCGCAGTCGCCGAAATCTTCGCCGTCGGTCAGCACCACCACGACCCTGGTCTGGTTGGGTGCGGAGGTTTCGGCCAGCTGTTTGCGGAGGGCCAGCTGGAGAACCGAGCAGAGGTTGGTGCCGGATTCGGGCACCAGGCGGGTCGTCAGCGACTTGATGAAGGTGGCATAGGCCGCCCGGTCGGCGGTCAAAGGGGCATGGACATAGGCGTCGGTGGAGAAGACCAGCAGTCCGAAGCGGTTGCCCGGCAGCGACTCGACCAGCCGGTTCAGTTCAAACTTGACCTTTTCGAGCCGGGTGGGGGCGATGTCGGTCGCATCCATCGACTTCGACAGGTCGACGGCGATGTAGATGTCTTTCCCTTCGGCCACGAGTTCCTTTTCGGCTTCCCCGAAGGAGGGGCCGAGCAGGGCGATGAGCAGGAAGGTGAGGTAGCCGGTACGGAGGAAGAACTTCGGGATGGTGGCCCAGGCGGAGGTGCCCAGCTGCCTGGCCACGCGGAACGTCCGGAAGAAATAGAGGGCGTAGAGCAGCAGGAAGACGGCGATGAAGACGTATTCGGTCCGGGTCAGGCTGAAATTCCAGGTCATGAAAGCGGCAAATATCCGGCTGATAACGAGCAGAATGCCGTTTTGGGGCCGGTTGGCACAGGCTGCGAAGTTATAAGAAATGAAAAGATTTCAAGTCGGGATTTTGGCGAAACGGACGAAATTGCTCTATATTTGTGTCCCCATTGCGGAAGCGGAGTGGGGAAAACGGAGAGGTGCCTGAGTGGCCGAAAGGAGCAGTTTGCTAAACTGTCGTACCCCTAAAGGGTACCGCGGGTTCGAATCCCGCCCTCTCCGCGAGGTTTTGGAGATCCTGTTTCCGGAACTCCTCCGGGGTGTAGCGCAGTCCGGTTAGCGTACCTGGTTTGGGACCAGGTGGTCGCAGGTTCGAATCCTGCCACCCCGACCTGAAAAACCGTCTAAATCACACGATTTTGACGGTTTTTTTGTGCCTGTCGCTATGTTGGCAATTCTGAATACAAATTTTAGTGATTGCCATTCTTTAATATCCTTTATCGCCACTTTTTCCTATATTTTCTATTCATATTGTTGAACCCGTTTGGCTGCTGGTAGGTTTAAGCCCGACGGCGCTTGCCTGTATCTCCAGTTCGATTCTCTGCCAGAAGTATTTTGAAGGAAATAGGGATTAGTAGTTAAGTGAAGTGCTCTTTTTCAGTGTTTGGAAACCAACCTCTCCAGAATGCCGGTACCTGATAAATGACTGCTCAGCGTTTCCGGATTCAGATCATCTGCGGTCAGATCATACTGGGCCATGAAGGCAAACAGGGACTGTTCAAAACTGATCCCCATGAGCTTATTCTTCTGGGCCTTCTGATAGAACTCCTGAAACAGGAAAAGATCCACGGTTTTGTTGAACATCCTCACCTCAGCATCATTCAGCAGGATACGGCTCCGGGTGTGGTGAGCTTCGAGGATCTGGAGGTGAACGGTATCGGTGAGGGGTTTGGGCGTTCGACCGTAGGAACGCATTTTAACTTTTTCCGTCTGGACCATTGCCCAGACATAGAAAAGCAGGAGATCATGCTGTGGCGTTAGTACCATTCCGGATGGATAGCGGAGATTCAAGTACTTGCGATTCCGGCAATGAGCCGGAATCGCAAGCATTACTGGTGTTGCGAAGGTCATACGGTGGGGCAAATCTGAAAACTTGGAAATAATAAATTTAGTTTTTATTTTGTCAAGGTCATTAAGGAAATTGATTGTTTTAATGGTTATTTTAATTAATTCCTATTTTTTTATTTCAAATAACAAGAGGTTACCAACTGAGTTTTAAATATACATCTCTATTAATTTGAAATAGAGTTTCAGGCAAAAAAGAATTTGCAAAAGTGAAGTGTTGACCTAAAATCCATATTGAGAGTTTGTTTATTGACTTTATTGGAAATCTGTTGGATCATTTTTGCTCCTTGTTAAAAGCTTGTTTTTCTTGTAGTGTTTTATTTAAATGCCTAATATAAAGCAAATAAACTTGTAAAAATTTAATATGGTAATCAAGATGTCTAATAAAAAGATTGTTTGCATCATAAATATGAAAGGCGGTGTTGGTAAAACAACCCTTGCTGTAAATATTTCATATACATTAGCAAAACACTTTAATAAACGTGTTTTGCTTATTGATATGGACCCACAAATGAATTCTACCCAATATTGTTTATCTGATAACAATGTAGAAGATATTCTTAATCATCCTAGAAAATCCATTTATGGGGTTTTTGAGCCTGAACTTCCTTCAGTAGTTAAAGCGGAATCAACTGAAAAGCCAATAGAAACACAAGCATTTTCTGTAATAGAAAATTTGGATATAATTCCATCCCATTTAAATATAATGAGAGCAAACATTGGCGAGAGTCCATTGAAATTGAAGAATTATATTAATGAAAACAAGCTTTATGAGAAATATGACATATTGATAATTGATGCTCCGCCAACAATTTCTGGTTATATAAAAGCTGCGTTACTTTCCTCTACATATTATTTGGTGCCAATGAAAATTGATTTCTTATCACTTTTTGGGTTACCAATGTTGCAGACATATATAAATGACTTGTCAAGGGAATATGAAAGTCATATAATCTTTACTGGAATAATTTTAACACAGAAACATCCTACTCATACAAGGATTTATAGCTCTTTAAAGTCAAGAATTGAGCAAAATCCTGACTGGCAAAGGAATCTTTTTCAAAACGAGATGTTGTATAGAGCAGCAATCGCAAACTCACTTTCTCCTGAAAGCGGAACAAAATTTATATATGAGCTAGGAGGAGATATACAGGATCAGTTGGTTAATATTGCCGCAGAGCTAATTCAAAAAATCAGACTTTAAAATGAAAAATAGCACAAAAGAATTAATATATACACTCTTGGACATCCTAGATGTTTTAAAAAGGAGTAATTATATTCTTTCAGGCAATTCCAATGCCATAAATGAAGCAAAGAGTGAGTTGTTCGCATTAATTAATGATGGAAACAAACTATCGTATAATGTTATTCATGAATTAATTGGAACAATACCAGCGATCCTAATAGACAAAAATAAGTTTCCATCAAATGGAGATATTGTTAAATTTGCGGAAATGACATTAAATATAAAAGTTCCATATTGGGAGAAGAAAAAAAGAGAAGAGATTATTGGCAGGATTGTTTACGTTATCGCAGAAGAGAAACCAAAAGAATTAAGTAAGTTTATTATTCCCTGGGAAGAATTTAACTCAATTAAATTATCTGAAAGTAAAAAAGATAAAGTTGTAAAAAACTTTGTTGATACATGGCTTGAATTTTTTGAAAATTACAATAAGCAATGATAGACCAAATAATTGAAGGACCCAAAAAAGAAATTGTTGAATTCCTGAATAGTAAATACAATTTAAAGGTAGATACTATACTCGGATCTAATAATTTTCTGAATTCCTCAATAATGAGTTTAATTTCTTTAAAGTTTTGGGATGAGGCATTCAAATATGATTCAAAGGTTTACTTTGACGAAATAGTATCGAATTTTAACCAAATGACGATTCTTGCTCTACTCGGGTTCAAAGTGCCTGCTCTAATACTTTTAAGGAGGTGCCTTGAAAATATTGTGGTCTTTATCTACTATAAAGACCACCCTGTGGAATTCTTGAAAAAAGAGATGGATGTTTCTAAAAGAAATTTTGATAAAGTTGAGGATCTTTTGAATTATATAAATGATTTCCCCTATAATGCTTTTTTAAACGATATAGATTTAAACCAACTTAAATTCCTAATTCAAGATTTAAAAAAAGATTGGCAAGAAAATTATAAACTACTATCCAATTACGTTCATAGTAGCAATACAAAATATCTTGATTTGCATTCGTTCCTTTCTGATATTGCAACTAATGTGCAGTTATTGGATGAAGTATTAGGTTTTTCTAAGTCTATTATCTCGTATATTCATGCTATTTGTTTAATCTTTTTTCAAACTGAGTATTCGACGTTAAATCCAATGGCGAAAACAATGATTAGAAACTCTATTACAACAGAATCGTATAAAAGAAAGCTTATAACGTGTTTTGGTGAAATTTAATTTCTGAAAGTAACCTTTATAATGCCAAAAAGGTTTAGTACTTTAAATTTAGTATGATTTATATTTTTAATATAGGGTTGTTCAAAGTTGCTAAAGAATGAAAGGGGTGGTGATCCGCTTCAGTTTGCCGTTTTCTACCCATTTACGGAAGTCTTCCAGTGCCACATCATACGTGGCTTCCGTGTCAGTATTTAGCAGCTGGACCTGGGTAGCTTTCCACCGTTTGTTTGGCTCCCAGCCGAACAGACACACCACAATGATCAGCCGCCATCCCCATCCACCCACCGGGACCACCGGTGAACCGTAACCTGCCTTCCGGTTTGAACTTTTTGAAGACTATGATTTTCCTGCATAAAAATTCACTTTGAAAATCAGGAGGGTGTTTTCTACTACACTACTACAATTGTGCAAATACCTGAAGGTGACAAGGTTAAGCGAAAAGTTTTGTAGTAAAAGTGTAGTAGCCAAAAAACAAAAACTACAGAAAAACACTTTTACTACACTTCTACTACACACAATAGATTGATTATTAATTACTTAACCTGTTTTGTAGTCGTGTAGTAACTTTTTCGCTGATTTTTTTCATTTCTACGCATTATTTCGGCTTCTCCTGCCCTCTAAATTGATCCCGTATTTTTCTTTTAATCGGTCGTAACTCATTGCGCAACAGCCCTGGCGTGGTATGGTTGATTGTGTGCTATTTCCTTCTGAATCATGCCGAAAGCGGATGGCCTTTTTCATGGAATCCCAATCAGGCATTTCTTCGAAGGCAGCTATTTCCGTCTGGATGGTATCCTTTTCTGTGGGTGCTTCCATGTATTGCTTTTTCCCCAAAACGCCATAGCTTCATTAGAAAAACCGCCTGCTTCCGGCAGTGACCGGACAACAGCCGGTATCCGATAAATAAGTAGATCGCATGGAAACGCGCCGGGAAGTGCTCCTGCCGGTCTCGCCCGAGACGGCCCGACGGCGGCTGGCTGCGGCCTTTGCGGCCCCGCTGGTGGTTCAGCGGGGCAGTCTCTTTCTGGCAAAGATCGTCTGTACGGGCCGGATCGAGGGGGATGACCTGTGGCTCCAGTACGTCGAGCAGGGCCGGGCCCGGGTTTATATCGATCTGACCGGCCATCTGGAGGAGGCTCCCGGCGGGGTGAGGGTCACGATGACCATTTCGTCGGATAGTGCCTCCCACATTCTGGTTTACCTGCCCCTGGCCGCGTTAACGCTTTATTTTTTATTAAACAGTGTTAAGCCCGGCCATACCGCCGGGGCTGTCGTTCCGTTTCTTTTTCTCTTTCTGCTGGTCGGCCTATTTACTTACCTGATGCGGAAGCTGGTCTCCGCGTTCTCTTCGGTGCGGATCTCGGCCGTGGAACGCGTACTGGTGAACATCATTACGGGTACAATCCCTGAACGGGCATCCTGACCCGACCGGCCCGGCAAAAACCGTCCCATTCCCTTAATTCTCCCAACAATCCGCCCCCCGCCCGGTTGAGACCGTGAAGCCTGTTCACTAAAACACGACACGGTATGAATCGATTCGTCAAATATTACGCTCCGCAGTCGGGCGGGGGAAACAGTTCGAAGAACCAGAAGGAAGAAGGCAAGGCGGGCAAGGACGGCAGCCACCAGCGCACCACCAAAAAAACGACCGAAAAGCCCGACGCGGACAGCAAGAACACGAAAAAGAACGCCAACAGCGTCGACTGATCCGGGAATTTTCAACCCTCATTCCCGCAGCCGGGCCCAGCGGGTCGCCCAGTCGAGCAGGACGGCGCTGCGCCATTTCTGCACCGTCCGGGCGCCCTGCTGAATGCCGAGGAACAGCGCAGGGTCGGCCCGGTCGGTGTACCAGTGAGGGCCCAGCCGGTAATCATCCGGTCCCGGTCGGCCAGGCCAGACGTTGTTCACGACCAGTTGCCCGGATTGCTCCGGAAAGCCGGGGATTTCCGAGCGAATCCGGTAGGTCAGCACCTCGGTCTGTTTGGGGGCATACCGGATGACGTAGCGCCCCTTCCCCAGAGAATAACCCGGCCAGGTCTGCTCCCCGGCCCGGGATTGCACGGCCATCGTAAAACAGGCGGAATCCGGCGGCAGGTCGACCTCCGGGCCGTTGAAGTGAAACTCAACCACGGAATACACCGGCACGGTATCGGCCGTCGTGGTGGTCCGGTGATAGACCCGGCGCGGACTGTGTCGGAACGGTTCGAAACTGCCGCCCCAGCTTTCCCGGGCGGGGTCGTTCGGGTTCCCGTGCATCACATACAGCAGGGACGGTGTGTCGCCCATCTTGATGCTGCCCTGGTAATACTTTCCGAAATCCCTGCCCATAAAGCCGGCATCCCGGATATAGCGATCATAATAATTTCGGTTACTCAGGCTGTCCGGCGCCCCGGCATCGGCAAAGAAACCCTGGTAGGAGCCGTTTGCTTCGATCAGCCACAGGTCCGGGAAGTTTTCAACAATATAGGCATAGCTATTGACGCTCCATTTTTTGTTCGGCCCGCCGATCCAGTACACCCGGATTCGACTGCGGATGTCGGGAGCGTCGTGCAGAGCCTGGGCCAGATCGTCGAGGCCGCCCCAGACCAGCACCCAGAGCGGCTGCCGGCTTTCTTTGCGGGCACACCGGACGATCCATTCCGAGCCCTCGGTCGGGGCGGTATAGCCTTTGAGGGGAGCCGGACCGTGGCGGCCCTGTTTACAGACCGCCTTCAGTGCCTCCGGGCTGGGGTAGTCCTTCCGTTGGCGGCTCAGTCGGGGAAGGTCCTTCTTGTAGAGGTCGATCATTTCCAGGATCTTCTCCCGCGAACCGTTGCCGTAGGAGGGGGAGGAGACAAGGCCCTCGGCCCGGAACCGGTCGGCATACATCAGGAAATGAATCATCGACTGGTTGTCGTCCGGGTCGGTACCGCCAAGATCGGTGCTGATCAGGATGCGGGGTTTTTTCTCCGAAGCAGGCGGGGCAAAGCCGGTGAAGGAAAACAGTCCCCAGAAGATCCATAAAAGCCCTATTTTCATATGCCTGCCTTAAGTTTGCGGGTTCCGTCGTCGTCAAAAGGATACTTGCCCTCCGAAATACTGGGTTGCTGAACGGCTCCTTTCGACAATAAAATCAACTATTGCGCTTTTTCAGGAAAGTAATTGTCGGAAAAGGAAAGAAGAGTATATTGCTGACAGATAAACCATTATACCGATAAATTCTGCCAATCTTCCCAATGAGACACAGGAAACGCAATGCACCCCTTCGGTTTACCGTACTCCGGCGGTTCTTCCGGGACGTTTTCACCGGAATTATCAAAGCTGATTTTGTCTGAACCATGCACTCCTTACCGATTACCCGCCGTTTTCTGAAAAATCCCCTGATCGGGGTCGCCATCCTGCTGGTCGGCGTTGCCTTTTTTGAAGCCCTGACGTGGCTGTTTTCCTTCGAGAAAAAGATGGCGATTATGCAATCGTTCGGGGGCGCAGGCAGTTATTTCGGGATACTCATGCGGGGCGCCGTGCTTCCGGAGATCGTAACCCTGCTGATCGTCCTGATGCTGATCAACCTCGTTCACCAGGGCCTGGCCCTCCGGTCCGTCCGGCTAACTCCCGGAGGCATCGGGCTGTACGAGCTGACGTTTCTGCCCGTCCTGCTGCTGGCGTTTCCGGTGTTCAACCCCTTTACCCAGACCGTCCGTTACCTGCTGGTCGAATTCCCGGACTACGACTTCAATGCTTTCTATACTACCCACCTGGTCGAGACGTTCACCTGGCGGATTTACTTTCTGTATCTCCTGCCGGTTCTAATCTACGGCTACGGGGCGCTGAACATTTCGCTGGTCAAAGACCTTCTGAGCGCCCGGGCGGGCGGCCGGACAACCGTTGCCTAAATCCTTTATTCCCAGCCGTATGTCCCTTCGTATATTCGGCTGCTCAACCGGATGCCGTCTCGCGGGGCCGGGATCCTTTTTGCGCAATATGACCGTCCCATCCAGGCCACGGTCTGCCCTATTTTTTGCGGAAAGAACGCCGAACACCAGGTTCTGCCCTGATCTCTATGCCTTCACTCTTCCGGTTCCTGTTTTGCTTTCTCCTTGTTGCCGGTCCGGAAGCCGCTTCGGTCCTGGCCCAGACCGGTGTTGCTCAGGAAACGGTAAACCGGCAGCTGGAACGGGCGGAGCAACTCACTTCCTCCCAGCCCGAACAGGCGCTGAAGGCTGCCCAAACCGCCCTGACGCTGGCACGGAAGCATCACCTTACCTTATCGGAAGGAAAAGCTTACCAACGGCTGGCCCGGCTCTACGCCGACCGGGGTGACAACGCCGGTGCGCTCGCTGTCGCCAAAGCCGGGCTTTCAATTTTCCACAGGCTGGGCGAGCAGCGGTACCTTTGCCGCGCCTACATGGCCGTGGGCGTCATCAACCGTTACATGAAACTGTACGATGCGAGCATCGAGGCCAACCAGCAGGCCCTGAAAATCGCGGAAGCGCGGCAGGACACGGCCCTGCTCGGGGCCATTTACGGCAACCTGGGCAACGTATACTTCGACAAAAAAGATTACGACCGGTCCCTGCAGGCGGGTCTGAAGGCGTTGAACATCCAGACGGCCCGGCGGGATGAGCAGGCGATAGGCAACACGTTTCATAACCTGGCCAGGATTTACCGCATTCGGAAGGAGTTCGGCAAGGCGCGGAAGTTCTACAACCAGTCGCTGGCCATCGACCTGAAAAACGACAATCAGCTGAACATCGGCGGTTCCTATGCGGACCTGGCGCTGCTTTACAGGGACATGGGCGATTTTCCGCAGGCGCTGCAGTATTCGCAGCGGGCGCTGGTCATCGCCGAACGAATCCGGTCCAAAAGTCTTCAGCAGCTGGTTCTGTCCAATTTGCCCCTGATTTACGGCGTGCTGGGCAAACCCAGGGAAGCCGTGATCGCCCAACGCCAGTACCAGCTCCTGACCGACAGTCTGCAGTCTGCGGAATTGTCCCGGCAGATTGCCGACCTCCAGGCGCGATACCAGGGCGAACAGAAAGACCGTGAACTGCGTGTGCAGAACCTTCGCCTGCAGGCCCAGCAGGCGTCGCTAAGCCAGCACCGGACGCTGATCGTCACCCTGATCGCCTTCGTACTGCTGGGCGCTTTGATCGGCTATCTGCTTTTCAATCGGTATAAACTCCGGCAGCGCAACCTGAAGCTTTCCCTGGAAAACGAACAATACCGGCTTTCGCAAAGCCTGCAACTCCGGCAGGAAATAGACGAAACCATCCACTACTTCGCCACCTCGCTGTACGGCAAAAATACGGTGGACGAAATTCTGTGGGATGTGGCTAAAAACTGCATAGCCCGGCTGGGCTTTGTCGATTGCGTCATCTACCTGCTCAACGAAGACCGGACGGCCCTGGTGCAGAAAGCCGCCTACGGGAACAAGAACCCGGAGGCCTATTCCATCCTCAACCCGCTGGTCATTCCGCTCGGCGAGGGCATCGTGGGAAGCGTCGCCCGGACGGGCCAACCGGAAATTGTAACGGACACCACCCAGGACCCGCGTTATGTCGTCGACGACGAGGTGCGATCCGCTGAACTGGCCGTTCCGCTGCTGCTCCAGAACCAGGTCATTGGGGTTATCGACTCGGAACACCCCGAAAAAGGGTTCTTCAAAGAGCATCATCAGGAAGCCCTGCAAACCATTGCGGCCATCTGCAGCAGCAAAATTGCCCAGGCGCTGGCTGAAGAAGAGGCTAAAAAGGCCAGAATCCTGCAAATCGAAGCGGATTACATCAAACAGCTGGACCGGGTGAAGTCCCGGTTTTTCGCCAACATTTCGCACGAGTTCCGGACCCCCCTTCAGCTTATTCTGGCTCCGCTCCAGAAACGGGAAGCCATCAGTCCGGAAGAAACCCACATGATGGAGCGGAACGCCAACCGACTGCTGCGGCTGGTGAACCAGCTGCTCGATCTGGCCCGGGCCGAAATGGGGATGCTGACCATGAACCGGCAGCCGGGCCACCTGATCGGCTTTCTCCGGCAGACCGCCCAGTACTTTCAGCCCATGGCCGCCGGCAAGCAGCTGCATTACCGGATCGATCTGCCCGAGACCGAGTGGGTAGCGGCTTTCGACCGCGATAAGCTCGAAAAGATCGTGTACAACCTGCTGGCCAACGCCGTCAAGTTTACCCCGGCGGGCGGAGAGGTCACCCTGCGGGCGGAGGTAGACCCCGCGACCGGTCTTCGGCTCGTCGTCAGCGACACGGGCATCGGCATTCCCGAATCGCTGCAAACCCGCATCTTTGACCGCTTTTACCAGATCGATCCCTCCCAAACGCGGGCTTTCGAGGGTACCGGTCTGGGGCTGGCCCTGACCAAAGAACTGGTCGAACTGGGCAACGGCTCGATTCAGGTGATAAGCCGGCCCGCAATGGGCAGTACGTTTGAGGTCCGGCTGCCGCTGGAAGCCGCGGCAGCGCCGGACGCCGACGGAGTGACCCCGGTCGTTTCCCCAACGCCCCCCGGCATCGCCTTGACGGCCTCCGATCCGGTGGCGGAAGAGGAACGGGCCGAAGCCGGCGGGGAGGACAAACCCACGCTGCTGCTGGTGGAAGACCACCCCGAACTGAACGATTACCTCCGCGGGCAACTCTCCGGCCGCTTCCGGGTCGTGCAGGCCAAGCGGGGCGACGAAGGGCTGGAAATGGCCCGCCGGGTGGTTCCGGACCTGATCATTTCTGATGTGATGATGCCGGTGATGGACGGTTTTTCGATGACCCGCCACCTGAAAGCAGACGACCTTACCAGCCACATTCCGGTGATCCTGCTGACAGCCAAAGACGATGTCGAGTCCCGGAAAGAAGGGTTTGGGGGCGGGGCCGAGCAGTATCTGGCCAAGCCGTTTGCCCTCGACGAACTGGTGGCCCGCATCGACGGCATGCTCACCCAGCGGGACCTCCTGCGCCGGAAATACAGTCGGGAGGTGCTGCTGCAACCTTCCGGAACACCCCTCCGCGACCGCGAAGCCGAGTTTCTGGAAAAAACCGTCCGCATCATCGACGAACACATCGCCGACGAAGCCTTCAGCGTGGAAGGGCTTCAGCGGGAAATGGGCATGAGCCGGATGCAGCTGCACCGGAAGCTGAAAGCGCTCACCGACCAGTCGGCCTCCGATTTCATCCGCTACATCCGGCTGCAGCGGGCCGCCGACCTCCTGCAGCAACCCGGCATCCCGATTGCCGAGGCCGCTTACCTCTCCGGTTTCCAGCATCTTTCCTATTTCTCCCGTTGCTTTAAGGAGCAGTTCGGAATGCTGCCCTCCGAATTTGCGAAACAAAAAGCCGAAAGCTCTTCGGATGCCTTTTTGTAAATAATTGATTAGTAGCGGCTTTTTGCGAGTAATCGCTTCGTGTTACATCCATGCTATTTTCTGGGAAGTCCGTGTTAGCCCCCGGCAGGGAGCCCGCCCTACCTTTGTTGCCGTAAGGTATCGGCCGAATCACCTGTAAGCAGTAGGCAACCAATTCCTCTTTTTCCACACCAACTAAAATGCAGCACGTAAAAGGAGTTACCGTCTTCGCCCTCTTCCTGATGGGGCTGAGCGGTTGCAGGGAAAACTTCATTGATCGGCAGGTTCAGGCCACACGCGCCGATCAGGTCGTTCTAAATCCTCCCCCGAACGGGATCGGAGGCTACAATTCCAATCCGGGCGGGCAGCCCCTGGCGCACCCTACGATTACCCGCCAGACGTTCATTCCCGAATACGGTCTGTGGGCACACACCAAATGCCACACCTGGAGGATCGAGTGGCCGGTCTACCCGGCCGGGACCGACCCCAACCAGATTCCGACGGTGTTTACGCTGTCGAACGGCGCGCTCAACAGTTTCGATTTCCTGAACGGCCGGCCGGCGGCCACGACCTACAAGACCCATTTCAATCTGTACCACAACGCCCAGATCGAAATGTCCAGAACGATGTGGAGCGAACTGACCTACACGTTTGAGTCCGGGGATGCGATGGAAACCACCTGGTTCAATCCCGCCTATCTCTCCCTCAAGACCCTCGAACATATGGTGAAAGAGCGCCCGGGTCTGTTTGAAACCTACTGGGTGGATAACAACCAGGAGCCTCCGGTGTACCAGCAGGGCGACCTGTTCCTTTTTAAGGTGATGAAACCGATGAACCAGTTCCAGTATGGCGGTATCCGCATCGTCTCCATGACACCCCGGATCATCGAGGTGTACCTGGCCGTACCGAACAACTGATCCGGCCCGACCATCTCCCCACCCGGTAGAACCTTTTTCCCGGAGCAGTATACCTGCTCCGGGTTGGGGAAGCTATGGCTTTTTTAGTCGGTCTTAACCAAAAAACTTCACACAATACTTCAATGAACAAGTGTTTTGCAAACCTTCTGAGGATGGCCTGCCTGGCGGGTCTGTTGCTTCGCCCGTTTCAATCGCCGGCGCAATGGTTATCGGCCGGCGGCAACCAGTACGTTCTTCCGACGGTGAAAGTTGGCGTCGGGACGGCGACTCCCCAGCGGAGCCTGGACGTACAGAATACCGTGGATACCTATCTGAGAGTCAGTTCGATAGGTGGTAATCAGTTAAACGACCAGACGGCCGGTATCGAACTGCGGAGAAGCCTGCTGAACGGCACGGCCACCCTCTGGTCGATCAGCAACGAAGAGACGTTCCGCATCCGGCACAACGGGTCCATGCTGTTCGCCATGACGCCCGGAACGGCCCGGCTGGGTATCAGCGCCGACCACCCGACCGTCTTCACGGTGTACGGAGCAAACGTTTCGAAATCAGGCAATTATGTGGCGGACGGTGCCCTGCGCCTTCACTCGAAGGTGGGGGATAACATTCACATGCTGGCCCTCGACGGCAACCAGATCGAAAGCAGCGACCCGCTGTACATCAATAACGATTCGGAACAGAACGTCCACCTCGCCAACGGCGGGGGCAAGGTGAAAGTCGGAACTACCGACAACGAAGCCCGGTTGAGCGTCGCTTCGGAGAGTGATATGCAGCTTAAACTCATCAATCCGGGTGGGGGCGGAGCGGCCTGGCGCATCGGGGTAGCCAACAGCAGCTGGGGGGCCGGGGCCGGTAAGCTGGTTTTTTCCAAAACCGCCAGTTCCAACGAGGCAACGATGGTGATTACGCCCAACGGAAACGTCGGCATCGGCCTCACGGCCCCCTCCAAAACGTTACAGGTCAACGGAACCACCTCGACCAAAGTCCTCGAAATCACCGGCGGGGCCGACCTCGCCGAACACTTCGACATCGAGGGGGGCGAAACGCTGCTGCCGGGTACGGTGGTCAGTATCGATCCGGAAAAACCGGGTCACCTGCGGGTGGCCCGGCAGGCGTACGACAGAACGGTGGCCGGTATCGTGAGCGGGGCGGGCGACGTGCAGCCGGGGATGCTGATGGGGCAGGCCGGAACGCTCGCCGACGGGCAACACCCTGTGGCGCTGACGGGGCGGGTGTATTGCCGGGTCGACGCCCGGTATGGAGCCATCCGGCCGGGCGATCTGCTCACGACGTCGCCCACGGCGGGTCATGCCATGAAGGCGTCGGACCGCAGTCAGGCTCAGGGAGCCATTCTCGGCAAAGCCATGACGGCGCTGGAGAAGGGCACGGGGCTGGTGCTGGTACTGGTTAGTCTTCAGTGAGATACATTAACCCAGCAGCCACTGTGAAAGCAATCAATCTTTTCCTCGTCGGTCTGATCTGCCTGCTCGGCAGTTCGGCGGAGGCTCAGAAAATGGTGCCGCATTCCTTCCGATATACGGGCGATCCGCCGGGCCGCGATCACCTGCGGTTCCTGACGCAGGTGACGCAACCCCACACGACGTTTCTTCGGCTGTACTTCGCCGGTACGGAACTGGGTGAAAACAGCTATCTGGTGCTGGAAGGCAGCGACGGCGCCCGGCAGGAGCTGAGAAAGCAGGATCTCCGGGACTGGCACTACAGCTCGGCGTACTTCAACGGTCAATCGGTGAACGTATCGCTGTTTGCCGCTGCCGGCGACCGCAATACCGTGCGTCTTTCTGACGTCAGGATTACAGACGAGCGGGCACGAAGCGCCCGACAGGCTGCGGGAAACCCCGGCCTTTCGGCCCGAACCGTGACCTCCACTGCGACGAACCTTACGGAAACGCATCCGTATGCCAAAGCCGTGGGCCGGTTTACCAACGGGACGCACGCGTACGGCACGGGCTGGATTGCCCCCAACGGGTCCATCGTGACGTCCTGGAATATGTACGACCACTATTTCAGCCAGACCGACCCCTATGACGTCATCGAGTTCAACGTGCCGCCCTCGGTCGGCGGCACGGTCATGCACCCTGCGCCCCAGGACCAGTATCCTTTGAAAAATCGGACGCTGCCCCGGTCGGGTTCCCTGTACTTCAAAGCCGAACCCTACCTTTCATCCTGGTTCTTTTATTACGGCTGGGTGGTTTTTGAACCGCTGCCCAACGGCACCGGCCTGCGGCCCGGCGAACGCCAGCAGGAATATTTCCGCATCGCGACCAACCCCGGCAATTTCGCCATCGACGCGAAGGGGAACGGGGGCATACCGGTGGATATTTTCCATTATGGAGCCGACGGCGCCGTTCTGGAAGGCACTACTACATACAAAACCCTGCAACTGACGCAGACCTCTCTGTTGGAGCAGAACGAACACCTGACCACCCTGAAAAACGGTGACCGTGACCGGTTTATGATCTATGAAACCCCGTCGTTTTCGGGCGACATGGGCGGCCCCGTCACCTACCAGGGGTCGAACGTAGCGATTGGCGTTCACAACCAATCCAGTGTCACCAAATCCACTTTCGGCGAGCCGGATATTGCCCTGCCGGGTTACGGGCTGGGGTTTCAGGACGAAGCGTTTCGGGACGAGGTGGCCAGGTTTTATCAGGCTAAATCCGCCTACGTCGACGCGGAAGGATTGTATGACCAGCCCACCGGCGAAATTCATAAGCCCTACCGGACCCTGCAGCAGGCCGCCCAGCACGCGCCCAGCGATTATACGGTCTATATCGCCCGGGGTACCTATTCGGGCGCAGTCACCTTCAACCGGCCCCTGACGCTGCGGGCGCCCGTGGGCAGGGTGATTATAGGATCGTCGAATGGGGGGGCGCGGAAAGCGGCTGAGTCCTCCATCGCCCGGAATAGGGCTTTGGCTGAAACCCTGGGTGCTCACGAGCGGCCCGAAAGTGCGGAAACGGCGGAGAAGGTGCGGGCATACCCCAACCCCTTCCGGGAGAAAACCGACATAACCTACCGGTTTGAGGAGAGAGGGCCCGTGTCGGTGCGCATCCTCAACACGGCCGGCGTGCCCGTCGCCACGCTTACTCCGAACCAGGCGGCAACGGGTCGGACCGGGGTGCAATGGAACGGCACCGACCAGAACGGCACACCGCTTCCGGCCGGGCTCTATCTGGTACAGGTCAACGACGGAACGCAGACCTTTACCACCAAACTGCTGAAGCTGTAAACCGGGCAGGAGAGAGCCGGGTAGTTCCGGCTTTCTCCTGCCTTTTCCTGTTGGTAGCCTCCTAACCGTCATCCCCTGTACGCGATCCCGATGAATGTCGAAGTGAGAAAATTGACACAGGAAGACGCGGAGCCGTTCCTTGATCTGATTCACCTGTTCCGGGACGTTTTGGAAACCGGCCCGGAAGCCGGAGTCCGGCCCGAACATCGGCAACGCCTGCTGGAACGGGCTGATTTTATGGTGTTTGTCGCCCGGCTGGATCATCAGGTCGTTGGGGGCTTGACGGCCTACGTTTTAATGCAAATTCATTCGGAAAAGCCGGTTGTCTATTTATATGATATAGCGGTTCATCCCACCTGGCAGGGGCAGGGGATCGGGACGGAATTACTCCGGCAACTGATGCAATACTGCGGCCGTCTGGGTATGGAGGAGCTGTTTGTACAGGCGGATCAGGAGGATACGCAGGCTATTGACTTTTACCGGACCACGGGCGGTGCGGCAAGGCAGGTGATCCATTTTACGTATCCGCTGAATGGATCACACGGACAATTTTAGTGATCGGAAATGTTTTTTGCGAAGCGGAAAAGGGCCGCGTTCCTGTCCGGCTTCTCCAGTTCGGCGGAAAGGCCTGAAGAGATTTTTATCGATAGAAAAGGAATACCATGGAACGAAGAGAGTTTCTGCGGAAGAACGGAGAGCTGTTCCTCTCCCTGCCGTTTTTAGCCGCAACCCGGCCCGACTTTTCCCTCCGTCCCGGGCTGGCGGAGTATGAATCGTACGCCTTCACGATCGGGAAGTTCAAATGCCGGGTTTTCAAGGACCAGATGTTCAAATACCTGGGGAAGGATTACTTCATAAACGTCCCGGACGAGGAGGTGAGCCGGGCGCTGGAACGATATCAGCAGAAACCCGACAACATCCCGTCTCCGTTTGTTTCCATGCTGATAGAGAACGGCTCGGATAAGATTCTGATTGATACCGGCATCGGGTATTCCCGGGAACCGATCACATTCCGGGGGAAATCCTACCAGTTTCAGGGCCGGCTGCTGGAAATTCTGGCCCGGGAAGGCGTTCGTCCCGAAGAAATTACCACCCTCGTTCTGACGCATTTCCATCCGGACCATATCGGCGGGGTATACAGTGATGCCGGAACCCCAAATTTTCCCAAAGCCAGAGTGGTGCTGCACGAAGCGGAGTGGGATTTCTGGCGCTCCGACCGGTCGGCGGGCCAGTCACCGATGTTCTACCTCTTCATCAGGAACAACATCGAGCCCCTGAATAAGGGGAATCTGGAACTTCTCCGGGGGCAGGAAGCCGAAATCTCTCCGGGTGTAACGGCTATCCGGATTCCCGGGCATACGCCCGGACAGATTGCCGTCCGGCTGGCGTCGGAGGGGAAGGGCCTGATCTATATTTCGGATGCGTTTCTGCATCCGCTCCACATCGAACATCTCGACTGGCAGACCAATTATGACCTGGACCATGCCGAAGCGCGGAAGTCCAGAAGCCGGCTGCTGTCTCTCGCTGCGGAAGCCGGCCTTCCCATTCAGGCTTTCCATTTCGAATTTCCGGGCATCGGCCGGGCCGAAAAAGCAGGCAATGGATGGAAGTGGGCGTCCGCCAAAATCTGAGGACCGGCCTCCGGGTAACGGCAGGTGGGCAGGAGCCGAAAGCCTCAGAACCGCAATTCTCAAGGAGCCACTTGGGGAATTGCCGCCATTGCCGTACTTTTGGGGCATCCAGCGCAGGAATGCGTCCGGTCCCGTAGCTCAGTTGGATAGAGCAACTGCCTTCTAAGCAGTCGGTCTTTGGTTCGAGTCCAAACGGGATCGCGATTGATCAAGGCAGGCGGCTCTAAACGATTGATTTAGGCACCTGCCTTTTTTCTTTTTTACATTTCCTAAAACTTCTGGTTGTAGCCCAGCCGCACGACCTGCGTTTCGTAGTAGTCGGTGCTGGTATAACGGAACCCGTTCCCCTTCACCTCGCGCCGGAGCACGAGCGTATTGGCGATGTCGGTGCCGTTCAGAAATACTTCCCCCTTGCCCTGCCGGAGGACCTTTTTCAGCCCCACATCCACCGAGAAGCGGGCGTCGACGCGCCCCTGCGGGATCAGATCGGGGGCAAGATACTGGGCCGTGAACTGCGCTTCCACCTGCCGGGGTAATCGGAAGAGTCCGTTCAGTTTGATGTTCCCCGAAAACAACTGCTGCCGGATCGCCGAAAAGGGGCTGGTGACCGGATACCGGTTGACGACGCTGAAGGCGTCGATGGTGTTCCGGTAACCGTTCAGGTTCAGGTTCAGCGTCCCCCACCTGGCCGGACTATGGGACAGCACGACCTCCACACCCGTACTGCGGCTGTTGCCCGCGTTCTGGAACACGTTGTAAATGAGCGTACTGTTAGGGACTACCGTGCCGATACGGGCGATGGTAGCCTGCATTTCCTTGTGATAGAGGGCCGAGTACAGGTAACCCCCCGCCCAGTTGGTCCGGTAGCCCAGTTCGTAGGAAGTGGTGAACTGCGGACGAAGACCGGGATTGCCCACCTTGATGATTTCGGCATCGTCATATTTCGGGAAGATCCGGATGTCCACCTCATTGGGCCGGTCGACCCGGCGGTTGTAGAAGAACGAAAGCCGGTTGTTGTCGCTTACCTTATAACTCAGCCGCAGATTCGGAAACGGCTGCGCGTACTGATAGCCGTCGCTTTTATAGGTGTTGTGATTGGGATTGACCTCATACCGCAAATCGACATACTCCAGCCGCAGCCCCGCTTCAACTTCCAGATTCCTGGTCTCGATGACGTAGTTGCCATACAGGGCCGGAATCACCTCCGTATAGGTGGCCCGCCCACCCGCATCGACGTCTAAGGGCGAGTTCAACCCCGGAAAAAACTGCATGTTCGTCGGAATCCACCGACGGCGAAATTTGGCGCCGGTCTCCAGCCGGCCGTAACGCAGCGGCTGCACGTAGTCGACGGTCAGATCAGCCACGTTTTCGTCGGAAAGCAGCTTGAAGGAATCGCGGCCGGTGAAGGTCGGCAGGATGTTGTCGAAGAAGTACTTTTCGTCTTCACGGTGAAAGGTGTAATTCAGCCCCACATTCAGCAATCGGCCGGGTTGTCTGAATTTGTGCTGCCAGGCGATGGTTGCCGTCACGGTCGTTTTGAGTTCATCTTCCAGAAACTGCCAAAGCCGCAGCCGCTCCGACAGACTGCCGTCGAAAAAGGGCTCGTCGCCCCGATCAAGGATTTTTTCACTGCTGAACAGGCCGGAAACCGTCAGCGTGTTTTGGTCGTCGAAAAACCAGTCAAGACCGCCTTTGCCGGTGACGATGTTGGTATTGCGGTTGCGCTTCAATTGCTGACGAACGACCTGCCCGTCGGGATAGAAGCGGTCGGTGAACTCGTTTTTATTCAGTGTTTGGGTGTAGAGGTTATCCCCCTGAAAAAACAGGTTGAGCTTATTTTTTCGGTAATTGAGTGAAATAGAGGGGTTGAGCTTCGGCGTAGCCCGGTACTGCGGACGGATGGTCGGGTAGTTATCGCGCCGGACCCAGAGCGCTCCCAGGCCCACCGACATTCCGACCTTGCCGTTGAAGCCTGATTTTTGCTCTTTTTTGTAGATAATATTGATGATCCCGGCGTTGCCGTTGGCGTCGAACTTTGCGGAGGGGTTATTGATGATCTCGATCCGGTCGACGGCCGAGGCCGGAAGACTGGCCAGCCCCGATTGGCCGCCGATACCGGTCAATGCCGTTTGCCGCCCGTCGATCAGGACCATGACGCGGTCGCTGCCGCGCAGCAGCACCTGCCCTTCGCCACCGACGGTGATGCCCGGCAGGTTTTTCATGGCTTCCAGCACCGACCCGCCGGCCTGGCTGAGGTTCTCGGCCAGCGTAAAGGTTTTCTTGTCCATGGCCTGAGCTACCGCTTCGGCCTGGGCCGTAACGACCACCTCGCTCAGCTGGGTGGTTTCTTCGGTTAGTTCAATCGTACCGAGGTTCAGAAAATCACTGGCCCGACCGACCAGCACCGGCTGAAGCCGGGTTTTGTATCCGACCAGCGTAATACGCAGGCGGTACTCGCCGGGTTGGACGGGGCCAACCGAAAACAGCCCCTCTTCGTTGGTGATACCACCGGCTGCAAAGACACTGTCCGCGGAGGAAAGCAGGGTCAGGGTGACGTAGGGCAGCACAATCCTGGAATGGGCGTCGCGCACCGACCCGGAAAGCGTTACGTTGCCCGTCTGGGCCAGAACGGCCCCGGCCGGCAGAAGAAGGAGTAGAGAAAAGAAGGCGCGCATTCGGGTCGACAGTGGCTGGTAAATAAACGAAACTGCGCCGACTTTTAGGATGTCTCATTCCCGGCTGTTCCCCCTTTGACTGGTAATTTTCCTGCCGACCGGCCTCAAACGGTCCGTTGCAGGCCGTGTTTCCCGGTTTTTGGACCAAACCGCAGAAAAAAACTTTTTAAAATTTTTTAGGAATGTCGGTCAAATCCACTACCTTTCAAACGTATAACACTGTGACGTTCATATAAATAATGGATCCCTTTCTCATATTTCTGGCCGAAGACGATGAAGATGATGCCGAAATTTATCTGGAGTACCTGAAGAAAACGTTCCCCCTCGCGAAAGTCAGGCTGTTCAACAACGGAAAGGAACTGGTCGAAGCCCTGGACACTTCCAGTCTGGAGCCGGACTTTGCCATTCTGGACATCAACATGCCGATCATGAACGGCATTGATGCGCTGGCCGAACTGCGGGCCCAGCCGGCCACCCGGGATCTGCCGGTATATATGCTGACTTCCTCGGACTTCGATCAGCACATCGAGCGGTGCCACCAGCTGGGTCTGACCACCTATTTCGTCAAACCCTTCCGCGTCGTAGACATCAACCGCACCTTCGGGCTGATCCGGACGCAATGGTTGAACCGGCGCCCGCTGATCCGTTCTTAATCCAAAGCGTCGGGCGCTTTCAGGGCAGCCAGTTCGGCCTCGCGCTGCAGCCGCTCGGTCTTCCCGGCGATCTCTTCTTTTTTCCAGTGACGGATCTGTTCCTGAGCGTGCTCCTCCACTACCCGGGCCCGCTCGATCATCCCCAGGAGTTCTTCTTTCGTTATGGCTGGCTTTTCCATAAATTTTTGTAAAATATCTTTGCAAATAAGAAAATTTTTGTAAAATAATTCTGCCGGTTTCAGAGAATTGAGTAAGCGGTATCCCGGGGGCGGAGCGGCTGCCGGATGCGTTTCAGCGGCCGGAAAAATAGCATTGCGGTTATACGGTTTCCTTCCCTATCTTTGGATTCGACAGTTCTTCGATTCCTTTCACCATTCCAAAGCCTGTTTTCGATGAAAAAAGCACTCATTCTCTGCTGTCTGTTGTGGGGCGGCCATACCCGGGCGCAGCACCAGCTGACCAAAATCTGGGAGAGCGATTCCACCCTGGCGACCCCCGAATCCGTTCTGGCGGATAAGGATGTACTGTATGTTTCGCTGATCGACGGCAACCCCTGGGATACCGATGGGAAAGGCGGAATCGCCAAGGTCGGCAAGAACGGTAAAATCATGAACGCATCCTGGGTCAGCGGTCTGCACGCGCCGAAAGGCATGGGCATCTCGAACGGCAAAATGTACGTCGCCGACGTTTCGGATGTGGTGGTGGTCGATGTGGCCTCCGGGAAAGTTCAGAAAAAGATTCCCATCGAAGGGGCCACCGGCCTGAACGACGTGACCATCGACGGCAAAGGAGCGGTATATGTGTCCGACAGCAAAATGGGCAATGTCCACCAGATCACCGGCGACAAGCCCACCCTGTTCCTCAGCAATCTGAAAGGCGTCAACGGCCTGAAGGCGGTAGGGTCCGACCTGTACGTTCTGACGGCGAAGGAGATCTATAAAGTCGGGGCCGACAAGAAGCAGGAGGTGCTCGGCAGCCTGGAGTTCGGAGGGGACGGCATCGAGCCGGTCGGTCAGGGTGATTTCATCGTAACCAGCTGGGTCGGCGTGGTGTATTACCTCGGCCGGGACGGCAAGACGCAGACCCTGCTGGATACCCGTTCGCAGAAAAAGAATACCGCCGACATCGGCTACGACCCGGCCCAGCGGATCATCTATGTACCGACGTTCATGGCCAGATCCGTTGCCGCTTACCGGCTGGATTAAGGACAGCGGCCGGTTTTACTCCATCGGTTTTCGAATATTCCATGTTCAGGTCCCTGCCCGGCAAAGGCAGGGACTTTTTGTTTTCGGGTGGGCGCAAACCCCGTTTATTCCCCGGAAACCGGGTCTTTTTCGACCGTTCCCTAAGCGGAGGTCATAAAAATTCGGTTCCTGAGCAGGAATGGTTAACTTGGCAACTGTTAATCAGATTCTTACGGGCCGCAACGTTCCGAATTTTCGGCATCCGGAGAATCCCGGCCTTCCGGTTTTTTGGTCACCCAATTCGGTGATCTGGCGTCAAAACCGGACGAAGTCCGAATGATTTCCGGGCTTTATTCTGTTTCAGGTTCACGATGAAGTGCTGTCGAACCCTACCTCTGTTACTGATCGGCTTTTTGCTCCTGACCGGGTCCTCCCGGGCGCAGATCGTCCTGACGCCCCCTTTCAACTTCGATCGGGCGACGGATCGCGTCTATGTGGACAGCCTCCTGAATAAAACCCGCGAACGGATTTCAGATCTGAACCACTTCCGTCCCTCGCCGGTCGTCGATTCCGCCCGGCTGGAATATCTCCATTTCCTGGCCTACGTCCTGTACAGCGGCTCCCGCTACCGCGACAGCTCACTGACGGCTACGAACCAGCTGATTCGGCTGGCCGAACAGAAAAAGAACATCAAATACCAGATCAAGGGCCTGCTGCTGGCCGAGCGGTATTACCGGGTGTCCAGAAACAGTCCGCCCGAGTCGATCCGGATCAACTACCGCCTGCTGTCCCTGGTGGAAACCGATCCGGCCCAGTATGACCGTTTCCGGTGGCGCATCTACCGCAATCTCGGCAGCGTGAGCATGATGCTCGATGAATACGAGGAGGCCGCCACCTATTACGGAAAGGGCATCGAATGGTTCGACAAGGACCCCGCCGGTGATTTCATCAACCGGGCCGACCTGCACCGCAACCTGGCCAATGCCTTCCTGCACCGCAGCCGGCTGGAGGAAGCCGAAAAGCAATACCTGACGGCCTGGCAGGTGCTGCACCGCGAACCGGCCCCGCTCTCCAACAAAGCCTACCTGTCCAACGACCTCGGACAGCTCTATCAGAGACAGAAAAAACCGGCCCTCGCCATCCCGTACCTGAAGCAGTCGGTGAGTCTCTGGGGCCAGCTGAAAGCGCCCATGCCGCAGTCGGACGCGCTGGCCGACCTGGCCGCGGCCTACCTGGACATTCAGCAGTACGACGAAGCCATCGCGGCCGCCCGCCAGGCCCTCGATAAAAACAGCCGGGTTCATATTACGATTCTGACGGCCTATTCGGTGCTGGTCCGGGCCCACGAACAGCTCCAGGACTGGAAAAACGCCTTCGAGTACCAGCGCCTGTTTCTCCAGAAAAAACAGGAGCAGCAACTGGCTCTGAACCAGAGCGAAAGTCTCAAACAAAAAGCTCTCCTCGAACGGCAGCGGCTCGAACTGGCCTTCGAACAGGAGCGGCTGCTGCAGCAGGAACGGTACCAGACGCTGGCCAAACAGGCCGAAATCGACCGGCTGAACAGCATCAACCGGACCAATGAACTGCTGAACCGGGAACAGACCAGCGCCCTGCGGTATCAGCTGGAGAAACAGCAGCTGAAAACCGCGGCCATGCAGAAGCAGGCCCGGCAGCAGGCCATGATCCGGCACCTGAAAATCGACCAGCTGAATATGGGAATCAACGCCCAGAAAAAACAGCGCAACCTGCTGGTCGCGGGTCTGGTGGTGATCAGCCTCCTGGGGCTTCTGCTGCTGTATTACAGCCTTCGCCTGCGTCGGACCAACCGGGCGCTGCGGACCAAAAACCGGGAGATCGAAATGGCCCTGATCAAAGGGCAGACCATCGAACGCAAACGGGTCGCTTCCGAACTGCACGACCGGGTCAGCAGCCTCCTGGGCGCTACCAAGATGACCTTCCAGACGATGGACGCCGACCATCTGCCCCCGCGCGAAAAGACGCTTTACCAGAATAGCCTCGAATTGCTCGACGACGCCCTGACGCAGATCCGGCAGCTTTCCCACAACCTGATCCCCGAGCAACTGCTGCATCAGGACTTCGAAACGGTTCTGCAAAACCTGGTGGTCAAGCTCAACATGGCCGGCCGGACCAGCTTCTCCCTTTCCGCCGATCGGATCGGGGAACTGCCGCTGCCCGAATCCGTCCGGTTCAATCTGTACGTCATCTGCCTGGAGCTGTGTACGAACATCCTGCGGCACTCGCAGGCCACCCAGGCCCAGATCCGGCTGGAACGGGACGACGAATGGCTCTCGGTACAGGTCTTCGACAACGGCATCGGCCTTACCGATCAGAACCGCAACGGCATGGGACTGAAAAACATCCGGGAAAGGGCCACGGCTATCGGCGCGCAGCTCTGGTTCGAGCCCGACCTGCCTTCCGGCACTCAGGTCAGCATCCTGCTTCCCCTTACCGCTTTAATAAACCACGGCTGAGGGAATACTTCATCAGACCCAGCGAGGTGGTGATCCCCAGCTTCTGATAGATCCGTTTCCGGTGTGTTTCCACCGTGTTGAAGGAAATGAACAGCCGCTCCGCAATCTGATTGCTCGAAAGCTCGTCCAGAATCAGACCGGCCACTTCCAGCTCGCGATCCGTCAACGGAGTTTCCGGATAACCCGATGCCTGGACCGGAACCGGGCCGAGGGTAAAAATCCGGCTGTCGATGTGGGTGCGGCCTTCGGCAATCGCCAGAACGGCTTCGAATAACTCCGCTTTGTCGGCGGTCTTGGTCATAAACCCTTTGGCACCCGCCCGCATCGCCTTCCCGACCAGATCGGGGTCGGTGGAACCCGACAGCACCAGCACCGCCAGCCCGGGATACCGGCTCTGCAGGAAGGGGATCAGTTCGATCACGTCGACCGACGGAATAATCAGGTCGGTAACGAGCACGTCCACGGGTGGTTCTCCTTCCAGAACGGACAGCAGCGAGGGCTTGTCGGAAGCCATCCCCACCACCTGAAACTGGGGGGACGTACTGAGCAGATTGGCAAAACTTTCAAGGACGACCCGGTGATCGTCGAGCAGGGCAATGTTGTAGGTTTTCATTACGGGCCAGATAGAGGTAGATCGGTTCCTAAAAATCGCGATTTTCCCTCAAATATCTACCCGGTGATTGATTGAACGGTCGTGGAAGGTGTTGAATACTAGTTATATACGTTGACAAGCGGCAAAACCTGAAAATGGGGTCGGACCTTCCCGACCCCAAAAACCGCTTCCTGTGCTATTTCCTGAACCGAAGCTGGTTGGCAATGTTCTGAGAAACGGTTTTGCCCTGATGCAGACTCACCTCGCAGGTCTTCCGGTAGTGAAGGCCCGCATACACCCGGGATAAACCGACCTCCACCACGGCCTTCTCGAACGAATCGAAATCCCGCGGGGCAAACCCCAGGTATTGATAGGAGTTGTCCCGGAACCGGTAATTTTCTCCGAACGACTGCCCGAGCGCGTGGGCGGCCGCAGCCGACAGCACCGTATGGCCGGAGGGGTATTCCGGGTGGTTGGGCGTCGGGAACAGCGTGTTCCAGTCGGCCTGGTTCATCACCGTGCGGATGTAGGTGATGGGCCGCACTGCGTTGTAGGTATACTTCGACTTGAACAGGCTGATGCAGGCGTCCGACATGGCGAGGCCCAGGCGGGCGTAGGCCGTGGCCGCCTGCCCCAGGTTGCTGCGCTCTTTCAGGAGAATCTGGTGCAGGATGGCGTGCCAGTGGCCCCCGCCCAGACTTTTTCCGTCGGGCGAATCGGCCCAGAACAGGGCGATCGTCTTCTGCTCGTCGGTAAGTTTTTTTGACAGGTCATAGACCTCCTTCACCTGCGCATAGTAGGGTGAGGCCGGGTCTTTCGAGAAGGGTGTCGGGGCGCCCGGATCGGCGCCCGCGTCGCTGCCTTTGACCAGCGGCCGGTTTTTACCCCAGTTCGGGAAGGCGGCCGCAGCATTCGCCGGGGGCGTCGGAACCCAGAGTCCGTCGCCGGTCGGTGGGGTATAGGGCGTCGTGTTGTCGTTGCCGTCGGTTTTGGCCCAATCCAGCACGGCTGCGGCAATCTGTTTCCCGAAGGTTTCCGACCGGGCCAGTTCCTCGTTCGTCCGAACCTTCCGGTACTCGTTCAGCAGCGCCGTTTCGAGCGAATCCATCGAGGCTTTGTTGGCGGCCGACGTGGTCGTGAAGAAAGCCCGGCTCATGGCCGCAAAAGCCGCGTTGGCGCAGGCCGGCCAGTAATAGCTCTCCTTCTGATCCGGTTTGGGAAGGGCCGGAAGGCCGTTCAGCTTCGGCGCAATCGACTGATACGCGGGCAGGCCCGGAACGAGGGATTCATACACGGCGATGCCGGAATAGGCAAACCGACGGGCCGCCACCAGCGGAGAGGCCGGGGTGGTCTGCGTCAGCCGCAGTTGCAGATTCAGCCAGGAGGTGACGACCTCGGCCGGGTAGGCCGACGGGTCGGCCGGAGTAGGTGAATCAATGGGGTGGTCCTGACAGGACGCAGCCAGTAAGCCGGTGAGCATCAGGCCGATGCCGAACCGCATTCGAATCTTTTTCATGGAATGGATAGGATAAAAATGATTTCGATGCAAAGGTCCGAATGGGCAGGGTCCGGAAAATCACCGGATTCGGCGAATTCGATTCACGGAATCCGGTGATTTTTATCGTTTCGGCGGTCCCTACTTTTGCAGAGTATTAGGGAAAGTGAACTGATTACAAATTGTACAGAGGTTAGGGTTAAAAACCGGTCCGGATTCGGACCGGTTTTTTTGTGGTTCAACCGAATAAAGAAGAAGATTGAGGGGGCTGTCCCAAATTCGACGGTAATTGTCCAGATCGAGCAATAACTGTTTGATTGTTAGCGATATATTTGGCGCCTGATCCTGCCGTTATCGTCTTTTCGTTCCGACCCGGAGTACCTGTCAGGACCCTCCACTGCCGGATTCCCGCGCTCATCAGTCTGTCTGCTCATTCAGCCAAATCCGAACCTCATGAAAAAAACCTCCCTCTTTCTCGGGAAACTCCTCCTGATCCTTCTAATCCTTTCGGCCTGCCAGGACCACCGCAACCCGCCGGTAACGCCCGGTTCGTCGACGGACCTCCTTCGGTTGCGGTCCATTTCCCGCGCCGGAGAGCAGGGGACCGCCCGGGTCACCCTGTTCAGCTACGACGGCCAGAACCGCCTGAGTCAGCTGCTGACCTACCAGACGCCCGACAGCAGCGTCGCGCCGGTCGAGAATACCACCTATAGTTACGACGATCAGAACCGCCTGAGTGAAGTCAAGCGCCGGATCGTCCGCCGTTCGGGGCTTGACCCGGTGCCGGAGGAAATCTATAAGCTGACCTACAACCCGGCGGCCCAGCTATCCGAGATGACCTACGACAACAACCAGGGCGACAATCACTGGCTTCTTCAATTATATTATACCCCTCAGAATCAGCCGGCGAGCTTCCGGAAAAGCTTCAGTACCGGGGGGTTGTCTTACCAGGAAGTCCATACGCTGACCTTTACGGGAAAGAATCTGACCCAGGACGTATCCGTCAATACCGCGACCCGACTGGTTCCCGGGCTGGGCACGATCACGACCGACTTCAGCTACGATTCCCAGCGGAATCCGTTTTACGGCATCTTCATCATTCCGGCCCCATTCCAAAGCCTGTTGTCTGCACCACAGTTGGGTCTGCTCAATTATTATTCCTACTTCGGGGGGATCGACAATCTCCTGAACCTGAGTCCGAACAACGCTACCTCGGCCGGTCCGCTCACGTATGAATACACCTACAACGGCGAGGGGCTGCCGCTGACGAGAGTCACCAAAGAGGGAGGGACGGTCACGGAAAGCCTCGTGTTCACTTACGAAACGTATTGACGGCCGCGCCCGGCAGCGTCTGTCGGCAGGAATCGTTAACCGGCCCCCGCAGCAAACGGGGGCTTTTTTGTTTCCGGTGGTTCGGAATCGGGGGTACATCCCTTTTTAATTTCATTCATAATTCGTTCTTATCCCGCCGGTGTAGGTTTGCTTCACAGGCCGGACGAAGTGACTTCCTCCCGATCCACGCCAGCCGAAAACCATAAACACAATACAACCAGCCAGTTGCCATGAAAACCATGCAACTCGCGCTGCTGCCCGGCCAACTGAATGGTTCAAATTCGTAACCCCACCGCCCATCTCTCCATCCAAAAAAGAAGCGGTATATTATAATTGAATCAAAAACAGCCTAAAGTTGAATTAGAAGTTGCCTGGTAATATATTTTTGCATCAATGTTGCATAATCGGAAAAGGGGTGTATAAATTTGCAACCATGTTGCATATTTAAAAATTCTCTCGTTTATGCTGACTTTCTCCTTACCGAAACGAATGATTCTGGCGGCCGCTCTGGCTGTGGCGGTTTCCGCCTGCCGGAAAAACGACGACCCCGCACCGGTTCAGCGGGAGGCCGCTTTCGCCCGTCTGCTGGTAACCGACGCCGAAACGCCCGGCCTGTTTCTGCTGAACCCGGCGAAGGGAACCTCCGAATCGTTCCAGGCCCGGTTCACGGGTTCCAGTCTGTATCCGACCAAAAGCGGCCGGTATGCCCTGGTTCTGAACTACTCCAACAACCTCGTGCAGTTTTTCGACAGCGGGATTGAAAACCACGAGGATCACGCGCATCTGGTTGGTACGCCGAAATGGGCGGCCCTGACGGCGGAAGCGGCCAAACCGACCCACACCTATTTCTGGGGGAACCGCATCGCCGTCTTCAACGACGGGGAGGGCAGCCTGACCCTGACCCGGGAAGAAGACCTGCACAATGCCTCGGCCCGGCCAACCATCGTGAAGGTGGACGTGCCGCACCACGGTGCGGTGGTGGCCTTCGCCAACAACACCTTCGCCGTTACGGAAAAGGACGGAACGGTCTCCGGCACACTGCCCGAACGGGTGAAGATTGTCGATGAAAACGGAACGGTCCTGAAAAAGTCGGTTCTGGCGACGAAGGGCATCCACGGCGACGCAGGCAACGGTCAGGTGGCGCTGTTCGGTCATCCGGAGGGGATTCTGGTGGTGGACCAGGTCGGTAATCAGCGGAATATCGCCTATCCGGCCAGCATCGGAAAGGAATGGCTCGGAACAGTAATCTACCATGAAGGCGCCGGGACTTTTTACGGTTTCAGCGCCAAAGCCGGGGTCTACCGGATCGACGTCGCACAAAACCGCATCACGCCCGTGCTGGAAAGCACCCGGATTTCGGCCTTTCGGGTAGATCAGGACGGGAAGGCGGTGTATGCCCTGATGAACGATGGAACGCTTCAGAGCTTCGACGGCCGGACCAACGCAGCCCTGAGATCGACGAAGGTGATGGAAGCCATCGACCCGGCCGCCAAATTCAAACCGGACATGACCGTCTCAAACCGTTTCATTTACATCACGCTGCCCGAGCGCGGAGAGGTGAAGATGATTCACCGGGAAACGCTCGAAGTCGCCGAATCTCTGAAAGTTGCCGGCAAGCCGGCGAAGGTGGTTCTGATCGGCGCCCAGCAGGAGGTGGAAAAAGGAGACTGAGGTGCCGGCTTCAGGGGGGCAGCACTTTGCGGGCGGTTTCAAACAGCGGGTCCACTCCTTCGAGGTCACATTCGGTGGTGACGGCCAGGAGCGTGCGGTCCACGATGTTCAGCCGGGCCGCCCGCAGGTTCCGGCAGTCGGCACCGGTGCCCTCGGCCGTCACCGCCAGGGCCTGCACTTCGCCGTAGAGCCAGCTTACGGAGGAAAGCGTCAGCGGACGTGCCTCCGGCCCGCGGCAGAGAATCGGCCGGTGTTGAGGGGCCGGGCGGCCGGGGCCATGCCGACCGATAAAGGCGGTTTTCAGGGAGTCCGTCAGGTCGCAGGAAATCCAGAACAGCCGGTCGTCGTAGAGGATGGCCGTCAGGTCCGAAACTATATGGTTTTCATAGCGAAAGCGATCGGTTTGAAAAATCCGGAGATGGGAGCAGGGCAGCGCAATCGTTCCCTTGACGAGGGGCGGGTCCAGTTCCCGGAAACCCAGTCGGAGGAGGGCGTCGGCGGTGGTTTGGCCGATCACCAGCCGGCCCAGCCCGTTCAGAGTCGATTGACCCGGCATCAGATAGGAAAGGAGCAGCAGCCCCGCAATCAGCCATTTCATGTGTATATTTGAATTTCAGGACAACCCTCCGCTCCTATGGCCGCCGAACGTCCGCTTCCAAAAGTAGCAAAACCCGCCCAGCGCGCCCTGGCCCACGCCGGAATAACTTCCCTCGACCAGCTTACCCAATTTACGGAAGCCGAACTGATGCAACTGCACGGAATGGGAAAAAGCACCCTCCGAATGTTGAAAGCCTCTCTGGCCGGCCATCAGCTTTCGCTGGCCCGCTAACCGCTTCCGGCGTTCCAAAAATACCGCATTTCGCAGGATTGTGGCCGGGCTATGGTTTTCCGTACCTTGGAGTTGCCCCACACGGCCCAACCCTAAGCTGTTCAATATGAAGCGGTATTTCTCCGGCCTGATTCTTCTGGCCCTTCTGACGACGTCCTCCGGATCGGCCCGGCCGGCCCCGGCTCCCCTGCCGGGTGGTTTGAAACCGGGGCCGTTTGCCGTTGGTTTCCAGGTCTTCAACCGGTATGACCGCGGCCGTTATCTCCAGCCGAAAACCGATTTTGAGGGCCGGGCCAACCCGGGCGAAAACGCCTTCCCGATTCAGATCAGCGTGTGGTATCCGGCGGCCGGATCGCCGGCCGGTCCGTCGAAGCCGAGCCTCCTGTTTGAAGAATACCTTTACCTGAACGAGCAGAAGCAGACCTTCCGGCCGCTGACGGACGAGGAGAAAAACCGGGCGGCCGAGGGCCTGCGGGCGCTGGTGCGGTTCGGTGCCGGGCTGGAACTGACCGATGCCGACCTGCTGGCCATCCGCCGGACGCCGACGGCCGCCCATCGCGAAGCCAGACCTGCATCCGGCCCTTTCCCGGTGATCGTTTCCGGGCTGGACGGCGGCCCGGCTTCGGCCAGCGTGATGTACGAATACCTGGCCTCGCACGGCTACGTCGTTCTGGCCACTCCCGGCATCGGCCGCACCGCCACCCTGCAGGCGAGCCGCCCCCAGCTCGCGCTTCACGAACGCATCGACCAGCTCGAATATGTGCTGGCCTTTGCCCATTCGCTGCCCACCGCCGACCCGACCCGGCTGGGGGTGCTGGGCATCAACTTCGACGGCATGAGCGGCCTGCTGTTTCAGATGAAGAATATGCAGGCCGACGCGGTGGTCAGCCTCGACGGCTGGGAGGGAAAAAATGCGGGAAGCCGGACCCTGCGGGAGTCGCCCTGGTACGCTCCGGTGAATCTGCGGGTGCCGTATCTGGTCGTCATTCAGGATGAGAAGGACCCCCGGCCGGACCTGCTGCCCAACCGGGAGGTGTTCGATGCGCTGGTTTATTCCGAGCGGTATTTCTTAATTATAAAGGAGATGAATCATGCCTGGCTGGTCGGCAACCTGGCGGTTCTGCCGAACCTTCCGGCCGATAAGCGAATGGCCTGCCACTACCTCTTCGCCGGCATTCTGAACTTCTTCCAGGCCCATGTGAAAAAAGACCCTGCCGGCCTTGCTTACCTGAAGAAAACCGCCCCCGAAAAGGGATTTCCTGCGGAACTGCTCCGGTTCGAAAGTTGGAAGGCGGCTTTCCCGGCCGTCCCGACGCCGGGGGAGTTTGAGACGCTGGTGATGGCCGGAGAGGTGGAAAAAGCCGCCCGAATTTACCGGGAGGCCGTTCGCCTGAACCCCTCCCTCGAACTGTTCGACGAACAGACAATGCACCTGTATGCCTTCCGGTTCAGCCGCCAGAATCGGCCCGAAACCGTTCTGTCCCTCCGCCGGCTGGCCGCCGAAGCCTTTCCGAAGTCGGTAGGGGCGCAGGAGAACCTCGGGCTGGCGTGGCAGGCCGTCGGCCGGAAAGCCGAGGCCCGGGCGTGTTTTGAAAAAGCCGCCCGGCTGGTGGATGCGGACGGCGGGATGGACCCGTCCCGCAAAGACCGGCTCCGCAAGGCGCTGGCCGACCGAATCATTGCTCTCGACGCCCCCTGAACCCCCGCAGGCCGGTGGATAACTTAACGAAAAAGTAATGCAGATTTATAGACTAAATCGGCATCGTAGAAAACTCCATACCCAAGTGTGGAGAGAATTGCCCCGCTATTTTTTGGAGCGTTTTCATAACAGTTTGATTATTAGGTGAATGGTTTGTATTTATTTGCTGGCACAGAACTTGACCCTAGAGGCATACCAACTTCCAGCTTATGAAACGCGATGATACCTGAACAGCAACCGCCGGAAAACCGGTCGACCGAACCAAAGCAGGTGATTCCCGTTATCGAGGAACGGATCGTCGTAGACAAGCAGGTGGTGGAAACGGGCAGCGTCCGGGTCAGCAAACGAGTTTCGGAAGAGGAAAAGACGTTTGAAATTCCGGTCCTGTCGGAAGAATACAGTGTGGAGCGGGTGCCGGTGAATCAATACATCGAAACCCCGCCCGAAGCCGTTCGGTATGAAGGGGATACGATGATTCTTCCCGTTTTGCAGGAAGTGGTGGTGGTGGAGAAGCGGTTGTTACTGGTGGAGGAAATCCGGATCAGTAAGAATCAGAAAATGACCAGTGCCTCCCAGCAGGTTACCCTGCGCCGGGAGGAGGTCATCGTCGACCGGATTCCCGTCTCCGGGAATCCCACCGTTGGGATTTCCCGTCAGGACGCCACCGGATCAGATAATCAATAATCAGTTCATTTTTATCAACGTTAAAACTTAAAATCAGGAAAGTCATGGCACAGACGGTAATTGGGTTGTTCGACAACGAAGCAGAGGCAAGACAGGCCGTGCAGCAATTGGTAAGCAATGGGTTTACCCACGACGATATCGATATTTCGACTGAAAATTCGACTACATCCGGTACGGTTTCGGAGCGTCGGACCGATCGGGACGACGATAACGACAGCTTCGGCGACAGCATCGGCAATTTCTTCAGCTCCCTCTTCGGCAGCAACGACGAAGCCGACCGGTACAGCGAAGTGGCCCGGCGCCTGCGCTCTCTGGTAACCGTCTATACCGACTCGGCCGAAGAAGCCGAACGGGCTGCGGATATTCTGGATGATGCAGGGGCGGTCAACGTCGACGAGCGGGCGCAGCAATACGGCTATGCAGGCCGCACCGGGATCACCGATGCCTCTACGACGACCGGTTATGCTGCTACAGGCACGACCGATGAGACAACCTACGGCACGACCGACACGACCAACCTGAGAGATACGGATCTTAACGATACCGGTTCCATCAAGGTAGTGGAGGAGAACCTGCAGGTAGGCAAACGTGAAGTGACCACTGGCGGTGCACGACTGCGCAGCCGGGTCGTTGAAAAACCGGTGGAAGAAACCCTGCGGCTTCGCCAGGAGCACGTTCGGGTGAACCGTCAGGCCGTCGACCGGCCGGCTACGGAAGCCGACTTCTCCAACTTCAAGGAAGGTGAAATCGAACTGACCGAACGGGCCGAAGTGCCGGTGGTGAACAAGGAAGCCCGCGTGGTGGAAGAAGTTTCACTGAGCAAGGAAGTGGAAGAGCGGGAAGAGACCATTCGCGACACGGTCCGCAAGACGGAAGTGGATGTCGAGAACCTGAACCGCGACCGCGATCAGCTGACTGACCGCGACATCGACCAGACCCGCAACCGGTCTACCGACAATACGTTCTGATTCCCGGGCACATACGAGTGAACCTGAAGCGGGGCCTGAGCAATCAGGCCCCGCTTTTTTGATTGATGTCAGGCTGGAAAGGCTTTCAGATCAGGCTCCCGCGCTTTGGCGGGAGCGATCACCACCGCTGCCAGCAGGCACCAGGCCAGGGCATTGTAGATTCCGCCGAAGAACAGGGCAACCGGTGCCGGAACCCCGAATTTGGTTGCCATCGCCAGCGGAAGCCAGCAGCCGCAGAGCAGCGGTATGTACCGGCGCCAGCCCGAAAGCCGCCGGGTCCGGATGACCAGGATGCCGAACGGGATCATCAGGAGGTGGCTCAGGGGCCAGAACGTATCCAGCACCCAGTAGACGGTCGGGCGGTAGTCGGGGGCCACCAGCAGCCAGAAGTTGGACACGTTGGCCAGGGTCAGGGTTCCCAGCAGGACCTCGGGCAGCCGTCGGCCGAATCGGGTGTCGCCGGTGACGCGCATCCGGCGGAGCGCCACGATGCTGATCATAAAAGCTGTGATGTAGGTAATTCCCCAGGCGCCGGTCCACCATTTTTCATGCAGCGAGGGATAGTGTTCTTCGGCCAGGATGCCAAGGTACATGGCGGGGGCTCCCAGAAGGGCCAGGACGCCGAGCGTTTTGTTGTTCATTAGATTTGTTGTTTAGAGGATATGGATAAAAGCATGGTCTGTTCAGCCTCCGAGCCATTTCCGAAACTCCGGAGCGCGGTCGCGGCTGACGAACAGCATCTCCGTAATGGTTGGTTTCAGAGTTATTTTCAGTTTGCCGTTCAAATGGACATAAACTCCGCTGACGGCCGGGCGCGCGACCAGAAACTGGCGGCTGGCCCGGAAGAACTGCCGCTCGTCGATCTGTCCCTCGATGTCTTCCAGCGGCTGATCGACCGGAAAATACCGCCCGTCGTGCGTTTTCAGGAAGGTTACCCGGTCTTCACTGTAGAAATAGGCGATTTCTCCCACCCCGACCGAAATGAGCCGCTGTCCCTGCCGGACCAGGAAGTATTCCCGGGGTGAAACCGGCCCGGTCAGGGTCGATCGCCGGAGCTGGTCGATCAGAGCGTTCATGTCGAAGGCCGGCCCGGCCGGGCGGTATCGCTCGCTCAGCTGCCGGAATTTGGTCAGGCTGCTGCGCAGTTCCTCCCGCTGGATGGGTTTGAGCAGGTAGTCGATGCTGTGAACCTTGAAGGCCTGGAGCGCATATTCGTCATAGGCCGTCGTGAAAATCACGGGGCAGGGTACCTCCACCTCCCGAAAGATTTCGAAGCTCTGTCCGTCGACCAGTTCGATGTCCATCAGGATCAGGTCCGGGCGGTCGGGGCCGTCGGCGTGGCTGCGCAGAAAGGTCACGCTGTCCTCGATGCTGTCGGCCCAGCCCACGATCCGGGCGTCGGGGGCGGTTTGCTGCACCAGCTCCCGAATGCGTTCGGCCGCCACGATCTCGTCTTCAATGATAAACAGGTTCATTCGGTAACGGGTTGAATCAGTGGTACTTTGACGGTAAATCGGCTGGGCTCGGCCATCACCTGCACTTCGGGCTGGTTGAGCAGCCGGTATTTGGCCGCAATGTTGGCCAGCCCGGTTCCGGTGGTCGGGATGCTCACCCGTTTCTGCTGCACGTTGTTGGTCACCGACAGCCACCGGCCGCCTTCGACCCCGATGCCGACGCAGAGGGGTTTGCTGATCGAGACCTGGTTGTGCTTGACCGCATTTTCCACCAGCATCTGGAGCGTCAGCGGGGGAATCAGGTAATGTTCGTAGGGCTCCGCTCCCTCGACCGTCAGCGAGATGCCCTGGCCGAAGCGGGTTTGCAGCAGGAAGAAATACGCCTGCGTGAACTGCAATTCCCCGCCGAGCGATATCAGGGCGTTTTCGTTGCTCTGGAGCAGGTACCGGTACACTTTAGACAGCTCCGCTATGAACCGCACCGCCTGGGCCTGGTCTTTCTCCACGAGGGCCGTCAGCGTGTTCAGGCTGTTGAACAGGAAGTGCGGTTTGACCTGGTTTTTGAGCGAGTCCAGCTGGCTGACCAGATTGGCTTTCTTGAGTTGTTCGGCTTCCTGATTGGATTTCTGCCAGGCTTCCATATAATATAAGAATTCGTAAAAACCGGCGACCAGCAGGCCGTACAGGTACGTGTAAAAAAGACCGAACAGGTAGAAGAACGGCGGGACGGGGTCTTCATTGGCCCAGTACGGATAAATCAGCATCCAGGTGCCGTATAAGCCGCCGAGCAGGAGAAACAGCAGCCCGAGTTCCCGGCCGAACCGCCACAGAGTCAGCTGATGGAGCGGGTAACGCCGGTGCATGAACACGACGATGAGCCGGCTGGCCTCCCAGATGACGGCGGCTGCGAACAGCGTGTTCTCGACTACCATCATCCAGTTGATGTTCTCCTCCACCCAGAGGTCGACCATCAGGCCCAGCCGGAGCGTGGCGACGACCAGAATGCCGAAGATGCGAACCCGGATGTCGTTGATCAGTCTCATGTTACAAAACAAACCGGTCCCGGAGCAAAAGCAAACACCCTTCCGTTTCACCCGTCGGAGCGGCTGTATGAGTCGCAGAAAACCCGCACTGAGTTGTAGCCGGCCATCCAAAGCCGGATTCTCAATTCCTTACGCTTCCCATATTGATTTTCAATATAGTAAATAGGAAATTCCTGTCCCTTCGGAGGGCGGCATGCCGCCCTGAACCCGCTTTCTTTTTAGCCTGGATCGGACGCCGGGCCGGCTTCCTGTCAAATCAGTCGGGCCGGAAGAATAACCCCTGCCCCAAAGTGGTGGAAAACCGACGCCGATGCAGTTGGGACCGTCCTTGTACCGCCCATCCGACCGAGTTAACGGTGTTAGAAAATAGATTTTCTTTTGTAGCCGACGCCGGCAGCACTGGAACGGGAAAGCCTGCCCGACCGGCAAGAGGGGCCGCGGCTGTGGAAACCGCAGGCATCGACCGGGAGAAAGGGGTAGAATTTCGCCGGTCGCCCGGGACATTCCGCCGTAATTCAATAACTTGCTACCTTCCCTTACCAACTGATTCCTCCTCATGAAACCCCATACCGGCAGACGCCGTTTTATGGCCGACCTGACCAGAGCCGTCGGCACGTCCCTGTTCCTTGGCTCGCCCCTGATCAGCCGGTCTGCACCGCTGAGTCATCCTAAAGCTCCGCTCACGGTAGGAGAGGTGATGGAGCTGATTCTGAAGACGATACCGAATGCTCCCTTTTCGAAAACCGTCGATACGCTGAAGTCGGGAAAACCGGAGCAGGCGGTGACCGGCATCGTCACGACCATGTTCACCACCACCGAGGTGATCGAAAAGACCGTGGCCGCCGGTGCCAACTTCATCATCGCCCACGAACCGACCTTCTACAACCACCTCGACGAAACCGACTGGCTGAAGCAGGACGAGGTGTTCCGGCACAAACAGGATCTGCTGACGAAAAACAACATCGCGGTCTGGCGCTTCCATGACTACTGGCATTCGCACCGCCCCGACGGCATCACCTCCGGCATGATGGCCGCCCTGGGCTGGGAGAAGTACGTCGACCCGGCCAACCCGCTGCTGCTGAATCTGCCGGCTACTCCGCTCCACCAGATCATCGCCCACGCCAAGAGCAAACTCGGTATCAAAATGGTCCGGGTGGTCGGCGACCGCAGCCAGGTGTGCCGCCGGGTGCTGCTGCTGCCGGGGGCGCCGGGCGGGCGCAATCAGATCAGCGCGATCCAGAAGGTGCGGCCCGACGCCGTCCTTTGCGGGGAGGTCAGTGAATGGGAGACGCCCGAGTACATCCGGGATGCCCGGCAGGAGGGACAAAAGGTGTCGCTGGTCGTGCTGGGTCACATCATGAGCGAAGCCGCCGGGATGGAGTGGCTCGTCTCCTGGCTCCAGCCCAAAGTGCCGGGCGTGAAGGTCCGCTACATTGCTTCCGGAAATCCGTTTACCTACGAGTGAAACCCGGCCGTTAGCTGAGGTTCGACAGGAGGGGCAGCCGGCGGATCCGTCGGCCGGTGGCGGCAAATACGGCATTGCAGACGGCCGCAGCCACCGGCGGAAGGCCCATCTCGCCCAGTCCTTTCGGAGCTTTCCGGCTTTCGACTAAATGCACCTCCACCTCCGGCGCTTCCGACATCCGCAGCATCCGGTACTGGTGAAAATTGGTTTGCCGGGCGGCCGCCTTCTCAATGGTTACCTGGCCGTACAGGGCCGCGCCGAGGCCGTCCAGAATGGCCCCGGCCACCTGCTGGCGGGCGCCGTTCCGGTTGATGACCTGGCCGCAGTCCACGGCCGCCGTGATTTTATGGACGCGGATGCCGCCCGACCCGTCCACGGATATTTCGGCCACCTCCGCCACCGGCACCCCGAAAGTAACATGGGCCGACAGCCCCTGATAGCGGCCTTTTTCGAGCGGTTTGCCCCAGCCGGCCTTATCGGCCGCCAGTTGCAGCACGGCCCGTAGTTCCCGCGCATCGTAATCGCCCCCGTGATCGCGGTATTTCATCACTTCATGGTCGCCGATCAGGTCCAGCCGGAACGCCAGCGGGTCTTTCCCGGCGGCATGGGCCAGTTCGTCCAGCATCGACTGGATGACGAAGGCCGTGGCGTTATGGCCGGGCGCCCGCCAGGCGCCCACCGGGACCGTCGAGGGCGGGTTCCGGTAGTCGAGCCGGAAATGGGGGACGAAGCCGGCCGGGAGTTCGTCGGGGAACACTTCGGTGATGTGGGGAGAGCGGTCGGCTTTGCGGAAGGCGTAGCGGGAGGTGGTGGCGGCCTTCATATGCCAGGCCGTCAGCCGGCCGTCGGCATCCAGCCCGGCCGCGATCCGGTACATCCCGGCGGGCCGGTAAAAATCGTGCAGGAGGTCGTCCTCCCGCGTCCAGACCACCTGCACGGGCGTCCCGGTTTCCTTCGACACCAGCAGGGCATCGGCGGCATAGTCGGCGTTGAGCCGCCGGCCGAACCCCCCTCCCGAGCGGTTCAGATGGATTTTGATGGCCGAAGGAGAAAGCCCCGTCAGCATGGTGGCGTATTCCATGATCGTATCCGGCACCTGCGTCGAACCCCAGAGTTCGCAGCGGTCTTTCCGGACCCAGGCCGTATAGTTCTGCGGTTCCATCGTCACGTGCGCCAGGAACGGAAGCTCATAGTCGGCTTCCACACGTTTGGCCGCCCCGCCGAGGGCGGTCTGCACGTCGCCGTCCTGCCGGACGGCGGTCAGGTCGGAACTCGACAGGATGGTTTCGAATTTCTTTCGCAGGCCTTCGCTGCTTTCCGTTGGGTCGTCGCCCTCGCTCCAGGTGATTTCCAGGGCATTCCGGCCTTTCATGGCGGCCCAGGTAGAGGTGGCGACCACGGCCACCCCGCCGGTTTCGATGCCGGGGGTGGGGTGGGGCTGGAGCCGGACGATCTGCTTCACCCCGGGGACAGCCCGGGCGCGGGCGTCGTTCACCGAAATCACGTTGGCTCCGAACCGGGGTGGTTTGGCGATGCAGGCATACAGCATCCCCGGTAACTGAATGTCCAGTCCGAACAGAGGCTTTCCGGTCACGATGGCCGGCGTGTCGGGGTCCGGGACGCTCGTTCCGATCAGCCGGAAGGCGGAGGGGTCTTTCAGGGGCGGGTTCTGCGGAGCGGGCAGTTTAGCGGCTTCGGCGGCCAGTTCGCCGTAGGAGAGCCGCCGGTTCCCGGTTCTGGAAAGCACGTGACTTTTTTCGGTGAGGCAGTCGCTTTCGGGGATTTTCCAGCGCGCGGCTGCGGCTTTCACCAGCAGCGCCCGGGCGGCTGCCCCCACCTTCCGTAGTTCCAGAAAATTAGACCGCATGGCGTCGCTTCCGCCCGTAAACTGATCGCCGTACTGCGGGTCGAAGGGCGCCTGCTCGACCTGGATATCCGACCAGTCGGCATCGAGTTCCTCGGCGATCAGGAGCGGAACCGAGGTCTTGACGCCCTGGCCGATTTCCGGCCGTGAAGCCATGATCGTGATCCGGTTGTCGGGAGCGATCCGGACAAAGCCGTTGAGTTCGACGGAGGCCGGGGAAGCGCCGGCCGGCCGCTTCCCGCGGAGGTGGAAGCCTAGCAGCAGCGCACCGCCGGCGGTCAGGGAAGTCTGGAGAAAGAAGCGTCGTTGCATGGCCGGGGCCGTTTTTCCTGAAAACCAGTTGGTAGAAAGAGGAAAGATACGGTTTTCCGGCCCGGTTCCCATCCCACAGTTTGGGGTAACTCGGTCGGCCCGTTGAATCATTACTTCCAACATTTCTCCCGTCAGATCTATTCTACCTGAATGCGTGGACCTTCGGTCCGTGCGCTGAATCGTTTAAAAAGATGGAGGGACCAATCGTATGCTGGCAATGAATTACCGTGGACCCATGCGGGTCCGAGTTGACCAAAAACCCATGCCCCAGATCGAGCACCCCGAAGACGCCATTGTCCGGGTAACCCGCTCCTGCATCTGCGGGTCCGATCTTCACCTGTACAACGGCCTTGTGCCCGATACGCGGGTGGGCAGTACGTTCGGCCATGAATTTATCGGCGTAGTGGAGGAGATCGGACCGGAGGTTCATAAACTGAAGGTAGGCGATCATGTGCTGGTGCCGTTCAATATTGCCTGCGGCAAATGCGCCTTCTGCCGCCAGGGCCTGTTCGGCAACTGTCACGAATCCAACCCGCAGGCTACGGCCGTGGGCGGTATTTTCGGGTATTCCCACACGGCGGGCGGTTTCGCCGGCGGGCAGGCCGAGTTTGTACGGGTTCCGTACGCGAACGTCGGCCCGACGGTCATTCCGGAAGGCATGGACCCCGACGACGCCGTGCTGCTCACGGACGTGGTGCCGACGGCCTACCAGGCCGCCGAAATGGGCGGGATACAGCCCGGCGACACGGTGGTGGTGTTTGGGGCCGGCCCGGTGGGCATCATGGCCGCGCGTTGCTGCTGGCTGTTCGGAGCCGGGCGGGTGATCGTCTTCGACGAGGTCGATTACCGGCTGGAATTTGTCCGTAACTACGCCAGCTGCGAGGCTTATAACTACAAGGAGATCGACGACGTGGTTCTTTTCGTGAAGAAAACCACCGACTGGCTGGGGGCCGACGTCTGCATCGATGCCGTCGGGGCCGACGCGGCCGGAAACACGGCGCAGACGCTGCTGGGGCGGAAAATGCTGATGACCGGCGGTTCCGCAACGGCCCTGCACTGGGCGATCAACGCGGTTAAGAAGGGTGGGATCGTCTCTATTGTCGGGGTCTATGGCCCGATTGATTCACTGATTCCCATCGGCAATGTGGTGAACAAGGGACTGACCATCCGGGCCAACCAGGCATCGGTGAAGAAGCACCTGCCGAGGCTGATCGAACATGTCATGTCGGGTACGCTCAATCCGAAAGCCCTCATTACGCACCGCATCCCGCTGGAAGAAATCTCCGACGCCTACCGGATGTTCTCCGACAAGCTCGACAACTGCATCAAACCCGTTCTGATTCCCCCAACCGCGAGAAGCTAAAGCCCAACACAACCCTATGGAAAATACGGAAACAGGCGTAAGAAGCCGCCCCGACATCAAAGGCTGGGGCATCGATGCCGACCCGGCCAACGATCCGACCTATCCCATGAAGGCCCGCACCGATGAGGAGCAGCTCGGGTACACGTGGGAACGCCCCACCCAGCAGCCTATTACGGTGGAGGTGCTGCACTCGAACGAGCGGCCCAATGTCAGCGCGGTCTACGGCAGCACCCTGCCGCCGAAAGGACTGAGCGGTCAGCTGCGCCGGTATGCGTTCAAATACAGCGAGAGCGACTACAAACACTGGCTCCCGCTGGTGCTGGCCGACCGTGTCGATGTGGTGGAAGGGCTCATCGACGACATTAAACACGGCCACATCCCCAACATCTTTGCCGAACGGGGCTGGAAGGTCAAGTGGAAACACGACCGGTCGGGCCTGATCAAGGACATCGCCGTGGCCGCCGTGATCACCTATGCAGTCTATGCGTGGCTGTCACCGGGCCGAAAAAAACGGAGACGCGACTGATTGAACCGAATGCAACGGAGGAAGCCCCCGCACCGTATCGGTGCGGGGGCTCCTTGTTTTTAGGAGAGGTTTGGTGTAGGGTTTTTGCCCTTCCGGGCGTTTTGTCATCCTGTTGACCACCCCCCAGCCCCCTCCTTAGCAAGGAGGGGGTGGCTCCGCAGGATTTGATTCTGGCAGCGCTCTCCCCCTCCTTGCTAAGGAGGGGGCTGGGGGTGGTCCGGCTGGGGGTTGGAGGTAAAAGCCGCCCAAGCCCCAGGATCCCTCCTGCGTCGGGATGACAAACCGTTTCCCCAAACAAGCTCTCAGGAGGCCGGGTGTCGGCTGCAGGCTCGGATTTGGCCGGTTCTAAGGAGTTTCTAAGCGAATTTTAAGTGGTTTCTTAACATCGCTCCCTTCCTTAACGGGACCAGCCTCCGTTTTTTCGGGAATGCCCGGTCGCAGCTCTATGAATAAAACCGAAACGAATGTCTTTGTCGTTCATTTTTCCCGCCGTGAACTTCTTCGGAAAACGCATCCCAATCTGGCGGATGACCCGGCCGATGCGGGAGTCAGCTTCCAGCTGATGCGGGAAATCGACAGTGTGGTGAAGGATATAGAAAATGCCCGGACGCTGTCCCGGCAGGGGGCGGAAATCCTGTCGATCAGCCAGGGATGCTATTCCCTCGGCGACGACGTCATCTTCAGTTTCACGATTCTCTACCAGCCCAAACCAGGATCGGCCGCCCGAAATGAGGTCTGATCACAGAAGTTCTTCAACCTCCTGCCCCCGGATCGTGAAAACCGGGGTTTCCTCGAAGCGCGAGGCCACGATCACCTCCGTGCCGTCCTGATGGGCTGAAAACAGGTCCCGCGTCCGCACCGGGCAGTTGTTTTCCTTCGAGAGGTGCGACAACAGGACGTGGCTCATATACGACGGTTTGTGGTTGCGGAACAGGTCCAGCGCCTGGCGGTTGGAAAGATGCCCCATACCGCCCCGGATCCGTCGTTTGAGGTAGTAGGGATACCGGCCTGATTCCAGCATGTCTTCGTCGTAATTCGCTTCCAGAAAAGCCGCGTGGCACCGGCTGAAATAGCTCACCACCTGCTCGCAGGCCTGGCCGATGTCGGTGAAAACACCCACGCGCGTGTCGTGGCAGGAGACCAGAAAGCTGTGCGGGTCGCAGGCATCGTGGAGCTTGGGGAAGGCCGTAATTCTCAGGTCGCCGATCTGCACCGGCTCGTGGCTTTCCAGTGTCCGGACCGGAAACCACCCGTCCGGAAAGCCCGATTGCAGGTAGGTACGGCGGGTAATATAGACGGGAAGCTGGTACTTGCGGGCCAGCTGCGGGACGCCCCGGATGTGGTCGGAATGTTCGTGGGAAATAAAAATTGCCCGGACGGTATCCATCGACAGGCCCAGCCGCCGGAGCCGTTTTTCGGTTTCGCGGCAGGAGATGCCCGCGTCTACGAGAACCGCGTCCTGTTCGTTGCCGATGTAATAACAGTTTCCGTTGCTGCCCGAATTCAGGGACGTAATAAACAGCTGCCTCATTCTACAAAGAAACAGCTTTTGGAGATTTTTAGTCCCATGGCCGGACGTAAAAAATCAGGGCTCCGGCTTCAGGGCGCGGCCGGGTAATCCGTGATGTTCCGGCCCAGATATATGTTCCGTTCCGCTTTGTACATATTGCCGACGTCGATCAGTTTGAGGAGACCGGGGCCGCCCCGCCCGGGCGACCGGTGACCCGCCGTCAGCGGATCGTCGGCAAAAGTATAGTCATCGATATAATAGGGTTCCAGACCCGGTTCCTTCACGATGATGTGGATGTGGGCCGGATCGGTCCGGCCGGGATAGGGGGCCGGCCGCAGGGTCACGAACTTGTACTCGCCTTTCTCGTTGGTCCGCATCCAGCCCCGCAGGTAACCGTGCCGCCGGCCCCAGCCCTGCTCATCGCCCTTCTTCGGATAAATCCCTTTTTCGTTGGTGTGGTAGACGTACAGAACCACCCCGGGTGCCGGGGTCCGGCCGTCGGCTTTATAGACGACGCCGTTAATGCCGAGCGGCTTTTTACCGTCCCAATCGGCATCCGGAAGCAGAACGACGCTTTTCAGAGCCTCGAACGGTATCGGGGATTCAAAAATCGCTTCGCAGCCTTCACAGGGGCCGCCCACCTTCCGGTCCTGACCGAAGAGGGAGAAGCCGCTCAGCAACGCTGCAATCAGGAGAAGGAACCCGGTCGTTTTCATAGCAGGAAATTGAATTAATTTCCTCCAAATCAATTACTTTCCGTCGGCTTTCGAAAAAATAGTAGACAAACGTCCGAAAAAATAGAGGAGCCGCCGGCCGGGGGCCATTCCTCTACTTTTCCGGTTGTTGGTCGATAATTTTTTCCGGTGACCCGGCTTTTGCGTTCATTTATATTGCGGGCGGTCCGAAAGAGGCCCGTCCCGCAACCGACCTCATTTCCGACCGATGGATTTTCTTGACCGACCGATCCGACTTCCGCTGTCCAACCGGACCACCACGATGAAGTACGCGCTGGTGCATGCGGCTTACTGGGTGCTGATCACCGGCTTTTTCCTCTACGAAAAACGATATCTGATTTTCAAGGCCAGCCTGCCGTATTTTCTGATCTGCGTGCTGGTCCGGATCGTCCTGCTGATCGGTATTGCCTACCTGAACCTGCATTTCTTCCTGCCCCGTTACCTGCTGAAAGGCCGGTATCTGCGGTATTTCTCGATGATCTTCCTGTCCATTCTGGGCTACCTGCTGGTGCAGGCCCTGACCGATTACTGGCTCTACGGTTTTGTGATCGGTCCGATGCGGAACAGCAATTGGGTCGAAACGCTTTCCTACAACTTTTTCAGCACCCTCTGGTACCTGGGGCTGATGGTGGCCCTCCGTATGAGCCTCGACTGGTATGAGCAGCAGCGGCTTTTGCAGAAAATTACGGTCGAAAAGCTCCAGGCGGAAGTCAACTTTCTGCGGTCGCAGGTCAACCCGCATTTTCTGTTCAACAGCCTCAACAACCTGTATGCCCTGACGCTCAAAAAATCGGACCGGGCCCCGGACATGGTGCTGAAACTGGCCGATATGATGGAATATATGCTGTATGATAGCGACGAGGTACGCGTGCCGCTGGAAAAGGAGGTCGATTATCTGAAAAACTACCTCGACCTGGAAAAATTGCGCTGCCGGGAGGATTCCGACATTTCGCTGGAGGTGCAGGGCGAGATGAACGGGCTGGAGATGGCCCCGCATCTGCTGCTGCCCCTGGTCGAAAATGCCGTCAAGCACGGAGTCGGAAAACAGGCCCGGCAGGCCCGTCTGCACGGTACCCTGACCGTGGACCGGTCGGTCGTGCAGTTCACGGTGGAAAACAGCAAACCGCCGGCCCTTTCGTCGGCCGGAAAAGGCGGCATCGGCCTGACCAACCTGCGCAAGCGGCTCGAACTGCTGTATCCGGGTGCCCACTCGCTGCGAATCGACGACCAGCCGTCCCTGTTCCGGGTGACCCTTGAAATTGCCCTATGAGATGAAGAAACATTCGATTCATACCGTTTTCCGGCCGTATCGGCTCCTGCTGCCGGTGCTCGCCGGCCTGGCCCTTTCGGGGAGCCGGACCGCATCACCGGAGCCTGAAGTGTTCGTCGGCACCAGCCCCTGCGACGACCTTCCCCGGAAAATGCTGTCCATTCCTTTGAATACCGACTGTGAAATGATTCGATGGGAATTGACCCTGCACCCCCGGCTGACCGACCGTGGCCCTTCGCGTTTCGGCCTTCGGTATCGCTACGGAATGACCCAACCCGGAACGCCCGACTTCCGCAACGGCGGTTCCGTCGCCGAAATGGCCGGAACCTGGGAGGTCCGGAAGGAGGCCGACCGCCGGACCGTGTACCGGCTCGACCCGACAGGAAACGGAACCCCGCTTTCCTTCCGGCGGCTGGATGCCCGGCTGCTTCACCTCCTGGACCCGGAAAACCGGCTGATGATCGGGAATGCCGGCTGGAGTTATTCACTGAACCGGAAAGACGGAAACCCATGAAAAGGCTTCTTCTGACACTCGGTATTTCGGCCGGGTTGCTGACGGCAGGACCGGCGGTTTCCCAAGAGAGCCGGCCGGCTAACGTGCCCTCGGTGAACACCGCCCGTACGCCCCTGCCGGAAGGCTCCGGCGTATTCGGCGTGTTCGACGGACGGGTGCCCTGCGCCGGGCTGGCCGAAACCTGGAAGGTGCCGCTCCGGCCGGAATGTACGAAGGTAAAACTGCGGATCGTCCTCTTTCAGGACCCCGCCACCCGCCGGCCGACGACTTACCGGCTTTTCGGAACCATGAACCGCGACCGGGTTCGGGAAGGCCGGTGGGAACTGCTCCGGAGAACGCCCTCCGACCCGGAAGCGGTCATTCTGAAACTGGACCCTGACCGCCCGGACGTTTCCCTGTCCTTTCTTCAGGCTGACGACCACGTGCTGTTCATGCTCGACCAGAAGGGCGGTTTCCGGGTCGGCAATGCCGATTTTAGTTACACGCTCAACCGGGTGATCAACCCGGGACACTGATTTCTGAACGGCGATGCTGAACTGTGTGGTGGTCGATGACGAAGCTCCGGCGCGCGAGGTGCTGGAAGGCTATCTGCGCCGGCTCCCGGACGTCAGTTCGGTGGTTCAGTTCGGGAATGCCCGCGAAGCCGTGCGGTATCTGACCGAAAACGAGGCCGGTGTGCTGTTCCTGGATATCGAAATGCCCGAAATGACGGGCATCGACCTCCTGAAAGCCCTGCCGCAGCCGCCGGTCACGGTATTCACCACCGCCTACCGCGACTATGCCTTCGAGGGATTCGAGCTGGGCGTAATCGACTTCCTGCTGAAGCCCATCGCCTTTCCCCGCTTTGTGCTGGCCATGGACAAGGTCCGGGATTTTCTGTCATTGCGGGACCAGAATACCGGCATCCTCGACCGGCCGCCGGGGGAGCCGGGCGGTATGGTGTTTGTCAAAAGCGGGGTGCAGCGGCTGCCTCTGCATTTCGACCAGGTCCTGTACATTCAGGGGCTGAAAGACTACGCCATCATCCATACCGACACGGGCCGGATCGTCCTGAAAGGCTCGGTCAAGGCCATGCAGGAGCTGTTTCCGCCCGACCGTTTCCTCCGCGTCCATAAATCCTTCATCGTGTCGGTGTCCCGGATCAGCCGGATCGAACGAAACCGGCTGATCGTAAACGGCAACGCGGTTCCGGTGGGCAGGAATTACCGGGAGGAACTGGATAGGATACTGCCCGTTCTCCGTAAAAAAACGTCCTCAGAATAGGCGGCCGCCCTTTCGGTGAAACCCTCGGGAAATTTCCCACGTTGTATGGGGAGTATTCCGACGGATGGAACAAACGCAGAAGAAACGGCACCGGGCCGAACAGGGCCAGAAGACAACCCTGGTGGGCATCGCGGTCAACCTCGGGCTGGTAATTGTGAAGGGACTGGCCGGCTGGCTGGGCAATTCCTACGCCCTGATCGCCGATGCGCTCGAATCCGCCACCGATATGATCACCTCCGCCTTCGTCTGGCTGGGCCTGCGGGCCGCGGCCCGAAAACCGGACGAAAACCACCCTTACGGGCACGGGAAGGCGGAGCCGCTGGCGGCCATCGTGGTATCGTTTGCCCTTGTGGGGGCGGCCATCCTGATCGGCGTTCAGAGCCTTCAGAATATTCAGCAGCCGCACGAACTCCCGGCGCCGTATACGCTGGCGGTGCTGGCGGGGGTGGTGCTGGTGAAGGAGGTGCTGTTCCGTCGGATTGCGGCCGTCGGGGCCGAAACCGGGAGCAGCGCCGTCAAGGCCGATGCCTGGCACCACCGGGCCGACGCCATCACTTCCCTGACGGCTTTCGTGGGCATCTCGATTGCGCTGATCGGCGGCCCCGGATACGAAAGCGCCGACGATTGGGCGGCCCTGCTGGCCTCCTGCATCATTTTCTACAATGCCTACCACATTTTTCGGCCGTCGTTCGGAGAGATCATGGACGAGTCGCCCCCGGGCAACTGGCGGGAGGAGATCGAAGCGCTGGCGCTGACGGTAGAGGGTGTCCAGAATGTGGAGAAATGCTTCGTCCGCAAAACCGGCTTTGAATATTTTGTCGATCTGCACCTGCGGGTTTCGGGTGATCTTACGGTCCGGGAGGGACACGAGATCGCTCACCGGGTAAAGGCGTCGATCAAGGAAGCCCGGCCGGCGGTCTACGACGTACTGATTCATGTAGAACCGGATTAAAAAAACAAACCCGGCTTCGTAATGAGCCGGGATGTCGGTCTTCTCTGTCTTATAATATCCTTACCAATGCGGTTGAGTGACCGTGGTAAAAGTCCAGGTGTCAGGCAGGCCTTTTACCACGGTGCGTCACCTCCTGATGCCTCATTTATGGCAACGACCGTGCCAAACTTTATTTTTTTACAGGTCGTTTTCATCGATTTCCTCCGTTAAATCGTCCAGATCACCTTCATAGGCGAGCGAGTTGGAGCGATTCTCGGCGGTATTGATGGCGGTATGGGTGTCGGTAAACAGCATCGTGTCCGTAGCCTCGTCGCCGGCTTTGTTGTAGGTGTCTTCTTCGCCCAGGCCCAGGTCGGTAAACATGGGGGCGGTATCGGCTTCGGACAGCGGTGGAATCTCCAGCGTTTCGTCGAGGGGGGGCGCGTTCCGGTCCGGACCCGAACCGGGGAAGGGATCGGACTGGTTCTGGCCGTAGGCGTCGGAATAGGTATCGGTCTGGAAGGTGCCTCCCTCCTGAATCGTTCCCTGATCCGAAAGATTGTCCTCGTTGAAGTCATCGTTCATGGCATTTTCCATAGCGGTAGTTGATTTGGGTTGTAGTCGTATAACCAACGCTGGTCCGGATTGTTGGCGGCCGGGCCGGTGCCGGGACGGCTTTCTTCCCGCCCCCTAAGAATTTCCCGATAACACCCGAAACGGCCAAACATTCCCGAAAGACAGGCGGTTACTTTTTTCGACAGGCCCACCTTTCGGTCGGTCTGAAAACTCATTTTTTCACACTCAAACTCAACGTGAGTTATGGCTTCATTCACTGATTCAGTCGGTAATTTCTTCCGTGGGGAAGACAATGACACTTCACTGCGGGAACTGTTCCTGCATGAACTGAAAGACATTTATTATGCCGAGAAAAAACTGGTAGACAACCTGCCGGTCATGGCTGAGAAAGCCACCACCCAGGAGCTGCGTTCGGCTTTCCAGATGCACCTGCAGGAAACTCAGAACCAGGTATCCCGCCTGGAGCAGGTGTTCCGTTCGGTCGGGGAAGAGGCTGAGGAAGTAACCTGTGAGGCCATGGACGGCCTGGTGGAAGAAGGGGAGGAAGTGATCGACGAAACGCAGGAAGGCACCCTGACCCGGGATGCCGGTCTGATCATCTCGGCCCAGAAAATCGAACATTACGAAATTTCGGCCTATGGTTCCCTGCGGACGCTGGCCCAGATGCTCGGCTTCAACGAAGCGGCCCAACTGCTCCAGCAGACGCTGGAAGAAGAAAAAGCCACCGACGCCAAACTGACGGCCGTGGCCGAGTCGTTCGTCAACCAGCGGGCGGCTGCGGAATAAGTTTGGGGGGTTAGGGTGTTTGGGGGTATGGGAGTTGTAAGGATGTGCGGGAGGACCCCCTGACGAACCCCTCGAAGCAGAATCGGGCGGGCGGAGGACGGTTTTTGATCGTCCTCCGCCCGCCCGATTTTTATGGCCCCGGCGCCTTTGTCCTCCCGACGCAGGAGGGACCCTGTGGCTCAATGACCCATCTGATGGAGCGCCGAAGCTCAAGGTCCCTCGTTCCTCGGGATGACAAACCGGCGGGGGGACAAAGCTGGCCGGATGACAAAACCGGTCGCGATGACAAACCGTTCGGGGAGGACTTAAGCTCAGACGGCCCAGCCCCGACTCCTAAACTCCCCAACCCCTCAACTCCTTAACTTTCAAAGGTATTTCAGCATGTCCTTCCGGCTCACGGTGCTCAGGAGCTGGCGGACGAAAAGGCCTTTCCGGCGGGGTTTGGAGATGGCCCGGACCCGCGCCATGGTTTTCAGCAGAACGCCCGCGGCCATGTAAACGAAAAACATCCCGATCAGAATCACCAGCGACATCGTATTCGAAATGTTCCGGTGGAACAGGAAGAACAGGACGGTGTTGGCCAGCGACATAGTGCAGAGAACCAGGGTGGCTGCGGCATGCGACAGCCCGTTGTCGATCAGGATGTGGTGCATGTGGTTCCGGTCGGCGGAGAAGGGCGAACGCCCGGCCAGTATACGAACCAGAAAGACCCGCAGCGTGTCGAAGATCGGCACGATCAGGATGACGATGGCGATGATCGGTGCGTTGAAAAACGAGGTAGGATCGAAGCGGTAGGTGTTGTTCAGGTTCACGAACCGGACGGCGAAGAACGAGAGCAGAAAGCCCAGAATCAGCGAGCCTGTATTCCCCATGAAAATCTTGCTGGTGTGCGAGAAGTTGAACCGCAGGAACCCGACCAGTGCGCCCGAAAGCGTGAAGGCCAGACAGGCCATCGAAAAGTGCCCCGTCAACAGAAACCAGCCCCCGAAAGTCAGGCTCGCCAGCGTCGCGATTCCGCCCGCCAGACCGTCGATCCCGTCGATCAGGTTGATGGCGTTGATGATCGCAATGAAGATGAAACAGGTGATCAGAACCGAGAACAGGTCGTTGATATGGTAAAAACCGAAGATTCCGTAGAGGTAGTCGATCCGGAGCTTGCCGAAGAAAATCAGAATCAGCGACGGCAGAATCTGGAAAAAGATTTTCTTGTTGGGGTCGATGCCGACCATGTCGTCCTTGATGCCGATGAAGAACAGGATCGCCATCCCTACTACCGACAGGTTCGTTCGGTAAATGTCGGTCTGGTCGATGGCCGGCCAGAGGAAGTAGCTGATCAGGATGGCGGCAAAGATGGCGATGCCCCCGAAGGTGGGCGTGGCCTGTTTATGAGAACTCCGCACGCCCGGCTTCTCCATCAGAAACTTGAGTTCCGAAATCTTGATAACCACCGGAATCGAGACAACCGATACAAAGCAGGCAACCAGAAACGACAGCAGACACTGGTACAAACCCAGTTGAAAAAGATCGTCGGTTAATTTTTTTTGGATATAGGCCAGCAGCAACTCGATGTTCATAGTGGAGGTTGGTGTGAGTACAAAAACTCAGAAGCAGGGCAGTTAAAGATGTAAATGTTACCTATTTAGGCTTGTGTTGCAATAAAAAACCACCATTTGGTAAGCAAATTTTATTGAGTGGTTACAAAGTAAAGGTGCTTTAGAACTGGGGCAGAAACTGGTTTAGTTTACGGATCGGCTTCAGCCACAGGGTGAAAAAATAGGGCCGGAGACCGTTCATCTTCCAGGCCTGTCGGTCTTCCTGGTTGGCCCGCAGCCGGTTTTTGAAGGTCGCATTGGAAACGCCCCCCGCCCGCATCGCCACCAGGACCTCCGGCAGATATGCCAGCCTGATCCTGTTCTTGTGAATGAACCGCAGTAGCAGTTCGTAGTCGGAGGAACTGCGCAGTTCCAGCGAATAGCCGCCGTACCGTTCGTACACCGAGCGACGGATGAAACAGGTCGGATGGGGGGGCATCCAGCCCCAGAGGAACGTTCCCTCCCGGTATTCACCGACCTGCCAGTGGCGGATGACCTTGTCGGTCCGGTCGCGGTCGACATAGATCAGGTCTCCGTAGACGCCGTCGCAGCCGGTTTTCCGAAACCGTTCGACGACCTTTTCGACCACCTGGTCGGTCCGGTAAAAATCGTCGGCGTTCAGGTAGGCGATGATGTCGCCGGTCGCCATGTGCATGCCCTTGTTCATGGCGTCGTACAGCCCCCGGTCCTTTTCGGAGACGAAGCGGTTGATGCGGTCCCCATACGAGCGGACGATCTCGACGGTTTGGTCGGTCGACCGGCCGTCCACGACGATGTACTCGATATCCCGATAGGTCTGGGCCAGCACCGAGTCGATGGTGGACCGGATCGTGTCGGCTCCGTTAAATACGACGGTTATGATGGTTACTTTCACTCCTTGATCTCACGTTTTTTTATCCAGACGGCCGGGTTGCCCTGGTAAATGCCATAGGCTTCCAGATGCCGCGTCGCCACCGACCCGACGGCCAGCATGGCGTGGGAGTGGCAGGTGATGCCCGGGCAGACGACGGCCTGCGCGCCGATCCAGACCCCGTTTTCGAGGTGAATGGATTTGACGATCAGGTCGAACGCCCGACGGCGGTAGTTGTGATTTCCGGTCAGGAGCATGGCCCCCTGCGACAGGCAGGCATGATCCCCGATGACGACCTCGGTCAGGTTGTCGATCCAGACGTTCTCGCCGATCCAGACGTACTGCCCTACCCGCAGGAACCACGGGTATTTGATGTTGACCCCCGGTTTGATTACCGTGCCCCGCCCGATCCGTGCCCCGAACAGCTTCAGCACCGCCACCCGCACCGGGCTGGGGATCGGCAGGTGGTTGTACACCACCAGCGGGCTGACGACGAACCACAGGAAGCGTTTCCAGCCCGGCCCCGGTTTGTACCACTCATTGTTGTACGCCGACAGGTCCGTGCTGCCCTGGACGGCGGGCCTGGAGGTCTTTTCCATATTCAGTGCGGAAAAAGTCAATAATCGCCTGTTTGTCCCGGCCGGCCCGGTGATACACCTCATACAGCTTGGCATCGACCAGAAAGCGATACCACAAGCCCTGCAGGAAGTGCCACACCAGCCCCTGGCGTCCGTCCAGAAAACCCAGCCGGACCACGAAACGGTACAGAAAATACAGGATCGGCCGGGTGAACAGCGGCAGCGAGGCATACCGGATTTTCAGATACCGCTTGCGCTGCTCCTGGGTTCCGAAAAACTTCGGCTCCACCCGTTCCGACTCGTCAAAGTTATAGCGAATGTTCAAAATATCGATGACTTCCCGGATCGCATACAAATTATGTTTTTGCGTCCACCACGTTAAATTATTCAGATTATGGTCGACGATGTCATGCCCGAACCGGGTCGGTTCCCCCTGCGAGAGCTTGATGTGTTCGTCCATCCAGGTTTCCTCACAGATGCCCTGTCCGTTCCGCCATAGCCGCAGCAGCCAGATCGGGTAATAGGCTCCGTGCCGGATCCAGCGGTTCATGAACATCACCCGTCGCTTCACGTACACCCCACTGACGGATTGGGGCAGACCCGCCAGCCGCGACCGGATTTCGGCGGCCAGTTCGGGCGTTACGTATTCGTCGGCGTCCATCCGCATCAGCCAGTCGGAGTTGAAGGGCGTATGCCGGATGCCGTAGTTGAACTGGGTGGCGTAGTTGACCCAGGGGTTCTGGACCACCACCGCGCCCATCGAGCGGGCTACCTCCACGGTATTGTCGGTGGAAAAGCTGTCCACGATAAAAATCTGGTCGGTAAATTCCTGAAGGCTGGCGATGCACCGGCCAATGTGTTTTTCTTCGTTGTTCGTCAGTATGATGACCGATACGGTACTCATGCGCGCAGAGGTTCAATACGTTGGGCGGAGCGTTCGACCAGCTTGCCGTACTCCTGCAATAAACGTTCCGAGACGATGCTGATGTCGTACCGGGTTTCGACCAGCCGGCGGGCGTTCCGGCTCAGGGTTTCGGCATAGGCGGGGTCGTGCAGCACCTGTTCGATGCCTTCGCGGACGGCATCCGGCTTGAGGTCGGTGAGGCAGGCGGCTTGGGTCCGGCCCACTTCCCGCCCCAGCCCGACCCGGTCCGAAACGACCGTCGGCACCCCCGCGGCCATCGCTTCCAGAACGGCCATCGACAACCCTTCGGAGTAGGAGGGCAGCACGAACGCGTCGGCGTCGGCGAAGGCGTTGAGCTTGGTTTCCCCCGTCACCATGCCGGCTAGAAGAATTTGCCGGTCGAGTCCGTTCTCCCGGATAAAAGCCTGGGTCTGGGCAAGATAGCCATCGTCCGACCCGGCCAGCACCAGCACCGCATCGTCGTGGCGGGCGCAGTAGTCGCGGAAGGCGGGCAGCAGGAGATCGAGCCCTTTTTTGCTGTTGATGCGGCTCATGAACAGCACTAATTTTTTGTCGTCGGGCAGGCCGAGTTGTTCCCGGAACTTGCCGCCCGGGGGCAGCCCGCTGAAGTCCTGAACCCGGATACCGTTGGGAATCAGTACAATTCGGGGATGCGGGCGGCCCAGATACCGCTCTACGTCCTGGCGTTCGTCTTCGTTCAGAATATGAATCAGATCGGCCCGCATGACCAGTTTCTTCTGGATCAGGGCATCGACGAGGTTTTTCTTCCAGGCACTCTGCTTCCGCGCCCAGGCGTCCAGTACGCCGTGGATGGTCAGCACTTTCGGAACCCTGTGGTCGAGCAGGAACGGGGTGACGCTGGCAAAATGCCAGAGCCCGTGGCAGTGGATGATGTCGTATTCACCGGCGTGTTTCCGGAGATAATGGTACAGATCGAGCGAAACCTCCCGAAAGAAGCGGCTGATCCATTCGTTGCGCCGACAGGCGATGACGCGGCTTCCGGCCGGGGCCGGGTAGAGTTCGTCGCCTTCCGACATCGGGCTGAGAATATCGACCTGATGCCCCTGCGAGACGGCATACTGCGTATGGTCGTAGATCATCCGGGCAGGGCCTCCGATAGCCCAGGTGTAAGCGCAAATGTGCAGAATCCGCATACAGACAGTGAAATAACTACCTCCCAACCACTTTCACAAATCCCGCCAGCATTTCGGCCGCGGCCTTTTCGGGCGTATAGGAACCGATGATCTGCCCGGAAGCCCGGCCCATGGCCGGAAGGTCGGCTTGCCCGCTCATGATCCGCTCCAGAGACCGGCTCAGAACTTCCGGCTGTTCCGGATCGAACGTATAGCCGTTGACTCCGTCCCGGACCAGATCCTGAGCGCAGCCGCAGCGGTCGGAAACCAGCACCGGCATCCCGCAGACCATTGCTTCGTTGACCACCAGCCCCCAGGGCTCCGACCGGCTGGGCAGCACCAGTACGTCGGCCAGGGCCAGCCGCTCCGGCACACGGTACCAGGGCAGGCCGGGCAGAAAGTGAACGGCGTCCGACAGGTTCAGCGACTCCGCCTGCGCCTGAAGGGCGGTTTTTTCGGGGCCTTCGCCCAGCAGCAGCAGCCCCCATTGCCGGCCCTGAGCGACTTCCTGCCGGGTGCGGGCAAAGGCTTCCAGGAAAAAGGATAGATTTTTCTCGGGGGCCAGACGGCCCACATAGATAAAATTACAGGGTTTCAGGTTCAGATTTTGCTGAACGGCCGTCCGTTCCGGAACCGCCTGATCGAAAGCCTTCCGCAGAGTCCGGTTGTCCACCACGGCATTTTTTCGGACCAGAATCTGCTCCGGACGGGCTCCCAGCTGCATCAGGTAGTCGGCCTGCGGGGTGCCGAAGCAGAAGAACCCGTGGCTCAGGCCGATGATCCGCCGTTTGATCCACTCCTTCAGCGGGCTGCGGACCTGGTCGACGGGCGTGGATTCGTTCTGGATGACCACCCGGATTCCCTTCGCGCGGGCCAGCAGGAGCAGCGCCAGCTGTGCCGGGTCGTAATAGCCGGTCAGGTTGATGACGTCCGGCCGGTAGGCGAGCATCCGGCCGATCAGCGCCCGCGTCTTGGCGAGCGTACCGACCTCCTCGATGTTGGTGTCGAACAGCAGCTCATGGCTGTAGCTTTCGTTCAGCCGCTCCGGTTTGCCCAGCCCCGCCCGTGACCGTTCGCTTCGCGCGATCTGCAGCACATGAACCTGACAGCCGAAATCCGGTGCCTGCCGGGCCAGTTCGCTGAACACGGTTGATTTATAGTGTGCCCACAGCGTATTGTGAACAATCAGTATCTTCATAAAAACTTGAGTTCAACCCGGTTAAACCGTCTGTATGTCAACGGTTTCGGGGTTGTTACTCAGGAGGTTGAAAGGGCCGGCTGCCGGTAGAGCAGGTTAGACGGAAACTGGTGACTGATGCCCATGAACCGGATCATCAGGCAGAAAGGATGCCAGAACGAAATCTCATACGGGCGGCCGTTGGTGAACAACTGCACAAACAGCATGATGTAGAAATAGGCCAGGAAAATCGACAGCTGATCGGAGTTTTCCTTCATCGCCCGCAAGGAGTAGAACAGCACCGAAAAGCAGAAGGCCGAGAAGGTGACGAACCCGAGAACGCCGTGGTTGATCAGGGCCTCCATGATCGGCACGTCGAGGTAGGCCGATTTGTAGCCCTGCCCCGTCAGCAGGACGTGCTGGTGCCCCCGGATGATGTTCTGAAGGTACATAAAGCTGGTCGCCCGGTTCCCGGCCGAAGCATCAAAGGCCGCGGCCTGGTTCTGGATTTTCAGTCCCAGCAGGGCGTAGACGTTTTCCATGTTCCGCTCGATGAAGGCCACGAAATACCCGTACAGGATGGCAATCAGGTCCCCGTTCCTTCGCATGAAATAGGAAATGCCCAGAAAGGCGATGAAGAAAAGCACCAGCGAGGCCGGCCGGAACAGCCCCCGCACGGCGGCTTTGACCTGACGGGGCCGGAGGTTGAACATACAGAACAGCCCCATGATGATGATGAGGGCCACGACGCTCGAACGCGTCTGGGTCATGACCAGAATCCCGATGCTGAACACGCAGGAAAACAGCGCAATGAGTCGGGCCAGAAAGCCGGTTTTGGAATCGAACGCCCAGATGCCGCAGGCCACCACGCCCATCAGCGCATTTCGGGCAAAGACGTGCGGGTTACCGGATCGGTACTCGCCCTCCCCGAACTGGATGGCGGCCCGCTGGCCGATGTTCCAGGTCGGGTCGGTCAGCAGGGCGTAGACGAGGGCGATGTTGGAGACGATGGTGAAGGCTACCGTGATCGGGATGAACACCTCGATGATGTCGTTGGGAATGTTGATCAGCAGGAACAGGAACAGCACCACGTAGAGGTAATAAATGGCGTCGGTGGTCGTGTCCGTGAACCAGCGGTCGCGGTAAAAGGCCATGTAGAAAATGATCACCGCGAAGAACATCAGGGCCAGTTTCAGCAGGCCGGTGTTCAGCCGGTAAATCTTCCGCAGGAAGTGGAACGGCACCATCAGCAGGAAGCCCAGGGCCATAAAGGCCGCCGTAAAGGCCGTGCTGCCCGGCGCCAGCATCAGGGTTTCCTTGAAGAAGAAGACCAGCGGGTAGCCGTCGATCACCATCAGCATGCCGACAACGTACCGCATCAGGTTCAGCCTGCGCCACGAGAAAAATTCGAGTATCGACGATAGGGACAACATAACACTTAGGTGCGGTTAAGGCGATGCCAGATATAGGAAAATTCACCGCGCAGAACAAAATGACTGAGTTTCCGGGCTTTGCAATAGCGCTTCCAGAAGCCTTCGCCCATCGACGACTTCAGCTGCGGCCGATACCGGTCCTGGATGGCCTGATGCTCCCGCCGGCCGACTTCCGCGATGGTCGAGGATTTGGCCTGGGCCTGAATCCGGAAGGCGCCCCAGAAGTCCTCGACCAGCCGGCAGCGGATTCCGGGCTGAAGGCCGTAGCGCGTCGCAATCTCATAATCGAACGCAAACCGGTACTGCTCATCGAAATAGCCGAAGCGGTCGAGCATGGACCGTTTGAAGAAAAACGCCTGGTTGAAAATCTGCATCCCTTCAAACAACTGGCATTCAGCACAGAAAGGCAGCACGCGCATATTTTCGGTAATAACGTCCGCTTCGTCGATGATGTACATGTGACCGTAAAAAACGTCGTCGTCCGGATGTTTCCGCACGGCCTCGGCCACGGCCTGAAAGGCGCCCGGGGCAAAGGTGTCGTCGGAGTTCTGGAAACCGACGAGGTCGCCCGTCGCCCGGCGAAAGCCTTTGTTGATGGCGTCTACCTGCCCCTTGTCCTTCTCGCTGACCCACCCGGCCAGATACCGTTCATACTTCCGGATGATCTCGACGCTGCCGTCGGTCGAACCACCGTCCATGATGAAATATTCGAGATTCGGATAATTCTGGTTCAGGACACTCAGGATGGTCCGTTCCAAGTAGTCGGCCTGGTTGTAGGAGGGAGTCACCACCGACAGCTTCGGCCAGGAGGACGCTCCCTTTCCGGCCCCGGCCGGTCGTCGGTCGATGCGGTCGGTCGTTACGAAATCACGCAGGGAGCCCAGGTTGGTCGGCATGGAATTAGTACAAACGATTACAGTAGGTTACGGTATACGTCGAGGGTTTCCTGCGCCATTTTCCCGCAGGAAAACCGCTTCAGCCGCTCGGTGCCTTTGGCCCGCAGGCCGTTCCGGAGCGCTTCGTCGCCGACCACCTGTTCGACGGCCTGGGCGATGGATTCCGGCTGTTCGGGGTCGAAATAGACTGCGGCCTCCCCGGCCACCTCCGGAAACGAACTCCGTTCGCTCAGGATCACCGGACAGCCGCAGCTGTAAGCTTCCAGGATAGGCAGCCCGAACCCCTCGTTGAGCGAAGGATAGACGAATGCCAGCGCTTTGGAATACAGGTAACACAGCGCCCCGTCGCTCGCCTGGCTGAAATGAACCCGATCCGACAGACGGGCCGCTTCAAACATTTCCTTTTCGTCGGGATGGAACGGCCCACCGCCCGCACAGACCAGGTGCAGGTCCGGGTGGCGCTTCAGCACCGGCCGGATGGCCTGGAAAAAGGCGTTGAAATTCTTATACAGCGGCCGTTTGCCGACGTAGAGCAGAAACGGACCCGGCGTTTTGACCGGAACGGCCTTCGGCAGCTGATCGCTGAACGGTGTACCGTGGTGGACCACCGTAATCCTGGCCGGGTCGACGTCGAAGTAATTCAGGATTTCTTCCTTCGTAAACTCCGAGACGGCGATGATCCGGTCCGCGCGGGGAACGAGGGCCTTCTTCACCTCGAACAGATGCGCTCCGACGTCGGGATAGATTTTACCGTACCGTTCGCTGGTCGCATCGTGAAAAGTGAGCACGAAGGGCTTGCTCCCCAGATGGTTAAGAAAATATTTGTGGTAATAGGTCGGATGAAAAATATCGAACTGCCCCGCCTTCAGACGCTGAATGCTGTACATCCGGTTGACCAGCGAGGCCACCCGGTTGGCGTTCATGCTGTGGGCGAAGCTTTTGAAGGTGATATGGCGCCGGAAGGACGCCTTCTCCAGATACTCGTTGTTCGAGAGCTGAAGCGAAAGCTCGAACGTAACGTCGTCCCGCTGCTCGAAAGCCCGCATCAACTCGTAGAAATACCGGGTCACCCCCCCGTAGGCCATTCCTGAAAACGATTGATGGTCGTACAGAACCTTGATTTCGCCGATGATGGTATCCGGCCGGGTTTCCTTTAACAGCATTCGTTAGCCGAAGCGATTGTATTTTTTGAATAAAACCGGGTAAATATAGCGAAAAGTCTTGTCTTCAACGGTGATTTGTTGGATTTCTTAATGAATGGTTCCGAATTCTGCGGCTTGTGGGGAAAGATCATGCTTCAAACCTTCCTGGGTACGTCCACGGTCTCGATAAAACGCACGGTTTCCCGGAGGCTTTCGACCACATTTCTGCGCCATCCGACGAGGGGAGGAACGAACGGCTGCCGTCCGTAAGCCGGCTCGATTCCGCTCAAAACCACCTCTCCCGTCCGGTCGAAGGGCCGGATCCGGTTCCGGTAAGCCTCCAGCAGCGTCCGGACCACCGGGTGCCGCCCCGGTCGGCTGCGGTTCTGGGCCTGGAGGTAGCCCTCCTGATCCACGATGCCCTTGAAATTGAAAAAAGCGGGCGAGAAGCCGGCCCCCTGAAACCGTTCGTGCAGGTTCCACAGGCCGACGTGCCAGCTTCGGTCCTTCACGATTTCCACCCCGTCGAACAGGCCCGGCACCAGCGCCAGCCAGATCTGGTCGGTACAGAGCGCGTCGCAGAATCGGATGAACGCCCGTTCGGGAACCCTTTCACTCCACCAGTCGAGGAAACGGCCGGCCTCTGCCGTCCGGCGCAGGGCCAGAAAACCGGAGCTGTACAGGCCGATGTTCTGGAAATATTTCTCGTCGGGATAAAACCGGTCGACGGGCGGTTCAAGCAGGTGGGGCGTCAGCAGGAGGGAGGCCCCGCCGTACCGCCCGGAGAGGTCATCCAGCGGTCGGTAAAGCAGGACCGAGGGGTCCAGATACACCAGCCGTTCGGCCTCCGGACCCTTTTGCCACTGATTCCTGATAAACAGGGGTTTGACGGCGGCCGAGAACTCCGCCGGGGTATACTGCGCCGAAAGCCGGTTCAGGTCGGTGAGGTTCAGGATTTCCGGATGAATCAACGGGTAAGGACACCGGAAGCCGGCGGGCAGGTGGCTCGGGTCGTCGGCCAGCCCGATGGTGAACGGCTCACCGGGATGATGTTGCTGCAAGCTTTCCCCCAGCGTCAGGGCCTGCGGGAGTTGACGGATCGTACAGACGGTGTGAAACAGGATCATGTCGAGTGCTTATTCCAGTAAATCGCCGAAAGCCGCCAGAAACGGTGCATACCGGTTGGCCTCCTGGTCGACGTAGCGTTGGTAATTGCCGGCGAACCACTCCTTCAGGACCGGCCCGATGCGGCTCAGGCGGCCTGCCGGGAGCGTACTTCGGCGGGTGTAGTGGGCCAGCCGGCGCTCCATCTGCTCCATGCCGGGCGTCGAATCCGGGAAGCGCTGCCGGAGAAGATCGTACAGCTTCCGCACCTCCTCGCGTTTTTTTACAAGCGGTTCGAGCTTCTCGCTGCGGGGCCGCGAGAGCCGTTTCTTCAGCCCGACGGGCGGCCCGGCTTCGGGCGGGCGGGTGCCGACCTGCTGCTTTTCGTGGGTTCGATACAGCACCAGCGGTTTTTCGTAAAAGCCGATCCGTCCGCCGGCCGCCCCGACCAGCCCCAGCCAGCCGTCGTAGATGTAGTTCGGCAGTTCCGGAATCGGCAGGATCTGCGGCACGATGGCCCGGCGCAGGGCCGACGCGCAGCCCATCACGCGGTTGCCGTCGAGCAGCACTTCCATGGCTTCTCCCTTCCGCCACTTTGCCCGGATGGGTTCGGTGAACCGGACGGTATCCCAGAAAAATTTGCCGGTATCGTTCAGGTGTTCGTCGGCGATCCGGGCGTTGCTGAACACCAGATCGGTTTCGGGATGCCGGACGAGGTAATCGGTCAGGCTTTGAATTTTTTCGGGAATCCAGAAGTCGTCCTGGTCACAGATGAACAGGATGTCGCCGGTGCAGAGCGACAGGGCCTTTTCAAAATTCTTGTTGTAACCAAGCCGTTCCGGGTTCCGGATAATGCGGACCCCGAAAGGGGCTTCGGCGGCAAATCGTTCCAGAATCTCCAGCGTCCGGTCGGTGGAAAGGTCGTCGCAGACCACCAATTCGTCGGGCCGGCGGGTCTGGTCGAGGATGCTCTTCAGCTGGGTTTCGAGGTAGGTTTCCCCGAAATAGGTGCAGAGGGCGACGGAAACGGTCGGGCGGTTCGGTTCAGATGGTGTAGCCATACGCTGCAAAGATAGGTCGCCAGTAGTCGGTTCCGTGGATGTTCCAGGCGTGGCAGCCGAACGGCAGCCGGCCCTGGTTGTAGGTCTGGATGGCCCGTTCGGGGTAAAATTCCACCGAAAACCGCATGGCCGTCCGGAAGTCGGGCACCTTCAGCAGGGGCAGATACCGGTTGACCTCGATACCCCAGAAAACGTCTTCGTTGTACTGGTGGGCGTGGATTTTCTCGTAATTGGCGATTTTCCGCTGAAAAAACCGAATCCAGTGAAGCAGGGACGGAATCCTGCGGAGCGAAAAGCCGCCGTTGCCCACCCCGTTCAGGGAGGTGATCTCCCGGGGCGTCACGCCGTCGTCCTTTTTCAGGTCCAGCCAGAGGGCAATCCGTTTCTTGAGGTTAAAAACCGCTTCGTCGCGCCAGCCGGTGAAATCGCGGTCGCGGAGCCAGGGGGCCCCGACGTATTCGTAACCGCGCCGGCACCATTCCGTCAGTTCATCCCGGAACACGAAGGCGTCGAGCTGATAGATGAGCATATACTCGAATTCCGGAAAGGCCCGGTAAAACTCCTCCGACAGCATCAGCCGGTTATAGGTCTGCACGTTCCTGAAATAGGCATCGTCGAACTCCCGGACCTGAAGCCGGGGGTGCGGGGTGGTCAGGTAGGAGACATCCAGCGAACGCGGTTTGATCAGAAGGATGGGGTAATGGCCCAGCACTTTCAGGCACTGGTCGAAAGAAATCTGTTCATAGGCCGACAGCGACTTCTGGTAGACCGGTATGGCGACGCAGGCCAGCTGCCGTTTTTCATTCAACTTGCTCATTGATTCAAACCGATGGGACGACGGAGGGAGGGGTTACCGGTTTTCAAAGGCCGAAATTAGTTTATTGAGTGGAGATTTCAGCGCTTTCCGGACGCTCTGGTAATACAGCACCTTCGGCGGTTTGATGTAATAGCACGGATACCGGCGATACGTCTCGTTCAGGTTGTCGATCAGTCGCTGGTGATAGAGCCGGAAGAGAGGCACGATGTCCGGGCGGTCGGGAAACGTGTAGCGGTTCTGGTATTTCGACACCTCCTCCGGCTTGTGGACACCATAGCCGCTGTAATGAAAGAACTGAAGGTCATACGAGTCGTTGACCACCCAGCGGCCGTCCTTTTCCGAAAACGTGCGCTCGTGCAGGTTCCAGTAGGCCGCGTTGTAGCCGGGATGCTTCTCGATCCAGACCCGGTCGTAATAAATCGGTGCGAAATTGACCCAGTGCTGGTCCACGAAAAGGCCGTTGCAAAGGTCGATGCGGCATTCGTGAACGAGCCGTTTTTTCCACCACTGCACGAACCGGTTCGATTCTTCGGACTTCCGCAGGCCGATGAACCCCAGGTTATAGGTCCCGGTGTTCAGGTGGTTCAGTTCATTCGGGATCAGGCCGTCGTCGATGGGGCGGCAGATATGGGGCGTAAGCACCAGGTTATACTCGCCCAGATGATTTTTTAGCCGGGTAAGAGGCTGGTAGACAATGATATCCGGGTCAAAATAGATGACCTCGGCGGCCTCGGGTTCGTTCCGGAAGAAATAGTCGATGTAAAAGGGCTTGACGGCCGTGTTCAGCTCCGTGATGTCGTACCGGTCGCACATGCCGGCAAAATCTTCGATCTCGATCCGGTCCACTTCCAGCATCGGGTAGGCCGGAATCAGTTCGGGCGGCAGGGCGGCCGCGTCCAGCTTATCGACCAGCCCGATCACATACTTCCAGTCCGGGTTGGTTTGCCGCAGGGAGTCGCCCAGCGTGCGGGCCTGGGCCAGGTAATTGATCGAACAAATGGTGAAGGCTAAGGTCATGCGGCTGATTTGGAATAGGAAAAATACCGTTTCAGATCGTTGAACGGCTTCTCGATGAGGTACCACGACAGGGTGGCGATGAGCAGGAGAAGCACGAAGCTGATCAGGCGGTGGATGCCGGGCGAGTCGAGCGAAACCGGCGAGAAACGACTCAGAAAGCTCAATACCGGGGGGGTCAGATGGCTCGAAACCACCATGTGGTAGACGTAGATGCCGTAGCTGATCCGGCCCATGTAGACCAGCGCCGGGTGGGTCATGAACCGCCCTGCCGGCCCTTTGAAGCCGAAAGAGGCATGGACCACGAAATACAGCGACAGCACCGACAGGAGGGTCCGCTGAAATACCTTGAAAAAGCTGGTGTAGGGCAGGCTGACCAGATAGAGGAACGCAACGAAGGCGAGCAGGGTGGCCCAGAGCAGCCGTTTCCGGAACAACGGCATGGTTTCGGGCTGCTCGACCACCGTATGGCTCCAGAGAGCGCCGATACCGAAGGCATCGAGGCAGGTGGGGGTCAGCACGCCGTGAAAATTGCCGTTCAGCGCCCACAGCACCCGGGAAGTTACGCCCAGAAGGATGGTCACGATGATGACGTTTCGGAGCATCGGCCGGGGGGTCATCAGCACCACCGTCGGCCAGACGAGGTAAAACTGTTCTTCGGCCGAGAGCGTCCAGAAAGGGGAGAGCATGTCGGCCCAGTTGCCGGTCTGATGGAGCAGAAGGTTATAGGCGTAGAGAAAGTAATACGCCGGATACCGGCTGAGGTCCGAGGTCTGGGGTAAAAAGAAATAAATAAAGAGCAGAAACAGGTAGTAGATCGGAAAGATCCGCAGGGCCCGGCGGATGATGAAGTTTTTGTAGACCTCCGACAGGCTGCTGTGGCCCAGAAGCACCTCGTTGCGGTTTTTTATCAGGATCTGGGTAATCAGAAAGCCGCTCAGGACGAAGAACAGCGTGACGCCGATGGAGCCGTTGGGCAGGATGTTGAGCAGGGACGTCTGCGGGAACCAGTGAAAAATCAGCACGAACGATACGGCGAAGGCGCGCAACGCATCGAGCTGGGGCATATGTCCGGGCAATCGGCTAAGTCGCATATCGGCTTGCTGTGGTGGTCTGCTGATCCACGATCGACAGAAACTGGTCCATACTCTGTTCGGAAGAATGGCGTTCGAGCACCTTCCGGCGGAGTTGCCGGCCCATGGTCCGGCGCAGGGTTTCATCGTCGATCAGCTTTCCGATGCTGTCGGCCATGGCCACCGTATCGAGATAGGGAACCACAAAACCGCCGTCTTCCTCCACCAGCTCCGGCGCACCGCCCGCTTTTTCAAAACACACGACGGGGGTCTCGCTCAGAGCCGCTTCCAACGCCACCAGTGGGTAAGGGTCTTCACGCGAACAAAGTGCAAATATATCAAATCGGGACGTGTAGCGGAACACCTCGGGCGTCGGCTCGATCAGCAGCACCTGCGCGGTCAGCCCGGCTTTGCGTAAATCCAGGTGGAGATCTTCGTACAGCGGGCTGCGGGGCATACCCACCCAGACGAAATAGACGGGCCGGTCGGGGTAACGGCTGATGACCTGTTCGGCAATGACGTTGAAGAGGTCGTTGCCCTTCCGCCATTCCGCATTGCCGCAGCCGCCGATTACGACGGCGTCGGCCGGAACGCCGTGCTGCGCCAGTACGTCGGGCAGGGCGCGGGCCTGTTCGATCTTCGCCAGCAGGTTGGGAATGTCGATCAGCTGAAAGGTGCTGATCCGGCCCGGATCGAACCCGTAGGCTTCACTATAATACCGGGCCACGGCTTTGGAAACGGCGATCAGATGCCGGCTCCGGTCGAGGGTAAACCGCAGGTTATCGGGCTGGGTGTACATCCGGACGGCCATTTCCAGCTCGTGCGCGAACAGGACCGCCGGCAGCCCGCTTACCCACGGCGCAATGTCCCGGTAGCCCTTCGAGCAGGTAACGGTATTGATCAGGACGAGGTCCGCCCCGACGGATTTTATTTCTTCTTCGAACGCCTTCCGGCGCTTTTCCTCCTCCCGGCGGTGGAGCCACTGGCCGATCCGGAGCAGGTACAGCACCTTATCGATGCGCCAGCCGAACAGCCGCGTGACGGGCTGGGGGAGTTTGGTGACGCCGGTCAGTTGCCGGTATTCCGGTTCCAGCGGCCCGTCGCCACACAGGAGCAGATGCGTCGGAACCCCGCGTTGCCGGAGCATCCGGAGCATCTGCAGGAGCACGAGCTGGGCTCCGGCGCGGTTGGCGTCATGGCCGATGAACAGTATTTTCTTCAAAGCGTTTTCTCCAAAAGGCAAAACCGGGCCTGCTAATAGATTTTATGGCTCGGCATGGATTTCTTTTCGGCCGGGTTGCCCATATAGACCCCCCACGGCTCGGTCGGCTTGGTGATGGAGGCCGCCATGGCGACGAACGTGCCTTCGGCGATCGTCATGTAGTCCCGGATGGTGCTGTTGACTCCGAAGAAGCAGTAGGACTCGATCACGCAGTGCCCGGACATGACCACGTGCGAGGTAAAGAACACATGGTCTTTGATCTGCCCGTGGTGGCCGATGTGGTTTCCGCTCCAGAGCACGACGTTGTTGCCGATGGTGGTAAACGGCTGGATCGTGTTGTCTTCCAGGATGAAACAGTTCTCACCGATCGGATTGCCGAACAGGGTGGCCTTCGAGCTGACGTAGGAGATGAGTTCGTACCCTTTGGCTTTGGCCTCCCGGTAAATCCGCTCCCGGTTCCGGTTCATGCCCCGGGCGGTCATCGGCGCGAAGAATTTGAATTCCTGCGGGGGGTAAATGGTTTCGACCTCCTCGAAAGCCACCAGCGGAAGCCCCCGGAACTCGGTGTCCTTCAGGAACTCCCGGTTGACGGTAAACGCCACCACCTCGTGCTCCGAATCGTGCGTCAGGTAAAAATGGGCCAGTTCGGCCGTGTCCATGACACCAAAAAGTACTACGCGCGCCATATGGTTAAGTTTTGGAATTGTTGAATGATTGAATGATTGAATGATTGAATTGGCTTCGCAGTGCTGTAAATGGCGGAGCTTACTCAATCATTCAATCATTCATTTATTCAACAATTAAATCGTATTCTTCCAGCATCTTCCGGACCGCATCGACCTCGTTGAACATCAGGATGTCGGCGATCGAGAGCCAGGGGATGAATTCGTTGCTGAACTGCGGATATTCGACCCGCCGGGAGCGGATGAAGAACAGTTCGATGCCCTCGTCGGTAAAGCGCTGCCGGTCATAGATTTCCATGCCGCCGATGGGGTTGATATACCGGTCGGCTTTTTCCTGACGGCAGATGTCCAGAATCCGTTCCTGGCCTTTCAGGGCCTCGTTTTGGTAAATCACCGACGACGGCACGATTTCCGTCCGGATGCCGAGATAGTCGTTCAGGACGGAAAAGCTCTCCCGCACCAGATCGGCGATCGTCCGGGCCTCCAAGTTTACGACTTTTTCCAGCAACGGGTAAACCGTATTATAAAATGGCGCTTTCCGGTACGACTGAGCAAGGGTCTGGAGCAGCTTCGGCCGCCATTTCGGGTCGTCGCCGAGGTCGATGTCCCGGATGCGTTTGTTCTGACTGGCGTCGCGGAGCGGCACCGTAAACAGGTGGTCTTTCCCGTTGACCAGAATGCGGTTGCGATTCACCCATCCCCGGTTGATGTAGGCCACATCGTCGTAGAAAATGAATTTATCGACGGCATTCATCAGTTGCAGGTAACCGATATACGGCAGAAAATACGGCTGCATGATGGCAATGGTCATGTCGGTAGGGGAGGTTCGAAAACCGTCTATTGTTTCAGTTTGCGCAGGTAATAGTCTTCCCCCGGCACGATGAGGTGCTTCATGGTGGTGTCGGTGCCCAGACGAATATCACCCGGTATGGGTTTGATCACATTTTTGGAGAAGAACAGGTAGTCGGCCTCTTTGGGAATCGGCTGGACGCCTTTCTCGAAGGGGTTGATCGGGATGAGCCGGCGGGAAAGATGTTTGCCGTACAGCGGGTACTCGAAGTCGTCGTTGATCGTTCCGAGGGCCACCGTGGCATTTTCCGGCACAATCGTGTCGAACCGTTTGTAGGGCACGTAGCTGTCGGGCCGGAACATCATCTGGAAATACATCCGTTCGGTATTGAAGGCCGAAGGCCGTCCGTAGGCAGGCAGAGGCAGACAGCGTTCATTCAGAAAGACCGTAAACACCGCCGACAGGCAGCCGAGGGCCACCACGATGCCAACATACAGCTTCATGAGCCGCCGGCGCGGTTCCAGCAGGCTAAGGGTCCGGTTGGTAAACAGCAGCGGCAGAAACAGCGACCCGATCAGGCCGGTTTCGATGAAATACCGCCCCTTGAACGGATCGTAGGGGGCGGAGTAGGAGAGGGCCGCAAAGTGCAGGGCGAAGGCGACGGCCAGGAAAAAATGCGCCTGCGACCGCATGACCCCGATCAGACTCAGAAAGACCAGCGGCAGAATCAGCGCAAAACCGATGACGCCCCAGTAGGGGTTGGCGTTGTAAAACTCGAATCGGCGGCTGAACTCGAACGGCACGATGCTGAAGTCGGTTTCCTCATCCAGCCGCAGCCGGGTCACCTCTTCGAGCTTCACCAGCGGCTTCCGCATGGTGATGTTCATGTTCAGGCCCCACTGGGTGTTGCGGAGGCCGTCGAGATTGATGTGATCATAGCCGTAGCGGATGACGTTCCGGGTGCCCTGTTCGAGCAGGTTCCGCAGGGTGCCGGCCCGTTCGACGGACTGGTGCCGCAGGGCCGTCGGCGGACCGATCGGATGACCGAACACTTCGATGTTCTTCAGGTAGCCGGTCGGGAAGGTCCAGAGGCACATGGCGACGACGATGGCCGGCGCCAGATACTTCAGCCGGCTGAACAGGACCGGCAGCCCCGGCGACCGGAAAACCGTGTATACCATCACGACGAAAACGGAAGGCAGCAGCAGCGTAAAGGTAATCTTATGGCCGTAGGCAATTCCGAAGGCCATCCCGGTCAGGTACAGGTAACGAACGTCGCGCGGTTCCCCGGTTTCGGCGTCCTCGCTGACCCGGTAGGCAAACAGGAAGTACAGGACGCAGCCGAGGTAGGCCGTCAGGACGATGTCCGTTTCGGTCGTGATGGACTGCATCAGAAAATCGGGCAGCAGGGCGAAGCACAGGGCCGAGAACAGGCTGGCCGTCAGGTTCCGGCCGATGCGGTGCGTAATGCCGAACACGGCAACGATTCCCATCCAGAACGACAGGTGGTGAATCAGCTTGAAGGCATTTTCGAACCGGCCGGTCATCAGAAACGAGAAGATCTGGATCGTGCAGACGCTCTTGGGGTAGGTGTCCATGTTCCAGTTCGTACCGCCGAAATGCCGCATGCTGCCCCGCTGCATGTACTGCATGACCCGGTTGAGGTGGCCCGTCATGCTGTCCCATTCGTTCGGGACCGTAAACAGCACCAGCAGCAGGTTGGTGAAGGCCACCACGCCGAGGGTCGTCAGCAGGACCGTAAACAGCAGCTTGAAATAGGGCGGGAGGTAGCCGAACCAGTCGACGAAGGTTTCCTTCCGTTCGCGGAGCATCCCGAACACCGGCCAGCGTTCCTGCCGGACCAGCCGTCCGAACAGAAACCGTAAGGCGGTAGCGGTAAGAAAAACGGCCGCCACCCAGGCCCAGACATTCGCCGTCAGGTACAGGGCGGACAGACAGAAGCCGGCGAAGATGACGCTGCCGGTAAACAGAATGAACGATACCAGCAGCCATTCCGTCAGCGACTTTCGGCTGATGCCGGCGGCCGTGTTGCCGATGTATCCGACAAACCCGACGAAAATAAGCAGATAAAAGACCGTCATGACACCTTGTTGACGATTTCACAAACCTGATCGATCACCTCGATTTCCAGGTCCGGGTACATCGGCAGACAGAGCGCCCGCAGGGCGATGTCCTCCGAAACCGGGCAGGATTGCCGTTCTTTCAGGAACGGCAGGGTGTTCAGGGATGGATAGAAATACCGTCTCGGAAATATCTGGACCGCTTCCAGGGCGGCTTTGACTTCCAGGAGTTTGGCTTCGGTCGGGAAGACGATCGGGTAATAGGCGTAGTTGTATTCCACCTCCGGCTGAATCACCGGGCGGCTCAGGCTGGAGAAGTCAAGCTGGGCGTCGTAGAGGCCGAACCGCTGGCGCCGGGCTTCGATCAGGTCCGGCACCCGGGGCAGGTTGCACAGCCCCATGGCGGCATGCAGTTCGGAGTTTTTGGCGTTGATCCCTACGTCGAAATAGTCGTCGAACCGGTGGCCGAAGCTCCGGAAAAGGCCCAGTTTTTCGTACAGCTTCGGGTCGTTGCAGACGATGAGGCCGCCCTCGACGGTATGAAAAACCTTGGTGGCGTGGAAACTACAGGTGCTGATGTCGCCGTAGCTGAGGACCGACTGCCCCTTGTAGCGGGCGCCGAATGCATGGGCGCCGTCGTAAATCACCTTCAGGCCATGTTTCCGGGCCAGCGCGTCGATGGCTTCTATCTGGCAGGGGTTGCCGTAGACGTGGGTCGCCAGGATGGCTTCCGTATTGGGGGTGATCAGGCGTTCGATCTGCTCCGGGTCGATGGTGAAATCGTCCGGCCGGACGTCGGCGAAAACGGGGGTGCAGTTTTCCCACAGGATCGCGTGCGAACTGGCGCAGTAAGAAAACGGCGTGGTAATGATCTCCTTGGTGAGCCCCAGCGCCTTGATGGCCATCTGCAGCACGATAGTGCCGTTGCTGCAGAACAGCAGATGGTCGACGCCGAGGTAAGATTTGATTTGTTTTTCCAGCTCACGGACCAGCGGTCCGTTGTTGGTCAGATGGACGCGTTCCCAGATTCCTTCGAGGTAGTGAACGTATTCGTCGAGTTGCGGCAGGTAGGATTTGGTAACGTTAATCATTCAGAATGTTCTCCTCCATCATTTCAGTATGGAACTCAAGTTGCGGCCGTACATAACCGGGCCATTTGCCGTACCAGGCCACCCCTTCGCGGTAGTCGGCCACGTCAAAGATAAGCCCTTCTTCCATATTGTACAGGGGCGTCACGGTATCTTTTACGATCATCACCGAGACATTATAGGTGCCGTCGTTCAGGAAATGCCCGGGAATCAGGCACTCACCCGAGATCACACCCTTCGCAAACGGCTGCGACTGCGTACCGACGTTGAAGATGCACTCGCCGGTCATGGAATTGAGATGGAGGCTCAGGTTGAGATTGGCCTTGTCCATCATATTCCAGAACTCGAACCGCACCCGGAACGGCGTCCGGACGTCGATGAAGTTCTGATTGTCGCGGTATTCGGGGATCAGCTCGATGCGTTTGATCCGAACCAGGTCGTTGCCGGGGGCCTCCTCGGGGGTAGCCCAGTGCCGGGCGAGCCGGGTTTTAGACACCTTGCTGAGGTAGGAGGAAATTACCTGGTTGGTTTCGCCCTGCTCGATGAGCTGTCCGCGCTCGAAGTAAAGCGTCTTGTTGCAGAGAGCCTGCACGGCGGTCATGTTGTGGCTCACGAAGAGGATGGTTCTTCCGCTGGCCGAAACGTCCCGCATTTTACCGAGACATTTCTTCTGGAATTCGGCGTCACCCACGGCGAGTACCTCGTCGATGATCATGATCTCGGGGTCGAGGTGGGCGGCAATGGCAAAACCGAGCCGGACATACATCCCGGACGAATACCGCTTGACGGGCGTGTCGAGGAACTTCTCGATGCCGCCGAAGTCGACGATCTCGTCGAAATGCCTGCGGATTTCTTCCCGGCTCATGCCCAGGATCGACCCGTTCAGGAAGATGTTTTCGCGGCCGGTCAGTTCGGGATGGAAACCGGTACCCACCTCCAGGAGGCTGGCGATGCGGCCCCGGATGTGGATGCGGCCGCTGGAGGGTTCGGTAATCTTGCTGAGAATCTTCAGAAGGGTGGATTTGCCGGCGCCGTTATGGCCGACGATCCCGATGCGATCGCCCTGTTCGACGGCGAAGCTGACGTCACGCAGCGCCCAGAACTCCTCATGTTCGATACGCTCGGCGTCGGAACTGTTTTTCCCGTTGAACAGTTTCCGGAACTGCTCCACCACCGCGTCCTTAATGCTATTACTGCCCTTTCCTTTCTTGTGGTCAATAATATATCGTTTGCTGATATCTTCTACCGTGATTACTGCCATATGTCTTTTTGTCGCAAACCGGTGGGATACCACACGCTGCCGCATGGTCCCCCGACGGCAATTTTCATGCTAAATATCGTCGACGAAGGTGTTTTCCCGCTTCCGGAAAAAATACACCGAAATGACCAGTACGACGCTGATAATCAACACCGAATATACAATACTGGTTGGATTAAAGAAAGCGTTTTCGCCCAGAAGGGACCAGCGGAAACCGTCGATGATCCCGACCAGGGGGTTGAGAATGTACAGCGGATACCAGGACTCGCCCGCCACCAGCCGGCTGCTGTAAGCGATCGGGCAGGCGTAAAAGCCGACCTGAACCAGGAACGGAATCAGCTGGGCGATGTCGCGGAACCGCACATTCAATACGGCAAAGATAAGACCAAATGCAAACGAAGCCAGCAGGGCCAGCACCATAAAAAGCGGCAGGAACAGGATGTGCCAGTCGGGCCAGAACTGGTACCAGATGGCAATCAGGACGAACAGCCCAAGGGCGATCAGAAAGTCGATGAAACTGACGACGATGGAACTCAGCGGCATGATGAGCCGCGGGAAGTATACTTTTGTGACCAGGTTGGAATTGGCCGTGATGCAGGTGCTGATCTGGGTGAAGGCATTAGCGAAAAAGGTCCAGATGGTAATCCCGGCGAGCACCATCAGCGGGTAGGGAATGCCGGGGTCGCCTTTGAGTTTGGCTACTTTACTGAACACAAACACCATGATGAGCATGGTCGTCAGCGGGCGGATGAGGCTCCAGGAGGTGCCGAGGATGGTCTGTTTGTACCGTACGGAAATGTCGCGCATGGACAGGATGTACAACAGTTCCCGATTTTTCCACAAATCCCGCCAGTAATGTTTTTCCGACCGGCCCGGTTGAATAACCACTTCGTGTGTTTTCACAAAAAATGAGGGGGTGTTACAAATTTAAGAGTTAAAAGCCGTGAGTAACCAATGCCGGGGCAAGTTAACTCATAACTTTTAACTCTTCACGATTCCTTCAAAACTCTGTTAGCTGTGCATGATGCTGAAGTAGGCCTGCCGCAGGAAGACGATGACCAGACCCAGCATGAGGCCCAGAATCAGCCCGGCCTGCATGGCATACGGTTCGTGGGCTTCCTTGTACAGCGGCAGGGCCACCGGCTCGATGATCGTGAACAGCGGTGCCTCTTTGATGAGGGTCATATTGATGTTCTCCACGCTCGACAGGGCCTGGTAATACAGCTGTTGCAGAAACTGCGAGTTGCGGGTCAGCTTAGTCTGGGCCAGCTGGCCTTCCGCCACCACGATCTGCTGGTTCTGATCGATGTACCGGGCCAGGCTGGACTCGTTTTTACCGAGAATCCGGCCCAGTGAGTCGGCCCGGTGAACGAGCAGGTCCTTCATCTCGTGGGTTTTTTTCGTCTGCTTTTCGGTATAGTCCTCCTGAACGGTTTTCAGCAGCGTTTCGACCCAGATCTTGGCCAGCATTTCGGAATGCTGGCCGGTCTGCAGCGTCAGGAAGGACGACTTCCGGTCTTTCTGAACGATGGAGGTTTCGCCCTTGATGCGGTTGAAGACGTCGTCCAAAGCCTGATTTTCCAGCCGGGTGTAGGTGGCGGGGCTCTTGCCGCGCACGAACCGGAAGTTCCGCAGGGTGTCGTTCTTTTCCCACTCGTCGTCCCGAATCCCGCTGTGCTGGATGTAGTAGTTGATCATCAGATCCTTCTGATTGTTGAGGGTATCCACCTCCTTCATCAGCGTCCGGGTAATGATCGGTCGGGAAACGACGTAGTACATGAAGTTTTCGCCCGTGAAGATGTTGGCGTCCGGAGCGCCCCCGCCCAGACCGAACATCCCGGCGATGCCGCCGAGGTCGCCCATACCGCCCTGGCCTGAACCACCGCCTAGGTTGAAGGTGATGAAGGCCGTATAGGTCGGGCGTTTATCCAGGTTCATGTCGACGAAAAAGCCGATCAGACCCCCGATTACCACACAAACGGCTATCAGTTTCCAGCTGCGCATCAGGAGATTCCTGAACACGATCATCCGGTTAATCACTTCCTTCGGCGAAATCTGATCGGGAGGAAGTTCGTTTGACGATTTTTTAGAATCTATGGTTTCCATACGTTTTCAGGTCGCTTGGTGTTGGATGAAGTTTATCGGAGCGCGCGGAAGGCGAGCACCGCCGTAATCAGCGTCATCAGGGACGTTACGATACCCGTCGTGCTGCTGATGACCTGCTGGGGCGTCAGCTCACCCCGGGTTTGCTGCGGAACGATGATTTCCGAGCCGGGTTCGACACGCGGATACACGTTGAAGAAGGCGAACCGGCGCGTCCGGTCGGCTGAGCCGTTGGCATAGACGACGTAGGCGCGTTTGCGGGCCGAGCGGCTGGTGAACCCGCCGGCCTGCGAAATATAATCCTGGAACGACTGCCCCCGGCGGAATTTGGCCGTGGTCGGCAGCAGCACTTCCCCGCCGACGCGGACGGTTTCAAGCATTTTCGGAATCCGGACCACGTCGCCTTCGCGCAGGATCATGTCCTCGCTCGAACCCGGGTTGCTCAGAATTTTGCGCAGGTTGATGCCGATCAGGTCTTCACGGCCTTCCGTCGAGGTATCGAGGTTGACGATCGCTTTCGGGCTGTCGTCGGCCAGTTCGGTAATCGTTTGCTGGCGCATCGCCTGCTCGGCCTGGCTGATCTGGACCTGCCGCACGAGCGTGGCGCCGTCGACGTAGGCGTAGGGAGAAAGCCCGCCGGACATCTTGATGATGTCCGAGATCCGCTGGTCTTTGGTTTTCAGCGGATATTGTCCCGGCATGAGCACCTCTCCGTCGACGAAGGCGAAGGTCTGTTCCTGGTAGTTCGGAGAACGGCGCACGACGACCTGATCGTAGGGCGCCAGCAGGAATTTGGTGTCCGACGGTTTGATGCTCAGGTCGCGGTCGATGTTGAAACGGTAGATTTCCGAAATCTGGGCGCTCGTGGAGGTGACGTCCACGTCCTTCTTCCGGCGAATCACCTCCACCTGCGAAGCCGCGGCCGACTCCTTCAGCCCGCCGGCCTGGAGCAGAAGGTCCTCCAGCGTCATGTTGGAAATATAGGCCGTCGAATTGATGGGCGTAATGACTTCACCGACGATGCTGACGTTGGCAAACTCGGCCATGTCGAAGCGGGAGGGGATCACCACCTGGTCTTCGCGCTTCAGCTCCACGTCCGGGGCGGTGCCGTTGATGATGTCGGCCAGATTCAGGGAAATGTTCTCGATGGCCATGTCGTCGCGGGTCCGGACGATCTGGATGCGGCCCGTGAAAGCCTCGCCCTTGAGGCCCTCGGCGCTGCTCAGCAGTTGCTTCAGGGTTTTGTTCTGGTCGAGTGAGTAAGTTCCGGGGCGATACACCGCTCCCTGAATGCCCACCTGGTTTTCATAGCGGGCCAGGACCGATTCGACCGCCACGTTATCACCGTCCTGCAGCTGGAAATTGCCGAATTCGGATTCGACGACATCCACCACTTTCAGTTCGCGGTTGGTGAACCGGGTGATTTTGATGCGGGATTTATAGGCGTTGCTGGTGAAACCGCCGGCCAGCTCGAGCAGGCGGCTCATGGTTTCGCCCGGCAGCAGTTCGAAGATGTTGTTGCGCTTGACGGAGCCGGTTACCTCGACGTGGGTCTTATAGGTCGTAAAGCGGATATTGTCATTGTCCTGAAGGCGGATGTCGTTCCGCTGAATACCGGACGTCAGATAGTCGTAAAGGTCGAGCGTCCCGACGACCCGGTTGTTGCGGATCACCTGCACGTTCCGGAACGACCCGAGTTCGCTGGGGCCGCCGGCCTGATAGATGGCATTGAGCGCCGTCGAGAGCGAGGAGAGCGTATAGGTTCCCGGCCGGATGGCTTCGCCGGTGACCGAAACCCGGATGCTGCGGATGTCGCCGAGGGTGACGATCAGGTAGGTGTTGGCGGGGCCGTAGGAGCTGCTTTTCAGGCCGACATAGATTTTGGAAAGCCGGTCCAGGATGCGGGTGCGGGCCTGTTCGATGGTCAGGCCGGCCACGTGGATGGGGCCGACGCGCTGCACGTAGACGAACCCGTCGGGGTTGACCGGCAGCAGGAAGGTGGCTTCCGAGAAGCCGTAGATGTTGATGTTCAGCTGATCGCCGGGACCGACCACGTAGCCTTTCGGGGTGGCGATGTTCAGGTTCGGCTGGAAGGTAGCGGCATTGTTGGGATCGTTGAAGGTCTGGTAGCCGAACAGTTTCCGGCGCTGGGCGGCCAGTTCCTGTTCGCGGAGCCGTTCCTGTTCGGTCAGCGCCTGTTCGGCCTGTTCATCCTGGCTCAGGTCCTGGGTCTCGCTGGCGTTGCTGCCCTGCGGACCCGGGCCCAGCTGGCCCGCCTGACCGGTTTGCCCGGCACCCTGCTGGCCCGTTCCAGCACCGGTCCGGCCACCCTGCTGATTTCCACCCTGCTGTCCCTGGCCCTGCGTCTGACCCTGCCCGCGCGGACCCTGCTGGCCCTGCGTCTGGCCGGGGACCTGACCCGGGAGGGTGCCCTGCGATTGTCCGGCGGGGGCCGGTCCGGTCGCACCGGGACGGGCCGTATTACCGCCTGCGGGGGCCGAGGGGCGGGGTTGTGCGGTAGCGGGAGCGGTGGCGGGTGCGGAGGGAGCGGACGGCGCCGGCGTTACCTGTGCCACGGCATTGATTCCGGTGCAGAGCAAAGCGACACCCAGAATGGTTTTGCGGACAAAAAGCATCGAAGAGACAGGGAATTTTTTTGAGCTAAAACGATGGAAATCTTGAGATTTTTGCATATTTTTAAGAATGTATTCGGACGCCGGACGCCGATCAATCTCATGCGTTTTTGTATGCTATCAACGACAAATCGCTTATTGTATTATTTTTGCGCACTTTGCGCTACAAAGTAAACGAACTTTTATTACTTTTTAAACAAATTCTTCCTGAAGGGTAAAATTTCATATTCCACGAACTTTTCCGGAGAGGAACCGGGTTTACAAAAGGCCCTTTCGATCATTCTGACTTTATAAATTGCTCCCTCCCTTTTATGGCAGACAACAACCAGGTACAATACACCGAAGACAGTATACGGTCGCTCGACTGGCGTGAACACATCCGGCTCCGCCCGGGCATGTACATCGGAAAACTGGGCGACGGCTCGGCGGCCGACGACGGCATTTACGTCCTCCTCAAAGAAGTCATCGACAACTGCATCGACGAACACGTCATGGGTCACGGCAAGCTCATCGACGTGAAAGTGACCGATCACCGGGTCGAGGTCCGCGACTACGGCCGGGGCATCCCGCTGGGCAAGGTGGTCGATGTGGTTTCCAAGATCAATACCGGCGGCAAGTACGACTCCGGAGCCTTCCAGAAATCGGTCGGGCTGAACGGGGTAGGAACCAAAGCCGTCAATGCGCTCTCCACCTTTTTCAAGGTCCAGTCCTACCGCGAGGGCAAATCCGTCTGGGCGGAATTCGAACGGGGCCAGCTGACCCGCCAGGGTGAAAGTGCCACTACCGAGCGGAACGGAACTCTGATCTGTTTCGAACCGGACGCCACGGTATTCAAGAATTATCATTTCCGCAGCCAGTTTGTGAAGGACATGATCTGGAACTACTGCTACCTCAACGCCGGCCTGACGCTGAGCCTGAACCGCGAAAAATTCGTTTCGCAGAACGGCCTGCTGGATCTGCTTCAGAACAAGACCGACGAAGAGGCCCTGCGTTACCCGATCATTCACCTGAAAGGCCACGACATCGAAATCGCCATGTCGCACGGCAATCAATACGGGGAGCAGTATTACTCTTTCGTGAACGGGCAGTTCACCACCCAGGGCGGGACCCACCAGAACGCCCTCCGCGAAGCCGTGGTGGAAACCGTCCGGAAGCACTTCGATAAAAACTACGACACCTCCGACATCCGGGCGTCCATCATTGCGGCCATCAGCGTCCGGGTGCAGGAACCGGTTTTCGAGTCGCAGACCAAAACCAAGCTCGGTTCGCTCAACATGGCGCCCGACCCGGACAGCCCGTCCGTCCGTTCGTTCGTGATCGATTTCGTGAAAGACCGGCTCGACGACTACCTGCATATGCACCCGGCCATCCGCGATGCCCTGAAGAAACGGATCGAGCAGTCGGAACGCGAGCGGAAGGAACTCGCCGGCATCAAGAAACTGGCCAACGAACGCGCCAAGAAAGCCAATCTCCACAATAAAAAACTCCGCGACTGCCGCGTACACCTGTCGGACCCCAAAGCCGAAGACCGCCAGAACTCCACCCTGTTCATCACCGAAGGCGACTCCGCCAGCGGTTCCATCACCAAGTCCCGGAACGTACAGACCCAGGCGGTATTCAGTCTGCGCGGCAAACCGCTCAACTGCTTCGGGCTGACCAAAAAGGTGGTGTACGAAAACGAGGAGTTCAACCTGCTGCAGCACGCCCTCGACATCGAGGACGGACTGGACACGCTGCGCTACAACCGGATCGTCATCGCTACGGACGCCGACGTCGACGGGATGCACATCCGGCTGCTGATGATGACGTTTTTCCTCCAGTTCTTTCCGGATCTGGTCCGGAACGGCCATCTTTACATCCTCGAAACACCCCTGTTCCGCGTTCGGAATCCGAAAAACCATAAGGAAACCGTCTACTGTTATTCGGAGGAGGAGAAACAGCGGGCCATCGACAAGCTGAACAAGAGCGGCAAGAAGGTGGAAATCACCCGGTTCAAAGGGTTGGGAGAGATTTCGCCGGAGGAATTCGGTCTGTTCATCGGCGACGACATGCGTCTGGAGCCGGTGATCATGGAAAAGGAAACGTCCATTCCGAAACTGCTCAGCTACTACATGGGAAAGAACACGCCCGACCGGCAGAAATTCATCATCGAAAACCTCCGCATCGAAAAGGATGTGGAAGACGCGGCTCTGGTGTAATCGGACCCGGTCGGAAACCGTGCGTGCCGGACGGCTCCGGAGCGCACGGTTTTCTGCTGCCCGGCGCATGAATACTTAGTTTACGAATATGACTCTCGAATCCCTCCGTACCCAGATCGACGGTATCGACGATCAGTTGCTGACTCTGCTCAACCAGCGCATGGACCTGGTCCGGCAAGTGGGTGAACTGAAAAAAACGAGTAACTCCATCATTTACCGGCCCGAGCGCGAAAAGCAGATTCTGGACCGTCTCCACCGGCTGAACGACGGCCTGATGACGCCCTCGGCCATCGATGCCATCTATCTGGAGATTTTTGCGGTTTCCCGAAATCTGGAGATGCCCGAGCGCATCGCCTACCTGGGGCCGGAAGGAAGCTTCACCCACCAGGCCGCCGAAAGCCGGTTCGGAGCCATGAGCGAATACCTGGCCCTGCCGAACATCCGCTCCGTGTTCGAGAGCGTCGAAACCGGGCGGGCGCGGTTCGGGGTGGTACCGATCGAGAATAACCAGGAGGGGGTCGTCAATGAAACCATCGACCTGCTCTACGAGAAGGACCTCGTCATCGCGGCCGAAGCCCAGATCCCGGTGCATTTCACCTTCGCCACCCAGACCGACGTTCTGGGCGACATTACCCACATTTATTCCAAAGACATCGCCTTCGGGCAGTGCAGCAAGTTCCTGAAGGAATATTTCGAGGGGCTGCCGGCCGAACTGGTGCCGGTCGAATCGACGTCGAAGGCCGCCAAACTGGCGGCCCAGAACCCCCGGGCGGCTGCGGTCTGTTCCCACATTGCCTCCAAGCTGTTCGGGGTGCCGGTGCTGTTCGACAACATCGAAGACACGGACCTGAACCGGACCCGCTTTCTGATTCTCGCCAAGGATTTTAAAAACCAGCGGAGCGGAAACGACAAAACCACCCTCGTGGCCCGCCTGCCGAACACCAACTCACCCGGGGTGCTGGCCCAGTTCCTGCAGGAGTTCAACGCCCGCCGGATCAACCTGACCAAAATCGAAAGCCGCCCGCTGCGCGAAGGGGCGACGTTCCGCTACTGGTTTCTGATCGAATTTGAAGGACACGCTGAAGACGCGCCCGTGCGGGAAATCCTCCAGCACCACGCGGCCGACGTCAAATGGCTGGGCAGTTACGTCCGGGCGCTGGAGTAAAGAATCCGTTTGGCCTTCCCGACATCGAGGTCCATCTGGGCCACGAGGGCGGGGAGGCCGTCGAATTTCAGTTCCGGCCGCAGATACTCGATGAACCGCACCGTCAGGTGTTCGCCGTAAATTTCCTGATCGAAGTCGAAGATGAATACCTCGATGGTCCGGTGCGTCCCGCCGACGGTCGGGCGGGTGCCGATGCTCATGGCTCCGCCCAGCAGGCGGCCCTGGTAGATGACCTCGGCCGCGTAGATGCCGTTGGACGGAATGAGCTTATTCGGATCGTCGACCTGAATGTTGGCGGTCGGGTAGCCGATGGTCCGGCCCAGCTGCTGGCCTTTCACGATGGTGCCGGTCAGGCTGTAGGGGCGGCCCAGAAACCGGGTGGCGGTGGCGAGATTGCCTTCTAGCAGGGCCGTCCGGATTTTGGAGGAACTGACCCCGACGGCATCGACATCCTGACGCGGAATCTCCTCGATCTCGAAACCGTACTGGTGAGCGTGCTGCTTCAGGTAGTCGAAACTGCCCTCCCGGTTCCGGCCGAAGTGGTGGTCGTAGCCGATCACCAGCTTCTTCGTGCCGATCCTCTCCACCAGAATCTGCTGGATAAACTCCTCCGACGACAGCTCCGAAAACGAGCGGGTAAAGGGAATGATCACGAGGTTGTCGACGCCGGCGGCTTCCAGCAGCTCGGTTTTTTCCTCGATGGTAGACAGCAGCCGAAGGTCCCGGCTGTCGTTCGAAACCACCGTGCGGGGGTGGGGCCAGAACGTCAGCACGACGGTTTCCCCCCCGTGAATCCGGGCGATTTCCGTCAGCCGGGAAATGATTTTCTGATGACCCAGGTGAACCCCGTCGAAGGTGCCGCTGGTAACGACGGCGTAGGGCAGGGGTTCGAACGTATCAATTCCTTGGTATATCTTCATGTAGGTGACTGCTCAGCAGGGCGGTTATTGCGGATAAACTCCTCCAGGGAGTCGGCCTCCTCGATCCGAAACGCTCCGATGCGGGTCCGGCGCAGGACCTTGAGGTAGGCTCCGTTTTGCAACAACGCTCCCAAATCGCGCACTAAGCTACGGACGTAAGTCCCTTTCGAGCAAACAATCCGGAAATCAATTTCGGGAAACCGGGCGGTTTCCACTTCAAAGACCGAAATCGTGACCGTGCGGGATTTGATACCGCCTTCGATGTCGTCGGCGGTTTTTCCCTTGCGGGCCTTTTCATACAGCCGCTGCCCGTTGACCCGGACGGCCGAGTAGATCGGCGGGATTTGGTCGATGGTACCGGTCAGCCGGCGGGCGGCCGACTCGACGGCTTCGGGCGTGATGCCGGAAACGTCGTATTCGGCATCGAACCCGGTTTCGAGATCGACGGAAGGGGTGGTTTTTCCGAGAACCAGTGTCCCGGTATATTCCTTTTCCTGAGCCTGGTAGCTGTCGATCTGTTTGGTTTTTCGGCCCGTACAGAGTATCAGCAGCCCGGTCGCCAGCGGGTCGAGCGTCCCGGCATGGCCTATTTTTTTGAATTTACAGGCATACCGAAGCTTATTGACCACGTCGAACGAAGTCCAGTTCAGCGGTTTGTCGATGAGAATCACCCGTCCTTCGTCTGGAGGAAGCATTGGTATTTTTGGGAAATTGAGGCTGTAAAGATAGTGAAGGTTGCTGGTTAAGGAGTAGGGGGGTGTAAGCGTTGAGGAGCTGGCAGCCACCCGGTGTCCGTCAGTGGAGCCCTAACTCCACAACCCTCAAACTCCCCAACGCCCTCTACACCACTTCCAGCTTTACGCCGGCCGCCAGCAGGCCCAGCAGGATCAGGCCGAGGGCGATGCGGTAATAACCGAATACCTTGAAGCCGTAGCGGGTCAGAAAGCCGACAAAACCGCGGATGGCCAGCAAACCGACGATAAAGGCGACCGCATTCCCGATCAAAAGAAGCTGGACATCGTCGGCCTGAATGGTTTTGTAGGATTTCAGCAATTTGTAGCCCGTTGCGGCCGCCATGGTCGGAACGGCCAGAAAGAACGAGAATTCGGCGGCCTGCTTGCGGGTCAGTCCCTGAAACATGCCCCCGATGATGGTGGCCGCGGAACGGGAAACCCCGGGAATCATGGCGACGCACTGAAAGAAACCGATCTTGACGGCCTCCGGAAAGGTGACGTCGTAATCACGGGGAAGCTCCTTGAAAATCCGGTCGATATAGATCAGCACGATCCCGCCCAGCAGAAGGGTGACGGCCACCACCGTGACGTTTTCGAGCAGGGAATCGATGAAGTCGTTGAGCAGAAAGCCGATGACGGCCGCCGGGAGGAAGGCGACGAACAGTTTCAGGTAAAAATGGGTCGTCTGGAGAAACCGCCGTCGGTAGAGTACCAGCACCGACAGGATGCAGCCGAACTGGATGTTGACGGTAAACAGCTTGGTAAATTCCGATCCGCTGATGCCGACGAGCGACGAATAGATAATCATGTGGCCCGTCGAAGAGACCGGAAGAAACTCCGTCAACCCTTCGATGATGGCCAGAATAATGGCGTGAAAAAGACTCATTGATTCGGTGATCGGCGCAAGATGGCAAAAAATTCAAGGATAAAGCCACTCATGACGACCAGCGGGCCGACGGTTAGGCCGAGGGTGCCGAAACCGAATTCTTCGGTGTCGAGGTTCATGATGATAAAGCCGATCAGGATAATGACCACCCCGATGATCATGAGGGTGTAGTTGGCGCGGCCGAAAGGAAGTTTACTCATGGTGGTATTGAAATCTCGTTTTATTGAATTAATACAGTTCGTCGAGCGACAGGCTCAGGTAGCGGTGAACGGCCTGAAACGTGCTGATCAGCCCGATGATGATGCCGAGGATGACGATGGCGCCCAGTAGGATCCCGGTTTTTTCGGGTTCCTGGAGCGTTGCCAGCCCCTCGATGTTCCGGATCGCCAGCTGGAGCAGCACGAACAGCAGAACGGCGGCAATCAGGCCGCTGATCAGCCCCTGGGTCATGCCCCGGCGCAGGAACGGCATCTGGATGAAACCGTTCGTGGCCCCCACCAGCTGCATGCTTCGGATCAGCAGACGCTGCGAATACAGGGCCAGCCGGATCGTATTGTTCATCAGTACGACGATGATAATCAGCATGATCACCGCAAATACCGACATGATGATGTAAATCTTGGTGATGTTCTTGTTGATGTTGTCGACCAGGTTTTCCTGATACACCACCTCGAACACGCCGTTGACGCTTTCCAGGTCGGTTTTCACCTCCTCCAGTTTGACTTCTTCAAAATAATCTTCCCGGAGTTTGATCCGGTAACTGTCGCGGAGCGGGTTCTCGTTCAGGAATTTGGAAAAGTCCTCCTTCGTTTCGGCAATAAACTCCTTCGCGGCCACGTCCTTACTGACAAAACTGATCTGGGGGGTGGTTCCGGTGTAGAGGACGAACGGTTTTTTGATGATTTCGTCGTACAGCTTCTTCTGCTGGCCGGCATCGAGGTCCTTGTCCAGAAAAACACGGACTTCATTGTTTTCGCGAATGTAACGCACCAGCTTTTTCGACTGGAGCACCAGCATCCCGCAGAAGCCGATCAAAAACAGTGCCGAGGTCAGGCTGAAGAGAATCATCCCGCCCGGATACGAACCCACTTTCTTCTTTGAAGCCATAAATATTGGTAAAGGCAACGGATGCCCGACACAAAAATAGGAATTTTGCCCGAACGATTGCCGAACACCCGGAAAGCCGCCCGGAGATTTAGGAAAAATTAAGAGTTGAAAAACGGAAAAAGGCAGGTTCTCCCTGCCTTTCCGATGTTCCCTCGACCCTTACTTTCCGGCTTCAAACAGCGGCTGTTCAGAGTCGGTGATCGCCTGGTAGAGCAGCGCCCTGAACTTGTCGGCCAGGTCCCTGTAGCTGTTGGGTACCTTCTGGGTGAAAATCAGCGCCACGATTTTTTCCTTCGGGTCGACCCAGTAGACGGTTCCGAAGTAGCCGCTCCAGGAAAAACTGCCTTCCGATACCCCGATGCGGGCTTCTTCCCGGTCGGAGGCAATCCCGAAGCCGAGCCCGAAGCGCTGGTTGGGAATGGCCGGCGTCTGGTTCATGGTCATCATCCGGACGGAAACCGGGCTGAGTATGCGTTTTCCGTTGTATTCCCCGCCGTTCAGCATCATCTGCAGGAAAATCGCGTAGTCGTATAGCGTGGAAGACAGGCCGGCTCCGCCCGAAAAAAACGTACCTTTTTGTTTCGGGTAATCGGCCGACATGCCGTTGCGCATCAGGATCTTGCGATAGGCTTTGGTGGAGTCTTCGGTGTAGAGCGCGGTCAGGCGGCTGTGCCTGTCGGCAGGCAGGTAAAAGAACGTGTCCTTCATGCCGAGCGGGTCGAAAATGCGAGACCGCAGAAACTCGTCGAAAGGCTGTTTTGAGACGACCTCCACGAGGTAACCCAGCACGTCGGTATTGAGGCCATAAGTCCAGCGTTCGCCGGGCTGGTGCATCAGCGGAAGCCGGCCGAGGGCCGGAATCTTCTCGGAGAGCTTTTCATTCGGGGTGCCGATGCCGCTCGGAATCTTCGCTTTGGCATAGATGGCGTTGGCCTCCTTCGAGCCGATGCCGGCATAGCCGATGCCCGAGGTGTGCGTCAGCAGGTCGCGGATCGTCACCTCTCGTTTGGCCGGAATGGTGGTATAGGTCGTATCCTTCTCGTTGAACCGGCTCAGCACCGTCTGATTTTTGAAAGCCGGAATATAATTCGACACCGGTTCGTCGAGCAGCAGTTTACCCTCCTCGAACAGCATCATAACGGCCGTGCTGGTGATAGCCTTCGTCTGGGAGGCAATCCGGAAAATGGCGTCCCGACGGAGCGGTGTCCCGGCCTCGATGTCGTCCTTCCCGAATCCTTTATGATAAACGATCCTGCCGTCGCGGGCGATCAGGGCGGCAACACCGGGCAGTTTTTTCTGATCGACGTATTCCTGCAGCACCCGGTCGAGCCGCATCAGCCGTTCGGAACTGAGGCCGACGGACTCCGGGCGGGCTTCCAGCAAAACCGGGTGGGCGGGCTTCTGGGCAAAAGCCGCGGAAAAACAACTGCATAAAAGAAACGCAGCAAATCGATTCATGGGAAAGAGACGAATAAAGGGTTTGGAAACAGTCCGGAAAAAAGCGGAAAAATCGGCTAAAAACAAAATACGGACGGCCAGGAACGATTTCGATTTTTTATTCAACAAAAACAATTTAAAAGACTGTATAACAGAGTATTGCAAATAAAAAATTATGAACTATATAGGATTGGTAGATGTTAACTTAATACGATACTCAACTCGATCTTAATGACCGACTTTCAGCCGAAGATCATTCTCTACACCGCCGACGCCATGAACGAGCGCGGAGAAGCGGTGCTGGAGCAGTACCCGGATGCCGAGATGATGGAGGTGCGGCAGCATAACCGGCTGCCCGAACTGGGCATGAATCACTTCCGCGTCAAATCGGACGTGCTCGTGCTGGGCCGGCTCAAAACCCTCGAATGCCGGTGGAGCGGTCGTTCTTCCGATTATATTTCCCCCAGCCTGGCCAACGGCTGCTTCGGCGGCTGCGCCTACTGCTACGTCGACCGGCACAAGAAGGTGAATCCCATTACGCTGTTCACCAACGTGGACGAAATCAATTCGGCCGTAGACAGCCACGTCATGAGCCTGCCCTGGCCCAAGACGCCCAACCAGACCGACCCGGTTTTTCATACCTACGACATCGGTTGTAATTCCGATATTTCGGTGGATTTCAGCTTATCTAACGGTGTTAGGGAAGTGTTCGGGTTCTACCGGGACCACCCCCGCGCCAAAGCCACCTTCGCCACTAAGTTCGTCAACCGCGACCTGCTCGACTTCGATCCGCAGCGGAAGATCCGCATCCGGTTCAGCCTGATGCCGTCGCGGGTCAGCAAACTGGTCGACGTCCGGACCGACTCCATCGAGAAGCGGATTGCGGCCATCAACGATTTTTATGACGCCGGCTACGAGGTACACGTCAACTTCTCCCCGGTGATCGTCTACGAGGGCAAGCAGTGGCGCGAAGACTACCGGGAACTGTTCCGGGAACTGAATGCGGCTTTGCGCCCCGAGGTGAAGGCGCAGCTGAAATGCGAAGTGATTTTCCTGACCCACAACCAGTGGCAGCATCAGGCCAACCTGGCGATTAACCCCAAAGCGGAGGAACTGCTCTGGGTGCCCGAGCTGCAGGAGAACAAGCGCAGCCAGTTCGGGGGCTGGAACATCCGCTACGATCACCAGCTCAAGTCGAAGATGATCCGGGTGTTCGAAGGGCTGATTGCCGACGAAATCCCCTGGTGCGACATCCGATATATTTTTTAACAAAAAGGCCGATTCCTGCGAATCGGCCTTTTTTGACGGGTTTTATCAACCCTGATCGGTCGTGATCCGACCGTTGGTTCAGCGTGAACGAAATCAGCGTCAGGACCCTTTCGGCCGTCCGGGATTGTTGTGCCTGGCGTCATCGGGTCCGGCTTTTTTCTTGGGACCCGTGCTGTTTCGGCCTCCTTTCCGACCTGCTTCCGCGTGTTGTTCCGACGAACCTCCCTGCTTTCCGCTGTTCGGGGAAAGCTGTCTTACCCACATTTCCATGTCGCCTTCCGATTAGGTGAACTTAGCTGTGGCTACCGCCTTTGGTACCGCCCGTAGAGCCGCCACCGCTGCGGGGGCCTTTGTTGCCGTTGGTTTTGGACGTACCCCGGCGGCCGCCGGTAGAACCGTGCTGGGCACCGTTGTTGGCATCATTGCCCACTTTCGGGGTGGATAAGGTCTCTGCCGCTTTCTCCAAATCTTTATTAGCCATAACGTTGATAAATTTGGTTCTGGTCAGAGTTTAACCCTGACTTTGCGGGTTCTGTTTGAAAAAACGGCAAATTATTCCTCAGCAGGGAAATGGTTGAATGGTTGAATAATTGAGTGACTGAATGTGCTTTGCCGTTTCGAGAATAGCAGCGCACCATTCAACCATTCATTCTGTTATTTCGCTGCTGCCGGGCCGTCCAGTCTGCATTTCAGTGGGCATTCCGGCGCATGGACTCATCCATGGAAAACTTACCGGAGCCCAGCACCAGGAACATGAGCAGCAAACCCAGCACGATCAGCGACAGCCACAGCTCGGAGTTGAGGGCCGAAAAACCACGGCTGATATTGACGAAAAAAACGGCCCCGATCAGAATCGGCAGCTGCACCAGAACTGCCAGCCGGGTCAGGCAACCCACCGCGATCAGCAGACCCCCCACCAGATGGGCGAAGGCCACATAGTGAATCAGAAAGACCGGAACGACCTGAAGCCGTCTGCCGACCAGAGCGTTGAGATACTCGGTGTCTCCAATGAAGCTGATGCCTTTCAAGACCAGGATGATTCCCAGCATGATACGAAGCGCGTCGGTCCAGGCGGGGTGATGCGTATCGCCCCAGTGCTCAATTCGATGCAGCATGTTCATAACTATGTCCGATTTGGTGACAATAGCCTAAGTTACTGCATTTTATAAGACAAAAGCAAGATTTAGTTGTGATCCTTCCGAAAGGCCAGATCGACCACCAGCGATTTGTGATCGGATTTCGGGAGGTCTTCCGTCCGGAACCCTACCGTCTGCAGACCGTCGTTGATCAGGGCATGGTCGATGGGGATCATCAGCAGCGGGATGCCGGTCAGGTTGTTCCAGGTCGGGGCAAGGCCGTAGCCCCATCGGCAGGCGTTCAGGCCAGAAACCCGGATCAGATCGTGATAGATCGGCGACCAGACCGAGGTGTTGAAATCGCCGATGAGGAGGGTCGGCTCCCGTTGCCGGCGGGCCAGACCGGCCACGTAAGCCAGCTGCTCGTTGCGCTCCCGGAACCACCAGCCGACCGTCGGGGTGCGGGGATGCACGGTGATGAAGTGGAGGGGCCGGCCGTTCAGGATCGTGCGGTAATGGATCGTCCGGTTTTCGAGCCAGGCCTTCCTGTCGATCCGGATCGGCGTCCGGCTTCCGACCAGGATGTAGCACTCATTTTTGGCCCAGGTGCTGAACTGATAGGGGTATTTTGCCCGCGTGGCCCGGTCGATTTTCCGGATGGTTTTGGGGATCATCTCGTGCAGCACGAACAGGTCAGGCTGCTCTTTTTCAATGAGGGCGACTACCCGGCGGGTATCATGTTCGACGAAGAAGACGTTGGAATGCAGCACTCTAAAGTCCCGCTTCTCCGGGGCCGGAGGGGGGGAAGCCATCAGCCACGGCAGCACCTGAATGCCCGACCAGACCAGCACCCCGACGGACACGGCCAGCATCAGCCGGCTTTTTCGGAGCCAGAAGAGGGTGGCCGCCCCGGCCGCCAGCCCGTACTGAACCGGAAAATGGCTGGCCAGTTCGAAGACAAACCAGGTCCGGCCGAGAAAGCCGATCAGCGAGGCCGCCAGCAGGCCCCACGTTCCGAGGGCCAGAACAGATCGGAGCGGGCTAAGGGTCCGTTTGGACGATCGGCGGGAAACCGGCGGGCGGGAATGAGCCGTTCTCGTTCTCAAGATTTCTTTGACTTTCAGGTAGTATTCAGCGCAAAGATAAGGCCATTAAATGATCTTTGGGCACTTCGTACTTCCGGCCATCCGCGATTTTCGGGCTTTGGGCATCCGTTTTGTTACCACACGGACCGGCTCGGCCACCCGGGCGCCGGCCCGATCCGGGCGAATTTCCATCGACAGCAGGTCGTCGAGCGGCCGGTAATCCGGCGGAACGGGGGCATCAGTCTGGATCGGGAAGAAGTGGTCGCCCGGAAATTCATACCGTTCGAAATCGTAGTCGTACAGGTAAATGTTGATGTAGCCGTCCTTGCTGTATTTGGAGCTGATGGAGGTGGACGGCATCAGCTGCTCGGCCCGGAGCAGGTCGGGCCGGTGCGCCAGCGAATCCTTGAAAAATTCCCGGTATATCTTGAAACGGTTGTAGTTGTAGACCAGGCTGGCCGAATCCAGGGAGATGGCGATGTTGAGGTAGTGCCGTCCCAGATCGGGTTTGCCGTTGCTGGCGAACAGCACCCCCATGTTGTTGATGGCGCTGCGGTCGAGATGCCCCTGGTAGCTTTTGACGGCTTTCGCCTGCTCCTGAATGTTCTTGTAGACGTTCCCCAGGTTATTGTAGTAGGTCTTGTGGGTGGAGTCGAGATCCCGGGCGCGTTCGTAGTCCCGGATGGCCCGGTAATAAAATTGTTTGGCCTGATTCACATCCCGGTGCTTCTCGTGTTTCAGCGCCAGGTAGGAGCGGACGATGCCCCGGTTGTTATAGAGAAACGATTTGTGGTTGCCCCGGTTGATGAGACTGTCCAGCACCAGCTCGGCCTCCTCGATCCGGTCTTTCTCCAGCAGGGCGATGGAAAGGCCGTTCAGTGCGTTGACGTTCCGGGCGTTGTGGTTCAGTGCCCAGGAGAAGTTGGCGTAAGCTTCCTCCATGTTGCCCGCCCGGAGATACATATTCCCTTTATTGGTCAGCATCCGGTCGTTCTGGGGCGACAGCCGGATGGCTTTTTCAAGGTATTCCAGCGTATAGCGAAAGCTATCCTTTTTGCGGTATACCTCGCTGGCCCCCGCATAGGCCGCCGGATGTTTTTTGTCGAGACGCATCGCCACGGCAAAATTGACTAAGGCCGAATCCAGACGATTGAGGGCCAGATAGGTAAGTCCCCGGCTCAGGAAGCAGTCCGCAAGGTCCGCGTTTTTGGCGTCGAACAGGTCGGGCGCCTGCAAAAAATGCTCCATCGCCTGTTCGTACAGACCCTGACGGTGGCTCACTACCCCGAGCCCGAGGTGGGCGGCCTGATTTTCCGGATCGACGACCAGGGCGGCTTCGTATTCGATGCGGGCCGACCGGTAGTCGCGGGTGGAGCAGAGCGCATTGCCGAGCCCGGTGCGGGCCTGCACCCAGGTGGGCTGAAACTGAACCGCCCGGCGGTATTCAGCGACGGCTTTGGCAAATTCCTTCCGGCCGTAATACGCGTTGGCCAGTCCGTAGCGGGCCGAAGCCTGAAACGTCCGGTCTCCGGAGAGCAGGTAGGATTCGAACTGTTCGGCGGCTTCCTCATACTCTTTCAGGCCGAGCAGGGCGTTTCCGATCCGAACCGGCAGAACCGTGGCGAGGCTCTCCTGTCTTTCGAGCTGCCGATAGGTGTTCAGGGCTTCCTTATGCTTGCCCAGACCCAGCTGGGCATCGCCCTTTACCAGACGATAAACGGGTTCGCTGCCGCGAGAGCGCAACGCCTGACCGGCCGCCTGCTCCGCTTCCGCAAACTGGCCGGCGTGCAGGTAGGCGACCGCCCGGTTGAAAGCCACGCGGTCGGCGCCCTTCCCGACGGCGGCACTCTCCATCATCGCCAGGCCGGCTTTGACGTCGCCCGTCATGCAGGTAAAAACGCCCCGGTTTGCCTGAGCCTGCGAGAAAGAGCCGATCTGCTGCATGAGGCTTCCGGCTTCTTCGTATCGTCTGAGCCGGCTCAGAACGATGGCCTGGTTGTAAAGGATGGTGTCGGAGGGCCGGGCGGCAGCGGCCCGCTGAAGGAGCTGGAGCGCCCCGGAATAATTCTTATTGTAGGCAAGCCGGATAGCGGTATTATTCAGACGGGGAATCGAATCGGCATCGCCTTTGGGGGGAGAAGCGGAATGGTTGGGAGGGCCGACCATTGAACGGAAGGCAACACAAATCAATAGCACAAAAACGGTGCAGCAAAGCCTCAGCATGCAGGAGAAGGGTTACGACTGGCAGTGGTGAAGGTACGTTTTTTAGGCCGACAGGCCAAAAAAAGTGAGTTGGCGGTCGAATATTTGAAGTAAATGGTCGTTGCCGGTTTTTTCGGATTTTTTCGGGAACGCCAAAAACCGGGTGTGACTTATCGCAACCCGGCGCGTCTAACCTTCTGTATTCACTCTTTTACATGATGGTTCCCCAACTAAAAAAAGTACTATTCCGGCTCCTTCTGCCGGTTTTTCTGCCGGCCGCCCTGACGCTCTCCTGCGGGGGGCCGGAAACCGGAACGCCGATCCGTCCCGCCCAAAGCCCCATCGACACGCTGCCCCCTGTGTTCGAGGATCACCCGGACGACCAGTGGAAGCTGAAGGGCTTCTACGATTACATGGCCCGGCGGGAACCACCGATCTATTTTACCCGGGAAGAAAAGCGGATGATGGAAGACTATCCGTATACCCTGCCGGTTCGAGTCCTCCAGGAGGTGCAGCGAACCGGTACCAAACCCGATATTCGAAACCTGTATCTGGAACTGAAATACCCGATCTGATCCCGGCGCCGGAATCAGGACGGCACCACCTCCACCGGCGGAGCAATCAGGGGTACGCCCACCAGAAACCGCTTTTCGTCGTCCTGAATAAGAACCGACGGCTGGTCCAGCAGCTTGTATTTCATCATGATATTCTGCAGACCGATCTGGTTGGACGGAACGGCCAGCTTCTTCTTCTGGATGTTATTCTCCACGAAGAGGCTGCCGTTCCGGGTATACAGACGGATCGTCAGCGGGTTGTTCACCGCGATAATGTTGTGCTTGATCGCATTTTCAAATAAGATCTGGAGCGTCAGGGGCGGAATCAGATACCGCATATAGCGCGGCTCGATGTCGGTTTCCATGAAGATGCCTTCCGTATACCGCGTTTTCAGGAGGTGGAAGTAGGCCCTGATGAAGTTTACCTCGTCGGAGAGCGGGCATAAGTCGCGGTTGTTCTGCTGAAGCAGGTACCGGTATACCGACGACAGCTCGTCCAGAAACCGTTCGGCCTGCCCGGCGTCGCTTGAAATGAGGGAGGACAGCGAATTCAGGTTGTTGAACAGGAAGTGCGGGTTGATCTGGGTCTTCAGCGATTCGAGCTGGCTTTGCAGGTTCGCCTTTTTCAGTTCCTGCGCTTCCGTAAATGACACCTTCCAGCGATTGTACAGATACAGGCCCTCGAAGCAGGCCGCCACCTGCACCGTCCCGACGACGGAAACCAGCGTGTTGAAAAAATACGGCCTGAACTGGATCTGATCCTCCGTATGCCACAGTCCGATCAGGTCGTACAGGAACGTCTGGGAGATGCGGATCAGGCTGGAGAAAACCACGAACCACACCAACTGGAACACTACCCGCTGCAGGGTCTGGCCCAGTTCCGGGTACCGCCGGCGGGAGAGAATGATGCCCCAGCGGTTGCACTCCCATACGACGACCGTCCCCAGAATAAAGAAGAGAGGAATCCGCCAGTCGTCCGGATAAGGAACGTTGGTATAACCGTACATCATCCATTGCCCCGCCAGTGCCAGCAGGGGAACGCCGATGATCCGCATCCACTTGTCATTCAGTTTCTGCATTTTCCCTTTCCATCCTCTCCGGAAAACCTGCTGAATCGGGTTTGCGGGTGCCCCCGGCCAGACCTCGGCCCAATGATCCGATTTTAATTTTTCTGTCAATACGGTAGTGAATTTGCGAAAAGCCGTCTATTTCTACAACAAAACGGCTTTACGCCTGGAAAAAACCCGGATTTCGTAAAAAAGAGGGTGTGTAATCCCCGAGGCCGAACCGGCCTGTATTCAGGGTGCGAACAAATGAGGAAGGAAGGCGGGGCACACGCTTCGGCTTCCGGTTGCCCGGTTTTCTCCAAAGTGGTGTGCCTGTGCGTCACCTGAATTTGGGCCAAAACCCGCTCCCGGCAAACCCCAATCTTCATGGAACGGGAAAAAAGCCGGATGAATTGCGAATTCCTGCCCCCGAACCGGTACAACCCCCGACCGAAACGTCGGCCGGTGGTTCGCCACCCCGCCGGTGGGCGGAACCGAGGCAATGGGGTAGTTTTGTTAGTAACTTAAATTAGGTTTGTGGACACAACTTTTTCCTGTCCGCATGACCTCTCTTCTCCGTTCGTTGTTCCTGTCGGCAACCGTCACCCTGCTGCTGGTCGAATGCCGGTCTTCCCGGCAGCCGTCGCCCCAGTCCGACCAGCCCACCCGCGACGCCCACCTGGCGCTCGGAAACCCCTCCGGGGCCGACGGCTCGCAGGAGAATAACTTTCTGATCGATCGCGCTACCTATGTGCTGAGTTATAATCGGGGGGGCGGCATTGCCAACTGGTGTGCCTGGCACCTGTCGGCCGCCTGGAAAGGGGCCGCCACCCGGTATGCAGGTACTTTCATTCCGGATCAGACCCTTCCGGCCGGCTGGTACCAGGCCCGCCATGCCGATTATACCGGCACCGGTTTCGACCGGGGGCATCTGTGCCCCTCCGATGACCGGGATTCGACGGCGGACGAAAACCGCAGTACGTTCATCCTGACCAATATCGTACCGCAGGCCCCCCGGCACAATCGGGAAAGCTGGCGGTTGCTGGAAGAGTATATCCGGAAACGGATCGGAGAGGGGAATGAAGCCTACATCGTGGCCGGTACGAACGGTAGGGGTGGAGAAGGTGACAACGGGAAGGCCGACGCCATCGGTTCCGGGCGGATCACCGTGCCGGCGGCTCTCTGGAAGGTGGTCGTGGTGCTGCCGGTCGGAAGCGACGACCTGCGCCGGGTCGGCGACCAGACGCAGGTAATCGCGGTTTGGATGCCCAATACCAACGCCGTAGGCGATCAGTCCTGGGAAACGTACAGGGTTACGGTGGATGAAATCGAGCAAAAAACCGGCTACGACCTGCTGTCGAATCTGCCGGACGCCGTCGAACAGGTGATCGAAGCGCGCCGGTAGGCGACGCCGGGCCGGTCAGAGCGTAATGGCGTATTTCAGGGGCTGGCGGGCCGTTTTCGGGCGGTTACCCAGAACGAGGGGTGCCTTGTAACGGGCCTGGTACCAGTCCTGCAGTTCATGGACATACTGAAAATGCCGCCGGGAACGGTGACAGATATAAAACCTGCGGTCGGGAATCAGACGGGCGTCGTCCAGCGTCCAGGTCCCATCCGTCGGTTCGGGCCGAAAACCGAAACCGACCAGCCAGAGCCGGGTAATCGGAATCGGAAGAAGCGGGGTGTTCGACCGGAGGTGTTCCGGGGTGACCCGGGTGGCCTGTCCGCCGATGAAAAAATACTGTCCGGTTTTGGGGGAGGGTGTCATATCCGCAATCGTTTCAATAAGAAACGGTTACAAAAAGTGAGCCGGAAGCATTCCCTGTTGCCTAAAAGTTTCCGCTTGTTATTATCCGGTTATTAACCAGGCTCTGAGGCCACCCGGACCAGCTTTTTCGCCTGCTCCGAAAATTTTTTTCTCCCCGGTTGTAATGTTTCGCTCCGACCGTCGTCTTTGCGGTTGAAATGGACCTCCAGACCTTTAAACAACAGATCCTTCCCGTCCAGGGCCGGCTTTTCCGGCTGGCCAAACTGTTTCTTCGCAACCGCGAGGAGGCCGAGGATGCGTTGCAGGAGGTTCTGATGAAGCTCTGGATGAACCGCCACCAGCTCGATGCCTACCGCAGCGTGGAGGCCCTGGCCGTACAGATGACCCGAAACCTCTGCCTCGACCGGTTAAAAACCCGGGCCGGTCGGCCGATGGACGACGGCGCTCTCCTGGAGAACCTTCAGGCGGCCACGGTTTCGCCCTACCGCCAGACCGAACTGGCCGACAGCGCCGGGCTGATGATGCGGTTTGTCGATGCGCTGCCGGAACCCCAGAAGCTGATCCTGCACCTGCGTGACGTGGAGGAGTATTCGTTCGAGGAAATCGAGGAGGTGACCGGTTTGACCGTCAATAACATCCGGGTCATTCTGTCGAGGGCGAGAAAGAGCGTGCGCGAAAATTACCTAAAGGCCAACAACTATGAAGCCGGACATTGAAAAACTGCTGGAACGCTATTACGAGGGCGAAACCACGCTGGAGGAAGAAAAACTTCTGCGGGAGTTTTTCCGGAGCGAAGCCGTGCCGGCGCATTTGAAAGACCATGCCGCCCCGTTTCAGCACTACACCGATTTTCGGCAGGAGCATCCCTCGCCGGCCGTCGGTAGCCGGTTTGCGGACCGGGTGGGGGCGGAAAGCCGCATCCGTCCGCTGGTCCGCTGGGGCCTGCGGGTGGCCGCCGGGCTGACGCTGCTGCTGCTGGGCTTCTTCGGGGGAATGTTGTATTCCGCGCGAACCTCTCCGGCCGGGGAGGGGCAGACGGCTTCGGCCGCCGAGGACCTGAAAACCGTTCTCCGGTATGACCGCGTCATGCAGACCTCGGCCAGCGAGCGGATTCAGGCGGTATATCAGAGCATGGAACTCGACCGGGCCGATCAGGAAATCACCCTGCTGCTGGTAAACGCCCTGAATTCGGACGCCAACGTCAACGTCCGGCTGGCGGCCTGCCAGGCCCTGCTCCGGTTCCGTGATGAACCCGGCGTGCGGGAGGCCCTGATCCAGTCTCTGAAGGTTCAGACCGACCCGAACGTCCAGATTTCACTCATCGAGGCCCTGGTGGTGATCCGGGAGAAGCGGGCGGCCCGCGAAATCCAGCGTATGGCCCGCAACGAGCAGATTATCAAAGCCGTGCGGATGAAGGCCGAAGAGGGCCTGAGCCGACTGATCTGACCATTCCGAACAGTAAATAAACAATCCGTTAATCGAAAGCCGATGAAAAAGCTTCTGCTGGTAAGCTGTGCCCTCTGGTGGGGCAGTGTAAGTGCCCAGGAAACCAAGGAATACAAGGTGAAACTGGGAAACAACAAGGACCGGAAAGTATCGATCCAGATGGATCAGAGCGAGATCCGGATCGAAGGCTACGACGGCGACGAGGTGGTCGTCCGCGGGGCCGGTTTTCAGGAACCTCCCGAGCGCGCCAAAGGGCTGAAGCCGCTGTATTCGCCGATGGACAATACCGGCATCGGGCTGGCGGTGACCCAGGAGGGCGGCAACGTCAAGATCGAAAAAGCCAACCGCAAGGCCGTCAGCTACACCATCCGGGTGCCCAGACGGGTGGCGCTCCTGTATGAGCAGATCAACTGGCAGGGCGGCAAAATCCACATCACGGGCATGGAAGGCGACCTGGAAGTCCGGACGCACAACGCGGCCATCGAACTGGAAAACGTCACCGGCCCCATCGTGGCCAACACCACTTCGGGGGAGGTCCGGGTGGCGTATTCGGCCCTGAACCAGGAAAAACCGAGCGCCATTTCGACGGTCAACGGCATGATCGACGTTTCCCTGCCGGCTTCGGCCAAAACCAACCTTCGGCTGCGGTCCATCCAGGGGGAGATGTTTACGGATTTCGACCTGAATCTGAAAGGCGGCCGCGACGGCCTGTCGCGGGTGGGAGGAGGGCAGGTGATCTCCGGAACGACCAACGGCGGGGGCGTCGACATTCAGCTCAACACGATCAGCAGCAATATCTACATCCGCAAGCAAAAGTAAAGGCCCGAACCCATGAAAAGATACCTATTACTCCCCCTGATCTGCCTGCTGGCCGGACCGCTTTTCGCCCAGAAGATCATCGAAAAAAAGCTGCCCTACGTGACGGGCCGGGAGGTCAATATGAACCTGAAGTTCGGCGACAGCATTCGGGTCCGCTACTGGGATAAACCGGAGGTGTCCGTCCGGATGGCCGTGGAGGTCAACGGTGGGCGCCTGAACGACGCCTTTCTGGTGGAAACCGCCATGAACGAGCGGGAAATCAGCGTTAAAACCGACTTCGACCGCGAAAAGATCAAGGAGGGCCGGGCCGAAGACTGCCCCGGGAATGCGTCTACCTGGCGAACCGACCGGGACGGCCAGAACCATTACATCTGCTCCCGGATCAACTACGACGTCTACGTGCCGAAAGAAGCCGGGCTGAAGATCGAAACCATCAACGGCAACATCGAGATCCAGGGCTCCGCCGGGGCGCCGGTTCACGCCAAAACCATCAGTGGTTTCGTGGACATGGGCTGGCCGGGCAACCGGGGCGCCAACGTGGCCATGAAAACCATCACCGGGGAGGCCTATACCGACCTGGCGATCAGCTTCCCGAAGGAGCCGAAAAAGAACCCGATCGTCGGATACCAGCTCGAAGGCACGATCAACGGGGGCGGGCCGGAAGTCCGGCTCGAATCGATCAGCAACAACGTCTATCTGCGAAAAACCCGGTAGCCGCCCGCCGGTTTCAGTGGCTCAGGCTCAGGACCTGGTTCCACTCTTCCTGCAGCTGCTGCATATAAATCCGGATCGGTTGACCGTCAAATGCTTCCAGGGGGAGGGGTATTTCCTTCCCCGATTCTTCCAGGGATGCCTGAAACAGCGTATGCCCTTCGTTGACATACAGGTTCAGGATTTCCATGGCCAGTTCAATTTCTTCCATGCAGAAGGCGCCGTGAAGGTATTCCTCCTCTGCCGATAAAGCCGCGAACCTCAGATACATACACAGATTCCTTTATGGTGTTGGGTTAGACCTGGACTCTTGCTGCCGCGGCTGGTCACCGCGGACGTTCTTGCTTACGGAAATCGGTGGGATGATGGAAATTGGCGGGAAGGAGATCGTTTGGTTCACCGGGCCGGGGAAGCCGGCCGTCTACAGGACAGAGGACGTTTCGGACTCGAAGGTTTCAACCCGGACAATCGCCCATTCACCCGCCAGCATGGGCAGGCCCCGCAGGACGCCCCGGTTGGTGGTGCAGATGAGGTAGAGGTCACCGGAATTGAAGATGGCCACCACGGACTCGCCGGCGGAGGACGATGGTTTTCCCACCGTCTCGGTCAGGCGCATCCCGTTGTCGTCGAATTCAATTTCATAAATGCGGGAATCATTGGGCTGATACCCTTTCTTAACCATGTTTTTACGAAGGATGGAATACACGTTTTCCGCTTCTTTTTCATCCTTCGTGCCGGGCACAAAAAACTTCATAATAATAAATTAACATTCCTTTACGGTAACCTGAATTTCCCGCGGTAGTTATCTAAAGTTCAAAATTTTTTATTATAAATACCATCCGGTGATAAAAATTCATATTCTTTTTCGATAAAACCGAATGGAAGTCAAAAAATGAGTGAGGATATTGAAATTCTGGTTCATCCGGTCGTACATTTCCGTCTATTTTGACGCTAACATTCCTACACTCATGGCACTTGCCTCCAACCTATCCCGCAAAGACTTTCTGCGGGGTCTCGGGCTCGCCCTCGCGACGCCCTTCCTGACGAAACTGGAAGCCGGACCGCGGGCCACGATGAAAAAAGTGGGCCTGCAACTCTATACCCTGCGAAACGAATTGCCGAAAGACCTGGAGGGGACGCTGAAAAAAGTCTCGGAAATCGGGTATAAGGAACTGGAAACCTTCGGCTATGCCGACGGCAAATTTTTCGGAAAAACCCCGAAAGAGTTCAAATCGCTGATCGCCGGTATGGGCATGAGCAGCCCCAGCGGCCACTACATGCCGGCGAACCTGAAGGCCGACTGGAGCCGGGCCGTCGACCACGCGGCCGAACTGGGGCAGAAGTACATGATGTGCGCCTTCCTGTTTCCGAACGAACGCAAGACCCTCGACGACTACAAACGCTTCGCCGAACTGTTCAACCAGTCGGGCGAGGTGGCGAAAAAAGCCGGGATTCAGTTCGGATACCACAACCACGATTTCGAATTTCAGGCCATCGACGGCCAGTTGCCCTACGATATTCTGCTGAAGCAGACCGACCCGAAGCTGGTCAAAATGGAACTCGACCTGTACTGGACGGTCTTCGCCGGAAAGGACCCCATCGAACTGTTTAAACAGCATCCCGGTCGTTTCCCGCTGGTCCACCTGAAGGATATGGCCAAAACCGAGAAACGGGAGTTTGCCGAAGTCGGCACCGGTTCGATCAACTTCCAGCGGATTCTGGACGCCCGCAAAACCGCCGGAATCGAACATTTCTTCGTGGAGCAGGATGCCGTGGTCAAAGGGACTCCGATGGAGGCCATCGCCGTCAGCTACGCCAACGTCCAGAAACTGAGTGTGTAGGCAAATCGAAATGGAAAAGTGGCGTTGCCGGACCGGCAACGCCACTTTTCCATTTTATTTCATTTATTTTGCTGCCTTGTTCCACCCTACGGATGAAAGAGAAAAACGAGTTATTTAACCGAAAGGATGTCATTGCTTACTTTATTGTCGCTGCGATTGGTGCTTCCTTACAACTGCTGGTCGGGACCCTGACGCAGGAATGGTTCCCGGTCACTTACGAACAGGCTCTGTTAATCGGCTACGTCACTTCGTTTTTCATCGGTTTTTTCCTGACCAAGCTGTTTGCCTTCAACGCGCGGAACTCGACCAAAACCCGGCGCGAAATGACGAAATTCGCCATGGTGTCGGTCATTTCCTGCATCATCACGGTGTACGGCTCCTCGCTGCTGTATTCGGCTTCGACGGCCTCGCTGGGGGTCTTCTCCTTCGTGATTCCGTTCTCGGTCAAGGTCGTCAACGTCAATAAGCTGGTTTCACATACGGCCGGGATGGGCCTGAGCTTCATCAGCAACTACATCCTGCACAAGACCTTTACCTTCCGCAACACCGGCTTCTACGAAAAGCTCAAGCGCCTGCTGAACCTCTGACTTCCGGGGGGCTGCCGGCCCCGCTTCCGGCGCTTTCCGACCGCACCCGGAAACGGCTGCACCCGTTTTCGTAGATACCGTCCTTGAGCAGTTTGCGGAGCATCGGAATGGTCAGGACCCGGTCGTCCGAGCCGCTGACGTAATATCCGGAATACTTGTCGGAGCGATACGGCCGGTCGATGTCGACCGTAAACTCGCCGTTGGTGTACAGGCTGAGAAAGGTGGTTTGCGCTAACCGGCGTTCGAGCGTATTCATGGCTCTGGAAGATAAGGTTCGCTCATCTATCCGCGTTTGGGCCTCCCCGTTATCACCTTCGGTCGTTATTTTTTTGCCGGTTGTTCACCCACAGCCGCCTGCCGTTGATTCCGGCTCCCCCGGCCGGTAGCCAGGGACTACCTTCACGTCCGGAAACTTAGTTAGCTACTTCAACCATGGAACGAACGATGACGCTGCTGGTCACCAGCCTCTGCGCGGCCTCCCTGCTGGGAACGCTGGTGGCCTGGCTGATCTGGCAGCAGCGGGGCAGCGGGCCGGACGATACCCTCGGTATTGCCTTCGGCGGTTTGTACCTGGGGATTGCCGCCGGCCTGCTCGGCTTTTTTCTGAGCTGGTTCCTCGTTCCCCGGTACCTTTTTCCGGCCTACCTGCGCCCGGTTCAGATCGCCGACGGCCTGGTGGTGCTGGGCTGGGGCATCGCCGGACTCATGGCCCTGAGCCGGCAGCCGCAGGAACTGAACTACGACGGCCACCGGCCGGTGCTGGAGGTGGAGGTTCGTGCCGATACGACCCTGCTGAAAGGGAAGGCGATTCAGGATGCCGTCGAGATTCTGTACGTCGGCGGGCAGGATTTTGATTATCCCACCTCCGCGGAGGTCCGGAAAGAAGGGGCGTTTGAGGTCCTGCCCTGGGCCACGGTCCCTTTCGAGGTGAAGGAATGGGCCGTCCGGGTATTTCTGCCCGACCGCCCGACCTGGTTCTCCCTGGCCCTGCCGAAACGCCCGACCCAAAGCACCGACTGGTCCGGCTGGATTAAACCGACCCCCCGCGAAGACAATACCACTCCGGACGGAATCACCCTGCGGTATCGTTTCCGGCTTGTTCCCTTCTCGGAAATGTAAACCGAATTCTTTTAATGACCCGATTGCCCCGCCGGAGCGCCGGGCTGTCCGGACAGGCGGCCGATTTCGTCGTACAGGGCCTTGAAACAGGCGGTCGGCGAATTGCCGTCGGCGGGGGCGGGTTTCCGGCCATAGAACTCATCGAGGAAGGTGCCCGCGTCGGACCAGACCGTCTGGATCATTCCATGAAAGCGGTCTTTCATGACTTTGGTGGCCGTATTCCGGAAACGGACCATATCCTGGGCCTGGGCCACCGCATTTTTCGGTTTCCGCCAGGGGCAGGTCATCACCTTCAGCCCCTTCATGGCGAAATGGACCGGTGTCTGGTCCGGGCGTTCGTAGTGCCAGTCGCAGATCATCACGTCTTTCGGAATCAGATCGACGGCCCGGTGGGTGTTGTTCATGCTGGCCTCCCACATGCCGATGCCGGTTTCCTTGCCGTCGATCAGCCGGTCGCCCCAGATCCAGAGTTTGCGGCCGTCGCGGGCGAGGTGGTCGCGGATGGTCCGGACTTCCCCGGCGAACAGTTCCGCCTTGTCGCGGCCGGAACAGCGCGGGCATTTGTCGTCGCCGAGGTAAAAGACTTCATCCATCCCGGCATGGAAGGCATCGGTTTCGCATACCTCGCAGATTTCATCCACCAACTCGAACACCACCTTATGGACCTCCGGATGGAGCGGGCAGTAGCTTTTGCAATAGAGGCCGTCTTCATTCGGCCAGACGTATTTTTCCGGCATTTTCACGTGCGGAGTTTCGTCGAACTGGGGGTAGACCCGCAGCAGGTTCGTGGTTTTCGAGGCCCACGACTGGTGGCCCAGCAGGTTGATCTGCGGAATGAGCCGGATGCCGTTCTTCCGGCAGGCCCGGACCAGCTTTTTCAGATCCCGTTTCGAGAGGGCGACGCTGTCGCGAAGCTCCGGATGGCTTTTGTACTGGTAGTTAAAATCGATTCGGACGATCAGGGTGTTCACTTTCCGTGGCGCCAGTTCGGTTTCCACGAACCGGACGAATTCGTCGATGCGGTCCGGCTTCGGCGAGCCGATGCAGAAGCCGCGCACCGGCATCAGGCTGTCCGGATGTACCTGGGCCTGAGACGTAAGGAAGGACAGGCAGCCGGCGAGCAGCAGGCAAAGGAAACGCGTTCGCATGAAGGGTTGGGTTTACAGGAGCCAAACAACCGCTGAATCTAAAAAGGAATCCCCATTTTTAAAACCATCCGCTCACTCCAGCTTTTGCAGCAGGCGCTCCTGGGCGGTTTTGAGGTTCCGGAGTTCGGACAGCAGCGTACCCATCGAGGGTTCGGAATCCGGGAAGTCGGTGGTCAGGTAGAGCACGTACTTCCAGAGTTCACGGATTTCTCCGGCGGGCATGGCGTAGGGTTCGTAGGCGGGGTTCAGCGAGTGCAGCACCAGCCGCCGGTGGGTCGCCAGTTCGTTGTCGACCTTCTTGAGCACGATCCCCTCCTGGCTGATGACCACACAGCCCGTGCCGTCCCTGACGCTGTACCAGTCTTCGACGTATTCCCCCAGCACGTAGGAATTGGACGGGATGGGGAGCATGGAATCCCCGCCGGCCGGAAACAGGCGGTATTTGCGGTTTCGGGAAATAAAGGGCAGCGGCAGGCGGAACCAGGGCAACTCGGCAATGAACACCTCGTCGCCGTAACCGCCCTGGCAATAGCCCATTACGGCCTTGACCGGCACCAGTTCGATGTTCTCCTCATTGTCGTCGCCGATGGTCCGCACCAGTTCACGGATGTGAAGCGTCTGGCCCCGCAGACCGGGGTCGGGAGCGTCGAGCAGCTGTCCGACCTGCCGGGGCGACAGCTTCGAGAGGTCATGGTGGGTCAGCAGGTCGAGCGTTACCTTGTACAGCGAGGCCAGGCGGGCGGCCACTTCGAGCGGAGGGTCCGCCTGGCCCTTTTCGTATTTCGACAGCGTCTGGCGGGAGATTTTGACCAGGTCGGCCACATCCTCCAGTTTCATCTGGTAATGGTTACGCAGGGTAACCAGGTTATCGGATAATTTCATCGTTTCTGCGGGTTGGGCCGACCGGGCCGGACGGCCGATGCTATTATCCTTCTTTTTGCCGTATTATCCAAGCGGTTAAATCGAAATGTTAAAAATAGTGGCGGATTTATGTTAAAAATAGTTGCGTAATTGGGCTGAAATTGGTAGGTTGCAATATCAAAAGACACCTGTCTAATCCAGTCGTTCCCTGGTTGAACGGCTGCTCCAAACCATCCTGTTAACTGTTCGAAAAACGATGCAACCCATTCAATCCCGCATTTGGGACGGGCAGCAGATGCTTTATCTGGCCGGGCTGCCCCTGACCCGCGAACCCTTTCTGACGATCTGGCTCCAGGAAGCGATTGCCCTCATCAATCAGGTTCCGCCCGTCGAGGAGGAGAACTTTCAGACGGCTTTTTCCTGGCGGCTGATGCGCACCATCGGTCAGACCGACCGGGAAGGCACGCTGCTGTACGAAAATGACCTGGTGGAGTGGGACGGCCGGATCTACGAGATCGGCTGGTCGAGCCACCGCTGCGGCTACGCGCTGTTCCAGCCCCTCAGTCTGCACCACGTACCCACCTTTTCGCTGAGCGCTCTGCACGCCCGCCAGCTCCGGGTGCTGGGCAACCGGTACGAACACCCTCAGCTGCTGCGGCAGCGGTATTATTCGCACGCGGCCTGAGCGCTTTCGCGCCCTTTCCTTCCATGAAATCAAAAAGCCGGACCGTCCCTCGGGGCGTCCGGCTTCCGTTTGAAGGAATGTCGGGCCGATCAGACCCGGGTCGGTTCCAGGCATCGGGTGAAGCCCAGCTGCAGCAGCTGTCTGCCCACCTCCTCACCTACGATCCAGTAGATGCTCTGGTCCATGGTCATGATCCAGAGCGGGCCTTCGTGGGGGTCGTTCGCCTGCCACCAGAGGCCGGCCTGTTCGGCCGTTTCAAAAATGACGATCGGCATCGTGAGCGCCGACGGCAGAACTTTCAGGACGGCTAACCAGATTTCCTCATTCATAGGTTAAGAAAGAAGCCGGCCCTGGCCCAAAAGGTTTTCGGGCAGACTTCCGGTTATCAGCAACTCAGAGTTGCCCAACCCAGCAACACGGCCATACAACCGAACATACAGGCTTTCACAAGCCGCCGAACCTGCGTGTGGCGGGCGACCGGCCTCTGGAAAGCGGTGTAAATCCAATATGCTGCCAGCAGGCCATACAGGAGCGCAGAGATCCCGATCAGGTAGTTGGCCTGCATGGTTCGACAATCAGATTCAAAAGTGAAAACAGGAGAGTAGTGCTACAAGGGCGACCGGTTTATGGCCGTTGTCCGGCAATGTATCAAATCACATGCCACCCATCCGAAAGATACCGGTTTTCGCGGTTGTCGGTTCCTTTAATTTATTATTCGACACCATGAGGGGAAAAGTGTCTGAAAACGGCTCCGCATAATAGGAAAACGCCCCCTGGTCGGGCATTTGTCCGGGCATGGTATGAATTTTGCCCTTTTCGGCCTGACTCTGGTCCAAACCTTTATCCTGAAACCCTTATGGAATCCGTACTCCAGATGCTGTCGACCGACAGCTCCATGCAAAGCCTGAATTTTCCGCAGTGGAGCCACCAGGTGCAGGAACTGTTCGATCTCTATCATGCCCTGCTTGTCACTCAGGATAAAGCCCGGACGGCCGAGGAGGCCGAGTCGCTGGAAAAAGGCCGGCAACATCTGCTGGAGGAACTGGTCGCCCTGTTCACCGGCCTGCAAAGCGCCCCACCGCAGGAGGACCAGACCGCCCTGCACGACTATCTCGAACAGTATTACGTAAGGCTGAGGGAGGAGGAACTCTACATCCGGGAGCTTCTCCGGCAGGTTTCGGGTACGACGACGCCCGGCTTCCGGGCATTCGGCTGAGACCGACCACCTTCCGGTCCGGACGGTTTTGGCCGTCTGTACGATCGCTTTCGCTCAAATGTATGAACAAATACGGCTGAAAATAGTCTATACGTTATCAATCATTTGAAGTGTAGGCATGGACAGGCCGTTTACGATTGTGTTGCTGGATGACGATGAAGAAGAATGCGTTCTGATTTCATCCGTCGTGGTGAAAGAATGGCCCGATGTGGTTCTGCAGTGCATTCACAGCGGGGCCGAATTCTGGAATTACCTGGAAACCGCCGAAACCCCGCCGGGGCTGGTCATGATGGATCTTAACCTGCCGGTCGAAAGCGGGTACGAACACCTGAAGCGCTTGCGGAAGGACAAACGATTTCAGGCCATCCCGGTGATCGTTTATACCGGGTCGCCATCGGAGGAAGACGTGGCCGCGTGTTATGAAGCCGGCGCTACCGCTTATCTGACAAAACCGGACGATCTGTACGGGTATCGCGATATGATGCATCATATCCGGAGGTTCTGGATCGACACTCCCCGGCCCTCGGGAAAGATCAACCCGGCCCTTCCCAATAACTGAACCGGGGGCCGGGTTTTTATTGAAACTTCCTTTTTTCGTATAGACTGATCCGGCAGGCGGAAGGAGCGTCGCTCAGGTTAGGGGAGGCAGCACCTGCTCGATTTCCGCCCGATGGGATTCATACTGGGCCGGCAGCTTCAGATGCGTCCCCAGGTCGGCCAGCGGCTCGTCGACGGTAAAGCCGGGATAGTCGGTGGCAATCTCAAACAGCACGCCCCCCGGTTCGCGGAAATACACCGAATAAAAATAATTCCGGTCGATCCGGTCGGTCACCTGAAGACCGGCTTCGGCGATCCGCTCGCGGAAAGCCGTCTGCACGGCCTGGTCCTTCACCCGGAAGGCGACGTGATGCACCGTGCCGCCGGCCACCAGTCCCTCGGCCTCCCCCGGAACCTCCACCAGGTCCACCAGCGCGGCATTCTCCACGGCGGAGGTGGCATACCGGTACCGGTTCACGTGCTGGTCGATGAGCCGGTATCCGAAGATTTCCGTCAGCACATAGGCCGTGGGTTTGATGTCGGCCAGGGTCAACGTCACGTTGTGGAAGCCGCGGGTGGCGACGTCGGCCCCGATTTCTCCGGTGGCCCAGGGTCGGCGGGCATCCGGCGTTTTCGACACGATCAGTTCCAGCTTCAGGCCGTCGGGGTCGAGAAAGGGCAGGTAGGTTTCCCCGAACCGCTGGGTGGGCTTGTTGAACAGGACGTTGTGCTCCCCGAACCGTTTCAGCCAGAAATCGAGGCTGCCCTCCGGCACCGAGTAACCGATCTCGGTAGCCATGCCGGTCCCCCGGCGGCCTTTGTCAATGCCCTCCCAGGGAAAGAACGTCAGGATGGTTCCGGGCGAGCCGGCTTCGTCGCCGTAATAGAAGTGATAGGTTTCGGGATCGTCGAAGTTGACGGTTTTCTTCACGAACCGCAGGCCCAGAACCCGGGTATAAAAGTCGTAATTGCGACGGGCGCCGGCGGCAATGGCCGTGATGTGGTGCAGCCCGAGAATCTGGTTTTCCATACGTAGAGTGCGTTAGGGTGAACGGTTGAAAACCGCCTGGCGGGCAAATTACGAAAAAAGCCGTCAAGCCGGTTCGGCGGGCCGGTTTTTGCCGGTTTAATTTGCCGCAATCCGCCCGCAGGATTGCCGTTTTTACACCCCCTCGGAGTGGGAGAAAGGAGGTAAATTTGTTCTGTGCTTCGAGCCGCAGCCGAATCAGTTTTCAACCATAACCATTCTTCCCATGAAAACGACTAAAATTGCTTACTGGATCCTCACCGGATTGTTCGCCTTCGTGATGCTCGGTTCCGCCGTTCCCGATATTCTGATGGTTCAGATGGCCGCCGACGGCTTCCGGGAAATCGGCCTGCCCACGTACCTGCTGCCTTTCGTGGGCATTGCCAAACTGCTCGGCGTGATCGCCATCCTGGTTCCCGGCTTTCCGCGCCTGAAGGAATGGGCCTACGCCGGACTGATCTACGACCTGCTGGGGGCCACTTACTCGATTTATTCCAGCGGAAAGGAGGCTGCCAACTGGCTGCCCATCACCTTCTTCATCGCGCTTGGATTTGCTTCGTATTTTTACTACCACAAACGTCTCAAAGCCGGAAAGGCGGAGCCGGACCGGAAGCCGACGGATGCGTCCGTTTCCGCGCCTGCCGGCTATGCCTTCCGCTGACTCCACACCCATGAACAACCGATTTTATGCCATCCTCGGAAATACGCTGGTCGCATCGGTGACCAACACCTTCGTCTGGTTCGCCATCACCTTCTGGGTGTATCTGGAAACAAAATCGGTCGTAGCCACTTCGGTGATGGCGGGGGTCTATCTGGGGACCGTCGCCGTCTCCGGCTTTCTGCTGGGGTCGATCGTCGACCGTCACTCCAAAAAGACGGCCATGACCCTCTCCAGCGTGATTTCGCTGGGGCTGTATGTCGTATCCGGGCTGATCTATTTCCTCACGCCCGAACAGGTCTTTAAAAACCCCGCCAGCCCGGCCCTCTGGGTGTTCATCATCCTGGGGCTGGCCGGGGCCATCGCCGGCAATCTCCGCAGCATCGCCCTCTCCACCCTCGTGACGATCCTGGTTCCGGAAGCGGAGCGCGACCGTGCCAACGGCCTCGTCGGGACGGCCAACGGGGTCTCTTTTCTGGTGGCGTCCCTGTTCAGCGGCATGGTCATCGGTTTTCTCGGAATGGGCTGGATGCTGATTCTGGCGGTGGTGCTGACCACGCTGGTGCTGCTGCACCTGCGGCTGCTGTCCCTCCCGGACGGACGGGCCGAGCCGGCGGAAAGCGACAGCGGCCCCATCGACATCCGGGGGACGATTCGGGCGTTGAGGCAGGTGCCGGGCCTGCTGGGGCTGATCTTTTTCAATACGTTCAACAACTTTCTGGGCGGGGTGTTCATGGCGCTGATGGACGCCTACGGGCTGTCGCTGGTGTCGGTGCAGGTCTGGGGTGTCCTCTGGGGTTTCCTGAGCCTCGGTTTCATCATCGGCGGAGCCGTGGTGGCCCGGCGGGGGCTGGGCGTCAGCCCGCTGCGGACCCTCTTTATGTGCAACATCGCCATGTGGACCATCTGCGTCTTCTTCACCATTCAGGCCTCCATCGTGCTGCTCTCCGTCGGGATGTTCCTGTACCTGTGCCTGATCCCGGCGGTGGAAGCGGCCGAGCAGACCATCATCCAGAAGGTGATTTCGCCCGAACGCCAGGGCCGGGTTTTCGGGTTTGCCCAGAGCGTGGAGCAGGTGGCGGCCCCGGTGACGGCCTTTCTCATCGGACCCATCGCCGAGTATGTTTTCATTCCCTTCATGACCACGGGCGGGGGCGTCGACCTGATCGGCGGCTGGTTCGGCACCGGCCGCGACCGGGGCCTGGCGCTGCTGTTTACGATGACCGGCCTGATCGGGCTGCTGGTGACGCTGGCCGCCAAACGCTCCGGTGCCTACCGGAAACTGGCGGAGATTTACCCCCGGACGACCGCCGAAATGGCCGTTTCGGAATAACCGTTCATCCGGTTTGCAGCGAACCGACGGATTCATGCAGCCAATGGGCTGAGAATCCGTTGGTTTCCTGCCCGGTTTGACGTACTTTCCGGACTGATTCCGGTTTCCGAACTTCCGATCTGCGTGCTGACCGACAAACTTCTTTCCCGCTGGCTGTTCACCGCCTGGCTGGTGCTGGGGCTGCTTTACGGCATCCAGCAATACCTCTTCTTCTCGCTGGAGGGCACGACCTGCAACTTCTGGGGAACCCTCGTCGACCAACTGCCCAACTTTGCCCTCTGGGGCGTCTATAGCCTGCTGATTTTCCGGTTGAACCACCGCTTCCCGATCCGGGCCGATAACCGGCTGAGTCGGGGGCTGCTGCACCTCGCCGTCGCCACCGCCTTTGCGGCTTTTCACATCGGGGTGCTGGGGTCGGTGCGCTGGCTCTGGTTTTCGTGCTGCGAAGCCGATACGTTCGTGGGGCATCTGGCGGTTTATTCCCGCGCCTGGTTCTTTTTCCAGTATGTGCTGTACGGGCTGGTGCTGCTGCTGGTCAACGCCCTGCAGTGGCATGACCGCTACCGGGCCAGGCGCGAACAGGCCCTGCTCCTGGAAAAACAGCTTACCGAAGCCGAACTCCGGATCCTGAAGATGCAGCTGAACCCGCATTTCCTGTTCAATGCGCTGAATACCGTCAGTATGCTCATCCGGGTGCAGGAGCCGGAGCAGGCCACCCGCACCCTGGCCGCGCTGGGCCATCTCCTCCGCGAATACCTCAAAACCAGCGCCACCCAGCAGGTGTCCGTCGAACGGGAGGTGACCAACCTGAAGCGCTATCTCGCTATCGAGCAGGTGCGGTTCCAGAACCGTTTCCGGTATGAAATCACCGTTTCGCCGGAGAGCCGTTCCGCCCTGATTCCGGACCTGCTTCTGCAGCCGCTGGTCGAGAATGCCCTGCGGCACGGCTTTGCCTGCCGGATGACCGACTGCCGGCTGGAAGTCGGCATCCGGACCGACGGGCAGTCCGTGCAGGTCGTCCTGAGCGATAACGGCTGCGGCTTCGACCCGGAAACCGTGCGCCGGGGCATCGGCCTGAACAATACCGTCCAGCGGCTGGAAAAAATCTACGGCCCTGAGGCCGCCTTTCGGATCGAAAGCGCTCCTGGGGCCGGGACCCGCCTGACGCTCCGCCTTCCCTTTCAAACGTCCGTCCCCGATGAACAGCCCGAAGCCCTTGAAAGCCTGCGTAATTGACGACGAGCCGCTGGCCCGGGAGGGGCTTTGCCGGCTGCTCGCCCGCCATCCTGCCGTCGAGGTGGCAGGCTCGTACGCCATCGGGAATGCGGCCGTTGGACAGATCCGGCAGCACCGCCCCGATCTGTTGTTCCTCGATATTCAGATGCCGCAGCTCGACGGTTTCGAACTGCTCGATGAAGTGATCCGGACCATCCGGCCGGTGGTGATCTTCGTGACCGCCCACGAGGAACACGCCCTCCGGGCCTACCAGGTGAAAGCCTTCGACTATCTGCTCAAACCGTATACCGACGACGACCTTTTTCAGACCCTCGAACGGGCCGAGTTATACGTACGGGGGCAGCAGGCCCTGACCGGGCTGCCGGAGCCGGGGTTGTCGGCCATCCCGGTCCGGACCCGGCGGGGGCTGGAACTGATTCCGCTCGACCGCATCGACTACATCCGGTCGTTCGACTATTATGCCTGCCTGTTCAGCGGGGGGCGGAAACACCTGCTCCGGCAGTCGATGAACGAACTGGAGGAGCAGCTCGGGCCGGCCGGCTTTGTCCGCGTACACCGCACGGTGCTGGTTCCTCTGCGGGCGATCCGGTCGCTTTCGGCCCAAGCCGTCGTGACGCAGGACGGCATTTCGCTGCCCGTCAGCCGGGCGGGCCTGTCCCGGCTGAAAGCCGTTCTGGAACGCTGAGGCCCCCTCCGGCTTTCCCTGCAAAAGAGGGTGGGTTCCCTGCAAATCTCTTTCGGAAACACCGTCGGGTATTCAACTTCGGAGCGTGGAGTTCAATCCCCTCCGAAACCCCGATGATCCGCACCTATTTTCGCCTGGCGTGGCGCAATCTGCTCAAACGGAAATTCTACAGCGGCATTGAAATGGCCGGCCTCACCGTCGGGCTGGTGTGCTTCACGCTGGTAGCCCTGTACATCCGGCGCGAACTCAGCTACGACCGGTTTTTCAACCATGCCGACCAGATCTACCGGGTCACGAACATTGAGGACCGGAACGGCAACCGGTATTCGGGAACATCCTCGGCCATGGGGATTCATATTGCGCAGGACCTGCCCCAGGTGACCAAAGTGATGCGGGTGTTCTTCCCGAACCGCATGGGCTCGTATTCCACCCTGATCCAGCGCCGGGGGGCGGGGAACCTCCGTTCCGGGAAAGACGAGATGCGGAGTAGCGACTCCCGTTTTTACGAAACGGAAATTCTGCACGCCGACTCAACCTTTTTCGATTTTTTCGACTTCCGGTTTCTGCTCGGTAACCGGAAAACGGCCCTCCGCGCGGCCAATGCGGTGGTGTTGAGTGAGCAGACCGCCCGGCGGTATTTCGGGGAGCAGAACCCCCTCGGAAAAATCCTGATGCTCGACAACCGGGACCCGCTGGTCGTGACCGGGGTGGTGGAGGTGCCGGACAACACGCACCTGGCTTTCGACTTTCTGAGGCCCGCCCACTGCCGCCCCGAATGGCTCAATACCTGGATGTATACCATGGCCTTCACCTACGTGCAGGTGCCCGACGAAACCGCCGTTCCCGCCCTGGAAAAGCAGATCTACCAGCTGGTGATGACCCACACCCGCGGCCGGCCCAATACCGATTATCTGAAAAGCTATCACCACCGTCTCCAGCCCCTGACCGACATTCATACCACCGTTCTGAACTGGGACATCGTCCGGGCGGTGCCGGCCACCCAGCTGACGGTGTTCGGAGCCATTGCCGTATTGGTTCTGCTGCTCGGCATCGTGAATTTCGTGAATCTGGCAACGGCCCGTTCCGCCGAACGACTGCCCGAGGCCGGTATCCGCAAGATTATGGGGGCAACGGCCCGCAATCTGGTTCTCCAGCATCTGGCCGAATCCCTGCTGCTGACCGGTTTTGCCGGTGCGCTGGCCGTCGGACTGCTTTACGGACTGGTGGGGCCGTTCAACGCCGTGGTGGGCGGTTCGGTGGCCTTTACCGACCTGCTGACGCTTCCGGCCCTGACGGCCTATGCGCTGCTGCTGCTGGGGGTGGGGCTGGTGGCCGGGGCTTATCCGGCCTGGGCCATTGCCCGGTTTGCGCCGACGCAGGGCCTGAAAAGCGCCCGGGCGACGGCCGGCACCGGCCAGAGCCTCCGCCGAAGCCTGGTAGTGGTGCAGTTCGTGGTGTCCATTGCCCTGTTCTGCGGGGCGCTGGTCATCGACCGGCAATTGACCTTTCTGCAAAGTGCCGACCTGGGGTTCCGGCCCGAACAGGTGCTGGTGGTCCGGATGCGGAATGCCGACCGGCCGCAGTTCGACCGGCTTCGTAACGAACTGCTCAAACAGGCTGGAATCCTTAAAATCGGGGGCGCGTCGACCTATATCGGCGGGTCGCCGGGAAGCTGGCCGTATCTGACGGAGGAGATGCCCTTCGAGCGGCCCGAAAACTTCGTCAATACGATGCAGATCGAGCCGGAGTTTCTGGAAGTGATGGGAATTCCGCTGCTTCAGGGCCGCAATTTCTTCCCCGATAATGCCTCCGATTATACGGAAAGCTATATCGTGACGGAATCCGTCGTCCGCAATTTTCACCTGAAAAAACCGATTGGGGCCGTGTTCCGTCCATCGAACCGCCCAACCGGCCGCATCATCGGGGTCGTGCGGGATTTTCATTTCGAATCCCTCCAGAAACCGCTGGGCCGCATGGTGTTCGGCATCGACTCGACGGCTTCGTACCGCAACCTGTTCATCCGGCTGGACGGCCGCCGGGTATCCCGAAGCATTCAGGCCATCGAAGCCGTCTGGAACCGCCTGATGCCGGATTATCCCATCGAATATTTCTTCCAGGATGAGTCGTTCCGGCGGCTTTACGACCAGCAGCAGCAATTAGGCCGCATGGCCCGGTATTTCACCGGTCTGGCTCTGTTTCTGGCCTGCCTCGGCCTGTTCGGGATGGCGTCGTTCATGACGGTGCAGCGCACGAAGGAGATCGGCATCCGGAAAGTCCTGGGCGCGAGCGTGATTCAGATCGTCGCGATGCTCGGGATGGAATTTGTCCGGCTCGTCATCCTGGCCACCTTGCTGGCCGGCCCGCTCAGCTGGTATGCCGCCGGCCGCTGGCTCGACGACTTCGCCTACCGCATTCCGTTTCCCTGGTGGGTGTTCGGGGTGGCGGGCCTCACCGTGCTGGCGGTATCCCTGCTGACGGTTTCGTGGCAATCGCTGAAAGCCGCCCTCGCCAACCCGGTCGAGAGCCTCAAAACCCGCTGAACCGCTGGCCAGTTCAGGGCCAGTAGTGGGCCATTTTCCGGCGCAGGAAGGCCACGCTGCGCTCGAGCTGGTCCATCCCGTCGACGCCGTCCTCGATGCTGATCCATCCGTCGAAACCGACCCGTTTCAGTTCGGTGAAAATAGCGTCGTAATCGTTCAGCCCCTTGCCGATTTCGCCGTGGCTGAGCCGCTTGACGTAGCCCGCCGAGCCGCTTTCTTCCCGCCGAAGGTCCTCGATGGTGCCCTCTTTGAGGTAGCGGTCGCTGGCGTGCATCGTCACCACCCGGTCCGATACCCGGCGGAGCAGTTCGAGCGGGTCCTCCCCGGCGAGGTAAGTGTTGCTGGGGTCGTAATTGACCCCGAAATTCGGATCCCGGACCCGGTCCACGAGCCGGCAGAATACGTCCATCTTCTGGGCAAATTCCGGGTACTCCCAAAAGTCGTCCTTATAGTGGTTTTCGATGATGAGGGTGATGCCGCGCTCCCGGGCGTAGGGCAGGCAGGCTTCGATGCAGTCGGCCGCCAGTCGGACGCCTTCTTCGATTGACAGTTCGGGCCGGCGCTGGCCGGAAAGGACCCGGCAGTAGGAACCGCCGAGGGCATGGGTCATGTCGATCCATCGCTTCTGTTTGGCGATTTCCTTCTCCCGGAAACCGGCGTCGGGGTGGGTGAAATCCGGCGAGCAGCACATCATCGGAATGACCTTGCCGTGGTCCTCAACCTGCCGCCGAAAGCGCGGCCAGTTGGACTCGTCGGCCATTTCCAGAAAACCGGCGTACCATTCCAGACCGTCGATGTCGAGCCGGACGGCGAGTTCGATCCATTCGGAGACGCGCATGGTGCCGTCCTTGCAGAGGGCCTGCATAAAAGCTTTGGGGAAAGCGGCTAAGTGGGGCATGGTGGGGAGTTTATGGGTTTGGGAGTTTAGGGGTTGGGGTTAGTTTTTGGGTGGGTTTCGTCCGAAAAAAGGATACTGCTCCAGATCGACGACCTGCCCGCTCACGGGGCCGCTCTCGTCGCCCAGCCAGTAGACGGCGGCCGCGGCAATCTCGGAAGGCCACAGAATCCGGCCGGCCGGGGCAAAGGAGGGAGGGAGATCGCGGTACCAGTCGGAGGGCATCCCCTGTTCGTGTTTGCGCCGGGCCTCGTTTTCGGTCAGCACCCAGCCGGGGTTGATCTGATTCACCCGGACCCCTTCCTCCCGCAGCAGCGTATCGCCGAGGTTGCGGGTCAGGGTCGTCAGCGCCCCTTTCGAGACGCTGTAGGCCAGCAGGCCGGGTTCCCCGCTGTAGGCATTCACGGAGCCGATATTCAGCACGCAGCCCCGGGTCCGGCGCAGATGGGGCAAAGCCGCCTGAATCAGCGCGAAAGGGGCCAGCGTATTGACTTCCAGTATTTTCCGAAAAAACGGCAGGTCTGTGGTCTGGATCGTGGAGGGGATCACCAGGGCGGCATTGTTCACGACCGCATCCAGCCGCCCGAAAGCTTCCAGGGCCGTATCGACCAGCCGTTGCGGAACGCCCTCGGCCGTCAGATCTCCGATCCGCAGCCGGGCCCGGTCCGGACCGATCTCCGCCACCACGGCTTCGCCCAGTTCCGGCTCCAGGCCGTTCACGACCACCCGCGCTCCCTCCTCCGCACACCGTTTGGCGATGGCCTTCCCGATGCCGGTGCAGCTTCCGGTCACGATGATGACTTTCTGTTCGAGACGCATGGTTTTCAGGTTTGGCTGTACAGCTTTTACCCCCAACCCCCTGAAGGGGGCTTAGCTCCGCAATGCCTGGCTGGCAGCACCAAGCCCCCTACAGGGGGTTGTTTGAGGAAGGGTTCTTGCTTCCAGGTCGGATGGTCATCCTGGGGAACATGGACCACCGGACCACCCCCGGCCCCTCCTTGTCAAGGAGGGGGAGAGCGCTGCCAGATATTAACCCTGCGGAGCCACCCCCTCGTTAGCAGGGAGGGGGCTGGGGGTGGTTCTTCGTTCCTCGTGATGACAAAAACGGACGGAAGAACAAAACCGGCTCAGCCATCAAAAAATCAAACCGGCTTCAGCACGCTTTTCACCACTTCGCCCCGATGCATCTTCTCGAACGCTTCATGCCAGTGGTCGAGGGACCAGACGCCCCCGATGATGGGTTTGACGTCGAGCTGCCCGTTGGCGAGCAGGGCCAGGACGCGCTCCCAGATCGGCCAGTTGTGACTGAAACTGCCCTGCAGGGTGACGTTTTTCTGAACGAGCGGGTCGAGCGAGAAACCCAGCGGCTGCGGCCCCCAACCCACCTTGGTGATGTGGCCGTTCGGGCGGACGAGCTGCATGGCGAGCTTCAGGGTGATGCTGGCCCCGGCGGCATCGATGATGCAGTCGGCCCCCAGGCCGTCGCGGGCTCTGGCCCACTCGCCGGCGTCGCCGATGATGCCCTCGCAGCCGTACTGTTCGGCAATGGCGATCCGGTGTTTGTCGGCTTCCAGGCCCACCACGGCCACTTCGGCCCCGCAGAGCCGGGCCATGGCCGCACAGAGGATGCCGATGGTGCCGGGACCGAGCACGATGACGCGGTCGCCGGGTTTGAGACGGCTGTTTTCGACCACGGCATTGAAGGCCACGCAGCAGGGTTCCGTCAGACAGGCCTGTTCGAAGGCCAGTTGATCCGGAACGCGGTGGAGGCAGCGGGCCGGGACGCGGACGTATCGGGTCATGGCCCCGTTGACCCCGTAGCCGAAGCCTTTGCGGGTCGGGTCGAGATTGTAGCGGCCCTGGCGCGACATGGGGTTGTTGGGGTCGATGACGGCCGCCGTCTCGCTGACCACCCGGTCGCCCTCCTTCCACCCGACCACCCGACTGCCGACCTCGGCGACGTGTCCGCCGAATTCGTGGCCCAGCACGACGGGGTAATTCACCGGCCAGCTATGGTCGGCGGTCCACTGGTGGAGGTCGCTGCCGCAGACGCCGACGTTGGCGACCTCCAGCAACACGTCCTCTTCCCCGATAGACGGTTTTTCGATTTCACGCAGTTCGACGGAATATTTCTCCGGAGCAAAATTAACGACGGCGGCAGATTTCATAATGGATCGAATTTTGTCTCAAATCCTGCCCCCTTCAGGGGGTTGGGGGGTATTATTACACGACTACATCCCCATACGCATGAATTTTTTCACAGATCAGCCGGAGCGAGCTTTCCAGGTCGCCGTCGGCGGTTTTGAAGGCGTCGGCGTCGATGGTCAGGGGAGCGCCGAGGACCACCAGCGGGGCGCCGTATTCCGGGCAGCGGATGGCCTGTTCGAGCGTCAGTCCACCCACGGCCTGCACCGGCACCTTCACGGCCTGCACCACCTCCCGCAGCTGGTCGAGGGGGCTGGGCATCCGGTGACCGGCGGCCGCAATGCCCCGGCGCTCGTCATAGCCGATGTGGTGGATGACGTAGTCGCAGCCGAGGTCTTCGAGCCACTTCGCGCCTTCGACCATGTCGGGGCAAACCATGTTGTCGCCCATGACCTTGACGCCGAAGTCGCGTCCGGCCTGCACCACGCACTTGATCGTTTCGGCGTGGGCGCGGGCCATCACCACCACGTGGGTGGCCCCGGCTTTCGCCATCATTTCGGCTTCGAGGTAGCCGCCGTCCATGGTTTTCAGGTCGGCCACGATCGGGACGCCCGGGAAGGCTTCGCGCAGTTTGCGGACGCCGTGCAGCCCTTCGGCCAGAATGAGCGGGGTGCCGGCTTCGAGCCAGTCGACGCCCGCCCGCATGGCCAGGGCCGCGGTTTCCAGGGCTTCGTCGATGTTGGTCAGGTCGAGGGAAATCTGAACGATGGGTTTCATGGCGTTACGTTTTTTACACTTGGTTCGGCCGGGAAGACCGGCTTCCGTTTCAGTCTGGTCAGGAGCGTACCGGCCAGAAAGATGGTCAGCGTGCCGATCACCATGATCATGTTCTGGTGAAAGGGGCTGCGCAGGGCCGCGTACTCGTCGGGGATCCGGGAGGAAAACGTCATCCAGACGATCACCAGGATTCCGATCAGCGTGGCCGTCAGGGCCTCCGCGTTCCGGGTCTGCCGCGAGATCATTCCGAGCAGGAACAGCCCGAGCATCCCGCCCGCAAAGATGCCCGACAGCATCCACCAGATGTCGAGGACGCTCTTGACCCCGATCATGGCAATGCCCGTGGTCATGCCCAGCAATCCGAACACCGTCGTGGCGATGTAAAGCAGCCGCATCGCCTGCCGGTCGGTCAGGTCGGATTTGAAATACCGCCGGTAAATATCGACGGAGAAAACCGTGGCGGAGGCATTCATCCCGGAACTGATCGTACTCATGGCGGCTGAGAGAATGGCGGCCACGATCAGCCCCACCAGCCCGGCCGGCACCTTGTTGACCATGAAATGCGGCATCACCTTGTCGCCAAAGTCGGCGGGGGAGAGGGTGGCCGCCAGCCGGCGAAGTTCTTCCGGCGAACCGCCCGGCAGCCGGTCGGCGGCCGCCTGCATCCGGACCGCTTCCAGCAGGTTGGGATGAGCCAGGTAATAGGCGTAGAGGCTGGAACCGATGACGAAGAACATCAGCGAAACCGGCACATAGAGGTACACGCACAGCCAGATCGAGCGGGTGGCTTCCCGGGCGGAGGTGGTGGTGTGATACCGCTGGACGTAGTTCTGGTCCATCCCGAAGTTGTTCAGGTTCATGAAGAACCCGTAGAGCAGCACCACCCAGAAGGTGGATTGGGTAAAGTCGGGCCGGAAGCTGCCGAGGCTGAACTTGTCGGCGGACTTCCCGATCTCAACCACCCGGTCGACCCCGCCCGGCATCCCGGCAATGACCAGATACAGGATGATCAGCGCCCCGGCGGTCTTGATGACGCCCTGCACCACTTCCGTCCAGATGACGGCTTCCATCCCGCCCAGTACCGTGTAAAAAATGATGCATAAACCGACCACGATCATGATCGTCGCCATCGGGTAGCCGGTCAGGGCCTGAAGGCTGAGCGCGATGCCGAAGAAGATCGACCCCATCCGGGCGAGCTGCGTCAACAGGAAACAGACCACGGCGTAGGTCCGGGCCCAGGCCCCGAAGCGGTGTTCGAGGTGGGTGTAGGCCGACACCTCGCCGGTGCTGCGGTAAAACGGCACGAAAAACCGCGACGCCACCCAGGCCGCCAGCGGCATCGAGAGGCTGAAGACGAAGGAGTTCCAGTTACTGCCGAAGGCTTTCCCCGGCACGCCCAGGAAGGTGTTGCTGCTCAGAAAGGTGGCGTAAATCGACAGCCCGATGGCCCAGCCCGGAATCTTGCCCGAAGCGGTCGTAAACTGGTCGGCATCCTGGTTTTTGCGCGAGAAATAAATCCCGACGGCCACAATGCCCACGAGGTAGGCCAGGATCACCAGCAGGTCGAGGACGGGTAATGTTTTCATGTCAGAGGACGGACGGGATCGAATACTGGTCGGCCAGGGCGTGGAACGAGTCCATCAGCGAGTGCAGCCGGATCTGGTCGGCGTTGCCCGGCGTTTCGGCCGGGATGCGGGTGACGGTCTGGATCGGAAGCCCCCGCCGTTGCAGGAACACCTTGGCCGCGTAGGGATAGAAGTTGTGGGTCGTCCGGTCCATCATCGTCAGGAAGGCGTGCAGGCGGTTCAGGGCGTCGGTCCGGCCCCCGGAGCGGTATTCGCGCAGCAGGTAGCTGTAGAGTTCCGGGTAGAAATTGGCCGAGATGGGAGAGAGGCCGTCGGCGCCGGAGTCCAGCGAGTCGAGGGCCGTGGCGGTATCGGCGTTGAAAAATCCGAGATTGCTGCCGGCCACCGCCCGGATTTTCCGGTCCAGGGTGCCCGAGTTGCAGCTCGTATCCTTGTGGTACAGAAACCGCCCCGTGGCCGCCATCCAGCCCATCAGTGCCGGGCTGAGCAGCCGTTTGTAGGGTACCGGGCACTCGTACACGCCGAGCGGGATGGTGCCGGTTCCGTTCAGGATCTGTTCCAGCCGGTGCATCAGCACCTCCTCGTTCTCGTCGGGTTCGGCCAGCATGCTGGTGATCAGCACCACCGCGTCGACGCCGGTATCGTGAAGCCGGTGGATGAATTCGATATTGTCCGACACGTCCCGGCTGAACGTGCCGGTGGCAATGACCGGCACGGCCCCGGCGCCGGCCTTTACCACCGTCCGGCAAACCTCCAGCCGTTCTTCCCGCGTCAGCTGGTACATCTCACTCGACAGGCAGTTGGCGAACAGACCGCTGGAGCCGGCATCGATGTAGAGCCGGGTCAGTTTTTCCAGCCCCGCCGTATCGACGTGGTTGGTCGGGGTAAAGGGCGTCAGCATGACGGGCCAGAGCCCGCCCGGCAGCTTATTCAACTGGGACATGTATCGTTTTTTCAGGTAATACTTCAATTGCGGGGATTCGGGCCACCTTCCCTCCAGGATTTCTTCCCAAAAAATAGCCTGAAAAGTAGGGGCCGGAGTACTATACGCGGTCCCGATCCCCAATGATTTTACTAAAGACAGATGAACCCCATCCCATACCCTTCCCTGCGTCAAAAGCTGAAAGCCGGCCGGAACGTCTACGGAACCTGCATCACCTCGACGGGGCCGATGTGGCCCGACGCCCTGAAGCAGGTCGGCCTGGATTTCGTGTTTCTGGATACGGAACACATCCCGCTGGGCCGGCCCGAACTCGCCCGGTTGTGTCAGATTTTCAAAGCTTTAGGGGTAACGCCCATCGTGCGTATCCCGAAGCCGGACCCCTTCCTGGCCTGCGTCGCCATCGACGGTGGGGCCGTGGGGGTGGTGGCTCCGTATCTCGAATCGGTCGATCAGGTGCTGGACCTCGTCGGGGCGACGAAATACCGCCCGCTGAAAGGCGAGCGGCTGGCGGCCTGCCTGAAAGGCGGTGAAATTCTTTCCGAAGAACTAAGGAGATATATCGATCGCTATAATGCCGACCACCTCTGCATCGCCAACATCGAAAGCCGCCCCGCCCTCGAACGGCTCGACGACCTGCTGGCCGTCGACGGGCTGGATGCGGTCTTCATCGGCCCGCACGACCTGTCGGTGAGCCTGGGCCTGCCCGAGCAATACGATCATCCGGAGTTCGAAGCGGCCGTCCGGACCATCATCCGGAAATGCCGGGAGCGGAACAGGGCCGTCGGTATCCATTTTTCGCTGGAACCCGAACGGCAGGTGCGCTGGATGGCCGAAGGGGCCAACATCGTCGTCCACAGCTTCGACGTCGCCCTGTTCAGCCAGCGGCTCCGGCACGACATCGGCCTGATCAAACGCGCGGCCGGAGAGGTTCCGGCTGTCGATAACGGCGCCCTGCCGGTCGTGTAACCCACCCTGTACCCAATTTATTTTCCCACGATTATGAGGACATGATTACTACCGAGCCTCCCTATCTTTCCGCCGTCCGGGCCCAGCGGCCTCCGGCCCGGCGGCTGAGCACCTGGCTGCTCGTCGGCCTGTCCCTGTCGGTCGGCTGGGGCATCCGCGGTAACTTCGGCCACGAATACGGCGCGGCTTTCGCCGGCTGTCTGGCCGCCCTCACCGTCAGCCTGCTGTCGGGCCGCGACGACTGGCGGGAGCGGGTTCTTTATTTCGGCTTCTACGGTGCCATCGGCTGGGGGTTCGGCGGGTCGATGTCGTACATGCAGATGATCTCGGCCACCGAGAGCGGGCAGGCGGCTTCGCAGTGGTACGGCTACGTCGCCCTGTACTACATCGGCTTTCTCTGGGCCGCCCTCGGCGCAGCCGGCACCGCCTTCGCGGCCGTAGCCGAACGGCCGGCGCTGGTAAAGCTGTTCAAACCCATTCTGTTCGTGTTCGGCGCCTGGCTGCTGCTGGACCTGATCGAGGACCCGGTGGCGCAGGCCCTGCAGGACGGCGCTTCCTTCGACCATACCTGGGCACGGCACAAAAGCCCTCTTTACTGGTTCGACGCCGACTACCTGGCGGCTTTTTTTGCCCTGCTGGGGGTGGGTGTCTACGACCTGACCGAATCGCGCGGGTTGTACCGGTGGATTCTGCCGATCTATGCCGGAGCCGGGGCGCTGGGTGGCTGGCTGATTCAGTGGCTTCTGCGGTTGACGGGGCTGGAAAACCGCCTGGCTGCCCTGCTGACCTACCCGCTCGGCGACCCGGCCTACCTCGACCCGGCCACCGGCCAAAGGGCCTTCGGTCCGGATGACTTTCTGAACAACTGGCCGCAGTGGTTCGGGGATTACCCCGGGCACGTGGGCTGGGTCGTGGGGCTGGTACTGGGCCTGACGGCCTGGTTCGTTCAGTTCGGGCGCTTCCGGAACGGTTCGTCGCTGATCGTCTACATGGCCTCGGGCTGGCTGCTGTCCTTTCTGGCCTTCCCGGTATTGGGAAGCCTGTTTTTCAGGGAAGCCGGCGGCCTCCGGATGACCCCGCCCCGGGCCGACGACTGGGCCGGAATCACGGGGGTCTTTCTGGGCATGATGCTGTGGATGCGCCGGAACCGATACCTGCCGGTGGCGCTGGCGTCGGTCATGGCCGGAACGATCGGCGGGTTGGGTTTTTCGGGGGTCCAGTGGCTCAAGCAGCTCTTGATGGCCCCGGGGAATCCGCGCATTCCGGCGGCTCAGGGGTTCGGTCCGGGCGACGAGGTCTACGACCGCACCCTGATCGACTGGGCGGCCTGGCAGGGGCAGAACTGGCACAGCTTTCTGGAACAGACCTACGGCTTCGTCAACGGCCTGTCGGTGGCCGTGGCGATGGCCATGCTGGCCTCCCGGCTGCCCATTCAGCGGGACGCCGGTCCGCGGAAAGGGCGCTGGACGCTGGGCTTTGCGGCTTTTTTCCTTCTGCTGGCGATTCCGTACGTCAACCTCGTAAAAAACGTGAAGGAGTGGGGCGACCACCTGAACCCGGACGTCTGGAAGCGCGTGGCGGAGCAGGCCGACGGCTCGACGCAGAGCCTCCCGGCTTTGTGGGACATTCCTTACCTGGGTCATCTGCCGGGCGGCCACTGGCTGAGCCTGACGCCGGAAGGCTGGTTCAACCTGACCTGGCTGCTCATCACGGCGGTGTTCGTGGTGGTTATCCGGCGGCACCTGCGCGAACCGCTGGCCCTGATCCCCGAAACCTGGCTCGGCAAGGGGCAGCTGGTATTTCTGATCCTGCTGTGGCTCATGGTGATCGGGAATTTCGAGCGGGCGCTGGTGGGCTGGACGCCGACCCGCCTGCTGACCGAATGGGGCATCTTCCTGAATGCGTCCGTCGCCACCGTGCTGGTGCTGCTGGCGCCCCGGCGGAAAGAAAATAGCGTCGTGATGAGGAGTACGGAGCCTCTGGAACCTTTGTATGGCAGGGCGTGCCGGCGGGCGATGGCCGCCGGGATCCTTTCCGGGGTTCTGTTTCTGGTCACGAACCGGATGATCTACCGGTATCCGGCCGACAGCCGCACCGACCGGGCGAAGTATTTCACCCGCTTCGGCCCCGAAGCCAACTGGCGGGCCCGTCCGAACCTGAAAAACGCAACGCATAAGTAACATGGATGAAATTCGCTGGGGCATGATCGGCGTGGGAAACGTGACCGAGAAGAAAAGCGGACCGGCCTTCAACCGGGTGCCCCATTCCTCACTGGTGGCCGTTATGGGCCGCGACGCCGAAAAAGCCGGGGATTACGCCCGTCGTCACGGGGTTCCGAAATGGTATACGTCGGTCGATGAGCTGATTGCCGACCCGGAGGTGAATGCGATTTATATCGCTACCCCGCCCCACGTGCACGAGGACTATACCGAACGCGCCCTGCGGGCCGGAAAGCCGGTGTACGTCGAAAAGCCGATGGCGCTGAACGCGGAGGAATGTGCGCGGATGAATGCCGTCAGCCGCGAAACCGGGGTGCCGCTGTTTGTGGCCTTCTACCGGCGGTCGCTGCCTTACTTCCTGAAACTGAAGGAACTGGTGGACACGAAAGCCATCGGCGACCTCCGGGCCGTGAACATCACCCTTCACTGGAACCCTTACGAGGAGGAGGTGGGGGAGAGCCCCAAACCGCGCTGGCGGGTCGACCCGGCCGTGTCGGGCGGGGGGCATTTTCATGATCTGGCCTGCCACCAGTTTGACCTGCTCGAATTTGTGCTCGGCCCCGTCCGGACGGCGTCCGGCATCGCCCGCAACCAGGCCGGGCTATACGGTGCGGACGACATCGTGGTGGCCACTTTCGAGTTCGAGTCCGGGGTGCTGGGCACCGGGAGCTGGTGCTTTACGGTCAACCGGGGGCAGCGCATCGACGAGACGCAGCTGATCGGGTCGAAGGGGAAGATCACCTTTTCTTACTTCGAGAAATTTACCATCCGGGTCGAAACCGACGATTCGACCGAAGAATTTCACCTTCCCTACCCGGAACACGTGCAGGAGCCGCTGATCGGCACCATCGTGCAGGAACTCCGTGGAGAAGGCCGCTGCCCGAGTACCGGCGAAACCGGGGCGCGGGCCAACTGGATTATGGATTTGATTACCCGAACCTCATGAAAAACGCTTTCTCATTCCTTCTTGCTTTCGTTACCGCGCTTTCCGTTACCGCTCAACCTGCCTCAAAAAAAGCCGCTTCTTCCGCGAAACCCGCCCCCCTGGCCCGCCCGAAACTGGTGGTGGGCATCGTGGTCGATCAGATGCGGTATGATTACTTTTACCGGTATTACGACAAATACGGCGCGGGCGGCTTCCGGCGCCTGCTGGCCGACGGCTTCAACTGCCGGAACAATCATTATCACTATGCCCTCACCGTGACGGGGCCGGGCCACGCTGCGGTCTACACCGGGTCCATGCCGGCCATCAACGGCATCGTGGGCAACGAGTGGTATGACCCGTTTGCCCGGAAGGGGGTCTACTGCGCGGAAGACAGCACCGCCCGGACCGTCGGGAGTGAAAATCCGGCCGCCGGGAAGATGTCGCCCCGCAACCTGCTGACCAGCACCGTCACCGACCAGCTCCGCATCGCCACCAACTTCCGGAACAAAACCATCAGCGTCGCCATCAAGGACCGGGGGTCGATTCTGCCCGCCGGACACACCGCCAACGGCGCCTACTGGTTCGACTCCAAAACCGGCAACTGGATCACCAGCACCTTTTATATGAAGGAATTGCCCCAGTGGGTGAAAGACCTCAACGCAAAAAAGCTGCCGACCGAATACACCCGGCGGGGCTGGAACACCCTGCTGCCCATCGCGGAATATACCGAAAGCACACCCGACGACCAGCCTTACGAGGCCAGGCCGGCCGGGGCCACCAAACCGACGTTCCCTTATGAGCTGGCCGGTCTGGCGGGCAACGCCTTCGGCACAGTGACCGGCACCCCCTGGGGCAATACCATGACGAAGGACATGGCGATGGCGGCCGTCCGGGGCGAAAACCTCGGCAAGGGCGACTTTACCGATTTTCTGGCGATCAGCTTTTCGACGCCCGACCAGATCGGCCACGGCTTCGGCCCTAACTCAGTCGAACAGGAGGACATTTATCTGCGGCTCGACCAGGAGTTTGCCGACCTGCTGACGTTTCTGGACGGCTGGGTGGGCAAGGGAAACTATACGGTTTTCCTTTCGGCCGATCACGGTGTCATGGACATTCCGGGTTTCTGGAAGCAGCATAACCTGCCCGCCGGCCTGATCGACGCCCGCCAGCTGACCGCCACCGTCAGAAAGGCGGTTTCCGACGCCTTCGGTACGGCCGACCTCATCCTGGCGAGCGAAAATTACCAGGTCTACCTAAACCCGCAGATGCTGAAGGAGAAGAAGGTTTCGGTCGAGCAGGTGCGCGACGTTATCCGGGAAGCCATCCTGCCGCTGCCCGGTGTCGCGGACGTCATCAGCCTGCGGAATCTGGGTACCGCCGGCCTGAACGACTATCTGCTGCCGCTCTACAAGAATGCCTACAATGCCAAACGGAGCGGTGATATTCAGATCGTCACCCAGCCCGGATGGTTCGCCGGCGGGGCTACCGGCACGACACACGGCTCGCCCTATAACTACGACACTCACGTGCCGTTCCTGCTCTACGGGTGGGGCGTCAAACCCGGCGAAACCCTCCGCCGGACCACCGTCGCCGACATTGCCCCCACGATCTCCGCCCTGCTGCACATCCTGCCCCCCAGCGGCAGCGTCGGCCAGCCGGTGGAGGAGGCTCTGAAGAAGTGATCACCTTCGGATCAGCCAGATTTCGGTGACCTGGGAGCCGCGTTCGCCTTCTCCGCAGGTCCAGATGAAAGTGACGCGGCCGTCGGCGGTGGCGGCTTTCGGCACCTCGAACTCGAAGATCGGCTGCTCGCCGGTTTGCAGGAAATCGTGGATGACGCGGCCGTCGTCCGTGGTCAGTTTCATGCGCGACCGGAACCGGCCGGTATAGGCGATGCGGAGCGTGTAGGCCGCCTGCGGGTCCAGTTCGTCGTAGGCGATCTTCAGCGGCTGGTCGTACAGCGTCTTGGCCTGTTTCATCCAGGCCCGGGGCGTAATCTCTCCCTTGAAGCCGGTGGCTTTGATCTCATCGACCCACTCCACCCCGACCAGCCCCACCCCGAAACCGATGCGCGGGGACTGAAGGCTGCCGGGGTCCTGCTCCCAGGGCGTTTCCTGAACCACCCGGTGCCAGCTCTCCGGCGACCCGAAATGGTCGTAAAAACCGCCGGGACCGGGGTCGGTGCGGTGCAGAGCCTCCCGGATTTTCCGAAGCCGGTCGGTGTCGGATTCCAGTCTGGCGATGCGGCTCAGCTGATCGAGGAGCCAGGGGGCATCGTTGAGCGGAATATCGATGTTGTCCAGAAAATTGCCGCGTCCGCTCATGGCCCCGTGCCGTTCGATGGTCAGCTGGGCACCGATGCTTCGGTAGAGCGAGTCGGCGAGCGCGAAGCATTTCCGGCGGTAGGCCGGCAGGATGGGTTTGGTGCGGGCCTGATCCAGAAGGTCCCGGGCCTGCCGGATGGCTTCGGCCGAGCCGCCCGGCGTCGCGGTTTCCAGCACTTCCCGGGCCTGTCGCTCCAGCTCGGTTTCGTAGATCAGCCGCCCGCGGGTGTAGGCATCGAAATACGCCCGGATCAGGCCCATCTGAAACCGGGGGTTTCGCAGCACCTTCGGCGGGGCCGTCCGCTCCAGTTCCTGCCACTGCATGAGGGTCCGGTCTACGGTTTCGCGGGTGAGCAGCGGACCGCGCAGGTTCTGCTCCAGCGCCAGGAGCCCCTGGGCCGCCGTTTCCGTGTATTCCGGTCCCAGGAACAGCCGGGCGTAATCCCGCAGGGTCTCGATCACGGGCGTTTCGGGGCTCCAGTCCTGATCGCTCCAGACGAACTTGTTCACGTCATCGTTGGTGCCCTCGGAATAGCTGATGCTGCCCGCTCCGTATTCATCGAGGGCGTTGTGGATGGTTTTTTCGTCGTGGGGCCGGGGGTTGATGCTCTCGCGGCCGAGCGTCATGGCCCAGGCGAGGTCCCAGTGCGGCACCGGGTATTGCGAACTGTAATTATGCGTAATGTCGGGGTAATGGCGAATGGGAATACGGGCATTCAGCCGCCTGCGGATTTCCTGCACCGGCATCTTTACCCAGGGACCGAACACCACCCCGCCGAACCACGGCCGCTCCCGGTTGACCTGCGCAAAAAAGGCGTCGAACCAGGCCTGCGTCGGCCGGAATACCTGGGGAGATACCCAGATTTTGGCGTTAGGGTGATACCGATGCAGAACGGCGGCCATTTTTTCGAGCCACGCGAACAGCACATCCGGCTCCAGCTCGCCCGGGTCACCGCCCGGCACGAAGACGTGGTCCAGCTTCGGGACGGCCGCGAACACCTCCTGCCGCTCCTTCAGTTCGTTGCGGATCGAATCGGGATGGACGTAATCCAGCCCCATGTTCGGGTACCACATCCAGACATCCAGCCCGTAGGATTGACCAATCCGGGATTGCTCCGCGATCATCCGGATCGGCGGAAGCTTCATGTGGCGGCTGGTCGCATCGTCGTCCGTCCGGGGCGGAACGATCTCGATGGAATTGGCGCCGAACAGGGCCAGTTCCCGGATGTACTGGTCGAAACGGGCCACCGAAAAGGCGTCGTAGGCGTTGGTCTTGGGCCGGTATCCCAGCTGATGCCCCCGGATCGGATAGCGCGGGCTGGTGGCGAGGGCGGGGGTGTTTTCCAGCTGAACCCGCCCCGGCTGCATCGCCAGCTTCCGCAAAAGCCGCCCGACTCCGTACAGCAGACCGCGGGCGTCTTTCCCGACGATCACCACCGCCCCGGCTTCTGGCATCACCAGCCATCGGAACCCTTCGGCCTGAATGACAGGTAAAGCCTGCACCGCCGTTCGGACGGCGGAGGGCCATTGCGGCACCTCTTTTTCAGTGGCCAGCCAAACGGCGGGTTGCCCGGCGCCCGGTAATTTCTTCACCAGCGGCCACCTCAGCCCCGTTCGCTTTTCCACTTCCTGCTGAAGCACTTCGACCGTTCGGAGCAGGGTATTTTGGTCGGAAACGGCCGTGTAAATCTGAGCCCGGCTGAGGTCGAGGGGCTGGCCGAGGGCCGGGCGGGGCAGGAGAAAGAGCAGAAGGAGCAAATGCCTGTACATGGGAAAAAGGGTATTTTGCCGAAAGCCGCGCTCAGGGCCGGCGGGTTCGGTCCAGGTTAAAAAGGCGGGTCATTGGCCGATGAACCGAAGCTCCCGCGCCCGGATTTCCGGGACGATGTAAGCCTTGTCTTTTTCGGGATAGCCGACCTGCCAGGGCGACGGCCCGACCCACTCGGTCTTTTTGCCCGACATTCGAATTCGTCCGTCGCCGGAAATTTCCACTACCGTGAAAAGCGGGTCTTTGTACGGGGCGGTGTACTTGATCCACTTGTAATTTTTATCCACTTCAGGGCTGTAACGGACGTGTCCGTATTCTTCGCCTAACCACTTGTAGGACATGGAATTGATGCAGATGTACCAGATGCCGTTGACCTGCTCGGCCCGGTCGTAGTGGATGTGTCCGTAAAAATTGGCGATGATGCGGGGGCGGCCCGGGGTGGCGTTGTGGGTTTCGAGCAGGGTACGGATTTCGGCGGCATTGTCGACCCCGTCGAGGCCCAGGCCCTGGTGGGAGAAGATCACGATGGGTGCCTGGGCCCGGCCCAGTTCCTCCCTGAGCCAGGCCAGCTGCTTCGGTCCGATGTGCTCCTGATAGCCTTTCTGTTCCGGAAATTTTTTATCGTTGCCGTCGAGGACGATGAAGTGAAAACCGTTGGTCATGAACGCATAGTACGACGAAGGCATATTCCGGTAGGCCAGCGCCTGTTCCAGCGAGTAGCCCCCGTCCATTTCGTGGTTACCGATGAGGTGGTATTTCGGGCCGGGCCAGGCGTTCCAGCGGTCGAAGGCCGACCGGTATTTTTCGGCCGGCGTTCCGAAGTCGCCCAACTCGATGATGAAGTCGGGGCGGGCGGTTTTCATACTGTCCAGAAAGGTCGTCAGGCGGGCGTCGGCATCGTGCATGGTCGGCACGTGGAGGTCCGCGAACATCCCGATCCGAACGGTAGCGACGGTTTTTTTCTGAGCGGAAACCGGCGAGAGGGAGAGCAGAAGAAGCAGGAAGCCGAGGCAGGTTTTCATGACGGGTGGTCGGTAGCGGAAATCCCGGGAGGGTTATAGCCGGATAAAAATCTTTCGACGATACAGCATCCAGGCCGGAATGAAATTGATCCCGACGAAGCACAGGGCATACAGCATACTCGCCAGGCGAGGGTCGCAGCCAAGGCCGGTGAGCAGGGAAACGCCGTGTTCGTTGAGCGATTTTCCGCCGAACCGGGCCCCGTAAAAAACCAGAGCCAGCAGATCGGCCAGAACATAAACGGCAATGGCGTTGGCGCCGAAGATAATGCCCGGCCGGGTGCCGCCGGTTCTGCCCAGCACATCCACCAGAAAATAGACCGCCCCGAGCAGCAGGGCGGCAAACCCGGAGGTGACCAGCACGAACGAACTGGTCCAGAGGTTCTCGTTGACCGGGAAAGTCAGCCCCCAGACGTACCCGAGGGCCGCCGAGAACAGCCCGGCCGTCATCAGGTAGTTTACTTTCTCATTCCGCGACAACCCGCTGAGCATCAGCCGACCGGCCAGCATCCCGGTGATGCCCGAAACTGCCGAGGGGAAGGTGCTGAGGATACTTTCCGGGTCCCAGGTACCCTGCCACATCCGGCCGGGCAGATAGAGACTGTCGAACCAGGCCACCAGATTTTTACCCGGTTCGAGCAGGACGCGGCCGTAGCCGGGCGTCGGGATGAGGGTCAGGGCCAGCCAGTAGGCCACCAGCACGAACGCGCCGATCCAGGCCTGTTTTTTCCAGTCGGTATTCAGGAAGAGGAGGGCGCAGAGCAGAAAGACGAGCGCGATCCGGTGCAGGGTGCCGGTCCAGCGCAGGTCGGCGAAGTTGAAGTCGGGCAGCAGGTTCAGGAACATGCCCACGGCAAAGATTTTGAGCGACCGTACGACGATCTTCCGGACCATGCCTCCCTTCGGTTCGCCGGACGCGAGCCTTCGGGAATAGGCAAAGGCGATGGAGACGCCGATGATGAACAGAAAGGTCGGGGCAATCAGGTCGGTGAACGACAGGCCGTTCCAGCGGGTGTGCTGCAGGGGGTGGTAGACGTGGTCGCCGTCGCCGGGGAAGTTGACCAGAATCATGGCCGCGATGGTGAAACCGCGCAGGGCATCGAGCGACACCAGCCGGTCGGAGGCCGTGCGGCCGGCGTCGGTGGGTGGATTTGGCCGGTTGGTTTGGGTGATCATTCGGGCAGCGTTTGAAAAAGTCTGGAAACGCAATGGTATTTTTAATACGTCAATCCGTATTATTAAGGCTACTTAACCCCCCGGTTCATGAAGAAAATAGTTCAGGTCTGCCTGTTTATCGCCTTTTCCCTGTTGCTGGATGCCTGCCGTACCACCGGAAACACCCCCGGTGACATTGCCGTCTCCTGGGAGTTAGTCAGCAATTTTACCAAAGTTCCCAACGGCTTCGATGCCCGTTTTACTCTGACCAACAACGGAAAGGAAACGCTTGGGGAAAAAAACTGGGCGCTGTTCTTCAGCATGGCGCCCCGACCCATTCAGAAAACCGCCACCCCCGGCCCGGCCACGGTGCAGCACATCAACGGCGACTGGTTCAAACTGGTGCCGGAGAAGGGCTTCAGCCTCGAACCCGGCAAATCCGTCGATATTCCGTACAGCGGCTACGATGCCGTCATCAAGGTGACGGACGGCCCGCTGGGTCCGTACTTCGTTTTCTATGACGACGACGGAAAGGAGAAGGAAATCGTGCCGGTCGCGAATTTTACGGTGAAGCCCTTTACCCGGAAGGAGCAGATGCTGCGCGGCCCCAATGACCTGCTGACCCTGTCGACGCCCGAAAACCATTACCGGGAAAACGAGGGACTGAGCGCGGTCCCCCAGGCCGGTCTGCTGAAAATCATCCCCTCGCCGGTTCGGATGACGGCCGGTGCCGGCACGTTCACGCTCAGCGGACAGGTGCCGGTCTTTTACGGCGCGGGCCTTGAAAACGAAGCCAAATTTCTCGGTAAACGACTGAAAGACCTGACCGGCACCGATTTTTCGGCCAAAGCGGGCGCCGGTTCCGGCCCGGCCGTCGTCCTGAAAACCGGTCCGGTTTCGGTGAACGGCGTCACGAAGGAAGCCTATCAGCTGGTCATCGACGCGAACGGCGTCACCATCACGGGCAGTGACGCGGCCGGGGTGTTCTACGGCATTCAGAGCCTGCTGGCCCTCGCGCCGACCGACGCCTACCTGAAACCGGCGGCTTCCCTGCCCCTGGCCCACACGCGGATCGAGGATGCGCCCCGCTTCGGGTTCCGCAGCCTGCACGTCGACGTGGCCCGCAATTTCCAGACGAAGGAAACCATCCTCCGCCTGCTCGACCTGCTGGCCGTCTACAAGATCAACCATATGCTGTTCTATACCACCGAGGACGAAGGCTGGCGGATCGAAATCGACGGGCTGCCCGAACTGACGGAGGTGGGCGCCCGGCGCGAACACGCTTCCGGCAAGGAGGCTCCGGTGCTGCACCCGGCCTACGGCTCCGGCCCGAAAGCCGGCGACCCCGACAAGCACGGCAGCGGGTTCTACACGAAAGCCGACTTCATCGAAATCCTGAAATACGCCCACGAACGGCACATCAAGGTCATCCCGGAACTGAACTTTCCCGGCCACGCCCGGGCCGCCATCAAGGCCATGGAAGCCCGGTATAACCGGCTGATGAAGGAGGGGAAGGAAACCGAAGCCAACGAATACCGCCTGATCGATCCCGAAGACAAATCGGTGTATCTGTCGGCACAGGGCTATACCGACAATGTCGTGAGCGTAGGCCGGGAATCGACCTACCATTTTTACGAGAAGGTGGTCGACGAACTCGCCAAGCTGTACCGGGAAGCGGGCCTGAAGATGGACGTCATGCATGCGGGCGGGGACGAGGTGCCGGAAGGGGCCTGGACAAAATCACCTCAGGCGGCCGCCGTGCTGAAGCAGAACCCGGGCATCAAAGACCCCAAGAACCTTCAGACTTACTTTTTCGGCAAACTGCTCGACCGGCTTCAGAAACGGAACCTGGAGGTGCACGGCTGGGAGGAAGTGGCGCTGACCAAATCGCCCGAGGGAAAATACCTGCCAAACCCCGCCTTCGCGGGCCGCCGGGTGGTACCCTACATCTGGAACAACATCTTCGACCTGGACCTGGGCAACCGGCTGGCCAATGCCGGTTATCCGGTGGTGCTGTGCAACGTGACCAACTTCTACTTCGACCTGGCCTACAACAACGACCCGCTGGAGCCGGGCCTGTACTGGGGCGGCTTTGTCGATACGCGCAACAACTGGGAATTCGCTCCCTTCGATATGTTCAAGACCACCTACCGGACCTCCCTCGGCAAACCGCTGGACTTTAGTGGTTTGCAGCGGATGAAACCGGAGGCCCGGAAGAACGTGATCGGGCTGGAGGCCCAGCTCTGGAGCGAAACCGTCAAGGGCCGCGACATGCTGGAATATTACATCCTGCCCAAGCTGATCGGGTTTGCCGAGAGCGCCTGGGCGGCCGAGCGCCCCTGGGAAACCATCGAGGACCGGGCCGCCCGCACGAAAGCCATCCAGACCGGCTGGAACGTCTTCGCCAATACCGTGGCGCAGCGGGAACTGCCCCGGCTGGCGACGCTGAACGGCGGGTATAACTACCGGCTGCCGCCCCCCGGCGCCGTGATCGAAAACGGGCAGATGAAGGCCAATACCGCCCTGCCCGGTCTGACGATCCGGTATACGACCGACGGCACTGAACCGACCGCCGGCTCGACCGTATACAGCGGGCCGGTAGCGGTTTCGGGCGCCGTCCGGCTGAAGAGTTTCGATGCCGCGGGCCGTTCGAGCCGGAGTACCGTGCTGACCCCCGCACCCTGAGCGTAACCACCCATTTTTCGATACGTTATGACCATTGGAGTTGATCTGGGAGGAACCAATATCCGGGCCGGTCTGGTGCTCGACGGTTCCATCGTGCGCCAGACCGCCGTTCCCCTCCGGCAGAAAGAGTCACTTCCGGCCACGCTGGCCCAGCTGACGCGCCTGATCCGTCCGCTGACCGAGTTTCCGGTCAAAAGCATCGGCATCGGGGTGCCGTCCGTCGTCGATGTGGAGCGCGGCATCGTTTACAACGTCGTCAACATCCCCTCCTGGGAGGAGGTGGCCCTGCGCGACATCCTGGAGAACGAGTTCAGCCTGCCGGTGATCGTCAACAACGACGTCAACTGTTTCACGCTCGGCGAACACCGCTACGGGCTGGCCCGGACCTACCGCTCCGTGGTCGGGATGGCGATCGGCACCGGGCTGGGGTCGGGCATCATCATCGACAACCGGCTCTATACCGGCCATAACTGCGGGGCGGGGGAGATCGGCATGCTGCCGTACCTCGACCGGAATTTCGAGTATTACGCCTGCAACAACTTCTTTGAATCCCTCCACGGCCTTTCGGCGCTGGAGGCCGGTCAGGCCGCCGGGCGGGGCGACGCCCGGGCGCTGAAGCTCTGGGCCGAGTTCGGCACCCACCTTGGTTTTGCCATCAAGGCGGTTCTGTATGCCTACGACCCGGAGGTGATCGTGCTGGGCGGATCGGTGTCCAAGGCCTATTCTTTTTTCGAAGGAGCTATGTTCGAGGCCTTGGAGGACTTCGCCTGGCCCGAATCGCTCCGGCGGCTGAAGATTTTCCAGTCGCAGAACGAACAGATCACGCTGTTGGGGGCAGCCGCACTGGAATGAACCGGAGTCCGCTGATTGTCCTTCTGATTCTGCTGATTTTCTTCGTCATCTCGTTCCTGACGAACATCCTGGGGCCGATCATTCCCGACCTCATCGCGGGCTTCCGCCTGAGCATCGGGCTGGCGGGGTTTCTGCCGTTTGCCTTCTTCGTGGCCTACGGCGTCATGTCCATTCCGGCGGGGGTGCTGGTCGAGAAATACCGCGAGAAGCGGGTGCTGTGGTGGGCCTTTCTGCTGGCCTTCTGCGGGGCGCTGCTGTTTGCCCTCGTTCCCGGTTTTGCGGTGGCGCTGGTGTCCCTGTTCCTGATCGGCATCGGCATGGCCATGCTTCAGGTGGTAATCAACCCGCTGCTGCGGGTGGCCGGCGGGGAGGAGCATTTCGCCTTTAATTCCGTGCTGGCCCAGCTGTTTTTCGGCGGGGCCTCCTTCCTGAGTCCGCTGCTGTACAGCTACCTTGTGCGGCACGTCCATTCCGGCGATCCGTCTCCGCTGATGCGACTGTTCGACCGGCTGGTACCGCCGACGCTGAAATGGGTCTCGCTCTACTGGGTGTTTGCCGTCATCGCCCTGCTGATGGTGGTGGTGGTGCGGCTGGTGCGGTTTCCTGAGGTGGAACTGAAGGAGGACGAACGCATCGACACCGGCCGGGCTTTCCGGGAGCTGCTGGACAGCCGCACGGTCTGGCTGTTTTTCCTCGGCATATTCTCCTACGTCGGCACCGAGCAGGGCATCGCCAACTGGACGTCGAAGTTTCTCCAGACCTACCACGGCGTCGATCCGGCCACGACCGGGGCCACGGTCATTTCGTGGTTCTGGGGCCTGCTGACCATCGGCTGCCTGCTCGGGCTGCTGCTGCTGAAGGTCGCCGACAGCCGGCGGGTGCTGGTCCTGTTTACGGTAGGGGCCATTCTGTCCCTGCTGGCGGGTTTATTCGGCAGCCGGGAGGTAGCGCTGATCGCCTTTCCGGCCACCGGTTTTTTCGCATCGGTGATGTGGTCCATCGTGGTGTCGCTGGCCCTCAACTCCGTCCCGCATCATCACGGCACCTTCTCCGGTATCCTCTGCACCGGCATCGCCGGGGGCGCCGTCGTGCCGCTGATCATCGGCGGGCTGGCCGAGCTGACGGGCCTGCGGACGGCCCTGCTGTTTCTACTGCTGACGCTGGGGTATATTCTCAGCATCGGTCTCTGGGCCAAGCCCCTGGTGAACAACAAAACCGTGACGAAACTGAAGGAACTATTTGCGTAGGGAAGGGATGAGCCGGTCGGGTGAAAAGGGAAGAGGCATTTTGTAGGCCTCTGATTTTCCGTAACTTAGTCAGGTACTTCTCTCCGAATGGCTATGGCTGAAACACTTGCAACGATTCTGATCCCGGACATCAGCGGCTTCACTGAGTTCATGACGACCAACGAACTCAGCCATGCCTCGCATGCCATCAATCTGCTGATGGACGCCATGCTGGAAGCCGTCGGTGATGAGTATGAGGTGTCCGAGATCGAGGGCGATGCCGTCCTGCTGCTCCGGAAAGGGCCGGCCCCTACCCGCGAAAAAATTCAGGAGACCTGCCTTAAAATCTTCAATGCGTTCCATTTCCGGCGGGCCTGGCTACAGCAGTATACCATCTGCCCCTGCGGAGCCTGCCAGGCGATCATCAACCTCTCGCTGAAATTCGTCGTTCACCATGGCCCGCTGGCCGAAATTAAAGTCGGGAAGTTCGTCAAACATTCGGGGCCGGATATGATCGTCGCCCACCGGTTGCTGAAAAACAACATCGGACATACTGAATACCTGCTGGTGACGGAAAAACTGCTGGAGCAGGCCGCCGACTCGACCGAACATGCCGAATGGAGCCGGTCCTTCGACGAGTATGCCTCCCTGGGCCGGGTCCATTACCGCTTTTCCCTGCTCAGCGAAGCCCGCCGGCTCGTTCCGAAACCGCCCGAACCGCCCGGTTATGCTTCGACGGATTCGACCTCCTACCTTGAGCTGCCGATACAGGCTCCCTTTCAGGAAGTCTACATGGTCGTCGCGAACATGGCCGCCCGTTCCGACTGGGTGCCCGGCCTTCGGGAGGTGGGGCAGGACCGACCGGAGGTATTTATCGGAAGCCGGCACCTGCTCCGGTTCGATACCTTTCAGGCCCTGGTATCCCCGGTACGGATGACGATTTCGGAGGAAGGAATCCTGTATGCGGAGAACTGGCGGATCGAGGAGCAGGACCTTTCCCTGATCTTCGAATACGTTTTCCGGAATCAGGAGGAACGACTGTGCGGCTTTGCCGCCCGGTTTCTCAATGCCGGGGATACCGCATGGCCGGATCAGGACCGCACCGCGCTTTTCCGGCAGCTGCAGGACACGGCGGTGCAACTCAAAACGTTTTGTGAGAAGAATTTCGCGTCATCCGGTCCGCCGGGGACTGCCTGACCACCGTAATTATGTATAAAATCATCCTGCTGATCGACTTTGCGGAGGAATACAGCAAGAGCCTGCTCAAGGGCATCACCCGGTATTCGCGCGAACACGGCCCCTGGGTGTTCTGCCGGATGCCGCTCTATTACCGGGAAACCATCGGCATCGACGGGATTCTGAAATGGGCGCAGGAGTGGGAAGCCGACGGCATCATCGGGCAGCTCTACAACGACCGGAACATCGGCAAGTTCGTCGAGGCCGGCATTCCGGTCATCGCGCAGGACTTCAACGAGCGGTTTACCGAAATTCCGAACATCACCGGCGCGCACCGGGAAGCCGGGGCGATGGCGGCCGATTACTTCCTGAAAAAAGGCTTCAAGAACTTCGCCTTTTACGGTTTCCGGGACATCGTCTGGTCGCGGGAGCGGGGAGAGGGATTTGAGCAGCGCATCCGGGGCATGAGCTACCCGGTTCATTTTTTCGAACACCTGACCGACCGGTCGAGCGAGTTGTGGTACTATAAACCCAGCGCCCTCAGTCAGTGGCTGCAGTCGCTGCCCAAACCGGTCGCCATCATGGCCTGCGACGACCGGCAGGGGCAGCATATTACGGAAGCCTGCCGGCATTCGGGCATCCGGATCCCGGAGGAGGTGGCGGTGCTGGGCGTCGACAACGACGAGCTGATCTGCGAACTGTCGGACCCGCCCCTGTCGAGCATCGTCCAGAACGCCGAGAAGGGCGGCTACGATGCGGCCCGGCTGCTCGATCACATGATCCGGCACGGGGTCCACGACTTTTACGACATCATCGTGAACCCCCTGCAGGTGATTACCCGCCAGTCGACCGACATCTACGCCACCCACGACGATTACATCGCATCCACGCTGAAATTCATCCACCAGAACGTCGACAGGAACCTTCAGGTCGACGAGGTGGTACGGCAGGTGCCGCTGTCCCGGCGGGCGCTCGAAAAGCGGTTTCAGGACATTACCGGCTACCCCATCTACAAGTACATCTTCAACCTGCGGATGGAAAAATTCACCCGGAAGCTGCTCGAAACCGATCAGACGGTGTTCGAGATCGCCCTCGACATGGGTCTGTCCGACAGCAAGAACATCGCCCGGCAGTTCCGGCAGGCAAAAGGCTGTACGCCCATCGAATACCGAAGCCGGATGAAGAAATAAAACGGTTTCGGTCAGACGGCCTGCCACTCGTGCAGGTATTCCCCGATGGCCCGGACGGTCATTAAGCGGGGATAATCCTGGTCGGGAATCGAGATGCCGAACGTCTGTTCAAGCTGCATGATCAGGTCGACGGTATCGAGGCTGTCGAGGCCGAGGTCCCGGACGAGGTGGGCCTCCGGGGTGATGGCGGAAGCCGACACGCCGGTCAGCTCCGCCAGAAGGGTGGCAATCTGTGTTTGTGTTTCCATGAGAATCAGGCTTCAAGAATGACCGGCTCTTCGGCCGGTTTTCGGGTTCTGGACCGCCGGAACCGTTCGGCCAGGCGGTCGACGAGGTAATAGACCATCGGAACCAGAAAGACGGTCAGGATCATCGAACTGGTCAGACCGCCGATCAGCACCCACGCCAGCGAGTTTTTCCACTCGGAGCCGGCCCCCGACGCCATCGCAATCGGCACCATCCCGATCACCATCGCAATGGTCGTCATCAGGATCGGCCGCAGACGTTCCTCTCCAGCCTGCAATACCGCATCCCGGTAGTAGACGCCCCTGGCTTTCAGCTGATTGGCGAAGTCGACGATCAGGATGGCATTTTTCACCACCAGACCAATCAGCATCAGCAGACCGAGCATGGCGAAGATGCTGAAGCTGGACATGGACAGGCTCAGGGCGATCAGCGCCCCGATCACGGCCACGGGGATCGAGAACAGCACCACGAACGGGTAGATGAAACTGTCGTAGAGCAGCACCATGATGAAGTAGACCAGGATCAGGGCCGCCAGCATGGCCAGACCGAGCGAGCCGAAGCCTTCGGCCTGGTTTTTGGCGTCACCGCCCCAGATCAGGGTGACCCCGGCCGGCAGCGGGTTCTTCACCAGATCGGCGTTGATGGTATTGACCAGCGTTCCCGACCCGAGGCCGAGGGTGTTGGCCGTCACCGTCACGGAGGTCCGGCGGTTTTTGCGTTCCAGCACCGAGGGGCCGTTGTCGAGGGTGATGTCGGCAAACTCGGCCAGCCGGACCGGCCGGTTGGCGAGCGGGCTGAAGAAGGTGATCCTTCCCACCTCCTCCGGATCTTTCCGGTCGAACGCGTCCAGCATGACCCGAATCTTGTATTCTTCCCCGGCTTCCCGGTATTTGGAGTCGTCGTTGCCCGCGAAGGCGTTTTGAAGGGTGGCCCCGACGGTCTGAATCGTCAGGCCCAGTTTCGCCATTTTTTCCCGGTCGATCTGGACCCGCACTTCCGGGTTTCCGGCTTCCACCGAGACGTGAACGTCGTTGGCGCCCGGGGTTTTCCGAAGGCGGTCGGCCAGCTTCTCCGCTTCGGGCAGCACCTGGTTCAGGTCATCCCCGCTGAGAAACATCTCGATCGGTGCGGAACCCGAGTTGACCATCCCCACGATGGAGGAGGAAAACTCGATCCCGGCGAAACGCTGCTCCAGTTCTTTTCGGACGTCGATCATATAATTTTCGGTCGGCACCTGCCCGGGCCGTTCGGTGGCCGGGGCCAGCTCGACGGTCAGTTCCGTGCGGTTGGTTTCCCCCTGTCCGGTGCTGTTAAGGCCGGTGCTGGCTCCGCCCACGTTGGCGAAGAGGGTCCGGACCTCCGGCTTTTTCCGCAGGTAGTCTTCAACCTGACGCGAAACGAGGTTGTTCTGTTGCAGCGATGCACTCTTATCCAGCTTCAGGGTGAGCAGAAACTTACCCTGATCGCCCTGGGCCACAAATTCCTGCCCGACGATGCCGAGGCTCATGATCCAGCCGGTGGCGACGAACAGGCCGACCAGAATCCCGCTAAACACCAGCTTGTGGTTCAGCACCCAGCCGAGGCTGCTGCGGTACCCCTGCGTCAGGCGGTTAAGCTGTTTTTCGAACCAGAGCAGAAAGGCCTGGAACGGATTTCGGGGGTTCAGGTGTTCGACGCGGGCCAGCCGGGAGGTCAGCCAGGGCGTCAGGGTGAAGCTCACCAGCAGACTGACCATCGTCGTGAAGGCCACCGTCAGCGAGAACTGCCGCAGCAGGTCGGCGATGACCGAACTGACCAAAGTGATCGGCACGAACACGACCACGATCACCAGCGTGATGGCGACGGCCGCGAAACCGATCTCACTGACGCCGTCGAGCGTGGCCTGCCAGCGGTTTTTGCCCATCTCCATGTGCCGCTGGATGTTTTCGAGCACCACGATGGAGTCGTCGACCAGGATCCCGATCACCAGCGACAGGGCCAGCAGCGTCATCAGGTTGAGCGAATAGCCCATGACGTACATGAACAGGAAGGCCGACACCAGCGAAGCCGGCACCGAAACCATCACCATCAGGGCGTTGCGGAAACTGTGCAGGAACAGCAGCATGACCGCAGCCACCAGCACCACGGCCAGAACCAGGTCGTGCGTGACGGCTTCGACCGACTCCAGCGTGAAGGTGCTGCTGTCGTAGGCGACGGCGAAATGCACCTTGTCCTTTGCGTTTTCGGTTTCGATCCGGGACAGCTTCTCCTGCATCTGGCGGCTGATTTCCACCGCGTTGGCGTCGGACTGCTTCTTCACGAACAGCCCGATGCCGTTGCTGCCGTTGTACCGGCTGATGCTCTCGGTTTCGGCCAGCCCGTCGGTAATGTCGGCTACGTCGCCCACCCGAATCGGGCTGCCGTCGGGCGGGGTCAGTACGACGAGGTTCCGGATGTCGTCGAGGGACGAGAATTTGCCGGCGAGCTTCAGCGTCAGCTGCTCCGTGGGGCTTTTCACCTTGCCGGTCGGAAATTCGATGTTGGCCTGGTTGATGGCCTGCGTTACCTGAAGCAGCGAAAGTCCGTAGTGGTTCAGCTTATCGTCGTTGACGTTGACGCGGATTTCGCGTTTTTCGCCCCCCACCATCGTGATCTCGGCCACGCCCGGAATCTGCTGCAATACCGGCAGGTACTTGTCTTCCACCTGCTGGTAGAACACTTCGTTAGGCAGGCTGGACGTCGCCAGCAGCTGCATGATGGGCTGGTCGCTGGGCGAAATCTTGGACAGGCTCGGTGCCTCGGCGTCTTCGGGCAGATCGCTCAGGACGTTGTTGACGTCCCGCTGCGCATCTTCCAGCGCCTTGTCGAGGTCGGTGCCCGGTTTGAACTGGACGATCACGATGGAGGCATTCTCCAGCGACTTGGACATGATGTCGTCGATGTTGTCCAGGCCGGACACCGCATCCTCAATCTTTTTGCTCACCTCGGATTCGACTTCCGAGGGGGCCGCGCCAGGGTAGGGGGTCGTGATGGTCACGATGGGTACCGAGAACTCCGGCAGCAGCTCGTAGCTCAGCAGCCGGTAGGAGAACAGACCGCCCAGCGTCAGCACCGAAAACAGAACGATGATGAGGGAAGGCCGTCGGATGATCGTTTCAACAAATTTCATAACTCAGGTAGTTGAATGGGTGGATTACTGGGCGACGACCGGCGTGCCGTTCCGGAGGTTGATCTGGCCGCTCGTGACGACCTGCTCACCGGCTTTCAGCCCGTCCGTGATCTCGTAGTAGTCGTTGGTGGCGGCCCCGATGGCGACTTTCCGCAGGACGGCCTTACCGTCTTCGACCACGAAAACCTGCGGCTGCCGGGTCGAACCGACAAGTGCCTGACGGGGAACCGCCAGCGCCCGGCCTTTCCCTTCGCCGGTATTGGCGACCGAACCGTACATACCGCCCTTCAGCGGGTGGGCCGGAGAATTTTCGACCGTGATTTCCACCGGGTAATTATGCGAGGCATCGCCCTGCACCCCGATCATCGTCACGCGGCCGGTTAGGGGAATGTCCGGATACACTTCGGTCTGCACGGGAATCCGCTGCCCGACCCGGAACCGGTTGACGGCCTTCTCCGGGACGCTGACGACCAGCTTCAGGGTAGAGATGTCCGTAATTTTGGCGATGGGCGTTCCGGGCGAAACCACCGAGCCTTTTTCCACCAGCTTTTCGGTGACGATGCCGGAGAAGGGGGCCGTGATGGTCGTGTTGCGGATCTGTTTCTGCAGCTGCTTCATCTGCGCTTCGGTGGCCCGGATGCTGAGGCCGGTTTTTTCGAGGTTGACGGCCGGAGTGGCGTCGCCTTTGACGAGGGCCTCATAACGTTTGAGGTCGTTGCGGTAGCCTTCCACGTTCACCTCCAGCGCTTCGAGCTGGTAGTGCAGCTGCTCGTCGTCGAGTTTGGCGATGAGCCGCCCCGCGCCGACCGACTGGCCTTCCTCGATGGGCAGCTGAACGACTTCACCGCCGGCCTGGGGCCGGATTTCGATCTCACGGTTGGGTATAAACGAACCCAGGAAGCGGCCCTCTTCGGCGAGGTTGCGGACCCCGGCGGCCGTCGTCCGGACCCCTACTTTGCGGTTCGGATCAGGGCGGTACACTTTTTCGGCTACTTTCTCCTGATTGTCGAGGAGTTTCCAGGCCATCAGGCCAAATGTGCCTAACAGCGCAAGTATGACATAAATGCGTTTCATGGGGTATGTTATCTTGGATGTTGATCAGGAATTGGCAACGAGCGTGCCGGTGGCTTTTTTCCAGTCCAGTTCGGCGGTGCGGAGCCGGATCAGGGTATTGAGGTAATTGTTCTGTGCTTCACGAAGTGAATTCTCGGCCTGAATGATTTCGGTCAGCGAAACCATGCCTTCCTTGAACTGAAGCTGGGCGCGGCCGTATACTTTTTCGGCCAGGGTCACCTGGTCGCGGCCGGCCGCCAGGTTCTGCTGTTCGACCAGAAACCGGTTGCGGGCGTTGGTGATTTCCATGGCCATCGACTCCCGGACCTGCTGCTGCTGCAGGGTGATTTTTCCGTTTTCGATCCGCTGCTGCTGGAGCCGGGATTTGCGGGCCAGCCCGTCGAAGAGGTTCCAGTTCAGTTGCAGTCCGAACCAGTAGCCCGGCACGTTCTTCAGGATGCCGTTCTCCCCGCCGATGCCGAAAAACGTACTGTTGGCGACGCCGTAGGCGGCCACCGTAGGAATAAACCCGGCCCGGACGTTTCGCTGGCCGATTTCGTTCAGGAGTTTCTGACGGTCGAGGAGCAGGAGGTCGGTCCGGCCGGCGGTTTCCGCCTGGGAGTGAAGCGGGGCCGGGGCCGATTCGGGCAGGGTAACCTGCACCCGGAGGGAATCCGACTGCGGAGTGCCGGTCAGGTATTTCAGGAGGTTCAGCAACTGGTTATAGTTCGCCTGCACGGACTCGATCTGGGTGGCGGAGGTCGTGCGGCTGATCTGAAGCCGGTTGACGTCGATGCCCTGGGCCAGCTGGTTCTGCCGAAGCAGTTCGGTGATGCGGATCAGCCGGTCGACGGATTCGAGGTTGCTGCGGAGGAAAGTCATCTGCTGGACGGTCGCCTGGAGGTTGTAATAGGTGGCGGTCACGTTATAGGCGACGTCCTCCTTCGTTTTCAGGGTCTGGAGCGAGGCCGCATCCTGGCCGATACGGGCGGCTTTCAGGCCCAGCCCCACGGACGGGTTGTACAGAACCTGCGAAGCCTGAATCGTGGTGGAGAGATTGTAGGGAAGCCCGAACGCCAGGGTCTGGTAGCTGCCCTCCGGCCCGCCGAAGATGGAAGCCGGTACGACCTGACCGGGTATTTTGGCGTAGCGACGGTAGTCCCCGCTCAGATTCACCTGAGGCAGCGCACCGGCCTTCACCTCCCGAATCCGGGCCTCGGTTCCGGCCTCGTCGAGCCGGGCCGTCTGAACGCTCAGGTTATTCTTCAGCGCCCGGTCCACCAGTTGGTCGAGCGTCAGGTCCTGCGCCCGGGCGGTCCAGCCGGTCAGCAACAGGAGGAGGCTCGTTTGCCATCGTAACTGTCTCATACTGTGAGTTGTGGATAAAAGTTGTAAATAATTGATTTAAACAATTGATTAAAGAAGGGGCAAAAAAATTACGGAACTTCCTGGGGCAGAAAAAGATAATCCGTCACCATTTCGATCACCATGTCCTTATGTTTTTCGGCAAACCGGACAAAATCGGCTTCGGTCATATTCCAGGTTTCCATGGTCATGCTTTTGCAGAGAAACAGGAAGTGGATATTGGCCATCAGCAGCGGAAAAAAGTTCTTGATGTCGATGGGCCGGATTTCGCCCTTGGCCGACGCTTCTTCGAGCTGCCGGGCCAGCAGGGCCTCGTTCACCATCTTGTGGGCATTAAACGTCTGGCCGAATCGCTCGGGCTCCCGGTGCAGTTCGTTCAGCACGAAGTTGGTCAGGCTCGGATTTTCGACCAGCGTCCGGAAATCGTGGTTCACCAGTTCAACGACCTTTTCCTTCAGGCTGATCGGTTTGTTCAGAATATTGGTCATTCCCTGAAAGAACAGGATCAGCATATCTTCGAAGACGCTGCTGAACAACTTCTGCTTGCTCCGGAAATAGTAGTTCATCAGGGCGCAGTTCAACCCCGCCTGTTTGGCAATATCCCGCGTCGTAGTACCGTCGAAGCCCTTTTCCAGGAAGACCTTTTTGGCCGCTTCCTTGATCCGATCTTCCGTTGATATCTGAGAATTGCTCATCTTCTTACTCATTGCCGTATCAAATGTATGGGTCGAAAATTAGTAAACAAATGGTTTAACCAAAAAATTTAAACAACTGATTAAAATTCTTGGTCCGGTCAAAATTCATCCAAATTTATTTCTATTCCCCCGGTATTGAAAACGCCCGACAAATGAATTAGTTTTGATCACAACCCCAACCCCCAAACTCCTAAACCCCTAAACTCTTAACCGCCTATGCTCCACCATCTCCTGCTTCTGCTCTCGCTCCAGTCCGGCTGGATCGCCCTGTTCGACGGCAAGGACACGAGCCAATGGGTCGGGGCGAAAACCGGGACGTTCCCGCCACAGGGCTGGGTCGTGGAAAACGGAATGCTGGTGGTGAACAAGGACGGTTCCGGCCGGGGTGGAGACCTGCTCAGCCGGCGGCAGTTTACCAATTTCGACCTGGAGTTTGAATTCAGGCTGACACCCGGCGCCAACAGCGGGCTGAAATACCTCGTGAAGAAATACCCGGACGGCTCGGTTCTGGGCTGTGAATACCAGATCATCGACGATCAGGACAACAAGGACATTGCCGCCGACAAAGACGACAAGCGACGGACCGCCGGCCTCTACGAACTCTTTGCCCCAACCTCCCGGCGGCTGAAACCCATCGGGGAATGGAACCAGGGCCGGGTCCGCGTGAACGGCCCGCTCATCGAACACTGGCTCAACGGCGTCAAAGTCGTGGAGGTCCGGCGCGACGGCCCTGACTTCCAGACCGCCAAAGCCGCCAGTAAATTCCGCAATGTGGCCGACTTCGGCCAGGGCTCCGGCTATCTGCTGCTCCAGGACCACGGCGACCCGTCGGCCTTCCGGAATATCCGGATTCGGGAACTTTGAGACCACCCCCCGGCCCCCTCCTTGGTAAGGAGGGGGTGATGTATCTGTCAACCATCTGTGGGCAAACCGTGCCGGATTGAGTTCTCCTATAGAGCTTGTTCGAGGAAGGGCTTTTGCCTTTCCGGGCGTTTTGTCATCCCTCCTGCGTCGGGATGACAAAACGCTTCCTCAAACAACCTCCGAAGGGGGCTTAGCTCCGCAGTTTTTATCTGGCAGCGATAAGCCCCCTTCCGGGGGGTTGGGGCTACTGCTTCAGCAACCACACGTCCGAAATCTTGGATTGTTTGCGCCAGTTCAGGTGGGATTCCTCCGGCTCGTCGAAGGTCACGGAAATCCGGCCGTCCTGGGTCAGGGCGCGCGGAACGATCCACTCCTTGAACGCTTCCAGGCCGCGCTCATACCGGACGGGAGAGAGTCGTTTGCCGTCGACCCGCAGCAGGGCTTCTCCCTCCCCGGCCACCCGGATGAGGTAACTTGCACCCGGCTCCAGATTCCCGTAATCGAGGGAGGGACAGTTCTGGAAGGTCTGCGTCGACAGGCGGGCACGGCTTTTGCCGTTTTCCCACCAGGCAATGTCGGTGGCGTCGTCGGAGATGGTTTTCACCCGTGGGCCTTTCGTCACGCTCGACACGTCGTCGTAATAGCTGCCGGGCCCTGGGTTCTCCCAATAGGCGAGGGTCCGGAGTCGTTCGAGCTGTTCCTCCGGTTTTTTCATATCCCGCACTTTCTTAAACTCGTCGGCCAGCCACCAGCGGTTGTTGAGCGGATAGTCGACGAAGTCGAGGAGGCAGCCACGTTCGTAGCCTTTGGCCTTGTATTTCGGCACACTGGTTTGCAGGCCGATCGAGGCAAAGAGATCGGCGCAAAGGCTTTCGATGCGGTTCCGAAGGTCGGCGGCCACGGGCTGCTGCTCCGCCCGGTTCAGGCGTTCCAGCGCCCGGTTCATGGCCGTCTCCGGGCCGGTTTCCCCGGCTTTCAGAAGCTCGGCGTTGGCCTGTCTTTCCAGCTCCTGTTCGTAAATTAGCCGCCGGCGGGTGTAGGTATCGTAGTAAGCCCGGAGCAGATTCATCTGCCAGCGCCAGTTGTTTTTGAGGGCGGGATTGGCGGTTTCCAGGTTTTTCCAGAAGGCGAAGGTCGTTTCCACCCCCCCGTTTCGGGCCAGCGGCCCTTCCCAGTTCTGTTCGAGGGCGGCCATCCCGGCCGCCGAGGATTCGGCGACCCGGGGTCCGAAAAAGAAGCGGCCGTAATCCGTCAGGATGGCGTTGACGTCCTGCTCCGGGTCCCAGGCCCGCATGCTCCAGACCACCTTGTTGACATCGTCATGACAGCCGTCCGAATAGGCCACAAAGCCGTCGGTGAATGGGGCGTAGGTCTCATGGATGCGGGCGGAGAAGAACGGGCGCGGATTGGCCGGCTCGCGGCCCAGGGTCAGGGCGAACGCCTGGTCCCAGCGCTCGACCGGAAATTCACAGCGGACGGTATGCGTAATGTCCGGGTATTCGCGGTGGCGGTATTGGCGGGGCAGCCGGTAGCGGGTTTCGGCCATCGGCGGGCTGCTCGGCCCCGACACCACGCCTGCGAGCCAGCCGGGTTTCTGCTCGTCGAGGTAGCGGTAGAAATAGTCGACCTGCTCGACGCTGAAGCCCTGGAGGGAAATCCAGATTTTCGCTTTCGGATGGTATCGGACCAGCCGGGTATGCAGGTCTTTCAGGAATGCCATCACCTCGCGGGGATGGTTGTCGCCGGGGTCGCCCCCTGGGAAAAAGATATGGTCGAGCCGGGGGCAGGCCTTGTAGAAGGCTTCGTGCAGGTCCAGTTCCTTCCGGCGTTTGGCTTCGTCCGTCAGTTCGAAGGTCGCCGGGGTCCAGACCCAGTAGTCGAGGTCGTAATCGCGGCAGATCCCGCTGATTTTCAATCGCATCTCGGCCGCCGGAATTTTGAAGTGCGGGCTGGGATTTTCGTCTTCGTGGAAGGGAATACCCTCGACGGCGTTCGTCCCGAAAACCGCCAGTTCCCGAATGTACTCTTCAAACTGACGCACCGTCCAGGCGTCGTAGGAGTTGGCGGTATGCCGGTACCCGAGCTGGTGCCCGCGGATGGGGTAGGCGGGGGCGGAGGCCGCTTCGACCGGCAGTTCCAGCCGGGCCTGGCCGGCTTCCATGTTCAGGTGACGCAGGAGCCAGCCGGTCCCGAACAGGATGCCCCGGCTGTCGGCCCCGATGATCCAGACGGTCGTGCCTTTGGGCGAGGATTCACTGACCACCCGGAAGCCTTCGGGCCGGGTTTCGGGGCGGTCTTTGCCGACGACGGCCGGAACCGGGCGGCCGAGCAGTTCCTTCTCGCCGGCGGTTACGAGGGCGATCACCGGCGTTCGTCCCGAGGGCCAGGCTTTGGCGAGGGCGGGGCCGGCACCGCTGCGTTTGGCGACCTCCTCCGCCAGCATTCGGGGGGCGGTTTCACGCATGGGGGAGGCTACACCCGTGGAAACCAGGACAGCCGCATTTTTCAGTTCCACGGGCTGGGCCGCCCCCGAAAGGCGGAACACAAAAAGAAAAAAGAGGGAACGGGTCAGGGTTTTCAGGATCATTGGGCGAATCGGTGCGGCTATGCGGTTACATACCGCTGAATTTTTCGAATGGCTTCGGCGAAGGACTCCATGTCTTCCCGGGTGCCGAGCAGGGCGTTCTGGAAAATCCAGACGGCCTCGTCCAGACAGGCCCGTTCGGCCACCGGGCAGTACACGCCCGTGTAGTCGACGGTTTCGGGGATCGCGTAACACATGAAGTTCTTATTCTGAAACAGGGGCTGTTTATAAAGCGGGTGTGGATAGCCGGCCGAGCAGGGGACGCCTTCCGCGCCCAGCATCTCGACGAATTTACGTTTCGGAAGCTGCCCGAACTGCGACGCTTCGTACCGAAAAATAAAGAGGTGATAGCAGTGAAGCGTTTCGCCGTGGCCCCGGGTCAGGGGCGTGATGCCGTCGATGCCGTCGAGCAGGGCGCCGAGGTACCGGCCGTTGGCGTCCCGGACGCGGGTCTGTTTCTCCAGCCGGGTCAGCTGCCGCGACAGCAGGACGGCCTGCATCTGGGTGATGCGGTAATTGCAGCCGGGATTGAAGTGGTCATACCACTGCCCGCCCTCCATGCGCCCGACGTTCCGCAGCGAGGCCATCATCCGGTAGAGGGCTTCGTCGTTGGTTACCACGATTCCGCCTTCCCCGGCGGTCAGGTTTTTGGACGACTGGAAACTGAAACTCCCTACGTCGCCGATGGAGCCGAGTTTCCGGCCCCGGTATTCCGCCCCGTGGGCATGGGCGGCATCCTCGATGACTTTAAGACCGTTCCGGTGGGCCAGGTCCATCAGGGCGTCCATGTCGCAGGACTGCCCCGCAAAATGAACCGGGATGATGACGCGGGTTTTATCCGTGATGGCCGCTTCGACGGCCTTCGGGTCGAGGTTGTAGGTGTCGGGGTCGATGTCGACGAACACCGGCACGCAGTTGACCTCCAGCACGACGGAGGCCGTGGCGATGAAAGTGTAGGGCGGAACGATCACCTCGTCGCCGGGCCGCACCCCGCAGGCGATCAGCGCCAGCCGCAGGGACACCGAGCCGTTCACGCAGCTGACGGCGTAGCGGGCGCCGCAGTAGGCCGCAAATTCCTTCTCGAAGGTTTCGACGGTGTCGGCGCAGTCGGGGTCACCCCAGCGGCCGCTGCGTACCAGATCGGCTACGGCCTCGACCTCGCTTTCGTCGAAAACGGGCCAGGGAAAGCTGCGGCCCACGGTTTTTTCGCCCCCGTGGATGGCTAATGGCGCAATGGTTTCCATGTCAGGAATTAAATTCAGAAGTAGTACGGAGGAGGAGGGGGTTCAGGCTATCGGGATGACCGGAAATTTGTACGGCAGGAGAAGAATACGAATTACCTCAGATTGAATTCCGGATAAAACCTTTGGTCTTTTCAATAATGACTTCTTTGACTTCGGACCATTCAATGTCTTTTAAATCGATTGGGCCGGCAATGAGGTCAAACGAATCCCATCAACTGTGTCAATTGGCTGAAGGTAAGGATATTTATGAAGAATCAGATCAACCTTCACGCCTTCTATAAAGTATTGCAGAGTTTGATTCCCTGCATAGAGTTGCAGGGCGGTTGGGAAGTTCTCTCTCAAAATTTCCTGCGTTTCAAAAAGGTCGAAGGGGTTAGATGTAAAAAAGTCGAGATCGACTGACATACGATGTCCGAAACGTAAAGAAAGGTTAGTGCCTCCAACCAGGGCAAATGCTGCCAGTTCTGGAATCGAAGAAAGCCGTTTTAATAAGTCCAGGGTAGGTTCTGCGACTGTCTCCGTGTGTAGCATGTGAAGTCGGTGGGGCTTAGGTCAAAAATGACACAAACGAAATTCAAAGCCTCCTTTTTTAAATAAGCCGCCTTGAGAATCTCCTCCTTGAAACGATGGATTCCGTAGAATCTCAACATTTCTACAAAATCCTCCCAGGTTCCGTAGTTAACGATTTTTTCGATTACAAACTGACTATGCTTTTCAAAATCGATTGTTTCGAAATTGACGTCCCAAAACGCAAGGGGGGAAAAAGATGGTCGCTTTGCACCCTTCATTAACCAATCGGTTAGTCTTTACCGGCTTTCTATCTTTTTACTGTCTGAAAAGCTGAACGAAAGTTAATGAAAAAATTGACCCTTACTGTTTTTTCTCCCCTTCCAGGGCCTCCCGCACCCGGCTGACAAAGTCGGTCTGGATCACGTCGATGCCCATCCGGGCGGCTTTGCGGTATTGTTCCGGCTGTTCGAAATCGTCCAGGGCGTCGGAGAAAATCCGGATGCCGTGCCGGTGAATCTGCCCGACGAGGGTGTCGCTCAGGAGGTTCCAGCGCACATCGAAGGCATAGGGCGACAGGGCCTGCACTTTGGCGGGGAGGTCTTCGGCCTTCTTCAGGGACGGCATCAGCCGGGCGTCGGGGGCTTCCTGTCTCAGGCTGAGCAGGTAGGCGTCGGAGCCGTAGAAAACCGCTTCCCGCAGCAGCCCATAGCTCCGCAGCGTCTGCACCAGCGGCCCGGCGGCAACCTCCTTGCAATCGACATACAGATTGACCTTACGGTCGGAGTGGCCGGCATTCCAGTCGCGCAGCAGGGCGCAGACCTCTTCCAGGGTCGGGACTTTTTCGCCGGCGAACCGCGCCCCGAAGCCTTTTCCGGCCGACAGCCCTTTCACCTCCGGTAAGGTTTTATCCCGGACCGGTCCCGACCCGGTGGTGGTGCGATCCAGAGAGCCGTCGTGCAGGATCACCAGCCGGCCGTCTTTCGTCGTCCGGACGTCGATCTCGATGTAATCGACGCCCAGTTTCAGGGCTTCCCGAAAGGTGGACAGGGTGTTTTCCGGCGCGGCCCCCGAAGCCCCCCGGTGAGCCGAAATACCGGGCTGGGAACGGGAATGAAAACCGGTCAGAAAAAGGCCCAGCAGGAACAGAAACTTCATGGGCAACGGCCGTAAATGAATGTAAATGATTATCAATTGGATATACCGGAAAATGCCCCGTAGATCGGGTGGTTTTCCCGTGTGCGGATCCGGGTATTTATTCTTACTTTGCTGCGTCTTGTCTCTACCCTTAATCACTTCACGATCATGCAACCCAAACTGCTGTTCTCGACGGTAGGCATCATCTGTATGCTGTTCGGGATTTCCCTCACCTTCACGCCGGATTTGATGGGCGATCAATACCTCACCAACCCGCAATGGATCAACGCGGGGGCCCGGTTTGTAGCCCAGGGATGGGGAACCACCCTCTTCGCGGTCGGCATGGCCTGCTGGTATGCCCGGAATGCCGGCCCGTCTCTCGGCCGGAAGGCGATGATTCTGTTTATCCTCGTTTCCAACCTGGCCCTCGTCGTGATCAGTTCCATCGCCGTCCTGAACGGCGTGGAGACCGCGCTGGGCTGGGCGCAGGCGCTGCTGGCCGCCGGCCTTGCGGCCTGGTCCGGAATGCTCTTTCGGCAGGAAACAAGCGTCAGCTAAACCCACCTTCCTCATGGCGGACGAACTTACCTTCCGGATTCTGCTCCTGGCCTGCTACCTCCCCGGACAAATCATCCGAATGCTCATTCTCCGGAGAAATCCGTTTGGAAAACCGGTCCGGACCGTCAACCCCGGCCGGGAGATGCTGATGTACCGAACCGGCTTTTACCTGTTTCTGCTGCCCCTGATTTACGGGCTGACCCCCTGGCTCGACTTTGCGCATTTCTCCCTGCCTGACGGCCTGAGATATACTGGTTTTCTGGTAGTCGTGGCCGGAACCGTGGTGCTGCTGCTGTCGCACTCAGCGCTGGGTTCCAACTGGAACGGTCAACTGAACATCCGGGAAAACCATACGCTCGTGGTCCGGGGCATTTATGCCTACGTCCGGCACCCGATGTACCTGGCTTTTCTGCTGTCGGGCATCGGAACCCTGCTACTTTCGGCCAACTGGCTGGTCGGCGGGCTGCTCCTGATCTGGTTCTGGATTATGTACCTCGGCCGGGTAGACCGGGAGGAACAGATGATGATCGACCAGTTCGGGGAGCAGTACCGGGCGTACATGAAGTCGACCGGCCGCCTGCTTCCCAAACGCCTGGTCTGATCCGGCCTCACTGGAACGAACCCGGTTTCAGGAAGGCTTCATCGTTGTCCGTGACGAACATCCGGGTGCTTTCCGTGTAAGTGCCGCCGTTGGGGTCGGCATATTTCAGGTCGACGTAAAAGGCGTGGTAGCCGGAGGCCGGATAGCTTTCCGTATGCGCGACCGTTCCCTGGTTTTTAATGCCTAAGCTTCGGCTGGTCCACTTTTCATTGCGGAAGTCGGTATCGGTCGAGTTGGCCGACCAGACCACCACGTCGGTGAGCGCGTCGGCCGTGGTCCGGACCGTGACCTGAAGCCCGTCCTTGCCGGGGGTGGCTTTCCAGGTGCAGACCGGATACGGTTTACCGGCCATCGTCATTCCGAAAAAGGCGCTCAGCCCTTCGAACGCCTGCCGGCCGTCGCCGAGGTTATGCCCCGCGTTCGGGACGTAATGGATCAGGTTCTGGCCGGGGATGTCGTCGTAATAGTTCTTGATGTTGTCGACCACCCAGTACTCGTCGTTGGTACCCATGAAGATCATCTTGGGCATGGTCAGGTTTTTCCGGTAGGAGTAGGGGTCCACCATCGTGTTGATGGCGCTGCCGGCTTCGGAGCGGGCGGTCTGCGGGATGCCCAGCTTGACGTAGTCCTCAATTTGGATGCTGTATTCCTTCCAGACCTTCACCTGATAATCCAGGCTGACGGGCATGTTCAGGATGTCGATGACCATCGGGGCGATGGCCGTCACCCGCTTGTCGTTGGCGCCCGTCAGCCAGGTGGTCCAGCCCCGTTTGGAGGCCCCCGAGACGACGAAGCGGGAAACCGTGTGGTTCAGGTTCTGCTTCGAGAAAGCCTGCACGGCGTCCATCGCCCGCACGGCGCCCTTCACCATCGGGAACAGCAGCGGCCAGGTGTAGTCACGGTCTTTCTTAAAGTTGTGAAGCGTGAACGAGATCAGGGCGTCCTCGGTCAGGTTGTCATACAGCGGCTGGTTGGGGGTTTGCCGGAGAACGGCCACGATGGCCCTGTTCTTCACCGCAATCGGCCCCAGGCCGCGCAGGAGCCTGTCGTCGGGGCCGCTCCAGCGGGGCAGGCCGTTTTCCAGCGAACCGCCCGTGATGAACAGCAGCGCGCCGTCGAACCGGTTTTCCTTCGGAACCAGAATCGTCAGCTGGTGTTTCCAGGTATGATCCCGCCATTTCTGCGAAGTCAGGAGCAGGTTGTACCCCTGAACGTCACCGGCTTCGAACCGGTCTTTGAGTTCCCATTTGAAGGAGGGATCGCCGTTGCCGAGGTAACTTTGCAGGGCGGTGGCCGGCGTCACGGGTTCACGGTTTCCGGTTTCGAAGGAGAACAGCAAAACCGGGGTAACCAGCAGGGCAAGGATTAGAAAAAGGCGGTTCATAAGTAGGTAAATTTCAAAGGGTTATTTGTGGACGGTTAGTTGTTTCCCTCCGGCCTGGGGCTTTCCGACAGCCATTTCAGCACGGCCTCCATGTAGATTTCTCCGGTCATCTCGCCGAGGCTGGTGCGGCTGATGTATTCATAACGTTTGAAACTGTTGAAATCGACCTTCGTCAGCATATAACCGAAGGCATCGTTGGTCAGGCCGAACAGAAACGGGAAGCGGGTATTCATGTGTCGCTTGACGTAATAACCGATGTTGGGCAGGGCCTCCCCCGGAATGGTCAGAATCCGGGCGGGACCGAGGTTCAGCAGGTTTACCTGGGCGGTTACCCGGTTGTCGGCCCCGATGGCGTAGTTCAGCGGGGATTTTCGGATGATATACCGCATGATCTCCGCATCGACGGGAAACTCCACCTTCCGGGCGGCACAGTAGAGGGCCGGGTTTTCCAGCACGGGCGCCGGTTCCACGATCCGGAGGGCTTCGTCCGCCAGCAGTTCGCCAATGCGGATGCACTCCTCCCAGGTATTGGCTTCCTGGCCGTTTTCCCGCCGGTTGTCGGCCGTGACCATGCCGCCCTGCGCCCCGTTCATGAACAGAGCGATGCCGCCCGCCTTCGCTTCGATCCGGGCATAGAGGGGGCCGCAGAGGTCGGGGCTGAGGAGGCCCCGGCCCGAGCCGATGATCTCGGGATGGACGGCATAGTTCACCAGGGTAACGATCGGTTTGCCCCGGTTCGGTCCGGCGACCGCCAGCGCCTGAATCACCCCGCAGCGGGGGTCGTAGAGCTGGTCGGCGTAGTAGTTGTAGGCGATTTTTCCTTTGGCCTCGCCGACGGCGATTTTCAGCACGGCCGGCTGAAGCTTTTCGCCGGCTTCATTGACCGCGTCGGCAATGAGCCGCACGCAGCGGTCGAGGTAGGGCAGGTCGGCCAGGGACTTTCCGGATTCGTCCGGGAACCCATAGGCGTCGGGGCCGCTGTGGGTGTGCGTGGCTCCGATGAGCACGTTTTCCGGCGGAATTCCTTTGATCAGCGCCCGCGACCGGTTGCCCAGCGCCGACGGCCAGCCCAGGTTATCGACGCTGACGATGGCGACCCGGGTGCCGTCCTGTTCGAAGACCACCGCCCGGGCAAACAGGTCGCCCTTCTTTTCAACGGCTTTTTTGGGAGTGCCGATGCCGCCGGAAACCGGCAGAAGGGGGTCGGGCGTCAGCACCCGGACGGCGGCCCCGGCCCGGAACGACTGCGCCCGCCCTGCCGAAGTCAGGCACAGAAGCAGCAGGAGAGAGAGGAGAATGGGTCGGTTCATGGCGGATGAGGCTGAAGATGGGTAAAGTAAAAAAAGGGTGGAAAGTTTCCACCCTTTTCTGTTGACACTTTTGACTGCTCACCAGGGTTTGCCGGTTCCCTGAATGATCCAGGGCTTGGCCCACTGGCTGTTCTTACCCCGAATTTTGGTATAGGGGTTTTCCTCCAGTTTGGAAAGAGCGCTCAGGATGTTAGCGTTGTTGTAGTTGGTTTCATTATCGCCGTAAATGAACCGAACGGGCAGAACGGCTTCGGGCGAGGCCGGTCCGGCTTTGAAGGCCGGCAGCCCGGTCCGGCGGTAATCCATCCAGGCTTCCGTTGCCGCCGTCCAGCCGGCGATCCATTTCTGTTCCATGATCTGCTCCAGCTTGTTGCTGAACTTGACGTCCTTATGCTGAATGAAGGTGGCATACTGACCGCCGACTCCCCAGGTTTCGAGGGAGTTTTTGATCCCCGCGTTATAATGCGTTTCGGCCGATCCGGCAGCCCAGCCTTTCAGGGCCGCTTCCGCCAGGATGAACGACACTTCGGCCGCCGAGATGATCCGGGCTTTCAGCAACCCGCCTTTCGTTCCCCGGTACACTTCGGCCAGTTGGGAGACGTGCTGGTTCTGGACCACCTGTCCGGGGGTCGGGTTGTAGTTATACGAACTCGGGTCGATCAGTCCGGCCGGAACGCCCACATATTCGCGGGTATCGACGGCCACCGTGAAGGTGTTCGGATTGTAGTGCCGCGTAAATTTGGCCCCGGCTTTTATTTCGGTCAGGTATTTGGCATCGGTCAGCGAGACGGTCCCGTTCTGAATCACCCCGTTCTTCCGGATAAAAGGATCGACGGGCACCGTCAGCGTGGGGTCGGCCACCCAGCGAACGTAAACCGGCTGGAACCAGACTTTCAGACGGGGGTCGTCGACCGACAGCAGCTTGTCGGTCAGCATTTTGGCAGGCTTCCGACGGCGGAACTCCGAGGGGTCGGATTCGAATTCGGCCGCTCCCGGCCAGGAGTTTCCGGAAGTGCCGCCGACGTATTCCATCACGGCATCCTCGGCCGGGGTTTTGATGAACACGCCGGAAGCGTAGATGCTTTCGATCCCTGCCTTGGCCACATCCGGCAGCTTGGCCGAAAGCCGCATGTAATAGCGGAGCAGCAGTGAGTTCGAGAACTTCTGCCATTTGGCCGGGTCGCCGTTGTAGAAGACGTCGTAGCCCGTCCGGTAACCGGTAGCGTCGCCGGAGGCAAAAAGGGCCGATGCGGCTTTCAGGTCTTCGAGGATGCCTTTGTAGATCACTTCCTGGCTGTCGAATTTGGGCAGGATGTAGTCGTTGGAAACATCGCCCTTCAGCGCGTCCGTGTAGGGGGCATCGCCCCAGAGGTCGGTGATCTGCCCGAACAGAAACGCCCGCATCGTCAGGGCCACTCCCTGGTGAAACTTGTAGTTGAGTTCTACAGATCGCTTGTACAGAAATTCGTTGTTTCTCAGCAGGTTGTAGTAGGTGCTCCAGTCGTTGGGCGTCCAGTCGTAGCTGTTGTGCCCACTGAACCAGCCGTCCTTCTGGGTGTGCTGAACCACCCCGGCAACATCGCCGTAACCAAGGTTCAGGTACTGCTTGCCGACCTCGGTCATGACCGTCGGCATGAGCATATTGGGGTTGGCCGAAGCCGGGTCGACGACGTTGGGGTTTTCGTTCAGCTCCGTCAGTTTATCCTCGCAGGAGGAAGACACCAGCAGAATGGCAAGAGCGAAAACGGCTTTTGAAAAAACGGAGAGTCGTTTCATTTCCTTTTATCGTTTCTTAATGGGCGGTTACAGACTGAATCCTACTTTAAAACCTACCGGAATGGTCCACGGCATCACGTTCTGCAGCTCGATTCCCTGACGGAACCGGCCGTTGTCGGCCTGGAAGGCGCGCTCGGGGTCGATACCGATTTTGGCGGCCGTCCACAGGATCAGGTTGCGGCTGTATACCGAAACGTTGACGTTCCGGAAAGCCCCCAGCTTCGGAAGGGTGTAGCCGAGCGATATTTCCCGCAGCTTCACGAACGAGGCATCGAAAGTGATCTGCTTGTTGAAGCTCCACGGATAGGTGTCGGTGATCGGGTAGACGTTGGTGCCCGGGCCGCCGAGGTGTTCGGTATAGGAACCGTCGGCATTCTGAATCACGCCCGGAATGAATCCTCCGTCGTATTCCAGTACCCCGTCTCCGTTCGAATCGAAGCCCATTCCGCCGGTTTCCTTGGTATGGCCGCCCACCCGCGGGAAGTTGCCGTTCTCAGGGATGATGTATTGCTCCGGGTTGGACTTGAGCAGGTTGGCCAGTTCCTCAGGCGAGTATAAACCACCCGGGATCAGGTTGTTCAACTGGCGCTGCGACCGCCAGTCGGACTCGCCGTAGCGGTAGGTATACGACTGAAAATTACCTCCGCTGCGCCAGTCGAAGCTGGCGTTCAGGGTAAACCGCTTGTAGCTGATGGCGGCCTGCATCCCCATCATGAAACGGGGGTTGAAGTTGCCCACCTTCTCCCGCTTGTTCCGGTCGTTGACGGCGATCCATTCGCCGTTCTTGCTCAGGATCGGCCAGCGGTAGTAAGGGGAACTGGGGTCGGTAACGGTGGCATACCCACGGCTGTACAGGTTGCCGATCTCTTCCCCCACGAAGGAAAAGGCACCGCCGTTGTTGTCGTCCCAGAGCTGGTAGAAGTCGATGCCTGGGGCCAGTTCCTTGATGGTGGTCCGGTTGCGGGTGAAGTTCAGGTTGAGGTCGAGGGTCCAGCCGGCAAGGTCCTTGATGGGGGTTCCGCCCAGGGCCAGTTCCCAGCCTTTGCTGACCAGCGCACCGGCGTTGATCAGTTTACTGCCGTAGCCCGAAGAGGTCGGTGTGGTCACGGTCAGGATTTGATTCCGATTTTCGGCGTTGTAATAGGTACCGTCGAACCGCAGCCGGTTGCTGAACAGGTTCAGTTCCATCCCGAATTCCGTCGAGGTCTGGATCTCGGGTTTCAGCTGCGGGTTCAGCAGCGTCCCCGAAACGTTGGTCGTGATGAGGCTTCCCCACGAGCCGGTTCCGAGGGCGGGCACCAGCCGGTAAGGATCGGTGTCGTTCCCTACCTGCGCCCAGTTGGCACGGAGCTTCAGCAGGGAAATCTGCTGCGGCAGATTGAAGGTGTAGTTGGCGAGCCAGGCCAGCGAAGCGGAGGGGTAGAAGTAGGAACGGTTGGAGGCCGGCAGCGTGCTCGACCAGTCGTTGCGGGCGGTCAGGTCGAGGTATACCATGTCCTTATACCCCAGGGAAGCCGTACCCAGCAGGCTGTAGATGGCTTTTTCGGCCGTTCCGTTGCTGAACTGGAGGGCGGTGTTCGGGACGTTGCCGATGCGGTACAGCCCCGGAATGGTCAGGGCCGATCCGCCCATGTACGAATCGCGGTACTTCTGGGTCATGTAGTTTCCGCCCCCGGCGATGCTCCAGTCGAAGTCGTTCAGCTTCTTCTTATAGGTCACCATGAAGTCGGCGTTGGTTTCCTGACGGGCGATGTCCTGGAGATAATAGCCCCCGTTCCGGACCCGGGAATAGCTCCAGGGGATTTTGGTTTCGCGGTTTTCGGTAAACTGGTCATGCGAAATCCGGCCGTAGGCCGATAGGTCCTGCGATATCGTCCAGTCCAGCTTGATGTTTCCGAAGATGCGGTCCCGAACAAAGCCGTTATTGATCCCGTAAGCCAGGAAATACGGATTGTCCCCATTGGTCGCCGGAGCCCGCTGCTGAATTTCCTCGCTGCCCGGCACCCAGTAGTCCTTCAGTTGACGAACGTCGACGTGCGGATACAGATACACCGCTTCCAGCGGGTTGGCACCCCGGTTGTTGGTCGACGGGCGGTTGTTCGATTTCGAACGGACGAAGTTCAGGTTCGTATTCAGCCGGAAGTTCTTGTTGAGATCGAACGAAACCGCCGAGGCCAGGGAATTCCGGTACAGGTCCGAATTCGGGATCAGACCCTTGTTGGTCATGTTGTTGAACGAAACCCGGTAGGTGGTTTTGTCACCGGCCCCGGCCAGGGCGATATTGTTGGTCGAGGTGAGGCCGGTTTCGAGGAAGTTTCTCATGTTGTCCTTGTAGGACACCAGCGGGGTGGCCACCTTGTTGCCGTCGGGTCCCACCGGGCTGTTCCACTGCACCGCCGTATTCCCCATATCCAATGCCGGGCCGCCCCAGTAAGCCGAACTTTCGTCCAGACGGTTGTTGCGGTCGCCGTTGGCGTATTTGTAGTGGAAGTCCAGGTAGCGGTAGGGCCGCTCGAACACGTTGCTGGTGGAAAACGTAATGCCGAGCCCCCGGCTTTTCGATCCTTTTTTTGTCGTCACGAGGATGACCCCATTACCGGCCCGCGAGCCGTACAGGGCCGCTGCGCTGGGGCCTTTCAATACCGAGATGCTCTCGATGTCCTCCGGGTTGAGGTCGGAGATGGCGTTCCCGTAGTCCACGTTGTTGCGGTCACCCATGGAGCGGAGGTTATTCAGGTTGTTCGCCACCGGCACCCCGTCGATCACGAACAGGGGCTGGTTGTCGCCGGTGAGGGATTTGGCCCCCCGGATCACGACGCTGATCGATGAACCGACCCCGCTGGTCTGGTTGATGGCGACCCCCGGAACCCGGCCGGCCAGCGAATTGATGGCGTTTTCCTGCGGAACGTTGGTCAGGGCGTCGCCCTTCAGTTCAGGTACCGCATACCCCAGCGAGCGTTTTTCCCGCTTGATACCGAGCGCCGTTACGACCGCTTCCTGCAGGGTTTCGGCCCCTTCCGTCAAGACCACGTCGATGGTGTTCCGGCTGCCGACGGTTACCTCCTGGGCCTGATAGCCGATGTAGGAGAAAACCAGAGTGGTGTTGGGGCCGGCCACATCGAGGGCGTAGCGGCCGTTGCCGTCGGTGGTGGTCCCGACCTGCGAACCCTTGATGACGATGTTTACCCCCGGAAGCCCTGTACCGTCGATGTTCGAGGTCACCCGGCCGGATACCTTACGGTTCTGCCGGGCGTCGTTCGGATCGGTCAGGGCGTCGGATTTTTTTCGGATAATGATGTTTTTGTTGACGGTCCGGAATTCGAGGGCCGTCTGTTGGGAGATGCTGGCTAAGACGCTTTGTAGATTTGTGCCATTTTCAATGCGGATGGATCTGGACAGGTCATTCTTCAGGTTATCCTCGTAAAAGAAGGTGTAACCGGTAGTCCGGGTGATCTTGTCCATGATTTTCAGGATCGATCCCTCCTCGTGACTGAAGCTGGTTTTTACCTTCTCCAGGTCATTTTCCGGCTGTTTCGCCGATGCAGCGGAGCAACACGTCCCCACCAGCAATGCCATTGCAAAAAGACACCTCAGGGTCTGCTGGACGATAGAGTTCGCATTCATAGTTTTTGGATTGAGTGTTTCATGAAGGTAATTAGGGTTAACGCGAAATAGTGACGGTCCGCCCGTCGATCTCATAGCGGGCGTTCATGGCAAAACAGAGCGATTCTAGGATGGCCGGCAGGCTTTCGTTCCGGTGCTTTCCGGTAAAGGACGACCCGTACATCGTCGAATCCTGGATGACGACCTCGACGTTGTACCACCGTTCCAGGGTCCGTTCGACCTGTTCGAGGGGCGTGTTGCCGAATTGCAGCGCCCCGTCGACCCAGATGCTTTCCTGCCCGGCATCCACGCTGGTAATCTGATACTGATCGGTTTTTTTATGAAAGGTGAGCTGTTGGTTTTTCGTCAGGATGACGGGCGATTCAGGCCGGCCCGCGATGTCGACGCTGACCTTCCCGGAATGCACCGTGATCACGATCTCGTCGTCTTCGGCATAGGACCGGATGTTGAAGGAGGTGCCGAGCACTTTCACTTTCAGGTCGTCAAGGGCAATGGTGAACGGGCGGGCGGGGTCGCGTTTGACGTCGAAATAAGCCTCGCCGTTCAGGGCCAGCTTCCGTTCGTTCCGGCCGAAACGCTCCGGAAAACTCAGGCGGCTCGCCGAATTGATCCGGACCCTGCTGCCGTCGCTCAGTTGGACGTTCTTCCGGCTCCCGCGCGGAACGGCCTCTTTCCGGGCAAAGGCGTCGTGGGGAGTCGTCGCGGAGATGCGGCCGGTGAGCCGCGCGTTGCCGGGCCGGTCGATGAACGCATACCAGCCGGCTCCCAGCGCCAGCACGAGGGCGACCGTGGCGGCCAGCCGGCCGTAGTCAGAAAAAAAACGACGGAAAAGTCCGGGGCGTTCGGGGAGGGGTTCGGCTTCGGGGGAGGGGGCCGGGTCGGCCGGGGTGTCGGTCGTTTCCTCCGCCATCAGCGAATGGAAATAACGCTCCAGAATATCTGAATACTCCTTCAGCGAGTCGTCGTTGGCCAGACCTTCCAGCAATTCGTCCAGTTCGGCCTTCGACAGCTCATTGCTGATCAGTTTGTTAATCAAATAGTCGGCGCGGGACCGTTGCATCGTAAGCTTCGTTTGTGAATCTGCTTATGATACGGTGGCCGGTTTCTAAAAGACTATCGATCAGGAAAATATTTTTTGCCGGAAGGGAAGGGTCAGCGATTCAGGAGAAACAGGGAAATGAGGGTAGCCACGGTGGCGAAGTCGACCTTTTCGCGCAGGAACTGTTTGGCCTTCACCAGTTGGTTCTTGACGGTATTTTTGGAGATGTGCATCATCTCGGCAATTTCCTGGTAGGATTTGCCTTCCTCGACGTTCAGCATCAGAATCTGCTTCCGCTTTTCCGACAACAGGTCGATGGCCGTATTCAGCAGCCGGATTTTGGCCTCCTGTTCTTCGAGTTCCTCCTCGCGGGCGGCTTCCATGCGCTCCATGTACTGCTGGCGGAGGTGCTGGCTTTTCTCGATTTTCTTCAGATTATCGAACGCCAGGTTCCGCAGGCAGGTGAAGAGATAGGAGGTGAAGTTCAGTTCCGGATTGATCTGGCTACGGCGCTCCCAGAGCTTGATGAAGACCTCGTGGAGCATGTTCTCGGCTTCTTCCTCGTCCTTGAGGATCGTGATGCAGAACTTCAGCCCCGGTTTGCGGTAATGGTTGTACAGAACGGCAAAGGCCTTCTGGTCACCCTGAATTACCTTCTGGAGAATTTCAACGGTAGGAGCGCTCATTGGAAACGGAGATTAATGATCCTCTGGAAAAAGCACGTATGGAATACTGACTTTATATACTGATAAAAAATAAAGCGATTATCCTAATCCACTGAATCGAAGCAGTCCGCGTATACCCTGTTCCGGTATTGATTCCTGTACTCCCGTTCTATTGCCCGATGATTTCCGCTATTGAAGGTAATTCCGCTCCTGCCGCCACGCCCGGTCTCCCAATTCTCCGCAGGTCGAAGATTATAAAGTTAAAGTAACATCATTTCCCGTAAACTTTCGTCGCAAATTGCGTAAATATACCTTCAATTTGCGCAGTATGTTTTTCGGTCCGGCTTACTTTCCCTGCTTGCGGGCCTTGTACTCCCGGAAGCGCCGGTTGTATTCCTCCAGATCGGCCTCCTTATACCGGTTCCGGTACTCGGCCGGCAGGTCGAGCCGTTCGGGTGCCAGGGCCGGAGAGGTGTCCGCCAGCACATTCCGCCCCCGGCCGTCCTTCGTCAGTTCGAAGGCGTCGTAGCGTTCGCCCGTCACCGTGAACGACTGGTAGGAGAGCCGGTTCCCGTCGATGGAGATGATCTGGTACAGCTGGGTATTGGAAGCCGCCCGGTCCATCCAGTCCTGGAGGCCGAGGTCATACATCTTCGGCCCGCTGACCGACACCACATACACCGGCCCGTCGGGGTATTTCCGGCTTTTTCCGAGCGGCATATTAAGTCCGCGCGCATACGTGTGATCGTGTCCCTGGAGCACCAGGTCGACTTTGTGCTTTTTGTAAAGCGGCTCCATGGCCGCCCGCCATTCCTTATTGTCGCGCCCTTTGGCCGTGGAGTAAATCGGATGGTGATGCACCACCACCGTCCAGCGGTTCGGATTGTCGGCCAGGGTCCGGTCGAGCCAGTCGGCCTGGGTTTTCAGCAGCGTCGAGTCGAGCAGGGCTCCCTGGGAGTCGAGCGCCACGAACCGCACGCCCTGATAATCCAGATAATAAGCCGTCTCCTTCAGCCTCTCGGGGCCGTTTTCCGGCAGCACGAACGACGGCCGCCAGTGCATCGACACCCGGCGCGGGCCGTTTTCCGGTTTGAAGTATTCGTGGTTGCCGGGTGCGGCCAGGGTCGGAATCATGCCGTTGATCCAGCCGCCCGCTTCGAACCATTCGGCCCACTGCCAGTCGGTATTCGAGGTGTTGATCAGGTCGCCGGCATGGATCATCAGCTTGGCTTTCGGCAGGTTGGAATAGGCACCCCGGATGGCCCGCGACCAGAGGGAACGGATGTCGTTCTGGGCATCGCCGAAATAGATGAACGAGAAGGGAGCCGGGCTGTCCTGGGCCGTCGTGAAATGGAACCACTCCGTCCAGTGGGTGCCGTCGCCGACCCGGTAGGCATACTGGGTATTGGGTTTCAGGTTGCTGAACTGAACCGTATGGTACAGCACCGTCCGGCCGTCCAGCACCACCCGCTGCGTCTGGGCCGGAACCGTGGCCGCCTTTTTGACGAAGTCGGGCGAGGGGTCGGCTTCAGCGACGGCCCCGACGGCCCCGGTGACGGTGGAGTCGGTGCGCCAGTTGACGGATTGCGAGGTGGCCGGGTTGCCCTGGTACCCCAGCACCAGGCGGTCTGGATAGACCGAGGGCGGATAGGACTTGTGTTCCTGCGCGTAGGCGGGCAGCAGGGCCGGTACGAGAAGAAACCAATAAATTATATCACGGAAAAGTCCGGTTCGCATAGGGATACGGTTAGTCACTATCTAATACCGGCAAAGATGCCAAATGGACTATTACCGGTGTGTTAAACTTTCCGCCTGCCGTTCACGAAAAATTACCGCTGCCGATAGTCCGGTCGGGGAACCGGGGAGTATTGTGGGCGTATCAGCCCCTGACCGAACGCACCGATGACCCTTTCCGGCCTTTTCAAACTGACGCTGCTCCTCGGTATCCTGTTTCTGTTTTTCAAGTCGCTGCCGCGGAACGACCGGCCGGAAGCCGGCACCGTCTGGAAGGACAGGGACTTTCTGCAGGAGTATCATGAGCCGTATCCGGTTTTTCCGGATGGAAAGCCGGTCGGGGTACGGAGCATCACGGTGGACGGGGCCGGCCAGGTCTGGATCGCTACGGAAGCGGGCGTCTACCGAAAAAAAACCGGTGAAACCGCCTTCCTTCCCGTGCTGCCGGAAGCCGACCGCGGCCCGGCCTTCTCCGTAACCACCGACCGCCGGGGAACCGTCTGGATGAGTGCCTGGAACGGGATTTACCGCGCCGAAGGAAACACGGTCGTTCCGCAAACCGGGCCGCCATCGCCCATCGCCGTGCTGGCTCCGGCGCCGGAAGGTCTGTATGCCCTCGGACCGCATGGCCTCTGGCTGCTCGGACCCGGAGGCTGGCAGAAAAAAACCGATACCCTGGCCCGTTCCGTCCGGGCCGCCGTGGCCGGGCCGAAGGGGAGTTTCTGGATCGCGTCGGACGTCGGCCTGTATGAGATTGGAAAGGCCGTGACCCGCCGGATCGTGGCCCCCACCGAATTGCCGAGCGCCTACGTAAAAGGGGTGGCTTTCGACACGGAAGGTAACCTCTGGGCGGGTGCCCTCGGGGGCGTTTCCATCCTGAAGGAAGGAAAGACGGTCCGGTTTTTAAGACCGAAAGACGGCCTTCCCTCGGCCGAGGTGACCACGGTCGAACGCGCGCCCGACAGCACCATGTGGGTCGGAACCAAAGGGGGCGTGGTGCGGTTTCGGCCCGACGGCAGCCGTTCGCTGCGGTTCAGCCGGCGGTGGCTGCTCGACGACCAGGTAAACGACATCGCCTTCGACCGCGACGGAACGGCTTGGATCGCCACCCCCCAGGGAGTGAGCGCCATCCGCCGACGGCCGATGACGCTGGCCCGGAAGCAGGATTATTTCTACGATGTGCTGATGAAACGGCACATCCGCACGCCCTGGATTGCCGGCCAGTGCCGCCTGCGGACGCCGGGCGACCTGTCGACCTGGGAACCGGACGACGACGACAACGACGGGGAATACACCGGCAACTACCTCGCCATGGAAGCCCTCCGCTATGCCGTCACGAAGAGCCCGGATGCGAAGGAGAAGGCCGCCAAGGCCTTCCGGTTTCTGAAACTGCTCCAGGAAGTGACCGGAACGGACGGCTTTTTTGCCCGCACCATCGTACCCGCCGACTGGAAGACCGTCGACGATGCCAACCGGACCTACACGACCCGGGAACTGGCCGACGAGCTGGTGAAGGAACCCCGCTTCAAGCCGGTGGAGGTGCGCTGGCGCAAGTCGGCGGACGGGAAGTGGCTCTGGAAGGGGGATACGAGCAGCGACGAATTATGCGGCCATATGTTTGGCTATTATTTCTACTATGAACTGGTGGCCGACGAAGCGGAGAAGACCGTGATCCGGCAGCACGTCGCACGGATTCTGGATTACCTGATGAAGCACGATTACAACCTGGTGGACATCGACGGCAAACCGACGCGCTGGGCGGTCTGGTCGCCCGGCCGGCTCAACCGCGACCCCGAATGGGCGCCCGACCGGAGCCAGAACTCGATGGAACTGCTGGCTTTCCTGAAGCTGGGGTATTACATGACGTGTCAGGAAAAATACCAGAAAGAATACCTTCGGCTGATCGAAAAGGAACATTACCTGGAAAACATGGACCGCATTCCGGAGCAGAACCCGGCCTGGTTCATCTACTTCGACGTCATGCTGCAATCCTACGTGTATCCGATCCTGATTCGCTGTGAAGAGGATCTGACGCTCAGGAAACGCTATATCAAACACATGGACGACTGGATGGAGCGCCGGAAGGGCGACCGGAACCCTCAGATCAATTTTCTGTACGGCTATGCGACGGGTAAAAAGGTGGAACTGGCCTCGTCCATCGAATTTCTGGTCGACACGCCCCTGGACCTGATCAACTGGACCGTCGACCACACGAAACGCGAGGACATCCGGATCGTGCGCTCGCCGGTGCTGGACGAATGGCAGACCAGCGAACTGCCGCCGGCCAGCATCCGCACCGTGGTCCGCTGGGACAAAAACCCCTGGGCGGCCGTCAACGGCAACCCCGACATCGAGCGCGAACCGGTCTTCTGGCTGTTCCCCTACTGGCTGGGGAGGTATATGGGAATGATTGAATAATTGAATGATTGAATGATGGTTCGTCGTTTCGAATGAATGGTTGTAATCTTTAAAACTTGTTGGTTATGAGAGTTTTGTGTTTGATTGCTTTCGTGTGTTTTGTGAATGGGGCGGCCTGGGGGCAGCAGACGTATGCGGAGAAACTGGGCTGGCCGAAAGGAGCGAAGGTGGTGATTTTCCACGTCGACGACGCCGGCATGTTCTACTCCGCCAACCAGGGTACCATCAAATCCATCGAGCAGGGCGTGGCAACCTCCACCAGCATCATGATGCCCTGCGCCTGGGCGGCCAGCTTCGTCAACTACGTCCTGAAAAACCCGACGGTCGACGCCGGTATTCACCTGACGCTCACCTCCGAATGGAGAGACTACCGCTGGGCTCCCCTGGCCGGCATCAAACAGGTTCCCACCCTGACCGACAACGAGGGGGCGCTCTGGCGCTCGGTCGAGGAGGTGGTGAAACACGGCAGCCCCGACGAAATCGAAACCGAAATCCGGGCGCAGGTGGACCGGGCCATAAAGATGGGCCTCAAACCCACGCACCTCGATTCGCACATGGGGACGCTGTTTGCCACCCCGGCTTTTCTGGAACGATACATCAAGGTCGGGATCGAGTACGGCATTCCGGTGATGTTTCCCGGCGGCAACAACAAACTGCTGATCGAATGCGAAGTGCAGCCGGTCATCGACAAACTGAAGGCCGAGGGCAAATGGCGGGACGGCATGGAACTTCCGGTGCCGGAACCCCTGAAGCAGACGAAAGCCATCGGGGAAAAGATCTGGAACGCCGGCCTGCCGGTTCTCGACGACCTGCACACCATGAGCGGCTCCTGGAAACCACGGAATGCCGACAACAACTTCGAAGCCTGGGGGAAATACAAAACGGAGAAATTCAAGGAGACCCTCCGGAAAATGCAGCCGGGCGTCGCCATGCTCATCGTCCACAGCAACGACCGGAACGATACCTTCCAGTACGTCAGCGGGTCGGGCGGCTCGCGGCTGGCCGACATGCTCTCCATGATGGACCCCGACCTGAAAGCCTTCCTCCAGTCCGAAGGCATCATCCTGACCACCTGGCGCGAACTGATGGAACGCCGGCGGCAAATCAAATAACTACCGGTTTTTCCGTACTTACCTGAACGAACCATGCGAATAGCTACTACCTGTTATCGTTGGATGACGGCCGTCGTCCTGCTGGCCCAAACCCACCTGCTTTCCGCCCAGGCGGTATATCAGGACAAACCCTTTGTACAGGACTACAGCGTCAAATACTACCTGAATCAACCCAACGTCAGCCTGTCCGGGCTGGCCTGCGACCGCAACGGGGTTATCAGCCTGCTGAGTTCCGACGGCGAACTTTTTCATCCCACGGGCGGCCAGTTCCTGCACCCCGGCATGGTCGTTCCCGACAACCGCTACCGGTTCATGAAGGACAAGGACCTGCGGGCCGTGGCTACCCACGATCAGCAGCTGGTTTACCTTGACCGGCAGGCCGTCCTGAGCAATGCCTGGGCGGGGCAGCCGTATTTCCGTCATGAGTTGCCTAACGCGAAATGGATGGCCTGCGGCCGGGATTTCAGCACCCTGATTTCCGACGGAAGCGCCCTGCATCTAGTCCGGGATTCGAAAACGCTCTGGAAGGGCAGCCTCCCGGCCGACGAGGTGATCGCCCTCCGGGCGCAGGAGGGCACCGACCGGTTCTGGGTGCTGGGCCGGCGCTCCCTGTCGACGTTCTCCCTCTCCGGCAACCAGTTGACGAAGGTGTTCGACGGGGCCGATTTCATGGCGTTCGACCTGGCTGAACAGGGCCGGAAGGTGATCGTCGGCACACGGGACGGATATATCGAGTTCGACGCGGTGAACCGAAAACCGGTCGGTACCGTCCGGAAAAAACTGCCCTCCACCGAGATTACGGCGGTGGCGGAGGTCGACGGGCGGCTCTGGTTCGGCTCCCCGCAGGGGGCTTTCGCCCGGAGGCCGGACGGCGGCTTCGACTATTTCAACGGCGAACGCTGGCTGCCTTCCAACGAGGTGGTCGGTCTGGCACGGGGTCGCCGGGGCTCGGTGCTGGTGCTGACCAAAGCCGGTTTGGGCGAAATCTGTTTTAAAACCATGACGCTGCTGGACAAGGCCCGGTTTTATGAGGAGCAGGTGCGTTCGCGGCACATCCGCAACGGCTTCAACGCATCGCTGAGCGGCATGGAGAAAGGAAATCTCGGCACCGGTTTTCTGGCCGATTCGGACAACGACGGACTCTGGACGTCCATGTATCTGGCGGCCGAGGTGTTCCGGTATGCGGTGACGAAAGAGCCTGAGGCCCTGCAGAACTGTCGTGAGTCGCTCGATGCCATGGAGCGCCTGTATACCATCAACCCCGTGCCCGGTTTCCCGGCCCGTTCGTTCGAGCGTAGCGGCCACATCGCCGAACTGTCGGACCCGGAGCGCTGGCAGCACGCCAAACACCCGGACTGGGACTGGAAGGCCACCACCTCCAGCGATGAGGCCATCGGCCACATCTTCGCCTTCGGGGCCATTGCCGAACTGATCGACGACGCCCGGCTGAAGAAACAGGCCGTGATGCTCATCGACACCCTGATGAGCCACATCGTTCGCAACGACCTGTATCTCATCGACTACGACGGTAAGCCGACACTCTGGGGCAAATGGAATCCGACCTACGTCAACTCGTTCCCGAAAACCGTCGGCGACCGGAAGCTGAACTCGTCCAACATCATCGGGATGCTGCAAACCGCCTACCACTTTACCCGCAAGGAAAAATATCGGCAGAAGGCCCTCGAACTGATGCAGAAACACGGGTATCTGGACAACCTGATGACGCCTATGAAGGAAATCGGACGGGCGCCGGACCAGGCTGACGACCACAGCAAAATGCTCTCCGACGGCTGGAATCACTCCGACGACGAAATGTATTTCGTGGGCTACTGGGGCCTGTACCGCTATGCCCTCAACGATACCCTGAAAGCGAAATACCGGCAGGCCATTATCGACCACTGGGAAGCCGAGCGGCCGGAGAAGGAGGGGGCCTGGAACATTTTCACCGCCCTGACCGGCACCCGAAATTTCGACCTGAACGAAGCTGTCTGGTACCTGAAGGAACATCCCCTCGACCTCATCGACTGGTCGATCATGAACAGCCACCGGAAAGACATCGAGATGATCGAACCCAATTTCCGTCGACAAACCACCCGGGAAGTGCTGCCCCCCGACGAGCGGCCGGTCCAGCGGCACAACGCCAACATGTTCAGCCTCGACCGCAAGGGCGGCAACGGAACCTCCGAACACAGCGCGGGCGACATCTGGCTGCTTCCCTACTGGATGGGACGGTATCTGGGCGTGATCCGGTAGGTTTCCAGCGGCCCGCCGGTGTTGGCGACCACCAGCAGCGCAGAACCGTGCTTCCTGTGCAGAAGGACGGAGCCTTTGGCGTCGCGGTCGGCGTGAAGGCCGGAATTCGGTTCGGGCCGGAACCCGCCCCGGCCGTCGCCCAGCAGCAGCGTGCCGCACGAAGCATCGGGCCAGCCCCCGATGGTTTCCGTCGCATAGGAATTTCCGGTGAGCAGGGCGTCCGGGTGGCCGTCCTGGTTGAAATCCCGCACCAGAATGCCCTGCACCGTCGAGAACTGGGCTTCCATCGGCAGCGGCCGGGCGTTGAACCGGCCGCTGCCGGCATTTTCAAAGTACATACTCCGGAACTCGGTGGCGCTCGTATGGTAGGCCGACCGGATTTCCTCCGCCGTGAATGACTCCGCAAAACCGGCTTTGGCGTAGGACGCGAAATCCGGGAACCGTCGCTTCATGGACGGAATCTGGAACATCAGCAGGTCGCGGGCCGGGGTCAGGAATTTCCGGGCTCCGTTGTAATGGGTCAGGATCGGGTCCAGCCGGCCGTTATTGTCGAAGTCGGCGGCATACACCTCGATGGGCCGTTCGGGCGTGGGCCGGTAGCGGGTGTTCAGCCCCCGGTTGCCGGCCATCAGGTCCGCGTCGCCGTCGTGGTCGAAGTCGCAGGCGATCAGGGTGTTCCACCAGCCGGGGCCGGGAGAATGGTTGAATGATTGAATTGCTGAATGATTGAATTGTTGGCCTTTTGCGTTTTTGAGGATTATGAGGGGCATCCATTCGCCGGTGAGGGCGAGGTCGGGCCAGCCGTCCCGGTCGGTATCGGTCCAGACGGCGGAGGTGACCAGGCCGATTTTTTGAAGGCCGGGGGCCAGTTGGGCGGTTACGTCGGTGAAATGCCCGCCGTCGTTCCGCAGCAGCAGGCTCGATACCGGCATGGGGTAGCGCCCCGGTTCCAGGCGGCTGCCCCGAAACAGATCGAGGTCGCCGTCGCGGTCGAAATCGGCCGCAACCACGCACGAGCCGCTGATCCCGATGCGGGGGAGGGCGGTTTCGTCCGGCCGGAAATTTCCCCGGCCGTCGTTGCGGTACAGCCGGTCCCGGTAAGCCGGTGAAAGGCCGTCGGCATGGCTTCCGCCACTGACCACGTACAGGTCGGCATCTCCGTCCCGGTCGGTGTCGAGGAACAGCGCCCCGGTATCTTCCTGATCCGCGTTTTTCGGAATTTCTTTCCGGGTAAACCGACCGTCAGGCTGCTGGAGGAACAAAACCCCCGGCCGACCGAAATCGGCCCCGACGTACAGGTCCTCCAGCCCGTTGCCGTCGGCGTCTCCCACGGCCAGGGAAGGCCCGTTCTGCGAATGCTTGTGGGGGAGGAGGGGCGTGCGGGCAAAGTCGTTGAATTCGCTTTCGACATGCGTATAGGCCAGCCCGGTTTCTACCGGGTCCAGTTCCTGAAAAGCCGTCAGGGCACTGGAGGATTCGGGCCGGGAGAAACCTTCCGGGCGGAAGGCAACGGTCAAAAGCTGATCGGCCGGCACCCGGCGCAGCACCTGCCTTTGGCCGGTATTCCAGTCAATCTCCACCGAATCCACCAGCGCGGTCTTTCCTAATCCGAAATGGAGAACCGGCTCCACCGAGGAAACATACCCCCGCGTCGGGTTCAATTCTGCCGATTGCACCTCCCGGCCGGTATAGACCAGTACCTTCGTGCCCTGGGCAGGCTTCCGGTCGAGGGCCACCCGAAGCCAGTGGTTGCAGGCGGCTTTTTCTTCCGGCTTTCCGGTACCGGTTTCATTCAGCGTGTTTTCGTAGACCAGGGCTTCGTCGTCGATCCGGTTGATGAGGATATCGAGGTCGCCGTCGTTGTCGAGGTCGGCATAGGCGGCCCCGTTAGAATACCCGGGCGCATCGAAGCCCCAGCGGGCGGAAACGTCCTCGAACGTCAGGTCGCCCCGGTTGCGGAAGCAGAAATTCGTCAGCTTTACCTCCGGCAGTTCCCGGAGCCGGCGGGCGGCTTTCAGTTGTTTTTCCTGCGTATCGCCGAAACCGCCCGCACCGAGGTCGGCCAGATAGGCCGTGAAGTCGAGGTTGGTGACGTCCCGGCGGTAGCCGTTGGTGATCAGCAGGTCACGAAAGCCGTCGTTGTCGAAGTCGGCGAACAGGGGCGCCCAGCTCCAGTCGGTTTTGTCGACCCCGGCCAGTTGGCCGATCTCCGAGAACCGCGCCGGGCGGTGCCCGCCGACCGGTTCGTCCGGTCCGGCTCCCCGGTTTAACTGAAGCGTGTTTCGCATGTATTGCGGCTGGTAGCCCATCTGGAGGTCCATCCGGAAACGGTCGTAATTATAGCCCGGCAGCATCATTTTCTGCCGTTCGTTGGTGTGGGGGAGCATGTCCACCACCATGATGTCGGGCAGGCGGTCGTTGTTGACGTCGGCGATGTCGACACCCATGCCGTTGTGAGTCTGGTGGCGGAGGTAGTCGGCCGCCCGGTTGGTGAAAGTGCCGTTCCGGTTATTGATCCAGACGAGGTCGTTCGACAGGAAATCATTGGCGCAATAGACGTCCTCCCAGCCGTCGCCGTTCAGGTCGCTGATGGCCAGCCCCAGGCCGTAACCCTCGATGGTGATCCCGGCCTGACGCGAAACGTCGGTGAAGCGGGGATGGTCCCGGGGGCCGTCGTTGCGGTAGAGCCGGTCGGTGGAGGGCGCTTCGCCGTTCAGCCGTTTGGGCCGGAGGGCGTTGCGGTTCTGGCGGTCGAGGGCGTTGGTCAGGACGTAGGCGTCGAGGTCGCCGTCGTGATCGTAATCGAAAAAGGCGGTCTGGGTGCTGTATCCCTGATCGTCCAGCCCGTATTCCCGCGCCATTTCCCGGAACCGGACCGGCGCGCCCGGAGTACGGGTTTCGTTGATGAACAGGCGGTTGGCCCGCCGGGAAGTGTCGGAGCCGAAACCGGCCACGCTGACGTATAGATCCTGAAAGCCGTCCTGATTGAGGTCAACCACGGTCACCCCGGTACACCAGACGTCGGTTTTCAGGCCTGCCGGTTCGGTGACGTCCTCGAACTGCATCCCGCCCCGGTTCAGATACAGCCGCCCCGACACCTGATTGCCTGAAAAGTAGACGTCCTGCCGGCCGTCGTTATTGAAATCCCCGATACCGACGCCCCCGCCGTTATACAGGTATTCGAACCGCAGGATATTGAACGTGTCGGACTCCTGAATCCGGTTGCTGAACCCGATTCCGGTCCGGGACGACGGCAGCCGCCGGAAGAGCCGGCCGCCGGTCGGCTCGCTCCCCAGCATCCAGGAGATGGAACCGATACAGGCAAGGAGGAGTAGGCGCTTCATGTCAGGAGTTTGGGGTTGAGGGGTTCGGGAGTTGTGGGGAGTTGCTGGTTTTATCCTTCCGACGCTTTTGTCATCACATTGCTTTTGTCATCCCGAGGAACGAGGGATCCTGGACCCGGAGGTTTATAGGGAAAACTCCTTGTCTCGTCAGGACCACCCCCCGGCCCCCTCCTTAGAAAGGAGGGGGAGTGCTCCGCCATTTTCAGGTTCTGCGAAGCCCCCCCTCCTTGCTAAGGAGGGGGCCGGGGGGTGGTGGTTCAGCCGGGGGCGGTCCGGAGAGTCTGCCCGAATGCGCAAGCGGCCCACTGACGGTTGGGGAAAGCGCCATAAGGGACTTTTGCGGCTCCGAAATGACGGATTCGGACCAGCAGGAGGGTCCCCCTGCGTCGGAATGACAAAAGCATCGTAGCGAAGAAAGACTGGGCTTGATAAATGCATTTGGTTGTATATAAGCATAGGGATGACAACCGAAATGGGGATAACGAAAGGTCAGAGGGAGGGGCGGTGAATGAACTGGAGCGGGATGCGGACGTGCCGGCGTTTGCCCGACGCGATGAGGTCGCTCAGTTGCCGGGCGAGGGCGGAGAAGTCCGTCCGGATCACGGAAATGCCGCCTGCCAGCAGGGCCTTGTAACCGGCGTCGTTGAAGGAAAGCAGTCCGATGTCCCGGCCCGGCTTCAGCCCCCGGCGGTCGAGGGTCCGGATGGTCTCGACCAGGTCCTCGTCGTCGAACAGGAGGTAGGCGTTGCCCGGTTCGAGGGGGGCTTCGTCCATACCGTCCAGAATGCGCCCTTCCGGGCCGAAGGCGTTCGTGAAGTTGAGGAAGGCGCTGTACCAGTCGGCGGGAATGTATTCCCGGTCGGTGGTGACGAAGTTCAGTTTCCGGTATTTTCCGAAGAGGCCCGCATTCTGTTCCAGCAGGTCCCGGAACTGCCGTCCGCAGCCGTAGCCCACCGAGGAGCAGTTCCGGGAAATCGGCGAGGGCCCTTCCTCCAGCAGAAAAAGCCGCTCGTTCGGGATTTTCCGCAGGGTGTTACGAAGGTCGTCGGACTCACCCAGGTGGTGGGGCATCACGACGTAGTAATGGTATTTCCCGGCCTGGTTATCCAGAATATCGCAGAAGAATTCCTTCCGGTATTCGTAGGCGAACATATCGATCCGGTAGTTCCGGCCCAGTGCGTCGCTCAGGGCATTGAAGAGGACATGGCTGCTGTCGTTGATCCGCCCGACCAGAAACAGCACCCGTTTGAGGGCTTTGCCGTCGGCGACGAAAAATCCTTTCCGGTAGAGGGAAGTGATGTGGCCGCTTTTCAGCAGGCTGCCGTAGGCTTTCTCGACGGTGGCCCGGGCCAGGTAATATTCGGCGCTGGTTTCGTTGATGGACGGAAGGCGGTCACCGGGTTTGAAAACGCCGGTTTCGATACCGGAGATGACGCCGTTGACGATCTGTAGAAATTTCGGGGTTTTGCCGGATTCGTCGATTTGCAGGAAACTTCCGTTTTTGACAGGACTGCCTATCATGATTTCGTCGGTTTGGGTGACCTTACATCCAGCCGATACCGAAAATGACCATGAGAACCAGAAGCAGCAGCAGCAAAATCTCGAAAAGGTAGGTCCGGTCGTAACGGCCCGGGCTGACCTGATCCTGCATCTTGTGACGATACTTCCGGATGATTCGGGTCAAAAACATGGTCGGTTGGCAGGGGCTAAGGTAGCCGGAAGGCGACGGAACCAGTTGGACGATTTGTGCAAAAACTTGGATAAATATTGCAAATCGGGGCGTTCGGGAGGGATTTGGCCCCCGGCTCACCACCGGGGGCCAGGCGTCATCTCAATAGCCGGCGTTCTGCCGGATGTTCGGGTTCAGGTCGATTTCGTTGTTCGGAATGGGGTAATAGAGGTTTTTCGGAACCGAGATCGACACGTCGTTGCGGTCGGAGCTGAAATTGAAACCGGTCAGGTTGATCTTGCCGCCGATGTGCCACCGGCGCAGGTCGAACCAGCGGTGGCCTTCCTCCCCGGCCAGTTCCAGAAACCGTTCGTTCATGATCCAGTTGAAGATCCGGTTTTTGTCGGTTTCCGAGGTAGCGTAATCGGCCGGGACGGTTCCGTTTGCCACCATCTTCCGGGCCCGGCTCCGGACCTGGTTGATCAGCCCGACGGCCTCGGCCGTCGATCCGCCCGATTGCAGAACGGCCTCGGCCTTCAGCAGCAGCACGTCGGCATAGCGCAGAATCCGGGCGTTGTTGAGCGACCCCACGCCCGACTGGGTTTTCTGGTCTTTCAGCACGTATTTCTTCACCGCCCGCGTCGAGTCCATCGTCAGTTTATACCGGGGGTCCTTCGGGTCGAAAGCCGCCTGGAGTTTTTTGGTCGCCAGATAGGGCGCGGCCCCGAACAGGCTGTAGTGGTTTTCGTACCAGCCCCAGTAGGCCGAGGTCGAGCCGACGTCGTTGTTGAAGTCGTTCGAAAGCCAGACGTTGTCGAAACCGGGCTGGGTGGCCTGAAACTCGAACAGCGATTCGGCGTTGTTCTCGGTGGCGACGTCGAAGTTCTGGCCGAAATCCGGCACCAGCGACGCCCCCGTGATCTTGTTGAAGGCCGCGATGGCCGCCGTGTAGTCTGCCGCCTGGTTTTTGATCGTCGCCCGGAACACCAGGGCCTTGCCGAGCATCCCGTTGGCCGAGTTGGCCGTGGCCCGGCCCCGGTTGGCGTCTTCCCATTTCGGGGGCAGCAGCCCGGCGGCTTCGGTGAAGTCCTTGATGGCCTGGTCGAGGAGGTCGCCTTCCTTCGAGTTGGGCTGCGTAATCTGCTCCGTGCTCTGGATGCGCTCGGTGATGAGCGGGGCGGTGCCGAAGAAGTTCGCCAGGTTGAAATACATCAATCCCCGCAGAAACAGGGCTTCGCCCTGGTGGTAGTTCTTCAGATTGGCCGTTTTGTACACGCCCGGCCCCACCTCCGCGATTTTCTGAAGGCTGGTGTTGGCCCGGTTGATGAGCTGATACGACGTTTTGTAGTAATAGTTCAGCTTCCCGTTGGCCGGCTGCAGGGTTCCGAAAATTTCAAAGGCCTCGGTGCCGGTGGTCGTGATGTCGTCGCCCGGGAGCTGCCATACGCCGTGAATCGGGTTGTTGGCATTGAAATAATAGAAGTCCGTCAGCTTGGCATAGACGGCCAGAATCGAGCGTTCGAAATCGATCTCTTCCTTGAAGTAGGCGGCTTCCGTGACGCTCAGCGGCTGGAGGTCGATGCTCTTTTCGTTGCAGGCATACGACACTCCGAGCAGGGCGATGGTGACCGATGCGGTGAGGGATTTAAGGCTTTTCATACGGGTGAATCAGAAGGATAGATTGATACCGGCAACAAGCGAACGGGCGGGCGGAATGGCGTCGTTTTCGGGGTCGAGGCCGGTCCAGTTCGTCAGCGTCAGCAGGTTGGTGCCGCTGAGGTAGATGCGGCCGTTTTCCAGACCGCCCAGTCTCCGCGCGAACGATTTCGGCAGCGTGTAGCCGATCTGGAGGTTCTTCAGGCGCGCAAAACCGGCGTCTTCCACGAAGCGGTCCGAGAAGCGGTTGTTCTGGGCCGGGTCGCTCCGGACGGCTCGCGGCATGGTGGTCGAGGTGCCGGGGCCGGTCCAGCGGTTGAGCGTCGAGGTCCAGTAGTTGTTGCCGGGGCCGGCCATGCTCTCCCCGCCCGCGCGGGCCGAGTTGTATTTCTGCACGTCGCCGATGCCCTGGAAGAAGACCGAGAGGTCGAAGCCCTTCCAGTTGGCGCCGAGGTTCAGGCCGTAGAAGTAGCCCGGGATGGTTTTGCCGATGAACGTTCGGTCGTTGGAGTTCACGATGTTGTCCGGGCTGGCGTTGATGCGTTCGCCGGCTTCTTTCGGGTTACCGTATACGTCCTGGAAATACATGTCGCCGGGGGCGAAGTTATTGTTGTTGTTCTCGTCCTTGTATTTGCCTTTCCACTGGTCGATTTCGGCCTGGGTCTGGAACACGCCCCCGACCTTGTATCCCCAGAGGTAGGAGAGGGGGTAGCCCACTTCGATGCGGCCGCCCTCCCCGCCGAACGGCTGGTCTTTGAAGACGCTCACCACATTGTTCTTCACGGTCGTCAGGTTGGCCGACGCATTGAAGCCCACCGCCCCGAACTGCTTGTTGTAACCGAGCGCCAGTTCGACCCCGCTGTTCCGCACCGAAGCGATGTTGATGATCGGGTCATTCTGGTTCCCCACGCTCGACGGAATGGCCGTCGACTGCAGGATGCCCTTCGTCAGCTTGTTGTAGTATTCCATGGTAATCGTGATGGACCGAAGCAGGGTGGCGTCCACCCCGACGTTGAAGGATTCGGCGGTTTCCCACGACAGGTTCACGTTCGGAAAGTCGGGCAGGCTGGCCCCGAAGCGGACGCTGCCGACCCCGTTGCCGTTGCCGGAACCGAAGGCGTAGTCGGGCGAGGTGGATACGGACGACAGGTAGGCGAAAGCCCGCGTTTTATCGTTACCCAGCCGCCCCCAGCCGGCCCGCAGCTTCAGGTCGTTGATCACCGCCACGCTCTGCATGAACTTCTCCCCGCTGACCCGCCAGGCCACGGCCACCCCCGGGAAAGTGCCCCATTTGTAGCCCGGGGCAAACTTCGAGCTGCCGTCCCGGCGCAGGGTGGCGTCGATGTAATACCGCCCGGCGTAGTTGTAACTGACCCGCCCGAGATAGCCGATCAGGGCTTCGCGGTCCTTGATGGTTCCGGCACTGACGTACTGGATCGGACCCCCGATCTGGGTGCGGAAATCCGGTTCGGCCGAGGTGAGCTGGCCGGTGCTGCCGCTGATGAATTCGTAGGTGTTGCGCTGTTCGCTGGCGTTGACCAGCAGGTCGAGCCGGTGATCGCCGAACGCCCGGACGAAGTTGACGCTGAATTCCTTCACCAGGTTCAGGTTGCGGGCATGGCGCTCGCCGTAGCTGCCTTTGGAGGTGCCGTCGTTACCCGCGTAGGGGTTGCCGGGCGTCTGCGAAAACAGGTATTCGTCGAAGTGGTGGAATTCGTTCCGGCGGTTATAGAACCAGTTGACTCCCAGCGTTCCCTTGAACCGCAGGCCCGGCAGGGGTTCGAGCTGGACGAAGGCCGAGCCGATGTTGTTCACCAGCGTGTAGTCGGTGCGGCCGATCTGCTGCCAGGCGTAGGGGTTGGCGTTGGTTTCCGGCCCCCAGAGTGGCGCCTGCTGGTCGATGTCATAGGCGGCCCCGGAGGTCAGATCGGTCGGCACGAACTTGGGGTTCTGCTTGAACGTCACCCGGTAGGCCGGGGCGAACCCGTAGGGGCCGTTGGGGTCGTAGATCGGCTGCCAGGGGGTGGTGCCGGCCAGGTAGCCGAGGTCGGTACGGAAGTTGTCGAGCGCCTGCACCAGCCCGACCCGGTAATTGACGCCGGTCGACAGATACTTCGAAATGGTGCTGTTGACGCTGGCGGCCAGGCTGTACCGCTTCAGGTTGTTCTGCACGGTGACGCCCTCGGTGCGTGAGAAGCCGCCGGAAACGTAATAGTTGGTATTTTCACTGCCGCCCGACACCCGGACGCTGTAGTCTTCCAGGACCGCGTTTTTGTTGATTCCCGGCGTCTGCCAGTCCACCGTGGGGCGGCCGCCGAGGTACTGCGGCTTGGAGGGGTCGAATTCGGCGGGCAGGTTTTTAGCCTCGTTCGGGTTGTTCTTGTAGGCTTCCTGCGTCAGCGCCGTCAGCTGCTGTACGTTCAGCATATCGTAGGTCTTCGGCAGGTTCTGCACGCCCCGGAAGGCGTTCACCTCCACCCGGGGTTTGCCGGCCCGGCCGCGCTTGGTCGTGATCAGAATGACGCCGTGGGCCGCCCGAACCCCGTAAACCGCCGAAGCTGCGGCATCCTTCAGTACCGACACGGACTCGATGTCGCCGGGGTTGAGCATGGTCAGGATGTTGACGTTCCCCCGGATGTCGCCCACCAGGCCGGACTCCGTGCCGTTCCCGTATTCCTGAAGGGGAATCCCGTCGATGACGTAGAGCGGCTCGGCGTTCCCGAACGTCCCGACACCCCGGATGCGCACCGTCGGGCGGGAGTTGGGGTTTCCGCTGTTCTGCGTGACCTGGACGCCGGTCAGACGGCCCTGCAGGGCCAGTTCGGGCGCCACGTTGACGCTTTTGGCAATTTCATCGGCCTTGATGTTCGAGATGGCCCCGGTCACGTCCTTACGTTCCCGCGACCCGTAACCGATCACCACCACGTCCTGGAGCGTCTTTTCGTCCGAAGCCAGCGAGATCGCATACTCCCCGGCGTTGGTGAGGGCGATTTCCCGGCGGACGTAACCCACAAACGATACCACCAGCTGGCGGGCGGTCGTCGGCACGGAAAGGGTGAAATTACCGTTGGCGTCGGCCGTGGTTCCCTGCGTGGTGCCGGCAATCATGACGTTCGCGCCCGGCAGGGGCGTGTTGGTCTTTTCGTCGATCACCCGGCCCCGAACCGTTCGGGTCTGGGCGAAAACACTGCTGATCGTCAGCAAAATGATCGTTACCACAAGAGAAAATCTCCGGTAAGGGTAAAATCGATTCATAATTTAATGAGGGATAAATGGTTGTTTTTAGCAGGATAAAAATGGTAACTTGAAAAGGAAATTTTGTCCTATTCTGTCATAGGTACCCTGCCGTCAGACGCGCACTTCGTATGCTCAAATCGGTATCGATCCTGGTTGCCGTCCTGCTCACCGCCTGCCTCTCCGTTCGGGCGCAGGTTTCCTTCGAGCACCTGACCCCGTCGGACGGGCTGTCACAGAGTACGGTCTGGGAGCTGGTACAGGATAAAAAGGGCTTTATCTGGATGGCGACCGCCGACGGTCTGAACCGCTACGACGGCTATTCGTTCAAGGTCTTCCGGCAGCAGCCCGACCAGCCCCGGACGCTCTCCGGCAACGACATCGCCACCGTTTTTGCGGACCGGAACGGCGCCATCTGGGCCGGGCCGCGAAAGGGCGGCCTTTGCCGGCTGCGGGAGGACGGAGAAACCTTCGAGCATTTCCGGGTAGCGGCCGGTGGCCGCAACATCGCTCAGATCAGTATTTCCTGTTTTGCCGAAGCCGACGGCAAACTGTGGTTCGGCACCTCGGAGGACGGGTTGTTCTATTATGATTACGTCAGGCGGCAGGTCCACCCGGTGAACCGGGCCGAAATCGGGCCGTCCGTCATGGCGCTTTACCGGGATACCGCCGGGCGGCTCTGGATCGGTACGGGAAGCGGTAAACTGCTGGCCCTTGCCTTTCGGGACCACCGGCTGACCGTCTATGCCATTCCGTTTCAGAAAGATGTCGTCGAGCAGCACCGGGGCATCAGCATTCTGCAGGAAGACCGCTTCGGCCGGTTCTGGGTCGGGACGTCCGGCCAGGGCCTGTTCCGGTTCGAACCCGCCGGGGGGACCTTTTCCCGCGTGTTCTACCGGCCGGGCGTTTACGAAACGATGAACATCATCACCGACGTGGTGGAGGACCGGCCCGGAAACCTCTGGGTCATCACCGACTTCGGGGCACTGCTGTATCCGAAAGGGGAGATCCGCACCCCCGAACTGAACCTGCCGGACATCGACAACGAGAAGAGCCTCAGCACCCACGCCCTCAAAAAAGCACTGCGTGACTCGGAAGGAAATCTCTGGATCGGCACCTGGCAGGGGGGCGTCAACATCCTGCGGGCCGAGTCGGAGAAGTTCGTATCGATCGGCCACCAGCCCCGCAACCCGCAGAGCCTTCTGACCGCCAAGGTGACGGCCGTGGCCCACGACCGCCACGGTGACCTCTGGGTCGGCTCGAACAAGGGACTGACCCATCTCTCCGCCGACCGCAAACGGTTCGAACACTTCACGACCCGCAACAGCCCGCTCGGCTCCGACGACATCAGCGCCCTGTTTTCCACCCCGGCCGGCAACCTCCTCATCAGCGCCTGGACGAGCGGCTTCGTTTTTTACGATGCGGCCCGGCAACGGTTTTATCCGTTTACCAACCTGGGCATCAGCAAGTCCGTCAAAGGGTTCGCCCGCGCCCGCGACGGCCGGGTGTGGGTCTGTACGCACGAAAAGGAACTTTACCTGTTCGATGAGAAAACCCACCGGGTCGAAGCCGTCGACATCAGCCCCCTGCGGAAAGCACACGAACGCTTCGATTTCAACGAATTTCTGGAAGACGCGTCCGGCAACCTCTGGATCGGCACCTACAACTCGGGCCTGCTGCGCTGGAACCGCCGGTCGGGAGCGGTCCGGTATTATTCCGCCGACGGGCGACGGGGCAGCCTCGGCGGCAACAGCATCACCTGTCTGTATGAGGACGGCCTCCGGCGGCTCTGGATCGGCACGAACGGCGCCGGCCTGAACCGGTACGACCGGCGGACGGATGCTTTCGTCCGCATCACCACCAAGAACGGCTTGTCGAACAACTTCATTTCCGGCATCCGCGAGGACCGGCGGCAAAACCTCTGGCTGTCGTCCAACGGCGGGATTTCCTGGTACGACCCGCGGACGGGCTCGGTCGAGAATTACTACCCCAGCGACGGGCTGGTGGGCCGGGAGTTTCTACCCCGGGCGTCCACGGACCTGCCCAACGGTGAACTGGCCTTCGGCAACATGCAGGGGCTGGTGGTGTTCCGGCCGGAACGGGTACGGCAGAAAGCCGCCCCACCCCGGGTCTACCTGTCGGACCTGAAGCTGTTCAACCGGCCGGTCAACCCCTCCGACGAGGATGCCCCCTCCCGCGTCGACATGACCGATGCCCGCAAACTGGTGTTCAGGGCCAGCCAGTCGGTATTTACGCTGGAGTTTACCGGGATTTCCTACCTCTATAACCGCAACATCCGGTATGCCTTCAAGCTGGACGGGTTCGAGCCGGACTGGAACTACGTGGGCCGGCAGCGGTCGGCCACCTATACCAACCTGCGGGAAGGAACGTATACGTTTCTGGTCAAATCCGCCGTCGGCAACAGCGACTGGAGCCGCCCGGTTTCAGTGGTCATCGAGGTTCTGCCTCCCTGGTACCGGACGTGGTGGGCCTATTCGCTCTACGGGATGGTCTTTCTGGGCCTGCTGTACGCCCTGCGCCGAGTGATCCTGATTCGCGAACGGCTGAAAGCCGACATCCGCATCAAGCAGATCGAAGCCGAGAATATCAAGGCGCTGGACGACGCCAAAACCAGCTTCTTCACGAACATCTCCCATGAGTTCCGGACGCCCCTGACCCTGATCCTGACGCCCCTCGAAAAACTGGTGGCCGAACGCAGTTTCGAGGAACACATCCAGCGCCAGCTCCTGACCATCCAGCGCAACGGCCAGCGGCTGCTCCGGCTCGTCAACCAGCTCCTCGACCTGTCGAAGCTCGAAAGCCGGAGCCTGATTCCGGATATATCGCGCAACGACGTGGTGCCGTTTGTGGAAAGGATCGTCCGGTATTTCGAGGAACTGGCCGAAAAGAAACGCGTGGCGCTGCAGTTCAAGAGTAACTATGACGCCTTCGATGGGTTCTTCGACCCCGATATTGTCGAGAAGATTCTGTACAACCTGCTGTCCAATGCCCTGAAGTTCACACCGGAGGGGGGCGAGGTCCGGGTCACGCTGCTGGTAACGGCCGCGCCCTCCGCCAATACGCTGACGATCACCGTTCAGGACACCGGCGTCGGCATTTCGCCGGAAAACCTGAGCCACATTTTCGAACGGTTCTACCAGGTGAACGGGCACGACACCCAGAAGAAATCGGGCAGCGGCATCGGACTGGCCCTGACCCGCGAGCTGGTCGAACTGCACCGGGGCCGGATCGAGGTGGAAAGCACCGAAAAGGCCGGAACCACCTTTCAGGTCACGCTGCCTCTGGACGAGCAGGCCTTCCCGGAAGAATGGCTTTCGTTTGCCGCCGAACCCGTCGCCGAAAACGGCCCGCCCCTGCTGCCGGTGATCGTCGAGGAGCGGCTGGCGGTGCATCCGGCCAAATCCCTGCCGCTGCTGTTGATCGTCGAGGACAACGAGGAACTCCGGAACTACCTGAAGGAACAGTTTTCCTCCACTTACCACGTCCTGACGGCTTCCGACGGTCGGCAGGCCCAGGTGCAGGCGCGCAAACACGTTCCGGATCTGGTCATCTCCGACTGGCTGATGCCCGAGATGGACGGCGCCGAACTGTGCCGCACGCTGAAGGCCGACGAAAAAACCAGCCATATTCCCTTCCTGCTGCTGACGTCGCGGTCGAGCAGCCAGAGCCAGCTCAATGCGTTCGATACCGGCATCGACGACTACGTGACGAAGCCGTTCAATCTGTCCCTCCTCGAAGCCAGGGTGAAGGGGCTGATCCTGAACCGGCAGGCGCTGCGGGAGAAATTCGGCAAGAGGCTGCTGACCGGTTCCGAAGCCCTCAGCCTGCCGCCGAAGGAGGAGCAGTTCATCAAAAAAACCATCCAGATCATCGAAGCCCACCTCGACGACCCGCATTTCGATGCCGAGCAGCTCGAAGACGCCATGAACATGAGCCGGATGCAGTTTTACCGGAAGCTGAAAAGTCTGGTGAATCTGTCGGGGACGGAATTTATCCGGCAGGTACGGCTGAAATGCGCCCTTCAACTGCTCGAAAGCCGGCAATACAACGTCTCGGAAGTGGCCTGGAAGGTGGGCTTCAACGATCCGGCCTACTTCAGCCGGTGCTTCAAAAAGGAATTCGGCAAGTCACCCCAGGAATACCTGACGAAACACTGAAGGGCGCCGGTCAGGGCAGACCGCCGGTGATTTCCTTCAGGGTGTCGAAAAAGCCCTTTTTGCGGGCCGAGCTGATCTGCCAGTTGACCGGCACCGACTGGTAACCCTCGTCAAAGCCTTCATTCTTCATCCGGTAATCGAAAAAGCCCCAGGAAGCATAGGCCGCCGTGGCCGCCCGAAAATTGTTGACGGGTTGGTCGAAGTCGAAGTGATCGTCTTCGTTGAAAACAATCGGCATCGGCCGGTAGCCGGGGAGGGCGCGGCTTTGCCGGACCATCTCCCCGATGCGGGCGGGGTCCGACACCCCGTTGCCGTGAAGGAGCAGAAAATCCGATTCGCGAACCACCTTTTCCGTCGGCAGTTTGCCCCCGCTGAAACTGGTGCCGACCAGCAGCCGGCCGCCCTTTCGTTTCTTATCCTTCACCCGCCGGATCAGTTCGTGGACCCGGGCGGGTTGCAGAATCGGGTGGTCGTAGCGGATGTCGCACTCGTTGTTGATTTCGATCAGCACGTGGCGGTATCCCTCGTTCAACAGCCACTCCGCCGTACCGTCCACCGCCCGGACCACGGCGGCTTCGTCCTTTAGAAATTGATCCTGTCCGAAATAGAACAGACCGAGAATCACCACCATGCCCAGTTCGTCGGCTTTATCGAGAATTTTCCTTAGGCGGTTGAAATAGGCCGGGTGCCAGGTTCCGTCGGGGTTGAAGGCCGAGTTGATCCAGGGCTGGCTTTGGGAATACCCCTCCGGGCTGCCGCCCTGGAGGTTCAGCGTAACCGCCAAGAGGCCGTGCCGGTTCCAGACCGGCATGGCCTCGACGAACTCGCGCGTGTTCCGGTCGGGGTCCTAGGTCCGGGTATCGGGGTAAGCCCATCTGGCACGGGTGTCGGAGTTCCGGTCGTCGAAGATGCCCTGCACCATGCGGGCGTTCGGCAGCAGCCCTTCGATCCGGTTTCCGTTCCGGTTCCGGCCCCGGAAGGTCGGCCGGCCATTGATGAAAAACTGTTCGCCCCGGATGGCCACGGTGGTTTTGCGGTGAGGGGGCGTTGGGAAACCAGGAGAGTGGGGCAGGAAGCCGGTGAGAAGGAGCAGGCAGAGGAAGGTTCGGAAGGAGGTCATGACGGGAACCGGTTGAAGTGGGGAAGGTATCGAATTCCCGGAAAAAGAAAAAGGCGCCGAACGGCGCCTTTCTGGTGTGGATTAACCCCGGCGGTCGTTGTAGCCGCGGTTGCGCTGTTCGAGCTGGCTGAGCCGGTCGCGCTGGGCGGGGGTCAGCACCGAGAGCAGTTCCTGCCGTTTCTGCTGCTGGATTTTCCGGTAGGCATACCGGTCGTTCCGTTCTTCGCGGGTCAGGCCCCGTTGTTCGTAGCGTTCCTGGATGTCGCGGATCTGGCGTTTCTGGCGGTTGCTCAGGTCCAGTTCGTTCTCCCAGCGCTGGAGCCGTCGTTCGAGGCCGGTCTCCCGCATTTCGTAGTCGTCGCGGTCCCGGTCGCGGTCGTAGCGGTCATTCCGTCCGTACTCGTAGTCGTCGCGCCGGTCGTAGCGGTCGCTGGTGGTGGGTCGCTGGGAGGTGCAGCCCCCGATCAGGAGGGCGGCCGTAACTATCGCAAAAAGTGCTTTTTTCATGACGTAATATCCGGTTGGTTGTCCAATGCGGGTTGGACCGGCGCGGGAGGGGCATGGTTTAACCGGCGGGCATAAAAAAACCTCCGGAGTGCGTCCGGAGGTTTTTAATATTCTTTATTCATCCCCTATACCGGTCGGTCACCGCGGATCAGACGAAGGATGATAGCAATGACTGCGATTACCAGCAATACGTGGATGATGTTACCCAGCCCAAAACTATTGAAGCCTACCAAACCGACTAACCAGAGGATGATCAGAATCACCGCAATGGTGTACAGAAGATTTCCCATGACGTTTCCTATATTTAGTTAAACATAACGTTCTACGGTTAACGATTGAGAAAATAGCGTGCCAAAGCATTGAAGCGGTTATTTACTGGGAAAAAGAGGCCAAATCGGCCCGATTTTGCCCCCAGTTCGATTGCGGAATCGTCGCTTTGTGGAGAAAATTTGGGGTTTTACTGTGGAAATTATTACTCAGATTCCCCGAAATGCAAAAACCCCGGCGTCGGCCGGGGTTTTCGGTACGGAATCGGGTAGGCTGATTACATCATGCCGCCCATGCCGCCGGGATGACCACCCGGAGCGGCTTTGTCTTCTTCCGGTTCGTCGGCCACGACGCACTCGGTCGTCAGCAGCAGGCCGGCGATCGACGATGCGTTTTCCAGCGCCAGACGGGTTACTTTCGTCGGGTCGATGATACCGGCACTGATCATGTTCTCGAAGCGATCTTCGCGGGCGTTGTAGCCGAAATCGGCATCGCCTTCCTTCACTTTGTTCACGATCACGGAAGCTTCACCGCCGGCGTTGGCCACGATCGTCCGCAGGGGCGACTCAAGGGCGACACGGATGATGTTGACACCGGTTTTTTCGTCTTCGTTCAGCGTGTTGACGGCATCGAGCGCTTTGATGGAGCGGATCAGGGCCACCCCACCGCCGGCTACGATCCCCTCTTCAACGGCCGCACGGGTCGCGTGCAGGGCATCGTCGACGCGGTCTTTCTTCTCTTTCATTTCGACTTCGGTAGCGGCACCGATGTAGAGAATGGCCACCCCGCCCGACAGTTTAGCCAGACGTTCCTGCAGTTTCTCACGATCGTAGTCGGAAGTCGTGTTTTCGATCTGAGCCTTGATCTGGTTGACACGGCCCTGGATGTCGTTTTTCTCGCCGGAACCATTGACAATCGTCGTATTGTCTTTGTCGACGATGATCTTTTCGGCCGTGCCGAGGTATTCGATGGTGGCGTTCTCCAGTTTGAAACCGCGGTCTTCGGAGATCACCTGACCACCCGTCAGGATGGCGATGTCTTCCAGCATGGCTTTCCGGCGGTCACCGAAGCCCGGAGCTTTCACGGCGGCCACTTTCAGCGCTCCACGGATTTTGTTCACCACGAGGGTTGCCAGGGCTTCACCGTCGACGTCTTCGGCGATGATCAGCAGCGGACGGCCCGTCTGAGCCACCTGCTCCAGCACCGGCAGCAGTTCCTTCATGGAAGAAACTTTCTTCTCGGAGATCAGGATGAACGGACGCTCGAGTTCGGCTTCCATCTTGTCGGTGTTGGTCACGAAGTAGGCCGACAGGTAACCCCGGTCGAACTGCATCCCTTCCACCGTTTTCACTTCCGTTTCCGTTCCGCGGGCTTCTTCCACCGTGATGACGCCTTCCTTACCGACTTTCTCCATGGCGTCGGCGATCATCTGACCGATCTCTTCGTCGCTGTTGGCGGAGATGGTCGCAACCTGAGCGATTTCCTTGGAGGTTTCGATGGGACGGGACTGGGCGGCCAGGTCTTTTACGACGGCCAGAACGGCTTTGTCGATCCCGCGTTTCAGATCCATCGGGTTGGCACCGGCGGCCACGTTCTTCACACCGATGGAGTAGATTGACTGGGCCAGAACGGTGGCGGTAGTCGTACCGTCACCGGCGGAGTCGGCCGTTTTGGAAGCAACTTCTTTCACCAGCTGGGCGCCCATGTTTTCGATGGCGTCCTTCAGCTCAATTTCTTTAGCTACGGTTACACCGTCCTTGGTGATCGCGGGAGAACCGAATTTCTTATCGAGAATCACGTTCCGACCTTTGGGACCTAAGGTAACCTTCACGGCGTCGGCCAGGGTGTCGACACCCCGTTTCACCTTGTCACGGGCTTCGGTGTCAAAAAATATTTTCTTGGACATTTTAGTAAAGAAATTAATGGGTTAACGAACGAATTGAAGTAAACGGTCGGGCCGCCGAAGCAGCCGTTCAGACAATCGCGAAGATGTCGGACTCACGCATGATGAGGTATTCCCTGCCTTCCACGGTGATTTCCGTACCGGCGTATTTGCCGTACAGAACCGTGTCGCCGACCTGTACCGTCAGCGGCTCATCCTTCTTGCCCGTACCGACGGCTACGATGGTACCGCGCTGGGGCTTCTCTTTCGCCGTATCGGGGATGATGATACCAAATGCGGTTTTTTCTTCAGCAGGAGCCGGTTCAACCAGCACCCGGTCAGCCAACGGTCTTACGTTTACTTTACTTTCCGTTACTGCTTCCATAGTAATGGGCTTGTGTTTAGATGTTAGAACTGTGTTATTCTCGTCGGGACGGCTTCGGATCCGGTGTCCGCCACCGCCAAAAGGTTTCGCATCCGCCACTGACACATATTATGCCAAGTCCGGCCGCTGCCTTAAAACTGACAAATTTTCCGGTTTGATTCTGCCAGTTTGGTAATCAATCGATTAGGGAGAAGAGTTTTCTGCGAAGAAAAAAAATGGCCGAAGACTATTTGGCAGAGTTTGATTTTTCGTTATCTTAATTGACGACAGCACCAATCGAATTCAGTACAGTAATGCCGATGAAAAACCTTCAGAAAGACTGGTTGACTCAGAATTGGATCGATTTTGAGTACAAAAAATTTGTCGTTCTGGCATACCTCCAACATGTTCAGCGACACTTCTCTGACAAAAAGTTTTACCCCGATCTGACAGAATTACGCGACCACTACGAGAGCGGCCTCCGGTTTAGGGCCCGTAAAGGTACACTTTCGGCCTCATTTCCAAAAGAAGTTACCGGAATTGATTGGGAAACTCTTGGCTTTCAGTACACTTCCCGCGTAGACGAAGATGAAAAACTCCGGGAAATCGACTCCATCATCGATTTTGCGGTGCCGCGTTTCGGGAAAACGCTCAGCGAAGGCCAGCAGATGGCCGACGAAATCGAAGCCGGGCTGAAACTGATTCCCATCGGGATGCTGCCCCTGTACCGCAACGAAGGCTACCTGTTTCTGCACTGGACGGACCATGCCCAGACGCACATCTATTACTTCTGCCTGAAGTGGAGCGGTCTGCCGTCCTTTCGGCCGAACCCGGCCGCCGATCCGGTCGGTGACCCGTCCGTCCGGACGCAGTACATCGACTCGGTCCGGAAAGGCATCGGCCGGACGTTCGAGGCCCTGAAACTCGATCTCATCCGCCGGCGGCCCCACCTGCCCAACCCGGCCACCTTCATGGTGGAGTCCAGACGCCGGCTGCCGCTGGAACATACCCTGCTGCCCCTGGCCGGGCGGCTCGTCGAACGGCAGGCCACCGCCTGACCGCTACTCTCTACGGTAAACCGTCTTTCAAATCCCCCAGAATGGAGGTTCTGAAAGACGGCTTTTCCGCTGTTTTAGCCGTTTTGACCCCATAGGTCAATCGGGTGTACCCGCTGCTGTACTGAACTTTAGGCACTGGCCTTCACCATGCGGCCGCTCAGACTCTGGTAGCGTTCGCAGGTTTCCATCCAGTCAAAGTATTCAGCCAGCACCGGCGTTCTGGATACACCCTCAGATTTTCCCAATTTTACTTCACGCATAAAATTGATGAACTCCTTCTGGGTTGTAACCAGCTCCCTTTGGGCTTCTTCCTTCTCCCGGCGTTCCTTTTCTTTTTCCTGCCGTTCCTTTGCGGCAACCTCTTCGGCCTGCTTCAGCTGGGCCTTATAGACGGTCGCTTCCTTTGTTCCCTCTTTGGAACCTCCGAGTCCAGGCTTACCAGTGATCGCTTCCAGCAAATCAAATTCGTTGGGAAACTTTTCAAATAGCTCCCGAAGGACTTCAACACCGGGGGCATTCCTTCCACTGTCCACGTGTTTAAGCAATTGCCGGCTGATACCGGAGGCTTTGGCCACCTCGGCATAGCCGCCCTTTCGGTTCATAAAATCGACCACGTACTTACGCAGCCTTTCTTTTTCTTCCATTAGGTTGATGGGGAGTTTGTGAAATTATTAGGAAACAATTCTTTCTTAGTTTGGAAACATTTGTTTATATTTGTAAGGCAAAGATTTACAAACACGGACAAATGTACCCAAATATATGAGAAACGCAAAAAAAATTGACACAAATGGTCGCAGAGAACTAGTGTACGGTCGTTTGAGGGGTATCAATCCGGATGGAACCACAGGCGAAAAGGTATCTAACTACAGCACCAAAATTCAAAAAGTCCTCCACGAGTGGAATATTGACGTTTCCAAAAAGTACATCATCAGGAGCTTATGGGGCGATGACTGCTATAACCCCGATGTGCTTGAAGCCGCCGAGGTGGTGCTGGCCCGGCATGAGCAGGAGATTCAGGATCGACGCCGGAAAAAGCAAGAAATGTTGCAAAGTGTGTAGGTCATGCTGTATACGACTGTCCTACACCAGGTCCGTAAGCACTTCGGCCTCTCCTGCAATGAATACTGCATTGCGGACATGATCTATAACCTGTCGGCCAATCCTAAAGCGCCGGTTCCAGGGTGGTGCAGCCAGTCACGCGGAAAAATGGCCGATGAAATGGGCATGTCCCGCCGGGCCATCATTACCATCGTTCAAGTCCTTGAGGAAAAAGGGTTGGTCGAACGCAACGAAAGCGACTTTTTACGCACGACCGACCTTTGGTATGATGCCGTTCAAGGTGTGAAGAAACTGCACACCCCCCCCTGTGAAGAAACTGCACACCCTGTGAAGGAAGTTCACACCCCCTGTGAAGAAACTGCACAGGAAAGGTGTGAAGAAACTGCACACAAAAATAATAATACTGAAAACAATACTGAAAAAGAGAGAGAGCCTCAGCCGGTTGAAGCGAAGAGCAGTGAAGAAGACGCCCCCGCAGCCAAGCCATCGAAAAGGAAGGCCCAAAAACCCGCCGAACTTGCTTTCCCCGACTTTGCCACCGACCGCTTCAAAACCGTGTGGGGCCAGTTGACCCGTCAACCGAAATGGTCTACTAAATCCGCTAACGCCCTCCAGTTGTCGCTGAACAAACTCGCCCGCTACGACGAAGCTTTCAGCATCAAGCTCATGGAAACCACTATCGAGCGAAACTGGACGGGGGTGGTATTCGAGGAAACCGACGAAGACTACCGCAAATACTGCGAACGCAAACCCCGGATCCCGGAAGAAAAGCCGCAGGAGCGTCCGCCCGGACAGGAAACCTATCAGGAACTGCTACAGCCCGAGTTCCGCCAGGAAAACCAACCGAAACCAAAACCCGTCCGCCAATTCTCATGGATGCACAACTGACCTGCCACACCTGCGGCCACACCACAACGCCGCTGGTCCGTCAGAACGGCCCCCACCTGGAAGCCGTCTGCCCCGAATGCAAGGCCCATCTGCGGTTTCTGCCCCAGCCGCTGACGGAATTAAAAATCTATTGGGGCAAGTATACCGGCCGGCGGATCGGTGAGGTGCAGGATGCGGGCTGGCTCAGCTGGTGCTATGACAACATCCGAACCCTCAACAGCCGCTACCGACAGGCGCTGAAGGAACAGATTGAACGCCTACGCTACCAGACCGCATGAAACCCTCGATTGGAATAGTGGTCGACGGCTCCTGCTGTCCCAACCCCGGCGCCATGGAGTGGCAGGGGGTATGCCTTGCCAGCGGCAAAAAGCTGTTCCGCTACGGGCCGATCCGGAACGGCACCAACAACGTGGCCGAATTTCTGGCGATTGTCCACGCACTTTCGATCTCGGACATTCTGACCATCTACACCGACAGCAGCACCGCCATGGCGTGGGTGAGAAACGGCGAGGGCAAAGCGCCCGCCACGGCCAGCGAAACGGTGAAAGACCTGGTACGCCGGGCCAACGTGAAACTCCAGACCTTAAACGATTCCTACCGTCGTCTGCGGTATTGGGATAAAATCCGCTGGGGTGAAAACCCGGCCGACTTCGGAAGAAAATAAACCCTATAACCATCTGTCCCTATGCCTAAATACCCCATGGCACCCGTCACGGTGCTACAGAACATCTTTAAGCCCGATGAGGTCGAATACACCTTCCTCTTCGACGTGCTGAAGCGCATTCAGTCTGGCGCCAGCCGCCCCATGGTCGAACAGATCCGCAAGGCCACCGACCCGGATACCCAACAGAAGCTGAAGATGAAACTGCCCTGCATCCTGTTTTCCGGGCAGTTCATCAAGCGGGCCAACGAGGCCATTACCCACCACAACGGCTACATCATCCTCGACTTCGACGATCTGCCCGACCCGGCCGCCTTCCGGGATACGTTGTCCGACGTGCCGTTCGTGTACGCGGCTTTTATCAGTCCCTCGGGAACGGGCGTAAAGTGCCTGGTGAAGATCCCGGGCAACAAGACCGCCCACCGGGGCCATTTTCAGGCGCTCTCGCGCTACTTTGCCGACATGGGCTATAAGGTCGACCCGTCGGGCAAGGACGTCGCCCGTATCTGCTTTGAATCGTGGGACCCCGACCTTTACATCAACCCCGAATGCGACGAGTTCACCGGCTACGAAGTGCCGGACGAAACTCCGCCCCAGGCGGCTACCCAGGCCCGCCACACCGACTACGGCAAGCTGAACATCTGCGCGTCGATGATCCGCCGGGCGGCCGATGGGGAGAAGCACAACCAGCTGCTGAAGGCCGCCCGACTGGCGGGGGGGTTCATTGCCGCAGGGCAGGTACGGGAAGAAGACGCCATTCACGTTCTGGAAAGCGAGGTTCGGGACAAGCCGGGCGTGGTCAACTTCCATACGGCCCAGAAGACGATCCGCGACGGCATCCAGTACGGCAAGGAGCGGCCCATCTACGACCACGTGCCGGAGGACGAACCCGCCCCTAAGACCGAGACCACCAACGGCATTCGGTTTCTGTCGGGCTGCTGGGATGAAATGGTGTCGGAGTTCAAAAACGGGCGGCTGCGGGGTGAAACGACCTACATGCCCGATCTGGACGAACACTTCACCATCAAGAAAGGCGAGGTAACCGTATTCACCGGTTACCCCAATAGCGGAAAGTCGGAGTTCATGCTCCAGATGGCGCTGTTCAAGTCGCTGTTCGACGGCTGGAAGTGGGCGGTCTTCAGCCCGGAGTCGTACCCCGAAAAAGACTTCTACAACGGACTGATTCACGCCATGGTGGGCAAGTCGGTCGACATCGGCTACAACAACCGGATGAGCGATCAGCAATACGCGGAGGCCGCCAACTTCATTCAGGATCATTTCTTCTACATCTACCCCGAAACGGCCCACACCATCGAAGAGGTGGAGTCCAACTTCGACTACTGCATCAAACACCATGGCGTTCAGGGGGTGATTGTCGACCCGTACAACCAGCTCAGCCGGGATTTCAGCCTCCGGGACGATCAGTACCTGGAAGGCTTTCTAACGAAGCGGAAGCGGTTTTCCATCAACCAGAACATTGCCTACTGGATGGTGGTGCACCCAAAAGGCGACCGCAAGAAGAACAAGGACGGCGAATACGACCTGATCGGTTTTTACGACCTGTCGGGCGGGGCGATGTGGGCCAATAAGATTGACAACCTGATCGTGATTCGTCGACCCTGGCAGGAAACCGACCCCAGCCGGACGGAAGTGGAGGCCCATGTCAAGAAGGTGAAGAAGCAGCGCTTAGTAGGGATTCCGGGTATGAAGGAATACACGTTCAGCCGGGCGTCGAATCGTTACTATCGTTTTGGGAAAAATCCGCTGGACGAACTGATCAACAGCGACGCGCAGGGACGCAGCGACGGCAAACTGAAAGTGGCCTAAACCCGGATCAAAATTCGGCTGAACCGAATCAGCCCCATGGCTACGGCCAGTAACAGCAGGTCTTTGCCCAGCAGCCGGTGAACCATCGCCCATTGCGCCGGATCGAAGGCAAGGTCGGTAAAATGGGGAACCCGCAGCACAAAGAAGGCGGCAAAGCAGACAAGCAGAGCGGCCCACCCCCATAGGCCCGGACTGGCAACGGTTCGGGCTTTGGCTTTGGGTAGCTGCGAGGCCGTCAGCAGCAGCGACGTGGTAAAGGCCACGCCCAGCCAGCGGCCGTAATCCATCGCAATGAAGCCCAGCGAAAAGGCCGCGACGAGGATAACGGCCAGGGCAATCAGCAGGTCTTTCGGTCGGGGCAGCTGAACCCGAGCGCCCGCCAGCCGGGGCATCACCCATAGCAGGGAGCCAAACAGCAGGTACAGCCCTCCGTAGACGAGGGGGTTTACCCCCGTCAGGTGGCGCGATGCTTCCCGGATGTTCTGACCCGGGGGCAGTTTCTGAAAGTATTCAAAGGCGGTAAACTGTGCGCGTTCAAAGCCCAGGGCGACGTATTGGCCGATGAGTTGTTCGGTGACGGCGGCCGAATTGCCCGGCAGGTAGGAGAGCAGCAGCGTCACCACAACTCCCCACAGTCCCAACACGGCCTGCCAGGGCCTTGCCACCCACGCATTGAGCCACAGGAACCCCAGGAGGAAGGGCAGAAACAGAAACAGGAAACTTTCGTGGATCAGACAGCCTAGCCCGATCAGTAGTCCCGCTGCGCCCACCCGCCAGCCCGGCCGTCGCACGCCGGTTTCGTAAAACGCCCAGAACAGCAGGTAGAAGAATAATTCCTTGCGGACGGCCAGCGGGTCTTTCAGATACAGGGCAGTCCCGAAAGGACAGTAAAACAGAGCGATCATCACCGGCAGCGTCCAGCCGCTTCCTTTCGCAAGACGCCGGATCAGCACAAGGGGAGCCATCAGGCAAAGGGTGTATAGGAGGGTAATGGCCGCCAGAATCCAAACCCAGCCCGGAAGGTGGATCAGCAGGTTGCCCATCAGCGCCCGGCGGTAAAAGCCGAAGGTGTAATTCATCAGCGTTTCCGCCAGCGTATAGCCTAACTCGCCCTTCCAGAGCGGCAGAGCGATTAGGTAAGCACAGATCAGGAAGGCATTTAAAATAAACAGGGCTTCCAGGCTGGAACGCCATTTCATAGTAACAGTAGACGATATGTTCTCCGCTATTAACCTACTATAATCCCCTCATTCTTGCAACTGATAATAAGTTGAAGGATAAAGACTTAGGAACAAATGTTTCAATAGTAAGATAAATGTTTAATTTTATTTGAAACAAATGTTGCGTATTTGGAAACATTTGTATAGATTTGTCTCATTCATTCACCCAAACAAAAAATCGCCCGCCGTGCCGGGAAGCTCTAAGCGGGCGATTCAAAAATCACATGAACACAAAGATGCAAAACGCCCCGGTCAATCGCAAGTACCAGCCGGTGGCCCTGGTTGAAAACGACCCCCAGGCTAAAGCCATGATCGCAACGCCGTATCGTACCTACCAACTCGAAAAACTCTACCGGCTGGCTCAGAGTACCCGAGCTAAGGCGATTGAGTTGCTTACGAAGGGCGACGAAGTTTCCGAAGAAAAGGCCATTCGGCTGATTGGGGTGGCCCGCGCTCAGAAAGAGCGGCTGCACAAGATTGTGTCCTTCTACGCTCAAGCCGCCCGCCTCCAATGAAGACGATTTCGGAAACGGTCGCTCAGGAAGCGGTCATCTTCTACAAGGAACACCTGAACCACTTCCCCGGCCAGAACACGATGGCGAACGCCACCTTCTGGGGTGGGCTGTTGATCGGTCTCTGCGAAGACTTCTGCGGGCTGCCCAAGCAAGACCCAGCCGTTCTGGTCGACTACGCCTACCGCTTCAGCGAGCGGTTTTGCTCGGAGCATCTGGACGATATGGTTCCCGATCCCGATAAACGCTGGCGCTGGCGGTACTACCTCTCCGGCATGCTGCTGCGGGTGAAAGGCGTCTACCATACCTGTTCGGCCCAGCACCACCAATGGGCGGAGTTCCTGAGAAACACCAAAACGATCTTTCTGGCATGATCTGGCTATCGAAACAACCCCGCTGGAAGAAAGCCCTGTTCTGGGTCGCCTTTACCGCAGCTGAATCTTATCTGGTCGTGCTTATCACCAGCCTTATCCAATAATTCCAAACTATCAAACCACTATCACAATGGCTATCTACGCTGAATCCTCCGAAACCCAACGCGAACTCGTGCCGGAAGGCAACCACATCGCCCGCTGCTACATGATGGTCGAAGTCGGCAAGGTCATGGAAACCTTCGAGGGGTCTGACCCCCGCCTGACGCCCAAAGCCATCCTCGGTTGGGAGCTGCCGATGAAGAAGAAGGTCTTTTCTGCCGAAAAGGGCGAGGAACCCTTCACCATCACCAAAGAATACAGCCTGTTCATGTCCGAGAAGGCCAACCTGCGCAAAGACCTCGAATCGTGGCGCGGCAAGGTATACACCGAAGAACAGGCCCGCAAAGTCGACATCACCGCCATTCTGGGTCATCCCTGCATGCTCAACATCGTGCATAAGGCGTCCAAGACGGGCAAGATCTACGCCAAGATCGCCAGCATCACGCCGATGCCCGAGGGCTTCACTTGCCCCGCCCAGATCACGCCGACGCTGCTGTTCTCGTGGGATTCCTTTACGCCCGCCAAGCTGGCCGCCCTGCCGGAATGGATTCAGAACAAGCTGAAGGAGTCCGAACAGTACCGCAAGCTGATGGGCGAGGAAAACCCGCAGCCGCAGGCCGCGCAGGTCGGCAGTCAGGAGCCGGTCGGCGTGGAGGAGGAGACGGGCGACCTGCCATTTTGAGTGTGTTCATGAATGAAAGGGTAAAACCAAGCAACCGGGCGGGCGAAGGGCCTGCCCCGGTTCTTCCCCCGAAACGAAAACGAGATGAGAGTGTGCAGCTTATTCGCAGGTATTGGAGGATTTGACCTTGCCGCCGAATGGATGGGGTGGGAGACGGTGGTGCAGGTTGAAATCGATGAATGGTGCCGCAAGGTGCTGGCTAAAAACTTTCCCAATGCAGAACGCTACAGCGACATCAAGACCTTCGACGGCAAGCCCTACCGGGGCGCAATTGACCTTGTTTGCGGGGGTTTCCCCTGTCAGCCCTACTCCCTCGCCGGAAAGCGGCTCGGCAAGGAGGATGAACGCCACCTGTGGCCCGAAATGCTTAGAGTCATTCGGGAAATTCAGCCGCGTTGGGTGGTGGGCGAAAACGTATTCGGCCTACTTAATTGGAACGCTGGACTGGTATTCAACGAAGTGTGCACTGACCTGGAAGCTGCGGGCTACGAAGTCCAATCGTTTGTACTTCCAGCTTGCGGTGTCAACGCCCCCCACCGCCGGGACCGACTTTGGATTATTGCCCACGCCAGCCGCTCAGGAGGGGTTCAACAGCGGCAGCGGGGAACCGTATCTGACCGAAACGGGCAGTGTGCGGATGAAGAACCCGGACGGGTCGAGCTCACGGCTGGGCTTGGCGGGAGTGGTCCGGAGCGGACTTCTATCAACGCCTACGGCAACCAACCGGGTCCGGTCGGAACGGTTCCGCAAGGGTCGCAGCCTGAATCCGGCAGAATTGGCGCAATCCCTACTTCCAACGCCCCGGAGCGCGATGACCGGGGGAGTTTCGGAGAGCCGGCTGAACGACAAACACAACAATCTGGAGACGGCCCTAAGTCGGGCCTTACTGCCAACCCCGAATGCCTGCAAAGCCAGCAACGACGTGAACCTGAACTGCTCGGGCGACGGTCGGCAGAAACTGAACAAGTTGGGATGGGCGGTAGCCAGTCTTTTGCCCACCCCGACAGCATCCTCGGATGCGAAGGGGGGCTGCACCCGAACCGACCCGAAGCGGCAGAACGACACGCTGGCTCACTCCATGCACGGTATGCTCGGAGAGGATGGGAAGACTTCCCAACTGAATCCCCGCTTCGTACTCGAAATGATGGGTTTTCCGCCAGACTGGACCGAACTCGAACCATCAAAGCCGCCGGAAACGCCGTAGTGCCCCAGCTGGTGTACCAACTCTTCAAAGCCATCGAACACATCGAATCTCAACCCGCCTGAAGCACATGGCCAGCCAATACAAAGACTTCCGCGCCGTGTGGGCCGAGCTGAAGGCCCGAAAGAAGGTCACCACCCTCGACCAGCTGCGCGACTACCTCGCCGGGTGCCGCACCCCGCACGACTTCGGTAAGGCTTTGGAAGAGGGCGAACGGGGCATCCCCTGGGGCCTGTGGCCCGATGCCATCGCCATCATCAAGCACTACGCCCGCCGGCAGGGGGTCAGACACACCCGCTACGGCTTTACCTGGAAGAACGAACCGGCCCGCCTCGTGGAGATGGGGCCGCAACACCAGAAGGCGGCATGACACTCCTGGACCTCTTTTCCGGCATCGGCGGATTCGCCAAAGGCCTCATGCAGGCCGGCTTTCACTTTGACTGGCACTTTAACAGCGAGATAGACAAACATGCCTCAGCCAACTACCAGTACAACTTCCCCGACTCGTCCAACCTCGGGTCAGTTACCGCTGTTCGATCCCATCAGCTGCCCCGACCCAACATCATCACTTTCGGAAGTCCTTGCCAGGATTTCTCGGTGGCTGGACAGCGAAGTGGGATGGACGGACAAAGAAGTTCTCTTATCCTCCAGGCAATGCGCCTTATTGCAGAATGCCGACCAGATATTTTTATCTGGGAAAATGTTAAAGGGGCTTTCTCCACAAACGATGGCGCAGACTTTTGGGCAATTGTCCAGGCCTTTGCCAACATTGGGGGTTACCGACTTGAATGGCAATTGCTTAATACAGACTGGTTTCTACCCCAGAATCGGGAGCGGGTCTACCTTATCGGACATCTTGATGGAAGAAGTCGACCCGGGGTATTTCCTTTCACCGAACGCGATTTCCCGCATCCTCTCGCAGCCGGGGCACAAACCGTCAATTGTCTCGATGCCAACTACTCCAAAGGAGTAGACAACCACGGACAGCGGACGGTGGTGCAGGTGGGTGACTACCGCCTGGACAGCGGTTTCCGCTGGCGTCAGGACGGCAACAGCCCTACCATCAACGCCCGGGCGCGTCAGGACGGAAGCGGACAGCCGATCATTAAGGTGGTCAACGGCACCCCCTACAGCCAGTCCGACCGGGTTTACGATTCAGAAGGTCTTGCCCCTACGCTCCGTCGCGGTTCACAGAACAGCGGGACAGTCGTTCCTAACATTCAGGCCGACACGGGCATCCGTCGTTTGACCGAGATCGAATGTGAACGCCTTCAGGGCTTCCCCGATAACTGGACTCGCTACGGCATTTACAACTACGAGGTCAAGTCCGTGCCGAAAACCCAGCGATACCGCATGGTCGGCAACGCCGTCACGGTCAACGTCGTGGAAGCCATCGGCAAACGCCTTCATTCCTGTTTCACCCACTAAACCCCCGTATCGCCATGATGTACTCTCCGATGAAGAAGCCCAACCACGACGCCGGTATCGTGGAAATCTACGCGATCTACGCCCGCCTGTGGGTGCAGAGCAAGGCCCAACAGATGAAAGACTACCTGAAGACCGAGGCCCGGCTGGTCACGCTGATTTCGGTGATCACCGTGCCGATCTACCTGTTTGTCCTGATCACCTTTCTGCGCCACTGGGGCGTGATTTGAAGCCATGAGAACGACCCTTTTGATCTGCCTTTTGTGCCTGCTGGCGACGCTGACCTGCCTTTCGCTGGGCGGCATCGCCCTGAAGGTTTACGCCACGGCCCTGGCCGTGTCCATCGCCTGGATTATCTACGAACTGCTAATGGCCGAGAAGAAATGACCCCCGCTGTAACCATTTTGTCTTGTGCCATTTTATCCGTTGCGGCCCTTTTCACCATTCTTACGATTGGCAACCTACTCGCTATTCGCCAGTGCCGTCGTGACCTTGCCCGTAACGATGCCGTCCGTGACCTCCGGCAGTACGTTCTTGACCTTGACTGTGCCTGTGCCAACCGGGCAGGCCGCCGGATGGGCAAGTACTACTACCGACTTCCGCCCTACGACTCCATGCTGACCGACGGTTTGCCGCTGGTACTGGAAAGCTACTTCTTTGACTGCGAAATCCGCCAGCTGACGGGGGCGGAGAAAACCAATGTAAAGCCATGATAAACCTGCACTTAGGAGACTCGCTGGAAGCCATGCGGCAGATGCCGGATAAGGCGTATGACCTCGCTATCGTTGACCCGCCTTACGGGATCGGGGAGGATGGAGGGACGAACCACACCAGGAGTTTACTGGCTAAAGCCAAGTCCTTTACTTCGAAAGGATGGGACAAAGATCCGCCCAAAGCTGAGTACTTCCGGGAACTGCGTCGCGTATCGAAAAATCAAATCATCTGGGGGGCCAATCACTTCATCAGCCGACTCCCTATTGACTCCTCCTGCTGGATTGTGTGGGATAAGGACAACGGGCAAAACGATTTTGCTGATTGTGAGCTTGCATGGTCTTCTTTCCCTACTGCTGTCCGCAAATTCAAATGGCGTTGGCAGGGGATGCTTCAGGAGAACATGAAAGACAAGCAGATTCGGATTCATCCTACCGAGAAGCCTGTCGCCCTCTACAAGTGGCTTCTAAAGAATTATGCCAAGCCTGGTGATAAGATCCTTGACACCCACCTCGGCAGTATGTCCATTGCGTTGGCCTGTCACGACATGGGGTACGATCTGGACGGCTGGGAGATTGACCCCGAATACTACCAGAAGGGAGTGGAACGCTACCAGAACCACATCAAGCAACTCAGTTTATTTCCTGCTGCCGTATGACCCACGACCAGCGCTACCTCTACGAGCAGGCCCTGAAAGGCGAGGTCTACCCCTGCACGATCTTCAAAGACCGCTATCAGGGGGCGTACTCCGGCGGGGCGTGGATTGCGATGGCGGTTTCCACGGAAGCGGTTCCCGAAGCCGTGCATGACAGTGATGGTTGGAATATTCTCATTTGGGAAGAACTGCGCAGAACCAACACCCCCGTCGGCCGGGGTAACACGCCCGCCGAAGCGTTGGACGCGCTGATTCAGGATATTAAAGCCAAGTATAAGCCATGAAAAAGAACTGCCGAAACTGTGCCCACTTTTCAGCCGAGTCCGATGGAGACTATGGAGAAATCTTTTGCGGCTACTATTGCTCTGAGAAGCCCCACGTGGCCTACCTGACCAGTTTCCCTTTCCAAAAGGAGATGCCTTGCTTCAAGCCGGACTTCTGGCTTACCATGATGCACGATCCTGAAATGAATCGCCTTCATGATGAGGATATGAGGATGGAACGACAGGAGCAAGAATGGGAGTCGTGGAAGTACTTCAATGCCAAGTACGTAACCCCTGCCGCCGTATGATGACCCCCGCCGAATATCAGGCCCACAGGGTGCCGAAAAAGCCCACCAAATACCGCAGCCGCCAGACCGAGGTGGACGGCATCCGCTTCGACAGCAAGGCCGAGGCCGACTACTACGGCCAGCTGAGGCTGAGGGCCGCCGCCGGGGAGATTCAGGGCTTCGATGTGCAGGTGCCGTTCCCGATCATCGTGGAGGGTGTGGTAGTCTGTACCTATGTGGCCGACTTCGTTTTGTATCACCTTGACGGTTCGCAGGAATGCCAAGATGTAAAAGGTGCCCGTAGCGGCCCCGCCTACAAACTGTTCCGCCTGAAAGCCAAGCTGCTCGAAGCGACGCGGGGCATTAAAATCACCATCATCACCAGTAAATCACCAGCTCGTAACCAGTAAATCATCAATGGCACCCGACTACCAATTCCCGCCCAAACCCGATTCGCTCCGAACCCGAATCGAAGCCAATCCGCACATCAACTACAAGGACAGCGCGGTTCACTACGACGGTGGACTGGGTTTCGGTCGCCATACGGTGAGGGTGTATTCCATCGACGGAAAGGGGGCAGAAGCCGCCCATGAGTTCACGATCTACGTGCCGTGGGTTCCGATAGCCCTTCGGCCGAAACAACGCGCCACAGCCCGGAATAAACGCCTAATCAAAGCCATCCTATGACCCCCGACCACCAACAGCGGTACAATCCGCACGCCGACCTGCAACCGAATCGCTACCGGGGGATGCTGCCCCGCCCCGCCGGACTCGTGGCGTTCGTCGTGCAGGCGGCTCACCAGCCGCAGGCGACCGTGTACTGCTACCCCGAAGCGTTAGAGCGCAAGATCGCGCACTACGAAGCCACCGGCCACCGCATTCTGTCCCGACCGCAAACCAAAACCAAGCCCCGCAGGAGGGGGTGAATAACCATGAGAAAAAAACCACAGTCTACATGGGAGGCAATCGGCTGCCCCAAGTACAACGAAGTCTCTGGAGCGTGGGAGATAAGAGAATGGACACCCGGAAATACGTCAAGCGACCCGGACAAGGTGACAAGCTTTGGTTCACAGGAGGAGGCTGATCGATATTGGTCTTCAAAGGTTTTAGAGTTAACAGATTAATTAGGCCACCACTCTATGAAGATTGCAAGAACTACGATCAGTGGGCCTTACACGTGCCTAAAAGATTGGCAGGACGACTGTTTCGTTCAGGCCGGAGATGATGGTTTGGTATTTAGTAGCAAAGGCAACTATCTCACCGCGTTCTTTGAAGCATTCCCCAATAACCCTGACACCTTCATTCGGGGCGAAGGCAAAACCATCGAGGAAGCAGAGGAATCAGCATGGGGGCAGCTTCAACGGTTCCAAGCCTGTTCTGGACACGACTTTGAACGTCGAAACTACCGGAATGGGGCGGGCTTTTGCAAACACTGTGGGATGTTCAAAAGCAAGGCATTCGAGCCGTTGGACCGCTGCCACATTTGCGGTGTCCCTACTCAGCATTGCTACGATACTAAACGCAATTGGTTTTGCGAGCAACACAAAGACCAACGGCCGGAAGAAGAGGTGCCTGAGTTCGAGAAACGGTTAAATGAACTGTTAGAAATAACAGCAAGAAGAACGGGAAAGAACCCATGAAACCCTACGCCCTCACCACCGCCGGTTTCCTGCTGCTCGTTCTGGGCGGCATGATCTGGGGCCTGTGGTGGGGGCTACAACCCGCTACGTTGCCATGAAACTATATCCCGAAGGCTTTGTGCCCAGCAAACAGTGGTGGGCGGCAGAACAGCTAAACCCCGAAATCGGCGCGGCTTACCTGTTCATTGATTCCAGCAAACAGCGGAATCACTACTACTACCTGCAACTGCCCGATTCCGTACTGGCGCTTACGCCTTCTCTGATGAGCATTGTGTCTGGTCCGGCTCAATCCCTCTTTGACCTGAACCCTCCGGGCATTCAAAAAATCGAGTTAGCCGAATTTAACCGCATCCTTCAGGAGATGGCTACGAAAATGGGCCTATCCGTTGAATTACCTTCATTGCAAGAGCAGAACCCATGCCCCTGATCGAATATCCCCAAAACACCATCGTCGCCGTCCGCGCTTTTGGCTACTACCTCCAACTAAAGGACGCCCGCAGGCATCGGCTGCTGTTCAGCGAACGCAACGGCTACCGTGGTAAACGCTTCGGGCGGTACCTCTTATCGTGGAACAAGATATACCGCTACCCATGAGCCGAACCATCCCCGAACTCGTCGCCCTCTACCACTATTGCCAGATACGGCTCGACTACTACCGAACCTTAGCCTGCCAGCAGGAGGGACGCCAGCGAAATGCCAGTCAGGAAGACGCCCTTTACTACGAAAACCACAGCCGCCGGATAGCGGGGCAACTGAACCAACTCCTTGATGAAGATGCAGACTAACCCCCAACTCACCCCCGGAGCCAAAGACACGCTCGGTTTGATCGTGCAAGGTCTCAAATACTGCTACCTCGAACACTACGACGACCTCAAGGGCAGCGGGCAGCTGCGCCAGACCCAGAAGTACCACGCGGGCAAGCTGGCCGAGCTGCTGGAGAAAGATCAGTCGGCCCTGTACCGGATGATTCACCAGCACAGCCCCGAGGCCGGGGAGATGGCCCTCGAAGCGCCCCTGTACGACACGTATGACCTCATCGGGGACATGATCGCCACCTGCATGGCACTGTCCGCCCAGAAGTCGCCCGAAGGCGGCACGGTGGGCATCCCCCTGATGCGGGAGATTCTGAAGGCCATCCGCGCCGGGCAGTTCGCCACGGTGGAGGAGTTGCCGCAAAACGTTGAAGCCGTATGAGATACTTCTATATCAGCTATCAGGCTCAGGTTTTAACCAGCGAAGTAACCGCCAGCTTTTACCGGCGTAACGCTAAGTATCCAAGCTTAACCGAACTTGAAGAAACCATTGTTGACCTGAAGCCTCACCTTAAGGGGGCAAACATCGTCGTTCTGAGCATTTCTGAAATGCGAGAGGAAGACATGAAGGTGTTCAACCCCATTGCGTATGAGCAATTAACCCGCAACGATTCCGCCCCATGACCCTGCTCGTCCGCCAGCGCGGCAAGGCCGTGCCCCTGCCCGCCGAGGCCGTCGTCCGCATCGAAGGCGAAGGGGCCTACAGCCGCGTCATCACCGCCGAGGACAGCTACCTCATGTGCGTCACCCTGAAAGAGTGGCAAGAGCGCCTTCCCGCCTTCCTGCGGGCCAGCAAGCAGGTCCTGGTGAACCCCGCCCATGTGGTGCGCTACGACGTGGAGAAGCCCGGGCGCACGTACTTCGGCCTGCTCTCGCTCACGGACGGCAGCCGCGTGGAGGTGGCCCGCCGGCGCGTGGAGACGGTCCGGGCGGGGCTGAGTGAGTTCCGCAAACATAGATCAAATCTATGAAGTTGTTGATTCTATTGAATTTATCTATATTAGCAAGGTAATCCGATAGCCCGTTGTGACGACACAACTCCTGGACATCGCCCTTCTGGATACCAACGACGGCCAGATCGAGGGCCTTCCCAAAAACCCCCGCTTCATCAAAGACGAGCGGTTCCATAAACTCGTGCAGTCCATCCGCGACGACCCGGAGATGCTCGACCTGCGCGAGTGCATCGTCTACCCCTACGACGACCGCTTCGTGGTCATCGCGGGCAACATGCGCCTTCGGGCCATGAAGGAGCTGAAGTACAAGACCGTGCCCTGCAAGGTGCTGCCCGCCGATACGGCCGCCGAGAAGCTACGGGCCTACACCATCAAGGACAACGTGCCTTACGGCGAGCATGACACCGATCTGCTTGCCAACGAATGGGACGTGGCCGAGCTGGCCGCCTGGGGCCTGGAGATGGACTGGCCGGTCGAAGCGGCAGAGGCCGAGGAGGACAACTACACCGGAGAGCCGCCCGCCGACCCCGTTACCGTACTGGGCGACCTCTACGAGTTGAACGGCCACCGGGTGCTGTGCGGGGATTCGACGGACTCGGATGCAGTGGTGCGGCTGATGGATGGGGAAGTGCCTGACCTGGTGCATACCGATCCGCCGTATGGCATGAACGCGGTCTCCAAAAGTGGCGTGTTGAAGGATACCTATGGGCGGGACATCTTAGGAGATGACAACCCCGACGTCGCCAAAGACGCCTTCCGGCTGATTTATTCCCTCTATCCTGACGCCAAACAGGTCTGGTGGGGCGCAAACTATTACTCTTCTGTTCTTCCCGATAGTGAATGCTGGCTGGTATGGGACAAGGACAACGGACAAAGCGACCAAACAGACTGCGAGCTGGCATGGGCCAACTTTCGAAGTGTGGTACGCCAGTTTACGAAAGCATCAGAGAAGACTAACCGCATTCACCCTACTCAAAAGCCGGTTGGTTTGGTGGCATGGATCTTTGATCGGTTCGATAGTAATTTCCGGCTGGTTGCTGACTATTTCGGCGGCAGCGGGGTCACATTGATGGCTGCAGAGCAATACCATCGCCCTGCTTACCTGATGGAATACGACCCGCGTTTTGTCGACGTGATCGTCAAGCGCTGGGTGGCGTACATGGCCCAGAACAACAGACCCTACACGGTCAAACGCAACGGAGAAGACATTACGAAGGCCGACTGGCTGACGGCATAACAACAACGTGAATACAACGTGAAAACGATGGCAGGCAAAAACGGCGGTACGCTGATCCGGCTGGAACCCGGGGAGTCGGGAAATCCGGCGGGGAGACCCCCCGGCAGCCGCAACCGTTCGACTATTGCCCGCAAGTGGCTCGAGGCGCAGGAGAAGGTGAAAAACCCCATTACGGGCCAGCAGGAACAGCTCAGTGAGGAGGACATCATGACCCTGGCGCTGATCAAGAAAGCCCGCAGCGGGGACACGAGCGCCTACAAGGCCTTGATGGACTCGGCCTACGGGCTGCCCAAACAGGACGTGAACCTCGGCGGGGAGCTATCGGTGCGGACAGTACGCATGGTGAAAGACTACGGGAATGAACCTGACCCAGAAGCAGACGCGGGCCATTGACCTGCTCGAAAGCGAGGCCATCACCGAACTGCTCTACGGTGGGGCGGCCGGGGGCGGTAAATCCGCGCTGGGCTGCTTCTGGCTCATCTTCAACTGTTACGAATACCCCGGCAGCCGGTGGCTCATGGGCCGGGCGGTGCTGAAAACCTTGAAGGAAACGACGCTGAAGACGTTTTTTGAAATCGCCGCCCGCGAGGGACTTGTGGCCGACGTGGACTACCAGTACAGGGAGAACGCCGGGGTGATTCGCTTTTCCGGTGGTTCGGAAATCCTGCTGAAAGACCTGTTTGCCTACCCGTCCGACCCCAACTTTGACAGCCTCGGTTCTCTGGAAGTAACCGGGGCTTTTATCGATGAGGCCAACCAGATCACCGAGAAGGCCAAGAACATCGTTAAGTCCCGCATCCGCTACAAGCTCGACGAGTTCGGACTCAAACCCAAACTGCTGATGACCTGCAACCCGGCGAAGGGCTGGGCCTATGAGTCGTTCTACCGGCCGTTCAAAGCCCAGCAGATGCCGCATGACCGGGCCTTCGTGCCCTCGCTGGTGACGGACAACCCGCACATCTCGCGCCACTACATCAACAACCTGCATACGCTCGACAAAGCCAGCAAGGAGCGCCTTTTGTACGGCAACTGGGAATATGACTCAGACCCGGCGGCATTGATCGAATACGACGCGATTTTAGACCTCTGGAAGAACGATTTCGTAGCCGAGGGCGAGAAGTACATCACCTGCGATGCGGCCCGCTTCGGGGGCGATGCGGCCAAAATCGCCGTCTGGTCGGGCTGGCGCATCATCGGCTGGCACAGCCTGCCCAAGTGCAGCATGACCCATCTGGCCGACCAGATCGAAGCCCTGATGACCAAGCACAACGTGCCGGCCTCCCATGTGATCGTCGATGAGGACGGCGTTGGGGGCGGGGTGTTCGACATCTTCCGCGACTACAAGCGCAAGGCCATCAAGGGCTTTCTCAACGGCTCTTCGCCGCTGGAGGAGGCCACCCCCCAGGGGCGCGTAAAACCCAACTACGCCAACCTGAAGGCGCAGTGCTACTACCGGCTCGCCGACCGCATCAACCACGGGGGCGTTTACATCGCCTGCCCCATGCCCACCGAAGAGAAGGAGCGGCTGATTCAGGACTTAGAGCAGGTGAAGCAGAAGGACATGGACAAGGACGGCAAACGGGCGGTGGTGCCCAAAGAGAAGGTCAAAGAGTTGATTGGCCGTTCACCGGACGGGGGCGACACGCTTATGTTCCGCGAATGGTTTGAACTGAAACCGAAAAAAGAATTGGTATTCCGATGAATGCACTCCAACGCACGGCCGCGAAGGTCTTTGGTCTGACGCCCCACCTGAAAGCCGAGGTCTTCCAGCCCGGTCCCGGCCCCCGCGCCCGCTTCTCCTACGTGGTCGCCAACGGCCGTCTGCAACTCTACGACTGGAAGGTCGGTACGCTGATCGATGAGGGCTACCTGAAGAACTCCGACCTCTACAGCGTGGTGACCTTCATCATCCGCAAGGCCATGCGGGCGCCGTTCTATCTCTACCAGGTGCGCGATGAGAAGTCGCTGCGCTCGTACAAGACGCTGACCGGCGAGGACGCCACCTCGGAGAGTCTGAAGGCGGCCAAGCTGATGCGCACCAAAGCGCTGGAGGAGGTCGACGGCGACCACCCGATCAAGAACCTTTTGGAGCGGCCCAACCCCTACCAGACGGGCCTGAGCTTCCGCGAGGCCGCCATCGGCTACGAGCTGCTGAGCGGTAAGCGGTTCATCCGCGTCAACTCGGGGGCGTTAGAGCCGCAGGAGCTGTACATCTACCCCTCACCGCTGATGGAGATAAAGGCTGGGGATAACTACGGGCAGATCAAGGGTTTCAGGTTTACCCCCTGGCAGGAGGATTTTACGCCCGAGCAGATGATCTACAGCCACAACTTCCGCCCCTCGATTGAAGGCTACGGGGCTGAACTGGAAGGGTTGTCTCCGCTGGAGGTGCTGGCCTTCTCGCTTCAGGAGGGCAATGACGCCAAGAAGCAGAGCATCACCCAGTATCAGAACGGCGGACCGAAGGGCATTCTGACGCTGGACGACAAGTTGATGGAGTCGCTCACTGAGGATCAGGCGGCGCAGATTGAATACAACATTGGCAGCAAGGTCGGCGGCATCCACGTATCGAGCGTAGGGCTGAAGTGGATGAACCTGGGCCTGTCGCCCAAAGACCTGGCCTTGCAGGAAGCCCGCAGCTTCGCCCTGCGCGACTTCTGCAACGTCTACGGGCTGGACCACCGGCTGTTTGGGGCCGACGCCACGTTCAACAACCGCAACGAGGCCAAGAAAGCCGCTATCGTCGACGCGGTGATCCCCCGGCTCATGTCGCTGAGGGACGATCTGAACCGGGCGTTTGAGCCGTTCAACCGGGGCGGAAAGCGGTACTTTGTCGACTGCGACGTGACGGACTTCCCCGAGATGCAGGAGGACATGGACAAGATGGTCGACCGGCTGACGAAAGCGTGGTGGCTGACGCCCAACCAGCGGCTGGCGGCGATGCAGTATGAGGAAGACGCCAGCAACCCCCTGATGAACGAGCGGTGGGTGCCTTCGGGCTTCACGCCGATGTCGGAATACGGGATGCAGCCGGGGCAGAATGAAGTGCCGGAAAACGATGGAAGTTATTAGGATATGTGCCTGTTTTTGAGTATCTTATTAGGGAATTAAACGGGAAGGCTATGGAAGTCGCAATCATCATAGGAGGTATCTGGATAGGCAAATACCATCTGGGGTTGCTGAAGTTTGATGTGGGGCACTCCAACGAATTGCGTGTACTTTCGGTCGGCTATCCGATCAACGTTGGCAACTGTAGTGAGCGTCGCAGTCTGCTCGGATTTCGGCGCTTCAAGTGGATAGGAAGCACCCGGTACACGATGGAAGTTGATCTGCTGTTCTTCAACTTCAACTTCGGTGCCAAACGACCTTTACCATCTGAAACCCTTTTTGTGTGAACCCATTGCCCCGATATGAGAACCAAAGACCAGGTTGAAACCGAACTCAGAAAGCTGGTGCGCCAGCGCAAGGACACCCACGCCAAACTGCTGGGGCAGGACGGCATCATCGACCGCGTGGCCGACCAGTTCATCCTCGGCAAGATCGAAGCCCTCTGCTCGGTCTGCGGGGCAAAGTACGACATGGGGACGCATGATCTGGTGCTGTCGGAAGCGAAGGCGGGGGTGGAAATGGAAGGGGCGCACTTAAACGGGCGGGCGGCGTAAGGCATGGAACAGAAATTCAACTTTAACGACTACATCAAGGTCAAGCTCACGCCCGAAGGATTTGTGGAGTGGAAGGCTTACGAAGATGGATTCCTGTCCGTGGAACTGCAAAAGACCTTAGAAGTCTACTATTCAGAGGTGGATGCAGAGGGCTATGTGCTTTTCCAGTTTTGGTGCTTCATTAAGATGTTCGGGCATCATTTCTTGGCCCCGTGGCCTAATCCGCCCTTTGAGTTAGATGCCAAGTTGAAGCTGTTTGATATGGAGTATTACCTATAACAACCGACCATGAACCCCTACGCCACCGAAATCCAAGCCATTGACCCCGACCAGCCCCACGAAGGGCCGCGCCGCTTTAGAGGGCCGGACGTGTGGGCCGACGATGCCCAAGCGGCTCAGAACTTCTGCCGCAACCACGACCTCGGCTACTGCCGGGTGATCGGCGAGCGGTGCAGTGATGGAACGATACGAGAACTGAAGTGATGAGCAACTTTGAACTGTTGCAACGCAAGGCCTTTACCAATAGCGGTACGTTGTTGTTGGATGCGCCGTCATTCCGTCTTATTGACAAAGGGGTTTTAAAGGCCGCTAACGCCAAGATTAAAACATTCCGCAAACGACTCAAGGCCGACGCGCCGTTTGCCGAAATCGTTGGTGTACTTAGCGGGTACGACTTTGAAAGCACTGAGCGTAATGTAAGCGGCTACTGTGACACCTATAACCGGGTGATTGCCTACAGGGAGGGCGGACTGCCGACCCTTTACCACGAACTGGCCCACGCGATTCAGGCTGAGGAAGGCAAGTTTGTCGCAGCGAACGTTGAACTCTCGTGGTGGGCCAGGATGGAGCAGGAAGCCGAATCAATGGCCTTTTACCTATACAACCTGATTCACAGGGATGCGCCGTTGGGGGTTGACCATTTTGGGGCCTATTTCAACACCGAGCATCTTGATTTTCTGAGAGAGTACATGGATGGGTACGTACAAGACGACCTTTTTCAACCATGAAGCCCGACAAAGACACCAGCCAGCCCCTGAAGCCCCTGCGGGACATCTGGCCGGGGGGCGACGAAGCCGAGCCGGAAGCGGCTGACCTGCTGACCGCCCTACAGGAAGCCCCCAAGCCCCGCTACCACGTCGGGCAGGGGGTCTGGACGCTCGACGGGGAAACGCCCGTCTGCCGGCCCGTGTCGTGCATCGTCTTCGCGCAGGATCACTGGGTCTACTTTCAGGGCGAGGGTGTCCCGCCCTGCCGGGAGTCGGAGTTGTTCGGGACGCTGGACGAGTTGATGGAAGCACTCAAACGGGAATAGGTATGCAAGTTGAAAACCCCGAATACATTGATACCAGCGGCCGATTGACTCAAATGGCTAAAGAGTGGGACGAGGCCGAAAAGGCTAAGCCCTACACGCCACAAGAACGGGAGATCATGAACCTGATCGTAAAGGCGCACAACCTTTTTATTAAAGAGCCTACCACTCATCCTGACGAAATGCGGCAATGGGTGGACGGTATTCATGCCCTTCAGAATGTTTTGGGTTGGAGGATTCTACGAAGAGACTATCCTAACGAATTTAGATGACCGCCCATGAACAACGACGATACGCCAAAGAAGCCAGCCGATTCCAGCGGCGCATGGAACGACGCGCCTACCGAATTGCCGCCCGTGTGTTGCGGGAATGGCTCCAGCAGGTGCAGGATGCAGTGTCCGGTGGTGAAGGCGGGCCAGCCTCAGCCGAGAATCGTATTACCCGTGAAGCCGTATACCGTCTCATTGAGGAAATCTACAACGCCGTCGGCCCCGCCGCCGCTGAACGGGAGTTCCACCTCGTCCGGGAGCGGGTGCGGTTTGCCATGAAGCGGGAATCGGTGCTGTTCTCCGCCGGCTTCTTCTCCCGCAAGTGGCAGGAGTTGATGCGTACCCTGATGGCCGACAAAGACACGGCCAGCCGCGTACAGCAGATCACCGTCACCACCCGGCGGCTGATCCGCGACGCGCTGACGCGGGCGGCTACCGACCGGCTCGACATCCGGGCCACGGCAAGGCTGATCCGAGAGGTTTTGGGCGGCAGGGCGATGCGTAACCGGGCGCTGCTGATCGCCCGCACCGAGACGACGCGGGCCGCAAACCTGGGGGCGCAGATGGGGGCCGAAAGTACGGGGCTGGTGCTGGAAAAAGTCTGGATTGCCACGGGGGATTCGAGAACCCGCCCCGCCCACCGGGCCATGCTCGGCAAGCCTCCGATTCCGAAGGATGCGCTGTTTGTGGTCGGAGGGCGGAAGATGAAATACCCCGGCGACCCGGCGGGAGGGGCGGCTAATGTGGTCTCGTGTCGATGTGCCGTTTCGTATGTACCCAAGATGCGGAACGGGCTGCCGGTGCTGGCCCCTAAACCCGACATCCCGCAGCGGCTGGCGGCCGGGGAGTTGATGCAGGAACTAAGCGAAGAAACGGTATGAACACCTTCCCAACCAAGTTAGACCAGATTCGCGGGGCGCTATACGACGCCGAACTGGACTACGAATACATGGAACTTCTAAACCGCATTCGGCTGGAGGGTAGCCACGAAGAACTGTCTTGGTTGACCTTTGGCGGGCCTGAATACTCGATTATCACCTTCCACTTCAACGAACGGGACGAACTCACGAAAATCGACTTCGAGCATTCTTACTGACATGAGCAGAAGCAGAAAGAAAAAACCTTACATCGCGATTACGACCTGCGACAGCGAAAAGGACTGTAAACGGTTCGCTAATCGTTCTTACCGCCGAAAAGCCAAACAGGCTCTGATTCGGGAAAAGGAAGTCCTGCCACTAATGCGAGAAACCAGTAGCGTTTGGGATTTCGGCAAGGATGGTAAGTACTACCGGGCAAATCCATGCCCAAACTGGATGCGAAAATGAACAATTTAGAGACTCCCAAACCTGCCCCACCGCGTCCGCCTATGCGTGTCGTCAAAGTCGGCCCCGGCACTTACGGAATGCTGGCTCTGGCCTTTGGGTCATTGACCTTTACGTTAGGCTTAGGCATTCTCATGTATGCTGTGAAAAACATTCTGAACCACCTATGACGCAAATTGACCCGAACGCCGTTTGGCGGCTCAGAAAAAGGATTCAGGACACCTGTACGGCTTTGGATCTTCTGTTATTGGACATTCAGACCAGCCGGGCAGACATGACCCTCGACGAGGCCCGTGACCTCTACGACGAATTAGGCGAAAAGATACTGCACATGAGTCCAGGTTCGGACGCCCAGACGGAGTACATCATCATCCGGGCCAGACTCGGGGACAAATTCGACTTGTAACCTATGACGCAAAACAAACGACCGACGGATTACGACGCTTTCGTGACGCTCTACGAGAAGTGCAAGCGGGAGATTCACAAAGCCAGCCGGGAAGACGCTTTTGAGGCTGCTCAGGAGCTTTTTTTCGTGCGGTATGGGTTTTACCTGTCCGTCAAGTTCGACGCCTTCATCAAGCGGTATAACGCCAATTCTCCGGTCAAGCAGGGAGCAACCCGGACGCTGGCGGCGGCCCGGGCAAAGTAGTGCGGGAACGAAAGTAAAACGTGTAGGTGGCGGCATCCCCCGGATTTAGCCCACCCCCGTACCTGTAGTCGTCAAGATCAATAGTAATCTCCTTAAAGAGCCGGGTTAATTGCCTGATTCTGATTTCGTGAGACAGTACCCCACGCGGAAACCGAAAACGCATGTACGTGTCGTTAATGTCCACCATGTATTGCATCAGTGGCGTAACCAGGTCGATGATCTCCTGATCGTCGGCGTTAAAGCCTGATGAGGTGGCAGGCAGGTTACTTCTTCCCATGTTACCAATCTTCGTAGCTATCCAAAAGCCGTACCTTGTCCGAGTAGACCCTAAACTTACGCACTCTATCCGGCAACCGACCGAAAGAGAACCGAGCGTCGTCCGCATCGCGGAACCCTTTCGGCTTCTTCCCTGCAAAGCGTAGTTCAACGAACAAGGCCAGCGACTCGCAATCCATAAGATAATCGTACTCCATTCGCTGATAGGCAGTCACATCTTTGAGCCAGTGGCTAATCCGTTCGGGGTAACCTACCATCTTCAGGAACTTAATTCTCTGCTTTTCAGCCTCGCGTAGTGCCTCCATGTCAGGGACAGGCAGGTGGAGAAGTGACATAATCGGCTTCGTTTATACTCCTAATATACTAAAAATCAGGTAAAAACTACTCAATAGTCGGGTAAAATCTACCCGGATTCATCGCGCACGTATAGGGAACTTCGCTAACACAACTGTTAGCTAACGTTTCCGCCGGTGAAATTCAAAGACCTCAACATTAGTGTAACCGATGTCGATGCCGTCAAAGGCGTCATCACCGGCTACCTTTCCTATTGGGATTTGGTGGATAGCGACGGCGATTACACGGTCAAGGGCAAAACCTTCGTCAAGACCGTCGCCGAAAACGGGCCGGTCGGCACCGGACGCATCAAGCACCTGCTGAACCACAACACCACGCAGCCCGTCGGCGTCTTTCAATCCCTACAGGAAGATACCACCGGCCTCGGCTACGAATCCCAGCTCATCAAGAACCGGCAGGGGCAGTTCATCCCCAACGCCGAACTGATCATCGCCGGATTCGACAGCGGCTACAAATTCGAGCATTCCATCGGCTACCGCACCATCAAGGAGCAGAAGACCACCCGGGGCAACGAACTGGCCGAAGCGCAGCTGTTTGAAGGCTCCACGCTCACCTTCTACGGAGCCAACCCCAACACCCCCCTGACGGGCCTGAAATCCCACGCCGACGTGCTGGAGATGATGGAAGCGCTCGAAAAGATGCTCCATACGGGCCACTGGCAGGATGCCACCTACGAATTAATTCAAGCCAAATACAACCAAATCGGCCAATACCTCAAGAGCAAAACCACTGAGCCGGAAACGCCCACTCAGCCGGATGTCCAGCAGATCGCCGACGCCATCAAAAACCGTTTCACGATCAATCTCCGCAACTGACAATGGCAGACGAGAGCATGGTGGTCATCGAGAAAGCCCTCGACACCGCTAAAGAAGACATCACCAAGCAGGTGAAGGAAATTACCAGTGCCCTGGATCACCGGCTCAAGGCCGCCGAGGCGCAGGTGGCCGACAAAGGCAAGACCGACGAAGAGCTGAAGAGCGAGATCAAGAACCTCGCCCAGAAGCACCAGGAATACACCGAAGCCGCCGAGAAAAAGTTCGCCGAACTTCAGCGGTCGAAGGCTCCGGCCAGCGAGGACAACGGCAGGCCCAAGTCCTTCATCAAGCACCTGCACGAGCTGTTCTACGAGAAAGGCGAAGGCGGTATGACCATCGCCGAGCGCGTCAAGAACAACCGCAGCAAGCAGCCCATCGAGTTCGACCTGAAAGCCGTGGGTGACCTGTCGGCCTCCAACCTGACCGGCTCGTACTTCATCGGCTACGACGTGCGCCCGGGCATCATCAACCCGCTTCAGGAGTCGCACATCCGGCCCATCTTCCCGCAGGGGCAGACGACCAAAGACACCGTTCGCTTCGCCCGGGAAACCGGCGGTGAGGGTGCCTTCACGACGGTAGCCGCCGGGGGCACAAAGCCGCAGATCGACTGGGACCTTCAGATGTACGACGCCCCGGTGCGCAAGATCGCCGGGTACTTCCGCCTGCCGGAAGAGATGATGGACGACATCCCGTACCTGATGAGCTACCTGACGATGCGGGGGCTGGAAGAGCTGCGCAACGTCGAAGACGACCAGCTGCTCTACGGTGACGGCAACGGCCAGAACCTGACGGGCATCGACACGGTGGCGACGGCCTTCGCGGCCGGTGCGCTGACGGTCGCCTCGGCCAACAATTTCGACGTGCTGGTGGCCGCCAAGAAGCAGCTGCGCAAGCTGAACCTGCTGCCCAACTACATTCTGGTCTCGCCGGAAGACTACGCCAAGATGCGCCTTGCCAAAGGCTCCGACGGCCACTACATCTTCCCGGTCTACCCGGGCACCGACCAGATCACCGTCGACGGCACCATCATCATCCAGAACAACAACGTCAACGACGACGACTTCTACGTGCTGGACACGAAGTGGATGCAGGTTCTCGACCGCATGGCCGCTCAGGTTCGCCTGTTCGATCAGGACCGCGACAACGTCATCAAGAACATGGTGACCTGCGTGATCGAAGAGCGTCTGGCCTTCCCGATCTACCGGCCGCAGGCCATCGTGAAAGGGTCGTTCGATGACGCCATCGCCGCACTGACCGCGTAACTCACCGGGGGAGGGGGCCGACCTCTCCCCACACTTTCCTTTCACGGACATGAAAAAAGCACTGTTACTGTTCGGTATCGCCTTTCTGGCCCTCTCCTTCCGCACGCAGGCCCAAAGCCCGGTGCTGGGCAAGGTCACCAAAATCACGGCGGCTACCTCCACCTCTGGTACTATCGTGCTGGAGGATACGACGGCGACCCTGCCGGTGATCATCACCTACCGGCGCGGTGATCTACACGTAGTGGTTCACGGCACCACCACGGGCGCCCGGGTGCGGGCCTACGACAAGGGCGGGCGGCTGGTGTTCACCTCCGGCATCGGCAGCGTCCGGGTCGTGGGGGCAGGCAACGGCACGGCCAGCCCGACAGCGGCCCAGAAGGTAACGTACCTCATCGCCAACAGCTACTGACATGGCTAAGAACGACAACCCCCGCGTCAAGATCAGACTGACCGCCGAGTCGACCGCCGCTGCCTATGGCAAGAAGGTGGGCAATCAGGTGTCGGTCGATCCCGACGTGGCAAAAGCCCTGGTCGACAAGGGGCGGGCCGAATACATCGAAGAGAAAGAAGAGAAGACGGCCGCCAAAAAGACCACCAAAGAGGACAAAGCCGCCGACGAGCGCAAGACCAAAGAAGCCTGACCATGACGCCGACGCTGTCCATATCGCCCGTTGACACCGCCCTGCTGAACCGCACCGAGGACTTCCCCGTGTCGGCCGACGAGGTGGCCCAGCAACTGGAGATGGACAACGTAAGCGTCGAGACGACCGCTCTGCTGGAGGCGCAGATTCTGCCTGCCGTGGGGATGGTCGAAGGGTTTCTCGGTCTGTCGCTGACGGTCTCCGAGCGCACAGCCACCTGGTCATCGATGAGCGGGGTGACACGCCTGCCTTACGGGCCGGTCCACGCCTCGCCCGCCCCCACCGTAACCTACGTGGCCGGCACGTCCACGGTGACCGACACGACGCCGGGCGTGCTGACATCAGGCGGCTACCCGTACCTGCGGGGACGCTTTACCGATGGGGTGACGGTGGAATACACGGCGGGCTTCAGCACGGCCGACGATGCGGCCTACCCCTTGCCGGAGGAAATCCGGCGGGCGGTGATCGTCTGCGCGGCCGATTTGTACAGCCAGACGACGGGCTTTCAGCCTCCGCGTAAACTGACGGGCAACTGGCGGCAGCTGGTGGCGCATCTGAAACGGTTCTCATGATCCGCGCGAAAATCACCATCAGCCGGGCCGTAGTGATCGACGACGGGGCCGGGGGCAGCACCCAGGGGGAGGCCGAAGACATCTTCACCACCTCGGGCAGCGTCAAATTCGCCAAACCGACGATGACGTTGGAAAACCTGCAACAAGGCTTCGGGATGGTGCTGGTCTTCGACTTCTGGAACCAGAACGTGCCCGAGCTACGGGCGGGGGATACCTTAAGCTACGGCGGCAGCGCCTGGACGCTGCAAGGGCCGCCGCTGCCTCTGGATGAAACCCAGCGCGTGCTGCGCATCATCGCCATACAACGATGAAGGTGCGGGGGCTGAAAGAACTGGAACGTGATCTGGCCCGCCTCGCCCGTCAGGTACCCGAGGTCGCCGAGGCCGAAGTGGAAGCCACCGGGCGGCTGATCGAGGCGAGAGCCAAAGCCAATGCCCCCGTCGATACGGGCAAGCTGCGGCAGAGCATCACCTACGAGGCCACCAGCGGAGGCAAGGGGGCGAAAGTGACCGCCAACGCACCCTACGCACCTTACATCGAGTTCGGCACGGGTGGACGGGTGGATGTACCCGACGGCTGGGGTGATCTGGCCGCCGCCTTTCGGGGCCGGGGCATCCGAAGCGTCAACCTTCCGGCCCGGCCCTTTCTGATTCCGGCCTACAGCGCCGAAACCCGCGCCCTGATGGAGCGGCTGATGCAGTACCTAAGAAGACTATGATCGACACGGCCACCGCCCTCCGTACCGCCTACGTTCAGTGCCTTTCGGGCCTGACGGTGAACGGCACGGCCGTGAAGGTCTACGATACCCAGGCGCCGGATACGGCCGCCGACCCCAAACTGGTCATCACTTCGGTGACGGCCACGGGCGATAACACCAAGACCACCTTCGGCCAGGAGGTCGAACTGAACCTGTCGGCGGTGACCACCGGGGCGGGCAACCAGATCGGCTTCAAACGCTCGGAGGACGTGCTGAACGCAGCGTTAGACCGCATCCTGCCCGCGCCGGGCGAGCATGGACTGCCGCAACAGCCCGGACTGAACATTTACGGCGTGTCGCTGGTGACGACCTTCCCCCTGTCCGCCGCGTCGGGCGGGGTGATTTTGTACCAGCGCATTGCGACCCTGAGACATCTGATTCACGAAACGACTTAAAACAACCTAAAAAGCAATGGCAACAACTGCATTTGAGGGCGGCCAGCTCAAACTCTACAAAGTCACTACGGGGTCACCCGATACCGAGACGCTGATCTCAATGCAGGTGACCACCTCGTTTTCGCTGTCTCGCGCCGCGATAGACATTACCAATAAAGACGGCAATGATTGGGAAGAAAGTATTCCTGGCTTAAAATCCGGTACGCTCGACCTGACCGCCCGCATCGACACAGCCCCAGCCACCGGCAAGATGGGCATTGAAGACACCTTCGCGTTGTTCGATTCGGGAGCAGTAACCCGTTGGCGGCTGAAAGGCACCGTTGGTGGTGACGAGGTGAAGCTGGACTTCGAGGGCTGGGTGGAATCGCACGATCTGACGCTCGACAATCAGGCGGCTGCCGACGTTTCGCTGACCATCCATGTGACGGGCGCGGTATCTATCACCATCGACTAAGCCTATGCGACTGACGGCCCGGATCACCGACGGCGAAAAGACCCTCCACCTCACCTTTGGTACCTACGCGGCCAAACGGTTCTGCGACCTCATGGAGTGCAGCGCCGACGAACTGGACATGCTGACCCAGTTTTCGGGGCGTAACCTGCACCGCGCAATGGTCGCAATGATGCAGGCGGGTGCTGAACATGCGGCAATGGCGATGGATTCCAACGTCAGGCTCACCGAGTTTGAAGCCTGCGAATGGATTGACGCGGCCGACAAGGAAGGGCAGGGAAAGGCGATTCGTGACGCCTTCTGCGCTTCCATCCTCAACATCCACCCCGACAAGGTGGATGAGTGGTTTGCAGGGCTGAACGACCGCGTCGCCGAGGCCAATGCCGCGCTGGAGGAAGCAAAAAAAAAGGCGCAGGACGGGACAAGCCCGTCACCTGGCGAGAGTTAGAATCCATCGCTACGGGCGAGATCGGCCGCACGTTCCGCGAGTTCTGGTTCGAGATGTCTTTCGGCCAGTTCCGGGTGCTGGCCGAGGGCTACTGGCAGAAGCAGCGCCGATTGCAGGAAGAGGCTATTCGACGGGAGCGGGTAACGGCTACGCTGATCCGCAACCAGTACGCTAAAAAACCCATCGAACCGCACAAACTGTGGCCGCTGCCCTCGGACCGCCCCGACACGCAGGGACTCGAAGGCGGGCAGATTCTCAAGCTACTCTACGCCAGCCTGAAACACCTCAACAAAGAAAAGAATGGAACGCCGGTTAACCGTTGAGATTACGCTGGACCCCTCCGATCTGGAACGGGGGGCCAACCGCGCTGAAGGCCGCATCCGCAGGCTCGGCCAGTCGGCACAGTCGGTCGGCCAGCAGATGGACCGGGGCTTCAAACTGCCGATGGGCAGTCTCAACAATTTTGTCGGGGGGCTGCTGTCCATGAGTGCCGCCATCGCAGCGGCCAAACAGGGCTTACAGATCGTGTCGGACTTTCAGCGGATGGACACGTCCCTGAAAGCCGTTTCCTCTTCGGCGCAGGATTACGCCCGCACGCAAAACTTCCTGAAGGCGACCGCCGACCAGTACGGGCTTTCCATTGAATCCCTTTCCAATGCCTACAAAGGGCTGAAAGCCGCCTCCAACGGCACGGCCCTGCAAGGTGAAGCCACCGAGAAAATATTCCTGGCCGTCTCCAAAGCCTCGGCCGCCCTGCAACTTTCCAGCGACCAGACCGAAGGCGCCCTGCTGGCCCTCTCGCAGATGATGTCGAAAGGCACGGTCTCGGCGGAAGAACTTCGGGGTCAATTGGGTGAACGCATCCCCGGAGCCTTCGGGCTGTTTGCAAAAGCGGCAGGGGTGTCGGAACAGCAACTCGGAAAGATGCTGGAACAGGGGCAGGTAGCCGCCAGTGATGTACTGCCTAAGTTCGCTGAACAGTTAGAGCGGGTCTACGGGGCCAACGCCCAGGCAAACGTCAATACGATGGCAGGGCAGTGGCAGCGGGCCACCGATCAGATTAAACTACTTGTCTCAGAGTTCAGCCAGACGGCGGGCATCGACACCTTTTTCGCCAAACTCGGCAAGGGCATCGCTTCCTTCGCGCAGGGCCTCCGCGCCCTGGTTGGAGGCAAGGATTTTCTGGCGCTGCGCGATCTGCTGAATCCCCGGCTGGCGGCGACCAAGCTGGAGTTGTTCGGGGCCAACGCCGGCCGGGTTCAGGACTTTAAAATCAAGGGACTGCCCGAACGCATCAAGGAGTTTGAGGGGGTGCAGCAGGCCATTGAGGACGTAAAGACCGAACTGGAGGTGACCGACTGGTCGGCCATCGCCCGTTTGAAGCGCGGGCCGTTCAGTCGCACCAAAGAAGAGGTAGAGGCCGAACTGACGTCGCTGCAACAACTGTTGAAAGACTACTCCCGCGCCAACGCCGAACTACGGCGGCAGGAGCGGGGCGCGGGCAATGCGCCCGTCATCAAACCGTCCGGGGGTGGGGGTACGACCAAGACCACCAAAGAACATTTCCGGGAAGCCTATACCATCTCCGACGTCTTTAAGAAGCAGCTGGATATTGTCGAAAAGCAGATTGCCGACTTCAAGGCCAAGAATCCGGGCGTCGAGGTGCCGGTGGAGCTGCGCATGAAGCAGGGCTTTTTGCAGGACCGCATGGGCATCGCCGACAAAACCGACCTGCCGTTTGTGCAGGCCTTCCAGCACCAGATCGAAGGGCTGGGCAAGTGGTTTGAAACCAACCCCGCCCTGCCGGGCATGAAGAAGTTTTTCGAGGGGCTGAATAAAGAGGCTGAGAAGCAAAAAGACGCCTTCGCCAATATCCTGATGAATATGGCCGAGGACATTCGCTATGCCGGGATTGAAACCGCCATGAGTGCCGCCGAAGGGTTCGGGCAGATTGCCGTGAGCCTGTTTACCGGCACGCAGAGCGCGTTGAAACAGATTCTGAGTATGGGGGTGGGCCTGCTGGCCGACTATCTCAACAAAGTGGCGCAGTCGAAGATTATTGCCGGTCTGGCGATGATCGCGGCAGGGGCGGTCTCCTTAGACCCCTTTCTGGTCGCCAAAGGGAAAGGCAACCTGAAAGCGGGGGCGGGGCTTAAACTGGCATCCGGGCTGGTGCGAGGAATGGGCAACATGATCCCCCAGCTTGCCACCGGCGGGGCGGCCACCGGCCCGACGCTGGCGATGATCGGTGACAACTACGACGCCCGCATCAACCCCGAATATGTCCTGCGGGGCGACCAGGTCAACACCCTTCTGGATAAGTACGGAGGGGGTGGGGGTGGCCTGAACGCCATTCCCGATACGGTGCGGTTTATTGCCCGGGGTCAGGACCTGGAAGCGGTTCTTCAAATGCGAAACCGGGAGCAGGGTGGCTGAGCCGGTCATCACCATCCGCAGCTACGGCCACGCTCCGGTGACCCTGACGCACCGGCAGATTCTCTACCTTCGGGCCGAAGGTAAATACACCCGCTTCTTTCTCACCGATAACCGCGAGGTATTGAGCAGCTACACGCTCAAGCGATACAACGCGCTTTTGCCGCATTTCTGGCGCACTTCCAAGACCTACCTAATCAATCCCCTCTACGTGCGGAAGTACGCTCACCGGGGCGGAATAGCGGCTCAAAACGGGTATGTAAAACTAAAGGGCGGACTACACTTTGAGGTGGCCCGTCGCCGGGTGGCCGACTTCCCCTTCAAGTACTTCCGGGCGTACAAAAGCTGATTACCAGTCGTCTTTCTTCGGGGCCTGCATCGCCTTTTTAAAGGTGGCTAAAAAGCCTTTGAAGCCTTCGTCCATCACCACAATGCCCTGTTTGGCCTGCTCGATCTGTTTCTCACTGAGTTTGACCTTTTCCATGTACATCGTCCGCATCTGTTCAATGGAGGTTCGGTCTAATGGGTTGCCAGGAATTGAGATGGCAATGTTTTTCACTTCGTAACGGTATCGTCCGTCCTTGAATTGAATCTCTATCGGAATCCAGTAGCGCCCGGACCCCTGGAAGCCCGTTGACGGACCAAAACTGATGCTTACAATGCCTTTAGCCGCCAGCAGCTTGCCCGGGTCATCTACCTGGATGACCGCATCAGCATTGTTGAACTGATTGAAGAAGAAAGCCTTCGCCTTGTTGTACAGGTCGGTAGCCGATACGCCCGGCACCTCTACTACTTCCGTATACGTCCACAGCCCCGTTTCCGGGTTCAGGGGCATATTCAGTTCCTCCGGCTTCATATACCGCTTTTGCCCTACGGCCGCCAGCGACCAGAGCATCAACACCAGCACCACACTCGTTCTCATTGCCTTTCAACGTTTTGATAGGCAATAGTAGCACATTGTATGCCAGAATGTCAATACTGTGCTTCGTGAACGGCTGCGGGGGGTGGGTGAACTGCTGCGGGGGGTGATGAAAAAAAGTCACAAAAAAGTGACTCAATTATTTGGATATGTGGCGCAAATATGCGACCTTTATAGAGTCAAACAATCGCACACATGACGGCTAAGCAAATCCTCAAAATCCTCCACGACGACGGATGGGTCAAGAAAGACCAGAAGGGTAGCCACCTTCAACTCGTTCATCCCGTTAAACGTGGAAAAGTGACGGTTCCGATGCATTCGGGTGACTTACCCCGGGGAACCATCAAATCGATTCTTAAGCAGGCAGGTCTTCAATGACCTGTCTGCCTGTTTATAACTTGTAAATCATGGCAAAACACAAAAACATCGTCCTGGTCGTGGAAAAGGCCGAGGACGGCAAGTTGTGGGGGCGCGTCAACTACGATGACAACCTGCTGGTTGACTATGCGGATGATCTGGAAACCCTCAAGGTGCAGATGACGGTTCTGTTGAAAGAGTTCAATGAGGTGGGTGATCCCCTCGAATGGGACGTCCGCTATGACCTGACGGCCTTCTTTGAATCGCATCCGTTTCTCAACATCAGCCGGATTGCCGAAGCGGCCGGCATGAACCCGAGCCTGCTGCGGCACTACGTCGCGGGCAGCAAGCACCCGTCGGCCGAGCAGGTCAAAAAGATCGAAGACGCCGTTCGGCAGCTGGGCCAGAAACTGGTCAACGTTTCCCTTGCCTGAAAGGGCAATTTTTCGTATCTTCTAAACGGTTGGTTGCCGTCTCCAGGCAGGCCGCACCACCCCCAGCAAAAGGTTGCAAAGCTGACAGAAAGCCCGGCCCAACGGTCGGGCTTTCACTCGGTTAGGGGGGGGCTGACATTGTAGTAAACGGCACGATTGCCCCTCGGGGCCGGGGTAACTTTGGGAAAGCCCCAAGACCATGCCCACGCCGGCCGGATACAACCTACGATTCTGGACCCGCTACCGGGAGCGTTCGCTGCCCGGCACGACCGACCTGGGCCGCCGCAAGCGCATTCACATCTACCTGAAGGGCTACGAGGGCAACCCCGACGAGCTGGAGCGCGACGAGGACTATATCACCGGGGGCGGTGACCCCTACCGCATCGAGACGGAAGGCAGCAACACCGACCCTTTCGAGCCGATCCTGGGCAAGAAGGCCACCATTCGGCTGGTCACCCGCGACACCTTCGCCCTGAAAGACCTCTACACCGACGACGACCGCACGTTCTTCGTCACCGTCGAAGCCGAGGAGACGGCGGACAACTGGGTGAATCTCTTCAGCGGCTGGATTACCCCCTTCGATGCCTCTGAGCCGTATGCTTCCGCACCCTATCCCGTGTCGTTTACGGCCAAATGCGGGCTTCAGACGCTCAAAAACATCGACTATCCCGGCGCTTCGCGGGTGTGGCCGTCCATCTCCACGGTCATCGAATGCCTCTCCCGGCTCGACTACGAATACCCGTTCGCCTTCTCGCTCAAACTGGCCGAGCAGAACCAGCTGGTGAGCGGGGATTACCCCACCGAGCCGTTCAATACGCTCTTTACCACCAAGCACAACGACCTGCGGTTTCAGGATGCGAACGGCGTCTGGCAGTCGTGCTACGACGTGCTGCGGGGGATACTCCTATCCTTCGGCGCCCGCATCGTGCAGGAGAACGGCGCCTTCCGCATCTACCGGGTGGGCCTCTACGCCGATACCGACGCGGGCAACCCGGCCATCGAGTGGGTCTACTACACCGACCCGGCCGACTGGGTGACGCCCGAGCTGATCGTCGAAGAGGTCGGCAAGCCCGTCTACCGCAGCTATGATCTGAAGCCCATCACCGGGGCGATGCTCTCCATCGAGCCGCAGTACCATAAGGTCGTCGTCAACCTCGAATACGGCCGGGAAAAGAACTTTCTGTCCAACACCGGCTACGAGAACATGGCCTCGGGCTTTCCCGTGGGTTACACCAAACTCGGGGGTATCGTCGCCTCGCGCGTGGGCGCGGGTACGGTGGAAGACCCCTATCGCCTGAGAATCGAAGGCACTTCGGACGCGGGAGCGCAGAAAAGCGACCCGCAGGCCGTCCAGCTGCCGGTGGTCACCATCACCGACGGCTACAGCGGCACCGACGAATGGACGCTTTCGGGCGAATACATCAACATCAACAGCCGGGGGCTGAAACTGCGCATCGTCGCCTACAACCCCGAAGGGCCGACCACCTACATCCTCCAGCCGGACGGCAGCTGGAAAGACAACAACGACCGGGGCAAGTCCCTGTACTTCTTCGACACCAACGAATACCAGGCGGGCGTGGGCATCACCAAAGCGCGGCCCACGAAGGGCAAACGCTTCTCGGTGACCATGCAGCCCGTCCCGGCGGGGCAACAGTACCAGCTGATCATCTACGCCTACCGGCCGATTAATTTGCAGGGGCAGACGGGTAGCCCCACCCCGGCCATTGAACTGAAGAACTTCTCGCTCAGCCGCGTCGACAAGTCCCGCGAGGCGATGCGCAGCGAGAAGTGGTCCGCCGAACTGGAGGGCATCGAAGGCCCGCGCCGGAAGACCGACGAGGTGATCGTGCCGCTGGGCGACCAGCAGGGCGCCCGCTTCGACTACATCACCGTGCCGCTCTCGGGCGTCCCGCAGCACCATACGGCCTACCGGCTGAACTACGCCTCGCTGCTCCGCATCGACGGACAAACCGGCACGTCGGGCTGGGTGTCCGATCCCGACCCGTTCGACAACCCCGCCCCGCTGGTCAAGATTCTGGCCCGCGACCGGCTGCGGCTTTTGGGCAAGCCCCGGCAATGCTACGACGGCGAGCTGTTCTGCCAGACCGACCTCAGGGCCTACGACGTGCTGCTGTTCCCCGAGCTGGGCGGCCTGCGGATGCTGATTCTGACGCTGGAATACACCGACCGCTACCGCATCGCCAAAGTGCGGGCCGTCGAGATTCCGGCCGAGGTCGGCTCGATGGTCTACACCAGCGAATGGGAGGATAGCAGCGGCAATCGGGTGCCCATCCTTGATACGGGCGACGGCAGCACCATTTCACCCAACACCGGCACCATCAACGGCAACGACGCCAGCTGGAAGGTGCAGCTGCTGCTGAAAGAGATGGCAACCGGGTTGGTCAAACTGGAAGTAGAAGGTGATGACGGACAGGGCAACAAGCCGCTGCCTCGACTTGACCCGGAGCGCCTGATTCTGCGTGTCCGGGATGCCGGTCGGGATCAACTGGTCGAATCTGTTACTAAGGTTTTAGTTGGCATGAAAGTACGATGAACGAACGCACGATAACTGTACGGAACCCGGTTTTTGACCCCCAAAAAGGCATCGTCTGGGAGTACTCGCTGGATAACGTCCACTGGCAGACCAATCCGGTATTTGAAGCCGACGAAAACGGTGATGCGTTCGTTCCGGGCCGTACCTACGATGTATTCGCGGCGGCCTTTCGAGGGCTGCCCGATGAAAAAGTTTTGGTTGCTGAATACACCTTTGGTTCCACCGATGGACGAGCAAACTTACAAGGATTGGACTCCGTACTCAGCGTCGATTCGGTCTCCGGGCGCATGGCGACCTTCGGCGGCCTCCGCCTCAACGACACCACCTGCTACGAGGAAGTAGACTGCGCCGCCGGGTTCATCAAGCAGCCCAACGGCACCATCCGCCTGGTGGCGACCTCGGCCACGGGCGGGGGTGAGCAGCAGACCCCGCCCACGGTTCCGGCGGGCATCACCGACCAGACGGCCATCGCGGGCCAGCCCTTCTCGTGGCAGTTTCCGGTCTTCCCCGGGGCGGTGCGCTACGCCATCACGGCCCCGCCGATGGGCATGATCCGCGACGAGGTGAACCGGGTCATCAAGACGCCCGACCCCCCGGCCGCCATCACCACCCAGCCCGGCAGCACCATCGTTAAGCTCACCGGCATCGGCCCCACGGGCCTGTCGACGTCGGTGGATATTCTCATCACCATCCAGCCCGCCCCGGTTCCCGAGCTGTTCACCGACATCTTCTGGTCGGATGAGGGCGGGGTGCTGTTCCTCTACGCCTTCGGCACCGGCGAGCAGATGCGGCTGGAGCTGCTGGACTCGGCCGATGTCGTCGTTCTCTCCGAACGCGCCTGGAGCCAGACGGGCCTGACCAAAGGCAGTTTGTTCGATGGCGTCTCCGACTTCTCCTACGTGATGATCGGCCCGGTGGATGGGGAAGAATACACGCTGCGGGCGCACGTGGAAGGCTCGCCCAACGTCATCGAGGAACAGTTTACTTACGAGGCCGGCGGGCAGGGCCGCATCTACCCCGAACCGTCCAACATCGTCGTGGGCAAGGCCATCACCGCTTCGAGCGGCACGGCCACCCACGCCAACGATGACGACGACGCCACCTTCTGGCTGTCTTCCAACGGCGCCCAGGAGGGCCTTCAGGTCGATCTGGGCAAGGATTACGTGCTGGACGAACTGGAGATCATTGCCGACGGACTGCCGGGCGCCAACGGCACCGGCGGGCTGTGGCTGATTTTGGCCAAAGACGGCGTGACGCTGCCCGCCATGACGACGGGGACGCTCACCAATGTCATCAATACCCCGGGCGTGTCGGCCACGCAGAACCTGGCAGGGATTAATGACTCCTGGCCCGTTGATCTGGGTAACCCCCGGCCGACGACGCGCTACATCCGCCTGCAACAGTCGGCCACGGGTGTGGCGGTCAAAATCAATGAGCTTCGCGGATCGGGGCACGTCAAGGTCAACACGCCCCCGGCGGTGCTGACGCCCATCGGCAACGTCACGCGGCAGGAAGGGCAGACGTGGAACCTGGACATTAGGCCCAACTTCAACGACGCCGACCTGGATAACCTGACCTACCGGGCCAAAGAGGTCGACAGCGCCGGGGCCGAAATCGGCAACCTCCCTTCATGGGTGACCTTCTCGGGCGGGGTGTTCTCCGGTACGGCGGTCTTCGGGGGCGCAGCCGGAACGACCACCGACGCCCGGCGCATCCGGGTCTGGGCCTCCGACGGGCAGGCCGAGACGCCCGCCGACTTTACGCTCACGGTCAACAAGGTCAACGTCGTCCAGTCGCTGACCAAACTGATCTTTCAGGTCGAAAAGACGGGCCAGCAGGCGGGAACGGCGCTGTTTACGGTCGATGCGGGGACGTGGGACGTGCAGGTGCAGGGCGTGGGCTTCACCTACAACCCGCCCGCTCCGGCGATCAAGACGGCGGCCACGGGCGCCTTCACCGACGACAACGGCGGCAGCCACAACCGCCGGGCCATCGGCTTTACGGGCCTGCAACGCGGCAGCACCTACAAGGTCATCGTGCGGCAGTCGGACAACCCGGGCAACCAGTTTTCGGCCAACGTGACAGTCACCGACAACACGACGAACATGACCGTGCAGCTGTACCCGGCCACCACCTCGGACAGCATCACCAACGTCTACTACGACGTGACCCGGCTTTCCTCAGAGAAGAAGGCCACCCTGCGCTCGGACGCCACGGCGCTGGTGCAGTTCCGGCTTCGTACCACGGGCGGCACGACGGTCATCGACTGGACCGACGGGGCGATTCCTTCGGGTAAGACCTATTACGAGCTGATTTCCAACGCCGTGCTGGCCGACGGGGGCTACATCGCCGAAGCGCGGCTGAAGACCAACACCTCGGCCGTTCAAAACACCTCGTTTACGGTCGGCACGCTGGTATCGCCCTCCATTGTCCGCATCGGCATCGCGCCCAACTCCATCGTCAACGGCATCTGTCGGTCGGTGGTCGTCTACGGGGAGGTTACCACGGGCAACCTCGAATATACCTGGTACGTCTATCCCGATGATTGGGGGACGATGGGGACGGGCAGCTACCCGCAGGGCTACAACCGGATGGCGGGCGGCATCGGCGGCAACGAACTGTCGGGCATCGAGTTTGAGACGCCCCGGGAGTTCAAGTTTCGGCTGCCCAACAGCACGCAGGTCATCTCGGTCTACTACAGCCGTAACGGGGATGCTGTCGGCACCATCCGGCAGGTCTACCCGGCCCGCCCGGTGGACGCGCCGGCGCAGAACCGCACCATCACCGCCCAGAACGACGTCTACGACTTCCGCGTCCGCCACGCAGGCGGCAAAGCCTACGTCTCCAACATCCGCAATTACAACAAGGCGGGGTACAATAACCTGCTGTTCTGGGAAAATGGCGCCATTACCAACGGGTTCAACGGTACCAGCCTGAACAGTATTCCGGTCGGCACCTTCGTCGGCTCGGAACTGGAAGTGGAAATCGACCCCGAACCCATGATGTTCGCCTGGTTTGTCACCAAGTCGACGACGGGCGCGGACTTGAATTTGAACACCAACGACCAGGGCAGCCCCTACTACCAGTGGATCTGGTTTGCCGGGCGCGGCACCCAGGAAGTCTATACCAACCTCCCCAGCTAAGACATGGAAAAGCCGAAACGATACAAAATTCAACAGCGCATCCTGACGCCGGGCAACAAGAGCTTTAGCCCCTACGGCAATTCGCTCATTGATGTGGGCCATGCCGAAACGCTCGACCAGGTGAAAGCCTGGTACAGCGAAAACCAGACCGTCAACAGCCATCGGGTGTGGGTCTTCGATAACGAGGCCGAAGACGGCGGTGCGTACCTGACCCCGGAAGAAGTGCAAACCCTCTTACGCTGATGCCCGAAATCGTCGACACCCGCTTTGAACCCGGCCAGCTGGCGCTGTACCCGTACCTCTACGACCCGATGACCTTACCGGCCGGGCGGCTGTACGGGGCGTATCCGCTGCTGCACCCCGACAACAACAAATACTATACGGTGGGCGTCACCCATCTGGATCATAGCGGCTGGGGCTTCGACAACACCAAGCGGGCGACCAGCCACAAGATCACCGGCGCCAATGTGATGAAAAACAACGGGGCCAACGTCTCCGGGGCGGCCAACATGACCCGCACGCAGGTGCGCAACGCGGCCAACCAATCCGCCTGTACGTTCTTCTTCGGCAACCAGAACCAGGAGGGCGAGTACTACGTGGCGGCCGGGTCGAATCAGGCGTTCTGGTACAACGAACGCATCCAGGAGATTCAGCTGGCGGATTTTGGCGCCAATGCCATCAACTACGGCAGCTACGGCGATACGTCGATGTACAACGCCGACACGCTGGTGGCCTCGAATGCCCTCAGCAGCAGCTTCGTCAACCGCTACGCCAACGCGACGGCCGCCAAAGCCTCCATCCCGTTTTTCAACAACACGTATACGGCGATGGACGGCAGCACCAAGACGCTGGCCGACGTGCATACGGCGGCCAACATCCGCCTGTACCCGCAGCAGCCCTACAACAACAACGCGCTGGTTCACCGGGCCATGCACGTTGAGGACTGCTACGTCATCGCGGGCTGGACCAAATACATCGTCTGGTTCGTCTGGCCGCCCTACGAGTCGGTCGGCGAATCCATCGCCCATTCGGGATGGCCGTATGTGTTCCGCACGACCAACCCCGCCGGTAAAGTGGAAGCGTTCGGCCATCTGCACATTCCCACCTCGCAGGCGGTAGCGATGGGCTTCTGGGCCATGCAGGGCGCACCCGGCGCCGACAAGAAGGGGCTGGTGCCCTTCAGCCAGGGCGGACGCGGGACGGCCGACATCAACAAACAGCACGCCTTCGGAATCTGGTACGGCGGCAAACCGCTCGAACGGTGGACGCCCGACCCGGGCAGCCCTTCGTCGTTTCCGTGGACATCGGAAGGGCAGCTGGGCTATTCTCAGGAGCCGAACAAGGGGCACGACGGCTACCATTCGGGCGTCACCCGCTGGAAGAAAAGTTACGACGCGCTGGGCGGCTACGGCACGAAAGCCTACGCCCAGGTGAGCTACGACGGCGGGGCCACCTGGAAAGACCCCGGCTCCAGCCCGTACATCCTCTACATGCTCAGCCAGAAGGCGGGCATCGCTGAAACGGAGGTGCTGTCGGGAAAAATCAAGGTGTGTTTCTACGACCCGTTCCTGCCGCCGAAAAAGGCGCAGCCGGGCATCCGCATCAAGCATATGGCGACCGGGCAGGTGTTCGCCTTCACCAAACCCGTCGTCGGCAACGAAACCAAAGCCGAAGTCTTCAACCTCTAACCGATGGCAGAGAAAACGCAAATACATGGAGGTGATCTTTTGGAATGCAGCGTCCCGCTGAGCAAACTGTGCTGGCCGGTGCCCGCCGATCAGCCGCCCGCGCTGGATACCTACCCAGCGTCCTACGGGCTGGTTAAAAAGCTCATCGACGGCATCGAGATCGGCGAGCCGGACTGGGCCGAAATGCCCGCCACGGGAGGCTTTCCCTCGCACCTGATCGTGCTGAACGCGGCGCAGAACGCCTCGCGGCTGGCCGTGGAGAACCTTTTGACCGACTACCCCGTGCAGGCGTTCGTGCAGCCGGGCGACAGCAACTGGTCGCTGGCGCTGAACCGCATCGTGCAGCGGTTCCGGGATGCGGGGCTACCGGGGCAGATTTCCTTCCCGGCCGGGGAGTTCGAGGGCATCAACCCGTTTGCCATCGACATGGACGGCATTAAGATCAAGGGGATACCCGGCCAGACGATCTTTAAACGTTCGGCGGCCCGGGGCAACGGCTTTGAAACCCGCCAGAACAACGTCATCATCGAGGGCATCACCTTCGACTGCGACGACAGCCCCATCGAAGGTGGCTTCTGGCTCTCGGGCAACGAAAACACCGTCCGCCTGTGCGAAGTCAGAAACGGGGACGCCACCTCCTTTGTGGTCTCCGGGGTGTTTTCGGACGGTCAGCAGTTCAACGTCGTGCCCACGGCCAACAACCGCGTTGAGTTCTGCATTGCCCGGGGCCAGAAACAGTACCACGCCGTCGGCGGCAAGGCCAGCTTTCTGGCCGGTGACGACGCCCGCAGCACCGTGTTCACCTACTGCTACAGCTACGACTGCAACGGGGACGCCTTCGATAGCGACAACGCCCCGGATACGGAGTTTCTCAACTGCCACGCCTACAAATCGGGCACGCTGAACCCTTCGGCGGGCTTCTGGACGGAAGGGGAGCAAAGCAACCCCTTCGGCCACCGCGTGACGCTGTTTAACTGCACGGCGACGAACTTTCTGATCGGCTTCGGCTGCTCGGAGAAGGCGAAAGTGCAGATGGAGGGCTGCAAGGCGTTCGAGTGCGTGTCGGGCTTCGAGGGGCTGAACAACGAGTTTTTGCTGGAACTGACCGGCTGTAAAGCCTACAAGTGCGGGGGCGGCCTGTCCGGCTCGGATACCGACGGGGTGTTCTCTTTCTCCGGCCCGGCCGTGATGTCCCACTGCTACTCGGAAGGCACGCTGGCGAAGTTCTCGGTCGCCAACTACTCGGGGGCTTCCCTGACGAACACCACCCTTACCGTGGAAGCCTGCAACCTGGATTCTTCGATGCAGGTAGCCTACGAGAATAAGGGCAATCAGTTCATCCGCATCATCAACACCACCTTCCGCGACGGGGTGATCAACTGGCAGCAGTCGGACGGCACGTCGACCCGGCAGGTGTTCATCGACGGCCTGTACATCAAGGGGTATATCGCCGGGGCAAGAATCGGGCGGGCAGTGATCTATAACTCGCATTTTGTGGCGGGCAACAATACGCAGACCGCCGTGGCGCTGAACATCACCCAGCCCAACACGATCATCTTTACCAGCCATTTCTCGGGCTACGCCCACATCACCAACTACGCGGAGTCGGGCTTCGGCATCACCCACGACGGCATCGTCAACCCGCCCCCGGCCGTCAGCCACAACCCCTCACTGTACGTGCAGGGGACGCATTCGAGCCGGGCTACCTTCCGCACGGAAGCGACTTCAGATACGCCTTCAGGCTTCGATACGATCAACGCGGCTCCGGGGGTGACGGGCTACCCGGCCGACCCCTTCGGCATCAACTGGTGGTACCGCACCCGGAACCATCTGGCGCACCCGGGCGGGGAATACTGGACGAATGACTTCATCAGCAACCTCAACGGGAGCTACATCGGCTGGCGGCTCAGAAACGGCTTCGACAATACGTGGTATGCGACCATCCGGGCGCTGACCACGCAGGCCATGTCGGGCCTTGCCGACGGCGATCTGGTGCAGTACGACGGCTCGGGCTTCGTCAACGGCCTGCCCAAGATGCGCAGCAAGGCGGGGGCGCCCACGGCCTCGGACATTCCGGCCTCGCGCTACGCCGTCTACAAGAACACCAGCGATAACAGCGTCAAACTGTGGGTCAACGACGGGGGGACGCTCAAATCGGTAACGCTCAGCTAAGACCATGTGCAACTGCGGAAATACGACCACTATCCCCCGCGATCAGGAAAGCATCGCCCTCGACAAGATCGTCTGGGTCGGCGGGCGGCCCGTGCTGCCCAATTACCCGGCCCCCCGCGACTGGATCGAGTCCGAACTGGCCAAGCTGCAACCGGGCGCGGCCGGCGTGGCGAAGGAAGTAGACGACTATACCGCCCTGACGCTGGAGCCGAACCCCATCCTGCCGACCAAGTACCGGGTGCTCAGCGAGGAGAGCGCGGGCCTGGGGCAGGGCATCTACCCGGCGGGGGAGTACACGCTCTTTGGCAACGGGGATATTGTCGGTCCCCAAAACATCCGCTACCGATGACAACTGACCTCAGACCCCAGCGCCGCCGGGTGGCCCTCTACCGGGGCAACGCCTACCTCGCCCGGGTGCGGTTCACCCTCTCGGACGGGGCCGACCCCCAGCCGGTGACGGCTGAACTGTGGCAGTACGGGCGCAAAAGCTCGATGCAGCCCACGATCTCCGCCGACGGGGACGATACCCTCGTCACGCTCTCGGGCCTTCAGACGGGCAACTTAGGGGCATCCACGGCGGTGCTGAAAATCTTCTGGGGCGGTGAGGTCGCCGGTGAGGTCGAACTGAAGGGCCTGTCGGGCGGGGCGGGCGCTTCCAATGACCCGCAGGAGGTCAACCTGACCTTCGAGCTGCCGGACGAAACGACGCTGGCCTTCGCCATGACCGTCCGCGTGGAAGGCGAGGACGGCCTGCCGGATGAACTGACCGAGTTGATCGAAGAGAACATCGAGGACGCCCCGGATTTTCGATTCATGTACTTAATCGCAAAAATGACCTAAAGCAATGGCAACACTCGCATCCCGCTTAAGCGACCTGATCACCGCCGTCGGTGGCGACATTAAAACCGCCTTTACCCGTATTGGTACACTGGCCGACCTCGACACCACCGACAAGGACAGCCTCGTCGACGCCATCAACGAGGTGCTGGGCGTGGCCGAAGCCGCTTCCGGGGGTGGCACCAGCATCAATGACGCCGTCGAGAACTCGACGACCCAGACGTGGTCCAACAGCAAGATCCGCGCCGAGATCGACGAGGCCAAGTCCGACGCCAAGAACGAAATCCTCGGCGGGGTGGGCACGGCCTACGACACGCTGGCCGAAATCGCTACCGCCCTACAGGCTAACGACACGGCCGATGCGGCCCTGGTAACGGCGGTGGGCAACCGGGTGCGGCATGACGTCAACAACCAGGGACTGAACTCGACGCAGAAGCAGAACGCCCGCACCAACATCGACGCCTACGGCTCGGTCGAAATCGGCAACCCCGACACCGACCTGGTGGCTCTGTACAACACGGCAAAAGCATAACCGATGGCGACGCTGATTTCACGGCTTTCGGACCTGATTACCCAGATCGGCGGCGACATCAAGGCGGCCCCGTATTCATCGCTGCTGGCGGGAGACCGGGCCATCAACGGCGTCAAGGTCGAGACATTCCCGATTTCTTCGCTGCAATCCTCTTCGACCAGCATGACCTCGGGGGCGGTGTACCATCACGCCTTTCTGGCCCCGTTCACCGAGACGGTGACCCAGATGGGCACCTTCGTTTCAACCAACCTGGGCGGGGGCGATACCGGAACCGGCAAAAACGGGCATGGCATTTACGAATGGGACACGGTCAACAGCCGTTTCAACCGCCTGGGTTGGGTCGATATGCGGACCATCTGGGCAGCGGGCGGGGCGGGTGAGAAGGTCGGCACGCTGGACACGCCGGTCAACCTGATCCGGGGCCGGGTCTATTACTTCATGATTATCGGCACGGGTACGACGATGGTCAACTTCCGGGCGGCCGGCCCCGCGTACCTTACCAACATCAACAAGACGGCTGAACCCTACCGTTCGGGCAGCAAGGCCTCGGCAGCCCTGGATGCCACGCTGTCAACCTTCAACGCACTGAACGTTAACCAGCTAATTCCTTATATCTACGCGAAATGAGCGACTCAACCAAGTTCTCCCCGATCCCGCCCCGCTCGGCCCCGGCCGTCAATCTGGGCATGGATGCGGCCGACGGCATCCGCGAACTGGTTTACGATGCAGCGGGTGCCTATGCGCGCACGCCGGGCGACGAAATCCGCGTCAGTGTCGGAAATGCAAGTGTCGCCACCTATGCCGACGCGCTGACCTACGTAACCACGTATGAGACGGCGACACCCTCGGGCCAGCGCCGGTATCACTTCGTCGAGGTGACCGCCGACGAGACCGCCGGGGGCGTGCCCTCGCTCTACCGCTACGTACCTACCGATTCAAGTCCTAAACTCCGCTGGATCGTCGAAGCCTGACTATGGGAAGATTAGACACCGCCTTCAAGGCCAAAGAGGGCCTCGGCCTCTCCGAGAACAGCTACACCAACGCCGAAAAGAGCCGCCTCGCCACGGCGGCCCAGAAGGCGTTGGTGCTGTTTGTCTCCAAATACAACGCCAACGCCGACTACTCGGACCTGCCGGCCGCCTATGCCGCCCTGCCCTCGGGCGGGGGGACGATCATTCTGGATGATATTAAGCTGAATGACCCTCCTTACACGGCGGTGGCAACCATCTCCAAGCCCGGCGTGAGCCTGATCGGCATCAGCCCCCCGCAGTACGACCGCGACAACGAAGTGCTGGTGAACGCCACGCCGGTGATCGAAGGGGCCGTCACGGTGCTGGCCTCGGGCTTTACGGCGCAGAACCTGGTCTTCAGCACCAAAGTGGTGGAGGGCGATAACCTGAGCCTGACGGTTCCGGGCTTCAACGGCAGCAACACGAATGATGGAACCGTCGTGAAGAAGGTGGCGAAGATTTACGATTGTGTCTTCCTCGGCAAGTTGCGCAGCTCGGCCTTTCACTGCGTCCGCATCGAGGACTATCAGGATGTGGACCTTCGCAACATCGTTACCCACGGCAATGTCTGGGGCATCGCCATCAAGGCCAACAACGTCTCGCTGGTGGGCTACCGGGGGAAAAACCACAACTTCGGGCCGATCATCGTCAAGGCCGACTGGGCGAAGAACATGCGCAACGTCCGCATCAACGACGTGGGCTACTACAGCACCAACGACCCCTCGCTGGGCTACACCGGCGCGTTCTTCGTGCAGAACTTCTCTTCGCTGTCTAAGCTGAAGGACGTCACCATCAGCAACGTCAACATCAAAAACGGCACCTTCCGCTTCTCCAACGAGAACAGCAGTCCCGTCGATGGGCTGGACGGCATTTCGGTGAGCAACCTGACGGTCGACAACAGCGGGCATGTGCAGATCAACTGTCTGTACTTCACGGCGACCACCACCTGCACGGGCCGCATTCAGCTGAGCAACGTGACGCTCCGGGGCGGGGCGGCCAACATCGAGGATTCGGCGAAGGCGTTCAAGAACGTGGTCTATTCGGGCCTGCAAACCGACTACACCATCAACGCCTACCTCTCCGGGCAGGGCACTGGCGTCCCGACGGGGTACACCTACAAGAAATCAGGGGTAGCGAATAACTCGGCCACGCAGATTGTCACCATCAACTACTCGGGCGATACCAACCCGGTGTTTCTGGTGGGCATCGGCTTTCAGTCGACCAATATCTCCGGGTCGCACCTGTTTCGGGTCGCCATCGGCTACGGGGTGGTCACCATCGACGCGCTGGGCACGCTGTCGACCTCGAACATCGCCAGCAAGTCGATCACCAGCCTGGCGCTGGCGGGCACGGCCAACGGGGCAACCAAAACGATCACCCTGTCGATCACGCAGGTGAACAACGTACCCGAAGCCGCCAACATCACCTACACCCTCACGCCGGTCATGGCGACGGGTGGCATGACCTATACACCGTTATGAGAGCCATTCACGGATCGGGGGGCGGCACTCGCCTGGTTGGCATTCTGGAAGCCGCTGGCGTCGTGCTGGATTCGGGCTTCAAGCCCGACGCCTACACGGGCGTATCGGCTTCGTCCTACGCCTTCTTTCCCCTTGCAATGGACAAACGGAAAGAGGCCAAAGCCTTAGTCGGCGAAATCCTTCACGATATGCTCGGGCGGATGTTCGACCCCTCGCCGGTCACCCGAAAGGGCGGCATTTCCCCCGCCGGTATCTGGAACGCCGTTCGGGGCCGGGAGTACTTAGGGCGTCAGGAGAAGTCGTTAGACCTTTTGCGGTCGATCATCACCGAAGCCGAGTTCAAAGCATGGGCGGCTGACCCCGCCCGGCCCGAATGCTGGACGCTGGCGGTCGATCTGATCACCGGGGCCGAGGTGTTCACCAACCTGAAAGACTACGACTTTGAAACCGCCCTGAAACTGGTGCTGGCTTCGGGCAGTATTCCGGTGTTTACGAAACCCGTAGAAATCGCCATAGAGGGCCAGAGGCGCCTTCTGGTGGACGGAGGCTTACGGAGTCACATCGCGTCCATGAAGTGGCTGGAAACGCACGCTACGGCCACCACGGAGATGGTTTCCATCTACAGCCGCCCGAAGGATTACAAGGACGAGAAAGGGGAGGGTTGGCAGCTGGCCGACGTCTACGCGGCCCTGACCAGAACGCTGGACATTATGACCATCGAGGTATCGAAGTCGGATGAGTGGGGCGAGGAAGTGCTGTGTAACCGGCACGGCATCGGCCTGCGGCAAATCTTTCTGCCCTCGGTGATGCAGTCGGTCTACGACACCGACCCCAAACGGCTCGAAGCCCTGCGTGTCATGGCGAGGCAGGCGGCGGTGGAGGCGCTGGGCGTGAAGGGTGAGGGGGTTTAGTTCATGCGCATGGGGTGCCGCTGGCCCAAGATGTACAGTTCGGTATGGTCATACGGGAAGAACTCATCCAACTCGGGTGCATCACCTTCCTCAATGACGTACCCCAATCCGGGATAGTCGGAGGTTCCATCGTTCCATTCAAGGAACTGGAACATCCATTCGGCGACAGCAAGGCTTTTTGCCAACCCTTCATAAGGATAGTGAATAGGGAAGTTATCCTCCAGCCCAACAAGGATACTTGTTTGAATGAACCCGTTCTTTTTCAGAGGCTTTTCCATAGAAAAAAACGGGCGCTGGGGGATAAAAAAGTTGCAGACCAGCCCAACGCCCGTGCGACAAAAAAGGAGGATGATAATGAGATAGTAATATACGCATTAAGTACCTGATTACCAAAGTACCGCACCCAAAATAACCGAGGGCCTGCCCCGGATTCCCACCACCGGCCCGGCCCGACCATCGAGAAAGGAAGCCGCCGCTGCCGGAGTTGTCTGATAACAACGTATCAACATAACCGCCGTAGGCCGCACCGCTCCGGCCGGCACCCCCAACGATGGAAAGTGCATCCGTAACCGAATTTTTCCAGATCCTGGCGAATGTGCCTTTCTGGGTCAAGGCCCTGCCCATCGCCTTTCTGGGCGCGTTGTTCACCCGCGTGGTGTCGGCCTCCGACGAGGCCGAAGTTCGCCACCGGCGCGATGTGGCCTACAACGTCGTCACGGTGCTGGCCTCCACCGCCCTGGCGATTCTGTTGGCGGGCTGGGCGCACGAGGAGCGCAGGCTGGGGGTCTACCCGGCGGGCATTCTGGCGATGGCGACGGGCGTGGGCGGAGTCTGGATTCTGATGGGCTTCCGGCGGCTGGCGCAAGGTTTTGAACGTAATCCCAATTCCACACTAAAAGGTTTTTTGAAACGCTGGTTGCTCGGCAAGGACGAAGAAAAGCCATGAGAAAGATTGCACAATGGTTCTACGGGGCGTATGCGGTGGATGTCGCCTACCTGCTGCCCTTCATTCAGGCCAGCCCGGAGGTCACCCGGATTCTGGATTTGCTCCTGTACTACATCCTGACGATGGCGTTGGGGGTGCTGGCCGTCGCCTACTGGGGCATTCTCGAGTTCACCAAAGGGCTGTCGGTGCCCTACAAGCTGCTGCTGTGCTGCATCATCGGCGTGTCGTCCATGATGTTCGCCATCTCCTTCTACGATGCCCGCATCATCAGCCTGTCGCTGCCGCTGCTGGTGACGCTGATCGCCATGTCGGGCCTGGTGCGGGTGTTCCGGCTCTACAAGGGCCAGCGGCCCGAGGAACTGACGCTCAACCGCCGCACCTGGCAGGTGGTGGCGACTATTCTGGGGCTGGTGGTGCTGGTCTCGCTCGGGGCGGGCATCACCTCGTTCTACCGGGAGAGTCCCGACACGCTGCACTACCTGGTGGGGGCCTCCAAGCGGCAGGAGAAGCTGGGCCGCCAGCAGCAGGTGAGCATCCGGCGCAACCGGCAGGAGACCCGTCAGGTGCGGGTGCTGGCCGAGGGGCTGGCCGAGGGGCTGAAGCAGTCGCTGAGCAATCAGGCGGCCATGCTCACGACACTGGCGGAGACCACGCGGGAGAACGCCCGGCTCAAACGGCAGCTGCGGGAGACCACCCGCGTGGTGCGGCAGGATCTGAGCCGGGTCAGCCGGCGGCAGGAGGCCACGCAGGAGAAGGTCGAAGCGGTGGTCATGAAGGTCGACACGGTGCAGAAAGTCGTCGCCTCCGTGGTGGCCGATACGACGCTGAGGGACAGCAGCCAGGCCGCCGGGGTGGTAGTCAGGCGGGATTCGGCTCCTGCCCCCCGAAAGCGCAAACTGTTTGATTTTCTGAAGCGCAGGCGGTAGGATAAACGCAACGAATTGAGTAACTTATAAACGAGATGGCAGTAAAGACCACACTGACCGACGCCGACTTCCAACAGGCGGCGGACTTGCTGGGCGTGGAGGTAGCGACGGTGAAGGCCGTGGCCGATGTAGAGGCCGCCGGCAAGGGATTCTTAAACGACGGGCGGCTGGTGCTCCGGTTCGAGGGGCATTGGTTTCGGAAGTTGACCAACCGGATTTACGACGTGGGCTACCCGACCATCTCACACCCGTATTTCGCCGATGGCCGCTACAATAAAGGCCCGGCGAAGGATTACAAGCGGCTGGCGGTGGCGATGAAGCTCAGTCCCGACGCGGCCCTGCAATCCACGAGCTGGGGCATGTTCCAGATCATGGGGTTCAATGCCTGGCGGTGCGGTTTTCAGGACGTTCATGCCTTCGTGGATGCGATGAAATTAGGGGTGCATGAGCATCTGCTCGCGTTCTGCCGGTTCTGCATCTCGAAGGGGCTGGCCGATGAGTTGAGGGCAAAGGATTGGGCGGGGTTTGCTGCCAAATACAACGGCGAGAACTACCGCGACAATCACTACGATTTGAAATTGGCGGCTGCCTATCGGCATTACAAGGAACAGGAAGGATAAGGGTTAGGAATAGTCTGGAACAAGCCGGGGCCATGCTCCGGCACCGTTCTCCCCACCCTTGAAGATACTGGCGCAGACCGCAACGGCGGACCGTCCTGCTTGCTGCGCCTTCATTGGACAGAGAAAAACAATGGGAAAGCCCGGGCCGCTTGGTTCCGGGCTTTTTGGTGTCAGGCGGGTTGCTGAAGGGCCGCCAGAATCTTGTCCTTGCGTAAACGGAGCTTTTCGGAAGTCTTTTCCCGACCAAGAATTACAGCCAACTCGGAGTTATCCTTTGCCAATTCACCCATTGCCCGCAGGAACCTATTACCCACTGTTAGCGGAACGACTTCCCACTCTTCCGCGATTGCCACAAGGGGCTTCTTTGAGTTTAGGACGTACATTACAATTTCCAGAGGGCTGGAAGGAATAGACTTCTTGCCTGAAGGCGCCGGGGCCGGAGGTGGCGTGGGTTTTGGCGGCTCGGGCTTATTTGGCTCAGGCGCAGAGTACTCCGTTTGCGGTTTAACTAAATACCATTTATTCTCCGGCCCTTCGACTTTCAAAGGAGCAGGTTCAGGGTTGGCGATGACCTCAAGGTAAGTATTTCTTGCCCTCTGGTAAAATTCATGAACCTGGCCGAAATAAAAGCCCTGCGCTTCCTTAAGAGAACGAAACACGTTTTCTTTAAGTAAATCGGCCTGAATAAATGACACCTGTTTGGGCGGGCCTTGTTCCCAAGGGTAGGTGTAGTCGTAAAAAATCCAACGCGATGGCTGGTCCCGGTTGTAGCCCTGATAAACGTATTTATGAAGGGATAAGTAGGTTCCATATCCTTTAACGATATACAGCCATTCGCCCAACTGAGGCCGGGGCATGAGTCGATCTAATTCTTCCTGTGGTAGTTCCATATCCATTTATCTGCCCTCTCTGGGCCGTTCTAAGTTCCACAGCATCCGCTCCCATTCCGGGCTGCTTCGCGCGGTGCTGGCTCAGCAGGGGTGCTGCTGCCAGTAGGCGTCGTACAGCCCGTTAAAGCGGTGCGTCGGCTCGCCTTCAAACCGCTGCGTTTGGGGATTCCATGAGCGGAAGCCCTGCATCAACTGCTCATCCAGCTGCCCGGTGGCGATCAGGTGTTCGACCTGCCGCTTGATGGTGGCGCAGGTTTCGTAGTCTTCGGCTTCAAAAGCCTTCTGGAAGTCGTAGCCCAACTCCCACGGGTTCGGAACTCGTTTCATGGTGTACAGGCGCTGGCGGGAATGGGGCATGGCGACGGCGGGTTAAGGCCGTAAATTAGTGATTTTTCAGGCGGGTTCTTTCTTTGCCGGGTTTTCGTAAAGGTTACCTGCCACCTGCCATTTCCAGCCAATCTCTCTAAACTCCATCGGAAGATTGTTGAGTGCCTTATCCTGCATGAGAAAACTGGCACTAAACTCATCCCAGAAGACAATAGTTGTCATTTCTCCGCGTCTGAGGCGGTCGCCCTCATAGATGTCTTTGCCATCTTTGTCTTTCAGTCCGGTGCATTGCATCAGGATTAGAGGCTGCTTGTCCTGAGCGTCCGCCCTCCAATTGATTCCGTAAACTTCCCATTCCCAACTTCCCTCCCCAATATCTACAGAGGAAAGGTCAGCGGTATGCTTATCGTATTTGAATACCGCCACAGAAGTGTATTTGTCGCCGGGATAAAACATTCGTTTTTGTTCGGCATCCCACGCCCTGAATTTAATCTGTCTCATGTCTATTACCTTTGTTCTATGCTCTTCAAAACCCGCACTACCAAAAACCTGACCGGCCGCGACCTGCGGCACTACCGCTCCCAGAAAGACCGGCTAAACCTCACCTACGAGATGGTTCCCGAACTGTTCCACTACCTCCAGTTCAAGGAGGCCCGCAGCGAACGCGGCAGCAAGGAGCAGAACCTGTCGCTGGAGGTCGGCTTTGTGGCGCTCAATTCGGAGGATTACCGCCAGCTGCTGGCCATGGTGGCTGATCTGGCCGGGGGTGATAAGCAGCACCCGACCTACGTTGCCATCCGCGCCCTGTGCGAGCAGACGCCCCCGCCTCTCAAGGAAGACCGCCGGATGTACGGTGACGAACTTCCCTATTGACTTAAGAGTCATTTTTAGCTATCTTTGTGCAGCCCCCCTTACGAGAGTATCGTAGGCCCGACCCGGAACCACTATTCCGGGTTTCTTTTTTCGGAAAGGCCACTGCCCTTAAATAGATTTTCAACTTCTTCGACAGGTAGCCGCTTACTTACCAGCCGGTTGTCCTGTAAGTGCCAGCGCCTTTTTTTACCCCACTTCCCGGCAGGAACGAAGTAAACGTAGTTAAGAAATGTCGGGTCGGTCGGGTCGGTTACCAGAACAATACGGTGGGTTTCGTCTTCAATGACTTCCTCGATTCGGCTCATTTCTCTATCTTGAAGTTTAGCCCCCGCCCATCGACCCGATGAAACGGCGGATGTACGGGGATGAGTTGCCGTATTAGGCGGGGTCAAAGGTTGTTTAAGGCGAACACGATGCCCTGACAGTACTTCTCTCTGTCTTCAAAAACAGTAAATGTAGCGTGAGGAATATCGGTACGGTACGACCAAGACCATTCCCCTTCCCCCCAAACGGCTTCGATCTTGTGGGCCGCCTTTTTCCGCTCGAAATACGCTTCGAGGGCGCCGTCTTCCTCAATTTCATCCCGGTTCGGTAGAGGACCGTTTTTGTCAAGATAAAACGTGCCACCGTCGTAACAGTCTAATTCGTCATCGAGCGCGCCACGGAGTTCCATGAGGTCATCGGACGCACCGAATACGACCACCAACCCTAAGTCACGGGCTTCTTTTTCCTGTTCAAAGGTCAGTTCGGCTCCGTATCGAGCATTATCGATAAGTCGGGCAAAACGTTCAGTCTCTGCTTCTGTTTTCGTTTCCATATCTCTATTTACAGTTCAACTTCTTCTCCACCTCCCCCTTCACCGCCAGCACCCGGGCCTCGTGCTGCGGCAGCATGACCCGATTCAGCAAATCCTCGCAGGCAGCCAGCGCGGCCCGGAGATCATCCTCGCCTTCAGCCTTGTGGGCCATGCGTTCGAGGGCATCCACGCGGGCGGCTTCGTCGTCGTTCTGGCGCAGGACAGGCTTGAGGAGGTAGTACAGGGCCGCTGACGCGGGGATGAGCAGGAGGTAGGGCAGGAGGGGTTTCATGGGGGATAGGAATGGGTTAAACCGGAAACTGTTGAACTCTCAAATGTTCGGGCCATTCCGAAGGGTCGGCCCCGTGTCGGTGTTTCAGGCCCAATTCCTTTGCAATGTGCGTGCCCAACTGCTTGACGAAAACGGCAATTCCGGCAGTCTGGCACTGGTCAACCAGATTCTCAATCCATTCAAGGCGACACGGCCGGTAGCGATACATCCCATTTTCGTTGCCACTTTCCCCGCCGATGATGACCCACTTGAGCAAGTCCTTCACCTTCGGGCCAAAATCAACTTCCTCGTCTAAAGGCAGAATGATTTCGCCGTGCATGGGTTCGAGGGAAAGAAAGTAAACGCCCCCATCTCGCGGAGCGGCTAAGGACAATAGGTCGAACAGTCGTTGAATACTGCTTTGACTGCCGATAGAAGTCCCGAGCCAGACGTTCTTAGGCATCCGGCCGTTTTTCCAGTCAAACATCATATTGCCCAGTTCAGGCAGATTATACCAATGGGCTTCATCGTATGCATTGCGCAAAGCATCGTGAATCCGTTCGGGCCGCTTGGTCAGCAGTTGAAAGGTCAGGTGCGGGCAACGGCGGATGATGTCGAAACACTCATAGCGGAACGGGTCAATCGCTTCATGGAAGAAGTCTGTCAGCGATGAGGTAAAGACCCGCTGCGGCTCCTTCAATCGCAAGGGCAGATTAAACACGGTTTTCGTGCGTTCTACGGCCTTCGGATTGTAGCGGGTATTGTTGAGGCTTTCCCGGTACATATAGCAGTACTTACAATCCTCATCCACTTTCGTGCAGCCTCTGGCTACGTTCCAGGTGGCATCCGTCCAGCTAATCGCGGTTTCGACTCCCATTTTGGTCTATCTTATTTGTATCGCTAACCTACAAAATAACCTGTATATATGCAAGATAATTAACTTTTATTTTCGGAGTTTCTGAGGGGGAAAGCGGTCAGTATCAATGTAGTTCTTCACCTGTCCGTCGGGACTGGGAATCTGCACCACTTCAATCAATCCGCGCTGGATGCGTTCGTAGATGGCCTGATGCGAGACGCCGCAAAGTTTGGCGTATTTGTACGGGGTGACGTAGTTCATACCGAAAGGTACGCTACATCTTGCATAATTGCAATCGGGATCATTGTAAGCACGGGCCGGGGACAAGCCCGCGCGGTACAGTAATTAACCAGTATAGCTATTCGGATCGTTACGCCTGTTTTTCCTGCTCACTGCCGACGCCCAGCCACGCCGGTTTTTCCTTGCTGTTCAAGCGTCTCATCTCGTGATGAACAATGGACGGCAGTATCTTCACGTAATACCGTTCGGTGGTCTTCACGCTGGCATGGCCCAGGATCAGCGAGACGGCTTCGAGCCGAAAGCCCATCGTCAGAAACAGCGCCCCGGCGGTCTTGCGGCCGATCTTGCAGGTGATCCGTTGCGGGAAGGCCAGTTCTTCCTCGATCCTATGCGTGTACGTGTTGATGGTCTTGCCCGACATGAACGGAATGCCGCCGGGGTAGCGCCTTAAGATCACGTCCACCTCCAGCAGCTTGGGAATCTGCGCCCGTAGGCCCGTCTTCAGCCGGCTGGTGTCGATCACCACGCCGTCGCCGGTCTCCACCTCCAGGGACGCCGGGTCTTCCACGTACCGGGCCAGATCGCCCGCGTCCATGCCCGTGTAGCAGATGAGCCGAAACCAGTCGAGCGCCACCCCGGCCTCGCCGAGCCATTTCATCCGCCACAGTTGGGTCAGGTGCCGCTCTTCCAGAAAATACACCGGCTTGGGCGGAGAAGTCGGAGGCTTGTAGTTCTGAAGCGGGTTCTCCGGCAGCTCCCCGGCCTCGTGGTAATACTCGAACACCTTCCGAAGGTGGGTCAGATGCCGCCCTGCGTCGGCGGCTTTCATGGGCCGCTTCAGCAGCCAGGTGTACAACGCCTTGTACCAGTGGCGGCTGGTCTGGGCGGGCGTCAGCTCGGTCTTCTCCAGTTTGAGCAGGTACTTGCGCACCGAGTTGAAATGGGCCTCCCAGTTCTGGAGCGTCTTGGGCGAGTAGGCCTGCTCGGTGCCTTCATACGACCGCATGTGTTCGATGTAGCCGCGCATCAGCTCCAGCACCGTCTTCGGGTGCTTTACGATGGGGTCGGGGGCTTTGGGCTGAAGGTGGGGCCGGTGTTCGGCCAGCCAGGCCGCCCGGACGGAGACTGCCGTCGGTGGGTCGGGCCTTCGGCCGGCCTGATAGTCGGATTTCTGCTGACGAAGGATCTCCTTGTGGCGGGCGTAAATCTCCGACAAATTGTCGTTGAGCGCCTGGGCCTCGGTGGAGCGGCCCACCATTTTCTGCTCTAAGTAATTCCACTTATCCGGGCGAACGTACTCGCCGGAGCCGTAATCGGTTGCCGTCTGGCCGTTGATGGTAAGGCGAATCTGGAGCTGGCGGTAGGCCGAACCCGTCGTTTGCCCGTGACGAAGCCTGAACTTAAGCGAAATCGCCATGCGTCGTTTGCTGATCATCGTATACACGTTTAATTATTGGACAGGAAAGCCAATATAACGTGTACACGTCGGGATTGATGTGAAATATGATTCAATGAGTGTAAAATGGCCTTACGGAGCTGGAATCGGCCATTTTTAGGTACTTTTGCTCCCCTTGTGGCGGGGATGCCCGTACCCGAAAGGGTGGGGCCGTACCGGATTTGAGGAATGCTGTACCTGAAAGGGGGTGCTGAAGGTACCTGGTATTTTCGGATTGATCATAGGTGCATTACGGGAACTTGGGGTACATAGGGGGCTAAACGAGCGGGGTTTTTGTCAATTATCCCCCAGAATGGAGGAGAGGAAGACGGTTTGCTTCATTTTACTTTATCCGCCGTATTGTTCCACTCATCAATCTCTATGAAAACCAACTCTTTACTCGCCGGAATCCTCCTGATCCTGACCACGTTTACACTCCGGGCGCAGGGCCGGCTCACCACCGCCCCCGACGGAGGCAACAAGAAGGCGACGGTGTCCGAACAGATCGGCATTTCGACCGTCACGATCCTCTACAACCGGCCCGGCGTCAAAGGGCGGGAAGGTAAAATCTGGGGGACGCCCGTGGCGCCTTACGGCCTGACCGACCCCGGATTCGGCACCAGCAAAGCCGCCCCCTGGCGGGCCGGCGCCAATGAGAATACCACCATTACCTTCTCGCACGACGTCAGGGTGGAAGGCAAAGACCTGCCCGCCGGAACCTATGGCCTTTTCATGATCCTGGGCGAGTCGGAAACCTCCGTCATCTTTTCGAAAAATTCGACCTCCTGGGGCAGCTTCTATTACGAACCCTCCGAAGACGCGCTGCGGGTGACGGTCCGGAACCAGCCGCTCGACCGGAGCGTCGAATGGCTCAAATACGAATTCGTCGACCAGACCGACCTCGGGGCGACCGTCGCCCTGCTGTGGGAGAAGCGAATGATTCCCTTCAGGGTGGAGGTGGACGTCCATAAAATTCAGGTGGCTTCGTTCCGGAACGAACTTCGCAATTCGCCGGGTTTTACGTGGCAGTCGTTCGTGCAGGCGGCCGGCTACTGCCTCCAGAACAAAACCGATCTGGAGCAGGCACTGGCCTGGGCCGATCAGGGCATTAGCGCCCCCTTCATCGGCCAGAAGAACTTCCAGACCCTCAGTACCAAGGCGCTCGTGATGGCCGCCCTAAACCGGCAGACTGAAGCAGAGGCCCTGATGAAGGAGGCCGTGCCGATGGGCAACATGAACGAACTCCACCAGTATGCCCGCACGCTGCTCCAGCAGAAACGCGCCAAAGAAGCCTATGAGGTCTTCAGGGTGAATTACGACAAGAACCCGAACCAGTTCACGACCAACGTCGGCATGGGACGCGGCCTGTCGGCCATCGGCGATTATAAAAAGGCGCTCCCGTACCTTCAGGCGGCCCTTCCTCAGGCGCCCAACGAACTGAACCGCAGCAGTGTGGCCGGTATGATCCAGAAACTTCAGGAGGGCAAAGACGCCAACATGTAACCGGCTTCAGAGCGGGACCCGGTAATAGTCCTGCCCGAGCTGCACTTCGAACCCGCATTTGTCGTACAGGTGCAGCGCCGACCGGTTTTCGGCATCGACCTCGATCAGGATGGCCTGGAGGGGTGTCTGCCGCAGAATCGTGATCAGTTGCAGAAGAATACTCCGCCCGAAGCCCTGGCCGTGGTGGTCGGGATCGACGCCCAGCCCGATGATGTAGGCCTGCTGCTTCTCTACCGTCACGCCCACCATGCCGACGATCCGTTCGTCCAGACAGGCCACGTACTGCCGTCGGTGCGGGGCCGCCATGGTGGCCTCCACCAGCCGCCGGGCTTCCTCCCGGGTGTCGCCGAACGCTTTGACGCTGAGGTCGGTGAGGGTGTCGAGTTCGTCGGGGCCGGCGGGTCGGAGCCGGATTCGGGGGTCGTAGTCGGGTACCTGCTCCCGGGGCAGAGGCTTCCAGATCAGCAGGTATTCGGAATGGGAATAAACGGCCCCGAGCTTCCGGATGAAGGCCTTGCCCGACCGGGAAAGCTGGTCGGTGATCAGCACCATCCGTTGATACCCGAACTTGCGGAACTCGTCGGCGGCCGTGTTCAGCAGGCGCGAAAAATAGCCTTTCCGGCGGGCCTGCGGCAGGGTATACCCGCAGACCTCCACCTCGGCGGAACCGGGCGCAAAGGCCGAAATGACGCTGATGAGCAGGTTTTTCTCGTAGAGCAGAAACCAGTGCGGCATCTCAGGAACGCAGTTGATGGACTTATCCCAGTACAGGTGGCTCCCCAGACCGTCTTCGGCCTGACACAGGCGCTCGATCCGTTGAATGGCCTGGCGGTGGGACGGTTTAAGCTCGTTCAGGGATTGAATCGTCATGCCGGCAAATTACGGAAACTTTCCGCAGCGGACGGCCCAAAGGTTTTTGAATGGTCCGGCGCCGGCCGGCGTAACCGAAGCCCGATTCCGGCCATCCAGACCAGCCAGAGCGTACTGCCGGCCAGGCCCGCCCAGCCCACCTCCGGAAAACCGGGCAGAACCGTGGCGAACAACTCACTCTGAGCCAGCAGATAAACTCCCGAAGCCGTATAGCCGAAAACCGCCATCCGACCGGAAATCCACCCGAGCTGCCGGAGGGCGAGCGCAGTCAATACCGTCCAGCCGATGGTGAACAACTGCCCGACGGATTCGCCGAGAAGCACCCCGCCGAACTGGTGGACGGCCTGAAAAACCGCTTCCGTGGTCGCCTTTACTGCCGGGTCATCGGTCGTGACGTAGGACCGGGCCAGCACCGGCACCACAAACGTCCAGCGGAGCAACCCGACGATCTGGGCAACGCCCCCGATCAGGCCGAACGTGGTGGCGAGCCGAACCAGGGGGTGCCGGTTTTCCAGCAGTTGACCCAGCCGGACAAACGCTGCCAGCAGGGGCAGTCCGGTCAGGGCAAACGCCCACCAGACCGCAATCAGCTGCGGGCCGCCTTCCTGAAACCGGGTCAGGATGACGCCCGGACTCTCCCGCAGAATAGCCGGGTAGTCGAAAATCAGGGTCAGAAGGGTGTAGGGAATCAGGACGAGGGTCGAGCCGAGAAGCAGCATCGTTCCGGCGGAACGGGCGGGTCGGGAAGTTTTCATGGGACGTAAGGGGGATTAACGGGAGAAAAAGGAATAACTGATACCGGGGGTCGGGTTGAGTTTCGGGCGGTGTCCCGGCGAGGTCAGCAGGGCGGCTCCCAGCCGAACGTTCAGCCCCTTCCAGACCATCCAGCGGAAACCGAGGTCGGCCATCAGGCCGTGGTCACCCCGGTAGGAACGGTCCAGCCCGCGAACCCAGGAGAGGGAGGCATAAAAGGAGGAGGGATGCTCCCGTTTCCCGACCGGCAGGAACCAGAAGCTCAGACCGGTGCGGACGAACGAGGTAGTGACGTAGGTGCCTTCCGGATTCCGGGAAACGACGGTCGGGTAATAGCCTGCATGGACCGACACGCTGCGATAGCGGTATTCCAGGCCGACCGACGGATTCCGGAAGGCGTTGATACTGAATTCGTGCCGGGAAAACCGGGACTGGGAGAAGGCCGGCCCGGCAGCGGCCAGCAGAAGGAAGAAAGCGATGGTCTTCATATCGTGTTGTGGAAAGGTGACGATACAAAGGTCGGCCGGCGGCCGGCGAATCTTCCGGACAAATGTCTATAAATCGGGAAGGCTGAAAGAAACGTTTACCGAACCTGTTTGCGGATGCGGCTGAGGTGCCGGGGCGTCACGCCCAGGATGGAGGCCAGGTAATGCTGCGGAACCAGTTGCAGCAGCTGGGGTTCTTCGGTCAGCAGTTTCTGGTACCTTTCTTCGGCGGTGAGGGTGATGAGGTTGAAGCGGCTGTCGTCGATGCAGACCATCTGGCTTTCCAGCAACCCGACGTAAAAAGCCTGAAACCGGTCGTTCTCCGCCCGAAGCTGATCGAAACGCTCTTTGGAGATGACGAGCAGGTCGGCTTCGGTCAGGGCGCGGATGTTCTCCCGGGCCGGCATCTGCTGCAGGAAGCTGCCGAGAGAAACGACAAAGCCGCCGGGCGACGCGATATACGTCGTGATTTCGTCACCGTCGTGGTTGTAGAAATACTGAAAAACCCCCTTGCGGACATAGCCGATCTTCCGGGTCGTCTGGCCCTCCTGAAGAAAATAGTCGCCCTTGCGGAACGACAGCGGGAGAAAGGCGCCCAGGATGGTTTCCCGGTCTTCGGCGGAAAAGCCGTTTTCCTCAAGAAAAGCGGAGAGATCGTTCATCGGTGGGAAAACGACCCCGAAGCACCGGGGCGCTCCGGGGTCAACGGGCAGGGCTACCAGTGATGCATGATTTCCGTTTCGGGTTGGGTCGAAACCTTGCGGACCTTTGCCGGGTCACCGACCGCCACCGACCGCATGATCGGCTGGGTAAACCGGTTCATCCAGGCAAACAGCCGGTCGGAGAAGGACACCTCCACCAACTCGCGGTTGAATTCAACCCCGTTGAGCAACTGCTCCACGGCCGAGGCCAGGTTCAGATCCGGCGCAGCCCCGCGGCTGCCGGCCAGGCCGTTTTCGAGCAGGAGAACCGGTTCGTATTCAGGGCAGAAGGCCGTCACCCGGATGCCCAGTTGCTGGCCTTCCGCCCGCAGCGCGCGGGAGAAGGCCACCACGGCCTGTCGGGTGGTCTGGTAGGGGACCCGGCTGCCGCCGAGCGTGGTTCCGGCCATCGAAGCCGTGTTGACGATGTGCCCATAACCCTGCCGGGCCATGTGCCTGTATACTTCCGTCGCCGTAAAAATAACGCCGTTCAGGTTGACGGCCAGCAGCCGCTCCCATTCGTCCGACGTCAGCTCCTGAACCGCCCCCGAGATACCGATGCCGGCATTGCAGAAGGCGTAGTCGATGCGACCGTACTGGTCGGCCACCCGCTGAACGAGCAGCCGCACCGCATGATAATCCGTAACGTCGAGCCGGTACCAGTCGATCCGACCTCCCGACCCGCTCAGTTCATCCGCCAGCCGCTCGACGCCTTTGGCGTCCACATCGGTGGCGATCACCGTTGCACCGTAACCGACGAGCTGTTCGGCCAGTTCGCGGCCGATTCCCGAAGCCGCACCCGTAATGAAAACTACTTCCTCGTAGAAAGACTTCATAAGCGCAGGGTTTTATTGAACGATACAGTAAGTTACGCAACCTCAACCAATTAACAATTGATTTGTTGACGGTATCTATTTACGGGACCGGAATGCGTAGCTTTGAAGGCGAGAATAACAACCTGAAATCATGTCCCACACGAATGATCCGCAGCCCTGGCAGGTGCTGAATTCGGAGTATCTCCACCGTAAACCCTGGTTCACCGTCCGGATGGAAAAAGTCCGGCTGCCGGGGGGCGGTGCCATCGACGAATACCATATCTTCGAATATCCCGACTGGCTCAACGTCGTGGCCGTCACGGATGACGGGCAGCTGGTGCTGATCCGGCAGTACCGCCACGCGGTCGGAGGGGTCCACTACGAGCTCTGCGCGGGCGTCATCGATCCGGGCGAAGAGCCGCTCGAAGCCGCCAAACGGGAACTGCTGGAAGAAACCGGCTTCGGCGGGGGCGAATGGAGCGAACTGATGACCCTTTCGGCCAACCCCGGTACCCACACCAACCGTACCTTTTCGTATCTGGCGACCGGCGTCCGGCCCCAGCAGGCCCAGGATTTGGAAAGCACCGAAGAAATCACCGTTCACATCGTCTCCCCGGAACGCGCCCTCGAAATCGTCGAGCAGGGTGAAATGTTTCAGGCGCTGCACCTGGCGCCCTTGCTGAAATATCTGCTGTCGTTGTCAAAAACCACCCCCCAGCCCCTTCCTGACCGGGGAGCGGAGGCTTCGTTGAAAGCATAACGCCCTCCCGTACGGAACCCCCCGGCCTGCTCCTGACCAGAGAGAGGCCGGGGATACTGTCTGCGCGTAGTGGCCGCCGGCCGTTCCCGTCGGACCGCTGCCTCAATAAAAATTTTCTCTCTTGTGCAACCGAATGGTTGCGGATATATTTGTAACCGTTCGGTGGCGAAGGAGGTATTCAACTGAAATTACCGTGGCCTGCGGCCGCCCCCTTTCCGTATGCGAAGAGATGTTTTTCAGGCGATTGCCGACCCGACCCGACGAGCCATCGTTTTGCTGATGGCCGTGCAGGCGATGACTCCGAACCAGCTTGCGCAGCACTTTTCCATTTCCCGGCAGGCGGTATCCAAACACCTGCGCATCCTGACCGAATGCCGACTGCTGCAACCCGAGCCACGGGGCCGCGAAATCTATTATGTCCTGGAGGCCGGCAAACTCGACGAGATCGGGCAGTGGCTGGAACAATGCCGGAAAAGCTGGGAAAGCCGCTTCAATCAACTGGATCAGGTATTAATCACCCTTCAAGCCAATCAACGTGATACGTCCACTCTCCTTTGACTTCTCGGTCGACAGACCCGGCAAAACCATTGTCGTACTCCGCGAGTTTTCCGCCGAACGCCCGTTCGTGTGGGCCGCCTTCACCCGGCCGGAATTGCTGGACCAGTGGTGGGCCCCCCAACCCTGGAAAACCCGGACCAAAACGATGGACTTCCGCGAAGGGGGGCAGTGGTTTTACGCGATGAACGGACCGGAAGGGGAGGAGAACTGGAATCTCCTTCAATACACGTCCATCCGGCCCCAGGAGCATTTTGCCGCTCATAGTTCGTTCACCGATGCCGAAGGGCGGGTGAGCCCGGAGATGCCCCAGTCGGGCTGGACCCTGACGTTCAAAGAGAGGGGGCCGGTTACGGAGGTGGAAATCCGAATTAGCTTCGAGGATGTAGCCCAGCTGGAAACCATCCTTAAGATGGGCTTTCAGGAGGGATTTACGCAGACGCTGGCGGCCCTCGACCAACAATTGGCCGGGGGGGGGCAGGACCGGATGGAAGGCAGCCGGGAAAGGTAATTGTGGAACTCTCCATGTCGCTGGACGGCTTCATCGCCCGCCCCGACGGCCGCACCGACGAGGTACATGCCTGGTACAGCCAGGGCGATACCGAGGTGCAGATGCCAAACCACGACCTCACCTTTAAAACCGACCCCATCAGCGCGGAGGTAATTCGGGAGTCGTTTCGCCAGTTGGGCGCGAACGTGACCGGCCGGAACACCTTCGAGGATGCTCAAGCCTGGGGTGGTCAGGACCCGATGGGCCTTCCGAGTTTTATCGTTTCCCACCATGTCCCCGACCGGTGGGCTGGTCCCGACTCGCCGTTCACGTTTGTTACCGACGGGGTGGCAAGGGCCATCGCCCTGGCCCGGTCGGCGGCCGGGGATAAGGCCGTCGGGGTAGCCGGTGCCGACATTGCCCGGCAATGCCTGCAACTGGGGCTGCTGGACGAAATTCAGCTCCATCTGGTACCGGTGTTGCTGGGATCAGGCATCCGGCTGTTTGAGGATTCCGGTTCAGGTACGATCGGGCTGGAGAAATTGCGGGTGGTCGAAACCGCCCACGTCACCCACCTCTGGTATCGTGTCGTCAAATAAATAAGGCATTTTTCACCTTCGGAGTCATCACTTTTAACCAGGCAATTGACATGGGTAACGACCAGACTATACAGCCCGCCGACAGCGGCTATGCGGACGTGAACGGGCTGAAGCTATACTTCGAGGTGTACGGCGAAGGGAAACCCCTGGTGCTGCTCCACGGCTCCTACATGAGTATCCCGTTGAACTGGTCGCGGTTCATACCGCTTCTGGCCGAAAGCCGGCAGGTAATCGCCGTGGAGATGCAGGGGCACGGCCGCACCCGGGATATTTTGCGCGAAATCAGTTATGAAGGAATGGCGGACGACGTTTCCGGGCTGCTAGGGCATCTCGGCGTCGATCAGGCCGATATTCTGGGATACAGCATGGGCGGTGGCGTGGCTTTTCAGGTGGCGGTGCGTCACCCGGAGCAGGTACGCCGGCTCGTCGTGATGTCTGCACCCTTTCGGCACGATGGATGGTGGCCCGAAGTGGAAGCCGGTTTTGCTACGTTCACCCCCGAGATGTTCGAGGGCACTCCGATCCGCGAACAATACGAGCGTCTCGGCAACGATCCGGCCCATTTCCCGGAATTTGTGCGAAAGGTGATTAGCATCGACCTGAAGCCCTATGACTGGTCGGAGGAGGTTAAAAAGATAACGGCCCCGGTCTTCCTGGCCATCGGCGACGCCGACGGGGTCCGCTATGAGCACGCTCTGGAGCTTTTTCGTGCCCTGGGGGGCGGAAAATTTGGCGACGTTCACGGCCTGCCCCCATCCCGGCTGGCGATTCTTCCCGGAACGACCCATATCGGGATGATGCAGCGGCCGGATTGGCTGGTTCCGATGATTACCGATTTTCTGGATTCCGACCTCCATCCGGAGCCGCCTACCTTTTAAACCACCCCCCAGCCCCCTCCTGGTAAGGAGGGGGTGGCTCCGCAGGGTTTAAATCTGGCAGCGCTCTCCCCCTCCTTGGCAAGGAGGGGGCTGGGGGGTGGTCAGAACGTAAGCCGGTAGAACGGGATCGGCAGGAAGCCCTGCTGGTAAGCCGTGCCGATGCGGTTGGTGCGCGGATTGTAGGCCTGCTGGAAAATGTTCTGATTATTGGTCAGATTCTGGAGGTCCAGGGCCAGTTCGTGGGTCAGCCGGGCGCGGTTGATCTTGTATCCGATCTTGATGTCGGTCCGGAAATAGGCGGTCTGCTGGTCGGTGAAGGCCCGGTTGTAATCCCGGATTTCGCGGCCCACTTCCGCCGAGCGGTTGAAGTTGATCGGGGTGACGTACCGGCCCCCGGCGGTGGTCAGCTTCCAGTTGATACTGAATACGTTGCCCCGCTTCCCGACCCGGAACTCCCGGCCCGCCAGCACGTTGGCGACAAACCGGTTGTTGAACGGCGTGTTCCGCTCGATGCCGTCGCTGCCCTTGTACTTCGACTCGAACAGGGAGGTCGTGACCAGAAAATAGTAGTTGTCGGCGAAATATTTCTCCAGCGTCACTTCCAGCCCATAATTCCGACCGGTGCCGGCATTGATCAGATTTCCCTTATCGACCGGCGCAAAGTCGGAGCCTTCGGTCAGGAGGGAGAAGTAGCTGGGCGTCCGCTCCACCGGGGCGTCGAAGATCCACTGGTGGTAGGCTTCGACCTTGAGCCGCAGGTTTTCCCGCAGCATCCGGTCATAGCCGACCACGGCGTGGTGGCTGCGCATAAACCCGAGGTCGCGGTTGGTCAGGGCATACCGGCCGTCGGGTTGCGGGCTCTGGTAGAAGTAGGTCAGAATGGGCTGCATCATGCTGTGCAGACCGTAGGCCACGTTCAGCGAGCTTCCCGGGCTTAGCTGATACGTCAGGCCCGCCCGGGGTTCGAGGGCCGTCGAGCCGTTCAGTTCGAGATACTGGAACGTCAGCCCGCCGTTCAGCGTCAGGCGTTCGTCGAAGCGGTGTTTCCACTGGCCGTAGACCTGCGTCAGCATGGTTTCGCCCTGGCTGTTGCGAAGCGAGCGGGCGGCCGGGTAGTACTCCTGATTGGAAAGGTCATACTGGATCAGGTCGGTGATGACCCCGCCCGACACCTTGTCCTTCGCGCTGATCTTGTGCGACAGGAAGGCGTTCAGGGACAGCTTCCGCTGCGTGAAGTCGGCTTTTTCCGCCCGGATTTCCCGGTCGATCACCTTATCGTTTTTGTACAGGATGGTGTCGCCCTCGAACAGCTGCGTCGACTGGGAGCCGGAGAAGGTCAGCTTGCCGTAGGTGCGGTCACTGAAGCGGTGTTCGTAGGAGAGGGCCGCGATGCCGGTCGAATACTTTACGCGGGTGTTGGTGTTTTCGTCGCCGTAGGCATCCGGTTTTTCGGTATCCACGTCCTTGCCCAGGAAGGTCGCGTTGCTCCGCCCGGCCAGGGTCCAGGCGCTCAGGTGCCCCCGTTTGCCCACCGGAATATCGGTCTTGAACGTAAAGTCCTGATACTGCGGCACCCCGACGATTTCAAAACCGATGTTCTTCATCAGGCCCAGGAAGGAATACCGGTAATTGATGAGGTAGGAAGCCTTCGACTTCTTCGAATAGGGCCCTTCCGCCCCGGCTTCCAGACCGTTGAAGCCCAGCTGGCCCAGAAATTCCCGCTTCTCGTCGTTGCCCTTCCGCAGCCGGACGTCGAAGACCGAACCGAGCGCGTTGGCGTATTCGGCCGGGAAGGCTCCCGTCAGAAAGTCGGATTTGGCGAGCAGGTTGTTGTTCAGGAGCGATACCGGCCCGCCCGAGGTGCCCAGCGATCCGAAGTGGTTCGGGTTGGGGATGTTGACCCCTTCGAGCCGCCAGAGGAGGGAAGCCGGTGAGTTGCCCCGGACGATGATGTCGTTGCGGGCGTCGTTGGCCCCGCTCACCCCGGCGAAGTTGGCCGCCATGCGCGAGGGGTCGCCGAAGCTGCCGGCAAACCGGGCGGCATCGGCCGCGTTGAAGGGCCGGGCGCTGACGGTCGCCATCTCGTTGGTCGCCACGGTGCGGTCTTCCGCCCGTTTGTAGGAGACGTTCACCTCGCTCAGGCTGGAAACGCTTTCGGTCAGCGGGAGGTCGAGGACGACCTCTTTCCCGGCGTTGACGATCACCTCATTCAGGGCCAGGTCTTCGTAGCCCACGGAGGTAATTTTCAGTTTGATGCGCCCGACCGGGACGTTGGTCAGCCGGAAGCGGCCGTCGGTGTCGGTCACCGTGCCGATCAGCGGCTCACTGTCGACAACCCGCACGGCGGCCCCGACGACGGGGGTGCGGGAGGCCGCATCGAGAATGGTACCGCGGACGGTCTGGGTGGGGCGGGTGGTCTGGCTGTAGGCGGCCAGGGTGAAAAGGAGGAGAAACAGGGTGGTAAGCGTCTTCATCTCGGCGAACGGTTTTGTGGTTGGTTTACAAGGAGTTCTGATTGATTGGCGGTGTAAAGTTCGCCGTCGGGAGCAGGAACCAAACCGGTTTCCGGCGAGCTGTCGGACCGCCCGGTTGAATTGTTAGACAACTTCGGTGAATTGTGGAAGGGAAGGGGCGAAAACGGAAGAAAAACCGGGGATGAAAAAGATTTTCAAAAAGTTATTGCAACGGATGCAACATTTTATATACCTTTCCCGTCCAATAAGCAAAAGCCGCCTGAAAGGATTGTTTTCCGGCGATGGGATGCCTTCTTGACCAATCTCTCCTGCAAAATCCGGCCGCGTTTCGTCAGCCGTTCTCTTCTTAACCACGCTTGAATTCCCGTATTCTTCTGGACAACGATTTTCATCGTTCCGGTTTTCGTATTTCTTCTACAAACGTTGAAATAATTTTTACCCCTTTTTTTCTCCCAACAAATACGATGGTCATGAAAAATTTCCTCAATGAATGCAGCAGAATGGCAGGAGCCCTCCTCGTTGCCGGTTTCCTCCTGGGTCAGAATCCGGTTTGTGCCCAGACCGAAGGGCATTACACCCGCATCGATTCGACGACGAACGGCTTCTGGAAACTCCGGACGAATTACGCCACCCGCTCCACGGTCATTCAGTTTTTCAATGCGCAGGGCGAGCCGTTGTATCAGGAAACCCTGGCGGGTCGGTATGTCAAACTGACGAAGCGGAACATCCGACTGTTCGACGGAATGCTGAAGCAGCTGATGCAGAGCAGCCTCCTGGCCGACCAGCTCAAAACCCATGAACTTCTTGCCAGTGAGCGCGCCACTTTTCTGCCCACTACATCACGGGAGCGCCCCGAAACCGAAGAAAGGCCCGTCGTGGTGGAGCCGAACGGAACCCTGACGGCCTATCCGGTGGTCAGCCCGACGGGCCGGCTTCAGGTCGGTTTCAACAATCCTGCTCAGGAAAAGATCACGATCGGCCTGGCGACCGAACTCAGCTATTATGTATATAAGGAGGCCACCACACTGGAAACCTACAACCGGGTGCTAAACCTGTCGAAACTGGCCGGCGGCAATTACCGCCTGGAGATCGGGAACTCCCGCCGACGGCTGACTTACCGGCTGACCATCGACAACGACCGCAGGACGTACCTGCTCCGGCCGGTCCGTTAAGACCGTCATTGTTCACTGACCCGAACCTGATTTTTTGTTCGGCACCGGACAGCCCGGTGTACGATTTCGGACAGGTATCCGGCGAAAATGGCCTTCAGGATTCACCAGAGGGCTATTTTCGTTTCTGGCCGGAGATTTGTTCTACAAAAATTAATTATATCTCCTTGGCTATGAGACGATCCTATCTGGGTGAGTTTGAAGAGGTGGTTCTGCTGACGGTGGCGGTGCTGGGTGAAGGTGCCTACGGGGTGGCCATCACCGACGAACTCGACCGGCAGACCGGCCGTTCCGTGAGCATCAGCGCTGTGCATGCGGCCCTCCACCGGCTGGAAGAAAAGGGCATGCTGACCTCCCGGCTGGGCGAGGCCACCGCCGAACGCGGGGGCCGCCGGAAGCGGCTGTTTGCGGTGACGGTGCTGGGCAGCCGGACGCTGCACGACATCCGGGCCATGCGCGAACGACTCTGGGATTCCATCGCTCCGCAATCCCTCCCCGCCGTCAGTCTATGAAACCGCAAACGATGCCGCCCCGCTGGGCCGGAAAGCTGCTGGAATGGTGCTGTGCACCCCACCTGCTGGAGGAGGTCGAAGGCGACCTGTACGAACGCTTCGGCCGGAACATGCATCTGTATGGGGAAAAAACCGCCCGGAGGCTCTATGCCCGGGAGGTGCTTGGATTCCTGAGACCGCAGTTTCTGAAACGAAAACAAGAAACCGACCCTAAACCTTTCTTTGTCGATATGCTGCGCAACTATTTTACTGTGGCCTTCCGGAACCTTAGCCGGAACAAAAGTTATGCGTTCATCAACGTGGCCGGCCTGGCGCTTGGTCTGGCGGCCTGCATCGTCATTTTTCTGGTGGTGCGGAACGAACTGACCTACGACGCCTTCCATGCCCGCGCCGACCGGACCTACCGGGTTACCCTGAACGGCATCGACTTCAACCCCAGCGTATCCTTCGCCGTGGCTCCGGCCCTTCGCAACGACTTTCCGGAACTGGAGCTGGTTTCCCAGTATTATTATGAAGGCGAAAGCCTGATCAAGGTCGGCAACGAGCGGTTTCGGGAGGAAGGGCTCGCCTGGGCGGATCAGGATTTTCCCCGGGTCTTCGATTTCGACTGGATCGAAGGCAACCCGGCCACCGCCCTGAAGGAACCGAATACCGTCGTGCTTACCGAGACCGTGGCCCGAAAATATTTCGGAGAAGCAGGCGCCGTCGGCAGGATCATCGGGCTGGATAACCGTCACAATCTGCGGGTTTCCGGCGTCATCCGGGATCTGCCCTCCAACACGCACCTGACGTTCCGGTACCTGGCCTCCTGGGAAACCGTCCGGAAAGAGGTCAACCTGAAGAATTTCTGGTCCATTCAGGGCGGTAATCTGTTCGCCGTTCTGCCCCCGAAACTGGACATCCGTCGGATTGAAGCCCGGCTTCCGGATTTTCTGGTCAAAAACTGGCCGGACCAGTTTGAGAATGACAAGGCGAAACTGCTGATGCAGCCGCTGCGGGAGATCCATTTCGATCAGCGCTACCTGTCGCAGGCCAGCAGTCCGCGCTCAAAAGGAACGATTTACGGACTGGCCGGAATTGCGGTGTTTATCATTCTTTCCGCCTGCATCAACTTCGTCAACCTCGCCACGGCCCAGGCCGTCCGGCGCTCCAAGGAGGTTGGGGTGCGGAAGGTGATGGGGGCGCAGCGGTCGCAGCTGGTGGGGCAGGTGCTGGGCGAAACCGCCATTCTGGTGGCGGTTTCGGTGCTGCTGGCCCTGGCTGCGGTCCGGCTCTTTATTCCCTACAGCCTGCCGCTGCTCAATATCCGGATCGATCCGTCTCATCTGGTGGAACCGGCCGTGATCGGGGTGATTCTGGCGCTGGTTTGCGGAACGATCCTCCTGGCCGGGCTGTATCCGGCGCTGGTGCAGTCGGGCTTTCAGCCGATCATCGCCCTCAAATCCCGGATGACCTCGCCGGGCGGACGCAGTCTCACGCTGCGCAAGGGGCTGGTGATCCTGCAGTTCACCTTCTCGCAGGTTCTGATCATCGGCACGCTGGTGGTGGCCCGGCAGATGGATTTCTTCCGGAATCAGGATCTTGGGTTCGACAAGGAGGCCATCGTCTTGTTTCCGGCGGGCCAGAAGGCCGACATCCTGCGGCAGAAACTGAAGGAAAACCCGGGTGTCGCGGAGTTTAGCTTTTCGTCGGCCAACCCGGCCACCAACTCCAGCTTCATGCCCTTTTCGGCTCCTGAATACGGCATGAACGAGAACGACGTGACCGAACTCAAGCTGGTGGACGAAGCCTATATGCCGATGTTCAAACTCGAACTGCTGGCCGGCGAACCCATCGCCCGGCAAACGAGCAAAGATACCGTCGGCCGGGTGGTCGTCAACCAGACGCTCATCAGACGGCTGGGCTTCCGGAACCCGCAGGACGCCATCGGCAAGCGGTTTCTGGCGGGCGATCAGCCCGCGCAGATCCGGGGTGTGGTGAAGGATTTTCAGAGCGAATCGAAGCACAGGAAAATTCGTGCCTGTATTCTGGCCTACAATACCTCCTGGCTCTGGCAGGTCAGCGTCAAACTCCGGCCCGAGGGCGTACCCCGGACCCTGGCCGCCCTCGAGCGCGAATGGCAGTCGATGAACCCCGATGACGTGTTTCACTACGAATTTCTGGACCAGCACATCGACCGGATTTACACCCAGGAAGAGAAAATGTACAACGCCTTCCGCCTGTTTGCCGGGATCGCCATCCTGATCGGCAGCCTGGGTCTGTACGGGCTGGTGTCGCTGATGGCCGTGCAGCGCACCCGCGAGGTCGGCATTCGGAAGGTGCTGGGGGCGTCGGTCGGCAGCATCGTCGGCTTGTTCTCCCGCGAGTTCGTCTGGCTGATGGCGATTGCTTTCCTGATCGCGGCTCCCGTGGCCTGGTGGGCGATGGACGGCTGGCTGCGGGAGTTTGCCTACCACATCAGCATCGGCCCGGCCCTGTTTCTGGTGGCCGTCCTGACCACCTTCGGCATTGCGGCCCTGACCGTCAGCTACCAGAGCATCCGGGCCGCGCTGGCCAACCCGATCAAGAGTTTGAAAACGGAATAGACATCCGATGAAAGCGAATCCTCCCTTCCTGGCCGAGCGTTTGCTGGCATGGTTCTGCGCGCCCCACCTGCTGGAGGAGGTGCAGGGCGACCTCCACGAACGCTACCTGCGCGACCTGGACCGGTTCGGCGCCGGCCGGGCCGGCCGGCGGTACTGGGTCAATGTGCTGAGTTTTATCCGGCCATTCGCATTGAAACGCCGGCCGGCCGATTTTCCAACGCCCTCCTTATTCCATCCCGTCATGCTACGCAATTACCTGAAAACCTCATTCCGCAGCCTGACCAAACACAAGGTCAGCACCCTCATCAACCTGTTCGGCCTGACGCTGGGCATCCTGGCCTGCCTCGGGATCTACCTGATTACCGATTATGAGCTGAGTTTCGATACCTTCCATCCGGACCGGGAGCGGATCTACCGGCTGGTCGGGGAGGGACAGTTCGGGGCCAAAGGAGAAAAACAGAAATTCGGCTTTCCGCCGAATGCGGTGCCGGCCGCCCTCCGGAAAGAAATTTCGGGGCTGGAAACGGTCGCGGCCTTTCATAACTTCGAGACGGATGTGTTGATTCCCGACGGAACGGAAAAACCGAAACGGTTCGAAAGCCGCCGGCACGGGGTCGACAACGCCGAACTGGTTATCGCCGACCCGGAGTTCTTCTCCATCTTTTCGTACGAATGGCGGGCCGGAAACCCGAAAACCGCCCTCCGGGAGCCGTATCAGGTGGTGCTTTCCGAACGAAAAGCGCATAAATACTTCGGGGACCTGGCGCCGGAGCAGATGCTCGGAAAAGAGGTGATTTACCTCGATTCGGTGCGGGTCCGGGTGGCGGGTATCGTGAAAGACCGCGACCGGCCGACCGACTTTACCTTTACCGATTTTATCTCCTCGGCCACGCTCCGGGCCAGCCCGCACATGAAGTGGATCAACCTCGACGAGTGGGACGACATCTGGTCTTCCACGCAAGCCTTCGTCAAACTGCCTGCCGGAACCGATCCTGCCCAGTTGACAAAACCGTTCCAGGATTTCTCCCGACGGCATTTCCGCCAGGAGTTCAAGTTCGTACCGGCCTTACAGCCCCTGTCCGACCTGCACTTCGATGCGGATTATATGGATAACTATTCCCGGAAAGCTCACCTGCCGACGCTGTACGCCATGATGGCCGTGGCCCTGTTCATCCTGCTGATTGCCGCCGTCAACTTCATCAACCTGGCGACGGCCCAGTCGGTCTACCGGGCGCGGGAGATCGGGGTGCGGAAGGTCTTCGGAAGCAGCCGGAAGGGTCTGGTCGCGCAGTTCATGAGCGAGACGGCCATGCTGACCTTCGGGGCCATGGTCGTGGCTATGGCGCTCGTCGGGCCGGTACTTTCGGCCTTCCGGTCGCTGATCCCGGCCGGTCTGACGTATGATCTGTTCAGTCTGAAAACCATCGGTTTTCTGGCCGTGGTCCTGATCGCCACCTCCCTGCTGGCGGGGTTATATCCCTCCTGGGTGGTTTCATCCTACCGCCCCGCCCTGTCACTGAAAGGGCATTCGGTCGTGATGGGCGGGCAGAAAGGGTTTCTGCGGAAGGGCCTGATCGTTTTTCAGTTCACGATTTCGCTGATCTTCATTATCGGCACCCTGCTGGTGGGCCGGCAGATGAGCTTCATGCGGAACAAAGACCTCGGCTTTTCAACGGACGCGGTCGTCTCGGTCGACGTCGGACGGGCCGGAAAGACCGAACTGGTGGCCGAACGGTTCCGGAAGCTGGCCGGGGTAGACCGGGTGACGAAGGAGTGGTTTCCGCCGATGGGCGAAAGCTTTATGATGACCAAACTGAAATACCGGGGCAAACGGGAGATTGAAATGGACGTGTCGGCCAAGGTCGGCGACGAAAACTATATTCCGCTGTATGGCCTGCGCCTGCAGGCGGGCCGGGCCATCATGAAAAGCGACACCTTCAGCGAAATGGTCATCAACCGCACCTACGCCGGGATGCTCGGGTTCCGGAAACCGGCCGACGCCCTCGGTAAACTGGTGGAATGGCAGGGAAAATACTACCCGATCGTCGGGGTGGTGGCCGACTTCCACGAGCAGTCGTTTCACGAAAAGATCGGCCCCGCGTTCATTGCCCACATGCCGCGCAATGAACGCAACCTCGGCGTCCGGCTGGCGACGAAGGGCCGCCCGATGAGCGAGGTAAAAGCCACCCTGGCCGCTATGGAAGAACAATGGAACCAGGTGCATCCCGACACGAAATTCAACTACCGGTTCCTCGACGACTCCATCGCCAGGCTGTACGAAAAGGAGACGAAAACAAGCCGGCTGGTCAGCACCGCCACCGGGATTGCCATTCTGATCTCCTGCATGGGTCTTTTCGGACTGGCTACGTTTACGGCCGAGCAGCGGACGAAGGAAATCGGCGTGCGGAAAGTGCTGGGCGCTTCGGTGGCGAGCATCGTGGCGCTGCTGTCGAAGGACTTCCTCAAACTGGTGGGGCTGGCGCTGCTGATCGCGTCGCCGGTGGCCTGGTGGGCGATGGATAAGTGGCTTCAGGACTTCATCTACCGCATCGACATCGAATGGTGGGTGTTTGTGCTGGCGGGCGTGCTGGCCTGCGGAATCGCCCTGCTGACGGTCAGCTTCCAGAGCCTCCGGGCCGCCCTGACCAATCCCGTCAACAGCCTGCGCTCCGAATGACGGTCACTGATCCAGCCACTCCTTGAACTCTCCGACCCGCTCCCGACTGACGATCACTTCGAAGGCCGTGGCGGGTTGGAGATCCAGTTTCAGCCGGCTGTTGAAATAGGTGTGAATCCGGAGGATGGAGGAGATGCGGACGATGAATTTCCGGCTGATGCGGAAGAAGGTCCGGGGCGGCAGAAAGGTTTCGGTCTGGTCGAGCGTGTAGTCCAGAATCCAGCGTTTTCCGGCCGCATCCACCGCGAAGGTCAGCCCCTCGTCGGAAAAGAGATAAGCCAGTGAATCGACCGGTACGTAGGCCAGCTGCTGTCCGGTTTTGACCAGCAGGCGTTCCTTGTAGGTCGGTTTCGGAACGGAGAGCTGCTTCAGCAGCTTTTCCAGCTCGGGGGCCAGCCCGGCGGGTTCACGGGTCAGGGAATCGTATTTGTCGAGGGCGGCCGACAGTTCTTCGGGGTCGATGGGCTTCAGCAGGTAATCCACGCTGTTGACCTTGAAAGCCTTCAGCGTGTATTCGTCGTAGGCCGTCGTGAAGATCACCGGCGTTTTCACCTCCACCTGTTTGAAAATATCGAAGCTGATGCCGTCGGCCAGCTGAATGTCCAGGAACATCAGGTCGGGTCGCGGAAAGGTCTGGAGCCACTTGACCGAAGCCTCGACGCTGTCGATAACGTCGAGCACTTTCAGGTCCGGGCGCAGACCGGTCAGCATGCGGGTCAGCCGCTTGGCGGCCGGCTGTTCGTCTTCGATCAGCAGAACGTTCATAGGCTGGCGTCAGTCGTTGATGAGAAGTTGTTCTCCGGCCGGGGTGCGGGCGGGCAGCAGCGGAAGGCTCACGGCGAAGGCCTGCGTGGTCACGATCACGTCCACGGGCTGGCTCGCCAGCAGCTGATACCGGTTGCGGATGTTCGGCAGCCCCAGGCCCGTCGAGTCCGTCGGCTGGTTTTTCCGCTGAAGGTTGTTGCGCACGATGACGCGCTCCTTCTCGATAAAGACCTCGATGAACAGCGGTTTCTGGGTAGAAATAATATTATGCTTGACGGCATTTTCCAGCAGCATCTGGAGCGACAGCGGCACCAGCCGGTCCGTCAGGTGCTCGTCCGGAAGGTCGATCCGGATGTTCAGGTTCTCCCCGAACCGAATCTGGAGCAGGAAGGTGTAGGCCTTCAGGGCGGTCAGTTCCTCCTTCAGGCTGACGGTTTGCAGGTCCCTGATTTCCAGAATATACCGGTATACCTTCGACAGCTTCTGCACGAACTCCACGGCCAGATCGGCGTCTTCCGGGATAATGGACGCCAGGGTGTTGAGGCTGTTGAACAGAAAATGCGGGTTGACCTGATTCTTCAGGGTTTCCAGCTGCGACTGGAGGTTCTCCTTCTTCAGCTGTTCGGCCTCCAGCAGGGCGGCCTGAAGGAGCCGGAAATAATAAACACTCTCGTAGATCGCCAGGCAGGTGCCCGTCAGGATGAGGCTGGTGGCATTTTTAGTGAAGGTGGAGGGCGTTTTGATGTTCGGATTCGGCAGGCAGAAATCCAGGAAGCCGTTGATGACGAAACAGGCCAGCAGGGTGAACGTTACCGAAAGAACCATCAGCCAGGTCAGGCGCCGGTGGGTCTGCGATACCAGCGGAAACCGCCTGCGGGTCTGAAAATAGATGACCCGGTTTCCTTCCCAGTAAATCCAGGTATGCAGCAGAGAAACCAGCCAGATCGGAGTCAGCGCCCGGGCACCTTCCGACAGGCTGTGGTCGAAGAAGACCAGCGGCATCATGAAGGCGATCAGCGGAATCCCGAACAGTCGGAAAAGCCGGTCGTCGAAACGGATGGGAGGAGACACGGTATGCATGATGGTCGAACTTCCTACAAAAGTCGGTGCCTTTCAGGGAGAAAGCTATAAAAAAAACGTGAATTGTCGATAATTCAGGGTGAACTGTCAATCCGCTGACCAAATGATTTTCAGGATTTGTACTTTTGCGATTCCGTTCCGGTTTCGGGGCGGCAGTCGAAGTTTTTCAGCGAAATTACCGTTCAGAGAATGATTATTCCATTAGCCCACCGGGCCGGACAGACCGAGGAGTACTACTTTTCGGTGAAGCTGGCGGAGGTGCGGAAGCTCCAGGCCGCCGGCCACGACGTAATCAACATCGGCATCGGCAACCCCGACATGATGCCCTCGGAAGAAACCCTGCAGGCTTTGTATGAATCGGCCCGCCGGCCCAACGCCCATGGTTATCAGTCGTATAAGGGAATCCCCGACCTGCGGGCGGCCATCGCCCGGTTTTACGTCCGGACCTACGACGTGCTGCTGAACCCCGACACGGAGATTCTACCCCTGATGGGTTCCAAGGAAGGCATCACGCACATTTCCCTGACCTTTCTGAACGAGGGCGACGAGGTGCTGGTGCCGGAACTGGGCTACCCGGCCTACCGCGCCGTCAGTAAAATGGTCGGGGCCGAAGTAAAGGAATATCCCCTGCTCGAACACCGCAACTGGCAGCCCGACTGGGAGGCCGTCGAGCGGCTGGCGACTCCCCGCACCCGGATCATGTGGCTCAACTACCCGCATATGCCCACCGGAGCGCCGGCCGTCCGCGACACCTTCGAAAGGGCCGTGCGGTTCGCCCGTGAACACCGGGTGCTGCTCTGCCACGACAATCCCTATAGCCTCATTCTCAATAAAAAACCACCCGTCAGCCTGTTGTCGATCGAAGGAGCGACGGAGGTGGCCATCGAGATGAATTCGATGAGTAAATCCCATAACATGGCCGGCTGGCGCGTGGGCTGGATGGCCTCCGCCAAACCGTATATCGACGCCGTCCTGACCATCAAGAGCAACGTCGATTCGGGGATGTTCCGGCCCATAATGGACGCGGCCGCCGAGGCCCTCGGCAACCCGGAAGAGTGGCATGAGGAACGGAACGCCGTCTACCACGAACGGCTGGATGCCGCCAAAGCCTTCCTGGACGCCCTGAACTGCACCTACACCGACGATCAGGAGGGCATGTTCCTCTGGGCAAAACTGCCCGACTCCATTCCCTCGGCGGAGCAGCTGGTCGACGACCTGCTTTACAACAAGCACATTTTTATCGCTCCGGGCTTTATCTTCGGCCCCAAGGGAAACCGCTACATCCGGGTTTCGCTGTGCATGCCGAAGGAACGGATTCAGGAAGCCACCCAAAGACTATGAATATCAGCATTATAGGCGTCGGTCTTCTCGGCGGTTCGTTTGCGCTGGCGGTCCGGGAAAAATATCCGAAAGCGCGGTTCATCGGCGTCGATGCCTCGTCCGTCAACGGGCGGCTCGCGCTGGCGAAAGGCATCGTGGATGAAGTGAAACCGCTTCAGGAGGCTGTTCCGCTGAGCGATCTGGTCGTGCTGGCGACGCCGGTGAACGTCATCCTGGACCTGCTCGAACCGGTGCTGGACCTGCTTCCGGCCGACGGGACCGTCACCGACCTGGGATCGACCAAGGGCCTGATCTGCGAACGCGCCGACGCCCATCCCAAACGCGCCCGCTTCGTGGCTGCCCACCCGATGGCCGGCACCGAAAACTCCGGGCCGGGAGCCGCCTTCCGCGACCTGCTGCCGACGAAGAACCTGATCATCTGCGACCGGGAAAAAAGCCATCCCGACAGCCTGAAGCTGGTGGAAGCGCTGTTTCTCGACATCGGCATGAAAATCTTCTACATGACGCCGAAGGAACACGACCTGCACCTGGCCTACGTCTCGCACCTGAGCCACATCAGCTCGTTTGCGCTGGGCCTGACGGTGCTGGAAAAGGAAAAGGACGAGCAGGCCATCTTCGACATGGCCAGCACCGGGTTCAGCTCGACGGTCCGGCTGGCGAAAAGCTCCCCGCAGATGTGGGCGCCCATCTTCGACCAGAACCGCGCCAACGTGTCGCAGGCGCTCGGCGATTACATCGAACTGCTCCAGGAATTCAAGCGGGTCATCGACGGGCAGGACCTGCACTCCTCCCTGCATTTCATGGCCCGGGCGAACGACATCCGCCGGGTGCTGGAAGGGATCGAGCGGAAGTAAACCGGCTGAGAGTCAAAAATTTTCAGGGGCTTTCCAACCTGCGGAAGGGGGTGCGGGTCTATGGGGCAAATCACCCGCTTCCAGACCCTATGAAACACCGCTTACTCCTGATTCTCCCCCTGTTCTGGGTGGCCTGTCAAACGGACAATGCCGTCGTTCCGGGCCTCGACCCCGGCGAGATGGCCTACAACGACGAAGCCGGGGCCGTCCGGAAACTGTACTGCAATTCCGGCAAATGCGAAGATCCGTTATCTATCGAGGAATATAAGTACGATGCGTCCCGGCGGCTGATCCGGGTCAACCGGATCAGCCGAAACGCCAAAGGCAGTCTGGAGGTGTTCAGCTATGATGAACTGACCTACGACGAAGCCGGCCGGCTGGTGCGGAAAACCAACTTTTTCAAAGCTTATAACCTCGACGGCTGGACCCCCGGCAGTGTATTCGAATTCGAGTATGAAGGCGGAAGCCTGAAAACCGAGCGTCAGTATCAGGTGCTGTATCCCCAGAATCAGCTCAGTCTGATCGGAACGGTCCGCTATGGTTTCCGGGACGGAAAAAAGGTACTTCAGGAAAGCTTCGATCTGCAGAACCGCCTGTCCACCAGGGTGGAATATGAATACCGCAAAAACGTGCTGAGCCGGGAAAGCTATTACAACGGGGAGGGAAAGCTGTTCCGGAAAGTCGAACACAGCTTTGCCGGAAACCGCCGGGTCCTCAACGAATACTGGTCCGGGCAGGATAAACCGATTTCCTCGATGGAGAAGCGGTATGACGACCAGAGACGGCTTTCGGCCGAGGAAACCAAAGTGATGAACCCGCTGCTCTGCGCCATGCTGCCCGGCTGGGTTCGCTACGAATATTGACGAAAATCAGTCCGAAGGCGGATCCAGAAAAGGCAACCCTAAACCGGGTTGCCTTTTTTTATGAGTGGATTCACCGGTCAGGTAAACCGGCTCGCGGCCGGTTTTTTCCGCTTCGCCGAATTAAAAAAGCGTTCTTTTCCGGGTGATTTTTCCTTTGTATGGGAATTAAAATTCACTCATGAAAAAATTGTGTTTGCTGCTGCTGTTGCTGACCGGCCCTCGGCTGGGCGCCCAGACCGTGATCCGGAGCGTTCAGGAGGCCATTCAGCTGGCCCGGCAACGGAACCCGGAGCTGGTCATCGCCCGGCAGAACCGGGCCGCCCAGGACCTCCAGCGGCAGGCGGCCCGTTCAGCCCTGCTGCCCACCGCCCGGGCCTTTGCCAATTTCGATTACAATTATTCCCTTCCCACCCAGCTGATCCCGGCCGAGTTTCTGGGCGGGCAGCCCGGCGAATTCCGGACCATCCAGTTCGGGGTGCCGTTTAACCTGACGGCGGGGGCCGAGGTGACGGCCCCCCTGCTGAACCGGGCCGCCCGGCTGGACCTCGGCCTGACCAGCCGGAACCTCCTGATCCTCGACAACCAGAACCTGGTGTTGCAGGATGAAATCTCGACCCAGGTGGCCCGCGTCTACCACGCCACCCTGCTGACCCGGGCGGCCATCGACATCGCCCGCCGGAACGCGGCCAACGCCGATACCATCGTCACCATTGCCCGCCGGCGGCTCGACAAGGGGCAGATCGAACCGCTGGAGTTCAACCGGCTGCAATCCATCGCCCTGACCAGCGAGGACGTGCTTCGCCAGAATGAACTGAGCTTTATCCGGAACCTCAACCAAATGAAAATCCTGGTCGGACTCACCACCGGCGATTCGCTCGTTCTGGAACAGAGCTTCTCGACGGAAGCACCCCATATTGAGGGCATTACGGGAGCCGGCACCGAACGGCCGCAGGTGATTCTCCGGCGGTCGCAGCTGGAACTGTACCGCCTTCAGCTCGACCGGGAAAACGCCCTACGGCGCCCGACGCTTTCGGCCTATATCCGGTATTCGCAGCAGGCCCAGCGCAAGGAGTTCGATTTTCTCGATTTCACTAAAAAATGGTTTCCCATCGGCATCACCGGCCTTCAACTGAATATTCCGATCTACACGGGCGGGCTGCGGACGGCCAACCTGACCCGGGCGCGGCTGCGGATTCAACAGGCGGAAACCGAGCTGAAGTACGCATTGAATCAGGCCGAACTGGATAACCTCGATCTGCGGAATACGTATACGCAGGCCGTCGGCTCCCTGGACCTGAACCGCCGGAACTTTGAACTAAGCGAGCAGAACACCCGCATCGCCCTGATCAAATACCGGGCGGGCATTTTTTCCTACGATCAGTATCTGAACGTCTTCAACGAAGCCCTCAACGTTCAGAACCGGTACCTGAACAACCTGTCGAACGTATTTATCAATGAGACGATTCTCCGCATCAGAAATGGACAATAAACGCATGAAAAACCGGGTCGTCATCCGAACGGTATTCGGCCTGACGGTCGTGGCGCTTGCGTTCGGGGCCTGCCGCCGGGGTGAGGAGGGCATCAAACCGACGTACCGCGAGCTGACCGAAGCCGTGTATGCCTCCGGCAGCATTTATCCCCGCAACGAGTACAAGGTATTTGCCAATGCCGACGGCGTCCTGCAGCAGCAGCTGGTCAGCGAGGGCGACTCGGTCAGCCGAAACCAGTTGCTGTTCGTGCTGGAAGGCATCACTGAACGGGCCAGAGAGCAGGCCGCCGGGGCCGTCTACCGGCAGTCGCGGTCGAACCTGAGCCCCGACTCGCCGGTTCTGGCCGAGCAGGAGGCCCAGGTCCGCAACGCGCGGACCCGCCTGGAAAACGATTCGGTCAATTTCTTCCGATTTCAGGACCTGTACCGGCAGAACGCCACCTCGAAGGCGGAACTGGAACGGGCGCAGCTGGCCTACCAGACGTCCCGGAACGACTATGCCGCCCGGCAGAGCGCCCTTCGGCGGACCCGCAATCAGCTCTTTGTCGATCTCCAGAATTCGCGGAGCCAGTTCGTGGCCACCGAAGAGGAGGGAAGCAACACCCGCGTGAAAAGTTTCGTGGCCGGGAAGGTGTACGAGGTCACCAAAAAGCCGGGAGAATTCGTCCGGCGCAACGATCAGCTGGCCCTGATCGGCAGCGGCCGGGCGGTGTACGCCCAGCTGGCGGTGGATGAAAGTGATTTCGGGAAGATGCGGGTCGGGCAGGAGGTGGCGATCAAGGCCGACGTCTATCCCGACAAAATTTTTAAGGGCCGGGTTTCCAAGATTTATCCCAAGCTGAACCGGGTCGATCAGTCGTTCCGGGTCGATGCGGAGTTCGTGGGGGAACAGCCCGACGCCTACTACGGCCTGACGGTCGAAGCTAACATCATCATCACGAAGCTGTCCCGGGTGCTGACCATACCGAAGGCGTACGTGGTCGGTAGTGACAGCGTCTGGGTCGAGCAGGGCGGGGAGAAGAAAAAGGTGAAATTTGTGAAAGGCGCCGAAAACTTCGACCTCGTGGAGGTGAAAGGCGGCCTGGATGAAAATACGACCGTGGTCGGAAGCCGGTTATGAATCTGCACATCACCTCCCAGATCGCCCGGACGCACCTGATGTCCAAAAAACGGCAGACGCTGGTCGCCATGCTGGGCGTGACGTTCGGCATCGCCATGTTCATCACCATGATCTCCTTCATGCAGGGGGTGAATCAATTTCTGGAGGACTCGGCCCTCGACGCCAGTCCCCACGTCCGGATGTACAACGAGGTGAACACCCAGCGCCCGAGCCTCGTCGACCGGCTGTATCCCGGCGATTCGGCCTTCAACGTGGTCTACCACCAGAAGCCGAAAGAGCAGCTGGCCCGGCTGAAAAACGGTCTGCTCATCGCCCGGCGGATCGAGCGTGAACCGGGCGTGCTGGGGGTTTCTCCGCAGGTCGGCACGCAGGTGTTCTACAACAACGGCCCCATCCAGATTTCGGGCACCATCGCCGGGGTCGAGATCGAACGCGAAGACCGCCTGTATAACCTCCGGTCGCGGCTGAAGTCCGGCTCGATCGACGCCCTGCGGAGCAATCCCAACGGCCTCATCATGGGCAACGTGCTGGCCCGGAAGCTCAACGTTCGGACCGGCGACAAGGTCAGCATCGCGACGCCGTCGGGAAACACCATGATTCTGAGGGTGATCGGGACGTTCGGCTTCGGAATCGGCACGCTCGACAACACGAAAAGTTACGCCAACCTGTCTACCGTCCAGGAAATCCTGCAGAAGGATGCCAGTTACATTACCGACATCCACATCAAGATGGTGGACCCGCTGCAGGCCATTCCTTTCGGCAAAAAACTCCGGGCCATGTACGGCTACTATACCGAAGACTGGGCAACCGCCAACTCGGCCATTCTGGCGGGCGAGAAAATCCGGAACGTCATGACCTTCGTGGTGTCGATGACGCTGCTGGTCGTGGCCGGCTTCGGAATTTACAACATCATGAACATGAACGTGATCAACAAGATCAAGGACATCGCCATCCTGAAGGCGACCGGTTTCGACGGCCGGGACATCGTTCTGATCTTTCTGCTTCAGGCGGTGTTCATCGGTGTGGTGGGCGGTTTGCTGGGACTGCTGATCGGTTTCACGCTCAGCTACTTATTGTCGATTACCCCGTTCGATGCGGGCGACTTTCTAAGCATAAAAACGTTTCCGGTCCTTTTCGAGCCGGCCTACTACGTCATGGGCATCCTGTTCGGGGTCGTCACGACGGTGCTGGCAGGGTATTTTCCCTCCCGCAAGGCGTCGAAGGTGGACCCGGTATCAATCCTGAGAGGCTGATGGAAAAGGTTTTAACGGCACGGCACCTAAACAAATACTTTTACGAACCCGACCGGTTTCAGGTGCTCCGGGAGGTAACGTTCGAGGTGGAGAAGGGGGAGTTTCTGGCGGTGGTCGGCAAGTCGGGCTGCGGCAAATCGACGCTGCTGTACCTGCTTTCGACGATGGATACGGACTATGAAGGTACCATCGCCATCAACGGCGAAACCGTGACCGGCCGCAGTCAGGATTACCTGTCGCGTTTCCGGAACGAGCACCTGGGGTTCGTCTTTCAGTTTCATTTTCTGCTGCCGGAGTTCACGGCGATCCGGAACGTAATGCTTCCGGCCCTGAAGCTGGGGCGGTATTCCGAAAAGGAGGTGGAACACCGGGCCTACGAGAAACTGAAGATGATCGGGATGGCCGAACACGCCAACAAGCCGGCCGGCAAGCTCTCCGGCGGACAGCAGCAGCGGGTCGCCATTGCCCGGGCGCTGATCAACGACCCCACCATCGTGATGGGCGACGAACCGACCGGCAACCTCGACAAAACCAATACGCAGATCGTTTTCGATATCTTTCGGGAAATTGCCCGCGAAAACCAGCAGACCATTATTGCCGTCACGCACGACCCCGACTATGCTGCCGGCTGCGACCGGGTCATCGAGATGTCGGACGGTATGATTATCGGAAGCCATGAAAATAAAGTTCAATAAATACGTCGAAATCCTTCTCTTCCTGTTCGCCGTCTGGGGTCTGTTCGTCCGGCACTGGCTGTTCGAGGAAATCTCCTGGCAGATGCAGGCCGCCATGTTCGTGCTGTCGCTGGGGGTGCTGCACTTCATCTGGATTTTTCACTACGGACTAAACGAATGGCTGAACCGGCGACTGCCTTTCGAGCGGAACATCGCTTTGCGGGTGGTGGTCCAGCTGCTGGGGGCCTGGTCGGTGGTGAAGACGCTGCTGTTCGCCGTCGGCTTTTTCATCGTCACGTACCTGGTTCCTTCCGCCTATAAGATGCTCAACGAGATCACGGTGATCTTCATCGGTCTCATGGTTTTTCTGGCGAACACCGTCATCTGTCTGGGCTTTATCGCCAGTCATTTTCTGAAACAGTGGCAGGAGAACGCCCTGCGGGCCGCGCAGCTGGAGAAGGAGAAGGTGCAGGTGCAGCTCGATAACCTGAAAAACCAGCTCAGCCCGCACTTTCTGTTCAACAGCCTGTCCTCCCTCGACGGCCTCATCCACGAAAACCCCGACCTGGCCTCGCAGTTTCTGCGGCAGCTGTCGAAGGTGTTCCGGTACGTCATCCAGAACAAGGACAAGGAACTGGTCAGTCTGGAAACCGAACTGGATTTCATCCGAAACTATATTTCGCTGCTGAAGACCCGGTTCAACGGCTCGCTCGACGTACAGGTGTCGGTGTCGGAGGAAGCCTCGGACAAGGCCATCGTGCCGGTGACGCTTCAGATCCTGATCGAAAACGCTATCAAGCACAACATTGCGGACTCGGCTCACCCGCTGACGATCCGCATCCGGGCCGACGAGGACTACGTGACGGTGGAGAACAACCTCCAGCGCAAAACCCGGGTCGATACGTCCAACGGCCAGGGGCTTACCAACCTGAAGGCGCTCTATCACTTCCTGAGCGATAAAAACGTGAAGGTGGAGGAGAAGCCGGAAAAGTTCGAGGTGAGTGTTCCGCTGGTTTAGATAAGTTTGAAGGTGGGAGGGTGACCAGGAATTGGCGAAACGTCGTACATTGGGAACGTTCAACGATTCCACTCATTATTCCCCTCAATCCTATGACGCAGGCACATAATGCCGACCACCTGCTGGATATCACCCTCCGGGAGCTGAACAGCGATCCGGGCCATCTGCAATCGATGGCCAACAGTTTTATCGACCAGTGGGTTCGGGCACTCGGCGCCGGCCATCGGGTCCAGGACGACATCGCCGACGAGCTGGAACAACTGAAAAAGGCGCTGGCGTCGGGAAAAACGCTGACTATCGCGGAGTCGCTGCACTCGCTGGCGAAGCTGGCCCGGCAGGCCGTTGAAACGGCGGAAGATGGTTCCCAGGAAAAGCTGAGACAGCTGTCGACGGTGCTCGACGACCTCGCCAAAAGTCTGGGCCGCAAATAAAAGAGGCAAAAAAAGCCGGCCTGATGTTCAGGCCGGCCGCATTCACAGGTTGGTTGGTTACTGAAAACCGTAAGGGCCGGAGCGCTTACAGGTTGTCGCGGAGCGTCGCGATCTGGTCGCGGGTGGCCCGCAGTTCGGAGAGCTGACTGCTCAGGGTTTCACGGATGTAGCCCGGGAGATCTTCTTCGTCCAGGGCTTCCTCGTATTCCTCGACGGCCGCGTTTTCTCCAAATACGCAGGAGTCCAGGACGGCGTTGCGGTCATGGCCCGTAAAGGTGGATTTAATGTCGATCCAGGCCCGGTGCAGCTTGCTGCCGGCACTCGTTTCCTCGACACCCGGCACGGTTCCGCCCATGCGGACGATGTCGTCGGCGATCTGGCTGCGGAATTTGCGGCTCTGGGTAGTGAGCTGGCGGAAAAGGTCGGCCAGGGCCGGGTCCTCGATATCTTCGGCGGCCTTTTCGAAGCCGTTGATCCGGTCGTTGTTGATTTTTACCAGGTCGTTCAGAACGTCCGTAATTTCATCGTTGGTGATCATAATCGGGTCAATAATGGTCAGTTGAAAGATTAACTTCCCGTCGATGTCGAATGTTTGTTCAACCCCTTTTTTCGATTGAATAGCCGATGACCATTCTGATGATCGAAGACGAGCCGCTGGTCGCCAAAACGCTGGAAAGACAGGTGCGGCAGCTGGAACCCGAAGCCCGGCTGGAAGGCCCGCTGGCGAGTGTGAAATCCGCCCTGGACTGGTTCGAACACCACCCCGAGCCGGACCTGATCCTGTCCGACGTCCAGCTGTCGGACGGAGTCAGTTTCGATATTTACCGGGAAACGAACCCTCGCTGCCCCATCATTTTTACGACGGCCTACGACGAATACGCCATCCGGGCCTTCAAGCTCAACAGCGTCGATTACCTGCTGAAACCCATCGAGCCGGAAGAACTCCGGGCGGCTTTCGAGAAATTCCACCGCTGGCAGCAGGGCGGCATTTCGACGGATTTCCGGGAGCAGCTGCGGGACCTGCTGTCCGACGTGTCGGGTACGGCCCGGAAATACAAACACCGGTTTACGGCCCATTACCTCCGGAACATCGTGCCGGTGCGGGAGGAAGAGGTGGGCTATTTCTGCCGGAATGAACTGATTTATCTGTATACGGCCGACGGCCAGAAGCTCGTGACCGACTATCACTCCCTCGATGAGCTGGAGGAACTCACCGACCCCAACGTCTTTATCCGGGCCAACCGCCAGTACCTGCTGAACCTGAACGCCATCGCCGGCTATCAATCTCATTACAGCGGGAAGCTGATCGTTTCTCTGAAAAAACCGCTGCATGAGGAAGTGACGATCAGTAAGGAGAAGGCGGCCCAGTTCCGGGCCTGGTTCGAGCAGGGCTGAATTATTCGACCTCAGAGGGGTTCACCTGCACCTTCACCAGATCAATGCGGGCTTCATTCATGGAAAGGACCGTGAAGGTGAAAGGCGGCATTTCAATGACGTCGTTGACCTCCGGGATGCGCTCGTTGACCGACAGGATGAGCCCGCCGAGGGTGTCATAGTCGCCCTCGGGGATTTTCCAGCCGTAGGTTTCATTCAGGTATTCGATTTCGTGCCGGGCGCTTAGGAGCCAGGTGTTTTCTTCCAGCGCCCGTTCGGTCCAGTCCTCGTTCGTGTCGTATTCATCCTGAATCTCCCCGAAAATCTGCTCCACCAGGTCCTCCACGCTGACGAGCCCCGAGGCTCCGCCGAACTCATCGACCACCAGCGCCAGGCTTTTCCGTTCGGCCAGGAATTTTTCGAGCAGCAGCCGGGCCGGCATGCTCTCGGGGACCACCCGGATCGGCGTCAGGATGGATTCGATGGTTTCCGGCTTTTTGAACAGCGCCAGGGCATGGCAGTAGCCGATCACATCGTCCAGATTGTCGCGGTAGACGACGATCTTGGAATGGCCGCTATCCTGAAAAGCTTTCTGGAGGTTCTCGATCGTGTCGTCGATCTCGATGGCCGAAATTTCGGTGCGGGGGATCATACAGTCGCGCACGGCGACATTCCGGAATTCGATGGCGTTGTTCAGAATGTCGGTGTCGATGGCGATCTCCTCCTCGGTATCGTCGGTCTGCTTCTGCTGATTGACCTCCTGAAGGTAGTGGTTGAGGTCGATCAGCCCGAACACCGGCCGGATTTCGGAGTACCGGCTTCCCGGAATGATCTGCACGATTTTTCGGGTCAGCCAGACCATCAGCCTCACCAGCGGGGCAATGGCCTGGTAGATGATCCAGATCGGAATGGCCAGCCGTTCCAGAAACGCGTCGGGGTGGATCAGCGCCAGGCTTTTCGGCACATAATCCGCCAGCGGCATGAACAGGACCGTCAGGACCAGCGTCTCCAGAATGATCAGAAAAATGGGATTGGTCAGCGGGTCGGGCAGGGAGTCCCGCAAAACCGGGTTCAGCACCGTGACGCCCAGCACCCCGTACAGCACCAGGAACAGCGTATTGCCCGTCAGGGTCGTGCCGACGAAGAGAATAGGTTGCTTGAGAAACGCCGAAACGAGCTTTTCGCCCAGCGGACCCTGCTTGCTGTGGAGTTCGAAATAAAGCCGGTTGACGGACTGGTAGGCCATCTCGACGGCCGAGAAGAACCCCGCCAGGACCAATGCAATGAATGCACCCAGCAAGATGCTATAGGATTCCATCCGATCAGGATTTCTTTTTGCGCGTCGGTTTTTTCTTCGGTTGTTTGAAGGTGACAACCGGCCCCTGGCCGCTTCGGTTCAGGCGCTGGGTACGAACATACTGAAAACCGAGCAAAAAGGCGAGACACAGCATAATCAGCCAGTAATGTTCACCAAAACTGCCTGTCCGCCGGAACTCCATGATCCAGAGAATAAAACAACCGATGGAAGCGGAAATAAGAAGGGTCTCCGTGATTTTCATAGGGGGTGTGGGGCAGACAACCGGCAGGCCCCGGAAAAAGGCGGGCCTGCCGGCTGAAAGAGCCTACTGCCGGCTGATGGCTTTAGGGGGCGCGGCCGAAGCTTTTCGGGCAACCACCGGCGCGGCTTCTTTATCGCGCATTTTGATGAATTCGCGGTAGCGACGGAAGGCCGCCATCGAGAAGCCGACCACCAGCACCAGGGTACCGAGCCAGAGCAGGTTGATCAGGGGTTTCTCCATCGCCTTCATGACGATATAGTCCCGCTGGGTGGTATTGGCGGCAAAGGTAAACAGCCCGGTTTGCGGGTCGATCTCGTTCAGTTGCAGCCGGAGGCCCAGTTCCTCGCTGGTTTCGGCCTTGCGGCCCACCATGCGGTCCCGGATGATGAAGGCCGGCGTCAGCACATATTCCCGCTCCTTGTCCAGAATCCGGATGACGGCTTTGACGGCCGCATCGTTCGGGCCGAGCTGCGTGCCTTCGACCTCCCGGGTCTGCACCACGTTGTCGAAGATGGCTACGTAATCGTTCACGAAAAAGGTATCTTTCGGAGCGATCCGGTAGGTTTCCGTAGGACTCCAGCTGCCTTCGCTGTTGGGGTCGGGAACCGAGTTGACGTAGGTGTAGAGGTCTTTCCCGAGCATACGCTGGATGTCCGGCGAAGGCAGGATACCGCCGTTGCCCATCTGTTCGTTGATCTGGGCCCGCGGGTAGAGCGAGAAGATTTTGCCGCTCGGTTCGCGGTACTCGACCTCGTAGTACGTGTTCTCGGGATGCAGCGCCAGCGTGTCGCCTTTTTTGTGGTACACCTTGCCGTTCAGCTCAATGTCGCGCAGGGCGATCCCGTGGAAGTCCCCGTCGATGGTGGTTACCCAGTTGCGCGGAACGTAGCCGGGAACGTCGCGGATTTCGATACGCTGGCCGCGGTAGGTCAGCATATAGCCGCTCATTTTCTGGGGCTGTCCAAGCCACAGGATGACGTTTTCCTTGTTCTCCTTGTTGTCGTTCTTGGTGTAATCCTCGCTGTTGGAGATCATCAGCCCCGTGTTGTTCATCGATACGACTTTCGAATAGCCGGACGAGAACAGCACCCCGATCAGCATCAGCCCGACCCCGATGTGGGTGACGGCCCCGCCGGACAGGCGGTAATTGCCCCGGATGATGCCCCAGAGAATAGTGCCGTTGGCAACGACGGCAAACACCGCCGTGGTCAGCAGCGCCATGTAGGCGGGTTTGGTGATCTGGCCGAAGGCGATCAGGGCCCCGCTGATGAACAGCGTAACCATGGCCGTGGTGATCAGGGCGTTCCAGTTGCCCTTGCCGGATTTCTTCCACCAGATATACTGCCCGACGCCCGTCAGGACCGCTACCAGCGCGAAAAACCAGGTCTGGAACTTATTGTAGTGGGCGATCTGATCGGCCGGCATGGCGAGGTTGGAAACCACTCCGAACGATTCCATGATCTTGTTATAGACCGGAATGGAGGTAGTGGCCAGCACCTGAAAACTGGCCAGACACAGCACGGTAGCGCCGATGAACAGCCAGAATTCCTTCGAATAAACGGAGGTTTCCTCCGCGTCGGAAGGAATCAGCTTCCATTTGGCCACCATCAGCCCGCCGGCCAGAAATACGAAAGCCAGCATATAGATCAGCAGCTGGCCGGAAAGCCCCAGGTCCGTAAAGGAGTGAACCGAGGAGTTACCCAGAATCCCGCTGCGGGTCAGGAAGGTGGAGTACAGAATCAGGATGAAGGTCGCGACGCTGAGGATGATGGCCGACTTCAGACCGGCCGAGCTTTTTTTGGCGATCAGCATCGTGTGGATGGCCGCCACCAGCACGATCCAGGGGACCAGCACCGAGTTTTCGACGGGATCCCAGTTCCAGTAGCCGCCGAAGTTGAGCGTTTCATAGGCCCAGTAACCGCCCATCAGAATCCCGACGCCCAGCACCATCGCCGAGAACAGCGCCCACGGCAGGGCCGGACGCATCCACTCCTTCGGTTCGTTGCGCCAGAGGCCGGCGAGGCAGTAGGCGAACGGAATCAGGGTCGTGGCATATCCGAGGAAGAGCGTCGGCGGGTGAATCACCATCCAGTAGTTCTGGAGCAGCGGGTTCATGCCCTTTCCGTCTTCCGGAACGTAGTTGGGGTTGGTCGTGAAGATGGGGGCGTCCGGCATCGCATCCCGCAGCAGCAGGAAGGGGGAGCTGCCGATCTTGATGGAGCCGCCGAACACGACGCCGAGAATCATGGAAGCCAGGAAAGCCTGAACCAGCGCGAAGATGGTCATCATGGGCGCTTCCCACCGCTTGTTGGTGTTGATCAGAATGACGCCCAGCACGGCGTTCCAGAAAAGCCAGAGCAGAAAACTGCCTTCCTGACCGTGCCAGAAGCTGGAGATGATGTATTCGGCCGGCAGCGAGCGCGACGAATAGCTCCAGGCGTAGTGGTATTCGTAATAGTGATTGGCAACGATGTAAAACAGGGCGCCCACGATGCCGACGATGGCGATGCCATGCAGGTAGAAAGCCCCGCGGGCCAGCCGTTTCCAGTCCTGATTCGCAGAAAGGTCGTCCTGGCCGAGGGCCGCTTTCAGATATGCATACGTCGCCACCAGGGCCGTCACGAACGAGATGAGGACGAACAGGTGCCCGATATTGCCTACAGTGGTATGAATCATTACAGTTTTGCGGTTTTCGCTTCGTACTCCTTCGTTTCCAGTTTGTTCTCCTGGTATTTCGACGGACACTTCAGCAGGATTTTATCGGCTTTGAAATGGTCGCCCTGCATGGTGCCGATCACGACGACCTGCTCCGAACGGTCGAAATCCTGGGGTTTCGGAGCGTTGTAGACCACCTTTTGGGTCCGGTTCTCGTTGTCTACCAGCGTAAATTCGAAATGGTTCGGGTCGACCTGGGGCTGATACACCATGTTGGTGATCTGGCCCTGCGTGTCCTTGGTCAGCTTCCCGACCACGTGCACGGCGTCGGCCTCCCCACCCTGGGCGAGTTCGGCGGCCTGGTTGAAGGAAACGTAGGAACTGGCGTCGCCGGCCGTGGAGACGATGATACCGATGGCGATGGCGATGACGATGATGGCGAGAATATGGCTCTTCTTCATTTTCTGATCTCTTTCTCTAACTTACTGATCTTGTTATCCAGTCGGACGAGGTAATACACAATACCGGCAAAGGTAACGCCGATCACCAGAACAACCACCCAGATTTTGCCGTCCTGACGGAGTTGGTCCGCCATTTCAACTTCCTGTGCCCGGGCGCCGACGGACAGCAGAAGAAACAGGCAAAGGGCTATTAGTTTATTGATCATATCGAACAGAAAGGCTGATTATGGAACAAAAGTAAGGATCAAATCATTCCGCCGTGGTGCGGGCTTTCGGCAGCGGGTCCTGAATGTCGTCAGTGAGTTCCCTGAGTCTTCTCAGCCGGACCCGCAGTTCGGTAATCCAGACGCCCAGCAGCGTAAAGCCGATGATGGCCGGATAGAATACCGCCCGCATCTGGTTGTCCATATCGTACTGACCGAAGGCCGGGTTGCCGCCGTTGCCGGGGTGCAGGGAGTCGGTCAGACGGGGCAGGATGAAGATCAGCGGGATAAACACGGCAAAGGTGAAGATGTTGTAGATTGCCGAAATCCGGGCCCGGCGCAGTTCGTCGTCGAACGAGTTGCGGAGGATGAGGTAGGCGAAATACATCAGCATCGCCACCGCTACCCCGTTCGTTTTCGGGTCGTTGGGCCAGGGCTCACCCCAGGTATAGTTGGCCCAGACCGAACCGGTCGCACAGCCGAGGACGCCGAAGAGGATGGCCGTATTGGCAAACTCGACGGCCACCGTGTCGTGGTCCATGTTGCCGGAGCGCAGGTACCGGATCGAGAACACCATCGAGGTGAGCATGAGAATGATCATGCCGAACCACAGGGGTACGTGAAAATAGACGTTCCGGATGCTTTCGTTCAGAATCGGCTGCCGGGGCACCGTCCCGATCAGTCCCTGAACGATGACGTAGGTCAGAATGAGAACCGCCAGCGCTTTCCACCAGCGGGTTGCCTTCGAATTATTTTTCATAGATAAACACGGGTTGAAACCGTGATTGAAAAATCGGAAATATTCTACCTGAAACCGGACCGCCGTCCCGGAGGCTAACTCCGCCAGAGATAGGGAAACAGCATCCAGGACAGGGCCAGGACAATGGCATCGATGGCCAGTAAAGTACCTATTTCATCCAGACTTACGCTACGGTCGAGTCCGTCAAGTGCATTTTTTGACACCCGAATCAGCATTAACAGCAAAGGAAGCACCACCGGGAAGCTGAGTACGGCCATCAGGGTGGCACTGTTCTCCGCCTTCGAGGCAATGCCGGCCACCAGTGTCAGCGAAGCGGCAAAGCCGACCGACCCCAACAGCAGGTTGGCCAGAAACAGCGGCAGGTCCTGCACCTGGTTGCCCATCACGAGTGTGTAAAAGCTGAAGCCCAGACCGGCCAGCACCACCATCAGGATCGTGTTGTAGAGAATCTTCGAGATGATAATCTGCTGCGGACTGGCCAGGGTATAATAATACAATAACCGGCCGGCCCGTTCCTGCACGAAACTCTTGGCAATGGCGTTGATGGCCGTAAACAGCAGGATGATCCAGAACAGCGCGTTCCAGACCATCGGCGTCAGCTGGTTCCGGCGCAGACTGAAACTCAGAAAGCAGACGAAAACGGTGCTGACGATGTACAGGAGCATTCCGTTCAGCGCGTACCGTTGCCGCCACTCCAGCCGGAATTCCTTTTCCATCAAAACGCCGATTTGTCGCATCATCCTGTGCAGCGGGCCATATACCCTACGATTGGTCGAAAGGAGAACCGGGGTCCGTCCCCGTGGTCCTTTTAACATACAAAATTACAACACAAATGCCAGTTCCGCTTGATCGCCGGGGCAGTTTTTTCGGGGAAAAATCTAAATTCGGCCCGGCTGGGCTCGCGGGAATGGTTTCGTTTTCAATAACTATTTCCGTCGTTTATGGGCCGGGCGGCCGGCGTTCCGAATTTTTTGGCCCTTTGTTTGGAAAAGCGAACCGGCGGGCGTAACATTGTGTTTGTTTGTAATAATTCTAAATAATGGGTGTCCCGTGGCCGGGCAGTTTCGCATGAGTACACGCAGCGTCGCCGATTTAAAGGTGGGAGAAAAAGCCGTGATCAAGTCGTTCAGTGACCAGTGGATGTCCCTGAAACTGCTTGAAATGGGGTGCCTTCCCGGCGCGGAAATCAGCCTTCACTGCAAGGCCCCGCTCGGTGACCCGATCTGCCTGAACGTTTCGGGGTACTGCCTGTCGATGCGGAAGTCGGAAGCATCCACCATTCTGGTCGAGTGACCCCGCGCGGGCATCCCCGTTCCGGAATGCACCTGAATCATTCTGACGCTTTACATCCTTGAAATCTAAACCAGTCATAGCTCTCGTCGGCAACCCGAACTCCGGTAAATCCTCTCTGTTTAACCAGCTTACCGGCCTGCGCCAGAAAGTAGGCAACTTTCCGGGCGTGACGGTCGACAAGAAATCCGGCCTCACCTCCCTGCCTGAGCAGGCCGGCACCGCCGGTCTCGAAGCCGTGGTGGTCGATCTTCCGGGCGTCTACAGCATTTACCCGAAATCCCTCGACGAACAGATCGTCACCGATATTCTGGCGAATCCTGCCCACAGCGATTATCCGGATGTGGCGGTGGTGGTTGTGGATGCCTCCAACCTGAGCCGGAACCTCCTGCTTTTCAGCCAGATCGTCGACCTCGGCGTGCCAGTCGTCCTGGCCCTGAACATGCTCGACGTCGCCCGGCAGCAGCTTCAGGAGGTCAATGCGGTGCGTCTGTCGATGCAACTGGGCGTGCCCGTCGTCAAGATCAATGCCCGGATGGGAGAGGGGCTCGACCTGCTGAAACAGGCGGTCCGGAACCTGCTCGAAACACCGGCTCATGCCGAAAGCCTCTTCTTCGACCCCGCCCGTGAACTGAACGGACTGATTACGGACGTCCGGAACCAGTATCGGCTCGAAAACAACTATGTGGCTCTTCAGTATCTGATTCAGCACGACGGCTTTTCCTTCCTGAACCAGCAGCAGCGGGTCGGGCTGGACGCGCTGATCGAGAAACACCGGTTCAACGAACAGGACTTTCAGGCCCGCGAAACCATCGAACGCTACCGGAGAATCGGGAAGGTGGTGAAGGAAGTCGTTACCGATAAGCGGCCGCTGGGCCAGTCGACCTGGAGCCAGCGGATCGACCGGGTTCTGCTGCATCCCTTCTGGGGCTACGCCCTCTTTGCGACCGTTTTGCTGCTGATCTTCCAGGCCATCTTCGCTTGGGCGCAGCCCTTCATGGATGCCATCGATTCGGGCGTGGCCTGGCTGAACGGAACGCTTCAGGAACGATTGCCGGAAGGGCCGCTGACCAGCCTGCTGACCGACGGAGTGCTGGCCGGCATCGGCGGGGTCATCGTCTTCATTCCGCAGATCGCCTTCCTGTTCATGCTGGTATCGCTGCTGGAGGAATCCGGCTATATGTCGCGGGTGATGGTGCTCATGGACCGCATCATGCGGCAGTTCGGACTGAACGGCCGGAGCGTGGTGCCGCTGATTTCCGGTGTCGCCTGCGCCGTTCCGGCCATCATGGCCACGCGCAGCATCGGTTCCTGGCGGGAGCGGCTCATCACCATCCTGGTCACCCCGCTGATGAGTTGCTCGGCCAGGCTGCCGATTTATACCATTCTGATCGCGCTGGTGGTTCCGGCCCGAACCGTCCTCGGTGTTTTTAACCTCCAGGGGCTGGTGATGATGGGGCTGTACCTGCTGGGGCTGACGGCGGCCCTCGTAGCGGCCTACGTCTTCAAGAAGATTGTCCGGGCGCGCGAACGCAGCGTGTTCGTCATGGAACTGCCGACCTACAAGTGGCCCCGCTGGACCAATGTGGGCCTGACCGTCTGGGACAGCGTCAAATCGTTCGTTCTGGAAGCCGGGCGGGTCATTCTCGCCATTTCCGTCATCCTGTGGGTGCTGGCCTCCTACGGCCCCGGTCAGTCGATGGAGGAGGCCGAAACCCGTATCCGACAGTCGTACCGCGATCTGCCGTCCGATCAGCTGGAAAACCGGGTGGCCGCCGGGCGCCTGGAGGCCTCCTACGCGGGTCGTTTCGGCAAAGTGATCGAGCCGGTGATCAAACCGCTGGGATATGACTGGAAGATCGGTATTGCCCTGATCAGTTCGTTTGCCGCCCGGGAAGTCTTCGTCGGAACGATGGCGACCATCTACAGCATCGGCAGCGCCGACGACGAAAACACCAATACCGTCAAGGAGAAACTGCGCAATGAGGTCAATCCCGAAACGGGCGGGCCGATGTTTACGCCCGCGCTGGCCTTTTCACTCCTGATTTTCTACGTCTTCGCCATGATGTGCATGAGCACCATTGCCATCGTCTACCGGGAAACCAGGGGATGGAAATGGCCCGCCATCCAGCTCGCCTACATGAGCGTGCTGGCCTACGTCTCGGCGTTTCTGGTGTATCAGCTTCTGAAATAAACCGACGGTTCGACAGGCGCTGGGGGAGGGCATGACCGCCATGGAATAAGAAAGGCTCCGCAGAAATTTCTGCGGAGCCTTTCTTATTCAGATTGTTAAGACCGGATCCTTACCAGAGGAGACCTTTGGAAATGATCGGATAAATGAAGTGGAACAGGATATAGACGAAGATCATGACGGTCAGTACCGATAACAGGGAAATCTGGTCGATTTCAAAGCGAAAACGGCGGCCGGGCCGGTTCATCCTCCATTCTTTATGGATAACGTTCTTCATGGTTCCTTTTAGGTTCTGGTGAAAGATATAGCACTGCAAAATTCAGGAATTCAGGTGGTACTGGTAAGCGTAGAAATACGCGGTTTGAAAATTGGGTAATTCCCCGGTTCTCCGGCACGAGTAGATAGGCTTCAGATGATGGATCCGGCAATTTCTGTTCCATACCCTCTCAGGACGATTCCGCCGGGCAGTTTAACCATTGCTAGCTATTCATGTTCAGTGGTTTAAGCAGAAAATAGTTTGTGGCTAATGCGCTATCCTACGGGAAAAAATTTAGTTAATGAAAAGGGATTGGGGATGGAATTCCACACTGCCGGCGAGGTAATTACACAGTGTTGACCCGGAGCGGGCCGGGAGGGTTGGAAGAAGAAGGTGAAAATCCGGAAAATACCCTGAAATCCTTAGTCCCAGCGAAGGGCATCGACCACGTCGGAAGCCGTCAGACCGATTTGTCCGCGCACCTCGGCGGCACGGTCACCGGCTCGTCCGTGTTCGAAAACGCCGAGGACGGCGGCTTCGATGGGGTCATACCCCTGGGCCAGCAGGGCCGTCAGAATACCGGTCAGCACGTCGCCCGTTCCGCCGGTGCTCATGCCCGGATTCCCCGTCGAGTTGAAGTGGGTGGTTCCGTCGGGGGTGGCAATGGCGGTGTGCGCGCCCTTCAGGACGACGATGAACTGATTGCGCTGGGCAAAATCGCGCAGGATCCCCAGTTTGTCGTAATCGCTGGTCCAACGGCGGGTCAGGCGCTCGAACTCCTTGGGGTGGGGAGTCAGGATGCTGTTTTTTGGAATTTTGGCGATCAGTTCCCGGTTGGCGGCCAGCAGGTTGATGGCGTCGGCGTCGATCACCATCGGTTTGGTGGTTTCCGCCAGCACCGTCCGGAGCATGGCCAGGGTTTCGGGGGCGGTGCCGATGCCCGGTCCGATCCCGACGGCCGAATACTCCTTCAGGGGCAGGCCTTCCACTTCGGACTCTCCCGTCAGCATATGCTCGTGACGGTCAGGCCGGCACATGGCTTCCGGAACCGCCGTCTGAACGACCGGATAGCCGCAGCGGGGCGTCTGAACCGTCAGCAGGCCCACGCCGGAACGGAGGCAGGCCCGCGACGCCAGCACCCCGGCGCCGATCTTGCCGTAGCTGCCCACCAGCAGAAGGGCATGACCAAAGGAGCCTTTGTGGGAATAGCGGTCGCGACGGTGCAGCAGGTGCCGCACTTCACTTTCGGCGGTGTAAAAATAGGTGGTCGGCGTGCGTTCGATGAAAGCCCGGCTCAGCCCGATGTCGACAAAATGCCACTCGCCCACGAACCGGCTCAGGGACGGCTGCAGAAATGCCAGCTTCGGCAGCTGAAAAGTGACCGTATAGTCGGGCAGAAGGATGGTGGAATTGGGGCCGTTGGCCGTATCGGCGAACAGGCCGCTGGCGATGTCGACGGCGACGACCGTTGCCGGGCTGTGGTTGATCGCATCGATCACCGATTGAACCAGCCCTTCGGTGGTGCGGGAAAGACCGGAGCCGAGAATCGCGTCGATGACGATCTCCCGGTTCCGGATGACCGGAATGTCCTTTTCGCTTTCTATATAGGTAATGGGCGAAATCAGCTTCAGCCGCCGGTGGTTGTGCATGAAGTCGTCGGATTCGCGGGGAGCGTACCGGACGACGTACGTCTGAACGTTGTACTCGAGCTGGAGCAGGAGCCGGGCGATGGCGAGGCCGTCGCCCCCGTTGTTGCCCAGACCGCAGAACACCCGCACGGGCCGGTCACGGTCGAAGCGGGCCGTATACCAGTCGGTAAACGCCTGCGAGGCCCGTTCCATGAGGTTGATGGGAGCAATCGGCTCGTGTTCGATGGTGTATTGATCGAGGGCGCGGAGTTGTTCGACGTTCAGAATCTTCATTTAGGAGCCTAAATAGCTAAAAACGAACGTATCCTCCAAAAATCGGCCTTTTTGGCAATTTATTTCCGTTCAGGTATTTATAAAACGGGAAATACTACCTATATTTGCGGCTCATTTGGCAATTCATACCCCCCAGAGATATCTACGGTCATGAGCGAATTAATTAAACTGGTCGAATCTGACAATGCAGGTCGCCGGACGAATTTTCCGGACTTCCAGTCAGGCGACACGGTAAACGTACACGTAAAAATCCGCGAAGGAAATAAAGAGCGTATCCAGGTTTTCCAGGGAACGGTCATTCAGCGTCGCAACCCGAACTCGAACGGCGAAACGTTCACGGTTCGTAAAATCTCCAACGGCATCGGTGTCGAGCGTATCTTCCCGATCCTGTCACCGAACGTCGACAAAATCGAATTGGTCCGTCTGGGCAAGGTGCGTCGCGCGCGTCTGTTCTACCTGCGGGGCCGTCAGGGCAAGGCCGCCCGGATCAAGGAGCGGAAACCGAAAGCAGTGCAGGCGTAACGGTTTTACGATTTCATTTTCAGAGGAGCTGTCTGCAAGGGCAGCTTTTTTTGTAGCCCCCTCCGTACCAGACCATGTTTGTCGAATTTTTCAAATACCAGGGGACCGGAAACGACTTCATCCTGATCGACGACCGGAACGAATCCTTCCCCGTATCGCAGGAGCGCATTGCCCGGCTCTGCCACCGCCGGTTCGGCATCGGGGCCGACGGCCTGATTCTGCTCCGCAACCATCCGGAGTACGATTTCCGGATGATCTACTTCAATGCCGACGGCGCCGAAGGCAGCATGTGCGGCAACGGCGGGCGGTGCATCGTGCGGTTTGCCCATGATCTGGGGCTGTTCGAGACGGAAACCCGGTTTCTGGCCGTCGACGGCGAACATGAAGCCAGTGTCGTTCCGGAAGGAATCTCCCTGAAAATGAGTCCTGTCGACGGGATGGAAATCCACCCTGAGTATACGTTCCTGAATACCGGGTCTCCGCACGTGGTCAAACTCAACGAGGAAGTGGAGTCGATGGATGTCGTGGGCGAAGGCCGGCAGATTCGCTATGACGCCCTTTTTGCGCCGGGCGGAACCAACGCCAACTTTATCCGGCCCGTGGACGGGTCGGCGCTGTTTGTCCGGACCTACGAACGGGGCGTCGAGGACGAAACCTATTCCTGCGGGACCGGCGTCACGGCAGCCGCTCTGGTGGCCCACCGCCGGCTGGCGATGGAGAGTCCGGTCGGTATCCGGACGCTGGGCGGCAATCTCAGCGTGCGGTTCACTCCCCGGCCCGACGGCGGTTATTCGGACATTTATCTGATCGGCCCGGCCGAGCGGGTCTATTCCGGAAATCTGGACCTGACTCAGGTGCCTTCCTGATCGTCAATCCTCTACTTCCAGAATACCGCCCCTGAGGTGGTAAATGTGCTTTTCGGCCATGTCGGCATGCCGGCTGAAGTCCTTCGCGGCTACCCGGCTCCTGACCCCGTTCGCACAGATGACGATGATGTTTTCGTACGGTTGAAGGTAATGCCGTTTCTCCCGGATCTCGGCGAGCGGAATGTTGAGCCCGCCGATGTTGAACTCCTCAAATTCCCATTCGTCACGCACGTCGACCACGACGGTTTCCGGGTTCGTGACCAGCGTTTCCATTTCGGCCGTAGTAATGTCCGTATAAGCAGTCGTCGTCATAGGGGTCTTTCGGTTGGTATGGTTGAATTAACCATGCGGCCTGCGGTTTTGTTGGGACTGGTTTCTGCCAAGTTGTCAGTCTGGCCGTTCTGGAACAATGTTTGGTAGGGCAGGGGAGGCATATTCAGTCAATCGTAACCTATTGTTGCTATGAACACGACCGTACCGGAAAAAGGTCAGATTTCGATTCATACGGAAAATATCTTTCCGATCATCAAAAAATTCCTCTACTCGGACCATGAAATCTTCCTGCGGGAACTGGTGTCCAATGCCGTCGATGCGTCGCAGAAGCTGAAAAAGCTGGCCTCCTTCGGTGAGTTCAACGGCGAACTCGGCGAGTTGAAGGTCACCGTGACCCTCGACAAGGAGGCCAAAACCATCACCGTCAGCGACCGGGGCATCGGGATGACGGCCGAAGAGATCAAGAAGTACATCAACCAGATCGCCTTTTCGGGGGCGTCCGAATTTCTGGAGAAATACAAGGATAAAATCGACGAGAAGGGCGCGATCATCGGTCATTTCGGACTGGGCTTCTACTCCGCCTTCATGGTGGCCGAAAAGGTCGAAATCGTTACGAAATCCTTCCGGGAGGGCAGCGAAGCCGCCCGCTGGATCTGTGACGGTTCGACGGAATTCGAAATCACAACGGCCGAACGCGACGAACACGGCACGGACGTTATTTTGCACATTGCGGCCGACTCGGAAGAATTCCTCGACGCCCCGCGGCTTCAGACCATCCTCGAAAAATACGGCCGGTTTCTGCCGGTTTCCGTCGAGTTCGACGGGAAAGTCATCAATAACACGGCGCCGATCTGGACCAAATCCCCTTCCGAATTGAAGGATGAGGATTACCTCAACTTCTACAAGGAACTGTACCCGTTCTCGGAAGACCCGCTCTTCTGGATTCACCTGAACGTCGATTATCCGTTCACGCTGACCGGGGTGCTGTATTTCCCGAAGATCAAAAACGATTTTCAGGTGCGCCGGGAAAAGATCCAGCTCTACAGCCGGCAGGTATTCATTACCGACGAAGTCAGGGACATCGTGCCGGATTTCCTGATGCTGCTGCACGGGGTGATCGACTCGCCGGACATTCCGCTGAACGTCTCGCGCAGCTTCCTCCAGGCCGACAGCAACGTCAAGAAAATTAACGGATACATTACCCGGAAGGTGGCCGACAAGCTGTCCGAAATCTTCCGGAACGACCGCGCCGGCTTCGAGCAGAAGTTCGACGACATCGGTCTGTTTGTCAAATACGGCATCATCAGTGACGAGAAGTTCTACGAGAAGGCGAAGGAGTTCTGTCTGGTGAAGAACATTGCCGAAACGCCGAAGTATTTTACCTTCGAGGAGTTCAGCGAGACTGTGAAGGAGACCCAGACCGACCGGAACGGCACGCTGGTGTGGCTGTATGCCACCGACCCGCAGAAGCAGGACGGCTTTATCGGGTCGGCCCGCCGGCGGGGGTACGAAGTGCTGCTGCTGGACAATGTCATCGACAGCCATTTCATCAATACGCTGGAATATAAACTGGAAAAAACCAGCCTGAAGCGGGTGGACGCCGACACGATCGACAAGCTGATCGACAAGGGGCTGGACAATGAAAGCGTGCTGTCGGAAGAGGACCGGAACCGGCTGAAGGCGCTGTTCGAGGAGGCCCTGAATAACAAGGCCGCGACGGTGTCCGTCGAAGCCATGCCGACCGACGAATTGCCGGTGACGATCACCCTGCCGGAGTTTTTCCGCCGGATGAAGGATATGTCGGCCCTGAGCGGAGAACGCCAGATGTTCGGCGGTATGCCGGACAGCTACAACGTGGCCGTCAATGCCAACCACCCCCTGGCCGACCGCATCCTCAAAACGGCGGACGCCGAGGACCAGAAAACGCTGGTGAAACAGGTACTCGATCTGGCCCGGCTGGCGCAGGGTATGCTGTCGGGGACGGACCTGACCGCCTTTATCCGCCGGACGGCCGAAACCCTGTAAGAATTTCACCTGGTATTGCCCAAATCGAACTCCGGCCTTCTGAGCCGGAGTTCGGTGTTTTTGACCGCCTGCGCATAGTTTAGACCGCTTCTAAATCGCAAACTATTTCCCGTCTGACCGGTTTTTAAAATAGACATTGATCGAATCGAAAACCATTCCATTATTCAGTTATGAAAGCCACCAAGAATCAGGCAAACGGAACATTGGGTGCCACATCCCAGTCGGAAACCGGCAATTACCGGAACCAGCAGGCCGACCAGCGCGTCCCCATCGAAGACCGGGCCCGTGACGCCGTCGCTACCGAACTTCAGGCCACGACCGTGGAACTGCTGGAACTCTTTCATGATACCAAACAGGCCCACTGGAACCTCCGCGGGCCGTTGTATTACCAGTTGCACGAGGCCCTGGACGGCTACGCCGATACCATTCTGGAGTTTACGGATCAGGTTGCCGAGCGTATCCTGCACGCCGGCCGGCCGGTCGACGGCCGGACCGACACGGTCGCCCGGACGGCCGAACTGCCCAAATTCCCCGAAGGCTTCCTCAGCGACCGCCAGGTGCTGGACCTGATGAGCGAACGGATCAACGAGGTCTCCACCCGGCTGACCGACCGCATCGAGCGTCTGGACGAGATTGAAAAAACGTCTTCCAACCTCCTTCAGGAAGTGAAATACGCCCTCGACAAGCAGGTGTGGCAGCTTCGGGTGACTCAGCAGTGAACCGGATTCAGGCCCCGGCCTGGGTCATAAAAAAGCCGGCCGGCAGGTGTCAACACCTGCCGGCCGGCTTTTTTATATGGATTCCTTTCGGATTACCGGTTCATGGAGACCAGGAACTCGTCGTTGTTGCGGGTGCCGCGCAGGCGGTCGAGCAGGAAGTCCATGGTTTCCATGGGGTTCATGTCCGACATGTGCTTGCGCAGAATCCAGACGCGCTGGAGGGTTTCCTTGTCCATCAGCAGGTCTTCGCGACGCGTCCCGGAGGCCAGGACATCCACCGCCGGGAAAACCCGCTTGTTGGCCAGTTTCCGGTCGAGCTGGAGTTCCATATTACCCGTTCCCTTGAATTCCTCGAAGATGACCTCGTCCATTTTGGAGCCGGTGTCGATCAGGGCCGTGGCGATGATCGTCAGCGAGCCGCCGTGTTCGACGTTCCGGGCCGCCCCGAAGAACCGTTTGGGTTTGTGCAGGGCGTTGGCATCCACCCCGCCGGAAAGGATTTTCCCGGAGGACGGCACCACCGTGTTGTAGGCCCGGGCCAGACGCGTGATCGAGTCGAGCAGGATGACGACGTCGTGACCGCATTCCACCATCCGTTTCGCTTTTTCGAGCACCATGGAAGAAACCTTCACGTGGCGTTCGGCCTGTTCGTCGAAGGTGGAGGAAATGACCTCGGCGTTGACGCTGCGGGCCATATCCGTTACTTCTTCCGGACGCTCGTCGATGAGCAGGATGATCAGGTAGATTTCAGGGTGATTTTTCGTGATCGCGTTGGCGATGTCTTTCAGCAGGACGGTTTTACCCGTTTTCGGCTGGGCCACGATCATCCCCCGCTGGCCTTTTCCGATCGGAGCGAACAGGTCCAGAATCCGGGTCGAATACTGGTCGGGCCGGGTGCTGAGGTTGATCTTCTCTTCCGGGAAAAGCGGAGTCAGGTATTCAAACGGAATCCGGTCGCGGATTTCTTCCGTCGTCTTTCCGTTGACCGAGGACACCCGCAGCAGGGCGAAATATTTCTCCCCCTCTTTCGGCGGCCGGATTTGTCCGCGAACGGTGTCGCCGGTTTTGAGCCCGAACAGTTTGATCTGTGACGGTGATACATATATGTCGTCGGGGCTGGCGAGGTAGTTGTAATCCGCCGACCGCAGAAAACCGTAGCCGCCGTCGGACATGATTTCCAGCACGCCTTCGTTTTCGATGATGCCGTCGAACTCCCGGACATGCTGATTGTACTGCCGACGGATGCGGTTCGTGTATTCGTCCTGGCGAACCTGGGCGGGCTGGCGCTGCTCGTTCTGGGAAGCGGGTTGGGCGGCCTGCGTTCCTTCCGGCTGATCGGCCTGAACCGTTTCATCAGGGTTGGCCGGTGCTACGGCCGGCAGGTCGCTGCTTTCCGTTTCGGTTTCGTTCGGAGCGGTATAGAAATCCTCGGTATCGTTCTCGGTCAGGTCAAGGGCCGGATCTTCGATTTCGGCGGGCCGGTTATTCGGGCGATTGCCGCGGCCGCCGGTACTGCGTCCGTTCGGGAATTCGGCCGGGGCCTGTTCCTGTTGTACCTCCGGAGCAGCAAGCTGGTCTTCCGCGCCGTTCTCCTCTTTGCGGATCCGCTGCCGTACCCGGCGCTGGTCGGTATTGGGTTCGGGCCGATCCAGGCGGGCCGGCCGTTCGGCGCGGGGCGCTTCGGGCGCCGCTTCGTTCTGGGGGGCATTCAGACCTTCGGTTTCCACCGGCCGGCTGTTCCGCGGGGTGTTGACCCGGGCCTCGCCGTTGCGCGGGCCGGCCTCGCGGCCGGGACGGCCGGCCGGGCTACGCCGTTCTTCGGTGCGGTCGTTCCGGCGCGGACCCTGATTTTCAGGTTGAATGCGTTCGGGACGCTCCGCCGGGGCGCCTTCGACCGGTGCCTCGGGCCGGGGGCGCCGGCCCCGGCGGGGAGCTTCCACTCCGTTGACGTGATCCGCTTCGGCGGCTACCTCCGTTCCATTGGTTTCACCCGCAGGATCAGGCATAACGGCCTGCTGGTCCAAAATCTTGTAGACCAGTTCTTTCTTGTTAAATTTATTGATGTCGCGAATGCTGAATTGCTCGGCGATCGCTCTCAGTTCTGATAATAACTTCAGATCGAGTTCTTCCTTATTGTACATAAAAAGCCAGAGTAAGCAAAGAAGACTTTACTTCATTATTGTGAGATAATTGTCGGAAATGATCGGCCCGCCTTAGCGATACCGGGGAAGATTGAATCCAAAAGAGGAAAAGTAGTGCTTAAGTTTTAACCATTGAATGCAAGGCAGTTACTCGCTGAATGTGGGTACCTGTAGCAACCGTTTCAGTCTCGGATGTACCGTTGCGGTTTATAAGACAGTTTGTTCAGGTGGATTTGGCTTGCAGCTTCAGATCGCGCTGGTATTACGGCAGACTGTTGGAACGCCGGGCCGGGAACTGTATGACCGCAATGTTAAGATATAAAATTCGCTTTGTCAACAAATAACGTCCTAAAACTGAAAATGTTTTTGCTTTTTATAGAAAAAGAAGCAGGAGGTTATGGCTGTTGTTCGAGCGAATGCTCTGACTGATTCCGGAGATACAGGACCCGCGAAGGAAACGCGAACTGCCCGCTATGGTTATGAACAATGTCAATTAACCGATAGTTCACTTCTTCCTTAATTCGGTTGAATTCACGCCAGTCCGCCGTGGCTACGTAGAACTGAACCAGAATGTCGAGCGAGCTTTCCCCGAAGGCGTCAAACTGGATCAGGGCGGGGTTCTGGCTGGTCTCGGGCCGGCCGTCAAGGAACTGGCGGATGTCGTCGACAATGGCCCGCAGGGTTTCGGTGGGCGTTTCGAGCGAAAGCCGCAGAAAAAACTTGGCCCGGCGCTGACTGCGGTGGGTCAGGTTATCGAGCGACTGGGAAATCATCAGGCGGTTTGGAACGGCGATCAGGCTGCCGTCGTCGGTCCGGAGCCGGGTGCTCCGGAAACCGATCCGTTCGACGGTACCCGTTACCTGGTTGGAGCCGGTGCCGGCCGTGACGGTATCGCCGGTGATGAAAGGCCGGTCGAGCAGGATGGCGAAGGAGGCAAAGAGGTTTTCCAGCGTTTCGCGGGCGGCCAGGGCAATGGCCAGCCCCCCGATGCCGAGGCTGGTGACCAGAGCCACCACGTTGACGTCGAAGACGATGCTCAGGGTGGCGAAAAACGCAAACATGCCCACGCCCAGGATCAGCAGGTCCCGGATGAAAGGAACCAGCTGGTCGTCGAGCTTCGTCTCGGTCTGTTCGGCCCTCTGCTGGAAAATCAGGGCGATGAACTTGACGAACCGGATGGCGATCCAGGTCAGTGACCCCATCAGAACGGTCTGGTAGGTATGCAGGATGAACAGGCGGTAGCCGAATTCGGAGCGGGGCGCCAGGCCCCATTCATCCGGGATGGAAAGGCGGTCGAAGGCAAAATACAGGAAGATGAGCAGAATGAAGAACTCGATCGGTTTCCGCATCAGGCGGATAAAGTCGCTGACCGGGATCGCCCCGGCTTCCTGCTTCACCATCCCGTAAAACAGCCGGCTCAGGCCCATCGACAACACCCGTTTGAGCCAAAGGCCGAAGAGGATAATGCCGGCAAACAGGAGGAGATTGCCCACCGAATTATCGAGCACCCGCTGCTCAAACCAGATCCGTAATTCGCTTAACATGCATTTCAGGCCAATTTTCCGACCAAAATTGAGGAATAAAAGGCGAAACGCAAAGGATCGGAGGATTTCGTAAGGTTCGCACCATTTTCTTGCCGTTCTTTGCAGGCAGTCATCGCCTTTCCTGTACTTAAAAAGAAGTAATGCAAGTCGCCATCGATTGGGGCAACAGTGCCGTCAAGGCCGGTTTTTTTGAAAATGGACGGCTCCTCGAAGCCCATCACCGGCTGACGGTCGAAGCGCTGGAGAGGCTGCTCCGCCGGCAGACGCCCGAAGCCGTCGTCGTTTCCTCCACCAACCGCCCCGCCGACCAGTTACGGAGCCTGCTGAACCTCCCCGCCGATACCTTCTGGCTGAATCTGAACGGGACTACCCCCGTGCCGGTCGAAAAGGACTACGACACCCCGCAAACGCTGGGATCGGACCGGGTGGCGGCCGCCGTGGGAGCCGGGGTGCTGTACCCGAAGGAGACCAGCCTCGTCATCGACCTGGGAACCTGCATTACCTACGACCTGGTGGATGCGGACTCGGTTTTTCACGGCGGAATGATTTCCCCCGGCTTCCGGATGCGGTTTCGGGCCATGCACGAATTCACGGAGCGGCTGCCCCTGGTCGAACCGGGCGAGTCCCGCCCGCCCTTATTGGGAAAGAACACGCGGCAGGCCATGGAGGGCGGAGTCGTCAACGGCCTCATGGCCGAACTGAATGGAATCATCGAGGCCCATCGCCACGAACACCCCGACATCCGGATCCTTCTTTGCGGGGGCGACGCCCCCTTCTTCCAAAGCGGCCTGAAACCGCCTTTCGTCCTGGCCCCGGATGTGGTCCTGCTGGGCCTGAACCGAATTCTGGACTATAACCGATAAGGGGTTCTACCCATCACCTTCTCAGACCGGCCTGTCACTCTATTTTAATGCCTGAATAGGGTGAAACGATGGCCTTTGAAGGGAGATTGCCTCCTCAATCGGCCGGCGGGTCTCCGGAAGCGCCGATGAGACCGGACCCGTCTGGGAAAAGCCGGACCTCGACGAGGTCCGGCTTTTTAATGCCAAAGTTAAAATAGGATATAAAAGGCATTAAACTTCTTTAATAAGTAAAATTCCTTCCGTAAATATCCTTAATTTGTGTACTATTTATTTTATCTGCTTTATTCCACTTGATGAACTACCCCTTTCATATTTACCTGGCGGAAGACGATGAGGACGATGCCTTTCTTTTTCAGAAGGCATTCAGACAAATCGTCTTCAAAAGTCACATTGAAGTTTTCTCCGACGGAAACGAACTGCTGCAAAAAATGGAGGACCCGGAGAACCTTCCCGGTTTTATTTTTCTGGACCTCCGACTGCCGGGCATGGGCGGGATGGAAGCCCTGGGGAAGTTAAAGATCGCGGAGAAATCCAGGCTGATTCCCACGTTTATGTATACTACCTCGGAATGTCCGGAGAATCGAAGGGAAGCCTACCGGTTAGGGGCCAATTCCTATTTTATCAAACCGGTTCTTTTTTCAGGCCTTCTTCAACTGGTGGAAAACTTTACCGCCTTCTGGAAGCTGGCCCAGAGACCGTCCCGACTGAACCGGGCGGATTAAAGCCGGATGCGAAGCCGGTGCCGGCTTTTCACGAATGGGGGATGGCAGGGCGCGGAATTACGCTTCCAGCGATTTTAAAAGGCTGCTTATCCGTTGATGGTAGGCCTGATCCTTCTGGAGTTGGTTCAAATACTGCTGCTTCAGGGACTGATAGGCCTCCCTTTTTTGATCCCGAACGTCGGAAGGCGGCAGGGCGCTGACAAGCTGAAGCCTCCCGTCCAGCTTGACCACCAGGTCGTTCAATTGAGTGATCTGACCCTGATAAAACGCCAGCAACCGGCGCTCAAGGTAAATGAACTCCAGAAGGTGGCGCAATGACGGAGGGATGGGCGTCTGGATCAGGAGCTGATCCCATTGCTGCTGCAAGGTCTGCACATGGTCCTAAAAGGGCCGGCCGTCAAAAAGTTGAGCCGGGAGGGTGGCCCACTGGCCGTCGGCAAAGACCTGTACCTGGGAAAGCTTCAGGCCCATGGCAACATACCGGGAGACGCCATCGAAACCGGCTTCCAGATCGGGCACCGGGAAGGCGAAATGATTCCATTCCACGCCCTGCCACTCTCCATCCAAAAGGAAAATTACTTTTTGCTTGCCCATACGATCCTTTCATTAGCTTTGTCGCCTGTGTGGAAAACGGTTTGCCGTAAAAACTACCGGAAATAATAAGGCAACGGACCTGCCCTGTCCGCTCCTATACGTTCGGCCGAAAACCTTAGCGGCCCGGATCGGGATCGACCCCGGGAAGGCTAGCCGATTGCAGCCAGTAGGCCGCCAGGGTCTGAAAGTGGGGCATCCATTCCAGAGGGTCCAGGGGCTTTACGATATAGGCGTTGGCGCCCAGCGCATACGATTCGGTGATATCTTCCATCCGGTCCGAATGACTCAGCACCAGAATGGGAATCGGTCGGGAGGCAGACCCCTGCCGAATCCGCTGCAGGATGGCCAGGCCGGCTTCGCGGTCCGGCAGGTACAGATCCAGCAGGATGAGGTGAGGAAAGCGGCTGCGGTCGGCACACTCTTCCAGGTACGCTTTGGTGGTCGGCAGGCTGGAGGTCCAGACCGGCTCAATACCGGGCAGATAAGCCGAGATGGTTTTCCGGATCAGCCACCACTGATCGGGGATATCTTCGATCACCAGCATCCGGCAGCCTGTTTGGCCGTTCTTTAGTTCGAATGAAGAAATCATGGGATCAATGGTACAGGCAACAGGGAATGGAAACAGAAGCGACCGTCGGCATATCGGGATGGTTTCGAAAGCCGAAAACAGGAGGTGGCCCGCAGCGATGGAAGTGCATTTTCAAAGAAAACGGAAGTTTAGCGGAATACGGATAATGATCCCGGAAAGTAAGGCAACGGTCCCGGTGCGGCCGGGCCTGACGAAATGATTCTTTCCCCCTCAACGGGCTGGCCCATCGGGCCATTGGCTCATCATTTCTTGACAGTCTGATCGGTTTTCTCAACTTTTGCAGAGCTGCGTATAGGCCTGAAGGGTTATGTCGATACATTCTATCCTAACCGAAGTATGCTGGTGATTGTAAGTGGCTTTTTGAGAGGGGTAGAGTGTCCCTACCTGGTTCTTTGTCCGGAGGATATCGTGGCCGCCTGCGAGTATGTCAATGACCTGGCGGGGTCGGGTTTCTCCCTGACCCGGGTGCAGTTTAAAGACGATGGTTTTTATTTGGACCTGCCTCCGGAAATCTTCGACGGCCAGTCGTTCAGGGAACCCATGACCCAACTGCAAAGCCGCTGGCGGCACCTCATCGAAGCTCCCTGAGCGGCTGAACAGGAACTCATAGAATAACAAAGCTCCTCGGTATCAAGGTAGACGCAACCATTGGCTCGGATTCGGGGCCGTTGGCTTACTTATCTCCGTCGGTCACACCCGACCGCCCGGCGTCGGACTTACATTGTATAAAATCAAAGGTATGGCCTGGATTCTGGTGGCAGATGATCATGAGGATATTTGTACACTGTTGCAGGTGACCTCAAAAATGGTTTTTGGAGAAAGGATTCGGATGGCGATGGTTTTGACGGTCCCCGAATTGTATTTGCGTCTGGCCGAGGATCAGCCCCTTCCTGATCTGCTGCTGCTGGATTACCACCTGATGCTCTTGCCCTGCATTGCCCCCGAGGTGTTGAAGTGGATTTTTCGGCAGGATCATTTATCCGGACTGGCCGTTCAGGTATGGTCTTCGCTGCCCGAGGGGCCGGAGGCCCGGACCTGCCGGCAGTTAGGCGCCCGGAGCTTTACCAGCAAGTTTGAGTTTTTTTCCGAACCCGTGGCCTTTGTCCGGCGGCTGATCCAGGCCACCAGCCCGGAGCCTCACTAATCCCGGTTCGGGAATTACCCCGGCCAGAAATGGAATGGCTAAACTTATTCGATCCGTCCTGGTTATCCCAACGGGGAATTTCCTCCAACGGTCGCCCGCTCCTTCCGGATGGAGGTTTCAAATCCGTCAGATCATGACTTCCGATGTTAACCAGCCCACTTTAGAAGCGCTCGGTATTTTTTTATCTGCCCGCCGGGACGCCCTGCTGAATCACTGGCGCACGGCCTGTGATGCCAATCCGGCCGTGAAGATAACCGCCCTGCTGAGCCGGGAGGAGTTTAACAACAAAACCCCCTATATGCTCAACGTTCTTCAGCAGCGCCTGCGCGGACAACCCCAGGAGGGAGACATTCGTGCCCTGGCCGCCGAACATGGGCTGCACCGCTGGCAAAAGGGGTATGAGCTTCATGCGTTGCTGGAAGAAATGGGCCAGCTGCACTCCCTTTTGCTGGAGGAATTTAACCAGTTCTGGCTTCAGTTTCCCAACCCGCCGGTCCAGACGCTCACCGACAGTTACGGTATCCTGGCCTGGTTGGTGAAGGAAAGCAATGCCGGCAGTGTCGAACAGTACAGTGAGGTATTCCGCCTGTCGGCTCTGAGCCGGTCCCAGAGCCTGGAACTAACGTTAAGCCAGCTCCAGGAACTGCTCCGCCAGCGCGGTACGCTGTTGCGAAGAGCCTCCCACGATCTCCGCAGCAGCTTCGGTATCATTCAGGGCGCCGTCGCCCTGATGGACCAGCCGGCGGAGCCGACCGGGGAGTCGAGCCCGTATATGGAAATGCTCCAGCGGAATCTGACCGGGGTGCGGGAGATGATTACTCAGTTAATGGACCTGTCGCGGCTGGAAGCGGGTCAGGAGACCCCCTCCATCCAGACCTTCGATGCCTCGCATATGCTTCAGGAACTGGTGGCCAATGTCCAGCCGCTGGCCCAGCAGCGGGGCCTGATCCTGCAGGCGGAGGGCCCCGAAGGGCTGGAGGTGGAATGTGACCGGGTGATGGTCCAGCGGATGGTGCAGAACCTGGTGATGAACGCCCTGGAGCATACGCCGGCGGGCTGGATAACGGTCTCCTGGAGTCGGGAGAATGACTTCCGCTGGTATATCAGTGTGCAGGACAGCGGTCCGGGTCTGTCGGCCGGGGCCGCCGGCCAGCTGCAGGAGGTATTAAGTCCCAACCCCGAATCTTCGGCGGGTTTCGGGATGCCTTTGCCGGTGGCCTCGGCCGAGTCCAAGATGGCGGCAGGGGGTGAGCCTTCGGGCCGGTTGAAAGGCGAGGGCATCGGTCTGTCGATTGTCAAGGGGTTATGTGAACTGTTGAGGGGTACGCTGGAAGTGGAGACCCGGCCGGGGGAAGGAACACTGTTCCGCATCCGATTGGGCATCCACTGGCAGGCCTGATCCGGAAAAACAAATCCCGGTCGAATGACCGGGATTGTCCATACCTAATAAGTACAAGCAAAGTCTAAGTCCTGATGAAAGCGGCTTTCGGCCGGAAAAAGAGAAGGTATAGGAAATGGAAAATTCGTCGCGTGCACCCATCACCCTCAAAGGATGGAATATTCTACGGTGGAATAGGTGATCATGACCGTCCGAATGAGGGAATTGTTGCCGGTCACGGAAACCTTCAGGACAATTTCCACCTGGGCGATGTCCTCGCCGTTCTGCCTGAGAAACGTATTGGTCAGATCTTCAGCCGATCTCTCGATGCCATCCGAAAAGATGCGAACCTGTCTCATGAGTATAGAAAGAAAGGAGTCCTCTCGTCCTGAATCGTGGTGGAAGGTAGCCGATTCAGGACCTGCGGGCAAGCATCCGGCAGAAATTTCAAACAATCTTAACATGACCCGCTGAAAGTTTGCCTTTCGGAGGGGTATCGGAAATGGACCGGAACCGGGCCGCTCAGGGCAGGCACCCTTTGAGGCTGGAGAGGTGGGGCGGGTTGCCTTTTCTGCCAGGACGGCCGCTCCGGGGGACGCCGGAGCCTCGGTCGGGCTATTTTACAATTTGTTCATCCGGTAAGATCTCAGGATGACCTACCTTTGTGGTGGCTCGTAAGTCCCCGCCCGCATTGGCTTCTTTCTGCAGAGATCGGACAGAGGGGGCGGGGCACTGCCGCCAATCGCGCTTCGCGTTTAACCATATACATACGAATCCGACAGACCCGGCCCAATAGCCGGGTTTTGTTTTTACACCCGGATTCACTCCCTCCCCGATGACGCCCTGGCGGTGCCCAGGGCCCGCCCCCGCAGGAAGTCGCCGGAAAAAAACCGGGCCTGTCTTAAGGTTTTTTAACTACTTTTGTTCCAATTTTTTCAGGATTGCTGCCGTTCTTTACAAAATAGATCCCACTTCAGATACCCCGGAACGGCCTCCCGGGAGTCCGGCGGGTTGAATCGCTGATTCACTTTCTGATAAACAGGCGGTGGTAAAAATGATTTTATCTTTTATCCATTATAATGTCAACCTTTCGTAACGGTTTCCTTTCCGCATTTCATATCGGTCTTCTCCTGTTTGGATTTTCTTCAATGACGGCCCGGGCGCAGGGTCTGGGCAACTCTCCGTATTCGGCCCTCGGGATCGGTGAGGTATACAGCGGAAACAACATTACCAACCTCGGGATGGGCGGCCTCGGCGTATCGTATGCCAACGGGTTTTTCCTGAACAGCGTCAACCCCGCCCTGCTGGCCCGCAACCGCAATACCATCTTCGAAGTCGGGCTGCTGGGGCAATCAAAAAACATCACCGACACGCGCGGGCAGAGCCAGCGGGATTTCGGCGCCAACCTGAGCTACCTGACGCTCGCTTTTCCGGTAACGAAACGCTGGTCGGCCGGCCTCGGCCTGCGGCCCTACAGTTACGTCGACTACCAGACCACCCAGTACCAGAAGGTGCCCGGAACGATCTATGAAGCGGAATACACCTACCGGGGGAAAGGCGGCCTCAATAAAGCCGTGCTGACCAACGGCTTTCAGATCGGAAAAAATTTCTATGCGGGCGTGGAAGCCGCCTTCGTCTTCGGCAACATCACCAACGACTCCGAATCGCGGCTGCTGATCGGCGGTGACGACATTACCGTACAGCGTTCCAATCTGGCCAGCCACAGCGACGTCATGTGGCGTCTGGGCGCGGCCTGGCGGCCCAAACTCAATAAGGACTGGTTCCTGAACATCGGGGCCACCTTCGATCCGCAGACCCGGATCGGCGGGAAAACGACCGATACCTACCGGCAGATCGACGCCAGCGGCACGCAGGTGTCCAACCCCGACACCGTCAACCGAACCTCCCGTGGCTCGGTGACGCTGCCCTCCCAGTTCCGGGGCGGTATCGTTCTCGAAAAGACGCTCAAATTCGCGGCCGGGGTGGAGGTCACCTACCAGCCCTGGTCGAAGTTCTCCACGCTGACCGGCCAGCCGGGGAATCTCCGCGACAGCTATTCGGTAGCGGCCGGTCTGGAATTCATGCCGAAAGCCACTTCCAGCAAATACCTGGAGCTGATCAACTACCGGGCCGGGATCACCTACGCCCGGCTGCCGTACGCGGTTTCGGCCACCGGCCCGCAACTGAACGATCTGAGCGGAAGCATCGGTTTTTCGCTGCCGGTGGGTCGTTTCGTCAACTCCCTCAACCTGGCCCTGACGGTCGGACAGCGGGGCACCCTGTCGGAAGGGCAGATCCGGGAGCGGTACGTGAAACTCGGCTTCGGGCTCTCGCTCAACGACCGCTGGTTCAATCGATACAAAGTCGACTGACGACCATTCGCTAAAGAGTTGGGCCTCCGGGCCTTCCCGGCCGATTATCTTTGCGAACCAAGCAGGCGCGACCTGTGTTTAACGGACAGACAACAAGCTAAATGAATTCGTCAATGAACCGAAACAGTTTCCTTACGGCATTTCTGATCAGTGCCGGCATTTTTCTCAGCGGATGTAAGGATGAGCCGGCTGCCGTAAAAACCCAGCCCTATTCCGGGCCGCTCGAAGAAATCAATAACGTTCAGGTTCTGTACAGTGAGGCAGGAATGCTGAAGGTAAAGATGAAAACGCCCCTTCAGCTGAAATACCAGTCGAACGACCGGGTGTACCCCAAACAGGTCAATATTGAATTTTACGGGCCGAATCAGGAGTTGGTCACGACGCTGCGGGCGGATTCCGGGCGCTACGTCCAGGCGCAGAACTTTTACCGGGTGATGGGCAATGTGGTGGTCGTCAACAAACAGAAGAACGAAGAACTCCGGACGCCCGAACTGAACTGGAACCCGACGACCCGGAAGGTCTACACCGAAAAGCGGGTGAATATCCTGAGCCGCAATACCGGCGAGCGGCTGGAGGGTGACGGGCTCGACGCCAATCAGGATTTCTCCAATTACTCCATCCGCAAGCCCTCCGGCGTGTTCCGGCTCGACTCCTGAACCGACGACGGGGTCTATTTCCGGCATTTGTCCAGCACTCTGGTGGTGGCCCGGACATCGGTGATGGTTTTTTCATTCCCCCATTTGTTATAAATGAAGGTCGTTATGGCGGCCACGTCAATGTCCGTCAGCTGGTTATTGGCCGGCATCGGGCGGTTAAACCGGCGCCCGTTCACTTCGATGGGGCCGCTCATTCCGTACCGGATCAGGCAGATCACCTTTTCCTTGTTGACGAGGTAGTCCGAACCGTTCAGGGGAGGGTAGAGGGCTTCCAGTCCCTTCCCGTCGGGTTGGTGGCAGTTCGCGCAGTGCTGGGTATACAGCCGCAGGCCCTCCACGAAATACTTCTGCCGTTTAATTTCCTCCTCACTCTGGCAGGAAGCCAGCAAGCCGAGAATCAGCACCAGAAAGCCGCCGGTGAACGCTTTACTCATGGTGGTATTCGGCCAGGAGTTTATCGATGTCGGCCATCAGTTTATCGGCGCCTTCCTCCGTGGTGCCGTCGTACATGCCGCGGACGTGCTTATCCTTATCCACCAGGATGAAATGGCCGCTGTGAATCAGCCCGCCCGGAGCGGCTTTGTCCTCCTGGGCCACCACCATGTAGGATTTACCGGTTTTGAATATCTCCTCCTTCGGCCCGGTCACGAACTGCCACTGCTCCCCGGCCACCCCCAGCCCTTTGGCAAACTCCTTCAGAACCTCCGGCGTATCGTGCTGAGGGTCGATGGTGTGAGAAAGGATTCGCAGGTCCGGGTTGCCCCTGTATTTGTCGTACACCCGCTTCATCTGGGTTTTCATCTTCGGGCAGATGGTGGGGCAGGTCGTAAAGAAAAAATCCGCTATGTAGATTTTTCCGTCGTAATCCCGGTCCGAAACCACCTTGCCGTCCTGATTGGTAAACCGGAAGGGCGGAATGGAGTAATAGGCCGTGTCGGTAACGGTTTTTCCGTCCACGGTTTTCGTGACGGGTTCGCGCTCACCCAGGATGGGCAGTCGGTCGTCTTTCGGTGAACAGGCCGCCAGCAGGGCCGCCAGCGCCGGAACCATGAGAATTCGGGTACGCATACTCAATTCATTTTTGCTGAAGGTACTTTTTGGCCTGGTCGATGCTCGTGTTCATTTTCTCTCTGACCACTGAAATTTTCTCCATCTCATGATCCAGATAAGCCTTCGCCTGCCCGGCGTCCAGCACCTTGAACGTGTCGGATTTATAATGATTCATCCAGGACATCATCAGGCTGTCCGCTTCCTTCAGGGCCAGATTGGCGTCAACGCCGTCCTTTTGGCGGCCTTCAAGGTCGGAGGAGGCCGGTTTCAGTTTGGAAAGGCTATCGATCCGGCTGCTGATCCTGGACCGGAGTTCCATCATTTCCTCCATTCGGGGCATTACTTCATCATGGACGGCCATCACGGAATCGCGCAGGGCATCGACCTCGTTCGTGCCGGCTTTTTCGGCGTTCTGACAACCGGCGGCCAGCAGTCCGGCCAGCAGGGAAAAGGAGAGGAACAGGTTACGGTTTTTCATGATCTTGAAACTATACTTTCTGAGACAGTAGTTCCCGGGCGTTTTTCAGCACGCTCGCCGAAGGGTTATTGCCGCCGATCATCTGGGCGATTTCCTGAACCCGTTCGTTGAAATTGAGCTTCTTGACCCGGCTGACGGTTTTATTTCCGGAATGGTCCTTATAAACAAAGTAATGGGCTTTCCCCTGGGCGGCAATCTGGTGCAGGTGCGTGATGGCGATAATCTGGTGGCTGTGCGCCATATCCCGCATCATATTACCCATCTTGATAGCGATTTCGCCGGAAACCCCGGTGTCGATTTCATCAAAAATAATGGTCGGCAGCGAGCGTTTGCTGGCCAGGATATACTTGATCGCCATCATCAGCCGGGAGAATTCCCCGCCGGAGGCCACATTTTTCAGTTGCTGGAGTTTGACGCCTTTGTTGGCGCTGAACAGGAACGAGATGGTGTCGATGCCGTTGTTGGTCGGCTTGCCGGTTTGCTGCTGAATCTGCATCGATGCATTCGGCATCCCCAGGTCGACCAGCAGGTCGCCCACCTGTTTCTCGATCAGCATCAGCACCTTCCGACGGGAATCCGACAGGACTTCGGCACTGTGGTTCAGCGTCTGCCGGGCTTCTTCGGTTTGCCGGCGGGCTTCGGCGAGTTCTTCATCCAGATTCAGCACCTTCCCGACTTTTTTGGCCAGGTCGGCCTGGATTTCCAGCAGTTCGGCAATCGTTTTGACGCCGTGCTTGGTCTGGAGATTATAAATCAGATTGAGCCGTTCCCGGATGGTTTCGGCCCGGGTGTCGTTCGTCTCTATCAGGTCCTCTTCATTGCTGATCTCCCCGGCAAGGTCCCGGAGTTCGATCAGGGCACTCTGGGCGCGGTCGCGCAGGGGGCTGAACTGGTCGGAAAGCCGGCTGACGTAATTCAGGTTGCTGACCACATTTTTCAGGAATACCACCACCGACTGCTCGGCATTGTCGAGGTAATCGTACGATAACTGGAGCCGTTCCCGGATGTCCTCGGCATTTTCAAGAACGGTCAGTTCCTGTTCCAGCTGCTCCTGCTCGTCGGCTTCCAGCTGCAATTTGCTGAGTTCCTCGAACAGAAAATTATTGTAGTCGAACTCTTTCTTCATGGTCGCTGCCTCGGCCAGAAGCTGGTTCAGGGCATCTTCCCTGCCGCGAAACGCCTGATAGTCGGAGCGGTATTGACGGAGCAGTTCGTCGTTCTGGGCGTAAGTGTCTACGATCTGTAACTGGTATTCGTTCGATCCGAGCAGAATGGAATCATGCTGCGAATGGATGTCCATCAACTGGCTGGTCACCCGCCGGAGGGTTTCCAGATTGACCGGCGTATCGTTGACGAAGGCCCGGGATTTTCCGCTCGGGCTGATTTCCCGCCGAACCACGCAGGTCGAATCATAATCGAGGTCTTCCTCATCGAACAGGTTCTCGATAAAGTAGCCCGACACGCTGAAAGAGCCTTCGATGACGCATTTTTCGTCCGGATTATACAGCACTTTGGTATCCGCCCGGTGGCCCAGCAGAAGACCGATGGCACCCAGCATGATGCTTTTACCGGCACCCGTCTCCCCCGTGATGATGTTCAGGGTGGTATCCGGAGCCATTTCCAATTGTTCGATCAGGGCGTAATTCTTGATTAGTAAATGCGAAAGCATACAGGAAGTCCTCTATTCGAATAACAACGCCGACTGCGTTGGGGTTTCCGCTCCGACCACCCAAACGGTTAGAAAAATTTTTGTGTCAGAAGGATGATTTCTCATCCGTAATCAGTTCATCCACGGCCTCGAACGATACCGTATGACGGTGTCCGATGGAGTCGACCAGATGGAGTTCATCGTCCTGAACGCGGGTCAGGCGGCCGTGAAGTGTTCTTCCGTCGACCAGGACGAGATTTACCTCCGACCCGGTAAAGCCGGCGACCAGTTCCGGAAGCTGGGTAGTCCGGATGCGAATTAAGCGTTTCCCCATGAAATAGCTAAGCAGGGTAAGATGCCCTCAGGAGCGGTGGCCTGCCCCGACCGGCGGCAAATTTACGCACCTTCTCAGGATATTCGGTACGGGGGCACGACATTTCACAATTCGTCGCAAGGAGAGGGAATGCACCAACCCGGTCCTGGCCGGATCGACCTGAATACGCAGGCTTTCCACCGGTATCGGTGTCGGAACGTTCAGGCGGGCGAATCCGACGTTTTCCTCATCCGGTCCCCGTCGATTCGGTTCCTGTTCGATGGAAACCGTCTTTCGGGCTATCGGAGCAATCTGCGATAAAGTTCGGTCTTGGCAGGATCGAGCGCCGACAGGAGGTTGAAGGCTTTCTGGCGTTCATCGCGCGATCCTTCGTTCATGATGTTGAACAATTCCTCTCCCTTGGCGTCGAAAAAGATGTTGATGGCGATGGAGTTGGGACGCTGCTGGCTCACCTGCCGGATGGTCGAAAGAACGTCCAGAACCTGCTGACGGGAGCCGACGGGATTGGTGATGAAGTTATCGAGTGCCTGGCGGTGGTAGACGTACTGGGCTTCGTGATACGGCACGAACTGCTGACTCTGCAGGTTCTCGATCAGCCAGTACCGGTTGCGGAGGTCGCCCTGGGCGCCCCAGCCGCCCCCCTGCACGCTCTGGCTCGCCAGCGTCATGACGTTGTAGGCCCGCTGAAAGAAAAGCTTGCCGCCCTGTTTCCCGAACGAATTATAGTCGGTCCCGAGAATCACCAGTGCGTGAAACGCGAGGAGGGAAGTCAGTTCGCTGCTGTAGGCATTCTCGTTGAAATACATCGGGTCGTTCAGGCGGTAGGAGAAGTTGAAAGACTGATCGATGTACCGGTGCGTCAGGGATTCATAGTTGGTGCCGAACACCGGACGGGTGACGATCACCTGGGCCCGGCCTTCGTAATAGTTCTGGGAGGGCACTTTCAGAATGTCGATGACCAACTTGCAGTTGATCCGTTCCTCCGGGTTGAAGGCGTCGTTCGTCCAGCGCCGGTTATTCATGAAATCGGAAATAAAGCTTTGCAACTGGGGGAATAGCTGCTGGTCCGTGACCTGGGTGGACTGGGCCTGGTTGAAGTTGACCGTCACCTGGCAATTGAGTTCCTGCGCCCGGGCGGTGCCGAGGCACAGGCCCAGCATCAGGGCGACGGCCGTATAAAATGATTGAAATTTCATGCCTGAGAAATCTGTTCTTCCACGAGCTTAAGCAAATCTGCGGCCACTTCGTCTTTCGACTTCAGATCAAATTGATAAATCCGTTCTTCTTTGTCAATAACGGTAATTTTGTTCGTATCGTGTCCGAACCCGGCACCCGGGTCCCGAAGGGAGTTCAGGACGATGAAATCCAGGTTCTTGGCCCGGAGTTTTCCGAGGGCATTGTTCACTTCATCGTTGGTTTCGAGGGCAAACCCGATCATGATCTGTCCCGGCCGTTTCCGACTGCCGAACGTAGCCGCGATGTCGACGGTTTTCGTCATTTCCAGCGAAAATTCGGCTTCTTTTTTCTTGATCTTCTGATCGGCCGGATGGGCCGGCGTGTAGTCCGCCACGGCCGCAGCCAGAATGACGATGTCCGCCCGGCCGAACTCCGGTTCGGCGGCTTCAAACATTTCCCGGGCGGATCGAACGGCAATCCGGCGCACGGTCGGGTCCGGAACCGGAAGCTGCGTCGGTCCGCTGACCAGGGTCACTTCGGCTCCGGCCTGGGCGAATACGTTCGCGATGGCATACCCCATCTTTCCGGTCGAATGATTGCTGACAAACCGCACCGGGTCGATCGGCTCCTGGGTGGGGCCGGCCGTGATCAGCACCCGTTTATGGCGGAAAACTGGCCGGTGCCGGAAGTGGCGTTCCAGTTCGGCCAGGATATGCTCCGGCTCGGCCAGGCGGCCTTCGCCGACCAGCCCGCTCGCCAGTTCGCCGTGTTCGGCCTGAATCAGGTGGTTGCCGAAGGATTGCAGCCGGCGAAGGTTGTCGAGCGTGGCCGGATGGCGATACATGTCGAGATCCATGGCCGGAGCCAGATACACGGGGCAGCGGGCCGATAGATAAACCGCCGACAGGAGGTCGTCGCAGAACCCGTTCGCCAGTTTCGCCAGCGTGTGGGCCGAAACCGGGGCAATCACGATCAGGTCGGCCCAGAGCCCGAGTTCGACATGGTTGTTCCAGCTTCCGGTTTCGTCCTTCACAAATTCGATCAGGACCGGCCGTTTGGACAGGGTAGCCAGCGTCAGGGGCGTAATGAAATCCTGAGCGGCTCTGGTCATCACGACCTGCACCTCCGCACCGGCCCTGACCAGAAGGCGGGTCAGTAAGGCGGCTTTATAGGCGGCAATGCTGCCTGTTACCCCCAGGAGGATTTTTTTTCCGGCCAGAATGGACATACGGTCGACGAAATTCGGTGGAAAGAAAAAACGCAAAGGGAGCTCTGCATTCGGCGCTCCGGCAAAGTTTTAATTTGCGGATTCCTCGCCGGCATAGTGCCCTTTGCGTTAAAAATCGTGTACCTGAAAATTACAGGGAGTTGGTCGAATCTTCGTCGACATACCGCCACTGGAGTTTGCTTTCCAGAAATTCGTCGGTGGCGACGGTGGTCGGCTTCGGCAGCCGCTCGTAGTATTTTGAAATTTCGATCTGTTCGCGGTTTTCGAACACTTCCTCCAGGTTATCGACCGCCGATGCAAACTCAGACAGTTTGTTGCTGAGTTCTTCCTTCATCTTGGTCGAGATCTGGCGAGCCCGCTTCGAGATGACGGAAACCGATTCGTAGAGGTTTCCGGTAGCGGCCGCAATTTTGTCCGTGTCGCGCGTAATTAAAGAAGGATTGTTTGCCATAGTGATTGCTATTTAGGGCCTGAGGTCAACAGCCGGCGGGGTCCGATAGGTTCCCTTCCCGGCCTGACCGGCGGCCTTTTATTGGTTGGAAGCCGTCGCGGTAACTTTGCCCGGCTTCTGCTGTTGTTGCTGGTTCTGTTTTTCCTTTTCCTCGTTCAGGATTCGTTCGAGTTCCTTGCGGCTGTCCTCATACATGCGTTCGGCCCGCTTGGCGTAGGAACTGGTGCCGTACTTGTCGATAAAGGTCTGGTAGTAGTTGACCACCTCCTGATGCCGTTCCTTCAGCTTGTCGGTGAAGCTGTTTTTCGCCAGATTATACTGGGCGTCGACTTTCAAATAGGCCAGTTCCTCGTTGTATTTCGAATCCGGGTACTCGCGCTGGAAGTTGTTGATCGACACCACCGCCGAGCGGTAGTTGGCGATGTTGGCCGCACTGGTCTTGTAATACAGCTTGGCTTTTTCGTAAGCTTTCAGCTCCAGTTTGTCGCGGAGGTCGTTGATGTATTTGGTACATTCCTCCCGGAAGGGGCTTTGCGGATAGGCGTTGATGAAATCCTGCAGGGCGGACATCGCCGTCAGCGTGTTCGACTGGTCGAGGTTATAGATTGGAGAATCCTTATATAACGACAGGGCGTAGAAATACATCGCTTCCTGGGCGAAATCGCTTCGGGCAAACGTCTCGTAAAACTGTTTGAAATGGAAGGCCGAAAGCTGGTAGTTCTGCTGCTGATATTCGCAGTGGGCGCGGTAGAACTGAGCCATTTCCGATTCCGTACTTCCTTTCAGGATCGGAATCAGCTCCTCGAACAGAATACCGGCCTTATAAAATTCGCCCTTCTTGAAATAGCTTACGGCAGCCTGGTATTTCTCCTCATCCGTGCCCTTTTTCTGTAATTTCTGAAAAGGGCTGCACGACGCCAACAAAACCAGCAGTGCAACCGCAAACGTTCCTGCTTTCCAACGATGCTGCATAAGAATGCAAAATTAATAAAAATCTGTATATGAGTAACGAAAGCCGGTTTTAAATAGTGCCTCCCCGCTCTGCCGGGAAAGGTTTCCGGGAGGAAAGGACATAAAAAAAGCAGCAAACGAAAACGGTCTGCTGCCTGTTCGAAGCGGTGTCTGCTTACTGATGGCTGACCATCAGTTTTTTGGTGGCTACCTTTTTACCGTCCAGCGACAGTTGGTAGAGATACATTCCGGAGTTCATTTCGCGGGTGGCAATCCGGATTTTCCGTTCGTTTTTATCGAGGCCGTATTCGGCTACCGGCGCGCCCAGCACGTTGTAGAAGGTCAGTTTGGCGTCCTTGACACTGCCGGCGATCTGATAATCGATTTCGGCGAAGTCGTTGGCCGGATTGGGGTAAATATTCGAAACGGTGATGCGTTCGTTGGCAAACATCCGGTCGTCGGCTTTCATGCGGGCGGCATCTTCGGCCGACTGCTGGCGGGCCTCGACGGCTACCGGCGCACCGGTCTCGACGGAGTTGGAACGGACTGCCGGTTTGGATGCCGTGCCGTTCAGCATCTGGTTCCGGTAATATTGGTTGATGGCGTCGTTTTTCTGGACGGAAACCGGCCGGTCGATTCCGGAGACGGTCGGGTGTTTCAGGAACGGGAAGTTCCGGGAGTGGATGACCCGCCCCGTGGTGGCCGAGGGCTTCTGGCCCAGTTCAAGCCGGCTTTTGGTCTTTCCGCTGTCGCTTTGCGCCAGAATATTCTGGGAAAGCAGGAGCGCAAGGCCGGTGAACCAAAAATATAGACGTACAGATTGTTTCATATGAATTCATCCAGATTCAGGGTGGATACAGTACCCCATCACAAACCTATTTAAAAAAACGAGAAAGTCAACGACCGCTTCCTCAAAAAATTGCTATTACTTCTGTTTTTTATCGATTAGAACTTCTTTCACTCCCAAAGGTTTAGCCGAAGCATTGATTTTTATTGAATTACCGGACGCGGCCGTCGGTTTTTCAGGAGCCTTCATCTCCGGCTGTCCGAGAACCCGTGCCTTTGTCGGACGTTCGGCCTGCCGCCAGTTGAACCCCTCGAGCTGTTTGTCGCTTCCCTTCAGCTCCTGAGGGGGGATCAGTTTCGAGTCCGGCTGGCCGTAAAAACTGATCTTCTTCACCTTGCGGTCGGCAAACCGGATCGTCATTTTACTGCACAGAACCCGGTTCATCCCGACCAGTTTGTTTTTATCGTCGACCGCGAAATAAATGCTCTCGCCGTTGCCCTCCACCACCACATGGTCGATGTCGGAGCGATCCTGTTTTTTGTCGTACGCGAAATAGGCCGTCAGAACCCTTCCTTTCACCTGGTTATAATTCTGGACCGTATCCTGCGAAATGACGAACGACCGGCTTCGGAGGAACATCGTATGGATCCGGTTGTTCTTCATTTTCGCCGTCATCGAGTCCGCTTCCATCTGGTAATTGGTACTCCAGACCACCGGATCCTTGAAAAAGAATATCGTCGAATCAGCGGTTTCGTACACGATGGAATCACACTTACTCTGCAAATCGTTTTTATAAACCAGGACGTTTTTCTGCCCGATCAGCCGGCGCTGCAATTCCCCTTTCGGTTTATTCGAATTCTGAAATTCGAACGACCAGAGGGTGTCCGCCCGCATGAACAGCGTGTCGTTGCTGACCAGACTTTTCACCACCGCATGGCCGGTCATCCGGGCCACGCCCGCCTTCCGGTTGTATCTTCCAAAATCGCCGAGCAAAGTAGTCCGGTCTTTTTTGGCGAACAGAACCACGTTGCCCCGGGCCGTATAAAAATCACTCGCATTATTGCCCAGCAGCGTATCGCCGGTGAGCGTGTAACTTTCCGTTTCGATGGTCGCGCGCCGGTTGAAATTCGACAGGCGGCTGACCGTGTTGTATTCCCCTTCCCGGGCGATCAGGGTGCCGTCCTTACTGACGATTCTGGTCGGTCCCTGGAAGGTGGCGATCTTGCTGAACGAGTTGTACAGCAGCGAATCGGCCGTCATCGTGTATTTCGGATTTACCAGCCGGACGTTTTCCCGGAAGGTAAACAGTTTGGTTCGCGTATCGTAATATCCCTCCCGGCTGGTCAGAATGTTTTCCCGGTCGACGATGCGGCCCCGGTCGGGGTAATGGGCAATGCCGGACGCCAGGTCGTAATCGAGCCGCCGGGTGGTCAGGGTCATTTTCCGGTCTTTCAGCACCACCGAACGGCCCCGGACGTTGGCCTGCCGGGTAGCCCCGTAATAAAACATCGTATCGCCCTTCACACTAAGCGTATCGCCCTGCACGATCCTGACGTTGCCGTACGCTTCGATGACGTTCGTCGTCAGGTTCTGGATCGCCAGGTTGCAGTACATCAGAACCCCTTTCTGCTGCAGCAGCACGTTGCCGGTCAGCTTTCGGACCTCCTCCGCCCCGGACTGCATCCCTTCGAGTTTGTCGGCCCGTTTCAGCAACACGATTTCACCCGGCCCGCCGGTCTGCGGCTGCCCGACCTGGGCCGATACATACCCGGCCGGAATCATCGCCAGCAGAAACACCAGCCTGTGAATCATTCTGTTGATAAAGACGCTCAAAGTATTCAAAGGGTTGCGATGCATAGGAAAAAAATATGAACTCCGCTTTCGGCCGCAAACGACGGACATTGATTTATTTGCAGCGGTTCCCGGCCCCGCCTGGTTCCGCCGGTCCAGTTCCAAACCACAAAAGTAAGGCTTCGGCCTGTTTCCCCCCGATGCGGCAGTCGTTTTTAGCATTTATTAACAGTGAACAACTTTTTTCGCAAACTGATTGCATTCTGTTGGCGGTCAGCGGGGGAGTTGATTCCGTGGTCATGGCCGACCTGTTCCGGGCCGCCGGATTCCGGTATGGAATTGCCCACGTGAACTTCCGGCTTCGGGGAGAAGAGTCCGATGAAGACGAGCTGTTCGTCAGGGAGTTGGCCGGCCGGCACGGGGTCCCGTTCCATTCCGTCCGGTTTGAAACCCGGTTCTTCGCGGAGCAGAACGGCCTGTCCGTCCAGATGGCGGCCCGCCGGCTTCGCTACGACTGGTTTGAGCAAACGGCACAGGAACACGGCTATGACCGGATTGCGACGGCTCACCACCAGGATGACGTGCTGGAAACCATTTTGCTGAATCTGGTACGCGGCACGGGGCTGGCCGGTCTGCGCGGAATCCCGGTCCGGCAGGGACGCATCATCCGGCCGCTCTGGTTTGCGAGCCGGTCTGACATCGAGAGCTATGTTCGCCGGCAGGAGCTTGCCTGGCGGGAAGACCGTTCCAACCAGACGGACGACTACGCCCGAAACCGCCTTCGGCACCAGGTTTTGCCCCGTCTGCACGAAATGAACCCGAACCTCAGGGAGACCCTGGCGGCTACGCTGGCCAGGCTTCGGTCGGCGGAAGCGCTGGTGAACTTGGAAATCCAGCGGTCGTGGGAGGAATGCCGGGAGGAGAGGGCGGAGAGCATCTATCTTTCCATCGACCGGCTCCGGGCCCAACCCGAATGGGCTTTCAGGCTTTCGGAGTGGCTGCGTCCGTTCGGGTTTCAGTACGTCCAGTCCGGTCCCATCCGGGATGCAGTCATGGGAGCGTCGTTCGGCCAGCGGTTTTTTTCGGACACCCATGAAGTGCTTCGCGATCGTATCCATCTGGTTATCAGTCCACTCAAAGCCGCCGAATCTTTTCAGATTCCCCTCTCCACGCTGCCTTCCGATCCGGTCCCGTTGCCCAATGGCCTGATTCTGAGGTTCCGGATTTTCGAAAAACCCGCGGATTTCCTGATTCCGGCCGACCCCCGCATCGCCTGCCTGGATGCCGACCGGATCCGCTGGCCGCTGGTCGTTCGGCCCTGGCAGGCCGGTGATCGTTTCCGGCCGCTGGGCCTTTCGGGAAGCCAGCAGGTCGGCGATTTTTTTACAAACCGGAAAATTCCTCTGAGCGAACGCCGAAGGGCCGTCGTCCTGCTGTCGGGGGAGGACATTGCCTGGCTTGTCGGGTACCGGCCGGCCCATCCCTTCCGGCTGACGGCCCAGACCCGTAGCGTTCTACGGATAGAGGCAACGGACCCTCCTTCCGGCCTATGATCCGATTCGCCGGAACCGGCCACAAACAGGGCAACGCATCATTCAACCATTCAAACACCCATCATTCAAAAATTTAATCCCGTGTACAAGCAAATTTGGCATCCGCTTTGTTTCTTTGCGGCTATGGATTCCCGATTCTATCATGAAAGCGATACCGTTGTTACTCATTTTCTTCCTGGTTTTTTGTCTTCATCCGGCCGTTCAGGCCCAGAGTCAGCGGCTGAAGGCGGCCCACAGGCTGTTCGACCAGCTTAGCTACCTGAATGCCGCCCGTTCGTATGAAGCATTTCTGAACGAAGAAAAGCACCGTGATACCGTGGGCGTTCAGGAAGCGATGGCCCGCCTTGGATATTGCTACCGGGCGATGCAGGATACCCGGAATGCCGAGCGGGTTTTCGAAGAACTGGTCCGGAATTACCCCGAAACCGACGCCCGGAACTATCTGTATTATGCGCAGGCCCTGGCCGCCAACGGCAAATACCGCGAATCGCAGAAGATGTACGCCCGCTACGGAGAAAAGCAGAAGGAAGACCTCCGGGGCCGCCGGTTCACGGTTTCCTACATGGACATGAACCAGTTTTTTCAGGATTCGTCCTCCTACCGGGTCGAGTACCTGCCCATCAACTCCCGACAGGCTGATTTCAGTCCCATGTATTTTAAAAACGGTCTGGTTTTCGTTTCCGCCCGGGACGAAACCGGGGTGGTCAAACGGGTTTTTAACTGGAACCAGACCCCGTTCCTGGACCTGTACGTCCATCCCGATACGGCCGAACTGCGGAAAATACCGGCGGCCGCCGATCGACCGGCCTCACTGGGTGGAGGTAATGCCGTGACGGAAACCGCCGGCAACGAACCGGCCGGGGAACTAAAACTGTCGAAAACCGAAGTGTTCAGCCGGACGCTCAACACCAAATACCACGAGGGGCCGATGACGTTTTTCCGGGACCAGACCCGGATGATCTTCACCCGGAATAACTCCGGCCGGGGGAAAGACGGGAAAGGGGACGACGGGGTCCGGCGGCTCAAACTCTACCTCGCCGAAACGAGCGGCAACGGCTGGAAAACGGTCGGGGAACTGCCGTTCTGCAGCAATGACTATTCGGTCGGGCATCCGGCTCTGTCTCCCGACAACACCCGGCTTTACTTCGTGTCCGACATGCCGGGCGGCTTCGGCGGGACCGATGTCTACGTCGTCGAATACCGCGACGGGACCTGGTCGACACCTGTTAACATGGGTCGGGACATCAATACGGAAGGCAACGAAATGTTTCCTTTCGCCGATGAAAAAGGCAACCTCTACTTCGCTTCCGACGGGCATGAAGGGCTGGGCGGGCTGGACCTGTTCTACGCCGAGCTGAGGGAAGGAGTGGCTTTTCAGCCGGTCCGGAATCTGGGGTATCCGATCAATTCCGAAAAAGATGATTTCGGGCTGATTACCGACGGAACCCGGTCGACCGGGTTTTTCAGCAGTAACCGAAAACGGGGCCTGAACGACGACAATCTGTACGGCTTCCGGCGGACCTGTAAGCAGCTCAATCTCTATGTCTTCGATGCCAAAACGAGCCGGCCGGTTCCCCTGGCCGATGTCCGCGTGGTCAAGGCCGGCGTCAATCAGGATCTCCGCCTAACCGACCCCGACGGCAAAACCGGCTTCTGCATCGATGCCAGCGTCGACTATGAATTTCGGGCGATCAAGGAAGGCTATGCGGCCAACAGTGTCCGGTTTTCGACGCTCACCCAATCCGAAAAGCCGGTCCTGACCGTCTCCATTTATCTGGAAAAAAGTGACAATACCCTGGTCCGGGGCACCGTCAATACTGAGGTCAATCAGCGGCCGGCGGACGGGGTGACCGTAACCCTGCGGAATGAGAAGGACCAGTCGGAGCAGAAGGTGGTCACGGGGCCGGACGGCCGCTACGAATTTGAGATGAAACCCGGTTCGCCCTACACGCTGACGACTCAGAAAAACCGGTACACTTCCAGCCGTGAGCGGATTCCAAAAATGAAATCAGGTAAAAAGCCGGCGGTGATCGAAAGTCGGCAGGGAATTTACGGGGAGGGCGACGTCTTCGAACTGAAAAGTATTTATTACGACTTCGACAAGTTCTTCATCCGCCCGGATGCCGCCGGTGAACTCGACCGCGTGGCCGACCTGATGAGAAAGAATCCGGGCATGAAGATCGAACTGCGCTCCCATACCGACAGCCGGGCCAGTGATACCTACAACCTGCGCCTGTCGGCCAACCGGGCCCGGGCCGCCGTCGATTACCTGATCTCCAAAGGAATCGAACCCGCCCGGCTTTCCGCCCGCGGTTTCGGGGAAGATGAAATCGTAAACGGCTGTACCGACGGCGTCGAATGTCCGGAGGAAATGCACCAGAAAAACCGGCGGACGGAGTTTAAGATTCTGGCTGTCCGTTGAGCCGGGGGCCGGTTAGATGTTGGTTCCGCCGTCGGCATAAAAGAAGCTGCCGGTGCAATAAGAGGAGGCTTCCGAGGCCAGAAACAGCGCCAGCGGGCTAATTTCCTCCACGCTCCCCATGCGCGGTATCGGAAGGTGGTTGACGAACCGGCCCAGAATGGCTTCGTCGTCCCAGAGGGCCTGGCTGAACTTTGTTTTGATCAGGCCGGGGCAGATGGCGTTGACCCGGATGCCGTCGGGGCCCCACTCCCGGGCCAGAACTTTGGTCAGCATGTTCAGGGCGGCCTTGCTGACGCTGTAGATGCCCAGGCCGGGGTCCGGCGTCTGGCCGGCGATGCTGCTCATCATGATGATGCTGCCGCGTCCCTGTTTTTTCATCACCGGGAACACCATTTTCGCCAGTTCGAAAGCCGCCTTGACATTGACCTGCATGATCTTGTCGAAAGCCACGCTGCTGCAGTCGACCGCCGGACCGAAAACCGGGTTGGTGGCCGCGTTGTTGACCAGAATATCGATTCCGCCGTAGAGGGCCACGGTCCGGTCGACGAGGTGGCGGAGCTGGTCCGAGTCGCCGATGTGGGCGGCAATTCCGGTGGCTTCCCCACCTGCTTTCCGGATGCCGGCCGCCACCAGTTCGACACTGCTCTGCCGGCGGCTGCTGACGACGACGCGGGCCCCGAACCGGGCGTACAGCCGGGCAATTTCTTCCCCGATGCCTTTGCTGGCGCCGGTGACCAGGGCCACTTTTCCATCCAGTCCGAACAATTGCCTTTCCGAAATCGGTACTGACGGTTCTTCCATCGTAATTCCTCGGCTATTGAATTTTTGTTTTATGAGAGCGCTGAAAACTAGGGTTATTGTTGAATAATTCAAAAAAAAGATGGGATAATTTTTATAAGATGATGGGCGGTTTGTATACCTGAGTTTTATCTATTTTCGTTGCCGGATTATAAGCCGGCCGAATCTCATCCCAACCCGCTGAACCCTGATGTCTAAACGTGACCCTGAGTTGCCTCCTTTTGCCCGGTCCTGGGGCATGCTGTATGCTTTGGTGATCGGCAGCCTGCTCCTGGAAATCATTTTGTTTTACTGGTTTATGAATTACTTTTCATGAGTACTCTGGATTGGCTGGTTCTGGTCGGCACGGTGGCCCTGATTACGATTTATGGGGTCGTGCGGAGCCGGGGCAACCGAAGTATGGACGACTACCTGCTGGCGGACCAGTCGCTGCCCTGGTACCACGTCTGCCTGTCGGTGATGGCCACGCAGGCCAGCGCCATTACTTTCCTGTCGGCTCCCGGTCAGGCGTTTACGGACGGCATGCGGTTCGTGCAGTTTTACTTCGGCCTGCCGCTGGCGATGGTCGTGCTGGCGATTACGTTCGTTCCCATCTTCCATAAATTGAGGGTCTTTACGGCCTACGAATACCTCGAATCCCGCTTCGACGCCCGGGTCCGGGTCTTTACCGCCCTGCTGTTTCTGATCCAGCGGGGCCTGTCGACGGGGCTTTCCATCTATGCCCCGGCCATCATTCTGTCGACCATTCTGGGCTGGAATATCTATTACACCAATATCGTCATGGGCGGTATCGTGCTGATTTACACCGTCACGGGCGGCACCAGGGCGATTTCCTATACGCACCTCCAGCAGATGCTCATCGTTACGCTCGCAATGTTCCTGGCCGGCTGGATGACGGTTCATCTCCTGCCGGAGGATGTGGGCTTTGCCGGGGCTCTGCAGGTGGCCGGAAAAGCCGGGCGGCTGAATACCATCGATTTACACTTCGACCCCGACAGCCGGTATAACCTTTGGTCCGGCCTGATCGGCGGTTTTTTCCTTCAGCTTTCCTATTTCGGAACCGACCAGTCGCAGGTGGGGCGGTATCTGACCGGGAACTCGGTGGGGCAGAGCCGGATCGGATTGCTGGCCAACGGTATGCTGAAAGTGCCGATGCAGTTTCTGATTCTGCTCGTCGGGGCGCTGGTATTTGTTTTTTACCAGTTCAATCCGGCCCCCGTCTTTTTCAATAAAGTAGAAACGGACCAACTGCTGAAAAGCCAGTATGCCGGCCAGTACCGGCAACTGGAGCAGGAACATACCCGCGTGGCCGCGGACCGGCGTCAGTCGGTTCTGACGCTCGAAAAAGCCCTGAGTGAAAACAACGAAGGGGTGGTCGAGCAATCCCGTTCGGCCATTCGGCAGGCTGATGAGAAAGCAAAGGAAATTAAGGGGCAGGTCGTCGATCTGATCAAAAAGAACAACCCGGCGGGGGATACCAGCGACGTCAACTATGTGTTCCTGCGCTTCGTGCTCGATTATTTGCCCCACGGACTGATCGGCCTTCTGATCGCGGTGATCTTCAGTGCTTCGATGGGGTCGATCGCTTCCGCCTATAACTCACTGGCTTCCACGTCGGTGGTGGATATTTACAAACGGCTTTACCGGAAGGACCGCTCCGACGGACATTATTTGAAAGCGTCGCGGGTCATGACCGTCCTCTGGGGCGTCTTCTGCATTTTTGTGGCCCAGTTCGCCAACCGGCTCGGCAGCATGATCGAAGCCGTCAACATTCTCGGTTCGTTATTTTACGGCGTGATTCTGGGTATTTTTCTGGTGGCTTTTTACCTGCGGTCCATCGGCGGCCGGGCCACCTTCTGGGCCGCCATCGTTTCCGAAGGGCTGGTGGTCTGGTGCTGGTTGGCCGAACTGACGGCCTTCCTGTGGCTGAACGTGATCGGCTGTGTACTGGTCATCGGTATTGCCTGGCTGCTGGAGCGCTTCTTCGTCAGGACCCGGAAGCAGGAAGCTCCGGTTTCTGAATAATCTACGGATTGAACCGTTTGAAAAACTCGGCCTCATAGCTCGACCCGATGGGAATTTCCTCCCCGGCCAGAGTGATGATCCGGTTCCGGACGTTCTCGATCCGGCGAAACGAAACGATGAAGGACCGGTGAACCCGGATAAAATCCGCCGGGGGCAGCTTCTGGAGCAGCGCCTTCATCGTCATGCGAGCTACGACCGGCCGGCCTTCGCGAAGGTGAATCCGCAGATAATCGTCCAGCCCTTCGATGAACAGAATGTCGTCGAGCGCAATCTGATGCAGGCTGTAATCCGCCCGGATGTACAAGAAAGCCGGTTTTTCGGGTTGGGGCTGGTTCAGCACCCGCTGGAAATTCAGCACTTTTTCCACAGCCTGCTGAAACCGCTCGAAGGTGAACGGCTTGAGCAGATAATCCACCGCATTGAGCGTAAAACCTTCCACGGCAAATTCGGCATGGGCCGTCGTAAAGATCACCATCGACGGCTGCGGCACGGCCTGGTAGAAATCGATCCCGGACATGGCCGGCATATTGATGTCCAGGAACAGTAAATCCGTCGGGAAATTCCGGAGGTAGTCCAGGGCCTCGTCGGTTCGTGAAAAGGTCTTTTGAAGGTCGATGAAATCCACCCGGCTGCAAAAGTGGGTCAGGACCCGGAGGGCGGGCGGTTCGTCGTCGACGGCAATGGCTCGGATCATGCGAGAGTCAGCTCGAGTTCAACTGAAAAATCGTCCGGCCCCTCGGAGAGACTCAGCCGGTGGCGGTCGGGATAAAGAAGCTGAAGCCGGGAGCGGGTATTTTCAATTCCGATCCCGCCCGCATCCGTATTCCCCGGGTTCCGCACCTTTTTATTGTAAACCAGCAGCCGGAGGGCCACGTCATCACAGGAAACTGCGATCCGGATCATCGATTTTTCCTCCGGATTGACGCCGAATTTAAAGGCGTTTTCGATGAAGGAAATCAGGATCAGGGGAGCAATCCGTTTTCCGTTGGGCCGACATTCCGTTTGCAGATCGACCAGAACGGTATCGTCGAGCCGCAATTTCTGGAGGTCGATATAGTTTTGAATATATTCCAGTTCCTTGCCCAGCGGCACCTGCTCCTGGTCCGCATCCCGAATTACGTACCGCATCAGGGACGACAGCTTGACGATGGCATCGGGCGCCCGGTCCGACTTGTCGAGCGCCAGCGAATAAATGCTGTTCAGGGAGTTGAAGAGGAAATGCGGGTTGATCTGGGCCTTCAGGTAGGAGAGTTCCGTGTTCAGCCGGGATCGCTCGGTTTCCTTCAGGCGGTTGCTGATCTGGAGAGACAGAGACACGAAAATGCCGACCAGAAACAGGAACAGGGCATGGCTGAGTTCAAAGCCGAAGGGCGGTTTTCCGGCCCGGGCACGGGGCGGTAGACCCGGTATCCGGCCCGGTGAAAGCAAATCCTGCCGGTCGAGAACCACCACCATACCCATGATGATCAGAAAGCAGAGGACGGTGACGCTTACGAATGCGACGTATCGTTTCCGGAAATAAAGCTTCGGAATCAGCACGTAGTAGTTGAGGTAAAAGAAGCCGATCATCATCAGGTAGGAGAGAAGATTGGTTCTTTCGTGCGGATTGCGGGTGAGCCCGGCCAGCCCCGGAAAGCCGGCCGGCGCGAAGATGTAGGGCAGGGCCAGAAAAGCGAGGCAAAATCCCAGGTGAACGGCAATGACGGTAATCCGGCTTCTCATGAATCGGGTATTTCCTGCGAAAGCTACAAAACCCCGTGTCCCGATGAAAAGGAATGCGGTAAAAAGCCGGAATGTGGCGGTGTACAAAAAAGAACCCCGCTTCGGCGGGGTTCTTTTTATTCGTTACCGGCTATTTCAGGCCTTTTTCTTTTTGCCTTTCTGGTTCTGCGGAACGGCCGGGATGGCGGCCTGGAAGTCGGTCACGCCCTTTTGAATCGCATCCTTGAAAAATCCGAAGATCGGGTCTTTCGAGCTTTCTCCGAGGGCCAGGGCCTTCTGCGCCAGGGGAAGGGCCTCGGCGGCTTTCCCCATTTTCGACAGAATCTGCGCCTTGATCCAGACGTTGTAGAAACCCTCCTTCAGCCCGATCGACTTATCGATCCAGGCCAGCGCCTGATTCAGGTTGCGGCCTTTGGAAAGATTCCAGTTGGCAGCGGCCTGAAGGATGCCGGGGTCTTCGGGTTTCTCGGCGACGGCTTTCTCGATGCTGGCCTGTGCATTGGCGGTCACGTTCACCATCAGATCGGCGCTGACCTTCACGTCGGCCCAGGCCAGATTCAGCCGGCCGGTACTGTCGGTCAGGTCGCTGAAGCTGACCTCAAACGATTCGGCGGGCGGGGAGATCCGTTCCGGTTTCAGCTGAACACGCAGCGCATCCTCCTCTTTTTTATAACCGTTCGGAGCGCCTTCCTCCGCCGTAGCCGTCAGGTTTTTATTGAAAATGAGTGTCCATTCCTCCTGGTTCGGGATGGTGAAAACCGAGTAGGAGCCGGCCGGAAGCCGCTGGCCTTTCACCATCAGATCGGTGGTGGTGGTCAGGTTGGTGGCGGCATTGGCGCCGGTTCTCCACACCTTGCCGTAAGGAACCAGCTGACCGAAGATCGGGCGGCCTTTCACGCTGGGACGGGAATATTTCACCGTAATATCCGTCGTGCCGATGGTTTGGGTCACCGTTGCGCCGGGACTGGGCTGCGGGAGCCGGAGCTGGGCGGAGGCCGTCGATGCGGTCAGACACAGAACGACCCCGTACCGAAAAAACTGCTTCATGATTGTATGGGACGAGGATGATTTAAAATACCGGACGAAATTGCAGTATTTTGCCGGAAAAAGAAAACCCGATCGGGTAATACGGTTATTCCTTCTTAGCGAATCCCATGCACCGCCAGCCTCTGTTGACCCTGCTTTCCACCTACCGGTCCGTCGATCCGCATGAGGAGAAAATGCGGCAGGAAATCATTGCATTTGTCCGGCAGTACCCCGATTGCTTCGAGCGCAGCCTGAAGGTGGGTCACATTACCGGTTCGGCCTGGATCGTCAATCCGGAGCGGGATGCGGTCGTGCTGATTCATCATCGGAAGCTGGACCGCTGGCTGCAGCCGGGCGGCCACGCCGACGGCAATCCGGATGTTCTTCAGGTCGCCCGGCGGGAGGCCGGGGAAGAAACCGGCCTGAACCACCTTCGGACCATGGGCCCAGGTATTTTCGATGTGGATATTCACCCGATCCCGGCCCGCGGTGACGAACCGGAACACCTGCATTATGACATCCGTTTCTGCCTGGAAGCCGACCCCGTCGAGCCGTTCCGGCCAACGGCCGAAACCAAAGGGATTCGCTGGGTTCATTTTGATGAAATAACCGATTTTACGGAGGAAGAATCGGTCCTTCGCATGGTTCGCAAGAAAAAAACATAAAAACTAAGAACATAGTAGGGGAATTTTAGGTTATATTAGAGCCGAGTGCAACAAAACCACATTCCCTGTTATGAAAAAGTTCGCGATAACCTGTGCGGTTTTGCTGGCGATAGCTTTGACTACGCCGGTGAATGCGCAGGATAAACTGAAAAACGATCCGACGTATTCGACGTCGAACTATAAACATCCGAACAAAGCCGCCGAAGCCGCCAGGTGGGAGCCCGAAGCCAGCATTGAGTTTCGCCCCCGTAAACGCCGGCCGGCCATGAACATCGCCAGCTACCGGGAGCAGCAGCGCCTGGGCGGTATGCGCGAGTCGGCCATCGCGGTCCCGGCCGGCCCTTCGGTCGCCAATCGGAATTACAAACAGCAGAACCGACTGGTCAGCCCGGCTCCGGCGAAAGCCGAAGTGGCTACCAAGATCCAGCCGGAAGAATCTACCGGAGGCAATTGATCCTCCGCCTTTTCTGCAAAAAACCACTTCCTGATCGGAGTGGTTTTTTGTTTTAAAACCAGACGGATGAACAGTCCGTTAAGGCTGGGTTCACAAACGCTGATATGAAGACCCGGTCCAAAGAACCTTTCTGGCTGTTGAAAAACGGCCTGATCCAGACGTATCCCTCCCTCCACCAATCCCTGACTTGCGACGTTCTGATCGTCGGGGGCGGCATTACCGGCGCCCTGATGGCCTGGTCGCTGATCGGCGCCGGTTTCGATGTCGTGCTGATCGACAGGCGCGACGTCGCTACCGGCAGCACCGCAGCCAGCACGGCCATGCTCCAGTACGAGATCGATACCGCCCTGCATCAACTGATTCCAATGATCGGGGAGGAGAATGCGGTACAGGCCTACCAATCCTGCCGGAAAGCCATCCGAACCATCGAACAACTTGTGGAAGGGCTGAAAAGCCGGTCCGGCTTCGTCCGCAAAAACAGCCTGTATATGGCCGCCGTCCAGGCCGACGAGGAGTTTCTTCGTCAGGAATTCGAAACCCGGCGGAACCATGGTTTTCCCGTAGAATGGCTCGACCGGAAGGCGCTGCGGAACCGTTTCGGGCTGGCGGCCGTGGGAGCCATCTGTTCGTCGGATGCCGCCGAAATCGATGCCTACCGGTTTGCCCATGACCTGCACCGGGCCTCGGTCCGCAAAGGCCTCCGGATCTTCGATCATGTTGAGATCGTTTCCCTTGATTACACCAACCGGGGTGCCCGGGTCATCACCGGGAGCCAGGTCATGATCGATACACGGAAGATCGTTTACTGCACCGGCTATGAGTCTCAGGAGATGCTCCCTGAAAAGGTGGTGGACCTGAAAAGTACCTTCGCCATTGCCAGCGAGCCGTTTTCGAACCTGCCGGCCGAACTGCGTTCCATTCTGCTCTGGGACACGCAACGGCCTTATCTCTACCTCCGAACAACCGACGACAACCGGGTGCTGGTGGGAGGGGGAGACATTCCCTTCAACAATGCCGCCATTCGCGACGAACTGATCGAATCCAAACAGGAAATGCTTACCGACCAGGTCCGGCAGCTATTCCCGGACCTTCCGTTCATTCCCGATCAGGCCTGGGCCGGGACGTTCGGGGAGACGAAAGACGGCCTGCCCTACATCGGAGAACACCCGGCGTTCCCGAACAGCTATTTTGCGCTTGGCTTCGGCGGCAATGGAATTACGTTCAGCGTGACGGCCGCCGAACTGATCCGGGACCGGTTACTGGGAAAACCGGCGGAAGAATTAAGACTGTACCGATTCGGGCGGTAAGGGGGCCAGCAGGGTTTGATAGAGCCGGAAGTTTTCGGCGTCGAAGCAGACAAAATACACTTCCTGAACCGAAGTCTCCCGCGCCAGCGCCTGCCGAACGGCGGTGACGGCAATCCGGGCCGCCCGGTCTTTCGGAAAGCCGTACACGCCGGTGCTGATGTTGGGAAAGGCCATGGAAGTTAGGCCATGTTCGGCGGCTATTTCGAGAGAGCGACGGTAACAGCTTTCCAGTAGTTCGGATTCGCCCGAATGCCCACCCCGCCAGATCGGCCCCACCGTATGAATGACGAACCGGGCGGACAACCGGTAGCCTTTGGTGATTTTGGCTTCTCCGGTCGGGCAGCCGTTCAGGGTGCGGCACTCGGCGAGCAGTTCCGGCCCGGCCGCGCGATGGATGGCCCCGTCCACACCACCTCCGCCCAGCAGGCTCGTATTGGCGGCATTGACGATGGCGTCCACCGAAAGCCGGGTGATGTCTTCCTGAATGACTTTAATCATAAGTCGTTTGGATCAGTATTTCATCAGTTTGACCGTTCGTCTGGCCTTTTCGGAGGAAAGAGTCAGAAAATACAGGCCGGGGGACAAAGCAAGCGACTGGAACGATAAAGCCGCCAGACGGTCGGAGGTGTATTTCTGACGCCATACCACCTGCCCGGCCGAATTGGTCAGGACGGCGTCAATATCCTGATGAAGCGGAATTTCGTTCCACTGGACGGTGATCCGGTCGGCGCTGGTGAACGGGTTGGGATAGATCAGCAGGGAGTAAGACTCTTCGGCAATGGCGGAGGCCCGCTCGAAATTCGGAATACCGTAACCCAGTTCGTTGTCCGGCTTCGCGAACTGACTGCCCGACCGGCGCAGGCACTCGATGACCTGCTGGGCCGTCAGTCGGGGGTTGGCCTGCCAGAAACCGGTCGCCAGGGCCGCCACCAGCGGGGCGGAATAAGAGGTTCCGTTGCCGGTGGAAATGCTGCCTCCGGCTACTCCGAGCGTCGTTCCCAGCCCCATCGCCACCAGGTCCGGTTTGACGCGCCCGTCGGCCGAGGGACCGAGGGAACTGAAGGGCGCCCGGAAGCCCTGGTTGTCGACGGCGCCGATAGACAGAATCGGGGAGGCATCCGCCGGGGCACCGATGTATTGCCACGCGTCGTTGCCTTCGTTCCCGGCCGAAACCACGACCAGAATCCCGGCTTCGGCTGCCCAGCGGGCGGCTCTCGTGATCAGGGTTCTGTTTCCGTTGAGGTCCTGATAGGTATGGTTCTGGCTCGGGTCGTCGAAGGTGGTGTAACCCAGCGAGGAGTTGATGACGTCGGCGCCGGTGCTGTCGGCAAATTCGGCCCCGAAAAGCCAGTTGGCTTCCTCGACGGGCGTTTCCGAGAAGGCATCCTCGGTCCGGAGCAGGAGGTAGGAGGCTTTATAGGCCGGTCCGATCAGCTGATTGGCCTGGTAGCCCGCCATGATGGAAAGTACATTCAGGCCGTGGGCGTCGTCTTCATAAACGGCGGTTTCCTTCCTCACGAAATCGTAGGTGCCGACGACCCGGTTTTCGGTAAAAAGCGGTCGCAGATAAGGAACCTGATTCGCATTCCGGAACCCGGCGTCGAGGATCGCGACCAGCATCCCTTCGCCACGAAAGCCCAGCGTGTGCATTTTATCGACGCCGATCTGAAGGTTCTGGTCGCGCGAGGTGCCGTAAAGGCCGGGCTCGTCGGCCGTTTCCAGTTTGCCGTCGGTCCGGTTGCCGGTGAAGCTCACGTAGCCGACCCGGGCATTGCCGATGGAGCGGTTGCCTTCGATACCGGCGACAAAAGGCAGGCTGCGGAGGGTGCTCAGGTTGGCTTCGGTCGTTTCGACCAGCACCGCATTGGCCCAGCGGGAGGTAAACCAGATTCTGGCCCCGGTTTGCCGGAGGGCCGATACGTAGGCCGGATTGACCGGCAAGTCCCTTTCCAGAATCGGAATGCCCTGACGCCGGCGCCGTTCGACGGCACGCTGGGACAGAAACTGTTCGGGCCGACCGATGGCGTAGGGGGTGTTGGCTTTATCTTTCAGCAGCACCAGGTATTTGCGGTTCTGGGCCTGCCCGGTAAAAACCAGACCCAGCGTCAGTGAAAGAAGGAGTAGAAGTTTGGAAGCCATGGTCGGTTGCCTGTATTTACTGTATGCCGTATTCCCTGATCCGGACCCACTGCCGGATGCCGTAATCGATCTGCCCTTTTCCGATACAGGAGGGCTGCGAGGTGCAGAACTGTAATCGAATGATTTCCTGATAGATCAACCCCACATTTCGGGCATAAACCTGAAGCCGTCTATCCTGAGAAACCCGTGTTGAATCATTTTGTTGGATAACCGTTACGGTTTCCGGAAAGCTCTGATTGGTAACGCTGAAGGTCCGGCCTAAATTGCGAACCTCATAGTCGTCGGAATCAAGGAAATTGTATGCATTTCCGTTCCATCGAATCCCTTCCGTAGCATACAATACGAGCATAAGGTACGAAACGTTGCGTTCCGTCCGAAGAATGAGGTGTTCCTGGCGGGTGAGGATGAAGGCGGAGTCGGGCTGCCAGGGCTGCCCTTCGAGGGAACGGCGATAACGCAGGACCCGGAAGTTCTTCTGCCCCGAAGGCCCGTCGGGTAAGGCTTCCAGCCGTTCCCGGAACTGATACGTCCTCCGGAGCGGCCCGGCACCCAGCGGGAATTCCTGTTCCGTCACCTCGTAGACCCAGTACCGCCCGGTTTCCATCGGCAAATACGCGGGGTCGATACCGGCCGGCCGGTTCGGTTCAGGGCGGCAGGAACTGAATAAAAGTGCTGGTACAAGCAAATTAAAGAAAGATTGAAAAAGCTGCTTCATTGGAACCAGATTCCCGACCGTCGGCTCCGACAAACCGGAGCCGACGGTCGGGAATTGTTTAAAGTGATTGATTTACAGGGTGATGTCTGCCGTGGCGGACACGGGGTTATCGGCGTCCTGCCGAAAGCTTTTCATGATCCAGCCCCCGCCGATCACATCGTCGCCCTCGTAGAAAACGGCCGCCTGTCCGGGCGCGATGGCCGAAACGCCCTGCTCGAACAGAACCCGGATTTGTTCGCCTTCCTGCGAAATGGTGGCCGGGGTGCCGGGGTCTTTGTAGCGGACTTTCGTCACCGTTTGGAGGGGCTCCCGGATGGTTTCGTATTTCTGAAGGTTCAGCCGGCTGACGATCATGCCGTCCCGGAAAAGATCCTTATCGACGCCCAGCACCACCTCGTTGGTGTCCTTCCGGATGTCGGTGACGAAAATGGGATACCCGAGCGCAATGCCCAGGCCTTTCCGCTGGCCGATGGTATAGAACGGATAGCCCTGATGCTTGCCGACGACCGTCCCGTTTTCCAGCACGAAATTGCCGCCGGCCACCTCCTGTTCCAGACCGGGCACCCGGCGTTTCAGGAAGCCCCGATAGTCGTTGTCGGGCACGAAGCAGATTTCGTAGGATTCCGATTTGGTCACCAGTTCGATGAAACCGCGTTCTTTCGCCATTTCGCGGATTTCGGTTTTCCGCAGGTGGCCGAGCGGCAGTTTGGTCCGGCTGAGGCTTTCCTGCGAAACGCCCCAGAGGACGTAGGATTGGTCTTTCAGGGAATCCACCCCTTTGGAAATCACAAACCGGCCGGCCTCCTGCCGGATGTTGGCGTAATGGCCGGTGGCGATGTGTTCACAGCCGAGACGGTCGGCCCGGCGCAGGAGGGCGTCCCACTTGATATGGGTATTGCAGAGCACGCACGGGTTCGGGGTGCGTCCGGCCAGGTATTCGTCCGTAAAATGGTCGATGACCGAGTCTCCGAACTCGGAGCGGATGTCCAGGATATAATGCGGGAAACCGAGGCTGACGGCGATGTTGCGGGCGTCGTTGATGGAGTCGAGGCTGCAGCAGCCGGTTTCTTTTTTGCTTCCTCCGGAGGAAGCATAGTCCCAGGTTTTCATGGTCATACCGATGACCTCGTAGCCTTCCTCGTGCAGCATGACGGCCGCCAGCGAGGAATCGATGCCGCCACTCATGGCGACCAGAATTCGTCCGTGTTTACTCATGGTATCTGCCAGGGTTCAAAGCCCTGCGACGGTTAGAATGAATCAAAAAAGGTTTCAGAGGATACTCCCTCCGAAACCTCCGTAAAGATACATCATAACAGTGGTTTGGGAAAATCAATTCCTCTCCCGCGAAGCCAGACCGGATTTAAGCCGGTCGTCGGCTATTTTCCGATCAATCGGTGAATGTTGTCCCGGACGTCATTGTAGTTGGCGGAGAAGAAGTTGTGCTGATCCTCCCGCTCAAACGAAGGACGGATGACTTCAAAGCCTAACTGCCGGATAAACCTTTCCCCGGCTCCCGTAGCCGCCATCGCGTAAAATCTCCGGATAGATTTGGGTTCCGCAATTTTAAACAGCATGGAATCCAGCAGCTTGAACATATAGAAAATAATTCGGGTCCGCACCTCCACATCCTCTTCGTTGATAAGGATGCTCTCTACATAGAGGTCTTTAATTTCGGGCCTCTCCTCCGGGGAAAAAATGGCCGTTGGTTTCAGGTCTTTCTCCACTGTTCGGCCCTCCATCAAATCCTGGAACGAGGACCGGCCTTCCAACCGGACCGGCAGAAAATTCACATGGCCGACCCGCTTGTTCTGTTTATCCTTGATGGTAAAAAAGCCGGTATTGTTTACGTCATACCACTCTTTCAGGGTGTCATAGGGAATGGCGTCTTCCCCATAGGCCGATTTTTCAATCTGTGCCGTCCAGATCAGATCATCGATCGAGGAGTTTACCACCGAATAGCCGAAGGTACCGCCCGCGTTTACCTCATTGATTTCTTCGAGCGATGGGAATTCCTGCTTGATCCGGTGGTCCCAAAGGGTATCCAGGTTATACTTCCAAAGTTCTTTCGGGTCGTCGAAGTCGTGGAATTTATGCGTTACCTTGATGAATTTCTGTTCGGTTTCCTTTCGCCCCAGGTAAGCCTGGATTCCCTCTTTCGCAGAGTTGCTTAACCCAATGCCTTCCTCCTGATGCCATTTCGTCACCCGGCTGGCATAGTTTACCATGCCTCCATAAATGTCATTTCCGATAATCCGGGCTTCTCCGACATGAATTCCCACCCGGATTTTGATCTGTTCGTCACCGGTATCCCGGATGAAATCCAGCGCGAATTTTAAAGCTTCCAGGGTGTTGTTAAATACCACCATGAAAGAATCTCCAATAATTTTTACCTCAAAACAGTCGTATTTTTTCAGCAGGGTTCTGGCTTTCTTGAAGTGCTTGAACAGGAGGTCCATCCACCGGATATCCCCCATTTCACTACACAGCCTCGTCGAACCGATGATATCGGTAAACAGGAGAGCAAACAGTTGTTTTCCTCCAACCCATTCTTCAAGGGTTTTTGCTTTAGGCAGGCTTTTTTTGGTTTTCATCAATGATTTTGAAATAGGTAGGCAGAGGGTGATTGATTGGTAGATGGGGCAATCGGAAGCGGTTCAAATCCTTTAAATTTATAGATGGTCAATCCATATTTCCAAACCGGAATCAGATTTTCATATTTCCCTTCAGGGCTTCTATAAAAAATGTCAATTCGCCAAATACTTCCGATATTTGCCGGCAACCTTTATCGAAAAGAATGCCCCTCCGAACAACCGTCAAGATCAGCAACGTCACCAACCTCAGCGATGCCCGGTACTGCGCCGGCATGGGCGTCGACCTGCTCGGCTTTTCCATGGACGCCGGCACCGAGCAGTATGTCGCCCCTGAAAAATTCAACGAAATCCGGTCGTGGGTGGCCGGGGTTCATATCGTCGGCGAGACGACCTCGACCGACCCGCTGGAGATCGAGCGGTTGCTGGGCGTCTATCAGCCGGATGTCGTGCAGGTCGAGGAATCGGCCCTGGTGCCTTATCTCAAATCCTTCGACCGGCCGGTCATCCTGAAAGCCGACCTCGGGCAGCTGACGCTGGACCAGCTGGACGCCCTGTTTGCCGCCGGGGATCGGAACGACCCGCCCGCACCGGCCGATTATTTTCTGCTGGAAAGCAAAGGAGCTATCCGGCTGGACGACGAGCTGAAAGCCGCCCTGCAGCGGCTGGCGGCCCGGTATCCCGTCCTGCTCGGAACGGGCGTGAGCGCCGGGAACGTCCACGAACTGCTTTCGGAACTGCCCATTCAGGGCATCGCCCTGACCGGCGGAGACGAAGAAAGCCCCGGAAACAAAGAGTTCGGGGAGATGATGGATATTCTGGAAGCCCTCGAAACGGAGGAGTAGGAGAGGGTTGCTTGGTTTTACACAGTAGTAGGTATTACCAACTATGGATCGAAATACCGGGTTCATCCGTTCCGGCGTCCATTCTTAAAACACCCATTGTGAAACCGTGGGTGTTGGGCTACGTTTACATCGTCAAACAACCGCAAAACGATGAACAGACGATTGGAACGAATCCGCGATGAGGCCATGCTGGGTGGGGTAGCCGCCGGTCTGGCTTCCTATTTCAATATCGACAGAACCCTTGTCCGGTTTCTGTTCGTTTTTGGTTTCTTTGTGCCGCACGTGCCCTCCCTGATTATTTACGCGATCCTCTGGGTCGTACTGCCGGAGCGGGTCGCAGGCTTCATTCCCGTGTATCAATCACAACCCTCAACTAATTATTTCACGACCATGAATTCAAACGAACGTAACGGCAACGTCGTCGGCGGGGCCATCCTGGTAGGCATCGGTTTTCTCTTTCTGCTCGACCGCTGGCTCGACATCAGCTTCGGCGACCTCTGGCCGCTCATCCTGATTGGATTGGGTATCTGGCTGATCGTCAAGGACCGCAACCGCCACGACGGACCGGATCATAAAGACCCTTACCATACGGATACCAACACCGGGACGACGTACAACTCCGGCCCGACCGACCCGTACTCGCCCGGCACTCCGAATAACCCCGGCAACCCCAATCAACCCCTCTGATCTGCCATGAATCGAAACGGATTATTCTGGGGGATCGCCCTCATCACGCTCGGGGTGGTTTTTCTGGGCCAGAATTACGGCTGGTTCTACATCGACTGGGAATTCTTCTCCAGATTCTGGCCTGTCCTGATTATCCTGGCCGGCCTCAACCTCATCTTCTCCCGCCGGAACTCCGGAGCCGCCGTGGTGACCACCATTCTGCTGGCGGTATCCGTGCCGCTGGCCGTCGTGGCGGCCTTCGGCCGGAACAACTGGGACGGCGACCGCTGGGAATACCGGCATGACAACGACGACTCCGACCACGAAGAGCATTTTCACGACGACGGGGATAATGGGGATCATGATGACGACCACGACCCGGACGCCGAATCCGACGAGCCGAACGTTACGGTCCGCACCAACCATATCGCCGAACCGATGGATGCCGGGGTGCAGCAGGCGGTTCTGAAGTTTGAAAGCGGGGCCGGGCGGTTCGTGATCGGAGCCCCCTCCGACAGCCTCATCGAAGCGGATACCCGCATGAGCGTCAGCAACTACAGCATGTCCGTGAGCCGGAATCCGGAAAACCGGACGGCCGATATCGAACTGAAGCTGGAGGACGAGGAAATCAAACTTAAATCCGGGGAACTGGTCAACCGGGTGGATCTCCGGCTCAATTCCGCTCCAAGCTGGTCGTTCAACTTCGGCATCGGAGCCGGACAGGCCGAATTCGACCTCAGTCCGTATACGGTCAGTTCGGTCCGGCTGGAAGCCGGGGCCGCCGACGTGGACCTGAAACTGGGCGACCGGGCGCCGACCTCGGAGGTCCGGATCGAGTCGGGGGTGGCGTCGGTGACGCTGAAAATCCCGAAAACCGTGGGCTGTCAGATTGAAACCGAAGGCGCCCTGAACGTCAAGAGGCTGGACGGTTTCGACGAAATCGGGGGCGGGGTTCACCAGACGCCGGGCTACGGCGCCAGTCCGAAGAAAATCAACATTCACTACCAGGGCGGGGTGTCCCGGCTGCGGGTGGAGCGGTACTGAGCAGGATCAATACCGGTATAGCCGGATTGGAAACGGGTCGGGAGAGCCGTTTCCAATCCGGCTTATTTTTTGAATACCAGAGCCTTGACCGGCTCGATGCGGGTGATGATGAGCGTGGAGAGCCACAGGACCAGTCCGATCATGGCGATGGTGGCCACGTTCACCAGCACGATCACCGGAATATCCCAGGCGATGGGAACGGTGTTCATGTAATAATTCCGGGGGTCGAGCGGAATGACCCTGAAGTAGTATTGGAGGGCGCAAAGGCCGATGCCGATCAGGTTGCCGAGGGGCAGGCCCCGGACGACGATGTTGAGGCCCACGTGCCAGAAAACCCGCCGGATGAGGTTGTCGGTGCTGCCGAAAGCCTTGAAAAGCCCGATCATGGGCGTCCGTTCCATCATCAGCACCAGCAGGATGGCCACCATGTTGAACCCGGCCACAAACAGAATCAGGGCCATGAAAATGGCGGTATTCTGGTCCAGCAGGAGCATCCAGTCGAACAGGGGCCGGTAGGTGTCCGTCACCCGAACCGGCCGCATATCCGCCGAAGCCATCTTCCGGACGCCCCCGTACGTATCGTTCAGTTTATCGAAGTCGTTCACGAAGATCTCGTAGCTGCCCACCGAATCCGGCCCCCAGTTGTTGATGCGCTGGATGAGCCGCAGGTCGCCGATCACCATGACGTTGTCGACTTCCTCCAGGCCGGTTTCGTAGATCCCCACCACGTTCAGCCTGCGCGGCCGCAGGGTGTTCCCGATAAAATACATGACCACGTCCTGCCCGACGCCCAGCTGCATCCGGTCCGATATGCGTTTGCTGATCAGGACCCGGCAGGAGTAGTCGGGACTGCAATCCGAGGTGTCTCGGTCGAAACGGGGGATGGACCCGGCTACCAGAGCGCTCCGGAACAGGTCCCAGTCATAATCCCGGCCGACGCCCTTCAGCACCGCGCCGGAAAGTTCGTCGGGGGTTTTCAGCATGCCGGCCTTGGTGGCGACGGCCTGAATGTGCCGAAGGCCCCCGATCGACCGGGCCTGTCCATACAGCGGGGTCCGAAGGGGGAGGGGCGGCTCCTCGTACGAATTGTTGAGAGAGAATTTCGAAACCGTAATGTGGGCGCCGAATACGAAGATTTTCTGCTGAATGGCCTGCTTGAACCCGAAAAGAACCGCAAACGCGATCAGAATCACCGCCAGCCCAATGGCAATGCTCGCGATGCCGACCCGGGTAACGGTGGACGAAAAACTGGACGTCGGCGTATGGCGAATGCGCCGGGCAATGAAATATGGGACGTTCAAGGGGCGGTGTGCGCGTTTAAACTTCGGAAATTGTTCGTTAGCCGGACGAATCGGCGCCGGTCGGAATACCATTGGTAAAACGGCTTTCCGCGCAAAACTATGGACGGATGCCGTAAAAAAACAAGGCCCGGCTCAATCGGCCGGGTTGTTCTTTTTTTCTCTGTCCTTTTTTTGTAAGAAGGCAAGCTATAAAGAATCCGCAAGAAGCCAAAGCCGCCGGATAGGTCCGGTCGGGGCGGCTTCAACGGAATATCAGGGATCAATGTAGCCGACGGGCAATTATCGGAACCAGGGGGAGAGGCCGTTTCCGGTGATTGAAGCGGTTCCATAGGGGATTCCCGGTTCAGAAGGGTGGAAGCAGGACAGATACGTCCATACCCAGGCAGACGGTTGACTCCGATTAACGGACATAATTGATTAACTGTAGGTAAGTCAATAGATTACGTTAAATAAATTCGATCTGATTTCTTTATCGTATCAATCGGGTAAATTTAAAATATCCAAAAAAATATTACCTTCGTGATATAAGCTGCCTGACCACCCTGTTCCGGCCCAACCCGCCGGGATTCATTTGACACGGTTTTATCTTTTAGAAAGAACTTTCCCTGCCGGATCGGTGGAGGGGTAGTTCATGCGGTTTGAAAACAGAACTTACCCATCATTCTTTTTCTGTCTTAAAAATGATAGACCTGCCATGAAAAATTTTATTGTTTATTGCTTCCGGAAAGAGTACAAACTGCTTCCATGCCCTTCCATTCAGGAAGGGCTCGACCGCCTTACGGATTTAAGCGAGGTGCATGAAATCGAGCCGATCGGGGTCTACATTCATGAATACCACGACATTATCTGGCATACCTCCTATCTGGTTCAATTGAAAACCATGAAGGGCCGGCAATTGCATTACGCGCACCTGCTGCCGCTGTTTACGCATCTGTGACCGGATCATTCCGGACGGCCTATATAGGGGATCGTTCAAAAAACTTTCAGTAAATACTGCGTTGTTACCGGCTGGATGGGATTTGGTTTTTACTTCCCTTTTCCGGTCGGCGGGTCCTTTCTTGTCTCATTTCGGTTACCTTTGCGGTAGACCGTCCTGACGGTACCATCAACCGAATCTGACAGAAACGATCTCGCTACCATGACCTCCAACGGGAAACTCCTCCTTGTCCTCACCTTTGTCGCCACCCTTCTCCTTTCCGTCGGCTGCCAGGCCCAGAACGGCCGGTCTTCCGCAAAATCCGGAGATCGGGCAACGGCCGATTCCCGCTCCGGCGGCATCGTGCTAGGGGCCGAACAGATGGACCTTTTTCTGCCGGCGCTTCAGGGCAAACGTGTCGGGCTGATCGTCAATCATACCTCGGTCGTCGGCCGGAACCACCTCGTCGATAGCCTGATTGCCCGGGGGGTGACCGTAAAAGCCATCCTCGCCCCGGAACACGGCTTCCGGGGGCAGGCTACCGACGGAGAAACCATCGCCGACGGGCGCGACATCCGGACCGGGGTGCCGATCGTCTCCCTCTACGGAGCCAACCGCAAACCCTCCAAAGCCATGCTCGACACGCTGGATGTGCTCCTCTTCGACATTCAGGACGTCGGAACGCGGTTCTACACCTACATCAGCACCATGCATTATGCCATGGAGGCCTGCGCCGAAAACAACAAGCCGCTGATCGTCCTCGACCGCCCGAATCCCAACGGCCGCTACGTCGACGGGCCGATCCTGGACCCGAAATACCGGTCGTTTGTCGGCATGCATCCCATTCCGATCCTGCACGGTCTGACGGTAGGTGAACTGGCCCGGATGATCAACGGGGAGCGCTGGCTTCAGGGGGCCGACACCAACCCGAAGCTGCTCTGCCCGCTGACGGTAGTCCCGATGAAATTCTATAATCACCAGATGGATTACACGCTGCCCGTGGCTCCCTCGCCCAACCTGCCCAACCAGCAGGCCATCCGGCTTTATCCGACGCTCTGTCTGTTCGAGGGGACGATCGTGAGTGTGGGGCGCGGAACCGACAAGCAGTTTCAGGTGATCGGGGGGCCGGGCAACCCGAGGTTCGGGCCGTACCAGTTCACCCCGGCCGATAAACCGGGGGCCGTCAATCCGCCCCAGGAAGGCAAACTCTGCTACGGACTCGACCTGTCGGGCACGGACGCCACCCGGCTGGGGCTTTCGCTGAAATACCTCCTCGACTTTTATAACAAGGCCGCCGACAAGGACAAGTTTTTCCTGCCGACCAACTACATCGACAGGCTGTACGGCAGCGACCAGCTCAGGCTTCAGCTCCGGGCCGGACTCGACGAAGCCGCCATTCGGAAAACCTGGGAGCCGGGATTAGGGCAGTACAAGGAAATGCGGAAGAAGTATCTGATTTATCCGTAAAACCACCCCCAACCCGAAGCGTCGGCCCGGCCCTCCTTTGTAAGGGAGAGGGGCTTTGCCCTGTTCAACATCCTTCAAAGCCTGGACCTCCTTAGTAAGCAGGGGGAGTGCTCCGCCCTTTTTGTCATCCCGGGGAACGAGGGATCTGGTGCCTGAGAACTCCAGTTTGTCATTGAGCCACAGGGTCCTTCCTGCGTCGGGATGACAAACCGCTTCGGGAGGAAAAACCACGTCGAGGGATAGCCCCAGCCCCTTAACAGGAGCGCGCTGCGCATTTGAAACTCTGCGAAGCCACCCCTCCTTAACCAGGAGGAGGCCGGGGGGTGGTCGCTCCTGGCCCCAACCAGCAACAACTTACTTTGACGCCTTCCCGCCCCCACAACCCATCCAACACCACTCCCGGCGAGGTAAAGGACTTCCGGAAATCAATGTCCGAAAATTAAGGCCGAAAATAACCAAAAAATAAAAACTGGCGTCGCTCAGGCCCGGATGGTACTTTATTTGCGGCAACTGGAGATGTCTGAAAACCTTGTTTTTCAGCCGGTTCTCAAATCAATTTCCGGCACTTATGCGTAAAACGTTTCCTTTTATTATCTCGCTCTTTTCCCTGCTTTTCCCGCTTACGGCGGAGGCCCAGGTGAAGGTGAAATGGCAGCAGTGGCCGGCCCCGCTGC
>NZ_QTJY01000002.1 GCF_003703975.1 Larkinella soli | reverse complement strand
TGGTCAAGAGCGGCTACGGGCAGTACCTGCTCAATCTGCTCAAATAAACGGAATCTGAATTTTTGAAAGCCGGTCGCGTCGTTTCGATGCGGCCGGCTTTTTTATGGCGAAAAAAAAGCCCGGACAAGCGTCCCGGCCTTTTCCAAACCTAACCTATGAGATGAGAAAATCGGCTGTTTCGTTGGATAACGTGCATAGCCAACTCTCTGCAAATGTGGGTGGAAGTTAATAAGAATAATAGAGAAGAAACACTTTTTTTAGCAAAAAGCCCAGGGGATGGGGAAATACGGGGTTTTTGCGTATTCGCATACGTAGTTCTACCTGATTTTATTTTTGTAACCGTTTGGCTGTTAGTGGTTTATGTTTGATTAAGTTGCCGTTTCGGATTGGATGTTAAGCGTCTGCGGCTTATTTTGGATTGTGTAATCTTTCACCCCACTATCAAGCACAATCATGACAGACTACAAAGACGAGTCTTACGGAGGTGACGTTGGCGAATTCATCCGGAACCGGTCGGCGGAGGCACTGACCCGCCGATACCGGGAAGAGCGGGAAAAGGAGGAGGAATTCGGGGAGTACACCCGGGCCGAATTTTTCGGGATCAACCGCATCAACGAGTTGCTGGGCCGCACCGGCTGCGTGGGCGTCCGGATCTATTACGGCATTCGGAAGGAAGACGGCCAACTGAAGCCCCGCCTGGTGCTGACGGCCGTCGACGAAAACGGCAAAGACCTTTTTGTCGGGGATTTGAGCCGGGGGATCGGGCCGGGAAAAGCCGCCGGTGCCGAGCCGGACGGCGGGAAAGATATGCCGATCGGGCGGGAGGCACTGGCAAACGGCCATTTGTGCCCGGACCGCTGTTAACGACGTTATGAACAACTCCCCGGATGGAACGGTTGCAGGAACTTGCATCAAACTACCCGCTCGATTTCGTTGCCGATTTTTTTGATGTGTTTATCCTGACCATTGGCCTCTACAAGTTTAAAAATCTAAGCTGGGAGATGCGGTTTTTTGTGGGGTACTTCTTCTGTACCTTCATCAAGGATCTGATCTCCCTTTATTTTGCCTATTACAAATGGACAAATTTTTATATTTATAATATCTATTCCTTCTTTGAAATTTTCTTCATAACGGCGGCCTATATCGCCGTTTTCAAAAAGCCATATCAAAAGAAAATAACGGCCTATATCGGCGGCATCTCCGTTATTCTGAACGCTTTTTTTTTCTCATTTGAAGAGCTTTCCGCCCTGAATTTCACCATCTTCCGAATCTTTACCATCATCATGGTGCTGATGCATTTCGTAACGCTGCTGTCGGAGATGACCGTGAAGAACATCGCCTATTACAGTATGTTCTGGATCAGCTCCGGACTGCTGCTCTACGCTACCGGAACCCTATTCACCTTTCTGTTTATCAAGTACCTGTATACGGTTTCGCGGGAAACCCGGAATTTCTTTCTCGACTCCACCCAGGTCCTGTACATTCTGTTCTGTCTCTTCTCCGCGGTAGGCTTTTATTTCAGCCGGTATGACCGGGAGAATTTCATTTAGGGGAGGGCTCCGTCAGGCCGGGGCCGCTCGGAAAGCCGACTTCCGTTTACTCAAACGTTCGTCTGAAAAATTGATTTCCACCGGCGCCTTGTGCAACTTTGAAAAACCGTTTCAAATACTTTTGACCACCATAATCACATTTTATCATGGGTAGATTTACCGGCGATGAGGGACGATTCCTGTCATCGGACGAAGCCAACGGCCTGACCGGCGCGTACCTGGAGCGCAAAAAGAAACAGGAGATTCCGGAAGCGGATACCATCCGGTCGGAGTTTTTCGGCATCAACAATCTGAAAATGATTCTGAACCAGCCGGGCTGCGTCGGCCTCCGGGTCTATCACGCCAAACGGCAGGAAGACATCAACGGCAATACCCACCTGATTCCGCGCGTCCTGCTGGTGGGGATCGACGGCAACGGCGACGAAATGCTGACGCTGACCCTGCCCCTGGAGGAAGGAATGAAAGATATGCCCACCTCGCGCGACGGCACGCTGGGCGATGGGCCGGTTTGTCCGCCGGCGTGTAAGTAAAGCGTCTGTTTGCCATCTCTATGCTGGAACGTTTCATACAGCTGATTACCGATTTCCCGCTTTGGTTTATATCAGACCTGTTTCTACTGCTCGCAGTGGCGGCAGGTCTGGTCAATCTCTCGTTTCTCAACAAACCGTTTTACTGGCTGCTGATTCTGATTTCGCTGACGCTCTCCATCGAACTGGCGATGACGATCTACGCGGCCTACCGGCAGAACAACCACTACCTCATCAACCTGACCTCCCTGGTCGAGATGGTCTGTCTGGCCATCGTGTATGCGAAGGAGATTCGTTCTCCCCGCAGCCGGATGATCATCTACGGCCTCGGTCTGATCTACCTGATCGCCTTTCTCATCAACTTCGAATGGACCCGCATCGCCGATTACATGATCGGCATTCAGCGGATCAGCATGATTATCTTCGTTTTCCTGCACTTCCAGAGCCTTCTGGTCAGTATGCGGGTGACCAATCTGTTCTCCCACGCCATGTTCTGGGTCAGCGCCGGGGTGCTCATTTACGCCACCGGTACGCTCTTCGTCTTCCTGTTTGTCAACAAGACCCTGCGCGACCCCAGCGGGGACTTCACCTGGTACATGATCTTTACCCAGTCGTTTTCCGGATTCTTCTATTTCGTGATCGCCCTCAGTTTCTGGCTCCGGCGCCGGGAGGTGCGAATGGTCGAGCATTCGGGCCTCTGACCGTTAACTATATCGTTCTTGCGGAAGTGGGCGGGCATCTTTAACTTTCGACAAAAAGGGTTATATTGTTCCCATAGGCCGAGAAGCCCTTTGTATTCGATTTGCCGTGAACGAAGACATGAAGTTATACATTGCGGTCGGGACGGCTGTTCTGCTGGTGATGGCGATATTTATTATCGTCTTCGTCGCCTATTATCAGCAGAAACAGATCCGGCAGCAACTGGCTCTCAAGGAACTACAGGAAAAGTACCGGAAAGAACTTATGGCGGCCACCCTCCAGGCGCAGGAACACGAGCGCCGGCGGATTGCCCAGGATCTCCACGACGAGATCGGAACGATGCTTTCGGTGACCAAGCTGAGCCTCAACCAGCTCGGACGCACCGTCGAACATAACGACCCGGGTTCCACCATGCTGGTGCAGAAAACCCGCTCCCTGCTCGACGAAACCATCTCCAACGTCCGGCGCATCAGCCGCGACCTGGTTCCTACGACCCTCGAACGCTTCGGCCTCGTGTCGGCCCTCGAAGAACTGGCCGAAAAAGCCAGCCACGGCGAGGTCCACGTCGAACTGAGCTGTTCGGAGAAGATTCCGGTGCTGGCTCCTCACCTGAACCTGACCCTCTACCGGATCGCCCAGGAGCTGACCAACAACGCCATCAAGCACGCCAATGCCTCCAACATCGTCATCGATCTTCATTGCCGGCCGGGCGAAGTCCTGCTGTCGGTGGTCGACGACGGGCACGGCTTCGACCTGGATGAGATTCTGAAAGACAAACGGCGCGGGCTCGGCCTGAGAAACATCGAAAGCCGCCTGAGCGTCATCGATGGGCATGTAACGTTCGACGTGGCCCGGGGCCGCGGCTCCCGGATCATCATCCAGGTGAAGAATCCCCGGCCCGAAGTGCAGGTAGAAGTGGAAACGGTATGACCATGAAAAAGATAAAAATTGCCTTAGCCGACGATCATAACCTGTTCCGGAAAGGGATGGCTTCCGTACTGAGCCAGGTTCCGGATTTCGAGCTGGTGCTGGAGGCCAGCAACGGGCAGGAACTCATCGAGAAACTGACCCGGCGTTTGCCGGATGTCGTTCTGCTGGACCTGGAGATGCCCGTCATGGACGGCATCGCGGCCACCGACTACATCCGCGAAAACCACCCCGACATCAAGATCATCATGCTGACCATGCACGATGAAGACCGCTTCGTGCTCCACCTGCTGGAAAAAGGCGTCAGCGGGTACGTCCTGAAAGACGCCGACCTCGACGAGGTGGAGAAAGCCGTCCACCGGGTGATGGACGACGGCGTGTATCTGAACGACTTCGTCTCGAAGGTCATGCACCGCAAGATGACCAACAAGACCACCGTGATCAAGACCGCGGCCACCGCTACGCTCTACAACAGTAAGGTGCTGCTTTCCGAACGGGAAAAAGAGGTGCTGAAACTGATCTGCGAAGGCATGTCGACGGCTGAAATCAGCGAGAAGATCTTCCTCAGCCCCCGGACCGTGGAAGGGCACCGCCTGCGGATTCTGGAAAAAACCGGTACGAAAAATACCGCCGGCATGGTGGCCTACGCCTTCAAGAACAACCTGGTGTAAGCCGCTTTCCGCCTTCCTTCCGACGCCTTCGCGTCCCTGCGTGACCCCGACCGGCACGCCAGGACGCGAAGGCGTTGTTTTTGACCCCTCTTCCGAACGGCCCAACCGAAGACTCTACCAGCCGAACACTTATTTCCCGAAGTTTTTGTTAGCAAAACAGAGTCAGATTTTCAATTCGTAAAGAATTGGATAAATACTGGACAATCTTTCTAACTGATCGTTTAACTTTGCCGATTAGAACAAGGGGGATCCCGCATCATGGACAAATTTTCGTATATAGCTAACTCTGAAGCGGCTTACATCGACGACCTCTACCGGGCCTACAAGCAGGATCCCGGTTCGGTGGATGCAGGCTGGCAGAAATTCTTTGAAGGGTTTGAATTTTCTCAGGCCTATAGTGAAGACACCAATGGAAACGGAACCAACGGCCACGCTGCCGCTACCAACGGAACCGCCGAAAAACAAGTAATCGATACCAAACACGCCGAAAAGGAAGTATCCGTAGCCAGCCTGATCAAGGCGTACCGGTCACGGGGACACCTGCTGGCAAAAACCAACCCGATCCGTTCCCGCAAGGACCGCAACCCGCGCATCGGTCTGGAAGACTACGCGCTATCCGAATCCGATCTGGATACGGTATTCGAGTCGGGCTCGCTGCTCGGCATCGGGCCGGCTTCGCTCCGCAAGATCATGGAGTCGCTGGAGAAGATCTATGCCGGCGCCATCGGTTTCGAGTATATGTATATCCGCGAGATCGACGTCAAGAACTGGCTGCGGAACAAGATTGAAAAGGAAGCCCTCGTTTTCAACCCCTCCATCGAAGAGAAAAAGCGGATTCTTGAAAAACTGAACGAAGCGACGGTTTTTGAGAACTTCCTGCATACCAAATATTTAGGCCAGAAGCGGTTTTCGCTGGAAGGCGGAGAAACCACCATCCCGGCCCTGGATGCCATCATTAACCGGGCGTCCGAACTGGGCGTCGAGGAAGTGATGATCGGGATGGCTCACCGCGGCCGTCTGAACGTGCTGGCCAACATCCTCGGGAAATCCTACGAAAGCATTTTCAGCGGTTTCGAGGGCAACGTGCCCGACCAGGTGTTCGGTGACGGCGACGTTAAATACCACCTCGGTTATTCGAGCCTCATCGAAAGCCCGGCCGGGAAGCAGATCAGTCTGAAACTGGCTCCCAACCCCTCGCACCTCGAAGCCGTCAACCCGGTTATCGAAGGGTTCGTGCGGGCGCAGGCCGACGAGGAATACCAGGGCAACTACGACAAAATCCTGCCGATCCTGATTCACGGTGATGCCGCCGTGGCCGGGCAAGGGGTGGTCTATGAAGTGACCCAGATGGCGAAACTGGCCGGTTACCAGACCGGCGGTACGCTGCACTTCGTGATCAACAACCAGGTGGGTTTCACGACCGACTTCGAGGACGCCCGCTCGTCGATCTATTGCTCGGACGTCGCCAAGATCATCGACGCGCCGGTGTTCCACGTCAACGGCGACGACCCGGAAGCGGTGATCTTCTGCGCCAAGCTGGCCGTCGAGTTCCGCGAGAAATTCAACCGCGACGTCTTCATCGATATGGTGTGCTACCGGCGTCACGGCCACAACGAGTCCGACGAACCGAAGTTTACCCAGCCCACGCTGTATTCAGTGATCGACAGGCACCCGAATCCGCGGGAAATTTATAACAAAAAACTGATCGAGCGGGGCGAAGTCGATGCCCAGCTGGCCACCAACATGGACGCCGAGTTCAAGAAAGAGCTCCAGGACCGGCTCGACATGGTGAAGCAGAAAGCGGAGATTCCCTACAAACCGCTGCGTCTGGACCTTCAATGGGCCGAACTGCGCTTTGCCTCCCCCGAAGATTTCGATCAGTCGCCGGACACCGGGATTCCGCTGGAAACGCTGGAAACCATCGGCCGGGCGCTGGTGAAAATTCCGGAAGGCTTCAAGCCGCTGAAACAAATCGACAAGCTGCTGAAAGACCGGCAGCAGATGATTTTCGAAAGCCGCCAGGTGAACTGGGGGGCCGCCGAACTGCTGGCCTACGGCTCGATTCTGACCGAAAACAAGGTCGTGCGGCTGAGCGGCCAAGATGTCCAGCGCGGAACGTTCTCGCACCGGCATGCCGTTCTGCACGATTTGGAAACGAACGCTTCCTATACCTCCCTCGACCACATTCGGGAGGGGCAGCAGAAGCTTCAGATTTATAACTCGCTGCTGTCGGAATACGGCGTGCTGGGCTTCGAGTTCGGCTACGCCATGGCCGCCCCGCACGCTCTCGTGATCTGGGAGGCCCAGTTCGGTGACTTCTCCAACGGTGCCCAGGTAGTAATCGATCAGTTCGTCTCCGCCGGCGAGTCCAAATGGGGCATTATGAACGGGCTGGTCATGCTGCTGCCGCACGGTTACGAAGGCCAGGGGCCGGAACACTCCAACGCCCGCCCGGAGCGCTATCTTCAGCTTTGCGCCGAATACAATATGGTGGTGGCCAACGTCACGACGCCGGCCAACTTCTTCCACCTGCTGCGCCGTCAGCTGGCGTGGCCGTTCCGCAAACCGCTGGTGGTGATGTCGCCCAAGTCCCTGCTGCGCCACCCGCAGGTGGTTTCACCGCTCGAAGACCTGACCAGAGGGTCCTTTCAGGAAGTGATCGGCGACGGGTATGCAAATCCCAAAAAGGTGAAGCGCGTGCTGCTCTGCACCGGCAAAATCTTCTACGAACTGCTGGAGAAACAGCAGGCCGACAAGCGGGAAGACGTGGCCATCGTTCGTTTGGAGCAGCTGCATCCGTTCCCGATGAAACAGCTCAGTCAGGTACTGAGCGGATACGGGAAGAATGTGGAACTGGTCTGGGTGCAGGAAGAACCCTCGAACATGGGCGCCTGGACATATCTGCTCCGCTCCGGAACGGGTCTGAACCTCCGGGGCATTTCCCGTAAAAACAGTGCCTCACCGGCAACCGGTTATTCCAAAGTTCATACGCAGGAGCAGGCCGAGATCATCCGGCAGGCCTTTGAATAAAACCCATAAGCAATGGCAATAGAAATGAAAGTACCCCCCGTCGGGGAATCGATTACCGAAGTGACCGTTGGCGCGTGGCATAAGAAAGAGGGGGATTCGGTGAAGCGGGATGAAGTTTTATGCGAACTCGAGTCCGACAAGGCTTCTTTCGAGTTCCCCGCCGAAGCGGACGGCGTGCTGCACATCATGGCGCAGGAAGGCGACGTGCTGCCGATCGGCGCCGTGCTCTGCACCATCGAGCCGGCCGGTGCATCCAATGGGACCGCTGCTCCGGCACCGGCCCCCAAAGCCGAAGCCCCCGCTCCGCAACCGGCTCCGCCGGCCGAAGCTCCGGCTCCCCAGCCGGCCCCGGCCGCTCCCCAGCCTGCCGCCGAACCGGCCCCGGCTGCAGCCGCCCGGGTGATTGAAATGAAAGTCCCGACGGTGGGCGAATCGATTACTGAAGTGACGATTGCTGCCTGGAATAAAAAAGACGGCGACCCTGTCGAACTGGACGAAGTCCTGTGCGAACTGGAATCCGACAAGGCCACCTTCGAACTGCCCTCCGAAGCCGCCGGAACGCTCCGGATTGTGGCGGAAGCCGGCTCGACCCTGGCCATCGGCGCGGTGATCTGCCGCATCGAAGTGGGTGCCGGAGCACCGGTGTCGCAGCCCCAGCCCCAGGTGGCCGCTCCGGCAGCCGCCACGGCACCGGCCCAGGCCGCATCGGGCGACGGCTATGCCGCCCACCATCCCTCGCCGGTGGCCGCCAAGGTGCTGGCGGAGAAAGGCATCGATCCGAAGGAGGTCAACGGCACCGGCATCGGCGGCCGCATCACCAAGGAAGACGCCCTGAAGGCCGAGAAGCCGGCCCCGCAGCCTGCCCCCGCCCCGGCTCCCGCAGCGCCGAAACCGGCTCCGGCCCCGAGTCCGGCCCCGGCTGCCGCCCCGGCCGGTCAGGAAGGGGGCCGCGTGCAGCGCCGGGAACGGATGTCGTCCCTGCGCAAGACCATCGCCCGGCGTCTGGTGGCCGTCAAGAACGAAACCGCCATGCTGACGACCTTCAACGAGGTCGACATGAAGCCGATCATGGACCTGCGGGCCAAATACAAGGACAAGTTCAAGGAGAAGCACGCCGTGGGCCTCGGGTTCATGTCGTTCTTCGCCAAGGCGGTCTGCATCGCCCTGCAGGAGTTTCCGGCCGTGAACGCCATGATCGACGGCGACGCCGTCGTTTACAACGACTTCTGTGATATTTCCATTGCCGTTTCGACCGAACGCGGCCTGGTGGTGCCGGTCATCCGGAACGCCGAGCAGATGAGCTTTGCCGACATCGAGAAGGAAATCATCCGGCTGGCCGGTCTGGCCCGCGACAATAAGCTGACCATCGAGCAGATGACCGGCGGTACGTTTACGATCACCAACGGCGGGGTTTTCGGTTCGATGCTGTCGACGCCGATCATCAACGCTCCGCAGTCGGCCATCCTGGGGATGCACAACATCGTCGAGCGGCCGGTGGTAGTGAACGGCGAGATCGTCGTGCGGCCCATCATGTACGTGGCCCTGTCGTACGACCACCGGATCATCGACGGCAAGGAGAGCGTCAGCTTCCTGGTCCGCGTCAAACAATTGCTGGAAGACCCCACCCGGATTTTACTGGGTGTTTAATCGATTCCGCAGGACGGATTTGCCCTCATTCCGGAAAACCGGCGTGGGGCGGGTCCGTCCTTTTTTGTACATAAACTAACTCTACTGTATGCAATACGACGTTATCGTCATCGGCTCCGGACCCGGCGGCTACGTAGCCGCGATCCGCTGTGCCCAGCTGGGCATGAAAACGGCCATTGTCGAGAAATACAAAACCCTGGGCGGTACCTGCCTCAACGTCGGCTGTATTCCTTCCAAGGCCCTGCTCGACTCTTCCGAGCATTTTTACAACGCAACCCATACCTTCGCCGAACACGGTATCAGGCTCTCCGACCTGCAGGTGGACCTGCCGCAGATGATCAAACGGAAGGAAGGCGTCGTCGAAGCCAACGTGACCGGGATCGCCTTCCTGATGAAGAAGAACAAAATCGACGTTCATCAGGGCTTCGGTTCGTTCGTGGATGCCAATACCCTGAACGTGAAAAAGGACGACGGCAGCGATCAGCAGATCACCGCCAAAAATTTCATCATCGCCACCGGTTCGAAACCCATGTCGTTCCCGTCGATGCAGATCGACAAGAAACGTATCATCAGCTCGACTGAAGCCCTGACGCTTCAGGAGGTGCCCAAACACCTGATCGTGATCGGCGCCGGGGTGATCGGCGCCGAACTCGGTTCGGTGTATGGACGCCTGGGCGCGAAAGTGTCGTTCGTCGAATTTGCCGACTCGATGATCCCGACCATGGACAAAACCATGGGCAAAGAACTCCAGAAAGTCGTTAAAAAGCTGGGTGCCGATTTCTATTTCAACCATAAGGTGACCAGCGTCGAGAATACCGGCGAAGGCGTTCTGGTGAAAGCCGACACGCCGAAGGGCGACCAGATCACCCTCGAAGGCGATTACTGCCTCGTGTCGGTCGGCCGGCGTCCCTACACCGACGGTTTGAACCTCGAAGCCGCCGGCCTGGCCGCCGACAACCGGGGCCGCATCGAGGTGGACGACCACCTGCAAACCAAAGTGCCGAACATCTACGCCATCGGCGACGTCATCCGGGGGGCCATGCTTGCCCACAAAGCGGAAGAAGAAGGCGTTTTCGTGGCCGAGACGCTGGCGGGTCAGAAACCGCACATCAATTACCGGCTCATTCCGGGCGTCGTCTACACCTGGCCGGAGGTGGCCAGCGTGGGCTACACCGAAGAGGAACTGAAGCAGGAAGGCAAGGCTTATAAAGTCGGGACCTTCCCGTACAAGGCCCTCGGCCGTGCCCGGGCCTCGATGGACCTCGACGGTTTGGTGAAGGTGCTGGCCGACAAGCAGACCGACGAAATCCTGGGGATGCACATCATCGGCGCCCGCGCGGCCGACATGATCGCCGAGGGCGTCGTGGCGATGGAATACCGGGCCTCGGCCGAGGACGTCGCCCGGATGTCGCACGCCCACCCGACTTATACCGAAGCCGTGCGGGAAGCCTGCCTGGCCGCGACCGAAAACCGCCCCATCCATCTATAGTCCGGAGCCGGTATCGAATCGGACTTATCCGGGAAGTTGACCCCGGCTTTTGGAAAAAAGGCCGGGGTTTCTTTTTTTGTGAGGAATACACCCGTTGAGATGAAGACACTGATCCTGCTCCTTACCCTGATAGCCGGCCCCCTTTCCGCGCAGCCTTCCGACTCCCTGCGCATCCGCAGTATTTACGACGAAGCCCTGGCCCGCGGGCAGGCCTACGAATGGCTTCGTTACCTCTCCAAACAGATCGGACCCCGGCTCAGCGGCTCGGCGGGCGCCCAGAAGGCCGTCGACTGGACGAAACAACTCATGGAACAGCAGGGTTTCGACCGGGTATTCCTGCAGGAAGTGATGGTGCCGCACTGGGTGCGGGGCGCGAAGGAAGAAGCGTATTTCCGGATCGGGAAGCAAAAAACCGCCGTGCCGATTGCCGCCCTGGGCGGGTCGGTGGCGACGGCCCCGAAAGGCGTCGAAGCGCCGGTCGTGGAGGTGAAAACCTTCCAGGAACTGCGGGAACTGGGCGCCGAAAAAGTAAAGGGAAAAATCGTGTTCTTCAACCGCCCGATGGACCCCACCCGGCTGAATACCTTCGAAGCCTACGGCGGGGCGGTCGAGCAGCGGGCCAACGGAGCGACCGAAGCCGCCCGGCTCGGGGCCGTCGGGGCCATCGTGCGGTCCATGACGACCGCCCAGGACGACAACCCGCATACCGGCGCGATGCGCTACGGCACCGGCGTTCCGCTGATTCCGACAGCCGCCATCAGCACCAACGGCGCGGACCTGCTCAGCAAGTCCCTGAAGGAGAATCCGAACCTGACGTTTTTCTTCAGACAGGATTGCGAGAGCCTGCCCGATGCCCGGTCCTACAACGTGGTCGGAGAAATCAGGGGATCGGAGAAACCGGAGGAAATCATCGTGGTGGGCGGCCACCTCGACTCCTGGGACCTGGGCGAAGGCGCTCATGACGACGGCGCCGGCTGTATGCAGGCCGTTGAGGTGCTTCGGATCATGAAAACCCTCGGCATCAGGCCCAAACGCACGATCCGGGCCGTTATGTTCATGAACGAGGAAAACGGGCTGCGCGGGGGCATCGGCTACGCCGACTATGCCCGGAAGAACAACGAGAAGCACCTGGCGGCCGTCGAATCGGATAACGGCGGCTTTACGCCCCGCGGCTTCGGCATCGTCGGGACGCCCGAGCAGCGGGCCAAAGCCATGCGCTGGAAAGAACTGCTGGCGCCCTACGGCCTGCACGACATCGGGCCGGGCGGGGGCGGGGCCGACATCGGGCCCCTGGCGCAGTCGGGAACGGTACTGTTCGGCTTCAAACCGGATTCACAACGCTATTTCGATTACCACCACACGGGTATCGACCGCTTCGAGGCCGTCAACCCGCGCGAACTGGCCCTGGGGGCGGCTTCGATGGCAGCTCTGGTCTACCTGATCGATACTTACGGATTATAAGGCGATCAGGCGGAGGAGCCGGCCTTTCGGCTCCTCATGACAGTTTTTCGTTATCGCGGTGGCGGTTGAGGTCGCGGCTGGTTTTCTTTTCCAGATTTTTCTGGAAGGCTTCGGTTAGGTCTACGCCGGTCTGGTTGGCGAGGCACATCAGGACCCACAGCACGTCGGCCATCTCATCGCCGAGGTCCTTGTGCTTATCCGATTCCTTTTCCGACTGCTCGCCGTACCGGCGGGCAATGATGCGGGCCACTTCCCCGACCTCCTCGGTCAGCATGGCCATGTTGGTCAGTTCGTTGAAATAGCGGACGCCGATGGTCCGAATCCATTGATCGACAGTGTCCTGGGCTTCGCGGATGGTCATGAACGGTATTAATCGCAAAAAATCCTTTTCATAGTGCAAGTTTACACCAGAAAGATTAGGTTTGTAACAGGTTGTCCTTTAAAGGTTAAACCCGTTAACGCCGATGCACCCGGAGGCTGAACCGACGAATGATCTGATCCAGTGGAATGCTTTCCGGGAAGGCAGTGAGTCGGCTTTCGGCAACCTGTATACCTCCCATTACCGGCTGCTTCGCAACTACGGCCGGCGCTTCGGGGCCGACGACGCGACGGTGGAGGACGCCATCCACGACCTGTTCATCGAACTCTGGAATTACCGCCGGACGCTGGCCCGGCCGGATTCGGTGCGTTCGTATATCCTGCGGTCGTTTCGCAACCGGCTGGTGGCCCAGCTGACCGAGCGGCAGCGTCATGTCGCTCCCGAGCAGGTGGAAAACCGCTTCGGTCTGCTCCCGGCGGAGCCTTCCGTGGAAGAGCGGCTGATCGAAGCGGGCCTGAATCAGGAACAGCACCGGCAGGTCCGGACGGCGCTGCTCGGTTTGTCGCCCCGGCAGCAGGAAATTCTGTACCTGCGGTATTTCAGCGACCTCGACTACGACCAGATCTGCGCCGTCATGGGCATCACCTACAACACCGCCCGCACCCAGCTTCACCAGGCGCTCGTTGCCCTGCGCAAACGCCTTCAGCCCCATTGGCCGGTATTGGTTTGGGTGCTGTTGGCCTGGTGAGACCACCCCCGGCCCCCTCCCTACCAAGGAGGGGGGCTTAGCAGTATTCTATAATTGGCAGCGCACTCCCCTCCTTGGTAAGGAGGGGCCGGGGGTGGTTTTTAATCCAAAAGTGCCTGAATGATTTCGTTGGCGGCCTGGCGGCCGGTTTCGGCCCCGCCGTTCATGTAGCCCTGGTAGTCGACGCTGCAGTGCTCGCCCGCGAACAGGATCTGACTGCCGACCGGCAGCGACTCTGCTCCGCCGATGGTTGTCCACTGTCCCACTTTATAACAGGCGTAGCTGCCGAGCGTGTAGGGGTGGGTCGGCCAGTGGAACCGTTCGGCGACGCCGTTGTACTGAGCCTCCACGCCCGGGAAAATCTGGTTCAGCTTCGGCAGATAGTTCTTGACCTGCTGCTGCACCGATCCGTCGCCCACCTGAACGCCCTTGTTGCCGCCGAGGTACACCGTGTAACCGCCGGCGGTGCCCGGCTGCAGCTGGCTGTTGTCCCAGCCCGACTGGACGGTGTTGTCGCTGAACACATAACCGGTATAGCCCAGCGTCCGCCAGTGCCGGGTGTTGAAGCCCATCATCAGCTTGGCGTTTTTGCCGTAACCCAGTTCCTGAATGGATTTTTTCTTGACCGGATCGAGCGGTACCTGAATATCGACCTGCCGGAGTTTGGTGAACGGCAGCGTCAGCACCACGAAATCGGCCAGGACCGACGGCCCGCCCTCGAAGACGAGTTCGATCTTCGAGCCGTTCTTTTTGACCGCCTTCAGCGTACGCCCGATCTCGATCCGGTTCTGGTAGTGGCTGATCAGTTTGTCGATGATTTTCTGGTTGCCGCCCACGACCTTATACCGCTCGTCGCTGTCCCCGAAAATGTCGAAGTTCCCCTTCGCGGTGTCCGTCGAGATCAGGAACAGGAGGTTGATGCACGACTGGACGTTGGGCACCAGCCCGTATTCGGTTTCATAGGCCACCTCCAGCAGTTCTTTCAGCCAGCCCGTCGCGCCGATCTTGGTCAGATAATCCGAGATCGAGATTTTGTCGAGCGTGGCGGCAATTCCCCTGGTCTGGAAGTCGATGGAGTCGGGCAGGCTATCGATGTCGGCCTGCATTCGGGGGGCAATCTGGCGGAAGGCGTCCACGACCTGCTTCAGCGTGAAGTGCTGCCCGTTGAAAAAGTAAGCATCCTTGATCAGGGCCTGCTCCGAAGGCGACTGCATATCCAGCAACTTCAGGTTGAAGTCCTTGATCAGGTAGAACATATCCTTATGGCTGCTGTCGATGAACTCGCCCCCGAGTTCAGTGGTCAGGCCGGTACCGAGAAGGTTGGTTTTCGAGTAGATCCGCCCGCCGACCCGGTTGGAGGCTTCATAAATGGTCCAGTTGGTAAAACTGCGTTTCTGGAGGGTGTGGGCGGTATTCAGCCCGGCAATTCCGGCCCCGACGATAGCGACTTTGATGTCGCTCGCCTTGCGGGCGGCCCGGTCGCCGAACCGCTGGATTTCAGGTTCGATGTCTTTCGCCGGCGAGCAGGCGTCGAGCAGGGAAAGGCCCCCGGCCATCAGCGAGAGCTGGCCCGCCGAGCGCAGAAAACGGCGTCGGCTCTGGTTTTCGGCCCACTGATCGATCAGTTCGTCGGCGGGGGCGGAGTGGGGTTGGTTGGCTTTCAGCGCCAGCTGGTACGCATGGCGGAGCAGATGCAGGAGCGTAGTCTTGGACGTTTTCACGGGAGGTTTAAATGCAAATATTTGAGTTTTTGCATAGTTAGTAAGAGAAATCTTGCCGGACCTTACCGATTACTAATCAGTAGCTACCGGTTACTAAATGACCGGCCGTTCCACCCGCTTCCGGTCCCTTTTTTATGCCGCTATCATTTTTTTCTAAAAAAATTTCACTTTGCCATACTACAAAATCACCCGCCCTTACTCTTACGGTGGATTGACCTATTCCCTGGTATGAAACCGCTGGAGTATTACGCCACGCTCGACGCCATAGACCTGGCCCGCCATCCGGATTTCCGGTCATGGGTACTGCATCCTACACCCGAAGCCGCTCGGTTCTGGGAGTCGCTGAAAGCCGTCTACCCGGACCGGCAGCCCGTTCTGGAAGAAGCGCGCTGGATCGTTGCGGGCCTGGAAAGCACCTGGAAAGATATTTCCGACACGGAAGTGCAGGCATCACTAACCCGGCTTTCCGAAAAACGGGCCACCCGTCCGCCCGTGGTGCGCGTTGTCCGGCCGCTTTGGTACCGATACGCAGCCGCTGCGGCCGTCGTGCTGGTGGCCGGTCTGGGCGGGTGGTTCTACAGCCGCCTGAATGCCCCGCTTCGCTATCACACCGGCTTCGGCCAGATGCTTACCCTGACGCTGTCCGACTCGACGGTGGTGACGCTCAACGCCAACTCGACGCTGGAGATGGCCGCCGGATGGCAGCAGAGCGGCCGCCGTGAGGTAACCCTGACCGGTGAAGCCTACTTCGACGTTCACAAAAAACCGCAGGGGAAGCGCATGCCCTTCGTGGTGCATACCGGCGTGGCCGACGTGGTGGTGCTTGGAACCCGGTTCAACGTCAGCACCCGCCGGTCCAGAACCCGGGTCGTGTTGCAGGAAGGTCAGGTGAAACTCGACCTTCGGAAACAACCCGACGTGCTGATGCGGCCGGGCGATCTGGTGGAAACCGGAGCCGGTCAGACTTCCATCCGGCGGGCGCGGGTCAATCCGGATCGTTATGTGGCCTGGCGGGAAAATCTGCTGGTGCTGGAAGACGAGCGGCTGTCCGATATTTTTCAGCGGTTCAGCGATCAGTACGGCCTGACGGTCACGACGCCGAACCAGGAATTGCTGACCGAACGCTTTACCGGTACCTTCCCGGCCGACCGGCCCGAACTTTTGCTCCGTCTCCTGGCCGAAACCTTTCGGCTCAAGGTCGATCAACAGGATAATCACATCGTTCTCACCAAATAAACCATGAATAAACTCTTACCAACCATGATCAGACTGGCGATTCTGGGCGTTTGGTGCCTCACCACCACCGCCGAAGCACAGGTGCTGGCTTCGTCGGCCTTCCGGCGCCAGCCCCAACTGCTGGCGGAGCCCTCGCAACCGACGGTTCGGGCCCTGAGCGATGTGCTCCGGGACCTCGAACGTAAATACGGAATCAAGTTTGCCTTTCAGCGGAAAACCCTTCAGGATAAGACCGTCCGGCTGCCGCTGCCGGTCGCTGCGGACCACGAGACGGTGCTGAGAACCATCCTGAAGCCCCATCATCTGACGTACCGCAAGGTCGATGAACAGTATTACGTCATCCTCGAAGCGGACCAGGAAACCGGCCGCCTGTCGCCCTCGCTGACCCCGGCCGGCCTGTTGCAGGAGCCCACCGCCCGGGCAACCGGCACGCCCGACGACCGGGCCGGGGAGACGACGCCCACGCTGCTGCTGATGCACCAGGCCCCCGAAGCCGTCCGGCAGGAGCGCCGGGTTTCGGGCCGCGTCACGGCTGATGAGTCGGGAGAAGGGCTGCCGGGCGTGAGCGTCACCATTAAAAATACGGTTCGCGGAACCACTACGGATGCTTCCGGAAACTTCGCCCTGACCATTCCCAATGACGGCAGCAGTGTCCTGGTCTTCTCGTTTATCGGCTATATGACACAGGAGGTGCCGGTCGGCAATCAGTCGGTGGTCAATCTGGCGCTGAAACAGTCGGACCAGACGCTGAGTGAGGTGGTCGTGGTCGGATACGGAACGCAGCGGAAAGCCGACGTTACCGGTTCCATCGCATCGATCAACACCCGCACCATCCGCGACCAGCCGGTGCCCAACATCGTCGAAGGGCTGACGGGCCGTCTGCCGGGGGTGCTGATCCAGCAGAATACCGGAGCGCCGGGCAACAGCCCCTCCATCAAAATCCGGGGGCTGGGGTCCATCAGCGCCGGGAACGGGCCGCTCGTGGTGATCGACGGACAGCCGCTGAACTCCGGTGACCTCAACAACGGCGGTGGACTGAACCTGCTCAACCCCAATGACATCGAGAAGATCGACATCCTGAAAGATGCCTCGGCCACGGCCATCTACGGTTCGCGCGGGGCCAACGGGGTCGTGGTTGTTACGACCAAACGCGGCAGATCCGGCCAGGCCCGGCTGAACCTCGACTACTATACCGGTGTGCAACAGATCACCAAGAAAATGGACATGCTGGACGCGCAGCAGTTCGCCGAGTTCTCGAAAGAGGCCTTCAACAACGCCTACCTCGAACGGGTCACGGGCGCGAAGATCGACGATCCCAACAGCGCGCGGCCGGCCGGACAGCGGTACCGGTATCCGCGCGGTGAGTTTCAGGGCGTCAGCTTCGACAACCCGTCCGCCCTGTCGACCTATGATTACCAGGACATGATTTTCCAGAATGCGCCCATCAGCAGCTACCAGCTGACGGCTTCGGGCGGGAGCGACCGGGTGCAGTATCTGGTGTCGGGTAACTATCTGACCCAGAAAGGGATTGTGAAACGCTCGGGGATCGACCGGTATACTGTCCGGACCAACATCGACGCGCAGGTGACCTCGGCCCTCCGGCTCGGCATGAGCCTGAGCCCATCGTTTACGGTCGAAGACCGGGCCAATACCGACGGCCACTGGGCGGGCAACGGCATCATCAACTCGGCGCTGAGCCTGCCGCCGTTCATTCCGATCTATCAGCCCAACTCGACCGTTTACAACTCCCAGGCCTTTTACGCGGCTCCCTACGACTGGCCCGGCATCACCAACCCCGTCGCCAACATCTACGAGGTCGATAACCGCCTGCGCACCACCCGCCTGCTGGGCAACGCCTATGCCGAACTGAAGCTGCCTTTCGACCTGATGTACCGCGGAACCATCGGCGCGGACGTCCGGCAGGTGCGCCAGAATTACTACCAGACTTCGGCCCTGCCCCTGAACCAGCTGCTGCCGCCGACCGCCAACTCGGCCTATGCCGAAACTGCACAGGAACTGAACTGGGTGACCAACCATACGCTGACGTATCTGAAACAGCTGGCCGACGTCCACCGCATCGAGGTGCTGATCGGTCTGGAGAGCCAGAAAAACGATTTCGAACGCAGCCGGGTCGACGCCAACAACTTCCCGAACGACAACGTCCGGACCGTCAACGCCGGGACCATCGTCGGGAGCAATTCGGCCCGGAACGTGCGTGATCAGTGGTCGCTGGCGTCGTATTTCGGGCGGGTGGCCTATTCGTTCCGGGACCGGTACTTGGTGAACGCTTCCTTCCGTCGGGACGGGTCGTCGCGCTTCGGCCGGAACAGCCGCTGGGGTACGTTCCCCTCGGCCTCGGTCGGCTGGCGGGTGTCGGAGGAACCGTTCATGAAGAACATCAAGGCGATTTCGGAACTGAAACTGAAAGCCAGCTACGGCCTTTCGGGCAACAACGCCTTTACGAGCAATTACCCGGCCATCGGGCTGCTCGGTCTGGATAACTACGTGTTGGGAAATAACCTGTCCAACGGTCTGGCCGTCAATTCCATCGGCAACGACGACCTGACCTGGGAGAAAAGCCGCCAGACCGACATCGGCATCGAACTGGGCGTGCTGAACAACCGCATCTTTCTGACGGCCGATTACTACAAACGCATCACGACGGACCTGCTGCTGGCCGTTCAGGTTCCGACGCTGACCGGTTTTTCGTCGGCGGTCCGTAACATCGGCAAGGTGGAAAACAAAGGGGTGGAACTGGCGCTGAATACCCGCAACCTGACGGGTGAGTTTAGCTGGAGCACCGACCTCAACTTCTCCTTCAACCGCAACAAGGTGCTGGCCCTCGGACCTACCGGCGACCCGATCCGCAGCGGTACAGGGGTAGGTGAAACCAATATCACGGTCATCGGACAGCCGCTCGGCAGTTTCTACGGATATAAGCAGCTCGGCGTGTTCCGCGACCAGGCCGACCTCGACGCCTACCCGCACTTCGCCGACACCCGCCCGGGCGACGTCAAATACGAAGACGTCAACAAGGACGGCCGAATTAATGCCGACGACCGGACGCTGATCGGCAACAACCAGCCGGACTTTATCTACGGGATGACCAACAGCTTCAGCTTCAAGGGAATCGATCTGGGCATCGTGATTCAGGGCGTCCAGGGTGGGAGCATCCTGAACCTGTCGCGCCGGTTTTACGAAAACCTGGAAGGAAACGCCAATTCCCTGACGACGGTTCTCGACCGCTGGCGGTCACCGCAGCAGCCGGGCAACGGCACCACGCCCCGGGCCAATACCCGCACGACCGGTAACAACAACGCCATCTCGTCGCGCTGGGTGGAGAACGCCGGCTACTTCCGGATCCGGAACATCACGGTCGGGTATAACCTGCCCAAAACACTGATCCAGCGAGTGAAACTCCAGAGCCTGCGGGTCTACGGCGGGGTACAGAACGCCCTGACGATCTCGAAATATCTGGGTTACAACCCGGAGGTGAGCGGCTACGAAGGCCCCCTGACCGGTGGGGTCGACTACGGCAGCTACCCCATCGCCCGGACGTATACGATTGGAATCAATATTGGTCTGTAAAATCGACAAATGCATATGCGTCGCAAAATCCTCATATCTGCCCTGCTGAGCCTTTCGCTTTCGAGCTGTAAGGATCAGTTTCTGGCCCTTTCGCCCGTTTCGCAGGCCAGCACGGCCACCTTTTACCGCAGCGCTTCGGACATGATCAACGCCCTGAGCGGAGCCTACGGAGCCTTGCAGTTCAACGGCCAGTATGGCCAGTTCTACGTGGTTTCCGAAATACCGTCCGACGACACGACGCCCGTATTGTCGGGGTCGGTGACCGATCAGGACGAGTTCGACAAGTTTTACCTCCGGACCACCAACCCGTTCCTGCTTGCCCGCTGGAGCGACGGTTATCGGGGCATTTACCGCTGCAACGCCATCATCGGCCGCATCGGCGGGGTAACCATGGACGAAACGCTTAAAAACCGCATCGTCGGGGAAGCCAAATTCCTGCGGGCGCTGATGTATTTCAACCTCGTGCGGGTGTTCGGCGACGTGCCGCTGATCGTCCAGGAAATTACGGACGTGCAGGAAGGCTATAACTTTGCGCGGACTCCGGCCGCCGAGGTCTACAACCAGATCATCAAAGACCTGACCGAAGCGGAAGGCGTTCTGCCGGCCACTTACACCGGCGCCGACGTGGGCAGGGCGACGCGCGGAGCCGCCAAATCGCTGCTTGGCAAGGTGTTTCTGACCCAGAAGAAGTACGCCGAGGCCGCCGGCAAACTGAAGGAGGTAATCGATGCGGGCACCTACGACCTGCTGCCGAACTACGCCGACCTGTTCCGGGCCGCCAACAAGAACAGCAAGGAGTCGGTGTTCGAGGTGCAGTATAAGAAGGGTAACCTGGGCGAGGGCAGCCCCTTCGCCAACGCCTACGCGCCTGAAAACTCGGGCAACGCCGTGATCCAGTTCGGGGGCGGAGGCAACAACCGCCCGATGCCCGACCTGATCAACAGCTACGAACCGGGCGACCTGCGAAAAGACGTCTCACTGGCCACAAGTTACGTGAACGCCGGCGGGGTGAAGGTAGATTATAACTTTGTCCGCAAATACAGGGATACTCCTACGGTCAACGGCGACGCGGAGGATAACTGGCCGGTGATCCGGTATGCCGACGTGCTGCTGATGTATGCCGAAGCGCTCAATGAAACCGGCAAAACCGCCGACGCTCTGCCGTTGCTGAACCGCGTCCGGAAGCGGGCGGGTCTGGCCGACAGAACGGCCGCCGACGCGGGCAGCCAGGCGGCCATGCGGCTGGCGCTGGAGCAGGAGCGCCGGGTAGAACTGGCCTTCGAGGGGCATCGCTGGTTCGATCTGGTCCGGACGGGCCGGGCGCTGGATGTGCTGAAAGCCAAAGCCCAGGCCATCGGCATCAAAACCAGCCTGACCGAAAACAACCTGATCTTTCCGATCCCCCAGAGCCAGATCGACATCAACCCGTCGAAGATCAAGCAGAATCCGGGGTATTGAGACCACCCCCCGACCCCCTCCTTACCAAGGAGGGGAGGGCGCTGCCATTTTTATGACCTGCGAAGCCACCCCCTCCTTGGTAAGGAGGGGGCTGGGGGGGGTCCCTCATTCCTCAAACGCCAGTTCCCGCAGCATCTCCATCGTGACATACTGCAAAGCCGCTTCGTTGGTGCAGGCGAGCAGCACCGGCGGTGCCACCCCCGCATCGTAAGCTTCCCGCCAGCGCAGCACGTTGACGCACCAGCGGTCGCCGGGTTTCAGGCCCGGAAACCGCAGTTCAGGCCGGGGGGTGACCAGGTCGTTGCCCCGGCTGCGGGTGAAGTCCAGGAACTTGCGGGTCAGGATGCAGCAGATCGTATGAAAGCCCGGGTCGGTTTCCTCCGTCCGGCAGAAGCCGTCGCGGTAGAAGCCGGTCATCGGGGCCGTGCAGCAGGATTGTAAGGGTTTGCCGAGGACGTTGATGGAGGCCATAAGGTTAGGTAGTGGAGTAAATACTTCGGTGCTCAGACCCGGTTTTTGGAGTCGATGACGATCGTGACGGGGCCGTCGTTGATCAGCGCCACTTTCATGTCGGCCCCGAACGCACCGGTTTCAATCGGACGGCCCAGTTCGGCCGAGAGAAAACCGATGGCCTGCTCATACAGCGGGATCGCCACCTCGGGCCGGGCCGCTTCGATGAACGACGGCCGGTTCCCTTTTTTGGTACTCGCGTGGAGCGTAAACTGGCTGATGAGCAGAATATTTCCGTTCACGCTCGCCAGGTCGAGGTTCATCTTCCCGTCCGCGTCGCCGAAGACCCGCAGCCCGATGATTTTCCGGCCCAGCCATTCGAGGTCCTCGCGGGTATCGGTATGGGTAATGCCCAGCAGCACCAGAAAACCGGTGCCGATGCGGCCCTTGACGATTCCTTCAATGGTAACGGAGGCTTCGGAAACGCGCTGAATGACGGCGATCATCGGAGAAGGGCAGGCAATAGTTATAACTTCAGTAAAATGCTGGCAATCAGGAAGTAGACGCCAATGCCGATCAGGTCGTTGGCCGTGGTGATGAACGGCCCCGAAGCCACCGCCGGGTTGACGCCGATGCGGTTCAGGATGATGGGCGTGACGGTTCCCATGAACGACGCCAGCATCACCACCGACAGCAGGGCCAGCGATACCACCGGCACCAGGCGGGGTTCGCCGATGAGCAGGCAGTAGGAGCCGGCCAGCGACCCGATAATCAGTCCGTTGATCATGGCGACCAGCACCATCTTCGCCAGTCGCTGTCCGACCGTTGCGCTCAGCCCCGACTTTTCGGCCAGACTCTGCACGATCAGCGAGGCCGTCTGAATGCCGACGTTCCCGCCCGTCGACCCGACGATGGGAATGAAAGCCGCCAGGGCCGCAATCTTGCTCAGCTGGGTATTGAACGTGTTGATCACCGTGGCCGCCATCAGACTGCCGACGGCCCCGGCAATCAGCCAGGGCAGACGGGCGCCGACCAGCTTCCAGATCGTATCGTCCTCTTCCTCGACATCCCCCGTAATACCGGCGATGGCCTGAATATCCAGTTCCGCCTGTTCGGTAATGACGTCGACCACGTCGTCGATGGTGATCAGCCCCAGCAGGCGGCCCTGCACATTGACGACCGGGATGGCGTCGAGGTCATACCGGCGCATCACCTCGGCCACTTCCTGCACCGGGCGGTAGGTTTCCACAAACACCACGTCATCGGCGTAGATGTCGGCGATTCTGGCGTTTTTCCGGGCCAGCACGATTTTCTTCAGCGAAACCCGGCCCAGCAGCTTGTCGTGGTCGTCCACCACATAAACCGAGTAGACGTTCTCCACGTTTTCGGCCTGCTGCCGGATTTCCTCGATGCACTGATTGACCGTCAGGTCGATGTTGATCTTGATCAGTTCTTTCTGCATCAGACCGCCGGCCACGTCCTCGTCATAATGCAGCAGGTCGAGAATGAACCGGGCCTGTTCGCGGTCGGTCAGCAGGGCGATGACCTCCTCGCGGGTCTGGATGGGCTGTTCGTTCAGCAGGTCGACGGCATCGTCGGAGGTCATTTCATCGACATACTGCGCCAGTTCTTCGGAGGTCAGGCTCTGGACAAATTCCCGCCGGTCGATCACCTCCAGGTTGGCCAGGATTTCGGCGCCCACTTCCCGGTCGAGCAAACCCAGCAGATACCGGGCCGACTCGGTATCCAGCTCATAGAGGATATTCGAGATGTCGGCCGGATGCAGTTCCTCCATTTCAGCCCGGAGCGTGGTCTGGTCCTGGGCTTCGATGGCGGTCTGAATATGTTCTAAAAATTCCTTGGTTAGCTCAAAAGTCATCGTTTCAATCAAAAGGAAGAACGACAATCATCCGTTCTTCATGAGCAGGGTCAGTTGTACGAAGTCGTCGACACCCAGTTGCTCGGCCCGTTTGTCGAGCAGCGGGTTGGTCTGCAGCGACTCGGGAATGCCCAGTGGCTTCAGCGCGTTCCGGAGCGTCTTTCTCCGGTTGTTAAACCCCTGCTTCACCACCTGAAAAAAGTGTTTTTCGTTGCAGGGTAGGTTTTCGACCCCATTCCGGCGCAGGCTGATCACTCCCGACTGGACCTTTGGCGGGGGCAGAAATACACCCGCATCGACCGAAAATTCGTAGCGGATGTCGTAAAAGGCCTGCAGCAGCACGCTCAGAATGCCGTAATCCTTGTTGCCCGGGGGCGACGCGATCCGCTGCGCCACTTCGCGCTGGAGCATACACACCACTTCAGGCACCTGCCGACGGTGTTCCAGCACTTTAAAGAAGATCTGCGACGATATATTATAAGGAAAATTGCCGATCACGGCAACGGGTTCCTGAAACAGGGCCGCGAGGTCTTTTTTCAGGAAATCATCCTCCAGAATGCGGCCCTTCAGCTCCGGAAAATGTTCGTTCAAATACCGGACCGATTCTCTGTCGATTTCGATGACGTGCGTAACAAAACGTTCGTCCGGGAGCAGAAACTGGGTCAGGACGCCCATGCCCGGCCCGATTTCCAGCACGGTTTTGTAACCACCGTGGCCCGACAGCAGGCCGGCGATGCGCCGGGCGATGCCGAGGTCTTTCAGAAAATGCTGCCCGAGGTGCTTCTTGGCCCGGACCCGGTCTGGATGGACCCGGTCTGGATGGACCCGGTCTGGATGGACCCTGCCCGGCGAGGACGACGAATTTTTCCTTGATTTGGGTCCTTGCGAACGAGCGGGCATAGCGAAGCGGATTTTGAATTACAAAGGTACAACGCCCCGCTTTATAGAACGGCATAAAATTGATGGCAAATCCTCCGGGATTTACTTAGTTTTACCGGCTATCCGGTCTTACGTCATTTATTCATGCGAGAGGGGGTTATCCATTATGATGATCTAACCGAATGCGGGCTATTTCGGGACGAAAACGGTCGTATGCATTACTACCGCCAGGGCGATGCCATACACCGGCAAACCATATCGGCAGCGGCCGCCCCGGAAAAACAGGGAATCGGCCTGCCGGTTCCGCTGTTGCCGAAACCCGCATCCGCGTTGCCGGTGGCCGGATCACCGGCCGGGATTCCCTACGGGCCGATGGCGCCGAACGAACCGCCGGCCCCGGGCCTGAAACCGGTACGGCCCCGGACGACGGGGCTGGACGGCCTGAACTGGTTCGGAGTTTTTCTGAGCGGGGTCGCCCTGCTGCTGCTGATCAACGCCGGGGGGGAGGCCCGCAAGGGCGGGATAGGCCATAACCCGAAACTGATCGACTCACTCTGGGGCATTGCGGCCGCGGTGCTGCTGGTCGTGGAGCTGATTTACTTCAGTATCGGCGCGTCGCGGTTCAAGCTACGCACGAATTTCTGGGGTATCGTCGTTTGTACAGTGTTTGCCAGTTTCATCCTCAAAAGCTGCGACGGGTATCAGGCCGACAAGGTGGCCGACGGTTATACGATTCTGTTGGGCCTTCTGATGCTGGTCGTTTATTTTATGCCCAGGCAGCGGGGGCGATGAAAACATCCGTAATTCACACACAATGAATCTTTTATCTCTCCGGGCCTACAGCCTCTGTCTGCTGCTTCTGCTGCTGATGACCGAGGGCTGCCGGCCGAAACGTAAAACTGAGGATCAGCCGCCTGCCGCTAAACCCGCCGGGATCGACCAGATTCACTTCTTCATGGAAACTTCGGCCAGCATGGGCGGCTACCTGCGCGGAGGGACGGAGTTCAAGGACGTGGTTTCCGAGGTCATTACAAAAGCCAATACCATCCGGCCCGTCACGATCTGGACCATCGCCGAGCAGGCCAAACGGTATGAAGGCACGCCGGCCGATTTCGTCACGGACCTAGCCACGACCCCCCTGGCTACCGAACGCAGCTCCAAGCTCCATACCATCTTCGACCGGGTGGGCAAACAGGCCGCCGGCAACAACATCGCCCTCCTGGTGTCCGACTGCATCCTGTCCTTCCCCGACGAGGAAATCCGGAAAAACCGGGAAATCAACCGGACCGATGCGTCCAGCGTGCTGAAAAACAATATTTACGACGAGTTCAGCCGGCTCAAACGTCAGGGCATCAGCGCCACCGTATATGCTTTCCGGTCGCAGTTCAACGGTACGTATTACGACTACCGGAACACCAGAACCGCGCTATCCGGCGAGTCGCGGCCGTTTTATCTCTGGGCCATCGGCAGGCAGGAGCTGCTGGTGGATTTCAATCGAAAACTTCAGGATATGCTGACCACCCGTCCGGCCAAAATTCTGGATTTCAGTAACAGCACCGCCCTGAATCGATATGAGCTGTTTTTCTCCCTGAACAAAAAGGGCGAATGGCGGGCTAAAAACAATAACATCACCGAACTGGAGGCCCGTCCGGGTAAGCCGGCCGAGTTCGCGCTCGGTCTGGATCTGAGCGGTTTGCCTACCTACGCCCAGGCGGAAGATTTCCTGAAAAAGAACCTGGCGATCAGCTCGAAAGATGCGGCCGTCAAACTGCTCAGTGTGCAGAAAAAGGAAAACGTGCCGACGGAAAAACGCCTGAGCGAACGGGAAGAACGCCTGCTGAACCAGTCGACGCACGTGCTCACCTTCCGGGTCGACAATATGTTCGCCGGCGAAGCCGCCGTTACGGCCCGGCTGCCGGTCCGGTTCGACAACTGGTACGAAAAGGAATGGACGACGATGGACGACCGCATCCCGGCCGAACGCCAGAACAAAACCTTTGCTCTCCAGCATCTGATGAACGGCGTCAAGGAGGCTTACCAGTCTTCCACCAACGATTTTCTCGTCCTGAATTTTAAACTCGTAAAATAAGGAGTTCCATGTTTGTAGCCCTCTATGAACTCTGGCTGGGCCAGAATAACGATCCCATCTACGCCGATGAAATCTTCACCCCCGTCGGTGTGATTACCCTGTTTGTTTCCCTGGGCCTTGCCGCACTGTTCTACCTGCTTCTGGGTCGATGGCGGTCGGTTTTCTACCGCACCCCCCACTGGATCATTGTGCTGGTCGTGGCCGGGATCTTCGGGTATGCCTACGCGCTCTACTATGCCCTCGGGGCAACCGGCGCGGAGGAAACCGACAGCTATATGCAGGGCTTCGGCGGGATAAACTTATTATACGCGCTTATCTACTTCTTCATATTCTCGTTAGTATTGAAGCGGTTTTCCATTTTTGCCAAACGAACACCCTTTTAAGGCCAGCGCAGGGAGACGTTCTTCCGTTCCCCGGGCTCGCCCGGCACCATTTTGTCATCCCGACGCAGGAGGGACCTTGTGGCTGAATGACCAACCACTTCGAGCGCCGAAGCACAGGATCCCTCCTGCGTCGGAATGACAAGGCGCATCGGATGACCCGGGGAATAAGGAACGTTACCGAATCGAGGCCACGCTATAATTATGAAAATCTTCCTTTTCGGGATCGGAGGGACGGGCGCCCGCGTCCTGCGCTCCCTGACCATGCTGCTGGCGGCCGGCGCCCGCACCCCGGCCGACCTGACCATCATTCCGATTCTGCTCGACATGGATATGCAGAACGGCGACACCGAGCGGGCGCTCCGGCTGGTCGAACTCTACCGCGCCATCCGCCGGACGGCCTACAAGGACACGTCCGCCAGCCAGGGGAGCCAGACCGAACGCCGGACCTTTTTCGGTACGCCCGTTCAGCCGCTGGGGACGCTCCAGGCCGAAAACGCGCAGGAGAAAATTGGTGATTCGGTGCTGCCCAAACTGACCGAACACGAAGGCACCTTCGAGGAATTTCTGAGCGTCAGCAGCATGGACGACATCGATCGTGAACTGCTTAAGCTGCTCTATGACAACTCGGCCCGGCCCACCAGCGCCGAACTGAAACTGAACCTGTCCGTCGGGTTCAAGGGGAATCCCAACATCGGCAGCGTGGTGTTCAACGCGCTGGAGGACTCGGCCGTCTACAAATACTTCACCGGGGCCTTCAACGACCAGACCGACCGCATCTTCGTCATCAGCTCGATTTTCGGCGGTACGGGCTCGGCGGGGTTCCCACAACTGGTGAAGCTCCTGCAGCACCCAAGCCAGAAGATTCAGATCCGGAACGCCAAAAAAGGCGCGGTGACGGTCATGCCGTATTTCGCCCTGGAGGAGAACTCCGAAAGCGCCATCGACCAGAACCGCTTTCTGTCGAAAACCAAAGCCGCCCTTTCCTACTACCAGACCCAGGTCAACCTCGACGCGCTGTATTACATCGGCGACCGGCCCGGCAGCAAGCTGTATCCCAACGTGGAGGGCGGCTCGCGTCAGACCAACAACGCCCACATCGTCGAGATGCTGGCGGCAGCGGCCATTCTGGACTTCGCCAACAAACCCGACGGGGAGTTCAGCGAGGCCAAGCGGTATTACGAATACGGCCTGAAACGCAACGACCGGGTGCTGGACCTGCCGCACTTCTACGACCAGACCTACAACAACCTGCTGGAACCGCTCATCCGGTTCGTCTACGCGACCAAGTTCTTCACCGACTTCGTGCCGGCGAACCTCGGAGAAGCGTTTGCCAAGAACCTTAAACTGTCGCAGGACCTCCGAACCAACACGTTCTATACGTCGCTGGAGAATTTCATGAACCACCACTTCAAAAGCTGGCTGCATGAGATGGCCCAGAACGACCGGGGTTTCCACCCGTTCGATCTTCCGAACGACTTCAATACCATCGTCCGCTCGAAGCCCATCGAAACCGGCTTCTTCGACAAGGGCATCAGCGAGAAGTTTCTGCGCGACCAGGCCGGGAAGATCGAGAACAACCTTCAGGCCGCTTTCCCGCAGCCTGAAATGCGGTTCATGCAGCTGCTGATCGAGATGGCCGAACGCTGCCGCGAGAAGCTCGGACCCTTAAATCGCCAATTATCCGATGCGGTGTGAAGAGACTGAACCCGTCTCGTTTCACTGTTTCCCAACCTGATTAATAACCACATGGCTCATATTCTCAGAATTGATAATGACCCGAACGTCAGCCAGCAGAACCACCAGGACTGGACCGGTTCGCACAGCGGTCTGACGGGCAATCGGATCGAACACATTCCGGATACGCTGTCGGGAGCGGCCGGTGGGGCGGCCGGGACGGCTTCCAAGGCCGGTACCTCCATTCCGTCGCCGTTTGCGCGGCTGTATCTGTTCGATACGGCCTTCCGGATGGTGAAAAACAACCAGATCCCCCGCGAGCTGACGCTGTACCACGTGCTGGTGTCTCATGCGCTCGATATGCTCGAACTGCTGTTCCAGGCCGGCAACAGCGCCGACCTGACCTACCGGGTCTGGAACCGCAGCGAACGGCTTGACACCATGCGCCGGAAAACCAATACCGCCACGCCCGTCCGGCATTCGCACCAGATTCTGGCCAAGGCGCTGGAACTGGATTTTCGGAACGAACTGGCCAATATTCAGCAGTTTACGCTGGTCTACTACAAAGGGGCGCTGCTGGGCGGGACCTCCCCGCTGTCGCTGGTGTTCACCTCGCCCAACTGGGAGCAGGAACGCCAGAATAAGTTCATCGACCCGCCGAAAAGCACCACCGGCCGGACGCTGTTCCAGAACGAATACATCCCGCTGCATGACCGCGACGCGGCTTTCGTGACCTACCTCCGCCGGCTCTACGACCAGTACCGCGATTACCTGGCCCCCAAGGGCGGCTTTACGGAATTCCTCTACAAAGCCTTCTTCGATAACGCGGTTGCTCTGCCGGTCGAGCCGAACACGACGCTGGCGAATTTCGAACCGATCCAGATCGGCGGGGAGAGCAATTCGACCCTGCAGGTGCTGCCCGGGCTGGTGCTGTACAAGGTGCGGGAGAACGACGTTCTGGACGACATCGAGGAGAACAGCGATTTCGTGATGCAGCCCACCGTGGAGCATTTCCGCCAGGAAAGCCGCAACGGGGCACCGACCAACGTGCGCCGGCCCCTGGCCCTGGCCTCCCGCATGGACATCGCCGGCCGCTACGTCAAAAACACCAACTGGAACCCGCAGACGGTCATCATGCGCTCGTTGCTCAACAACCTGAGCGAAGGCGGTCTGCTGGCCGAACGGTACCTCCCCGGCGTCGACAACGTGCGGTATCCGTTCGTGACGACCGACGATTTTCTGGAGGACTTCCTGATTCAGGTACCGTTCAAGATCAACAACAAGCGGTTTTTTACCGGCACCATCGGCGAATGCGAGTTTCTGCTGCCGGTTCGGAAGGAGTACTTCAACTTTTTCAGGACCGAGGACCTGCGCCGGCAGTTCTCCTTTTCGGCCGAACACCGGGGCACCGACAAGATCATCACGGCCACGCTTCAGATCCCGATCCGCAACAACCGGTATGTGGTATTCCGGAAGGAGTATAACCTGTCGCGGCCCGAGACGATGCTGGATTTCCGGGCGGGCATGGCCTTCTTTCCCTTCTACCGGCTGACGGTGCCGGATCTTCAGCACCTGAACCAGTATCATGTCATGCTGGCCGACGGCAGCGATCCGGTCAACGGCTTCCGGGCCGCCAACTCCCTCCGGTTCTACGAACTGCCGAACATCATCGCCGGCAAACCGCTCAACGTGGCCGTACCCGAATCGCGCTCGCCGAAAGTCGATAACCAGCCGTCTTCCTTTTACTACCAGGTGCCGCAGGCCTTCGACCTGATGGAGGTCCGGCTGGAACGCAACGGGATTCCCTACCGGGGGCTGGTGCTGCCGCAGTTTACCGTCATCGACCAGAAAGGGTACAAGAACTTCACGTTCGCCATCGATTTCGGAACCTCCAACACGCACATCGCCTATACCGACGCCAGCCTCGGCGACGTGGAGCCGAAAGCCCTCACCGTCAGCGACGCGGTTACCAACCTCGATAAGGACGAGCTGCAGATGGTGACGCTCAACAAGCCGTATGAAGGCTACGAGGCCACTACGATGTACGATAAATACCGGCTGCCAGCCAGCTACGGCGGCCTGATTCCGATGGATGCGCTGATCCGGCGGGAGTTCGTTCCGGCCGTTATCGGCCGGGAGTTCGGCTCGCCGTTCGCGTTTCCGCTCCGCACGACGGTGTATGAGAAAAGCGGGTTCACCGACAGCAACAACAACCTGTTCTCCAAGGTGAACCTCGGCTTCAACATCGACCTGGAGCAGGGCAGCACGGGCGTCAACCATTACATCACGAACCTGAAGTGGCTCTTTGAAAACCAGCCGACCGACACCCTCAACCGGCCGCGCGTCCGGGCCTTCTTCGAGACGCTGTTGCTGCTCATTCGGAACAAAGTCATTCTGAATCAAGGCAATATCCAGCAAACCAGCATAGTGTGGCTGGCTCCGTCCAGCATGCGCCCCCTGACGCAGGACAACCTGGTGCAGGAGTGGGAGCAGGCGTTTCGCAACGTGTTCGGCACAACCAGCAACTTCCGGTCGCAGCCCGTGCCGGAATCGCTCGCGCCCTATTTCTACCTGGTCCGGAACGGCGTCAAGTCATTTGCGGATACCGTCAACGTCGACATCGGGGGCGGAACGGCCGACATCATGCTGTTCATGAAGCAGCAGGGGCGGTATATGAACACCTCCTTCCGGTTTGCCGGTTACGACATCTGGGGCGGTGGCCTCGACGACCAGGGGCATCCTTCCCACAAGAAGGACAACGGTTTCGTGAAAAACTACCTCATCTACCGCCGGAACCTCAACCAGGCCCGGGCGCTGGAGGACAACATCTTCGACACGTTCCTGGAAAAACCGGAACTGACCGCCGAGGACATCATCAGCCTTCTGTTCAAATACGATCCGCATTTCAAGTTCACCCAGTCGATTCAGGACGGAAAGCCGGCCCTCCGCATCGTACTGTATCTGCACTACAGCGCCATCGTGTACCATCTCGTCCAGCTGCTGGAGTCGCACGGGCTGGCGCTGCCGCGCTACCTGACCTTCACGGGCCGGGGGTCACAGTACCTGAACATGCTCGGTTCGCGGTCGCGGCTGATCACCTTCACGAAAATGCTGTTCAAAGCCTACACGAAGCTGCCGGTGCCGCCGGATTTCGAAGTGATCCTTTCCGACAATCCGAAGGAGACTACCGCCAACGGTGCCGTGCTGTATGAGAACGCGGGCGGGGAGCGGGCGCGCTACGAAAACCGCGAAACCACCTGCTACTGGGGCAACGAGCCGGAAGCCGGCGCGGAAGAGACGCGGTTCGCATTCGAATACCGCCGGACGAAGGTCGGTGAGGTCAGCCCGAACCAGGAGTTTCATCACTCGGTGCTGCATAACATGCAGCGGTTCCTGGAACTGACGCTGCTCGACCGCGACATCGCCTACTTTCTGAGCGAGTATAACATCCAGACGCCGGAACGCTACGTGGAGTACCTCGTCGGTACGGACATCACGCGCGGAGGCCGTCTGTACGACAGTTACATGCTGGCCCGGATGGGCTTCGAACAGCGCCCGAACGACGCGCTCGCCGAAACCTATTTCTTTCTGCCGCTGAAACATGCCCTGTACGAACTCTCGAAACACATCGCCGAATCCTGAGGGCGATTCAAACCGGTTTTATTACTTAACCTCAATGACTTAAAAGAAAACAAATGAATCGGCGGACCGTCTGTTTCCTTCTTCTGTTCAGTGGGCTGATTTTTGGCCGCGACGTTTTTTCCCAGACTGATTCGACCTACCGGAAAAATCTGGAAAACGCGGCTTTCCGAATGATCAGGGCGACCGTGGAATTTCTCGCGACCGACACCAAAACCTTCCCGGAGGTTCAGTCGAACCAGTGCGCCAACTGCGCTTCCTATGAAGACCTCGAAACGTTCATTCAGCAGAACAAGCTCCTGAACGCCGACAAGCTCGTGGAAAGGGCCCGGCGCCGGGCGGCCCAGAACATCGCCCAGATCAACCAGCCGCAGCGGGCCATGAACGACGTCCGGGAATTCCTCATTCGGGAGATTACCCCCAGAAACCGGGAACACCGGAAAGCGCTCCCGACCTATGCGGCTTTTGAACAAAACCTGGCTTCAATCGCCAACAGTGCCGGTTCGGGGGCCGTTGCGGGTCCGCAGCCGACGGCCGAAGCCCCGGCCGAACAAAGTGACGGAACGGATGCCGAATCCGATTCGGCGCAGGTGGCCGCAACTCCGGCAGCGGTTCCTTCTTCCTCGCAATCAAACTGGTTTTCTATGGCAGGATTTGCTCTCATTTTGTCGATTCTCAATTTAGGGTTAGTGGCGTATGTCGCCTACATGGTGGTGAAAGACCGGAAGCCGCAGCAGTCGGCCCGGGAAGGACAACTCGAATCGCAGATTGCAAAGCTGAACGAGCGACTGAACAAACTGGAAGTTCGAAAAAATCAGCCCGACGAGCGGTTTCAGATGAATGCCCGGCTGGAAGCCCTGGAACGGGCGGTTCAGGCCAGGGACAAAGACCGCAGCCGCCCCGAAAAACCGGCCGCGCCGGCCGTCGAAGTACCGCTGGAAGTAGTTTCCAAATCGCCGGAGCCGGTGGAGAAGCCGGAAGCCTCAGGGCCGGCGAATCGCTTCCGGACCGTTCACCCACCCAAATTCGAGCCGAAACAGGTCTATGCCCGCACGGCCGACCTCGGCGACGGTTTCAGTGCGGGGAGCCTGCTCCCCTCGCTGGAACGGGATACGGTTTTCGACATTCAGGTGCAGAGCGAGAGCCAGGCCGTATATCGGGTATCGGAAAGCCCGGAAGCCCAGCGGCTGGCGCTGAACGACCCCTATTCGTACCTCAACGACGCCTGCGAATACATGACGCAGCCCAGCCCCAACAGCCGGATCCGCACCGACCAGCCCGGCCGTCTGACGCTTCAGGGCGAAAAATGGAAGATCGTGGAAAAAGCGAAAATTAGTTTTTTTTAGTAAATTGATAACCGGCCGATCCGACTGTAAATCAGGTAATAAAGCGAGGATTTTCATTAATAAACGGAGAACAAACGGCAAACTCATGGGGTTAGAAGTATTTTAGTGCGCAAAAATGACTCTGGACGAATTACGGGAACGTATAAAAAATGAAGTCGTCCTGCACGAAGGTGAAGTGGCCGACTGGCAATGGCGACAGAAAGGGCTGGTGGGAGAGGCAGAACGGCTGGGTGTACCGCCGGCCGACTTTAACCGGCTGGTCGTCGACGTCAGCCGGCAGGTCAATAGTGATTTTGCCAAAATAAGCAGCCTGAAGGAGAAGATTCTTCTGCTGGGGCAGCTGCGCGATAAACAGCTGACGGAGAAGGAGGTCAACCAGTTTGTGACGGAAGCCGAGCGCCTGCAGCTGTCGCGTGCCTTCGTGACCGAGCAGTGGATTCCGGCCATTCTGGAAAAAATTCCCGATTCCGCTCCGCCTGCCCCCATCGTTCCGACTCCGATTCAGACGGAGAGTGCGGCCCCCCGTCTGCCGGCAACGTCCGAAAAACCGGCCGATGCCCCCCGCCCGGCCGACCCGGCCCCCAAAGAAGCTTCGGGCGAGGCCGTCAAACGAAAAATCAAAGGCATTCTGGACGATTACGACAAGCACATACCGGCCCAGAGCCTGAAATTTCTCTTCAAAGCCGTCGATTACGACGAAACCGCCCTGGCGGAAGAAATCCGCCGGTATCTGTCCGAGCACTATTACGCATCGGTCCATCCGCCCAAAGGCACCACGCTGAAGGAAAAACTGCTTTCAACCGACTGGCGGCACCTCAGCTGGTGGGAAAAAGAACAGTCCAAAACCGTCTCCGAACCGGCAGCGGCTTATGTCCGGACGCCGACCGGCTACACCAGCGCGCCGGTGGCTCCGGCCGTCGGCGGGCCGTTGCCTTCGGTGGCTGCGGCCCAGGTTCCCGTTCCGCCGGTTCCCGCCCCCGCGGGTCCGTCCCGCCCGCCCGAAAAGCGGTCCGGCCTGTCGGATGCCGCTCTGATTGGGCTGGCGGTGCTGACGGCGCTGGTGCTGGTCTGGGTGATGATGCGGCTGGTCCGGCCGGAAAGCGATCCCGAACCGCAGCGGCCGACCCGCAAATCGAACCCGACCCGCAAGATTTCCACAAACCGGGAGGCTGGAAGGAGTGAGAAATCCCGAAAATCTTCCGGGAATGCAGAGAAGACTACGGTAACGCCGGCCGACCTGGATGAAGATTCGCCCGAAACCATCGCCGGCGACGCGCCGGCGGTTACCGTTAACGAAAAAAATAATACGAATGAAACCGCCCGACCGTATGACGAAGTGGACGACCGGCCGGGCGAATTTGGTCTGAGGCCGGCCCGGAAAGGCGACCGCTGGGGGTTTGTCGACGAGCAGGATGTGTGGGTCATCAGGCCGAAATTTGACATTGCCAGTCCGTTCAACAATGGAAAAGCCAGCGTGGAACTGAATGGAAGCCAGTTTTTTATCGACCGCGACGGCCGGCGTCTTACCGAAGACCGCTGAGCCGTACCGGTCTCCGTGTTTTTCAACCCGCTGGGTCGGAATCCGATTTCCGAAGGGCAAACCGGCAACTCCAACGCGTCAGGAATAGTTATTGGAGGTGCGAACCTTTCCGGGTAATAAAAAAGTTGTTGAACAAATGATGACTTTCCGTAAATTTTGGAGTAATAATTGTGAAACTTAGTATTATTCAGGCCGGAACCTCCTACCTGACGGTGGAGGTACTGGTCTGAATTTTCTGGTTTTCGGTTCTACTGCGGTCTTAAGTCTCAGGTGGTTTTAATAACGGTGTAAGGTGCCCTGCCGGAGTCGGCAAAATACCCGGTTCGGAATTCGAGTGGAAAAACTCTGTGAACCAACCAGTGCGGAAGTGTTGTTGAATGAAACCTGAAATGATTAATTCGATCCGTCATAAGATAGAGGAGGCCTTCAATCTCCATGATAAATTCGTCTCGGCCGAGATGATCAATTCGTTGTTCGTAACGATTCCCTACAACGAAACGGCGGTTACCGAGGAAATTCTGGGCTTTCTGCTGGAACATAACTACGAGGCTCTTGAAACGCCCCGGGGGCTGTCGCTCCGGGAGAAACTCATCTCGACCGACTGGCGGCTGAAGGAAGAAGCGAAGGAAACCGCCGGGCCGATGCCGGAATTGGTTGCCGTACCGGGAATGGCGCTGGCGGCCGAAATGGCCGAGCCGGCCGGTTTTTCGGGTTCCAGCCAGTTCCACCGCTCCAATTCCGTCCTGGTTACGCTGGTGGTGGTTTTTGCAGCGGTTCTGATGTGGCTCTGGAACGGGAAACTCTCGGAAATCGGGAAGGGAACCGCCGGCCAGGAAGCCGCCCCGACCGAGGTGACGCCGTCCGCTACCGATGCCGAACCCACCGCCCGGACGGTTAAACCGGCCGCCGGTCGGCCGATTGCCGCGCCTGGCCGGCAGCGGATTCCGGTTCCGGCCCCGAACCTGATCACCACCGCAGCCCGGACCGTAGCGACGGAGACCGTCCCGGCGATCCCGGCGGAAAATACGGTCGTGAAGACGTACGATGAAGCCGACGCCTTCGTGGGCGAATTCGGCTACCGGGCCGCCCGGAAAGGGACTAAATGGGGCTTTATCGACCCGAAAGGGGAATGGAAGATCGAGCCGATCTACGAAGACGTCACCCCGTTTCACGACGGCCACGCGGTGGTCGTGCTTGACGGGCAGCAGTTTAGCATCGACCCCTCCGGCGAACGCAAGCGGGACGACAGCCTCTGAAATACCTTATTCCGAACCGATACCGACCGTCAGATTCCGGAATACCGTCCCGTCCGTATTGGCGACGAAGCCGATGCCGTTGCCCTGATACTGGCGGAACTGGTAGGGGCTGGTGGGAACTTCCCGGTTGTTCAGGTAAAAGTGAATCTGCTCGCCGGTTTTCCGGACGGTCAGCGTGTTCTTGGTCGTCGATAACCTCCCGCCGGCCGGCACATAATCCCCCCGCATATAGATCGTATAACTAAGGCCGTTAATCACGTACTTGATCGACACCTGGTGTTTGTTGTTGATTCGGAAGTGACAATAGTTCAGGCTGTCCCTGACGCCGAGGAGCAGCCCGGCGTCGGGAATCTGCCCGCCCGGCCCGGTGATGTCCACCTGTACCGAAAACGTATCGACCTTATTGAGCTGAATGGCGGGCGGCAGCGGGATGTAGCTGAACGCCGGCGTCTGGGGGTCGGCTCCCGCCATTTTTCGTACCCGATACCCTTTCTGGCTGATATCGTATGAATAGGCGCCCCGCTGCCCGATCCGCCAGCGGTTGCGGTTATCGGTAAAGTCTTCTTCGAACGACCGGATCACGGCCGGCGGGGGCGTGGGTTTGATTTTAACGTATACCCAGTCGCCGGTGGCAGAATACGTACCGGTTTGCGCTTTTCCTGCACTCGCAAAACACAGGACGGCCCAGATCAGAACGGCAAAACGCATAGATTTTCGGGTTAGAAGGTGTATTTAACGACCGCGACGGGCGTACCCGCCTGCGCGCCGGGCCGGACGCTGACTTTCGGGCGGGCGGGTCCGGTCCGGTTCCGTCGGTTCCATTCCTGCTGGTTCCGGGCGCCCCGGATAAAGGTGGAAACGATGTCGGTGATCCAAATCGCTCCGGCCAGCCGGGTGGCGATGTAATAGCGGTGATGCAGCGCATTGGCGCGGTCGTAGTAAGGCTGGGCGGCCGGGCGGCTCCGCTGCTGTTCGTACAGTTTGTATTCGTCGCGTGACTTTTTGCGCTCGGTGAGGCCGTAGGCCATGAGTCCGTAACACACCGAGGTAATGGCGAGCCGGTAGCCGATCCGGGGGCGGGGCGTCTGCACGAAAATGTTTCCGACCCCGGGCGCCAGCACCGACAGCAGGGCAAATTCCGGGCCGCCGGGTCGCCGGCTCAGGGTGTCGCGGGTACGGGTAGGAGTGGGGGGCGTTGGGGTGTCCATCGGGCGGGGACGGATGACTTTGACCAGAATCGTGGCCCGCACCGGCTCATCGAGTTCGTAACCGTTTTCGAGAACCCGCCACACGATCCGGCGGCCGGGGCCGGTCCGGACGTTCAGCCCCAGGTCGCCGGACAGGTACTGGGCCGACGGGTTGAGCAGGCCGTTGGTCTGGCTGCGGATGCGGACGTAGACCGAGTCGGTCGGCTGGTTGCCTTCGATGTCATAGAGGATTTCAAGGGATGAATCGTTGACGACGCTAAGCCGGATGTTTTTCACCACGATCTGTCCGAGGGAGGGAATGCTCACGGCCCAGAGTAACAGCCCCCATCCGGCGATCCATCGGTTCAAGGTTTTCATGCTGCGATTCAGTTGGTGACGGTAATCTGGCGGGAGGTGGTATATTTATCGTCGCACTGGTTATTGAGCACCAGCGTGACCGTATAGACCCCGGGTTTTTCGTAGAATACCGTAAACTGCGGGCCGGAACGGTTGCGGCCGTCGCCGAGATCCCAGCCGATGGCGCCGACGTCCCCTTTCTGATTCTCAAGGAAGTAAGTCACTTCCAGTTTGGCGGCAGTATATCCGATGGTGGCGGAAGGTTTCGTGCAAACCGGAAAGCTCTTTTGATCCAGATCGAAAGGTTCGCAGCCAAGGCAGCCAAAAGTAAGGAGGATCAGAAACGATAAAACTCTCTTCATTGCTGTACGACAGGCCCTCTTGTATAGACACAAAATAAAGCCATTCCTGCTACCAATCAAACGTTTGCCACATTCCCGGTAATTTTTTGTAAATTTATCCAGTATTGTAGTGGTTGGTTTTGTGTTTCCGATTCGCCAAAATCCCCCTAACTTTCCGGCTTTAAAGCCATCCCTGGAATGCCCTGGTCTGCAAAAACAAAAGAGGAGCTCGTCACGGAAATCCGGCGGCTGAGCAAGGAACTTGATATATTGAATTCGCTCGACGGGAGTTCCCGGCCGAGGAGTGCATCGGTTTTCGACGTCCGTAAAACCGTCGATCAGCTGAACCTCATCGGTCTGACCATCGAGAAAGACGGCACCGTCACCTTCTGTAATCAGTATACGCTCCGGATAACGGCCTGGCAGCCTGCCGACGTGATCGGGAAAAATTTCTTCGAGATTTTTATCCCCGCTTCCGAACGGGTTCAGGTTCAGCGTGACTTCGAGGACGCCATTTCACGGGGCGGTATTACCGAACTGAAGGAGATCAACCTGCTGGCGAAAAGCGGTGCCGTCCGGAACGTTCAATTGAACTCCATTATAATCAACAACTTAACGGAGCACTCCAACACGCCCGTGGTCACGTCATTCACCATCATCGGTGAAGACGTCACCAACAAGAAACGGGTAGCTTCGGCACTTTCGTATTCGAACGCCCAGCTTCAGGATCTGGTCGACAACACGAGCGACCTCATCCAGCTGCTGACGCTGGACGGAAAGTTCATGTTCGTGAACCGGGCCTGGCGGGAAGTGCTGGGGTACGGCTCCGACGAGATTGCGTCGCTCACCCTCCGCGATGTACTTCATCCGGATTATGCCGACAATACCATTCAACGGCTCGATCGCATCCGCGAAGGCGAGAAGTTTCCGTATTTCGAAACGGTTTTCCAGAGTAAGAAGGGTAAATCCATCTTTGTGTCGGGCAGCGTCAACTGCCGCTTCGATCAGGGCAAGCCGACGGCGTTCCGCTGCATCCTGCACAACATCACGAGCCGCATCCGGGCCGAGAAAGCCCAGAAGCTGTATTACAGCATCGCCAACTGGACGCTCAATGCCCACAACCTCGACGATCTGTACCAGAACATTCATGAGGAACTGGGCAACATCATCGACGCCCGCAACTTTTTTATCGCCCTTTACGACCAGAGCAAGAGTTTTCTTTATTTTCCGTACTACGTCGATGAATACTTCACCGGCATGCGGTTCACCAAGCGCAAGCTCGGCAACGGTCTGACCGAATACGCCATCCGGGCCAACAAGCCCCTCTTTCTCTACGAGCAGGATATTCAGCATCTGGCCGACACGCAGAACCTGTACCTGTACGGACAGATTCCGAAAGTCATGCTGTGCGTGCCGCTCCGCATCGGCGACCGCATCACCGGGATCATCGGCGTGAAAGCCTACGACAAAGCCGACGCCTACAACATCCGGGACCTCGAACTGCTCGAATTCATCTCCGGCCAGGTGGCTCTCGCCATTGCCCGGAAGCAGGACGAAGCCGCCATCAACAAACAGACCGCCCGCCTGAACGCCATCTTCGACAGCAGTTCGCACCTGATCTGGTCCGTCAGCAAGAGCTACCAGCTGACCTCCTTCAACCGGAATTACGCGCGGCTGATCGAAAACCAGCTGGGCGAAGTGCCGCAGCTGAACGTCACGACCGAAAAACTGGGCTGGCGGATCATCGGCGCGGACAACCGGCGGCTGCTCGAAGAAAAATACCGCCTGGCTTTCCGGGGGCTGCCCCAGACCGTGGAGCTTCATTTCCAGACGGTGAAGGGCGAAGCCTGGCTGGAGGTCCATCTCAACCCGATTCTGCTCACCGGCGGGGTGATCGAGGAAGTCTCCGGCATTGCCCGCGACATCACCGCCCGGAAACGGACGGAACTCGAACTGCGCCAGAGTGAGGAGAAATTCCGGGGAATTTTTGTCAACCTCCAGGATATCTACTGCCGCGTCGACCGCGAGGGCCGCATCACCATGATCAGCCCGTCGGTACTGAAACGGACCGGTTATACGCCGGAGGAGGTGCTGGGCCAGCCCATCACGAACTTTATCGACAAGCAGGACATTCACCGCGCCCTGCTGCGCGTCATCCGGAACAAAAGCCTGCGGAACTTCGAAGCCACGCTCCGGCGCAAAGACGGAACCGAACGGCAGATCATGCTCAACATGCTGACGCTGAACGATAAGTCGGGGCGGGTGGAGGAGGTGGCCGCCCTGGCCCGCGACATCACCGAACTGAAGCGGAATGCCCAGGAGCTGATGAAGGCCAAAGATGAAGCCGAACGCTCGCTGAAAGTGAAGGAGCGCTTCCTGGCCAACATGAGCCACGAAATCCGGACCCCGATGAACGGGGTCATCGGCATGATCGACCTGCTGAACGATACCCCGCTCAACCTGGAGCAGAAGGAATACGTCCAGACGATCAAAAAGTCGTCCGAAACCCTGCTCAATATTCTCAATGATATCCTCGACCTGTCGAAGATCGAAGCCGGGAAGATGGTGCTGCACGACGCGCCGATTCCGCTTCAGGAAGTCCTCGACAAACTGGTTTCGCTGTTCGGCCAGCAGGCGAATGCCAAAGGCAATACCCTGACCTATCATCTGGACGAGGAGCTGCCCAGATTCATCATTGCCGACCAGACCCGCCTGCTCCAGATTCTGTCGAACCTGACCTCGAACGCCATCAAGTTCACCGAGAAGGGCGCCGTGGAGGTTCGGGTGTCGCTGGAAAGCAAAAAAGGCAAGTTCAACCGCATCCGGTTCGAGGTGAAGGACTCCGGTATCGGCATTGCCAAAGACGACCTCGGGCTGCTGTTCAACTCGTTCAGCCAGGTGGAGATGTCGTCCCGGAAATCTTTCGGCGGAACCGGCCTGGGACTGGCCATCTCGAAAGAGCTGGCTTCCCTGATGAAAGGGAACATCGGCGTGGTTTCGGAGGTCGGAAAAGGCAGCACGTTCTGGTTCACCATCGAAGTGAAGGAAACGTCGATCAGTCCGATCGAACAGCGGAACGAACAGGCCGATCTGCCCCTGCAGGATATTCTGAAAGACGCCCATCCGAATCTGCTGCTGGTCGACGATAATGCCGTCAATCGCAAAGTGGCGACCGAGATCCTGAAAAAAGCCGGCTGCCGGGTCGATACGGCTTCGAGCGGGCAGGAAGCCATCGAGAAAGTGACGGCGGCCTTCTCCGACCAGGGCGAGCGGTATGAATTGATTTTCATGGACATCCAGATGCCGGACCTGGACGGGGTGGAAACGACCCGGCGGCTGCGGGACCAGTTCGGAGCCCATCTGCCGCCCATCATCGCCATGACGGCCTACTCCATGCGCGAAGACCGGGATCGCTTTCTGAGCCAGGGCCTCGACGACTACATTGCCAAGCCGATCCGGGCCCAGAGCCTGATCGCCAAGGTGAAGGAGGTCGTCGATGCCGGCAAAGCCTTCCGTGAAGCCGCCCGGATGCGGTCCAAACAGATGGAGATCATCCGGGAAATGGAACTGCCGATGATCGACGCCGGTATCGTCGCCCAACTGGAGCAACTCGGCGGCCGGGACCTGGTCACCTCTATTTTCGAGGATTTCGGCCAGGAAGCCACGACGCTGGTGCAGGGCTCGCTCGATGCGTTCGCGATCGGGGACATTCCGACCATCAAGGGCCATCTGCATACCCTGAAAGGCAGTGCCGGAACGATCGGGATCGCCCGGATCGCGCAGATCGCCCGGGATGCGGAAGGGAAGCTGAAAACCAACGATACCGGCACCCTCGCCGACGATCTGCACCAGCTGGACAAGGAATTTAAACTGTTCCTGTCCGAATACAAAACGGTTCTGGACAAACTGGTACCCGAAAAAGCCTGAATAGTAAGCCGCTGATCCATTCACATGCCCAATCGTCAGTTGATTTCATCCGGTACGCCCTGGGAGACTTTTGTCGCCTACAGCCGTGCCGTGCGCGTCGGCGATCTGATCGAAGTTTCCGGCACAACCGCCATGAATGGGGACATTCTGGTGGGGGAAGGAAGTTTTTACGAGCAGACCCGTTTTATTCTTCAGAAGATTAAGGCGACCCTGGAACAGGCCGGATCCTCGCTGGCCGAGGTCGTCCGCACCCGCATGTACGTGACCGACATCTCGCAGTGGGAGGAAGTCGGACGCGCCCACGGTGAAGTTTTCGGTGACATCCGACCCGCAGCTTCGATGGTCCAGGTCAGCGCCCTGATCGACCCCCGGCTGCTGGTCGAGATCGAGGTGACGGCCGTCGCCGGTCCGAAAGAATAGGGGACACCCACCACCTGGTTTCGTATAGCCCTGCCGTTCTGTGACTTGTCGCAGCGACGGCAGGGTTTTTATATGTTCATTTTGCTGAAAAAATGCAATAAAATATTTGATAGTTACACATTATGTGCGTAACTTCATTCAAAACCCTGTACAGCCATGAGAAAATTTCTGATAACTTCCATGTTGCTGGTCAGTGGAACGCTGGCCGGATGGGCGCAGGCAGATCATGACGCCATCAAGCGCGTGCTATACAACGAGACCGAAGGGTTCTTCAAAGGGGATAAAGCCAAATGGGCCGACTGCTGGGCACACACGCCTTATGTGTATTTTGCCGCGAATCTGTACGGAGGAGATTTTACCCTGATCAAAGGGTGGGACAATCTCGAAAAACAGTTTAAAGCCCAGTTCAACACCAACCGACCGAAGGAGAAAGTGGTGGTTCAGAATGCCAATTATACCATCCGCCAGAACGGCAATATGGCGTTTGTCTGGTACGACCAGACGCTACAGGACAGTCACGGACGAACCACCTCCAAGGAATCCCGGGTGGTTGAAAAAATTGGCGGGAAATGGAAAATCATTCACGTCTGCGCATTCACCAATCTAAAAGGGCTGACCGCCGAAAATATTAAATAATGTCTGGAAAAGCCGGTTCGACCGGCTTTTTTTATCTGAAGCCGATTATTAGTTTCTTTCTGCAACCTTCCGTATTTTTCACCGGAAATCCTTTAAAAAGAAGGGCTTTTCGGCTGGCCCTCGCCTTATATTGAAATCGACAATCATTTTTATTAAGCAGTTTCTACTTATAAACTAAAGCAGTACTTTTGTTGGGTATGGCTCCTAATCACCTACTAATCAGTCAGTTGCCCACCAATTGGTAAGTATCGACTCATGATGACAGAGAAACAAAATCAGACAAACGGAGAGATTGTCCCTACCCAACTGATAATCAAGAGAGCAGTAGAAGTTATTTGCGGAAAATGGCGGTTGTCCATTATCCATCTGCTGCGCAATGAAACGTTACGATACGGTGAAATAAAACGGTTGATTCCCGGTATCAGCGAGAAAGTGCTGGTCCACGAGTTGAAGCAATTGGTTGAACTGGGAATGCTGGAGAAAAAATCCTACGGTGAAATACCGCCGAGGGTAGAATATACCCTTACCGAAAAAGGCCGCACGGTGGTGCCGGTGATCGACCTTCTGGAAGAGGTAGGGCAGGCATTTCTCTGATTTAGAATCCGGCCAGCCGGTAGCTGAGCGAAAGGGCGGCAAACCCGATGAACCCCGTAATGCCGCTGTCGTTGAATATTCCTCCGACGGGCAGGGTATACCGCAGGTCGGCTTCCAGCCGGTTGAGCAATGTCAGGCCGACGCCCCCTTCGGCCGAAAAATTGAACTTTTTGATCTGAAGCGGCCCGGCTTCTTTCCGGTCGAGCAGGTCCACTTTATCCGCCCGGTCGATGGGTCCGCCCGGAAAGGGGATGCTGCCGTTCGGCCCGACCCGGCCGGGTTCGATCCGGCCCGTGACCGTCCGGTCGGCCGACGACTGGACGGAAAACATCAGACTGGGTCCCGCGTAGATCCGGAACCGGCCCTCCTTCCAGGTTTTGCCGATATGAAGCGGCACATTGACCGAGTTCAGGGTCGATTCGGTCGCTACATTCAGGGACGCGAACAATTGCCCCGGCTGAATCAGGGCCGGAACCTCCACGTTGAATGATGAGGCCGCCAGCACGTCCGTCCGGGCGATGGATGCGGTTTGTTTCAGCACTACCGACTGATACTCGACGCCTGCCTGAAGAAAAAAGGACCGGAACGGTTTGCGCGCCCAGATTCCGGCGACGTAGCCGACGCCGATTCCATCGTTCGAATTCCGGATGCGGGGAATCTCCACTCCGGCGGAAACCGGCCGGGCCGGCAGCGCCGTGAAACCATGGGTGAAGGTGGCGCCCGCCCGGATGCCCAGTTCTGCGGGCTGCTGGGCCAGAGCCGCCGTAGTGGAAAAAAGAGCGATCCAGGCCATCCGGAAATGTCTCATGTGCGGAGTCGAAGTTACAGTCAGACGTAGTTCAGCATTGAATATCTTTCACAAGAACGTAAAACTCGGCCAAGCTGGGAACAGGATCGCCATTATTTTAACGTGAAGCGGATTACTTCCGACGAAGGAGGCCGTCTAAACAGATTCATACCGCTTCACGGCCCGGTACCGAAACAGTTCGGATGCTGTGTTGTTGTTGTAGGGAAACCCTGATTCAATTGTTCACTAAAACACAAAATCAAATGGGACTGCTTAGTTTCTTCAAAGGAGTTGGCGAAAAAGTATTTGGTAAGGAGCACGAGGCACCGGCCGCCGAACCGGCCAAAGCCGCCGAGGTGGAACCTCTGAAAGCCAGTGCACTGCTCAATCACGTCAAGCAGCTTGGCCTGGCTTACAAAAAGCTGACGGTCAAGACCGCCGGCGACACGGTGGTACTCGAAGGAGAGGTGGCCCGGCAGGAAGATGCCGAAAAGCTGGCGCTGGCCGTCGGGAACGTGGAGGGCGTTCACCAGGTCGATAACCGCCTGCAGGTTGATCAGCCCGAACCGGAAGGAAAGTTCCATACCGTCGAAGAGGGCGATTCGCTGTCGGCCATCGCCAAGAAAGTATACGGCGATCCTATGAAATACGGCGTTATCTTCGAAGCCAACAAACCGATGCTGAAAGATCCGGATCTGATCTATCCGGGTCAGGTGCTGCGAATTCCGCAGCTTTAACCGGCTTTCGGGACAATAGGGAAAGGCGCTTTCTGTGGAGGGCGCCTTTTCAGCGTTTATAGAGGCAGGTTTCCGAAATTTCGGCCACCGAGCGGCATCCGGCCAGTGCCATCGTCAGCTCGAAATCGGCCAGAAAATTGAGCAGCACCTCCCGGACCCCCGCAGCGCCGGCCAGCGCCAGCCCATAGACGTAAGGACGGCCCAAGCACACGGCCGTCGCGCCCAGCGCCAGCGCCTTGAACGCATCGGCACCCCCGCGCACCCCGCCGTCGAGCAGAACAGGAACCCGCCCGCCGACGGCTTTCACCACCCCAGGCAGAGCCTCCAGCGTACTGATCGCTCCGTCGACCTGCCGGCCGCCGTGGTTGGAGACAATCAGGCCGTCCATGCCGTAATCCAGGGCTTTCCGGGCGTCGTCCGGGTGCAGGATGCCTTTCAGGAGGATCGGAAGCCGGGTCAGATTCCGAAGGTAGGAGAGGTGATCCCAGGTCAAAGCCGGGTTGGAGTAGATGTTGACGAACTTCCGGACGGCCGCCAGGGGGCGCCCGGAGCGCAGCTTCCCGAAAAAACCGGGGCCGGGGTAGCGCCGGGTCGACTGTATCAGCGTCCGGATGGCATCGGTAGTAATGATTCGTCTGGGCATCGGACCGGGGTCAGGCTCGTCGAGCAGGCGCTGAAAAACCGGGTCGCTGGTATATTGGGCGATGCCCATGCCGCGCAGGAACGGGAGGTGGGCCAGGTCGAGGTCCTGGGTTCGCCAGCCCAGCAGTGTAGTGTCGAGCGTCAGGACGATGGCCTCGCAGCCACAGGTTTCGGCCCGACCGACGAAGCTGGCGATCAGTTCATCGGATTTGCTCCAGTACAGCTGAAACCAGCGGGGAGCGTCGGCCATGACGGCCGCCACCTGTTCCATCGGAACCGAAGCCTGATTGGAAAAGATGAAGGGAATACCCAGGTTCGCTGCGGCCCGGCCGACGGCGGTATCGGCCTCCGGATGCGCCATTTCCAGGACGCCGATGGGGGCCAGCAGGAGGGGAGCCGGTAAGGTCCTGCTGAACAGGCTGATGCGGAGATCACGTCCGGAGACGTCCCGCAGCATTCGAGGAACGATCGGAAACGGGTCGAAGGCCGCCCGGTTGCGGTCGATGGTGGCGCCCCGCCCGGCTCCGCCGATGACGTAGGCCGCGGCCTGCTGGCTCATCCGGGCACGGGCCGCCTGTTCGAGCCGGTCCGCATCGACCGGTATGCGCGGAAGCCGCCCGGAAGCGCCCTCCAGATAGATCTGCCGCTGGCGGTCAAGGGCGTTCATGGGGAACCGGCGCTATTCGGCGGTAAAATGAGGATTTTCGATAATGCCCAGTACATTTCCGAAAGGGTCTTTGACGCTGGCGACCTTGATGTCACCGCCCACCTCCTCAATCCCGGAATGGACACTGGCGCCGTGGCTCATCAGGTGCTCCCAGGCTTTTTCGATGTTCGGCACACCCCAGTAAGTAATGGTACTTCCGTCGACCGGCGGGGTGGTGGGGTCCAGCCCCAGTTCGTACCCCCCGACCGAAAAGCCGACATAGAACGATTCGTCGAAATATGGCTTGATCCCCAATATGGTAGAGTACCAGGACTTAGCGTAAACCAGATCGGGGGCCGCGTAGATTACCGTGCGCAGGCCCAGAAATGCGGATGCCATATACAAAGGGTATTTGTTCCTTCGGAAGAAGGCCGAACGGAAATGAATTGGAAAAATAAGAAAAAAGATTGAACGCAATACAGATTATTACTTTATCGGCTACCCGGTTCGGGGGCCTGTAACCGGCGGGATTTTGCCGTTTTTGAAAAAATGAGTCGGAAGTGACGATTGTTTTACGAAGCAAATATAAACTTGCATAAAAATTGCTCGCTTGTTGGTATGTCAAAGAAAAAGCAATCTTCAACGGTACAGAGACCGGTGGCCCGTTCCCTGGCCGGCAGCCACTCCCAACTGGTTCCGGGCAGTCGTCCGGGCGCTTCTTTGGTTCGTTCCGGGACGCCGGCGCCGAAACCGCGGCCGGCAGAGTCTGCTCCGCTTAGCCCCCGGCCGTTACATCCGCTCTGGGCCCTGATCGTCGGGATGGTTGCCTGCGGCCTGTATGCCAATACCCTCCACCACGGCCTGGCGCTCGACGATATTGCCGCCATCACCCAGAACCTGTTCGTCCAGAAAGGGATCGAAGGCATTCCCGACCTGCTGAAGACCGAATTCTGGCATTTCAGCAACATTTCCCTCGGATACTACCGGCCGCTGGCTCTCATCACGTTCGCCCTGGAAAAGGAGTTTTTCAACGCCGACCCGCAGATCAGCCACCTCATCAATGCCGGACTGTATGGCCTGACCGGCTTCTTTCTGGTCCTTCTCCTCCAGAAGTGGCTTCCGGGCCGGACGGTTCTGACCACGCTCATCGCCCTCCTTTTCGTGGCTCATCCGATTCATACCGAGGTGGTGGCCAACATCAAAAGCCGCGATGAGATGCTGAGTTTCCTGTTTATGAGTCTCGTGCTGCTGACCTACTGGAAGTATCTGGAAACCCGGCGGGCGGGCTGGGTCGTCTTTTCGGCCTTCTGGATGTATCTGACCTTTCTTTCCAAGGAGTCGTCGCTGGTAGGGCTGGGCCTGATCGTGATCATGTCGTATACTTTCGCTCAGAGGAAGTTCTGGCCCTCGGTGCTCAGCATCTGGCCCTATCTGATCGTAACGGCCCTGTTCTTCTGGCAGAAAAAAGTCATGATCGGCACCCTCAGCGGCAACCCTCCGGTAGACTGGGCCAACTATCCCTATGCGCTGGAGAACACCCGGTTTCTTACGACCTTCAAATTCTTCGCCCACTACCTCCGGCTGCTGGTGTTCCCGGTGCATCTGTCGTATGATTACTCCTACAACGTCATTCCGTCGGGCCGTCCGAACGACGGGCTGACGTGGGTGGGTTTGCTCTCGTTCGGCGGGTTAGCCTGGCTGGCCTGGCGGGGCTTTTGGGCGCGAACCCTCTGGGGTTTCGGGTTGGTCTGGATGTTCATCACCATGGCACCGGGCCTGGGCTTCGTGGCCTTCCGGGGCGGCATTCTGGCCGAACGGTTCCTGTATTCACCGGTCCTGGGCTTCGTGACGGCCGCCGTGGCGGGTCTGGATCTTCTTTTGTTAAACCGCCTGAAACTGCCCGAAACCGCTCCGGCACTTCGGAGGTATGGCGTGCTGGCGGGTGTCTGTCTGGTCGTGGCCGGTTTGTTCAGCTTCCGGACCCTCTCGCGCAACGGCGACTGGAAAGACAATTTTACCCTGTTCAACAGCGGGCTGGAATATGCCTCCAACAGCTGCCAGGTACACCGTCACGTGGCCAACGAGTGGATCACCAAATGCGCGGGAGAAAAGAACCCGGCCCGAAAACGGGAGTATTTCAATAAGGTCATTTATCACCTCCGGCGGTCGACGGAGATTTATCCCGGCTTTGGCGAGGCTTTTTTCTCCATCGCCTATTCCTATCAGAAGCTGATCCCGAACCGCGATTCAGCCGTATATTACTACAAACAGGCCATCCGGGCCTCTTCGAACTACGCGCCGGCCTACAACAACCTCGGCGTCATCTTTCAGAATGAGCGCCGGTATCACCTTGCTTCCTATTACTACAACCTGTCGATGATGGTCAATCCGGCGTATCAGGACGGGAAAAACAACTGGGCGAACCTGAAGCAGCAACTGGGCTTAGACGTCAAAATCCTGCCCGACAGCCTCAAATACGAAGCCGTATTACCGACCGCCCCCTTACCGGTCAGTGTGCCTACCCTGCGGTTTCCGGTAAAAGGGGTTTGAGAGTTGGGGAGTTAAAGAGTGGAGGGGTTGGGGAGTCGGCTTTGCTATGCAGAGCTAACTCCCCAACCCCTCCACTCTTTAACTCCTAAACTTATTTCGCGTACGCAACGGAGCGCATCTCCCGGATTACGGTCACTTTGATCTGGCCGGGATACTGCATCTCCTTCTCGATTTTCTGGGAAATATCAAACGAGAGCGTGTTGGCTTTTTCGTCGGTGACGTTGTCGGCATCGACCATGACCCGCAGTTCGCGGCCCGCCTGGATGGCGTAGCATTTGGTGACGCCCTGGAAGTTCATCGCCAGTTCTTCCAGTTCTTTCAGCCGCTTGATGTAGGACTCCATCATTTCACGACGGGCGCCCGGGCGCGAACCGGAAACGGCGTCGCAGACCTGCACGATGGGGGAGATGAGGGTGGTCATCTCGATCTCGTCGTGGTGGGCGCCGATGGCGTTGCAGACTTCCGGGTGTTCCTTGTACTTCTTCGCCAGTTCCATGCCCAGGATGGCGTGCGGTAGTTCAGCCTCTTCGGGCCATACTTTTCCGATGTCGTGCAGCAGGCCGGCGCGTTTGGCCAGTTTGGCGTTCAGGCCGAGTTCGGCGGCCATGGTGGCGCAGAGTTTGGCGACCTCGCGGGAGTGCTGCAGCAGGTTCTGGCCGTAGCTGGAGCGGAACCGCATCCGGCCGATCATTTTGATCAGTTCGGGGTGGAGCCCATGGATGCCCAGGTCGATGACGGTGCGTTCGCCGATTTCGACGATCTCGTCTTCAATGTTCTTCCGGGTTTTGGCCACGATTTCCTCGATCCGGGCGGGGTGAATCCGGCCGTCCTGAACCAGCCGGTGCAGCGACAGCCGGGCAATTTCGCGCCGGACGGGATCGAACCCGGAAATGATGATGGCTTCCGGCGTGTCGTCGACGATGATTTCAACCCCCGTGGCGGCTTCGAGCGCCCGGATGTTGCGGCCCTCGCGGCCGATCACTTTCCCCTTGATGTCGTCGCTTTCGATATTAAATACCGAAACGCAGTTTTCGATGGCGTGTTCGGTGGCCGTCCGCTGGATGGTTTCGATGACGACCTTCTTCGCTTCTTTGGTGGCGGTCAGTTTGGCTTCTTCGACGATGCCCTTGACGTAGGAGGAGGCCCGGGATTCGGCTTCGGCCTTCAGGGCGTCGACCAGCTGTTCGCGGGCCTGTTCAGCGGTCAGACCGGCAATTTTCTCCAGCGCTTCCACCTGCTGCAGGTGCATCCGCTCGGCTTCTTCCCGGCGTTTATTGAGCGTTTCCTGCTGCTGGTGCAGCTGCTGCTTCTGTTGATCGAGTTCGGATTCCCGGCGTTTATACTGGTCGGCCTGCTGCTGGAGTTGCTGTTCCCGCTGTTTAAGCTTGTTCTCGTTGGTAATCAGGATGTTCTTCTTTCGGTTGGTATCCTCTTCAAATTCGGCCTTCAGTTTAAGGTACTTTTCTTTCGCTTCAAGAATGCGGTCTTTTTTAATATTTTCAGCCGTTTGCTCGGCGTTTTTAATGATTTCGGCCGCTCTCAGTTCTGCATCCCTTTCACGTTGGGAAAACAGGCGGCTTAGGAGCTTCCTGCCGATGTAGATCCCAACCGCCACGGCGATCAGGTCCGACAGGAGCATTACCCAGAAATTAATTTCCATGTCCGTAGACGTTTGTGTGAAACATATAGTTACCCACAGACTCTACCTGGCCGGAAAATGAAGCACTCCGACCTCGGATGGGTCGGAACAATGTACGGGGGAAGGTGATAAACGAATCAGCCGACGGTCCGGTTTCAGGTCGTCAGCACTGAGTCGATCAGTTCGTGCAAACGAGTAATCCGTTGCGTCAACTTCTCCTGCAAGGCCCTTTTCTCGTTGCGTTCGGTCAGCAATCCTACGGTACTCAGAACGGCGGTTTCCGCCAGAATGTCCTGATCGTCCCGTTTTTTCTTCCTTTTTTGCTCTTCCTGTAGTCGTTCGTTCACGAAACGACCTGCGTCCCGGGTTACTGCCTCCTGGTCAGGATGAACGGTAACCGGGTAGTTCCGGCCTGCAATTCGGATATGTATGGACAAAAACTCTTCCATCCGTACAGCTTGTCTAACCGACTCCCGTTCGCTTTCAAAGGCGTTTCCGGTGGTCGGCGGGTATTTATGACAAGTCACTCAAATAGGCGATACACCGATCCAGTTCGTCGATGTAGGCCGTGAGCTGTTGCTTCAATTCGGCAGTAGCCTCTGCGTCATTGCGATTGTTGTTTACAATCTTAGCAAAATTAGTTGACTTAGAAAACCCCTTCGAGGAATTGGCGGCTATTTTCTCCAGTTGCCGGATCTGATTCTGTTGTTTGGCAACCTGATCGGCGAGGCCGGCTTTCTCCCTTTCGAGGGCGTTTTTTTCGATTTCAAGATCCCGAATACGCTGCCGGGCCGCATTGATCGCATCGACCAACCGGGTCACCTTCTTTTCGAGGGTGTCCAACTGCAGGAATAACGGCGATGCGTTGTTCATGGATCTTTTGATTAACCGGTAAGGAACAGGCCTTCAGCCGTTACCTTTTTCTGTCACTTGCGGATAACCGCCCCCAGCTCGCGCTCGAAAGCCGACATGAGCCGGTTCATCGTTTTGTCGATCACCGTGTCGTTGAGCGTCTGGCCGGGGTCCTGCAAGGTAAAACTTACGGAGTAGGATTTTTTACCCGCGCCCAGATTTTCTCCTTCATACACGTCGAACACGTTCAGATCGCGCAGTAGTTTTCGCTCGGTCTGGTAGGCCAGCCGGCTGATCTGCTCGTAGCTGACGGTACGGTCCAGCACCAGCGACAGATCGCGACGCACCTCGGGGAACCGCGGCACTTCCGCAAATTCTACCTTGCCGTTGTAAAGCCGGAGCAGATACTGCCAGTCGAAGTCGGCAAAGAAGACCGGCTGTTTCAGTTCCACCAGTCGGGCCAGATTCCGTCTGACGAGCCCGAGCGTCACCACCGGCTTCTTATTCACCGACAGGATTAAGCCATACTGGAATAAGGCCGGGTCAGCCGGCTGGCTCTCAGTCGGTTTCACCCGCATTGAAGTCAGGATCCGCTGCACCGCCCCGGCCAGGTCGTGGTAAGTAACCGGCTCGCTTTTTCCAAACCAGCTTTCCGACTGTACGTTCCCCGTCATCCAGAGACCCAGATGCCGCCGTTCGATGAACCGTTCGCCCTGCCGGCCGTACGACTTGCCGAACTCGAAAATCTTCAGGTCTTTCTGCCGGCGGTTCAGGTTGTAGACCAGCGTTTCCAGACCCGAGAACAACAGCGTCTGCCGCATCACCGACAACTCCTCGCTCAGCGGGTTCAGCAACTGAACGTCCGCGTTCGGGAGCGTCGGGCGGATGGCCTCATGGTAGGCCGGGCGCGTCAGCGAGTTGGTCAGGGTCTCGAAGAATCCGCCCGCGGCCAGCAGCTGACTGACCCGCTCCTGCAACCGGTCGGGATCGGTTTCCGGAAATTCGGAAAGAAAGTCCGAGGCCAGATGGTCGGAGAGGGGGACATTGTCGAGTCCGTAAATCCGGAGGATTTCCTCGATTACGTCGGCCTCCCGTTCCACATCGACCCGATAGGGCGGAACCAGGGCCGTAAAGCCGTCGTCGGTCGCGTCCGAAACCCGGATGTCCAGGCTTTCCAGAATCCGGGTGATCTCCGCCCGTTCGATACGGATACCGATCAGCCGGTCCACATTCTTATACCGAACCGGAACGCTGCGGTCGCCGATCGGGTCCGGATAAAGATCGACGATGTCCGAACTGACCGTGCCGCCGGCCACTTCCTGAATCAGCAGGGCGGCCCGTTTCAGGGCGACCACCGGCAGGTTGGGGTCCGTGCCGCGCTCGAACCGGAAGGAGGCATCGGTTTTCAGACCGTGATGCTGCGCCGTCCGGCGAATCCAGGCGGGGTTGAAGCAGGCCGATTCCAGAAAAATACGGGTGGTCTGCCTGGTGACGCCGGAACTGGCCCCGCCGAACACTCCGCCGATGCACATGGGTTCTTCGGCATTGCAGATCATCAGATCCGTGGCCGCGAGTTTACGTTCGACCCCGTCGAGGGTCACGAAGGGCGTTCCTTCCGCAACCGTCCGCACCACGACCGTTTCGCCCGTAATCCAGTCGGCGTCGAAAGCGTGCAGGGGCTGACCGAGTTCGTGCAGGACGTAATTAGTGACGTCCACCACGTTGTTGATCGGGTTCAGGCCGATGGCCCTCAGCCGCCGTTTCAGCCAGTCGGGCGATTCGCCGACCGTCAGTCCGTCGATGGTCAGACCGGTATAGCGGGGCGCGGCTTCCGGGTTTTCCACCACCACCCCGATCGGCAGATTCCGGTTATCGACCCGGAAAGCCTCCAGGGAAGGCCACTGGACCGGGCGGTTCAGCACCGCCTTCAGGTCCCGGGCAACGCCGAGGTGCGAAGCCGCATCGGCCCGGTTGGGCGTCAGACCGATCTCGATCTGGTAATCGGCTTCCAGCCCGAAATATTTCACGGCCGGGGTGCCGTTGGGCAGGTCGGTATCCAGCACCATGACGCCGGCGTGGGAAGTCCCCAGCCCGATTTCATCCTCGGCGCAGATCATACCTTCGGAAGCCGCCCCCCGGATTTTAGCTTTTTTGATGACGAAAGACTCTCCGCTCGTCGGGTGCAGGGTGGCCCCCACCAGCGCGACCACCACTTTCTGACCGGCGCGGACATTCGGCGCTCCGCAGACGATCGACAGGGGCGCTTCCTGGCCTGCATCGACGGTCGTCAGACTAAGTTTATCGGCATCCGGATGCTTTTCACAGGTGAGCACTTCGCCGATGACCACCCCCTCCAGACCGCCCGGAATCGTTTCTATTCTGGAAATTCCCTCCACCTCCAGCCCCGTGCCGGTCAGGATCTTTCCGACCTCTTCCGGGGCTTCGGGCAGGGTAATCAACTGATTAAGCCACTGATAGGAAATCTTCATACTTCAACTGAAAATGGATTGCAAAGATAAGAGAAATAGTTGGCAGTCTCAGCAGATCGTGGCCGGTACGCCCTACGGTTCCCGGTACTTTTCGCCCGCCCGAACGGCGACCGTCAGCTTGTTTTCCGCCGGTGGGAGGGGGCAGGCATACTCGTGGTTGTAGGCGCAGTAGGGGTTGTAGGCTTCGTTGAAATCGATGACCAGCCGATTGTCCTGTGCATCATCCACTTCCAGGTCGATGTAGCGGCCCCCGCCGTAGGTCTCCCGGCCGTTGGTGGCGTCCTTGAACAGGATGGAGAGCGTCTTGTCGTGTTTCAGGACCAGCAGGCGGCAGGCCTGGCCGTCGAGGCTGAAAACCGCGTGCGCAAATTTTTCATACACCTCTTCACTGCCGTCGGTCAACGGTACGACCAGTTTCTGAGTCTTGTCGGCAAACGGTTCCAGGCGGGCCGTCACCCGCCAGGCGGGGTCGGGGTTAAAGTAAATCAGGTCTTTGACGGCGGCCTTGTCGGGAAAGGGGGATTCGCTGCCGGTTCGGAAAAACTCGTCCTTCTTTTTGCGTTTTTCGGCCATCTGCCGGCGGTAACTTTCCGGGTCGACCGTCTCGGGAACGGCGGTATTGCCGGAATCGAAAAAGGAGAAGTAGATGATCGCCAGAGCAACCATGAACAGCCCGACCATAAAAAAGCGGTTACGAAACATAGCGGTATAATGAAAAAATACTCAGTAAATCATCCCGGAAGTCTTGCTTTAAGGAAAAGGAGAATATGGTTTTGTACAGTTTTTTATCCACTTGATTCTAAGGTCCCTTTCGTGTCCAGCCGGTCTGAGCCACGATTTTGGTCCGGATGTAAAAATTTTCAGGCGGATAAATTTTACAAAATTTATCCGTATTTTTCCACCCTATTCCCTTACCTACGGCACTTACATGGCTCGACTTCTTGAACTAAGTACTTTCGGTTCAGATACCGGCAATCTGACGGTATTTGAAAAGATACTGCCCGGTCCTATCAAACGAGTTTTCTTCATCTATGAAGCCGAAAACTCCCTTAGGGCGGGCCATCGGCATTATAAGGCCGCTCACGCGCTGGTCTGCCTGAACGGCAGTTGCCGGGTGTACATCAACGACGGAAACACCGAACAATATTACGTCCTGGACAATCCCCGGAAGTGCCTGATCGTAGAACCGAAAGACTGGCACACCATGGATCAATTTACAAAAGGAGCAATATTGCTTGTTCTTTCCAACGAATATTACGACAAAGCCGATTATATCTACGAGAAATACGAAACGGTAGCGGTATGACGGCGGCAGACAAAGCTGCGGCCATTGCCTTCCTGGACCTGCACCGGGTCAATGAGCCTCATCTGGAGCGCATCCACCGGGCGGTCGGGCGAGTGGTTCAGTCGGGATGGTATATTCTTGGAAAGGAACTCCGGTCGTTCGAGGAACGGTTTGCCGCCTACTGCGGAACCCGCCATTGCCTCGGCGTGGCCAATGGCCTCGATGCCCTCACGCTCATTCTCAGGGCCTGGGAGTTTCCGGCCGGAAGTGAGATCATCGTTCCGGCCAACACCTACATCGCGTCCATCCTGGCCATTTCCAACGCCGGCCTGAAACCGGTGCTGGTCGAGCCGGACCTGCGGACGTACCTCATCGACCCGGCCCGCATCCGGACGGCGGTGACGGACCGGACCCGGGCCATCCTGTGCGTTCACCTGTACGGAAAATGCTGCGATGCGGAGGCCATCGGTGCCGTTGCCGCCGAATGCGGCCTGAAGGTGATCGAGGATGCGGCCCAGGCCCATGGCGCATCATTCAAAGGGCGCAGGGCCGGAAATCTGGGCGATGCGGCCGGTTTCAGCTTTTATCCGAGCAAAAACCTGGGCGCTTTGGGGGACGGCGGTGCCGTAACGACCAGCGACCCCGAACTGGCCCGCCGGATCGAATACCTCCGCAATTACGGTTCGGGCCGCAAGTACGTCAACGACTATATCGGAGTGAACAGCCGCCTGGATGAGATGCAGGCGGCCATCCTCGCCGAAAAACTTCCCTTCGTCGATGCCGAGAACGACCGCCGGAGGCAGCTGGCCCGCCGGTATCTGAATGAAATCACCCACCCGGACCTGAGCCTCCCGCCCGCCGACACGCTCGAATCGGACGCCTGGCATCTCTTCGTGGTTCGTCATGCGGATCGCGAACGGCTCATGGATTACCTGAGTGAGAAGGGGATTCAGACGGCCGTTCATTATCCGGTGCCGGCCCACCACCAGAAGGCGTATGCCGACTGGCGTGATCTTTCCCTGCCGGTGACGGAACGCATCCACCGGGAAGTGTTCAGCCTCCCCCTGAATACCGCCCTCCGCGACGGGGAGGTCGACCGGATCATCGACGCTCTGAATGCTTTTCCGACCACTTAAGTCCCTACGGCCTTGCTTTCCATCGTCATTCCGGTATACAACAGCGAAAACACCCTGGCCTCGCTGGTGGACCGTCTCCAGACCGCCCTGGCAGCGATTCCCTTCGAGGTGATTCTGGTTAACGACGGCAGCCGGGATCGCTCCGAGGCCGTCGGTCTGAGGCTGGCGGAGCAGTACGGCAATGTAACCTTCGTCTCGCTCCGGAAAAATTTCGGCGAATTCAACGCCGTGCTGTGCGGGCTGAACTACGTCCGGGGAAAATACGCGGTGATCATCGACGACGACTTCCAGAACCCGCCCGAAGAAATCCGGAAGCTGGTCCGGACGGCGGAAGCAGGACGGTATGAAGTGGTTTACAGCTACTATCGGAACAAACGGCATCACTGGTTCCGGAACCTCGGCAGCCGCCTGACCAACGCCCTGGCAACCCGGCTGCTCGGCAAACCGAAGGGTCTTTATCTCTCCAGCTTCAAGCTGATCCGGCGGGATGTGGTCGGGGAAATCATCCGATACCGGGGGCCGTACCCCTACATCGACGGGCTGATTTTCCGGGTTACGCGGAATGTCGGGGCCGTGGAGGTATCGCACCAGCCCCGGGCGGAGGGAACGTCCAACTACACGCTCTCCAAACTCCTGTCCCTGTTCATCAACGTGCTGGTCGGCTATTCGCCCCTGCCGCTGCGGGTGTTCACGGCGGCCGGTTTCGGACTGCTGGCGCTGGGGCTGGGGTCCGGGCTGGCGCTGGCGCTGGCCGGGTTCGCCGGGTGGTGGGCGGTTTCGGTTGGGCAACTGCTGGCCTGCCTGCTTCTGCTCTGCACGGGCTTCCTGGGCAGCTTTCTCGGCATCATGAGTGAATACCTCGGCAAACTGTTTCTGACCCAGAGCGGGCTGCCGCCCTATGTCGTTAAAAAAGAAGTGCTCAGCCGGCAGGCCGAACCGTTGACCGATGATTGGACTCAGTGAAGAATACGAAAAGATGTTCCTGCTGGAGCAACGGCTGTGGTGGTACCGGATTCTGCATGGGAAAGTACTCGCCGAACTTCGCCGTCGGTTCGGCCACCGCACCGACATCCGCATTCTGGATGCCGGCTGCGGAGCAGGCGGGATGCTCGTTTTTCTTCAGGAGCACGGGTACACCGACCTGACGGGGGTCGACGGGTCGGAAGATGCCGTGCGGCTGGCCCGCCGTCGGGGCCTGAACGTTCCGCTGATCGATCTGAACCGGCTGGACGATTTTCAGCCGGGGGTGCAGTTCGACGCCGTGATCTGTAACGACGTGTTCTGTTATTTTCATGACCCGAACCTTCAGCACCTGCTGGCGGCCTTGGGTCGCCGGATCGGCCCGTCGGGCATAATTATTTCCAACAACAACGCTTTCGACCTTTTTCGCGGCTCCCACGACCGGGCGGTGGGCGTCCTCCGGCGGTTTGTCCGGGCGGATTTCGAACGGTGGGCCCCGGCGGCCGGCCTTCGTCTCGAATCGTCGACCTACTGGAGCCTCGTCCTTTCGCCCCTGATTCTGGCCGCCCGCTGGTGGCAGAAGGTGCAGTTGCGGGTGGGGCTGCAATCCCCGGAAAAACCGGCTTCCGATGTGTATTTTCCGGGAAGTTTTATCAACGAAACGCTCTATCGGCTGGTTCGGCTGGAAGAAAAGCTGCTGCCCCGAACGCCTTTCGGCAGTTCGTTGTTTATCGTCTTTGAACGCTGACCAGCAACCCCAGTTATGTTTACCGGAATTATCGAAGCCACCGGCCAGGTCGTCGACCGCATCCCCGAGGGCACCAACGTGACGTTTCGCCTGCAATCCCGCATGGCCCCCGAACTGAAAGTCGACCAGAGCCTGAGCCACAACGGCGTGTGCCTGACGGTAACGGAGGTGGCGGGTGAAACGTATACCGTAACCGCCGTTGATGAGACGCTGAAAAAAACCAACCTCCACCAACTGAAAATCGGGGATGTCGTCAATCTGGAGCGGTGTATGCCCGCCAACGGCCGCTTCGACGGCCACATTGTGCAGGGCCACGTGGACCAGACCGGCCTCGTGACCGGCATCGCCGACCGGAACGGAAGCTGGCTGTTCGACTTTCAGTATGACCCCGGTTTAAATAATATTACGGTGGAGAAAGGCTCCATTTGTATCAATGGCGTCAGTTTGACCGTTTTTAACTCCGAAGCCGACTCGTTCCGGGTCACCATCATTCCCTATACCTACGAACATACCACGTTTCGGAACCTCCGGACAGGCGACCTCGTCAATCTGGAATTCGACGTGGTCGGGAAATACATAAAAAAAATGGTGGCGCTGTATCGGTAAGCCGTCTTCAATCCGCTAATTTTGCAGATTCATAAAGAGCCAACTTCTTGATTTCATGGCAAAAATAGGCACGCGCAGCACGACTGACCTGCTCATTCATATTGGTATCATCATCAGTTTGATCGCCGTTCTTTTTCTGGCCTTTTTCTTCCTCTGGCTTCCTTTCACCACCAATCACGGCAAAACTATAACGGTTCCGGATCTGAGCCGGATGACGACCGCCGAACTGGCGGATTTTCTGGACGACCACGACCTGCGGTTTGAGGTGAGCGACTGCACCTATGTAGCCGGGGCCGAGCCGCTCACCGTGCAGTCCCAGTATCCGAAACCGGGGATCAAGGTAAAGGAAGGACGTAAAATTTACATTTCCATTACCACCCCGAACCCGCCCATGATCTCGATGCCCAAGCTGGTCGACCAGACCTACGTCAGCGCCAATTATGCCCTGACGAGCAACGGCCTGCGGCTGGGTAAGCTCAAGTACGTTCCGGATCTGGCGCAGGGAACGGTGCTGAAACAAATTTACAACGGCCAGGAAATCCTGCCCGGAACGCCCATCGCCAAGGGGTCGATGATCGACCTGATCGTCGGCGACGGGCTGGGCAATACTACGTTCGCCGTTCCGAACGTTGTAGGAATGCCGCTCGACGAAGCCAAGATTTACCTCAAGGGAGCCAACCTGCAGGTGGGTACCATTCTGCCGGTGGAGGACCCCGAGAAGGAGGTCGGCACGGTAGTGCGGCAGAACCCGGCGGCCAAACCGGGCGCCACCATCCGGGTAGGCGACATTGTCGACCTCTGGATCGTCGGGCCGGTTGAAAACGATGATTCCCAATAAGTAAGAATGAAGCAACCTCTAACAGGCAGTGCAGGCAGCTGGTTTTCGAAAACCGGATACCGGTTTCCGGCGGGTGGCATACAGTCCCTTCTTCGCATTTCCGGCCTGCTGACTCTCTTTCTGAGCCTGTGGTTTTCTGCTTCCGCCCAGACCGGCCGGCCGCTGACCCTTCCCTTTTTCGACGATTTTTCGACCGTGACCAGCCGGCCCGACCCGACCCTGTGGCAGGCCGGCGGCAACGTGTACATCAACAATACCCTGCCGATCAATCACCCCTCGGTCAATGTGGCGACCTTCGACGGCCTGAAAGCCACCGGGGCGCCCTATGATTTTACGAACTCCAACGCCGTCGGCCCGACCGACACCCTGACGTCACTGCCCATCGACCTGTCGGGCTACACGGCCGCCGACGCCGTCTTCCTCAGTTTCTACTGGGAACGGAAAGGGCTGGGCGAACTGCCCGACGAGTCGGACACGCTCCGGCTTCAGTTTCTGAACAACACCGGCGTCTGGAAAACCGTCTGGAAGGAAATGGGCGCCGAAACGAACAATAACTTCGTGCAGACGTTCGTCGCCGTCGACCGGGCCGAGTTCATGCATGCCGGATTCCGGTTCCGGTTCGAAGCCTTCGGGCGGCTTTCCGGGCCGTTCGACAGCTGGCACCTCGACTACATCTACCTGAACCGCGGCCGTTCGGCCGGAGACCGGTTCGTCAAGGACATCGCCACCCGCCAGGCGGTGACGCCCTACCTGAAACGGTATACGGCCATGCCCCTGAAGCAGTATCTGGCCAACCCGGCCGCCGAAACCGCCGACAGCGTCCGGACGGACATCGTCAACCTGTTCAATAACTTCAACTTTACTACCTTCCGGTTTCTGGTCCGCGATGAGGTGTCGGGCCGGCAGGTGCAGGATTATCAGCAGACGCTTTCGGAAAATATCGGTTCGCTCAGTTCGCAGGTCCGCAGGGTCAAACCGCAACCGTTACCGGCCGACTTTTCGGGGAAGCGGACCGTGCTGCGGTATACATTCGACGTGCTGACTACCGACGACCAGAACCCGAGCATTCCGGGCGTCAATCTGCGCCGGAACGACAGTATTTCCGGTGTAACGGTGCTGGACGATTATTTTGCCTATGACGACGGAACCGCCGAAACCGCCCTCAACGTGAACCAGCGCCAGGGACGGGCGGGAATGCGGTTTATCCTGAACGTGCCGGATGTCGTGTCCGGGGCGCGGATCAACTTCGTGCAGATCAGCAACGATCTGACGGGGCGGCCGTTCGTTCTGAGCGTCTACGGCAGCAATCGCGGCCGGCCGGGGAACCTTTTGTACCAGCAGTCTTTTGTATTGAAGTATCCGCAGACCCGAAACGGCTTCGTCGATTTCAAATTCGATTACGGGGTGGCGGTGAAGGATACGTTTTACATCGGCTGGACGCAGCTGAGCGAGGAGAGTCTGCTGGCGGTCGGCTTCGATAAGAACAGCCCCTTCGGCAATCAGGTCTTCGTCAACCTCGGCACCTCCTGGGAGCCGGGCGGGGTTACCGGGGCGCCGATGTTCCGGCCCATCATCGGCGGCCTGAATACGGCACCGATCACCGGCATCGAAGAAGAACCGGCGGCCCTGAGTGCCCTGCGGGTGTTTCCGAATCCGAACCCCGGCGTCCTGACGTGGGACCACCCGGCCCTCCGCCGGGTGGAAGTGCTGGACCTGAACGGACGACCGCTGCTGAACGTTCAGCCCACGGAAGGGCAGCGGCAACTGGACGTCGGCTCGCTGGGCAACGGTTTTTACCTGGTCCGGCTTTCGGACGGCAAACGCACCGTTACGCAGAAGTTAATCATCAGTAAATAAACGGGCCGGGCTGGACCGCGCCCTCATTCTTTCGGAACCATGGATATTACCGTTCAAGAGTTAAAGGAGCGCCTGGACAAGGGCGAGCAGGTGAACCTGATCGACGTTCGTGAAGTATATGAGTATGAGGAAGATAACTTGGGCGGTGAGCTCATCCCGCTGGGCGAGCTTCCCTACCGCATCGACGAACTGGAAGACCGCAAAGAGGAAGAACTCATAATTCAGTGCCGTTCCGGAGCCCGCAGCGCCCGGGCCCAGATGTTTTTGGAGCAGAACGGCTTCTCCAACGTCCGGAATCTGACCGGCGGCCTCCTGGCCTATCGGGAGAATGAACGCAAGAAGTGAATCGATCAATAAGGGGACTGGTTGCACCAGTCCCCTTATTGATCCTTTAAATACGTCAACACTCCCTCCAAATCATCTCCTCCGAACCATCGGTAATCGCCCTGGTTCCGGAACCAGGTGAGCTGGCGTTTGGCGTAGCGACGGGAATTGCGTTTCAGCAGAAATACCATCTCTTCGTAGCCGTAATCGCCGTCCAGAAAGCCGAACACTTCCCGGTAACCGACGGTCTGAAGGGCATTCAGCCGGCGGAAGGGCCGAAGCGAGCGGACTTCGTCGACGAGGCCCCGTTCCAGCATGGCGTCCATCCGCCGGTCGATGCGGTCGTAGAGGTCTTCCCGCGGGCGGTCGAGGGCAACGAAAACGGCTTGGAAAGGCCGTGGGGCCGTCCCTGACCAGTCGGCTTCCCGTTTTCGGAAAGAAGAAAACGGCCTTCCCGAACTCAGGGTGACTTCCAGCGCCCGGACGACGCGCTGCGAATTCTGGAGGTCGGCCGTTTCGGCATAAACCGGGTCGAGTCGTTTCAGTTCCTCCTGAAGCGGTCCGAGTCCTTCGGTTTCCAGCCGCTGCATCAGGGCCGCCCGCAGTTCCGGCGGGGCCTGGGGAACATCATCCAGACCGAAACATACCGCATTGATATACAGGCCGGTTCCTCCCGACAGGATCACCCGGTCTTTCCGGTGAAACAACCCGTTCAGGACTTCGAGGGCTTCCCGCTCGTATTGGCCGGCGCTGACGGGTTCGGTGATGGGGTGCGAGTCGATGAAGTGATGCCGGACGCCCTGCATCTCCTCCGGCGTGGGCTTGGCCGTTCCGATGTTCAGTTCCCGGTAGAGCTGGCGCGAGTCCGCCGAGACGACCTCGGTATCCAGGGCCTGGGCCAGCCGGACGCAGAGGCCGGTTTTTCCGACGGCGGTCGGCCCGGCGACGACAACTAAAGTCTTTGGCATGAGTTAATGGAAAGAGAGCGGGATGCCTGAAAATTAAATGTTGCAAAACTCCGTACCTTTCGCCAACTATCCAAGGCCTTATGGAATCATCGAATACGTTGCTGGTGCTGGTTACGCTTATCCTGGGGGCGGTCGGGGGAGTGGCTTTTTCGTCGTGGTGGCGGGGTAGAAAAGAAGCCTCCACCACCGACGTCCGGCAGGATTCGGTCCTCCTGCTGGAACGGATCGAAAAGGTGTTCAAGGTGGTGATGGCCGAAGGATACTTTTCCGAAATTCTGAGCTACCAGGACGATAAGAAGATTCTGTATTTCATAAACGATCCCAAAAAAGCGTTAATCATTGCGAAGGCCAAGGTGCTGGTCGGGTTCGATTTTACCAAGGTGCGGTTTCGTCGGCCGGAGCCGGGCCGGAAGCGGCTCGTCGTCGAGTTCTTCCCCGAACCGGAGGTGCTGTCCATCGATACCGACTATAAGTTTTACGACCTTGACCCCGGTTTGCTGAATTATTTCCGCAGCGAGGATTACACCCGGCTGCTCGACGAGGCCAAGCAGACCATGCTGGAACGGGCCATGCAGAGCGACCTGCCCCGTATTGCCAGCAATCAGATTCAGTACATGATGTTTCAGCTGGCCGATTCGATGGGGTGGAAGTTCGAACTGCCGGCATCGGAACAGGAAAAACTGAGCGAGATCAACCGGCGCTACGATCACCTGAACGCCGACCCGAAAGCCCTGCCGGGAGACGCCCTGGAAAAAGAATAACCTATGAGAACACACCTACTTCGATTCGTCTTTTTATCCTTCTTTCTGCCGGTGGCCGCCTTACAGGCCCAGACCCTGCACCCCGGCGCCGACGCCTGCCGGCACACCCGCCTGAACTATTTCGGCCGGCTGGCCGCCCATCCGGCCGCCCGAATCAAATACCCGGGCGATGCCGGCATCGACGTCACTTATTACAAGCTCGACCTGAACATTACCTACACGCCGAACTTCCTGCGCGGGGCCGTTACGGTGGGGCTGAAGAGTGCCGCGGATAACCTCACCCGGTTTTTCCTGGACCTGTCCGACGCCATGCAGGTCGATTCGGTGCTTGCCGGAGGGCGGAAGCTGACCTTCTCCCGGCAGCCGGACCAGCTGCTGATCGAGACGCCCCAGCCGCTTGCCAAAGGGCAGGGGCTGGCCGTGACGGTCTACTACAAGGGCATCCCCGGGTCCACCGGGCTCGGCAGCTTCGCCTTCGCCACCCACGGTTCGCAGAACCAGCCGGTGATCTGGAGTCTGAGCGAACCCTACGGCGCCCGCGACTGGTTTCCGTGCAAGGACTCCCCGGCCGACAAAGCCGACTCGTCCGATGTCTGGATCACGGCACCCCGAACCTTCGTTTCGGTATCCAACGGGCGGCTCGAACGGGTTCTCGACAACCCCGACAGCACCACACGCACCTACCACTGGCGAAACCGCTACCCCATCGCCAACTACCTGATTTCGGTCGCCATGAGCAACTACGCCCTCTATGAGCAGGTATACAAACCCGCCCAGGGCGATTCGATGCCGGTGACGCATTACATTTATCCGGAGGCCCTGACCGAAAATGTCCGGCGGACCCTCGGCCAGACGACCAATATGCTGACCTTTTTCTCGGACTATTTCGGGCCGTACCCGTTCCTGAAGGAGAAATACGGTCACGCGCAGTTCGGCTGGGGAGGGGGCATGGAACACCAGACGATCAGTTCTATGGGCGGGTTCAATACCGGCATTATCGCCCACGAACTGGCCCACCAGTGGTTCGGCGACAAGATCACCTGCCGGACCTGGGAACACATCTGGCTGAACGAGGGCTTCGCTTCCTACGCCGAAGCGCTGTATCAGGAAGCGATCGGCGGCACACCGGCTTACCGGGCCTATATGGCTGCCGAAATGACGGACGCCCGGCGGGCCAAAGGGTCCCTGTATGTACGGGACCTGACCGATGTCGACAACATTTTCGATTCCTATCGGACGTATTCCAAGGGGTCGGTGGTGGTGCATATGCTCCGCTGGGTCGTCGGCGATCAGAAATTCAGGGAGATTCTCCGGACCTACATGGCGTCGCCCCTGGCCTACGGAACCGCCACGACCGAAGACTTTGCGGCCATTGCCTCGACGGTCTACGGCCAGTCGCTGGACTACTTCTTCAAGGAGTGGATTTACGGCGAAAACTACCCGACTTACCGGGCCACCTGGAGCAGTTCGCCCGCTGCGGGTTCCGCCCCATACCGGGTGCAGGTCACGATCAGCCAGACCACCGGTACTGCCAACCCGGCTTTTTTTACCATGCCGCTGCCGATTCAGGTGAAAACCGATGCGGGCGACACGCTTCTGACGGTCTTCAACGACCGCCAGAGCCAGACCTTCGAGCTGGCGGTGAAAGGCCGGCCCACCGAACTGGTCATCGACCCGGAGAACCGGATTCTGAAACAGGTGCAGGACGTAACCCAGGTCGTTACCGGCCTGAATGATCCCGTTGCGGTTACGGCGCTGACGGTAACGCCCAACCCCGTCAGCGACCGGCTGACGCTCCGGATCGATGCGGCCCAACCCTTTTCGGGACGGCTGAGCCTGCTGAATCCGGCCGGACAGGAAGTAGCTTCCCTACCCGAGCAGTCTTTTACTACCGGACGCCATACCGTATCCTGGACCGTGGGACAACTGGCGGCCGGGCGGTATCTGGTTTCGCTCAGCACCGGTGACCGGCGGTTGACCAAAGCGGTCATCCTCACGAAGTAATTCGCGCAGCACAATGTCAGATAGTTCGATTCAAAAAAACGTGATGAAAAATCTCCTTCTTTCGGCGGCATTTCTCTTTTGTATGTCCATTTCCGGCGCGTTTGCGCAGGACGGTCCGGACAGGCTCGGCATCGCCGGTCATAATCATCTGGCTCTCCAGGTGAAGGACATTCAGGTCAGTGCGAAGTTTTACCGCGAAATCATGGGGCTGACGCCGATTCCGGTACCCGACAACCTGAAGGCCATTCGGGCCTGGTTCAACGTGGGCAACGGGCAGCAGATTCACCTGCTTGCGGGCCGCACCACGCCCATCGTCCACGACAAGGACGGCAGCCATTTCGCTCTGTTCGTGGATGACATTGTCAAATCGGAACAGTTTCTCAAGGCGCATAACATCCAGTTCCACAAGCAGGTACGGTTCGACGGCATCACCCAGATCTACTTCCCCGATCCGGACGGCTACCTGTTCGAGCTGAACGAAAAGAAGAAGTGAGTCATTCTCCCCGCGGCACGACCATCACCACTTCTTCCTTCTCGACGACCACCTGCCCTTCGGCGAGCCCTTTGGGTTTGCGGACGAATTTTTTGGGGGTGACGATGACCGGGCAGAGGGTGTCCGTCCGGCGTTTGGAATACCAGGCGGCCAGTTCGGCGGCCCGTTCGATGACCGGTTTCGGAAATTTCTTCCCGGCCTGGTATTTAATGATCACGTGCGAACCCGCCACGTCACGGGCGTGCAGCCAGAGGTCGTCCTTGTAAGCGTACTGTTGGGTGAGCAGGTCGTTGTTCTTGGCGTTCCGGCCCACCAGGATCACGAAACCTTCGTGGGTGACCTGTTTGAAGAGAGGGGCGCTGTCGCTCTGCGCGACTTTTTCGTCTTTGACGGGATGCGCTTTCAGGTATTTACGCAATTCGCGCAGCGACTCGATGGCCCGGATTTCTTCCGTCTGTTTGCTCAACTGCTCCAGTTCGCGTTCGCGGGCGTCGAGCTGTTCCTGAAGAATGGTGGTTTCGATCTTCTCGTTTTTGGCCTTGCGGTAATACCCCTCGGCGTTCTTCTGCGGACTCAGGTCGGTCTTAAGTTTGATCCGGATCGGTTTGTTCCGGTAAAAATCTTCCAGTTCGACGGACTCGGCCCGCTCGGGAATCCGGTGCAGGTTCGCCATCAGGATGTTGGCGATCTCCTCGTTTCTGACTTCCGTATCGAAATCGATCAGGCGCTGAAGATTGGTTTCGATGTAGGCCCGGGTCCGTTTCAGTCGCTTCTCCAGCAGCCGCAGCGCATCGCCTTTTTCGCGGTCGAGGGTGTTCTGCCCCATGAACGCCGAGAAAAACCGGTTGGAGGCTTCCAGCGGCTCGGTAAACTCCTGGCGGACCTCGCCCACCGGAATCAGGGCCAGGGTCGGTTTATGCTGGAACGTGGTCAGATAATACCGGGGCTCATCGAGCAGGCGGAGCGTGTCCTGAATAATTTCCCACTTCCGCATACCGTCGGGTTCCTCCGCTCCGAAAGCATCCGTAAACCGCCCGTCGAGCCAGGCGTTGACCTCCTTCCCGAAGGTCGGAAAGAGCCGCCGGTGGTCGAAACTGCTGCGTTCGAACGCTTCCCGGGATTGATCGAGGGGCCGGTCGAGACCGGAAAGCCGGAGGTTATTGTCGCCGACCAGTTTGTTGTTGAATACGTCCGTCACCTCGTCCTCCGAAAAGACCAGCAGATTCGGGCGGTTGCCGAAGAACTTGAAAACCACCGTAAAGCCGCCTTCGAGGGTGATGCCGAGGCAGCGTTCGTTCAGAAAAGACCGCGCTCCGGTCACCTCCCGGTCGTAGAGTTCCTCGAACAGGTCGACGCTGTTGGTACGGGCGCGCTGGACGGTCTCGGGAAAAAACAGTCCCGAGAAATCGGGCCGCAGGGTAGCTTTGATGTAAAAAGGGCGGTAAAAATTGATCTTTCCCTTTGCCTGGGCGAATACCAGTACCAGTTCGTCGCGGTCCTGACTGAAACACTCCATCAGTTTCAGTCCCATCAGGTTCGGTGCCAGCGCGGGGGCCAGCCGACGAAGAAAATAGTAGTTGGTATGCATAGACTGCAAAAGTACTTATCGGAACATTTTTCCACCTACCCGGTTAAATTCTTATCGTCAAAATATCTCAACGTCATGGCAAACAATAAAACCTTTGATCAGCCCGGCTCAAACGACAAGCAGCCGAATTCGGACCGCCGACGGAACGTGGAAGCCCGCGACACCTCGGGTGAACAGCCCAACATGGAGCGTCAACGGTCCAACCAGAACAAGACCAAGGAGGGCCCGGACGAGGACCACACCCAAAAAACCAAAGCCGAACTCGAACACGAACGGGGAGGCCACGGCCACAGCGGCCACAGCAGTTCACGCAGTGGAAGCGAAAGCGGGAATTGAGTTGGAGAGTTTGAGAATTGAGGGGTTGGGGAGTTGAGTTGTTGAAGAGTTTGGGAGTGGGGGAGTTGCGGGAATTAGAAGTTTAGGAAGTATCTTGAACTGGTAAAACCAACGCCCGACCCCCAAACGCCCCAACCCCTTAACTCCTAAACCCCTTGTCTCCCGATGTCCGATCTCCGAACCGTCCGGCAGGAACTTAGTCAGGAACTGAAAGATATTCTGGCCTACTGGCAGAAATACGGCCCCGATCCCGTCGGCGGGGGGTATTACGGACAGGTCGACTATAAAAACTTCCCCAAAACCGACGCGCCCAAAGGCATCGTCCTGAACAGCCGCATTGTCTGGACGTTTGCGGCTGCCGCCCGGCATACGCAGCACGACGAATACCTCACCTACGCCGAACGCGCCTATAAGTACATCGACCGGTTTTTTCGGGATAAACAAAACGGCGGTGTCTACTGGCTGGTCGATTACAAGGGCGAACCCCTGCAGCCGGTCAAACACCTATACGGCCAGTCGTTTGCGATCTACGGCCTCAGCGAGTATTACCGCGCCACGAAACACGAACCGGCCCTGGCGTTCGCCCGGGAGATTTACGACCGCATGGTCCGGCACGCCTGGGATTCGGCCAAAGGCGGTTTTATCGACGCCCGCGCCCGCGACTGGTCGCCCACCGACGATTTCGTCATGAGCAACCGGGCGAACGGGGAGACCAAAACCATGAACACCCATCTCCACATCCTGGAGGCTTTTACAAATTTATACAGGGCCTGGCCGGACCCGGGGCTGAACCGGCAGATCCGGGGGCTGATCGACGTCTTCCTGAATCATATCATCGACCCGAAAACCTACCGGATGCATCTTTTTCTGGACGACAACTGGAAGATTCGGCGCACGGCCGTTTCCTACGGGCACGACATCGAGGCTTCCTGGCTGCTGGCCGAAGCCGCCGAGGTGCTGCACGATGAGGCCTTGCTGAAAAAGGTGAAGAACGTCTGCATCCGGATGGCCCGGGCAGCCGCCACCGGCGTGGAGAGCGACGGCGGGATGAACTACGAATACGACCCGAAAACGGGGCACGTCAACCGCGAGCGTTCCTGGTGGGTCATGTCCGAAGCGATGGTCGGGTTTATGAACGCCTACCAGCTGACGAAGGAAAAGCAGTTTCTGGATAAGTCGCTGAAAAGCTGGGAGTTCATCAGGAAATATATGCTGGATACGAAAAACGGCGAGTGGTTCAGCGGCATCGACGAAAAGCACAACGTGCTGGGCAGCGTCAAGATCAGCATGTGGAAGTGCCCGTACCACAACGGCCGGGCCTGCATCGAAATGGTGGATCGGCTTACAACGTGATTTTCAGCCCGTCGTAGCCCAGCCGGATCGAGGGCGGCAGTTCCTTTTCGACTTCGCGGTGCAGGCCGAGTTTGTGGCTGATATGCACCAGATAGGTACGTTCGGCCCTGAAGCGTTCGGCAACGGCAATGGCTTCGCGGAGCGTGAAGTGGGAGAGGTGCGGTTCCCGCTGGAGGGCGTCCAGCACCAGAATGCGCGTCCCTGCGATCTTTTCCACCTCCGATTCAGGAATGAAGTTGAGGTCGGTGAGGTACGTGAAGTCGTGGATGCGGAAGCCGTAGACGGGCAGCCGGTGATGCAGCACGTCGATGGGAGTGAAGCGAACGCCTTCGACGTCGAACGGCTCGCCCGAAATTTCATGAAGCCGCAGGCGCGGAATGCCGGGGTATCTCTTTTCGGCGAAGATGTAGGCGAACTCCGTCTGAAGCTGGTTCAGAACCCGGTGTCGGGCATAGACCGGAATGTCGATACCCTGCCGGAAATTATAGGCGCGCACCTCATCCAGGCCGGCGGTATGGTCTTTATGCTCGTGGGTAAAGACCACGGCGTCGAGATGTCGGATGCCTTCCCGCAGCACCTGCTGCCGGAAATCCGGTCCGGTGTCGATGACGATGCTTTTGCCGCCGACCTGCAGGTGGACGGAGGTACGCAGACGCTTGTCCCGAAAATCTACCGAGCGACAGACTTCACACTCACAGCCGATCAGGGGTACACCGGACGAGGTTCCGGTTCCGAGCAGGGTAACAATCACCCGATCATTATTTGTCGGTAAGCTGATTGACCACTTCCACCAGCCGGTCGAAGTTCAGGGGCTTGACCAGGACGTCGTTGAAGCCGGCGGTTTTGAATTCTTCCTCCGTGTAATTTTTTGCGTTACCCGTGATGGCCACTACCGGAATACCGGCTTTCTCCTTGTCGGGAAGGGCCCGGACCCGGCGCACGCACTCCATTCCGTCCATGACCGGCATGTTGATGTCCAGCAGGATGATGCTGAAGTTTTCTTTCTCCAGAATCTGAAGCACCTGCTCGCCGTTTTTTACGGAGGTAATCTCATAGTTCTGGAATTCAAGGATTTTGCGGGCAAGGTTCTGGATGACGGAACTGTCTTCGGCAATCAGTACGCGTTTGGCTGACATAAAGTCGGATCGTCTTTAAGTGAATGGCCCCTCCTCCTCTGGAAGCTTTGGGCAGGTGAAATTAACGACTATTCCTAAAACACAAAAAAAATGTTCGTTACCCGGAACGATCAAATCGGCGGCAGAACGTCGTTTAGCGGTTTTATTTAATTTATTCTTTTTTAATTCAAGATTTTAACATAGCGTTCATATAAAATCCGGTTTCTTTTGTATATATTTACCTTCCCTTTGCTGAAGCAGTTGATTCGTTCGCTTCCATGGCTATCCTAAGGTACTGACAATCAGAGCACCTGTCCCTCTCCTGTCTCCTCCTTCCGACGTAGCTGCCCCGTGCGTGTGTTTTTGATTGATTTCCTTGAAGTGGATGGCGGATCGCCCGTCGTTCAGGCAGATTTTTCCCTTCATAGCCATGAAACTAACCGGACCGGATTGCACCTTCGAACTTGATATTCTGGACTATGAGTACAGCGATTCGCCGTACTTCATGGATCGTAACTGGCTGCTGATCAGCCTGCGAACCAGTTACCGGAATCGGAGATTCACCACGACGGCCCCCCTGCTGTCGACCTGGGAAATCGAGCTGCTGGTCAAATGGATGAAGTCCCTGACCACCCCGAAGCAGTTGTCACCCCGCCTTTCGTTTGTCGAGCCTTGCCTCGGCTTCAGTAACATTTCGGCCGATTCCGGGAAATACCGCTTTTCCATCAAACTGGACCGGGAAGCCACGCCCGACTGGTATTCCGACAGTACACAGCCGTTTTCCCTGCCGGTTCAACCCAGCGCCGAGGAACTTCAGCGCGCCATCATCGACCTTGAAAGCCAGCTGACCATCTTCCCCGTACGGGAATAAATGGGCCTCCGGCTTGCTTAGTCCAGGTCCGGCATCAATTCCTTCAGAATTTTCTGGGCGGCTACCGAAATAACCGTCCCCGGCCCGAATACTCCTTTCACACCCGCATCGTACAGAAACTGGTAGTCCTGCGCCGGGATGACTCCTCCGGCAATGACCAGAATGTCGTCGCGCCCGATTTTCCTGAGTTCTTCGATCAGCTGAGGAATCAGTGTCTTATGTCCGGCGGCCAGGCTGGAGACGCCCACCAGATGCACATCGTTCTCCGCTGCCTGACGGGCCACCTCCTCCGGCGTCTGGAAGAGGGGTCCCATATCGACGTCGAAGCCGAGGTCGGCGAAGCTGGTGGCAATCACCCTGGCTCCGCGGTCGTGACCGTCCTGGCCCATTTTGGCGATCAGAATCCGGGGCCGGCGGCCTTCCCGCCCGGCAAAACGGTCGGCCATCTGCCGGGCCGCCTGAAAGTTCTCGTCGTCCGACACCTCGGCCGAGTAGACGCCCGAAACGGCGCGGATCGTAGCCTTATGCCGGCCAAATGCTTTTTCCATAGCCATCGATATTTCTCCCAGCGTCGCCCGGCACCGGGCCGCTTCCACCGCCAGCGCGAGCAGATTACCACCCCCTTTCTCCCCCTCCTTGCCAAAGAGGGGGCCGGGGGGTAGTCCGGCCGCCTGCGTGATTGCTTCCAGGGTCGCTTCCACTTTCTGCGGGTCCCGCCGGCTTTTTATTTCCCCGATCCGCCGGATCTGGGTTTCCCGGACGGCGCGGTTATCCACTTCCAGTAATTCGATTTCCTTCTCGCTTTCGGGCCGGTAACGGTTGACGCCCACGATCACCTCACGGCCTGCATCGATCCGTGCCTGCTTGCGGGCGGCCGCTTCCTCGATCCGGAGTTTGGGCAGGCCGGTTTCGATGGCCCTCGTCATGCCGCCGAGTTCTTCCACTTCCTGAATCAGTGCCCAGGCTTTCCGGATAAGCTGATCGGTCAGATACTCGACGTAATACGATCCTCCCCACGGATCGACCACCCGGGTGACGTCGGTTTCGTGCTGGATGTACAGCTGGGTGTTCCGCGCGATGCGGGCCGAGAAATCGGTGGGCAGGGCGATGGCTTCGTCCAGCGAATTCGTGTGCAGCGACTGGGTATGACCCAGCACGGCCGCCAGCGCTTCGACGCAGGTGCGGGCCACGTTGTTGAATGGGTCCTGCTCGGTCAGGCTGTAACCGCTCGTCTGGCAGTGCGTCCGCAGGGCCATCGACTTCGGATTCCGGGGATTGAACTGCTTCACCAGCGTCGACCAGAGAACCCGAGCCGCCCGCATCTTGGCAATTTCCATGAAATGGTTCATGCCGATGCCCCAGAAAAACGAGAGCCGGGGCGCAAACTGGTCGATGTTCATGCCGGCGTTCAGGCCGGTGCGGATGTATTCCAGCCCGTCGGCGAGCGTATAGGCCAGTTCCAGGTGCGCCGGGGCCCCGGCTTCGTGCATATGGTAGCCGCTGATGCTGATCGAGTTGAATTTGGGCATGAACCGGCTCGTGAAGGCGAAGATGTCGCCGATGAGCCGCATCGACGGCTCGGGCGGATAGATGTAAGTGTTCCGGACCATGAACTCCTTCAGAATGTCGTTCTGAATCGTTCCGCTCAGTTGTTCCGGCCGGACACCCTGTTCCTCGGCGGCCACGATGTAGAACGCCATGATCGGGATGACGGCGCCGTTCATCGTCATCGACACCGACATCTGATCGAGCGGGATCTGGTCGAAGAGGATCTTCATATCCTCGACGGTATCGATCGCCACCCCGGCCTTCCCTACATCCCCGACCACCCGCGGGTGGTCTGAGTCGTAGCCCCGGTGGGTCGCCAGATCGAAGGCGACCGACAGGCCCTTCTGCCCGGCGGCCAGGTTCCGGCGGTAAAAGGCGTTGGATTCCTCCGCCGTCGAGAAACCGGCATACTGCCGGATCGTCCAGGGCTGCGTCAGGTACATACTGCTGTACGGCCCGCGCAGGTAGGGGGGCAGGCCGGCGGCAAAGCCGAGGTGCTGAGCCTCGGCCAGGTCGCCGGCCTCGAAATGCGGTTTCAGCCGGATGCCTTCCGCCGTGACGGGCGGCCGGGCAGATGAACCGGAGGCCGGTGAGCCGGCGGTCGAAGGAGTTTGTATTGAGTTGAAATCAGGTCTCATACGGTAGAATCAAAAGGGACGGCTCATTCGAAACCCTCGGCCAGTCGGCGGTTTGGCGAAACCGTTGCGGGCCCTGGGGCGGAGTCGCCGGCGGCCGGGGCTTCGTCGTGACGGTATTTCGTGACCCCGACCAGCACCCGGCCGTTCTCAACGGCTTCGGTTCCGGCCCGGAACGACGCGTCCAGTTCTTCCTGAACAAAACCATGTTCGGCCGCTTTCGCCAGACCGCCTATGGCCTCCACTTTCAGGAAAAGCTGCCAGGCCGATTCCGTCAGCCGATGCGTCAGGGTTTCGAGAAAATAAGAACCGCCTGCCGGGTCGAGCACCTTATCGAGCTGGGCCTCCTCCTTCAGCAGGAGGGAGAGGTTGCGGGCAATCCGTTCCGAAAAGGCGTCCGGCTTCTGAAATACCGCGTCATAGGGGTGAACCGTCAGCGCGTCGCAGCCGCCGATCACGACCGACATGGCTTCGGTCGTGGCCCGCAGCATATTGACATAGGGCGTGGCCGCGGCATCGTGGAAAGCGGAGTTCCGGCCGAGGAGGAACAGCGGCCGGCTTTCCGAAACGCCATACTGGCCAAGCAGGCGCAGCCAGAGTACGCGAAAGGCCCGGATTTTGGCGATTTCGGTAAAATAAGAGGGTCCGACCGCCACCGTCACCATCGTTTTGGAGAGCAGTTCATCCAGTTTCAGGCCCGCTTCCGTCAGGTGGTCGTACCGATCCACGAGGGCGCCGAGGCCGAAGGCTAGTTCCTGAACGGCGGTCGCGCCCTCATTATGAAACCGATCCGTTTCGATGCCGATTGTCCGGAACAGGGGCGAGTCCAGAGAGGCCTGCGAGGCCCGGGCCACGCTTTCCGGATCATCGTCCAGGAAACCGCCTTTCAGCTGGTAGGGCAGGAGGTTTTTCAGGAGGTCCATCAGCGAACCCGCCTGGCCGCTTACCCTGAACCAGACGGGGGTGTCGCTCAGCCGGAGTCCATTTAACAGACGCGCCCAGTCGATCCGCCGAACATCCCGATCGGCCAGATTCAACAGGAAGCCGTCGGCTCCCCGGGTGAGCAGGTCGCGGAGTTGCCGGTTCGTTTCCGTCTCGTCGGCGGGTGTCACCTCGGGGATGTTCAGCCAGCCGGGTGTCCGGCCGAAAATCTGGGCGGAACGGATCTCGCTAAGGTTCAGAGAAGCCAGGTCTTCCGAGGTAAAGTAAGGGTCGAGGTCGAAGCCTTCCGGGCTGCGCCACCGGAGGTTTTCTACGGCTTTTCCTTTCAGGTCGGCCGCGACCTGTTCGAGCCACCGGGCTTTGTCGGCCGGGTCAAATATCTCGGACAATTTCAGGTCGGTTAACGGCATAGATGTACCTATTCGATGGACTAAACGCCTATTTTAAAGATATTCGGCCCTTTTTTGAAAACCGGTGTCGGTTCCCGCTTCGGCCAAAGTTAGGGCTTTTTAAAGTAAAGGCCCACTGACGCCGGAGTTCCCGGCAGTCGCGTTGCATTATTTTTATAAACTATTTCGACGTATTGACAGCCAAAAAAAATGCCCTTATTTTTAACCATCCGGAGATGGTCGGGCTGTCTTGTCTGCTCTGATTTTTTTTCTACTTTTGTCTCCCTTTTTCACCCACCGGGCCGGATTGTCCCTGACAATTTTGCTTTGATTTGGAGAGATGTAACCGTGAACGTACACGTACCACCCAGCATACAGCGCGAAGCAGTGACGGTTTGGAACCGCTGCCTCCAGGTGATTCAGGAGAACATCCCGGACCAGAGTTTTCAGACCTGGTTTACGCCGATCGTTCCCCTGCGCCTGAGCGGAAGCGAGCTGACCATCCAGGTGCCGAGCCAGTTCTTCTACGAATGGCTGGAAGAGAACTACGTGCACATCCTCCGGAAAGCGCTCGACTTCGCCATCGGCCGCCACGGACAGCTTCAGTATTCGATCATCGTCGACAAGGGCGATGAAGGCAGCCGCCCGCTGACGGTCAACGTCCCGACGACCAAATCTCCCCAGAATTCCAAGCCCGACAACGTCAACGCCGACATTCTGAAGAGCCCGTTCGAGATGAAAGACCTCGACTCGCTCCAACTGGACTCCTATCTGAACCCGGCCTACACCTTCGACAATTTTGTGGAAGGCGACTGCAACCGGCTGGGCCGCTCAGCGGGTTTCGCGGTGGCTCAGAATCCGGGTACGACCGCCTTCAACCCGCTCATGATCTACGGCGGGGTCGGACTGGGCAAGACCCACCTCGTCCAGGCCGTCGGTAATTATATCAAGAATAACAATCAGGACAAGTTCGTCCTCTATGTCTCCTCGGAGAAATTTACCAACCAGTTCATCAACGCCATCCGGACCGACACGCTGCGCGACTTCATGAGTTTTTACATGCAGGTCGACGTGCTGATTATCGACGACGTGCAATTCTGGGCCGGAAAGGAAAAAACGCAGGAAACGTTCTTTCATATTTTCAACCACCTTCACGGCGCCAAGAAGCAGATCATCATGACCTCCGACCGCTCTCCCCGTGAGTTGCAGGGCATGCAGGACCGGCTTCAGTCCCGCTTTAAATCCGGTCTGACGGCCGACCTTCAGCAGCCGGACCTCGAAACCCGCATTGCGATCATCCAGAAGAAGTTGCAATCGGAAGGGATCTTTATCGAAAACAACGTCATCGAATACCTGGCCCACAGCATCAACACCAACGTCCGGGAGCTGGAGGGCGTGATCGTGTCGCTGATGGCCCAGGCTTCCCTCAACCGCCGGGACATCGACCTTGACCTCGCCCGGAACACCCTGCGCAACATTGTCGTCGACTCCGACAAGGAAGTAACGATCGATTCGGTGCAGGAATACGTTGCCGATTACTTCAAGATAACCGTTGCCGACCTCAAGAGCAAGAGCCGGAAGAAGGAAGCCGTCTTCCCCCGGCAGATCGCCATGTTCCTGGCGAAGGAGAAAACCGAGCTTTCCCTCAAATCCATCGGGTATCATTTCGGCGGCCGCGACCACAGCACCGTGATCCACGCCATCCAGACCATCAGCGATCTGATCAATAACGACCCCCAGACCCGCGAAACCGTCGAGAAACTCAAAAGTCTCTTCAAGTGACGGATTGACATCCGGTTCCGAATGCCGTCCGATACTTTTCGGTCGTTCCGGCGTCAAAAAGGAGGATGTCCGAACGTTACTCCCTCTCTTTCCTACTTCGTCACGAAATCGACGAAATCCGTTACGACCGCTGCATTGCCCGGTCCCCGCAGCGGCTGATTTACGCCTTTTCCTGGTATCTGGATGCCGTTTCTCCCGGCTGGGAGGCCCTGATTCTGGGCGATTACGAATGGGTAATGCCCCTGCCGGTGCGCCGTCGCTTCGGGGTCAGGGCGGTGCTCCAGCCTCTGTTCTGCCATCAGCTGGGCGTATTCGGTGACGGAAAAACGCCCGACGCCGGAATAATCCGCCGGTCGACGGAGGCCCTCCGAACCCATTTTCGGTACGTGCCCGCCTATCATCTCAACGCGGCCTGCGCCCCGCTGCTGTCTGGTGCGGCAGGGAGTGGCCCGGAAACCAGGACTAACCACATCCTTGATCTCAACCGGCCGTATGAAACCATCCGGGCCGGCTATTCCCACGGACGGAAACAGGAACTGAAACACCGGGAGGCTCTTTCCACGACGATTGCCGATACCGACCGGGTCGAACCGCTGTTCGCGCTTTTTCTGGCCTATAATACGGCGGGCATCGGCCCTATTGCTCCCCACGCCGGTGCGACGCTGCTGCGGCTGACGGATGCGCTGCGGGAACGCGGCCTGCTGCGGGTGCGGGTGGCGCTGCGCGAGGGGCGGGTCGAAGCGGGCTGTCTGCTGATTCCCGACGAGAACCGGGTCGTTCACCTGTTCTGCGCGGCCAGTCCGGCCGGCCGGCAGTCGAACGTGCGAACGGTTATTCTGGACGGCCTGATCCGGGAATATGCAGGCCGGCCGCTGGTGTTCGATTTCGAAAGCCCGGAAGCGGCCGGCCCGGCCGCCTATAACCGCAGCTTCGGGGCGTTGCCGGAGCGGTATGCGCGGATACGTCATAACCATCTCCCCGGCCCGGTCCGCTGGGCCAATGCGCTCAGGAGGAGCCTCTTCCGATGATTAAAATTCGGTATCTATCCCGTGAGCAGTTGAATCCGGTCGCCTGGGACGAGTGCGTGGCCGCTTCCACCCAGCGTCTGGTGTATGCATTCTCGTGGTATCTGGACGCCCTGACGACCGGGCCGGGAGCACCGCACTGGGGCGGTTTTGTGGCCGAAGGCGGGGGAGGCTATCGGGCCGTGATGCCGGTGGTCTTTTGCCGGAGGTTTGGCTTCTCCTGTGTCTATATGCCCGATTACTGCCAGCAGCTGGGCATTTTCTGCCGGGAGGACTGGCCGGTTTCGACAGGGTTTCCCGTTTTCCTGGAGCATCTGACAGCCCGGTTCCGGTGGGTGGCTGCCTACCGGTTCAACGAGACGAACGAGCAGGAACTGGATTTTCCGCCCGGATGGCCGGTCACGAAGCGAATCAACCACATTCTCCCGCTGACAAAACCCTACCCGGATCTTTACCGGGGCTATGCAACCGACCGGAAGACCAATCTGAAAAGGGCGGAAAACGTGGGGTGGCGGCTGGAAGACATCACCGACATCCGGCCCCTCCTCGGGCTGCACCGGCAGCACAACGAACAAAAAGCCACCGGCGGCCTCCGGCTTGACCTGCGTATTTACGATCGATTTGCCGCAGCCGTTGATCAGCTGGTGGTGCGAGGAAAGGCCCGGATTCGGATGGCTCATTCGGCGGACGAAAAGGCTCCGCAGGCCGGCGGGCTGTTCGTGCACGATGGAAGCCGGATCACCTATCTTTTCAACGGCGCGTCGGAGGTGGGCCGGAAGCGGCAGGCCCGGTTGTGGATGATCGACCGCCTGATCCGGGCGTCGGCGGGCCGGCCGATCGTGTTCGATTTTGAAAGCCCGGCCGTGGGGGCGGAATCGGTTTGGGCGTATTACGGCAGTTTCGGGGCCGAGGCCCGGAGCTATTCGGAGATCGCCTATGACCGGCTGCCGGGGCCGGTGCGCTGGGCCCGGAAAGCAAAAAGGGCGATGACTCGCCCTTTTCGTTCTTATCGTTTATAAAACCGGAGGTCGTTCCGGAGACCGGAGTGCTTTTTCAGATCCATCTCCATCGAGCCGACCCACAGTTCGACTTCGACCTTGACCGGGATTTTGTTGGCGTCGTCCGAAACCCAGATCCGGATGGCGTCCTCGCCCTTGAAGAGTTTATTTTCGGGCATGATCGGGTTGAGTTTGATGACGTTGATCGACCCGAATTTGGTTTTCACGACATCCTTACCCCGGTAGCGAACCCGCATGTTGTAGATTTCGTCGTCGAAAAAGGCCGGTACCTCCACGATCTGGCCGATGTTCAGGCGGTTGAAATCGATGGTGCGGAGGTAGTAATAGCCGCTGATGACGTCGTGCACGTTGTCGGGCACCTTGAATACTTCCTTCTCCTTTTTTTCTTCGGAGTGCACCGTGTTGTTGTGGTGATAGAAGGTAATGCTTTCTTCTTTCCGGTGATTTCCCTCCTCGATATGGCTGAAAAATTTCTGTGGTAAAATGGCGGTGGTGTCGATATACGAACGCCAGGTATCCCGGATGCGGGTCACCAGGTCGAAGGCGCCGACGGTCCGGCCGTAGACGTTGACGCGGTAACAGGGCCGTTCGTTGACCTTGTATACGGTAGGGGCGACGTCGACCACTGCTTCTGCCGCGTTGATGATGCCGTAATGGACTTTATATTCCAGATGTTCACCGGCCCCGAAACTGGTATTGACCACCCGACGGTACGTATGTTCCGGGGTCAGCGCAACCTGGGAGAGGGCGGCTATGATTAGTATGGACAGGATAAGGACTACCTTTTTCATGATCGCTTGAACCACGGTCCGTGCGAAATTACGACCTTCCGGCGGTGATCGCTCACAGATTTTGACGAAGCGGCAGAAACCCGGATTCAACTGTCGAACCCATGCCGTCAAACGGGGCTACTCACCTGGAAATCATAACGACGGATACGTCTTTTTCAGGTATGTCAGGTATTGGTTAAAATTACCGTTAAATTTTTCCTCAAACTCGCGACGGAAGCTGTTTTGCTGCTGCCGGTAGGTTTTATACCCCACGAAATAGGCGTTGTTCGGTAATTCCCGCCGGATGGACCGGCGCCTTTTCGTGACCGGCCCGACCGTTGGCCGATTCGACGGTACGTCCACGGTATCGACCGTTTCCACAATCTGACGAATCAGTGTCCACTTTTTACTTTCCCGGACCCCCGTGGGCGTGGCGGGGTTGTAAGCAGCGTACAAACTATCCAATTTCCGGGTGCCCCGCAAGATATGTTCATCATAGCGTTCCCCGTACACTTTATTTTCCAGATAAGCCAGAGTGGTGGGTGACTGCGCCCCGTATTTCTGGGTCAGAAACCGGAGGGCGCCGTATTCGCCGACAAAATCGGCCAGATTCTCGTTATACTCCAGATTATCCTTCACAAACAGCGTGCCGTGTGTGAGTTCATGGATAATCAGTTCCGCGAGACTTCCCTCCGGGCGTGAAAGCATGGAGGAAAGAATGGGGTCGCGGAAAAATCCTAATGTCGACCAGGCGGATACCTCATTTAAACGCGTATCGTAGCCCTGTTGTTTCAACTCGGCAATTTCCCGCCCGGCCCGATCGTACTCGAAAAAGCCTTTGTAGGCAAAGGTGCCGATGACCGGGAATTGCCACTCCTTGGCCGCCAGGCGGTATTTCTCCGCAGCCACGACGACCCAGAGGATCGGCTTTCCGTGCTGGTCGAAAAACGTGGTATAACTGCCGGACGGATTCAGGCCGATCGAATCTATGGCATAACGCTTGATTTCCTGTATAAGTTCTATTTTCCGCTTCAGCGAGTCGGGGAAGGACGCGTCCGCAAGCACTTCCTCGACCGGCCGGGTATTCCACAGAATCCGGAGTTGCCCCTTCGCCTGCATCCATCCATACGCTACCAGTTCATGATACCAGACACCCAGCACAATACATACCCCTAAAAGCCCGAGCAAGATTTTCCGAATCATGCACAAATGTAGGATTCCCGTTCAATTTTTCTTAAACGGCCAAATCCCTGAAATGTCACCGGAGCCGCCTTTATTTCGTAAAGGTGAGGTAGATCCCCTCCGCGTGTTCGAAAAGCCGGTTTTTCAGGTCATAATGCGGCTCGAAACGGAGCGTGACCACCAGCCCGTCGGCGATCTTTACGTCTTTCAGAAAACGCACGATCAGCAGGCGACGCCGGGCCTCCCGGTAGGTACTGCCGAACCGCCGGGTCGCACTCTGGTAGAGATCCCCGCCGTATTCCGCCCGGTAGTCGTTTCCGTTCCAGTAGCTGACCAGAACCGTCAGCGGCTTCAGCCCCAGCGTCAGGTTCGGATAAAAAGCTCCGCCCGACCGGAGGCTGTCGGCGTTCTCCCGATACCCGGCCGCGTACGTATCCAGCCGGACGGTCCGGATGAACCGGTCGGGGCGGTTTTGCCACGAAAGACTAAGACCGGCGGCCGCATTCAGTGCGGTCCGGACCGGAAGCGGACTCCGGATGTTCTGGCCCCCGGCGTGAAAAGCCGTTGCCTGGAGCGGGACGGACAGCCGGAAGCCCGGCCGAAGCAGCAGCGGAAGCTCAGCCGAAACACCCCCCCAGAACTGTTCCTGACGGGTGTACCCCGGCAGTGTATTCCGGGGGTAACTGATCCAGAAGTCGAAGAAGGTGCGGTCGGTGCGGTGAATAACCTGAAGACCGTTTTCGATGCGTTGCCGGAGCAGCCGTTCGAAGTGGTACAGCGGTTCGATCAGGCGGTGGGACACCGAGCCTTCCAGGGTTCCGAAGAGAAAGTCCCAGTGGCGGTGGCGGAACCTGACGGTGAAGGTCGGGGCAATTCGGGCGATGCGTTCCTGGCCGAAATCGTTCTGCAGGAAGACGCCGGCTTCGAGCAGCACGTGGGGCGCCGGCTGGTAGGCTACGCGCGGGTTGAGCTGGTTGCCGAAAAGCGTGTAGCCGTCGGCCAGGGGGCCGAAGTATTCGTTGTTTCGGACAAATCCGAGGCTGTGGAAACGGAAAGAGAACCGGCCGCTGCGGGTGGTGTCGGGTAGGGAGCGCTGTTCCAGCGCCCGGTTGTCGGGCTGGGCGGGGCAGAGGGCCGGCAGCATCAGGAAGGAGAGGAGGGAGAGGGCGGCTTGCCGGGTACCGGTTTTTGAAAAAAAGGCGGTTAGGTTCCGCTGCGTCCGTTCCATCCGTGTTTTCCTCAGGGGGTGTAGTCCTGTTATTTGTAACCGTTTTTTGGAGGCTTGCAAATTAGATGTTTTCGCTTCGTGAAGTGTGGTTTCCCGTCCTGATTTTTATGAGATTATTTTCCAAAACTACGATTGGAAATCTGGCCGGAAAATCGTAATTTTATAAGGTTAAAGACACAAAAAATCATCTACGGAGTAAACAAATCACATGGCACAAGCAACCGCTAATACGGCTAACGACAGCAAGCTGAAAGCCCTGCAAACCACCATTGAGAAACTGGACAAGGCATACGGAAAAGGTACCGTCATGCGTCTGAGTGAGAGCAAGGTAGTCGACGTTCCGGTCATCTCGACGGGATCGCTGGGGCTGGATCTGGCGCTGGGCATCGGTGGTGTACCTCGCGGCCGGGTAGTGGAAATCTACGGTCCTGAATCGTCAGGGAAAACGACGCTGACGATGCATTGCATTGCCGAGGCTCAGAAGAGTGGCGGTCTGGCCGCTTTTATCGACGCCGAGCACGCGTTTGACCGCGTTTATGCCGAGAAGTTAGGAATTGACACCAATAACCTGCTCATCTCGCAACCCGACAACGGGGAACAGGCGCTGGAAATTGCCGAGCACCTGATCAGCTCCGGAGCCATCGACATCATCGTCATCGACTCGGTGGCGGCTCTGGTTCCGAAAGCTGAACTCGAAGGCGACATGGGCGAAAGCAAGATGGGTCTGCAGGCCCGGTTGATGTCACAGGCGCTCCGGAAACTGACCGGGGTCATCAACAAGACCGGCTGCTGCTGTATCTTCATCAACCAGCTGCGCGACAAGATCGGCGTCATGTTCGGGAACCCCGAAACGACCACCGGCGGTAACGCACTGAAATTCTACTCATCGGTTCGGCTCGACATCCGCCGGATCGGTCAGATCAAGGACAGCGACGAGATTCTGGGGAACCGCACGAAGGTGAAGGTCGTCAAGAACAAACTGGCCGCTCCGTTCAAAGTAGTCGAATTCGACATCATGTATGGTCAGGGTATTTCCAAAGTCGGTGAAATACTCGATCTGGCCGTCGAACTGGAGATTATCAAGAAATCCGGTTCCTGGTTCTCCTACGAAGGAAACCGGCTGGCTCAGGGCCGTGACGCCGTCAAGGAACTGTTATCCGATAACCCGGAACTGATGAACGAACTCGAAACCCGGATTCGCGCCAAAGTCAACTCCGACGAAGAAGCCCTGCTCGACCCGACAGGCAACGTCGAAGACGACGGTGAGGATACGGTCGAATAAGCATAATTTTCTGATTATTGTTTGACAAATGAAAGAGATGGCCGGTAGTGTACCGGCCATCTCTTTTTTTATGGGTCATGGTATTAAAACTTCGTCCCTTCCGGATTTTAAAATTCCAAACTTCTCCCCGATTTCCAGGAATAATAGATGAGAAACAGGGAGCTAATCATGAACAGGAAAGAAGAAATAAAAAACCAGTGATTTCTGGCTACAGCTTCCGATGAATAGCCGGCTGGAAACAGAACGATCCCGGTATGAATAATTGGTATCCACAGGAATACGAACGGGAGGACTGTCCAGATTATCCTTTGAGGAAGACCCATAAAGAGCCGGAAGTACAGATAAAACCAGCTGGCGATAATCAATAAACAGGTGAGTTTTATCCACCACTCCTCAACAATAAATCCGGCCAGTAGCCAAATCAGGATGGGCAAAGACCATTTTGAGTCATCTTTAGTAATAGCCGAAAAAACGGTTATTGTGGTGAAACAAAAAATCCTATCAGTAGATTTCTATTGTGGGATGGTAAAAAAGAGAAGTAATTCTTCATTGGTAATGGACGGAATTGGAATGCAGGACAAAAGAAACTTTAATGGATATAATCCCTTCTATTTAACTATTTATTTCTCAACCCTTTCGGCAGGTAGCTTAATCATGTTATAAAGCAGAAGTAAGGCGTTTAATAGACATATTCCGGAAGGGACAAAAAACCAAAGTCCTGTAGTAGTTTGCAGTTCGATTGGTTTACCCGAAAGAAGGAAAACTCCTTCCTGAGCAACCATAGCGGATAAGATTCCGAGAGAAGTTAATGTGATTTTGAAATTAAATTTGCTACTAAAGCATAAACTGGATATATATAGAAAGCTTAATAAACCGCAAAAGCTGAAAACCTTTTCAAGCCATGTGCCGGCTGTTAACCGCAAGGCTGTCCAAATAATTACGGGCAGATCCCAAACTGTATCATCATAATGAATAAAACAGTATGAGACTATCGTTAGCAGGGCAAGTGCCCTGCTAACGATAGTATTTGTTTTGTGGAGATTGAATACTGCCATAAGTTTGGGTCCTGGAGCTTACTAAGACGTAGCTGTTGGGATATGACGCCTTGTTGCTACTCCGCCGTGTATAAATTCAGATTCAGGACGCCGGGCCTCCGGCGTGGTTTGTGAATTGAATCCTACCTGACCCGCCATCCAATTCTGTTCCGATCCACTAATTCAAATCGAAAGTAAAAATTTGGTTTTGTTAGCACCTGAGTCGCTCCAGCGACCCGAATATCTATGATTTCTTACGGCCGGGTTATTACCGAACGCTGAAACCAAGTCCTGCCGTCCATCACTTGACCATCAGCGGAGTGTTAGGCTGGTCGCTGTCGTAGACCCAACCGCCGATACTGTTGCAATCCGCTCCGTCGAGGTGGCCCTCATAATTCCTCGATAGCCGGCGGCCCCGGGCGTCGGTCATTGAGGGGTGAGGCCGGTTCGGCGGAGGGCGACAGGCGCATCGTCAGGCGGGTTGCTTCCACAAAGAGGCTGGCCGGGGTAGCCGTTGCCGGTCCGCGCAGTAGGCGGAAGGGTGGGACTGGCGGGCCGGGGAGAGTTCGGTGCCGATCAGGTCGTGGTATTCTCCGCCGGTGGGCACGAAGCCTCGGGATACAGCAGCTTGAGCCTGAAAACACGAGCTTGATCGAAGGTTTCCATCAAAGCGGAGGACACCGGCTCGTAAGTGGCCATAACGGGCGGCACCCCGGACCGCAAAATGAAACCCGGAGCAGATGGTCCCGGCAGATTGAATGATGGATTTTCGCGGCAGATGTCTTTCAATGGTAATAGCCCTGATTGCTTTTTCAACGTTGTCGTCAAGTTTGACAATTGTGTTGAGATATTGTATAAACTCATTCATTATTTGTAACTTAATTAATTGAATATAAAATAGATAGCCATAAACTTAGCGTTTGTTCCGGAGGAAAACTAACCGGGATGATTACTGTTTTGCAGAATGATTGCAGGAGAAGTCAAACCAGGATCCTGACTGACAGAGAGAAGATACGGCAAAGCGGTCAGTTTTTTCCGGAATCCGTCTTCCCCAGCCAATAGAGAAAACCAAACGAACAAACCAGAAAGAGACCGGCCGAAATCAGGAACCACCGGTTTCGGTATTCCAGATCGACCGCGTTGCCCCAGAGCAGGTTGTAACCCATATAAATCACCGGTATCCAGAGGGCGAAAATGGATAAAATCTTACGGTTTTTCCGTCCGCCCGTGTTGACCAGCTCCTGCGTGAAAAGATACAACAGGGCCGAGAAATTGAGGAGAAAGACCAGCTTCACGTACCACATGCCGCTCAGGAAGCCCAGCAGTAACCAGACAATGACCGGCAGGTTGTCGTTCGCATCGTTGAAGGTAGTGGTCGTGTAGAAAATCAGAGAGAGCAGGCAGAACAGCCGGGTCAGCGCGCGGTAGATGTCCTTTTTCGGAACGGAATTGAACGATCGTTTAAAATCTTCCATAAGCGGTAATAAAAAAGCAGCCCGAGGCTCCAAAATACTACCTTCTTCCGTACCTACCCGATTCTGCCGAAAAATTAGCCCAACAAGAAAGCCCCGGTTACAAAACCGGGGCTTTCTGACGGAGTGGTCAGACTTCAGTTCGCCGGAAGCCGCAGCATGCCCTCGATCAGCGTCACGGCGCGGCCGGCCAGCTTCACCCGCTCGCCCTGCAGGCTGACCTTCAGAATACCGCCCCGCTGCGAAGCCTGATAAGCCAAAAAGTCGGTTTTACCCAGCCGATCCGACCAGTAAGTGGCCAGACAGCAGTGGGCCGAGCCCGTCACGGGATCCTCATCGATGCCCGACTTGGGGGCAAAAAAGCGGGAGATAAAATCGAACCCGGAGCCGGGATTGGCCCGGGCGGTGACGATGGTATTGTCAAACTGCGCCAGCGCCCGGAAATCCGGCGCCATCGTCCGGACTTCCTCCTCCGTAGTCACTTCGATCAGATAGCGGTCGTGCATGAAATACGCCGAAACCGGACGGACGCCCAGCGCCTTCGGCAGCCCCTCCGGCAGGTCGGCCCGGCTGCCGAAGCGGGCGGGGAAATCCAGCTCGATCCAGTCGCCGGGGCCGGCCGTCGCCCGCAGTTCTCCGCTCAGGGTCTGGAAGCGAATGGGGGTGCCGGGGGCGATGCGGCCGGTTTGCCAGAGAACGTTGGCGCTTGCCAGCGTCGCATGGCCGCAAAGCTCGACTTCGACCGTCGGGGTGAACCAGCGCAGCCGGAAGCCGTCCTGTTCCGGCCACAGAAAGGCCGTCTCGGACTGATTGATTTCGGCCGCCACCGACCGAAGCTGATCGTCGGTCAGCAAAACGTCGTCCAGCAGACAGACGCCGGCCGGGTTGCCGGCAAAGGCGCGGTCGGTGAAGGCATCGACCTGAAAATAAGGAACGTTCATAGGTATTTGTCGGAAATGGTTTCAATAGGCGGTTAACCGGCGGTGGTAATTGACCTGCCCGGTATGATAAGATAGATGAGCCAGCAGGTGGGTCAGCACCAGCCCGACGGTCTGATCCGGCTGGATGGACAGAACTTCGGTCCGGTAAGGCTCGTTGAGCCGCGCATTGTCCAGCCGGCTAAAGGTATCGGTCAGCTGTTGGCCCAGCTCCTCCAGAACCCGGTCGAGGTCGGCCTGTTCCAGATACCGGTCTGCAAACTCGGCTTCCCGGTTCCGGACGTAGGGAAAACCGCCCAGTTCCAGACCGATGTAGGTCTTCAGATTGCCGATCAGGTGCTGGGCCAGGTTCCCGGCGGAGTTTGGAATGGCGCCCTGCCGAACCCAGATCGAATCCGGTGTGGGGTACTGACGAATCTCGTTGGCCAGTCGTTGCAGTTCGCGCCCGAAAAGGGTGGAGAAGTGGTTCGAAGTCATGCCACAAAGGTCGGGCGTCAAAAGATTGGAAAACAGATTCAGTTTTTTAAATTTCGACCATAACAGATAGAACGATGAAAACGTTTGACGCGGACCTGTCCGCCGATTTCCTGTACGGGCAGATCGCCGGGCGGTTCGGGCACCTGATCACCACCGGAACCCTGAAAATCGGTGATCGGCTGCCTTCACTGCGGGCGCTGAGCGAGGAGTACGGTATCAGTCTCAGCACGGCTTTCCGGGCCTACAGCGATCTGGAAGCAAAAGGGCTGATCGAAGCCCGGACGAAATCCGGCTATTACGTCTCGTACCGTGCCCACCTGCACGCCCCGGTTTCGGCCGGCCGGCCGTCGGTCAAAGACCCGGCGCCGGTCAGTGTCGACGACATGATCGCCCAGGTGACCCGAAACCGGAACGCCGAGGGAATGCTGGAACTGGCCCTGGCCACCCCGGACCTGGAACTGCTGCCCCGGAGCAAACTGAACAAAGCGATGGCGGAAGCCCTGCGCAGCCACCCGTCCGGCTGTCTGAACTATGAGGACGTGCAGGGAAACCCGGTTCTGCGGAAACAGATTGCGCGGCATGCGGTCGCCGGCGGCAGTATGGTCACCGAACAGGAGGTGGTGACAACCCACGGATGCCTCGATGCCCTCCTGCTCTGCCTGCGGGCGGTTACGAAACCGGGGGATACCGTGGCCATCGACAGCCCCACCTATTTCGGTATTTTTTCCGTGCTTCAGGGACTGGGGCTGAAGGCGCTGGAAATCCCGACCGATCCGGGGGCGGGCCTGGATCTGAACGCCCTGGAAAAGGCCCTGAAAACTGTTCGGATCGCGGCCTGCCTGCTGGTGCCGACCTTCAACAACCCGACGGGAAGCTGCCTTTCCGACGATCATAAACAGAAGCTGGTCGGCCTGCTGGCCGAACGGGAAATTCCTCTGATCGAGGACGACATCTACGGCGATCTCTACTTCGGAAAACAGCGCCCCCGCACCTGCCACAGTTTCGACCGGAACGGGCTGGTGCTGCTTTGTTCGTCGGTGTCGAAAACCCTGGCGCCGGGCTACCGGGTCGGGTGGTGTCTGCCGGGGCGTTTTCTGGCGCGGGTGGTCGATCTGAAGCGCTGGAGCGGAGTGACGTCCACCACCCCGACGCAGGTGGCGACCGGGCTGTTTTTTGAAAACGGCCGCTTCGACCTGCACCTGCGGCACCTCCGCCGGGCCCTGCATACCCAATGTCTTCAGTATAGCCAGGCCATTTCGGCTTTTTTCCCGGACGACGTTCGGGTGACGCGGCCGGAAGGCGGCTATGTGCTCTGGCTCGAAATGAACCGCCGGATCAATGCCTATCATCTGTTTCAGGAAGCACTGAAACACGGGATCAGCATCGCGCCGGGCCAGATTTTCAGCACCGACGGGCGTTTCACCCATTACTTCCGGATGAGTTTCGGCAGGCCGTTCGATGGGCGGATTGAAACGGGACTCCGGCTGTTGGGTGAACTGGTCGGAAAGGGGCGTTGACCGGCAGGCCGGAAAAAGAAAAAGCCGAACCCGGTGGTTCGGCTTTCTGATGGATCAGGCCCGGTTAACGGTCGGCCATCGGTTTGAATTCGCGGAGCGTCGGGCCGGTGTAGATCTGGCGCGGGCGACCGATCGGTTCTTTCTGCTCCCGCATCTCCACCCACTGGGCAATCCAGCCCGGCAGGCGGCCGATGGCGAACATGACGGTAAACATATTGGTCGGAATACCGAGGGCGCGGTAGATGATCCCGGAATAGAAATCCACGTTCGGGTACAGCTTCCGCGACACGAAATACTCGTCGTTCAGGGCGGCTTCTTCGAGGCCTTTGGCGATCTCCAGAACCGGGTCGTTGACGCCCAGCTTGTTGAGGACGTCGTCGGCGGCTTTCTTGATGATTCGGGCGCGCGGGTCGAAGTTTTTATAGACCCGGTGGCCGAAACCGAACAGCCGGAAGCCGGTTTTCTTGGCGTTCTTGGCCATATCGACATATTTGGCCACGTCCCCGCCGTCGGCTTTGATGTCTTCCAGCATTTCGATTACCTCCTGGTTGGCTCCTCCGTGCAGCGGTCCCCACAGGGCGTTGATGCCCGCAGAAATCGAGGAGTAGATATTGGCCCGCGACGAACCCACCAGCCGGACCGTCGAGGTCGAGCAGTTCTGCTCGTGGTCGGCGTGCAGGATCAGCAGTTTGTTCAGCGCGTCGGAAACGACCGGATCGACCTGATAGTCCTCCACCGGCAGCGCAAACATCATGTGCAGGAAGTTGGAGCAGTAGTCGAGGGTATTTTTCGGATAGTTGACCGGGTGACCCTGGGATTTCTTGAAGGACCAGGTGGCGATGGTCGGCAGTTTCGCCAGCAGGCGGATGATATGCATTTCCGTCTGGTCCGGCGCCTTTTCGTTGTAGGAATCCGGGTAGAAGGCACTCAGGGCACTGACCAGCGACGACAGCACGCCCATCGGGTGAGCGTTGTTGGGAAAACCTTCGAAAATTTTCCGCATGTCTTCGTTCACCATCGTATGCCGCCGGATGCGGTCTTCGAAGGTGGCATATTGTTCCTGGGTCGGAAGTTCCCCGTAGATCAGGAGGTAGGCGACTTCCAGAAAGCTGGCTTTATCGGCAAGGTCTTCGATGGAGTAACCGCGGTAGCGGAGGATACCCTCCTCACCGTCCAGAAAAGTGATGGCGCTTTGCGTGGCGCCGGTGTTTTTGTATCCTTTATCTAACGTGACATAGCCCGTCTGATCGCGGAGGTTGGAAATATCAACGGCTTTTTCATTTTCGCTACCTACCACAACCGGAAACTGGTAGGATTTACCATCGACAGACAATTCGACGAAGTTTGACATAGAAATCGGTCTGTGGTATTGGGTTCTTTTAGATTGGCGTGCAATTTATTTCGTAAATCGATTGAATCGCACAATTCAATGTAAAATCTTCAAAAATACGAACGGATAACGGCATTTAAAACGGAATACCGACCGGCATTTTGTCACCTGGCGGTTCGGCTGGCACTTTATTTGAGCGAGAAAGGTTCTATCTACTGAAGTACCAAACAAGAACTGATGTCTTTTACGAAATTGAACCTCATCGAGCCGATTCTGAAGGCTCTGAGCGAAGAAGGTTATACCACCCCCACACCCATTCAGGAACAGGCGATTCCGGTGTTGCTCGAAGGCAGAGACCTGCTGGGCTGCGCCCAGACCGGCACCGGCAAAACGGCCGCCTTCGCCATCCCGATCCTCCAGCTCCTGAATGCCCGCAAAACCGCCGACCGTGGTCCCCGACCGATTAAGGCCCTGATCCTGACGCCCACCCGCGAACTGGCCATCCAGATCGGCGAGAGCTTTGCCGCCTATGGCCGCCATCTGCGCCTGAAGCATACCGTCATTTTCGGGGGTGTTTCGCAGCACGCCCAGACGCTGGCCCTGAAAAACGGGATCGATATCCTGATCGCCACCCCCGGCCGTCTGCTCGACCTCATGAACCAGCGGTTCGTCCACCTTCAGGACATCGAACTGTTCGTGCTCGATGAAGCCGACCGAATGCTGGACATGGGATTCATTCACGACGTCCGGAAGGTGATCGCCAAGCTGCCCAGCCAGCGGCAGTCGCTGTTTTTCTCGGCAACCATGCCCCCGGATGTGGCCAAACTGGCCGATACCATCCTGAAAAAACCGGCCAAAGTGGAAGTGACACCCGTATCGTCCACCGCCGAAACCGTAAAGCAGTCGGTGTATTTTGTCGATAAGGACAACAAGCGACGACTGCTGATCCACGTCCTGAACGACCCGTCGATCGCTTCGGCGCTGGTGTTCGCCCGGACGAAGCACGGCGCCGACCGCGTGGCGAAGGACCTGACCAAAGCCGGCATCCAGGCGGAAGCCATTCACGGCAACAAGTCGCAGAACGCCCGCCAGCGCGCCCTGTCCAACTTCAAAGCCCGGCAGACCCGCGTTCTGGTGGCTACGGACATTGCCGCCCGGGGCATCGACGTCGAGGAACTGTCGCACGTGATCAATTACGAACTGCCGAACATCCCCGAAACCTACGTCCACCGCATCGGCCGGACGGGCCGGGCCGGCAATGAAGGCGTGGCCCTGTCGTTCTGCGACGCAGAAGAAAAAGAGTTTCTCAGGGACATCAACAAGCTGATTGCCCGCGCCATCCCCGTAGTGGAAGACCATCCGTATCCGATGGAGGCAGGAGCCTCGGCTCCCGCACCGGTTCAGCCGGAACGCCGGTCGTCGGATCGCCGTTCACCGGATAGCCGGTCTTCGGACCGTCGGCAGCCGGATCGCCGGTCGCCGGATTCCCGACAGGAAGCTCCGAAACCCGCCCAGACGCAGAACGCCGGCACGGAAAGCTCCGCCCGCCGGGACGGCAAACGCCGGTTCTGGCGTCGTTAAATACTGACGACCGCGTTTTTTTTCCGCACGGTCAGGTCCGGGGGGAGGTGCGCCAGCACCTCCTGCTTCAGCGCGTCGATGAGTTTCCGTTTCAGAAAGCTGCGGTGCAGAACCAGGCTGACCTCCCGGACCGGCTGCGGGGCCTCGAACGGACGCGTCCGGGCCTTCCGGCCCTCGTCGAGGTCGAGGGTCGCCAGATACGGAAGCAGGGTAAAACCGTCCTGCTTGTCGATGAGTTTGATGAGGGTTTCCAGCGAGCCGGTTTCGTAGTGCAGCGGCTGGGCGCCGTTCAGTTTGCGTTCCGTACCGCAGAGGTTCACCACCTGGTTCCGGAAGCAGTGGCCCTCGGTCAGCAGCCAGAGCCCGTCGGCTTTCAGGTCGGCGGAGGAAATGGCGGGTTTGCGGCAAAGGGGGTGCGAACCGGCCGCATACAGCATGAACGGCTCGTAGAAAAGCGGTATTTCCACGATGCCGTTCTCGGCCAAGGGTGTTACCACGATGCCCACGTCGAGCAGGCCGGTTTTGAGCCGCTCCAGAATCTGCTCGGTCATCAGCTCCTGAATATGCACCGTAATGGCCGGGTACCGGCTCATGAACTCTCCGATGAAATACGGCAGCAGGTACGGCGCCAGCGTCGGGATGATGCCCAGCCGCAGTTCCCCGCTGAAATCCTCCTTCGACTCTTTCACGATCTCGGGAATCCGCTGCGCCATCTGCAACACCTCACGGGCCTGATTCAGGATCCGCCGGCCGGTTTCGGTCGGAACCACGGGCTGCCGCGAGCGGTCGAAAATCAGGATGCCCAATTCATCTTCCAGCTTCTGAATCTGCATGCTTAAGGTGGGCTGCGTGACGTGGCAGTGTTCGGCGGCCGTGGCAAAATGCCGGTAGGTATCGACCGCCACGATGTATTCGAGTTGAGAAAGTGTCATAGAACGACGTGGACAGGGGGGCGGGGGTGATATAGATAATTTCGATTCAAAAATAAAACATATTGATTGAGTTGATACTTTTTCCGTTGTAATTTTGGAAAACCTTTTTGTCCCGAATCGTCTGTCCGTTTATGGAACTTTCCGTTAAGGAACCCTCTTCCTCCACTCCGAAGGTACCCGGCCGGACCGGGGTCCTGATCGTCAACCTCGGCACGCCCGACAGCCCGTCGGTGCCTGACGTGCGCAAATACCTGCGCGAATTTCTAATGGACGGCCGGGTGATCGATATTCCCTTCATTCCCCGTTTTCTGCTCGTGAACGGCATTATTGCCCCTTTTCGGGCCCCCAAATCGGCGAAGGTATATCGGGAGGTCTGGACGGAAAACGGCTCTCCGCTGAAGTATTACGGGCAGGTGGTCGAACGGGAGTTACAAAAGGTGCTGGGCGACGCCTACGTCGTGAAACTCGCCATGCGCTACCAGAACCCGGGCATCGATGCCGGTCTGGCGGCCTTTCAGCAGCTTGGGCTGACGGAAATCGTCGTGGTGCCTTTTTTTCCGCAGTATGCCTCGGCCACGACCGGATCGGTCTATGAAAAGGTGATGGAGGTGGTTTCGGGCTGGCAGATCATTCCCCGCATCGAGTTCATCAACAGCTTCCTGGATCACCCGAAATTCATCGAAGGCTTCCGGCAGCTGGGCCGGAAATACATGTCCGAACAGACCTACGACCACTACGTCTTCAGTTACCACGGCCTGCCCGAACGGCAGATTTATAAGGGAGATGTGACGAAACAGGTGTGCAAACTCGGCAGCTGCTGCGATTCCCTGCACGCCATGAATCAGTATTGTTACCGGGCGCAGTGTTTCGAAACCACCCGCCGGCTGGTGCGGGCGCTGGGCATACCGGAGGGTAAATACACGACCTGTTTCCAGTCGCGGCTGGGGAAAGACCCCTGGATTCAGCCGTACACCGAAGAAGTCGTGAAGGAACTTCCTAAAAAAGGGATCAAAAGTGTTCTGGCCTTTTCACCGGCCTTCGTGGCCGACTGCCTCGAAACGACCATCGAAGTCGGGGAGGAGTATAAGGAATTGTTCGAGAAGCACGGCGGAGAACGCTGGCAGCTAGTCGAGAGCCTGAACGACAGCCCGCTCTGGATCGAAACGCTCGCCGACCTGGTGAAATCATAAAAAAGCCCGCTTCGTAAGGAAGCGGGCTTTTTTATTTTAGCGGCTGGCGATTTCCCGCCCTTTCGGCGTAAACCGTTCCACCTTGTGGCTCACCGGTTTGACCGTCTTCAGATACGTGTAAATAGCGCCGAGGTCCTGCTCGCTCATACCGGCATACATCGTCCAGGGCATGATGGTCATGAACTCCTTGTTTTCCAGCGAAGCCGGGTGCGTAAAGTTCTCCCGGGCGGCTTTGAAGCGGGAGACGAACGACTCCTTCGTCCAGGTGCCGATACCGGTTTCCCGGTCCGGCGTAATGTTCAGCGAGCGCACGGTTCCGGTCGGCATCGGGAAGACCCGGCCCCCGGCCAGGTCCATGCCCGGCAGTTTGTTGCCTTTGTCGTCCGTCGGCGTGTGGCAGTCCCCGCAGCTGGCGAACGTGATGAGGTATTTCCCGTAAGCGACCGTATCCGCCGGGTCGGGCCGTTGGGTGGCCTCCCGTTTTGCCGGGATGGTGTTGATGATCAGGTTCATCGGGAAGTCGGACTCGGAAGCCGGGATGGCCCGGTTCTCGATGGGTTTCAGCGTCCGGATATAGGCGATGATGGATTTGACGTCTTCCGGATCGACCTGGGCGAAGTTCGGGTAAGGCATCAGCGGGAACAGAGCCCGGCCGTCCTTGCTGACGCCGGTGGTAATGGCCCGGTAAATTTCACCGTCCGTCCAGTTGCTGAGGTGGGCCGGGGTGAGGTTGGGAGCGAAGTAGTTCCCCGGAAAACCCATCTCGCGTTTGAACGCTTCCCCGCCTTTGCCTTCCGTGCCGGCTACGAGCGGTCCGGAGGAGGCTTTCCAGTCCCGTTCCGAGTGGCAGTCGATACAGATGGCGACGTGGTGGGCCAGGTATTTGCCCCGCGCGATCTGGGCCGAGTCGGCTTTCACGGTAATTTCCGGTGGCGGTCCGACGTTCGGCAGGGCCAGTTTGATGTAGGCAACCCCGATGCCGGCCAGAATGACAATACCGACCAGGACGAACAGCAGGATTCGTATGGCTTTTTTCATTGTGTAGTATTTTGATTAAGAGGAAGTAAGGAGTCGTAAACTTATCCAAAAAAATGAAGGATGATGCATCTGTGCCGGCCTTTTGATTATCCGGTAGTCGGGTCATACCGTTCTGTAAAAACCGGCGGATTTTAGCTCAAAAGCCAAAAAAAAGACCTGCAAGGTTTTCCTTGCAGGTCGGAGTCGATGAAGTAGATAATCCTGACTAAACGAGCGTGATCAGTCCTTTGACGACCGCGCCCAGGCGGACGGCATCGAACACGCGGGCTTCGGTGGCGCCGTGCTTCAATACGCTTTCTTCGTGCGAGCGAACGCACAGTTCACAACCGTTGACGGCCGAGACGACCAGGCTGACCAGTTCGAAGAACTCCTTGCCCAGCACCGGATTCATCATGATGCTCATCCGGATGCCCGGCTGGGTCTGCTGATAATAGTCTTTTCCGGTAAAGTGGCGGAAGCGGTAGAACACGTTGTTCGTGGCCAGCAGCGAGGTGCAGGCCAGCACTTCGGCAATTTCCGCGTCCGTGGCGCCTTCCTGACGGGCGCCGGCGGTGAAGGCGTCGATGAGCGGCTGGTGCTTTTCATTGACGGCCACCGAGAGCGCCAGCAGCCGGGTTTCCTTTCCGGAAAGGTGCTGACTGCTGTTCAGGACATTGCCGACGTTGATTTTCAGGTCGCGCAGATACCGGTGATCCACCTGTCCCAGGGTTTCCAGGACCGGTGAAACCGCCGTTCCCTCCAGCCCGATGTTGGCCAGCAGCGACGATATGGTTTCGTTTTGAATCGAAGACGTCATAAGTTGAATTGTTGAGTTGTTGAATGATTGAATTGTTGAATGCTGCGCTGCTAATTCAGCACTGCGGAGCCTATTCAACAATTCAATCATTCAACAATTCAATCATTTACGCAGTCAGTGTAGCTTCGCCTTTGGTCCAGTTGCAGGGGCACAGTTCGTCGGTTTGCAGGGCGTCGAGGACGCGCAGGACTTCGTTGACGTTCCGGCCGACGGAGAGGTCGTTGACGGATACCCACCGCACGATGCCCTGGGGATCGACGATGTAGGTGACGCGGTAGGCCACTTTCTCGTTGGCTTCCAGGATACCCAGCTCTTCGGCCAGCGATTTGGAGGTGTCGGCCAGCATCGGGAATTTCAGACCGCGCAGGTCGTCGTGGTTTTTGCGCCAGGCCAGGTGTACGAACTCGCTGTCCGTCGAAGCGCCGATCAGGATCGTATCGCGGTCGGCGAAATCTTCGAATTTAGCGTTGAATTCGGCGATTTCGGTCGGGCAAACGAACGTGAAATCCTTCGGCCACCAGAACATCACCATCCATTTGCCGGAGTTCTTGTGATCTTCTGAAGACACTTCGTAGAATTCGTTGCCTTTTTCCAGAGATACGACCGCCAGCTTTTTGAACTCGGGAAACTGGGAGCCTACCGATACGATTTGATTTTTCATAGTTTGACTTAATCGTTACAGGTTGTGTGAACTAACATTTGTGCAAAATTGAACAGAAAGCGGATAGAAAGCATATTCAATTTATTGATTACCAATAGAGAAAATCTATCGCTTTATTTAACTATCTGATCCTAAGTATGCTCATTTTTGACAAATTAAAAAAGCACAAAATCTTATAAGTTGTGCTACAAATAAGATTTTGTGCTTTTCAAGGGAATAGTTTTGCTTTTACCCGTAACAGCGCACCTCCATCAGGGCCGCCGGGGCCGCTCCGTTCATGGCTTTCAGATGGAGGGTCAGCCGGTCCGTTTCGAGCGGCTCCGCAAACCGGATGATGTTGCGGGTCTGGTGGTTGTCCGGCTCGTGCAGAATCCGTTCCTTCCGGTCGTTGCAGAGTACATATTCCTTCACGCAGAACGGCGAGGCCGTTTCGGGATGGGTCATCAGCACCGATTCGAGCGGGTGATCGAAGTCGCCGTCGAAGAACAGCTCCACCCGGCTGATCCGCTGCTTCTCCGGCCAGCTGAAACTGACGGTCGGATTGGGGTCAGTCGGGTCGGCCACCCAGGCGTTGGGCCGGCTGGTCGGGCGCTGAATCCCGTTCCGCAGGTTCTCTGCACCGAACAGCCGGATGCCGGGTTCGATGCGCAGCGCGATATTCTGCCCTTTTGGCCGCCGTTCGGGTGTCCAGAATTCGAAGGCGTCCACCCCGATGTCCTCCTCCGGTTCCTGCCGCCCGAAGTTCGACACCGCCGGGTTGATCTTGTTGAACACCGACAGCACCCCGCTGACCCGCAGCTGGCTGTACTGAAGCCTCACGTGCTCGTTTTTATGGAATAACAGAAAGAGATAGCCGTCCTCTTCCAGCACCGTATCGAAGGCCAGCGGCACCTCCTGCTTGCCTTTCCGGAGCGGCAGCGTCATGGTTCCGAGCGTGACGTCCGGGGTATGGTTCTGCGGTTTCCCGCTCTTTCGAAGTTCGACGGTCAGCGTGGTTTCCTGGTCGGCGCTGACCCAGGCCGCCACCTGCGGCACCGGCCCGGCCGAAACCGGAAGCATCTGCCCGGCCGAATAATGCAGCGGAAGCAGCGGCCCGTCCGGCGGTAAGAGACTCAGGGTCAACTCGCTGGAGGCCGACAGTTCGGCGCTCCGAATCAGGTCGGCGGGGTCGTGCAGCGACAGGCCGGGAAGGTGGTGGCCGGTTTTCAGCAGTTCCTGCTGGAGTTCCTGCATCCGGGTAGGCTCGGTCAGGTCGCGCGGACGCAGGCCGTCGCGGGTGCAGAGGGCGGCCGCCATGCCCACGGCCTGCCCGCCGTGGGCGCTCGTTCCCATCACGCGCGACGACCCGAAGGCCACGTGCGAGGCACTGATGATCCGCCCGGCGATGAACAGGTTGCGGATGTTACGGCTGTAAAAGCAGCGGTAGGGAATGCCGTAGATTCCTTTGCTGTGCCACTGATTGCAGCCCGGCTTTTCGGAAAAAATACCGTCGGCGGGATGCAGGTCGATGGACCAGCCGCCGAAGGCCACGGCGTCGGGCTGGGAGCGCTGCTCGACCACGTCCTGCTGCTTCAGGAGGTAGTCGCCCTCGAACCGGCGGCTTTCACGCTTGCCCGGAATGTGCCCGACCCATTCCAGCGTCATGGTATCGGCTTCCGGGAACTGCCCCGAATTTTTGATGTGGTTCCAGACCCCGTACACCACCTTCCAGAGTTCCCATTTGATGGTTTCCGTTTCGTGGACCGTATCGAGCCGTCCGCCGTATTCGATCCACCAGAGCTGGCAGCCCTGCTCTTTGGCATTGAACCGCCGGTAACGGGGAATTTTGGTGATGTCGCTCAGGGCGTAGGAGGGCGGCACAAACCGGACCGGTTTGCCGGTATCTTTGGTATAGAAATACAGGGAATGCCCCAGCAGTTCGCCGTACTCGGCCGTCGGGGCAAATTTCTCCCCGAATTCCTCCCTCGACTCGGCTCCCATCCGAAAAGCCGCCCCGGCCTGGAAGGCCACGACGCCGTCGCCGGAGGCATCGCAGAACAGCGGAGCCGTCAGTTCGTAGGCCGTGCTGTTCTGACTGCAGAAGGCCCGCAGGCCGGAGATGGTTTCGGCATCGGCTTTTTCCACCTCATATACCGCCGTATTCAGCAGCAGCCGGATGTTGGGTTCGCCGATCACCTTTTCGAGCAGGATGGTGTCGAAAATCAGCGGGTTGCCTTCGGGGTTGCGGTACAGGTTTTCGAGCAGCAGCTCATCGATGACGCCCCCTTCCCGCGCCCAGCGGTTGTTGTTGCCCATGTGGGAGGTCGCCCCGAGCACCCACAGACGCACCTCGGAGGAGGAATTGCCGCCCAGCACGGGCCGGTCCTGCACCAGCACCACGCGGATGCCGGCCCGGGCGGCCGTGATGGCGCAGCAGGTGCCGGAGAGACCACCCCCCACCACAATCAGATCGGCCTCGTGCCGGATGGTTTTCAGCGCGCGTTTATCGGTTGCTTGTTCGCGTATCATTCTTCAGGTCAATTACTTGATGGAGGATCGGGAAGCCGGTCGGTTTCACCACTTCCACGGTGACGGTCGGGTCGAATCCCCGGATCGGCACGTTGAGTTCGGCACTCTGCCCGGGCTGTAATTCCGGGATAACCAGGCTTTCGGGGTTCGTCCGGCCGGTTGCCGGATTGATCGTGAGCCGGTAATTCTGAAGGGCATAGGCCGGGAAGTCGGGCCGGGCCGTGACGCGCAGCCGGAGCGTATGGACCCCTTCGGAACCGGGCTGCCAGCCGGTTTTTTCCACCGTCAGCGGGGCCATACCGGTCTGGTGAGCGGTATACAGCAGCCGCTTCGAGCGGTCCGGACCCACCAGCCCCCAGGGCCGGAAGCCGTTCGGGTTCGTGCCCACGTGCCGGCTCTGGTAATCGTTGAACGACCACCACGACGCACCCACTACGTAAGGCAGCGGCCGGATGTCGCTCAGGAACTTCTCAATATGAGTTACCTGCCCGGCTTCTCCGTCGCGCCCGTCGGCCCGGGTGCCGTATTCACTGACGAAAATCGGTTTGTCAGGATATAATGAATGGATGTGTTTCAGGACGGTGAGGTGGTTGCCGTAGGTGTTTGTCGAGATGAAATCGCAGTACTGGCTGGCTTCGTCCTCCGGTTTTTTGGGCAGGATGTTCAGCCGCATCGAAGCGAAGGTGTACAGACGGGTCGGGTCCAGTTCGCGGGCGTAGGCGATCATGTCCCTGGTCCACCGCTGGCCGGACGGGCTCTCGGAAAGGTATTCGTTTCCGACGCTGTAGGCGATGACCGAGGGGTGGTTCCAGTCGCGTTCGGCCATCTCCCGGAACTGCTGCCGGAATTTGGTCCGCATGGTGTCGTTGTCCATCTGCCGGGGCGTCAGCTGCCAGTTACCCGCTTCCGTGATGATGAGCATGCCGTGGCGGTCGGCCCAGTCGTAGACGGTTTCGGAGGGCGTGTAGTGGGTCAGCCGCTGAAATTCCATCCCGGCTTCCTTCATCAGCCGCAGGTCTTTTTCCACCAGCCAGTCCGGCTCCATCGACCCCAGGCCCGGATAATCCACGACGCGGTTTCCGCCCGCCATCTTGACCGGTTTGCCGTTCAGCAGCAGCTGGGCGTTGCGGACCTCCACTTTCCGGATGCCGAAATGAGTCCGGACGGTATCGCTGCCCGCGATGAACTGAAGATCATACAGGGTGGGCTGGTCGACGCTCCAGAGACGAACGTCCGCGGCTTTCAGGGCGGTTTCGGCTTCCAGAATCAGGCTCCCGTCGGCACCGGACGTAGCCGGCAGCGTTTTCCAGTTCAGGGCCACGGCTTTGCCGTTCTGCTCCACCCGGATGACGGCTTTGGGCGACACCGCCTGACCGGTGGTGTTCCGGATGCGACCGCGCACTTTCAGCGTGGCGGTGCCTCTGGTCAGGTCGGGCATGGCGTCCACTTTGATATTCTCGACGTACACCGCCGGTTCGACGGTCAGGTAGACGGGCCGGAGGAGGCCGCCGTAGTTGATCCAGCCCATGAACGGGTCGTTGGGCTGGCCGTTGTCCTTGGCCCCGGGGATGGTATTGGTGCGCCAGGTGTTGTTGTTGACGCTGACCGCCAGCACGTTATCACCCGGTTTCAGGTAGTCGGTTACGTCGAAATGGAACGGGGTATAACCGCCTTCGTGCGTCCCGACCTTCCGGTTGTTGAGCCAGATACCGGTTTCGTAGAAAGCCGCGTCGAAATGCAGCAGCACCCGTTTTCCGGGGGCCGGCTGCCAGGGGAAACTGCGCCGGTACCAGGTGGTGCCGGTATAGAACTGGTAGCGGGGGTCGGCCGAAAAGCAGTGCGGCACCGTCACCTTATCCCAGCGGCTGGGCAGATTGGTGTCCAGAAACCACTGCTCCTTTTCCCCGACCTCGCGAGGGTCCATCGCGAAGCTCCATTCCCCGTGCAGCGGAATGGCCTTCGGATCGCGGATGCCGTACTGGGCGAACGTGCTGGTGATGGATAAGATAAAAAGGAGGTATCGCAGGTAGTTCATAAGCTATGGTTGTCGAAAGGCGTTCAGGCAATTCGCTGAGTTTGGGTGTTCTTGAGGGGAATCTCATGGAGCCGGATTTTCGTGGCCGCCCGGAACGGGATGACGGCAGAGGCCAGGATGATCGTGGCGATGGCGGCCGTGACGCCGGCGCCGGAAGGGGTGAGCACGCTCAGAATGTAGAGCATGAAGGCGGTGAATACCAGCGCCCCGGCAATGACCCGCAGCCCGAAACGGTTCTGCCGCCGAACCTCGACCGCTTCCTCCTCCGAGCCGGTTTCCCGGGCGGCTTCCTCCCGCTTCCGCTCCCGCAGCATCCGGTAGTTCAGATATTCCTTCGCCACCACCCCGCGGGAGCGCGCCCACAGCTCACAGGCCAGCAGGAGCAGCAGCGGCAGGCCCACGCCGACGGCGGTTTCAGCCCCGCGCGTCAGCTTGAAATCCAGCAGCCAGGGCGACAGTACCTTGAAGAACAGGTTGACCGTCAGGCCGATACCGGTGATCCAGAGCGTCGTGCGGCTGTCGAGCCGTTTGGAAAACAGCGCCCAGAGAGGAGGGGCGAGCAGCGGCCCGCCCGAGATGGCCGAAATACTCAGCACCACCTCCACGATGCCGCCGGCGGCCGGCACCAGCAGCGCAATGCCGATCATGCCCAGCCCGAAAAACCAGGACGAACCCCGCGCCACCCGGATCAGCTGCCGGTCGGTGGCGGCCGGGTTGATCAGCCCCTTGTAGATGTCGTTGGTAAACACCGCCGACACCACGTTCAGGGCGGTATTGGCGCTGGCCGAGGTCGAGAAATACATACCGGTCAGCATCAGACCGAGCAGGCCCGGCGGCAGCACCAGCTTGCAGATCATCAGGTAGGCGTTTTCGGTATCCAGACCGGTCAGGGTCGGGTTGACGGCTTTGTAGATCATCGGCGGGAGCATCCAGATGACCGGGCTGATCAGGTAGAGACCGGCGAACAGAAAAGCCACTTTTCGCGCCGATTTCGGGCTTTCCACGCTTGTGTACCGCTGCACAAACGTCCAGTTGCCGCCGATGTAGCAGATGTGGTACAGCACGAAGGCCAGCACGAAACCGAAGGTATATTCGCCGTTGAGCAGGTTGAAAAAGTCATCCGGCACGGCCTGCACGAAGCCTTCGAAACCGCCGACCCGTTCCAGCGAGAGCGGCAGCAGGATGAACACCGCGGCCGACAGCACCGCAAACTGGAGAATGTCCGTCACCATCACCGCCCATAACCCCCCGACCGCCGTGTAGGCGATCATGAACAGGCCCAGACCGATGGTGCAGGGCACGATCGGCAGGTTCAGCGACGCGCTGACCAGCTTCGCCACCGGATACAATACCGATCCCTTGATGAATACCGACACCAGGGTAAAGATGAAAATGTAGGATTTCTGCACCGGCAATCCCAGCCGCTCGCGGATGAACTCGGCGGCCGTCAACGCCCCGGCGGCCTTCCAGCGCGGGGCCAGATAAAGGCCCGTCACCAGCGCCCCGATGCACATCGTCCACTGGATCGTGACGGCCACCCACCCGTATTTGTAGGCGATGGAGCCCCAGGCCACGAAGGTGCCGGCAGAGAAGAAGCTCATAAACAGCGACAGCCCGCCGATGAACCACGGAACGGCCTCTCCGCCCGCAAAAAACGATTTCAGGTTGCGCCCCGTCCGGGCAAAGAGCATCCCGATTCCCAGCACGAAGGCCGAGAACACGACGATGACGACGGTATCGATGGTGGTGTTCATTCGTTTCGGTTATTTCAGCGAACTCCGGCCGCTTTCGGGTGAAAAAGTGACGGCCAGCACCTGTATACCGAAGGGCGGGATTTCCAGCGACACCGGCTCGTTCGGATTTTTGATCTCCACGCCGGTATCCAGCCGGCGCAGTCCGGTGATCCGGGCGTTGCGGCCCTCGGCGATGCGGCTTCCGTCCAGCGAAAACTGGAAGGCGGTGGCCTGGGCGCGGTTGTTCAGCAGGGTGACGTAATACCGGTCGGTGCCTTCGGCTTTCGCCAGAATATAATCGATCGAGGGGCTGGTGGCCTTCAGCAGGCCCTCCCGGATGATCAGGTCGGCTTTCTGGCCGTAGATCGTTCCGGGCGCGAAGCCGTAGGTCTGGTGCGGCCCCACCTTGGGCGTCACGAACCCGCGCGGGAAGCTCACTTTGCCGCCCGACCGCAGTTCGGCTTCGGCCAGCAGGTAATCGGTGATCCAGCCGACCTGCCACCAGGCGTGGTGCGGATACGGCCCGGCGCCCCGGTTCATGGCGTTCCAGTAGTAGGAGGCTACGCTGGTGGCCGGGTCCACAAAGGCGTCGCGGCCGATGGCGCCGGCGCGGGCCAGGTCGGCAAACAGCGGTTCTTTCGTCAGCCCGTACATCCGGATGAACAGGCCCGCGTGGCTGCACAGCTGGATGGGCCCGTGCCGCGTGGCCGATCCGAAAATACCGCCGTGTTCGAAGCTGAGGCCGGTCTGGCTGATCTCCCAGTCTTCCCGTTCGGTGCCGTTCACGGTTTTCTTCCGCCGGCTCGCGATCGGGTGGGTGTAGATGGAAGTGGTGTAGATTTTGGCGGCCATGACGGCGGCTTCCCGATACCGGGCATCGCCGGTCAGGTCGAACAGGTCGAGCAGCGCCTGGGCCGACTGGCCGGTAGCGAAGTCGGGCGCGTAGCGGGCATCCCCGCAGACGCCGAGGAAACGGCCGGTTTTCACGGCTTTCTCGATGAACCAGTCGGCGCCTTTGCGGGCGGCTGCGAGGTATTTCGGATCTTTCAGCAGCCGGTGCGCGACGATCAGGCCGTAGAACGTGGGCCGGACGTCCTGCACATCCTTAAAGATTTCCTTCTCCGAATGCCGGTCGTAGGCCACGGCCCAGCTTCCGTCCGGTTTCTGCCAGTTCAGCAGGCGGTCCGCGCCCAGGCGCAGCCGTTCCTTCAGTTCCTGATCGTCCGGTTTGAACAGCAGCATGTTGCCGATGTCGAGCAGGGTGTAATAGGTCAGCCCGATCGGTTCGACCACCTCGCCCCATTCCTCCACGAATTTCTTCGATTTCGCCAGATAATACTGCCCCACGGCGGCCCCTTTGAAAAAGCCGTCGGCGGTCTGCTGCTGGGTCAGCTTGAAGTTTTCGGCGTACGGCAGCACGTTGCCGGTGAGCTTTGGGTCTTTGGTGGTGGTTGCCAGCATCCACATGGCCCCGTAGTCCGAGTTTTTCATCGCATCCTTATCCGACCCGACCACCCCGCCGAGGTACGACTGCGCCCCGATCTTCCTGCCCTGATACTCCTCGACATTCCACATCGAGGTCTTGGGGTCAGTCAGGTAGTGGTGCATCTTCTCGATGCGGTCGGTGAGCGACTGGCGGCTCTGGCGCAGGGCCAGCGATTCCTTAAACCGGTAGACGTCATACACCGCGTGGTTCAGCGCCCGGAACCAGTCGCCGTCGGTCAGGCTATAGCGAAAGGTATAGGTAATGGTTTCTCCGGCTTTCAGGCTGGATTTGGGTTCGCCCAGGACGGGAAAATACAGCGTCGGCGTCAGCTGCGCCTTCCGGTTCATGTGCGACAGGCCGATGTTCCAGTCGATCTGGGTGATCTTGTCCGAAGCCCAGGGGTCGCGGGCCAGGCCGGGTTCCGGAATCACCGAGAGCGTCAGGCCGTTGCGGGTGCTGACCAGCGGGCTGAGGGTGCTGGCGCAGCGTTCGCGGTAAATCACCGGCAGCGACGGAATGCCGTGACCGTAGGCGTAGGCCAGCGCAAAATTCGGCTGGAGCGTATTGCCCTGAAAATACCCCGGAACGCTCGCCCAGGCCAGTTGGTCAGGCGCCACGGTGGCGAGCGAAGGGCTGGCTAAGGAGAAAAAACCATCTTTCCGGGCCGTCAGCGTCTGTTTGACGATCAGGTCCGTCGGGAAGTTCGGGTCGAGCGTCCAGTCGGTCTGCACGGTGGCGGCTTCGGTTTCCTGCTGAAAACGCAGGCCGGTTTTTCCGCCGGCCTGCGCATCTTTCGGAAAGAAGTGAAGGGCCTGCCCGGCGGTGTTCAGCGAAACCGGGTTGGTGCTTTCCGCCCACTGGACGGTCTGATACTTGTAAGCCGGTCCGGGAAACACCTCGCCGGTGATGGTTTTGAAGGTAGTTTCCGGCTCGGTCGGCGGTTTCTGGGCGGCATACAGCAGCGTGTTCTCGCCCGAGGGATTGGCGAGCGATTCCCAGCCTTTACCTTTCCGGACCTGCACCTGCGTGAGGTGCCAGCCGTCGGCCGACCGCTGCCAGCGGAGTTTCACCCGCTCGTTCTGAAGCAGCAGCGGCTGGTTCGACTGGCCGGCGCCGGGCAGGGCGGGGGCCAGCAGGAGGGTCAGAAAAAAGAGAAAATATCGGTTTTTCATGTCGTTTGCACTACCGGTTTCTGGAATGGGTCAGGGAAAGCCGGCCCCCGAATCCATGCCGGGGGCCGTTTACCGGGTTTGCCTATTTACTCGTCTAAAGCGTTCGGAAAACAGTCCCTACTACCAGCCCGGGTTCTGTTTGATCTGCGGGTTGGCGTTGATCTCGTCGCGCGGAATCGGGAAATACCGGTGTTTGGCCTGGGGCGTCCGCGTCGGGAAAACGTCGTTGACCGCCTTCGGGACCACCGTCATGAAGGTGTTCGTCCGGGTCAGGTCATACCAGCGGTCGCCTTCGGCGAACAGTTCCCAGGACCGCTCCTGCAATACCGCATTGAGGAAGGCTTCCTTGCTGAGGCCCGGCGTCAGGTCGGCCAGGCCGGCCCGCTTCCGCACCACGTTGATGAAACCGTAGGCCGCCGGGGTGGCGCCGGTGGCGCGGGCCTCGGCTTCAGCCGCGATCAGGTAGACGTCGGCCAGCCGGAAGATGGGGATGTTGACCGCATAATTCCCCCCAACCGAGTTCGCATCCTGGTATTTCTTCACCAGCACGCCCTTGGTGGTAATCGGCGTAATCTCGCGCTGGCGCACCACCTTGCCGGCCTGGTTGACGTAGGTCGTATCGAGCAGCTGCCGCCGTTTGTCTTTCGGATCGAAGGAGTCGAAGAAGGACTGGTAGGCGAAGGCCGAGCCGAACGACGAGCGGCCGTATTCCGGCCCGGCGCTGTTGGCGGGGCCGTAGAGCGAGCCGAGCTGGGAGGTCATGCCGGGCGTGAAGTTCTCGCACTCGAACGCCCACATGTTCTCCTGCCGGGCGGCATCCTCTTTCGCCACGTTGTAAACGTCCCGGACGTCGGCCATCAGACCGTATTTACCCGAGCTGATCACGGCCTGTGCCTTTTCCAGCGCCGTGGCCCAGTCTTCGTTGTAGAGGGCGGCTTTGGCGTAGAGCGCCAGCGCCACTTCCTTCGACGCCCGGCCTTTCACCAGCGAAGCCGAGTAGGAGGGCAGCTTCGCGACGGCCTGATCCAGATCGGCGTAAATCTGTTTGTAGACCTCCTTCTGCGGGCTGTTGCCGACGGTGGCTTTTTCGAGGTCCGAACTGGCGGTGGTCTTGACGACGATGTCGCCGAAGTTTTTGGTCAGCATCCAGTGGTAGAAGGCCCGCAGGAAGTAGGCTTCGCCGATGATCTCATCCCGCCGTTTGGCGTCCATCGGCACCGCGGGCACCTTCTCGATCACCCAGTTGGCTTTTTCGATCCCGCTGTAGCTGCGCCAGATCTGAAGGGGCGACTCGTTGTCGCGGCTGAAGCTTTTGGCGGCCGAATACTCCGGGTCGTAGGTGAACAGGGTGTAGGTATTGCGGGCCACCACCGGGCGCGGGTAAATCTGGTCGGCGCTGAAGTCGGACGCCATCAGGGCCGCCGGACCGCCGTACAGGCTCGAAAGCGTGCCGTAGGTGGAGGTGATGGCCGCTTCGGCATCCTGCGCGGTTTTGTAGAAGTTGTCCGTAAAGATGGACGAATAGGGCGTTTCGTCCAGCTCGCAGGAACTCAGGCCGACGACGAAAAGCAGGGGTACGAGTATCTTTTTCATGTGTTGGCAAAGGGTTAGAAAGTGACCTGCAGACCGCCCAGGAACGATTTGGCCGTCGGGTAGACGAGGTTGTCGATCCCGATCAGCGTGTTGGAGTTGCCGTAGGTGTTCACCTCCGGGTCGAAGCCCGAATAGTTGGTCAGCGTGAACAGGTTGTTGGCGCTCACGTAGATGCGGGCGTTCGACAGGCCCTTGATTTTCGGCAGCGTGTAGCCCAGCGTGAGGTTTTTGCAGCGCAGGAACGAGCCGTCTTCGAGGAAGCGGTTGGAGATGGGCAGGCGTCCGCCCTGAAACCCGCTGACGTACTCGTTGCCCGGGTTGGTCGCCGACCACCGGTTGGCCAGCCCGCTGTACAGGTTGCGCTGGCCGAGCGGGTTCTCGAAGGTGTAGCGGATCAGGTTGTAGATGTCGTTGCCCCGGACGCCGGAGAAGAACGTGCTGAAATCGAAGTTCTTATACCGCAGGTCGGTCGAGAAGCCGAAGATGAGGTTCGGGTTGGCGTTGCCGGTGATGATCTGGTCGGCGGCCGAAATCTGGCCGTCGCCGTTGATGTCCTTCACCTTCGTGCCGCCCACGCGGCTGTCGGAGCCGGGCAGGATCTGGTCGCCGTTCTGGTAGATGCCGTCGAAGACGTAGGTCCGGAAGATCCCGAGCGGCTCCCCGACCCGCAGCACGCTGTAGTTGTTGAGCGGAAACTCGTTGGTCAGCCCGTCGAGGCTCAGGAGTTTGTTGCGGTTGATGGTGGCGTTCCCGGACACGTTCCATTTGACGGCGCCGTCCAGGATGCGGGCGTTGGCGGCCACTTCCAGCCCCCGGTTTTCCAGCGAAGCGAAGTTGCCCGTGATGGTGCTGTAGCCCGACGACAGCGGCAGCGTCTTCACGAACAGCAGGTCGTTGGTTTTCTTTTTATAAAGGTCGATAACCAGGTTCAGGCGGTTGTTGAGAAAGCCCAGGTCCAGCCCGATGTTGGTCTGGATCGACCGCTCCCAGCGCAGGTCCGGGTTCGGAATGCCCGAGGGGTTGATGCCGGTATTGTAGACGTGGTCGAAGATGTAGTTGGACCCCGACGACACCAGCGCCAGCGACTGGTAGGAGCCGATGGCCCCGGCATTTCCGGTGCTGCCGTAGCTGGCCCGCAGTTTCAGGTCGCTGAGGAAGGTAGCGCCTTTCAGGAACGGCTCCTCGATGGCCCGCCAGGCGCCGGAGATGGCCGGGAAGAAACCGTATTTGTTGTTGGCTCCGAATTTGCTGGCCCCGTCAACCCGGGCGGTCAGGTCCAGAAAGTATTTATCCCGGTAGCCGTAGTTGATCCGGCCCATATACGAATCCAGGCGGTCCTGGCTGCGGCTGCTCGACACGCTCCGCTCGGCGGCCAGCTGCACGGCTTCGTTCAGCGTGGCGTCGTTTGGGAACTTGCTGGCCGTGATGCTGTTGGCGTTGCTGTTGCCGGTCTGGGTCGCGAAGAGACCGGTGAACTTGAAGGAGTGTTTTTCGGCAAAGGTCGTCGTGTAGGTCAGGACGCTTTCGTGCAGCAGGCCCAGAAAGTTGGAGTTGTTCTTGCCGGCCGAGCCGCCCCCGGCCGCCAGATCGACCTGGCTGATGATGGAGCGCGGAGAGTAAAAATCGTTCAGCGTGTTCTGGAGGCTGACGTTCAGCGAGGCCCGGTAGGTGAGTCCCTTCAGGATGCTGAAATCGGCGTAGAGGTTGCCGAGCGTCCGGCGTTCGTTCGTGCGGTTCAGGATCTGGGCCAGCCCCAGCGGGTTCGATACTTCGCGGTAGGCTCCGACGCGCTGATCCCCGAACGGAAACACCGAGCCGTCCTGGCGGTAGGGCACCAGCACCGGCGGAGCGCCGAGGGCCGAGCCCAGAATGCTGCTCGACACGGCCGGGCCGTCGATGCTCGTCGAGCCGGTCGGGATGCGGTCGTTGACCGAATAGACCGTCAGCAGGCTGGTGCCGACCTTCAGGAATGTACTGACCTGGTGGTCGAGGTTCAGCCGGAGCGAATACCGCTCGAAGCCGGAGTTGATGATGATCCCCTGCTGGTTGAAGTAGTTGCCCGTCAGGGCCAGCTGCGTTTTCTCCGACCCGCCGATGACGCTGATCTGGTGGCTCTGGATGGGAGCGTCGCGGAAGATGAGTTTCTGCCAGTTGGTGCCTTCACCCAGCGAAGCAGGGTCGGGATAGTAATTGTTCTTGTAGATCTCGTTTTCGAGCTGCGCGAACTGGGCCGCGTTCAGCATGTCGATGGTTTTGGTCACCTGCTGCACGCCGTAGTAGCCGTCGTAGGTTACCCGGGTGGCGCCGGACCGGCCGCGTTTGGTCGTAATCAGCACCACGCCGTTGGCCGCCCGGGCCCCGTAAATGGCCGTGGCCGACGCGTCTTTCAGCACCTCCACCGACTCGATGTCGTTCGGGTTGATGGCCGAAAGCGGGCTGACGCTGTTGACGTCGCCCCCGTTGGAGTACTGAATCCCGTCGATGACGTAGAGCGGCTCGGAGGTGCCGTTGATCGAGTTCGTTCCGCGAATCCGGACGCTGATGTTGCCGCCCGGAGCGGCCGAGTTCTGGGTGATCTGTACTCCGGCCACCCGTGCCTGAAGGCCCTGCGCTACGTTGGCGACCGGCGTCTGGAGCAGATCGGCGGCTTTTACGGAAGCAATGGAGCCGGTGGTTTCGATCTTGCGCTGCGTTCCGTAGCCGACCACGACCACCTCGTTCAGCGAGCGGTCGTCGGACTGCAGCGAGACGTCGATCGTCGAACGGCTGCCGATCCGGACGTCCTGGGTCAGGTAGCCGATGTAGGAGAACGTCAGGGTGGCGTTGCCTTCCGGCACATTCAGGCTGTAGCGGCCGTCGGCGTCGGTGGTGGTGCCCTGCTGGGTGCCTTTCAGAATCACGTTGACGCCGGGAAGCGGTTCCGTGCCGGAGGTGACCCGCCCGCGGACGGTCAGCCCCTGCGGGCTTTGGGCGATGGAGGAAAGAGACAGTGTCAGTAACAGCGTCAGGAGGAGGCCGGTTACTGCCCGAAATGGGTTAACGGCTTGCATAGATAGACGTGGGTAGCATACCCTCAGGGTTAAGTGAATTGGAAATGTACAAAAACAGAAAAGTCAGAAGATACTTTCTCCGTCCCGGTGCTTAATTGGATTTCTTTTTCCTGAAGAATAAAAAATCATATTAAAACCGGTTTTTTGCCTATTTGAAGTGAGTTTAGCGGGTAGAGTGAAATTCGCAAAGGAAAAATTGACTTATTTTTTTTGGGAATGTTCCCAAATTTTTGGGAACATTCCCAAAATGATTTCTTTTTTCAACTCAATTGCGGACCCTATTTTTATCGGGGAAAGCATTCATACAGGAAAAGTACTATATCGTGAAAAACCATCAGGCGACGATCGTCGATATTGCCCGAACGCTGAACCTTTCGAAATCGACCGTTTCGCGGGCGCTGACCGGACATCCCAACGTGAAGGCCGGTACCCGGGAGAAAGTACTGGAAATGGCGGCCCAGATGGACTACCAGCGCAACCAGCTGGCCATCTCCCTGCTGACCAACCGGACGCAGACCGTCGGCATCATCGTGCCGGAGTTTCTGAGTTTCTTTTTCCCGAAGGTGATCATCGGCGCGCAGAACGTCCTGGCCGAAGCGGGCTATAATGTGGTGATCTGTCATTCCAACGAATCCTACGAAACGGAGGTCGCCAACACGAAGGCGCTGCTGGCAAGCCGGGTCGACGGGCTGCTGGTGTCGCATACGAAGGAAACCCGCAACTTCGATCACTTCAGGGTCTTCGAGCGGAAAGGCATCCCGGTCGTGTTCTTCAACCGGATCGTGGAGGAACTGGGCGGCTCGAAGGTGGCCGTCGACGACTACGGGGGCGCATTCCGGGCCGTCGGGCACCTGATCCAGACCGGCAAACGGCGCATCGCCCATCTGGCCGGGCCGGACTCCATTCAGAACAGCCGCAATCGCCTGAACGGGTATCTCGACGCCCTGCGCCGGTATGACATTCCGGTCGATCCGGCCCTGATCATTTCCTACGATCTGACGCTCGACAAGGCCAACATCTACGTGAATCACCTCCTGAACCTGCCGCAGCCGCCCGACGCCCTCTTCGCCATCAATGACCCGACGGCCATCGAGGCCCTGAAGGTCATCAAAAGCCGGGGGCTGCGGATTCCGCAGGATGTGGCCGTGGTCGGTTTCAGCGACGACCCGGTTTCGGCCCTCATCGAACCCGGCCTGACGACCGTCGCCCAGCCCGTGGATGAAATCGGGCGGCAGGCGGCCGCGCTGCTGCTGAAACAACTGGCGGCCGACGACGAGCGTCCCGAGGCCGAAACCGTGGTCCTGGAAACCCGACTCATCGTCCGGGGTTCGACGGTCTGAAGCCGGCCGGCACTCGGGACGGGCAAGTAGGATAATAAAGTTTAGAAATAGTAAACTATTGGGGGCGGTTGGTCTTTTCCGGCCCGCAGGAGGGGGAACGGCCCCGACGGCACCGGAAGCCACCCGGGAAAGGGAGAAATAGAAAGATGTTACATTAGGCGAATTGCCGAGTTTGTGAAATAAAATTTTATTATTTTGTAACATTACCATATATATATTATATAAAATAGGGATTAGATTAATTTTTAATTTTCGTTAAATTCTTTCCGACCGGCTTCACACATCGTTCACGAATCGGTAATATTCAGTAAATACCTGCTGCCTACTTTTGCATCGTCTACGCTTTCAGTTTCCCGGTAACATTTACAAATACTGAAATTAGTATCGTCCTTTCATATTCACCTTTCTTCCCTCTACGGGAAATCTAACGCCCATGAAAACACCACTACCTTTTCCTGCCACCGCAGGGAAGGCCGCCTGGCATCGGACTGCCCTGATGCTGGCCCTTTTCCTGTGCAGTGTGCCGTTGCTGGCCCAGACGGTCACCGGAACCGTGAGCTCGGCCGAGAATAACCAGGCGCTGCCGGGCGTTTCCATCGTTCTGAAAGGCACCAGCACCGGAACCACCACCCGCGCCGACGGGTCCTACACGATCAACCTGTCCGGCTCCGACCCGGTGCTGATCTATTCCTTCATCGGCTTTGAAGCGAAGGAAATCCGGGTCGGCAGCCAGTCGGTGATCAACCTGACGCTCACGCCCGGTACCGAAACGCTTTCGGAGGTCGTCATTACGGCCCTGGGGATCAAAAAGGACGTCCGCAACACCGGGGTGTCCATCCAGTCGGTCGACGGCGGAAACCTCGTCAAGGCCCGCGAACCGAACCCGGTCAATGCCCTCGTCGGGAAGGTGGCCGGCCTGACCGTCGGGGCCAGCGCCGAACTGCTCCGGGCGCCGACCATCTCCCTGCGCGGCAACCAGGACGTGCTGTTCGTCGTGGACGGGGTACCCATCAACTCCGACACCTGGAACATCAGCAGCGACGATATCGAAACCTATACGGTATTGAAAGGAGCTTCGGCTTCGGCGCTTTACGGTTTCCGGGGAAAAAACGGCGCCATCCTGATTACGACCAAACGCGGCTCGAAGGACCGGCGCGGCTTTTCGGTGGAGGTCAATACCAGCCAGATGTTCGACAACGGCTTCATCGCCATTCCGAAAGGACAGGATCAGTATGGCCCCGGCGACCACGGGGTCTATGAGTTCGTCGACGGCAAGGGCAACGGGAAGAACGACGGCGACTACGACATCTGGGGGCCGCCCCTCGACGGCCGGCTGCTGCCCCAGTACGACAGCCCGATCGACCCGGCCACCGGCAAACGCGTTCCGACGCCCTGGATTCCGCGCGGAAAAGACAACCTGAAACGCTTCCTGCAAACCGGTATCCTTTCGACCAACAACATCGCCATTGCCTCGACCGGCGAAAAGCACGACCTGCGGTTCTCGCTCTCGCACAATTTCCAGCGCGGGATCGTGCCGAACACGAAGCTGAACATCACCAACTTCAACGTGTCGGCCGGGTATAACTTCTCACCCAAACTGCGGTTCGAGTCGAACCTGAACTACAGCCGGCAGTATACGCCCAACTTCCCGGACGTCAACTACGGTCCTAACTCGCTGATCTACAACATGGCGATCTGGGGCGGGGCCGACTGGGACGTCGACGACATGAAGCAGATCTGGCAGCCCGGCAAGGAGGGCACCCAGCAGATTTATGCCGAATACCAGCGGTACAACAACCCCTGGTTTCTGGCGAAATACTGGCTGCGCGGGCACTATAAAAACGATATGTACGGCTATACCTCCCTGCGGTATCAGCTGGCCGACGGCCTGAGCGCCACCGCAAAAACCCAGCTGACGACCTGGAACCTGCTGCGGAACGAGAAGTTTCCGTATTCGGCAACCGTCTACGGCCGTGAGGAAGCCCGGGGCGACTACCGTGAGGACCGCCGGAACCTGTTCGACAACATCAACCAGGTGCTGGTCCAGTACGACAAAACCGTCGTGCCGGGGCTGGCCGTCAATGCGCTGGTCGGTGGTGAACTCCGGGTGTTCAACTTCAATTCGAACTACGCTACCACCAATTACCTGAACGTGCCGGGCGTGTACAACTTCGCCAACTCGGCCAACCCGGGCATCCTGAGCAACTACCAGGCGGATATGCGGGTGCTGTCGGCCTACTACTCGGCGGACTTCACCCTGCGCGACGTGGTGACGCTCTCGACCACCGGCCGGGTGGACAAACTCTCCACGCTGCCGAAATCGAACAATACCTATTTCTATCCCTCGGTGGCCCTGAGTACGGTGGTTTCGGACTACATCCGGCTGCCGGAAGCGATCTCGTTTCTGAAGCTGCGGGCTTCCTACGCCAACGTGAAGGACGGTCTGACCCAGTCGACCATCGGCAGCACGCCGGGAACGTCCTTCCCGCTGGGGTACGGCGATAACTACTCGTCGGCCTACGGCGGACCGACCTACCAGAACTCGGCCGTCTACAACACCTCGCTGGCTTACAACAACAAACCGGCGGCCTACTACACGAACACGCTGAACAACCCGAACCTGAAACCGAACTCGACCTCGCAGTTTGAAGCGGGTCTGGACGTGCGGTTTCTGAACAACCGCCTGTCGCTCGATGCGGCCTACTTCGTCAGCGACGACGGCCCGCGCATCTTCAGCCTTCCGATGTCGGAGATGTCGGGCTATACGGCCCGACTCGTGAACGGGATCAAAACCCAGAAGAAAGGGCTGGAAGTGTCGGTGACGGGCAAGGCCCTCCGGACGGCCGGCGGCCTGGCCTGGGATGTCGTCGCCAACTACTCGACCTATACCGAACGCCTGAAGGAAGTGTATCCGGAAGGCGGCATTACGACGCTGGCGTCCAGCTACTTCGTCGGCGGCAGCAGCGGCAGCCGGTTCATCGGCATCGGCGACCGGACCGACGCCTTCTACTCCGGCGCGTTCATCCGGACGCCCGACGGTCAGCTGATCAACGACGGGGGCGGGCGGCCCATCGTCAACCCGCAGGCCCAGTTTCTGGGGTATGTAAACCCGAAATTCGTCTGGGGGCTGAATAACCGCTTCAACTACAAGGCGTTCTCGATGAGCTTCCAGTTCGACGGTCGGGTCGGCGGGGTGATCGGCGACTACATCATGCAGAAAACCTACCAGGGCGGCCGCAACCTCGAAACCGTGCAGGGCGCCATCGGCGAAGCCCGCAAACAGGATGTGGTGGGCGTGAAAGCCTATCTGGGCGAGGGCGTGCAGGTAGCCGGCAATACCGCCATCAAATACGACGCCGTGGGCAACATCACGAACTACAACGAGCTGCAGTTTACGCCGAATACCACCAAAACCTACGCCCAGGACTACATCGCCCGGGTATTCGGGCAGACGGAGGCCTATCTCATCAGCCGCAGCTACGCCAAACTGCGGGAGCTGGTGATCGGCTACAGCCTGCCTTCGACCCTCCTGAGCCGCATCGGCGTCCGGCAGGCGACGGTTTCGCTCGTGGGCCGGAATCTGCTCTACTTCGCCGAGCGGAACGACATCGACATCGACCAGTTCGTCACGGGCGGAAGCTCGTCGCTTCAGACCCCGACGATGCGCCGGTATGGTATCAACCTCAATCTCACCTTCTGATCGCGCCAATCCGTATGAAACTTCATAAAATCTTCCTTCTTGGGCTGACTGCAGCGGCTTTCTCGCTGGCGGGCTGTGAAAAGCCGTTCGACCAACTGGAACAGGACCCGAACCGGCCGACGAGCGCCCCGGCCTCACTGGTGCTCAACGGGGTGCTGAACGACCTCTACAGTGCCGCCGGCGGTGGGGGCTGGAACGACTTCCAGCGGTATAACCAGTTCTACGCCAGTAACTACAACTATTACGCCACCAACGAGTATACCTGGACGACGACCTCCCTCCAGTTCACGACGCTGAAGAACGTCCTGAAAATGGAGGAAGAGGCCAAACGGGCCGGTCTGCCCGACGTCAACCCGTATTCGGCCCTGGGCAAGTTCTTCCGGGCCTTCTACTACGACAACATGACGAAGCGGGTCGGGGACCTGCCGCTGACGGACGCTCTGAACGGGCTGGACAACCTGACGCCGAAATACAATACGCAGAAGGAGGTTTACGTGCAGGTGCTGAAATGGCTCGACGAAGCCAACAGCGACCTGACGGCCCTGATCGCCAAAGGTGACAATAACCTTCAGGGGGATATTTATTTCAACAACGACCTGCGAAAGTGGCAGAAGGCCGTCAACACCTTCAAACTGCGGGTGCTGGTCGGTCTGAGCAAGAAGGAAGGCGATGCCGAACTGGCCGTGAAGCCGAAGTTTGCCGAAATGCTGGCGAACCCGGCGAAATTTCCGGTGATGACGGCCATGGACGACAACCTCCAGTATCTCTACAACAACTCGTTCAACAAGTACAACCGCAACCCGGATAACTTCGGCCAGAACGCCACCCGGGAGAACATGGCGGCTACCTACCTCGGCACCCTGACCCAGCTGAAAGACCCGCGTACCTTCGTGGTGGCCGAACCGGCCGCGGCTAAACTGAAAGCCGGCCTGAAACCGACCGACTTCGACGCCTTCGTGGGCGCGTCGTCGGGCGAGGACCTGGCCAACATGGCGTCGAAGGCCAACCTGGGTGAGTATTCGTTCCAGAACCGCCGGCGGTATTACAGCACCTACACGGCCGAACCGTTCATCATCATCGGTTACCCGGAACTGCTGTTTACGCTGGCCGAAGGCATCAACCGGGGCTGGGCAGCGGGCAACGCCGAAGATTTCTACCGGAAGGGCATTCAGGAATCCTGGAACTTCTACGGCCTGAAGGAAGGCGCCAACGACGTCTATTTCTCGGCCGACGGCGGGTATAAAATCTTCAACACCTACTCGGTTCCGGTCAGCTTTGCCGCCTATTATGCCCAGCCGGCCGTGAAGTATGCCGGAAACACGGCCTCCGGCCTGAGCCAGATTCTGACCCAGAAGTACCTGGCTTTTTTCCAGAATTCCGGGATGGAGGCCTGGTATAACCAGCGCCGGACGGGCGTGCCGACCTTCCTGACCGGGCCGGGTACGGGCAACAGCCAGCGGATTCCGAAGCGGTGGCAGTATCCGACCACCGAACCGGCCTACAATGCGGAGAACTACAAGTCGGCCCTGACCAGCCAGTACGGCGGCAAGGACGACATCAACGAGACGATGTGGCTTTTGAAGTAGGATTTCCGTTCATTTGTCAAGCCAACTCCTGAACGATGCCTATGCCTTCCGCCGAACAGACCGTTACTGAAATTTCCGCCCTGTTTGACCGGTACGGAGCCGAAGATTACTACGGTGAACCCGTCACCCAGCTCGAACACATGCTCCAGTCCGCCGTGCTGGCCGAAAAGGCCGGAGCCGACGCCGAAACCGTCATTGCGGCTTTCCTGCACGACATCGGCCACCTGCTGCCCTCCGAATCGGCGGAGGATCACATGGACGATTACGGCCGGGTCGATCATGAAAAGCTGGGAGCGGACTGGCTGCGGGAACGCGGATTTTCGGAGAAGGTGGCGCAGCTGATCGAACACCACGTCAATGCCAAGCGGTATCTGACCTATAAGAATCCCGCCTATTTCGCCCGGCTGTCGGAAGCGAGCCTGAAAACGCTGGAATTTCAGGGTGGGCCGATGACGCCGGAAGAAGCCGCCGAATTTGAACGGAATCCGTATTTCCGGGGCATCCTCCAGGTGCGGGGCTGGGATGAGCAGGCCAAGGAAACCGGCCTGACGCTGCCCGGCCCGGAGCGCTATCTGGCGCTGTGCCGGGCGTATCTGGAAAAATAGAAGGCTATAAAAAGCAAGGCCCCGGCCGCACGATGGCGACCGGGGCTATTTATTTTCGGCATCGCCGATTAAGCGGCCATGCGCTGATCCTGAGTGTCAGGGTTGAGCATGGGCTCGATCACCGTCTGCAGTCGTTCGCGCACGAAACCCTCCTGGAGATAACCGGGAAGTTTGGCGATCAGCTGCCGATACCCCTGCACGCCCAGCGCCCGGGCGATGTAGGATTCGTGAACGGCATTGATGTGCGAAACGATATTGACGAGGCTTTCGTGGAACAGCCGGATATCGATTTCCGACTCGACGAAACGCTCGATCTCGCGATTGGTCGACGAGATCCGCAGGCGGCTCAGAATATCGAAGAACGTCGTATAACCGATCTGTTTGCCCAGTTGCTTATACTGGTCCGCTCCGAACTTCTGCAGAATCTGGCCCGTACGGGAGCTGCGGAAGGCGGTTTTCGGGTTCTTCTGGACCACCTGACGCAGGGCCTTGATGCGCTGGTCGCGGGTGGTTTTCAGGAACTGAGCGATTTCGGCCTGGGCATTGCCCTCGCGGGAAGGCAGGGCCAGATCCGGTTTCACAGCCGTTTCGAGCCGCTTCGCCAGCGGCAGCCGCATCGTACGGTAACTGTTCAGCGGACCGGAGGCATAGAAACCGATGGATGCCGGGTAATAGCCCCGCACCACCATGTTCCCCACCTTCTTCCGAATGATTTCTTCGTTGCTGACCGGTTCACCCATCACGTGCAGAAACGCTCTGGTTCCGAACAGAACGCTGTAGTAGGCCTGCGGGAAGGTCCAGTGCAACGAGCTTTGCAGATACTGATTATCGTTGACCACCGGCGTAATCCGCAGGGCGTATTCGGCGCTCCAGCTATTCAACAGCAATTTCTCCAGCGCCTTCTTCTGCTCCTCCGTCACCTTCGGTTCGAATTCCTGGAAAAGAGGAAACTTCGCCAGATCGAACAGATCGTCCTGACGCTGGATGTGAAAATCAATCGCGAAAAAGTGGTTCAGGAATACCTGAGCCGGAATGGATTTCCGCCAGGCTTCATCCATGGGCTGACCGGGCGTAAAAGGCACCAGTTTACCCTCCTGATTCAACGTGTTTTCAGTGTTCTCTTTCATATAGATTAATAACAAAAAACGGTCGTGGACTGTTCCGTTTTCCGGTATTATTTTAAGGGTGTAACTTGTTGTTTACCAGTGTAATATTAATAAAAAAATCCGGTAAAAACAACAAGGAAAAATGCGAAAAGAACGGGGGATTTTTAAGGACTGAACGGGCTGAAAAGCGGGCCGAATAACAAGCAGAAAACGGGCCCGAAATCAGGCAAAAAGGAGGGAGGAAAACGGGTTGTTTTCAGGGGCGTTTGAACTTGTCGCGCTGGGCCAGATACAGACCGCTGAGGACCAGCCCCGTACCCACGAACGTATGCACGGTGATCGGTTCGCCGAGCAGCCAGGAAGAGTAGAAGAAGCCGAAGATGGGGCAGAGAAACCACCAGAGCGAGGCCCGGACCGCGTCCTGCCGGACCAGAAAAAACCACAGCTGCAGCGCCACCATCGATACCGGCACGATCAGCCAGAACACCGACAGCCAGAACCGTCCGTCGAAATGGGAGCCGGCCGCACTGCCGAAGGTCAGCGTGAACGGCAGCAGCAGCAAACCGCCGATCATCACCTGCCAGCCGTTGATGACCAGATTAGGGAGGCTCCACTGAAACCGGGCGTAATAAACCGTCGCGGCTGAAACGCACAGCATGCCGGCCATCAGAATCGCCAGCCCCGGAACGGTGGCATAGCTGTTCTGAAGCAGCGGGTACGTCGCCAGCCCCACCCCCGCCATCCCGAGGGCAATGCCGGCCCACTCATACCACCGCAGGGAACGCCCGAGCCAGACCGCCGACATCATCGTGACCAGCAGCGGGTTGGTGGCGGTAGACAGGCTGCCGATCCCGGCCGAAACCTGCTTCAGGGCCACCACGAAAGCGCCCAGGTACAGCGTCGTGTTCAGGAGCGCGAACACCGTCAGGCGGCCGAACTCGGTCCGGGTCGGAAGCCGGCTGCGCTGAAAACCGTAGGCAAACGCCAGCATCAGACTGCCCGCAATCATGAACCGCACATTGGCGAGCAGGAGCGGGTCGGCCGACTGAACGCCGAACTTGGTGGCCGCCGACGCGGAAGCCCACAGGGCGGCAAACAGCAGGCCCGGAAGAAGAGAACGCACGGAATTCAGGTTGTTTCGGTGCAAAAATAACAGCCCGCCGGTTAACCGGCGGGCTGTCGGGATGAAAAATGTCCAAAATCCCGGTTTCAGAACCCGATTCGTCCCCGGCGGCCTCCGCCTTCTTTCCCCTCCACGTATTCCTTCAGTTCGGCCAGCTCCTTCTCGAAACCGCTGTTCAGAATCGGGAAGCGGCACCAGGTCTTGGGATCGACGTTTTCGTCGTCGAGGTGAAACGAGGGCGCATAGCGTTCGCGCTTCCACTGGTTGCGGCCCCAGAGCCGGAAAAATCGCTCGACCGACACATACAGTTTGTCGCGGTCGTACTGCCCCTCGAACACCACCTCGATGTTCTGCATGACCTCCTTCGGCGACAGTTTATCCCGGATGGCGAACTTCTCGATACCGTTCAGGACATCGTAGGGCATCAGGTCCTCCTCGTCGGTCTGTTTCTGGTCGGGCGGGCGGAGTTCGGCCGTCGGCTGGAGGCCGTTCACGTTCTTCAGGCCGGCGATTTTGATGGTGCCGCCTACGCCCTCGCTTTCGAGCCAGCGCAGCCAGCCGCGCAGGAAATGCTTGTCGATCCCGGCGATGGGGGAGATGCTGCCCGCCGTGTCGCCGTCCATGGTGGCATAGCCCACCGAGGCTTCCGACCGGTTGGAGGTCGACAGCAGCAGCGAATTCCGGATGTTGGCCAGCATCCAGACGCTCGGGGCGCGGACGCGGGCCTGAATGTTCTGGAGGGCCACGTCGTCGGTTTTCCAGCTGAGCTGACGGCCGAGCTGTTCCTCGATCAGCCGGGTGTAGGTCTCGACCAGCCCGTTGATGTTGATGTTGTAAAACGTCGCGTGGATCGACTTCGACAGCGATTCGGCGGAGTCGTACGTGTCCTTCGAACTGTTTTCGGTGCCCTGGTAGATCGTCGTCAGCAGCACCTCGCAGATTTCGCCGGAGGTCTTCTTATTCTGAATGGCTTTGATGTAACCCAGCTTCTTTTTGAAGGCTTCCAGTCCGATGCTCTCTTCGGCCAGCCGGATCATCAGGTAGACCAGCGAGGCAATGGCGGAGGAGTCGGCGCCCCCGCTCAGCGACAGCACGAAGCCCTGCGAGCGGCTTTTCCGCAGGTAGTCGAACAGGGCCAGCGCCACGGCCCGCGCAAATTCCTCTTCCTTGAGGTGGCTGTCCTTTTCCCAGTATTCCAGCTCGGCTTTCTGAACGACCGGTTTGACCGGGGGGAAATCGAACTGGGCCGGCACGCGCAGGTTGGGCGACAGGGCCGCCAGATTGACCCGGTTCTGGGCCTGGCTCAGCCGGGTGTCGTCCACGTCGATCACTGCCGTCACGATCAGGTGGTCGGCGTAGCTGAACCGGGGCCCCGACACCAGCAGCTGCCCGTTGGAGGCAATCATGGAGTCGCCGTCGAAGATGGCCCGGCCCGACTCGTTCCCCAGCAGGTTGCAGTAGATGTAACTGGCCCCGAACGCCCGCGAGCCGTCGATGACGAATCGCTCCCGAACGTGCGATTTATAGAAGGCGAAGTGGCTGGCGCTCGGATTCAGGATGATGTCGACCCCGCGTTCGTAGAGGTTGCGGCCCGGCCGGCCCGCGATCCAGGCGTCCTCGCAGATTTCAAATCCGATCCGGACGCCCGATACGTCGAACACCAGGTCGCCGACCGGGTAGGAGAATTCGCCGATCTGGATTTCATCGCGGACGCCGGGCGTCCAGGGCTGGAACCAGCGGGTTTCGTAGTGGATGCCGTTGTTGGCCAGCACCTGCTTGCAGACGAAGCCCAGAATCCGCTTGTTGGCGATGAGGCAGGCCGTGTCGTAGGTGCGGTTATTGGCCAGCCGGAGCGGGAGGCTGACGGCCACGATAATGCCGTCCGTATGCGGCACGATCTCCAGCAGGCTCTGTTTGGCCTGTTCCATCACGTCGTGCGAGAAGAACATATCTTCGCACCCGTAGCCGGTGATGCAGAGTTCGGGCAGGCACAGGATGCTGACCTGCTGGCGTTTGGCCTCGTCGATGGCGTCGATGATGGTCCGTCGGTTGTGTTCCCAGGCCATCGGGATCTGGTTTACGACACCGGCTGCAACTTTGATTAATTTCATGGAGGTTTCTCCGCGTTCGGTTATGTAGATACTTCAGGAACAAATTTTGGGAGAAAAAGTCACATCCCCGCACCCATCCCGGCAAATGCCGCTTTTTGCCGCTCCCCACCGACGCTTCAGGACGCCTTCTGCCGCAGTTTCAGGATCAGCCCGGTTTTCAGGTCGTACAGGCCCTGCTCCAGCCCAACCGGGTAGGTGTGCGGGTTGGTGAACCGTTTGATGCCGGGGTGAAAGCCGGCCAGCTGCTCGCGGACACGGCTGCGGACGGCTTCGAGGCCGGGGCGTTCATAGACCTACCTTCCTTTCCGGAACACCGGCACCAGCAGGTCCTCGAATCCGGTTTCCGTCCCGAAGCTCCGCCGGCGCGTGAAATCATAGGGATCGACCATCGTGGCGGGGCCGGAAGGGGAAGTCTCCAGGTTGTAGATCATATCGGCCGTAAATCCCCGCTCGTCGCGGAACCGGCGGACCTGCTGAATCCCCGGTGTCGAAATCTTCACGGCCTGTTCCGATAGTTTGAGCCGGTAATCCCAGGCCCCGTCCGGTTTGCGGATGGCCGCCAGTTTGTAGACGCCCCCGAGGGCGGGCTGGTCGTAGGCGGTGACGAGTTTGGTGCCGATGCCCCAGACGTTGATCCGGGCGCCCTGGTTTTTCAGGCTGGCGATCAGGTGTTCGTCGAGGTCGTTGCTGCCGACGATGGCGGTATCCGCAAAACCGGCTTCGTCGAGCAGCCGGCGGGCTTCGATGCTCAGGTAGGCCAGGTCGCCGGAGTCGAGCCGGATGCCCGAAAACCGGTACCCCCGGTCGCGGAGCTTCCGGCCCGCTTCGATGGCGTTTTTCACGCCCTGGATCGTGTCGTAGGTATCGACCAGCAGGGTGACGTTGTTGGGCAGCACGTCGGTGTAGACGTCGAAGGCTTCCGGCTCGCTCCCAAAGGACATCACCCAGCTGTGGGCGTGGGTGCCGCGCACCGGGATGCCGTAGAGCTTGCCCGCCAGCACGTTGGAGGTGGCGTCGCAGCCCCCGATGTAGGCGGCCCGGCTGGCCGTCATGCCGCCGTCGATGCCCTGCGCCCGCCGGAGGCCGAATTCCAGCACCGTATCCGAACCGGCCGCCTGCCGGATCCGGGCGGCTTTGGTGGCGATCAGCGATTCGAAGTTGATCATCGTCAGCAGCGGGGTTTCCAGCAGCTGGCATTGCAGAATCGGCCCCTGCACCCGGACCAGCGGCTCGTTCGGAAAAACCGCCGTTCCTTCCGGCACCGCGTCGATGTCGCCCGTGAACCGAAAGGTGCGGAGGTAGTCGAGAAAAGCCGGGTCGAACAGGGGTCGGTGGTCGGTGCCGGTCAGACCGGCCAGGTAGTCGAGGTCGCCGTCGGAGAACGTGAAGGCGTTCAGATAGTCGATGACGCCCGAAAGGCCGGCGGCTATCGTAAACCCGCCCTGAAACGGATGTTTTCGGAAATACAGGTTAAAAACGGCTTCCCGGTCGGCCGTTCCCGATTTCCAGTAGCCGTAGGCCATTGTGATCTGGTAGAGGTCGGTCAGCAGGCTGAGGGAGGTGGAATACAAGGGTCGGATCATCGCTTCGGGGTCAAAGGGCCTCACGGCACGCACCCTGTCGTAACAAGCCGCTTCCCCCGCGAATTGTTCGGAGATTTGCCGAAAGCCGCCCGGTTTGCCGCCGACGGCTGCGGGAAGGCCCTTTAAACCTTCTCCAGCATAGCCTCGGTCAGCGTCTGGTAGCAGGCCTGCCAGGCCCGCCGGACGTCCTCGTTCCAGTCATGCCCCAGCCCCTGTTCGAGCGTCCAGAGCAGGGCATCGCCGACCAACGCGTAATGGGCAGGTTTGACGCCGTAGCCTTCGTGCCGCCGGGCCAGATCGGCGACTTCGGCCCGGATGAGGTCGAAGCGGTCGATGCGGGCCACGATGAAACTGAGCATGACGACGAATTTTTCGTATTGTTCGGTCATCGACCCTTTGAACAGGGAACGGGTGGCCGGGTATTTCAGAAACAGCCGTTTATAAAACACCTCCCCCAGCAGGTGCGGGTCTACTTCCCGCAGTAGCCGCCAGGATTTCCTGACCGTCTGAATGTGTTGGTCCGTCATGGGCGCATGGGTGTTTGGGGAATCAGCGGTACAAAGCACCGATGTTCTGCGTATATCTCCTAAAATTTTACCACGAGTGGCCGGTTTTTTCGGTTCAGTCGCCGGTGCGAGCCGCTCAGTTGCGTGGGGGCCGGACCCGACGGTTGAAGGCCGTTTCTGCGTCATTCGTCGCCCCGGCCGACGGTTCGTCGCCTATTTTTTGCAGAAACGGGCAAAAAAACGAAACTTGAAGCCACCGTTTCACTCTTTCCGGTTATGAATGCGCTTATCATCGAAGACGAAAAATTAGTGGCTCTCGAACTGGCCGCCAGCATTGCCGAAGTGGCCCCCGACCTGCGGATCATCGGCACGGTCGGCAGCGTCAAAACCGCCCTGCGCTGGTTTGCCGAAAACGCGGAGCCCGACCTGATCTTCGCGGACGTGCAGCTGGCCGACGGGGTCAGTTTCCACATCTTCGAGCAATTCCGGCTGGCGTGTCCCGTGATCTTCACGACGGCCTACAACGAATACGCCATCCAGGCCTTCAAGGTCAACGGCATCGATTACCTGCTCAAACCCGTCGACCTCGACGAACTGAAGCGGGCCATCGAGAAGGCCCGGGCGCTGGTAAGCGCCCGCTCGGCCCCGGCCCTCGACGTGCAGAAGCTGCTGGCGGTCATCAACGCCCCCACGGCCGCCCGGGCCTCCTACAAGGAGCATTTCCTGGGCAACGCCCGGAACAGTTGGATACCGGTCAAAGTGTCGGAAATCGCCTATTTCACCCGCGACCAGCTCAATTTTATGATCACCCATACCGGAGAGCGGTACATTCTGGATTACGATACCCTCGACCAGATCGAAATGCTGCTCGACCCCCACCAGTTCTACCGCGCCAACCGCCAGTGCATCGTCAACATCGACGCCGTGCAGCAGGTGCGGGGGCTGGCCAACCTGAAACTGAGCCTGAAACTGAAAGCGCCCAACCACCCCATCGACATCGAGATCAGCCGCGACAAAGCCCCCTCGTTCAAAAAATGGCTGGAGAAGTGAGCCTCCGCGCTGCGGTCCGGGTCTGGCTGCTGCTCTGGCTGGTCGGCGCGGCCGGGTCGCTGCACGCCCAGATTCGTCCGGATCAGTTTGAATTTCAGCACCTTCAGGAGAAAGACGGTATTTCGTTCAACATGATCAACTGCTTTCTGCAGGACCGGGACGGCTTTCTGTGGATCGGGACGTTTGACGGGCTGAACCGGTACGACGGCCACCGGTTCACGACCTTCCGGCGCCAACGGACCGACGATCAGTCCCTGCTGAACAATACCGTCCATGACCTCTGCGAAGACCGGCAGGGAAACCTCTGGATGGCGGTCGACAACGGAATCAGCCGGTATGACAAGGCAACCGGCCGGTTCCGGAACATCACCGCCGTCGACGGGCACCCGCTGGGCTTCTGCAGCAACATCCTGACCGACCGCCGGGGCAACGTCTGGTTTACGAGTGAAAGGGCGGGATTGCACCGGTACGACGCCCGGACGGGCCGCATCGAGCGCTTCCTCCTGAACAAAACCGGCGCCCCGCCGACCGCCCTGCACCTGACTCCCAAGAACGGCCTGCTGGAAGACCCCACCCGCAACGGCCTCTGGATCGCGCAGCGGCACGGCCTGCATTATTTCGATATCGACCGTCGGCGTTTTACCGGCCCCGCCGACAACCCGGAACAGCTTCCCGTCTTCACCGGTCATTACGTGTCGGCGCTGGCGCTGGACGGCGACCGGCTCATCTTCGCGGACAACGACGCCCGCCGGATCGTCGTCTACAGCCTGACCCGGCGCCGGATTCTGAAAACGATGACCCCCGTCAGCAGCCGGGAGAAGCGTGACGTTTTCGAAATCGCGACCATTTTTGTGGACCGGCAGCACAACCTCTGGACCAGCTCGTGGAATTACCTTCTGTTTCACATTGCGGCCGATACGGACCGGATCACCGAACTGCACCACGACGAGGCCCGGCCCACTTCCATTGCGGGCAGTTTTTTCTGGGCGGGATGGCAGCACCCCGACGGCTCGGTCTGGCTCGGCACCGTCAACGGCATTTCGATCACCAACCCCGAGCGGGCTTTTTACACCGTTTACAACCCCGGCGCGCAGTTTCCGGCCCTGAACGACGAACGGGGCATCATCTGTTTCGTGGAGGACCCGGACGGGTCGTGGTGGCTGGGCACGTCGATCCGCGGTCTGCTGCATTATTTTCCCCGGACCAACCGGCTCGACGTCTACAAACTGCCCAATGCCACGCCCGAGCGGCCGTACGGACAGGTGATTTCCGCGCTCGTTCCCGCGGGCGATACGCTGTACGTGGCCGGAGAAACCGCCCTCTACACGTTCCACAAAAAGCGCAAAACCTTCTCGGAACTGCCGCGGCCGGCCCCCATCCGGCAGCAAAAGGCGCGGCTCTGGAACATCCTGAAAGAGGGCAGGTACCTGTGGGCGTCGGGCGAATCCAAACGGGCGTTCCGGTACCACATTCCCACCGGGCAGTGGGAATCGTTCCCGGTCGTGCCGACGGATGACCAGGGCTCTTTCATGCTCAGCACCTTTCTGAAAGACCGGCAGGGGGCGCTCTGGGTCGATCTTTATCCGGGCGGCCTCGCCCGGTTTTCGCCGGAACGGAAAGCCTTTCTGGTCGATGAACGGTCCCGCGATAATCCTTACGAAAACAGCGTGACCTCGATTTCCGAGGACCGGCAGGGCAATTTCTGGATGAGTACCAACGGATACGGCCTGCTGCGCTACCATCCGAAAAGCCGCCGGTATACCTACTGGACCCAGAGCGAAGGGCTGGCCTACGACCATTGTCTGGCGGCCCTGCCCGACCGGTTTGGAAACGTCTGGGTCGGCGGGTTCAGCAAATTCTCGATCTTCTCGCCCCGCACGAACCGGTTCGTCAACTTTTCGCTGCCCTACAGTCCGGACAATCTGGAATACGTCAATCAGCTGTTTCCGCTTCGCAACGGCCATATTCTGGGTGCGCTGAAGGGGTATCTGGTCGAGTTTTCGCCGGAAAAGCTGGCCGACCGACCCGCCTTCCTGCCCGACCGGGTTCTGATCAGCCAGGTCAGCGTAGGCGATTCCGTCTGGCTCAACCACCGCGGTCTGGCCGGCCTCGACCTGAAAGCGGGAGAGTCCGGGTTTACCGTCCATTTCGGAGCCATCACCTCGGCTTCGCAGGCTCCTTTCGACTACTATTATCAGCTGGATGGATACGAAGGCTGGAAACCGGCCGGCAACGACCGTTACGCCGTTTACAGCCGGCTGCCGGGGGGCAACTACACGTTCCGGGTCAAGGGCGTGACGGCCGACGGGCGGCAGACGGCCATCGGCACGCTGCCCATTCACATCGATACCTATCTGCATCAGAAAATCTGGTTTCGGGGGCTGCTGGTGCTGCTGGCGGTGGGGCTGGTGGTCGGCTTTCTGCGGTACCGCGCCGACCAGACCGAGCGCCTGCACGACCTCCAGGTACAGGCCACCCGCCTTGAGCGCGACAAGACGGAGATTCAGTACCAGAACCTGATCAACCACCTCAACCCGCACTTCCTGTTCAACAGCCTGACCTCGCTCAACAGTCTGATTCATATCGACCCGCGTCAGGCGTCGACGTTCCTGCGGAAGCTGTCGATCATTTACCGGTATATTCTGCAGAATAAAGACAAGGAACTCGTCACGCTGGAGGAGGAACTCGCCTTTGTCCAGAACTACATCGATCTCCAGATTTCCCGCTTCGACGACGCCCTGCAGATCCCTACCGACGTGCCGGCCGGCTTCCGGACCCGGCTGATCGTGCCGGTGACGATCCAGAACCTTCTGGAAAACGCCATCAAGCACAACACCATCGACGAGGAGAGCCCGCTCGTGATCCGGGTCTATACCGAGGACGACTGCCTGTGCGTCAGCAATAACCTGCAGAGGAAAAGCTTCGTCGAGACGTCGAACAAACAGGGGCTGGTCAGCCTCCGGTCGCTGTACCGGTATCTCGGCAGCCGGCCGATTCAGGTGGTCGAAACGGAAGCCGAATTTACGGTGAAAGTCCCCCTGCTGTAAGCGGTCGGCCGTTTTACGTCAGTTGTACATTTCCGGTTGCAACCGAAGGGCCGGCGTTCCATTTTTGACGGAGTGTAAACCATACCCCTATGTTCGGCTATATTCTTCTGGCGATTACCGCCCTGTTCTGTCTGGGACTGTCGCTGCTGACGGCGTCCAAACCAACCCTGGTGGGCGACAGCGCCATGGGATATGGCCTGGGGCTGGCGTTTCTGGGCCTCGGCTTCGCCGTCGGCAGCCTGGCCCTGACGATTACGATTCTGTCGAAAGGCGGTTTTCACTGGGTGGCCGGGAACCCGGGCCTCCGTACCGGTACGGTGCTGGCGGCCTGGCTGTGCATCGCGGCCACGACCTTTTTCTGCGCGGTGTTCAAGTGGGAGTGGCACAGCAGCGACGACCACACCTACCCCCAGTTTCTGCGCTGGCTGGCGCTGGCGCAGGGGCAGACCTGGATTCCGCTGCTGTGGCTGGCGGCCTGCCTGGTGTCCCTCAGCCCGGCCTGGCAGAGCAGTGTGTCGCCGGCCGCCTACAAGGGCTCTTTTTTTGCCGGGCTGATCGTCGGCGCGGTCTTCAGCGCCGGTCTGGTGGTAGGCTACTTCCGGGATTCGGGCCGGCAGTTCCAGGCCCAGGTGGCCGGCCGGCAGGAGCAGGAAGACCGCTGGCAGCAGCAGACCCTGGCGTTTATCGACTCGCAGAAGCCCCAGGACCCGATCGTGTTCCTGCTGGTACATACCACCCGCCATCAGGCCGACACCGTCCGGCAGGCGGCTCTCGCCAAAATGAAGACCCATGCCGACTACGAAGGCGAAATCCTGAAGGTGCTTCAGAACCCGAATTATTACCGGGAAGTGTATTATTTTCTGGACGGCAACCGCGTTACCGACACCCGGGCGTTTGCCGCAGCCCTCAACGAAAGCATCGGATGGATGGCCCGCACCATTACCGCCGACATCCGCGACAGCAATAACCTCCAGCACTGGAGTTTCGATTCGTACGGCATCGACCGGATGCTGCGGGCCATCGACGAACAGTTTCAGAACCAGGGCGTCGATTTTTACCCGACCGTACTCCGGCTTCGGAAGGCCCTCGATACTACCCCGCCCGAGCGGTTCAAAGACGTAAAGTTCGATATAACCCGGGTCGTGGACGACTGGCTGGCCCGGCACCGGAAACGGTAGAAAACAACAAACGCGCTGGATGACAGCGCGTTTGTTGTTAGGGTCCTACAGGGGGAGGGGATTAGGGCGCAAGGCATTCACAGGATAGTCCGAGCGACGCGATGATCATGCCGGCGCCGAGGCAGGTCAATACCAGCGGGACCAGCCAGAGGCTGAAAAATTCGTCGACCCGGGCGCTCCCCGGGTCGTTGGGCACGTACCGGACGCCCACCTCCTCGCCGACCTGGTGATCGGGGGTGGAGGAGCCGACCGAAGAAGTGAACGAAACGGTCTGGCCCGTCTGCGTCCGGTAACGAACGACGGGGTAGTAGACGGTATACTCCCGCTTCGTTTCCCGGTTGAAGCTGTCCGTCGACTCCCGGCCTTCGTGAGCGATCACCTCGCCGGAGGTGCGGACCGTGTCGGCCAGCCAGGTGCGGGTTTTATGGTAACTGTACAGGCTCCCCGTCAGCATGTTCAGGCCGATGAAACCGAAGACGGCCGACAGAATCGTGGGCGGGGTGGAGGAAAGGGAACCGGTGGAAAAACCGTAAACACCGGCCAGCAGAAGCAGGGCATCCAGCGTCAGACAAAAGGTGAGGATCGTCATGAGTAGTTGTCGTTTCGAGGTTTATACCCCAAATCTATACCCGGCCGACCCCTCCGGTCAAAGATGATATACTGAAGGGCGGGGAATGTCGCACTAATGGCGCAGAAATTCCGATGAGTCGCGGCCCGGCGATCCGGCGATCCGGCGGTCCGGCGATCCGGTTCTGCGCGTCTCATTTTCCCAGATGCAGTGTTTTCAGGCCGTTTTGGCCGGTTTTGATCGTTCGTTTGCCGTAGCCGACGATTCATCCGTCCGGAGTCGCGGTTGAAGGTGAAATTTTTGAAAGACCGCTTTCCGGCTCCCCACTTTTGCACCGTCGATCGGCCAGGCGGCCGAAGACCTTTTCACAAACCAACACCACACTACTAATGAAACGCATTCTGTTTTCCCTGGCCGTCGTCGCTGCGGCCGGCCTGACGTCCTGTCAGAAAGAGGCTGATGTTATGCCCGCTGCCTCGCATTCCACTTCCGCTCCGCAGGCCCGGGTGGCCGCGGCCGTCTCCGCCGACCTGCCGGTCTTCACCACCCCGCACCAGCTGATCAAACACGGGAACATGGTTCTGACCTATGACGCCCAGAAGCGGCTGGTGAAAGCGGCAGACGGCTACACGGAGAAGACGTATATCTACGGCAGCGGAGAAACGCTCTATACGCTCAGGCAGGGCGGTAAAGTCCGGCTGATCGTGCGGTATTTTCTGAACGGACAGGGTCGGTGTACGAAGCTGGATATGAAGGAGTACACCTACGACGATAAGGGGAACGCCTACGTCCGGCCGAGCATCTACCTGGCCTATTACAATGCCGACGGGAGACTTTCCAGCCTGGTCCGCCAGACCAACGATCCGAAATTTAACTATACGGCTTCCTACGCCTTCTTTTACAACGCGGACGGTGAGCTTTCGGTCGTCAAATCCTACTTCAGCGAAGTGCTGGTGCATCAGTATACCTTCAGCTACGACAAGCCGTATTCGGGCGCTCCGCAGACGGACTTTTATGAACTGAACCCCAATATCAATTTCCTGCCGCTGGATACGTATATGCGGGTGTTCGGCTCGTTCCGTAAGCACCTGATCCGGTCCTGTACGCTGGAATCGGCGGGCAACCCGGCGCAGAAGGAATACTACGTCTACAAACTCGCGGCCGACGGCTACGTTACCTCCATGGACGTGTACGACGGGAACACGAAGATCTTCAAAAAGACCATTCCCTTCGAGTTCAAAACCCTTCTGCCCGGTTTCTGAGGGTACTTCCCGGCCCCTGATGGGGCCGGGGATGTTACTTGCCGGCCGGTCTGGCCGGGACGGTTTTCATCTGGATAACGTCGACCAGGAAAGCGAAGGCCATCGAGAAATAAATGTAGCCTTTGGGAATCTCGAAATGCAGCCCCTCGGCCACCAGCGACATCCCGATCATCAGCAGGAAACAGAGCGCCAGAATCTTGAACGAAGGATGTTTGCTGATGAACGAACTGATCGGTTTGGAGGCTATGAGCATGATGAGCACCGTAACCACCACGGCCGTATACATCACCCACAACTCATCGACCATCCCGACCGCCGTAATGATGGAGTCGATGGAGAACACCAGGTCCAGGATGAGCACCTGCGTCAGAAGCTGCCCGAAAGTGGCTTTGACGGCCCCCGGGGCGTTGGCGTCGTCGTTCAGCTCGGCTTTATGGTAGATCTCCTTCGTACTTTTGTAGATTAGAAAGAGGCCTCCGGCAATCAGAATCAGCCCTTTGCCGCTGAAATCGACCCCGGCGACCGTGAACAGCGTCTGGTCGAGCCGCATGATCCAGCTGATCAGCGCCAGCAGGCCTAGCCGCATGAACATGGCCAGGCCGATCCCCCAGTACCGCAGCCGGTCCTGCTGTCCGGCCGGGAGTTTGTCGGCGAGAATGGAAATGAAAATGATGTTGTCGATGCCCAGAATGATTTCCAGTACGATCAGGGTCAGCAGGGGAACCAGGTTGTTGACGATGTCCATCGGAGTTGGATCGGGTGCAGTTCTTTATCCATAACCGAACCACACCCGATCTGTTTCCGGAGCCCTCACTGCGTACAGGCCCACTCATACCCGTTGATCTGGATGCCGACCCGTTCCTGGTCCGGGTATTTACTCGTAAAGATCTCGTATTTCAGCCGGCCGTTCGGATAGTAGATATAGTGATGACCATATTCGGCAGGCGGGTTGGCCGGGTCCGGATAAGCCCTCGTCCGCAGGTTGCGGTTCGGCCGGCCGTAGATCGTGATCGGATCGGGAACCGGGTTCGGCCGGCTTAAATCGTATTCATACCGGAGTCCTTCGCCCTTGACCACGTTCCCGTTCTCGATTTCGTAGGTAATCGGCCCCCGCCGGATCACATACCCCTCGGCGTTGTAGGTCACGTTCGTATCGATCACATAGCCCTGGGCGTTCAGCGGTAATATCTTTGTATATACAGGCGGCACCGGGTAGATGTGCCGGTCGTCCGTAACGGTCAGTTTTACCTCCGTCGGGAAGTATTCATACTCCGTCGTGATGTCCCAGGACGGCCGCTTCAGGTGCTGAACCGTCTTTTTGACCCGGCCCTGCGCGTCGTATTCATACGAAGTATTGCTGTCTTCGGCCCCGATCCGGTAGACGTCCGATTTCCAGCCGACCGCATACGACCGCCCGTCGACCTGGATGATCTCCCGGACCTCGAAATAGCCCGACACGTCCGACAAAGCCTGCTCGCCGACGGCGACGGTCTGGCCGGGCGGCAGCAGCAGGGAAGCGAGCGCGCTCAGGCGCAGGCTCATGCGGCAGGACGCCGGCTCGTTGGGGTTGACATGATCCTGCACGGAACAGGACCCGAAAAAGACGATAAAACCAAGGGGCAGGAGGCACCGGTACAGGAAACGCATTCTTTCTAAGGTTAAAGGTGTGTCATATGAGAATGGCTCTCGAAACGTATAGACCGGGTTGAAGGGGAAACGGTTGTAAACGGCCTGATAAAAAATGAGTTGGCTGATTTCCAAAGCCGCGTCGGGCGGCCGGTGGCGAATTCCTTTATGGACCTGCCGGAGCGTCAGGGTGCCCACGTGTCGGCCGGATTAGGCATTCCCGGCCTAATCCGGAATCGCCGAACAGCCGCCCATCAGGTAGATTTTGGCATCCATCCGTCCCCAGAAATTCTGGGCCTCCAGCTGGGCGACGGTGTAGTTCTTGGAGAGCATTTCATACACGTATCCGTCCGCATGGCTCTTGCCGGCCTGCATATCCTCGCAATATTTATTCAGTACGTAATTGGGGAGATAGGCAATCGCCAGCTCCCGGGACCGGCGACCGACGTTTTTCAATTCCTGCTCATCGGTAAAGTTGGGGCCGAACCACTGCTCGTACCGGCTCTTGTGAATCAGTAGCTCCCCGGCCCCGATCGAAGCATACTTGGTTTTGGCATCATAAGGCGCATCGGCATGGTCCAGGTAATAGTTGTCAGACATGAACCAGACCTGGGCATGGTCCCCGCCGAAGACCATTTTTACCGGGATGTTCACCGACCGCAGCAGCATCCGGAAGAACCCGGCCGTGCCTCCGCAGCCCGCCGTCCAGTGCCGCAGGCCGAATTCCGGCCTTTCCGGATTGAGGGTGCCGCTCAGGACGCGGGCCATCGGAGCCGCCCCCCGGTATTGCCAGTGGGCCTCCATATTCCCGGCAGAATTCCTGCCCAGATAGTGCGTCAGATTGAAGCGGGCCCAGTTGACGGCCCGGCTGATGGTCGTCAGCCGAACCGGGCTGATCATGCCGTTATCTTTCATAAACTGGTAACTTTTCAGGGGCGGTCCCGGCGTCACCGCGCCATGATAGCCGCTGCTGAGCAAATAGCCCTGCGGAGAATCGTTCCAGTAGAACATCTCCCGGCCGCTGAACAGCTGCGCCAGCTGCTGGTCCGAATAATCCAGCACCGACCAGCTGACCCGATGGCCCAGTTCAAGGGCTAAGGCGTGGCCGACGCTGGCCCGGAAATACCCCCAGGCATGATTGACCGAGTAGACGGTGGTCGCCCCCTCGTCGTCGGCGTGGGTCAGCAGGTTGGCAGGGATCTCCGGCACATAGATGGAACTGCCCTGCCAGGCTTTCTGGAAGGCCACCCAGAGCTGGGTTTGCTGGAGGGCGCTCCAGGACGGCCACGAGCGAATGCCGGTGCCGTCCTCCCAGACGATGCTCCCGGCGATTTTGGGATTTGCCTGCAACCAGGCGAACAGGTCCGGCAGGGCGGAGGCCGCCTGACCGCCCAGCCCCTCCCACTTTACGATCAGGTTCCGGTTGATTTCGTAGTCGACCGGCTGTTCCCACCGGAGCAGATCGTTGATTCTGGCCGCTTCCCGCAGGCCGATTCCCTGGACGGTTTCCGACTCCCGGCCGTCATACCGGAAGACGATATCATAGGTTCCGGCGGCATTTCTGGAAAGGGTGAAGCCGGTCAGGGGCGCCGGCCGGCCGGTGGTGAAGGCGGTCCCGGGTTGCCCGGCGGTCCGCCCGGCCGTCCCCGGGATGGTGTTGTTTTTCTCCGGCGAACCGGCCGTCTCCTGAACGGGAGAAAGGTCGATCCGGTGGCAGGCGACGAGCGCGGCCGTCAGCCCCAGCACGGACAGGATTTTTTTCATGCGTTCGATGGTGCAGATGTTGTTTGAATCCGACTGTCGGCAAAGGTAAGCCGGAGAGAAACAGCCGCTTAAAACAGACGGTCGGCCCGGAAGGAACGCGCTTCCGGGCCGACCAAATGGGAAGGGGCTGCGACCAATGAGCCAACGGTTCGGCAAACCTCGATCACCCCTTGCCCCGTTCTCCCGGCCCCCGTCGGCCTGAATACCGGAAACTCACTTCTTCGGCCGGTCGGTCGGGTATTGCACCATCTTTGCCGTAGACCGGGTATAGCCTTTAACCTGGATACGAATGACTCCCTACGTTCTCTATATCGAAGATGATCTGCTCCAGCAGCGGATGTGCAGGAATTTTCTGGAAAAAGCCGGCTACTCGGTGCAGGTGGCCCATACGCTGCGCATGGCCGATCTGCTGTTCTGTGAGCAGCGCCCCGAGCTGATTCTGGCGGACCTGACGCTGCCCGACGCCACCGGTCCCGAAATCGTGCAGTCGCTGCGGCAGCGGTACGACGGTCAGGTGCCCATCCTGGTCATCGCGGATGACCTGGCCCCCTTCCGGAAAGACGGCACGACCACCCTGGCCGACGGCTCGCTGGAAAAGCCTTTCACGGCCGCCGAACTGACGAACCGGATGCAGGTGCTGATCGAAGAAGTGCCGCAGGCTATGCCGGTGAACTGACCTTGGGACCGACTTTTTCCTACGCCGAGGCCAGGTGGCGGTCGTAGCCGGCGGCTACCAGCGCTTCGTAAGCTGCCCAGACGTCGTCCGGGATCTCCTGCGGGATCTGGAAGCCCTTGTCCGGGTAGAGTCTGATCCGTTGCAGATCCCCGACCATGATGCTGATGACGTCGTCCGGCGTCAGGGCCGGATTGGTGTATTTGCTCAGATAGGCGTCGAACGAGTCCTGGGGGGAGGTCACGATCACCTTTTTTTCGGGCCATACTTTCCGGAATGTTGCATAGCTCCGGCGTTCCATATACGGCTTCTGTACCACGATGAAGGTTTCGGCTTCGATGCCCCGCTCCGTCAGCAGCCGTTTGGTAAACAGCACGTTTTCGCCGGTGTTACTCGACTGGTTTTCAATAAGGATCCGCTCGGCCGGCACCCCCCGCTCGCGGGCGATGCGGGCGAACAGGTCGGCTTCCGGTTCGGTCCACATGAAGCGGGTGATGACGCCCAGCCCGCCGGAAAAGATCAGCCGGGGCGCCCAGCCTTCCAGAAACAGATCGGCGGCCCGTTCGGCCACCCGGGTGTCGTGGCTGCACAGCACCAGAATGGCGTCCGCCTTTTCCAGCGGCTGATTCGTATGGTGGTAATTCCAGAGTTTGAGGGCCAGTTCGTAAATCGGCGGGGAGAGGGTTCCGTTCGTCATGCGTCGTCGAGGTATTCCGCCCGCGAAGATAGGGAATGCCGGCGGTTTGAGCCTTTTCCCGTTCAGTCAGATAAAAAAACAGTTGGGACTGAATTGTGCGCAATTCAGAAAATCCGGTTTTCAGGCGAAGGGTCCGGGCGATATGTTGCAGTGTGAATCCTTCTTCCATACCTTGCTTTTTTGCTTTCTGTCTGATGGGGCTGCTCGGATCGGTAGCCGTCGTTCAGGGGCAGACCGCCCCGGCGGCCACGCTGGTCGGGCGCGTGCTCGATCCGGCCGGTCGGCCGGCTCCCTTCGCCACGGTCCGTCTGCGCAGCACCACCGACTCCACCCTTCAGACCGGTACGGTTGGCGACAGTGCGGGAACGTACCGGTTTCAGGCGGTGGACCCGGGCCGGTATGCGCTGACGGCCTCGCTGGTGGGGCAGGGCACGAGCCGGCCTGCCGTAATTTCGGTGGCGCCCGGCGTCGTTCGGCTGACCATTCCCGACCTGCACCTCACCGACACCGGCAACACGCTGGCCGAGGTGAACGTCCGGGCCGTCAAACCCTTCGTCGAGCAGTTTCCCGACCGCACCGTCCTGAACGTGGAGAGCAGCCCGCTGGCGGCCGGCGGCACGGCTCTGGAGGTGCTGGAACGCGCGCCGGGCGTGGTGGTCGATCTTCAGAACGAGCGGATTCTCCTCCAGGGCCGCGACGGCGTCCTGCTGCTGATGGACGACAAACCGACCTACCTCTCGACGACCGATCTGGTCAATCTGCTGCGCAGTACGCCCGCCGGTTCCATCGAAACCATCGAGATCACTACCAAACCGTCGGCCCGCTTCGATGCGGCCGGCAATGCAGGCCTGATCAACATCCGCATGAAACAAAGCCGCCCTCGCTCCGAACCCGGCCGGAAAGGAGCTACGGCGGAGCCGGGAAAACCGGCCGGAACCAACGGCAGCCTCAGCCTGACGGGCGGTTACGGCCGGTTTGCCAAAGCCGGGGCGGGCCTGCTGGTAAGTCACCAGTCGGCGCGGGGGTTGAGTCTGTACGGAAACTATACCTATGATTACCGCCGGCAGTGGAGCAGCCTTGAAGGCCGGCGGGTGCTACCCGAATCGGCCGGGCGGCTGGGGCTGAAAACGCTGTTTTACCGGCCTGGCACCATCCGGAACCATACCTACAAGGCCGGGGCCGACCTGCCCCTGAGCCGCCGGACCGCCCTCGGGGGGTCGGTATCCGGGAGTGTGACCGGCAACCGGGCGCGCATCGACAACGACAACCTGCTGTATCAGCCCGACGGCCGTTTCCTACGGACGGTGAACTTCACCAATGCCTCCGCCCGCGACCTGAGTCGCTTCGTCGGGAACGTGAATGTCCGGCACCGCTTCGACTCGACGGGCCGCAGCCTGAGCGCCGACCTCGATTATGCCGCCGTGCGGGTCGATACCCGCGACAACATGATCACCCGGCTGGCCGAGTCCGCCGAACCGACGCCGTTCCCGACCCGCTACCAACGCAATCGTTCGCCCTCGGACATCACGATCCGTTCCGCCAAAGCCGACTATACGCACCCGCTGGGCAAAGCCACCCGACTGGAAGCCGGCTGGAAAAGCAGCCTCGTGCGGACCGACAACGACCTGCGTTTCGAGAACCTGACCGACGGCGTCTGGCAGCCCGACTCCGGCCGAACCAACCACTTCGTCTACGACGAAACCGTCCATGCCGCCTACCTGACCGGCTCCCACGAGGGGGCGAAGTGGTCACTTCAGGCCGGGCTGCGGGCGGAATACACCCACTCGAAGGGCCATTCCGTGACGCTGGGGCAGGTGGTCGAACGGCGGTATCTGAATCTGTTTCCGAACGTGCTGCTGACCTGGAAGGCCGGGCGGGACCATCAGTTCCGGTATGCCTTCAGCCGCCGGATCGACCGGCCTAACTATCAGAATCTGAACCCGTTCGTCTACGTATCGGACAGCTATTCCTACTTCGAGGGCGACCCTTATCTGCAACCGCAGTATACGCAGGCGTTCGAGGTCGGCTATATCTATAAGAACGAAACCAGCCTCAGCTTCGGCTACAGCCGGACCCGCGACGTGATCGCCCACATCAACGAGCAGCGCGGGGAGCAGCTGCGCTACGGGCCGGCCAACCTGCGCCGGATGGACAGCTACAACCTGACGGCCGGCTTCCCGCTGAAACCGACGGCCTGGTGGAGCTTCCGGACGTCGGTCAGCGCCTTCGTGAACGTCTATGAGGCCGTGGTTCAGAACGAGCCGCTGAACGACTGGGGGCCGGCGGCCAACCTCAACATGAGCCATTCTTTCCGGCTGCCCGGCGGCATCACGGCTGAACTTTCCGGTGTTTACAACTCCCCGCGCATCGACGGCATGACCCGGTATCTCAGCGACGGGCAGGTGTCGGTCGGGGCGCAGAAGCAGTTCCTGAAAAAGCGGGCCACCCTCCGCCTGAACGCCACCGACCTCTTTTTTACGAGCCGGGTCGGCGGGGCCATCCACCACGGCCTGACCGACCTCGACTGGGTGTCCCGGCGCGAAAGCCGGACCGTCCGGCTGGCCTTCTCGTACCAGCTCGGCAACCAGAAACTGAAAATTTCCAGCCAGACCCGCAGCGGCAGCGAAGACGAACAGCGCCGTACGAATTAATCCTTTCCACTGACCATCAACCTGATTATGAACATCTTTCTTCGATTTCTCAGCCTTTCGGCGGTGATGCTGTTTTTTACCACCCGCTCCGTTACAGCACAGTCTTTCTCCGTCCGGGGCCGCGTGGCCGGTCCGGATGCCCGGCCGGTGGAGGGGGCGGTGGTGTCGCTCCTGGCCGCGAAGGACTCGGCCCTTGTCAAGGCGGCTTTGACCGAAGCGACCGGTACCTTCGCCCTGACGGCGCTCCCGGCCGGCACGTTCCGGGTGTCGGTCAGTTATCTGGGCTACCAGACCCTGCTGAGTGACCCGCTGACGCTCGATGCGCAGACGCCCGCCGTTTCCCTGCCCGATCTGGTGATGAAAACGGCCGATAGAACGCTGAACGAAGTTCGGGTGGTGGCGCAGAAGCCCTTCGTGGAGCAGAAGATCGACCGGGTGGTCGTGAACCCGGAGGCCCTGATCAGCAACGCCGGAACCCATGCGCTCGACGTGCTGGAGAAGTCGCCGGGCGTGCAGGTGGACGCCAACGGAACCATCAGCCTGAAAGGCCGGGCCGGGGTGATGATTTTCGTGGACGACAAACCCACCTACCTGCCCGCGTCCGAGCTGGCCAACTACCTGCGTTCGCTGCCCTCCGGCTCCATCGAAACCATCGAGATCATGACCAACCCGCCGGCCAGATACGATGCCGCCGGGAATGCCGGGGTCATCAACATCCGGCTGAAAAAGACCCGCACCCGGGGCCTGAACGGCGGCTTCAACCTGAGCTACGGCCAGGGCCGCTACCGGCGCAGCAACAACAGCCTGAACCTCAATTATCGCCGGAACAACCTGAATTTCTTCGCCAACGGGGGCCTGAGCGTCACCAATACCTATCAGGACCTGACCATCTGGCGGGAATATTTTACGCCGGCGGGGGCGTTGAATTCCTCCTTCACCCAGAACTCCTACATCCGGCGGAAACTCGGCAGCGCCGGCCTCAAAGCCGGCGTCGACTGGTATATCTCCAAAAAATCGACCCTGGGGCTGGTCGTCAACGGATTCCGTAATCCTTCCGAGTCCCACATCACCAACACGGCGCAGGTGCTGGATGCGCAGAACACGGTGACGTCCCGGGTGGAAGCCCTGAGCCTGGCCGACCGGCGCCTGACCAACCGGAGCCTGAACCTCAACTACGCGCATAAATTCGACAGCACCGGGCGGGAGTTGTCGGCCAACGTGGATTTCATCCGGTACCGGAATGCCCAGGACCAGTCGCTGGCGAACGACGTGCGGGAGGAGGGCGGTGGCTCGGCCAATACCCTGCTGGAGTCGTCGCTGCCTGCGACCATTGCCATCCGCACCGTCAAAGCCGACTATGTGCATCCGCTGAGCGGGGGCCACAAGCTGGAAGCGGGGCTGAAACGCAGCGATATCCGGACCGACAACGTGGCGGAATTTTTCGACGTGGTGGGGCAGGAGCGGTCACCGAACTACGAATTTTCCAACCATTTCATTTACAACGAACGCATCCAGGCGGGGTATCTGAACTACAGCTATCAGGGCAAACGGCTGTCGGTGCAGGCGGGTCTGCGGTTCGAGAATACCGCCATCCGGGGCAACCAGCTCGGCAATCAGGCGGTGGCCGATTCGTCGTTCCGGCGGAGGTACGACAACCTGTTTCCGACCCTGTACGTCAGCCATCCGCTCGACTCGGCGGGAAAACACCAGCTCACTTTCTCCTACGGCCGGCGGATCGACCGGCCGAATTATCAGGACATGAACCCGTTCATTTACCCGCTTGACCGGTTCACCCTCTACGGCGGCAACCCGTTCCTGCGCCCGACCTTCTCGGACCACATCGAGCTATCGCACGCATTCAACAATACCATCACCACTACGCTTCAGTACAACCGGGTGCGGGACGTCATCTTTGAGACCATAGAACAGGGCGGAACGGTCTTCTACAGCCGGCCGGGCAACATCGGCCGTCAGACCGGGTTCGGCCTGTCGGTGAACGGCACGCTGAAACCGGCGCCCTGGTGGACCGTCCAGTTCTATACCGAAGTGATGTACAACCGCTACCGGGCGAATCTTTACCAGCAGAAACTCGACAATGCCGGCACCTACTGGCAGGTGGCCCCGACCAGTCAGTTCCGGCTCAGCTCGACCTGGAGCGCCGAGCTGGGCGGGTCGTACCAGACGCGGCTGTACGTCGGCCAGTTCACCATCTCGCCGATCGGCAACGTCCGCCTGGGGGTGGCGAAAAAAGTCTGGAAGGACAAGGGCACCCTGAAGCTGGCCGTGAGCGACGTTTTCTATACCAACCAGGTCGAGGGCTTCATCCAGAGCCTGTCCAATTCGTCGGCGCGCTGGTTCAGCTACCTCGACAGCCGGGTCGCCACGATTTCGCTGTCCTACCGCTTCAGTCGGGGCCAAACCCTCCGGCTGCGGCAGACGGGCGGCTCCGAATCCGAACAGAGCCGTGTCCGCAGCTGACGGGCAGGCTACCGGTTTCGGGCGTCCTACACGGTGGTTTCGCTCCACCACTGGTTCACCATGGCATTCGTATAGACGCCGTAGCCCCGGTTTTCGGGGTCTTCGGGCATACCCAGATAGGTCTTGAAGAAGTTGATGGTTTTGGTAAAATCCGTGCCGTAGGCACCGACGTGCCGGGGAACGATCATGACGGCATGGGTGGGGTTGTGTCCGGGATAGGCCCGTTCGTAATCCGAGTAGGTGCCGAGAAAAGCCGCCCGGCATTCGATGCCCGTGTCGCCCGCGAACTTGCCCGGGTAGGCCCGGCGCATCCCGCGCTTCAGGAAGGTCTTCAGTTCCAGCAGGGTACGGGTGAAGGTGCGTTCGTTATTGTCGCGCGGAAAAAACGTCCGGTCTGCGTCGTAATAGCTGGTGACGAAGGAGTCGTTGACGGTGATGGTGAAGGCGTCGCTGTCCTGATGGGTGCCGAAGGCCTTGCTTTTGAAGGCGGGCGTCTGCATGATCTTGTACAGTGTATTGTAGTAGGCCCGCGTAAAGACGCAGCCCCAGACCCAGCAGTAGCCGTCGGAAGCGAAGGCGTTCTGAAAATGGCCCCAGTCGGTGTCGCTCATGTTTTCGCGGGCAAAATCTTTCGTGCGGCCGTCCTTGTCGCGGGGGTCGCGCTCGGGGTAGCGGCTGCCGCCGACGGCAAACTCGCTGCGCTCGAAGGAGTTGACCAGTACCGGCCCGCCGTACCAGCCGTGGCCCATGACGCTGAACTCCCGGACGGTGCCGGGCTCGGTCGCCCCGAGGTTGCTCACATACCGGTAGGCGTCGGTGATCGACAGCACGTTCGTGTCGGCGGAAATGAAATGCTCGCTCTGGTAATGGGTGGAGCGGTTGATGGCCGTGAAGCTGCCCGAATCCGGGCTCCAGGAGCGGGAGGTACCGTTGGAGGTGTTCCGCTCAATTTTGCCGGCCTTCACGTCGAAGCGGACGAAGACCACGTCGGGGTCGTTGGCCCAGGACGGGTTCTGCTGCTGGAGGTACAGCCGCCGTTTGTCGGCGATGTAGGCGAAGTTGACGCCCCCGTTGGCGTAGTCGTATCCGGCGACGATGATAATGTATGTTTTCATGGTTCTCTGAAAAATACCTGTGGGCTACTCGGCCTCGATGACGATTTCCCGGGCCAGGATGGCGTTGAATTCGCTCTTTTCCTTCGTGCCGTCCTCGAAGCGTTTGAAGGCCCGCCACTCGACCTTCTGGGTTTTCGGAAAAATCCTGACCACCGGCTGCGGCACCAGATTGCCCCGGAATTCGATCGGTTCCAGTTCTTCCGGGACCGCTCCCACCGCCCGCAGTTCCACCCGCAGGCTCTTGAGTCCCAGCGCTTCCGGCGACCGGCCCCGCCAGATGAACCGCACCTCGTTGTTGTTCGTCCGGTTCAGGTCGATCACTAAGGCGTTGGTCAGCACCGGCCCCTCGTCGATGTCGATCACGGTGCCGTCGGTGGTGATGGCGCCGGCCTTGAAAAAGAGTTTGTCCTGCGCGGATTGCAGTTTGATGCCGAGGTCCGGGCTGTCGAAGCCCGGGGCTTTCAGCCGGAACAAGGTTTTGACGGGCTCCTCCAGGTCCGGCGATTCGACCCGGATTTCCAGCAGAATTTCCTTGATGGCCTCGTTCCGCCCGGCCACCACCGGAATCAGCGAGAACTGCGACCGCTGGAACGGTTTGTTCACGATCAGTTCGTCGTCCTGGAGATACACCGGCTCGGTCCGGACCGACGGCCGCTCGTCGGCAAAGTGATATTCGCGGGCGGCTTCGATGAACAGGGCGGTTTTATCCCGGCCCCGCACCGTCCAGGCGGCATTTTTCAGCGTCGGATTGAGCGTGATGACCTCCGTATCGAGCACGGTGTCGGCGGCATCCTTCAGCCGCAGCGTCACGTCGACTCCCCGGAACTCCGCCAGGTTGATATTGCCGTCGCGCACCTCGATCCGTTTGATGAAAGTGTAGGTATCCGGGAAGATGACCAGGTTCTCGTTGGTGCTGAACTGGGGGGTGGTCAGGATTTCGGTCGGGCTGCTGATGCCCGCGGTCTGACCCCGGTACAGAAACCGGATCTGGTAAAAATACCCCACCGGCTCGCCTTTTTCGTACAGCCAGGCGATGGACGTCCTGCGGTTGTTGTCTTTGTGGAAGGTCAGGCTTTTCAGCGGGTCGGCGGTTTCCGGGACGGCGAACCGCCCGGCGGGCGCATCGGCCCGGAGGCCCTCCTTCGCCCGCCAGATCACCACCTCGGCGCTGAGCAGGTCGGCCTCCGGTTTCGTAAAGTCGTGGACCAGCTCAATGGAGAGCGACTGTTCGCGCCAGAGGTCGCTGAAGACCACCCGCTGGATGTATTTATCCCGGTTGGCGGCAATCTGCCGGCCCAGCACCCACAGGTGCGACTGCGGGTTGTGCGTCCGGACCACCGCCGAACGCTCCCGGTAATCGGCCTCGATGACCTTGTCGTGCGTGATCCGTTCCTTCGTGAATTTGTAGGAGACGCCCACCACCGGCACCAGGCTCGTCAGGTTCGGAATGTTGACGGAGTCGGGGTTGACATACGGCCGGAACATTTCGCGGAGAATGCTCTCCTTGAAGTCCTTGACCATTTCGTCCATCATCCTCTTCGTTTCGGGGTCTTCGGCCTGGCTGAGCACCTCGATCTTCAGGTCGCCGTCCTCCTCCATCTTTTTGGTGAGCCAGTTCAGCTCGGCCCCGAGGGAAAACTTGACGCCGTAGGTAAACTCGGCCTTGATGCCGAGCTGGTGGGAGACGCTGTCGTAACACCGGCCGAGGTTGGCCCAGATGCGGAGGTCGAGGGCGGGCCGGATGGCGGTGTATTTCAGGTCGTACAGCACCCCGGCTACGTTGCCCGTATCGCCTTCCAGCGCCCCCAGGATCAGGGCCGTGCCCCGGCGGTCGAGCCGGAGGTTGAAGATGCTTTTCAGGTCGTTGGACATCAGCGAGGGCTTCAGTGATCCGATGATGCTCTTCACGAAGGCGTCCTGCCCCATCGATTCGTTGCGGCCGGTGATGGCATCGAGGGCCATCAGGTTGACGGTGCCGTCTTTCCAGGGCGGCACTGTGGCCCGCAGCGAATCCGGGAAGATGCCGGTGCCCTTCAGCTTTTCGACGGCCTTCTCCAGCCGGTCGGGCGAGACGGTACACTGGACGCCCAGCGACAGGATGGACCCCGCCGTTTTGCGCAGGTCGTCGAGATCGCCCTCCACGATGTCGCCTTCCGAAAACATCTGAAAGAACAGCTCGTAAAAGTCCGACGGACCGCCGGCCGGGGCCCGCTGGGGCGCCAGACTGACCTCGTCGGGGAAGTAATAGACCAAGTCGGTCAGCTCGTGATCGCCGTAAAAGATCAGTCCTTCGTGAATGCCTAAGGGTTTTGCCAGGTCCAGCATGGTCGAGCGTTCATTTACCAGAGATTATCCGGGATGGTAATTTCGATTTTGTCTCTGGTTTCGTCGAACCAGTCCGATTTGTACGCTTCTCCGCCCAGTCCTTTGACCCGGCTTCGGTACTGAAAGCCCTTGCGGTTGAAATCCGGCATCGGATGGCGGAACTCCACGGTATCGCCGATCCGGCGGAACGGCAGCCGCTCGCTTTCGAGATGAATGCCGTTGGCGGGGTCATGGTAGACGAACTCGACGCTCACCTGCTTGATGGATTTGCGGTCGAAGTCCGGCGAATGGGTGAGCGTGGCCCGGATGATCCGCTCGGCACTGATCCGGTCGGACACCACCAGCACCGGTCCCTGGTGCGGCTGCCACGGCCCCTGAATCACGGCCCCGTCGGCCGTCAGAACCGTCACCCGGTATTCGAAGGCTTCGCGGGGCGTCCGGAGGCTGGTGGCGACGCCCAGCGTTTTTTCGGTCGAGTCGCTTTTGAAGTCGAACTTCAGCAGCAGCGGGTCTTCGCGTTCGGCGTCCGTGATGCGCGCTTCCAGAATCACCTTCCCGGTTTTCGTCCAGTCGGCCGTGCAGAGCAGATCGACCGACCATTTGTTCTCGAACGGGTTCGGAATGAAGAAGAAATTCGAGCTGAGGTCGGTATAGGACGCCTTGTGTTCTTTGGCTTCGGCCAGGAAATAGGTCAGGTTCAAGTCGAAGCGGAGCGGGATGGTTTTGTTGGTGACGATGGACAGCACCTTCTGCGCCTTGTCGTCGGACCGGAACAGGAACGTCCGTTTCAGCACCGGCGTCAGGTCGTTTTTGTCCAGCACGTTCAGTTGGGCCTCGATCAGGTGAGCATGGCCGAACAGGCTGGTGTCGTCCAGGCCGACGGTCAGTTCGCGGGCTTCGAAGTATTCCGCCGAATTGAAGTAGATGTAGGGGCTGTTTTCCGAAAGCCAGTCCAGTTCGAGTTTGCCGGGCAGCCGCAGGGAATCGGTCGTCATGAACAGGGTCGTCCGGTAGTCGTAGCGGTATTTCCGGTCTTTCTGCCGGGTGAAGTTCAGGTGGTTGCGGAGCGTGTCGTCGGTGTCGAACACGATGCTGTTTTCCACCACGATCTCTTCCGTCTCCGCATCCACCACCCGGCATTCGATCACGACCGACTTGATGTTCGAATTCTTGAAGGTATCGGCCGACAGCCGCACTTCCACCTTCTGGTCGATGAACGGAATTTCGTCGAGTTTGATCCAGCGGATGCGGTCTTTGATGCCGCCGGCGGCCCGGATCAGCGTGGGCAGCAGCGCCTGCGGATTGAGCGGGTAAGTCTTGACGTTGCGCTGCGACAGGTTGATCGTCGTGGTGCTGAGCTGCGATTCGTCGATGGTCCGGCGGATGTGATGCACCCCCGGCGCAATGGACGACAGCACACGGCTGACCCCGCCCGCCAGCCGGTCCTCCCACTTCTCGGACGCGCTCAGCGGGGAGGAGGCCGGCTGAAAAAGCCGCTTGACGACCTCCGATTTCAGCTCGTTGAGGAGGCTTTTCATGGCCTCGCTCTTGATGTCGGGGTCCAGTTCCTGCACCTCGATCTCGATGGCGCTCGACTCCTTCAGCTGATCGACGGCGGCCGTGATCTCGTCGGTGAAGAAGATGAAGTTGGTCTTGTCGAACTTCTCGAAATGATGGTAGACCTTGCTCCAGTGGACGTTCATGGACGCCTTGAAAACCGGCGCGATCCCGAGCATTTTCAGTTCATAGTGAACGCCGGCGGCAATCGTGTCGGAGTCCAGGGCGGCTATCAGCAGTTTGGCGTCGTTGCCGACGGCCCGCACCACCAGCGAGGCCGTGTTGGCGCCGAAAATAGTAGGGGTGACCTCGGAGGTGACAAACCACTTCTTCGGATCGGGTTCGTCGCCGGCGGCCGCGATGATCAGGTACACTTTCCCCGAATGAATCGGGGCCGGGGCCAGGAGTCTGGGTTTGGCGCCCAGTTTCTCCTTGATGGCCTTTTCGGCCGCTTCCAGTTCCTTCTGGGAGACGGACAGGCTGACGTCCAGCATCAGCCCGGCTTCCATGATGCTGTCGGTCTCGGTTCCGATGCCGGATTCGGGCAGGATGGCGTAGGCTTCCAGGTTCGGCTCCCCGGCCGCATTCCGCACGATGGACGGCTGGAGGCAGACGTAGTAGAACGTCTCGGAGTCGGTATCGTCCCGGAACAGGACCAGGCGGCCCGACTCCAGAAAAGGCGGCTTATAGCTCAGCATGGCGGTAAGGTGGCGTCAAAGTAGAACATCCGGCGGCTCAGGAAACGGCGGGCGCTTTCAGAATCAGGAAGCTGCCCTGGCTGGTCCCCGAAGTCTCCACCGAACTGCCGTCTTCCTTAATCAGCGCCAGCTGATAACTGTACGAAGTGTCGGTTTCGCTCGTGCGGGGAATGTACCAGCTGATCACCCCGGTGGCCGAGGCCGGGTCCAGGAAAATCTCCCGGCTGGATTTGGCCGTGCCGTTGGTATACTGAAGCGTCAGCAGGGCGTTCGAGTAGACGCTGCCCAGTTTAAGCTGCCCGGCGTTGATGTTGACCTTGAAGATGGGCAGGATCAGCGTCCCTTCGCCGTCGCCGTCGATCAGGGCACTCCGCGCGATCGAATCGTCGGAAACGATCCGGTACTGGTATTTGAACTTCGACTGTTTTTTGTCGACCATGACGATCTTGATCAGGGCCGGGTCCCAGTCGTCGTCGGCCGACAGCTCAGCCTTGCCGACGCTGGAGAACTGGTTGGCCGCATCCTCGTACCGGACCTCGACGATGACTTTCTTCACCGACTTGTCGGGCGGCTGCGGCAGTTCGATCGTCAGGTCCATCGTGTCCTGGTAGGGGCTGGCAATCAGGATGCTCACGAGGTTGCTCTCGGTGACGTAGTATTTCTTTTCCTCCATCTGGAGCGTATTGCCGCCGGAGAAGAAGTAGGTGGCCCGGTACACCAGCGGGGCGTCGATGACCCGGCCCAGGATGCGGGTCAGGCGTTCGCCCTCCGGCTTGTCGAGCTTCAGAAGAAGGGTATCCGTGAAATGACCCGGTTCGCCTTCCTCTTTGTAGGAGACGTCGACCTGAACGGCCGTGACGGCGTTGGCGCCCGTCAGCGAGCTCAGGATGGGGTGCGGTTTGAAGACGGCGTCGATCAGCCCCAGCTTCCCGATGTTGACGTTGATGGTTTCGGAATTGGTCGACTCGGGCGGCAGGACCACCGGCTGCGAGATGCCCCTGAAAAAGACCTCCGTGGTATATTTGGCGACGCCGTCGTCTTTTTTGGGCCGGCGGAAGTGCCAGACGTCGGGGGCCGTGCCTTTCTGGAACAGCACGGAGTTGCGCTGGCCCGCAGCCGGGTATTCGACGTTGACTTTCACGGCATTGACGAAGGGCGCTTCGTCCCAGGGCGCGTCGACGGACGTTCTCAGGGTGATGGTTTCCACTTCCTGCACGCTCAGGTCGACGAGTTTGGTGATGTGCTGTTTGCGGCTTTCGGAGATCCCTTCCAGAAAATTCATGATCGTTCCCTGGGGGGCGATCTGCCACTCGACCACGTCCTCCTGCGTGAAGCGCAGCTCGACGAACGACCGGACCTCCTCCTTCATCACCTTGATCATGGAGTTTTTCCGTTCGTCCTCGGTCATGCCGTGAATGCGGCTTTTGATGATTTCCCGCACCTTCTCCTCGATCAGCTTCATGGCCATGTTCCGGAGCTGGCTGACGTATTCGTCGGAGATTTCCGAGGAACCCTTCCGGACTTCGATGTTCATCAGTCCTTCTTCCACCAGCTTCTCGGTCACCTCCGAGACGTTGATGCGCTCCACGTCGGCGTCGGAGCAGCCCTGATCGGTATTGCGCCACACCCGGTCGACCTTCCGGTTGATCTCGCTCTCCTGCGTGGAGCCGGCCCAGGCCCGGATTTCGAGGCTGGGCAGCCGCATCTGGAATTTGAGGTCATACCGGATGCTGATGGCCTTGATGCCGTCTTTCAGGGCCTTGTACCAGATGGCTGCGCCGGTGGGGCTGAGCCGCAGGGCAAAAGCCGCATTGTTGTCGCCGATGAGGCTGGCCGGGCCGCCCGCCGACGACCAGGGAATGAGGTCGCCGGCTTTTTCTTCGAGCAGCGTGACGGTGCCTTCCGTGAAGCTGACGGCCCCGAACCGGATTTCCCGGACGGGCGGCACGTCGGGGTCCGGGATGGTGGTTTCACCCCGGGCTTTGGCGATGAGGCCCAGCCGTTCCCTCTCCTTCTTGATCAGGATTCGCCGGCGGTCTTCCTGCACCTGGGCGCTTTTCAGCTTGCCGGCGATCTCGTCCAGCACGGCCTGGCTGACGCCGAGGTGCGCGTCGAAGTTGATCCAGCCGCCCGCCAGACCGGCCACGCTGTCGGAGGAGCCGTCGGCGCGGTCGGTCCAGAAGAGGCCGCTGAAGATGGGCTGGCCGTTCTCGACCCGGATTTCCGGACTGGTTTTCAGGGCGTAGAACAGGTTGCAGTCCTCATCGTCGGGGAAGACGACCACGTTTTTATGATTCAATACACTCGGAATGGTAATCATGGGAAAGGGTTCTTGTTAGGTTAAACCGTCAGTTTCTGAGGTCGGATGATCAGGAAGTTGCCCGAGGTGGTTTCCGGCTCGGTCCAGTCGGTCCAGAACGTGGGGTCGAGGACGTAGACGGTGCCGACCCGGTACATGTACTTGCGACTGGACAGCTGCTGCGAGTTCAGGATCTGTTTGATGCTGCGCGCCATCTTGATCGAATCGACCGGCTTGGTCTTGCTCAGCTGAACGGCGGACACCTCCCCGGCTTCGTTTTTGATCTCCACGATCACCTGGTGAACCTGCCGGAACGGCGCCAGGGTGGCGTCGTCCAGTTCGTTCCAGCGCTCGAAGAGCGGACAGTTGACCTCCAGCTGCCAGATCTGCGGGTCGCCGGTGGCATAGTCGATCACCTTCGACAGCACCTGTTCGGGAGTAGTGTTGAGCGACAGCCCGAACGGTTCACAGGACAGTTCGGTCCAGAACCGTTCGGTGAGGTCCATGATGTCTTCCTGCCGCAGCAGCACTTCCTGGCTCCCCTGCTCGGGAATCTCGATCGGCCAGGCCCGCTGCACCCCGATGTCGTAATCGGCATCGTAAACGGTGCTTCCGATTTTGGAGAGCAGCGTCAGCTCGGCCCCGCCGACGACGATCGGAAAGGTGTTCGTGTTGTGGATCCGGAAGCCGGTGATGGGCACGTCCGGCTGGCCGGAGTCGACGGTTTCGATGCCGACCGGAATCCCGACCAGCTTCCGGATGTCCAGCTCGACCGGAATCCGTACCGACTTGGTCTGGTCCGGATTGTCGCCGTCCGTGACCAGTTCGAACACGGCGTCGCCCACGACCCACTCGCCGTCCGACAGTTCGCGCTTGAAGAAATCGAAGGATTCGAGCGAACATTCCACCGACAGGGTAAAGCCCGTGATGGGGTCGATGGTCTCGATGGCTTCCTTGATTTTTCCCCGGAACACGGCGTTTTCCCCGGCGAAGGCGTCCCGCAGTTCGAACCGGACGGATTTGTAGCCGCCGAGGCTCAGTTCACAGAACTTGACCAGACCGGTCGTGGCCGTGTTGAGCGTCCGGTAGAGGTCTTTCTTGGCCTTCGGATTGTAATACGGCAACAGGGTGATACCGATGTTGATGCGGTATTTGGCCGTATCGTTGGGATCGTCGCCGGCCACCATCGTGATGGAAATCTTCGGCTCTCCGTTGTTTTCCTTCGCCTTGATCCGGAAGACCTGCGGCAGAAAGAAAAAGACGTCGGGCTGGGCCGTCGGTTTGTAGTAGATGGGGTATTGCAGCCCGTTCTCCTTGATGAGGTTGACCGACGTCCACTCGAAGCCGTTGACTTCCGTGTCGGCCAGCAGTTCCCCGAAAACCGACTGGTCTTTTTTGGTATACTGCACCATCTCCACGTGCATCAGGTCGATCTTCGCCGGCGGGCCGGGCTGGGGCTGCGGTTCGGGCCGGGGGCCGGGCGTCTGATTGCGGTGGTCACGGACGATGGGTCCGCTTCCCGTCCGGTGGTCGCGGACCCAGGGCCTCGCCCTGACGCGGTCGCCGGCAATGATATGGTCGGTCCGGGCGAGGATCTGGGCCTGGGCCAGGAACGGCCGGCCGGCGGCCGACATGTGCCTCACTTTCAGTTGCGTCAGGTCCGTCATATCACTGGCCCCGATGCCGACCCGGGGGCGGGCCTGTTCCGCCGGTCCGGAAGTCATCACCTGAAACCACAACTCCGACCGGATCGTCAGCTGGAAGGTGACGGTCAGGTTCGACTTGGTCAGGTCGCGGACCAGGTCCAGGACGGTTTCGGGCGTGATTTCCGTTTCGGCCACCAGATCCTGAAGGATGTTGATGTCGTTGATCAGGGGCGAGGCCGTAATCTGCATCGGCTGTTTGACGGTCTTGCCGCCGGCCTGAAACTGCACCTCGATCTGCTGGTTCCGGATCGTGAACGGGAACACGTCGGGCTCGGGCCGGAAGGCTTCGACGATGCAGTGCAGGGTGGTTTTACCGGTGGTGGCGTCCTTCACGAACCAGAAGGCGTCGGAGTCCGGGATGACGCTGCCGCCTTTTCGTTTTTTGATCCGGAACCGGGGCTGCCCGAATTTCTGCCCGTTGACGACGTAGACCCGGTTGGCGTCCGACGGAACCTCGTTCACCTGATTGTGCTGAACGACGAAAATCCGGGTGGACATCGCTGCGGTGGACAGCATGTAGAGCTGCGGCTGGATTTTGGTGTTTTCGATGCCTGCCATGGCGATTGGACGGTTGGAGTGATCAGGGTTGCGGGACCTGGGGTGCTTCGAGAATCAGCAGACCCGTCGAGTTCTCCAGGTCGTTGATCCTGATTGGCGGGCTACCCGGCTTGGCGAACTGGAGCGAGTATTTGAACGGCTGGCCCTGCGGGGTAAAGGAGAGCGCTTCGAAGGTCTGGAACGGATTGTTGCCGTCGAGCCGGATGTTTTTCCGAACCGAGTACGTCGATTCGTCGTAGCTCACCTGCACGAACACCACCTGCCAGGTATTCCAGTCGAGGAGGCCGCCGTCGATGGTCAGCACGTTGGGGTACCGGCGGAGGTGGATCGGCGGGATGTCTTCGTCGGTGCGGGATTCGACCCAGGGCGAGGTTGTCACGATATCGTCCTTATACTGAACGAAATACCGGTATTTGAAGCTGTCCTTGGCGCCGTCGCGGAGCCGCATCGAGAAGTCCCAGGTATCGGTTCCCTCGAACCAGTGCGAGTATTCCTCCTTGATTCGCTGGTCGGTGTCTTCATAGAGTACCTCCACCTTGGCCGTCTTGACGGTGTTGGTGTCCATGATGATGTCGAAGGAGGCTTTGATCCGGCCCGTCAGTAGGTCGTCGATCATCAGCGTACCTTTCGTATCGGTTTTGGGCTTGCTGAAGGCTTCCTGTCCGTCCTGAAAGAGGTACTTGACGGTATAGCTGTACTCCTTGCTTTTTTTGCCGTACATGTAGCACCGCCAGTTGCCGTTGGGGGTTTCCTTGGTGAGCCGGATTTCCTTCTTCGTATCCGGTTCGTTGGGCACCTCCTTGTATTCCAGGTTGACGGTGGCTTCCTTCACGAGGGTCCAGTCGATGTCGCCGGCCAGGCAGTTGACGGTAATGAAGCCGAGTTTGTCGTAGGAGATCACGAGCGCCCGGTCGCTGATGTCCTTCAGCTCGATGGGCGGGGGCGAAGCGGCCGTGCCGATGTACGAGATTTTGGCTTCGACGTTGTAGAAGTCGATCAGCTTGCCTTCGGCGTTGCGGGCCATCGTAACCCGGAACGTGAAGCTTTCATCGCCTTTCTTGTAGACGAACGATTTGGCGTTCTGCCGGACGATGCCGGTTTTGAAATCCCGCTGGCTGTAGGAGATGTTGACGATGATGCTGTGGATGCTGTCGGCCTGGAAGTCGGCGTTGACGGCCACCTGCACCTCCAGAATCTGGACTTCGGGGCTGCTGACGTCGATGTTCCGCACGAGCTGCTTCCGCTGGTCTTCCGTCAGCTGGGTAATCAGCGTTCCGTTCGGATACCGCCGGAATTCGACCGTGCCGTTCTTCTTGAAGTGGAAGTAGAGGCTGCTGATTTTGGTCTTGTCGACCTCGTTGCGGAAATAATAGTGCGTATCCACGGTCGGGCGCTGGCGTTCGGCATCGCTGACGCCCAGGTTGGGATTGGGTCGGGGCTGGCCGTTGCCGGTGCCGGCTCCTCCTTCGGTTCCTTCGTCCTTCTTTTCCTCGCCGATAAAGGCCGTCTGGAAGAAGTTGGGCAGGATGGTGGTCATGATGGTGTCCATCAGCGTGGTGCGGAGGTTGGTTTCGATCTCCTTGATTTCCTCGCTGTTGGCCGCCACGTCGCCGAAGTCCGTAATCTCGATGTTGATGATCTTGCGGTCGATCATGTCCTCGATCATCTTGCCGATGTCTTCCTTGCTGGCCGTGACGCTCCGCGAGTCCGTCGTCCGGCGGTAGCCGATGCCGCTGACGACCTTGTAGGTGCCCCGTTTTTCCTTGCGGTAGTCTTCCTGGTAGGTCTGCATCTGGTTGAACATCTGCGTGGAGTTGGCCGTCACGGTCACCTCCAGATTCGGCACGAAGGCGTAGCCTTTCAGTTCGTACCGCACGATGGCCTGCAGGGGCGTCAGGTTGTCCGGGTTGTCGCCTTCTCCGGAGAAGCCTTTCGTCAGGGCGTCGTAATAGATCTGGGCGCCCTCGATGCCGAAGGTGGCATAGAACGAAGCCGAGTTGGACCCGACCAGCGACGGTCGGACTTCGGCGCTCGACTGTTTCTTGAAGGTGTCGCCGAGGCCTTCGAGCAGCTCCAGTTTGGCGGTGCCTTCCTTCCAGGTATTGGGCGTTCCGAGTTTGATGATCGGTTTATTGTTGCGCGATACGGGCATGAAGAAGCGGCCGCCCCGGAGCAGGCCGTACAGCCGGACGAAGGGGTGGTTCGGCTTTTCGGCCAGCGAAGACAGGTAGTCGACGATTTTCGTATGCTCTTCCTCCGAAATGGAAAGGTCCGTGGTGAAGAGGAGCTGCCCCAGCTGGGTCTCCACCAGTTCTTTGTTCGTGCTGCTGGCGTAGGCGATGTCCGCATTTCGGGAGAAGAAATTGAACGTCAGCTGCGGAGTGCCCTTCTCGTCGGTCGCGATGCGCGGGCGGCCTCTCAGGGCATAGAAGGTGTCGGCTTTCTCATGATCCCGGAAAATCTCAATATCGTCTAAGCCCGGTACCTTCACGGTTGGAAACAGCATCAGCATAATGGTAAGGATTTAATTGGTTGGATATAAAAATCAGATGTTTCGGATGGGAATCAGCAGCTCCGAAGAGCCGGCCGGCACGACGATGTTCAGGACTTCGTCCTCGCCGGTTTTCTTCATCACGTTGACGACGGCGCTGAGCGGATCGCCCACGTCGACGCCTTTCAGCACGACGGTATCTTCGATCTTGGATCGACGCAGCAGGACGGTTTCGAGCGCCGGGGCGCCGTTTCCGCCGTTCTCGAACAGCTGCACCTGAACGGCCGCGATGTTGCCGCTGAAGGTGTCGGCTTCGAGCAAGGTCGAGATTTTCAGGACTTTCAGGCCGCTGTTTTCGAGGCTGATCGGAGGCTGTTCGATGCGGTATTCGCGTTCGAGGCCCTCCAGAATCTCGCCGTTGCGGAGCAGGAACTCGGTGGTGGCGCGCCAGATGCGGGGGTCTTCCTCCTCGACGATGATGGCGAAGTTCTGCTGCGTGGCCGCAGCCTCCGCGTTCAGCACTAAGGCTTTCATCAGCTCCTCGCCCTCCACGTTCCGGTAGGTGACCTTCACGATGGCTTTCGACAGCAGACCGGCGGTGTTGACCAGGATGGGCGAGATGTTCAGGACGCGCGTCTCCGGCCGGTTCACGATCACCTGCGAATCCTTCTGATTGTCGAATTCCTCCTTGATCGAGTCTTCGCTGAAGAAGAACTCCTGGCGTTTGAAGTAGACGTACTGGTCCTCGACGGCCGGCGCGATCAGGAATTTCTTCAGCTCCGAGCAGCCGTCCTTAAAGATGACGGTGCGGCCGTTGGTGTCCTTTTTAGGGGCCACGAACACCTGTACCGACTGGATGCCGTCGTTGGAGAAGATGATGTTACCGGGCTGAATTTCAATGGGAATCAGCGGGGAATGATCCGAGATGTTGACGGCGATATCCCGCTCGGTGACGTTCTCGAACCGCCGGGAGCTGATGCGGGTTTCGTGCGTTCCGATGATCGAGCCGGGTTTGTGAATGAACTCTACGGTGTAATCGAAGGTCATCGTGCCGAACGGATCGACGAAGAACTTGATCTTCGTGCGGGACTCGGTCGGACTCAGGGTGATGCTGTGCAGATGCAGCGGGTTGGTTTTGTCGCCCTGCCGGTCGCGGAAGCCGTAGGAAATATGAACGATGGCCTGGAGTATCTGGAACTCGTCGAAATCGAAGGCCGCCCGCACGTCCAGCTCGATCTCCTTGAACGGCCCTTCGCCCAGCCGCACCAGCATGACCTGTTTGGACGCATCGAAAGCCGTGCCTTCGAGGCTCAGGGCACCCGCCGGGTGGTAGGCCTGCGTCTTGGCTTCCGCCTTGTCGAAGATGTACGTCCGTTTCATCTGCTGGGAAATCGACCGGTGTTTCAGCGAATACCCGGCATTGATGGTAATCTTGGTCGTCACCTTTTCCGGCGTGTTGGGGCCGGGGGAGGTCGGCGTCGGACTGGTCGGCGTGGGCGAAGTCGGCGTCGGTGAGGTCGGCGTCGGGCTGGTCGGGGTCGGGGAGGTCGGCGTCGGACTCGTTGGGGTCGTCGGGGTGGGCCGGGGGGAGGTCGGCGTGGTCGGAGTTACCCGGGGCGGGGTTTCGGTGGTCGGCGTGGGGACGGGCGTTTCGTTTCCGCCGTCGTTGCTCGGCGGGGTGGGCGTCGGCGTGGCCGTGGAAGTCGGCGTCGGTGGCGGGGTGCCGGTCGGCGTGGCCGTGCCGGTGTTGGTGGCCGGAGTGGGCGAGGTCGGCGTGGTGGGCGTGGTCGGAGTCGGGGAGGTTGGCGTCGTGGGCGTGGGCCGGGGCGAGGTCGGCGTCGTCGGGCTGGAGGCCCCGCCCTCCGAATCCCGCTGGCTGGGCAGGGTGCTTCCCAGCACGTTGTAGTCCTCCCGCGGAATGGCCGTCACGTCGAACAGGGTGGGCGACATCAGCTCGCGCACCAGCTTCATCGCGCTCGGATCGTCGGAACCCAGGGGGCCGGAGGAACCGGTTCCCGTAAAATCGACCTGTTTGACGGTGATGGCGCCCCGGTTGACCAGATCGCGCATGATCAGGTCGATGTCGTTGTTCGAAACGATCTTGAGCGAACCCGCATCGAGGTTGAAGTCGGCGTCGATGTGGTGCTGCCAGAACTCCTCCGTCGCCTTGAAATCGATGGTGATTTCGAGGTGATAGGCGGGCATGACGCCGAGGTATTCGAGGTCATAGACGACGCCGACCTGGGTCTGGGACCCGTTCTTCAGCAGGTTCCACATGATCTGGGCCTCCTTACCGCCGAGCTGGAGCGAGAAAACCGCCGTCTGCTTCCCGATCAGGGACGGCTTGGTCGAGCCGGCCACCGTAAACTTGACCGGCGAGTTCGGGTCGCCCCCGGTACTTCCGAACATCACGAGCTTGACGGCCCCGTCTTTGAAGGGCACCTGGGTCAGCCGTACGCTGCCGGCCTCCGATTCGAGTTTCTGCCGGACGGCTTCCACCTCCGTCTCGTCCGGCCCCAGTTCGACTTCCAGCGTCAGAAAGCCGCCCGTCCGGTTCAGATCGTCGTTAAATTCAGGCTGCGTGTTTTCGACCACTTCCCCGTCGATATAGGCGACAAACTGAATGCCCTTTCCGTTGTTGGCAATTTTCACCTTTTCGGCGGGCAGGTAGTAATATTGGGAGTGGTCCTGAAAATCACGGTAGACAGTGATCCCGTTTACCGTTTGCTGGTGGTCGATCGTCAACATGGGGTGGCCTGGTTAAGGGTTATCGGAAGTGTTTGGTTGCGTTCAGAAACGGGCGCAGGTCGACCTGGCCGGTCAGGGGGCCGCGGGTGAATGTCTCCTGAAAATGAAGGTAAGCGGATGCGGTGGCTCCCGTGAAGGACCCGTCGGCGGGTCCTTCGTAAAAGGGCCGGCCGGTCTTCCCGTTCAGGACGGAACCCAGGATCTTCTGAACCCGGGCGACGTCCGGCCCCGTGGAGCCGTACCGAAGGCTACCCCCGGAGGCCGACGGGTGTTCCCCGGCCAGGTCCGAATCGTCGAAAAGCAGCAGGTCATACTGCCCGGACCGGAAAGCCGGGCGGTCGAGCAGGTCCGAAAAGTGCATCCAGCAGTTCCAGCCCGAGTCGGCGGTGGGGTTGCGGACGTAGGGAGCCGGCTGGCCGGTGACGGTGATGCAGCCCGAACTGCTGTAGGGAAGCCGCAGCGACGCGAGGCAATTTTGCCGGGAGTCCTGACCCGCTTCCGGCTCCGTGCGGGCGGCATGGAGGTTGTCGCCGGGCAGCATCACTTTATACTGTACTTTCCGAAAGTCGAAGCGGGCGGTTCGGCCGGCTTTGACCAGGCCGGGCACTTCGACGAGTCCGTAACCGTCCATCAGAAAAGCCGGGTGCCGCTGGAAGCCCCGTTCGCTGCGGGGGTGAAGGCCGCGTTTCAGTCGGTACAGACCCGGCTTCAGAATGTTGAAGGTCGCCCGGGAATCGGGGTGGCGGTAGACGTAGGCAGCGGAGGGAACCGTGCTGCCTGGAAAAAGCGCAACCTCCCCGGACGACGGAATCCAGATGCCGACCGTACACCGAACGGTTTGATAATTCAGACGAACCGGGCGGACCGGATGAGCGGATTTAAACGTGCCGGAAACCGTGAAATTTCCCCGCATTATCTCCACCGGAAGAGCGCTCCGAACGGCAAATAAAACCGGCACCGATTCGTCGATAACAAATCGATAACGGCGGCATAAAACGTTGAGTAGCGCTCCTGAGATAGTCATACAATTTGGTTGAATGACGTTCGACAATTGTTTCCTTCCAATCCGAAAAACGGAGGGGTAAAATCAATTACCCGATTCAGGTTAGTCCGCCTTAGCTGTGGGCTAAGTTTGTGAATGGGTCTTGTTAATCCACTATGGTTTTTATTTATCGGTAGTCGGCTTATTCAGTGGAATAACTTACTTGATGTTGCATTTATATGAAGCTTGCAAACATTTAAATCTTCAGATATATGCCGGCGGCAAATCGAAATAAAATTGTACTGATGCACTGGAACGGGCGTTTTGGAAACCGGATGTTTACCTACGCCTTTCTCCGGCACTATGCCGAAACGTTCGGTCTGGAGGTCTGGCTGCCTTCCCACTGGGAGGGTGATGTGCTGTTTGAAAACCGCGTTCACCGGATCATCGACGACGACGAACTGCGCCTGTATCTCAACCAGAGCATTCCGCCCTTCGACCACATCGACGCCCGGATGGCGGCCGTCCACCGGTTCAACCAGCGGACCGGCGATCAGATCGAATACATGAATCCGGACAATCCGGACGAATACGGCCGGGTGAACGTCTGCATCGACAGCCTGTGCTGTTTCCACCCCCACATCTTCGGGAAGTACTCGGCCGAGCGGATGCGGGAAACCTATTTCCGGTTTTCGGAGCAGGTACGACAATCGGACCTGTACCGCCGGCTGGAAGACCGGCAGGGGACGTACACGGTCGCCCATCTCCGGCGCGACGACATCGCCGACGCCAAAAACCATACGAACCAGGGGTACTCGGTGCTCTCCCGGGCGTCCTACGAAAAGGCGTTCCGGAAGTACGGCTACGACCCCAAAACCATCGAATGGGTAACGGACGACAAAACCGGTTCCCTCGGAATCCCCTCACGCCGTTACCCCGATCACTGGTCCTACCCGGTCGGGGCCACGCCGGTTCCGGAGGTGTTTTTCTCCTGGTTTCCCGACTTCCTGAAGCTGATGTTCGCCAAAGCGGTGTTCCGGGCCAATTCCTCGTTCAGCTGGTGGGCGTGCTTTCTCGGGAATGCCAGGGTATATTCGCCCCGGCTGCATACGCGCGTTCTTTTCCACGAAACCGGCCGCGAACTCGACGTGGAATTCGAGGAAGGCAACCACCCGCACTGGCTGTGCGTGCAGGGCCAGGACCAGTGCGACGACATCCTCATTCGGTAAGCCGCGGCCGGGACGGCGCCCGGGCTCATCGTCCCGGGCTGCCTTTCAGCCAGTTGGTCAGAAAAGCCTTTCCGTTTTCGTACAGCACATCCCGGATCAGACGCCGTAAATTATCCTCGTCCACTTCGCCCTGGGGCGTCACCTTCAGCAGCCGGCCTCCGCCGTTTTCCCGGCGGTAACGTTCCTCGGCCACCGGCAGCCAGCGGAACAGCAGATTTTCGAGGTTGCCCATCCGGCTGGCGTCGCGGCAGTTGATCAGGGGGTTGATCAGCCCATCGAAATCGCTGCCGATCGTGATGTGTTTCCAGGGGTCTTTGTCGGTTCGGATGCGGCCGGCCGAAACCACGTGCAGCAGGTTGAAGCAGAGCGACAGCGGGTGGCGTTCCTCCTTCGTCGGCAGCAGGAAGGATTCGGGGGCCGCCATGGGTTCCGAACTCAGCTTTTTGAACTGCTCCGGAAACAGAAACCGGAACTCCTCCGCCGACATGAATTCCTCTTTTTCGCCCTTGCCGAGCACGTTCTGCCAGCCCAGGATGCGCACGTCCAGACTGATGCCGATCAGCCCGTTGCTGTTCAGCACCTCTTCGATGTCCTCGTCCAGGAGGTTGATCGTCCAGGGGTTGAAGGTGAAGGTTTTGTTGGTGGCGCCCCAGTCGCCGGCCACCCGCCGGCTGGTGGTGATTTTGACCACGGGTGTGTTGCTGGCCTTCAGCCGCACGATGTGAGCTTCTTCCAGCGCGCCTTTCCATTCGTCGAGCGAATAGCCCGAGACGCCCATGTGGCTGGCGATGATGGGCAGGGTGTGGCCTTTCAGCCTCCGATGGGCGTAAAAGTCCAGCCGGGATTTCAGTCCCATGTGCTTGATGTCGATCAGCACGGGCGCGTCGGCCCCGCCGACCTGAATCGAGTAGGCCTTGTCGATCACCTGTTTACCGGCATTCGTCAGGCCGTCGCCAATGGGGAAGATGGCCTCGTCCTTCAGCATCTTCATCCCGTAGGCATGGGTCGCCAGCAGCTGCTCCGGGATGTGCGACAGATGGGTGAGCACCATCGAGAACAGGTCCATGTTCTCGGCCCACATGGCCGTCTGCAGGTGTTCGAGGCTCAGGGCCGGGCTCAACACCGGATGGTCCTGGAAATCTTTTGCAATCGGCTCATCTTCCGGCGAGCCGCTGACCGTCATCTCGTCGGGTTTTCCCGGCTGGCCGATCAAGGTCCGGCAGAGGCTGTGGCCCCCTTCCATCGCCATGGCGACGTGGGTCAGCGCACCGGGCGCGTCCAGCATACCGGGATTTTTCCGGCTCAAAATCGTGATCTGTCCGCCGTCCCGCAGTCGTTTATAGTGGTTCAGTTCCCGGATAAACAGCTGATAATAAGAGATTTTGCCCTCCCGGATTTTACTAAAGTAAGTCTGATCGACCGGTTTGGTCAGAAACTGCGAGTTGAGCACCTTCCCAAACAGGCCCTCCTTTTCGGCAAACATCCGCTCGATGGCAGCCACATTGGCGATGCCCAGCATCAGTTTGCCCGCGCTGAGTTGTTCCAGACAGGCCTGGCTTTCCAGAATATGCAGAAACTCCTCCTCCAGAAAATCGGTGATCGGGTTTTTCAGGTCGATCGGTTTCAACAGCGAACGAACGTCCCGGGTGGAGGGATAGGCAGGTTCGAACTGGCAGATGAACTGCTTGAAGGCGGGATGAAAATGAAAGTCGAAATATTGGGGAGCCGTCGACATGGTCGTAGGAGAAAGAGTTTCGGACTACTGATTGAAATATTCCCGGAGCAGGGCCTCCTGGCCGATCTGGTCGCCGAAACCGGCGGCTTCGTAAGCCCGGGCCTGCGTGCCGGCCGTAAATGCCTGAAGGGCCAGCTGCCCCCGGGGCGTCAGGGAAAAGGAAGCGGGGAAGCTCTCCGTCGGCCCCCGTTTGGCTTTTCTCCGCAGGATGTTCCAGACGAAATGGACGGCTTCCACCACGCCGAGGTCTTTGGAGGGTTCGGGGTCGGAAGCCGCATAGGCGTGTTTCAGCTCGGCTTTCTTCGGCAGCGGCAGGGTCAGCAGCTTCTCCACGTCCAGAATACCGGCGCCATACCGATCGGTCCGCCAGCCGTCCGGAGTCCGGGCCGACTGCTTCAGGCAGAAGCGGAAGGCTTCGACGATCTGCCAGGGAAAGTCGTATTGGCTCAGAGCGTCGAGGTGCCGGGCTTTCCAGAGCATGGCGGCCGAGGCCACGTGCGGGGTGGCATAGCTGGTGCCGTCGCCGTAGACCATGATTTCGTTGCCCTGCTTGTCGATGAAGGGCACATACACGCTTTCACCCGGGGCCGCAATGTCCACCATCGGCCCGTTGCTGCTGCCTTTCCAGGGCTGGTCGGCGGGATTGACCGCGGCCACGGCGATGGTGCCGGGATAGACGGCCGGGGCCACCACCACTTCCACCTCGTTGCCGGCGGCACACACCCAGATGACGCCGTTTTCGTAGGCTTCCCGGGCAATGGCCGCAAACATCGCCCGTGGATAGGTGCCCATGCACATGAACATCACGTCGGCCTGGCTGCGAATGGCGTATCCGGCCGCATCCACCAGCTGTTTGCCGCGCCCCAGCAAAATGACCGATTTGGAGATCCGGTAGGGGATGAGCCGGGCGGGGACCTGACCTCCAAAGTTGAGCAGGCCGCCGTTGCCGTCGAGCCGCCGGGGGTCGGCGGCCAGCGTCCCGCCCACGGCCAGGCTGCCGGTGCGGGTGCCGTGGCCGGGGTGTTTCAGCAGCAGCCGGTCCATCAGGTCGCGGGCGTCGGCATCCGAGTCGATGAAGTCGAAATCCTTATCGGTGTCGACGCCCGAAAAGACCTTGGAATGGGAGGAATAGCCGGTGTCGAGCTGCACGAAGCGCAGACTCGCCAGATTCTGCCGGATGGCGTCCCAGTCTTTTCCGGTCCGGTTCCCATCGGCGGGGCAGTTGACGGCCAGCCAGTTCCACCAGCGGTAGTAGTCGGCCCGTACTTTTTTGGCTTTCTGCACCCAGCCGGCCTGCCCGAAGTCCTTCAGGAATTTTTCCTCGTTCCAGGCCGCCGTGCCCTCATTGTAAATCAGTTCCGATTCCTGCGGACCCTGCCGGGTGGGCGCGTCGGAGTCGGTCAGGCCGATGTCGGTGAGCATCTCCAGGTCCGGTTTGCAGCTCTCGATGTGCGGCAGGCTTTCCATGAAAGCAGCCTGTTCCCAGGGGTTGCGGGCGGTGCGGACGGAGACGTACCGCATCCGGCGGATGTACGGATCGAACGAATGCGGGATCAGGGGGTGATCCTCGACCAGTCCTTCGACCAGCAGGGCGGCTTTCTGTTCCCAGTCGTCGAGCAGCGTGGGCTGGCTGGTCAGGACCACCTCGAAATACTGGAGACCGGCGGTCGATTCGGTGCCCGTGTGGGCGGTCAGGGTCGATTCGGCCGGGAGGGCCGCCGGAGGGATGGGAGCGGTATGGGAGATGGGAGCGTTCATAGTCGGAAGGGAGGAAGTTTGGGCTTCGATGATTTGACGGCGGTAGGGCTGCATGGCGTCCGGAACGGGCAGTTTATTGAAGGCTTCCACGATGCAGCTCACCCGGACGCCCTCGTTGCCGATCCAGTCGATCAGCTCGTCGGGGTCGTCGGGCTGCACGGGGCTGCCGTCTTTCCGGAGCCAGTTGCCGGCCGCGTCCTTGCGCGGGATGGAGCTGTGGTGGAGCGCCACGATGACGCCCGTACCCAAGCCCAGCACGGCGCTCCCGGACGAGCCGGGCAGCGTGTCGGACTCGTAAATGAGGAAGTTCTCGGTCAGCGTAATCAGTCGGATGTCCCGGAGAACCAGCTTTTTATAATCTCCTTTGGGGTGCTGGATAACGACGCAGTTTTCCCCTTCGATGATCTTGCCGAGGGAGCTGTCCATCCGGATATAACCGAACTGGTCCAGGGACGCCCCTTCGGTTCCCGTCGGCTCGACGGCCACCATCGTGAAGTCCCGGCCGCTGTAGGGCACCTCCGGATGCGTTTCATACGGCGAGGTCAGGAAGAACCGGTCGGGCCGGAGCCGGAAGGAAATCGGCGACTGAATATGGCCGTTTTCATCCAGTTCATAGCCGAACTGGGCCTCCGAGCGCAGGGCGGTTTCGACGTCCGGCAGCACGTGGTGGTTCGTCAGCAGCACCTGCGGACTGATCAGAAAACCGGTTCCGTAACCGCTGTTTCCGAAGGACGTCTGAATGACGATCCGGCACACGCTGGACGAGTTCCGCAGGATTTTCCGGATGACGGATACATCCTGAAAATTGGGCACGTTGTTAATGCGCTCCAGGGCTTTTTCCACCTGCATGCCCTCGCGGGCGATGCGTTTCGACAGCCGGTCGATGTCGTTGGTGATGTGGCTGAGCGGCAGCTGCCCGCTGCGGTTTTGCTGAATACCGTATCCCACGCGCTCGATCTCCGAGCGATGCGCGACGAAGTTGGCATAAGCCTGGTCCCGAAGGCGGGTCCTCGCGGATTCAAAAAAGGAAATGTCTGCCACGGCCAGATCGGTTTGTATGAAACAAAACGGCTAAATTGAGTGGGAAGCGAAAAAAGAACAGAGGCAGTAGGGCCGGGTATTTAAATCGGATGAAAGCGCCCGGTTAATTTAATTTGATGCGGTTAAAGTAGCGGTTTTAAAGAAAGGAGTATCAGGTTATTTATTGAACGGAAAATGATTTTTTATTTCCCTTTTAAATGGCTTTTTGAATAAAAAAGAAAGGCCCGATTTCTTGTTCGACGGTCGTCCTGAATAGACGCTATTCGCTATTTTTGACCCGGTTCGGAGAATAAGGGAACATCTGGTATTATGACAGGCCGTTAATGAACCGCCGGATATCCTCCCTTCCTTTTTCGGTGGCATAGGGAAGGAACAGTTTGGCGACCAGGGCGGCATAATGGTGAATGTGTTCCCGGGGGCTCAGGTGCCGGAAGGAAATGCTGGCTTCGGAAATCCAGAAACGGGCCGTGAGGGTAAAAACGGATACCAGAAACCCGGTGTCCGCGTCGGGGTTCAGATACCCTGCCTGCCGGAGCGCCGACAGGCCGCCCACGATGGACCCGAAACGTTTTTTTTCGGTTTCCTTATAGGTTTCGGAAAGCACCCGGTTCCGTTCCATCAGGTGAACCACGCTCAGGAGCAGGCAGCGGTATCGGATCTGATGCTCGCAGACTTTTCTGAACCGCTCCAGAAACGAAAAAAGGTCGGGGGTTGCGGCTCCGCCCAGCTGGTCGTTCAGTCGGGAAAGGTCCTGCGCCAGGCGGTTCACCAGATCGTCCTTCGTCGGGAAATAGTAGGTGAGGTTGCCGACCCGGATGCCCAGCGCAGCCGCCAGCTCCCGCAGCCCGACGTACTCGATTCCCCGTTCATTGAACATTTCCAACGCTTTATCGACGATTTTTTCCTCTCTGGTCATACTTGAATTTGGACAATGTCCTAAACCGGCTACTTTTGGAGAAACAAGAAACGAAATGAACATGGTCTATCCACACACGATTCAGAATTGCCAGGGAGAAAAAATTACCTTCCTCGGCGTCGAGCCCGGGCCGGAAGGAGAGAAAGTCCTGGTTGAAAACTGGGTGAAGCCCCGGTCCGGCCCGCCGATGCACACCCATTTTCGTCAGGATGAAGGGCTGACGGTGGTCAGCGGGAAGATGGGTTACCAGGTACAGGGCCAGGAGGTGCAGTACGCCGGAGTCGGCGAAGAGGTGGTGTTCCGGCGCGGGGTGCCGCACCGGTTCTGGAACGCCGGCGAGGAGCCGCTGACCTGCCGGGGCTGGATTCAGCCCGCCAACAGCATCGTCTATTTTCTTTCGGGAATCTATGCGGCCCAGAACAAATCCGGGAGCGAAAAGCCCGAAGCCTTCGATGCCGCCTTTCTGATGACGCGCTACGCCCGCGAATACGATATGGCCGAAATACCGGTCCTGGTCAAGAAGGTGGTCTTACCCATCACGTACTGGATCGGGCGGTTGCTGGGCAAATACCGGCACTTCGCCGACGCCCCGGCCCCGTTGAAGTAATTCCGTTCCCGCCGGTGACCGGGCCGCGCGTCGGAGCCTACAGAATGTAAAATTCATCCGGTTTGACCGGCTCGGGAACCTCCTTCTCACCCAGCAGCTGCCGGATATTGATGTCGATGGTGCGGGCAATGGCCGTCACGGATACGTCGCTGGGGCGGTTGCGGAAGGGGTCCTGAAGGTGCAGGGCGCTTTTTTCGATCAGGAAAAAACCGGCTGAAATGGCCAGCAGAAGCGGTATTTCAAAAATCATCTGCACATTCTTCAGCGAAATGGAAAGCGAAACCACAAAAAGGTAGATGATGAAGTGCAGAAAGTGGCGGTAGGTGGAGGGAAATACGGTCCCGTTGATGCGTTCGGCCTTACCCATCGAGTCGCAGAACCGCACCAGCGTCTGGTCCAGCTGGACGTGCCGGAAGACGTCGATGGCGCTGCTCTGCCGGAGGTTCCGGATGTCTCCGGCGTTCAGCTGCAGAATGGCCAGCGGTTTGTTGACATGGCCGGAGATGGCCGTCCGGTCGGTTTCCGACAGCAGCGGCCCGATGCCTTCCACCGGGTCCTGACCCCGCAGCGACTGGCCGAGCGAGTAACACCAGGCAATCTGACGATAGGCCAGCTTCCGGATGACGGCAGGATCGCCGTCGTCCAGAAAAGACTGGAGCTGAATCACGAAACTCCGGGAATCATTGACGATGGCTCCCCACACTTTCCGGGCCTCCCACCAGCGGTCATACGACTGGTTCATCTTGAACGACAGCAGAATGGAGATGGCCGTACCGAGGAAGGTGGGGATGGTCAGCGGCATTTCCGGCAAGTAGCCCCGGAAGAAAACGGTCAGGAGATTCGTGATCAACCCGATCAGGAGCACAATGAGGAGGTCGACCTTTACCTTATTGAAGATATAGGCAAAGGAGATCTTTCGGTCTAATAACATGGAAACGGGCGGTTTACGGAAATAACCCGGGCCTGTCCGGGATTGTTTGGGCCGCACGACCCGGCCGGACCGCGATCCCGGAAGAAGGCCCCATCCACCCTATAAATACCGAAATTCGCCAGTCAGCAACGGAATCTGAATAATTCGGCCGGAATCCTGTTCCCGGACCAGGATCGGGCGGCCCGTCAACTGCGCATACCGCTGCCGGAGGTTTTCCGCCAACACCGGCTTCTCCCCCAATTCCCGCCAGCTAACCGTCAGATAGGGGCCTTCCGCCCGTAGGCAGGAAGGCGAGCCGCCTTCCCCGGTTTCGTCCCCTTCCGAGCCCAGGGTTACCTTCATCACCGTCGGCTCCGGACCCGGCCGGTAGCCCGGCAGGATCATCGTTTCCAGCAGGGATTGAAGGGTGAACGGTAGAAGCCGGAAGGCGTCGGTCCCCACCTCGGCGGACCGATGCAGCCGCAGGGAGTGGAATCCGTGGACCTGCAACAAAAAGACCAACGAGCGGGTGTAGGCCATTTCTTCCCCTAAAGCTACCGGCTCCTCCGTCCACCGGCCGGTCCGGTAGCCGGTTACCCGGCGCAGGTGCCCGAGATAGTCCGGGGCAGGGGCGGGGCGGAAGACGGAACAGGGCGGCTTCATGGTTAATCAGTTTTTGTTAAACCTACCGAAAAAGGTAGGATATTTGCGTTTTTGTTCCGCCATCCTCCTTTGGGAGCGAAAACGGAATAGTTAGTTCAGTAGAATTGTGAGAAAACGAATTAAAAGGAGGTACCGCATTGCCCGGTATGTCATCTACCGACAGACCATTCTCAAACCCGCCGATCATTTCTGGACTTTCCTGGGCGCCTTCCTCTCCATCGCCTTAATCGGCCAGTGGCAGCAGCTGCGCTTCACGCGGCCGGACGACATTTTCCTGATCGGCTCGTTCGGAGCCTCCTGCGTTCTGATTTTCGGTTCGACGCACAGCCCGCTGGCCCAACCCAGAAATCTGGTGGGCGGCCACCTGTTAGGCTCTCTGGTGGGGGTCGCCGTGTATAAACTAATCCCGGACCAGCTCTGGCTTTCTTCGGCTCTGGCCGTATCGCTGTCCATCGTCGGGATGCAGATCACCAAAACCATGCACCCGCCGGCCGGGGCTACGGCGCTGATTGCCAACATCGGGTCCGAGAAAATCAAAAGCCTGGGGTTCGGCTATACGCTCTCTCCGGTGATGAGCGGGGTGTTTATCCTGCTGCTGGTGGCTCTGGTCGTCAACAACATTCCGAAAAACCGCTCCTATCCCGAGCGTTCGCTTCCCTGGAAGAGACGCTCCATGCGCCGGCGGCCTCAGCCCGGCCCCGCAGACCGCCGACCGTACGGCCGAGCCGGCGGAAACGACCGCTGAGTGAAGCATGTAAAGGTGGATGTACCCCGTACCCGACCACTGGTGTATTTCTGCTACCGGTGGTGGACCGGGTCGGTTACCTTGCCGCTCCGATCGGTTTGCGCATATTCACACATGAAGGAGATTTTGTATACCATCAGCATGGCCAACCTGCTGTTCTTCGGCGTGGTCCTGGGGGCCGTCCGGCAGGGAAACTGGAAGGCCAACCGCTGGCTGGCGGCTTTTTTTCTCATCGGCGCCCTGCTGCTGTTGCAGGCCATTCTCGAATACCACGGCTATTACCGGACCCACCCGGCGCTCATCGAGGTGTTCATGCCGCTGCTTTTCCTCTGGGGCACCACCTATTATTTTTACATCCGGTCGCTGACCCGGGAAGACCGGCCTTTCCGGAAGGCCGACCTGCTGCACGGGCTTCCGGCCCTGTTCTGCCTGGTGCAGTACCTGCCGCTGTATACGGCTGCCGACAGCGAAAAACTCGCTTATCTACACCGTCTGATGAACGACCAGCCGACGGACTACGACCACATGATGGGCCTGAGCCTGCTCCATTTCGTCACCTATCTGCTGCTCGGCTTCCGGCTCGTTCAGCGCCACCAGGTCCGCGTCAGGGCGTATTTTTCAGGTTCGCTCGAAAAGCGGAATCTCTCCTGGCTCCGGCGGCTGAACTATGGGCTGCTCCTGGTCTGGCTGCTGTGGGCCAATTTTCACGGCAACGAACTCTTTCCGGACTATATTCCGGTATTTCCTATTCTCCAGACCCTGACACCGCTGCTGCTGATCGGCATCCTTTTTTCACTGGGGTATTATGCCGTTCGCCAGAACACGATCTTTTCAGGGGCGGAGCCTCCGGTTCCTCAGCAAACCGCCGATGAGCCGGTGCCGCGGGTGCCCCGGCCTTCCGGGCTGCCCGATCCGCAGCGGCAGGAACTGAAGCAGCGGCTGATCCACCGCATGGAGGAAGGGAAGGCCTACCGGAACGGCGACCTGACCCTGCCCGAACTGGCCGAGCAACTCGGTACCTCGACCAATATTCTGTCGGATCTGATCAACAATGACCTCGGACAAAACTTCTACGACTTCGTCAATCGCTACCGGGTCGAAGCGTGTAAAGTCCTGTTAACCGACCCGAAATACGACCGCTTCACGATTCTGGCGGTGGCCTATGAAGCGGGATTCAACTCCAAGTCTACTTTTCATAAGGCTTTCAGGGAGGCCACCGGCCTGTCGCCCGGTCAGTTTCGAAAAGAAAATCGAAAAGTTTGTCTGTCTGTATAGATACGGACGACCGGAAAGGCCCGAAAACGGATGTTTGTGCCCTAATCAAACAACGATTCCATGGCCGCAAAGTATTTCGCAGTCGGCGTGTTCTGCCTGCTCAGTCTGTCTGCCCGAAGTCAGTACGCCCCGCCCGCTCCCGGGCAAACCCACCTGCTTTCCGTGGAAGCGGGCTATGATTACAGTCTGGTCGCCGTCAACCTCCGGTATGGCTTTCACTTCCCGCGTTTACGCTCCGCGCCGTTCGTCGAACTGACCCAGAATACCGCCCTGCCGGGCCTGAACAACACCCGGGTCCAACTCGGTCTGCGGTCGTGGCAGGGGAGCGCCGGGCGGTTCATCCTACCCTGGCAGATCGCCCTGCAGGGCGTCAGAGCCGTCAACCCGGCGGCCCGGTTTCATGGGGTCGGGGCTGTGGCCGAACTGAACCCGGGCCTGTTGTTCAATCGGTTCGGCGCGGGCCTCAACCTGAGCTACAATCCGCTGTTTGCGACCCACATTACCCATTCGGCGACGTTCCGGCGGGATGTCTACACCGGGGTGAGAGACGGCTGGTACCGGCAATCGGCCACTAACCTGCGCGCCGGCGCTTACCTGTTGTATCTACCTGATCGTCACAAAAGCCTGGAACTGAATCTGAAAGCCGGCTACCAGACCAGCGGGTCACTGGACGACCTGCTTCCTCCTTACTATTTCCTGATTGGCGTAAACAAACGATTCTAATGAAAAAAGCCTGTTTCATGGCGCTGCTGGCCCTGGCGGCCTGTCAAAGCCTCGATCCCGCCCAGCCGGGCAACCTCGTCGCCCGAACGGTGGACGAAGACCCTTCCCTGCCGTCGGTGACCCTGTCCGGCACCCGTCTGCATGTTCAGACTTATGGAGACCCGAAAAAAACCAAAGTTTTTGTACTGGAAGGCGGCCCCGGCGACGATTTCCGGTCGCTGCTGCCGCTCAACCAGGCAGTCGACGGCTGGTCGTTACCGGCTAATTATCAGGTTGTTTATCACGACTACCGGGGTTGCGGGCTGTCGCGCCGGCACCCGATGTCGGAGCTGACGATGGCCCAGTCGCTCGGGGATCTGGAAGAGCTGATCGACCGGCTGGCGCCCGGAGAGCCGGTCGTTCTGGTGGGGCATTCCCACGGCGGAAAAGTCGCCGTTCAGTACGTCAACCAGCACCCGGAGCGGGTGAAAGGGCTGGTGCTGCTCGAACCGGGTTCCTTTTCATCCGAAATCGTGAAAAACACGCCGTCGAGTGCCAGCCTCAACTACTTCGGGGCCGACGTCAACCGGATTCTCTGGGCCAAACAGCTCATCGGCATGGGAAACCACCAGCAGGCGGATTATGTATACGACCTGGCTAAACTAAACCAGCAGAATGCCGGTCGCGGGGAAGACTGCCCGCCGGTTTACTACCGCTCCGGGACGGCGGCCGTCATCGCCATTGCGCTGGGGGAGGTGGAGAACGGCACGTATGACTTCACCACGAACCTGAGCCGGTTTACCAAACCGGTGCTGTTCATCAGCAGCGAATTCACGGACGACATCGGCTACGCCTTTCAGGAAAAATACCATGTCGGCTATTTCAGGCAGCATGAACATGTAAAGATTCCGGGAACCGGCCACGAGGGCATCGTCAACTGCAAAGCCGCCGAAAGCCTCCGGCACATCCGGCGGTATCTATCGCAGGTGCCCTGAAGCCGGGTGGTATTATGGTCTGATAATCAATGCTTTGCGGTTATTATCCGGCTTCAGGTCGATCAGCAGGTGATGGGGGTCGATGCCGGCCTGGTCGGGCCGGCGCGGCACCTTCACCCGGATCGTCTGCCGGCCGGAGCGGATGCGGTGCTTCCGGAGATAGAGCGGCCCGGCCGGATCACCGGTTTTGCCGTCGGCGAATACGCCTACCTCCACCCACTCGTTCATCGGCACCGTGGTTTCGACGCCTGCGCTGTCGTACTCCATCTTGCGGGCCTGCACCTCCAGCGTCACCTCCCAGGTCCCGGCCGGGGTTTGCCGGGCACCGGCTCCAGCGGTTTCAAGTTCCCAGAACGTGTTGGTCTCGAACCAGTCGTGCAGCAGATACCGCAGGGAGTCGGGGGTCTCGGTCTTCAGTTCGGCATACAGGTCGAGCGTGGTGGCCAGGGGGGCGTTCTTCGGCTGATGCTTCTCCCTCAGCTGCCGCAGCGCCCGGTTGACCCTCTCATCACCGATATACTGGCTCAGCGCGTACAGCGCGAAGGGGCCCCGGCGGTAGGAAAGGTACGGGTCGAGCGCCCGGAGCAACGGTTCGCCCCGGCGGATGGCCGGGTAGGGGTACGGCTGCCGCAGGTAGTCCCGCAGGAGCCGGAGCGCATCGGGTCCCTTCGCATATTCCACGAGCTTCATTCCCAAATACCAGGCAAGGCTCTCGGACATCACCGGCGCTCCCTCGACCGTTGCCGCAGGAACCGGCCACTGGTGGCCCATCTCGTGGGCCACGATGGCAAACGGGTGATCGTGGCTCCCGGGGCCCTGCTCCGGGTTCCAGGCCGTGAAGCCCTCCCCGTGGGTGATCATTCCCGCTTCGGCGTGCATCCCGGTACCGTTTCCCGGCCGTTCGACGACGCTCAGAAAGTTGTACCCGTAGGGGCCGAACTCCCGGCTGTAATAGTCGAAGCAGGCCCGGATGCTGCGGGCCATGCGTTCCAGATGCGCCGTGTGCTTCGGATGATGGAAAATCCGGATCGCGACCCGCTTTTGCCCGGCACCGGTCGTGGCGGAGTCCGCCCGGGTGGCCGGCGTCCACACCATGTCATGGACGGCGTAGCCGGCGGAGAAAAACTCCCACACACCGCCGATTGGGTGATGGGTGGCATAGTGAAAGTGACGTCGTTCCCCGGAGCCTGCCGAAGCCTGCCTCCAGGTCCGGCGGAGCGCCCCGGGCGCGACGGCCACCTGATCCTTTTCCGTGCCGATCACGACTTCGAGCGTGGTGCCCTCGCCCCGCCTTTTCCGCGCTTCAAGGTCGTAGAGCGACGCAATGAGCGGGCGGGAAGTGAGTTCGTAGGTTCGCCGGTCGGCGGGGGTCAGCAGTTCGCGGCTGCTCTCATAACCGATCCCCGGCAGCAGGGCGTTCGTAAAGTTCGTGCCGTTTGCTTGCACCGGCCCATCGGCCCCGTTTTCCCGGAATCCGTGGGGCCCGGCATGAACCCGGAAGCCGAGCCGCAGGGAGTCGCCGGGCCGGAGCGGATTCCTCAGCGCATAGATCCGGTGGTGTAATTTTTCATCGGCCAGAACGCAGGTGGCGGCCCGGTCGAATTGCAGGGTTCCGGTTTCAACGCCGGGTGCCGTCGTCAGGTGGATGGAGTCGATGGCGGTTCTGCTGCGGTTGACAAGGCGGTAGCTGCCCCGAATGATTACGGCCTGTCGTTCCGGGTAAATTTCGATGTTGAGCCGGGCCGCCGTGAGGGCGGGTTGTGGCTGATCCGCATACCGCCCGTAGCGCCGTTCATACCCGGCGGCCCGTTCTTTCAGGTCGGCGGGGGTGAGGTATTCGTTCAGCAGGTTCGTGTTATAGAAGATGAAGCCGCCCAGCGCGAGGATAAGCGTCACGGCCACACCGGCCGTCCGGAGCGTCGGACCCGTCAGCCGGCGCCGGGCGATGCGAAGGCGCAGACCGGGGTTCTTCTCGGGGCCGCGCGTCCGGAAGAGAACCGCCCCCACCGCCAGCAGAACCGCCCAGGCGGCCCAGTAGAGCCGAAACCACAGCCAGGGTTCGATGGACGAGCCGAAGCCGCGGATTTCCGTGTAGGACCACCCCGGTCCGGCCCCGTAGATGAGCAGGTTATGCTCGACTCCGAACAGGGAAGCGAGTGCAATGAACACGAAGGCGAGGACCGCCACCAGATGGCCCAAATACTTGTGGTCCACGATCACATGGACGGCGAGGCCGAGTACCCCAAAGAGGAAAAAGTCCGTAAACTGAAGCCCGAACAGAGTTTTCAGGTAGAGTCCGATTTCGTAGTCGTGGTAACCCCGGATGGTCTGGGCCATCATCCCGGAGATGGCCTGGAGAGCCAGGAACAGGGCCAGGACCAGCCCGAGACCGGCCAGCTTCCCAAGAAAAGGCGGCCACTCCGTACCCGGCATGGCGTCGGTGATTTCGCCCAGGCCGGCATCACGCTCCCGCCAGACCAGTTCTCCCGCAAAAAACACCAGCAGGAACGGAATAACCACCCAGCGGCTCTGCTCATCGGCCATCGAGCCGGTCAGCAGGGCGACCACCCGCGCGGTGGTGGGAACGAGCGGGACGCCGTTGGATTCCGTCTGGTCGAGTATCATGACGACGGTCAGGAGAGGAATCAGCGCCAGCATGGCCAGCCCGGCCCAACTGGTGGCGATGGCCCGGAACGATTTCCGGGCTATGGCAAGCGTCTGGCGGGCATGGAGGGAGAAGCCCGAAGCCCGGGAAACCGGCCGGGCGGACAACGCCGGTGGGGCCGTAGCGCCGGAACCGGCCGGTGGTATGGGAGAGGAGGCTTTTTGGGAGCGGACTCTAAACCGGCTCCACCAGGAACCTCCGGTCCGGTGGGCGAAACGGAAGCTCAGGTAGGTAAGCCCAACGACCACCAGCGCAATGCCGAGCCACAGGACGCGGTTGGTGAGCAAAATGCCCTCCAGCTGCATCACCCGGCGGTTTTTTTCGATGGGCGTCCACAGATGCGCCATATCCTCGACGACGAAGCGGATGCCGATCGGGTCGAGCAGGGTGCCGAGGCCCCGTCTGAACAGCACGAAAGACGCGACAAAGAAGCCCATGAAAACCAGCAGGAAACTGCCGAAGTAGGCCGCCATGGGGCGGCCACTCCGGGAAGCGAGCCAGAACTGGACGGCCGTACCCGTGAAGGCATTCGGGAGCGAAATGATGGCGTAGGCGCCGAGAAAGGCAGCCGGCCGGAACGGGCCGATCAGTTCGGGATCGACGCCCGGCAGGTAAACGCCCAGCAGAATACCCGCCTGCACGGCCAGCAGGAGCAGGGCGTTGAGGACAAAAGCCGCCACGAACCGCCCGCCCAGATAGTCCCTCTTGCGGATGGGAGCGGTGTAGAGGAGGGGATACAGGCCGGTTGCCACATCGCGTGCGGCCGCATCTCCGGCCACGGCCGCGGCCGTCACCAGCCAGACCAGACTGCCGAATACCGTGGTTTTGGCGACGCCGAACGGCGAGTTCAGGTAGAATTCGGAATACAGCACTTCCGACACGGAACCGTCGCGCGTCATCAGAAAATCGAGAACGATCAGCACGGCGACGATCAGCCAGATCCAGGGCCGACGTACCTGATAACCGAATTCGAAGCGAAAGATTTCCCAAAACTTCATAACCGTGCCTCCTTTTCCGGCCCGCCGGTTTTCGGGGGAAGATGCCCCGCCATGGCGCTGAAGTAGACGTCTTCCAGGTCCGGCGGAACAGGTTCAAAACCGGCGGGTGCATCTTCACTGTACACATGGACCACCGTGCGGCCCCCAAGCAGTTTGGTCGAGATGATCGAATGGTCCCGCTCCAGGCCGGCGAGAGCGCTTTTCTCCACCACCCGGCGCCAGATTCGCCCGCGCAGCGCTTCCACCGCCTTCAACGGCTCGGCTTCCTGCAGAATCCGGCCCTGATGGATGATTGCCATGCGGGTGCAAAGTTCCGAGACATCGGCCACGATATGGGTGGAAAGGATAACCACGCTCTGCTCGCCCAGCTCGCTCAGCAGATTCAGGAAGCGCACCCGTTCGGCCGGGTCCAGGCCCGCGGTCGGTTCGTCGACGATCATCAGCTTCGGGTTTCCGAGCAGAGCCACGGCCACGCCGAAGCGCTGCTTCATCCCGCCCGAAAAACCACCCAGCTTTTGCCGGCGGACGTCCCACAGGTTGGTTTGACGCAGCAGGGTTTCGACCACGGTCTTCCGGGCGGATCGGGTCGTAATGCCCTTCAGGACGGCAAAGTGATCCAGCAGCTCCCCGGCCCTGGCCTTCGGGTAAACGCCGAATTCCTGGGGCAGATAACCGAGGGTTTCCCGCACTTTATCCTTCTGATGGAGTACGTCGATTTCTCCGAGCTGAATGCGGCCTTCGTCCGGCTCCTGGAGCGTGGCAAGAATCCGCATCAGGGTCGATTTGCCGGCTCCGTTGGGTCCGAGCAGGCCATACATCCCGCCGGGAATGCTCAGCGTCACGTTCTTCAGGGCCTGAACGCCGTTGGAATAGGTTTTGGAAAGACCGGAAATTTCTAAGGTCATGGGTCAGTCGCCGAATAGGACTTTGGAAAAGTTCGAATAGGCTAAATAAAGTACTTTGTAATCCAAAGTAAAGGCGGAAAATTCAATTATTCAAGCGGGTTCGGAATTTTTGAGAAGGTGGGGTGACCGGGATGGCTCTTGCGGATAAATCTGCTTCTAATTGAACAGGTTAAGGATGGCCTTTTTACGGGTGATCACGAGTCGGCCTCCCGGTAGGCGGCCCGGCGTTGGAGGCAGCGGTCAACGGCCGTTCAGGTTTGTCCATGGACCGGTAGGTGTAGGAGACCGTAAAACCCGCCGAATCGGACGGCATCTGAGTCGGATTGACTGGCCCGAGTGGTAAAATATAGTCCGTATCGAGCCGGATCCGCTTCGTTTCGACGAGCAGCAACTGATACAGATGATCGGCCGCAGATTCAAAACCGGCCCCTCCGGTGGAATACCGCAGATGGTATGGTCAGCAGGGGAAGCAGATAATTTCTCATTCAAAGGGGGCAAGGCTCACCGGAACAACGGATTCCAGTCACGACCCAACCTATTGAAACGCTTAAAAACTATCCCTTTCGACCGGCATGACGGGCAATTCGGGCAAAACCGCCTACACTTTTTCAGGAATTTTTTCGTCAAAGTTTGGAAGTAGCTTTTCGTTACCTAATTTTGCAATCCCTACTAATTCAGTAGAATTAATGTACTAATAATCTATCTATTACCCGGAGTAACCGGTATTTTATCAACCACCACCGACCGTCAGGTCCAATTCGTATGATTCGTACATTACGCCTGCCAGTACTTCTTGCCACCTTTCTTTTTGGGTATCTGAACAGTTTGGCTCAGCAGCCCCCCGTCATCAATGCGACCATCACCGGCAAGGTCATCGACGCCCGCACGGGAAAAAATCTCATCGGGGCCACGGTCCAGATCAAAGGGACGACCAACGGCTCTTCTACCAACCAGAATGGACAGTTTACGCTGATTACGGGACAAAAGCCTCCGTTTGCCGTCCTGGTATCGTATATCGGATACCGGACCCTGGAAACCGTCCTGTCCGAGGAAGGAGCCGAAATCCGGCTTGAAGAAGCCGCCAATGAACTGGCCGACATCACCATCACCTCCCGGCGCCGGCAGGAGTCGGCCCAGGACGTGCCCATCCCCATTTCGGTATTGCGCGGACCCGTCGTGGAAGATGCCGGGGCCTTCAACGTCAATCGGATCAAGGAGATTATCCCTTCCGTACAGTTGTACTCCTCCAACCCCCGCAACACCACGCTCAACGTCCGTGGTCTGGGTTCCACCTTCGGCCTGACCAACGACGGGATCGATCCAGGCGTCGGCTTCTATGTGGACGGGGTGTATTTCGCCCGCCCGGCGGCTACCGCTCTGGATTTTGTGGACATCGAGCAGATCGAGGTGCTGCGCGGCCCGCAGGGAACGCTGTTTGGTAAGAATACGACCGCCGGGGCCTTCAACATCACTACGCGGGCGCCCAGTTTCGTGCCGGGAGCCTCGTTCGAACTCAGCTACGGCAACTACAACTATATCCAGGCCAAAGCGTCGCTGACGGGTCCGCTAAGCAAAAAACTGGCGGCCCGGCTGTCGTTTTCCGGCACCCAGCGCAACGGAACGCTCACCAACATCCGGACCAATCAGCGGGTCAATTCGCTCAATAACCTCGGTTTCCGCGGGCAACTGCTCTACACGCCCAGCGATCGGGTCAGAATCACCTTCATCGGGGATTATACGGACCAGAAGCCGAACGGGTACGCGGTGGTGTTCGCCGGCGTGGTGCCGACTAAGCGGGCCGCCTACCGGCAGTTCAACAACATCATCGCCGATCTGGGCTACAAGGTTCCCTCGACCGATCCCTTCGATCGGATCATCGACCACGATACACCCTCCAGGGCCGATAACCAGCTGGGCGGTGCTTCGGTCAATGCCGACATCAAAATCGGAGGGGGCACCCTGACGTCCACGACCGCCTGGCGCTACTGGGTCTGGGGGCCGCTGAACGACCGGGACTACATCGGCCTGCCGGTATTTACGATCTCGGCCGGTAACTCCAAGCACGACCAGTGGTCGCAGGAAATCCGGTATGCCGGAAACATCACTTCCCGGCTGAGCGGGGTGGTGGGCGTGTTCGGGTTGTGGCAGGATCTGAAGTCCGACCCCGTGCAGACGGAAGAAGCCGGTTCGGCCCAGTGGCGTTTCGCCCAAAGCTCGACCAGCGCCCTTTGGAAAACGCCCGGTCTGTTCGACAACTTCGGCATCCGCACCACCAACCGGCTTCGAAGCACCAGTGCCGCCGTATTCGGTCAGGTCGACTGGACCATTAGCGACCGCCTGCACGTGCTGCCCGGCATCCGGTATAACTACGACAAGAAAATTGCCAACTACAAGCGGGAGACTTACGGTGGTCTGCAAACGACGGATGCGGCCCTGCTGGCTCTGAAAAATGGGGTGTATACCAACCAGGCGTTCGACACGGAAGTGGACGAAACGAATTTTTCAGGACAGGTAACCCTGCAATACAAGGCCAGCCAGCGCATCAACGCCTTCGGGACCTACTCGATCAGTTACAAGCCGGTGGGCATCAACATCGGCGGTCTGCCCACCAGCAGCGGGCGGGTGATGCTGGAACTGGCCCGGGTAAAACCCGAATCCGTGACCCATTTCGAGTTTGGAGCCAAGACCCGGCCGTCGGCCAATTCCATCCTGAACGTGGTGTTCCACAATTCGGACATCAAGGACTACCAGACCCAGGTCCAGACACCGGAGCCGGGCGTGAACCGGGGTTACCTGGCCAACGCCGAAAAAGTGCGGGTATGGGGGGTTGAAGTGGACGGAAACATCCGGTTCAGCAATGCCTTCTCGCTGTACGGCTCGGTGGCCTACACCGATGCCAAATACGTGAAGTTCACCAACGCGCCCGTCCCGCTGGAAGAAACGGGCGGGGAGCAGGCCTTCAAGGATATTTCCGGGGGCGATCTGCCCGGTGTTTCCCGTTGGGCCGGATCGTTCGGTGGCGAGGTGAGCGGGGGCGGGAAGTTCCTGGCGCAGGACGGCCGGTTTTTCCTGGCCCTGGATAACTACTTCCGTTCTTCGTTCTCTTCCAGTCCGTCGCCTTCAAAATACCTGAACATCGACGGCTACGCCCTCGTCAACGCGCGGGTGGGCTTCCGGGCTTCGAACGGCACCTCGGTCATCCTGTGGAGCCGGAACCTGCTCAATCAGAACTACTTCGAGCAGCTGCTGCCCGCCCCGGGCAATGCCGGCCACTACGGGGCCGTCCTGGGCGATCCGCGTACTTACGGCGTTACCTTACGGTATTCGTTCTGATTGCTCCTTCGGAATCAGGGATGCTGGCCCACCGGCTACCGTCAGAACAGAGAAAAACAGCCCGAACGTATGGCGTTCGGGCTGTTTTTCTTCTGCCTCCCGTCCTGAGAATGTCGGCCTGATCGTGTTGATTTTCGATGCTTAGAGGCCGCTTTTTTTCTCCATTTCGGCCGGATAACGAGCGCCATGAATCGTGATGTTCGAGGCTGTGGCTTCGATCTCGCTGAGGTCTTCGGGCGTCAGATTTACCCCGACCGCGCCCAGATTTTCCTCCAGCCGGGTCAGTTTCGTCGTTCCCGGAATCGGCACGATCCACGGTTTCTGCGCCAGCAGCCAGGCCAGCGCGATCTGGCCGGGGGTGGCCTGTTTCTGTTGGGCAAACCGATTCAGCAGATCGACCAGGGATTGATTTGCCCTGCGGTTTTCCGGCTCGAACCGGGGCACCTTACTGCGAAAATCGGTAGCGTCCAGTGGTGTATTTTCGTCCATTTTACCGGTTAGAAACCCTTTGCCCAGGGGGCTGAAGGGTACAAAACCGATACCCAGTTCTTCCAGCGTCGGCAGAATCTCCTTTTCCGGCTCCCGATACCAGAGCGAATATTCACTTTGCAGGGTCGTCACCGCCTGAACCGCGTGCGCCCGCCGAATGGTCTCAGCCCCGGCTTCCGAAAGGCCGAAATGCTTGACCTTCCCTTCCGCGATCAGGTCTTTCACCGTTCCGGCTACATCTTCGATGGGCACGGCCGGGTCCACCCGGTGCTGGTAATACAGGTCGATGAACTCCACGCGCAGGCGTTTCAGAGACCCTTCCACCACTTGCTTTATGTGCTCGGGGCGGCTGTTCAGGCCGTTCCACCGCCCGTTCGCTTCCTGCTCCGAAGCGGGTGCCCAGCCGAACTTGGTGGCGATGACCACCTGCCCTCGAAACGGCGCCAGAGCCTCGCCCAGCAGTTCCTCATTCTGATAGGGTCCGTACACCTCTGCCGTATCGAAAAAGGTGACGCCCCGCTCGACCGCGGCCCGAAGCAGGGCGATCATTTCGGTTTTATCTTTAGGCGGGCCGTAAGACCAGCTCATGCCCATACAACCCAGCCCCAGCGCCGATACGGCCAGGCCGCCGGCTCCCAGTGTTCTTGTCTGCATCCGTTTACGACTCAGTCGATTTTAGCGTCTTTGATAATATTGATGGCGTTGGAAACCCGCGGGAAACCGATATACGGATAAAGCTGCACCATCGCGGCCAGCAGCGTCTCTTTGCTGTTGCCGGCTTTCAGATTCCCGACGGCGTGCGAAGCCATCTGCCGTTCGGTACCGCCCAAAGCGACAAGTCCGCAGAAGATCATCAGCTCGCGGGTTTTGAGGTCCAGGCCCTTGCGGGTATAGAAATCACCGAAACCTGATTCGGTCAGCAGGCGGGGAATGGTTTCGGCAAATTCTCCCGGCAGGGTTCTCATGTTCTGCTTCATGGCGTCACCGTACAGGGGCGCCTGCTGTTCCCGGCCCTTCTCGAAGCGCTCACCCTCCCGGACCGTGGCCTGGGACTCCAGAGGCAGTTTAATGCCCCGGCTTTCAAACACCTTGTTGACGGCATCCAGCGCGTTGAGCACTTTCGGAAAGCCGATGAACGGAGCGCACTGATAGACCACCTCCCGAATCTGGATCGGGGCGACGCCGATGTGGAGGGCGGCATTCGTGTGAGCCGTCAGCTGCGGCAGGGTCTGGATGGTGGTGAGCGCCGTGAGGGTGATCAGTTCCCGCGTCCGGTCGTCGAGGCTGCCGACGTAGAATACCTCCCCGAAAATGAACCGCTGGAGGATGTCCATCAGTTCAGGATCGGTCGGGCTGGGGGTAATGGGCTGCCCGAATAGCTCTTCATACTTTTTCTGCGCGCGTTCAACCCGGTCCGGGTGGGTTTCCATAGCGGTTTTTCCGGTGGTTTGTTGAGAATTCTGCCCGGCCAATGACCCTGACATCAGTAAAGTCAGGGTCAGCAACAACATTCGTATCATACGGTAGCTTGATTTAAGGGAGGGATTTTATGCGACAGGCGGCTCATTCACAAGCCGCCCGGCGGTTCGGCGGTATTCGTTGGGCGACTGCCCCACCCGCTGTCTGAAGAGTCGGGTAAAATGCTGCGGGTATCGAAAACCCATTTCGTAGGCAATCTCGCTGATGGATTTGCCCGGATCGAACATTCGCTCTTTGGCCAGTTCGATCACCTTCGTCTGGATGTAGTCCTGCGCCGACCGGCCTGTTTCTTTCCGGACCAGGTCCCCGAAGTAGTTGGGGGATAGATGCAGCTGTTCAGCACAATACCCCACCGTGGGCAGCCCCTGCGTTTGAGGCTGATCGGTTGCAAAGTAGTCTGCCAGGAGCGATTCGAACCGGACCAGCGCATCCTTGTGAACGTGATCGCGGGTAATGAACTGCCGGTCGTAGAACCGCAGACAGTAATTAAGCATAAGTTCGATGTTGCTGGCGATCAGTCGCTTGCTGTGTTTGTCAATAGGAAAGGCCAGTTCTTTGGCGGTCTTGCGGAAGCATTCCAGCACCAACTCCCTTTCCGGTTCCGAGAGGTGGAGGGCTTCGGTTACATCATAGCCGAAAAAACTATAGTCCCTGATGTGCTGGCTGAGGGCCGTCCCCCGGATCAGGTCGGGGTGAAAGGCCAGGGCCCATCCGGTCGGTTGAATGCGTTCGTTTTCATCCTCTTCGAGTCCGAAGACCTGTCCGGGCGCGATGAACAGCATGGTTCCTTCGTCGTAATCGTAGTGCCGGCGGCCATAGGTTAGCGGGGCACAGCGGGCTTCTTTGAGAAACACGATGTAAAGTTCCGACAGCCAGCGGCCCGTCTTCACCGGCGTCGACCGGGATTGATCCAGCACGCTGACCAGGGGGTGCAGAACCCGCTGCCCCCGTTCGGCATTGAACTCGGCCACGCTTTGCAGTTTTCGTATCTTCTCCATCGATTTTAACGGCTCTTCTTCAATGGTTTAAGCGTAAACGGCTCACCCGGAGCCAGCACTCGAATCCGGTCGGGATTGACGATCAGCTTCGACAGCACCCTGGGGTCCCCGTTGAAGGGCGCAAAATCCGGAGCATCGACTGAACCCCAGTGGCACAGCAGCAGCGGGGTGTCGGGATAGGCGTTGGCCACTTTCACCGCGTTCCGTAAACCGAAGTGCCATTCGCTGTCCGAAAAGTCGAAAAAGATAGCGTCGGGAGTTGGCCGGTTCAGATGGTGTTCCGCAATCAGGCGGGAATCGCCTGGTGCCCAGATCGTGCCGTCCGGTGTTTCGATCCAGAAGCCGGCACAGTCTTCTGGCTTAAAAAGCCGCTTGCTGGTGCCGGGATAGGCATTTTGCCAAGCATGATCGGCAGGAGTGACCGTCACCCGTACCGGCCCCACGGAAAACTGATCGCCGATGGGGTGCCCAAAGGAGGGCAGACCGATCGACTTCATTAGCGAATCGACATACAAGGTGGAATGATAGGCCCTGGTAACGGGAGCCAAATTGCGGCAGGTCGGCACGCTGTAGTGGTCGTTGTCGCCGTGCGTGATCAGCACCGCATCCAGACGAGGAATGGCTTTGGGGGTAATCGGCATATCGATCAGGACGGGCATATCGAACCCTTCCAGAACCGGGTCAACCATCAGGGTCGTACCCCGGCTGTTGATGAGGAAGCCGGCAAAGCCCAGCCAGCGGACGGTGGTCTGCTTCGAGGAGCCGAACGCGGCAGCTCCGAACGGCCGGGTTTCAGGTGCTTTAGCCTGATATCTCTTTTCGACGGATGCCGCCGTCCTGTTTCCGTTACCTTCTGCCGGAGATGGGGTCTGGGCAAAAGCGGCCAACCCGCTGAACAGGACAAGGCCGAAACTTACTAATTGAACGTTCATGTTCCTATGGATCAAATCAATGCGCAATCTTTTGATAGAAACAAAGGTTGGACAATTCCGTCAACCGGCCTGTATACCAATTACTGGTTTACTTACCATTATTACTGATGGAAATTTGGAACAACTTTTTAATCTTATCCAAAAATACACCAGCCTGTCAAACTAACATTCCAGAAGGGGAAACTGAGGGAGTAAGAAAAGCCGGGCTTGTTTGTAACCTTCTTCCATTCCCTTAGTTTCCACGGCCTGAACGTCCATTCCTTCGATCGCTTCGCCTGATCTTCCATGAACAATCCGCCCCTGCTTTTCGCAGCGAACCCGACGGCAAGCCCTCGGGTCGTGATCCGTTTTCCTTTCTTTCGGATCCTGTTAATCACGCTTCTCGCGGTCGGACCATCTTTCGGTCAGGACCGGCCCGCCCTCGATAGCCGGGCCGTCGAGAACCGACTGATTCCCTTGACGAGGTCGGGAGCGGACAGCGGCTCTTACCAGACGATTTATGAACGGATGAAGGCGCTGAACGTGCCGGGAGTGAGTATCGCCGTCTTCGACAACGGGGAAATCAGCTGGGTAAAAGGTTACGGCCTGAGCGACATCGTTCAGGCTGAACCAGTCGACCCGGCAACACGTTTTCAGGCGGCTTCCCTCTCGAAGCCGGTCACCTCGGTAGCGGCTTTCCGATTGGTGGAAAAGCAAATGCTCTCCTTAGACGAAGACGTGAACCTTAAACTTCGGCGGTGGAAAGTGCCGGAGAATGAGTATACCGCCGGCGAAAAAGTGACCCTCCGCCGGATCGTCAGCCACACGGCCGGATTGACCGTTCATGGTTTTGCGGGTTACCGGCCCGGCGACCCGCTTCCGACGGTCGTCGACATTCTCGACGGCATACCGCCTGCCAACTCCGCTCCGGTGCGGGTAAAGCAGATCCCCGGAGAAAAAGAATCGTATTCGGGGGGCGGCTTCACGGTTCTCCAGCTCCTGCTGGAAGACGTTACCGGCAAGCCCTTCGGTGCCCTGGTGGAGGAACTGGTGCTGCAACCCGTCGGCATGAAGCAAAGTACGTTTCGTCGGCCGCCGCCCGGCGGCAAGGCATCCCGGGCGGCTAATGGTTATGAAGGAAACGGCAGGATGGTCGAAGGCGGATACCGTGTGTATCCCGAACTGGCGGCCGCCGGCCTCTGGACAACCCCTTCCGATTTAGCCCGCTTTATGCTCGATGTCAGTGCCTCCTACCGGGCCGACAAAGGCATCCTCAGGCAAACGACGGTCCGTCAGATGCTGACGAAGATTCCGGGCGCCGGGGGCCTGGGGTTTGGCGTCGACGGCTCCGGCGAAACGATTCGATTCCGGCATAGCGGTGGCAACGCCGGTTTTTCCTGTTATGCCGTGGCCTTTGCCCGGACCGGTCGTGGCGTGGTGATCATGACCAATTCCGATAACGGTACCCCCCTGATTCATGAGCTGATCCGGGCGGTTGCCCGGGAGTACCACTGGCCCCCGATGTGGCCCCGGGAATGACCGGAGGCTGTCAAAAAGCCCGAAACGGCGAAAAAACCGGCAAAACGGCCGGATGTAACCACGTCCATTTAACATCATTTAACACCAGTTAACAATTATTTGGTTGGAGAGATGCAACCCGCCGTACGACCTTTGCATCTACCAGATGTCACCCGCCAAAGTTAAAAGCCCTGCCTCTGCCGGTCATCCTTATCAAACGACCACTTATGTAAGATAAGGTTCTATGTAATGCATACTACTTAACTTTGCCATGTACTTGTTAGTGCCGTCCGAACAGTAAACAACTCCCAATCCGTAAACAACAACCTTACTAATTTATCTCGCCCTATGAGAACGTTTATTACCATGGCCCTGGCCTGGCTTAGTCTTTCGATGGCTGTGGCCCAGAACCCCGTCAAAGGCAAAGTGCGCGGGGTGGTGATCGACCAGGCCCAGAAACCGGCCGAATTTGTAACCATGCTGCTGCTGAAGGCCAAGGATTCGACCTTGGTCAAAGGCGTGGTCAGCGACGTCAACGGCAAATACGAAATCGACAATGTGGCCGAGGGCTCCTACCGGATCGCCACCTCGCTGGTCGGTTTCAAAAAAATCTATTCCGACGCGTTCACGGTCGACGCGGCCAACCCGGAGGTTCAGGTCCGGACGCTGACGATGGTTGAGGAGACCAAAAGCCTGAAGGAGGTGAACGTCGTGGCCAAGAAACCGTTCATCGAGCAGGAAATCGACCGGACGGTGGTCAACGTGGAAAACAGCATCGTTTCCAGCGGTAACACGGCCCTCGAAGTGCTGGAAAAAGCACCGGGCGTGACGATCGACCGGCAAAATGATAACATACAATTAAAAGGGAAATCGGGCGTTATTGTCTTGATTGACGGAAAACAGACGTATCTTTCGGGACAGGAAGTCGCCAACCTGCTGAAGAATACCCCGAGTGATAATATCGAGAAAATCGAGATCATCACGAACCCGTCCTCGAAGTATGACGCTTCCGGAAACGTTGGGATCATCAACATCCGGATGAAGAAGAATAAAAACTTCGGAACCAACGGGACGGCCATCGCGGGCGTGGGGTACGGTCGGTACGAAAAAACCAACGCCAGCCTGAATCTGAACCACCGGGTGGGAAAGATCAATGCCTTCGGCAATTACAGCTTTTTTCATAACCGTCGCTTCCAGGAGAATGAACTGAACCGGATCATTCCCTACAACGGTAAGATCACTTATTTCGATCAGACCTCCATCCGGCCCAACCGCTTCGACGGACACAATTACCGGGCCGGTGTCGACTACTTCATCACCAAGAAAAGCACCATCGGCGTCCTCGCCACCGGCTTCATCAACGACTGGAGACAGTACAACGCGGTCAATTATTCCGTCATCCGGAACGAACTCGGGCAGATTACGCTCAAGCCGACTACCGACGTGTCGGTGAAAAACAAGTGGTCGAACGTGACAGGCAACCTGAATTATAAATACGATTTCAACGGCAAGGGCCGCGAACTGACGGCCGACCTGGATTATTCCCGGTTCAACGGTGACTCGCATAACAATCTGGTTACCACCTACACGAATGCCGCCGACAGCGTCGTTCAGGCCCCGGCCATCGTCCGCAACACGATGCCTTCCCTCATCGACATCTGGGCGTTCAAGTCGGATTTCGTCCAGCCGCTGAAAAAAGGCGGTAAGTTCGAAGCCGGGATAAAAACCAGCTACGTGAAGTCGGACAACGACCTGCTGTACGAGGATTTCATCGACAACAACTGGGTGAACAACCCCGGCCAGAGCAACCGCTTCAAATACACCGAAAACATCAACGCGGCTTACGCCAACTATTCCGGTAAGCTGGGGAAAAAGATAAGTATTCAGGCCGGCCTGCGGCTGGAAAACACCCACTCGCGGGGGAACTCGGTGACGCTGAACAAAATCGTGGACCGGAACTATACCAACCTGTTCCCGACACTGTTCCTGTCGCGGCAGATCGATACCAACAATGTGCTGAACCTGTCGTACAGCCGCCGGATCGACCGCCCGAACTACCAGAACCTGAACCCGTTCCGGTTCTATCTGGACCCGTATACCTACCAGCAGGGGAATCCGTATCTGAAACCGCAGTTCACGAACTCGTACCAGCTGACCCACGTGTACAAAGGGAAGTATTCGACCACCCTCAGTTACAGCCGCACCATCGACGTCATCGTCAACGAGGTGCCGGGTCAGATTGCCGAACAGAACATCACCTATGTGACCTCCGACAACCTGGCTACGCAGGACAACGTCAGCCTGACGATGAGCTACCCGGTTTCGGTAACGAAGTGGTGGAACATGCAGAACAATATCAACGTCTATTACAATAAGTTCAATTCGCCCTACCTCGGTGCCCAGTACAATGTCGATTTCGTAGCGTATAACGTGTACACTTCCCAGAACTTCGTGCTGCCGAAAGGCATCACGGCCGAGCTCTTCGGGTGGTACAACTCCAAAGGCCTGTACGGTTTCTACCGCTACCAGCCGCAGGGCGCCTTCGGCTTCGGGGTTCAGAAGTCGATGATGAACAAGAAGGCTACCCTGAAACTGAACGTGAACGACCCGTTCTGGCTGAACAAATTCCAGGGCCGGGCCAACTACCAGGACATCAATTTCCGGATCATGAGCCGCTGGGAAAGCCGCATCGCCCGCCTGACGTTCACCTACCGTTTCGGTAACCAGAACGTAAAAGCGGCCCGGCAGCGGAGCACCAGTACGGAAGCCGAGCGCAACCGCGCCGGAGGTGGAAATAACTGATGACCGGGTTGAGAGAAAAAAGCCGATCGGCTGAAGAAATAGAGAAGCCGGAAGACCGTATAAAAGGAAAGGGAAGGGCGATGAGCCAGGAGCAGAAGTGCCATACCCAAAGCCTGTCGACCTTCCCGTCTTCCGGATTACACAGATAATTAGTTTAGGTTAAGAAAAGCAGAAAGCCATTCCCACGTTGAGGAGTGGCTTTTTTGTGTACTAAAAATAGGGCAACAATTATCGAATTCAAAATAGTATTTGGCCAAAAGGAAGCCGGGCAGTTGAAAAAATTACAATAAAAGCCGTTTAAGGATATAAAGATCATAAAAAAAGACCGCTCACAGCGGTCTTTTTTATAAATTTTCTAATGATAATTTTTAATCTTTAAATTAACGATTTGTTAATCCAGGGCTGCCACACCCGGCAAAACTTTGCCTTCCATGTATTCCAGAAGGGCCCCTCCGCCAGTGGAGACGTAACTCACCCGGTCACCGAAGCCGGCATTGTTGACGGCCGAAGCCGAGTCACCGCCACCGATCAGCGAAAAGGCACCGTTCTCCTCGGTCGCCTTCACGACCGCTTCGGCGATGGCGTTCGTCCCGACGGCGAAGTTCGGGAACTCGAATACGCCCATCGGGCCGTTCCACAGGATGGTTTTGGATTGGGCGACCACGTCGGCGAACAGTTTGACGGTTTCCGGTCCGATATCCAGGCCCTGCCAGTCGTCCGGAATCGAGTCGGCGGAAACGGTCTGGCGCCGGGCGTCGTTGGAGAAGCCGTCGGCGCAGACGTTGTCGAGCGGCAGGTAGACGTTCACCCCTTTTTCTTCGGCTTTCTTCAGCAGATCGAGGGCCAGGTCCATCTTGTCGGCTTCCAGCAGCGATTTGCCGATGCTTCCGCCTTTGGCTTTGGTAAAGGTGTAGGTCATCCCGCCACCGATGATGAGGTTGTCGACCTTTTCCAGTAACTTCTCGATAATCAGAATCTTATCGGAAATCTTGGCACCGCCCATGATGGCCGTGAACGGACGGTCGGCATTGTCGAGCACCCGCTGGGCGTTGTCCAGCTCGGCCTGCATGACGTAGCCGCATACCTTGTCGGTAAAGAACCGGGCGATGACGGCCGTCGATGCGTGCGCCCGGTGGGCCGTTCCGAAGGCGTCGTTGACCCAGACGTCCCCTAATTTCGAGAGTTTTTCGGCGAACCCGGTATCGCCCTTTTCCTCTTCTTTATAAAATCGCAGGTTTTCGAGCAGCAGCACTTCACCCGGTTGCAGGGCGTCGGCCTGTTCTTTCGCCGATTCGCCGATGCAGTCGTCAGCAAATCGGACCGGCCGGCCCAGCATGATCGACAGCGGGCTGATCAGGTGTTTGAGCGAATATTTCTCCTCCGGACCCCCTTTCGGACGGCCCAGGTGCGACATCAGTACGCAGGAACCCCCGTCTTTCAGTATTTTATTGATGGTCGGCAGCGTGGCCTTCATGCGGGTATCGTCCGTAATTTCGAACTTTTCGTTCAGAGGGACGTTGAAGTCCACCCGGATCAGCGCGCGTTTGCCGGAAAAATTGTAGGAGTCTAACGTTTTCATTTGACAGATGGCCTGTTGGTTACCAAAATCCGCCCGAACTTAGGGGTTTTTGTCGAAAGGAGACTAAAGCCGGAATAGCTTATTGGTTTTGTATTATTTTGTAAGTGATCCGTGCAAAAATAGGGCAATCTTTCAATAGCGGTCTCCGCTGCCCCCACCCCCGAAATCACCCCCGCCGAACGGCATTCCCTTCGGGCCGGGCCGGCCGGTGGTGGCCTGAATCGTCGCCATGGTTTCGGGATCGATCAGGAACTGCTTCGGGGAATCTTCGTCCGGCCGGTCCGTGAAACCGTTCTGCGGTCGGCGTAAATACCGGATCAGGGCAATCGCCAGCGCCATCAGAATCAGGCCGTTCAGGGTTAGATAGGCTTCCGTCGACAGCAGGGCGTGATAATACCGCCAGGTGGTCAGGGCAATGCCCCAGCCGATGGCGCTCATGATCAGCAGCGGCCGTTCTTTCTGCCGGATACCGATGTAAAACAAGAGGAGAGGAACCAGGAAAGTGAGCGCCCAATACAGCCAGGCCGCCGGTATTTCCGGCGGCTCCGGCGGGCGGTTTTCCATCCGCCAGAAGTAAATCTGCCGTACGATGAAGTAGTTGCAGCTGATCAGCAACAGGCTGATCGAAAGCCACTCCGAAAGGATAATGTTGTCTTTCCAGTAGAGAAGCCGCTCGTCGTTTTCATACCGCCGGGCCAGCATATACAGTCCCGTCGCCAGCGCCATGCCGACGAAGGGCAGGAAGTGATGCCCGCCCGGAACATCCAGCAGCAGGTCGACCAGGGTGGTCACCAGCGTTCCGTAAGCCGCCAGGGTGAGCAGCAGATCGGCGTAATAGGCCACTCCCAGCAGCAGCACCGGCAACATGGCCAGGCAATAGGCCCAGGTAGGCAGCGAATCCGGCAGCAATCCCGCCAGTCCGGCCGCGATCAGAGCCACCGTTACGAGGATCAGCGCATTGTCGACGCCGGAACGATAAAACCGGCGGGTGGTAATCAGGCGGTTGGCGAGCAGCCCTACGGCCAGCCCGAAAGTTAGATTGAACAGGTGGTACAGGATCGTTTTTTCCAGCAGGGCGGAGAGCAGCGTAGCCAGCAGGAAGTAACTGCCGCTGACGGCCACGACCGTGAAGATGAACAGGCCGATTTCGATGAACCCGTTGGCGTCGTGAAAACCGACCGGAAACCGCTCCCGGATACCGGCCATCTGCGACGCGTCGAGCAGCCCCTGCCGTTCCCAGCGGGTGGCCTGTTCGAGAATGCGTTTGTTACGGACCCAGGTTTCGTTATATGCTTTCATAGTTTTTTGAGCCGACGGGCGTTTACTGCACCTGGTTCCGCTGGGTGGACAGGTAGACCGTGACGCCGATACCGGTCAGAATCCAGTACAGATAGGCGGCCTCGTTATGCGGATGCAGATAATGAAACACCAGATAGGTGACGCCGATGTACCCGTAAATCGTACTCATCAGTAAAAAGACAAACGACCGTTCGCGCCGGGCATAGGTGTCGAAGCCGAAGCAGGCCACCGCCAGACCTGCGGCAAAAATCAGGTTGAGTTCTTCAAAATGAAACAGGCCGGCCACCAGCGCCACCAGCAGCAGGTTGCCCGCGAAGGCCAGCGTGGTCAGGGTGAAATGCCGCTTAACGCGCCGGCGGTCGAGCAGCAGCGCGCCCCCCATCAGAGCCAGGCTCAGTCCGATGGCCGACAGCAGCACGGTCATGTCGCGGAAATTACCCCGGAAATAGAATTCCAGCGGCCGCACCGTGACGCCGATCCAGGAGATCAGGGCCGTGAGCCCCATCGACAGCACACCCCGGTGATCGAAGCCGTAGGCCAGCGCCAGAAACAACACGGCCGGAAGAAAAGTGACGAGCCCGTAGCGGTTTCCGAAAAAATGATACTGGTATTGAAGATACCCTTCGAGGGTCAGAAACAGCAGACAGCCGAGCAGCAGGGCGTAGTCGCCGAAAGGGGAGCGGCTGTGGGTGCGGGCTTTCGTGAAAGGCGCCCGAAACCGGGCCGCAAACGCAAAACAACCCGCGCAGACCACCGCCAGCGCAGCGATTAGAAACGAGTGGCCGATCTGATCGATGTACTTGTAAATGAGCAGCCCTACGCCCATCGAGAAGGCCAGAATACCGGCGTAGAGCAGCACCCGCAATTCCCAGTGGACGGAAAACAGTTTATCGGCCTCGGCGGATCGGATCGCGGCCCGTTGCCGGTCGTCGATCAGATGCTGCTCACTCAGTTCCTGTAAGACCCTTTCCGGGGACATAATACCGGTAAAAAATGTTATTTTTATAGACTGAATAACGGGAGAAAAACGCTGAAAACGAATGTGTTTTCAATCGGTTTAATCCACTTCAGGGATTTCCGTGTTTAAACATAACGGTAAAAAAACGAAATCGTCTGTATTAATTGAGCGATTGAGGGCATGGCATACGAACGCAATACGGTTGAACTACCTCCGAAATATTATCTCGAATACTTCCGCTACCTGATCGGGTTCGTCCGGCGAATGTACGGACATCTGCTGAATGAGGACGAAAACGACTTCATCCGGCGGTTCGACGAACTGACCGAGGACGCCCAGTGTCTGTTTGTGCGGTTCAGCAACCGCCGGGGGATCTTTTTTCGGGTCAATAAGCTGCAATACAAGGAGATCGACGAGCTGCCGGCGGCTTTGGGCGAACTGCTCATCCACGGCTTTGCCGAACGGCTGAACCCTCACCACGAACTGATGGGCGCCGACGCCCTGAACACCTTCACCAAACCTGAACTGCTGAGCCTGCTTCCGCTGGAACCGGAGGAACTGAAACCGCTGTCGAAGGAAAAGAAGGAGAACATCGTCCGGTATGCGCTGCAGGAGCTGGATTTCGCCGAGATCGTCACCAGCCTGACCACCCACGAGACGGTGGTGAAGGTGAAGTTCGAGGCCGAGGTGATGATGCTGAAGTACCTGTTTTTCGGCAACCGTTCCTCCGACATGACGGAGTTCGTCATCCGCGACCTGGGCAAGGTCACCTTTGAACGCTACGACGAATCGAAGCTGACGGCCCGGTTTTTCAACCGGAAAGAAGTCGAGGACAAACTGCTGATCTCGCTTACCAACGAAGAATTTCATGAGCTGAAAGAAGCCGAAGCCCCGCCGGAGGACATCTACAACTGGTTCATGAACTGGAACGAGAGCCGCCCCGAACTGACCGAAATTGCCATACCCGGCTATGCCCGGCTGGTGACGCGCGTCGGCGGTTTTCTGGAACGCCAGAAACTCCCCGAGCAGGCCATGCAGGTGTATCAGCTGACCGACAAGGTGCCCGCCCGCGAACGGCGCGTCCGGCTGCTGTTCCGATCCGGCCTGATCGACGAAGCTCTGGCCCTCTGCGACGAGATGGCCGTCACCCCGCAGAATGCCGAGGAGCGGTATTTTGCGCAGGACTTCCGGGAGAAGATTCTGAGTGCGGGCGAGAAAAAGCGGAGCCGCAAGGCCACGACCCGGTTTCTGTCCGATTCCGAAAGTGTGGGCGTACCGGCCATCTACCGGCATCACGTCGAAGCCGGGGTGATGAACCACTTTCTGGAAGAAGGCTGGGAAGCGGCCTTCACCGAAAACTATCCCTGGCGGGGGCTGTTCGGGCTGGTGTTCTGGGACATCATCTACGACGCCAACGTGCAGGCCATCCACCACCCCCTCCAGCGTGCTCCGTCCGATTTCTACCTGCCCGACTTCTACCTGAAGCGGGAAAACCTCCTGAAATTGCGGCTGGCCGAACTGAAAACCCGGGACGACTGGAAGGCCCGGATCGAGAAAACCTATTATGATAAATACGGCATTACCAACGTGCTCGTCGACTGGAACGAGGAACTGCTGAGCCTGACGCTCCAGATGGCCCGGCTTCTGGAACCGGAGCAGCTCGGACTGGTGATGCTCGAAATGTCGCGTAATCTGCGGGAGAACACCCGCGGCTTCCCGGACTTGCTGGTCTGGAATGAGGAGGGTCACTATGAATTCGTCGAGGTCAAATCCCCGACCGACCACCTGGGTGCCCAGCAGCTGCACTGGCTGGAGTTTTTCCAGACCATCGGCGTGAAGGCCGGTGTGCTGCGCGTCGTCTGGACTACCGAATAAGACGACAGGAGCGGGTTAACGCACGGAACCGATCCGCAGAAATACCGGGAAAGAAACGTCCCGTTCCTCCGGCCCCCAGAGGGCGGTCAGGCGGTCGGCAATGAGCAGCACCGGGTCCGACTGGTGCTGCCGGATGTATTTCTGCACGCTCGACCAGGTTCGCAGGTAATTCAGAAAGCGGTCGGCCGTCCAGGACCGCCGGACGCTGAACTCGGCCCGTTGCGCGTCGGCAAACGGGAACGGCAGCCGGGCGTAGTGGTCTTCGACGTGCGTCCGCTGCCCGTCCCAGTAGGGGCCGATGGTATTCAGGTAGAAATCCATCACCACCGGATCGACGGTTTCGCTGACGCGGTTGTGGCCGTAACCCCACTCCGCAATCACGGCGCCCGGTCGGGCTACGCGCCGGACCTCCTGATGAAACGCATCGACATCGAACCAGTGCAGCGCCTGAGCAACCGTGATCAGGTCGAATTGCCGGTCCGGGAAGGGCGTTTGTTCGGCAGGGCAGGGGAGGTAGATGATGTTGGGTTTCCGAACAGCCTTTTCCAGTTGTTGCGCACTGATGTCGGTTCCGTCCACGGTCTCGAACCGTTCGGCCAGTACCCCGGCGACCTGCCCGTTGCCGGTGGCGCAGTCCCAGGCGCGGTGGTATTCCTTCACGAACGAATAGATAAAGTCGTAAAGTTCAGGCGGATAGTCGATGCGGAACTGAGCGTAGAGGTCGGCGTGGCCGGAGAAGAGATCAAGGTTTGACATCAGGCAAAGATGGTTTCCGTTGGATATTTAATGGAATTTATCTTAACAAATAGGCGGAACAGCCGGTTTTTTTGTAACCGATTAAACTTTAGTGGGAAAGTGTTGTCCAATGAAGGGAACTCATGGAAAAAGCCAGGATACTATTGGCGTATATGAAGTAACCTTTTAACTTTGTTGGCTCTTGGCCAGTGCATTAGTTTGTTATATCACTAAGCTTATTTTAATCGAATTCACATGAAAAAAACGTTTGGAATGCTCGTTGCGGTACTTCTTGCCGCAGCATCCTTCAACGCCAACGCCCAAACCCAGGTCCCCGAAGACATTAATAAGCTGTTGCAGAAAAACACCTGTCTGGCGTGCCACAATCCCGACAAACGGTTGGTAGGTCCGGCATATGTGGATGTTGCCAAGAAGAATTACACGAACGAGCAGATCGTCGAGCTGATCTATAACCCGAAGCCGGAACACTGGCCTGGTTATCCCCCGATGGCTGCGCTGAAGAACGTTCCGAAAGACGAAGCGCTGAAAATCGCGGCCTGGATCAACTCGCTGGACGGCGGTGCCAAGAAAGGCCCGGCCAAAAAACCGGCTGCGAAGAAAAAGGCGGCCTGATCGCCTGAACGTCCTGATACAAAACGCCGAACGGCCGATGGATTTCCACCGGCCGTTCGGCGTTTATAGTGATGCGGTACACTATTCGACTTCGATACCGCGCTTTTTCAGATACGCTTCGATGTTGAAGGCCTGACCGTCCATCAGTTCGATGTCGCGGTTCCAGGCAAAGGCTTCGATCCGCTCCGCCGTGGCGACCATGACGGTCTGCGCTTCGGTCAGAATCCATACTACTTTTTCGACCCCGAAGGACAGAAGGGTTCGGGTCTTTTTGTAGATATATCCGGTTTCGGTCAGCTCGGATACGTCGGCGTTGATGTCTACCTCAATGGCGATTTTAGGCGGAACATCGACGTATTTTTTTGAAATCCGGGAAGGGGTCAGGACCGTCTGGTCATAGATGCCGATATCGTTGGACACGTTATTCTGGTGATCGATATGCACACCCGGTTCGCTGACTAACACGAAATACCGGTCTTCGTCAATAAACTTTCCAATAAAAACAGTCAGATAATAAACGATTACTGCCTGTAACCCGCTTGATCCCATAATATCCTCCAGAGTCTTTTTTCCGGACAAAACCTGCTCATAACCCTTGTAATACAAAGGCTTACCGTCCAGCATTTCGCAGATCAGATAGTCGGGGATTTTCCGCTTCGATCTGGAAATCGGTTTTTGCGAGGTTTGTCTTAGCGCCACTGCCATTCCGTGTTTGAATTCGTTTCGCGCAACATAGGGAAAAAAGACCGGTCTGCGAAGCACGGCGTCCGTTTACGACTCGTTCTCATTGAAAATCCGCTGGCGAACGGCTTCGTACAGGACGACACCCGTGGCGACCGACACGTTCAGCGATTCGACCTGCCCGACGAGCGGGATGCGGGCGTGGTGGTCGGCCAGGCGGAGCAGTTCCTCCGAAATGCCGTCATCCTCCGACCCCATGATGAGGGCCGTCGGGCCGGACATGTCTACGTCATAGAGGTAATGATCGGTTTTTTCGGTACAGGCCACCACCCGGATGCCCGAGTCCTTGAGATACTTCACCGTCTCCTCCAGGTTCACTTCCCGGCAAACCGGCAGGTGGCTCAGCGCCCCCGAGGAGGTTTTCATGGCGTCGGCGTTGATCAGGGCCGTTCCGCGGGCCGGGATCACGATGCCCTGCGCACCGGCGCACTCGGCCGTCCGGGCGATGGCTCCGAAATTCCGGACATCCGTGATCCGGTCCAGAATCAGCAGCAACGGCACCTGGCCCTGCTCGAACACCCCGGCGATCACGTTGGAAAGTTTGACGTAATGGATGGCCGAAATAAAGCAGATGACGCCCTGGTGGTTCTTGCGGGTCAGGCGGTCGAGTTTTTCCGGCGGGACCCGCTGGATCGTCACCCGCCGTTCAAAGGCCAGCTGCTGAATCTCGGGGAAGCTGCCCCCTTTGACGATATATAGCCGGTCGATGTCCTTGTCGGAGCGCAGCAGTTCCGTCACCGACTGCACCCCGAACACCATCTCCTCGCTGGAGCGTTTCGGGGAATCCGATCGGTTATAATTGGCGTCCGACCGTTTGTCGGACCGATTTATTCGCGAATTGCGCCGGTTCTCCATGCTTCGACTACGGGATACCAGACGGGTTGGTATTCGACATACCGAACCAGTTCATAGTGATCCTCGACAAATTGATTGGGTTTTCGATTGAACGTAAAGTTGATTTCAGACACGTTGGCCCGCTGGTTATACACCCACACTTCGCGGTCGCGGCTTCGCTGCACGCGGTCGGGAGACCCCAGAATGATGTAGATCATGCCCTTGTCGGTTTTCCATCCCTCCTTATAGGTGGTAAACAGCCGGTTGGCTTCTTCGACCCGGCTGTAATAAGCCCGGATGGCCTTGCGTGCCAGATTCTGGTCGCCCGACATGAGCGTAAGCCAGTATCGGTCGAGGGCTTTCTTGGCGTCGGCCGCATTGTTCAGTTCGGTCGCTTCGGTGTTGGTACTCATATACAGCACCGGCTTGATCAGCTTTTCGGGCCGGGTCAGTTTCGGATACCGGTGGTCGGCCACGACCAGGCCGATTCCGTAAGCATCCGCGGTATCGGCCTGAAAATAATACAGACCTTCCTGCTGAAACACAAAGGGCTGATTGGTCGAAACGGACATGGACGAATCGACGCCGAGGCTTTTGGGGGCCGGGCGGGGCGTGGTATTCATCGGCGACTGGGCCGGATCGAAATCATGCCGGTACCGATACAGATTCAGGGGCCGGCTGGTCCCGGCCAGATCCCGGAGTACCACCGTATCCCCCGCGTTGACGTAATGCCGTTGCTGGAGCAGATTGGTTTTCGGATCGAAAAAGGCAAACCGGTCGCCCAGTTTTGTCGATCTGAACCGGATCGGCAGATCGTGAAGGGTCTTTTTACCGGAATTGATGTCCGTGAATTCGGCCAGCATCACCCCGTTGGCGCTATTGGCCGGTCGTTTGACGTCGAACGAAATTATCAGCACGTCGCCCGATTCGGGGCTGGTGTCCCGGACAACGGATTCGGCCGTCAGCGGGACGTTACCGTAACCGAGCCGCTCCCGGCTGTTGTAGTCGGGATAGATGACGTAATTCAGCATATAGCGGCTGGTGAAATCCTCCACCGTCGCGCGCTGCTCTCCCTTGCGGACCGTCAGGTTGACGAAAACCCGGACGCTGGTGGAGTCTTTGATCAGAAACAGTGCCTTCGTGGACGTAATCCGCCAGTTCTGGGCAACCGGCTGGGCCGACTGCGGCACCGGGGCCGGCCGGGAAGCCGTCGGACGGTCGGCAGGCCGGTCCGTCCGCCCGCTCGACGGGTCGGCCGGAATCGCTCGTCTTCCGGTGGAACAGGCCCCAAAGACCAGGACCGATAAGAGGATAATGATCAATCGCATATCAAAACAGAATAGAAGTCTTTGTTAAAACGAAAATGCGGGGCAATGGCGTCAACTTTCCGACGTTTTTTCAAAGCTTATACAAATGAAGTAACTTTACGGTAAAATCAGAACTATTGTTTGTCATTCCGCCGGCGGGTCCGTACCGCAGCCGGTACGGCAAAACGGCTTATGTACAAGACCACTGAAATCACTTCCGCCGAAATTGCTTCCGACAACCCCGTGCATCAGCGGTTGTTGTTTCCCTACGTCGAAGCGGCCCGGATCGTGAGCGGGCGCGTCCTCGAAATCGGCTGCGGCTGGGGGCGTGGGCTGGAGTTGCTGACCAAAGCCGCCGACCATTATACCGGCATCGACAAAAACGAAGCGCTCATTCAGTCGCTCGGCCGGGAATACCCCCAATCGACTTTCATACAGGCCAGTATCCCGCCCCTGAGCGGTCTGGCCGACGATTCCTTCGACTACATCGTCACCTTTCAGGTGATCGAACACATTCAGAACGACGACCTGTTCCTGAAGGAGGCCTACCGGGTGCTGAAGCCGGGCGGCACCCTGCTGCTGACCACGGTCAACCGCCTGTTCTCGCTGACCCGCAATCCCTGGCACGTCCGGGAATATACCGCTCAGGAATTGAAAAACCTGATGCTGCGGTATTTTCCGACGGTCGAAACCCGGGGCATCCACGGCAACGGGAAGGTCATGGAATACTACGAACAGAATAAAAAGTCCGTTCAGAAAATTACCCGCTTCGACGTGCTGAACCTCCAGTACCGGCTGCCCCGCTGGATGCTCCAGATGCCGTACGATCTGCTCAACCGGATGAACCGCAACAAATTGCTGGAGCAGGACGGCCTGGCCGCGCAGATTCAGTATACCGACTACCTTCTGACCGACCGACCGGCCGAGAGCCTGGATTTCTTCTATCTGGCGAAAAAATAATCAATTCGCCCCGGCGGAAAATCACCCGCCCGCGGGCCGATTGGCCTGCCGGACGGCCCGTTCGATCTCATCCCACTGCTCGGAGGGCACCTGGTCGAGGTGATTGAACTCGCCGGCCGACAGAACTTCGCCCCCGTCGATGGTGATGCATTCGCCGGTCATGTACGACGAATAATCCGACAGGAGGTAAGCAGCCAGATTGGCCAGTTCCTGATGCTCGCCGGTGCGTTTGAGCGGAATGCGGCTGAGCGGGTTCATCAGTTTCACCAGCGGTTCGGGAAACAGGCGGTCCCAGGCCCCCTTCGTCGGGAACGGGCCGGGGGCGATGGCGTTCAGCCTGATGCCGTATCGGGCCCATTCGGCCGCCAGGGATTTGACCAGGATTAGCGCCCCGCCCTTCGCCACGGCCGACGGCACCACATAACCCGAGCCGGTGGTGGCGTAGGTGGTCGAGATGTTCAGCACCGTCCCCGGGATCTTATTCTCTATCCAGTATTTTCCGACCGCCAGCGTAAAGTAATACGTTCCGCGCAGGACAATGTCGACGATGATATCGAAGGCTTTGTAGGAAAGCCGCTCCGTCGGACTGATAAAATTCCCGGCCGAGTTGTTCAGCAGGCCGTCGATCCGCCCGAACCGTTCGACCGTCTGCGCGATGACGGCTTCGATCTCCTGCGGGTGGCGCACGTCGCAGGCCAGCGGCAGCACCTGCCCGCCGGTGGCCTCCGTCAGTTCGGCGGCTGCGGCTTCCAGCACGGGCAGTTTGCGGCTGCAGATGACCACCCGGGCACCCAGTTGCAGGAAATACTTCGCCATGGATTTGCCGAGGCCGGTACCTCCGCCCGTCACGATGATGGTTTTGTTTTCTAAGGCTCCGTCGCGGAGCATACCCGTCGCGTTGATCATAATGGTTCTGAAAGAAGTTTTTCTCCGGACTGGCATTAAACTAATTAAAGAAGTAATTAGGGCTTCCGAATTTCCGATAAATCTTATGCATCCTGAAACGCTTGCTCTCCATGCCACCCGAATGGCCGACGCCAACGCGGGCGCCGTTACGCCCGCGCTGTATCTTTCCACAACCTTTGAACGCGAGGGCGACGGCAGTTTTGCCCACGGCTATATCTACGCCCGGAACGGAAATCCCAATCGGGATCTGCTGGAACAGGCGCTGGCGGCACTGGAAGGCGGTTTTGCCGGCCTGGCCTTCAGCTCCGGGCAGGCGGCCACGATGACGCTGCTGCTGGCCCTGCGGCCGGGCGATCACGTGGTGATCCCGAACGATGCCTATTACGGCACCCCGGCCCTGCTGGAGGAACTGTTCCACCCCTGGGGCCTGACCTATACCCGCGCCGATCTGACCAATCTCGACGAAGTTCGGCAGTCGATTCACGAAAATACCCGGCTGATCTGGATCGAAACACCGTCCAACCCGCTGCTGAAAGTAGCGGATATCGAGGCTATTGCCGGGCTGGCCCGGGAAGCCGGCGCCTGGTGCGTATGCGACAACACCTGGGCGACCCCGGTTCTTCAGCGTCCGCTGGACCTGGGCTGCGACGTCGTCATGCATTCGACGACCAAGTACATCGGAGGCCACAGTGACGTCCTGAGTGGGGCGCTGATCTTCAGGGAAGACGGCGAATTGTACCAGCGGGTCCGGCGGTTGCAGACCATCGGGGGCGCCATTGCCGCCCCCTTCGACTGCTGGATGCTCCTGCGCGGCCTGAAAACCATGACGACGCGGGTGCGGGCGCAGTCGGAGAACGCCGGCAAAATTGCACAGGCGCTGGCGCAGCATCCGGGCATCGAAGTCGTGCATTATCCCGGTCTGGAAAGTCATTCCGGCCATGCCGTCGCCCGCCGACAGATGGCGCTGTTCGGGGCCATGCTCTCGATTCAGGTCAAAGGCGGACAGGCCGAAGCGCTGGCCTTTACCAGTCGGCTGAAGCTGGTCACGAGAGCCACGAGTCTGGGCGGAGTGGAGACCCTGATCGAACACCGGGCCTCGGTCGAAGGACCGACCACCGCCACCCCGCCGAACCTGCTCCGGATCTCGGTCGGCCTCGAACACCCCGACGATCTGATCGGGGATTTCCGGCAGGCGCTGGATTCCTGACGGAAAGTTCCTTATACGCTGACCAGTCGGTTATTCAACTCGGTCAGTTTTTCGCTCAGGGCCCAGAGGGCCTTCGCATTGTAGCTGCTCTGGGCCTCCTGGTTGGGCGTTTTCGGGCGGCTTTTGTCGAAATACAATCCGGTAACTTTCTCCACTTCCGGCGACGAGGCCAGATAAATGCTCGTCTCGGCCCCCTTTTCCGGGCTGATGAAGAACGGCTGCATCAGTCGGAAGGCCAGCCCCATCAGGCTCGAAATATCCGCTCCGAAGTTGGTCTTCACGGCTCCGGGGTGGAGGCTGTTGGAGGTGATTCCCTCACCCATCGTCCGTTCGGCCAGTTCTTTGGCAAACAGGATGTTGCAGAGTTTGGAGGCACCGTAGGCTTTCCAGCCGTTGTAGGACCGCGGTTTAGCCAGTTCATCGAGTTTAAAACCGCTGCTGAAGCGATGGGCTTCGGACGAAACCGTCACGACGCGCGGGCGGTCGCCCTTTCGGAGCAGGTCGAGGAGCAGATTGGTCAGCAGAAAGGGACCAAGGTGGTTGGTGGCAAACGTCAGTTCGATTCCATCCAGGGAGTATTGTTCCTTATGGATGTATAGGCCGGCATTGTTGAGCAGCACGTCCAGCCGGTCGTAGCGGTCGATGATCTCGCGGGCGGCCTGCACGACCGATTGCTGGCTGGAGAGGTCGCACCAGATGAGGTCGACGCGGCCGGATTTGCTGACTTTTTTTATTTCCTGCCGCACCGGTCGGGCCTTCTCGGCGTTCCGGCAGAGCATAATGATGTCAAAACCCTTTTTGGCTAACTCCAGAGCTGAAATTCGCCCGATGCCGGAGTTGGCGCCGGTAATCAAACACGTGCGGGACTGCATAACAGGTTCGTATGGTTTCCAGAAAGTAACCCGCTGCTTAAGGGAGAAGTTTTGAAGAAGTGAGGGAAAACGGGAAAGAAAAAGGGCCATCCGGGCCCTTTTTCTGGATTACCGGATCATGCTCTGTTCGCGCTGGAACAGCCCGACGAGCGTATCGACGGCATAATCGATTTCTTCTTCCGTCGTGTATTTACTGAACGAAAACCGGATGGCGCCCCGTTCCGGATCGTTGCCCGGCAGCGCCGAGAGGACGTGAGAACCCAGGTTGGAGCCGCTCGTGCAGGCGCTCCCGCCCGAAGCCGAAATGCCGGCAATGTCGAGGTTGAACAGCAGCATATCGCTCAGGTCGGAAGGCGGCAGGCTGACGTTCAGGACGGTGTACAGGCTGTTTTGGAGGTCTTCCGACATGCCATTGAAGGAGACGCCGTCCAGCCGCTCGCGGAGTTGCCCGATCATCCGGCGCTTCAGCCCTTCGATGTGCCGGCGGTGTTCGTCCATGTCGCGGTAGGCGATTTCCAGCGCTTTGGCCAGCCCGATGATGCCGTAGACGTTTTCGGTGCCGCCCCGCATGTTGCGTTCCTGCGAACCGCCGTGGATGAAGGGATGAATCCGGCTGTCGGCGTTGATGTACAGAAAACCGACGCCTTTCGGCCCGTGGAATTTATGGGCCGCGCCGACGATGAAGTCGACCGGAAGCTGCTGAAGATCATGCCGGAAGTGGCCCATCGTCTGGACGGTATCGGCGTGAAATACCGCCTTGTATTCCCGGCACAGCCGCCCGACCGCTTCCAGATCGAGCAGGTTGCCGATTTCGTTGTTGCCGTGCATCAGCGACACCAGCGTACGGGGGTTATTGCGAAGCAGTTCATCCAGATGCGTCATATCGATCCGGCCCTGCTCATCGACGCGCACCAGGTTCAGTTTGACGGTCCCCTGTTTATCCAGGTGTTCGAGCGTATGCAGCACCGCGTGGTGTTCGAGCGGGGAGGTAACGGCGTGGGTCAGTCCAAAGGTTTCGATGGAACTTCGGATAGCCGTGTTGTCGGCCTCCGTACCGCCGGAGGTAAAGAAGATTTCCGCCGGGGAGGTATTCAGCAGGCTCGCTACGGTTTTGCGGGCTTTTTCGATGGCCGCCCGGACCCGACGTCCGTGGGAGTGAATCGACGACGGATTTCCGAACTCTTCGGTCATCAGGGGAAGCATGGCTTCGAGCACCTCCGGATCGAGCCGGGTGGTGGCCGCATTATCAAGGTAGACGTGCATAATGAAGTGTGGGTAAACCGGTTGCAAAGATACCGCCTTTGGATGGCCTTTCCTACCCTGGCCGGACGAGTGCTCCCCAGACTGTCGACACTCCCTTACCGCTTCGCTGCGATGACCTCCTTGATGTCCGATATGATCTTGTTGGCGAGGTAATCGGCCGTCGATAAGGTGTCCGATTCCGAATAAATCCGGATGATGGGTTCGGTATTCGATTTCCGGAGGTGTACCCACTCCCGGTCGAATTCGATCTTGACCCCGTCGATGGTGTTGATCGGGTTTTTGGCGTATTTCGCCTTGATCCGCTCCAGAACTGCGTCCACGTCGATGTCGGCCGTCAGTTCGATTTTGTTCTTAGAGATGTAGTAATTCGGATAGGTCCGGCGCAGGATGGAGGCCGATTTTCCGAATTTCGCCAGGTGGCTGAGGAAGAGGGCAATGCCGACGAGGGCGTCGCGGCCGAGGTGCAGGTCGGGGTAGATGATCCCGCCGTTGCCTTCCCCACCGATCACCGCGCCGACTTCCTTCATCAGTTCCACCACGTTGACCTCCCCGACCGCCGACGCGTGGTGCCTTCCGCCGTATTTCTGCGTGACGTCGCGCAGGGCCACCGTCGACGACAGGTTGGAAACCGTATGGCCGGGTTCTCCGGCAGCGGCCCGGTGTTTCAGCACGTAATCCGAGACGGCCACCAGCGTATATTCCTCCCCGAACGGCGAGCCGTCCTCGCAGATCAGTGCCAGGCGGTCTACATCCGGGTCGACCACGATCCCGAGGTCGTAATCGTTCTTCTCTATTTCGTGAATGATATCCCGGAGGTTTTCGGGCAGCGGCTCAGGGTTGTGGGCAAACTGTCCGTTGGGTTCGCAGTGCATACACTGCACGGTTTCCACACCGAGGGCTTCGAGCAGCATCGGGACCGCAATCCCGCCCGTCGAGTTGACGGCATCCACCACGATTCTGAATTTCCGGGCCGCGACGGCTTCCCGGTCGACCAGCGGCAGGGCCAGAATGGCGTCGATGTGTTTCCGGAGCCAGGTGGCGTCGGTCTGATAGCCGCCCAGCTTGCGGACATCCGCAAAATCGATGGCCTCCGATTCGGCGATGGCCAGCACCTCGGCGCCGTCCCGGGCCGAAATGAATTCGCCTTTTTCATTCAGGAGCTTGAGGGCGTTCCACTGCACCGGGTTGTGGCTGGCCGTCAGGATGATCCCGCCGGCGGCCCGTTCTCCGGGAACGGCCAGTTCGACGGTCGGAGTAGTGGACAGGCCGAGGTCGATCACGTGCAGGCCCAGTCCCTGGAGCGTCGCCGACACCAGCCGGGAGACCATCTCCCCGGAAATCCGGCCGTCGCGCCCGATCACGATGCGGAGGGGGCCGGCCGTGTCGGTGTGGCGCTGCCGGACCCACTGTCCATAGGCGGCCGCAAATTTAACTACATCCAAAGGCGTCAGGCCGTTTCCGCTGCGCCCGCCAATGGTCCCACGAATCCCGGAGATCGACTTAATTAATGCCACGGTTCAAACATTGAAGGTGGGCAAATATAGTCACCTTTTTCCGATCTGCTATAGCTATTCGGTTCCGGTTATCGAAACGGACGCCGTCATGGCGGAACGGGCCGGGCCGCGGAACGTGCCGGCTAGGGGAGGCAGGCGGTCGTGGAAAAAGGAGGAGGCCAGAAACAGGTGATTGTTGATCACGACGGAGCCTTCCGTCGGGTCGAAGCCGCGCCAGCCGGCACCGGGAAGGTAGACCTCGGCCCAGGCGTGCAGTTCATGCTCCTGGTGGGGGTTGCCGTACAGGTAGCCGCTGACGAAGCGCGCGGCCAGCCCGACGCTGCGGCAGGCGGCAATATACAGAACCGCATAATCCCGGCAGGAGCCTTTCCGGCTGATCAGGGTTTCTTCCGGTGAAAGGGCCGGACCCAGGTCCCGGATTTCATACGCGAAGCCGAACCGGATGGTGCTGCAGAGATGCGACAGAAACGGCACCGTCTGCCACTTCGCTTCGGCCGCGATCTGCCGGGCGTACTGTTCGACCGTCGTCGTGACGCCGATGCGTTCCAGATAGGGTTCGAGCAGCCGGCGGTCGGCTTCGGGATAGTGGAACGACAGCCGCTGGGTTTCGAACGGAAACAGCACGAAATCATAGGCATTGTACGATTCCGATTCGACCACGATGTCGGCTTCGACGTGCAGCGACTCAGTCTGGTCCTTAAAATAAATGACCTGCTGAACATTCCCTTCCACGTCGACGTTCCGCACCAGTTTGCTGGGGGTGGGCGTGATGCGCAGGTCGTATGCGCTCAGTCGCTGGTGGGGCAGGATCTTCGGATACAGATAGAGGGTATGGGGTTCCAGAAAAACCGGTGACGAGTAGTCATAATGAAGCAGATGGTTAACCCGTAGTTTCAACATTGGCCGATCGTTCTGATTCCCCGAACGCTGCCCGACCGGTATCCGGACCGGCGGCAGGCGGTATCGTCGGGGGTGGTTTAGTGTTGGATTTTTGAAAAAATGGGAGCCATCCAGTCGTCCGGCAGTTTCTTGACCGAATTGGTCAGCAGGGCACTCCACTGCTTGGAAACGGCATCCATATCGTCCTTCTCCAGCCGGTGCTGGTTGAGGTGGAAGCTGTCTTTCTCATAAATCAGGATGTCGAGCGGATAATCGACGTCGTTGGCGCTGACCCGCGTGGCGTCGAAAGCCAGAAAGCCGATTTTCAGGGCATCCTGAAGAGAGGATTCATAGGTTAGATTGCGAAACAGGAGAGGTTTGCCGTAGCCGGAGTTGCCGATGATCTTGAACGGAGATCCCTGGTCGACCTCGACCCAGTTGCCTTCCGGATAGAGCAGGAACAGCTTATGTTCATCGTCGTCTTCCAGCTGACCGCCCACGATGGCGTTGAGGTTGAAGTTGAGCCCGGAGGCCGTCAACTGGGCCTTATCCTCCTGCGCCACCCGTCGGACCTGCTCGCCAAAGGCATTGACGGCCTTGTATAACTTATTGAAAGACTGGTCTTTCTCGGCAATGACTTCCCGGAAATAGGTGATGGCTTTGTCACGCACCGACCGCAGGCCGGAGGTCATGATGAAAAGCGAATGGTGTTCCAGTTGGTGAACCGAAATTTTGCGGTTGGTCGAAACCTCGGTACCGGATGTCAGTCGGGTGTCGGCGATGGCGACTAAGCCGGAAGCAACTTTTATCCCTAAGCAGTAGGTCATCGAATCTGGGTACGTACAAGCTATAGCACTCGGACAAATATACGGGTTTCCGAAAACAAATGGGGATCAGCGCCCGCTTTGAGCGGATTTTTAGAAACTCGTTCTCTCCGATGACTCCCTGTGCCTATCTTGCGCGAAAGGATCATTTAAATCGGATGAACGTGAAGAAAGAATCGCTCGACGACGCCCATAAATACCGGTTCTGGCGCCGGCAGGCCGAAAGCAACGGTTTGAAAATCAATAAGGTGGAGCCGTTTTATACCCGCTACCGGCACAACGGCGAACTGTTGTTCGCCATGCTGGAGGTCGATGCCGACACGCCCGAGGGCGACAAGATTCCCCCGGCCCTGTTCCTGAAGGGGCATGCCGCCACGGTGCTGGTCTGTCTCATCGATGCGCAGAGCCGTGAGAAGTTTGTGGTGCTGGTTCGCCAGCGCCGGATCTGCGACGGGTCGCATACCTACGAACACCCGGCCGGGATGGTGGATACGACGGACGACCCGGTGGAGGTGGCGGCCCGCGAGGTGGGAGAGGAGATCGGTCTGGAAATCAGCCCCGAAGACCTCACCCGGCTGAACCCGAAGCTCTGGTTTCCGAGCACCGGGACGAGCGATGAGGGCATGCACTTCTTCTTTGTCGAACGGGAAATGCCGCGGGAGCAGATCATGACCTTTCACCATAAAAACATGGGGGTACAGTCGGAATTCGAGCGGATCACGACGGCGGTGATGACCCTGCCCGAAGCCCATAAGCTGGTGACGAACGTCAATGCCGTGCTGCTGCACTTTCTGTATCTCCAGGCCGTCGGCGATTACGAGACGATGAAGCGGCTATAGGCTCATCGTTTCGAACCCTTTTCCCGGCACCGGGTTGGAACGGTACAACGTATCGGACATTCGAATGGAAAAGGAATCCTTTGAGGACTCGTTCAAATACAAAAACTGGCGCCGGCGGCTGGAAGACAACCGGATCGACATCCGGTCCGTGCGGGATGCCTACACCCGGCACGGGAAAGACGGTGACGTGCTCTATACGCTGGTCGAGATCGACGCCCGGACGCCCGACGGCAACGCGCTGACCCCGCTTTGCTTCGTCAAGGGCGACGCGGTTTCGATGGTAGTCGTGCTGATCGACGGGCAGACCGGCGAAAAGTTCGTGCTGATGGTCCGGCAACGGCGGGTCAGCGACGGCTCCGAAACCTACGAACACCCGGCCGGGATGATCGACGAGGGCGAAACGCCCATCGAGGTGGCCGCCCGGGAACTGAAGGAGGAAACCGGCCTCGACGTGTCGACCGGGGAACTGGTCGAGCTTTCGTCGAAACCCTGGTTCTCGGCCACCGCCACCAGCGACGAGCGGCTTTCCTTCTTCTACTGCGAGCGACGGATGCCGGGCGCCGACATCCGGGCCATGCACGGCCGCCGGACCGGCAAGGCTTCCGAGAACGAGCAGACCCGGCTTCATGTCGCTTCCCTGCCCGAAGCCCACAGGCTGGTCAGCAATCTGCACGGGGTGCTGGGGCACCTGCTGTACCTGCAGGCGGTGGGTGACTACGACACCATGAAGCGGCTGTAAGTGAGGCAGAAAGCCGCTGGAAGGGACATTTTCGGGAAAAAAGTTCGGAGGGCCTTGGCAAAACGAATCGGGAATTGCTATATTTGCAACCCGAAACGGACAACCTGTCCGTACCTGGACCCGTAGTTCAATGGATAGAATTTCAGATTCCGGTTCTGAAGATAGGGGTTCGAATCCCTTCGGGTTCACGAAATAAAACGAAAGCCGCCGAACGGATCCGTTCGGCGGCTTTCGTTTTCCGGTGTCTTACATTTCTTAAAAATGAGCGTGAATCCGCAGCCTTCCGGACGGCATGATGCGAAACCGGACTTCCTATCCCTATCCTGACTTCTTCTGATCGGCCGGCCTGCTTTCCGTTACCGGTTGCCCGCCATTTGGGTCCATTGCCTCGGACGGCCGGCCACTTCCGCCGGTCTCGTTGTTTCAGATTCGTTATTGTGTCGAATAAGTATGTATACCTATCTTTCTAACCGACGGTAAAAGCCGGCACTTTTGGTTCCGGCTTTTCTTTCCCTCACTTTTGGGCAACAAAATAACTTTCCATTTGGTTAGTATCTGGAATGCCCTATTTTCGGCCATTTGATTTCCGGGACTTACCTATGACTTGCCATGCAGAAAACATCTACGCCCGTATTTTTCTTAGTAGATGATGATGAAGATGACCTGTTGTTCCTGAAGCACTCGCTGGAAAAGGAATATCCCCGCTGTCAGGTCCGGACGTATACCAATGGCCAGGAATTCATGCAGATGATCGACCAGCCGGAAACCCTGCCTTCCCTGATATTTCTGGATCTGAATATGCCCAATCCCGACGGCTTTGAGCTGCTGACGAAGCTTCGGAGTCTGCCCGGCAGCCGGCCGCTGCCCATTGTGATTCTGTCGGTCTCCGAGGATGCCCGGGACATGACCCGGAGCCGGCAGCTGGGAGCCAGTGCCTATTATGTCAAACCCTCCAGGATCAGCGATTTTGAGAGCCTGGTGCAAAGTGTCGGTCAGTATCTTGTTTAGTTGCCTGATTTTGCTCTTCCCCTGAACCCACCGGGTATCTCTGCAAAGACCTTTCCTGCTTTTTTCCGGGCTGAGGGGAAAACCGGCCGGTAACCAGTAAAATATTTTTGCCGATCACTCAATTCCTGTTCCATTGGCTCGGGAAGTCCTCGCTTTTCCTTTCCAAAAGGTTAGTATGAACAACTATATACGTTAATTTGTGCCAATGAGAAAGGGGTTGAATCTGTTGTCCTTTATTCTGATCAGTTATGTGGTCAGAGATGATCTGATGATCTGGTCGTGGTGGCACACGTATGTTCCGGCGCAGATGGTGGAGACCATCGCTACGCTGTTGGGAATTGTGACGGGCGGGCTGGCTACGTTCGGGATCTTTGCCTGGCTGGAAACTCCTCGCCCGGTAGAAAAAACGGCCCGGGGATTTGCCGGGCCGGTGGTAGATCGCCCTCAGGGGGTGTGACGCCCGAAAAAACGTCATCGTTCATTCGCTATACACGCTCAGGAGTTGTACGGAAAGCCGGGTGCCAACGGCACCCGGCTTTTGCCGTTTTATAATTACTCGCTCTTTTTGATTGAATTTCAGTCGATTAAGGTACCTTTACTTTTACTTATTAAGTAGCTAAGTCTGAGTTCTCTCAAAGCCGGGATCCACTGGACCCCGGCTTTTTTTATTTTATTCGATCAAAAAGTTATCCAAAATACGGGGTATCGGTGGGCACCGGCAGACCGGGAGGTACGCAACTTTCAGTCTGATTGTCCTTAGCGGTTTACAGCATAAATTGTGCCGGAAATGAGGTTCGAATTCCCGGCGCCGGGCCGTGTCCGGTTTGTTCCGTCTATTTCCGGCAGGGGGATGACTGGTCAAAATTTCATTTGTTGGGGACCCGTTCAAATTTTATTTTTGGGACTTTTTCATTCACCGTACCCAAGGCCATGTCGATCAAAGGACCGATTGTATTAGTCGATGATGATGCTGACGATCAGCATTTGGTCGAACTGTTGCTGAAGCAGTTGAACATCCCTAATCCCTTACACTGCCTGACCAACGGCCTGGAAGCGATTCAGTATCTGGAGACGACGGAGGAGCAGCCGTTTATCATCCTGAGTGACGTCAATATGCCCGTGATGGATGGGATCGAGTTCCGAAGACGCATTCAGGCCAGTGAGTATTTAAGGCGCAAAGCCATTCCGTTCATTTACCTGACCACTGCGGCCGACCGGCCAATGGTTCAGGCGGCCTATGACGCCACCGTTCAGGGGTTCTTTATAAAATCGACCAGTTATTCCGGCCTCAAACAACAGCTGCAATGCATCATTGAGTACTGGAAAAGTTGCCTTCATCCCAACTCCTGGCTCTGATTCCTGCTCCCCGCAGGAGACGCCCGGCCGGTTCCTTTAACGGCCATGATCGGGATCGATCCCCGGAATGATCGCCGACTGCCACCAGTAATCCGTTATGGCCTGGACGTGGGATTGCCACCCCTGATCATTCAGGGGCTTTACAATGTAGGAGTTGGCGCCCAGCGCATACGATTCGCGGATATCCTCGATCCGATCGGAATGGCTCAGCACCACGATGGGAATCGGCTGGATGGCGGAGGGCAGCTGCCGAAGCGTCCGGAGCATTGTCATACCCGCTTCGCGGTCAGGCAGATACAGATCCAGCAGGATCAGATGAGGATACCGTCGCCGGCAGGCGGCACACTCTTCCAGATAGGCGATGGTGGTTAACGGATTGGAAGTCCAGATCGGCTCGACCCCGGACAGGTTGTTCTCAAGGGCTTGCCGGATCAGCCACCAGTGATCCGGGTTGTCTTCGATCACCAGCACCCGCCAGACCTTCTTCATTTTCAATGCGGTAGTCATCGTATAGAGGGAAGGGACATGACCGTTCGGAGGGAAAACAGAAAAGCGGGCCGACTCAAAGGAGCGCAGAGAGGAGTTAGCTCACAGCGTGGACTGTGCCTGATTAAATAAAAATAAGCAATTAGCGACAAATACGTAAGGGATCCTGAGATAATGAGGCAACGGCCCGGAGCGGACCGGCCGGACCCTCCAAATAAAAAGCAGCGGTATCGCTCCGCTGCTTTTTATTTAGGGATACAAAAGCTTCTTTGTTCGTCCGGATGAACGAAAATCAATGCGTCCGATTTCTCGAAGAGGATTCAACCCGACCGTCCTTATCCTCCACCGGGCGGTCATAAGAGCTGTAATTATCTTTGGAGTCGGTTCCAAGCTTGGCACCGAAGCCGGCCGATGCGACGCCGATCAACAGGCCGAGGAATCCGAAAATCGCTGCTTTGGAGGCTGCGTTGGCGGCATCGTCGGCCACTTGCCGGGTTTTGGCTTCGGCCTGCTGTTTGGTCTGGTCGAACTTGACCCGAGCCTGCTGATAGGTGCTGATCCAGTTGTCGACGGTTTTTTCGGCCTCGGCCCGGCTCTTACCCGTGCGCTTCATGACGACATTGACCGCATCCTGACGGTCCACCTGCTGCACCGTGCTCTGGCCCTGACGGAACAGCCGGTTAAACATTCCACCGGCCAGATCATCGGCTGACTGAGGATTGGAGGCTGCCTGACCGGCTGAATTCCGGGCCTGGTCAGCGGCCTGATCGGCTTTTCTTTCCAGCGCTTCCGGCCGCAGGGCGGGATCGCCGGTCTGCCGGAGCACCTGATTTACCTCATTTTTCAGATCGCCCAGGTCCAGGTCGTCCAGGTTCACCCCGTTGGCCTGCAATTGGTCCTGCACGGCGTCCTTTATCCCGGGAGCGGCCGAAGAAACGGCCGACCCGGCCGTACGAACCACCCGGCCGACCAGCCGGCCGGCTCCGCCAATGATGCTGCCGATGGTGGTGGTCAGGAAGTAGATCGTCAGCAGAGTGACCAGACACCAGGTTAAAACCCCGTGAATCACCCCATCGAACGTCCGGGGAGTACCGGCCAGCCTTCCGGCCACCCAGCCCCCCAGGAACAGGGAGAGCAGACTGGACAGGATATACCAGATCGCGGTACCGGTCCCTAACCCGGCCGCCGGGTTTTGTTCCTCCAGGGGATCGATCGTTCCCAGGCCAATGCCGATGCCCAGCAGCGTTAACAGCATTTGAACGACAATTGCCAGTAATACGCCGGCAAACACGGCACTCCAGGAAATCCTTTGCAAAAAATTCAGCCGATTTACAGGCGGCTCTTGATAGTTCAGTGTACGTTCCATAACGTAGAATGTGTTTAGTCCATAAAATGGTGATGAGTATCCCTTTGCTCTTCATTCCTGCCCCACCTCATCTGATAATGAGGGCTGTTTAACAATTATTAAACAGGAGGTTTTGTCTATTGTTTAAATAGATTATAGTTTGGGGCCGCTTCTCCAAAAATATTTTTAAGTATATAATTGCTGCCGAAACCCTTAGCACCCAGGGGAGGCCGGGCCGCAGGTAGGCTCCGGCAGCGGGGCTGCGGATGGTCCGGCGACCGCAGGTTTTCGACCCCGAACTTTCAGGCAGCGTCATGGTTAATTCATTTCCTCGTAACTTGGTCGGCTGCCGGAACGGAAGCTGATCCGGACTATTGGTCCGGAATGAAAAACGCGCCCCGTCTTATTATTCCATCCACCCATGCTTCCTGGGAGCATGCCGAAACCTGACAACGCCGTCCATGGACAAGAAGCCGCCAACGATTCCATCCTCTCCACCGTCCGGCCAGGATGAGCGCCTGATCGTAGGCATCGGTGCCTCGGCGGGTGGCGTTGAAGCACTAAGGGTTTTTTTTGAGAATGTGCCCGATAATTCCGGCCTGGCCTACATCGTGATTCTGCATCTGTCACCCGATTACGACAGTCAGCTCGCTCAGATCCTTCAGGGCGTTGCAGGCATCCCGGTGATTCAGGTAACGGAAACCGTCCCGGTCCTTCCCAATCACGTCTACGTGGTGCCGCCCAACCGGCACCTGGAGATGCAGGAGGGGCAACTTACCGTTCTGCCCAGTACGCGCCCGGAGGAGCGCCGGGCGCCGGTCGATATTTTCTTCCGGACGCTGGCCGATTCCCATGGCCCCCGGGCGGTGGCCGTGATCCTGACCGGCACGGGAGCCAACGGCTCGATGGGACTCAAACGGATCAAGGAGAACGGCGGGGCGGCCTTTGTGCAGAATCCCCGCGAGGCCTCCTTTCCGGAGATGCCCCGCCACGCCATTGCCACCAACCTGGTGGATGAAATTCTGCCGGTGGCCGAGTTGCCGGCCCGGCTCATCGCCTACCGCCTAAGCCTGGGCCGGGTCGAGATTCCGGTGGAAAATGAGACCCGCACCGAAGACCAGCAGCAGGCCCTTCGGGAGATTTTCACGCAGCTGCGCCTGCGCACCGGCCACGACTTTTCCAACTACAAGCGCCCCACCCTGATGCGTCGGCTGGAGCGACGCATCAACGTCCGCAACCTGTCCCATCTGCCCGCCTACGCGGCTTACCTGCGCGAGCATCCCGAGGAAATTCAGGCGCTGCTGAAAGACCTTCTGATCTCGGTCACCAACTTTTTCCGCGACGGAAACGCCTTCCTCTCCCTGGAGCAGAAGGTGCTCCCCGGACTGCTGGCCGGAAAAAAAGCGGACGATACCCTCCGGGTCTGGGTGGCGGGCTGCGCCACCGGGGAAGAAGCCTACTCGCTGGCCATGCTTCTGGCCGAATACACCCTCGACAGTACCGATGCACCCCGGGTGCAGATTTTCGCCACCGACATCGATGAAGCCGCCGTCGCTACCGCCCGGGAAGGCCGCTATACCCTCAACGACGCGGCCGATGTATCCCCCGAGCGGCTGAACCGCTTCTTTACCCGGGAGGGCGACGATTACTACATCCGGCGCGAGATTCGGGAGATGATCCTGTTTGCCCATCATAACGTGCTGACCGATCCGCCCTTCTCGAAGCTGGACCTGGTGAGTTGCCGCAATCTGCTGATCTACCTCAACCACACGGCCCAGGAGCGGGTCATGGAGACGTTCCACTTCGCCCTCAAGCCGGGAGGCTACCTGATGCTGGGGCTGTCGGAAACCCCCGACGGGGCGGGGGATCTGTTTGCCGCCGTCAGCCGCGAACACCACCTCTACCAGGGACGCCCGGTGGCGTCCCGCTCTTATCCCCTGCAGGGAACTCCCCCGCCGACCGCCCCCGAGAAACAACGGTCACCCGCACTGCCTCAGGAGGAACGGCTGCCCTCCCGGGAGAGCAGGAAGCACTTCGGTGAGTTACACCAGCAGTTGCTGGAACAATACGCTCCCCCTTCGATTATCGTCAATGAAGAATATGACATCCTGCACCTGTCGGAGCGGGCCGGGCGCTATCTGGCCGTGGCCGGGGGCGAGCCCTCGAAAAACCTGCTGAAGCTGATCCGGCCCGAACTGCGCCTGGAACTGCGCACGGCGCTTTATCAGGCGACCCAGCGGCAGACCAACGTCGAAGCCCGGAACCTGCAGCTGCGCGTGGGTGAAAAGACCGAAACGCTCACGATCCACGTCCGGCCGGTGATGCAGGAAAGCGACCCGGCCCGGGGGTTCGTGCTGGTGCTCTTCGAGACGACCGACCAGGAAAGCAGCCGGCCCGGCAGCATTCTCACCTCCGAAGAACCGCTCGCGCGGCAGCTGGAAGAAGAACTGATCCGCCTGAAAGCTCAGCTGTTCCACTCCAACGAACACCACGAAGCACAGGCCGAAGAACTGAAGGCTTCCAACGAAGAGCTGCAGGCCATGAACGAGGAGCTGCGCTCGGCGGCCGAGGAACTGGAGACCAGCAAGGAAGAACTGCAGTCGATCAACGAGGAACTGACGACGGTCAATCAGGAACTGAAAGTGAAGGTGGAGGAAATCTCACTGACCAGCAACAACTTCCAGAACCTGATCAACTCCGCCGACCTGGCCACGCTGTTCCTCGACCGCGGGTTCCGCATCAACCTCTTCACGCCGGCCGTCCGCACGATCTTCAACCTGATTCCGGCTGATACCGGCCGGCCGCTGAGCGACATCACCAGCCGGCTGGAGTATACGTCCCTGCTGGAGGACGCCCAGGCGGTGGCCCAGTCGCTGCTGCCGGTGGAACGGGAGGTCCGGACCACCGACGGCCGGGTGTTCCTGATGCGGCTGCTGCCCTACCGCACGGCCGACGACCGCATCAACGGCATCATCATTACCTTCGTCGACATTACCCGGCGAAAAGCCGCCGAAGAAGCCGTCCGCCTGTCGGAAGAACGGATGCGGCTGGTGTTCGAGAGCGCCAAAGACTACGCCATTCTGACGCTCGACCTCCAGCGTCACATTACCGGCTGGAGCCCGGGGGCGCAGGCCATGATCGGCTATACGGAAGAGGAAATCCTGGGGCAATCCGGGGATATCCTCTTTACTGCCGAAGACCGGGAGCAGAGCGAACCCGAACGCGAAGTGGAGAATATCCGGCGGCAGGGCCGCACCCGGAACGAGCGGTGGCACCTGCGGAAGGACGGCCGGCGCTTCTGGGCCTCCGGGTCGGTGTCGCCCCTGCACGATGCCGCCGGCCAGATGGTCGGCTTCGTAAAAATCCTGCGGGATCTGACCGACAGCCGCGCGGCCCAGGAAGCCCGGTACTTTCTGGCCTCGATCGTCGAATCGTCGCAGGACTCGGTGGTGACGGTCAATTTCGAAAGCATCATCACCAGCTGGAACCAGGCCGCCGAAGCCCTGTATGGCTACACGGCAGCGGAAGCCGTCGGTCAGCCGCTGACGATGCTGACGCTGCCTGCGGACCTGGCCGAAGTGCTGGGCGACATCGACAAGATCAAACACTCCCGGAAGGTGGAGCGGTTCGATACGGTTCGGGTCAACAAAGGGGGCCGCCAGATCGTGCTGGAAATCGTGCTGTCGCCGGTCCGAAACGCCGAAGGGCAGGTGATCGGCGTTTCCACCATCGCCCGGGACATCACCGAGCGGAAACGGGCCGAACAGGCCGAAGCCCTCAAGAACCTGATCCTCCAGCAGCAGACCGAAACGCTCGCCCGAACCGGAAGCTGGGAATACGACCGGACGGACGGACGGTTTTCCTGGTCGGAAGGCATGTACCAGCTGTTTGGACTGGAAGCCGACGCAGTGATCACGCCGGAGATCTACGAGGCCTTCGCCCTGGAATCGGACCGGGAGGTGGCCCGGCGGATCCAGGCGCGGCTTCGGGAGGGGCCCGGTCCCTTGGAGGAAACCCTGCGAATTCGCGTTAATGGCGGTGTAAGAGTCCTCAGAATCAAGGGGGTGGTGTTGCCGGATGACACCGGAGCCCCAGGGCGGGTGCTGGGTATCGACTGGGACATCACCGAACAGGTGCGGGCGCAGGACCGCATCCGGGATACCGCCGTAAACATCCAGGCCGTTCTGGATGCGTCACCGGCCTCCATCGGCCTGCTCAAAACCGTCCACGCCGAAGACGACCCCGATCGGATCATTGACTTCACACTGGCGGTCGGAAACCAGAAGCTGGCCGAATTCTTCGATCTGCCCCTGAACCGGTTACTGGGCCAGTCGGCGGAGCGCTTAAGTACGATGCTCTGGGACGAAAAGACGCTGGATGATCTGCGGGAGGTCTATCATTCGCGGCAGGCCCGCTACGAGGAGAAACGACTGAATTCTGGCGGTCAGGAGCGCTGGCTGGCGGTGGCCGTCACCCGCCAGGATGACGGGCTGGTGCTGACGGGGCTGGATATTACCGATCTCAAACAGGCCCAGACCCAGCAGCAGTACTGGCTGGCGGAGCTTGAGCAGGCGAGCCGGAGCGCCCATACGCTGGCTGAGCTGCGCAATTCACTGCAGGAGCGGGGCGAAGTGCTGCGGTCGGCCTCGCATGATTTACGGGGGCACGTGGGGGTGATTGCCTCCGCAACCCAGCTGCTGGGACTGGCCGGCAGTGAAGCCGAACGCAGCCAGATGCTTCAGATGATTCGTCGTAATATTCAGATGATGACCCAGTTGATGACCAATCTGCTGGATCTGGCCCGTCTGGAAGCGGGGCAGGAAATCCTGCATCTCAGCCGCTTCAATCCCGCCCTGCTGCTGGAAGACCTGGCAGCCGGCGCGCAGGCCATGGCTCAGGAACGCGGGCTGTCGCTTCAGGCCGCGGGGCCGTCCGACCTGGAAATAGAAAGTGATCCGTTGCAGGTCCGGCGAATCGCCCAGAACCTGCTGCTGAACGCCCTGAAATACACGCAGACCGGGGGAGTGACGCTGGCCTGGCAGCGGCTGGATACCGGCTGGCAGTTCAGCGTTACCGACACCGGACCGGGTTTGTCGGAGTCTCTGGTTCGTCAGCTCCGGGGGCAGCTGCCTGCCGATTCCGCCACGGGGAGCCTGCCCGGCCGGTCCGGGGGCGAGGGCATCGGCCTGTCGATCGTCAGGCGGCTTTGTGTGCTGCTGGGAGCCACCTTAACCGTTGAAAGTGAGGCCGAAAAGGGAACCCGGTTCGAGGTGCGGTTCGAAGAGACCATTCCCTCATAAAATGCGGAAATCAACTGATTCCGGCCCCGGATATCGTTTGATATAGTAATGTTTCCATCCCAGTCGATGACGGTACCACCACTGATTTTTTTCGTTGATGACTCGGCGGATTACCTTTTCCTGATCCGTCAGGTTGCCGGCCGGTCCTTTCCCCAGATTCCGATTCGGTTCTTCACCGACGGTCAGGACCTGATCGACGAAATCGAATCATCGGTTCCGGCTGAAGGGAACAGGCCCCGGCTGATCGTGCTGGACATCGATATGCCCCGGATGGACGGATTTCAAACGCTCCGTCGGCTGAAAATGCTGCCCGAGTGGCAATCGGTTCCGGTCGTGATGATGACGAACCGGGTCGACTCCGAATCCGAGCAGGAAAGCTACCGATTAGGCGCCTGCTCCTTTCTGCTCAAACCGATGAACCTGACGGCCATCCGGGAGACCCTGACCCAGCTCTGCGCGTTCGACGTCGAAGCCAACCCCTTTCAGAAAAGCGGAAGACCGGCGGCCTGACCACCGGACGTTCCCAAGTCGTAACACTTCTTTCTCCCCCATTCATACGGCAGACCACCCCCCAGCCCCCTCCTTGCTAAGGAGGGGGAGAGCGCTGCCCGATTCAAGCCCTGCGGAGCCACCCCCTCCTTAGCAAGGAGGGGGCTGGGGGGTGGTCAACAGGATGCCAAAACCGCCCGGAAGGGCAAAAACGCTTTCCAAAACAACCACTTAAGGTTAGATCTTCCTTAAAAACAAGGGCTTTAGGGCGGATTTCGCCGTCATTTCAGGCTTCGGATGAACTGTTCGGCAGCCTCATTCACTTCCCGGTGCCTTTCGACCAGCCCCTGATGTCCTCCCGGCGCCACCGTAACCAGTCTGGAGTTGGGCAGGTGTTGGTCCATGAACCGGCTGGCGACCGGTTTGGTCAGCCGGTCTTTATTGGCGGCCAGGATCAGAACCGGAACCGTAATTTTGGGAAGGGCCTCCGTCACGTCATACCGGAACATTCCCAAAACGCCCCGTGCGGTGACGGCGGGAGGTGCCAGGGTGGAGAGCAGGGTGACAAAGTCGAGCTGCCCGGACGTCTGCGTGCCGGTAAAGGTCAGCAGCCGGGTCATCACCAGCGAGTTGCCATTGAGATAACTCATCCAGCGGGAGATCCAGAGGATGGGGGAGAGGATGATCATCAGCCAACACAGCGGCTCCAGAATCGGTTTTTGAATGGCCGTCATCAGCCGGTCCAGCAGAATCGTCCGAACGGGGTTGGTATACGTCGTATGCTCCAGAATCACCCCTTTGATACCGCTTTGAGGCCCACCGATCCGTTGCGCCAGCAGCGTCAGGATCGTCATTCCGCCGATACTGTGCCCCCACAGGATCGGCTCTCTGACCCCCGTTCGTTCGATCACGGCCTGGAGGGCGGCCGCCAGGTTGTCCAGTGAAAAATCCTTGTTGGCCGGGCGCGTGGATTTGCCCAGGCCGGGCAAATCGATCAGGATCAGCCGGTACTGCTTCTCAAAATGGTTGCGCTGGTAATACCATTCCTGGAGGGTCGCATTCCATCCATGCACGAAGATAATCGGCTGTCCGTCGGCTTTACCGAAATACTCGATATGAATCGAACTGCCGTCCGGACGTTCGAGGGTATCCTGCTGATCACTGCTGAACCGATGGGGATCGTCTTCCCCTTTACGGTTTTTGCTCAGGAGGGTCCGGATCAGGAATTTTCCCAGAACTATGAAGAGCAGAAGGACGATCGCTCCCCATAAACACCGCTGGGCATAATCATCGGATGGGGTATCCCGGAACCGATCCCATTCCCGCCAGAGATAATAAGCCACAAACGGATAGGCAACGGACAGAAGATCGGCCAGCAGGAGGGCAAGCATCAGTAACGGCATAGGAAGGTGGTTTTTATCGGATTCTTTTTTCGGGAAAGAACCCCGGCTGCACCAGGGTATTGACGGTGCCGGGGCTATATTGTTTGGGATGGTTAGGCAGCGGCCCGGAATCGGTGGGAGTGGAAGCGACGACACTCCGCCGGTTTGTTAAAAAATATTAACCCGGCCCGGCATCCGGCAGATATGAATACCTTTGGGAATGACCCGCTGCCTGCCTTTTCTGTTCCTTCTCCAACTCCTCGCTTCCGGTTTTCCGGGCCACTGCCAGCAGATGGTGAGCGGCACCGTTCTGGACTCCGCCACCCGGAAGCCGCTCCCGTACGTCAATATCGGTATCAAAAGGAAGAATGAGGGGACGGTATCGCTGCCCAACGGCACCTTCTCCATCCGTCTTCGGAACGCCGGCCCGGCCGATACGCTGACGTTCTCCCTGGTCGGCCATCACGAATGGAAAGTCCCGGTGGCCGCATTGACCGCCGGGCAGCCCCTGACCGTCCGGCTGGCGCAGCGGGTCATTGCCCTCGACGAAATTAAAGTCAGCGGCACCCGACCGGTGGAACAGAAATTCGGGATCCGCAAGCGGAACCTGCTCCTCCATTTTACGGACGGAATGTTCTCCAAATCAGACGTTTTCGAGATTGCACAGGCCATCCGGCTCGGAAACCGCACCGCCCGGATCACCTCCGTGAATCTCCATATCAACGCCGGACGCAGGGACAGCGCCAGTTTCCGGATCAACTTTTACCGCCTGGAAGACGACCGCCCGGGTGAAAGAATCGTGGAAAAAAGCATCCTGCAACGGCATCCGATTCGCGAAGGCTGGCTGAAGTTTGACCTGACGGCCCATAAAATTGTTCTGAAAGGCGATTTTGTGGTGGCTGTCGAGTTCATTCCCGAGAGCAACACCCCCGCCGATTCCCCGATCTACTACGAGGTCAGGCTGGGCGGCTCGTCCCGCAGTTTTTACCGGAAAAACAGCCTCGGACAGTGGAACATCCCTCCCCACCATTACTGCCTCCACCTGACGGCACTCGTCGACCGGGCCGCCCCCCCAGACGGGGATGACGAAGAGTCCGTGCCCGAATTCCGGTACCCCTCCGGCAGCGTAAAGGACACCTTCAGTCTGTTTGTCCGGCTTCCGACCGGTTACCGGAAAAAACCGGAGCAGCGCTACCCCGTCGTTTATCATCTCGACGGCAACGCCTATTTCGACCCGATCAGTTATTCCGTCACCCGCCTGGCCCGGAAGAAAAAGCTGCGGACGGAGCCTATCGTCGTCGGGATCGGCTACCGGGATGCGTACCGGATGGATTCGCTCCGGGTCCGGGACTACACCTACCCGGCGGCCCTGCCGTCGGATAGTCTGCCGTCCGGCGGGGGAGGGGAGAAGTTTTACGACTTTATCAAAAACGAACTGATTCCGGAAATCGACCGGCGGTATCGGACCGATGGGCGCAACCGGACCCTGATGGGGCATTCGTTCGGCGGTTTTTTCACTTTGTATGCCTTGCTCAGGCAAATCGATTCCGGGCCGGTGTTCAGCCATTTTGTAGCGGCCAGCCCTTCCCTGTGGTATCATGACGGTTATCTGCAAAAGGCGCTGGAAGCCGCCGGCGGCCCGGATCCGGCCCGGTCGGAATACCGGCTCTTTTTAAGCGTCGGCGAGCAGGAACTGGCCGGAGATCAGCGGGAGACCGTGGCGGCTTTCGGTCGGCGGCTGCAACAGCACGCTGCGGTTCGGTTCTGGGTGTATGAACAACTGGAACACATGGGCACGGCGGTCCCTTCCTTTGAAGACGGCATTGAGTATATCTTTGGAAAATGAACCCTACCTTTGACCCCAAAATCGCCGGAGACTCATGCGCAAACACTGGTGGAAGATCCTGACCGTCCTTATCCTGGCCTATGTGATCGTTGCGGGCCTGATGAGTCCGGTTCCCCGGCTCCCGATCCTGCACGAGACGATCAGGAACACCTTCTTTCATCCGCCTTTGTGGATTGCCATGATCGTCATGCTGCTTTCTTCGGCCTTCTTTTCGATCCGGTATCTGCGGAAAGGCCGCGCCGACGATGATTTTATGGCAGTCGAATTTGCCAATACCGCCCTCCTTTTCGGCATACTCGGCTGTCTGACCGGTTCGGTCTGGGCCTATTTTGCCTGGGGAGCCTTATGGCCCAACGATCCCAAAACGAACGGCGTGGCGGTGGGGATGCTGATGTACCTGGCCTACTTCGTTCTGCGGGCTTCCTTCGACGACGAACTGCGCCGGGCCCGGCTCTCCGCGGTCTACAACATCTTTGCCTTTGCGGTGTTTATTCCGCTGATCATCATCCTTCCCCGGCTGACCGATTCGCTCCATCCGGGCAACGGCGGCAATCCCGGTTTCAACAGTTACGACGCCGACGGCTCCATCAAACGGATCATCCGACCGGCTTTCGTCGGTTTTACCCTGCTTGGTTTCTGGATTACCCAGCTCCGGGTGCGGTTACGGCGGCTGGAAAACCCGGCGGAGCCGCCCCGTGCGGTGCGGGAGACGGAGACTTCCCCGAAAAATTAGGCTTTCAGGCCGGCGCCACTGGATCTGACGTTCTCCTCCCCAGCCTCGGTAATCAGGTTTCCATCCGCCGGATTTACTACTCCCTGCGGGGGTTCCGGGCTTCCCTGCGGAGGTCAAATTAACTCCGCCCGGCACCCTGCGGAATCTCCGACTTTTTTATATGAAAAATTTTCCGCTGTTGCTTGGATAATTCCTAAAAAAAGTTTTTAAATTCCCATTCGTTCCCAAACCTAATACCCGAAAGCCATGCACTCCCCCGTACATTTTTTTCTGGCCGAGGACGATGAGGATGACGCCATTTTTTTCGAGCGTATCGTTAAGGAATTATTCCCGGACTGCCGAATCAGTATTTTTCCGGATGGGAAGGCACTGACCGATGCGCTCTTTGACGCATCTCCGCTCCCGACATTTATCTTTCTGGATATCAATATGCCGCGCATGGACGGTTTCGAGGCTCTGGCCGTGATCCGTTCCCATCCCCTTACCCTCCACACCCCCACATTTATCCTTTCGTCTTCCGATTACGAAGTGGACATTGAGCGAAGTTACCGCCTGGGCGTAAGCTCGTACTTCGTCAAACCCTCCCGGTTCGAAGCCTTTCGTCTGATGATGGCCGGCTTTAAACTGACGTGGGAGCAAATGTCTGCCAAAACACCCGCACTGGAATAGCGGACCATTGAGGAAGCCGGTTATTTTCCCCTTTCGCCTTCTCAGGCGATGCGGTTCTATGTTGTTTTGTTGGTCCAGTCACCGAAACGTTTCGGGATTACTTCATTACTTTGTCCGATAATTGGCACCTTTAATCCTTATCCTATGAAGAACAAATACCCTGAGTTCGTAAAATTACCTTCCATTCCCTATTTCATTTCTCTTGCGGAGATCCGGTGGATCGAAGCGAAGGGAAATTACTGCTGCTTCCATTTCGAGGACGGCAGCCAGGCCTTATCCGCCCGAACCCTGCGGCTCTGGCAGCATTAGCTGACCAGTTTTGTCCGGATCAGCAAGGGGGCGCTCGTTAATCCGACTTATGTCGACTCCGTCCATCCGATCTCCAGCACCCGCATGGAGATCCAGCTGAAGGGAGGGCAGGTTCTGGCGGTATCACGGCGCCGGATCGGGACGGTGTCGCTCCAGCTCAAGCCCCACGCGCTCAATTGAATCCGGTTTATCAAATTTTTTTGAAAAATGCGTTGGAAATGGAATCAAAATTGTATTCCGCTTTTCCGGCTCAATGAACAGAGAACCATGGTCGAACCACTACAAATCTTTCTCGCCGACGACGATGAGGAAGATGCCGGTCTGTATTCTGTATTTCTCCAACGTCTGTTTCCCCGTACCGCCATCAGGACCTTTCCGAATGGTCAGGCGCTGCTGGATGCCGTGGCCGGCACCCTGCGTGGGCCCGATCTGATCCTGCTGGATATCAACATGCCGATCATGTCCGGTTTCGAAACGCTGGAAAAGCTTCGGGCCGGGCCAAAAACCCGCCACACGCCGATCTTCATGCTGACCTCCTCCGATTACGGGAGAGACGTGGTACGGTGTCATGAACTGGGCGCGACCACTTATTTCGTCAAGCCGACGCGGTTGAAGGATATGAACCGGGTCTTCAACGCCATCCGGTGGTACTGGGCCCGCCGGCCGGTATCCATACAACTATAAAGGACCGTAGGGAATGGGAAAATAATTATGCCGATTACTCAAATTTTTTCCCACTTCATCAGGAATCGATCCGCTTTGTTTCCAAACTGGTTAGTGCAGATACGAACCAATGCAAGGGGTTGTTCCGGTTATGCTTAAACCATTGAATTCTCTGTCCTTTATTCTTATCAGTTTCGTCATGAGGGATATCCTGATGGCGTGGTCCTGGTGGCGTGAAAACGTCCACGAATCGATGGCCGAACCGCTGTCGGCCATCGTCGGAATGGTAGTCGGCGGAATGGTTACTTTTTACCTGTTCGACCGGATGGAGAGCACGGACGGGCAGCGGGAGAACGAACGGCAGCCGTCTGAACAGACGATGATCCAATCGTTGGTTTCCGGAAAGGAAGGGTAATGGTGTTGGGTGCGATCCTTCAGTACCTGTAGGCTGAGCCTACCTTCCTGCTCTTCTTTTGGGAGTATAAGAAAGGGAAAACAACCCGGCCGGCTTTGGCCGGGTTTTGTTTTGATTACCGGAAAATCACATCTGGCGAATCGGGGCCGGAATCGCACAGTTTTTGCTCGATTCCGGTGAATCTGTGCAATACTACCGAAATGAGACAATCTGTACTTTTAGTAGAAGATGACCCCCTTCAGCAGCGAATGCTCAAGGTCTACCTGGAAAAAGCCGGCTATGAAGTGAGTCTGGCCGGTTCGCTGAGGCTGGCCGAAAGTCAACTGGCCGAAGACCGGCCGGATCTGATCGTATCCGATCTGACCCTGCCCGACGCATCCGGGAGAATCATTGTCGAATCGTTAAGAAAACACTACGACGGGCAGGTTCCGGTTCTCGTCATCTCAGCCGAACTCACTCCCTTCAAACGCGACGGTTCGACGGCGCTGGCGGATGCCTTCCTGGAAAAACCCTTTTTTCCGGGCACCCTGACCGACCTGACCCGATCGCTGCTGAATACCCACCGACAAGACCAGGCGGTTCTCTGATCGCCCCGGTGACTCTTTTCAAACGACCTGCCTGCTTTGGGCAGGCTTTTTTGTCTGCTTAATAGCCGGAGTTGCTCTCCGGAGACCGCTTTGTTCCCTCCCGAAACAAAACCCGGCCGATACCGGCCGGGCCTGTCCTCCAACATCTATCTTACTGGTACGGCAGATAAGGGAAACTCCCTCTCTTACCGAATGGATGGCAAAAGACGGCATTTTTACTTAATTTTCCATCCGATAGCGCTGCACTTTTTATAGAACCTGATCGAGCCGGCAACTTCCTTGAGCCGGCAGCCGGGCCCGTTACGGCAGGTACGGTTCTGATTTCTTTTGATGTCTGATATTGCCGATTCCGATGAGCCGTCGGAAACGCTCATGCAAACCCTCTTTTGATAGGCAGGCCGGAGTTCCCTGACCGGGTCAGGACAAATAGGCAGTGAAATCCCACGGTTTCCCGACCGTCGGAAAACGGGGTCATCGGAAACAAAAAATGCCCGACCCGGTTAAACTTCATGAAAACCTAATTCAATTAATCATGGCAAAATCAAAGGAAACCAGCAACGAAAGCGAATTGAAGGAATTGTTTGTCGATGGTTTGAAAGACATCTACTGGGCCGAAAAGCACCTGACCAAAGAACTCGCGAAGATGGGCAAATCCGCCACTTCGCAGCAATTGCGGACGGCCTTCGAGCAGCACCTGACCGAAACGGAAAACCAGGTCGGGCGGCTGGAGCAGGTTTTCGAGGCCCTCGGCGAGAAGGCATCGGCCAAAAAGTGCGAAGCTATGGAAGGGCTGATCGAGGAAGCCCACGAGCTGATCGAAGACACCAAGGACGGGAGCCTGACCCGCGACGTAGCCCTGATTGCGGCTGCCCAAAAGGTGGAGCATTACGAAATCGCTTCCTATGGAACCCTGCGGACTCTGGCCGGCGTACTGGGCTTCCCCGAAGCCGCCAAACTGCTGGAGCAAACGCTCGAGGAAGAGAAAAAAACGGACTCCTTACTGACCCGGATTGCCGAAACGTCGATCAACGAATCGGCGAAAAGCGAATAAGCAGGCCCACGGACCTGCTTATCGACCGGATAAAACCGTTAAACGGGATGGATCGCCCGGCCCTTTCGGGGGCCGGGCTCCTTTTTGCCCGCTTTCGGCCGGAGCCGGAGGCCATCCCGGATCATGGCCCCCAGCAGGAAAAGATTGGTGGCGCCCAGTCCTGATTCCAGCAGCTGGGCACCCAGGAAAACCGTATCCAACTGGTTATGGGCGGCTTTCCCATACAGAAATACCGCCAGCCCGAGCAGGAGCAACCCGTTGGCGACAATCCACCGCAGCCGGCTGCGCTTGCGGAGGATGATCGGGTGCTGCGATTTTCCGGCCAGCCGGAATCCGGTCCAGCCGGCAGCGGGCATCAGCAGCGGCATGGCCCACATCCCGTAAAAGATTCCTTTCTTCACGGCAATGATCCAGGAAGCCCGGCCGGAGACCTCGGCTACGAACGTACTGATGAAAAACACGGTAATCAGTCCAAAGGCCGTCAGCGCGGCAGCGGCATGGATTCGGGCAAGCGTGGAACGGTTCATAGATCAGATGGTTTATATAATTGATATGTCAAATAATACGTCAAAAAATTTACTTCGTCAGGTTAACGATCATTTGCCGGACCAGCCCGTTCAGGAAGTCGATTTCCCGGTCGGAAATCCCGTGAAGGGCTTTCTGAAGCACTTGTTGGGCACACTGAATCAACTGGGGGAGAAGCTGTTCTCCTTCCGACGTCAGATACAGATACCGGTTTCGCCGGTCGGCGTCGGACTGCCGCCGTTCGACGAGCCGCTTCTTTTCCAGTACGAGCAGCGAACGGGTTACGCTGGCGTTGTCGCGGGAAACGGACTGCGCCAGCTCCTGCTGGTTCATGCCCGGTTGTTCGCGGAGCCTGAAAAGCAACGCCCACTGTTCTGCCAGGATGTCGATGCCGGCCTGCCTGAACGCTTCGTTCAGTTCCCGTTTCAGCAGGTTGGCCACCGTATTGAAGGTATAGCCGATCGAATCGTCGAGGGAGAAAGGCAGCATGGGTGTTTTATTTAATTGATGTGTCAAATATACGACAATCCGGAGCAGATTTCCTTTCCTGACCGCCAGTTTTTGATTGAACGGCAGTCAGGAAGAAAAACCTCCTGGGTGTTAGGGCGGATGGACAACCGTTTTTGCTGAGCCGCCACGGCCTGAAGGTTCCGAACGAGAGGGGGCGCGGGGAAAGGGATCAACGGCCGGGTTTCGGCCGGACGGGTATCCAGATCTCCTCCTCCGACTCGGGGTCGTTGTTTTTGTATTTCTCACCCAGCAGCTCAAACTGAGGCCGGTCGTCCGGAACAAAGCCGGAAGCCGGCAGCCAGGTGCCGAAAATATACCGGAAGGCTGCCGGTCCGGTCTGGGCGGCCCCGCGGTGGGGAAAAACCGCGTATAAGCCGCCCGGCAGCTCGAACGTCTCCATTCCCTCCGGAACGACCTCAAAATCGGAGACTTCCACGGCCGCCCATTTCCGGAAACGGGTGTCCATCGTCAGATTCCGGATGTCGAAACCGGGTTCATAGACCTGCATCGAGATCAGGTCCGTAGTCAGGGAATTACCGATTTCCCGGCGACGCGGCATGAAGTTCCGCCAGAGTTCGGGCGTCCGGTCGTTACCCAGACTCATCTCCAGCCATAGGCCGATCAGTTTCCTGGGTGGTACTTCCTTCAGGGTCGGCGTCATGATGTTTTCATACCGGGTTAGGTTAACGTAAAATGGCTTCCCGGCTGTAATACCGCATTTTTTGGCTCAGGGTATAGCCCCCGATGACGGTCAGCGTCGCCAGCTCGGCCAGGGGGCGGCTTAGCCAGACGCCGTTCAGGTGCAGGCCGAAATACTCGGGAAGCAGCAGGAGAAACAGGCCGACGAACCCCAGCCCCTTCAGGGCGCTGATGGCAATCGACAGGGCAAACCGGCCGATGCACTGCATATACATCGTCAGGATGTAGTTCGGCCCGGCCACCAGATACAGCAGAAAGCCGTACCGGATCGCCTGCTCCGCTTCCGTCCTGAAACCCACCGACTCATTGCTCGTCACGAGGCTGATCAGAACCTGCGGAAACGCGAATCCCAGACCATAAAACACCGCCCCGAGCGCCAGGGTGAACAGGAGGGAGAACCCCAGAACCTCCCGGACCCGCCCGGGCTGACGGGCGCCGATATTGAACCCGATGATCGGCTGAACCGACATCATCGAAGCCGTAAAAAACCGGAGAAAAATATTGTTGAGATAGTTGACCAGCCCGAAGGCCGAGAGCGCCGAAACGCCGTAGGGCAGCAGGCTCCGGTTCAGCAGCAGCAGCCCGGCCGAAAGCACCAGCTCGGAGGTAAACGAGGGAAAGCCCAGCCGGAAAAACCGGCGCCATTCGGGCAGCCGGAGCGTAAACCGCCAGTGGTCGAAGGTCAGTACGCCCTGCGATTTCCGGATGTGGCGGTATTGGTAGGCCACCGCGGCCAGCAGGGAAAGGCCGGTGGCAACGGCCGCGCCGGCAATGCCGAACGGAAAAACCACTACCAGCAGTACATCCAGCAGGATGTTCAGCATTGAGGCATAAAACGTAACGTTCCGGTTGACCGATGGGGCGTTGTCGTTCGTAATGAAGGCTCCCCAGAGCAGCCGCAGAAACAGCACCGGCAGAAACAGAAAATTCCAGAACAGATACTGGGTGGTGAACCGGAAGATCGGCCCGGATTCCGTCCCGGCCACGAACCGGGCGACCGGTTCGGCCAGCCAGGGCGCCCCAAGGGCCACCAGCCCGCCGGCCGTCAGCACCGCCGTCGTCGAAAATCGGAACACCCGCCGGGCCTGTTCAACATCGCCCGCCCCGCTGCTTTTTGAAAACGTGATGCCGCCCCCGATCATGAAGGCCAGTAGAAACGAGATGAAAATCAGCAGGATGGGTGCATACAGGCCCACGGCGGCAATCGCTTCCTTGCCCACCTGACGACCCAGGATGATGCCGTTGATCAGCTGATGGGCCGAAACCGACACCATACTGACCAGCGTCGGCAGATAAAAATAAAAGAACAGGGAGGGAACGGGAGCTTTACCCAGATCTTTCTTCGAAGCGGCCATGATGGGGGCAAAGGTAGGCGTAAACCCTTAAATGAAATAGGAGGGATTTGGCGGGAGGATTTAAAAAAGATCATTTACTTTAGGAAAACTTAGATTATTTGTCTTTCCCACATGGACTCCGGGATCAATCGACGCGATTTTCTTCGTTCTGCCGGGATGATGGCCGGCGGCCTGCCGATCCTGACCGCCAAACCGAAAGGAGTAGAGCTGGCCATCGCCACCATCACCTGCGACGGTTTCGGAGACGAGGATTTTCAATATGCCTTCGAGATCCTTCCCCGCCTTCCATTCCGAAACGTGGAATTCAACTGCTGGTATGCCCGGAACCTGACGCCGGAGGGCATCCGGAGCATCAGGGAACGCTGCCGGCGACACGGCCTGACTCCGGTTTGTGTACAGGGAACGTCTTTCGGAGCCGGGGGTAACATCGTCAAAGACGTCACCCATAAACTCTGGAACATGGAAGCGGCCCGCCGGCTGGGCTGCCGGCGGGTCAAGTTCACGGGAGCGGGCCGGGGCTCCGAGGGAGGGCTGGATGCGGTCATCAACGTAGTGAAGGAGCTGGTCCCGGCGGCCGAGGAGATGGATATGCTTGTCTTGCTTGAGAACCACGCCAATAACAATCTGGAGAACCTGGACGATTACGACCGGGTTTTCAGTGCCGTTCCGTCGCCCAGGGTCGGGATGTGCATGGACAATGCCCACTTCAACGGCGCGGGGGTCGATCTGTTTCAGGTGATCGACCGGTTTCATTCCCGCATTCTGCACATCGACCTGAAGGATACCGAGCGGATGGGCGTTCATAAGGTAGTCCGCTTCGGGCAGGGCGTGACGGACAATGCCGGAGTCGTGGAGCGGATGCTTCAGCACGGGTACACCGGCTATCTGGTGGTGGAAATGGCCCCGCCCCTCGACCGCACCACCCTCGAGAGCGATTTGCGAAGGGCCTATGACCTGTTTAAGAAATACGAACGATAGCCGTCCGGATGCGCTGCCTTTCCCAATTTTACGCATGGTTCAGCGGCCGCCTGCCGGTGCCGGCCGGGCTGCTGGTCGCCGGCCTGTGTTCCTTCATGGCCGGGTCCGGGCCGGTGGTCGCCCCGGCCGGTATGCCCCGGCTTCTCGACGACCGGCTTGAACTGACCCTTTTTGCGGAAAACCCCGACATCGTCACCCCGATCGGTATCGCCGTCGACCGGCAAAACCGCCTTTTCGTCCTGGAATCCCATACCCACCTGCGCCCTTCCGGCTACCAGGGGCCGGACAGCGACCAAATCAAACGCATGACCGATGAGGATCGGGACGGCCGGCCCGACCGCATCACCGTGTTTGCCGACGGCCTGAAGGAGGGCCTGAATCTGGCTTTCTCTCCCGACGGTACCCTCTATGCCGTCACCTCCAAAGCCGTCTGGGTCCTGTTCGATCGCGACGAAGACGGGGTCTGTGAAGAGAAGAAGAAAGTGCTGGAGCTGGTAAAGCCGGCGACCGTCTACGCCCATGCGGCTCTGCTCGGCATCACGTTCTCCCCGGACGGATGGATGTACGTCTCCCGGGGGAATACCGGCGGGGCGGCCTGGGAACTGAAAGGCACGGATGGTTCGTCGCTCGGGGGGTACGGCGATGGGGGCAACATCGTCCGGGCGCGGCCCGACGGATCGGCGCTGGAGGAGGTCGCGACCGGCTTCTGGAACCCGGTCGATCTGAAGTTCGACTCCCGGGGGCGGCTTCTGGCCATCGATAACGATCCCGACAGCCGCGGGCCGAACCGGATGGTCCACGTCGTGCAAGGTGGCGACTATGGTTACCAGTCGCTGTATGGAGGAAGCGGGATTCATCCGTATCTGGCCTGGAACGGTGAACTGCCGGGAACGCTGCCCTACGCCGTCGGGCTGGGAGAAGCTCCGACGGGCCTGCTGAATGCCGACGGAACCGCCCTGCCCCCGGACTATGGCGGGCAGTGGCTGTGTTCGGTCTGGGAGGAAAGCCGCCTGGTGCGGATCAGGACCGTGCCGAAGGGTGCGTCCGTGACCGGAACCTATGAGGTCGTGGCGGAAGGCGATGGAAATTTCCGGCCGGTCGCCTTTGCCGCCGACCAGACCGGGGCCGTCTACATCACGGACTGGGTTCTGCGGGATTACCCCAATCACGGCCGGGGCCGCATCTGGAAACTGACGGCCCGTAAGGGGGTTCCAGCCGGTCGGCCCCACTCCCGGCCGAAGGAGCCTGCCGACGGTCGCCTGGACAGCCTGTTTGCCGCCCGGTTGCCCGGCGATACCGGTATGCTGGTCAGCGCGCTGACTGCCGATGATCCGTTTGTCCGGCATGCTGCGGTGGTGGCGCTGGCCCGGCCGGTCTTTCACCCGGAGGTAGCGAGGGCCACGTCCGACAAGCGGGCCGAAGTCCGGCTGGGAGCGCTTCTGGCCCTACGGCGCTCCGGTCAGTCGCCGGAACCGCTGGCCCGGCGGCTGCTTCGGGACGCCGACCCCCACATACGCCGGCAGGCGCTACAGTGGATCGGGCAGACGGGCATGGAATCGCTCCGGCCCTGCCTGGATTCGGCCCTCACGGCCGGCCCCCTGACGGCCGGGCTGTTTGAAACCTATCTGGAAACCGTAGCGCACCTGATGCCGGCCTACCAAACCGCCTACCGAAACCGTACGGAAGCTCTGTCCAAATCCATCAAACGGTCGCTGCCTCCCCGTTTCATCGAAGCCCTGGTGGCCGATGCCGCCCGACCGGCTCCGATCCGGGCGCTGGCGATCCGGTTTCTGCCTAAACCGGAAGAACAGGTGGAGCTGCTTCTCGGCCTGCTGGAACAAAGTAATGACCCGGCCCTGCGTCTGGAAGCGATCCGGACCCTGGCCGGTATTCCCGACGGGCGGGTCGGCAGAAGTTTGTTGCGGGTGGCCGGGCGTCCGGGCGGCTCGGAAGCGGTGCGGGCGGAGGCCCTGCTGGCGCTGGCCGGCCAGCCCGTAGACGCCGTCCGGGAAATTGCCCCCCTGCTCCGGGAGGCATTCTCCGATCTTCGGATCGAAGCGGCCCGGTACCTTCGCACCCGTCTGACGCCTGCCCGGTTCCGGCCCCTGATGACGCCCGGTCTCGTAGCTGCGGCCGCAAAGGATGCCGCGCTGAGGGAGCAACTGGAGCTGGCCCTCGGCAGCCCGGCAGGCCGGAAAGGGTCGTCCCGTCCGCAGAATCTGGCCGGATGGGAGAGGGTTCTGGCAGAAGGAGGAAACGCGGAGCGCGGCCGGCGGGTGTTTTTTTCGGTTGAGGCCACCTGCTCGGCCTGCCACCGGGTGATGGGCCGCGGGGGCGACCTCGGACCCGACCTGAGCCAGGTGGGCCGGTCCAAATCGCGGCTCCAGCTGGTGCGTTCGATCCTGCGCCCTTCGGGTGAGATTTCCCCCGAGTGGCAGGGCTGGTATGTCCGCCTGGTCGACGGAAGGGAAATTCAGGGCCGTCAGATCGACATTGGGGAAAAAACGGTCGAGCTTTATACGCAGGCCGACGGCTTCGTGACCGTCCCGCGAAAGGAGATCCGGGAATATGGTATGATCCGGAATTCGCTCATGCCCGACGGCCTGGAAAGCCGGCTAACCGGCCACGACCTCCGGGATCTGCTGGCGTTTCTGCAGGCGGTCCCATAGCCGGCTCTCGGGTTTCCCGACTGCCGGTTTTTCATTTTTCAAAGGAAAAAGACTGACCTGATGCCGATTAAAGCGAACGGAATGGTCGTTCTGAATACAGAAGGTTATAAGAATTTTAAGGTTCCGAAAAAAATAAATAGATTGCAGCGGTCTGATGGAAATTACTGTCTTATAATTATATTTGATCAGACGTTTATGTAAAACTTTTCCTACTCGCATTTCGATGACTTTACCCTATCAGATCTACCTGGCGGAAGATGATGAAGAGGACATTGAAATCTTCGAAAATATCATAAAACAGCACTATCCCGATAGTCAGATTACGGTATTTCGAAATGGACAGGAACTCCTCGACGCCCTGAAATCATCTCCGGTGGTTCCATCGTTTATTTTCCTGGATATCAATATGCCGGTTCTCAATGGTGTTGAAGCACTGGTGGAAATCCGGGCCCTTCCCCAAACGGTAAATACGCCGACGATCATGCTGACTTCCTCCGATTTCTCGGACGAGGTGGCCCGGTGTCTGAGTCTTGGAGCCAATATGTATCTGGTCAAACCTTCCCGGCTGCGTGATTACCACAACCTGATCCGGATCTTCAAAATCAACTGGGACAATGTGGCGACCCGGCAGGAGCGGCCCATGAATTCGCCCGAATGACCGGATTCAGGAGGCCGTCCCGTCCCGATGGCCGGTCTTTTCGGGTTCAGCCTCCGGTCAGTTCCGGAACCTCCTGCCACCAGCCGGGCCCCTCGGGCACCAGCGTACCGACGGGTTGACCCAGCGCCAGACGGCGGACCAGTTCGGCCAGAGGGGTGGCCCGCAGTTCACCGCTGCTGACGTCGAACGCCCCCGGTTCGTAGTATCCCTCCTCCCGGGTGAGCAGACAGTGCCAGTCGTAGGATCCCAGCAGGGCCCAGACCGTGACGGCCTGGATGTCGGCCCCCGTACGCCGGGCCGTCTGTGCCTGGTTCCAGATGTCCATCAGCCACCGCATCTGCTCATCGACCGTACAGCCCAGATGGGCTTCCGTAACGGCAATTGGGATACGATAGCGTTCCCAGGCCTGACGGAGCAGCCCGCCCAGGCCGACCCGCCGGGAAGGCGCGGCCCTGACCACTTCCGTATCGACATACCGGTGACGCCCATTACTGCCATGAAGATGAGCAGGATAGGAGTGGATGTCGTCGTCGAGATACCGTTCGCTGGTAATATAGTGATTGATGCCGAGGAGCGAAGGGGGGCAGGGGTTTTCGACCAGAAACCATAACTCCCGTTCCGACCCGCCGGCCCTGAGCATAAAGTTCCACAGGGGGTGGCCGGGCGTTACTTTACCGCAGAGCAGGTCCCAGGTTAGCCAGCGCCGGTGGTTTTCCCACTCGGCCTGATATCGAAGCTTCGGGCTGCTGTGGGTCTGGCCCAGATCTTCGGTCTGAATCAGCTTCGCATCCGGCCTCACCTCCCGGATTTCCCGCATGGCCAGCACCGTGGTCCGGCACTGCCGCAGCAGGAGCCGTACAAAGCCGCCCGTCGTTCGCTCATGCGGATACCAGTGTCCGTACAGGCCGGAGAAGCGGGCGGTCGTCAGCGGTTCGTTCATGGGGGTATAGGCGTCGATCCACGGATAGCGCTCGGCCACGCTGCGGGCGTAACGCGGCAGCTGACGTTCGAATTCCGGGTTTTCGAAGGTGGCGTAGCGGGGCCCGCAGCCGTGATGGACCAGGCCCGCAATCGGCTGGACGCCCAGTTCGCGCAGGATTCCCAGCCGCTCATCGGCCCAGCGCCAGTCGGGCCGGTCGGGATGATCGGGCGCGGTCCGTTCCCAGAGGATGGGATAGCGCAGGGTTTTCAGGCCCAGCCCGGCCACTTTGGTCAGATCATCCGGACGGTGGTGATGCCCGTTCCGCATCAACTGATCCTGGTAGGTGTTCCCGACGCGGTTGACGGTGCATTCGATGCCTCCCCAGAGGGCGGGCGGTTCGCTCGAAACTCGACCCGAACGTTCTGTCAGTACCGGATTGCTCATGCCTGTGTTATGGTTAAGCCGGAGGGATTCCCTGACGAAATGGTCCGGAGTTGATGATCCATTAATGCATGCATACTGTTCCAAATCCGGTGCCAGCATTTTTCCTTCAGCTGGTCGTCCACGTCCGCCCAGTCGAGCGACGGGCCGAACTGGAGGGCTTCCTGAATGGATTGAATATAGGTTCGGGCCGTATCGGCGATCCAGACCGGCCCCTGGCCGCCGTAGGTATGGACCACATCCCGGATTGGGGTGGATACGACGGGCAGTCCGGCGGCCAGATATTCAGGCGTTTTGGTCGGACTGATAAACCGGGTAGCCTCGTTGAGGGCGAACGGCAGAATGGCGGCCTGCCAGTTGCTGAAATAAGCCGGTAATTCCTCGTAGGACTTCATGCCCAGGTAGTGCAGATTCGGCGCCTGGGGAAGGGTGGCGGGGTCGATCTTTACAACCGGTCCGAGCAGGATGAACTGCCAGTCGGGCCGGTGCCGGGCGATCTGTTCCAGCAAGCCGAGGTTCACGCGCTCGTCGATCACCCCGCAGAAGCCGATCCGCGGTCCGGCCAGGGCCTGCTGATCCGGCGGGTCGGGCAGACCGGCGCGGGCCCGACCGAAATGCGGAACGTCGATGCCGCTGGGAAAAGGATGAATGTCCGAATGCTGATGCTGCCGGGCTTCGTACAGGCTGTAACCGCCGGTAAACACCAGATCGGCCTGTTCCATGAGTTGTCGTTCCCGGCTCCGAAGCCCCGGCGAAGCGCCCCGGAAGGCCGATAGTTCGTCCATGCAGTCGTACAGCGTCAGCCGGGGTGTGAGGTCGGAGGTGAACGACATCGCCATCGGGGTGTAGTACCAGGCAATGAAGTCCGTAATCCCTTCGCCGGCCGTCAGTTCATGGAGCCACCTGCGCTGGAGGGTCTCCGCCTTTTCTTCGGAGGTATCGGCCGGCAGATGCGGGACCAGCACCGTAAGCCGGGGGCCGGCGGGTCTGACTTCGAGGTATTCGGCCTGGTCGTGGACCGGTTCTTCCCAGAACCAGACGCGCCAGTGGCGGCTGGCGCGGCTCAACAAATGCTGTGGACGCTGGTAGACGAAGTTCCAGCGAAGGTGCGAAAAGCAGATCAGATCCTGTATCGCTTTACCCGGTATGGCAATATCCGGTTCCGAATCAAAAGCCGTATGGGATTTCCCCAAAAGGTTAAGCAGTTCCCCGGAACCCGGGCGGGTTCCCTTTGCGGTTGGTATATTGGACATAGTTCAGACGATAGATGAAACATCCTTCCTTTTTTTCAAAGGAACGGTTCAGGAGCGGTCCGGCCTTTTCCGGAAGAGGTTGTATTCAGTAAACCATTTACCGGAGAAAAGATAAAGAATGGTAAATATGAGTTAGCTAACGGCCATAAAAACGAACCCCGTACGGCTCTCTCCGAGACCTGGACGGGGTTCGTTGATTGATCCGGTTTGCCGGGAAAGCCGTCAGTAGATCGGCACGTCCGGCGGGGTGGTCATACCGCCTTTCGCTTCGTCCCGCATTTTGTCGATCAGCACCAGGGCCAGCCGGCGGGCGTAGTTCAGGTCGGCCGCCACGGCGGGGCTATGGTTGACCGTGATGTGAAAGACGTTGTTGAGCGCCAGCACGTGCAGGGTCCGCTTCCGGTCGTCCCAGAGGGCCTTGTCGCCGATGTCGGGAATCGCCCGGCCGATGGCATTCGAGACGGTCGGAATGTCGGCCACGCTCTGTCTGGCATTCCGGCTGTTGTAGTTGTAGGTGTCCGACGAGTCGTTGACGGCCGACGAGTCGATTCCCTGGCCGCTCACGTTCTGATTGGTCATGCCCGCGGTCGGTCCTTCGGCGGTGCGGTCTTCGGTATACTGGCCGAACTGCGTGTCCTGTCTGCCTCGTCTGCGCTGCGCCAGCGCCGTCGGCTGATACAGGCTGTCGAAATAGTATTCGGCGTGATAGATGGATTGAAAGGAACTGCGGTTGGTGGTTGAAATCACCAACTGTTTCTTATTGTCCCAGATAAAGGCGCAGTTGGTCTGGTTGTCTTCGGTGGTGATGGCGGTAGTGGCCTCGACCTCGAACATTTCCCGCACGAACTGCTCATCGAAGTAGTTGCAGGCCTTGTCGTATTTTACGTCCTCGGTCAGAAGAAAGGTACCCGAGACGTAGCGGCCGAGACCTTCCACCTGGCCGGTGCCGGCTACATCGGCGGGGTTTCCGGAATCCGGCCCGCCACAGGAGAGGGCCAACAGGGGAAGGAGCGTGATTTTCCAGTTACTTTTCATGATATGTGTTTCAGGTTTGCGTACCGAAATACGGTTGGAAAGAAAGCCGGTGTCCGGTCGGCTTCTGTGCCTTTCCGATCTAATGAAGCATGATTCAGCACTTTCTATAAAAGAGAAATAGGAGCCGAAGGTTAAGCCCGCCGGTTAAATCTGAGCAAGCGGCCCCGGCCGGGTGGTTCGCCCCGTGTTTTCCGCTTCCGCGTTAAAATGGTACTAAGCGGGATAGAAGTTGCATTTCTCCACGGCTTTCAGTTACTTATAGCCTGATTCTGAAGCCTGTTCCATACCGGGTTCACCAAAGGGGTCCATAGAGATGAAAAGAGCAATCCACCTGTTGAGCACCTTCCTGCTTCTTTCGCATCTGGCCGTCGGGCAGTGCGAGATTTCGCAGGATTCGAGAGGCCGGGTGATCACCACCTGTCACGTGTATGCCTACCAGACGTCCGGCCCGAACCCGACGCCCCTGCATAACCTGATGATTTACCTCGGCAGCGAGTATCTGACGTTTCCGGTCTGGCAGCCCGGCAAGGTCCGGCTGGGCGGCCGGGATTACATCTGCACGCTGGCCTATAACGTCGTGAAAGGGGAACTGGCCTACAAGCTGGACCAGACCACGACGGTGGAGCGTTCGCTGCCGGAGGGCTTCACCGTCGGCGGGCTGAAGTTTGTCCGGCTCCCCACCAAAGCCGGCGGCAGGGCCAGCACCTATTTTGAAGTGCTGTACGACGGCAATACCCAACTGCTCCGAAACTACAAACGACAGCTGAAGGCCAAATATGAACAGAACGGCTACGATAAGGAGGAAGAGTTCAAAGGCTATTTCGAAACCCAGACATTTTATTCGATCCGGAAAGGCAATGCCGCTCCCGAACCGGTCCTGCTGACCCGTCGGTCGGCGCTGGACGTTCTGGCTGACCCCTCCGGAAAGATCGGCGCCGGCCTACAGGGCGAAAAATTGCGGGTCGAAGACCTGATTCAGATGGTGAAGGAGTACGACAACCTGACCGCCGGGGAGCTGAACAGCCGGCCCTCCCTAACGACGGACCCTCTGTTTCAGCAGGTTCTGCGAACCCGGATCAAATACCCGACCCGGGCCTGGAACGAGCGGGTATACGGCCGCGTGTATGCCGGTTTCGAGGTCGACGACCGGGGGCGCGTGCAGAACGTTACCCTGCTGAGTCCGGACAACGGCGGCTACGGGTTCGAGGCCGAGGTGAAGCAGGCTCTGAAGAAGATGCCCGATCTGCCTCCCGGCTATGCCGGAAAATATGCCCTGCCGGTGGCCTTTACCCTGACCAATACGGCCGAAAACCGGGCGCCTTATCAGCCGGTGAACCAGCTTCCCGCCGGGCGCCTGGCCGACCGGACCCTGCTGAAAGAGATCACCGTTCCCATCATCATTTCCAAAGCCGTGCCGGAGGGAACGGAAGGCCGGGAAGTGTGGGGTTATTTTAAATGATCGCTCCCCCGAAATCTTAACAATTCCATAACGGATTCGGAAACGGCCTCGCAGGGCCAGGGCCGTAACTTCGGATAAATCATTGATTATCCGCTTATGGCTTATCTGCAGATCGGGCTGCTCCTGCTGTCGGGGCTGGTCCTGTTCCTGTTTGCGCTGAATTATCTGTCCGAGGGTCTGCGGGCCATTTCGGGGGATAAACTCCAGGGCTGGCTCAGGAAATTTACCCGCAATATCATGACCGGCATCCTGACGGGCGTGGTCGTGACGACCCTGCTCGATTCTTCTTCCGCCGTCATCATCATGACCATCGCTCTGGTCAACACCCGGGCGCTGACCTTCCGGCAGGCCGTCGGCATCGTGCTGGGTGCCAACATTGGAACCACCTTTTCCAGTGAGCTGATCGCCTTCGACATCGGGCGGTGGGCCGGGGTGCCGATGGCCCTCGGCTTCGGGCTGATGTTTCTCTCCCGGCGGGAAGCGCTCGCCCAGTGGGGCCAGGTGCTGCTGGGATTCGGGATGCTGTTTCTCGGTCTGTTTCTGATGGAAGAGGCTGTCCAGCCCCTGAAGCACCTTCCGCAGGTGGTCGAATGGATGAAGGGTCTGGCCGATCCGGTGCGCGGGGCACTCACGGGGGCCGGGGTGACGGTGCTGCTCCAGTCGTCGTCGGCCACCGTCGGCATGGCGGTAGTGCTGTCGGGTCAGAACCTGCTGACGCTGGCGGCCGGCATTGCCCTGATGATGGGGGCGGAACTGGGCACCTGCGCCGATACGCTCGTCGCTTCCATCGGCCGCAGCCGGGCCGCCATCCGGACGGGCCTGTTCCACCTTCTCTTCAACGTGCTGTCGATCGTCGCTGGTCTGCTGCTGATCGAACCCTTTACCGAGCTGGTTCGACAAGTCAGCGGCCCTGCGCCGGCCGGTCGGCAGCTGGCCAATGCCCACGTGCTGTTCAACGTATTCGGGGTGGTGCTGGTCGCGCCGTTTGCCGCCCTGGTAGCCGGCCGTCTGGAGCGCTGGGTCCCCGACCGCCCGACGACTGCCCGGCCGGTTGCTCTGACCTCAGAACAAAATTGACCAGCGTCCGCCACTGCCTTATCCTCCGGACGCAGGAAGGATCCCGGTGGTCCAATCACCGGTTCCTGTGAGGGCCGTTGCCCAGGGTCCCTCCTGCGTCCGGAGGACAAACTTCCGTCGGTCTGCTCGGGTCGCCGGGGGGCCGGTTATTCCGGCTGGTAGATGCGGACTTCTCCGTCTTCTTCGCTGCTGACGACCAGCATACTCTTTCCGTTCGGACTTTTATCGGAGCCTACGAACAGCACCCCTTCGGGCGCGTCGCCGGTGGCCAGCAGCTGCAGAAATTGCGGATTGGTCGGATTGCTGAGGTCGTAGATGGCGATGGCGTCGGCCCGTTCGAGGGCAATGAAGGCGACGGGTTTGCCGTTCATGATGCCTACGGTGACGCCTTCCGGCTCGACGCCTTTGTCGTCGGAGCGCCCATCGTCATACTTGCCGGCCGCCACCACCTTATCCTCCAGCGTCCGTCCGGGCTCGTAGATGCGCTGGCCCGTCGCTGCGTTGAAGATGCTGAAACCCCGGCCGCCGAAGCCGTAAAGTGCTGTGAACGTGCTGTCCGAACCGGTGGAGCCGATCGTACGGGTGACGTTCAGGCGGCCCAGATTGGCGTTCATCTTCAGCGTAGCGGCATTCGGGAAGACACCGGGATCGAGATTCAGTTCACTGACCCGCTTCTGCTCCACAAATTTGGAGTATTCCCGCGCGTCGCCTTCATCCGCCGTAATCAGGTAGCCGGTTCCGCCGACGGAGAAATAGGAGATGGCGTCGGGGAGGAAAAACGATTTGACCGGCCAGGTGCCGAAGCTGATGGTGTTTCCGGTGTTGGTCGGGTCGATGGCGTTGTCGGCAAGGCTGAAATCCTTGGTGCCGAGCGGATGGATTTTCTGAATCGTACCGGCCGCCAGGTCCACTTCGGCAATCCCGTTGTTTTCCTGAAGCGTGACCCACGCCTTTTGCGAATCGGACGAGATGGCCACGTACTCCGGTTCCACGTCCTTCGCCAGTGTGGCTCCCGGCCCGAATACCCGGAAGCCGCCGGCCGTCAGGGTCGCCAGGCTGCTTTCAAAGCCGGAGAAATCGAGAGTTTTCACGCTGTACCCGTTCTGCACGTCGATGATCGACACCGACCCGACGGGGTCGTTGGTATAATCCTGGCTGGGTTCGCCTTCGTTGGCCGTGACGATGTAGCGGCCGTCGGGGCTCCAGGTCACCATGTCGGGCAGGGCGCCGACCGTAATTTCCTTTTCCTTCACCAGTGAAGCGGCATCATACACCAGCACCCGGCCGTTGTCCTGTTTATTGAGGGCTTCCAGCGCGATGGCCAGCCGGCCGCCGGATACGGCGACGCTGTTGGCGACACCGCCCAGGGCCGAAAGGTCGATCGGAGCCAGTTTGGAGATCGTCGGAAGGGCGGAGAGGTCGTGGATGTCGATTTTGGGTACGGACTCGTTGTTCACCGTAAACAGCCGTTTGCTGATCGGGTCGTAGGCCGAAATTTCGGCGGCTGCCGTTTTGCCCAGATCGGAGGAGGCTACCTGTTTGAACGAGCCGGGATTTTCGGGATTCGGGTTGGGTCCGGTGTGATCGGTTATACAGGCAGACACCCAGAGAGTTATCAGGCCGGCGGATGCGAGCCATTGTTTCTTTACCATATGTTTGGGGGTAGAATGATCCGGTAAAAATAGCGGTCACTTCAGCCTAACATACAGGTTAACAATTATTTAACACGACTTAGCTCCGGCTCATTCGCCCGTCCGGCCAGAACCTCCCGGATGGTGGTCCACTGAATATCGGGATACCGGCCGTTGTCGAGCGGGTGAAGTTTGGGCAGCCCCGTCAGCATATTGTGCAGGTACTGCATGCCCTGCCAGGCCGGGAACACCTCCTTTTTCTGAGGAAACACCGTGCGCGTGAAGCGGATCAGCGTTTTCAGCAACCCGAGGCCCCCCACCCGGAACAGGTGGAATCGGCTTCCCGTCGCTTCCGTGGCCGCTCCGGCGATGTCGCGCATGGAAGCCACCTCTCCGGCGATCCGCAGAAAACGCGGGCTGGAGGGGTCGAGGGCGGCCGAGGCCGTAAAGGCGGCCGTGTTGTCGAGCGTCGTGAAATCCATCGGCTGGTCGGCGTTTCCCCAGTAGATAACCCGTTTCAACGGAAACAGAACCACCGGACTCTCGCCCGTGAGCAGGTCGGAGAACATGCCGTTCAGGACCGAGGTAGCGGCAATCGGCGCTTTTTCCAGCCGTTCGCAGAACTCCCGGCGGAGGTCCAGATTGCGGTTCGATCCCCGGGGCAGACGGGTATAGTCGATACAGAAATCCGAGGGAATAAACCGGGGAACCCCGGCACTGACGGCCGCTTCCAGCAACTGCGACTGCGCTTCCACGATTACCTCCCGCAGGCCGGACAGGGCCGACACTACACAGGACGCTCCCGCGCAGGCCCGGGTCAGTTCGGCCACGTCGTTGAAATCGACTTCGACGACGGAGACGCCCATCGCTTCCAGCCACCGGACTTCCGAACCGGTTTTTCCTTTCCGGACCAGACCCGTTACCGGGACTTTCTGCCGTCGAAGATACCCGGCGATATGCCGTCCTAACTGACCGGTGGCCCCGGCCAGCACGATCCTGGTCTCTTTTGCCTCCGGACTTTCCTTCCGTCCGGTTTGGCTCTGAATGGTTTCTATCGTCATCCGCTTCCGGGGCGGTCCGCCACCCGGCTTCCGCCCGTTTTTCGAATGCAAGCGACTGTTGATCCAAAAGGTTTTGAAAAAAACAGGGCCTCCCTTGCGGAAGGCCCTGTCTGCCGGAGCATCTGGTTCCCGGATTTATTCGCGCAGGCTTTTGAGGTAGGCGATGCTTTGCGGAAGCTGGACGTTCACCTGGTTGCTTTCGTCCTCGATGAAATAATGCCTGATTCCGACCTTTTTGGCGGCTTTCAGCACCGCCGGCATATCGATCTGCCCCGTGCCGAGGGCCACGTCGTTTTCCTGCGGGGTGCCTCCGCTGTAGTCACCCTTGACGCCTTTTTTGAGGTCTTTCAGGTGCATCAGTTTCCAGCGGCTGCCGTACTTGTTCAGCAGCGCGACCGGGTCTGCCCCGCCATGCTGCGCCCAGAGGATGTCCAGTTCGAAGGAGACATAGTCGGGGTTGGTGTTCTGGGCGATGTAGTCGAACAGCGTCCCGTTGCCGGCGCCGTTCGGGCGGAATTCATAGCCGTGATTATGGTAACAGAACGTCAGGCCGTTTTCCTTCAGGATTTTTCCGACGCGGTTGAAATCCTCGACGGCTTTTTTGGCGTTCTCCATCGAGAAGTTGTTCTTTTCATGCGGAATCCAGGCACACATGACGTAGGTAGCCCCCAGTTCCTTCGCCTTCTTCACCACGTCCATGGGGTCCTTGACGAGTTGATCGTAGCCCGCGCCGGTGGCCGGTAGTTTGATGTTCCGGTCGGCCAGCATCTTCAGAAACTGCTCGGTCGTGACGCCCTTCGGGGTGCCGCCTTCCATTTCCGTGATGCCCAGCGATTTGATGGTATCCAGGGTGGCCTCGATACCCCGCGGGAAGCTGTTGCGGTAAGTGTAAGCCTGAATGCCGACTGGGAAAGTATACAGGGGTTTGCCCTTCTGGGCCTGGGCGGTGTCGAGACTGAGCAGCGAAACCGCCAGCGAACAAAGAGTTAAAAAACGTTTTTTCATCATAAAACAGGGTTTGGAAAGGGCATTCGTTCGACTTCCTTCCGGCTAAGAAAGCCATCGTCGTAAGGAAGTCGGTAAGTATACCATTTTTTTCGGTGGCTTCGTCGGGCACCCGGGATTTTGTACCGGCGAGCCGCTTTCCCGACCGTTTCGGAGGGTGTCCCATTCAGGAGGAAAACAGCCAAAACGCTGTCTCTAAGGAAATTTTAACTTGTCTCTCCGGGCATTTCTCCCTAATATTATTCCATTGTTCGATATATCCACTCTGTCTTAGATACCTTGTCTATGGTAAAAACGTTTACTCCTTTTTATTGTCTCCTCTTCGTCCTTCTCCTGGCTCAATGCAAGTCCAAACGCGATGACCCACCCGTAGACCCGGGCAGCGTGGTATCGGAAACCGGGTTTACCGTAGAAGATTTCCGCCGAACTTCCGGTTTCGATATTAAAAAAAATGTCCAGGCCAAAGGCCCGGCCATCGAAATGGGTTACAAGGGGCCGGGGCAGGAAGCCGAGTTCGGGTCGAACTTCAATTTCGACGTAAAGGACGGCTTCGAAACCGCCTTTACGTTTCAGGGCACTCAGGAGGGCTACCTCCAGATCCGGCTATTTACGAAGGATGAGTCGTTGTACAATCCGTACGGAATCAGCGCGTCCATGGGGTTCAATCTGTACAATATCGGCCATGCCTCCTCCCGAATCATTTCCAGCAGGTCCCTGCCCACTCTCTTCGACGGGCAGCGACATACCGTCCGGATTCTGATGCAGAACCGGCCTAGCCTCGGCCTGCTGACCAAAGTGTTTGTCGACGACATGAACGAGCCGGCCTACGAGTGCGAAGACGGATTCCCCGATGAGAACATCGAAATCTACTCCCAGGGCTCCAATGCCACCCGGCGGATCAGCCTCCTGTTTTTCAACAATTATGCCGGAGAGGGAAAAGTGACCCTGCACAACTGGTCGTTTCGCCCCCTCTGACCCGGAGCCTATCCGAACAGGGAATAAGCAATTACCAGCGTAATGAGGATGTTGAACGCCTGGGCCGTCAGGAAAGCATACAGCGGTTTTCGGCTGTCCTGATTGAAGAGGTCCGAGAAGCGGGTTTCCAGCCCGATGCTTGTAAACGCCAGCGCGAACCAGAGGCCCTGAACGTTTTTCAGGCCGGCTTTGACGCTGTCGACGGCGGCCGGGCTGAGGAAAAAGGAGAACAGCACCGAAGCGGCTATAAACCCGATCACAAATTTCGGAAACCGCTCCCAGATCACCCGCAGCGTCGGTTTTTCGGTTTGGCCGCCGGGGGCGGATTTCGTGTAGGTCCAGTAGAGGCTGATGGCGAAAGCCGCCAGCCCGAGCAGCACGTTCTGCGCGAACTTGACGATGGTGCTGATCTTCAATGCGGTTTCTCCGACCAGTGTGCCGGAAGCCACCACGGCCCCGGTGGTGTCGATGCTGCCGCCGAGCCAGGCGCCCGTCACCTCCTGCGATAAGCCCAGGGCCTGCGCCACATACGGCATGGCGATCATCATCGGAATGGCCGTGATCAGGACCAGGGAAATGACGTAGGAGAGCTTCTTCGAGTCGCCGTGAATGGCGCCCGAGGTGGCGATGGCCGCCGACACCCCGCAGATGGATACCGCGCTGGAGATCATCATGGTCAGCTCGTCGTCGATCTTCAGTTTCTTACAGATCCAGTAGGCAAAATACCAGACCGACACGACGACCACCAGCGCCTGAATGAGCCCGAGCGAACCGGCCTTGAGGATGTCGGAGAAGATGACGCCCGCACCCAGCAGCACCAGCCCGATCTTGACGAACAACTCCGTCGCCAGCGCCGGCCGCAGCCAGTCGGGCAGCCGGAACAGGTTGCCGATGAGCAAGCCGATGGACAGGCTGAAGATCACGGCTTCGAGATTCAGGGTCTTCACCCGGCTGTTGCCCGCCAGAATCAGCGCCACGAGCGTCAGCAGATAGAGGATCGGAAACCCGGCCAGAAACGCCCTCAGCGGCTTTCCGGTCAGCAGGGCACCCAGCAGGGCGACCGCATAAACGAACACGAACTGGAGAGCGATCAGCGTCAGGTTGCCGGCTGCAAACACCTTGCCGGTCAGGTCGGCGCCGGTGCTCCAGCCGAACGCCGGCGACGGTACCTGAAGACCCGTCAGGGCCAGCACGATGATCAGGAAACCAAGCCCGACCACCGCCCAGTCTTCGGGCAGGGTAACGGCCGGCTTTTCGGTGGACGATGGGGTTACGGTTTGAGTTGCCATGAGGTTAAGCGACTAATTAGTAAAGGGTTAAACCATTGATTGGTAAATTTTTGCGGCTGCAATCAGCAGCAGGAAGCCGACTGCGGTGAGCGGCAGCCCGGCCCGGATCATGTCCCGAACGGTCACCTGGCCCGTGGTCAGGACGATGGCGTTGGGCGGGGTGGACATGGGCAGCACGAAGGCGAAACTGGCGGCAAAGGTGACGGGAGCCGCCAGCACGATCGGCGGCAGACCCAGCGCATCGGCAATTCCGAACGCCATCGGTAGGGCGACGGTGGCCAGGGCGGTATTGGCGATGATCAGCTTCAGGAGCAGCGTGACCCCGGTGAGCGCCGTCAGCAGATACCACGGGTTGTGACTTCCGGAGGCCGCGACCGTTTCCCCGATCAGTTTGATGAGGCCCGAACTTTCAAGGGTTTTGGCTAAGGCCAGCCCGCCGCCGATGATGAACAGAATGCCCCAGGGCAGCTTCGCCATCGCGGTCCAGTCGAACAGCAGCCCGCTGCGGGCCTTGCGGTCGGGGAGGATGAACAGCAGCAGGGCGCCCGACATTCCGATGATGGTATCGTTCAGAAACCCGGCTCCCAGCCATTCGGCCAGCACCGTTCGGAAAATCCAGCCGGCCGCCGTCAGGCTGAACAGCACACTGACGGCGTATTCCTGGTAGGTCACCGGCCCCAGGGCCTCGATCTTGCGGGCGATGATGTCGGACGCATCCGGGATGGCCTCCATCCTGACCCGGAACAGCAGCTTTGTCAGAATGAAGTAAGCCGCCGTCAGCATCAGCACCGCCAGCGGAAAGCCGACGATGAACCAGCCTGAAAACGACAGATCGATCCGGTACAGCTCGCGCAGATACCCGACCAGCACCGCGTTGGTCGGCGTGCCGATGGAGGTGGCGATACCTCCGATGCTGGCGGCATAAGCCAGCCCAAGCAGCATACTTTTTGAAAAGTTGCGGTAAGCCTGCCGGCCGCCCAGCCGGGAAAAGTCTTCTTCCATGAGCGTCATCACCGAGCCGGCGATGGGCAGCATCAGCAGGGCGGCCGCCGTGTTGTTCACCCACATGCTGACGAAGGCCGTGGCCGTCATGAAGCCCAGTACGAGCCGGTGGCTGGCCGTGCCGACCCGCCGGACGATGTGTAGCGCAATCCGGACGTGGAGCCGGTGCTGCTCCATCGCCAGGGCGAAGATGAACCCCGACAGAAACAGCAGCACCGTCGGGTTGGTATAGTTAGCCGCCGTCGTGTTCAGGTCGAGGATGCCCAGCGACGGAAACAGCACCAGCGGCAGAAAAGCCGTTACCGGCATCGGAACGGCTTCGGTAATCCACCAGACCATAATCCAGCCGGCCACGCCCAGCACCAGCTGCAGCCGGTGTTCGAGCGGGACCAGCCCCGAAAAGGCCAGTCCCCCAAATACCAGCGGCCCGAGCAGCAGGGGGCCGTAGGAGAACCAGTCGCGACTTTTTTCGGCCGTTCCGCTCAGTTTTTGGGACGAAGTGATTTCCATTTTTCGATGAATTTTACGGCCGCATCCACAAATCGTTCCGCTTCGTCGCGGCCCCGCTCGGCCGATGCGGCTTTCAGGTCGCCGATGCCCCAGACGCCGGTGGTCGACATCTCGGCCGCCGACGTTTTTTTGCCGGTCTGTTTGGCCTTCAGCCCCTCCGCCAGAAAGACCAGGTTGGCCGTCGGGTCGCCGTCCAGCACCTCCGGCACCATGGCTTCCATATGTTTCGGCATGAACAGGCGGGCAGTTTCGGCCTGATCCATCCGGACCAGATTCGGAATGAGGTAGAGCGACGACGAGGTTTCACTCACGCCCGCGTGCCGGTCGAAGACTTTCTCTTTGCCCTTCGGCAGGGTGGAGGGTGTCCGGAAGGGGGCTACGGCTTCGGCCAGTTCGACGGCGATGCCGGCGGTTTCCTGGTTAATGCGATCGACGAGATACGTACAGATGGCCTTGTTACCGCCGTGGGCGTTCAGGATCAGAAACCGCTTGAAACCATGCTGAAGCAGCGACTGCACGGCTTCCAGATGCACCTTCACGATGGTTTCCGCCGACAGCGAGATGGTGCCGGGAAACTCCATGTGGTAGGGCGACTGCCCGACGAGCAGCACCGGGGCCACCAGTACGTCGGTTTTCTGCGCCACCAGCTTGGCCCGCTCCACGCCGTTCAGGTAGTCGGTGCCGATGGGCAGGTGCAGGCCGTGCTGTTCGAGAGCCGCGATGGGAATGATGACCATATCGGTCCGGGTCAGCAGCTCGCGGACCTCGGGCACCGTCATGTGGGGCAGGTAATTCTTTACCTTCTGTTCGTGCCAGAGCGGGTTGGCCGGGGTCTGGGCCGACAGCCGGAAAGCGGCCAGACAGACGGCCAGCAGCAGGGTCAAACGGGCTTTTTTCATAGCTGGATTTCGGTTGAGAACTCGTCTTTCAGCGCCTGTCGGGCCGCGTGGAAGCCGCACATGCCGTGGACGCCCGCGCCCGGCGGAGTGGAGGAGGAACAGAGATACAGCCCCTTCGCCGATGTCCGGTAGGGCGACCACCGCAGGGCGGGCCGGGTGAACAGCTGCGCCAGGTCGATGACGCCCCCGTTGATGTCGCCCCCGATGTAGTTGGGGTTGTGGGCCTCCATCTGTTCGGTATTTAGGGTATGCCGGGCCAGAATGCGGTCCCGAAAGCCGGGTGCAAACCGCTCGATCTGCCGCTCGATGGCTTCGGTCATATCCACCCGCGAACCGTTCGGAACATGGCAGTACCCCCAGAGGGTGTGTTTGCCTTCGGGCGCGCGGGTCGGGTCGAAGAGGCTCTGCTGGGCCAGCAGCACGAAGGGCCGATCGGGGTGGGCGCCGTTCCAGGTCGCCTGCTCCGAAGCCGCAATCTCTTCCAGCGTGTTGCCGAGGTGAACCGTGCCGGCCTGCCGGGCGGCTTCGGCCGTGAAGGGAACGGGGCCGTCCAGCGCCCAATCCATTTTAAAGACGCCCATGCCGTGGCGATACCGGTTCAGCTGCCGGCGGTATACCCACGAAAACCGGTGTCCGGCAATTTCCAGCAGTTGCCGGGGCGTCAGATCGAACAGAACCGCCCGGGCGGAGGGGAGCTGCGCGAGATTTCCGACGTGGAAACCGGTTTCGATCTTCCCGCCCAGCGACCGGAAGTACGAAGCCAGGGCGTTGGAAATCTGCTGAGAGCCGCCTTTTGGAAGGGGCCACCCACGCCGGTGAGCCGCCACCATCAGCACCAGCCCGATGGCGGAGGTGGCCAGATTGGAGAGCGGCTGGATGGAGTGGGCGGCCATCCCGGCCCACAGGCCCCGCGCTTCTTTCGTCCTGAAAAGCCGGGCCAGCAGCGCAGCCGGAGGCAGGGCTTTCAACCCAAACCGGGCAAAGTCGATGGGGTGTTTCGGGAACGTCAGCGGCCCCAGCACGTCGGTATCGATGGCGGGCCAGACCCCGACCAGCGGCTCGATCAGCGAACGATACGCGTCGGCGTCCGCGCCCAGTCGGAAGGCGGTTTGCTCCAGATTATGGCAGAGGGCCGCGGCCGTGCCGTCGTCGAGCGGGTGGGCGGCCGCCACGGGCGGGAAAATATATTCGAGGCCGTGTTCCCCCAGCGGCAGCGACTGGAGGAAAGGCGATCCGACGGCGAGCGGATGAATGGCCGAGCAGATGTCGTGGACAAAACCGGGCAGCGTCAGCTCCGCCGACCGCAGCCCCCCGCCGATGGTGTCTTTCCCCTCCACCAGCAGCACCGACAGGCCCTCCTGCTGCAACGTAACGGCAGCGGCCAGCCCGTTCGGCCCGGAACCGACGACGACGGCATCAAAATCGGTATGAGACGCGGTTTTCAAATTCATTTCCAGTTTTCGGGACGAAACAACACCTGCCCGTCGGGGCGGATGCGCCAGGCTGCGATTGGGTTCAGGTGGTAACCGCCGGTGTCTTCCCCCCGGGCGGCCAGCAGCTCGGCGAGGGTAGGCTGGACATAGCCGGTCTGGTCGGTCACGCGGCTCATAATCACGGTTTCCCGGCCGTCCCAGGGCCAGAGGTGCCGGAACTGCGTATGGGCCTTGTCCAGCACGGGGTCCTGCAGTCGGGCGGTTTGCCAGCTTTTCCCGTTGTCGGTACTGACCTCCACCTTCGTAACCCGCCCCCGGCCGCTCCAGGCGAGGCCCCGGATTTCGATCCAGCCTTTCTGCACCTGCGCCGGATAGGTGGGGTAAGTGATGATCGAGCGGGCATCGATGGTGAAGCTGAACTGCCGGATTTTGCCGTCTTTGATCGGCTCGGTGTATTTGGACGTTTCCTCCCGCGTCATGAACGGCTGGTCGGACAGTTCGATGCGCCGGAGCCACTTGACGCTGGCGTTGCCTTCCCAGCCGGGCAGAAACAGCCGGGCGGGGTAGCCCTGTTCGGGCCGGAGGGCCTCGCCGTTCTGGGCGTAGACGATCATGGCGTCGTCCCAGCCTTTCGCCACCGGCACGCTGCGGGTCATGACGGCCGCATCGGTACCTTCGGCCAGAAACCAGGAGGCTTTGGGCTGGACGCCCACTTCCCGGAAGAGGGTCGAGAGCATGACGCCGGTCCACTCGCTCTGGCTGGTGAGGCCGCAGATGTCCTGCGGAGACAGCTTTTCGTTGGTGCCGCGACCCCGGTAGTTGCCCGAACATTCCAGAAAACAGATGCGTGACACCGACGGAAACCGCTTCAGGTCCGCCAGGGTAAACACCAGCGGGCGGTCCACCATGCCGTGAATAACCAGTTCGTATTTGGCGGGGTCGAGGGCGGGTATACCGGCGTGGTGGCGCTCAAAATGCAGGTCCGAAGGGGTGATGATGCCGTACAGGTCCTGCAGGGGGGTACGCGAAGAAATATCCGACGGTTTCTTCACCGCCTTCTCGAACGGCGACCGGGTGCCGCGCTCGCCGGGCAGTGGGCCGGGCGCTTTCGTCGGGTCGTCGGCCCGGAGTTCCTTCTCCGAAATACCGACCTGAACGGCCTTCGCCACCGAGGTGTGTGCAATCGCCACCGCGGCCGTAGCGGCCCCGCCCAGCAGGGTACGTCGGTTTATTTTGGGATTTAATGCCATGGTTTAAGATTTCGTTTTCTATATCCCAAACAGCTTGCCCCGGCCTGACCACCCCCCGGCCCCCTCCTAAAACAGGAGGGGGCCGGGGGGTGGTATGCACCAGCTACCGCACTTCCGGGCCACCCCGGCGGTCGTCGGGGACGAAAAATTTCCGGGCGGGCATGACCACTTTGGGCAGGGATCGGGCATTCAGGACGGCGGTGGAGTCGAGCAGGCGATTGGCGTGGAGCAGGTAAGCGGTCAGGCTGTAGACCTCATCACTGGTGAGGGAGCCGGGCGCGTTGTAGGGCATGGCCCGGCGGATATAGTCGAAAAGGGTGGTGGCGTAAGGCCAGTAATTGCCGATGGCCTTCTCCTTCGCCGTGAAGGCGGTGACGACCAGCCGCCCGCCGGTGCCGCCCGTGCCGTCGACCCCATGACAAGCCGCGCATCGGGCCGAAAACAGTCCCTTCCCGGCCGGCACCGTGCCCGACCCGGACGGCAGTCCCAGACCGTCGGGCCGGACATCGATGTCCAGAACGGCAATTTCCCGGGCCGTGGCCGGTCGGCCGAAGCCGAAGCGGGAGGGGTGGCCGAGGGTGTCCCCGGCCTGGCTCCTGTTGGTATGGGACCGGTCGGGCAGGTCTCCGCCGTTGGCTCGATAACACGCCTGCAACGTGTACAGCAGCAGAAAACCCGCCAGACCCAATCCCAATGATTGCTGAATCGAAAAGGTGGTTTTTTCGCTCATGGGTCAATACTTCCCGGCCTGGAGGCTGCTCTCCGAAAGCGCGTACTTCCGGTTGACGCGGTCCAGGACGACATAAATGGAATCCTTCCGTTCGTCGACTCCGGTCAGGATGACGCGGGAGCCGTCGGTGGTGCTGTATTTCAGGATCATGCGGTTGCGTTTCACCGGCCGGGTTTCTTCGGCGATGCCGCGCTCCCGGCGGGTGGTGTAACCGCGCGGGTCGATGCGGGTCACCTCACTGCCGATGCGGGCCAGGGCCACCTTCGGAATCCATTGGTCCGCTTCGGGTTTCTCCCGGTTTTTCCGGGCATTTCCGGCTGCGATCTCCTTCCCGTCGACGGTGGCGCGGTTGTTCTTCCGGATCTTGTCCTGGAGATACAGCACCTGATCCACCGTATCGGCGTCGTAGTAAAACACCCGCCGGCCGCCCGCGACGCCCGACACCTCGAACGTCCGGTTCAGGTCGCGCATGGGCGCGCCACCCCCGTTGGAGAGGTCGAGCCGGGTCGGTTTGTTGACTTTGAAGGTCAGGCTCGACCATTTCTCGAAGGTCGCGCTCTGCCAGCGCACGGTATCGGTCGGTGAGTACGGAATCACTTTGTTGTTCAGGCGAAACTCCGTTACGTTGTACAGGCCGCGCAGGGCCGTAACGCCTTTCATGGCCGGCTGCTTATACGGATCGAAATTGAAGTTGATGTATTCCAGCCAGGTGAACCAGACCAGAAAAATGGCGATGGTGGCGGTTTTCAGCCCGATGCGGAGGTATTTCAGCCAGCCCTTCGAGAAGTCGGGGTAGAAGTGAATCGGCACCGTGAACCGCTCCAGAACCAGGAGGTTATAGACCCGGCGGGCATCGTAGATCATCAGGAACAGCGCCATCAGAACAAAATAGGAACTGTAGACGTGAACCCCGCCGTCGTAGGCGAAGTTGACGAACACGATGTCGCCCAGCGCCCCGAAAAGAAGAGCCGCACCGATGGTGGTCGTGCCCCGGAAGAACAGCATGGCGCCCGCCAGAATCTCGACGAAACCGGTGAACACCTGGTACCAGGGCACGATCCCGACCGACATCCAGAAAATTTTCTGGGCCGTGAAATCGCCGAAATCCGTGTTCAGCAGGCCCTCCGAGGGATACGGCATCTGCGTCGGGAACAGTTTGGTGAAGCCGAAGCCGATGATGCCGATTCCGGCCCGATACCGCACGATGGTCCGGAGCCAGTAGTACAGAATGTCGTATTCCCGGCGTTTGCGGTCGAGGGCGGTCCAGATGACGGCCCCCACGAGGGCAATACCGAGCAGGACGAACCAGTCTTCGTAGCCGAGCAGCGGGCTGCGGCCGCCCCCTTCACCACCGCCCCCGCGCTCGACACCGAAATACCGGAGCAGGCTGGGCGAAAACCGGGCGATTTCGTAGAGGTCGCGGTAGTGCAGGTGCAGCCAGTCGAAGCTCAGGACGTTGGCATACCAGTCGAGCGTCGTCGGTATGCTGAATACCGTAAAGAAGATGAAGGCGACGCGGAACCAGAACCGCTGCGCGGGTGTCCAGGACCGGGATTCGGCCGGGCGGCTTTCCACGGCCGGCTGCGGTTCGGCGACCGGGACCGACTCCAGCACGGGGGCGTCGGACGTATGTTTTTGAATAGCCATGACGGATCAGTTGGGATAAGGTTACAGTTTCAGGCCATTGCGCCGGCCGGTTTTCCGGGCTTCGTCCAGAAGGTATTTCTTGTCGGTTTTCTGCAATACCGCATAGATCGTGTTCCGGCGGTCGTCGGTGCCTTCCAGGATGATCGTGTTCGGATTCGGGCGGCTGAACCGGAGCGTCAGGCGTTCGGCCGGCTGGTTTCGGTTGCGGTTTTCCAGCGTCAGCACCGACTGCTGCGGGTCGATGTCGTAGGCGTAGTATTGCCGTCCGGCCGAGCCTGCATACTCGTAATTGCGGTCGGCATCGTTGCGGTGAATTACCTCGACGTTCGTGCGGTCGAGGGTGACGGGGCGGTTGGAACGGATGCTGATCGTGGCCCATTTCTCGAAAACCACATCCTGCCAGCGAACCGGGTCGGTAAGGGAGTAGGGGAGCGTCTGCCCGTTGATGCGGAACTCGCTGACGTTATACAGCCCGGCGGCATCGGCCAGACCCGGTTTCTGCGGAAACTGGTAGGTTCCTTCCCGGTAACCGGCGTAGACCTTATAACCGTAAAAACCGACGAAGAACAGCACGAAAGCCGCCTTCAGCGCCGGCCGCAACGGTTTCAGCCGACCCTGAAAGACCGGACGGAAGCGGTTCGGAGCGGTCGGGCGTTCGAGCGTCAGGAGGTGGTAGATGCGCAGGGCGTCGAAGGCCAGCAGCACCAGCGCCATCGTGATCAGGTAAAAGCTGTAGACGTATTCCCCGCCCTCATAGGCCAGATTCGACATGAACACGTTGCCCAGAAACGACAGGATCAGAAACGCGCCGATCGAAGCGGTTTTTCGGTTCAGCAGGAGCAGCGCACCGATAATTTCGACCAGCCCCAGAAACGATTCGTAGGACGGCACGATGCCGAGGCTCATCGAGAAGATTTTCCAGTCCGTGAAGTCACCGTAATTGGTGTTCAGGTTACTGATCGACGGCTCTGGGGCCAGTACCGGGAACAGTTTCAGAAAACCGTAGCCGAGCAGGGCCACCGCCAGCCGGTAGCGCAGGATGACCCGCAGCCCGTACCAGGCGGTGTCGTAATTCTTCCGGTTGCGGTCGCGGCTGCCCCAGAGGAAGGCGCCCACCACCGCAATGCCCAGTAGAACCGCCCAGTTGGCGAAAGTGTCCTCTTCTCCGAAAAACCGGGGCTGGTAGCGCGTCAGGTGAAAAATATCACCATAGGAAACGGCCGCCCAGTTGACGGAGAACAGGTCGCGGTAGAACTTCCAGTCGAGCGGAACGGCCTGGAGCACAAAATAGAGGAAGGCGACGCGGAAGACGGCTTTCTCGATGCCGTTCCATTCCGGCTGTTCCGGCCCGGCGGCTTTCGTTCCGGCGACTGCCGTCCCGTAGGGGCCCGTGGCTTCCCGGCGCTCGGCCAGGGTGGCGGTGATGGGAATGTTGCTCATGGATGTCGGTTTTAAGGTGAGGACCACCCCCCGGCCCCCTCCTTGGTAAGGAGGGGGAGTGCTCCGCTAAATTTAAAAACCTGCGAAGCCACCCCCTCCTGTTTTAGGAGGGGGCCGGGGGGTGGTTATTTCAATACCCCGGATTCTGTTCCAGCGACTTGTCCGTCAGCAGCTGATCGACCGGGATCGGCAGGAGGTAGCGGTTCGGGTCGGTGACGCCCAGCACGGCTGCGGCCCGGCCCGTCCGGACCAGGTCGAACCAGCGGTGCGGCTCCAGGGCGAACTCGATCCGGCGTTCGTTCTCGATGGCGAGCAGCAGGTCGGCTGCGGTGGCGGCTTTGGCGGCCGTCAGTCCGGCCCGGTCGCGGACGGCGTTCAGGTCGGCCAGCCCTTCGGTGAGTTTGCCGAGCTGGGCGCGGGCTTCGGCCCGGATCAGGTACAACTCGGCGGTCCGGATGACGAAGGTCGGGTCGGAGGCCGGGTTGCGGTAATACAGGTTGCCGTACCAGCGGTTCTGGTTGTCTTTGGCGACCAGCGTGCTGCGGTTGCCGCCCACGGCCGGGTCGTTCACGAGGGCCACGAAGGCGTCGTTGGGTGCCCACTGGCGCGTGCCGCCGTTGGTCTGCGGCTGCCACTGGCCCCGGTGGGAGTTCACCTCGGTGGTCCCGTTATAGAAGATTTCGAAAACCGATTCCCGCGTGCCGCGGGCATCGTTGGCGAAGAAGGCGCTGTAGGGCTTCAGGAGGCTGTAGTTCGTCGCGTCGGTGAGGAGCTTGTCGGCATATTCCTCCGCTTTGACCCAGTTCTTCTGGTAGAGGTAGTAGCGGGATTTCAGCGCCCAGACGGTTTTCCGGGTGGCCCGGAAGCGGTCGGTGGTCAGCGGGAGCAGCGGTTCGGCGGCATCGAGGTCCTTCAGCACCTGCGCGTAGGTTTCGGCCTGGGTGCTGCGTTTGACGCCCGAATTATCCGACGGTGTCAGCGTCGGTCTGGTGATCAGCGGCACCCCGCCCCAGGTCCGGGCCAGGTCGAAATACGACAGCGCCCGCAGGAAGTAGGCTTCCCCCACATACTGGTCTTTCAACACCTGCGTCAGGGTCGGGTCGGTCACCGCCGGTACCTTGTCGATGACGTTGTTGGCCCGGTTGATGGTGCGGTAGATGGCCGTCCAGGCTCCGCCGATGGTCGAGTTGTCGGCGTTGACCTTGTGGTTGATGAACTCCTGTACCTGCGACTGCGAGCCGGTCCACTGGACGTTGTCGCCCGAGAGGTAACCGATCGACTGAAAGCCGGTGCCGTAATAACTGCTGTTGCCGAGGGCGCTGTAAATCCCGCGCACGGCGGTTTCGGCCGAAGCCTTGTCGACGATGGTCAGGTCGTCGGAGATGGACTCCAGCGGCCTGACGTCCAGAAAGTCTTTGCAGGAAACCAGGGCGGTCAGCGCAAAAACGGGAATGATATGGCGAATCAACTTCATGATTTTACTGCTTAAAGCGTTACGTTAAGGCCCAACTGGAAGCTGCGGGGCTGCGGGGGTGTGCCGAGGTCGATGCCCTGCTGGTTCTGGTCGCTGCTGGCGCTCGATTCGGGGTCCAGACCGGAGTAGTTGGTGAGCAGGAGCAGGTTGTTGCCCGAGAAATACACCCGAACGGTTTCGATCTTCAGCCGGGCCGTTACCGCTTTCGGGATCGTGTACCCCAGGTTCAGGGAACGCAGGCGCAGGAACGAGCCGTCTTCCAGCCAGCGGCTGCCGCCGTCGCGGTAGTTGTTGACGTTCACACCGTCCGGCCGGGGCACGTCGGTGACGTCGCCGGGTTTCTGCCAGCGGGCGAGGTTGCTGGCCAGAATAACCCGGGCCGCATCGCGGGCGCCCCCGCCTTCGCCGAAGAATTTGTTGTGGTTGTAAACCTTGTTGCCGTACTGGAAGGCGAAGAAGACGCCCAGATCGAAGCCCCGGTAGGTGAAGTTGTTGGTAATCCCGCCGAAGAATTTGGGCCAGATGCTGCCCAGAATCTGCCGGTCGTCGGTCGTGATTTTGCCGTCTTTGTTCACGTCCTCATACACCACGTTGCCGGTTTCGGGATTGACGTACAGCTGCTTATATACCCAGAAGGAATATAGCGGGTTACCCTGCTGCTGGAGGATGAGGTCGCGGCTGCCGTAGCGGAGCGGGTTGGCGAGCTTCTCGATCTTATTCCTGTTCTGGGCCACGTTGAAGCTGGTGGTCCAGGTGAAGTCACCGCGCCGGATGTTGTCGGAGTTGATCGTCAGCTCGAAGCCCTTGTTGCTGATTTCGGCCGCGTTGCTCCAGTAGCTGCTGAAACCGGTAGTTCCGGCCAGGTTGAGTTGAAGCAGACCGTTGGTCGTCACCTTGCGGTAGACGTTGAACTCCACACCCAGCCGTCCGTTGAACAGCCCCAGGTCCACCCCGGCATTGATCTGGTTGGTGCGTTCCCACTGGAGGTCGGGGTTGGAAAGCTGCTGGGGCGCGATGCCCGGGCTGCCCTGGTAGGGCGCTCCGCCGGTCCAGAGGCCCTGGGCCGCGAAGTTGCCGATGCCGTTCTGGTTCCCGGTGGTTCCGGCGCTGGCCCGCAGTTTCAGGTCGCTGATGGCCTGAACATCTTTCAGGAAATTCTCCTGCTTGATGCGCCAGGCAGCCCCGACGGCCGGAAAGTAGCCCCACTTGTTCCGGCTCCCGAAGCGCGACGAACCGTCGGCCCGGATGCTGAAGTCGAGGAGGTATTTACCGGCGTAGTTGTAGTCGACGCGCGAGAAGAACGAGGCCAGCGTGCTTTTCGACCAGCTCTGGGTGGCCGCCGTGGTGGCCGCCGACGAAATCTGCGTGAAGGCGTTGTTGGCGAAGCCCCGGCCTTCGGCGTAGGTGCGGGTCAGGACGTCGGCCTGAAGCGTGTTCCCGACCAGGACGCCGATCGTATGGTTTCCGCCGATCTTTTTCCGGTAGGAGAGCGTCTGCTCGTTGAGCCAGGTCGTGAACTGGCTGATGCTGGACGTGGCCAGACCGCCCGGACTGCCCGCGATGAGCAGGTTGTTCCAGTATTCCGACTCGTCGTAGTTGTTGTAATCGATCCCCCAGCTGGAGCGGAAGCGCAGGCTCGGTGAAAGCTGCACGTCGGCGTAGAGATTTCCGATATAGCGGAGGCTGGTCGAGTTGACGTCGTAATTGTTGATCAGCAGCGTCAGATTGTCGAAGCCCGCGCGGCCCACCGGCACGCCCTGTTCGTTGACGGGCGAGAGGTAGGTGGGGGTGTGGAGTGCCGCCTGGAGCAAACCGCCCGCGGGGCCGTCGCCCGCCCGGGCCTGGTTCCGGAACGTCCGGGTGAAGGTGTTGCTGACGCCGACCTGAATCCTGTCGTTCACCTGCTGGTCGAGGTTGACCTTGAAGCTGGCCCGCTCGAACCGGATGGGCCGGATGATGGCTTCCTGGCGGTTATAGCCCCCGCCGATGTAGTATTTGGTCGATTTGGAGCCGCCCGTCAGGGAGAGATCGTAATTTTGGAGATGGGCCGTCCGGAACAGTTCGCCCAGACGGTCGTAGGTCTGCTGTTCTTCGGGCAGGCCGCGTCCGCCTTCCGAAACCGGCCGGAAGGGGCGGTTGGCTTCGGTGCGTTTCAGGCTGGGGTCGTCCTTGCCGGTATTGATCCACCATTCGTTGACGAGCTGAGCGTGCTGCGGCCCGGTGGTCAGGTCCCAGAGTTTGGCGGCTTTGGCGAGGCCGTGCGAGACGTTGAAGTTCAGTTTGGATTTCTGGTTGTAGCTACCCCGCTTGGTCGTGATCAGGATGACCCCGTTGGCGCCCCGTGAGCCGTAGAGGGCGGTGGCTTCGGCGTCTTTCAGAACCTCGATGCTCTCGATGTCGGAGGGGTTGATGTCGGAGATGGGTGAGCTGGCCTTCCCGCCGGTGCTGACGGTCTGGAGGCTGTTGCTGTTGATAAAAACCCCGTCGACGACATACAGCGGATCGTTATCGGCGTTGATGGAGGTGGCGCCCCGCACCCGGATGTTGACCGCTTCGCCCGGAACGCCGGTATTGGAGCTGATCTGGACGCCCGGCACCTTGCCCTGCAACTGGGCGTCGAAGCTGCCCGCCGGGATGCCGCGGGTTTCGGCCGGGTCGATCTTGGCGATGGAGCCGATCAGGTTCTTGCGCTCCTGGGTGCCGTAACCCACCACGACGACTTCGTTGAGCTGCCGCTGGTCGGCGTCGAGCTGGATCGCCAGCGTCGACGCGTTGCCGACCGCGATTTCCTGCGTTTTATAACCAATGTAGGAGAAAACGATCGGAGTTTTCCGGTCGGAAAGCGTCAGGCGGAACGAGCCGTCGGAGTCGGTCGTCGTGCCGCGGGTGGTGCCTTTGATGCGGATGTTGACCCCCGGCAGAGCCTCTCCGCTCCGGTCCGTGACCTTCCCCAGGAGGGTAGGCGAATCGGTCTGGGCGAGCAGGGAAGGGGATAATCCGATGAACAGCAAGGTCAGCCAGTAGAAGGTACGCCTGCTTAAATACATAAATTCTATCAATTAAGTATTCTAAAAGTGATCAGGATGGTTCGTACCGAAATAGCGGGTAACGTGCTATCTTGAGGGGTACGATTATCGCTTCAGAGCGTAGTAAATTACCGGACGGCACACTGATAGGCAGGCCCGTGGGCCGACAGAATCATCAACCACCGAAAATTCAGGAAGGCCCGGGGAGCCTGCCTATCGGGGTGCGGTCAGGTAAACCGAAAGTCGGATCGGAAAAAAAGATGCCGGCTGCGTCAGCAACAGCAGCGACAACAGCGGAGGAGACCTACCGGGAAAGAATCAACCGATTGGAAATGAGATACAACCACCGGGGCCATCCGGGCGGATGACGAATACAACGTAAACTTGCTTTTCATTGTCTTGAATGAAAACGTGGGACCTTGACCCGACTTCTCTGCTGGTGGTTAACAAAGATTTCGGGGAATTTCTGCGATTATATTCTACTAAATCGCAAGACAAAGTAAAGTAGAAATTTGAATAGTATGCAACCGCTTTTTTCAGATAATTTACATTTATGGCTATATTTTGTGAAAAAATCATATTCTGAGTAAAAATATTCAAACTATAAATGGGGTCCTCCGGGCTTACCGTGAAGTATATGCTTCGATGGGTTCCCACATTCAGCAACCTTAACCCCCCGCGTTTATGAAAAATTACTTTGGAAAGGATCGTCGAAACTTCCTGAAAAACGGCCTGCTGGCCGGCCTGGGTCTCTCCGGCCTGTCATTTAAAAACCGGCCTGAAGCCTGGCAGGAGGAATACGAGCGGCTGCTGGCGACACCCCCGGCCGTGGGTAAATCCGTCATCGACCTGAAGGTGGCTCCGATCAAACAGGTGAAGGTGGCCTTCATCGGCATCGGCTCCCGGGGCTACGGCCAGCTCGGCCAGTTCAACGCGATGTATCCGGACAAGGCCGTCATCACCGCCATCTGCGACGTCCGGAAGGAGCGGACCGACCTCGGCCTGGAACGGCTGAAAAAGAAAGGCCAGAATCCGGCGGTCTACACCGGGAAACCGGATGCGTGGAAGGAGATGGTCAAACGCGACGACATCGACCTCGTAGTGATCTGCACCCCCTGGGCCGACCACGTGCCGATGGCCGTGTACGCCATGCAGCAGGGCAAACACGTGGCCATCGAGGTGCCGGCCGCCAAGACCCTCGACGAGTGCTGGAAGCTGGTCAACACCGCCGAGGAAACGCAGCGCAACTGCATGATGCTGGAAAACTGCTGCTACGGTGACGAGGAACTCTGGATTCTGAACATGGTGCAGAAAGAGGTATTCGGGACGCTCACCTACGCCGAAGCCGCCTACATCCATAACCTGCGCGACAGCCTCTTCAACCCGAAAGGCTACTACGACTTCTGGCGCATGAAAGAAAACATCGCCCGCGACGGCAACCTGTATCCGACCCACGGCCTTGGCCCGGTGGCCCAGTATCTCGACATTCTCCGGGGCGACCGCTTCGAGCACCTCGTCTCGATGAGTTCGCTGGAAGCCAGCCTGACCGAAGCCAGCAAAGCCCTGCCCGCCGACAATCCCTATGCGGGCTACAAAGGTCCGATCCGCCACGGGGATATGAACAACTGCCTGATCCGCACGAACAAAGGCCGGACCGTCCTTCTCCAGCACGATATCGTGACCCCGCGCCCCTACAGCCGCATCAACGCCCTGGCCGGAACCAAAGCCTACCACGAAGGGTATCCCAGCCGGCTGTCGATCGTCGGAAAAGGGCACGAGTTTCTGTCGGAGGCCGACCTGAAGGATTACAAGGAGAAATACCGCCACCCCATCTGGGAGAAGCTGAAAAAGGAGATTGAGGAAAACGGCGGCCACGGCGGCATGGACTTCGTGATGGTCTACCGCCTGATCGACTGCCTCAACAACGGCCGCCCGCTCGACATGGACGTGTATGACGCGGCCACCTGGTCGGTGGTGACGCCCCTGTCGGAAATGTCGATCAAAGCCGGTAACGCCCCGATCAAATTCCCGGATTTCACCCGCGGCAAGTGGGCGCAGAACCGGGCGCTGGGCATGGTGAAGGTCGTCTGACCACCCCCGGCCTTTACTTCAGCTTCATTTCCACCGCTCTCCGAACCGCTTCGGCCCGGGTCCGGCAGTTCAGGCGGTCGAAGATATGACGGACGTGCATGTCGACGGTCCGGGTGCTGAGGTTCAGCCGGGCGGCTATCTCCTTGTTGGACAGACCGTCGACGAGCGTTTGAAGGATTTCCGCCTGGCGTCCGGTCAGGCCGGTCTGGGCGAGGGTTGTCTCCGAAGCCGTCGACGGGCCGGCCTGACCGGACGCCGTTGGAGCACATCGGCCGATCCAGTCTGTGAGCGTAGCCGCCAGCGGTCGGACGGCCAGCTGCCGGGCGTTCTGCAGGGCCGAAGCGAATACCTCTCCGGCTCCCGCCCGGTCGCCCGCCTGAAACCGGCTCCGGCCCTGTCGGTATTGCGTCAGGGCCTGCTGGAGCGGCACCGACAGTTCGGTAAAGGTCCGGACGGCCTGGCCGTAGTGCTCGTCGGCTTCGCCGTACATACCCTGCAGGGTCGCCATTTCGCCGAGGGCAAAGGACAACACCGCCAGGGCCTCCGCGTTGCCGGTCAGGTTGGCGATGGACGACAGCACCTGGATGGTCTGCCGGGCTTCATCCCGGTATTCGTGCTCGGTAAAAAAGGCTATGGCATTCAGCAGGCCCGGCAGCACGTCGTGAACGTCGCGGGTTTCTTCCCAGAACTTCAGCAGCCGGAAATAATACCGGTAAGCTTTTTCCCGGTGGTTCTCCTGTTCTTCCACTACGGCCATCGCCCAGAGGAAAAGCGGGTCGACGAGGTGGAAATTCGCTCTCTCGATCAGAACCGAACAGTCGAGCAACAGCCGCCGGGCCGGGCGCGTCTCACCGCGAAAGGCCCGGATCAGGCCGGTGATCAGCAGACCGAGCGCCTTCGACGCGTCGTTGACGTCCGGTTCGGTGCCGTATTCCCGGCACACTTCCAGACACTTCTTCCAGTCGCCGAGCCGGAACAGAATCCACGACATACAGGTCATACAGAACTGGGCGTCGCCCTCCAGATTCACGCTGCGGCAGTAGTTGAGGGCGGTATGGTAGGCCCGGATGGCCCCGGTGAAGTCGGAAGCATATTCCAGCGTTCCGGCCAGTTTGCGGTAGGTATACGCCGAAGCCTCGATGTGGTTACCGGCCAGCGCCAGTTCCACGGCATCGCGGGCGATCTGCTCCCCTTCCCGGTTTCGTCCCTGAATGGATAAAATATACCCCTTGACGCTGAGTGCTTTGGCCTGAAGGTCGGTCTTGCCGGCCCGGACGGCGGCATCGATGGCCCGGCCGACGGTTTCGTGGGCCGCTGCAAAATCCAGATCGTCGATGTGGCGGATGGCAAGGTCGTGCCAGTCGGGGGCGGCTTCGGCCGGTAGTCCGACCCGTTCGTAGCATTCGGCGGCCTGCCGGCGGCACTGTTTATACTGCTGCCAGCTGCCCTGTAAGGCGTAGGAAATCGCCAGCGCCCGAAGCGTTTCGCCCCGTTTGCGGTCGTCTTCCCGGATCAGCGGGCTTTCGAGGGTTTCGCGCAGGGCCATCACTGAATCATGCACCCGTCCGCTGATCCGCGAACATTGCGCGAACCGTTCCAGCAGGCCCAGCCGTCGGGGTTCATCTTCGCCCTTCGGCCAGTTTTCGAGGGCACGGTGGGCCGTTCGGGCGGCATCGGCATGGGCGTGCAGGCGGCAGTAATCGGCCGATGCTTCGGCGTAGGCCAGCCGGGCCTTGTCTTTTTCCCCGGCTTCCAGCCAGAATTGACCGACCTGTTCGGGTGGAGCCTGCCGGCGGTCGAGGGCCGCAGCGATCCGGCGGTTCAGGAGCTTCCGCTTCGACCAGAGAATATCCTGCCGGATCACTTCCTGTACCAGCGCATGGGTGAAACAGCCGGTTTCAGGGTCTTTTTCCACCAGAATGGCGGCTTTGAACAGTTCGTCGATGGCGGAGTCATCAGCGGAAAGTTCGCTGAGCAGTTCGAGCGGAAACTCCGGACCGAGCAGGGCCGCCAGATCAAGGGTTTCCCGGGCCGTCTCCGAGACGCCGTCGACCTGAAGCACCACCATGTCGCGGATCGTCTGCGGGATCGGGATGCGGTGGTTTTCTTTCAGATGCAGTGCCTTTCCTTCCCGGGCCAGCAGGCCGTTGTGGTGCAGCGCCCGGGTCAGTTCCCCGACGAAGAAGGGCAGGCCCTGCGTCTGGTTGAAAATCAGATCGATCAGGGCGGCCGAGGGCGGTTCGGGCAGGAGGTCGTCCATCAGCCGGGCGGTTTCTTCCCGGGTCAGCGGCCCCAGGCGGATTTCGCTGAAGAACGGCTGCCGACGCAGGTGCGACCGCAGTCTGACCAGCGGATGATCCCGCAGGACCATATCGTCGCGGTAGGTCAACACCAGCGTGACGGGGCAGGCCGTCAGCCCTTCAAGCAGCGCCGGCAGTATGTCGAGCGTGGCCGTATCGGCCCAATGCGCGTCCTCTACCACCAACAGCAGGGGTTTTTCGGTCGCCACGGCGGAGAAGGCCTCCCGAATGGCATCGGCCAGGGTGCTTTTATCACCGGTTACGCGGCCGGTTTTCAGTTCAGGCAGCAGCAGGCCGAGGTGAGTCAGGAGGGGCAGGTCCCGGAGCTGCGGGCCGAAATCCGACCGGATCATCCGCAGGGCATGAATCAGCGGGGCATAGGGGAAAGCGAGCGATTCGAAATAATGGTATTCGGCGGTGTAATGGGGCCGGTTCAGAGCCGCCGTTTCCCGCACCAGGCTCGACTTGCCGATGCCGGAGGGGCCGGCCACAAACAGAACCTGAAGCGCCCCGGCCCGACTTTTTTCAAGCGTCTGCCGGATGCGGGAGAGAACGTCGGTACGACCGATCAGCGTCATGAGTTTGGGAGGAAGGACGTATCTGCAAAGATAACCCGCTACAAATCAATCCCTTTCTACCGGTTGCTAAATCGCCCGAAAATACCGTTCGGCTCATTTTGAATCCTTTTCGGCTAAGCCCCTTTCCAGCCCTCTCCGGTAGTTTTGCCGCCGGTATCAATAACCACATCCATGAAAAAGGGAATGATTTGGCTGTATTCGCTCCTGTGTTACGGCGTCGGGCTGGGAGCCACGGTCGTCTATTGCGGGTTTCTGGGCGGTATGCCGCTGCCCCGGACCATCCAGTCCGGAGAGCCGGTTTCGATTCCGGCGGCCCTGGGCACCGATCTGCTGCTGGTGGTCCTGTTCGGGCTTCAGCATAGCGGCATGGCCAGACAAACGTTCAAGCAATGGTATCGCCGACGGTTTCCTTCGGCCACCGAACGCAGTACCTATGTTCTGCTGAGTTCGCTCTCGCTGCTGGCGCTGGTCGGCTTATGGCGGCCGGTTTCGCCGGAACTTTACGACCTCCGCGGAACGGTGTCGGGCCTGCTGCTGACGGGTCTTTACGGCCTGGGCTGGGGAATTTGTCTGTTCAGCACCTACCTGATCGACCATTTCGACCTGTTCGGGCTGCGGCAGGCCTGGTATTATGGCCGGGGAGAGACGGACCATCCTCCGCAGTTTCGGACGCCCCTGCTCTACAGGGTGGTCCGGCATCCGATCTACCTCGGCTGGCTGATGATCCACTGGTTTACGCCTTTCCTGACGCTGGGGCAGGTTTTTCTGGCCCTCGCCATGACGGTTTATCTCCTCATCGGTATGCATTACGAAGAAAAAGACCTGATCCGGCAGTTCGACGAGGAATACCTGCTTTACCGGAAAACCACCCCCCGCATTCTCCCTTTTCTACCTACCAAAATCGTTTCCGAACATGAAAAGACCTTGGGTTAAACTTCTGACCATGCTGGTCGGAATCCTGGTACTGGCGGCTGCCTTCGGCTTTCTCTGGGTCCGTCGGGAGTACGCCAAAATGGAAAGTGACGACCCCGGCGTCTGGGAGCCGGTAATTGCGGATTTCGAGGCCGAAGACCGAAGCTCGCCCGTACCCCGTCAGGCGGTTCTGTTCGTCGGGAGTTCGAGCATCCGGTTCTGGAACTCGCTGGCCGAGGATATGCACCCGGTTCCGGTAATCCGGCGCGGGTTCGGCGGGGCCAAACTCCAGGACGTCAGTTTCTACGCCGACCGCATCATCTTTCCCTACCGGCCGAAGGCCATCGTGCTGTTCGCCGGCTCGAACGACATTTCGGGCCGCCCTAACGACAAAACGCCCGAGCAGGTGGCCGGGGCCTTCCGGCGGCTGGCGGAGCAGATCCGGCACCGACTGCCCGACACCCCGCTGTACTACCTCGCCATCACTCCGACCCGAAGCCGCTGGGAGGTCTGGCCGAAGGTGCAGCGGGCCAACCGGCTGATCGAACGGTATTGCCGTACGCAGCAGCACCTGTTTTTCATCGATACCACCCGGTATTTTCTGACGAAGGAGGGCCGGCCGAACGAGGACCTGCTCTGGTGGGACGGCACCCACCTGAACCGCGACGGCTATGCGATCTGGACCCGTATTCTCAAAGCCCGGCTGCTGAAGGAAATCTATGGTCAGCCCTGAACACCCCTGCGAACCTCGACGGGACTGCGGCCGTATTTTCGCCCGAACGCCTTCGTGAAATTACCGGCCTGCCGGTAGCCGGTCTGGTCGGCAATGTCGGTGATCGGCAGGCTGGTATGTGCCACCAGCTGGTAGGCGTGTTCGAGCCTCAGGTCCTGAATGAACTGCTTCACCGGCGTGTCGAACAATTTGCGGAAGCCGTATTTCAGTTTGAAGCCGTTCAGCCCGAAGCTGCGGCCGATGCTTTCGAGAGTCAGGTCAGCCAGGTAGTTGGCTTCCAGGTAGTTCCGGATTTCCAGCAGGGTGGCGATGTCTTCCTCCCGCAGCTTGCCTTCCCGCAGGATTTCCTGGTAGGAGCGGTCTTTCCCGGCGGTTACGGGCCGGGCATACACCCGAATCGGCACCGGCTGCCCCGGCAGGCTCACCTCCCGGACCGGTTCCAGCCGGAACAGCAGCGGAGAGAGCAGGTTCCGGGCGGCTTTGGTCACCCAGGCCTGCCCGGCCTCCATGCTGTCGAGCAGCCCGGCAGCCAGGTCGACGGCGGGGCCTTCCGGCCGCCGGTCCTCCCGGCGACAGACCCCCGTATGCACCGCCATACGCAGCGTGTCCGGAGCCGGACCGGTCTCCTGGATGGCGAGGAGGCAGCGGTAGGCTTTCTCCGGCCCCGCGAAAATCCCGACTACCGTATCCTCCGATCGGCGAAAGGCTTCACCGCCCTGGTGGGAAATAAGTTCAATGAAGTCGGGAGATTGATTTTGGCCCACAGGGCGGAAGGCCAGCACCGTGGCGAGGAAGGAGCCGGTCGGAGGGGCGCTGCCCGGGCTGCCGAGGAACTCCCGGATCAGCCGGAGAACTGCCTCCGAACGGCCGAGCCAGGGAAGGTGGTCGATGCCGTCGAGGAGTTCGAACCGCGCGCCGGGGATGTGGTCCGCCAGGTATCGGCCCAGCGGCAACGGAATGAGCCGGTCCCCGGACCGGTGAATGATCAGCACCGGCACCTGGAGGCTGGGCAGCGTCTGCCGGACGTCGATGCCGAGGTTCATCCGGTAAAGCAGCAGGGCCGCCTGCGGTCCGGCGCTTTTCCGGAGCATGGAGGCCCAGGCGTTCCGGTACACCGGGTCGTCGGCAACGCTGGGAGCCATCAGCGGCAGGCCGAGCGGTTTTCCCCAATTTCGCTCGATCTCTTTCAGCGTTTTCTCATGAACGGAAAGCGGCAGCCCGATCGGATAATCGGGCTGCCGCGTCCAGCAGGCATAGCTGCCGTAAAGAATCAGGGACTCGACCCGCTCGGGGAAGACGGCGCTGAAGAGGATTGCCATCGGCCCACCTTCGGAAAAACCGAGGAGGGTGGCTTTTTCGATGCCTTCGCGATCCATGATGGCCCGGAGGTCTTCCATCCGCTCGTCGAGCCCCGGCAGGTTTCGTTCGCTGACCCGGTCACTGAGGCCGACGCCCCGTTTGTCGAAGAGAACCAGCCGCGAAAAACCGGCGAGTTCGGTCAGCCATTCGGTGACGCCGGGCAGGTGCCAGCCTTCTTCGAGATTGGACACCCAGCCGTTGATCAGAAAAACCGTCTTTTCGCCTTTCCCCAGGATCTGGTAGGCAATATTGAGGTCTTTCGATCGGGCGTAACGGATGTCGGTCGTTCCGGTTTCGTCAGGCGTTCCACCATTTTTTGTGGTTGGCATGGGTATACAAATAGCTTCCCTCCTTGAAATAATGGTCGTAGAAGTCGAGGTCGAGCTGGTGGGCCTGGAGATAGGTCAGGCAGAATACCGCCGGCACCGAACCCGGGAACTTCCCGAACGTATCGTAAATATACTGCGCCATCGTGCCGACGCACTCCTGAAAGTCGGCGTCGTGAAACCGGGCGCTCGACCGGATGCGGGGGCTTTCCTTCCACGGTCCGGGGGTGCCGGCATGGAATGGCCCGCCGGCGCCGAATTTCCGCTCGACGATGGCCCGCGTGGCCGCGAACATATCCTTGTGGTTCGGCGGGCAGAAGGCCTCGAAAATACCCGGCAGACCCGTGACGTCCGGCAGGGGAGAGTCTCCGACCTTCCGGTGGTGGAAACCCAGCCCGACACCCGGTTCTCCGCCGGCGCCCAGCATGGCGAACCGGTCGATGCCGTCGAACATCCAGCCGCCCAGCCCCGTTGCCTGGAGCATCAGCATCCCCGCATAACAGGCCGTGGACACTTCGGCGGTGGCCTCCGTCAGGCAAAGTTGTTCGAGGTAGCTCAGCGGATACGGGTTCTCAATATCGACCAGGTGTCTGAATTTCTCAAGGCCTTTTATTTTCCGGTTGTTCGTATCGTCGTAGATGCAGTACCCGTTCTGCACCAGAAAGCACAGGGCGCCGAGCATATGCTGGGCTACGTCGGCCACCGGGATGAGCAGCGTACTTCCGGGAACGTTGACGCACCAGGTGTTATGTCCATCCATGAACGGTTCTTTGGCCGGAATGTTGAGACGCCCGTTCTGAAGCTTCACGATTCGCTTTTTATGTTCGGTAAGCCAGTGGTTCAGATCGAAGTCCCCGTTTTCCTTCTTCACGAGGGATTGAGCGTCGCGTGTCGGCAGGAAGTAGACGCCCTTGTCGTCGGTAAAAAAGAACTCGGTGGTGTGGAAACCGGCCGAGGAGGGGAACGTCCGGCCCCCGGCGGCCATCGAGTAATTAGCCAGGTGCGGAGCGTATTTGGCGTTGCGGTAGATCATGTGGTGCCAGCCGGTATTGCCGGTGGCGGCCGCCAGCACGAGCATCTGCTCCAGATCGCTCAGCGGCTCGGGCGCGTGTTTCGACTTGAATTTCACCGGCCCGTCGGGGATTTCGGCCCCTTTCGAGAAGCGCCGGGCGCGCCGGCCGTAGAGCGCTTCGATCAGCGGAAACCGGATGGCTTCGGCCAGCCCTTTCGGAACGTCGGAGAGCCCGTCGAGCCGGGTGCGGCCCCGTTCTTTCAGCGCGTGGCCTTTTTGGGTAAAGCCCAGTTCGGAAAGCATGGCGCCGGAGGCAAACAGCAGCGAACCGACCATTTCCCGGCGGTTGACGCTCGAATTGCTTTTACTCATGGTATGGAGGAAGGTTATCGATTGGTGTGATAGAGATAATTCGGTCGGAGGTAAGCCGGGATGAAATGCTGCCGGATGAGGTTCTGGTAGCTTTTCGAAGGCGCTTCCGGGCGGTTTTCGGCGGTTTCGACGCAAAGGTGCCGGCAGCCCAGAGCCCGGGCGTCGCGGATGCGCTGCCGGATGAGGGCGGTTTGCGCGCCGAGGTTCCGGTGGCCGGGCAGCGTGGCTCCCAGCGCCATCACTCCCACGTCGTGGCACTGATACAGGGCCGCTACGGCCACGGCTTCCTCTCCGTTCAGGGCGAGGTAGTGCCGCCAGCCGGCCCGGCCCAGCGAGGCCGCGAAGGAGTAGCCGACGGCTTCCGGCCAGTCGAAGGCAGTATTGACGATGCGGGCGTAAGTATCCTGGTCGGCTGCACCGGCAATTCGGATGGTTAGGTGGGTTTCGGCTTCGGGCAGCGGCCATTCCGCGTGCCGATAGAGCATCGCCCACTGGTTGTAGCGGAGGTAGCCCCGGGATTCGAGCAGTGTGCTGAAGGCATCGGACTGAGTACCGGGAAAGACCGGTACGAAAAACCGGGGAATGCCGCCTTCCGCGAAAAACGTTTCGACGGCGTCGAGGGCGGCTTCCCCAACTGCCCGCTGAAGCCCGAGGCCCAGACAGCGGTTGAAGGCCAGAATGTCCGGTCCGGCGAAACGGCCCGCCAGCCCACCGCCGGGCAGGGCCCGGGTGTGGATGGCCGGCTGTAGTTCCGGTAGCCTGCCGGCAGTGAGCCAGAACTCCCGCCAGCAGGCTACCCCAGCCTGCTCGACGGCAAGCCACAGAACATTTTCCTTTACTGCGTTCACTATGTATTTGTTGTTGTGGAATGTTTGACAAAAGTACCGTGCCGGCCGGGGGGCGGCAACGCGTAAATTACCGTACTGCCGGAAAAGATTACCGTATCCGTTCGCTTCGCCGGAACTGCGAAAGGAGCCCGACCGATACCGTTGAAAATTTTTTTTTGAAATTTCTCTTGACTCTCCCCTTGCGTCATAGTCTACCTTTACCCCCGTCAATCGTAAATCCTTGCTGATGAGGACGTATTCAGTAAACAAACTGGCAAAACTGGCGGGGGTCAGTGTGCGCACGCTGCACCACTACGACCGGTTCGGCCTCCTGAAACCATCCATTCGTACGGAAGCCCGGTACCGGCTTTACGGCGAGAAAGAGTTACTCCGACTCCAGCAGATTCTCTTTTACAAGGAGCTGGATTTTTCGCTGGAGGAGATCCGGCGGGTTTTGGAGGACCCCGATTTCAACCTGATCAGGGCGCTCGAAAGTCATAAGAGTGCCTTGCAGGATCGTCGGGACCGGCTTTCGTCTTTACTGGAAACGATTGACAACACCATTTCCAGAATTAAAGGAGAAAAAACCATGTTGACAGACGAAGAATTGTATGCCGGCTTCCCGAAAGAACAAGCGGAAGCCTACCGGCAGGAAGCCGTTGAAAAATACGGCGCCAAAGTGGTCGAAGAATCGGAGAGCAAACTCCGGAATCTGACGAAAGAACAATGGGCGCAGGCCCGGCAGGAAGGTCTCGACATCAACCGGACCCTGGCCTCGCTGATGCACCGCGACCCGACGGAGGAGGAGGTTCAGAACGCGGTGGCGCGGCACTTTGCCCACATTCGCCTGTTCTGGGGCAACTCGGTGGCCAACGGCAATCTGTACGAAGCCTACAAGGGGCTGGCGCAGCTGTACGTCGACGATCCGCGGTATACCACCCACAACGGAAATCACAACCCGGAGTATGTGCAGTTCCTGAGCCGGGCCATGAAGCATTTCGCCGAAACCCGACTGAAATAAGCCGCACGACCGCCTACGTTTCGCAGGCCGCCCCATCCGGGGCGGCCTGCTGCATTTCAGGGAGATTTGGCATAACGCCCGGATATGGTTAAATTCGGGGAAAGAAACAGCTTCATGAGTACCGTCGAATTAAAATCGAGCCTTCACCACCTGATCGATCTGATCGATGACGATGCGGTTCTCCAGGCATATGTTACCCTGTTGTCCCGGGAAGTGAATCATCAAAAGGATTTTTGGGATGAATTGACCGAAGATCAGAAACAGAAAATCGACCGTGGCCTGGCCGACCTTAACGAGGGAAAGAAGAAATCTCTGTCCGAAGTATTTAAAAAGTATCAGTAGTGGAGATTTTTCTTTCACACTTTATCAATTCGCCCAAATACCCTGAATGAAACCAATCCTTGCTTTGCTTCTGGCGGGAGGGGCTGCGCTGGCGCAGGCTCCGGCCAAACGCCCCATCAACACGACCGACATCGCCCGTCTCCAGTCCCTTTCCGACCCCCAGGTATCGCCCGACGGCAAGTGGGTGGCTTTTGGACAGGCTTCCGTCGACGCCGAAAAAGACAAACGCAGCACGGACCTCTGGATGGTCAGCTGGGACGGAAAGGAAACCGTGCAGCTGACGCACAGCACCGAGGGCGAATCGATGCCCCGCTGGAGTCCCGACGGCCGCTATCTATCGTTCATTGCCGCCCGCAACGGCGACAAAGACCCCCAGCTCTGGCTCCTCGACCGCCGGGGCGGAGAGGCCAGTAAGCTGACCAGCCTCAAAGGGGAACTGGAAAGCTATGAATGGGCCCCGGACGGAAAAAAAATTGCCCTCGTCGTTCGGGATAAGGACTATTCCGACTCGGCCAAGACCAAAATCCGGACGCCTTACGTCATCGACCGCTACCATTTCAAGGAAGACATCAAAGGCTACCTCGACCGCCGGGCGGCTCACCTGTATCTGTTCGACGTCGCCAAAAAAACGCTCGATACGCTCACGAAAGGGCGTTTCGACGAGGAGTCGCCGGTCTGGTCGCCCGACGGCCGGCAGATCGTGTTCGTCAGCAACCGCACCGCCGACCCCGACCGCAACGAGAATACCGATCTCTACCTGATCGACGCCCGCGCCGGGGCGGCCATGAAGCCGCTGACCCAGTGGGCCGGCCGTGACAATAACCCGGTCTGGAGCCCCGACGGAAAAAAGATCGCCTACCTGCGTTCGACCACCCCGGCCAATTTCATCATGTACGACCAGCCGGTTCTGGCAACCGTTCCGGTTTCGGGCGGTGAACCGACCCTGCTCTCGGCCGCGCTCGACCGCCCGGTCCGGAGTCCGCGCTGGTCGGCCGACGGAAAATCCATCGCGGTGCTGGTCGACGACGACCGCCGGACTTACGTGGGAGCCTACGAAACCGCAACCGGCACCTTCAGCCGGGTGGCCGGGGGCGACCGCGCCTTCGCCGACCTCAAGACCCACCCGAACGGGAGCTGGGTGACCCTGATGAGCGAGCCGGCCGTGCCGACGGAGATCTATGCCGTGGAGAACGGCAGCGTTCGCCGGCTGACCACCGTGCAGGAGGCTTTTCTGGCCCCGCTGGCGCTCGCGAAAGTGGAGGGGTTTACCTCGAAAAGTAAAGACGGCACCGAGGTGTCCAATCTGCTGTTCCGACCCGCCAACGCGCCGGCCGGACAGCGGCTTCCGGCCATTCTGTTCATTCACGGCGGGCCGGTCGGGCAGGACAACTTCGGTTTCGACCTGTCGCGGCAGCTGCTGGCCGGGGGCGGTTATGCCGTCATTGGGGTCAATTACCGGGGCAGCAGCGGCCGTGGGCTGGCCTTCTGCAAGTCCATCTACGGAGAATGGGGCAACAAGGAGGTCATGGACATTCTTGGGGCGGCCGATTACCTCGTCGCCAACGGCATTGCCGACCCGGCGAAGCTGGGCATCGGCGGCTGGAGTTACGGCGGCATCCTGACCAACTACACCATTGCGACCGACCCACGGTTCAAAGCGGCCGCCAGCGGAGCCGGCAGTTCGCTCCAGATCACGATGTACGGGTCCGATCAGTATGTGAATCAGTATGAGAACGAACTCGGCCTGCCCTGGAAAAATCCGGAGAAATGGATGAAGGTGTCGTACCCGTTCCTGAAAGCCGATAAAATCAAAACGCCGACGCTGTTCATGGGAGGGGAGAAGGACTTCAACGTTCCGATCGCGGGCAGTGAGCAGATGTATCAGGCCCTGAAAACGCTGGGCGTTCCGACGCAGCTTATCATCTACCCGGGTCAGTTTCACGGGATTACGGTGCCGAGTTATCAGAAAGACCGCTTCGACCGGTACCTCCGTTGGTTCGATCAGTACCTGAAGGTGCCGGTGGCCGCCATTTCTTCGGAGACGCAGGGTAAATAATGGCTATTTGCCGGACATGGAAGGCATGGGTTCGTCTTTCCGATCGTTATTTGTAACCTTCGGTAGACAAATCAATGCCTTTTAATTCATTTTTTGTAAATTCGTGTTGTTACACGAGAATGCCAATGAATTCGGTGCACACGAATCGGAGAATGATCAACAGACGCGTATGGGGAGTGTTTCTTCGCCGGCCCACGCTGGCCGAATGGATCATTATGATGATGAGCCTGGTTCTCGCCGTTCAGACGGTATTGCCCTCCTTTTCCCGGGGACTCGACTGGCCGGTGGCCGTCGTCCTGTGTATGGGTTTCCTGTTTCTTTTCTTCCGGGAAGCCCAGTGTGACCACCCCCGGTATTTTTATAAATGGTTGTGGGCGCTGTTCGCCACCGTCAAACTGAATGCGCGCCTGGTGGCGGAGGTCTTCACTCCGCAGACCGCACAGCTTCTCAACATCGTGCTGTTCATCGTGCTGCTGCGCTCCATTCATACCTACAACCTGGCCAATGACCGGCTGCCGCTGTTTTTCCGGAGGGAAGATCAGTAGCCGTACCAGTCGCCCCACCACCGCTGCAACTGTTTGCGGATCTCGTTTTCCCGGGCGTTTGTACCCGGTTCGTACAGCTTTGTGCCCTGAAGTTCTTCCGGAAGAAAATTCTGGGGGACGAAATTTCCCTCGAAATCGTGGGCATACTGGTAATTTTTGCCGTAGCCGATCTGTTTCATGAGCTTGGTCGGCGCATTGCGGAGAGGCAGCGGTACGGGCAGGTGCGAGGTCTTTTCGGCCAGTTCGAGGGCTTCTCCGATCGCCGTGTAGCTGGCGTTGCTTTTGGGGGAGGTCGCCAGATACACCGCCACTTGCGAAAGGATGATGCGGGATTCGGGAAAACCGATGGTTTTGACGGCCTGCATGGCGTTGTTGGCCATAATCAGGGCGGTGGGGTTGGCGTTGCCGATGTCCTCCGACGCCAGGATGATCATCCGGCGGGCGATGAACTCGGGGTCTTCCCCGGCGATGATCATGCGGGCCATCCAGTAGAGGGCCGCGTTCGGGTCGCTGCCCCGCAGGGATTTGATGAAGGCCGAAATAATGTCGTAATGCTGTTCTCCGGATTTGTCGTACCGGGCAATCTGCCGCTGGGCCACGCTGGTCACCAGTTCGTCGGTAATGACCATACCCTCGTTGTCGGGCTGGGACGTCACCACCAGTTCGAGCAGGTTCAGCAGCTTGCGGCCGTCGCCCCCCGAAAGCCGCATGAGGGCCTCGTAGGACTCGATTTTGATCTTTTTCTCTTTCAGATAACTATCTTTCTCCAGCGCATGGTCGATGAGTTGCTTCAGCTCGTCGGCGCCGAGTGCTTCGAGAATATACACCTGACAGCGCGACAGGAGGGCCGAGTTCAGTTCGAAGGACGGGTTTTCGGTGGTGGCTCCGATCAGGGTGATCGTTCCTTTCTCGACGGCCCCGAGCAGGGCGTCCTGCTGCCCTTTGTTGAATCGGTGAATTTCGTCGATGAAGACGATCGGCGGAAACAGTCCGGAGGGGCGGCTCAGGACATCCCGAACGTCCTTGACACCGGCACTAACGGCGCTCAGGCTGTAGAACGGGCGTTTGGTCGCTTCGGCGATGAGCTGGGCGAGGGTGGTTTTCCCGACCCCCGGCGGTCCCCACAGGATCATGGACGGAACCCGATTGGCGGTCAGGGCTTTACGAAGGGGGCTTGCCGGCCCGATCAGCTTCTGCTGGCCGATCACGTCATCAAGTGTACGGGGGCGCATTCGCTCGGGCAGGGGCGTGGTAATGGTGTTCATCGGTACAGGGGTGTTGCCGGGCAACGTTCAGCGGACGAAAACAGGCTATGGTGCAAAGTTAAACGCAGGACCCGCTAAGTTGTTGAAAACTCTTAGCGAACCCTGCGTTTGATTTTGGGTTAGCAGGCCGAACGTATTTAGAACACGAAGGTGAACAGGGACGCCACCGTCAGGACCACTTTTTCGGGGGTGATGTATTTCTTCAGATTCGTCAGCGCCCCAAAAATGAGGTTGTACACCGACTGGATATTGATCTGCATGAGCGCCGAAATCTCTTCATTGCTCAGGTTCTGGTAATACCGCAGGTAGACGGCTTCGCGCTGCCGGCGGGGCAGTTTTTCGATGGCTTTAGCGACACAGCTGTTGACATAGTCGTCTTCCTCGAAGGAAATCAGCGTCGATTCGTAGGAAGGAGCGCAACCGGGCAGCCATTCGCGATCGTTTTCGACGTCGTCCTGGCTGCTGAATTTCATCTCGGCGTTCAGATGGCGGACGAGCTTCCGCTTGATCGAGGCCATCAGATAAAACCGCACCGAAGTGGTCTGGCCGATGGTTTGCCGGTGTTTCCACAATTCGACAAACAGATCGTGAATACAGTCTTTGATCAGCGCCCGGTCGGTCGTAAAGTGGGCGCAGTAGTGATACAGCACCTGCACATACTCTTTGTAAAGCCGGGCAAAAGCTACTTCATCGCCACTCCGGAACTGGTCCCAGAGTTGTTCTTCGTCGATCCCTGACGGGGTGCGGTAGCGAGGCATAGGAAAGAAGGGATGGATCAGTCAGTATATGATAAGACACTTTCAGTACACAGAATGTAAACTTATTAACAAAACTTGGTAATAAAAACAGGTTGGTTAATATTTTACAAAAACTTGTTAAAATTGGATTATTTGTATTCTGGTATGCAAGCATACCACCTCTGTAATATTCAGACGGTCAGGGAGGTGAATGCAAAATGTTGACCGTCGAAAAGGCCTAAATCACTGATTTTGAGTGAGGGGATGACCAGCAAGGCCATGAATGAAAGGGTCATGAAGGGCGAAGTGAGCGTACTGCCAAGCTCCTGCTTGACGAAGCGGTCGATAGCCGTATACTGTTCCGCAATGCGGTAACCGTCGGTATCCGTCATCAAACCGGCGATCGGCAGGGCCAGAAGGTGGGAGGCATCGGCTTCGGCCGGTCCGCCCACGGCGCTGAGCCCGCCTTTGGCTCCGATCACCAGATTGACCGCCCGGCCGAGGCTTTCATCGTTGCAGCCCACCGCGATGATGTTATGCGAATCGTGCCCGACCGAAGAGGCCATGGCCCCTTTCCGAAGGCCGAAGTTGCGGATGAAGGCCACCGCCGGGGGAGCCTCCCGGTATCGGTTGACCACGGCAATCTTCAGCACATCCTGCGCCGGGTCGCTCATCAGATGACCGTTCACCACCGGCACTTCCGCTTCCAGCAGCCGGGTGATCAGCTGCCCGTCCAGCGCTTCGATGACCTTCACCTTCCGGCGCTGCTGGTCCGGATTTGCAATCCGGACCCCCTCTGTTTCGGATTTGTAATCCGAAAACCGGGACTCGGAAGCTTCGGATGGCAAATCCGCATCAGCCGTCCGCAAATCCGCGTCGGCACCCGCACGAAAATCCTCCGGCTTTTTGGTGCTACAGGCAAACCGGTTGAGGTGTTCGCTGCGGAGGTCGGGAATGCGGGAGACGCCGTTTTCGGCTACCATCTCCCCATTAATATAAGTTTGCCGGACAGCGAACTCCTCCAGCGAGTTCACCACGATGAAGTCGGCGGGGTCGCCCTCGCGCAGGAGGCCCACCGGCAGGCGGTAATGCAGGACCGGGTTGAGACAGGCCGCCCGCAGCACGTCGAAGCGGTCATGACCTTTTTCCAGCGCCCGGCGGACCAGCTGGTCGATATGGCCGGCGAGCAGGCTGTCGGGGTGTTTGTCGTCGGAGCAGAACATGATGCGGCCCGGAAATTCGGACAGCAGGGGAATCAGGGCCTCGAAGTTTTTGGCCGCGCTGCCTTCCCGGATCAGAATGTGCATCCCCCGCCGGACCTTATCCAGCGCTTCCTCGTAGGTGAAACACTCGTGGTCGGTTTCCATTCCGGCATCGATGTAGCGTTGGGCGTCGTCGCCCCGCAGGCCGGGCGCGTGGCCGTCGACCGGTTTATTGAAGGCTTTGGCGAGGGCTATTTTGGCCATAACGTCCGGGTCTTCGTGCAGGACCCCCGGAAAGTTCATCATTTCGGCCAGATAGCCGATTTCCTTCCGGCCGAGCAGCCGCCGGATATCCTTTACGCCGATGGCGGCCCCGGCGGTTTCGAAGGTAGTGGCCGGCACGCAGGACGGCGCTCCGAAACAGAACTTGAACGGAACCCGTTTTCCGTCCTCGATCATGTATTCGACCCCCTCGATGCCCAGTACGTTGCCGATTTCGTGAGGGTCGGAAACGGTGGCGACGGTGCCGTGAACGACAGCCATGCGGGCAAACTGGGCGGGAGTCAGGAGGGAACTTTCAATGTGGACGTGGGCATCGATAAAACCCGGCAGCAGATACGGCTTTCCCGGTTCTTCCGGCCCCCACTCTTCGACCTGGTAAATCCGGCCCTGTTCGATCGTCAGCCGGCCGGAACGTATGGTTCGGTCAAAGATATTCAGGAGATTGCCGGAAACTTGCATGAACGGGTATGGATTCGGAAATTTTTTCTTTCAATTATAAGGATAATTCACAGATTTGGGTCCTCATTCACAAGGTCTATGCAGCATAAAGTTCTCAAAGTACACCCCGCCGATAACGTCATCGTGGCCCTCCAGAATTTTAATTCGGGAGAACAGATTGATTTCGAGGGCGATAGCTATACGTTGCCGATTGGTGTCGGCGTAAAGCATAAATTTGTGACCGAAGATCTCCAGCCCGGCGACTCGGTCATCATGTACGGCGTGCTGGTCGGCAAGGCGACGCAGCCCATCCGCCGGGGCGAGCCCATCACCACCTTCAATCTGAAGCACGACGCCGACCGCTACGGGCTCGACAAAAAACAGCCTTACCAGTGGCAGCCTCCCGACGTGTCGAAATGGCGGAACCGGACGTTTATGGGCTATCACCGCTCCGACGGGCAGGTCGGCACGGCCAACTACTGGCTGGTGGTGCCGCTGGTTTTCTGCGAAAACCGCAACATCCTGATTCTGAAAGACGCCTTCGAGCGGGAGCTTGGGTACGCCCAGCCCGAAATGTACCGCGAGCAGGTTCACGAACTGGTTCAGCTTTATAAGGTAGGCGACCTCGACAAGGTGAAGAAGATGGAGCCGTTCGTCGATCCGTCGATCATCCGGCCCCTTCAGGAACCGAAACGCCCCCGACCGTTCCCGAACGTCGACGGCATCAAGTTCCTGACCCACGAGATGGGCTGTGGCGGCACCCGGCAGGATTCGGCCGCCCTCTGCGGGCTGTTCGCCGGGTTCATCAACAACCCGAACGTGGCCGGGGCGACGGTTCTCAGCCTCGGCTGCCAGCACACCCAGATGTCGATGCTTGAAGACGAAATCCGTCGGCGCAATCCGAAGTTCGACAAGCCGCTGCTGATGTTCGAGCAGCAGGAGGGCACCGAGTATACCATGCTGACCAATGCCGTCCGGGAAACCTTCCTGGGGCTGATCGAGGCAAATAAGACCGGGCGGAAACCCGCCCCGCTGAGTAAGCTCACCGTCGGGCTGAAGTGTGGCGGCTCGGACGGTTTTTCGGGCATTTCGGCCAACCCGGCCGTCGGGCATCTGTCGGACATTCTGGTGACGCTTGGGGCCAGAACCGTACTGGCCGAATTTCCGGAGCTGAACGGCGTCGAGCAGGAACTGATCAACCGCTCGGTGTCGGACGAAAAGGCCGGGAAATTCATCGACCTGATGCAGGATTATTCCGCGAAGGCGGAGGCTGTCGGTTCCGGTTTCGACATGAATCCCTCGCCCGGCAACATCCGCGACGGCCTGATCACCGACGCCATCAAATCGGCCGGCGCGGCCAAAAAGGGCGGAACGGCCCCGGTGGCCGACGTCCTGAACTACACTGAACCGGCCACTACGCCCGGCCTGAATTTGCTCTGCACTCCCGGCAACGACGTGGAAGCCACCACCGGCATGGCCGGATCGGGCACGAACGTCATCCTGTTCACGACCGGCCTCGGCACGCCCACCGGCAACCCGATCTGCCCCGTCGTGAAAATTGCGACCAACACCGCCCTGGCCCGCCGGATGCCCGACGTCATCGATTTCGACAGCGGCCCCGTCATCGAGGGGGAGCAGACCATCGAGCAGAACGCCGAAGAAATGCTGGAGTATGTCCTCCGGCTGGCGAGCGGAGAGGTGCAGACCAAAGCCCAGCAGCTGGGGCAGGATGACTTTATTCCCTGGAAAAGAGGTGTTTCACTATAAGTTCCCGATTCTCCTAAACCCATCATGTTCAATTTAAACGATAAGGTTGCCATCATCACCGGCGGAGCCAGCGGCATCGGTCTGGCGATATCCACCTTGTTTGCGCAGGCCGGCGCCACGGTTCACATCTTTGAAGTCAATGCCGACCTGGCCCGGCAAGTGGCCGAAGACATCAACGGGAAGGGCGGCCGGGCCGTCGCCCATGCCGTCGACGTGTCGAGCCAGGCCCAGGTCGTCGAGGTCGTGAACGCCATCGCGGCCGTCGGGCCGATCCACATCCTGGTCAACAACGCCGGGGTGTCGCACATCGGGACGGTTGAAACCACGGTCGAATCCGATTTCGAGCGGGTGTTCAACGTCAATGTGAAAGGCGCCTACAACGGGATGTTCGCCGTGATTCCGCACCTGAAAAGCAACGGCGGGGGCGTGGTGCTCAATATGGCTTCGATTGCCGCCACGGTGGGAATACCGGAGCGCTTCGCCTATTCGATGACGAAGGGGGCCGTGGTGTCGATGACGCTGTCCGTCGCCAGGGATTACCTGAAAGACGGCATTCGCTGCAACTGCATTTCCCCCGCACGGGTACATACGCCTTTTGTCGACGGTTATCTGGCCCGTACCTATCCGGGCCGGGAAGCGGAGATGTATGCCAAACTGGCCGCGACCCAGCCCATCGGCCGGATGGCCCGGCCCGAGGAGGTGGCCGCGCTGGCCCTGTACCTCTGCTCCGACGAAGCGGGCTTCATCACCGGCTGCGATTACCCCATCGACGGGGGTTTCGTCCGGCTCAACAACTGATCCGGGCGGTCCCGAACCGCGAAAAGTGCTGATCGATCCCTGCGGGAAGCCGGGGATCGATCAGCACTTTTCGTTTTCTGAGTAATGATTAAACTAAGAAATTATACTTATAGTACCATTCATGATACAATAAAGCGGTATAGTGCAATATGTTATTGGAAGGATGAAAAATTCATAATTCTTTAAAATTGTTTCTTTAATTATTAAATTTTTTAAAAAAGGAATATATTTGCCTCACTGATACATCCGGCAAAATTTTCTACGGCCGTTTTTCAATAAAAAGACGATAATTGGTACAAAACTCCCTTTTGCCGGACCATAGTATTTGTAGATCATGAGTAACCTGCCTGGAAAAACGCCGGCTGTTCCAGTCGGTTTAGTCGATGTATTACCCGTAAAACCCGCGTAATTTTTCAACAATCAACCTAATCAACAATGAAACGATGTAAGAACAGGTTTACCCTTTTTCTGGCCCTGCTTTTTCTGAGTTTGCATGCGGCCGTGGCCCAGCAGGTCACGGTGCAGGGAAAAGTATCCGACGTCAACAAAGAGGTGGTACCGGGTGCCAACATCCTGATCAAGGGTACGACCCGCGGAACGATCACCGACGCCGAAGGACGTTACACGATCAATGCCGGCAAAGGCGACGTCCTGGTCGTCCAGTCGCTCGGTTACGTGGCGCAGAACATTACGGTCGGCGACCAGAACACGATCGATGTGGTGCTGGAAATCGACGACAAAACCCTCGATGAGGTGGTCGTGACGGCCCTCGGGATTGCCAAGGACAAGAAAGCCCTCGGTTATTCCGTCACGGAAGTGAAGGGTTCCGACTTCACCCAGGCCCGCGAAATCAACCTCGGGAACGCCCTCTCCGGGAAAGTGGCCGGTCTGAACGCCACCAGCACGGCAACGGGCCCGGGCGGTTCGAGCCGGGTCATCATCCGCGGGAACGGCTCCCTGAGCGGCAACAACCAGCCGCTGTACGTCATCAACGGCGTACCCATCGACAACACCAACGTCAACTCGGCGGGAATGTGGGGTGGCTACGATACCGGCGATGGTCTGAACTCGATCAACCCGGACGATATCGAAACCATCTCGGTCCTGAAAGGGGGGACGGCAGCCGCTCTGTACGGTTCACGCGCTTCCAACGGGGTCATCCTGATTACGACCAAAACCGGGAAAGGCCAGAAGGGCATCGGGGTCGAATACAACGGCACCTATACCCTCGACCGCCCGATGAACCTGACCGACTGGCAGTATGAATACGGCTCCGGCCTGCGCCAGTTGAAACCGACCTCGAAGGACGAAGCCGTTTCGATGGGCGTTCAGTCGTGGGGTCCGAAGCTGGACGGTTCGCAGGTGGTGCAGTTCGACGGCGTGGCTCGCCCGTACGTCGCGCAGAAAGACAACATCAAGAACTTCTATAACAACGGCAGCACCTTCACCAACACGATCGCGGTGGCGGGCGGCAACGAAACGGCCAACTTCCGTTTCTCGGCCTCCAACCTCGACTCGAAAAGCGTCATCCAGAACTCCGGCTTCAACCGGAAGTCGTTCAACTTCAGCGCCACGGCCAACCTGTCCAAAAAGGTGATCTTCGAAGGCGTGGCGCAGTACAACGTGGAAGAAGGCAAGAACCGGACGTTCCTTTCCGATACGCCGAAAAACCCGAACTACGCGGTGCACATGATCGCGACCAACGTCGACATCCGCTCCCTCGACCCGGGTTACGACGAGCGGGGTTACGAAGAACTCTGGAACTCCAACGTTTACTCACAGAACCCGTATTTCGTCGTCAACAAAGTTAAAAACGACGACATCCGGAACCGTTTCCTCGGCTCGTTCAGCCTGCGTTACAACGTCACCGACTGGCTGTATGTACGGGGCCGCGTCGGTACGGACAACAACCAGCTCAAGTTCATGAACCTCGAACCGACGGGCCTGGCCTACTCGACCCGGGGCAGCATGAGCCGGACCCAGTCGCAGATTCAGGAAACCAACGCCGAAGTGCTGGTCGGTTTCAATAAGGAATTCGGTGCCGTGTCGGTGAACGCCATCGCCGGCGGAAACCGCATGCGCCGGTCGACGGAGAACATGCGATTCAACGGTAGCCAGTTCAACGTACCGTTCAACTACTTCCTCGACAACCTGATCAACAAGACCCCGGGTTACGATTTCAGCGCCTACGGCATCAACTCGCTGTTTGCCTCGGCCGACATCGGCTACCAGAACGTGCTGTTCCTGACCCTGACGGGCCGCCAGGACTGGTTCTCGACGCTGGCGAAGGAGAACAACAACCTGTTCTACCCCTCGGCCGGTCTGAGCTTCGTCTTCTCCGACGTGATCAACAACAAAGGCAACTGGCTGAATTACGGGAAAGTCCGGGCTTCGGTGGCCCAGGTCGGTGGTGGTTACCCCAACCCGTACGCCCTGAACCTGACCTACGCTCTGGAAGGCAACTCGTATGTGGGAAGCGTGCCCCTGATGCGCGTCAACGGCGGCCAGATTCCGAACCCGCAGCTCCAGCCGAACACCTCGACCACCACCGAAATCGGGGTGGAAACGAAGCTGTTCAACAACCGCCTGGGCGTCGACCTGACTTGGTATAACCGGGTGACGAAGAACGACCCCGTATCGGCCTCCACCTCGTCCGCTTCCGGCTACGGCAGCGTGCTGGTGAACGTCGGCGAGGTGGTCAACAAAGGAATTGAGGTGCTGCTGACCGGAACGCCGGTCAGAACGCCCAACGGCTTTACCTGGAACGTCAGCTACAACCTGGCCTTCAACGACAACAAGGTCGTGAAGATCTCCGACCAGCTGAACCGGCTGCAGCTGGATGAAGCCCGGACGCAGAGCGCCTACATTTACCACTTCCAGGGGCAGCCCTACGGGATGCTGGCCGGATACCGGATGATGCGCGACGCCAACGGCAACGTGGTCTACAACCCGGCGAACGGGGTTCCGATGCGCAGCGAGTTTACGGTACTGGGCCGCGGGGTGCCGCCGATCACGACCGGTCTGACCAACACCTTCACCTACCGGAACTTCTCGCTGAGCTTCCTGGTGGATGCCAAATTCGGAGCTAAACTGTATAGCGCCACCAACGTGTACGGCACCAGCAGCGGTCTGACCAAACGGACCCTCGAAGGACGGGAATCCGGCCTGACCGTCACGGGGGTTACCCCCACCGGCGACGCCTTCACGAAGACGTTTGCCGCCAAGGACGTGCAGGACTATTACAAGGGAATCACCGGTATCACCGACGAGTTCGTGTATAGCTCCGACTTCGCCAAACTGCGCCAGCTGACCTTCGGCTACAACCTGCCGAAATCGATCCTCGGCAAAACGCCGATCCAGTCGGCCAGCATTTCGCTCGTGGCCCGGAACCTGCTGCTGCTGTACAGCAAAGTGCCCAACGTCGATCCCGAATCGACCTACAACAGCGGCAACGCCCAGGGTCTGGAGATGTTCGGCGTACCGCCGGCCCGCAGCTACGGCTTAAACCTGATGGTCAGATTCTAAGGACCGATTTTAACACTAATTCATCATGTTGAAACATATTAAAAGCAAACGACTGCCGATCCTGACGACCGTTCTGACCGCGAGTCTGCTGTTGTCTTCCTGCGATAACGGGTTTGAGGAACTGAACACCAACCCGAACGCGCTGACCGATCCCGTCATCCCGAACCTGTTCTCTTTCAGCGTGGTGAAAACCGCCGGGACAGGGTACGAAAACCACCGCGGCAACCTCATCTACGCCGGGGCCCTGGTGCAGCACTTCGCTTCCCTGACCACCTACTGGTCGGGTGACAAGTACCTGTACAACGCGCCGTATTCCGATGCGTTCTTCGAGACGGCCTACGGGGCGCACGTGAAGGAGCTTGAGCAGATCATCTCGCTGACGAAAGACGTTCCCGAGCAGTCGAACCTGTACAACGTAGCCCGCATCTTCCGGGTATTCGGCTACCACCGGATCACCGACCTCTACGGCGACGTTCCCTATACCGAAGCCGCCAAAGGCTTCCTGGGCGGGATCTATTCTCCGAAATACGACAAGCAGGCCGACATCTACGCCGACATGCTGAACGAACTCGACCAGGCCGCACAGGCACTGAATCCGTCGAAAACCACCTACGAATCGGCCGACATCCTCTATGGCGGGGACGTGACGAAGTGGAAGAAGTTCGCCTACTCGCTGATGCTGCGGCTGGGCATGCGCCTGACCAAGGTCGATCCGGCCAAAGCCGAACAGTTCGTGAAGAAGGCCATTGCCGGCGGGGTGATGCAGAGCAACGACGACCTGGCGAAGGTCAACCACGCCGAAGGGGACGACAACAAGCGCAACCTCGACAGCAACACGCTCCGAACGCAGGAATACGATGCCGCCAACCTGAAAGGGAAAGCCAACAGCAAGCTGAGCGAGACGTTCGTCAACTTCCTGAAGAACAACAACGATCCGCGACTGCCGTTTATCGCCACGACCTGGGAAGGCAACGCCGACCCGACGAAGGAAGCCGCTTCCACCACTCCGGCCAAACAGAAAGGGTTGCCGAACGGCTACGACGCCACGACGATCAAGACGCTGATCCCGGCCTGGAACGACAACTCGCTGACGGAATACTCGGAGGCCAACCTGAACAAGATCGCCGGCAACGGCGCTCCGACGGTGTTCCAGAGCTACGCCGAGGTGGAATTCCTGCTGGCCGAAGCCGCCCTGCGCGGCTGGGGTGACGGCAAAACCGCCGAGCATTACAACAAGGGCGTCACGGCGGCCATGAAGATGATGTCGCTCTACGGCGGAACCATCTCCGACGCGGCCATCACGGCGTACCTGACGGCGCATCCCTTCGTGGCCGGCACGCAGGCGCAGCAGCTGGAGCAGATCGCTACCCAGTACTGGGCAGTGAACTTCCTGAACTCCTACGAAGCCTACGCCAACTGGCGCCGGACGGGGTATCCGGTTCTGAAACCGACCAACTACCCCGGCAACGATACGGGTGGCGTGATTCCGCGCCGACTGCGGTATCCGGCTTCCGAAGCCAGCAAAAATGCGGCCCAGTACAACGCGGCCGTAGCGGCTCAGGGCCCGGATCTGCTCACGACCCGCGTCTGGTGGGACAAACAGTAATTATCTGAACGGATTTGCGTAACTTACAGGTCGGAATGCCGCTGTCATGGGCGGCATTCCGGCCTTATAATGAAGCGTTTCTCTTCTTTGGTACTCATGAAGTTCCGATCGGCCCGGATGCGTTGTGCGGTGGTTTTCCTGCTGATGGGATTTCACGCGTCACTGGCCCAGTTCTCCCTCCTGGATCCGCGGCAGACCGGCGTTACCTTCACCAACCGGCTGACCGAAACGGAAAACGCCAACGTGCTCGCCTACGAGTACTTCTACAACGGCGGAGGGGTGGCCGTCGGTGACCTCAACAACGACGGATTGCCCGACCTCTACTTTACCGGAAATATGGTGCCCGACCGGCTCTACCTGAACCTCGGCAACCTGAAATTCCGCGACGTCAGCCCGACCGCCGGCATCGGAAAAGGTTCCGGATGGAAAACCGGCGTCACGCTGGTCGACATCAACCGCGACGGCTGGCTCGACATTTACGTCTGCTACTCCGGCAGCGGAGCGCCTGAAACCCGCAAAAACCGCCTGTACGTCAATAACGGACCCGCCAAAACCGCTACTCCCGGCAGCCCCCGGACCGTGACGTTTACCGAAAAAGCCGCCCAGTACGGCCTCGACCTTCCCACCTTCAGCACCCAGGCCGCCTTCTTCGACTACGACCGCGACGGCGACCTCGACTGTTACCTGCTGAACCACAACATCAAAGACTTCAAACGTTTCGATGCGGCCGCCGTGAAGGCTATGCGCGACGAGTTCGCCGGCGACCGGCTGCTGCGGAACGACAACGGAAAATTCATCGACGTCAGCGAAGCCGCCGGCATCAGGGGCAACCCCATCGGCTTCGGTTTGGGCATCGCCGTCGCCGACATCAACCAGGACGGCTGGCCCGACCTCTACGTTTCCAACGACTACATCGAACAGGATTACCTCTACCTCAACGAAGGCAACGGCCACTTTACCGACCAGCTCGATCAGGCCGTCGGACACCTGAGCTACTTCTCGATGGGTAACGAGGTGGTCGACGTCAACAACGACGGCTGGCCCGACATTTTCACGCTCGACATGCTGCCTGAAGACAACCGGCGGCAGAAGCTGCTCTACGGCCCCGAAAACTACGAGGTCTACCAGAACATGCTCCGGAACGGCTTCTACCACCAGCTCATGCGCAACATGCTTCAGCTGAATACCGGCGTCATCGGCCGGGGGCAGGAGGGAACCGGGAAACCGGCCCTGCCGCAGTTCAGTGAAATTGGCCAGCTGGCGGGCGTTTCCAATACCGACTGGAGCTGGGCCCCGCTCGTGGCCGACTTCGACAACGACGGCTGGAAGGACCTCTACATTACCAACGGCTACCTGCGGGATTACACCAACATGGACTTCATGAAGTTCTACGCCGATCAGAACCTGAAAGCCGCCAAAGGCAGCCCGACGGCCATGATGGACATCCTGAAGCAGATGCCCTCCTCACAGACGCAGCATTACATCTTCCGCAACAACGGCCGGCTCACCTTCGAAAACAGGGTGAAGGAGTGGGGGATGGACCAGAAATTCCTGTCGAACGGGGCGGTGTACGCCGACCTCGACAACGACGGCGACCTCGAAATCATCACCAGCAACATCAACGCCCCCGCTTCCATCTACCGCAACGACAGTTGGACCGTCGAGTCCCGGTATCTCCAGATACAGCCCGGCCCCGGCCCGGCTACCCTGTCCGCCGGTACGAAAGTGTGGGTGTACACGGGCGGAGCCATGCAGTATCAGGAGTTTCAGCCCTCGCGCGGTTTCCAGTCCGCCATGTATATGCCCCTGCATTTCGGCGTCGGAAAAGCCGCGATGATCGACAGCGTCCGGGTGGTCTGGCCCGACCGGAAAGTGCAGGTGCTGCGGCAGGTGAAATCGAACCAGAAACTGATCCTGAAACCGGAGGACGCACAGCCCGGAGACCCCCAGTCGAAACCGGCTCCCCAGCCGGTGTTTACGGAAGCCGTCGCCGATACGCTGCCTTACCGCCATACGGAGGACACATACAACGACTTCAAGCGGCAGCTGCTGATCCCGAATATGCTGTCTTTTCAGGGGCCGCATCTGGCCCAGGCCGACGTCGACCGCGACGGGCTGACGGACCTGTATGCCGCCGGAGCCAAAGGCCAGCCCGGAACGCTGCTCCTTCAGCAGAAGAACGGCGGTTTTCAGGCAATGCCGCAGCCGGCTTTCGAAGCCGACAAGATGTATGAGGACACCGACGCCCTGTTTTTCGATGCCGACGGCGACGGCGATGCCGACCTTTACGTGGTCAGTGGCGGTTTTGCCTATCTGGCCGAGGACCTGTTGCTTCAGGACCGGCTTTACCTCAACGACGGTCGGGGGAAATTCACACGCTCGGCGGAGGGGCTGCCGGGCGAAATGATCAGCGATGCCTGCGCGGTGGCTTTCGATTTCGACAAAGACGGCGATCAGGACCTGTTCGTGGGTGGGCGGGTGGTGCCGGGCCGCTATCCCGAACCCGTCAGCAGCCGCCTGCTGGTGAACGACGGCAAGGGTAAATTCACCGACGAAACCGCCCGTCTGGCGCCCTTCCTGACTAAAATCGGCATGGTAACCGACGCCGTGGCCTTCGACGCCGACAAAGACGGCTGGCCCGACCTCGTCTTCGCCGGAGAATGGATGCCCGTCACCCTCCTCAAAAACGCCAACGGCCAGAAATTCAATCATTCAACCATTCCATCACTCAACAATTCCCCCGGCCCCGGCTGGTGGAACCGCATTGAAGCCGACGACCTCGACAACGACGGTGACCTGGATCTGGTGGTCGGTAATTTCGGTCGTAACTGCCAGATGAAACCGACCGACAAAGAGCCGGTGACGATGGTGTACGGGGATTTTGACCAGAACGAGGCCGTGGACCCGTTCCTTTGCTACTACATCCAGGGCCGGTCTTACCCGCTCGTCAGCCGGGACGAGGCTCTGAATCAGCTCTTTCCGCTCCGCCGGAAATTCCCGACTTATGAGTCCTATTCCAGCGCGACCCTGAAGGAAATCCTGACACCCGAACAGCTGAACAAAGCCGATACGCTCCGGGCGACGGCCTTCGCTTCAGTTCTGCTGGAAAATACCGGCAGCGGCTTCGTCTCGCACGAACTGCCCGTCGAGGCCCAGTTTGCCCCGGTATATGCCATCGCCCTGTTCGATTACGACGGCGACGGCCGCAAGGACCTGCTGCTGGGCGGCAATCAGTCGCACACCCGGATCAGGATCGGGAAGATGGATGCGAACTATGGCATGCTGTTCCGCAACGAGGGGCAGTGCCGGTTTTCGTATGTGCCGCAGACGCAGTCCGGTTTCCGGGTGAAAGGCGACGTCCGGGATATTCTGGTGCTGAAACAGGGAACCGGGGTGAAGATTCTGTTCGGTCGAAACAACGAAACCATCGAGGTCTATCAAAAGCCGGGGAACCCATGAAACGCATTCTGATTTTCATCGCCTTCACCCTCATCGGTATACCCGGATGGAGCCACCCGCCGGTGGAAACCGATGCGGCCGCCTATACCAAAGTCCTGAAAAAGCTGACCGATGTGATGGTCAACGACGTGACGGGTCCCTGCGCGTCGGCCCGGTATTACGCCTACGCCAATCTGGCGGCTTATGAACTGGTTTTCCAGCAGCAGCGGCCGGCTCAGTACGCCGATTTTGCCGCTACGCTCCGCAGTTACCCTAACATGACCCGGCGCGACCCGGATGCCCGCATCGACCTTCGGTTCGGGACGCTCTATGCGGTTTTGCGGACGGGGGAGGAACTGCTGCCCTCGGGGTATCTGCTCGAAAAAGCGCGGAACGAGCTGGTCGCGGAGGCCAAAAGCCGGTATAAGCTGAGCGACGCGAATCTTCAGGCGACCCGGGCTTATGCCGACAGTCTGGTGAAGAAAATCGTGCAGTATGCCGCCAAAGACGGTTACATCAAAACCAGTGGGTACCTGCGCTATACGCCCCTGACGGATAAAGGTGCCTGGGCGCCGACGCCCCCGGCCTATTCCGAAGCCTACGAACCCTATTGGGCGACGCTCCGGCCGTTCCTGCTCGACAGCGTGGCCCGTTTCCGCCCGGCCCCGCCGGTACCCTATGACGAGAAACCCGACTCGAAATTCTTTGCGCTGGCGAAGGAAGTGTTCGACACCACCCGCGCACTGACCGCCGAACAGCGCCACATCGCCAGCTTCTGGGACTGTAACCCCTTCTTCCTGAACCAGAAAGGCCACGTCAGCTTCGGAACCAAGAAAATTACGCCCGGCGGTCACTGGATGGGCATTACCGGCATCGTCTGCACCCAGAAAAAGCTGTCGTTGGCCGAAACCGTCCGCTGGCATACGCTGGTCGGGCTGACGATGGCCGACGCTTTCATCTCCTGCTGGGAGGAGAAATACCACAGCCACCGCATCCGGCCGGAAACGTTCATCAACCAGCACCTCGACCGCAACTGGCGGCCGATGCTCCAGACGCCCCCCTTCCCCGAATACACGAGCGGCCACAGCGTCATCTCGGCTTCCGTGGCGACCGTGCTGACGGCGCTGGCGGGCGGGCCGGTGGCCTATACCGACACGGTGGAGGAGGAGTTCGGTATTCCGAAGCGCTCGTACCGCTCGTTTGAGCAGGCGGCTCAGGAAGCCGCCGTGTCGCGGCTGTACGGCGGCATCCATTTCCGGGATTCCATCGAACAGGGGGCCGTGCAGGGCCGCCGGATCGGGCGGTATGTGCTGGACAAAATGGGACTGAAATCCCCTGAGGGATTAGGCAGTCGTTGACAGGTCATTAACTAACCCGTTATGAAGTACAGATTTCTTACACTCACCGTCAGTGTTTTCCTGGCTATTCAGGCTTTTGCCCAGCAGCATTCCGAGCAGAACCATTCGAAGTATGTCTGGCCCTCCGATGCGGAGGTCAAAAAGAAACTGACCCAGTGGCAGGGCGTCAAATTCGGTCTGCTGATGCACTGGGGCACCTACAGCCAGTGGGGCGTGGTCGAAAGCTGGTCGCTCTGCCCGGAAGATGAGGGCTGGTGCGTGCGTCGCGGACCGGCCTCCGGCAACTGGTACGACTACAAGAAGGCGTACGAAGCCCTCCAGACCACGTTCAACCCGACCCGCTTCAACCCCGAACGCTGGGCGGAAGCCGCCAAAGCCGCCGGCATGAAGTACATGATCTTCACGACCAAGCATCACGACGGCTTCTGCATGTTCGACTCGAAACAGACCGACTACAAGATCACCAGTTCCCGCACGCCGTTCTCGTCCAACCCCCGCAGCAACGTCACAAAGGAGATTCTGGGCGCCTTCCGCAGCCAGGGTTTCCTGGTCGGCACGTATTTCTCCAAACCCGACTGGAACGTCGATTCGTACTGGTGGCCCTACTTCCCGCCGAAAGACCGGAACGTCAGCTACGATCCGAAGAAATACCCGGAGATGTGGAAAAAATATACCGACTTTACTTACAACCAGATTCAGGAACTGATGACGGGCTATGGAAACGTGGATATTCTGTGGCTCGACGGCGGCTGGGTACGGCCCGCCGGCACCATCGACAGCACCGTGAGCTGGCAGCGGACCATTCCCTACAGCCAGGATATCGACATGGCCCGCATCGCCGGCATGGCCCGCAGCCACCAGCCCGGTCTGCTGGTCGTGGACCGGACGGTTTCGGGCGAGTTCGAGAACTATGCGACGCCGGAGCAGCAGATCCCGGATCACTATATGCCGATTCCCTGGGAAACCTGCATGACGATGGGCGAAAGCTGGTCGTATGTTCCGAAAGAAAACTTCAAATCTTCGCGCCGGCTGGTGCAGACGCTCGTGGATGTGGTATCGAAAAACGGCAACCTGCTGCTGAACATCGCCCCCGGTCCGGACGGCGAATGGCACGAGGAGGCATACGGCCGCCTGAAGGAGATCGGTGCCTGGATTCAGACGAACGGCGAGTCGGTGTACGGCACGCAGCCGATGGCCCCCTACCGCCGGGACCAGTGGGCGTTTACCCGGAACGACAAAGCCGCCTATGCCTCTTACCTTCCGACGGAGAACGAAACTACCCTGCCGGCCACGGTGACCCTGCCGGTGGTGCCGAAAGGGCCAAAAGCCGCCCTGACGCTTCTGGGTACGAAACAGGCGTTGAAGTGGAAAAAAACCGGGGACGCCGTCGAGGTCGTCATTCCCGAGAAAGTCCGTCAGCAGCTGGCCGGGCAGCCGGTCTGGGTATTTAAAATCGTGTAACGCAGCGTTATGAAAAACCACATCCTGTTCCTGACCCTTTTCCTTCTGACTTTTGCCGCCCGCGCCCAGCGCGAGCATCCGTTCACCTACGGACTGATGGTGGGGCCCTGCCACCAGTACGGCCGGGAGGCCCTGTATACCGACCTGCTGGCGTATCACCTGTACCGGGGCAGCCTGCCCAAACCGGAAGCGGACCGACCGCTGGTAACCGGGGCCCCCAAAGAACTGCAATGGCAGGGCGTCACGGCCGATAAGGAGAACAAGTTCCGGGGCCGGTCTTTCAATAACGGCTACCTCTACCTGACGTATCCTTCGGATCGCGAGCAGACGGCCCTGCTGCACGCCACCGGTCACAACATGCTGTATTTCAATGGGACGCCCCATGCGGGGGACCCCTACGCCGGCGGCTGGATGGTGGTTCCGGTTCGGTTGAAGAAAGGGCTCAACGAAATTTACGTCCGGACTTCGCAGTTCTCCCGCTTTCAGGGCCTGACGGCGAAGCTGGTTTTTCCCGAAAAGCCGGTATTGCTTTCGGTGGACGACCCGACTCTGCCCAGCGTGGTGATCGGGCGGCAGAATGAACCGCTTTGGGGGGCCGTGGTGGTCGTCAATACCACCGCCAAACCGCTTACCGGTCTGAAAATGCGCAGCCGTCTGGCCGGAAAAGACCTTCTGACCGACCTGCCTGCCGTGCCGCCCATGACGACCCGGAAAGTCGGGTTTCGGATGGATGTGTCGGGCGTCCAGGAGAAGGGAACGGCCAAAGCCGCCCTCGCGTTGCTGCACGGAGGAAAGCAGGCGGATGAGAAGGAAATTTCCCTGTCGGTGGTCGGGCCGGAGCAGCATTTTGCCCAGACATTCATCAGCGCCATCGACGGCAGCGTGCAGTATTTCGGAGTGGCTCCGCAGAGCAAACCGGACGGCACCCCGCCCGCCTTTTTCCTGTCGGTACACGGTGCCGGAGTGGAGGCCATCGGGCAGGCGCGTGCCTACGAATCCAAAGACTGGGGCGTTCTGGTGGCGCCGACCAACCGGCGGCCGCGCGGCTTCAACTGGGAGGACTGGGGCCGGCTCGACGCCCTGGAAGTATTTGAACTGGCGAAGAAACAGTTCAGGCCGGACCCGGAGCGCATCTACCTGACCGGCCACTCGATGGGCGGACACGGCACCTGGTATCTGGGCGCGACCTTTCCCGGCAACTGGGCCGCCATTGCCCCCTGCGCCGGTTACCCGACCCTGGCCGGCTACGGCTCCCACGACGGCAAGATCCCGGAAGAGGGCGGCACGGCGGTCGAGAAGCTTCTGCTGAGGGCCAGCTCGCCCAGCAATGTGATTTCCCTCGCGACGAACTATAAACCGCTGGGGGTCTACATCCTGCACGGCGACAGCGACCGCACGGTTTCGGTCGAATATGCCCGGCAGATGCGGAAGATGCTCGGCACGTTTCACCCGGATTTTACGCATTACGAATACCCCGGCGGTTCGCACTGGTACGGCAACCACAGCGTCGACTGGAAGCCGTTGTTTGATTATTTCCGCTGGCACCGTATCCCGGCCGACAGCGCGGTGAACGTCATCGACTTTACGACGGCGAATCCGGGTATTTCCTCAAAAATGCGCTGGATTTCCATCGAGCAGCAGGTCAGCCCGCTGAAATACAGCCGGGTGCAGCTCAGGAGAGATAAAAAGAAAAAGGTGATTTCGGGCATCACGGAGAACGTGAGCCTGCTGGCCGTCAGCCTGGCCGATTTTGCCCCCGGAGATACGGTTTCACTGGCGCTGGACGGGCAGAATCCGGTCCGGTATGGGATTAAAACAGCCGGGGAAACCATTTATCTGGCAAAAAAAGCGGGATGGGAGCCGGGTGAAAAGCCGGCCGTGACCCGGAAGGGGCCCCATCGCTACGGAACGTTCAAGGAGCCGTTCAACCACCGGATGGTGTTCGTCTACGGCACGGCCGGAAAGCCGGAGGAGAACGAGTGGGCCTACAACAAGGCCCGGTATGACGCCGAAACCTGGTATTACCGGGGCAACGGCGCCGTCGATATCGTCTCCGACCGGGAGTTCGATCCGCGTCAGTATCCCGACCGGGGCGTCGTCCTGATCGGCAACGCGACCACGAACCGCGCCTGGAACCGCCTGCTGGCCGACTGCCCGATTCAGGTCAGCCGGGGGCAGGTGACGGTTGGAGGGGAGAGGCTCACCGGCGACGACCTGAGTGCCTACTTCACCTGGCCCCGCCCGGACAGCCCGACGGCCTCGGTGGCGGTGATTGCGGGAAGCGGCCTGCCGGGCATGAAAGCCGCCGACGCCAACCAGTATTTTGCGGGCGGAAGCGGGTTTCCGGATTACATGATCTTCGGCCTCGACATGGTGAAAGACGGCATCAAGGGCGTCCGCAAAACCGGCTTTTTCGACAACCGGTGGCGGCTGGAAGGCGGGGAAATGGTCGGGTGGAAGTGAGAAGGAGTTACTTGTTTCGTACCGTAATAATGAGTCGCTGATAGCGGGTGAGCGAGGGCGTTCCGTTGTCCGTGCCTTCAAGGATGAGATGAATGGTCTGGCCACCCGCTGCCTCTTTGGGAATAAGGACTTCAGCCTGCGCCGATGTGGGATTGGAAATCACCACGGTGTTCGGGTAGCTGCCGGTCTGAAACTGCCACCATTTGACGGAAACCGCATTCCCGTCGGGATCGGAGACGGAACCGTTCAGACGGATTTTATCTCCGGGGGAGGCCGCGGCGGCTAACGGCCCTTCGATCCTGACCACCGGTTCGTGGTTGGCACCGGAATAAACCGGAGTAACCGACCAATGGAGACGGGCCGCGAAATCCCGCTGCGCCTGCGGAAAGAAATTCGGGTATTCCGGCTCCGCTGCACTTTTACCGGACCGGTTATTCTGCGTGCTCAGGGAAGTGGCCATAGCGCTGGCACTGGTATCCTGGGAGGAGGAAAAAGAAAAACTCACCCCTTCCCGCTGGCCCGCATCCCGGCCGCCCCAACCCCCATAAGAAGCCGCTTCGTAAGCCCGCAGACCGTTTCCCAGCATATTCATGAAAGTATGGTTGTCACCTTCTCCCAACCACGAACCTTTCGGCTGGACCGGCATCCAGACGGCATATCCCATCTTCTTCAGTTCCTCACCGGTGTGGCCCGCCAGGCCGAAATAATCCAGTTTATCCCCTTTAACCATCTGTTTTCCGTCGCCCCAGACCCGGTATAAAGCGCCCAGCGGCCCACGATCCGATACGTTTTCCTTCATCCAGGCTGCAGTCAGATACGCGGCATTCTCCGGCCTGGCGCCCAGCTGCGCCCCATACCCGTAATTGGGGCCGTTCCGAAATTGCCGGTATTCGATATCCGGCCAGTTCGGCTTAATATAGAGGGTATACATATCGTCCTGATCACCGGAAGGCAGCAGGACCACCTTGCGCGCTATTTTCTTCCTGAGGGCTTCCCATTCGGTGGTGTATTCATATTGCTCCTGAATGGATTTGAGCGCCCGGGCAATCGTACTATGTCCTCCCCAGGCCGCAAGGAAGAGGGGGCCGGGCTTGTTATCGAGGATCAGGGTTTTGATCAGGTCGGAGCCGGGCGAATCTCTGGAAATATCCCCGTCGAATTCAATGTTGCCGTACCGGATTTTCGACCGGAGGTCAGCCGGAGCCGGATAAGTGGGGTGGTGGACTTTCAGGTTCGGATACACTTTGGCGTAAGCTTCGACGGCATCATGAATAAAGCATTCGTCTTTGGCCCACCGCCAGGACTCACAGGGACACAGGTTAAGGCCGAACCGCGAATATTCCCGGTTGGGGACGAACCACTTTGTGCCTTTTCCGTCTCCTTTCCAGTGAAATTGGCTGCTGGCGTAGATGAGTCCTTCTATATTCAGGTCGCTGCTGTAAAGCAGAAAACGGATCAGGGAGTTGTTGTCATCCAGTTCCGGATCGGCCGTAACCACAATTCGGGGCGGAGCCGGTTTACCCGGAGGCTGGGCAACTGCTCCAATGGTAGGCAGGGCCATCAGAAAAAGTCCGGTTGCCCCCCGGCGGAAGTTTCTCCGGAAACGTTGTAGAGCGGAACGCATTGAGGTTGGGTTTAAGTACTGAATCGATACCGTCCTGGCCGACGGCTCCGGTCAAGTTATGGTTTTTTCCCGAGACCGTTCACTTCCATCGTCAGGATCGGGGCCCTTCATCGTTCCCGATTCGTAAAACTTGTCCGGGACGGTTGCGAACGATGGGCGGTGGTTTATTTTTGCGGGCAAGGTTATAAGCCGCTTTTTTTTCTCTTTACTATAAAAAGCAACCCTCCGCAATGAAACTATTCCGCTTCGGCTCGCCCGACAATGAGCGCCCCGGTGTCATGCTGCTGTCCGGCCGCAGTCTCGATGTTTCCGCCTTCGGCCAGGATTACGACGAAACCTTCTTTTCCTCCAATGGACCGGAAAAACTGGCCGAGTGGCTCAAAACCAACGAAAATGCCTGCCCGGATGTCCCCGGAAACGCCCGCCGGGCCTCCTGCGTCAAACGGCCGTCCAAGATCGTCTGCGTGGGGCTGAACTACGCCAAGCACGCAGCCGAAACCAACGCCCCCGTGCCGGCCGAACCAATCCTGTTCTTCAAATCGACTACGGCGCTGGTCGGGCCGGACGATCACGTCGTCATTCCGAAACGTTCCGAAAAAACCGACTGGGAAGTCGAACTGGCCATCGTCATCGGGAAGAAAGCGACCTATGTTTCCAAAGAAGAGGCCTTCGATTACATCGCCGGGTACGCCGTCCACAACGACTACAGCGAGCGGGCCTTCCAGCTGGAACGCGGGGGCCAGTGGGTCAAGGGAAAAAGCGCCGACACCTTCGCTCCGCTGGGGCCGTTTCTGGTCACTAAAGAGGAGGTGCCGAACCCGAACAAACTCGGCCTCTGGCTGCGCGTCAACGGCGAACTGCTGCAGGATTCGAATACCGACGACATGATTTTCGACGTTCCGACGCTGGTCAGCTACATCAGCCAGTTCATGACGCTGCTGCCGGGCGACGTGATCTCCACCGGAACGCCCTCCGGCGTCGGCATGGGCCTCAAACCGCAGCGGTTCCTGAAGCCGGGCGACGTGGTGGAACTGGGCATCGAAGGCCTGGGCACCCAGAAACAAACCGCCGTAGCGTTCACCTGATCGGAACCTCATGACGATCGACGCACATCAGCACTTCTGGTTCTACGACCCTGAGCGCGATACCTGGATTACGGAGGAGATGCAGCGAATCCGGCGCGATTTTCTGCCCTCCGACCTGGAGCCGGTGCTGAAACAGAACGGCATCGATGGCTGCGTGGCGGTGCAGGCCGCCCAGTCGGAGGACGAGACGCTGTTTCTGGTCCAGCTGGCGCAGGCCTACAGCTTCATCCGGGGCGTCGTGGGCTGGGTCGATCTCCGGGCCGGAAACCTCTACGACCGGCTGGAATACTTCTCCCAGTTTGAGGAACTGAAGGGATTCCGCCATGTGGTGCAGGCCGAACCGGAAGATTTCATGACCCGGCCCGAGTTTATCCGGGGCGTCCGGCAGCTGACGGCCTTCGATTTTACGTACGACATCCTGATCTATCCGAACCAGCTCAAAGCCGCGCTCCACCTCGTCCGGGCCGTCCCGGAAGTGCCTTTCATCATCGACCACCTCGCCAAACCGTACATCAAAGACGGCCGGATCACCACCTGGGCCAACTTTATGGCGGCCATCGCCAAACAGCCGAACGTGCTCTGCAAAGTGTCGGGCATGGTGACGGAAGCCGACTGGAAAGGCTGGAAAAAGGAAGATTTTTATCCGTATCTGGACGTGGTTTTCGAAAACTTCGGTCCCGACCGGGTCGTCTTCGGCTCCGACTGGCCGGTTTGTCTGGTGGCGGCCGAATACGAACAGATGAAAGGCATCCTGGACGAATACACGGCCCGCTTCGACGAGGAGACGCGCCGGAAAGTCTACGGGGCCAATGCCGTGAAATTTTATAACCTGTAGTTCCAGACGGAACCATGAACCTGAACCTACAAGACAAGATCATCATCGTCACCGGCGGGGCCAAGGGCATCGGCGAGGGCATCTCGACCGTGCTGGCCGCCGAAGGGGCCATTCCCGTCATCGTCGGCCGCAGCGAAGCCGACAACCGGAAAACCGTCGAGCAGATTACCGCAGCCGGCGGAAAAGCGGTTTCGGTCGTAGCGGAACTGACCCGGCCGGAAGAGTGCCGAAAAGCCGTCGAGCAGACGCTGGCGCAGTTCGGGCGGATCGACGGGCTGGTCAACAATGCGGGCGTGAACGACGGGGTAGGGCTGGAGAAAGGGGACTATGAGCGGTTTATGCAGTCGCTGCATAAAAATGTCGTGCATTACTACCTCATGGCGCATTATGCCCTGCCGGCCCTGAAGGAATCGAAGGGAGCCATCGTCAACATCAGTTCGAAAACCGCCGAAACCGGACAGGGAAACACCTCGGCCTATGCCGCGTCCAACGGGGGCCGGAACGCCCTGACCCGGGAGTGGGCCGTCGAACTGCTGCCCTACAGCATCCGGGTGAATGCCGTCATCGTGTCCGAATCCTGGACGCCCCTGTACGAAAACTGGATCAAAACTTTCCCAAATCCGCAGGAGAAACTGGACAGCATCGTGTCGAAGATTCCGCTGGAAAAACGAATGACGACGCCCGGGGAAATCGCCAACATGGTGGTTTTTCTCCTGTCGGACAAGTCGAGCCACACGACCGGCCAGCTGATTTATGTCGACGGCGGCTACGTTCACCTCGACCGGGCGCTGACCTGAGTCCGGGACCCGAAAATCGTCGCTATTCCTAAACCCGTATTTCCATGGCATCCGTTTCTCCCTCCACCACCGCCCGCGCCACCGGTTCGACCGGCAGCTACACGCTCGCTTTCGCCCTGGTAACCAGCCTGTTCTTCCTGTGGGCGTTCGTTCACAACCTCGAACCGATTCTGATTCCCCACCTGAAAAAAGCCTGCCGCCTGACGGACCTGCAATCAGCCCTGATCGACTCGGCAGTGTATCTGGGCTATTTCATCATGGCGCTGCCGGCCGGGTTCATCATGAAGCGGTACGGGTACCAGCGCGGGATCATCGCCGGGCTGCTGATGTATGCGGTCGGGGCATTCCTGTTCGTGCCGGCGGCCGACACCCGTCTGTATATTTTCTTTCTGGGGGCGCTGTTCATCATCGCGTCGGGCTGCGCGTTTCTGGAGACGGCGGCCAACCCGTACGTTACGATTCTCGGCAAACCCGAAACCGCCACGACCCGCCTGAATTTCAGCCAGTCGTTCAACGGGCTGGGCGCTTTTCTGGCACCGGTGCTGGGCGGAAAGTTCATCCTGAGCGGCATCGAGCATTCCGAGGCCGAGCTGGCGGCCATGTCGCCGGAACAGCTGAACAGCTATCTGCAATACGAAGCCGGACAGGTGAAGCTCCCGTACCTAATTATCGGCATCGTGGTGGTGGCGGTGGCGGCCCTGTTCATGTTCATCAAACTGCCGGACATCAGCGACAGCGAGAAAAAAGCGCCTTCGACGGTCGGGTCGGCGCTGCGGCACCGGCACCTGAAATGGGGCGTGATCGCCCAGTTTTTTTATGTCGGCGCCCAGGTCTGTGTGACGAGTTTTTTCATCCGGTTTGCCAAATTTACGAGCGACGTGCCCGAGAAGGAGGCCGCCGAATGGCTCGGCTGGGCAATGCTGGGCTTTCTGATCGGCCGGTTCGTGGGAACGTGGCTGATGCGGTATATAAAACCTCAGGTTCTGCTGACGGTCTACTCCCTGATCAGCGTGCTGCTGCTGGTGGCGGCCATGACCATCCAGTCCGAGTTGGCGGTATGGGCGGTTTTCGCCATTCCCTTCTTCGAATCCATCATGTTCCCGACCATCTTTTCGCTGGGCATCGCCCGCATCGGCGAGGACACCGAAATCGGCTCGTCCCTGCTGGTCATGGCTATTGCCGGCGGAGCCCTCTGGCCGCTCCTGATGGGCTATATCTCCGACCGGAGCGACATCCAGATCGCCTACATCGTCCCGCTGCTGTGCTTCCTGGTGGTGGCGGCTTATGGCTGGAAGCTGTACCGGCCGGAAGGAGAAATAAATAATTGAATGATTGAATTGTTGAATGATTGAATAATTGCTCCGCAATGTTAGCATTGCAGCGCCCATTCAATCATTCAACAATTCAACAATTTCTATGCGTTACGCATTGGCCCTTGACCTCAACCCCGATCCGGCGCTGATCGCCGAGTATGAAAAATACCATGAGCGCATCTGGCCCGAGATCGAGGAGAGCATCCGGTCGGCGGGGGTGACCGACATGGAGATTTACCGCATCGGAAACCGGCTTTTCATGATCATGGAAACCGACGAATCCTTTTCGTTTGAACGCAAGGCCGAAAGCGATGCCGCCAATCCGAAAGTGCGGGAGTGGGAGACTCTGATGTGGAAATACCAGCAGGCGCTGCCTCTGGCGAAACCGGGTGAGAAATGGGTCCTCATGGATAGAATATTCAAGTTGTGAGGATTAGGTTGGCCGGTACTTCGTATTTTTGATAAATACCAACCCTGCTGACTTATGCGAATGTGGAAGCTACTTGTGATTTTAGGATTCGTTCTTGTTCAGAAATCCACCGCCCAATCCACGATTACCGTCCTGAGTTATAATATTCACCATGGCACCAACGCCCAGGAACAGAATACCATTGCCCAGATCGGCCGCCTGATCCGTCAGTTCAGCCCGGATCTGGTGGCTTTGCAGGAGGTCGACAGCGCCACCACCCGCAGCCGGGGCGCCGACCACCTGGGGCAGCTGGCCCGGATGACTTCCCTCAGCCCGCTGTACGGTCGGGCCATTCGGCTCCAGGGCGGAGGGTACGGGACAGCTGTTTTATCCAGGTATCCTATCATTGCGGATCAGAAGCTGATGCTGCCCAACCCGGATTCGACCGAACAGCGGATTCTGCTCTGCGCCTACGTCGAATTGCCCAATCAGAAGACGATTCGGTTCTGCAATTCGCAGCTGGAGGAAAAATCGCCCCTCAACCGGGGCGTCCAGCTCGCCTTCGTGAATAAGGCGCTGGAAAACAGCATTCAGCCGGTCGTCTGGTGCGGAGATTTCAACACGGATCCCGATGATCCGGAAGTGGCTAAGTTAATGAATACCTGGGTCGATGCCGGGAAGGATTCCTTCGCGCCGACGCTGATCGGTACGGGCGCCCGAATGGATTATATCATGACGTTGAAAAGCAGTGAGCTGGAACTGGTTCGCTACCGGGTGCTGAATGTCCCGAAGCTGTCGGATCACCAGCCGGTGCTGGCAACGTACCGTTTCCGTAAACCGAAACAAATGGTGTCGAAATAGCCGGAGTGATCCGGTAAATGTCGGCCAGAACCGTATGAACGTCGCACTTTTTCTGCCGTGTTATGTCGATCAGTTTTACCCGCAGGTAGGCATTTCCACGCTGCAGCTGCTGGAGAAGCTGGGCTGCACGGTCACGTACCCGCTGAACCAGACCTGCTGCGGTCAGCCGATGGCCAACTCCGGCTTCGAGAAACTGGCGCAGGACTGCAACGAGCTGTTTGTGAAGAACTTTGCCGGCTTCGACGCCGTCGTCTGCCCGTCAGGAAGCTGCACGCTGCACGTGAAGGACCACCTGCACTCCCACGACCGGGAAGGCGATGCGCAGCAGATCCGCAGCCATATTTACGAGCTGACCGAATTCCTGACCGACGTACTGAAGGTGGAACGGCTGCCGGCCCGGTTCATGCACAAGGTAGGGCTGCACCAGAGCTGCCACGGGCAGCGGGGGCTGCACCTTTCGCAGATGTCGGAACTGGTGGCGCCCCCGTTTTCCAAGCCGGAGAAGCTGCTGACCATGGTGGAGGGGCTGGAGCTGATCGCCCTGGACCGGAAAGATGAATGCTGCGGTTTCGGCGGAACGTTCTGCGTTTTCGAAGAAGCCGTATCGTCCCGCATGGGCATCGACCGCGTCGAGGATCACGTCCGGAACGGCGCCGAGGTGCTGACCGGCGGGGATATGTCGTGTCTGATGCACCTGGAGGGCATCGTTCGGCGGAAGAAACTGCCCGTCCGGGTCATGCATATTGCGGAGATCCTGAATCAGGATTAACCGTTTGCTCAAAAGTTGTAAGGTTTCTTTGTCTATTTGTAAAGTTAGCTTTACTTTTGGACAAACGAAATTGATACGACTATGAAAACGCAATGGTTATTTCCGCACCGCTACCGCCTGATCGGCTGGCTGTTGTTCATTCCCTCGGCCATGCTGGGCCTGATGGCCCGGTATGCTGAGTTTACATTTGATTTTTTAACCTTTTCATGGCAGGCGCCGGGGCCGGACGCGGGGTTCGTGCAGCGGTTTATCTGGTTCGTGACGGATGGCGGCAGTTTTTTGGCCAACGGCCACAATACCGTAAATCTGACGGATGAAATTGCCACCTTGGGCATCATCCTCGGTCTGCTGTTCATCGCTTTTTCGAAGGAGAAAGTGGAGGATGAAATGATCAGCCGGGTGCGGCTCGAATCGTTGCAGTGGGCGGTGTATGTGAACTATTTCGTACTGGGGGTGCTGGTGCTGCTGGTTCACGGGGGGCTGTTTCTGGAAGTAATGATTTACAATATGTTCACGGTTCTGATCGTGTTCATCATCCGGTTCCGGCTGGCCCTGCGCCGAAACGAACGAGTCGTGATGGCGCTATGAAGAACCGGATCAAGGTGGCCCGGGCCGAGCGCGACATGTCGCAGGCCGACCTGGCCGAACGCATCGGCGTAAGCCGGCAGACGATCAATTCCATCGAAACCGGCCGCTACGTACCCTCGACCATCCTCGCCCTGAAACTGGCGCAGGTGTTCGAGAAGAATGTAACCGAGCTTTTCCAACTGGAAGAAACCGATTAGGTTGAACAGAACGTTGAAGGATTAGGATTTACGACCGGGCAGCCGCACATTTACGCGAAATCCTGTCAAAAATGCCGAATCTTTACATTTTGGCCGGTTGCAATGGAGCCGGTAAAACTACGGCGGCCTACACGATTCTGCCGGAAGTGCTGAACTGCCGCGAGTTTGTCAATGCCGATGAAATAGCGCGGGGCCTATCGCCCTTCCAGCCCGAAACCGTCGCTTTTGAAGCTGGGCGAATTATGCTGGAACGAATCAATCATCTGTTGGGGCAGGGTGTTGATTTCGCCTTTGAAACGACGCTCTCTACCCGGTCTTATGTTCAGACGATTCGGCGAGCGAGGGCGATCGGCTATGAAGTAAAGCTGTTTTACGTCTGGCTGGAATCGGTGGAAGTCGCCAAAGCCAGGGTCGCCATTCGGGTTGCGAAGGGCGGGCATTCTATTCCACCCGAAATCATTGAACGCCGGTATCATCGCAGTTTAGTCAATCCGGGTAAGCTGTACATACCGCTCTGCGATCAGTATCTGATTGTAAACAATTCAGGAACAGAACCTGATTTTGTCATGCAGGGCGGAATGGGAGCCAAGCCGGATGTGTTTAATCAGCAGATATGGGACGCTTTGAAAGCATATGAAAGAGGCTAAAATTACGCCGGAAAACGCAAAATTCCTGGAAGGAATGCGACTTGCCGTCAGACGTCTGATCGAACAGGCAAGACGGAATGATGAAGAAATTGTCATTTCCCGCAACGGGCAGCCCGTCCGGGTAAAAGCAAGAGAACTCTGACCTTATGAACCACTCTCAGGCAGCCGAACAGTTTACCCGGGATTACGACCGGACGACCTGGCACGATAAGTCACTCTGGTTCGTGCGCGAAAAGCGCGACCGGGCGGTATTCCAGGTACCCGAATGGGAAGCCCTGCGCGAAGCCGCATCCCAGATCAAGCACAACGTGCTCTCCAATCTGGACGAGTACCTCGTTCAGTTCGAGGAAAAGGCCAAAGCCAACGGCGTGACGGTCCACTGGGCCGCCGACGCGAAGGAGCATAACGCCCTCGTGCTTCAGATTCTGCGGGAGAATGGGGTCAGCCAGATGGTCAAGAGCAAGTCGATGCTGACGGAAGAATGTCACCTGAACGATTTCATGCTTCAGCACGGCATCGAGGTGATCGACACCGACCTGGGCGAGCGGGTGGTGCAGCTGGCCGAAGAGCCGCCCAGCCACATCGTCATGCCCTGTATCCATAAGAAAAAGGAGGAAATCGGCGAGCTGTTTCACGAACACCTCGGCACCGAGAAGGGCGCTTCCGACCCGCAATACCTGGCCGAAGCCGCCCGTCAGCACCTGCGCGAGAAATTCCTGACCCGCCGGGCCGCCCTGACCGGCGTCAACTTCGCCATCTCCGAAACCGGCGGTTTCGTGGTCTGCACCAACGAAGGCAACGCCGACATGGGCGCCCACCTGGCCGACGTACACATCGCCAGCATGGGCATTGAGAAGGTCATTCCGAAGGCGGCTCATCTTGGGGTTTTCCTGCGGCTGCTGGCCCGGAGCGCCACCGGTCAGCCCGTCACGACCTATTCGAGCCATTTTCACCGGCCCCGGACCGGTCAGACGATGCACATCATCATCGTCGACAACGGCCGGACCACCCAGCTGGGTCGACCGGATTTCCGCAACTCGCTGAAGTGCATCCGCTGCGGAGCCTGCATGAACACCTGCCCGGTCTACCGCCGGAGCGGGGGGCACAGCTACCACAACGCGGTGGCCGGGCCGATCGGCTCCATCCTGGCGCCGAACCTCGATATGCGCAAAAACGCCGACCTGCCGTTTGCCTCGACCCTTTGCGGCTCGTGCTCGAACGTCTGCCCCGTGAAGATCGATATTCACGACCAGCTGTATAAATGGCGGCAGATTCTGGCCGAAGAAGGCTACGTCGACAGCACGAAGAAGCAGGGCATGAAGGTAATGGCGAGTGTTCTCTCCAACCCGAAGCTGTTCCGGTTTTCCGGGAAAGCCGGGCGCACGATGATGCGGCTGCTGCCGTTTACCGTCTCCAATCCGCTCAACCCCTGGTATCGGGGACGCGAAATGCCCGAGCCGCCGAAGGAAAGCTTCCGGGAATGGTATCTGCACCGGGAGGCCGCTGGAGGAAACGGAACGCCAAACCGGCCGGCCGTTTCGGAAGAGACGCGGCTCGGCGTTTGAGGGTCTGGGAGTTTAAGAGTTTCGGGGTTTAGGAGTTGGGGCGTTATTTTAATAATTAGCTGATTATGAGTCGAGATCGTATTCTGGCGGCCATCCGGGAGAACAAACCGGCCCTGCGGCCGCTGCCGGAGAAGAGTACCTTTGAATCGAACTTCCCCGACCTGACCGAAACGTTTTCGGAAGTGCTGAAGTTCGTGGGCGGGACGCCGGTGGTGGTTCCCGATCTGGCGGAAGCGGAAACCTACATCCGGAAAACGTACAGCGACCTGCCGAACGTGATCAGCCTGGTGCCCGGTCTGGAGTCTCTGACCACGATGCGGTACGACGTCGTCGACCCGCACGACCTGGCCTCGGTGGACCTGGCCGTGATTCCGGGTGAGTTCGGCGTGGCCGAAAATTCGGCCATCTGGATTCCGGAAGAGTCCGTCGGGCATCGGGTGCTGCCGTTCATCTGTCAGCACCTGGTTATGGTGGTCCGGACGGCCGATCTGGTGGAGAATATGCACCGGGCTTATGAGCGGCTTTCGGTAGGAGCGTCCGGGTTTGGAGTGTTCATTGCGGGGCCCTCCAAAACGGCCGATATCGAGCAGTCGCTGGTCATTGGCGCGCATGGGGCACGGAGTCTTTCCGTCATTTTATTGGAAAATTCGTAACCGAAAATTGTCCGGCCATGTTGTAAAAAGTGTATATTGGACCAAAACAGTCAGCAACGTGGCAGTCATTTACCTCGATACCTGCACTCTGCGGCCCTGGCGGGACGGCGACGAGTACTCACTATCGGAGCACGCCAACAATCGAAAAATCTGGGACCGTGTCCGGGATTTTTTTCCGCATCCCTATACCGTCCGCGACGCCAGCTCGTGGATTCGCATGAACCGTTCCTATCAGCAGCCGGTCAATCTGGCGGTCGATGTGGGAGGGAAGGCGGTCGGTAACGTCGGATTCACCATCAAGGAAGATATTTATCGCTTCAATGCCGAAATCGGCTACTGGCTCGGGGAAAATTACTGGGGGCACGGCATCATGTCGGAGGCCGTACCGGCCATGGTCAATTACATCTTTACCAACTTCCAGGTCAATCGGCTGTTCGGCTGCGTCCTGGAAGGGAACGAGCCCTCGATGCGGGTACTGATGCAGGCCGGTTTTCGGCCGGAAGCGGTTCTGAAAAAGGCCGCCATCAAAAACAGCCGCTACCTCGACGAACACATCTTCGCCCTGCTTCGGGAAGAGTTTGTAGCCCATCAGCGGACCGTTTCCATCACCGAAAAACACTGAGCCCCGGCCCAAATCACCCGGATCTTATCGAACCTCACCCGAGCCGGTTGCGAATTCTTCCGGTGTGCTGTTTCTTTGTAACCATGCCAAAAATCATCATCGCCGTCGACGGTTATTCGAGTTGCGGGAAAAGCACGACGGCCAAACTGGTCGCGGCCCGGATGGGCTATACCTATATCGATACTGGCGCCATGTACCGGGCCGTCAGTCTGTATTTCGTTCAGAACCAGATTCCGATCAACCACCCCAAAGCCGTCCGAGACGCCCTAGACCATATTCAGATTGCCTTTCAGATCAACTCCGGCACCGGCCGGAACGAAACCTGTCTGAACGGTCTGAACGTCGAGGAGGAGATCCGGAAAATGTATATCGCCAACTTCGTGAGCGAGGTCAGCGCCCTCCCGCAGGTTCGCCATGCGATGGTGGCCCAGCAGCAGCGCATGGGCAGGAAACGGGGAGTCGTCATGGACGGCCGCGACATCGGCACCAGGGTTTTTCCGGACTCCGAACTGAAAGTGTTCATGACCGCCGACACCTTCATCCGCGCCCAGCGGAGACAGATCGAATTGCTCGGGAAAGGCGAGGTGGTGGGGCTGGATGAAATTCTGGAAAACATTCGCAAGCGCGACCACATCGATACTACCCGCGCCGAAAGCCCCCTGCGTAAGGCCGAAGACGCCGTCGAACTGGACACCTCCTATATGACCATCGACGAACAGGTCGAGTGGGTCATCCATCTGGCCGACCAGCGAATTGCCGAACTGCACCGCAAAGGCCACTTCAAGTTGAAGGAAAAATGATTGCCGATTACCTGATTATCGGACAGGGCGTTGCCGGCTCGGTGCTGGCCTGGACCCTCGACCGGCGGGGCAAACGGGTGGTGCTGGTCGGTTCGTCGGGGCGCCCTTCAGCCTCACTGGCGGCTGCCGGAATCTTCAACCCGCTGACCGGTAAAAAGCTGGTTCGCACCTGGAAGGCCGACCAGCTTTTTCCGTTTCTTCACCGGTTTTACGGCGAGATCGAGCAAAGCCTCGGCATCCGGTTTCTCCACCGGACGAATATCTACCGGCCCTACCGGTCCATCGAAGAACAGAATACCTATCTGGCCCAGACTTCCGATCCGTCCATCGCGCAATTTGTTCTGGAAAAAACGGAGGATGACCGGTATGGCCCTTATATACACAATCCGTACGGCGGGCTGGAAGTGACCGGCTCGGGCTGGGTCGATCTGCCGGTTTTTCTGCCCGCCGTCCGAGCGTATTTTACCGAAAAAGAACAATACGTCGAAGCCGAATTCGACTACGGTCAGATGGAGATCCGGGACGACGGCGTGGTGTGGCAGGGGCGGCAGTACCGGAAGCTGATCTGCTGCGACGGCCCGTACGGCGGGCAGAATCCGCTGTTCGGCTGGCTGCCCTTTAACCCGGTCAAAGGCCAGACGCTCGACATCCTGCCGGAGACCTATGGGGTGGACCGTATCATCAATCAGGGAATCTTTATAATGCCCGTAGATTCAGGTATTTGCCGGGTTGGCGCTACCTACACCTGGCACGATATAAATTGGCAAACAACGGAGGACGGTCGGGAGTTTATCGAGCAGAAGCTCCGGAGTCTGCTAAAGGTGCCGTACCGGGTGGTCGGTCAGCGGGCGGGAATCCGTCCGGCCACCAAAGACCGGCGGCCTTTTATCGGTCTGCATCCGGCCCATCCGGCGGTGGCGATTTTCGGTGGCCTCGGTACCAAAGGCGTATCGCTGGCTCCCTATTTTGCCGACCGGTTCGCCGAATTTCTGGAGGGTCGGAAAGAATTGGAAGAGGAGGTTAATATTGAGCGCGTCTTTTCGTTATATTACAAGTCAAAGTAAAAAGGACCTTGTCGATAAAGATCGGATTAATTCTCTGCCAGTTATAAAACGCTCCGGTCCGAAATCGCTGAATTAAAATTATACCATTACACGGGTTGCATATGAGTAAGCAACGTATACATTGGATAGCCGGATTGATGCTGATCATGAATGTGGCGGTGGCCCAGAACTACCCTTCCCAGGAGCAGTTCGGTCGCAACCGCATTCAATACCGCAAGTTTGACTGGAAGGTGATCAAAACCTCCAATTTTGAAATCTACTTTTACCAGGAAGGCAACCAGATCGCCAACCTGGCCGCCCAGTACGCCGAAACCGACTTCGACCGGATCACCGAGGTACTGGGCTACACGCCCTACAACCGCATCAAGGTTTTTATTTATAACTCTCCGCAGGAACTGGCCCAGAGCAACATTGGTCTGAGTGCCGCCAGCGGAACGAACTACAAGGAACTTTCCCTGTCCAAATCCCGGCTCGAACTCGCTTTTACCGGCGATCAGGTCAGCTTCCGCAAACAGCTGATCCGCGAGGTGTCGCTGCTGTTCGTATACGATATGCTGTACGGCGGCAGCCTGAAGGACGCCCTGCAAAGCTCGCTGCTGCTGTCGCTGCCGGAATGGTACATGCCCGGTATTGCCTCCTACATCGCCGAGGGCTGGAGTACGGAAATGGATGACTACATGCGGGATGTGGCCCTGACCCGGCCCGTCCGCAAACCGTCGACCCTGACCGGCGATGAGGCCATGCGGGTGGGGCACTCCATCTGGAATTATATTGCCGAGCGGTATGGAAAGGACAATATATCCAACATCCTGAACCTGACCCGCATCATCCGCAACGAGCAGAACAGCATCGCCAGCACGCTGGGCGTTCCCTACAGCCGGTTCCTGCGCGAATGGCGGGAATTCTATTCCTCCATGGCCCGGCCGGTGGCCGAAGCCAACAAGGGCGGGGAAGACACGTTCCGTCTGACGGTTTCGACCCAGAAGGACCCGGCCCAACTGACCAGCCTCCGGCTCAGCCCCAACCAGAATTACATTGCCTACGGTACCGCCTGGCGCGGCAAGTTCGAGGTGACGCTGGTCAACACGCAGAACCAGAAAAAGACCGTGATCCGGAAAGGCGGTTACAAGCAGGATGAATCCCCGGTTCGGCTGGCCACCCCGCTGGTGGCCTGGCAGCGGGATAATCTTCTGGTGCTGACCGAAGAACAGGGGCAAATGCGTCTATACATCTACTCCGAGCTGGATAAAAAGCCGAAACTGAAGCAGAAGCAGATCGTCCGGGGCGTCAGCCAGGTCATCGACATGGATGCTTCGGAGGACGGCTCCGCTCTGGTATTCAGCGCCGACCGCCGGGGGCAGAACGACCTGTATCTGTACAGCATCGGTCGCGGTACGGTCCAGCAGCTTACCAACGATCTGTACGACGATCTGTATCCCCAGTTTGTCGGCCGGAGCCGGCAGATAGTATTCTCTTCCAACCGCCGGATGGACTCGCTCGGGATCGATAAAGGGAATTACAAAACCATCCGGAATCAGCTCAGCCTGTTCCTGCACGAGGGAGCGCCCCGGGCCGAGGCCGTCGCCCGCCTGACCGATTCGCTGGGGGTAGCCCTTCGTCCGACGGCCGCCAGTGAAAACACGATCTTTTATCTGGACGACGCATCCGGGGTGCAGAACCTGGTTCGTCTGGACAGGGAAACCGGTGTCCGACAAACGATTACGGGTTTCAGCCAGGGTATTCACCGATATGATCTCAACACCACTTCGGGGGCCATGGTCTACAGCCAGCTGAAAGACGGGGCCGAAGTCATCGGCTTCCGCTCGAAAGTCAATCTGAGCCAGTCGCTGCAGCTGCCGCTGACCCGGCGGGCTACGGTTCTGGAGCCGCCCAAACCCGAAACGACTCCCGCAGCACCGGCCGCCACAGCCGCGCCTTCGACCGGCAACCGAACCGTCGATTCAACGGCGGTAACGCAGTCGATGAAGCTGAACCCCGGCGAAGTGGATACCGACCAGTATCAGTTCGACCCCGACGTAGCCAAATCCATCGAATACAAACAACGCCGGACAACTCCCGGGACCACCGCTTCGGTCGTGGTGCCGCGCAGCCGTCGCCGGGAGAACGTCACCATCCGGGGGCCGTTCAATTACCAGGGTCTGTTCGTGGCCAGTGACGCCAGTTCCGACTGGCGGATCGACCCCATCCGGGGTTTCGGCTACTTCCAGTCGCTGACGATGAACGACCTGCTGGAAAACCATATCATTAAAGCCGGTCTGTTCATCACCACAAACCTGCGCAACAGCGACCTTTTCGCCGAATACAACAAACTGGTCGACCGCATCGACTACAGTGCCCGCTTCGACCGGAAGACGATCTTCTCCGAGGAAGGGCAGTATCAGAAATACCGGTTCAACAAGGTGACGGTTTCGGCTTCCTACCCTCTTTCGGTCAACAGCCGGTTTACCCTGGCGCCGTTCTACATCGTCACCCGTTACCTCGATCTGCTTCAGGTGGGCGGCAGTTCGTCCGACTACACCGGGGCGCGGGCCGAGTTCGTGTTTGACAATACGAACCTGAACGGGATGAACATGATCGAAGGAACGCGGTTCAAAATCAAATACGAAAACTACGTCGGTCTGACCGAACGGATCGAAAACGGCGTCAAGCGGGGTGCCGGCAGCTTCGACCGGCTCTCGATCGATCTGCGGCATTACCAGAAAATCCACCGCGACATGATCGTGGCCCTGCGTCTTTCCGGAAGCCATTCGGCCGGTCCGGCACCCAAAAAGGCTACCCTCGGCGGGATGGAGAACTGGATCGGGATTTCGGAAGGCGTGAAGGAGAACACGGCCAGCAACCCGCTGGTCCTGTCGCCGACCCGCGACAACCGGGACGTCTTCTTCCTGGATCTGGCGGCTCCGCTGCGGGGCTTCCGGCTGGGAAAACTGACCGGGACGAGCTATATGCTGGCGAACGCCGAGGTGCGGCTGCCGCTGATCCGATTCCTGCACCGCGGGCCGGTCACGTCGAACTTTCTGCGGAATTTCCAGCTGGTAGCCTTTTCGGACATCGGGACGGCCTGGGCCGGCAAGGGGCCCTTCAGCCGCCAGAACAGCCTGAACACGGAAGTGGTGGGAGGAAACGGCGATCCGTTCCGGGCCACCGTGACCAACTTCAAGAATCCGTTCCTGCTCGGATACGGTGCTGGTGCCCGGACAATGCTTTTCGGTTATTACGTCAAGTTCGATTATGCCTGGGGCGTCGAGAACAACGTGGTCGGGAAGCCCGTCGCTTATCTGACCTTAGGGTACGATTTTTAAGAAAAAATATATTCATGAATGAAAGCCCCTGCTCAGTCAGGGGCTTTTTGTTTTTAATTCCCCGTTTTCAGGAAGTAGCGCACAGCTATAAAACTTTTCAACGAATCCTCCTCCTCAGCACGTGACTTTTTTCGGCTTATGAAGTCAGAAAGACAGGCACACTATGCTGAATAGCGAAGATTGTCGGAGAGTGAATTAATAGCTATGCAGATGAACAGAACAGCTACACCGGATTCAGTAACCATCCCTTCTGGAAAAAACTACCCCATCGGCAGACATCTGCATGACCGCACCGTGACCCTATCCGGCGGTTCGGAACGCCGGCGGAGCCATTCCTTCATTGTTGAGGTCTTCATTTGTTTGGCATTGCAATTAAAAAATTGGAAGGCCGGAAGACCGGCAGCTTTTTTCAGTTCATTTCTGGTCGGTTTGCTTTATGCCGCTGCGGTAGCCGGTCAGACGGCTCAGCCGAATTTATATCTTCATAAGAAGGTGAGTCATTCGCACCCCGGCCTGAATGATATCATCACTTACACGGTCGTAGTTGCCAATGACGGCCAGTCGGCTGCCGGTGGGGTCGTCGTTAAAGATGATCTGGCAGCAGGAGCCGGTTACACCGGTCATTCAATTCTGCGGGGAACCGGTTCCTTTACGTTTTCATCCGGCAGCGGAATCTGGAACATCGGAACGATTGCCGCCGGCGATTCCGCCGTTCTGGAACTGAAAGCTAAAGTAATCGAAAGGGGCGTCTGGTTCAATGCGGCAGAAATCATCGCCATGCAGGGCACCGATCCCAATTCCACGCCCAACAATCATATTCTATCCGAAGACGACATCGCACTTACCTGTTTCACGGTACCGATCCACTGGTATGCGGGCGAAGAATATACGGTAACCATACCGATCAATGTAACGGCCGTCCAGTGGACACGGAATGGTCAGACCCAGTTTGCGGCCGATCAGGCGGTGGCCAGCGGAAGTACCCTGATAATCAAGTCGCCCGGTGTTTATGCATTTACCGGAACGATGGGCAGTTGCCCCGTAGGAGGGTGCTGCCCCATTGAAGTGATCCCGGGGCCGGCGTGCGGGCTGGCGGTGAATGTCAACGCTTCTTCAACCTGTGAAGCGGGGCCGCTAAGCCTGAGTGCGTCCATTCAGAACGGCACCGGCCCTTACCAGTATGTCTGGTCGGGGCCGAACGGTTTTGCCAGTACCAGCCAGAATCCGACCATTCCCGTAGCCACAACGGCTAATGCCGGCGTTTATTCCGTTAAAGTTACCGACGCTGCCAACTGTACGACGTCGGCCGGAACGACGGTTTCCATCGGAACCCTGCCGACTGCGACCTGCAATAGTCCGGTGTGCGAAGGGAACCCCATCTTGATGTCGGCCACGGCCGGGGCGGCCTCTTACCGATGGTACGGTCCCAACGGGTTTACCAGCTCGCAGCAGAATCTGGTCATTCCGGAAGCTACCATTGCCTATGCCGGCAGTTACACGGTGGTCGTAACGGGAGCGGCCGGTTGCAGCGGAACCGCTATTACCACCCTTTCCGTTCTGCCCAAACCGGTAATCGTGGCCCAAGCCGGCAGTGCCGGCGCCTGTATCGGAGGCAGCTTCAGCCTGTCGGCAACCGCCACGGGCGCCCCCGGGCCTCTTGCTTATATCTGGAATGGTCCGAACGGGTTTTATTCTTCGGGGCAAAGCGTAACCGTCACAGGTGCTCAGACGACTCATGGCGGCAGTTACACCGTAACCGTTACCAGTCCGAATGGCTGTATTTCCAAAGCCGCCACCTCGCCTGTGATCGTCAAACCCTGCGGGTGTACACCACCTGTAGCCTCTGCGACCAGTTCAACCGTTTGTGCAGGAGCCCCTCCAGCAACCAGCCTTTCGGCGAAGATAAACTTAAGTGCTTCAGGGGGAGCTTCTTATGTGTGGAAAGGGCCGAACGGTTTTACGAGCAACCTGCAGAATCCCGAAATTTCTTTAGCCACCGCTATGCATTCCGGCAATTACACGGTGGTAGTCACCAACACAGAAGGTTGTACTGCGACGGCCACTACCAGTGTCGTGGTCGGCACCTGCCCGCCCCCGGTACAGCCCTGTAATCTGTCGGCTACGGTTTCCGCTTCTCAACCGGCGGTCTGTTCCGGCGGAAGCGTGACGCTGTCGGTAACCGCCGGGGGCACAGGAAATCTAAGCTTTCTATGGGCGGGACCCGGTTTGTCGGCTTCGAGCGGAAGCAGCGTCACCGCCGGAAATATAACCAGTGCTACTACGTATACGGTAATCGTTAGCGATAGCGGGGGTCCGAACTGCACCCTTACCCGGACGGTTACCATCGCGGTTTCCCCCCCCTTCCAGTTGTTCCTGTCCCGATGGAAGCGTTCTGCCGCCGGTGATCACCTGTGCCACGACTTCCGTCTGTCCGGGTGACGAAGTGGCCCTGCATGCGGACGGCTGCACCGGCACCGTCATCTGGTCGACCGGCTCAACGGGAACGTCCGTCCTTGTAACGCCGACGGTATCAACTACTTATACGGCTCAATGCAAAGTCGGCAACTGCCTCGGCAAGCCGTCGAAGCCCATCATTATTAAGGTTTCAAATCCACAGCCCCCGACCATTACGGCCGACTCCTATACCATTTGTGCAGGCGGGTCCGTCACGCTGACGGCCGCCGGCTGCGAAGGCAAGGTCATCTGGTCGACCGGCGTTACCGGAAATGTCATCGTCGTGTCGCCGGAAAGCCCGACCACTTACTACGCCAACTGCCGGATTCTCAACTGTCTCAGCGGGCCGTCGCAGAAGGTAACCATCCACTCCGGCCCGCTGCCGATACCTCAGATTTCGGTCAGCGACGAGGAAATCTGTCCGGGAGAAAAATCCGTTCTGACGATTTCAAATTGCAGCGGAATCCCTCAATGGTCGACCGGCCAAACCACGGCGAGTATTGACGTTTCACCTTCTCAAACCACCTCGTACACGGTGGTGTGCCGGCAGGGTACCTGCATCAGCCCGGTATCGGCTGCCCGAACCGTAACCGTTTCGAAGCCGCAGCCGCCATCCGTGGACATCAGTGCGGATACCGTCTGCCTGGGCAACCAGGTTCAGTTGACGGCGATGGGCTGTTCGGGGACCGTCTTGTGGTCCAATAATCTGCAGGGTAGCAGCATCAGTGTGGCTCCGACCGCCAACACCACCTACCGTGCCTATTGCAAAATCGGAAGCTGTCAGAGTGAACTTTCACAGCCGGTTTCCGTCGTTGTCGTCAATCCGGCGGCACCAATTATCAAAGCGTCCCGGACGCTGATCTGTGCCGGGGAAGCCGTGCAGCTGACCGCCCTCGGATGTGAAGGCGGCACGATCGTCTGGTCGAATAATATGCAGGGCAGCCTTATTACGGTCATGCCCGGTAATACCACTACCTACACGGCTTCCTGTAAAGTCCATAACTGTCTGAGCAGCGTTTCCAATGCCCTCGTGGTCAACGTCAGCAACAGCAACGCTCCGGTGCCGACATTGACGGCCTCCGCAACGGCCGTCTGCAAGGGAGAACCGGTTACCCTGACGGCCGCCGGCTGCGGGGCAGGAACGGTGGTGTGGTCGACCGGTGCGACGGGCAACAGCCTGGTCGTTTCGCCTACCAGTTCAACGGAATATCATGCCGCCTGCCGCATGAACGAGCAATGCAACGGCAACCCGGCCAAAGTGACGGTTCTGGTGAACACTCCACCAAAGCCGACCATCCGGGTCTGTAAATGCACGGAGGGAAGGATCTGCCTCGGGGATGAAATCCGCCTGACCGTCGAAGGCTGTACAGGATCGCCCCTCTGGTCGAACGGAGCCACCACCGGCAGCATTGTGGTTTCGCCTTCCATGACCACGATCTACTCAGTCGTCTGCCGGAGCGAGCAATGTTCCAGCGACCCGTCGGAATCCTATACGGTCGTAGTAGGCACGCCTGTTCCGCCTGTCGTAACGACTTCAAAAACCGAGATTACGCCGGGAGAAGCGGTGGTGCTGTCGGCCACCGGATGCGTCGGCGGGCAAATCATCTGGTCGACCGGCGCGACCGGTACCAGTATCACCGTCAATCCCACAGCTACCACCAGTTATTTCGCCCAGTGCAAAATTCACGGCTGTTTGAGTGATCCCGCCACCGTCGTCATCAAAGTAAAAGGAGATTGCCCCGGGACCGCTCCCCGGGTGTCGGCATCGGACCCCTTGGTTTGCTATGGCGGATCGGTAACGCTGACCGCCACCGGTTGTTCGGGCGGGACGGTCCTCTGGTCAAACGGTATGACCGGAACCAGCCTCGTTCTTACCAACATCACTGCCCATAAACCGTATACGGCGGTTTGCCGGCAGAGTGAGGAATGCCGGAGTGAGGCCTCCGATCCGGTAAGCGTGTCCGTAATTACGATGTATGCACCTACCATCGCAGCCTCAAAACCGGTCATCTGTCCGGGTGAAACGACCGAACTGACGGCCGTCGGCTGCCCGGGAACGGTGGTGTGGTCGACGGGCGCGACGGGAACCAGTATTGTCGTCCAGCCGGTGGCTACGACGGATTACTGGGCCACCTGTAACAAAGGGGGCTGTGTGAGCGACAAATCTCCGCTGAATACCGTTAAAGTCAGCTCGCCGGCGTCCCCGACTATTTCCGCAACCAGCGGGACGGTATGCTTCGGTGCCTCCGTAACCCTGACGGCTTCGGGCTGTGACGGCGGTTATGTGGTCTGGTCCAACAATCAGGTCGGGCCGCAGCTGATCATTTCTCCGGCCACTTCCGCCACGTATACCGCCACCTGCTGTAATTCGGCATCCTGCAAGAGTGGGAAGTCCAACGAGGTGGTAGTAAAGGTTTACCCCAAAGTGAAGCCGCCGGTGGCTCTGAACATCTCGAACGTCTGCCCCTTTGCCACCGCCGATCTTAACAGGGCTGTCGGCGGTTCAGTATCGACGACAAGCGGGGTAGTTGAGTTTTACAACGGCACCACCCCCGACCCGGCGGCAAAGGTCGCCACCCCCGGGTCGGTTCCGGCCGGTACGTATTATGTTTTCGAAAAAACGATAAACGGATGTTTCAGCCAGCCCGGGAAGGTGGTGGTTACCATCAGCAACTGCAACCAGGTGCCTCTTTGCACCACCTCTCCGGCTTCCGTTACGGCCGGCTCCGACGCCCTCATCTGTGCCGCCAAGGACTATAAACTGAACGGGGTGATCGGCGGGGCCGCCACGAGCGCCGTCTGGACGAGCAGCGGAACGGGCGTCTTTGACAATCCGGGCCTGTTGAACGCTACCTACAAACCCTCCACAGCCGATATTCAGGCCGGCTCGGTCACACTGACCCTGACGACGAACGATCCGGATGGAGCGGGGAGTTGCAAGCCGGCTTTCGCTTCCCTCAAGCTTACCATTCAGGGAATTTCGGTCAAACCTACCGTCAGTTTCGACAAAACGGTGCTCTGTCACGGCGATTCGATCGTGCTGACGGCGCAGCCGGAAGGATATAAGTACCTCTGGAATACCCAGGCAACCGGCCGGAGCCTGCTCGTGAAAACCGGAGGGGCCTACTCGGTGCAGCTTGTCGACGGGAAGGGATGTACCTCGCTGTCCTCGGACCCGGTAAGCATCACGGTCAGCGGGCCGATTGAATCGCCTGTGGCCCCCATGATGGCCCGGAATACCTGTCCGGGCCATACGGTCGACCTGACCGAATTGATTGAAAGCAGTCCGGTGACGGCGGGCGGCCGTTTCGAATTCCGAACGGGCGACAAGCCGGCTTCACCCATCGTCATCCGTCCGGATTCCGTGGGCCGGGGAGTCTTCTATGCTTTCGAACGGAGTCTCTCAGGCTGTTACAGCGCCCCGACCATGATCGACGTTTCGGTTTTCGACTGTAATACGGATACCTGCCGGACTGACATGTATGTTAAAGTTACCGCCGATAACCTGCGCCCGAAAGTCGGGGAAACCGTCACATTCACCGTTAAACTGGGCAATAAAGGACGTTGCGCGGCTACGCACAGTGATATCCGAATCATCCTGCCTTCGGGTCTGGAACTGGTATCGCCGGGAAATCTGGTGGTCGACGCGCACGGTCACCTGGGCGCCTGGATTACCATCCTGCCGGAAAATGATGAAGTTTCCTTCCACTACAAGGCGCGTCTGCTGACCAAAGGCCCGATTTCCAGTCTGGTGGAGATCACGTATCTGGACCAGGTAGACCCGGATCTTTCCAACAACAAGGCCACGGTGGTGATTCAGGACAGCACGGTGGCGAAAGCCATGGTGCTCGGGATGGCCAAGGCCTTGAAAGGGGTGGAACAGAAGGAAGAGACCCTGTATGAATTTTCCTACGAAATCAATGTGACCAATTACAGCGACCGGGATGCCCGACGGGTCCAGGTGAATGACGATGTTCAGTCGGTATTCGATCCGCATGTGATCGAGTCGGTGCAGGTGATGCCGGAGCATCCTGCCCTGATCAGGGTAAACTCTGCATACACCGGCCGGGTAGGGCACAGCCAACTGCTGGATACGGCCAGTGTGGTGAAAGCCGGAACTACGGAGCGTATCGTGCTGAAGGTCCAGGTCCGGCTGCATCCGGATGGAAGTCTGACCAAAACCTTTATGAATCAGGCTTATCTGGTGGCCAAACTGGATACGCTGACGCTGGAAGACCAGTCTACGAACGGTAAAAAGGCTGATCCCGACAACGACGGGAATCCCAATAACAACAGCGAGCCGACGCCGGCCCGCTTCGACTCACCACCGGCGTCGCAGATCGGGGTAGCTCTGGCCGTAGCCGGCGTTGAGCAACGGGTCGACAGCAGCTATAATGTGACGTATCAGGTTACGGTCAAAAATTACGGGAACACCCCACTGAAAAACGTGCAGTTGTCCGACAGCCTCATCGCGGCCTTTCACACACCAACCCAGTTTACCGTAGTAAGTCCGCCGTCCGTTGGAACAAACAGCACGCTGAAACCGAATGCCGGATATGACGGGCATGGAGTTGCCGCCCTGCTCGACAGTACGGTCAGCAGCTTGCCGGTGGGCGCCCAGGATACCGTCCGGATCACGGTCAATATCAAGCCCAACGGAAAAATGGGACCATTCTACACGCAGGTAGTCGGGGAGGGAAAATACGGCGATACACTGGTTACCGACCTATCCAACAACGGCTTCAATCCGCATCCGGTAGGCAGCATTCCGACCGGCCTGCGGTTCGACCTGCCGCCCTCCCTGCTGGGGGTTGCGAAGGCGGTAGAAAAGCTGGAAGATCTGGGTAACGGGGCTTACCAGATTACCTACCGGATCCGGTTGAAGAATATGGGTGGGGACGAACTTCGCAAGGTGAAAGTGATCGATGACCTCGGGAAAGCCTTTGGCCAGGAGGTTCTGATCGGCCCCGGTAAACCGAAAATAACGGCCGACGCCGGCCTGACGGTCGATACGACCTACACCGGCCAGGGCATGCTGACAAACCTGCTGGTCGATTCCCTGAGCACTCTGCCGGGCGGAACCAGCCGCAACATTACCCTGACCGTCCGGGTCGACGTTCGCAACAGCCGCACCCGGCGTTTCGACAATACCGCCGTTGCCGGTGCCTTGCTTCAAGGAGGGGCCATGGTCGCCGATACCTCGACCGCCGGGTCCAATCCCGACCCCGACAACGATCTTGACCCGCGAAACAACAGCGTTCCGACGATGGTGACCCTGCCGGGCCTGTCGGCCGAACCGAAAATCGGGGCAGCGCTGGCCGTCCGGGATACCACCCTCCAGCCGGATGGTACGTATAAGGTTGGTTATCAGGTAATCGTTCGAAACTATTCCGGCATCGACCTTACATCGGTCCAGTTGCAGAAACGGCTTTCCGAAGTATTCAATACCACAAGCGGGGCTTCCTTCACCGTCACGCATCCCATCCGGGTTTCGGCAGGTACACAACTGCTTGTCAACGAGCAGTTTGACGGAGAGGCCCAGCCCGGTCTCCTGAAATCCGGCAGCAAACTGCCTGCCGGGCGAAGCGACACCCTTCTGGTGGAGGTTCGGGTGCGGACCGACGGACGGTCCGCACCCTACCTGAGCCGTGTCTATGCCACCGCACTGGCCGGATCGGATACGGTCACCGATCTGTCGACCGACGGTTTTAACCCAGATATCAACGGCAACAACGATCCGACCGAGGAATTCGAGAAAGTGCCCACCCCGCTGCTGCTGAAAGGAAGTGCGGAAGAACTCATCATTCCCGAAGGCTTCTCTCCAAACGGTGACCATATCAACGACCAGTTCGTCATCCGGAACACGGGTGGAGCCAAAGTCATCCTGGAAGTTTTCAACCGGTGGGGTCATGCCGTGTACCGCAGTGAGGACTACCGGAACGACTGGGACGGCACGACCAATACCGGTCTTCGGGTCGGGTCAGCGTCGAAAGGGGTGCCGGATGGGACCTATTTCTACGTCATCCGGTTGAGTGACGGGCGCCGGTTCATCAGATTCATGACTATCAATCGCTAATAACTTTAAGACCATGAAAGGAAGCATTTTATCTCAATGCGGGAGGACGGCCCTCTTCCTGGCGTTCCTCGCGGGCAGCCGGCCCGCCCTGGCCCAGCAGGACCATATGTTTTCGCAGTATATGTTCAATATGATGGCGCTGAATCCGGCCTACGCCGGCAGCCGGGATGTGCTGAGCATGACCGCCATGTATCGGAACCAATGGGGAGGGGTAGAGGGCGCACCCCAAACGACGACGTTTACGCTGGATATGCCGGTCAACCGGGAGCGCGTAGGGCTGGGTCTGCAACTGTTCAACGACCGGATCGGCGAATACAATACGACGGGGGCTTATGCTTCCTATGCGTTTAGGATTCGGGTGGGAGACCGAACCACCCTCGCGCTGGGGCTTCAGGCCGGGGCAAGCAGTTTCCGGGCCGATCTGGCGAGCGTCCGGACCGATCAGGGCGGTGACCCGGCGTTTGCCCAGAATATTTCCAAAATCCTGCCCAATTTTGGAACCGGCATTTACATCAGCAATGATCGTACTTATTTCGGGCTGTCGGTTCCCCAACTGGTGAAAAACCGGCTGACCGATTACGATTCGGGCGTCCAGCGCGCCCGGCAGCGTCGCCATCTCTATGCCATGGGCGGATTTGTGGTTGGCCTTAGCCCGACACTAAAATTGAAGCCGTCGGCCCTGGTGAAATATGTCGAAGGGTCTCCGCTGGGCATCGACGGCAACGTCAATTTCTGGCTCGCCGACCGGCTTTCTCTGGGCGTTTCGTACCGGCGCAACCAGTTCAACAGCTACGAGAGTGCCCGGGTGAATGGGGAAGTATACAATCAGGACGCCATCGTCGGCATCGTGGAAGTGCAGATTTCGGAGCAACTGCGGCTGGGGTATGCCTATGACAAGATGCTGAACAACCTGAAACTGTTCCGGCTGCCCTCCCACGAGTTTATGATCCGCTACGAACTCGGCTTCGGGAAAAACAAGATCCTGACACCCCGGTATTTCTGAGGCTTCGAACGGAAAACCCTACCGTATGCTCCGACTCTACGTTTCCTGGTGCCTTCTGTTTTGGCTTTTCGGCTCCGTCAGGGCTCAGTCGGTGCTCAGGCAGGCTGACCATGAATTTGATAATCTGGCCTACGCCCAGGCGGTCGAATTATACGAACAGGTGCTGAACCGGACGATCCTGTCGGAGGAAGCGCAGCGGCCCATCCTGAAAAAACTGGCCTTCAGCTACCGCCAGTTACACGACTCCCGGAATGCGGAGCGGGTGTACGAGAAATTGATCCGTGGACTGAAAGAACCGACGACGGACTTCCTGCCCTGCTACCTGTATTATGCTCAGGCCCTCGCCGGGAACGGAAAGTACCGGGACGCTCAGGAAATCTATCGTCTTTATGACCGGTATCGGCCGGAAGACCCCCGGGGAAAACACTTTTCGAATCTGTACAGTGACCTCAGCGTATTGACACGCGATGCCGGAAATTACCGGATCGAGTTTCTTGGAATCAATACCAACCGGGCGGAATTCAGCCCCACCTATTACCGGGACGGCCTGGTATTCGTGACCAACCGCCGTCAGGGTAATGCCCTGAAACGGGTTTTCCAGTGGGATCACACCGCCTTCCTCGATCTGTATTATCTGCCTGAACCGCCGGTTTTGAAAGACCCTGTGGCCTCCCTGAGCGGAGAAGCGGCCACCCGCCGGAAAACAGCCGGAAGAACCCCCCGGAGACTCGGAGAGGATGAGAACACCGGACCGACTGCCAATGATTCTCCGACGGTCGGATTCAGGCCTGACTTATCCGGTCCTCTGCCCGAATCATCCGGGACGGACATCGGCCCCACCCGGCGCTTTTCCCCGGCATTGAATACAAAGTACCATGAAGGGCCGGCCGCTTTTACCAAAGATGGATCCTGGGTCTTTTTTACGAGAAATAACTACTTCAGGGGCCGGTATGGCGTCAGTGCCGAAGGAGTCAACAAATTGAAAATCTATTCGGCCGAAAATCGGCGCGGTGCCTGGCTGAACCTGCAGGAACTGCCCTTCAACAGCGATGCGTATTCAACCGGCCACCCTGCCCTGAGCCCCAACGACCGGCTGCTGTATTTCGCTTCCGACCGTCCGGGCGGTTTTGGCGGAACCGACCTGTACGTTTCCCGGCTTGTCGACGGCAAGTGGACCGATCCGGTCAATCTCGGTAGTTCGATCAATTCCGTGGGAAATGAATTGTTTCCATTCGTCGATGACCGGGGCAACCTGTATTTTTCTTCGGACGGCCACCCCGGACTCGGTGGGCTGGACCTTTTTTATGCCCAGTTGACCGAGGGAACCGGCGTCCGGTCGGTTCGGAATCTGGGAGAGCCCTTCAACTCATCCCAGGACGATTTCGGTATGCTTACCGACGGCGGGCGAATCCACGGCTTTTTCTGCAGCAACCGGTCGCAGGGAGGGAACGACGACGACATTTACCGCTTTCAACGGGTTAGCCCATTGTATCCCTGCCGGGAACTGACGGTACGTGTGGTCGACGCCGAATCGGGAAAACCGCTTGTAAACGCCCGGGTCGAGGTGGAACAAAAAGAGGTCCCGGATCAGAAAAACACCCGGCAAACCGACAAGGAAGGCAATGTCCGGCTCTGCCTTGACCCGGAAAGTGACTTCCGTTTCGATACGTTTCTGGAGGGCTATCAGCCCGGACGGGTAAGATTTTCAACCAAAGGGCTGTCCGACGACCTGCCCCTGCTTCTGGAAATACCAATGCACGTACCCCTGAAAAAGAAGGCCAGGATTCAGGGCCGGATTCTGTCGCAAACCGGCCGCCTGCCTCTGGACAGTGTCCGGGTCGTCATCCGGAGCGAATGTGACAGTACCGTGCTGGAAACCTTCACCGGGGCCGACGGCACCTATGCCTTTTTTGTCGACCCGGGCTGCCATTATTTCGTGGAAGCCTTTCGGGATTGTATGGGGACGGCCGGAGCCGGCGTCCGGGCCGGTTCGGATACGGCCGCCGATGTAACCATGTTTACGGAAGGGGACATCCTCCGGATCGAAAACATTCATTATGACCTCAACCGGTGGATGATTCGGGCGGATGCGGCCGCCGAGCTGGATAAACTGGCCGCGCTGATGAAGCGGTACCCGACCATGAAAATAGAATTAAGGTCGCATACCGACAGCCGGGCTCCGGCCGGTTACAATCAGGTCCTGTCGGAACGACGGGCCGGGTCGGCGGCAGCTTACCTTCGAAAGAAAGGCATTTCCGCCGGGCGTGTCACGGCCAAAGGGTACGGAGAAAGCAATCCGTTGAACTCCTGCCGCGACGGCGTTCCGTGTTCGGAGGCCGCCCACCAGTATAACCGGCGGACGGAAATTAAAATTTTACGGGTTGATTAGTCCTGGTTAACTTTACTACCTTCGTAGGCCTGATTTCAACTTAACCTTCCTGAATGATTCGATCCTTCGTCCGGACTTTTGCGATTGCTTCCATTCTGCTGATTGCCGGAGGTCAGCAGGTGTCTGCACAGCGGGAAGTCCTGTATTCCCAGTATATGATCAACCCGCTGACCATCAATCCGGCCTATGCCGGCAGCCGTGACGTGCTGAGTATGACGGCGGTTTTTCGGCGCAAGTGGTTCTCGGTTCCCGGTGCCCCGGTTACCCAGACTTTCGGGGCCGACGGCGCGCTCCCGGGCGGGAAAGTCGGTCTGGGGCTGCTGGCTCTGAACGATCGGATGGGGCTCTATTCGGCCACCGGGATCTCCGGGGCAATTGCGTACCGGTTCAATGTTACCGCCCTTTCCAAACTGTCCATCGGGGCCTCGGGAGGAATCAATGTTCTTCCGATCTATGATCCGTCCACCTCGGCCGGCATCAACAAAGTGCTCCCCAGTTTCGGGCTTGGCATTTATTACCAGGCGGACCGGTTCTGGGCCGGAATATCGAAGCCGGAACTCGTCAGCCGGCCGCTGGCTCTGGCGGTTTCCCAGGCGGCTCCCCTTACCTACCAGCGCCCGCTCTTCGTGAATCTGGGGGGGCGGTTCGACGCCGGGGAAAGCATCGTCTTTCTGCCGTCGATCCTGCTGACCCAGCAGAATGATCTTCCGCTTGGTATCGACCTGAACGCCAAAGCCTGGCTGGAACAGAAACTTGGCCTGGGCATTTCGTACCGGGCCAACAACAGCACCCTCATCAGTACGCAGAATTATGTGGTGCTGATGGCTGAATATCAGCTGGCGAACACCATCCGGGTGGGGTATTCCTTCAGCAGCCAGACGATCGAATACCCGTATTTCCCGCAGAAAAGCGTTCATGAAATCATTTTCCGCTTCACGCCCAGCCCGATCAATTTTCTGTACCAGTAAATCAGCGGCCCCCCAAGCTCTACGCCATGAAAGTTTCCGGTTTCAGCTTCATCCGAAATGCGGTTCTGTATGACTACCCGATCGTGGAGGCCATCCGGTCCATCCTGCCGATCTGTGATGAGTTCGTCGTGGCGGTCGGGAAGTCGGAAGACGATACGCTGAACCTGATCCGGGGCATCGATTCACCGAAAATCCGGATTCTGGAAACGGTCTGGGACGATACGCTGCGCGAGGGGGGACGGGTGCTGGCCGTCGAGACGGACAAGGCGCTGGCGGCCGTTTCACCGGATACAGATTGGGCGTTTTACATACAGGGCGACGAGGTGCTGCATGAAAAGTACCTTCCGGTGGTTCGGGCCGCCATGGAACAGCACCAGGACGACCGGCGGGTGGAGGGCCTGTTACTGAAGTACCTTCATTTTTACGGTTCCTACCGATACGTCGGGGATTCCCGGCGGTGGTATCGCCGGGAAATCCGGGTGGTCCGGAACACCGGGAACGTCGCTTCCTACCGGGATGCCCAGGGTTTCCGGACCCGCGACAACCGCAAGCTGAACGTGCGGCTGATCGCGGCCACGATGTATCACTACGGCTGGGTAAAACCGCCGGAAAAGCAGGTCCGCAAACTGGGCAATTTCGGCCGTTACTGGCATAGCGACGAACACATGGACCGCCTGCGCCAGGAACTGACCGACTTTGACTACAGCACGGTCGACTCGCTGGCCCTGTTTGACGGGACGCATCCGGCCGTCATGCAGCCGCGCATCGGGCGCATGGACTGGCAATTCGACTTCGACATCCGGCAGAAAAGGCTTTCCCCAAAAAACCGGGTCCTGAAGGTGATCGAGAACCTGACCGGCCGGCGCATCGGAGAATACCGGAACTACCGGCTGATCTGACCGGCTCCCGCGGTTTTGGTTTTCTGATGCCGCCGGGCTTTGTCTTTCTGATGGTCGATCATCTTTTCTTCATGCCGCTCCTCCGCTTCCTCGATGGAGTGGGAGGCCGTAATGTTGTCGTCCTTTCTGGCCTTCTGCACCAGAATCTGGAAATAACGGTGCAGCGCGATAAGCTCTTCCTCGGATAAGTCTTCAATGTTGAGCAGGCGGTTGCTGGCACCGTCCTGGGAGGCCAGCAACTCATTCAGTTTCAGCTGAATCGCCATCGAGTCTTTATTCTGGCTCTTCTGAATGAGAAAAACCATCAGGAAGGTGATAATGGTCGTACCGGTATTGATCACCAGCTGCCAGGTGTCGGAGTAGTGAAAAATAGGCCCGCAGGCCAGCCATACAATGACCGTAAGTAAGGCAATGAAAAAGGCGGTTGAACTTCCGGCCAGTTTGGTGACTTTATTGGCGAATCGTTCAAAAGCGGAGGCAAATGAATTCTCTTTCATAGCTGAGGGATCCTCATCAGGTTTGTATTCCTAAAACTTTCATTGATCCTAAATTGCACCCCTTCCCCGACTTTCCTATTAAATGGGAATTAAATCTCATCTATGAACCAAAATAATTTCGGGCTTGTACTGTGGATATGGCAAAGTCTTCAAAACCAGCTAATCCATCTGAAAATAATACTGAAAAAACACTGAACTGGCGCGACCGGCTAAGCGCCCTTTCCAACCTGCCGGCCTTCTTCAGGATGGTCTGGCAGGCTTCTCCGGGTTTGTTTATCGGCAACGCTCTCGTAAGACTGGTCCGGGCCGCCATACCGGCCCTTACGCTTTATATCGGGAAACTGGTGATCGACGAAGTCGTGCGGCTGGCCACCGGCCGGCCGGCCGGTGCCGAAGCCGATACGAACTACCTGTGGTTGCTGGTAGGAGCCGAATTCGCCCTGGCGATTCTTTCGACCGCGCTGGGGCGGCTGACCAGCCTCCTCGACGGCCTCCTGGGCGATCTTGTCACGAACCGGACGTCCGTCCGGCTGATGGAACATGCGGCCACCCTCGACCTCGAACAGTTTGAGGACGCCACCTTTTACGACAAGCTCGAACGGGCGCGCCGACAGACCACCGGCCGGTCCTTTCTGCTTTCCGGGGTGTTCAATCAGGCACAGGAAATCATCTCGATCGGGTTCCTTGCGGCCGGTCTGGCAGTATTCAACCCCTGGCTTCTGGTCCTGTTACTGCTGGCCGTCACGCCCGCCTTCATCGGCGACAATTACTTCAACCAGCAAAGCTATTCCCTCTCCCGAAGCTGGACCCCCGAACGGCGTGAGCTGGACTACCTGAGGTTCGTCGGCGCATCGGACGAAACGGCCAAGGAGGTGAAAATCTTCGGGTTGTCGGATTTTCTGGTCGATCGCTTCCGGACGCTTTCGTGGCAATATTACCTGAAAAACCGGGCACTCTCGATCCGGCGGGCCGGCTGGGGAACGGTTCTGACGGCGGTCGGTACGGCCGGTTATTACGGCGCCTACCTCTGGATCGTGGCCCGCGCCATCAGCGGTTCCATCTCCATCGGGGATCTTACCTTTCTGGCCGGTTCCTTCCGGCAGCTGCGGGCCTCGATGGAGGGCATCCTTCTCCAGTTCAGCAGCCTGACCCAGGAAGCCGTTTATCTTCAGGATTTGTTCGATTTTTTCCAGATCCGGCCTCTCATTCACTCTCCGACAAAGCCGTTGCGGTTTCCTGAAAAAATCCGGCAGGGCTTCGTCTTTGAGGATGTCGGTTTCAAATACACCAACAGCCATCGCTGGGCGCTTCGCAACCTGAGTTTTACCCTCGCTCCCGGCGAAAAGCTGGCGTTGGTGGGTGAGAACGGGGCCGGCAAAACCACCCTGGTCAAGCTGCTGGCGCGGCTGTATGACCCGACGGAGGGGCGTATCCTGCTCGACGGTCACGACCTGAGAGATTACGACCTTCTCGATCTGCGTCGGAACGTGAGTGTGATCTTTCAGGATTATGTCCGGTTCAAGATGTCCGCCGGTATCAACATCGCCGTCGGGGACATCGATGAGCGGACCAATCAGCCCCGGATCGTGACCTCGGCGGAACGCAGTCTGGCCGATTCCGTCATCGCCAAGCTGGAAGGCGGCTATGAGCAGCAGTTGGGCCGAAGTTTCGGAAAGGGCGTGGAGTTGTCGGGGGGGGAGTGGCAGAAAGTGGCGCTGGCCCGGGCCTATATGCGCGACGCGCAGGTGCTCATCCTCGACGAACCGACGGCTGCGCTGGACGCCCGGGCCGAATACGAAGTCTTTCAGCGGTTTGCCCGTCTGACGGAAGGAAAAACGTCGGTGATCATCTCCCACCGGTTCTCGACGGTTCGGATGGCTGACCGGATTCTGGTGCTGGAAGGTGGTAACCTGCTCGAAATCGGCAGCCACAGCGAGCTGCTCGAAAAGGACGGCCGGTATGCCGAACTGTTTCAGTTGCAGGCCCGGGGCTATCAGTAAGGGAGTCAGAAAAGGAAGCCGGCGAATAACCCGCCCAGAATCAGCACGTAAGGCGGTATTTTGCTGTATTCCAGCAGGAGGATCGTCGTGACGACGACCAGCACCGAAATCCAGTTGGTCGACATGGGCTGAAATAGGGAAATGGCGGCCGCAGCCGTCAGCCCGGTGCTGGCGGCATTGATGCCCTCCAGCGACGCCCGAACGGCCCGGTACCGTTTCAGCTGATTCCAGAACCGGTACACGAAGAAGATCAGAAACGTACCGGGCAGGAAGATACCGGCCGTCGCCATGAAGCCGCCGAGAATCTGGCCGCTCACCCCGTCATCCCGCATCGCCAGGGCGCCGATGTAGGAGGCAAATGAAAATACCGGTCCCGGCGTCGCCTGGACGATGGCCAGCCCCGACAGGAATTCCTGCGGAGTCAGATACCGTTTGAATTCGACGAACTCGTTGTATAGCATGGGCGTCAGCACCTGCCCACCCCCGAACACCAGGCTGCCGTTGCGGTAAAAGTTCTCGAAGAGCCGCACGGGCAGCGATTTGGTGACCGCCCCGAGGATGGCCGCGCCGATCAGGACGCCCAGCCACAGAAAGAAGTTGGCCCACTGAATCCGGATGGGGGTTTTCTCCATCATCTCCTGCTTCCGGTAGCTGAACGCGGTCGCCAGCCCGCCGGCTACGATCACGATGGGTGTAATGTAAGGGGAAGGGAAGGCGTAGGCGGCCAGGACGGAAATGACCGCCAGCACCAGCCCCATCTGGTTCCGAATCACCTTCCGGGCGATGCGGTAACCGGCCACGATCAGAAATCCCACCGCCATCGGCTGAATGAAGCGGGTAAAGCCCAGCGAGATCGAACGCTGCTCGATGTAGTACATGGCCAGGGCGACGGCCAGCATGATCAGCACACTCGGCAGCGCCCAGATCAGGACCGTCAGATAGGCCAGATTCGGCCCGCCGATCTTGAAACCGACCGCCGTGATAGTTTGAGTGGAGGTAGGACCGGGCAGAATCTGGCAGAGCGCGTTCAGCTCCATCAGTTCGGCTTCGGTCACATACCGCCGGAGCGTCACGAGCCGGTCGAGCATCATCGCCAGGTGCACCTGCGGCCCGCCGAAGGTGGTCAGGGCCAGGATCAGAACGTCTTTCAGGAAAATAAGGTAACGTATGCGCCGAACCGGTGCGATGGGAGGCAGAGTGGGGAGGTAGGATGCCATACGTTTTTTTCAGACGGTAGGCTTTCAGGCAGAGAGGCCGTTGGTTGCAGCAATATACGCATCCGAAAATACCAACACAAACGGTTCGATTGAACTTGTCATTCAAACCGTTGAGTATTCGGCCCTGCCGGTCTCCTCCAACCTCTCTCCGCCCTGTTCAGCCTTAAAACGAACGATTCAGCTTTTCTTCAGGCCCAGTTCCCGCAGCCGTTCGTCGAGGAATTGTCCGGCGGTCAGGTTTTCGTAAAGTTGCGGGGATTCCTGGGTGATGCAGCTTTCGAGGGAGGTCAGGTCCATGTCGCCCCGGGGATGCATGAAAAACGGAATCGAATACCGGGGGCTGTTCATCTTCTCCCGGGGCGGGTTGACGACCCGGTGAATGGTCGATTTCAGCTTGTGGTTCGTCAGCCGGTCGAGCATATCGCCGACGTTGACGATCACCTGGTCGGGCAGGGCGGTAATGGGAATCCACTTGCCGTCGCGACGAAGCACCTCCAGCCCTTCCGCACTGGCTCCCATCAGCAGGGTGATCAGATTGATGTCGCCGTGGGCGGCCGCACGGACGGCGCCTTCGGGCACGAGGTCGGGGTTCAGCGGGAAGTAGTGGATGGCCCGCAGTATGCTGTCGCCGTGATCCACCTTATCTTCAAAATAGTCTTCCGGGAGGCCGAGGTAAAGGGCGATGGCCCGGAGCAACTGACGGCCGGCGTTCTCCAGCGTCCGGTAGGTGGTGAGGGTGTCTTCCCGGAACTGCGGAAATTCTTCCGGAAAAACGTTCTCCGGCATGCCGTCGATCGGCTCGGGTTGTCCGACATGGTAAAACTCCTTCAGGTCAGCCACCTTGAAGCCCTTGGCGGTTTCCTTATTCTTGCCGACATACCCGCGCTGGCCGTGCAGTTCAGGAAATTCATACTTCTGTTTTACGGCATCCTCGGCCTGGAAAAACGTTTTAACCGAATCATAAAGCCGGGTGGTCAGGTCCCCGGTAAGGCCGTGGTTTTTGATCGCTACGAAACCGATGTTATTGAAGGCGGCCCCCAGGTCCTGCACAAATTTCGCTTTCCGCTCCGGGTCACCCGACGTAAAATCCGCCAGATCGAGGGACGGAATTTCATCATACAGAATGTCACTCATGGTTGTTGATGTCGTTTGCAATTTCTGGGCGCGAAGATAGTAATTTAGAGAAAAAGGTGAACCACCCCCGACCCCCTCCTTGTCAAGGAGGGGAGTGCGCTGCCAGATTCAAAACCGGCGAAGCCACCCCCTCCTTGGTAAGGAGGGGGCAGGGGGGTGGTTCAGCCTCCCGTCAAGCCTTCACGGCGGCATTGTATAACTCGTTGACTTTGTTCCAGTTGACGACGTTCCAGAAGGCGGTTACGTATTCCGGACGGCGGTTCTGGTATTTCAGATAGTAGGCGTGTTCCCAAACGTCGAGGCCCAGCACCGGCGTGCCTTTCTTCTCGGCCAGGGCCATCAGGGGGTTGTCCTGGTTCGGTGTCGAGACGATATCCACGTCGCGGCCGCTGACGATCAGCCACGCCCAGCCGGAGCCGAAACGACCGGCGGCCGCCTTGCCGAATTCCTCCTTGAACTTGTCGAAGGAGCCGTATTTTTTATTGAGGGCCTCGGCCAGGTTGCCGGACGGCTGTTTGCCGGAGCCCGCGCCCAGGATGTTCCAGAAAAACGTATGGTTCCAGTGGCCGCCCCCGTTGTTGCGGATGGCCGCTGGGGTGCCGGCGTCAATTTTTCTCACCAGTTCATCGATCGAGAGTGAGGCCATGGCCCCGCCGGAGACGGCCTTGTTGAGGTTATCGACATACGCCTTATGGTGTTTCCCGTGGTGGATTTCCATCGTCTGCTTGTCGATATAGGGTTCCAGGGCACCAGAGTCATAGGGTAGGGGCGGTAACTTGAACGGGCCTTCGGCCTGGGAAGGTGCCCCGAAGGCGGACGACTGAAGGGCTTTCAGGCTCAGGGCGCTACCAAATGCCAGTTTTAAAAACTCACTGCGATTCATGTTCTGAATGGTTTAATGTAAATGGTCGGTTCGATGGAAAACCGTTTGCGGGTGTGCGGTTTTCAGTAAGGCAAATAAAGCGAGTTTTTCCGTGAAATTACGCCCGTACGGAAGCAGAATCGCCGGAATTCAGGAAGCGAAGAAAATGGTACTCGCCCGGCGGCTTTCCGTTTACTCAAAGCAAAGGGCCTCTCTGCCGTCGGAGCAGCGCCATTGTCTATCTTTGGGCCTCCTGATTGCGGTAAACAACAACCTGATCCAATGAACCGAATCTTTCTTCTGACGGCGTTTGCTCTGCCGGTCGTTCTTGCCTGCTGCGTTCGTCCGAAAGCCTATTCCCCCCAAACCGGCCGGATTCAAACCATATCCTTGGAAAACTCACCCGCCCGGATGGAGCGGGGGCGGTATCTCGCCAACCATGTGGCGGTCTGTATGGACTGCCATTCCCGACGCGACTACACGCGGCTGGCGGGGCCGCTGGTGCCCGGAACGCTGGGGGGCGGGGGCGAGGAGTTTGGAAAGAATTTCGGCCTTCCCGGCACTTATTACGCCAAAAATATAACGCCTTTCGCGCTGAAGGACTGGTCGGATTCGGAGGTGCTGCTGGCCATGACCACGGGCGTGTCGAAGAACGGAAAGCCGCTGTTTCCGCTGATGCCCTACCTGAATTACGGAAGAATGGATGAATCCGACGCCAAAGCCATCGTGGCCTATCTCCGGACCCTGGAGCCGGTGAACAACCCGGTGCCGGCCTCAAAACCCGCCGGTCCCATCCGGCTGGCCATGAAGATGATGCCCCACAAGGCGCATTTCCAGCCCCGGCCGGAGGCCCGCAATACCGTCGAATACGGCCGTTATCTGGTCACGATGGCGGGCTGTGCCGACTGCCATACCCGGCGGACGATGGGCGGACTGGTGAAAAAAGCTCCCTTCGCCGGGGGCAACGAAATCCGGCTGGCGAACGGAACCCTCCGCACCGCCAACATCACCCCCGACCCCGAAACCGGCATCGGCTCCTGGACCCGCCAGGATTTTATCCGCCGATTTAAAACCTATGACCCGGCCTCGTTCAACGCCCCCGAAACCGGTAAAGGGTTCAATACCGTCATGCCCTGGTCGATGTATGCCGGAATGACCGAGGACGATCTGGGCGCCATCTATGATTACCTCAAAACGGTCAAACCCTCGAAACACAAGGTAGAGATTGCCTCCGGTTTCGGGCAGTGATCATTTTCCGGTTTTGGTAAAGGTGTAGGGGTCGTACTCGACGAAGTCGCTGGCTTTGATTTCAACCGCTTCAACCGCATTTCCGCCGGTGGTGAATTTGGCCGGGAAGATGCCGAACGCCTGATTCGAATAGGTCAACCGGAACTCCTCTCCGTCCATGTAGTCGAGCCGGGCGGTCAGGGTCGGGTGATTTTCGAAAGTAACTTTTAAGGCGTCTCCCTCCGTCGAAATCCGGATGGTGCCGTACAGTTCGTTGCCGTAGGTGCCGGCATAGGCCGCCAGGGGCCGCGAAGGCCGCTTTTTGCGGGCCACGCGTTCCTGTAATGCCGCCACCTGCTCCTTCTCCTCTTTGATCTGGGGCAGCGTCAGGGCCCGGGCCGTCCGGCTCCGGTCGGTATACGGCACGTTCAAATAAGCATCCAGAATCTGATACCGCAGGGCCTCGAAAAAACTCTGGTTGTCCTGGTTGGTCAGGATGGAAATGCCCAAACCGGCCTCCGGAACGAAGCAGGTGTTCGTCACGAAACCGAACGCTCCGCCGGTGTGCCAATAGACCTGTTTTCCGTTATAGTCGGTCATGAACACCCCCAGACCGTAGGCCGCGAAGTGGGTCGGATACCGACGGGAAGCCCGGCTGTTGACCAGAATGTTACCGTCGCGGGTTTTCTGAATCACCGACCAGGGCAGAATCCGCTTTCCTTCGTACCGCCCGCTGTCGAGCTGCATCAGGAGCCATTTGGTGAGGTCCTTCACGCAGGAAACCATGCTGCCCGCCGGGCCGAGATTGTCGACGTTGTCGTAGGGAATGCGGTTCAGCGGACCGAAACTGGTCGTATACGGCCGGGCGACGTTGGGACGGTCGGCGACGCCGGACGTGAGCATGTAGGTGTTGGTCATACCCAGCGGCTTCAGAATCTGCCTTTCGACGTATTGTTCCCACGGTTGCCCCGTCACTTTCGCCAGCACCTCTCCGGCCGTGACGAAACCGGAATTGCAGTAGCCGTAATCCTGCCGGAACTGCCCCGTCGGTTTGAGCAGCCGCATCCGCCGGATCACTTCGGCGCGGCTCAGGTTGCTGTCCCAGAACGTGAAGTCACCCTGGAACGTCTTGGTTCCCAGGCGGTGGCAGAGCAGGTCGCGGAGGGTTACTAACTGGGTGGCATGGGGGTCGTAGAGCGCATAGCCGGGCAGATAGCGGGTTACCCTGTCGTTGAGCGAAAGTTTTTTCTCTTCTTCCAGCGTCGCCAGGGCCGTTCCGGTAAACAGTTTGGTGTTGGAGGCAATCAGGAACAGGGTGTTCTCATCGACGAGTTCGGACTTTCCGGCTTCCCGTACGCCGTAACCTTTGGAAACCACCACTTTACCGTCCTTGACGACGGCGACGGCCAGACCCGGTATTTCCCATTCCTTCATGCCCCGGGCGATGTAGGCATCGAGGCTGTCGGTGAGGAAGGCCGGGGGGGTCTGGGCAAACGTGACGGGAGATAGAAAAAAAGCGAAAAACAGGAGCGAAAGGGCGTACTTCTTCATGCGTCGGTTGTTCAGGGTCAGGAAAGGTACCGACGGAAGGCGAGGAAGGCAAGCCGGCCCTTCACAAAAAAGCCCGCAAACCGTTGGTCTGCGGGCGAACTGTGTTTTTGCCGGTTATTCGTAGGCAACCCGGCTCAGGATACTGCGTCCGAGCGTTACTTCGTCGGCATATTCGAGGTCACCGCCGATGGGTACACCGCGGGCGATGGTCGATATCCGGATCTGAAGAGGCCGCAGCTTTTTCTGGAGATAAAAGGCCGTCGTATCACCTTCCATGGTCGGGCTGAGAGCCAGAATTACCTCTTTCACAGGATCGCCTTCGGGGTTGCGCAGGCGATCGACCAGCGATTCGATGTGAAGTTCGCCGGGGCCGATGCCTTCGATGGGGGAGATGATACCGCCCAGAACATGGTAAAGGCCTTTGTACTGGGCGGTATTCTCGATGGCCAGTACGTCGCGGGTATCTTCCACGACGCAGATCAGCGAATGATCCCGTTTGTGGCTGGCGCAGATGCTGCACACGTCATGATCCGAAAGGTTGTGGCATTTGCGGCAGTGCTTGACCTGCCCGCGCATGGCCACCAGCGTTTCGGCCAGACGCTGGGTTTGTTCTTCGTCGCGTTTCAGGAGGTGAAGAACCAGCCGCAGGGCGGTTTTCTTGCCGATCCCCGGCAGTTTGGCCACCTCGTTGACCGCGTCTTCTATCAGTTTGGAAGGAAACTCCAAGGTGAATCGGTTGTTTGATGGTGAATGATGAAGGCCTATTTCAGGACCTCGGCGGAGATGCCGCGCCGGCAGATTTCATTTCGTTTGGGGACAAGTTCTTCCCAGGAACCATTCTTGACGGCGCACTTGCCCTTGTAATGGATAATGAGGGTACATTGCTCCGCCTGCTCGGGAGAGTGCTCACAGACTTCCATAAGCGTGTTGATCACGTAGTCGAACGTATTGACTTCGTCATTGAAGACCACCAGGCTATAGAGGTCGATGTCAACGACTTCTTCCAGCACCTCTACGTCGTTTTCCTCGAACGGTTGCATTCCACGAAAATTCTTGTTTGTTTAGCAAATTTACGAAATTCCGGCGGTTTTCGGAAGCCGTAACCACCATTTAAACAACCGGGCTGCGGACTAAAAAGTTGCCTGTAACCGAATGAATCCCAATATTGCCTTAGCCATTCTGATCGCCTACTTCGGTATGCTGATCCTGGTTTCCTGGTACACGTCCCGGGGGGCCGACACGAATACGTTTTTTACGGCCAACCGGCAGTCGCCCTGGTACCTGGTGGCCTTCGCCATGATCGGCACCTCACTGTCGGGCGTCACCTTCATCTCGGTGCCCGGCGCGGTCGGCCCCAAGGCCTTTTCCTACTTCCAGGTGGTGCTGGGCTACATCGTCGGCTATTATGTGATCGGAACGGTGCTGATGCCGCTCTATTACCGGATGAACCTGATTTCGATCTACGGGTATCTGGAAAAGCGGTTTGGATTCTGGTCGTATAAAGCCGGGGCGGGGTTCTTCCTGCTGGCACGGACGGTCGGTTCGGCCGTGCGGCTGTACGTAGCTGCGGGTGTCCTTCAGATTGCCATTTTCAACAGCTTCGGCGTGCCGTTCGAGGTGTCGGTCGCCATTACGATCCTGCTCATCTGGCTGTATACCTTCAAAGGGGGCGTCAAAACCATCATCGTCACTGATACCCTCCAGACTACTTTTCTGGTGACGGCCGTCATCCTGACCATTTTTCTGATCTCCCGACAGCTGGGCTTTTCGTTCGGGGAGATGGTTTCCACCGTCCGGAACAGCAGTTATTCCCAGATATTCTTCTGGGACGCCAACGATCCGAAAAACTTCTTCAAGCAGTTTATCTCCGGCGCGTTCATCGCCATCGTCATGACCGGCCTGGACCAGGACCTGATGCAGAAAAACCTGACCTGCAAGAACATCGGCGAAGCCCAGAAGAATATGTTCTGGTTCACGATCACGCTGACGTTCGTCAACTTTCTGTTCCTGTCGCTCGGTACGCTGCTGTACGTCTATGCCAATACGAAAGGCATCGCCATCCCGGCCAAAACCGACGATCTGTACCCGATGCTGGCCCTGAACCATTTCGGGATGGTCGTCGGGATCACCTTCCTGCTGGGCATCACGGCCGCCACCTACGCCAGTTCCGACTCGGCCCTGACGGCCCTGACCACCTCGTTCTGCATTGACTTCATGAACGTCGAAAACCGCCCGGAAACGGAGCGGGCCCGGATCAAACACTGGGTACACATCGGGTTCTCGGTGCTGTTTTATGTAGTCATCATCCTCTTTAACCGCCTGAACAGCCAGGACGTCATCACGGCGGTCTTCGACCTGGCGGGGTACACCTACGGGCCGCTGCTGGGCCTGTATGCCTTCGGTCTGTTTACGAAGCGGCCCGTCCGCGACGGCTGGGTGCCCTTCATCTGCCTGGCTTCGCCCCTTCTGACGCTCTATGTGAACAACCACTCGGCCGAGTGGTTCAACGGCTACCAGTTCGGCTTCGAGCGGCTGGTTCTCAATGGGCTGTTTACGTATCTCGGCCTCTGGGCGGTTTCCCGGAAAACCACCGTGGCCCAGCCGGTGGCGGCCTGAGCGGCCAGAGCTAACATTAAATTGTGGTGAAGAAGTTGAAACATTTTAAGTAATGCCTATATTTGAGTAATTTTTGTCAAAGAGACGGTTTGTGAAACGGCTTATTTCCTTCGGTTTATTCGTTCTGTTGCTTTACCAGATGCTGGGGCCTCTGCTGGTGCTCCTGAGCGTCCGGTGGCAGGAACAGCACGAATTGTCCGAACGGCTGACCGTTTTTTCGTCGGTCGACCACATGGTCGAGTTTCATATTCCGCTTCAGAAACACCCGAACGAAGCCATTCTGACCCAGCAGAAACAGGAGGGCTTCAAATACCGGGGCAGCTTTTATGAAATCGTCAATCTGGACGTTTCCGGCGATACCCTGCACATCACGGGCTACGTCAATAAGGCGAAATCCTTCTGGCAGAAGGATCTGCTTTCTTTTGTGAAGGAACAGTTTGCCGGAAGCACCTCCGAGTCGGCCAGGAAAGCCAATAATCTTCTGAAACTCCTTCTGAAAGAGTACTTTCCGACTACCCGTACCTGCGTCTGGTTCTTTTTATTCGACTGGACGGAAAAGGGACGGTTTCCCACCATGGCCTCGCACCTGATGACCCGGTATCTGCCGGTATTTTCCCCTCCCCCCGAAAATTCTCTTTGATTTCCTGCTTTATCCCTGCTCCGGGTCCTATGATTCCATGAAATCGTAGAGGACTGGTGTATTCTACCTAATCAATCTCAAGGTTTCTTTTTCAGGATAAGTCAAGATTAAAGATGAAAACGATTTACCGGTTTTTACTGGCAGGTTTATGCCTGACCATTCTCTATACCCAGGCGTCGGCCCAGGGCTGCGTGGCCGTTCGGCACATGAGCAGTGCGGCACCGGGAACGGTCTCTTCGGCCGACTTCTTCAAACAGCGGGCCGGCCACTGGCAGGTAAACATGGGGTACCGCTACTTCCGGTCGTTCCGGCATTACAAGGGCGACGTCGAGCAGAAGGAACGACTCGAACAGAATACCGAGGTGATCAACCTTTCGCACGCCGTCGATCTGGGCATCACCTATCTGGCCTCCCCACGGCTATCCTTTTCGGTCAATCTGCCGATCCAGTACAACGACCGTTCGTCGCTCTATGAACACTACGGTAACGCCGTCTCGGCCAACCCGGAGCAGAAGCGGTTTCATACCTATTCCCAGGGCATCGGCGATCTCCGGATTTCCGGGAATTACTGGCTCATCAACCCGGTGAAGCTGCCTAAATTCAACATGGCGATCGGCGCCGGCATCAAACTTCCGACCGGCAACCCGGGCGTGAAAGGCGATTTCCACAAGCTCGACAAGGAGAAGCGGGATTACGTCATCAACAAGCCCGTAGACCAGTCCATCCAGCTTGGTGACGGCGGAGTCGGCTTCAGCCTGGAAGGGCAGGGGTACGCCCAGCTGACCAGCCACCTGACCGCTTATTTTAACGGGTATTACCTGTTTAATCCCCGCGAAACGAACAACGTCGTCCGGAGCCCGGAAGCCACGACCCAGGACCCGATCACCGGTAAATTCTCCGTGGCCGACCAGTTTGCGGCCCGCGTCGGACTGAGCCAGTCGCTCCACTTCATACCGGGTCTGGCCGTCATGCTCGGCGGTCGCGTGGAGGGGGTTCCGGCCCATGACGCCTTCGGCGGCAGCAAAGGCTTCCGTCGTCCGGGTTATATCGTTTCGGTCGAGCCGGGTCTGTCCTACATGCGGGGTAAGTTCTCCGGGGCCGTCACCGTTCCGGTCGCCCTCTACCGCAACCGGATCAAGAGCTACTCCGACCTCCAGGACCCCACCGGCCAGCGCCACGGGGATGCCGCCTTCGCCGATTACCTGATCTCCGTCTCACTGAGCCGCTGGTTCTGAAAATCGCGTTGCCTCAGCCATTTACCGCTATCTGCCGAAAGGAGGGGCCGAAGAAAGCCCCTCCGTTACCTACCTTTTCTTGTAAACGGAAATGAATCAATCCATTCGATACCTTGTAGCTATTGCCCTGTTGCTGCCGCTGGCAGCACGCGCCCAGATGCCCCACGACGCCATTTATATGGGCAAAGGCTCCGTCTGCGTCGCGGGTATGTATGGCCGCAGCACCTGGGACCAGTACTGGGAAAACTCCCTGAAGCGCGAAAATCTGAATATCGGCACGCACACGACCCAGAACGTCATGCTGATGCCCGCGATCGGGATCACCAACCGCCTGAACGTGATTCTGGCTCTGCCCTACGTCTGGACTCAAACCTCGGCCGGTAACCTGATGGGCCAGAAAGGGTTCCAGGACCTGTCCGGGTGGCTGAAATACAAAGTGGTAGCCTGGAAAGGATTTTCGCTGAATGCCGTTGCCGGGGCTTCCCTGCCGGTCGGCAACTACGTGCCGGATTTTCTGCCGATGTCGATCGGCCTGCAGTGCCGCACCGCCATGGGGCGGCTGGTGGCCAACTACAAACACCCGGCCACGGGCCTGTACGTGACGGGCCACGGCAGCTACATCTGGCGGAGCAACATCAAACTCGACCGCGACGCCTACCAGGCCAACGACCGGTTGTACAATACGGATGAGGTCCGGATGCCCAACGCCTTCGATCTGGGCGGTCGTCTCGGAATTCTGCGGAAGATGTGGCAGACCGAAGTCTGGGTCGAACGGACCGCCTGCACGAGTGGCGATCATATCCGCCGGAACGACATGCCCTTCCCGACCAATAATATGCAGGCCACCTCGGTCGGCTGGTACGGGAAGGTGCAACCCCGCAACATCGGGCTCAGCGCCCGGGTCGGATACGTCGTCGGCGGACGGAATGTAGGACAAAGCACCAGCTACCAGGTTGGCGTACTGTATCTGTTTAAACTGTAATTGGGACTCACCGTGAAAAAATATATCTCCTTCATACTTCTTCCTGCCCTTCTGGCGGGCGCCGGAGCGCTGGTCGTTTCCTGTGACAAATCCATCGATGAGCCTGAACGTCAGGCCTATTCTCCGGGTAATCTGGATGAAAAAGCCGGCGCCTGGAAACCCTACGTCCTGACCGGTTCTTCCGAGGTGGCGTTGCCGGAACCCAAAGCCGTCACCTCCGCCGAATACAAGGCCGAACTGAGCGCATTGAAACAGAAGATGGCCGGTCTGACGGGTGTCCAGCGCGACGCCATTTCGTACTGGGGCGCCGGCGCCGTATACCGCTGGAACGAGATCGCCCGTGAGCTGGCCGCCCGGTACAACATTCCCCCGGCTTCCAATGCCGAAGGAAAGTATCCGGTGCCGGATGCCAACAACCCGCTGGCCGATCCGAAGTTTCCGTTTGCCAACCCGCCCTATACCGCCCGGGCGCTGGCCTACCTGAGCGTGGCGCAGTATGACGCCCTGGTGGCGGCCTGGAATTACAAGTTCAAATACCGTCGGGAAGCACCTTCCAAAGTCGACTCGGGTATTCAGGCGGTTTTGCCGGTATCGGGTCTGCCGTCGTATCCCTCGGAAGACGCCGTGGTGGCAGCCGCTTCGTTCACCGTGCTGAAGGCCATGTTCCCCGGCGAGGTGCCTTTTCTGGAAGCCAAAATGAAAGAGCATCGTGAAAGCCGGCTCTGGGCGGGCATGAACGTGGAAAGCGACCTGACCGCCGGTGCCGACCTCGGGACGGCCGTAGCCGCCAAAGTGATGGGCAGGGCCCGGGCCGACGGAATGAGCACGGCCAACAACCAGGCCCTGACCGCCGGAATGATCGAAAAGGCCAAACTGCTCGGGCTGACGGAAGTCTGGATCAGCCAGGAAAGCCCGAAGCGGCCGCCCATGCTGCCGAACTACGGTGCCGTGCAGACCTGGAACTTCGATCGTGAAACCATGATCAAACTGCGCCCGGGACCTCCGCCGGCGCTCGATAGCCCCGACTTCAAAAAGGCGCTGGATGAACTGAAGGACATTCAGAAGAACCAGACCCGGGAGCAGGCCCGCATTGCCAACTACTGGTCCGACGGCGCCGGAAGCTACACGCCCCCCGGACACTGGTTCCGGACGGCCGTCAATGCCGCCCACGACGCCAAATTCAGCGAGGTACGCACCGCCCGGACGCTGGCCCTGCTCGGGACCAGTCAGATGGACGCAGGCATCTGCTGCTGGGATACCAAATTCTATTACTATTACCCCCGTCCGCAGCAATTTGGCCTGAAAACCTCGGTGGGGCTGCCCAACTTCCCGTCCTACACGTCCGGTCACTCGACGTTTTCAGGGGCTGCGGCCCGGGTACTGGGTTATGTATTCCCGGACAAAGCCGGTTCCTTCGATAAGATGGCGCAGGAAGCTTCAACGTCCCGGATGTACGGCCTGATCCATTTTCGCTTCGACTGCGAAGCGGGCCTGAAATGCGGGGTAGCCATCGGCGACTATGCGGTGGCCCGCGGCAAGGCGGACGGCTCGGGACTCTAAAAGACCGAATGTGATCTCCCAAACGGATTCCCAGGCCGTTTCGGCCTGGGAATCCGGAACGTTACCGATACGCCCGAATCGCCGAATACGGCTATACGGCCGATGACCCTTATCTCCCGGCCCATCATGAACAAGCTGCTGCTATTTATCCCCGGAATCCTGCTCCTGGCGGCCCTGGAAGTGGCCAAAGTGTATTTCATCATGCCGTTTCCGGGAAGCCAGGAGAGCGAAACCATTACGCCGGCCTACTGGATCCATCAGAATATTTTCTGGCTGCGAATCGTCGGCGGGATGCTGCTCCTCTGGCCGACCTACCGGCTGCTGGCCGAGCGGGGACCGAAGCTCAGGAAGGCGCTCGTGCTGGTGCTGCTGGCCGGCTACGGGGCGGTTTTCTACCTGTTTAACTTCCAGTTTCTGGCGGAGAAGATCTTTCATCAGCCGCGCACGGTACGGCTGGCGCCGATGAAAGCCAATAAGATTCCGGGCCACAAACTGGTGCTGGGGCTGCTGCTGAACGGCCAGGCCCGGGCTTATCCGATTCAGCTGATCGGCTACCACCATCAGGTGCGCGACACGGTGGGAGGGGAGCCGGTCATGATCACTTACTGCACCGTTTGCCGGACCGGACGGGTGTTCCGACCGCTGGTGAACGGCCGGCCCGAAACGTTCCGGCTGGTGGGAATGGACCACTTCAACGCCATGTTCGAAGACCGGACCACCGGCAGCTGGTGGCGGCAGGTGAACGGCGAGGCCGTCGTCGGGCCGCTGAAAGGCCAGACCCTGCCGGACCTTCCGGCGGAGCATATGACGCTGGCCGCCTGGGCCGAACAACACCCTGAAACCCTGGTCCTTCAGCCCGATACTACCTTCAACAAAGACTACAAGGGCATGGACCCCTTCGATAAGGGGAAGTCGAAAGGCGAGCTGACCCGACGCGACAGTCTGTCGTGGAAACGGAAATCATGGGTCGTCGGAGTGGTGCAGAACCGGGCCGCCCGGGCCTATGACTGGAACCGGCTTCTCGACCGTAAAATCACGAACGACCGGTTGGGCGGCCGGCCGCTGGTGCTGATGGTCGCGGCCGACAGCGCGTCCTTTCACGTCTGGAACCGGGAGGTAGACGGCCGAACCCTGACGTTTGCCCCGGCCGGAACCGATACTTTCCGGGATGCCGAAACCGGGTCGCTCTGGAACCGGCAGGGCGTCTGTATGGAAGGAGAACTCGTAGGCCGGAAGTTGACCGCCCTGTCCGCTTCCCAGGAATTCTGGCATTCCTGGCAGACGTTTCACCCGGAAACCTCCCGGTTCGAAGGGGCAAAGACTCCTCCGGCCCACGAATAAAAAGGTTACTATTTGTAGAAGTTTGATAGACAAATAGTTTTAATTCCTCTAATTCAGGCAACTTAAGCAAAGGTGGAATTAAAATTATCGGACTCCGGCTTGCCCGGTATTCAGAAAGATTATATTATTGCCAATCATTGTTTGTACACAAACATATAATTGAAAATAGTACTTGTAGCTGACCCGTAAAACAGTTTTCACGATTTTCAACCTATCCGCCAGTCATTTCGATGAAAGCGAAACTGCTTACGATTATCAGTGCAATCCTTTTAGGGCAGGCCTGCAGCCATGAAGCCCAGAAAAAATCGTCGGTCACTCCCAGTGAAGTTACGTCTGCCGACGACAGAGCCAGAAAAGACTACGAGACGAAATGGGGGAAAAACAGGAGTGATGAAAGCATCAAAGGGGCGTTCGAGGTTCGGCAGGGGATGCTGCATTTCAGAGACGGAGATGCTTTCGTCCGAACGCTGGACAGTATGGCAAAACTGTCGGTGGCCGATCGGATCAGGTTTGCCGAAAAGGCCGGGTTCGAATCCCTGCTGATGAAGTTCCAGGATTTTAACGCCCGGATCGGGGAGGCCGCCCGGAAAAAAGACAAAAAACGGTACGATGACCTTGTAAAGGAATTCGGCGGCATGGTCAGCACCGATGCGGAGGCCGGTTTCAGGTATTCCAATTCGGATCTCCGCATCGCTGCCCTGCTGAATGAAGAAAATCTGGTCTATGTCGGCAAAATGCTCTACTACTTCGACGATGAGGAACAGCGGATTATCCTCGACGGGGATAAAAACAAACGAAACGAGGTGTCGGACGTGGTCGAGCGGTATAAACGAAAATCCAACCACAAAAACGGACGCCGGTCGGCCTGCCATTACGGAATCGTAAAATACCAGGTCGACGGCAACGTGAGGATCAGACTCGAGGTTTTTGCATCGACTTATCGGGTCAAAATTGGAGAAAACCTGTACAATTTGTATGTGACGCCCTATGCCAAAGGCGTAGCCCAGCAAAAAGGCCCTTTTGGTTGGTTTTCCTACCGGACCCGCCAAACCCTGTCCTCTCAATTCACACTTACCTTCACCATTCCGAAGAATCCGCCCCTTATCAGCTATTTCCCGCCCTGCAATTTTACCTACAGCAACAACTGGGAAGGGATCGATTTTACAGGCACCCAGCAGGTATTTTTTAATCTGACGGATTACCAGACCAAATACTGGGTAAGTTACTTCAATTTTTCGGGGAACGGCTTCTATCAGAACAATGATATTCCCACGCTCCGGCTTTCCATGGACTGTTAACCCGAGATCTCCTGACCTCTCGTGAAAGCCGCCTTCGTTTTTCTTCTGTGGGCGATCACCCTGCCGGTATGCGCCCAGCGTAAAGTCCGCTGGAGCGCATCGGCAGGGGGTGGGTTTCCGCACCAGACGACCCACACCATTAACACGCCCTTTCACCGACCCGTCTGGCTAGGCTTTGATATTGCCTATGATTACTGGGCCGGATTCAGTCTGGAACGCAGCAGTTTGACTCGTTTTACGTATGGGAATTCGGTCACCGTGAACCTCCTGGAGCAAGTCAACAGTACGCTAGACCATCGGGTTCTGACGAAAAACCGTTTTCAGTACCTCGGGATCGAGCCATACGGAAGGTATACCCTCAGCCGACACCTGTCGGCGTCGATGGGCTTTCGGTTCCGGTTTCTGGCCGATCATCAGGTAATCAATCTGAATCAAAAGCCTAACAATGATCATTACCTGCCGTCGAAGCGAGTGGTGTCCATTCGTCCGCAAGTCAGATTCAGCCCTAACCGCCGGCTGAGTGTCGAGCTGGGGTATAGCCGGGGCCTGAACCATTACCTCCAGATGGCGCCCTTCGGCCGGACGGGAGAGACGGCCCGGTTTTTCAATCATTCGGTCGATCTGAGCCTTCGGTATGGCTTATCGGATTCGTACGGAAAGGACGAGCCGTTTCTTAAAAACCGGTTCACTACCAATCTGAAACGAAGCGCCTTCCGGATCGACTCTTCTTCCGTCGCTCTGGCGGGGCTGTATCTCGGTAATATCTTCAGCGGGATGATCGCCTACGACCGCCGTACCCGACTCCTCGACCAACAAATCAGTCACGGATTTATCTATTGCGCTTCGGCCGGGGGGAAAAGCCGGACTCATTCCGTCGGGCTCCGGCTGCTGTATCATTTTGCGGCTGATCCCTTCGACTATTACGTCGGTTTCGGCCTCAGTTACGGCACTCTCCATCATCGGACCATTCTCATTATTCAGGAAGCCTTCCCGAATGCCTATGCCGGGGTTCGGTACCATTTCGGCGGACGGTACGGCCTGCTGCTGGAAGTGGGCAACTATCGGTCCCGGAAAGACTTCCATCCGGTCGCCGGTTTCACCTACCGCTTCGGGGTCCATTCCAAACCGAATGCCGATTATATCCGGATTGCCGAACCGGCCGGCCCATGATCGAAGCCCGACCCGGTGGGTTACCGCAGCAGCAATACCGACCGGAAGGATTCCGGCCGGAAAAGCCGGAGGTAAAAATAACCTGTTCCCGACAGGCCGAGCATAAAGTCCGGAATCTGGAAGTCATTGTACAGACCGTTGGCCCACAGGCCGGTGCGGGCAAACCGCTCCTGGCCCATTCGGCCGGTTGCTTCGGCCTTTTCGCGCCACGCCGGTTCCTGAAGAATCGCCGAGGCTTCGAGCAGCACATCGGCATTACCGGCCAGGCCGTGACACTGGGAAAAGTTCATCTGCTGCTCCCAGGTCAGCTGGCGGGCAGTCGTCCGGACCGCCGTTTCCGCTTCCGTCAGCAGGGTTTTGTCGCCGGTCAGTTCAAAACCCCGGAGCCGGGAAAGGGCAATGCCGGGGGCACCATGACACCAGGCACAGGAACAGGCCGGTGCTTCCACCGCCATCGGGTTCGACGGCGCCTGGGTGCCCATCCGAAAGTCGGGCCAGTTTTGTTCCGCAGGCAGAAACCAGGTGTTCTCATACCGCAATCCCTCGAAAGCCGCTTCCCGGTAAACGGCGCTCCCGGTCAGGTCGGCGGCTTCCAGCAGCGCGTTGACGATGCCGGCCACGCCGTGGGCGAACCCGGTCAGGTTGCGGTGGTTTCCCCCGGTCACCGTTTTCCAGGACCATCCGGCCGGGGAGCGTTCGGCGGTGGAAAGGAGATGGTCGGCCAGCCGGATCACGAAATCCCGCCGATTTTGCTCCGGGTAGCCGGCTTCAACCTGCCGCAGGACCGGAATGACCCCGGCGGCTCCGTCGACCACATCCATTCCGGTTTGCTCCAGGTCGAGCGTCGCGACCGAATGCAGCAGTTGGAGCCCCCGGACAATGGGTTCTTCTTCGCCCAGCCACCGCCCGGCCTGAATGGCCACCCAGGCGATCCCGGTCCAGCCGGTGAAGAATCCTAATACGGAGGGCGGGGCGATCCGCCGGGCATTATCCAGCGTCGTCTGAAGGATGCCCAGAGCGGTTTTCCGAAGCTGCCGGTCGGGGGCGGCCCGGTAAAGTGCCGCCAGAAAGAAGGCCACGCCCGCCGAGCCGGAATAAAAGTCGGCTTCCAGAGCCTTGAAATAGGGGCGGGGATAGTCGTAGGCCGGATCGTTGATGGATGTCAGGAAATTGCACCGGGAGCGATGCCAGATGGCGTCCCGGCAGATCAGCCGGCCGATGTCGGCGGCCGTTTCCAAAAAGGAATTCTCTCCGGGAGCAGGAGCGATGGGTTTGGGGGAAGTGGTCAGGAGGGTTTCCATCGGTTTATTCGGCAGAAAAGATCGGGAAAACAAAGGGATACTGCGAGCGCGGATTTCGGTATGGCTGTTCGGTCGACAGGCCGACCTGATCGAAGACGGTTTTGACGGCCGTTTCATACGCCCCGGCTTCTTTGCCGGCTTCTACGGCTTCCGCGATGCCCTGGGCAATGAGGCCGCAGCGGCTCGTCCCAAAACTCTCACCGGGGTTGGGCGGGCTCTCGGCAAAGGCGATGCCGGGGGCCAGCGGGAGGGTAAACATCGGCACCGGCCGGCGCAGAAACGGCTGAAACTCGTCGTAGGCTTCCGTCAGCAGGTCCAGGACGGCGTTGACATACGGCTTCTGTAAATACAGAACCGCCGTGTCGGATCGTTCGAACAGGTCCGGATGATTCAGGCATTTGAACTGAAACGGGATGTGCCGGTGGTTGAGCGTCGCGGTCAGCCAGTCGACCAGCCGGAGGCAGCCCTCCGGGGTAACGTTGAAGTAAAGGCGGGTCTGGAGGGCCGTTCCCTCTTCGCCGGGCGTCCGCCCAAAGGCGTAATAATAGCCGCTATGCCCCTCCCGGTTTTCGGAATGCATCAGCAGACGAAGCCGGTCGCCGGGTTGCGCCGGACCGCGTTTGGAGGTGTCGTAAACGAACTCGCCCGCAAATACCATCCGTTTCAGGTTGCCTTTGGCGGCATAGACAGTTCCGGACGTATCGACCGTTTCGACCGTCCAGGGCGCGTCGAAGGCTTCGGGGGTTCGATTGTTCCGGCTCAAGGCTTCCACCAGCGAGGCATCGGGAGCGGAATAGGCCGGGGCGTCGGTCCGGCCGGCGGCATTGTAAAAATACCGGTACAGAATACCGCTGAGGGTAGACCTCAGGTTCTCAGGCTGATAGGGGAACGGTTCAGTCTCCCCGGCGACCGTGATCCGGCGCTGTTCGGGGTCGATCCGGATGCCTTCCATCATCATCCGGAGCTGGGTGTCGTACAGGGTTTCCATCAGGGAAGGGCGGGGTTAGAGGCCAAACAGTTCATAGGCGGCAACTTCGGGGGCAGTCAGCATATTCAGGCTCAGCTGCAGCATCCGGGCACTGTGGAGCGGCATGCCCGGCAGTTGCTGGATGGATTCGAAACAGGTATGAATCAGCTTCATAGCGCAGTAGCCGACCGTCTTTTTCAGGTTATCCCGGGCCTCCTCGACCGACCAGTCCATGTTCCGGGCATACGTTTTCCAGAACATCTGCATGGAGGGCTGCATGGCTTCGAGCGAAAAGCAGGGGTCGATAAAGGGATTCGGGCCGGTCTGATCGGCAGCGGGTTCGTGATAAATCCAGTAGAACAGGTAACTCTGAAAAACGGCGGCCACATCCCAGCAGGGATCGCCGATGTCGGCCGTTTCCCAGTCGATCAGCCGCAGGTCGAAACGGCCGGTTTTTATAGAGCTGCCGCCCACCGGAATGCCGACCACCGGAATGCCGACCACCAGAAAATTGGCCGGTTTGATGTCGCCGTGGATGAGGCTGGAGGTTTCCCACTGGTCACGCACGGCCGCCATCCGTTCCGTATAGTCGCTGTTCCGGGTGATGAGCTGAATCATCTGCTGTTCGGCCAGGCTTTTCGTTCCACCGTAGGTGGAAAATCCGGACGCACTCCAATGGAAAACCGTCGGCGGCTGGCGTCGGAACAGACGAAAGCTGGGCCGGTCGCGCACGGAGCGGGCCAGATCCTTATGGAAGGAGCAGAGCAGTTCGGCCTGCTGAACGGCGAGCATCGGCGGAAACTGCCGTTCCCGGAGGTAAAAGTCGTTCAGGCTGATCGCATCCGGAACGGCCCCGGTGATGAGGATATGGTTCGGTTGGTCGAATTCGATAAACCGGGGCAGAAAGGCCTTGAGTTGCGCATACTCATCCTCCTGGTTGGCCAGCCAGTAGCAGGTGGCCTCCGAGCGAAGCGTCAGGATCTTCTCCTGGTCCCAGGCCTGCACCTGCTTGACGAAAAGACCTTCCGACCCGGTATCCCGGTTGATCAGGAAGTTGGTGTTCCGGCTGGAAGTCGGGTGGGCGGTGTAGGTGCCGTCCAGAATTTCGTCGGGGGAGAGGTACCCCTTATCCATCAGATAGTGAGCAAGGTTGAAGCCGGTTAGAAGCATAGGGGTAGCGGTTTTTGTCGCCGGGAGGCTGGTACTCCCGGCGACGGATTCTCAGTACATATACGGATTGAACGTCCCGTAATAGCCGCCGAACTGGGTGGTATCGGGCTGGGCACCCTGTACGGCCGGTCCGATGGGTCCGCCGATCGGCCCGCAGGCCAGCGATTCCGGATTGATCTGGGAGATGCCGCCACAGCCGCCTACTCCACAGAGGATCGGCAGGCAGGAGGCCGGCCCGCACAGGGTTCTGACGCAGGTCAGGTTCTGGCAGATCGTCCGGTAACAGGAAACCCGGGGGCTACAGGCCGAAATCAGACAGGTTCCCTGGTTACAGATGGTCCGGTAGCAGGTCGCTATCTGATTCACCGTGTTGAAGCAGATGATGCAGACCGATTGCCGGGTCAGAGGCTGGGCGCAGATCAGTTGCGGCACGGAAGCCGCCTGCGGCTGAATTCCCGGGCCGGCCGCCGGTCCGAAGGCTCCGTACTGCTGCATGATGTCGCCTTCGAGGAAGGTCGATTTGGGCCGGGCAGCGGCCTTCGGATCGCCGTAGGTGAGAATGGCGCCGGACTGGATCCAGAGCTTGCTGCCGCCCAGTGGCGACTCCTCGGCGGTCAGTTTCAGCGCGTAGAGGATGGCTTCATCCGGAATCTCAACAAAGTTGCTGAGCGTTTCGTCGGAATAGACCCGGACGTGCCCTTCCTCCGAGGAAGGACCGAGGAAGCCCTGCAGCAGGGTAATCTGCTCGGTGTTGCGGGGGTCAGGTCGCACGGAACTGACCCATTCGTCGAACTCGTACTTTGATTGTTTGGCCATATGGAAAAGGATTTAAAAAATTGCTCGACCTGGGTCAGTGAGCTGCATTTACCGGCCTGTCCGGATCGGACGGGCCGCCTGTTCCATAAAAAGCGGGTTATCGAAGGGAATCAAACTGTCTTACCAAAATTGGAGAATGGAAAGGAAAAATTGTAGAGAGAAAGCACCTAATCTGAAAATCACGTAGTTTAGGCAACCGGCACGTACTTATACTTCTTAGGCTCGTACCATCATATTCACCGATTTTTTACAACATTTAATTGCAGGGCTTATTTTAACATGTAGGCAATAGTTTCTTTCTTTAGGTGTTTAACTACCCTATGATGCCATCGCATATCTATGAATACACCAGCAGTATCCGCAAACCGTAAGAAGACCGTAAAGAGACCCGCCGGAATGCCGGTCGACGGACAGATCCGGGTGGTCATCGAAAAAGTTGTTCCCGAAATCGACGGCGGCCGGTTTCCCATCAAGGCGGTGCCGGGTGAAACCATTGCCGTAGAAGCCGATATCTTTCTGGACGGGCATGATAAGGTGGCGGCCCGGCTGCTCTACCGACACGCCGACGAGGCCGCCTGGAGCGAGGTGCCCATGAAATTCATCATCAACGACCGCTGGGGGGCCTCCTTTCCTATTGAAAAAGAGGGCAACTATCTCTACACGATCGAAGGCTGGGCCGATCATATCGCTTCGTGGCAGCACGAAATTTCCCTGAAAATCCGGGACGGGCAGCGGGTGACCAGTGAACTGCTGGCCGGGCTGGTGCTGGTTCGGGGTATGACCGAAAAAGCCGAAGGCGAAGACCGGCAGGGGCTGGAATGGATCGCGGGGCTGTTTCAGGACGAAAACCAGTACGACGAAGCGATCCGGGTGGCCCAGAGCGACTATTTCACGGAACTGCTGAACCGCTACCCGGAACGGAAACACGTCGCGCGGTATGCCCGGGAACTGGTGGTGGCCGTCGACCGGCCCCGCGCCGGTTTCAGCACCTGGTATTGTCTGTTTCCACGCTCGGCTTCCCAGGAGCCGGGGCGGCACGGCACCTTCCGGGATGTCGAAAAACTGCTGCCGCGAATATCGGGTATGGGCTTCGACGTGCTGTACCTGCCGCCGATCCATCCCATCGGCATGGCGTTCCGGAAGGGCAGGAACAACAACGTGGTGGCGCAGCCCGGCGAACCCGGCGTTCCGTACGGCATCGGCTCGGAACTGGGCGGCCACACCGCCATTCACCCCGACCTCGGGACGCTCGACGACTTCAAACATCTGATCGCCATTGCGGCCAACTACGGCATGGAAGTCGCCATGGACCTCGCCATCCAGTGTTCGCCGGACCACCCCTGGGCGAAGGAACACCCGGAATGGTTCAAGAAACGGCCCGACGGCACCATTCAGTATGCCGAAAACCCGCCGAAGAAATACCAGGACATCTACCCGATCAACTTCGAAACCGAAGCCTGGCCGGGCCTGTGGCAGGAATTGAAGGAAATTCTGCTGACCTGGGCTTCGTGGGGTGTGCGGATGGTCCGGGTCGACAACCCGCACACGAAGCCGTTCCAGTTCTGGGAGTGGGTCATCGGGGAGGTCCGGAAGCAGTATCCCGACATGATCTTCCTGGCCGAAGCCTTCACGAAGCCGAAGGTGATGCAGCAACTGGCCAAACGCGGTTTCCAGCAGTCGTATACCTACTATACATGGCGAAACAACAAGTATGAGCTGGAGGAATATATGCGGGAGCTGACCCAGTCGGAGATGAAGTACTATTACCGCCCGAACTTCTGGCCAACCACGCACGACATCAACCCGTCTATCCTTCAGCCTGGCCACGAGCCGCAATTCCTGATCCGGTATTTCCTGGCGGCTACGCTGGTTTCCAATTACGGCATCTTCGGTCCCTCGTTCGAACTGATGGAGCACGTGCCTATTCCGGGCAAGGAGGAGTACCTGAATTCGGAAAAATACGAGGTCCGGTCCTGGGACTGGAACCAGACCAACAAGCTGATCTACCTGATTTCGCTCGTAAACCGCATCCGGCACGAGAATCCGGCGCTCCAGGCGACGAACAACCTGACCCTCTGCCGGATCGACGACGATGCCCTGATGGCTTACCTGAAAGTTTCGGGTGACAATCAGCTGCTGATGGTGGTCAACCTGGATGCCTACGGCCGTCGGGCGGGCATGGTGCAGGTGCCGACCTGGCAGCTGGGCATCGGCGATGATCAGACCTATCAGGTAAGGGACCTGCTGACCGGGGCGCAGTATACGTGGCGGGGCCAGTGGAATTACGTCGAACTCGATCCTAACATGCTGCCGATGCACCTGCTGAAGATCGAGCGATAGTATCCGTTTACCCGTTTCCGAATGATACCCATGAACGATCTGATTGTACCTGGCCTGACAAGCTCCCACGACTGGCCCGACCTGAAAGAGGATAAAACCGTCATTCGCCTGCTGGAGACGGCGGTATTGCCGCCCTACATCAATGGCTGCCGGTGGTTTGCCGGTAAAGCCCGCCAGCAGGATCATTTCGCGATTCGGGTCATTCACGAAATTCCGCTGCCCGGGGAAGCGGGTGGAAAGGCGTATCTGCTGATCGTCGGCGTCCGGTATGCCGACGGAGAAACCGAAAACTATCAGCTTCCGCTGGCGTTCATCCCCGACCGGTCGGGTCCGTCGGGGGAGGAGATTCCGCCGAAAGGAATCATTGCACCGGCTGCCTTCGGCGGACAGAGCGGCCAACTGGTCGACGGCATATACTTCGAACCCTTTCGGCTGGCGCTGTTCGAGGGTCTGGCCGGGCAGCATACGCTCCCTCAGGAAGCCGGACAACTGGTGTTTCACCGCGGGAAGGGGCTGGCGGAAGAAGACGGCGAAGGGCCGGTTCTGAACCGGGTGCTGCCGGTGGATTCCAGCAATTCGGCGCTGGTCTTCGGACCGGGGGCCACGGAAACGCGGCCCGGCGGGGAGAAGTATTTCATGAAACTGTACCGGAAGCTCTTTCAGGAGACGAACCCGGAGGTAGATATGGTCAGCTTTCTGACCGAAACCGGCCATTTTGCCCATATTCCTGCCTACGCGGGAAGCCTGGTGTGGCACCGCGATGCGGCCGGCCCGGAGCAGCGGCCGGAGATCACCCTGGGCATGATGCAGCTGATGGTCGAGAACCAGAAAGACAGCTGGGCGCTGACCGGCGATTACCTCAACGATTTTCTGTATGCCGTTCCGAACCGGATGTTTTCGGTCCGGGAGGATGTCTTCGATATGGTCGAACTGCTGGGAAAACGCAGCGGGCAGATGCACCTGGCGCTCTATAAACCCGAGGCCGGGCCGGCGTTTGCCCCCGAACCCTTTTCGGAAGAATACCGGGAGTTCATGATCCGGAGGGTGGAGAACCTGCTCGAACGCCGGTATAACCTCCTCATCGACAATTATACGAAGCTCGAGCCGCTGGCGCAGCGGCTGGCCTGGGTGTTCATGGAGGCCAAGGAAATGATCGACGCCTTCATCGACGATTTCCGGAAGCGGCCGTTGAAGTCGGCCCGTATCCGGATTCACGGGGATTATCACCTCGGGCAGGTGCTGGCGACCGGGCAGGACTTCATCATCATCGATTTCGAGGGAGAGCCGGAAAGCAGCATTGCCGAGCGGAAGATCAAGCATTCGCCCCTGAAGGACGTGGCCGGGATGATCCGGTCCTATCACTACGCCGTTTGCGCCAAGCTGTTCAACAGCCGCGAAACGGAGGGCATCGAGCCGGATCACCTCCAGCGGGTGTCCGACCGCTGGTTCAAACTGATCCGGGATACCTACATGGACGCGTATCTGGACGTATTCGGCAATCCGCATCCCCTGTTCGGCGACAGCAGCGAGGTCAACTTCCTGCTGCTGGTCTACCTGCTCGAAAAGGCGGTGTATGAGCTCGGGTATGAGATCAGCTACCGGCCGGCCTGGGTGAACATTCCGCTGAAGGGAATCGTCGACGTCATCCGTGAGATCGAGAAGATCCGCTCCGGCGACCCGAACGCCGATGAGAACATTTCTCCCCTGCCGATGGGGTTATTGCAGACGAAAAAAGAATAACTGAACGGAAACGCTCCCGGATAGGGAGCGACATACTTAGCCGCTGGTAAAAATTTCTCTATATTTCCGGCGCTAATCTGACCAGGCTGACTTATGGCGAAACGCACGACAACCCAGAATTTGAATCCTACTGAAGTGCAGACAGGAAAGCAGGAAGTAACTCCGCAGGTGGAAAACACACCCGCCGGGCCTTCGGCCGATGCGGCCGTCTCAGGCTACAGCCGGCTGACTGAATTTGACATCTATCTGTTCCGGGCCGGAAAGCACACCCGGCTCTACGATAAACTCGGTTCGCACGTCGTCGAGCTCAACGGCGTCGTCGGCACGTACTTTGCCGTCTGGGCACCGTCGGCCCGGTATGTATCGGTCATCGGGAATTTCAACGGCTGGAACAAGGGGAGCCATCCCCTGAACGTGCGCTGGGACAGTTCGGGCATCTGGGAGGGTTTCATTCCCGACATCGGCCGGGGAGAGGTCTATAAATACGCCATCACGCATGAAGGCGGCCGGGAACTCGAAAAGGGCGACCCCTACGCGCTCTGGTGGGAAACCCCGCCCAAAACGGCTTCCGTCGTCTGGGATACCTGGTACGAATGGAAGGACGACTACTGGATGAGAAACCGGGGCAAGTTCAACGCGCTCAACAAAGCCATTTCCGTCTATGAGGTCCACCTGGCCTCATGGCGTCGCGACCCGTCGGACCCCGAACGCCAGCTTTCCTACGGGGAGGTGGCCGACGCGCTGGTTCCCTACGTGAAGGAAATGGGCTTTACGCACGTGGAATTCATGCCCGTCATGGAACACCCGTATTCCCCCTCCTGGGGCTACCAGATTACCGGGTATTTCGCCCCGACCAGCCGGTTCGGAACCCCGCAGGACTTCATGACGCTGATCGAACGCCTGCATCACGAAAACATCGGCGTTTATCTCGACTGGGTCCCTTCACACTTCCCCGGCGACGCGCACGGCCTGTACGAGTTCGACGGTTCCCACCTGTACGAGCACCCCGATATGCGGAAAGGCTACCACCCCGACTGGAAAAGTTATATCTTCAACTACGGTCGGAACGAGGTTCGGTCGTTTCTGCTCAGCAACGCCCATTTCTGGCTCGACCGCTACCATATCGACGGACTGCGGGTCGATGCGGTGGCTTCCATGCTTTACCTCGATTATTCGCGAAACCACGGCGAATGGGAGCCGAACATCTTCGGCGGACGCGAGAATCTCGAAACCATTTCCCTGTTCAAGGAACTGAACGAGTCGGTGTACCGCGAATTTCCGGAGGTACAGACCATCGCCGAGGAATCGACCGCCTTTCCGGGCGTTTCCCGGCCGGCCTACACCGGGGGTCTGGGGTTCGGCATGAAATGGATGATGGGCTGGATGAACGACACGCTCCGGTACTTCGGGCGCGACGCGTACTACCGGCGCTGGCACCAGGACGAACTGACATTCAGCACCGTCTATGCCTTCTCGGAGAACTTCATGCTGCCGCTTTCGCACGACGAGGTGGTTTATGGGAAAAAGTCGCTGATCAGTAAAATGCCGGGCGACGAGTGGCAGCGTTTCGCCAACCTTCGGCTGCTGTTCACGTATATGTTCACGCACCCCGGCACCAAACTGCTGTTTATGGGCGGGGAGTTCGGGCAGACGTCCGAATGGAAGTTCTCCGGCAGCTTGGACTGGCATCTGCTCGACTACGCTCCCCACAAGGGCATGGCCGAGTGTGTCAAAGCCCTCAACCGGCTCTACCGGAACGAGCCGGCCCTGCACGAACTGAACTTCGCGCCCGAAGGCTTCGAGTGGATCGATACCATGGACCGGGAAAACAGCATTCTCATCTATGCCCGGAAAGGGACCCGAACCAGGGAACAGGCCATCATCGTACTGAATATGACGCCCGTACCCCGCTCCGACTACCGGATTGGCGTTCCGTCGGCCGGCACCTGGACCGAGGTCTTCAACAGCGACGGCAAGGAGTTCTTCGGAAGCGGTCTCAGCAATCCGGAACCGCTGGCCTCCCAGCCGGAGGAATGGCACGGACGGCCCAATTCCATACTGGTGACCATCCCGCCCCTGGGGGCCGTGGTATTTAAAATTCAGACCAATTGATAAGGGGGAGGGCCGGCGTATCGATTAAACGTCCGGCTTTCCATTTTTTTAATTTACTTTGTAACGCAAAGTAAAAGCTACCGTATGAGAATTCTGTTGACGACCGTTCTGGTCCTGATTTCCTTTTTCGCTTTTTCTCAATCCAGCGTATCCACCCGCATCAGCAGCGGAATCGATGTGGGGGCCGGCTTCAAAACCGATTATACCGTTCCTTCGATTACTTACTACGAATTACTGAATCTGGATGCGAACCGGATTTTTTCGGTGGGCTGGACCATCAAAGGCTCGGCTTTTTACGGGGACAACCTGAATTACATCACCGCACCGGCCAAACTGTCGCGCGGAAAAACCGGTTTTCCGGCTCTCTCCGCCCCCCTGATCCCCGAGAATCTCGATACCCTGCGGTACGATTGGGTGACGGGTACCTCTCTGAACCTGGGCCTGCGGGCGCAGATCCGGGTGGGACCGGTCGAGGTGGGTGGCAGCGCCGATATTCTGGGTCTCAGCTTCGGCAAGAACCGCACCGCGCGGTATATTTCCTCCAGCGGGCAGTATGAAATTACGAAATCCAATACTGAAAAGGATACGGTGACCTTCCGGTCCAGTCCGGGCCAGCGCGCCAAGCCCCAGACGCTGAATCTGCGCCTGCTCGGCGACAATGATTACGGAACGCTGGCGACCGAAGTCTATGTCCGGCTCCAGGTAACCCGGCGGGTCGGCCTTCGGGTCGCCTACCAGTGGATTACCACGGAAATGCGGGCCTCCAACAAAAACCTCATCGACGGCAACGACCGCTTCCGCAACACCGCATCCATGGCCTATGTCGGCTTGACGCTGCCCTTTTTTAAATGATTGAGTTGTTGAATTGTTGAGTGATTGAATTGGCGCTGCCATTCTTCGCATTGCGAAGCTTCATTCAACAATTCAACAATCCAACAATTAAACTTCTACCGGTTTCAACCCGAAGTACGTCTCGTAGATGGCTTCGCCGACTTCGTTGGTACGGGTCTGGAAGCGGTCGAGGTATTGGTGAAGGCCGGTTTTGAAGAGGTCGGCGGTTTCGGTGAATTCAATTTCGGAACGCAGTTTGCTGAGGGCTTTTTCAGCGTCGTTCTTGAAACCGTTGGTGATGGCGTTGCCGGAGATCTCGTAGAGCGACAGTTCGGCCTGGCGGATGCAGTGGGCCACCGATCGCGGAAAGAGTTTGTCGAGAATCAGGAATTCGACGATGGTCGAGGGGTTCAGCATCCGGTATTGCTGCCGGTACATGTTGTAGGCGCTGGCCGATTTCAGCACGGCCGTCCAGATCATCAGATCGAGCGTCGAACCGACGGCGTCGGAGTCGGGAAGGAGCGTGAAGTACTTGACGTCCAGGAAGCGGGAGGTTTTGTCGGCGCGTTCCAGAAAGCGTCCCACCCGACCGAAGTGCCAGCCCTCGTTGCGGGTGATGGTGCAGTCGATGATCCCGTAGAACTGCTGACAGCCGCTTTTCACGTCGTTCAGAAATTCCTGAAGGCCGTTCAGATTCCATTCGACGTTGGGAGACCGGTCCCGGACCCGCAGGTATAACTCGTTGATATTCTCCCACATCTCTTTCGAAATGCTCTCCCGGACGGTCCGGGCGTTCTCGCGGGCGTTGTTCAGACAACTGACGATCGAGTTGGGGTTCCGCTTGTCGAAGGTCATGAAATCGATGACGTTTTCGCGGGTTGGTTCCTGATAGTGGTTGTAGAACAGAAAGTTATCGGCCGTGGCGATCAGCAGCGGCTCCCATTGTTCGTCGACGTTGGGCGGCAGGTCCAGGGTAAGGTTAAAATTGACGCTCATGAAGCGGGCATAATTGTCGGCCCGTTCGATGTAGCGGTTCATCCAGTAAATGGAATTGGCAACGCGACTCAGCATAAAATCAAAATTATATACGGCGAATAATTCGTAAATATAATTTTTAATTGGAGAGGAAAGCAGTTACCGAAATAAAAAGTAATACGATCAAATCCTTCCGAATCTGTAGGCTTCTGAGGAATCTGTCGTTAATTTTGTGACTTAACTAAATCCTTTACCCGAATGAAGCGTACTCTTCTGGCCCTTACCCTTCTTGTCTCCGTGCTGGGTTCCTCACAGGCCGATCCGGGCGGAAAACCGGCCCCGAAGGCCGATCCGTCGCGGCTTTATGAAGTCCGGATTTATCACCCGACCCCCGGCAACTTCGACGCGATCGTCGACCGGTTCCGGCAGTATACCACTAAAATTTTTGAGAAGCATGGAATGACCAACATCGGTTACTGGATACCGACCGACACGACCCGCAAGGAATTGATTTACATCCTGTCTTATCCCAGCCGCGAAGCCCGGGATGCCTCCTGGAAGGCGTTCGGCAGCGATCCGGCCTGGAAGGAAGTCGTGGCTAAGACCGAAGCCAACGGAAAGATCGTAGCCAAAGTCGACCAGATCTTTATGACCGAAGCCGACATTTCCCCGAAAATCGAGGCTTCCAGAAAGTCCGGCCGCGTGTTCGAACTCCGGACGTATTCGCCTGCACCCGGAAAGCTGAACGACCTGGTGGCCCGTTTCCGTAACCATACGCTCGATCTGTTCACCAAACACGGCATGACCAATGTGGGTTACTGGCTGACGACCCAGCCCGATGAGTCCGGCCAGTCGAAGCTGGTTTATATTCTGGCCCATCCCAGCGAAGCAGAGGGCAAAAAACACTTCGATGAGTTCCGCAAGGACCCCAACTGGGTCAAAGCCAAAGCCGACTCGGAAAAGAACGGCCCGCTGACGACGAAAGTGGAATCCGTCTATATGAAAGCCACGGATTATTCTCCGATTCAGTAACCGGTTTTCCTCAAAAGAGCGAAGGCCCCGATCACTGATCGGGGCCTTCGCTTTTCAGAGGTCTTCGTCGCGCTCGAAGCCGTCGGAGAGGTATTTTCGGACGGCCTGGTGGGGCCGGAGTCCGTTGGGTTTCGGGCGGTTGCCGTTCGTGTTCGGCTTCTCGGGGTTGGCCCGGTCGGCAGAGGAGCGGGCTTTGGTGGCGAGGTTCGAAGTCGTGAAATAGCCGTTCCGGAACTGGTTGTATTCCTCTTCGGTCATGGCCTGCCGGGCCGCCTGCCCTTTCTCGTACCCGTCGTTGAACGAAGCGATCCGGCTGTCGGTGCGGGCCAGCTTGGCGTCTTCCAGCAGCCGGTCGATGTCCGCATTCAGCGTATCTTTCCGACGGCGCAGTTCTTCGGGGTTGGGATACACCTCCAGTTCGTTTTCGAGGATGCTTTTCTGGGTCAGCTGCTTTGCCAGTTCCTGCTGAACCGCCCGCAGCTGCTTATCCGCCCGTTTCCGGCGACGGCGCAGCCGCCACAGCTTCGGATCGACCTGAAGCCAGCGGAACCAGAAACTTTGCAGCACGGGGAGCGAAATGCCCAGACAAACCGCCCCGGCCAGGGCAAACAGAATCCCGCTCATCACGAAGGACAGCAACGCCCAGGGGCTATTGACCAGTTGCAGGTTCAGTTCGTCGGACTGCGCCAGCTGCTGTTCGATTTTCTGCAGAATGCGCTGATCGGCTACCGGATTCGGATTGGCCGGATCCAGGGGCGTCGCGTTCAGCTGCATGTTTTTGATGCTCTTGTTGATCGCTTCCTTCAGCTTGTCGGTGCGGTAGGCTTCGTAGCGGAACCAGCCCAGAATGAGCAGAGTAACAATCGAAAGCACCGCCATCCCGGTTTTGAACCAGCCATAGCGCCGGACGGCTTCGGGGGAGGCTTTGGTCAGATACGGTTCCTCGACCAGCCGGTCGTATACCGGTTTCAGCAGGATGGACACCATGGCCAGACCGACCGCAAACATCCAGGCTTCCACGTTGTTACGGATGTTCAGAGCATAAGCCACAATTTCGTGCGAGATGATCAGGTCACCGACCACGAAGGAGATCCCGGCGGCCAGAAAGAGCAGACCCGCAAACAGCGAATAGTCGGGGCTGGCCTTCCGCCGGCGTTCTTTCAGGCTTTCGCGTTCCTGGTCGATCGTATGGAGATCGGCTTCCAGCTGTTCGGCCTGTTTGCCGGCCAGGGTTGCCTGCATATTGTGTTCCTGAAGACGGTCGAAAGCCGAACGCCGTTGCGCCGTGCTGTCGGCCAGCTGCTGGTCGATCTGCCGGATTTCCTGCCGTTTATCCTCTACCCGTTCGCTGATCCATTCGTCGCTGGTCTGGCTGGACAGATAGCCTTCATAGGTCTGGCGGTCAACGCCCTCGATTCCGCTGGTGTAACCATGCTGGAAATCCTGGCTGTTCGTTGGCTGCGGTTGCTCGTTCATTTACAATCTGAGTTTACTTGTTGAAGTAACTCTTCGATGCATAGATTCAGGTTTTATCGTTTAAAGGCCCCGGTCCTGGATCGACCGTTTCTGGCTGTCGCTCAGCCGGTCGCGCAGGCTGCGGGCCAGATTGAATTCACTTTCGAAAATGCTGATCAGCATTTCCCGCCGGGCGATGATCCGGTGCAGTTCCGCTTCGGCCCGGTTCAGATGCGGCAGTACCTGCCACTTCCGCACCCGCAGGCCGTCGATCTCGCCCGTCAATTGATACATCTCTTTTTCCCAGGCTTCTGTTTTAATTTCCCGCTCTTTTTCAAGCTTTTTCTCCTGACTGCGAAACCGGAGATCGTTCCGAAGGAGCGTCAGCGTGCCCAGGAGCAGCTTTCCGGCCAGCAGGAACAGAAAGAGCGTAAATACGAAAACACCGACCGCTCTGGAAACGGGCTGGGTCTGCAGAGCCTGAATAAAGATAAATACCGAGGCCGCCACCGGCAGGCCGGCTTCCTCCAGAACCCGCCGTACGTTCACCCGCGAGCCGGTATCGTGGAACATCGAAGTCCGACCGTACAGACTGAACATTCCGGCGAGAAAAACGCCGATGGAAATCAGGCGGCTTTCCTGAAAAACCGGCCGCATGGTTTCTTCGATCAGGAAATAATTTCCGAGGCACATGGCCCCCGAAAGGACCAGCCCGGCCACGGTGCGCGGCAGCTGGTGTTCGCCCTCCGGCCGGCGGTTTTGCAGTTCCTCCGTTTTCCGGCCTAACTCGACGATTCGGTTTTCCTTCTGTTCAATGAACAGGTTCAGTTCGCCGATGCGCTCGCGGTAATGCTCCACCTCCTGCTCCAGCCGGGCGGTCTGCCGCTGGAAATACATCCGGATCACCGCTACCTTTTCTTCCGCCCGGGATTCCGACAGGCCGAAAAGAACGCCTTCATCCCGCAGCAGGTTTTCATCCTCCAGCCAGTCGGGCAGCGGTTCCGCCGTTTCCACTTCCGGCACAAACGCTTCAAACCGTTCGGATGCCGGCCGGCTTTCCGGCAATGCCGGATCCGGCAACGAAGAGGCCGGCTCTGTCGTCGGGTCGGGAGGGCGGGGTGTGGGCCGGAGCCGGTGAATCAGTCGTTCAAAAAAGGTCATATCCGAACGGTATTCCTGCAAAAGAATGTACTGGTAAAAACTCGGTGGGTAGCGGTATTATTGCTTAACAAGCCCGCTTTTTGAAAGGTTCGACGGTTCAGGGTGGTTTTTCCCTATCCGGCCGCGGGCGAATCGACCGGCCGCACGCCGATGATCCGGAAAAGAAGCAGACAGACCGCCAGCAAACCGGCAAAGATGAGGCTGAGCCACGGATTGTAATACACGATGGCGATCAGGCAGACCAACGACAGGATCAGGGCGGTCAGGGGAACATACGGGTACCCGGGCGCTACGAAGGGCCGTTCGAGGGCAGGTTCCTTCCGGCGGAGGGCAAACAGGCTCAGCAGGCTGCTGATGTACATCGCCACGGCGCCGAGGGCGGAAAGAATGATGATTTCGCCGGTCGTTCCGGAGAAAAGGGCCACGAAACCGACCCCACCGCCGACGATGAGCGCCCAGTGCGGGGTCTGAAACCGTCGGTTGACGTCCGCCAGAAATTCCGGCAGGTAGCCGCTGCGGGCCAGGGCATAGATTTGCCGGGAATAGCCGATGGTGTTGCAGTGGAAGGAGGCAATCAGCCCGAACAGGCCGAGGCTGGCGAAGATTTTCGACCAGGGGCTGTTGCGGCCCAGCACCATCGCCAGCGTTTCGGGCAGGGGATAGTCGATTTCGCTGAGCAGTCGCCAGTCGCCCACCCCGCCGGTGAGCAGCATGGTTCCGACCGCCAGCACCACCAGGGTGCCGATGCTGAGCAGATAGCCGCGCGGGATGGTCTTCTTCGGGTCCTTCACCTCCTCCGCCACCATGGCGACGCCTTCGATGGCGAGGTAAAACCAGATGGCGAAGGGCAGAGCGGCAAAGATACCCTCCACACCGAACGACTCGTTATGAGCCACGAAATTGGCCGTCCGGTAAGAGGGGGCAACCAGAGCCATAAAGACGATCAGTTCCAGAACCGAGAGCACCGTAATGACCATCGAAAAGTTGGCCGACTCCTTGATTCCCAGAATGTTGATGGTGATGAAAACGAAGTATGAGGCCGTTGCTACCCACAACACCGGGAGGTCCGGGTTGAGAAAATGGGCGTAGGCCCCCAGCGCGGCTGCAATGGCCGGCGGAGCCATCAGAAAGTCGATGAGGGTGGCAAACCCGGCGATGAAAGCCCCCGTCGGCCCGAAAGCACGGAAGGCATAGGTGAAGGGTCCGCCCGCATCCGGAATGGAGGTGGTCAGCTCGGTATAGCTGAAGATGAAGGTGATATACAGGACCGTAACCAGCAGCGTGGCAATCAGAAAACCGATGGTGCCCGCGGCCGCCCAGCCGTAGTTCCAGCCGAAATACTCACCCGAAATCACCATGCCCACCGCAATCGACCAGAGTTGGGCGGTGGTGATCACTTTACGCAGGCCGGGCCGGGCAACAGTCGCCCGGGAGCCTTCTGGAGGTTCCGTCATGGGAGAACGACAAAAATGAGAAAATAAACGAATGAAGCGGTCGGCGCAATGTACTAAAAAATCGGGGTTTTACGGATTCAAAAACAGCTTTTGCAGGACCAGCCATAACTTCCGTTTCAGCTTCTGATCGGCTTCGAGGGCAGAAAGCGGGTCGGCCAGCAGGAAGGTAATACCGAACAGCCGCAGAGGTTCGTAACGGTTCAGGTGGATATCGAGGTGGACGGTTTTGAACGGCACCCCGAACGAGATGAAATGATGGATGGACTTATTTTCGAACACCGCATGGAAGTCCATCAGACCGGAACCCGCCAGGTTCATCAGGTCGACTTCCTCCAGGCTGAGATGGATCGCCTTCAGCACCTTATCGAGGAAAATCTGCTCGCTGGGCTGGAGTTCTTCGTCGATCAGAATCAGCACTTTCTGTTTGGGCTCGGTGGGCGGTGTTTTAACGGTCGGCGGGGCGGCCGGTTCCGGGGTGACCGATACCGGTTCATTGGAACCCGTTCCGACCGGCGGCATTTCGACCGGCTCCGTGATGAGGGCCACCGGTTCGGGCTCCGGGTCGTCAAGCAGCACCAGTTCCACCGGTTCCTCCGGCAGGTCCGGCTCGGGGAGTAATTCCGCAACGGGCCGTTCCTGAATTTCTTCCGGTTCGGGAATCAGCACCGGCACGGGTTCCGGTGACTTTTCGGCAACGACGGCCCGGTGCACCGGCTCAGGTTCCGGAACCTGGAAGAGCGCATCTTCCGCAAACAGGTATTGGTACGCGTTCTTTTTCATGGTTTACCGCAGGAACCGGTGCGCCGAATTTTACTGTAATTGATACCATTTCACGGAAGACAGGGGCTTCCGCCGTCCGTCGAACGTCTTCTTCTCCGGGCCGTAGTGGGTCACCAGGTAATCCAGCACCGCCGGTTCGGATTCGCCCAGATCCCAGAGTTTCTGCGTCTGCTGCATCCAGCGGATCTTCTGTTTCCAGCCGTCGCGGGTGAAGCGGTTTTGCAGGATCAGCTTGCTGGAATGGCAGGCCGTGCAATGAGCGATGACCAGATTCAGCCGTTCATCGACGACCAGCCCGGTATTGGGATCATGCCGGACCGAATCGGCCACGGATGCCCGCCGACCCGCCGGGTGGGTCACCGGCCCGGTTTCGGACGGCCTCAGCGCCGACAGACTGAGCAGTCCGACGGCGAGGGAGGAAAGGAACAGTGCGATTTTTATGGTTCTCATCCTTAGCTTTTCAGACAGCCGATTAGCAGCAGGGCCCAGCCGGCCAGCATCAGCAGGCCGCCGATGGGGGCCACGGCACCGAATTTGGTAATTCCCGTAAAACAAATGGCGTAGAGCGATCCGCTGAAGATGATGACCCCGAAAAGATACGCATAGCCGGCCCAGGAGTAAAACCGGGCGCCGTCTGCCGGAGTGGCCGGCGCCTGCAGCAGCACGCCGATCAGCACCAGCGCCAGCGCGTGGTAGAACTGGTATTTCACGGCCGTTTCAAACGTATCAAAACGGCCGGCGGCTTCGAGCGAAGCCCGCAGGGCGTGGGCGCCGAAGGCCCCCAGGGCCACCCCCAGAAAGCCCAGCACGGCCCCGGCCTGAATGAAGAATTTATACATAGCTTAGTTTCTCGCTCCAAATATCGCACTTCCGACGCGAACCATCGTACTTCCTTCTTCGACGGCCAACAAATAATCTCCGCTCATTCCCATGGAAAGCTCCGAAAACTGCACATTCGGTTTTCGAATACCGCTCAGGTGGTCGAAAAGCTGTTTCAGCCCTCTGAATTCCCTGCGGATCTGCGGCTCGTCGTCGGTATTGGTTGCCATGCCCATCAGGCCCACGATCCGGACGTTCGCCAGGGCTTCCAGTTCCGGGCCGTTCAGCAGTGATTCCGCTTCCGTGGCGTCGAGCCCGAATTTGGTTTCTTCCTGCGCAATGTGAATCTGCAGGAGGCAGTCGATGACGCGTCCGGCTTTGGCGGCCTGTTTATTGATTTCCTGCAACAGGCGCAGGCTGTCGACCGAATGGATCAGGGTGACGAAGGAAGCGATTTGTTTTACCTTGTTGGTCTGTAGGTGGCCGATCAGGTGCCATTCGAGGTCGGCCGGAAGCTGCGGCTGTTTTTCCGTCATTTCCTGCACCTTGTTTTCCCCGAAACGGCGGCAGCCGGCGTCGTACGCCTGCTTCAGGAGGTCGACCGGTTTGGTTTTCGTGACGGCGATCAGTTTGGCCCGGCCCTGAAGCCGGGATTCGATCTGGCGGATGCTGGCGGCAATGGTCATGCTCTCTGAAATATTCCAAGATTAAACTGGAACCGATTGAAAAACGGAACGGAAACTATTACTTTACGGCAAATAACGATAATAAACCACTGTCTCACCACCCATGGAGTCTTATAATCAGGACCGAAGGAACAACCGAAAGAATTACCTGCTTGTGGCTTTGGGGATTCTGGCTGCGCTGAACCTGCTGCTTCTTTACTTCTATTACCAGGAACGTCAGACCAACCGCGTCCAGCAGACGGCTCTGGCCGATAAGACCCAGGAGGTGATGGCGACCAAAGTCCGGCTGGACTCGATTTCCGCCCAGCTGGACGCTAAAATTTCCGAAATCCAGTCGCTGGGCGGGCGGGTCGATTCCCTGCTGAAAGTAAAGGAGCAACTGGAGGCCGACAAGCGAAATCTGCGCAACGTAGCCGCCTTCGACGCCCGAAAATACGAAGCCAAAATCCGGAACTATGTCAGTCTGCTCAGCGCCAAAGACCGGGAGATTGCGCAGCTCAAGGAGGAAAACAGCGTGCTGACCTCGCAGAACCAGACCCTGACCGAAGAAAATACGACGCTCAAGAACGAACGACAGGCGCTGGCCGATACCGTCAGCACCTATTCCGAAAAGAACCGCGAACTGACCGAGAAAGTCACCATTGCCGCGGCCCTGAAGGCCGAGAACCTGAACGTGACCGCCATCAACCGGCGCGGGAAGGAGAGCGAGGGCGGTAAATACCGGGCGAAGCGCATTGATAAGGTGAAGGTAACCTTCCGGCTGTCGACCAACCCGCTGACCGAGCAGAACGAGAAAGAGATTTTCATGCGGATTCTGGACCCCAGCGGGGCGGTCATTGCCGACATGGCTACCGGTTCCGGGCAGTTCATCTACAACGGGCAGGAGATGGTCTATACCGCCAAACAACCCATCACTTATACCAATGACGGCCAGGAAGTTTCCTTTATCTACGGCCGTGGGAGCCTGCCCTTCAAGGAGGGCACGCACAGCATCGAACTGTATTCCGAAGGGTTTAAAATCGGGCAGGGCGAGTTCACGGTGAAATAAAGAGCCGGTTGATATACCGACAGGAGGAAGCAGCCGGGGTCGGCTGCTTTATTTTTTCTCCGTTTCATTTTTCTCATTGCGCAAAAAGTGTTAATTTTGCGACCTCATTTTGAATCAATTATCCATTTAACACAATTGTCATGCAGTTCACCAAGAACTATGAGACGGTGTTCATCTTAACTCCCGTTTTATCTGAATCCCAGATGAAGGACACTGTCGACAAGTTTCGCAAAGTGCTTGTAGATAACGGCGCGGAACTTGTTCACGAAGAAGCCATGGGCCTGCGGAAACTGGCCTATCCGATTCAGCACAAGAATACCGGGTACTACTTCCTGTTTGAATTCAAATCCGAAACCCGGGTACCGGAAGCACTCGACGTCGAGTATCGCCGGGACGAACGCATCATGCGTCACCTTACCACCGTTCTCGATAAGCACGCGATTGCTTACAACGAGCGCCGTCGGAAAGGCCAGCTTGGAAAAAGTAAACAGCAAACCGAAAAAGCAGGAGAGGAGGCCAATTAATCATGAGTCTGCAGAACGAACCCGTCAGCAAAAACGAAAACCGGAAGAAATACTGCCGTTTCAAACGGTCCGGTATCAAATACATCGATTATAAAGACCCCAACTTCTTGCTGAAACTGCTCAACGAGCAGGGCAAGATTCTGCCCCGGCGGATTACGGGTACAAGCCTGAAATACCAGCGGAAAGTTGGTCAGGCGGTGAAGCGGGCCCGCCACCTGGCGTTGCTGCCCTACGTAGGCGATTCATTGAAATAAGTCATTCCCAACCATGCAAATTATTCTCAAAACCGATATCGCCGGCCTGGGTTACAAGAACGACGTCGTTGACGTAAAACCGGGCTACGGCCGTAACTACCTGATTCCGCAGGGCTTCGCCGTCATGGCAACGGAATCCAACAAAAAAATTGTTGCCGAGAACATCCGTCAGGCCGCTCACAAAGTCGAGAAGATTAAAAACGACGCGCTGGCTATCGCCGAATCGATCGGAGAAATGACGCTGACCATCCCGGCCAAAGCCGGTGAGAGCGGTAAGATCTTCGGCCGGGTAACCAACACCCAGGTCGCCGACGCGCTGAAAGAAAAAGGCTTCGAAATCGACCGGAAAAAAATCACGATCGACGAGGTCAAAGTACTGGGTACCTACAACGCGACACTCGACCTGCACAAGGAAGTGAAGCACCCGATCAAGTTTGAAGTAGTAGCCGAGTAATCGCTTGACGATTAATTGGTTAAACTGAAAAATAAATCAGGGCGGTCCGGAGTTTTCCGGACCGCTTTTTTGTTATTCAGGTATGCACTTTCGTACTGAACTGACGCCGGAAAAATTGCCGGCCCTGATCCAAACCGATTCGCGCATTGTCTCCGTCGGCTCCTGTTTTGCCGAGGGGATGGGGCGCCGTCTGTCCGAGAACAAGGTAGAGGTTCTGAACAACCCGTTCGGGACGCTGTTCAATCCGATTTCCATTTCAAAACTGCTGCTGACGGTCGCCGAAGCCGCTTCCGGCCGCCCGGCCGAACCAGATCCCGACCTGTTTCTGGAACGCGACGGACTCTGGTTTCACTATGATTTCCACTCCTCGCTGTGGGGACGAAGCCGGCAGGAACTGCACGAACGGCTGCAGGAGCGGCTGCTGGATACCGGCCAAGCCCTGCAGAAGGCCGACTGGCTGCTGCTGACGCTCGGTACGGCTATGGTTTACCGCCATATCGAAACCGGGAAGGTGGTGGCCAACTGTCATAAGATGCCGGGCTTCCTGTTTGAGAAATACCTGTATACCTACGAACATATTCAGGATACGATGACCGGCCTGGTCCGGAAACTGAAACGGTTCAATCCGAATCTTCGGATTCTGCTGACGGTCAGCCCGGTTCGGCATACCAAAGACTCGCTGCCCCTGAATCAGGTCAGCAAATCGCTGCTGCGGACCGTGAGCCACGAACTGACGGTCTGGCAGGACCATGTGCATTATTTTCCGGCGTACGAGATCATGATGGATGACCTTCGGGATTACCGGTTTTACGATGCCGACCTGATCCATCCGAACGCCGTGGCGGAAGACTATATTTTTCAAAAATTTGCCGAAAGCGCGTTTGATAACGAACTTCGCGGATTCATTCCCGAATGGCAGAACATCCGCCGGGCAATGGCTCACCGGCCGCTTCACGAAGGATCGGTTTCGCACCGGCGGTTCCTGGAAGACCTGCTGAAACGGCTCGAAACCGTTTCCGCGAAAGTGGACGTCGCCCAGGAACGCATGGAAATCCAGCGCCAGCTGACGGCCCTGAATGCCGCCGACCCGGATGCCAGCCAGGCCGCCTGACCATTCATCAAACCGACTTGTACCCTATGTCTACCTATAGATTAACTGAACAGGCTGTCCTGAACGCCCTCCGGCACGTCGAGGAACCGGATCTGAAACGCGACCTCGTCTCGCTCAACATGGTGAAAGACGTCGAACTGGGCGTGGGTCAGGTTCGCTTTACCGTCGTGTTGACCACCCCGGCCTGCCCGCTGAAGGAACTGATCCGAAAGCGTTGCATCGACGCTATCCATACGCACATCGGCCCCGACATCCAGGTCGTCGTCAACCTGACGGCGGACGTCACTTCGACCCGTTCCAACACGCCGGTGCTGCCGGGGGTGAAGAACATCATAGCGATTGCGTCCGGCAAGGGCGGAGTCGGTAAGTCGACGGTCACGGCCAATCTCGCGGTGGCCCTGCATAAATCCGGTGCAAAGGTGGGGATCATCGACGCCGATATTTACGGGCCGTCGATGCCCGTCATGTTCGGCGCGGAAGACCTTCAGCCGGCCGTAACTCAGATCAACGGGAAGAATATGCTGCAGCCGATCCGGCAGTACGGTATTAAAATCATGTCGATCGGTTTCCTGACGCCCCCCGACAGTGCGGTGGTGTGGCGCGGACCGATGGCCAGCCAGGCGCTGAAGCAGTTTTTTGCCGATACGAACTGGGAAGAACTCGACTACCTGCTGATCGACCTCCCTCCGGGAACCAGCGATATTCACCTGACGCTCGTCCAGACCGTTCCGGTGACGGGCGCCGTCATCGTGACGACCCCGCAGAAGGTTGCCGTTGCCGATGCCACCAAGGGGCTGGCGATGTTCCGTCAGCCGCAGATCAACGTCCCGGTCCTGGGCGTCGTCGAGAACATGGCGTATTTCACCCCGGCCGAACTGCCGGATTCCAAATATTACCTGTTTGGAAAAGGCGGAGGACAGCAGCTGGCCGATAAATATGATGTGCCGCTGCTGGGGCAGATTCCGCTGGTGCAGAGCATCCGGGAAGCCGGCGACGAGGGCAAACCGGTGGTGACCGAAAACGACCCGTTGACCTACGAAGCCTTCCGGGCAGCGGCCGAAGCCCTGGCGCAGCAGATCGCCATCCGCAACGCCACGCAGGATAAAACCCGGCCCGTGGAGATTCTGAGAACCTGACCGGGGACGCTGAATCGCCCTTCTGGATTGCTAAAATCCAGATTTATCTCCGAATCGGCGTAGTTTGAGTTCGGACAATTTTATATCTTTACAACCGGTCCGGCGCCACAGGACCGGCGACGTGTACCAATCCGGTTGATATTCGAATGGAAGCTACCTACAGCAATATGATGATTGAAAAAGTCGAGAAGGCACTGGACGGGATCCGCCCTTATCTGGAAGCGGACGGCGGCAACGTGAAGGTTCTGGAAGTGACCGACGACAAAGTCGTCCGGCTGGAACTGATGGGTGCCTGCGGCACTTGTCCGATGTCGGCCATGACGTTCAAGGCGGGGCTGGAAGAAGCCATTCTGAAAGCCGTGCCCGAGATCGTGAAGGTGGAAGCCGTTAATTTGTCTCCTGCGTTCTGAGATCACCGTTCGCAGGCTTTCTATACGAAGACAGGAAAGAGTTTTGGCCGCTTGCCCACCGGGTGAGCGGCTTTTTTGTTACTTTGCGGCCGGTTTGAAACCGTTAAACTTGTGAAAATAGGAATCTTCTTCGGTGGCCCGTCGCGCGAACGGGAAGTCTCTTTTGCCGGGGGCCGCACCGCCCTGACCCATCTCGATCAGTCGCTGTTTCAGCCGGTCATGGTGTTCGTCGACGGACTTGGAAATTTCATTCTGATTCGGGAGGAGTTGTTGAATGAAAAGTCGATCCGGGATTTTTATCCGGAGCAGACCGACCCGCGATTCCGGGTGTACATCGAGTCGCTGGGCGGACTTCCGGCCGAAGAACTGGAGCGGCAGATCACCCGGATCGGCCGACGGATCAAACCGGAAGAGTTCAAAGCCCATTTTGATTTCGTTTTTCTGGCGATGCACGGCCCCGACTGCGAGGACGGCGCCATTCAGGGGCTGCTGGAGTGGTACAAAATACCGTATTCCGGCCCTGGCCTGATGGGTTCGGCAGTCGGCATCAACAAGATCCTTCAGAATGAGCTGATCGCCCTCGTCAACGGGCAGGAGAAAAAGACCTCCGTACTCGGCCGCGAAGCCTGGGACAAGGCCGACAAGGCGGTGCTGTTCGGGTCGCTCCAAAGTCTGCTCGGGCTGCCCATCGTCGTGAAGGCTCCGCACCAGGGCTCGTCCATCGGCGTCGTGATCGTTCGTGACAATCACCTCGACGCGTTCATTCAGGCGGTGGACCAGTGCTTTTTCCGGCTTCAGGTCCGGCCGGAGGTCTGGAAAAGCTATTCGGAGGAGCAAAAAATTGAATTTGCGCAGGAGATTACGGAACTGGATTCCGGCATCGGCTATCCGGTCGTGAATGAACAGACCGGGAATCTCCTCGCTCATCCGGCCGACCTGGTTCAGGAACTGGACACGCTGGCCGAAGCCTCGGCCGCGCCGGTTTTCCTCGTTTCGGTTCATGCAGAAGATGAGGTCCTGTTCGAGGAGTTCATCAGCGGTCAGGAGTTCTCCTGCGGGGTGATTCAGGACGAAAACGGCGACGCCGTGGCCCTTCCGCCAACCGAAGTTTATAACGTGACCAGTTTCGATTTCAAATCCAAATACCAGTCGAATACGACCCGCAAACGGATTCCGGTCGAAACCTCCCTGGAACATAACCGGCAGATTCAACTGAACGTGACCGAGGTGTTCCGCCGGCTGGGAATGAACGTCTGTGCCCGCATCGACGGCTTTCTGACGCCCGACCGCGACGGGGAGCCGGGCCGCGTGCTGCTGCACGACCCGAATACGATCCCCGGAATGTCGCCTGCCTCGCTGATCTTCAAACAGATGGCCGAGATTGGGCTGAACGTGACCCAGGCCATCACCTACCTGATTCGTCAGTCGCTGCGGGAACGGATCCGCACCGGCAAGGATACGGAAACCCTGCGCCGTCAGCTGGCCGACCTGGATGCCCGCATGGCCGCCCGGAAAAGCCGGACTCCGGCGCAGGAGGAAATCGTAGTGAGGGCCGAAGCCGAAGGAGCCGCGGACGCCTGGGCGGCCGCAAAAAGCCGTTACGGGCAGCTTTCCGCCCAAGGGGTGGTTAAACCCGTCGTGGTGCTTGAAAACGGCTCCGGACGCCAGATTCTGCCCCTGAATCTGCTGTTTAAGGATTCGATCACCGAAGTACTGGAAATGGTCGGAAAACCGATACATCCGCTGATCGCGGAAACTCGGGAGCGGGCAGCCGACATTACCGAACGTTATTCCTGAAAAACACCATGGATTTACAGTTAACCGGAAAGACCGCCCTCGTCACCGGCTCGACGGCCGGCATCGGTCTGGCCATTGCCCGCACGCTCGCCCGGGAAGGGGCGGAGGTCGTCCTGAACGGCCGGACCAAAGAGCGGATCGATGCCGCCGTGCAGGAAATTTCTGCCGAATTGCCCGACGCCCGATTGCGCGGGGTTGCCGCCGACTTCGGCAAGGGGGAGGAAATCAGGCGATTACTGGAGGAAGTTCCGGAAGTGGATATTCTGGTCAACAACGTAGGGATTTTCGAGCCTCAGCGTTTTGAGGATATCCCGGATGAAGCCTGGTTCCGGTTTTTCGAGGTGAATGTCATGAGCGGGGTGCGGCTTTCCCGCCATTACCTGCCGAAGATGCTGGCCGCAAACTGGGGCCGTATCCTGTTCGTTTCCAGCGAATCGGCCATCTTCATTCCGACGGAAATGATCCATTACGGAACCACGAAAACCGCCCAGCTGGCTGTTTCGCGCGGCATGGCCGAGCTGACCCGGGGCACCGCCGTAACGGTCAACACGATCCTCCCCGGACCGACTTTCTCGGAAGGGTCGGCCGAATTCATTCAGGGAATGGCTGATTTACAGAAAGCGCCGGTAGAGGAGGTGGAGAGAGATTTCTTCCGATATGCCCGGCCGACGTCCATCCTCCAGCGGTTTGCCACCACCCAGGAAGTGGCCAATCTGGCCGTCTACCTGGCCAGCCCGCTGGCTTCCGCCACGAACGGAGCGGCTGTCCGCGTGGATGGGGGTGTGGTGAAGTCGATTATTTAACTCCGTTCCTCCCAGACCTGAACCAGGTTTACGATCACTTCGACGGCTTTTTCCATATCCTGTACGGAAACCCATTCCAGACGGGAGTGAAAGGCGTGTTCACCGGCGAAGAGGTTAGGGCAGGGCAGGCCCATGAACGAAAGCCGTGAGCCGTCCGTGCCGCCCCTGATGCTCCGGCGTTCGGGTGTCAGTTCGCTCCGGCGCAGGGCTTCGAGGGCATTCTCGACCACGGCGGGGTGCTGGTCGAGCACTTCTTTCATGTTGCGGTATTGCTCCTTCACCTCAAAGGTGGCGGTAGAGTGCGGATACCGGCTTAGAACCTCGTCGAGCCGCTGCTTCAGGAAAGCTTCCTTTTCCTGAAGGCCACCGACCGAAAAATCCCGGATGATAAAGCCCAGTTCGGCCTGATCCTGCGTTCCGTGCAGGTGCGTGGGGTGGATGAAGCCTTCGTATCCTTCCGTCGTTTCGGGCGACAGAGTATCTTTGGGCAGGGCGGCCAGCAAATCCCCGGCGACCTTCAGGGCATTTTCCAGTTTCCCTTTGCCGAAACCCGGATGGGTGCTGACGCCCCGGATGCTGATCTTCACGGCATCGGCCGAAAACGTCTCGTCTTCCAGCGTTCCCCGCATTTCGCCGTCGATGGTATAGCCGAAATCGGCTCCCAGCCGCTGCATATCCACCTTTTCGGTGCCCCGCCCCACTTCCTCGTCCGGCGTAAACAAAATTCGGATGACGCCGTGCGGAATTTCGGGATGTTTGACCAAAAACTCGGCAGCCGCCATGATTTCGGCCACCCCGGCCTTATTATCGGCCCCGAGCAGGGTGGTTCCGCTGGCGGTGATGATGTCATGACCGATCTGGTCGTTCAGGTCCGGATGTTCGGTCAGGCGGATGACCTGGGTCGGATCGTCGGGCAGCACGATGTCGGAGCCGTCCCACTGGTGGTGAATCAGCGGTTTGACGCCGGCCCCCGTGACGTCCGGCGACGTGTCCATGTGGGCGCAAAGGCACAGCACCGGCACGTTCGGCTTGGCGCTGGTGGCCGGAATGGTGGCGTAGACATAGCCGAATTCATCCAGTTCGGCGTCGGTGATGCCGATTTCATGGAGTTCCCCGACCAGCAGCCGGCCCAGATCCTTCTGTTTTTCGGTGGAAGGATTGCCGGTCGAGTGCGGATCGGACTGCGTATCGATCTGGACGTAGCGGACAAACCGCTGGGTTACCGTTTGCATAGACTGCCGGGGCGGATCAGGCTTCGATGGCCGTTTTGAATTCGGAGGTAAAATGGAACCGGATGTCGGGATTGTTCTGCATGTTCATGCGCAGGATCCACTCCGACTCGGCCAGGAAAACCGGGTTGCCGTCTTTATCGTAGGCGATGGCCAGCCCTTTGAGCCGGATAAATTCTTCCAGTTTCTTTTTGTCGTCGGACGTCAGCCAGCAGGCTCTGGCGATCGGCATCGACACCCAGCGGCATTTGGCCCCGTATTCATGTTCCAGGCGGTATTGAATCACATCGAACTGAAGATCTCCCACCGTTCCGACGATTTTGCGGTTTCCGATCGGCATCGCGAACAACTGGGCAACCCCCTCGTCCGTCAGCTGCTGGATGCCTTTTTCCAGTTGCTTCGATTTCATCGGGTCGGTGTTGATCAGTTCCTTGAAGATTTCCGGCGAAAAGCTCGGAATGCCCTGATACTGGAGGTCTTCGCCCTCGGTCAGCGTGTCGCCGATCTTGAACGTTCCGGTGTCGTAAAGGCCGATCACATCGCCGGGAAAGCCCTCCTCGACCACGCTTTTGCTGTCGGCCATGAAGCTGAACGGGCTGGCGAAACGCACGTCCTTATCCAGCCGGGTATGATGGTAGAACTTGTTGCGCTCGAACTTGCCCGAGCAGATGCGCAGGAAGGCGACCCGGTCGCGGTGGCGCGGGTCGAGGTTGGCGTGAATCTTGAAGACGAAGCCGCTGAACTGCTTCTCCTCCGGCGTCACGACGCGTTTGTCGGTCGGCCGGGCGATGGGTTCGGGGGAGATGACACAGAAGGTGTCCAGCAACTCCTTGACGCCGAAGTTGTTGACGGCCGATCCGAAGAAAACCGGGGCCACTTTGCCGCCCAGGTAGCTCTGCCGGTCGAAGGGGTCATAGACGCCCTCGATCAGTTCGACGTCTTCGCGCAGCTGAGCCGCATCCCGCTCCCCGACTTTCTGATCCAGAACCGGCGTATTGATGTCGATTTCGAGAATATCCTCTTCCACCCTCGTTTTATTGACCCGGAAGAAGTTCATCGTATGGTCGTAAAGGCTGTAAACGCCCTTAAAATCCGACCCCATATTGACGGGCCAGGTCAGCGGACGAACCCGGATGTTGAGCTTGTTTTCAAGTTCGTCGAGCAGGTCGAAGGGGCTCTGGCCCTCCCGGTCGAGTTTATTGATGAAGATGATCACCGGCGTGTCGCGCATCCGGCACACTTCCATCAGACGTTCGGTCTGTTCCTCCACGCCCTTGACGCAGTCGATCACCAGAATGACGCTGTCCACGGCCGTCAGGGTCCGGTAGGTGTCTTCGGCGAAATCCTTGTGACCCGGTGTGTCGAGGATATTGATTTTAAGACCGTTGTATTCAAAGGTCATGACCGAGGTCGCCACGGAGATGCCCCGCTGCTTTTCGATCTCCATGAAGTCGGATGTGGCCGACTTCTTGATCTTGTTCGATTTGACGGCTCCGGCGGTCTGGATGGCCCCCCCGAAGAGCAGTAGTTTCTCGGTCAGTGTGGTTTTCCCGGCATCCGGGTGGCTGATGATGGCGAACGTCCGGCGCCGGCTGATTTCCTGTACAGTACTCATATCTATCAAAACGCCGTGATTTCCGTAAACCGCAGCAAAGCGCAAAGATACGAAATTTCAGGGGTTATCGGGTCAATATGAAACACTCCGGGCCGGAAGTCGGTAGTGTTTTTGTCAGAATGATTAGTTTTGGGAAATTCACGTTTCTTAACCGCTCCAATGAAAAAAACGCTTTATCTCGTTCGTCACGCCAAGGCCGAGGACCGGGCGATGTTCCAGCGGGATCACGACCGCGATCTGGTACCGGAAGGGATCATGGCGGCCGCGAGAATGGGCCGGCATCTGGCCGCCCAGGGTATCCAGCCGGATTGTCTGATCAGCAGCACGGCCAACCGGGCCCGCGACACGGGCAAGGTGGTGGCGGAGCAGCTGAAAATCGACCCCGAAACGATCCTCCTGGACGAAAAGCTGTTCGACGGCGGACCGAAAGCCTACATGGCCGCCATCAACGGCCTGAACGAGAACTGGCAGTCGGCCATGCTGTTCGGGCACAATCCCGACATCTCCTATTTCGCCGAGTTCCTGACCCATGCCGACGTCGGTTCACTGAGCAAGGGAGCGACCGTAACCATTGAATTTGACGACCTTCGCTGGGCGGAGGTATCGGGGCGGACCGGCCGGCTGGTCAGCGTCGTGTCTCCCAAACAACTGAAAGATTAACCGTATGAATCGTAACCGGCGAGTCCTTTTTATCATCGCCCTGATTTTTACTGCCGTCATTGTCTTCTTCGCCGTCGATATGGCCCGGCGCACCACGGCCCCCTGGAACAAACGGCGGCAGCTCGAACGGGCCCTGCCGGTCGAACCGGACGGGACGGCCATCGACTCCACTGCCCTGGATGTGGCCGATACGCTGCGGTTCGACGAACGGGCTTCCGACACGACCGGGCGGTAAGTTTGCCGGAAAATCTCTATTTTGAGCGCCTAACCCCGTCTCCATGAACGCATTGACGTCTTTCTTTAAACGCAAAGTCCTGCGAATCAACCGCGACCGCTGGAATTACCAGTATGATAAGGGTCTCTGGGATGGGCTGAAAGCCATCGACGAACTGGCCCGGTTCAGCGTCATCGTCGGGTATGTCAAATACCTGAAACCCGGTCAGCCGGAGGTGATGGAAGTGGGCTGCGGGGAAGGACTGCTCCAGCAGCGCCTTCAGGCTCAGAATTACGGGCGGTTCGTCGGCCTCGACATTGCGGATGTGGCCGTCGAGAACGCCCGTGCTCAGGCCGATGAAAAATGCACCTACCGGGTCGGCGACATGGACACTTATGAACCCGACGGTACGTTCGATCTGATTATCTTCAACGAGGTCATCTATTACAGCAAACACCCGCTGAAAACGCTGCAGCGGTTTTCGCAGTATCTGAAACCCGGCGGCCTGCTGATCGTGACGATCAATAATCACAAGCGCAGCGACAAGCTCTGGAACAGCATCAAAGACGGTTTTGCGCTGGTCGACGAAGCCACTACCGTGACGGCTAAAACCACCTGCGTCTGCAAGGTGCTCCTGCCGAAATAAATCGCCTTCAGGACCCGGTTCGCCGGTTAGGGAAGGCGGCCTTCCCGGAACGCGGATGAAAGTCGGTGACGATCTGTTTCAGATAGTCGCGGTCCAGGTGAGTGTAAATTTCCGTCGTCGTGATCGACTCGTGGCCCAGCATCTGCTGCACCGCCCGCAGGTCGGCCCCGCCTTCGATGAGGTGCGTGGCAAATGAATGCCGGAAGGTGTGCGGGCTGATGGTTTTTTTGACCCCGGCTTCCAGGGCCAGCTTTTTGATGGTCTTGAAGACCGACACCCGCGACAGCGTTCCTCCCCGCAGGTTCAGGAAGATCACGTCTTCGGCGTCCTTCTGAACCTCCAGGTGGCTGCGGACCTGTTCGACGTAGATGGTGGTGAATTTGACGGCGTCCTTTCCGATCGGCACCAGCCGCATTTTATTCCCCTTCCCGACGACCCGGATAAATCCCACTTCGAAATAACAGTTGGTCAGCCGCAGGTCGAGGAGTTCGGAAACGCGCAGTCCCGAGCCGTAGAGCACTTCCAGCATGGCCCGGTCGCGGGTGCCGCCGGGGGTGGAGAGGTCGACCGCGCTCAGAATGGCCTCGATTTCGGGGTAGCTGAGCGTGTCGGGCAGTTTGCGGCTCAGTTTCGGCCCTTCGATCAGCTGGGTCGGGTCATGCTGAAGGCCGTTTTCCAGCAGGAGAAATTTATAGAAGGCTTTGAGTCCGGAGAGCATCCGGGCCTGTGATTGAGCCGAAAGCCCCATTTCTGTCAGATAACCGAGATACTGAAACAACTGATCTTCGGAGACCTGGGCGGGCGGGGTGGACTGGCCGCTCAGGTCCAGATATTCCCGCAGCTTTTCCACATCCCGTAAATAGGCTTCTACGGAGTTTTCGGCCAGCGAGCGTTCGAGTTTCAGGTAGTTTTTAAATGCGTTGATGTAACTTTGCCACATACCGGTGATGGTCGCTCCGGCGGTTTCGGCCCTGCGGCCTTCGCTGGAACTACAAAGAAAACCGCTTCCTCTCATGAAACAAATTCTCATCCTGAACGGCCCGAACCTGAACCTGCTGGGCAAGCGGGAGCCGGAAATCTACGGAAACCGCTCGTTCGTCGACTACCTTCAAACCGTCGAACTGGTCTTTCCCGACATTCAGATCCGGTATTTTCAGTCGAACCATGAAGGAGAACTGATCGACAAGATTCACGAACTCGGGTTTTCGGTCGACGGCATCGTCATCAACGCCGGGGCGCTGACGCACACGTCCATTGCTCTCGCCGATGCCCTCTCCGCCGTAACGGCGCCGGCCGTGGAGGTCCATATTTCCAACGTCCACGCCCGCGAAACCTACCGCCATCACAGCTACCTGTCGGCTAAGTGCAGGGGCGTCATCGTCGGCCTGGGCCTGATGGGATATGAACTGGCGGTGCGGTATCTGTTGAGTCTGGGAGTTTAAGAGGTAAGGAGTTGGCTATGATCACATTTTATCCCGGTCCTTCGAAGGTATATCCTGCCGTGGCCGGTTTTGCGCAGGAAGCGGTGCTGTCGGGGGTGGTGAGTCTGAATCACCGCAGCTCCGGTTTCATGGACATCGTGAAAGAGACCCTGCGGCTGCTGCACGAAAAACTGGCCGTGCCGGAGGAATACCACATCTTTTTCGTCTCTTCGGCCACCGAGTGCTGGGAGATCGTCGCCCAGTCGCTGACCGTCGCCAACAGCCTGCATCCGTACAGCGGGGCGTTCGGGAAAAAATGGATGGAATACGCCCACCGGATTAAACCCGCTCTCATGCCGGGAGAAGCGGACGTCCTTTGCGTGGTGCAGAATGAAACCTCCAACGGAACGCAGGTCCGCATGGAAACCCTGAAGCAGTTTCGGGAGCAGTTTACGGGCCTGATCGCCGTCGATGCCGTCTCCTCGCTGGGCGGACTGGCCTTCGACTGGCGGCTGGCCGACGTCTGGTTCGCTTCGGTGCAGAAATGCCTTGGGCTGCCGCCCGGTCTGGGTCTGATGATCTATTCGCCGGCGGCCCTGGAACGGGCCCGGATCATCGGCGACCGGCAGTATTACAACAGCCTGCTGTTCATCCACGAAAACATGGAGAAGTTTCAGACGCCCTATACGCCCAACAGTCTCGGTATTTATTTGCTGATGAGGGTCTTACAGCAGGTGCCGCCCATCGGAACCGTGGATGCGGTGCTGCGGCAGCGGGCGGCCTCCTGGTACCGGTTCATCGAAGAGGAAACCCGGTGGAACCTGCTGATCGACCAGCCCGAACACCGGTCGGATACCGTCATCGCCGTGCTGGGAGAAGAAGAGGCCATCCGGGCCGTGAAAGCCGAAGCACTCCGGGCCGGCATCACGATCGGCAACGGCTACGGCGACTGGAAGAATACCACCTTCCGCATTGCCAACTTTCCGGCGATCGACGAAAGCGAGATCACCGTCCTAAAGGATTTTTTACGAACCTACGGCCGCTGAGTCGTAGCTGTATTATGCTCAATATCAAAGAAATCGCATCGGTTACGCTGATTCTGTTTTCGGTGATCGACGTCGTCGGCTCCCTGCCGGTGATCATCGACATCCGGAAGAAGGTGGGGCGGATCGAGTCCGAAAAGGCGACGCTGGCGTCGGGCCTGCTGATGGTGTCATTTCTGTTTGTGGGCGAGTCGCTGCTGAAGCTGTTCGGCGTCGACGTATCCTCGTTTGCCGTGGCCGGGGCGATCGTTATTTTTCTGATCGGGCTGGAAATGATTCTGGGCCGCAATATTTTCAAGGAAGACCAGCAGACCGCCGGAGCGTCGCACATCGTGCCGATTGCCTTTCCGCTCATTGCCGGAGCCGGCACCATGACTACCATCCTGTCGCTGAAGGCCGAGTATGCGACTTCGAATATCCTGATGGGAATTCTGGTCAATCTGATCCTGATCTACGTGGTGCTGAAATCGTCGGCCTGGATCGAAACCCGGCTGGGTCCGGGCGGCACCAATATCCTGAGAAAGGTGTTCGGAATCATCCTGCTCGCCATCGCCATCAAACTGTTTAAGAATAACTTTTAACCGATATGCAGTCACCAGATTCACTGAACGCCGTTGCCGAGTTCCACCGTACCTTTCATCACCCGGTTCTGGAAAAGCCGGAAATACCGTCTGAAACCCGCTGTCAGCTTCGGGTGGCCCTGCTGGCCGAAGAATTGAAGGAACTGGAGGTAGCCATTCTGGAAAAAGACCTGGTCGGGATTGCCGACGCGCTCTGCGACCTTCAGTATGTGCTGTCCGGAGCGGTGCTGGAATTTGGTCTGGGCGGGCAGTTCAAGGCGCTGTTCGACGAGGTCCAGCGCTCCAACCTCAGCAAGGCTTGCCTGTCGGTGGAGGAAGCCGAAGCCACGGTCCGGCATTACCGGGAAAAGGGCGTCGACTGCCACTATGTCGAGTCGGAGGGGAAATACCTGGTCTACCGGACGGCCGACCAGAAGACGCTGAAAAACATCCACTATTCACCGGCCGATCTCGAAGCTGTCCTGAAGCGGAATTGACAAAGCGGGTGGTCGTCGATGATCGGATCGGTTATGGGGGCCGATCCAACAGACTGAACGGCTATTTATCGAGTTCGTACACAACCGGTTTTCGGGCCGAACTGGGCTGTAGGGCGGGCAGCGCCACCCGGACGGTAGTTCCCTGCCCAAGGGTGGACTCGATGTCGATCTGGCCCTTGTGAATGGTGATGATCCGGTGGGTCAGGGCCAGCCCGATGCCGTGGCCCGACACGCCGGAGGTGATTTCGGAACGGAAGAAAGGTTCGAAGAGGTGGGGAAGGTCGTCGGGCGGTATGCCGGTTCCGTGGTCGGTGAAGTTCAGCCGGATGTGGTCGTTTTCCGCCACGAGGGTGATCACGATGCGGTGGTCGTGCGAATATTTGCACCCGTTTTCCATGAGGTTCTGGAAGGCCATCTGAAGCAGCGCTTCCTCGCCGAGAACGATCAGATCTTCTTCATTTTCAGGCAGTTGCTCGTATTCGATTTCGATATGGTATTCGGGATTCTTCTGAGTCAGGAGGGCGCGGCCGTGCCAGAGCAATTCGTCGACCCGGACCGGCCGGAAGGAAATGGTAGCCGCATCGGAATTGGCGTGGGCCAGTTCCAGCAGCCCGTTGACAAGGTTATTCATCTTTTTTCCTTCTTCCAGAACGCCCTCCAGCACCTGCCGGTACTCCGCTTCGCTGCGGGGCTGCATCAGCGCGACGTCTACCTGGCCCATCATCACCGTCAGGGGGGTACGCAGCTCGTGGGAGGCATGGGAAACGAAGTTTTTCTGAAGGATGAACGCATCCTCCAGCCGGTTGAGCATTTCGTTGAAGGTGGCCGCCAGTTTGGCCAGTTCGTCCCTGGCCCGGCCGATCCGCAGCCGGGCATGGATGTTGGTGGCCGAGATGGCGTTGACCTGATCGATGATGTCGGAAACCGGCTTGAGGGCGTCTCCGGCAAAAAACCAGCCGGCCAGCAGCACGATCACCATACTGGACAGCCAGCTGATGAGCAGGATTTCCCGCAGCCATTCAAGTTTAGAGAAGCCGTAGCGGTCGATGGCCGTCGCCACCACCACCAGCACCTGCTTCCGGTGGTCGATATACCGGACGCCCAGCATTTCAAGTTCGCCGTTCCGCTGGAAGATTTCCCGACCGTTCCGCACCTGCTCGAGAAACTGGGGAGAGACGATCTCCGGTTTGGAGTCCGTAGTATAAAGGATGCGGTTGTCGGTCTGGTAGATGGTCACGTGGCCCCGGTAGAGCGCCATATAGTTCACCTCGATCCGGCGGAGCATCTCTTCGGTAACTTCAGGTACGTCTTCCAGCAGCTGGACGGTGGTGATGGCTTTCTGGTGAAGGCGGTCGTAAAATTCACGCTCCCGGTACTGGTCGAAGAGATAATAGATGGTCAGGGAGAACAGGAGGATGATCGAGCCCACCAGCAGCGCAAAAAGGACGGTCAGTCGGGTCCGGATATTCATAGGTCGGCCGTGGGTAAAGAGGAGGGGAGACTTACTCTTCCTTCAGCATGTAGCCCATTCCGATTACCGTATGAATCAATTTTACCGGAAAATCCTTGTCGATCTTTTTCCGCAGGAAGTTGACATACACGTCGATGACGTTGGTTCCGGTGTCGAAGTGGATATCCCAGACCTTTTCGGCAATATCGACCCGGGAAACGACCCGCCCCCGGTTCCGCATGAGGTATTCGAGCAGGGCGAACTCCTTGGCCGTCAGCTCGATCCGTTTGCCGTCGCGCCGGGCGATCTTTTCGTTCAGGTCCAGTTCGAGGTCGGCCACCTTCAGGAGGCTGGACGGCGAACTGGTATCGATGCTGCGTTTGCTGAGGGCGCGGAGCCGGGCCAGCAGTTCGCGAAACTCGAACGGCTTGACGAGGTAGTCGTCGGCCCCGGCTTCAAAACCGGCCACCTTATTGTCGAGCGAACCCATGGCCGTCAGCATCAGAATCGGAGTCTTAATGTGTTCGGAACGCAGCGATAGGGCAATATCGAAGCCGTTCATTTTCGGGACGTTGACATCCAGGACGATAACGTCATAGTTGTTGCTCAGGGCCATCGTTCTTCCAATCTGGCCGTCGAAGGCGACGTCTACTTCGTGCGACTGTTCTTCCAGCCCTTTCTTAACGAATGAAGCGAGTTTAGGCTCGTCTTCCACTACCAGGATTTTCATAACCGTAAAATGGTGGTTGCCCAAAAATGAAGACTGATCTATTAAAATTCCTTTATATAACTCAAATAAACAAAAAAGCTACCCGGAATCTAACTCCAGGTAGCTTTTTTCATCCTATCCACACCATTTCAAAGCGGATGGTATGAAGCACCTGCCTTGACGTTCAACCTTCCCTTTGTAAGATGTTCGCTAACTCACATCGGAAATTCGATGAATCAAAAATACCCCTGGTACATTAAAGCTTAGTTAAAGACAGGTTAAAATGAGGTGAAATCAGAAGACGAAGCAGCGTGCCTGAAAACAAAAAAGCTATCCGGGCATTCCCGAATAGCTTTCCGACTATATCCACACCATTTAAAAACAGCCGCCCGTTCAGGCTTAGGCTGTCTTATCTTTATCCTACACCAAAGTGAAAGGAGTCAATTTTCAATGTAACTACAAATTGTTACGCAAATATAATATTTGTTAACAGCAAGAACAATACCACTTCAATTTCTTAAAAATTTTGATAAAAAATACTTGCCGGTTCGACCCCGTACAAAAATTTACTTAAGCACCACAACTGTAGGCCGTAATGATCAGCACAAGGCCACCCAGCAGGCGAAGCCAGGCATCCGGCTCAAAGGAAGAACGATAATTGCGGGCCATACGTATAAGCGATTAATTTTAGAAAGTTATTGGAAGGTTACTGCTTTTGACCTTCCAAAATTAGGGCGGCCCGGTTAAACGGTTGTTAAACCCTTGTTAAATGAGGCTTAAATCCCGGGCGTTTTCCGGTGACTGGCGGCCTCTGCTGCCAATTTTTCTTAAAAGCGGGTTAAAAACGCCCGGATGATGGCTTCCGGGTTATTGGACAGCATAAAAAAGTGCGGCCCGACATTCCTGCCGGGCCGCACTTTTCATGACGTTGAGTAAATCAGACTTCTGCTTATTCTGCTTTGATCGACTGCTTGGCGGAGTCTACGCCTTCGTGAGCTTTGTCGGCCAGATTATCGACGTTCGAGTTGAACTGGTCTTTATTGGGTTGATTCCCCTGGTTGCCCTGCACGGCGTTCTGCGCCTTGGTGGTCCAGTCGTTTACCTGGGATTTTACCTGGTCTACCTGGGTTTTCACCTGCTCTACCCCTTTACTCCACTGATCCTGGAGATCCTTGGAGCGCCGGTTGGCTTCATCCTGAATCCACTGGCGGCTTTCACGGCCACTTTTGGGGGCGGTGAGCAACCCGGCTGCAATCCCCGTAATAAATCCTAACAGAAAATCTCTTGAGCTTCTCATGGTGTTTCCGATTTTAAGGTTCGTAACTCTGGAAGTGTTACAAAGTTATGATTAATATTTTGAATTGCGCTCGGTCCGCTCGATGGCGCTTTTGGAACGCGAGGCAGCCGTATCGACCACGTCGTTGTATTTGGAGGCCAGGTTGTCCCGGGTATCCTCATACTGACTCTTGATGCTGTCGAAACCCGACGTAATAGTGTCCTGTAAGTCTTTCAGAAACTTGTCGGTGTCGTTCGTGATTCTCTTGCGGGTATCCTTGCCACTGCGTGGGGCCATCAGAACGCCCAGGACGGCGCCGGCCAGAAGAGCCACCACAAGACCACTGAAGTTCGATTTCATGCTGATCAAAACGGTTAAAGTGAACGATGATCGCCCTTCCCTGAGGGCACAACCAATACAGAAAATTTCATACCAGTACTGTTGGGCGGGGTATAGTTTTGATCACAAGCTATTTATTTTCAGGGTTTTATGCAGAGATTTACTTTGTGTGTGGTCCGGCCCGGGAAACGCCGGCTGAGGAACAAATTCTACAGATTGTAGAAAGAAGTTGGGGAGTTTTGGAGTTGGGGAGTCAAGGAGTTGGAGCGTTTGGGAAGCGCAGGTAATGGAGGAGTAACCTCAAGTCCCAAACGCTTTATCGCCAGAACACCCCAACGGCTAAACGCCCCGGCCCCAAACAAAAAATCCCTGCACTCAAATTGGTGCAGGGATTCCGTACCCACCGTAACTTGTACTTAACCTAAAATGAAACCACCTAAACCTAAACGTACCACTCTTGTAGTATCTCCAAGCGCAGTGAGCCTGAGGCCAACGGCGTTTTTAAATGATGTGCATCGGTAAAACTCCACACCGGGTGTTCCTTTCAGAACATTTGCCGGGAAAGGCAGTTTACGATGTGGATGGCGTTGCCGATTCCGAAATTGTCAGGCCCCGGTTTTGCCGGGTATCAGACTGAAATCCGTGTCAGGGCAAGATTAAAAAGCAGTTTCCCATAACGTTGAGCAATCAGAAAGTAACGTTGAGACAGATGCTTTTGCCTATTATTTATGAAAAAGTTATGCCAAAAGGCAGGAGAGGGAAAAAGTGTCAATAAAAAGCACAATAAACGCCTGATTTTTAAATGCTTTCTGGAAAAATTTATACTTTCACCGACCTGATTCTTCAGCCGGCGACCGGGCCGGGTGTGGAGATAGTTCTACAGGTGTAGAGGAAAGTGTAGAAAAATCACGTCTGTTACGCAAATATGAAAATATTTAAACTGGCGGTAACACGCTACCGTTTAATCAGACCCGGGGTCTTTTTCGGCCTTGGGAAGCCGGTTTTATTGTTATTACAGCATTTCGAAGGGAATTACGCCCTCTCCGGAAGAGTTAGGCACATTATTTCGTATTATGTTTTGATATAATGAATTCAATGGATACTAACGAACCGAAACGTGGAAAGAACGCGGGGCTGGCAAACTGGCGGTAGTTATCAGCCGGTAGTTACAAATATGACAAATACGAAACGAGTTCTCATCGTTGACGATGAAGCAGATATTTGCCTCCTGCTTTCCGGTCTGTTGAAACGAATGGGATACCAGCCGACCTGCGCCAACTTTCTGGAAGAAGGCCGCCAGCGCCTGGCCCAGCAAACCTATGATGCCGTATTTCTTGATCTCAGTCTCCCCGATGGAGTAGGCTTCGAATTGCTTTCCTACATCCGAACAAACGGAAATGAAACCAAAGTGATCATGATCAGTGCGTTCGACGGAATCGCCGAAAGGAAGCGCGCTTCCCAGGAAGGAGCCGACTATTTCATCGGCAAACCTTTTAACCGGAAGACCGTCGAGCAGGCTTTACAATATATCCAAGTTTAATTAACTTTATACCCAGGTTAATTGTAATCGGGCATTGTAGCTGTCCCAGCATGGAAAGAATCCTAATCGTTGACGATAACACGGATATATGCCTGCTTCTGGAACGGTTTTTATCAAAACAAGGCTATAAGACGGCTTCTGTTCAACGAGGAGAGGACGGATTGAACCTGTTAAGAAAAGATTCGTTTGAACTGGTTATATGCGACTTTAAACTTCCTGATATTGACGGGCTTGAAATGCTGCGCCGAATCAAAATCCTCGATTCGTCGACCGCAGTTATCATTATTACCGGCTACTCCGACGTCCGGATGGCCGTACAGACGGTAAAGCACGGTGCGTATGATTATGTAACCAAACCGCTGTATCCAGACGAAATCCTCTATACGATCAAAAGCGCGCTCAACCGCCGAACCCAGTCGCTGAATGTGACGGCGGTTTCGGAAGAAGACGAGGAAGCACCGGTGGTCACCCCTGTAAAACCCGTCGTGAACCGGACGGCTAAATCGTCGACCGTCATTACCGGTGGAAGGCGGTTTATTTTCGGGAAAAGCCGGGCCGCCGAAATGCTCCAGAAACACATCGACCTGATCGCCCCGACCAACATGTCGGTGATCATCACCGGCGAAACCGGGACGGGGAAGGAGTTCGTGGCCAACGCCATCCACCAGAAAAGCAAACGAGCCGACAAGCCGTTCGTGGCCATCGACTGTGGAGCCCTTTCCAAAGAACTGGCCGGCAGTGAACTGTTCGGGCATATCAAAGGCTCATTTACCGGGGCCATGGCCGATAAGGTCGGTAGTTTCGAGGTAGCCAACGGCGGCACGCTGTTTCTGGATGAGATCGGTAACCTTTCCTACGAAAACCAGATCAAACTGCTGCGCGTTCTTCAGGAACGACGGATTCGGCGTATTGGGAGCAACACCGACATTGTGGTAGACGTCCGGATTCTGGTAGCCACCAACGAGGATCTTCGTGATGCCGTCCGCCAGGGACGCTTCCGGGAAGATATTTTTCACCGTCTGGACGAGTTCAGGATCGACCTGGTCCCGCTCCGCGAGCGAAAGGCCGATGTTCTGATCTTTGCCGAGCATTTTCTTGAACTGGCCAATAACCAGCTGGAAAAGAATGTGATCGGCTTTGATGAAGAGGTAAAGGAGAAGCTCAAGGAGTATTACTGGCACGGAAACCTGCGCGAACTCCAGAACGTCATCAAACGGGCGGTGCTGCTGACGCAGGGAGACACCGTTACCCTGGAGTGTCTGCCGTTCGAAATTATTTCGCCGGCCTATCTGGCGGAAGATACCAGTTCGCCGGTTTCAGCCACGGTGCCGGCCAATAACCTGAAATCCGTTTCCGAGAACGCCGAGCGGGCCGCCATCATCAAGGTGCTGGAAAAAACCGGCTATAATAAAACCAAAGCCGCTGAAGTGCTTAATATCGATCGGAAAACACTTTATAACAAACTGAAGGCTTACGACATTCATCTTTGACGGAGAGCCGGAAGCGGAAGAAGAGGGAGACGGGACCGAAACGGCCGTCTCCCTTTTTTATGGTATTACCGCAGTGAGAAGCCCAGCGAAATCTGTCCGACCGCGTTCTTGGCTTTCCCCAGCAGGAAACGTGCCCCGCCGTCATTGGCTACCGGCTGAAGACCCTGCCCGTAGCGCAGCCCGAGAAAAGCCGATCCGAAGTAAATATTCAGACCTCCGGCCACCCCGTAGTCGAATGCATTGAAATTTTCCCGGCTGATGTCCCGGAGCCCGGAGCCCAGATCGCCGTCGGTCGCAACCTTGGCGTTGGCCAGATAAGAAACGTAAGGACCGGCCTGCAGATCCACCGAATTGCCCAGCTTGAAGGTTGCCAGCACCGGCAGTTCGACATAATTCAGTTTGAAAGTATTTTTTCCTTCGTAGCCCAGAAGGTTATACCGGGCCGACACTCCCTTGGTCGTATATTGAAGCTCCGGCTGGACCGCAAAAAACTCGCCGACCGGTATCTGCGTAAATACGCCTACATGAAACCCGATGCGTTCGTTTCGGTCGTCCACGTTGTTCAGATATAACGTGCTGGCGTTCAAGCCGCCTTTAATTCCCGTCCGGGGAGTGGTCTGCGCGTTCGCTTTCGAAATAAAAAGGCTGCCCAGCACGGCCGAAGCCAGTAACAGTTTATTGATCGGTCTTTTCATAGGAAAACAGAGTTGGTTGTATGAAAAGCATACCAACAATTTTGTGCCAAATCAAGAAGAAGGTTAGCGAATTTTGTAATATGTGGCTGATTATCAAGATCATAAATATATGAAATTTCCTCTGATTTTGGATTTATCGGGCGTCGGCATTGAAGCAGGGTGTAGATCGGATTCTACAGAGTGTGGAATATTACAAGAAAGATTTTGCTGAGGATGACGTAAAATAAGGCTAAATTGCAGGTTTTGGAACGTATATACTTAATCATTTCGCCGTGAAAAAAACTAACGGTTTTTGATCTTGTTACTAACTTGTGAGTATAGAGCCGTTACAGAAAATCTGACGAGTGCTTCGTATCATTTAACCTGATTGAGAAGAATGACTGGCAAGCAACCTAAAACCAGTATATTAATTGCTGATGACGACGCCGACGACCGGATGCTGCTCGAGCAGGCGTTTCGCGAATCCAACCTTCAGGCCCAGTTGTGTTTTGTAGAGGATGGAGAAGAACTGATGGATTATCTCCATCAGCGCGAACCGTATGCCGCTTCGCCCCGTCCCAGCCTGATAATACTGGATTTGAATATGCCCCGAAAAAACGGAATTCAGGCCCTTCGCGAAATTAAGGCGAACGAACAATTCCGTCAGATCCCGGTCGTCGTTCTGACGACCTCTACGGCCGAAGAAGATATCCTGCGGACCTATGATTTGGGGGTCAGCTCGTATATCTCCAAACCGTTCGATTTTGGAACTTTGCTGGATATTACGACCACCATAAAGAAATACTGGATTGACACCGTTTCCTTACCAGACGACTCAACCCGATAGTGCGCCGGAAAAGACCATCCGGGTGCTTCTGGTTGAGGATGACGAAGACGATTTTGTTCTGACGAAAACCCTGGTTTCAACCCGCGACAATGCCAACATCCAGCTCGATTGGGTCAGTGAATTCGACGATGCCCTGGAACGCGTCTGCGACGATCAGTACGACGTCTATCTGGTCGATTACCGGCTGGGCGAGCGGACCGGGATCGAACTGATCCAGGAAGCCTTCAAGGTGGGTTGTCTGGCTCCCATGATCCTGCTGACCGGCCAGGACGATCTGGAAGTGGATTATTCGGCCCTGAAGCTGGGAGCGGCCGATTACCTCGTCAAAGGCCGCATCGACGCGCAGCTGCTCGGACGCAGTATCCGGTATGCCCTCCGCCAGTCGGAGATCATGGGCGAAGTGGCGGAAAAGGAGAACAAATACCGCTCGCTGTTCGAGCGTTCCATCGACGCCATTTTCGTCACCGACCGGCATTTCGATTTTCAGGAAATCAATCCTTCGTTCCGGAACCTGACCGGCTACGGCATCGATGAACTGCGGCAGATGGACATCCGACAGCTGTTTGAGAACCCGGCGGTCTATGATCAGATCCGGGACCGCATCGCCGAGTCGGAGCAGGTCAAGGATATGGAAATCGTGCTGGTCAGCAAGGACCGGAAGAAAATCGACTGCCTGCTGTCGGCGGTTGCCATCACCGACAAGAGCGGAGCCATTACCTGGTATCAGGCCATCGTTCGGGATGTGACGCAGCAGAAAAAAGCCCAGCGTGACATTCTGATCGCCGAAAAACTCAGCATGACGGGCAAGATCGCCCGGAGCATCGCGCATGAGGTCCGTAACCCGCTGACCAATCTGCATCTGGCGCTGGAACAGCTGAAGGAAGACCTGCCTGATGATGACCCCGGCCTGACGCTCTACCTCAGCATCATTCGCCGGAACGCCGAGCGCATCGGGCAGCTGATCACCGAAATGCTCAACTCCTCGAAGCCGCGGGAACTGGAACTTCAGCCCAACGACCTGAACGATGCCGTCCGGGAGACGCTGTTTCTGGTCAATGACCGGCTGCAATTGAAAGGCATGAAGCTCGTGACCGACTTTTCGTCGGACGACTGCGCGGTGCCGCTCGACAAGGAGCAGTTCAAAACCGCCCTGCTCAACATCCTGATCAACGCGGTGGAGGCTATGGAAGACGAAAAAGGCGTCCTGACCGTCCGGACCCAGCCCCTGCAGGACCGCGCCGTCATGGTCGTCGTGGAAGACAATGGGACCGGTATTTCGGAGGAAAACCGCCAGCGGCTGTTCGACCCCTTCTTTACCGGCAAACAGGGCGGGATGGGCCTGGGCCTGACCACCACTCAGAACATCATCAACAGCCACCGGGGCTCGATCGAAGTGGAGAGCCAGGTAGGGGCCGGCACTACGTTTCGCTTACTGTTTCCCAAATAAACGGGGTGTGGCGGGCTGTGTATTTTTATACACACTGACGCGTGTGAATTCTACATCCATCGCTCTGCAAGTCAACTGTTTATTTGGATTTAACAAAGGTAAAAAAGCCAAAGACCTGTGACATTCAGGTCTTTGGCTTTTTTGATTTAGGCATCTTTCCCGGCCCCGCCAGACTGGCATAAAAATCTCACTATAGCCGGTACCAATAAGACGTCACAGCCATGATCTGGAGCCAGACTCACTTCCCGGCAGCCATGCGATCCCTCACTCCAAGCGTGCGGGCCAAAGCCATCGAGATTGCTAATTCCCTGCTGGAACAGGGCGGCCTCGATAAGCATGATGTCATTCTGACCAGCATTTGCGAAGCGCGCTCCTGGGCTCGTCGCCGGATCACGGAAGCTGATGGGATGAGATCCCAGGGAGTCTGGGATGATCGCCAGATGGATAGTCTGGGTGGGCAAAGACAGGCTGTTTCATAAGAATTTAAAACCCAGTTTAGTTTAATACCGTTATGATCTGGAAGAAAAACGTTTACGACACGCTGGTTGAATGCGCCACGGTGTGTGATGAGTACGCAACGGAATGTTCACGCCAGCAGGACATTGAAGAACTGTATCGCTGTATCTTTTTAAGTCTCGACTGCTCCGATCTTTGTCGTCAGGTGGCGATGCTGTACGTTCGCGGTTCCGAAAACACGCGTCTGGTCGCCAAAACCTGCATCGAAGTCTGTGAAAAATGCGCCGAGGAATGTGAGCGGATGAGCCTGGAACGGGCCTGCCAGATCGCATCGGTCTGCCGCCAGTGCATCCGGGTTTGCATGACTATTCTGGACATGACGAGCCGGCCCGAACGCGAATCCGAAATTTCGCGGACCTTATTCGACGCCCTGGGCCGTCAGGAGATGCTTTACAATTAACAGCACCCGGACCGGGCCGGAGGTCACTGATCTCCGCTGCCTGAAATCGGGTTCAAATCGGTGCCGGTCGAACAACCGGCGGGGCCATCAGCACCGGAAGGACGTCAGGAAGGCAATCCAGCCATCACGAGCGAAAGCAGGGGAATGGTATCAGGGGCGGGGAGTCCAATATTGCCAGGCGGATCCGATCCTTTTCGACGTAGTTGTTTCCGGTGTGTATCCGAATTTCCGGACGGACGATAGAAACTGTGTTTCGCTCCGGATGCGGATACCGATGAAGACCCACAGCCTGAAAGCCGGCACCTTATATACTTATTCAATTCAAGGCTGTCGGGCACTAATCGGTTTGTAGTCCATCCACTACGACGATTACTGCCCGACAGTCGTCTTATCCTTGATGACACAACGTTATGGAAACGAAAAAACCGCTCGATCCGGGCATGCAGAAAGTCAGTGAACTGGTTGAACAGATTCGGATCGGTATGTTGACCACCCAGAATGAACAAGGGCGCCTGGTGAGCCGCCCGATGGCCGCTATGAAGTTCGATGAAGAGGGCAATCTGTGGTTTCTGACTAAATCCCATTCACCGAAAACCGACCACATCGACAGGAATTATCAGGTCAATGTGGCCTTCGCTCACCCCGACAAGGCTTCTTACGTTTCCATCAGCGGAGAGGCCCAGGAACTGCACGACCGTGCCAAAATTGAGGAAATCTGGTCGCCGATGGCTAAACCCTGGTTCCCCGAAGGCAAGGATGACCCGGAACTGGCGGTACTGAAGGTGCATACCGAAACCGCCGAATACTGGGATTCTACCTCCAGCCGGATGATCCGACTGTTTGAAATGGCCCGGGCCGCCCTGACCGGCGACACCTACAAGGAGGGGGAGAACAAACTGGTCGAGAATCCGTCCTGATTCTCTCAGCAAATCCGTTATCAACCAACCGAATGCCGACTCCGGGAGTCGGCATTTTTGTGTAAATCCCATACCTCACACTATACCCAATGATCGTAAAAAATACGGATTTCGGCTGGGAAGTGATTCATCAGCAGGCCCACGGGCTGCTCGCCGTGCAGGCCGCCAATCACTGGCACCCCGATAAGCGACCCATCCGCTGGATCGAAACCCTGGTTGCCCTGACGGAACACGACGATGGCCAGGACCCCTGGGAGGGTCGGAACCACCTCACCGAAGCGGGGGCGCCGATGGACTTCCGCATCCTGGAATACTCCGTGCCACAGGCGAAACGCATGGTCGAAATCGCCCTCGAAAAAAGCCGCTGGAATGCCCTGATGGTGTCGATGCACGCGACCTTCCTGTATGAATCGCTGGAGAAGGAAAACCCGGAGATGGCGGTCTTCCTGAAAGAACAGAAACAGAATCAGACGAACTGGCTGAAGAAACTCGACGTCCGGAAAGACGATGCCCGGTTTGCCTACGCCTTCGTGCAATGGTGCGACGCCCTGTCGCTCATCCTGTGCCAGGGCCGTCTGCCCGACAACAACCGCCGGCTCGAAATCAGCCCCGGTCCGGACGGGACGATTTACTACATTTTCCAGCGACCGAACCAGACCCTGGGCGTCGATCCCTGGCCGTTCGACCGGCCCGAGTTTTCGGTTTTCGTAGAAGCCTACCTTCTGCATCAGCTTAGCTTTCAGAGCGATAAGGAACTGTACGAAACGCTTCAGAAATCGCCGGTCATCGAAAAAGTATGGCGGTTTAAGGAAAAAGAGTAACGATTCCGGGTCGGGGTATTAATTTTTTGCAAAACCCGGTTCTTTTCCCTCCGATTCTGTTCGTCCTGTCTCATTTTTCTTCATATTTGAGGCACTGGCCCCTTCCAATGTTCTGATCATCAGACGGTATTCCGGGTGAACCGCCCGGCCGGAATACCGTCCATTCTAACCGTTGCTGCCATGACAACCATTCAGTCGAAAACCATCGTTTTCGTTACCGGCGCGTTCGTGACCCACCACGGGTGGGAGGAGTGGAGGAAGTATTTCGAGGAGAAAGGATTCACGACGATGGCCCCGCCCTGGCCCTTTAAAGACGGCACGGCCGCCGAGCTGCGGGCCCGACAGCCCAACGACACCGACCTGGCGGCCCTGACCCTGGGCGAACTGGTCGACCACTATGCGGAAATTGTGAAACAATGCCCGGAAAAACCCATCGTCATCGGGCACTCGCTGGGCGGGCTGATCACCCAGATCATCGTAAACCGGGATCTGGCGGCCGCCGGCGTAGCCATTCACCCCGTACCGCCCCTCGGCATCATTCCCTATGAGTTCTCTTTCCTGAAAGCCGGATGGAAGGCCCTCGGCCTGTTTACCTCCCTGAAAAAGACGTATCTGATGTCGTTTGCAGACTGGCAATATGCATTTGTGAACGGTATGCCGCTGGAGGAGCAGAAAGCCGCCTATGAGGCCAATACCATCCCCGAATCGAAAACCGTTGCCCGGGGCGGCCTGACGAGCGCAGCCAAAGTGGATTTCGAAAAGCCGCACGCGCCCCTGCTCATCACCTCCGGGGAATTTGATAATATTCTCCCGGCGCACCTGAACTTCAGGAACTTCAAGCGGTATAAAAAGAACGGTTCGGTGCTGGACTACAAGGAGTTTCCGGGCCGGAACCACTTCGTTCTCGGGCAGAAAACCTGGAAGGAAGACGCCGACTACATCCTGAACTGGCTTCAGACGCACTGAAAACCGGGTAACCCGGTTTTCCTATTCGTCTTTGATGAGCGGTTTGATCTGTTCAGCCATTTCGGGCGTGATCGTGACCTGATGAGCTTCGCCGGCGTGCTGGGCGGCCATCTGGAGAACCTGTTCTTCGGTTTCGGCTTTAACCACGCCCGGGCAGTCGAAGCCGACGTCGCGGCAATGCAGGACTTTCATGGAAATGCTGGATAAAGGTGAGAAGATTGAAAATCAATCATAAGTAAATTAAAATACGGCAATCCTTCGACGGTGACCTTCGGCTTTTTACTAACCGGTTTTACCGACTTTCTGCCGGAAATGGTAGGTTTGGGAAGAAAAACCCTTCACCATGAAAGTCAGTCCCTTTTTGATCCTGCCGATTCTTATTTTCCTGATTTCGGCGGGCCGCGCGGCCGGGCAGAATCCACCGGCAAAATCCCGCCCGAACATCGTTTTCATTCTGGCCGATGATCTGGGCTATTCGGATCTGGGTTGCTACGGCAACCCCTATAACCGGACGCCGAACATCGACGGCCTGGCAAAGAAAGGGCTGAAGTTCCGCGATGCCTACTCCGCCTGTCCCGTCTGCTCTCCCTCGCGGGCGGCCATTCTTACCGGAAAACACCCGGTCCGGATGCAACTGACGAACTTTCTGGTGGGCGAACGCCGGGATTCCACATCACCGGTGTTTCCGGCCAACTGGCGGAAGTACATGCCGCCCTCGGAAACCACCCTCGCCGAAATGCTGAAAAGCCGGGGTTATCAGACCTCCATGATCGGCAAATGGCACCTCGGTGGAGCCGACACCACCGCCCCCGCAGCACAGGGTTTCACCTACGACCGCGTCATCGGCCGGAACGGGCTGGATTATTACAATTATTCGATTACCTCCCGGGGCAAAACCGTCTTCGAGGACAAAGGCACCACCTACCTGACCGACCGGCTGACGGACTACGCGCTGGAGTTTATCGATCAGAACAAAGCGCAGCCTTTTTTTCTGTATCTGGCATACTCCGCTCCCCACATCATGCTGGTTCCGAGAGCCGACAAGCTCAGGTATTATTTCGACAACTACGAAAAGTTCGGGGGCCGGTATAACCCCAATTACGGGGCCATGATCGAAAGTATGGACGACGGAGTGGGCCGGATAATGGCCGAACTGTCCCGTCATCAATTGCTGGACAATACCATCGTGGTGTTTACCTCGGATAACGGCGGGGTCGGCCTGCCTGAACTGGGTCCGGTGCCGACCCGGCTCGACCCGCTCCGGGCCTGGAAGGGGCACGTGTACGAAGGCGGTATTCGGGTGCCGCTTATTTTCAGCTGGAACGGCCGGATTCCGGACGGCACCGAGACGACGAACCGGATTACCGGAACCGACTTCGTGCCGACCTTTCTGGAGATGCTGGGAATCCGGGACCAGCCGGTCAGCCCCGACGGCCGGAGTTTTTACGGCGTCCTGACCAATCCCGCCAAACCGGTGGACCGGGGGCCGATGTACTGGCATTACCCGCATTTCAGCAACCAGATGGGCCGCCCGGCCGGGGCCGTCAGGGTAGGGGACTACAAACTGGTTGAACTCTATGAAACCGGAAAACTTGAACTGTATAATCTGAAGGAGGATGTGGCCGAGAAAAATAACCTGGCGGCCGTCCAGCCCGACAAAACCCGGGAACTGGCCGACCTGCTCCGAAAATGGCGGAAAGAGGTGAACGCCAACATGCCGGCGCCCAATCCGAAATACGTGCAAAAATAAAAGCCGGGCCCGTTCACAGGCCCGGCTTTCATTATATCGGAATACCGGTCAGTCCATTTTCAGGAGCATGAGCGACCGGCCCTGAATGTCGACCGGTTTGCGGGCCGACACCCCGAACGGCTCAATTTGCCCTTTGCTCGTATCGACCAGCACCTGCCACTGGTGCCGCTGGCCGATCTTCGGAATTTTGAAACGCAGCGGCTCCCAGAAGGAATTCAGCAGAAGCAGATAATACCCTGCACCGATGGGGTTCCCGTCTTCGTCCTGCTCGTCGACCCGGGTGCCGTCGATCAGGAGGCCCAGGCAGCGGGTGATGCCGTCGTGCCAGTTTTTCTCCTTCATCGGCTTTCCGTCGACCCGGAACCAGACGATTTCATCCTCGGCATAGAACTTTCTTCGGCGGAGAAGCGGGATCTCCCGGCGCAGTTCCATCAGCTGCTTCGTGAAGTCGAACAGCGCCTGCTGGTCTTCGGTCCATTTCCAGTCGAAATAACTGATGTCGTTGTCCTGGGCGTAGGCGTTGTTGTTGCCCTGCTGGGTCCGGCCGTATTCGTCGCCCATCACAAGCATCGGCGTCCCCTGACTGAACAGGAGCGTGGCCAGGAAGTTGCGTTTCTGCTGTTCGCGCAGCTGTCGGATCACTTCGTCGTTTGTCGGGCCTTCCACCCCGTGGTTCCAGCTGCGGTTATCGTCTGCGCCGTCGCGGTTATTTTCGCCGTTGGCTTCGTTGTGTTTGTCGTTGTAGCTGACGAGATCGTTGAGCGTGAAGCCGTCGTGGGCCGTGACGAGGTTGATGCTGTTGGCCGGTGAGCGGCCGTCGTTATACAGGTCGGGGCTGCCCAGCACACGCAGGGCCAGCTCATATGCCTGGCCTTCGTCGCCCTTCCAGTAAGCCCGGATGCAGTCGCGGTATTTTCCGTTCCATTCCGACCAGTTGACGGGGAAGTTCCCGACGTGGTAGGCCTGAATATCCCAGGGTTCGGCGATGAGTTTGACCTGCGACAGAACCGGGTCCTGGTGGATCGTATCCAGAAAGGCCGAAAGCTGCCCGGCGGCATTCAGGCTGTGGGCCAGGGCGGTGGCGAGGTCGAAGCGGAACCCGTCGACGTGCATGTCGGTCACCCAGTAGCGGAGGCTGTCCATGACCAGTTGCAGCGTTCGCGGATGACTCATATTCAGGGTGTTGCCAGTCCCTGTATAATCCATGTAAAATTTCTTGTTGTCCTCGACGAGCCAGTAGTAGGCCGGGTTGTCGATGCCGCGGAGCGACAGCGTCGGGCCCATATGATTGCCTTCGGCGGTGTGGTTGTAAACCACGTCGAGGATCACTTCGATGCCGGCCTTATGCAGCGCCTTTACCATGGCCTTGAACTCCTGGACCGCATGGCCGGGAATGTCTTTCGAAGCGTATTCGCTGTGCGGAGCGAAGTAGCCGATGGAGTTATAACCCCAGTAACTCTCTCCCGTGAACTGGTGGATCGGCATCAGCTCGATCGTGGTGATGCCCAGCGCTTTGAGGTATTCGACCACTTCCGGGCTGCCCAGACCGGCATACGTGCCCCGGATTTTTTTGCGGAGAGACGGATGGTTGACCGTAAAGCCTTTCACGTGGGCCTCGTAGATGACCGTCCGGTTCAGCGGGATGTCGGGGTGTTTATCGTCTTCCCAGTCGAAATTCGGATCGATTACGATCGATTTCGGCACGTGCGGGGCACTGTCTTCCGGGTCGGGTACCAGGAAGCGGTCTTCGTCCTGGTTGAGCGGGTCGTAGCTGAGCTGCGAATTGTGGGCGATGAAGGGGCCGCTGATCGCTTTGGCATAGGGATCCAGTAGCAGCTTGTTCGGGTTGAACTGGAGGCCCTGCGCCGGGGCATAGGGACCCTCCACCCGATAGCCGTACAACTGACCCGGTTTCAGGTCTTCAAGATAAATATGCCAGACATGCTCGGTCTGTTCCAGCAGTGGAATCTGAAGCGTTTCCGTCCCGGGGTTTTCGGCATCGAAGAGGCAGAGGATGACACCCGTAGCGTGTTCGCTGAACAGGGCGAAGTTTACACCTGCGCCGTCCCAGGTCGCTCCTAAAGGATACGGTTTACCCGGCTTGGACCGAATGTCGTCCGGGCTTTTCACGGTGGCTGTGTGGTTCATTAAAATTAAATGGTAAAATTATTGAATTGTTGATATATCGAATGGGGGTTTACCGTTCTGGTTCTCTTCCTTCCTTCGAAAAATGGCGGCTTTGGCCGTTTAATCAATCAACCATTCGGATCGGGTAATGTTTGGAATACAAAAAAGCCCTATCCCTGCAAATGAGGATAAGGCTTTTTTGTATTCGGGAAAGTTCTATACGACATTGGCCAGCCGGGTCATGGAAGCATGCGCCGAATCGATCCGTTCCTTCTGACGCAGGAGCAGTTCGCGGGTGCTGGCCATCAGACTGGTACTTTGCAGGATGTCCTGGTAATCTTCCAGCGCCTGGGCGTCACCCCGCTTGCATTCTTCCACCACGGCCTTGTCGTTGTTGCCGGTGACGGCGGCCTTGACGTTGATCCAGGCCCGGTGCAGATCGGCTGCGAGGCTCGTGCTGGTGTCCGGATCACCGCCCAGGGCGCGGATTTCGCTGGCAATCTCAAGGCCAAATTCGCCCCGCTGCCGTGACTGGGCCAGAAACAGGCTTTTCAGTTCAGCGTCGTCCACGTTTTCAGCGGCTTCCTGATAGCCCCGCTCGCCGTCGCGGGTGCGGGTCAGCAGCTTGTTCAGACGGTCCAGAATCTCGCTGCTTGCATTAGTCACGTTCATAACGTTGTCGAATGGTTTGGAGTTGAATACTATTTGGTTAACAAAAAGGAACCTGCAAGGTTTTGAATCCCTGCAGGTTCCCCACTATGAGACCGAATGGAATTGGGCTTAACCATTGACCGTACCGAGATCGCCCCGCTCGGCGGCCTTTTTCAGTTTATCGTTCGCGTAGATCGCTACTTCGACCCGGCGGTTCTGCTGACGGCCGTTCGTGTTGTTGTTATCGGCGATCGGCTGGCTTTCGCCGTACCCCTTTTCAATCAGGCGGTTGTTCTTCACCCCCTGGGACTGAAGGATTCTGGCGACGGCCTTGGCCCGGCGTTCCGAGAGCTTCATATTATAACTATCCGAGCCCGTATTATCGGCATGGCCTTCGATCAGCACCTCGGTATCCTCGTATTTCTTGAGCGTTTCCGCCAGTCGGGCCAGATTTTCACGATTCGTGGATTTCAGGTCGGATTTGTCGACGTCGAAAAGCAGGTCCGAGTCGAAGGTAATTTTGATCCCTTCACCGACCCGTTCAACGCGGGCGTTTTCCAGACCCCGGCGAAGTTCCTCCGCCTGTTTATCCATCCGGCGACCGATCAGCGCACCGGCGGCTCCACCGACGGTGGCCCCCAGGATGGCACCGATGGCCGTGTTACCGGACCGTTTTCCGATCAGACCACCGGCCACCGCACCGGCACCGGCGCCGATCAGTGCTCCCCGTTGGGTTCGGTTCGTTTTGTTCCTTACCGTTTTACATCCGGAAAGCATATCCACCGCCAGAACACTTACGGCCAATGCTATCGTTACCGTTCTTACCTTCAGTAGTTTCAGAGAATGAGTCGGACTGTTCATCTTGAATGCAAATGGTTGGTATTGCTTAAGGGATGCCAAAAGCCGTACCAGTTGGGAACCCGTTTGGGGTTTATCAACAATATTTTCAGCCTTTTTCATTGTGAATCAATGTTTTGTGAAATAAATTGCGTTATTGTTAAATCGCCTGAACGGACCGGTCCGGTGTGGAAGCTCCGTCACGGAAAACCGGTTTTGTGGAAGCGACTCCACAGTATAGACATTTGGATAACTTATTGGTTTAAATAGTTAAAGTTATGTCCATAGAATTGGTAGCTTTTAATTAAAAACTCTATCTTTCCTTAGAACAAAAGGGGTTTGCCGTTCGTTAGTCAGGTAATTACTGAGCGGTTACAAAAAGTTTACAGCCGATTTGTTATATGCCAAGTAATGTGCGTTTTTTGCACTCTTACAATCAACGTGTATGCATTCGCGAGACGCATCTGGAGTAATCAGACAATCTGCGGCCTTTCCAAGGCTGGCGGAAATGTTGAAGGAAGCGCGTCAGTCAGAGTTTAAAACCCTGATGCAGGCGATCGACTGCGCAAATAATCGCTACGTGAAAGGAAACGATCACTGGATCGTTCGTGGCGACAACGGGGTTTACTGGGTGGTGCGGCCCCGGGTGGCCGAGTACCTGGTCAGTGCCGGTTATGAACTGGCCTTCGGAAGATAATCTGCAAACGCCGGAAGGGTAGAAACCTGCTTCCCGCTCGGTCTGCCCTCTGTTCGGTTTCCCTTTCCCCGCTCTTTCCTTCATCTCCCCGGTGGGCCTGCTCCTTTTCCCATTGGCTCGATTTAGTCCGCTTTCTTTCCGGTCCGTTCAATATTTTTCCGGTAATGACGTATTCTTTTCAGAATCAACCGGTCAAAAGGTTGAATCCGGGAAGGTATGAGAAACGATTACGGTTTTGTGATCCTGCTTCTGAGCTTTGTGGTAACGGGCTGTATGGCCCCGAATTGCCCGATCAAAAGCTGTCATGTCCGCATGGAACACCCGCACGGCGGTAAGGTCTACCGGGGAACGGTCCTGGGAACGATGCACGGGCCGGCCTGGTGGGTTTCCAACCGGAAAGGGGAGGGAGCCTCGGCTTCGATGGCCCGGGATAAGAAAGGCAGCGACGAGGGAGGCAGCGACGGAAAGAAAAAGCAAAAATTCAAGAAACGCTTCCGCTGGGAGCGGATGTAACACAAAAAAGGAAGAGCTTCGGCTCTTCCTTTTTTGTTAGCGGATCAGGACCAGATAATTAATATACCCGGACCGTATGGCAGCCCCGGGTCAGGCTGATCCGGCCCGGCATCTTTTCCAGGGCGGGCTTGTCCCCTTTCGACACTTTCCAGAATTCGATACCGCCCGTCCGGTCCCCGTAATCCAGGTATTCGGATACGGCCACGGCGATCGCGTTTCCGCTCTTGTCGAACTCGATGCTCTGCGGCAGGATGCCCTCGAACGGATATTCGTTCGCCAGCGTCAGCTTGCCTTCCTTATCCAGTGAATACACCGACAGCGAGCTTTTTCCCGCACCGGCATTATTGAACGGCTGGTACGACTGGCCGGAGTTGGCGACGATCACCATCGAGCCGTCCGGGCTGACCGCCATAGCTTCGGCGCTTTCACCGCCTGCCGTCTGCGACACCACTTTGTGTTCACCCGGCGTATCCTCCGTGCTGAACTGCACCACGAACAGTTCGCCTTTGCCGGCGCCCTGTGCGTTGGCGGCTTTCTTGATGTCCGACACGATGAAGAACTTGCCGTCGGGCGAGAACCGGCCCGTTGCCGGCAGGCCGCCCACCTTGATGGGTTTGCCGTGCGGTACGATATTCGGTTTCTTGGTCTGGTCGAGGGAGTATTTCATCACACCGACTTCCTGCGTATCCTCGATGACGTAGGCGATGAAATCACCGGCCGGGCTCCAGACGAGGTCGGTGATGCGGGCCCCCGGAACCGGCGAGGGCGCCGTAATGACCCGTTTCGGCGTTCCGGTATTGTCAAACTCGACCAGACGCAACTCCTTCCCGCTTTCACCGGATGCCACGGCGAGCGTGTTTCCCTGCGGGTTGATGGTGACGGCCGTCGGCAGCGAACCGACGTTGACCACCTTCGCGCTCGGTTTGGCCGGTGCCAGGTCTACGATAAACATCCGGGCCGCCGCCGGCAGATCCTTGACCCCGCCTTTCAGGGCCGTAAGGCTGTCGCCGAGGGGGCCGCGTCCTTCCAGCACGAAAGCGAAACGGCCGTTCGGGGTTACGACGGCGGCTTTATCGTACAGAGCCGAAGAATTGGAAATGGGGGCAGTGGACATATTCTGTCCGCTGCGGTCGAGCGGAAATTTGATGACCGTCAGCGCATCCCGGCTGGTTCGGCTTTTGTAAAGGTTCCCGTCTACCAGCGTCGAAGCCGACATATCGGCGTCCGAAAGCGCCACGATTCCTTTGGCCGAAAACTGAATGGGTTCCTGCTGGGCAAAGACCCCGGTGCTTAACAAGGTGGCAAGCGCAACCAAACTCTTTCTTTTCATGCTGATAATAGAAGGGTTATATCTTTGGAATTACGCAAATATAACCGAAAACAGCAATTTCCATCAAGCTGCGCCGACGTCCGGAAAACTTTATTTTGGCTTCCTTCACGTCATTAGAAGCCGGAATCCGATTCCGTGGAGATTCTCGATCCGGATGGATTCGTCCCGGCCCAGCCGCTTGCGCAGCCGGGAAATGAACACGTCGAGGCTGCGGCCCATGAAATAGTCGTCGTCGCCCCAGATGGCTTTCAGGATTTCATCGCGACGCACGAGCCGGTTGGGCCGTTCGAGCAGGTATTTCAGCACCTCGGCCTCCCGGTAGGTAAGGGTCTGGCGGTCTTCTCCGAATCCAAGCGTCAGGTCCCGGAAGTTGAACCGGTAGGCGCCCAGGACCACCGACGGGTCGGCCGGGGCGGAGGGCTGTGACCGGCTGCGCCGAAGAAAGACGTTGATTTTCAGGATCAGCTCTTCGATGCTGAACGGCTTGGTGAGGTAGTCGTCGGCTCCCAGGCGAAGGCCCTGAAGCCGGTCGTCCCTGTCGGCGCGGGCGCTGAGGAAAAGAATCGGAACGTTGGGGTCCACCTGCCGGATTTGCCGGGCCAGCGTAAAGCCGTCGCTCAGGGGCAGCATGACGTCCAGGATGCAAAGGTCGAACGGCTGCTGCCGGAACACCTCCCAGGCCTCCGCCCCGTTGCTGCAATGCACGACCTGAAACCGGGCCAGCTCCAGGTTGTCCTTCGTCACAAAACCCAGATTGACATCGTCCTCGACGTAAAGGATGGAAGCGGACATTTTAGTTTGGGCAGTTTAGGGGTTGGGGAGTTGTGGGATTAGGGGATTTAAGGGTTAACGAGTGTGGGTAGTTTTGTCATCCCGAGGAACGAGGGATCCTGTGGCAGGGCACTCCGTCAGTTGGGTCATTGAGCCATAAGATCCCACCTCTTAAGCTCCTCAACCACCCCAACCCCTCAACTCCTACACCCCCAAACTAATAATAAACTCGCTCCCCATCCCTGGTTCACTTCGTAAACGGAGGTGCCAGCGGTGGGCGCGGATAACTTTCCGGACGTAATACAACCCCAGGCCGAAGCCTTTTACATTATGGATATTGCCGGTTGGGATGCGGTAGAACTGGTTGTAGATCAGGCTCTGGTGTTCCCGGCCGATGCCGATGCCGTTGTCCCGGACCGACCAGACGATGCGGTCGCCCTCGTTGCGGGTGTGCAGAACGATCTGGGGATAAACGGAGGTATACTTGACGGCGTTGTCGAGCAGGTTGTTGACAATATTTTCGAGATGGTAACGGTCGGCGCGGATCTGGGGCCGGGTGGCGGTCAGGTCGAGCCGGACCGGGACCTGCACCCCCTGAGCGGCATCCGTCAGCACCTGGTGGAGATCTACCTCTTCGAGGTTCAGCGTAAACCGGATGCGCTCCGAGCGGGCCAGCTGCAGGACGCTGCTGACCTGCTTCTGAAGCCGGTTGCTCTCTTCCCGCAGCACCCGGGCATACTGACGATGGCGATCGGGCTGGCTGAAAATCGACTCCGAACCCAGCACGTCGGCCGCAATCCGGATGGTGGCGACCGGCGTCTGCAGCTCATGGGTCATATTGTTAATAAAATCCCGCTGCACCTCCGTCAGCCGGCGCTGCCGCAGCACCACGACCAGCGTGTAGCCGAATACCAGGACCACCAGCAGGACGGCCGCCGAGGAAATGATCCAGCCGTCGAGCTGGCCGACGACGAAACCCGCCTGTGACGGAAACCGAATGCCGAAATAGTAGGTATAGCGCGAGAATTTGGGCAGGTTCCCCGAGGCCCGCACCGGCACTTTCGACGCATTCGGGCTCACGTAGGCCCCGTAGGTCATGCGCCCGCTGTCGCAGTTGTAGATACCGTATTCGAAGTCGGTCACCAGCCGGTGTTCCCGCAGCGCGACCTGAATGAAATACTCCAGTGTCGCCGGGTCGATGGGCGAATCGGTATTGACGATAAAGTAGTCGGGAGACAATTGGGTGACGGCGCTCCGGCCGGAAGTCACCCGGTTGAGCCGGGCCACGCGGTCGGCTACGTCCTGGAGGGCGATGAAGGCGGTCTGCCGGAACTGCCGCTCGCGCAGCGCATACGCCTTCCTCACCCAGAAAATCTGGACCGTGACGATCCCGATGATCGAAACCACCGACAGAATGACCAGTGTACGGATGACGCGCCGGGACATGGAAAGGGGGTTAAACACCAATCAGTTCTCAAAGGTCTGCGTCCGGCCGGCAAAAGTCAACCCGTTAACAACCCGTTAACAAGCGTTGGGCAGCCGTTAACAGCAGCCGAAGGCCGAATGCAGTACGTTTGTGGCGACAGTAATGTTAAACCTTTCCAATAATCCAACCATGAAGCGCACTTTGATTTTTGCTTCGGTCCTGTGGCTGATAGCCGCCGGCGTTCTGATCGCCAATTCCCTGCTGGCGGTCTTCAAATGGGACGAAACCGTCCATGATTTCGGTAAAATCCGGCAGAGTAAACCCGTAGTGGCCGAATTTAATTTCACAAACCGGGGCGGGGTACCGCTGGTCATCAGCAACGCCCGGGGCTCCTGCGGCTGCACCGGCGTCGTTTTCCCGAAGGAGGCCATTATGCCCGGCAACTCCGGAAAAATCAGGGCCACCTTCAACGCGGCTTCCGTCGGTACGTTCAACAAAACGGTCACCGTAGAATCCAACGCCGAAGGCGGCCAGGCCGTGCTGACCATCAAGGGAGAAGTAACCCCCTGAGAGGTTATTTGGGGAAGGGTTTTTGTCATCCCGCCGACCACCCCCCGGCCCCCTCCTTGCTAAGGAGGGGGTGACTCCGCAGGACTGAAAAGGGGCAGCGCACTCTCCCCCTCCTTGCTAAGGAGGGGGCTGGGGGGTGGTCTGGCGTCCCTCGTTCTTCAGGGGGTTTGGGGCGCACTCAGTATTTCATATTACCCAGTTCCTTCTCCACCGCTGTCCGGCCTTCCTTCATCCAGGCCGGCAGCGGTGCGTTTTTCAGGTAGTGATCGAAGAACTGGTACATCCGGATGCTGAGGTCCTTGGCGTTATGCCGCTGGGTCAGGTTATGATCTTCCCCGTTGTACACCAGCATCCAGGCCGGTTTGTTGAGCCGGCGCAGCGCCGAATACATCTCAATGCCCTGGTACCAGGGAACGGAGCCGTCGGCGTCGTTGTGCATCATCAGCAGGGGCGTCTGGATGCGGTTGGCGTAGAAGAGCGGGGAGTTTTCGATGTAGTTCATCGGTTTATCCCAGAGCGTTCCGCCGATGCGGCTCTGGGTTTTCTCGTACTGGAACATCCGGCTCAGGCCCGTTCCCCAGCGGATCCCCCCGTAGGCGCTGGTCATATTGGCAACCGGCGCACCGGCCATGGCGGCCCGGAAGAGGTTGGTCCGGGTCACCAGGTAGGCGGTCTGGTAGCCGCCCCAGCTCTGGCCCTGAAGCCCGATGCGGTCGCGGTCGACGAACCCCTTGTCGATCAGGCTCAGCACGCCCGGAACGATGCAGTCGTAGGCGTTCTGGCCGGGGGTTCCGGTCGTGTAGACGATGTCCGGCACGAACACCAGGTAGCCGTTCGAAACGCTGTAGGCCATGTTGATCGTGGAGCGGCTGGGAGCCGGAGCCCGGTAGTCGTTCAGCGTCTCGGCATTCCGTTCGTAGAAATACACCAGCATCGGGTATTTCTTCTTCGGATCGAAATCTTCCGGCTTATAGAGCAGTCCCTCCAGCCGGACACCGTTGGTACCCATCCAGCTGACCAGCTCCACGTTGCCCCAGCGCACGCTGTCCTGTTGCGGGTTGATCCGGGTCAGCCGGACCGGCTCGGCGAAGGTCGTATCGGTCAGATACAGGTTGTTCGATTCCTGAAAATTCCCCTTCTGAAAGGTCAGCGTCGGCCCGCTGCGGGCTTTGGACAAGGAGGAATACCGGTAATTGCCCCGCGTCTGGATGGCCGGTTCCTCCGCCGGGTCGGCGATGGATTTCTTCAGGATGCCGGTCGATTTGTCGCTTTCCCAGAAGCCGGTCAGCCACAGGTCACCCACCAGGCTGATGTGTTTTTCGTCGGGGTCCAGGTCGGTCCGCCGGAGCCGCACCCGGTTTTTGCGTCCGTAGCCGGCCGTGAGGTTGACCGGTTTTTCCTGACCCGTCGGGTCGATTTTCCAGAGGTCGAAGCGGTCATAGATCAGCACGTAGCGGTCGTCTCTGGTCCAGCCCGCGGCCCCGTAACTGCCGGGCAGGTCGGGCGTGTCGTGTTCCTCATCGAAGAATCTGGCCGCGATGCCGCGCGTCAGGTCGATGCGCCGGTTCTGGGCGATGGACCAGGCCCGCCAGAGCGAGTCCCGCTCATCGTACCACCACGCATACCGGCCCCCCGGCGAAAGCTGGGCGTAGGAAACCCGGGCGTCGCCGGCAATGCGGGTTTTCCGGCCCGTTCGGGCCTCGACCAGGTACAGGTCCGTCTGGCCGGGATCCCACATGCTCGTGATCTGGTACGGAATCGAACTCTGGCCGAGCCAGAAGGGATGATCGGCCTTCAGGTCCACCTGCACGTTCGGCACGTCGCGGTCGCCCAGTTGGGTCACGGTGCCCGAGGTCAGGTCGCAGACCGCCAGAAAACCGCGTTCCTTCTCCTGCCGAAGCTGGCGCTGCTGCATGGGCTGGATTTGCGGGTCGTTCCAACTCCAGATGTCGACCTTTACGCGTTCCTCGTCGAGCTGGGTCGAGTCCTTGATCGGTTTGGGCGGCAGGATGGAGGTGGCGAAATAAAGCCGTTTTCCGTCTTCCGAAAAGGAGGGCGTCCGGTATTCATTGACGCTCCACCCTTTGGGATACGCTTTCGTCAGGGTGTCGGCCAGAACGGTGAGCGTTCCGCTCAGTCCCCCAAAGGCCTGTACCGCCGTTTTCCTGTTTTTGCGGGCGGTGGCTTCCGGCGCCGGGTTCAGCCGCTTATAAAACAACGTATAGGCCCTCACGTCGGCGTCGGCACTGTCGGCCGTGGCCATCCAGGCCAGCTGGGAACCGGTTTTGTCGACGGCCAGCCCCTTGTAGACCCGACGCTTCGAGCTGGTATCCACCAGCATCTCGGTTTGCTTTTTCGTATCGAACAGATATACCCCCGGTGTTTTCAGCGTATCGTTGATGGCTTCCTTGTTGTAAAAGATCACATTTCCCCGGTCCGAAACCGCCACATGGGAGACATACCGGAACGTCTGGGTCGCCCCGGTTTCAAAGTTCAGCAGAACCAGGTCGTCGCCCTTCGGTTTCTTCGTGATCGTGACGGTGCGCGAGCGGGGAGAGGTCCGGACGATGGTCGAATCCTTTTTGACACCCTTTACTTCCTGGTGTTCTTGTAGAATGGCCGCCCACGAACCGCTTTCCTTCGGCATCGTGAACGATTTGACTCCGGTAAAAAGGATGCGGCCGCCCGTGGTCAGGTTGAAGACCAGCAGGCTGTCTTTCGGCATCTGGTCGGCTTTCAGCTTCTTTCGCTTTGCCTCGCGGGTCAGTTTGTAGGGAGCGCGGAGCCGCATGACGAGAAACCGGCTGTCGGGCGTGAACTGCGCCAGGTACCCGCGCGGAAAGCGGTGCGCCGGGTTCAGATTCCGGTCGGCGAAGGCCGGGCTGAAGTCGGGCGTCGCGGCCGAGGGGCCGCCCGACTGCCGGGCGGTGTTGCCGGCGGCCTGCGGGGCGGTTTTTTTCGACAGGTCGATCAGTTCGAGCACGCCGTCGCCCTCCTGAGGGTCGATCTGGTAACAGAGCCAGCGGCCGTTGTTGGAGTGCTTTTCGAACCGGACGCTCTGCCAGCGGTCGTAGTCGGAATGGCGGAGCGGACGTTTTTGAATCTGGGCCTGAAGTGAAAGAGGGAGTAGGAATACGGCAAGGAGCCGAAATGCGGTATTCATGTGCTGTGTCTAAGTCGGGTAACACAAATTTAACGAATAAACCGGTCATTTGGAGGAGAAAAACAGGCATGGAATTTTTAAATAAAAGAACGTTCGTTTATTTTTGTGACTTCATGAGACTTCGGGACGAAAATAAGCGGTTCGCCATTCGGGAAAAGGCGCTGGAAATGATCGTGAAGGACGGTTTCGACGGGCTGAGCATGCACAAACTTGCCAAGGCCGCCGGGGTTTCGCCCGCCACCATCTACATCTACTTCAAAGACCGGGAAGACCTCATTCTGCAGCTGTATTTCGAGGAAAGCATCCGCATGAGCGATGCCACCCTGAAGAATTTCGACCCCGAAATGCATTTCGAGGAGGGCCTTCGGGTCCAGTGGCTGAACCGGGCCGCCTACTGCCTGCAGCACCCGCAGCGGATGTATTTCATGGAGCAGATGCGTCATTCTCCGCTGCACGACAAGTTCCGCGAATTCGGAACGCCCTTTGTCGTGGCCATGAAAACCTTCGTTTCCAATGCCATCCGGCGCAAGGAGCTCGTGCCTCTGCCGGTGGAGGTCTACTGGTCCATCGCCTTCGCTCCCCTGTACCAGCTGGTGAAGTTTCACATGGGGGGGAAGGGAATGCCGGGTACCGGAAATTTTGAACTTTCGGAACCGCTGATCGACCAGACCCTTGAGCTGGTTCTGAAGGCGCTGAAGCCCTGAAGCCGCTGCCTGATCATCTTAATGAGCAATCGTATGCCATCTCACTACCACACCACTCCATCTCCCATGATGACTCAGCCTTCCGAAATCAGGCCGGACATTCTGGTATTCAAAACCGGACTCCGGCATCCCGGCGAGGTAAGCCGGGTCGCCGTACTGCTGGAATCCCTGGACGGCATCCTGAAATGGAACGTCGATCTCGACGATTGCGACAGGGTGCTGCGGATCGAAGCCGTCGGCCTCTCCTGTTACGATATTATCCGTCTGGTCAGTCAGGCGGGTTTTCTGTGTGAAGAACTGGAAGATTAAAGCCTGAGATGTATGGAAAATACCCCCGGTAAAAGCGTTTTCACTACCTACCAGAAGGCGATCATCGCCATGCTGGCTTTCATCCAGTTTACGGTCGTGCTGGATTTTATGGTGTTGTCGCCCCTGGGCGCCCAACTGCTGCAGGAACTGCACATCAGCACCGCCCAGTTCGGCTGGGTGGTTTCCGCCTATGCCTTCAGCGCGGGCATTTCGGGTCTGCTCACGGCCGGTTTCGCCGACCGTTTCGACCGGAAAAAACTGCTCCTGTTTTTCTATACGGGGTTCGTCCTCGGCACGTTTCTCTGCGGCATTGCGCCCGATTATTATTTCCTGCTGATGGCCCGGATCGTTACCGGTATTTTCGGCGGGGTGATCTCGTCCATCAGTTTCGCCATCATCACCGACCTGTTCGACTGGCAGGTACGGGGCCGCGTCATGGGCGTCGTCCAGACGTCTTTTGCGGCCAGCCAGGTTCTGGGGATTCCGATCGGGCTGTATCTGGCCAATCACTTCGGCTGGCATTCGCCCTTCCTGCTGATCGTGGGCCTGAGCGTGGCGGCCGGAATCGCCATCTTTTCGAACATGAAGCCGATTACGGCCCATCTTCAGCTGAAAACCGACCGGAATCCCCTCCAGCACCTGATCCATACGGTTTCCAAACCGGATTACCTGCGCGGGTTTGCGGCCACCACGCTGCTGGCCACCGGCGGTTTCATGCTGATGCCGTTCGGAAGCGCCTTCGCCATCCATAACCTCGGCGTTACCCAGAACGAACTGCCGATGATCTACATGGTCACCGGGGTGGCGTCGATCATTCTCGGCCCGCTGGCCGGCAAGCTCAGCGACCGCATCGGCAAGTTCAGAATGTTCTGTTTTGCCTCGCTCTGGGGCATGGCCGTCACCATCGTCTATTGTAACCTCGGTATAACCCCCCTCTGGGCGCTTATCTTCCTGAATGTGCTGCTGTTCGCCGGGATTTCGGCCCGGATGGTGTCGGCTTCGGCCCTGATGTCGGCCGTCCCCGAACCGCAGGATCGCGGGGCTTTCATGGGGGTCAACTCCTCGGTGCAGCAGATTTCGGGCGGGGTGGCCTCGGTGATTGCCGGTCTGATCGTGGTGCAGGCCCCGGACGGGACGCTGCAGCGGTATCCGCTTCTGGGTTACATCGTGGCCGTCGCCATGCTCATCACCATCGCGATGATGTACGTGATCGACCGGTATGTGAGCCGAAAGCAGCAGACAGACCATCCGGCCGGCGCGCCCGCCGGCGTCGAACGCCCGCAACCGACCCGCTGACCCTTATTCCCGGACCAGTTCGGCCACCCCGACGCAGTAGTCGGCGGCACCGTAATAGACCAGAATACGGCCGTCGGGCCTTCGGACCCAGCCGTTGGTGAAGACCACATTCGGGAAGAAACCTTCCTTTTCCCAGTTGAGTTCGGGACTCATCAGCGGCCGGGTGGAACGGTCCAGGATTTTCGTAGGATCGTGGCGGTCGAGCAAAGCCAGCCCGAGGGAATAGACCGTGTCGGCGCTCGTGCCGTGGTAACAGACCAGCCAGCCTTCGTCGGTCAGGAGGGGCTCCGGCCCGGCCCCGATTTTCTGGTATTCCCACTCCGTTCCGGCGGCCCCGAACAGAAACCGGTGGTTGCCCCAGTGAACCCCGTCGGGTGAGGCCGCGAGCCAGACCGACGGTTTTCCGATCTCCGATACCATCGGGCGGTGAAGCAGGTAGTAACAGCCGTCGATTTTCTGCGGAAACAGGCAGGCGTCCTTGTTGGGAGGGGGCAGAATCATGCCCTTCCGTTCCACCGTCTTAAAATCCCGGGTCACGGCCAGGCTCACCCCCGGCCCGTTGGCGGAAACCGCCGTGTAGGTGATCCAGTACTGCCCGTCGAGGAAGGTGACCCGGGCGTCTTCCACGCCGAAGGATTCGTCGGGGCGGTCGGGGAACAGAAACGGCTGGTCGTCCACCGTGAAGTGGATGCCGTCCCGGCTGCGGGCCAGCCGCAGGTGACTGAGCGAGGTCAGATAGGCCTGATCGCCGACCTGCACCACACGCGGGTCGTAGTCGCCCTCGGGCTCGGGGAAGGTTTTGATGGAAAGCATAAAGGCGTCGGTCCGCTGTTCCACCACCGGCACCCGGATCAGGCCCGGCTGGGGAGGAACGGCTTCGGCCACGCGGAGGAGCAGCAACACCTCATCGCCAAAAACGCAGGCGGCCGGGTTGAAGGCTCCCATCACTTCGAACTGCGGATGCGAGGGCCTGACGTCGGCGGCCGTGAGAATCGGACCGTCGGAAAGCCGGCGCAGGGAGTAGTTCTTCATGGTTCATTTTACGGTCATGTATTCCTTTTTTCCGGATTTCGTCGGAGCCTCCGGCCGCGACGGTTCCGACAGCACGTTCAGGAGGATTTCGGTTACGTAGTCCCGCTTATAGAAGACGATATCGTGCCGGTTTTCAGGAAGCAGAAACTCCTTGGCGCGGGCATTGACGAGGTGGCTGCGGCCGAAGGCGACATTGGTCGGAAAGACCAGATCGTCGCGCTGACCGTGCAGGAAGGTCACCCCCGCTGTAATTTTGGGCCAGTCGGGCAGGATTTCCTCCAGGGCCTGCCGGTGCGCCAGCTTCTCGTCGTTGGCCAGCCGCAGCAGGGGCGGAACGATCCAGCGCAGGGGCGGGGCGTCGACGAGGTAACTGATCGGGTAGGTTCGCTCCAGACCCGGACCGAGGGCCGAGGAAACGAAAACGACGTGGTCGATGACGTTGGGGTTGTTCATCGCCAGCCGGGCCGAAACCGACCCGCCGTAGGACGACCCCACCACCATCAGGAAGGGCGCCTTCTTATACCGTTCGATCAGCGGCTGGAGAATCCGGGCCTGCCGGACGACCGAGGTTTCGACCCGCCCGAAATCCGAATAGCCGTAGCCGGGCCGGTCGACGGCCACCAGCCGCGCCCGGTTGAGAAGGGTAGTGTCCTTGAAAAAATCCTCGAAAAACGAAAGCGAACTTGGGGCGCCATGCACGAACAGCACCACCGGCAGCGAATCGCTTCCCGGCCTGGCCGCTTCGATATACCGGATGGTCCGGTCCCCGACCCGGTAGCGATGAACCACCGGTTTGACGGGTTCGTCCCGGAACTCCTCGGCAATGTCGGCATCACTTTGCCGGAAATCAAACCAGTGTGCACCAGCCAGCAGCCCCGCCAACAGAATCAGAATAACAATGAATGCCCACCGCAGGGCCCGCAAAAATGACTTCATGATACTATAACGGACTCGGTGGGGCTGTGGTTTGCGGCCGGGACGCATAACAAAAAAGTAATCTTTCCGAACGGTCCGAAACCCGCCGATTTTTTTACTTTCACGACAGATTCCGGCAGGCTTCTACGTCCGGGCCGGAGCAACCCCTGCCTTATGGAACATTCAAGACGTGACTTTCTGAAACAATCGGCCGGAATCGCCCTGGCTTCTCCGTCCCTGCTGACGCCGGCTTCGGCACCGGAAACCCGTACCGATCATGCCCGCGTGCTGCGATTTGCGGTGGCTTCCGACGGCCATTTCGGCCAGCCCAAAACGGACTATCAGACCTTTACCCGCAACGTGGTCGATCATCTGAACGCCGAAAAGGAACGCAGCGGACTGGATCTCTGCTTCTTCAACGGGGACCTGATCCACGACGACCCCCGGTTCATGCCGGAAGTCAAAACCGCCTTCGACCGGCTGACCATGCCCTATTACGTTACCCGTGGCAACCACGACATGGTCAGTCCGGAGGTTTGGAAACAGATCTGGGGCTATGAGGAAAATCACGTGGTGGAACTGGACGACTGTGCCTTCGTGCTGGGCAATACCTCCAACCCGAAAGGCGAATACGTCTGCGCCGATCCCCGCTGGCTGGGTTCGGCCCTGGACAAGCAGCGCCGGAAGAAACACGTTTTCGTGCTGCTGCACATCCCGCAGCGGAAATGGACGGCCAACGGCATCGACTGCCCCGCGGTGATGGAAACCATCGAACGGTATCCGAACGTGAAGGCCGTCTTTCATGGCCACGAACACGATCAGGACGACGTCAAGGTGTCCGGCGGCAAGCCGTATATCTTCGACGGTCACTTCGGCGGCAGCTGGGGCACCGCCTACAAGGGATACCGCATCGTGGAGGTCTTCGCCGACGGGAAAATCTCCACGTATCAGTTCAACCCGGAAGTGCGGCCGATCGTCAATGCGAAGGCGTTGTAGGAAACATTCGGGCGGACGGGCGGTTATCCAGATACCCTCATTGCCTGGGAAAACGTGCGGAATCAATCATCAACTATATGGAAAATCAGCAGAAACATTCGCGGGCCGGGGCCAGCCTGAGCAGCGACCCCAACTCCGGTTCTTCGGGAGGACGGCGGATCGGCCGGTCGGATACGGGAATGCGGGCCAGCGAGAACGCAACCTATGCCAGCCCCGACCCGAACACCGAACCGGGCGCGACCGAATTGATGGCTCCGAACCAGATCGCTCCCTCGGATCATCCCGATACGCTCGTCCCCGACGGCGGCACCGACGGCGACGACACACAGCCCGGCACCGGCACTTCCGTCGGGACGCCCTGAAACCGAAAGCGCCACGACCTGGGTCGTGGCGCTTTCGTTAACGGTGGAGCAGCACCCGCCCCGTCCTGGACTGCTGTCCGGTTTGCAGCCGGATGTAATGAATGCCGGGTGAATAACCGCCCAGTTCGACCACTTCCTCCTGCGTCTGCCCCGTACCCCGTATCGGTCGCTGGTGCAGGATATGGCCCAGCACGTCCGTAACCGACAGCGTGGCCGGCTCGTTTTCCGCCAGCCGGAACCGGACCCGCGTGCGTCCGGAGGTCGGGTTAGGGGCCGGCGTCAGATCGCCGGAAATTTCCACCTCCGATGAAGGCGGAGCCGAAAGCCGGGCCGCCGACGGACAGGTGACCGGGCGGGGTGAATTCTTCAGCAGAAAGGCCGAACCCTGAACCCGCAGGCTGAGCGCGTGGGGGCGGTTGTCTTTCAGCGAAACCGGCAACGCGAACGAAATGCCGTGCTGGCCGTTGCCTTTCCCTTTATCTTTCAGATCCTGCCGGAAGACGTTGGCTTCGAAGGTCGTGATCAGCGTCGTTCCTTCCAGCAGTTCGACCGTCAGCGGGGTGTTGGGCTGGTTGCGGTCCCAGACCCAGCCCTGGCCGCCGGAGCAGTCGAGCTTGTCGAAAAAGCCCTCGTAGGAGGCCGGTTTCGTCGGGGCGGCCGCGACCGACAAACTGATCGGCGTCGAAGCCGTCGCCTTGCCGTCCGAAGCTGCATAGGTCAGGGTGAAGCTGCCGGCCGCCGTGGGTGTGCCGCTCAGCACCCGGGTGGTGGCATTGAAGGTCAGACCGGCCGAAAGGCCCGCCAGCGAATACGTCAGCACATCGTTGTTAGCATCGGTGAAGGCCGCCAGGGTCGTGGTGAAGACGGTGCCGACGGTGGCCGACAGGGCCGGAACCGCCGGAGCCACCGGTGGGGCATTGACCGGCGGGGGAGTGGAGGTTCCGGCGCAGGTAATGGTTTTCGGAGCATATTTCAACACATATGTACTGCCGGCCACCCGCGCCCAGAGGGTGTGGCTCCGGTTGTCTTTCAGGCTTTCGGGCGTGAGGAAGGTATACCCGTGCGCCCCGTTGCCCTTGCCCGCGTTCTTCAGATCCTGCCGGAAGACGTTGGCTTCGACCGTCCCGACGACCACCGCAGAGGCTACCGTGGCCCCGTCCAGAAACTCCACCGTGTAGGCGGTATTTCCCTTGTCGCGGTTCCAGACCCAACCCCAGAGAGAGCCGCAGTTAGCCCCTTCCAGATACCCTTCGAAGTTACCGGTCACCACCGGAGCCGCCGGGCTGACCGCCAGCGAAACCGTCGCGCTCACCTCATGTGCCTTGCCGTCCGAAGCCTTGTAGGTCAGAGTGAAACTCCCGGCCTGGGTCGGCGTGCCGCTCAGCGCCCGGGTGGTGGCATTGAAGGTCAGACCGGCCGGAAGGCCCGCCAGCGAATACGTCAGCACATCGTTGTCGGCATCGGTAAAGGCCGGAAGGGTGGCCGAGAAAGCCGCATTGACCGTAGCCGACAGCGGAGCCGTCGCCGGAGCCGCCGGCGGCTGGTTGACCGGCGGCTGGGGACTGACCGTGATGGATACGGAGGTGTTGGCCGAGGCCTGTCCGTCGTTGGCCGTGTAGGTCAGGCTGAAGCTGCCGGAGGCCGTGGGCGTGCCGCTCAGCACCCGGGTGGTGGCATTGAAGGTCAGCCCCGAAGGCGGTGTACTCAGCGTATAGGTCAGCGCATCGTTGTTCGGATCGGTGAAGGCCGCCAGGGTCGTGCTAAAGGCAGTGCCGACCGTGGCCGAAAGAGGACTGACGGCCGGAGCCGCCGGCGGCTGGTTGACCGGAGGGGGCGGTGTCACCGCACAGGTCACGACCTTCGGCGTACTTTTCAACTGGTAGCCCGCGCCTTTCACCCGGACGATGATGCTGTGCGGTTTTCCGTCTTTCAGCGAGGCCGGGGTCAGGAAGGAATACCCGTGTTCGCCGTCGCCTTTTTTGGCCGTGAGCAGATCGGGCCGGAACAGATCGGCCCTGACGGTTCCGATCACGACCGTGCTGTCGAGGATTTCAACCGTGAGCGCGAGGTTAGGCTGATTGCGGTCCCAAACCCAGCCCCAGATGTCGTTGTCGCAGCGGACCGCATCCAGAAAGCCTTCATAACTGGCGATCGGCTGGGTCGAGCCGGTAGTGACCGCAAACGTCAGAACGGCGGTGGCGGACAGCCCCTTGTCGTCGGTGGCCGTCACCGTAAAGGAGTACGTGCCGGTCTGCGTCGGCGTCCCGCTCATCACCCGGCTGGTAGTGTCGAAGGTCATGCCGGGAACGGTGCCGCCGTAGGCGTAGGTAATCGGCCGGTTTTCCGGGTCCGTGAAGGGAGCAAGGGTGTAGCTGTACGGCGTTCCGACTTTGGCCGGCGGGGGATTGTACCCGGGTGCCGTCGGGGGGCGATTCGTGGTGTCGGGCAGGGTGGAAAAAAAGCTGTACTGCCCCGAGCCGACCTGAAAAACCGCCCGGTCGCCCTCCATCCGCAGGAAGGTTACGCCCTCGGCGTTCGCGGCAGAGCTGCTGCCTTCCAGGACCTCGGCCGCGTCCCTGGCCGGAATAAATACCGTGGCCGTTGCGTTGCCCGGTACCGTCACCTTCCAGCGGAATTCGCGGGCGGTTTTTGTCCACTCGCTGCCGGTCAGGCCATACACCGATGCGAAGGTGGCCGCCACCCGGGTCAGGTCGCCGGAGGGATAGGGCCGCATTTCGACGGTCCGGAAGCCGGGGCCGCCGGATCGGATGCCCGCCAGGTTTTCGTAATACCACTGCAACAGATCGCCCAGCTGCATGACGTGGTTGCCCGAGTTCATCGAGGCAGAGGCCGTGTTGCCGTTCCATAACTCCCAGAGGGTGGTGGCCCCGTTCCGCATCATGTAGCCCCAACTCGGGTAGTCGGTATTGGTTGCGAGCCGGTAGGCGAGGTCGCCCCGTCCGTTGGCGGTCAGGTTCCGCATAAGCCAGGAAGTGCCGATGATGCCGGTGCTGATATGGCTTTTGTATTCGCCCTCCATCCGGCCCGTCATCTGCCGGAAAACGCCCCGGTAGAGGTCATCAGGAACCAGCCCGCAGGCCAGAGCCAGCAGGTTGGCCGTCGTGGTATTGTTGCCGTACTGGAGCTGGTCGCGCTTCAGATAGGCCTGATTGAAGGCATTTCGCACGGTTTCGGCCCGGGAGGAAAAGGCCGTCCGGTCGGTTTCGTTGCCCACCACACCGGCAAACCGCTCCATCAGCTTCAGCACGGAATAATAATAGGCCGTCCCGAGCAGACCGCCGTCGGTCTTGCGGGCGGGATCCTGGGTGTGTACCAGCGAAGGGGATTCGGGCGGCACGGCCCAGTCCCCGTATTCGTCCTTCCAGTAGATACCGGAACTGTTCACGAATTTACTGCCGGCGTAGCTGAGCCATTTTTTCATCGACTCGTAATGCTTCCGAATCGGCTCGTCGTCGCCGAACTGTTCATACAGCATATTGGCGACGAAGACGTAAGCCGCCGGCCAGGTCATGTTGCCGGTATATTTCTTCCAGTAGCTCGGAGCCACGTCGGGCAGGCTGCCGTCGTCCTTCTGGGCATTTTCAATGTCGTCGAGCCACTTGGCGTAAAGCGCGTGGTTGGCAAACAGATAGCTTTCCCCGGCGGCCACGACGGTGCGGTCGCCCAGCCAGCCCATGCGTTCGTCCCGTTGCGGGCAGTCGGTCGGGATGCCCCGGTAATTGCCCCGGACGCTCCAGAAGGCGCTTTTATAGATCTGGTTGAGCAGGTCGCTGGAGGTGGTGAGGGTACCGGCCTGCGGGAGGTCGTCATGCACCACCCGGCCCTCCACGCCGGCGGTGGTGAGTGTGCCGGGAAAGCCGGTCAGCTCTACGTAGCGGAAGCCGTGGTAGGTAAAACGGGGTTCCCAGAGTTCCTCGCCCTCCCCTTTGAGGATGTAGATGTCCGTGGCCCGGGCCGAGCGCAGGTTATCGATGTAGAGCGTACCGCTTTCCTTGAGCGTCTCGGCAAACCGCATCGTCACTTTCGTTCCGCGGGCGCCCTGCACCCGCAGCCGGACCCAGCCGACCATGTTCTGCCCCATATCGACGATGAACCGGCCGGCGCTCACCTCCTTCACCGACACCGGCCGCAGGGTTTCCACCACCCGGATGGGCGGGTTGATCTGCGATTCGAGCCGGCCGGCAGGTTCGGCCACCAGGCGGGCATTCAGCCAGCTCTGGTCGTCGAAACCGGGCTGGTCCCAGGCGGTGCCGGAGGAGTTTTTCAGTTCACGGGTCGCGTCGTATTCCTCCCCGTCGAATTCGTTGTTGGCCCGGATGGGGCCGTCGGCGGTCATTTTCCAGGAGCCGTCACTGACGATCCGGTCGGTGGTGCCGTCGGTGTAGACGACCTCGATCTGGAGCCGCAGCTTCGGGTAGCCGTAGTGCGTCATGGCCGGCACCGACGGCTGGTTGACCCGCATGGCGAAATACCGTCCGTTGCCGAGCGTCACCCCGACGGCATTCAGGCCGGTCTGGAGGAGACCGGTGACGTCGTAGGTGTTGTACAGCACCCGTTTGTCGTATTCGGTCGGGCCGGGGGCCAGCACCGCATCGCCGACTTTACGGCCGTTGAGCGAAAGTTCATACAGGCCAAGCCCGCTGACGTAGGCCGTAGCGTGCCGGATGGTTTTCGGCAGATGGGCCTGTTTGCGGAAATACCGGGCCGACAGCCGGGTGTTGACGGCCGTGGGGGCATCCCAGGCAAAAGCCGAGTCCAGCCCGATCCACTGCGCCGTCCAGTCGGAGGCCTGCATGAGGCCCATGTCCCAGCGGGCAGGCGCACTCCAGGCGGAGGTAACGCCGTCCTGACTCCGGATACGCACTTTCCAGTAACAGACCTGGCGGCTGGTCAGCGGGCTTCCGCCATACGGTACCCACTGCGACTGATCGCCCGAGACCTCACCCGAATCCCAGAGATCGCCCTCGTCCTGACTGAGTTTTTCGGCGGTGGAGGCCACCAGAATCCGGTAGCCGGCCTGCCGGAGGCCGCGCCGGTCGCTGCTCATGGTCCAGCTCAGCCGGGGAGCCGGTTTGGTGATGCCCTGAGGGTCGGCAAGGTTCTCGGTACGGAGAGCGGAAAGCGTTACGGTGCGCTGGCCCAGGACCGGAACGGCCAGGAGCAGCAGTAAAAAAAGCAGAACCCGGTTCATGAAAGGGTCGGAGAGGTTTTGTCGATATACGTTGGTGATTCTATGGGAGAAATTGTATCAATAAGTATTCCATTCAAAGATAATCGGTTACTTTAATTTATTGATAATCCCTATCGGCTTGTCCGACAAATGAATGCCTTTCCGAAAAGGATGCGCCCGACCCGGGCAGTATCTACTTAGGTAGTGCCGGCCGGGGCCTTCGTTTAATTAGCTTTTAATGGCTAATTCATCCCTTTTTTATCTGCGGGGTATAGGTTGCGCCTAAATCCTGACGCAAGATGTCCGCAGCCACCCGAATCGGTATTTTTCTCGGCTTCCTCTGGGTGCTGGCTTTTCAGGCCATCGTACCGGCGGCAGCCGGGGAAGACGGCCGGAGCGGACTGCGTTTCAAAAAAACGGCCGATGCGTTTTGGGCCGTCGGGCCGGCCTGGGTGTGTGCCACCCCCGATGAAACGCCCGATCATCTGCCGGACCCGTCGCCGGCCCTGCTTTCCAGCTTCCCGGAACGGGTGTGGAACGGTCGCTTTTCACCGTTCTGCCGGGTTTACCGGCCCGAAGCCGGAAACGCCACCGGACGGAAAATTGCCCTCTACGTCCTCTTTTGCTCCCTCCGGATTCCCTGACCCGAACGGTTCCGTCGGCAGGGCCGCCCCGTGCGGGGTGCGCCTGAAATCAACCGTTTTAGGAATACCCCTCATCTGATCACACCAGGCCATGAAAATTCTATTGGCATCTGGAGCCTTGTTCGGGCTTCTGGTCACCCGGGCGACTGCCGGTGACACGCTTACCTACACACTGCCTCAGGCCGAGGCTGATTTCCGGCGCGGTAACCTCCAGCTGATTGCCGCCCGAATGGGCATCGACGAAGGCCAGGCTTATGAATACCAGACCCGGCTCCGGAACAATCCCGGCGTTTATATCGAGCAGATGCCGTATAATGCTCACACGAAAGAGTTCATGCCGGTGCGCCAGGCCAACTCCGAGCAGGTGGTGCAGTTCCAGCAACTGCTGCTGCTGGCCGGGAAGCGCAACCGGCAGCTGGCCGTCGCCCGGACGGGAACGGCCCTGGCCGGCGACCGGTATTACGACCTCATCCGGACGCTGAGTTTCCAGCTCCGGAGTACGTTTTACGACCTGTATTTCACCCGGCAGGCCCTGACGGTATACGATCAGGAGATTCAGACGCTGGAGCAGACGGTCGATCTTTACCAGCAGCAGTTCGACAAAGGAAACGTGCCGCTGAAAGATCTGGCCCGGCTCAAGGCCTATCTGTTTACGCTGACGACCGAGCGCCAACTGGCACTGAAGCGGGCCATCGACGATCAGGCCGACCTGGCCGTTCTGCTCAATCAAAGTCCCCTGCAAACCATCGTGCCGGTGCTGTCGGAAGCCGATCTGAACCGGCCGTCGGTGGCCGGCCTGAAGGTCGACGAACTGGTGAAAACCGCCGAAGAACACCGTTTCGACCTGAAGGCATTTGAAGATCAGGCCCGACAGGAGCAGCAGAATCTGGCACTCCAGAAGGCGATGGCCGTTCCGGACCTGACCGTCCAGGCCACCTACGATCGCAATGCCGGCTACCTTCCGAACTACGTCGGCGTTGGGGTCGGGATCAATCTGCCGGTCTTCAACCGGAATCAGGGGAACATTCAGGCTGCCACCATCCGGACGCAGAGCAGCCGGCAGGCCGCCGGAGCCTATGCCCTTCAGGTGGAAAGCGACGTGCAGAAGGCCTACGCAAAGGCGCAGCAGGCGGACCGCATGGCCCGCACCTTCGACCGGCGTTTCAACAGCGATTTCAGCCGGCTGATTCAGGGCGTAACGCTCAACTACCGCAAGCAGAACATCGACGTCGTCGAGTTCCTGGATTTCTTCGACTCCTACAAATCCAGCCAGATTCAGTTTACGCAGCTTCAGAACGACCGGCAGCAGAGTCTGGAGGAACTGAACTACGCGGTCGGTGCCGACCTGTTCCGCCCCTGATCCTTGCTTCTTTTTCCTGAATAACCGTCTCAAAAGAATTTCGATCATGAACATACCCCAACACACCCTGATTATCCCCGCCTTCGTCCGACCGCTGCTGCTCATTCTGGTGGGCCTGACCTGGAGCCTGACGGGCTGCCGGTCGTCGGCGAACCCGGAGGATGCGGCCGCCGGGCAGCCGAAGGAAACGAACCTGCCGGCCATGGCCGGAATCGACACGGCCCGGCTGGAAACGGTTCGAAATGAGCTGAGTCTGACCGGAAAAATCACCTTCAATCAGGACAAGGTCGTGAAGGTGTTCCCGCTGGTGGGCGGCCATGTCGACGCGGTGAAGGCCGAGCTCGGTTCTTACGTTGAGAAAGGGCAGGTGCTGGCCGTGATCCGGTCCGGCGACCTGGCCGACCTCGCCCAGCAGGCCATTGCGGCCAAAGGGCAATTATCCGTCGCCCGCAAGAACCTTCAGGTAACCGAAGATATGGCCCAGGCCGGTCTGGCTTCCCAACGGGAGCTGGTGGCCGCCCGCGAGCAGCTGGAGGCCGCCAAAGGGGAGGTAAACCGGGTGGCCGAACGCCGGAGCATCCTGGGCGGATCGGGCTCGGTCTATGTCGTCAAGTCGCCGGTGAACGGGTTCGTGGTGGAGAAAAATGCCTCGCAGGGCATGGAAATCCGCTCCGACGACCCCGAAAACCTGTTTACCATCTCCAACCTCGATCAGGTCTGGGTGCTGGCGAACGTCTATGAATCCGACCTCTCGCAGGTGAAGGAAGGCGACGACGCCACGATTGCTACCCTCTCATACCCCGACCGGCTATTCCGCGGCAAAATCGACAAGATTTTCAACGTGCTCGATCCGGAAAGCAAGACCCTGAAAGTCCGGGTGACGCTGGCCAACGCCGACTACACCCTCAAGCCGGAAATGTTCGCCACCGTGACGGTGCAGTTTGCCGGTCACGACCAGCGGGTGACGGTGCCGTCCAAAGCCCTGGTGTTCGATCAGAGCCGGAATTTCGTGGTGGCCCTGACCCGGGCCGGCCAGCCGGTGGTCCGGGAGGTGACGGTTTTCAAGACCATCGGCAACCGAACCTACCTGACCGGCGGCCTGGCCCCCGGCGACCGCGTCGTCACCCGGAACAGCCTGCTGGTTTACAGCGCTCTGGGCCATTAAAGTCTTCCCGGTATCACCCACGCAACGGCCTTGCCGCCATTTCCATGAACAATCATGAATAAGTTCATAAAAAATATCCTGTCCTTCTCGCTGAAGAACAAGTTCTTTGTCTTCTTTCTGACGGCCGTGGCCGCCGTGGCCGGGTACATCAGCTACCGGAATACGCCCATCGAAGCGTTTCCGGACGTGACCAACACCCAGATCACGCTCATCACCCAGTGGCCGGGCCGCAGCGCCGAGGAAATCGAGAAGTTCGTCACCATTCCCGTCGAGATCGGGCTGAACCCGGTCCAGAAGAAAACCGACATCCGCTCGACCACCCTCTTCGGCCTGTCGGTCGTGAAGGTGCTGTTCGAGGACGGTGTGGACGATGCCTTCGCCCGCCAGCAGGTCAACAACCTGCTCAGCAACGTCGATCTGCCCGAGGGCGTCAAACCGGAGGTGCAGCCGCCCTACGGCCCCACCGGTGAGATTTTCCGGTATACGCTCAAAAGCGGCACCCGCTCCGCCCGTGACCTGAAAACCCTCCAGGACTGGGTGATTGACCGCCAGTTGAAAAGCGTTCCGGGCGTCGCCGACGTCGTGAGCTTCGGCGGGGAGGTGAAAACCTACGAAATCTCGGTGGACCCGCGCCGGCTCCTCGACTACGACATCACCCCGCTGCAACTCTATCAGGCCGTGGCCAATTCCAACGTCAACGTCGGGGGCGACGTGATCGAAAAGAACTCGGAAGCCTACGTCGTCCGGGGCATCGGCCTGCTCAGAAACAGCCAGGATATTCAGAATATCGTCATCAAAAACGTTCACGGTACCCCCATCATGGTGCGGAACGTGGCTCAGGTGAGCGAGTCGGCCCTGCCCCGGCTGGGTCAGGCCGGCCGCGACCGGCAGAACGACGTGGTGGAATGCATCGTGGTGATGCGGAAGGGCGAAAACCCCAGCGAAGTCATCGAACGGGTTAAAGACAAGATCACGGAACTGAATACGAGGATCCTGCCGTCGGACGTTAAAATCGACACGTTCTACAACCGGGAAACGCTCATTCACTTCGCCACCCATACCGTGACGCACAACCTCATCGAGGGCATCGTGTTCGTGACGGTCATCGTCTTCCTGTTCATGGCCGACTGGCGCACCACCGTCACCGTGTCGGTCATCATCCCGCTGGCGCTGTTGTTTGCGTTCATCTGCCTGCGGCTTCGGGGCATGTCGGCCAACCTGCTCTCGATGGGGGCCATCGACTTCGGCATCATCGTGGACGGGGCCGTGGTCATGGTGGAGGGGATTTTCGTCACCCTCGACGAGATGGCACACCACAACGGTATGGAGAAGTTCAATAAACTCGCCAAACTGGGCGTGCTGCGCCGAACCGGCACCGAGATGGGCAAAGCCATCTTTTTCTCCAAGCTGATCATCATCACCTGCCTCATCCCGATCTTCTCTTTCCAGAAGGTGGAGGGCAAGATGTTCTCCCCGCTGGCCTGGACGCTCGGCTTCGCCCTGCTGGGCGCCCTGATCTTTACGCTGACGCTGGTGCCGGCCCTGACGAGCATCCTGCTGAAGCAGAACGTACGGGAAAAACACAACCCCTTCGTGGCGTTCATCAGCCGCCACGTTACCCGGGCTTTCGGCTATACGTTCGCCCACAAACGGGCCAGCCTGCTGGCGGCCGTGGCGTTGGTGGTAATCGGCCTGTCGGGCTTTACGCTGCTCGGAACGGAATTTCTGCCCGAACTCGACGAAGGCTCCATCTACGTCCGGGCCGGCATGCCGATGAGCATTTCACTGTCCGAGTCGGTCTGGCTCACGACCCGGATGCGGCAGGTGTTCGAGGAGTTTCCGGAGGTGAAGGGCGTCATCTCGCAGACCGGCCGCCCCAACGACGGCACCGACCCGACCGGTTTCTACAACGTCGAGTTTCTGGTAGACGTTTACCCGAAAGACGAGTGGAAGGAGTCCATCACCAAGGAGCAGCTCATCGACCGGATGCAGGAGAAACTGAAGGTTTTCCCCGGTGTGGATTTCGGCTTTTCGCAGCCCATCATGGACAATGTGGCCGAGGCCGTCTCGGGCGTCAAAGGTTCCATTGCGGTGAAGATCTACGGCCCCGACCTCTATACCCTGGAAAACAAATCCCGGGAAGTCGAGAAGCAACTGGCGACCGTCGACGGCATCCGGGACCTGGGTGTGATCCGGAACATCGGCCAGCCGGAACTGCGCATCGAACTGGACGAGCAGAAACTGGCGCTCTACGGCGTCGATAAGGCCGAAGCCGAGGCCGTCGTGGAAATGGCCATCGGCGGAAAAGCCGCTACGGAAATCTACGAAGGCGAACGTAAATTCGACCTCCGCATCCGGTACATCCCCTCGTTCCGGTCCAATGAAAGCCAGATCGCCGAACTGATGGTGCCGACCCGCAACGGCACCCAGATTCCCATCAAGGAGATTGCGAAAGTGTACACGCAGACCGGCCCGGTGCTGATCTACCGCGAAGGCAACCAGCGGTACGGGGCCGTCAAGTTCTCAGTGCGGGGTCGTGACATGGGCAGCACCGTGGCCGAAGCGCAGCAGAAGGTGAATGCCCACGTCAAGCTGCCGCAGGGCTACACCATCAAATGGGCCGGCGACTTCGAAAACCAGCAGCGGGCCACCCAACGGCTGGAACAGGTCGTCCCGGTCAGCCTGTTCGGCATCTTCCTGATTCTGTTCGTGCTGTTCGGGAATGTGCGGGATGCCGGCATGGTGCTGCTCAACGTCCCCTTCGCCATGATCGGCGGCATTGCGGCCCTGCTCATTACGCACGTCAACTTCAGCATTTCGGCCGGGATCGGTTTCATCGCCCTCTTCGGCATCTGCATTCAGAATGGGGTCATTCTAGTGTCGGTGTTCAAGAAAAACCTGCATAACCGGCTGTCGCTGAACGACTCTATCCTGCAGGGCGTCCTGTCGAGGGTCCGGCCGGTGGTCATGACCGCCATGATGGCCGCCATCGGTCTGATCCCGGCGGCCGTGGCGACCGGCATCGGTTCGGAAACCTCCAAACCGCTGGCCATCGTGGTCATCGGCGGGCTGATCACCGCCACCGTGCTGACGCTGCTGGTCTTCCCGCTCGTCTTCTACGTATTCTACCGGGGCCGGGCGGCCTGACTGCCCGGCCCCGGACGGCGGTATGGATTGGAATTTTTTGTCAAAAGTTCGGTCTGATTTCGTCAATCCTCAGATTCTTAGTAAATTATCGGCAAAACCAGCTCTGTCTTTATGTGCTGTTTCTACCGGGTTTTCCTCTTTATTTCCTGCTCTCTTTTCGCCGGTCCGGCCGTTTCCCAGGTACCGAAACTCCAGTTGCAGCCGGTGGCTTCCGGTTTCCAGGCACCGGTCGACCTGGCGCACGGAGGAACCGACCGGCTGTATGTGGCGGAAGCCGGCGGACGGATCAGGATTCTGGAGTCGTCGGGAACCGTCCTTTCGACGCCCTTCCTTCAGATACCGGCTTCCCAACTGAGGGATACGAAGTTCAACGGTATCTTCAGTATGGCGTTTCACCCGGATTTTCAGGGCAACGGGTTTCTATATGTCTATTACGCCCGCAGTGACGGCTACTCGGTCGTGTCGCGCTTCACCCGCAATGCCGGCAATCCGAACGTGGCCGACCCGGCGAGCGAGTCGGTGGTCATGGCGATCCCCTTTCCGGACAACGGCCACCGGGGCGGACGCCTGCTGTTCGGTCCCGACGGCTTTCTGTACATTTTTCTGGGCGACGACGGCAACGGCGACCGGGGAAAGACGGGCGACCCGCTCGGCAACGCCCAGAACCTGAAAAAACCGTACGGCAAAATCCTGCGCATCGACGTCGACGTCGCCCCGCCCTACCGGATTCCTGCCACTAACCCGTATCAAACTCCCGGCGACAGCATCCCGGATGAAATCTGGGCCGCCGGCCTGCGGAACCCCTGGCGCGCCGGCTTCGACCGTCAGACCGGCGACCTCTGGCTGGGCGACAACGGGCAGGACGGTTACGAGGAGGTGAACTTCGTCCCGGCCTCGAGCGGCTCGCTTCCGGCCGGTCTGAACTTCGGCTGGCGGTGTTATGAGGGATCTCATCCCTACGTGGCGACGGGTTGCGCGCCGGCCGCCAATTTTACGATGCCCCTGCTGGAGTATGCGGGCTTTTCCAACAACGGCGGGCAGAGCAGTTCCGTGGTGGGCGGTTTCGTCTATCGTGGAAGCCGGTTTCCGGGCCTTCAGGGCTGGTACGTCTACGGCGACTACGCCCAGGGGAAGCTGTGGCTGCTTCGCCGGGAAGCCGGCAGCCTGCAAAATACGCTTCAGACGCCGGTTCTCGCCAATCCCGTCGGGTTCGGACAGGGGGCCGACGGCGAATTGTACGTCCTGACCTTCAATGAAGGGACCGTATACCGGCTGAGGGCCGGAGATCCCACCGCCAACCGCGCCCCGGCCGCCCCGGCGGTTTCCTCCCTGAGTGCGACGGCCGGCCAGACCTTCAGGGCGGTTCTGCCTGCGTTTACCGATGCCGACAACGACTACCTGACCTATTCCGTGACCGGGCTTCCTCCCGGCCTGACTTTCGTTCCGTCTACCCGCACGCTTTCGGGCACCACCTCCCAGACCGGCTCATTTACCGTGGCTTACGCAGCTACGGACGGGCTGGTTTCCGCATCGGTTTCGCTGAATCTTGCCGTCTCTGCGCCCGGCCCGGTGACCGTCACCGGCAATTTCGAGGGCTTTCTCGACCGGGCCGACTGTAACTCCCTGTACGGCTGGGTCTGGAACCGGGACAAACCCAACGTCAGCTATACGGTGGAGTTTCTGGACGGAGCCACGGCCGGATCGGCAACGGTGCAGGGAACCACGGAAGCCAATATCTTTCGGCAGGACCTGAAAAATGCCGGGAAAGGAAACGGTGTCCACGGCTTTCTGCTGAACACGCCCGCGAGCCTGCGCGACGGCCGGGCACATACCGTCTGGGCGCGGGTGCAGGGCAGCACCTATCTCCTGAAACTTTCTCCGAAAACGGTGACCTGCCCCACTTCCGGGAATCCGCCACCGCCCCCCGTCAACCTTCCTCCGGCGGCCCCCGCGGCCGGCCCCCTTTCCGCGACCCAGGGCGTCGCCTTTTCGACCGTGCTTCCTGCCTTCACCGACCCCGAAGACGGACCGCTCACCTATGCTCTGACCGGCCTGCCGGGCGGGCTGAGTTTTTCGGCCCTATCCCGTACCATCAGCGGAACGCCGAGCGTCACCGGGCCCTTCAGCCTGACCTATTCCGCCACCGATACTAAACCGCAAACCACCAGTCTGGCCCTCAGCCTGACCGTCGGAACGGCCGCACCGCCCCCGCCCGGCCCGGTGACCGGCAATTTTGAAGGCTACCTCGACAAAGCCGACTGCGGAGGGTTGCGGGGCTGGGTATGGGACCGCAACAAACCCAATACGGTCATGGTCGTTGAATTTTACGAGGGTAGCACCGTGCTGGGTCAGGTGAGAGCCGATCTATTCCGGCAGGACCTGAAGGATGCCGGCAAAGGCAACGGGGTTCACGGTTACAGCTTCCCCATTCCCTCCGCTTTCCGGGACGGCCGGGCGCACTCCGTCGGCGCCCGGATCGCGGGCAGTGCCTACGTCCTGAAAGGGGCGCCCAAAACCTTTACGTGTGCGCCGGCGGGCCGGATCGGCACCGCCCCGGTGGCTGACTTCCATGTGGTCGTGCGGGGAAACCCGGTCGGGGAGGAACTGGAGGTGGAAGTGCAGGGCGCTGAAAGCCGTCCGCTTCGTTTCGAACTGATCGATCTGCAGGGGCGGGTGATTGAAAGCCGTCGGCTGGAAAAAGCGGCAAAGGTTGAATATCAGCGGTTCGACCTGAGAACGCCGGCGACGGGGCTGATGGTATTGAAGGTAAGCACCCCGGAAAAAAGCCGCCAGGTCCGGCTGCTGCGCCGGTAAAAAGTCGTTTAGTGGTGACGGCTGAGAGTCTTCGGTCACTTCGGGATCCAACGGAGGGCATCCGGTTCGTACCCGTTTTGTTATCCCGCAGACCACCCCCCGGCCCCCTCCTAAAACAGGAGGGGGAGTGCGCTGCCATTTTTAAGACCTGCGAAGCCACCCCCTCCTTGGTAAGGAGGGGGGCGGGGGGTGGTCGGCCTTCCCCAAACCCCCGGCGGCAGCGATGCGGCTCACTGTGGAACGCCCTGCTGTTCGAGCCGGCGGAGTACCTCGCCTTTGTAATTGCGGCCGATGGGAAGCTCCATCCGCCCGATCCGGACGCCGGTGGGGTTGAACGCCTGCACCCGGTCGACGGCCACCAGAAAGGAGCGATGAATCCGCAGAAACCGGTCGGGGGGCAGTTTTTCTTCCAGTGAGCTGATCTTCAAATACGTCACCAGCTGACGTTCCGCCGTCCGGATTTTGATGTAGTTCTTCATGCTCTCGACCCACAGGATTTCGTCGAGCTGCACCTTTACCATCTCCCGGTCGACCCGTACGTAAAGGTGGGAGGGCGATTTGCCCTCCTTGTCCGGAAGCATCGTCTCCGTCTGCCGACGCTGCCAGGCTTTGCCGATGGCTTTCAGAAACCGCTCGAACAGAATGGGTTTCAGCAGAAAATCCACGACGTCCAGTTCGTAGCCGTCGAGCGCAAACTCGCGGTAGGCCGTCGTGATGATGACCTGCGGCTGCTGGGGCAGGGTCCGGAGCAGGTCGAGGCCGGTGAGCCGGGGCATCTGGATGTCGAGCAGCAGCAGGTCCACCGGCTTCCGCTGGAGGAGTTGAAAAGCGTCTTCGGCACTGTGACACAGGCCCACCGGTTCGAGATACGGGACTTTTTCCATGTAGGAAGCGATCAGGTCGGCGGCCAGCGGTTCGTCATCGACGATCAGGCATCGCATCTTCATAGGCGGGTTCGGTTTCAGGCTCGGTGGAGACGGAAAGGTCGGCGGAATCCTCCAGGGCCGCGAGTGAAAGGGTCAGGCAGACGGTAAACCGGTCGGCCTCGGGGCGGATGTCGAGCGTGTGGGCGCCCCGGTACAGCAGATCGAGCCGTCGCCGGACGTTCTGGAGGCCGATGCCCGACTTGCTCCCGGAGGGCTGCGGCTCCGTGCGGCTGTTGGCGATCCGGACCACCAGATTCGGTCCTTCCATTTGCACCCGGACCTCGATCCAGGGGTCAGCCTGCCGCCCGCCCAGGCCGTGTTTGAAGCAGTTTTCGACGAACGGCAGCAGCAGCAGGGGGGAGATAGTGAGCCGGTCGGGCAGCGGATCGACGGTGACGTTCACGTTCAGGTGGTCGCCGTACCGGATTTTCTGGAGACGGATGTAGTTGTCGATGTATTCCAGTTCGTGTTGCAGCGGGATGCGCTGGTTCCGGCTGTCATAAAGCATGTAATCGAGCAGCGACGAAAGCCGGTAGATCATCTCCGAGGTCTGGGGCGAATTCCGGAGCGAGAGCGCGTAGATGTTATTGAGCGTATTGAAAATAAAATGGGGCTGCACCTGGGATTTGAGCAGTTCCAGTTCGGCTTCGCGCTTGTCGAGCAGCAGTTGCTGGGCCATCTGCCGCTGGCGGTACCACTGGCTGACGAAGTACAGCAGCACCGCCACGCCGAGCTGGGTGCTGAAGTCGATGGCCGAAACCAGCAGCGTCGGAAAGAAAAACAGCGGCAGGTTGTTCAGTTCCGGCCGGTGGAGCGGCTGAATCCAGTAATAGGTCACGATGCGGTACAGGACCGCCACCGACACCACCGTCAGGGCCAGCCCACCAAAGAACAGCCGGTATTGCTGCCGGAGCAGAAACCGCTCGATCAGCCCGTAGCGGGTGACATATACCCCCCCGGCCAGCATGGGCACATAGGCCAGCGAATAGAGCAGTTCGGTTTCGAACGGGTTGCCGAAAAGGCATCCGTCGTAGGCGGCCTTCAGACTTCCCAGCCCCAGCCAGGAGTACAGGAAGTAGACCGTCCAGAATACCGCATGGAGCGCCGGTCGCGGTAAGGTTCTGCGCATCATAAGCCGTGAAGATCAGCGGAAAAAAATCCCTTCAAGGTAGCGGGTTTCCGGGGAAAAGCGGCCCGCCGGAAGCCGTTTTGGGACAAACAACCGTTTCGTCGGACGAACGGCGGTTTCTGCGGCCGGAAGCGGTTCGTCAGGGGTTTGCGGAAGAGTGTTGCCGGTGGCGGGCGTTGGGATAAAATCCCGGCAGGGCGGCTTTCGGGCGTCCTATTTTTGGAGAAACCCGTCTCTGCCGTTATGAAGTCCACCCCCGGTTTGCTGCTTCTGCTTCTGATGATTGCACCGTCGGTCCACAGCCAGCCGACGGCCCGCACCTTCCGGCCGGACTCCGTTCAAAAAGCCGTTCAGGCCGTCGCCATCGAAAAGAATCTGACCGTCGACGGTCTTCTCAGCGAAACGGAGTGGCGGCAGGCCCGGCCGGTCGCCGACTTTCGGCAGATCGACCCCGTGCAGGGCGGCCGCCCCCGCTCACCGACGGAAGTACGGGTCCTGTTCAACCGGAAGTATCTGTATATCGCAGCGATCAACTACGACTCGCTCGGCTCCCGGGGGCTTCGCGCTCCGGATTTCAGACGGGATTTCAACCCCGGCGGGCATGACTATTTCGGCCTGTCGCTCGACGGCTTCAACGACCGCCGGAACGCCATGGCCTTTCTGACCAACCCCTTCGGCACCCAGCGCGACCTGATCGCCTTCGACGACGTGCTGACCGACCTCGACTGGGACGCCCTCTGGCGAGTGCGGACCAGCCGGACCGACACCGCCTGGGTGGCCGAAATCGCGATTCCCTGGCAAACCCTGCGCTATGCCCGCACGACCGATTCGACGGCGGACTGGGGAATTAATTTTTTTCGTAATCGTCGTTCGATCAATGAGCTGTCGGCATGGTCGCCGTTTCCGAGAGCCTTTTCGCCCAACCGCATGGCCTACGCCGGCCGGCTGACCGGCCTGAAACCGCCCCCGCCCTCGACCAACCTGCGGGTTCAGCCCTATCTGCTCTTTGCCGGGGATTCCGGCCCGGAGCACCCGGGGTCGGTTCGGCGGAGCCTGAAAACCGGGGGCGACCTGAAGTGGGCCATCAACCCGAACGCCGTCCTCGACCTGACCTTCCATACCGACTTTGCCCAGGCCGACGTCGACCGGCAGGTCAATAACCTGAGCCGGCTGTCGGTGTTTTTTCCGGAACGGCGGGCCTTTTTTCTGGAGAATGCGAGCCTGTTCGGAGCCGGTCTGGCCCCCGACTTCATCGGGTATGCCGGTACGGTTGGGGGCGGAAGCATGGTGATCCGGCCGTTCTTCAGCCGCACCATCGGCCTGGCGACCCGGCCGGACGGGACCGGCATCCCAATCCCCATTGCGGCCGGGGCGCGGTTCGTGTACCGGTCGGCCCGGCAGAACTTCGGAGGGCTCCTCATGCGGCAGCGCCCGGCCGACGATGGCCCCGCGACCGACTTCATGGTGGGGCGGTATTCCCGGAACCTCGGCAGTCAGAACCGGATCGGGGGGCTTATAACGCTCAAAAACCGTCAGGCCGGGGCAGGGGAGGCCCGACAAAACGGCGTGGGTGCCGTGGACGGTTTTTTTCGTATCAATAATTCCCTTTCCTACCAGGCCATGGCGGTGGCTTCGGCTTCCGCAGGACATACGGGCCGGGGCTTTGCCGGTTACAGCCAGTTCTATTACCGCTCCAACCAGCTGGTGGCCTGGCTGACGCAGTCAGTGGTGTCGAAGGGCTTTTCGCCGGAGATGGGGTTTGTGTCCCGCAGCGACGTGCTGGCCCATACGCCCGGCTTTTACGCCGTCAACCGGGGGCGGTGGCTCCCCGCCCGCATCCGGGAGTTCGACCCGGGGATGTATGTCGAAGTCTACCACAAACTTTCCACCGGGCGGCTGCAGGAAGGGCAGGTGATCCTGAGTCCGGTCTGGTTCATGTTTCAGAACGGCGGCTTTTTCGGCCTGTTTGCCAAACCGGCTTTCCAGCGTCTGGACCCGGAAGATGTCCGGCCCCTGAACCTGAAACTTGCTTCGACGACCTATCGCTACCTGCGGTTTGCCTTCGCCCTCGGCAATGACCCTTCCGGAAAAGTGGCTTACCAGCTTATCGGCGAAACCGGTGGGTATTACGACGGGCGTATGGCGAACCTCCAGGGCCAGCTCCGGCTATCGCCCGTGCCGCAGGTGTCGGTGACGGCCGCCGGTGAACTCAGCCGGTTTCGGGCCGTCGGGGCCGACCGGTTTTCCCGTACCATCGGCCTTTACAGCCTGGAATGCCGGCTGGCGCTGAACCCGCGTCTTCAGGTGATCGGCTTTTACCAGCGGAATACCTACACGGCCACGAGCGGCCGAAATATCCGGTTTTCCTGGGAATTCAAACCGCTTTCTTTCGTCTATCTGATTTATAACCAGGGGTATAGTTTTTCAGATTTCGGGGTTCCCCAGCGGGAACGGCACCTGATCGGAAAAATATCGTACCTGAAACAATTCTGAAGATGCGTCCGAACGATTCCAATCCAAACCGCCGGGACTTTTTGAAAATGAGTGCTTTGCTGAGCGGCTGGCTAACCCTTTCCGTCGATCTGCCCGCTGCGGTTTCGGCCGCTCGCCCGGGTACGCCTGCCGGCGGGTTTTCGCCCAGCCTGTTTGTCCGGTTCGGGCCGGACGGCTCGGTGATCTTCAATCTGCCCAAGCAGGAAATGGGCCAGGGCATCGGCACGGGGCTGGCGATGGTCTTTGCCGACGAACTCGGGGCCGACCTGAGCCGGATGACCGTCGCTCAGGCGGATTATAACCCGCAGTTCGGCGATGTCGTTCAGGGCGTAACGGGTGGCAGCAATTCTATCCGGGCGTGCTGGAAACCGCTGCGGGAAGCGGCCGCCCGGGTTCGGGCGCTGTTCATTACCGCTGCCGCCGGGGTCTGGAACGCGCAACCCGCCGGCTGCTACACCGAAAACGGATTCGTCATCGACCGTTCCACCGGCCGCCGGCTGGCTTTCGCCGACCTGCTCGACCGGGCCGCGCGGCTTGACCTCCCGGCCACGGCCCCGCTGAAAGACCCGAAGGAATATCGCTACATCGGAAAGCCGGTCGCTAACCATCGTACCCGGAGCATCGTTCTTGGGCAGGCCCGGTACGGCCTCGATCTCGAACTTCCGGGAATGCTCCATGCGGCCGTCGAACGCTGCCCGGTGTTCCTGGGGAAGCTGAAAAGCGTTGACGATTCGGCGGCCCGACGGATGCCCGGGGTCGTGGCCGTGGTTCGGATCTCCGGACTGCGCAAAGACATCAGGCTCAGCCCGTTCGAGGGCGATACGGCCACCTATCCCTACACGGTGGCCGAAGGCGTGGCCGTGGTCGCTACCTCCACCTGGGCGGCCTTTCAGGGCAAAAAGGCACTGAAGATCGAGTGGGAGGGAGGGCCGTTCGGCGGAGTGTCGGACCAGACGGTTCAGGATCAGCTTTCGGCCGCCCGGACGGAAACCGGCAAAACCGTTTTCGAGTACGGGCCCGTCGACCGGGCTTTCGGGGAAGCCGGCCGTGTGGTGGAAGGAACGTATGATACGGGTTTTCAGGCCCATGCCATGATGGAACCGCTGACCGCCGTGGCCGACGTCCGGCCGGACGCCTGCGAACTCTGGGCGGGGCATCAGTACGGCCGCCGGGTGGCCGGGGAGGTGGCTGCCGTCCTGAACCGACCGACCGATCAGGTTCGGGTGCATATCCTGCCGTCGGGGGGCGCGTTCGGCCGGCGGTGGGAGGCCGATTTCGTCGTGGAAGCGGCCCTGATTTCGAAGGAGGTCGGTAAACCGGTCAAGGTGACCTGGACGCGGGAGGATGAAATCCGGCACGACTATTACCACGCGGCCGAGCGGGATCACCACCGCGTGGCCCTCGATGCCGCCGGGAAAATCCGGGCCTGGGACCTCCGGCGATTCACCTTCGACTTTTTTGCGGGCTGGTCCTGGAATCCTTACCGCTACGGTATTCCGGCCGCCCGGATGCGGGCGGTTCTGCTGCCGTCGCCCCTGCAGACCGGGTCCTGGCGGAGTGTGGGCTCCCACCGGGAGACCTTCGCCCGGGAGTGTTTCGTCGATGAAATGGCCCACTCGCTCGGCAGGGACCCGCTGGCTTTCCGGCTCGAACTGCTCGCCGAACCGCCGGTTGTACCGGAGGGCCAGGCTAACCCGGCCGACTGGCTGGCGAAGGCCGAATATGACCGGCGCAAAACCCGCCGGCTGCTCGAACGGGTGGCGGAAGTATCCGGCTGGCTTCCTTTGGGGAGCCATCCAGCCCGGGGCATGGGCGTCGCCGTCACGAACTATTGCGCCCAGGTCGTGCAGGTCGAGCGGGCGGGGGAGAATCTGCGGGTGAAAAAGGTAGTGGCCGTCATCGACTGCGGCATGGTCATCAACCCCTCGCTGGTGAAGGGACAGGTCGAAGGCGGCATTATCTGGGGATTGCAGGCGGTATGGTACGGCGGAATCCGGCTCCAGGAGGGCCGGGTGCAGCAGAGCAATTTCCACGATTACCGGATGATCCGGATGCACGAAGCACCGGAGATTGAAGTGCATCTGATCGACAGTGACGAACCGCCCTCCGGCGCCGGCGAACCGGGGGTGCCGGCGCTGGCCCCGGCTTTCAGCAATGCGGTTTTTGCCCTCACCGGCGTTCGCATCCGCAGCTTGCCGATGGATTCGCCCGGGCTGATGACCGGCCGGAAGTCCTGAGCGGTTTCAGTAGGCGAGCAGCCGCCCGCAGGCGATGAGAGCCACCCAGACCAGAATGGAACAGACGGCCGCCAGCCGGGCCGCCAACGGGGTGGGATGGTCGGGCCAGGCGGAAACCGACCGGAACGTACGCCGGTGAAAAACCGCCACGTTGAGTCCGGCAATGACCAGCAGACTCATTTTCAGCCAGAAGGTCGGGTTGCGGCCCAGTTCCACGGCATTGGTGGTGAACAGCAGCAGCCCGGTGGGAATGACCAGGGCCAGCCCCCGCCGTGACCAGGGCAGCAGGTAGCGGGCCAGCCCCGTGACCGGCAACGGGCGGGCATACCCCAGCAGCCGCAGGTCGAACAGGAGGGCGGTGCCGACCAGCAGTACGATGCCCAGAATGTGAATGATTTCCAGCCAGGGATAGAGCCAGTCCGACTGCCGGATCGCCACCGCCCAGGCGGTTTTTTCCAGCCAGGCCAGCCCTTCCTCCATCAGCGCAGTTCGTATTTCTGGCCGTCGATGAAGATGCGTTCCACCCGCATTTCATCCTTGATCTGCTTGTGCGGATAGCCCACCACGCGGACCGACGCCCCGGCCCTGATCATCTCGGGCGTGACGCCCCGGTCCTGCATACGGGTGGTGGGGGCCAGCACGACCGTCCAGGTCTTGTCCTTGTCCTTCAGGCGGGCGGTGGCATGGGGGTTTTCGTATTTGGAGGACTCGATGGTCCCGGTATAATCCAGAACGATATTCTGGTCGTAGTTGGACCAGCCGTGGTGCAGAACCGTAAAGGCGGTGCCGAGGGTCAGCAGCAGTGCGGCCGCTCCGAATTTCAGGGTTTTCATGGGTTTACCAGGGTTTTGTTTAATCTTACGACGGCCTCCATCGGGCAGTCAGACGGTTTTCCGGATCGACCGAAGGCAAAAGGGCCAGCGGCCAACCGGCCTGCATTCGCTTCCAGGGCCATTTTGTATACGCGTGTCGAAGCCTGCTTCTACAAACCGGCCACTTCTCCGGACGTATAGTATACGCACCTAATTTAATGTTTTTCAGCGAATTTGTTGATTCAGGGTTCAACAGAAAGGCAACATCTTTTTTAATGGTACCAACGTTCAGTGAAGCTGCCGATCGAGCGGACGTCCGGCCTGAGTCGGGAACCGGAAGTGGAGGAGACGCAATTCGCGGGCGGCATTCCGGAGCTGGATGGAGTCCACCTCGAACCGGATCGTAAACGGTTCGGCCACGAAATGGTCGCCGTTCCACTGGGGAGCCGCATTGCCCTCCATATAAATGCTCAGGTGGTAGAGGTTGCCCGGCTGCCGGACGACGTCGAAGTGAAGATCAGGGGTGGCCAGCCGGATGGGATCGCAGCCGGTCCCGGAGGCAACGACCTCCAGCCAGTCGGCAATGGAAGAAAGTTCAAAGGTGGAGAGAAGCACCGCCGTGATCAGCGAGGACCGACCCCGGGACCGAAGTTCGATGCTTACCAGAAGCTCATTGCTGGCGAGCGTATCAGCGGCTTCCGCTTCCTGATAGTCCAGTACGTCAAGAAGCAGACTATTTCCTCCCTGTCGTAAAATCAGCATAGATGTTTGTTCCAGATTTTCAGATAAATATAAAGCGAATCCCTGCGAAAGTCAACCCTTATCCGCTGACTTTTTTGTCTGTTTAGTCTACGGCCGTTTTTAGTTGAACAGGATTTATCTCCTTTATTTCAGAAGTTTTCTTAGCGCGGATTCCGGCCGGAACGGCGCCGGTCCGACCGAGGAGTCGGTGCAGGATCGCCACACTTTTTTCGAGTTCTTCTTCGGTGCTGGAGGCAAAGCCCAGCCGGGTGCCGTTCAGCCGGCGGCCGGGCAGATCGTGCTGGGTTCCGTCGGAAAAGAACAGGCCCTCCTGCCGGGCCTGTCGCGCCAGCAGCGGCAGGTCGATGGCCGGGTCGAACCGGGTCCAGACGGCCAGCCCGCCGTCCGGTCTGGTGAACTCCACCGCCCCGGCCAGTTCGCTCGTCAGCAGGCGGCAGAAATGATCCCGCCGGGTCTGGTAGGTTTTCAGGGATTTTTTCAGATGCCGTCGGATGTCGCCGTTCCGGAAGAGCTGCCCGACGGCAAATTCCAGCATGGGGTCGCCCTGCCGGTCGATGATCCGGCGCAGCCGGGCCAGTTCGTCGATCACCTCGACCGGAGCCGCCACATAGCCGATCCGGAAGGCCGGAGCGATGGATTTGGACAGGGAGCCGACGTGGATCACCATTCCGTGCCGGTCGGCGCTCGCCAGCGGCAGAATAGGCCGGCCGAGGTAGTGAAAATCGAAATCATAGTCATCCTCGATGACGGCAAAACCGTATTCCCGGCTCAGCTGCAGGAGCTGAAGCCGCCGGTCGGCCCGGAGGGTCACAGTGGTAGGGTAGTGGTGGTGAGGGGTGAGGTAGACCAGCCGGACGGGCCGCCGGCGACACCAGTCGGCCAGGGCGTCGACATCCAGCCCGAACCCGTCGACCGGCACTGTCTGCACCACTGCACCGGCCTGCCGGAAATTCATGTCGGCGCCGGCCCAGTTGGTTTCTCCCACCACGACCGTATCGCCTGGACGGAGCAGCAAGAGGCTGCTCAGGTGGATGCCCATGATGCTGCCCCGGGTAATCAGAATATTTTCGGGCGTCGTGCGCAGCGCCCGGGTTTCGTTCAGGTAGGCCGAAAGTTCGGCCTGCAGGAGGGGATGCCCCCGGGTGTCCGCATACCCGAAATGCCGCTGCGGTTTTCCCCATCGGAAGTAACTTCGGTAGGCGCGGGCGAGTTCGTCCATCGGTGCCAGCCGGATGTCGGGGAAACCGTCGTCGAGCCGGAGCGGGGTATCGGGCGATAATACCGGCATCTGGATATGGTCCGGCCGGGAAAACAGATAACCGGGCCGGCGGCCGGGGTCCGGTGGGGCTTCTCCGGGCGTCAGGGCCTGGGGAAGCGGCTGGGGAAGATGATCGGGGATGTAGGTGCCGCTGCCGGGCCGCGCTTCCAGCCAGCCCTGGGCCAGCAGTTCGTCGTAGGCGGCCACGACGGTGCGCCGGTGCAGGTCGAGCAGCTGGGCCAGCCGGCGCGTCCCGGGCAGTTTCCATCCGGGTTCGAGCACGCCCTCCCGGACCATCCGGCCCAGTTGCTCGGCCAGTTGCAGGAAAACCGGCTGGGCCGACGAGCGGTCGAGGGTAATCAGTGTCTTGAAGGGAATCATAACCGGACTATCTGTTTTCCAAAAACCGGATGATTGGGATGCGCCGGTAAAGGAGCAATTTTGTCCGGTCAAAATCAATGAAATCCGAAGATGAAAACACCCCGTACTACCCCCAGCCGCCTGGCAAAAAGAGCCGTTTACGACGAAGAAACCATCCATGCCATTCTGGACGAAGGGCTTTTCTGTACGGTCAGTTATGTTTCCGACGGCGAACCCCGGGCTATTCCGACCGCGTACGGGCGGGAGGGAAACCGGCTGTTCATTCACGGATCGGTGGGCAGCCACTTCATCCGGGAACTCGAAAACGGCGGGCCGGTTTGCCTCACGGTGACGCTGGTGGACGGGCTGGTGCTGGCTAAAAGCGGTTTCAGCCACTCGGTCAATTACCGTTCGGTGGTGGTTTTTGCGCGGGCGGAGAAGGTGGAAAACGGGGAGGAGAAGGTGAAGGCGCTGGCCCGCATCACGGATCAGCTGGTGCCGGGCCGCTGGGAGTGCCTGCGGCCGGAAACCGAAAGCGAGGTCCGGAAAACGACGGTGCTGGCCTTCCCGCTGGAGGAAGCCTCGGCCAAAGTCCGGACGGGCGGCCCCAACGACGAGCCGGAGGACCTGGCCCTGCCGATCTGGTCGGGGGTGATTCCGGTTCGGACGGTCCGGGATCAGCCTCAACCCGACGCAACGAGTGCCGGCCTGCCGCTTCCGGCTCATTTAGCCTGAGCCCGACTTTGGAAGGATGAAATCCCGTTTTTATTTAGCAGACAAAAAATTTAACTTGTTTTTAATCGACTTATCGGCAACTTTAACGGCCCTATAACCGGGTTTACCAGACATGGTGCGTAATTTTGTATTCCAACCATTACAAAGGATGAATACAAATCATTACAATATTCTGTTCGTTGGCCGGGACCTGCGCAACTGTCTGGCCGATAGGGTGCCCGCCGACAACAGGCGGAACGGCTTCCAGTTTGTCTGCCTGCCGGGCGCTTCGGAACTCTGGTATTATCTGGATCAGCAGGCGGTGATGCCCCAGCTCCTTTTGCTGGACATCGACCTGCCGGATCACCGGGGGCTGGAAGTGCTGGAAACCCTGCGTGACCACCCCGTCTACCAGACAATAGATACGGTAGTCTGCACCAGTCTGGATGATCCGGAATGGGAAGCGATGTGCCGCCAGGCGGGGGCCAATCAGATTCTGCTGAAGCGGGAAATCAATTGATAGCGTCGGCCTGAACCGGAGAGACGATCGGCAGCGGGAGGTCTCCGGACGGGCCGGATCGGTCTGAATTCCGATCCGGCCTTTACCGTTTTACAGCATCAGCATAGGCTCGGATTTCAGAGCCTCAAGAACCGGAGCAATCCGGCGTCGGGCCACGCCAAGCACCAGGCCGTTGGTCAGAACAATCTCCACTTTTTTGGCAGATTCCTGCCGCAATTCCGCAATGTGTTCACGATTGATAAGCGCACCTTTGCTCAGTCGGATGAAGGTAGTCAGCTAATGCTGCCAGACCCCCAGTGTTTTGGCGGTCAGCACCTCCCTGTCGTTTTCAAGATGTACCAGGGTGTAGTTGCCTTTTGCCTCCAGCCAGACCACTTCCATGATCGGCACGAAATAGGTTAAGGATGGCAGACGGAGGAAACCCGGGAATTTGTTGGTCATTGCATGTAATAGTTAATTGGAAATGGTTGCAGTCTAAACCGTAGCCGACGAAATGGTATCAAAAACGAAACATTTTCTCTTAATCGGTTACAAATGAGCGTTTGACAGTCCCTTTCGCCGGAGGTTTAACGGGTATCGGGAATAAATTTTTGGGGTGAAACTTCCGGCGGTCAACCGTCCAGGGAGGGGAAGGGAAGAGTCGATTCCCCCAAAGACAAGACCCGACAAAATGCCGGGTCTGTGCAGGCTACCAAATGTATGGCTTCCTTATTGGACCTTTTTCCGGTCAACGGCATCTCCAACCAGATTCATCACACCAACGGTAATGATTCCACCAATTATCATGCCGACCAGGGTCGACAGCGGATCGGTCAGGCCGTGGTGAACGGATGACCGCCACCAGGCGGATCCCAGCAGGTAGTCCCGGATCCCAAAACTCATCAGAACAAAGGACAGAAGATTCAAAAGCCTGATCATCTTGCAAGGTCAACGTATAAGGGTTGACTAAACTAACCTTTTGGAAAGGAGATGAGTAAATTTTACGAGGGAGCGGCCTTGAAATCTGATTATTCGGTACCGGAATCGTCTAATTTTTAATCATTCTATTTCTCAATAATTTGGTAGTAAAAAGCAGGAAACACGGTGGTTATAATTGGTGGTAATTTTATAATAAGGTAATTATAAGGCTGATAGCGTGATTTTGTTTTTGTTCAGCTATTATATGTAGAGTCACCGCATAGCCGGTTTTCTGTTCGAAGAACTTTCCGCCATGTCCGAATAAGACAATTCCTGAGGCCGGCATCCGGCCGGTTTAACCAGCCGGATTAAACTATGAAAACTAAGTAATACGTCTGCACGCACCGTTCGCAGTGAAAGGAACCCTTTCGGACAGTTAATAATTTTAAAGACTTATTTTAGAAGGCTTTTTAATAAGTTTGCTAAATTGGCTTCTTCTTTATAAAAATAAATATTAAGTCAGGTGATTTCCAGCTTACCGGAAGCTAACAATTTGTAGAGGTCTTTGATTTTGGCATATCGATCAGGCATGCATTTGGGTGATTATTTGAATCTATATCGCGACAACCTGCTGGAGGACGTCGTTCCCTTCTGGCTCGATCACTCGGCTGATCCGGCCTTCGGGGGTTTTCTGACGTGTCTGGATACCGCCGGTCGGGTGTATGATACCGATAAGTTCGTCTGGCTTCAGTGTCGTCAGGTCTGGACGTTCTCGATGCTGTACAACCGGGTTGAAAAGAAACCGGAATGGCTCGATTTTGCGGTTCAGGGCGCGGAATTTCTCCGGAAGCATGGCCGGGACGCGGAGGGCAACTGGTATTTTGCCCTTACCCGCGAGGGCCGGCCGCTGGTACAGCCTTATAATATCTTCTCCGACTGCTTCGCGGCCATGGCCTTCGGGCAGTTGTATCTGGCGACCCGGCACAAGCCGTACGCCGATCTGGCCGTCGATACCTTCCTGAACATTCTTCGCCGGCGCGAAAATCCCAAGGGGCGTTACTCGAAAGTCTACCCGGATACCCGCCCGCTGCAAAGCTTCGCCCTGCCGATGATTCTCTGCAACCTCGTGCTGGAAATGGAGCCCCTGCTGGAGCCGGAACTGGTGCAGGGGACCATCTCCAGCGGCATCCGGACGGTTATGGACGTCTTTTACCGGCCGGAACTCGGCCTCGTTTCGGAAAACGTGGGGCCGGACGGCTCCTTTTCCGATTCGTTCGAAGGGCGGCTGGTCAATCCGGGACACGGCCTGGAAGCCATGTGGTTCATCATGGACCTCGCCGGGCGCTCGTCCGACCAGGCCACGATCCGAAAGGCCGTCGACATTACGATCAACACCCTCGAATTCGGCTGGGACCCGAAATACGGCGGTATTTTCTACTTCCTCGACTGCCGGGGAAACCCGCCCCAGCAACTGGAATGGGATCAGAAGCTGTGGTGGGTTCACATCGAAACCATCGTCAGCCTCCTGAAGGGTTACCTGCATACCGGCGACGCACGCTGCCTGACCTGGTTTGAAAAGGTACACCGGTATACATGGGACCATTTTCCCGACCCGGTCCACGGGGAATGGTACGGGTACCTCAACCGGCAGGGGGAGGTGCTGCTGCCCCTGAAAGGCGGGAAATGGAAAGGCTGTTTCCACATTCCGCGCGGGCTGTACCAGTGCTGGAAAACCCTGGAGGCCATCGCAGACCGGCAGCCCACCCCGGTTCTTCCTCTCTGACCCTATGGCCCACCTCCCCGCCCGAACGGCCGGTCTTCCGGCCACCGCCGATCCGGAAAGCCGCTCCTACACCCCGGCCCTGATTTCGCTGTCGGTGCTGTATTTCATGATGGGTTTCATCACCTGCCTGAACGATACGCTGGTGCCGTTTTTCAAAAAGGGGTTCAGTCTCAGCTACGCCCAGTCGTCGCTGGTGCAGTTTTATTTCTTCCTGACCTACGGACTCATGTCGGTTCCGGCGGGAAGGATCGTCGGGAAAACCGGCTATAAACGCGGGATGGTGGCCGGTTTCGGGATGGCGGCCGTGGGGGCGCTGTTGTTTTATCCGGCCTCCCTGCTTCACGAATATTCCCTGTTTCTGGCCGCCCTGTTCATTCTCGCCGTCGGCATCGTGCTGCTTCAGGTGGCCGCCAATCCCTACATCACCGTTCTTGGCCCGGCCCGCACGGCCTCCTCCCGGCTGACGCTCATTCAGGGGGTAGGGTCGGTCGGCACCACCACGGCCCCGGTCTTCGGCGCCTGGTTTCTTCTCGGCCCGCTCCGGCAGGCGCAGGCCGGAAGCGAGGCTGTCCGGTATCCCTATCTCGGCATTGCGGCCCTGCTCCTGGTCATTGCGCTGGCGGTGGGGCGGCTCCGGCTTCCCGCCGTCGGGCCGGCCAAACCGGATTCAACCGAAGCGGAACCCCGGAGTATGTTCGGGTTCCGGAATCTGCGGTTCGGCATCGGCGGTATTTTTTTCTACGTGGGGGCGGAGGTAACCGTCGGCACCTTTCTGACCAATTACATCGCCGATACGCTCGCCATCCCGGAGTCGGAAGCCAACGGGTTCGTTTCCTTTTACTGGGGCGGGATGCTCGTCGGCCGGCTGGCGGGGGCCTGGCTGCTCCAGCGCATCCGGCCACAGAACGCGCTGGCTTTCTGTGCCGCAGCGGCTTTCCTGTTGATCGGAGTCTCGGTCGGCACGGCCGGTTACGTCGCCGTCTGGTCTCTGATTGCCGTGGGGCTGTTCAATTCCGTCATGTTCGCCATTATCTTTTCACTGTCCGTCAGCGGACTGGGCCGGTACACCACCCGGGCGTCGGGCCTGCTGTCGACGGCCATTGCCGGCGGGGCGGTGGTGTCTTATTTTCAGGGCGTCCTGATCGACCTTTCGGGCTGGGCCGTAGCGTTCAGCCTGCCCATGCTTTGTTATATTTACATTCTGTTTTATGGCCTCGACGGCTATAAGACGAACCGGAGCGGCTCCGGGTCCTGAATCCTATGAACCGAAGACATTTTATTGAAAACCTGACCATCGGCACCGGGGCTGCGGCCGTCGGGCTGAGCGGTCCGGCTTCCGCACAGGGAACTACCGAACGACGGGTAACCTCCCGGACCCGCGACGACCGGGCCGCCGACCTGGTCATTGCCGGGGGCGGGCTGGGCGGGGTGGCCGCAGCACTGGCGGCCCTGCGCAGCGGCCTGACGGTCATCCTGACGGAAGAAACCGACTGGATCGGCGGGCAAATCACCCAGCAGGGCGTGCCGCCCGATGAACATCAATGGATCGAAACCCACGGGGCTACGCGGATGTACCGGGGGTTCCGGACGGCCGTGCGGGATCATTATATCCGGGCTTACCCGCTCGTCGAATCCGCCAAAACGGATCAGCTCAACCCCGGCAACGGGTCGGTTTCCCGGCTTTGCCACGAGCCCCGCGCAGCCCTGGCGGTGCTGAACGCCCTGCTCGCCCCTTACCTCAGCGCGGGCAAACTGACCCTACTGCTGGAGCATAAAATCACCGGTGCGGACGTGACCGGCGACCGGGTCCGCGCCCTGAAGGCACTGGACCTGCGCAGTGGGCGGGAAGTCGTGCTGTCGGCGCCTTATTTTGCCGATGCGACCGAACTGGGCGACCTGCTGCCCCTGACCGGCACGGAGTTCGTCACCGGCACCGAGTCGCGGCAGGAAACCCGAGAACTGCACGCTCCCGAAAAGGCCGACCCCGACAACCAGCAGGCGTTTACGGTCTGCTTCGCCATGGACTACATCCCGGGCGCCAACCACGTGATCGACAAGCCGAAGGACTACGATTTCTGGCGGAATTTTACCCCGAAAATGACCCCGGCCTGGTCGGGCCGCCTGCTCGACCTGATGTATCCGACGCCCTCGACGCTGGTTCCGAAGGCGCTCGGTTTTCATCCCGAAGGCATCTCGCTGGGGGATAAACTCAACCTTTGGAACTATCGCCGGATCATCAGCCGGGCCAACTTCCAGCCCGGCTTCTTCCCCGGTGACATCACCAGCGTCAACTGGCCCCAGAACGATTATTCTCTGGGGAACCTGGTGGGCGTGAGCGAGAAGGAGTTCAAAAAGCACGTCGACGGCGGAAAGCAGCTGAGCCTTTCCCTGCTTTACTGGCTGCAAACCGAAGCACCCCGCCCGGACGGCGGGCAGGGCTGGCCCGGCCTGCGCCTGCGCCCCGACATCATGGGCACCGATGACGGCCTGGCGAAATACCCGTACGTGCGCGAATCCCGGCGCATCCGGGCACTGTTCACAGTGCTGGAAGAACACGTCGGGGCGGCCAACCGCGCCCGGATCACCGGGAAGGCCGAAACCCGCGCGGCCGACTTTTACGACAGCGTCGGCGTCGGTTATTACCACATCGACCTGCACCCGAGCAGCCGCGGCAACAACTACATCGACTTCCCGTCGCTGCCGTTCCAGATTCCGCTGGGGGCGCTGCTGCCCCGGCGCATGGAGAACCTGCTGCCGGCCTGCAAGAACATCGGCACCACCCACATCACCAACGGCTGTTACCGCCTGCATCCCGTCGAGTGGAGCATCGGCGAGTCGGTGGGACTGCTGGCGGCTTATGCCCTTGAGAAAAAGGTCATTCCGCGGGCGGTGCGCGAACAGAAACCCCTGCTGGACGACTTTCAGCGACGCATCCGGTCGCTCGGCATCGAAACCCACTGGCCCGCGGCCTAACCCTGACTAACCCTATGAAACTCTTTCCTTCCATTTTATTGATTACGGCCTTCTCGTTCGCCTTTACGGCCGAGCGAAATCACGTTCGGGTCCGCTTCGGGACGCCGGCCGACACCCCGCCCGACAGCAGCCGGTTTACGCCCATGATGCTGGTGCAGGGGCTGGACGAGCCGATGGAGATGGCCATCCTGCCCAACAACGACGTGCTGATCGTCGAGCGGAAGGGCGGGGTCAGGCTCTACGAAGCCTCGTCGAAGGAGGTGAAAACCATCGCGAAGTTCAACGTGTTCAGCGGGATCGAGGACGGGCTGCTGGGCGTGGCCGCCGACCCGGATTTCAGAACCAACCACTGGGTGTATTTCTACTACGGCGTGGGCGGTGACCGCTGGGTGAGCCAGCTGGTCCGGTATGAACTCCAGGGCGACCGGCTGGTCGAAGCCTCGAAAAAAGTGCTGCTGGAAGTGAAAACCCAGCGAAAATACTGCTGCCACTCGGCGGGCTACCTTACCTTCGGCCCCGACGGCCTGCTCTATCTCTCGACCGGCGACAATACCAACGCCGAGGAAATCGAAGGCCACAATCCCACCGACGAACGGCCCGGCCGCGAACTCTCCGACGATCAGGCTTCGACGGCCAACAGCAACGACCTGCGCGGTAAAATCCTGCGTATCAAACCCGAACCCGACGGCAGCTACACCATCCCGGACGGCAACCTGTTTCCGAAAGACGGTTCCAAAGGACGGCCGGAAATCTACGTGATGGGCGTCCGCAACCCTTTCCGGGTGTCGGTCGATCCGAAGACGAACTATGTCTACTGGGGTGATGTCGGGCCGGATTCGGAAGTGCCGTCGCTGGAGGGGGTGATGAACTACGACGAGATCAACCAGGCCCGGAAGCCCGGCTTTTTCGGGTATCCGTATTTTCTGGGCAACAACGAAGGCTTTCCGAAATACGACTTCGCCACCAAACAGGAGGGACCGAAGCAGGACCCGCAGCGCCCGGTCAACAACTCCCCGCACAATACCGGCGTCAAAGAACTGCCGCCTGCCCAGCCGGCCATGATCTGGTACGGCAAACAGGCATCCAAACGGTTTCCGCTGGTCGGGAGAGGGGGCGCCAGCGCCATGGCCGGGCCGGTTTATTACCGCGACCGGTTCGAAGGGGCTAAATACCGCCTGCCCGCCTATTACGACGGTAAACTGTTCATTTTCGAATGGATCCGCCGGTGGATCATGGCCGTTACGCTCGACAAAGACGGCAATTATGTCGGCATGGAGCCGTTCCTGAGCCACCTGAAGCCGGTCGCCCCGATCGATATGCAGTTCAACCAGGACGGCTCCATCTACCTGCTCGCCTATGGTACCAACTGGTTCGCCAAAAATACCGACGCCGGGCTGATCCGGATCGAATACGCCGAGGGTAACCGCAACCCCATCGCCGATATTCAGGTGGATAAGGTCTACGGGGCCGCCCCGCTGAAGGTGACGCTCTCGGCCGCCCGCTCCAGAGACTACGATCCCGGCGACGCGCTGACGTTTGCCTGGCAGATCGGCAATCAAAAAGTCAGCGGAAAAGACGTGGTGCATACCTTCACCAAACCGGGCGTCTACAACGTCACCCTGACGGCCGGCGATCCGCAGGGCGGGGAAGGCATCGCCACCATCCAGGTGAAAGTGGGCAATACCCCCCCGACGGTGCAGCTCAGCACCAGCGCCAACCGGACCTTTTACTGGGACAAGGGCAGCCTCGACTATCAGGTACGGATCACCGACCCGGAGGACGGCACCATCGACCCGGCCCGGACGGCGGTTTCGTTCACCTACCTCGAACACGGCAACGACCTGGCGAGTGCGCTGGCCGGCGGCTCGGGGGCGGTGGTGCAGCACGTCCAGGGGGAAAAGCTGTTCAAAGGGTCGGACTGCAAGGCCTGCCACGCGGTGGAAACGGCCTCCATCGGTCCGAGCCTGAAAGCCATATCGAACCGCTATAAGGGCAAAACCGGGGCGGTCGATCAGCTGGCGCAGAAAGTGATCAAAGGCGGCAGCGGAGTCTGGGGCACCTACCAGATGTCGGCCCACCCCGACCTGCCCGTACAGGAAGCCCAGGAAATGGTGCGCTACATCCTGTCGATGAGCGAGCAGCCGGTGCAGCTTCCCCTGAAGGGGAAACTGCCGCTGACCGATCACGAAGGAAAGGGCAACGGGGGCGCCTACGTGCTCATGGCGAGCTACCGGGACAAAGGCGCGCTCGGCATCGAACCCCTGACGACCAGCCGCCACCTCGTGCTGCGGTATCCGAAACTGGAGATGGAGGATTACGACGAGGGCCGGGTGGGCGTGGTGATCGCCACCGCCAATACCGGCTTCGTGTCCTACATCCGCCGGCTGTTGCCGGGCGGTTTCGTCAAATTCGGTCAGCTCGATCTGACGCAGGTCGCCCATCTCCGGTTCCGGGTGCGGCCGCAGGGGGAAGGCGGCCGGCTGGAGGTCCACCTCGACAGCCCGCAGGGGCCGGTCGTCAGTTCGCTGGACATTCCGGCGGGTCCGGTCACCGAAGCCGCCGACGGCTGGATGGACCGGGCGGCCCCGGTGAAACCGACGGCCGGGCTGCACGACCTGTATTTCGTGTTCGTGAACCCCGACGCCGGCCGGAAGGAACTGTTCCAGCTGGACTGGGTGATGTTTGAGAGATAAGTAAACCACCCCCCGGCCCCCTCCTTACCAAGGAGGGGGTGATATAACCCCAGCCCTTCAAGGGGAACTAACCGGGCAGCGCACTCCCCTCCTTGGTAAGGAGGGGGTAGGGGGGTGGTTAAAATTCCTGAACCGTTATGAAAAACAACCTGATCCGCCTTTGCTTTCTCTTACTGAATCTCCCCCTTCTGGCCCAGACCCCGCCCGTGGAGCTGAGCTGGTGGAACCCGGCCGAACATCCGGAGCCGGTGATCGAGGGGCAGGCCTGGCCGAAAGAACGCAAACTGCCGTATGACCGGCTGCCGGGCCGGGCCGAGGGCAAGGTGCGGGATGTGGTCTGGCGGCTGTCGCGGCAGGGCGCCGGTCTGATGATCCGGTTTCGGGCCACGACCGATCAGGTGGTGGTCGAGTATGGCACCACGGGCAACCACGCCATGCCGCATATGCCGGCTACCGGGGTCAGCGGGGTGGATCTCTACGCCCTGAACGCCGACGGGGACTGGCGGTGGTGTGCCGGAAAATATAGCTTTGGCGATACCGTCCGCTACCGGTTTCCGGATTTGGAAGCCAATGATCGGTATCACCAGAAAGGCCGCGAATACCGGCTGTATCTCCCCCTCTACAACGGTGTCAAATGGCTGCGGATCGGCGTGCCGAAAGGAGTGGCCTTCAGCCCGCTGCCAGTCCGGATGGACAAGCCGGTGGTGATTTACGGCACTTCCATCGCGCAGGGGGCCTGCGCATCCCGTCCGGGCATGGCCTGGACCGCCATTCTCGGTCGAAAACTCGACCGGCCGGTCATCAACCTCGGCTTTTCGGGCAACGGCCGCATGGAGCCGGAGATGGTCGGCTTTCTGCCGGAGATCGACGCCAAAGTGTTCGTCATCGACTGCCTGCCGAACCTGATCTCGACGGTCAACATACCCGCGGAGGAAATCCGGAAGCGGTATGTGGAGGCCGTGCGGCTGCTGCGGCAGAAACGGCCCGCAACGCCCATCCTGCTGGTCGAACACGCCGGGTATACGGAAGGCGGCATCAGCCCCGTCCGAAAAAAATACTACACCGAAGCCAACGAACTGCTGCGGCAGACGTTCGCCCAGCTGAAGGCCGAGGGCATCGACCGGCTGTATCTGCTGCCGTTTTCGGAGATCGCGCTGGATCAGGACGCGATGGTGGACGGCACGCACCCCTCGGACCTCGGCATGCAGCAGTATGCCGATGCCTATGAGCGCAGCCTCCGCACCATCCTGAACGAACCGACCGGCCCGTACGATACGATGAAACCGTGTATCCAGTACCGTGACGCCAATATCTACGACTGGGACGCCCGGCATCAGTCCATCCTGGCGCAGATCAAAGCCAAACCGCCCCGGGCGGTATTTCTGGGAAACTCCATTACGCATTTCTGGGGCAGGGAACCGAAAAGCGCCATCACCACCGGCAGCGATTCCTGGGAGGCCGTCATGGCTCCGCAGGGCGTCATGAACCTCGGCTACGGCTGGGATCGGGTCGAGAATGTGCTCTGGCGGGTCTACCACGACGAACTCGACGGGTATAAGGCCGCCAGAGTGCTGATCATGATCGGTACGAACAACATCGGCCTGAATTCGGATGCCGAGATCGTGGCCGGGCTGAAACTGCTCGTCCTAGCTGTGAAAGCCCGCCAGCCGGGGGCCGGGGTGGTGCTGATCGGCCTTTTGCCCCGCCGGAAGGAAGAAACCCGCGTGGCCGGCCTCAACGAAAGCATCGCGCGGGCCTGCGGGGAACTGGACGTGACCTACGCCAATCCCGGAACGGTCTTCCTGAATGCGGAGGGCCGCATCGACGAGTCGCTGTTTTCGGACGGGCTGCACCCCAACGCGGCCGGTTACCGGAAGCTGGCGGAGAAACTTTCCCCATATCTGAAGTAGGAAGGAAGAATTTAGACGAAATTATTGAGTATGGATAAAGCCGCCAATGGTTTTAAGGTCAGTGCGAAGGGCCAGCATTTCAAACGACGGGTGCTGGGGTATTTTGCCACGGTCGGCAGAGCCACGATTCCGGACATCAGTAAGAACCTGACCATCAGCGTCCCGAAGGTGACGGCGCTGGTGGGGGAGTTGATGGCGGAGGGGCTGGTCCGGGACAACGGCAAGGTGGATTCGACGGGCGGCCGCAAGCCGAGCCTGTACGGTCTGGTGTCGGATTCGGCCTTTTTTGTGGGGGTGGACGTGAAGCAGAGTCACATCAACCTCGGCTTGTCGGACCTCCGCAATCAGCTGGTCCGGGTGGCCGAGCGGGTTCCTTACCACCTCGACAATACGGCCGAGTCGCTGGAAAGCCTGTGCGGAACCATCGAAGCGTTTCTGAAGGAGTCGGCGGTTTCGCGGGAAAAGATCCTGGGCATCGGCATCAACCTGTCGGGCCGGATCAACTTCGCCACCGGCTACAGTTACAGCTTTTTTCATTTCGATGACCAGCCGCTGGCCGAAACCATCGAAAGCCGGGTCGGCATCCGGGTATTCCTGGAAAACGACTCCCGGGCCATGGCCTACGGGGAATACTGCTCCGGGGTGGTCGGAACGGAAAAGGACGTGCTGTTTCTGAACCTCGACTACGGGGTCGGCGTCGGCATTCTGATCAACGGCAAGCCCTATTACGGCAAATCCGGCTATGCGGGCGAACTGGGCCACGTTCCGATCTTCGACAACGAACTGCTCTGCCGCTGCGGCAAGAAGGGCTGTCTGGAAACCGAAGCGTCGGGCTGGGCGCTGACGCGGATGTTCCGGGAAAAGCTGCGGGAAGGGTCGTCGTCGGTGCTGAGTCAGCAGTTTCCCGATCCGGAAGACGTCGGCATGGACGACATCATCCAGGCCGCCCGGAACGACGACGTGCTGGCCATCGAACTCATCGCCCGGATCGGCGAGAACCTGGGGCGGGGCATCGCCTTCCTGATCAACGTCTTCAACCCCGAACTGGTGGTTCTGGGCGGAAGCCTGGCGGTTACCGAGGATTACATCCGGCTGCCGGTCAAAACCGCCCTCAACAAATATTCGCTGAGCCTGGTCAACAACGACACCCAGCTGAAGATGTCGACCCTGGGCGAACAGGCGGGCCTGATCGGCGCCTGTCTGCTCGTGCGGAACCGCTTACTGTCACTTATGTAGCCGAATAGCCCCTGACAGGCTATGAAACAGATAGATACCCAATGAGCCAAACCCTGAATCGAAGAAACTTTCTCGGCCTGACGGCTTCCGCCGGGGCCGGTCTCGGGATCGCCGGTCTTTCCGTCCCTTCCCTGGCTTTCGGACGCCCGGCCGAAGGCAAACGGATCGGCATCATCGGTCTGGACACCTCCCACAGCATTGCCTTTACGAAGGAACTCAACAGCCCTTCCGCCGGGGCCGACTGGAGCGGTTACAAGGTGGTGGCGGCCTACCCGAAGGGCAGCAACGACATCGAATCCAGCGTCAAACGCATCGCCGGGTATACGGAAGACGTGAAGAAAATGGGCGTGGAAATCGTCGGCTCCATCGACGAACTGCTCGGCAGGGTCGATGCGGTATTGCTGGAAACCAACGACGGACGGCTGCACCGCGAGCAGGTCGAGAAAGTGTTTAGGGCCGGCAAGCGGGTATTCATCGACAAACCCATCGCGGCCTCGCTCAGCGACGTCGTCGCCATCTTCGACGCGTCGCGGAAATACAAAACTCCGACCTTTTCGGCCTCGTCGCTGCGCTACATCAAGGGCATCGAGGGGCTCGACAAAAGCCAGGTCGTGGGGGCGGATACCTACAGCCCGGCGGTGCTGGAGAAAACCCACCCCGACCTGTTCTGGTACGGCATCCACGGCGTCGAAACGCTGTTCACGGTGATGGGCCGGGGCTGCAAAAGCGTCGTCCGCGTCAACACGCCCGATACCGACATCGTCGTGGGCACCTGGGAGGACGGCCGTGTCGGCACGTTCCGCGGCACCCGGACCGGCAGGCACGAATATGGCGGTACGGCGTATACCAAAAACGGCAACGTGGTTTTGGGGCCGTACGGCGGTTATAACCCGCTGCTGAAAGAGATCATCCGGTTTTTTGAAACCGGAAACGTGCCGGTTTCGCCCGAAGAAACGCTGGAAATCTTTACCTTCATGGAAGCCGCCGACGAAAGCAAGCGCCGGGGCGGTACGGCCGTCCAGCTGGCCGAGGTGCTGGCCAAAGCCAAAAAAGCCTGAATCCAACAGACCCAAACCCTTTTCCAGATATGAATTCCTCTCGTCGTCAATTTCTCCGGAATACCCTGGCCGGCACCACCGTGCTGACCGTGGGCGGGGTGCTGCCCGGTTTCAGCGCCGGCAGCTATGCCCGGATCCTCGGCGCCAACGAGCGCGTGCGGGTCGGGATGATGGGCGTCAACAGCCGGGGGCTGGCCCTGGCGACCAACTTTGCCCTCCAGCCGAACTGCGAAGTGATTTCCGTCTCGGACGTCGATTCGCGGGCGGCCGACAAGTGCATCGCTACCGTCGAGACCACCCAGAAGTCGAAACCGAAGGCACAGCCGGATTTCCGGCGGGCGCTGGAAGATAAGAACATGGACGCGCTGGTGGTGGCCGCGCCCGACCACTGGCATGCCCCGGCCGCTATCCTGGCCTCCAAAGCCGGCAAGCACGTCTACCTCGAAAAACCGTGCAGCCACAACCCGAACGAGGGCGAGATGCTGGTGGCGATCGCGAAAAAATACCGCAACGTCATTCAGATGGGCAATCAGCGACGGTCGTGGCCGAACGTGGTGGCCGGTATCGACGCCCTGAAAGCCGGGGCCATCGGCCGGCCGTATTTCGCCAAAGGCTGGTACACCAATAACCGGGCCTCCATCGGCGTCGGGAAGGAGGTGGCCGTGCCGGCGTGGCTCAACTACGACCTCTGGCAGGGGCCGGCCCCCCGCAAGCCGTTCAAAGACAACCTGATCCACTACAACTGGCACTGGCTCTGGAACTGGGGCACCGGCGAAGCCCTCAACAACGGCACCCACATGCTCGACCTGATGCGCTGGGGTCTGGGCGTCGAGTATCCGACCAGGGTCAGCTCGTCCGGCGGGCGGTTTCGGTACAAAGACGACTGGGAAACGCCCGACACGCAGGTGATCAACCTCGATTTCGCCAACAATACCACCATGAGCTGGGAGGGGCGGAGCTGCAACGGCCGCACGGTCGAAGGCTCCAGCGTCGGGGTGATGTTTTACGGCGAAAAAGGGTCTCTGCTGCTCGACGGCGGCAACTCCTACAAGATCTTCGACCTTGACAACAAGGTGGTGAAGGACGTTAAAAACGACCTCGTCATCGACCCGCGCGACAAAATGAACCCCTCGCAGGCGCTGGACGCCCTGCATATCCAGAACTTCTTCGACGGGATCAAAAAAGGCACTCCGCTGGCGGCCGAGATCGTGGGCGGGCACCAGAGCACCCTGCTGGCACAGCTGGGGAACATCGCCCTCCGGGTGGGCGAAACCCTGCACCTTGATCCGGCCAACGGCCATATCAAAAACAACCCGCAGGCGCAGCAGCTCTGGGGCCGCGAGTACCAGTCGGGCTGGGAACCGACCGTCTGAGAAGTGAACCGAACGCAACGCCCTTCAACCAGCAGCAGCATGAGCAACCAGTCGGCGGCCGTGGAGGTCGGCTCCCTGAGCAAGCGGGGAACCACCGTGTCGATCCTGATTATCGGAATGATGTTCTTCATCTTCGGGTTCGTGACCTGGGTGAACGCCATCCTGATTCCGTACTTTAAAATCGCCTGCGAACTGACCAACTTTCAATCGTATCTGGTCACGTTCGCCTTCTACATTTCCTACTTCGTCATGTCGGTGCCTTCGTCGTACCTGCTGAAGTCGCTCGGCTTCAAGCGGGGCATGATGACCGGCTTCTTTGTCATGGCAGTGGGAGCATTTACCTTCATTCCGGCGGCCCTGACGCGGACGTACGAGGTGTTTCTGCTCGGCCTGTTCCTGATCGGGATCGGCCTGGCGATTCTGCAGACGGCCGCCAACCCGTACATCACCGTACTGGGGCCGCAGGAACGGGCCGCCCAGCGCATCAGCATGATGGGCATCTGCAACAAGGCCGCCGGTATTCTGGCGCCCCTGCTGTTTGCCGCCGTCATCCTGAAAGCCACCGATACCGACCTGTTCAGCCAGTTGCCGACCATGACGGCCGGACAAAAAAGCGCGGCCCTCGACGCCCTGATCCGGCGCGTCATTCCACCCTATACCGTCATGGGCTTCGTGCTGATCGGGCTGGGTCTGTTCGTGCGGTTTTCACCCCTCCCCGAGATCGATACCGACCGCGAAACGGGGGAGGTGGCCGCGGCCAATTCCGGCAAAAGCAGCATCTTCCAGTTTCCGCAGGCGGTATTGGGGGCCGTCGCGATTTTTCTGCACGTCGGCAGTCAGGTCATCGCCATCGACACCATCATCGGTTATGCCGGCTCGATGGGCATCGACCTGCTGGAGGCCAAAGTGTTTCCGTCGTATACGCTGGCGGCCACCATCTGCGGTTATCTGGTCGGTATTTCCCTGATTCCCCGGTTTGTCAGTCAGGTCAACACGTTTCGGTTCTGCGCCACGCTGGGCGCGTTTCTCACCCTGGGGATCGTGCTGGCGGGAGGGACGGTGACCCTGCTGGGCCACCGGGCCGACGTGTCGATCTGGTTCGTGGTCGGGCTGGGGCTGGCCAACTCGCTGATCTGGGCGGGCATCTGGCCCCTGGCGCTCGACGGTCTGGGCCGGTTTACCAAGCTGGCGGCCGCCCTCCTGATCATGGGCCTGAGCGGCAACGCCATCCTGCCGTTGTTTTACGGCTTTTTTGCCGACCGCTTCGGCCTGCGGTCGGCCTACTGGGTGCTGCTGCCCTGCTACCTGTATCTGATGTTTTACGCGTACTACGGGCATAAGATCCGCCGGTGGACGCTTTCCCGCGCTCAATCTTTTGGAGATGGAACCACTGCCCGGACCACCCCCGCGCACGAAAATCGTTAACGGCCGGATCATTACACCCTTCCGGGTAATACCGAACGGGACGCTGATTCTTGAAGAAGGAAAGATCATCGGCATCGAGGCCGGCAACCCCGAGCTTCCCGGCGTGCCTGAAATCGACGCGGGCGGCTGCTGGGTGGCCCCGGGCTTCATCGACATTCATGTCCACGGCGGGGGCGGCCACGACTTCATGGACGGTACCGAAACCGCCTTTCTAGCGGTGGCCGAACTACACGCCCGCTATGGAACCACCGCGATGATTCCGACCACGCTCACGGCCGGAAAAGACGACCTTCTCCAGACGCTGGACGCCTACGAGCGCGCCCATCGGCAGAACACGAAGGGAGCGCAGTTTCTGGGGATCCATCTCGAAGGCCCGTATTTTGCCCTGAGCCAGCGGGGGGCGCAGGACCCGCGCTACATCCGCCCGCCCGATCCCGACGAATACCGGGAGATTCTGGCCTATTCCTCCTCCATTGCCCGCTGGAGCGCGGCTCCCGAACTGAAGGGAGCCATGGAGTTCGGGCGGTACCTGCGGTCGAATGGGGTGCTGGCGGCCGTGGCTCATACCGACGCTATATACGAGGACGTGCTGGAGGCCTTCGACAACGGCTACAGCCTAGCAACCCACCTCTACAGCGCCATGTCGGGCGTCACGCGCCGGAACGCCTTCCGGTATGCCGGGGTGATCGAGGCCGCCTACCTGATCGACGGAATGGATGTGGAGATCATCGCCGACGGGGTGCATCTGCCCGCTCCGCTGCTGAAGCTGGTTTATAAGATCAAAGGCCCCGACCGGACCGCCCTGATCACCGACGCCATGCGGGCGGCCGGTATGCCGCCGGGCGAGAGCATCCTCGGCAGCCTGCGCGACGGGCTGCGGGTGATCGTGGAGGACGAGGTCGCCAAGCTGCCCGACCGCAGTTCTTTTGCGGGCAGCGTCGCCACAGCCGACCGGCTGGTCCGGAACATGATCCGGATGGCCGATGTCCCGCTGCCCGACGCCGTCCGGATGATGAGTACCACCCCGGCCCGCATTATGGGGGTAGCCGACCGCAAAGGGTCGCTGGCGGTGGGGAAGGATGCGGATCTGGTCATCTTTGACGACGGGGTGCGGGTTCGGAACACCCTGATCGGCGGGAGGGTGGTCTGGTCCCGGGAACGTATAGGGGCCGCGTGATTTTTCGACCCGGTGCGGTCCTCCTTTTCTTAACGTCGGAATACCACTAAATAACTTCCCGTTCGGGATTACCGGTATGCCGTCTGCGGGCATTAGAAACGTTTTTTGTACCGGATGTTATGCAGGTACAAGCAAGCGGAAGAAGTAAAAATAATCTTACTTAATATTGAATTAATTGATTATCAGTCGAAAACATGCTGAGATATTGAACTCCTGTCGAAATGACCTTCGGTTAAATGCCGGTCAGCCGCAATTAATCGGGGCGGTTTTCCGCCTTATTTTCTCAGACAAAATAGCAGAGCAGGCCATTGCAGGGAAGGGAAGGCTCCTTTGATCCCTTCGATAAATGCCATACCTTGGTCAACGATAGAGGTAAAATAACTATATGGATAGCACACATATTTGAATAGGAAACTTTAAAAACTGATCTGTTAAATAAACCACATCAGCCTTAAAATTATTCATAAAAAACGACGCTCTTCCTTCTAATTCCTTTTCGTTATTTCCTGCTTTTGTGTCTCACCGCTGACCCTCGCGCTTTAGGATCAAGGGTTTTCCGTGCCTGCATTTTTGAAATTTTCTCACTCTGTCTTATGAAGAATTATGAACACTTATGCGGAAAGCTATGAAGAAACCCGAACCGTCACCGTTCCGAAAACCATAGAATCGATTCGCGCTTTACGGGCGGTGGCCTGTCTGCTGGTAGCTTTATTCCATCTCTCCGTTAAAATGGAATCGATCGGTATTTATTCTCCTCTCCTGCGTTGTTTCAAATCCGGTTTTGGGGGCGTCGATCTGTTTTTTATCGTCAGCGGCTTTGTCATCATGTATACCAATTCTTTGAATATCGGCCACCCCGAGCGCCTTCTGCCGTACGTTCGGAAGCGGTTTGGCCGCATTTTTTCAATTTACTGGATCGTGGGTTCCGGCGCCGGCCTGCTGTTAACCTGGCTGCATTTTTATGCCCCTTCTCTGCAATGGCTGCGGTATCCGATCGACGCGGCTGAAATTATAAAAGCCTTTTTTTTGCTTCCTACCCACGAGAGTATCCTGCCGGTTACCTGGACTTTAAGTTACGAGGTCTATTTTTATCTTCTGTTCGGTCTGATGATTTTCTCCCGCCAACTGGCGGCTGTACCTCTGGCCGTATTGGCGGCTACTCTTCTGGGTGGAATGCTGAGCCTTTCAGGACCATATACTTTTCTGAATACCGAGTTGATAAACTTCCTGATTAGCCCCTATAATCTGGAATTTTGCCTTGGTGTAATATGCTGCCTGCTGGTTCAGAACGGAACGGTTAGAATCAGCACTTTCGGTATGGTTCTGGCAGCCCTGGTATTTGCGCTTTCGGGAGAATTAATCCAGCCGTATCAGGTGTGGTGGCGAGTGATTGGTTTCGGAATACCGGTCACTATTTTGTTGTTGGGAATGATTCATCGGGAACGATTCGGCCGATTGACTTATCCCCAATGGCTTCTGCACATTGGAGATGCTTCCTACGTCCTTTATCTTATTCATATCCCCATCATCATGGTCGTCACCCACGCGCTGCAACTGCTCGGTTTTCATGCCTGGGTACTGACGATTAACCTGCTGCTTTTTGTGAGCCTGGTTTGGTTTAGCATCCAGATTCACCTGCGGATTGAAAAGCCGCTGCTTCGGGCAATCAACCGACCGGCACGGCGGTCGGAATGCCTGACTATTAGCGGCCTACGCTGAATTAGCCGGAACGGGAATTGAGCCGGCGACGACCGGTTTTCGTCGTCCGGAAGGGACATTTCGTACCCGGGGCTTTGAATTTTAGATACCCTTAAATAAAATTGTCGGTGCAACTAAGCATTTGGTTATTTTCCTGTTTATCTTGACGAAATCAATTTTCTCAACGTATTCCAAATGTTAATTATACCCAAAGCTGATCGGTTCTATTACATTCATAACGAACCAACTTTATTAACCGAAGAAGTTCTCAAATCGCTTCAACCTCCTAACCGTCCCCAACCCATCCGACTCAGCAAGGCCTGGCTGGCGGCCTTCGGGTTCCGCCCCGATCCGTCGGCCCACTCCTGGACTTTTGAAGACGCCCGGCTGATTCCCGGCATGAACTGCTGGGTCTGTGTAGCCACGCGCCGGTACCTGCAGTACGTTCACGAGCTTCAGGATCTGTTCGAAGACTATTTCAATACGGAGCTGCTGCTTATTTCAAAGCCGATGGGCCTGTCGGTTTCTTCCTATCGCCTGCAGTCGGCGCGCTGAGCGCATCGACACTCTCCCCCTTCCGGGTCGCGGGCCGACCCACGCGGGCCGGTTCCTGAGGAGCCGGCCGTTTTCTTGACCTATTATACTGAATTTTTCGCCGTCGAAACAGGTAAGTGCAGGATGCTGACCCTTCCGAAAATGGCAATCTTACGATATTAATTATGGAATTTTTTAGTACATTTCAGAAGATACCTCTTTTTTAGGCAGGAATGAACGCTCCACACCGGGAATATGGTACGCTCAGCGACGGACTATTGGTAATTCTTCTTCAGAAGGGGGATCATGGCGCTTTCAGAGAGATTTACCTCCGGCACTGGCACCCGCTCCTGGTGATGGCCCGCCGGAAACTGCAATCGCAGGAGGTGGCCGAAGAGCTTGTCCAGGATCTATTTGTGGACCTCTGGGAGCGCCGGCAAACCGCCCGGATCGACGAGCTGCGCAACTACCTGTTCGGAGCCGTCAAATATAAGGTGCTGAACGAGATCAGAAGCCGCCTGCAGCAAAGCCGCTTCCAGCAGCAGGCCGGCGCTTCCCTCCCCGAAGCGGATCACCGGACGGAGGAGATGCTGGCCTATGAGGAACTCAGCGATGCCGTCCGCAGCAGCATAGCCCTGCTGCCGGAAAAAACGCAGTTGATCTTCCGGATGAATCGCGAGGAGAACCAGTCGGTCCGACAGATCGCCCATCGGCTTCAGGTTCCCGAACGCACCGTCGAATACCATCTGACCCAATCGGTCCGGGCGCTTCGTCTGCATCTGAAAGATTTTGTGATGTGTACCCTTTTTCTTTTCGGGCTCGCCCAATAAACGACGGCGCGGAAAAGCGTCGGAAACGATATAATCCTGACTAACATCCTAAACGTTTGACCGGGTAAACCAGCGAGATTCGCTGGTTTATTTTTTTGTATATAATTATTATAAGAAGTTTATTTCCCTGCCTTCTTTTTTATATAAATTTTCAGATTTCTCTTCATAATAAGTTGCGGTTTTTTCCTCTTCGTGTGACTTAACGGATAGAGAGGAAGGATTTCCAGCGATTGCCCGGATTCAACCGTATCGTTAGCCATATTCATGGATCGGAAAGGATTTTTAGACCTGCTTCAACGCTATCTGAACGGTACCTGCACACCTGAGGAAAGGGAGCTGGTCGATCGCTGGTATGAAGAACTGGAACAGGAAGACCCCGGCGGTCCGAAAGGAATGTCGAAGGAGCAGCTGGAGGCCCTGCTCTGGAGCCGAATCAACACCCTGACCGAGCCGGTCGAAGCGCCGGCCGCCCGGATGGTTCCCGGGTGGCGCAGCCGGCCGTGGATGCCGGCCGCTGCGGCCTCGGTGGTGCTGGCGGCCGGTTTGCTGTGGGTGCTGCGGACCCGGCAGTTACCGGAGCAGATCGGCTGGGAGCGGACGCCCGTCGCCCTTTCCGGCCTGCATGAAGAAGCCAATCCGGGAAAGGTAACCCGGATGGTCCGGCTGGAAGACGGAAGCCGCATCCGGCTCGAACCCGGCAGCAGCGTCCGGTATGCCGAACCCTTCGCCGTCGACCGCCGGATCGTGTATCTGAGCGGAAACGCCCTGTTCGAGGTGACGAAAAATCCGAAGAAACCCTTTGTCGTCTACGCGGGGGACATCGTTACGAAGGTCCTCGGAACCAGTTTTACGATCCGGTCGTCGGTGGGCGATACGGAAGTGGCCGTGCTGACCGGCAGAGTGATGGTGGAAAAGAGGAGCGGGGCGGCTTCGGATCCCGACGACCCCGCCGACAGCCGCGTCGTGCTGACGCCCAACCAGAAGGTAACGTATTTTCCCCATAAGAACCATTTCGTAACCGGCCTCGTCGCCATGCCCCTGCTGGTGAAAATGTCGACGGAGGTGGTGAAACCCACCCTGTTCCGGTACGAGGACGTACCTCTGACGGACGTCCTGAATGAAGTGGAAGCTGCGTACGGGATCGAGATCGTGGTGGAAAACGAAGGCATCCGGACGTGCCCCATCACCGCCGATTTGACCCAGCAGTCCCTATACACTAAACTGGAAGTGATCTGCGCAGCCCTGAAGGCAAACTTCGATATAAAAGGTACCCGAATTATCATTACCGGAGGTAGTTGTTTATAGTCTCAGGCACTCGTTTTTCAACTATTAATGAACCCTCTAGCTTTAAATCTTATGACCAGGCGACTTCTACTTTTTTAAAAAACTAAACGCCGGAACTACTCCGTTATTTCCGCCCCGATCCCGCTCTGCTCTCCTGTTAATTCCTTTCTCGCCCTGTCGCTGGCGTCAGGCGTGATAAAGAAAAGGTATTTGGAAACTCTCTACGATAAAAAGAAAAAATGAAATGAAGAACCTCGACCCTATCGCATTAATAACGGCTCGATTTATGAGGTATACGCTCATTCAATTCTGCCTGATTCTCCTGGTGGCGACGAACATCTACGCCCGGACGGCCACGGCCCAGGAACTGCTTCAGAAAAGTATCAGTCTGTCCGTGAAGGACATGGACGTTCGAACCGTGCTGAACAAGCTCGAAAACATGATTCACGTCAAATTCGTCTATAGTTCACGGTCGCTGCCGGCGAAGCGCAAAGTGACCCTGAAGCTGGAAGAAAAACCGCTGGCCGAAGTGCTGGAGGAGGTGTTCAAACCCAGCAGGATCAGTTACCGCGTGGTGGGCGGTCAGATCGTCATCAACATGGAACCGACCGCCGGGGAAATGCCGGCGGTTCAGGAGGCTTCCGCCACCCGGGGTACGCTGATCACCAGTAGTTTCGCCGACCGCCCCGTTACCGGGACCGTAAAAGATGAGAAAGGCGACGGCCTGCCGGGCGTCAGCGTGGTGCTGAAAGGAACCACCCGCGGAACCTCGACCGACGCATCGGGTAACTTCCGGCTCGACGTGCCGGAAACCAATGCGACGCTGGTTTTCTCGTTCGTGGGGTATGCCACAAAGGAAGTCATCGTCGGTAACCAGAACCGGATCGATATTGCTCTGGCCGCCGACGACAAGGCGCTGGAAGAAGTGGTGGTTGTGGGGTACGGGTCGCAACGCAAACAGGATATTACCTCGGCCGTGTCGGTCATCAACATGAAGGATATCGGCGAGCAGCCCGCCAACAACGCCAACCAGCTCATTCAGGGCCGGGCGCCGGGTGTGGTGGTGAAGCAGAAAGCCGGTACGCCGGGCGGTGCGTTCGAGGTGCGGGTCCGTGGGATCAGCTCCCTGGGTGCCGGCAGCGATCCGCTGTACGTCATCGACGGCTTTCCGGTCGGTACGTCGATCGGTCAGAACCTGAACCCGAACGACATCGAGAGCATCTCGATTCTGAAAGATGCGGCCTCGACCGCCATCTACGGAGCGCGGGGCTCCAACGGGGTTGTGCTGATCACCACCCGCAACGCCAAGGACGGCAAGGTGGGCGTCAACCTGTCGCTCGACTACGGCGTACAGAACGTGCCGATGAGTCGCCGGGTGAAGATGCTGAACGGCGTGGAGTTCGCCCAGTTCAAGAAGGATGTGTTCATGGACCAGATCCGCATTCTGCAGAACCGCGAACCGTCCATCGACGAGGTGCCCATCGGCTATCGTTTTCCTGAACAGACCAAATATTCGACGGACTGGTATGACCTGATCATGCGTCAGAATGCGCCTTATTCGGACGCCAACCTGACGGTGACCTCCGGGCAGGGGCCGCTGAAGGCCATGATTTCGGTGGGCTATTATAAGGAGCAGGGGACGATCAAGCGCACCAACTACGACCGGATCTCCCTGCGCAGCAACCTCGGCGGGCAGATCAATAAATTCATCAACGTCGGGCTGAACATCAACGGCTCGCTCACCCGCCAGAACCTCGCCAACACCGACGGCCGGAGCGCGCTGGTCGGTGGGGCCCTGCTCATGGACCCGCGGGCGACGCCCTACAACCCGGACGGTTCGCTGATTCCGTACATCAACGGCGTCGACGGGGTATTCGGCTTCCCGAACCCGCTGTATGTGCTGGAAAACGTGAAGCGCAAACGCAATATCGCCGACATTCTGGCCAATACGTATGTGGAAATCAACCTGCTGAAAAACCTGAAGTTCCGGTCTTCGGTCAACGCCAAGGTCAACTTCAACGCCTTCAGCGAGTATGTTCCTTCCACGATCGGTCTGCCGGTCGCCACCGGAACCTCCGGGGCTCCTCCGCGGATCGCTACGGCCAATGAAATCAACGAACAGCTTCAGAACTACGCCTTCGACCAGCTGCTGACCTACACGCCGAAAATCGGAACCGACCACACGCTCGACGCCCTGCTGGGCTATACGGCGCAGGAAGAGAAGGTGAAAGGCGTGCAGGGAACCGGGAACACCTTCCCGGATGACCTGGTGCCGTACCTGGGTTCGGCCTCGATCCGGTCTTCAAACTCGTACGACCTGGGATGGTCGATGCTGGCTTATTTCGGGCGGGTCAACTACGCCTTCAAGGACAAATACCTGCTGTCGGCTTCGTATCGCCGGGAGGGCAGCTCCCGCTTCGGGGCCAAGAACAAATACGGGGAATTTCCGGCCGCGTCCGTCGGCTGGCGTCTGACGGAGGAGTCGTTCATGCCGAAGTTCAACTGGCTGACCGATCTGAAGCTGCGCGGCAGCTGGGGGGTCACGGGGAACAACAACATCGGGAACTACTCCAGCCTGGCTTTCGTCGGCGCCAACAACTACATCCTCGGCAACAGCTTCGCACCCGGCAAGGTCGTCAGCTCGTTTGCCAACTCCGAACTGAAGTGGGAGAAATCCAATCAGCTCGACCTCGGGATGGACCTGGCGCTGTTCAACAACAAACTGTCGCTGACACTGGAATACTACCGCAAGATCACCAACGACATGCTGCTGCCGATCTCGATCCCGGCCGTGTCGGGTTTCACGACCAGTCTGGCCAACATCGGGAAGGTGCAGAACAAGGGCGTCGAAATCGGGGCCGACTTCCGGATTCCCATCGGACCGGTCAACTTCCGGACCAACGCCAACATCAGCTTCAACCGCAGCAAGATTCTGGCCATCAAAGGAGCCAACGACATGCTCTATTACGGCTCGTTCTACGGCGGCTACAACGTTCAGAAGGTGGGCCGGCCCATCGGGATGATCTACGGTTACAAAAAAGTGGGCATCTTCAACACCCAGGCCGAAATCGACGCATGGCCGAAGCAGGACGGCGCCATTCCGGGGGCGATGAAGTTTCTCGATACCAACGGCGACGGCGTAGTCTCCTACGATACGCAGGACATGGTCGAAATCGGCAACCCGAACCCGGCCTTCACCTGGGCCTGGACCTTTGCGGCCGATTTCAAGCGCTTCGACCTGAACATCCTGTTCCTGGGCGCGCATGACTTCGACATCTACCGGAACATCGAGGCTTCGACGATGAACATGGACGGGGTTTTCAACGTCCTCGACAAGGCGAAAGACCGGTGGCGGTCACCGCAGAACCCCGGCTCGAACCCAAACGCCAAGAACTCGCAGGGCGGTACGAGCTACTTCAAGTGGTCACGCGAGAGCAGCGAACGCTACGTGTACGACGGCAGCTACGTCTGGCTGAAGACCGTCACCCTCGGCTACACGCTGCCCAAGCTCCGGTCGGTGCTGAGCGACGCCCGCATCTTCGTGACGGCCAACAACCTGTTCCTGTTCACGAAATACCCGGGCAACAACCCGGACGCCGGGGTTCGGGGCGGAACCGAGCTGAACAACGACGACGAGTCCTACCCGGTTCCGAGAACGATGGCGGTTGGTCTTAAGTTAAACTTCTAATTCGACTGAACATGAAAAAAATAACCGTAATCGGTACGCTGGTTCTCAGCCTGTCCCAGTTCGCGTGCAAGGAGGATTTCCTCGTAACGACGGACCCGACCCGGATCGGCGCGGACCTCTTCTATAAAAACGAAACGCAGCTCAATCAGGCCGTGAACGGGGTGTATGGACAGTTACAGACCATCACCAACGCAGCCTACATCTTCCAGGAGTTTACGTCGGACAACACGACGCTCGACTTCAACCCGCTCGACCGCGGGGGAGCCGCCGGCTGGGAGGCATTCGAGTTCTCCACCGTCAACCAGGGGAACGGCGAAATCTCCAACATGTGGAACCAGTACTATTCGGCGATGTATAACATCAACTACGCGCTGGAGAAAATGAGCGGGGCCACCACCATCGACGCGGCCGCCAAAGGCCCCATCGAAGGACAGCTGAAGTGGCTGCGGGCGTATCTCTATTTCCACCTGGTGCAGTATTTCGGCGATGTGGTGCTGGTCACCAACACCCTCGACAAACCCGACAAGGCGTTCGACCTCGTCCGTTCTCCGCAGGCCGACGTCTGGGCGCAGATCGAAAAAGACCTGAAGGAAGCCGTTACCCTGCTGCCGGCCACCTATCCGGCCGCTCAGGTGGGCCGCGTGACCAAGGGGGCTGCGCTGAGCCTGCTCGGCAAGGTGTATCTGACCCAGAAAAAGTACGCCGACGCCGTGACCACCCTGAAGCAGGTGCTCCCGCTGGGGTATTCGCTGAACGCCAAATATGCCGACAACTTCGACCCCGCCAGAAAGAATGGCCCCGAGTCGATCTTTGAAGTGCAGTATCAGGGCGGGAACGACCTGGGCGAGTGGAGCAACTTCGTGTACGTGTTTGCGCCCCGGGCCTCGGCCGGCGCCGTCACGGGCTTTGCCAACACCACGCCGGGCGGGCGGAACATCCCGACCAACGACATGATGGCGGCCTACGAACCCGGCGACCTCCGGAAAGACGTCTCGGTGCAGCCCGGCTACACCCTGAACGGGAAGTTCGTGGCCATGCCGTTCGTGAACAAATACCGGTATGCGCATACCATCTCCGGCCGGTCGGACAACAACTGGCCCGTTTTGCGGTATGCCGACGTGCTGCTGATGCTGGCGGAGTCGATCAACGAGGCTTCCGGCCCCGACGCCGAAGCCCTGGGCTATCTGAACCAGGTGCGGACCCGGGCGGGTCTGAAGGCCCTGTCGGGTCTGGATAAAGTCGCCTTCCGGGATGCCGTCCTGAAGGAGCGGAGAGTGGAGCTGGCCTTTGAGAACCATCGCTGGTTCGACCTGCGCCGGACCAAAACCCCGGCCGAACTGTCCGCTTTCATGAACGCGCACGGCGCCCGTGAAAAGGCCAAACCGACCGTCGACCGGGGCGGTATCGCCTTCAACGCCCTCGACTACGTCTATACCGACAATGAATATTACTTCCCGATCCCGGCCCCGCAGATTCTGATCAACAACAAGCTGACGCAGAATCCGGGGTATTGAAAAACCACCCCCTGCCCCTCCTTGGCAAGGAGGGGGTTTTACCCTCAGCCTCTATGAGGATGTTTGGGGAAGGGTTCATCCTGAAGAACGAGGGACGCCAGACCACCCCCAGCCCCCTCCTTGCTAAGGAGGGGGTGGCTCTGCAGGACTGAAAAAGGGCAGCGCACTCTCCCCCTCCTTGCTAAGGAGGGGGCCGGGGGGTGGTCAACAGGATGCCAAAACGCCCGGAAGGGCAAAACCCTTCCCCAAACCACCTCTAGGGGCCGGGCCGCCGGTGCGGTTGGGGGTAAAAAGGGCCGGGGTGTTCCAGCAGAGAACAGGAGAGTCTTTTGAATATTTTTTAGTAATTTTCACAGATATACAACCTCTTAAAAGCAAGTGACCGTCTTAACTGAATCCTTTTGGCTCTGGCAGTTTCTCGGCCGGCTGCACCCGCTGATCGTCCATTTTCCGGTCAGTCTGCTGGTGGTGGCCCTGGTTTTGGAATTGTTCGGCCGTATTCGGAAGTCCGCCGACCTGAAGGCGGGAATTTCGGCCCTGGTCTGGATCGGGGCCATCAGCTCGGTCGTGGCGGCCGCTCTCGGTCTGGTTCTGATCAACCAGGAAGAATACGGGGGTGAAACCGTTTCCGTCCACCAGTGGACCGGCCTGGCCACCATGGCGCTCGCCATCGCAACCGTGCTGGCCCTGCGGGCAAACCGCCTGCCGCTCTACCGCAGCCTGTTGTTCCTGACCGTGGGCGGGGTAACGGTGGCCGGCCATTATGGGGCTTTGCTGACCCACGGCGACGATTACCTGACCAGCGTTCTTCCCTTCGATAAAGCGCCCGAGACGCCCGGGCCGGAAAATCCGACCTTCGCGTTCGTCAACGTAAGCAACCAGCCGCTGGCTCCGCAGCAGATCGAGGAACTGACCCTCCAGGTGCGGTCCATCATGGCCCACAACTGCTACAACTGCCACAGTGCCTCCAAAACGAAGGGCGAACTGCGTTTAGACAAGAAAGAACTCATTTTCAAAGGCGGTAAACACGGCCCCATCATCGTGGCCGGAAATCCCGATAAAAGTGAACTCATCCGGCGGATCACCCTTCCGGCCGGTCATAAGGAAGCCATGCCCACCAAAGGCAAGCGGCTCAACGAAAAAGAAATCGAACTGCTGACGTTCTGGATCAAACAGGGCGCGCCCTGGCCTGCCGGTGCCGAGAAAAGCGTGTACCGCGTGGCTGCCCTCGAACCGCGGACGCCCCAAATTCCGGCCGGCCCCGCCCACCTGACCAACCCGGTCGACCGGTTCGTCAACGTCTATTTTCAGCAGCAGAAACAAAGCTGGAAGTCGCCCGTCGACGACCGTATCTACATTCGCCGGGTGTATCTGGACGTCATCGGTCTGCTGCCTTCGCCCGAGGAGGTGCAGGCGTTCGTGGCCGACAACCGGCCCGACAAGCGGGAAGTGCTCGTGCAGAGCCTCCTGAACCGGGACGAAGACTATGCCCAGCACTGGCTGACCTTCTGGAACGACGCCCTCCGAAACGACTACTCCGGAACCGGTTACATTACCGGCGGCCGGTTCGATATTACGAAGTGGCTGTATAATGCGCTGAAAACCAATAAGCCCTACAACCTCTTCGTGAAGGAACTCATCAGTCCGAACAAGGAATCGGAAGGGTTCGTCAAGGGCATCAAATGGCGGGGAACCATCAACGCCAGCCAGCGCACCGAAATGCAGGCCGCCCAGAACGTGGCACAGGTATTTCTGGGTCTGAACCTCAAGTGTGCGTCCTGCCACGACAGCTTCATCAGCGACTGGAAACTGGCCGACGCCTATGCCTTCGCCAACATCTTTGCCGACAGTACGCTGGAAATTCACCGCTGCGACAAGCCGACCGGCAAGATGGCCGATACCAAAATCCTGTTCAGCCAACTGGGGTCGATCAGCGGCAAGGCCCCGACCGAAGAACGGCTTCGCCAGCTGGCCGACTTCCTGACCCAGCCGAAAGACGGGCGGCTCTACCGGACCCTCGCCAACCGGGTCTGGGCGCAGCTGATGGGCCGCGGGATCGTCGAACCCGTCGATGCGATGGACAACGTACCCTGGAGCCAGGACCTGCTCGACTACCTGGCCTCCGATTTTACGGCCAACGGCTACGACATCAAAAAGCTGGTGTACAACATCCTGACCTCCAAAACCTATCAGCTGCCCTCGGTCGGAATCCGGGATGCAGGACTGATCACCGCCCAGGATTTCGTCTTCCAGGGCATGGTGCGCCGGCGCCTGACCGCCGAGCAGTTTGCCGATGCCGTCAGCAAAGCCTTCAACCCGCTCTATGCCGACTCGGCCCTGGTGATGAAGCGACTGCCGGAAGAAATTAAAAAGGAGATTCCCTTCCCGCGGGCCGCGCTGGTGAAAAACGACCCGTTCCTGACGGCTCTCGGCCGCCCGAACCGCGAAACCGTCAGCACCGGCCGGGCGTCGCAGGCCAACCTGCTTCAGGCGCTGGAACTGACCAACGGAACCAAATTCAACGAGTCCCTGAAACGGGGGGCGGAAATGTGGCGGCAGAAATACCCCTCGACCGACCTTCTGGTGAGGGAACTCTACCGCAAGGCGCTGAACCGCGACCCCCAGCCGAAAGAACTGGCGCTGGCCGAGCAGGCCCTCGGTAAAAAACCGACGGTGGCCGGTATCCAGGACCTGGTATGGGCCATTACGTTACACCCTGAATTTCAATTGATTTTGTAGCCAATGAAAACGACCTGGAATCGACGTGAATTTCTGCAGCGGACCAGCGCGGCCACCCTGGCGGCCCTCGCGGCCGGGGCGCCGATGACGAGCCTGGTTTCCGGCTGCCGTTCCAAAAAACCGGGCCAGACCGACGGTTCGGCCGATACGGTGATCCTGCTCTGGATGGCCGGCGGCATGGCCCACACCGAAACCTTCGACCCCAAACGGTATACACCCTTCGAGAAGGGCATGGAAGGAAACCGGGTGCTGAGTACGTTCAAGTCGGTGCCGACCGTTCTGGACGGCATTCACTTCTCCGAAGGGCTGGAGTCCATCGGAAAAGTGATGGACAAGGGAACGCTCATCCGGTCCTACGTGGCCGCCGACCTGGGCCATATCCTGCACTCCCGGCATCAGTACCACTGGCATACCTGTTACGAACCCCCGCAGACGGTGGCCGCTCCCCACATCGGGGCCTGGATCGCCAAGGAACTCGGCCCTAAAAATCCGGTGATCCCGGCCTTCATCGACATCGGACAGCGGTTTACGGTCGGGGAGGGGGAGGAACTGAAGGCCTTCCATACCGCCGGTTTCCTCGGCAACGAATTCGGCCCGTTCTTTATCCCGGACCCCACGCAGGGGCTGGAGAGCGTCCGGCCGCCGGTCGGGATGGATGCCAAACGGTTCGAGCGCCGGAACCAGCTGTACAACGAACTGATCAGCAAAGGGCCGTTCGGGGAGTTCGGCAGCGATTACCAGAAGGAATCGCTGAAGCGGTCGATGGAGCAGGCCTATATGCTGCTCAACTCGCCCGAAGCGAAAGCCTTCGACCTGAGCACCGAGCCGAAGGAAACCTTCGACATCTACAATACCGGCCGGTTCGGGCTGGGCTGTCTGCTGGCCCGCCGGCTGACGGAGCAGGGCGCCCGCTTCATCAGCGTGACGACCGAATACGAGCCGTTCATGGGCTGGGATACGCACGAAAACGGCCATACCCGCCTGGAGGGCATGAAGAAGATGATCGACGGCCCCGTGGCCCAGCTCATCAAGGACCTCGACAAGACCGGCCACCTCGACCGGACCCTCATCATCCTGGCCAGTGAGTTCAGCCGCGACATGATGGTGGAAGGCCGCCCCGACGCCAAGGTTCTCGAACAGGTCCGGCAGCCCGACATCCTGTCCGATCTGAAATTTTACGGCATGCACCGGCATTTCACCGACGGCTGCTCCATCCTGATGTTCGGCGGGGGCATCAAGCGCGGGTTCGTCTACGGCAAAACTGCCGACGAGCGGCCCTGCAAAACCATCGAGAAACCCATTAAAATCGAAGGAATCCACCAGACGATCTATCACGCCCTGGGCATTGCGGGCGACACCCACTACGAGATCGAGGAACGGCCCTTCTATACCACACCGGACGGGAAGGGACAGGCCGTCATGGAACTGCTGGCCTGAAGAACCGCACCCCGCAAAACGGCGCAAATCGGGCCTTTCTCCCGGGTTGCGCCGTTTTTTCATGGCCGGACGGGGTGGTCGGAAAAGTTTATTTCAGAAAATCACCTTTTTTGGGGGAAGGCAGTAGAGTAAAGGATGGTCCCGAGCGGAAATGCTGTTTAATTGAAGTTTTTCAGTGAATACTTGTAGTTTACCAACTAAGAAGCTTCAATGCAATCGAAAGAGCTTGTTGAAGGTCAGCCTGTAAAAACCGGCAGCGAAGAGCTGTGGCTGCGCTTCCGGATGGGGGACGCTACCGCCCTGGGAAAAATCGCCGAGCAATATTATCCGGCTTTGCTGAACTACGGCCTCAAAGTGAATCGGAACCGGGAGCTGCTGAGGGATATCCTGCAGGAATTGTTCCTGGATCTGTGGACCCGCCGGGAAGTGATCTCGATGCCGGCCAACATTAAAGCCTATCTGTTCGGTGCCTATCGCAACAAACTTTATAAAGCCCGGCTGAGCTCGCAGCGTCTGTCGGAAGTGGACGAACTGCCGTTCGATACGGACCTGGCCGGCGAGGAGGCCACCATCGAGTCGTTCCTCATTCAGGATGAAATCCGCCAGATCACCAGCGCCCGTCTCGACCAGGTGATCGGGGCGCTCTCCCGGCGTCAGCGCGAAATCGTCTTTCTGCATTTTTACGAAGGTATGGACTGTGACCAGATTGCTGAAGTCATGAACATCAGCCGCCAGGGCGTCTATAACCTGTTTTCCCGTACGCTGAAAGAACTCAGGAATCTGTGGTTCATGAGCAGCGTTTCGGTCCTGTTTCTGATCAGTCTTCCCCTTCTTTCCTTCATAGAAAAATAAGTGTAAAAAATTGTAGATTTTTTGGTTAGATTCCTCTGAGAACCGGAACTCAATTCATGAAAGGGTAAATAGTTCTACTTCTTCATGAAAGAGTACCGAAACTATGAAGTTGAAGATTTCATTCAGGAGGCCTCCTTTCGGGATTGGGTAAAACATCCCGGGGGACCTTCCGCCCCTTTCTGGCAGGAGTGGGTCCGACAGAATCCGGACCGGGCCGACGCAGTCCGGCAGGCCCGGGCTTTTCTGGAAGAAATCAACCGGCGCTTCACCTCCTCCATCGATTCCAGCGAAGTGCAGCACGACATTGCGGTCCTTGTGCAGGCCGCCCTCCGGCAGGAAGCCGCCCGGCCGGAAAAAACCGGTTCGGACCCGCTCTTTTCCGGCCTGCGGCAGCTGATGTGGGTGGCGGCCTCCGTTCTGTTGCTCGGCGCGGCCGGATTCTGGTGGATGCGGAACCGCCCCGGCGAAAAGCCGACCGGCCCGACGGCCCGGAAGCAGCAGAAGGTGGAGAAAATCAACCACACCGACCGGCCGATGACGGTGCTGCTGGAAGACGGCAGCGTGGTTACGCTCGAAAGTCACAGCCGGCTTCAGTTTCCGGATCGGTTCGAGGCCGACCGGCGCAAGGTGTTTCTGGAGGGCGAGGCCTTTTTCGAAATTGCTGAAAATCAACGTCGGCCGTTCGTCGTGTATAGCCGGGAGTTAGTTACCCAGGTGCTCGGCACCAACTTCCGGGTGGAAGTCCGGAAGGAGGACGAAACCGCCCGGGTGACGGTCCGGACGGGGAAGGTGGCCGTCGAGTCGCGGCACGGGGGCTACGGGACGCCGGAAAGCGAGCGCCACCACCTGGTGCTGACGGCCAACCAGCAGGCCGTCTTCTACCGGGACGAAAACCGGATGGCTAAGCTGGACCTGAAACAGACCGAACCCGGCCGGAACCGGCTGAACCGGGATCAGGTCTTCGACAACACCGCCGTTCCGCTGGTGCTAAAGAGCCTGAAAAGGCAGTACGGCGTCGAGCTGGTATTTAATGAAGCCGATTTAGAGCATTGTTATATCAATACGTCATTCCGGGACGAAAACCTTCGCGAACGCCTGAGTGCGATTTGCCAGGCCATTGGAGCTACCTATGAAATCGACCAGAGCCAGGTCGTCATTAAAAGTAATGGTTGCAACCCTTAACGCTGAATTGAATGACCGTGAACCAAAAACAGGAAAGGTGTCGGCCTCCATCCGGCACCGGACTTACCGAAGCAATCTTAACCTTGCTGATTGCCCCGCCTGTCCTGCCCGAAAGGGATTGCGCGCATCCGGATTTTACTAAACCCAATCTCCTTAGAACATTATGAAAAAAAGGCCTACCATCTCAGATGCCTTCCGGCATTTAGTAAAAAAATCGGCAATCCTGTGCCTGCTGGCAACTTTCATGACCAGTCTGGCGTGGGCGAATAACACCAACGCCCAGGAAATTCTGGGCAAGAAAATCACCCTGACCATTGTCGATCAGGATGTCAAGTCGGCCCTGTTCCAGCTGGGCCAGGCGGCCGACGTCAGCTTTACCTACAGCTCCTCGCTGTTTGCCTCGGCTCCCAAGGTGTCGCTGACGGCCCGCAACGAATCGCTGGCCGAGGTTCTGAACCGTCTGCTGGCTCCGCTTCAGGTGAGCTATAAGGTGGAATCCCGTCAGATCATTCTCAACCGCGACAACAAAGCCGACCGGGCCAGCCTCGATGAGGACATCAGCGGAAGGGTGACCGACGAAAAAGGGGCCGGTCTGCCGGGCGTCAACGTCGTCGTGAAGGGATCGACCCGCGGTACGACGACGGACGTCGACGGCAACTGGAGGCTGTCCGTTCCGGGCGCCAGTTCCGTGCTGATCTTCAGCTCGGTAGGTTATCAGAAGAGGGAAGTGACCGTCGGCAATCAGCGGACCCTGACGATCCAGCTTACCCCCGACGACCAGACGCTGAATGAAGTCGTCGTGGTCGGTTACGGCAGCCAGCTCAAGAAAGAAGTGACCGGCGCCGTGCAGACGGTGAGCCAGCAGGAAATCCGGGACATTCCGGTTTCGCAGGTGACGCAGAAGCTTCAGGGCCGTCTGGCGGGGGTGCAGATCAACCAGACCACCGGGAAACCCGGCCAGGGGATGTCGGTCCGGATTCGGGGCCAGCTGTCGGTTTCGGCCGGTAGCGATCCGCTCTATGTCGTCGACGGCTTTCCGATCACGGGGAACATCGGTGCGCTGAACCCGGACGAAATCGAAGACATTACGATCCTGAAAGATGCCTCCTCCACCTCGCTGTACGGTTCACGGGCCGCCAACGGGGTCGTGCTGGTGACGACCAAGCGCGGAAAGGCCGGTCAGACCAACATCAGCTTCAACGCCTTCGCCGGGATTCAGAATGTGCCCGAGCGCGGCCGGATCAAAATGCTGAACGCCGTCGAATTCGCGCAGTTCAAGAAGGAGTTTTACGAAGATATGAACCAGCCGGTTCCGGCCGAATTCCAGAATCCGTCGCAGTATGAAGGCAAGAACAACGACTGGTACGACGCCGTGATCCGGGATGCTCCGATCCAGAGCTACAACCTGACCGTGACGGCCAACACCGAGCGTTCCCGGACGGCCATCGTCGGCGGGGTATTCAGCCAGGAAGGGGTGATTATCAACAATAAATACAAACGGTATTCGCTCCGGATGAACACCGACTACGACATTTCCCAGAAGATCCGGGTCGGTTTCAACGTAGCTCCGCAGTATGTATACGACAATACGCCCCGCACCGACGGTGACCGCGGTACCGGGATTCTGTTCAACGCCCTGCACACCTGGCCGGTGATGCCGATCTACGACCAGAACGGCGAGCTGACCAAATTCAACCAGTTCCCGGGCAGCACGGGGAACATTTTTGCGTATCCGAACTGGGTACGGGCCGCGCAGGAACTGACCAACGAGCAGAAGCAGACCAAACTGCTCGGAAACGCCTTCATCCAGTACGTGCCGCTCAAAGGCCTGACGCTGAAGTCGACGATCAACATCGAGTTCGAGAACAACAAGTTCTTCTTTTTCAACCCGTCGACGGCCACCAGCGCCATCAACGTCCCGATCCCGACCACGGCCGTGTCCATCCGTCAGAGCCTGGAGAACATCAGCTGGCTGAACGAAAACCTGATCACCTACAACCGTTCGTTCGGTGATCACAACTTCGAACTGCTCGGCGGTTTTACCAACCAGCAGTTCCGGCAGGAGTTCACCCGCGTGCAGGCCAACACCTACGCCGACGACCGCCTGCCGACCATCCAGGGGGCCCTGAACATCGACCGGGCCGGCCAGAACACCTTCAACGGGATCAACGAATGGTCGCTGACCTCCCTGCTGTCGCGTCTGACTTACAACTACAAGGGCAAATACCTGCTGACGGCCGCCATCCGGAGCGACGGATCATCCCGCTTCGGCAGCAGCAACCGCTGGGGTACGTTCCCCTCGGCCTCCCTGGGCTGGGTCATTTCGGACGAGGAATTCCTGAAACCCATCACGCAGGTCTCCTTCGCCAAATTGCGGGCCAGCTACGGGATCATCGGGAACAACAACATCGGGAACTACACCCAGTATGCGCTGGTGAACAATACCGTCAACGCGGTCTTCGGCAATTCCGTCGCCACGGGCGCCGTCGTGACTTCGCTCGCCAACAGCAACCTGGGCTGGGAAACGACCAAGCAGCTCGACCTCGGTCTGGACCTGGGGCTGTTCAACGACCGTATCCAGTTCACCTACGACTACTACACCAAGCGGACCACCAACCTGCTCTATGCCGTTCAGGTGCCGCAGGAATCCGGCTTCACGAACTTCAACGACAACATCGGGGAGATCAAGTTCTGGGGCCATGAGTTCGCCCTGACCACCCGCAACACCGAAGGCAAGGTGAAATGGACGACGAACGCCAACATCTCGTTCAACCGCAACAAGGTGCTGGAACTGGCGCCGGGCATCGACCGCGTGTACGGTACGTTCCACATCACCCAGGTCGGCCAGCCGTTCGGGCAGTTCTACGGTCTGGTCAAGGAGGGCTATTACATGAGCGCCGAAGAACTCGCCAACTCACCCATCATTCCGGGGCGGTCAGGTATCGGAACCATCAAGATGCGGGACGTCAACGGCGACGGGGTCATCACCTACGGCGGTGATGCCGACGACCGGACCATCATCGGTACGCCCTTCCCGAAATTCACCTACGGGATCACCAACAGCGTGACCTACGGCAACTGGGATCTGTCGGTTGTGGGCTCGGGCTCCTACGGCAACCAGCTCTGGGTACGTCACCTGTACAGCACCGCCAACCTCGACGGGGTGTTCAACATGGTGGCCGGGGTGAAAGACCGCTTCCGGGTGAAAAACGACGCCAGCGGCAAGGCGACGACCGTGATCACGCCGGGGAATGGCGGATTCGGCGCCACCAACAACGGAGGGAACTTCACCGGGATCGAGCGCGACTGGAACAGCACGCAGTTCCTCGACAATGCGTCGTTCTTCACCATCAAGAACATTACGCTGGGTTACAACATCGGTACCGTACGGAAATTCTTCAAGTCGGCCCGGGTGTACGCTTCCATTCAGCAGGCTTATGTATTCACGAAGTACAAAGGCGGCCCGAACCCGGAAACCAGCGCGCAGGGTGACGGGAACGGCGACGGCGGTAACCTGAGCCAGGGGGTCGATTTCTCGAACTATCCGGTTCCGCGTACCTATACGCTGGGCGTCAACCTGAATTTCTAATTGCCGGACGACCTGCCGGCACCCCCCGGTGAGGCAGGTCAGTGTAAACCCTTTATGACGATAACGATGAAAGCAAAATTCATATTAGCCGGTCTGATTGCCCTCTCGCTCTCCAGCTGTAAGGACTTCCTGACCGTCGTTCCGGAGACGAACCTCAGTTCGGCCACCTTCTTTACCAAGGAATCCGACTTCCTGCAGGCGGTCAATGCCGCCTACGTGCCCCTGCGGCAGATCTTCAACGAGCGGGCCTGGGTCCTGCAGGAGATGCACTCGGACAATACCTACTACGCCCGGAACGTGCTGTTCGGGGCCGTGGAAAATACCGAGAACGTCGCCGACTTTGCCGTACCGTCGGCCAATGGCGTCACGGCGAACGACAACGTGCTGGTATTCTACCGCCTGCACTACCAGATCATCGCCCGGACGAACCAGATCCTGGCCCTGATCGATCCGATCAACTTCTCCACGGCCGACATCAAGAACAACGTGAAAGGTCAGGCGCTGTTTCTGAGAGGGTACTCCTACTTCGAGCTGGCCCGCATTTTCGGGAAGGCTCCGCTGCACCTGACGCCGGTCACGGGCCGGACGGACGCAGCCGCCGAACTGGCCACCGCCGAGCAGCTGTATGCCCAGATCGAGAAGGACCTGACGGAAGCCGCCAAGCTGCTGCCCGCCAAGGCGAAGCAGGATGCGGGCCGGGCGACGTCCGGAGCGGCCAAAACCGCCCTGGCAAACCTGTACATCGTGCAGAAGAAATGGGCGCAGGCCGAAACCGTGCTGAAGGACATCGTCACGAACGATACCTACAAGCTGATGCCCGACTACGCCGACGTCGTCTCGACCACGACCGGGAACAAGAACAACATCGAGTCGATCTTCGAAATCCAGTATCAGGAAGGCTCCGCCGGGTATAACGGGAACCATATCTACCGGTTTGTTCCGACGCCCATCACGGCCGCTGAACTGGGTCCGATCACCGGTACCTCGAACCCGCAGCCGCTCTCGGGCGAGAACAACAACGTGCCGACCCCGAACCTGATCCGGGCCTACGAGGCCGGCGACAAGCGGAAGGACATTTCCATCGGAACCGTGACGCTCAGCCAGAGCCTGCGCGACGACAAGACGTATCCGTACATCAAGAAGTACGCCAAGACGCACGCGCTGCACAACAACACCGGCCAGAACTGGCCGGTCTACCGCTACGCCGAGGTGCTGCTGTTCCTGGCCGAAGCGCTCAACGAGCAGGGCAAAACCGCCGAAGCCGCTCCCTATCTGAATCAGGTACGGACGCGGGCCGGTCTGGGCGCTTCGACGGCCGCTTCTCAGGCCGACATGCGGCAGGCCATCTGGCGTGAACGGCGCGTCGAACTGGCTTTCGAGAACAAGCGCTGGTATGATCTGGTGCGGACCGGCCGCGTAAAGGAAGTGATCACCGCCTACGGCAACGAGATCAAAGCCAACCCGCTGCTGTATTATTTCCCGAAAGGGGCCGTGCCCCCGCCGAACGCCTTCACGAACCTGGAGGATTATTATCCCCTCCCGGCCGTCGAAGCCGCACTGACGCCGTATTTTTAAACCGCCCCCAACCCCCTCCTTGGTAAGGAGGGGGCTTTATCCCTTCGATTTCAACTCCCCGAAGGGAATTGGTGGTGAAACACCCCCTCCTTACCAAGGAGGGGGTTGGGGGGTGGTTAAAACGTCTTACGGGAAGGGTAAGTATCGCCCTTGCGAGTCTTTATAATAGGTGTCCCTTTCAGGAGGTACGATTATCTGAAGCATATTATCTAAATCCGTATACCTATGTTTTCTTCACTCAGACCGGCCAAAATCCTGGCAGCCGTTTCTGGTCTTGTTCTGATCGGGGCCTCCTGGATCAGCATGCAGAATGCGGCTATCAACCAGAAAGCGCCGGAAAATCCCAAAATAGACAAACTGAAGCTGCAGCCCGGCTTTAAGGCCGAGCACCTGTACAGCCCCTCCGAAAACGGGCAGGGCTCCTGGGTAGCGATGACCTTCGACGACAAGGGCCGTATGATCACCTCCGATCAGTACGGTTTCCTGTACCGCCTGGAAATGCCGCCCGTCGGCTCCGGCAATCAGAAACCCAAAATCGAAAAACTCAACATCCGCCTGGCCGACGGCCAGATGACGAACGACGCCAAAGTGGGGATGGGATACGCCCAGGGCCTTCTCTATGCCTTCAACAGCCTCTACGTCATGGTCAACAACCGCAGCAACCAGAACTTTGACAAAGGCAGCGGCCTGTACCGGCTTCAGGATACCAACAGCGACGATCAGTACGACAAGATAACCCTGATCAGAGAACTGAAAGGGGAGGGCGAACACGGCCCGCACAGCATCGTGCTGTCGCCGGACAAGCAGTCGCTGTACGTCATGTGCGGTAACTTCACCGACGTGCCGCAGATGGACGCCTACCGGCTGCCCCGTGTCTGGCAGGAAGACAACCTCTTCCCTCAGATCAAGGACCCCCGCGGTCACGCGACCGACCGCATGGCGCCGGGCGGCTGGCTCGCCAAACTGGACCCGGAAGGAAAACGCTGGGAACTGGTCGGCGCCGGCTTCCGGAATACCTATGACTTTGCCTTCAACGATGCCGGAGACATCTTCGGCTACGACTCCGATATGGAATGGGATTTCGGTCTGCCGTGGTACAAACCGACCCGGATCTGCCACATTACCAGCGGGGCCGAGTTCGGCTGGCGGACGGCTGCCACCAACTGGTCGCCCTATTTCGCCGACTGTCTGCCCGCCGTGCTGAACATGGGCCAGGGCTCACCGACCGGCGTGTTTGCTGGCCGCGGCTCCCGTTTCCCGCAGAAATACCAGAAGGCCATCTATGCCTTCGACTGGAGCTTCGGGATCATGTATGCCGTTCACCTGCAGCCGAAAGGCGGTTCCTACAACGCCACGGCCGAAGAATTCATCTCCGGCTCCCCGCTGCCGCTGACCGACGGGATGATCGGCCCCGACGGCTCGCTGTATTTCCTGACCGGCGGCCGCCGGCTGGAGTCGGACCTGTACCGCATCACTTACACCGGCAGCGAGTCCGTAGCCGCGGCTACCCAGACACCGGCCCCGACGGCCGAGGCCCAGCTGCGCAAAAGCCTGGAACAGTATCATGAAGGGCAGAAAGCCGGGGCCGTCGAGGCTGCCTGGCCGCACCTGAACCACCCCGACCGCTTCGTGCGCTATGCCGCCCGGGTGGCCGTCGAACACCAGCCGGTGGCGCAGTGGCAGGAAAAGGCCCTGGCCGAAACCGACCCCGTCCGTTCGACCTATGCCCTCATCGCCCTGGCACACCACGGCGCTCCGACCCTGAAAAGCCAGGCTTTCAACAGCCTGCTCCGCCACAAGTTCGAGGGCCTGAACGAACAGCAGCAGCTCGACCTCATGCGGGCCCTGGAGCTGGTCATCACCCGGATGGGTATGCCCGAAGGCGCCGACCGCGAAAAGATGATCGCTATGCTGAGCCCGCGCTATCCGGCCAAAACCCCGAACCTGAACCGCGCCCTGAGCAAGCTGCTCATCTCGCTGGAGGCACCGGGGGCCGTCGAGAAAACGATGGCACTGCTGCAGGGCAAGGATGAAACCCAGGGTCCGGTGGGGGGCGAAACCGTCACGGCCTCGAACGACCTCATCCTGCGCAACCCGCAGTATGGTCTGGACATCGCCAAGATGCTCGAAAAAATGCCGCCGGCCCAGCAGACCTACTACGCGACCATGCTGAGCAGCGCGAAAACCGGGTGGACGCCGGCCCTGCGGGAGCAGTACTTCAAGTGGTTCGCCAAGGCGTTCGGGTATCAGGGAGGCCGCAGCTACATCGGATTTATCGACAAGGCCCGTAAGCTGGCCCTCGCCAACGTACCGAAGGAAGAATTCGAGAAATACAACAAGCTGTCGGGCGCCGAACTGCTGACCAGCTCCGGCAACGACCTGGCGCTGTCGTATGCACCGAAAGGCCCGGGCCGTCGCTGGCAGCTCGACGACGCCGTGACGGCGGTGGAAACCGGCGGGCTGGCGGGCCGGAATTTCGAAACCGGCAAGAAGATCTATTCGGCCATTCTCTGCAGTCGCTGCCACACCATGCGGGGCGAGGGCGGTGACATCGGTCCGGATCTGACCCAGCTCGGCACCCGTTTCTCCAACAAGGATATTCTGGATGCCATCATCAACCCGAACAAGGCGGTTTCCGATCAGTATGCATCGACCATCTTCGTCCTGAAAAACGGGCAGTCCGTTGTGGGCCGTCTGGTGAACGAAGACAAGACGCACTACTCGATCTCCCAGAACCCGTTTGCGCCGGATCAGCTCCGCAAGATTCCGAGAAAGGACGTGGCTTCGACCAAGTTCTCGATGGAATCCGTGATGCTGCCGGGCCTGATCAACGCCCTGAACCCGGAAGAACTGAAGGACCTGATGGCCTACCTGAAATCGGGCGGGAACCAGGAGCACGAGGTGTATAAAACCGCCGGCGCTACTTCAAAAGGTAAATAATTTCTGGCGAAAAACCGGTAACGATCACCATGCTGAAGCATATGGGTTTACAGTCTGTCCGGGCCGGAGTTCTGCTGGCCGCCCTCCTGACCGGCGGTTTCGGAACGACCGTTCTGGCACAGACGAAGAAGGAAAAGAAGGAAGGTTTCGTCAAAATATTCGATGGGAAGTCGCTGAAGGGCTGGGACGGTGATCCCACCTACTGGCGGGTGGAAGACGGCAATCTGGTGGGGGAAATTACCCCCACCACGCTGCTGAAAACCAACTCGTTCATCATCTGGCGGGGCGGAGAACCGGGGGATTTCGAGCTGAAAGGCGAGTTCAACATCACCGAAGCCGGCAACTCGGGCATCAACTACCGCAGCGACCAGCTGACCGACATCCCCTTCGCCCTCCGGGGCTACCAGGCCGACATCGACGGACAGGTGCGCTACACGGGCCAGAACTACGAGGAACGCAAGCGGACCACGCTGGCCTACCGCGGGCAGAAGACCGTCATCAAACCGTACGACGGGCCGAATACGCCCGAAGCTATTCGGTCGAAGGTGAGCCGGAATGCCTGGACGGGGATGGAAGTTGTCGGTTCGCTGGGTAGCTCCGACTCGCTGAAGGCTTTTATAAAGAAAGCGGACTGGAACTCGTTCCACCTGATCGTAAAAGGCAACCGCCTGCAGCACTACGTCAACGGCGTTCTGATGAGCGACGTAACCGATGAAGATACCGTCAACGGTGCGAAAAAAGGGCTGCTGGGCGTCCAGGTACACGTCGGCCCTCCCATGAAGGTGCAGTATCGTAACCTGTTGCTGAAACAGAACTGATTGGTAACTACCCCTGAATCCCCTGAAGGGGACTTTATCCGGAAAGTCGGCTCAAAGTCCCCTTCAGGGGATTCAGGGGTTAACTGCTTGAACCGAATTGAACCCGAATCCCTGGACCGACAAACTATCCCATCCTTCCCAGCTTGGAGGTATTGAAACCGCCGTTCTCGACAACGGGAGCGGACGCGGCACCCGCATTGCCTGGATCAACACCGGCACCGGCCTGCGCTACAAAGTCGTTATTGACCGGGCCATGGACATCGCCGACGCCTTTTTCAACCGGCACAGCCTCGGCTGGATCAGTTCCGTGGGCGTCACCGCCCCCGATCCTTCCACCGACCGGAGCATCGACTGGCTCCGCACCTTCACCGGGGGGCTGCTGACCACCTGCGGCCTCACCCACGTCGGCGGCCCCGAATCCGACGCCTACGGCGAACGCGGTCTGCACGGCCCCATCAGCAACACCCCGGCCGAGATTGAATCCATCCTTCAGCCCGACCCGCTCGGGGGCAGCCTCGACTTTAGCCTCACCGGCCGCATCCGGCAGACGAAGGTTTTCGGCCCGACGCTGGAACTGAAGCGCACCATTTCCGGCACGCTCGGACAACCCGTCATCCGCTTCCACGACGAGGTCGTCAACCGGGGCAACACGCCCGCTCCCCACATGATGCTGTATCACTTCAACTTCGGCTGGCCGCTGGCCGACGAAGGCACGGAGATCGTGTGGGAAGGCGACTGGAAAAGCCGGGGGGGAGAAGGCGACAATGCCATTTTCCGGGAGGGCAGCGATTTCCGCCGTTGCCCCGCCCCCCTGGACTCCCACCTCGGAACCGGAGAGGCCGCCGGCATCATCTACCCCACCGCCGATGCGTCGGGCTGGTGTACGGCCGGGCTGAAAAACGACCGCATCGGTCTGTTCCTGCGTCTGCGCTTCCGGAAAGACCAGCTTCCCTGCCTGACCAACTGGCAGCACTGGGGCAGGGGCGAATACGTGACCGGCATCGAACCCGGCACCCACCCGCCCATCGGGCAGGCCCGGGCCCGGGCCGAAAACACGCTGATTTTCCTCCAGCCCGGCGAAACGCGCGTATACGATCTGGAGATCGATATTCTTACCAATGAACACACTGACTTAACATGAATACACTATGGAAACGATGAAAGAAGTAAGCCTGGCGGAAAAAGCGCTGGAGCAGGGGAAAGGGATTCTGCGCCTGGCCCCGACCTGGGTACCCCGCTCGTTCTGCGTACCGGGCCGCCGGATCAAACTCCACCCCGACGATTATTACGTCCTCGGCGGAGAACGGGGCGGAATCGACGAGCGCTGGCTCTCGTCCACCACGCCCGCCAAAAACGGCCCGCTGACCGGTGAAAATGAAGGACTCAGCATGATCGTCTTCAACGACGGCGGACGGGAAGTCCGGTTTCTGCTGCGCGACGCCGTCGACGAACTGAAGGGGGCGCTGATCGGCGACCGGCTGTGGGATCAGTACCAGAGCTGGCCCATGTACTCCAAGTTCTTCGACAACATGGGGCCGCTGCCGCACCACCTGCACCACAACGACGAGCAGGCGGCTTTGATCGGGCAGCTCGGCAAACCGGAGGCTTACTACTTCCCCCCTCAGCTGAACAACCACGGCGGTGATTTTCCGTACACCTTCATCGGCATTGCCCCCGGCACCTCGAAAGAGCAGATTCTGGAATGCCTGAAAAACTTCACGAAAGGCGACAACAAGATCACCAACTATTCGATGGCCTACCGGCTCGAACCCGGCACCGGCTGGGACGTGCCGCCGGGCCTGCTCCACGCGCCGGGCAGCCTCTGCACCTACGAGCCGCAGAAGGCATCGGACGTCTTCGCGATGTACCAGTCGCTGGTGAACGAGGCCATCATTCCGGAGGAACTGCTCTGGAACGGCACACCCAAAGACCGCATCGGCGACTACGACCAGCTGCTGGAAGCCATCGACTGGGACCTGAACGTCGATCCGAACATGATGGCGAATCGCTTCATGGCGCCGAAACCGGTGCGTTCCGTCGAGGAGATGCAGGCCGAAGGGTACGTCGAAAACTGGGTCTGCTACAAATCCGACGCCTTCAGCGCCAAGGAACTGACCGTCTTCCCCGGCAAAACCGTGACGATCAAAGACGGCGGTGCTTACGGCCTGATCGTGATGCAGGGCCACGGCAAACTTGGCGACTGGGACATCGAAACCCCGGCCCTGATCCGCTACGGCCAGCTGACCAACGACGAATTCTTCGTCAGCGAGAAAGCCGCCCGGGAGGGCGTGACCATCGTCAACCCGTCCACCACGGACCCGATCGTGATCCTGAAGCACTTCGGCCCCGGCAACCCGGACCTCGTGCTCTGATCCATCCTTTCCAACATTCCTGATTGTTAACCTTTTTCCGTCTTATGAACGACAATAATTTCCCCAAGCTTCACAATGCCACCTGGCCGGGCATTGTGGGAAAAGGCCCTGACTCCGAACCCGTTATTCCGTTCGACACCATGCTGGAGATGACCGCTGCCGCCGAGGTGGACGGGGTGAAATTCGACGGCGTGGACATCGGTCTGCTGGACCCCCACCTGAGCATCGAAATGTCGGACGACGACATCAAGCGGCTGGCCGACAAGGTGGCCGGTTACAACCTGAATATCGGTTCGCTGGTGGCTCCCATCTGGGGCGGCCCGGCCATGGGCAGCAAGGAAGACCGGGCCAATTTCGTCGAAATGGTCCGGAAGTCGTGCCACATCGGCAAGGTCCTGCGCGATCTGGGCGTTCGCCCGAGCGGCATCGTCCGGATCGACTCGGCCAGCTCGCCCCAGGACTGGGCCGTGGACCCGGTCGGCAACAGCAAACTCATCGCCCAGACCTTCCAGGAAGCCTGCGACGTAGCCGCGGATTACGGCGAGCGGCTGGCCGCCGAGGGAGAAATCTGCTGGGGCGGGATGCACAGCTGGAAAACGATGGTCGCCACGCTGGAGGCCGTCGACCGCCCGAACATGGGTTTCCAGGCCGACATGGCGCACACGCTGCTGTATCTGCTCGGCTATAATCGCCCCGAAGACCGGATTCTGCCCGAAAACTATGATTGGGACGACCGCGCACCGCTGGAAGACGGCCTGAAAACCATCACGGCCGCCCTGCGCCCCTACACCATCGACTTCCACGTGGCCCAGAACGACGGCACGGTGTTCGGCTCCGGCTCCCACGACAAAACCGGCCGCCACTGCCAGGCCCTCGACCCCAACGGCAAGCTCAATATCGTTCACGATGCCGGCTACTGGCTGCGCGACGAAAACGGCAACCTGACGAAGGCCTTCCAGCACATCTGCTGGGACGGCTGTATGTTCCCGAACGCGGTCATGGGCAACCAGCAGACCTGGAACGACATTCTGGCGACGATGATCAAGGTCCGCGAAGCCCACGGCTGGAAGGCGTAAGCGACTGCCTATTACCCTACCCCCCGGCCCCCTAAGAGGTGGTTTGGGGAAGCGTTCATCCTGAAGAACGAGGGACGCCCGACCACCCCCCGGCCCCCTCCTTGCTAAGGAGGGGGCCGGGGGCGCTGCCCCTTTCAGTCCTGCGGAGCCAGCCCCTCCTAAAACAGGAGGGGTCGGACCGGCGGTCCGGCCGGGGGGTGGTCTGCGGGAGGGCAGACCGGTCGGGAAAGCACCTTTTCCCTTGCCAAAACAACCTCTTAGGGGGCTGGGGTGGGGGTAAAATCAAAACATATCCAAAACTGTAACTTAACAATGGCAGACAAAAAACAACTGAGAATCGGACTCATCGGCACCGGCTTTATGGGCCGTACCCACTCGAATGGTTATAACCGCGTTCCCAACTTCTTTCCTGACCTTCAGTACACACCCGTTCTTCAGGCCGTCTGTTCCCGGAACCGGGAGAAGGTGCAGGCTTTCGCGGATCAGTGGGGCTACCAATCCGTCGAAACCGACTGGAAAGCCGTCATCGCCCGCGACGACATCGACGCCGTCGACATCTGTACGCCGAACGACACCCACGCCGAGATCGCCATTGCCGCGGCCGAAGCCGGGAAAATGATTCTGGTCGAAAAGCCGCTGGCCCGGAATCTGGCCGAAGCGCAGACGATGGTGGATGCCGTCGCCAAAGCCGGGGTGGCCAATACCGTGTGGTACAACTACCGCCGTCTGCCGGCCGTGACGCTGGCGAAGCAGATCGTCGATTCCGGTAAGCTGGGCAAGATTTTTCATTATCGCGCCAACTTCCTTCAGGACTGGACGATCAACGCCGACGTGCCGCAGGGCGGAACCGGCACCTGGCGCATGGACGTCGAAGCCGCCGGCTCGGGCGTGACCGGTGACCTGCTGGCCCACTGCATAGACACGGCCATGTGGATCAACGGCGTGATTACCGATGTATCGGCCGTGACGGAAACCTTCGTGAAGGAACGGATGCACGCTCTGACGGGGAAGGTGGAGCCGGTCGGTATCGACGACGCCTGTATTTTCCACTGCCATTTCGAGAACGGCTCGCTCGGTCTGTTCGAGTCGACTCGCTACGCCCGGGGTCATAAAGCCCTGTATACCTTCGAGATCAACGGCGAAAATGCCTCCATCCGCTGGGACCTCCACGACCTGAACCGGCTCGAATATTTCGACTACGCCGACGACTCCATCGTGCGCGGCTGGCGGTCGATCCACGTCACCGACGGCGATCAGCCCTACATGAACAAGTGGTGGGTGCCGGGCCTGGGCATCGGCTACGAGCACAGCTTCATCCACCAGGTGGCCGACTTCCTCAAGAGCCTCGAAAACGGCGAACCCTGCGCCCCGAGCTTCAAGGATGCGCTGGAAACCCAGAAGGTCTGCGAAGCCGTCATCGAATCGGCCAAAACGAAAAGCTGGAAGGAAACCGGCGTCGAAGGGCCTGTCTATTAATCCGTTTTTTCGGAACCTCCACAGCCCCCGGCCTCATCCGGGGGCTGTTCTTTACTCCCTTACCCCATGAAACCGGAATCGGAATATCTGCTCAGCGTCAGCGATTTGTCGAAGTCGTTCGCGGGGGTGAAAGCCCTCGCCAACGTCCGGCTGAACGTCCGTCGGGGGGAAGTTCACGCCCTGATGGGAGAGAACGGCGCCGGGAAGTCCACCCTGATGAAGATGCTGATCGGCCTGCATGCGCCGGATGCCGGTGAGATTCGCTTCGACGGCGAAGCACTGAAGACCGGCGACGTCAAGGAGTCACTGAAACGCGGGATTGCCATGATTCATCAGGAGATTCTGGCCGTGCCGGAACTAACCGTCGCCCAGAACATTTTCCTGGGCCGGGAAGATCGCGGCCCCTTCGGCTGGCTGAACGACCGGGCCGGCAACCGGCGGGCCGAGGAACTGCTGAAACAGCTCGGTACGGCCATCGACGTCCGGACGCCCATGAAATACCTGAGCGTGGCCGAGATGCAGATGGTCGAGATTGCCAAAGCCATCTCCAACGACGCCCGCATCATCATCATGGACGAGCCGACCTCGGCCCTGTCCGACCGGGAGGTGGCCGCCCTGTTCCGGATCATCCGGGAACTGAAGCAGAAAGGGGTGGCGATTATTTACATCTCCCACAAAATGGACGAGATTTTCGAAATCGCCGACACCATCACGGTGCTGCGTGACGGGAAATACGTCGGCACCGGAACCGCCGGAGAACTCGACCGCCGGACGCTCATCACCATGATGGTCGGCCGGGAAATCGACAATCTGTTCCCGGAAGCGATCCACCGCAAAGGCCGGGAGGCCCTGTCGGTGCGGAACCTGAGCCGGGAGGGCAAATTCGCCGATATCAGCTTCGAGTTGTACAAGGGCGAAGTGCTCGGCATGGCCGGGCTGATGGGCGCGGGCCGGACCGAAATCGCCCGGGTGCTGTGCGGCCTTGATCAGCCGACGGGCGGGGAGATTTTCGTAAAGGGTAAAAAAGTTTATATTAGGACTCCACAGGATGCCATTCAGAACGGAATCGGATATGTTAGCGAAGATCGGAAAGCGCTGGGGTTCATTCCGGGGATGTCGGTCCGCGACAACATCACGCTGGGCAGCCTGAAGCAGCACACGAAAGGGCCGTTTCTGCAATCGAAAAGCGAGGATGCGGTGGCGGCCCGAATGATGGCCGACCTGAAGATCAAGGCGTCCGGCCCGGACCAGAAGGTGGTGACCCTCAGCGGGGGCAACCAGCAGAAGGTGGTGATCGGCAAGGTGCTGCTGGCCTCGCCGGAGATCGTGATCCTCGACGAGCCGACGCGCGGTATCGACGTAGGCGCGAAGTTTGAAATTTACAAGCTCATCAACCAGCTGGCTTCCGGCGGGATCGCCGTGATCATGATCTCGTCGGAACTGCCCGAAATTCTGGGAATGAGCGACCGGGTGCTGGTACTCTCGGAAGGACGGCAGACCGCCCTGCTTTCCCGGGAGGAAGCCACCCAGGAAACGATCATGCACTTTGCCATGCATGCCTGATCGACCGGAATTGACCCAACTAATTGACCCAAAATAGATGAAGTTCCCTTTTTCAACCGAGGTCAGGGAGGCCGACGCGCCGGTCCGGCCCGGGATTCATACGCGGGGCCTCGGGAAATACGGCATCGCGCTGGCATTCCTGCTGGTCTGCATTGTGCTGTCGATCATCACCCCCCGATTTCTGACCCTATCCAACCTGACGATCGTCGTCACGCAGGTGTCGATCAACGCGCTGCTGGCCTTCGGCGTCACGTTCGTGATCATCTCGGGCGGCATCGACCTGTCCATCGGCTCCATCGTTGCTGTGACGGGTGTGGTGGCCGCGACCTTCGCCCACCCCGACGACTACCCGGTGGTCGTGCCGGTGACGATGGGCCTGCTGACCGGGGTACTGCTCGGCGCCTTCAACGGTTTCGTGATTACCCGCAGCAAGGTGCCGCCCTTCATCGTCACGCTCGGCACGATGACCATCGGCCGGGGTCTGGCCCTGATCCTGAGCAAGGGACGGCCTGTTTCCAACCTTTCGGACGAATTCAACTTCATCGGCGGGGGCCAGGTGCTGGGCATTCCGACACCCATCCTCATCCTGATCCTGATGTTCGTGTTCTGCTCGGTCGTCCTCCGGAAAACCGTTCCCGGCCGCTACATGTACGCGGTGGGCGGAAACGAGCAGGCGGCCCGGGCGTCCGGCATCGGGCTGAGCCGGGTGAAGATGATGGTATATATGCTGTCCGGCGGGCTGGCGGCCCTGGCCGGCATCCTGCTGACCTCCCGCATCACCACCGGCCAGCCCAACGCGGGCGTCGGTTTTGAACTGGATGCCATCGCGGCCGCGATCATCGGCGGCACCAGCACCTCCGGCGGCACCGGCAGCATGACCGGCACGCTCATCGGCGCCCTGCTGATCGGCGTCATCAGCAACGGTCTCGACCTGATGAACGTGACCTCCTACTACCAGGAAGTGGTCATGGGAATCATCATCATCGGCGCCGTCGTTCTCGATAGTCTGAATCATAAAAGTAATTAAGCCTTTAGAAATGAAGTATTTCCATACGGTTACGCTGGGTTCCCTGCTTTCGCTCGGTGTGCTGCTGGCCGGCTGCGGTCAGTCCGGTTCCGATACTAAAAGCCAGGAAAGCGGGGAGAAGAAGCTCACGGTGGGCGTTACGATGCTGAGTATGCAGAACGAGTTCATCGTGAATGTTCATGACGAAATCGAAAAGAAAGCCCAGGAAGCAGGCGTCGAACTGATCACGGTGGATGCCGAGCGGTCGGCTTTGAAACAGATCGAACAGGTCGAGAGCTTCATCGCCCAAAAAGTGGACGCCATCATCATGAACCCCTGCGAGGTGGAAGCCAGCTCCCCGGCCGTAGCGAAGGCCCTGGCCGCCAAAATCCCCATCATCAACGTCAACTCCGAAACCAGCACCACACCGACCGCCTTCGTCGGCTCCGACGACGTCGAATCGGGCCGCATCGCCATGAAGTTCATCGCCGAAAAGCTGGGTGGGAAGGGCAACGTCGTGATGATGCACGGGTATATGGGGCAGGCCGCCCAGATCAAACGCGAACAGGGCGCGCGGGAAATTCTGAAACAGTATCCGGGCCTGAAGCTGCTGGCCCACCAGACCGCCGAGTGGGACCGCGCCAAAGGGATGTCGCTGATGGAAAACTGGATTCAGTCGTACGGTAACCAGATCAATGCGGTATTCGCTCACAACGACGAGATGGGCATGGGGGCCGTCAAGGCCCTGACCGACGCGGGCCTGAAGGAGAAGGTGGTGGTGGTCAGCATCGACGCCATCCCGGATGCACTTCAGGCCGTGAAAAAAGGAACGCTGGACGCTACGGTGTACCAGAACGCCGAGCAGCAGGGGGGGCAGGCCATCGAGACGGCCATCAAAGCCGTGAAAGGACGGCCTTTCGATCAGCAAACCTTAATCCCGTTTCAGTTGGTCACTAAGGAAAATTTGTCTAAATTCATGAAATAATTGGAAGGTAGAGGTATGCTTAAGTCAACCGTTTATCTGGGCGGGCTGGTTTTGGTCGGTTTGATCTGGGCTTCGGAGGCCTGTACGTCGGGAAATGCGGCCGCCACGTCCGACGGCGAACTGCCCGACGTGGTCAGCTATAATTTCGACATTCGGCCCATCCTGTCGGACAAGTGTCTGGTCTGCCACGGCCCCGACGCCAACAAGCGGGAAGCCGGCCTGCGGCTCGACGATCCTAAAAGTGCGTTTGCGACCCTGAAAGAACACCCGACCGCCCACGCCCTCGTAGCCGGCAAACCCGAGCTGTCGGAAGCCTTTCTGCGCATTACGTCCAAAGATACTTCCCAGATGATGCCCCCGCCGGCCTCGAACCTGAAGCTGAGCGACCGCGAAATCCGGCTGATCGAGAAATGGATCCGGCAGGGCGCCCGGTACGAGAAGCACTGGGCCTTCGTCGCCCCTAAAAAGCCTTCGATCCCGAAGGTGGAGAAGGAAGAGTGGGTCAAAAACGAGATCGATTATTTCATCCTGAAAAAGCAGGAAGAGAAAGGACTTTCCCCCAATGAGGAAGCCGACCGGGAACGCCTGCTGAAACGGCTGAGCCTCGATCTCACCGGCCTGCCGCCCAACCTGAAGATGATGGAGCGGTTTCTGGCCGACAACCGCCCGGACGCCTACGAGAGGGCCGTCGACGAGCTGTTTAAAAATCCGGCCTACGGCGAAAAAATGGCCCTGCACTGGCTCGACCTCGGCCGCTACGCCGACTCGCACGGGTACCAGGACGACGGTTACCGCACCCAATGGCCCTGGCGCGACTGGGTGATTCATGCCTTCAACAAAAACATGCATTATGACGACTTCGTGACCTGGCAGCTGGCGGGCGACCTGCTGCCCAACCACACGAAGGAGCAGCTGCTGGCGACCGGCTTCAACCGAAACCACAAGATTACCGAAGAGGGCGGGGTCATTCCGGAGGAATACCGGGTCAGCTACGTGACCGACCGCAACGACACCTTCGGCAAGGGCCTGCTGGGCATTACCCTCGAATGCGCCCATTGCCACGATCATAAGTACGACCCGTTCTCCCAGAAGGAGTATTACCAGTTGTTCGCCTTCTTCAACAACGTATCCGAGGTGGGCATCGAATCGGTGATCGGCGGGCCGGAGACCTACGCCAAAAAGCCGCTCATGGAGATCAGCGACGACGATGTGAAGAACCTGCTCACCTTCGTCAACAAGCAGGATACCGCCCGGCTCATCGTGTCGGTGATGGGCGACCTGGACACCCTGCGCAAGACCTACATCCTGAAGCGGGGCGTCTACGATGCCCACGGCGACGAGGTGGAACCCGGTACCCCGGCCGCCATCCTGCCCTTCAATCCGAGCTATCCCAAAAACCGCCTGGGGCTGACGCAATGGCTCTTCGACCGTAAAAATCCGCTGACCGCCCGGGTGTACGTCAATATTCTCTGGCAGGAATTTTTCGGTCGGGGCATCGTGAAGACCTCCGGTGATTTCGGAATGCAGGGCGAACTGCCCACCCACCCCGAACTGCTCGACTGGCTGGCCGTCGACTTTATGGAACACGACTGGGATATCCAGCGGCTGGTGAAGAAGATGGTGACCTCGGCCACCTACCGGCAGTCGGCGGTGGTGACGTCCGCGAAGCTGAAAGCGGACCCGGACAACATCCTGCTGGCCCGCGGCCCACGGTACCGCGTTCACGCCGAGATCGTCCGGGACCTGGTGCTGTCGAGCAGCGGCCTGCTGAACCGGACCATCGGCGGCCCGAGCGTCAAGCCCTACCAGCCGGCGGGGCTGTGGGAGGGCGCCACCTCCGGGCGCGGCCTGCTGTCGACCTACAACCAGGACCACGGCTCCAAACTCTACCGCCGGGGCATGTATACGCTCATCAAACGGACCGTGCCGCCCCCGTCGCTGGCCATTTTCGACGCCAGCAACCGGGATCTCTGTGAAGTGAAACGGCTCCGGACCAACACGCCCCTCCAGGCGCTGGTGATGATGAACGACCCGACGGTGCTGGAAGCCTCGCGGGTGCTGGCCGCCCGGCTGCTGGAGGAAAAAACTTCGGAGAAAGACAAGATTTCCAAGGCGTTCCGGCTCATCGTCTGCCGCAAACCGACCGAAAAGGAACTGGAGGTGCTGACGGGTTATTTCGAACAGGAACGCAAAACCCTGAAGCGCCCGGCCGCCGAGAAGACGCTGGCCGTCGGCGAATACCCGATTCCGGCCGGTGTGGACCGGGTGCGGCTGGCCGCCCTGATGCGGGTGGTGACGACGATTTATAACCTGGAGGAGACGATAACTAAAACTTAAAAGACCACCCCCCGGCCCCCTCCTTAGCAAGGAGGGGGTGGCTTCGCAGATTGCTGAACATGGCAGCGCACACTCCCCCTCCTTACAAAGGAGGGGGCCGGGGGGTGGTCCTCACGATGATGGAAAAAGAGATTTTAGAACACGGCTATAACTTTAACCGGCGCCGGTTTCTGTCCCGGCTGAGCCTGGGGCTGGGCAGTGCGGCCCTGGGGTCGCTGCTGATTCCGGACCTGTTCAAAGGCGGTGGAAGTGAGGACGAAGCGTTTACGCCCGGTATTCCCCATTTTGCGCCGAAAGCCAAGCGGGTGATCTACCTGTTTCAGAACGGCGCGCCCTCGCAGCAGGAACTGTTCGACTACAAGCCGAAACTCCGGGAACTGCTGGGCAAGGAACTGCCGCCCTCGGTGCGCGGCAACCAGCGTCTGACCGGCATGACGGCCAACCAGTCGTCGTTTCCGCTGGTCGGGTCGTTCGTCGATTTCAAACAGTACGGCCAGTCGGGGGCCTGGGTGAGCGACCTGATGCCCTATACCTCGAAGATCGTCGACGATCTCTGCATCATCCGGTCGATGTACACCGAGGCCATCAACCACGACCCGGCACTGACCTTCCTGCAAACCGGCTCCCAGCAGGGCAACCGGCCGAGCATGGGCGCCTGGCTCAGCTACGGCCTCGGCAACGAAAACAAGAACCTTCCCAACTTCACGGTGCTGCTCTCGCGCGGGATCGGCAACGGGCAGGGCGTCTACTCCAAATTGTGGTCCAACGGCTTTCTGGATTCGGTGCATCAGGGCGTGCAGTTCAGCAAGGGCGAAGACCCGGTATTGTATCTCCGCGACCCCGAGGGCATGGACCGCCACGAACGCCGGGCCATGCTCGACAACCTCGCCAAACTCAACGAGATGGCCTACGAGGAGTTCGGCGACCCTGAAATCATGGCGAAGGTGAAACAGTATGAGATGGCCTACCGGATGCAGACCGCCGTGCCGGAAGTACTCGACCTGTCGAAGGAACCGGACGACGTTGTGAAGCTCTACGGCCCCGACTGCCTCGTGCCGGGAACCTATGCCGCCAACTGCCTGCTGGCCCGCAAACTGTCGGAAAACGGCGTCCGCTTCGTGCAGCTTTACCACCAGGGCTGGGACCAGCATGGCAACCTGCCTTTCGAAATCGCCAAACAGGCGAAGGACGTCGATCAGGCGTCGGCCGCGCTGGTGACCGACCTGAAACAGCGCGGTCTGCTGGACGAAACGCTGGTGATCTGGGGCGGGGAGTTCGGCCGGACGAGCTACACCCAGGGCAAGCTGACGAAGGACAACTACGGCCGGGATCACCACCCGCGCTGCTTCACGATCTGGATGGCCGGGGGCGGCATCAAACCCGGCATCGTCTACGGCGAAACCGACGAGCTGGGCTACAACATCGCCCGCAACCCGGTCCACGTCCACGATTTCCAGGCGACCGTCCTGCACCAGCTGGGCCTCAATCACGAGCAGCTGACGTTCAAACACCTCGGCCGTCGCTACCGACTCACCGACGTGTCGGGCAAGGTCGTGCGGGATATTCTGGCCTGAGGACCACCCCCCATCCCCCTCCTTGCTAAGGAGGGGGCCGGGGGGTGGTCAAGACTGAGTTAAAAAGAAGCTGAAAGGTTACTAAAACGAATTTCCTAAACCACCCGGAATGAACAGAAGGATCATTGGGTTCGCCGAACAGGTGCTGTTCGCGCTGAACTTCTTCGTCTTGTTTCTATTGCTTTTCGAAAGTAAGGTAGAGGTGCCGGTCTGGCTGCAATCCTTCGGCCGGATGCATCCGCTTTTTCTGCATTTCCCGATCGTGTTCCTGCTGCTGGCGATGGGCATGGAGTTTTTCCGCTTCAAAACCGCCAACAGCACCAATGAGTTTTATGGTATTTTCCTGAACAACCTGCTCCTGCTCGGCGCCCTGACTGCCGGGCTGACGGTGGTCATGGGCCTGTTTCTGTCCCACGAGGAAGGGTATACGGGCACGGTGCTGCAATGGCACAAATGGTCGGGGATCGGTATTTTCTTCGTGGCTTCGCTCATCTTCTGGGGCCGCAACCAGACCTGGTACCGGGCGCCGGTGGCGCGGGCGGGAGCGCTGGTGTCGGTGCTGCTGCTGATCGGTGCCGGCCATTACGGAGCCACGCTGACGCATGGAGAAAACTTCCTGTTCGAGCCGATTACGAGCCGGTCCGCGAAGGAAGCCGTGCCGCTGGAGCAGGCCGTCGTCTTTGACCATGTCATCAAGCCGATTCTGGAGCAGAAGTGCGTCAGCTGCCACAATCCCGAAAAACTGAAGGGCGAACTGGCCCTGACCGACCCGGCCTCGATCCTGAAAGGCGGAAAATCCGGCAGGCTGTTCATCGCCGGCCTGCCCGACAGCAGCCTGCTGATGAAGCGGATTCACCTGCCGCCGGCGGAAAAGAAACACATGCCCCCGTTGGGCAAAACCCAGCTGACCGACGAGGAGGTAACCCTGCTGGCGCTGTGGGTAAAAGGTCGGGCCGACTTTAAAAAGAAACTCGTGGACCTGCCCCCGCAGGATTCGCTGCGCCGGATAGCCTCCGTTCATTTTGTTCCGGCCGAGCCGACCGAACCGGAGTATGAGTTTGCTGCTGCCGACGAGGAAACCGTGCAGAAGCTGACCAACGACTACCGCACCATCCTGCCGCTGGCGAAGGAATCCCCGGCCCTGGCGGTCAATCTCTACAATAAAGCCACCTACAGCCCGGATAAACTCCAGGAACTGGACGACATCCGGCGCCAGATTGTCAGCCTGAACCTCAGTAAATTACCGGTCAGGGACGCCGATCTGCGCAACGTCGCCAAATTTGAAAATCTTGAAAAGCTGAATCTGAACTTTACCGAGATCACCGGCGGGGGCCTGAAGGAATTGACCTCCCTCGAAAAACTCGAAAGCCTCTCGCTGTCAGGCACGAAGATCCGGTATCAGGACCTTCAGCCGCTGCTCGGCTCGTTCAAAAACCTGGAAACGGTTTCGCTCTGGAACACCGGCATATCGGATGCGGACATCGGCCGGCTGCGGAAACAATTCAAAGAAGTCGCCTTTATTTCCGGTTTCCGGGGGGAGGACAGCGAGCCGATCAGGCTGAACCCTCCGCAGGTGAAGAATGCGTCGACGATTTTTACCGAAACGCTCCAGCTCCAGCTGAAACACCCGATCCGCGGGGTGCAGATCCGGTATACGACCGACGGCACCGAGCCCGACAGCCTGAAATCGCCGGTATTTACCGCCGGAACGGTGCTTGACAAGAGTACGTCCATCCGCGCCAAAGCCTTCAAGGACGGCTGGTTCGGCAGCAGCGAAGCCGTTTTCGACTTCTTCAAAAGCACCCACAAGCCCGACAGCGTGACCGTGCTGCTGCCCCTGAACCGCGTCCACCAGGCCGACGGACCCTACACCTTCTTTGACCGGAAGCTCGGCACCTTCAACGCCAACAGCCCGGCCTGGGCCAACAACTGGGCGGGCGTCCGCAACAACGATCTGGCGCTGCTGTCGGAGTTCAGAAAGCCGGTCAGCGTGGCGTCGGTGGCCCTGCGGGTGATGGTGGAACCGGAAACCGGCATTTTTCCCCCGCAACTGGTGGAAATCTGGGGCGGTTCTACCCGGGAGAACCTGAAGCTGCTCGGGACGGTAAAGCCGGCGATGCCGAAGGAGAAAAGCGCCCCGGTGCTGAAGGCCGTCGAATGCCGCATCAAACCGCAGCCGGTCTCATTCATGAAGATCGTCGCCCGGCCGGTCGAGAAACTGCCCGACTGGCATCCGGGCAAAGGCAAGCGGGCGCTGCTGCTGGTCGACGAAGTATTCATCAACTAAAGTAAAAAAACGGCAGGCCGGTCTTATAGGATTTGGAAGGAGGGACACCCCAACCCCTGAACACCCAAACCCTTACCGCTATGTCAACGGAAAAAAAATCAGTCGTATCCCGCAGAAGATTTCTGGACCTGACGGCGAAGGGCACCCTGGCGTCCTCGGCGATCCTCGGCGGCTTCCCGACCATCGTACCGGCTTCGGTCTTCGGAAAAAACGCCCCGAGCAACCGCATCAACATCGGTGCCATCGGCACGGGCCGCATCTCTCGCGGCCATGATATGCCGGGCGTCTGGCAGTATGACAATGCGCTGATCATGGCCGTCTGCGACGTCGACAGCAAGCGGGCGGAGGAAGCGAAACAGCTCGTCAACGGGGTCTACGCCAAAAAGACCGGCAAGGAAGGCTACGACGGCGTTCGGGTGTATACCGACTACCGTGAACTCCTGAACAACAAGGACATCGACGCCGTGCTGGTCAGCACGCCCGACCACTGGCACGCTCCCATCGTGGTTCATGCGGTGGAGGCCGGCAAGGACGTCTATATGCAGAAACCGGCTTCGCTGACCATCGCGGAGGGTCGCCTGATGGCCGACGCCGTCAAACGCACCGGCCGCATCGTGCAGGTGGGCAGCCAGCAGCGTTCGTCGAGGCAGTTCCGCTATGCCGCCGAACTGGTCCGCAACGGCCGCATCGGGCAGCTGAAAACCGTATACGTCGGCCTGCCCGGCGATCCGTCGGGGGAGGAGGAACCGGAGATGCCCATCCCGAAGAATCTCAACTACGACATGTGGCTCGGCACGACGCCGGAGGTCTACTACACCGAAAAACGGGTTCACCCGCAGGTGGGCTACGACCGGCCGGGCTGGCTGCGCTGTGAGCAGTTCGGCGCCGGCATGATCACCGGCTGGGGCTCGCACCACATCGACTGCGCCCACTGGGCCATGAATACCGAGCTGACCGGTCCGGTGGAAATCTGGGGCAAAGCCGACTTTCCGAAAAAGGGCCTGTGGGATGTTCACGGTATTTTCCGGACGGAAGCCCTCTATGAGAACGGCGTCCGCATGGTCGTGAGCAACGAACTGCCCAACGGCATCAAATTCGAGGGGACCGACGGCTGGATCTTCGTGTCGCGGGGAGATGCCTCGGTCACGGCCAGCGACCCCGTCGCCAAACAGCAGGCCGCCAAGGCCCTCGACGCCAGCGATCCGAAGCTCCTTACCTCCGAGATCGGCCCGAACGAAGTGCATCTGACCGTCAGCAAGGAGCACCACGGCAACTGGCTGGAAAGCGTGGCGAGCCGCAGGGAACCCATCGCCCCGGCCGAGATCGGGCACCGGTCCTGCTCGGCCTGCCTGCTGCACCATGCCGCCATGAAGCTGAACCGCAAGCTGTACTGGGATCCTAAAAAGGAACAGTTCAAAAACGATGCGGAAGCCAACGCCCTGCTGTCGCGGCCGCAGCGCAAAGCCTACGCCGTCCGGCCGGTGGCCTCCGCCAAAAGCCGTTGAAAAGCGTGAATCACAACCCATTTCTATGAAATTTTCGCCTGTTTTCGGCAGCCTGCTTATGGCCGCACTGTTTTCCGCCTGTCAGTCGTCGGAGAAAAAAGACGATTCGCAGATTCGGCTGATTACCCTGGACCCCGGCCACTTCCATGCCGCCCTGGTTCAGAAAACCACGTATGAGGGCGTCGACCCGGTGGTTCACGTGTATGCCCCCGAAGGCCCCGACCTTCAGATGCACCTCGACCGCATCCAGGGCTACAACACCCGCGCCGAGAACCCGACCCGGTGGAAGGAAGAGGTCTATAAGGGAGCCGATTTTCTGGAGAAGATGCTGGCGGAAAAATCCGGCAACGTCGTCGTCATTTCGGGCAACAACCGCCTGAAAACCGACTACATCCGGAAAGCCGTCGACGGCGGTTTCAACGTCCTGGCCGACAAGCCGATGGTGATCAGTGCCTCGAATTTCGACCAGCTGAAGGCGGCCTTCGAATCGGCCGAAAAGAACGATAAGCTGCTCTACGACATCATGACCGAGCGGTATGAGATCACGACCATGCTCCAGCGGGCGTTCTCGATGCAGCCGGAGGTGTTCGGTACCCTCGAAAAAGGGACGCCCGACAACCCGGCCATTACTAAAGAGAGCGTGCACCACTTTTACAAGAACGTGTCGGGCAGCATCCTGACGCGTCCGGCCTGGTTCATGGACGTGGCCCAGCAGGGCGAAGGCATCGTCGACGTGACGACCCACCTCGTGGACCTGGTGCAGTGGGAAGCCTTCCCGGAACAGACCATCGACTACACGAAGGACATCCGCCTGACCTCCGCCCGCCGGTGGACTACCGACATGACGCTGAGCCAGTTCTCGGCCATCACCAAACAGAACGCCTTCCCGGATTACCTGAAAAAAGACGTGGAGAAAGACTCTGTCCTGAAGGTGTTCAGTAATGGGGAGATCAATTATCAGGTCAGGGGCGTCAACGCCCGGGTGTCGGTGATCTGGGCCTACAAGGCCCCGGAAGGTGCCGGGGATACGCACTACTCCATCATGCGCGGCACGAAGGCCAACCTGATCATCCGCCAGGGCGCCGAACAGCAGTACAAACCGACCCTTTACATCGAGGCCGTAGCCGGAAATGCGGGCCTGGAGGCCGCCCTGAAAACTGCCCTGCCGGCGCTTCAGCAGGAGTACCCGGGCGTGGAGGTGAAGAAGAACGGAAAAGGCTACGAAGTGGTCATTCCGGAGAAATTCAAGGAGGGCCACGAAGCCCACTTCGGCCGGGTAACGGAGAAGTACCTCAGCTTCCTGAAAGCCGGAAAAATGCCGGCCTGGGAGGTGCCCAACATGCTGGCCAAATATTACACGACGACCCAGGCGCTCGAACTGGCCAAAAAAACCGCCGGCCCCGTAGCGTCCCGCTGAAACCGATTTGCCATCCTTAGCCAACGCAAGCACATGAAAAAAGAACAAGCCGATCGGCGCCGGTTCATCCGGGATTCCGTGGCTACCGCAGCCGGGCTGGCCGGGCTGTCGATCCTGCCGAAAGAAACCTCGGCCGCGCCCGCTTCTCCCGGTTCAAAAATCATCGGTATTACAGGCCGGAAGAAAGCCGCCGACAAGATCCGGTTTTCGGTCATCGGCCTCAACCACGGTCATATCTACGGACAGACGCAGGCCGTTATCCGCGGGGGCGGTCAGCTGGTGTCTTTCTATGCCCCCGAACCCGATCTGGCAGCCGCCTTTGCCAAGCGGTTCCCGCAGGCGAAACAGGCATCGAGCGAGAAGGAGGTGCTGGAAGACAACACCGTCCAGCTCGTGGTCAGTGCGGCCATTCCCGACGAGCGCGCTCCGCTCGGCGTCCGGGTCATGAAGCACGGCAAAGATTACATGGTTGATAAACCCGGCATCATCACCCTCGATCAGCTGGCCGAGGTCCGGAAGGTGCAGAAGGATACCAAACGCATCTACTCGATCATGTACAGCGAGCGGTTCGAGAACAAAGCCACCGTCAAAGCCGGGGAACTGGTGAAAGCCGGGGCCATCGGCAAGGTCATCCAGACCATCGGCCTCGGCCCGCACCGGGTCAACCCGAAAAGCCGGCCCGAGTGGTTCTGGGATAAAAAGCGGTTCGGCGGCATCATCTGTGACATCGGTTCCCACCAGTTCGACCAGTATCTGTTCTTCACCAACTCCACCAAAGCCGAGGTGGTGGCTTCGCAGGTCGGCAATACGAACCATCCGCAGTACCCCAAATTCGAGGATTTCGGCGACGTCATGCTGCGGGGCGACGGGGGCGTCGGCTACATCCGGGTCGACTGGTTCACGCCCGACGGCCTGAAAACCTGGGGCGACGGCCGGCTGACCATTCTGGGAACGGAAGGCTTCATCGAAATCCGGAAAAATATCGACATCGGCGGGCGTGAGGGCGGTAACCACCTCTTTCTGACCGACCAGAAGGAAACCCGTTACATCGACTCTTCGCAGGTCAATCTGCCGTACGGCGAACAACTGGTTAACGACATCCTGAACCGGACCGAAACCGCCATGAGTCAGGAGCATTGTTTTCTGGCCACCGAACTGGCGCTGAAGGCCCAGAAGCAGGCCCAGACCATTTCCCTTAAAGTATAAACCGAAAACCCGCGTATGTACCGTTCCGTTGGAATCCTGTTCTGCTCCGTTCTTCTGTCACTCCTGGTCTTCGGTTCCGCCTGGAGCAAAGACCCTGAGGTCAACTGGAAGAAGGTCAGGGTGCTGGTTTATACCAAAAACGGGAAGGGGTACGTCCACGACAACATCCCGAACGCGGTGGAGTGCTTCCGGCGGCTCGGGCAGCAGCACGGCTTTAAGGTCGACGTGTCCGACCAGCCCTCGGTGTTTACGGAGGAAAACCTGCGGCAGTATACCGCCCTGGTGTTTCCGAGTACCAACAACGACGTGTTCGATACGGACCAGCAGCGGCTGGCCTTCCGGCGGTACATCGAAGCCGGGGGCGGTTTTGTAGGCATTCATTCGGTGATCGGCACCGAGCGCAACTGGAGCTGGTTCAAACGGATGCTGGGCGGCTCCTTTGCCTGGCATCCGAAGTTCCAGAAGCTGAGACTCCACGTCCTGGATACGTCGCACCCGTCGATGGAAGGGCTGCCGAAGGTGTGGGAGAAGGAGGACGAATGCTATTTCTCGAAGGAAATGTCGCCCGGCCCGACCGTCATCATGGCCCACGACCTGACCGCCCTCGACACCACCGAAATCGACAAGATCCGGGCCAACCGCGGTTCCTATACGGAGCTGTATCCGGCGGCCTGGTACTACCATTTCGATGGCGGTTACACCTGGTGTACGGCGCTCGGGCACCACAAGAAAGACTACGAAGATCCCCTTTTTGTCCGGCATCTCTTCCAGGGCCTGCGCTACGTGGCCGGGCAGGTGAAGAAGCTGGATTTTGGCAAAGCTTACGCCGATTCCCGGGACACGCCCATTCGTTAACCGGCTCAGGCCATCCGTAATCGGCTGATTTTCGGCTTTTTGGGCCGGCTTTTTATTGCTTTGTCCGAAAGGTGACAGGATTTGTCGGGGATTGAATAGTGCCGGCGGCTACATTTGAACGACGGCATACCGATCGTGCCGCTCCTAAACCTACCGCAGACACTGTATGAATCTGATTCTCATCTACCTTTACTGGGGGCAGTACAAGATGCTCCGTTGTTCGTCCGGAAATGAGGGAATGGAAATCCTGAATGACCTGGCCGTCCACGAAGACATCGACCCCGTAGGCGTATTCAATCCCCGACAGAATCAGATGTCATGGCACCCCTCGAACCCCTTCCGGCAGGTTCAGGAGCACGACAAACTCCTGAAACGCGCCCTCAACCGGGCCCAGCTGCGGCTGCACCGGCTGCCCTCCTGAGAATCCAATTTACTCATACCGTGGTCAGTTCCGCCGTCAGCTGCAGCAGCCGTTCGGCCGTTTCGGGCGGTCGTCGGCCCAGGCCGCAGGAACTGGCAATATCCACGCTCCGCCCCCGGGCATTTTCGATGCTGTTCAGAATCCGGCGATTTTCCTCCGGACTTCTTTTTTCGTGCACGAAACCGGCCACAAAACGCACGCCGTCCGGCAGCCGGATGTCTTTCAGGGGAGCATAGTACCCGGTATCCAGGCTGGGCGGCACCCCGGCTTCCGCAAAGGGATAGTGAATGTATTCCAGCGTGTGCCGGTCCGGCCATTCCTCGACCAGCCGGTTGGAAAAAGCCACCATTTTGCCGAGCGTTTTCGGATGCACCAGCGCATGGTTATGAAAGTCGCCGAGGCAGAGGTGCATGCCGATGCGGGCGCCGGGCGTAATTTTGCTCAGGAGGTCTTTGATCGGCCGGAGGGCCAGACCCATCAGGGGCGTCGGAAGTTTGTAGGCCGCATACAGCTCCGGCGGCACCTCGATCTGGACGATCATGTCCTTTCCGGCCGTCGCCAGGGCCGCATTGACCTCGCGGGCGATGATGGTGTTGAAGGCGTACGTATACCGGATCCACTGCAACTGACTGGCGAAGGCGAACCCCATGGCAAAACCCGTCGGCACGCCCATCTGGAAGGCGAGGTTCGGCAGGTTCTTTTCCGCCCGGAGCCGCCGGAACACCGGATAGCTTTGCTGAAAGAACGTGTCGTAGCCGAGCGTGACGTGCTGCGGGAGTTCGGCCGGGCTGCGCAGCGGTTTCAGCTTCTGAAAACCGTCGTAGTCGACGGCCATGCCGTCTTCCCCGCGAACGGGCTGCCGGACGATCTGCCAGTTGGCGGGGTCTTCCGTGATCTTTTCGATGGCGTAGACCACCCAGGCGATCCGGTTGCCTTTCGGAAAGGCCGGCGATTTCTCCCCGATTTCGCCGTCGGGCAGGCAGAACAGGGCGGGCCCGAGCGCATCCAGCGCCCGGCGCATGCAGCTTTCTTCGTCGGAGAAGGGCAGACTGCCGATCAGCAGCGCGGAGCGTTTGGGCGAAACGGCTTTTTCCGAAACCGGGCCGGTTTCAGGGGAAGGTGTAGGATTCATCGGTTTCAGGCCGGGCTAAGGTCCCTTCAATATACGAAAGAATATGAAAATGAGGAGGTTTTGCAGGTGGGGCGCTGCCCTGTTACTGGCTGCCCTGGTCGGCCTCGCCCTTCCCGAATGCTTCCATGAAAACCGGGGTCAGAGCCGCACTTACGGGACAGTGGGAGCCGGGAAGCTGGAGCGGCCGTACTTGGTCCCGTTTTCGGGTCGGAACTTCCGGTATTTCAGCTACATCAGCTATTACCTCTGGGACAATGCCTATACCCACTCGCAGGTTTGTCGAACGATCGTGGAGGCCTACCGGACCTGCGAGGAGACCTGCCCCGGATCGCAGTTTCAACTGATGGAATGCTCCAACCGCCGGGGTGGGGAAAGCTGCTGCATTACTCCCACCGGAACGGCCTGAGCGTCGATTTTATGGCGCCTACCGGGCCGCCGTCCGTCATGAACTTTTTCTTCGGAAGCCTCGGCGTGTGGCACTACCTGCTGGCCTTCTCACCGGCCGGACAGCTGACGCTGGACCGAAACGTGAAGATCGACTTCGAGACGATGGGGCGGCACCTGCTGGCCCTGGAGGCTGCGGCCCGCAGAAACGGACTCCGCATCCGGAAAGTCATTCTGAACACGCGTCTTAAACCGCAGCTGTTCCGGACGGAAAGCGGACGCATCCTGAAACGAAAGGGCGTCTACTTCGCCCTGGCGCTTAAACCGGCCGTCGACCGCGCCCACGACGACCATTATCACGTCGATTTTGAACCGCTCCGCTGAATGGGCAAAGGGAAGCGGCCGCATCCGGCCCGGTTTGGGCAGCGTGTTTACACAAAAAATAAAACAGTTTTTTAAATCAGGCAGTTATCCAACTACGAAACAATATTCGTTCAACCAAAAGTCACAAAAGATGAGAGCAGTTTGGAGTGTAGTGGGTTTGATGACGGCCTGTTTGATGACCAACCTTTCGTTCGCCCAGCAGGGCCAGCAGAATCGGGAAGCGCGTTCGGGGTCGGCGATGGTCGGTAAGATGAGTAAGATGGAGTTCGACAATCAGAATAAGCAGGGAGCCGCAGCCGTCATGGCGATTGCTCCCGCCAAAACCGCCCTGTCGCAGGCCGACAACGCGCTGATGATGGAAGTGGCGATGGGAGGCATGATGCAGCTGGAACTGAGTCGGGCCGCCCTTCAGAAAGCCACCAGCGAGCAGGTGCGCCAGCTGGCCCAGGCGGAAGTGGCCGAACAAACGACTTTAGCCAACAAACTCAAGGAAATCGCCACGGCGAAAGGCATTACCCTGCCTACCACGGCCGGAGTCGATACCGAGCAGCTTATCTCCCGGATGCAGAATATGTCCGGTGAAGAATTCGACCGGTTTTATGTCACGGAAAGTGGGGTCAAAGGCCACCAGAAGCTGGATCAGGTCATGTCGAAGGTCGAATCATCGGCTTCCGATCCCAGCCTGAAGGGCCTGGCCACCGCGGCTCATCCGCTCGTGAAAACGCACCTGAAGGTTGCTCAGGATGTCCAGAACAACATCCAGGGCGGCAGCGCGAAATAAGCGAAGCCCGCAACGCCTTCGAAGCCGGTTCTCTCAGGACCGGCTTTTCTTTTTGCAAAATACCGGAAGCCGCCGGTCGGACCCGGGCTGCGTGCGGTAATCCCGGAATTCGGTCAGGTCGGATACTTTTTGTGGTTTTGCCCGGAACACCGGTTAACTTACCCGCCAAACCGTTGCTGATCCCCGCATGAAAAATCGGCTACTCCTGCTGCTTGGTCTCTGGCTTCCGCTGCATGGCTTCGCCCAGAAAGCCCGGATCGGGTTCATTCCCGTGGGCGCCCTGAATGTTCATTACACCCAGACCGGCTCCGGGAAGCCGGTTCTGCTGCTCCACGCCGGCTTTCTGGATCACCGGATGTGGGAACCTCAGACGGCCGCCCTCTCCGCTTATCACCGGGTGATCACGATCGACCTGCCGGGACATGGCCGGACGCAGGGAAAGGATACGACCGTGCAAGTGGGGACACTGATTTCGGCGGTATTCGATCAGCTGAAGGTGAAACAGGCCGATGTAGTGGGCGTATCGCTGGGAGCCACCTGCGCCCTCGACTTTGCACTGACCCATCCCGGCCGGGTCCGCAAACTGGTGCTGGTATCGGCCGGCCTTTCGGGCTGGGAAAGCCGTTTTCCGCTGGATTCACTGACACGGAACTACTTCCCCGGCCTGTTGGACCGGCTCAACCGGAAGGATACTGCCGGGGCGGCCGAGTATTTCACCCGGTTCTGGTTCGACGGGCCCTACCGCCAGCCCGCCGGGGTGGACCGGGCCGGCCGCCGGTATACCTACGAAACCACCCTGCGGGCCATGCAGGTCCATAAAATAAGCGGCTGGCCCCGGTTCTCGACGGGTTCGGCCATCGACCGCATCGACCGGCTGACGCTGCCGGTGCTGCTCATCGACGGCGACCGGGATCTGCCCTACATCCTTGCGGTGGGCGAGTATCTCTCAAAAAACCTGAAGAATGCCCGGCTCATCGTCCTGCCGGGGGCGGGCCATATGCTCAATCTGGAGCAGCCCCGGCGTTTCAGTCAGGAAGTGCTTCCGTTCATCGATTCGCGGTAAAAAGCCGGGGGCCGTCCGGTAAATAAGAGAATCAACAGCTTGCCTTTCCCTAAAAAAAGGGGAAGACCGATGACCGATCTTCGTACATTCGGTACAGTAGCAAGCCCCGTAAAGTGATGAAAACGACGGTTTTATCCTTTATTGCTTATCTCTTTTTCATGCCGGTTTCCGCCGTCGGACAGGCCGGGTCGGAGATCGACAGTCTGGAAAGGTTGCTTCCGCGAACGCCCCGGAGCGAACAGAAGATCAAGCTTTTTGCCGACCTCAGCTGGGCCTATGCGGTTTCCCGGATGCATCCCGACCGGGCGCGGCAGTATGCCGACAGCATCCGGCGGCTGGCCGACGAGCTGGGCAGCGAAAGCGGTCGGGCCGAAGCCGGGTTTTATTATGGGACGGCCGCCCGCTACGCCGGTGACTACGCCCGCGCCCTCCTGCATTTCCGGCGGTATGTCAACTACCAGACCGCCGTCGGCGACTCGTCGGCCATGGGGCGGGGGTTGTACCAGATGGCGGTAATCCAGAGCATTCAGGGCGCCTACGACCAGGCGCTGGCGACCTATTACCGCCTGTTGCCGATCTACGAAAAACTCGGCAACCGCAAGGGGGTCGGTGCGGTCACGATGGCCATCGGCATTCAGTTTGAAAACCGGGGCAACTACCCGGAAGCCATCCGCGCCTACGAAAAGGCCCGCGCCCTCTTCGACCGTCTCGACAACAAAACATACCAGGTGGACGTGCGGGTCAACCTCGCCAACGTCTACGTGGCGACCCGGCGCTACGACCACGCCCGGCTGCTGTTTCAGCAAGCCCTGCAGCTCGACCAGGCGCTGGGCAACGACTGGGGCGTTGCCACCGACCTGTGCAGCATCGGCATCATGCTGAACCACCTGCACCGGCCCGACAGTGCGCTGGTGGTTCACCGGCAGGCGCTGGAGAAACGACTCCGTATCCCGCAGAAAAACGAACAGGCCGTCAGCCTGTACCACGTCGGCTACACTTACCTGCTGCTGAAAAACGACGACCTTGCCCGGCGGTTTCTGGATCGGGCCCTCCGGCTGTCGACGGAAACGAAGGCAAGACCGCTGATGCGCGACACCTATGCCCGCCTTTCGGAACTGTATGCGGAGCGGAACGACTACGCCCGCGCCTATGCCTTCCACCGGCGGTATGCCGCCCTCCAGGACAGCCTGCTCAATGAGGAAACCACCCGGCAGTTGAACGAACTTCAGGTCCGGTACGAAACCGGCGAGAAAGACCGGCGCATCGCCCTGCTGGCCAGGGAGAAGGAAATCCAGAAGAAGGAAGCCGAGCGGCAGAGCCTGCTCCGGAAAGCGGCTCTGGCGGGTCTGGCAATCACCGGCCTTCTGGCGGTTCTGGTGGTGTATATCTACCGGCAGCGCTTGCGCAACCAGAGGATCCTGGCCGTCAAGAACGACGAGATCCGGCAGGCGCAGTTTCAAAGCCGGCTCAGTGAGCTGGAAATGAAAGCCCTGCGGGCCCAGATCAATCCGCACTTCCTGTTCAACTGCCTCAACTCCATCAACCGGATGGTCCTGCAGGGCGATACCGAAAACGCATCCCGGTATCTGGTCAGATTCTCGAAGCTCATCCGGCGGATTCTGGAAAATACGGAAACGACGACCGTGTCGCTGGAAAATGAACTGGCCCTGCTGGAGTCGTATATCCGGCTGGAAGAACTGCGGTTCAGGGGAAAGATCGATTTCCGCATCGAGGTCGACACCGGCATCGAGCCGGAGCAGACCTACCTGCCGTCGATGATTCTTCAGCCTTTTGTCGAAAATGCCATCTGGCACGGGCTGATGCACCGCGACGTCTCCGGTCCGGGTCGGATTACCATTGCCGTCAGGGAGCAGGATGACCGGTTGTGCTGTACCATCGAGGATAACGGCGTGGGTCGGGAAAAGGCCCGGATGCTGGAAGACACCGGTGACGGCCGGAGGCCGTCGATGGGGATGCGGATTACGGAGGAGCGGCTTCGGCTCCTGAGCCGGGAAGGCCTGCAGCAACTGGTCCGGATCACCGACCTGAAGGATTCGCTGGACCGGGTGGCGGGCACCCGCGTGGACATCCAGATTCCTCTGGCCGTATGATTCAGGCCCTCATCATCGACGACGAAGTCGACGGCCGCGAGACGCTGCGGACGGCCCTCGAGTCCTATTGTCCGCAGGTGCGGCTGCTCACCGTCTGCGATCACCCCGTCCAGGGCCTGGAAGCCATCCGCTCCCTGAAACCCGATCTGGTCTTTCTGGATATTCAGATGCCGCAACTGTCGGGGTTTGACCTGCTGCAGCAGGTGGCGCCTGTCGACTTCGAGGTGATTTTTGTAACCGCCCATGACCGGTATGCCATCCGGGCCATCCGGTTCAGTGCGCTCGACTACCTGCTGAAACCCATCGACGTCGACGATCTGCTGGAGGCTGTCCGAAGGGTGGAGGAACGGCGGCTGGGGCCGGGCAGCGCCCACCGCTACCAGTCGGTCCTGAACAACATGCAGTACCGGTCGCGACGCATCGAGAAGCTGGCGGTTCCGACGCTGGAGGGCATTGAATTTTTCGAAACCGACGACATCATTTTCTGCCGGGCGGAGGGCAACTATACGCTGCTGTATCTGAAGAACAACCGAAAAAAACTGGTTTCCCGGAACCTGAAGGACTTCGAATCCCTGCTTTGCGAGCCGGACTTCTGCCGGGTGCATCATTCCGCCCTCATCAGCATGCGGCATATCCAGAAATACGTTAGGGGAGACGGCGGTTACGTCCTGCTGACGGACGGCTACCATGTCGATATTTCCCGGCGCAAAAAAGACGAATTTCTCCAGTTGCTTCACCGGATCTGACTCCGTTTCCGGGGATCGATTCTCTCCACTTACCGGCCTTTCCCGCCAGATACGAATTCCGGCCGGCCGCCGGCATATGGGCGGTTCCGAAACCGGCCGTGCCTTCCGAACTTTCCTCCGTTAAAACCCATGGTTTCACCTTAAATCTTCACACCAATGAAAGCCAGTTGCCAAAGTCTGACCTCCGGGTTAGTGGAAGTATTCTCGAAATTCGTCGACGACTACCAGGAATTTCGGAAAGAAGCCGCCAAAGTGTTTGTCACCACCATCCTGCCCGGAAGTTCGGGTGCGGAGAAAGCGCTCGACAACCTGATCGATCAGGCCATCGACCTGCAAACCAGCCTGCTGAAATCGTACGGGGTGGTGGTCGGCGAAGGGAAAGGAAAGATCGGACCGCGCCATCAGATCATCCCGACCAAACGAGTGACGGGCGTTCTGAAGCTGGAGCGCACGTTCGTCGTCGTTTCGTCGCCCTTCGATAAAGTCACCGTGACGATCAAAAAAACCGGGGGCAAGGCAGGAGCCGACATCGCCGTCTGCGCCAAATATTCCAACGGTTCGATCTTCAACGAAAAACGGAAGTCCATCGAAAAAGGCGAGGATACCATCGGAGAGTCGGTGAAATTCGTGTTCACCGACATGGCCGACAAGGCCCTGACGATTCACCTGGTTCAGACGGGTTTGGTAACCAACGTGTGCGATTATGACCTCTCCATCGATGGGGCGTTCGACGAACAGGAGATGAGGGCCCTGTATCCGGTCCGATCGGCTTCCGTGTCCTGAAGGAAAAGCTTACCGTTAAAAAGAAAGGTCGCAGCCCGGCTGCGACCTTTCTTTTTACTTAACTTTTACCTGAAAAGCCGTTCAGAAGATGACGATCGAAGAATTCAGGATGCTGGAATTGGAGGACGGGTACGGCCCTTTCATACTCCATCTGAAAGGAGAGGACGAACCGATCCGTTCCGTCTGGCTGAAAGACCCGCTGCCGACGCCGGCCCGGCCGGTTCTGCTGTTCACCATCCGGCGCCCGCAAGTCCGGACGTTCCGGTTTTTCTTCCGGTTCCCCTACCGGACCGGCCGGCTGGAGGAAATCGGCGGACAGGTGCTGCTCGACCGGATCGAATCCCTTCGGGCGATGCCGAGGCTGTACCGGAAGCGCCCGGCCGGAGCTTCTTCGGAGTAAAGGGCCGCCCGGCTCAGCGGCCGGACAGCTTTTCAAGTTTCCCCATGAGTTCCTGAATATTCACCGGTTTGGTGATGTAGTCGTCCATCCCGGCCTGGAAGCAGGCATCCCGGTCTTCCTGCATGACGCCGGCCGTCATGGCGATGATCCGGGGCTGGGCGGCCCGGGCTTTCCGGATCAGCCGGGTGGCTTCCAGCCCGTCCATCTCCGGCATATGGACATCCATCAGAATCAGGTCGAACGACTGGGTTACCAGCTGTTCGAGTACCTGACGGCCGTTCTGCGCCAGCTTCGGGTCATACCCCAGCTTGTTCAGGATGCGGATGGCCAGCTTCTGGTTGAGCGGGTTGTCTTCGGCCAGCAGGATCTGTAGCGGAAAATGCCGGGCGAATTCCTCCGTCAGCAGCTGCTGGCGTGCCACGGCGGCCGGCTGCGGGGCGGATTCGGGCTGGCTTTTGAGCACCTGCTGCACCTGACGGCAAAGCTGCTGCTGTTTGACGGGTTTGGTCAGGAGGGCGGAGAACAGGCCGGGATTGTTCTTATGGCTCTCATCCCCGATGGAACTGAGCAGAATGATGGGCAGGGCCGGATGGAGTTTCCGGATCGTTCGGGCCAGTTCGATGCCGTCCATGCCCGGCATCTGCATGTCGGTGATGACCAGATCGAAGCCGGGTTTCGTCTGGAGAATGTCGAGAGCCTGACGGCCCGAAGCGGCCAGGGTGGGCACCAGTTTCCACTGTTCGAGCTGGCTTTTCAGAATGGTCAGGTTTGTCTGGTTGTCGTCGACGATCAGCACCTGCTTGCCTTCATTCCCGGCCTGGTTGCAGAGAATATACTGCCGTTTGTTCTGACGGCTCACCTCGGTCGTCAGGGTGAAAAAGAACGTCGATCCGGTGCCGGGTTCGCTTTCCACCCGCATCGCTCCGCCCATGAGCGTGACCAGCCGGTCGCTGATGGCAAGGCCGAGCCCCGTGCCGCCATACCGGCGCGTAGTGGAGGAGTCGACCTGCGAGAAGGCCTTGAACAGGCGCTCCAGCTTTTCGGCCGGAATGCCGATGCCGGTATCCCGCACTTCGAACTCCAGCGACAGGGGCTTCCCGTCCATCTGCGGCCCCACGTGGACGCCCACGTAGATTTCGCCCTTTTCCGTGAACTTGATGGCATTTCCGACGAGGTTGATCAGTACCTGCTTGATGCGCAGGCTGTCTCCGAGAATGTGCAGCGGCACCTGATAATCGATCTGGTACACCAGGTCGAGGCCGGTCAGGGCGGCTTTGGCCGAGAACATATCCAGCACCTCTTCGATACACTGCCGCAGGTTGACGTCCTCGTGTTCGATTTCCAGCTTCCCGGACTCGATCTTGGAGAAGTCGAGGATGTCGTTGATGACGCCCAGCAGGCTTTCTCCGCTGCTTCGGATGGCGTCGACGTATTCGTACTGTTCTTCGGTCAGGGAGGTTTCGCCCAGGAGGGAGGCCATCCCGATTACGCCGTTCATCGGCGTACGGATCTCGTGGCTCATGGTCGCCAGAAAGACGCTCTTGGCCTGGTTGGCCTGTTCGGCCTCTTTCCGGGCCTGTTCTTCCTGTTCGCGCTGGCGGTTGAGTTCTTCGTTCAGGGCCATCAGTTCCTCCTTCTGCTGGGTTACCTCGCTGGTCCGGATTTCCACCTGGCGCTGCAATTCCAGCTTCTGGGCGTTGATCCGGTTGATCCGGCCTCTGTAAAACGAGTAGGCCGCCCCCAGAACCAGGACGGCCGCCAGCGTTCGGAACCACCAGGTCTGCCAGAAGGGCGGAGTGATGATCAGGGTAACGGCGGTTCCGGTCTGATTCCAGACGCCGTCGTTGTTGGAACCTTTGACCCGGAAGACATACGTGCCCGGGTCGAGGTTGGTGTAGGTGGCCGTCCGCCGGTTGCCGGCGAAAATCCAGCCCTGATCGAAACCCTCCAGTTTATAGGCGTACTGGTTTTCTTCCGGCAGCGAATAGTTGAGGGCCGCAAACTCGAACGAAAAGACCGACTCGCGGTAGGAGAGCGTGATTTGTCTGGTTTCTGAAATGCTTTCCCGGAGCAGGGAGTCCGCCCCTCCGGTCACTACCGGCCGGTTAAAGACCTGGAAACCTGTGATATATACCGGAGGGACATAGGTGTTTTCCTTCAGCCGGTCGGGACGGAAGAAAGTGAAGCCGTTCTGGCTCCCGAAGTAGAGCATTCCGTCGGCATCCCTGAAAACCGAACACCGGTTGAAGGAAATTTTCCGGGAGCCGTCGCCTACGTCGAAATTCTGAAACCGGTTGGTGCGGGTGTCGAATCGGGAGATGCCTTTATTGGTGCTGACCCAGAGGTGGCCGTGCCGGTCGCTGCTGATGGCCTGAATGACCTTATTACCCAGCCCGGCCGCTTCCCGGAAGGCGACGAACGTACCGGTTCTGGGGTTGAAGCGGTTCAGTCCTTCGTAGGTTCCGGCCCAGATTTGACCCCGCTCATCCTCGAAGAGGCAGTTGACCAGGCTATGGCTGAGGCTCGACGGCACCGCCGGGTCATGGTTGAATGTGCGGAATTTGCCGGTTTGCGGGGTAAAAAGAATAAGGCCGGTTCCTTCGGTGGCGATCCAGAGCCGGCCCTGGCGGTCGAACATCAGGGCGCCGATGTATCCCTGGTTGAGGCTGTCAGGCTTGTCGGCGCTCGGGCGGTAATGCGTGAAGGTACCGGTTTTCTTGTCGTACCGGCTGATGCCGCCCCCCATGGTGCCGATCCAGATTTCCCCTTTTTTGCCCTCCGTGACGGTGGTGACGGATTCCTGGCTGAGTCCTTTCTCTCCCTTCCCGGTGGTGAAGTTCCGGAAGGTTTTCGCGCCTTTCTTCAGGAGGCCGAGGCCGCCTTTGTATGTTCCGATCCACAGGTCTTCGTCGCTGTCCCGGAACAGGCTCATAATGAAATCGCTGGGCAGGCTGCCCGCGTCGGAAGGCCGGTGCCGGAAATAGTCGTAGCGGTTGGCGGCCGGCCGATATACGTTCAGGCCGCCCCCGTCGGTGCCGATCCAGAGGTCCCCCTGACGGTCTTTCACGAAAGCCGTGACGTTATTGGTGGAAAGGGTGTTGGGCCTCAACAGCGATTTCCGGTACAGGTTGAATTGGGGGGGCAGGTGGTTCAGGAAGTTGATGCCTCCGCTGTAGGTCCCGATCCACATATTACCGCTGCGGTCCCGGCAGAAGGAGTAGATCGAACCGTTGCTGATTCCTTCGGAATCATTCTCGTCGTAGGGGTAATGGGTAAAGACGGTTCGGGCCGGGTTCAGGATGCTGATGCCGTTGTTTTCGGTGCCCACCCACAGGTTGCCGTGGCTGTCTTCCTGAAGGGTATTGACGTCGTTGCTGGCAATGGATCCGGCCCGGGCCGGGTCGTGCTGAAACCGGGTAAACGTTTTTCCGTCCGGGTTCAGTCGGTTCAGGCCGCCCCCTTCCGTGGCGATCCAGAGCCGGCCTTTGGAATCTTCGAACAGTTTTCTCAGGGAGTTATGACTAAGGGAGGCCGGTTCGGACGGCTCGTGCCGAAAATGCCGGAAGGTGCGGGAGGTCGGCTCGAACCGGTCGAGTCCTCCACCGTACGTCGCGGCCCAGAGGGTACCCTGCCGGTCGATCAGTACGTCGTAGACCAGATTATGGCTCAGGCTGCCGGGGGCGCCATCCCGGTGCTGATACCGGATAAACCTTTTCGTTTCGGGGTCGAACCGGTCGAGACCGCCGTCGGTGGCGATCCAGAGGTAGCCCTGCCGGTCCTGGGTGATGGCCGAGATGCGGTCGTTACTGGGGCTGTTGGTGTCGCTGATGGAGCTTTTGTAGGCGGTGAAGGTGCCGGTTTTCGTATTCAGTAGGCAGAGGCTCCCCCCGTCGGTGCCGACCCAGAGCCGGCCTTTCCGGTCTTCGAACAGACACATGACGTAATTGCCGCTCAGGCTGGCCGGATTCCGGAGATCGTTCTGGAAAATCTGAAAGGTATAGCCGTCGTAGCGGTTCAGTCCGTCCTGCGTACCGAACCACATGAATCCTTTTCTGTCCTGAAGGATACAGGTGACGTTGGTTTGGGAAAGCCCTTCGTTGGCGGAAATATGCTTAAAGTGAGGGGGAGCGACCTGCGCTGCAGTGCGAAAAAACGGAAACAGGTGCAGGGCTATGAAAAGCCCTATGATATTTTTCATTCCTGGAACGTGAGTAGGATTGAGCCGGAACCCGACGGACGCAAGGATTCGGCCTTTGTCCGGCGGTTCGTGATGGAGTACAATTCTTATGCCACGGACCCGAAATAAGAGATAAAACAGGATTTCAGTGAGAATGCGGACTTAAAAATGGGCAGATCATTTCGCCTGTCCATATTCCTGATCCGTCACGGGCTGCATCCAGTTGACGGCTCCGCCCCTGCTGACGTTCGGAATGATGGCGATGTGGGTCAACCGACCGTTCGGGCCGGCCCCGTGCCAGTGTACCACCTGGGGGGCGATATCGACGGATTCGCCCTGCCGGATGATCCGGATCGGTTTTCCTTTTTCCTGATAATAGCCGGTGCCCTGCGTAACCACCAGAATCTGGCCGTTTGGGTGTTTGTGCCAGACGGTTCGGCCTTTGGCTTCAAAAGTGACTTCGCTGACGATGCAGTCGGTCCGGCTGCCGGGCGGTACCAGCGGTTTTACCCAGACCACCCCGGTAAAGTTGTCGGCGGGGCCGCGGTTGGCCCCTTTAGGAGCCGTTCCGGGCCGGGCGCTCTGGCCGAGGGCCGGAGCCGTCGAGCCGATGCAGGCCGCCAGAAACAGGCAGCCGGAAACGATGAGAAGACGCAACGGCCGGGCCGATGGCGGGCGGCCCGCATCGACGGGTTCGCAGTGGAAGGCGGATGATTTCATGTTTCTTCGATTGGCCGCTGTTTGGTTCAGTTCACAGGGTCTTTACAATTTTTGCGGGGATGCCGGCGACGACCGTATTCGGCGGCACATCCCGACTCACCACCGCACCGGCGGCTACGATGGCGTTTTCGCCTACCGTTACGCCCGGCAGAATGGTGGCGCCGGCACCGATCCAGGCATTCCGTTTGATTACGATGGCCCCCAGCAGGAGCGTTTTTCGGTCGGCGGGATCGGTTGGGTGATTTTCGGAGGTCAGATTGACCCGCGGGCCGATCTGCACATCGTCTCCGATCGTAATGCCGCCGATATCCAGAAAGGAGCAGGCGTGGTTGATGAAGATGTTCTTCCCGAGTGAAATGAACCGGCCGAAATTGGTGTGAAACGGCGGAAAGACCGTCGTCGACGGATCCACTTCGGTTCCGATGATCTCGCTCAGCCGTTTCCGTACCTCGTTCACGTCGGTAGCGGCGGCATTCATCTCGACGCATAGCCGGATGGTTCGTGCGACGACCTCACCAAACCGCTCATATTCGGGGTCATCCCTTCGGAGCGGCTCACCCGCTCGCAACCGGCGGAAGATATCGCTGCTTCCCTGTTCGTAAGTCATAACTTCAGTACCAAATCAACTCCATCCATTTGATCATACCCCTGCAGGAAGCTGATCGGAAGCCTCGCCGGGGTCTGTCCCTCAGTAAACCAGATTCTTCCTGAAAAAGGCCTCCAGCTTACCGAATGGAATCACATTCAGCCGGTCATACAAGTCGACGTGGGTGGCATTCGGAATGATCACCAGCTCCTTCGGTTCGGCGGCAGCCTGGTAGGCATCCTCGCTGAAATAACGGGAGTGGGCTTTTTCTCCGGCAATCAGCAACACCGGCCGGGGTGCGATTTCCCGGATGTAGGTCAGCAGCGGCATATTCATGAACGAAAGCGCACTGGTCGCCGTCCAGGCTCCATTGGAATTGATCGAGCCGGCATGAAAACCGCGGGGCGTTTTGTAATAATTGAAGTAGTCCGCTACAAAGGCGGGTTCATTGCCCTGCAACTTTTCGGGAAGATTGTTGGTGGAAGGAGCCGGTCGGCCCTTTTCGGCATCCGCCCAGCGCTGGCGGCTCATTTTCTCCAGCGTTTCCGTGCGTTGGTCAGCGGTAAGCTGGTCAAAATACCCCTTCGCCATCACCCGTGACATATCATACATACTGGTAGTAGCCACGGCTTTGATGCGTTTGTCTACTGCGGCCGCATTTAAACTCATACCGGCAAAACCGCAGATGCCGATGATGCCGATCCTGTTTCGGTCCACGAAAGGCTGGAGACCGAGATAATCCACGGCCGCGCTGAAATCCTCGGTATTGATGTCCGGCGAAGCCACATTCCGGGGTTCGCCACCGCTTTCTCCGGTATAGGAAGGATCGAAGGCCAGCGTGACAAAGCCACGCTCGGCCATGGCCTGCGCGTATAATCCGGAGGCCTGTTGTTTTACCGCGCCGAACGGGCCGCTGACGGCGAGGGCCGCCAGGGGTTCGCTGCCGCGATCCTTTGGAAGGTATAAATCAGCCGATATAGTGATGCCATACCGGTTTTTGTACGTTACCTCCTGACGGGTTACCTTATCACTTAACGGGAACGTATAGTGTTCCGCCGGTTTGATCGATTTCATGACTTCTTTCGGTTGATCTGACGCGGCCATTCGGTTTTGTGCCTGGGCCGGTCCGGACACCAGAATGGATAAAAGCGCAATGGTCGTGCTGATTTTCATAGTCGGATTCTTCGGTTGAATTACGAATACAAAGGTAAACCACTGCCCCGGCAGAGGGTTAACATTAATCAAACCGATACTTATAAATTTCAAACCGCGGCCAGGCGGAAGCTCCGGGGATTGGTGCCGGTGAACTTTCTGAAAAAGTTGTTGAAATAGGAAGGATACTGAAAACCCAGGGCATACGCGATATCGGAGACGTTCCAGTCCGTATGCTGGAGCAGGGCTTTGGCTTCGCCCAGAATCCGTTCGGAAATATGGGCCGTAGTGGATTTACCGGTTACCTCGTTGACGGCCCGGTTCAGATAATTGACGTGGACATTCAGGCTTCCGGCATAGTCCTGGGCCGTCGTCAGTTGCAGCGGCCGATCGAGGGTCTCGATCGGGAATTGCCGCTCCAGGAGTTCAAGAAATACGGAGGTAAGCCGGGACGCGGCATTCTTATGATGATCGATGTGCCGGGACGGCTCCAGCTTGAGCGCTTCGTGGATGATCAGGTGGATATAGTTGCGGATCAGGTCGTCTTTGTAGGCATACGTCGTCTGCTGCTCCTCGATCATTTTCCGGAAGATCGTATTCAGAAATTCCCGCTGCGATGGACTGATCGAAAAAATGGGCGTGCCGCTCAGCTTGAACAGGGGGGAGTGCTGAAGGCTCTCCGACCGGTCGGCCGACGCGAAGAACTCCTCGGAAAACAGGCAGGTGTAGCCTACATAGGTCGTCGAGATGGTTTCCCAGGAATACGGAACGTGCGGATTACCAAAGAACAGGACGGTGTCGTTGTGCTCGAAACTCCGGTCAGCATAGTGGATGACACTTTTTCCGGTGGTCAGGCAGATTTTGTAGAAATCTTTCCGGCTGTAGATGCGGGTGGCGTGGCTGTCGCTCTCCAGCTGGAAGACATTGAAGCCTTTCAGCCGGAGTTCATGGTTGAATTCCGATACCGGACGTATTTTCTGGTTTTCCATACCCAGGTTAAGGAATTCAAATCTAAATTAGTTCAACGCGTCCCGGCGGCCTTCCGAATTTTCGGCCCGGCCGCGGCCCGCTTACCGCAGTAAGAATCCGATAGGATTTTCTTATTACCGTGTAAGAAGTTAAGATCAAACTTTATCAACAATCCATTGCCTTTTCAACGCCGGTATTCCGCCTGAGTCCCGATCAACTACTCCCAAAACATGAATCAACTGGACCGTAGAAATTTTCTGTCGCAGCTCTCCCTCACCACCGCTGCGCTCTCCTTATCCCCGTTCGGCTTTTCATCTCCCCTTAAATCAACTGATTTTGTGGAAACGGAGACCACCCACGGCCGTGTGCGGGGGATGCGCAACGAAGGAGTCAATATTTTCAAGGGAATACCCTATGGGGGCAAGGTATCCGGGGAACGGCGGTTTCGCCGGCCGGAACCCGTCGCTGCCTGGACCGGGGTTCGGGATGCCCTGACGGTGGGTCCTCCGGCCATCCAGCCTCCCCGCCGGAACGAGCCGGCTCCGGCGGAAGACTGTCTGTTCCTGAATGTCTGGACACCGGCCAACGACAACCGGAAACGGCCGGTCATGTTCTACAGTCATGGCGGGGGGTTCGTGATCGGGTCGGGGGCCTCGGTGAGTCAGGACGGGTCCAACCTGGCCCGGAACTTCGATGTCGTCGTGGTGGAAACGAATCACCGGCTCGGACTTCTGGGCTTTCTTTACCTGGAAGAAATCGCCGGTCCGGACTATGCGGGTTCGGGCAACATGGGCATGCTCGACATCGTGGCCGGGCTGAAATGGGTGCACGACAACATCGGCCGGTTCGGCGGAGATCCCGATAACGTGATGATCTGGGGTGAATCGGGTGGGGGCGCCAAAACCTCCTGTTTATACGCCATGCCCGAGGCCGCACCGTATTTCAACAAAGCCTCGATCGAAAGCGGTCCGGGCGTTCGGATGACCCCGAAAGAGGTGGCCGCCGAAACCACCGCCATGCTGCTGAAGGAACTGAACATTGCGCCCAAAGACTGGCGGAAGCTGCTGGAAGTCCCCGCGTCCGATCTGTTCAGTATGCAGGGAAAACTGCCGTTTGTGCCCCCTTTCATCGAAAAGGACAGGGAGCAGGGATTCATGCGCCGGAACTACGGCGGATTCGGCCCGGTGGTCGACGGGGTCGTGCTGCCCCGCCATCCGTTCGATCCGACCGCCCCGGCCATCTCCCGCACGAAACCGCTGCTGGTCGGCTGGAATGAGGACGAATACACCTTCTTTGCCTGGGAACGGAAAGATACCGAGTTTGCCAGACTGGACTTCGACGGCCTTCGCCGGAAACTGGAACCGCAGTATGGGGCTGAGGCCCAAAAAATTGTGGATACCTACCGGAAAGCGACGCCCCATGCCTCGGCCGCCGACATTTTCGTGGCGGTTTCGTCCATTACGCTGATGGGGCTGGGCTCGGTGGACATTGCCGAGAAAAAGACCAGGCAGGGCGGGGCGCCCGTGTACCTCTATAATTTTGGCTATAAGTCCGAGAAGAAAATTCCGGGTACGGACTATGCGATGGGAACGCCCCACGCGATGGATATTTCCTTCAAGTTCAACAACGAAATTCCGCCCCGCGACGGCTCGGCGCCCAAAGAGAGCTTTTTTGGAGGCAACCGGCCCGAACGGTTCGAGGCTTCGCATCACTTCGCCGAGTTGTGGACGACGTTCGCCCGGACGGGAAAACCGGCTGCGAAAGGAGTCCCCGAATGGCCGGCCTACAACCTCAAAACCCGCCCGACGATGCGGATCGATACGAAATGTGAGGTCATCGGCAACCGCTTTGGGGAGGAACTGGCGATGTGGCGGTCGATCGGGAGGCTGTAGCAAAATCAGGGGCCGCGTGGTGGCAACTCTGGGTTGTCACAGGCCAGATCCTTGATTTTCAAACGTTTACTTCTTCCAGGGGGCTGAATGAAAGCCGGACAAATGGAGGATCAGGAAAAACTGCCCGGCGGGTTTATTCATAGGCACGCCGACCAGAGTGAAAACAACGAATAAGCTTTCAGGAATGCCAGCTTTGGGTCGGTCGAGGTGTAGGGTGGGTTTTATTATCCAAAGAAAGGAATGGGCAGTCTGCATTCTTGAATTATCTTTGGGGTATGAATTCATCCATTCAATCGGTTATTCTCGCCACCGGCAGTTACATCCCTTCCGTCACCGTCCCTAACGAAGCCTTTGCCGATCACCGTTTTTTCAATCCGGATGGTTCGCCCTTTCCTCAGAATCAGGCTTCCATCCTGGAAAAGTTTCAATCCATTTCGGGCATCAGCGAACGCCGGTATGCCCAGCCTCATGAGCAGGCTTCCGATTTGGGTTATTTAGCAGCTGCCAACGCCCTTCAGGACTCCGGTATCGATCCGGAAAGCCTGGATTATCTGATTGTTGCCCATAACTTCGGGGATGTCGCTTCGGGCACGAACCGGGTCAATCAGGTTCCTTCCCTGGCCTCCCGCATCAAGGCCATGCTTCAAATCAAAAACCCGGACTGTGTGGCCTATGATCTGGCCTTTGGCTGTCCGGGTTGGCTGGAAGGCGTTATTCAGGCCAATTACTACATCCGGTCCGGCGATGCCCGGCGGTGCCTGGTGATCGGAACCGAAACCTTATCCCGGGTCGTCGACGCGTACGACCGGGACAGCATGCTGTTTGGCGACGGCAGCGGGGCCGTGCTGCTGGAGGGCCAGGTGAGCCAGGGGGGGATCATAGCCCATTGCAGCCAGACGCATGCCTTAGAATACGTCGATTTATTATCCATGAACCATTCCTATGCCCCTGACCGGTCCGGGGATCAGGATATATACCTGAAAATGAATGGCCGTAAATTGTATGAATTTGCCTTAAACCACGTACCGCAGGCGATGAAAGCGGCCTTGGACAAAGCCGGTCTTCCGCTTTCGGCGATCAGCAAAGTGCTCATTCACCAGGCGAACGAGAAAATGGATATGGCGATCCTTCAGCGGCTGTTTAAGCTTTGCGGGCTCGATACGCCCTCCCCGGAGCTGATGCCGATGACCATTTCGTGGTTAGGCAACAGCTCGGTAGCCACGGTTCCTACCTTACTGGATCTGATTCTTAAGGGAAAGCTGGAGGGGCACCGGTTCAACCCGGGCGATAAGGTAATTTTTGCCTCAGTCGGAGCCGGCATGAATATCAATGCTTTAGTCTACCAGTTTTAAACAGCCAGTACCTGACCGCCGATAATACGGTCGGCGAAGGCAAACAGAAAAGCCGGCCATTTTACCAATGGCCGGCTTTTCTAATGGACTGTTGCCGTCGGGGTTTTGTATATTTGTTTATTCGCTGCGTAAACTCTTGACCGGGTTCGCCAGTGCCGCTTTGATGCTTTGGTAACTGACGGTGAGAAGGGCAATCCCCACGGCCAGCAGACTGGCTCCGGCGAACATCCACCATTCCAGGTCGATATGATAGGCATACCCCTGAAGCCACTGCCCGGTGCCCCACCAGGCGATGGGAAAGGCGATGCCGTTGGCAATCAGCACCAATTTCAGGAAGTCCATCGAAAGTAAGGTAGCCAGATCGGCGACGCTGGCTCCCAGCACTTTCCGTACCCCGATTTCTTTAATGCGTTGTTCGGCCGAGAAAGTCGCCAGACCGAACAGGCCCAGACAGGCGATGAAAATAGTCGCCAGCGCTACCCAGATCAGCAGCGTTTGCCGACGGGCGTCTTCCACGTAAAACCGTGCCAGCTGCTGGTCCAGGAAATGATACTCGAAGGGTTCGTCCGGGTCCGCTTTCATCATCACCGCCTTGAGTTTTTCCAGCGTTTCGGGAATGCCCGTGGCATCGATCCGCGCGGTATAATAATCAATTCCATGAATCGGGTTTTGGTGATAAGCCACTACCAGGGGCTCAATCTTGTCGTGTAACGACTGAAAATGGAAATCTTTCACAATACCGATTACCCGGGCTTTGAAGGGGCTGTTGTCGATAAGAACCGGTTCAAACTCACTCCCCCGCGCCATCGCTGGTATCTCTACGGGTTGGTCGGACGGTTCGGTAATGTTCAGCAGGCGAGCCGCCGTTTCATTCAGAAGGACCGCGGTCGAATCCGCCGGATTGACAAAGTTTCGTCCTTGCAACAGCTTGACTTCAAAGGTGTTCAGAAAGTCTTTATCCGCCCCAATCAGATAAGCCACTTGGGGATCATCGGCCTTGCCCTGGGGGTTGATTTTAACCCGCCGAATCGTTTTCCATTCGCCGGGTACCCGTGAAGAAACCGAGACTTGTTTCACCGAGGGAATTTGAGTCATGCTCGTCTTGATGGTTTCAAAATGGTCCCGCGCTGCGCCGGTATTGACGTCAATGACTACCAGCAGGTTTTTGTTGAAACCCAGATGGGCGGTCTTCATAAACTGCACCTGCCGGAACAGGACGATGGTCCCGATGATCAGCACGGTCGAGATCGTAAACTGAAACACCACCAGGGCTTTCCGCAGGCTCAGGCTGCCCTGAGAATTTATTTTCATGCCTTTCAGCAACAAAACGGGCCTGAAACCCGACAGCAGCAAGGCGGGATAGCTCCCCGACAGCAGCCCCATGAGCAGGGTCGCGGCCAGGGTCATCAGCCAGATTCGGTAGTCGGTTCCCAAACCCAGACTCAGTTGTTTATCGACAAGTTGGTTCAGGAACGGCAGGAGGACATTAACCAGGACGAGCGCCAATACGGCCGAAAGGCCCGTAATCAGCAGGGCTTCCACCAGAAATTGATAAATCAGGGCGCTTCGTTCGGCCCCGACCGACTTACGAATCCCAATTTCCTTCAGGCGGTTAGAGGCTCTGGCGGTCGATAGATTCATGTAATTAATGCCGGCAATACACAGCACAAAGAGCGCAATGAACCAGAAGATCCGGATGTAAAAGGGGCTTCCCTGAGCCATCGCTTCCACGTTTGAATTTCGGGCCCCATCGGTTATTCCTTCCGAATATAAATGAATGTCTTTCAGGGCCTGGAGGCTAAATGAGAGACTGGTCCCGACCTCCGGTTTGAAGTTGGCTAAAGTTAGCTTCGTTAGTTTGGTTGAAACCGCTTCCGCACTCGTATTGGGCTTCAGCAGAACATAAACCGAAAAATTAGTGGACGACCAGTCTCCAGCCATCGTTTGCCTGAAAAACTCGGAACTCCGGAAGGTGGCTTCCGACACCAGCGAATTGAAGTTAAAACTCGAATTACGAGGGTGGTTTTTCAAAACGCCGGTTACTTTCAGCGGAGCGTCCAGGTGACTAAACTCGAGCGTCTTGCCCAATACCTGCGTGTGGCCAAACAGCCGCATGGCCAACTCTTCATTGATCACAATCGAATTCGGCTCGGCTAAGGCCGTCTTCCTGTCGCCCAACAGCAGCGGAAAATCAAAAATTTGCAGAAAGTTTTCATCCGCATTGGTAATGGTCTCCTGAAAATTCACCGGGTTTTCAGGATTGATCAGATTCGCCCGTCCGGGCCTGGATAACCGCGTTGTATTTTCGACTTCCGTCAGGATTTTCCCGGCTTCAGCCGCCAGTTTATAACTCCCTCCGGCCAGGGTACTGACTTCCCCTTTCTGGTTTTTGTGCTGGATGACCCGGTAGATCCGGCCGGCGTTGCCGTGCTGCTGATCGAAGGTAAGCTCATCGAACAGATAGAGCCCAACCAGTAAAAAGCAGGTGATCCCAAAGGCGAGCCCGGCCATATTCAGGGCGGTATATAGCTTATTCCGACTGAGGGTTCGGAACGCCATTTTGAGGTGATTGCGTAGCATAGGAAGCGAAATTACGGGTGACGAATGGGTTTCAGGCTTCAGGAAGGAGTGGTAGTGATCGGGTCGTTTCCTGAAGCGATCGATCAGCAATTGGGCAAGCTCGGCGGCTCGACGCCGTAGGTAGTAGGGCCGAATGACCTTCAGGGCTTCCCGGCCATACCACCAACGGGCCCGGGAAGGGCCTACCTGTTCAAGCCGCCGGGAAAACTGCTCCTGCAGATCCCCCTGCAGCTCTTCCAGCAGGCCGGCGGGCGTCAACCAGCGTAGCAGGCGGGCCGCCCATCGGGGTGGCCCCTGGGGGGTTGGCCTGGTTGAAGGCTTCTTCATGGGTTACGAAAAGAATAGGGTAGGTAAAGATTCCCAAAACGCCAACCGGAGTTGACGCATCTCCTGCAGCACCTGCTGACCGGCCGCCGTCAGGGAGAATAAGCGTTTACGCCGACCACCCCGAGCGAGGGTGGCTCCACCTAACTCCGAACAAACGAGACCTTTCTCCTCAAGACGATACAAGACCACATGCACCCCTGTCACGGAGGTGGTCCGGCCGGTGCGTTGCTTGAGTTCATCGGCAATCGAGACGCCATAGGCGCCTGTAGGTTGTTGTTCCAGAAGAGCAACGGCGAGTAAGACCAGCTCTTCAAACTCACCCAGGTAGGTTCGGCTCATCAAAAACCGGATAAAATAGACGCATTTCTTTAATACTTGTTGAACAAATAAAATGCCAGTTTGGTAACTGTCTAATATACACGGATATATTATTGCCGGTTCTCGTTAAATGTCCGAAACCGTACATAAACTGTCCGTTTATAAGATGACCGGCCTGGGCTGAAACGCGGGCCCTGCATGAGATTACTGGTAGCAACTCCTACTTTGGGGCGGATCCGGGTTTGGCCCACCAAATGAAAATGCGGGACTGTATGTACAGTCCCGCATTTTCAGCATTTACGCTTTATGGTACAGGGATTTTCCCTCCCGGATGAGGGGCTTGATGGCCTGGGCGGCCTGTGCCGGTATATCTTCTCCGGTTTCGGCCCGCATCCAGGCCATGGAGTATTTTTAAGGGGGTATGTTCTAATAGGTAAACACCCGGTCACTGTCGGCGGCCAGCTGAACCAGCTTGGCGGGCATGGCAAATTCAGCGGGTTTGCCGCTGATGTCGGCATCCGTCACGCCCCGGGCTTTGGCCGACATCCCGGATACATAGAATCGAACGCCACCTTTGGCCAGCGCTTCATAGTGGTCGCGGAGTTTGCCCGTCCCCAGTCCTTCTACCTTATCCAGCTCGGCATCCCGCAGCAGCACGGCCGCATCGCCGGCCAGGAAAAGAGTAACGGTATGGCCTTCACTAAGCGCTGTTTTAGCTACCAGAAAGCCCAGAGCGGCTTTGGTGGGATTTTCGGGGCCACAGGTAATGTGCACGAGGAATTTCATCTTTGGTCCGTTTGGTTTAGATTGGGCAATAGCCGTCGAGACGAACAGCAGGAAGGCCAGCAGGAAGCTGAACTTCAGGTAGACCTGGGGTCTGGGGAGAATGGCGGATATGTCTTTTATGGTCAGCCTTGTCCTGTTAGGAGGCTTCAGGGTGGTAAAAGGGCTTGCAGGGCTTAATAAAAAGCGGAGCAGGAGAGACTTCATACAGGTGGTAGAAGGTTATTTATTGGCGTGACGGAACAAGGCAGCCTCAATGTACTTAAAGTCAACCGAATATCCCAACGCCACCACCGATGCAGGGGACTTTGGGCAGTAAAGGAATAGTTTACCAAAAGCAGGGTGATCCGTACCGGTCTCTCTTCGGAATCGGCAGGGATGGCTGGTCTCAACTACCGGGCCTATTTCTGAGGTCACCGGTAAACGAGAATCAGGATAAGGCACTGTGAGGGATTTCTTAAAAAAGTACGCCTGGGAAATGTGCAATATGAAGCAGTTAGTACCTAATTTTAATAGCCGACAACCTTACTTCTTAGCATACGGAATACACGATCGTTCATGTCCGATAACAACTCATCGCCTGCTTCCCAACTTACACCCGACGAGCAGGACAAGCTCCGGGAATTGACTACCCAAAGCTGGAACCTCGAATTAGCCATCTCCGGGGTTGCCATGTTCGCCATCCTGCAATTGCCTGACCTGCTGGAGTCGGTGTTCAGCTACCTCCGGTATAATTTCATGACCCACACCGATGGCGCTGCGGCCATATTGCCGTCGCTGGCCTACAGCCTGATTCGGGCCACTTGTCACGTCCTGTTTGCGGCCTTTCTGGTCAATTTCGTGATGCGGGCGTTTTGGGTGGGTCTGGTAGGTCTCCTGGCCGTTTTCCCGTCGGGCATCCGCTACGACCGTATTCCGTTCACTACGACGTATTCGCAGCAACGCCTTGCCGACGAACTTGGGCCGCTGGACCGCTATATTCTCTGGCTCGACAAACGGTGCAACATCGTGTTTGCCCTTGCTTTTCAGTTCGTCTTCTTTCTGATTGTGGTTGCCTTATTCTACGTGCTGGGGCTACTGATCTACTTAGTTGTTCAACCCAACGTTTCCGCCAGCGTCTGGTTCGGGGTCAAAATTGCCTTGGGCACGCTGGCGGCCGTGTTCTACTTAGCCATTATCTGGTTGAATCAGAAAAAGGTAAAAGAAACCCCCAGGGGCATGCAGCTCCACTACCGCATTACGAAGCTGGGTCAGCTGATGATGATGGGCACGTACAGACACACCTCCTATGTTACCAACACGTTTTACAGCAATATCCGACCCGGCAGGTTATATCGGGCGGCCGCGATTTTCATGTTGGTCTTTTTTGTGGTGTTCTTCCTCGAATACATGAATGATATTTCACGGACCAGCGGGCGGATCTCGCTTTTCAACACCCGGCATCTTTACTCGGCCCGGGTCGATAGTCTCTACATCGAGCCATCGACTTATGACAACCAGCGCCCCGAGGGTGCGTATATCGGCGTGGCTTCCATTCAGTCAGACGTGATTCGGGAACCGTACCTGCGCCTGTTCATTGCCTATCCCAAAGCTCTCGACAAACTGCTTGAGGAGATTGCGCCTGAACCAGCCTGGAGCGATACGCTGTCGAGACAGGCGCGTCGGCATCAGTATGCGATCTGGAGCAGCCGGCAGATCAATAGGCTGATTCGCATCACTGTCAACGATTCGACCTGCGCCCAGCCTGAGCTGATGTTTACCAAAGTCGGGACTCAGGAGCAGCGCGGCTGGCAAACGGTGCTGGTGCCGGGCAATCTTAAGACAGGCCGCAACCTGCTTCGCGTGGCCCTGCAGGATCCCCGGAAAAAAGAAGCCGATGAACTGGTGGCGATTCCGTTCTGGTATGTACCGGAACCCTAACCCTAACCTACCCGTCCTGAATCAGCCAAACCCGTCTGCTTGTCTTATTTCCTTCGCATCAGGACCCACATCGCCGACTGGTCGCAAGGGCGGTGAGCGCGGGTAACACAATGTCCGTTTCCGGTTAGTTGTAGTATCGTTAAATTTCCCTTTGGCTCTTCCGGAAAGGAGCGTTTTCGTGGCACTCATGCCCGCGTCCCGATCATCGAAGTTATAACAGTCTTCGCTTCACTAACTCGACGGTGCGTTCGCTGCCTCCCTGACGAATCGTTAACTCGATCCGCTTCGCGGTGGCAAACAAGGCATTGCTGCTAAAAAAGCACTCACAGAACGTCGAAAAACGAATCGGGCGGCCGTCAATGGCGGTGATTTCATCGCCGACCTGAAGGCCGGCTTGCTGAGCGGGGGATGACCCATAGACCGCTTCTACTTGTACTTTCCCGGTCCGATAGGTAAGCGATAAACCAAAATGTGCAAATCCTTCCGGTCGGGGAGGCTGATTTTCCAGGGGCGAAAGGTATAAGGCCTGATGGCTGAAATCCATCGTGATGAGGTAGTATTTGGCCAGTTCGCCGCCCACCAAAGGGTAATTATTACTTTTGGCGTAACTGACGGGCACCTTATGCCACACCAGTTGATTCAGACGAACCGAGTCCAGCAACGCAATCTTCATGGTCTCCTGAAGGGACCCATGGGCACCTTCACTGCCGACGCCGGTCCGCTCAATGACAGGGCCCCTGACCAACTGCCGGGCTACTCCTTCCGTTAAAGAGAAGAGCCCCCCAAAACCTAAATCAAAGAGGAAGCGGACGCTTTGTCCATTGACATGCAGGTGGATAAAAGGAAAACCCCGTTTATCCAAACTGACCGGGATGCGGATCGTATTTTGGGGGAGGTGAATCTTACTGAATTGATCGGTAGCAATGATCTTTTTACGCTGGTAATCAATCTGCCAGACGTACTTGCGGATGAGACTGCTGCCGAACAGGCCGCCATGGGTTAAACAACGGATGCGGGGCGCCTGGTCGAAGTCCAGCACAAAGGCACCCACCTTCTTAAAGGCGATACCGGCGGTTTTCAATTGATCGATCCGGGTGACGGCTACCTTCGATTTAAGTTGATTGGCACTTCCAAGTTGAACCGTGAGCTTCTGGTTGAAATGGTTTAGCCGGCGAATGGAATCGGTTACCGAGAAGTGGGCCCCGCTATCAAAAATGTAATTATAGGTCTCCTGGCCGATGGTGACCGGGATAAGCAGGTTGCCCATTCGCTCCTGGAAGGGTATTTCGGCGTAGAAGGTTTTCCGGGAAGCCTCACCGGCCCGAACGATCGATAAGGCGCGATAGCCTTTCAGCAGACTGCAACTGAATAGCCCCTGCAGAAGCAGCAGGCCCACCAGCCTTTTCAGGAATCTCATTCGTGTTGTTTTCAGGATAGATGCCTCACCTGGCCGAAGGGTTGCTTTACCACCCCGGAAAACGAGCCTTTTTGCCGCCGAATCGAAAAAAGTAACGCCCCGCTCGAACGCCGAACGGATCAGGGCAATGGCCTCCTCCCTGGCGATGGAATGGCCGTAACCTAAGCTCAGACCCATACAACCCAGACCGAGGGCGGAGACTTCCAGGCCGCTTTTGCCCAATGTTCTTTTTTGCACAAGGAGGATTGATAATCAGCTTACTATGGGAGAAGTTACTGAGTCAGGAGCCGGGTAAAGGAAAGCGAACCCAGCTTCCAGTTGCCGTCTTCCTTGATATAAACCTCCGTCGCTATAAACGGATTGGTAACTTCGTTTCCACCGACCACCGCCAGTAAGGTGATGTTGTTCAACAGAATGGCGGTATTGCCGATGATGTTGACCGAAACCGAATGAATGTCCGCCTTTTTATAGTGGATGAATCCGCCTTTTATAATCTCCAGTTCGCGGCTTTTGCCCCAGCTTCCGCCCATGTGAACAAACACCGACTTTTCATCGAACAGGGCGTCCAGCCGGTCCACATTCTTGTCGGCCATCCACTGCCACTTCTCTTTGGACAAATTGGTGACCTCCTGTTCTGCGTGGGTGCCGCCGGTTGAAACCGGGGCTGTCTTTTGAGCTTGCGCGGAGACGCCCGCCAAACCGATCAGAAGGAAACACAGCCTGAGCCTGAATAGTTTGATGGAAGGGAATAACCATTGACCACTGGGTATGGTTTTCATGATAATTCAAATGGAGGTGAAGTGTCAGTTTTATTTCTGGCCGGCGTATTCCTCATCGGTGACCCGCTTGAACCAGATGGTTCTTCCCTTCTGGGTTGGGGTCGTGGCAATGTAGGTGACCCCGCTCGTCGGCGTGGCTCCGTGCCAATGCTCCACGCCCGGCCGGCATTTGATGACTTCCCCTTTGCGAACGGTTTGCCGGGGCCGGCCCCGCTCCTGGTAGTAGCCGATGCCGTCCGTGAACAGCAGGATCTGCCCGCCCGGATGCGTATGCCAGTGTAAGCGAGCCCCCGGCGCAAAGGTGGCCATCGCGATATTATAGTTGAAGGTGCTGTCGGATGCACTCAATTCATTGAGCCAGACGGTGCCAACCTGATGATCGGTCGTTGATTTTTCGCCTTTGGGGAAAATGGTCCCGTCCTGTGCCGTCACCTGCGTACACAGCGCGACCGACAGGAATACCGTGCAATACAATGCGTGTCTCATTGGTTCCGTTTGTTGTAATTTGTCGGTTTCAGCGGTTTAACTCGCCACTTTATAGTTACCCAGCCATTTGACCATGGCCGGGTCCCGGTGGTCGAAGAAGAGGCTTGCCTTAGTGTCCAGGGTTTTGATCGCTGCCATATCTTCCTCGCTGAGGTGAAAATCAAGGCTGTTGAAGTTCTCCGCCATTCGTTCCTTCCGGACGGATTTGGGGATGGCGACGACTCCGCGTTGCGTCAGCCAGCGAAGGATGACCTGAGCGACGGTTTTGTCGTATTTCGCGGCAATGGCAAGCAGAATATCATTCCGGAAGATATTGTTTTTGCCTTCGGCAAACGGCCCCCAGGACTCCATCTGCACCTGGTTTTCCTCCAGAAACTGCTGCACCTCCGTCTGCTGGTGGAACGGGTGGGTTTCGATCTGGTTGACGGCCGGAACGATTTCATGGTGGACGATCAGGTCCATTAGCCGGTCGGGGTGGAAGTTGCTTACCCCGATGGCCCGTACCCTGCCTTCCCGGTATAAATCCTCCATCGCTTGCCATTCCCCGTATACGTCTCCGAAGGGCTGGTGAATCAGGTACAGATCCAGGTAATCCAGTTGCAGTTTCTTTAAGGAGGTTTCGAAGGATTTTCCGGCTCCCTCGTAGCCTTTAGACTGAATCCATACTTTGGTGGTGATGAACAGCTCGGCTCTGGGTACCCCACTTTTTTTAATGGCCTGGCCGACGGCCTCTTCATTACCGTACGACGCTGCCGTATCAATTAACCGGTAGCCGGTGGCGACGGCATCGGCTACACTTCGTTCGCATTCGTCGGCATCGGGGACCTGAAAAACACCGAATCCCAGGATCGGCATCTCGACACCATTGTTCAATTGGACCTACTGCATTGATTTTTCGTTTGATAGTGCAAAGGTCTTAACTACTTTCTCCCCGGATGGTATATAGATTACGGAAATAACTACCATTATTCCTGATTGGGATGATTCGATTCCGGAAAGGGGAATAAAGTGCTAATTTTGAGACAGATAAACAGTAACGATATGGATTCCCTGCGCCGATTCGAGGCCGTAAGCGACTACAACGCGTTCAATAACACGGAAACCCTGCACCCGCTGGTGGGTGTCATTGACCTGTCGAAGGCAGAGCCGAGGCAAGCGTCGAATATGTTTTTTGGATTCTATACGGTGTTTTTAAAGGAGGTAAACTGCGGTGATCTGCGCTATGGCCGGCATACGTACGACTACCAGGAAGGGACTCTGGTTTTCATTGGACCCGGGCAGATCGTGAGCGTCGACAACCCCGGAGTGACCTACCAACCCAAAGGCTATGCGGTTGTCTTTCACCCCGACCTGATTCATGGTACTGCCTTGGGCCGACACATCCATGACTACTCGTTTTTCGGCTATCAATCCAATGAAGCCCTGCATTTATCCGAGCGGGAAAGGAAAATCGTGCTGGATTGTTTTGCGAAGATCGGGTACGAACTGGAGCATGCCGTCGACAAGCACAGCAAACGACTGATCGTCTCCAACATCGAACTGCTGCTCAACTACTGCGTTCGCTTTTACGACCGACAGTTTATCACCCGTGATACGGTCCATCAGGGCATTTTGGAAAAGTTCGAGGCTTTATTGAACGAGTATTTCCTAAGCGATAAACCCCAGACCATTGGCTTGCCTTCCGTAGCCTATTGTGCCGGTGAATTGCATCTATCGGCCAACTATTTCGGAGACGTGGTTAAAAAGGAAACCGGTCAAACCGCCCAGGAGTACATTCAGGCCCGGCTGATTGAGGAGGCTAAAGAAAAGATTTTTGACCCTGGTAAATCCGTGAGTCAGATTGCCTTTGAACTGGGTTTCAAATATCCGCAACACTTCATTCGGTTGTTTAAGCAACGGGTGGGGCAATCGCCCAATGAATACCGTCGCACCGCCGATGCGGATGCTTCATAACCATTCACAGCCCGGCTCTTACCGGACGGGTCTACACTGTCCCTTGCACTGCCTTACTTAATCCGTTTCGCCGACGCGTCGAAGGTATACATCGTACCTTTGAGCGTGTTGTCGTCCACCTTCATCAGGTCGATGGTCAACTCCTTATTCTCCGTCGAAGTGTAGAAAATCGACATGCTGTTGCCTTTTTCTTCCACCCTGGTGATGGGGAGTTTAGGTCCGTTCGGGTTACTTACATCCATTAGTTCCCCCGTCAATCGCCCTTTTTTGCGGACCAGAGTGGTAGTGAACTTTATATCCGGCGTTGCGGCTACGGAGATCTCCCATTTGCCGACGAAAACGCGGTTGCGCTGGATCGTCTGGCAAACGGCTTGCATAGTTATACCGAGAAACAGAATGATTCCCAGAATGAATATTTTAGGTGGGGAAAGTGTCTTTTGCATGATGCACCGGATCCATAGAGAGTGGTTAAGGAACTTCTGGGAGAAAGGCATCCATGGATAGAATCCACCTAACCCTGCACCGGCTGCCCGGTATTCCGTTTGTCGAGTGCCGGCTGGAAGGGTTGTGAATACAACCGCTTCCCGGTGGCTTTGTAGAGCGCATTTGCCAAAGCAGCGATCACCGGGGGAAAGGGCGGTTCGCCCAGGCCCGTCGGGTCGATTTCATTTTTAACAAAATGAACTTCAATGACTTTGGGAGCCTCGTTGTGGCGGATCATTCGATAGTTGTCGAAATTGCTTTGCTGAGGCTTGCCTCCTTTGACCGTCAGGTTACCAAAAAGCGCATTGCCGATGCCGTCTACCACTGCTCCCTCGACCATGTTGCCGGCGGCCTCCGGATTCACCACAATTCCGCAATCGACGGCGCTGGTAACTTTTTCGACCACCGGTTGCCCTTCTTTCATGGAAAGATCCACGACATGAGCCGCGTAGGAGTTGTGGCAGAAATAGACCGCAACCCCCCGGTGGAGGTTGGCTGGGCTGCTCTGTCCCCAACCGGATTTGTCCCGGACCAGCTTCAGGACACCTGCATACCGGTCTGCCTCATAGGTGTTGTTTTTACCCACCGGCTTCGTTTTCGCCCGCTCCAGAAGTTCCAGCCGAAACCCGATAGGGTCTTTGCCCATGGTTTCGGCTACCTCATCCAGGAACGCCTGCTGCGCTACGGCAATAAAGTTGGATCGGGGGGCTCGGAACGCCCCGACGGTGATGTTGGATGGAAAAGTCCATTCGTCGGCCAGGTAATGGTCGATCGCCCCCGCCGGAAAATTGTTCTCCGACCCGCCCAGAGGGCTTTCCGGAATGCCCCCACCCCGCACGTGAAAGGCAGTCAGATTGCCGGCCGCATCGAAAGCGGCCCGAAAAGTCATCCGGTACATGGGCCGGTAGATCCCATACGTCATGTCGTCTTCCCGGCTGTAGATCAACTTGACCGGGGCCTTCATCTTTTGAGAGATCAAAGCAGCTTCCACCATGTAGTGACCATATGCTTTGCGACCGAAGCCGCCCCCCATGCGGGTCAGCTGAATGTCGATTTTCTCGATGGGCATACCCAGGCGGGCGGCAATCGCCCGTTCGGTAAATTCGGGAGCCTGAATGCCACAGGCCAGAAAGGCTTTTTCGGCGGTTACATGAGCGAAGCAGTTTAGAGGCTCCATGCTGTTGTGCGCCAGGAAAGGCGCGGTGTAAGTTCGCTCCAGGACTTTTGCCGCCTGCCTGAAGGCGGTTTCCGGATCACCATCCCGGCGAAGTTCCTTTGCCGGTTGAGCCTCCCTTTCTTTCATCCCGGCATAGTGGGCGTCGGTCGTTTCCAGGCCCGCCGGAACGATTTTGTCCCGCATCTGGCCGAACGCATTTTGCTTTTCAACCGTATCGGCGATGGGCTCCCATTGAACCGGTAACTTCTTTTTGGCCTGCATTACCTCCCAGGTCGAACGGCCCACGATCACCACCAGTTCATTGAACGTGCGGGTGTCAAAAATTTCCTGAGCATAGTCCTCCTGAAAAATCTTGATGGAAAACACATCCCGAATGCCGGGCATTTTCCGAACCGCCGTCGCATCGAACGACTTCAGTTTTTGCCCAAACCCGGGTGGGTGGACCATCATGGCGATGAGCATACCCGGTTGGCGGTAATCCAGGCTGAACAACGGTTTTCCCGTCACGATGCTCATACCGTCCACATTTTGGCGGGGGGTGCTGAGGATTTTAAACGTGTCCACCGCCTTGAGCTTTACTTCTTTGGGGACCGGCAATTTAGCGGCTTCCGTTGCCATCGCTCCGTAGCCTGCTGTTTTGCCGCTGGTTTTATGATGAAGAACTCCCGCTTCCGTAGTAATTTCCCCGACCGGTACTTTCCAGGCCTGAGCGGCAGCCTCCATGAGCATCTGCCGGGCTGAAGCCCCGGCGGTGCGCAGACTCTTCCAGTACTGCCGAATGCCCTGACTACCACCCGTAAATTGGCGGCCGTACAGCCTGGTATTGAATGGAGCCTGTTCGACCACCACGGTTTTCCAGTCGACGTCCAGTTCTTCGGCCACGATCATCGGCATGGCCGTTTTTACGTTCTGTCCGAATTCCGGATTAGGAGAAAGGATCGCTATTTGGCCTTGGGGAGTGATCCGGATAAAGCTCGTTAGCTCTGCGCCTTCGCCGGAAAGGGCCGCCTGTACTTTTAAGCCTGCGGGTTTCGATTGGGCAACCAGGCTAAAGCCCAGCAGCATACCTCCACCCGACAGCACGGAGACTTTCAGGAAGGAACGACGGTTATAGGATGTTTTTTCTATATCCATGTTTTTGAGAGTCTGTGGTTTAGGATACGAACAGTCGATGGCTGGTTCACCGGTTTGCCGCTGATCGGATAGCCGCCTTGATCCGGGTGTAGGTGCCACAGCGGCAGATATTACCGCTCATGGCGGCATCGATGTCGGCATCAGAGGGCCTGGGATTCATTTTCAGCAGCGAAGCGGCACTCATAATTTGTCCAGCCTGGCAATAGCCGCACTGGGCCACGTCATGTTCGATCCACGCTTTCTGAACGGGGTGGTCACCATGGGCGGACAAGCCCTCAATCGTAGTGACGGCCTGCTTTCCGACGGCAGAAACCGGCAATTGACAGGATCGAACTGCGATACCATCCAGATGGACGGTACAGGCTCCACACTGGGCTATGCCACAGCCGTATTTAGTACCCTGTAGGTCCAGATGGTCCCGCAATACCCAAAGCATCGGTGTGGTCGGATCGACTTCCACCTTTTGAAGTTTCCCGTTGATCTTTAAGTTGAAGGTGGCCATAAGGGTAGAGTAAAAACTTTTTCGTTCAGCGAGCCTGCTGGTTGGAGATACCGTAACACGGAAAAGAAGACGTTCCAGGACCTTCCACAAAGGTCTAAACTACCCATGAGTGGAATGGTATATAGATTACGGATATTACTACCATTTTTACTGAATTGGAGCAGGCTCCATTCTCATCAATCTACAGCTCTAACCGGGTCTGAGCAGGATCTGATCCGGGAACGAAAGCGGATTTAGCCTCGGCGCGGGCTCGGAGACGAGTAGGGAGGCCGGCCGATGTAAAGGTGATTTCGCCTATAATTTAATGGAGGGTAATGATTTACAATTTGCTTCCGCTTTCCTTAGCGTCCTCCTTCCCCCCCAATGGTGGACTTGTATGTTTCGCCCTTTTTTCATCTTCTTCTGTTGGGGCAGGTTTAGATGGAAGGGTGGACGTAAGCTTTCCGTCTTTACCATTATCCGGTTTTTCCTTCTCAATACTTCCCGGTCGCAGGAAAATCAAAAGTAAACTCAGGAGGGCCATACCGGAAACGATCCTATAGAACCAGGCCCTCGAATATTTCCGCTGGTCTGGCGGCCCTTGAACAAGGGAAGGTGGCTGCCGGGAGCTGATTTCAGCCTGAAGGATATAGCCTTGCTTGGGGATGGTTTTTATCAGCTCTTTATTCTTATCGACAAGTATTTTTCTTAACACGGAGATCCCCTGGGTCAGCGCTTCATCGGCGCTACTGTAATTGTTCCAAACCTCCTTTATTAAAAAAATCCGCTCGACCAGCTTTCCCTTATTCAGGCATAGCTGGATTAACAGCTTTAGATGCCGTAACTCCAATCGCGTTTCTGACTGCGTTTCCAGATCCCTGATACAATGTCGGGACGGATCGACCAGGAATCGGTGATTGATTAAGAATGGCTGGTTTGCATCCATAATATTAAAATTTACCTGAGAATGGTGTAAAAAGAAAAAACAAACCTATTCCAAAGGTTTTCCAAAGCCCATCATTTCGTCTGAGCCATTAGCTTGCGGCACTCTTTTACCTAAAATCGATCTTCCATGAAAACGTTAGGGGCAATCTGCCTTTTTTGCCTGCTTAGCCATCTAAGTTATGCACAAAAAGAGCCGGTCAGGCAAACTATAAACTTTTCCGGACTGAAAAGAAATGAATTGATTAAAAATCTGGAAAGGGTGTTGACGGAGCCCAGGCCTGCCGAAGAGCAGTTGAGCCAACGCGATGCCCAGGCTAAACGGCAGGCCGAGGCTGCGATTGCCTTGATGGAGATGGGAGCGCATAAACAAATCTGGCCACTTTTAAGGCATCGTGCCGATCCGGGTTTACGCTCTTATCTTATTCGCGATATTGGGAGGTCCCAAATACCGGTTGATGTAATCATTGATCAGTTGAAAATAGAAAAAGACGTCTCCATCCGCAGGGCGTTGCTGTTGACTTTAGGGGGATTTTCAACGAAGCAGCTGCCGGCTCAAAAAAGAAAACCATTCGTTGACTGGCTTTTGCAGGTGTACAGAAGCGACCCGGACCCCGGGATCCATTCAGCTATCGACTGGCTTCTTCGACACGGCCGGCAAGGTTATGAAAACCGAAAAATAGATTGGCGGCAAGGCAAGGTACTAAGTACGATCGATAGCAGCTTGAGTGGTCGGCCATCGAAGGATAGGAACTGGTATGTCACAGCAAAAGGACACACGATGGCTATTTTTAGGGGGCCAATTGAATTTGTCATGGGTTCCCCGGGTAACGAACCGGGAAGGGATAAAACGGATCTGGAAGCCAGACACCGGCAGCGCATTCCCCGGTCGTTTGCAGTGGCTGCCAAAGAAGTGACGATTCAGCAATTTCAGCAATTTTTTGACGCCCATCCCGCCATTAAGCAACGGGCCCGGGCCGCTGGTCAGAGAGACCCGACCCGTACCGGGCCGCACATGAAAAGAAAAAACCTGGATGAGGATTGTCCACAGGTTCTTATTACCTGGTTTGAGGCCGCGCAATATTGTAATTGGCTAAGCCAGCAGGAAGGCATCCCCAAAGAAGAGTGGTGTTATCCAAGCCTGGAAGAAATCAAAGAAGGCATGGTATTGCCGACCGATTATCTCCATCGTACCGGGTATCGAATGCCGACCGAAGCCGAATGGGAATATGTCTGCCGGGCAGGTGCCTCCACGAGTCGTTTTTATGGGCAATCCGATGAGTTACTAAGAGAGTATGCCTGGCACACGGGAAATTCCTTTAACGAACGGCCATGGCCGGTGGGGCAACTTAAACCGAATGACTTTGGCCTTTTTGACGTCTACGGCAACGTGTGGGAGTGGGGACAAGATTGGGTAAAACAGTACAGATCGGAGCCGGTCGATACGATCTGGGTGGATAACGAGGACTCCCCATTGACGGTATCCAAAGACTTTAAGCGTTCCAGAAAGGGCGGTTCTTTTACCTATAGTGCTGATTACATGCGTTCTGCCGGACGAAGTGACGGATACATCCCTGACGAAAGACGGGACAGTGTGGGCTTTAGAGTGGCACGAACCATCGCTGAAAAATAGTGTAGAAACCGTTCCATGAAGCGTCTTCCGGGGCTATAGAACCTACCTTCATTGCGTCTCAAAAGACCCAACTTTTTTGATCAGATAACGGTGTAAAGTCCATTCTCACTGTTACAAAGGAATACTCGGCGAATTGCCCCTTAAAGGTACCGGGAAGGTCAATGACATCAAATTCGGATTCACCGCCAATGCGGAAGGACGAAAAGCGATTGTCGAACCTTTCAAGGGATCGTCAACGAAGATTTCTGACTTTTCTCCCTTTTCAAACTCCACTTGACTTAAATCGCCTAAGTCTCCATTTTGGAAATGCCGAAAGCCGATTTTTAGCTCTATTATAGTGTTCTATAATCAAACGTTATACTACCCGATCTAAGAAATCTGGGGGAATTTTGTGTAACTTTCAGGTTCTCATTAATGCCTTTTTTCATGAGTCATCTGCAACAAAGCGGGTGTTTTAATTGTCGGACGTTTAGAGAGACGCTAACCTATAGGGAGTTAGTACTTTTCTTCAATCAATTATTTTACTTTACACGGGTAAAGACCTGGTCTAAATCTTTTTTCCAGGTTTTGCCATCTTCACACAATTCTCCGTTTCCGATGATGGTATTTCCATTATCAGTGATTGTCCAGCTATACTGTTGCGAAAAACCAGGGACATTTCGCCACCATTTCACTACGTTGTCTTCTACGGAAACCTCACACTTTCTCGAAATCTTCCGCTCGTCAAAGAAGAGCATAAATATTTCCCCAGTAGCATCGTCACTCCCAAAGATGCCAATGCCAACAGGAAACCCCTTTTCATCAACCTCCAAATGATACTTCAGAAAGGCACCGCCCTCGATCCATTCGAAGGTGGATATACCGGGCAAAAGTTTATTAGGGATGGCGGGATGAGTGCTGGCCGTTTTCCATTCGCCAATTAATTTTTCCAATCCTTTTAGTGCCGGATTTGGAATTTGTGCTTTTTGAATACCTTGTTTTTTCATTGCTGTTATAGTATGTTGGCTTGTTGCTTTTATACACTCTTTTCATGGGACGTCTGCCACGAAGGGGGTGTCTTCCTATACGGGCGTTTTAAGAGATGCCGACTAACCAAGGAATTCGTACCTTTTTCAGGTCCGTTTTATAGAGGATGTTATGTGAAATTAATTACCTTGTCAAAATGATTGAAAATCAGTAATCAACGCATTAATCATATAGAATATATTACTCTTTAAACGTTGATCGGAGGTTTTGCACAGACCTTATTATGTTTTTAAATCTCTCATACTGGCCTTCCGAAAAAGCCCGTTTAGGTAGTGTATGCGCGCTTCCTTCTGTCACCCGCAGTAAAATAAAATCCCTTACTTCCTTCACTTCATACAATTTGTTGTAGTCCATACGTGTAAAGAAACTTTCTCCGGTAAGCTGATAGCTTTTTTCATTAAAAACATAAGTAATCTGCTCAGTAATTTGAGCTTTTGTCCTAATATATTTATTAGCCACAAGTCTACCGGCAATCTGCACTACAAATATTAGGTACAATTCACATACTATAAAAATGATGGCGATTATATCCTTGTTAGCTAAATCAGTGGACAAGATGAATAAAGAAATTATAACCGAAATGATGCCTAAAACCCTATATACTCTCATAATGAAGCGGCTTTGAGCAATCGCAACCGATGCCTTGTAGAGCTCTGATTTGGTGAACTTAAATGTAATTTCAAGCATACATTTGGTTGACCTTTCTGTTATATAATCTGGCTTATGACAACTAATCTACTGAAATTTTAGGTATCGATTGAAAAATAGAACAGTCTCACCAAACCCTCGTGGCTGTTGCACAACTCTGCTTCCTTCATCGATTTTTCAGCGTCTGAATTGGCGAATAGGATTTTCTATTATCGTCTGCCTTCTTAGTTAAGAAAAAGCACGCCAAAGCCCCAAAACGTACTTTGAGAAGAGAATGACCACTCCACTTTCAGCGCTATGGCCTGGCTGACGGTAGATTTGGTCGTAAACTTCATATACTTTTTCAGGTTGAAGGCAATAGCTGCCATCAGCATCACCTTGTGAGCCCCGGCTTTACCCTGTACATTCACTTTCCGTAATCCATAGTACTCCACCAGACTGCCTAAAACCGGCTCCACTGTCCGTTGACGAAGCCGTTTCATGCGCTTACCCCGCCGACTTTGCTGGCGTTCCAGGGCTCGTCGGTAGAAGGGATCATAGGCCGTCCGGATAAGCTGTCGGCATTGCCGCGGCGGCGGACCGCCTCTTGGGAACGCAGCTTAGTTTGAGCGGGCAATGTTTGCAGTCCTGGTAATCCGCTCGGTAGACTTTCAGCCAGCCGCCTTCCGCGTTTTTGTCAAACGTCTTAAATGGTAAACGCTTACCCTCTGAACAGGTGAAGCGATCTTCTTCAGGATCATAAGGGAAACCTTCAATCTGGGACTTATATTGACCGAAAACGGGTATCCAGCCGCGCGGCGGTCCGACCGTGATTTTCCACTGCTCTAGCAAGGCGTAATTACTACCGTTGGAATAGCCTGAATCGGCCAATAGCTCCTCTAAATGCAACTCATTGTGTACCAGCCACTGCTGGAGCTTCAGGGTAATATCGGGTAGAGTCTGGCTGTCCCGACCATCGGCGAAATCGGCCTGCACATGGCTAATAATCCCTTCGGCCGTATCGACCGCCAAGCTACAATTATAGTTGAGTTTGCGGGCTTTACCCGGCTTGATGGAGATACGGGCATCAGGATCGGTGGGGCTGTAATGAGTCTTGTTACTCAACAATTGGGCTTTTTCATTACTGGCTCCCAGGGTTGTTGGGGCACTTTGCAAATTCTGCTGACGCTTTTTCAACTGTCTTAACTGATGATCAGCAGCGGTGATCACCGACGCAGCTTGACGGTTGCTGGGTTTGGGTATCAAGTCCACTGATCCATTGCGATCTTCAGCCTGCAGAAGCAGCTTAGGCCCTGGTCTTTGAGGTTTTTTTCTAATAGCCTTTCCATGGAGGCATTGGCTTTAATGGGGGCTGAGTCGAGGGCTACTCTGCGACCGGCTACCGCAACGGCGGACCGTCATGTTTTGAGCTACACAAAGGCTAACTACCTTGTCAAATAGTAATTCAAAAAGTGCTTCTGGGTAGAGTTGGCGGGTACGGCTTAAGGTGGAGTGCCAGGGAAGAGGCTCATCTAGGCTGTAGCCTAGGAAATACAACCTATCCATTCGCATAGAGCAATGTTCAATCAGCTTTCGGTCAGAAGTAATATTCTCCAGGTAACCGATTAGCATGAACTTGAAGAATACCACGGGGTCAATCGAGGGATTGCCTGTTGAGCCATAACAGGCTTTGGTATACTCATACAGGAACGTCAGATCGAGCGTATCCTTCAGCCGACGGTAGAAATTATCTTTAGGAATGCGGCTGGAAAGCTGAAAAGAAGTGATGAGTTTTTCGTGGTCGTGTATTCTGCCTTGCATAGATAGCTGAAGGTACAAAGACTCCACCTATTGAGCAGTTTTAGGCACTGGAAGAGTTGTGCAACAGCTACGAGCGTTTTTATAAGACAGTTGTATGGACAACATTTGTGTTCAATTCGTCCAACTAGATAGGGGCAAAAAGTTTCAGTGGACCGTAAAAGCAACTTTTACATTTCGTTTACATTCTTTTACCAGCCTTAACCAAAGCTCAGTGCAAAAACTGCTAAGTTTGTTGAAAGTAATTGGTACTAAAAAGTAGAAACAATGAAATACGCACCCATCTATGCGTTGTTCTTAATAACGGTTTTTCACACATCCTGTGGACAAAACCAAACAAACGTATCAAAAGATAATATCAAGTCAGAAACCACAGACACACTCACTTCTACTATTTGGGATATCAAGCAAGATAGAAATGGGAATATTTGGTTTGCAGCGAGCGATGGTGTTTTTCGATACGATGGAAAATTGTTTACCAAAATCACCGGTATACTGATCTCAAAGCCTTTTTTTTCTATTTTAGAAGATAGAAAAGGAAATTTTTGGTTCGGTACATCTGGCTCAGGTGTTTTTTATTACGATGGAAAATCCTTTCAGAATTTCACAACAAGAGAGGGACTTGTCAATAATTCTGTTATGCCTATTTTTGAAGATAAAGATGGCATTATTTGGCTTGGCACTGGAGGTGGCGTAAGCCGGTATGATGGTAAATCATTTCAAAATTTTACAACTTCGGATGGACTGACCAATAATGATGTTCACGATATTGTTCAAGACAAAACAGGCAAAATTTGGTTTGGAACACGGGGTGATATCTCCGTTTATGATGGAAAAACATTTACTACTCTTACTGATAAAGATGGCAAAACTTTTAGGAACGTATGGGCTATAATTAAAGACAAAAAAGGCAATATCTGGTTCGGTGCTGATGGTCTTTGGCGCTATGACGGCAGTGCCTTTACCCAAATCGATCAGACGGGTGCTGGTGTTATAATCGAAGATGAAAAGGGAAACGTTTTGACTAGTATAGGTGGGCCTATTTTCCGTTATGATGAACAGTCATTGTCTAATAAAAAACCATATGTAACAGTAATAAGGACAAAATATGAAGGGCGTAGTAATCTGCCTTTTGGGATGTTATGGGCTAATGATGGAAGTATTTGGATTGGATCTGACCGTTACCGTTATGATGGAAAGACCCTCACGGACTTTAAAGAGAGTCAGAAGTAATGTGTATAGCTGTTTCTCAAATCGCCCGAATAGTAAGATACTTCTATTGTTGCAGTCGTCTTATCAATGGAGCCATTTCTGAGATAGGTACATAAATACTGATTTTGGGGAAACTTTTTAATAAATGCATGTTCATTAGCGGGTAAGCCGGTAGATGAACAAGGCTGCCCGCTGAATGACCTGGGGAAGTTCTTTGGTGTATACGGTCTCCTCTATGCTGTGCTCTCCTTTGCCGGGTGCTCCAAGACCGTCAAGGCCGGACAAATAAGGAGCCACATACGAAATATCACTGGCCCCCCGAATGCTGGGATCAACGGCTACCAATGGCCCCAATCCCAGAGTCAGGTTCACATTTTCTAACTGCTTGCGGAGGTCCTCGTTGGCCGCAGTGGGCTCCATCGCTGGCATTAGGTCGGTAAACGAAATGCTTGCCTTTGTCAGGGGAAGACTTTTCTCCACGATTTCCCGCATTCGCGCTTTGGCACTTTCTTTCTGGACATTGGTCAGAAACCGCAAATTACCTTGTACTAGGGCTGAACCGGCTACAATATTGCCTTTGCCGACTACCCGTGCTTCCGCTGATTTATCATCGTATTGCAGAGCACCTCCCACAAAGAGCCCCGGATTAAGCGTCAGATTCTTCTCCTGCCCCAGCGCCCGACGGAATTCGTTCACAATCCGCACCGCTTCGTAAACCGCACCGTAACCCATTTCAGCGAAGATTTTGGAGGAATGCCCGGAACGCGCTTTTACGTCAAGCGTCCAGAAAGTAGCTCCCCGTTTGGCGGTTACAATAAGACTCTTGCCTAAACCTGTCTCAAAGCCAAGTGCTATATCACATCGTTTGGCCCGTTCGATAAAGTCCCGCCGACCTTCCGGGTTGCCGGGCGTGCCACCGGTTTCTTCATCGCCTGTTAGATAGACTGTAATGGAGGTATTGTCCAGCAGTTTTTGTGTATGTAGCGCTTTTAACGCAGCCAGCATCACCACATCACCCCCTTTATCATCAATTACTCCCTGCCCCATTGCCATTGAGTCGGTTGTTCGTTTGAAGGGGTCCATCGGCAGTGATTTCTCAAAAACGGTGTCCAGATGCCCAATCAGAAAGAGCTTTTTGCCTTGGGTACCCTGCCTGGTAGCCACCAGATGGCCCGCCCGGTTGAGCGAGTCGGGCAGGCTGACCCACTCTGTTTTGAAGCCTAATTTATCGAACTCGGCGGCCATGAGCTTCCCGACCTGCCGAACGCCGTCGAGGTTGAGGGTACCGCTGTTGATGTTGACTACTTCTTCCAGAAATGCCTGGGTTTGGGGAAGTTGCTTTTTAACCGTAGCCATCACATCCTGTTCTGGTTTGGATAACGGTTGAGCCGTTAGTTCATAGTTAATAAGTGCTAGCCAGAGGAAAATAAATTTCATAAATTATGATTGATAAATTGGCTACCAATTGACTCAATTCCACCAGTAAATAGGAATGGATTGCAGCCTACTCAGGAAGGGCTGATCTATGTGCTCTGGAGGCAGTTATTTTCCAGAACAACGTTGAGGATGCTGAAACGAAGAGACGGACAGATCGCTACTATCAGGTAAAAACTCTAGCGAACCATCACTAGGACAAGCTTAAAGAATCATATAATTTTTAGCAAACAAATGATTAAAAATTAATAAGTTAACTAAACTTAACAATTGGCAAAGCATCTCAGAAATCGCCCGAATAGTTAGACACTTCTATTGGGACTTCTTGTTAATGGAGCGTTTTGCAGGAATGCAAGCACTGATCAAAAACGGACAAATTAGTCCTTTTTATGTCCGAAATCGAACGAGCTTGCCGGCTGGTATGCCTTCCATTCCGCTGGAATCCCTCTTTTTTAACTGTGGTATGGTAGTTGTCACCAAAAGGAAGGCCCTTTCTAACCAACTCCTCCATGCATTTTCCTTTCAGCCTAACGACCCTCGCTTTAGTTGCCATTGTTTGGCTACCCGCCATGGCTCAAACTCCGGTTCAGCGCCTGCAACATGCGTTGCCATCCATGCTCGACAGTACGGCTACACCCGGCTTATCGATTGCCCTTATCGAAGAGGGCAAAGTCACCTGGAGTGAAGGCTTTGGCGTTAAAAATAAAGACACCGAACAGGCCGTTGCCAGCAGCACCATCTTTCGAGGGGCCTCCTTAGGTAAACCCCTCTTCGCCTATGCCGTCCTGCTGTGGAGCAGACAAGGGAAAATCGCCTTAGATATCCCCCTGGTCAACCTGGTTCCCCGTACCTATTTAGAGACTGGTTTTCTAAAGGGACCGCTAGCCGATGATCAAATGAAGCTGATCACGGCCCGAATGGTGTTAAACCACACCAGCGGCCTGCCGAATTGGCGGGCGGAGGGAAAACCCCTGACCTTGCTGTTTCCACCGGGTAGTCGATACAGCTATTCGGGGGAAGGTTATTACCTGTTGCAACTGGTCATTGAGTATCTGGCCAAGCAACCGATTGACTCGTTCATGAAGCAACTCGTGTTCGACCCATTGGCCATGAATCATACGAGTTATGCCTATCAACCAAAAGACGCCAGTCACTACGCTCGCTCGTATGATAGGACGGGTAAGGTTGTCGTCGATGAGCCGGAACCTGCCAACGTCGCTCATACGTTACGAACGACGGCGGAGGATTATGCCAAATTTATCGTTGAGACGATGATGAAGCCGGAGCCCGCATCGACAAAAGCGCTGATCAGTTCACCCGTAAAGACGGATATCTGCCAACCGGGTCGAGTATCCTGGGGTACAGGTTTTGCCATTCAACATACACCCACGGGGGATTTATTCTGTCAGTGGGCGAAGAGCCCCTCGGCCAGCGGCTACGTGATTGGATCGGTAGAACGCCGGACAGCGGTGGTGTATTTTGTCAATATTGCTAACCAAGGCTTACGGATAGCGGAACGAATCGTCAAATTAGGGATAAACTATGAGGACCCCTTGTTCGGCTGTTTCGGAGTGCGCCCCTATAATGCTGGCCAATAAATCGATCCCTCTTCAAGACTGGGATAGAACCCAACTCCTACTATCTCCCTTTAGATAAATGAAGGTTCCTTCGTCCCACGCCGGGAGGGTTTACTAAACATGAGGTCCATGCTTTACTTCACGGAGATTCTGCGGCTTTGGGTTCAAAACGTACGATCCTCAACAGCATTACATACCCAGTATGGGGTACAATTCATGATAACTATTGAGGTAAAAGTTACTCCTAAAGTTCTATAGATTCGGCAGCAAGCACCTGCTAGTTTTGCCATCAAAATCTTTGACAACGCACATAAGTCATCACACCAATTGGTTGGCCCGTCCTATACGACAGGCAAGTCTATACGTAACCGTAGGCGGAGCAATGTTATTAATCGAATGTATACTCCTGATGCTGAACCTGGTGGTCGTCGAACTACCCGACCGCCGGATCGACTCCCTCTCCCTTTCGCTATCCATTGCCGCCTGGATCTTTCTGCTCCTGGGCCTGTGGGCTCTCTCCACGGCTCGGGTGTTACCACAGCAAAAGGTGTTTTGGATTCCCCTAACGGGGCTGTTATTCTACTGTTTGGGTTGCCTGGCCATTGCCCTGGAGCTATGGAATTTAGTGTACATCGTTCCGGTTGGATTACTCCTGACGGCCGGCGGTATGCTACTACTGGGTATTGCCGCGATCCGAAGCAAGGCGTGGAAGGGATGGTAGATTCTGCCCGTTCTGGCCGTAGGACTTTATCCATTTTTTTGTATGTTTCCCATCGTCATCCTCACTGGGGCGCCTAACTACCTTGTAAATTATCTGTGGGGCGTTCCCTGGTGTATCCTGGGCGGTAGCCTGTATGTTTCTGCCCAGCAGGTAGGGCGGGGTAAAGAACGAGGTAAAGAGGTAGTAAGCCAGTAGTAAGTAAGTATAAACCGCAGTCCATGCCACCAGTCAACACGGGCTGGTGGCATGCTATATTAATAGCTCAAGATATGAAAGCAGAACTATTGAAGGGTCTTCAAACGTTGGATCGTGCGACCCGGGCCGTCAGTTTAGCAACCGCTGAAGTGCCGCAGGTAGCTGAACTGGATCAGGAGGCCTTGCTGGAAAGTATCCGTTTTGCCGAACAGCTGTTCCCGGGCCGAGTAGTGGTCCTGTGCCACTTAAAACACCAAACGTCTCCCTACGTGAGTTCTAACTGTAAACAAATATTAGGTTACTCGGAACGGGAGTTTAAAGGTTTTTCCCCGGAAAGCTTCCTGACCCTGGTGCATCCGGATGATCTCCAGGCGGTGAGTAGTGGTTACCAATACATACAGGAGTTTTCCAGGCAAGGGGAATTGCACCGGTTACGTTTTGTAATCAATTACCGTTTTAGGCGGAAAGATGGCCAGTATGTACACCTGCGGGATGAAAAAATCACCTTGCTCACCAAACACCAGCGACCTGTTTTTTTCATACTGCTGGAGGAGACCAAAGCCATTCCATTCCGGGAAGTTAATCTCGAGGTGTTTTCTGTTAAGGAGAAAGGCCTTCGTAAAATAAACACCTACCGATTAGGGGCCAAAAAACAGAAATTAACTTCCCGGGAGATGGAAGTGGTAGACTTAATCTACCGAGGATTGACTACAAAAGAAATTGCGGATACCCTCTCTATTACCACCAGCACGGTCAAGAAACATCGGTACAGCTTATTTCTAAAGGCTAACGTCAAAAATAGTCATGCCCTCATTGCCTATGCCAATGCGGAAGGTTGGTTATAGAAATCACATCATAAGCCTAAGGAGCCTGGACGTACTTCCCAGGTTAACAGAGGAACGTCTAGCCCAGCAGCATTTATAAAACTAAAAATAGGATATTCCCCTGAGGGATTAACTTCTTTTCTTAATCAGCTACTATTTTTTCTCCTGCCAGGCTAAATACCTATATACCGTCGACCGGCTTAAATGAGATAACTGACTAATTTCGGCAATCGAATGCGTTTTGGTTGCATACATGGCCTTGACCGCCTTGGCTTTGGTTTGAGCTTCCGGAGACAGTCCTTTCGGCCGCCCCCCTAGTCAGCCCCTGGCCCGAGCCGAGGCCAAGCCGGCTTTCGTTCGTTCACGGATCAGATCCCGTTCAAACTCAGCTAGCGAAGCAAATAGGTTACACACCAAGCGTCCCTGAGCAGTCGTGGTGTCAATCGCATCATTCAGACTTCGGAAACCAATGCCTTTGCTTTGAAACTCATGAACCAGGGTGAACAACTCTTTGAGGGACCTTCCGAGCCGGTCTAATTTCCAAACAATAATCGTATCCCCTTCCCGAAGAATCTCCAACAGCTTTTGTAGCTGCGGCCGCTCTTTGGCAGAGGATACCTTTTCTTGAAAGATTTTTTGACAACCCGCCTTTTTGAGGTCATCCCGTTGCAGCGATAAGTTCTGGTCCTGTCCGGGCGGCCGGTGCCGTCGAAACGCGTGCGTATCCGAAGAGCATAAAACTGTTTCACAAACTCATGCAAATATAGGAAAAAGGAACATAGATTGGTGAGATGGGTTTTTGAGACGGCCAGGCCGAGAAGGGAAGCTGCTTCCTGGCGTAACAAGAAGCGTGTCATAAAACGGGCGATTAAGGAGACAGATATGAAACATAGACTTTGTACTTTTCCCACGTTCATTTCGTAACTGATGTTATGAAAAGTTTAGAAGATGATCGCCAAATATAATCTTTACAAATATAAAAATCTTTATACTTTCTGCTCTACTCGAATTACATGTATATAATGTTTGAACTTGGTAGGTTCTTAATTTGAGTTTTTGAAAAAGCCGCTTCTTTTATCTTAATCACTACTTCGTTAATCTTCCTTATTTTTTGCATAGTATTAAAATCGTAGTTTTCACAATCGGCAAATTTAAAGACCTGCTTCTTCTGTCCATTATAGAAGACGGTTAGTTGTATCATGTCAAGTGGTAGCTCTTCACACTTAGGATCTGGTTTATATAAAGTTGGTAAGCTATAAAGCTTGTTGTTAATATACGTATCTTTTATTAGTGATATTTCCTGTTCAGATAAATCTAGTTTAACTGTGGTATCTTTTTGATCCATGTACCTAACCATGTATAGGTTATCTTTTGCGTTGATTACATAAGAAATATTACTCTCAAGAATAAAAGAAAACTTTTCAACTCTCAATTCTTTCCGACAAGATACAAGTAGTACCCCTAGTAATAGAAAAGTATAACACCTTTGAAAGCTCATTAAAGGTTCCGTTTAGTTGTATAAGTGCTGTTATGTTAGGATAGCTATCAAATTTAACAAGTGTTTTTTCACTTCTGACTTCTCTTCAGGGCTTATTAAGATATTGATTAGCTCTTGACCGGTATCGGTATTCACTAAGTGAATACCGACATAGCCTTAACTCCAAAAGTCAATAGCACCTATCTTTTCTCCCTTTCCAAACTCTACTTGACTCAAATTGCCTAGGTCTCCGTTTTGAAAGTGTCGATAGCTGATTTCTAGCTCCATCTTCCTGTTGTATAATCTGATTTAAGATAGCCAAGCTACTAAAGTTTTAGGTAGCTACTGAAATTATCTCACCAGGAAGTTTGTTCTTTTCCCGAATTCGTTTTCTAACTACCACTATCTTAAGAGACTATCCGTAGAACTGCGTGGTAAGTCTATCAATGATTAAATCTACTTTGTGTCCAAAATTTGTATACCTGCTGTTGATCGTTCCTTTGGCCCTTCTAGCTTCGACTAACCCTATCATGAAGTTGTCGAATTGCCAAAGAGGAATAGAGAGTTCAACTTCACCGTCTTGATTAAAAAGATTCTCCTGGCGAAAAAGGTAATTAAAGTTATTTTGCTGGCTAAAACAGCTTTTTATCGTTTCATATTCATCGTTAGAGAGTATTACACTAACCTTTTTCATCTGTTGTATAAGTTGCATTATAATCATTAACCAGGTAATAATCCTTTCTGAATTAACTTAGCTCTAATCCTTTCTAGTTTAGCTTTATCCGTGGAGGTAGTAAAACCAACCCCATAAATAAAGGGGCCCATACGCCCACTCCATCCTTTCTGAAAAGCTCTTGGTTCATAACCAGCTATCTGACCTTCTATCTCCACCTTACCCGCTTTAATCCCTTTTACAATCAAGTTAACACAAGGATAAATTTGCTCCTCTCCTTGATACACGCGATCCACTAGTCGGCTTAAAATCTTTTGTTGATCATATTCCCAAGTCGATTCACCTATCCACTTAAAGGCGAGGTCTCTGGGAAAATCTTTTTCAGCATAAATTTCTGCATACTGGATCAGTTCTTCCAGAGTGTTTCGAACAAAGTTAATGAACTCAATCCTGGTCATTTTTCAGATCTTTTTGACGTCGGTGTTGTGCTATATGATCAGACATTATCAAAACCAATCTGAGGAATTTGGGGAGATCAGGTTAAATTTCGGATCTTCACTAATGCTTCCTTTGATAAGACGCCTGCCCCACTGAGAGCCCCTTCATATTCAGGCGTTTTAAGGATTGCTGATCAACCATCCAATTTATACCTCTTTTTTAGGTCAGTTAAAAGCTCAACTTATGGAAGTGAAAATAATTCAGAATTACCAAGTACACTCAAAATCAGGCTGGCTTGAGAAAAGTAAATGCTATTTCTGATTGTGAAAGTATTCCCAAGCGTAACCCTCTATTTCGTTACCTTTAGTAGGTTCATCGCATTGCTCATTGAATAATTTATACATCTGCTGATTGTTGTCACCAATTAAAGCTCCGCCATCCAATCCTAACAAAACAGTATATAAAGCGTCTGTCACAGGGCACCATCGAGGATTCTATAAAAGGTTCCTGTTTCGCTACTATCTACACCTAATGACTTAATCATTTTGGCTATGTGAGCACTCGCATATTCATCTTAAGAAGGATGAAAGTACATTCTAAGGAGTTGAGTTTTTAACTCATAAAAACCATCCACAAAGTCTTCTTCTGGCATTGTTAACGGTTGTTCAAGTGTGATTAAGTTAGCGAAGAGGAATAACTGATTGCCAATAAATGCCCATCTGGCCTCTACTGGTTAGGTCACTTTGTTTAAGTTGCAGAATGATAGAATCATAATCTAATCTGTTTTTCAGCAATTGGGTGAGATTACTATAACCGTTAAAGCGGTCGAACACATTCTCCCAATCAGCGTAATAACTCACCATGGAATAAAGCTCAGCGTCAACCTCGTTCTCACCAATCTGATCATCCAGGACCCGAATGATTTCCTTTTCTGCTTGTGAATCGATGTCGTTGATACCGGTTAAGAAGGATGGTTCCACCAAGGCATACCATTGGAGAAACAGGCCTCGCTTCAGCGCTTCGTTGTTTTCTTTGGCAAGATCAGCATAGCCGTCATGCACTTGTTTATAGGCATCAAATATGCCCTTAGCCTTCAGTTGGTCAGCTTTTTCTTCTATTGAGCCTTTGGTACCATCAATTTGGAGAAGCAGTTCTCTTTCCTTCTTGCTCAATTCATCTAGAGTCATGAAAAGGGTAAAGAATCAGTTGTATAGTTCGCTTTATGTCAATAAAAACTCCCACGAGAGTCGTCACTTAAAGGGCGTTCCGTCTGAATTGAAGTACCTTCTGTAACTGCCACCCGTGAGTTGTTTGGTGTCTAAATCAAGGGTAAAATCGGTCCACTCGTTATGGTGAGCCATTGGATCATAACTACTTCCGAAGATAACCCTCTTATCGATACGTAAATCCTTGATGCCATCCCAGGAAATTCGTTCGGACACCCAGATGTGCCCCGTTGAGCAAATAATGGTTACATGCGTATCTTCAACGGCTACGACTTCATCGTGATCCGTTAAGATCGCGGCTCTGATCGCACTCCCAAACGTATTGACCGGTTTTGTCTGGGTAGGCTTCATGATATAACCGTTTCCACCAGCAATGACAAGGCATAAGTTGGTCTGAGGGAAATCGAAGACCGCATGGAAGGAGCTGTGTCCAAGACTGAAATTAGCTACCCATGATTCACCGGATGGACCAAAAAACCGCACAACGAATCCCTCACTGTAGGGATTGATAAAAGGCCGTTCAACTTGGGTAACCGGGATGTACAAGGGTCCATAGGCAGGTAACCCACTTAAAATCTCGTACCTTTTTTCGCTGGTTGCCACTTCCAATAATCTGTTGTATAATCTGATTTAAGATAGCCAATCTACAAAGGTTTTAGGTAGCTACTGAAATAGTCTCACCAAACCCTGGTATAAAAAGACAAAGCCCAAACCGGGCTACCCCAGCCACACCACTTTGATTGCTGGTTTGGCATTGCATTTTGTGCATGGAGCCTATTTACCACGATGACCTGTTTTCCTTATATCTCTTATTAAGAGGATGATTGCAGTCATGAATACTATCGCATATAAAATATCTAGTCCGGGCTTTTCAAATTGTCGAGTTTGAAAGTCGAAGTGTCGAAACAGGGACACGCCTAGTATGATAGCAATAATGATTAACGCGAATCTCATCTTCTTGTAGTATCATGTAGATCTGGAATAGCCAAACTACGAAAATTCCAGGTAGGCAACGCCCCAATGGAGGAATTGCTGAAACTCCTCCATTGATAAAAGACGTCCGATACATGGGCGACGTCTTACTATTCGGGCGTTTTGTAAAACGGTATTTAGTCTGAGGTTTGTACTTTGGCAAACATAGCCATACGCTCATAATGACGAAAACTCTCAGCCAGAATGCCCTTTTCTTTCTGGGCCTTGCCCTAGCCATGGGCCTCTTCCAAAACCTGCTCTATTGGATCGTTGGCGTGGACATAGTTACACAATCCTCATTTGCCAATTATTTTCTGGCGGCTAATCTGACCTCTTTGTTAGGTACAGCATTTCTACTTCGATTTTATTATATCCAGCAATTCCGGGCAGCTTTTGTTACGGGTTTGTTCGCTTTTTTTACCGCCTTGCTGCGGGTGATGCTGCTCTATAGTATTCTGTTCCCGCTGACTAGGGCTCTTCAAGGTTATTACCCCTTTGTTTTAGTACTAGATCTCGCTGCTGGCCTCTTAGCAGCGAGCAGCTTGGTGCTTTCTCCCGCAGGAAAAAACGGCTGGTTAAAAGCCGCTGGCGTGTCCAGCTTCCTGGTGGCAAGTAGTGCCTTAGCCCTGCTAATCATCTCGATGCAGGTCTATGGCGGTCGCAGTACGCCAACCTTGGAGAAGTGGCAACTGGGGCTTTCGTTTATGGCCAGTTTACAGCCCATATTTTTCGTCGGTTATTTTTGGCAACATCCGGCTGCCCCATCACAACCCTCGGATTCGAACCTGTCTTCCTGGCAAACAATCCTTATGGACGCAGCTCGACTTATCGGCATAGCCGCTTTCCTGTTTCTGGGCGTAAGCCTGTTCGGTGAAGGAATCAGGGCCAGCTATCCCCAGCCGGAAGCCATCAAACAGGTCCGGATTTTCCAAGCGCGCACGTTTACCAATCGGCGCGGTGACACGCTCTCGTATCGCCTGCTCAGGCCACAAGGGTATGATTCTACTCAACGCTATCCGCTATTAGTTAGCCTGCACGGCGCAGCGGGTTACGGAACAGACAATATCCGCCAATTAGCCAGTTGGGAAATTCAGCGACTGACCGAGCCGAGAAATCGAAAAAAATACCCTGCCTTTATCTTAGCTCCTCAGTGTTCCCGTGGCACCAGTTGGGGTGGCTTACCGCACCTGGTGCCACGGGATACGATCGTTTTTGACTTGCTGAACGCTCTGGAAAGGGAATTTAGCATTGACTCCAATCGGCGGTACGTGGTGGGCCATTCGCTGGGAGGCTATGGCACCTGGTCTTTCATCGGGACTCGCCCGGGTGTGTTTGCTGCTGCCCTGCCCTTAAGTGGAGCCGGTGACCCTAGCTTGGCCAAAAACATGGTGGACATAGCCATCTGGGCCTTCCACGGAGAAACGGACCGGAATGTACCGGTTGAAGGATGTCGGACTGTCATTAAGGCTATCCAACAAGCGGGTGGACACCCACGTTACACCGAGTATGCAGGAGTGGGGCACTATCTTAACCCTAGCTTAGACGCTACGCCAGGTATACTGGACTGGCTGTTTGCTCAAAGACGAGGGATCCAGCAGAAGTAGAGCGTTATGAAGAATAGGGTTCCTGCTTGTCTCACTTCTAATGACCCTGAAGCCAATGGACACAGAGTAATGTCGCTTAAAACGCTCCTTTTGCGAAGCATAAAGCAGTCTGTCTGTAACAGAAAGAAGATAGCCTGTTTTTTTCAGTGTTTATCGAGGTTGGCAGGCGCTGGTTACTAAATTGGCGTTTTATACACTAGGCTAATCAAGTATGACACAATGATATTCACTAAACTAGTCCCGAGTGTTTTTTATACGGATATCCACGATGGGCTGAACTTATTTGTTCAATGCCTCCAGTTCAGCATCACCCATGATGAGCTGGCAACAAGTCGGCCTTTTTGTGTGCTTGAAAAAAATGGGTTACAACTTTACCTGTTTGAAGACGCCGGCTTAGCCCAGGAACATCATCCGGAGTTTAGACTCGTCACCGAGGATATTGAATCGGTGTATCAACACATAGCCGCCAGCCATCCGGAGTTTCTGCATCCCAATCTTCCCAGGGTAACCCTTCGCCCCTGGGGGGCCAAAGAGTTCGCCCTACGGGATAATCAGCTTGGTATTGTCATTCAACAGTGGTAAGTCCGACTTCAGGGACAAGAATTGCCCACTCACAGAATAAGTCCTCCTTTAAAAGAAGACGTATAGTTCATTCGTCCTATTGGTGCAAGGTTAAACCAACCTTTATGCCTGTACGCGTATGGTAGGTTAAAAACGCTCCTTTATTAAAGCGTTTAAACGGCAATTATTTAAGTGTCCTTGGGTGGCGCACCGCTTCCACCACTTCCCGAATCGCCTCGATCACCCGGTCCGGATCGTCCACTTCAATGTGATGCCCGCTCTGGTGAGCAATGACCTGTTTGCTGTTGGATGACAAGCCGGTCAAAGCTGCCTGCGCCTGTTTGCGTTCCTGTTCGGCCGAATCCGTATCCGAAGCGTTGCCCGGGCCTTTCGTCAACACGATCAGGGGAATCGCCTTCAGATACTGCGGATGGGCTTTCTGGTACTGGAGCAACAGGGCTAATTCGTCGATCTCAAAGTGATTGTCATTGGCCGCATAGTACTCGTACCGGCTGCTAGCCCATAGGCGAAGCTGGCGCGCCGATTCAGGCAGCTTTTGGTAGGCCGGATTTAAGGTAGGACGCTTCAATTGGATACCCGATTTGGCCAGCACCTCGTCGAGAAACTGACGGGCTTCCGGCGTCTGGGCCAATTGCCGATCTTCAGCGGTAGCGGTTTTTTGGACTGCCGGAATCGGCCGCGGGCTAATGTCAGCGGCCCTTGTGGGTTTGCCATTGACATACTTCAGGCTATTTTCCAGACCGCTATCGACCAGCACCAGTCCAGCCACTTCGGCAGGGTACTGCTGAGCGAAGAGCCGCATCAGAATCCCGCCATAGGAAGCTCCTACCAGCACATAGGGACCGGTAACGCCCGCTCGCTGGAGCAGCGTATGCAATTCATAGACGGTTTGATGCATCGTGTGCGGCCGGGGTCCCAGCTCGCTCCAGGCCGAGCCAGCCCGATCGTAGGCGTACACGCGAGCGAAGGTGGCAACCCGGGGCTGTACTAAACTCCAATCGAAGGAAAACCCGCCGGCGCCCGATTCAAGGATGACGGTAGGGCCCTGAGCCTGATTCGTGCCTTGCCCGACGAGGTGTAATCGCCAACCTCCGATGTCAACCAACTGGCCCAAAGGTTTCGGAGCACCGGCGGTAGAATCCGACTGTCCCCAAGTCGTTGACAGGGGTGCAATCAGCAAGAGTAGCGCAAAAAACAGAGCCGGTCGGAGCTGGCTGGCATGCTTAGCCATAGGCGTGGTCAGTATGGGTGAAGGCATGGGTCCGATATGCTGGTGAATCAGAAAAATGATGACCCCAAAATCGGTGGAAACGAGTAAAGGTGTAGCGGTTTTAGGGCGACATTTTCATGGTATTGGTGTCCAAAGCCAGATTGAACACTAAACAAAGGGAAAGGGTACTCTTTTCTCTCAAAAACCCTCCATTGATAAGACATGCTCAACATAGGTAGCGTCTTACTTTTCGGGCGATTTAAGAGAAAGATATGAAATAAAAATTGTACTTTTCTCACGTTCAGTTTATAACTAACTTTATGTAAAGAGAATTAAGTCAGAGTTAGCAGATTAATCCAAATCAGGTGCTTCTTAACTAATGGCTACCTTAATGTGACTTTGAGTCGGATAAATGACGCTTCAAAAAGTCATTCACCGCGCTGAAAAAGAGTGTGGGCTGTTCCACGCTGACAAAATGGCCCGCTTCATTAATCCCCTTTACCTCGGCTTGAGGTAGCGAGCGACTTAGTTGGTAGAACGTAGTTGCGCCAGTGGGATCTTGCCAGCCATAAATAATCAGAGCTGGTCCCTTGTACGCTTTCAGTGTCGATTCTAGATTAAACCCTTCCCGTCGTAAACTACGCCACATCAGCGAACTCATAGCTTGATTTCTAACTCCTTTTTCCACCTGAGCAAAAACACGAGCGGCTTTCGATCGATCATAAACGGAATTAGCGACTCGTATTCGTCTTAATTCTCTGGTGGCCAGTTGAGGGTTTTGTTTGCCCATCGGGGAATCCAGCCAATAATTGATTGCACTTGTATCTGAAAGTTGGTAACCTCTTTTGGTACTTGCGTCAATAATAGGAGTGTGTGCTAGGTTAATCTCGCCACTCCCATTCAAGATAAGCAGGCCAACCCGGGTAGGATAGCTAGCCGCATAAGCGGCGGCTAACATGCCGCCCCAGGAATGGCCATAGATGTTTAGTTTAGTGACTCCTAAACGCTTACGCAGTACATCCAGATCATTGATGGCTGAATGAATATTGATCGTGGTGCTATCCATAGGTTTGGTCCAGGAGCGACCCGTCCCGCGCTGCTCGAAGAGGATGACGCGATACGACTTAGCCAAGCTGTCAACGACATCGGACTCTTGCTCTGCGCTAATGCCAGGGCCGCCACTTAATACCACGATTGGCGTACCGGTTCCATAGGTATGATAGTATAAAACCGCATTATTGAGCACGAGTGAATCGGTCTTCTGAACCCGTGATCGGGTTTGTATAGATAGCTGCCAAACGAAGAGGGTGAGTAGATAGTACTTCATGTCAGGTGGAGATAGAAGCTAACTCTATGTATTGTTTCTTCAAGATCGCTATTTTCCTGTTGCTGCGCCCATTGACTTAGTAAATGGTCTTTTCAGCAGCATGCGAATTGTTGTATAATCAAACGTTATGATAACCAATTTAAAAATTTTGGAAGAAATTAGAGAAAATGCAGGATTCTCATTTTTCCCTCCTTTTGCGACATGAAATAGTATTCATCTGTTTGCGGCTAATAGATAGCACTTGTGGCATAACTCCCTGGAGGATTAGGATATTAGTCGCCAGTACGATAACTTGTAGTAAATCAACAGAATTAGCTTATTTAAGCAGCGCTAATCTATGCGACTGATTTTCACTACACTCTTGCAGGCTACTAGTGTCTTCCTGTTTTTAACAGCGGTAGGTCTTGTAATCATTGGCATTCTGATGAAATTTCAATATTACTCGAAATTTTATTGGATTATTCTAATCGGTGTAGGGCTGATAGGCATTGCCATTGGACTGGCTAAGTGGGTAGAAAACTGAAACGAAGTCAGTACTCCTCTAATTCTTAAATACCCATAAAACGCTGCTTAAAACAGCTGCTGAACGGCCAGGTTAAATGTCGCATTTTTTGCAATGAAAGGAAAAAGTATCAAGCTCAATGGATACCTGGTCTAACCGGAGTTGTTCGCGTAAGTATTTGGAGAATGATTTTGGCGGCTCAGGCTCATTTGTGATCTTTTGCTCGTCTGCTATTAGGGCAAAGTCATCCAGAGTGAATTGCCTGCCGTGGATTTTTGGGAACATAAGCTCAAATGTTTCGAGCTCTTGTCGCTTTGATTGAATGCGTTTATTCGCTAGTGCATCATGCTTTACAACATGGCGTTTAACATCCCACTGGTCAGGTCTACCATACACCTCAGTTAAAAAGTAGCGCCGTTTACCATTTTGGTAGGCCTCAATTTGGACCAGGGCTTTGCCTTCCTGATCGAGTTGCTTTTTGCGATTGAAAATAATTCGATAAGTAGCCATTATTAGCTTGTTTTTAGTTAACGGCTGTAAACTTATCGAGCTGAGAGGACCTAAAATAGGGTAGCAAACGGGTAGCATATCCAATTAGAACCAAAAGGGAGTAATAAGACTAATTGATGCTATAAATTTGTTTTTTAACATTAAAAAACCCTGTAAACCAAAGATTTACAGGGTTTTTCTCATTTTTGCAGCGGTCCGGACGGGACTCGAACCCGCGACCCCATGCGTGACAGGCATGTATTCTAACCAACTGAACTACCGGACCGTTTTCGTTCATCGTTTCCCGAAAACGTGGTGCAAAGGTAGACGTTTTTCGGCTTTACGCAATACCTTTACCGAAAAAAAGCCGAGAAATCGATGAAGAAACCGCAACCCGCCGAATACCCGCACTCCCGGTATTTTTCCAATTATATCGATCTGGTTGATTCCGAGAATGTTATTGAGACCCTGCGCCGGCAGTTGGTAACGGTCGAGGAATTGTTTGAAAATCTCTCGTCCGAACAGCAGAATTTTCGCTACGCCGAAGGCAAGTGGTCGCCGAAGGAAATGCTCGGACACATGATCGATACGGAACGCATTTTTGCCTATCGCGCCCTCTGCATTGCCCGGGGTGAACGACAGTCGCTGCCCGGCTTCGATGAGAATGAGTACTTCGCCCACTCCAATTTCGACAGCCAGGCCCTGAACCACCTCCTGAATCATTACCGCTACGTCCGGCTTTCGACAATCGCGCTGGCGGAAAGCCTGCCCGAGGAGGCTCACACCCGCGTCGGAACCGCCAACGGAAACCCGGTTTCCGCCCGCGCCATCTTCTCCATCCTGGCTGGGCATGAAAAACACCATTTGAACGTTCTGGCAGAACGGTACAAATTGTAGAATAAATGAATGATTTAATGATTGAATAAGCTCCGCCATTTTCGGCATTGAGGAGCCCATTCAATCATTCAATTATTCTACAATTCAACAATTCCTATGCGTATTCACGACATCACCGAGTACCTGGACCGCTGGGCTCCTCCGGCTTATCAGGAAAGCTATGACAACGCGGGGCTGATCGTCGGCGACCCGAATGCGGAGGTGACCGGGGTGCTGGTGACGCTCGATGCGACCGAAGCGGTGGTGGAGGAAGCCGCCCGCAAGGGCTGCAACCTCATCGTGGCTCATCACCCGATCGTGTTTCGCGGGCTGAAAAAGCTGAACGGGCGCAACTACGTGGAGCGGGCGGTCATCCGGGCCGTAAAAACCGACGTAGCCATCTACGCGGCCCATACCAACCTCGATAACGTCGTGGGTGGGGTGAATTTCAAAATTGCCGAAAAGCTGGGACTGACCGGCGTTCGTATTCTGGCGCCCAAATCCGGGGTGTTGAGCAAACTGGTGGTTTTTGTGCCCCACGACCATACCGCCCGGATGCTGAATGCCCTGTACGAAACCGGAGCCGGACAGATCGGGGCCTACGAACATTGTTCGTTCCGGGTCGGCGGTACCGGCACGTTCAGGCCGCTGGAAGGGGCCAGTCCGGCCGTCGGCCAGGTGGGGCAGGACGAAACCGTCTCCGAAGAACGGGTCGAGGTCATTTTCCCGGCCCATCTGGAAAAGCGAATGGTGACCGCCATGCGACGGGCGCATCCTTACGAGGTTCCCGCCTACGACCTGTATGCCCTTCTGAATGAAAACCAGGAGGTCGGTTCGGGAGCGGTCGGTGAGCTGCCGGAAGCGCTGCCTGAACCGGATTTTCTGGCTTTTCTGAAAGAGCGGATGGGTCTGAAAACGTTCCGGTTTACCCCTCTGCTCGGAAAGACCGTGCGCCGGGTGGCGGTCTGCGGAGGGGCAGGCGGTTTTCTGCTGAACGATGCCGTCCGGGCCGGTGCGCAGGTGTTCATTACCGCCGATTACAAATACCACGAATTTTTCGACGCCGACGGCCGTATCCTGATCGCCGACATTGGCCATTATGAAAGTGAAGTGTTTACTAAAGACTTGATTCAACAGCATTTGTTGAAAAAGTTTACTACCTTTGCGGTAATTTTGTCCGAAATAGTCACCAACCCGGTGAACTACTACCCATAGGCAGCAAAAACATCTCGAATGGAACTGACGATTGCTCAAAAACTCGAAGCGCTTCTCAAACTTCAATCCATTGACTCTCAGCTTGATGAAATAAAGAAAATACGGGGCGATCTGCCGGAGGAAGTCCGTGATCTGGAGGACGATATCGCCGGTTTTGAAACCCGTATCGGTAAATTCAACGCCGACATTCAGACCCTGGAAGAGGAGATCGATAAGTTCAAGGCGACCAAAAAGGATGCCGAGAAACTGATCGCCCGCTATAAAGACCAGCAGATGAACGTTCGCAACAACCGCGAATTTGACGCCATTTCAAAGGAAATTGAGCTTCAGACGCTGGAAATCGAGCTGGCCGACAAGAAAATCAACGAAGCCGCCTTTAAAATCCGCAATAAGCAGGAGGAGATCAAGGCGACGCAGAGCGCCCTCGACGAACGCAAAGAGGACCTGAAAGCCAAGATGCAGGAGCTGAACCAGATCACCTCCGAGAGCCAGGAAGAAGAAAAAGCCCTGATCGACGAGCGCGACCAGCAGGCGACCCATATCGAAGAGCGGCTGCTGAAATCCTACAACAAGATCCGGGAGAACGCCCTCAATGGGCTGGCGGTCGTGATGGTGAAGCGTGGCGCCTGCGGTGGCTGCTTCAACGTCGTTCCGCCCCAGCGGCAGGCCGACATCCGGGATAAGAAGAAAATTATCGTCTGTGAACACTGCGGCCGGATTTTCGCCGACGTCGAAGGCGCCCCGGAACCGCTGCCTTCCCGCCGGTAATCCGAACTGATAAGCTATTTTCAGAAGGCCGTCTTTCCCGACGGCCTTTTTTGTTGGAAAATCGCCCCGTATTTTCGCCCCATGCGAAGCGTCATCCTCTTTCTGGGTCTCCTGCCCTGGGCAGTCGGCGTTCAGGCAGCCGATTTTGAGTTTTCCCCGGCTCTTCGGCAGGCGTACGCCGACGTCTTTGCGCTGAAAGTACAGGAAGGACGAAAGGCGCTGGCGACCGAAACCGCCCGCGGAAACGGAATAGCCCTCTGGCTGGAAGACTTCGCCGACATGGTGACCCTGCTGGTTTCCGACGACCGAAACGCCTTTCGGCAGTGGTCGGACCGCGAAGACCAGCGACTCGACCGCCTGCGGGAACTGGACCCGGCCTCCCCCTGGCAGCGCCTTACCCAGGCCGAGGTGCGGCTCCACTGGGCCTTCGTCAAACTAAAATTCGGGCAGGAGGTCAGCGCCTGCTGGGACATCATCCGGGCCTACCGGCTGCTCGAAGAAAACCGGAAGAAGTTTCCCGACTTTCTGCCGACCTATAAGTCCCTCGGCGTGCTGCACGTCCTGATCGGTTCCGTGCCCGAAAGTTACACCTGGGTAACGGGCATGCTGGGCCTGCGGGGTGATGTGAAACAGGGTTTACAGGAAATCCGGACCGTGGCCCGGAAAGATGCGGTATTCCGCACCGAAGCCCGGCTGATCGACCTGCTCATCCACGCCTACGTCCTGAAGTTTTCGGCCGCCGAAGCCGCCGACCTGAAACAGCTCGTACGGGAAAACCCCGATCATCTGCTGCTCCATTTCTTCGCCACTTCCATCCTCATGAAGGACGCCCGGAGCGGGGAAGCCCTGGACTACCTCGAAAACCGGCCGACCGGTCCGCAGTATCTTTCCTTCCCGCTTCTGGATTATCTGAAAGCCGAAATCCTGGTGCAGAAGTCGGATTACGGGTCGGCGGCCGCCACGTACCGCCAGTTTCTGAGCCGGTACCGGGGCGTCAACTTCCTGAAGGATACTTACTACAAACTCTTTCTCTGCGCCTGGCTGACGAACGACGACGCCCGGGCGCTTCCCCTGCTCCGCCAGGTGGAACAGGTCGGAGCTGCGGTGGTGGAATCGGATAAGGCGGCCCAGAAATTTGCGGAGTCGTTCTTCAGAAAAGGGGTGTCGCCCCGGCAGAAGATCCTGATGAAGGCCCGGTTTGCCACCGACGGCGGTTTTTCCGATACCGCTCTGGATGCCCTCCGGCCGTATTCCGAAGCCGCCTTCCCGCTGCCGGCCGAAAAAGCCGAGTTCAACTACCGCAAAGCCCGCATCTATCAGCGCCGGGGCGACATCGACGAAGCCATCCCGTTTTTTGAACGGGCCATCGTCCTGAGCGAAGCGGAACAGTTTTCCTTCGGGGCTACGTCGTCCCTCCAATTGGGTTACATTTTCCAGCAAAAGCGTAACTTGCCCAAAGCGAAAGCGTATTTTCAAAAGGCGCTGAGCTACCGGAAACACGAGTACAAAAACAGTATCGACAACAAGGCCCGGGCCGCCCTGAACGAACTGGACGGCTGATCCAACCCTAACTTTTACCCTTAACCCTTCTGATGATGGCCCTTCGTGACTATGTCGTCGCCCGTGTCGACGAACTCCAAAACGGGCAGATGAAAGAAGTGAAAGCCGGCGAAACCGACGTGCTGCTGGCCCGCGTCGACGGCACTTTCTACGCCCTCTACGGCAAATGTACGCACTACGGCGCCCCCCTGGCCCAGGGCGCCCTGCACGGCCGGCGGGTCCGCTGCCCCTGGCATCATGCCTGTTTCGACCTCACCGACGGACGGCGGCTCGAAGCCCCGGCCCTGGACGGCCTGCCCACCTACGAGGTGCAGGTGCGGGGAGAGGAAATCATCGTGAGCGTCCCTGAGGATACCCCCGACCGGGTCACGAACCCCATGGCGAAAGCCGACCCGCTGAACCCGGCCGTCTACGTCATTCTGGGCGGTGGAGCCGCCGGAGCCTTCGCGGCTGAAGGGCTGCGGGAAGGCGGTTTTACGGGCCGTATCCTGATGATCACCGCCGAAGATACCGTTCCCTACGACCGGCCGAATTGCAGCAAGGAATACCTCCAGGGCGAGGCTCCCGAGGAATGGATGCCGCTGCGGTCGGAAGCCTTTTACCGGGAGAACGGCATCGAATTGCTGAAAAACTGCCGGGTGACGCAGGTCGATGTTCCGGCCCGCCGGCTGACGCTGGCCTCCGGCGAGACGCTCTCCTGCGAAAAGCTCCTCCTGTGTATGGGCGGAGAACCGCGTCGGCTGGGCCTTCCCGGCGAAAACCGCCCGAACGTTTTTCTGCTGCGGACACTGGCCGACAGCCGCCGACTGCAGGAAACGGCCCGGCAGTCCCGGAGGGCGGTTGTGATCGGCAGTTCCTTCATTGGGCTGGAAGGGGCGATGAGCCTGCATAAGCTGGGGTACGAGGTCACGGTGGTAGGACCGGAACCGGTGCCGTTTGCCAAAGTCTTCGGGGAGGAAGTCGGCCGGCAGATTCAGCAGTGGCACGAAGACGCCGGCATCCGGTTCCGGCTAGGCCGCAAGACCGACCGCCTGGAAGGGGAGGAGAAGGTCGGGCGGGTGGTGCTGGACAACGGTGAGGTGCTGGAAACCGACCTGGTGCTGATCGGCATCGGGGTAAGCCCGGCCACCGGGATCGTCAGCGGCCTTGCCCTCGAAAAAGACGGCGGAATCCGCGTCGACCGGTTTTTACAGGCCGCAGACGGGGTATTTGCCGCCGGGGATATCGCGCACGTTCCGCACGGCGACGAGGTCTACCGGATCGAACACTGGAAGGTGGCCGGACAGCAGGGCTACCACGCCGGGCTGAACATGGCCGGCGCCAACCGCCCCTATGAGGCTCAGCCGTTTTTCTGGAGCCTCCAGCAGGACAAAACGCTTTCCTATCTGGGCCATGCGCAGGGCTTCGACCGGATCGCCTTCGACGGGCGGCCTGAAGACGATTCCTTCCGGGCCGACTACCTGAAGGACGAAACCGTCCGGGCTACCCTGACCCTCGACCGCGATACGGAACTGGCCGAACGGGATGTATAAAAAAAGCCGGTCTGCTCATCGAGCAAACCGGCTTTTTTAGGAAACTCTTACAGACTCATCAGTTCCTTGAACCGGATGGCCTGACGGCGGCTGATCTCGATCTTGTCGCCCCCGCGGAGGGTCACCAGCAGGCCCCCGCTGAACCAGGGCTCGATCTTCTCGATCCATTGCAGGTTGATGATGTGCTTGCGGTTGGCGCGGAAGAAGGTGTTCGGGTCGAGCCGGTCTTCAAGGCTATTTAATGACTTCAGAACCAGTGGTTTCTGGTCGTCGAAGTGCAGCCGGACGTAGTTGCCCATCGACTCGAACAGCCGGACTTTGCCGAGTTTGACGAACCAGCATTTCTCCCCGTCCTTGACGAACACCTGATCATTTTCGCCCAGCACCTTGTTGGTATCCCGGCGCGGGGCTTCGGTTTCGGGGTGATGGTTGTTTTCCTCGATGCGGTTGATGGCTTCGGAAAGCCGGTTCAGCTCGATGGGTTTCAGCAGATAGTCGAGCGCGTTGAACTCGAAGGCTTTGATGGCATATTCGTCGTAGGCCGTCGTAAAGATCACTTCCGGCGATTTTCCGTCGATGGAGGTCAGCAGTTCGAACCCGTTCTTGCCCGGCATCTGGATATCCAGAAACAGCAGTTCGGGCTGAAGGTCGTCGATCATCCTGAGGGCCTCCTCGGCATTGGCGGCTTCGCCGATGACCTCGATTTTGGGGAAGTTGTCCAGCAGCCGTCTCAGTTCGTTGCGGGCCAGTCGTTCGTCGTCTACGATGAGGGTTTTCATAGTTTGGTAGCGCACCGGAGCAAGGCGGTGCCTTTTGGGGCATTAAGTTAAAGGATTTGGCAACACGTCCGGAACATCAGACTTTTTTCAGCTCTTCACTCCGCCGAAACACGCCGTCCGACTGCATCGGAATCACGATATCGGCGCAGACCACGTCCGCCGACTCCTGGCGGATGCGGAAGCTGGCATCGGTGCCGTAGAGCAGTTCGAGCCGCTGGGAAGTATTCTTGAGTCCAAAACCACCGGAGGCCTCCCTGTCGCCCAGAACGCCGGTATTACGGATGCGGATGTTCAGCATTCCGACCTCGATCCAGGTGGTCAGTTCCACAAAACCGCCGTTGATGGCCTTCTGAACCCCGTGCTTGATGGCATTTTCGACCAGGGTCTGGAGCATCATGGGCGGAACCTGGAGGTATTGCGTCTTCGGGTCGATTTCCAGCCGGCAGTTCAGGCGGTCTTCATACCGGACCTTCTCCAGCGCCAGATAATCCTCGACGGTTTTGATTTCTTCCCGAAGTTCGACGGTTTTACGCCGGTCGGCCAGCAGGGAGTTACGAAGGATGTTGGAGAGCTGGGTGATGCCCTGCTGCGCTTTGGAGGGGTTTTCCAGGACGAGCGCCCGGATGCTGTTCAGCGCATTGAAGACGAAGTGAGGGTTCAGCTGGGAGCGAAGGACCTTTGCTTCGGTTTCGCGGATGGAAGTTTTCAGCAGAATTTTTTCGATTTCGGCGTCGCGGGTTCGCTCCACGTAATGGTAGGCCGTATAGCTCAGAATCCAGGTCAGCATGGTTTTGCCCCAGGTGAGCAGGTATCCGAACACGATAAACGGCTCATCGACCAGGTACTGCGGGGTGATCTTCAGGTCGAGCGGCAGGTTGAAGGCCGTCATGATCACCGCCAGAATAAACACCGAAGTCAGCACCCGGGGGGCCAGCCGGAAGAACGGAAGCCGTACCCAGTGCCATCGTTTGATGATGAACCGGTAGAGGTGCGTTAAGGTAATTCCGAGGAAAATATTGGCGATCGCCAGATAAAAAAGATCACTGTTGAACCCATCCTGCAACCAGAAGGCGAGATACTCCACCATGATCAGAAGAGTCCACCCGAAAACCTGACAGAACCAATATATTTTTTGCTTCGACATGCGCTCACTTCAAAAATCTACTCCAATGACACTGTACCGATAGCGAATATAACCTTTACTGGATGAAGTGTGGTTTTTATTACAGGAGTGGTTCCGGATTGCTTTTTAGTGGTCCGTTCGTGATATAAATGTATTTACATCAAATGGGGCGGAATTGGGGTAAGCAGGCCCATCCGGAACGGCTTAGTGCATGACCAGCGCCAGCAGGTGGGTGCTGTCGTTGGCTACTTCAATGGTAAATTCCTGGGTGGAGTAGGAGTAATTGAGCTTGTAAAGACACAGGTTGCTGTGTTCATACTGATCCATGGCCGACAGGGGCTGGTTGACCAGCCAGGAGAGCAGAATCCGGATGGCCCTGCCGTGCATACAGATCAGGATCGGGTTCTCTTCGGGGCGGGATAAAATGAGGTCGATGACGGGTTTCTGGCGCCGGGCCACCTGTTCGGGGCTTTCGCCCTGTTCGGTGGGGTAATCGGTATGGCCGGCGGACCAGTTTTCGATCAGGGTCCGGTAATACTCGTTGTCGAAATTGTTCGGGGTTTTTCCTTCCCGGATGCCCCAGCTGATCTCGTTCAGACCCTCGTAACTTTCGTGCGGCAGGCCGGCGTCGATGAACATCTGCACCGACTGAAGGGTGCGTTTCAGTTTGGAAGTATACACTTTGGCAAACGGGATATGCTGGTAGGCCTGATGGAAAGCCAGCGCCTGCGCCCGGCCCATCGCGTTCAGATCCGAATCCACCCCACTTCCCTGGACAACGCCCTGGCGGTTATAATCGGTTTCGCCGTGGCGAATCAGATATATCGTTTTATGTTTCAATCTAACAGTTCCTTATTTATCCGAATAATTCGACAGAAATAGTATATAATAAATACCAGATAGAGATAAACCAATACCGCATCGGAAGGGGTCACCGGATTGGCGGGCCGACATTTCTTATTTACTATTTTGACGTTAACTTTCTCGCGAAAACATCCGCAAAAGTACGAAAGAAACCTTATAATATGAAGCAGGGTCTGTCTTTAGATTCATTGCAGCAATTTCACCGGAATTCGCTCATTCAGCATCTCGGCATCGAGTTTACCGAACTGGGAGAGGGGTATCTCATCGCCCGGATGCCCGTCGACCACCGGACTCACCAGCCGTTCGGTATCCTGCACGGGGGCGCATCGGTGGTGCTGGCGGAATCGCTCGGCAGCGTGGCTTCGTTTTTGCTGCTCGAAAACCCGGAGAAGCAGCGGGCCGTCGGGCTGGAGATCAACGCCAACCACGTCCGTTCGGTGAAGGAAGGCTGGGTGTACGGCAAAGTGACCCCGATCCACACCGGTCGGACCACCCACCTCTGGGACATCCGGATCACCGACGAGGAGAATCGCCTGGTGTGTATCAGCCGCCTGACCATCGCCATCATCGAGAGCCGGGATTGAGCCGGAAGCAGGGCGGTTTTTCATGGCGGAATTCCCTCCGACCCGCAAACCTTTTTTTGTTCACAAACTGTTATTGAAACAGAAATACCTGCATGTAAACGATGAATTCAACCGGAATCGACGGTCAGGAAACAGCCATAACGCTTCATCAGCAAACGATCCAAACCCTCTGGCAGGCGGCCGTTCGGGCGGGTTTTCCCGCAGCCATCTGGCGCCTGCCGAACCGGACCGAAAAAGAACTCATCATGGACACCTCCGGTACGGTCGGCACCGTCGGCCTCGATCTGGAGGAACTGCCCATGGGATTTGCCGTCAGCCCGTTTCTAAATCCGGACGGCGAGCATACCATCTTCCTGCGGGCCGACCTCTACTGGCGGTTCGACGAAGACGGAAATGTGGTGGAGGAGCAAAGCAAAGTGCCCTCCGACCATCCGGCGCTCCGCCGGTTTTCGGAAGAACTCACTACCCCAAAATCGAAAAAACCGTCTGCCGTCCGCGTGGTCGAAAGCTCGGCCCTGGACCAGGACCGCTTCGAGGAGGGCGTCGGGCGGGCCATCCGCCGGATCGAGCGGGAAGAATTCCGGAAAGTGGTTTTATCGCGAACCAAAACCGTCCGGTTTGCCGAGCCGCCCGAAATACCGGCGCTCTTCAACCGGCTCTGCAACGCCTACCCGAACGCCTTCGTCTCGGCCGTCTACCTGCCCGACCGCAACCAGGTCTGGATGGGCGCGTCGCCCGAGCGACTGGTGAGCGTGGATGCGCAGGGCATTTTCCGCACCGTCGCCCTGGCCGGCACCCAGTCGGCCTACGACTCGGAAGGAAAGCCCAAACGGCCATCGGAAGCGCTCTGGTCTCAGAAGGAGATCGAGGAGCAGGCACTCGTCTGCCGTTACATCATCGGGTGTTTTAAAAAGATTCGCCTGCGGGAGTACGTCGAGGAAGGTCCGAGAACGGTCGTAGCCGGAAACCTGATGCACCTTCGGACGGACTATTCCGTCGATACGCAGGCCGTGAATTTCCCGCAGCTGGGGACGGTCATGCTGCGGCTGCTGCATCCTACCTCGGCCGTCTGCGGAATGCCCCGCGAAGCCGCCCAGTCTTTTATTCTGGAGCAGGAACCCCACCAGCGGGAGTTTTACAGCGGTTTCCTCGGCCCGATCAACATCCGCCGGTCGCAGGGAACCGAAAGCCATCTATTCGTCAATCTCCGCTGTCTGAAGCTGGAAGGGCAGGAGGCCACCCTGTATGCGGGTGCGGGCCTGACGGAAGACTCCGTCCCCGCCCGGGAATGGCGGGAAACCGAACTGAAATGCGATACCCTGCTGGATGTGATCCGTGAAAAAAGCTGACTATCAATAATAGCAAATAGCGAATGTTGAATAACGATTAACGAAATGGCGCTGCGGTTCAGCACTGCGGAGCCAGTTCAATTTTCATTATTTAACATTCGCTATTCTGTATTCCCACTTCCTTATTCCCCAATATCATCCCGGCCCTCGGCCGGATCGTTCGGGTTTTTGTGTTCTTCGGTATCCCGGGTTCCGCGTGAGCTGCTGGCCGACGATTGCGTTTCGCTGTCGGGGGCGGTAACGTCCCCTTCTCCGCTCACCTGATCCAGGTTCTGCTCACTGATCTGGCGTGATTCCATATCCTGTTCCGTTTTCTGGCTGATTTTTGGACTAAACGGCCTCCTCATCGTCCTCGTCGTCGGTGAGGTCCTCATCATCGTCGTCGTCCGTGACGGTCAGTTCCTCTTCATCGTACTCCTCCTCATCGTCCGGCCCATTGGCTGAGCCGCCGTATCCGCCGGTACTCATGTTGCCCGGATAGCCGGCGCCGGTCGAGGGATTCATATTGGTGGTCGAAGGTTCATCGGACGATTCCATATTCCGAACCGTGGCGGTCGTCGAGAAATCGAGGTCTGAAACGGAGCTGCCGTTGGGGTTCATGGTCGCATTACTCTGCGCCATATTCGTCTGGTTTTCCATAAGCGTATACTATTTTCCGGTCGAAAAGTGTCAAACACTTCTTAAACCCGGCAAGGTGCCGAAGGTTTGGAACCGGCCGGCGCTTTGATGGAACGGGATCGACAAAAAAATACCCGGATTCCAGGCGAATCCGGGTGAGGGTCGGAAGATCAGTGAGTTGTCTCAAAAAGCTGCCGCCGAGGGCCTTCAGCAGGGCGACGGTGTAGGTGGCCCGCTGCCCCTGAAGCAGCACCAGCTGCCGCTCCGACTCCAGCACGGTCCGCTGCGAATCCAGCACTTCCAGAAACGTGGTCAGCCCCTTGCCGTACAGTTCCCGGTTCAGCCGCTCGGTATACCGGGCCGATTCGAGGGCACCGTTCTGGCTGTCGATCTGCCGGCGAAGGCCCACAAGGTTGTCCAGAGCGGTTTCGGCTTCGCGCCGGGCGGTCAGCAGCCGCTGCTGAAAAACCGCCTGGGCGGTCTGGGTCTGCTGGCGGCCAAGCTGGATGGTCTGCTGGTTACGTTTCCCTTCGAAGATCGGGACGCTGGCATTGAAGCCCACCAGATAGGTGATGCTGGCCGGAAAAAACAGGGTTCCGATCCGGCCGGTCAGGGTGCCGCCCGCGCCGACGAGGTTGACGCGCGGGTACAGGGCCGCCCGGTTGATCTGAACCTGCGTCAGGGCAATCTGGTTCTGCTGCTCGGCCTGGATCAGGTCCGGCCGACGGCGAAGCTGGTCGAGCGAAACGGCAGCGAAGGGCAGTTCAGGGAAAGTGGTTCCCAACCGTCCGGGGGCCAGGCTGAAGGTGGCCGGGTCGAGGCCGCACAGCTGGGCCAGACCGTTGACCAGTTCCGTACGGTACCGTTCCAGCCCCTGAAGCTGAACCCGCACGTTGGCGATGTCGGTTTCGGCCCGTTTGGCGTCGATTTCGTTGGTCAGCCCGGCCTGAAAGCGGGCGCGGATGATGCTGAGCGTCGAATCGCGAAGGCCGATGTTCCGCCGGATGACGGCCTGTTCGCTGTCGTTGGCCCGGACCAGGTAATACAGCCGGGCGATTTCCGAAGCGACCACCAGCTGGGTAATCTGAACGTCGGATTCACTGACCTGCCGCTGGAGGTCGGCCGCCCGGACCCCGGTGCGGATCCGCCGGAACAGATCGACCTCGTAGCTGGCGTCGATCGGCAGAATCTGGAACGTATTGAGCTGAACGCGGGGGAGCCGGTCGCTGGCGACGGGAACGGCCACGGGCCGGTACTGGGATAGACTCTGGGTCGTGAAGTTCAGGCTGCTGCGGACGGAAGGGGAGAGGTACGACTCCGCTACCTGCACCCGGATGCGGGCCTCGTCCACCCGGCTGACGGCGATCCGGACGTCCGGGTTGTTGGTCAGGCCGGCTTCCAGCAGCGAATCGAGCGTCGCATCCCGGAACACCGCCCAACTGTTGCGGACGGCCTGGGTATTGGACCGGACTCCGGCGGCCGTCGGTTCCGACCCTCCGTAACCGGGAGAGTATACGTTCCTTTCCGACGAAGCCGTCGTCTGCGCCCATGAACACGTTATTCCGAAAGAAAGAATCGCACCAAGAAATAGGGCCGGGTTTCTCATACTTTTTGTTTTGTGGCCGACGTTTGGCCCTGCAATTTAACTCGTACCTGCTGACCATCCTGCAGACGGTCGTTCGGATTGATTACCAATTGTTCCTGACCGCGCAGACCGCCCAGCACTTCGAGGGTCGTTCCGTAGTCGCGGCCCAGCGTAATGGGCTGGAAGCGAAGGACTTTGTTGGGTTGCACCACCACTACGCGCGGCCCTTCCGATGTGATCAGCAGCGTGTTGGCCGGAATCAGCACCGGCGGGTTGGTGGCCCGCATGTCAAATTTGACCTGTCCGTACAAACCGGCCACCAGTTCCTTATTGCGGTTGGGAATGGCTACTTCGGCCAGCAGCGTGCGCGATTCCGAGCGCAGCGTTCCCGACGTCCGGACCACCCGGCCCCGGAAGGTTTTGCTCAGTTCGGGTATGGTGACGGAGGCCGGCATCCCGACCCGCACCAGCTGATAAAAAGTCTGCGGCACGTCGACGAACACACGGAGCGTATCGAGCTGCGAAATGGTAAACAGCGGCAGTCCGGCGCCGTTCCCGGCGGTGACCAGGTTCCCGACTTCGGCGTTGCGGGCGGTGATGATGCCCGTAAACGGCGCCCGGATTTCCTGCAGCGCCTTAAGGGCCTCCAGCCGCCGGAGGTTGGCCTGATTCATTTCAAAGGTGGCCTGCCGGTTGTCCAGGTCCTGCTGCGAGATGGCGCCGGGCAGCGTTACGCTTTTCAGCCGTTCCAGGTTGGACTGGGCCAGGCGGAGGTCGGCGCGGGCCCTGATCAGCTCCTGGTCGAGTTCGGGGGCGTCGATGGTGGCCAGCACCTGCCCGCTGCGGACCCCGGCGCCGAGGTCGACGAACCGGCGTTTCAGGAAGCCCTGCGTCCGGGCAAAGACCGGTGTTTCCCGAAACGGCATGATCTGGCCGGGGAGCATCAGACCGGTGGTGTCGGTCGAGTGCGCCACGGGGACGGCCGTTACCAGAGGCTGACGGTTTTTTTCTTCGTCGGCTTCGGCCTTCAGTTCCTGCGTGTTGCGAATACGGGGAATGATCCCTACAAAGACAAAGAGCAGGATTAAACCGATCGGGACGAGCCAGAGCCAGATGCGTTTCATGGTTTCCAGGATTCTACTTTTTTCTTGCCAGATAACTAAAGACCACCGGGACGAACAGCAGCGTCGTGAAGGTAGCCAGCAGCAGACCGCCGATGACGGCCCGGCCCAGCGGAGCGTTCTGTTCACCGCCTTCGCCCAGACCCAGCGACATCGGCAGCATCCCGATGACCATGGCGATGGCCGTCATGATGATGGGCCGCAGCCGGGTCCGGCCGGCTTCCATAGCCGCACTCAGGGCGTTATAGGCGACCTCGGGCAGGTGGTCCTTCGCAAAACTGACCAGCAGGATGCTGTTGGCCGTCGCCACCCCGACGCTCATGATGGCACCCATCAGCGACGGAATGCTGAAGGTGGTGTGCGTCAGGAACAGCATCCAGATCATCCCGCACAGGGCGCCGGGCAGGGCCGTGATGATGATGAACGGATACCGGAACGACTGAAAATTGACCACCATCAGCAGGTAGACCAGCACGGCGGCAAACAGGATTCCAATACCCAAACGCGAAAAGGCGTTGTTCATACTCTCCACCTGACCCCGGATCAGAATCTGATTGCCCGGTTTCAGCTGCGGGCGGTATTCGGCCATAATTTTTTCGATCCGATCGGAAACCGAACCCAGGTCGGTGCGTTCCACGGAAGCATAAATGTCGTAAACCGGCTGCGTATTTACCCGGTTGATGATGACCGGCGTCAGCCTTCGTTCCACCCGGGTCATGTTGCTCAGCAGCTGCGGAGTGGACCGGACCTGACTCACCGCCATGGGCGTCTGCATCAGCTTGTCGAGCGTGTTGAGCCGGTAGGGCGGGGTCTGTACGGCGATCAGGTACGGAAAGCCGGTGACCGGATCGGGCCAGAAGTTGGGCGACACCTGCGCTGTTCCGCTCATCGAAATCATCAGGTTGCCGGCGATCTTCTGCTCGTTCAGGCCCAGTTGGGCGGCCCGCTCGCGATCGACGTTGAGGAACAGTTCCGGCGCGTTCAGAACCTGGTGCAGGTGAACGTCCACGGCCCCCGGCACCTGCGCGATCCGCTGCCGGATCTCCTGGGCGATCCGCAGGTTATTGCCCCGGTCGAAACCCATGACCTGTACGTCGATCGGGGAGGTGAGTCCGAAGTTCAGAATCTGGCTGACGATGTCGGCCGGCTGGAAAAAGAACGTCACGTCGGGGAGTTCCTCCCGGAATACCGCCCGCAATTGCCGGATGTAGTCCTGGGTCGGGCGGTTTTTCTCCTCGTTCAGCGAAACCAGCAGCTCGGCGTCGGCGGAGCTGATGGAGGAGTTATCGGAGAAAATGAAATTGTAGCGTTCGCTGGTCAGACCGATGTTGCTGATGATCGAACCGATCTGGTCGGCCGGAACCACCTCCCGGACGAGGGCCTCGGTGCGGGCGGCAATCCGTTCGGTTTCTTCGAGACGGCTGCCGGCCGGCGCCCGCAGGTGAAGCCGAAACTGGCCCGCATCGACGCCGGGAAAGAAGTCGCGGCCGATGAACGGCACCAGCGCGGAGGTGAAAACGATTACGCCCGTAAAAGCCGCCAGCACGCTCCGGCGGTGGTGGAGCGCCCAGTCCAGCGCCCCCAGATACCGGGTTTGCAGGCGCTCGAACGCGTCGTTGAACCGGTCATACAGGGTCCGGCGACGGGCCGTTTCGTGCCCTCCGGCCGGAGGATGGCTTTCATTCCGCAGCATCAGGTCGGCCAGCATCGGCACCAGCGTCCGCGACAGCAGGTAGGACGCCAGCATGGCGAATACGACCGCCAGGGCCAGCGGCCCGAACAGGAAGCGGGCCGGACCTTCCAGAAACAGCACCGACACGAACACGATACAGATCGTCAGCGTCGCGACCAGCGTCGGGGTGGCGATCTGCTGGGCCCCTTCCAGAATGGCTTTCCGCAGCGGCAGCCCGAGTTCGTGGTTGCGGTGAATGTTTTCGATGGTCACGGTGGCGTCGTCGACCAGAATGCCGATCGCCAGCGCCAGACCGCCGAGGGTCATGATGTTGAGCGTTTCGCCGAGCAGATACAGAATGACCAGGGAACTCAGAATGGACAGCGGGATCGAGATGGCGACGATGAGCGTACTGCGCCAGCTCCCCAGAAAAAGCAGGATCATGGCCGCCGTCAGCAGGGCGGCAATCAGGCCCTCCGTGACGACGCCCTCGATGGACGCCCGCACGAACACCGACTGATCGAACAGGCCGACGACCTTCAGGTTGCTGGGCGCGGAGGCCCGGATGGTCGGTAAAATTTCGTTGGTGATCTTGTCGACGATGGCCGTCGTGGAGGCATTGCCGATCTTGACGATGCTCATCAGAATGCCCCGGCCGCCGTCCTGTTTGACGACGTTGGTCTGCACGGCCGAGCCGTCGTGGACGTTGGCGACGTCGCGCATATGGACCGTTACCCCGCCGGCGGTGATTTTGACCGGAATTTCGTTCAGGGCCGCCACCGCGTCGGGTTTGGTGTTCAGGCGAACCACGTATTCCCGCTCGGCCAGACGGACCTGTCCGCTCGGCAGGGTCAGGTTCTGGGCCGAAACCGCATTGACGACCTCCTCCGGGGTGACGCCCCGGGAAAGCATCAGGTCCGGGTCGAGGTCGACCATGATCTGCCGCGACTTGCCGCCGAAGGGCTGCGATAACCGGCTGCCGGGAACGGTCGAAATCTGGGGCCGGATGCGGGTCACGGCGTAGTCGGTAATCTGCGGTTCGGTGAGGCTGTCGCTGGAAAGGCCGAGCTGCAGAACCGGTACGTCGGTGGCGTTGTAGCGGACGATCAGCGGGGGCTGGGTGCCGGGCGGCATCCGGACCCGGATGGTCTGGGAAATGGCCGTGACCTGGGCCATGGCCTCCTCGATCCTGACGGATGGCTGGAAATAGATCTTCAGAACCGCCGTGCCGTTATACGTCTGGGATTCCAGCCGCTGAATGTCGCTGACGTTGTTGATGAGGGACGTTTCGCTGAAGTTGGTGATCATCTTCTCCATCTCGTTGGTCGACAGGCCGGTATAGCCCCAGATCACCGAAACGACCGGGATGTTGATCTTCGGAAAGATGTCGGTGGGAGTCTGAACGATGGAGACGATCCCCATGATCAGAATCAAAAGCGCCATGACCGCAATGGTATATTTTTTTTCCAGCGCTAAACGTACGATCCACATGATTGAGACGGCGGATGAAACATCCGGTTGGCAACGAACAACTCAAAAAAAGCGCAAAAGCGGGTGTGGAGGATAGGGCGTCCGATTCAGTCACAAAGGTACGGGAATGCGGCCGGACTTCGCTGTCCGGAAAACAGATGTTTTTTGCGAAAAGGTTTCGGTAACCTAATAAACCGTCGGCATTGGCTAATTCGGCCAAATTTTATTTTGATGGGAATTGCCTATTCAGCCGGTTTCGAAAAAATAGGTAATGAAACCGGCCGGTTCCGGACCGGCTATCTGCAAAACGGCTTGAGAATAGGATAAGTCGGATGAGTGATTGGATATAAAATGGAGATCGGAGAAATGGAGTTGGTCTATCTGAAAAGTCGGGAAGGGATGACCGGCAACCTGGAAAAAGGTTGAAATTACTTATCGAAAATATTTTCAGGGCAGCAGCTCGTCCGGCTGGTGCTGAAGAACGGAGGTTTCGGTTCCGGGGGTGACGGGTCGCGGCCGGTCCTCCGTGGGGGGCTGAATACCGGGTCGGGGCGGCTCGGGACGCGGGGCGAACAGCCGGTTGAACGAATTGAACGAACGGGTATACTGCACACTCATCCCGCCCCCGGTCGTCAGCGTGCCGTAGGTGGAGGTGGTGGCGCCCAGGTTACCAAGCTGGTTCTGGTTCCGGTTATACATCTTCAGCCGCAGCCGTCCGTCCGGAACCAGCCAGTATTCGAGCGTCCATTCGCCGAGCAGACTGGCCACGCTGGTCTGGCTCTGGCCGTACGTAAAACCGCCGTCGCGGCTGATCCGGAAGCGGTCGTTGAACCGGTAGGAAAAGCGAACCTGAAGGTTGTTGACCAGGTTCTGGTCAAGGCCGTTCAGGGACACCCCGATGTCCAGGTTCTTGTCCAGCGTGGAGGCCAGCCGGCTGATCTGGTTGGAAAGGAGTTCGCTGAGGCTGTTGGTGAGTCCCGATCCGACCACGTTGTTACCGGAGGAAACCGGATCGAACAGCCCGACGCCCTCGCCCGGCGCCAGCTGGCTGAACAGCAGCACGCTGCTGACCTGGCGACCCAGCTCCTGATCGTTGCTTTTCAGCCGGGATTCGAAGGCGGCCACGGCCTGACGGAAATCCGGCTGTTGCGGGTATTCCTTCACTTTCAGGTCATAGGCGATGTCCGGCGCCATGAGTCGGCCGTTGAGGTTGATGAGCAGGTCCACCGGATACCGCCGGACCCGGTCGGGATTGTTGTTCGAACTGGTCGAGTATAACTGAAGGATGGGGGCCAGCGAAGCATACTGGGTATAGGCGGTTTTGACGTCCACCATGGCCTCGTAGGGGTCGCCGGTCCAGGTGATGCGGCTGTTGGGCAGGATCTGGAACCGCTTGTTGATGATGTTCTCGAAGGTGAACGTGTATTCGCCCTGCTGGATTTCATAGGCGCCGGTCATCGTGAAATCACCCTTCGTGTCGATCCGCATGGCGAGCTGTCCGCTGCCGTAGGCCTTGATGATGTCGCCGGTCTGACGGTCGAGCTGGATTTCACAGTAGGCTTCCGGGGTGATCGACAGGTTGAAATCCATCCGGATGCCCGACAGGTCTACCTCCGGCTGGTTGCCTTTGGCGATGCTGTCCCGTTTGGCCGGGTTGACGTTGATGAACCGGATCACCTGCTCTTCCGACACGCTGGTGGCCTGATCGAGCGGGATATAGATGCGTGTCCCGCGGTTGCTCGTTACGTTGGCCCGGATGGTCAGGTTGTTGAACGGCCCTTCGATGCCGGCCCGGCCACTGACCACGGCCGTCCCGTAGAACAGTTCGTTATCCCGGATGGTGGTGTTCAGGATCTTGAAATTCCGCATGTCGGTGACGTTCAGATCCACCGTAAAATACCGGAAACCGTCGTGGAAGACCCCGCCCCGCAGGGTGGCCCGGCCGCCGTTCTGGTCGGTCAGGGTCATGTTGCGGGCCACGATCTCATTTGGCCCGAAGTATACCTTATCGGAAAAGCCCAGATCGGCCTTCAGGTAGTTGAGCGTCAGCCGGCCGTTCTGCACGTCGACCGTACCGCCCAGCACCGGGCTGCTCACCTTTCCGGTGACCATGACCGTACCGGTGGCGGTTCCGCCCACATTGGATACGTAGTCGCTGACGAACGGCTCCAGCAGCCGCAGATCGGTATTGTTGAAGATGCCCCGGAGGTCGAGCGGGCTGCCGGTGGATGGGCGGGAGTCGTAGGTGCCGGTGATGGCCAGCACCTCGCGGTCGAGCCGCCGGATGCGGGTATCGACGTTTACCCGGTTCGACTTATCGAGAACGCTGCGGTTGACGACGTTGCCGATCAGGAAGTTATTGTATTTGAGGGAGTCGATCGTGAAGAGGCCGTCGAGCAGCGGAAGGCCATACAGGCCCCGGATGTTGACCCGGCCGTTGGCCAGCCCGGAAACGTTGGTGTTCAGGACCGGGTTGAGCGTCTGGAGCAGGAAGTTGCGGGCCTCCATCCGCAATTCCTGGAGCGAGTCTCTGGACACTTTTCCGCTGAAGGAGATCAGCTGGTTTCGGTTGGAAAGGGTAAAGTTGCGGACCGTCACTTCCGGCCCGACCACCCGGATCAGGTTTTCGGGCGAGAGCGTCCAGACGCTGTCCAGCAGCCGGAACCGCGACTGATTCAGTTCCAGGTCCATAGCGTCTCCCTTGAAGGTCAGCGAACCGTTCAGGTCGGCGCGGTTGGTGCTTTTCTGCTGGTGGATGCTGGTCGTAAAGTCGATGTGGTTGACGTCCCAGGACGCTTCCACCTGAAGGTTTTCGCTGGCCGCCAGCGAGCCGAACTGCTGCCGTTCGGAGTTAATGACCAGGGCGGCCAGCACGTCCGGCGTATTGACGAATTTGGAGGTGTTCAGGTCGATCGTGCTTTTGTAGAAGGCGTAATCGTCCAGTTTCAGCGTATCGATGGCGCCGTTGAGCGTCAGCAGGGCCGTCCGGTCCACCCCGAACCGGCCTTCCAGCCGGGTATTGGGGGAGAAATAGAGCGCCGGGTAGATCAGCGCCGTCAGGGGCTGGACGTTCTTCAGCAGGAACGCGTAGTCGATGTAATACGGAGCGGCCGGCGGGATTTTCCGAAGGCGGTTCTGGTAATAGGCGGCCATGCCGGCGGCATCCCCGGCAAAGTTCATACGGTATTCGCGCGCCAGCCGGTTCAGATCGTCGACCACCTGGGTTAGCTGGAAATTGCCTTTCAGGTCGGCGTTCAGGTAGTCGGAACCGATGTGGATGGTACGCTCGGGGCCGTCCATCGCCGAGGAGGCAAACAGCGTATCCAGCACGAGGCTGCGCTTGCCGAGCGTCACGTAGGTGTTCAGCAGCCGGGCGTCGCCTACCAGTTCGTTCAGGGTATTGCCCACCAGCCGGACGTCGAGGTCGCTGCTCACGATGAGGCTGTCGTCGAGCAGGTGCGTCGCCAGCAGGTCGGCCCGCTTCACGTTGCCCCGGACGTCGAACAGGTTTTTGCTGCCCCGCAGGTCGAACTCCCCGTCGAGGTTCAGGTTCATGTTGGTGTCCCGGGCGCTTACCTGCCCGTGGAAGAATGATTTCTGCAGATTACCCCGGACGGCGATGTTCCGGTAGTTGTAATTCCGGAACCCGATCCGGCTGAACCGGGCGTCGAGGTCGAGGGAGGCATCCCTGACGGTCAGGCCCCGGCCCGAAAACCGGCCCTGGCCCTCGACCCGCTGCACCAGTTCCGGCCGGTCGATCAGCGAACCGACGTTGACGTCGGTCAGTTTGAGGTTGCCGCTGTAGGTGGTGCCGCGGTCGCCGTTGAGCTTGAGGGCCAGCTCGCCGTTCACCGCCCCGATCCTGGTTTGGAACGTTCCCACGGTTTTGAAATCCGTAAACCGGCCGGCGTAGGTGGCGGCAAAGCTGAGAGTCCCCAGCTTGTCGGCGATGGGATCGAACGACGGGTCGGAGTAGTAGGGCCGGATGTCGGTCAACTGCACCACCGACGGTTTGAACCGGAAATCGACCACGGTGCGGTCGGCATCGGGCAGGCCGCGGAAGGCCACGTCACCCACCAGCCGGCTGCCCTTTCCAAACCGGATGTCGGCATTGGAAAACCGGAAATTGCGAACGGTCCCGACAAAATCGCCCGAGGCCCGGGCCACGTCGAAATTCTGGTCGAAATAGGAGGTGAACGGCTTCAGGTCCTGGGCCCGGACGGTCGCGTTTCGCAGCCGGACGCGCATGACCACCTGGTCGTTGAACTCGTTGAAGGCCGAGAAGCTGTCGTACGAAAAGATCAGGTTGTTGCGAACCGTCGATCCGTTGATGCGGGCGTAGAGGTCATCCAGCCGCATTTCTTTGGCGCAATAGAGAAATTTCGTGTCGAGCCGGTGGATCTGAAGGCCCGACTGCCGGGCGAACCCCTTCATCCGGCCGATGCCGACGGCGATGGTGTCGCCCAGCAGCAGAAAGTTTTCAAGATTAGCGCTCAGGCCCGTCACCTGGAAGTGGTTGTAGTCGAAGACCTTGCCGTCCATACGGGGTTTCCGCATGTCGCGGTAGGTGAACTTCCCGTCGACCAGGGTGGCTTTTCCGATCGTAAACGGAACATTCTGGTTCGGAATGGACGGTTTGGTGGTATCGCCCGCCAGCAGTTCGTTGATGCGGGCAATGAAGTCGTCCATGTTCAGGTTGCCGGTTTTCCGGTCCTTCACCAGGGCCACCTGCGGCTGGTAAAGCAGCACCTCGTCGAGATGAATATTGGTCCGGGAACTGTCGATGAGGGTTTTGAGATCGAAATTCACTTCGAGCCGCCCGACGTCGATCATCGGCTTCCGGTCGCGGTTCTTGATGCTGACCTGTTCCAGCGTGATGGTGTCGAACCACTTGATGGCAACGCCTTTAATATCGATGGGGAACTGAAGTTCGGCGGATACGCGTTTCGCTGCATAACGCACCAGCTGCGTCTGTACGGACGGAATCTGCAGGCTGGCGACAACAATTCCCAGCACCAGCACCACCACGAGAATCGTGTAGAGCAGGGTTTTGAGAAGTATCGTAAAAAAGGAGCGCACCGAGCCTGGGAATTGGTGAGTTGTTGAATGATTGAATTGTTGAATGGGCTTCGCCGTGCTGAAATTGGCGGAGCTCATTCAACAATTCAATTATTCATTCATTCAAAAATAAATTTTATGTTCCTTCTGGCTATTGAATCTTCCTGCGACGAAACGTCGGCTGCCGTTTGTGTTAACGGAAAAATACAATCCAATGTTGTAGCCACCCAGCTTGTACACGAACAATATGGCGGAGTGGTTCCAGAGTTGGCCTCCCGCGCCCACCAGCAACGGATCGTGCCGGTGGTCGAAAGGGCCTTGTCGGAAGCAAACATACAAAAAAACGCGCTTAATGCCGTGGCTTTCACCCGTGGACCCGGATTACTGGGTTCTCTTCTGGTGGGTGCTTCCTTTGCCAAAGCGCTGGCCCTCGCCCTCGACATCCCGCTCATTGAGGTTCACCACATGCAGGCCCATGTGCTGGCCCATTTTATCGAGCCACCGGTCCCGGAATTCCCGTTTTTATGCCTGACCGTCAGCGGGGGGCATACCCAGATCGTGCTGGTGCGGGACCCTGCCGACATGGAAATCATCGGACAGACGCAGGACGACGCCGTGGGGGAGGCTTTCGACAAAACCGCGAAGCTGCTCGGGCTGCCCTATCCCGGCGGTCCGCTCATCGACCGCTACGCCCGGCAGGGTAACCCGGAAGCTTTCCGGTTTCCGGAGGTGGAAATGCCGGGACTGGACTTTTCGTTCAGCGGCATCAAAACCGCCTTTCTGTACTTCCTCCGTGACCAGACCCGACAGAATCCGGACTTCATCGAACAGAACCTGCCCGACATCTGCGCCGGCATTCAGAAGACGCTCGTCGGTATCCTGCTCACCAAACTGCGGAAGGCCGCCCGCCAGACCGGCATCCGGGAGGTGGCGCTGGCCGGCGGGGTTTCGGCCAATTCCGGGCTGCGGACCGCCCTGACCGAAATGGGGCAGAAGGAAGGCTGGAACGTCTACATCCCCCGCTTCGAGTATTGTACCGACAATGCCGCCATGATCGCGATGGCCGCTCATTTCAAATACCTGAAGGGGGAATTTACGTCGCAGGAAGTCAGCCCGCTGCCCCGGTGGTAGGACGGATGCCAAATCCGCCTACTTTTGCGGCATGAATGCGCCACTCCTCAAAGAAATCAGAATTTATCCGATCAAGTCGCTGGGCGGGATCGTCCTGCCGGAAGCGGTCGTCGAGCCGAAGGGCTTCCGCTATGACCGGCGCTGGATGCTGGTATCGCCCGATCCGGCCGGCGGCCCGGCCCGTTTCCTGACCCAGCGCGCCCATACCGTCATGGCCCTGGTGGAACAGCAGCTGACGGACACCACGCTTCGCGTTTTCCACCGCCGGTGGCCCGACGATGTGCTGGAAGTGCCCCTGAGCGGGTCGGGAGGAGAACGACTCGACGTGACCGTCTGGGACGACACCGTCACGGCCGAAGCGGTCGGGGCGGAGGCCGATGCCTGGTTCAGCCGGCTGCTGGGCTTCCCGGCCCGGCTCGTGCATATGCCCGACGATGCCCGTCGGCCGGTCGATCAGAAATATGCGCGGCCCGGCGACCTCGTCAGCTTTGCCGACGGGTACCCGTTCCTGGCGATCGGCACGGGTTCGATGGACGAACTGAACCGTCGGCTGGACCAGCCTCTCGAAATGACCCGTTTCCGGCCCAACCTGATCATGGAGGGCACGCGGCCGCATGAGGAGGACACCTGGTATCATTTCCGGATCGGCGGGCTGGATTTTTACGGCGTCAAGCCCTGTGCCCGCTGCGTGCTGACCACCGTCGACCCGCAGACCGGTCAAAAGGGAAAGGAGCCGCTGCGAACCCTCGGAACCTACCGGCAGTTAAACAACAAGATCTATTTCGGGCAGAACGTCCTGCCGGCATCGGCCGGAACGCTGCGGGTCGGTAGTCCGGTCCAGGTGCTGGAATACCGGCCGGCGCTGGTGCCGTTTGGATAATCCGTCAGTATGAATTTTCTCGACTCGTTGAAGAATACCTTCCGGCAGGCCCACTACCTCAGCCTCGACGTGGTGCTGGGCGCCATTCTGTCCCACTGCATGGCGGCCCGGCTTCCGGACGGCCATCAGAAAATTGATTTTGCCACGACCCTGCTGCTGGGGGTCTGCGTGTTCCTGATCTACGCGGCCGACCGGCTTTTCGATGTGCGCAAGGGCGTCGGGCCGGCGGTTCCGGCCACCCCCCGGCATCAGTTCCATGCCGCTCATCAGCGGACGCTCATCCAGGTTCTGGCCGGCATGGGCGTTCTGGCGATCATTCTGCTGTTCTTTCTCCCGGAGGGCGTGTTCAGCTTCGGGGTCGGGCTGGCGGTCGTGTGTGGGGCCTATGTGGTGGCGGTTTTTCGTCTGCCGGCCCTGCATGCTACGCTCAAGTGGAAGGAGCCGGTGGTAGCGGTGCTGTATACGGCCGGGGTCTGGGGCAGCGCCTGGTCCCACCGGCCTGCCGTCAGCTGGCCCGAAATCGGGCTTGCTCTCCTGTTTCTGATGATCGCTTTCCAGAATCTGCTCCTTTTCTCGGTGATGGAAGCCTGTGAGTTTCCCGGCAACACCTATTCACTGGCGACCGCCCTCGGTCTCGAACGCAGTGACGTTGCCCTGAGAACGCTGGCGGTGCTGGTCACGGTGCTGGCGCTGGTGATCTTCTTCCTGGCCGACACCCGCTTTGCGCAGCGGGCCGCCATCATCGAGGGACTGATGAGTGCGGCCCTCTACGCCATCCAGCGCTACCCAACGCCCTTTCTGACCAACGAACGCTACCGCTGGATCGGCGACGGCGTCTTCTGGCTGCCGGCGCTGATCCTTTAAATTGTTGAATGATGGAATGATTGAATTGTTGAATGGGGCTTCGCGGTGCGGGGTTGGCGGAGCTATTTTATTCAATCATTCAATCATTCTGCAATTCAACAATTCTTAACTTGTCGGCGATTTCAAACTCTCACTCCTTATGACCACTGCCATTGATTCCGCTACGCAGGCAGCCATCGACCGCTGGCTCAACGGTAATTATGACGAAGAAACCAAAGCCGCCATCCGCTCGATGATGGACAGGGGCGAATCGACCGAACTCGTCGACGCTTTCTATAAAAATCTTGAATTCGGAACGGGCGGGCTCCGGGGGGTGATCGGGGTCGGCTCGAACCGCATGAACCGCTACACCGTCGGCACGGCCACGCAGGGGCTGGCCAATTACATCAGGGCGGCTTTTCCGAACGAGACCGTGAAAGTGGCCATTGCGCACGACAGCCGCCGGATGAGCCCCGAGTTTGCCCGCATCACGGCGGATATCTTCTCGGCCAACGGCTTCGAGGTGTACCTCTTCAGCGCGCTCCGTCCGACGCCCGAGCTTTCCTTCTCGATCCGGCAGCTCGGCTGCCACAGCGGGGTGGTCGTGACGGCCTCCCACAACCCGCCCGAATACAACGGCTACAAGGTGTACTGGAACGACGGCGGTCAGGTGGTCGCCCCGCACGACAAAAACATTATTGCCGAAGTCAACAAAATTCAGTCGGTCGACGAGGTGAAGTTCGAGGGCGATCCCGGGCGCATTCACCTGATCGACGAGGAAATCGACAGCGTTTATGTGGAGCGGATCAAATCCAACTCCATCAACCCCGACGTCATTGCCCGCCAGAAAGACCTGAAGATCGTTTATACGCCGATTCACGGGACCGGTATCACGCTGGTGCCGCGGACGCTCGAAGCGCTCGGCTTCACCAACGTCAGCATCGTGGAGGAACAGGCCGAGCCGGACGGCAACTTCCCGACCGTGAAGTCGCCGAACCCCGAGGAGCGCGACGCCATGCACCTGGCGCTGGAGAAGGCCAAAGCCCTGGATGCCGACCTGATCATGGCGACCGACCCCGACTCCGACCGCGTGGGTTCGGGTACCCGGAATCACCACGGGGAGTACGAGCTGCTGAACGGCAACCAGATGGCGAGCCTCATCATTTATTACCTGCTGCGGGCCTGGAAGGAAGCCGGCAAGCTGACCGGCAAGGAGTTCGTGGCCAAAACCATCGTGACCACCGACCTCATCGACACGATGTGCGCCAAATACGGGGTGTCCTGTTACAACACGCTGACCGGTTTCAAGTACATCGCCCAGATCATCCGTGAGCTGGAAGGCCGGCAGCAGTTCATCGGCGGGGGGGAGGAAAGCTACGGCTATCTGATCGGAGACTTCGTCCGCGACAAGGATGCCATCGCTTCCTGCGCCATGATCGCCGAACTGACGGCCTTCGCCAAAGACAACAACCTGAGCCTGTTTGACCTGCTGATGGAAATGTATCAGGAGTTCGGCTTCTACTACGAGGGTCTCATTTCCCTGACGAAAAAAGGCAAAACCGGAGCGGAGGAAATCCAGCAGATGATGGCCGATTTCCGGGCCAACCCGCCGAAGCAGATCGCCGGCTCGGAGGTGATCCGGGTCGACGACTACGACCACCTCGTCCGAACCGACCTGAAAACCGGCGAAAAAACCGCCATCGAAGCCGGAAAGATGGGTATTGAAACATCGAACGTGCTTCAGTTCTTCACCGCCGACGGCACCAAGGTGTCGGCCCGACCTTCCGGCACCGAACCGAAGATCAAATTCTACGTCAGCGTCAACGAGCCGCTTGCCCGGAAAGAGGATTTTGACGGGGTATATGCCCAGCTCAAAAAGAAAGTTCAGTCGGTAATGACGGATTTAAACTTAGGATAATCTACTTAGAGTAGGTCTAAATACTTGTAGATCAGTCAAAAACCGGGCCTTGTGTCCGGTTTTTTTATATTTATTCGTAGATTAGATAAGAAAATGCCGGTACTATTTCCCTATAAAATTTGAATTTGGAGCGGCATTCGTCGTATTTTCGTAAGTGGTAACTTGTAATTCTACTTATTGTTTTCTGTTTCACTACTTTCTTTCAAACCTTTCTCTAAATCTATGAGAAACTACTACCTGAGATCGATGCGCCTGGGCGCGTCGGTGCTGCTGGCATGGTTACTGACGATCTCGGCCTGGGCGCAGGATCGCAGAATAACCGGCCGTGTTCTCGACGGGAACGATAACAATCCGTTGCCGGGCGTGAACGTAGTTGTGAAAGGCACCCAGACCGGTGTAGTCTCGGACGCCGACGGGCGCTTTACGCTCAATGTACCGACCAACCAGAACGTCCTGACCATTTCAGCCATCGGCTTCACCACGCAGGACCTTACCATCGGTAATCGTACAGACCTGACCGTTACCCTTCAGCCGGACATCAAGACCCTGAGTGAAGTCATCGTGACGGGCTACGGCACGCAGTCGAAGAAGGACATTACCGGGGCCGTCGCCACGGTCGACGCCAAACAGCTGCTGTCGGTGCCGGCCACCAACGTGGGTCAGGCGCTCCAGGGCCGGGTAGCCGGGGTGCAGGTCGGTAACGAGAACTCGCCGGGCGGGGGCGTCATGGTCCGCATCCGCGGTTTCGGGACGATCAACGACAACTCACCGCTCTACGTCATCGACGGAACGCCTACCAAAGGCAACCTCAACACCCTGAACCTGAACGACATTGAAAGCATTCAGGTGCTGAAGGACGCATCGGCGGCCTCCATCTACGGGTCCCGCGCCGGGAACGGGGTCGTGATCATCACCACCAAACGCGGCAAGGCCGGCAAACCGAAGTTTACCTACGATGCCTACTACGGCATCCAGCGGCCCGGCAAGTTTCTGGACATGCTGAATACCAACGAGTATGCACAGCTGGTCTGGGAATCCCGGAGAAACTCCGGCGCGGTGGCCGCCAACGGTAACCCGCTGCACTCGCAGTTCGGTAACGGCGCCACGCCGACCATCCCGGACTATGTCTTCCCGAGCGGGGCCTCGGAGGGGGATCCCCGGCTGGCCAGAGATGCCAACGGCAACTACATCAACTACTCGAACAACATCGACAGCCCGGACTTCAACAAGAACAAATGGCTGATTACCAAGGCTAACAAGCAGGGGACCAACTGGTTCGACGAAATCTTCAACCCGGCGCCCATCCAGAACCACCAGCTCGGCGTTTCGGGCGGAACGGAAGCCGGCCGCTATGCCATGTCGGTCAACTACTTCAACCAGGAAGGGATCATGAAGTACACCGGCTACAAGCGGTATTCGCTCCGGGCCAACACCGAGTTCAACGTCAACAAGCGCGTGCGGCTGGGTCAGAACTTCCAGGTAGCCTACGGTGAGCGGCTCGGCCAGCCGAACGGGAACAGCAACGAAAGCAACCCGATCTCCTTCGCCTACCGGATTCAGCCGATCATCCCGGTCTTCGACGTTTCCGGCTACTACGCCGGCGCCCGCGGGGGTGACCTCGACAATGCCCGGAACCCGGTGGCCGACCTGTGGCGGAATAAAGACAATATCCAGAAGGAAGTCCGCCTGTTCGGGAATGCCTTCGGGGAGGTCGACCTTCTGAAGAACCTGACGGCCCGTACCAGCTTCGGGATCGATTATAACCTGTACAACTTCAAGAACTACACGCTGCGGGACATCGAGTCGCCGGAATCGCGCGGTTCGAACAGCCTCCAGACCAACAACAGCTACGAGTGGACCTGGACCTGGTACAACACGCTGACCTACAACGTGTCGCTGGGCAATGACCACCGCCTGAACGTGATCGTCGGGACGGAGGCCATCAAGAACTATTTCGAGTCGTTCGATGCCAGCCGGACCAACTTTGCCGTCGACGATCTGGACAACCGCTTCCTGAGCGCCGGAACGGGGGTGCAGACCAACAACGGGACGGCTTCCAACTGGCGGCTGGCTTCCGAGTTCGGGAAAGTGAACTACGCCTTCACCGACCGCTACCTGCTCGACCTGACCGTCCGTCGCGACCGGTCTTCTCGCTTCGCCAAAGACTTCCGCGTGGCCTATTTCCCGGCCGTGAGTGCAGGCTGGCGGATTTCGAAAGAAGCCTTCATGCAGCCGGTTACCTGGGTCGACGACCTGAAACTGCGGATCGGCTGGGGCCAGACCGGGAACCAGGAAATCGGGAACTACAACCCCTACACCCAGTTCAGCACGAACCCGATCACGTCGTTCTACGACATCAACGGCACCCGGACCTCCGCCGTGCCGGGCTATGAACTGACTCAGTTCGGGAACGCCAAAGCCAAGTGGGAGACGACCACCAGCACCAATATCGGTCTGGATGCCGTTCTGTTCAAGAACAAGCTGGACCTCTCCTTCGACTGGTACACCCGCACTACGACGGACATGCTCTTCCCGGTGCAGGTGCCGCTGACGCAGGGGGTCGCTACGGCGCCGTTCCAGAACATCGGGGAGATGCGGAACCGGGGCGTCGACCTCGGCCTGAACTACCACGGCCAGGTGATGCAGGGGCTGACCTACAACGTGGGCGTCAACTTCGGCACGTACCGGAACACCGTCGTCCGGACCACCGGCGACCCGGCCACGCAGTATTTCGGCATCAACGACGAACGGATTCAGAACTTCGTCGTCACCCAGCAGGGCTACCCGATCTCGTCGTTCTTCGGCTACATCATCGACGGTATTTTCCAGTCGGATGAAGAAGCGGCCAAACACCCGGTTCAGTTTGGGAATGCGGCTGCTGAAAACAAGGCGGGCCGGTTCAAGTTCCGGGATGTGAACGGCGACGGCAAGGTCGACACCAAAGACCTGAGCATCATCGGCAACCCGCACCCGAGCTTCAACTACGGGGTCAACCTGAGCGTCAACTACAAGAACTTCGGGCTGACGATCTTCGGACAGGGCGTACAGGGGAACGATATCTTCAACTATACCAAGTACTGGACGGACTTCCCGACTTTTGCCGGGAACCGCAGCACCCGGATGCTGTACGACTCCTGGCGGCCGGGCAAAACCGACGCCATCCTGCCGCAGCTGCGGTCGAGCGACCAGGTCAGCATCCAGCCCTCGACCTATTACATCGAAAACGGATCGTATTTCCGGTTCAAGAATATCCAGCTGACCTACAGCCTGCCGACCAGCCTGCTTTCCAAACTCGGCCTCGGCCAGTCGGCAGTGTATATTCAGGCCCAGAACCTCGCCACGATCACGAAATACTCCGGCATGGACCCCGAAATCAACCTGCGGTCGTATACGGCCGGGAACGATCGTCAGATCGGGGTGGACGGTGGCGCCTATCCGGTGGCAAAATCGCTGCTGGTTGGTCTGAACCTGAGCTTTTAACCTGAAAGACTTTTTTGAAGAAACTCCATGAAAAAGATAACCATTGCCGTATTTGTCGCCGGTAGCCTTGTCGCTACCTCCTGCTCGGACAAGTTTCTGGACGTGCAGCCGAAGGCGGCCCTTGCCAACTCCGCCCTGCAGAACAAGGCCGGGGTGAACGCGCTGCTGATCGGGGCCTATTCGCTTCTCGACGGCTGGGCGACGCCGGAAGGCGCCTACCGCTCCTATCAGGTCGGGGCCGACAACTGGGTGTACGGGAGCGTGGCTTCCGACGACGCCTACAAGGGTACCATCGCCGGTGACCAGCCGCCCATCTCGCTCATCGAACAGGGCAACATTCAGTCGGACAACATCTATTTCCGCGGGAAATGGCGGGGGATGTACGACGGCATCGCCCGGGCCAACGACGTGCTTCAGACGCTGCCGCTCGCCAAGGACCTGACCGAAGCTGAAGTAAAGCAGATCACGGCCGAGGCCCGGTTCCTGCGCGGACATTATCACTTCGAGCTGAAAAAGATGTACAACAACGTGCCGTACATCGACGAGAAGATTTACAACCCGAACGATCTGGAAAGCACCAAGCTGACCAACACGGAGGACATCTGGACGAAGATCAACGCCGACCTTCAGGCCGCTTACGATGCTCTGCCCACGACCCAGTCGCAGAAAGGCCGCCCGACCAAATGGGCCGCCGGAGCCACGCTGGCGAAGGCGTATCTGTACCAGAAGAAGTTTGCCGAGGCCAAAACCCTCCTGGAGGCCATCGTCGCCAGCGGGCAATACCGCCTGATGACGAACTATCACGACAACTTCCGCACGGCCACCAACAACAACAACGAGTCGATCTTCGAGATTCAGTATTCGGTGAACGACGGAGCATCCGGCGGGGAAAACGGCAACATCGGTTCGACACTGAACTACCCGTACGGCGGGGGCGGGGTGACTACCTGCTGCGGCTTCTTCCAGCCGTCCCAGAACCTGGTCAATGCCTTTAAAACCGACGCCAACGGGCTGCCGCTGCTCGACGACTTCAACAAAGAGGACGTGAAAAGCGACCAGGGCATCGAGTCGACGGCTCCCTTTACGCCGTATGAAGGCCAGGTGGACCCGCGTCTGGACTGGACGGTCGGCCGCCGGGGCATTCCGTTCCTGGACTGGGGCGTCCATCCGGGGAAAGTCTACGTCCGCGACCAGGCGTACGGCGGCCCGTATTCGCCGAAGAAGCACCTGATGTACCGTTCGGATGTCGGAACGAACACCTTCGCCAGCAACCCCCGTCTGAACGCCAATAACTACCGCATGATCCGGTATTCGCACGTGCTGCTGTGGCTGGCCGAGATCGAAGCGGAAATCGGTGATCTGGAGAAAGCCCGGGGTTACGTCAACCAGATCCGTCGCCGGGCGGCCAACCCGGACGGTTTCGTCAAGACGGCCGACGGCAAACCGGCCGCCAACTACGTGATCAGGGAATACGCGACGCCCTGGACCGACCGGGCGCTGGCCCGCAAAGCCGTACAGTTCGAACAGCGGCTCGAATTCGCGATGGAAGGCCACCGCCGGTTCGACCTGGTGCGCTGGGGCATCGCCGATCAGGTGCTGAACGCCTATTATGCCGCCGAAGCCAAAAAACGGGCTTATCTGACGGGCGTTACCTTCGTGAAAGGCAAGCACGAATATTTCCCGATCCCGCTGCAGGAAATCCTGAACAGCCAGAAAAACGGAAAACCGACGCTGACGCAGAATCCGGGCTACTGAGAAAGCCGGATATAGTAAAAAAGCCGGGAGGCTGTCCTTCGCTGGAATGATCTTCCGCGAAGGACAGCCTCCCGGCTTTTATTGGCTTTTTTCAGCCTGCCTAAAAGGCCATCACCTTCCGCTCCCGGGTGCTTTCCCAGGCCAGATCCATGATGCGGATGACGGCGTGGATTTGCTCAGGAGTCACTTCCTGCGGCTTTTCTCCCACGATGGCCGCGTACAGATTATCGTAGAAATGGTGGTAGTTCCCGGCTTCGCTCGGAAGGGTGGTCCGGCCGTCGGCGGTGGTGAGCGTGCCGTACTGGCTTTCCGGCTCGCGGCCCCAGTCGGGGGTGTCCGGCAGGATGTTTTTCCGCTGCGTTTCTTCCTGAATGTCGAGTCCGTGCTTGACGAAGGAGCCCCGGGTGCCGTGGATGACGTAGCGGAGGCTGTTGTCCGGAGCCAGCATCGAGGATTTCAGGAGAACCCGTTTGTCGGGATAAAACAGCCGGATGTCGAAATAATCGTCCAGTTTGGCTCCTTTGCGGATGGTCCGGACTTCGCCCTGCACGGCCTCGGGGATGCCGAAGAGGCAAACCGCCTGGTCGATCAGGTGGGGGCCGAGGTTGAGCAGATTTCCACCGCCCTCGGGGTCCTGGTCTTTCCAGTTGTTGAGCACGTCGGGCCGGTAGCGGTCGAAATGGGCTTCGAACTCGACCACGTCGCCGAGCCGGTTGTCCTGAAGCAGTTTCCGGATGGTCAGAAAGTCGGCGTCATACCGCCGGTTCTGGTAGGGAATCGCCACCAGCCCTTGATCGCGGGCCAGGTCGAGCAGTTCCCGGGCCTGCCCGGCGGTATTGGCGAACGGCTTTTCGATCAGCACGTGCTTACCGGCTTCGAGGGCGGCTTTGGCGTAGGGGTAGTGGGTATCGTTGGGCGTTCCGACGATGATGAGGTCGAGGCCCGGATCGCCGAGCAGGTCTTCGTGGCTGCGAACGGTTTTGATGGAGGGGTCGAAGGCTTCGGCCTCGTTTCGGTTTCGTTCGACGACTTTCGCCAGTTTGAAATGCGGGTTGACCGTCAGGAACGGTGCGTGGAAATACCGGCCGGAAAGACCGAAGCCGATGAGGCCTACCTGAATCGTACGGGGCATAGAGTTGAGGAAAATGAAATGACGGCCGAAGATGAATAAAAATGCGGAGAACTTCAACGCCCGGAACCGACTCATCACGACCGAGAAAAATGCTATCTTTGAACTTCAGAACCGATGCTGCCGAATGATCTTACCCGTCCGTAACCTGAATGAGCTGGATACGATTGCCGATCGGCTGCTCGAAGCGGGCGGAACCCGTTCCGTCTGGCTCTTCGAAGGAGAAATGGGAGCGGGAAAAACCACGCTCATCAAGGCGCTGTGCCGCCGGATGGGTGTGACCGGCACGGTTCAAAGCCCGACCTTTTCGATTGTCAACGAATATGTCACCCCTGAGGGTGAACCCGTTTATCATTTTGACTGTTACCGGCTTCGCAGTGAAACGGAAGCACTGGACAGCGGCCTGGAGGAATACATTGACTCCGGCGACCGGTGTTTTATCGAATGGCCCGAGCGAATTGCCGGATTATTACCACCCGATGCCTGGACAGTACGCCTTCGGGTAGAAGGCGATCAACGAGTGATTGAAACCGATTGATTTGCGGACGCCGGTCGGGGAACGGGAAGGGGCGTAATCGGGTAGCACCGGTTCCTTCGTTCTCCCTCAGGAAGTTCGTAATCATACATCCCCGTGTATGGTGACTGGATTTGAAGAATTAGCAAAGCAAACAGCCCTGTATCCGCAGGAGTCTCCCGCAGCCGTCAGGAAGCAGAAAGGCAGTCTGATGATCGGCCTGCCGAAAGAAGTTTCCCTTCAGGAAAACCGGATCGCCCTGACACCCGAGGCCGTCGCCATCCTGGTGCGGAATGGGCATGAGGTGCTGGTGGAAAAAGGAGCCGGGGAAGGAGCAAAATTTTCCGACCGGGACTATAGCGAGGCCGGTGCGCAGGTGGTTCCCTCCACGAAGGAGGTGTACAACGCCAACCTGATTCTGAAGGTAGAGCCGCTGGTCGACCGGGAGTTCGATTATATTAAAAACGGCAGTACGCTGATTTCGGCGGTGAACCTGCCCAACCACGGCCGGGATTATTTCGAGCGGCTGAACGCCCGCAAGATCACCGCCCTGGGTTACGAATACATCGAGGACCGGGTCGGCGGACTGCCCGTCATCCGGGCCATGAGCGAGATTGCCGGCAGCACCGTCATGCTGATCGCCGGTGAATACCTGAGCAGCGCCAACAATGGCCGGGGCGTTATCCTCGGTGGTATTACGGGCGTGCCGCCGACCAAAGTGGTCATCCTCGGTGCCGGAACCGTGGCCGAGTATGCCGCCCGGACCGCCCTGGGCCTGGGGGCGGAAATCAAGATCTTCGACAAGCACATCTACAAACTCCAGCGGCTGAAATACGCCATCGGGCAGCACATCTACACCTCGATCATCGAAACCGACACGCTCTCGGAAGCCATTCAGCGGGCCGACGTGGTGATCGGCGCCATGCGGGCCGAGGACGGCATCAGCCCGGTGGTCGTAACCGAGGAAATGATCTCGCACATGAAGCTCGACGCGGTCATCATCGACGTGTCCATCGATCAGGGCGGCAACTTCGAAACTTCCCGGATGACCACCCACAAAAATCCGGTGTATAAGGTGCACGACGTCCTGCATTACTGCGTACCCAACATCGCTTCCCGGGTGGCCCACACCGCCAGCCTCGCGCTCAGCAACATTTTTCTGCCTTTCCTGTTACAGACAGGGACCATCGGCGGCATCGAGGAGATGATGTTTGCCAACCGCTGGTTCATGAAAGGCGTATACAGCCATAACGGGCTGCTGACCAACGCCTATATCGCAAAGAAGTACAATATGCGGTACAAGGACCTGACGCTCCTGCTGGCCGCCAGAATATAACACGCCATGATTCATCACAGCAATGAAAATACCATCCTGGACGACGCCAACTCGCCGGACCTCAACCGGAAGCTGATGAGTGCCGTTTCCGGCGACTTCGTGAAGGTGGCCGAGGTTCTACGGGAAGCGTCCTACCAGATCCGCAAACGCGGCTTTACCGAAAATCCGATTTTTGTGGCCTCCCGGAAAGACGTGGACATCGGCCAGCTGTTCCTCGGCGCGAAGGAACTGGCCGATAACGAATGGAGTTACCGGGCTTCGCTGCTCGACGAATTCGTTCAGCGCCGGCTCGTTGGGGCCGAGTCCGTCGATCTGTTCAGGGAAAATTATAAAAACCCGGACGAATACTGCTGTCTGTTTGTAGTCGACGGCGAGTTCGCAGGGTTTATCTTCATCCCGTTTCCGGAAGACTGAGCGGGCCGCTTACTGTCGGACCCGGTATTTGTAGAAATCCCAGGTTTTTCGCACGCCGGCGAATACCGCCTGGCTCCTCGGCAGCAGGTCGCCCTGGTCGGCGGCCGCCGAGACCGTGATCAGGTAGCCGCTCGGCTCCACGGGTATTTCGAACGATACCATGGAAGAAAACTGCGGCATCATTTTCGGGAAGGGCTGATCGTAGGTTCCATAGTTTTCGCTATAGGAGAATTTGGCCCGGAAGACGCAGTTTTTGGCAAAGGCGCCCTGAATCCCCGCGTGATAGACCCGAACCCTGTTGTTGGCAAAATAGCCGTAACTGGACAGGCCCTGGCGCACCTCCGTCAGCGGGGTGATGAACGGCGTGCCGATGCCCCGGCCCAAATACGACCATCCGTCCCGGAACTGGGCGTGGTTGAAATAGTTGTCGCGGCCGCGAACGGCACCGTTGAACGTTCCGCCCCCCTGGCTTTTGGTGAAGAGAAATTCGAGGGCCGCCCCCGTGATGCGGAATCCTGTCCGGGCCGGATTCAGATTCCGGTAGCGAATCCCGTTCAGGCCGTCTTCCAGGGCCGGTTTCATCTTCTGGTAGTTAAGGCCCTGGAGGCCGCTGTCGAAATTAGTGAAATAAAACAGCGAACCGTCCTCATATAAAGACTGGCGGTACAGAAGGATGGAAAACTTCTTCGTACTGATTTCCATCCCGAGGTCGAGGGTGCCGAGGTGGTTCCCTACCCGGTTTTCCCGGTCGAACGTACTGTAGCGGGTGGTATCGACGTTCAGGATTCGACCGAGACTGTTCCCCACGACGACATAGGCAAAATCCTGCAATCGGGACGGAAGCCGGCCGTTTTTCGCCAGCCCTTCCGTGAGCTGGTCGGTCCGGCCGCCCCACATGACCTGGTGGTTGAAACCGCCGTACAGCTTGATCGGCCAGTTCGGTTTGCCCAACCGGCCGTACAGGGATTTCTGGTGCAGGTAGGAATTCCGGACGAAGCGGTCGCCCTCGAACCAGCCGTGGGCAAAATTGCCCCGGAAGGAGAGGATTCCTTTTGTAAAACCGATCGGCGTATAGTCAGGCAGTGAAATCTGGATCTTCGGAACCGGCAGCGAGTTGCCCGACCAGCTGTAGGATCCCGAACTCAGCGTCGAATCCACCAGGCCGGCAATTTCGCGCCGACGGCCGCCCATCACCTCGAAAATAGAGAATTTTGCCCGGACGTAGATTTCCGGCAGAATGACCTGCGTCTGGCCGGCCGGGCCGACGTTTCCGACGGCTTCCACGCCATATCCCCATCCGAACAGGTCGGCCCGACGGGAAGGGGCGGAGTCGGAAACGGGGTAATAGCGATAGTCCTGCCGAATACCGACCCGCATCGTGGCGTATGGGGCTTTACCGGGAACGATGCCGAACTGGTTGGCCCGCAGCCAGAAGGGGGTGTGGCCGGAGGTAGAGTAAAAGCCGCCCAGTTCCGCAAACAGCCGGGTCGGGCGGGTTTCTATAGTGGGTTGCCCTCTCAAAATAAGTGGGCAGAAAATCAGCAGTAACAGTGCTCTCATGCAGGAGGGTTAAAAAAAATACACGTTTCAGAAGAGCACGGTGAGTCGTAGTTTAAATTAACTGAAGTTCCCGGTCAATCCGGTTGATTTACTTACTAACAGGCCTCAATATTTATTATGTGGATAGACTCCTGATAATAAGGCAATAGCCGATTACTTAGTAAAATACCCTTAATGTTCCGCAGGGCAATTCACTAATTAATTGGCTATACAAATATTGTTCCGTTTTTCGGGCTACTCGATGACGCGGGGGCCTTCCTGATTGATGCCGGAAACGTAGGCTTCGCTGGCAATGCCGACGGCCGAGAAGGCGGCCTGCATACTTTTGCCGACTCTCCGGGCGGTGTCCGGGTCACCGCTCAGGGCGAACATCGAGGGGCCGGAGCCGGAAATGCTGCAACCCAGCGCACCGGCGTCGAGAGCCGCCTGTTTGACCTGGTTGAATTCGGGAATGAGAATGGCGCGGATGGGCTCTATGATCACATCGACCATCGACCGGCCGATGAGGTCGTAGTCGGGTTTCATCAGCCCGGCGATCAGCCCGGCGACGTTCCCCATCTGGGTGATGGTGTTTTTCATCGACACCTCGTTCTTCAGAATGAAGCGGGCGTCCTTCGTATTGACTTCGATGTCCGGGTGAACGATGGTGGCGTACAACTGGTTGGGCGTGTCGATGGTGATGATATCCAGCGGGTTGTAGCTACGGATGACGACGAAGCCGCCCATGAGGGAGGGGGCCACGTTGTCGGCGTGGGCCGAGCCGCAGGCCAGCCGCTCGCCCTCCATGGCGAAAGGCAGCAGGTCGATTTTCTTCAGCGGACGGCCGAGCAGTTCATTGATGGCGAACACCCCGGCAACGGCACTGGCCGCACTGGAGCCCAGACCGCTGCCGAGCGGCATTTTTTTGTGCAGGATCATCTCGATGCCCTGCTCCGAACCGATGTGCTGGAGAAACGACTGGATGGCGATGCCGGCCGTGTTTCGTTCGGCCTGACGCGGCAGACGGCCTTCATCCCCGACGATGGCTTTGATCCGCACACCCGGCTGGCTGCTTTTCCGAACGATGAGTTCGTCGCCGGGACTGTCGACGGCGAAACCGAAAATATCGAATCCGCAGGCGACGTTGGCTACGGTGGCGGGGGCAAAGACTTTGATCGAATCCACAGGACAAGCTAAAAAGAGGGACAATTTTAGTGGTTTATTGCCGATTTTTCAATTGTTTTGTCATTTAGATAGACAAATGTGAGCCTCGTTTTCGGCCTATGAACTATACCATTGAGCTTGATCGGGAAGATGACGGGCGCTGGATTGCCGAAATAGGGGAGTTGCCCGGTGTTCTCGCTTATGGCAAAACGCGCGAACAGGCCATTACCTTAGTGGAAGCCCTCGCCCTGAGAGTCATTGCAGAACGACTTGAAAATGGAGAGTCTGTTCCTGATTTATCACCTCTTTTTTCACTTGCTGTCTGATGCTCCGATGGCCTTTGACCAAAGCCCGATTGGTATTGTCTGCCTTGTTAACGATTGGTTGGCGAATAAAACGTCAAAGTGGTTCTCATCGAATCCTGGAACGCTCCGATTGGCCCGATTACGTTTTTGCTTTCCACGATGGTGACGAAATCGGGCCGGTAATGCTCTCTAAAATTGCCCGAAAAACCGGACTAAAACCTGAGGATTTATAAAGTAGCCTCGGTTCAGGCCAGATAACTACCGATGCTGACCATGTCGGCGAAAACGCCCGTCGCGGTCACTTCGGCACCGGCACCGGGGCCTTTGATCACCAGCGGCCGCTCCTTATACCGCTCCGTCGTGAACGAGATGATGTTGTCGGCACCGGACAGGAAGTAGAACGGGTGGTCGAGCCCGACCGGCCGCAGTTCGATCACCGCCTTGCCGTTTTCCAGGGAGGCCACATAGCGCAGTTTTTCGTTGCGGTTTTCGGCCGTACCCAGCAGGTTCTCAAAAAAATCGTTATTGCGCTCCAGTTCTTCGAAAAAAGCCGGGATGGTCGGCGCCTGCATGCAGCTTTCGGGCAGCAGGGGCCGGATCGTCACATCGGACGGCTCCAGAGGAAAACCGGCTTCGCGGGCCAGAATCAGAATTTTCCGGGCCACGTCCATGCCGCTCAGGTCTTCGCGGGGGTCGGGTTCGGTAAAGCCTTTTTCCTTGGCCTCCCGCACCACCGACGCAAACGAGACGCCGGGCTGGAAGGTGTTGAAGATGTAGGAGAGCGTGCCGGAGAGGATGGCCTCGATCTTCAGGAACCGGTCCCCGGAGGTCATCAGGCCCTGCAGGGTGTTGATTACCGGCAGGCCGGCGCCCACGTTGGTCTCATACAGGAATTTTACGCCCCGCCGGACGGCCGTCCGCTGGAGCCGGCGGTATTCCTCATACGGACCGGAGTTGGCGACCTTGTTCGGGGTTACGACCGACACGTTCGCATTCAGCAGCGGTTCGTAAAAAAGGGGAATATCCTTGTCGGCCGTGCAGTCGATAAAAACGCTGTTCGGCAGGTTGTAATACTTGATCTGCTCCACAAAGGCGGACACGGACGTGGTGACGCCCTCGGTCAGCACCCGTTCCTGCCATTTGTCGAGATCGATGCCCTTCGGGTCGAGCAGCATCTTTTTGGTATTGGCGACCCCGACCAGACAAACCCGCAGCAGCTTTTCGTTCCGGAGAAATTCATACTGCGACTGAATCTGCTGCAACAGCGTCCGGCCGATCAGGCCCGTACCGACCAGATACAGGTTCAGGATGCGGGCTTCCGACTGGAAAAAGACGTTATGAATCGCGTTGAGCGCCTTCGAGAGGTTGTTCCGGTTGATCACCACCGAAATGTTGATCTCCGAGGAACCCTGGGCCACCGCCACGATGTTGACCCCGTTTTTGCCGAGTACCGAAAACAGCTTTCCGGCAATCCCGGAGCTTTTCTTCATGCCCTCGCCCACGATGGCGATGATCGACAGGTCGCGTTCGATGCTGATGTTGTCAATGTGGGCGTGTTCGATTTCCGAAGCGAACTCGGCTTCCAGAATATCCCGGACATGGTCGGCGTTGCGGGGGTCGATGGCGAAACAGATGGAATGTTCGGACGAAGCCTGCGAGATCAGGATGACGCTGATTTTATAGTGCGCCAGCGTGCTGAACAGCTTGGCCGACACCCCGGCCACCCCGATCATCCCGCTGCCCTGGACGTTCACCAGAACGATGTCGTCGATGGACGAAATACCGGTGATCGTGTAGTCGCGCCGGTCGGCGGTGCGGCTGATGACGGTGCCCTCGTGGTCCGGGTTGAAGGTATTCAGGATCCGGAGGGGGATGTTCTTCGCAAAGGCCGGCTGGAGGCTCGGCGGGTAGATCACCTTGGCACCGAAGTGGCTGAGTTCCATTGCTTCGGCATAGGTGATCGTCGGGATGTTGAAGGCGTTCGGCACCTTGCGGGGGTCGGCGGTCATCATGCCGTCGACGTCCGTCCAGATGTCGATGACGCCGGCGTTGAGGGCCGCGCCCAGAATCGAGGCCGTATAGTCCGAACCGCCCCGTCCGAGGGTCGTGGTCTCGTTTTTAGGCGTCGATCCGATGAAGCCCGTCACGATGGGGAGGTCGGTGCCGATCGCGGAAAAATAATCCTGAATCAACGAATTGGTCGTCGGATAGTCGACCTCGGCCATGCTGAACTGGGCATCGGTTTTGATGAGTCCGCGGGCGTCGCAGAACCGGGCCGGAATGCCCCGGCTTTTCAGGCATTCGCTGACGACCAGGCAGGACATCCGTTCGCCGAAGCTCATGATCAGGTCCATCGTCCGGACGGAAAGCTCCCGGATCAGGGACACCCCCCGCAGCAGGTCTTCCAGTTCGTTGACCGTTCCCCGGACCGTGGCAAACACCTTGCTCTGCTCTTTGACCGGAATCAGCCCCTTGATGACGTTGAAATGCCGGTCTTCGATCCGCCGGACCAGTTCGAGGTAATCGGTATTGCCCTCGGCCGCCATCTGGCCGATCTCGATCAGCTGATTGGTGACTCCCCCCATGGCCGACAGCACGACCGCCCCGAGGGTGTCGCCGTTCTGCCGGTGGTTTTCGATAATGCGGATGACTTGCCTGATGCTTTCTACTGACCCTACGGACGTTCCGCCGAACTTCAAAACATTCATACAGTGGGAATTCTGATTTCACTCGGACAAAACAAAGAAGTTTTGTCAATCAACTATTTCTGTCGTTGTTGGATGAAGGGTGAGGAACCGCAAATATAGGGAAAATGCAGGCGGGGTGGAGGAATGATTTTTATTTTATAAATTTAATAAGCCGATTCATTGCCGTTCCACCCGCCGGGCCGAACAAATACGCTGAACCTGCTGTTTTCCCAACAACTGACCACCAGTCACGGACCGCCATCGTATGAAAGGATTTGAATTTTCCGAATATATCCCGCCCGAGCAGAAAGAGGGCGGAAAATTTGATCAGCTGCTGAATATCTTCCAGCAATTGCTGCTGATGACGTCCGGCAATGTCGAGCAGGCGCTGGCCTACCTCAATGAACTCGACCGGCGCTACGGCCTCACCGACGACAAGTACGGCATCGGCAATTTTGTCGATGAGATGAAAGAAAAGGGCTATCTGACCGAGCAGAACGAAGAGGGAACGCTCGCGATGACGGCCAAAAGTGAACAGACCATCCGGCGGTCGGCCCTGGAGGAGATATTCGGAAAACTGAAGCGGTCCAAATCCGGCGGGAATCACCACACGCCGTATTCAGGCGCCGGAGACGAACTCTCCAGCGACCTGCGCGATTTCCAGTTCGGCGACACCCTCGAACAGATTTCGATGACCGAGTCGATCCGTAACGCCCAGATCAACAGCGGAGTAGAGGAGTTTACGCTCATGGAGCGCGATCTGGAGGTGGTCGAAAAGGAACAGAAAACCCAGACCTCCACGGTGCTGATGATCGACGTCAGCCACTCCATGATCTTGTACGGAGAAGACCGCATTACGCCCGCCAAAAAGGTGGCGATGGCCCTGGTCGAACTCGTCAAGCAGAAATACCCGAAAGATACCCTCGACATCATCGTATTCGGAAACGACGCCTGGCAGATTCAGGTGAAGGACCTGCCGTATCTGGAGGTCGGGCCGTACCATACCAATACCGTGGCCGGGCTGGAACTGGCGATGGACCTGCTGCGCCGTCGGAAGAACAAGAACAAGCAGATTTTCATGATCACCGACGGAAAGCCGACCTGTCTGAAAGAAGGCATCCGGTATTACAAAAACAGCTTCGGGCTGGATCGGAAAATCGTCTCCAAAACGCTGACGCTGGCGGCCCAGTGCCGTCGTCTCGACATTCCCATTACGACCTTCATGATCGCCACCGACCCCTACCTGAAGCAGTTCGTGCACGAGTTTACCAAGGTGAACAACGGGCGGGCCTATTACAGCAGCCTGCAGGGGCTGGGCAATATGATGTTCGAGGACTTCCAGCGCAACCGCCGGAAGAATATTAAATAACTACTACCATTACCTACGCAAGTAATTCATTTCATGAGCTATTCATCCCTGAAGAGTAAGGAGTTGCTGAAAATCAAAACCCTCGGCGAACTGAAAGCCGCCGGGTACCGCCCCCGGACCATCAAACAGGAGCTTCGCGAAAACCTGATCGAAAAGATCCGGGAGAAGGAAGTGGTGTTTCCGGGTATCTGGGGGTATGAAGATACCGTCATTCCGGACGTGGAACGGGCCATCCTTTCCATGCACCACATAAACCTGCTGGGTCTGCGCGGGCAGGCCAAAACCCGGATTGCCCGCCTGATGATCAACCTGCTGGACGAATACATTCCGGTCGTGGCCGGGTCCGAACTGAACGACGACCCCATGCAGCCGCTGTCGCGCTACGCCCATGACCAGATCGCCGAAAAGGGCGACGACACGCCCGTCGCCTGGATGCACCGCGACGACCGCTATACCGAAAAACTGGCCACCCCTGACGTCTCGGTGGCCGACCTCATCGGCGACGTGGACCCCATCAAGGCCGCCACGCTGAAACTGCCCTATTCCGACGAACGGACCATTCACTTCGGCCTGATTCCGCGGTCGCACCGGTGTATTTTCGTCATCAACGAACTGCCGGATTTACAGGCCCGGATTCAGGTGTCGCTGTTCAACATCCTGCAGGAAGGCGACATTCAGATCCGGGGCTTCAAGCTCCGCCTGCCGCTCGACATCCAGTTCGTATTTACGGCCAACCCGGAAGATTATACGAACCGGGGCAGCATCGTGACCCCGCTGAAAGACCGGATCGACAGCCAGATCGTGACGCACTATCCGAAGTCGCTCGAAATCGGCAAGAAGATCACCCAGCAAGAGGCCATCATCAAGACCGAACAGAAAGGACTGGTGAAGACCAACGACCTCATCGCCGACCTCATCGAACAGGTGGCCCTTGAAGCCCGCGAGAGTGAATATGTCGATTCCAAGAGCGGGGTGTCGGCCCGTCTGACCATCTCGGCCTACGAAAACCTGCTGTCCGCGGCCGAACGCCGGGCGCTCCTGAATGCCGAGCGCGAAACCTACGTGCGCATCACGGACCTCTACGGGGTCGTGCCGGCCATCTGCGGAAAGGTGGAGCTGGTCTATGAAGGCGAAGTGGAAGGGCCGGTCATCGTGGCGCAGAACCTGATCGGGAAAGCCATCCGGACTCAGTTTCTCAACTACTTCCCCAACCCGGAGAAGGCCAAGAAGCAGAAAGGCGGAAACCCTTATAAAAAAGTGACGGACTGGTTCGGCGACGGCAACATCATGGAATTCCTGAACGACCTGCCGACCCGGGAATACGAAAATCGCCTGCGGTCCATCGACGGCCTGGATGATCTGGTCGATTCACTGCACCCGAGACTAAGCCGCCAGGAGAAACTCTTCATGATGGAATTCGCCCTGCACGGCCTGGCCGAACATTCGCTCGTCGGTAAAAAAGCCCTGGATACCGGCCAGCAGTTCAAGGACCTGCTCGGCAGCATGTTCAGCCCCGGCAACCGCTTCGGGGAGGAAGACGATGACGACGAGGATCGTTTCTGATTCTCCGCATCCTCAACTTTCGGGAGGCCCCTTCAAAGTTCGTTATTCCGTATTCATCATTCATTTTTCGATTTTTCCGACTGTGGAGAATGTCGAAGATCGGATGATGAATACGGAATAACGAATTTTTCGTTTTTGGCGGATGGCGTGTTGAAATAGTGAATATCGAATAATGAATATGGAATAATGAATGTTGAAGGGCCTTCTTTATGGAATAATACGGGAAACTACCCGATCCAAATCACGTAGTTTCGCGCTTGGGCCGGATGCTGCCGCGCTCTAATTTTGCGGCAACAGTAAAACAACAAATACTAATTGGAACAAGCGATGAAATCTACCTTTTTCACCCTCTGTCTGGTGGCCGCCGGGCTGACCGTTCAGGCTCAGACCACGAAACCGAAAACCGCCCCGGCCAAACCGGCTACCACTACCGCCAAAACTACCGCAACCACAACGGCCGCCAAACCGAAACCGGCGACGACCGCGGCCAAAAAGCCCGTCACGGCGGCCAAAAAACCGGTTGCGAAACCGACCGTAGCGGCCGCCACTCCGGCCCCAACACCGGCGGCTGCTCCCGCTACCGAAACCGTCGTAGCCCAGCAGACCACGACCCCGGCCGCTGAAGCCCCCACGACCTCCGCGACGACCACCACCAAACCGGCGGCCGGCAAAAAGAACGCGACGGCCCGGGCCGAGAAACCGGCACGTCCCGAGAAACCGACTCGTCCGGCAGCCTCCGGCTCGGCATCCGGCAAGGGCCTTTCCGTCGGTCTGCGGGGCGGTGCCAACCTGATCCTGAATGAGTCGGTCGCCAGCTTTGAAGAAGTTGATCTGAAGGAAGAAACGGTCCCCGGTTTCACGGCGGGCGTTATTGTGAACTACGGTTTCAGCTCGGTCTTCTCGGTTCAGCCGGAGATTCTGTATACGCGCCGGACGGTCAAATATGCGGCCAGTGTGCAGGGCGAAAAGTTTGAATTGCAGATGGATGCCAACGCGGTGGAAGTGCCGCTGCTGCTGAAGCTGTCGTTCGGGCGGAAAGCCAGGGTTTTCGTCAACGCCGGGCCGTATATCAGCTACGGGCTGAACGGGCAGCTGAAGATGAAGTATGCCGGGGAGAGCCAGACCGAAAAGGATGATTATAAGAACGTCGACGGGCGGCTGGAATACGGCGCCACGGGCGGAATCGGAGCTTCCCTGCCCCTCGGACCCGGCTCCCTGCTGATCGAAGGCCGGTTTAACTACGGTCTGGGAACGAACGCAGAGAAAACGCCGGCCGATTACGTCAATCCGATGATCGGAACGGTCTCGGTGGGCTACATCATTCCCCTGGGAAAATAAGATAGATCCATATGAAAAAAGGGGATGAGATCGCTCTCATCCCCTTTTTTCATTCAACGATCACCGCCGTCCCGTTGGCGCTGACCATCAGCAGACCGCCGTTTCCTCCGATGGTCTGGTAGTCGAGATCCACGCCGATGATGGCATTGGCCCCCAGACGCATGGCCTGTTCGGTCATTTCCTTGAGCGCAATACTTTTCGCTTCCCGCAGGGCCTGTTCATACGCGGCCGACCGCCCGCCCACTACGTCGCGCACGGTAGCGAAGAAGTCCTTGATCAGATTGGAGCCGATGATGGCTTCTCCGTTGGCGAGGCCAATGTACTGTACGATCTGTTTGCCTTCAATGTTGGGGGTAGTCGTTATCAGCATAGGAGATGTCTGGGTACCTCAGTTTTCGTTTGATTTGAATACTTCAAAATTATATTTCGGCAGCATGGAGAAAAAACAGAGTTACATGGACTTTCTCAGGGCTACACGGAGTAAATGTTTTCCGATACGAGCGGCAAGTTAAGGGAAAGGAAGTTACCGTTTGCTCAAACCGCCGACCGTTCGCTCAAGGACCTTGCATTAATTAATTACCCCCTGATCATCTTTGCAGTCGAAATCAAAAAAAAACCTCTTCAATCTGTAAACAACAATGAAAACAAAATCAGTACTGATGAACGTAGTGCAATTCCGTTTTAGCTGGACCCTGGTGATGCTGATGGCTCTGTCGGTATGGTTTACCGGCTGTAAGAAAGACAGCGACGGCGACGGCGATCCGGATGTTAAACCCAGCGCCATTGAAGGAAGCTGGAAAATTTCAGGCATGAAAACCAGCACGCCGATCGACCTCGGCAACGGGACCAAAACCAGCGACCTGTTTGTCCTGTTCCAGGCCATTCCGGGCGGTGAAGGGACCAAAATGATTGCCTGTCTGACCGACATCAAAATTATCTTCAACGGCAACGGTACCGTCACCGGGGTCGATTCTCCAAAATGCCAATCGGCGGATGTCGATGATTACAACCCGGCCGGAAACAACTCCAAATGGAAAGTCGAAGGCAACAAGGTAACGATCACCGACGGCGACGGCACCTCGACGGTGTATGATGCCGAATTCTCCGGAAGCACCATGAAATGGTCTTCTCCGATGGACGACATCGACGGCGACGGCAAAGACGATACGATCACGATCGAATTCAAGAAGGCTTAATCTCCTGTCTCCACCATAGCAAAGCCCGCCCATCCGGCGGGCTTTCCGTTTTTTGGGAATGTGCCTTATAACCAGTCGCTCAGCGTCCGGATGTATTTCTCCAGGTAGGTGTCGGCCTCGCGGCTTTTATATTGAAGGATATACCGGGGATGGTCCAGCGTTTCGATCCGGTCGAAGAAGCCCTGCTGGTCGTTCAGCCGTTTGAGATAGGTTTCGTTTTTGCGGCCGAGACAGACGGCCACCCGGCGGTCGCTGCCGAAGTCGAGCTGCCGGCGGACAGTTTCGGTGATGGTGGGCCAGAGAGCTTCGGTCGTGGCCCGGTCGTCGTAGAAGTTGTAGTTTTTGCCGTCTTTCACCAGCGCCAGCGGGAACAGGGAGGTCAGAAAAAACCGTCCGTAAAACGCCTTCGCCCCACCCAGAGCCTCGATCATCCGGTAAATGAACCGGCTCGACAGTTCCGGGGTAGGCGGCAGGTCGTTGTCGATGCCGCAATACCGCTTCAGGTTCTGGGGGGTAGTGAACGAAATGCCGGTCACGCCCGCCCCGAACCGGCCGGGATTGATGCCCAGCACGAACACCCGGGGCCGGTCGTCGTGGAAGTAGGTTCCGAAAAACTGCCGGACGATGGTCTGTACCTCCGGCTGCCGGTACGGATTCATTACCCCGACCCCCGGCGGCAGACGGGCCGGTTCGCTCAGATGGACGTAATAGTCGATGGCCTGCTCCGCGAAGGTTTTCATCTTATTGGAACTGTTTGAAACACAGGGCGGCCAGCTCACCGATGATCCGTTCCGCATCGCCGGTGTTGGTTCCCTGGACGAAGGCCGTGAACAGAAACGGCCTGGGAGCGAAGACGATCCCGGCATCCCCCCGGACGTAGGCAAGACCGCCGGTCTTGTGGGCGATCACCGTCGAGCGGGGCAGGAACCGCCGGATGGTCAGGGTGTCTTCGTTGCGTTTCAGGATGTCGAGCATTTCGTCGCAGAGGGCCGGCGTGGCGACCTGACGGCGGTAGATTTTTTTCAGCAGCAGATTCATCTCCCGGCAGGAAACCCGGTTTTCCCGTCCCTGACGGGCCGCCAGCGTATCCATCATGACCCGGTTCAGGCGGCTTTGGGTCAGGCCCAGCTGCCGCATCCGGGCGTTGACGGCTTCCATACCGATTTCCGCGATCAGCAGGTTGGTGGCGGTATTGTCGCTGTGGGTCATCATCAGGGTCATGACGTCACGGTAGGAGACCCGGGTGCGGTGGGGGTAGGTGGCCAGAATGCCCGAGCCTCCGGTTTTTTCGGAATCCAGCAGAATATGGTTTTCGTCGGGGTTGATGCGGCCGGCCTTCACCCACTCCATGGCCTCGATCAGAATCGGAATTTTGATGACGCTGGCCGAAGGAACCGCTTCGTCTGCCTGATGAAAATAGCCCACCGTGCTGTCGGACAGCGATTCCACCGCCAGACTGACCCGCACCGTCGGCGGCAGCTTTTGCAGGTATGCGTTCAGCGATTCGGTCAGCGGCTGGGCGGAGGCCAGCAGGGGCAGCAGCAGAAACATCAGAATCTTCATATGACCTCTTTCAGCTGGCGGACCAGTACCTCGTTGATGCGTACGTAACTTTCCTGCGTCCAGCCGGCCACGTGGGGCGTCAGGATGACCTGGTCCGAATGCCGAAGGTAATCGAAAGCCTCCTGCTGGTCGGGCGTCAGTTTGTTCAGTTTTTCGTTTTCCAGCACATCCAGGCCCGCCCCCAGCACCTTGCCGCTCTGAAGACCCCGGACCAGCGCCGGCAGCGACACGATTTCGCCCCGGGCGATATTGATCAGATAGAACGGCTTTCCGGCCCGGCCGATCCAGGCGTCGTCGACCATCAGGCGGGTTTCGTCGGTCAGGGGAATGTGGAGGCTAAGCACGTCGGCTTCCTCCATGATCTGTTCCGGCTCGGCTTCCTGTGCGTAGGCTCCGCCGTACTGCGTCAGGTATTTATCGTAGCACAGCACCCGGCAGCCGAAGCCGCTGAGCCGACGGGCGGTGGCGCGGCCGTTGTTTCCGTAGCCGATGATGCCCACGGTCATTCGGCCCAGTTCGCGGCCCCGGTTGCCTTCGCGGTCCCAAATACCCCGTCGCACCTCGCGGTCGGCTTTGGCGATATGAGCCAGCAGGGCGAGCAGCATCCCGACCGTGTGTTCGGCCACTGCGTCGCGGTTCCCTTCGCCCGCGTGAAACACCCGGATGCCCCGGCGTTCGGCGGCCTGGAGGTCGATCAGGTCGAGGCCGGCCCCGGCCCGCCCGATGAACCGCAGGCGGCCGGCTTTTTCCAGTATCTCCTCATCGACGGTGGTTTTACTCCGAATGATCAGGCCATCGTATCCGGCGATCTGCCCGACCAGATTCAGCCGGGAAATGTGGGGGTCATAATGGTAGGCGGCTCCTGCACCGTCGAGCATGGTAAACAGGGAGGGATGCATTTCATCGGCGATCAGGATTATAGGTCGGTTCTGTGACATCCGTCGGGTTTTATTAACTTGCGCAAAAAACCACGCCTTTGCGGGTTGTGGTCAGAGGGCGAAACTAACAAACTTAGATGGAACCGCGCCAATCAGAGAAGAAAAACGATCGTCAGCCGGAGTCGCCGGACCACCGGTTCGTTCTGGGAATAACGCTGGGCGATTACAACGGCATCGGACCGGAAGTGATCCTGAAAGCATTACAACACAACCGATTGCAGAAAATATGTACGCCGATCATTTACGGGTCGATGCGTATCCTGAATAAATACCGCGGCCTGCTTCAATTGAAGGACTGGAACCTCAACGGGATTCAGCACGCCGGGCAGGTCAACCACAAATTCACCAACGTCATCACCTGCTGGAACGATCAGAACAGCGACATCCAGCCGGGCAAAGTGACCCCCGAAGCCGGGCAGGCCGCCCTGGCCAGCCTGCAGCGGGCCACCGAAGACCTCAAAGCCGGCCATATCGACGCCGTCGTGACGGCCCCGATCAACAAGTACAACATCCAGACCGAAGAATTTAAATTTCCGGGACATACCGAGTTTTTCGCCGATGCCTTCGAGGTGAAGGAAAACCTGATGTTTCTGGTCAGCGACGCCCTCCGTGTGGGGGTCGTCACCGGTCATATTCCGCTGGGGCGGGTCCGTTCGAGCATCACGAAGGAAAAAGTGCTTCAGAAAATCCAGCTCATGCAGTACTCGCTGCGGAACGATTTCGGCATCCGCAAACCCCGCATCGCGGTGCTGGGTCTGAACCCGCACGCGGGCGAGGAGGGGCTGATCGGCACGGAAGAGCAGGAAGTACTGAAACCGCTGATTCAGGAACTGCGGAATAAGGGGCAGCTGGTTTACGGACCCCTTCCCGCCGACGGTTTCTTCGGTACGAAAGCCTACCGGAACTACGATGCCGTGCTGGCGATGTATCACGACCAGGGGCTGATTCCGTTCAAAACGATCGCCTTCGACGAGGGCGTGAACTTTACGGCCGGGATGCCCGTCGTCCGGACTTCCCCGGATCATGGCACCGCCTATGACATCGCCGGGAAAAACCAGGCCGACGAAACGTCCATGCTCCACGCCATCTTCCTGGCCTGCGATGTGGCACGGTACCGAAAAGAAATGGCTGAAATTGAGCAGGAATCGCTGAAGAAAGGACAACCCGTAGAAAAATAAACCGTAACCGGCCCTTATGCTAAAATCAATGACCGGATTCGGCAGCTCCACTCAGGAATCCAATGGCCTGACGGTCTCCGCCGAATTGAAAACCCTGAATTCAAAGTTTCTGGATATTTACTGCCGGATTCCAAGAACCTTTTCCGACAAGGAGGTCGAACTTCGTAACCTGCTGACCCAAAGGCTCGAACGGGGGAAAGTGGAACTCTCCCTGAACATCAACCGGACCACCGACCTGCGCCCCGGCGTATCGGTGAACCGGCCGCTCGTGGAAGCGTATCTGAACGACCTCCGGCAAACCGCCCACGGTATGCTGCTCGATGTGCCGGATGCGGACCTGTTCAAACTGGCCCTTCAGCAACCCAACGCCTTCAATACCGAAGCGGCCACGGTGGGCGAAACCAGCGAGAGCGATTGGGAAGTCGTGCACCAGACGGTGCTCGAAGCCATCCGGAAGTGCGACGAGTTCCGAACCCAGGAAGGCCGGGCCCTGGAAACGAAATTCGGCGAATACATCCAGTCCATCAGCGACCGCCTGGCCCAGATCGAGGAGCAGGACGTGAAGCGGATCCCGGCCGTTCGCGAGCGGGTCCGGAACATGGTGACCGAGCTGCTCATCAGCGACGAGTTCGACCAGAACCGCTTCGAACAGGAACTGATCTATTACATCGAGAAATTCGACATCTCCGAAGAAAAAGTCCGGCTGAAAAACCACCTGTCGTATTTTCTGGAAGTGCTGGCGACCGAGGAGGCCAACGGCAAGAAGCTCAACTTCATCGCCCAGGAAATCGGCCGCGAGATCAACACCATCGGCTCCAAAGCCAACGATGCCGCCATCCAGCGGCACGTCGTCCAGATGAAAGATGAACTGGAAAAGATCAAGGAGCAGACGATGAACGTGATTTAGGTTCATTACACCAGGCTTCCTTCTTCCTGCCCGCTTCGGAAAAACTGGCCGTTGCGGGTTTCGAGGAAGGCGTCGAAGGGGATGTCTTCCTGTTTGAGGAAGCCTTTCTGGGGCAGCAGGCCGTCGGCCACCAGCTCCACCACCGCGGCCACCGACCCGGCGGTGGTCCAGGAGATGGCCCGCCAGGGCCGGCCGTCGATCCGGCGGGGATGGTAGGCCCGAAAAAATTCCTCCCGCGCCAGTTCCCGGTCTTTCCAGCCTTCGACGACGGCATATACATACACCACGTCGTCCTGCACCGGCGGTTTGGCTGTCGTCAGGATTTCCTCCACCTGTTCGCGTCGCTCCTTCAGAATCAGTTCATACAGCAGAAACCGCATCAGGCGGGCGTGGCCGGGGTAGCGGATGGTTTTGTAATTGAGCGTATCGACCTTTCCTTCAAAGCTCTCGCACATCGTTCCGAGACCGCCCGACGTGCTGAACGCTTCAAATTCCTGCCCTTCAATGTTGATATGCTCGATGCCGTCCAGCGCCGGCACCATTTTGCGGGCGCCGTTCGAGATCACTTCACAGTCGTTCAGGTATTCGTTGATGACCCCGGCCGGCGACCAGGTGAAGGAGTAGCCCAGCAGACCGTTCGGGTAGCGGGGCAGGGCGCCCACCCGCAGTTCGATATCGCGAAGCCGCGTAAACCGTTTGGCGAGATCGGCGCCCACGATGCCGATCAGGCCGGGAGCCAGACCGCATTGGGGTGCCATGACGGCCTTTGCGGTCTTCGCCATCTTCCGGATGGCCGTCGTGGTCGGGACGTCCTCGGTCAGGTCGAAGTAGTGGAGGCCCAGCTTAAAAGCCGCTTCGGCAATCGGGAGGTTGAGGTTGTAGGGGAGGCAGGAAACGACGGCGTCGAAGGCTCCGAGCGTTTCGGTGAGGGTCTTTTCGTCGGTGACGTTCCCCTGAATGACCGGGAACGGAAGCTCCAGGGCGGGTTTGTGCCGGTCGAAACCGGTGACGCTGAACCGCTTGCCGAGCAGAATGCCGACCAGCGAGCCGACTTTTCCCAACCCGACGACAAGTACGTTTTTCATAGACGACAGCAGGGGTGATGAAGTTGATGCACCGTATAAGAGGAAGGAATCCCCGGGCGCGAAATGGTCCCTAAGTTTAACGGAAAATTCTTTGCCCCTTCGCGTTCACGTATGAAATTTAACAAATGAAGTTACCCCTCGATTTTTACGAACGACACGATACGCTTACCCTGGCGCAGCTCCTGCTGGGCTGTGAACTGGTGCATGAACACGAAGATGGAACGACGGCCGGCATCATCGTCGAAACGGAAGCCTACCTGACCGGCGACCCCGCCTGCCACGCCTATGTCCGGAAAACCAACCGCAACGCCCCCATGTTCGGCCCGGCCGGGACGCTGTACGTTTACCTCATTTACGGAGTATACTATTGTATGAATGTAGTTACCGGGCCGGAGGGGGTAGGGGAGGCCGTCCTGATCCGGGCGCTCCAGCCGACTGAGGGGCTCGACCTCATGGGGCTGCGTCGCAACCTCGACCCCGGCACGCGGGCGGGCCTGCGCGGCCTGTGCAGCGGCCCCGGAAAACTCGTGATTGCCATGGGCATCAGTCGGGACCACAATTTCGAATACCTGGCCGGATCCGACGCCCAGGCCGGGCGGGTGCATATCCGCGGCCCGGTGCTGCCTGATTTCGAGATGGTAACCACCACCCGGATCGGCATCACCCAGGGCGCCGACCTGCCGTACCGGTTTTACGTGAAAAACAATCCGTATGTGAGCCGGAAATAAAAAAAGCACAGACCCGAAGGTCTGTGCCGGTGGCTGTATTCATTCCAGATCATTTGTCCTTATCGCCTTTTTCCTGCTGAGTTGAACTGGTAACGATCTCAGGATCAAGTGCCGAATCGTTTGAGACCGCTTCGGTTTCCGGTTCCTCCTCAGGATAGAAGTCTTCAGGGTTTTCTTGTGTCATCGTAGCCATATAACCGGTTGTCGGGCCGGATGGTTTTGGTGAACGGTTGATTTTAGTAAACGGCCGCTAATGGGTCACTTCCTGCGGGTAGAGTCTTTGGCCAGTTCCTTGTAGTCCTGGCGGGCCGAGTCCAGTTCCGCCTGTTCATCCTTCACATCGGCGGAGTCGCCCTCTTCCTGGGCTTCAACGACATCCTTGTATTCGTCCTGAACATCGTCGGCTTTACGGTCCGTCTTCGAACTGCAGCCTGCCGTAAAGGAACCTGCCATCATCGTCAGGGCGAGTCCCAGAATCCATTGTTTCGTTTTCATACGTTGAGCGTGTTGATTACGGAATCAACCCGTAAACGTCGGTTTTGTTCGGAAACGGGTTCTTCCGGACGGCCCGACCGCTCCCGGTCGTCAGGGATTGGGCAGGGTCTGAACTTCGATGGTCGAGGTACCGTATACCCGGTGGGTGGCTTTCTGAAAATCCGATGCTTCCGCTTTGAAGATGTTCTCGACGTACTTCTGCGGGTTGCGGTCGATGAGCGGGAACCAGGTACTCTGGACCTGAATCATCACCCGGTGGCCTTTTTTAAAGGTGTGCAGCACATCCTGCAGCCGGAAATTAACCTGAGTCTGGCTGCCGGGCCGGAAGGGTTCGGGGTTTGAAAACGACTTGCGGAAGCGTCCGCGCATCGCTTCCGAGCGCACCATCTGCTGGTAGTTGCCGAGGGTAATGTTCTTGTTGGGCAGATACGGATGGTCCGGTTCGTCGGGCGGGTAGACGTCGATCAGCTTCACGACCCAGTCCGCATCCGTCCCGGTGGTGCTGACCATTAGCCGGGCGGTAATTTCCCCGCCCAGTGTCAGGTCTTGCGTCAGCGGCTCCGTCTGAAAGACCAGCACGTCGGGGCGCCGGGCCGCAAACCGCTGATCCTCCGACATATAGTTGAAGGGCGTGAAACCCGTCGTGGTCGTAACGTCCTCTGTGTAGGGTACCGGTTTCAGGGGGTCACTGACGAACTCGGAGAAGCCGGTTTCGGGGGTCTCCCGCACCGTCTGGTCCGACCGGATCAGTTTTCCCCCGGGTTGCAGGGTCAACCGCAGGGGCTGGGCTTCTTTTGCCGGCCACTTTTCAAAGGTTTTCCATTCCTTGCGGCCGGTATCGAACAGGTAGGCTTCCGGCAAGCCGGTTTTGCCGTCGCCGGGGCCTTTCAGGAAATGGTTGAAAAACCGGGCTTCGATGTTGCGCTGGTAAAACGTGGCGATGCTGTCGCCGAAATATACGTTGCTGTGGAGGGTATGCCCGGTTTCCACCGACCACCGCCCGTGTCCGAACGGCCCCATGACCAGCGTGTTATAGGTGCCGGGGTTGTTTTTTTCGAGCGTTTTGTAAATGGTCAGCGGGCCGTAGAGGTCCTCGGCGTCAAACCAGCCCCCAACCGTCATGATGGCGTGTCGGACCCCGTTCAGGTGCGGAACGATGCTGCGTTTCTGCCAGAACTGGTCATAATTGGGATGATTGACGGTTTCCTGCCAGAAGAAATTGTCCTTGTAATACCGGTCGGCATTCTTCAGCGGCCCGAGGTCATAATGCCACTGAAAGCCGTCTTTCGTCCCGGTCTGGATCATGGCCGGCATGAACCAGGCGTCCGTCGTCGGTTTGGGGTGCTGGATACCGAACACCGGATAGGTGAAAAGATACGCCTGAATGAACGCGCCGTTGTGGTGGAAGTCGTCGAAATAGAAGTCCGCGACCGGCGCCTGGGGGGAGGAGGCCTTCAGGGCCGGATGGGCGTCGAGGGCACCCGCGATCGTGTAGAAACCCGGATAGGAGATACCCCACTGTCCGACCCGGCCGTTATGAAACTTCACATTCTTCAGGAGCCAGTCGATGGTATCGTAAGTGTCGGAGCTTTCGTCGGGAGAGCCGGCCGGGGTCGTAGCAACCGCACTTTTCTTGTTCAGCGCGGCCGAAGGGCCCGGATCGGGGAGATTGGGTGTCATGTTCGTCCAAGTGCCTTCCGACAGATACCGGCCCCGCACGTCCTGATAAACGAAGATGTATTTCTCCCGCATCAGGGTTTCCGACGGCCCTACCTTCGCCGGATACTGATCCGGGCCGTAGGGCGCCACGCTGTAGCACGTCCGCTGCATCAGCAGCGGATAGGTCCGGCTTTCGGACGCATCTTTCGGTACGTATACCGCCGTATGAAGCTTCGTGCCGTCCCGCATCGGGATTTTATACTCATACTTCTGATAGGTCTGCCGGACGAAGTCCCCCGATGAGCCGGATCCCTGTGCCAGATCAAGGAAGGGCCACAGGACATTTAAAAGAGTAAAAAGGCTTTTTTTCATAAGGGAAGGCGATTTGACGAAACTTAGCAAAATTTTTTAAGAAATAGTTTGGACTGATGACGACAGACTCTACTTTTGCAATGTAGAATTAGTCTAAATAAATAACATGGATACAGCCTATATACCAGTCCGTCAGTCGCTTTGGAGGTTTTTTCTCCTGTTTCTTTTCACCGGGTTCTTTTTCGGAGCCGCCTTTGCGCAAACCACAGGCCGTCTGACGGGCCGGGTGGTCGCCGGTGCCGGCCCCCTCTCCAGCGTCACCATTCGCCTTTCCGGCACCCGTCTCGGCACCCTAACCGACGACCAGGGTCAGTTCACCCTCGCCAACGTTCCGGCCGGAACGCACACGCTGGTCGCCAGCCGCGTGGGTTTCGTCCGGCTTCGGCAGGCCGTGACCGTTACGCCGGGCGAAACCACCCAATTGGGCGACCTGACGCTGAATGAAACCGCCGAACAGCTTCAGGAAGTGGTCATTGAAGGGAAAAACGCCTACAAAACCGACATTGCCTCCTCCAGCCTCCGGCTGAAAACCCCGCTGATCGAGGTGCCGCAGAACATCCAGATCGTGAACCGGCAATTGCTGGCCGATCAGCAGATCTTCGATATGCTGGAGGGCGTCTCGCGGAACGTGAGCGGGGTAACCAAACAGGAACATTGGGATAACTACGCCCGGCTGAACATGCGCGGTTCGCGGGTGGCACCGTTCCGGAACGGCATGAACGTGCAGTCGAGCTGGGGCCCGCTGGCCGAGGATATGTCGATGGTCGAGCGGATCGAGTTTGTCAAAGGGCCGGCGGGGTTCATGATGGCGAACGGAGAACCGAGCGGTTTTTACAACGTCGTCACCAAAAAGCCGACCGGCACCACGAAAGGGGAGGCCACACTCTCGCTGGGCAGCTTCGACACCTACCGCGCCACCACCGACCTCGACGGCAAACTCAGCGACGACGGCCGCCTGCTGTACCGGCTGAATCTGATGGGGCAGTGGAAAGGCTCGTTCCGGGATTTCGAATACAACAAGCGGTATACGATCGCCCCCGTTCTGAAGTATAAGCTCAGCGACCAGACCTCGCTGACGTTCGAATACACGTATCAGTTTTCGCAGATGTCGGCCATCGGTTCCGCCTACGTGTTCTCGGCCGACGGTTTCGCCAAAGCCCCGCGCAACGTCTCGACCGCCCCGGCCAACCTTGACCCCACCAACATCCGTGACCACAGCACCTACGTGATCCTGGAACACCAGCTCGCCGACAACTGGAAACTGACGGGCCAGCTGGCCTATTTCAACTACAACCAGATAGGCAGTTCGATGTGGGCCGATTCGGCCCGGACCGGCGGGGTTCTGTACCGCAACACCAGCATCTGGGATGCCTTCAACGAAGGCAAGTTTGCACAGGTCTTCGTGAACGGAGAGGTCGTCACCGGGTCGGTCACCCACCGCATCCTGGCCGGGCTGGACCTGGGCAGCAAGAAATACATCGCCGACTGGAACCAGTCGTTCCCGCTCTACGACAGCACGACGGTGTTCAACATCAACAATCCGAACTATTACCTGCCCGCCCGGCTGCTGCCGAACTTCGACCGCTCGCGGAGCCTTCAGAACCGGGCCGGAACGAACGTGCTGAGCCAGTCCTATTCCGGGCTCTACCTTCAGGACGAACTGCGCTTCTGGCAGGACCGCATCCGGTTGACGCTGGCCGGCCGCATCACCACCGCCCGCGACAGCCAGTACGGCGCCGGAACGGATGAGACGGTATTCACCCCCCGCGTTGGTCTCAGCGGCTCGCTGGATAAACACACCTCCCTCTACGCCCTGTATGATCAGGCGTTTGTGCCGCAGTCCGGCGTCGATGCCCGCGGCCGGGCCTTCGACCCCATCACCGGGAACAACCTCGAAGCCGGACTGAAGCGCGATTGGGCCGAAGGACGCTGGAACTCGACGGTTTCGGTCTACCAGATCACCAAAAACAACGTCCTGACCTCCGATCCGGCCAACCCGAACTACTCCATCCAACTGGGCCAGACCCGGACGAGCGGGGTGGAAGCCGACGTGCAGGGCCAGATTCTGCCGGGCATGAACCTCGTTCTCAACTACGCCTATACCGACTCGAAGATCACGAAGGATACGCAGTCGGAAAACGTCGGAACGCCCGTTCCGGGTTTTGCGAAGCACGTCACCAACGCCTGGCTTTCCTACCGGCTTGCGTCCGGCCCGCTGCAGGGCCTCGGCCTCTCGCTGGGCTACCAGGGCCAGCTTGAACGCCAGCCCTGGGGCCTGACCGCCGGCACCGCCAGCAAACTGCCGGATTATTTCCGGGCCGACGGGACCATCTCCTGGCAGAACCGGCGCTTTTCCATCGCCCTGAATGTCAATAACCTGTTCGATGCTTACCTCTATTCCGGGGCCTTTTATTCCTGGAGCAACTATTACTACTGGCAGGCTGAAGCTCCGCGCAATTTCCGCCTGAGCATGGGTGTCAGATTCTGAAACCGAGACGAGGACGATGACGGCAAAAAAGATGATCGGAAAAATTCACCTGTGGCTCGGACTGGCGTCCGGGCTGCTGGTGTTCGTGGTGGCGACGACGGGCTGCATCCTGGCCTTTGAGCGGGAAATCAAGAGCGTTCTGCGTCCTTTTCAGTATGTGGAGCCGGTCGCCGGCGGGAAAGTGCTGCCGCCCTCGCGGCTGATCGCCGGCGCCGGGCGGGCCGTACCGGGAAAACCGGCCCGGGCGGTAATCTACGGCAGCCCCGGCCAGAGTGCCGTCGTGCCGTATTACGGCGTTGCCCCTGATTATTATTACCAGGTCTACCTGAATCCGTATACCGGCAAGGTCCTTCAGGTGGTGGATGAGGAGAAGGATTTCTTCCATTTTATCCTGCACGGGCATTATTACCTCTGGCTTCCCGAACGGATCGGGCAGGTCGTGGTTTCCTACGGAACGCTGGTGTTTACACTGCTGCTCATCAGCGGCCTGGTGCTGTGGTGGCCGAAGAAATGGAACCGGTCCCAGCGTGATAAAAGCTTCAGGGTGAAGTGGAAAGCCCAGTGGCGCCGGGTCAACTACGACCTGCATAATGTTCCCGGATTTTACGCCCTGATCATTTCCCTGCTGCTGGCCCTGACCGGTATGCTGTTCGGCATTCAGTGGTTTTCGGGGGCGGTATACTGGGCCACGACCGGCGGCAAAACCCTGCCCGAATACCGGCAGCCGTATTCGGACACCACCGCCGTTTCCCGGTATACGGACCCCGTCGACCGGGTCTGGCAGCGGCTTATGGTCGGTAAGCCGGAAACCGCCGGAATTTATGTGTCCAGCCCGGAGCTGCGGTCGGAATCGATTTTCGCCTACGTCAACTACAAGCCGGGGACCTATTACCAGGCTGATTACTATTATTTCGACCAGCACAGCCTGCGCCGGATTCACACCGGCGGGCCGTATGACGGCAAATACGCCGACGCCGGTTTCGGCGACCGCCTGCGCCGGATGAACTACGACCTGCACATCGGCGCGGTGCTGGGCCTGCCCGGCAAGATTCTGGCCTTCTGCGCCAGTCTGGTCTGTGCGAGCCTTCCCGTCACCGGATTTCTGATCTGGTGGGGCCGTCGGAAGAAGACGAAAGCCGCCCGGCCCAAAACACCCGGTTCACGTAAAAAAGCGGTCACCGCCCCCTGATATGAACGAGTCCCGATCTCTCCTCGACATTGCGCGCGCCCGGCTGGAAGAACAGCTTCAGGGCCGGGGCCTGCGCCGGTCTGCCGAACGCTTTGCCATCCTGGAAGAAGTCTATTCCCGGGACGACCACTTCGACGCCGAGGACCTTTTTCAGGCCATGATCGCCAAAAATTACCACCTGAGCCGGGCGACGGTTTACAACACCCTCGACGTGCTGGCCGACTGCAATCTGGTGCTGCGCCACCGGTTCGGGGAGGACGACAAAACCCGGACCCGGTTCGAAAAATCACTGCGCCGGCAGCAGCACGGTCACCTGATCTGCACCATTTGCCACCGCGTGAAGGAATTCTGCGACCCGCGTCTGCAACTGATCAAAACCCAGGTGGGCGACGCCTTCGAATTCCAGATCGAGGCTCACTCGCTGGTATTCTACGGAGAGTGTCAGGACGGCGACTGCCGGGAGGTGGCGGAAGCCATGAAGACCAGTGAGTAGGTTGCCTTCCCCGGAACCGGGGTCCTGTCCGTCGTTCCGGTAAAAGTTCGTAGAATTGCAGCGGGTAACAGCAACCGACTATGCAGCAATTCCTTCAGAAACTGAAAACTCAGCCGGTCGTGTCCGGGACCAGCACCGGACAGGCGTTCTGGCACTCAACGGAAGAACTGATCGATACGCATTCGCCGGTGGACGGCGAACTGATGGCCCGGGTTCACCCGACGACGCGGGACGATTACGATAAGGTGGTGCAGACCGCCGAAAAAGCGTTTGCCGAATGGCGAACGATACCGGCTCCCCGGCGCGGGGAGATGGTCCGGCAGATCGGCGAGCAGTTCCGTCGCTATAAAAAGGAGCTCGGCACGCTGGTCAGCTACGAAATGGGCAAGTCGCTCCAGGAGGGGCTGGGCGAGGTCCAGGAAATCATCGACATCTGCGACTTTGCCGTCGGTCTGTCGCGGCAGCTGTACGGCCTGACGATGCAAAGCGAGCGACCGGACCACCGGATGTATGAACAATGGCATCCGCTCGGGGTGGTCGGCATCATATCGGCCTTCAACTTCCCGGTGGCGGTCTGGTCCTGGAATGCCATGATCGCCTGGGTATGCGGCAACGTCTGCATCTGGAAACCCTCCGAAAAAACACCGCTGACGGCCCTGGCCTGCCAGCAGATCATCCTGGACGTGCTGGTGCAGAACGACTTGCCGGAGGGCGTTTCCTGCCTGATCACCGGCGGAAGCGAAGCCGGCTCCTGGCTCTGCACGGACCCGCGGATCGCGCTCGTGTCGGCGACCGGTTCGACCCGCATGGGCAAGGTCGTCGCCCGGACGGTGGCCGGGCGCCTGGGGCGGTATCTGCTCGAACTCGGCGGCAATAACGCCATCATCGTCTCCTCCCATGCCGACCTGAACGTGGCGATTCCGGCCATCGTTTTCGGGGCGGTCGGGACGGCGGGGCAGCGCTGCACCTCTACCCGCCGGCTCATCATCCATGAGTCCATCTACGAGGACGTGAAACAACGGCTGGTCAGGGCGTACGGGCAGCTCAGGATCGGCAACCCGCTGGACGAAAAGGTACACGTCGGCCCGCTTATCGACCGGGATGCGGTGGCCGCCTACCAGTCGGCCCTGTTTAAAATCAAGGAGCAGGGCGGCCGGATGCTGATCGACGGTGAAGTGCTGGAAGGCCCCGGCTTCGGATCGGGCTGCTACGTGCGACCGGCCATCGCCGAAATGCCGGCCCAGACCGAGATCGTTCAGCACGAAACCTTTGCGCCGATCCTTTACCTCATGAAATACGCCACCCTGGAAGAAGCCATCGACCTGCAGAACGGTGTGCCGCAGGGTTTATCGTCCTCGATTTTTACCCTGAATCTGCGCGAGGCCGAGCAGTTTCTGTCGGCGGCCGGTTCCGACTGCGGCATCGCCAACGTCAACATCGGCACCTCGGGGGCGGAAATCGGCGGGGCGTTCGGGGGAGAGAAAGAGTCGGGCGGGGGCCGCGAATCCGGCTCCGACGCCTGGCGGGCTTATATGCGCCGTCAGACCAATACCATCAATTACGGCACGGCCCTGCCCCTGGCGCAGGGCATCAAATTTGAACTGTAGGCCCGATGCCCACCTCGACTCAGGGGTTAACATCGGTCGTTTTCCGGCCTTCCAGTTCGCGGGCCGCCCGGTAAAACCAGATGAGGTATGCGCAGCTAAGCAGAATCATACTGCCCAGGTGGAGATAATACCGGCCGTTGCTGTAGGCTTCGAGCAGAATCAGTCGGCAGGCAAACAGCAGCAGGATCAGCAGGCCGGTAAAGACCGCCGGAGCGCCGGTTTTCCGAACCAGGGCCAGAACCGTCAGGCCGTACAGGATACCGGCGAAAAGGTACAGCCTGAATACCCAGACGCTGCCGTTTTCCGAAACATAAAGCAGCGTGTGAAGCCCAAGCAGGACCAGAACCGCCCGGGAGGTCCACCAGACGGACGCACTGCCGGACAAGCCCGCCAGCCGGCCCATCCCGAGGTAAATGGGAACGGCAGTCAGGAAATGGAGGGATGTGGCCAGTTTGTCGTCGAAGTGAAGACCGACCCGTCGGGCCATCTCATGGAAAAACAGATAGAGCAGGAAGTGGATCGCTGAAAACAGCCCGGCGATCCGCAGCTCATCGGTCGGGTTTCGGAGGAGCCGGGTACTCCCGCGCACTCCCCTGAAGAACGGATTCATAAAGGTCGGTGGATAGAATGATAACCAGGCGATAAATCTACCAAAAAGACCTTGACGGCCGCCGGTCGCAAGGGCGGAATTGCCGGGAAAAGTTAGTAAGCGTGGAGAAAAAGGGAAGAAAGCCGGGAATGATTAACGGATTCCCGGCCCGGTTGCATTAGCTAAGGCTGACCCGGATGGTACCCCGGGCCACCTCGTTCGGTTGCAGGACGATCAGGCCCTGGCCGTTGTTGAAGGCGTTGACGTTGGCCGTCAGCGGCTCGATGGCGATGCTGCTGCGGCCGGGCGGGGTATACACCACGAGATAGTTGAACTTGCCCGGGCCGGTTTCCTGCCAGACGTTCAGCTGAAGGCCCAACCGGGGCGACCGCAGGACCGTGGTGGCTCCGCCTTCAGGGCTGCCCTGAACCACATACGCCGAATCCAGATTTCTTTCCCGCAACGAGATTTCTCCCCTGGAGGGGAACATTTCTTCCCCGTAGGGCAGCACGTTTTCGTCGAGCAGGATCTGTTTGGATACCGGCAGGCTGATCGTCAGCGCGTCGACCGGTTCCTGAAGCGTAAAATAGGGGTGCCAGCCGTAGGCGACCGGAGCGGGGCGTGTACCGGTGTTCTGGGATTCATACGTCACCGACAGAGAACCCGCTTCGGACAGCGTATAGGTCACCCGGAATTCAAACGGAAAAGGGTAGCCTTCATACGAGCCGTCGTGCAGGTAACGGAGGGTCAGCAAACCGGCGGTTTCGGTCATCTCCTGGTTGAACAATTCGAATGCCTGCCGGGCGACAAACCCATGGATGGCATTGTTCTGCCTGGACTCATTCATGGGAAGAGTAAAAGCCTCACCTTCAAAGGTATAGATGCCGTGTCGGATTCGGCTCGGAAAGGGGTACAGGTGCGCACCGGCGTAGGTTTCGTCGGCAATCAGGGCCTGCTGCGACTCCGGCGCCCGGATGACCTGAACCAGGTTGTCGCCGTGGGGTAAAGCCAGTTGCCGGACGATGGCCCCGTGGGCGGGAAGAATACCGACGTAGGCGCCGGTTTTTTCATTCAGGATCACATATTCGGTCAGCAGGCCGAACGGGCGGTGGAGAAGCTGGAATGCCATGAAACAGGTTGCGGTTTGTGATGGAATCACAAAGTTACATTTCGCCTTCTACCCCCAGTCCAAAAAGCGCAAAATCGTAGCGAACGGGGTCGGCCGGGTCGAATTGCCGGAGGGTTTCGGTCAGTTCGACGGCGGCTTTCCAGTCGGTCTGGGGTCGGGTCAGCAGGCCGAGTTTGCGGGCCACCCGCCCCACATGCACGTCGATGGGCATGATGAGCTGACTGGGGCGGATGCGCGTCCAGAGACCAAAGTCGACACCCCGGTCGTCGTGCCGGACCATCCACCGCAGAAACATATTCAGGCGTTTACAGGAGGAATTGCGGGCCGGGGTGGCAATGTGCTTGCGGGTCCGTTCCGGGAAAAACGGGTCGCAGCAGAACCGGTCATGAAAGGCTTCGAGCGCCGGCTGTACGTCCGGAGCCGCCGTCAGATCACCGGATTCCGGCAGAAAGGCGTCTTCGAGCGATTCGTGGTTCCGGAAATACCCGTGAAAGAAATGTAGAAAATAGAGCGCGTCGGTGGCGTTGAAGGTCCGGTGTCTGAAGGCCAGAAACCGCCTGAGGTCGGATTCCTGGTGGTTCCGCACGAAGTCATACGGCGCACCGTCCATGAGCCGGATCAGTTCGTCGGCTTTGTTCAGGATGACCGGCCGCTGCCCCCAGGCCAGCACGGCCGCCCAGAAGCCCATGATCTCGACATCCTGCCGACGGCTGAACCGGTGCGGGATGCTGATGGGATCTTTTTCGATAAATGCGGGACGGTTGTACTGCCCGGCTCGGGAGTTCAGCAGGTCGGCAAGCTCCTGCCGGGAAAAGCCGTTCGGCCGGTCAATCACGATTTACTTGATTTTGCCCCCACTCAACAGCCACACGGCCGCCTGAGAAATTCTGGAAAAGATGGAGACAATGACGGAAAACAGCGCCGTGAACAGCGCGATAATGGGATAACTGACGGTAAAAACGGCACTCCAGACCTTATAACCCGGCGTCGCCTTCATCCTCTCATCCCGTTCCCGGTGCCGCCGGGCAATCCGCTCCGCTTTAGATTCGTTCATAGTTTTAATTGTTGAGTTGTTGAATTGTTGAATAATCGAATGAAGCTCCGCAGTCCAAAATCGGCAGCGCTCATTCAGTCATTCAACAACTCTATCATTCATCAATTCAATTATTCCGCCAGATAGCTGACCTCTGCCCGAAAACGTCGGTCGGCGGGAGAAAGTTTCTCAAAGGCGCGGGCGGAGATTTTTACGATTACCTTATCGTTGATGCTCGTATCGGGCAGCCTTCCGATCACCTTCACCCAGATCGACTGCTGGTTGCGGTCGTTGCGGACCAGCACCAGCGTGCCGACGGGTGCGCTCCGGTGGAGGGCCAGGTATTTGTTCGAGTTGTCGGTTTCGTCGATGACTTCCGCCAGCCCGATTTCCGAAACCCGGCGCGCATTGGCCCCCGGGTTCGGCAGCGGGCCGGTGTCGCCCGGGCGGATGATGCGGGGTTCGGAAGGGGCGGTATTGGCGGCTTCGGCCGGTGCGCGTTCGGTCTCGGCAGGCCGTTCGGCTTCTTCCTTCTCGCGGGCCGGGAGCGTGCGTGGGGGCGCCGGCCGCTCGGTTTTGGGCGAGTCCGAACGGGAAGGCCGGGCGGTTTCGGAGGGCGGGTCGGAGCGGTGGGCGGTTTCGGTCGGTTTGGCCAGCGGGGCCGTGGGTTTGGCGAGCGGCTCGCGTACCCGCCACGCCTTTTCGGAAACGATCAGCGCCTGCCCGCTGACGATATGATCCATGGAAAGGTTGTTCCACTTGCGAATGTCGTCCTGCGACACGCCGTAGCGGACGGCAAGGCTATAGAGGGTCTGGCCGGGTTCCACCTGGTGGATGCCGCTGTTGGCTTCCCGGACGGTTTCCGCCCTCACTTCTCGTTCTTCCCGCTTCTGTTCCTTTTCTTCTTTTTTAATGGCTTTGGTAACGGCTTTTTCTTCCTTCCGCGACAGGTTGGTCACCGGCACCCGGACGACCTGATCGTAGCGGACATTGTCGGTCATCCCCGGATTGGCGTCACGGATGGCCTGCACCGGGGCGCCGTATTTCCGGACGAGGGAAAACAGGGTCTGCCCCTGTTCGACGCGGTGGAGCACGTAGAGCCGGCCGTCTTTTTTCTCCATGCCGAGGGAGTCCGGGAGCAGGGGGTGGGCTTTGGAAATAAAACTGGTCAGGAGACCAGCGAGAATTACCGACATCAGTCGCTTCATGGCGTATGCTTCAGATAATAACTGCGTATACAGGATTGGGATTGCTGGAAAATAATCTGGTCGTGCCAGATGCAGAAATTTCCGCTGCTTTCGGACGGCGGATTCTGAGTCCCGGAGGTGGTCCGGGCCGGGTCGGTAAAAGGGGCGGTCCGCTGGTGCAACCAGATCGTTTGTTGGCGGTCGGTAATCAACAGATACGAGCGTAACTGATGGTTATTTTCGTGAAAATAATACGAAATAATAATTTTATCGGCAACTTCCAGGTAATCTATTATTCCGAAGGGTGAGTGTTCGGTCAGTTTTTTAACGAACCGATCGATCACCGGCCGGTACACGTTGGATTCCGTGTAAGAAACGGGAAACCGGAGTCCGGAATTGTCGTTTTCCGGGAAATTTACGGGGGCTTCCACCGGCGACCCATCCGACAGCCGGAAGCCCACCACCGGCATCAGCCCGGTATCGGTCACGGACGTACGTCGGGCGCGGACGGTTTCCGCATCGGCCCCGACCAGAATGTGCCCCGGCCACTCCCACAGCGGTTTTCCGGTCCGGAGGTCGAGGGCCCCGATGGCGGTCGGGACGGGCAGCCGGCTGTTGTCGAACCGGTGGTAGAGACCCAGGCCGTTCCGGACGGCCTGCAGTGAGGCATGGAAAGGAAGTTCGGCTTTTACCTCGGCCACCGGACGGCCTTCGGGCAGGTCCAGCGTGGAGAGAAAAAGCGCCGGATCGGTGCCGTTCCGAAGTTCGGCGGTGACCTGCCCGCCGGCCGGACCCGACGGCCCGAAAACCAGCCGCCAGATCGGAAAGGGAAAACAATGCTCGAAAGCAGGTGTCAAACCGGGCATATCGTGTATTCGTTAAGAGACTGTATCTTGCGCCAAAATTAGCAGAACCAGCCATGCAGATTCTTGGAATTATCCCGGCCCGCTATGCATCGACTCGTTTTCATGCCAAAGCGCTGGCCGGGATTGCCGGAAAATCGATGATCCGGCGGGTGGTGGAACAGTCGCGGAAGGCGACCGCCCTCAGCCGGGTGATCGTCGCCACCGACCACGAAGCCATCGCCGACCATGTCCGGTCGTTCGGGGGTGAGGTGGTGATGACCTCGGCCGACCACCGCAGCGGAACCGACCGCTGTTTCGAAGCCCTCGAACAGGTGGGCGGTTCGGTCGACTACGTCATCAACATCCAGGGCGACGAGCCGTTCATCAAACCCGAACAGATTGACCTGCTGGCCTCGGCCCTCGACGGAAAAACCGCCCTGGCGACGCTGGTCAAACCCATCACCGACCCCGCCCTGCTGACCAGCACCTCCACCCCGAAGGTGGTTTTGAACGACCTTTCGGAAGCGCTGTATTTCAGCCGGCAGACCATCCCGTATCTGCGGGACGTTCCTACGGAGAACTGGCTGGAACACCATACCTTCTACAAACACATCGGAATCTATGCCTACCGGTCCGACGTGCTCGGAAAAATTACCCGCCTGCCGCCCTCCCTGCTGGAAAAAGCCGAAGCGCTGGAGCAGCTGCGCTGGCTGGAAAACGGTTACCGCATCAAATGCGTAGTCACCGACATGGACAGCTACGGGATCGACACGCCCGAAGACCTCGAACGGCTGCTGGAACGGCACCGCGCGGACGGAACCCTCTGGCCCGAGTCCTGAAACCGGCCCGCATTCCGGACTAAGTTTTCCGTTTGAAATCCCCGCATGAAAAAGGCGTTATTCTTCCTTTTATCCCTTTCCCTGTCGGCCACGGCCCAGACGCCGGACCGGCCGCTGTCCACTGCCCAACCTCCGGCGCCGGTTTCACCAGCGGTTTTCGAAGATGCCGTGGCTGAATGGTGGCAGCATCCCATCGCCGTTTCCCTCCGGATCCCCTATCCCCGAACGGTGGCGGGGGCCATTGCCCGGAACGGCGATATTCTGGCCTGCGAATACGCTCAGGAGACCGGTAAGGTCAGGCGAACGGTCGTCGGACGGGCCATCGTCGACGATCACTGCTGTCCCGCGTTGTGGGCGGCCGACGGGCGACGGGCCGTCGTGGCCTGGACGAACCACAACGCCGACCGGCTCATCCGGCTTCGGGTGGGCGGTCGCTCGGGGGATACCGGCGAATGGGAGCCGGAAACCTCCATCGACCTCGGCGCCCCGGCTTCCTACACCCAGCTGCACCGGCTGAGGGCCGAAAGCGACACCGCGCAGGACACCTTCCTGGTTTTCAGCCGCTCGGGCAACAGCAACTGGGGCATAACGACCTTTCGGGTCGATCAGGCCACCGGCCGGCTGGAGGTGACCCGACCCTTCCGCGTGATTTTCAACGGAAACGGGAAGCAGGCTTATCTCAGCACCGCCGACGCCTACCCGACGACCGGAAACCAGGTCATCCGGGTCTGCACCTCGTTCAATCCGGCCGCGCAGGCCCATGACCTGCATTACTTCGAGATCGACGCAGTGACGGGTGAGGTCCGATCCCCGGTGACACCGGGTCTTTCCGGCAATATCTTTACGTCGGTCGGAATGCCGGTTTCGGAGGCTGCCCTGACGCCCTTGCTGGCCGGGGTGCCGGGCGAATCGAGAAGGCTGTTCTATGTACGGTCGGGACCGCTGCCGCCGGCCGTGGCTTACGCCGACTGGTCGGTTTCGTCACCGGATTCGGCCACCTACAAGCTGCTGCGGTTCGATCCGGAAAAGGCGGTCTGGGTGTCTGAAAGCTTCGGTCTGGCCGGGCCGCGGATCGGCTATAAACCGGAGGCCAATTACCTGCCCGGCATGGCCTTTCCGACCCCGGCGTATGAGGAGGTGTTTTACCTGGCCCGGCGCAGGTCGGACAACACCGCCACGACCCTGGAACGGTATGAAAAACCAGCGGGAGATTCCGCCTACCGGCAGACCGTTCTGACCGCTTCCGACCGGAAACTGGCTCGTCCGTATCCACCCGTCGGGGGTGGGCCGATCCGGCTTTTTTATACCGAATTTAGCACGTATGGCGCTGATTATACGGATTTTAGTGGGTCGATGAAGCCGGTTACCGAGTAAATGAGAACTCATAAAAACTGTTAAAATCGAACCGCACAAACAGTTTAGGGCGTTATCGGTTTGAAGAAAAGATAGTCCGTAGTTATTACATTCTTAAAATAGACCACCATGCAGAATTATTCCATCCTGTGGGCCGATGACGAAATCGACCTGCTGAAGCCGCATATTTTGTTCCTGAAAAACAAAGGCTACGCGGTCACGCCCGTCAATAGCGGGGCCGATGCGCTGGAGAAAGTGGAACAGGAGAAATACGACCTGGTTTTCCTGGACGAGATGATGCCGGGAATGACCGGGCTCGAAACGCTTCAGCAGATCAAGCAGATGCGGCCGAACCTCCCCGTGGTGATGATCACTAAGAGCGAGGAGGAACACATCATGGAAGAAGCCATCGGGTCCAAGATCGCCGACTATCTGATTAAACCGCTGAACCCGAACCAGATTCTGCTCTCGGTCAAGAAAATTCTGGACAACAAGCGACTCGTGACGGAACGAACCAACCTGGGCTACCAGCAGGACTTCCGCAACCTGTCGATGCAATACAACGACCGCATCGATTTCGAGGAGTGGGCGGATATTTATAAACGGCTCATTTTCTGGGAGCTGGAGCTGGACGGCGCTCAGGACCGCAGCATGGTCGAGGTTTTCAACATGCAGAAAAGCGAGGCTAATGCCACCTTCTGCAAGTTCGTGGTGGACAATTACGAAGACTGGCTCAACGACCCCAAAGCCGACAAGCCGCTGATGTCGCATCAGCTGATGCGGAAGAAGGTGTTCCCGCTGGTGGAGCAGAACAACCCGCTGTTTTTCATCCTGGTCGACAACCTGCGCTATGACCAGTGGAAGGTGATCGAACCGGTGCTGACGGAGTTTTTCGCCGTGGAGGAAGAGTCGTCATACTACTCGATTCTGCCGACGACTACCGCCTTTGCCCGGAACGCCATCTTCTCGGGGATGCTGCCCAGCGAGATGGAGAAAAACCACCCGGACCTTTGGGTGAACGACGAAAACGACGAGGAAGGGCTGAACAATAACGAAGACCAGTTTCTGAAGCGGCAGATCGAACGGAGCCGGCTGAACATCCGCTCCTCGTACAACAAGATCCTGAATATCAACCAAGGTAAACAACTCGTCGATAACTTCAGCAACCTGATGCAAAACGATCTGAACGTGATCGTTTACAACTTTGTCGATATGCTTTCCCACGCCCGGACGGACATGGCGATGATCAAGGAACTGGCCCCCGATGAGGCCGCCTACCGGTCGATCACGCGCTCCTGGTTCAACCACTCCCCGCTGCTGGAGCTGGTCCGGAAGATCGCCGAGAAAGGCGGCCGGCTGATCATCACCACCGACCACGGCATGATCCGGGTGCAGAAACCCGCCAAGATCGTCGGCTACCGCGAAACCAACACCAACCTGCGCTACAAACAGGGCAAGAACCTGGGCTTCGACGAAAACCACCTGTTCGTCTGCCGGAAGCCGGAACGGTTCTTCCTGCCCCGGATCAACGTTTCGACGGCCTACGTTTTTACTATGGAGGATTATTTCTTCGCGTATCCCAATAACTATAATTACTACGTGAACTATTACCGGGATACGTTCCAGCACGGGGGCGTTTCGCTCGAAGAAATGGTGATTCCGTTCGTCTATATGCGGGCGAAATAAAGCCGGAAAACGAGAAAGCCGGAACCGTCTCAACTGAACGGGTTCCGGCTTTTTCGTTGATGTCCTCCTAAAGTCCCTGCTCGGTAACTTTGCCGTCTTCGACGCGCAGGATGCGGGCAGGGTATTTCCGCAGAAAATCGTAGTTGTGGGTAGCCATCAGGATGGCGGTGCCGGAGTTGTTGATGGTCTGGAACACCTGCATAATCTGTTCACCTACGGCCGGGTCGAGGTTTCCGGTCGGTTCATCGGCGATCAGGATCATCGGTTCGTTCAGCATGGCCCGGGCCACCACGACGCGCTGCTGCTCTCCCCCTGAAAGCTGGTGGGGCATTTTTTTATGGAGGGTTCCCAGACCTACCTGCATCAGGACCTCGGAGATGCGGTTTTTCATCTTGGTCTGGTCTTTCCAGCCGGTGGCCTTCAGTACGAACCGCAGGTTTTCCTCGACATTCCGGTCCATGAACAGCTGAAAGTCCTGAAAGACGATCCCGATTTTCCGGCGGAGGTAGGGCACGTCTTTGGGTTTGAGTTTTTCGAGCGCAAAACCGGCGACCCGCCCGGACCCCGACTGGAGCCAGAGGTCGGCGTAAAGGGTTTTGAGCAGTGAACTCTTGCCGCTTCCCGTCCGGCCGATCAGGAACACAAAATCTTCCTTATTGATGTCAAACGTCACATCGGCCAGCACGATCCGACCTCCCTGGTAGATGTCGGCCTGGCTCAGTGACAGAACGGGTTCGTTCGTGAACATATCGGCTTATTTCGTTCCGGCTTTCTTGTGGTCGGCCAGGAATTTGGCCAGTCCGATGTCGGTCAGCGGGTGGTTGAAGAGAGCCGTGATGGCGCTCAGCGGGCCGGTCATGACGTCGGCCCCCAGCTCGGCGCACTGGATGATGTGCATCGGGTGGCGAATCGACGCGGCCAGTACCTGGGTGGCATAGCCGTAATTCCGGTAAATGGTGACGATCTGCTCGATGAGGGCAACGCCGTCGACGGAAACGTCGTCGAGACGGCCTACGAACGGCGACACGTAGGTAGCCCCGGCTTTGGCCGCCAGCAGCGCCTGACCGGCCGAAAAGACCAGCGTGCAGTTCGTTTTGATGCCTTTTTCGGAGAAATAATTGATGGCTTTGATACCTTCCCGGATCATCGGAACCTTCACGACGATCTTGTCGTCGATCTCGGCCAGTTCCTCGCCTTCCCGAACCATCTCGTCGAAGGTGGTGGCGATGACTTCGGCGCTGACGTCGCCGTCGACGATGTCACAGATGGCCTTATAATGCCGAAATACGCCTTCTTTTCCGGTAATTCCTTCCTTCGCCATCAGGGAGGGGTTGGTGGTCACGCCATCCAGAACGCCCAGGTCCTGCGCTTCGCGGATGTCGTTGAGGTTGGCGGTATCGATGAAGAATTTCATTTAGAAAGATGGGGTGATTACACAAATGAATGGATCCGAATCCTCTGCCTCAAAAATAAGCAGCGGATCAGGAATATCCCGAAACTCCGCCGGTATAAAATAAAAAATGGCAAACCGACATCTCACCGCTACGACCGCCTACCCTTGCTTCGGTCAAGACCTGGGGGATTCAGCAGGAGCTGGTAGTGCCTGTTTGCCGCTGCGAAATTATGGATTTGTGAAGGAAAATAAAAACGGGGGGCCTACTTTTGTGGAGTTTTCACGTAACGAGTATGAATAAGTTGACGATAAATGCAAAGGGGGCAGGACCTTACGCGGTTTTACCGGTGAGGGAATCCCTGACCGTTTTTTTCAAACTGATTCTTTTCAGCCTACTGTTTATTCAGGCCTGTACTTCTTCGGAGGAAAGCCTGGAGCAGGGGCGGGGCCTGATGCGGCAGGGCAAATTCCGGGAGGCCATCCAGTCGCTGAACGCAGCCGTGGAGGCCGATGCCGGCAATTTCGAAGCCTTCAATAGCCGGGGGGTGGCTTATTTCGAACTGAAGGAATACCCCAACGCGCTGCTCGATTATGAGCAGGCGCTCAAACTGAACCCGGAATTCTACAAGCCGTATTACAACCGCGCCAAGCTGAAAACCGCGAAAGGAGACACGGAAGGCGCTCTGAAGGATTTTGCCGAAGCCATCCGCCGGGCGCCCGACACCTCGGACATCTACCTCGACCGGGGCCAGCTTTTCGCTACTTCCGGCAACCTCGTGTCGGCCCTGTCCGACTTCGACAAGGCGATCCGGCTGAACCCCAAAAACGCCCTCGCCCTGTTCAATCGCGGCAACATCCGGTTCCAGCAGGAAGAATACGAACAGGCACTGACCGACTTCACCCAAACGGTCCGGCTGGATCCGCGTTTCGGCAAGGCCTTCAACGCGATGGGCGTCACGCAGATCATGATGGACCGGCGGGAAGACGGCTGTCTGAGTCTGAAACAGGCTCTGAAGCTCGGCTACGGTGAGGCCGAAGCGTATATTCAGGAATACTGCGGGAAATAGCGTCATATCGGGAATATACGTAACTTCCGGAGCGTGCTGAATTCAACTAAACCCAGGACCGTCATGCGTAGAACCCTTTCCATTGTTTTTGCCCTGCTTTTTATTCTTTTTGCGGCCTTTCAATACAACGACCCGGACCCGGAGGTCTGGATTCCGATCTATCTGTTCGGGGCCGCAGCCAGCTTCATGGCCTATGTCGGCATGGGCCGCCCCTGGTTTTTTGCCGCCATGGGGCTGGTGTACCTTGTGGCCGCCGTCTACTGGTGGCCGCCGGTTTTTGAAGGCTTTCTGCTGGACGAAATGAGCATGAAAACGGTCAACATCGAACTGGCCCGGGAGTCGGGCGGTCTGGCGATCTGCGCAGCGGCCATGTTTACGCTCGCGTTCCTGATGCGGAACGTGGTCCCGGCGGGCCGGCGGAGGTTGTAGACACTCCTCAAATAAAGGTATGAACGATGGAGGAAAAATTTACGAGGGCATGAAGTAAAAAACTCCAAAGAATCCGTTTCGTAACCGCATTATGCTTAAGATGATCCCAAAAAGGATTTGAGGAAAGACATATAACGGATACAAATACAGTAGCTGACTTTGTAAAGGAGAGAAGTTAAAAATATGAACTCCTCCAAATAATGCGGATGACAAAATAATTACTATCAACCGAGGATCGATTTCATTAAGACCAGGGTAGAGTCTTTTCCATGTCCGGATCAACAAAATAAAAATAAGTAAGCTTGTAAAAAGTCTTAGTAAATAGAAATTTAAATCATCTACTTTCCAGACAGGACCGGTGAGAAAGAAAAACAAAATTGCCCCTGAAAGGGCAACATGGTATTTCTTTAAGGAAAGCATCAGCCGGAAAGCTAATTCTTCAATTAGTGGTGCACCTATGGAAATAATAAAAATTCCATAGGTGCGACCATAATACTGGTAAGTCTCCTTCGTGGTGATTCTAGATTTTAAGATCGAATCCCGATGAAACAAATCGGTGAGGCATAAATCCAGTATAGATAAGGCAATTACGATCAGGATCGTTAGGGAGAAGTGCAAAATGAGGCATATAATCAGTTCTTTAAGCTTCCTAAGCGTACCTTCTTCCGAAGATTTCAGGTCGTTGGAAACAGTCAGAAAATCTGGAATTCTCATGGTCTGATTTCTCCCGTTATCAAATCACCTAAGGGATCGTTTACCTTTTTAAGCCCTGAACAAAGGGCTTCGGTATCCTCCCTGAATCGTTTGAAGTTCTTCGAGGGTCAGGTCTTTCAGACTCATAGAAAAAGTCAAGTCTTCTTCCTTAGAAAGAATTTGTTTTGGGATAATGGAAATCATAAAAATAGACAAGTCTTTTCATTGTTTGCACAATAAAAATAAAAAGTATTTGAATTTTCCGCTCATTGATAAAAAATCTTATTCCTCAATTAAAAAGCCGGCAGGAGATCCCTGCCGGCTTTACGGTGTTGAACCGGACGACCCGGATTGGCTTACATGGCCTGGGTGTTGAACTGAACCCAGTCGATGGCGTACAGCGGTTTACTGCCCGCATTCGGGTTGATATACACGAAGTAGAGCTTCTGCGGACGGGTGTCGGCCGGGCTTTTGAGCGTCACGTTCACCGGCGTCGTCGAGCCGTTTTCGACAGTGGCTTCTCCGATCAGGGTGCCGGTGGGGGAGCCGAGCCGCACTTCCAGCTTGCCGCCGACCGTATACTGCGAGCTGCCGAAAACGCCCACCGTCAGGCTGCGGATGTCGGTCAGATCGATGTCGTTGAAGGCGATGAAGGCGTTGTTCTCCGTGCCGATGGCCAGTTCGCTACCCGACGGGCCTTTGTACCGCATAATGCTTTTTCCCTCATCGAAGGTCGAAGCCGGAACTCTGGCGCTGCGCAGGGCGATGGTCGACGAACCTGTCATCGGGCCGATGGCCGTACTGCCCTTGTCGGTGTAGCTGGCGGTGAACAGGTAGGAGCCGTCTTTCTCCTTCGGTTTGGCGACATAGGTACCTTTCAGGGGTTGCCGGTTCGGCTGTTTTTTGTCGGCCAGGGAAAGGATGTACGTGACCATCTCCTTCGCTTCATCATCCTTCAGCTGCGGGTGGGCGCTCATGGCCTGCTCACCCCAGTTGCCACCACCGCCGGTGATGACTTTCTTCGCCAGACGGTTCACCATGTCGGCACGGCGTTCTTTAGCATAGCGTTCCGCCACCGCCTGATAGGCCGGTCCGATGGATTTCTTGTCGATGCTGTGGCAGGCCTTGCAGTCGCTGAGTTCGATCAGGCGTTTGCCGGTCGAGAAGCTGGTATTGGCCTGGTGGCCCTGAGCCAGCACGGTTTTGTCGAAGCCCTGGAGGAAGTCGATCGTCATGGTAACGTCTTCGGGGCTGATTTTCCCGGCCGAGAGGCTGCCGTCTTCCTTATCGGCCACTTTGACCTCATACTCGACGGGTTTGTTGTCGAAGTAGAACGTTTTATTGCCCTTGACGGCTACCTCCACTTTCGGAACCTCGTTGCCCACCTTGATTTCGAGCGTTTTCGTCGACACGTTTCCGGCGGCATCGGTCACTTTCAGCACCGGATGGTAAACACCCGGCTTCGCATAGGTGAAGGTCGGGGCGGCCTGGGTGCTCTTGGGCAGCCCTTTTCCGAAAGTCCACTCATATCTGACCGCATCGCCGTCGTAATCCAGCGACCCTTTCGAGTCGAACTTCACGGCGAGCGGAGCGGCTCCGACGGTTTTGCTGGCGCCGGCGATGGCCAGCGGTTTTCGGTTACCGGCATTATAGGTAATGTGCGTCAGCCGGGCGTCGTCGTTCTGGGCGAACCAGTTCTGGCCGTATTCGAGCATATATAAGGACCCGTCCTTCGCAAACTGCATATCGATGGGGTGGCTGAATTTCGAACTGGGCATGAAGGTTTCCAGCTTCACGAAATCGCCTTCCTTCGTCATGGTCACCGGGTGGATGTAATCCCGGATCCAGTCGTAGGAGAAGAACTTGCCGTCGTAATGCCGCGGGAATTTCACGGCCGTTTCCGGATAATCGTCATAGTAGTAGACCGGACCGGCCATGGCGTTCCGGCCGCCTTTCCCGACGATCGGACCAAACTCCGGCGAATCGGCATACGGATAATAGATAAAAGCCTTCTGGGCCGGCGGCAGTTCACGGAGACCCTTGATCCGTTCCGACGGGTTGATCGGTTTGGCCGGATCGTAATAGGCGCCGGAGGTGCTGTCGGCGAAGTTGAACTGGCGGTAAGGCCGGTTGTCGGCGACGAACAGCGGCCAGCCGTAATAACCGGCTTTGCGGGCCTGGTTCACCTCGTCGTGCCCGCGCGGACCGAAGCGCTCGCTGTTTTCACCGGCATCGGGGCCGACTTCGCCCCAGTACAGGAAGCCCGTCCGCTGGTCGACCGAGATCCGGTAGGGGTTCCGGTTGCCCATGACGTAGATTTCAGGCCGGGCGTTGGCGGTTCCTGCCGGGAAGAGGTTACCGGCCGGGATGTCGTATTTTCCGTCTTCGCGGGGTTTGATGCGCAGGATTTTACCGCGCAGGTCCATCGTGTTGCTGGAGGTCGTCAGGGCGTTCCAGCCTTCGCGGCCCGGGCGGTCGTCGGAGGGGCTGAAGCCCTTGGACTCGAACGGGTTGGTATCGTCACCGGTCGACAGATACAGGTTGCCGGCTTTGTCCCAGGCGATGGAGCCTCCCGTATGGCAGCAGCCGGTCCGTTTCACCGGCACGGTCATGATCGTCTGCTCGGTGTTGAAGAGCAGCGTATCGCGCACGTCATCGTATTTGATGCGCACCAGCCGGTTGGCCGTATCGCCCGAAACCGGTGAGTAATACAGATACAGCCATTTGTTCTCGTTGAACTTGGGGTCGATGTTGACGCCCATCAGGCCGTATTCGAACTTGGTGAATACCGGCATGTTGGCCACCAGCTTGCTGGTTTTCTTCTTCGGGTCCCAGAGTTTGACGGCGCCCTTGCGTTCGGTGAGCAGCACCTTGCCGTTATCCAGCACGACCAGTTCCGTCGGTTCGTCGAGTTTCTCGACCAGAATATCCCTCATAAAGCGGTTTTCTTCCGGGAAGGGCTGCGTTTTCACTTTGGTATAATCCAGTTTCGGGGCCATCGCATACTGGATACCGCCCATCAGGTGCTTGAGGTATACCGGGTTGGTGAAGGTTTCGTCGGGGTGGCCGAAGTTGGTATAGAAGGCTTTTCCGCCGTCGTAATCGTGGTACCACGACATCGGGTGGTTATCACCCATTTTTCCTTCCTTATAGGTCTTCTCGTCGATTTTGACCAGTACGTTGACCTCCGGATTGACCTTCTTGAAGTCATAGAACTCGTCTTTGATCTTCCAGCGGTCCGGGAAGCCGAACATGGAAACGTGGTTTTTATTGGTCACGTAGGCTTCGCCTTCCTGTACGTTGGGGTTGCCGGGGTGACTGGCGAAATAGCCGCCCACCAGCTTGCCGTACCAGGGCCAGTCGTACTCGGTGTCGGCGGCCGCGTGGATGCCGACATACCCCCCGCCGGCCTGAATGAACCGTTCAAAAGCCGCCTGCTGGGTGTCGTCCAGCACGTCGCCGGTCGTACTGAGCCAGACAACCAGGTTATAGCGCTTCAGATTGGCTTCCGTGAATTTTCCGGCGTCTTCCGTCGTATCGACCGCGAAACCGTTCTCCCGGCCCAGTTTCATAAGGGCTACTTTTCCGGCCGGGATCGACTGATGACGGAAACCTTTTGTTTTAGAGAACACTAATACCCGTTTGGCAGGCGTCTGGGCGTAGAGCGAAACCGCCGACAACGCCAGGAACCCCGCCAGCAGGCACTTCAGGATCACCCGGGAGCGTAGTCCGGGTCTGGGTTTAAAATAAAGCATAGAGGTTAGTTGGATTACAGAAATTTCCGAAAACAACGTTGAATGATTCGGTCTTCAAATAGACTTTTCCAAAGGTTCAAAAATACAAAAAAAGACGAATCCAGCGACACCGTCCGGCGCTATTGCAAGGGTAAGGTCCGGGATCCGGACGATTTAATGCCAATTTAACCGGTTTTGGTAGCCGGGCCTTCCGATTTAAGTGGCCTTTAATCGGGCGCTTCTCCATAGACCTTATCTTTACTTTCAGAAAATCAATCGGTTATATGCCGGTTGGGTTAAACAAGTTAGTATGGTAACAGGACAGGATGTTTATGTGGTAGAGGATGATGCGGAAGATCGTTTTCTATTGCAGCTGGCGTTTCAGCGGTGTAACCCGAATCACCGTCTGTCGTACTTCGGGCATGGGGAAGAACTACTTTCCCACCTGGAAGGACTTGCGGAGGCACAGCTGCCGGCCCTGATCATTCTGGATCTGAATATGCCGATCATGGACGGTTACGAGACGCTGGAATGGCTGCGCCGGACGCAAAAGTATCGGGTCATCCCGGTGCTGACCTACACTACCTCCGAGAACCCGGATGATGTGGAGACGATTTACCGGCTGGGAACGAACGCCTTCCTGACCAAACCGGCCCAGTTTTCGACGCTGGTCACCATGGTAGAACATCTCGATCGCTACTGGCTGCAGCAGGTAAAAAACGGCAGAAATTAACGGTTATTTTTTATTTTGTATATTTGGCGTTATCCCTCGACCGGGCAACGCTTTTTTTTCCTGCACGAGGTCGAAACAGAAAGGGAGGTCTTGTCGAATTAATACGCTTCTGAATGGTTAAACGGTATGGGCTTTACATCGCCGATCGCGAGGAAGCCGATGCACTCAGGCTAAAAAATTATATTGACCAGAACTGGTCGGACACCGACGTCCGGATTTTTACGAACGGGGCGGACCTGTGGGGAAACCTGCTGGACGACAACCCCCTGCCTTCCGTGATCATCATGGGCCAGAACCTGCCGCCCGAAGGTGGCCTGCCGACTCTGCGAAAACTAAAGGAACATAACTTCTTCCGGCTGGTTCCGGTCATCCTGTTCTCGACCCAGGAGGACCGGCAGCGGGTAACCGAAGCCTACCAGGATGGGGCCAACGCCTACATGGTCAAGCCGGATTCGGTCGGTAAAGTCGGGGATATCATGGAGAATATCCGGTATTTCTGGTTCAAGTAGTCTGCTGGAGCCCGGCTCCTCCTTATCTTTGCCGGGATCAAATCAGGTTCTTTTGAATGGACTTCCACCAGGTACTGAACAGTCTTGTGGCCGACGACCGGCTCCATGCCCGCTGGCTGAATACCCTGTCGATGATGGAGAATACCGGCGCCCGGAAGATTTCGGCGGCCGAGGATAAAACCCGCGTCGACCTGCTCATGCTGAAACATGCCGCCGAAGAAGCGCGGCACGCCTACTATCTGAAAAAGCAGATCGGTAAACTGCCCGACACCGACTGCCCGACCTACGAGCCGGCTTTTTTGCTCGCCCCCACCGAAAGCCATGCTTATCTGAATCGGCTGGACGTTCAGGTCTGCCGGTATCTGAAGCAAACGGTCGGCCTGAAGGGCTCCGAACTGAAATACGCTGCCTATCTGCTGGTTACCTATGCCATCGAGGTCCGGGCCGACGAACTGTATCCCGAATATCAGGCCGTGCTGAACGAAACCGGCAGCAAGGTAAACGTCCGGTCGATCATTGTTGAGGAGGAGGGCCACCTGGCCGAGATGCTGCGCCAGATGGAAACGTTTTTCGGCGACTGGAAGCCCCATGCCGGGCGGGCCGTTGCGATCGAAGCCGCCCTGTACTCGGCCTGGCTGTCGAGCCTGAGCGAAACGCTTCGCCGGCCGGTGGCGCAGGATTTTCCGAAATAAGCAGCCGCCGGAAAAACTTATTTCCCTACCTTAGCGTTCTCTTTTTACACAACAATTCGGGGACGACCGGAATTGACAGCTTGATGAGGCTGCGTGTAAGCATGCCGGGAGTTGAGGGCATTTCCTGTATAACAAACTCTCAAACAATAACTGGCGAATATAACTACGCCATGGCTGCCTAATCGGAGATTAGACTAAGCCATTGTCTCACCGGCCCTCTGCGCTGCTGGGTTGGAATTTGAGGCATCACAATGCTGCGCTGGTCCGGGTAATGGTGTTGACACCGGACGAGACCCAAACACCTAAGGATGAGGTTCGGCGTGACGCGAGCCTGACCGATTCCCGACAATCCGAATCGCGTCTAAGCATGTAGAAAGCCCGACGGTTTCCTTGTCTGGACCAGGGTTCGACTCCCTGCGTCTCCACAAAACGCCCTTCCTGATAGCAGGAGGGGCTTTTTTGTGTTGGGGGACAATCTCGGGGACAAAATAGCCCCGGGTTTCAACCCGGGGTTTCGGTTTCAACCCGGGGTTTCGTTTCAAAACCGGCAATCCTGCTTACTGAGCGCCAGGAGACGCTAACGCTTTTAAGCGTTTTAATTCCCGAACAAAAAAAGCCCCGGTCAAGGTGCCGGGGCTTTTAGCTCTTTCAACTAAACTCTAATCCTATTTTCAGTGATTAAGACGCAGGCCCACCGCCGAAGTCACACCGTAACGGAAAGAGCCGGAAAATTTTTAGAGGTCTTTTCGGAACAGGATGACGCGCTCCACTTCCTCATAGGCCAGCGCCCGATGGGCGGCCAGACTTATCCCGTTGTCGATCAGGCAGTCGGAAGCCATTTCGGTGCATCCCAGGCTGCGGGCCCAGGCTTCGGCGGCCGTTACCAGGGCCGCTCCGATGCCCTGCTCCCGGAATTCTTCCCGCACGAACCAGCCTTCAATGTAACCGACCGGACTGGTTTGGCATCCTTCCGCATACGGACGGAGGCCGGCTTCCAAAAAACCGGCGAGGCTGCCGTCGCCCCGTTCCGCCAGAAGAACCGTTTCATGCTCGTTTTCCAGCATGGTCCGCATATCTTCCCGGTCTTCGCGAGTGTCGGCATCGGGCCAGAGGGTGAGTCGGAGGGCCAGCCAGGCGTCGAAGTCGGCGGGTGTGGCCGGTCGGATCGTAAGGTCGGTTTTCATGAAGGTGGATAAAAAAATAACCTTGAGGAATCGAGCGTCGTTACCTTTGTAAACGACCGCTTTTCGGAAACACAAACTACAAAAAATGCCGCACAACCTCGTCGAACTGATTGCCCAGGGGGAAGGAATCCGACTTGAATTCAAATCCACGATTCATACCGCCTACCGGATTGCCCGCACCCTGACGGCTTTTTCCAACACGGTCGGCGGGCTCCTGGTGATCGGCGTGTCGGACGACGGGAAGGTGCCGGGCGTCGAGTCGGAGATGCACGAAATGCAGAAAATTGAGAAGGCGACGGATTTCCTGATCGACCCGGCCATCTCCGTCAGCTACGAGGTGGCGATTCATGAGGGCCGCAAAGTGATTCTGATCGACGTCCCGGAGAGCGAAGACAAGCCCCACTATGCCCTCGACGAACAGGGCAACCGCACCATCTATATCCGTTCAAAGGATAAATCCATCCCGACCAATCGCCTGATCCTGAGCGGTGACGAGGCTCCCGACAACCAGTTGCTGCAATCGCCGAACGTCCGGAACCTGATTCAGTATCTGCGAAAAAACGAAACCATCACGGTCGGCCGGTTTGCCCAGCTCGTGAATATCTCCGGTAGCCGGGCCGGCAAACTGCTCCACCAGCTAAGCGAACAGGGCCTGCTGCTGCTTCAGGACAAACAGCGCCCCATCCGGTTTTCCCTCAAGACCAGCGAGTAGTTCCGGCGGTTTCCTTGCAAACTCTCCGGCTTCTTTCCGAACTTTGCGGCATCCGAAGCAAAACCGTTCCGTATGGTAACCCCTGAATCCGTCGATAAACAAGCCATCACCGAATTTTTCACCGGTCTGCAGGATCGCATCTGCCAGGCGCTCGAAGCCGCCGACGGCGCGCGTTTCCATGAAGACCTCTATGAGCGGGCGGAAGGGGGCGGGGGGCGGACCCGCGTGCTCCAAAACGGCAACGTGATCGAAAAGGGGGGCGTTCTGTTTTCGGCCGTCTACGGACCGGCTTCGGAGTCGGTCAGGAAACAGATGAACGCGGAAGGGCCGGTGGAGTTCTACGCGACGGGCGTTTCCATCGTTCTGCACCCCCGCAATCCCCTGGTCCCGATCATTCACATGAATGTCCGGTATTTCGAACTAAGTACCGGCGACTGCTGGTTCGGAGGGGGCATCGACATGAGCCCGCATTATATCGACGCCGACGACGCCCGCTGGTTTCACCGCCAACTGAAAACCGTCTGCGACCGGCATCATCCCGATTACTATCCGAAATACAAAGCCTGGGCCGACGATTATTTTTACATCCCGCACCGAAGCGAGACCCGGGGCATCGGCGGAATTTTCTTCGATTATCTCCGGCCGTCGGATACCCGGAAAAAGGAGGATCTTTTCGCCTTCGTGCAGGAGGTCGGCAATGCGTTTGCTCCGATTTACACGCACTTCATGGAGAAGAATAACCCGCTGGCCTACGGGGAGCGCGAGAAGCAGTGGCAGTTTCTGCGCCGGGGCCGCTACGTCGAGTTCAACCTGGTCTGGGACCGGGGCACCAAATTCGGACTGGAATCCAACGGCCGGACGGAGTCGATTCTGATGAGTATGCCACCGCAGGCCAACTGGACCTACGACTTTCGGCCCGAGCCGGGCAGCCGGGAAGAACAGACGCTGAATCAGCTTCGGAAAGGCATCAACTGGGCGGACCTGTAGGCGAAAGAAATTTGCTTAACCCCCCACCGAAACCGGCTGGCCGGTTTCCAGCAGTTCGAGGTTCCAGGGTTTATTCAGGTCGGAGCGGAGAAAGCCCTGGCTGATGCTCAGGGGGCTGTCGATGTTGTTGTGATAGAGTTGCCCGGTGCCGAGGCCCTGCGGCAGCGGGTTTTTGAACTGGGCCGTATACTGGGCGATGGCGTTCAGCCCGATGTTCGATTCGAGGGCGGAGGTGATCCACCAGCCGATGCCGAGCCGGTTGCCGACCTCGATCCATTCACTGCAATGAATAAAGCCGCCCAATAGGCTGGGTTTCAGGATGATATATTGAGGCTGAATCTTTTTCAGCAGGCGGGTTTTGTCCACGTATTCCATGTGCCCGATCAGTTCCTCGTCGAGGGCAATCGGGACCGGAGTCTGCCGGCAAAGGTCGGCCATGAGGTCGGGCTGCCCCTGGCGGATGGGCTGTTCGATCGAATGGAGATCGTAGGCGGCCAGCCGATCCAGTTTATCCAGCACCTCGTCGGGACGGAAGGCGCCGTTGGCGTCCACCCGCAGCGTAATCTCGGTGGCTGAAAACCGGGAGCGGATGGAGTCGAGCAGGGCGCATTCCTGGTCGAAGTCCAGGGCGCCGATCTTCAGTTTGAGGGTCGTGTAACCAGCCTCCAGCTTTTCTTCAATTTGCCGGCGCATGAAATCCGGACGACCCATCCAGACCAGCCCGTTGATGGGAATGGCCCGGTTGCCGGTCGCAAAGTCGCTGTCGATCACCACCCGCCGGCCGCCGTTGATGTAGTCGAGCATGGCGGTTTCGAAACCGAACTGAATGGAGGGAAACTGGCCGCTGATCAGCTGAGAGAGAACGATGGGGATGTTCCACCGAAAGAGCTGAAGGTCAAGCCGATTGAAGACCCGGCAGATGTGCCGGAGCTGGTCCACGAAGTCCGGCCGGTCGTCGATGCTGAGTCCTTTGAGCGGTCCGCATTCTCCCCAGCCGGTCACGGATGGGTCTTCGTCGTCCTGAATTCGTACAAAGTAACTGTCTTTTTGTGTTAAAACTCCCCGTGACGTCCCTGCCTCGAACGTAAAGCGTAATGTGTATTTTAAAACATCGGCTTTGAGACTCATTGGGGTTGGAGGAAGTTACGGGCATTGACCATTAAAAGTAGTAATTTTGGCTGGTTGTCGACATGCCTGTTAACAAATTATTACCCGAATCTTAGTGTCTGCCCGACTGTCAAACCCGTTAAACTGGTTGTATGGAGGAGTAACCGACCTTCGTAACTGGCTGTATGACAGCCGTATTAAGGAAACGTTAAGGCCCCCGGTGTATACCATCGGTGTCGGCAATCTGACCGTAGGCGGAACCGGCAAGACGCCCCAGGTGGATTATCTGCTGCAACTGCTGAAAAGCGTTCCGGGGAAGGAAGAAGGCCTGATTGCCACGCTGAGCCGGGGATATGGCCGGCGAACCCGGGGCTTCCGGATCGCCGGAGCCTCCGACACGGCCGACACCATCGGCGACGAGCCGCTGCTGCTGTACCGGAAACACGCGCCGGGCGTCACCGTCTGCGTCGGAGAGAAGCGGGCGGAAGCCATTCCCCAACTGCTGACGGCTCGTCCGGGTCTGCAGGTGATCGTGCTGGACGATGCCTATCAGCACCGGCCCGTTTCACCCCATCTGAATCTGCTGCTGACCGATTATCACCGGCTTTTTTTCAACGATGCCCCTTTTCCCGGCGGGCGGCTGCGCGAACGAAGGCACGGAGCAGGGCGGGCCGATGCCGTCCTTGTTACCAAATGCCCCGAAGACCTGAGCCCGGCCGAACAAACCGAAATCCGGGAGACGATCCGACGGTATGGAAAACCGGACGTGCCGGTATTTTTTACGGGGCTGGCTTATGGTGAGCCGGTGCCGTACCACCCCCCGGCCCCCTCCTTGATAAGGAGGGGGAGCGTGAAAGCCCCCCAGCCCCCGGACGGGGGAGTGGAGTCCGGCGGAGCCAAACCCCCGGAGGGGGAAAAGGGGGCAACATCCCCTCCTCCTCACCAGGGAGGGGGCCGGGGGGTGGTTCTGGTGTCGGGCATCGCCCGGCCCGAACCTCTGGAGCGGTATGTGGCGGGCCACTTCCAACTGGCCGCGCATCTGCCGTTCCCGGATCATCACCGGTATTCGGCGGCAGATCTCCGGCGTATTCGTCAGGCGGTTCCGGCCGGAGGGGCGGTGCTGACGACCGAAAAGGATTTTGTGAAACTGGAGCCGCTGGTGGCCGGGAGCAGACAGGATCTGCCGGATTTTTACTACCTGCCCATTGCCGTAAAGTTTCTGAACAGCGAAGAACAGTTCAAAAGTATGATTACCTTGGCCGGCGGTCTGGAAACGGCCCCGGCCCCTGTTAAAAAATCTTAACCGCCGAAAAATTCGCCGGAAGCCGAATCCGAAAAACCGCCGGTCCGCCGTTGTGCCAATGACCGTTCCGTCTTTATGAATCGATTGCGTTTACTTCTTTTATTTATGGTCTTCCTGCTGCTGGCCGGGCCGGCTTCGGCCCAGATTCCGAGCCGGCTGCCGCAGTTTCCGGGCGGCAGCGGCAGCCGGCCCGGAGGAGCCGGGTCGGGGAGTACGGGAGGCAATGCCGGTGGAGCCATCATCGACGACACTACCAGGATGATCTACGGGCCGCGCACGACCCGGTATTTCCTCGAAAGCGACGTGCTGAACAACCGCCGGAAGCTATTTACCCTCGATACGTTGCTGGAAGGCATCCACCAGTATAACTACCTCGACCGCAGCAACAACCAGTTTACCGACCTGGGCAACCTCGGCACGGCCCTGCGGCCGATCTTTTACGAAACGCCGGCCATCGGGCGGCAGACCGGTTTCAACGCGTATGCGCCCTACGGCATCGCCACGCAGAACGTCCGGTATTTCGACACCCGCTCGCCCTACACCAATATGTACCTGGTCCTCGGCGGAAGAGGCCAGAACATCCTGAATTTCGACTTCACCCAGAACATCGCCCCCCGCTGGAACGTCGGGTTCAACATCCAGCGGATGACCTCGGACCTCCAGTTCGGTGAAAACGGTACGACCGCGACGGCCAACCAGCGGCTGGTTGAGAACTGGAATTTCGTGGCGCATACCAACTATTCCTCGAAAAATAAGAAGTATACCCTGCTGTTTCATTACAACAACCTGAACCACCGTTCGGGCGATCAGGGCGGTATCGTGCTGACCAAATCCGACTCGGCGACCAGCAACCGGTTTCAGGGCACGCCCTTTCTGCGGCAGGCCAACTCGAAGGAAATCCACAACGACCTGCATCTGTACCACCAGTACGTTCTCGATACCGCCTTTCAGGTCTATCATACCCTCGACTTCCGGGGTCAGAGTTACCGGTACAACGACCTGAACCTGACCCAGAACCTCGATACGATTGCGGAACTCGGGCGGCCTTTCTACCCTCAGGTGTATTTCGACAGCCTCGAAACCCGGCAGACGACCCGCTTCCGGCTGTTTGAAAACCAGTTCGGGCTGAAGGGTCAGTTTTCGACCGGGCGGTCGGCCTTCAATTACCGGGCCTGGCTCCGGCAGCGGATCTACGGCCTGACCAACCAGTTCAATATCGGGCGGTTTCTGCCCGACAGCAGTTACCGCACCCGCCGGTTCGAGAATTTCGTGGGCGGCTGGCTGGGCTATTATTTCCCGGACAGCCTGACCCGGGCCACCGCCGAACTCGAATACCTGATCGGCCGGGACCTCCGGTTACAGGGACGCCTGGAAAGCCGGTTTCTGACGGCAGGTTATGAGAGTGTTTTTGCCTCGCCTACGCTTCTTCAGGAACGGTTCATCAGCAATAACCTCCAGTGGGACAACGACTTTAAACTTCGGGGAACGCAGCACGCCTACGGGCTTCTGAATCTTCGTCTGGGCGGATTCCGGCTGCAACCGGGGCTGGACTATTACCTGCTGTCCAACTACATCTATTTCGACGAGAAAGCCGTGCCACGGCAGGAAACGGATGCGTTCAGTATCCTGCGGACGGGGCTGGGCTGGGAGTTTCGCTCCGGCAAGTTCTCCCTGCTGGGCCAGACCTATTACACCATCGTTTCGCGCGAAAATATCCTCCGCATTCCCGACCTGTTTGCCAACGCCCGGATCGAATACGAACTGCTGCTGTTTAAAAAGCTCTACGTGCTGGCCGGCATCGAGGTGCATTACCGATCCTCCTACAAAGCCGATATGTATATGCCGCTGACCCAGCAGTTTCACCTCCAGAACAATACGACCCTCGACCGGTATCTGATGGCTGCGCCCTTCGCCAATTTCCGGATCAACCGGGTGCGGCTGTTCGTGAAGATGACTAACGCCAACCAGGACCTGTTCGGCCGGATCTATGACGCGTCGCCCTATTTTCCGGCCATGCGCCGGTCGCTCTCGTTCGGAGTGCATTGGCTTTTATTCGATTAGCAATCTCTTGTAAACCAAACAAATACGACATGAAACAGCTCCACGTTCTGAACGGCGACTCCACTGCCCAGTCCTTTGCCGAAGCCAACCTCCCCGGCGATGTCGTCACCTGGCGGGAAGCCCTTTCCGAAGGCCCGGTCCTGGCCGCTTCGGGTTCATTCGACGACCTCTGGGCCGTCCGTCGGCGGTGGCTGGAAGGGGAGGATACGGCCGGGACCTACGACCGAAAGGTGGTTCGGGAATTTGAAAAGCTAAGCCGGTTTACGGATTACGACGAGGTCTGTCTCTGGTTCGAACACGACCTGTTCTGCCAGATCAACCTGGTGTTCCTGCTGGCCTGGTTTTCGGGCCGGGACCTGGGTAAAACCGTTTTGAAACAGGTGTCGGTCGATGCTTTCCCCGGTGTGCCGTTCTTCAAGGGCATGGGCGAACTCAACGGCGCCCAACTCGGATCGCTGTACCTTCAGGCCGAACCGCTGACCCGGGCCGAACTCGATCTGGCCCGGCGGGTTTGGAATGCGTATGCCGGCTCCGACCCGATGGCGATTCAGGCGCTGGGCGCGGAAGAATTCGGACGGCTGCGGTTTCTGGAAGATGCGCTGATCCTGCACCTCCAGCGGTTTCCGTTCACCGAAAACGGGTTGAACCTGATCGAACAGCAGCTGGCCGCCATCCTGATGGAAGGCCCTAAATCGGAGCGGGTGCTGATCGGGCGGTTTCTGCGTCAGGACCGGGTGTACGGCATGGGCGACCTGAGCGTGGAGCAATACATCCGCGAGGGCGACGGCCGGCTCTGGGACCATTCCGAACTGGAGGTCCGACTGACCGAAAACGGGACCGACCTCATGACCGGCCGCCGGACGCATGCCCCGGTCGAACGCTGGCTGGGCGGTTATTTTCAGACCGCCGATTCTCCCTATCGGTGGGATTCGGAAGAAGACCGGCTGGTGCAGCTAACCAACTGATCATGTCACTGACTACGTTAGGACTGGAACTCCCCAGCGATCCGCGCTGGGTCGACATCGCCGGAATGAACATCGGCGACATTCTGATCGACCATGCCTACTGCGAACAGAAAGCCGCATCGTCGTGCATCTCGCTGATCGTCCAGTACCCCGAAAAAGCCCGGCTGGTGGAGGTGCTGACGCCGGTCGTGGCCGAGGAGTGGGGTCATTTTCAACGGGTGCTGAAAGAACTTCGAAAACGGAACATCCCGCTCGGCCGGCAGCGGAAGGACGAGTACGTCAACCAGTTGCAGACCATCCTGCGAAAACCGTCGGACCGCCATGAGCAGCTGATGGAAAAACTGTTGCTGAACGCCCTGATCGAAGCCCGCAGCGCCGAGCGGTTCAAGCTGCTGTCGGAGCATCTGAATGACGAGGGGCTGAAAAAATTCTACCGGGAACTGATGATTTCGGAGGCCGGTCACTATCGCAACTTCATCGAGCTGGCCGAAGAATACCTGCCGAAGGAGGTGGTGCGCCGTCGCTGGAAGGAACTGCTCGAAGCGGAAGCCGGAATCATGCGGAATCTGGAGGTGCGGAGCGATCGATTCCATTGATTTATTTTGAAAAGGCGGCCATAACTGAGATATTCGCATAGGAACTGCGAATACGTCCGACCGTTCGGACCTTCGCGCCCCCTTTGTCCAGCAAATCGTGAATGCAATCATTTCTTGAACAGGCCGCAGCCCAGGTTTTCCGGCGCCACGGAACGCGCATGGAGGACGTATGGGTGGTCCTGCCGACCCGCCGGGCCGTTTCGTTTTTCCAGCATCACCTCAGCCGGCACGCCGATACCCCGTTTCTTTCTCCCAACGTCGTCGCCGTCGACGACTTCATCACCCAGAGTGCGGGCGTTCAGCTCATCGACCCCGTCAGCCTGCTTTTCGAGTTGTATGAGGTCTTCCGCGAGATCGACCCCAACCTGGAATTCAGCCGTTTTCTGAACTGGGCCAGCATTCTGCTCAACGATTTCGACCGCATCGACCAGTATCTGATTTCGCCTTCGGAACTGTTCAGCTACATGACGGCCGCCAAAGCCCTCGAACGCTGGAAACTCGAACTGCCCGACGGGCGGGCCGCCCGGCTGGAAACCAGCGGGACCCAGCGGTATTTTCGCCTGTTTGAAAATCTCCAGACTGCCTACCAGGCACTGCACGACCGCCTGCTGTCCAAAGGCTGGGCCTACCGGGGCATGGCCTACCGGATGCTGGCCGATCAGGTGGAGGAGAAAGTGCGCGACAATCCCGTCTACGAGTACCTCTATTTTGCGGGTTTCAACGCCCTCAGCCGGTCGGAGGAAAAGATCGTCCGGAACCTGGTCAAAGCCGGCAAGGCCGAAATGCTGTGGGATACCGACGTCTACTATATGGACTCCAAACGGCAGGAAGCCGGCCGGATGCTCCGAAAATACCGGGAGGAAGGCTGGTCAGGCCCCTGGAACCTGATCGAGAACCACCTGACCCACAGTCCGAAGCACATCCAGATCATCGGCGTACCGAACGCCAGCATGCAGGCCAAAGTAGCCGGGCATCTCTACCAGCAGTGGAAAGCGGCCGTTCCCGCCGAAACCGGGGGCGCCGGAATCGGTCCCGAAACCGACCCTTCGGCAGCCGTCGCCGATACGGCCCTGGTGCTGGGCGACGAAACGCTGCTGCTGCCGGTTCTGTATTCACTGGGCGGTTCGAACACCGACCTGAACGTGACGATGGGCCTCTCCCTCCGGAATTCCCTCCTGTTCACGCTGGTGGATGCGCTGTTCGAGATGCAGCGAACGGTGGCGGCTTTTGCCCGGAAGGATGGAAGCGGCACGGTGTATATTCCGAAATACAACCACCGGCACGTGACCAAAGTCCTGAGCCACCCCTTCATCCGGCAGTATGAGGAAACCTGCCTGAATACCCCCGGCGTGCCGAATGAGCGGCTCGTTCGGAAAACGCTCGAAACCATCCGGACCGACCACCTGGTCTACCTCGACGAAAAGCAGCTGCTCGAAGCCGGCAACCACTGCGAATTGTTTCGGGTGCTGTTCAAACGCTGGCCCGACGATAAGCCGCTGGCCGTCATTCACCAGTTCTACGCCCTCATCGACCTGCTGAAAGAGGTGTATCTCCAGAAACAGGACGCCATCGAAACCGAATACCTGTACCTGTTCCAGAACCTGCTCCGGCAACTGGAAACCACTCTGGAACGCGACGGCCGCAACGAGCTGGTCGACATCCGAAGCCTGAAACAGTTCCTCTACGAGCTGATCCGGCAGACCAGTATTCCGTTCGAGAGCGAAGGCACCAGTGCCCTCCAGGTGATGGGGATGCTCGAAACCCGGGCGCTCGACTTCGAGCGGCTGATCATCCTGTCGGTCAACGAGGGCGTGCTGCCCCAGGCCCGCCGGCTGAATTCCCTCATCCCGTTCGATGCCTGCATGGCCGTGGGCCTGCCGACCTACCAGGATCAGGAGTCGGTGATGTCGTACCACTTTTACCGGCTGCTCCAGCGGGCGAAGCAGGTCGCGTTGCTCTATGTCACCTCCGCCGATGCCTACGGCACCAGCAAGGGCGAGAAAAGCCGGTATATTCTCCAGCTCGAACACGAACTCAGCCGGGTGCCCGGCAGTCAGGTGACGGTCAGCTACCCGATGGTGCGTTTCGGGCGGCTCGAAGAAGACCGGCTGCCGGCGCTCGATTTCGAGAACCTTCGTATCCCGAAAAGCGAGGCCATCCTGCATCAGTTGAAGGAACGGCTTTCGGGCCGGCTGCTGGCCGAGGGCCGGGTCGTGGGCGGGCTGTATCCGACCAATCTGAACAATTACGTCAGCTGTTCGCTGAAATACTACTTCAGCCAGGTCATCAAAATGCGGGATGAGGAGGTGTCGGACGACATGGATGCCGCCGAGTTCGGCGACTGGGTCCACCGGACGCTCGAGCAGCTCGACCAGCAATACCGCATGAAAGGCCGGCCGGTGACGAAGGAGGTGGTTATCAACGAGTTGAAGGCTCAATATCAGGAGCTTTTCCGCAACCGGGTAACCGAGTCGGGCATGAACCTGCTCATGTACCGCATCGCCGAAGACCTCATGGTGCGGTTCAACGACCTTCAGATCGAGCGCTATAACGGCCATCTGGAGGTCCTGCAGACCGAGGAGGAGTGGGACACGACCCTGGACGTGGACACGGCCATCGGGCCGCTCCGCATCCGGATCGCCGGCAAGATCGACCGCGTCGAGCGGCTGCACCGGTCCGACGGCACGGTGCTGATCCGGGTGGCCGACTACAAAACCGGCAAGGTGGAAGCCCGCGACGCCGAAGCCCGCACGACCGACATTCTGCTGAGTGACCCCATGAAGGAGAAGGCCCGCCAGCTTTGGGTGTATCAGTATCTGGTGTATAAGAAGATGCTGCGCGAAAACGGGCTGCGGTTCGGGGAGGAGTGGATACCGGGTGCGAGCCTGAAGGTGGTCGCCGGCTTTTACTCGTTCCGGAATCTGGAAGGCGGTTTCATCGAAAACAACCTGCACCTGGGCAGCCCGGAGGAATATGTGGCTCAGACCGAAAGCCATCTGAAACGGCTGATTGCCGAACTGTTCGATCCGGAAAGCCCGTTCCGGAAGACCGACGACCGGAAGGTGTGTGAACGATGTGATTACCGCAAGCTGTGCGGGCGGTAATCACATCGCTCCCTGCGGCAGGTCAGGCCGTGGGCGGGTTCGGAGATTCTCCCCCTTTCGGTCGGGACAACAAACCGCCCGGTTTTTCGCGGGAGGTCTGATTCAGCAGAATGGCCTGATGCAGCAGTTCACGGATCAGCTTCTCGTCGAGGCTGCCCGTCCGGACGGCGATGGACCGCACCGTTTTCCGGCCCCGGGCTTCCAGTACGCCCTGCTCGTCGGCCAGCTCGAACCCCCTCAGGAAGCACAGGTCGATGCCGCCTTCCGGGGTCCGGAGCGGATTCAGGTAACACAGATCGCCTTTATAGGTGTAAAACGGTATCCCCCATTTGATCTTCTGCTGAATCTTCGGGCCGGTGTCCAGGATTAATCGATGTAATTCGGCCAACAGGCGACTGTTTTCGGGCGTCTGTCGATTAATGTACTCTTCGACTGTCATTGGCTTTTGGAACGGAACATTTTGGATGCTAAGTTAGTTGAAATTTTGGACTCCTGACAGTAGTCAAAACGTCTGGCCGGCTTTCTCCACGGGGGCAACACCGCTCCCGGTACAACGTGAATATTTCAGTGAAAAGATGGATTTCAATTGGTTTGGTAGTACTCGTACTGGGTGCCCTTATTTATTATAATAAGTTCCGGCAGCCTGAAGGCGTTGGGCCCGGCGGACGGGGGGGCGGTGCGCCTTCCGGTCAGGCCGGCGGAGGCCGTGGGGGGCCGGGTGGACCCGGCGGGGGAGGCCCTGCCTCCGTGAACGCCTATGTCGTTTCTGCCCAGAACCTGAAAGACGAAGTAGTAGCCAGCGGTTCTCTGTTAGCCGCCGAGCAGGTTGATATTTACCCCGAGATTTCCGGACGGATCGTTCAGATGAACATTCGCGAAGGCCAGCCGGTGTCGCAGGGAACGCTGCTGGTCAAAATCTATGACGGAGACCTTCAGGCCCAGCTTCAGAAACTCCGGGTCGTGGAGGAAAACAACCGCCGGATCGAGGAACGGAACAAGCAGCTGCTCCAGCGCGGTGGGATCAGCCAGCAGGAATATGACATCATCGTCACCAACCTGAAAGGGGCCCTGGCCGACATCGAAGTGACGAAGGCCGCCCTGCGCAAAACCGAAATCCGGGCTCCTTTTTCGGGAACGATCGGTCTTCGGAACGTCAGCCTGGGGGCCGTCGTGAGTCCGACGACGCTGATTGCCCGGCTTCAGCAGACCAGCTCCATGAAGCTGGATTTTTCCATTCCCGAGAAATACGGTCCGAATGTAAAACTGGGCAGTACCATTTCGTTCCAGATCGACGGATCGGATAAACTATTCAACGGGGCCGTGTATGCCATCGAGCCGGGTGTGGAAGAAGCCACCCGGAACCTGCGCATCCGTGCCCGGGTGAACAACAACTCCTCGGCGCTGCGCCCCGGCACGTTCGCCAAAGTGAATCTGGTTTTCAGTAACCAGAAGGCCCTGGTGGTGCCGACGCAATCGGTCATTCCGCAGGCGCGGGGCAGCCAGGTGGTCGTCATCGAAAACGGGAAAGCGGTATTTACGGACGTCAAAATCGGCATTCGTAATGCCAACGTCGTGGAGATCACCGGCGGGCTTCAGTCGGGCGATACCGTCGCGACCACGGGTCTGATCTTTCTGCGGCCGGATGCTCCGGTCAAAGTGGCCAAGCTTGACAAGTTGCCCGTGCAGTCGTCTTCAGTGGCCTCGGCATCGGATAACAGCGTCACCATGAAATAAAGTAATAGGTAAGTAAACCATTAACCAGTCCATGAGCCTACCATCGTTAAGTCTCAAGCGCCCGGTGTTCGCAATGGTAATGTCGATCATCATCGTACTATTCGGGGTGATCGGTTTTACTTTTCTGGGCGTTCGCGAGTACCCGGCCGTAGACCCTCCGATCATTTCGGTCCGCACGAGTTACACCGGCGCCAACCCGGACATCATCGAATCCCAGATTACCGAGCCGATCGAGAAGTCGCTCAACAGTATCGAGGGCATCCGGACCATTTCGTCGAACAGCGCGCTCGGCTCCAGCAACATTACCGTCGAGTTCGAACTGGGCGCCGACCTGGAACGGGCCGCCAACGACGTGCGGGACAAGGTGTCGCAGGCCCAGCGTCAGCTGCCGCAGGATATCGACGCTCCTCCGGTCGTGACGAAGGCCGACGCCAACTCCGACCCGATCATCTTCATGCCGATCCAGAGTACGACCCGGAACCCGATGCAACTGTCGGATTATGCGGAAAACGTGCTTCAGGAGCGGCTGCAGACTATTCCCGGCGTCAGCCAGGTCATGATCTTCGGTCTGAAGCGGTACGCCATGCGGCTCTGGATCGACCCGCTGAAGCTGTCGGCCTACCGCCTGACGGCTCAGGACATTCAGGAGGCCCTCACCCGCCAGAATGTGGAACTTCCCGGCGGAAAAATCTACGGGAACAATACCGAGCTGACGGTGAAAGCCGCCGGGCGTCTGTTCAGTGAGGAGGATTTCAACAACCTCATCCTGCGTCAGACCAACGACCAGATCGTTCGGTTCAAGGACGTCGGCTATGCCGTTCTGGGGCCGGAGAATGAGGAAACCTCGGCGAAGCAGAACAATGCCTCCGGGGCCATTATCGTCCTGGTTCCGCAGCCGGGCGCCAACTACGTCGATATCTCCAACGAATACAATAAACGGCTGGCCGAGATCCGCCGGGATTTGCCGCCGGACATCAAGATTCTGAACGGCATCGACCGGACGACCTTCATCCGGAAGTCGATCGAGGAAGTGGCCGAAACCATTCTGATCGCCTTCGTGCTGGTCGTGCTGGTCATCTACCTGTTCTTCCGCGACTGGCTGATTTCGATCCGGCCGCTGATCGACATTCCGGTATCGCTGATCGGTGCGTTCTTCATCATGTATGTGGCCGACTTCAGTATCAACGTGCTGACCCTGCTCGGGATCGTACTGGCCACCGGTCTGGTCGTCGACGACGGGATCGTGGTCACGGAAAACATCTTCAAAAAGATCGAGCAGGGGCTGGACCCCAAGCGGGCGGCCAAGGAAGGTTCGGAAGAAATTTTCTTTGCCGTCATCTCGACCTCCATCACCCTGGCGGTCGTGTTCCTGCCGGTAATCTTCCTTCAGGGGTTCACGGGCCGGCTTTTCCGCGAGTTCGGGATCGTCGTGGCCGGATCGGTGTTGATATCGGCTTTCGTCTCCCTGACCCTGACCCCCGTACTGAGTGTCAAACTTGTCAGTAAAGACCACGGCAAGGGATCCTGGTTCTACCGAAAGACCGAACCGTTCTATCAGTGGCTGGATAATTCCTACCGCAGTTCGCTGACCCGGTTCATGCGCCAGCGTCGGTGGGCCTTCGGGCTGATCGCGATCTGTATCGCGATGATCTTCGGTATCGGCTCTACGCTCAAATCCGAGCTGGCTCCGATGGAAGACCGCAGCCGTATCCGGATTCCGATTACGGCACCCGAAGGGACGAGTTATGAAGCGATGTCCCGCATTACGGAACGGGTCAACCAGTTCGTTCTGGATTCCATTCCGGAAATCAGCTTTACCTTCAGCGTCATTGCTCCCGGTATGTCGGGAGCCGGGGCGGTCAACTCTGGATTCGTGGCGCTCAACCTGGTCGATCCGGGCGAGCGTGAGCGTTCCCAGCAGGACATCACCGATTATCTGAGCCGGAAGCTGAGAACCTTCTCGGAAGCCCGCATGAACGCCACCCAGGAGCAGACCATTCAGGTCGGCCGGGGCGGGGGCGGTTTGCCGGTGCAGTTCGTCATCCAGAACCTGAACTTCCAGCGGCTTCAGGAACGGCTGCCGAAGTTTATGGACGAGGTCCAGAAAGATCCGACCTTCCAGGGCTTCGACGTCGACCTGAAATTCAATAAGCCGGAGCTGAACCTCACCATCGACCGCGAAAAGGCGACGAATCTCGGCGTGTCGGTGCAGGATGTGGCCCAGACCCTCCAGCTGGCCCTCAGCAACCGGCGTCTGGCCTACTTCCTGATGAACGGCAAGCAATATCAGGTGATTGGGCAGGTATCGCGCGACGACCGCGACGAGCCGGTGGACCTGGCTTCGTTCTATGTCCGCAACAACGTGGGGGCGCTGGTCCAGCTCGACAACCTCGTCCGGTTTTCCGAAGTGTCCAGTCCTCCGCAGGTTTATCACTATAACCGCTTCAAATCGGCAACGGTATCGGCCGGTCTGGCACCGGGTAAAACCATCGGCGACGGCGTCGACGCCATGCGGGCCATTGCCGCCCGGACGCTGGACGATACGTTCCAGACGGCGCTTTCCGGTCCTTCACGTGACTTTGCCGAAAGCTCGTCGAACACGCTGTTCGCCTTCGTGCTGGCGCTGGTGCTGATCTATCTGATTCTGGCGGCACAGTTTGAAAGCTTTACCGATCCGTTCATCATCATGATTACCGTGCCGCTGGCCATCGCCGGGGCGGTGTTGTCGCTCTGGCTGTTCAACCAGACGCTCAACATCTTCTCCCAGATCGGGATCATCATGCTGATTGGTCTGGTGACCAAGAACGGGATTCTGATCGTGGAATTTGCGAACGAGAAACGCAAGGAGGGCATGAGCAAACTGGATGCGGCCATCGAGGCTTCCGCGCTGCGTCTGCGCCCGATCCTGATGACCAGCCTCGTGACGGCCTTCGGTGCTCTTCCGATCGCCATGGGTCTTGGGGCGGCCGCCAAAAGCCGGATTCCGCTGGGGGTCGTCATCGTAGGCGGTATTCTTTTCTCTCTGGTGCTGACGCTCTTCGTCATTCCGGCGATGTACTCGTTCATGTCCCGCTTCAAAGCTGTCGATACGTCGATGTACGAGGATCAGCCCCAGCAGACGGAAGACCGGAAGCTGGTCGAAGAATTGTAACTTATTGGAAATAAAAAAGAAGCCCCGGCCGAAAACCGGGGCTTCTTTTTTGGCTTCGGACCGGTCAGTTGGGCTGCTTGCGGGTGATGAACACCTCTTCCAGATCATACCGCCGGCCGTCGGAGAAGCCTTCGTCGTACCGGAAGCTGATCATCGGGCGAGCCGGGTTGGCGTAAGCCAGTCCGGAGCCGAGCAGCACCGGCACGTCGTTGGCAATCAGGTTGCCTCCGCTTTTCAGGATGCTGACGTTGAGTCGATTCGTGCTTAAATTAACCGTGAAAAAGACCGTATGCGATACGCCCGTGGGGAGGGTTCCGAGGACCTGCGGGGGTGTGGAGCCGTCGAAGGACCGCATCAGCGAAACCTGTCCGTCGCTCCGGATGAACATACGCGCGATCATGCCCGCCGAGCCGTCCGTTACGTCGACCGTCAACCCGCCCCCGGCACCCTGAAGGGTCGCGGTATAGAAATACCAGATCGTCTGCACAAAATCCGTCGAGGTGCCCCGGAACCCCACCCACTGATTCTGGGCGTTCAGGCCGGAGGCCGGCGACTGGCTGAACTGGAGCGCTTTCTGACCGGGCGAAGCCGAAGCCGCCACCCGTAACCGGGGTTCAAGCTGGGAACTGTAGGTGATCTCATCCCCTGCCGGATCGCCGGGCAGGGTTTTATTCGGCAGGCTGCCGACGGAATCGCTTTCAAATTTGGACGTCAGGATGGCCGAGCTTCGGCACGAACTCAGAAGAAAACAACCGAGAACACAATAGGCGAAAAAACGGATCGTCTGCATGATGAAAGAGGTTTGTTTTCATCAAATGTAGGCAGCCGAGCCACCCGGAAACAGCGTATTCCTACCGGTTTTGCCGACCGTTCACGAATGCGTAAAAACCACGGTTTCTATGGGTATTGCTCCCGGGAGGCCGGAAGAAGCGGAAGGTGTTTTTCTGACGGTACGTCAACAATTGAATACGAACCAGCACAGGTGGTTTCTTAAACGCTGGTCGTCAAGGACGAGGTCGCGGATGGCTTCCGGGAGCCGGTCCCGCTGCCATTGGCATTCTTGCCGTCCCGCTTCTTCCTTTTCGTTCTCCGCAACGGACTCGCTAATCGCCCGGATGGCATAGGCGGCCGCACCCAGTTCATGGGCGGCCACATGGGCCACCGCCACCGCCTGTCCGGCTGAGAGGGCGGCAAACCGGGCAGCATCCGGCAATCCTTTTGCAGCCGAATTGGCGGTGAAAGCCGCCTGGTGAGCCTGTTTCATCGGGATCTCTCCCCTTACCCAGGCCCGTGTCAATTCGATGGCCTGGCGGGGTCGCCGGTCGTCCGGACTGACCTGCTCGAACAGGGGCAGTACGTGTTCGGCGCACTCGGCCGCCCACAAGGCAAGTAAGTGATGATGGGGATCCGTTAAAGTGCCGCCCCGCCGGAGGGTGATGAAGCGGTGATCTCTTTCTTTCGGAAGAAGCATGGCCTGTTCTTTTTGTGCCTATTCCGGCATCCGACAGCAAAGGAAGCCGTTTTCCGGATTGGAAAAAACGGACGAATCTCCCGGAGGCCGTTCGGGGCAATGTCTTCGGGTACGGCTTCCGGGACTTTACCCGCATCCCAAACAACTCTATAAAAGGAGCTTATCCAGCAAAGGAAAGCCAGGGAGAACAGCATCAGGGCACAACGCATGAGATGCATATTAGGACGGCCTCATTTCCGTCGGAAAAACTCCAGACGGTTGCCGAACGGGTCGATCACCTGCATGGTCAGGGCGCCCCAGAAGGCATCTTCCAGCCCCGGACGCATGTATTTGTATCGCTTGTCGAGCAGCTCCCGGTGGTAGTTCTCCAGTTCAGGATATTCCACGAGCATTTTTACGCCCGGAACGCCGTCGCCGTGGTGTTCGGAGAGGTGCAGTCGAAGGTCACTTTTCGAAATCTCCATATACACCGGAGTATTGTCTTCGAACCGGTGTTCCCAATCGATCCTGAAACCCAGCCAGTTGACATAGAAGTCGACGGCCTTGTCATAATCGAAAATACGGAGGATGGGCGTAATGGCCTGTGGCATGGAGAGGGGGCCACGGGGTCGGGCGTGGCCCCGTGAAGTTAAGGATTTGCGCTGACTCGCCAAACCCGCCCGCCGGCATCGTCGGCCACCAGCAGCGACCCGTCCGGCAGCACCGTCACCCCGACCGGCCGGCCGTGAACATCCTTGTCGTTGATGAGGAAGCCGGTCAGGAAATCCTCCGGCGGCCCGGAAGGCCGGCCATTCCTGAAGGGAACAAATACCACCTTATAGCCGGCCAGGGCCGAGCGGTTCCAGGAGCCCCGCTGGCCGACAAAAGCCCCATGGCGGTATTTGGCCGGGAAGGCTTCCCGGTCATAGAAGGTGAGACCCAGCGAGGCCGTGTGGGCACCCAGCGCTACGTCCGGCACCACGGACTTTTTCACCAGATCGGGGCGTTCGCCCTTCCGGCGGGGGTCTTCGTTCTGGCCGAAATAGGCGTAGGGCCAGCCGTAAAACGCGCCTTCCTTCACGCTGGTGATGTAATCCGGCACCAGGTCGTCGCCCAGGTCGTCGCGTTCGTTGACGGCCGTCCAGAGCGTATTGGAACCCGGCTGCCAGTCCATTCCGACGGGGTTGCGGAGGCCGCCCGCATAAATTCGCTCGCCCGACCCGTCGGGGTTGAACTCCAGGATGGCGGCCCGCCGTTTTTCGTATTCGATGCCGTTCTCGGCCACGTTGCTGCCCGACCCCACCGACACGTAGATTTTCGCGCCGTCGGGGCGGGCGATCAGGTTGCGGGTCCAGTGGTTGTTGTAACCCCCGGCGGGGAGGCTGAGGATTTTCTGTCCGGGCGCCGAAAGCTTCGTCCGGCCCGGTTCATAGGGGTATTTCAGCACGCCGTCGGTATTGGCGACATAGAAAGAATTGCCGAGCACGAGCATGCCGAAGGGCTGGTTCAGGCCGGTCAGGAAGGTTTCGCGGAGGTCCGGGCGGCCGTCCTTGTCGGTATCCCGGAACAGCGTGATGCGGTTGGCGCTTTTCCCACCGGTTTCCGAATTGGCCTTGCCGCTGACCACCGCCTGCACCTTTTTGATGCCTTTGCGCTCCGTCTGGGATTCGACCACCAGCACGTCGCCGTTCGGGGTCACATACGTCCATCGGGGATTTTTGAGGTCACGGGCAAATTCGGTGACCGTGAAACCGGCGGGGGCGACGGGCTTCTGGCCCTCTTCCCATCCGACCACGTTACTGAACCGGGACTTGCCTTCGGAGGGTTCGGGCAGGTCGGGGGCGGTGGGGGAGTTGGTGGTTTCGGCGGAAGTGGTTTCTTCGGCGTTTCGGTTCTGGCCGCAGGCCGCCATCAGCCCGATAAGCAGCGGAGCCGCCAGGGCCATCGAAATTTTTTTCATGGTTGAGCAGGTTGAGCAATCAGTACGTCAACCTGCTGTCGAACGGCTTTGTTCGGGAGCGCTTCAGCGAAGGCTGACCATCGGTTCGACGGCCTCGGTCAGGGGAGCGGCTTTCAGGAAGCCGCCGATGGTTTCCTTCCATTTAGCACCCTCGCGCACGCAATAGGATTCATGGCCGGAGTTTTCGAAGACGACCAACTGCTTCTGGGAGGACACCAGATTCGCAAAAATCTCCTCCGTTTCGTCGCGCAGCACCCGGGGGTCTTTGGCCCCCCAGTTCAGCAGGACCGGCATCGACAGGCTCCGGGCGTATTCGGCAGGCTGAAAACCGAACGACCACATACTGCGCTCCAGTCCGCCCCACACCATCAGTAGTTCCGAAACCGGGTGGGGCGGCACATGCATCGAGCGCAGGCGGCCCTCGACGGCATCGTAGAGGGAGGCAAACGGGCATTCCAGGATGACGCGCGTCGGTTTGAGGTTGAATTCGGGTACGGCTTTCAGGATGGTAGCCGCCCCCATCGACACGCCCCAGAGGATGATGTTCTTTTCATGGCTCCGCTCCACAAAGGTGTAGGCCGCCTTGAGGTCGCTGGTTTCATCGTAGCCGATGGTGCAGATGTTGCCGCCACTGTTGCCGTGCGCCCGAAAATCGAACGACAGCGTGTTGAACCCCAGCTGATGGAAATATTCGGTTTCGGGCAGGATGTTGGAACGGGTCTGGGCGTGGCCGTGGCAGAGAATGACGGTGCCCCGCGGGTTTTCGGCTGGGATGAACCAGGCTTCCAGACGCTGGCCCAGTTCATTCGTCAGTTTAACGGTTTCAAACGGAACGGTCGGTTTTGCCCCGACGACCGGCTTAAGGAACTTCATACCGAACAAAGCGCCTTCGATTTTCTCCCCGGTCGAATATTCCGACGCCTTCCGCGTCCTGATCAGATTCGGATTATCGTAAAAATAGGTAAAACGGTAAGCCTGGAAAGCCAGAATTATGTTTAATAAGACAAACAGAACCAGCAGGATATTCAGCGCACGGCGGACAATCTTCATGATTGCTCTGAAAATGGTTAGTTGTAACAAACATACATCTTTTTGTAATTGCACGTTCAGTTTCAAACCACCTGACCCCTATGTCTTCCGTACCCTTTCGGCGTCGAGATGTGATCAAAGGCCTGATGGCCGCCGGCCTGACCGCCGGGCTGCCCCAATCCGGCATCGCCGGTGACACCCGGTTCCGACCGGCCGACGCCTTTCCGTCCGCCGATCCGACGGACGGGTTCAGCATTCATATTTTTTCCAAGCTGCTGCACTTTCTGAACCCCACCGAACTGGCGGCCGTGTCGGCCGACCTGGGTTTCGACGGGGTGGACCTGACGGTGCGGCCGGGCGGGCACGTCGAACCGGAGCGCGTCCGCGAGGACCTGCCGAAGGTGGTGGAGGTTCTCCATAAAAAGAATCAGCAAGTGCTGATGATGACTACCGCGCTCACCGGAGCCGACGACCCGGCCGCCCGCCCGACCCTGGAAACCGCCCGGAAGCTGAGCATCCGGTATTACCGGACCGGCTGGTTGAAATACCCCGAAAACCAGCCGATCCGGTCGGCCTTGCAGCAATACCGCCGGCAACTGGGCGGTTTGGCGAAGTTAAATCAGGAATTCGGGCTGCTGGGCGGGTATCAGAACCACGCAGGTACTAACTTTGGCTCCTCGGTCTGGGACCTGGCCGGCGTCCTTCAGGAAATCGACAGCCCGAATCTGGGGTGCCAGTACGACATCCGGCACGCGACGGTCGAGGGCGGAACCTCCTGGCCGACCGGGTTGCGGATCATTCAGCCGTATGTGCGGTCGGTGGCGGTCAAGGACATGATCTGGGAAAAGACCGACGGGCGCTGGCGGGCGGTGAGCGTACCGCTGGGGCAGGGAATGGTCGACTTTCCGGGGTATTTCGCGATGCTGAAGCAGTTTAACCTCCGGGTGCCGATCTCGCTTCACCTGGAATACCCGCTCGGGGGCGCCGATCAGGGAAGCCGCACGATCACCGTTCCCAAAGAAAAGGTCTTCCAGGCCATGGCGAGCGATCTGAAAACGTTAAAAGCCATGCTGAGGACGGCGGGTCTGGCCGGATAAGGCCGTATCCTGCTCCATCAAACAAAGAAACAAAACCATGTCATTAGAATCACAACAGGATTGGGCCGGCATCCGGCAAATTGGAGAAATCGTGGGCCGGACGCTGTACCTGCTGCGTCAGTTTACGCGCCCCGGCTTATCGACCAAAGACCTCGACACCATCGCGCTGGAACTGCTGGCCCGCCACGGTGCCCGGCCCGCGCCCAGGCTGGCCTACGGTTTTCCGGGAGCTATCTGCATCAGCGTCAATGAGGAAGCCGCCCACGGCATTCCCAGTCCGGCGAAAATTCTGAAGGAAGGCGACCTGATCAACATCGATATTTCGGCCGAACTCGATGGTTATTTTGCCGACAACGGGGCGTCGTTCGTGATCGGGGAGGCCGGGCCGATTAAACGCCGGCTGGTCGAATGTTCGCAGTCGGCGTTGCGGAAGGCACTGAACGTGGTGCGGGCCGGTGCCCGGATCAACGAGGTAGGACGGGTGGTCGAGCGGGAGGCCCGTCAGCACGGTTTCCGGGTCATCACCAACCTGGCCGGCCACGGCGTCGGGCGGGCCATCCACGAGGCTCCGCACGAGATCCTGTGCTACTACGACAAATCGGTCAAAAGCCGGTTCCGGAAAAATACGGTCGTGGCCGTCGAAACCTTTATCTCCAGCCGGGCTTCCTACGTGGTCGAACGGAAGGACGGCTGGACGCTGGCGACCCCCGACGGGAGCTGGGTGGCCCAGCACGAACATACGGTGATCGTGACCGACGGTGATCCCATCATCGTCACGGAGGCCAACCGCCTTTGGGATTACTGACATGAAGCGGATCCTGATCATCGAGGACGACCGCCGGATTGCGCAGAACATCGGCCGGGGGCTGGCGGAGGAGGGCTACGAAACCGAGATTGCCTACGAAGGCTACAACGGACGGGACCTGGCCCTCCGGCAATCGTTCGATCTGATCCTGCTTGACATTAACCTGCCGGGCCTGAACGGCTACGAAATCTGCCGGAATATCCGGGCCGAAAAACCCCAGCTGCCCATCATCATGCTGACGGCCCTGGGGGAGATCGAGGATAAGGTAGAGGGGCTGGAACGGGGTGCCGATGACTACATCGTCAAACCGTTCGATTTCCGGGAGCTGAACGCCCGCATTGCCACCTGTCTGCGCCGGGCCGAAGTGCTCCAGCGGGATGCCGCCGACGAGGTGCTGCACATCGCCGACCTGGAGGTGAACGTGACGACCAAACAGGTGAAACGGGGCAGCACCACCATCGACCTGACCGCCCGGGAGTTCGCCCTGCTCGAATACCTGCTGCGGAACCGGGGAAGGGTGGTTTCCAAAATAGACCTGGCCGAGAAGGTCTGGAGCCTGAATTTCGATCCGGGTACCAATGTAGTGGAGGTATATATCAACTATTTACGGAAGAAAATCGACCGTGGCTTCGAACCCCGGCTCATTCACACCCGCGCCGGCATGGGGTATGTTCTAAAAGTAGAGTAGCTCCATGAAGATCAGAAACCGGATTGCCCTTCAGTTCTCGCTGATCGTTGCGTCGATCCTGCTGGTTTTCTCGTTCATCATCTACCTGACCTCGGCGGCCTACGCCCGGGAGGACTTCTACGACCGCCTGAAAAGCAAGGCCCGCACCACCGCCCGGTTTCTGGTCATGGTCAGTGAGGTGGACCAGAAACTCCTGAAAATCATCGACCGGAACACGCTGACTGCGCTTTATGACGAAAAGGTGCTGGTCTTCGACGAAAAGAACCGGCTGATCTATGCGAGCGTCGACGATCAGGTGATTCATTACCAGAAACAACTCCTCGACGAGGTCCGGCAGCAGAAGGACGTGGAAACCTGGAGCGACCAGAATCAACTCGTCGGCATCCTGTTCGAGGAGAGCGGCCGGAAACTGGTGGTGCTGGCCTCGGCCTATGACCTCTTCGGCCGCAACAAACAGCTCAACCTCGGGATCACCCTGGTCTGGGGGCTGATCTTCGGGATCGGGATCACCGTCGGTCTTGGTATCTTCTTCGCCGGACAGTCGCTCCAGCCCATCGACCAGATCAACCGGCAGATCTCGACCATCACCGCCCGCAACCTCCAGCAGCGGCTCGACGAAGGCGACCGGAAAGACGAAATCGATCAGTTGGCCGTCAACTTCAACGTCGTGCTGGGGCGGCTCGAACAGGCTTTCGAACAGCAGCGCAGTTTCGTCTCCCATGCCTCCCACGAACTCCGCACCCCGCTGGCCGCCCTGAAATCGGAAATTCAGCTGGGCCTGCTCCGCCGGTTCAGCCCGGAAGAATACCAGGAAATCCTGAACAACCTGCTATCCGATACCGACCGGCTCATCAACCTGACCAACAGCCTGCTGTTTCTGGCCCGGACGCTGGAGAACCTCACCCAGATGCCCCTCGTACCGGTCCGGATGGAGGAGGTCGTGCTGATGGCAAAGGACGAACTGATCAGCGCCAAGCCGGAATACCGCATCGAGTTCGATTATGAGAACCTGCCCGATTCCGAAAACGAAACGATGGTTTCGGGAAATGAGGAACTGCTGAAGCGGGTGTTGCAGAACCTTCTGGACAATGCCTGTAAGTACTCCACCGACCGAACGGCCCGGATCCGGATCGGGACGGACCGGAAGTTCTGCCGGGTCAGCATCGAAGACCGGGGCATCGGCATGGCTCCGGAGGAAATGGAGCGGGCTTTTGAGCCGTTTTACCGCTCGCCGAAAGCCGTCGGGTTTGAAGGGTTCGGCATCGGGCTGCCGATCTGCCAGCGGATCGTCGAGCTGCACCAGGGGCGGATCACCGTCGAAAGCAGGCTGCACGAAGGAAGCCGGTTTACGGTCTGGCTGGCTCATCTTTAGCCGGTTTTTAACTTTTTTCTAACGTCCTTCTAAGTGTTTTCTAATACCGCAGCCGCATCTTTGTCATGGAAAGGCGTTTCACCGGACACAGTCCAGCCTGCGCCGGTCTCTCTTTTGTGCGGAAACTAATAGAAGATTTTTGGCAAAAATTGCTAATTCAGGTGTTCCTAATAACCGGTTACCAGGTGACCGGTTATTTTTTTAATTCCTTCGACAATGATTATACTGCTGATAATTCTCTTCTTCCTGGGCTACCTGCTGATTACGCTGGAGCATACCATCCGGCTGAACAAGGCGGCCACTGCCCTGCTGACCGGCGTTCTGGCCTGGACCGTATACCGGCTGTATTCACCTGCCCACGAACCCGTGGTGGAGGAACTGACGCACCACCTTGCGCAGATCGCCGAGATTGCCTTTTTCCTGCTCGGCGCCATGACCATCGTGGAGCTGATCGACGCCCACAACGGCTTCCAGATCATTACTGACCGCATCCGCACCCGGCGCATCCGAACGCTGTTCTGGGTCATCGGAGGCATTACGTTCGTCCTGTCGGCCCTGCTCGACAACCTGACGACGGCCATCGTCATGGCGTCCCTGCTGCCCAAGCTGATTCCCTTTCAGAAGCTTCGCCAGCTGTTTGCCGGAATCATCATTCTGTCGGCCAATGCCGGAGGGGCCTGGTCACCGCTGGGCGACGTCACCACGACCATGCTCTGGATCGGCGGACAGATTTCGACCTCGGCGGTCGTTCTGACCCTGATTCTTCCGAGTCTCGTCGCCCTGATCGTTCCCCTGCTGATCCTGCACTTCCGCTTTTCCGGGCCGGTCGAACCGGTCGAGGCTTTCAGGCCGGAGTCGGAGGCATCGGTGACGGCCCGCGAACGGAACACTATGTTTCTGACCGGGGTCGGTATGCTGGTGATGGTGCCGGTGTTCAAGGTGCTGACCGGGCTGCCTCCCTACCTCGGTATGCTGCTGGGGCTGGGAACAGTTTGGGTGATGTCGGAAGCGCTGCATCACCGGAAGGACGAGGAAGACCGCCGGCCGCTGTCGGCCGCCTATGCCCTGAGCAAAATCGACACGGGCAGCATCCTGTTTTTCGTGGGAATTCTGCTGGCGATCGGGGCGCTGGAAGCCGCCGGCATCCTGGAGCAGGTGGCGCACTGGCTCGACCGGAACGTGGCTTCCGTAGAACTGACGACGCTGGTGATCGGCCTGGCCTCGGCGGTGGTCGACAACGTGCCGCTGGTGGCGGCTTCCATGAGCATGTATAGTCTGAAGACTTTCCCGCAGGACCACCGATTCTGGCATCTGCTGGCCTATTGTGCCGGCACCGGGGGCAGCCTGCTGCTGATCGGATCGGCGGCCGGGGTGGCGGTGATGGGCATCGAGCGGCTGACGTTTACCGGTTATCTGAAGCAGATCGGTCCGCTGGCGCTGGCCGGTTACGCGGCCGGGGCGCTGGTGCTGTTCTGGATCGTTTCCTGAACCGGCCCGGTTTGACCGAATTCTAATTTTTTTCTAATCGGGTTCTAAGGAGTCTTTAAGGGGGCGGTCCCATCTTTACACTGTAAACCTCTTTAAAGCATATGTCCTGGTTAGAATACAGTCAAAGTGTTTTAGACAAGGTTGAGTTCGACCGGGGGCTGTTTCGAAAGGAACTGCGCAAACTGCTTCGATGGCTTTCTCCGGTAGAACGCATACAACTGCTCCGCTGGTGTCGACATCGCATGGCCCGGACTCGAATTTCCGGGGCCGGCAGAATCGTAAATTTGGCTGAATAGGAGTGTTTTCTTAGCGTTTTAGGCAGAATGGAGTAGCCGGTCCAGCCTTGGGCCGGCTATCTTGTTGTTAAAGCCCGGAAGAGGACGACCGCTTTCCGCCGGACGGCCTGATTTCACTAGTTGTCGGGCCAAGCGGAGGGACGTCCGCCGGCAATCTACACGGCCGGGCCTGATTCCCGGAGCGCCTGAAGGGCCAGCGCCGGGAGCTGCCGGTTCCCGTCCTCGTATTTAAAATGAAAGGTCATGCGGGTAATTTTCCACCCTCCGTTCTCCGACCGAAGCCGGAAATCATAGGTGCCGGCTACCGTCCAGACCGGCAGCCCGGTTTCGGTAGGCAGGTAATGCGTGGCCGTACCGTAGCAGAACACGGCAGCTTCGGCTTCGGTCAGCCGGACGCGATGGTTGCCGATCAGATGGTGTGTTGCCTGAAAACCGGGCAGGAAGCCCCGCCAGTCCTCCGCGATCCCGGCCGGAGTCAGGGTGGCCGGCTCTCCGCCGTTCATCGACGTATAGTCCAGCACGAACGGATCGGCAAAGCAGGTCTGAAGGGCGTCCCAGTCGTGGGAATCGCTGTATAAAAAAACGCCGTTGACGGTGTCGATGATCGACTGCCAGGTTTCAAAAGTCAGGGACATAAGGCACGGTTTTTAAGAGGAGAACGGCAGTTTTCCCAGATCTACGTTACCGCCGGACAGAATGATTCCGACCTTCCGGCCCGCAAACCGGTCGGGGTGTTTCAGCAAGGCCGCCAGCGGCACCGCCCCGGACGGCTCCACCACTATCTTCATCCGCTCCCATAACAGCCGCATGGCGGCCACGATTTCAGCATCTGAAACGGTCAGGATGTCCGTCACGTGTTCCCGGATATAAGCCAGGGTGCGGTCACTGAGCGTCGTCAGCAGGCCGTCGGCGATGGTATTTACGACCGGAGCTTTCTCCACCCGTCCCGACGAAAACGACAATACCGCATCGGCCGCTCCGTCGGGTTCGGCCGCCACCACCTGCGTAGTTGGGGAGAGGAAGTGCGCACTCAGCCCGGTGCCGCTTAGCAGACCGCCCCCACCGACGGGCGCCATCAGGAAATCAAACGGCTGGTCATTCCCGGCGTCTTCGATCAGTTCCCAGGCGGCCGTGGCCTGGCCGGCGATCACACGGTCGTCGTCGAAGGGATGAATTAGGGTGGCTCCGGTGCGCTCGATTACTTCCCGGACCCCCTCTTCCCGGGCTTCCAGGGTAGGCTCGCACTCGATGATTTCGGCGCCGTAGGCCCGGACGGCGGCTTTTTTAACCGAGGGGGCCGTGCGGGGCATGACGATGAAGGCTTTTACTCCGACCTGCCGGGCCGCAAACGCGACCGCCTGGGCGTGATTGCCGGAAGAATGGGTGGTGACCGGGCCGAGCCGGCGGCCTGCCTTCTGTTCGGTTTCCAGCAGTTGCAGAACGGCATTGAGGCCGCCCCGGGCTTTGAAGGCCCCGATCTTCTGAAAGTTTTCGGGTTTGAAGAAGACCCGCGCTCCGCCGATCCGGTCCACGGTGTCGCTGGTCAGCACGGGCGTGCGGTGGATGTGGGGCCGGATGCGTTCGTGCGCGGCCCGAATGGTTTCCGGAGTAATCATAGAAAGGCAAAGGTACGCAATCCCGGCGGGGTTTAGTTCGCCGATCCCTGGGCGGTTTGGGCGCCGAACCCCACACTGTCGAATATCAGCTTCCGGACCAGTTCCGTATGGGAGTTGGTGATCATGTGTCCGGCATCGGGCAGGAAGATGAATTCAGCCGGTTTTCCCGCCAGAACGCCTTTGGCAAATTCAAGGTTTTTCGGATCCACCAGCCAGTCGCGCCCGCCGTGGAGGAGCGTCACCGGGACGTTCAGCTTCGGCCAGAGCGGTTCCATCTGACGCAGTTCGGAGACATGGGTGAATTTCTCGGCCGTAGCGAGGTTCAGCTGCCGGGGCAGGAACAACTGAATGGGCGGCAGCTTTCCCCATTTGGAGAACCAGAAATACTTCTCCCTCGTCGGATCGAGCGGGGCCGCCACCAGGAACAGGTGTTTGATGCGGCCCGGATAGAGCATCGCCAGCCGGGCGGCTATCGGGGCGCCGTAGGAGCGCCCCAGCACCACGGCCTTCCGGCCCGAATGGTTCAGGTTAAGGGCGTGGGCGATCCACTGCGCCTGCCGGGTGATGGAAGTATAGGGTTTGCGGCCTTTCCGGGACTTGCCGTACCCCGGCCGGTCAACGGCCAGAATATGGAACTGCTTCTGGATCAGCGTATCGTCGATGACTTTCAGATATCCATACCACGAACCCGGAGCCCCATGAATCAGCAGGAGAGGAGGGAGGGTATCCGGGCCGATGCTGGCTACGAAGAGCCGCATACTGTCGTTTTCGACGGTAATATAGGTCGGTTTCACGGCCCGGCCCGCAAAATGTTCCTGAATCTCACGGTCGCTCATCCGCCATCGCCGGAAGCAGCCGGTAGTAGTGGTCAGAAGTACAAGAAAAAGGAATAATTGAACCAGTTTCACGCTGAGACGAAAAGCCGTTGGCAACTATGGTTAAGAAAAACAGCAAAATCAGGACCAATTTAAGCCTTTACTCCCTAAATCTCCAACCCCGAACACTTAACTTCCCAAATCCTGAACTTCTCCACCCCCCAACTCAAAATCCCAGACTCAACTGGCCGTCATCGCCCTTTTCGTGGTCGAGCAGCCATTTTTTGCGCCAGAGGCCGCCTGCGTATCCGGTCAATTCGCCGTGGGAGCCGATGATCCGGTGGCAGGGAATGATGATCCAGACCGGGTTTTTTCCGTTGGCGGCCGCCACCGCCCGAATTGCTTTTTCGCTGCCCAGCCGACGGGTCAGGTCCATGTAGGACAGCGTTTTTCCGTAGGGGACCTCCGCCAGCGTCTGCCAGACCGAACGCTGAAAAATGGTGCCGTGCGGGTAGAGGGGAAGGTCGAAAGAACGACGGCGGCCGGCGAAATATTCCTCCAGCTGGCGGGCGCAGCGATGCAGGACCGCCGGCACGAAAAGGGAGTCCGGAACCGGCTCGCTGAGGCAGCGAACGCTGGCGATACCGTCTTCATTGCCCGTAATGACGGCATAACCCAGGGGGGTGTGAAGGGTGGTGGTATACATGACGGTTCAGGAAGTTTTCCCTAAACTACACAGGAATATCGCATAAAAAAAGGCAGGGTCGGTGAGACCCTGCCTTCGTTTAACCAGCTGCCGAAAAATGTTACCGCATAGACTGTCTCACCACAAACCGCTTCACTATACCGCTACTGTGATCCAACACATACAGCTCCCGATTGGCATCCTCACCGAAGGCCGAAACCGGTCCGGCGTCGCTGGTTAATAACTGGTTGTCGGTTTTTCGATCGCCTTCAAAGCTCAGCGCCCAGATGCGGCCGCTGGCGTAATCACCGTACACATATTTTCCGATCAGAGCGGGGATCTGCTTTCCCCGGTAAACGACACCCCCCGTGATGGAAACCCCCTGGTCACGGGGATACTGGTGGATGGGGTCGATCAGTTTTCCCTGATCGCAGTTACTGCCGGGATTGAAACAGTCTTTCGCTTCTTTCAGTCGCCAGCCGTAGTTGCCGCCTTTGGTAATGATATCGACTTCTTCCAGTTTATTCTGTCCAACATCGCCTGCCCAGAGCTGGCCCGTCTGCGTGTCGAAGCTCATCCGCCAGGGGTTGCGCAGCCCGTAGGCGTATAGTTCCGGAAGGGCGTTCGCGTTTCCGACAAACGGGTTGTCGGCCGGAATGCCGTAGTGGCCTTTGTCCGTCTTGTCGACGTCGATGCGCAGCACTTTTCCCAGATAGGATTTGAGGTTCTGCCCATGGTTCTGCGGATCACCCCCACTGCCGCCGTCACCCGTGGCGATGTACAGAAAACCGTCCGGTCCGAAAGCCACCTTGCCGCCGTTGTGGTTGGCATAAGGCTGCCCGAATTTCAGCAGGACCGTCTCCGTCGAGGCATCGACCCGGTTCTGGCCGGGCGTCGCTTTGAAACGGGCAATGACCGTTTCGCGCGGGTTATTTTTCGTATAGTTGACGTAGAAATAACCGTTCTGTTTAAAATTCGGATGGAAGGCGAGACCCAGCAGGCCCATCTCCCCGCCGGCAGCGACTTTATTGCGAATGTCCAGATACACATCGGCATTCTTTACCGAAGCGTTGTTGTCGAAGACCCGGATGCGGCCTTCCTGTTCTACCAGAAACACACGATTGGTGCCGTCACCGGCGTGTGTAAATTCGACGGGCTGTTCAAATTTCAGACCCGGAAAGGCGTTCACCAGCTGGACGTCCGCCGGACCAGTGATCGCCGGGGTGCCAGTGAGCTGCGCATTGTCCGGGCCGGTCTCCCGGGACTGGCAGGCCGTCGACACCAGCAGGGCGAAGAGAGCCGTTGCAACCAGTGATCCCAACAGGGCCACAGCCGTTTTTTTGATGTGAGCCATTATGGTATGCATGTAGTTTATTATTTTCGACGTAGCAACTTGTCGGCCAAAGCCAAAGAATGAACTTTATGGCCCTGTTTTTGTTTCTGATTCAGCGAATTGTGGTATAAAATGAAGACAAAGTCCGTTCACCGGCCAGTTACCTGCTGTTGTTGCCGTTCCTCACATCGGGGAGGGTGATCCACGATCTTTGCCGTAACTTTTTCACCCTCAGCATGAGGGCTTTTTTTTACCCCAAATCAAAATAATTATATAGATTCGATAGTCTTAGTAGATTTTACAACTGTTTTTCTATGAATGCGAACGAGCAGCAGCGTTTCTTTGAACGAATGGCCGAACAGAATGCCGCTTTCCGCTACCGGCTGCCGTCGCGGCCCGATGTAGGTCGGTTTATCGACAGCCTGATCCGGTTCATGTTTCCCATTACGCAGGATTGTAAACAGTTTGTCATCAGTACGGCCGACACCTACGCCGACCTGAAACGTCAGCTGAGCTGTCTGCTCAAACCGCTCGAAGACCACCTTCCGGCCGACCGGGACGCGACGACGGAACGATTTTTCGACCTGCTTCCGGCTACCTATGAAGAAATGCTGCTGGATGCCCATGCCATTGCCGCCTTTGACCCGGCGGCCGTCGGGGTGGAGGAGGTCATCGCCATTTATCCGGGCTTTTATGCCATCGCCGTCTATCGGGTGGCTCACGTCCTGACCGGGCTGGAAGTGCCGCTGCTCCCCCGGATGATGACCGAATACGCCCACGGACACACCGGCATCGACATTCATCCGAACGCCAAAATCGGATCTTCCTTCTTCGTCGACCACGGCACCGGCGTCGTGATCGGGGAGACGGCCGTCATCGGCAGCAACGTCAAGATTTACCAGGGCGTCACCCTCGGAGCGACCAACGTCGCCAAGTCGATGGCTTCCAAAAAGCGGCATCCGACCATCGAAGACAACGTCATCATCTACGCCAACGCCACCATTCTGGGCGGTAAGACGGTCGTCGGCCACGATTCCGTCATCGGCGGGAACGTCTGGCTGACTCACACCGTCGAACCCTATTCGCTGGTTTTTCACAATAGCGAAATCGAAGTACGATCGCTGGCGGAGGAACCCTGACGTTTTTATAAAAAAATTCCGGCCCGCCGGGTGATTGCGGCCGCCTGCCGGGAATGAAGGAGTGAGCGGCCCGCAGAATGGACTTCGGGCCGCAAAGAAACCACTGCAATGAACGGTGTTTGCGAATTTGCCCTCGTGGAAGGGCTGCGATCCGGCGAAGCTTCGGCTTTCGAGTTACTTTATAAACAGTATTATCCCCCGGTGGCCCGGTTCATCCGCCGGAACCACGGCACGGAGGGTGATGCCGAAGATGTTTTTCAGGAATCGGTGGTGGTGCTCTACCAGAAAATCCTTCGGCCTGACTTTCAGCTGAGGTCTACCCTCAAAACCTTTCTCTACGGCATCGCCCGGAACCTCTGGTTGAAAAAACTCCGGGACGACAAGCTGATTACCACCGACGAAGAGGAACTGATTACGCTCCAGGACCGTCGCGACGCGCTGTCGGAGGAAACCGCTTCGGACGAGATGCGTGAGCAGCAGGTCCATGCCTGGATGAACCGGATCACGGGTCACTGCCGGCACGTTCTGAAATCCATCTACTTCCGGGAGGAGCCGATCACCGACCTCATGTCGACAATGGGCTGGAAAAACCTGCACACGGCCGCCAACCAGAAATACAAGTGCATCCAGCAGTTGAAAAAAGTTTCGGAAAACGGGTGATTCGTAGCGGTATCCCGGTATTCATTGAAAAATCAACTTCGTTTTCCAATGAACACACAATCAAAGAAGGCGGTTTACGCCACTGACCACAACTGGGATGAACTGATGGCCAAAGGAGGATTGCTCGTTGTCGATTTCGGTGCCGACTGGTGCGGGCCCTGCCGCCGGATGGAGCCGATCATCAATGAACTGGCTTCCGACCTCGACGGCACCGCCACCGTCGCGACCTTCGACGTCGAGTCCAACCCGGTGATCACCAGCCGTTTCAACGTCCGCAACCTGCCGACTATTCTGTTTTTCCGCGACGGCGAGCTGGTTCACCGCCGGATCGGCCTGACGCCCAAACACCTGCTGGCCCAGGACGTCAGCGGTCTGCTGGCAACGACGGCCGTTCTCTGATCAGGGACACTGACGGGCAAACTCGCGGATCGTCGTTTCCGGTTTGCCCAGTTCCTGCCATGATCTCTCCGCTTCAAACGTTTCGGGATACTTATTCAGGGCCTCGGTGATGTGGGCTCCATAATGAGCCTGCTGCGCCAGTTTGCCGGCTGCCTGGACCACCCAGTGCGGCACGGTCGTGATTTTCAGCCGGGCTTTCGGATAATGGGCGGCAAACTGCCGGGCCGCATCGTCCTGCGTAATTGGCTCGGGGCCCTGAATGACGTATTCCTGCGGTTTTCCCTCCTCCGCCTGCTGAAAAGCGCGGGCTACCTGCCGGCCGTAATCCTGGGCTGCGATAAAATACAATTTCACCGGCGATTTCCCGACCAGCAGGATGCGGTTCCCGAGCCGCTGCTGGAAGGGTATGGTTTCCATGAAGCTGGACGGGTAAAAGAGGCTGTAGGGAATCCCGGAGGCTTTGATGAGTCGGACGGCGGCCTGTTTGACGTCGAAGGCCCACCAGTGAAACCCGTTCATGCCCTGGTACCGCATGACAAGGGAGGACAGGTAACCGATGCGCCGGATACCCGCAAACCGGGCGGCATTCAGCAGATTCTGCAATCCGTCGGATTCGGTGTGGAAAGCGGTTTCCTTTTCCGGCTGTCTGATGGATAAATTCAGGTATACGGCATCCTGCCCCTGCAGGCCGGCCAGCAGACTTTTTTCGTCAGCCAGGTCTCCCCGCACTACTTCGGCTTCCGGAAACAAGGGGCGTACGGAATCGGGGTGACGGGCCAACACCCGAACCTGAAAGCCCGCCCGGATCAGTTCTTCCGTCACCGGACGGCCCAGCATTCCCGTTGCGCCGATGACGGCGATGGAATGAATGGAAGGCATAGGAAATCAGGAACTTCAGCGCAGGCCGCGCACAAACCGACGGATAGACTCACGGTAGACCTGCTCCGACTGCTCCAGCGGCTGGTGGTCGCGGAGCATCATGGCGAGCGTGATCATGCCGTGCGACAGCGACCACCACTCGAAATAAAGCTTCTGAATACTTTCCTTGGATTTGGGAATAAATGAGAACAGAATTTCCCGGATGATCGCACTGACGGCTTCCATCTCGCTCGATTCACAGACGGGCAGCGTGCAGTAGGCACCGTCGAGGTTATACATTACCTGGTAAATTTCGGGGTGGTCTATGGCGAATTGCCACTGGCCGACGGACATCTCGAACAGTCGTTTTTCAGGGTCCCGGTAGACGTGCCTGATGCGTTCGTACTCCTGGCGTAAGTGGCGAAAACCTTCGTTCCGGATTTCATCCAGCAGGACATCCTTGCTGTCAAAATACTCGTAAACGATGGGGGCGCTGTAATCGATTGCGTCGGCAATTTTGCGGATGGAGACCGCCTGCCAACCTTCGCGTCGGGCAATTTCTTTGGCCGTCAGGACAATTCCCGTACGGGTCTGTTCCCGACTTCTTTGCTTACGCTCCAGAATTTCCATTAGGTTATCGGCAAGTTAACAGTGTTAATATTAGCCGTTAAACTACGGAGATCTGAGCGAAAGTGCCAACTAACGATCAAATTTTCTGAAAATTATACAATAGATGCAAAAAACATTTTCCCTAACCGCTTCAAGTTCAAATAATTGCTTATTTGCTTGGCCTAATAATTAAAATCCGGCTGGATTTTTCCGCGAAACGATCAGCAGCCGGTCGTCGCCCAGCCGGAAATCGGTGCCGTCGAGGTTGCCGAAAAGTTCGGTCACTTCCAGCTCCGCTTCCTGAAACAATCGGCAGAGTCCGGCTACCGTATACAGGTAATGCTGGGCCAGACGGTGTTCGGTATGGTCGCGACGGAGGTAGGTCAGTCGGGAGTCGATGCGGCTTTGCCGGGCGTCGTATTCATTTTCCATCAGCACGGTAATGTCGCCGACGCTGACCCAGGTCCGTTCCTGAAAATCGGGCAGGACGCTTTCGGCAATCATGCCGGTATCGGCCACGAACCACGCCCCGTCCTTCAGTTGTCCGGCAATTTTCTGAAGGAAGGCCAGCATGCGGTCGTGCGGAAAAAAGCTGAAGCTGTTGCCAAAACAGAAAGCCGCATCGAAGCCGCCGGGCAGGGGAACGGTCAGGACGTCCCCCGAAACCGTCTCGACAGCCAGCCGCTCCCTGCGGGCCGCAGTACGGAACTCTTCCAGATACTCCTCCGAAATGTCGACGCCGGTCACCCGGCAGCCGCTACGGGCCAGGGGCAGGGCGTGGCGGCCGTACCCGCAGAACACGTCGAGCACCCGCCAGCCCGGCTCCAGATTCAGGACGTCCAGCAAAAAATCGCACTCCAGTTCGGTTTCCTCCTCGTCCTGGGCGGTTTTCCAGGCCTCCTGAATCATTCCGTGAAAAAAGTTTTCGTACCAGGCCATAGAGGAGATTGACGGTTAATTTTACATTTGAAATTATTTCCAAAATTAACTCTTCTTCAATGCAGACCTACTGGGGTATCGACCTGGGCGGTACCAAAATCGAAGGCGTCGTCCTTTCCGCTCCCTCCCCGGATGCGGTGGTGATCCGGAAACGGATCGATACGGAAGCCGAAAAAGGATACCCGCACATCGTTCGTCAGGTCGGCCGGCTGGTCGATCTTCTGAAAGCCGAAACCGGATACCGTCCCGACCACATCGGCTTCGGAACGCCCGGCACCTTCGACCCGGGCCGGCAGGTGATGAAAGGCTGCAACACCACCTGCCTGAACGGAACGCCCCTTCCGCTGGAACTCGAAAAAACGCTGGACGTGCCGGTGACGCTCGCCAACGACGCCAACTGCTTTGCGCTGGCCGAGGCCACGCTTGGGGCGGTGCCGGAGGTAGCCCCGGATTTCCGGTCGGTATTCGGCGTCATCATGGGTACGGGCGTCGGCGGGGGAGTGGTGTTTCGCGGAAAAGACGGCCAGCCTGTGGTGCTGAACGGCCTTCAGGGCATCGGCGGAGAGTGGGGCCATATCATCCTGGAGGAGAACGGCTATCCCTGTTTCTGCGGAAAGCGCGGATGCAATGAGCAGGTTTTCTCCGGTCCGGCCCTCCAGCGGTTCTATCATGACGTGAGCGGGGAAAAGCGCAGTCTGAAAGAAATCTACGAACGCCATAAAGCCGGAACCGACGCCTTCGCCACCCAGACCATCGAGCGGCTTCTGGAAGGGTTCGGTCGGGCCATCTCAGTCATTATCAACGTTCTGGACCCTGACGCCATCGTCCTGGGGGGCGGTGTCGGCAACATCGACCTGCTGTACACGGAGGGAGTCGAACGGGCCAAAAAATACGTCTTCAACGAAGGCCGCCTGAGCACCCCCATCCTCCGCCCCAAACTCGGCGACAGCGCTGGCGTGTTCGGGGCCGCAATGTTGTAAGGAGTTGGGGCGTCTGCCCCCGCTCCTTACCGCGGTCTGCCTCCGGCCGGGGCCTGCTGCTGCTGGCCTCCTCCACCGCCGTTGTCACCGCCCTCCTTGATGTCGTCGTTATTGACCGACTTGCGACGGCGGCCCTGGGGCTGATCGAAGCTCATCTTGCCGATCCGGTGGCTGAACGTTACCCGGAAGCCTCTATTGTAGAAGTAGTTGAGGCTCGTCTGCTCGAAGGTGGGCGAGGTGAGCTGGGTGCGGAGTTTGAACGGATTGGTGAAGAAGTTCTCGGCCGCCAGCCCAAGGCTGCCCTTCGTCTGGCCCTTGCTGTCCTTGAAGTCTTTCTTGAAACCGAGGCTGTAGAAGGCAAAACCGCTCTGGTAGCCCTGCAACTGCACGTCCCGGCCCCGGATGAAGCCGAAGCCCTGCGCGCCCCAGCCTTTCTTCAGGGTGAGGCTGGTGAAGAACCGACCGGTGACGATCCAGCCCGAGTTGCTCGTGTTCAGCGAAGGGGTGGGGCTGTTGTTGGTCACGTAGGAATAATAGGCGTCGACCCCACCGCCGATCTGCCATTTGGAGAACAGGCTGGCGTTTCCGAAGAGGTTGGCGCCGTAGTTCTCCTTGTGGCCGATGTTCTGGTAGGTCGTCGTGATGACGCCCCCTTCGCTCGTCGTCCGCACGCTTTCGATGGAGTTGTCGGTCCGGCGGGCGAACAGCGAGAAATTCAGGAAAGTCGATTTGATGTACGTACTGGTCGAGAGTTCGAGGTTATCGGTCAGTTCCGGTTCGAGGTACGGGTTGCCGCGGGTGATGTTCTGCGGGTTGGCCGCATTCACGTTCGGATTCAGAAACTGGATGCCGGGCCGCTGCAAACGCCGGTTGTAGGCCACCTTGACGGTTTTACCGCCCTTTAACGTTTTAGAGATATTGATGCTCGGCACCAGGTTTCCGTAGTTGGGAAGGTTGATGGCTTCACCCGGGGTTTCGGTCCGGAAGGTCGCGTCGATCATGGTGTATTCGTACCGGGCTCCGGCCTTGAACGTGTATTTACTTTTGGTCGTGTAGGTATACGACAGATACGTGGCCGCCACGTTCTGGTCGTAGTCAAGCCCGTTGTTCGGCCGCAGGGGGTTCGGGCCGTAGGAACCTTCGCTGCCCGTCGAGACAAAATACCGGTAGTCGCTGTTCACCTGCCGGAAAATGCCTTTTCCTCCGAACTCCAGCAACTGATTGGTTTTCACCGGCGTCTGGTAGTCGATCTGGAGGGTGGTTTCCTGGTTATAGCTGCTGTTGTCGTTGCGGTCGCGGCCCGTCACGACGAAGGCGTTGCCCAGCAGTTCGGCCTCGTAATTGTTGGTCCGGTTATTCCGGCTGTATTGCGTCAGAATGCTGAATTCCTGCTGCGGTTTCTTATAAGTTCGGGTATAATCGACGTTCACGTCTACCGTACCGGACAGGTCCTGGATGTCGACGTCGCGGTTGGTCGTCTGCGAAGGAAGGATTCCGCCGGGGAAGAGGATCGTCGTGAGGTTCTGCGACGTTTTTCCGTTCCGGGCGCCGTAGCGGATGTTGGCCGTGATGCTCTGGTTTTTAGCAAGGTCGTAGTCCCAGCCCAGCTGGTAGTTACCGAAAAGTCCCTGGTTGCGGGTATCGGCAAACTGCCGGGTTTCCGAGGTGCGGCCGTCGAAGTAGCTGCGCTGCGTATTCTGGAACCGCCCTTTGATGTTGTAGTTGGCCCGGCCGAAACCGCCGAGGCTGAAACCCATCTTGCCGACCCGGTAATTGCCGTTCACCCCGAGGTTCGAGCCCCGGTTGCCCACCCCGCCGTCGATGTTGAGCGTCAGGCCCTGCAACGTGTTTTTCTTCGTAACGATGTTGATGATCCCGGCCGAGCCTTCGGCGTCGTATTTGGCCGAGGGAGACGTAATGACCTCCACGGTCTTGATCATATCGGCGGGAATCTGCTTGAGGGCGTCGGCTACGCTGCTGGCCACGATTGTAGACGGTTTGTTGTTGATCAGCACCCGCACGTTCTGGCTGCCCCGGAGCGTCACGTTGCCGTCGAGGTCGACCGAGAGCATCGGCACCTTGCGCATCACGTCGGTCGCGTCCCCGCCCTTGTTGGTAATGTCCTTGTCGGCGTTGTAGACCAGCCGGTCCACTTTTTCCTCGACCAGTGCCGCCTGCCCGACCACGTTCACTTCGCTGAGAGTCCGGATGTCCGGGCTGATCATTAGGTTTCCGAGGTTGATCTCGGTGCCCCGGCCGATCTTCAGGACGCCGGTTTCCTTGTTTTTATAGCCCAGGAACGAAACCTGAAGGCGGTAATCGCCCGCAGCGAGTTTGGAGAGTGTGAATTTCCCCTTGTCGTCGGAAGTGGTTCCGTCGATGGGTTTACCGGTCTGAACACTTAGTAGGGCCACGGTGGCGAATTCCACCGGCTTACTGGTGGTGGAATCGACCAGCGTGCCCGAAATCTTTCCGTTGCCGCGGGGCGCATCGGGGTTGGCCGTTCCGGGAATCGTGGCGGCCGGCCGGCTGCCGCCGGGGCCGCCCATCGGAAACTGGGCCTGGCTAAAAGTGGAACAGAAAAGAAGAAAGAGAGGTAGAATCTTTTTCATGGCAGGTTGTATGGATTGGTCTGGGAAGACATGGGGTAAAGAGTTACAAAAATAGGGTGTCGATTTCTCTATAAGACAACCCGTTTGACTATCGGGTTTTGAATCGGGCGGAGCGGTGAAAAGCCGGTTCGAGTGGCGGGCCCTTCGGGTCCTTGCCCTGAACGGAAACCGAAACAAATAAAAAACCGGCCGAATCCTGAGGACCCGGCCGGTTGTAGGAGCGAAAACGCGATTCGTTACAGACCCAGCACGCGCTTGTTGAAGTCTTCGTCGGCACCCGTGCCGGCAAAGTCGTCGAACGCCCGTTCCGTAACCTGGATGATGTGACTTTCGATGAAGGGCGCACCTTCTGCTGCTCCCTGTTCGGGGTGTTTGATGGCGCACTCCCACTCCAGAACCGCCCAGCCGTCGTAGTCGTACTGCGCCAGTTTGCTGAAGATGCCGCCGAAATCCACCTGACCGTCGCCCAGCGAACGGAAGCGACCGGCCCGCTCGACCCAGCCCTGATAACCGCCGTACACGCCCTGTTTGCCCGTCGGGTTGAACTCGGCATCCTTGACATGGAAGGCATAAATCCGGTCGTGGTAGAAGTCGATGAACTGGAGGTAGTCGAGCTGCTGGAGCACGAAGTGGCTTGGGTCGTAGTTGATCCCGGCCCGCGGGTGCCCGTTCAGGTAGTTGAGGAACATCTCGAAGGTGATGCCGTCGTGGAGGTCTTCCCCCGGATGCAGTTCATACCCGACGTTCACGCCCGATGCGTCGAAAGCATCCAGAATCGGCTTCCAGCGGTTCGCCAGTTCCTGAAACGCCGTGGTGGTCAGACCGGCCGGGCGCTGGGGCCAGGGGTAGACGAACGGCCAAAGCAGCGCGCCCGAGAAGGTGACGTGGGAGGTCAGCCCCAGGTTTTCGCTGGCTTTGGCGGCCCACATCAGCTGCTGAACGGCCCATTCCTGCTGTTCTTTCGGCCGTCCGGCGAGTTCGGCCGGTCCGAAGCCGTCGAACATGGCGGCATAGGCCGGATGAACCGCCACCAGCTGGCCTTGAAGGTGAGTCGAAAGTTCGGTGATCTCCACCCCGATGTCCTTCAGCTTCCCGCTCAGGTCATCGCAGTAGCCCTTGCTCTCGGCGGCCTGTTTCAGGTCGATCACCCGGGGGTCCCAGGTGGGCAGCTGAATGCCTTTATACCCAAGCCCGGCCATATATTTCGCTATGGATTCGAGGGAATTGAAGGGTTCGGTATCGCCCAGAAACTGCGCCAGAAAGACGGCGGGGCCTTGAATTGTCTTCATATTGTTTTATGGTTTTGGCTATAAAATGGACCGGGTTCAGATCTCGACCCAGCCCTGCTTCCGGTTCGATTCCAGAATTTTTTCGCAGATGAGCAGCTCGCGGTAGCCGTCGGCGAAAGTCGGGAAGGTCGGGGCTTCCGGCTGCTTTCCGGCTTCGATGGCCGCATACACCTCTTTGAACATCTGCTTGGACGTATCCGGAAAGCCTTCGTTGTGGCCGCCGGGGAACGAGATGACCGAGCGGGCTTCGGGATAGAACAGCGAGGGATCGCGCATCAGCGTCTCGTTGTAGCCGTCGCGGTTTCCGATCCAGAGTTCATTCGGAGCTTCGGAGTTCCAGGCGAAGGTTTTCTTCGAACCGGCGATTTCCAGCTTCATCTGGTTTTTCCGGCCCGCCGATACCTGCGATACCGTAATGACGCCCCGGTTGCCGTTGTCGAAACGCAGCAGCACGTTGGCGTGGTCTTCGGTATTGATGGGTACGTCGGCGTAGTCTTCCGGCTGGAGCATCTTGCCCGAATAGGTTTCCACCGGTTTGAGCGGCTTCTTGCGCGTTTTGTGAATGGTGTTGAAATCGGCCATCACGGCTACGGTTTTGAGCCCGGTGATGTATTCCAGAACGTCCATCAGGTGGGAGCCGATGTCGGCGATGGCGCGGGAGTCGCCGGATTTGTCCGGCTCCAGACGCCAGTTGTAGTCCGTCTCGTAGAAAAGCCAGTCCTGAAGGTACGATCCGATGATGGAGTACACCTCGCCCAGATCACCTTTCTCGCGCATCACCTTCATCTGGCGGGCCAGCGGGTAATACCGCAGGTTGAAGTGAACCGCGTTGACCAGCCCCGTCTGAGCGGCCAGCTGAACCAGTTCTTCGGCTTCCTTCAGGTCTTTCGCCAGCGGCTTTTCACAGACGACGTGTTTTCCCGCTTCCAGGGCGGCTTTCGACTGCGAGTAGTGCAGGAAGTTGGGCGTACAGATATGCACACTTTTGATGTCGTCCTGTTTCAGCAGGTCCTCAAAGGTGTAGTAACGTTGGATGCCGAGCCCTTCGGCTTTCTGTTTGGCCAGCTCGACGGTCACTTCGCACAGGGCGGCTACTTCGACGTTCGGAAGCCGACGCAGGGCTTCGATGTGGGCCGGGCCGATGAAGCCGGTTCCTACTACACCAACTTTGACTTTTTCCATTTTTTTCAGTTAGAGTACTTTTTGGTTTGGGATAAACGAGTTGAATAAAGGTGGTTTCGAAGGGACGGGCTGCGCTTACTCGACAAACTTCGTCCATTTTTCGTTGGACTGATTCGATTTGAGGAGCGTTTCGATGAAGGCGAGCCCCCGGATGCCGTCCTCAGCCCCCGGAAAGTCGGCATAAACCGGGTCGGGTTCCTGGCCGTTCATCCGGCTGCGCAGGGTGATGGCGAAGTTGCGGTACAGGTTGGCGAACGCTTCGAAGAAACCTTCCGGGTGACCCGCCGGAACCCGGATGTGGGCCCGGGCCGCGGCCGACAGCTCCCCGACGCCCGGCCGGAGAATCCGCCGGCCCTCCTGCGACTTGTAGATCAGCGTGTTCGGCTCCATCTGGTGCCATTCCAGCCCGCCGAGTTCCCCGTAGATGCGGATGTTGAGGCTGTTTTCCTCGCCGTTGGCGATCTGGCTGGCGTGCAGCACACCCTTGACCCCGTCTTCGAAATGCAGCAGCACGTTGCCGTCGTCGTCGAGCTTGCGGCCTTCGACAAAGATGGTCAGGTCGGCGCAGAGTTCGGTGATTTTCAGGCCCGTGATGTATTCGGCCAGGTTCTCGGCGTGTGTGCCGATGTCGCCCATGCAGCCGGCCGCGCCGGACTGGGCCGGGTCGGTCCGCCAGATGGCCTGTTTGTAGTCGGTGGCTTCTTCCAGCTTCGACAGCCAGCCCTGCGGGTATTCCACGACGATCTTGCGGAGCTTGCCGAGCTTGCCGCTCCGGACCATCTCGCGGGCTTCCTTCACCATCGGGTAGCCGGTATAGTTGTGGGTGAGGCAGAACAGCCGGCCGGTTTCCTTTACGATGCGGGCCAGTTCCTTCGCTTCGGCCAGGTTCAGGGTCATGGGTTTATCGCAAACCACATGGAAACCGTTTTCAAGGGCCAGTTTGGCGGGCGGAAAGTGGACGTGGTTGGGCGTCACGATCGACACGAAATCCATCCGTTCTCCCTCGGGAAGCTCCTTTTCCCGGAGGATCATTTCTTCGAAACTGCCGTATACGCGGTCTTCGGGCAGATAGAGCGCCCGGCCGGTCGCTTTCGATTTTTCAGGGTTCGAGCTGAAGGCTCCGCAGACCAGTTCGATTTCACCATCGAAGACGGCAGCCCGGCGGTGAACAGCCCCGATAAAGGCTTCAAGGCTACCGCCAATCATGCCCATCCGAATTTTTCTGTGCGTCATGGTAGACTGACAACTGTGGGTTTGGTTGAGAAATAGGCGTTTATAGAGGGACGTCCGGCTTCTGAAGGGCGGAACTCCGCCGAAAATACGGACATCGACGAGCAAACCTCGTTAAATTTCGGCGGGGAAATTAGCAGGTTTACTTATTTTTCGGAAATTTTGCATATTTCCCTTCGTTAAATCTTAGCAACTATCAACTAAACCCCCTGCATCTCATTATGTCGACAACGCACATTAACCGAAGCCGACTTTTCAACGCCAGTTGTTTCGCGCTTATCACGACGGCGTTCTCCTTCAGTATCCGGGCCGGTATCCTGCCTCAGCTGGGGACCGAGTTCGGATTGTCTGCCGAGCAACTGGGGTATATTAACTCCATGTGGTTTTTCGGTTTTCCGATTTCCATGATCATCGGGGGGCTGGTGTACCATACCGTCGGACCGCGGATCATCATGTCGGTGGCCTTCCTTTCCCACACCCTCGGTATTCTGCTCACGATCTACTCGGGCGGCTATACCGGTCTGCTGCTCTCGACGTTCCTGATCGGCCTCGGCAACGGATGTACGGAAGCCGCCTGTAACCCGATGATCGCCGATATGTACACCGGGTCGCAGATGAACAAGATGCTGAACCGCTTTCACATGTGGTTCCCGGGTGGTATCGTGGTCGGTAGTCTGATTTCCAAGTTCATGACCGACGCCGGGCTGCCCTGGCAGGCGCAGATCTGGGTGATCCTGATCCCGACCATCGTGTATGCCTTCCTTTTCTTCGGTCAGACGTTCCCGAAAGCCACCGTCGAGGGTGCTTCTTCTCTGTCCAACAACTTCAGAGCCATGCTGACTCCGCTGTACCTGTTCATGTTCTGCTGCATGGCCCTGACGGCCATCTCCGAATTCGGTCCGCAGCAGTGGTCCAGCCTGATTCTGAGTAAGAGTGGTGCCAGCCCGATGCTGATTCTGGCCCTGGTGACGGGTCTGATGGCCGTCGGCCGGTATTTCGGCGGGCCCATCATCCACCGGCTCGACCAGACCGGCGTTCTGCTCGGTTCGGCCGTTTTCGCCACCATCGGCATCTACCTGCTCAGCACCCAGACCGGGGCGATGGTGTATGTAGCCGCCGTCTTCTTCGCCATCGGCGTGTGCTACTTCTGGCCGACGATGGTCGGTTTCGTGGCCGAGCGGATTCCGAAAAGCGGGGCCCTGGGGATGTCCATCATCGGGGGCGTCGGGATGTTCTCTTCCTATATCTTTCAGCCGATTATCGGTCGCTGGATCGACACCGAGCGGGCGGAGAAAGCAGCGGCCGGTCTGTCGGGCGATGCGCTCGAACTGGCCGCCGGACAGGCGACCCTGGCCAAAATGACCACGTTCCCGATCATCCTGATCGTGGCCTTCTCCATCCTGTATTTCCTGATGCGAAACCGCAAACCGGGACACATCGACGAAAAGGTGGTTTCGCAGCAGCCCCAGCTATAAACGAATACTTAATCATCTATTAACGAAAACCCGCCGTTTTGGCGGGTTTTCCGTTTTTTATCACTTTCTCATTAAATTTTAGTAAAATTTTGCCGGGTTTTACTGAATTTTATTAACTTTGAATGATCGCAATCGAGCTTCCTAAACGGCCGTTGCGACTGTGTAACCGTAGCACCTTGAATCACTTAACCCACATGAAACCTTTGAACCCGTCTTATCAATGGCCGGATTTGAAACTTTCAAACTGGCAGGTTATCCAACTATCCATCTTGTCGCTTTTAATGGTTGCCATGTTTTTCTGGCGGATGCAGTATGAGCAGGTCCGGGAAACGATTTCGACCACCAAAGGCATGATTCAAACGGTGACTTCGCCGGGCAGCGACCCGGGCGTCACCACCACGTTCTCCAACTCGCTGGCCTCCGGAATGCACCGGCTGAGCCAGAAAACCCGCAACGACTGACTCCGACCGTTTACCGACGGTTAAAGAAAACCCCTACCTGAACCGGTGGGGGTTTTCTTTTTCGGAGCCTTCGGTAGCCGGTTTTTCCTTACCTTAGCGACCCGGTCCGAACCAGCGACCGACCGTTCCTCATCCTGACCATCCTGATATCGCACTGTATGGAGAAAAAAATCCGCCGGGAAGATGCTCTCGAATACCACGCCAAAGGGCGCCCGGGCAAAATCGAAGTCATACCTACCAAAGAAACCAATACCCAGCGCGACCTGTCGCTGGCCTATTCCCCCGGCGTGGCCGAACCCTGCCTCGAAATCGCCGGAAACCTCGAAGACGTCTATAAATATACGGCCAAAGGCAACCTCGTCGCCGTCATCAGCAACGGAACGGCCGTGCTGGGGCTGGGCGACATCGGCCCCGAAGCGGGCAAGCCCGTCATGGAAGGAAAGGGCCTGCTGTTCAAAATCTACGCCGATATCGACGTGTTCGACATCGAACTGAATACCAAAAACGTCGACGAGTTCGTCCGTACCGTCAAGATTCTGGAACCGACCTTCGGCGGGGTCAACCTGGAAGACATCAAAGCCCCGGAATGTTTCGAGATCGAGGAACGGCTCAGGACCGAACTGAACATTCCGGTCATGCACGACGACCAGCACGGGACGGCCATCATCTCCGCGGCCGCGCTGCTGAACGCTCTCGAAATCGTGAAAAAGAAAATCGGTGAGGTCCGGATCGTCGTCAACGGCGCCGGGGCTTCGGCCATCTCCTGCACCAAACTCTATATTGCCCTCGGAGCCGATCCGGACAACCTCGTCATGTGCGACAGCAAGGGCGTCATCCGTGCCGACCGGACCGACCTCGACGACCGCAAACGCTCATTTGCCACCGACCGCGACCTGCATACCCTTCAGGAGGCCATGACGGGCGCCGACGTGTTCATCGGCCTGTCGAAAGGAAACACGGTATCGCAGGACATGGTGCGCTCGATGGCTTCCGACCCCATCGTGTTTGCCATGGCGAACCCGACGCCCGAGATTTCCTACCCCGAAGCCGTCGACGCCCGCAGGGACATCATCATGGCGACGGGGCGGTCCGATTACCCGAACCAGGTCAACAACGTGCTCGGGTTTCCCTTCATTTTCCGGGGCGCCCTCGACGTCCGGGCGACGGAGATCAACGAAGCCATGAAGCTGGCCGCCGTCCATGCCCTGGCCGATCTGGCGAAAAAGCCGGTTCCCGACATCGTCAACCTGGCCTACGGCGAAGCCAATCTGATGTTCGGCCGGAACTACATCATTCCGAAACCGGTCGATCCGCGGCTGCTGGTGACGGTGGCTCCGGCCGTGGCCCGTGCGGCCATCGCGTCGGGCGTCGCCAAACACCCCATCGAAGACTGGGAAGCCTACGAGCACCAGCTCGCCCGGCGGCTGGGACACGACAACCAGATTTCCCGGGTGATCCTGAACAAAGCCAAATCCGACCCGAAACGGGTGGTTTTTGCGGACGCCGAAAATCTGAAGGTACTGAAAGCCGCCCAGCAGGTGCGCGACGAGGGCATCGCCTTTCCGATTCTGCTTGGAGAAGAAAGCCGCATCCGCTCCCTGATTACGGAAAACAACCTCGACCTGGGCAACATTCCCGTCATCGACCCGCGGGCGCCGGAGCAGGAGGAGCTCTCCCGTAAGTTTACCGAACTCTTTTACGGCAAGCGGCAGCGAAAGGGCGTTACGGCCCCCGAAGCCCGCCGGCTGATGTACTTCCGCAACTACTTTGGGGCGATGATGGTCGAAACCGGGGAAGCCGACGCCCTGATTTCGGGCCTGACCCGCAACTACCCGGACACCATCCGCCCGGCGCTGCAGGTGATCGGGAAGGAAGCCGGGGTGCAGCGCGTGGCCGGGATGTATATCCTGCTGACGAAGCGCGGCCCGCTGTTCTTTTCCGACACGACCGTGAACTTCAACCCGACGGTCGAGGAGATCGTCGAAATCACCGAACTGACCGCGCAGGCCGTCGAACGCTTCAACATCCGGCCCCGGATTGCCCTGGTGACCTATTCGAACTTCGGCAGCGCCCGGGGCGAAGACGCCCAGAAGATGAACCGGGCCGTCGAGATTCTCCAGCGGAAACACCCCGATCTGATCGTGGACGGCGAAATTCAGGCCCACCTGGCGTTCAATACCGAACTGCTGGCGCAGAATCACCCGTTCAGCAAACTGGTGGAGGAAGGGGCCAATACGCTCATCTTCCCGAACCTTTCGGCCTCGAACATCGCCTACAACCTCATGTCGGAAGCCGCCGGTTTCGATGCCATCGGGCCGATTCTGGTGGGCCTGCGCAAGCCGGTTCACGTCCTGCAACTCGGTTCGTCGGAGCGTGAGATCGTCAACATGGTGGCGATTGCCGTCGTGGAGGCCCAGGGAAAATGCTGACAAGACGTTCCGGCGCTCCGGCGTACCGGCGTACCGGCGGTTATCCTTTTTCTTCCTGCCACTGTTTTCGCAGCCGTTTGTAGTCGGGGTCTTCGCGGGCGAGCAGGTATTTTTCCCGGAAGACGGCCGCACTTTCGGCTTTCACCGGATCGGTGTCGAGCGGAAGGGTTTCCCGGCCGTGGCTGCCGCTGCGGCCCTTCTGATCGTCGGGAACGGGGCCGTCGTATTTTTTGCCGCTGCGGTGGTTGGCATACCGCCGGGACCGAGTCACGCCCATCTGAAGAAATTTCCGGGCCATGTCCATCCCGACGAAATCGCCCTGCTTCCTGTATTCCAGGAATAAGGCGTAAATCTTCTCCGACGACTCCCGAGCAATTTCGGGCGTTTTAAACCGCCAGTGGGGGAGGATTTCGGATTTATACGGCTCGACCAGCAGGACGCCCTGCTCTCCCTTTCCGACGCGATACAGTTCCGGGTGTTTCCGCAGGTCGAGGTTCCGGTAATCGAGTGAATAATCGAAGGGAGTTGGCATGGGATGCGTCTTTGGGTTGAGACGGGTTTAACCTAAAATCCTTACCTTTGGTTTTGTCGAAAAATCGGAAAAGAACATTTCCTGGTATGCGTAACGGGCTGTTTTTGCTCCTGATGCTGGTGGGTGTGCAGGCCGGCGCCCAGAAGGTCCGGGTGGCCGTGGCGGCCAACGCCCAGTTCGTCATGGAGAAACTTCAGGAAGAATTTGAGCGCCAGTCGGCCCTGAAGCTGGAACCCATCGTCAATTCTTCAGGCAAGCTCACGGCCCAAATCCGTCAGGGCGCGCCGTTCGACCTGTTTCTCTCGGCCGATATGGCGTATCCCCAGGCGCTGGTCGAATCCGGGCAGGCCGTCGGCAAACCCCGGATCTATGCTTACGGGGTGCTGGTGCTCTGGACCCGCCCCGAACTGAAGACGGGGGCAAACCTTTCAGGGCTGACCGATGACCGGATTCGGAAAATTGCCGTCGCCAATCCGAAAACCGCTCCCTACGGCTCTGTGGCCATGGAGGTGCTGACCAGGCAGCACCTGCGTTCACGGATCGAGTCGAAGATTGTTTACGCGGAAAGCATCGCCCAGGTGAATCAGTACATCGTTTCGGGGGCGGTCGAAGCGGGGTTTACGGCCAAATCCGTGGTTCTGGAGCCGGGTTTCAATGGGAAGGGCCGCTGGGCGGAGGTGCCGGGTGCCGCTCCCATCGCCCAGGGCGTAGTGCTGCTGAAAAATGCCGCTCCTGCCGCCCGGAAGTTTTATGAATTTCTGTTTTCGGCCAGGGCCCGGGCTATTTTTCGGCAATATGGATACCGCCTTCCCGACCGCTCATGACCGATTTCGACTGGCAGCCGCTCCTGCTGACCCTCCGGCTGGCAACCGTTACCACCCTTCTGCTCCTGATTCTGGGCATTCCGATTGCCGGATGGCTGGCTCATTCCCGTTTCCGGCTGAAACCGGTGGTCGAAGCCGTCATCAGCCTGCCCCTGGTGCTGCCGCCCTCGGTGCTGGGCTTCTACTTTCTGCTGGCGTTCAGCCCGACGAGCTTTTTGGGCGGGCTGCTGCAATCCTGGTTCAACGTCCGCCTGCTGTTCACTTTCGAGGGACTCGTGGCGGCTTCGCTCTTTTACAGCCTGCCGTTTATGGTGCATCCGATTCAGGCCGGGCTTGAAAATCTGCCGGTTTCTCTAAAAGAGGCCTCCTACACGCTCGGGAAATCCCGCCGGCAGACCCTGTTCCGGGTGCTTCTGCCCAACATCAAACCCTCTCTGCTGACGGGCATCGTGCTTTCTTTTGCGCATACGATCGGCGAGTTCGGGCTGGTCCTGATGATCGGCGGCAACCTGCCCGGCCAGACCCGGGTGGCCTCCGTCGCCATTTATGATGAGGTGGAACTGCTGCATTATGAGACAGCCAATGCCTATTCACTCTTGCTGCTGGCAGTCTCGTTTGGTATTTTGCTGGCCGTTTACGCCATCAACAAACGGTGGGTGACCTTTTGATGCCGACGATTCAACTTCGCGCCTGGATGCCGCTTCAGTTCGCCACCGGTCCGGGCGACCTTCAGGTCGATCTGACTTTCGAAACCGGCAGCCTGACGGGGCTGTACGGCCCTTCCGGTTCGGGAAAGACGACCCTGTTACGCATTCTGGCCGGTCTGGCAACCCCGCAAGCCGGCTTCCTGTCGGTCGACGGCGAGGTCTGGCTCGATACCGAACGGCGCATCGACCGCCCGGCCCAACAACGCCGGGTGGGGATGGTGTTTCAGGATGCGGCCCTCTTTCCAAACATGACCGTCCTGGAAAACGTCCGGTATGCTACCGAAAACAAACGGGACGACATGGTGGACGAATTGCTGGAACTGGCGGGCCTGCAGGGGCTGGCCGGCCGGAAACCGGCGACGCTTTCGGGCGGGCAACGGCAGCGGGTGGCGCTGATCCGGGCACTGGCCCGCCGGCCCGGGCTGCTGCTGCTCGATGAGCCCTTTTCGGCCCTGGACCGCGAAACCCGTCAGCAGCTGCTGGCGGACCTGGTGCGGCTGCACCGCCGGTTCGGAACGACGACGCTGCTCGTCAGTCATCAGCAGGAAGAAATATTCAGGACCGCCGACCGGCTGGTCGAAATGGAGCAGGGGCGGGTTCGGTTCAACGGCACCCCCACGTCTTTGCCGGGGCGATCCGACCAGGCCGTCAGCGGGACCATCGTCGGGATGCATACCGGGAAGGAAGGCAGTGAGGTCACCATCGGCCTGGACGGCACGACCGTCGTCATCAAGGCCGAAACCCCGCCGGCCCACTGGAGAGAGGGAGAAAAATTGAGCGTATGGACCGAAAAAAAGCGGGAGGAATAAAAAGAAAAATCCCCGGAATCTCTGGTCCGGGGATTTTTACTACCATTTTTCTCTGTCCTACCTACCTTGCCCCGTTAAGGACAAGGCTCAAAAAAGACCGGTACAACCTTTCCTGACAAACGCTCCAGTCTATCAGAAATTCTGCGTCGGACTTTCCGGTTGATCACTTATTTGCAAGCGAAATCTTAAATATCGTTGATCAGCCAAGCTGAAAATGGATTTCTAAATCAGGAAGTTAACGTGCTGAAATAAGCTCCCTTTCAAAACATTCCCCTTGAGATTGAAGCGGGGAAGTACAAGAAAGATAGAGCAAAAATCCTGCCTCATTTGAAGCGGAGTGGAGGAAGATTTAACATTTTCATACACGTCAAGTAACCAATATTGATTCAAAGGTAAGAACTGTGTCTGGCAAATGCAAGTTAAATCTTCGCAAACAATATATTTACTTATGGTAATATAATTTGCTGCTGCACGACCTGTGTCAATAATAATCGCTTTTGTCCGAAAAACCATTGCGCAAACCAAAACGTTTACTCATTTTTCGGGTATGACTGTACATACGATTGATACCGGCCTGTTCAAACTGGATGGGGGCGCCATGTTCGGAGTGGTTCCGAAAGCACTATGGAATAAACAGAATCCGGCCGACGAAAACAACCGATGCACCTGGGCGATGCGGTGCCTGCTCCTGGAAACCGGCAATCGGCTGGTGCTGGTCGACACGGGGCTGGGCGATAAGCAGGACTCCCGGTTTTTCAGCCATTACGAACCGCACGGCGATGCCAGCCTGCCTGATTCGATCAAAAAGGCGGGTTTTTCGGAAACGGATGTCACGGACGTGCTGCTGACACATCTGCATTTCGACCATGTCGGCGGGGCGGTTCGGCGGGAAGGAGAGAAACTCCGGCCCACGTTTCCCAACGCCCTGTACTGGTGTCATGGCGGCCATTGGCAATGGGCCACCCAGCCCAATCCGAGGGAGAAAGCTTCCTTCCTTTCCGAGAATATTCTGCCGCTCCAGGAAAGCGGGCAGTTACACTTTGTCGATGAAACTCCTTTTTTGTTGTCTGATAATTCATTCCTTTTCGTGGACGGACATACCGAAAAAATGACGCTTCCGATTATTCGGGTTGGCGGGCGGACGGTGGCTTTCGTTGCTGATCTGATTCCGTCGGCAGCTCATATTTCGTTGCCCTGGGTCATGAGTTACGACGTTCGGCCGCTGATTACCATGGAGGAAAAAGCACGGCTGCTCCGGCAGGCCGCCGAAGAAGACTGGGTGCTGGTATTTGAACATGACCCGGTTACCGAGGCCGCTACGGTGGAAGAAACGGAGAAAGGCGTCCGCATCCGGGAACGGGGACGACTGATGGACTTTATCTGATAATCGGCGAAATGAATGTCCGGTTTCCGGTTGTCGTGTTTTTCGTTAATTTCAGGTTGGGTCCGAAACCCGCCGTAGGTTTTAAGGTTTCTTTAAGATGAAAATCGGATTAGTGTTATCGGGGGGAGGAGCCAGGGGCATGGCCCATCTGGGGGCCGTCAAAGCCCTTCAGGAGCAGGGAATCGGCTTCGACCGGATTGCCGGAACCAGCGCCGGCGCTTTTGTGGGGGCCCTGCTCGGCAACGGCTATTCGCCCGACGAAATTCTGAAAATGGTTGAGGCCATGCCTTTCCTGCGGTATGTCCGTCCTGCCTTCACGCGCATGGGCCTGCTCCGGCTCGACCGTCTGGAACAATTGATCCGCCCTTTTTTTCCGGATGACCGGTTCGAAGCATTGAAGATACCGCTGCACGTCGTAGCGACCGACCTGAACGCGGGTGAACTGGTGGTATTCGAAGAAGGCGAACTGGTGCGGCCGGTCCTGGCCTCCTGCTGCCTGCCCGGCATCTTCGAACCGTACCGGATCAACCGGCGGCAGTATGTGGACGGGGGCGTCTTGAACAATATGCCGGTGGAAGTCATTGAAAACAAGGTCGATTTCGTCGTCGGCGTTCACTGCAACCCGTTTGGGCTTCAAAAGCCGATCTCGTCCATCAAGGGTGTTCTGGAGCGGAGCCTGATCCTGGCCGTTCAGAGCAAGACGAAGGAACGGTTCTCGAAGTGCAATCTCCTGATCGAACCCCCCGAACTAAGCCGGTTCGACGTTTTCGATCTCCGGCGGGCCCGCGAAATCTTCAGGGTCGGTTACCAACACGTCCATTCTCTGGAGAAAACCGTCGCCAGCCTCATGGCTCTCCCCAATCCTCAGGGGTAAAAATGGGTGAAACGGTAACATTAAGTTTCCCAAAACGTATACCCCAATAGTCTTTTAGATGCTCTTGTCTTCCTGAGCCGGTAAGGCTATGAGAATCAGCCAGTATTCTGCCTAAAAACAAGGTATAACTACTTAAGTAGGATATTTTTCGTATGCCTGCATACAATTTTTTTTGCCGTTACCGCATCTCTTCTCACCCTGTTTGCGTTAAATTGCGGTTAATTGTAGTAACCCGTTTTGGGTTATCTGGTATCCAATGTATTCTTATTTCAACAAACCTATCCTATTTCTATGAGAAGAAGGCTACTGCTAAGCTGTTTGCTGGTCACGCTGGTGTGGGTATCGGCTTTAGCGCAGGATCGGAGGGTAACGGGGAAAGTTACCTCATCCGAAGATGGTTCGGCTTTGCCGGGCGTGTCCATTCAGTTGAAAGGGACATCGCGCGGCACACAGAGCGATGCCAGTGGAAACTACTCAATCAATGTGCCTCCGGGCGGAGGCACGCTGGTGTTCAGTTTCATCGGAACGACCACCCAGGAGGTGGCCATCGGAAACCGCAGCACCATCGACATGCAGCTCGCCAACGACACCCGCGCGCTGAGTGAAGTGGTGGTGGTAGGGTACGGTACCCAGCAACGGCGTGACCTGACCGGTTCGCAGCTGACCGTGAAGGGGGATGAAATTGCCGCTCTGCCGGTGCAGACTTTTGAAACGGCCCTGCAGGGCCGGACGCCGGGCGTTCAGATCACTCAGGGGAGCGGAAAACTCGGAACCGCCCTTCAGATCCGCGTGCGCGGTGCGGCCTCCATCTCGGCCGGAAACGAACCGCTTTACGTTCTCGACGGAATTCCCATTACCTCGCAGGACGTCAACACGACCGATACGGAACTGTTCAGCCCGCTGGCCGACATCGACCCGAACGACATCGAATCCATTGAGATTCTGAAGGATGCGTCGGCTTCGGCTATCTACGGCTCGCGGGCCAGCAACGGGGTGGTGCTGATCACGACCAAGCGCGGAAAAGCCGGCCGGACCAACGTCCAGCTCGGCTATTATACCGGGATTACCAACCCGACCCGCATCCGTGAATTCCTGAATGGCCCCGAATACCTCGAACTGTTCCGGGAGTCGCTGACGAATGCCGGCATCGACCCGGCCGACCCCGTCGACGGATTCCCCGGCTACGGTCTGGACCCGAACTCGACCATCAACAGCGACTGGGCGGGAGCGGCTTTCCGCCAGGGTTCGGTCAATCAGGCCAACTTCGGCATCAACGGCGGGAACGAGAAAACCCGCTTCAGCCTGACCGGCGCCACCAACAACCAGGTAGGCTTCATCATCGGTAATAAATTCAACCGGAACAACATCCGGCTGAATCTCGACCACAACATCAGCAACAAGTTTTCGATCGGAACCAGCATTGCCTTCTCCCGCGTCAACAACAAGAAAGTACCGGGCGACAACGCTTTCTCGAACCCTGTTCAGCTGAACGCCCTGCCGCCGATCCAGGCCATCAATAATCCGAACGATCCGACCGGTTACAACCGTGGGACGCTGTATTACAACAACCTGGTCGAGCTCAACAACGCCTACAATTACGCCCGGACTTTCCGGACCTTCGGGAACCTGTTCGGACAGTATCAGATCGTGCCGGGCCTGTCGTTCCGTTCGGAATACGGCTTCGACATTCTGAACCTTCAGGAGGAAATCTACCAGGGCCGTCTGACCGAAGACGGGGCACCGACCGGCTACGGCTACCAGTCGCAGACCCGCGTGAACAACTGGACGACCAACAACACGCTGAGTTATCTGAAGAACTTCGGTGACGTACACAGCCTCGACGTTCTGGCCGGTATCACCTACCAGGAGCAGAACATTCAGGATGTCCGGGCCGAAGCCCGTAATTTCCCGAACGATAAGTTTCAGACCCTGTCGAGCGCCAGCCAGAAACGGGATGCCAGCTCCAATGAGACGGGCTTCAGCATCGTTTCCTACCTGGCCCGCGCCAATTATAAATTCCGCGACCGGTATCTGCTCAGCCTGACGGGCCGTCTCGACGGTTCCTCGCGCTTCGGGACCAACAACCGGTACGGTTTCTTCCCCTCAGCCTCCGTCGGCTGGATTCTGAACGAGGAGCCGTTCATCAAAAACGCACTTCCGTCGCTCAGCCTTCTGAAGCTGCGGGCGAGCTATGGTCTGACCGGTAACTCCGAAATCGGCAACTTTGCTTCCCGGGGTCTGTACAACGCCATCAACTACGCCGATCAGGTCGGAATCCGGCCGACGCAGGTGGCTAACTCCGATCTGCGGTGGGAACGCTCGACCCAGTTCGACCTTGGTCTGGAGTTCGGTTTCCTCAACAACCGCGTGAACGGCCAGATCGACGTTTATAACAAAGTGACCGACGACCTGCTGCTGAACGTTCCGCAGCCGGCCATCAACGGGTTTACGACCATCGCCCGCAACGTGGGCAGCCTCCGGAACCGCGGTCTGGAATTCAGCATCACTTCACAGAACCTGGTGGGCGCGTTCCGCTGGTCGACCAACTTCAACATTTCGTTCAACCGGAACCGGGTAACGAAGCTGAACGTGTCGCCGATCCGGGCCAACTCCCGCTTCCTGAGCTACGTGACGGAAGGCCAGCCGCTGGGGGTGTTCTACGGCAAGAAGTACGTCGGCGTCGATCCGCAGACCGGCGATGCCCTGTATGAAGGGTCGGACGGCAAACCGACGAGCGATTACGCTTCGGCGCCGGAGAGGTTCGTGGGCAACCCGAACCCGGATTTCACGGGCGGTCTGACCAACAACTTCTCGTACAAAGGCTTCGATCTGAGTGTGCTGTTCCAGTTCGTCTACGGAAACGACATCTTCAATACGGCCGGTCTGTTCCAGTCCGTCAACGGCGATTATTTCGACAACCAGACCCGGGACCAGCTGCGTCGCTGGCAGAAGCCGGGTGACGTTACGGACGTGCCCCGGGCCGAATTCGGAGCCGCCAACGGGACGGGCACCTCGTCACGCTGGGTACAGGACGGCTCGTTCCTGCGCCTGAAGACGGTAACGCTGGGCTACAACCTGCCGAGCCGACTGGTGAAAAAAGCGTTCATCCAGACGGCCCGCGTGTATGTATCGGGTCTGAACCTGCTGACGTTCACGGATTATAACGGGTACGACCCCGAAGTGAGCACCCAGTATGTAAACTCGACCAACCAGCAGGCCAACATTGCGCTGGGTCACGATTTTTATACGCCCCCGCAGGCCCGGACCATTACGTTTGGTGTAAACCTCGGTTTTTAATCCACTGTCTTGGCCCGGCGGTACTTCCGATTTCCGCCGGGCAGGGCGAAACCTGACTTAAATTCAATGAAAAAAACAATCATATCTTTCGGTCTGGCACTGACGTTGGGCGTAACGTCCTGCGATAAGCGGCTGGATATCGAACCCCGTCAGTCGGTCGATGCGGCAACGGCGCTGTCGTCGGCTCAGGACATCGAAAGTGCGCTGGTCGGCGCCTATGGCGTACTGCCCGCCCAGTTGGGTGGCGGCCTGGCCGATGCCGAACTCTATGGTACGAACCTGAATCTGCTGGCCGAACTGCTGGCGTCGGACAATTACGTGGCCTGGCGCGGTACGTTCGCCGGTTACCGGGAGGTGACCAACCGGCAGATGCTGGCAACCAACTCGGAAGCCCAGCGGACCTGGATCGTCGCCTATCAGGTGATCAACGTGGCCAACAGCGTGCTGGGGGCCCTCGACAAAGTGTCGGACGCCGAACAGAAAGCGGCTTTCGAAGGCGAAGCCCGTTTCCTGCGGGGCATCATGTATTTCGAGCTGGTCCGGCTGTTCGGCCTTCCCTGGGGTGCTACGGCGGCCAATGACCAGCCGGGCGTACCGCTGATTACGCGGGCCACGCTCTCCCAGGAGCAGGCGGCTGAAACCCAGCCGCGCGCTACGGTGGCGCAGGTGTACACCCAGGTGATCGATGACCTGACTAAAGCGTCGACGCTGCTGCCGGAAGACAACGACGTGCGGGCCGATAAATTCTCCGCCCTCGGTTTTCTGTCACGGGTGTATCTGCAGCAGTCCGACTATGCCAAAGCGCTGGCGGCCGCCAATGAGGTCATTGCTTCCGGTAACTTCCAGCTCAACTCCAGCGTCACGGGGCCGTTCACGAACCGGAACTCGGACGAAAGCATCTTTGAAATTCAGGAGAATACGCAGAATAACCCAGGTACGTCCAACGACGGTCTGACGACGTTTTATGCCAGCATTCCTTCCGGCGGTTCGGCCGTTGGCCGGGGTGACGTTCAGGTGCTGAACGGCTTCGTCGAATCTTACAATCCGAACGACCTCCGCCGGAAAAACCTGTTCTACATCGGTTTCAAGGGCGCCGGAACCCGGTATTATTCAGGCAAATGGACCGACTTCGGCGGAAACATCCCGATCATCCGGCTGGCCGAAATCCTGCTGACCCGCGCCGAATGCAACCTCCGGCTGAATTCGGCCGTGGGGGCGACCCCGGCGGCCGACCTGAATGCCGTTCGCGCCCGGGCGGGCGTTCCGGCCATCGCGGCTCCGACCGTGGCCGACGTGCTGAAAGAACGTCAGCTGGAACTGGCGTTTGAAGGCGTGCGGATTCACGACATCAAGCGGACCAAAGGAAAAACGGGTGAGTTAAACTGGAACGATCCGAAACTGGTGCTGCCCATTCCGCAGCGGGAGATCGACGCCAACTCCCAACTGACTCAGAATGCGGGTTACTGATCCCAAAGAGAGCACTTCAAAAAACGCCGGACTCGTAGTCCGGCGTTTTTTATGGGGTCAGCTACAACGGTTTACCAGGATTCTGCGTCATGGTGAATGTTGAACAATTATTTTATTTGGTATACATCGGAGAGGTCTTGCTTATCGTTTAGTATAATAGCAGTTACGAAGCGTTTATTATATTGAAAAATCAGTATATTGTTGTACAATTATCTGGTCCTGGGAAATCGGTCAAGCGGCTCCCGACGGATTCAAAACACCTGTTAGCCTTACATGAGAAACCATTACAGTTCGATTTTCATTTGGTTGTTCCTCATCGTCCTTACGGGTCCTTCGGCACTGGCGCAAATCCGCCGGGTGACGGGGCGGGTGACGGCTCAGGACGGTACGACCCTGCCCGGCGTCAACGTCGTTGTCAAGGGAACGACCACCGGGGTCAGTACGGACGCCAACGGGAACTATACCATCAGCGTCCCCGACGACCGTGACGTCCTGACTTATTCTTCCATCGGTCTTGTCGCTCAGGACATCACCATCGGCGGCCGTTCCGTCATCAACGTTCAGATGGCGGAGTCGGTCAACGAGCTGGCTCAGGTCGTCGTGACCGGCTATAACTCGGCCCAGAAGAAGGACATCACCGGTTCGATCGTTTCCATCACCAGCGATAAATTCAAGGAGATTCCCGTAGCGAGCGTCGACCAGGCGCTGCAGGGACAGGCTTCGGGCGTGCTCGTGACGCAGTCGTCCGGAACGCCGGGGGGCGGTATCACGGTCCGGGTCCGGGGCAGCACTTCCATTTCGGCCAGCAACCGTCCGCTTTTCATCGTCGACGGCGTCCCGGTGGAAGACGGCTTTCTGTCGTCGCGGGATTTCGGCGGGCAGAACGACAACGCCTTCTCGCTGATCAACCCCAACGATATCGAGTCGATTCAGGTACTGAAAGATGCTTCGGCCAAAGCCATTTACGGGTCGCGGGCAGCCAACGGAGTTGTGCTGATTACCACCAAGAAGGGGAAAGCCAACCAGAAAACCACCTTCGTCGCCGACATCCAGCGCGGGATGACCGAGGTCGTTCGCCGGCCGGACCTGCTGAATTCGACCGAACTGCTGGAACTTCAGCGGGAAGCCGTCACCAATGCCGGCCAGAACCCCGACAAGCTGGGGCTGATCAAAGGCGTCACCGACGGTGTCAATACCGAATGGGTGGATGCGGTGCTTCGCCGGGGGGTGTACCAGCAATACCAGCTCTCGGCTTCCGGCGGGAACGACCGGACCAACTTTTACATCAGCGGTAACTTCCGCGACGAGGAAGGCATCCAACTGAACAACCGCTTTACCCGGATGTCGGGCAAGTTCAGCTTCAGCCATAAGGCCAATTCGGCGCTTTCCTTCGGAAACGACATCACCCTCTCCCGGGCGCTCAACAAGCGGGTGAAAGGCGACAACTTCCTCGACGGCGTGTATTCCGGGGCCGTGAAAAGCCTGCCGTTTTATTCCCCTTACAACGAGCAGGGAAAACTCTATCGGCCCGGCGACCCCAACTACGCCGGTTTTCCGAACTTCAACCCGGTTGCCCAGGCGCTGTTGCCTCGTTTCGATACGTACACGGTCAAAATCCTCGGCGGCCTGTGGGCGGAATATGAATTGCTTCAGAACCTTCGGTTCAGGACGAAGGTCAGCGTCGATTATAACCAGGTGACGGAAGACCAGTTCGAATCGTCGGCCACGGCCATCGGCGGTTACCTCGAAAACGTCGGAGGGCAGGGTTACGGGGTCTATACCTCCGGCACCTATTCTACCTTTATCAGTACCAACACGCTCACTTACAACCATATCTTCAACGAAAAACACCGGATCAACGCCCTCGCCGGTTTTGAACTGCTTCAGCGGCAGGAACGAAGCGGAAGCGTTACGGGCCGGCTTTTCCCGAGCGACGACTTTACCTATATTACCTCGGCGGGGATCGTCGACAACGGGAGTTCCGGACTGGTCAAAAGCGGTTTGATCTCTACGTTCGGTGAGGTCCGTTATGATTACGACGACCGGTATCTGCTCACGCTGACCGGCCGCTACGACGGTTCCTCCCGGTTTGGCCGGGCGCGGCAGTTCGGCTTTTTTCCCTCGGCCTCGGTCGGCTGGCGGATTTCGCAGGAGAAGTTTATGGAGCAGTTCCGTAATCTGAACGAACTGAAACTCCGGGCCAGCTTCGGGTTTACGGGCAATGAGCGCATCGGCGACTTCCAGTACCTCGGCACCTGGGCGGCCTCGACCTACAGCGGGGCCACGGGTCTGGGTCCGGCGGCTCTGGCCAATCCGACCCTGCAATGGGAGCGGACGCGTGAAGCCAACGTCGGTCTGGACGTTTCCTTCTTCAACGGGCGGCTCGGCTTCACGGTCGAAGCCTACGACAACCTGACCGACCGGCTGCTGTTTGCCGAGCCGATCCCGGCCACCACCGGTTTCGGAACGCTGCAGGGGAACATCGGCCAGGTTTCCAACCGGGGGCTTGAACTGCAGATTTCGACCATCAACTTCGACCGGAACGGTTTCCGCTGGAGCACCGACTTCAACATTTCCCATAACCGCAACAAAGTGGTTCAGCTGGCCAGCGCCGAGCCGCTGTTCCGGGGCTACGACGGCAACGGCGTCAGCGGCACCAACGTCATCCTGCCCGGCCAGCCGCTCGGCACGTTCTGGGGCCTCAAGTTCCTCGGGGTCGATCCGGCCACGGGCGACGCCATCTACGACGACGTCAACGGCGACGGGCGCATCACCCCCGACGACGCGCAGGTAATCGGGAACGCCCAGCCGAAACTGTTCGGCGGAATTACCAACCGGGTTTCCTGGAAGGGCATCGAGCTGAACGTCTTTTTTCAGGGTTCCTACGGCAACAAAATCCTGAACTTTACCAGCGTCAGCTCGATCAACACCGGTGCCGACCTGCAGAGCAACCAGTCGCGGAAGGCGCTGGAACGCTGGCAGAAACCGGGCGACCTCACCAGCGTACCGCGCTATGTGTATCAGAATACCTACAATAACTACCACAGCAGCCGGTTTCTGGAAGACGGCTCGTACCTGCGTCTGAAAAACGTAGCCATCGGATACAACCTGCCGAAGAAATATGTCAGCCGGCTCCGGATCGTTTCCAACGCCCGGGTCTCGGTGTCCGGCACCAACCTCTGGACCCTGACCCGCTACACCGGCCCCGACCCCGAAGTGAGTACCCTCGACGGCTCCACCTCGGCGCAGGGGATCGACTATTTCACGGTTCCGCAGTACAAAACCCTGATGGTGGGCGTCACGCTGACCCTGTAACGAATCCAAAGATGGTGAACGACATAAGAGTTATGATGAGATTATTTCGATATAGTGCCCTGCTGATGGTGTTCTGGCTGGCCTCCTGCAAAGAAACCCTGGAGCCTCAGCCGGTCGACCTGCTGGTGGATGAACTGGTGCTGAATGAACCCAATGACGTGGAACCGGTTCGCGTGGGGGCCTACAGCGCCTTTCGGGGCATGGCTTCCCCGATGATGATCGCCGGGGATTTCATGGCCGACTACATCCGCCATAACGGTACCTTCTCGGATTACAGGGAACTGGGAACCAAGCAGGTCACGGCCGCCAACGGGGCTGTCGGTGCGCTCTGGGGCAGCATTTACCGGACGGTGTATCTGTCCAACTTCATTCATGAGCGTCTGCCGAACATCGCGGGCATTCCGGAAGCGACCCGTAAACAGGTGCTGGCCGAAGCCAAATTCCTGCGCGGGTTTGCCTATTTCATCGGCGCTTATACCTACGGCGACATGCCGAAAGTGACCACCACGGAGCAGGGCACGAACCGGTCGGTGCCGAAATCACCGAAAGCCGACATTCTGGCCTTCGCCCTCGAAGACCTGAAAACCGCCGAAGCCGATCTGGGCCAGGTGGAAGCCGGGTCCGGGACTACCATCGCCAATTCCACCTACGCCAACAAAACGACGGCCCGGGCAGCCCTCGCCCGGTTTTATCTGTACGGCAAAAACTGGGCGGAGGCCGAGCGGTATGCCACCCTCGTGATCGACTCGAAGCTCTTCAGTCTCGAGCCGAATTATGCCGACATCGTTCTGAAAGACTTTAACCGGGAATCCATTCTGGAAGTGGGCTACTCGCTCTCGGACGACCCGGGCACCGGCAACTTCGCCCTGAACAACCTGCTGGTGGGCCGCCGGGAGGTCATTCCTTCCGACCAGTTGGTTTTCTCCCTGCTTTCGGCCGAATCCGGCACGCGCCGGGCCACCGTCGAATTCAGTTCGGCCAACCTTAAGGGCGACGACAACGGCTGGACGGTGCTGAAGTACGGGACGGCTTCGGATGACAACAACAACATCGTCATCATGCGGCTGGCGGAAATGTACCTCATCCGGGCCGAAGCCCGCGCTCAGCTGGGTAAGCTGGCGGGTGCCAACGGCGCCGTGGCCGATCTGAACGTCCTGCGCAGCCGCGCCAAGGCCGCCAACGTCACCGCAGCCGCTCAGGCCGACGTCCTGACGGCCATCGAGCGGGAGCGGGTATACGAACTCGCCTTCGAGGGACACCGCTGGTACGACCTGGTCAGGACCGGCCGCGCCCAGGCCGTCATGTCGGCCTTTACGCCCAACTGGAACAGCCGCTATGAACGCTGGCCGATTCCGCAGAGTGAAATTCAGCGAAACCCGTCCCTGAAAGGACAGCAGAACCCCGGCTATTGAACGGGAGAAGCTTCAGGACCCATATCCGATTAAAACATTTAGTGGAATGAATTGGAAACGTATACAATCGGTCGTCTTTCTTTCCCTGCTTCTCGGAACCGCATTCTTTGCGTGTGAGAAGTCGGACATCGACCGCACCTTCGAAGGGCCTTATTTTGTCCGGTTTACCGACTCGTCGCTGACCTACAGGGAGAGTTTCAGCCAGCCGGTTGCGATCCGGGTTCACCACGTCGGTCCGCAGCTCAGCGAACCCATTACGGTGAATTATACCATCAGCGGAACCGCCCGGGAGGGGAAGGATTATGCCATCCAGGGGACCAAAGGAACCGTGACGATCCCCGCCAACCAGAGCTTCGGCGAGATTAAGGTGAAGCTGATCAACAACGCCAACAACATCCTGGAGTCGCAGACGCTGACCTTCACCCTGACGGGCGTTCAGCCCAGCAGCCTGAAGGTCGGACTGGGCAAGGAAGGCGTGCTGGGACGGTCGCTGACGTTTACCATTCAGGACGACTGTCTCTTCGGCGGGTCGTATACCGGGGTGCTGAAGGTGGGCAACCAGTCGGTTACCCTGAAAAACATCGCCATCTCCAGTACGGACTGTAAAACCTATACGATTGCGAACTGGAACATCGGGCTGTTCAGCCTGAACGCCATCAAGGTGCCGCTGAACTTTGTCGACAACGGGGATAACTCGCTGACGATTCCCGCCCAGGTGACCACCGAACTCCAGGCAGGATACGACACCGTTCGGGGAACCGGCTCCTGGAACCCGCAGAACCGGCAGATCACGCTGAATCTTCGGCTGAAGCTGCCCCGCGACAACGGGAAGGATACGACGCTGACCCTGCCGTTTACCTACATTCCGGAATAAGAAGGACTCTGTAAACCCTTACGCTTGAAGTATGAAATTCGCATTACGCTTCCTGTCACTGGCCCTGATCGGCACCGGAATATTTACCGGCTGCTCCGAAAAAGTAGAGCCGAAACCCGTGACCTACAGCCAGTTGCTGACCGGGACCGAAAAGAAAGCCTGGCGGCTGGTCACGTTCCAGGTCATGGACGAGGGAAAATCCGATGGGGTTCAGAATATCCAGGCGATCCTCCAGCCCTGCGAGGCCGACGACCAGTACGTTTTCCACGCCAATGCAGAACGTAAATTTGAATACACAAACGGAGCGTCCAAATGCGATGCTGCCGAGTCGGATGTGATCTTTGAGGATAACTGGTCGTTGGTCAACGGAAATGCCTCCCTGGAGTTTGCCCTGCCCGTTCTGGGCGGGAAGTTTCCCTGGACCATCAAAAACCTGACGGCCACCACGCTGACCATCGAGTATTATTTCCCGGACGTCGATGCCAGTTATCGATTTACGTTTAATTCCAATACCAAATAGTGCCGTTGCCGGATTGGCTCCGCAGGGTGGGGCGGCTTACTTTTTATTTTCGTAACCTTTCGACTATGTTTCAACGCTTACTTCCCATATTCCTTTTTCTTTCCTGTACGGCCGGCTGGGTTCGGGCGCAACAGATTCCGGCCTGGCAGCGGCTCTCCCAGCGGCCCACGGAGGAGAAATGCGCAACCATGCAGATGGATAGCGCGTTAAGAGCCCAGTATCCGGAGATGGGTACGCGGGAAGCCTTTGAGAAAACGCTCCAGGAGCGGATTGCCCAGATCAGGAAGCTGGAACGAACCGGCCGTCTTGCCGAGGCCGTGCTGACGATCCCGGTGGTGGTCCATGTCGTCCACGCCGGGGAATCCGTCGGAACGGGCCGCAACCTCAGCGAAGCGCAGATCAAGTCCCAGCTTGAGACGCTGAATGAGGACTTCCGGCGCAAGGTCGGAACCCGCGGTTTCAACGAAAACCCCCAGGGCGCCGACATCGAGATCGAATTCTGTCTGGCTGCGGTCAACCCGCAGGGCGGCACGATGAGCGAGCGCGGCATCGACCGTATCAACGGGGCCGCCAATTACGGCAAATCGACCTGGGGCAAAAGCGACATCGAAGGGGTGCTGAAGCCCAACACCTTCTGGGATCCCGAAAAATATTACAACATCTGGGTGCTCGACTTTGCCGCCAGCGACGACCGGCTGGTGGGTTACGCCCAGTTTCCGAGCCAGTCCAACCTGCCCGGCCTTTCTCCCAACTCGGGGGCGGGCAGTACGGACGGGGTCGTAATCCGGTACAACTCGTTCGGAAACTCCGAAAAAGGAAATTTCCCGGTGCTGCAGGCTCCTTACAATCTGGGCCGGACCCTGACCCACGAAACCGGTCACTGGCTCGGTCTGATCCACATCTGGGGCGACGCCAACTGCGGCAACGACTTCTGCGACGACACCCCTCCGCAGGCTTCCGAAAGCCGGGGCTGCCAGAAAGGGAGAACCAGCTGCGGCTCGACCAACATGGTGGAAAACTACATGGACTACTCGGACGACGCCTGTTTCAACATCTTCACCCGGGACCAGAAAGCCCGGATGCGGGCGGTCATGCAGTTCGCCGTTCGTCGGGCCAACCTGATCAACTCCAGCGTCTGCGGCTCGACGGTCGTCAGCCGGCCGGTACCCAACTTCCGGGCGGAAAGCCAGAAGATTCTGCTGGGCGGGCAGGTCCGGTTCACCGACCTTTCCACCAACTTCCCGAACCGCTGGGAATGGACGTTCGAGGGCGGCTCGCCGGCTACTTCCTCGGAGCAGAACCCCGTTGTGACCTATACGCAGCCGGGTAAATTCAAGGTGACGCTGGTAGTTTATAACAGCGCCGGCCAGTCGGCCCCCCTCGTCCGGGAGCAGTATATCGAAGTGCTGAACGTGGGCCTTTGCGCCGATCAGACCAACTTCAGCGGCACACCGACCGTGCTGCGGCAACCCGGTGGAACGGGCTATGTGGCCGGGCAGAACAGCCGGAAAACCACCGCCGTCTCCGAGTTTTTCGACAACTCGCTGAGTTATAACAACCTGAGTGGTACGTCATTGCGGTTCGGGGTGGCGAAGGCCGCCAAAGGGGCCCAGACCGAGTCGGTGGTGACCGTGACGGTCTGGAACGCCCGCGGATTCCAGAACGGCCCGGGCGCCGTCCTCGAAACCCGGGATATTCCCCTGCGGACCATCCTGGACGACGTTGCCAACAACCGGGCCACCAACATCGTCTTCGAACGAAACGTCAGGCTGGACGGGCTGCCGTTCCACATCGGGATCGAGCTGAACTATGCGGCCGGGGATACGGTGGCGCTGGTAACGACCCGCGACGGCGAATCACTGACGGGAACCTCCTGGGAGCGGAACCAGCAGGGCGAATGGGAGCGATATCGGGTGCGGCAGGGTCTGAACGTGGCTCACAACATCATCGCCCGCGTCGGCATGAAGCCTTCGGTACAGATTACGGTTTCGTCGCAGTTTGTGGCACCCGGCGAACCGGTGACGCTGAATGCCCGTGGGGCGAGTCTGTTCAGCTGGGCCGGAGAAAACCTGAGCAGCACCCTCGGTGCCCAGGTGACCGCCCGACCGACCCAGACCACCTCCTACACGGTAACGGGTTCGGGCCTCGACCTCTGCAACACGACCGCCACGGCCCGGATTTTTGTCCGGCCGGGATCGGTCACCGGCGTCCCGCAGATTACCGCCGACCAGGCGCTGGCCGTGTCGCCCAACCCGAACTTCGGCCAGACGACCGTGACGTTCCGCAACTCCCAACGCGGGACGCTGACGCTTTCCCTGCGCAGCGCAGCCGGTATCGAGGTGCTGAAGCAGCAGTACCAGAAAACCGAAGACGCCTTCGAACGCTCCCTCGACCTCCGGACGCTCCCGGCCGGCCTGTACCTAGTCGAAGTTCGGATCGGGGAGCAGGTGGTGCGGAAGAAAATTCTGAAGTACTAAATTATAGAGATAGAAAACCGGATGCCGGAGCTGCGCTGAACCGTGGCTCCGGCATCCGGGTGTTTGTGGTCAGTAAGCCATCATGCGGCTTTGTATTTTTTCTTTTGGCAGGTCGTAGAAGAAAATTACTTCAACAAATTTATCCTCACGGTTAAACGCAGGTTTTCGCCGGATGCCCACCGTCAGGTTTGGGTTAGCCTGAAGAGTCCGATATTCCACTATTCCGTGGCCAGGCAACACTTTTTTCAACGGTTCCGGCAAGGGTTCATTCCCGAACCGGTTCGTGTCAGACTGCAAGACGAACCGACGTTTAAAATCGTGCTCAACCACAGTGATTAGAGAGTCCATTGTTAAACCGCTATCCCGGAACTGGAAAATATAGGTATGGATTTTTCGGGCAAATAAAACTTCCTTAGGCTGGAATTCATTCTCAAAGTCTCTTTCCTCAGAGTGAAAATCGATCGACAGGTTATATCCACATTTTTTGTCCTCCAGATAATAATAGCCAGGCGGAGAAAAGAAAAGGCGATACTTCTTTACGGCCTCTTCTACCGTCAAGGGAAATTTCCATTTTTCTCCTGCGAATCTAAAGAATATAATCTCGCTGAAAACTTTGTCGCAATTATTATAAAGAGTAAAAAGTAAAAAATTAATTTGAAGTAAAATTACTTTTGATTTCGCCATATTTGATTGATCAATACCATAGAGCTAATTAAGAAGAGAAAAGAAGCGATAAAAAACCAGGTATTTCTATCGAGTACACCAGTGATGTTACTTGAAATAATTTTAATTCCTCTGTAAAAAATTGAAGTCCATAATATACCGACAAAAGCAAAAGTTAATATTTTGTTTGTTAGCTTCCCTTTGAAAGATATAAACCACAGCCATAGCCAACTTATGAAAACCAAAAAGCACAGAATGGCCTCCATTGCGAACTCAGAAAGGATGCACAGAATCACAATCAAAATTAGTGGAAATGTAAATTTGGAATCATTGAATGTAATACTTGTGAATGTTAGAGCTGTTGTTAGAGCACTTAGCCTAAATTTGAGGTGTTCGTCCATCACAGGTTTCGAGTTTTTGTCTCCTAATTTTTATCACAGTTAGTGCTTATTGGGCCAATCAAATCATTGCCTACAGCAATTTTATCACCATAAAGACTTGAATTTTCCCGTAAGTCCTGACCTAAGTCTGCTGGATTTTTTCCTTCTCCCAATATACTAATTGATCCGGTTCCGCTGGGGAGGTTGAGATATGGCGAGAATAAGTTACAGACAAATGTTGTGCAATTATTGTTCACCAGATGATAATTAGGCGCACCAGTTCCCTTAAGTCCAGAAATTACGGTTCTAAATTGGTCCGCCGTTAAATCCACTTTAATTGAAACATCATAAGGAGTTCCACCATCATCTCCCCATGTGCCGGCAACATACATATTTGTCAATGAAGTTATTTCGCTCACCACATAAAAACCAATAATTGACCTCACCGTTTTTTTAGTATTTGAATTATACATCTCCAATCCGAAATAGGTATGTCCAGGCATTCTATATTCACGAGAAGTATCGTATGTTTTTCTTTTGCCGTTAACTGGCTGATCAACATACATTGTCATGCTGTATTTATAATTACTGCCATTTGGAACAGCCCCAAATAAGCAGTCAAGAAGCATTTTTAAATTTCGAATTGGAATATCAGGACCTAATAAAGTGTATATACCTGGCCGTTCGTTTTTATCTTTTGTATTACTGTTTTTACCGCCTGGACCATTGCTATTTCCATTATTTCCACTACTGCCACTACCAGTGCCTCCCTTGCTTCCTGATGTTTCTCCGATACCGGTGTCAGTGCCTTCACCTGGATCGCGGCCATTGCCTGAACCGCTACCGCTAATCTCCGGTCTTTTGGCAATTATAACCACATCGACGTCCAAAGTTCCTCCATCAACCGTGGGAGGAGGGTTCTTTCCTTTTCGGGCCGAGGAAAATTGGACACGATTCGTGCTGGAGACTGGCAGCGGTTCTCCGCTTCCGCAGATTCGAGCGGTTACAAATCCAGTTTTTGTTCCCTCTCCCCAATATTCCCATTCTGCATTGAAACCATGATAGCGGGCAGCCGGGTTGCTGCCAAAGGCACCTACCAGGTCCGGCCGATCTTCATTGGCCTGAACGGTGCCAATCTTTTTTCCATCGACGAAAATGTCGACCTTCACTGTTTTGTTGAAGTCACTTTCATCCAGCGCCCAGCCGCCGAAACCTCCTCCATCCGCCCTGTCCAGATACCCTCGGGGCCGACTGACCGAACAATTACCGGCCGGTTGGTTTTGCGGCTGGGCACTACTTCCCCCTCCACAACTAACGGTCCGGGGGCCGTTCATCAGCAGGTAGGTACTGCCCGCTACCCGCAGCTGCAACGAGAGGTTCTGGCCCGTTTTGACGCTCTCAGGCAGCGGCAGACTCAACCCGTGCCGCCCGTCGCCTTTCCCGGCATTCAGCAGGTCCTGCCGGAAATTACCGGCCAGGCCACGGGCCACCACCTGCCCGTTCGCCAGCAGCTCCACCGTCAGGGGCGTATTGGGGTTGTGGCGGTCATACACCCAGCCGCCCACACTGCCGCAGGCAGCCCCCTCGAAGAAGCCTTCGTAAGCCCCGCCCGACGGGTTGGTCGACGGCGAGGAGGTCGGATTGGAAGGGGTTGAAGGAGTCGACGAACTGCTACCCGCACAGGTGATCGTACGGGGGCTGTGGGTCAGGTTATAGTCCGTGCCGGCTACCCGCACACTAATTGCGTGCGGCTGGCCGGTTTTGAGCCCGGCCGGGGGCTCCAGACTGAATCCATGCCGGCCGTTGCCCTTACCGGCCTGCTGCAAATCGGCCCGGTAGGTGGCCGCCGGCAGGGTAGCCACCACCTGATTGCCGGCCAGCACCTCCACCGTCAGGGGTGCGTCGGGCTGGTGACGGTCGTAGACCCAGCCGCCGAGGCTCGAGCAGTCGGCCCCGTCGAGAAAGCCCTCATAGGCCCCACCCGAAGGGTTGGTCGGCGGGGGTGTGGTGGGCGTCGAAGGGGTGGTGCCGGCACAGGTAACGGTTTTGGGACTGCCCATTAGCGAATAGCCCGAGGCCGCCACCCGCACACTGACGCTGACGGGCTGGCCGGTTTTCAGGGCCGCCGGGGCCTGGAAGCCAAAGCCGTGGCGGCCGTCGCCCTTGCCCGCATTCAGCAGGTCCTGGCGGAAGGTACCCGCCGGCTGACTGGCGACCACCTGCCCATTCACCAGCAACTCGACCGGAAGCGGGGTGTTGGGCTGGTCGCGGTCGTAGACCCAGCCGCCGATGCTCGAGCAGTCGGCGCCGTCGAGGTGGCCCTCGAAGTTCCCGGCCAGCCGGCGGCCCCGGGCATCGGTCAGCGAGGCCGGGGCCGGTTCGGCGGAGGGCGACAGGCGCAGGGTCAGGCGGGTGGCTTCCACAAAGAGGCTGGCCGGGGTGGCCGAGCCGGGTCCGCGCAGCAGGCGGAAGGTGGAATGGGCGGGCCGGAAGACAAAGTAGCCTGTCAGGTGGTAGCTGACCGAAGGGCGGGCCGAAGAAAGTTCGGTACCGATCAGCTCGTGGTAGTCCCCGCCGGTGGGCACGAAGCCCTCGGGCAGCAGCAGTTTGAGCCGGAAAGCCGAAGCCGGCTCGAAGGTCTCCAGCAAGGTGGAGGATACGGGCTGATAGGTCGCGGAAATCGTCAGGGTAAAGACCTGGCCGACGGCGACGGTCTTGCGGTCGGCCCACAGCGAGAAGCGGATGGGGTCGTACGCTGATTTCAGAAGTCGGCCGGAAGGGGGCGGATTAGACCCCGAAAAGGCGCTCAGCAGGAGCAGCAGCAGGGTGAGCGGTAGTAGGGAAGAGAGGGTGCGGGATCGTAATGGTAAATGCATGCTCAATACTTGTATGTAAACACAAATACAAGTTTATAAGCAGAACCATATTACGACCAAGCATTTCGCCAATTATCTACCTGTATTGTCATATGTTTTTTCGGTAACTTCAAGTTAAAAACACTGACAATGGGGGCTATATGGGAGGGAAGTTTGCGTTCAATCAGAGGAGCAACCGATCATCACCACTTCTTGAACACGAAAAACACCGCCAGGAGAATCAGGACGAAGCCGACGATGTAGTTCCACTTCAGTTCCTCCTTCAGATAAAATACCGCAAAAGCGCAGAAGACGACCAGACTGACCACTTCCTGAATGGTTTTCAGCTGAAAGGCGCTGAACTGGTAGGAACCGATGCGGTTGGCCGGTACCGCCAGACAGTATTCGATGAAGGCGATCAGCCAGCTGATGAGGATGACTTTCCAGAGTGATTGCTCCTTGTAACGTAGGTGCCAGTACCAGGCGGTGGTCATGAACAGATTGGAAAGGACCAGAAGAAAGACGGTTCGCATATAAGAAGGTAAGACCAGAATGAAAACTATGGCGCGTTTTGGAAGGTTTAGGCTACATGAAGCCTGATTTTGACCTGACAAAGGTATTGAACCGAATCGAGGAAGCCATCCGTCCGTTTCCAAAAGCCGCCATGTTCGATCTGTTTGAACGAGGCTACAACAGCCTGTTCGAACAGCTGATCTCCTGCATCATCTCCATCCGGACCCTCGACGAAACCACCATCCCGGTTTCGGAGCGGCTCTTTGCCGTCGCCCGGACCCCCGAGCAGCTCCTTACCCTGGACGCTTCCACCCTGGCCGATCTGTTGTACGGGACGCAGTACCCCGAGCAGAAGGCCTATACCATGCTCGGCATTGCCCACCGGATCGTGGAGGAATTCGAAGGGCGGCTTCCGGCAGATTTTCAGACGCTTACCTCCCTGAAGGGCGTCGGACCCAAATGCGCGAACCTCGCCCTCGGCGTCGCGGAAGGAAAAGCCGGCATCAGCGTGGACGTGCATGTCCACCGCGTCACCAACCGCTGGGGTTACGTTCAGACGCGGCAGCCGGAGCAGACGCTGAAGGTGCTGGAAACCAAAGTTCCGGGCGAACGCTGGATCGACATCAACCGGCTCCTGATGCCTTTCGGAAAATACATCTGCACCGGCACCCTGCCGCACTGCTCGACCTGTCCGGTACGGGAATGGTGTGAGCAGGTCGGAGTTACCAGACACCGATAAATCAATTCGGTGCCTCGGTCGGGGCGATACGATAAAAAGGAGGAAAGCGGACCAAACAACCTAAGCCTGATTCCGGTTAAATCCTTGTACGGCATATATCTTCATTATTTCTCAGACAGGCAGATGAACTTCTGAGATTCTGGCACATTCAATCGTTTTCCTGAAAAAATTATGACCGCTTCAACGTTACATCCCACGACGCTTCACAGACACTTGCCCTCCAGTGTGGCATTTATAGGTGATTATCTTCCCCGCAAATGTGGGATCGCTACTTTTACTGCCGACTTATATAAATCATTTACAGCATTTTATCCACAGTCCTCGGCCATGGTCGTTTCCGTGAACGACGTGCCGGAGGGCTATGATTACCCGGAAGAGGTACGGTATGAATTTTACCAGAATGACCTCAATTCCTACAAAAAAGCCGCTGAGTTCCTGAATGCCATGAATCCGGAAGTAGTCTGCCTCCAGCATGAGTACGGCATCTTCGGAGGAACGGCGGGTAATTATATCCTGACGCTCCTCCGGAACCTGACCATGCCGGTGGTGACCACCCTGCACACGGTTCTGAAAAACCCGGACAAGGACCAGCTGATGGTGCTGAAAAGCATCATCGACCTGTCGGCGCGGGTGATCGTCATGACCGAGAAAGGCCGGCAGTTCCTGAAAGATATTTATGAGGTACCGGATGAAAAGATCGACGTGATCGCCCACGGCATTCCCGATATGCCCTTCGTCGATCCGCACTTCTACAAAGACCGTTTCGGCATCGAGGGCAAGCAGGTGCTGCTGACGTTCGGATTGCTCTCGCCTAACAAAGGGATCGAAAACGTCATCAAGGCCCTGCCCCGCATCGTGAACGAGTTTCCGAATACCGTCTACATCGTGCTGGGAGCCACCCACCCCAACCTCGTCCGGGAGCAGGGGGAGGTCTACCGCGACAGTCTCAAAAAGCTGGCGGCCGACAGCGGAGTGAAAAATAACGTCATGTTTTTCAATCAGTTCGTCGATCTGGAAAACCTGATAGAGTTTCTGGGAGCCGCCGACATCTACATTACGCCCTATCTGAACCCGGCCCAGATCACCTCCGGTACGCTTTCCTATGCGTTCGGTTGCGGAAAGGCGGTCGTCTCGACGCCTTACTGGCATGCGGAAGAGTTGCTGGCCGACGGAAAAGGAATTCTGGTGCCGTTCAACGACGCCGATGCCATCGCCGGCGGCATCATCAAACTGATGAGGGATGATCGGCTGCGGCACGGAATGCGGAAAAAAGCCTACCTGGCGGGACGAAAGATGATCTGGGAGCATGTCATGGAGTGCTATGTCGAAACCTTTCTGCAGGCCCGCCTTCAGCCGATTGCCCTGCCCGGCAGCCCGATTGCGGTTCCCGGCGGAAAAACGGGGGCCACCGTGGGCCATAAGCTGCCGGCCATCCGGCTCGAACACCTTTTCCGGCTGACCGATTCGACCGGAATCATCCAGCATGCCCGCTATCATCTGCCGCATTATGAAGAGGGCTACTGCACCGACGACAACGCCCGGGCGCTGATCCTGGGCATCATGCTGGAAGGAGCCGGTCTGGGCGAACGGAAACTGGGGCAGCTTATCGATACCTATGCGACTTTTCTGAATTATGCTTTCACCCAGGGCCGGTTCCGCAACTTCATGAGCTATGACCGGCGGTGGCTGGAAGACGTCGGCTCCGACGACAGCAGCGGCCGGGCGGTCTGGGCGCTGGGGGTCTGCGTGGGGCAATCGAATCATAAAAACCTGATTTCCTGGGCTATGCCGATGCTGCACCAGGCTCTGCCCACCACCCTGGAGTTAAGCTCACCCCGGGCCTGGGCATTCGGGGTTCTGGGGGCCTGCGAATACCTGAAACGCTTCCCCAGCGACCGGCTCGTGAAGACCATTCTGCACCAACTGGTGGATAAACTGGTGCAGCTTCATAAAACCTGCGCCACCCGTCGCTGGCCCTGGTTCGAGGAATATCTGACCTACGACAACGCCAAACTGTCGCACGCCCTGATCATCAGCGGAGAAACGCTCGGTGACAAATCGATGGTGGCTTTAGGGCTGAAAACCCTCGACTGGCTCGTCGATCAGCAGATTTCGGAGGGAGAGGAAACCCGCATGGGTCATTTCCAGCCGATCGGCTCCAACGGGTTTTATCATAAAGGCGGAGAAAGAGCCTATTTCGACCAGCAGCCTCTCGAAGCGCAGGGAACGCTTTCCGCCTGTCTGGCGGCCTTTCGCACTACGCAGGACACGACCTGGCTGAAACGGGCATCGAAAATATTTAAATGGTATTCCGGCCATAATGACCTCGGACTGTCGCTCTACGATCCGGAAACGGGCGGATGCCGCGACGGCCTGCAGGTGGACCGGGTGAATCTGAACCAGGGGGCCGAATCGACGCTCTCCTACCTGCTGGCGCTGACGGAACTTCACCTCGTTCAGAAACATTTATCCGAGATGGAAATTGCAAACACATCCATCTCCTTCTTAGTTTAGGGGAAAATGAGCCGATTGCTGAATGAAGGGCCTTCATTCAGCAATTCTTATATTCAGACCAAATGATTAAAGCAACCCGTACCGGCATCGTACTTCGGCCCGATCCGACCCGTGTTCTTTTCCGGCCTTTTGAACTCAGCAGCGGCACCCGTACCCTGAAGATCATCGCCCGCGTCAACGGCATGACGGAGGAGGAGGTAAAAAGTAAACTGGATGAAGTCATTCGGGAATTCGGAAGCCGCCATTACAAACTCGAACGCTTTTTTCTGAAGCGCTTCGACCAGATCAAATCCCAGCTCCTTACCGACGAGCCGCTCTCCTTGGAGCGAAAGCTGCTGCTGGGCGCGTATTTCACCATGGAATATTCGCTGGAGTCGGCGGCCCTGTTTAACCCGTCGATGGTCTGGCATCCGGATCAGAGCAACGTCCCGCCCGGCTTCAAACGGTTCATTCTCAGCCTGCGGGCTACGGGCGAAGGGCACATTTCCTCCATTACCTTCCGAATGGGTTACATCGACCAGGACAGCAAGATCATCCTGCGGAAACCGTCGCGCTATGTGACCTCCCCCGAAATCGTACCGAACCATACGTTCAACCGGAGCAATTTCGAGCGGAAGCTGTACGAACTCCGGCTTTCGAACCAGATCTCCGAGACGATGATGAGCGGTCTGGGCGACGAATTCTCCCTGGCCGAACTGGAAGACCGGCTCAAACGAATGCTCAACCAGTACCGGCACCATGCCGAGTATGAAACCATCGCCAGCGGCATCCGGACGCTCGCCCGCTCGAACTATGAACTCGATTTCGACGACGACCAGAGCCTCGACGAACGCTGCATCTTCCCGACTTCGCCTAACGAAACCAACGGCATTGAAGATGCCCGCTTCGTGCGTTTTGTCGAGGAGAATGGAGAAGTGACCTATTATGCCACCTATACGGCCTACAACGGGCAGGTGACGTTCCCGCAACTCCTTCAGACCAAAGACTTTACCCACTTCAGCATCAGTACGCTCAACGGCGCCGAAGTTCAGAACAAGGGCATGGGGCTCTTTCCGCGGAAAATCAACGGAAAATATGCCATGCTGTCGCGGCAGGACGGGGAGAACATCTACCTCATGTATTCCGAGGACCTGTATTTCTGGCAGTCGAAGGAACTGATCGTCAAACCGACCTATCACTGGGAGTACGTGCAGCTCGGCAACTGCGGCTCGCCCATCGAAACCGAAGCGGGCTGGCTGGTGCTGAGCCACGGCGTCGGGCCGATGCGGAAATATGCCATCGGCGTATTCCTGCTCGACCTCAACGACCCCGCCAAGGTGATCGGGCGGCTGAAGGAACCCCTGCTCAGCCCCGATGAAAACGAACGGGAAGGATACGTGCCGAACGTCGTCTACAGCTGTGGGGGCCTCATCAACGGCAACGATCTGATCATCCCGTATGCCATGTCCGATTACGCCAGCAGCTTCGCGACCGTCAACGTCAAAGACCTGCTGAACGAACTGACCGGCAACCAGGAGGCCGTCGAAGTCAACACCGAAGAAATCGCATCCTGATCCTCCATATTTCTTGGCGCCTTTGCCGTTCCGGCCGGATAGGTTATCTCCGGCCGGAACGGCAAAGGCGCTTTCCTGTTTTCGGACCGTTGGCCGGAAATTTCAACCTTTTGCCGGTTTGGTGGTTATACTTTTAACAAATCGGAGCCCGGTTGGGCCTCCGGAAAACGCCCTCAACGGATGAAAGACGAAACCGATAACGAGAAAGAATCATACGTCCGGCCGGAAGAATCCCGGATTACCGGGAAATCCGAAGGCCCTTACCGCAGCGACGGGACGGACGAGGATGTGTCTGCGTTCGACAACCGGCACCGGGAAGAAGTCGAAGACTCGGCCAGCGGCTGGGACAGCGTACAGATACGGGGGGCTCAGGACGGCCGGAACGACCGGTTTATGGGCAGCCAGGACATGGACGACGCCAACGGCATTCTGCGGTTTAACGACCAGGACTACGGCGACACCCGCGACGTGACCGACGAAGGAATGAATGCCGCTGCCGCCGGCGACGCCCAAACCAATACGTCGACGGTGGACGTGACGACGGCCGGGCCGGACGATTATGCCTCGGGCGAAGACGTTCCGACGCCGGAAGCCCAGCGGAAAGCCAAGGAGCAGGACAACGCGGAAACCCCCGGAGCCGACGACCCGGAAAACGGCCGGGAGCAGAGCAACTCGGCGGATTCGCAGGAACAACGTGACCACGATATGGCCCATACCGGCACGGATACCGAACACAAGCCGGTCTATTAATCATTCACTGACTATTAAACCATCAACGTTATGAGCCTTTCAAGCAAAGCCCGTAAGGAACGTACCGATTCCTATACGTCTCAGCGCAGCGATAACACCATGGGCAACCCGCCCGAACTGAACCAGCTGCACGACCGGGATCTGTCGGCCGAACTTCAGTCGAAACGGCTGGATACTAACGACTACACCCCGCAGGATATCATGCCGGTGGACGGGGAGCCGAATGAGACGGCCAATTCGTCCCATACGTCCGATCCGGTGGAGGTTTCCGACATCAACGCGGCCCGGGATGAGGATGCCGACCTGTATACCGACAAACTGATGGACGACGACGCCAGCCGCCGGAGTACAACTTATCCGCCGGCCGACGACAAGGTTCCCGGCGCCGACTGGAACCGGGATTCCGAAGACCGGGAAGTTCGCGAACTCGGCCATTCCTGACCATTCCGGATGCGTAGAAAAAGCCCGCCTTAAGCGGGCTTTTTCATGGATGCCGGATGAATAATGCAGGCGGGGGAAGGATGGATGGCAATTCCGTTCTACCTTTGTGGGATCATCCCACCCGTAGTGCTTCATGCAGATCGCTTTTTATCGGAAACCGGGTTTCTGGCAGCTTCTCAGTGTGGTGCTGCTGCTCCCGGCTCTGTTTTCCCACCTGGGTTACCTGCCGCTCGACACCGGCTCCGACGAACCCCGGCGGGCGCTCGTGGCCCTGGAAATGATGCTCTCCGGCGACTACATCACGCCGACCCTGAACGGACAACCCTATTTCAATAAACCGCCTTTATATAACTGGCTGATAGCCGCTTCCTTTCGGCTTTTCGGCAATTATTCCTCCTTCGCGCTTCGATTTCCGATGGCCGTGTCGCTGGTGCTGTATGGCCTGACGATCTACCTGCTGGTGAAGCGGCAGCTCGGCCAGCGCATCGGCTTTGCGGCCGCCCTCATGTTCGTGACCAATACCCGCATCCTGCTCTACGATTCGATGCTGGGGCTGATCGATACGACCTTCTCCTGGCTCACCTACACGGCTTTCATTTTCGTGTATCAGTTCGACCGGAAGCGGAACTACTGGGCGCTGTTTCTGACCACCTACCTGCTTACGGCTATCGGTTTTCTGATGAAAGGGCTGCCCTCGCTGGTTTTTCAGGGCCTGACGCTGCTGGCTTACTTCCTGTATACCAAACAGTTCCGTAGATTGTTCAGTCCGGCGCATTTTGCAGGGGTCGCCCTGTTTTTGCTCATCGTCGGCAGTTATTACGCAGCTTATTTCACCCGGAATCAGATTCCGCCCTCCAAAATCGTGTCGGTTCTCTTCGACGAGAGTGCCAAGCGGACGGTCGTGCATTTCGGAGTGGTCGAAACCGTCCGGCACCTGATCACCTACCCGTTCGAGATGCTGTACCATTTTGCCCCCTGGATGCTGCTGGTGGTGCTGCTGTTCCGGAAGGGCGTGTTCCGGCCACCGGGAACGACGACAGGGGAAGACCGCCATCCGGACCGGCCGCTGATTGCCGGGCAGCCGTTCGTGCTGTTTTGTGCGGTGACGTTTTTCGTCAACTTCGTTATTTACTGGTCATCTCCGCAGGTCTATGCGCGGTACCTGCTGATGCTGCTGCCGCTGCTCTTTACGGTTTTCGCCTACCTGTATTATGACCGGACCCCGCCTACCGACTGGCGACGCCGGTACTGGGAGCTGCTGCTCGGGACGGTGATGGTGGTGGTGACGCTGGGCACCTGGATCACATTTTTCCATCCCGAAACGAAGGTGATTCCCGGCTTGTGGTGGAAATGCGGTCTGACTTTCACCGGGCTGGGGCTGATCACCTGGCAGTATATGCGGCAGCCCGAACACCGGCTCGTCATCCTGATTGCCTTCCTGGCCATGTTCCGGATCGGGTTCAACTGGCTGGTGGTGCCGCCCCGGATCTACCACCGGCTGGAATACAAGGAGTCGTCGGAACACATCGCCCGGCTTTCGCTCGGAAAACCGCTTTTCGGTTATAAGCAAACCATCGGCTCCGACGGGCAGACCGACGTCAACAGTTTTCACATCGAAGCCGTCCGGGGCGAGGTGCTGAAAAAAACCGACCGGATCATTCCCGGTGCGCTCTATATCGCCGACTCGGTCAGCCTGGCCGGGCAGGACTACCAAACTCTTTCGGAATTTAACTTGTTTGACAGACATCCGGCCAAACTGGTCCGTTTCGAGCCTTCCCCGGCCGTCGGAAAAGCGAAATAATCGTCATTTATGCAACCGTACCTTTCCATTGTCATCTGTGTCTACAACGAGGAGGGCAATATTTTTCCGATGATCGAGCAGGTCGACCAGGCACTCACCGGCTACGACTACGAGATCGTCTACGTCAATGACGGCTCCCGCGACCAGACCCTGCCCGAACTGAAATCCGTGCAGAATCCCCGCCTGGTGGTGGTCGACCTCCAGAAAAACTACGGACAGAGCCTCGCCCTGGCGGCCGGCATCGACGTGGCCCGCGGCAAATACATCATCACCATGGACGGTGACCTTCAGAACGACCCCGCCGACATTCCGATGATGGTCAAACGCGCCGAGGAAGGCGATTTCGATCTCGTCGCCGGAATCCGGGCCAAACGGCAGGACGGGGCACTGCTCCGCAAGCTGCCCAGCCGCATCGCCAACTGGATCATCCGGCAGGCGTCCGACGTCCACCTGAAAGACTACGGCTGCGCCCTGAAGGTATTTCGTGCCGACCTGGCCAAAAACCTTGGGTTATATGGTGAACTCCACCGCTTCATTCCGGTTCTGGCCCACCTCGAAGGCGCCCGGATGACGCAGATGGACGTGCAGCACCACCCGCGCCGGATCGGCCAGTCGAAATACGGGCTGGGCCGGACGCTGAAGGTGGTCAGCGACCTGATCCTGATGCTGTTCATGAAGAAATACCTCCGCAAACCGATGCACCTCTTCGGCAACTGGGGGTTGATTTCGCTGGGCCTCGGCCTCCTGATCAACTTTTACCTGCTCATCGTGAAGGTACTGGGTCATGACATCGGCGGGCGGCCGCTGCTGATTCTCGGCGTCATGCTGGTTCTGGCCGGTATTCAGCTGATCACCTTCGGCCTCATGACCGAACTTCAGATGCGGACCTATTACGAATCGCAGGATAAGAAGCCGTATAAAATCCGGCGCATCTACCAGACCCCGGCCGTCGGGGTCGGCGTTTCCTGATCACAACCAAAAAGCCGTCTGTCCGGAATGGCCCTGAACTTACCATCGTATCTGAAAACCGCCGTCAAGGTGGTTCTTTCGGCGCTTTCGCTCTGGCTCGTTTTCCGGAAGATCGAGCCGGCTAAGGTATGGGCGGTGGTTTCGGGTGCGGAGGTCGGCTGGCTGCTGGTGGCGACCGCGCTGTTCGTGTTGTCCAAGGCGGTTTCTTCCGAACGGCTCCGCGTCCTGTTCCGCAGCATCGGCCTTTCGCTGCGGAGTCGGCCCAATCTGAAGCTCTATTGGCTCGGGATGTACTACAACCTGTTTCTGCCGGGCGGCATCGGGGGCGACGGTTATAAAGTTTTCCTGCTCAACCGCCTGACCGGCACACCCATGAAGCCGCTGGTGGCCGCCACCCTGCTCGACCGGCTTCTCGGCCTGCTGCCCCTGCTGTATGCGCTGGCGCTGTTTTCGGCGGTGGTGCCGCAGGTGAGCGAGTGGGTGGGGTTCACCATCAACTGGCAGGCGCTGGCCGCCATCCTGGTTCTGCATGTGTCGGCGCGCCGGCTCCTGAAGCGGTTCATGCCGCAGTTTCTACCGGTATTCAGTTCCTCGACGGCCCTCTCCGGGCTGGTGCAGGGCCTTCAGCTGGGCCAGATTCTGGCCCTGATGCGAGCGATGGACGTTAACGGTGACCCCCGGGCTTATCTGCTCGTTTTTCTGATTTCTTCAATCGTTGCCACGATTCCGTTTACCATCGGTGGGGCCGGGGCGCGGGAACTGACGTTTCTGGTCGGGGCCCGGATGCTGAACCTGCCGGCCGATGCGGCCGTGGCGATCAGTCTTTTGTTTTACCTGATAACGGCCGTCGTCTCGCTGACCGGTGTTGTCTACAGCTTCCGATCGGCTACCTTAGCGAAAGAATTAGGGGTGGAACGCCGGGAAGGGGCGAATCCTGTACGTTTATGAACATTTTACTCACCGGCGGTGCGGGTTTTATCGGATCGACCCTCGCCGAACAACTGCTGTCCGCCGGCCACCGTGTGGTTTGCCTTGATAACCTCGACCCGTATTACGACCCGCGGCTGAAGCGGGAAAACCTCCGGCAGGCGCTCGCTCATCCGGCCTTCCGGTTTCAGGAAGGCGACATTCGTGACCGCGAACTGCTTGCCGCCCTTTTTTCGGAAAATGCATTCGATGCGGTCATTCATCTGGCCGCGCGGGCAGGCGTCCGGCCGTCGGTGCAGGACCCGGCTTTGTATTACGACGTGAACGTCAACGGTACCCTGGCTCTGCTTCAGGCCATGCAGCAGGCGGGTGTGACGAAAATGGTATTTGCCTCGTCTTCATCGGTGTATGGCGACTCGGCGCGGATTCCGTTCGATGAAACCGACCCGGTCGACAAGCCGCTGTCGCCCTATGCGGCCTCCAAGCGGGCGGCCGAACTGCTCTGCCACACCTTCCATCATCTGTACGGTTTCGATATTTTCTGCCTGCGGTTCTTCACGGTCTACGGCCCGCGTCAGCGGCCCGAAATGGCGATCAGCCACTTTACGGATCAGATCCTGCACGGCCGTCCCATCAACGTGTTCGGCGACGGTTCCACCGCCCGCGACTACACCTACATCGACGACATTGTCAGCGGGATCCGGAAATCCCTCGAAAGCCTGAACGGGTACGAAATCCTCAACATCGGCGGCTCGGACCCCATCTCCCTAACCGGCCTGATCCGGGTCATCGAGCAGACCGTCGGACGCGAAGCCCTCATCCACCGCCTGCCCATGCAACCCGGTGATGTTCAGCGGACTTACGCTACCATCGACAAGGCTCGCCAAATCACCGGCTATGAACCCTCCGTCCGGATCGAGGAAGGAATCCGGCGGTTCGTGGAATGGTTCCAGGAAGGAAAACCGGAGCAGTTGGGGGTTTAGGAGTTTGTTCCTCCTGCCGGTTATCCCGCTTCTTTTGTCATCCCGCAGACTTGTCATCCCGCCCGTTTTTGTCATCCCGACGCAGGAGGACCCCAGTGGCATAGCACTCAGGGTGACCGGTCATTCTGCCATAAGATCCCTCCTGCGTCGGGATGACAAAAAAGGGGAGGGAGGACAAAACGAGCCGGAGGACAGAAAAGGGAGGGTAGGGAGAAAGAGGATGGCAATTCGGTATCGGGTAAACACTTTTGTTTTCCTTTATGCGGTAGGGCCGAGGAGTTGGAGGGCGGCCTGGAGGGGGAGGAGGTGACCGTTCCGAACGGCTTCTTCGGCGGCCCCGATTTTCTCATTCATTCCCGGTAGGTGATAGAAACGGCTTTCCAGGTGCCGGCGGATGGTGCTGTGCATCCATTCCAGGTTCTGTTCCTGCCGGATGCGGTCGTGGAAGCCGTTGCGGGTCAGCAGGCTCTGGTGGTCGGTGATGACCTGCCATAACTCCACAATTCCGCGGTTCTCCAGCGCCGAGCAGGTCAGGACCGGCGACACCCAGCCCGTCGGGGCAGGAGGGAAGAGATGAAGGGCGTTCTGGTAAAGCCCCTTTGCCTGGTCTGCCGGGGCGGTATTGGCGCCGTCGGCTTTGGTGATGACGATGGCGTCGGCCATTTCCATGATGCCGCGTTTCATTCCCTGAAGTTCGTCGCCCGCGCCGGCCAGCATCAGCAGCAGAAAAAAATCCACCATGCTGTGCACCAGCGTCTCCGACTGACCCACACCGACCGTTTCGATCAGAATGACGTCGAAGCCGGCGGCTTCACACAACAGCAGGGTCTCCCGGGTTCGGTTGGCGACCCCGCCCAGCGTGCCGCCCGCCGGTGAAGGCCGGATGTAGGCACTGGGGTCCATCGACAGCGTCTCCATGCGGGTTTTGTCGCCCAGAATGCTCCCGCCCGACCGTCGGCTCGACGGGTCAATAGCCAGAACCGCCACCTTCTTACCCAGGCCGGTCAGGTGTTTCCCGAAGGTTTCGATGAACGTGCTTTTCCCCACACCCGGAACGCCCGTGATCCCGATCCGCACCGAACGGCCGGTTTGCGCCATGATCCGCTCCAGCACCTGAAGGGCCGGCACCTGATCGCTCTCCAGACTGCTCTCGACCAGCGTGATGGCCCGGCTGAGGATCAGCCGGTCGCCCGCCAGAATTCCGTCGACGTATTGATCAGGGGTGAGTCGTTGCATGGGTCAGCATCCCTTCGGCCCAGATCAGATCTTCCGGGGTTGTAATCTTGATATTGTTGTAGGAACCGTCGATAAGTGTGATCGGAAAACCCGCATATTCGACGACGCTGGCACAATCCGTGAAAAAAGTCTGTTCGGCCGTCCGGAAAGCCTCCCGGAAGCGGTCGAGCCGGAAGGTCTGGGGGGTCTGAATCAGGCGGTATTGCGTGCGGTCCACGGCCTGGTTCGTGCCGTCGGTCCGAACCACCCGGGCGGAATCCTTCAGCGGAACGCAGGTGACCGCGCTGCCCGTACGTTCGGCGGTTTCAAAGCCGTTGCGGATAATGTCGGTTGTCACGAACGGCCGGACGCCGTCATGAACCGCCACCAGCCCATTCCCGGCCCGAATCTGCTCCAGCCCGTTCCGTACCGACTGAAACCGGCTGGCCCCGCCGGGCGTGATGTGCACGGTTTCGGTAAAGCCGTACTGACGGCAGAGAGCCTCCCAGGCCGGAATCTGGCCGGCCGGCAGCGTCAGAATGATTTCTAAATCGGTGGAATATTGCCGGAACCGGCGGATGGTATGCATCAGAATGGGCAGGCCGCCGATCGGCAGAAACTGCTTGGGGGTATCGGTGCCCATCCGGCTGCCGCTCCCTCCGGCGACGATAATGGCGAAATGAAACGGGGTAAAAGACAAGGATGGTCTGTTTAGTGGTCTGCAAACATAAACACTTGTCTTTTACCCCGGATGGTCGAAGGCTATAAAATCAGCATGGCGTCGCCGTAGCTGAAGAATTTATATTTCTCCCGGATGGCAGTTTCGTAAGCCTTCATAACCAGATCGTAGCCCCCGAAAGCGCTCGTCATCATGATCAGGATGGACTCCGGCAGGTGAAAGTTGGTCAGCAGGGAGTTGGCGATCTTGAATTCGTAGGGCGGAAAAATGAACTTGTCCGTCCAGCCCTCGACGGGTTTCAGCCGTCCGTTGGCCGATACTGACGATTCGACGGCCTTCAGCGAGGTCGTCCCGATGGCGCAGACCCGTTTGTTGTTGTCGAGCGCTTCGTTGACGATGTCGGCGGCCGGGTCCGTAATAATATAATTCTCGGAGTCGGTTTTGTGCTTGGTCAGGTCCTCCACATCCACCGGCCGGAACGTGCCGAGGCCGACGTGCAGGGTGATGGGCGCGAAGTGGATGCCCTTGATCTCCATCCGCTTCATCATCATTTTGGTAAAGTGCATCCCGGCGGTCGGGGCGGCCACGGCACCGATGTGCTGGGCAAAAATGGTCTGGTACCGGTCCCGGTCGGCGTCCTCGGTCCGGCGTTTGATCTCCCGCGGCAGCGGGGTTTCGCCCAGTTCGTCGATGGTCTTCATGAATTCCTCGTGCGAACCTTCGAACAGAAAACGGATGGTTCGTCCGCGGGAGGTCGTGTTGTCGATGACTTCGGCCACCAGATCGCTGTCGCCGAAATACAGCTTGTTGCCGACGCGAATTTTCCGGGCCGGATCGACCAGAACGTCCCAGAGCCGCATTTCGCGGTTGAGTTCGCGCAGAAGAAAGACCTCGATCTTGGCGCCGGTCTTTTCCTTGTTGCCGTAAAGCCTGGCTGGAAATACCTTGGTGTTGTTGATAACCATCACATCGCCGTCGTCGAAGTAGGACAGGATGTCGGAGAACTGTTTATGTTCGATGGTTTTGGTTTTCCGGTCAACAACCATCAGCCGCGACTCCCCACGATCGGGCGGATACAAGGCGACAAGACTTTGGGGCAAGTCAAATTTAAATTCAGACAGCTTCATACGGTCAAAAGAAACTCTCGATAGAGCGCAAGATTAGGTAAAAACAATAGAAGGAAACCAGGCATAACAGGTCGGTTGCTGGCTTTCCGGAAGCTAACCTGTTATGCCTGACTACTTGTCGGCGACAAATATACATTCTGGAACCCCCCTACCGCAACCTGTCGGCGATCTATTGCTTACTTTCTTCCAGGCCGATGGCCTGAATCGGCTTTACGGCGCCGTCCGTATTGACTTCCCGGCGTTCGGAGAGCGAAAATTTCTGCATCAGTTCGGAGGTTACCTCGTTGGCGTAGGTTCCCTGGGCGGAAACGAACACGCCTTTCATGCCGTTGGCCGTCGATATGGCGTAGAGCGTCATTTCATCACCGGGGTCGGAGGTTCCTTCAAACCGGTGAAACTCATCCACGTTGAATTCCTCGGTCTTCAGCTTCAAACCCGTGCCGGTTTCTTCCAGATAGTCCCGTTTGGGTCTGAATTCGTGTGTATATCCTTTTTCGCGGAGGCTCTCCATGGCTTCCGTCAGGGTTTCAAAATGTTGCATAACGTTGTTTGGTTTCTTTCCTATGAAACCCGGAAGCGGATAAGTTGTTTGCGGGACGGCAGCGATCGAAGCGAATAGATTCCGGATTTTTTCCGGCAAACGTTCAGGAGGAGCCGTTCCGAAAACCGTAGAAGAAGGAGACCTTGTTGTGCCGGTCGTCGTAGGTGGCCACCGCCCGATTCCGGTGGGCCGCAAAATAACTCAGCAGCCCAAAATCCCCTGAACAGCAGGCCGTATGGGTCAGAAAGATCCCGGCCAGCGCCAGCTGCCAGTAAAATCCGGCCATCGGCAGCAGCGCCAGCACGACGGTGCTGATCACGACGAAGGGAGCCAGGGCGACGATGAGGAATTCTCTGCGGTCGGCCACGAAACGATCCGCTACGGCCATGAATACCAGTTTTTTCCAGTCGGCATCGAAGGAAGTCTGCGTTGCCCCCAGAAGCCGGTAAGCCAGCGCGTGGATCATCTCATGGAGGGGGATCAGCCCGAACGTAAGCGCGATGCCGATGGACAGGAAACCGAAGGCGTCTCCGAAGTCGAATCCCGGCGACCGGGCCTTCAGGGCGAATAAAAACACCACCAGCCCGAACGCCATAAAATTGGCAGCGAAATAGCATACGGAATAAAATGTCCGCTTTTTCAGATAGGTCTGAATGAAAGGCACCAGTTCCCGGTGGTCCAGTCGTTCCATCAGAACATAACCGGCGGATTCGAGCTGATCGGGGGAGAGCTTCATGGTGCTCAGTGCAGACGGTTCTCTTTCCAACGGCTCCGGACCGGCTGCGCCCCGGCTTCGGCGGTTTCCGGCTTTGGTTTCCTCGTCTGCAGAAGCCAGGCCGCCAGCAGGGCCGCCAGACCGGCCTCGCCGGGGTCCGTTTCCGGAACCAGTTTCTCGGGTGTAAAATACCGGCTGACGAAATGGGTGTCGAACTGCCCGGAGCGGAAGGCTTCGTGTTCCATCACGAACCGGCAGAAGGGCAGCGTCGTCTGCACCCCGGTGATGCGGTATTCGTCGATGGCCCGAATCATCTTTTCAATCGCTTCCTGTCGCGTTGCGCCGGTCGTAATCAGCTTGGCGATCATCGGGTCGTAATAAATCGGGATCGCCATGCCCTGCTCAAAACCGTCGTCGACCCGGACCCCGTTTCCCTGCGGCCGCTCATAGGTGCTCAGCGTTCCGACGTCGGGCAGGAAGTTATTGGCGGGGTCTTCGGCATACACCCGCACTTCGATGGCATGACCGTTGATCGCCAGGGCTTCCTGTTTGATTTCCAGTGGTTTGCCCTCGGCGATGTAAATCATCTGTTTAACCAGGTCGATTCCGGTGATCTGCTCCGTAACGGGGTGTTCCACCTGAAGCCGGGTGTTCATTTCCAGGAAAAAGAAGTTCAGGTCGGCATCGACGATGAATTCCACCGTGCCGGCCCCATAATACCCGCAGGCCCGGGCTACGTCGACGGCACAGCGTCCCATTTCGGCCCGGATTTCCGGGGTCAGCACCGAGGAGGGGGCTTCCTCGACGACCTTCTGGTGCCGGCGCTGGACCGAGCATTCCCGCTCGAAGAGGTGAATGATGTTGCCGTGCTGATCACCCAGCACCTGAATCTCGACGTGCCGCGGTGAGGTGACGTATTTTTCGATGAACACCGAGCCGTCGCCGAAGGCCGAGGTGGCCTCGCTGACTGCCCGTGCCATCTGCTCATCGAAGTCTTCCTCCCGCTCGACGATCCGCATCCCTTTTCCGCCCCCGCCGGCGCTGGCCTTGATCAGAATCGGGTAGCCGATCCCGGCAGCGGTTTTCTTGGCGGCCGCCACGTCGGAGATGGCCTCGGGCGTGCCGGGAACCATCGGGATATTATATGCCGCAACGGCCGCTTTGGCCGCCAGTTTGCTCCCCATCACCTCGATGGACTCGGGGGAGGGGCCGACGAAGATCAGACCGGCTTCCCGCACCTGCCGGGCAAAACTGGCGTTCTCGGAAAGAAAACCGTATCCGGGATGAATGGCGTCGGCGCCCGTTTCGCGGCAGACCCGGATGATCGTGTCGGCCCTTAGGTAGGATTCGGAGGAAGCGGCCGGGCCCACGCAGACCGCTTCGTCGGCATAGCGGACATGGGGAGACAGGCGGTCGGCTTCGCTGAAGACGGCGACGGTCCGGATGCCCATTTCGCGGGCGGTTCGCATGATGCGGAGTGCAATTTCGCCCCGATTGGCGATGAGAAGCTTTCTGATCATGCACAAAAATAGATTTCCTGCCCTCACATTTCAATTTCCGGCCGTTTTTCTAAATCCGAGGCTCCGGTTTGCCGTTGACGGAATTTAATTTACTTTTGTACTTATGTGGTTAACAAACTCATTATAAACCAATAATTAACGAGATAAAGTGGATTTATTTGAGAAATTACGCACGAATCTTGGCCCGCTCGGATCGTCGTCGCGGGAGCTGAATGCCCACCATTATTTCGCTTTCCCCAAGCTGGAAGGGGAATTAGGACCTCATATGACCTTCCAGGGAAAGAAAATGCTGAACTGGAGTCTGAATAACTATCTCGGGTTAGCCAACCATCCGGAAGTTCGGAAAGTGGATGCGGAAGCGGCCGCCCAGTGGGGCCTTGCCTATCCGATGGGCGCGCGGATGATGTCCGGAAATTCCGATCTCCATGAGCAGCTGGAGCAGCAACTGGCCTCCTTCGTCGGCAAGGAAGACGCCTTCCTGCTGAACTACGGCTATCAGGGAGTGATGTCGGCCATCGAAGCCGTCGTGGATTACCGCGACGTGATCGTCTACGATGCGGAATGTCATGCCTGTCTGATCGACGGGATCCGGCTGCATAAAGCCAAAATGGGTGAATATTACAAGTTTAACCATAACGACGTAGCCAGCCTGGAAAAGAACCTCCAGCGGGCTACGAAAAAGGCCGCCGAAAAAGGTGGTGGTATTCTGGTCATTACCGAAGGGGTATTCGGTATGTCGGGGAAGGTCGGCGACCTGAAAGGCATCGTGGCCCTGAAAGAGAAATATGACTTCAAACTCCTGGTCGACGATGCGCACGGCTTCGGCACCATGGGCGCGACCGGCGCGGGCGTGGGCGAACTGCAGGGCTGCCAGGACGGCATCGATCTGTACTTCTCCACCTTCGCCAAATCGATGGCCGCCATCGGGGCCTTCATCGCCGGCGATCACGACATCATCATGTATCTGAAATATAACATGCGCTCCCAGACGTACGCCAAGGCCCTGCCGATGCCGTATGTCATCGGAGCCATGAAGCGTCTGGACCTGATCAAAACCCAACCGGAGCTGCGCGAGAAGCTGTGGGAAAACGTGCGGGTACTGCAGGAGGGCCTGCGGGCGCGGGGCCTGAACATCGGCGATACTACCTCGCCGGTTACGCCGGTGCTGCTGCACGGCGTCGGCGGTATTCCGGAAGTCACGGCCCTGGTCCGCGACATGCGCGAGAACATGGGTATCTTCTGCTCGATCGTCGTCTACCCGGTGGTTCCCAAGGGCGTCATCATGCTCCGGATCATTCCGACGGCCGCCCATTCGCTTGAAGACGTCGAGTATACCCTGAAAGCCTTCAGCGAAGTTTCGGACAAGCTGGCCCGGGGATATTACCAGGAAAATGCCCAATTCAGCCGTCTGGAGGGCATTTCTACGGTTACCCAGGCCGCTGAGTAACCGTTTAGTAAGGATTAGTATACTATTTGGATTTTTCCAACGATTTTTTTACTTCTTTTCTTGCGCTGAATCGTAGAATGCGTATATTTCGCCAAAAACGCGGTTTTTGACCGTTTTAAGGCATTTTTTTCAACCTTTTAAACCCATACGTATTGCTATGGCACGTTTCGATGAGATCAAAAATCTGGTAATGTCTTTGGAATCTGATTTCGAAAAATTCTATGAAAAAGGAAATCAGGCAGCCGGCACCCGCGTACGGAAAGGCATGCAGGATCTGAAGACCCTGGCTCAGAATATCCGGTCCGAAGTTCAGAACCAGAAAAACTCCGCCAGCCAGGAAAAGGCATAGTCCTTACGCGCTTCCCAACGCAAAAGGCCCGGCAAACCTGCCGGGCCTTTTGCGTTTCAAATTGTTGGATGATTGAATTGTTGAATGATTGAATGAAGCTCCGCAGTGCTGCAAATGGCGGAGCCCATTCAATCATTCAACCACTCAATCACTCAACAATTCCCTTATGCATCAGCGTCGCGACGCCTTTCGTCGTGACTTTTCCCGTGCCGGCGTCCCGGATTTCGGTGGAGACTTCGGCGGTGTGTTTTTCGGGGTTGGTGGAGACGACGGTGAAGACGGCCTCGTAGTCGGTGTCGACGAACATCGGGCGGAGGAACTCCAGCGTCTGTTTCAGGTAGACGGAGCCGTAGCCCGGGAATTCGGTGCCGAGCACTTTGGTGAAGATGCCGGCGCCGAGCATACCGTGGATGATCGGACGTTTGAAGGGCGTCTGTGCCGCAAAATCGGCATCCAGATGGAGCGGGTTGTCGTCACCGGTGACCCGGGCGAAGGCTTCGACGTCGGCCTGTGAAAAGCGGAAGGTGTGCCGGTGGACGGCGTTTAATCCGAAGGGTGTCATAGTGTTTAGCTGGAATGATCGCTGATGATCAGCCACTGGCCGTTTATTTTTTTCCAGAGCAGGGTAAAAGAGCCCTCGGCGTCGCCGATCTGCGGGCGCGTCAGATGAAACCGGCCGATGACGTAGGCGACGTTTTTTGCCTGAAACTCCAGCTTCAGGATGGTGAATTTCAGCGTTCCCATCGTGGCCCGGTCCGGATACCGCCGTTTGTAGTTGCTCAGGGTGGCCTCGTACCCGTAGGTGACCCCGACCTTGCCGATGAAGGTCAGCGAGTCGGAGCGCCAGTAGCCGTTCATGAAGGCTTCCACGTTTCCGGCGTTCCAGTCGGTAGTCTGGCGGCTCAGAATGTCCAGAATGGCTTTCCGGTCGGTGGGCGTCTGGGCGGCCGCAGAGAAGGCGGCCAGCCAGAAGGAAAGCAGGAAAACAACGTATCTCATTCCCCGTTTTTAGGCGCAAAGTAAGGAAAGAAGCCGGATTGTCCCCGCATTCAGGCCGTATTCTTTGCGTATTCTGCCGCAACTTTCCGACCTTTGCGGGCAAGAGGCATTCCCTATGAACCGAATCCGTAAATTTTACGAAGATTATAAGCCCTACATCTTCGCCGACGGCTGGTATTACGTTTTCATCGTCGTTTTCATCATTCTCCTGTTCATCTTTTTCTCCTGACCGTGGCCCAGACGAGTTTGCTTGCCATCGTGAACCCGTTGTCCGGAACGGCCTCCGTCCGTGAAAAACAGCAGTGGGTCGATTTTCTGAAGAAGGACGCGGAGGAAGCCGGTTTCGTGCCGGAAGCGGTCTTCACCGAATCCCCCGGCCATGCCACCGAACTGGCGAAGGCTGCGGCCCGGCAGGGCATCGGGCGGGTGCTGGCCATCGGCGGTGACGGAACGGTGAACGAAACCGCCCGGGCGCTCCTGCGGACGCAGACCGCGCTGGGCATCGTGCCGGTCGGTTCAGGAAACGGGTTGGGAAGGCACCTGGGCCTGCCGCTGCGGCCGAAGCAGGCCATCGGACGGGCGCTGAAAGGCCGGCCCGTCGTGATCGACAGCGGGACCATCAACGGCCTGCCTTTTTTCTGTACTACCGGGCTGGGTTTCGATGCCTACGTGGCTCACGAGTTCGCCCGGCAGGCGACGCGGGGCCTGCCGACCTATATCCGCACCTCCCTGGCGGCCTACCGGCGCTACCGGCCGGCCGAGTATGAGGTGGAAGGGGAAAAACAACGACTATTTTCACTGACGGTCGCCAATGCCGGCCAGTTCGGGAACAACGCCTGGATTGCCCCAAAGGCCAACGTCTCCGACGGGCTGCTGGACCTCTGCTGCATGAAACCGTTTCCGATGCAGGCGGTGCTGATGCTGGGCTATCAGCTTTTTAACCGGACCCTCGACCGTTCATCTTACCTGAGCATCCTGCCCCGAACCCGGGTGGTGGTGAAAGGGCAGGGGCCGTTGCCTGTGCACATCGACGGAGAGCCGGTCGTGCTGGAATCCGATACCGCCCGGGTGGAGGTCGTACCGTCGAGTTTATTGGTGATCCTGTAGTCGACCGGCCGCTGCGGCCGGTCCGGTGAAGGGAAATAGACAGATCAGACTATGAGCAAGAAAAAGAATTCCGGCGGGTCGCGCTCGGGCATCGTCTACTCCACCGACCCGGATTTCAGCTTTCAGCCGGACAACGGCGACGAAGCCGAAACGCTGCCCCCCCAGCAGCAGAACCTCAAAGTATGGCTCGACCGCAGGGGGGGAGGCAAGGTGGTCACCGCTATCCGGGATTTCGTCGGTACCGAAACCGACCTAAACGAACTCGGCAAACAACTGAAAGCCGCCTGCGGGGCCGGTGGGGCCGTCAAGGACGGGGAAATCCTGATCCAGGGCGACCACCGCGACAAAGCCCTCGCCTGGCTGGCCGGTAAGGGGTTTAAAGCGAAAAAAGCCGGCGGGTGAGGCTATTCGATGCCGCCCATCCATTTTTTGATCGGTTTCGAGAAAATGATGAACAGGGAACCGGTGACCAGAGAGAACCACACGACGCTCATGAACAGGTCGGGCATCTGTTCGACGTTGTTTTCGTCGAAATTACCGGCAAACAGCCCCGCGATCAGGTTCCCGAACGAAGTCGCCACGAACCAGATGCCCATCAGCTGGCTCAGGTATTGCCGGGGAGCCAGCTTGGTGAAAACGCTCAGGCCGACCGGACTCAGACACAGTTCGCCCAGGGTGTGGAACAGGTAGGTGAAAATCAGGAAGCTGCCCGACACCCGGGTCGTCTGCGGCAGGCTTTGAATGACCGCGTTGGCGCCGAATACCATCACCAGAAAGCCCAGACCCATGAGCAGGATGCCGATCCCGAATTTGACCGGAGTGGCGGGGTTCAGGTTCCGTTTGGCCAGATAAATCCAGAGCGAAGCCAGGGGAGCCGCAAAAATCAGGATGTAGGCCGGGTTGTAGTTCTGGAACCAGCCGGCGGGCATCGTCCAGCCCCAGTAGTCGCGGTCGGTGTAGCGGTCGGCGAAAATGTTGAGCGAGGAGCCGGCCTGCTCGAAGCCGGACCAGAACAGGGCCGCCCCCAGGAAAAAGACCATCAGCACCACCACCCGCTTTTTCTCGACGGTATTCAGCCCGCCCGCCACCAGGATGTTGATGAAGTAAATGACCGTAATGGCCGGAATGATGATGCCCATCGCCTGGGCGATGCCGGTGGCCGTCGAGAGGTCGATCCGGCCCGTAAAGCTCAGAAAAGCAATGAAGGCGACGGTGGCCAGCGTCAGGACGATCGTGAGCGTACTGTTGCTCTTGGCGGCTTCTCCGGACGGCTGTTTTTCCTGCGCTTTCGGATACATCCCCTTGTCCTGCAAGTACTTAGGTCCCAGTGCCCGGTAAGCCACCAGCCCGAGGAACATGGCCACGGCGGCCGCTCCGAAACCGGCATGCCAGTTCACCTTTTCACCGAGGTAGCTGACCACCAGCTGGCCCAGGAAGGAGCCGGTATTGATGCCCATGTAAAAAATGGAAAAGGCGGCATCCCGGCGGGCCCCTCCCTCCGGATACAATTCGCTGACGATGGAGCTGATATTGGGTTTCAGCAGCCCCGTTCCGACCGCGACGAAGGCCAGACCGGTGTAGAAAACGCCCGGCCCGGACGGGATGGCGAGGATGATATGACCCAGCATGATGACGATCCCTCCGTACCAGATGGCTTTCCGCTGGCCGAGAACATTGTCGGCCAGCCAGCCGCCCGGCAGGGATAGCAGGTAGACCGAGGAAACGTACAAACCGTAGATGGCTCCGCTCTCCGCTTCCGAAAGGCCCATTCCGCCCCGGACCTTATCCAGCAGAAACAGTATCAGGATGGCCCGCATCCCGTAATAACTGAACCGTTCCCACATTTCGGTGAAAAAGAGAACATACAGCCCGCGGGGGTGTTTGGCCGAGACGGATGGAGATGGAATCGTAGATTGCATTCAGTAAGTCTGTTGATAGTTAAGATCGGAAAGTTTTGTAACTAACGGTCAAAAAGGGATTAAAAATACAAGCCCGGCCGGAATCTCCCAAACGAACACGGCCGATATGCATAATTACAAAATAAATTGAATTTGGTTTGGTCGGAAAGTCGCCCGAACTCAGCCGATTGACCCGTTAACGAAATCACCTGCATGCCCGTCTGCCCCGTTTTGCCTTTCGACTTTCGGAAGGACCCTTTTCTGGTGCTGGATTTTACGAACCGCAATCCTGATCTGGCCGATGTCGATCTGACGGATACGGCGGTTTTTACCGATTACGTGTTTGGAAAGCTCCGCCGGGCGGGGGCGGCCGTCGGGGTAGGCGGGTATGACGAAAACCGCGTCATCTACCGCCGGAGCGCCCATTTCAACGGAGCCGAAGAGCCGCGGACCGTGCATCTCGGCATCGACCTCTGGGCCGCGGCCGGAACGCCCGTATCGGTTCCTTACGATGGGGTGGTTCATAGCTTTCGGGATAACGACCACTTCGGCGACTACGGCCCGACGATCATCCTCCGGCATACTTTCGAATCGGGAACGGTGTATTCGCTGTACGGCCACCTGAGCCGGGGTTCCCTTCAGGGCCTGGAGGAAGGGCAGGGGCTGGCAGCGGGCCGGCGGCTCGGCGAAATCGGGCCGTACCCGGAAAACGGTGACTGGCCTCCGCACCTGCATTTCCAACTGATGACCGATCTGATGGGTCTATGGGGGGACTTCCCCGGTGTCTGCAGCCTGCCCGACCGCGAACGATTTCTGGCGATCTGCCCCAATCCGAACCGGTGGCTGGGCATACCGGGCCTGCCCTGATTACTTCTCGGTGATGGAAATCCGGATGTCGTGGGGCGCCACTTCGTCCCCGCCGAAATAGGGGTAGAGCAGATACCGCTGGGTGCTCTCCACCTTCGTGCAGCCGCGCGGAATGACGGTATCACGGCCCTTGAAGGAGAACACGTAGTTGTTGCCGACGATGCTCAGCTTGTAGTCGAACCCGGTATTGACCAGGGCGACGCCCAGTTCCTTCGTGATGCGCTGGCCGTTGACGTAACAGTAGGCGTAGATGCGGAGGGCATTATTTTTCCAGTTCCATCCGAAACGGGCGCTGGAAACGTTATGATGAGTATCGCAGTCGGAAAAGCCGTACAGCTTGTTGATGTCCTCCTGGTTGGCGGTAGTCGTGGATTTGTAAATCGCCGAATTGTCGAATTTCGCGCTGAACGAAAGGGTGGTTTTGGGGGTGAACACGAGCGCGGACTGCTGGCAGTAATGGTCTCCGGCCCTGATTAGGTAAACGACCGGCGCGGCCACGCGGGCCTTTACCTCCGGCTGGGGCGTGCTGGTGTTTTCGGCCGGTTTTTCACAGCCCTGGAAGGCCATCAGGAGGACGGCAGACAGGAAAGCATACAAGGGTCGCATCGGTATCAACGGCAGGAGTCGGAACGGACGGACAAGGTACGGACTTTTGACGATGCAAACCATCATTCACCTCCTGTTTGGAGGATCATTTTTCGAATACAACCAACCAAAATCACCATGCGCATCCTGCTTCTGCTTTTCGTCTCTTTTTTCGGCTTTTCTTCCCTTCGGGCCCAGCAGCAGACCCCCGATCTGCCCGTCAACCGGGTAGTGGTCATCGGCGATGCGACGCTGGAACTCCCGGCCGACGAGGTCAAGGTGACCGTCACGCTCCAGTTCAGCGATCCCAACGACGCCCGCCGGGCCTATGAAAGCCACCGGAATGCCGAAAAACGGCTGGTACAGCTCCTGCGTGAGTTCCGGATCGTGGAGAAGGACATCCGGTATTCCCTGCTGACGGTCCAGAAATCCGAGAATATCTTCGGGCCCGAAGGCAAGCGTCGCGACGAGATCGTTACCAATCAACAGGTGTTTTTCAAACTGAATGACCTGAAACGCTACCCTGATCTGCAGCTGGCCCTGATCGGCAGCGGTTTCAACCGCTTCAGTGCGGCTTTCAGTTCGTCGAAGGCCGAGGAAAGCAAGAACGACGCGCTCGATAAAGCCGTCGAGGTAGCCCGCCGGAAAGCCGTCGTGATGGCGAAAGCCGCCGGCCGGACCCTCGGCAGCGTCCTGAGCGTCCGGGATACGGAAGAAACCGATCCGGTGCTGAGGAAGGTCTTCTATGCCAACGAGATGGCCGCCAACGCCGAGATGCGGGTGGGGTATGGCATGGCCGCCGACGGCAACCTGTTTGATATTCCCCAGCTGATCAGGATTCCCGCCCAGGTGAAGGTGACGTTTGAATTACGATAGTCACCCGGTCCACCTCCTCCGGCGACCGGAGCCGGTACACTTGTTTGAACCCTTCGTATTCCATATACCGCACATCGAGCCAGAGATCCCGGCGCTGGCGGTGCAGCACATGGTCGCCGAAGGCCCGGTCGGTACGGTTTTTCCGGCGTTCGACGAGAACCGCTTCCGGCATGTCGAACACGATGCCGACCACAGGGCAGCGGTATTCCCCGGCCAGCGCCAGGAGCGATTCGCGGGCCGGTGGCTGCACGTTGGTCGCATCGATGACCGTCAGCCGGCCCCGCTTCAGCCGTTTGGCGGTCAGGAAGTGAAGCAGCTCGAACGCGTCGGAAGTGGCCGACTGGTCGTTTTCGTCGTCGGCCACCAGCGCCCGGCAATGATCCGAGGAGACGACCTCCGTCGGGCGGAAATGCCGCCGGGCAAAGGTCGTTTTGCCCGCCCCGCTGACCCCGACGAGCAGAACGAGCGAAAATTGGGGGAGTTGAAGTTGAAGGTTGTTGGCAGTCGGTAACACCTTTTCGTATATTTAGCGATACGCCACCAACATACAACCTCTATGCGAAGACAAAGTTCTACCGGCATTTTTCTGCCTTTCTGCCTTCTCCTCAGCCTTTTCGTCCTTCTCAGCCTTCCCTCTGTCCGCGCCCAGACCCCCACCATCACCGCCTTCACGAACGGGATGGAAAAGCAGCCCGGTTTTCTGACGTTTTACTGGGACGCCAAAAAAGGCCGCATCTGGCTGGAAATCGAGCGATTCGACACCGAACTGCTGTATTACCCCTCCCTGGCGTCGGGGGTCGGTTCCAACGATATTGGGCTGGACCGCGGCCGGCTGGGGCAGGAACACATCGTCCGGTTCCAGCGCAGCGGCCCCAAAGTTTTAATGATCGAACCGAACTACAGTTACCGCGCCATCAGCAACGATCCGCTCGAACGGCGGGCCGTCGAGGAGTCCTTTGCCCAGTCGGTGCACTGGGGCTTCGAGGTGGTGGCCGAAGAAGCCGACCGGGTGCTGGTCGATCTGACGCCCTTTCTGATGCAGGATGCGGTCGGCGCGGTGCAGGCCATCAGCCAGACCCGGCAGGGTAATTTCAAACTCGACCCCACCCGCTGCGCACCCTATCTGCCCCGGACCAAAGCCTTTCCGCAGAATACGGAGTTCGAAGCCATCATCACCCTCACCGGCGACAGCCCCGGCGCCTACCTGCGCTCCGTGGTGCCGACCGCCACGACGGTGACCATGCGCCAGCATCACTCGTTCGTGCAGCTGCCCGACCCCGGCTACAAACCGAGGGAGTTCGATCCCCGCATCGGCTACGGCGGCATCGAATACTTCGACTATGCCACCCCGGTCAGCCAACCGATCGCGAAGCGGTATATTTCCCGGCACCGGCTGGAGAAAAAAGACCCGAAAGCCGCCGTCAGCGATCCCGTCAAACCCATTGTGTATTACCTCGATCCCGGGACGCCCGAACCGATCCGGTCGGCGCTGATGGAAGGCACCGCCTGGTGGAACCAGGCCTTCGAAGCCGCCGGTTACCGAAACGCCTTTCAGGTGAAGCTGCTGCCGCCCGACGCCGACCCGATGGATATCCGTTACAACCTGATCCAGTGGGTACACCGCTCGACGCGCGGCTGGTCGTACGGCGCCAGTGTGATCGACCCCCGGACCGGGGAAATCATCAAGGGCAAGGTGACGCTGGGATCGCTGCGGGTCCGGCAGGATTACCTGATTGCCCAGGGGCTGGTCGGGAAGTTCGATACGGATACTTCACACGTCGGGGAAATGATGCAGATGTCGCTCGACCGGCTTCGGCAGCTGGCCGCCCATGAGGTCGGTCATACGCTGGGCCTGCCGCATAATTACGTCGCCAGCACGCAGAACCGGGCTTCGGTGATGGATTATCCACACATGGTCGCCAGGCTGAAAGGCGCATCCATCGACCTCTCCGACGCCTACACCAAAGCCATCGGCGACTACGACAAGTGGTCCATCATCTGGGGATACCAGCATTTCCCGGAGGGCACCTACGAAAAACAGGAACTGGAAAAGATCGTTCGGCAGATGCACGCCAAAGGGCTGACCTTCCTGACCGATCAGGACGCCCGGCCCGAGGGCAGCGCCCACCCCGCTACCCACCTCTGGGACAACGGCAGCAACGCCGTGGACGAACTCAACCGCGTCATGGAAGTCCGGCGGGTGGCCCTGTCGAATTTCAGCGAGAAGAAGATTCCGGCGGGGATGCCGATGGCGACGATGGAGGAGGTGTTCGTGCCGATGTATATGTTCCACCGGTATCAGGTCGAAGCGGCCGCCAAGGTACTGGGCGGTCAGGAATATACGAATGCCCTCCGGGGCGACGGGCAGCGGGTGCTGGCGACGGTTCCGGCCGGGCAGCAGCGCAAGGCCCTCGACGCCCTGCTGGCGACCCTCGACCCGGCGGCCTTGGCGGTGCCTGAGCCGGTACTGAGCCTGATTCCGCCCCGCGCGTTCCGGTATGATCCCAACCCGAGGGAAGTGTTCAAACGCCATACCGGCATCACCTTCGACCCGCTGGGGCCGCCCGAAGCCGCCGTTGGAATGACGGTCCGGATGATGCTCAACCCCGAACGCTGCGCCCGGCTGCTGCGGCAGAAGCTGTTCGATCCCACGCAGATCGGGCTGGACGAGGTGTTCGACCGGGTGATCGCCAAAGTATACGGAAAGCCGTTGGAAAAGAATTACCGGTGCGAGATCACCCGGATGACCCGCCTGCGGGTGCTGGACCATCTGATTTCGCTGGCCCTGAACAAAGACAACGACGCCGGGGTGCGGGAGGAGGCCCACCGGGCGGTTCAGAAAATAAAACGTACCATCGAACCCGCTCAGAATCAGGATAGTTTCCTGTCCTTTCTGGTCCGGCAGTATGAGCAGCATCCCGAGCAGGTTCCGGCTTCCGGGGTGCTGTCACCGCCCGACGGCCAGCCCATCGACCCGGGGCAGGAATGGCTCGAACCGGACTGCGAATGGGGACGATAGGCTCCCCTCCCGGCAGCAGGCACCAATCTTTTTTACGCACAAAAAACCGAACGGTCTATCTTTGGCCCTTCGGTTTTTTTCATCCTATTCCACCTGTTATGAAGTACACACTGATTGGCACCCTGCTGCTTTCGGGCGGTCTGGCATTCGCCCAGCCGACGACCGACTCCAGCTCCGGGCCACCGCCCCGGCCCTCGCCGGAAAGGAACGAGCTGAAGTACAACCTGAACGCGTCCGGCTCCCATTTTTTCAAGGTCACGTTTCTCAACCAGACCTGGCTTCGGCTGAACCGCAGCAACCCGGGCACGACCGTAATCGGGGAGGCCCGGGACCATACCTTCGACATTGGCCTCCGCCGGACCCGCATTCAGCTGTTCGGGCAGATCAGCGACCACCTTTTCCTGTATTTCCAGTTCGGGATGAACAATTTCAACTTCCTGAACGGCTTTCCGGGCTTCAATACCGTCGGGACGCCCTCCAATCGCAAGATTCAGGCGTTCTTTCACGATGCGGTCGGGGAATATGTGGTTTTCAAAAACCGGGATTATCTGAAGATCGGGGGCGGCCTGACCATCGTCAACGGGCTTTCGCGGTTCAGTCAGCCGGGCGTGAGTTCGATCCTGTCGATGGACGTGCCGGTATTTGCGCAGGCCACCGTGGACCAGACCGACGAATTTTCCCGTAAACTCAGCGTCTACGCCCGCGGACAGATAGGACCGGTCGACTACCGCTTCGCCCTGAGCGACCCGTTCCCGATTCAGACCAGCGGAGCGGCTCCACCGGCCCTGGGTCCGAATGCCAATTTTGCCCTGAAAGGCCACAGCAAACAGGTGCAGGGGCTGTTGCTCTACCAGTTTCTCGACCGGGAATCCCACCAGACCCCCGGTTACATGACCGGGACGTATCTGGGTAAAAAGAAAATCTTCAATCTGGAGGCCGGATTCATTACGCAGAAAAATGCCCTGTGGCACACCGGCGCGACGGCAGTCGACACCGTGTACCAGAACCTGAATTTATGGTCGGTGGCGGCCTTCCTTGACCTGCCCGCCAACCCGGCGACCGGCTCGGCCGTCAATGCCTATCTGGGCTATTTCCATACCGATTACGGAAAGAATTACCTTCGGTTCAACGGGATCATGAACCCGGCCAGCGGGATCACCCAGGCGCCGGGCGGGCTGGGGGGCGCGCAGGGCAACGCGTTTCCGATGTTCGGAACGGGCCGCGTCATTTATGCCCAGCTGGGGTATCTTTTCCGGCAGAATTTGCTGGGCAACAACGGAACACTGATGCCTTACGCCCAGGCCCAGCTCGGCGATTACGACCGGCTGACCAAAACCATGGGGGTCTATAATGTGGGGCTGAACTGGCTCATCCGGGGCCATAACGGCAAGCTTACGATCGACTATCAGAACCGCCCTTATTACCGGGGCGTCGCTTCGGGGCCGCTCGAACCGGCGGGGCGTCGCGGGCAGGTGGTTCTCCAGTTCCAGGTATTTATCTGATTCCCGAACCTTGGCGAAAACAGAAAGAGGCCGGCGGGTGCCGGCCTCTTAATTTTTATGCGGGTCAGATTTCCAGGGTTTCGAGAACATTGTTCATGTTCCGGACGGCATCGGCCGATTTGTTGAAGGCTGCCTGCTCTTCCTCGTTCAGGTTGAAATCGACGATCGACTCCCAGCCGCTGCGACCCAGCACGACCGGAACGCCGAGGCAGATGTCCGACTGGCCGTATTCGCCCTCCAGGTACACGGAGCAGGGGAACAGGCGTTTCTGATCACGAACGATGCTTTCGACCAGAATGGCGCCGGCCGCACCCGGTGCATACCAGGCCGAGGTGCCGATCAGTTTGGTCAGCGTGGCACCGCCCACCATCGTGTCGGAGGCTACCTTCCCGAGCGTTTCGGCATCGAGGAAGTTGCCGACCGGCACCCCGGAGAGGGTCGCCAGACGGGTCAGCGGGATCATGGTGGTGTCGCCGTGACCGCCGATGACGCTGGCCTGAAGGTCGTTGGGCGAGCATTTCAGGGCCAGGGAAAGATACGTTTTGAAGCGGGCCGAGTCGAGGATGCCGCCCATGCCGATGATGCGGTTTTTGGGCAGGCCGGACGATTTCAGGGCCAGGTAGGTCATCGTATCCATCGGGTTGGAGATGATGACGAAAATGGCGTCGGGAGAGTGTTTCAGAATGTTTTCGGTCACTCCCTTGACGATGCCGGCGTTGATGCCGATCAGTTCTTCCCGGGTCATCCCCGGTTTGCGCGGAATCCCCGAAGTGATGACCACTACATCCGAACCCGCCGTTAATTCGTAGTTATTGGTAGAACCGGTGATTTTGACGTCGCAATCCAGCAGTGTGGATGCCTGAAGCATGTCGAGACCCTTGCCCTCGCTGAGGCCTTCCTTGATGTCGAGGAGAACCACCTCTTCGGCCAGTTCCCGGCGAGCGATGTTATCGGCACAGGTCGCCCCAACGGCTCCGGCTCCTACTACGGTAATTTTCATAGAATTATTCGATTTACGGGTGAAAGACACAGTGAAAAATCGGTGCAAAAATAGGACAGGCGTCGAACACTCATGCCGTTCGCTAACGGTTTTTTTATGAATCTACACTTTTGGTCCGGAAAATGTGTTATAGCAATGAAATCGGGTTTTCCCGACTCGTTCCGTCCATCATTCAAATTAACCTAAGTCCATGCCAAACCGTCGTTTGTTATCGGCCGTGCTAAGCTCCATTTTCTTTCGTCGCTCCACCCAGAAGGCATCACGGTATACCCGGAGCGGCAAATCGCTGATGGACCTGATCCGCCGGGTAGCGGAGAAGTCGGGTTCGCTGGGAGTGGGGGGGAGTTATTCGGCCGCCCGCGACCAGATCAATCTGCTGGTCCGGATGGTCCGGGCATACGCGAAGGGCGAATACCGGTCCCTGCCGAGCAAAACGCTCGTCCGGCTGGTGGCCGTCCTGATCTATTTCGTGTCTCCGCTCGATTTTCTGCCGGACGTGCTGCCGGTCCTGGGACTGACGGATGATATCGCCCTAATTTTGTGGCTGGTAAGTTCCATCGGCGACGATATCGAGAAATTCAGCCAGTGGGAGCGCGACCGGTCTTCCATTAAAATTGGGTGAAAATTCGATAAAGGGCTGTGTAATAAATTCATAAAAAACGTTACTTTTGTAATGAATTCCTGCATACACTTATAACTCATACTATTATGGAATTACTGACGATTTTTGCCTTTTTAGGCTCGCTCGGCGGCACTGAACTGCTTCTGATCGGTCTGGTTATCCTGTTGTTCTTTGGTGCAAAACGGATTCCGGAGCTGATGAAGGGTCTTGGAAAAGGCATCCGTGAATTCAAGGACGCAACCAAAGATGTCCGCGAAAACATCGAAGAAGGCCTCCGCGATACGAAATAATTGGTGAAGGATTGAGTTGTTGAATGATTGAGTGCGCGCTGCCATTTTCGGCACTGCGGAGCCTAATCAATCATTCAACAATTCCATCATTCAATCATTCCCCTGGACAACAGCTCGCTCTGTTGTCTATTTTTTTACTACCACCTGCCGTTCCCTATGTCCGTAAAAACGTACGACTCCCTCTCCCAGATTCAGAACGATCTTGCCGTTGGTGCGGTCACCTGCCGCGGGCTGGTTGAACATTATCTCCGGCGGATCGAAGAAAACCGGCACCTGAACGTTTTCGTGGCCGTCTATGCCGAGGAAGCCCTTCGCCGGGCCGACGAAGTGGACGCCCGCCGGCAGGAAGGCAAAGCCGGGCGGCTGGCCGGAATGGTCATCGGGATCAAGGACGTACTTTCCTATACCGGTCACGGCGTACAGGCCGGAAGCCGCATTCTGGACGGTTTTACGGCCCAGTTCACGGCGACGGCCGTCCAGCGGGTGATCGACGAGGACGCCATCGTGATCGGCCGCCAGAATTGCGACGAGTTTGCGATGGGGTCTTCCAACGAAAACTCCGCCTTCGGGCCGGTCCGGAATGCGGCCGATACCGACCGGGTTCCCGGCGGGTCGTCGGGCGGGTCGGCGGTGGCGGTGCAGGCGGGTCTCTGTCTGGCTTCGCTGGGGTCCGATACGGGCGGCTCCGTTCGTCAGCCGGCTGCCTTCTGCGGGGTCGTCGGGCTGAAACCGACTTATGCGCGCGTGTCGCGCTGGGGGCTGATCGCCTACGCTTCCTCCTTCGACTGCATCGGCCCAATCACGCGGAGCGTGGAGGATGCCGCCCTGCTGCTCGAAGTGATGGCCGGTCCCGACGAGTTCGACAGCACGGTGTCCCGCAACGAAGTGCCTGCCTACCATGCCCTGCTGAAGGAAAACCGGCCCCTCCGCATCGGCTACCTGCGGGAGGGCGTGGAGAGCGAAGGCGTCGATGCCGACATCCGGCAGAAAACCAGGGAGGCCCTCGATGCCCTTCAGGCGCTGGGCCATACGGTCGAGCCGGTCGATTTTCCCCTGTTGCAGCACGTTCTACCCACTTACTACATCCTGACCACCGCCGAAGCCAGCTCCAACCTGTCGCGCTTCGACGGGGTTCGCTACGGCTACCGGAGTCCCAACGCGACGGACCTGGAATCCCTCTACAAAAAATCACGTACGGAAGGCTTCGGCGACGAGGTCCGGCGCCGGATTTTACTGGGCACCTTCGCCCTGAGCGCAAGTTATTACGATGCCTATTATACGAAAGCCCAGCAGGTTCGTCGTTTAATCAAGGACGCCACCGACGCCCTGTTTGCCGGTTATGATCTGATTGCCACCCCCGTAACGCCGACGACGGCCTTCCGGATCGGTGAAAAGGCCAGTGATCCGCTACAGATGTACCTGGCCGATATTTTCACGGTGCAGGCCAACGTGGCGGGCTGCCCGGCCATTTCGGTGCCGAACGGTACCGACCGGACGGGGCTGCCGATCGGGTTTCAGCTGATGGCCGCACCCTTCCGCGAAGCCGACCTGCTGTCGGTCGCCGGACGGTTGAGGCAGCGGCAGGAAGTTCCGGCCTGATCCACGGCGATATTCGTTCCGAAACAGGCCTTTTCAGCGGCATCCGGCTTCCGTCGGACGCTTGATTACTCCCACTCTCCACACCACCCGTTCCGGCCGTTTGGGCGGCATTTTTCGGGATAAATAGGACTTTTAATAGTTTTTCCGGCTTTTTTATCCCGGAAATTTGATAAAAAGTATTTTTCGCCCCATTTTTAAACCGCCAGACTCTTTGATTCGATTGCTGTACTTAACCGAATTGTAACCTAAAACCTGCTCATGACGTACCTGAAGAAGACCCTTCACGGCCTCCGTGTTGCCTGTGCAGTTGTAATTGTAGCGAGCGTGTGTCCCCGGAGCTGGGGGGCAGGATTTCCTTCCGATACCAATGGCGTTGCCGCCGATACCCTGGGTGAACCGATTGAAGTGGTTGCGCTTCCCGAAGTGATGTCCGTGCCGGAAGAAACCCTGCGCGACCGGCTGGGGAAGCTGGAGAAGTCGATCGCTCTGAACTATAACAAGACGGTCCACGGCTTCATCGACTATTTTACCTTCCGCAAGCCGAGCTACACCAAAAAGGTGATGGAACGGATGCCGATGTTCTTCCCTCTCTATGAGCGGCTTCTGGCCGAACACGACCTGCCCGACGAACTGAAATACCTCTCTATCGTCGAATCTTCCCTGGACCCGAAGGCGGTTTCCCGCGTGGGCGCCGGCGGGCTGTGGCAGTTCATGCCGTATACGGGTTCCGACTACAAGCTGTATCAGGATGAGTATATCGACGAACGGATGGACCCGGTAAAGTCGACGGTGGCGGCCTGCAAATACCTGAAGCAGCTTTATAACGTCTTCGGCGACTGGCACCTGGCGCTGGCGGCCTACAACAGCGGCCCCGGCACGGTCAAACGGGCCATGCGCCGGTCCGGGGGCGATTCGTTCTGGACGATCTACAACTTCCTGCCGAAAGAAACCCGGGCCTACGTCCCGCAGTTCATCGCCCTGACCTACATGATGAACTTCGCCAACGACCACGGCATTTACGCCGAAGCGCCCGAATATCCCATTCCCTGCGATACGATCCACGTCAATGGATTCATGTCCATCGAGCGGTTCGCTAAATTTACCGGGGTTCCGCTGGCCGACCTGCAGAAGATGAATCCCTGCATCATGACGGGGATTCTGCCGGAGCATACCCGCAATTTCGTGCTGCGGGTCCCGCGCGACCGCTTCGATTTCTTCGAGGCCAATCGGCTGGCCATTCTCGACTCGGCTTCCCGGTTTCCGTCGGTTTCGACCAATATGCTGCTGGCTTCCGCCGAATCGGTCAGTTACGGCCTGGATTCGGCCCGCCGGTACGACTACTTCCCGTTCACCAGCGCGAATGAGGAACAGGCCCGGGAAAACCGGGTGGTCGTAGCGGCAAACGCCCCCGCCGGTGAGGAGGAAGACATGGAGGAGGTCGTAAAGAAGAAACCCCGGAAGACGTATCACATCGTCAAAAAAGGGGAGGTGCTGAACCGCATCGCCGAGAAATACGACGTCGAATTATACGATCTGAAAAAATGGAATCACCTGCGTTCGACCTCCATCCGGCGGGGCCAGAAACTGGTGATCATGAAAGAGCCGGAGGCCCCGGTCCGGGTGGCCAGAGCCGAAAAAACCGGCGAACGCCGGGAAGTGGCCCGGAAAGGGAAAACCTACAAGCCGAAATACCACCGGGTTCAGGACGGCGACACCCTCTGGAACATCTCCCAGCGCTACAGCGATCTGACGGTCGAGCAGCTCAAGAAACTGAACAGGATCAAGGGCAATTCCCTGCGGCCGGGCCAGCGGCTGATCGTCGGCTGAACCGCGTCAAAGACAGCACCATTCACGACCCGCGACACCCTGAATGTCGCGGGTTTTTCATATCTTTGATTCTTCGCAACCGGCGCTTTGCCGGCCGCACAAGCCTTCTATGATTGCCTATATCACCGGAAAAATTACCCATAAAGATCCGACGTTCGTGATCCTGGAAACCCACGGGCTGGGTTATGAAATTCATATTTCCCTTTATACTTCGACGGCCCTGCCCGCACCGGGAGAAACCTGCAAACTGCATACCTACCAGCACATCCGGGAGGATGCCCAGACCTTATACGGTTTTGCCGACCCCGACGAAAAAGTGCTGTTCATGGACCTGATCGGTGTCAGCGGCATCGGCCCCAACACCGCTCTGACCATGCTGTCGACCCTGGCACCCAACGAACTCCGGCAGGCCATCCTGATGGAAAACGTAAAGGCCGTGCAGAGCATCAAGGGAATCGGTGGGAAAACCGCCCAGCGCCTGATCCTGGAACTGCGCGACAAGATGAAAAAGGCCGGGATCATGGCCCAGGCCAACGTTCCGAACTACCGCATGGGGGGCAACCCGGTCCGGGAAGAAGCCCTGGCCGCCCTCATTACGCTCGGTATTCCGAAGCCGGTCGCCGAAAAGAGCGTCGATACGATCCTGAAACGGGAAGGAGAAGAAATCAGTGTCGAACAGTTAATTCGGCTGGCGCTGCGATAATCGGCAAGGAATTTGATAGGTACCGTTTAATCAGTCTTCAATTTGTATTATTCGCCGTTCATCTAAAAATAATGGCAAGGTTTTCGCCGTTTGGAGATAGAGGATATTCGTGTGAAGAAAGAAAACTACCTATTCCACCGAATCAGTTTGTACGTGTTTCTCTTGGAATTTATTGATTACCAGCGATCAACCCAGGCGAGGTTGGTAAGAGGCCGGGTTGGCCTTTGGTTGATCGTTTTGTGTTCGCTGGCGGCCGGTTCGTCGGCGGCACAAACGCCCGCACGCCGGCGACCGGTTACCCCTGCCGATTCGGCGGCCCGGGCGAGGCAGGATAGTATCCGGGCCCTCCGCTCGGCCGAACGTCGTCCGGTAATCCGCTGGCAGGACCGCTACCTGAGTCCTTTCTCGGTTCGTAACCCCCGTTCTCCCTTCATCCTCCGCGATCCGCGTTCGCTGTCCACCGACATCGGGCTGGATTCGCTCGGCCGGCTCTCCGTTACCGAACGGATCGGTATTCCGAAGGACGCCACCCAGGTGACGCTTCCGGCCATCCGGCCCGGTATTGCCCCAAATGCGACCCCGCCCCCGGGCGTTCCGACTCCGAATTTTCCGGCCGGCACCTCGATCGGCCTGCCCTACCGTCCGGCCGAGAGCCTGTCGTTTGATGACTATAACCGATTACAGAACCAGCGTGTTCAGCAAAATTTATGGAGGGAGTACAGCGCCCGGAACGAAGGCCAGAGTGCCGTCAGCGGACGGGGGCTGCTGCCCAAGCTGGACCTGCCTCCGGTTTTCGACCGGCTGTTTGGCGGTAACCTCGTGGATTTCAAGCCGAACGGCTTTGTCATGCTCGACTTCGGCTACCTCTACCAGTTCATCGACAACCCCATCATTCCGGTCCTTCAGCGCCGGAACGGAAACTTCATTTTCAACGAGCAGATCAATATCAACTTCAGCGGGAAGATCGGGGAACGGCTGGGCCTGACGGCCAATTACGACACCAAATCGAGCTTTAACTTCGAAAACGTCCTGAAGCTGAATTACCGCCCGCCGGTCCCGAACCTGCCGGGCGTGCCGAACGCCGGCGACCTGGGCAATGGGTTGACGAACGGCCTCAACAACGGCCTTTCTACCGGCCCGGCCAACGGTCTGAACGGAACCGGCAATACCGCCCTGATGCAGCCCGACATGCCGCAGTTCCAGCCGCAGGACCCGAGCATCGTGCAGGGGCTGGAAGCCGGTAACATCAACTGGGCGCTGAGCAGCCAGCTGATTCCGGGGGTACAGAACCTGTTCGGGGTAAAAACCCAGCTTCGCTTCGGGAAACTCTACGCCACGCTGGTGGCGTCCCAGCAGCGCTCCCGGCAGGAGGAAATCGTCATCAAGGGCGGCTCCCTCCAGCGAAATTTCGAAATCCGGGTCGATAACTACGACGAAAACCGCCACTTCTTCCTTTCGCATTTCTTCCGGAACAACTACGAGCGGTCGCTAAAACGCCTGCCGGTGCCGCTCTCAGGCGTTACCATCACGCGTTTGGAGGTATACGTGACCAACCGGACCAACACCACCGCCAGCCTGCGGAACATCGTCGGTTTTGCCGATCTCGGGGAATCCCGGCCGTACAACACGACGAACCAGAACCTGAATCCCACCAATCCGAACGGCAATGCCCCGACGGACAACAAAACCGGAAACGGCCTGTACGACAAACTGAACGCGAACACGGCCGTCCGGCAGGTCGATCAGGCCGGAGCGACCCTGGAGGGGCAGTTTGGGCTGGCCCGGGGAGTCGATTACGAACTCCTGCGCGGAGCCAAGCGCCTGACCGAAACCGAGTATAAGTTTCAGGCCGAACTGGGCTACCTGTCGCTGGTCACCCCGCTGCGCAACGACGAGGTGCTGGCCGTGGCCTATGAATACACCTACCAGGGCCGAAAGTTCAAAGTCGGGGAACTGACCGAGGACTATCAGAACCGGAAAGAGGACGAAGTGATCCTGCTGAAACTGCTCAAATCATCGACCATCCGCAACAATACCCAGCTGCCGATGTGGAACCTAATGATGAAGAACATCTATTCGCTGAATACCAATCAGATCAACAAGCAGAACTTTCAGCTCCGCATCATCTACAAGGACGACCTGACCGGGATCGACAACCCTACGCTGCAGGAAGGTCCGGTCCAGAATATTCCGCTGGTGCAGGTCTTCAACATGGATCAGGTGAACGCCCAGCTCGATCCGCAGCAGGACGGCAACTTCGACTACATCGAGAACATTACGATGGACAGCCGGTATGGGCGGGTCATCTTCCCGGTGCTGGAACCTTTCGGGTCGTATCTGAACACGAAACTCCAGGGCTACGAGGCTCTCCAGGCCAAGTACGTCTATAATGAACTGTACCGGACCACGCTGGTCGATGCCCAGCAGGTAGCCGGAAAGAACAAATTCTTCCTGCGGGGAAGCTACCAGTCGTTCACGGCCGGAGAAGTCCCGCTGCCCTACGGCGTCGATGAAAAGTCGGTGCAGATAACGGCCGGTGGAGTGCCGCTGTCGCCGGGCATCGACTTTGTGGTGGAACCGCAGATCGGCCGGATTCGCTGGCTGAACGAAAGCCTGCTGAGTTCCGGCCAGGAGATCCGGGTCCGGTACGAGCGGCCCGACCTGTTCCAGAACCAGATCCGGCGCCTGGTCGGAACCCGGCTCGACTATCGGCTGAGCCCGGAGGTGAGCCTCGGGATGACGGCCATGAACATGAAGGAAACCCCAGCCGGTTTTCTGACGCGGGTCGCCATCGGCAACGAGCCGGTCAACAACACCATCATCGGGTTCGACGCCAGCATCCGGAAAGACTCCCGGATGCTGACCCGGCTTCTGGACGGCCTGCCCCTGATCCAGACCAAGGAGATGTCCAGCATCGCCTTCCAGGGCGAGGTAGCTCAGCTGTTCCCCGGCGTGGCTCCGCGCGTGCAGAACAACGCCTTTATCGACGACTTCGAAGCCGCCCGGACACTCTACGACCTGACCCGTCAGCCGACCCGTTGGCGCCTGGGTTCCACCCCGCAGCGGTTTAACCAGGGCAGCGTCACCAACCCGCTGGAATCCGCCTTTAACCGCGCCCGGATTTCGGTTTATACCGTCGACAATACGTTCAGTACGTCGACGACCGTCGCCAGCAACCGGGCTCCGCAGAGCAACCTCGGCGAGAACGACCTCAAAAATTACTACGAGCAGTTCTTCCTGTCGCAGGAGCTGTTTAAAGGCCGCTCGGCCCGGCTGGTCAACCTGCCCGAAAACATTCTTGACGTGGCCTACTTCCCGAGGGAGCGGGGGATGTATAACTTCAACCCGAACCTCGACGCCGACGGCCGGCTTCAGGGCGACCCGCGCCGGAACTTCGGTTCGGTCATGCGGGCAATTGCCTCCGATGCCGATTTCGACAACGCCAACATCGAAAACTACGAGTTCTGGCTCATGGACCCCTTCCTGGGCGTGAACGGTGACACGCTGGCGGTGGTCCACGATGGCTTTGAAAACCGCCCGAACACGACCGGCGGCAAGCTGGTGTTCAACCTCGGCGACGTGTCGGAAGACGTGGTGAAGGATAACCGGTATAACTTTGAAAACGGACTGTACATCCCAAATCAGCCGCTGAACAAACGCGACTCGACGGCCTGGGGGTACGTGACCCGCTCCCAGTTCGTGACGCAGGCGTTCGACAACGGCGCGCGTGACCGGCAGGACGTCGGGCTCGATGGTCTGAGCAACCCGGAAGAAGCCCGGTACTTCCGGAGTTACATCGATCAGGTGTCGCCCCGGCTGAATGCTGCGGCCCGGGAACGCCTGCTCGGTGACCCGTCCAACGATGATTTTATCTTCTATTACGGCCAGCGCGCCGACTCGGCGAAGTACATCGTTTCCCGGTACAAGCAGTATATGGGGCTGGAAAACAACTCCCCGGAACTCCAGGACCGCAACCAGCTGGTGACGCCCGCTTCGACGACCCTGCCCGACATCGAGGACCTCAATACCGACAATACCGTCAACGAAAATGAAGCCTATTACGAATACGAAGTCGACCTGAAACCGGGCGGTCTGGAGGTAGGGAAGGGGTACATCGTCGACAAGGTGGACGTGCAGTCGAGGGCCGGTAAGACGGTTACCTGGTATCTGTTCCGGATTCCGGTCCGCGACTACCAGCGCAAGGTCGGCAGCATCAACAGCTTCAAGTCGATCCGGTTTGCGCGGATGTATCTGACGGAATTCCAGCAGCCGGTGGTGCTTCGGTTCGCCCAGATGCAGATGACCTCCAACCAGTATCGGAAATATACCGGTGACCTCTCGGCCCGCGGCCTTCAGGAAGTGCCGGAGCCCTACGACGCGCAGTTCAAGGTGGCGGCCGTCAACATCGAGGAGAACAGTGCGCCGGGTAACAACAAATACGTGTATCAGGTGCCGCCGGGTTTCATCCGCGACCGTGACTTTACGCAGCTGAACAACGTCCAGCTCAACGAGCAGTCCATGAGCCTGAGCGTGACCAACCTCCGCGACGGCGACTCGCGGGCGGCCTACCGCAACACCAACCAGGACCTGCTGTTCCGCGAGCGGCTGCGCATGAACATCCACCTGCACAGCGACGACAACGCCGACGGCCAGGTTTCGGCCTTCATCCGGCTCGGAACCGACTTTACCGACAACTTCTACGAAATTGAGATCCCGAATCTGAAGGCCACTCCGCAGGGGACGCAGCCGGCCGACGTGGTGTGGCCGTCCGACAACGAGCTGGACATCGCTTTCGAGGAACTGATCAACCTGAAGGCCGAGAAAAACCGCCAGCTCACGCGCACCTCGGCCACCCCGTTCACCCTGACCAGCCTCGACGGCCGGTATAAGCTGACGGTGGTCGGGAACCCGGACCTGAGTGCCGTTCAGGTCATTATGATCGGGGTCAGGAATCCGAAATCACCCGACGAACGGCCGCAGACCTTTACGGTCTGGGTCGATGAACTTCGGGCCACGGGCTTCGACCAGACCGCCGGCCGGGCCGCCGTGGGCGTACTGAACGCCAAGCTGGCCGACGTCGCCACCGTGACGGCCTCCGGGAAAATCACCACCTTCGGCTTCGGCGGGGTGCAGCAGCGGATCGCCGAGCGGGCACGCGAAACCACGACGGAGTACGGCATTCAGTCGGCCATTTCGGTAGACAAGTTCCTGCCCGAAAAGTGGGGGCTGCGGATTCCGCTGTTCATCAACTACGACCGCCGGCACATCCAGCCGCATTTCAATCCGCTCGACCCGGACACGCCCCTCGAAAAAACGCTTTCGACCTTGGGAGAGAACGAACGGGAGGCTTACCGCCGGCTCGTGGAGGACAATTCGGTCCGGCGCGGTTTCAACCTCTCGAACGTCCGGAAGGTACGGACGAACCAAAGCGCTCCGACGCACTTCTACGACGTGGAGAACCTGTCGTTTACCTATGCGTTCAATGAAGCGACCCGGACCAACATTCTGACCGACCAGTTCGTTCAGCGGCAATACCGGGGCGGTCTGGCCTATGTGTACAGCGCCCAGCCGAAGGCATTCGAGCCCTTCAAACGGTTCGAGGCTCTGGAACGGCCCTACCTCCGCTGGCTGCGCGACTTCAACCTCACGCTGCTGCCGACGCAGGTGTCCATCCGGGGTGAGGTCGACCGAAGCTTTATCAAAACCCAGCTCCGCAACTCCGAACTGACGACGGCCGGCGTGGTGCCGCAGTTTGAAAAATACTTCTGGTTCAACCGGTTTTACGACCTCCAGTGGAACCTGACGCGGAATCTCATCCTGACCTACAACGCCCGTTCCAACGCCATCATCGACGAGCCGGCGGGCGACCTCAATACACAGCAGAAAGCGGACTCCGTCTGGGCCAACGCCAAACGCTTCGGCCGGACGAAAAATTACGAGCAGAACATCCGGACCACCTACCGGATGCCGCTCGACAAGATTCCGCTGCTCGACTGGGTGGCCGCCGACCTGACCTATAACATCGGGTACCAGTTCCAGGCGAACTCCTACGGGATCAGAGATACCAATAATGTGGAGTTCGGGAACATCATCCGCAACAACCGGGAGTGGGGCATTCAGGGTAGGGTCGACTTTGTCCGGCTGTACAACAAGATCAAATCGCTGCGGTTTGCCAACACGCCCTCGGCGCCCCGGAAGAACTTTACCCGGAACCCCGGTGACATCGAGGACATCCAGCGGCAGGAAAACCGGGTGCTGAAAAGCTTCGTGCGGACGCTGCTGACCATTCGGGGCATCAACTTCAACTATACTGTGCAGGAATCGACCTTCCTGCCGGGCTTCCTGCCGACGGCCCGGTTCTTCGGCAACTCGCGGGAGAATGCGCCCGGGCTGGGCTTTATTCTGGGGAGTCAGGACCGGCGGTTCCATTACCGGGCCGCCGAGCGGGGCTGGCTGTCGAAAAGCCAGCAGCAGAACCAGTATTTCACTCAAACGCTGGCTAAAAAGTTCGACGCCCGCACGACGCTGGAGCCGTTCCGGGATTTCCGGATTACGGTCGAGGCCCGTCTGACCCGGCAGGACACCTACCAGGAATTGTTCCGACCCGATTCGACCGGGCAGTTTGCGAGCCTGAGTCCGTTCCGCAACGGTCAGTTCAGCATGTCGTTCCTTTCGTTCAAGACGGCCTTCACGAAGCTGAACCGGAACAATACCTCGCCGATTTTCGACCGCTTCGCCCAATATCGAAAGATCATTCTGGCCCGGCTGATGCAGATCAACCCGGAGGTCGGCAATGGCGGCCAGTACAACCTGAATTCGCAGGATGTGCTGATTCCCGCCTTTTTCGCGGCTTACAGCGGCAAGGACCCGAACAAGGTGAAGATGAACCCGTTCCTGCGGATTCCGCTGCCCAACTGGCGCGTCGATTACAACGGCCTGTCGCAGCTGAAACCGTTCCGGAAGCTGTTCAGCGCCTTCACGCTTTCACACGCCTATACCTCGACCTACAGCGTCGGGAACTTCACCTCCTCGCTCGACTACGATGCCTTGTACGTGAATCTGGCCGTGATGGGCTACCCGCTGTCGAGCCGGTACAACGACACCCGGCAGTTCGTGCCGGTATTCGTGATGAGCACCATCACCATGTCGGAACGGTTCTCGCCCCTGCTGGGCGTCACGTTCCGGACCCAGAGCAAGATCAGCGGGGGGCTGGAATACAACCAGGACCGCAGCGTGGCCCTGAACCTGTCGAATGCCCAGGTGGCCGAACTGACCAACAAGGACATTACGTTCCGGTTCGGCTTCACCAAGAGCAATTTCAAAATTCCGTTCAGGATCAACGGCGCGTACCGGAAGCTGAAAAACGACCTGACGTTCAACTGCAACCTGACCTTCCGCGATACGCGGGCCGTCCAGCGCAAACTGGATGAGACGGTCGAAAACGGGGTCGGGGAGCAGGTAATTACGGCCGGAAACGTCAACTTCCAGCTGCGGCCGCAGATCAGCTACGTCGTCAACCGTCGCCTGAACCTCCAGTTCTACTTCGACCGGACGTTCAACGATCCGCTGGTATCGAACTCCTTCCGCCGGGCCACCACCGCGGGCGGGGTGCAGGTGCGGTTCAACCTGGCCGAATAAGGCCGATCGAAATCGTTCGGCCGGGTTTTTAGTTATACTACTGGAATCAAGGTCGAACGAACACGATGCGCCTGAAGGCAGCGGTATTTTTTCTGGGTTTCTGGCTGGTCGATGAGCCGCTGCGTGCGCAGGGTCAACTGGGGCGATTCATTAATAAAGTGCTGAACGACACCTCGTCCGCGGCCACCTCGAAACTTCTGGTGTTCCCGACGGCGGGCTATGCGCCCGAAACCAGCGTCGAATTCGGTATCCGCACGTTTTCGCTGTTCTACGCCAGAAAGGATACCGCCATCAACCGGCTGAGCGAGATCAATCTCTACACGTTCGTTACCCTCAGGGGGCAGTTCGGCGGCCTGCTGGAAAATGCCGCCTATACCCATCGGAATAAATACTTCTTTCTGGGAAGGGCCCGCTATCAGCAGTTTCCGCTGCTCTACTACGGCATCGGCCCGGCCACCCCTTCGGATCACCCCGTTCTGGTGAACTCCAGCTATTTCCAGATCCGGCAGCGAATTCTGCGGCAGGTGGCCGGTAACTGGTACGCCGGGGCCGAGGTCGATTTTCAGGACATCCGGCGGGTTTCGTTCGAATCGGAAGGAAAACCGAATTTCCTGGTTCCGGAGGGCGCACAGGGGTCCAGGACCACCGGTCTGGGAGCCGCTCTGGTATTCGACGACCGGAAAAACGTGCTGAACGTGCGTCGCGGGCAATTTCTGGAAACCGCCATTTTGTGGTTTGGACCGGGGCTGGGCAGCGATTACCGATACCGAAGCCTGATCCTCGACGGCCGTCTGTACCGCCCTCTCGGCCGGAATAACCGGGTGCTGGCCCTTCAGGTGGCCGGCACCTTCCTGACCGGCACCGTTCCTTTCAATAATCTCGGTCTGCTCGGGGGCGAAAACCTCATGCGGGGCTATTATCTCGGCCGGTATCGCGACAAAAACGTGCTGGCCGGGCAGGCCGAACTGCGCTGGCTGCCGTTCGGGTTCAGCAAACGGTGGGGCGGCACCCTCTTCGCCGGCCTCGGCACCGTAGCCCCCCGACCGGCCGAGTTCCGGCTGAACCAGCTTCGATGGGCGGCCGGGGGCGGTATCCGGTTTCTGTTCTTTCAGAAGAAAGACGTCTTTCTCCGCGCCGACCTCGGAATTACCCGCGAAGGAACCGGCTTTTATGTATCGCTTGGAGAAGCGTTTTGAAAGAATTCCTTATTCATCATTTCTATTCCGCCTTAAGGCTTTTTACCGGGTTTGAAACCGCGGCCCGGACCGCCTGGAAACTGACCGTGAACAGGGCGATCAGCAGGGCGATGCCGGCGGCCCCCAGAAACGTCCAGGCGCTCTGGTCAATCCGGTAGGGAAAATTCTCCAGCCATCGGTTCAGGGCATACCAGGCCACCGGGAAAGCCAGCACGAAAGAACCCCCCACCAGCTTCAGGAAGTCCGAAGACAGCAACCGGACGATGCTCGACACCGACGCTCCCAGCACTTTCCGGATGCCGATCTCCTTGAACCGGCGCTCGGCCGACAGTGTCGCCAGTCCGAACAGCCCGATGGCCGAAATGAAGATGGTCAGAACGGCACCGAACAGCATGATCTGCCGCCACTTTTCCACCGCTTCATAACTCTGCCGGTTGTCCTCGTCCTTGAACTTGTAGGCGTACGGATTGATCGGGAACAACTTTTTGTAAACCGCTTCGATGTGGTTCAGACTCGCGGTTTCCGTCCCCGGTTTTATTTTGATGTAGGCCATCCCGAAACTGTTGCCCGGCCGCATCGTGAAGAGTTGAGGGCGGATTTCTTCATTCAGGGGAAGAAAGTGATAATCTTTCACCACGCCGATGATGCGGTATTTTTCATTGTTGTTGTACCAGAAGTTGACCTGCTGCCCTATCGGGTTTTTCCAGCCCGCCTTCTTTACGAAGCTTTCGTTGACGATGACCGACTGGCTGGAGTCGGACGGGAAGTCGGGCGAGAAGTTGCGGCCTTTCAGGATGGGAATTTTCAGCATGGGCAGGTAGGCTTCGTCCACCGTTTCATAGGTAAACTCGATCTGCGTTTCGCCGTTGATTTTGGCGACCGTTCCCCAGCGGCCCTGGTTTTTGGCCGCCATGCCGGCGATGGCCGGGTTGTTGACCAGTTGCTCGCGCAGAAGTTTGGCTTCGGGCCGGGTCAGGTTCGATTTGACGACCGTGATCAGATTCCGGTCATCATAACCCAGGTCTTTGGAGGTCAGGTAGTTAAACTGGGAGGTGACGGTCAGGGTGGCGATGATCAGGAACGAAGCCAGTGAAAATTGCAGCACCACCAGCGATTTCTGGAGGTAATTTTTGCCCGAAAACCGAAACCGGCTGTACAGCGTCTCCACCGGATTGAAGCCCGAAAGCACCAGGGCCGGGTAGAAACCGGCCAGCAGGCCCGTCAGGAAAAACAGACTCAGATAAGCCGTAACCAGCCGGAAGTCAAACAGATAGGAGAGGGCAAGCGCCTTATTCGACACCTGATTGAAGGTGGGCAGGACCAGCTGCACCAGCACCAGGGCCAGCGCAAACGCCCCGAAACTCAGCAGGTAGGATTCCCCCAGAAACTGTAGAATGAGCTGCGACCGCCCACCCCCGACGACCTTCCGGACCCCGATCTCCTTGGCCCGTTTCAGGGAGCGGGCAATGGTCAGGTTGACGAAATTGATGCAGGCGATCAGCAGAATGAACAGGGCAATGCCCGACAGGATGTAGGAGAACATCGGGTTGCTGTTGTCGACCAGACCGTTGTCGGCCGGCAGGTCGGGGTTCAGGTGCATATCGGTCAGCGGCTGGAGCGCATACACCCGTTTCTGGGTCAGGCCGTATTTTTCAGCCACCATTTTCATCTGTTCGCGGGCGTCGGCCTGATAAACCCGGTTCATCCGGGCTTCGACGGCTCTCAGGTCCGAGCCGGGCCGCAGCAGCACGAAGGTATTCTGGAAGGTGCTGAACCAGTCGGTTTCGTCGTTGTTGCCTTCCTTGTCGTAATAGGGCATCACGATATCGAACTTGATCGAGGAGTTCTGGGGCGCTTTCCGGGCCACGGCGGTCACCGTATACGGTTTAAACGGTGACTCGCTGTTGTAGGAATCCTTCAGAAAAAGGATTTTTCCGAGCGCATCCGTGGTTCCGAACGCTTTGGCGGCCATCTCCTCCGACAGAACGACCGACTGGGGCTTTTGCAGGGCGGTAACCGGGTTGCCGTGGATCAGCGGGAAGGAGAAAAGGTTGAAAAAGCTGGTATCGGCATAAAACACGCTTTGGCTGACGATCTCATTGCCCAGTTTCAGGTCGTTCCGGTGTTCGCGGTACCGGACGAAGGACCGGATGTCCGGCACCCCGGCCTTGAATTTCGGCCCCTGAACCGCCCCCGTATTCCCGCCCTGCCCTTCGGGAACCCCGGCGGCCGTATAGGTCCGCAGCACGATCCGGTAAATCTGGTCGGTATTCCGGTGAAAGCGGTCGTAGCTGACCTCGTCTTTGGTGTAGAGCAGGATCAGCATGGCGGCCCCGAGTCCGATGCTGAGGCCGACGACGTTGATGATGGAATAGGCTTTGTTGTGCGCCAGGGTCCGAAAGGCGATTTTCAGGTAGTTTCGCAGCATGGTGAGACTCAGTAGGGGTTGGGATGCTTGAAGTTCGTATTTCGGTTTTCGTCGAAGGAAAAACGGGCTCAGGTAATTCAGGGCGGCCAGGGCGTATTCGCGACGGGCGCGGCCCGGTTCTACTTCCCCGACGCGTCGGGAGAAGACTTCGTAGAGGTCGCCCTGGACGTCCTCCAGCAGGTGCGGTTCCAGAAACAGTTCGAGCAGGCGGTCGGCCCAGCGGGGAGGAGCGGCTTTCATGTCAGCTGAAATTTACCGGGTGGGATGGCCTGCCAGAGACGCGCCCGCACCTCCTGAATGTCCTGAAGGGCCCGGACGCCCGCGTTGGTCAGGGTGAAAAACCGCTTCCGGCGGCCGCCCCGCTCGGCGGTGGCCCCGCCCATGACGGAAGAGAGGAAACCCTTTTCCTCCAGTCGGTACAGGGTCGCGTGGACGGCGCTCATGGTGATCGAGCGGCCGGTCTGCTGCTGGACGTCCTCCCAGATCGTGACGCCGTACGCTTCCGAAGGGCAGGCAGCCACCACCAGGAGGACGATCTCCTCAAACTCTCCTAAAAAGGCTCGGCGCATGGTGAAGGTGAAGCAAGAGAATTAGTTGTAATTTTGCAAAACAAATCTCCTGCCAAACTTAAAAATGCGGCTCAGGCACTGGAATGGGGCGTCCGCCCGGCCGGTCCTGTCCGAATCCGTACAGCCTTTGTCCAACCCCGGACAGCAGGAAGGAAGCCGCCCGAAGCCGGTTTCCCGGCGGGCAAGTAACTGGAGAAACTCACGGCCTTTTTGGGATACAAACCCAGACCTTCATGCCCTTCCGAAACCTTCGTCCATTTTCTTTCGGTCTTCCTGCCGTCTTGCTGCTGCTGGCGGCATCGGCCGTCCGGTTTCAGGCCCCGGCCGAGACCGACTGGCCCGAGTTTTACGGAAATGCCGAACGGAATCATTATTCTCCTCTGGATCAGATTGATACCGCCAGCGTCCGGCGGCTGAGAAAAGTGTGGGAATATGCCTCGGGCGGAGCCGATACCGTCGGCAACCAGACGCAGATGCAGGTGAATCCAATCGTCATCGGCGGGGTGCTGTATGGGGTTTCGGCGGGCTCGCAGGCATTTGCCCTGGAGGCCGCGACTGGCCGGGAACTCTGGAAAACCGCCCTGAGCGACGAGACGTTTAAAATGACCAGCCGGGGCGTCACCTTCTGGACCGACGGGAAGGAACAGCGCATCTTTTTCGCCTTCGGGCACCTGCTCTACGCCCTCGACGCCCGCACGGGCCGGCCCGTTCCCGGCTTCGGGCAGGGTGGAAAGATCAACCTGCGCACGGGGCTGGAGCGCCCGGGAGCCGACGACTACGTGGTCTGCAACACCCCCGGCACCGTGTTCGAAAACCGCCTGATCGTCGGAGTCCGGGTGTCGGAAGGGCCGACCGCCCTCAAAGGCGACATCCGGGCCTACGATACGCGAACCGGACGGCTGCTCTGGACCTTCCGGACCATCCCGCAGCCCGGTGAATACGGTTATGAAACCTGGCCGAAAGACGGTTATAAGAACGTGGGCGGAGCCAATAACTGGATGGGCATGGCCATCGACCGCAGGCGCGGGATCGTCTACGCGCCCACCGGCTCGGCGGCTTTCGACTTCTACGGCGGAAACCGGCACGGCGACAACCTGTTCGCCAACTGCCTGCTGGCTCTCGACGCCCGGACCGGCCGACGCATCTGGCATTTTCAGCTCGTCCACCACGACATCTGGGATCGTGACCCGCCTGCCGTACCGAACCTGCTGACGGTGACCCACGGCGGAAAACGGATCGACGCCGTGGCCCAGATCACCAAGCAGGGCCACGTCTTCCTGTTCGACCGAGTCACCGGAAAACCGCTGTTCCCGATCGAGGAAAAACCGTTTCCGGCCTCCGATATCCCCGGCGAGAAAACGTCGCCAACCCAGCCGATCCCGCTGAAACCGGCGCCCTTTACCCGCCAGACCTTCACCGAGCAGGACCTCAGCGAAACCGTGGCCGACCGGGAAGCGGTGTTGAAGCAACTCCGCGAAAGCCGCACCGGAACGCCGTATTATCCGGTCGGACGGCAGAATACGCTGTTCTTCCCCGGTACCGACGGCGGGGCGCAGTGGGGTGGGGCCGCCATTGACCCGGAAGGCATTCTGTACGTTCCGGCGAAGGAGATCCCGGTATATTCCTCGCTCGTCGATGCGCCGAAGCCGACGCTCGTCAGCAGTTCGGAAAAGCTGTATGCAGCCAACTGCTCCGGCTGCCACGGCGCCGACCGTCGGGGCGACCATAGCGGGGCCTACCCTTCGCTGGTGGAGGTGAACCGGCGCCTGACCCCCGAGGCCATCCATCAGATTCTGAAAAAGGGGCGGGGTATGATGCCGGCGTTTTCCCACCTTTCCGACGCCGAGCGAACCGCCATCGTGAATTTTATTTCGGGAAAAGTATCCTCCGAAAACGTGGCCTCCGCCGGCCGGCGGACCTGGCTGCCCTACGTCCATACGGGCTATAATCGGTGGTACGACAAAAACGGTTATCCGGTCAGCCGCCCGCCCTGGGGCACCCTGACGGCCATCGACATGAATACCGGTGAGCACCGCTGGCAGATACCGCTCGGCGAGTTTCCGGCCCTGACCCGGCAGGGCCTGCCGCCCACCGGAACCGATAACTACGGCGGCCCGGTGGTGACGGCCGGCGGATTGATTTTCATTGCCGCCACCCCCGACGAAAAATTCCGGGTTCTCGACCGCCGGACCGGAAAACTCCTGTGGGAAACGAAGCTTCCGGCGGCCGGCTATGCCACCCCCACGACCTATTCCGTCAGCGGAAAACAGTATGTGGTCATTGCCTGCGGGGGCGGCAAACTGAAAACCCGCTCAGGTGACCGATACGTGGCCTTTGCGCTCGAATGAGGGGAAAGAAACGCCGGCCGGAGGGTTTGCAAAACCGGTTTACGTGTGTAAATTGCGGCACCAAACCAACCCGGTAGGCATGAATTTCCCCGAAGAACTAAAGTATACGGAAGATCACGAGTGGATTCGGATCGAAGGCGACATCGCTGTGGTCGGCATCACGGATTTTGCACAGAGCGAGTTAGGTGATATTGTGTATGTGGACATCACGACGGTCGGGCAGACCCTTTCCAAAGGCGATGTGTTCGGTTCGGTCGAGGCCGTGAAAACGGTATCGGACCTGTTCCTTCCGCTCGACGGTGAAGTGCTGGAAATCAATCCGGAAGTTGAAAAGTCACCCGAACTGGTCAACGAAGACCCCTACGGGCGCGGCTGGATGATCCGTCTGAAACTGGCCGACGGGGCCGCCGTCGACAACCTGCTCAGCCAGGAAGCCTATAGAGACCTGGTCGGTGCGTAAGCCTGATCCATCGACATAATAAAGCTCCGGCAGGGGCTTTTTTTTTGAATACCCCGCCCGCTTTCGTCCGGGAAACAACCTTATGAAAGTACTTATTCGTTCCGCCCGCATCGTCGATTCGCAGTCACCCTTCCACGGCCAGACCCGCGACCTACTCATCGAAAACGGACTCATCCGTCAGATCGGGGAGTCTCTGGCGGCCGACGAGCCGGTTCAGGTCATCGAACGGGAAGGCCTCTGCGTCTCGCCCGGCTGGGTCGATCTGCGGGTGTCGGCCAAAGACCCCGGTTTTGAACATAAGGAGGACCTGACGACGGCCTGCCGGGCTGCGGCCCGGGGCGGTTTTACGGACATTGCCGTGCTGCCCAACACCAGCCCGGCCCTCGATTCCAAGGATACCATCGGGTACGTGAAGCAGGTGACGATGGGCCAGCCCGTGTCGGTGCATCCGATTGCGGCCGTTACCAAACGCATTGAGGGTAAGGATTTTACGGAGATGATCGACCTGCACCAGGCCGGTGCGGTGGCCTTCTCGGATGGGGAGCATCCCCTCTCCGACCCGGATCTGCTGCTCAAAACCCTGCAATACCTCCAGCCGTTCAACGGCCTGCTGATGAACCGCCCGGAAGAACAGCGGCTGACGCAGTTCGGCCAGATGCACGAAGGCCTGACCAGCACGCTGCTCGGCATGAAGGGGATGCCCGCGCTGGCCGAGGAAATGGCCGTCGAGCGCGACCTCCGGCTGCTGGAGTACGTGCTGGGTCTGGGTTCCGGCGAAAAGCCGGCGCCCCCCCCGACACCGGAGATTACCGTGCTGCACTTCTCCACGATCTCCACGGCCCGGTCGGTGGAACTGATCCGACAGGCCAAGGCGCAGGGACTACCGGTGAGCTGCGACGTGGCCGCCCACCAGCTCGCCTTCGACGACACGGCCCTGATGAGCTTCGATACGAACCTGAAAGTCAACCCGCCCTTCCGGCTGCCGGCCGATCTGGCGGCCCTGCAGCAGGGCCTGATCGACGGAACCATCGACGCCATCGTTTCCGACCATAACCCGCAGGACGAGGAAAGCAAAAACCTGGAATTCGACAACGCGGAATTCGGGATCATCGGGCTGGAAACGGCCTTTGCGGTGGTTCGGACTTATTTTCCGGCGTACCCGCTGGAGCAATTGATCGACCGGCTGACGCGCCGGCCGCGCCGGATTCTGCGCCTGCCCGCCCAAAGCATCGACGAGAACCAGCCCGCCACGCTGACCCTTTTCGATCCCGACCTGGAATGGACTTTTGAAAAAACGGCGTCCCGCTCGAAAAACTCGCCTTTCCTGGGCACAACTTTGAAAGGCAGGGCGTTATGGATCATCGGCAAGGGACTCGCCGAACACGTATGAAAACATTCCTGGCATTTTTTAATCAACCTCTGCTCAAATGGCCCATCCTGTTCGGGCTGGCGACGGGGGTGTTTTCCTTTCTCTATTTTCTGTCGCTTTATTTCCTGGGCTTCGTTCCGCTCGGAAACCGGAAAACCCCCGACATCGGCATCACGATCATCCTGATGACGGCGGCCGTATGGTATTACCGGCGGAAAATCGGCAAGGGGCTGCTGCACCTGTGGGAAGCCATCACGATCTGCTACGTGGTCAATACCGTCGGGGCCATCATCAATGGGTGGCTGATTTATTTTTTCGTCACCTACATCGATCCTTCGGTGTTCGTGCGTTATACCGACGAGCTGCGGCAACTGATCTCCTCCCGGCAGGGACAGCTGGTGAAGGAACTGGGCCGGGAGGCTTATCTGAAACTGCTTCAGGGCGTTGGAGAAATCCGGACGGCCGACCTGATCACGGACGAAATCAGTAAGAAAACCGTCCTGGTCATCCTGCCGGTATTGATTATTTCCTTAATTTTCCGAAGACAGGCCTACAGCCTTTACAATACCCAACCAACTGATACTCCAAAATCCTGACAGAAATGGAAGAACAACCGTCGACCGCCCGGCTGGCCTTGAAATGGGGGGTAATTTCCGGGGTGATTTCTATGGTCTATACCACCGCCCTGTATATTTCCGGCCAGTTTACCAACACCGCCCTGACCTGGCTGAGCCTTGTCATTTCGGTCGTTCTGATCGTGATGGCCATGCGGGAATACCGGTCCCTGAACAACGGGTTCATGTCGTACGGCGAGGGCCTCAGCCTCGGCACGCTGCTGACCGTCATCGGCGCGCTGATCGCAACGACGTATAACTTCATCTATACGACCTTTATCGACACCACCATCCGGCAGCAGGTCCTGGACCAGGCGCGGGCCAACATGGAGGATCAGGGCATGTCCGACGAGCAGGTCGAACAGGCGATCGAACTGGCCCAGCGACTCCAGAGCCCCGGGCTTCAGTTTCTGTTCGGTATTCTGGTTTCCGCCTTTTTCGGTCTGCTGATTTCACTGGTCGTGGCGGCTTTCCTGCGCCGGAACAAACCGTTCGGCGAGCTATCGTGACGGGTTAGCTCGCGAAATCCCATTCTATGTTCTCCGTCTTCCGAAAAGAAATTAGCAGTTTTTTCAGTTCGCCCGTTGCCTACATCATCATGGCGGTTTTTCTGACCGCCATCGGTCTGATGCTCTGGGTGTTCCCGGACACGAGTCTGCTGGACTACGGCTATGCCGACATGGGGGTGTTTTTCAACCTGACGCCCTACGTGATGCTGTTTCTGATTCCTGCCGTTACGATGCGCTCCATCGCCGAGGAGGTCCGGACCGGCACCATTGAGTGGCTGCTTACCAAGCCGCTCACCCGCCGGCAGCTGGTGCTGGCCAAATTCGCGGCCAACTGGCTGCTGGTCGCCCTGTTGCTGCTCCCGACCCTGCTGTATTATTATTCGATCCATGAACTGGGAAATCCGCGCGGGAACGTCGATTCGGCCTCCGTGTTCGGGTCGTACATCGGCCTGCTCCTGCTCAGTGGGGTTTTCGTAGCCGTCGGGCTGTTTGCCTCCTCCCTGAACGACAACCAGGTGGTGGCCTTCGTGCTGGGTGTCTTTCTTTGTTTTCTGCTGTACATCGGCATCAGTTCGGTGGCCGGCCTAGAGCCGCTGGAAGCCGTTTCCTACCCGCTGTCCTGGATTGCCCTCGATGAACAGTACCGGTCATTGGGCCGGGGCCTGATCGACTCCCGGAACGTAATCTACCTGTTGAGCCTGATTGCCCTCTTTCTGTACCTGACCGAGTGGCGGACCTCCACCCTTACCCGATAAGATGCGATTGAATACCCTCATCAAATGGGCCGCCATCGGCTGGACGATTGCCATCTTTCTCGGATGCGCCTGGCCGAACGACGAGCTGCCCGAGGAGATCGTCACCGTCAATGATAAGTTCATCCATGCTTCCATCTTCGCCGTCTGGGCAATTCTGTGGGGCATGGTCTACCGTCTGCCGGCCCGGCTGTTCTGGATCGGCGTCCTGTATGGTTTCGGGATAGAATGTTACCAGGGAATCATGCCGATCAACCGCACCTTCGACTGGTTCGACCTCCTGGCCGACAGCCTGGGCGTTCTCATCGGGGTGAGTGCGGTTACTTTCTTTCAGCGCAGACTGTCCAGGGGTTGATTTTTCGGGGAATTTTTGATTACCTTACCTCTGAAATTTCTTTCCTCAACCCCTCGAACCGTTTATGAATCAACCTCTTAGCCGAAGAGATTTTCTGAAGCAGGGATCGGCGGCCGCCTTTGCGCTGACCTATCTGCCGAACCTGCGGAAAGTAGCGCCCAGCGATCGGCTTCGCATCGCCCACATCGGCCTGGGCGGGATGGGCAACAACCACATGGGGTGGTTTGCCAAACTGCCCGAAGTCGAAATCGTCGCCCTCTGCGACCTCGATCAGGACCACCTCAACGGGACGCTCAAAAAGCTGGGCGAACTCCGGCCCGATACCAAAGCCCAGGGTTTTGCCGACTTCCGGCAGGTGCTCGACCGGAAGGACATCGACGCCGTGACCGTAGCCACCCCGGATCACTGGCACGCCCAGATCGCCATGCTGGCGTTTGAGGCCGGCAAGGATGTGTATGGCGAAAAACCGCTTTCGTTCGACGTCCGGGAAGGGCAGCGGATGCTCAAAAGCCTGAAGCGGCACAACCGGGTCTTCCAGCTCGGCACCCAGATTCATGCGACGGACAATTACCACCGGGTGGTCGAACTGATCCGTTCGGGTGCCATCGGCAACGTCCATACCGTCCGGCTCTGGAAAACCGGCCTGCCGCCCGAACTCGGCCCCGCCCGCTACCAGGAGCCGCCCCCGACCCTGAACTGGGACATGTGGCTCGGCCCGGCGCCCTACTCCCTGTATACCCCCCAGCGGTGCCATTTTACGTACCGGTATTTTCTGGATTATTCCGGCGGGGTATTTCAGGATTTCTGGTCGCACATCGCCGACATCGCCTGGTGGTCCGTACAGCCGAAGAATCTGAAAACCGTCAGCGCCCGGGGTGAAGCGCCCGAAGGCATCGGCGACGCCCCGAAACGCATCGCGGTGGACTATGAATTCGAAAACCTGAAACTGTACTGGACCTCCGAGCCGCCAAACGTGCCGGGGGCCGAGAAACGCGGTATCGGCGCTTTTTTCGAGGGCGACAAAGGCACCCTGATCTGCGATTACAACAGCCGTGAGATCACCATCAACGGGCAGACGATGACCGACATCCCGGAGGTGGCCCAGTCAATTCCGCGTTCGCCGGGGCACCAGCAGAATTTCGTCGACGCCGTCAAAGCCCGGACGCAGCCCGAATCGAACCTGGAATACGCCCGCCAGATGACCATGCCGATGCACCTCGGTCTGATCTCCTACCGTCTGGGCAGAAAGCTGGAATGGAACGCCCGGAAAGAGAAGTTCAGAGGGGACGGGGAGGCCAACGGCTTTCTGTCGCGCGAGTATCGAAGCAAGTGGGACCTGACCTGATGCAGACAGGAAAGACCGGCAGGAAGGCCGGTCTTTCTTTTTCTCAGGAATTGGAGGTCATCAGCAGCCGGAGCCGGATGCGGTCGGTCGTGCTTTTCTGGTCGCCCAGCGTGACCTGCCGGACCACGGTCCGGAGGTTTACCCGGTCGGCCGAAACGGTCAGAATGAGCGGGCGGTTGGGCGTTTGTTTCCGGATCACCTGGCTGATGTATTGGGTCAGGTTGAAAATATACCCATCCTGTAACTCCAGTTCATTCGGCAGAAACCCGTACAGGGCCGTGGCCGCTTCCGCGCCCGAACTTCCCGCCGGCACCGTCGCAATCAGTTCATTCTGGCGATTGGTCTGAAAGAGGGCCAGCTGCTCCGGCGGAGGGGCATTGTCGCGGACCTCCCTCCGGATGGGCTGGATAAACAGTTCGGCCCGGTTCAGCCCGACAAAATCTTCCGGTCGGATGAAATCGCCGAGGGCAGGAAATTCGATGCGGGTTCGTAGTCCGATGCCGACGCCGACCCAGGTAGCTTTTCCGCTTTTGTCGCTGGTCACTGCATCCGTGGCCTTTTGCAGCGGCTCCAGCGTGGCGCCTTTCCGGTCCACGACCAGCCGGCTGAACCGGACCAGCTCCAGCGGAAACCGCAAACTGGAAGCCGTGCGGCCGATGTCGTTGGCGTGATAGTACAACCGCAGGCCGGTCTGCTCACCCACCATCCGGAACGCCAGAAACAGATTGGCCGGTGCCTGACCCACCAGCGCCAGCCCTTTCCAGAAGCTGGTCATGGTTTCGGTATCGTTGATCTCTTTGGCAATCAGTCGGTCGAAGAATGATTGCGCCACAGCGTTGGGAATCCGCATCCGGATTTTTTTCGTACCGTCGTTCGGCCTTGGGCGAAATGTATACTGAATCAATGGATCGGCCTGGTAGCCGGCCGAACTGCTGTTGTAATAAGTCTGGCTGTTGGACAGGGAACCCGTCAGCTGGTGAATGTTCAGCGAAAAGCCGGCCGTCGTATCGCCGTAGGAAAAGGAATAACCCAGTTCCAGGACCAGTGAATCGAGCCGGAGTCCTTTCCGGCCGCCGAGGTCGTTGGCCACGTAGTCGACCGAGGTAAAGCCGCTGCCCGTCAGCGTGCCGGTCCGGGGGTCGTTCCACCGCCCGACCAGAACACTGCTGTCCGAGGAGGTGACGAACGAATCCGGCATGAGGACGGTGGAAGTCCGGACCGTGATCGAATCCACGTACTGCATCTGTAAGGTATTGGGATTGATGACTTCCTGACCAATGTCGGGATCACCGGACTGGCAGGCCGCCAGCGCGAAGCCGGCCGCCGTCAGCAGCAATCCCGAACGCAAGAGGTATTTCATGAGGATATACGGTTGGTTGGAGGTTATTGGGGCAATACCTTCATCTGAACCAGTTCCTGACGGGAAACGGTCGGCGGAAACTGACCCTGCTGCAATTTCATAATGACTATTTTGCCCACCCGGCGGGCCTGCTCCACGTTCCGGAAATTCCGGCGTCCGGTTTCTCCGGGGATGGTTTCCTGATGAATCAGCGTGGACCCATTGGCCAGAATGTCATACCCCCAGCCGCCGGAAGCGGGAAAGATCCGGAGTTGGTAGAGTGGTTCACGCTGGTGCCGGAGGTAGGCGAAGATGATCCCGAAACCGAGCAGCCCGACCAGGAACTGACTGGTCAGCAGGCGGTTTCGGGAGGGCGCCGGCTTAGTTGTCATCGGTATCCTGCGTTACGTTGGGGTCAAATTCCCAAAGGTCGTCGAAGCGGCTGGTGCCGTTGCTGCCGGTGGTCACGTAGCCTTTTCCGCTGATGCTGAAGCCGAGGGCATACTGCCGTCCGGTGCCTTCAAAGGTGCCCAGTTCCAGCCAGTCGTCGGTGGCCGGGTCATATTCCCAGACCGTATTGCTGCCGTCGCCCAGCGTCACATACCCCCGCGAATCGACGGCAAAACCGACACCGTAGCTCCGCTGCACCGGCTCGTCGCTATCAAAATCGCCTTTTTCGATCCAGAGATCCTGGGCGGGGTCATAAGCCCACCAGTCTTTTTCGGCCGAGCCGTTGTTGTTACCGGTACCTACATACGCAAGCCCGTCGATCACGAAGCTGACCGCGCCGATCCGCTTGGCCCCACCATAGCTGGCGATTTTGGCCCACTGGTTGGTGGCCGGGTCATACGACCAGAAATCTTTCAGGTAGTTGCCGTCGAAACCCGTGCCGACGTATCCTTTGCTGCCGACCGAAAAAGCCACGGCATTCCGGCGGGCGGTGCCGCCGAAGTCGGCGATGCGTTTCCAACGGTTGGTGGCCGGATCGAACTCCCAGAAGTCTTTGAGCCGGTCGCTGTTGTCGTCGAGGCCGGTGCCGAGATAGCCCTTGTTCCCGGCCGAGAAGCCCACGGCGGCATTTCGGGCCACCCCGGCGAAGTCGGCCATCTGGGTCCAGGTGTTGCGGGCGGGGTCATAACCCCAGAAATCTTTCTGCCGTTCGTTGTCGGCATTGGCGCCGGTGCCGAGGTAGGCGATGTTTCCGACGACGAAACCGGCGGCCGCGTTGCGGGCGACGCCTTCAAAGTCGGACCGGCGTCGCCAGTCGCCCCGGAGGGCTACCGCATCGTCGTCCTGGCAAGCGGTCAGAAAACCGGCCCCCATGCCCAGTAACAGGGCGTATAGCCAGCCCGCAAACCGGGAGGGCCGGAGGAAAGCCCGGAGAGAAATTACCGCAGATGAAATAGCTTCGGCTAAAGGATTGAGTCTGATTTTCACATTCATAGGGGATGAGTGATAAAAAGTGAGGAAAAGGAACAACCCGTTATCCACGGTCGGGCGGGTAACGGGGCACGGAAACGCATCGGAATTAATGGACTGGAATCAGGTTATAGATGGTTTTCACCGAAATGCTGGTGCCGTTCAGGGAGGTACTTTCCGTCAGGAACCAGAAGCTGAAGCCGGTTTCGGAAAGGCTCAGAACCGTGAAGTGGTTTTTACCGTCGAGCAGGAGGTTGTCGGCTTCCCCGGCGAACTGCCACGTGCCGTCGATGGTGTCGGAGATGTCCTGCATCGTGTAAGTCCCGTCGGACCGGAAGACCAGCCGGAGCGAGGAAAGGTCGGTATCGTTGTCGCTGCGGCCTTTTTCGTAAAACTGGTAGGAAATACGGTCGTAGGCCGATTCGGCCGACTGCACTTCCCAGGTTCGGCTGAGCAGGGTGCTTTTCGTTTGGGGAGCCGGCTCGTTTTCAGGGGCGCAGGCGGCCATGACCAGCAGGACCATCCAGCACGAGAGCCGGGAAACGCTTAGGGAGGAACCCTTGGAGGAACGATTCATTACGGGGAAAATAGAGTTAGAGTGGTATCGGTTTGGGTGAGTTGCCCCGGACTTTGAAGATCCCGGGCATTTTTTTGAGATCGTAGCGGAGGGAATAGGAATACCGGATGGAGACACCGATGCTCCATCCGCTGCCGTCGGCGCTCAGGAGGGCGGATCGGGGTTCGCCGGAATTGATCCGGTAGCTCAGGTCGGTGGTCAGGGAGTTGCCCAACCCCCAGTATTTTCGGGTAAACAGGCTCATTTCCGCCCGACCGCCCATTTTGAAACTATATTCGGCCGATAATTCGGCCAGACCCGAAAGCCGGGGGCTGACGGTGGTCAGGCCGGTCATCCGGACGGTATCGACGCGGGGCGGTCCCGTCGGGCGGAATCCGCCATAGCTGTATTGATACCCCTCGACCCGGAACCGGCTCACCTGCCGGCCGTCGTTCGGTACCAGCCCGATGCCGGCGCTCAGCCAGAAACCGGCCCGTCTGGCGGCCCGGCTGCCGAACCGCATCAGCCGTTTTCCGCGAAGGATCAGCGTATGTTTATTGTTTTCGAATCGGAGGGTGAGCGGGTTGGAACTGCCCCCGATCAGCAGCGTATTGTGCAGCGGCATCCAGGCATAGCCGGCTTCGACGGCCCAGCGTTCGGAACCTGCCCAGCCGACCAGCGCACTCCATCCGGTGCGGGTGGTGGCCCGGGTGCCGAGCAGGTTCCCAAACGTCCGGCTGAGCGATCCCCGGTCGGACCGGAACCCGCCTTCCGCAGCCAGATACCAGCGTTCACGAATGTAGGCTTCGCCGTAGCGGGCCACCAGCTGTTCCAGTGAAACCCGGCAGGGGCGCTGTTTCCGGAATGGCCGGCCGGCCGCGGGTTCCTCGGTCAGGCGGTGTTCGGGTTCGGAGAGGTAGGTACCTGCCCGCTCCCCCGGAGGCCGGTAATAATCCGGTACGCCCTGGGCGAAGCCCGAAACCGCCGAAACGGAAAGCCAGAACACGGTTAGAGATCGTCTCATGGTCGGAAGAAGTAAATTCTGCCTACCGGTCCATCAAAAGTTTAACTTAAGCGTTTTCAACGCTTTCACCATCCGTCCTCCGGCGGCTTTCCGCTCGATGGAGGAGGTGAGTGCCGGAAGCGGGTTTGTTTCCGCCACCGCCCGACGGGCCGGCCGGCTTCCGGTGATCCGGAACAGCGCTTCGTTCAGCAGAGCCTCCCGGACGTCGCCGAGCGGCAGCAGGTTGATCGGCTCCTCCACTTCGATGTCGGGTTTGAAACCGGCCGAGTAGTCCGACTGCCCGAGGCTGTTGAACGACTTGAACACGATCGGCTGCATCCCCCATTTGATCCTGCCGGTATCGTCGGTGATGGTAATGGACCCGACGTTCTTGCCGTAGGTGGTTTCCCCGATGGTCGTGACCGTCATATACGGCCTGAGGCCGTTGATAACCAGCTCGCTGGCCGATGCCGTATGCCCGGTCGTCAGCACGAACACCCGGTTCAGGCTGCTGCCGATGTTCTGGGATTTGGTCACAAACCGCTGGACGAAAAACGCATCGCCGTATTCCTGCTGCAGGAGCGGGGTCAGCGTCTGGTTCCATTCCTCCCGGAAATAGACCTTGCTGTTGTCGATACCTTTCCCGATCAGGCTGGCGAGGTTGGCCGACGAGCTTGTATAGCCGCCCGGATTGTAGCGCAGGTCCAGCACCAGTTCATTGACCCCTTTCGCCTTGAATTCGTTGAAAACTGCATCCACTTTTTGGTCGTATTCGTCGCCGTTGCTGCCGTTGGGCGCCGGATTGAACTGATTGTAAACCAGATAACCGACGGTCCTGCCGTTGACGGTATAGACCGAATCCAACAGGACGGGGTCTTCCTGGAACACCGTGGCCGTCACCGTGCGGGTTTCGTCGGTATCGACCAGCGCCTGGTTGCTGACCTGCGCCAGTTTGAAGGTAAAGCGGGTCGGATCGAACAGCAGGCTGCTGTAGTTGCTGCGGTTCAGGCGCTGGCCGTTGACCTGATAGATGATGTCGCCCCGTTTCAGACCGGCTTTATCGGCCGGTGAGCCGGGCAGCACGTAAAGCACCTGGGCGATGACTTCCTCAGAATTCTGGGCGCGCAGGTAGAGCGTGAATTCCATGCCGGTCGTGGTGGTTTCCCCGCTCAGCGAAGCGGAAAGGGCAGCCCCGTCTTCTTCAATCCAAGAAAACCGGTCGCCGTCGGGCCGGACCGATGCGTCGTAGGAATACAGGATCGACTCGAAAAAGGCGTCGGGCGAAAGGGTCAGATCCGGATTCGACGGAATCTTGTCGTTCCAGTAATAGACCTCCTTCATGTTCTCCAGAATCCACTCGTTGACCGTCTGGTTTTCGGAGGGGGAGGTGGTATCTTGGGGAGCGACCACTTCGCTCCCCCGGTTGCAGGCCGATACCATGACTCCTGCCGAAAGAACCAGAAACCACCGTGCCAGGTTACTTTGCGTGCTGATTTTCATCGGTTTTTCAGGTTGTATGTGTTGGTTGTACCCGGGGGTGGCCGGCGGCTTAGTGCCGTTCTTTCACCACCTGTTTGAAGGTACCGTCGGCGTTGAACAGCAGCACCACCGGTCGCCCGCCGGCCGGCTGCACCCAGACCGCAATCTGACCATCGGCGTTTTTAGCGGCCTGTTTGATGGTCGAGTTCGCGTAGTTCGTCGTGACGTACGAGGTAACCGAAGCCGGCAGGTCCGCTACCGCCACCGCCGTGAAGTTGCCCTTGACGGGTTTCTGCACTTCCTTATTGAAGGTGCCGTCGTTGTTGAACAGCAGCGTTTTAGGCTGTTGATCCAGCACGATCATGACGATATAGCCCCGGGTACTGTCTTTAGCGGCCGTTTTAATTTCCGCTCCCGCGTAGTTGGTATTGATATAGCTGGTGATGGTTGCGGGCAGGTCGGTCACGGCGATCTGCGTCAGGCTGCCTTTCTTTCCGCCACCCCCGTGCGGCCCGCGCTTCCGGTCGCCTTTCAGGGCCAGTGCCTCGTTGAAGGAGCCGTCGGCATTGAACAGCAGCGCCTTCTTCTCTCCTTTCTGGGTAATAGCCACCAGAAAATTACCCTGATCGTCTTTGGCGGCATACTCGATCGTCGCTCCGGTGTACGTCTTGCTGATGTATTCGGTTACGGCGGCCGGCAGGGCGGAAGTTTCGATTTTGGTAATTTTCTGTTTGCAGAAGAAACCGGCGCTGTCGGACGCCAGCCTTGCCGAACTGGGGGTCGTGGTGGTCGATGCATCCGGACTCACTCCCTGCTGATTCTGATCGCATCCAAATAAGCCCAGTCCAATGCATGCGAGTGCAATAAAAAGCGGTTTTTTCATGATTTTGAAGGAATTGTTTACTTGTTGGGTAGTTGAAAATTGCTTTAATTGAGATGATTACGTGTCCAGAGTCAGGCGCCCGGTGGAGATCGTCGGTTCTTCCCGATAAAAGTCGAAGAGCCGTCGACCGATGAGTTCATGACTGACGGCGTTGAGCCGTTCGCGGTCGTCGGGTATAAAATATTCTTCGCGCGGCTCGACGAGCCACTGCGTATCGAATACCCGAAAACCGTTTCGTTTTCCTGCTTCCCTCAGCAGGGCACTGCCTTTTTTCCGCAGCCAGCCGCTGACCGGCTCCAGGTGCGGGAAGGGGGTGAGCAGAATGACCTTCCGGCGGTGTCTCCACAAGACCCGGAAGATGGCGGCCAGATGGTGCTGCACTTCCTGAAGAGCCGGAACGCGCCCGACGAAGGAGGTGATGCTTAGTGCGCCCAGCCGGACATATTCACTCAGGCGTTCCGTCGGCGTGGGCCGAAGCGGGAGCCGGGGGTGCCGCAGGTGGCGGTTGGCTACCTGGAGTATGATGAGGTCATAGCGACCGAGAGGAACCTGCTGCAGCACTTCGGCGACCGTCCCCAGCGCCAGCGGAGCATGGTAGGTCACCACCACTTCCTGGCCGCACCGCTCCAGCCGGCGGACGAACTGGTCGATGTAACTCTGCCGGGAGTGCAGCCCGTAGTCGTAATGAAGACTATCGGCAATGACTAACAGTTGAAATTTCATCGGAATGGTTCGACGATTTATCCGCCATTACTCGATGAATCCGGCTGTCGTTGCAGGGGTCGGTGAAAAAAAAGCGGAATTCGGCCGGATCGGAAAAAGATAAAAAAAAGTGGCCGGGAGCTGCAACGAACGGCCGGTTCCCGGCGTATTGGATAAACATGAGTGAATCATTTACTTAATTACCAAGGCCTTGCTGTTCCGAAAGCGCCCCTCTTTTGCGGAGAACGACCTGGAGAGTGTGATAGAAGCCTGCCGCTCGCATGACGCCCAGGCTCAGCGGGTATTGTTCAAAAAATTTTACGGGTATGCCAAGAGTATCTGCCTGCGGTATTCAGCCACCGTGGAGGAGGCTGAGGAGGTACTGAATGAAAGCTTTCTGAAAGTGTTTCAGCGGCTTCATCAATACGATGCAACGCATCCCTTCAAGGCCTGGCTCAGGACGATTCTGATCAACACGTCCATCAGTTATTACCGAAAATACCATAAGCTGGATATCAGCACCAATCTGGAAGCAGGGCAGGACGTACCGTTTGACGACAATGTGATCGACCGGATTTCGGCCGATGAGATTCTGGCGCTGGTCCAGCAACTGCCGCCGGCCTACCGAACCGTGTTTTCGATGCACGTGGTGGACGGCTACAGCCTGCGGGAGATCGCCGAGGTGCTTCAAAGTAATGAAGCCACCATCCGTTCCCATTTTCTGCGATCCCGCCAGCGCCTTCAGCAGGCCATCCGGTCTGCCTATCCGCACCTTTTTCCATCTGATCCAGCGATTCCAGTTCGTTACCATGAAAACAGATAAATTTGGGGAATCTATACGAGAGAAACTGGAGGGCGTAGACCCTCCCTTCCGCGAAAAGGATTGGCTGCAACTCCGTTCATTTCTGCGTCGGCACGGCGTGCCCTCCATTGGCGGAGGCCTACAATGGCTGATGCCTGCCGTCAGTGCGGCTACGGTGGCCGGTCTGGTCATCACTTCCGTCTGGCAATACCGGACCAATCAGGAACTGAGCCGGAAAGTCGACACCCTACGGGATACGGTCGCGATCCTTCAGCGGGAGCTGCCGGCCGAAATACGCCCGGATACCGTCTATATCGTTCAAGAGGTTCCGGCCGCTGGGGCGACCCCCTCTGCCGATTTGCCTTCTTTGCCTTTGGAGGATCGAAGGGTCCAGCCCCGAACGCAGCTTCCGCCCACCGACGGCGCGGCTGAACGGTTTGCCGACCAGACAAACCGCTACCCGGAAACCCAGGCTGACCGCCGGAATTCGCAGCCCTCGGGACCCGCGGAGCCGCTGCGGCCGGTCACGGAACCGGAGCGTGGCCTTGCTGCGAATGCTCCCAATCAAAACACCGGGTCATCCGGTGCGGACCGGAACGGCACGGTCCGCGAGCCGCTGCGTTCCGAAAGCGACCGGCCGACCTATCCCGGCAGCGGACGCACTCCTAACCAACTGGATCCCAACCGGCCGAATGGGGCTGATCCCGGCTTTAACCACTCCGGCTCCCTCGTGGAGGATGCCCGGGATGCCCGACCGGACCTGTACGGCGGCAATGCGGCTCCGTCGGAAAACCGGACCGCCCTGGTGGTAGAGCCTTTGGCCGGCCGGCCGCTTTCCTTTGATTCTTCGTATTTTGTCGAGACCTACCGTCGGCAGTCACGGAGCATTCGGCCTTCGGCTTCGGCGCTGGGCAGTTCGTCCGCTCCTGCCGTTCAACCGGTGGTCGAAGAACCCTCCCGACTGGTGCGGTTCCGGTTGGGGCCGAGTACGGAGCTGGGCCTGGGCCAGTGGAATATCGGGCTGGCCGGAGAGGTGCTGGTGGGTGAGCATCTGGTACTGGGTGTAGGGCTGAACCGGCTTAAAATCTCGGGTGATCAGTTCCTGACGGACATCCAGTTCAACGTCCGGACCAAGATGGATTTCCGGCACAAGTACGGGAATGTCGTGCCGGTCGACCCGCGATTCGAGATCATGGACATCAACCGGAGGGCCGCCAGCTGGCAGCTGCCGCTGACCCTGGGGTACCGGCTTCCGATGGGGAACCGTTTGTATATCATCCCGGCGGTAGGGGCGAGCCTAAGCCTTCAACCCCGTGAGTACATCGGCTTTACCCATCGGGTGGGGCCGTATGACTTCAAGCAGAAGGAATTCTATTCAGATAGCGACAAAAAGTATTATAACAGTTGGCAGTGGAGCATCGGGATTGAAAAAGCGCTAAGCCACTGGGCGTTTCAGGCCAGCCCCTACATCTGGACGCCCTTCCGTACCCGACCTAACAGCCTGAACCAGATGTCGGCCGGCGTGCGGCTCAAGGTGATGTATCAGTTTTGAAGAGTAGACGTAGTAAAACTCAGCTGGGCGGGATGTTCGAATACTTTATGAGAACAACCCGCCCAGCAGAGTTTTTAATTGAAAATAATTGAACATGACGACCGGACTTTTGCCCAGAAAGAACAAGTCAGGTACAATGAATGACACGCAGGTGGCAAGAAAGGATAATTTATTTAGGTTTTCAGAACCTCGACTTTTATAGCACCAAAACATGGCAATAATTAGAAGAGGAAAAGTATAGGTCATACTACGAGTAACATCGATTACACAGTAGGAAATAATAGTAGAAGCTGAAAATATTATTCCCAAGGTTAAGAGCAGCTTGAGGTTCCGATCCTTAAAAAGCAAAAATCCTAAGCGTATAATAAATATCCAATAACCTTCGAATACCCCAATTAATGAAAAAGGCATTGCTTGCATATTTATTAAAATCATCTTTGGTCCGACGAGTGCATTGAATCCCATAGGTGTATGCATATCATAAGTAAAAGATAAAAACTGTCGGGCGCTAATATAGATCATAAGGGAAAATGGATATAATATAGCAAATGGAGATATTTTTATGCTATCTTTATTTTGAGGGAAGTTATAATGATACATCAAATCCCATAATAACAAACAAGGAGAGATAATAATGGCACGTTCATCCGTCCAATAAGCAAAAGAAAGTAATATAAATGTTAAAAAGTACTTTTTATTAACAATCCCAATCATCCCGGCCAATAATAGAAAATACGCGAACCCGTCAAACCAGCCATAAGTATCCCAGAAGAAAGCATTTCCAAGATAGAATAGTGACGTTCCGAGTGTGCAGAGAAAGGAAAATAGAGCATCTTTTGTGATGGAATAAATAAGATGAGCAAAAAGGTAGAAGAAGAGTAAGCCCAATAAATGTTGAATAGCAAAAAGAGTTATGATTTTGCCAAGAGCTGTTTTAAAAGGTGAGATTTTTCCCAAAAAAATCGGGGTCAATCGAAAAGTTCTTTTGGATTGATGGGAAGTTATTTTATGAAGGTGTACGCTAAATGGATCCTGGATCTGCTGGTAGAGGGCAGTCCAGTTATATTCAAAGTCTTTGAACTCCGGGTGAAAGCTAGTATGCGAACAGAAGCTATAATAGTCCGGATTATTCAAAAGCAAACATAAAAAGCAACATAAAAAAGAAGTCTTTACCTTCCAACGACGGCCAAAAAATAAATCATATATAGAAGAAATTAATCTATTATTCGCAATTTGATTTTCCATGGATAACAATTAAAAGGATGAGCAAAATTTGCGGTTTCAATAACTTGATTCCGCAAATTTTGCCTATACAAACAAATATTAATTTATTAAAATTAAGTGCAAAAAGTTTCCTTTAAGTGGAACATCAAGCATCTTATCGCCAAGATCAACCTTTAACTGCTTGGTAATATTAGGAGGGCAGTAAGGGTCAAATGTCCATATCACTCGACGTCCGTTTGCAGAATTTCGCAATTGCATTACCATAGGCTTATAATCCTTCGCATTTAACAGAATGGCATGCTCAGGGGCTTCTCTCCAGGAATTTCCGTTATCTTCAGAGTACCTTATGTATTTCCATTCGGGCTCTGAGGTTCCTAAAAACTGTAAAGCCTTCAAAGCCTTATCCTTGCCGACATGGGCGGCATCATACCCAATTAAGGGGGTTGCAGGTTTTCTGGGGCTGGCTTCAGAGATATAGTTAAACGGCGTACCAGGGATGGTCGGATTCCATGAAATGATATCGTTACCGGTAATCGCATTCGGGTCGTCTGTCCAGAAACTATAGTTATTCCAGAATACCAAGCCTATTCCCCGAACCATCATGTCGAAGGCAAATATTTCAGGCGCGATTAAACCACAGCTACTATGCCCGATTTTGGTAAGAATTCCCTGTGGATTGGTTGTAATATGTTCCCATTGGTAGCTGTTCTGACCTCCGGCAGGACCACCTGCATATTCTCGCCAAGGCCAGAGAAAACCGATTGGCCGGCGTCCAGGGTCCTGTTTTAGCATGATATCGACTTCATGTAGTTTGACATAGGGAACGTCGACCTCATTAACCGTTTGGGGATAAAATTGTATCAATTGCTGCATTCCAATGCTATGAAATGATTTTCCGGCAAACCGGTTTTCATAGAATCGGTCGGGTGTTCCGTTAAATCTATTTCGAGCTTCAGCCTGGTTCTGGTATCGTTGGACAAAATTGGAGAAGTTCATTGGATCGCGCTGACCTCCTTCCGCAGGTGAAAAATTCCGGATAATCCCATAGCGAACATTAGCCTGGCCATATCCACCGAATAACAGCACATTTCGGTTATCTCCCTCGTTAATCTCCCTTAATCGTTCATACATTCCGATATAGGCCGGACTCTCATAAGGAAGGTGTCCCTCCTCCATCTGGTCAATCTGAAGGCGAGCAAAACGAGAACCAAGATGTTCAGCTACCCTTCTTCCCTGATCAAAAGAACTGGGATTAAAGGATTCTCCAATTTGTGCCAGGGCATTATTGTAGCCGCTAATTCCAGGTATTTCCTGCCTTTCATGATCTGCTGCTGAAGAAAGGTTAAAAACATTCCATCCTTTTTGCCGATGCTCTTCCAGGGAAAAGTTTTTCCCTTCCTGAACAAGACCACCGTAGTATTTACCCATCGGTGTCGGTATTGCCGGCAACGGGGCATCTTTAACGGCTTGAGCACACCAGGTATTGGTTTTAAGTAACCATTCAGGTTGGAGCGGTAGTAATACCCCGTTTCCAATCGGCTGCTCCCCAGGAATGGCGGTTCTTGGATCCTGCGTGTCAATAATTTCCTGATGCCAGCTTAAAATCAGATTGGGGATCTGGTCATCATGCTGTGTTAGATTTTCTACTCGCTGATAGCCGTTTACAGTAGAAACAGGGGCTTTGGAAATCAGTTTATCAATAACAAACTTTCCGTTGACAGGAAGTTTGTAACCGTTCAATGCCTGTCCTACATACGTATCATTGACAAAGTAAAGAGCCCTGTACTCCCCGCCAGGGCCGGAATAATTGGAAATATCCGTGATGGAAATAGTGCCATTCTCCGGCGATGACTTTGAAATGAAAAACTGGTCCCGGCGGGTACCTGCCCGGCCCATTGGCTGGTAGGAACTGGTTGAATTGCATCCGTTTATCGTGACCCCTACCTGAGCCGTTTTGACAGTGCAACCGCTTTTTGCGGCCGAAACTGAATAGGTTACCGTTCCGTTTGCGTTTTGTGCTGTGGTGGTTACCTGCTGACCGCTTTGACCCGTATTCCAGCTATAAGCGACGTTTCCGCAGTCATTTCCTGTACAAGGTGCGTTCAGGGTAATAGCTGCTCCGCAGGATGCGCTGGCCGTATTTGCGGTAGCCGAGACGTTAAAATTACAACCCGAAATCGAGGCACAACTGTAAGTCTTCGCTCCACTGTTCAGGCCCTGACTTGTACCGCTGAAGCGAGCCTCCACCACATGGGTGCCTCCGGTCTGGAAACCCGCCGGCACCGGCCAGCTGAAGCCGTGGTTGCCGTTGTCACCCAGGGCCACGGCCAGATCGTGGCGGTACTGATTGGCCGGCACCGTGCCGGCCAGCGTGCCGTCGATGTAGAAATCGACGCTGATGAGCGTGTTCGGCCGGGCGCGGTCGGCGGCCCAGCCGTTGACGCTGGTGCAGCCGGCATTGTCGATGTGGCCTTCTCCGTTGATCGGGGCACTGCTACCGCAGCCGGACACGGTCAATGTCGTCTGGGCGGTTTTGCTGGTACAGCCGGCTTTCGAAGCCGTCACTGAATAGGTGACGCTGGTGTTGCTCGCCGGTGCCGTGGTGGTGATCTGCTGACTGTTCTGGCCTGTATTCCAGCTGTAGGAAACACTGCCGCAATCTGTCCCTGTGCATGGAGCGTTCAGGGTGACACCGGCTCCACAGGCGGGTGTGCCGGTGCTGGCCGTAGCCGAGACGGCGAAGTTGCAGTTGGTGGAGGTGCCGGTACAGGCAAAGGTCCTGGGCCCACTGTTCAAACCCTGAGACGTGCTACCATACCGAGCCTCAACCGTGTGGTTGCCGCCGGTCTGGAATCCCGCCGGGACCGGCCAGCTGAAGCCGTGGTTTCCGTTGTCTCCCAGGTAGCCGGCAATGTCACCCCGGTACTGGCCGGCAGTCGTCGAGCCGGCAAAGGCACCGTCGATATAAAAGTCGACCGGGATCGACGTGTTCAAGCGTGCCCGATCGGCTGCCCAGCCATTCACGGTCGAGCAACTGGCATTATCGATATGCCCCTCTCCACTGATCACCTGGACCGGCGAAGGGCACCCGTTCACGGTAATGATCGTCTGAGCGGTTTTAGCCGAACAGCCTGTCCGGGTTGCCGTCACCGTATAGGTAACACTGGAATTGGTGGTTGGGGCAGTCTGGCTAACCTGCTGGCCGGATTGGCTGGTGTTCCAGCTGTAATTGATTCCACTACAGTCTGGTCCGGTGCAGGGCGCATTCAGGGTAAAGCCGGCCCCACAAGCGGGCGTAGCCGTGCTGGCGGTAGCACTGACGCTGAAGTTACAACCCGATACCGAGGCACAGCTGTAGGTCTTGGGGCCGCTGTTCAATCCTTGGGTGGAGCCTGAAAAACGGGCTTCCACTACATGACTGCCGCCGGCCTGAAAGCCCGTGGGTACTGACCAGTTAAAACCATGATTGCCGTTATCGCCCAGAGCCACCGCCAGATCGTTGCGATACTGGTTGGCCGGCACCGTACCGGCCAGGGTGCCGTCGATGTAGAAGTCAACGCTGACGGCCGTGTTGGGACGGCCGCGGTCGGCGGCCCAGCCGCTAATGGTCGAACAGCCGGCGTTGTCGATGTGGCCTTCGCCGTTGAGTAGGGGACTGTTGCCGCTACTGCCGCAGCCCGAAACGGTCAGCGTCGTCTGGGCGGTTTTGGCCGTACAGCCGGCTTTAGAGGCCGTTACCGAATACGTGACGCTGGTGTTGCTGGCGGGGGCGGTGATGTTGATCTGCTGCCCATTCTGGCCGTTGTTCCAGGTATAGGAAACACTGCCGCAGTCGGTTCCGGTACAGGGGGCGTTCAACGAGACCCCGGCTCCACAGGAGGGGGTAGCGGTATTGAGTGTCGCCGAAACGGCAAAATTGCAGGCGGAAACCGTGGCGCAAGTATAGGTTTTCGGACCACTGTTCAGCCCCTGAGAGGTTCCGCCGAATCGGGCTTCTACGGTGTGATTGCCCCCCGTCTGAAATCCGGCCGGGACCGACCAGCTGAAGCCGTGGTTTCCGTTGTCGCCCAGATAACCGGCTATGTCGTTTCGGTAATTCGACGCGGTGGTGGAGCCGGCATAAGTTCCATCGATGTAAAAATCGACCGGGATCGAGGTATTGAGATTGTTCCGGTCGGCGGCCCAGCCGTTCACGCCTGAGCAACCTGCATTATCGATATGGCCTTCTCCGTTGGAAACGGCCGCGATCCGGGCCGCCCGGGAATCCGGCTCCGCGGAGGCCTGGAACCGGAGCGTCAACCGGCTTTTTTCTATATACAGACTGTTCCCATCTGTCCGGTCCGAGCCGCGCAACAACCGGAAGGTTGCATCCGGAACGTGCCGTGAAAACCGGCCTGCTATGGTATAGGTAACAATAGGATGGGAGGGAGAGAGTTGGCCCTGCACCCCGTCCACGTAGGTACCGCCGGTCGATTCGAAACCCTCGGGAAAAATCACACGCAGCCGGAAGGCGTCAAAGCCGGGAAGGGTGGCAAGAAGGCCCGGATGCAAGGCCCGGTACTGGGCGGTAATGGTCAGCATCAACGGCTGCCCGACCCGAATCCGAGCCTCGGACGCAGTCAGGGTGAACCGAATCGGGTCAAGATCGCGCACCCCACCGCCGAACCGCGTAGTATACGGCGTAAAAGGCGTCGGTTTGAGGAATTCGCCCGCAAAACCGGGAATGGTCCCTGTCCTGATTCGATTCACGTCCATACTTAAAGAGCCGTCGTTCGACGGTTTAAATCGATCCGAGGCTGAAAAAGAGGTGCAGATGTTAACAGTTTTAAAAGACTGTAAACAAAGAGTTAAAACTAATAATAAATTGGTAAAAAAATGGCGATATCGCCCTGCAAGGTAGAGACTTCTCTTCATTTTAACAAAGGGAAAACCGTGTTTTAATTCACGGCAAAACTCTCCTGGTTTTCTCCTTTATTAATGAGCGAGGATGGAGCGTAAGGTAGGGTTGGTTCCTTAATTTGGTAACTGAACTTACTCTTTGGTCGACAAGATCGTTACGCTGTTTTTCATGATAAAACGCAGCAGCGACCCCGGCCCCCCGTTCACATACAGCTTGGCCGAGATGCTGGTTTTGTGGTTCTCCACGGTCTTCGGGCTGATGTTCAGCTCCATTGCCGTTTCGGAGGTCGATTTGCCTTCAGCCAGTTTACGAAGGACTTCCTTTTCGCGCTCACTGAGTTCTTTCCAGCCGGGAAACGGGTCAGGAAGAGCGTGTTTAGGGAGGGAGGGTAGCAGACGTTTTCGCAGGGAAATGCTTTGGAGACAGAGCGGTAGGTCGTGAAAGCCGCAGATGACATCCGGCTTCAGACTGTGAATCAGGCGGTCGGCAGACTCTTTTTCCATCGCCGTGTTATCAACCAGCACCAGCAGGCGAAGGTCCGGCTGAATCAGCCTCAGGTCGTCGATCAGTTCGAATAGATCGGACTCAGCGAAGGTACTGTCGGCCAGTACCCAGTCCGCCCGTCGGCGTTCCAGCATCGAGACCGCGTCCAGCCTGCTGAAGACGATCCGGCTCTGCACCGAAATTTCTTTCGCAATACTGGAAACATAAGAGGCAATAAAACGATTGGAAACGATACCTAATATAGAAACAGGTATACTTCTATAACTAAATGGTTGCATCAGGCCTCCGAATAAAATAAAGGCGCTAAATGTATAAAAGATTTCAAAATCAGTATGAATCAGGATCAAATTCTCTAAAAAATTCCATTTTAAAATTTAGATATATCCGCAAGAAAACTTATTTAAAAATTTGATGAATAGCCCCTGAATCTCTTAATAAGAATGATTTAACTGTAAATAAAAAGACGGCTTTCAGGCCGTCTTCCGAAGAAAGGATTACTGGAGCCTATCATTGATCTGTACCCGTTCCCTGAACAGATGAGGCTCAGAAGTGTTTATTGGGAAAATACCCTCATTCAGTAAAATGGTCTTTCTATGAAACCACTATTAGGAACCAGTGCGAAGCCGTCGGGAGTGCAGATCTGGCTGTTGTTTTTGCGTATCGGGGTTGCAGGGCTCATGCTGACGCATGGTGTCCCCAAGCTGACCAAGATCCTGAACGGCAATTTCGAATTCGCCGACCCCATCGGCATCGGCACCGCCCCTTCACTGGTTTTGTCCATGCTGGCCGAATTCGGCGGCTCGCTGCTCCTGCTGATCGGGTTTCAAACCCGTCTGGCGGCTCTTCTGCTGATAATCAATATGCTGGTGGTCATCTTCTTCGCCCATTCCGCCGATCCCTTCTTCAAAAGGGAAATGCCCATCCTGTACCTCCTGATTTACGGGACGCTGTTTTTTCTTGGGGCCGGTAAATATTCGGTGGACGGACGGGGAAACAACAACCGCCTGACCCGGTACTGAACCGACGTTTACCGGATAGGGTTCGCGGGGTAAAACCCTGGCTTTATTGGTTTTTAGCCTTCCATAAACCGGGCAGGAAGCGGTAATACAGGAGGTGCCGCCAGGTGCTCCAGTCGTGGGCGCCGTCCCCTCCCACGTAGTATTCGTGCCGGACGTTGTGCTTCTGCAGGGCTTCGTGCAGGGCCACCGCCCGCCGTCCGATGGTGTTGACTTCATGCGTGCCCTGGCCGATGAACAGAAAATCGACCTTCCGGTTTACGTCGGGATCGTTCAGAAAGTCGGCGCTGTTTTTTTCCGTGTCGGGATCCCCCGAACTCAGGCAGCCGAAGGAACTGAACAGATCGAGGCATTTGAAACCGACCAGCTGCGTATGCCGTCCGCCCATCGAAAGTCCGGCCAGCGCCCGGCTTCGGCGGTCGGCCCGGGTGCTGTAATTTTTGTCGACAAACGGGACGATGTGCTTCCGAAGCTCCTGCTCGAACAGCGGAAAGGACCGTTCCAGATGGCGCGGGTCCATCCGGTGAACCACCTGATTGTTAGGCATGGCGATGATCATCGGCTCGGCCTTTCCCTCCGCAATCAGATTGTCGGCAATGAAATTAGCCCGGCCGTCCAGCGACCAGGTCGAGGCCAGTTCCCCGCTGCCGCCCAGCAGGTACAGCACCGGATATTTCTTTTTCGGTGAATAACCGGGAGGGGTATATACGTAAACTTCGCGTTCGCCATTCAGCACGTCGGAATGGTAGACGTGCCGCGTCACCGTTCCGTGCGGCACGTTCCGGGCATCGTAATAGGCCGGTCCGTCGCCGTGTACCACGAGTTGGCTGTAGCCGGGCTGGTCGGAAAAGCCGGTCAGGGTATTGTTCGGGTCGACCACCGTCACCCCGTCCACGATCAGTCGGTAGACGTACATGTCCGGTTTGACCGGCCCCACCGTCAGCGTCCACAGGCTGTCGGTTTCCTTCCGGAACGGGATCGGCTGGTCGGCCTTCAGCGCGAGCAGGATCGGTCCGCCGGTCAACTGCACCTGCCTGGCTTCCGGCGCTTTCAGCCGGAAGGTCACCCGGTGGTCGTCGTGGACTTCCGGTGAGATGACGTTCGCACCGAACGGATTCAGGTTCTGGCTGTTTTTCTGGGGATTCCAGTCGAGGTTCACGTGGGCCTGCTGGGCGTGGGCGGTAAAAAAAACGGCTCCCGTCAGCAGACCGAGAGCCAGACCGAAGCGTATAGACTTCATCATGCAGGGCGGTAAAAGTTTGTAAGGGATCAGGTATTCAGCACAAAGGTATAACTGGCCGTGTTGGGCTCGTCTTTCCGGGGAAACTCCAGCAGCAGGGCCGGGTTGAAGATGCGGTCCCGGCGGTTTTGGGGTTCTTTCGGAAAATAAAGCTGCGTGGTCAGAATGGGCCGGTTCGGTGCCTGTACTTTTACGTGGAAATGCCGGGTGCGGCCGGGGTAGAGTCCGGGAACGATGGTTTCCAGCCGGAAATTGCCGGCCTTGTCGGTGTATTGATGCCCCCGGAACCGGAAGCCGGTATGGTCGTAATTCCCCGAATCGTCGGCGTGCCACCAGTCCAGCAGGGCATGGGCGACCGGTTCGCAGCGGGTATTCAGCACCCGGCCGGTCAGCACCAGCGTGGTGCCGGAGGCTCCTTTTTCCAGCAGGCTGGAGCGTTCGGGCGAAGCAGGTTTGAAGTAGGGGCCTTCCGTCTGGGACGGGGTCGGATCGTCGTGATCGTCGCAGGGTGGAGTGGGAGGGAGCCGCCGGGGCTTCGATCCGAATCCGGACGAGAAAAAAGAGAGAAAAGGAAGGGCCGTCAGTATAGCGACAAACCCGCGTCGTGTCGTTTCCATTGGGTTGTCAGTCAGTTGGTTCGTTGAGCGGTTTTATACCGACGGCCGTTCCGGAAGCAGGCTTACATCGGTTTCGATTTCTTGGCGAACAGCTTCAGGTCGAGCGTAAAGTTATCGTCGATGATCTTGTCGGCCGCAGTGCCGATGATGGCGGCCCGGTATTTGATGTCGAACGGAATCCGGTTGACTTCCAGTTGGGCCGAAGCCTCGACGTCCTCGTTCGTGATTTTCACCACGGCCGGGAAGGTCAGCGGGTTCGTGTTGCCCTTGATGGTCATGTCGCCCGTGACCGTATAGTTCGGCTCACCGGCTTTGGCGTTGGCAATTGGGGTTACCTTCGTGATCTTGAACGTAGCCGTCGGGTTTTTCTCCACGGCGAAGAAGTCGTCGGACTTCAGGTGGTTGACCACGCGCTCGTTGTTCTTGTTCTCGGTCAGGGTCGTCACGTCGGCGACGAAGGTACCGCCGGTCAGTTTATTTCCGTTGGCCGTAATCTCCCCTTTGGAAAGTTTCATGTTCCCCGTGTGTTCGCCCCCCACCTTTTTGGCATTCCAGACCAGTGTGCTCTTTTCGGTATCGACGGAATAGGTGGTTGTTTTCGCGACGGCCTTGCCCGGTCCACGGTCGTTCCCTCCGGCGGTTGCGGTTTGCATGATCGGGCTGCCTGCCAGCAAAGCAACGGCTAAAAGCCCGGCGACGAATGGTTTGGTTCTCATAATAGAAGGAAAGGTTTTAGATGGAAAAAGGTACTGATTTTGAGTTTCATTTCAAAGTTTCTGGAATCATTGCCGCGGACGTCCGCCACCCTGGCCGCCCTGTTGCTGCTGGGGCTGGGCCGCACCGCCCGCGTCGCTGTCGCCACCGCTCTTGACGTCGTCGTTGTTGATGGATTTCCGGCGACGGCCGATGCTGAAGCCCGAGCCGTCGAAGCTCATCTTGCCGAGACGGTAGCTGAAGTTCACCCGGACGCCGGCGTTATACATGCTGTTGACGCTGTACTGGGAGAGAATCGGAGAACTTGACTCCGACCGAACCTTGAACGGGTGATTGAAGAAGTTTTCGGCGGCTATCCCGATGCTGCCCCGTTTGTTGTTGAAATCCTTCTTGACGCCGAGGTTATAGAAGGCGAAGCTGCCCTGGTAGCCCTGAAGCGTGATCTGACGGCCCCGACCGCCCCCGAAGCCCTGGATGCCCCAGCCGTTCTTCAGGGTTACGTTCGTGAACAGCCGGCCCGACACCACCCAGCCCTGGTTCGACGCGCCGTAGATGCCGATGTCGTTGTTGTTGGTCAGGAAGGTGTGATACAGGTCGAGGCCCCCGCCGATCTGCCATTTCGAGAACAGCGTTACGTTCGTGAACAGGTTGACCCCGTAGGCATCCTCGTAGCCGATGTTCTGGTAGGTCGTATTGATGATCTGCTGATACACCGGGTTCGTCACGTTGCCGATGTTGCGCGTGGCCGTATCGCGGACGCTGGTGATGTTGTTGTTCGACCGGCGGGCAAACAGGGTGGCGTTCAGATAGAATTTCTTGATCTGACCGCTCATCCCCAGTTCGACGTTGTCGGTGTATTCGGGCCGGAGGTAGGGGTTCCCCTGGCTGATGTTGGTCGGGTTGGCCGAGTTGATGTTCGGGTTCAGGAACTGGATACCGGGCCGCTGAATCCGGCGGTTATAGCCCACCTTGATGATCTTGCCGCCCTTGATGGACTTGGAGAGGTTTACGCTCGGTACAAAAACACCGTAGTCCGGAATGTCGCTGAGCTGACCGCCGTCCTGCTCCTGACTGAAGCGGGCGTTGATGAACGTATATTCATACCGGCCGCCGGCCTTGAAGGTCCATTTGGTTTTGCTGGCATACGTATAGGCCACATAGGCAGCGGTGATGTTCTGGTCGTAGTCCAGGGTGTTGGCCGGCTGGAGCGAGCTGACCTGGTAGTTTTCGTTGTCGCCGTTGGCGATGTAATACTTATAATCGCTGTTCACGTTCCGGAAAATGCCCTTCCCGCCGAACTCCAGCAGCTGATTTCGCCGGAGGGGGGTCTGGTAGTCGATCTGGAGGGTCGATTCCTGATTGTAGCTCAGGTTGTCGTTCCGCTGGCGGCCCGTGATCGTGTGCATATCGACGCCGTTGAGCAGGTCGGCCACGAAGTTGTTCGTGTTGTTGTTGCGGCTGTAAAGCCCCAGAACGCTCAGTTCCTGGTTGGTCTTGTAGGTCTTGGTGTAGCTGACGTTGGCGTCGACGGTTCCCGACAGATTCTTGGATTCGACGTTCCGGCCCGAGATACTCGACAGCAGGCCGATGAAGGTCTGGGTCTGGAGGTTGTTCTGGACGTTGATCATGTTCCGGATACCGTACCGGACGCTGGCCGAAAGGGCGGTGTTCTTGTCGATGTCGTAATCCCAGCCGAACTGGTAGTTTCCGAAAATGCCGTGGTTGCGGGTGTCGGCCGTCTGAACGGTCGTGGTGGTGCGGTACTGGCCGAAGGTGGTCTGGTTGTTATAGAAGGCCCCTTTCACGTTGTACATGGCCCGACCGAAACCGCCGAGGTTGAACCCCATCTTACCCTGCCGGTAGCTGGCGTTAAGGTTCAGGTTCGAACTGCGGTTCCCCGTTCCCAGGTCGAAATTCAGCGTGGCGCCCTGAAGGGTGTTCTTTTTCGTAATGATGTTGATGATCCCGGCCGATCCTTCCGCGTCGTATTTGGCCGAAGGGGAGGTGATGACCTCCACCGATTTGATCATGTCGGCGGGAATCTGCTTGAGAGCGTCGGCCACGCTGCTGGCGACGATCGTGGAGGGCTTGTTGTTGATCAGCACCCGCACGTTCTGGCTGCCCCGCAGGCTGACGTTGCCGTCGAGGTCGACGGTCAGCATCGGCACCTTCCGCATAATGTCGGTGGCGTCCCCGCCCTTGGCGGCAATATCCTTGTCGGCGTTGTAAACCAGCCGGTCCACTTTTTCCTCGATCAGCGCGGCCTGGCCCGTGACGGTCACTTCGTTCAGCGTCCGGACGTCCTGCGACAGCTTCACGACGCCTACGTTGATGTCGGAGCCTTTTTCTATTTTAATGATAGCGGAGGTCTTATTCTGGTAACCCAGGAAGGAATACTGAAGCCGGTATTCGCCGGGCGCAAGCCGGTTCAGGGTAAATTTCCCTTTGCCGTCGGCCGTGGTTCCGTCGACGGGTTTGCCGGTTTTCGTATTGAGGAGGGCGATGGTGGCGTATTCGACCGGTTTGCTGGACGTGGAGTCCATCAGGATACCGGAGATTTTGCCGTTCCCGCGCGGCTGGTCGTCGTCGGCCGTACCGGGAATGAAGGTCTTTTCTTTCTGATCACCCTGTCCGGGCTGTCCGAACCGGCCCTGACCGCCCCGCGAGCCTCCTCCTCCGCCGGGACCACCCATGGGGAACTGGGCAAAGGAGGGCAGTACTGCCAGAAACATCAGACTGAAGAACAGGAGGCTGGAAAGCTTTTTCATGTCGGGACGCGATTTGGAAATAAAAAGCAGTTCAAAACAACAGCCTTATTGCAACATAAAAAAACACAATAGACTAAGGAGCCACGAACATCGCCGGTTCCCGGTTTTTTACCGATGAATCCGAAACGCCTGTTTTCCAATCGGCAGGAAAACAGGCGTTTTATACGGAGAATGGCCGGGTTTCAGGTCTGGGAGAGGTTAATAGGCAAAATTGGGCCATTGGTCGGGACAGCCGGGCAATTAGTCGATTTGACTTCCCGGAATCATCGATTGTGTCGTAAGATTGCATTGCGATTAGGCGTTACATTCGGTGCAGGCCTATCCTGACGGGTCTCACCTAGATATAATGTCGAATTTTTATAGAGATGGTAGTTGGACAACCTGGTTGCATTGAGACCAGGTTGTTTTGTACTTTTCCGAAAAACCTGAACGCTACCGTAAATCAATCCTATCCCAATGGCATTCATCAAACTGCGTCGCGACTTTCCTCTGTTGATCCACATGCTGGGTTGGGGGCTTCTGGGCTTTGCGCTGCTCGTCTATCAGCCACTGAGCTGGGAGGTTTCCATGCCTACGCTTTTCTGGGTCAAACAGGGAATCTACTTTAGCCTTCTGATCGGCGCTTTTTACCTGAACTCCAAGGTTCTGGTGCCGCGGCTGCTGTTCCGCGACCGGAACTCCCTGTATATCCTTTCCGTTCTGGGAACCGCTACGCTGGTCATCCTGTGTCTCTGGGGCGTCGAACGCGGCTTTAACCTCTCGGAACTGGTCCATAAGGCATTTCATCCCGACGGCGGAGGGCGCGTCAAGCGGTACGGCTGGGTTCAGCCAAGTATCCTGACGACGCTGCTGATCCTTGGTACCAGCACCAGCGTCGCCGTCGTGCAGAAATGGCAGGACGACGCCCAGCTGCGCCAGAGCCTCGAACAGGCCCGGATCGGTTCCGAACTGCTGTTTCTGAAGGCGCAGATCAACCCGCACTTTTTCTTCAATACCCTGAATAATATTTACGCCCTGACGCTGATCGACGTCGAAGCCGCCCGCGAAGCCCTGCACCGGCTTTCGCGCATGATGCGGTACGTCCTGTATGAAACCGGCAGCGACACTACCACCCTCAGCAAGGAAATTTCCTTCGTTCAGGATTATATCCAGCTCATGCAGCTCCGCCTGACCGACAAGGTGAACGTGACGCTCGAACAGCCTAAACCGCTCAGCGACGTGCCGGTCGCTCCCATGCTGCTTTTGCCTTTCGTGGAAAATGCCTTCAAGCACGGGGTCAGCGCCCTACTGCCCAGCCGCATCTTTATCGGCATCCGCCAGCAGGGACAGCAATTGGAAATGGAGGTACGAAACACGATCTTTCCGGAGAAAAACCCCTCGCTGGAAATGGGCAACGGCATCGGTCTTGCCAATACGCGCCGTCGGCTCGATCTGCTGTACCCTGACCGGTACCAGTTGTCGGTGATTCCCGAGACGAGGGATCACGAGTACCTGGTTCACCTGTCACTCAATCTGTCATGACCTTGAATTGCATTGCCGTCGACGACGAACCCCTGGCCCTGGGCCTGGTTTGCACGTTTATCGAAAAAACGCCTTTCCTGAACCTTATCGGCCGGTACAGCAGCGCAGTGGAAGCGCTTCAGGCCCTGCATGCCGAGCCTATAGACCTGGTCTTTCTGGATATTCAGATGCCCGACCTGACCGGCATGGAACTGGCGCGGGTGATGGAGAAAAATCCGACGGGAACGAGTCCGCGCATTATCTTCACCACGGCTTACAATCATTTTGCCCTGGAGGGTTACCGGGTGGATGCGCTGGATTACCTGCTGAAACCGTTCAACTATGAGGAGTTTCTGCGGGCCGCCAATAAGGCAAGAACCTATTTCGATCTGATCAACCGCAATACCGCTCCGGCCCTGGCTCCGGCGGCCGCCCCCGAACCTGAAGACGAATACCTGTTTCTGAAGGTCGAATACCACCTGGTCCGGATCGCCTTCAATGATATTCTGTATATCGAAGGGCTGAAAGACTATGTTAAAGTCCACCTCCGGAAAGACCGGTCCGAGGGAGTGAACCGGCCGCTTCTTTCCCTAACGAGCCTGAAGGCACTGGAAGACAAGCTGCCTCCCCGGCGGTTCATGCGGGTTCACCGCTCGTTCATCGTGGCGCTGGACAAAATCGAAGCCGTAACGCGCAACACCATCCAGATCGGTCAGGCCACCATTCCGGTGAGTGATCAGTACAAGGATGCCTTCAATCAGTTTCTCAGCCGCTGGTCCTGAACTCAGGCCGTCACCCACTGCCGTTCGAGGGTGGCTTCCACCCCTAGGGTCAGCAGGTTGCTGAGGTGTTCGGCCACCGCGTCGCCGAAGCCGGCGATCTGGCTCAGATCCGTTTCCCACAACATGGTATCGGCGCAGACCGTCTGCACGAAATTGCGGACCGAGGCCGCATCATGGACGTCTACCTGCTGCCAGAGTTTGTAGAAATAGTCGGCGTGGTCGTCGCGGATAGGGTAGGAGAGAATTCCGCCCTTAGCCGAAATTTCGCCCCAGAACGCTCCTTCTTCAGTCCGGACGGCCTTCATGAACAGCAGGTAAGCCGCAAAGCCCAGGGCCATGCGCTGCGGAAACTGCTCGAATTTTTCGGCATAGCGCTGAATCGTCGGCAGGTTGCGGGCTCTCATTTTCGACGTCTCCTGCAGGGTGATGCTGAGCAGAAGGTGCTCGATGGTCGGGTTGCGGAAGCGGTCGAGCACATCGGCGGCAAACTCGCGGACGGCTTCGGGGTTCTCTTCCGGGATCATCCATTCCGGCAGGGTCGGAACGATCTCCTGCGTAATGACCTCCTCCACATACCGGCTCATCAGCGGGTGCTGCATCATTTCACTGACGGTTTCCAGCCCCAGCAGGTAGGCCAGCGGAACGCTGATGGAATGCCCGCCGTTCAGCACCCGGAGTTTCCGCTCCCGGTAGAAGGTAATGTCTTCGTCGATGATGATGTTCTCGTCGGCTTTGGCGAAGGTCAGCATACTCCGGACGCGGTCGTCGCCCTCGATGGCCCAGAGCCGGTACGGCTCGGCCATGATGAGCAAGCGGTCCTGATAGCCCAGTTCCTCGAGCAACTGCTCGTGGGTGGCTGCATCCGGCTTTCCGGGAACGATCCGGTCGACCAGCGAATTGCAGAAACGGACGTGGTATTTCAGCCACTTCATGAACAGGCGGCCCAGTTCATTGTGCTTTGCCACCTTCTCGACGATGTCGCGCAGCTTCAGGCCGTTGTCGGTGATCAGCTCCGTCGGGATCACCACCATGCCCTTATTGCGGCTGCCGCCGAAGTTCTTGAAGCGTTCGTATAGGAAGGCCGTTAGCTTGCCGGGATAAGATTGGGGCGGGCTCTGAAAGATACTTTCCTCGACATACTGAATACCGACTTCGGTGGTATTGGAGATGATGATTTGCAGGGTCGGCTTTTTGGCGACGTCCAGCACGGCTTTCCAGTCGTCTTTGGCGGAAAGAACCCGGCTGATGGCCGAAACCACCGTTTTTTCGTCGACCGGCCGGCCTTTATGAATCCCCCGGGACACGACCGTATACAGACCGTCCTGCTCCGCAAACTCGTCGGTGGCCCCCCCGGTCGACTTCACCACGACGATACTGCCGTTGAAAAGGCCCTGGGCGTTGGCCTGGTGGATCAGGTAATCCGGCAATCCGCGGAGCAGGACGCCGGTGCCGAATTGCAGGACGCGCTCGGGGGGGGTGGGAGCCTGGTGGCTGGAACGGTTCAGTCGTGTCATGGTCGTAGAGCTGGGCAAATAAAATTATGAATTCAGAGAAGACAGAATGGCGACGACTTCCCTCGCTTTGGTTTCAATCTGGTCGAACTGACGGTTTTTCAGGGCTTCTTTCGGAAACAGCTGCGAGCCGATCCCGACGGCGGTGACGCCGGCCCCGAACCAGGTTTTCAGGCTTTCGGTCGTCGGTTCGACGCCCCCGGTCACCATGATGCTCGTCCACGGCATCGGTCCCTTTACGGCTTTGACGAAACCCGGCCCGACGGTGTCGCCGGGGAAGACCTTCACGATCTCGACCCCCATTTCCTCGGCGGCCGAAATCTCGGTCAGGGTCGCACAACCCGGCAGATAGGCCACCTTCCGGCGGTTGCAGACGCGGGCGATGGATTCGTGAAAAGAAGGCCCGACGATGAAATTCGCCCCCAGCTGGATGTAGTGGGCCGCGGTGGGCGCTTCCACCAGGGTGCCGGCGCCGAGGATCATCTCCGGATACTCCCGGGCGGCCAGTTTATTGAGTTCGGCAAACAGTTCGTGGGCAAAATCGCCCCGGTTGGTGAACTCGAAAGCCCGGATGCCGGCGCGGTAGCAGGCCCCCAGCACCTCCCGGCAAACCTCCGGGTCGGCATGGTAAAACACGGGAACCACCGGCGTTTGCCGGATGGTCTGGTAGACGTCTAAACGTGAAAATCGAGCCATATGGTATTTCCTCCTTCCCGGCAAAAACGATCAGGTGCTTCCACCGGAGAGGTTTTGTACTGATTCCTACTATTAAATCCGATCCTGCCGGTTTGGGTCAGCGTCTCAGCCGCCCGGAGGTATCCCCGCCCACCAGCGCTTCCACTTCTTCCGCCGAAACCAGGTTGGCGTCGCCTTCGACGGTATGCTTGAGCGCCGAAGCGGCCGCGCCGAACTCGACCGCAAACTGCAGGTCGTCCGAATGCAGCATTCCGTAGATCAGTCCGGCCAGATAAGCGTCTCCGCCCCCGATCCGGTCGACGATGTGGGTAATGTCGTACTCCCGGGACGAAATGGTGGTCGTGCCGTCAAAAATTTTTGCGGTCAGCCGGTTATGCGAGGCACTGACCGACTGGCGCTCGGTATCCGTAAAGTAACGAATTCGGGGGAATATCACCTTCATGCCCTTACACGCTTCCTCGAATGTTTCAGCTTTTACCCCATAAAGTTCATCGAAATTCTGGCGATTGCCCAGCACGAGGTCGCAGCCGGCGGTCAGTTCGGGCAGAACGTCCTGCGGGCGCTTGCCGTACTTCCAGAGGTTGCTCCGGAAATAAATGTCGCCCGACACGGTTACACCCAGCCGGTTGGCGGTCCGGATGCCTTCGGCCAGGCAGTCGGTGGCGTTCTGCGAAAGGGCCGGGGTGATGCCCGACCAGTGGAACCAGTCGGCGCCCTGAAGCACCGTTTCCCAGTCGACGTCGCCGGGTTTGATCAGCGAAAAAGCCGAGTCATAGCGGTCATAGATGATCTGGCTGGCGCGGCTGACGGCCCCGGTTTCCAGAAAATACAACCCCAGACGGCCCTCTCCATACCGGATGTAGGACGTGTCGACCCCGTGATACCGCAGCGTGGCGGCCGCCGAACGGCCCAGCGCGTGGTCAGGGAAGCGGGTGATGTGGGTAGTCCGGCAACCGAAACAGGCCAGGGAAACGGCCACGTTGGCTTCCGTACCGCCGTAAACGACGTTCAGGGAATGGGCCTGTTCAAATTTTGCGAAGCCCGGCGGACAGAGCCGCATCATGACCTCGCCGAAGGTGACGACGGAAAACAATTGTTGAATTGTTGATTTGTTGAATGATTGATTAATTGAATTGTTGAATTGTTGAATAATGGAATGATTGAATTGGCGTTGCCATTTTCGGCACTGCGGAGCTTTATTCAATCATTCAACAATTCATTCACTCAACAATTCCTCAAACTCCCAGGCTCTCCAGTTCCTTCTTGTTCACCGGTTCCAGTTTCGGGCTCAGCGAGTGGATGATGACCAGCGCGATCAGGTAGGTCGAACTGGCGATCAGGAACAGGGGCAGGTAGCCGAAATTGACCCGGATATTGCCCGCTACGGCCGCCAGCACGATACCGCCGACCGCACCGAACATCCCGCCGATGCCGGTAACCGAAGCCACCGCACTTTTCGGGAACATATCCGAGGCAAAGGTATACAAATTGGCGGCCCAGCCCTGGTGTGCCGCCGTTGCGAGCGAAATCAGGGCGATGGCCACGTAAATGCTGTTGGTCTGGGCCGCAAAGAAGATCGGCAGCACGCAGAGGGCGCAGATCAGCATGGTGGTCTTGCGGGCCCGGTTCACCGACCAGCCGAGGTGAATGAATTTGGACGACAGCCAGCCGAACAGGACGCTGCCCCCGTCGGAAACGATATAGATGACCAGGAACGGCAGGCCGACGTTTTTCAGGTCGAGCCGGTGGTCGAGGGATTCGCTGCTGTTGAAAAAGTCGGGGAGCCAGGTCAGGTAAAACCACCAGATCGGGTCGCACATGAACTTGCCGACGATGAAGGCCCAGGTCTGCCGGAAACCCAGCAGCCGCCACCACGACAGCTTCTCTTCGGGCACTTCCTCCTCATGATCCTGCTGAATATAAGCCAGTTCCTGCCGGCTGACGGAGGGGTGTTCTTCAGGAGGGCGGTAGGTCCGCAGCCAGGCGATCAGCACCAGAAAACCCAGCACCCCGGTGGCGATAAACGAAAACCGCCAGCCATACTGAATCGTCAGCCAGGGAACCAGGGCGGCCGTGGCGATGACACCGACGTTGGCCCCGGCATTGAACAGGCCGGCCGCAAACGACCGTTCCTTCTTCGGAAACCACTCCGCCACCGACTTCATGGCCGAGGGGAAGTTGCCCGCTTCGCCGATGCCCAGCATGAACCGGACGAGGCTCAGGCCCCGTAGCGATCCGATGAAGGCGTTCAGCACCCCCGCAATGCTCCAGAGGACGATGGCGATGGAAAAGCCGCGCTTCGTGCCGACCCGGTCGACAAGCCAGCCGATCAGCAGAAACCCGAGCGCGTAGGCCACCTTGAAGGCCGTATCGACGTAGCTGTACAGCACCTTGAACTCGTCCTGCTCACCCTGCGTCAGGCTCTGGCCCTCCGGAATGTCCATCATCTCCCGCCGGAATTCTTCGTCGATCATCGTAAAGGAAAGCACCTGGCGATCGATGTAGTTGATCGTCGTCGCGAAAAACAACAGCAGGACAATACGCCAGCGAAAGTTTCCGGAAGGGACGGAGGTCATGGACAAAGTGAGTTACCTGTTCTCCAATAAGGCATTTCGGCTGCAAACCTACCGAAAAGCGGAAAAAAAGAGTAGAGCATTTTGCCGCCTTCCTTTTCAATCAAAACATCCCATCTATGGCATTAGAACAAACCTGGCGCTGGTTTGGCCCCACCGACCCCGTAAGTCTCGCCGATGTCCGACAGGCCGGAGCCACCGGCGTCGTCACGGCCCTCCACCACATCCCGAACGGTCAGGTCTGGACCGTCGAAGAAATCCGGAACCGGAAAGCCGAAATCGAACGGGCCGGCCTGACGTGGTCGGTCGTCGAAAGTATCCCGGTCAACGAGGCCGTCAAGACCCGGACCGAGGGCGTTCAGCAGTATATCGAAAACTATAAGGAATCCATCGTCAATCTGGCCGCCTGCGGCATCGACACGGTCTGCTACAATTTCATGCCGGTGCTGGACTGGACGCGGACGGACCTTGACTTCCCGATGCCCGACGGCTCGACGGCCCTCCGCTTCGACGCGGCCGAATTTGCGGCATTCGAACTCTATATCCTGAAACGGCCGGGGGCCGAAGCCCATTATTCCCCGGAACAAATCCAGCGCGCCAGAGCCTGCTACGAGGCCCTCGACGAAGCCGGAGCCCGCAAACTCCAGCGGAACATCATCGCCGGACTGCCTGGCTCGGAAGAGAGCTATACCGTGGAGCAGTTTCAGGCTGCGCTCGACGTCTACAGACACATCGGGGACCGCGAACTGCGGGAAAACCTGTATGCCTTCCTGCGGGAAATCGCCCCGGTGGCGCAGGATGCGGGCGTCCGGCTGGCGATTCACCCCGACGATCCGCCGTACCCGATCCTGGGATTGCCCCGGGTAGTCAGTACGGAATCCGACGCCCGGCAATTACTGGACGCTGCCCCGATGGAGGCCAACGGCCTGTGTTTCTGCACCGGCTCCTACGGCGTCCGGCCCGATAACGATCTGATCGGGATGGTCGATCGGCTGGGGCCGCAGATTCATTTCATCCACCTGCGGAGTACGAAGCGGGATGAACTCGGCAACTTCTACGAAGCCGACCACCTGGCCGGCGACGTCGATATGTTCGGCGTCATGAGTGCCCTGCTCGGGGAGCAGCGACGCCGGGAGGAGGAGGGCAGAACCGACCTGCGGATGCCGTTCCGCCCGGACCACGGCCACAAGATGCTCGACGACCTCAATTCGGGCAAACGGACCAACCCCGGCTATACGGCCATCGGCCGTCTCCGCGGTCTGGCCGAACTCCGGGGGTTGATGCTGGGCATCGAACGAAGTAATCTCTGAAGCCGAACGCGCCGGTTTGGGTAAAACCGCGGCCCACCCGGCTTTTCACGGAAAAACCAGCCTGACACCCCCATGATTGTCGACAATACCATCAAATCGTTTCTGGATGAGGACTTTCTGCTCCAGACCGAAACCGCCCGGCGGCTCTATCACGAGTATGCCCGGGCCATGCCGATCATCGATTATCACTGCCACCTGCCGCCCGATCAGATTGCGGCCGACCGGCGGTTCGAGAACCTGACCCAGATCTGGCTCTATGGCGATCACTATAAATGGCGGGCCATGCGGACCAACGGCATACCGGAACGCTACTGCACCGGCGACGCTTCGGACTATGAGAAGTTTGAGAAGTGGGCCGAAACCGTACCCTACACCATGCGGAACCCGCTGTACCACTGGACCCACATGGAACTCAAAAATCCGTTCGGGGTCGAAACGGTATTGAATAAAAATACCGCCCGCGAGGTCTACGACGCCTGTACGGAACAGTTGCCCGGCCTCTCGACGCGAACCCTGCTGAAGCATTTCAACGTCCGGGTGGTCTGCACCACCGACGACCCGCTGGACTCGCTGGAACACCATAGAACCATCGCAGACGCCGATTTCGGCGTCCGGGTGCTGCCCACGTTCCGGCCCGACAAGGCGATGGCGGCCGACGATGTGGCTACGTTTCAGGCGTATGTGAGCCGGACGGCGGAGGTCTGTAACCGCGAGATCCGCACCCTGGACGACTACCTGGAGTGCCTGAAACAGCGGCATGACTATTTCGCTTCGATGGGCTGCCGCCTATCCGACCACGGCCTGGAAACCGTCTACGCCCAGCCCTATACGGAGTCCGTCGTCCGGATCATCTTCCAGAAGCTGCTGTTCGACGTGCCGATGAGTAAAACCGAAAAGCTCCAGTTCAAATCCTTCATGCTGGACCGGTTTGCGGAGTGGGATTGGGAAAAAGGCTGGACGCAGCAGTTTCACCTGGGCGCGCTACGGAACAATAACCAGCGGATGCTGAGAACCTTAGGCCCGGATACCGGCTGGGACAGCATCGGCGACTTCAGGCAGGCCCGCCCGCTGGCGCGGTTCCTGGGCCGGCTCGACGACCGGAACCAGCTTGCCAAAACCATCCTCTACAACCTCAATCCGGCCGACAATGAGATCATGGCGACCATGATCGGCAACTTCAACGACGGCTCAATGCCGGGCAAGATACAGTTCGGGTCGGGCTGGTGGTTCCTGGATCAGAAGGACGGTATGGAGCGGCAGATCAACGCCCTGTCCAACATGGGGTTGCTGAGCCGGTTCGTCGGGATGCTGACTGATTCACGCAGCTTCCTGTCGTATCCCCGGCATGAATATTTCCGTCGGATTCTCTGCAACCTGTTCGGCCGGGATGTCGAAAACGGCGAGCTTCCGAACGATGTCGAATGGATCGGCAAGCTGGTGCAGGACATCTGTTACCGCAACGCCGAAAGCTATTTCGGGTTTTAAACAAAAGGTCCGGGGAGACAACCCGGACCTTCTTTTTTATTCCTTATAAATCTTCCCGTCTTTCATCACGAACCGGACCTGCTGGAGCGTTTTGATGTTCTGAATCGGGTTCTGGTCCACGGCGATCAGGTCGGCCAGCTTCCCGGCTTCGATTGAGCCGATCTGGGCCTTCATCCCGAGCAGCTCCGCATTGACGGTCGTGGCCGAGCGGATGGCTTCCAGCGGAGGCATCCCGGCTTCCACCATGTATTCAAATTCTTTGGCGTTGTAGCCGTGGACGAACACGCCCGCATCGGTTCCGAACGAAATTTTGACCCCCGCTTTATACGCTTTGGCGAACGTATCCTGAATCTTCGGCCCGATCGCCAGGGCTTTGGGCGTCACCAGCGCCGGGTAGTAGCCGAAAATGCGGGCGGAGTCGGCCACGGTTTTTCCGGCGATGATGGTCGGAACGAAGTAGGTACCGTGTTTTTTGAAGAGAGCGATGGCTTCGTCGTCCATGAAGGTGCCGTGTTCGATGGTCGTCACCCCGGCGCGGATGGCGCGTTTCATGCCTTCGGCGCCGTGGGCGTGGGCCGCCACGGCAAACCCGTAATCTTTGGCCGCTTCCACGACGGCCCGGACTTCCTCTTCCGTAAACTGCGGGCCGGAGCCGTCTTTGGCGTTGCTCAGCACCCCGCCGGTGGCCGTAATCTTGATCAGGTCGGCACCTTCCTTGTACCGCTGACGAACGGCTTTCCGGGCGTCTTCCGGGCCGTTGATGACTCCCTCTTTCGGGCCGGGATCGCCCATGAGGTCTCTCCGATAACCATTGGTCGGGTCGGCATGGCCGCCGGTAGTGGCGATGGATTTGCCTGATGTCAGGATGCGCGGCCCCTCGACCAGCCCCCGGTTCACGGCGTTGCGAAGGGCGACGTTGACGCCGGTGCCGCCGAGGTCGCGAACGGTGGTAAAGCCGGCCAGGAGGGTGGTGCGGGCGTGTCGGGCGGCCAGAAAGGCCACATCCGGCACATTCTGGGTAAAATTATCGACGGCGCCACCCCGGCGGGTTTCGAATTCCAGGTGGACGTGCATATCGATCAGGCCCGGCAGTACGGTTTTGGTCTTCAGGTCGACCACACGGTCCGAACCCGTCGGGCGGGTATAGCCTTTCTGAACGGCGGCAATTTTATTGCCCTCCACGACCACGGTCACCTCCCGCTGGAGATCGCTGCCGACCCCGTCGAGCAGGCTCCCGCAGTGCAGCAGCGTGCGCTGGGCAAACAGGGGAGAAGTCGAAAGAAGGAGAAAAAGGAGGTGGGTAAGGCGGCTGTTTTTCATCTTATTTGACGATCACCCCGTCGGCCACGAAGGTAACGGCCTTTTCAGGCTGGGTGATTTTGGCGATTTCTTCCCTGCTCTTGCCGGCGTCTTCGGCATAATGGCGCAGTTCGGCCACGGAGGTGGTGGTCGTCTGGGCGGTGCCTTCAAAAATCACCTTTTTGCCGGCAATGTCTTTCGGAACGAAGAAACCGTAATCCCGGAACCGCACCAGCATGGTTTGGTTATCGGCGGTTTTGACCTTCATCCAGCAGCCTTTCATCTGGCAAACGGACTCCACCGTGCCCTCGACTTTGGTATTGATCTCTTTATCGGAACCTAGTTTTTTGGTCAGGTCGGCGGCCGGAACCGCGTTGTCGGGCGTAATTTTTTTGCCGTAATAGCCGAGGTTGTCCTGTGCGGCTGCGCTGTAGATCAAACCGAGGGCCAGGGCGAAAGAAAGGATCGTTTTCATGCGGATAATGAAGTGGTTAACTCTTTCAAAGATAAACAAAACCTGCATAGGTTACTCCAGCACTTCGACCCAGCCCTTACATTTGGTACCGCGGGGCGTCGTGAGCAGGTAATAGTATAAACCGTCCGGGACGTCGCGGCCCCAGTCGTTGGCGTAGTTGTCGCTGCGGTAGATGGGTTTACCCCAGCGGTTAAAAATTTCCAGCTTCGCGCCGGCAAAGCCGACCACGAACACGTCGTTCTTCCCGTCGTTGTTAGCCGTGACCACGTTGGGAATCTCGCTCAGGTTCTCGACCTCCACCGGTACGGAAACCGACAGGGTGCAGGCGCCTTTCCGGGCCGTAACGATGATCTCATAGCTGCCCGACTGCGGATACTGATACGTTCCCGGCGGGTTGGTCCGGAGGGTGTCGCCGTTGCCCATGCTCCACTGGTAGGAGTCGGCGCCGGAAGTCTGGTTGCCGAGTTCGAGTTTCATCGGCTGCCCGCATTCCGACCCGATCCGGACGGCGGCCGTGGGCCGGTAGGAGTCGTCGGTCTTCACGGTGACGCTTTTCTGAGCCGTACAGCCGAATTCATTCGTCATTTTGACGGTATAGGTGGTGGTTTTTGTGGGTTTGACGATGGGATTGGCGACCGTGGCGCTGCTCAGCCCCTGCACGGGCGTCCATTCGTAGGTCTTGCCGCCCGAAGCCAGCAGTTGCACCGGCTTTTCGGCGCAGATGGTCGTATCGCTGTTGATTCTGAAGTCGGCCGGAAAGACCTTCACGACCTTCTGGGCCACGTCCACCCGCTTGCAGGTGAGGGGGTTATAGGCCGTCAGTTTGACCGTATACTCGCCGGGTTTGTCGAACGTGTGGCTAACCTGGCCCCCGCTGGTCGAGGTGCCGGTGCCGCCGAAATCCCATTCGTAGTTTTTACCACCTTCGCTCGTGTTGACGAAGTTGAGGGTCAGGGGCAAACAGCCTTCGATCTTGTCCTTTTGCCCGCCCTGAAACGCGTCGAAAGCCGCCTTCAGGCGGTCGATGTCGAACTTGAAAGCCGCGTTGTTGCAGTTGTTGCTCCGGTTCGTGGGCGACCAGGCCTGCGGAGTGGCCGGTATAAACGTGCCTCCGCAGGCGCAGGCGGCATGGTAGATGACCCCGCTCTTGTCGAAGCGGGAGGTTCCCCCGTCGACGTGGTCGCCCCGGAGGTTGGCGCCCTCGCTTCCGAAGAACGTGCCGTACAGCAACGATTTGGCGCCCTGTTCGAGCAGGCCGATCCAGTAGTTGCTGCCGTCGGTGGTGGTCCGGTAGGCGCCGGCGGTGGTCGGTAGCCCTGCGGTGCTGGTGCCCGCGTGGCCGGAGCGTGCATTGACCGCTCCACCCCAGCCTGAGAGGTACATATTACCGCATTCGTTAACCAGAAACGCCGTTGGGGAAATATCCGGCATGCCTCGTCCGGAGCCGACCACCGTGGAGAAAACCGTGCGGCCGAGACCGGCATCCAGCGCATGAATGAACTGGCCGCTGCCTGCGTTCTGATACACCTGACCCGAAACCGGATACCGGCCCCGCGTCAGGCCAAAGACGTGCGGATTCTCTTCGGCGTCGAGATCGATGAGATAGGCCGCATCCTCCGCTTCGGTGCCGAGGTAAGTGGCCCGTTCCAGCCGGTTGCCGGAGAATTTGACCAGAAAACCGTCTTCACTCCCGCCCAGAGCGGGTTTCAGGGCACCGGCCGTGCCGGGCAGGTCCGAACTGCGGGTGACGCCCACCGCATAGATTGCTCCTGAGTTCCCGCGCCGGAGGGCGAAGGCCACGTCGTAACCCGTCCCCCCGAAATACGTGCTCCACACCAGCTGGCTAAGATCGGGGTTCAGCTGGATCAGTACTGCGTCGGCCGGGCCCTGCCGCCGGTTCTGGGGCGCATTGGCCGTAACGGGAAAGTCGGAAGAATAGGTGACGGTGGCGACGAACACGTTATCGTTCTGATCGACCACGATTTCGCCCCGCAGGTCGTCGCCGTAGTTGCTGATCGTCAGATACTGGCGGGCGTCGTTGATGCCGTCGTTGCCCGTGCCGCCGAGGTAGGTGCTGCTCCGCAGCGTCTTTCCGTCCGGGCTGATCCGGGCCACGAACAGGTCCGTGCCGGTCTTGAAGTAGATGGACTGAATCAGGCTGGAACCGGGTTCGGGGGCGGTATTGCCCACCGGGATATATTGGCTGCCGCCCGAAAACTTCCGGCTGTAGCCGCCCGTTACCGGAAAATTGTCGGAGGAAGTGACCCCGTAGATGAGCAGTTCGTTTTTGCTGTTGACGATCAGGCTATGCGGGGTTTCGCCGGTGGTGCCGCCGAGGTAGGCGGCATACAGCAGCTGGCGGCCGTCGGGGCTGAACTTCAGAACCGACACGTCCAGTTCCCCGCCGAATTTGGTCTGGAAGGCGCCGGTGGTCGGGTTCAGGCCGGCCCCGAACACCACCCCGGCCGTGTACAGGTTCCCCTCGGCGTCGTAGGTGGCCGTGTGACCCCAGTTGTCGCTCGTCGAGCCGGAATAGGTGGAGAAAATGAGGGAGGGGTCGATGGTGAGGGGCAGGCTGGTATCGTAGCCGTTGGGCAGGTCGAAGGAGGCCGTCCGGCCGTTCACCTTCCAGGCGGAAGGGACTTCGGTGGGCTTGCCGTTCTTCTCCGTAAAACAGTACGGTTTGGCCTCCCGGAAGGGCAGCAGGCTGGTGCCGATTACGAGTTGATCCTGTTCCTTCGTGACGGAAGTGGCCCCCTCATAGAGCAGCCGGATCACCGAAGGATCGGCGCCGGGCCGGACCAGAAACTCGTATTTCAGCGTCTGATAGTAGGCGAATACCCGCAGGTCGATGCCGGGATAGATACCCCGGTAGATCACTTCCCCGAACGACGAGACCCCGCTTGCCCAGCGCGACGGATCGCTGCCCAGAAAGAAGTTATGATGGCTGGAAATCAGGTTTTTGCTTTGCACCTGAACCGAGGGCAGACTGTTCTCGATCCGCATTTCGACCCCGTGCCCCCGAATCGGCGGTTCTCCGGCAACGACCGGTGCGCCGACACGGGCGGCCGGCACCGCCGGGCCGGTCGCTACGGCCGGGCTTCCGGTGTGGATGTCATCCAGCGCCTGCGAGTCGTAGAAGACATAATGCAGCGAATTTTTCTTCAGAAAGAGAAGGCCGCCCGGAAGTTCGGCCCGGAAAAGCACCTCCGCGGGCCACTGGCCCTTATTTTCGACAAATCGCACCGTAGCCCCCGGCGCTTCGAAGGCCTGGGTTCGGGTGGAAAGGATCGTGCACAGAAAAAGTACCCAGAAGTAAACGTTTCGACACATACACCGCCATCAGGAAAACAGGGTTCAATATAGAAAATACCTCGATACGTGCGAAGAAAGAGGACCGGTCTTCTACATGATCGCACCCAAACTACAGGACTCCGGATGGATGCAAAGAGTTGCAGTGGTTATTTCCACTGCATGATGTCAACGGTATTGGGGCAGAAATCGTATTCGTCGGGCTGGTTGGAGCCGATAAGCAGCAGTTGTGACGACAACTGACGGACGTGTTCGTGGTACCAGGCGATCCCGTGTTTGTCGAGGTTGGAGGTAGGTTCGTCCAGCACCACGATCCGGGCTTCGGAAAAGAAGGCGAGGCCCAGTTTGACGCGCTGCTTCATACCGGACGAATAGGCTTTGATTTCCTTGTGCCGGGCGTGGCCGAGCCGCATCCGGTCGGCAAGGTCGTGGGGAGAGAGGTTGTCTTTGAACGGTTTGAACGACTGGTGAAACGTGAGCAGTTCATCCAGCGTGAGTTCTTCGATGAGTTCGAGGTAGGGGGCGGCAATGACGATGTGCCGGAACCAGTCGTCGATCTCCAGCGGCCGGCCCTGGCGTTCATAGCGAATCGCCCCTTCCGAGGAGGGCAGCACCCCGGTCAGCGTCTGGAGCAGGGTGGACTTCCCGCTTCCGTTCGGACCGATGAAGGTATAGCTGTTTCCGCTTTCGAGGGTCAGGTCGACGTTTCGGAAAATCCATTCGCGCCGAAACCGTTTGCCCAGTTGTTCCGCAACAATCCGCATGGTGGTTCAGGAAAAGGCCCGGGTCGGATACGGCGTATCCGACCCGGGCCGGGGAAAAGGGCATTTATTCGACCACTTCTCTTCCGGACGGCCCTTTCATGATGCCGCGTTCGGAGTTGCGGATAAAGTTGACGATTTCGTCGCGCTCGTCGGAGGGAGGCAGCTCCAGGTCGATCCGGGCCAGGGCCTCGGCGTTATTGAGACCGCGAAGGTAGATATAGCGGTAGATTTCCTGAATCTGGTTGATCTGCTCGTTGGTGTAACCGCGCCGGCGCAGCCCGACGGAGTTAATCCCGGCGTAGGTCAGCGGTTCGCGGGCGGCTTTCGAGAAGGGCGGAACGTCCTTGCGGACCAGCGACCCGCCGGAGATGAAGGCATGGACGCCGATCTTGGCGAACTGGTGTACGGCGCTGAAGGCACTGATGATGGCCCAGTCGCCGAGGTGGACGTGGCCGGCCATCTGCACGGTATTGCCGATGAGGCAGTAGTTTCCGATCCGGCAGTCGTGGGCGACGTGGGCGTAGGCCATAATCAGGCAGTTGCTTCCGATTTCGGTGCGCCAGTGTTCTTCCGTTCCCCGGCTGACGGTGGCATACTCCCGGATGGTCGTATTGTCGCCGACGAAGGTGAGCGTGTATTCGCCTTTAAACTTCAGATCCTGGGGGATGGCGGAGATGACCACGCCGGGAAAGATGCGGCAGTTCCTGCCGATGCGGGCCCCTTCGTTGATCACGGCGTGGGAACCGATCCAGGTGCCCTCGCCGATTTCCACGTCTTTATGAATAATTGCGAATGGCTCAATGACAACGTTCTGGGCAATTTTAGCCTCCGGGTGAACGTATGCAAGTGGTTGGATCATTCAGGTGTGCGTTAACTCATTTCTTTTTGACAAGGCTGGCAATCATTTCAGCTTCGCAGACGAGCTGCCCGGCGACATACCCCCGACCGGACATCTTCACGATGCCCCGTTTCATGGGGGAGATGAACTCGCACCGGAAAATGACGGTGTCACCCGGAACGACGTTACGGCGGAAGCGGCAGTTTTCGATTCCGATCAGGTAGGGCCAGTAATTTTCCGGATCGGGAACCGTGCTGAGCACCAGGATTCCGCCCGTCTGGGCCATGGCTTCGAGCTGAAGCACACCGGGCATCACCGGGTTGCCGGGGAAGTGGCCCATGAAATACTGTTCGTTCATGGTCACGTTCTTGATGCCGACCACGCTGCTCTCGTCCAGCGCGATGATCTTGTCGATCATCTGGAACGGATAGCGGTGGGGGAGCAGGCTCGCGATTTTATGGTGATCATAGACCGGCGGCTGCTGCGGGTCGTATTGCGGGATATTGTTGGATGCGTTCTTCTGGATCAGCTTCTTGATCTTTTTGGCAAAAGCCACGTTGGCGGCATGGCCGGGCCGGGCCGCCAGGATCTGGGCCTTGATGGGCCGACCGACGAGGGCCAGGTCCCCCACCAGATCGAGGAGCTTGTGGCGGGCCATTTCGTTGGGGAAGTGCAGGTCGAGGTTGTTCAGGATGCCCTCTTTCTTGTTGACGCTGACCTTCGGCTTGTTGAGCAGCTCGGCCAGGTAGTCCAGCTCGCCGTCGCGGACTTCGCGGTCGACGATGACGATGGCGTTCGTCAGGTCACCTCCCTTGATAAGGTCCTGTTTGTAAAGCATTTCCAGTTCGTGCAGGAACACGAAGGTCCGGCACATGGCGATCTGCGACGGAAACTGGCTGATGTCGTTGAGAAAGGCGTGCTGGCTGGTAATGACCCTCGAATTGTAGTCGACCATGACCGTCAGGCGGTAATCGTTCAGGGGCAGGGCCGCAATCTCGATGTCCTTTTCGGGGTTTTTATAATGAACGTACTCGTTGATTTCGAAGTAGTTACGGTAGGCGTTCTGTTCCTCGATTCCGGCGTCCTGCAAGGCTTCGACGAACTTCATCGAGCTGCCGTCCATGATGGGCGGTTCGGGACCGTCGAGCTGAATAAGGATGTTGTCCAGCTGCAGACCGACCAGGGCCGCCAGCGCATGCTCGACGGTATGGACCCGGGCGCCGTTCTGCTCGATGGTCGTGCCGCGCGACAGGTCCACGACGTTGTCGACGTCGGCGTCCACGACGGGCTGACCGGGCAGGTCGATCCGCTGAAATTTATATCCATGATTGGCCGGGGCGGGCAGGAACGTCATCGTGGCCGATACGCCCGTATGCAACCCTACGCCCGAGACCGAGACCGCTTTCTGGATCGTTTGCTGTTTGGTATTCATACTTTAAAAGATCGTCTTGGCATCGCGTCATTCAGCATTGCCGTTAGACGGCAGAGGCCGGTTATCTGCGGTATTGTTAGTTCTGTTTTCCAGTTCGAGGATTTTCTTTTCCAGCATGGGCAGTTTTCGGAAAACGGCCAGGGAACGGAGGTTCTCCGTCAGCTCGAAAGCCGGGGAGCCGCTGAGGGACGTTCCTTCCTTCCGGATGGTCTTTCCGATCCCTGACTGGGCACCGATTTTGGTACGGTCGGCAATCTGGATGTGCCCGACCACCCCGACCTGGCCGGCAATCACGCAGCCCTCGCCGATTTTGGTGGAGCCGGCCACGCCGGTCTGGGCCGCGATGACCGTATTCCGGCCGATTTCGACGTTGTGGGCCACCTGGATCAGATTATCGAGCTTGACGCCCTGCCGAATGACCGTCGAGCCCATCGTGGCGCAGTCGATGGTGGTGTTGGCGCCGATGCTCACGTCGTCCTCGATGACCACATTCCCCAGCTGGGGAATGGAGGTGTAAGTTCCGTCGGCCTGAGGAGCGAAGCCGAACCCTTCGGAGCCGATGACGGCATTGGCCTTGATCACGCAATTCTTTCCAATGACGGTATTGTCCAGAATCCGGGCGCCGGGGTGGATGACGGTATTGTCGCCGATGGTTACGTTATGGCCGACGTAGGCGTGGGGGTGGATGCTGACGTCGTTTCCGAGCTTGCAGCGGCTTCCGATATAGGAAAAAGCGCCCCGGTAAATGCGTTCTCCTACCTCCGAATCGCTCCCCAGCCAGGAGGGTTGTTCGACGCCTTCTTTTTTCGAATGCCGGAGCTGATTGACCGTTTCCAGTAGTTTTGTGAAGGAAGAATAGGAGTTATCCACGAAAATCAAAGTCGCCCGGACCGGCTGTTTGGGCTGGAAAGACCGGTCGACGATCACGGCGGATGCGGAAGTGGAATATAGAAAAGGCTCGTATTTCGGATTCGCTAAAAAAGAGATGCTGCCTTCCTGACCTTCTTCAATTTTAGACAGTTGATTGATTTTCAGAGATTCGTTACCCTCAACTGTTCCGCCGATCAGGGCAGCAATCTGCTTTACTGTAAATTCCATAGAGTTGACGTAGTCGTCGTGGGAGCTGTGCGTGACTCAGATGTTCCGGCCGCTAAGGTAGGCAACTAATTGGACTATACCAACCAAACCGGCTGTTGCAAGAGGTTTTTCGCCCAGCACACATAGTATCGGCGAACCATATTGGTCAGGGCCTTGATATTGGGCAGGTCGGAAGCGTCGGCGATGTCGATGACGCGGTCGTCCCTGAATTTGATGTGAATGTTGTCGACGGAAGGCAGATAGCCGGCGTTGGTGGCCACCCCTTCGACCAGAAAATAGCTCAGTTCGTCTTCCCGGATGCCCTTTTCGAGTAACTGCCGCTCGATTTCCCGGACCAGCTCCCCGGCAAAGGGCTGGTCGGAGAGCATGATCTTGAAGAGCCGTCTTTCCAGCAGCATCCGGCAGAGCGTGGACAGAACCCGGTCGGGGTGGCGGCTCCAGAATTTGATGCACGACCAGATGTCGTAGTCGTCGAGCTGGGCAAAAGCCGCCAGGTATTCGGAATGCTGCTCGAAATCGGTCAGCGTGACGCTGCGCGACAGGAACGTGTTCAGGGCGGGGGAGGCAAATACCTCTTCACCCTGCGACAGCAGGAATTTGGCCCGGCGGATGATCTGGACCAGCATCGACTCGGCGCAGAGCGATGTTTTGTGCAGGTACACCTGCCAGTACATGATGCGCCGGGAGCTGAGAAAATTTTCGATGCTGAGGATGCCTTTGTCTTCGATGGCCAGCTGGTCGTCGACCAGGTCGAGCATCTTGATGATGCGGTCGGCTCCGATGGTTCCTTCGGCGACGCCGGTGTAGAAGGAGTCCCGGTTCAGGTAATCCATGCGGTCCATGTCGAGCTGGCTGGAGACGAGCTGGTGGAAGAAAGGTCGTTTGTAGGTGCCTTCGAACATCTGGATGGCCAGGTCCAGCGCCCCCCGGAACGGTTTGTTGAGTTGGTGCATGAGCAGCAGCGAAAGCCGTTCGTGCGGCACGTTTTCCAGAATGGTATATTCCAGCACGTGCGAGAAGGGACCGTGACCGATGTCGTGCAGCAGGATGGCGATCTGGGCCGCTTCGCATTCGCGGTCGTTGATCTTATGGCCTTTGCCGCGGAGCGTCTGGATGGCCTGCCCCATCAGGTGCATGGCCCCGAGGGCATGGTGGAAGCGCGTATGCAGGGCGCCGGGGTAAACCAGTTCCGACAGACCGAGCTGTTTGATCCGGCGAAGGCGCTGAAAATAAGGATGCTCCACCAGATCGAAAACCAGTTCGTTCGGAATGGTGATGAACCCGTAAACGGGATCGTTGAGAATCTTCTTTTTGTTCTGAGCCGACAAACCGCTGGGAGACAGGTTTCCCGGCAAATATACCAGAAAGACGGCAAGATTGTTTCGGAAAACCCGCCGGTCGGCGTCCGAAATGGGTGCGTTGCTTGAGATGGTCAGGCGATTTCGTATATTTGCGCTCTCTTCGCCGGCCGGTCCGGCGGGGAGGCCGGTTCTCCGGCAGGGGCCCATAGCTCAGTCGGTTAGAGCATCTGACTCATAATCAGGTGGTCGCAGGTTCGAGCCCTGCTGGGCCCACTTGGAAAGACAGCCACTTAGCGACAACTAAAAGCGAAGTGGCTTTTTTCTTTGCAAACAATTTGCAAACATTTAGCCAGATCGTTTCGTCCACGGCTTCCATAGCATTCCCCACAGCCGACTCCAGAACTCTTTGCAGAAAGCTTTTACTCAGGGTAGGAGTTGCTTTAGAGGCTTTTTCCTTTTCAGATTGTTGTAGTGCAAACAGTCAACATCAGTTTTGACTGTCCAGGATTTGGGCTTTGATCACAGCCCCTAAGAGCTTGTTTGGGGAAGGGCAAAAACCCTTCCCCAAACAAGCTCTTAGGGGCTGTGCGGTCGGAAGGACAGGGCCGCCTGTGCGGTTGTCTTCTTGCCCGCAACGGCGGACCGTCCCGCATCCTTTACTTTTCAATGTCCGCTTTTCCTGGAACAGATCACTATATTGTAAACAAATTTTCTGACGGGTTCCAAACCATAGCGGAGGGGTAGAAGAGCCTAAACAGTAATCAACTAAAAAACGTATACAGTGCTCTCTTTCTTTGGCTTTGCCACCATTGGCATCTTTCTTTTCCTGATCATTACCAAACGGTTATCCGTGCTGACGGCACTGGTACTGGTCCCTTTGGTCTTCGGTCTTTGTGCCGGCTTTAGTCCCAAAGAATTGGGCGAAATGATTCTTGCTGGGATGAAGCAGGTTGCCCCTACGGGTATCCTGCTGATGTTTGCCGTGCTGTACTTCGCTACCATGCTCGACGCCGGCCTGTTTGACCCTATCATCGCCGGTATCATCCGTTACGTGAAAGGCGATCCGCTGAAAGTGATTGTCGGCACGGCCCTTCTGACGATGATTGTCCACCTCGACGGCGATGGCACGGCTACGTTCATGATTGTCATGTCGGCATTTTTGCCCATTTATAAACAATTGAAGATCAACCGGCTTATATTGCCCGGTATGGTTGCGCTGAGCGTCGGGCCGCTGCACCTGGTGCCGTGGTCGGGTACCTCGGCACGAGCCATATCCACCCTGAAAACGGATGCAACGCAGCTGTTCAACCCGAATATTCCGGCTATTCTGGCCGGTATCGGCTGGGTGCTGGTGGTAGCGTACTGGTTTGGTTTAAAAGAGCGGAAACGTTTAGGAATTGTCGACCTTCAGTATGTTTATCACGAAAACCTGACCGAAGAGCAACGGCAGTTCCGACGCCCAAAGCTCTTCTGGCTAAACGCGATGCTGACGGTAGGGTTAATTGTTGCGTTAATGAAAGGCTGGTTTCCAGCACCGGCCCTGTTTGTGGTAGCCGCCGTCGTGGCGCTGGTGTTCAACTATCCAAAGCTGGCCGACCAGCAGAAAGTGCTGCGGAGCCACGGTAACAACATCTTCATGGTGTCGAGTATGATTTTCGCAGCCGGGGTATTCTCGGGCATCCTGACGGGGTCCAGAATGATTGATGCCATGGCAACGTCGCTAATAGCGCTCATTCCTCAACAGCACGCCAATTGGCTACCGACCCTCACCGCCGTGACCAGTATGCCGTCCAGTTTACTTTTCACCCCGGATGCGTACTACTTTGGGGTCGTACCTATATTGAGCCATACCGCTGTGCAGTTTGGTATCGACCCACTGGAAATCGGGCGGGCGGCTTTGCTGGGACAGATGACGGTGGGTTTTCCGGTGAGTCCGCTCACGGCGTCAACCTTTCTGCTGGTAGGCCTGGCCGAAGTAGACCTGGGAGACCACCAGCGGTTTATTCTGAAATGGGCATTCGGCACCACCCTCGTGATGACGCTGGCCGCTCTTTTAACCGGGTCGATTCATTTATGAAAGAGAAAATACGCATCGGCTGTGGGGCCGGTTTTTCCGGCGACCGGCTCGAACCGGCTTTGATTCTGGTGCAACAGGGTCAATTGGACTATCTGGTTCTGGAATGTCTGGCCGAACGGACCATTGCCCTGGCCCAGAAGCGGAAACGGCAGGACCCGACTGGCGGCTATGACCCGCTGCTGGAGCGCAGAATAGAAAGCCTTCTTCCCCATCTGCTGGAAAAGAAGGTACGCCTGATTACCAATATGGGAGCCGCTAATCCACTGGCCGCCGCCGGGAAAATTGGTGAGATCGCCCGCCGGCTCAACCTGCGCTTAACCGTTGCCGCGATTACGGGAGACGATGTGTTTCAGCAGCTTTCCGGTGACGAACCCGCGTTGGAAACCGGCGAGCCATTGAAAACATCCGGTCCACTGATTTCAGCCAATGCCTATTTAGGGACGGATGCTATTTTACCGGCCCTGGCTACCGATGCCCACATCATCATCACAGGACGAGTCGCCGACCCCTCCCTGTTTGTTGCACCACTGGTTCATGAGTTCGGCTGGTCGCTGGACGATGCCGATCAGATCGGTCAGGGGACAGTCATTGGCCATCTGCTGGAATGTGCGGGTCAGCTAACCGGTGGTTATTTCGCTGATCCCGGCAGAAAAGACGTAGCTGATCTGGCGCATCTGGGCCATCCATTTGCGGATGTCACGTCCGATGGGACCGCTGTATTTGGTAAAGTTGCAGGAACGGGAGGCTTGTTGACCACTGCTACGGCTAAAGAGCAACTCTTATACGAAGTGATGGATCCGGGCCGGTACATCACCCCGGATGTAGTAGCCGATTTTACGCAGGTACGTTTGGAAGAAACCGGCCCCAATCAGGTGAAAGCGACGGGCGGACGGGGCCAGCCTCGCCCTGACACGTACAAGGTAAGCGTGGGCTACGATGCCGGTTTTATCGGAGAAGGCGAAATTTCATACGCCGGCTCGAACGCACTGGGCCGGGCTAAACTGGCCGGATCCATTATACAGGAACGGTTACAGGATCATTTTACTGATTTTCGCATCGATTATATAGGCAGTACGTCGGTGCATCGAACCATTTTTGGCGCTTATCAGGATCCGTACGAAATCCGACTACGGATAGCCGCTCGTGCTTCCACTGCCCAACAGGCTGCTTTAATAGGCGAAGAAGTAGAAGCGCTCTATACCAACGGTCCCGCCGGCGGGGGAGGAGCACGGAAATACGTACATGAAGTGGTCGGCATTGTATCGACGCTCATCGGTCGCCATCAAATCATTCCTCAGGTAACGGTCTTCCAAATATGAAAATCAAGCTTTACGATATCGCCCACAGCCGGGCGGGTGACAAAGGAAATACGCTGACCCTCTCGCTGATTCCTTTTCAGGTAAAAGATTATGCACTTCTGTGCGAACAGGTTACGGCAAAAGCCGTCAAGGAACACTTCCAATCTATTGTTGACGGGGAAATTGTGCGATACGAATTGCCGAACTTACCTGCCCTTCAGTTTATCTGCCAGCAGGCATTGACGGGTGGTGTTACAACTTCACTTACTATGGATACGCATGGCAAAAGCTTAAGTTATGCTTTTTTAGAGATGGTTATAGAGGTTTGATAAGCCGATGCGCTTGTGTGAGCGAGCGAAACAGGCGCTTCAGCGCCTGTAGTTGAGGGTGAAGGATGAACTTAGCCTAAATCTTGGACTGTCAAAGCTGGAAAATCGGGTTTGTATTTTCCTTCCTTTTTCACCTGGATTCCGACTTCATTTGGGGTTAGATTTCCCAGTGAACTGTGAGGGCTGTTGAACTTTCATAAGCTAACTCTGAAGTTAGCGTCGGCTTAAGGTTTGTATTATTATTGAAATGAACAAATTTCACCATAACTACCAAGTGCATAGGTGCCTGCCTTTCAATGCATAATTGAACGTATGGCGCTGACTAATTAGCGCCATACGTTTTTTCAGAACCAACGTATAAACCACTTAGTGGGATTGGATGGGTTTTTATACTACGGGCCTACCAGGCGAAGCTTTGCTATCTCATCGCCTAATTTTTTTCCTATCTCTATGGAGGCATTCTGGGTGGATCGGTAGTGAATGCCGGCGTAAACTCTGGAAACGGCGGCCTGGGCCAGCAAGTCGGATAGCGAGTTAAACTGGCGGGCCGGTAAACCCCGCCACGCATATGCATCATCCGTTACTGGAATATCACCAAACTCCCGAATTAATACCTGAACAACCGGGCCATAGTTGCTGATTAGCCCGGAGGGATAATCCGGATAGGGAGGATTGACCAGATAAGAGAGCCAGTTGGCATCCAGGTGTCGCCGGATGTAAGTAATGGGTCTCAGCAGGTTATACTGGTATTTGGCTCTGAAAGTAGTGATCGGTCCATCTTTGATCGCTATCCCTGTTTTGGCATACACTTCTACGGCCTTCCAAAGCCCAGCATGCCGATCTTCAAGGACCCGGGTGACAATCGATAGGATATGGTAGGGAGCAGGCACGCCTACCCCTGAACCACCGGCATCGGCCCACCAGTTGGCGATCGCTTTTTGCTCGTCCGTTAAGGTGACGCCAAGGTCGTACACCTCCTTTGCCGCTTTATAAAATTCAGAGGAGGGGTCTTCCGAGTACGGGATGGGTAACGCAGGGGCCGTGGCGGTGAGGCTGTAGGCTAAGAAAGGTCTGGAGGACTGTAAATTGGCCCCAACCGGTGCAGCGAAGTTAGGCGGAGTCGGCACCCAGGCCCAGGGCTCGTTCAGCGGTGTATACCCTTCACTGGTTAATATGAAGTTATCGGTCGTTGACCAGTTGTAGATCGCCGTAGCCACCGAACGGCCAAAGGCTTGCGAGCGTTGAAGCACCTCCTCGGAGGTCGTTAACCGGAGACGGTTATAATTCACCGCTTCCATCGAATCGATACTGGCCTTATTGACCGTGGTCAAACTGCCCAGGAACAGTCTAAACATACTTGCCAGGGCAGCGTTGGCTGAGGCATTCCACAGATAGTCTTTGGACAAGTCGGCCTGGGGCATATCGGGCATTTGATACAGCATTTTGGATAAACTGGTAGCGTTTTTAATGCCGGGCTGGATGGATTCATAGAGGCCGATGCCAATGTAGGCAAAGGCTCGGTTTTGGATGAATACCACCGGCTGAGGAGAGACGGGCAATTGGAGTTTAGTCATAAATTTATACCAGCCGTACACCAGATCCGCACTTTCCTCGCCAGGCTTGGGTACCCCATGATCTGCCAGCTGGCAACGAGACAACACACCGATTAATAGAAGGACAATCCACCGTTGAGCACCAAATAGGTGCTTGTTCACAAGTGATTTCATAATCATTCGTTTTAAGAGGAAGGACAAAAAAGAACCAAACGATCTTGAAGTAGACAGAAAGAGCAGATGCCGGCAAACTCGTTTTTACCGGAACGCCGAGAGAAGAAAAAGCAGACCTATGGTGCCGTAAAAAAGGATGGATCAGGGGTTCGAACCCACGGAAAGAAGCCGACCTTTTCTCGGCAGCAGGAAACGAAAGGTACCGTAAGGTACCCGGAAGCCAACAGCGCCCTAAAATCAGGAGATGATTATGAAATAAATTTACGTGTTGCCGGTAATTTATGGTAGCGTATAAATACTTGATTTACTATATAGCTTAATCCATCATTCGTATCGATAGGTAGTCTCTCCACGGATGGGGACTTTGGCTTTGGGCGTCCTAAAATAAGTTTACGGTTTCGAAGTGAATTTATTAGTTCATGCTTGTAATCCTACCATCTGTTTACAGTATCTCAACTAAAAGTCAGTTGGCAACTTCCAGGTCTATTTCCCCTTTCTTATAGTAATTCTTCCAGCGTCTTCGCAAATCGCCCCTTTGCTGATGGGCTTGCTGTGGGGTCAGCATGTCACAACTGCTATGGGAGCGTAATGAACTATAAATCAGGCCAGCCTGAGGCTCCAGACTGGGCGGTTGATTGGGTTTGGGCTTCATGGGATCTGAAGATAAGCCCACGTCTTTTAGTTTAGCCTGTTATTGCGCTTGATACTTTAGCACACACCGATTTATCATGGCTTTACTGATGCCATACTTTTTCTCCAGTTGCAGATAGGGATCCACCCGTGGATACAAACCTTTCAGTTCTGCTTTTCTTTTCGTCAGGTATTTCCATCGCCACTTCTTCAACAGGGAGCAGAAAGCGGGGTGGCCCGTGTTAGTATCCTTCCGACAAATTCCGGAATGCCCGTCTCGAAGCGATTCCTGAACGTTGGAATACCGATCTTCCGGGCGGCCGCTGCGCGGGTGAACGTTCTTCGTGAATTACGCATGATTCCTAAATTAAAGGACTAAATCGCAGCGGTGAACTGCCTGTGTTTACAATTTTGTCCAACCATTTAGGGGGCTAAGACAGGAAAAACTTCAACCAAACTTATCTTGGCACTTCCCCCATTTGTTTTCTAGATTGCCAAAATGGCTATGTGTATATTCAAAGTAATACAAGTTCAGACGTTCACCTACGCAAATATGGGCAACTATTTATTTTTCTGGTATTTTAGCAACGTTTCGTTGTTCTATTTCTAGAAAAATTTAATGGCTGGTGTCGATCGTCTGAAAGAGCTGTATCTAGTTGGTGTATGCCTGGCTTTTCTGCTTGGGAATTCAGGGGGTCTGGTCGCGCAATCTTCCTATTTACCACCCCCAGAAATCCTTACTGACCGGCAGGGACTGCCCCAGGCTTTTGTCCCCTCCATTGTTCAGGACCACCAGGGATTTATCTGGATGGCTACCCGCGACGGCCTTTGCCGTTACGATGGACAGCGATTCACTGTTTTTCAGCCTACGGCAGATGGGAAACCATCGTTGTCATCGTCCGCGTTGGTTGATTTAAAACTGGATCAGCAGGGCCAACTCTGGATCAGTGACGATCAGGGCGAAATCGATCTTTTCGATCCGCAACGGGAAAAATTCATCAATTACACGCGTCAGCCTTTTTACCAGCGCCATTTTGGTCGTGATACCCTGCACTATTCGTTCCCGGATCGGCAGAATCGTCTGTGGCTCTCGTTCCGCCAGGGTGGCTTAGCCCTGGTCGATCGGGCGAAGAATACCGTCCGCCGGTTCCATCATCGGCCCGACCAACCTCAATCGCTTGGAAATGACACCATTCAAGCAATCGTTCAGGACCGGCAGGGAACCATCTGGCTGGCTACGAGCGATGGACTGGATCGGTTTGAGGAGCGAACGGGCCAATTTACGCATTACCGACATCAGCCCGGCAATCCGAATTCCATCCCTGACAATGATCTCAAAGGACTGCACCTGCGTCGGAATGGCGATCTACTGATTCTGTCCAAACAACATGCGACGGTTTTTCGGCCCCAAACCGGGCAGTTTCGCTCGTTTCCGCTACCGGTGGTCGCTGATCCGGGCGCCTGGTGGTACGGTTCCCACGCCACCTCCGACAGTCAGGGAAATGATTATTTTGATCAGAACAACCTGGTCTTTCGGTTTAATGAACAAGAGGGCCCCCAGTTAGTCATTGAGCCGAAAGAGATCGACCGTTCCCAAAGCCTGTTTGTTGATCGATCCGATGTGCTCTGGATTGGCACAAACGGGCAAGGCGTCCGGAAATACAACCTCAAAACCGGCTTATTCCACGCCCGGCCTTATGCATCTGATTTTGGGAATGATTTGTTGAGACGGCACCTGGGCCTACCCGCCGATCGGACTCCCTATTATCCGCCTGGGGAGGGGCAATGGTCTTATAATTTTCGGTATACAGTCGACGGGGCCGGTAAGCTCTGGTATAACGTTACGGATGTGCCGTTTTATCAGATCGATCTGGCGACCAAACAACTGAAACCTGTTTCATTTCCCTTCAAAGGGCATCTTGGTTGGGAAGAGAAACTGGCCCCCCTGGCAACCGATCCGTCCGGCCGGGTCTGGTGTGTCCATGCGCTGGAACTCCGGTGGTTTGAGCAAGGCGAATGGAAGTTGTTTCCGCATCCACTCGGACCGAAAATCCAGGCTAAGATTCTGCAAATGGTAGTCGATGAGCAGGCCGCCTGGTTAGCAACGGCAACCGACGGGTTGTACCGGGTCGATCGAGCCACCGGGCAGATCCGGCAGTTTGCCCACAACCCGCAACAACCGGGGTCCCTGAGCAGTGATAAGTTGTTATGCCTGTTTGCGGATCCCGCCGATCACCACGTTCTCTGGATTGGCACCTACGGGAGCGGGCTTTGCCGGTTTGACAAACGCACGGGTACCTGCCGACGGCTGGCCAAACGGGACGGTTTACCAAACAATGTGATTTATGCCGCCATTCCCGATCAACGGGGAAACCTGTGGGTGGCCACCAATCAGGGCCTGTGCCGCCTGAACCGCCGGACGTTCCGGACACGGACCTTTACCCACGAAGACGGACTGCCGGGCGACGAGTTCAACCGGTTTCATTTTCTTCACTTGCCGGACGATCGGATCATTCTGGGCGGCATGGCAGGCACGATTGATTTTTATCCCAGCCAGATCAGGGATGACACCTACCAACCGCAGATCGAAGTTACGGGGATACAAATCAACAACCGGCGGGTTGAACCTGGGCCCGGATCGCCAATTGATTCGATTCCCGTTCAGTTGGTTCAGCACCTGGATCTGCCCTACGATCAGAACTTTCTGACGGTGGAGTTTGCCGCCCTGCAATACAACAGCCACGACCGGTTACGCTATCGCTACCAGCTCGAGGGAATCGACAAAGACTGGATCATCGCCGAGCGACCCGAAGCCATTTACACGAACCTGAGTCCGGGAACCTACGCACTCAACTTAAACGGTTCCAATACATCGGGCGTCTGGAGCACGCACATTCGCACGATGACGATCACGATTCACCCGCCTTTCTGGGCGACGTGGTGGGCTTATCTCTTTTATACCCTGACGATCGGCGGTATTGCCGTTGCCTTGTTTCGCGCGTATCTCAAACAAAAAGAAGCGGAACAACTCAAAACCGTCGATGAGATGAAAACGCGGTTTTTTTCGAATATAACCCATGAATTCCGAACCCCGTTGACGTTGATTCTGGCCCCGGCCGAACAATTGAGCCAAACCCTGAACGATCCCGAAAACCTGCGCCGGGTGGCCACCATCCACCGGAATGCGCATCAACTGCTGGGACTGGTCAATCAACTGATGGATCTCACCAGGCTGGATGCGCAGGCAGTACAGGTGGAAGAAGCGCGGGGCAACCCGGTTTTTCTCATCGAACAGATCGTGCAGTCGTTTGCCCCCCAGGCCGAGGCCAAATCGATTCAGCTGCGGTTCGAAAGTGCCGATCTCCACGACGAGTATTTTTTCGACGTCCATAAGCTGGAACGAATTGCGTACAACCTGATTATGAACGCCCTGAAGTTTACCCCGGCGGGTGGCGCCATCACCGTCGGACTGGCGCCGGCGGTGACGTTGACCGTGGCCGATACGGGTATAGGCATTCCCGCCGACAAACTGCCCTACATTTTCGACCGGTTTTATCAGGTCGACGATTCCAGCACCCGCCGGCAGGAAGGCACCGGCATCGGCCTGGCGCTGGTTAAAGAACTGGTTGAACTTCAGAAAGGCCGGATCGACGTGGTCAGTGAGGTCGGTGGCGGAACCACGTTTACCGTCCAACTTCCGTATCGCCCGGCTCTTTCTTTCAATAAAGACCTGAACTCCTCCCAGAAGCCGGTTTTGGACCCTATTGAAAACCGTTCGGAAGAGGAGCCCATTCTCCTGCTGGTGGAAGACAATGACGAACTGGCCGAATTCATCATCGATAGTTTACCCGACGGTTATCAGGTTCATCGGGCCGCCCACGGAGCCGATGGACTTGAAAAGGCCGTTCAGTTGATTCCTGATCTGATCATCAGCGATGTGCTGATGCCGGTAATGGATGGCTATACCTTCTGCCAGAACCTGAAAAGCGACCAGCGAACCAGCCACATCCCTGTCGTTCTACTAACGGCCAAATCCTCACACGACAGTCGGATTACGGGCCTGAAACTGGGGGCTGATGACTACATCACGAAACCGTTTCACCTCCAGGAGCTGCAGCTGCGGGTCCGGAACCTGCTGGAACAGCGCCGGAAGCTGCGCGAGTGGATTCGGGCCACGCTCATTCACCCGGAACCGTTGTTAACCGAGTCGGCCTCCGAAACGACCGACCCTTTTATTGATACCATTTACGGACTGATTGAAAACCACCTCGACGACTCCAGTTTCGGGGCCGACCAGCTCATCAAACTGGCCCGGATGAGCCGGATGAGTCTGCACCGTAAACTGAAGGCCCTAACCGGCATGTCGGCCAGTGAACTGATTCGAACCTACCGGCTCAAACGGGCGACGAATTACTTGGAACAGGGCTACAACAGCTCCGAGACGGCTTACCGGGTCGGTTTCGAAAGCCCGGCTTACTTCACCAAATGCTTTCGGGAACTCTACCAACAGACGCCAACCGAGTTTGCGGCTTCCCGAACTCGCAAACCGCCGTTTACAAATTCGGCTGAGGGGTAGTGCGCAGGTACGGTTTGACGACCGTGACGCCTTTGGGAAATTTCTTCATGGCCTCTTCCGTACTGACGGCGGGTACCACAATGCAATCCTGACCGGCTTGCCAGTCGGCGGGCGTCGCGACCTGATAGGAAGCCGTCAGCTGCAGGGAGTCGATCACGCGCAGAAGCTCATTGAAATTGCGACCCGTTGAGGCCGGGTACGTCAGCGTCAGCTTGATTTTCTTGTCGGGACCAATGACGAATACCGATCGCACGGTGGCTTTCTCACTGGCGTTCGGATGAATCATGTCGTAGAGTTCGGCCACGGTGCGGTCCGGGTCGGCAATCAGCGGAAAGTTGACGGTGGTTTGCTGCGTTTCATTGATATCCCTGATCCACTCGGAATGCGATTCGAGCGGATCAACGCTGACGGCGATGACCTTGACACCCCGCCTGTCAAATTCCTCCTTCAGGGAAGCCGTACGTCCTAATTCCGTGGTGCAGACGGGTGTAAAATCGGCAGGGTGCGAGAAGATCATTCCCCAGGAATTTCCAAGCCATTCGTGAAAGTGAATGGTCCCCCCGGTGGTTTCTGCGGTAAAATCGGGAGCTGTGTCGCCTAATCGAAGTGCCATAATCGGGTTGGTTTAGTAATGGTTCGATTTGAGATAATTTGTCTTCGTTCCTGAAGCCCAGATCCATGGAGTGCCGCAGGAAGATGGGCACAAAGTTGGCCGCTTTACCAAGAAGGGTCTATCAAATTTCTCCCAAAGGCTATCAAATTCCTCCCAGAATTCCCGATTTGCCCCGTAAAAAACAAAATGGGATCAGGTTTATAGCCTTTGGGAGATAATTGATAGCCCGTCTCCCGGCCTGAATTGACCTTTGGGAAGTTAACCTGCGGCTTCGTCCGCTCCACTAATCAGTCCAATTTTATGACAACACATGTACGGTTTGGTCAGTCCCAACGGGGTCGGGGCTGGCTTCTGCTGGGCCTGTTATGGCTTGGTTCGTTCGCGGCCCTTGCCCAGGGCAAGACCTGGTATGTGAGCCCGGACAGTTCAGCGGTGAACGACGGACAGTCCTGGAGTACGACTACCTCGATGATGACGGCTTTAAAGAAGGCAAAAGCCGGCGATCAGGTCTGGGTGAAGGAAGGCGTTTACTGGCCCTTTAGGGTGAGCGATCTGGCAAATCCTACGTTTGAAAAGCTGAAAGAAGTAGGCTCAATGTGTTTCATCGTTTCGAGCGGAGTAAAGGTCTTTGGCGGGTTTGCCGGACACGAAGACAACATAGAGTCCCGGAGCGGAGGGATAAGCCGCCTGCGGACTTCCAGTTACAATCATTATGTGGTTGCCTTCTTCAATGCCGATGAAGAAACGCTGGTGGATGGATTTCATCTGGTGGGTGCCTATACCGACCACGTCATTACCGGAGAGCCTTATTACGATCCCAATGCAGGGGGACCCGGAATTCCTGGTAATATCAAGCCCACGGCCATCACAGATGTGTTTGGTATCGGAGAGACCGAAATCAATGCCGCCGGGCTGCTCCAGTTCGGAAATGCCGTTATGAATTTCGCCTATAACGGGAGCTCGAAACCGACCGTTACCCATTGTACGGTAGACGTAGCCGGCAGCAGCTTCGTGGGGGGCATGGTAACCAACTTTGCCTATGGACCCGGAGCCCAGGCCAATTTGCGCATGGTACAGTGCCTATTGAGTCCGTCCTATGGGGATTACACCATGACAGGAGCCGTTTTAAATATCGGCCGAAATTCGGGAGATGCCGATCTGGTCTTTTATAATTGCCATTTTTCTAACCTCCGGATATTTCCCCTTTCCGTGACTCCTGCCTTTGACTGGGGGGTAGTCTGTGCCTTAATGATCAATGCCGGAAATGCCGCTTCGACCACCCGGGTCGTCAATTGCAGATTGGAAAATTGCGGGGCGTTTCCGAATGTTCCCTCGCCCAACGGCCCCTTTTATATCCTCGCCAACGTGTTCGGTGGGGGCCGATCGGAACTGGTGAACTGTTATCTGAATCGATTCGCGAACTCGGTTTATTCTGCCCAGACCGGCTGGCCGGTCGGTTTTACGGAGGGCGTAACGCTCTCACACTCCATTTTCGGAAGCGGTATTCCGGATCATGATGTCGATATCGATCCGCAACCCGGACAGGGCTATAGCCCGGGTGAACCTTTCGTATACGGCGGGCCGACCGATCCGGGCCGGCACCTGCTCAACCTGGCAAACGGCTCCCCTGAAACGAGTTCCTGCAACACGATGTTTTCAGACCGGGGCGACAACACCCTCCTCCAGCGCTGGCCCGATCTGGCGAATCTGCCCGGTCTGGCCGACCGCCTGAACAACGGAAGGATCGATATCGGGGTGGATGAATCCAACCCCAATGTTTATCTGCAAACCACCACCGGAGCCACCTCCCTCACCGTGACCAAAGGCGCTTCCGACATCAATCTCCAGGGGAAATACTGCGGAGGAACCGTCAACTGGAGCGCCACCAACGGCACCAGCGGCCAGGGTTCCATCATCCCCGTAGCCACCGATCAGGCCGGCACCGTCACCTATCTGGCCACCTGCACCACCGGCGGCTGCACCAGCATTGCCTCCACGGTCAACGTGACTGTGCTGGATGTCAGCGTACCCCCGCCCACCGACCTGACGTTCCGGAACGACGGCCCACTAACCTGCTCCAAAACGGTGGTTACCTTAACGGCAGCCACTACGGCAACGGGCGTTAGTTATACCATTAAGGGGCCCAACGGTACGATTTCCAGCGGTTCTGGTAATCCCTCCACAACGGTCAATCTACCCGGCAGTTATACGGTAACGGCTACCAATTCCGGCGGTTCAGCCACGGCCGTTACGGTGGTGAGTTCCCAAACCGCTCTGGCAGCCCCTAACTGGTCGGCCGGTGGGTCCACCAGCGTATCCGTCACCCAGGGAGCCCCGGCGGTTTCCTTAAACGCTACCAATTGTTCAGGCACCTTGCAGTGGACGGGGCCCGGCAGTACCACCGGAACCGGGGGCGTCAGTGTACCGACCTCCGCCACGGGCGTTTTTGTCTATTCGGCAGTTTGTCAGGTGGGAAGCTGCGTCAGTCCGCCCGCCAGTGCCACCGTCACGGTGACGGCACCGCCGGTGACAACCGGTAATTTCGAAGGGTTTTTAACGACCGTCAATTGCCAGGAAATGCGCGGCTGGGTCTGGGACCGAAACCGACCCAACACGCCGTTAACCGTCGAATTTTTCGCCGAAAACACCTCCATCGGAACGACCGAAGCCAAAAACTTCCGCCAGGACCTGAAGGAGGCAGGAAAAGGCAACGGCGAACACGGGTATATCTTCCCCACGCCTGAAGCAGCCAAAACCGGCTCGGAACTGCGCATTTCGGCCAAAGTCCAGGGGACCGACTACATCCTGAAAGGTTCCCCCATTAAGTTGACGTGTCCGGTTAGCAACACGGTGGTTAATCAGCCACCCGTCGGCCCGACAACCGGGCCGCTGTCGGCAACCGTGGGCGTGGACTTCACTACCACGCTACCGACCTTCACCGATCCCGAAGGCCAGCCCCTGACGTATGCACTGACCGGGTTGCCGGGCGGGCTTCAATTTACAGCCGCTTCCCGCACCATCAGCGGCTCTCCCACAACGGAAGGCACCTTTCTCCTGAGCTACAGCGGCAGTGATGGTCAGAAAACCGCTTCGGTGGGTTTGACGCTGGTCGTAGCGCCGGGTTCTTCCACCCCGCCGGCGGTGACGGGCAACTTTGAAGGCTTTCTCGATAAGGTCGAATGCGGTTCGATTCGGGGCTGGGTCTGGGACCGCAACAAACCAAATACCCCGCTGACGGTGCAGTTTTTCGCCGACGGCGTCGCCATCGGGACCACGGAAGCCAACATCTACCGCGACGACTTGAGGAATGCGGGCAAGGGCAACGGGGTGCATGCGTACAATTTCACCACGCCGGTGGGTTTGAAGGACAATGTCCGTCGGCAGATTAGCGCGAAAGTACTGGGCAGCACTTATACCCTTAAGGGATCGCCTAAGCCGCTCCAATGTGCGCCCGCAGCCCGGTTGTCGGCAGAAACCGGACCGGAACTTCAGGTGACGGTGCTGGGGAATCCCGTCTATCAGCAAGTGCAGGTAGAGGTACGCGGAGCTAAGGGGCAGCCTCTGCGTTTTCAACTGATCAACACGGAGGGCCGCTTGCTCACTGAGCAGTTGGTGGAACAGGCCGGTTCCGTTGAGCAGCAACACATCCCCTTAAAAGGCGTCGCTTCCGGTCTACTCTTCCTGCGAACAGTCAGTGGTTCAAAGTCGGTAACACTTAAGGTGGTGAAACCTTAAATGGGAGTAAATAAAATTAAAACCTGGCAGCCCCTCACCCCGAGGGGCTTTTTATTTCCTGTACTGCACAGCCGTTACCACTATCATCACCGCAACAAAGGCCCCGACCACAACATTCAAAAGTTTTCCTGCTTTCGTTTCATCCCGACCACGCTTGAGCGCTTTAACGACCGGCGGCAGGGCTGTCGTGTCATTTATCACAGCGACCGAATACCAGGTTCACCAGCCAGTTGGTGGAGATTTCAGGCTACTTGCCATCCCTTATAAAGAATGCTGAAAAAGGACTTATCGATATCGTCTTCAACTTGCTGCCCGGCCTGATGACTCGTTAACCGCTGGCCATTCCGCAGCCACTTTAGAATTTCCACTTAAAAAAATATTACCGCTTACCTTTCTTATGATGGGGGAAAAGCCGCTGACCCAACCATAGATAGTCGCTTCCTGTTGATTCAGCTCGGGACGAATTCCATCCACCTGCCGGGTCACTCCCCTGATCCCGGTTCAGGCTGCGACGGTCGGCTTGACCGAAATGAGGTGCGGGAAGAGTCGTAAAGGAAAATACCTGGTTTCTGGATAAACTGGTTCTTAGGTAGTTGTAAACTTCGGAAGACCTGGATCTCCGCCAACAAATAGTAGAAAAGGACTATTGGCCAGGGCGGTAATGCCTTGTACCTTAGTGGCTGAAAAACAAGCTGTTTCCGGATCGTAACGATTCTGCACGGCCTATCCGACACCCGGCATGATTCTGAAAGATATTGCTCCCCATCCTTCGCTGAGCGAGTTTGTGCAATGCTACCGGATCGTTCATTTCGGATTCGTGAACGCGCCGGAACCGATCCTGAAAGCGTATTCGCCCAGGCCCGAAGTCTGTCTTCATTTCTTTCTTCGCGAACGGGAGCTAATCCAGGTGGGCGACGCTCCCAAAAAAGACTATCGCTATCCGGTGGTTCTGGCCGGCCAGCAGACTTCGGTGATCAATCGATATCTGATGGGTCGGGATTTCATGACCTTCAACATTGCTTTTCAGCCCACCGCCTTGTTTCGACTCACCGGAATTTCCGCCTTCGAGCTTACGGATCGATACCTGGACGCGGAGGTGATCTTTTCAAGCCGGATTCTGCTGATCCTGGAGCAATTGCAACAGGCCGCCAGCTACGAGCAGATGGTCGTCATTGCCGACCGGTTCGTCAGTTCCCTGATCCTTCGGGCCCCCAGAGAGGGGCACCGGCTCGATACCGTAAGCCAGTGGATGATCCAATCCGGCGGCAACGCGTCGATTGACCGGCTGGCCGATGAGTCCTGCCTGTCTCCCAAGCAGTTTACCCGAAAGTTCTACGAGCGAACGGGCCTGAATCCGAAAGCCTATCTGAGAATCATTCGCTTCACCAAAGCCTTTCATACCCGGAACGCTTTCCCTGATCGGGACTGGCTGCAGATTGCCTATGACTGCGGCTACTACGATTACCAGCACCTGGTCAAAGATTACAAAGAGTTTACCCGGTCTACGCCCACCGAATTTCACCTTCTGGAAAGCCGGTCGCCGGAGCGAAAGCTCGGCCTTACCCAGGAGCTTTATAAAAGCCGGGCAGAGTCGTCTTTGCTGGTGGCTTAACAATGTCCTTTTTTTACCACCTTTCATTGTTCGATCTCCTGCAATTTTGTGGCGTGATTCATGCCCCTTCGGCATGAATCGATTGTCCACTCCAATTTTATCGATCTATGACAAACAGTAATTTTTTCGGATCAGGGAAAACGTACCTGCTGATCCACGGAGCCTGGCACGGAGCCTGGTGCTGGCATAAAGTAATTCCATTGCTCGAGGCCGGGGGCCACCGGGCCATTGCCCTCGATCTGCCGGCCCACGGAGCCCGTACCGAACCGGCCTCTACGGTGTGTTTGGAGGATTACGTCGATGCGGTCGTACACCTCACCCGGGAGCAGGAAGGTCCGGTCATTTTAGTCGGGCATTCGATGGCGGGTATCGTCATTTCCCAGGCCGCCGAGAAGATAGGCCCAAAGAAGATTGCGGCCCTCATTTACCTGGATGCTTTCCTGCCCCGAGACGGTGACTCGCTGTTCTCTCTGGTCGAGGCTACCCTGAAGCAGTTGCCGCCCGGTACCGACGGCCATCCTACGCTGGTCGAGGGGATTCTGACAGCGGAGGATCATCAGACCAATTTCGTGAATCCGGCCCTGGCGGCCGGGCTGTTCTATCACGATTGCTCCCGGGAAGATCAACAGTTTGCCGTAGCCCGGCTTTCCTCAGAACCGATCGCTCCGCTGGCTACTCCGCTTCGTTTGACGGAGGAGCGGTACGGTGTGGTCCCGAAATACTTCATTCTTTGCACCCAAAGTAAGGACATGGACAAGACCTTCCTGTCGACCCGGGTGCCTTGTAAGAAAGTGTACAAGCTGGCCGGCGGCCATTCTCCTTTCCTTTCCATGCCGGAAAGCCTGGTAAAGATCTTAACCGAAATCGAATAGGCCGCGAACCGGCTCCCTTCCCGAACCAGGCCCCGGGGATGGGTCTGTGAAAGAATTTTCCGGTTAACGTATATAGATAACCGTAATAATCGAAGCCCCCGGCTGGCGTGCGCTGGTTGGGGGCCACCGGGGGGCTTTTCCTCGAAATCAGTCAATTTACGGCCTTCCCGGCAGGCCTGCCCATGGCCGGTTTATCCACACATCCCTTTGAATCATCATGAAAACAAAACAATCAATCCTTTCAAAACTGGGTGTTGCCTGCACCGTCGGAGGCCTATTATTTACCGTGAGCCTTTGCACCATGGGAGCCGTCAAGGACTTCCCGGCCGACCTCCGGCTTTTTTTTGAACAGCATGACTACCTGCTGCGGTCGCTGTTTTTTCTCTCCCAGGCAGGATTTGTCGGCGGCCTCCATGGCTTACTGATGTCGGACGCCCTGGGCCGATCCCCCTCCGGCAAAATGCTGCTGGTTATTCCGCTGGCAGGCCAACTGTGTTATGGCGCAACGGCCTTGCTGCCTACTCCGACGGTAATGACGCTGCTGCCGCTTCCGCTGCCCCAATTGGGCGCTATTTTGAACGCGGTGGGCATGGTGCTCGTGGGCCTCGTCGTCCTGCGGGCGGGGGTCTGGCGGGGCAGGCAACGCTGGGTACCCCTGCTGACGGGACTCTATCCTTTCGCCGTCATGTTTCCGGTGCTGGTGATCACCGGCCATCCTCCCCGTCTGTTAATTGGGTTGTGGGGCCTGATCTGGGCCTTGCTGGGGCATTGCATCGGCCGGACGACGGGTTCGGTACAATCCAGCGGCCACCCAAAACACCAGACGCTTTTGTGACTGATTATCAACCGGATCATAGAAACCGAACCCGGTTTTACCCCTGATACGATGAAAACCACACCCAAATACAAAATCCTGATGGCCACCGTGCCCGCCGATGGGCATTTCAATCCCCTGACCGGCCTGGCCATGTACCTTAAACAGCAGGGACACGATGTCCGGTGGTACACGGGGGCTCGCTATAAAAGGCGGGTCGCGGACCTGGGCCTTCCGTTCTACCCCTTTCAGGCAGCCCGGGAGATCCACCAGAATAACCTCAATGAGTTGCTGCCCGAACGGCTGAAGATTCAGGGGGCCCTGGCCCGGATCAAATTTGACATCCGGCATTTGTTTTTGAGCAACGTCCCTGGGAATCTGACCGATGTGAAACAACTCCAGGGTACGTTCGACTTCGACGTGCTGCTGTGTGATTCGGGCTTCCTGGCCTTTCATCTGATTCAGGAGGTGCTGCATAAACCGGCCATCGTGCTGGGCATTGCCCCCCTGACGGAAACCTCCCGCGATTTGCCTCCGGCCACCTTAGGGCTAACCCCGGGCCATGGTCCGCTGATTCGAATGCGTGACGCCCTGCTTCGGCTGATCTTCCCCCGGCTGATTTTTGCCGACAGTAGGGCCTACTACAATGAACTGATTCGCCCCTATGGGTTACCGTCCATGACCGATACGATTCTGGACATGCTGCCGCGCTACCCGGCGCTGTACCTGCAGAGTGGGGTTCCCGGCTTTGAATATGTTCGCCGGGACCTGAGTCCGAAGGTGCGGTTCGTGGGACCGCTGCTGCCTTACCGGAAGACGGCTACCCCTGCCTTTCCCTACGCCGAACAGGCCCGCCGGTATCAGAAAGTGGTGCTGATTTCCCAGGGAACGGTCGATAATAAAGACCCGCAGAAGCTAATTATACCCTCGCTGGAAGCCTTCAAAGACGAGCCGTATTTGCTGCTGGTGGCCACCGGGGGGCAGCACACGGAGGCATTGCAGGCCCGATACCGGCAGGCCAATATCATCATCGCCGACTTTATCGACTATGCGGCCACCCTGCCGCATACCGATCTGTTTGTCAGCTGCGGAGGTTATGGAAGTGTCCTGCTGAGCCTGAACTACGGCGTACCCATCCTGGCGGCCGGCAAGCACGAAGGAAAAAATGAAATTGTAGCCCGCATCGGTTATTTCAAGCTCGGCGTCAATCTGGGTACGGAGACGCCCAGCCCCCGGCAGATCCGGCAGGGCGCCCACGAAATCTGGCGGAATCCGGTGTACCGGGAGAATGGCGCACGGCTGCGGCAGGAATTTGCCCGGTACGACCCGAATCAACTCTGTGAGTACTATATCCAGGAAATCGTTTCCCGCTTTCCAGTCCGCCAAACCCTATCGAGGGCTGTCTGACCAGGAGCCTGTGTATTGAATCAATTCTTAGATTTTAAACTGATGAAAACCATAGTTCTGCCCATTTGGGCCACTGAGATCCTATTTTTCCTGATTCTGCTGATCGCCTGTAAAGATGCTCGTGAAAGCCCGAAATCGGGTGCCCCCAAAACGTACCTGCTGGTCCATGGAGCCGCCCACGGGGCATGGGCCTGGAAGAAGGTCGTGCCCCTTATTCAGGCCCGGGGCCACCGGGTGCAGGCCATCGACCTGCCGGGCCATGGCGACGACCAGACCCCGGCCGAAACCGTTACCCTGGAAGATTATGTGCACAAGGTAGTGGCCATGGCTCAGGCCCAGGCCGGCCCTGTGATTCTGGTGGGGCATTCTTCGGGCGGGGTGACGATTGCTCAGGCGGCTGAGCGGCTGGGCACTGCCAAGGTGGAGAAACTGATTTTTCTGGATGCCTTCCTGCCCAAGAACGGAGAATCGGTATTTTCGCTGGCCGCCACGTTTTTACCACCCCTGCCTACGGGAGAACCCGCATTTGCGGACAGTTTCATCTTCAGCCAGGACCAGACCACCTTCAGGCTGGATACGGCTACGGTGGCCCACTTTCTGTACCATGACTGTTCGGCCGGGGATATCGCGTTTGCCAAAGCCAACCTTGGCCGGCAGCCCGTTGCCCCACTGGCTACGCCCGTTCAGGTCAGCGATGCGGTGTACGGGGTCATTCCTAAGTATTACATTCGCTGTACGGAAGCCCGAAATGGAGATATGACGGAGATGGCCAAAAATAGGCCTACCCGCCAGATCGTGCCGCTGTCCACGAGTCATTCCCCTTTCTTTTCGCGGCCTCAGGCCCTGGTCGATCTGATCACCGGTTTTTAAAGCCGCCGGAAGGGGGAAGTGATCGGATGGTATGAATGGAATCCAGGTGCTATCCTCTCTGCCCCACACGGCGATCCGCCGGTAAGTCATCGTCCTTCCCATTCGAAACGGAACCGGCACCAATCCGGCCGTCTGCCTGACAAATTAGCTCCAAAGGGCTATTTCACACCCCCATGGCAGACGGCTACCTTTGTCCTCGATTTTGGATCGGCCCACCGCCGGCTTCCGGGTACCCGGCTGGATTCGACCGCAGGCAATTTGCAGGTCAGGTTCCGCTTCAAGGGCAACGGAACTTCGGAACGGCCTTTATTAAAGGTTCTATTTTTCGGCAAGTGATTATGAAAGAACAAGTTATCTTCTTCCTGTGCCTCTTGATGGTCCTGATGGCT
>NZ_QTJY01000001.1 GCF_003703975.1 Larkinella soli | reverse complement strand
AACGACCCGGTGTATGTGGAAGCCGCCCGCCAACTGGGCGAATGGATGCTGCGGCAGGGCCGGACGCCCGCGCAGCAGCTCCAGGCCGGTTTCGGCCGGCTGCTGCACCGGCCGCTCTCCGGCCCCCGGCTGGCCGTTCTCCTGGCGACGTACCGGAAGGCCGAAACCCAATACCGCCGGCAGCCGGAGGAGGCCCGGAAGCTGATGGCCTGCACGGAAGCCACCCCCGAGATGGCGGCCCTGACGGTGGCCGCCAACGTCCTGCTGAATCTCGACGAGGTGGTTACGAAAGAGTAACCGGCGGAGTGGTTTCCAGCCACTGGAGCAGCAGGGTGTTGAACCGTTCGGATTCTTCCAGCTGCGGAGTGTGGGCGCTTTTCTCCAGGACTTCGATGCTCAGGTTTCGGAACCGGCTGCGGACCCGGTCCCACATGGACGGCGGGCCGATCAGAAAGTCGTAGCGGCCGAGCAGCAGGAGAACCGGTTTGTCGAATTGCTCGAGTCCGGTGGTGATGTCGATGTCCCGAAACACTTCGCCCCAGGCAAAATCGATCATCGCCATGTTGGTGTACACGTCTTCCCAGAGGGCGGCCGCATCGAAATCGGCCTCGTACCAGCTGCGGGGGCCTGCGCCGAGGCAGTAGGCCACGAACCGTCGTTCCGGGGCGGCTTCGATCAGATCCGGGATGCGGGCCATCTCCCGGTCAAGGGCGGCTTTGCGGCCCGGGTCGGCTTCCTGATCGAAAAAATCGTCGGCCAGTCGGTGGCTTTCCTCACTGAAATCGGGGCTGGCTGCGATCAGTACGACATGCGTGACGTACTGCGGATACTTTTTGGCATATTCGAGGGCCATGAAAGCGTGTCCCGAATGGCCCATCACGATGAATTTTTCCAGCCCGAGCGCCTGCCGGACCGCTTCGAAATCGTCCAGAAGCACCTCCAGCCGATAGTCTTCGTTCGTCAGATCCGGGGAGGGGGGCGGCACGAAGCCGCGGTGGTCGATGTGAATGAGCTGCAACCGGTCGTGAAGGCGGCCCTGGAACGTTCGGGGGTAGTAGACGGAGCTGCCGATGACCAGAACCGGTGTTCCCTCCCCGTCGATGCGGTAGCCGAACCGGAACCCCCGGACCTCGATGGTGCCTGCTGTTGCCATGCCTGCGTATAGTCAGATCGTGTTGAGCTTTACGGTATTCCGGGGCAAAGATAAGGACCACCGGCCGGGCTTTGGTATCGATCCTCCGCAAGTTTTGTTTGATTTGTTTTATTTTTTGGCCCTTTCCTAGTAATTTTCTGATTGCTAAACCGCAATTCGTATTTCAAACATAACCCTATGATGAACCGTAGAGAAGCCCTGGCCCGTGTGGCCCTGCTCATGGGTGGCGTACTGACGGCCCCGACCCTGCGGGCCTTCGCCGACCAGCCGGCCGGCTCCGCTTCGCTTCCCCCTCTGCCGGTCACCTTCCGTCTGACCGATGCGCAGCGCCAGATCGTGGCGGAAGTTGCCGAACACATCATTCCCCGAACCGACACCGCCGGAGCCAAAGACGCCGGCGTGCCCGCCTTCATTGAAATGATGCTCAACGATTGTTACAAGGCTCCCGAACACGAAAGCTTCCTGGAAGGGGTGACCGATCTCGAAAAGCGCGGCTTCCTCGCGCAGTCGAAAGACCAGCAGGTCGCTACCCTCCGTGAGGTGGAAACCCAGACGAAGGAACTGATGAAGGCCTACCAGGTCCAGAGCGTGAAGCTGGGCGACAACGTGGATGCCGTCACCATGTCGAAAAAGGCCAAAGGCGTGCCCTACTGGCGGCTGATGAAGGAACTGACCCTGCTCGGTTACTTCACCTCGAAGGAAGGCATTACCCAGAACTTCGACTACCAGCCCGTTCCCGGGCGGTTCGAACCCGTGAAATGGAAGCCCGGTCAGAAAGCCGTCGTCTACTAACCTGTGAATGAACCCTCAATGAACCTGAATATCGATTCGAAACAACAGCAGACCTTCGACGCCATCGTCGTGGGGTCGGGCATATCCGGCGGCTGGGCCGCCAAAGAACTGACCGAAAAGGGCCTGAAGGTCCTGTGTCTGGAACGGGGTCGTGAAATCACGCACGTTTCCGGTTACGAAACCGCTACCAAGGACCCCTGGGACTTTCTGCACCGGGGCCGGCCCGACAACATGGCGGCCGAGGAGTACTGGGCCGGGATGCGGACGGGCTACACCGCCAACGAGGAGCACCGCTACCTGTTTGAAAACGACAAGCAGAATCCCTACATCGAAAAGCGGGGCGGTATGGACTGGATCCGGGCCTACCACACCGGCGGGAAATCGCTGCTCTGGGGCCGACAGTCGTACCGGCTGAACAAGGAGGACTTCATGGCGAACGCCAAAGACGGGATCGCCGTCGACTGGCCCATCCGGTATGAAGACCTGGCGCCCTGGTATACCTACGTCGAAAAATTCGCCGGCATCAGCGGCCAGAGCGAAGGGCTCGACGTGCTGCCCGACGGCTTCTTTCTGCCGGCCATGCCGCTGACCGCCCCGGAAAAACACTTCAAGGCCAAAGTCATGGAAAAACTCGGCCGCCCCGTCACCATCGGCCGGGCTGCCCACCTGACCAAGCCGATGGCCCACCAGACCGAACTGGGACGGGCGCAGTGTCAGTATAGAAACAAGTGTATGCGGGGCTGTCCGTACGGGGCTTATTTCAGCTCGCTGTCGGCTACGCTGCCGGCCGCCAACCGGACCAAGCGCCTGACGATGGTCCACAACGCCATCGTGGCCGAAATTCTGTACGACGACAAAACCCAGCGGGCCAAAGGGGTGCGGGTGATCGACCAGAACACGCTGGAATCCAAAGAATATTTTGCCAAAATCATCTTCCTGAACGCCGGTGCCTTCGGCTCGACCTCGATTCTGATGAACTCGAAGTCGGATCGCTTCCCGACGGGACTGGGTAACGAGAGCGACCAGCTCGGCCGCAACATCATGGACCACCACCTCGGTGTGGGAGCCGGTGCGCGCGTGGAAGGCTTCCTCGACGACTACTTCTTCGGATCGCGTCCGAACGGGGTATACATCCCGCGGTTCCGGAACTGGGGCAAAGACAAACGCAGCTACCTGCGGGGCTTCGGCTACCAGGGCGGTGCGGGCCGCAGCGACTGGAGCCGGGGCGTCGGGATGGACGGTTTCGGGGCCGATTTCAAGAAAAGCCTGCTGGCGCCGGGCCAGTGGAACATCGGTTTCGGCGGCTTCGGAGAGATTCTCCCGAACCCCAACAACCGCTTCACCCTCAGCCCCGACCAGAAGGACAAATGGGGGCTGCCGGTGCTGGTCTTCGAAACGGAACTGGGTGAAAACGAACTGGCGATGCGGAAAGACATGGCGAACGACGCGGCCGAAATGCTCGAAGCCGCCGGGTTCAAAAATGTCAATACCTACAACAGTCCGAACACGCACATCGGCCTGGGCATTCACGAAATGGGCACGGCCCGGATGGGGAAAGACCCGAAGACCTCAGTGCTGAACAAGTTCAATCAGGTGCATACCTGCAAAAACGTGTTTGTCACCGACGGTTCGGCCATGGTGTCGGCCTCCTGCGTCAACCCTTCGCTGACCTACATGGCGATGACGGCCCGGGCAGCCAATTTCGCCGTAGAGGAGCTCAAGAAACGGAACCTCTGAGCATAAATTTCAAATCATGGCAGGGCCCCCGGTTTCGCATTGAAACCGGGGGCTTTCTTTTTAAAGACAAACGGAACGAAGTTTTTTTATCCGGGCCGATAACCTGAAGCAGGCTGGGGGGATACATGGGTGAACGCATTTTCAATTTCACTATAATCCTCATCGATCATGAAAAAAATGATCCTTACCGCCCTGGCCGCGGCCTCCTTCGCTTCGGTGCAGGCCCAGTCGAATACGCTTTCGGTCAGCCAGTCCGGCAATGGCAACCAGGCGCCCGTCATACAGTCGGGGAGCGGCAACACGCTGACGCTGAGCCAGACCGGCAACCGGAACAATGAGTCCGGAAGCCAGATTGTACAAACCGGAACCGGGCATACGGGGGCCATCGACGTCACCGGCGACGAAAACTCGGTTTCTTTTATTCAGAGCGGGCTCCGCAATACCGGCTCCGTTACGACCTCGGGCAACGGCAACGGCGTCAATCTGGCGTTCGGGAACACGGCCGAAAATGAAGCCAGCATCCGCCAGACCGGGAACGGCAACTTCACCTCCGGTTTCCTTGACTACGGTGCAACCGGCAATCAGGTGGCCGTCGACCAGACCGGCAACGCCAACACGGCCTCGGTCTGGGTCCGGTTTTCGACGAACAGCAAGGTGACGGTGGTGCAGGAGGGAGATGGCAATCTGGCCGATGCTTCGGCTTATTACTACGGCGACAACAACCAGGTGACGCTCACACAGGCCGGCGACCGCAATACCGGGTATTCGCGCTCCCACCAGGGCAGCAGCAACGAGGTGTCGCTCCTCCAGACGGGCAGCGATAATTCGGGCAGTGCGCTGAACGATAACGGAAACGACAACCGGGTATCGCTCACGCAGTCCGGCGACCGAAATACCGGGTTTGCGGCTTCCTTTTACGGCAGCAACAACCGGATCTCTCTCGTTCAGACAGGGAGCGACAACATCGGACAACTGACCCAGAGCGGAGGAGACAACCAGTCTTCGATGACCCAGACCGGCACCGGCAACCAGGGGTCGCTGGTGCAGGCCGGAAGTGATCACACCGCCCAGATCGTGCAGGAAGGCAACGGCAACCGGCTGATGGGACTGGAAACCAACTATGCGTCCCCGGCGCTCCAGTACGGCTCCGGCAATACCCTTCAGCTTTCCCAGCTCAGCGACGGAAACAGCCTGCGGATCGGTCAGACCGGTAACCAGAACACTGCCACGATCCTCCAGGGGCCCCGGTAAACCGCTGTACAGGAACAATTAAAAAAGGCCGTTTTGAACGGCCTTTTTTAATTGTTGAATAAGAGATTAATTTACTTCGGCGGATTTTTCGGATCAAATCCTCCACCGCCGGTCCCCCCGCCGGTTCCACCTCCGCCGGTTCCTCCGCCACCCGGCAGATCGATACCTAATTTCGCTTTAATCTTTTTCAGGTCATCCAGCGCGGCAGAAAGTTTTCGCTGAAGATCCTGTAACATTTTGATCTGTTCATCATTCCGTGCGTCTTCCATAGCCCATGAACTGGTTAAAGGTTTTATTTTCATGAAGTTAGGGAATTGTTCCGTCAATAGCAGATTTTGCAGGGCCCGTAGCTCAGTTTCCTGTAAAGCAACATGAGCAAGGTTTATCTACTCTGTTTTTCGATCATAGAAATCCGGTAAAGAAGTCAATGGAATAACGCCTACGCGTGAAATCTTTTTCCAGAGGCTTCGCCCGACAGGAAAAGATAAAGTTGGTTCACCAGCGGAAAGCGTTGGTTCCATGTGCCGGGATTCGATTCGAAAGCATCGTGGATGGTGAAGCTGCTTGTTGGTCGGCACCCTTGCATTTGCTGGTATAAATTTTCCAGAAGGTGAGGAATCAGAATCTGAGGACGGCTCTTTTGGGAAGTGTTCGGGAGCGTTTTCTGAACTTGGCATAACCAAAGGCATGAAGATAAGATTGCCCGGTCACTGCGATGTTCAGCTTCTGCTCAGAGCATAGACAGACTAAGGACTTGCACCCTTTGCCGGCCGTCCTTTGGTTGTAGTCTGAAAGACTCTGACAGAAAAAACACTAAACTTCGCGGTTCAAAAGCAGGTGAGCCGAAAGAAGAAAACAAACATCCGGCGAATGACCGCCCCTTCCCGGCCCCACAATAAAAAAATCGTGAAGTCGGGCGGGTTGGGGAGCATTTCGGGGTGGGATGGGGTTACGAGGGTAATTGCAACCAATTTTAACCCCGTATTTCATGAAAACGATTGCCTTGTATGGATTCGGTCGCATCGGGCGGCAATTTCTTCGGGTCGCCCTCGGGCAGAACCTCTTCGCTCCCTTCTCCATCTCCGACATCAAAGACGAACCTACCCTGGCGGCCCTTTTTGCGGTCGATACCAACTACGGACGCTGGCATGAGCCGGTTTCCGGCAGCGAAGGGGTGATCAAAGTCGGTGACCGCGAAATCCGCTACCTGAATTCCGCGAAGGAGGTACCCGACTGGGGCGCATTAGGGGTCGACCTCGTCGTCGACTGTACGGGCCGGGCCACCACCCGCGCCGGCGCTCAGGCCCACCTCGACCGGGGAGCGAAGCACGTGCTCGTCAGCGCCCCCAGCAAATCCCTGGACGACTGCGACGCCGTCCTCCTGAAAGGCATCAACCTTGAAACTTTCGACCCGGGGCAGCATAAGATCATCAGCATGGCCAGCTGTACGACCAACGCCCTGGCCGCGCCCGTCAAGGTCATCCTCGAAAATTTCGGGATCCAGTACGGTCTTTTTTCTACCGTCCACTCCTATACGAACTCGCAGTCGCTGACCGACCAGCCAATGAAAGACCGGCGGGATTCCTGGGCTGCGGCCGAGAACATCATCCCGTCTTCGTCGGGGGCGGCCCGGGCGCTTCAGTTCATCTGGCCCGACCTGAAAATCACCGGAAAAGCCTACCGCGTGCCGACCCGGACGGGCAGCATCGCCGAACTGAACCTGATCACCGAAAAGGACTGCACCGTTGAGGAGGTCAGGGATGCGTTCCGGAAGGCCGCTGCCGAGGGGCCGCTGAAAGGCGTCATGGACGTGCTGGAGGGTGAGTGGGCTTCCTGCCGCATCGTCGGCGACCCGCATACCGCCCTGATCGACCTGCCGCTGACCGCCAAACAGGGCCAGCTGCTGTCAATTGCCTCCTGGTACGACAACGAATGGGGCTTCTCGGTCCGCCTGGCCGAAGTGGCGGCCTATCTGGCCGGACGTATCTGAACCGGCCGCCCTCCCCGGCAGGGAGGTTTATGTCTTCTCGTTTTTTTGATCTACTTTCGGGCCGTTTCCGGCCGAACCGAGCGTTTCGGTTCGGCCGGAAACGCCAGAAAACGACCCTTCCGAATCCCTGCTCAGTGCCCAACAGCGAACCCCAAATAAGAACCGTTCAGGTGACGCGCTACGTCACCCCCCTGCGCGAAGGCGGCTCCCTGCCGGCCATCGTCGAAGCCGACGACGGCTTCCTGTACGTGCTGAAGTTCCGGGGCGCGGGGCAGGGGGTCAAGGCGCTCATCGCCGAACTCATCGCGGGCGAAATGGCCCGGACGCTGGGTTTACGGGTTCCGGAAATCGTTTTTGCCCATCTCGACCCGGTGTTCAGCCGCCTGGAGCCGGACGAGGAGATTCAGGACCTCCTGCGGGCCAGCGTCGGACAGAACCTCGGCCTGCACTATCTCTCCGGCGCCGTTACATTCGACCCCGTGGTGAACGCCGTCGACGCCGACCTGGCCTCCCGGATCGTTTGGCTGGACTGTTACCTGACCAATGTCGACCGGACGGCCCGCAACACGAACATGCTCATGTGGCACCGGGAGCTCTGGCTCATCGACCACGGCGCTTCGCTCTACTTCCACCATTCCGGCCAGCCGTGGCCGGAACAGGCCGTGCGGCCTTTTGTCCAGGTGAAGGACCATGTGCTGCTGCCCCGGGCCACCGAACTGCCGGCGGCCGATGCGGCCTTCCGCGCCCTGCTGACGCCCGAACACATCCGCCGGATCGTCGGGCTGGTCCCGGACGAATGGCTGGCCGACGAAGCGGGGTTGATGACCGTGGAGGAGCAGCGACAGGTATATATCGGGTTCCTAGAAACCCGTTTGGCCCATTCAGAAATTTTTGTCAGGGAAGCGCAGCATGCCAGAGAAACACGTATTTGAATACGCCGTCCTTCGGGTGGTTCCGCGCGTCGAACGGGAAGAGTTTCTGAATGTCGGCGTGATCGTCTACTGCCCCGCGCAGGGCTTTCTGAAAACCCGGTACGAACTGACCGGGGGACGGTTGCAGGCGTTCACCGCCGAACTGGACCTCGACGAGGTAAGGGAACGGCTGTCGGCCTTCGAGCGGGTGTGTGCCGGCCGGAAGGAGGGAGGGCCGATCGGGCAGCTGCCGATGGCCGCCCGGTTTCGCTGGCTGACGGCCAACCGCAGCACCATCGTCCAGACCTCGGCCGTCCACCCCGGTTTGTGCGCCGATGCTGCCGAGACCCTCGACCGGCTGTTCCGGCAGCTGGTATTATAGGCCAGTTTCCGGTGGAAGATTCTGCCGGTTTGGTTATCTTTGAGGTCGAAACCGGCGCACCTAAGTCATCCGCCGGAACATTGGATCGATATTTTGAGTCCATGCACAGGATTTTTGCTCTCTTTGCCCTTTTGTTCGTTTCCGGGTTGGTCGTCGGTTCGGGGATTCTGGAAGAACCCTGGAAACCGGAACAGCTCCTGGCCCCCGCCGACCTGGCCCACCGCATCACCCACCCTGACCAGCCGCAGCCGCTGCTGATCTGCGTCGGTCCGGCAGGGCCGATCAAAGGCTCACTCGAAGTGGGTCCGGGCAAAGAGCCGGAAAATATCGATACACTGAAAAGCCTGCTGGCGAAAGAATCCCGCGACCGGCAGATCGTGATCTACTGCGGCTGCTGCCCCTTCATCAAATGTCCCAATGTGCGGCCGGCTTTCCGGTTGCTGAACGAGCTGGGTTTCAAAAACCACCGGCTGCTCGACCTCCCCAATAACCTGAAAGCCGACTGGATCGACAAAGGCTATCCGCTCGGCGAGTAAAGCCCCGGCTGCCCATATTTCCCGGGCGGTCTTCTATTCTTTCTGAAACTCGACGGTGTGTTTGACGGTGGTGTCTTTGTCTTTCGTGTCGAAGAGCCATTTCATGGTTTGGCCCTCCACGATCAGGTCATATTCCTGCTGGTTGCCCTTATGGTCTTTCATCAGCACCTTGTCGCCGTTGACCGACCAGGTGGTTTTGCCGCTGGGCATAAATCTGGCTACCGCTTTCATGATCACGTTGCCCAACGGGTTCTGGCACCCCTTGACGGGCCGCATCGTAACCGTGCCGTCGGCATTCAGCGTCACCCCCATGTCCTCGCTGCATCCGCCGTACAAATCCTTGAAGTGGGTATAGATGTCTTCGACCCCGTTCTGGGCCGGCGAAACCCGATGGGCGGTCATCCGCCAGGAGCCGGTAATGTCGGGGGCTGCGGAGGGCCGGAATCCGGCGCAGAGCACCAGGAGCAGGGCCGGGATCGAAAAGAAAAGGGAAATCGGTTTCATCGCAGGGGATGGGAGTAGCTTCCCGGTTGGTTCTAACGAATTTCCTCAAAATCAGGCACTTTGGCAATAAACTGGTCCTCCCTTTGAGCAAACGGTTGGGAGATAGGAAGATTCACAAAACACTTGTCTGATAATTAGGTCGTTTTTCTGTCTGGTTATAACCCTGAAAAGAATCGGGTATGAGGTAATTCCGCCGGACCCGTATAAAAAACAATACCCGGCTCAGAGGGCCGGGCTGTCTGTTCAATTCTGTCTTAAGTATGAATAATCAGTTATTTTAATAGGTACAAACTATATGCCAGATGTTACCGAATTGTGAATTTTTTTTCTAAAATTTTCGCTGCGGTTCAATGGATAACCTGAAGCATTTCTTCGATACTGTGGAGCAGGTCTTCGACCGAAAAGGGTTTTGCCAGAAAGGCGTCGACCTGAACGCGGGCCAGACCCTGTCGGGCCAGCGGACGGTCGGCACCGGACATCAGAATGACCGGGATTTTAAAAGGCAGGCTTTTCAGACTTTCAATGACTTCCAGGCCGCTCTGTCGCGGCATGAAGAGATCGAGCAGGAGCAGGTCGGGTCGTCGGCGGTGGTCCCGCAGCCAGTTGAAGGCTTCACTGCCGTCACGGGCCGCCAGGACATCGTATCCGGCAAGGGTCAGCTGGTAGGTCAGTAAGCGTCGGATGATGGCGTCATCGTCGGCAATGAGAATCGTTTTCTTTTTTTGCATCTTGGCGGCATTCTTTGGAGAATTACGGTAGGTAAATGCCTATCTTTAAATATCAAAAAGTGAGCCATTCAGAGCCCTGAAGGCTACCGAATAAGAACTTTTTCGTCAGCGGAAAACCCTTCATTTCGATAGGATAATAGCCATATTGGGCCGCCCGCCGGCAATTGATTTTCTGATAATTACCGATGAACCCCCAACTCGCCTATGACCGCTGGGCCGCCCGGTACGATACCGATGCCAACCGCACCCGCGACCTTGAAGCCCTCGCCCTGCGCGAAACCCTGGATGACCGGTCCTTCGACCGCTGTCTCGAAATCGGCTGCGGGACCGGGAAGAATACCGTATGGCTGGCCGACCGGACCGGTGAACTGCTGGCGGTAGACCTTTCGCAGGAAATGCTGGAAGCCGCCCGCCAGAAGGTGATTTCCGACCCCGCCAGGCAGGCGCACGTTCAGTTTCAGCAGGCCGACCTCCGGCAGCCGTGGTCGTTCGCCGAGGGCCGGTTGTTTGACCTGGTCACGTTCAGCCTGGTACTCGAACACATCGAATACCTTCCTCCGGTTTTTGAGAAGGTCGCGGCCGTGCTTTCCCCCGGCGGCCTGGTGTATGTCGGAGAACTGCACCCTTTCAAACAGTATACGGGTACCAAAGCCCGGTTCGACACCGAGGAAGGACGGCAGGTGGTCGCCTGTTTCAATCACCATATTTCGGATTTCGTCGGAGCCGCCGGAACATACGGCCTCCGGCTTTCGGCGCTCCGGGAGTATTTCGATGAGGACGACCGCACGCGGATGCCGCGCATTCTGACGCTGGTGTTCCAAAAGCCCTGAAAACGCGAAAACCGGCCTTCAGAGCCGGTTTTCGCTAAAATATCCTTCTTTTGTTTAGCGGAAGAACGGCTGGAGATCCCGGTCTTCGCCCTTCCACTGCGCCACCCGGGCCAGCGCGCCGACCAGCGGCTCCTGAATGAATCCCGGAATGCCGTCCAGATAGGTTTCGCTATATCCGAGCAGCAGAAACAGGTGCCAGATGTTCTTCGGGAAGGGAGCCCCTTCCTGCCACTGACCGGTGTTGGTCAGGCCGTAGGCCGCCCGGATGGATTTCTCCAGCCCCCGGGCCGGGGAGACTTTCACCCGGATCAGGATGGTCGAATCCTGGTCATTTTTGAAGTAGTGCAGGGACTTGCGGGGGGCGGTCACGGTTTCGCCCTCCTTCACCGGGACCACCTTGCCGTCCAGCCCGACGCTCAGCGTACCCTTCAGCACTGTAAACTGCTCCTCGAAGGCCTTGTGGTAGTGCCAGTCGTTTCCGCCCTTCGGTTCGATCTCCACCTGCACCAGCTCGTAGGCGCCCCCGGTTTCGCGGCCGGTTTTCAGGAAAGTGGTGGCGTAATTGCCTTCCGAGTTCACCACGGTGCGGGGCGGGTTGCCGGGGATGCGGAAATCGACCGGCGGCAGGAAGGCGGCAAAGGTGATCAGGGCCAGGAAGGCGCTCCCGATCAGAAAAACCGGCAGGCCCAGAACCGTGTACAGCAGCCGGAACCAGAGCGGGCTTTTGCGTTTCCAGAGCCGGTAAACACCGATGGGGTAGATCAGGAGGAGAGCGGCTTCCTTCAAAGGGAAGGAGCGGGCGGAACGCGGTTCCGCGATTGATTGTACGGTTGTTGTCGTGTTCATGATTTGTTGTTTTTTTGTGTGACAAAGATTCAACCTCCTGACCGAAAGTGATTTATTGGAAACGGAGAGAGATTTACTCAAAATGGATAATCCTTCCAACGACGTCCTGGCAGGCCGGTTCAGCCGGATGGAACACCTGCTGATCACCCGGAATCAGCGGTATACGGAAGTGGAGACGCGGTTTGAAGAACCCGGTCTGGCGTCCGGGCAGGCGCGCATCATCCAGATGCCGGGCCTGTTTCTGCACCATCTCCGGATCGATCCGAAGGAAATCCTGACGATGGACGCGCCCGGAGACGGAGAGGAAATCGAATCCGTCTTTATTTTGCGCGGCCGGCTGACCTCCCATTTCGAACGGCATTCGGGACCGGTCCGTCTGCAGAGCGAACGCCACGCCTTTCAGTATACCCCGGATTTTTCTTCGCGCCATATCCTGGAACCCGAGCCGTTCGAAGCCTTTCACGTTCATTACGACATTCCGTTTCTGAAGTCGCTGCTCGGGGCAGCCGGCAGCGTCCCGACCGACGCCCTCGTCGACTCGCTCGAACGCGGAGAGCCGTTTTTTCCTTCCCCCGACAAACTTCGGTTCGACGCCCGCATGGAAGAGGTGCTGCGGGCAATGAAAGATTGCGCCTTTCTGAGAAGCACGCGATACCTGTACCTGGAAGCGAAAACCCTCGAACTCTTTGCCCTTCAGCTGGATGAGGTCACCGGGCGGGGCCTGCCTTCCGGCTCCTCCATTCGTCGGGAAGACGGAAAAACGCTGGCCGAGGTTCATCGATTCATCGAACTTAACTACCTCGAACCGCTGTCGCTGACCCAGCTCTGCCGCCAGTTCGGGCTGAACGAGTTCAAGCTCAAAAAAGGCTATCGGGAACAATACGGAACGACGGTTTTCGGCCATATCCACCAGTTACGGATGAGGAAGGCGAAGGCCCTGCTCGCGGAAGGTTCCATGACCGTTTCGGAGGTGGCCGACCACATCGGCTACGCGGGCATCCATGCCTTCTCGGCGGCTTTCAAAAAGGCCGTGGGTTATCCGCCCAGCCGCTTTTTCCGGGCCGGAAGCAGGTAAATTACCGCTTTCCCCCGCTTTATCCGGGAAATCATTCGTATGAACTACCGCAGACTCGGCCGGACCGACCTGGATGTCTCTATTCTTAGTTTCGGAGCCTCGCCCTTAGGCGATGTCTTTGACATTACGGATGAAGCGGAAGGCGCCCGGGCCGTTCATTATGCCATCGACCACGGCATCAACTTCTTCGACGTCGCCCCGTTCTACGGCGACACCCTGGCCGAAACCCGTTTGGGAAAAGCCCTCAAAGGCCGGCGCAACGACCTCTTTCTGGCAACCAAATGCGGCCGCTACGGCAACGGCGTCTTTGATTTTTCCTACGACCGGATCATGCGGAGCATCGACGAGTCGCTCGGGCGGTTGCAGACCGATTACGTCGATCTGCTGACGGTCCATGACATCGAGTTCGGCGACCGGGCGCAGGTGCTGAACGAGGCCCTCCCGGCGGTGCAGAAGATCAAGGAGATGGGCAAGGCCCGGTATATCGGTTTTTCGGGGCTGCCGGTGCGGTATCTGGCGCAGATCGCCCGGGAAGCGGAGGTCGATTATGTGTTGTCGTGGGGGCATTACAACCTGCTCGAAGACGAAATCAACGACGAACTGGTGCCGCTTTCGAAGGAACGCGGTTTCGGGCTGATGAATGCCGCCCCGCTGCTCCAGCGCATCCTCTCCGACGCCCCGGTTCCCGTCTGGCAGAACTCCCCGCCGGAAGTGAAGGACGTGCAGCCGAAGCTGCTGGCCCTGTGTGCCGAATACGGCGTGGCCCTCAGCGACGTGGCCCTGCGCTATGCCCTCGACCACCCCGACATCGCCACCACCATCGTCGGCATGTCGGAACGGGGGCAGGCCGAACGCAACATCCGGGCCGTGGATTTCCGGATTCCCGACGGCCTGCCGGACCGGATTTCCGAACTCGTGGCCCCGGTCAAAAACCGGATGTGGTTCGAAGGAAAGCCGGAGAACAATATTCCCAAGCCCTGAACCTGTATGGATACCATCAAAGCCCTTGTGCTGGTCGAACCCGGAAAGACCGAGGTTCGCGAGATTGAAAAACCGTCGCCCGGCCCCGGTGAGGTGCTGCTCCAGGTGAGCAAGGTCGGTTTCTGTGGCGGGGACCTGAACGGCTACCGCGGCCTGTTCGAATTGCAGGAATACCCCAACGTGCTGGGCCACGAAGTCGGCGCCGTGATTCTGGAAGCCGGCCCCGGCGTTCCGGACCAATTCCGCCCCGGCATGGCCGTAACGATCAATCCCTACCTGAACTGCGGCACCTGCGTTTCCTGCCGGAAAGGGCGGCCCAACGCCTGTCAGGACAACAAAACGATGGGCGTCCGGCGGCCTGGCGCCATGACCCGCTGCATCACCGTTCCCTGGGAAAAAGTATTCACTTCCCAAACACTGTCCCTGCGGGAACTGGCCCTGGTGGAACCCCTGACCGTCGGTTTTCACGCGGTGGACCGGGGGCGCGTGGCGGCCGGCGAAACCGTGGCCGTCATCGGCTGCGGCATCGTGGGCCTGGGCGCCGTGGCCGGTTCCGCCGACCGGGGGGCACGCGTCATCGCCATCGACATCGACGATTCCAAGATGGAAATTGCCCGGAAAGCCGGAGCCGACTACGGGATCAATACGACGAAGGAGAATGTCCACGAAGCGCTGCTGGAGATCACCGACGGCGACGGCCCGGACGTCATCATCGAGGCCGTGGGCAACCCGGCCACCTACCGCATGGCCGTCGACGAGGTGGCTTACACGGGCCGGGTGGTTTATATCGGCTACGCCAAAAAACCGGTTGAGTACAATACCGGCACCTTCGTGCGGAAGGAGATCGAGATTTTGGGTTCACGCAACTGTCTTGGGGATTTTCCGCACGTCATCCGGTATCTGGAGTCGGGAAAGTTTCCGGTCGATGCCGTCATCAGCCGGGTGGTTTCGCTCGATGAGGCCGGTCCGGCGCTGGCGGAATGGTCGGAAAACCCGGGGCCGATTACCAAAATCATGGTCGATCTTGACGCCTGAACCGGAATGATCCAATCCTGTGTGACGATAGCGCTGGTGCCGGAAATCAAAACCGGCCCCTGGATTTACTGGGATGACCTGGAAGCCGGGATGGCCGCGGCTGCCGAACTCGGTTTCGACGCCGTGGAACTGTTCACGGCTTCGGCCGATGCCCTGGACCCGGACCGGGTGGCTGCCCTCAGCGAACGATACGGTCTGAAGATCGCGGCCGTCGGCACGGGAGCGGGGAAGGTCCTGCACGGACTGACCCTCACGGACCCGAATCCGGAAATCCGCCGAAAGGCGACCGGCTTCATCCGCGACATGATCGGTTTCGGGGCGCGGTTGGGCGCGCCGGCCATCATCGGTTCCATGCAGGGTAACGCCACGCCCGGTATCGACCGCCCGCAGGCGCTGGCGTGGATGTCGGAAGGGCTGAACGAACTCGGAGCGTTTGCCGGAAAGCTGGGCGTCAAACTGATCTACGAGCCGCTGAACCGCTACGAGACCAACCTGATCAACCACCTCGGCGACGGCGTGGACCTGCTTCAGTCGCTGGAAACCGACCGTGTGACCCTGCTGGCCGACCTGTTCCATATGAACATCGAGGAGGCCTCCATCCCGGAAACCATCCGGACCTGCGCGACTTTTATCGGGCACGTCCATTTTGCCGACAGCAACCGCCGGCCGGTCGGTTTCGGGCATACGGAGATGGGAGAAATTGCCCTGGCGCTTCAGGAAGCCGGTTATGACGGCTACGTTTCCGCCGAAGCTCTCCCCTGGCCCGACCCCGACCAGGCCGCCCGCCAGACCCTGAACGCCTTCCGGCACTTTTTCCCAACCCAACGCCCCAACCCCTAAATCCCTCAACTCCCCAACTATTATGCAACGCTTCTGCCTCGCCCTCGACCTCATCGACGACCCCGACCTGATTGCCGAATACGAACAATGGCACGCCAAAGGCGTCGGCTGGCCGGAAGTCCGCCGGAACGACCTCGACGCCGGGGTGCTCGACCTTCAGATATACCGGACCGGCAACCGGATGGTCATGATTCTGGAAACCACCGACGATTTTACGTTTGAGAAAAAAGCCGCCATGGATGCCGTCAACCCGAAGGTGCAGGAGTGGGAGGAGCTGATGTGGAAATACCAGCAGGCCCTGCCCTGGGCCAAACCGGGGCAGAAATGGGTACGGATGGACCAGATTTTCCAGTTTGAAAAACCGGCCTGACGGGGGCTGATTTCCAGGACGGCAAAGTTGCGATTGGATGAGTAGTATTTTAAATTTACTACTTTCTCTTTTGGTAATGCCATAACACGTCACATGGTTAAGGTCGCTTCCTGGAAATACCTGATGGCCGCCGGTCTGCTCGGCCTGCTGAGTTTTACGACATCCCTCGACATCGCCCTGCCGGACGATCCGGGCCCGAACGGGCCGTCGCCCGAGCGTTCTCCGGCCGCCGAGCTGGCCACCTTCCGGGTCGAACCGGGCCTGAAAGTGCAGCTGGTGGCCGCCGAGCCGCTGGTGCAGGACCCCGTCGTGATGACCTTCGATCCGGACGGACGGCTCTGGGTCGTCGAGATGCGCGGCTTCATGCCGACCATCGACGGCAAAGGGGAGGAGCAGCGCGTCGGGCGGGTGTCGGTGCTGGAAGACCGCAACGGCGACGGGAAAATGGACGTCGGCACCGTGTATCTCGACAGCCTGATCATGCCCCGGGCGCTGGCCCTCGTGCCGGGCGGGGCGCTGGTGGTCGAGAACAAGGCCCTCTGGATGACCGAAGACCGCAACGGCGACCTCAAAGCCGACAGCAAAACCCTCATCGACCCGGATTACGTCGGCAACGGACTGCCCGAACACGCCCCGAACGGCCTCTGGCGCAACATCGACAACTGGTACTACAACGCCAAGGCACGGGTGCGGTACCGTCTCAACGACGGCAAATGGGAACGGGACAGCACCGAATTTCGGGGGCAGTGGGGCATCAGCCACGACGACGAAGGCCGCCTGTACTACAATTATAACTGGTCGCAGCTGCACGCCGACCTCGTTCCGCCCAATACGCTCAACCGCAACCGTAACCATACACCCACGACCGGCATCGACCACGGCCTCACCATCGACCGGCGGGTATATCCGATCCGGGCCAACCCGGCCGTCAACCGGGGGTATATTCCCGGCACGCTCGACAAGAACGGCCGGCTTCAGGAATTTACGGCCGCCTGCTCCCCGCTGGTCTATCGCGGGAAAGCCCTCCCGGCTTCGTTCTACGGCAACGTGTTCGTCTGCGAACCGTCGGGCAACCTCATCAAACGCAACCTCGTGGAGGATAAAGGAGTGATCCTGTCGGCCACCGACCCGCATCCCGGCACCGAGTTTCTGGCTTCCACCGACGAGCGGTTCCGGCCGGTATTTCTGGCTTCCGGGCCGGACGGGGCGCTGTATGTCGCCGATATGTACCGGGGCCTGATTCAGCACGGTGCCTACGTGACGCCCTACCTCCGTGAACAGACCCTCGCCCGCAAGCTGGTTTTGCCTATTCACCGGGGCCGCATCTGGCGGATCGTTCCCGAAAACTGGAAGGCGCCCAAGTCCGTCCGGCTTTCGAAGGCGTCCGTTTCCGACCTGATCAATGAACTGTCCAGCCCCGACGGCTGGCACCGCGACATGGCCCAGCGGCTTTTGGTGGAGCGGAAGGATCAATCGGTTGAAAAATCGCTGGTAGCGCTGGCGCAGAAAGGCCCGGCTGCCCTCGGCCGGTTTCACGCCCTCTGGACCCTGGACGGCCTGAAACTGAGCCGCCCCGAGGTGCTGCTACCGCTGGTATCCGACCCCGACCCGCTCATCCGGACCACGGCCACCCGGCTGCTGGAACCGCTCGCCCGGGCCGACCGCAACGTGCGGGAAAAGTTGGGTGAGGCCCTGTTGAAAGAATCGGCCAACGCTCCCATCGAACAGGTGCTGCAAATGGCCCTGACGGCCGAGGTGCTGGAACCGGCGGCTGCACAGCCGCTGCTGGCCGGCATCGTCGAGCGGCACGGCGACACTCCGCTTCTGAGGGATGCGGTTATGAGCAGCCTCCAGAACCGGGAATCCGCGTTTCTGCAAAGCCTGCTGAAATCGCCGAATTGGCAAAACCGGGAGCCGTCGCGCGAGATTTTCGTGGAGATGCTGGCAACCTCCGTCATGCGAAAACGCGACCCGGCCGAGCTGACCACCCTGCTCGATCAGCTCAATACCGGGTCCGACCTCGGCTGGAAGGAAAAAGCCATCCTGACCGGGATGACCATCGGCGGGGGCAGCCGGAAAGCCAAACCCGTCGCCCTGGCGTCGGCTCCGGCCCTGCTGACGCGGTCGGATGCGAAGATCGACCCCGCCCGGCTGGCCGTGCTGTCGACCGTGTTCGAGTGGCCGGGGCACACGGTCGACCGCAGCAGCCCGACGAAAAAGACATTGCTGAGTGACGAAGACCAGAAGCTGTTTGCCCAGGGCAGGCAGCTCTACCTGAGTACCTGCTCGGGCTGCCACGGCACCGACGGCGCGGGCCTGAACCGGTTTGCTCCCCCGCTCATCGGCTCCGACTGGGTGCTGGGCGACCAGAAGCGGCTGGCGCTGATTATCCTGCACGGGATGGAAGGGCCGGTGGATGTGGTCGGCAAGACGTATAATGCCCCCGAAATCCTGCCGGTGATGCCGTCCCATTCGACTATGGACGATGCGTCCATTACCGCCATTCTGACCTATATCCGCAATGAGTGGGGCAACAATGCCGGTCCGATGGGCCGGCGGGTGGTGGGCATGACCCGCGTCACCTCGCAGGGCCGGGTGGTGCCCTGGACCGCGAAGGAACTGAACAAATACATCCTTCAGGCCCAGGCCGAAAGCGGTAAATAAAGCCCCCAACTCATTAACTCATTAACTCCTGAACACCTTAACTCCTGAACCATGAAAACACCTCCACCCGTCGATTCCGGCCCCGGCCGTATGGAAAGGCGGGATTTTCTCCAGCGGGCGGCTCTCGGTGCGGCTGCCCTGGCCTTCCCGAAGGTTCCCGGTTTTCTGAAAGACGTACCGATGGGCGTCGTGGTCCATTCGTACGCCAGTCGCTGGAACTCAAAAGTGCAGAGCCGGAATTACCCCGCATTTACCAACGCCCTCGACCTGCTCGAACACTGCCGGCAGATCGGGGCAGGCGGGGTGCAGGTGGTCGTGAAGGACTGGACGGCCGATTTCGCCCGCCAGGTGCGCGAACGCCGGGAGAAGCTGGGCCTCTACCTCGAAGGCTCCATCGGCCTGCCCAAAAAACCGGAAGACGTGGCGGTATTCGAGAAGGAGGTGGTCAACGCCAGGGAAGCCGGAGCGCAGATTCTCCGGACGGTGACGCTGGGCGGACGGCGGTATGAGACGTTCAAAACCCGCGATGAATTCGAGAATTTCCGGAAAACCTCGCTGGCCTCCCTTCAGATGGCCGAGCCGGTGCTGAAAAAGCACAAAATGCGGCTAGCCGTCGAAAACCATAAGGATTACACCTCGAAAGAACTGGTGACGGTGCTGAAACAGATCGGCAGCGAGTGGGTGGGGGCCACCATCGATTTCGGCAATAACCTCGCCCTGCTCGAAGATCCGATGGAGGTCGTGGAGCGGCTGGCGCCCTTCGTGCAGAGTGTTCATATCAAAGACATGGCCGTGGATGAGTATCCCGACGGTTTTCTGCTCTCGGAAGTCCCGCTCGGCAGCGGGATTCTGGACCTGCCGAAGATGATCGCCCTCTGCCGGAAGGCCAACCCGGCAGTGACGTTCAACCTCGAAATGATCACCCGCGACCCGCTCGAAATTCCCTGCCTCAAAAACGAATACTGGGCGACCTTCGACCACACCCCGGGCGCCGAACTGGCCCGGATGCTCCGGACCGTCCGGCAGCAGAAATACAAGGCCGGTCTGCCCCGGGTTTCGGGCCTGAGCGCCGAGGACCGGCTGGCGGCCGAGGAGAAAAACATCGTTTCCAGTATTTCCTACAGCAAGGAACGGCTGGGCCTGACCTGATTCGCATCACCTGAACAACCGTATGAGTAAAGAAACCTTACCCGGAATCCGACAATTCGATCTGAGCGGGAAAACCGCCGTAATTACCGGTGGCTCCAAGGGGCTGGGGCTGGCGATGGCCGCCGGCCTGGCCTCGGCCGGAGCCTCCGTCCTGCTCGTCAACCGCAACCCTGACGAAGGGGCCGCAGCCGCCCGCGAGCTGAGTGAGGACTTCGGGGTCAAAGCCGTCTCCTTTTCCGCCGACATCGCCCAGCCGGGACAGGCCGACGCCATGGCGCAGGCCGCCCTCGACGCCTTCGGCCGGATCGACATCCTGATCAACAGCGCCGGCATCAACATCCGAGGGCCCATCGATGAGGTGACGCCCGACGACTTCGACAAGGTCATGCGGGTGAACGTCAACGGAACCTGGCTCTGCTGCCGGGCCGTCACCCCCCAGATGAAGCGGCAGGGAAGCGGCAAAATCATCAATCTGGCCAGTACGCTGGGTCTGGTCGGGCTGGCGAACCGCACGCCCTACACGGCCAGCAAGGGCGCCGTCGTGCAGATGACCCGGGCGCTGGGCGTGGAGCTGGCGCCGTTCAACATCAACGTCAACGCCATCTGCCCCGGCCCGTTCCTGACCGAAATGAACCTGCCCATCGCCGATACCGAAGACGGGCAGAAGTTCGTCGTCGGGGCCACGGTGCTGGGTCGCTGGGGCCACCTGCGCGAAATTCAGGGGGCGGCCATTTTCCTGGCGAGCGATGCGGCCTCCTATATGGTGGGCTCGCTGATCACCGTCGACGGCGGCTGGACGGCCCGGTAACTCAACCCAAACCTTTTCCTGACCCCAACCCCCGACTATGAACCTCACAAGCGGAACCACCAGACGAACCCGGGTTCGGTATGGTATGCTGGCCCTCCTGTTTTTCAACATCGTCATCAACTACCTCGACCGGGCCAACATCTCGGTGGCCGGAACCGCCCTGAGCAAAGACCTGAACCTTTCCACCGTGGAACTGGGCCTGATCTTTTCCGCTTTCGGCTGGACCTACGCCCTGCTTCAGATTCCGGGCGGGCTGATCGCCGACCGCTACGGGCCTCGTTTTCTGTATGCGTTCTGCCTCATCACCTGGTCGTTGGCGACGCTGGCGCAGGGGTTCGCCCGCGGGTTTACGAGCCTGTTCGGACTGCGGCTCGCCACCGGGGCGTTCGAAGCCCCCTCGTACCCGATCAACAACCGCATCGTGACCAGCTGGTTTCCGGACCACGAACGGGCCTCGGCCATTGCCATCTACGTTTCGGGGCAGTTCATCGGGCTGGCTTTCCTGGCGCCGGCGCTGGCCGCCATTCAGGTGTATTTCGGCTGGAAGGGGCTGTTCCTGATCACCGGGATGGTGGGCCTGGTCTGGGGCGTGGTATGGTATGTTCTCTACCGCGATCCCCTCGACCATCCGAAGGCCAACCGGGCCGAACTGGATTACATCGAAGCGGGGGGAGGAATGCTCCACGGCCGGAAACTGGTCGAAGGAAAAGAGGGCGGTTTTCGGTGGAGCCAGCTGAAGCAGGTGGTTTCCAGCCGGATGCTGTGGGGCGTCTACATCGGTCAGTTTGCCGTGAACGCCATTCTCTGGTTCTTTCTGACCTGGTTTCCGACCTATCTGGTCAAATACCGGGGCATGGACTACATCAAATCCGGCTTTCTGTCGTCCATTCCCTTTCTGGCCGCCTGTGCCGGTCTGCTGCTGTCAGGCTTCGTGTCGGATCGTCTGGTGAAGAATGGCCGCTCGGTCGGGATGGCCCGGCGTACGCCCATCATCCTCGGGATGCTGGTATCGATCTCCATCGTCGGCGCCAATTATACCAATAGTACCGCCATGGTCATCTTCTTCATGTCGCTGTCGTTCTTCGGAGCCGGTATGGCGCTGATTTCCTGGGTATTCGTCTCGCTTCTGTCGCCGAAGCACCTGATCGGGCTGACGGGCGGGGTGTTCAATTTCATGGGAAACCTGGCTTCCATCGTGGTGCCGATCGTAATCGGTTTCCTGGCGAAGGACGGCGATTTCCGGCCGGCGCTGGTGTTCATCGGGGCGCTCGGTCTGGTCGGGGCGCTGTCGTACACTTTTATCGTCGGGAAGATCGAGCGGCTGCCATCGGGTGAGGACAAGGAAGCCGGGGCGCTGCTGACCGAAACGAAATAGTTCTCACTCATCATCAAAGGAAAAGGCGCCGGTCCCTCCGGCGCCTTTTTTGTGACCCTTCCGGGTTTTTTCCTTCTAAATGGGAATTGCCGTTTACTCATAAGTAGGAAAATATTTCTGCTTAAGTAAACTACCGGTTACAATCTTTTGTACCTTGAGAGAACTTTTGAAGGAATACCCACCATGAATCACCGTCCTGAACCTGGCCGGTATTACTACATCCACAGCCAGCCTTCCTTACTGACCGAATCGCTTCTGAAAACCCTTCAGCCGCCGAACCGTCCCCAGCCGATTCGTCTGACCAAACCCTGGCTCACCTCCTTCGGTTTCCGGCCCGATGCCTCCGCCCACTCCTGGATTCGGGATGACAGCCGGCTGGTGCCCGGCCTCAACTGCTGGGTCTGCGTCGCCACCCGCCGGTACATCAAGTTTGTGCATGAGTTGCAGGACTGGTATCTTGAGGTATACGGCGAGGAACTGAGCCTGACCGAAAGCGCTCTGCACCGCCTGGTTTCGTACGCTTCCTGAGAGTATTTCCGGGATTTCTGTCCGTCGCGAGCCGGTTGGTCGGTGCGCCGACGATCGCCAACGGGCTGTTCGGCAGCCGCTATCAGCGTTTGAATTCCGGGGCCCGCATCACCTGGATAAAATCGTTGCTCCGAACCAGGTTTTCGGGGTCGATTTCGGTGTTGAGCGAACCCAGCGGAAACTCCAGGGCCAGTGAGGCCTTCTCTTCCTCCTCCAGTGATTCCCACCAGGCCACGACCCGTTTGTTGGGATCTTCCGGGAAGGTGCGGGATGCCTCCCGGTATTTTTCGAGGAGAATGTCGGAATACGGGCTGATGGTGGTCAGGGCGTACACCTTCCGGCTGTACTGGTCGTCAGGGACTTTATAAAGACGAAGGGTAAATTCATTGTAGTTCAAGGGGTTGTTTGTTGTACTCATAAACTCTATCCGAATTTTTGGCGATTTGGGCGTAAGTTACCTATCATTGTGAATCATTGACCGATTCGGAGCCGGTTTGTTTGGTAACCCTTTCCTCCCGGACAAAATCTTTGAGTTACCGGTTGGCCGGGCCGGGCCGGAACGGCGGTAGAAACGGCCGGTTTTCCGCTTTTACAGGCATAGAAATCCCAAAATCGTTACCGTATGAAAACCAATCGCAGAACTTTTCTGCAACAAACCGCCGGCCTGTTCGGCGCGGCCGGACTCATGACGGCGGCCGGCGTGGAGGCCCTGGCCGGTTCCCCGTCCGGCGGCTCGAAAGCCGGAAAACCCTACGTCGTATTTGTAACGGGAGATCATGAATACAGCAGCGAGCTGACCCTGCCGCTGATTGCCGCCGAACTGGAAAAGAATTACGGGATGCGGACGAAGGTGCTGAAGTCGTACCCGGACTATAACGGGGAAAAAGACATTCCGGGACTGGAAGCCCTGAAGGAGGCCGATCTGGCGGTGTTTTACCTGCGCTGGCGGCTTCTGCCCAAAGAACAGCTTCAGCATATCGAGGATTATCTGAAATCCGGCAAACCGGTGATGGGCTTCCGGACCACCACCCACGCCTTCAATTATCCGGAAGGGGATGAGCGGCAGAAGTGGAACGCCTTCGGGGAAACGGCGTTCGGCAGTCCGCCGGGCTGGGGCGGGGCGGCCAAACATACTCACTACGGCCACCAGAGTACCACCGACGTCACCGTCATCCCGGAAGCGGCCGGCCACCCGATCCTGACCGGGGTGGCTCCCTCGTTCCATGCGGCTTCCTGGCTGTACCGGGTGCTGCCCGATTATCCGGCCAAAGGAGCCGTGCCGCTGCTGATGGGCAAATCCGTCAATCCGGACAAGGCGGCCATCGACAACCCGGTGGCCTGGACCTGGCAGAACGGCTTCGGCGGCCGGGCCTTCATAACCACCCTCGGCCACCCCGAAGACTTTCAGATCGAAGCGTTTCAGCGTCTGGTCATCAACGCCATTCACTGGGAACTCGGAAAGCCGGTCCCGAAGAAGTGGAAGGGCAAAATCAGCATCGACGTCCCCTACGGCCATCCCAAAAAATCCTGATCGGCAAAAAGCCGGTTTCGGCCGGCTTCTCCTAACCCAAAATCCTGATTTGTTATTATGTCGGAGTCGAATGCGTCTTCTCAGCCGGCTGAAAAGCGGCTTTCTCCCATAGGATTCAACGTGCTGGCCTGGACGGCCGTCATGTCCGAAAAACTGAACCCCATCGTCGAGCGGCTCAAAACCATCGGGTACGACGGAGTCGAATGTTTCATCGACTCCACCGACGTGTCGGAATACCGGAAATTCGGCGACCACCTGAAGCAACTGGGTCTGCAAAGCACGGCCGTGACGGTGGTCGGGCCGGATGCCAACCCGGTTTCGGATTCGGCGTGGGTGCGGGAGCAGGCCGTCGATTTCCTGAAGGGCGTCGTTGACCGGACCCACGCCATGGGCGGCACCGTCCTCTGCGGTCCCATTCACTCGGCTTTTGCCACCTTCAGCCGCCGGGAGCCGCAGAATGTGGAGTATGACCGGAGCGCCGAGGTGCTGAATCAGGTCGGAGAGTATGCCCGGCAGGCCGGTATCGTGCTGGCGGTCGAAGCCCTCAACCGGTTCGAGTGTTACCTCTGCAATACCATGGCCCAGCTCCGCGAACTGGTCCGGCGGGCCGATCATCCCAACGTCCGGGCCATGTTCGACACCCACCACGCCAACATGGAGGAAAAGCGGTTTCCGGAAGCTATCCGGACCATTGCACCAGTGCTGGCCCACGTGCATATCAGCGAAAACGACCGCGGCACGCCGGGCGACGGCCATGTGCCCTGGGACGACACCTACCGCACCCTGGCCGAACTGAATTACGGCGGCTGGCTGACCATCGAGGCTTTCACGCGCAACGACGTCGATTTCGCCAACGGCATCAATGTCTGGCGGGAATACAACGACCCCTGGGATGTGGCCGAAAGCGGGTTTCGCTTCATTAAAACGAACCGCGACCGGTACGCCGACTAACCCCCTTTCCGGCCCCAGACCGCGATGATCGGGTGGGAGAGGACGAACGTCCGGGTTTCGGCTTCGACCTGTCTGAATTCGCGGAGCAGAGCCTCCAGTTTGGCTTCCGAGATCAGGTCCCGGCGGAGAAGCGTCGGCCCGACGGCTTCGGCGGTGAGCCGGTAGAGCCGTTTCAGGGCGGCTTCTTCGCCGGTTTCGTATTTCAGGGTACCCAGAACGCCGACCTCCTCCAGGTCCAAGGCCCGGAAATAGCTTTCCATTTTCCGGCCGATGTAGGCATCGTTGAACAATTTGGTGAAAAAACCGCCCAGCCGGGTATAAGCCGGTCGTTCCGGGAAACACTGGATGGCGGTGGCATCGGGCTCCTGAGCGAACACGAGCCCACCCGGCTTACAAACCCGTTTCATCTCCTGCAGGACGAGGGGCACATCGGGAACGTGCATCAGAATATACCGGCTGAACACAAAGTCGAACCGGCCTTCTTCAAACGGCAGGCGGCCGGCCTCCCCCTGAACAAATTCTACCTTCACCCCGGCTGGAAACGACTTCTGCCGGGCCACGGCGAGCAGGTTTTCGTCCTGATCCAGTCCGGTCACGGTGCCGTCCGGATACACCTCGGCCAGCAGTCGGGTCGTTTCCCCGATGCCGCATCCGACATCCAGAATCCGGGCGCCCGGCGGCAGTGGAATCGCCGACAGGGCCGGCCGCGTGTGAGGGGCGAGGACCTGCGCCAGCAGGATCTGCCGTTCGAAGTTTTTTTCGTCGATGGTGTAGGCCATGGGAGGAGGGAAGAAAGCCAAGATACGAAATATCGGCTTTCCGGGGGCGGAAATGAAAAAGCCGGTGGAAAACTTCCACCGGCTTTTATTTAAAGCACCTTCGCCTGAACGGGTTCTTCCTGAAGCTTGTGCTGGTAAAGGAACTCGATCAGGTCGGCGACGAGGCCGGTCCAGCCGGTCTGGTGGTTGGCACCGAGGCCGCTGCCGTTGTCGCCGTGGAAGTATTCAAAGAACAGATGCATATCCCGGAAGTAGGGGTCATCCTGGTATTTGCGGTAGCCGTTGTAGGCCGGAATATTGCCCGTATCGTCGCGACGGAAAATATTGACCAGCCGCTCCGCCACCAGCACGGTCGCGTCCTTGATGCTCATGATCTCCCCGGAATGGGTGGGGTATTCGATCTCGAAATCGTCGCCGTAATAGTTATAGAACTTCAGCAGGGCGTCGATCAGCAGGTAGTTGACCGGAAACCAGATGGGCCCGCGCCAGTTAGAATTACCTCCGAACAGACTGGTTTCCGACTCGTTCGGTACGTATTTTACCCGGAAAATCTCGCCGTTCAGGTTGAATTCGTACGGATGCTTTTCGTGGTATTTCGAGAGCGCCCGGATGCCGTAGTCGGACAGAAATTCGGTTTCGTCGAACATCCGTTTCAGCAGCATTTTCATCCGGTGGCCGCGCAGCAGCGAGAGCAGGTGGGTGGCCCCCTTGCCCGGTTCGTGCCAGCGGGAAACCAGGGAGGCCAGGTCCGGCCGGTTGGTCAGCACCCATTCCACCCGGCGTTTGAAGTCCGGCAGTTTTTCCAGCAGGGCATCGTCCAGCACCTCGACCGCAAACAGCGGAATCAGACCGACCATCGACCTGATTTTCAGCAGCATGCTGTTGTTGTCGTTGGTATGCAGGGCGTCGTAGTAGAACTGGTCTTCTTCGTCCCACAGGCTGATGCCCTGACCGCCGAGGTTTTTCATGGCGGCCGCGATGTGCAGGAAGTGTTCGAAGAACTTCGACGCCATATCCTGATACACCGGTCGGGTCAGGGCAATTTCGCAGGCGATGCGGAGCATGTTGAGCGTATACATCGCCATCCAGCCCGTGCCGTCGGCCTGCTCGATGTGGCCGCCCATGGGCAGCGGCTGGCTGCGGTCGAACACCCCGATGTTGTCGAGGCCGAGGAAGCCGCCCCCGAAGATGCTGTTACCGTTGACGTCCTTCCGGTTCACCCACCACGTGAAATTCAGCAGCAGTTTATGGAACACGCGCTCCAGGAACGCCACGTCGCCTTTGCCGTTCATTTCCCGGTCGATCTCGTAGACCTTCCAGGTAGCCCAGGCATGGACGGGCGGGTTTACGTCACTGAAGTTCCACTCATAGGCCGGAATCTGACCGGTAGGATGCATGTAGTATTCCCGGAGGATGACCGCCAGCTGCCGTTTGGCGAAGTTGGGATCGAGCCGGGCCAGCGTCAGCGTGTGAAAGGCCAGATCCCAGGCCGCAAACCAGGGATATTCCCACTTGTCGGGCATGGACAGAATGTTGGCCGTATACATGTGCCGCCAGGTAGAGTTGCGCTGGAAGGCCCGTCCGTGGAAGGGCGTCGGCATTTTCGGGTCGCCTTTCAGCCACTCGTTGACGTTGTAGTAATAGAACTGCTTGTTCCAGAGCATCCCCCCGTACGCCTGTCGCTGGATGGTCCGCAGTTCGGGGTCGGCGATGTTGCGCTGGAGGTGGTCGTAAAACTCGTCGGCTTCCCCGATGCGTTTGTCGAAAATGGCGTCGAAGTCCGCAAACGGATGGGCCATGTGCGTATCCTGACTGAACCGCAGCCGGATGGTCACCGAGGAGCCGCCTTCCACCGTATGGGTATACCGGGCCGAGGCCTTGGAGCCGATATGGTTGGGATTGACGTATTTCCGGTCGCCGGTTATGATGTAGTCGTTGACGCCGTCCTTGCAGTAAAGCGATTCGTTCGGGATGCCGTAGAGCCGCTCGGTATTGGTTTCGTTCTCACAGAACAGCAGTTCGTCGGCGCCTTCGCAATACAGTTTGTATTTCCCCAGCAGCTTGTGGTCGATGGCGATCTGGGTGGTGGAAATGCCGTTCAGGATCGGTTTGTAGGCGTATTGCTCGTAGCCCCACGACCAGGTATTGCGGAACCAGATGGTGGGCAGCAGGGTCAGTTTGGCGGCTTTGGCGTAACGGTTGTGGGCCGTCACCTTGATGAGAACGTCGTTCTCGTTATTCTTGGCGTATTCGATGAAGATGTCGAAATACTGGTCGTTGTCGAAGATGCCCGTCTCGACCAGCTCGAACTCCGGCTCCAGGCGGTTCCGTTTGCGGCCTTCCTCGACCAGCCGGGCGTAGGGATAGGCCTGCTGCGGATACTTATAGAGCATCTTCATGTACGAGTGGGTGGGCGTGCTGTCCAGGTAGTAATACAGCTCCTTGACGTCCTCACCATGGTTTCCTTCCGGGCCGGTCAGGCCGAAAAGCCGCTCCTTGATGATGCTGTCCCTATGGTTCCAGAAGGCTAAGGCGAAGCAGACGTGCCCCTTGTTGTCCGAAAGGCCCCCGATGCCGTCTTCCCCCCAGCGATAGGCACGCGACCGGGCCATGTCATGGGTGATGAAGCTCCAGGCGTTGCCGTGAACGCTGTAATCCTCCCGAACGGTCCCCCAGGAACGTTCCGACAGATACGGCCCCCACTTTTTCCACCCTTTGTTATCGGAGCGCGAGTACAGGCGTTCGCGTTCGATGTTCTGTTCCATCTTCAGATTGTATTCCATGGTTAGCTACAGGTACAAAGTTACGTTTTCAAAACCGGTTAATCGCTGGAAGCTCAAACGGTTTCGAATAAAATCATCCCGTTAAATTAATCGTCAGTAAGAAAATTGAAAAAATTATGCAGGCATAATTTCCCTTGGTTTTTCAACCGGAAGTCCCTTCTTAAACGCCCTCCTTCCCGCGAAGGTTGGAGTCGCTCTGTTTTACCGGACAATGAATTTGAACCCAATAGAAACAATAAAGGCCCAGAGCATAATCCGGGCCAGTGTTTCATGAAGACAAAAAATGTTTTTATTCGGCATCGGATTACGTCGATGCGATCTCAAAAAGTGGGGCATAGCTATCGCCCAGAATCTTCTGAAGTTTGACGGTCTCGCCCTCCGTGACCATCTGCACCAGGACTTTCATAAACCCGTGGGTGTAATGCTTGCCCTGGGTGGGTTCGACTCCGGCCCGCTGCCCGACACGTTCGTAAAATTCCTTCAGGGAGAACCGCCGGCCCTGATCCCGGTCTTCCGGGCTGACTTCCCGGATGATGTGGCCCAGTTCGGCCGGCAGTTGGGCGGCCAGGTTGTCGGCGCTGTTTCCGGCCATATGGTCGACCAGAGTGTGCAGCACCGCTCTGGAAACCCGGACGACGTCTTCGGCGGTATCCAGCCCGAGCTGGTCCTTGGCCGCATGGATGAATTCGTTGTAATGCATAACTCCTCTACCGTTTGATTTTTCCTCTTTCAGACAACGGTTCGTTTCGGAGCAGGGTTTTGATTTCCGGCAAAAAATAAAGGACCGCCCGGCCGGGCGGTCCTTCAAATCGAAGATCGGCGGTTACACGGCCGGGTCCGGCGGGGTATTGATGTTATTGTCCCGTTCCGTCCGTGGATACGGCATGAAGTTGCGGTTTCGTTCGCCCGTCACGCTCGGACCCGACCGACCGAACCGGCGGGCATCTTCCAGCCGGAAGCCGCTGTAGGCCAGCTCGATGGCCCGGTTTCGGTAGATTTCCGTCAGGATAGCCTCCGCGGTCTGCGGGCCCGAATAGGCCGGCAGCGAGGCTCCCAGCCCCCAGGCGTCGGTGGTTTTGGTCAGCACCCGGTTCAGTTCCGTAACGGCATTGGCGAGGTCGTTTTTGCGGGCGTAGGCTTCGGCCCGGATCAGCATCATTTCACCCGGCAGGTAGACCGGCAGGGGCGAATTATTCGCCGTGGCGAAACCCGTTCCGAGATTCAGCGTGGCGCTGGGGTTCGAGCGGACATAAACCGCCACGCGCTTGTCCGCCGGATTGGGTGCCAGCAGAGCGGGCAAGCCCAGATTTATATTGGTCGGCTCGATGACGTTCCGGTTGCTGAAGGCGGTTTCGAAGATCGGATTCCGGGTATTGTCGTCGAACGAGAAGAACGACCGCTTCGTCAGGTCCACCCGGCCGGCGGCCGCAATGGCCTTGTCGTAGTCGCCGGCAAAGAGACTGTAGCGGGCGATCAGGGCCTGAATGGTGTTCGGTATATCGATGCCCGGAACGATGGCAAGATTGAATTTAGCCGAAACCGGGTTGGCGTTCACCTCGGTTGCCGCGGCTTCCAGCTGGGCGACGGCCTGCTTCAGGAGTTCGTTGCGGCCTACGAAAGGGGCGTTTTCGGCCGATTTGACCGGGGCCTGCTCAAAAAACTGGGCCAGGGTGCCGAGCGACATGGCTTTGAAAATGGCGGCATAGGCCACGATTCCGCTGCGCGTACCGGCCTCGGCCACCTTGTCCGCATTGGCCAGGATGATGTCGGCGTTGGAGTTCACGATCAGGCAGCTCGTCCAGAGCTGGCGGACGATGGAGTTGGCATTGGTGACGTTGGCAAGACCCGATTCGAGGGCGATTTCATCGACGTTTCCGGCGTTCAGCACCCGAAATTCGCGCGTGGCAAGCCCACTGGCGGCCACGTAGTTGTAGATCGCTCCGAGCCGCCCGGAGGTATACCGGGATTGCAGGCCGTTGCAGAGGGCGATAAGGCCGTCCGGAGAGTTGATGACCTGCTGTTCGCTGGCTGCGCTCGGGTTCAGGTATTCTTCCCGGCAGGCGTTCTGGCTGATCAGCAGGGCGATCAGCCCGACATAAAGGCTATATTTTTTCATGGGGATGGCGATGGTTAAACATTAGAACGTGGCCGAAAGCTGAAGCTGATACGTCCGCGGGATGGGCACGTTTCCGAAGTCGAGGCCGCGGACGAGGTCCGACGTACCGCCGGCGTTGGTTTCCGGGTCGAAGCCGGGGTAATTGTCCCAGGAGATCAGGTTCCGCCCGATGAGCGACACGCTGAAGTTGTTCATGCCCTTGATCAGCTGCGGGAACCGGTAGCTCAGGGACACTTCGCGGAGTTTGACGAACGAGCCATCGTCGATGCGCCAGGCTTCGGTGTTGTAAATAGAGAAAATGTAGCCCCTCGGCAGTTCGCCTTTCAGTTCCTTCTCGACAAATTCACCGATGCCGACACCCTGCCGGGTCCGTTTGTCGGAGTTGTAGACGTCGGCGCCCTGAACCGCATCGAGCAGCACGCGCAGCGAAGCCCGTTTAAAGGAGACGTTGCTGGCGAACGAGCCGGTCCATTTCGGGTTAGGGTTGCCGATGACCGCATTGACGGGCGTTCCCTTCGGCTGTCCGTCGGGGCCGCTGTGGTCCACGACATAATCGACCGAACCCGGTGTCTGCGTGCCCCGTTCGACCTGCGAAAAGCCCTGGGGCGTCAGCAGCAGGGAGCCGTCCGGATTGCGGGCGTAGGTGGTTCCGTAGAAGACCCCGGCGGGTTGTCCTTTCAGCAGGTAGATGGAACCGGCCGCCGTCGGGATGTTGATGACCGGACTGCCCAGTTCGAGCACCTTGTTGCGGTTGCGGTTATAGATCAGGGTTACGTCCCAGTTCCAGTCTTTGGTGCGGACGGCCGCGGCATCGAGGGAAAGTTCGAAACCCCGGTTTTCCATCTCCCCGACGTTGTTGACGATGTTCGTGCCGCCGAAAGAGGGCGCCAGCACCCGGTTGACGACCAGATCGTTGATACGCTGGTGGTATACGGTTGCCGTCAGATTCAGGCGGTTGTTCAGGAAGGAGAGGTCCGCCCCGCCTTCCACCTCGACCATCCGTTCGGGCCGCACGCGCGGGTTGGCCAGCGTACCGCCCGGGATGATGGTATTTTTGCCGAGGAAGGGGGTGGGCGAGAACTGCCAGAACCGGCTGTAGGTTCCGATGCCGGACAGGTTCCCCGACTCACCGTAGGAGGCTCTCAGTTTCAGACCGTTCCAGACGTTGTTGAACGAAATGTTCTTCCAGAAATCCAGGTCCGACACGACAAACGACGCGCTGAGTTTCGGGTAAATCTGGTTGGTTTCCGTGGGGGAGAACTTCGAGGAGCGGTCGCGACGGACGGCCGCCGTCAGGAACGCCAGGTTGCGGAAGCCGAAGGTGGCCTGCCCGAAATATCCGCTCAGATTGTAACGGTCGAGGGTGTAGGTCGCCTGAACGGTCGTGCTGGCGGCCCCGCTGACGGTTTCGATGAACGGCGCCAGATTCTGGCCGTTGGCAATGGTAATGTCCTGCTGGTTATACTGGTAGCTGAAACCGACGATGGCGTTGAGCTTGAAATTCTCCGAAAACTGCCGTTCGTAGGAGACGTTCACGTCGGAGTTAAGCAGCAGCACCTGGTTGTTGGCCGTGGCCGCAAACCCGTTCGGATACCGTTCGAGCGGCAACCCGGCCGTGGCCTGGTAGGGGTAGGGCCGGATGTAGTTCTGCCCGACCTGCGAGTAGGTATCGACCCCCAGAATCCAGTCGATGGCCAGCCCCTTCACCGGGGTCAGGTTCAGCTGCACGTCGCCGATGGTGCGGTTGGTAGTCTGGGTAGACCGCATGTCCTCGATGGTCGAGAGCGGGTTGACCCGGGTCGGTTCCACGGCCTGGAGGTTCCCGGCCGCATCCCGCTGGGTGATGTCCCAGATGTTGTTGGTGATGTTGACCGAGTTGATCGGGCTGTAGAACACGTTGCCGTTGGCCTTCTCGTTCGAGAAGCTGTTGCTGTAGCTGAGTCCGGCGGTCATTTTGGCCCAGTTGGTCAGCCGCTGGTCGATGCGCGCCCGCAGGCTGTACCGCTGAAAGTCCGTGTTCTTGATGATGCCCTGATTGTAGAGGTACCCGAACGAGACGTAATACTGGGTGTTGTCGCGGCCGCCCGAGACGCTGATGCCGTTGTCGGTGCCGTAGCCGGTCCGGAAAATCTCGTCGAAATAGTCGTAGCGCGTCACGTCCACAAGGTTCGTGGCAAGGTTGGTCGGAACGCCGTCCCGGATGATGGGGGTGGTGGTTATGCCGGGGTTGGCGGCAATCTGGGCGGGCGTCGGTGCGCCGATGGTGTGAAGCCGCAGTCCGGCAAAGCCGAACTGTTTCGGATACCTGGTGATATACACCTTCTTGCGCAGTTCGTTGATGTTGGCACTGGTCGTAAACGAAACCCGCGGAGCGCCCGACTGCCCGCGCTTCGTTGTGATGATGACGACCCCGTTGGCGGCCCGGGATCCGTACTGGGCGGCAGCCGCGGCCCCGTTCAGGACGTTGATGCTGGCGATGTCGGCCGGGTTGAGGTCGGCCAGGCGGTTCTGGCTGGGGTTGGCGGACCCGATCTGGCTGCCTGCGGCCAGCTGCGCCACGTTCGTGCTGGCATTGCTGACGATAACCCCGTCGATGACGTAAAGCGGATCGGAGGAGCCGGTCAGGGACTTGATCCCCCGCAGCCGGATGGCGATCCCGCCCGACGGATCGCCGGAGGTCTGGGTGATCTGGGCGCCCGGCACCTTACCCTGGAGGCTGTTGAGCAGGCCGCCCGAGCCGGTCTGGGTGAGGTTGTCGGCCCGGATGGTGCTGATGGCGTTGCCCAGTTCCCGCCGGGAGGTCTGGATCGTGGAGCCGGTTGCGACCACCTCGTCGAGGTTCATGACGTCTTCCTTCAGCGAGGCATTGGTGGTGATGGTCGTCTGGTTGCCGAGCGTGAGCGGCTGCCGGACCGGGCCGTATCCGATGTAGCTGAAACTGAGATTGTAGGAACCGGGCGGAAGCGAGACGCCGAAGGAATAGTTCCCGTTTTCGTCGGATGCGGAACCGAGCGTGGTGCCGACCACGACGACCGTAACTCCGGGTAACCCCTGACCGTTGGCGTCGGTGACGCGGCCGTTGAGCGTGTAGCGCTGGCCCTGAGCGAGGGCGGTACAGGTAAGACAGAGAAGGAGGAGGAAACTCCCCAGCCAGGGGACGTTTCGTCGATAAAGATGCATCATAATAGGTTGGATTGGGGGTGAGTGTTAAGAATGTTGTTTACGATGGAGGTCAAGTTAACAAAAAAGCGGGTTCCAGATTTTTTCCGGAACCCGCTTGTGACGAACGGTTACTATCTTTATCTAACCTGTTACATATTCCGCCGGTATTGCCCCCCAACCGCATACAGAGCCTGCGACAACTGCCCCAGCGAGCAGACTTTGGTGGCTTCCATCAGAGACCCGAACAGGTTGCCCCCGGCCAGCGCGACCTGCTGCAACTGTTGCAGGGCGGTTTCGGCGCTTCGGCGGTTCCGCTCCTGAAACCGTTTCCGGGACTCCACGGCATACCGCTTTTCCTCCTCCGTCGACCGGATGACTTCCTGGGGGACGATGGTCGGGGAGCCTTTCGGATCGAGGAAGGTATTGACGCCGACGATGGGCAGCCTGCCGCTGTGTTTCAGCATCTCGTAATGCATGGATTCATCCTGAATTTTGCTTCGCTGATACATCCGCTCCATCGCTCCCAGAACACCCCCGCGTTCATTCAGGCTACGGAACTCGGTCAGAACGGCCTGCTCGACCAGGTGGGTCAGTTCTTCGATGATGAAAGCGCCCTGGAGCGGGTTTTCGTTGCGGGCCAGACCGAACTCTTTGTTGATGATCAGCTGGATCGCCATGGCCCGGCGCACACTTTCTTCGGTCGGGGTGGTGATGGCTTCGTCATAGGCGTTGGTGTGCAGGGAGTTGCAGTTGTCGTACAGGGCCAGCAGGGCTTGTAATGTGGTTCGGATGTCGTTGAAGGCGATCTCCTGCGCGTGCAGGCTCCGGCCGGAGGTCTGGATGTGGTATTTCAGCTTCTGCGACCGGTCGTTGCCCTTGTACTTGTATTTCATCGCTTTGGCCCAGATCCGGCGCGCCACCCGGCCCAGCACCGAATACTCGGGGTCCATGCCGTTCGAGAAAAAGAACGACAGGTTGGGCGCAAAATCGTCGATGTGCATCCCCCGGGCCAGGTAATACTCCACGAAGGTAAACCCGTTGGCGAGGGTAAAGGCCAGCTGCGAAATGGGGTTGGCCCCGGCTTCGGCGATGTGATAGCCCGAAATGGACACCGAGTAGAAATTCCGGACCTGGTTGTCGGTGAAATACTGCTGAATGTCGCCCATCATGCGGAGCGCAAACTCGGTGGAGAAAATGCAGGTGTTCTGGGCCTGGTCTTCCTTCAGAATATCGGCCTGCACCGTTCCACGCACCTGCCGCAGCGTATCGGCTTTGATCTTTTCGTACACTTCGCGCGGCAGTACCTGATCGCCGGTGGTGCCGAGCAGCCGCAGCCCGAGGCCGTCGTTTCCGTCGGGAAGCGGGCCGTTATAAATCGGCCGGTTTTCATCGCCGGTACCGGTTTCGTTAATGGATTCGTTTTGCCGGAGCCAGAGTTCGCACTGCTGGTCGATGGCGGCATTCAGGAAGAAGCCCAGAAGCATGGGCGCCGGGCCGTTGATGGTCATGGAAACCGAGGTGGCCGGGTCGCAGAGGTTGAAGCCGCTGTAAAGCTTTTTGGCGTCGTCGAGGGTGCAGATGCTGACCCCCGAATTGCCGATCTTTCCATAGATGTCGGGGCGGTAATCGGGGTCTTCGCCGTAGAGGGTCACCGAGTCGAAGGCCGTCGAGAGCCGCCGGGCGGGCATATCCTTCGAGACGTAGTGAAATCGCCGGTTCGTGCGTTCGGGGCCGCCCTCACCCGCAAACATCCGGGTGGGGTCTTCGCCTTCGCGCTTCAGCGGGAATACCCCGGCGGTGTAGGGGTACTCACCGGGAACGTTTTCGGTCATCAGCCAGCGGAGCACGTCCCCCCAGTCCTCGTAGGCCGGCAGGCTGATTTTGGGAATGCGCAGGCCGGACAGGGAAGTGGTGAACAGGGCCTGTTCGAAGACTTTGTCCCGAACCCGGTACTGGTAGTGGTCGGCCCGGTATTTTTTCTGCATCTCCGGCCATTCCTTCAGCAGTCGGCGGGATTCATGGTGGAGCCGGTTTTCCAGGTCGGTGTAAATCTGTTTCAGTTCGGATGCCAGGTCGGGGCCGGTCGTCTCTCCGGATGCCGAATTGTCCGGCCGCCGGGAGGCCAGCACCTCCAGCGTGCCGTTGATCTGGTACAGCCGGCGCGCCAATACCGTCTGTTCCTGGACGAAGGCATCGTATTGATCGCTGTTTTCGACGATCTCGGCCAGATAGCGAACCCGGTCGGGCGGAATGACGGAAGCCGCCCGGGAGGGCCCGGCTACTGACTTTTCTGCTTCCGCCGGCAGCAGCGGCACCCCGGTTTTCTGTTCGATCAGTTGCATGACCCGGGTAAACAGGGCGTTCATGCCCTCGTCGTTGAACTGGGAGGCAATGGTGCCGAAAATGGGAAGCTCCTCCTCGGGCGTCTCCCAGAGGGTATGGTTCCGGCGGTATTGTTTCCGGACGTCCCGCAGGGCATCCAGCGAGCCCCGTTTGTCGAATTTATTGATGGCGATCAGGTCGGCAAAGTCGAGCATGTCGATCTTTTCGAGCTGGGTGGCGGCCCCGTATTCGGCCGTCATGACGTACAGGCTCAGGTCGGAGTGTTCGGTGATCTCGGTATCCGACTGCCCGATGCCGGAAGTTTCCACGATGATGAGATCGAAGCGGGCGGCTTTGCAGACCTCGATGGCGTCGCGGACGTATTTGCTCAGCGCCAGGTTCGACTGCCGGGTGGCCAGCGAGCGCATATATACCCGGGGGCTGTGGATGGCGTTCATCCGGATGCGGTCGCCCAGGAGCGCCCCGCCGGTTTTCCGTTTAGAGGGATCGACGGAGATGATCGCGACGGTTTTGTCGGGAACGTTCCGTAAAAACCGCAGCACCAGTTCGTCGACCAGCGAGGATTTGCCGGCCCCGCCGGTGCCGGTAATGCCGAGAACCGGGGAGGGGAGCCCCGGGGTCCCGGCCGATGGTTCCGAAGCCGGCCGCGTTGTCAGGGTTTCCGGCACCCGGCTGTCCGGGTCGTTTTCGGCGACGGAAATGAGCCGAGCAATCAGTTTGCTGTCTTTGGTTTGCGGGAGTCGGGCCAGTTGTCCGTTCAGTTCCCAGAGCCGTGTCGGGAAGTCGCACTGCGCCAGCAGGTCGTTGATCATGCCCTGCAGGCCCATGGCCCGGCCGTCGTCGGGCGAATAGATGCGGGTAACGCCATAGGCATGCAGTTCTTCGATTTCGGAGGGGAGAATGGTGCCTCCCCCGCCCCCGAAGACCCGGATGTGTCCGCAGCCCCGTTCCCGAAGCAGGTCGATCATGTACCTGAAATATTCGAGGTGGCCACCCTGGTAGGAGGTCACGGCAATGCCCTGGGCATCTTCCTGAATGGCGCAGTCGACGATCTCGGCCACCGAGCGGTTATGGCCCAGATGGATTACCTCCGCCCCCGACGCCTGCATGATCCGGCGCATGATGTTGATGGCCGCATCGTGTCCGTCGAACAGCGAAGCCGCCGTGACGATCCGGATCGGATTTTTGGGTTGATAGGGAGATGCGGTTTGTTGCGATACCATGATGAAATTGCAAAAAGTTAGGTAAAAATAGGCAGAACGGCGGAAATACAGTATTATTGATCCTTGTTACCACGATATTAAACCGGCATGTCGCGTGCTCATCAGGTCTACCGCTCGCTGGGTATCCGCCACCAGGAAGCCCGAACGGTCTGGCTTTTTTTCCTTCATAACTTTTTCCTCGGCATCGGGACCATCCTCGTATATGTTTCGGCCAACGTCATCCTGCTTGAAAATCACCCGGAAACCAGTCTCCCCATCGCCTACGTCGCTTCGGCTGCCGGCATGATGCTGGTCGGACGGGTTTATTCTCATTTCGAACACCATCTGGCCCTCCGCAGCCTGACGGTCCGGGTTCTGCTGACGGTGATCGTCCTGACGGCGGTTATTGCGGTGCTGGTCGTGGCGGGCTATTCGGTCTGGGCCGCCGTCTCCATTATGGTGGGGTACCGGATGATCTACCTGCTGACCAACCTGGAATTCTGGGGGGTATCGGCTCTGGTTTTCGACGTACGGCAGGGCAAGCGGCTTTTCAGCGTCATTAGCTCGGGGGATATGCCGGCCAAAGCCATCGGGGCCGTCCTGGCGGCTCTGGTGCACGCACACACGGAAATGGCTTCCCTGCTGCTGGTCGCCTTTGCGGCCTTCCTGGCGGCCATTTCCGTATTGAACCTGACGTTTCGGTCCCACGATATTCACACCTCGCACGGAGCCGGCCGGAACCGGCGGGAAACCCAGCCGGCCTATGTCGAGAAATGGTTCGGAAACAGCCGGCTGATCGGTGCCATGTGTCTGAGCCTGATTCCCGTGGCGGCCATTGCGTCCGGCATCGAGTACGCGTTTTTCATCAACGTCAAGTATAAGATCCACGCCGAAACTTCGCTGCTTCAATACGTCGGTAAGGTGCTCGCCCTGACCTATTTCGTAGCGATGGGCGTCAAACTGCTGGTGTCGCGGCAGGCCCTCGACCGGCTCGGCATCCGGAATTCCCTGCAACTGCTGCCGCTGACGGCTTTCGCCGGGTTCATCGCCTTTGCGGTGTTGTGGCTGACCGGTGTCGGGGAAAGCACCTGGCTTTTCTACTACTGTGCACTGTATCTCACTTTTGAGGTCCTTCGCCGGTCGCTGTTCGATCCGGTCTTTCTGGTGCTTTTCCAGCCGCTCACCACCCAGCAGCGGCTGAAAGGGCATACGCTCGTCAAAGGCTACTTCGAACCGCTCGGGATGGCGCTGGCCGGGGTGCTGATCTACGCCTTCCGGCAATCGCCCGAACTGAACGAATGGATTCCGTTCGTGTGGATGGGGGTAGGGGCCGTCGTGGCCGTGGTTCTGCTTCGCCGGACCTACTTCCAGTATCTCGATGAGCTGAAATCCGCCCTCGGACGCCGGTTCATGGAGGGCGATCAGCTGGCGGTCCCGGACGAGATGCTCAAAATAGTCATTCCGAACCTGAGCAGTTCCCGGATCGAGGAGGTCCTCAACGCCGTGGACTGGCTGAAACAGCAGGACCCGAAGACGCTGGCCGGGCAGGCTCCGAACCTGCTGCGGCATGAGGATGCCCGGGTCCGCCGAAAGGTTCTGGAAGCTTTTCTGGAGACCCAGGCGGTGCTGGAAGCCGGGGTGCTTCACCAGATGATCCTGTCGGACCCGGAGCCGGTCAACCGGGAACTGGCTGCGCAATTCTATTGCCGGCTGCCCGCTGCCGACCCGGAGCGGGTGTCGGAGCTGCTGTTTCATGCCGATCTTTCCATCCGGAAAGGAGCCATTCAGGGAAGCCGGAACGTCCAGCGTTTCAACCACCAGGGGACGGAAAGCTTCGTCGCCCTGGCCAATTCCGACCAGACCGCTGAGCAGAAAACCGCCCTCGAACTGATCGGTTCGCTTCAGCTTGCCAATTATTCCGAATCGGTCGGAGCGCTTTTACAGAGCAGGGACCCGGAAGTGGTGGCGGCCGCCATCCGGACCGCCGGCTTGCTGAAAGATCCCGGCCTGACCCGGCAGTTACCTACCCTGCTCGGCGACAAAACCCATTGGCGGTCGGCGGCCCGGAGCCTCAGCGGTATGCAGGGGCCGGCTTTACCGTTGCTGGAGAAAGCTGCCCAAACGGGTCACCCCAGCGTGCTTCGGCGGATTGCCGGCATCTACGGGAAAATCGACCATCCGGATGCCCGTCGGCTTTTGACCGGGCTGGTCGGCCATCAAGACCTGACCGTTCGGCTGGCGGCTTTGCGGGCTTTAGGCCGCCAGGAGGAAACGGTTTCGGAATCTCCGGTTTTTCAGGCGGTTCTGGAGGAGGAGATGCAGCTTGCCCAGCGGCTTCTGCACGGCAGTCTGCACAAAAGCGACCGGGAGCTTCTCGCCTGCCTCGATTACGAAATGGGGCTGTTGCTGCAGCGGGTGTTTTATCTCCTGATGCAGCTCTACGACCGGGAGGTCATCGACCGCGTGCGGGTGGGCCTGGATCACGTCTCCCGCGAACGGCGCGCCAACGCACTCGAAATGCTGGAAAACCTGATTCCGCGCTGGGTCTACCAGTGCCTTCAGGCCATCGTTGACAACGAGTCGGTGCAGGAAAAAGTCCGGCTGATCGACGCGCAGCTCGGGCCGTTTCATGCCCATGAATCGCTTGTTTCCTATATTTTGCACCAGGGCGTCACCCGGTTTACGGACTGGACGATCAGCGTGGCGCTCCGACACTGGTCTCCCCGTTCGCCGGCCACCGCCAAACTGCTGAGCGACTATCTGCACCACCCGGTTCAGATTCTGAGTGAAAGCGCGGCCGGGGTGCTGGATCAGGTCCGGTCCCAGCATCCGGAATGGCACCGGCAGTTCCTGACCGACCATCCTACCGTTTCCGATACGATCATGAAAACCAAAGAATCCGCTTCCCATATTTCCGACTTCGAACGGGTGATGGTCCTGAAAAGCACCCGGCTTTTCGCCGATACGCCGGCCAACGTGCTGAGCAGCATTGCCCCGATCATGAAGGAGGTGACGTTCCCGCAGGGACAGCCCATCTTTCAGAAGGGGGAGATCGGAAACTGTATGTTTGTCATCTACTCGGGAACGGTCGATATCTACGACCGGCAGAAGTGGCTGGCCCGCTTTGAAAAGGGCGACGTGTTCGGTGAACTGGCGTTGCTGGATTCCGAGCCGCGTTCGGCTTCGGCGGTGGTGGGTGCAGACGCGCTGCTGTTCCGGATCGATCAGGAGGATTTTTACGATCTGATGGAGGAACGCGATGAGGTGCTGCGGAACGTGATCCGGATCCTTTGTCAGCGCATCCGGTCGCAGAACGAGAAACTACAGACGGCGACCTTTACGCCGGGAAATGGCTGACGATCCGTTTCAGCTCTTCCAGATGGCCCAGTTTGCGGGTTTCACGCCAGCAGACGGCCGTCGGGGTCCAATACCGGTGGCTTTCCAGAAAACGGACCTGAATGCGGTTCCAGGCGGCTTCGTCGGCCACCATCTCCCGAACCTTCAGTTCCTGAAACAGCGTCTGGGCGATGGGTTCGAAATCGTCACGGCCCAGGTAATCCAGGTCGGCATCGCAGACAATCTTTTCCAGCAGATTTTGAGGGGTTTGCGGTATCCGCGTCGCCATGATCATGCCGCAGACGGTTTCGATCTCTTCGGGAGAATACGCGAACCGGGGCAGGCTTTGGCGGGCCAGCCGGCAGCCCGCTTCCTCATGGCCCTGATAGGTGGAGACAAAACCGCAGTCATGATAAAGAGCTGCGGTCCGGATCAAAGCCAGCGTCCCGACATCGGTAATCCCTTCGGCTTCCGCCAGTCGCCGGCTGGCCTCCGCCACATCCAGAACGTGGTGAATACCGTGGTAGTAGAGGGTAGGCGAAAGGTGTTCCCGCAGTTCGGTCAGAATAAACGCTTCAGCTTGTTGTAGATTCATCCACGTAGGAAATCAAAAGGCGGCTGCCGAACATAAAGCAACAACTGTTCCTAATTCTGTGGATGCAGCCGGTCGATCAGCATCTTGTTGAACATCCGCTCCGTATTGTGCAGTTCCTGAAGCTGTTGGGCGGTGATGACCTTCAGAAATTTGCCGTTGTATTCCTTATCGAGGTCGACCAGTTTCTGCTTCAGTTCCACCGATTCGTTAATATCCTCCAGGGCATCGTTGCTTCCGGTTTTGGAAGGCCGGCGCAGTTGCCGCGTAATTTCCTTCCTCCGTTCGTTGTATTCGTTGTAGATGGGCCAGAAGCGGGGCGCCTGATCGGTGGTCAGGTTCAGGCGGTTCGTGATCAATCCTATTTTAGCACTTTCTATCTTCTGGCGGTCCTGATCCTGAGCTGCGGCCGGCCGGGAAAGCAGCAGACCCAGGCAGCAGGCCAGGAGAAACAATATCCGTTTCATAGTTCTCTTTTCAATCATTTCAGGTAAATGGTATCAGATCGCTCCCCGGCCCAGTTGATCTTCTTCGATCGCCTGCTCGATGGCTTCGGGCGAGACGTGCAGTTCATGAATCAGGGTTGAATCGTTCGGGACGGCGTGGTCTTTCAGCAGGTCCGAATAATCTTCCAGATAGATGTCCTGATCGTAGAGATAATCCCGGACCGACTCCTCGCTGACTTCGCTCAGGACGTCCGGTCCCAGCGAATTCTGTTTCTGGGGATAAGTCAGCCAGAGGAGGGCGGCCACCAGCGTAGCGCCACCCAGGGTGGCCACCGTCCGGGGCCAGGACCAGCTAATGGTAAAACGCCCGGACCGGCGAACGGTTTCGGCCTGAATGCGCGACGGCAGGGCATCGAAATAACCTTCAGGCACCGTAAACGGTAGCTGCCGCAAAGGTTCCTGCCGGTCTAAATCCTCAAGTCGTATTGGTTTCCTCGGTTCCATTGTCCTATTAATACAACGGTTTGACAAACATGCCGGTTCCGGGGTTTAATCCCCATTCAGATAATCCTCTATTTTTTTAACGGCCAGATGATAGGAGGCTTTCAGCGCTCCCACCGACGTTCCCGTAATTTCGGAAATTTCCTCGTATTTCATGTCATCGAAATACTTCATGTTGAAGACAAGGCGCTGTTTTTCAGGAAGCTTAAGCAGAGCCTTCTGAAGTTTGAGCTGAATCTCCTCCCCGCTGGGCTCTCCGCCTGACGTGACATAATCGGAATTGGTTTCCAGTTTTTCGAGCAGTTCGCCTTCCACATCCCCGATCGGAAGAAAGAACTTCCGGCGTTTCTTGTTCAGAAAGTTAAGGCATTCGTTGGTGGCGATCCGATAAATCCAGGTGAAGAGCTGCGAATCTCCCCGAAATTTTTCGAGCGAATTCCACACCTTGATGAAGGTCTCCTGGGTAAGGTCATCCGCATCGTCGTGGTCGATGACCATCTTCCGGATATGCCAATATATCTTCTGCTGATACTTTCGAATCAGCAGATTGAAGGCATAGTTCCGGCTTTGCGGATCACGGTATTTCTCAAGGAGTTCCTCGTCAGTCATACGGTAAGCAGGCAGCCGGCTGCGGTTCAGGTCGCAGCCGGCCGGCCACTGAATCCTACATTTTTCTTGCTATGGCCCGTTTGGCGGCCTCCACAATCGCTTCGGCCGTCAGCCCATACTTCTTCATCAGCTGGTCGGGCGTTCCGCTTTCCCCGAAACTGTCATGGACCCCGATCATTTCGAGCGGAGCCGGATAGTTGCGGGCCAGCGTCTGCGCCACACTGTCGCCCAGACCGCCGTTCAGCTGATGTTCTTCGGCCGATACCGCACAGCGGGTTTTCCGGACCGAGTTCAGGATGGCCTCTTCATCCAACGGTTTTATCGTGTGAATATTGATAATTTCAGCTTCAATTCCTTGCCCGGCCAGGATTTCACCGGCTTTGATGGACTCCCAGACCAGGTGGCCGGTGGCAAAAATGGAAACGTCCGGCCCCTCGTTCAGCACCAGCGCCTTTCCGATTTCGAACTTCTGGTCGGCGGGGGTAAAGATCGGCACCACCGGCCGCCCGAACCGCAGGTACACCGGCCCGACAAATTCCGCAATGGCGATGGTGGCGGCTTTGGTCTGGTTAAAGTCGCAGGGGTTGATGACGGTCATGTTAGGCAGCATTTTCATCATACCCAGGTCCTCCAGAATCTGGTGGGTGGCCCCGTCTTCGCCCAGCGTCAGACCGGCGTGCGAAGCACAGATCTTGACGTTCTTGTTTGAATAGCAGATCGACTGGCGGATCTGGTCGTACACGCGCCCGGTGGCGAAATTGGCGAAGGTGGTGGCAAACGGAATCTTGCCCCCGATGGTCAGGCCGGCCGAAACGCCCATCATGTTGGCTTCCGAAATCCCGCACTGGACGTAACGGTCGGGAAATTCCTTGATGAAGCCTTCCAGCTTCAGCGAACCCGCCAGGTCGGCGGTCAGCGCCACGACGTTCGGGTTCGTGCGGCCCAGCTCAAGAATACCCGCGCCGAAGCCGGAACGGGTGTCTTTCTTCTCAGTGTATGTATATTTTTTCATCTACTTTTCCAGCGATTAATAATCCTCCATTCCGGCAGTGACCGGCAGTTGATTCAGGGCGACGGCCAGTTGCTCATCGTTCGGCGCAACCCCGTGCCATTTGTGGCTTCCCATCATGAAATCGACGCCGTAGCCCATTTCGGTGTGCATCAGAATCAGAATCGGCTTTTCCTGACCGGCCCGGCCCTGGGCTTCCTTCAGGGTGTCGATCACGTTCCGGAGGTCGTTGCCTTTCATTTCCATCACCTCCCAGCCGAAGGCCCGGTATTTTTCGCCGAGGTCGCGGTTGTTCATCACCAGGTTGGTCGGGCCGTCGATCTGCTGTCCGTTGAGGTCGATGACGGCAATAAGGTTGTCCAGCTTATGGTGAGGTGCGAACGTGGCGGCTTCCCAGACCTGGCCTTCCTGCTGCTCGCCGTCGCCCATCAGCACATAAACGAAGTGGGGGTCTTTGTTCAGCTTTTTGGCGAAGGCGGCCCCGCAGGCTACCGAAAGGCCCTGGCCGAGCGAACCCGAAGCCACCCGGATGCCCGGCAGGTGTTCGGCCGTGGCGGGGTGCCCCTGAAGGCGGCTGTCGAGCTTCCGGAAGGTGGCCAGTTCCGACACCGGGAAATACCCGCTCCGGGCCAGGACGCTGTAAAAGACCGGGGAAATATGGCCGTTCGACAGGAAGAAGACATCTTCGTCGCGGGCATCCATATCAAAAATGGCCTTTCCTTCCTCGTCCCGTTTCAGCCGCATCACGTCGAAGTACAGGGCGACCAGCAGGTCCGTACAGCCGAGCGAACCGCCCGGGTGGCCGGAATTGACCGCGTGAACCATCCGGACGATATCGCGCCGGACCTGGGTGGCAATGTGTTGTAAGTTTTCGATTTCCATACTGCTATTTTAAGATCTGACCGGCGTGGTTTTTTGTGTCCACTTTTTCTATAATATCGGTAATAATACCGTTTTCATCGATGAGGAACGTCGTCCGCATAATGCCCATATATTTCCGTCCGTACATGGACTTCTCCTGCCAGACGTCGTAGGCTTCGACCACCTTTTTGTCGGTATCGGCCAGGAGGGAGAACGGCAGTTCGTATTTGGTGATGAACTTCCGGTGCGACTTTTCATCGTCGACACTGACCCCAAGGACCTCATAACCTGCCTGACGAAGCTCCGCATAGTTATCCCGCAGACTACAGGCTTCGGCCGTGCAGCCGGTGGTGTCGTCCTTCGGATAAAAATAAAGAACTACTTTTCTGCCCCGGAAGTCCGACAGCCGGACGGGCCGGCCGTTCTGGTCGCGGGTTTCGAAGTCGGGAGCCGGGTCGCCGATCTGGAGTGCCATAGTGGAAATATAGTTGGTTTAATTCTTTTCTTCCGTGGCCGTCGTGTCCGTCGGCGGCTGTACCGGAGCCGGCGGCAGGGTGGCCGTGACGGTGGTCAGGTTGCCGGCCCGATCCTTCACCTCCAGCACCACGCTGCCCTCGAACGGCTTTTTCGGGTCGAGTTTATCCGACCAGATCAGGGCCCGTTTGTAATCATACTGCATCAGCACCCACGCTCCATTCACCATGGCCCGGACCGTGTCCAGGCCTGAAAGGTCGTCTTTCACCGTCGCCACCAGAGCTTCATGGTCTTTCCGCAGCAGTCTGACCGTGGGCGGGTTGACGTCCGTCATGAGCTGAAAACTGCCGAGCAGCTGGGTTCGGAACCGGATGCGGTTGTCTTTCCAGAAACCGCCGATATAAGCCTTTCGACCTCCGCTGACCAGGTACATCTGGGTCCGTTTCGGATCGGCCACGGGCCCTCCGGGTACAAAATCCACCTCGATCTTATCGTTCAGCGGCACCGTCACCTGCCCGACGTCCAGCCGGTTTCCGCTATGGCTCACGGCCAGGTGGAGCGTGTCGTAGACGGCCCCGGCCGGAAAGGTAATATGAACCGTCGAATCCCGGTAGGCGGTTTCCTTTCCGGGAATGACGTGTGTCCGGTAATTCAGGGCCGCCATGGCACTTCCGATTTGCACCGAATCAGGCAGCTGTTGGCGGAGATCGACGACGTAATAGGCCTCGTTGGCCCGAACGTAACGGACCGGGAGGTCGGATTCCCCACCATCGGCATAAAGAACGGCGGGCGGAGCGACGGCGGTCGGGAAATTGGCCGCCCGGATGATCAGCGTGTTTTCCTCGGCCGAATAAAAGATCCTGGTCGGCAATTTACTGGGTTTTAACGGCCCTGTCTCCGATGCCGGGGGTTCGGGCAGGACGGTGAACCTAAGGGTACTGGCCTGCTGAAACGTGTCGTAGAGCGTGATGGTGACCTCGTGCGGTTTTCCGTCGAAGAGCGGAAGGCGGCCTTTCCGGCCGTCGGTGCGGTAGAGGTTCAGGGTGTTTCCGTCGGCCAGATAACACCGGTGAAACCGCTGCCCGGTCAGTTGCTCGATCCCATAGTTCATGTGGAGATTGATCAGCCGGGTGAGGTCGTTCGGGTAATTGGTCATGTTATAGGCAAACACTTCCTGATCGTCGAGCCGGATTTCAATGCAGCTCAGCCCGTTTTTGAAGGGAGAACCGTTGGCCCGGTCGAAACCGAGCACCTCCAGTCCAACCAGACCGGAGGCTGTCACCGGCTGGGGCAGAGTATAGTCACCGTTGGGTTTCCGAACCGGCGTCAGGGCCAGCCGGCCTGCCTGCCCATTGACGGTCGAACCGGGCGTCAGGGGCTGGATGGCGATCCGTTCGAAAAAGGGTGGTATCTCATCGGCCAGTTCCTGAAACCCGAAAAGCAACGGGTTCAGCAGGTGGTTCTTTTCGTCCCGGATTTCAAAATGAAGGTGGGGTCCGCCCGACCCGCCGGTATTGCCCGAAAGCGCCACGATCTCACCCTTTTTTACCGGAAACTGGTTGGGGGCAGGGCGGAGGTCGATTTCAAAAGTCTGCTGTTTGTACTGTTCCGAACGGAGGTAATTCGCCAGGGTGTCTTTCAATTCCCGGAGGTGGCCGTACACGGTGGTCAGGCCATTGGGATGTTTAATAAAAATTACGTTTCCGTACCCGCCGGTGAACACGGCGATCCGGGATACGTAACCGTCGGCGGCTGCGTACACGTCCAGACCTTCGCGCTGCATGGTGCGAATGTCGATGCCCGCATGGAAATGGTTCGGACGCAGGTCGCCAAGCCCACCCGAGAGGGAGTTGGCCTCGCCCGGCATGATCGGAAACATAAAATAGCCCGGTTGAACGGCCTTCAATATTTCTTTGTCCGGAGCCTGCGTCTGCGGAAAACCCGCCGGCCCCAGAAACAGCAGAACCAGGGCCGTCCACACCCGGCCCGGAATCCCGCATCGATTGATATCTACCATAAACCCACTTCCCGGCACGCGATTCGATCGGTTATTTAACGTCAAATTCCAGCATCTTCCGGTCTTCGATGAAGGCCGTCAGTCGGTCGCCGGCCTGCACCGGCCCGACGCCTTTGGGCGTTCCGGTAAACAGAATATCACCCTGATGCAGCAGAAAATAGCGGGAGACGAAGGCGATCAGGTAATCGATCCGGAACAGCATCAGTTCCGTATTGCCCTGCTGCCGGGTTTCGCCGTTGACGTCCAGACGGAACGAGAGGTTCTGAAGGTCCGGAAATTCGGTTTTGGGGAGAAAGGCCGAGACGGGAGCGGAGCCGTTGAAGCCTTTGGCCAGGTCCCACGGCAGCCCCTTGGCTTTCAGTTTCGACTGGAGGTCGCGCGCCGTAAAGTCCACGCCGATCCCGATCTCATCGTAATATTTATGGGCAAACTTCTCTTCGATGTTTTTGCCCGTCCGGCTGAACCGGATCAGGATTTCCACTTCATGGTGGATGTCCTGGCTAAAATCCGGGTAATAAAACGTTTCGTTATTGCGGAGAATGGCCGTTTCCGGTTTTGTAAAAATGACTGGATCGTCAGGTTGTTCGTTATTCAGTTCCTTAATGTGCTCGACGTAATTGCGCCCGACGGCAATGATTTTCATGGACCTTAAACTTTTACATGATCCGCAAATCTAAACAGGAAAGACGGCCTTACCACGCCATCCCTAAAAATTTTGAACAAAGGACGGAGGTCAACAGTCTCTTATTGATAGTTTTGACGTCTATACAACAAACCATTTTTCGACCTATGAAAAGATCAATCATTGCTATGTTGCTGATCGGTTTTGCAATCGGGTGCCAGAAAGTACCCCTGTCGAACCGTAAGCAGCTCGTTCTGATTCCCAACGAACAAATGCTTCCCCTGAGTTTTTCAAACTATAAGGAAGTGCTCGATACGAGCCGGGTGGTCCGTTCGGGATCGCAGGCCGACATGATCAGACGAGTGGGAGGCCGGATCCGGCAGGCGGTGGAAAGCTATATGGCCGCCAATAATTTTTCGTCCCGGCTGAAAGGGTTCCAGTGGGAGTTCAACCTGATCGAAAGTCCGCAGGTCAACGCCTGGTGTATGCCTGGTGGAAAGGTGGCTTTTTACACGGGAATCCTTCCCTATACGCAGAATGAGGCCGGAGTGGCTACGGTCATGGGCCACGAGGTTTCGCACGCCATCGCCGAACACGGGAACGAACGGATGAGTGAGGGCATGCTCGCTCAGGGGCTGTTGTCCGCCGGGCAGGTGGCCCTCGGGGCGGCTTTGGCCGAAAAACCCCAGCAGACCCAGGCGCTGTTCATGAATGCCTACGGGGTGGGCGCTCCTATTGCCTATCAGGTGGGCCGCGGGCTGCCCCATAGCCGCTCCCAGGAGTCGGAAGCCGACCGGCTGGGGCTGATTTTCATGTCCCTGGCGGGGTATAACCCGCAGGAGGCCGTCGATTTCTGGGGACGGATGGCGAAGGCCGGCGGTGGCAAAAAACCGCCCGAGTTCCTGTCGACTCACCCTTCCGATGAACGCCGGATCCGGGATCTTCAGAAACAGATGCCCGACGCGATGAAGTATTACCAGCGGGCGCGACGGTAAATATTAATTAAAATGAAGGGGATCGTTTTTAAAAACGATCCCCTTCATTTTAATCCCTGAAAGAGGTTACGCCTGCCCGGCCAGCACCTGCTTCACTTTCTCGGCGGCATCTTTCAGCTGGACCGCGGAGAAAACTTTCAGGCCGGATTCGTCGATGATCCGGGCGCCTTCTTCGGCGTTGGTGCCCTGCAGACGGACGATGATGGGGACTTTGATGTCGCCGATGGCTTTATAGGCCTCCACAACCCCGGTCGCCACGCGGTCGCCCCGCACGATTCCCCCGAAGATGTTGATCAGAATGGCCTTGACGTTGGGGTCTTTCAGGATGATCCGGAAACCCGCTTCAACGGTTTTGGCGTTGGCTCCACCCCCCACGTCGAGGAAGTTGGCCGGCTCACCGCCCGAGAGCTTAATGATGTCCATGGTCGCCATGGCCAGTCCGGCACCGTTGACCATACAGCCCACGTTTCCGTCCAGTTTGACGTAATTCAGATCGTTGGCGGTGGCTTCCACCTCCAGAGGATCCTCCTCGGTAATATCGCGGAGATTCTGCAGATCCGGGTGACGATACAGGGCATTGTCGTCCAGATTCACCTTGGCGTCGACGGCCAGAATCTTATCGTCGGAGGTTTTCAGAACCGGGTTGATTTCAAACATGGACGAATCCGTCTCGACATAGGCCCGGTAGAGGGCCGAGATGAATTTTACCATTTCCTTGAAGGCATCCCCTTTCAGGCCGAGGGCGAAGGCGAGATTGCGGACCTGAAACGGCTGGAGGCCGATGGCCGGGTCGACCCATTCCTTCACGATTTTTTCGGGTGATTTTTCCGCTACTTCCTCGATGTCCATACCGCCTTCGGTGCTGGCCATGATGACGTTGCAGGCTCTAGCCCGATCGAGCAGGATACCGATATAGTATTCTTTCGGCTCCGAAGCTCCGGGGTAATATACATCCTGAGCCACGAGTACCTTGTTGACTTTCTTCCCTTCCGGGCCGGTCTGATGCGTCACGAGCACGTTACCGATGATGTTCTTGGTAATATCACGAACCTCGTCGACCGACTTCGCCAGCTGAACGCCCCGCTGCTCGGTGCCCCGGATCTTCCCCTTTCCCCGGCCGCCGGCGTGAATCTGGGATTTGACCACCACAAACTTGGAGTTGGTCTCTGCCATGATTTTTTTGGCGGCTTCAACGGCTTTTTCGGGCGATTCGGCAACGATGCCTTCCTGTATGCGGACACCGTAATGTTTTAGTATCTCTTTACCCTGGTACTCGTGAATGTTCATATTGACCGGAACAAGGAATGGTGAAAAAAAGACTATTTTCGCGGCAAGTTAGCCAATAAATGGTTTCGTTCGGCTTCCTTTGATCCGATTCAGACATCAATTCGATGACTCCTCTGCTGCAAGCTTCCGATATTACCCGCTCCTACGGCGATCTGCCGGTCCTGAAGGGCATCAACCTCCAGATCCAATCCGGAGAGATCGTATCCATCGTAGGGGCATCGGGCGCCGGCAAGAGTACGCTGCTGCACATTCTGGGAACGCTCGACCGGCCCGACGCCGGCCAGGTGACGCTCGGCGGGGAAAATGTCTTCAACCTGAATGAAAAGGACCTGGCCCGCTTCCGTAACGACCGCATCGGCTTCGTCTTTCAGTTTCATAACCTCCTGGCCGAATTCAGTGCCCTCGAAAACGTCTGCCTGCCCGGGTTCATCGGCGGGAAAAACGAACAGGAGGTCCGGGCCCGCGCCGAAGAACTCCTGAATATACTGGGCCTGGGCGACCGCAAAAACCACCTGCCTTCCCAGCTGTCGGGCGGAGAGCAGCAGCGTACGGCCGTCGCCCGGGCGTTGGTTAATTCACCCGCCATCGTCTTCGCCGACGAGCCCAGCGGAAACTTGGATTCGCACAATGCCGAAGAACTGCACAAGCTTTTTTTCCGGCTTCGCGACGAGCTGAACCAGACTTTCGTGATTGTAACCCACAACGATTTGCTGGCCCACATGGCCGACCGGCAGCTGACTATCCGCGACGGACAGATCGTTTAGGCGGTTTTTTGAGTAATATTACTTATAATGTTGCTTACTTGTCGGTATTGGTTACAACGTTAATACTCTGTAAATCAACGGTTTGACAATTAGATAATGACTCTGTAAAAAATTTTTAAAGGAATTGAACTTTATATTGCAACTTATGTTATATTTGCATCGAAAAGAAAAGTTTTTCATAACGTTGAGTAAATCAGAAAGCCATGAGGGTCGTCCCACGTGGCTTTTTCGTTTTTGTAGGTGGATATACCTATAAATTGGGTAGGCTATTGTAAATGGTCCTGGTCCGGCCGTTTTCCGAAATATTTCCTATAAGAAACCTGTGGTCGGGGAGTGGCCGAACGTCCGGTTTTTACCGTTTAAATTCCTTTAATCGCTGCAGAATGGCATAGGTGAGTTCGTACTCACTGGCCTGGAGAATAAACAGATCATCGAAGCGGCAGAACGCCCTGAATTGTTCCATTTCGTCCCCTTTCAGATCGGTGGCCCTGCCGGCCACGAGTTCAAAGCGATATCCGGCCAGCTTAGCCCGGCGGTCTTCCTGCATCAGAACGGCCAGCTTCCGGTCGGCCTTGGCGCGCTTGCTGAACAGCTCGTAAAGCAGGGTAACCGGCGATTGCGCCAGGTTGACGATTTCCCCGGCCGACAGGTTACGCCGGGCTTCCGGCTCACTCAGAATCTGTTCCAGTTCCCGCTTCAGTTCGGCCTCCCGTTTTCCCCGTACCGTGACTTCCTGAAGGTTGATGACGTCGTCGGCCAGTTGCCGCTTCATCCGGAGGAGCGGCTGCCGCTCCTGTCCGTCCCACTGAAAAGCCGCCCGACCGTGGGTCGGGCTGGTAATGATGACCGAATCTCCGGGTTTGACCTGGAGGTAATAGGACCCGGCCGGGTTGGTGCGCCCCACCGCCTGCGAACGTTTGTTGATCACGCTGGCATTGTTGACGCCCTGACCCGATTCCTGGTCGAGAACCTTGCCGATGATATACCTCGGCGTCTGAGCCCAGGCCCCGAAAGACAGCAGAAGAAACAGCAATAGGAGTCTCATATGGAAAGGCAAGTTCGACATTCGGCCGGTTTAATGGAAAGAAATGAAGAATTTGTCATTGGATTTAAGAAAAATTAACAGGATTGACGGGGCTCCCGTCCGCCTTTTGCGCTGACAAATCTTTGTTAGTCCGACTGGTATTTATATTTTACCTGTATTATATTGCCGGAAACTTCATCGGCATGGCAGACGCCTACAAAAAGGGGCGGGGAGCACAGTTCAATCCGCACAACCGGTTTCAGTCGCGGCAGACGGAATTCGACCCGGAGCAGGATGTTCCGGACGACGATTTTCCGGAACCCCGGATCCGGACCCAGTTTATCGAAGACTTCCCGAAGCAGATCATCAGCCGCCCGGAAAGCCCCGACATCGGCTTCTCGGCCTCCATCAATCCTTACCTGGGCTGTGAGCACGGATGTATTTACTGCTATGCCCGCAACTCGCACGAATACTGGGGTTTCTCGGCCGGGCTGGATTTCGAAAGCAAAATTCTGGTAAAGAAAAATGCGCCGGAACTGCTGGAAAAAGCCTTTCAGTCGAAAAAATACCGCCCGGAAGTGATTCATCTTTCCGGCAATACGGACTGTTACCAGCCGGCCGAACGCGAATTCGGGCTGACGCGGAGAATCCTGGAAATCTGTCTGCAACACCGCCACCCGATCAGCATCCTGACCAAGAACGCGCTCGTTCTGAGGGATGTGGATTTGCTGAGACAACTGGCCGATCAAAACCTGGCCTTCGTACTGATCTCCCTGACCACCCTCAACGAAGACCTGCGGCTGGTGATGGAACCCCGCACCGCCACGGCCCGCCGTCGGCTCCAGATCATCGAAACCCTGACCAAAGCCGGGGTGCCGGTCGGCGTCATGACGGCCCCGATCATACCGGGACTGAACGATCACGAAATTCCGAAACTGATCGAAGCCGCTGGGGGCAGTGGGGCGATCTGGGCCGGCTATACGGTGGTCCGGCTGAACGGAGCCATCGGGCCGCTGTTCGAGGACTGGCTCCGGAAGACCTTTCCGGACCGGGCCGACAAGGTGCTTTCCCAGATTCGGGAATGCCACGGCGGAAGTCTGGAGGACTCCCGCTTCGGAACGCGCATGGCCGGCGAAGGGCGGTTTGCCGAACAGATCCGCCAGCTGCACCGGATCGCCTGCCGGAAATACCTGCCGGAAGCCGGACTGCCTGAACTCGACACCTCCCGGTTTCGACGCGGCAATCAGCTGAACCTGTTCGATTAGGCCCGGAGCGGTCCCGCCAGTTTCAGGATCGTGAAATAGTGGTGCGCTTCGTGGAGCAGAAAAAACTCGGCCCAGCCTTCGACCGACATCGGCCCGTAGACGGGATGAACCCCGGTTTTCCGCAGCTGGTCGACCGTCAGTCCGGCCAGAAAGTCCAAAACAGCGGCACGGGTCTCCCGGTATTCCGCCAGCAGGCGTTCCGTCGGTTTCGTCCGCCATTCCCCGAAACCCGGGTCGGTGTCGGCCACATAGCGGTCGAAGGCCGGACGGTTTTCCTTCAGAATGGTTTCCATCCGCTCCAGAAAAACCAGGTGATAGCGGCCCAGGTGGGCGATATTTTCCAGAATGGACCACTTTTCGGGCTGCGGACGGCTCCGTACCTGAGCTTCGGTCAAACCGGCTAACAGAGTATCGAGCGCAACGGGCTGATGCCGGAGACGTAGGAGCAGAGAGGGATTCATTCCGCCAAAATAGGAAAAAGCCATCGGTGTAACTATTTCCGGTAACCTCAGTTACAATATCGAAACCTATTTTTCATCAAACCGATCAGCGTTATGAGTTATGTTCCGTCGTCCGTCGACCATTCCGGGCAGAAGGTGAATTTGTTTTATCAGGATTGGGGAACCGGCCGGCCGGTGGTGCTGATTCATGGCTGGCCCCTCAGCCATGAAATGTGGGAATACCAGTTGACCGAACTGCCGAAGCACGGGCTTCGCTGCATCACTTATGACCGGCGCGGTTTCGGGAAGTCGTCGAAACCCTGGGACGGCTACGACTATGATACGCTGGCCGATGACCTGAAGGCGGTATTGGATGAACTGGACCTACAGGATGTGACGCTGGTTGGCTTTTCGATGGGTGGGGGTGAAGTGGCCCGCTACATGAGCCGGTATGGCGGAGCGCGGGTGTCCAGGGTGATTTTCGTCGGGGCCGTGACGCCTTTCCTGTTGAAGACGGCCGACAACCCGGATGGGGTCGACAAGCAGGTGTTCGACCAGATCCTGGAACAACTGCAGAAAGACCGGGCCGATTTCCTGTCCAACTTCGGTAAAATGTTTTACGGAGTCAGTATGCTGAACCACCCCGTGAGTGAATCGCTGCTGGCCTGGAACCAGGGGCTGGCCCTGCTCGGTTCGCCGAAAGCGACGCTCGACTGTGTGCGTTCGTTTTCGGAAACCGATTTCCGCAACGACCTGCCGGCCATCCAGGTTCCCACGCTGGTCATCCACGGCGACTCCGATAAGATCGTTCCCATCGAAGCGTCGGGAAAGCTGACGCACCAGTTGATCCCCCAATCCCATATGCTGACCTATGAGGGGGCCCCGCATGGGCTGTTTTACACCGAAAAGGACCGCCTGAACGAAGACCTGATTGCATTCATCACCGCCGACCAGCCGGTGTCGCAGCCGGCCTCCTGATTCAGGCCCCCGGTATCGCGCCCGGTACCGGGGGCCTTTTCTTCTGAAAATTCGTGATTCTCAGACGACCCGGATCGTCCTCACGTACTCGGAGGGCGTCTGTCCCGTGATGCCCTTGAACTGGCGGTTAAAATTCGACAGCGTCCGGTAACCGCTCTCAAAACTAACCTGCGTGACGCTCAACCGCCCCTCCATCAGAAGTTTACAGGCATGGCCGATCCGGACCTCCGAGACAAATTCCGAAAAGGTCTTGTTGGCGCGCGTCTTGAAATACCGGCAGAAAGCCGGCGGGGTCATTCCGGCCAGGTCGGCGACCATGTCAAGGCTGACGTCCTCCTGAAAATGCCCCAGCACGTAATCATGAACGATCTGCATCCGGTCCGTTTCGGAAGGCTTTACGGTATTGGTATACCCCAGACTGGTAATGAACTGGTAATCGGGCCGATGCGAAAGAGTGTGCAGCAGTTCAAGCAGCGCCAGGACCCGGCTGAACCCCGCCGGCTGAGCGGCTAATCGGCGGAGGGCTTCCCGGACATATTCCTGGGTTGGCCCGGTCCACTCCAGCCCCCGCCGGGCATGTTCGAGCAACTGATGAAGCAGACTCATTTCCGGTTTCCGAAAAAAATCGGTACCCAGAAAATCTTCCGGGAAATACAGGACGATGCCGCGCGTGATCCGGCCTGAATCCCGGTTGAAATACACCTGATCGCTCCGCCAGAGGTGGGGGAGGTTCGGCCCCAGAAATACCAGATCCCCTTCCGTGAAAGGCCGGATCGAATCTCCGATAAACCGGGTGCCGGTGCCTTCCTCCACCAGAAACAGCTGGTAATGGGGATGAAAGTGCCAGTTCGGGTCAAAATGGGATTCGACCAGCTCTTTGACGATAAAGGAGGACGCTACCGGTTCCAGCTCTTTCCGTAGGGCGTTTCGCATGGGATTGCTGTCTTTTTACATGGTTCGCAAAGATATTAATCTTTTTTGGTTAAAATAAAATCATCATTTGACAAGAAAAGCCGAGTAAACTGACGGATCGTTCCCTATTTTTGTAGTAACTGATTAAGAAAAAATATGAATAAGCTCGGAATCAATTTGTTCCTCTGGACCACTACCATGCAGGAGGACCTTTCCGACACCCTTACCTTCCTGAAAAATACCGGTTTTGACTTCGTGGAGATCCCGATCGCCGACACCGACGTGGCGCGGTGGGAGGGCATCGGCCGCCGGCTGGATGCTCTCGGGCTCGACCGGGCGGCCTGCTCCATTCTGGGGCCGGAATACAGCCTGATCAGCCCGGACGAGTCTGTACGTCGGGCCGGAATCGAGCGGATGAAGGGGGTGATCGACTGCACCAAAGCCATGGGCGCCCGGCTCCTGACCGGCCCGTATCATTCCGGTTTCAAAACGTTTACCGGAAAACCCGCGACGGCGGAAGAATGGAACCGGTCGGTGGAAGCCATGCGCGAAATCGCCAATCATGCTGCTAATCAGGGTATTATGCTCGGCCTCGAATACCTGAACCGGTTCGAAACCTACCTGCTGACCTGTGCCGACGACCTGATCCGGTACGTGGAGGCCGTCGACCACCCGAACTGCCGGCTGATGTTCGACACCTTCCATGCCAACATCGAGGAAAAAGACCTCGCGGAGGCCCTTCGCCGGTGTGCGCCCTACCTGGTTCACGTGCAGGTTTCCGAGAACGACCGCAGCACCCCCGGCCGGGGCCATGTCGATTTCGACCGGGTCTTTCAGGTGTTGCAGGAAATCGATTACGAAGGCGCCATCGCCATCGAAGCGTTCGGCCTGACGCCGACCGACCTGGCCGCAGCGGCCCATATCGTCCGGAAGATGTTCCCCTCGCCCGAACAACTGGCGCAGGATGGGCTGGCTTTTCTGAAAGAGAAATTGATGATCCATAGTATTTCATCCTAACCTTCTGACCCTGACCATGTCAAAGCTCAACATTGCCATTGTCGGACTCGGCTTCGGCGCCGAGTTCATCCCCATTTACCAGCGGCATCCGCATACCCGTATGTATGCGATCTGCCAGCGGAATACCGAAAAACTGAACGAGATCGGCGACGCCTTCGGCATCGAAAAACGGTATAACAACATCGACGACCTGCTGGCCGATCCGGACGTCGATGCGGTTCACATCAATTCCCCGATTCACAACCACGCGGAACAGAGCCTGAAGGCGCTGCGGGCCGGCAAACACGTGGCCTGCACGGTGCCGATGGCGACGACGGTGGAGGAATGCATGGAGATCGTGAAGGCCTGCAAGGAATCTGGCAAGAAATACATGATGATGGAAACCGTCGTGTATAGCCGGGAGTTCCTGTTCGTCAAGGAGTTATATGAGAAAGGGGAACTCGGCAAGGTGCAGTTTCTGAAAGCCAGCCACCAGCAGGATATGGACGGCTGGCCCGGCTACTGGCCCGGCCTGCCGCCGATGCACTACGCCACCCACTGCGTCGGACCGGTTTCGGCCCTGCTCAAACTCGAAGCCGAATATGTCTCCTGCTTCGGCTCGGGTACCATCCGGGAGGAACTGATTTCGCATTACAACTCGCCCTTCGCCGTCGAGTCGGCGCATATCAAGTTCAAGGACAGCGACCTGGCGGCTTACGTGTACCGTTCCCTGTTCGACACGGCCCGGCAATACCGGGAGAGCTTCGAGGTATACGGCTCGAAGAAATCGTTCGAATGGCCGCTGATCGAAGGAGAGGATGCGGTCATTCATACGGCCAAAAAACAGGAACACGAAATTCCGGAGCGGGTGAAAGTGCCCGACTTTGCGCACTACCTGCCGGCTGAAATCCAGCCGTTTACGACGCAGGGCGTTTATGATATTGCCGAAAATACGCACCTGTCGTTCACGCAGGGTAGCGGCCACGGCGGCTCACACCCGCACCTGGTCCACGAGTTTGTAACGGCGATCGTCGAAGACCGCGAACCGTTCCCCAATGCCTGGCAGTCGGCCAACTGGACCAGCGTCGGGATTCTGGCGCACGAGTCGGCCCTCGACGGCGGAAAACTGAAAAACCTGCCCGACTTCAAGAGCGTGGCGGAATCTGTCGAATCGGAAGCATGAAAAAGCCAACGTATTTCCTTCTGACCCTGAGCCTGCTGGCCGTCCTGACCCAGTGCTCCCGTCGTCAAACCGCCGGGGATTCGGCCGGCGGAGCCCGGGTCTCGTCCGCCGTCGAAAAACCGCGCCGGACCGAAATCCTGTTTCTGGGCGACAACGGCCACCACCGGCCGGCCGAACGGGTGCCCCAGCTGATGGCCGCTCTCGGCAACCGGGGCATCAACCTGACTTACACGGACCGGCTGGAAGACCTGAATCCGGAAACCCTGGCCAAATATGACGGCCTGCTGATCTATGCCAATTGGGACAGCCTGGCCAAACCTCAGGAAAAAGCCCTGCTCGACTTCGTCGCGAGCGGCAAGGGGCTGATTCCGGTTCACTGTGCGTCCTACTGCTTCCGGAACTCGGAGGAATATATCAAGCTGGTGGGCGGGCAATTCTGGCGGCACCGGATGGATACCATCCAGACGCTGCACGTCCAGCCCGAACATCCGGCCGTCATGGGCCTGAAACCGTTCAAAGCCTACGATGAAACCTACCTGCACGAGAAGCTTCAGGCCGACAACAACGTACTGGCGGTCCGTGATATCAAGGCCGATCAGGAAAAGGACAAACCGGGTCAGAAAACCGAGCCGTACACCTGGACGCGGACCTACGGCAAAGGACGGGTGTTCTACACGGCCTACGGACACGATGAACGGACCTGGAGCGTACCCGGTTTTCAGGATCTGCTGGAAAAAGGCATCCTGTGGGCCGTCGGCGACCGCGTGAAACAGCTGCACGACGGCCTGAACCCGCAGCCGTTCGCCTACCGGGAAGCCAATCTGCCGAACTATGAAAAACGCGCCGGGAAACAGTACCAGCAACTTCCGCTATCCCCGGAGGAGTCGCTCAAACACATTCAGGTGCCGGTCGACTTCACGCTCGAACTGTTCGCTCACGAGCCCGACGTGATGCACCCCATCGCAATGGCCTGGGACGAAAAAGGGCGGCTTTATGTGCTGATTACCAAGGACTACCCGAACGAGCGGAAACCGGAAGGCGGCCGCGACTACATCGTCATCTGCGAAGACACGAACAAGGACGGTAAGGCCGACAAGTTTACCAACTTCGCCGAGGGGCTAAGCATTCCGACCGGCATGGTCTTTTACAACGGCGGGCTGATCGTGTCGCAGGCTCCGCATATGCTGTACCTCAAGGATACGAACGGCGACGACAAGGCGGACGAGAAGAAAATCCTGTTCTCGGGTTTCGGCACGTTCGATACGCACGCCGGCCCTTCCAACCTGCACTACGGCTTCGACAACTGGATCTGGGGCAGCGTCGGCTATTCCGGTTTTGCCGGGAAAATCGGGGCCGACAGCGTGAAGTTCGGGCAGGGCTTTTTCCGGTTTAAACCCGACGGCTCGAAGCTGGAATACGTGACCAGTACCTCCAACAACACCTGGGGGCTGGCCTTCAACGAAACCGGCGACGTGTTCGGCTCGACGGCCAACAACTCCCACGGCTGGTACCTGGCGATTCCGCACCGGTATTTCCCCGGCAACCAGGGCGCCGGAAGCCGCAGCACCGATACGCACAAGGACATGAAGCCCATCACCGGCAAGGTGCGGCAGGTGGACGTCTTCGGCGGTTTTACGGCGGCTGCCGGGCATAACTTCTATACCGCCCGGGCTTTCCCGAAACCCTACTGGAACCGGGTGGCCTTCGTATCGGAGCCGACGGGCCATATCCTGCACCAGAACATCATGGTGAAGAAAGGAACCGACTTCGAGGATAACGAAGGGCTCGGCTTCAACCTCCTGGCCGGGGCCGACGAGTGGGTAGCACCGGTGTTTGCCGAAGTAGGACCGGACGGGGCCGTCTGGGTGGTCGACTGGTACAGTTTCATCATCCAGCACAACCCGACGCCGAGGGGTGCCGATAACGGCCCCGGCAATGCGTACCAGACCGACCTGCGGGACTTTACGCACGGCCGCATTTACCGGGTCGCCTACAGGAACGCACCGGCCTATACCCCGCTCTCCCTGAGCAAAGACCGGCCCGCCGAACTGGTAGCTGCCCTGAAGAATTCGAATATGTTCTGGCGCCAGACGGCCCAGCGCCTGCTGGTCGAACGGGGCAATACGGACGTGGTTCCGCAACTGCTCGAACTGGTGAAAGATCAGTCGCTGGATGAGATCGGGATCAACCCGGCCGCCATCCACGCGCTCTGGACGCTGAAAGGTCTGGGCGTACTGGAAGGCTCCGACGCCAATGCCGTACAGGTAGCCACGGCCGCGCTGAAACACGCCTGCGCCGGGGTTCGGAAAACGGCCGTTCAGGTACTTCCCCGGAATGCGGCTTCGGCCGGTGCCCTGCTTCAGGCCGGGAGTCTGAACGACAAAGAACCGCTGGTCGTGCTGAACTCCCTGCTGGCCTTCTCCGAAATGCCGATGTCGCCCGAGGTGGAAAAAGCCCTGCTGACCCGTCTCGACCAGGCCAAAGAACTGAACGACCGCTGGCTGCCCGACGCCTTCGCCTGTGTGCTGACCAGCCAGGGCGGAAAACTGATGCAGACCTTCCTGAAGCAGTCGGTTGCCAAAGCCGCATCCCTGCCGAAAACCGCTTCCGGTCAGGCCATGAGCGGAAATCACGATCATGCCGCCATGAACCACGGAGGTACGGCTGCGGTCACGACGGCTTCCACAGCCGGTGACAAACCCGATCTGGTGATCACGAAAGTGCGGACGGAACCGGGATCGCCCTATGTTCGCGAAGGGGCCAAAATCTTTGTGGAAGTGACCAATAAGGGTGGGGCCGCGGTGCCGGAAGGAACGCCGGTTCCGCTGGCGCTCCGGATCGAAGGCCAGGGACGAAAGCTGGAATACGTCAGCCAGGCCCACACGGCGGGGATCAAGCCGGGCGAAACCGTTACGATCTCGAAAGGGAACAACGGACCCTGGTCAACGGACTTCAACGTGATGTTTGAGGTGCCGGGCGATTATTCGGTTACGGTGGTTACCGACCGGGATAACCAGCTGGCGGAAGGCGACGAGCGCAACAACGCGTTTACGCACAAACTGACCTACCGGCCTCCCCAGAGCATGAATGCCTTCGTGCTGGAGCGGGCTACCCGCAACTACATGGCGGTGGCTCCGGTGGATTCGGTCATCTCGCTGCTTCGGATGTCGCGGCAGCTCGACCCGGCCGGAAGTGCGGCCATCGTGAAGGGCGTTTCCGACGGCTGGAATCCCCGCCGGAAAGCGACCCTGCGCGATACGGACAAGCAGTTCGTTGCCGGTCTTCTGAACGAAATCCCGACCGAAGGCCGCGACCGTATGGGTCGTGTGCTTCAGGCCTGGGGCCTCCAGTCGTCCGACCAGTCGAACGATCCGAACGTGGAAACCATCCGGCTGAAATCGGTGCGGGAAGCGCTGCAATTCGACAAGAAGGAGTTTACCGTGACGGCCGGAAAGCAGGTGGAGATCGTTTTTGAAAACCCGGACGCCATGCAGCATAACGTGGTGATCGGCAAGCCGAAATCCCTCGACATCATCGGGGCGGCCGCCGACAAGCTGATCACGGCTAAAGACGGCGCGGAACGCAATTATGTGCCTTCGGTTCCGCAGATCGTGGCCGCATCCCCGCTCGTCAACCCGGACCAGACCTACCGGCTGAAGTTTACGGCTCCGGCCCAGCCCGGCGACTATCCGTTCGTCTGCACGTTCCCCGGCCACTGGCGGATCATGAACGGCATCATGCGGGTCAAAGCCGCGACAGATGCCAAAGCGGCGGCCAAATAAGCCGCCGGGCATACAAAAGCAAAGAGGAGCCGAAACCGGCTCCTCTTTGCTTTTGTATGGTGCTTAGTTCAGGCTCGGTCGTTCGCGGTAATACTTGTTACGGTAATCGACCGGGGACAGGCCGGTAATGCGTTTGAAAGTCGTCCGGAAGGCTTTCGTATCGGAATAGCCGACGTTGTACATCACTTCGTTGACGGTTTCCCGGGAGGTTTCCAGGCTCATCTTGGCGGCTTCGATCTTGACCCGCTGGATATACTCCACCACCGTATTGGCGGTCGCTTTTTTAAACCGCCGTTCGAGGTTTCGGCGGCTCAGGGCCAGCAATTCGGCCAGCTGGTCGACGGTGATGCGGTCCTGAAAGTTCTGTTCGATGTAATCCTGGGCTTTTTTGATCGGTTCGTCCTCGTGTTCCTTCTGCCCCTTGAAGACGATAAAGGGCGACTGGCTGTCGCGCTGGATGTCGATCTGAAAGGCTTTGGAGCAAAAGATCGCCACATCCCGCCCGGCGTATTTTTCAACCAGATAGAGGATCAGGTTGAGGTAGGAGAAAGCACCCCCGCTGGAGTAAATACCGTTTTCGTCGGTGATGATCCGGTCTTCCACCAGGTTGACGTCGGGAAACATCCGGCGGAAATCGTTGGCGGCCATCCAGTGGGTGGCGCATTTGCGGCCGGAGATCAGGCCGGTAGAGGCCAGCAGAAAGGCCCCGACGCACAGGCTGGCAACTTCGGCCCCGGCTTTATACTGATCCACGATCCAGGGAAGAAAGTCGCGGTTGGATTCGATAATTTTGACCATGTCGCCGTCGAGGGCGGGAATGATGGTCAGGTCGGTTTTCTGAATATCCGAAACGACGGCATCGGTAAACACCGTGTATTTGCCACCGCAGACCGGAACCTCTTCCGTGAGGCCGACCAGCTGAACCTTGAACAGCGCCGGCCGGCCCGTACTTTTCAGAAACTTGTTTACCTCTGTCAACACCTGGCGAGGGCCTTCGATACTGCCGAGAATGGCCCCTTTCGGAACCAGGATCGAGATATGCTTCATAGGCCAAATATAACGAAATCCGGTGTCGTGATCAACCCCTCAGATTGTCGCATTCGCACCGGAAAAAAGGCCGGAAGGATGGTAAATTTGGGGGAATCAATCCATGCGCCCTACTATGGTCGAGGTATTCAAAACGAACGTCGGGGAGAAGGATCAGTCGAAATGGCTGGTTGGAAAACTGCGCCGGCATTTCCCGGAAAGCCGCATCAATCTGGACGCCGAGGACTGCGACCGGGTGCTTCGGGTGGAAGCGGCCGAGGTGCGTCCGGAAGAGGTGATCGAACTGGTAACGTCCTCCGGTTTTCACTGCGAGATTCTGCCGTAAGCCTCAGGATTGTTCCAGGACCGGCTCCCGGCCGAGCCGGCTGAGAAACCAGAAGCGCGACGACTTTTCCGGCTGGAGGGCGGGTTGCGGGATGCGGATGCAGAAGGAACTGCCCCGGCCCGGCGCACTGAACAGTTCAAGTTTCCAGCGGTGCGCCTTGACGATCTTCTGGACGTAGCTCAGGCCCAGCCCGAAGCCCTTGACGCTGTGGGCATTGACGCCCGGCGCCCGGTAAAAAGCGTTGAAGATGTAGGGCTGGTGTTCCGGTGAAATGCCGATGCCGTTGTCTTTCACCATCAAAACGAGCTGGCCCGATTCGGTCCGGCTGATCAGCCGGATCTTCGGATCGTTCGGGGAGTATTTGACGGCGTTGTCCAGCAGGTTCGAAATGACGTTGGTCAGGTGCAGCCGGTCGGCCTGAATGACCGGAAAGCGGGCCTGGAGATCGAGCCGCAGGTAGTCGCCGTGCCGGTCGGCGATATTGGCGAGCAGTTCGTGCAGGTCGACGGTTTCGGGGTGCAGCTGAAACGTTCCCTTTTCCGAACGCGCCACCGTCAGCACCGTTTCCACCTGATGCTGAAGTCGCTGGGTTTCTTCCTGAACCATCCGGACGTATTTGAACATCCGGTCGGGCTGGTCGATGATGCGGGGGGAGGAGAGGACGTCGGTAGCCAGTTTGATGGACGAAATCGGCGTCTGGAACTCATGGGTCATGTTGTTGATGAATTCCCGCTGGTCTTCCGTCCTGCGTTTCTGGTTCAGGGTCTGGTAGAGAAGGTAGCTGAAATAGGAAGTGATCAGGAGAACGATCAGCGAAGCCAGGATCCAGTTGTCGAGCTGCTGGGTCAGATACTGGACCTGATCGGGAAAGCGAACCACAAAATAATAGGGTGACCGAACGGCAAAACCTAACCGTTCGCCGGGGGGGCGGACGGATGCGTCGGGCGACTGGCTGTAAATGATTTCGCCGTTGGATTCATCATAGACCCCGTATTCGTAGCCCGCCAGAATCTGCTGGATCTGGAGGTGGGCGCCGAGGTAGAAATCAAGCTTCCGGGAATCGATCGGGGCATCCAGATTCACCAGGAAATAGGAAGGAGAAAGCGGGATGACCTGCACTCCAAGCGGTATGCCCTTTTCGGTTCGGGCAATATCGTGGGCGGCTTTGGTCAGCGCTTTCGTGACGGATTGCAGAAACTGACGTTCCCGAAGCTCATAAGCCTTTCGCACCCAATACACCTGGGTGCAGATAATGCCCATAATCGATAGAACGGAGAATACAATCAATACACGGGAAGTCAGTCGCGACATAAACAACACCAAATTAGATCGGATTGATGGACCTTACATCGTTTTGACGTATTACTTGTCTAAAAGTCAGCCGTGTAGGATAATTTTTTTTTCGGATAGCCAGTAAACCTACTTGAGTAAAACACATCATCATAGTCCCCTCCATTCCATTGATTTGCTTTTAAGGTTTCAGAATAGCGTGGAGGTGAAATTTTATCAGACGGTATTGTGAAGATATAGTCAGCTAATTAATAGAATATTTATCAATATATCAAGCCGTTACGGTGAATTTTAATCTGGTTAACAGACATTTCCGGAAACCGGAATAGTATAAAAAGTGCTTAAATTGCGGAAATACGGCAGAACCTTCCCGGATTTTACCGGAAAGTTGAAATAAAAATAAAGCGCAGGTAGTTAGACCTGCGCAGAAATAATTTACCAGAATGTCGCCGGGCCGGTTTCAGGCTTCGGTGGAAGCCGACGGGTCGGTCGGGGCGGCCGGAACGGTGCCGGAGGGCGTCGTTGCCGGAGCCGCCGGCGTGTCGGCCTTCCGGGGGGCGGCCGGCTTCCGGGCCGGGGTGGTTCCGGTGGTCCGGCTGCGGGTCGGGGCCGGTTTCGGAGCAGCCGGGACCGGGGGCTTGGACGCCGGTTTCGGCGGAATCGGCGAGGGCGGAGTGATCGGAGCGGAGCTGACCATCGGTTCGGCGGCCGGTTTGGCGTTTGCCGCTGCCCGCTTCGCGTTTTTCTCTGCCTTGCCGGTATTTTTCTTTTCCTTTTTGGCGTCTTTCTTCGTTCTCTGATCCGCTTTCTTCTTCGCCTTCGCCGTTTGCTTCTTCTGTTTATCCTCTTCTTTCTTAAAGAGTTTGCCGATTTTATCCGCCAGCTTTTCCGCTGACTTCACAATGGCTTTTTTTACCTTTTTGGACTGCTCCCCGGCCTCGCTCAGCTTCGACTCGATCGAGCCGGCGATCTCATTGGCCAGTGATTTCTTTTTCGTCTTCATGATGGAAAAAGTTAATTAGGAATGCCTGAATACCTGAACGGCTGCAATCAACAGCCAAAAAACCGGAATTACAAAAACGTCATGTTAAGTTTTGGCCGAGCTTGAGCAGAAAGTCCCAGCAGACGATTCCGGTGCTGACGGCGATGTTGAGCGAATGTTTGGTTCCGTATTGGGGTATTTCCAGCACGACGTCCGACTGGGCAATCACCTCGTCCCGGACCCCGTTCACCTCGTTCCCCAGCACGAAAGCCACTTTCTGCCCGGCCGTGGGCTTAAAGTGCTGAAGCAGCACGCTGCCCTCCGCCTGCTCGACGGCCGCGATCCGCCAGCCTTCACCCCGAAGCCGGGCCACCAGACCGATGATGTCCGGCACGTGTTCCCAATCGACGGACTCGGTGGCACCCAGGGCGGTCTTGGTAATATCGCGATGGGGCGGGGTTCCCGTAATCCCGCAGAGATAAAGCTTTTCGGCCCGGAAGGCGTCGGCCGTCCGGAACACCGAGCCCACGTTGTTCAGACTGCGTATATCGTCCAGGATCAGGCAGTAGGGGTATTTCGGGGCTTGCCGGAAGGCTTCGACGGACAGGCGATTGAGTTCGTCGACACTTACTTTTCTGGGCATTTTTTGGTATTTTTGAATTTATTTCGACCGGCGGACCGGCGCGGGCAAATCTGCGAAAAAATCGTGATTTACCGCGAAAAAGTAGATTCGATGGCACAGGCGACACAGACAAAACCCACAAAAAATACGAAGGAAACGCCCCTGAACCGGCAATACAATCATATTAAAGCCAAATACCCCGGTGCGATCCTGCTGTTCCGTGTCGGAGACTTCTATGAAACCTTCGGGGAGGACGCCGTCAAGGCCAGCCGCATTCTGGGCATCGTGCTGACGAAGCGCAACAACGGCGGGGCGCAGGAGGAACTGGCCGGTTTTCCGCACCACTCGCTGGATACCTATCTGCCCAAGCTCGTGCGGGCGGGCGAGCGCGTCGCCATCTGCGACCAGCTTGAAGATCCGGCCATGGCCAAAGGCATCGTCAAGCGGGGGGTTACCGAACTTGTGACGCCCGGCGTGTCGTTCAACGACAACGTGCTGGACACCCGGCGCAACAACTACCTCGCAGCGGTCCATTTTGCCAAAGGCGGTTCGGAAGACCGGTTCGGGATTGCCTTTCTGGATGTTTCGACCGGAGAGTTTCTGACCTCGCAGGGCAATGCCGCCTATATCGATAAACTGCTGCAAAGCTTCAATCCCTCGGAGGTGCTGTACTGCAAACGGAACCGGAAGGAGTTTGCCGAAGCTTTCGGGGATAAATTCCATTCGTTTACGCTCGAAGACTGGGCCTTTACCTACGACTTCGCCTATCCGCTCCTGACGCGGCATTTTCAGACGAGTTCGCTGAAAGGCTTCGGGGTGGAAACCCTTCAGGACGGTATCGTGGCGGCCGGGGTCATTCTGCACTACCTCCATGAAACGGAACACCGGGAAGTGGCCCATATCCTGCGGCTGACCCGGCTGGAGGAAGATAAATACGTCTGGCTCGACCGCTTTACCATCCGCAACCTGGAGCTGGTCGCGGCCCAGCAGGAAGGCGGTATTCCACTCATTCAGGTGCTTGACCAGACCGTGACGCCGATGGGAGCGAGGCTGCTGCGGAAGTGGCTTATGCTGCCGCTGAAGGACAAATCGCTGATCGAGGAGCGCCTGAACACCGTCGAACTTCTGAAGGAAGACCCGGACCTGCTCGATCTGCTGGGACAGCACCTCAAACAGATCGGCGACCTGGAGCGGATGATTTCCAAGGTGGCCGTGCGCCGGATTTCGCCCCGCGAGATGGTGCAGCTCAAGCGGTCGCTGGGCCACATCCTGCCGATCAAGGAGCAGTTGCTGACTGCCCTCAGCCGCCAGCCTCTGACCTCTTCCCTGAAAAAATACGCCGATCAACTGAATCCCTGCACCTTTCTGCTCGACAAGATCGAGGCCGAACTGAAGGAGGAGGTGCCGGTGGTGACCAATCAGGGCGGAATGATCAAAAGCGGGGTGGACCCCCAGCTTGACGAACTGCACGCTTTGGCCTATACCGGCAAGGATTATCTCGTGCAGCTGCAGAACCGGGAAATCCAGCGCACCGGCATCTCTTCGCTCAAAGTGGCCTACAACAAGGTGTTTGGGTATTATCTGGAGGTGTCGAACGCGCACAAAAGCCGGGTGCCGGACGACTGGATCCGGAAACAGACGCTCGTCAACGCCGAACGCTATATCACGCCGGAACTGAAGGAATACGAAGATAAGATCCTGAACGCCGAAGAGCAGATTTTCAGTATCGAGCAGCGGATGTTTAACGACCTGATGCTGGCGGCCGGTGAGTATGTTACCCAGATTCAGCAGAACGCCCGGGTGGTTTCCGTCCTCGACGTGCTGGCCTCCTTCGCCCGGGTGGCGGAGAAAAACCGGTATGTCAAGCCGACGATTACGAACTCCAAAATCCTTCAGATCAAAGACGGCCGGCACCCGGTGATCGAGCAGCAGCTGCCGCCCGGCGAGCCCTACGTCCCGAACGACATTTACCTGGACGACGAGACGCAGCAGATCATCATCATTACCGGGCCGAACATGGCCGGAAAATCCGCGCTCCTCCGCCAGACCGCCCTCATCGTGCTGATGGCGCAGACGGGCAGCTTCGTGCCGGCTTCGGAAGCCGAAATCGGGCTGGTCGACAAAATCTTTACGCGGGTGGGAGCTTCCGATAACCTCTCGCGGGGGGAATCTACGTTTATGGTCGAAATGACCGAAACCGCCAGCATCCTGAACAACCTCAGCGACCGTAGTCTGGTGCTGATGGATGAAATCGGGCGCGGAACGAGCACCTACGACGGCGTGTCCATCGCCTGGTCCATCGCCGAATACCTGCACAACCACCCGCAATTCCGCCCCAAGACCCTGTTTGCGACGCACTATCATGAGCTGAACGAACTGGCCGCCGACTTTCCGCGGATTAAAAACTTCAACGTGGCCGTGAAGGAACTCGAAAACCGGGTGATCTTTCTGCGGAAACTGAAGGAAGGCGGCAGCGAACACAGTTTCGGGATTCATGTGGCCCAGATGGCCGGGATGCCCGCCAAAATCGTCGGGCGGGCCGGAGAGATTCTGAAGTTGCTGGAAAGCCGGCGGGAAGATTCCGGCGACGACCGCCGGGAAACCCTGCGCGACATGCCGAAGCAGAACGACATCACGCTGAAAATCTTCGAAGCCGGCGACCCCAAAGCCGAAGCCGTTCGGGAAAAGCTCCGCTCCATCGACATCAACGTGCTGACGCCCATCGAGGCCCTGCTGAAGCTGAACGAGCTGCTGAAGATGATCGAGTAATATGATCCGGTACCTGAAAACCATCCCGGCACTCATCGAGGCCCTGCATCAGGACGGCCCCCCGGTGCAGGGCATCGACTTTCACCTATTCCGGCTGGAAGAAGCCGTCGACCGGCCCGAGAGCAGGGAAATGCTGTTCCGGACCTGTGCCTTCGGGATCGTTTTGCTGCTGGAGGGAGAGGCTTACTATGAAGTGGGGCTGCGGGATTATCACCTGCACGGCGGCACCCTCTTTTTTCTTGGGCCGCGGAACCTGATCTCCCTGCGTAAAATCCGGCCGCTGAAAGGGTTCATGCTTCTTTTCATGAACGATTTCATCCAATCCCGGAACGCCGTCGATCCAACCGTCGAATACCCGTTTTTCCAGATGGGAGCCGACGTGGTGCTGCCGTTGAAGGAGGAAGAGGCCGGCCCATACCGGAATGCGCTGGAGACGATGCTGGACCTGTACCGCTCGGTTCACCCGCTGAAGCCGGCGATGATCTACCACCATCTGCATCTGCTGCTGCTTCAGGCCGGGTATCTCCACCGCCTGCGACATCCCGAAGTGGCTCTTTCCGACGAACCCGCCCGGCCTGCCCGGCTGGTCCGGGCGTTCGAAGGGCTGATCGAACAGCATTTTTACGAAGCCGCCGTCCGCCGGAACAGCCAGCTGCTTTCCATCGGCGAAATCGCCGACCAGCTTAACGTATCGACCAATTACCTCGGCGACGTGGTGAAACGCGAAACCGGGGTGCACCCGTCCCACTTCATCCAGCACCGGACCGTCATGGAGGCCAAATCCCTGCTGAAGAATACCGACCTGAGCGTGGCCGAGGTCGGCTATCGGCTCGGGTTCAGCGATCACGCCTATTTCGCCCGTTTTTTTCGGAAAGTGGCCGGCCTCTCTCCCAGCAGCTTCCGCCGGAAACCCTGAAGGGAAAATGTACCCGGCAAACCGGTATTCGTCCAAACCCGTCCGGAAACCGCCTGATAGTTTTGCGGCTGTAACTAACCGCAGGACTATGTCTTTTTTATCCGACAAAATCGCTCTGGTGACCGGCGGCAGCCGGGGAATCGGCCGGGCCATTGCCCTTCGGCTGGCCGCAGAAGGTGCTGATATTCTGATTCATTACGCCCGGAACCGGGCCGCAGCCGAATCCGTCCGGGAGGAAATTGAAACGAGGGGCAGCCGGGCCGCGCTGCTGCAATCTGACCTGGGAAGCCTTGCGGGTGTCAGGGAACTCGTCAGGCAGCTCCCAGAACAACTCGGTGGCCGAGGGCTGGATATTCTGGTGAACAACGCGGGGGTGCTGGCGCAGGCCGGCATCGGCAATACCGTCGAAGACCAGTTCGATCACCTGATCAACGTCAACGTCAAGGCACCGTATTTTATGATTCAGGAAACGCTCGGCCTCCTGAACGAGGGCGGGCGGATCATCAACCTGTCGTCCAATCTGGCCCGGCAGCCCCGGCCCGCCGTCGGGTTGTATGCCATGACGAAAGCCGCCCTCGACAACCTGACCGCCGGGCTGGCGGGCTCGCTCGGGGGGCGGGGTATCACGATCAACGCCGTGGCCCCGGCCGCCACCGATACCGACATGAATGCCGAACGGCTGAAGAATCCGGCCGTTCGGGAAGCCCTCGAAAGCCGGTTTGCCTTCCGGCGCATCGGACGGCCCGACGACATCGCCGGAGTGGTGGCCTTTCTGGCGTCCCCGGATGCAGGCTGGATCACCGGCCAGATCATCGAGGCCAGTGGCGGTTTCGGCCTGCCCGACTGAGGTTACATCACGTGCCGGGAGTCCATCTGGTGTTTATCCAGCATCTTTTTCAGATCGACGGCCAGCTCCTGGTATTTCTCCCCGTCCTTCGTATCGTACCCGTTTTTGATCAGACCTTCGGCTTCGGCAAGGGCCTGGTCCGGGCGGTCGAGGAAGTAGTTCAGGACCATGAGGTTATAGTAGGCCGAATACCGCATTTTCTGATCCCGCTTGTCGCTGCCGGGGTATTTGGTCTTCAGCTCCTGAAAGTAGTCCATAACCGGCTGAAGGTCTTTAGCCAGCCGGTCGATGGGCTGCGTGGCCGACATCCGTTTCGAAAGTTCCTTTACGGCCTTGATGGCTTCCTGCTGGATCGGAAACTCGGGGTGGCTTTTGGAGTCCAGAATCCAGAGAAATTCCCGCGTCTGGACCGGAACGTAGCCGTACCAGCGGTTGGCATCCAGATTGATCGTGGCCAGCGCGTCGGTGACGTATTTGGTCACCAGGTCGGTGCGGATATTCTGCTGGTTCTGCTCGATGTACCGGTTGGCGTCTACTAAACTGGTATATTCGCGCGTCGTATAGGAGACTTCGTAAGGGAAGTAACCGCTGGTCGTGACGCCTTTGGCCGGGTCGGTCTGGGAGGCCGATTGCAGAAACCGGTTGTTCTGAAGGTCTTTGGCTTTCTCCTTCTCCTTCCGGCTCAGTGATTTCTCGTCCACCCGCGGCCCCAGCACCTTGTACCCCCCGCTGATGCTATAGCGGACGGTGATGGTGTAGTAGGTGATTTTGGAAGTTACCTTGCCGTCCTTGTCCTTTTTTTCTTCCGTTCGGGTGCGGGTTTCGCTCTTTTCAAACCGCACATTGCCGAAATCCACCTGGATGCCGACGGTCGGGTTCGACTCGACCCGTTCAAAACCCGAAAGGCCGATTTTGTCGTAGATCTGAGCTTCGGGGTAGGCGGAGGCCACCGAGGGAGCGCACTGAACCCGGACGCCGAACGTCCGGCGATCCTGCGGGGTGTATTCCTTCGGCAGGATCAGGTAGCCGGCATCGAAGTAAAACCGGTCGAGGTCGACTTTCTGGCCCCTGACCAGCGGGCCGGACAGCAGCAGCGCGACCATAACGAGAAACGAAAAAGGCTTCATACGGGTAAAGAGGAGGTCTTTTTCGTAAAATTACGGAGTCCGCAGCGGGAAAGAAGCCAACTTTTTACCAAACGTAACTTTCTGGACGTGAACTGCGATAAATCCCGACCCGGTTGAAACCCGGGTTTTCGGTTTGATGCTTGGCGCATTTCTTTTAATTTCAAAGGTCGAATGGCTCCTGGAACCTTTCTAATCGATCACCCCAATGAACCTAAAAAACCGAATCCAGCTATCCGTCATGATGTTCCTGCTTTATTTTATGTGGGGATCATGGTACGGGCAGATGAGTAAGTACCTTTTTACCCAGTTGAACGCGACCGGTGACCAGGTCGGAAATGCCTACACGGCGTTCTCGCTGGCCATGCTGGTGGCGCCCTTTTTTGTCGGGATGATTGCCGACCGGTATTTTGCCGCCCAGAAGGTGCTGGGTGTGCTGAACCTGGTCGGTGCGGCCCTGCTGTTCTTTCTGACCCAGGAACGCGATCCGGATAATTTCTTCTGGCTGATCCTGGCCTATTGCCTCACTTTCGCACCTTCCATGTCGCTGACGACCTCCATCGCCATGCAGCACATGACCAGCCCGGAGAAGGAATTTCCCGGCATCCGCGTGCTCGGAACCGTGGCCTGGATCGTGGTAACCAACATCGTCGGGTTCATGAACGTGGGCGATAAGGTGACAATCTTCCAGATTTCGATGTATTCGGCCATCATCCTGGGCCTGTTCTCCTTCACCCTCCCCGACACCCCGCCCAAAGCCACCGGGGGCGCCACGTTTGCCCAGATTCTGGGGCTGGATGCTTTCAAACTGTTTCGGGATCGTTCCTTCGCCATCTTCTTCCTGTCGTCGGTGCTGATCTGTATTCCCCTGTCGTTCTACTACGCCATGGCAAACCCCTCGCTGACGGACGCCGGGATGCAGAACGTGGAAAACAAAATGTCGCTGGGACAGGCGTCGGAGGTGTTTTTCATGCTGATGATTCCGCTGGCCTATACCCGCCTGGGCGTGAAGAACATGCTGATCGTCGGGCTGGTGGCCTGGATCGTGCGCTTCCTGCTGTTCGGTTACGGAGACGCTGGTTCCGGCGAGTGGATGTTCTACATCGCCATCCTGCTGCACGGCGTCTGCTACGATTTCTTCTTCGTGACCGGTCAGATTTACACCGACAACAAGGCCGGCGCCCGCATCAAATCCTCCGCCCAGGGGCTCATCACGCTGGCGACCTACGGCATCGGGATGGGAATCGGCTCGAAGCTGTCGGGGATCGTGGCCGATCTTTATACGGTTAACGGTGTTAAGAACTGGACGAGCATCTGGCTGGTGCCGGCCGGGATTGCCGCCGTGGTGCTGGTGGTCTTCGTGCTGCTGTTCAACGATCGCAAGAAACCGGTGGTGACCGAGGACGAACTGGTGCCGGGGCCGTTGTAAGCCTGAAATACCGGTAAACTTTTTCGGCAGGGCGCGGAGCAATTCGCGCCCTGTTGTGTTTTAGGGAAAAATCGGCTTTGTTTGAATCATGGAAAAGAAGCGCCAGATCACATTTTATTCGGACCTGAACGGGCCTCATCAGGACCAGATTCGCCGGTATGCGCTCATGACACCGGAGGAACGCTGGGAGGAGTACATTCGCTTGCGGAGGCTTTTTCTTCAATTTAAAACCGGCTCACCGAAAAAAGACCGAAGGATTTCCTTCAGTAAACCTCCATGGATGTAGAAAATAACGATTTTCTCCAATTTGTCTCTTTAGCCGAGAAACATAAACTGGATTACCTGCTGGTCGGGGGCCTTGCCCTGCTTCTGAACGGAGCCATTCGGTTCACCCGGGATGTCGATATGTGGGTGAAGCCCACCAATGATAATAAAGATCGTCTGGTGGCCATACTGCTTGATCTGGGCTACCAGGAAGAAGAACTGGAAGAATTGATCAACAGAGATTTTACGGAGCCTCAAGTATTAAGAATCCACGAAGGACCGATCGATATCATGACCCAGGTTCATTTTCGGTTTAACTTCGATGAATGCAAAGCCAGAGCCAATTCCTTTTCGACAAAATGGGGAAATCAGGTGCCGTTCATCCATATCAATGATCTTCGCGAACTGAAAGTATTGGCAAGGCGGCCCAAGGACCTGAGTGATGTAATAATGATTGATGAAATCCTGGAAGAACAACGAAAAATTAAAGACCAGCACCGTGACCAGCAACCTTAAAATTCTGACCTACAACCTGAACGGTATTCGCTCCGCGCTTAATAAGGGCCTGATCGGGTGGCTGGCGGGGCAGGATTTCGATATTCTCTGTTTTCAGGAGGTGAAGGCCACACACGATGTGGTCGATCTCCAGCCCTTCGAGGCCCTCGGCTACCGGTATCACTGGCACGCGGCCGAAAAGAAGGGCTACAGCGGGGTGGCGACGTTCTCCCGGCTTCAGCCCGACCAGGTCGTTCACGGCTGCGGAATTGCCGCCTACGACTGCGAAGGCCGGATTCTGCGCACCGACTTCGGGGGACTGACGCTGCTGAACTGCTACTTTCCTTCCGGTACCACCGGCGAAATCCGGCAAAGCGTCAAAATGCAGTTTCTGGAGGACTTCTACGGCTATATCGACGAATTGCGGAAAACCCGGCCGAAGCTGGTCGTCGTGGGGGATTACAACATCGCCCATACGGAAATCGACATCCACGACCCGGTTCGCAACAAGACGTCCTCCGGCTTTCTGCCTGAAGAAAGGGAGTGGATGAGCCGATGGTTCGCCAACGGTTTCATCGATTGTTACCGTCATCTCAACCCCGACCGGATCGAATACAGCTGGTGGAGTTACCGCGCCGGTGCCCGCACCAACAACAAAGGCTGGCGGATCGATTACATCTCGGTCAGCGATACCCTCCGGGAGCAGATTCTGGGCGCGGGGCTGATGCCGGATGCCATTCACTCCGATCACGGTCCGGTCTGGGTGAACCTGCACCGCGAGCCGGCCTGTTTATAACGTTTTCCTGCTCAAAACGTACCATGGCCGACACGCCCGGTTTTCGTTATTTCCTGATTTACAAACCGTATGGGATGCTTTCGCAGTTCAGCCGGGAAGGGGAAAAGCCCACCCTGGCCGATCTGGACTTTCTCTTCCCCAAAGACGTCTACCCCGTCGGGCGGCTGGATTCCGATAGTGAAGGGCTGCTTCTGTTGACTAACGATAAGCGTTTGAACCATAAGCTATTGGATCCCAGATTCCGGCATACTCGGACCTACTATGCCCAGGTGGAAGGACGGCTTACGGACGAAGCCTGCCGGCTGCTGACCGAAGGAGTCGCCATTTCCGTAGACGGCAAGTCCTACCAGACCCTGCCGGCCCGCGCCCTGACCCTGGAAGAACCCGAACTGCCCGAACGAAACCCGCCGATCCGCTACCGGGCCGCCATCCCGACCTCCTGGCTGTCGCTGACCCTGCACGAAGGAAAAAACCGGCAGGTCCGGAAAATGACCGCAGCCGTGGGGTTCCCGACGCTGAGGCTGGTCCGGTGGGCCATCGAGAACCTGACTGCCGAAGGGATGCAGCCCGGAGAAATTCGTGAAATCACCTATTGGGAACTGACCGCCGGCCTTCGGCTCCCGATCCTCTGACATGAAAAACCTGTTCGATATCGATTCCATCTTTTTTACGGTATTGGGGTACCCGATGAGTTACCTCGAATTTTTCGGAACCGTGACGGGCGCCCTCGCTACCTGGTGGTCGGCACGGGCCAATATCTGGAGCTGGCCGGTCGGAATGGTCAGCGTCTCGATCTTTTTCTTTCTTTTTTACCAGATCCAGCTGTACCCGGATATGTTCCTTCAGGTATTCTTCTTCATCACCAACCTGCTGGGCTGGTGGGAGTGGACGCACCCGAAAGCCGGGGAGGAAGACCGCCGGAACGAGCTGAGAATCACCCCGCTTTCCACCCGGAATTTTCTCCTGCTGCTGGCCGGGGGCGGCCTGGCGACCGGCCTGCTCGGTACCATTGCCGAGAATCTGCACGCCTGGTTTCCGATCCTGTTCAATCAGCCGAGCGCCTTCCCGTATCTGGATTCGTTCACGAGCGTGATGAGTATCGTCGCTACGTTTATGCTGATCCGGAAAAAGCTGGAGTGCTGGTACGTCTGGCTGCTGGTCGACCTGATCAGCACGTATATGTATTTTGTCAAAGGCGTTAAGGTGCTGGGTATCGAATACGGCTTTTATTGTCTGATCGCGTTTGTCGGGGCCTGGCACTGGACCCGCGAATACCGCAGTTATTCGGTTCCGGCGGCATGAAAAAAGGACTGGTTTTCGGGAAGTTCATGCCCCTGCACCGGGGCCACATCGCCCTGATCGAGTTTGCCCTGTCCCGTTGTGAGCAACTGACCGTGTCCATGACCTGCACCCCGGCCGATCCCATCGACCCGGAACGCCGGATGGAGTGGCTTCAGGCGGTATTCGGAAACATTCCGAACGTGGAACTGGTGGCCGTCGAGGATGATTTTTCCGACGATTCGCTGCCGTTGTGGGAGCGGACCCGCCTTTGGGCCGACTTTATCCGAAGCCGCTTTCCGGACCTCGACGGCTTTTTCTGTTCCGAGGAATACGGCGAGCCGCTGGCGCAGCATCTCGGCCGACCCTGTATCTGGTTCGACCGGGAACGAAAGCAGTTTCCGGTTTCGGCGACGCAGATTCGAAACCATCCGTTCCGGTTTTGGGACTATATTCCGCAAACGGTTCGACCGTTTTTCGTAAAGAAGGTTTGCCTTTATGGCCCCGAGAGCGTCGGAAAAACCACCCTGGCCCGGGAACTGGCCGCCCGCTACGATACGGTATTCGTCCATGAAGTGGCCAGGGACCTGATCACGACCAACGATTTTACCCTGAAGGACATCGAGCGGATCGGCTACGCCCAGGCGGAAGCGGTGGAGGAGGCTGCCCATAGGGCCAATAAAATCCTGTTCTGCGATACCGACGCCATTACTACCGAGTTGTACTCACAGCATTATCTGAACGCCGTTCCGCCGGTATTGTATGAACTGGAGAAGCGGGTCCGCTACGACCGGTATTTCCTCCTGAACATCGACGTGCCCTGGGTAGCGGACGGCCTGCGGGACCTCGGTCACCGGCGGGAAGAACTGTTTCAGCGGTTCAAGACCGCCCTGGATGAGCGAGGGATTGATTACACGCTCGTCTCCGGAAACTGGGAGCAGCGCCGGAAAACCGTCACCGACGCCATCGACCGATTGCTGGCCGGGTAATGACTATTTTAAACGAGGATCGAACGGGTGGGATTCAATGGAGATGATCTGAAGGGTTTCATGCTCCGGGTGCCTTCGCGATGCCATCGGCCGGGACCGTACAAACCGCCCGTCTCACTCAGATCGGATGCAAACACGGCTTTCGTTATCCGGTATAACCGCATCGATTACAGATAAATACCATGCAGAAGGGCGTTCAGGACGTTCAGGACCTGTTTGCGCCCGACCATCGTATCCAGAAAAGCCACCGGTTTCCGGTTCTGGAGCGCCGACACCTCCGCGTTCAGCCAGTCCTCAAAATCCTCCCTGTTTTCGAAGACTTCCATGCCCTTCGCAAAAACTTCGGATAAGGAAATGGCCTTCTCGGTTTCATCCTGACTCAGCCGGGCGTGGTTTCTGATTCTTCGCTGGTAGGTGCTTTCCGAAATGGCCAGAATGTGACTCATCGTTTTATTGGTAAATCCCAGGTTCTTCTGAAGAAAGGCTACTGAGTCCATGGGAAGTCCGGAACGTACAACTTCCAGTTAATCAAACTCATGCTTCACGGAACGGCTGATCAGGGCTTCCCCTCCGAGGGCAGAAACGATCTGGTGGACGGCAACATTCATGGTCAAAAACGAGTAATCTTCTTGTCAATTGACAACAATTATACAAACCTTCAAATTCCTTGCAATCTCTTCCCGGTCTGGTTTACCTTTGCGGCCGGAACCGGGCGGACCCGGCCGGTCACAATCGTCAAGTCAAACGTGTTTATTTGAATGGAATACCGCATTGAGAAAGACACCATGGGCCAGGTGCAGGTACCGGCCGATGTGTACTGGGGCGCCCAGACCCAGCGCTCCATCGAAAATTTCAGGATTGCTCAGGACATCAATAAAATGCCCCGCGAGATCATCCGGGCGTTTGCCTACCTGAAAAAAGCGGCCGCCCTGACCAACCTCGACGCCGGGGTGCTGCCCCAGGACAAATGCGACCTGATCGGTCAGGTCTGCGACGAAATTCTGGAAGGCAAACTCGACGACCAGTTTCCGCTGGTGGTCTGGCAGACCGGTTCCGGCACCCAGTCGAACATGAACGTCAACGAAGTGGTCGCCTACCGGGGGCACGTGCTCAAGGGCGGCCGGCTGACCGACGAAAAGAAATTCCTGCACCCGAACGACGACGTCAACAAGTCGCAGTCGTCGAACGACACCTTCCCGACGGCCATGCACATCGCGGCCTACAAGATTCTGGTGGAGGTGACCATCCCGGGTATTGAAATGCTCCGCGACACCCTGCACGCCAAGGCGCAGGAATTCAGAAATGTGGTGAAAATCGGCCGGACCCACTTCATGGACGCCACCCCGCTGACGCTCGGTCAGGAGTTTTCGGGCTATGCGTCCCAACTGGATCACGGGCTGCGGGCCGTCCGCAACACACTGGCCCACCTGAGCGAGCTGGCCCTTGGCGGCACCGCCGTCGGAACCGGCATCAACACCCCGCCGAACTACCCCGAAAACGTGGCGAAACACATCGCCGGTCTGACCGGCCTGCCGTTCGTGACGGCGGAGAACAAGTTCGAGGCCCTGGCCGCCCACGACGCCATCGTGGAAGCCCACGGCGCCCTGAAAACCGTGGCGGTCAGCCTGATGAAGATCGGGAATGACATCCGGATGCTGTCGTCGGGGCCGCGCGCCGGGATTGGGGAAATCTTCATTCCCGACAATGAACCGGGTTCTTCCATCATGCCCGGAAAAGTCAACCCGACGCAGAGTGAGGCCATCACGATGGTGGCCGCGCAGGTGCTCGGGAACGACGTGGCGATCAACGTCGGGGGAGCAACGGGTCACTTCGAACTCAACGTGTTCAAGCCGATGATGATCTATAACTTCCTGCACTCGGCCCGGCTGATCGGCGACGTCTGTGTTTCGTTCAACGAGAAATGCGCCGTCGGCATCCGTCCGATCGAGGAAAACATCAAAAAGCACGTCGACAGCTCGCTGATGCTGGTGACGGCCTTAAACACCAGAATCGGGTATTACAAGGCCGCCGAAATCGCCCAGACCGCCCACCGCGAAGGCAAAACCCTGAAGGAGACCGCCATCGGCCTGGGCTATCTGACCGAGGAGCAGTTCAACGAGTGGGTCCGGCCGGAGGATATGGTCGGAGAGATCAAGGTGTGATCAAATAGGTGGAGTTGAGCCGGAACGGCTCAACTCCACCTATTTGATTTCCTCTCCTTTCTGCGTAAAAATCTTCTCCAGACACTTCACGGTGATGAGGTAGGTCGGTTTGACGCCGACGGTGCCGAGGCTGCCGGAGGCCAGGGTGGCGCCGGTAATCAGCGGGTTGTCCGAGGCATAATAGGCATACCGGACTTTGACGGCGGGGGAGACGCTGCCCCGGATTCGGGCCTGCGCCTGAATCGCCTTCTGATAATGAGCGCCTTCCATCTCCAGCCCCACGGCTTTCCAGGACGAGTTTTTGAAATAACTCAGTATTTCCTTGTTCTGAAGCGAAGTGCCCAGCACCGAGATCATGGCGCCTTCGTAGACGTCCAGCCCGAAACCTTCGAAATCGGCGACCGTGAAGTCGTTGTCCAGCGGATAGTTGTCGGCGGTCCCTTCAAAAATGTGGGAGGTCGGGATCATGAGATCGCCCTTGTCGCCGGTCAGGATGCCGGCTTTGCCCATGATCGAGATCGAGGCCACATTCAGCGGACAGGTTTTCGGCTCCCCGGTTTCGTCGAGGTATTCGAGCGGTTTGAGCAGCTCGTCCATCGTTTCGAACGCCTGCTCGCCAAAGGCGTAATCCATCACCAGAAGCAGCGGTTTTTCCTTTCTGATTAGCTTCGGGTCATGCGCCACCTCGGGCGGAAGCTGCGAAACGTCCAGTTTTTCGGTGTCGATCAGCTGAACAAGGAGGCTGGTACCGGCATGGTCTTCCAGAATGTGCAGGCCGTGTTCGGCCGCATACCGCATCACCTGCTGGTTCACCGCCCGCTGGGTGGGTTGGCTCAGTTGCAGGACCAGATCGCTGAGGTCGGTGAAATTGACGGTTCCGGCCAGGGCGGCCGGGGCGTAGAGGCTGTTGACGACGCTGTGCGGGTTAGCGCTGATGATATGGACCGGTCGGTCGCTCAGGCCGTTATTCCGGATGAACTCTTTGATGCGGGTGGCCCATCGTCCGCCGTAGAGGTGCTGGCCGATGCGCTCCCGGAGCATGGGCGTAAAATTGATCTCCCGGTCGACTTTCTCCCGCATCTCCAGCAGGGAGGTCCGGCCCAGGCTGTAGACGATGCCGAACAGGCCGTTGTTGGTGCCGGCGGTTTCCTCGAAGCGCAGATAGGCCCGCTGGGTTTCTTCGAACGTCCGGCCCAGAATCGAACTCAGGTAGGTCAGCGCCAGTTCGCGGTCTTCATCCTTCACCGTTCCGCCGGCCTGCACGATGGCTTCCAGTTTTTGCCACTCGCGTACCTTGCTGCCCCGTTCCTCAAAGGCGTTTCGCCGGATTTTGTCGGCCTCCATGAACATGAAGGTCAGGTGCGTCAGGATGTCGTAGATTTCACTGCGGCCGTTGGTGACCTCGATCACCATCTGTTCCTCGTCGATCCGGTAACAGTTGCGTCGCCGTTTGGCCGGGATCAAAACTTGGAAATGGGCGTTTTCGTAGCCTTCCCGCGACGCCAGCGTGATGATGCGGCAGGCTTCGATACCCTTCGGGAGCCGGTCCATGACATACACCAGCCCGTCGAGTTCCACGCGCTGCGGGTCGTTGACCAGCCCGTAGATTTCGGGGCTGAGCGTCAGCAGAGCGCGACGCATTTCCTCGCCCGAAACGCCCGAGGGTTTATAAAAGCCCCGGTTGAACAGGTGGCGCATCGTGATGTAAAGCCGTTCGATGGCAAGCCGGGATTCCTGGGCACGGGTCAGCGGAGGTGAGTAATCAGTCGTCATGACGAAGTAAACATTAAGGCCGCAAGATAGAACATCGGATCGGTTCCGGCCGAAACCCGGATGGAAAGCATTTTATATTTTCATGAATCCTTTCCAACCGGAAACCGGGATTTGGTATCTTACAACCGACGAAAACCGTTTTTGTCCGGCTTATGAAACCCCTTTTCCTTTTCGGTTATCTGATGGTGCTGCTCGGCCTGACCTCCTGCGAACGGTGGGGCCTGTCCGGGTACAAATACAATCAGGGTTCGTTTCCGGACCGGCCGGTCAATCTGGGCGAAATCAACTCGGCCGACGATGATTATAATTCCGATATCCCTTTTTATGGGGAAGTGGTTCCGCTGATCTTTTCCTCCAAACGCGGCAACCGGTCCGATTTCAACCTGGTTTCTGAAAATTTCAACTACAGCTTCGACCGGAAAACCGGCAGGTTTACCCTCGACAATCGGCCTTACGGCGGGCTGGATATCCTCGGGGAGCAGGCTCCGGTCCACTGGCTGCCCAACCTGGTGAACTCCGAAGGCAATGAACTGGGGCCTTACCTCCGGTCGTACGACCATGAACTGATCGTCGACGGCTGGGGAAAACACTACGGCGAATACCTGATGATGTTTGCCGGCGACCGGACCGGCAATATGGATATCTATTTCACCCACAACTTTCAGGAAACGCCGGTAGCCCCGACGGCCGGCGGCAACCGGGCGGGCAACAAGCTGTTTTCCAAGGTGGTGCCACTCCCATTCCTGAATTCCGAAGCCGACGATGCCTATCCGACCTTCAGCCGGGAATACGATGCGATTTATTTCACCTCGAACCGCCAGGGTTCGTTCGACATCTATAGAGCCACCCTGCCGGGCATTCCGGTCACGGAACTGCACCACCGTCTGCCGGCCCTGAAAACCGCGTCCGTTGAACGGGTGACGGAATTGTCGTCGGCTTCGAACGATAAATGCCCCTATATTCTGGGCGATCTCATGGTTTTTACCTCGAACCGCCCCGGCGGGCTGGGAGGTTATGATCTTTATTATTCGCGGTTTGCGGACGGAAAATGGTCGGAACCGGTTAATTTTGGTCCGTCCGTCAATACCCCGTATGACGAATACCGCCCCATCCTCCGCGAGCCGCCGAACTACAAACAGCGTCTGCTGCTGTTTTCCTCGAACCGCCCTGGTGGGAAAGGCGGTTTCGACCTGTATCTGGTGGGTGTTCCGAAATAAACCCGATGAGCAGTAAACTTCCCATCTACCTCCGCCGTTTCGGTGTCCTGAAAGGGGGCTATCTCTATTTTCTTCTTAAATCGAAGCGGAAGCGGGAAGTGTCGTTCCGAATCCCGCAGGTCCCGCATCCGATCCATCTGCGGCTGGGTACCTCCGACCATGAGGTCTTCAACCAGATTTTTCTGTACGGTGAATATGAGGGTGTTCGGCTTGATTTTGCGCCGGAAACCTTTCTGGACGGGGGTGGAAACATCGGTCTGGCGGCTGTGTATTTCGCCAACCGGTTTCCCCGGACCCGGATTCTGACCGTCGAGCCGGAGCCGGAAAACTTCCGCATCCTCCAGAAAAACATCGCCGGTTATCCCCAGATCCGGGCGGTTCTGGCCGGTCTCTGGCCCCGGAAGGCCCATCTGGCCGTTCGGAACATCGGGGCGGGGGAGTGGGGCTTCGTGGTGGAGGAAACCGACTCTGAGGAGCCGGGGGCCGTTCCGGCCGAATCCGTCGACAGCCTGCTGGAGCAAACCGGCTGGCCCCGCTTCGACGTGGTGAAACTGGACATCGAGGGCAGTGAGTCCGAACTGTTCCGGCAGAATACCGACGGCTGGCTGCCGCAGGCCCGGGCCCTCATCATCGAACTGCACGAATGGATGAAAGCCGGCAGCTCCGCCAGCTTTCTAAAAGCGGTTTCTTCCTATCCTTTCCGGCGAACTGTCACCGGTGAAAACGAGGTTTACGTCCGGACCGACCTGTGAGGCCCTGGCGTCTCTCCCGTTTTTCCGGCAGATCCGCCGTTGATACCAGATTGTTTTCCTGATCTTTCCGTATTTTTGTAAAATGCGTTATACCCTATGAGCCATAAATCCATGTCTACCCTTCGGCAATTGACAAAAACCGCTGTGATGCTGGCCGCCCTGACACCGGCCGCCCTGGCACAGCCCTCTCCCGAAAAAGTGAAAATGAGTGAAAATCCCCTGCTGCAACCGTTCAAAACACCGCACGAGACGGTTCCTTTTGATCTGGTCAAGAACGAACACTATCTGCCCGCCCTGAAGGAAGCCATGGTGCTGGGCCGGAAGGAAATCGACGCCATCGCCGGCAGCACCACCAAACCGACTTTCGAGAACACCATCGTGGCCCTGGAACGGGCCGGTGAGATGGTCAGCCGGGTATCGTCGGTGATGTTCAACCTCAACAGCGCCGAAACCAGCCCCGACCTCCAGAAGATCGTCCGGGAAGCATCGCCCCTGCTGACCGAATACGGTAACGACATCACCCTGAACGAGAAGCTGTTCGCCCGCGTCAAAGCCGTCTACGACCAGCGCGCCAAACTGAAACTCGACGGCGAAGACCGGATGCTGCTCGAAAAGACCTACAAGAGCTTTGCCCGCAACGGCGCCAACCTGTCGGCGGCCGACAAGGAGAAATTCCGGGCCATCAACAAGGAACTCTCGCAGCTGTCGCTGCAATTCGGCGAAAACGTCCTGAACGAAACCAACGAGTACGTGCTGGAGATCAGGGACGAAAAGGATCTGGCCGGCCTGCCGGAATTTGCCCGCGAGGCCGCCAAAGCCACCGCCAAGCAGAAAGGCAAGGAAGGCTGGGTGTTCACGCTTCAGGCCCCAAGCTACGTGCCCTTCATGCAGTATGCCGACAACCGCGACCTGAGAAAGCAGCTGTTCCTGGCCTACAACTCGCGCGGATTTCACAGCGATAAGAACGACAATCAGCAGATCATCAGCAAGCTGGTGCAGCTTCGCTACGACCGCGCCAAACTGCTGGGTTACAAGACCCACGCCGACTTTATTCTGGAAGAAAGTATGGCCGGGTCGCCGGAGAAGGTGAAGCAGTTCCTGAGCGAACTGGTCGGCTATGCCAAACCGGTGGCCGAAAAGCAGCTGCTGGAGCTGACCCGGTATGCGAAGGAGAACGGCTTTAAGGACGAAAAACTGGAGCGCTGGGATTACAACTACTTCTCGGAAAAACTGAAGAAGGAGAAATATGCCCTGGATAATGAAATCCTGAAACCGTATTTCAAGCTGGAAAACGTGCTGGAAGGTGTCTTTACGGTCGCCAACAAGCTGTACGGCATCACCTTCAAGGAGCGGAAAGACATCCCGACCTACAACCCGGAAGTGAAAACGTTCGACGTATTCGATCAGGACGGTAAATTTCTGGCGGTATTTTATGGTGACTATTTCCCGCGGACCGGTAAGCGCAGCGGAGCCTGGATGAACGATATTCAGGGGCAGCGGGTAGTCAACGGCGAAAACGTCCGTCCGCACGTGGTCAACGTCTGCAACTTCACCCGCCCGACCGAAACCAAACCGTCGCTGCTGACTTTCGACGAGGTGACGACCCTCTTCCATGAGTTCGGGCACGGCCTGCACGGGATGCTGGCGAACAGCAAATACGAAAGCCTGTCGGGAACGAGCGTTTACCGCGATTTTGTGGAATTGCCCTCGCAGGTGATGGAAAACTGGTGTTATGACCCCGAAGCCCTGAAGCTGTTCGCGAAGCACTACCAGACCGGCGAGGTGATCCCGAACGACCTGATCGAGAAGATCCGCGCCAGCCAGAATTTCATGGCCGGCATTTCGAACCTGACCCAGCTGCGGTACGGTCTGGTGGATATGTACTGGCACGGCAACCAGCCGAACGGCGAGAAGGTGACCGACGTCGAGAGTAAGGTGGATTCACTGGTGAACCTGTTCCCTCGGGTTCCGGGAACGGCCTTCAGCACCGCGTTCTCCCACATCTTCGCGGGCGGCTATTCGGCCGGGTACTATAGCTACAAGTGGTCGGAAGTGCTGGATGCCGATGCGTTCGAGTTCTTTAAGGAGAAAGGGCTGTCGAACCGCGAGGTGGCCGATAAGTTCCGGAAAAACGTGCTGGAGAAAGGCGGAACCGAAAAGCCGATGGAACTGTACAAGAAGTTCCGTGGCCGCGAACCGTCACCCCAGGCCATGCTCCGCCGAAGCGGTCTGACCATGTAGGCCCGACGGTCTTATCGAATGGATAAAGGTAAAGTCACGGATTCATCCGTGACTTTACTGTTTTCAGGGAAGAATGACGGAAAGCCGGTTTCAGGGCTACGATCAGGAGCATGGCCAGCCCGAAGCCGAGCAGGGGAAAAGCCGGAAGCCGGGCGGTCAGGGTGTTGAAGCTCAGGCCGTCGCTGGATTTAAGATAAAGCGTTACGGCCAGCAGCAGGCCGGTACAGACGAGAAGGACCAGAAGGGTGCCATGGCTGGAAATGGCTCCGGGCCAGGCGAAAGCATCGGCGAGCGCGTCATAAACTCCGAGCAGAACGGCCGCACAGTCGATGGTTACGCCGAGTTTAAGAAGGTTTTTCATGGAGTAAGGATGGGTGATGAGATATTCCGGTACGGGTAGAGAGTCAAAACCGCCCGAAACCGTTGGAACGGCAACCGGATAATTCGAAATTAAATCTATACTCCGGCCCGGCCAAGACGAAATGTATAACTGGCGGGAACCGGGCGATAAGAAGCGGAAACCGGCCATACCCAACTCCCTAACAATTCGGGTTTAACAAACTTTAACGGCCACCTTCTCAGCCGGGCGGGGTTTATTTGTTATTTTTGGGGAAATTATCATGCGGCAAAGGCTGTAACCCGATGCAAACAACGAAAGCTACAGATTCTAAAAGTACGATTGAGAACTCCTCTCAACCCCTGTCGTCGTTCCGGCGGCTGAACACCTATGCCGGCTGGCTGGTGTTCGCCGTGGCGCTGGTAACGTACACGCTGACGGTCGAGCGGACGGCCAGTTTCTGGGATTGCGGTGAATTCATCGCCTGTGCGTATAAACTTCAGGTACCGCACCCTCCCGGCGCGCCCTTCTTCCTGCTGGTCGGGAGAATCTTCTCCCTGCTGGCTTTCGGCAACGTGACTCAGGTGGCTTACTGGGTAAATATGATGTCGGTGCTGTCCAGCGCCTTTACCATTCTGTTCCTGTTCTGGACCATTACGATGCTGGGCCGGAAACTGATCGGCAAGCAGTTCGACGCCCTGACCCAGGCCGAAACCTGGACGGTGATCGGGGCTTCTCTGGTCGGCTCGCTGGTCTACACCTTCTCGGATACATTCTGGTTCTCGGCCGTCGAAGCCGAAGTTTATGGGATGTCGTCGTTTTTTACGGCCATCGTGGTCTGGGCGGCTTTCCGCTGGGAACTGATCGAGGACGAAGCGGCCGCCAACCGCTGGCTGCTGTTCATCGCCTACCTCATCGGTCTGTCCATCGGCGTCCACCTGCTGAACCTGGTGACGCTTCCGGCACTGGCCCTCGTCTACTACTTCAAAAAAGGCAAAAAGATCTCGTTTTGGGGCGGTGCGATGGCGTTCGGGGTCGGTATGGTCATCCTCTGGATCATCAATTCCGGCATCATTCCGGGGCTGCCGAGTGCGGCCTTCGCAGTAGAGCGTTTCTTCGTCAACAACTTCGGGATGCCGTTTACGTCCGGGATCATCTTCTTTACGGTGGTGTTCCTCGGCGCCCTGGTGTACGGCATCATCTGGTCGGCCCGTAAAAACCGGCCGATGCTGAACACCGCCCTGCTCGCGCTGGCCTTCGTCCTGATCGGCTATGCTTCCTACATTCAGGTGCTGGTGCGGTCGAACTTCAACCCCCCGATCAACGAGAACAACCCGAGCGATGTGATCAACTTCGTGTCGTACCTGAAACGGGAACAATACGGCAGCCGCTCGCTGATCTACGGTCCGCTGTTCTACTCGCGGCCCGTCGACCAGAAAAAGGGCGCTCCGCAGTTTGAGAAGCGGGACGGCCAGTATAAAATTTATGATTACACGCCGGAATATGTCTACGACAGCGATAAACAGACGCTGTTCCCGCGGATTTACAGCAGCCAGAACAACCACCCGCAGCTGTACTCCCAGATGCTGGGCATTCCGCTGGACCCGCAGACCGGCCAGCCGACCCGGAAAGTGACCCTGGGCGATAACCTCACGTTCTTCTTCAACTACCAGCTGGGGCATATGTACTGGCGGTATCTGATGTGGAACTTCGCCGGTCGGGCCGGAGATCAGGAGGGTTCCGGTTACCTGCTGCCCTGGTCGAGCGACGCGGGCATTCCGGACCTGATGAAGAACAACAAGGCCCGCGATAACTTCTACATGCTGCCGTTCCTGCTGGGCCTGTTTGGGATCGTCATCCAGTATTTCCGGCGGCCCAAGGACCTGCTGATCGTCGGGCTGCTCTTTTTCTTTACCGGGATCGCCCTTCAGATCTTCCTGAACTCACCGCCCTCCGAGCCTCGGGAGCGGGATTATATCTACGTCGGTTCGTTCTATTTCTTCGCCATCTGGGTGGGTCTGGGCGTGGTGGCCCTGGTCGACGGGCTGGCGGCTTATCTGAAGAATGAGAAAACGAGGGTGGCGCTGGTCGCCGGCCTCTGCCTGCTCGTGCCGCTGATGATGGCTGCGAAAAGCTGGAACAACCACGACCGCTCGCACCGGTACCACTCGGTGGATTTCGCCAAGAACCTGCTGAATTCCTGCGCTCCCAACGCCATCCTGTTCGTGGGCGGGGATAACGATACTTTCCCGCTCTGGTATGCTCAGGAGGTGGAAGGCTTCCGGACCGACGTGCGGGTCTGTAACCTCAGCCTGCTCGGTACGGAATGGTATATCCAGCAGATGAAACGCCCGACCTACCAGTCGGAAGCCCTTCCGATCTCGCTCGACTATGCGCAGTTCAATAAAGGGAAGAACGACGTCATTCCGTTCTATGAGGTGCCGGCGGTTAAAAACGGCATCAACCTGAAGGAATACGTCGGCCTGGTCAAGCAGAACAACCCGGCCATCCAGGTGCCCCTGACGACCGGGGAAATGACTAACATTCTGCCCGCATCGACCTTCTTCCTGCCGATCGACAAGGCGGAGGTTCAGAAACTGGGTTTCGTGCCCCAAAAGTTCGCTTCGGCGGTGCGCGACACGCTGGTCTGGAATTACGGCAAGCAGGACATCTACAAGCCGGACCTGATCATGCTCGACATCATCGCCACCAACAACTGGAAGCGCCCGCTGTATTTCTCGACGACGCTGGCTCAGTCGAACTACCTGAACCTGAAAGACCACATGCAGCTGGAAGGCTACGCGTTCCGGCTGATGCCGGTGCAGGTGCCGGGCGCTTCGGACGGCTTCGTCAACACCGACGCCATGTACGACGTGATGATGAAGAAGACGTTCTGGCGCGACATGGATAACCCGGATTCCTATTATGACGATACCTACCGGGGTTCGCCGGTCATCTCCGCCCGCATCGCTTTCCTGCGGCTGGCCGACCAGCTGATCCGTGAAGGCCGGAACGACCGGGCGAAGGAAGTGATGAACCGGTCGCTGGCCGTCATTCCGGACAAGGCCGTTCCGTACGACCAGATTTCGACCAACTACATCCGGCTGCTGCTGGAAGTAGGCGACGCGAAGAAAGCGCAGGAGATGGCCGACGTCATCGCTACCCGGGCCGACCAGAGCCTGACCTACATCAAGGGGTCCGGCGGCAACAGCAACGACGCCAACTTCGACCTTTACAACCTTCAAACCATCGTGAATGCGTTCCGTGAAACCAAAAACGAAGCGCAGGCCAAAAAGTACGATACGATCTTCCAGAAGCACCTGAACGCTCTGGGATGACGGAACGATAAAACGGGTAACGGTGCAGAACCGTTACCCGTTTTCTGTTAAAACCATTTCGTTATGCTGACTCTATTGTGCTGGATGCTTTTCGGCCCAGGGGGAGTCCGGGCCGATTCGCTGCCCCCCGTGAAAGACCGGGACACGACCGAAAATGTCGGGTTGATGCCCAACGCCAGACCGGAATTCCGGTCGAACATGCCGGTTCGGAAACCGGATGAAAGCCGGCTGATTCCGATGCCGAGTCCGAAATACGGCACCTACCGAACGGAAGTTCCGATTCCTCCGAAAGCTACCCGGCCCGGCAGCCCTCCCAACCCGCGCTGACGGCCCTTTTAAGACGCGAAAAGCCCTCCCGAATCGATTCGGGAGGGCTTTTTCGTATCGACATTCTTCCGGTTCTTACTGGAAGAAGTCTTTCATTTTATCGAAAAATCCTTTCTCGTTCTTGCCGGGTTTCGGCTGGAAGTTCGGTGAATTTCTCAGCCGTTCCAGTGTCGACCGTTCTTCGGACGTCAGCGTTTTGGGCGTCCAGATGTTGACGTGAATCAGCTGGTCACCCCGGCCGTAACCGTTGAGTTCCTTGATTCCCTTGCCTTTCAGCCGGAGAATTTTGCCGCCCTGCGTACCCGGGTCGAGCGTAATGCGCGCGCGCCCTTCGATGGTCGGCACCTCGACGGACGTTCCCAGTGTCGCATCGACAAAGTTGACGTGCAGGTCAAAAACGACGTTATTGCCGTCGCGTTTCAGGAACTCGTCTTCCTCTTCCTCGACGACGATCAGCAGGTCGCCGGCGACACCGCCCCGGGGAGGCACGTTCCCTTTGCCGGTTACGGAGAGCTGAATCCCTTCCGTGACACCGGCGGGAATTTTGATGGGGATGACGTCCTCCTGCAGGACGCGGCCCTCGCCGAAGCAGACGTCGCAGCGTTCCGTCACGAGTTTGCCTTCGCCGTTACAGGTAGGGCAGGTACTGGTCGAAACCATCTGCCCGAGCATCGTATTGACCACCTTCCGCACCTGGCCGGAGCCGCTGCAGGTCGTACAGGTCGTGGTGGCCGTGCCATTTTTGGAACCGTTGCCCCCACAGGTCGAACAGGCGACGTGCCGTTTGACCTTGATTTTTTTCTCGACGCCGTTGGCAATCTCCTGAAGGTTCAGTTTCAGCTTGATACGCAGGTCGGAACCGCGCCGGACGCGACGGCCCTGCTGCTGTCCGCCCCCGCGGCCGAAGAAACTGCCGAACGGGCTGTCGTCACCGAAAATATCCCCGAACTGCGAGAAAATATCGTCCATGGAAGGACCGCCTGCCCCACCCGCCCCGTTCATACCCGCGTGCCCGAACTGGTCGTAACGGGCTTTTTTCTGGGCGTCGCTCAGCACGTCGTAGGCCTCGGCGGCTTCCTTGAATTTCTCCTCGGCCGACGGGTCGTTCGGGTTTTTATCGGGGTGGTATTTAATGGCCATCTTCCGGTAGGCCTTTTTGATATCCTCCGGAGATGCATTCTTGTCAACCCCCAATACCTCGTAATAGTCTCTTTTCGTTGCCATGTATAAATTCGGATCCGGCGATTAGCTGCCGACGATCACTTTTGCAAATCGAATCACCTTCTCATTCAGGAAGTACCCTTTTTCCACCTCATCGATCACCTTGCCTTTGAGGTCGTCCGTCGGGGCCGGGAACTGGGTGATGGACTCGTGCAGGTCGGCATCGAACACCTGACCTTTCGATTCCATCGGCTTCAGCCCCTTCGCTTCCAGAACTTTATTGAATTTGTTGTAAATCAACTGCACTCCCTCTTTCAACGCATCGACCTCGGTAGTAGTTTCCGCCGATTTCATCGCCCGTTCGAAATCATCGAGCACCGGCAGCAGTGCCACCAGCAGGCCTTCGTTGGCCGTCGAGATCAGGTCGATCTTTTCTTTGGCCGTCCGACGACGGAAGTTTTCAAAGTCTGCGTACAGACGCAGGTATTTATCTTTCAGTTCACCTAACTCCCGGCTCACCTTGTCGAACTCCGAAACGAGTTGTTCTTCGGTTACGTCATTCTGAGCTTCTGCCGCCGGATTGGCAGCCTGAGCCGTCGATTCTTCGTTGTTTTTGTCAGTGTGTTGAGTCGTTTCTTCTTCCTGAGTGTTCAGAGTGTCTTTATTTTCCATACGCTTGGTTGTATTTCTTCGCCACCACATGATACGGTACCGGTCTCAATTTCACTGCCAAACTACGCAAAACTGACAAGTTGACATTTTTATTCCTGAGCCGGTACCCGTAAATTTGGGTGTAGGTCCGGTTTACCGGGCAAAGATAAGTGGAAGCGAATCAGAAGTTTGTTTTTGTGCTGAATCTCATTGAAAAACATACGCGTTTGCTGAAAACCCGGGCGGCCGAACTGGGCTTCGATTTCTGTGGCGTTTCGCGGGCGGAGTTTCTGGAAGAGGAAGCGCCCCGGCTGGAAGCCTGGCTCAACCGGCAGATGCACGGGCAGATGGGATACATGGCCAACCATTTCGACAAGCGGCTCGACCCCCGGCTGCTGGTGGACGGGGCCAAATCGGTCGTGACGGTTCTGCTGAACTATTTCCCGTCGGAAACGCTCCCTGCCGGGGACGACGACTACAAAATCTCCAAATACGCCTACGGTGTCGATTATCACTTCGTGATGAAGGACAAGCTGAAAGACCTGCTGGCTTTCGTGCAGGAGGAGATCGGGGAGGTGAACGGACGGGTATTCGTCGATTCGGCCCCGGTCATGGACAAGGTCTGGGCCAAACGCAGCGGCCTGGGTTGGGTCGGTAAACATACCAACCTGATTACCCGCGAGATGGGAAGTTTCGTCTTCATTGGGGAGCTGATTCTGGACCTCGAACTCGAACCCGACGGACCTATGGCCGACTACTGCGGCACCTGCACCCGCTGCGTCGATGCCTGCCCGACCGACGCCATCACCGAACCTTACGTCGTCGACGGAAGCCGGTGCATTTCTTACTTTACCATCGAGCTGAAGGAGGCTATCCCCGACGAGGTGAAGGGCAAGTTTCAGAACTGGGTGTTCGGCTGCGACATCTGCCAGGACGTCTGCCCCTGGAACCGCTTCGCCCGGCCCCACCGAACGCCCGAGTTCAACCCCGATCCGCAGCTGGCCGGCATGACCGGGTCCGATTGGGAAGAAATTACCGGGGAAGTCTTTCAGGAACTGTTCCGGCGGTCGGCGGTCAAGCGAACCAAACTCGAAGGGCTTAAACGGAATATCGGGTTTGTGAAGGAAACGTAGGTGGATATACGGAGTGGAGGAATAGTGAATATTGAATAATGAATGTTGAATTACGAATAAAACGATTGGCGCGGGCTCGTATTGTGACCATTATCGCCTGAAAGGTATCCGTTTTTCCGTTCCAAGTCCTAAATTGCCGCCCGACCTTACCAATACCGCACAGACTTGATCATTGAAACCCGCGCCTATGCCCGTGCCGGGCTATTGGGCAACCCATCGGACGGCTTTTACGGCAAAACGATGTCCATTTCCGTCCGGAATTTCGGGGCTACCATCTCCCTGTACCAGTCGCCGGAGCTGAACGTCGAACCGCAGGAGCAGGATACCAACTCCTTTAAAAGCCTGTACCACCTGCGGGACGCCGTGGCCTCGCTGGGGTATCACGGCGGTATTCCTCTGATCAAGGCGGCTTTGAAGCGGTTCTGCGAGTATTGCGACGAACAGAACATCCGGCTGCCGAACCGGAACTTCACCATCCGCTATGCCACTTCCATTCCGCGTCAGGTGGGGCTTTCCGGCTCCAGCGCCATCATCGTGGCGACCTTCCGGGCCCTGATGAAGTTTTACAGAATGGACATTCCGCTGCCGTATCTTCCGACCCTGGTGATGAAAACCGAGACGGAGGAGCTGGGCATCACGGCCGGCCTTCAGGATCGCGTCATTCAGTGTTACGAGGGCCTGGTCTATATGAATTTCGACCGGGAAATGGTGGAAACCTGCGGCCATGGCCTTTACGAATCGCTGGACCCGCGTCTGCTGCCGAAGCTTTACATCGCCTATAAAACCTCGCTGGGGAAGCAGTCCGGCCGGGTGCATAACGACGTCCGGTCGCGCTGGCTGAAAGGGGAGGAACTGGTCGTGGAAACACTGAAGGACATTGCCGGGGTGGCCGAACAGGGCCGGGAAGCGCTGCTGGAAGGCGACACCGCCCGGCTTCACGACCTGGTCAATCGGAATTTCGACCTGCGCCGGAAGATTTACAACATCAGCGAGAGCAATCTGGAAATGATCTCGGCGGCCCGCCGGATCGGGGCCTCGGCCTCGTTCGCCGGGTCGGGCGGGGCCATCGTCGGCATTTACCGCGACGACGAGATGCTCAACCGCCTGTTCGTCGAAATGAAACACCTCAACGCCCGCGTCATCAAACCCTACGTAAGTTAATTGTTGAATGACTGAATTGTTGAATGACGGTTCGCCGTTGCGATTGAATGGGCGCTGCTAATCCAGCCTTGCAGAGCTTCATTCAATCGCAACGGCGAACCATCATTCAACAATTCAACAATTCGAAAATTTATGATCAAGAAGGCTGTTATCCCTGCTGCGGGTCTGGGGACCCGGTTTTTGCCCGCTACGAAGGCGCAACCCAAAGAAATGCTGCCCATCATCGACACGCCCACCATCCAGTATGTGGTGCAGGAAGCGGTCGACTCCGGTATCGAAGATATTCTGATCATTACCGGCAAGGGCAAGCGGTCCATCGAAGACCATTTCGACCGGAACTACGAGCTGGAAACCCGGCTGGAGGAGAAGGAAGACGAAGCCCTGCTGCACGAGATGCGCCGGCTGTCGGATATGGCCGATATTCACTTTGTCCGCCAGCGGGAGCTGAACGGCCTCGGAGACGCCATCTACTACGCCCGTCACCACGTCGGGAGTGAACCGTTTGCCGTGCTCCTGGGCGATACGATCATGGACTCGGTGATTCCGGTGACCCAGCAGCTGATCGACACCTACGAGCAATACCGGGGGACGGTCATCGCCGTGGAGGAGGTGCCGGCCGATAAGGTGAACCGGTACGGGATCGTGGGCGGTTCTTCCCTGAGCGACAGCATTATGGAGTTGAATACGCTGGTCGAAAAACCGGCCGTTGAGTCTGCCCCCTCCAACCTTGCCATCGCGGGTCGCTACATCCTGACGGCCGATATTTTTTCGGCTATCGAGCAGACCCCGAAGGGCAAAAACAATGAGATCCAGCTGACGGACGCCATGCGGCTCCTGCTCAAGCGCGAATGCGTCTACTCCCACCGCATCGAGGGCCGGCGCCACGACATCGGCAACAAGATGGACTTCCTGAAAACCACCGTCGAATTTGCGCTGAAGCGGAAGGAGTTCGCCGGGCCATTCCTGAAGTTTCTGAAGGAAATCGTCGCCCAGCATTCCTGATCAGTCCCGGCCGGCGGCCGCGAAAACCTGCCCCACCTGCCACACCTCCTCGTAGGTGTTATACAAAGGGGTGGGGGCCAGCCGGATGCAGTCGGGTTCGCGCCAGTCGCCGATGATGCCCTGTTCGAGCAGCCGGTTGAACACGGCTTTTCCGTCTTTCCGGACCAGCAGGGAAAGCTGACAGCCCCGATGGGCCGGGTCGGACGGCGTCATGATCTCCAGCGGAAAGCCGGAGTCCTTCAGCACATATTCCAGAAAACCGGTGAGCCGTTCGCTTTTGCTCCGAAGGGATTCCATCCCGGCATCGGCCGTGATGTCGATGGCGGCTTTGTGGACGGCCATCGCCAGAATGTTGGGCGTGCTGACCTGCCAGCCGTCCGCTCCGGGCATCGGTATGAACCCTTTGGTCATCTCGAACCGCCGGGCCTCCTCATAGCCCCACCAGCCCGCCAGCCGCGGAAGGTCGGCGGTGTGGTGTTTCTCGTGGATGAACATGCCGGATACCCCGCCCGGGCCCGAATTCAGGTACTTATAGGAACACCAGAACGCAAAGTCCACCTCCCAGTCGTGCAGACGCAGCGGCACGTTGCCGACGGCGTGGGCCAGATCGAAACCGACCGTTATGCCGTACTGCCTGGCTTTTCGGGAGATGGCCGCCATGTCGAACACCTGGCCGGTATAGTAGTGCAGCCCGCTCATCAGCACCAGCGCCAGCGATTCCCGGTTTTCGTCGATGGCCCGGAGGATCTCTTCCGTTTTCCAGGTTTGATTTCCGGTTTCGGGAAATACTTCGACGAGGGTTTGGTCCGGGTCGAGGCCGCGGGCTTTGAGATGGGTTTCCAGGGCGTACTGGTCCGACGGAAAATCTCCACCGATCGTCAGAATGCGGTATTTTTCCTGAGTCGGGCGGTAGAAGGTGGTCAGCAGCAGGTGCAGGTTGATGGTCAGGTTGTTCATCGGACACACCTCCGAAAGCCGGCCGCCGACGATCCGGGCCAGCGGGTCCTTGCACTGGCGGTGCAGGGTGTACCAGGACGTTTCCCCGCCCTCGAACCAGCCTTCCACGCCGTGATTTCGCCAGATCGCCATTTCCTTTTCCAGCACCGGCCCGGCGGTTTTGGGTTGCAGGCCGAGCGAATTCCCGCAGAAATAAATCAGCGGCCGTCCGTCGGGGGCCGGGAGGTGAAAGCGATCACGAAAAGAGCGGAGGGGGTCGGTCTGGTCAAGTTCCCGGGCAAAGGCAAGGGTGTTCTGGAAGTGCATACCCCAAAGATACGAAAGCCGGGAAAGAGAAAAGGCCGGCACAGACCGGCCTTTTCGGAATTACTGAGGGTGGGAAGCCATCCCGCCTTTCTTACAGCAGGAGGGCAGTTTGGCGTAGCCTTTTTCGTCGGCCGTTACCTCGTCGGCATCATACCCGGTTTTGGAAATGTTGGCCTTGATGCGGTTGACGTCCGTTTTCTTCGGGTTGTATTTCACCGTGATGACTTTCGATTTCAGGTCCAGGTTCGATTCTTTGATCCCTTTTTCGAAGGCCAGGTTGCGTTCGATGCGCTCCTTGCACATCTCACAGACGGCCGAGGTCTTGATTTTTACCTCTTTCTCCTTATCGTCTTCAGCCCGGGTGGTGAATCCCAGCGCGAAGAGCAGTACGGCAATCAGTCCAAACAGTGGTCGTTTCATCGGAATGGTTTGTTTTTTAACGGAACGTATTTGGTAATTCCTCAATCAGCGCATGGGAGGCATCAGGGACGGTGTGATACGGAGGTAAATCTGTCCTGATAACGGTGTTTTACCATAAATCGGTTCCAGAAATCGCTCCGGTTTGCTGCCCGTCAGCTGCGCGCCCAGCACCAGGTCGGTGCGCTGGTATTGAACCAGCCGGTAATTTATACCTAAAGTCAAATTATTGACGGTCAATTGTTCCGGACCGATGTACGGCGTGTCGGAACTGACCAGACCCAGTTCGGTCGGCGACTTCGCGATGTTCTCGTACCGCCCGAACAGGGCCAGCCGCCCGAGCTGAAGGCTGCTTTCGGCCAGGTAGGCGTTCTCGTTATGCCCGTCGTGCGAATTCATGCCCCACACCAGCGCCGAGGATACGTACTGGTCCGGCCGGCCGGCCAGTGATTTACTATGCAAAAGCGATGCCGTCGTGCGGGTGACGTTCTCGTTCGGCTCCAGGGCTTCCGGACCTTTCAGAAACCCCTGCGAAAACTGAATCGCCAGCGTCGGGGACGGGTTCACCGACAGGCGGTAGGAGTAGCTGTCGAAACGCGGCCGGTCGAAGCCGAAGCGGTTTTCGTTCGGTTCCCGCCCCGTAAAGTTCGAAGCCTCCAGTTTCAGGATTTTGTAACGGAAGCCCACCGTGGCGACACCGAAAGTGATATGGGTAGCGTCCGTCCAGTGGTGGCCCAGGGGCGAATCCGGGTTATTGAACGAGGAGATGCGGTGCATGAACGCCGGGGGGCCGAGGGCGGGTTCGCCGGGGAAGCCCACGTAGGCAAACAGATCGGTGGTCGGGCTGAAGGCGTGCGTATACCCGACCGACAGCTCGGAAAACAGGTCGTGCTGGTGCTGCCGGTCGATCAGCCGCCGGCCTTTGTAAGTTTCGCCCGACTGAAACAAAAGCGGATAGCCGTTGGCCCCGACCGTCAGCGGATCGAGCGATATCATCCCCTTGAAGGCCAGGAGGCCCCGGGCGCCGATCTGCCGCTGCGCCATGCCCATGAACCAGTTGGGCGCATCGAACTGGGTGTCCCGGCCTTTTTTGCCGGGGTTGTTGAAGTTCTGGTTCGTATGCCGGAGGAAGACGCTATAGTGGAGCATATACATCCATTTCGGCGTATGCAGCATATACATATACATCGGGGTCTGGTCGGGATGCCAGGATGTTCCCGAGCCGTTCCGGTTCATGGGCAGACTCCGGGAATACAGATGCGACATCATCGACAGGCTGTGCTGCATTTCCATTCCCATCATGGCGTGGCCCATGGCCGCGTGGTTCATGCTGTCCTGCCGCATCACTTTTCGGGCGGAAGGGACCGGACGTTTCCGGCTCGTGTCGGCCGGCATTTCGCCGGTGGCGGCCCCGGCCGCGTCATACAGGGCGGTCAGGACCAGAACGGTGAGAATCTTCAGTGTGGCGTTCATTAGATTGTATTCAGGTTGTATTCAATTAATTAAGTATTTGGCTTACAACGCTTCCGTCCTGCTCCCAGACGCAGAGAACCCGGTCGTCGGCCAGCGTCGCCAGTTTCGGAAAGCCGCCCGACCCCAGCGGAACCGGGCTGTTGCTGCCCGGCATCTGGGCCCAGACCCGACCGTCGGCCTGCCACGCGTAGGTTTCACCCCGGCGCGATACGGCCACCTTGGGGTTCCGGCCGGTCCCCGCTTCGGCTTCCAGCTCTCCGGGATGGACGGTATAAAGCTGCTCGCGCCGGCGCCAGATGGTGGCCGGGATGCCGGCCGGACCGAGCGCCATGCCTCCGCCGTCCATCGGACAGGCCTCGAGCGGCCAGGTGCCCTGACCCAGCCGGACGGTATCGCCGAAGGTTTGACCGTAGTCGGAGGAGGCCAGCAGGTACATATCCCGGCAGCCGTTCAGGTTATTGCGGAACATGACGGCTACGTGTCTGCCGCGGGCGGCTACTGTGGGTTGGCAGCATTCGCAGATGGTTCCGGCCGCCGACCGGTACAGAATCCGGTTAGCCGACCAGGTCCGTCCGCCGTCCGTCGAGCGGGCTTCGGCAAGTTTGTTCCGGCGGTCGTTGCGGAGGTCCAGCCAGACGGCGTGAAAATTCAGGGCCGAATCGACCGCGAGGGCGACAAACCCCTCTTTGGCGATGTCGGGCTGGTCCGTCACCCGAATGCGCTTCGTCCAGCGGCCCGAGGGCCGGTCGAGGGACCAGGCCAGCACGTTGCCCGCCCGGTCGATGGCCGTGATGACGACGTGCCGGGGAGTAGCGGCAATCTGCGGCCCGCGGGAGGCTCCGATATGATATCCGGACAGGCTGTCGATAGCGACCGGCGCCGAAAAAGTTTGCCCGTTATCTTTGGAAACACTATACAGAATCGTGTTTTTCTGCCCCAGCACCAGATGAACGGCCCCGCCCGGATCCACCGAAACGGAAGGATGGAGGCCCGTTCCGACGGCTTTCTGGGCCTGGATTTTAACCGGAACGAAGAAGATCAGCAGGAGGGGGTACAGAAAAGAATTCTTCATGGGTTTGTTTAAAGTTTCATCCGTTGGCCGCCATCCGCCGGCAGTCGTCCGCACACCGGCGGCAGGCTTCGGCGCAGGCCTGACAATGCTCGTCCTCGTGTTTTCCGCATTCGGCCGCGCAGGTTTCGCACACCTCGGCGCACTGGAGCATGAAGGGCACCATGAACAGGGAGTCGCGGGCGGTCAGGCTGGCACACAGTTTACAGAAATCGGCACAATCGCGGCAAAGCCGGATGCAGTCGCGCATCATGTCCACGTGCTCTTCCTGCAGGCAGGCGGTGGAGCAGTGTTCGCAGGCGGCCGCGCACTCGAAACAGATCTGAATGTGACGGGCATGTCTCTGCATTGTTTCCATAACGTGAATTGGTTTTATAGTTGGAAAATTAGTTGCACTTATTTTTCACGTCACGGTGGGTAATGCAAAAGTAACCGGCCCGGGTTGCTTCCGTCGTACAGAATCGTGCTGCGGGTTTACATCATTTGGCAGTTCCGATCTTGTCGAGGTCGTTCCGGAAGGCCCGGCCGCTCCGTTTGAAGTCGCTTGGTGTCAGGCCCACCACCTGTTTGAACTGATTCGACAGATGCTGTGTGCTGCTGTAGCCGAGCTGCCAGGCGATCTCACTCAGACTTAACTCGTCGTACAGCAGATATTCTTTCACTTTCTCGATTTTCTGAGCAATCACATACTTTTCGATGGTCAGTCCTTCCATGGCCGAGAAGAGGTGGCTCAGGTAGGAATAGTCATAACCGATCTTCTGGGCCAGGTAATCGGAAAGATTCTGGGACTCAGGGCGTTCCCGGCGGTTGTGATGCACTTCGTTGATAATGATCTTTTTGATCTGCTCGATCAGGACGGCCTTGCGGTCGTCGAGCAGCTCGAAATCGTTTTCGGCCAGCGCCCGACGAATGTGATCCGGCGTGATGCCTTCGGGAAACTCGTCCACTTCGGCGCTGCCCAGCTCGACCTGACGAACCGTCAGCCCCAGCTCTTCCAGAACTTCACGGACGACCCGCCGGCAGCGACCGCAGACCATGTGTTTGATGAACAGTTTCATGGGGTCAGTTTTTGATTTTATACCGGAATCCGAGGTAGATCATCCGGCCGGTGATCGGCCCCCACACCCGGGCGGCCGCGTCGAAGTCCTTCCCGAACGGGTCGCTCGCGCTCACGATGGGGTTGGCCTGCCGGAAATTGCCGAGGTTCTCCCCGCCGAGGTAGACTTCCCAGGTCCGGAACGCCCTGGACACCTGGGCATTTATGTTGTAAAAGCCGGGGGCGTAATCGAGCGGCACGCTGGCGTAGGCATCTCCGGCCCGCAGGTAGGGGATGCGTTTGCGCCCGTTCCACTGCACCGTCAGATCGAACTTCCATTTGTCGTAGGGCAGGGCATACCCGATGTTGAACAGCACCCGGTCGCGGCTGATCATCATCTTCGGCAGCAGCAGCGTATCTTCCGACGGAACGGTCATCGACTGGCGGACGTCGAAAAGCCGGTAGGCCAGTTTTACTTCCAGCCGTTTGACCGGCTCATAGTTCAACTCCAACTGAAGGCTGTTGGCGAATGATTTGCCGTACAGGTTATGGAAATGGATCTCGCCCGGATGTTCCAGGTCCACGAACAGCTGCGCGCGGAAGTCCGTCCGGTAGAAGTCGGCGGTGAAGGTGGCTTTTCGCCCGAACAGCTGAAACTCGTTGGTCAGGCTGCCGCCGTAATTCCAGGAGATTTCGGGCCGCAGCTTCTGGTTCCAGACGATGGAGCGTGAACTGACCAGATAACCGTAGTTTTCGGCCAGTGCATTCGGCACCCGGAAGCCCCGGCCTGCCGAGGCCCTGAGCGTCAGGTTGTCGGTGAGGTCGTATTTTGCGTGGAAACGGGGGGTGAACTGGGTGCCGAACCGATTGTGAAAGTCGAGCCGCCCGCCGGCGACCAGCGTCAGCTTTTCGAGGTATTTATAGGTGTATTCCCCGAAAATACCGGGTACCGACTCGGTGCGGGTCATGAGCGTGTCGCGATACCACTCCCGGTAATCGTCCAGCAGGTAGCTGGCCCCGGCCTTGAAGGAGTGGTTCGTAGTTCCGATGATCGACTGGTAGATCAGGTTCCCATACAGTGACTTCTGGCGGCCGTCGTAGGGAATGAAACCGAAGTACGACTTCTGGTCGTGAACCACCGCATTCAGGATAAAGCCGAGCCCTTTGTACGGTTTTTCGGGGTAGAGCCGGGCGGTTTTGGAAAACCACTCCATCCGGCGGGTTTCAGCCCCGAACCGGTAGCCCGGCCGGCCGTTGGGAAGAACGTTCTGCCCGCCGGTGCGGTCTTCATACAGCGCCTTGACCCCGAACTGGGTCATGAACCGCTCCCGGCTGTATTTGGCCCGCAGGATGCCGTTATACTGGGTGTACAGCGGGAGATCCAGAAAGTTGTCACCGTTCTGATCGATTCTGGTTTGGAGGGTGCTGGCGTGGCCCAGGAAGCCGACGCTCCAGGCCTCCGACAGTGGTTTCGACAGGTTCAGGTTTCCCTCGACCCGGCCGAAGCTGTTGACGTAGGCGTTGGCATAGACCCGTTCGCGGGCATCGGGTTTCTGAAGCTCCACGTTGATGGCCCCGGTCATGCCCTCGTACCCGTTCACCACCGAACCGACGCCCTTGCCGATGTCGATGGAAGAAATCCAGGTGCCCGGAACGTAATTCAACCCGAAGGTTGAGGCCAGCCCCCGGATGGTCGGAATGTTTTCGATGTTGGTCTGGACGTAATTGCCGCTCAGGCCGAGCATCTGGATCTGCTTTGCACCGGTGACGGCGTCGCTGTAGGACACGTTGACCGAAGCATTTGTTTCGAACGATTCGGAGAGGTTGCAGCAGGCGGCTTTCGCCAGCGTGCGGGTCGTCAGGAGTTCGGTCTGGATCGGCGACATCCGGTCGATCTGCGTCGAAGCGCCCTGGACCGTCACCTCCTGAAGCGTATTGTCGCTGGTCAGGGTCACATCCAGCCGGGTCTGGTCGGTGACGGTTAGGGTATCGGCTCTGAACCCGACAAAGCGGAAGACCAGCCGGTTCAGGGTGTCGGGCCGCTGGATGGCATAATGACCGGACGAGTCGGTGACAGCGGAAAGGCCGGTGCCGGCCCAGTAGACGTTGACGCCGGTCAGCGGATTGGTTTTGCCGTTGACCCGTTCGGTGACGAGGCCGTGAACGGCAGGAGCCTGTGAGAAGGCCAGAGGGCCGGACAGGAGCCAGAAGGCCGCTGCCAGACTTTTATAGCGAATGGTGGATTTCATGATAAGTCAGCTAAAGATCGAAAAAACGAACAGCCCACGCCCTTGGGGCATCGGCTCTTTTTCAATTCAGTAGCGACCTATAGCAGGAAACTCTGGACGAAGGAAAGCAGCGTTCGGCCAAAGGGAAGGGGAGGGGCCTTACTGTCGGGAAGGGCCAGTTGGGCATCGGTGGAGAACACCAGATCAGCCAGCCAGCTGATCATGGCGGTCACCCCGGCCAGCGCCGAATCCGAGATGGACTTGATGAACTTGGCGACCAGGTGACTGATGGAGGAGGTGACATCCACGTTTTCGTACCGGGAATCTTCCGTACAGCAGTCGGTCTTTTTAATCACCAGACCGGAATCCGAACCTGCCTGGGCCGCGGTTTTCCGGTATTCGTGCATCCGGCAGGTCTTGCGGGACTCGTAACTGACAGCGAGCGAAACCTGTTTCCCGCGTATCCGGCACGAGTGTTCGACCAGGCCGAAACCGGTGCTGCTCATCAGCACGATAAAGGCCATCAGGAGGTTGAACAATCGGAATAAAACAGGCTTCATAGCGGCCCAAAGGTAGAATCCTGCGGGGAAAAAAGCAAATCCGAAACCGAAGGATTACACAGGCGGTTGCCCCCTCTGTATAGGAGTTCTAAAAATCTCAACATGAGTCGATTTCAAGGTAAAAACATGCTGATCGCGGGCGCTTCGTCCGGAATTGGTCACACCCTGGCCCTTCAGCTTCAGAAGGAGGGCGCCACCCTGTTCACGGCCGGCCGCCGTCAGCCCGAAGGCATTCAGTCGACGCACCTGGTCTGGGACGCGCTCCGGACCGGTGAGAACGATCTGAGTGGGTTACCGGATACGCTGCACGGGCTGGTCTACGCCCCCGGCTCGATCCGGCTGGCCCCGTTCGGGAAGCTGACCGTCGAACAGTTCCGGGAAGACTTCGAACTGAATGTGCTGGGGGCGGTGGCCCTGCTGAAAGCCGCCATGCCGGCGCTGATCCAGTCCAGGTCGGCGGGGGTCGTCCTGTTCAGCACGGTGGCGGCCAAAATGGGTTTCGGGCTGCACGCGTCGGTCAGCGTAGCCAAATCGGCCGTCGAGGGGCTGGCCAAATCGCTGGCGGCCGAGCTGGCGCCCTACCGCATCCGGGTCAATGCCGTGGCGCCATCGCTGACGGACACCCCACTGGCCCGCAATGCCGGCCTGCTCGACGATAACCGCCGGGCCGCGGCCGATAAGCGGCATCCGCTGGGACGGGTCGGGACGCCTGAGGATATTGCCGGAATGACGGCTTTCCTGCTCTCCGAGGAGGCCGGATGGATCACCGGGCAGGTGATCGGGGTCGACGGCGGGATGAGCAATCTGAAATAACGGCGGCTTCCGGCCGGAAACAAAAAAGAGATGGAGCAAAACGCTCCATCTCTTTTCAAACTGACTTTTTTTCAGACTGATTAATAACCCGGGTTCTGCTTCAGAACGTCAGTTCCCAGAAGGTCGATCTGGCCTTGCGGCAGGGGCAGGTACTCGTTCTTGTTCGGCGTGAACTTCGCACCGCCCAGGGCACCTACCAGTTTCTTCTGCTCATATTGCAGATACGCGTTGACTTCCTTGTCGGCAACACCCCAGCGAACCAGGTCGTAGAAGCGGTGGCCTTCGAGGGCCAGCTCCAGCTTCCGCTCGAAACGAACCGTCGTGCGGGCGATATCCTTGTTGGCGAAGTTGGCGGCCGGATATTCGCTGATCACGTATTTGGCGGCAGGAGCGCCGGCCTTGGTCACGAAACCGGCCGGGTTGGCAGCCCGTTTCCGGACCATGTTCGTATATTCCAGAGCCTTGGTCAGCGAACCGACTTCGATTTCGGCTTCCGCAGCCATCAGCAGCACGTCGGCAAAGCGGATGATCGGGAAGTTCAGGGCGGTGTAACCCGGTGTCCAGGAGCTGTTATCCTGCAGTGAACCTACATCCGACTTGTAGTAAGCGAATTTCTTCGGAGAGTACGGACCGGCGTTGGCCTGGTTCCGGATCCAGTCGAAGCCCGGGTGATCGATCCAGTCGAGGAACGGAATGCCCCGGCGGCCGATCGTGTGGTCGATGCGCGGATCGAGGTTGCCGGCATCCGGCGTGAACGCATCCTTCGACAGAATGCCCTGGTCGGTTTTCACTTCATTGCCGGCGGCATTGTAGGAGCCGTCAAGCAGCGGCAGACCGTTGGCGTTGGTCCGGTGCGAGTTGGCCAGTTCGAAGCTCGGTGCGAAGAAGCCGCAGCAGTTACCCGGACCATTCGGACCCGTGTTGTACGGATAGTTCAGGTCAAACTCGGGGTTGGCGTTGTTCACGCTGCCCGTGTTGGCGGCTGCCTGCGTAGCGAAAATCGACTCTTCGTTGTTGTCGTTCGACGCTTTGAAAAGATCAGCGTATCTTGCCACCAGACCGTATTTCTTGCCGTTGGAGGTCTTTCCGTTGGCGATGATCAGGTCGAACAGGGCTTTGGCTTCGGCGAACTTCTTCTCATACATGTACACCTTGGCGAGATAGGAAGCCGCTGCCCATTTGTTGGCCCGGCCGACGGCCGACTGCGTTTCAGGCAGGTTGTCATAGGCGGCTTTCAGGTCGGCTTCGATCAGCGGATACAGATCCTTGTCGTTTTTGACCTTCTCGATGCCTCCGCCGTAGTCCATCGTCTCGTCGACATAAGGCGTGTTGTTGAAGTTCCGCTTCAGCTGGAAGTAGTAGTGACCGCGCAGGAAACGGGCTTCGGCACCGATTCGCTTTTTGTCGGCTTCGGTCACGTCCGGACCGGCCTCGCCGATCAGTTTCAGGACGTTGTTGGCCCGGGCGATCCCTTCGTAGAGGCCGTTCCAGCTATCGTTGATGACCCCCTGGGTGGAGAGGTACTCGAAGCGCTGAATCGGGTTGATGTCGCTGAAGTCACCGGGGTCGGTGCCTTTGTTGGCGTCACCCCCGCGTACGCTTCCCCATACCCAGTTGGACGGACTGGCCATCCGGTTGTCCCGGCCGTTGATCTGGCCGTAGACCGAAATCAAAGCACCCTCCAGACCTTTCTTGGACGTCAGCTGAGAAACGCTGACCTGGCCGGTGGGCGGCACTTCCAGGAAGGAATCTTTACAGGAATAACCAATCAGGGTGAGCGTCGCTGTCACGCCCGCCGTAATCACTCCTTTTTTAAATATGTCTTTCATGTTTCTGTTAGCTTTTAAAAACTTTTTACTTCGGTGGGTGGGAGAGGCCGTCGGTCAGCACGGCCTCTCCGGTCCCGGTATTGTCGATTAGAAGCCGATGCTCAGACCGCCCAGGAGCTGACGGGTCAGCGGGTAGTTTCCTACGTCGATACCAAACTGCGTATCCACGTTACCGCCTACACCCGGATCCAGACCCTGGTATTTCGTCAGGGTGAACAGGTTGTTGATCGAGACGAACACTTTCACCCGCTGGATTTTAGCCTTGGTCAGGATCGAGCTCGGCAGGTTGTAGGACAGGGAGATGTTCTGCATCCGCAGGTAATCGCCGTCTTCCACGTAGAAAGAGTTCGACTGGGTGTTGGTCGAGAAGTTAGACGCGGCTTCGAAGATCGGCGTCGTGGCACCGGTGTTGGTCGGTGACCAGGAATCCTTCACGCGGGCGCTGATGGCGGCCCCGGCGAACGACGGATAGAAGTCCGTGAACCACTTCGATACGTTGAAGATCTTGTTTCCTACGAAGGCGTTCAGGTAGGTGTTCAGCTCGAAGTTCTTGTAGTTCAGTTTCAGGTTGAAACCACCGCTGAATTTCGGAACCGGGCTGCCCAGATACGTACGGTCGTTGGCGTCGATCTTGTTGTCGCCGTTCAGATCGGCATACCGGAAGCGGCCGACCCCTTTCCCATCCTGGGCCGGAGCCGCGTTCACTTCTTCCTGCGACTGGAACAGGCCGACTACCTTATACCCGTAGAAAGACGAGATCGAGTAGCCGATCTGGTTCCGGATCGGGTTGATGCCCCGGTAGCCCGGGTTGACGGTCGTCAGGTAAGTCAGACCCGGCGCCAGCGATTCGATCTTGTTGTTCAGGAAACCACCGGTCAGGGTAGCTTCGTAGGCCAGGTCGCCGGTGATCTTACCCCGGTTGATGATCTGGATGTCGATCCCTTTGTTGGTCATCTTACCCACGTTCACCGAAGGAGCCGAGGCCCGATAGCCCAGCGTAGCGGTTACCGGCACCTGGAACAGCAGGTCCTTGGTGTCTTTCTGCCACAGGTCGAGGATGACGTCCAGTTTCCCGTTCAGGAAGGTAGCGTCGATACCGATGTTCTTGGTGATCGAGGTTTCCCACTTGGCGTCCGGGTTACCGATACGGGTCCGGTAGTAGCCTTCCAGCGTGCTGCTGTTCGTACCGTTGATGTCATAGGCCGACTGACCGATGTTGGCGGCATAAAGGCTGAACTGGTTGTTCGGGTCGACGTTGTTGGAGTTACCCATCGTACCGTAACCACCCCGAACTTTCAGGTCGGTAATCCAGGTCAGGCCTTTCATGAACTCTTCGCTGGAAACGCGCCATGCGGCCGAGAAGGCCGGGAACACCCCGTAACGGTTGTTGGCACCGAAGCGGGAAGAACCGTCGCGACGAACAACCCCGGTCAGGATGTACTTGTCGTTGTAGTTGTACACCGCACGGGCGAACAGCGAGTAGAAGTTGACGCCCTTGAAGAGGTTGGAGTTCACCTGACGACCGCTGGCCGATACCGTCGACAGCGTCACGTAGTTGATGTCGGTCGAGAAGGGGTTCAGACCGTTCCCGTTTACGTTCCGGCCTTTCCCGGTGTTGAGCGCTTCCTGACCGATCAGCAGGTCGACGCCGTGTACACCGAATTTCTTCTTATAGTTGGCCGTGTTGGTCAGTACCCAGCGGAACACATATCCACTGCCTTCGTTATAGCCGAAAGCCGAGTTGTTTTCCGAGTTTTCGTACTGCAGACGGGAATAACCCCAGTTGTAGAAGTTGTCATACTGACCGCCGAGGCTGGAACGCAGCGTCAGGCCCGGGATCGGGTCGTATTCCGCGTAGATGTTCCCGAAGCCGTTCCCGTTGAAACCGAAGTTGTTGGCAACTCCCTGGCGGGAGGCTACCGGGTTCCGCGGGTTGTTGAAACCTTTCGCGGCCGTACCGGCATATCCGCCGAATTCGTCATAAACCGGGATGATCGAAGGCATCCGGAAGGCGGCAAGGATGTCGTTTTCGTCGTCCGCAACCCCCTGACCACCGTTGTCACCCGTCAGACCGAGTACGGAGCGGTAAGTAAACTGCAGGTTTTCACCGACCCGGATTTTGTCCGAAATATTGAATTCGGTGTTGGCCCGGAAGGTATACCGTTTGAAGTCGTTGTTCAGGATAATACCGGCCTGAGTCTGAGCGGTGAAGCTAACATAGTAGCGGGAGTAGTCCGTACCGCCGGAGAAGCCCAGCGTATGGCGCTGTACCGGAGCTTTGCGGGTGATGGCCTTGTACCAGTCGGTTCCTTCCTTGTTGGCACGAACCACCTGATATACGGAACCGACCGTCGGATCGACGTTGTACTTGGCTTTTTCGGCAGCAAGATCGACCGTGCCGACCACGCCGGAGCGGCCGCCGATGTTGATATAGTCCGGAATCACCGGCGTAGCGCCCGTTCCGAATTGGGGGTGCGTCCAGTCGGCGTCACCCGGCTTGCGGCCGGAGTTACGGAAGGCATTCCAGGTCCACTCGGCAAATTCGGTCGGGTTCAGCATTTCCTGGCCTTTGCCGGGGAACGTTACCCCATACTGGCCGTCATACGTAACCGACAGCCGGCGGGCTGATTTCGAACCTTTTTTCGTCGTGTAAACAATCACACCGTTGGCAGCCCGTGCACCGTAGATGGAAGCGGCAGCGGCATCTTTCAGGACGGTCGTGGTCTCGATGTCGTCCGGAGCGAGGAAGTCGGTAGAACCGACCGGCACCCCGTCGACGACGTAGAGCGGTTCGTTCCCGCCGAAGGCCCCGAAACCGCGGACGCGGATCTGGCTCGTCGTACCCGGCTGACCATTCGTAACTACGGTTACACCGGCTACACGGCCGGCCAGTGCCTGTTCAACGTTACCGGTGGGGACGGCCGTAAGGTCACGGGATTTGACGATGGCGACGGAGCCGGTCGTTTCCCGGCGGCTGTCCGTCGTATAACCCGTAACGACGACTTCGCTCAGGGCGGTGACGTCGTCATCCAGACGGGCTTCGACCGAACTACGGTTGCCGACGGTCACTTCCGTTGATTTGAAACCGATCGCCGAAATAACAAGGACCGGGTTGGCTCCCCGGACACTCAAGGCAAACTCACCGTTGGCATCCGTAGATGTACCGGTAGTCGTTCCCTTTAAAACAACGTTTGCACCGGGAACCGGGCCATCGGCACCAACGACTTTTCCCGTTACACGACGATCCTGAGCGTAAATGTTACCAGCTAAGAGTAACATCAGGGCGCCCAGGAAAGCAAACTGGTAGAGACGGTAAATCTTTGCTTTCATAAATAGGCTTTAGAAATATTTAAGTTAAAAATCGTACTAAAATAAGGTTACTTTCAAGATTCTTCAAAATTTTCTCTGGAATATTCTAAATTTTATCTTGTTCCCAAAGGCGTCATTGATGGATAATTGTACTTTACGGTATTGATTTTTAGTTAATTAAGCGGTTAAATAAATTCTCCGGCCCTGAGTACATTCCGTGTTAATATATTTGTCTGACAGGTAAATAAGCCGCTTTGCCTGAGCGGTTCTACTCAATCGGCTCCGATCGCCTGCCTACACTTTCTTCCCCGACCTGATTTTCTGAAAATTGGACATACTTTGCAGCCCTCCTCATAGCATTGTTCAGGTTCTTTTTTGTATTTTAGCCATTCGATTCATTTGCCCTTTACCATGTTTCGTCGCTCTACTCAGTTTTTTTTACTTATTCTGGCCGGTTGTCTGACGGCTTCCTGCCAGTTTTTCAACAAGCCTCTTTTCAGTCTTCTGCCCGCCGACCAGACCGGAATCACGTTCTCGAACCGGATCACCGAGAACGATACGATGAATATCCTGGATTTCGAGTATATCTATAACGGGGGCGGTGCGGCCATCGGCGATTTCAATAACGATGGCCTTCAGGACGTGTTCTTCTCCGGAAACCAGGTCGCCAACCGCCTGTATATAAATAAAGGCGACTTCCGTTTCGAGGACGTAACGGACAAGGCCGGGGTCGGGGGAGACGGAAAATGGTGTACGGGGGTGGCTCTCGTGGACATCAACAACGACGGCAACCTGGACATTTACGTCAGTGCCTCGGTCAGTAAAATTCCCGGCCGTCGTCAGAACCTTCTGTTTATCAATCAGGGCAGCCGGGGAATACCGGTTTTTAAGGAACAGGCCGGCGAATACGGAATCGCCGATAATTCGCACTCGACCAATTCCGCCTTTTTCGACTATGACAACGACGGCGACCTCGACCTCTATGTCCTGACCAACACCATCGACGTATACCCGAACGTCTACCGGGCCAAAGTCAACGACGGCTCTTCCCCGACTACCGACAAGCTGTACCGGAACCTGAGTGTCGAGCGGAAAAGCGGCACCGGAAAGGAAGCTAAGGCCGGCGGACCCCTGTTCGTGGACGTTTCCCGCCAGGCCGGTATCCTGCTCGAAGGGTACGGCCTCGGGATCAACATTACGGACATCAACCGCGACGGCTGGAAGGATATTTATGTGACCAATGATTACCTGACCGACGACCATCTCTATATCAATAATCAGGACGGCACCTTCACCGACCGCGCGGGGCAGTATTTCAAGCACACGAGCAGTTCGGCGATGGGCAACGATGTGGCCGACATCAACAACGACGGCCTGGCGGACTTTGTCGCGGTGGATATGCTTCCCCGCGATAATGTCCGTAAAAAGATGCTGGTCGGCCCTAACAACTATCAGGTCTATCTCAACAACGAAGAGTTCGGATACGGCTATCAGTTCGTCCGGAATACCCTCCAGCTGAATCAGGGCTTCCGCCCGGGAACCAAAGACCCGGTGTTCAGTGAAATCAGCCTGCTGGCGGACGTGGCGGAAACCGACTGGAGCTGGACGCCGATGGTGGTCGACTTCGATCAGGACGGTTTCCGGGACCTGATCATCACCAACGGTTTTCCGAAGGACATCACCGACCGGGATTTCATGCAGTTCCGGGCCAACAGTGCCTCCGTCTCGACCAAGCAGTTCATGCTGGAGCAGATTCCGGTAGTCCGGATTCCCAATTACGCCTACCGGAACAATGGCGGTACCCTGAGCTTTCAGGACGTAACCAAAGACTGGGGCCTTCAGACGCCCTCCTTTTCCAACGGGGCGGCCTACGGTGACCTCGACAACGACGGCGACCTCGACCTGGTCGTGAACAACATCAACGACTCGGCTTTCGTCTACCGCAACAATCTGGTCGAGCGGAAGGTCGAAAATGCCAATTACCTGCGGATCCGCTTCAGCGGCAGTGAGTTCAACCGGATGGGCCTGGGGGCGGAGGTAGAACTGCGGTACGGCAAAAACCAACGGCAGGTCTACGAACATACGGTCTACCGGGGTTACCTCTCGACGGTCGAGAATGCCGCTCATTTCGGCCTCGGGCCTTTCCGGACGGTCGATGAGGTGCGAATTACCTGGCCGAACGGCAAAGTTCAGACCCTCCGCAACGTCCGGGCCAACCAGGTTCTGACCGTCGACATCCGCAATGCCCGCGAGTCGGCGGTGCTGCCGTCGCCCGCACCGGCCGGCCGCCTGTTCAGGGAGGTGACGGATTCGCTGAAGGTGAAGTTCGTTCACCAGGAACCGGAATACATCGACTTCAACCTGCAAAAACTGCTGCCCCACAAACTGTCTCAGTATGCGCCGGCCGTAGCGACCGGCGACGTCAACGGCGACGGTCTCGACGACCTCTTCATCGGCGGCTCGCGGAACCGCAAGGGTACGTTCCTGATTCAGACGGCGACGGGGGCCCTGATCGAAAAAGACCTTCTGCCCGGCGCCGGGGGCGACCAGAAACCGCAGGAGGACATGGGTACGCTGCTGTTCGACGCGGATGCCGACGGCGACCTCGACCTGTATGTCGCCAGCGGAGGTTACGAGAGCGAACCGAATTCGGCACCGTTCCAGGACCGGCTGTACGTCAATGACGGAAAAGGAAATTTTGCGGAGGCCGCGCAGGCGCTGCCCCGGAATCTGATCAGTAAATCGTGCGTCAAGGCGGCCGATTTCGACCGCGACGGCGACCTCGATCTGTTTGTGGGCGGTCGTGTGGTGCCGAACCAGTACCCCCGGCCGGTGTCCAGCTTCATTCTGCGGAACGATTCCCGGCCCGGTCAGCCGAAATTTACCGACGTTACCAAAACAATGGCTCCGGGTTTGCAGAACCTGGGACTGGTATGTGACGCCCTCTGGACCGACACCAATGCCGACGGCTGGCCCGACCTCATGCTGGCCGGTGAGTGGATGCCGGTTCTGGTCTTCAGCAACAAAAACGGCATGCTCCGGCAGGACGACTCCCAGACGCCCAAACTCGCCGACTCCCAAACCCTCCCGACCGGATGGTGGAACTCGCTGGTAGCCGCCGACTTCGATCGCGACGGAGACATGGATTACATCGCCGGAAACCTGGGCGTCAATACGCTCAACAAGGTTTCCGAGAAGGAACCTATTACCGTATACGCCAAGGATTTCGATAACAACGGATTTTACGACGCCATCCCGACGGTGTATTTCCCCGACGAAAAGGGCGAACGCCGGGAGGTGGCTTTCAACGGCCGGGAAGACCTCATCAAGCAGATCATTTCCATGCGGGCCCGGTTTCCCTACTACAAGGACTTCGCCAACGCCACGGCCGACAAACTGCTGAAGGAGGATGAACTGAAGGATGCCATCGTGCTGAAGGCCAATTACATGAAGTCGGCATACATCGAAAACAAGGGAGACGGGGCCTTTGAAATGCACGAACTGCCCACGATGGCCCAGACGGCTCCGCTGTTCGGGATGATCGCCGACGATTTCGATCAGGACGGCAACCCCGATGTGCTGATGGTAGGGAACGACTTCAGTAACGAACTGCTGGTCGGGCGGCTGGATGCGTTCAACGGCCTGTTTCTGAAAGGAAACGGAAAAGGCGGCTTTAAGGTACTCAACCCGGCGGAGAGCGGCTTTTATGTTCCTGGGAACGCCAAAGGGCTGGTTCGCCTGACGGCCGCCGACGGGGCCTCGATGATCGTTGCGACCCAAAACCGGGGGCCGTTGAAGGTGTTCCGCTACCGGCGTCCGGGCCAGACCATCCGGCTCCAGCCGACCGACGTAGCCGCTACCCTCGTGTATTCCGGGAAAGACGGGCAGACCATACGGAAACAGCGGACGGAGTTCTATTACGGCCAGTCGTTCCTGTCGCAGTCGGCGCGGGAACTGACCGTCGGGCCCGACATCCGGTCGGTGGAGGTTACCGACTCGAAGGGCCGCCGGAGAATCGTTCCGGTCACGGTGTATGCCGTCGGCCGGTAAAGCAAAAAGGCCCGCCGGAAAGCGGGCCTTTTTGGTCAGGCTTCTTCCTGATCGACCACTTCACTGATGGGCCGGAGGTTGGGCGGCAGCCGGTCCTCCTCCGAATACGGGAAAATATCCAGAATCTTCGTGGTGTTGATGTCGGTCGTCTCGAACGGGATCAGCATGGTTTTCAGGCTTTCGGCGATGCGGTCGTAAGCCTGCCGAACGTTTTCCGCGTTGACGAGCATCTGATTCACGATCTTCTTCTCCCGTCCTTTATCGTCTTCGGTTACGTAAATGACCTTGCATTTGAACCACGTCTCTCCGCCTTCCTCGAAATGGAACAGGTCGGCCAGCCGCATCCGGGTGATGCTGGTGACGGTAAAGTCCGGTGTATTGGCGGCCACTTCCTTATACAGCCGCGCTTCGGCATCGGTGTAGGAAACGGCGTCGAGGAGATACGTTTCGTTGATGGTTTTGAGTTTACCTGTGGGGTCCTGTAATTGATAGCGAATTTTTCCCTGATACCAGCTCGGCATAATACGAATGTCTAAAGTCCGACCGCAACGGCGGCTGTAACAAAAATAGGCAAACCGCCCCGAAAAATCGCTACCTTTCCATAGGCTTACGGCTCATCCGGTTTTTTGGCGGTTTCGTCGGCGGTCGATTGCCGAAGGGGGCCGGAACCGCCACCTTTGTAAGGAAAAACAAGTAAACCCTGTCATGGAACCTGCCATCCGTTTCCTGCTGGCCGCAGACGTACTTCCTGCCGAACCCATCAAGAACTACCTTCAGCTCACCCTGCTTTCGTTCGGTCTGATTGCCCTGATCACCACCGTGTGGTGGCAGGCCGACCGCGAATCCTACGAGGAGGTTACCGAGGATTTTTCCGTTACCGCCTTCGAAAAGCTGAATTTCTGGGGAGCGCTGAACGTGCTGATTACGGCCGGACCGGCCTATACCCTCACCGCCCGGGGAACCCGCCGGGCCATCCGAAGCCTGAAAGTCCGGCAGCGGGGGCGCTGGCTGGAGGTCGGCTCGCGATTCCTGTTCTGGCACCGCCAGCGCGACCTGGTCCTGACGGTTACGGCCCCCAGCCTGAACGAACTCGACGTGTCCGGCGCCTGCATCGTCCAGATGAACGGTTTCCGGGAACTGAACCACCTCAACATCGACATCACCGGGGCGTCGAACGTGACGGTGGAGGGCGAAGCGCAGGCGATGTCCGTCGATATTACCGGAGCCTCCAAACTGACGCTGATCGGGCGGGGTACGCGGCTGACCGCCGACATCACGGGGGCTTCCACGTTATATGCCTTCGACTATCCGGTCGAGGACGCCACCATCGAGGTGACCGGGGCCTGCACCGCCCAGATTCATGCCACCCGCGTTCTGAAAGCCGACGCGACCGGGGCCAGCCAGGTCAAATACCAGGGCGACCCGAGCGTGCAGTTCGACAGCACCGGAGCCAGTTCGATCAAAAAAGTATAATACCGGACGCCCATCGTAAGCCGTTGATGTATACCCGATGAAAAATCAGAGTAGAAGGCGAGCCCTGTTCATGCTGGTGCTGTTGGGAATAACCGTTTATTTTCTTCTGGTCACCGAAAATACCATTCCGATGGAGGTGAAGCTCCTCATTCTCGGCAGTGTGCTGGGGAGCGGAATGGTCATCTACATGACCCTTTCCTGGTTTCTTCCGTACCTGCTGAACCGTTCGGCCGAGCAGCTTTCCCCCCAAAAACTCGTCGCCCTGACGGTGACCTCCAGCGGTATTTCGGCCGTACTGACCGGCCTGCTGACGCTTTGGGGCCTGGAGATGCTCTGCGGGGTCACGTTCCGGACCGTCGATTACTTTTTTACCTGCGGCCAGTTCGCCCTCATCACCGCCGGGATCGCGGCCGTGTATTCGCTGCGGTCGTTCGTGCAGCGGTGGAAGGCGCTGCTGCTGATGGAAGAAGGGCTGAAGCAGGCGGTTCTGAAAGCTGAATTCGAATCCCTGAAAAACCAGGTCAACCCGCATTTTCTGTTCAACTCGCTCAACATTCTCAGCGCCCTGATCCCGGAAGATACCGGTAAGTCGGTGCAGTTCGTGGAGCGGCTTTCCAAGGTCTTCCGGTATAGCCTCCAGCATTCGGAACAGAACACGATCGAGTTGGCCGTGGAACTGAAAGTGGCGGAGTCGTACCTGTTCATCAACCACATGCGGTTCGGGGAAAGTTTTCGGTACGGCATCGACCTGCCCGACGCCGACCTGCACCGCCAGATCGTAACCCAGGGGCTGCTCACGCTGGTCGAAAATGTGGTGAAGCATAATGAGTGCTCGATGGAAAAGCCGCTCAGCCTTCGGATATACGCCGAGAACGATTACATCGTCGTTGCCAACACGTTCCAGCCGAAAAACCGCCTGAGAACCGATTCCACCGGGATTGGTCTGAAAAATCTGCAAAACCGCTATGCCCAGCTGGCCGGGCGGCCCGTCGTGATCGAACAGACCGAACAGGATTTTATCGTCAAATTACCCCTGATTTAGAACCAGACTACTATGAACATATTGATTGTAGAAGATGAGCCGCTGGCCGTCAAGCGCATCGAAGGACTGATCCGGGAGGTGGCTCCCGAAGCCGAAATCGTCGGCAAAATAGATACCGTAAGGGCGTTTGTCCGCTGGTGGCAGAACCACCCCGCCCCGGACCTGCTGCTGATGGACATTCAGCTCGCCGATGGGCTGAGCTTCGAGGTGTTCCAGCAGGTGGACGTCCGCACCCCCGTAATCTTCACGACGGCCTACGACGAATACGCGCTCCGGGCCTTCAAGGTGAACAGCGTGGATTACCTGCTGAAACCCATTGAAAAAGAGGAGCTGGTGCGGGCCATCGGGAAATTCAGGGCCCAGCGGACCCAGGCCGAACCGGCGGAGGGCGTGCCGGGCAGTCTCGTCCGGATGCTGGAGGAGTTCGGCATCAAACCGGTTTCCTACAAAAGCCGGTTTCTGATCAAACAGGGAGGACGCTTCGACGTAGTGGAAACCACCGACATTCTGTACATCTATGCCGACGACAAGGTGGTTTTTCTGGTGACGAATCAGAACCGGAAATACATCATCGACGAAACCCTAGACGAACTGGACGGTAAGCTGGACCCCCGGCTGTTTTTCAGGATCAACCGGAAGTACATCTGCCACCTGTCGGCCATCGAGCGCATCGAGCCGTATTTCAACGGCCGGCTTCGGCTCTGGCTGCGGAACCGGCCGGCCGACGAGGAAATCTCCGTCAGCCGCGAGCGCGCCGATTCCTTCAAATCCTGGCTGAATACCTGAGCGTCAATGAAGTCTCAGGCCTTATAAAACAGCCACTTGGTCAGCTCGCGGTAGGACGGCTTCTTGCCGTACATCAGGATGCCCACCCGGTAGATGCGGGCCGCCAGCCAGGCGGTCCCGACGAAGCCGCCGAACAGCAGCGCCATCGAGAGCAGAATCTCCCAGGTCGGAACGCCGAACGGTATCCGCACCATCATGATGATCGGGGAGGTGAAGGGAATCATCGACATCCAGAAGGCCACCGTGCCGTCCGGTTCGCGGATGACGAACTGGGCCATGATGAACGAGAGAATCAGCGGAATCGTAATCGGGAACATGAACTGCTGGACATCCGTCTCGCTGTCGACGGCCGAGCCGACGGCCGCAAACAGGGCACTGTAGATCAGATAACCGCCCATGAAATAGATCAGGAAGCAGATCACGATCTGAGTGATATTCAGCGTATTTACGGCTTTCAGAACCTGGGTGGCCGGGTTTTCTTTTCTTTCCGTTTTGGTGATTTCCTCAGTCGGAGCCTGAGCCATGCCGGGCTGACGGGACATGATCTGGGCCCGTTGCTGCGGCCCGGTGTCTACGCCCAGGATCCCCGAAAGCGCCGTCGAAATGCCGAAGGTGAGCAGGATCCACAGCATGAACTGGGTCAGGCCGACAAGTGCGACGCCGATGATCTTGCCGGCCATGAGCTGAAAGGGCTTCACCGAGGAGATGATCACCTCGACGATCCGGTTCATTTTTTCCTCCATGACGCCCCGCATTACCTGGGCACCGTAGAGAAAGATGGCGATATAGATAATGAAAGCCCCGAGGTAACCCATTACCGTGGCGGCTCCCGAACTGCTGTCTTTTTCGCCTTCCTCGCTGAGACTGAACGTGTCGGACGACACGTTGACGTGCGTACTTTCCAGCACCTGCCGGTCGATGCCGGCCTGCAGCAGCTTGATGTTTTCAATTTCCCGCTCGACGGCATTCTCGATACCGCTTTTTACCTCCAGACTGACGTTCTTCTCGGCGTAGATTTTCAGTCCTTTGGGTGCGTCGAGGATGTTTTTGGGAATATGCACCATGACGTCATAGCCGCTTTTGGCGAACGACTGTTTCGCCCGGTCGACTGGCGTGTTGACCGGAACGAATTTCAATTCCTTCGTATTTTTGAAGGTCTTCCCGAAGAGCCCGCTTTCATCGATCACCTCCACTTTTTTCTGGTCGATGCCCCGCATGGCGAAATAGGCCGGCAGGAGCCACATGCCTGAGACCAGCAGGGGCGTCAAAAACGTCATGATCAGAAAAGACTTTTTCTTGACCCGCACGAGGTACTCGCGCTTCAGGATGAGAAAGATGGTTTTCATAGGGTTGGGTTAGGTGGTCGGAACCTCGCCGACGGCCTGGATGAAGATGTCGTTCATGGAAGGGATGTTTTCGCCGAAGGAACGAACCGCCACGTGTCCGATCAGTTCCCGGACCAGGTCGTTGACGGCCGCGTCGGGCGGTATCCGGACATCGGACCGAAGAAATCCGTCTTCCAGGGGTTTGGTACTCAGAAGGCTGAAGGCCGGGTTCAGCCCGTCCAGGCTGCCCTGGTATTCGACCCGGTAGGTGTGGGTTTTGAACTGCTCCTTGATGGCTTTCTTGGGGCCGTCGAGCACCTTGCGGGAGCGGTTGATCAGGGCGATGTGATCGCAGAGTTCTTCCACCGATTCCATCCGGTGGGTAGAGAAAATGACCGTACTGCCCTTCTGGCGCAATTCCAGAATCTCGTCTTTGATCAGGTTGGCGTTGATGGGGTCGAAGCCGGAGAACGGCTCGTCGAGGATGATCAGGTCCGGTTCGTGCAGGACCGTGGCCACGAACTGGATTTTCTGCTGCATCCCCTTCGACAGGTCCTCGACATTCTTGGTCCACCAGGTTTTGATGTCGAATTTGGTGAACCAGATTTTCAGTTTGTCCATCGCCTGCCGTTCACTGAGCCCTTTGAGCTGGGCCAGGTACAGCAGTTGTTCCCCCACCTTCATCTTTTTGTAGAGCCCCCGTTCTTCCGGAAGGTAGCCGATGCGGCCGATGTGGTTGGGGTGAAGCGGCTTGCCGTCGAAAAAAACCTGCCCTTCATCGGGGCCGGTAATTTGATTGATGATCCGGATGAGAGAAGTTTTTCCGGCACCGTTGGGTCCGAGCAGACCGAAAATCGTACCGCGGGGAATACTGATACTGACACCGTCGAGCGCCCGGTGCTGGGCATACTGTTTGACGATGTCGCGGGTTTCCAGAATATTCATCAGGGTCGGTTGAGTTTTCGCAGCCCCGTCAGGAGATCGGGGCTGCGAATCAAAAATAGGGGAAGCCCGGCAGACTGGTGGTGGAAAATGATAAAATGTTACCCGGCTCCACAAGCGGCCGCCCGGTCAGTTGTAGTACGACCGGACCTGAAACAGCAGCAGGAGCCACAGTAATCCGAAGAAAATGCCGAGGATGCTGATCCCGAGAATACTGGTCGCCAGACTGATCAGCTGGGCATAGTAGCTGAGTACCCAGCCCTGACGGCGCCGGTTAAAGAGGCCGGGCAGAGCCGCCACGCTCAGAACGAAGCCGGCGATGGACAGAACCATCGTAATGGTGTATATGAACCCGGTTCCCATTCCGCCGAGGAAACTGGCCGGCAGCAGGGCCGTTCCCAGACCCAGGAAGAGCAGAATGGCCGGAATCGCCAGGATCAGGAAAACCAGGGATACGATGGGCCAGTATTTGACGAAACCTTCCCGGATGTTGACCGGAATCTGAAAGGGTGCTTTTTCGGTAAAGTAGGGGGCCAGCTCGGGTTCAAGAATTGCTTGTGACATACGGAAGGTAGTTTTGGTTTTGAGGAATAGCGGTTACTCCAAGAACCCTAAACTTACTCATCCTCCCAATGAATTGCAATGCCTGCGACCCGCGATTTTCTTAAACGGTTACCCCCTCTTTTTCGGTAGGCTGGGAATCGCCCTCCCACTTCGCGATGATGCAGGTGGCGACGGCGTTCCCGGCCACGCTGGTGGCCGAGCGGCCCATGTCCAGGAAGGGGTCGATGCCCAGGATCAGGGCAAGCCCCTCCGGCGGCAGATCGAACATGGCCATCGTACCGGCAATCACCACGAGCGAGGCCCGCGGAACGCCCGCAATCCCCTTGGAGGTGATCATCAGCGTCAGCAGCATCACGATCTGCTGCTGCAACGTGAGCGAAACACCGTAGGCCTGTGCCAGAAAACCGGTCGCGAAGGTCATGTACATCATCGACCCGTCGAGGTTGAATGAATACCCGAGCGGCAGCACGAACCCGATGATGCGGGGCGGTATTCCGAAATCTTCGAGGGCTTTGATCTGCTGCGGGAGGGAGGCTTCCGAACTGGCCGTACTGAACGACAGCAGCAGGGCTTCCCGGATCTGGGTCAGGAGCCGGAAGAACGGAATCCGCATCACGGCGCAGATGCCCGCCAGAATCACGAAAATGAAGAAAAGCAAACCGCCGTAAAAGCAGACCAGCAGATAGGCGTAGGAAACCAGAATCTCCAGCCCTTTGGCCGCCACCACCGCCGTCATAGCCCCCAGAACCGCAAACGGGGCCAGCTGCATCACGTAGCCGACCATCTTGAAAACCAGCTCGCTCAGGGCGTCGAGCGCTTTCATCAGCCCTTTGCCCTTTTCCCCGATGGCTCCCAGCGCCACCCCGAAAAAGAGCGAGAACACCACAATCTGAAGGATCTCGTTTTCCGCCAGCGCCCGGAAGGCACTGTCAGGGAAGATATGAAGGACGAAGTCTTCGACGGTATTCAGCTTTTTGCCCTCGATGCCGACGCTTGTTCCGGCGGCCGGGCGGGGCCAGCTCTGGATGGTACCGGGGCGCGTGATGTTGACGACCACCAGCCCGACCACCAGCGACAGGATCGTGGCGAAGTAAAAATAAGCCAGTGTTTTGATCCCGATCCGACCGACCACCCGGAAGTCGCCGAGCTTGGCGATCCCGACCACGAGAGTCGAAAAGACCAGTGGGCCGACGATCATCTTGATGAGCTTCAGGAAAACTTTGCTCAGCAGCTGAAACTTGTTGCCGATTTCGGCGGCCGTCTCCGGGTCGGAGGTACTGTGCAGAATCTGCCCCGCAATGACGCCCAGCACAAAGCCGATGACGATTTTAGTGGTGATGTTGAGTTTCATCCAAATGCTCAGGAAGTGTAATAGTCGACAGGCCGAATTGTAACAAAAATAGAGGGAAAATCGGAAACCTTGCCCAAAAAGGCCAACAATCGGGCGAGAGCGGCTAAAAACCGGTTTACCTCGGCTGACCTCCGGTTGGGCGAAGTCTATTGGCGGACAGCCGGAGGATGGCTTTATTTTCTGAAGTATTTCCGGTAAATCGGGATCCGGTAGGCAAACTGGGCGTACATCAGCGGATACAGCAGAAAATCCGTCAGGCGGCTCGGGGTGCGGAAGTGGATTTCGTCGGCAATTACCGTACCCTTTCCTTTCCGGATGATGCGGTGTTTATGGTGCCAGTAGGAGAGGAAGAAGGGCAGCCGGGTCCCCTGATCGATGAAAAAGATTTCGTCGGGCAATTCCTGCTGATCGATAATTTGGCTGATCCAGTTTTGCCTGAAAAACAAGAAATTCAGTTCCAGGTGAACGACGTCACCCCGGAGGCAGCCGTCGAACCGAACGACTCGCACCGGCGGGAACGGCGGGCTGAGGGCGTCGAACAGGTCCCGGGTAAAGCCGGCCCATACCTGGCGGTAATCGCTTTCTACGGTGGTTCGGATGGTTATTTTCATCAGAGTAGGGCGGACTTTAGCCCGATCAGCCTACGGCGCCGGACGTAAACTTACATCGAGCTAAAGTCCCTGTCTCCCTTATAACTTCTCCAGAATCCGCTCCATCGACACCTCGTGACCGATGCGCTGCTTCAGTTCCGCGATGGGCACCCGGATTTGTTCGGTGGTGTCGCGATACCGGATCGTTACCGTTTGGTCTTCCAGCGTCTGGTAGTCGACGGCGATACAGAACGGGGTGCCGATCAGGTCCTGGCGGGTATAGCGTTTTCCGATGGCGTCCCGTTCTTCGTAGATCACCCGGAACTCACTGCGCAGCTGCTTCACGATCTCCTGCGCTTTTTCGGGCAGGCCGTCCTTCCGGACCAGCGGGAACACGGCGGCTTTGATCGGGGCCAGGGCCGGGTGGAGCCGGAGGTAAGTGCGGGTCTTCTGGTTTTCGCCTTCCCCTACCACCTCTTCCGTATAGGCGTTGCAGAACACGGCCAGGAACAGCCGGTCGGCACCGACGGAGGTTTCCACGACGTAGGGAATATAGTTGCCGTACGGTTTGCCGTTCTCGTCCAGGTCGTTGTCGAAGTATTGCTGCTTCTTCCGGCTCAGCTCCTGATGGCTTTTCAGGTCGAAGTCCGTCCGGGAATGAATGCCCTCGATCTCGCGGAAACCAAACGGAAACTGGTATTCGATGTCGACGGCCGCGTTGGCGTAGTGGGCGAGTTTTTCGTGGATGTGGTATTTCAGCTTTTCGGCCGGGATGCCCACCGCCCGGTGGAAGTTCATCCGGGTCTCCTTCCATTTTTCATACCACTCCATTTCGGTGCCGGGCCGAACGAAATACTGCATCTCCATTTGTTCGAACTCCCGCATCCGGAAGGTAAACTGCCGGGCGACGATCTCGTTCCGGAACGCCTTGCCGATCTGGGCGATGCCGAAGGGGATTTTCATACGGCCGGTTTTCTGCACATTCAGGAAGTTGACGAAGATGCCCTGGGCGGTTTCGGGGCGGAGATAAATCAGGCTGGCGTCCTCGGCCACGGAACCCACCTGGGTCGAGAACATCAGGTTGAACTGCCGCACCTCGGTCCAGTTGGCGGTGCCGGAAATCGGGTCGACGATGCCCTCGCTGACGATCAGGTCGCGGACGGCGTTCAGGTCGCCGGCATCGAGCAGCCGGCCCATTTGCTGAAGCAGTTCCTGCCCTCTTTCGGGCTGACCGGCAGCGGCATACTCTTCGGCTTTGGCTTCCAGGAGCTGGTCGGCGCGGTAGCGTTTCTTGGAATCCCGGTTGTCGATCATCGGGTCGTTGAACGAGTCGACGTGGCCGGAAGCCTTCCAGGTAAGGGGGTGCATGAAAATGGCGGCATCGATGCCGACCACATTATCGTGCAGTTGCGTCATGGCTTTCCACCACAACGTCTTCAGGTTATTTTTCAGCTCCACGCCGTTCTGGCCGTAGTCGTATACGGCCTGGAGGCCGTCGTAGATCTCGCTGGACGGGAATACGAAACCGTATTCTTTGGCGTGGGCAATAATGTCTTGCAATGAGGTGGCCGGAGCCTGTTTCGTCGATGCTTCTTCCATGGTGCGGCAAAAATAAGAAAGATAGGCAAATAAGCGCCCGGCTTCCGTTACTTTCCGGCCGGCACCCCGTCTTAAGTTCGGACGAAACAAAGGCCGCCTGCCGTTTCGTCCTCCCCATCTTTCCGATCTAACCTGTGATGAGAAAGGCAGTATCGCTGCTCCGGGATTTTTTTGGAGTATCGCAGCAGGAAGCGCGCGGGTTGCTGGCGCTGCTGGTCCTGATCGCTTTCCTGCTGATCCTGCCGATAGGGCTCCGGCTCTGGCTTCCCGACCACGTTCAGGACACCAGCCGGGAAGACCGGCAAAAGCTCGACAGTCTGGTGGCCCTGCTCGAAGCCGGCCCGGCATCCGACCCTGCCGAAAGCGAAGAATCTCCGGCTTTCTCACCGAAAACCGGTTCCTCCCGTATAAAGCGGTTTCCGTTCGATCCCAATACCGTTTCGGTGGAGGGCTGGCAGCAACTCGGCCTGCCCCGCTGGCTCGCGGAACGGGTCGACCGGTATCGGGCGAAGGGCGGCAGGTTCCGGAAAAAGGAGGACCTGAAGCGCATTTACGATTTTCCGCCCGAACTCTACGCCGAACTCGAACCCTGGATACGGCTGGAGACACCCGCAGCCGGGAACCGTCCGGAGCGGCAGCCCCATCCGTTCCCGCCTAAAGAAAACCGGCTTTACGAACGGCCCTCCCGGCCTGTTCTTCAACCCTTCGACATCAATAACGCCGACACCACCGACCTGAAGAAACTGCGCGGCATCGGCTCCAGGCTGGCCGCCCGCATCCTGAAGTTCCGCGAGGCCCTCGGCGGCTTTGCTTCCACCGGTCAGTTCTCCGAAGTCTTCGGACTCGACTCGCTGGCCCTGACTGAACTGCTCCGCTACGGCCAAATCCATAGCCCCGTCAGCAAACTGGCGGTCAATACCGCCACCGCCGAAGCGCTCGACCGGCATCCCTATCTGAACCGCCGTCAGGCGGAAGCCATCGTCAGCTACCGAAGCCAGCACGGGCCCTATACCTCCGTCGAATCCCTCCGGCCGCTCCGGCTGCTCGACCCGAAAACCATCGAGCGGCTGGCACCTTATCTGGCGTTCTGAGAGGACCACCCCCCAACCCCCTCCTTACCAAGGAGGGGGAGTGCGAAGCCACCCTTTGTCATCCCGACGCAGGAGGGACCTTATACCCCGGCCCCGTAACTGGCTGGTGATTCAGCCACAATATCTCTCGTTCCTCGGTATGACGAAAAGGGCGGAGCTACCCCCGGCCCCTTCGCAAAAAACAAAACCCCTGCTTTAGGCAGGGGTGCAGTAGGGAAGCCGGTCCTTCTCAGAAGTTCGGCTTCAGCAGGTATTTCGTGTAGAAATCATCAATCGCCTTCACGGCTTCCTCGGGGGTGTCGGCCAGTGAGACGAGGGACATATCCCCCGGACTGATGTTATGCTCCTGGTTGAGCATGACCTCCTCGATCCAGTCCACCAGACCCTTCCAGAACGAACGGCCGACCAGCACGATCGGGAACCGGGCGATCTTCTTGGTTTGAATCAGGGTAAGCGACTCGAACAGTTCGTCGAGCGTTCCGAAACCGCCGGGCAGCACGATAAAGCCCTGGGCGTATTTGACAAACATAACCTTCCGAACGAAGAAAAAGTCGAAGTTGATGTTCTTATCCGGGTCGATGTAGATATTGCTTTCCTGCTCGAAGGGAAGTTTGATGTTCAGCCCGACCGATTTTCCGCCCTGTTCGAAGGCACCTTTGTTGCCGGCCTCCATGATGCCCGGCCCCCCGCCGGTGATGACGCCGTACCCGTGCCGGACCAGTTTAGCCGCAATTTCCTCGGCCATCTGGTAATACGCATTGTCCGGTTTGGTCCGGGCCGACCCGAAAATTGACACGCAGGGTCCGATTTTGGCAAGTTTGTCGAATCCTTCCACGAACTCGGCCATAACCTTGAAAATGACCCACGAGTCCGCAATTTTTATTTCGTTCCAGTTTCGGTCCTGAAAGGCTTCCTTGATTCGTTGTTCATCCGGAGTGAGGAGGAGTTCGTCCCGTTTGGGTAGATCCTTTGCAATTTGAGATACGTTTTGTGCTTCCGACCGCTGTACTGTTTTTTCTGTTTTTTCTGCTTCCATATGCCTCGTAAAATAACTGAAGATGGGTGGGAGGAAAGTAGGGCCTCGTTTGTAAAATTTCTATTACAATTTCCGTGGCGGGGCCTTTTTTACCTCTTTAATTTGTAAAAAATGGGGAGGATTCTCAAGCCTGCCGGAAACCCGCTTAAATTCAGCCGGAACATAATAACGTTTAATTGTCGTTTTAGTTTCACCTGTAAACAAAAATCAATCTATGAAACCGTCCATCGCCGTTGGGGCCGATCACGCCGGCTTTGCCTATAAACAGGAGATCGTCCTGCTGCTTGAAAATGAAGGGTATACCATAAAGGATTTCGGGACTTATTCCGAGGAATCGGCCGACTACCCGGATTTTGCACATCCGGTAGCGATGGCGGTCGAAGCGGGTCAGTTCGACCTCGGTATTCTGGTCTGCGGGAGCGGAAACGGGGTGGCCATCACGGCCAACAAACACCAGGGCATCCGGGCGGCCCTTTGCTGGAAGCCGGAACTGGCCGAACTGGCCCGGCAGCATAACAACGCCAATGTCCTGTGCCTGCCCGAGCGGTACATCTCCTCCGAAGAAGCCGTCGAATGCGTGAAAGTCTTTCTGGCCACTCCGTTCGAGGGAGGACGTCACGAACGCAGAGTTGGAAAAATTTCGTGTTAAACCGACTTTCTGGCTTCTCCTTTTCGGCGGTAAACGCCTTCGATGGAGGTCTTCTCATACAGCGCGCCCAGCGCCGGGGCGCGCTGAAATAGTTTTTCGATGACCTTCTCCCGGTCGATGATGTAATTGGGCGGGTCTTTTCGGAAATGGTCGTAGACGCTGATGACGCTCTCGTAGTTGTCGAGGTTGCGAAGGTCGTATTTCGCCAGGTCCCAGTTCAGGTAGGGCGTGGCGGCCCGGTTGTAGCGGTACGGGCTGATGTCTTCCCCCAGTACCAGAATCTTCTCCTGACGAACCTGCCCGTCGATGGCCGACGGCTTTACCTGCAGGGCACTCAGACGCCCCAGTTCCCAGCGGGGCACGAACTGAAGGGCGCCCTGGTACAGAATCAGGAGCGTAAAGAGAAACACGCCCGTGAAAATGGCTTCGGCCATCAGTTCCCGGCGGATTCCCTGGAAGTAATAGGCGGCAAAAAAGGCCAGCGTCGGCACGAAGCTGATGAACATCATCGGGGCCAGAAAAGGCATCAGGGCCACCGAAAGCAGGGCCGTTACTGCCCATAGCATCATGATCTGCTGGCACCGCTGCTGAAAGTTGTTGAATCGGGTGGTCTGCCGGAACAGGCTCAGCACCCCCAGCGAACCCATCGCCAGCGGCAGGAACAGCGACGCGAGCAGGGTCTGGAAATCGGTTAGATCGTACTGCCGCACGCGGAATACCGAGGCCAGGAGGTTGCGGTTGAAATCATCCAGGCTGTCGGCCATGTAATAATATAGGACCGTCAGCAGGATCGGGAAGGCGAAACCAAACAGCGACAGGGAATGCTGCCGGAAACTGGCGCCCGTATACAGCAGCAGGGCCATGACCGCCCAGAGGATGAACAGCGCCGAGGGCAGGTAGAACAGGGTGGCGAGGCTGATGTAAAAACCCACCTCGAAGACCTCGTCCGTGGCTCCGCGCCGTTCCATCTGTTTGATGAGGGTCCCGAAGGCCAGCAGCAGAAAGGTGGTCGACAGCAGCACCGGCGACAGCGTACTGCAATCGAAGGACATATTGAGGAACAGGGCGTAGATCAGGCCGGGAATGAGGTTCCGGTCCGGGTAGATGTCGCGGGTGTTGGTCACCCAGTTGAAATACAGCACCTGAAACGCGCCGACGGCCGTTCCGGCAATGTGGTAGGCCAGCTGCGACCGGCCGAAAGCCAGGTCCATCAGCCAGTAGACCAGTGCCGACAGCGGGCTGAGGCTGTCCCAGATATCGCGATACAGGAGGTTTCCGTTCCGGAGTTGTTCACCGACCAGCATCCAGTTCAGTTCCGGGATGAGAAGGGGCGGTGGGGCCAGCAGAAAGGGCAGGCGGATCAGCGCCAGCAAGGCCAGCAGGCTGATAATCTGAAGGGTGGAATAAGTACGGAAGAAACTAAGCAATCGACGTTCCGGGTTAAAAAGCGATACTCCTGTTGGAAAGACGAAATTACGGGATTGTGGTAAAAGAAATCGAACAAAAGTCGGATATTTGCGATATATACGATGAATGATTCTGCCGAAATCCGGCCTGTGGGCGGTTTCCGTTCCGGCCTCCTTTTCGCTGATTATTCATTACCTAAGAATCCTATGGAATCGAAAAGACAGCAGAAAGTAGCCCGGGTGTTACAAAAGGATCTGAGCGAAATCTTTCAGCGCGATGCCCGTCACCTGTTCAACGGCGCCTTCATCACGGTGACCAGTGTGCGAATCTCCCCGGACCTGAGCATTGCCCGGGTTTATCTGAGTTTTCTGGCTGTAAAAAATAGAGAGATGCTGCTCGACCTGATCCGGGAAAAAGGCCGTTCCATCCGTCAGCAACTGGCCGACCGGGTCCGGCATCAGCTCCGGATCGTACCCGAACTGAATTTTTACATCGACGATACGGCGGACTATGCCGCCAAAATGGACGCCCTTTTCGCTAACCTCGACATCCCGCCCGCCCCGGCTGAGGAGGAAGAAGAGACACAATAATCGAATTGTTGAATTGTTGAATAATTGAATGTCGCGCTGCCAGGCCAGCTTTGCGAAGCCAATTCAATCATTCAACAATTCAATCATTCAACAATTTCTCATGAACCTTCCTCTCTTTATCGCCCGGCGTTACTTCTTTTCGAAGCGGAAACGTAGCTTCATCAACCTGATTTCCATCATCTCGATGCTTGGGGTGGGGGTCGGAACGATGGCGCTGGTGGTGGTTTTGTCCGTTTTCAACGGCATGGAGGAATTGAACCGGACGATCTTCAAAACCTTCGAGGCCGACCTGACCGTGTCGCCCCGCAGCGGTAAGCGCCTGACGGTTACCCCGGCGCTGATGAAAAGCCTCCAGGAAACGCCGGAGGTGGCTCTGGTAACCCAGGTGATTGAAGACAACGCCCTCGCCCGCTATCGCGATTCGCAGACCGTCATTAAAGTGAAGGGCATCGACAACTCCTACCTGGAGCGCCGGCAACTCGATACCGCCCTGGTGGAAGGCAAACTCCGGCTTCAGGAGAACGGCGTCAATTATGCCATTGTGGCCGAAGGCGTGCGCAACGCCCTGCTGATCTCACCTCAGGACATCCTGACGCCCCTCGAACTCTGGTATCCTCAGAACCGCAAGTCGTATTCGACCCTGACGCCCGACGCCTTCAACCGGGCCGATCTGGCTGTTTCGGGGGTATTTTTTATCGAACAAAATTTCGACGACTACGTTTTAGCTCCACTGGCGGAGATCCGCGAACTGGTTGGCTATCAGGAAAATCAGCTATCTTCGCTTGAACTCCAGCTAAAGGCCGGCGCGGACCTGGCTGCGGTTAAGCAGGAGTTGCAGACCCGGCTTGGTCCGACCGTCGTCGTGCAGGACCGCGACGACCTGAATCCCGATCTGTTCCGGGCCATCCGGATCGAGAAGCTTTTTGTGACGCTGACCCTTTCTTTTTTAATGCTGGTGGCATCGATCAACATCTTTTTCTCGTTATCAATGCTGGCCATCGAAAAAAAAGCCGACGTTTCCATCCTGTATGCGATGGGTGCGACGACGACGCTGGTCCGGAGAATCTTTCTGGCCGAGGGAGCCATCGTTGCCCTGACCGGGGCGGTGGTCGGATTGATTCTGGGCATTGTGCTCTGTTTGCTGCAGCAGCGGTTTGGTCTGGTGTCGATGGGAATGGAAAGCGCCATCATCGACGCCTATCCCGTCAAGCTTGAGGCCAGGGACCTGATGCTGACCACGCTGATCGTGATTGCGGTCACCCTGATCGTGTCCTGGTTTCCAGCCCGGCGCGCTGCAGCCATCGCCAAAGCCGCCGACAGTGCCTGAGCGGTTTTTGCTCTTTAGAACGTTGTGAATTCCGAAAGTTGAAACGACTCTATGAATCCAGTTATCCGAATCGTTAGTGTTTTGCTGGTGGTCGTCCTTACCGGCCCGTTGGCCGCAGGACAGGGCGCCCGCGGAGCCGACGCGGACCGAAAAGCGGCCCCCGCCGTCTCTCAGGGTCCGTATAACCCCAGCCGAACCCTTAAAAATGACCTGCTCCATACCCGCCTGGACCTCCGCTTCGACTGGGTCCGGCAGTGGGTCCATGGGGTGGCCCGGCTGCGGTTCAAACCCTATTTTTATCCTCAGAATACCGTCGACATCGACGCGAAGGGGTTCGACGTCAAGGGCGTTTTTCTGCTGGATACGCTCAAAACCGGCGAAACGGTTTTCGATACGCTGAATTATACCTACAACGATCGCCGGAAGCTGCACGTCCTTCTGCCGCGGACGTATACCCGGGCCGATACGTTCGATGTTCAGGTCGTGTATACCGCCAAGCCGAATGAATTACCCCTCGGCGGCAGCGAAGCCATCACCCAGGATAAGGGCCTGTATTTCATCAACCACGACGGAGCCGAAGGGAACAAACCCCGCCAGATCTGGACGCAGGGCGAAACCGAGGCCAATTCCTGCTGGTTTCCGACCATCGACACCCCGAATGAAAAAATGACTCAGGAAATCTACCTGACCGTCGATTCGAAGTTCCGGACGCTGTCGAACGGAAAACTGATCTCCTCCACGGTCAACGGCGACAATACCCGGACCGACTACTGGAAACAATCGCTCCCCCACGCTCCCTATCTGGCTATGATTGCCGTCGGGGAGTTTGCCTATGTCAGGGATTCCATTCCGGCGACGGCCGACCGGGGCGGGCTGGAAGTCAGCTATTTCGTGGAACCCGCCTATGAAAAAGCCGCCCGCGCCATCTTCGGACGTACGCCGGCGATGATCGACTTTTTCGAAAAGAAATTCGGAGTGCCCTACGTCTGGGAAAAATACAGCCAGATCGCCGTCCGGGATTTCGTTTCCGGGGCCATGGAAAACACGACGGCGACCGTCCACGCCGAAACTGTCCAGCTGGATGAGCGGCAGCTGATCGACGGTAATTCCGACGACGTCATCTCCCACGAGCTGTTTCACCACTGGTTCGGCAACCTGGTCACCTGTGAGTCCTGGGCCAACCTGCCCCTGAACGAAGCCTTCGCCACCTACGCCGAATACCTCTGGCGGGAACATACGGAGGGCGCTTTCTCGGCCGATATGCACGGTCTCGACGACCAGAATCAGTACCTCGCCGAAGCCGAAACCAAGCAGGAGCCGCTGATCCGGTATCATTACACCGACAGGGAGCAGATGTTCGACAGCCATTCCTACGCCAAGGGCGGCCGCATCCTGCACCTGCTCCGCCGGCAGGTCGGCGACGACGCCTTTTTCGAAGCCTGCCGACGGTATCTGAACCGCCATCGCTTCGGCACCGCCGAGGTGAGTGACCTGCGCGAAGCCTTTGAAGAGGTGACCGGCGAGGACCTCAACTGGTTTTTCGAACAGTGGTTCATGAAACCCGGTCACGCGGTGATCAAGGTCGAAAAGGATTACAAACCCGGTTCCGGTCAGGTCAGCCTGACGGTATTCCAGCAGCAGGATACGACCCGCGTGCCCATCTACCGCCTGCCGGTGAAGGTGGACGTCTGGTCGAAAGGGCAGAAAAAATCCTACGACGTGCTGATCGACCGGGCCAAACAGACGCTGACCTTCCCGGTCGAGCAGCGGCCGGACCTCGTGCTGTTCGACGCCGACCACCGGATCGTCGGCACGGTGGACCAGGAAAAGAACAAGGCCGAACTGGTTTTTCAGTATTACAACTCGGATTCCTACCTCGACAAATATGAGTCGGTCACGCGGCTGGAGGACAAATCCAACCTGATCGATTCGACGGTCCGGCACATGATGCTGACGGCCATGACGGATAAGTTCTGGAAGATTCGCCAGCTGGCCGTTGCCAATTTTGCCGAATATGACGGGCAGGAGTTTTCGGAAGTGGAGCGGGTGGTGCAGAGCAAAGCCCGCAACGACGAGAAATCCCACGTGCGTCAGGAAGCCATCAATACGCTGGCCTCTTTCGGCGACAACGTCAACGACCCGCTGTTCCGCGAAATGCTGAACGACACGTCCTACGCAGTGGTGTCCTCGGCCCTCGACGCCTACCTGATGTCCAAACCGGGCGATGCCGGTGAGATTGCGGCCCGGTTCGAAAACGTGCCCAACGGCGATATCGTCACGGCGGTGGCCAACTTTTACGCCAATTCAACGGATACGAGCCGATATACCTGGTTCATCAACAAGATGCAGACCATGAAGTCGCAGGACCTGTACAACTTCCTGCAGGTGTTTGGCAAATACCTCATCAGGTCCGGGGCCGATATGCAGCGGCAGTCGGTTCCGATGCTGGAGGTAATGGCCCGCACCAACCCGGCCTATTTCGTCCGGTTCGGGGCCTACCAGGTTTTGGGCCTGCTTCAGGACATCGAGGGCGTCAAATCCATGCGGAAGGACATCCGGCTGAGCGAACGCGATCCGAAGCTCAAGGAGATGTATGAGCAGTTCAAGGATTTCTAAACGGTAAGGTCAACGGACCTTACCGGCTTTTCACCACTTTCCTCCAGTAAACCTCACCGCCCGTCAGGCGGATTTCCAGCCGATACATCCCCTGCGGCAGTCCCGTCAGGGAAAGAACCATGCTGCCCCGGCTTTGCCGGACCGGTCTTCCGACGGCGTCATACAGCCCCAGAGATTCGATGCCGCTGCCGGAAGCGGAGCGGACCCGGATCTGGTCGAAGGCCGGATTCGGATAGACCGTCAGGAGATCGGCCCCTTTGAAATTGACCGAAATGGGTCTTGAATAAGAACTCTGCCCGTCGGCGTCGACCTGCTTCAGTCGGTAGTAGGCGATTCCGGCCGGCGGCTCATTATCCAGAAAGCGGTAGGTACTCGTCCGCTGGGTGGTTCCGGCGCCCGGTACCTGTCCGATGGGTTCATAGGTGACCGCATCCCGGCTCCGCTCGATTTCGAACCTGAGGTTGCCCTGCTCCCAGGCGGTTTTCCAGACCAGTTCGACCGCCCGATTTTCAATGACGGTTCCCTGAAAGCCGAACCACTGCACCGGAAGGGGTACCGTGCAGGAACCTCTCGCCGTTCGGGCGGCCCCATCCTGGGAACTCGCATCGGTCATTGAAATGAAAATGGTTCGCAGGGCATTACTGAAAGCCACCGGGTTCCGGTCGTAGTTGTTCTGTTGTGAAATTTCCGTAAAGGTGTCCACCATCGGGTCGGCCCCGGTCAGCGGCCCGGTATTCTGATCCATCCGGACATGAAACCGGTTGCTGCCGGAAAGACCGGCAGCATGGAAGGGGTTGCAGTGAACGCTGACGGCACTTCCCCGCACGATCAGGTTTCCGCGAAGGCAGGTGCCGCCGGGACTGACCGTCGTACCGGAAAACGTATTGTACTGGATGCGGGCCGTGGCGGCTTCGAACTGCACCAGCACGTTCCCGTTGCTGCCGGCCCCGGCCGATCCCGTAATGAGGTTGTTGCTGAAGGTCACGTTGGATGCACCGGGATTGAGCGTAAACAGCGACCGGGCGACGTTGCTGGAGGTGTTGTCGAAATAGCAGGATGAACTGCAGCAGGTCTGTTCGGGCTGGGAACCCAGATAGGTCTTTCCCGAGAGGATGTTCCGGTCGAACAGAAAGCCGCTGACGGGGGTGTTGCTCTGGAGCACGAAGCCGTTGTCACCATTGGCCCGGATATCGTTCCCGACGATGCTCAGGCCGGTGTGCGGCCCGCCCCGGACGTAAACCGCCCCGACGTCGGTGACGTTGGTCGGCCAGTCGACGCCGATGATCGTGAACCCGTCGGCCGAGGAGGTGCCGATGCTGACGCCGGAAGTGACGCCCTCGATGGTCACGGCGCCGTATACGCTGGGGGCCGGGCTGGTCTGAAATCCCTGAATGATGGTGCTGCCCCGGCCGCCGGTAGAAACCACCGTCAGACTTTTGGAGAGCGTGACGTTTTCGGTGTAGGTGCCCGGATAAACGGTGACCGTTTCCCCGGCCGAGGCCGCTGCGACGGCTGCCTGGATGGTGGTATAACAGGGCGAGTTGCCTCCGCAGCCGCCGGCCCCGTCCACAAAACGCTGGGCGGCCAGCGGCCCGGCCATACAGCAAAGGAACAAAATGGAAGAAAGGTACAAATGCTTCATAGGTAGGTGTACAAACAAATTTTGTGCAAATGTACACTTCTTCCCGAAAATCCTTCCATCCTCCCGTGCTCCGCATAAACGCGCGGGCTGCCTCCGGTAAAAAAATCTTTTTTCCGACTAAGGGTATTTCGGAAACTTTCTGACTACACGGTCAGATGCCTGTTCCCCGACCCCATGTTAGAAACCGAATCCGACGAAAGCTCCCGACTGCCCCGCTTCCCGGCCGAATCGGATGGCCGGGTTATGGACAGCGAGTTGTTTCTGCAACAGGCCTTCGACCAGGAGGCCCGGAAAGGGTTTGAACTGCTTTTCCGGCGCTACTATACCGTCCTGTGCAGCCATGCCGTTCGGTTCGTCTATGCCCGGGAGGTGGCCGAAGACCTGGTCAGTGAAGTGTTTCTGACCTTTTGGAAAAACCAGGCCCATCGGCACATCACGACCTCCTACCGGGCCTACCTCTTTGCGGCCGTTCGGAAGCGGGCGTATTCTTACCTTCAGGAGGAGTTCGGCCGGAATGTACCTCTCGACCAGCTTGCTTCGGCCGGTTCGCCGGTTCCGGGAGAGGCCGACCCCGAGCAGATTCTGCAATATACCGAACTGTACAACCGGCTCGAAACCGGCATCCAGACGCTTTCGCCCCAGTGCCGCCGGGTCTTTCTGCTGAGCCGCTATGAAGGAAAGAAACACCGTGAAATTGCCGACGAGTTGCGGATCAACCTGAAAACCGTGGAGGCCCATCTGGGTAAAGCCCTGAGCTTTCTCCGGAAAGTCATCCGGGAGGGGGCATTCCTGGCCCTGTTCCTTACCTGCCCCTAAGGCTGGAGACCGGTATTCCGCAATGACGATTAAAGGATAAGTAGATGGAAAATTCAATCAATAAACAAACGCTTTTCGATCATTTCGCCGGACGGACGACCAGCCTCCAGCGATCCCTGCTGGCCGAGTGGCTCCGGCATCCCGACCATCAGGAACTGTATTACCGGTGGCTGGAGGAGTGGGAGGCTGCCCATCTGCAGTATGTGGCCGACCCGGATGCCGCTCTTCTGAAAGTCCGGGCGCCAGGGCAGGGCGGGGAAGAGGGGCGGGAACCGGTTCTGCCGGTCGGAAAACAACGATTCGGCTCGCTTCGGTGGCTGGCGGCTGCGGCCCTCGCCGGTTGCCTGCTGACCGGCCTGTACCGGAACCGAACCGCTTTCCTGTACAAAACGGAAGAAACCGCCTTCGGAAATCTGAAAAAGCTCACCCTGCCCGACGGGAGCAAGGTGGTTCTGAACGCCCATTCCAGCCTGCGTTACCCCCGTTTCAGCCTGACCGGTTTCGGACGGGAGGTGTATCTGACCGGTGAAGCCGACTTTTCGATAACGCACACGCCCGACCATCGCCCGTTCCGGGTCAGGACCGCCCGGGATTTCGAGGTGGTGGTGCTGGGAACGGAATTTACCGTCTATGATCGCCCGAAAGAAACCCGAGTCGTTCTGCATACCGGCAAGGTGAAGATCAACTACCCGTCCGGCTCCGAAAAACACCAGCTGACCCTCAAACCGGGCGATTTCGTCAGCCTGGACAAAGGGGGGAAACTGGCTTACCGGAAAGTGGCCCGCCCCCGGACCTTTGCCGCCTGGAAAGACCATCGTTACATCTTCAGCGAAACCTCCCTCCGGGAAATTGCCGACCTGCTGAAAGAGAACTATGGTCTGGAGGTCGAGATCCGGGGGGATACGCTGGCCCGGCGGACCGTATCGGGTTCGTTCCGGGCCGAAACGTCCGAAGAACTGCTGCGTGTGATCGCCAATCTGCTGGAGATCAGCTTCGACCGAATCGAGAACCGAGTGACTTTCTACGAATAACCTAACCCCCTGTATTCATGAGTCTCCGTTTACCCCCTCTTTCCCGGCTGACTCAGGCCCGGATCGTCCTGGGCTGGCTGGCTGTTCTGGCCTGTCCGCCGGTGTTCAGCCAGACGCTGGCTTCCGCTCATCCGCTCAGCCGGCAGGAAGCCGCCCCCGTGATCCGCCAGCTCCGCGACGTGCTGGAGGAACTGCGAACCTTCTACAACGTAGACATTCTGTATGAGGACAAAGCCATTAAAGGGTTCCGGGTGGTAGCCCCGACCTACGACCGCAGCCGTTCCGTAGAACAGATGCTGGAGCAGATTTTGCAGACCTCGCCACTCCGGTTTTCGAAAATAAAGGAAGGTGCGTACCTGATTCAGCCGGCCCGGCGCGGCCGGAAACCGGCCGGGGAAGTCCCCGCTCCGAAAGACAGGGACCAGACGCTGCTGACCGTGCCGGACGCCCGCGAATCGTCGGCCCGGGCTTTGACGGCCGAAGCGCCCGAAGCTGCCGGGCCGATGGTTCAGCAAATGATGGTGCAGGGGGTGGTGACGGCCGAAGAAACCGGCGATCCGCTGCCGGGCGTGAGTGTGGTGGTCAAAGGCTTGCAGCGCGGGACCACCACCGACGGCCAGGGCGCTTTCCAACTATCCGTGCCGGACGACCGCGCCACGCTCGTTTTTTCCTTCATCGGGTATGAAACCCAGGAAGTGGCGGTCGGAAACCGCTCCCGGCTGGCGGTTGCCCTCAAAGCCGACATCCGCGCCCTGAACGAGGTAGTGGTGATCGGGTACGGTCAGAAGGAGCGGAAAAACCTGACCAGCGCCGTGTCGCAGGTGAGCGGGGAAACCATCCAGAACATTCCGCTTTCGGCCCCGGACCAGCTGCTGCAGGGCCGCGCGTCGGGCCTCCAGATTTCTAGCAGCTCGGGGGTGCCGGGCAGCGGCAATACCGTCCGGATCCGGGGAACGTCGTCCTTCTCGCCCAACTCCCCGGCCAGCCAGCCGCTGTACGTCATCGACGGCGTGTTTGTCAATAACGTGCCGCTCGGCACCTCGGGTTACGGCACGGAGCAGCAGATTGCCAACCCGCTGGCCGACCTCAACCCGGCCGACATTGCCTCTATGGAGGTGCTGAAGGATGCCAACGCTACCTCCATCTACGGATCGCGGGGAGCGAACGGGGTGGTTATCATCACCACCAAACGGGGGAATTACAACGCCAAACCGAAAATCTCAATCGGGGCCTACACCGGCGTCTCGAAAGCGTGGCGACTGCCCCAAATCACCAACGGCCCGCAAACCGCCCAGCTGCTCAACGAAGCCTGGCAGAACGACATCGCCGACGGCGTCCGGCCGGCCGGTCCGCTGCCGTACCCGAACCCGGAAAGCGTATCTACTTACGACCGGCTGCCGCTGCTGTTTCGTTCGGCCCCTACGACCAGCATCGACGCCAGCCTGACCGGCGGGGATAAAAATACCTCGTTTTTCATCGGCGGGTCCTGGTTCAAACAGCAGGGTATCCTGCGTCCCTACGGCTTCGAACGGGCCACGGGCCGCCTGAACATCGACCAGATCGTGAACCCCCGGCTAAAGATCAGTACCAGCAATACCGTAGCCACCACCTTCCGGCGCTCGGCACCGAACGATAATTCCGTCGGGGTCATGCTGGTGGGGCTGGGAGCCGCCAATATGTATCCCCTGTTCAATTCGGACGGGTCCTATAATTATAACCTGCTGTATCTGAACCCGGTGGCGATGGTGCGGGAACTCGACGAAACCAGCCGCGGCCTTCGTCTGATCAGCAACACCTTCGGTGAATACGAAATTGCCCGGAATTTCTTCTTCCGCACGAGCTGGAGCATCGACTATAACCAGGCCTTCAACGCCAACTTCGACAGCCAGCTCCGGAAAGGGCCGGGCAACGTGGCGACCGGCTACGAAGACAATCGGCGCAACACCACCTGGATCAACGAACAGACCCTGCGTTACCGCTGGGTGCCGACCACCGACCACGATGTCAACTTTCTGGTGGGGAACACCGCCCAGCGAACCAGTTTCCGGTTTTCGGGGGTCAGCGGCTCCAACTATCCCAACGACGACCTCCGCAACATCAGCTCGGCGGCCGTAAAGGACGGTTACGGCGGAGAGACGGCCAACACGCTGCTGTCGTTCTTCGGCCGGGTCGATTACGGGTACAAAGGCCGGTATCTGATCGACGTCAACATGCGGGCCGATGCGTCCTCCCGCTTCGGGGCCAACAACCGCTGGGGATATTTCCCGTCGGTCGGGGTGGCCTGGCGGATCATCGACGAAGAATTCATGAAAGGGCAGAAGCTGTTCTCCAACCTGAAACTCCGCACCAGCTGGGGCATCACCGGCAGTCAGGAAACCATCTCGGAATACGCGGCCCAGGGCCTCTGGACCGGCGGGGCCAATTACCGCCAGGAACCCGGCACCGTTCCGTCGCAGCTGGCTAATCCCGACCTGAAGTGGGAACAGACCCGCCAGTGGAACCTCGGGCTGGATGCGGGTCTGCTGCAAAACCGCCTGAACGTCGAACTGAACGTCTACAATAAATTCACGACCGGGGTCCTGATCAACAAACCCGTGCCGATGTCGACCGGCTTTTCGACCATCGCCTTCAACGGGGGCGACATCAGCAACAAGGGCGTCGAACTGGGCATCAATGCCGGAATCATCCGCGGCAAGGAGTTCACCTGGGACGCCGGCCTGAACATCTCCCGCAACGTCAACCGGATCGTTAAACTCGACGCCGACTATTTCGAACCGTTCTCCCGCAAGTTCATCGTCTTCCGGCAAGGCTACCCGGTCAACTCGTTCTGGCTCTGGAAGCAGACGGGCGTGAATCCCGAAACCGGCGACGCCCAGTATGAGGACGTGGACAAGGACGGCCAGATCACGGACAACGACCGCCTGCTGCTGGGGAGCAACCAGCCCGATTTCTACGGCGGTTTCAATACGACCCTAAAGTATAAGGGTTTCGATCTGAACGGCTTTTTCAACTTCGAGGTCGGGCAGGAGATCGTCAACTGGAGCACCTTCTTCATGGTTTCGGGCGGCACGCGCCGGAACAACGCCAACGGACAGGCTACCTTCGGATTCTACACCCAGCAACTCGACCGCTGGCAGAAACCCGGCGACGTCACCGACACCCCGCGCATGGGCGGCAAAAACCTGTCGTCCAACTACGGGCGGTTTACGAGCCGGGCCATGGAAGACGGTTCCTACCTGCGGCTGAAGAACCTCTCCCTCGGCTACACGCTGCCGAGACCGCTGCTGACCAGACTGAAAATGAACACCGTCCGGGTGTATGTCATGGGAACCAACCTGCTGACCTTCACGAAGTACAGCGGCCTCGACCCGGAAATCAACGCCGGGGGCGGCAAGGGCACGGTCGGTGGGGTGGAGATGTTTACGGTGCCGCAGCCCCGCACCGTTCAGGGAGGAATCAATCTGTCGTTCTAATCGCCATCGGGAAAACGCATCATGAAAAAGCAGATCAGCCTTTTAACCATAATGACCCTGCTGGGAACCACGGCCTGTCAGGATTTTCTGACCGAAAACCCGGTGACGAACATCGGGCAGAACCTCGCCCTGAGCAGCGAAGACCGCATCCGGCGGGCCATGAACGGGGCCTACAGCGCCCTTCAGGTGAATGAATACTACGGTTTCGAGTGGCCCAACGCGGTCTGGCTCTCCGACGACAACGTCTTTGCCGCCGGCGCCGGAACCACCGACCTCCAGTTTGACAACTACGACATTCTGGCGTCGTCCAACACGATGGAAATCAACTGGCGGGCCATGTATCAGGTGATCAACCAGGCCAACAACATCCTCGACGCCGTCGGGACGGTCGGCGACCCCGGTTTTACGACGGAGGAAAAGAACGATCTGGCGGGTCAGGCCCTGTTTCTGCGGGCGCTGGCCTACTTCGACATGGTCCGGACCTGGGGCGGGGTGCCGCTCGTGCTGACCCCCACCGCCGGGTTCAGCGATGCGGCTTTCGTCAAACGCAACTCGCCCGACGAGGTGTACGCCCAGGTGCAGAAAGACCTCGACGAAGCCGAACAGAAGCTGCCCGAACGCACCGACCGGACCCTCGCGGGAAAGAAAACCGCCCAGGCGCTGAAGGCCCGGCTGTTTCTGTACCGGAAGGACTGGGCCAATGCCGAGAAGTTCGCCGGGATGATCATCGAGTCGAAGGATTATGCGCTGGTGACGCCCTACGAACGGTTTCTGACGGAGAAGAATACCCCCGAAAGCATCTTCGAAATCGCTTATAACCCGGTCGATCAGAATGCGACGGGCGGGGCTTTCCTGCCGCAGTCGAAAGGCGGTTCCTACCGGCTGGGGCCGACGAAGGAAATCGTCGATCTGCTCCGCGACCCGGCCAAAGGCGGCACCCGTTCCGTAACCGTCGGCACGTTTAATCTGAACGGGACCACGACCTACCACGTCAATAAATACCGGCAGGCCGGCAGCACCAACGACAGCCCCATCTGGGTGCTGCGGACGGCCGAAATGTATCTGATTCGGGCCGAGGCCCGCGCCCAGCTCGGCAAAATTCAGGAGGGAGCCGCCGACCTCAACGCCGTCCGCCAGCGGGCGCAGGTAGCGGCCGTCAGCCCGGCCACGAAGGAAGACCTGCTGCAGCGCATCGAGGACGAGCGCCGGCTGGAGTTCGCCTTCGAGCCGCACCGCTGGTTCGATCTGGTCCGGACGGGCCGCGCGGGGACGGTATTGAAAATCACGACCGCCAACAAACTTGTTTTCCCCGTTCCGACGAGCGAGATTCGCGCTAACCCGAACCTGACCCAGAATACGGGCTATTGATCCGGGTCTTCCCGAACGCCATGAACCGCCTGACCCTGCTCCTTGCCGGCCTGATTTACCATTGGCCGGCGGCTGACGCCCAGTACCTGTCCAACCTGAAAGCCGACGCCCGCTTTCCGCTGTATACGACCTATGCGGCCGCCATGGAACGCTCGAATTTCGTGCTGGACGAGGGCTATCACTTCCGGTTTTATCAAGCCGATAAGGGCGCGGATTTTACCACGGATTCGGGCGGGGACTGGTGCCTGGGGTTTCGGCGGGGGAGCCGGTGGGTGGGTCGGGTGCAGGACATGCATCGGCAGCCGGTGATCACCAAATCCTACCCGGATTTGGTGGAATATGAATTTTTTCCGTTCGAAGACGTCCAGGCCACCGTGCGGTTCGTGGTGTACAGTTCCACCGGGGCGGTGATGGAGGTGCGGCTTCGGAATACCGGGTCGGTGCCGATCCGTCTGACGCTGGTTCCCTTTTTGCGAAGTGCGTCCTCCCATTTCCACCATGTCGGGGCGGAAGGCAACACCATCCGGTTTCAGCACGAAGAACATCCCGACAGCTGGACGGTCGGTCATCAGCTGCCGTTTGCCGACAGTCTCCGTAATGTGTTCCGAACCGCCGACCCGCGCTCGGAGGGGCTGGCCTTCAACGCCGAAGGCGGACGCTCCCCGTTGCCGCCGGTCCGGATTCTGCGCGACAAAAAGGCCGTATTGCAGGTGAACGGCCGGCTGTACGGCCCCTCGGGCGACCGACTCATGGACCCGGCTCCTTTTTCGCGGCTTCAGATGCTCGTCGACGGCAACCCGGCCGAACTCATTACCGAAAACAGCCCGGCCTGGGGAAGTTCGCAGCCGCCCATCGACGCCGACGGGTATTTCCGGATGGAAGCCGCCCAGTTGAAGCCGGATGCCCGCCGTTTCAGGATCGGTGGGTATAACCGGGTACTGAACCGGTCGGTCTGGGTGGAAGGCAGCTTTGCGGAGCGAAACATCCGGCGGGTCGATCTCAGGCTGAACGAGGACCGGACCATTCCGGTCGTTTCCGGGCTGAAGATCAGGACCACCGGCGGCCGGAACGCCCTGCGCTGGACTTCGGCAGGACCGGGGCTCAGGTATGCGGTTTACCGCCGGGATTACCCGGCTACGACCTACCGACGCATCGCTCAGGGCTTGACCCGGCCCGAGTTTACGGAGTCGTCCCCGGCCGGGGAACGCGCTTCCGGTTACGTGGTGGTGGCGGTTGATCCGGCCGGGCGGATCGGGATGCAGTCGGAGGAGGTGACTACCTATCCCGCTTCGGATTTCGATGCCTACGTCCGGGGAGGGCTACCGGCCTCATTTAAAACGCCCTTTGCCGCCGTTCTGGCCCTGCCGACGCCCGTAAACCTGCCGGCCGGCGGCACGTATCGGACGCGGGTGGTGCGAACGGTGCAGTCGGTGAAGGAGAAACCGTCCCGGATGGAATCCCAAACGGAAGCCGGGCAGCTGCTGACGGTCGATCTGGAAGCCGTGCTGAAAGCGGACGAGAAGCTGTTTGCCAACGCACCGAAGCCCCGTTTAGGCTCTGCGGATAAAGAGGCTTTGTACTGGAGCGCGATGGCGATGATGCGGCAGGTGTTCTATCCGGCCGAGGCCAAAAGCGCCCATAATTATTATGTCTTTTCCCGCGAACCGACCTGGGGCTGGGGGCATGGCGGGCAGGTCTTTCACGAAAGCATCACCATGCTCGCCTACGCCTACCTCGACCCCGTCAGCGCCATGAACTCCCAGCGGGTGTATGCCCGGCGGCAATATCCAAACGGATACATTAACTACCGAACCGGCTCCTATCTGGACGAGGTCATCGAGGAAAAGGGCGAGCTGACTTCGTCGGCGCCCTGGTACGCCTGGCTGAACTACGAGGTGTACCGGATCACGAAAGACCGCGATTTTCTGAAGGAGATGTACGAGTCGTCGAAGCGGTTTTACCAGTTTTACGTTACCCAGCGGGACAAGGACCACGACGGCCTGTGCGAATGGGGCGGGAAGGCCGTCCTGGAATCGGTGCGGGATGCGCTCGTAGCCGTCTGGGACGAGGTCGGTTACCCGACCAACTTCGAGAGCCTCGACCTGAACTGCATGCTGGTCATGGAGGCCAAATCGCTGGAGAAAATGGCTGCGGAACTGGGTCTGACCGAGGAGGCCGCCCGCTGGAAAACCGACCACGAAACCCGAACCGCCCGCATCAACAGCACCTTCTGGGATGAGGAAAACGGCTTTTACTACAACGTGAACAAAACCGATCACACCTTTACCTTCAAAAAAAAGGACGACCTCAAACGGGATGAGATCATCGGTTTCCTGCCGCTCTGGGCCGGGGTAGCGCCCCCGGAGCAGGCGAAACGACTTGTCGAAAAACTGACCGATCCGCAGCAGTTCTGGCGGCCGTTCGGGGTGCCGTCGCTGTCGGCCAGGGACCCGTACTACAACGCCAAAGGCTACTGGAACGGGCCGGTCTGGGTGGAGTGGGATTACCTGATCGTGCGGGGCCTGCTCGACTACGGTTATAAAAAGGAAGCCCGCGAACTGACCGACCGGGTGGCCCGGGGCATGATCGACGTCCTGAAAAAAGACCACAACCTGTGGGAGTTCTACAGCCCCGATGAGGCCTGGGGCGGCTACCACAAAACCTATATTTGGGCAGGCATCATCAACCGGATGATGATGGACACCCAGGACTGACCCGTTCAAACCATGAGAATAAACCTATGTATCGCGGCTTGGCTGGCGGTTGTCTGGGCGAAACCGGTTCAGGGCCAGCAGCTTCGGCGGCTGGTCTGGCAGGAACCCACCTATGCGGTGACGGCCTTCGAAACCGGAGACGGCCGCTCGATTGCTAAACAATTGCCGCTGCTTTCGTTTGAAATCAACCGCCAGCCCGTTACCACCTCGCAGGCCGACGCCCGGCAGGTGGTGGACGGGCGGCTTCAGGTAACGGCCCGGCCCGAAGCGGATTTTACCAAAGGCGTCAAAGTAGCCGTAACCTTCCGCAACGTGTCGGCCGACACGTTGCGGTTGTCCAATGTGGTGCCGTTCGGTCGGGGCGACGACCGGGTGTATATCACCGGCCTGGGGGACCATCCGCTATCCCGAACCCATATATTCCGGCCGGGCCTGAAACCCGTCAACTGCATCGTTCCCGACAACGCCTGGGAACTGGGGTATTCCGGTATTGCGCTGGCCGACGGCCTGAATCTCTGCGCTCTGACGCGCCGGGATCGGGCCGGCATTAAAAACGGGCTGCGACGGCGGTTCGAGACGGTCTTATATCCCCGGAACGGGGAGGTCACCTATTTCCTCTACGCCGACCTTTACCGGGGTGACTGGCAGGAGGGTCTGCGCCGGATGTTTCAGGAGCGGCACCTGTATGACCTCGACCCCTTCCCGGACGACCTGTTCCGGCGGAAGGACCTGGAATGGATTCGGCACAGCTACGTCATGCACCTGGTCATGACCTGGAATCATATTTATTACGACTACAAAACCGGGAAATTCGGGCTGGAAAAGTTTCTGGAAAAAGGCCGACGGCTTTATGGCGGGGATGACGTGATCGGCATCTGGCCGACCTGGCCGACGCTGGGCCTCGACCAGCGTAATCAGTTCGACCTGTTCCGGGATCTGCCCGGCGGAACGGCCGGAATCCGGGAGCTGCAAACGATGATGAACCGGCAGTTCGGCACGAAGCTGTTCGTCTGTTACAATCCGTGGGATGAAAGCACCCGGAGCGAAGGGCATCTGGTCGGGCTGGAGCGGATTCTGCGCGAAACGGGGGCCGACGGGGTCGTGCTGGATACCCGGGGAGAATCCAGCCGGGAGTTGCAGGAAACCGCCGACCGGGTCAAGCCGGGCGTGGTCATGTACAGCGAGGGCATGGCCGTTCCGAAAGACATGCCGGGGATTGTGTCGGGCCGGGTGCATAATGCGCTGTATTACCCGCCGATGCTGAACCTGAACAAGTTCATCAAGCCTGAATTTGCAATTTTCAGGGTAGCCGAGTTGTATAAAGAACCCATCCGGCGTGAATTTGCCGTTTCCTTTTTCAACGGCTACGGCACTGAACTAAACCTCTTCCCGGCCGGCCTGCCCGCCTGGCTCGACGAGCAGTACCGGTATCTGGGAAAAACCACCCGCATCCTGCGAGAAAATACCGCTAGTTTTACGGCCGGAACCCTGACGCCCCTCATCCCGACCCGGGCCGACGGCATGTACGTCAACCGCTGGGGGCTGTCGGATAAAGTAGTGTATACGGTATTCAGTTTGCTACCTGAGGGGTTTAAGGAGCCGCTGTTCGAGGTGGAGAACAGGCCGGGGTATCACTTTGTCGATGTCTGGCACCACGAAGAAGTGACTCCTGTCGAGCAAAACGGCCGGTTCTGGATAACCTCCCGGACCCACGGCTTCGATAAGGCCGATCTGGGGACCAACAACGAAGGGGAAGTGGACTGTATCGTTCAACTGCCCGAACGGCTGGCGGTTTCGCTCGACAATGACCTGCTCCAGGTCGCTTTAGTGGGGCAACCGGCGGCAGGGGAAGCCGAAATCCGCATCTGGGCGGGCGAGCCCGACTATGAAAAACAACCTGTCATCCGGAAACCGGGTAACCACCGGCTGGCCCTGCTCGACCTCTTCGGGCGGTATGAGGGCAAGTTTGTGATTCAATTGTTCGAAAATGGCCTGCTGGCCGACGAGCGGGTCGTCAACCTCCCGGCCGGAACCCCCCGGCTGGCGTCCCGCGTGCCCGAAACCGCCCCGGCTTCCAAAGCGCCGGCCGGGATGGTGAAGATTCCGGCCGGATCGTTTACCCTAAAAATCACCAACGGCGACAAATTTATCTCCTACCCGAAGTTTAACGACGGCCGGGCCTACACCCTGCCGGCTTTCTGGATGGACCGCCATCCCGTCACCAACGCCGATTACCTGGCCTTTGTCCGGGCCACCGGCTACCAGCCGGCCGATACCGCCAACTACCTGAAACACTGGGCCGACGGGCGGCCCCCGGCGGGGCAGGAGAATTTTCCCGTCGTGTATGTCGGCTATGAAGACGCCCAGGCTTATGCCCGCTGGGCCGGAAAGCGGCTCCCGACGGAGGTGGAGTGGCAATATGCCGCCCAGACGCCGGACGGCCGGGAGTGGCCCTGGTCGAAGCAGACAAAAGGCATCCGGCGCGAGATCGAACCGGTCAATGAAACCCTTTCGGTGTACCGCATCAAAGGCATCGACCCGCAGTACACCAACCTCGGCAACGGGACGCCGGACCCGGTCGGGCGGTATCCGAAGGGCACGAATCCGTACGGTTTGCAGGATCTGGTCGGCAGTGTCTGGCAACTGACCAACGACCTGTACGAAAGCGGCAGTTACCGGTATGTGATCATGAAAGGCGGCAGTTACTTCAATCCCTCGTCGAGCTGGTGGTATGTGCAGGGAGGCCCCCGGGAGCTGCATTACCGCCAGTTTCTGCTCCGGGTTTCCCCCGGTTTTGAACGAAACGCCACCGTCGGCTTCCGGTGTATGAAGCCGGCGTTGTAACCAATCGGCGTCAGCCGAGGAGCACGCCGGCAGGGATGCCCAACTCCCGATGAAGGTAGCGGGCGATCGCCAGCGTCAGTGGCTTTTTCCGGTTCAGAATGGCAGAGACGTAGCTTTTACTGCCTACCTTTCCGACAAGGTCTTTGTTTTTCAGGCCTTTTTCGTCCATTTTTTGCCGGATCACTTCAATCGGGTCCGGCGCCGGAATCGGATAATGTTCGTCTTCGTAGGCTTTAATGAGGAGCAAAGCCACCTGAAACGCTTCACCTTCGGGGCTTTCCGGGGAAACTTTTTTATCTAATTGCTGATCTATCCATGCCAGCAATTCCTGATATTCCTGTTCCGATTTCAGGATTTTTAGTCTCATGGCTTCTGAAATTGAATGGTGGCTGCGTTTACTTTATCATATTCGGCATGTGTGCCGAACCATTTGATTTGAATGACCTTATACTCAAAAACATCTCGGACAACCAGGCGGTATCGGTTTCCCATGATGTTGAAAACCACTCTGTCGTCCGAAATGATACTGGCATTTCCGAAGACGGCTTTCAGCTCATGGAAGTTTGCAAATTCGTTGTCTTTCAACTCGGCATACCACTCCTTCAGTGCATTCGCGGCCGGCGGATACATTCCGCAATAAATAAGGAGAGAAGACCTTGCCAGGATGTTACACATAAGAAACTGGAGCGTGGTTTACTATTAGTGAACCAAATAATTTAAATTGCATATGCAAATACAGGCCATCGAACGAAATACCCTTCCCGGTTTGGGAAGGCGAATCAAAACCGGAAGGGGGCTGTTAGCGTTTTGATGGGGAGACGATATTTCGTTATTTGCAAAGGCCGAAATCCGGACCCTGAGCAGGTCGTTTCCCGGCAAAACCGCAATGAGCAAACCTGAAAAGAAACTGTTTTTACTGGATGCCCTGGCGCTGATCTACCGCGCCCATTTCGCGTTCAACAAATCCCCCCGGATCAACTCCCGGGGCCTGAATACCAGCTGTGTGTTCGGCTTTACGAATGCTTTGCTGGAGATCCTTCAGAAGGAGAAACCGACCCACATCGGCGTCGCCTTCGATTCGAGTAAAAAGACCTTCCGGCACGACTCCTTTCAGGAATACAAGGCCAACCGACAGGCCATGCCGGAAGACATCAGCATTGCCATCCCGTATGTCAAGCGGCTCGTGGAGGCCATGCACATTCCCATGCTGATCCTGGACGGCTACGAAGCCGACGATATCATCGGAACCCTCGCCAAACGGGCCTCACGCGCCGGGTTCGAGGTGTTCATGATGACCCCCGACAAGGACTACGGTCAGCTGGTCGAGGAGCACGTCTACATTTACAAACCGGCCTTCATGGGCAAACCGGCCGAAAAGCTTGGGGTGAAGGAAGTTCTCGACCGCTGGCAGATCCGTGAGATCAGTCAGGTGGTGGATATGCTCGGGCTGATGGGAGATTCGGTCGACAATATTCCGGGAATACCGGGTGTCGGGGAAAAAACCGCCCAGAAGCTGATCGCCGATTTCGGCACCGTTGAGAACCTGATCGCCAATTCCGACCAACTGAAGGGAAAGCTGAAGGAGAATGTCGTTCAGTTTGCCCAGCAGGGCCTGCTCTCCAAGCAACTGGCCACGATCCACGTGGACGTACCGCTGGAGTTCAATGAAGACGCGCTTCTGATGAGCGAGCCGGACAAGCCCCGCCTGTCCGCCCTGCTCGACGAACTGGAATTCCGGCAATTGCGGAAACGACTGCTTGGGGAAGATTTCCCGGATTCCAACCCGTTCCCGGCGGCTTCCGCACCGAAGGCCAACGGAAAAGGGCAGATGGACCTTTTTGCGGATCAGGTACTTTCGCCGGCCGCGAGTCCGTCGTCCGCCCCATCCGGTACGGCCGACCTGCCTTTTCTGTCGGATGACGAACCGGCTCCGGCCGCTTCCCCTCCACCGACGGAGAAGCCCGCCAAAACCGCTTCGGCCCGCAAATCGGCCGCCGAAAAGAAGGAAGCGGCCGATGCCCCGGCTTTTCTCCAGTACGAAGTGGAGGAACACCAGCCCGAGCGTCGGAAGAATATATTTTCGGTCGTTCACGACTACCGCGTGGTCGACACTCCCGAACTGCGTCTGAGCCTGGTCCATTACCTGAACCAGCAGGAGTCTTTCTGCTTCGACTCGGAGACGACCGCCACCGATCCGGTGGAGGCCGACCTGGTAGGGCTTTCGTTTGCCTATCGGAAAGGGGAAGCTTTCTACGTTCCGGTGCCTGAAAACCGTGAGGAGGCCCAGGCCATTCTGGACGAGTTCCGGCCGGTGCTGGAAAATCCGGGCATCACCAAAATCGGGCAGAACCTCAAGTACGACATCCTGATGCTGAAGAAATACGGCGTCGAGGTGCAGGGCAAGCTGTTCGATACAATGCTGGCTCATTACCTGATCGAACCGGAGCAGCGGCACAACATGGACATGATGGCGATGACGTTCCTGAACTACGAGCCGGTGTCCATCGAGTCGCTGATCGGGAAAAAAGGCCCAAAGCAGCTCACCATGCGCGATGTCGACATCAAACAGGTGGCCGAGTATGCCGGAGAAGATGCCGATATTACCCTCCAGCTAAAGGAAACCTTTCAGCCGCTGCTGGAACGCGACAAACTGACCAAACTGTTCGATCAGGTGGAAATGCCGCTCGTCCGGGTGCTGGCCGACATGGAGCTGGAAGGCGTCAAGGTCGACATCAACGCCCTGAACGAACTGTCGGCCACGCTGGAAGCGGATATGCGGCAGGTGCAGCAGGAGGTGTTCGAACTGGCGGGCGGGCCGTTCAACATCGGGTCGCCGAAGCAGCTCGGGGAGGTGCTGTTCGATAAGCTGAAACTCGAAAACAACGCCAAAAAGACCAAAACCGGGCAGTATGCGACCGGGGAGGAGGTGCTGGCCGAACTGGAAGCCGAACACGAAATCGCCCGCAAGATTCTGGATTACCGCGAACTGATCAAGCTGAAAAATACGTATGTCGATGCGCTGCCGCTGCTGATCAGTCCGCGCGACGGTCGGATTCATACGTCGTTCAACCAGGCGGTGGCCGCCACCGGACGGCTCAGTTCGGCCAACCCGAATCTTCAGAACATCCCGATCCGAACCCCGCGCGGGCAGGAGATCCGGAAAGCGTTCGTACCCCATAGCGAGGAGTTTCTGATCATGTCGGCCGACTATTCACAGATCGAACTGCGGATCATGGCGTCCTTCAGCGGAGACCAGACGATGCTCGAAGCCTTCAACAACGGAATCGACATTCACACCCAGACGGCCAGCAAGGTTTTTCACGTCCCGCTGAACGAGGTGACCCAGGAGATGCGCCGGAAGGCCAAAATGGTCAATTTCGGGATCATTTACGGTATTTCCTCGTTCGGACTGGCCCGCCGGCTGCGGATTCCGCGGAAAGAAGCCGCCGTCATCATCGACGAATATTTCCGGGAGTTTTCGGCCGTGAAGGAGTTTATGGACCGCAGCATCGAACTGGCACGGGAGCGGCAATATGCCGAAACCATCCTGGGCCGTCGCCGGTATCTGCGCGACATCAACTCGCGGAACATGACCGACCGCAGTTTTGCCGAGCGGAACGCCATCAACGCTCCGATCCAGGGGTCGGCGGCCGATATGATCAAGATTGCGATGATCAAGATTCACGATTTTCTTCGCCAGAACCGGCTTCGGTCGCGCATGATCCTGACGGTACATGACGAACTCGTGTTCGATGCCCACCGCGACGAGCTGGAAATCCTGAGGGAAAATGTCGCCGGGATCATGGCCAACGCCATTCCGCTGGCCGTTCGGATGGAAACCGGCATCGGATTTGGGGAGAACTGGTTAGTGGCGCATTAATTTAATGCCTGAAAGGTTTGTTTGTCGCTATTAAATCGAAGGAACTATGAGCGTTTCAGAACAGAAAATCAATCTGGTTAAGGAGATCGCCGAATTGCCGGATGAGCTTTTTGAACAGATATATCCAAAAATAATTAATCTTCTTCATCCCGCGAAAGAAGATCGAATCGGAAGTATGAAAGGGTTGATTACCTATATGGCGGAGGATTTCGACCAGCCTCTGGATGATTTCAAAGCCTATTCCCTGTGAAGTATTTACTCGATACCCACACCCTGATCTGGATGCTGGAAGGAGATGAGGCACTTTCCAGAAATGTCATTTTACTTTTGAATCATCCTGACTCCAACCTGGCGGTTAGTGTAGCTTCATTTTGGGAGATGACCATCAAGGTTAGCCTCGGCAAATTAAAGTTGAGCCAGCCATTGAGCCGAGTGTTCAGGGAAGTAGTCAACCTGGGAATTGAAGTCTGGCCGGTTCTACCGGAACAACTACTTCTGCTTGAAAAATTGCCTTTCCATCATTCTGATCCCTTTGACCGCCTGATCATTGCGCAGGCCCTTCATCAACAGGTTTCGGTAATTGGGAAAGACCCTGCATTTGTGCCATATGAAATTTCGGTTTTATGGTAGACAGGTAATTCAAATCACGCCGTTTACAAACAATTAACAGGGTTTCCGGGAAAGGAACCCTGTTTTTTTGTTAGTATTGAACCACAAACCCCACAAAAGATGAAAACCCTCCTGGTTCCTACGGATTTCTCCGGAACCTCCGATCAGGCCCTCCTTTGGGCCCGGTTCCTGGCGAAACAATACCAGTCCACCCTGATTCTGACCCACGTCACCCAGCCGGTGATACCGGATACGACCCTGCCGACCGGCGAAATCGGGGCCGGGGTGCTGGTGGCCCAGGAACTGGACGAAGCCGGGGAGCATAGGTTGAAGGAACTGGCCGGGCGGCTTCAAACGGAAGGGTTTTCCGTTCGGGCGGAAGCCCGTTTCGGAGCCGTCGACGATGAGATCATTGCCGTGGCCGATGAGCTGAATCCGGACCTGATCGTGATGGGGCGAAGTCATTTCGACACCTTTTTCGACCGGCTGGCCGGAAGCTCGGCTACCGATGTGGCCATGGCCGCACCCTGCCCGGTGCTGGTCGTTCCGGCACCGGAGGAAGGAAAAGCGACGGCCGTTCAGCTGAACCGGATTGCCTACGCGACTCAGCTGGAGTTCGATGAAAACGAAATCCTGAGGCCGGTGGTCGAACTGGCGAGGACGTTTGGGGCCGGTCTAAGCCTGATCAAGGTCAGGGCCGACAACCAGCCGAACGTCCGCGACGACCGGCAGTATCTGACCCAGATCGAACGGGAGTTCGGGCGGGACCGGCTCAGGGAAGAAGAAGTCCATGCCGACAACGTAACCGAAGGACTTACCCGGTATATCAATGAAAATCAGGTGGATATGCTGGTCATGGCAACCCGGGAACGCGACTTCCTGAGCCGTCTGCTCAATCCCAGCCTGACCAAACGCATGGTGCTGAATTCGAGCATTCCGATTCTGGTTTACCACGCGAAGGAAAATTATTGAAGGCCGCCTTCGGAGCGGCAGGGTCGATGCCCCGGACATGACAGGTGTCCGGGGCTTTTTGTACTTTTACACCCAGTAAAACAGGAATATGGCAAGACGACGGTATAAACATTCGGAGAAGAAGCTGGGTTCGTCGCCCGGAACGCTGGTTTATGTCGGTCAGGAAACCGACTACAAAACCCGTATCCGGCGGATTGAATACAGTTTGTCCGACTACAAAGTCGAAGAGATCAAACGGCTATCGGACTGCCGGCGCCCGCCGGAAGACGCATCCTGCATCTCCTGGCTGAACGTGGACGGCATCCACGAGCCGCAGGTCATCGAACGCATCGGGCAGCAGTACAAACTGCATGCCCTGCTGCTGGAAGATGTCATGAACACCCAGCAAAAGCCCAAGATGGAGCAGTATGACGGGGCGTATCTGTACGTGACGCTGAAAATGATCTACATGAACTCCGCTTCCAAAGAGGTCGAGAGTGAACACCTGAGCTTTGTGCTGGGCGAAAAATACCTGGTTTCCTTTCAGGAGGAACGTAAGTCGGACATCTTCCAACCGGTGCTGGACCGGATCGTGGCCTCGGCCGGAAAAACCCGCCGGAACGGTTCGGACTACCTGCTCTATGCCCTGATGGATCTGGTCGTCGACCATTATTTCGTCGTGCTGGACAACATCGGGGAGCGTCTGGAAACCCTGGAGAACAGCATCATTCAGCAGGTGGCGAGCCAGCAGACCCTGACCCGGCTCTATGCCCTGAAACGCGACATTACCCTCATGCGGAAATTCGTCTGGCCGGTTCGGGAGTTGATCAACTCCCTCATGCTGGAAGAAAGCGAAATGATCCGGCCGACTACCGTTCCCTTCCTGCGGGACCTGTACGACCATGTCGTTCAGGTGCTGGATACCATCGACTCCTACCGCGAGCTCGCCAACGGACTCGTAGACCTTTACCTGTCTACCCTCAGCAACCGGATGAACTCGGTCATGAAAACACTGACCATCTTCTCGGCGATCTTCATGCCGCTGACGTTTATTGTCGGAATTTACGGCATGAACTTCGACAATATGCCCGAACTGCGTACGCAGTTCGGCTACTTCGTCGTCCTCGGAATCATGGCGGTGCTGGTGGTGGCGATGATTATTTATTTCCGCCGAAGAGGCTGGATGTAAGGTGAAAGCAATAAGAATATGATACGGAAGGACATCCACATCGAGCCCAATATGACGTACCTGCTGACTGACAGCCGCCAGCTTCTGTTCCCCGACCGGAGCCTGTTCTTTGCCATCCGGGGGGAACACCACGACGGCCACCGCTTCATTGGGGAATTATATGAAAAAGGCGTGCGCCGGTTCGTGGTCGAAACCGCGGCCCTGACCCCCGAACTCCGCCATGAACTGGCACAATACCCCGAGGCCGATTTTCTGGAAGCCGGCAGCAGCCTGAAAGCCCTGCAGGAGTTGACGGCCCGCCATCGGAGCCGGTTCCGCATCCCCGTGGTCGGCATTACGGGCAGTAACGGAAAAACCATCGTGAAGGAATGGCTGGCGCAGGTGATGGCTCCGGATCACCTCATTCAGAAAAGTCCCAAAAGCTACAATTCCCAGATCGGCGTCCCGCTGTCCGTATGGCCGCTCAACGAACGCCATACGCTGGGTATCTTCGAAGCCGGCGTTTCCCGGCCCGGAGAAATGCAGAATCTTCAGCCGATTGTCCGGCCTACCATCGGGATTTTTACCAACATCGGAACCGCTCATGACGAGGGCTTCCGAAGCCGGAAACAGAAGGTCGCCGAAAAACTGCGGCTGTTCACCCAAACCGACGTGCTCATCTACCGGAAATCCTACACGGATATCGACGAGGAAACCCGCCTGCTGCTGAAAGCCGTCCATCCCGGCATCCGGCTGGTGGCCTGGTCGACGGAAGGCCCGGCGGAGGTGAACGTCCGGTACGAGCCGGAATCAAACGGAACCCGGATCCGACTGGAAGGGCAGGGGAAAGACGGCTCCGTGCGCGTTCCTTTTGCGGATGAGGCTTCCCTCGAAAACGTCACCCATGTGCTGCTGGCCGCTCTCGAACTCGGCCTTTCGGATCCGAAGGAGTTGCAGGACCGCTTCGATCGCCTTCGGCCGGTTTCCATGCGGCTGGAACTCAGAGAGGGCATTCGCCGGAATCTGCTGATCGACGATTCCTATAACAATGACCTCGCCGGGCTGTCCATCGCGCTCAATTTTCTGAGCCAGCAGGACAACGACCGGAGCAAGGTGCTTATTCTGTCGGACTTGCTGGAAACCGGAACCCGGGCCGATGAACTTTATCCGGCCATTGCCCGCATGGTGTCTGAAAAAGGCATTTCCCGGCTTTTCGGCGTCGGGCCGGAGATCGGCCGATACCGGAATTCGTTTTCCATGCCCGCCCGGTTTTTCCGGACCACGGAGGAACTGCTGGAATCGGAAAGCCTCTACACCCTGTTCGACTCGGCTATTCTCGTGAAGGGCGCACGGCGGTTTTCATTCGAAAAGGTGATCGGACGACTCGTGCAGAAATCCCACAGCACGGTCCTGGAAATCAACCTCGACGCCCTGACCCACAACCTTAACTTTTACCGCAATAAGGTCGGTGCAGATACCCGGATCATGGTAATGGTCAAGGCATTCGCCTACGGGAGCGGGAGTGCCGAGGTGGCGTCGCTGCTGCAATACCACCGCGTCGATTACCTGGCCGTGGCCTATGCCGACGAGGGAGTCTCCCTGCGGCAGAACGGCATCCGGCTGCCGATCATGGTCATGAATCCGTCGCCCGAGACGTTTCCGTATCTGCTCGACAACCAGCTGGAGCCCGAAATCTACAGCTTCCACATTCTGGAAGAATGGCTCCTGTTTATCGGCCAAAACCGCCCTGCCCGGGAAGGAGACACAACCGTTCCGCCCATTCACCTGAAACTCGATACCGGTATGCACCGGCTCGGCTTTCTGCCCGACGAACTGCCGGATCTCTGCCGGAAGCTGACCGAACACCCGTCCGTCCGGGTAGCCTCGGTATTCAGTCACCTGGTCGGGGCCGACGAAGCCGTCCATACGCCTTTTTCCCAGCTTCAGTACGAACGGTTCATCAGCGGCTCGGCCCAACTGGAGGAGGCCCTGGGCTACCGTCCGCTCCGGCACCTTCTGAACTCGGCCGGAATGATCCGGCTGCCCGAGTATAAACTGGACATGGTACGTCTCGGCATCGGCCTGTATGGAGTGGAGGCCAGCCGGATGGAAACCCGGCAACTGCTGCCCGTCGGGACGCTGAAAACCGTGGTGAGCCAGATTAAGGAATTACGGCCCGGCGAAACCGTCGGCTACGGACGGAAAGGCGTCGTGACGGCCCCTTCCCGGATTGCTACCCTCGCCATCGGGTATGCCGACGGGTACGACCGGCGGCTCGGAAACGGTGTCGGTCAGGTCTGCGTCAACGGCATCCTTTGTCCGACGATCGGAAATATCTGTATGGATATGATGATGGTCGACGTCACGAAAGCCTCCGTCCGGGAAGGCGACGAAGTGGTGGTCTTCGGCCGCGAAGTCCCCATCACCGACCTCGCCACCCGCATCGGCACCATCCCCTACGAAATCCTCACGGGCGTGAGCGACCGGGTGAAACGGGTGTTCTATAGGGAATAATCGAATTGTTGAATTGTTGAATGATTGAATGGGCTCCGCAATGCTTGAAATGGCAGCGCAGCATTCAATCATTCAACAACTCAATCATTAAAAAAGGCCCGCCAGTCGGAAGCCGACTGACGGGCCGCATCTGTCCCCTCAAACCACACATCACAGGGTTCTTGAAAGTTAGTAAGTCCAGAGTTTAGGGATTTGCGAGTTTCGCCGGCAGCGATCAGACTCATTAACTCCCCAGCTCCTTAACACCCTAACTTTATTTCGGCGCCTTGGCACGGACGGCCTCGACGGCTTTCTTTCGGTTTTCAAATTCCGTTCCCGCGTTGACAACGTCCGTTTTGTTGGTTTCCAGCGCCCGTTCAAGGTCTACGAGTTCCTTCGCATTTTCGTCGATTTTGCGGAGCAGCGTTTCTTTTTCCTTTTTATTGCGTTCTATATCCCGCTGAAGTTTTTCACCCTGCCGAACCATCTTTTCATGGTTTTTCTGGGCGGTATTGAACTCCGCTTCGGCCATCCGCAGTTCATTGCCGGACTGCGTTTTTCTGGCAAATTCTTTCAGGATCGACTCCAGTTCGTTGTATTCCCGGCTTCCGACCTTGACAAACTCCCCGCTGCCCAGATCAGCCGCGAGAAATACCGTGGCTTTGTCACGGGAGGCATCGACCTTGCTCGACAGGTTGATCGGATTGGACGACAAGGCCGGGATGTTGGCCGACGGAACCTTGTAGACCCCACCGCGTCCGGCCGAAACCCGCCCGAACGACTTCAGTCGGGCCTCCCACTCCTTATCGACAAACTTCCCGTCAACCGGAATGCTGACCGTGACGCCTGGCATCGACTGCTGTTCTATTTTCTCAGTGGATGAATAAACCGACTGAGAATAAGTGGGTTGGGTGGTACTTACTAAACAAACCATCCAACCTGCACACGAAATGAAGAACGACATTTTCATAGGAATAACGATCAATTGGTGGCTTTTCTTGTAACTAAAATACGTTTATTGGCATCAAACAGGGTGGTCGCAAAGAGATAAAGATCGCCCCCGTCGGCAATTCCCAGTTTTTTCTTCAGGACTTTGACGGGTTCCGGAAAATTCCGAACGGCCAGATTGGCCTTGACCGGTCCGTGGTTTAATTCCGACAAAACCTGTTGAATTTCCTTTCGGTCCGGGCGGCAGACCTGAAGCAGTTCGAACGACCGACCGGGAAAGTCGGGGATCAGTTCGTCGCTCGTATACAGGTGGCTGTTCGTGGCCAGCTTTCCGAGTCCGAACCGGGCGGCCACGCTCCGAAAGCCGCCCGCTTTCATTACGGACGCATTGGGTTCGAATAAGTAACGCCCCGGAAGGCTGAATTTTATTTCCGACCGGGTTTCCTCCGTTCGGGAAAAGATAAATACCTGGGTCGGCGCGTGGCCCCGCAGGTTGACGGTCGAAATGGGAATCGCCTGATTCTCTGACTCTTTTAATATAAAAAGGACTTCCTTACACTCGTTGTCCACCGAAACCACATGCACCTCCCGCACCCCCGGCAACCGGCTTAAGGCGGCTTCCAGATCGATCAGCGGGGACGTTTTCAGCATGACGTTGCGGGTGTAGGAAAGGATCGACCGGTATTCGTTCAGGCCCGGTTCGCAGTCTTCCAGCCGGAAAACCTTCCCGCCTTGGCCGTCGCGACGGGCCGGATCGAGAAACACCCAGTCGACACGCCGTCCGAAGTTCCGGAGAAATTCGATGCCGTTGCCTTGGTGAAACCGGATGTTGGTGCCGCCCAGCAGCGGCAGATTATGAGCGGCTAATTCGACCAGTTCAGCTTGTATTTCAATGTAGTGTACTTCTCCGGCATAGCGGGAAAAGGCCAGGCTGTCGACCCCCATGCCGCCCGTCAGGTCCAGCAGGATCCCCTTTTCCGCCGAGCGCTCCACCAGATTCCCTTTGTAGGCGGCCGTACCCTCTGATGACGACTGCTCGACCGACAGGGCGGGGGGGAATAGGACCTCCGGATGGGCGGTCCAGCCCGGCAGTTTGGTCCGGGCTTTCTGCCGGGCGGCCAGCTGGGCCGCCACTACTTTCCACCGAATCTCCGTCGAAGCCAGTTTTTTCAATAGAAGCCGGTGGGGGTCCTCTTCGGGGTGATTCCGGAGATATTCCCTCTCTTTTGGGGTCAAAACTGTCATTTGGCAAGAAAAATTGTTAACTATGCAAGGATTAAAAACCGATTAAAATTTTCTTTCCAATTTTTTAGTTAGATTATATGGCTGTGGATTTTCCCGGCTGACCTATCCAACACTTTAAATCGAACCCATAAGTTCCTTTCTGTATGAATATCTTTAGACCCCTAAAGACCTTAACCAATTATTCCGGTTCGATGCTTCGGGCGGATCTGCCCTCGGGGCTTTCCGTTTTTCTGGTTGCGTTGCCGCTTTGTCTGGGTATTGCCCTGGCCTCCGGTGCTCCTCTGTTTTCCGGACTTGTGGCCGGTATGATCGGCGGGATCATCGTCGGCCTTCTGTCCGGCTCGGAGGTCAGCGTCAGCGGACCGGCGGCCGGTCTGGCCGTCATCGTGGCCGACAGCATCGAACGGCTGGGTTCGTTTGAATCGTTCCTGGCCGCCGTCGTCCTGGCGGGAGTCATCCAGTTCGTTTTGGGAATCCTTCGTGCCGGAAAATTCAGCGGCTACTTTCCGAACAGTGTCATCAAAGGGATGCTCGTCGCCATCGGGCTGGTCATCATCCTGAAACAGATTCCGCACGCTCTGGGCCGTGACAACGATTATGAAGGAGAGTTCGAGTTCCAGCAGCTGGCCGACGGCGAAAATACGATTTCCGAAATTTACCGGGCCGTCGTAACCGCCAGCACCGGTGCGGTGCTGATCTCGGTCCTTTCCTTTCTCCTCCTGATTTTCTGGGACAAAGCCGCCAAAGCGAAGGGCGGATTCTTCAAGGTCTTTCCGGGTGGGCTGGCCGTGGTAATATTGGGAGTCGCCCTGAATGAGTTCTTCAAGGCCACCTTCCCAGGCTGGTATCTGGGCGACACGGCTCATCAGCACATGGTGCAGGTGCCGGAGATCAAAGCCGGTGAAAGCCTGTTCTCCATCTTCTATCTTCCTGATTTCAGTGCTCTTACCAATCCTCAGGTGTACGGAATTGCCATCACGATTGCGGTGGTGGCCAGTCTGGAAACCCTGCTGAACCTGGAAGCCTCCGACCGGCTCGACCCCCTGAAGCGGGTTTCTTCCCCCGATCAGGAACTGGCGGCTCAGGGCATCGGCAATATGCTGTCGGGCCTGATCGGCGGGCTGCCTGTCACGTCGGTCGTCGTCCGCACGACGGCCAACGTGATTGGGGGCGCAAAAAGCCGGGTGTCGGCCCTGATTCACGGGGTGCTGCTGATGCTGGCGGTTTTTCTGGCGGCACCGATGCTGAACCGAATTCCGCTCGCCTGTCTGGCGGCCATCCTGATCATGGTCGGCTACAAGCTGGCCAATCCCGACGTATTCAAAAAAATCTACCGGGAAGGCTGGAATCAGTTTATTCCCTTCTTCGTCACGGTAGTCGGCATCGTCTTCACCGACCTGCTGGTGGGAATCGGGATCGGGCTGGTCGTCGGTATCCTGTTTATCCTGTACACTAATTTTCAGGCCGCTTTCCGGGTAATACGCGACGGCAATAAGGTGCTGATCAAGTTTCAGAAAGACCTGTATTTCCTTGTGAAGCCGCAGCTGAAGGAAGCCCTGCGCGAATTGCAGCCCGGGGATCAGGTGCTCGTCGACGGAACGCATGCCTCGTTTATCGACCACGATATTTACGACATCCTCCAGGAGTTCCGGGAAACGGCCCAGTCGCAGGGCATCCACTACGAATTGAAGAATGTAACCTTACAAAAACGTCGGATTCGCAATCATGCACGCACACGAGAAGTTGTTGTTGGCGAATAAAGCCTGGGCCCTGGATAAACTGGAACTGGACGAGCATTACTTCGACGAACTGGCCTCCGACCAGAACCCGGCTTTCCTGTGGATCGGCTGCTCGGACAGCCGGGTTTCGGCGGAAGAAATTACGGGCACCATGCCGGGTGAGATGTTCGTTCACCGGAACATTGCCAATCAGGTGATCGGTTCCGACCTGAATCTGCTCAGCGTCCTGCAATATGCCGTTGAAGTGCTGAAAGTGCGGCACATCATCATCTGCGGCCACTATGAATGCGGTGGGGTCAAAGCCGCCCTGCTCGACAAGCACTTCGGGCTGATCGATCACTGGCTTCAGAACATCAAGAACGTCAAGGTCAAATACCGGGACGAACTGGCGGCCATCTCCGACGAGCACGAGCGGTTCGACCGGCTGGTCGAACTGAGCACGAAGGAACAGGTCTACAGCCTGGCCCGAACCTCCATCGTTCAGGACGCCTGGGAGCGGAAACAGGACCTCTGGATTCACGGCTGGGTTTTTGACCTGCGGAACGGTATGCTGAAGGAAATCAGCAACCTGTCGCCGGACGACAAAAACGACGTGCAGTTCGTTCGGGATCAGGACGCGAAAGACGGGCTGAAAAAAGCCCTGACGACGGACATACGGCTTCTGGGCGGGCAGCAGCCCGTTGAAAAATAACCAACCGGAAAAAGCCGGGCCGGCCGGCCCGGCTTTTTCATGGGTTTCCATCGGCGCAGGGAGTAGGAAAAAAGCGGGTAAAGTTGCTTTTTTAAGGCAAATTCCAAACCCAACCCTTTTTTATGCTTACCAAGCCATCCGTATCATCCGAAAGCCGGGGTGTCTGGCGGGTCATTACGGCCTCGTCCGTCGGGACGCTCATCGAGTGGTACGACTTCTACATTTTCGGCAGTCTGGCTACGATTCTTTCGGCCCAGTTTTTTCCAAAAGACAATCCCACCGCCGGTTTCCTCTCGACGCTGGCCACCTTTGCCGCCGGTTTTATCGTCCGGCCCTTCGGCGCGCTGGTCTTCGGCCGGCTCGGCGATCTGGTCGGGCGGAAATATACCTTCCTGCTCACGCTCGTGCTGATGGGCGGCTCCACCTTCCTGATCGGATGCGTGCCCGGCTATGAACAGATCGGAATGCTGGCCCCCGGGCTGGTGCTGTTCCTGCGCCTGGTGCAGGGGCTGGCGCTGGGCGGGGAGTACGGCGGGGCCGCCACGTATGTGGCCGAACACTCGCCGGATAACCGGCGGGGCTATTACACCAGTTTTATCCAGACCACGGCCACCCTCGGCCTGTTTGTTTCGCTGGGCGTCATCCTGGCGACCCGTCAGCTGATGGGCGTCGAAACCTTCAATGCCTGGGGCTGGCGCGTTCCCTTCCTCCTGTCGGCTCTGCTGGTCGCCATTTCCATCTATATCCGGCTCCGAATGTCGGAATCCCCCCTGTTTCAGAAGATCAAGGAGGAGGGTAAAATATCGACCAACCCCTTGAAGGAAAGCTTCGGCCGGAAGGCCAACCTGAAGATGGTTCTGCTGGCGCTGTTCGGAGCTACGGCCGGGCAGGGGGTGATCTGGTACACCGGGCAGTTTTACGCCCTGTCGTTCATCCAGAAAACCTGCAACGTCGAGTTCGTACAGTCCAACTACATCATTGCCATCGCCCTGATGGTGGCGACGCCCTTCTTCGTCATCTTCGGCGGACTGTCCGACCGGATCGGCCGCCGGAACATCATGCTGGCCGGGATGCTGCTCGGAGTCGTCACCTACCGGCCCATCTACCGCTCCATGTTCGAGCAGGCCGACCTGTCGCTCAAAACGGAGGAAACGTACCGGCGGTCCATCGAACGGAAGCTGGTGAAAACCGACAAAGCCGGCCCGTTCAAGGCCACCACGACCACCATACAGTATTTTGAGGACGGTACGGTATTCCGCGAAACCAGATCCGAAGACAGCCAACTGCCGACCGACATCAAACGGGAGGTGACACTCGGCACCAATCCCTTCTGGAAAATGGTGATGCTGGTGCTGGTGCAGGTGCTGTATGTCACGATGGTTTACGGCCCGATTGCCGCCTTCCTGGTCGAACTCTTCCCGACGCGCATCCGCTACACCTCCATGTCGCTGCCCTATCACATCGGAAACGGCGTTTTCGGTGGGCTGACGCCCTTCATCGCCACCAGTCTCGTCGAAACCGCCAAAAAGACCGGCGCCCCGGATGCCTATCTCCAGGGTCTCTGGTACCCCATCGGCATTGCCGTCCTCTGCCTGATCATCGGCATTCTGTACATCGACAAACGACAATATAAAACCGTGGAAGACTAACCCCCTCTGCTGCTCTCATGAACGCCATTAAAAAAACGCTGGGTCTGGTCTGGATGCTGCTCGGACTGGCCCTGATGGTCGGTTTACCGTACCAGGCCGCCACCCGGCTGACCTCTCCGACGGCCAACACGGAAGACTTTGTGTTCTGGCTGGTCATCGTCGTAATTTTCCTGCCCATTACGGCCGGACTGATCCTTTTTGGACGATACGCCTGGCTGGGAGAATACGAATAGTCTCCCGTTAAAGTCAAAAAGAGTCTTACGATTTTGCAGAAACTTTGCGTTCTTTGCGACTCCGCGTGACATTTTTAAAATTTCTTAAAAAAATGAATTTCCGAATCCGAACCTTTGATGAGTACCAGGAGGCCTACCGGGCCAGCGTGGAAGATCCCGAAGGCTTCTGGGCCGAAATCGCTCAGCAGTTCCAATGGAGAAAGCCCTGGAAAAAAACGCTTCAATGGAACTTCGAGGAGCCGAACGTGAAGTGGTTCGTCGGGGGCAAGCTCAATATTACCGAGAACTGCCTGGACCGGCATCTGCCTGAGCGTGGGGATCAGCCCGCCATCATCTGGGAACCCAACGACCCGCATGAAGCCGGGGTGACGATGACTTACCGGATGCTGCACGATCAGGTCTGCCGTATGGCCAACGTCCTGAAGCGCAACGGCGTCGGCAAAGGAGATCGGGTTTGCATCTATCTGCCGATGGTGCCCGAGCTGGCGATCTCGGTGCTGGCCTGCGCCCGGATCGGAGCCATCCATTCGGTGGTGTTCGGCGGCTTTTCGGCGCAGTCCATCGCCGACCGGATCAACGACGCCCAGTGCTGCCTGGTCATCACGTCCGACGGCGCCTACCGCGGCAATAAGGAAATCGCGATGAAAGAAACCGTCGACGACGCGCTGGTCCAGTGTCCGAGCGTAAAGAAGGTGGTCGTACTGACGCGGACCCGCACCCCGGTATCGATGATCAAAGGGCGGGACGTCTGGATGGAGCAGGAACTCAAGCAGGTGACGGCCGATTGCCCCGCCGAGGAAATGGACGCCGAAGACATGCTCTTCATCCTGTATACTTCCGGTTCTACCGGAAAGCCCAAGGGGGTGGTCCACACCTGCGGTGGCTACATGGTGTATACGGCTTATACGTTCGAGAACGTGTTTCAGTATGAACCGGGTCAGGTGCATTTCTGCACGGCCGACATCGGCTGGATCACCGGCCATAGCTATGTCGTTTACGGCCCGCTGGCCTGTGGAGCCACGACCCTGCTGTTCGAGGGCGTCCCGACGTTTCCGGACAACGGCCGGTTCTGGGACATTGTCGATAAGTATAAAGTAGATATTCTGTATACGGCGCCCACGGCCATCCGTTCGCTGATGGGCTTCGGGTTGGGTAAGGTCGAAAACCATGATCTCGGCTCCCTGAAGGTGCTGGGGTCGGTCGGGGAGCCGATCAACGAGGAAGCCTGGCACTGGTACGACGACCATATCGGCAAAAAACGCTGCCCGATCGTCGATACGTGGTGGCAGACCGAAACCGCCGGGATCATGATCTCGCCGATTGCGGGCATCACCAAAACCAAACCGACGTTCGCCACGCTGCCGCTTCCGGGCGTTCAGCCGATTCTGGTGGACGAAAACGGCGTCGAGATTGAGGGGAACGGCGTCAGCGGAAACCTCTGCATCAAATTCCCCTGGCCGAGCATCATCCGGACCACCTACGGGGACCATGATCGCTGCCGCCAGACGTACTTCAGCGCCTATAAGGGTCTGTATTTCACCGGCGACGGCTGTCTGCGGGATGAAGACGGGTATTATCGGATCACCGGCCGGGTCGACGACGTTCTGAACGTATCGGGGCACCGCATCGGGACGGCCGAGGTGGAAAACGCGATCAATATGCACACGGGCGTGGTGGAAAGCGCCGTGGTCGGCTACCCGCACGACATCAAGGGACAGGGCATTTACGCGTACGTCATCACCGAAAGTTCAGTGGCGCATGAAGATGCCGACCTGATGCGACGGGATATCCTGGCGACCGTCAGCCGGGTCATCGGCCCCATCGCCAAACCCGACAGGATCCAGTTCGTGACGGGCTTGCCCAAAACCCGTTCGGGCAAGATCATGCGCCGGATTCTCCGCAAGATTGCCGAAGGCGACACCGCCAATCTCGGCGACACGACGACACTGCTCGACCCGGGTGTCGTGGAGGAGATCAAAAACGGCGCCCTTATCGAAGTAAAGAACTGATTGACAATACGTTCCGGATTGTTATTCCGGAAAATTATTAAAACGGCCGGGTTTGCAGCCCGGCCGGCCGGACACCGTTCTGCACCCACGTTTGCATCTTGTTTATCAAGGTTCCGTTTTCGTCCTGTTCGATGGTCAGGTCGGGATTGGCCAGACAAAGGGTCACCTGTTCCTGGTCAGAGAATTTTTCGACGTTGGGAAGATGAAATGGTAACCGCATGGGGGTAAGTCTTTCCAAAAAAATAAAACTAATATTCCCTTCGGTTGCAACAAAACGAGCTCCGTTTTAAACGGAACGGTTCTGGTATGCAGCCGGTTCTTCGAGCAACTGCTCCACAGGGATACGGTCGGCCTTCATCACCAGCCGCCCTCCGGCGTCGTACCAGGCCGTTTGGGGCAGGTCGTAATACAGTTCGAGGCCGTTGCCGTCGGGGTCGCGCAGGTATACCGAAACCGTGCCGCCGTGGTCCTGCGCTTCGTCGATCGGGTAGCCGTTCTCCAGCAGCCGCCGGACGGCCCGGGCGAGGGCTTGCCGGTCCGGGTAAACGATGGCGACGTGGTGCAGCCCGGTATGGCCCCTGGGGGGCGGAGTACCGTCCTTGCTGATCCAGGTGTTCAGGGCGATGTGATGGTGGTAGCCGCCGGCCGCCAGAAAAGCCGCCTGAAGACCGAAATCAGGGCCGTAAACGGTCAGGGTGAATCCGAGGAGATCGCGGTAAAAAGCGACGGCCCGGTCCAGATCGGCAACCCGCAGGTGAACATGGCCGATTCGGGCTTCTGAAGAAATGGTTGATGCGTTCATTATTTGTTGTTGGTTTATCGGTTTCCGTACGCCATCGGCCGTACGCTTTTGAGATACAGCCAGATGGCGTGTAATTCTTCATCGGTCATCTGCCCGGCCACGCGCCAGGGCATGAATCCGTCGATAATTGTTCCGTTAGGCCGCATTCCGGTGCGCAGGGCCGTAACGAACTGCTTCTCCGTCCAGCGGCCGATCGGTCCGGCCGGGGTGAGGTTGGAGGTGGGGGGCGTTCCCGGAGGACCGGCCACCCGGCCTCCCGACAGGTTCTGACCATGACAGCCCCGGCACCCGCTCAGATCGGCGAGGTAGCGGCCGTATTCGACGGTCGGCCCTGCTTTGACGCCCGTCACCAGCGGCAGCTTTTTGGTCTTTTCCGCCACCAGAATCGGCAACTTCCCGGAAGCCAGCAGCATTCGGCCCAGAAAGCCGAGCCGCGTTTTAGGAACTTCCCGGTCGATGGGCGGGAGTTGTTTCAGGTAGGACACCAGCGCCGAAAGGTCGCCCGCATTCATGTGCACGAAGGTTTCGCTGGGCATCACGATCAGGGAGGTGCCGTCGGGGTGGACGCCGTAACGGATGGCCCGGACCCAGTCGTCGTCCGAGAACGAAGGGTCGAGGCCACCCCGGCCCCGGGTCAGGTTCGGGCCGGCCACCGTTCCCAGCGGTCCGCCCATGCCGCTGTCTTCCCCGCCGAGGTCGGCTTCGTGGCAGAAGGTGCAGTTGCCGGTCGATTTGGCGAGGTGTTCGCCGTGGGCGAGCGTCGCGCTGTCCGTGGAAAGCGTTAGTTTCGGAATGGCAGGAATGGGATGCCGGCGGTTCAGCCGGTATTCCGAAAGCCCGTACAGAACGGCGGTGGTCAGGAGGGCCAGGCCGGCCAGCGCGGCCAGCCCGATGCCCAGTCCTTTCAGGATGCGTTTCATGGCTCTGTGTGGATGGAAAAAAGAGCGAATCAGACCGTTGTCGGCTCAGGGTTCGGGGTGAAAACGGCCGGGTTGCGGAACCAGGTGGCGGCCCAGACCAGCGCCAGGATGATCAGCGGAGCCGCGAACGGGTTGCCGTGAGAAAGTTCGGTGGCGATGGCCCCGCCGAAATAGCCGGTCAGCAGCAGGAAGCCAAGTTTCATGGTGCGCGGGATCAGATACAGGGTGACGAACCCGATTTCCAGAAGGGCGAATACCGGCAGTAGATGAACGAGGCCCAAGTCCGAATAGTGATCGACCATTTCCGGAATACCGCTCAGTTTCAGGCAGGCACCGATGGCGATCAGGAGGGCGAGAACGACGGAGGGCGTCCGTCTCAGGCGGGATTTCTTTGCGCTGTTCATAGCAGTTGTGTTTGGTGTTTGTGTGGATTGAACAGCACAAAAGTAGCCCGGCCGGGAGGGGCCGGGCATTGACATAGATCAAGAAATGCGTAATGCCGTTATTTCCGGGAAAGCTGTTTCCGGACCCGGCTGAGGGTTTCCGGCGTGATGCCGAGGTAGGAGGCAAGCATGTGCTGCGGAACCCGCCGGGCAATGGAAGGGTAGGTTTTCAGGAAATCGAGATACCGTTCTTCGGCCGTGGCGCTCAGGAAGGCGGAAATCCGGCGGTTTTTGGCGACCATGTGTTTCTGCATCCCGAGCCGGTAATGTTCGGCAAACGTCGGAAGGGCCGTCAGCGCCTTTTCGAAGGAGGGCAGATCACAGACCAGCAGGTCCGAGTCCTCGATGGCATCGATGAAATACCCGGTGGGCTCACCGATGAGGCTGTTATTCAGGTCGCTGATCCACCAGTTCTCCGGAGCGAACTGCACGATGTGTTCCTTCCCCTTGTCGTCCACCGTGTAGCTCCGCATGCAGCCTTTGGCCACGAAGCCCCCGTAGCGGGCGATGTCCCCGGCCCGCTGGAGGAAACTTCCCTTCGGGTAATGGCGGGGCATGAAAGCGGTTTTCAGAATGTCGAACTCCTCATCGGAAAGGGTGATGGAACGTTCCAGATACCGGCGTAGGGCGTCGAACATGGTTCAGCGTTTTTTACCGAGACCGGCATTCTCCGAAACCTCTCCGGCAAAACCCGCCCAGTCGATGTGGCCGATATTTTTGGCGACCGTGGCCGTCAGCTGCTGGAAGACGATGTTCCCGAACGGCATGGGCGTCACCGACTGCTGGGCCACCTCCAGCAGCAGCCGCATGTCTTTCCGGATCAGGGCGGGCGTGGCCCCGACGGGCTGGTAATGCTCCTCGGCGATCATCTTTCCGTAGTTCCGGTAAACCGGAGCGGCAAACAGGGTCGAGCTGAACATTTCCCACATGGCCTTGCGGTCAATGCCGTTCTTTTCGCCCAGCGTAAAGGCTTCGGCCATGGCCTCGATGGCGCAGCCGATCAGAAAGTTGCCCGCCAGTTTGACGACGTTGGCCGCTCCGACGTCTTCCCCGAAATCGAACACGCCCTGCCCGATCAGGTCCAGAAGCGGCCGGATTCGCTCCTTAGCGGCCGGGTTTCCCGACTGGCAGAGCCACAGCCTGCCGGCTTCGGCCACTTCGGGTTTCCCGAAAACCGGGCAGGCCACATAGGCGGTTTTCTTCAGTTCGTGTTCGGCTGCGAGCCGGCGGGAGGTGTCGGGCGAAATGGTGCTGCAGGACACGTGAATACCGCCTTCGGGTAACGCATTCAGCAGACCCGGATCCCCCAGCGTCACTTCCTCCAGGGCCGAATCGTCCGACACCATCGTGAACACCACGTCGGCTTCCGATGCGGCTTCGGCGGGCGTGTCGGCCCAGCGGGCTCCGGCTGCGAGCAGGTCTTCGGCTTTTGACCGGCTGCGGTTGAACAAAGTGACGGTGTGGTGGCTCTTCAGGAGGTTTCCCGACATGGCCCGGCCCATCTGGCCCAGACCGATAAAGGCGATATTCATGACAGATTCGGTTTTCGGCAAATGACTCTCTTGTTTTCCTAAAAATCCAGCCTTTCCGGTATTTTTTATCCTTTCGCTTCTCCTATCTTTAGTAGCCCGCCCTGCCTGCCGTACATCCGGGCGCGTCCTTAATCGATCCCGAAAATGCCCCGAAAACCCCGCCTTGCCGATCTCCTGAGGACCGAATTTCCTATAGCCAAACCACCGTCTCTGTCGCGACGGGCCTTCATGAAACAGGCTTCGGGTGCGCTCCTGGCCGGCACTTCCCTCGCAGCCTTCCACGCCTGCCGGCCATCCGGAACCTCGCAGACCAGCCCCCGGATCGCCGTCATCGGGGCCGGTCTGGCCGGACTGACGGCCGCCTGGTATCTTCAGAAAGCCGGCCTTTCCGCCGAGATTTACGAATCGACCGGCCGGGTGGGAGGGCGGGTCGTTTCGGCGCAGAATCTGGTCGCCGACGGCATTACGACCGAGCTGGGCGGAGAGTTCATCGACTCCACCCATACCGACATGCTGGCTTTCTGCCGCGATTTTGGACTGAAGCTGTGGGACATGAAAGCCCCTTCGGAAAAGCGCCTGGTCGGCACCGATTACTTTTTCGGCGGCCGCCGGATTTCCGAAAACGAGATTCTGGCCGAGTTTCGGCCATTTGCCGCCCGGATGAAAAAAGATATCGACGCCCTGCCCGGTTCTCTCCATCCCTGGCACCCCAAAGTGATCGAACTGGACCGGCTTTCCATCGACGAATACCTGCGAAAGACCGGTATGTCCGGCTGGCTCTACGACCTGCTGACGACCTCCTTCACCAGCGAACTGGGCCTTCCCTCGGGCAACCAGTCCAGCCTGAACCTGCTGGTTTCTCTGAATACCGATACGACGAACGGATTTGAAATTTACGGCGAAAGCGACGAACGGTTCAAGGTCGTCGGCGGAAATGAGCAGATTCTGACCGGCCTTCAGAAGCGGCTGAAAACCGAAATCCGAACCGGCTTTCAGTTGCAGCGACTGAAATCGGAAGGAACGGGCTACCGGCTGGCGTTCGATAACGGCCGGGAGATCACGGCCGACTTCGTGATCCTGACGGTCCCGTTTTCGGTGTTGCGGGAAGTGGAAATCAGGGTCCTGATGCCCAAACGCAAGCGGAACTGCATCCGGCAGCTGGGGTACGGCACTCAGTCGAAACTACTGATCGGTGTGGACCGGCGGCTCTGGCGCGATCAGGGCTTTTCCGGCTACGTTCTGAGCGACCGCATCCACAACGGCTGGGACAGCAGCCAGATGCAAAGGGAGAATCGGGGGCCCGGCGCATACAGTCTGTTTCTGGGAGCCGACAAGGGGGAAAAGCTGGAATTGTCGCAGTATGACGCCTATCTCGACGAATGCAACCGGGTATTTCCGGGGCTGAAAGAGGCCGCCAACGGCCGGAAAAACGTCTACAACTGGAACCGGAATCCCATGACCCGCGGGGCCTACGCCTGTTACCGGGTCGGGCAGGTGTCGGGCATCGGGCAGGCGGAAGCGCAGCCCGTCGGTAACCTGTATTTTGCCGGGGAACATTGCAGCCGAACCTACCAGGGCTTCATGAACGGGGCGGCCGAAACCGGCCGGTCGGCGGCCGGGGCTATTGTGAGAAAATTGAGCCGAAGCGTACCGAAACCCGCCCAGACCGGTGCCCGCTAAATACGAGGAGTCTATCTATTCATCTAACTACCAATCCTTTATGGAATCTCTTATTGCTTCGACACCCGCTCCTCCCTACTATGTCGTGGTCTTTACCATCGTCCTGGCCGAAGACCTGGAGGGCTTCGAGGAGATGGGAAACCGCATGGTGGAACTGGCCGCCGGGCAGCCCGGCTTTCTGGGTATGGAATACGGCACCGGCGACCTGGACCTGACCATTTCCTACTGGGACAGCCTCGAATCCATCGCCCCCTGGCGGCACCACGCCGAACACACCCTGGCCCGGAATCTCGGCCGTGAACAGTGGTTCCAAGCGTTCAAAGTCCGCATCGCCCGCGTCGAGCGCGACTATGAGTTCCGGAAGGAGGAGGGTTTCGGAGGTTAATCGGCCGGTTTCATGGCTTTCACTTTGGGTAACCGATGCCCTCTTTTCCTGCGGTTCCGCCAGGCCATCATTCTGGAAGACCTTGCCGGATCGATGGCATTGGTAATGATCTGCCAGAACACCACACTGATGACAATCAGAAACAAGGTGAAATGAGCCATTTCCAATGATTTTTTGGGCAGGAAGGGCTGAATGTTTTCCCAGAAGCTACTGAACAAATCCCTCAGAAAAGCAGGAATGCGCCGGACAATACCGCCCGCCCAGGAGTCATTCAGCTTGCCCCAGTCGATCATTTTGGATTGTTTATCCTCTCCTCCGGTGGATAACTCATCCAGATAAAAATCCCGAATGATCGAATAAAAGTTGATGATACCGACAATGGCGACGATGATCTGAATCCGACGCTGGTACCGCGAATTTCTTTCATCCTGTTTGGTGTTGATCTCCCGGTCCAGCTGCTCCAGTTTCTCCCGCGACGCTTTGATCCGTTCATTGATACCGCGCGATTCCATCCCGTTCCGGTAGATACCCTGTTCGGTTTTGTAATGGAATACGTTGGATAAAATGTTGGTGTTCAGCAAATCGTCGATCTCATGCCGGCTGGCGATCAGCTGCGGAATGGAGAGGTCGGATTCGTCCTCTTTCAACTTGTTCAGCAGGGCGTCGAGTCGCTTTTCCGCATCGAGGGAAACGTAATCGTTATTGGCTAAAACTGCACTGGGAATGATCAGATAAGGGCTTAGGCCGAGTGTTCTCCAGAACGTGTTCATGACGTCCTCCTCGGCTCCGAACATGGCCAGCACCCCCCGGTTCAACGCCTGAAAGGATTGTTCGGTCTTACTTTCCTCCAGCGGCATGAGCGTGTCGTCGATTTCTTCCAGCCCCATCCGGTCGTAGTCGAAGATACCGAGGCAGATGCCGCAGTAGGCCTTGAACACATAATCCGCGTACTCCTCGATGGGGTTCCGGTCCGTCTCGTCGGTAGAGATCAGGGCCTCGCCGGCCGAATCACCTTCCTCCTTGTCATACAGCTTCTTATAGGATTCCGCGATTTTTTCGCGAATCTCCTTCCTTACCTTTTCCTCGTTTTTATCCTTCAGTCCTTCCGCGTGTTTGTTCAGAAATTCGGAGAACCGTTCCTGTTGAAAAACCAGCAGATTATCGTCCTCCTGTCCATTGGGGGCACCCGTATCGATCTCGATGATCCCGGATCGGATGTTTTTCAGGCTGAGTACCCTGTCCTCTTTCGCTATATCGAACTCCGGTTTTCTTCGTTCCTGAAACAGGTAACGGATTCCGGTCAAATTCTGGAAAAGCCGGATCAAACCGTTAGAGGATGGAGTCCCGGTTACCGAGGGGCTTTCCGTTTTTGGTATTATAAAAGGTGTTTCCCGGATATGGAGAAGATGGCCGACCTGCGCCCAGAGGTTCTCCGCCTTTTTTGTGATCTGCCGCCCTCGCTGAAAAACGCTTAATAGCAGGTAGACCGCTGCCAACAGACAGCCAATTAAAAAAGCCGTTTCATAGTTTCCGGAATAAAGCGCATAAACAGGCATAAAAATAACCCCTGAAATGATCGGAAATTTCAGGATCGGAATGAGGGAAACATGTGATTCTCTGTACTGAAATTTCCGGATGGCGTCGAAAAAGCTGCGCTGGCTTTTTCGGATGGATTTAAAGGGAAGCCGGATCAGACGAACCGGTAATTGCCAGAGGAAAAGCAGCAGCCGGGCAATCATCCGAACCAGCAATTCGAACCGGCCGGGAATCACTTCTTTGGAGTCCGTATTTTGTTCTCCGGTGTCGTAATGAAAGGAAATCGATTCCAGAACCCCCCGCTTTTTCTCCTCACTTTCATTCTCCTGCGACCCGCTGAAATATTTCATAAACTTGATGATGTCAAGTTCCGAAATACCGTCGGTTTCGTCGGGAGTTAAAACCAGGTGCCAGATCCGTACATTGCTCGGGATAAAATAGGTATAGCTTAGATGGACCTCCATCTTAAGCTCCCGGCTTAAAACCCGATCCTCAGGAGTCAAATCTGAAACCGGAGGAAGACTATAATAGGTTTCGTGCCGCCCTTCGGAGGTAAAGTGGAATTTCAGAGGCAGACGTACGATAACCTGATTTCCTTTGGGAAGAAAATAATACTTCGTGAAATAGGGCGGATCGGATTGGTATTTATAGGCAAACAGGTCCGTTTCGGTAGAATGGGCAATATCACAGTTCCGGACCCGGGCTTTGGGGTCCTCCACCAGATCCCATTCTTCCTTTACCCACTCCATGGCTCTCCCGAACCCGTTCATTTCTTTGGAAACCGCCGGCCGGATGTCATCTTCCGGAGTGAAGCCTTCGGGAAAGAAATAATCTTCGTCTACGGTGATTTCGAAACAGACGGCGGCCCGTTTATAGGCGAATTTCGGGCGTTCAAGCCGTGGAATATTGAAGAGATAATGGAAGGGATAATACGGAGAATACCGGTATTTTTTAAGGTCGTTCTCCAGGGCTTCCAGCTTTTTTGCGGACAAATTCTCCGGCGTTCCGGCCGGGCCATGGTTTAGAAAACCCGCATATTCGGTAAGGAAAGCCATAATTCGCCGGTCGTCGAGAATATAAGGCTCTTTGCGGATATGAAGCAGCTTTGGAAACGTGATCAGATAATGGACTTCCGCCGTGGTGATTTCCGACGGCCGCCGGTAAGGAAAGTGGACATATCTCGCCTGGAGTCCGTGGAATGCATCCAGAATAGCCGCTGCGGTTTTCTGGCCTTCCCCGGTGTTTAACGATAAGGGATCGGTGCCTTCGTGAAACACGATCAGCTCGCCGGCTTTCGGATTTTTTCTGTTCAGTTCTTCCATTAACCGGCCAAGTTCGGCCCTCCCGTCGGCGGTTTTTCCTTCACTCCAGTCGGACCGATCTTTTTTTCGATAAGCCAGTAAGTCGGAAACGATTTCGCAGCGATTCTCCGCCGGTTCGGAGGATGAAACGAAGATTCGGTCGATCAGTAAAGTGTGACTTTCCGGAAAATAAATCAGGACCAGACATCCGGTAAGATCCGGTTCAGATGGGTTTCCGGTTCTGCGGCCGGACAGAATTAAAAAGGTTGCAACGGAGGCAGGCGAAGATGGGTTATTTTTGTCCGGTAACCCGGCGGTATCCGGCTCGTTCAGGAAGGGAATCCGGCTTTTCAAATTCCCGATGGTTCCCGGATCGGCCTCAGCCTGGAAAGGGCTGTAAAGGCAATCACTCCTGAACAGGGCAAGCACCTTGTCCCGATTTGGTAGTCCGGGGCTTCCCTGCCCAAAATCTTCGTCGGTTGAAATCAGAAAATAGGGGTAAGGGTCCAAAACATTCTCCGGGGCTTTTTTCGGTTTCGGAGCTTGGACGGACCGACGCGACGGTCGGACGGCTTTTTTAAGTTCCGGCTGAACAGGGGACTCCATTGATCGGACAGAGGGGTTGGAAGGTTCCCGTAATCTAATCAATAGCCGGATATACGGCAACTTATTCGTTTTGAATTGATTATTCGTTTATACGTCAGCCCCCGGTATCGGCGTCAGCGCCACTGCCCGATCGTCGACCCGTCGGTCCACGAGGTTATCGTACATCTCCCGAAGGATGTTGCGTCCTTCGGCCACCAGACCGATCAGTTCCGGGGTGACCGGGTCGAGCCGGTAAAGCCCGCCCAGCCGCGCCACGGCCCGGAGGTCCTGCCGGTAGTTGTCCAGACCGTAGCGGGTGGCCGAACCGGGTTCCTTGTTGCGGTCGAGGCTCTTGGCCAGTTCCATCACGAAGGAGATGACCGTTTCTACCGGAATCGAGTCCGACAGGCCGGTCAACGCAGGGAAACACAACAGATACAGGTTGGTTACCAGCCCTTTGTCATCGCCGAGGGGCGGCTGGATGTAGTCGAAATCGATCCGGCGGGCGCCCATCCGGCTGAAGAATCGGAGCCGTTTGGCCGGGGGCATCGAATCCTGTTCGGGTGGCGTATCGAAGGGGTTGTTCGACTCGAATAAAACGGCCCGAACCGGTTGGTTATATTGATTGGCAAAAAACGTCACCAGACCGGCCAGCCCCCGCTCACTCCGGATCAGGGACTCCGCTACTTTTTCCCGCCCGGCCCCGATGGGAATACCCCGGTAGGCCTTGTCGACAAAGAGGTACGTGACCAGCCCGCAGGCGCTGTCGGGATAAAATTCGACGATGCAGCCGCCCACAAACTTTTTCTCGCCCGACGGGCCGACCAGCCGGTAGGCCATCAGGTGGGTATGGGGATCGTCGGTTCCTTCTTCGATGCGTTCGCGGATGAAAACCGGTTCCTCCCGCTCGTCGGGGTCGGGGAAATTGGAAGGGTCCTCGTAGAGCCGGAAAAATTCGTCGATTAATTCGGTATGAAGATGAAGGTCGGCAGGTTTGGTGATCCAGACGATCTCAAACGTATGGCCGGAAAATGCATTCACAAAGGAGACGGTTTTTGATTCGCACCGGCCAAAAATACTTCAATTTTTCAGTCCGGTTCCTAAAAATCCAACCTTTTGTGTACATTCTGTCTCTTATATCCGACCAACCTGACACGTCATGCGCATCCTGCTCCCAATCCTTGCACTGTGGGGCCTTCTTGAGGGATGTACCACGGGCAAAACCGCGCTCAGGCACGGCCGTTTCGACGACGCCGTCCTGCAATCGGTCCAGCGGCTTCGGCAGAAACCGACCCATCTTGAAGCCCGAACCGTGTTGAAAACCGCTTACGAAGGAGCCTCCCGTGCCCACCAGACCCGGATTCAGTCGCTCATCCGGACCGATGATCCGTACCGCTGGGAGTTGGTCTTTCAGGAGTACGGCCGGCTTCAGTCCCTGAACGACCGGGTCCGCACCTGTCCGGCCTGCGCCGAACTCCTGGCCGATTTTCCGCTTTCCCTTCAGGACCGGATGCAGGAAGTCCGGCAGCTGGCCGCTGCGGCCCGGTATCAACTGGCGCAGCAGGCGTTTGAATTCCGCACCAGCAACCGTTTGGCCGCCCGCGACGCCTACCAGGACTTCCGAAAGGCCGAAGAATGGGTCCCCGGTTACCGCGACGCCCGGCCGAAGGCGGACGAAGCCTTCCGGTATGCCACACTACGGGTGGTGATCGAACCGCTCGAACTGACGGCCGTGCTCCGCCCTGACGACCGCATCGACCTCCAGCGGCTGATCTTCCGGGAGGTGCTGCGCCGGGAATCGCCCTCGCACTTTGTACGGTTTCTCGACCGGACGATGGCCGAAGAGGATGATCTGCCCGCCAACCACCTCATCCAGATGGCCGTGACGGATTATGACCCGTATGATGAAAGTACCTCCTCCTCCAGCACTTCCGTGGAAAGCAGCCAGGCCTATAAGGTGGGTACGAAGAAAATCAACGACAGCACCACCGTCGACGTCTATGAAAAGGTAAAAGGAACCCTGACCACCTACCGCCGTGAAGTCAGGTCGGGGCTGAAGCTCCGCATCCGGGCGGTCGATCTCCAGTCCGACAAGGTGGTTTGGGACGATGCGCTGTGGGCCACCGAAAGTTGGACCGACGAGTGGCACAGCTTCAGCGGGGACGAACGCGCCCTGAACGGCATGAGCCTGAAAACCACCGCCGGCTTCACCCCCTCGACCTGGTCGCTGCTGGATAAAATGATGAGCTCGATGGCCGGAAGCGTGGGATCTCGGCTTAGGAAAGAGTATAGGAGTTACTGAATTGTTGAATTGTTGAATAATTGAATGATTGAGTAAAGCTCCGCAGTGCAATGGTTAGCGGCGCTTTATTCAATCACTCAACAATTCAACAACTCGACAATTTCGCAAGTTTCGGGTTTCCTGCCGGCCTCTGCACGGGTATCTTTGTACTACACAAACAGACGGAAATCATGGTGGAAACGAGTCCGACCTATCAACAGATTGCCCGGGCCATCGAGTACCTGACGGAGCATTTTCAGGAGCAGCCGACCCTGGCCGAAACCGCCGAAGCGGCCAGCCTGAGCGAGTACCATTTTCAGCGCCTGTTCACCGAATGGGCGGGGGTCAGCCCGAAGAAGTTTCTTCAGTACATCACGCTGAAGTTCGCCAAAGAGCGCCTGCGCCGGGGCCATACGCTGGCCGAGGCCGCCGACGAGGCCGGCCTGTCCGGCACCGGCCGCCTGCACGATCTGTTCGTGGTGCTGGAAGGCATGACGCCCGGCCGGTTCCGGCAGGCCGGCGACGGCCTCGAACTCCGGTATGGGGTGTTCGAAAGTCCGTTCGGACCTTACCTTCTCGGCGCCGTCGGCGAAAAAATCTGCAGGCTGGAATTTCTCGACGAGGCCGACCCGACCGACGGTCTCTCACTGACCGGGCGGTTTGCCGCCGAATGGCCCGAAGCCCGGTTCATTCACGACCCGGTCTCGCTTCGCCCCCTGGCGGATTCGATCTTCGGAAGCGAAGCGCCGAAACCGCTCCGGCTGGTGGTGAAGGCGTCGCCTTTTCAGCTTAAGGTGTGGGAAGCGCTGCTGCGCATCCCGGAAGGCCAGGTGGTCAGCTACGACCAGATTGCCGGGGCCATCGGGATGCCGACGGCTTCGCGGGCGGTCGGGACGGCCATCGGTTCCAACCCGGTCGGGTACCTGATCCCGTGCCACCGCGTCATTCGGAAAACCGGCATCTTCGGCAACTACCGCTGGGGCGCTCCCCGAAAAACTGCCATGCTGGGCTGGGAGGCCGTCCGGGCCTTCCGCTGACCTGCCGTCTGGACCGTAAACAACCCGGGAACTGGCCGGTCGGCAGGCCGGGCGGTTCCCGTTTTTTTATGAAATGAACCTCGAAACCATCCATACCGACGCCCTGACCGCGTCGCTGAACGCAGGCGGTTTTGCCCTTTTGAACCGGATTCTAAGCCCCTCGGAATGCGAGGCCGTCGTGGGGATGTATGACGAACCGGCCCGGTTCCGAAAAACGATCTCCATGGAGCGTTACCGGTTCGGGTTGGGCGAATACAAATACCTGAATTACCCCTTGCCGGACCTCCTCCAGAACCTTCGGGAAGCGCTTTATCCCCGCATCGTGCCGGTCGCCAACCATTGGATGCAGGTGCTGAATACGGGGATCACCTACCCGGAAAATCATGCCGACTTTCTGGAAGACTGCCGGGCGCAGGGACAGACCCTGGCGACCCCGCTGATTCTGCGGTATGGGGAGGGTGGTTTTAATACGCTGCATCAGGATCTTTACGGCGACGTCTATTTTCCGCTTCAGGCGGTGGTATTCCTGAACCGGGCCGGGGTGGACTATACCGGGGGCGAGTTTGTTTTGACCGAACAGATTCCGAGGGCGCAATCGAAAGCGGTAGTGCTGAATCCCGGCCAGGGCGACGTGCTGATCTTTACCACGCAATACCGGCCGCAGAAAGGGACGAGGGGATATTACCGGGTGGCGATGAAGCACGGCGTCAGCCCGGTGCGGTCGGGCCGGCGGCACACGCTGGGCATCATTTTTCACGACGCAAAATAGGGATACGGCTTTCGGGGAATACCGGTACCTTTGCGGAGTAAACAACAAGCCTTTTGTTCATCATGCCGCTGGACCATCTCTCGAAAGACCTCATCCTCAAACAGATCATCGAAACCACCCCGGCCCCGAAGGTCGCGTATGAATATGCCGGAGACGTGTACCTGGCCCTGCTGGAAAGCATCGTTTCGCAGCAGATTTCGACGAAGGCGGCCGACGCCATTTTTCTCCGGTTCCGGAATCTCTTTCCCGACCGGTATCCGCATGCCGGCCAGCTCCTGACACGGTCTTTCGACGACCTGCGGAGCGCCGGGCTGTCGGGGCAAAAGATCAAATACCTTCAGAGCGTGGCGGCTTTTGCGCTGGAAAATCCCATGGATGCGGCCTATCTGGGTGCGATGACCGACGAGGAAATCGTCCGCTACCTGACGCCCATCGCCGGGGTAGGTCGCTGGACCGTCGAAATGCTCCTGATGTTCGTACTGGACCGGCCCGACGTGTTCCCGGTCGATGATCTGGTGATCCGGCAGAAAATGATCCGGGCCTACGGAGTGACGGAAACCGGGCGCGCGCAATACCGGCGGCTGCACGAGATCGCCGAAGCCTGGCGGCCCCACCGGACCCTGGCCTGCCGCTACCTCTGGCGCTGGAAACCCGCCCTGTAGGTCAGGGATCGAAGCGGGTAATGTCCGGATGAATAAAGACCGTTTCGGGCGTCAGTCCGCCGGTTTTCCGGTCGACATGCCAGCGTTCCGTGACCACGGTCACCTTGTTCTGATCGATGTAGTTGATCTCGATGTCGGGGCCGGTGATCGACATCAGGGCAAAGCCGTTGTAACCGATATCTTTCCGGCGGATGCGCTCCCGCACCCGGCGATCATACAGCCGGAGCTGGCCGAGGTGGCCCTGGTCGGGGGCGTCCGTTTCGACCGGCATTCCGCCGTGCCCCACGCAGCGGCCCCAGGCCTGAACACCATCGGGAAAGCCGTATTTGTCGTAGAAGGAAAGGCGGTGTTCGTGGCCCCAGATCCAGATCACCGGCCGGTTGGCGTCACCGAACAGTTTGCGAAGCTGCCGGCCCACCACCGGATGATCGTCCCGGAAGGAGGAAAAGTAGGGGTGATGGCTCAGAAAAATGATGCCCCGCGTATCGGACACGTCGTGGAGCCGAACCTGGTCCCGGAGCCAGTTCAGCTGTTCGTCGCGCAGGTGACAGTCGGGCTTGAACAGTACCTCCAGAAACGGGCGGTTGGTGGAAGTGTAACCGGTGTCGAGGCCGATGATGCGCCAGTGTTCGTGTTCGAGGCAGAAAAAACCGGCCTGCTGGGTAGCGATGGTGCCGCCTTTCCGGATTTTCATCGCCGGAAGCAGTTCCTTGAAATAGGCCGACCCGTTGGAATACATTTCATGGTTGCCCGACAGGGCCAGGCTGCCGTGTTTGCCGAAATGCCAGGAAGCCGTCGGATCGGTGAAGTTGGCCTTTACCTCACTTGGCGTTCCGACGAAGTAGACGTCGCCGAGGTGGATGGAGTAATCCGGGTCCAGGTCGCGCACGAGGTTGCCGATCAGGTCGGATTCGGGCGTGTCGGTGGCCCAGTCGGAGAGGAGGGCCAGCGTGACGGTATCCGTAAAGGTATGCAGGGGATAAAGGCCGTCGTCGCCGTTGCGGGGGTAAAACTGGTAAGGGGCTTTCGGCCCGAACCTACTTTTGGCATAGTGATAGGCGAACCCGAGCAGGTTGGTGGCGAAGTAGGCGGCTACCTTATTGGCGGCCTGGCCTTCCTTCAGTCTTTTTTCATATAAAGCCGCCTGCTCCTTCAGGTGGTTTTCTACTTCCGTATGGCCTAAGTCGACGTATTGTTCGGTGTCTCGTTTCTCTGGGTTCATAAGGCGGTATCTGGTGTCCGGCCGCCGGGGACGAACGGACGCAAGTTACAAATCGGTTACCCGCAACGCCATGGTTGCCTGGGCGTGAACAAGGACGTGCAGGCCCTCCGGCCGGACCGCGATTGCCGAAGGAACGAACCGGAAGCGTCCGATATGAATCCGCGCCTTCCGGCCGGGCTTTCCGCGGTTGAAGGCGGTCTCGATTTTGCCGGGAATCCGGGCCACCCGGTGTTTGAGCGGGATGGTCAGGGCGTTCTGCATGGTGGCCTGGAGGGTATCGTGCAGCAGCCAGTTGGCCGTCCGGAACAGGATTTCCTCCGTTTTGATGTCGTAATCGATACCCCGGACCTTCAGCGTATGGCTGAGGGTATCATAGAGCGGTTTGCCCCGCAGATAAAGCGTCCCGCTGACGGCGCCCTCCACGTCGGCCTGCACGATGACCGAGCGCTGGCTTCCGTACACCGTCGCCTGGCGGATTTTCAGTTTCCGGGTTGCGTATTCGAATTCGTGGTTGTTGACCGTCCGGGCCAGCACACGGTCGAGATAATCGTAGGAAACCTTACTGAGCAGGTGGAGATCGCAGACCAGCGGTAGCGTATCGACCCGGTTCAGGGGAGGCAGCGTCGAGTTGACGGCATACACCGGCCGGGGACCGAATTCAGTGTCGATTTTCAGGTGTACCCGGGTCGGCACCACGATGGTTTCCCGGTTTCCGTAGATCGGGGCTACCGTAATCCGGTAGGGGACGGGATGCAGCCAGACGTTCTCGACCCGGCGGTTCACCAGCAGGGGTTTCTGCATATCGCGCCAGATTTTCAGGACCTCCCGGTCGAGTCGAAGCTCATCATGAATGGCCCGGTCGATGGCTACCTCGATGCCGTCTTCGCGTTTTTTCAGGATTTTCTCGACGAAACGCCGAACCGAGATATTGATACCCAGCACGCGGACGGCCGGGCGTTTCAGCCAGCGGTACCGCAGGAATTCCACCTCCGTCCGGACCCGCCAGTCATCCTGAACCGTTAGGGGGCTCTTAAAATCGACCTGCATGGCGCAGAAGGGGCGCCGGGGTTCTTTTTTCTTTCCGATGCGGATGGGATTGCCGAGGTAGACCTGAATCGGCGCCCCGAAGCTCAGCTGCTTTCCGTCAAAGGCCAGGCGAACCGGCCCCGAGCGCTCGATCCGGATGGCGATGGTTCCTTTTTTACCGGTTTTCAGGTTATCGTTGTCAACCAGAACCATCGGCAGGGCTTTATTGATCTTCTCTTCCAGTTCTGCGATTTCAAAAATGATGGGGGCGGTCACGAAGGAGTTGCCGACGGCCAGCGAATCGTCGTACCCACCGGGAACCGGCGGTTTGGGGTCTACATTCCGACAGGACAGAAAAGCGGTCAGGGCCAGCCCCACCAGCGCCAGGGCGTGGCGGGAGCCGTTGTGTTTACGGACAGATTCCATACGTTGAGTGCAAACAATAAAAGCCTCAACTCATCGCCGAAGCCTTATTTGATTGGCTGGTTTTCCGCACCACCCCATCCTCACTGCACCCGCACCCTTTGGAACAACCAGCTTCTTTTTTGAATATACTCCGATAGAGCCGCCGTCCGAGAAACCCCAGAGCTGCCAGAAACAACAGGCCGATCACGATTTGTTCAAGCATGGCGATTGGAACGACGGCTTTCGTTCGGCGGCAGGATTCTCTTTCTGCCGAACGTATATACGAAACTCGAAACTAAAGCCAATTGTTCCGTTGCGCCAGTCGGTGGATGTGCTGATAGTGGTGTTCACCGTGCCAGGCATAGTTGGCAAGGGCCTCGGAGAGGGAGATGTTCCGGTTGTGCTGCGGGTGGAAGTAGGTCCGCTGCCGGAGGGCGTCCGTCAGGGGGTCGAGGGCGGTCACCCAACGCTGGTGCAGGTTGCTCAGGATGACCAGCGAGGGCGAAATGGAGAGTTTATAGTCGGGCAGTTTGGCCCATTCTCCCTCCTCGTAGGGCACGATGGCGGGGTTGTCCTGCGTCAGGGCGAGCCGGAACCGCACGTAGGCGTTGATGTGGCTGTCGGCGATGTGATGAACCAGTTGCCGCACCGTCCAGCCTTCCGGCCGGTACGGTTTGTCGAGCCGGTCGTCGCCCCATTTCCCGACCAGTTCGGTCAGGTTGTGCGGAAAGATGGCGATGGAAGCCAGGTGTTCCTGGTTCTGGTCCAGGGTATAGCTCTGCCCGGCCTGAAACCGGCCGATGGGGTAACGAAGGTTGTCGAGATCCGTCATAAAAGCATTCCAACGATTTAGTTAAACTCATAACAAGGCCGGGGTTCCGTTCAGATACCGCTTCAGCCGGCTTTTTAGGTTCCGGACCGGTCCGCCGATCACCGGACCCAGCCACTGGTAAACCGACTGCCCAAACTGCCGCAACCTCAGGTCGCTGCCCTGATAATACTGGTGAATGAAATATTTCGCCGTGCCCTGAAAATGCAGGGTATTGAGCCGACAGGTTCGTTTCAGTACCTTATTTTCAGCGAGAATGGCCCCATCTTCCCGGCGGATTGCCTTGAGGCCCCGGCCGTCCGGTGCAAATTCGTCGTCCTCCAGATTATACCCCAAACTGATGTTCAGGTCGAAAACCTCGGGGAGATTTCCGCCCGGCGGGGTGACGGGTTCGAGCAGGTTGACGACCTTTTCGGGATGGCGTTCCGCGTACAGGAACAGAAGGGCCATGTCGGAAATGCCGCCCGGAAGGCCGTTATCCTGCTGATACCGCCACTTGGTTTCGAGTGGTTCCGAGTGGTTTCGATAGGTTTCCGTCAGAAACCGGCAGAAGTCCTCCAGCCCTGCCCGTGTCCAGTAGGAGGAATGCGCCGAGGCTTCCCAGGCATACGGCACGGCGGTGGCGTGGTGGGTAATGCAGAAGGCCGCCGTCCGGTCGGGAAGGCGGTCGGTCCAGCCGGGGTAACGCCCCAGCTCCCGAAAGATCATCACGTCCGAATCCGACACGAACACCTCTTCCAGCTGCCGGGTCCGCATCAGCTCCAGCACGTAGAACCATCGCTGGAAGCAGAGCAGCTCGTACCAGACCGGGTTGGTCGACCGGTGTTGGTATACCGCTTCGAACTCCGTCGAAGCGCCGGCCAGCGACCGGATCGGCACGTGGTCGACGAACGAAAGCCGGTTCAGGCTCGCGTCGTCGCCCAGCAGGAACACCGGCGAACCGGGGTTCGACAGGATGCACTGCCGCAGTGTGAACTCCAGATACGACTGATAATTCTTGTGAATGAAGACGATGGGAAGCATACCGCAGCGTTAAGGGCCGGAGCGGTGTTCAGCCGTCGGCCCGGTTCCAGTACTCTTCGATCAGGGCCAGCAGTTCGGGCTGCATGCCGCAGCCGGCGATGACGTCGCCCCGAAACAGATATTCGTCCCCTCCGTGGAAATCGGTCACGATGCCGCCGGCTTCGCGCACGAGCAGCACCCCGGCCGCCATGTCCCAGGAGTTAAGGTTAAATTCATAAAAAGCCTCGAAGCGCCCGCAGGCCACGAAGGCCAGGTCGATGGCCGCCGACCCCATCCGGCGCAGGCCGTGGGTCTTCTGCATGAGCGACGCCAGGATCTGAAGGTACCGGTCGATCTTGTCGAAGCGGGCGTACGGAAAACCGGTCGCCACCATGCTCTCCTGGAGCCGGGTGGCCGGCGACACCCGGATGCGGTCCTGGTTGCAGAAGGCGCCCCCGCCCGCCCAGGCGTGGTAACATTCGTCGCGATTGATATCGTAGATGACGCCGGCCAGAGGGTTTTTGCCGTCCGCCAGCCCGACGCTCACCGAAAAGACCGGCAATTTATGGATGAAATTGGCCGTACCGTCGAGGGGGTCGATGATCCAGTTCAGGCCGGAGCGGTCCGCCTGGAGGCCCGTAGTACCTTCCTCGGTGATGAAACCGGCTTCCGGCAGGAGCTTGTGCAGGTCCTCGACCAGTTGCTTTTCGGCTTCCTTGTCGACGTACGACACGAGGTTGTTGAAGTCTTTGTACTCGATCTGTTCCCGGGAGAAGGAAAGACTTTCCTGCCGGATGAACGCCCCGGCTTTTTTCGTGATTTCGGTAAGCTGTTTAGTCAGACTCTGTAATTCCATATCAGGTAGTTGCGTGTGCCGACCGCCCGACGGCGATGGGGTTGAACCGGACGTGATGAGCCGACCGGAGCAACAGCGTCAGCAGGTAGAAAGTGAAACCGTAAACGTAATGGAAAACGATCGAATACCCGAAAAATATGAGGATCAGGACGGCCGTGATCAGAAAATAATTGCGGATGACGGCCGGGTTCTTCTGCCGCGTCACCCAGAAGATCAGCGGCAGGTGCATCGGGTTCATGAACAGAATGGCCGCGTTCCAGGCCGTGACGCCGTGGTCGGTGGCGACCCAGAGCAGCAGCAGCAGCCAGCCCCAGACGCCGGTAAAGGCAAACAGCGCCCGGTCCAGCCCGAAGCCCCGAACCCCGTTCCGGCGGTGTCGCTGCGTGACCAGTAAGACCACCGCAAACAGGAGGCCAAGGACCACATTCGGAGAGGTCAGGAACGCCAAAACGGCATTGGGGCCTGCGGTCGGCAGGGCCTGGAAGACGGTGGAGCTGCTCGCCGTGAGCGGCATCGTGCGGCCGTCGGGCGTCCGGATCCGGGCTTTGGCGATCTCGGCGTAGACGTTGTTCGGGAGGTACATGGCCTCCCAGGCCGAGGTCCGGACGTCGGAGGGATAGCCGATGCCGAGGTTCATGCCCATCCGTGACCAGGGGTGCCGGCCGAGGTAGTCGTTCATCCAGTCGCGGTACGATTTGGTCGTGTCGACGGCCGTCACCCAGCGGAGGCTGTCCCCGCAGGCCTGGGCCAGGCGGTCGCGGGGGCGGGTGGCGCAGTTGTCGTAAAAGAACTTGTAGCGGTATTCGCGGTTTTCGGGCCGGAGGTTCAGTTCGAGCGCATCGAAAAGCCGCTGTTTCTGGCCCTGCGACAGGTTCAGGACCTGTTCTTTAATCGTCCGGTTTTCGTACTGGTAGGCATACACGGTCCGGTACATGTCGGCCACCGAAATCAGATAGGGGAGCGTGCCCTGCAGAAATTTGACGTAAAAGTTATCGGTCCGGAAGTCGAAGGTACCATAGCTGTACACCCGGTCGATGCCCTGCGCGGGGTCGTAGATCCGAAGGCCGGTATGCCCGAAGGACGAGTACAGTTCTTCCCCCGGCTCCACCGTCACCACGCTGGCCTGCACATTGGGCGACAGCTGCTGCGCCCGGGCGGTGAGCTGGAGAAAGGTTACAAAGATTAAAAGGCGGTATTTCATTCGTATTTTATTCAGTAGTCAAATCATTCCTGTTGCCTGCCCACCGCTTTTGTCATCCCGACATCCCTAACCATCCGACGCTGTTTGTCTTCTCCGGTGATTTGTCATCCCGAGGAACGAGGGACCTTTTGGCTCAGCGTTCATCGTGGCCGGTCAATCAGCCACGAGGTCCCTCCTGCGTCGGGATGACAAAAGGAGTCGGGGGTGGGGGCGGTTCAGCTTTTCCCCTGTACACAGATAACGATTTCTCCCTTGATGGTTTTATCGGCAAAGTACGTAATTATTTCCTGTAACGAACCGCGGACGGTTTCTTCAAAGAGTTTGGTCAGCTCGCGGCTGACGCTGGCGGGGCGATCGGGACCGAAGACGGCGGCAAACTGCTCCAGGGTTTTGATCAGCCGGTGGGGCGATTCATAAAAAATCATGGTGCGTTCCTCCTCGGCCAGCTCGCTCAGGCGCGTCTGGCGGCCTTTTTTGTGGGGTAAAAAACCCTCGAACGTGAAGCGGTCGGCGGGCAGGCCGGAGTTGACCAGCGCCGGCACGAAGGCAGTCGGGCCGGGCAGGCACTCGACCGGGATTTCGTTGCGGAGGCACTCGCGCACCAGCAGAAAACCGGGGTCGGAGATGGCGGGGGTACCGGCATCGGACACCAGCGCCAGCGTCTTGCCTGCTTTGAGCTGGGCGACGACGCGCTGGACGGTCTGGTGTTCATTGAAAATATGGTAGCTGTGCAGCGGTTTGCTGATCTGAAGGTGTTTCAGCAGAATCCCCGACGTCCGGGTATCCTCCGCCAGAATCGCATCCACCGACCGCAGCACATTCACCGCCCGGAGCGTAATGTCCTCCAGATTGCCGATGGGCGTAGGAACGAGGTAAAGCTTCATGCGGAATTGTTGAGTGATAGAATTGTTGAATAAATGAATAATTGAATAAGCTCCGCCATTTTAAGCATGGCAGCGCACCATTCAATCATTCATTTATTCAACAATTCATCAATTAAACTGGCCAGTTCCCTGTCCTTCCCGGTCACCACATCGCCCGCGTCGTGGGTGCTGAGCCGGATGGTGACTTTGTTGTATACGTTGGTCCACTCGGGGTGGTGGTTCATTTTTTCGGCGATGAGGGCCACGCGGGTCATGAAGGCGAAGGCTTCGCTGAAGTCGAGAAAGGTAAAGGTGCGGGTCAGAGTGTTGTCGGTTTCCTGCCACATGGCGACGGGCCGGGGCGGGGGATGTTGGAGCCCGACCGGCGGGGCAAAGGTCGCGAATCGCGCTAAAAAAACGGCAATTTTACCCTCAGATATTGACAGGGACGAAAATCCGTTCTACCTTTGTGCCACCAAAGAGGGATGGCGGAGTGGTCGATCGCGGCAGTCTTGAAAACTGTTGACTGTAACAGGTCCGGGGGTTCGAATCCCTCTCCCTCTGCACTAAGTGACTATATTCTTACCGAGATGCCCTGACGAGTACCCCGTCAGGGTTTTTTTTTGGCCTTTTTTCCCAATTGCGCCCACTTCAGCATCCCAAGGGCATTCCCGGTGGCACCGCCCCACTCCTGATGGCACCCCCCCCTTTTTATCCCGATTACCGCTTACTACCAATTTTCCAACTGAATATCAACTATTTAATTCCACTGGCACACAAACCAAACCTGTGTGCTATGAATCAAAAACGTATGGAAGTCAGCTTTTGGCGACACAAAAGCAAACGTAAGGGCTACGCCCAGCTTTATTGCCGCATTTCGGTCCTTGGCGACCGCCAGGACATCGGCTCCACCGGCATCACCATCCGGTTCGATGACTGGGATCCGGTGGCTGAAAAAATCCTCCCCTCAGACCCGATGGCCTATTTTAAGAACGAGCAGCTGCTGATCCTGCGCAACCAGCTGGCGGCCATCTACAATGAACTCTACCGATCTCGGGAGCCGATCACCGCCGGCAAGATCAAACGACAGTACCTGGGCGGGCCAGCCCGGGTCTCCCTGCCGACCGCCTTCGAGATGTATTTAAAGGCGCTCCGGGAAGATCCAGGCATTTCTCCCGGAACCATTGAAGCCTACAACGATTGCCGGAAGAAGCTGCTCGACTACCTCATCCACAAAAAGGCGCTGGACCTGCCGGTCCAGGACTTTGATGTCAAGTGGCTGGATGGCTTTCGCACCTGGATGAAGAGGCTAATCCTACCCAGTGGGAAACTGGGCCACGAGGATAGCTATGTCCGGAAGCACAGCATCACCATCAAACAGGTGACCCGCTGGGCTAAGCTCCAGGGCCTGGCAGACTTCAATTCGCTGGATGGCTTTAAGGTGCCGGGGGTCAAAGACAAGAAACCCATCTTTCTGACGCTTGAGCAGTTTGAGAGGCTTCGAAGCCACCGCTTCAAAAATCCGACTATGCAGGAGGTTGCGGATATCTTCATCCTTTACTGCCGAACCGGTTTTCACTACGGCGATCTTATCGATTTTGTCAAGCAGTACAAACAGACTCTCCAGCGGGGCATCGATGGGCGGCCCTGGCTGATCAAGGAACGGATCAAAACCGAAGTGGAAGCCCGAGTCCCTCAGTTTGCCGAGGTGGCCGAGATCGTCGAAAAATACGGCGGCTGGGAGAAGCTGCCGGTGAAGGCCAATAAGACGATGAACGACTGGCTGAAGCTGATTGCCGCCGAGCTGGATCTGCCGCCGGGCCTGTCGACGAAAGCCGGCCGGAAGACCTTCACCGACTGGTGCTTCAATTCGTTGGGGCTTTCAAAGGAAGCGGTAATGGTCATGCTGGGCCGCAAATCCGACAAAGGTCTGGATGTCTACGGCCGTCCGGACGAGCGCCGGGTAATCCAGGAGCTCAGCCGGGCCAGTAAACGCAAAGGAGTGAAATTGAGCCGGAAGGCCAGTTAGTCAAATCGCCCGGTGCACCCTGCCGGGTACTCTTATTGAAAATACTTTCTTGTCCCCAGAAAGACTGGTGCTGTTAAAAGCAGGGCTGGAATGTTGGCCATCCAAATATTGAAATAGGCTTGGTGGTAAAAGCTCAGAGTCGTATCGGTGATGAACCAAAGAAAAAAAGCGTACAGAATTGCATTGTAGGCCCATTTTTCCTGTTTGGCAAAAGCATTGGCTGCAATAAAATATTGAAGGACAAAATAGCCGGCAGTGGTGGCGCCAAAGGGGGCTAAGATAAATCGAAATACCTTGGTGGCTTGCGCCGGCAGCTCCGGCTGATGAAATAACGCCTGGGCCATCAAAGAGTCATAAATGCCAACAGGATCAAAACTTCCGATAAAGGCCCACATTAATCCCTGGACTGCAAAAAATAGGCTGATTGCTTTCAGATAAAGGGTCCACTTACTCAAGGGAATTCATAGTTTGGTTTAGGCGCTAAAATAGAATAAGTAATCAGCAGTGGCCATTCTGCTGCTGTAAACTGATCATATTTTTCCATTTGTTAAGCATTATTGAATCCAAGGTGAGGTTTTGGGTTTGTTTAGGATTCATTTTCCCTGCTTGGGCTCTCAAGACTTGCGAGCTAGTAGGACCACCAAGCTTTGATTAACAATTAAACGCATTATGCAGAATTAATCGCCGACCTCGGTAGAGGTTTTCTTATACTCCCGGTTTCGAACCAGCTTCAGGTTATTCAGTTCGGGCACATCAATAATGTCTTCTGGGGGAATGACTCCCCGCATGATCCAGTTGGTCACCACATTGGCCGAGGACAAGCCATATTTCCGAGCATACTCAGCGGAGGTCAGCCAATCTTCAAGCTTATATTGTTTTCCATTCAGGGCCAGATACCGCTTCCCTTCCTCAATGACCATGTCGGACTCGGCAATGATCCGGTCCAACATTTCAGACTGAGCCCGCTTCACTAGGGCCACCTCCTCAGGGCTGGCATCCTGGACAAATTTTTTAACTGCCTGGCTGACGGCAGTGATCTCCTCCGGCGTATCAGCGGTCCGAAGCAGTTCAATTAAGTTTCGTAATTTCATTCCGATCATTCATTAGTTTGATAGTCTCAATTGTCTTATCCATAAAAAGAGCCAGAACCCGGGCAATGTCGGCCAGATCTGCTATATCTATAAATTCTTCAACGGCCTTAGAGACCGCCTGCACATCCTCCCCATTCTGAATGGCCAGGATTCTTTTGATCAATTCATCTGCATGCATACGAAAATGGAAAAAGGGGAAAGGCTTCGCTTCAGCGATCTGACGCTTCTGCGGTACAACCCCTGGGTGAGCTAAGGTCTCTTTTGTCTCCCTTATCTCCGGTAAGCTAATCGAGGCTCCAATGGGCCATTTCCATCGGATCGCCGAAGCGTCGGATCGCCGAAGCGTCGGATCGCCGAAGCGACTGCTCCCGGATTTGTTTAGGCTGCTCGGGGGTCAGATCGTCGATGGCTTCGAAGTCGGCATTCACTCTGGCAATCGTCATCTGCCAATGTTTAATCTCTCTTCTACCATGTCGTGTTGCGTTTAATTACTGTAATAAAGATATATTTTGTGTGACTATCACACAAGTACTTTGGCTACTATTTTCGAGGAATTCCGAAAGAATTTTGGGAAAAGAAGAAGCCCCTAGCCTCCCTGAATCATTGGGGAGGCTAGGGGCCTAAAATGTGCGTTGAGTAAACCAGAAGCCGATTTTGAAGGTAACAATTCATGTGCCAAACTCCCACCATTGGGATGGCGGGACTGTGGCGCAAAAAAGAGTTGAGAAAACCGAACGGTTATTCTCAATTTTTAAACCTGGGCAACTCCTCTGCCCTAAGGAGGGGAAGGTGGACAGCACGGAACCAATACTCTAAAGTGGTGCTCAGGGCAAGACCTAATTTTCCCCAATCCTTATCTTTTTCGATCAGCGAAGCTGCTCCGTAATCATAGCACTCTATTAAATTATCGGAATCCGCTTCATCACAAAAAATGACAATCGGAATCTTTCTCCAAAGAGAATCTGCCTTTAACCACTGGATCACCTGCTGGCATTCGTAAGACGGTGTGGCCACATCCAGCATAAAAAGACTGGGAGAGGAGGTTAAGAGGTCCAGACCATTCAGAAATGACTGGAAACTGAGATAGGCTTCGACACGAGCTTCCGGAAAAACCTGGGAGATGACCGATCTTACCGGAAAATGGGTAGTCTCATTGTCATCAATGACTACAATAAATGGCTTTTGCATCTGGTGCTGGGGAGGTTACCTGACAGAGCGGTACGTTGGAGCCTCCAGATGGTGAGTAGGGAGCGTAGAGTTTGTGGGGTAGTTTGGAATTGTAACTGTAAGGTAATGAATTTATTTGTATATCCAATTTAGCTGTTCAAAAAAACGTCCGGTTTTCTGAATTGCCCTGAGAGGTAGAAAAACCTGGCAAGGAAAGGCAAAAGGCGTTCAGAGAACTAGTTCAATAATCTGGTGTCCAACTAAGTCACATTCAAACCATTTTCTGAACACTCGGAGGACATTATTAATTTAGAAGATCAGCTATATGGCCAAGCATGCTCACTCCACCCTCTATTCCTTTATTCAAAAGAGACTTAATTTCATCCTTAAAAAAATCCCTTAATATCTCTTTTAGAAAAGGTAGGCCATGCTTCCTAGCCTTTGCCCAAATCTTAGAAAGCTGCTCAGCTACCTGATTTTTTGTTAATTCTGTAACCTTGTCTTTTAATATTAGAGCCTCTTTTTCAATTTCTATGGCCAACTGTTTCTTGTCTTCCGGACCAATCGTTTTGTATGGTTCAACTTTTTCAATAACTGTTTCTAAATACTTCTCTAGATAAAGTTGCTTGGCTAGGTCCAGTGGAGCCTGGTCTGCATCTGGGTCATCTAACCGCAGCTCATCATAAAATTCTTCTTCGTAGCGCTTCAGAATAGGATCATCAAAGAACGAGGGTGTTGTTGCGTAGAAATCAAGGATCTGTAACCACTCTTCTAGTTGAAGGACTACCGCATCCAACTTGACATAGTCAAATGACTTTAAATTATTATCAACGCTTCTAGGTTGTCGTTCTAAGTAATAAGTATCGTCCTTTGCCTGATACTGGCAGCGAAAAAAGAAAGGAGAGCCGGCCTCAGCATCAATAAGGTAAAACCCAATTTCATCAGCATTGACACGCTTACAATACTGACCATACTTTTTCAGAAGGGGTTCAATTTTTTGAAGCAGCACTACAGGTAGGTTTTTCTTCATTATATTTACAGAGCAAATCCTTTTATGTTCTTAGAAATGCCTGCCATGTCGCCAAACTTGGGCAGGCATTTTTGTTGGTTCCAAGATAAGGAATCCTCGAGATCTCCACATTATCCCTTTCCAAAGATATCGCCATGGAAACATTACCGTTTCCTTAGATGCCTTGTGACCATAGCCAAATATCTCTGATTGTCACCGTATAGCAATGCAGCCAACTGTCTAGAAAAAACGTCCCCTTTCTACCATCAAAAAGTGTTAGCATAAACTATCCCTACTTTTTTGCAGAAATTGTATAAATTAATATCTTCAAATACCTTTTAACCAACACTCCTCTTTATCCAATGATCTATGCCTATATCCGCGTGTCGACCGACCGACAGACGGCCGACAATCAGCGCTTTGAAATCCTGAAAGCGGCGGCCAACAGAAAGGTCCACATCGATCAGTGGGTAGAAGAAACGGTATCCGGTACCCGGTCCGTCGACGACCGGGCCTTGGGCAACTTAGTGTTGGGATTAAAACCTAAAGATGAACTCTATATTACCGAGCTGTCCCGTTTGGGGCGAAGCTTGATGGAGATCATGAGCCTCCTTCACCGATGCATGGAACTAGACGTGAGGGTAATTGCTCTAAAGGAAGGGTATGAATTAGGCAACAACATCAATTCAAAGGTGCTGGCCTTTGCCTTTGGACTTTCAGCCGAAATCGAAAGGCAACTAATTTCCCAACGAACGAAAGAGGCTTTGGATCGAAAGAAGGCTGAAGGTGTTCACATTGGCCGGCCAAAAGGCAGAAAAGCGAGCAAGACTAAGCTTTCCGGAAAAGAGCCAGCCATATTAGAATTGAGAAGCAAAAAAATCTCCTTTTCTGCTATCGCCCGAATTCTTGGGGTTAGCAGACAAACAGTCAGCCAATTTATTACTAGCCACAATTTGTGATTTTATTTAATAACCTAATTTTAAAATGGCATCTAGAAAAAAGCTCCAAGTATTTATTTCTTCAACTTATGCAGATTTAAAAGAAGAGCGCCAGGCAGCTGTGTTGGCGATTCTAACAGCAGGTCATATTCCTGCAGGTATGGAATTGTTTACAGCAGGAGACGATACCCAAATGGAGGTTATAAAAAGATGGATAGATGAATCAGATGTTTACCTCTTGATTTTGGGAGGAAGGTATGGAAGTATTGAGCCTAAAAGTGGGAAAAGCTATACTCAGTTAGAATTTGAATACGCTGTTGAAAATAATAAGCCTTTGTTCTCAGTTGTAATAAATGAAGAAGCTTTGGAGTCTAAAGTGCAAAAGGGCGGTACACAATTCTTAGAAAAAGAGAATCCAAAAGAATTAAAAGCATTTAGAGATTTAGTCTGCTCAAGGATGGTGAGATTTTGGGATGACGAAAAAGATATAAAAATTTTTATTCATGAAACATTGCCTAACTTTTTACACGATAAAGAACTTGAAGGGTGGGTAAAGGGAAGTGATGTAGTGAATTCTGGTCCTATGGCTGAGGAATTAACAAGGCTAAGTAAGGAAAATGCAGAATTAAGGGAATTAATTAGAAAGAATAATACAACTCTAAATCTATATAATGGACTTACTTTTGAAGAGTTATATGAAATGCTATTAAATGATCCGATAGCAGATTTGTTACCAGCCCTTAAACCAGATGACCATATTATTTTAGATAATATTAGAAATATATTCGGCGATCAAAATCTAGGTTTATTACATGCTTTTTATTTTTTAATTCCGAGATACCAAAAACATGCCCAAATTGCTACGTCGGAAAGCTTTGGCATTAATTGTTCAAAAAGATTAGGAGGTTATGGCTTGGTGAAGGAAACAGATTTTTTTCCAGGCTACCACGGAACTTATGAATTAACGGCCTCAGGTTTGAGCTTTAAATTGAGGCTGCAGAAAACTCATAATTTGAGTGTAAATTGAAATGGAAGCAATACGGGAATGCACCGGATAAAATTTAATATATAAGAAAGTAGACCAAGTACAAAAAACGGCGGTGCTGCCGGTCCCGTTGCTCAATTCTCCGTATACGCGGGGGAATTATTCATATCATTACAATATGAATACGGGGGTGCAGCACCGCCACTTCGGACAGCGCTGACCCCGCGTATACATCAAATTGAGCACCACAAAGGTAAGTCAATTATAGGAAATTCCCCAGGCATCAAATCTGCGTTTCCTGCCGTATTTGCCCGATCCGATTGGCGTACTCCTCCTGGATCCGGTAGTTGTTGGTAATCGGCCGGTTGGCCACGTCTTTCGTGGCGGCCGTGTTGGTCTGCAGCTCCATTCGGTTCAGCCGAAGTTCCGTTAAAATGGCTTCCAATTGTTCAATCGGAACAGGATTCACCATCTGAGCCGGCTTCGAAGATTGTTGCTGCAGCATCGAAAAGTTACCCGTCCGCTGCATGATGTCCAGCGCCCCGGCCAGGTTGGCCACCGCTGGATTGCGCAGCGCCCGGCCGTTGATGATAAACTCCCGGCCCTTCTCGCCGGCAATGAAACTGCGCCGGCCCTGATTGAACAGTGTCGGCCGACTGACAAACCCAGTTGGATCGCCCGACAGCGTCGCGACGTCCGTATACCCCCCTTCGGCTTTCATAGCCACCTGCTGCACCGTCTGGGCAGCAATGGTGGCGATGCTGATCCCAGCCTGGATCTTTGCGGCTACCGCATTTTTAACCCCCATGGCTTTCGCCGCGGCCGCCAGGAACGGTCCCGCAAACGGGATTGCCGCGGCCGCGGTCGCCTGCAGGTCGGCCGCCAGGCGAATGGCCGCCAGCTGTTTCTGCAGAGAAACGACGATTGAGGCAATGGCAAACGCTTTCTCGGCAGCAAAGATGGCCTTCTGGATTCCGGAGGATTCTTTGAAAAAGCCCCCTAAAATCGAAAGCCCTTGAGCAGCTGCATCCGCCCGGGTCTGGACAAGGTTCCATTCCGACTCGGCAATATAGTCCAGCGCCTGCACCATCCGGTTCTTCATTTCCTCGCTGGCATCCACCCGGGCCAGCGTGTGATCCCGGTCGGACTGCTGGATATCCTGGTCAATTTTGGCCAGGGCCGCTTTCTTTTCCTCAGCAATCTGCTGCTGCTTTTCCTTATCGGCAAAGCCCAGATCGGCCAGCTGCTGATAGAACGTAGCATAGAGCAGCCGTTTGGCTTCCAGGTAGGTTTTCTCCAGCTCCAGATCTTTCACCTGCGCCTCCTCGGGCGTGATCTTTTTCTCGGCCACCTCCAGGGCCAGCCTGGCCCGTTTGTCCTCCATTAACAGCTCCAGCTCTTCCTCGGCGGCTTTCACCTTCAGCTTGTATTCCTCCTCCTTCTGCTTTTTCTGGCGCTCGGCTTCCCGTTTCTCGATGTCGGCCAGCTCAGCATACATCACCTCCGTTACCTCGGTCATTTTATCGGTATGACCACTCGCCAGCTCGAACATTTTGGTGTATTTCTCGGCAAACAGGATCTGCTCTTTAGCGAAGTCATTCTCGGTAGACGCCAGGTGTTTGGCCCGGGCGTCGGTCAGCATTCGCTCGAGCTCGTCTTCCTGCTTTTCCGCCTGCTTTTTGGCTTTGTCGCCGGCCTTCTGCTTCTTCTTTTCAGCTTCCTTCTCAGCGGCCGTCTGGGCCGTTCCGAACTCGGTCGACTCCTCGGGGACCTTTTTCGAACCGGGGTTGACCGGCTGATCCAGATAGGAGCCATCCAGGCCTTTTAGCAGGGTCTGCCGCTCCTGAATTTTCTTCAGCAGATCCGCATTGGCTTTGTCCAGAATTCGGAGCTCCTCGTCGGTCATCTTCCGGGTCTGGTATCGGCCCATCCCATTATTGTCTGTAATATATCCACCTTTGCGCTGAGCCACCCCGGCTTCCAGCTGACGCTGGAGTTCGGCCAGGCTTTCCTTCGTTTCGTCGATGGCCTTTTTATTCTGAAACTTCAGCAGCTCCTTCTGCACCTCGATAAATTCCCGCCCTTTGCTGGAGCTGATATCCAGCGCCCGGCCGTACTTATCGAACTGGGTGACGGCCGAGGGGACGATATCGGCCACCTGACCGACGATCTTCTTCAGCTCCGCCTGCTCGTCCTTTGACAGTTTCGTCTTTTTCTTCAACTCATCGTGCCGGTCCAGCATGGGGCCCAGGTTCTTCTCCAGCGCCTGAACTTTCTCCCGCTGCTGCTGGAAGGCTTTGTTGGTTTCAGCCACGGCATCTTTCAGGCCCAGGATCCGGGCGGTGGCGCCCGCCAGGCCCGCGGCAAATCCCACAATGCCGTCCCCGGTCAGCAGATCCCCGAAGAACTCCTTGATCTTCTTGAGGTTGATGGCCAGCTCGTTGTTCTTTTTATTGAATTCATTGGTGATCGAGCCGGTGTTGTCGATGGATTTGCCCGCCAGGTCAATCTTGTCGGTGACCAGCTGGGTGTTGCTGGCCAGCTTCATGAAGATCTCCATCACCCCGTTGCCCTTCAGGTTCATGTCGTCCAGCTTCGAAGCCATGCCGGTGGCGGAGGTGTCGCCCGTGTTGAAGCCCCGGGCCACGGCCAGCATGGCGCCCATCAGATCCTTGTTGACCAGGTCGATGAACTGTTTGTTCGACATCTTGGCCCCATCGACGCCCCGGGCGTATTTGGCAAAGCTTTCCGGAGCCTTCGTCATGCTGGAGAGAATGTCGACGACGGCGGAGGATCCCCGCTCGGCCGTCACGTTCATCTCCTGCAGGGCGGCCGACAGCCCCAGCGTCTGGGGCGTAGTGAGACCCATGGGAATGGCGACCCCGCCGATCCGGCTGGCAAAGTCGGCCATCACGGATGCCGTGGCGGCTCCATCGGCCTCCAGCTGGTTGATGGCGTTTCCGATGTGCAGCATGTCCTGGTCGACCTTATCGAATTTGATGTCCAGGAAGGTGTTGCGCAGCTTAAGCATCGTGCCGGCCGTCTCTTCGGCGCTGCCGAACTGATCGCCCAGGGCCACGTTAAGCATGTCGGCCGACTTGACAAAATCGGCTACCTCGTTTTTGGCAATGCCGAACTGGCCGGCCACCACCGCCATTTCCCGCAGCTCCTCCGTGGGCGTGCGCGTATCCAGCCCTTTGAGGGCCTGGTTCAGCCCTTTGACCTCGCCATCGGTCATATCCGTCGCTTTGGAGATATCGGCCAGCTGGTCAGCCAGTTTCAGACCGCCCTCCAGCACCTGGGGAAACAGGCCCACCAGCGACTGCAGGCCCACGGCGGCTGCCCCGAAAACGGCCCCGCCGAGGATGGTTTTACCCACGGCCATCGGGTTGGCGATAAACTCTTTCCAGCCACTCGACACCTGGCGGATCCGGGCAGAATGATCATTCAGGGCTCCGTTGAGGGCCTGCACCTGTTTGACCTTGGCCGCATAGGCGGCCGGATCGTCGGCTTCCTTCATGCGGTTCAATTCCTTGCGGGCGCCCACGGCCGCTGCCGCGATATCTTTTAGAGTCGCTTCGGACTGGCGGCCGTTGATCACCAGGTCAATGACCGCTTTTTCGTTCTGGTTTGCCATTATACGGTGAGGGTAATGGGAAATTCTAACATGCTTTCCAGCGCCTGGAGGGGCACCGTCACGTGGCGCTCGGCCAGGATCTCGCGCAGGCGCTTGACCTCATAGCCTTTGCGTTTGGAGTACCAGGGCTTCCGCTTCCGCCGAGGGGTCGGACCCGCGGGTGATCCTTCCCGGAGCAAACGGGAAGCACCCCGATCGTTGTGGCTGGTGCCTTTGCCCACGCCCATGTCGACGAAGCGACCGTAGAGCAGAAACTGCATCACTACGCGCTCACTTCCCACCTGATGGTACCAGGCTCGACGCAGCGCTCCCGTAGCCGTTTTATTCTGCTTCCGGCGGGATCCGCTGCGCGTGGCCCGTACCCGGTAGACCTTCTTATCCAGCTCATCGCGGAAATGGTCGGTGGCGTAATACGCCCAGGTGTTGAGGACCTGCTTCAGGTTGATTTTTTCGTGGATACCGAGCTCGTCGTAGGTCATGGCAGGGTGATATAACCATCGGTGGGTACCAGAAAGAATCCGGCGGAGGATTCGGATTCCACCACCGCCCCGCGCATCACCTTCCGGTAGATGGCAAAGTCATTCAGCAGTGTGAACTCGGTGCCCGAGGCCGTCAGCTGCACATCGTTGGTGGTCGCCGAAAAGCCCGAGAACGTCGAGATCCTCAGCACCACCGGCAGGCCCGAGACCTCCACGGCCGGGCTGCGGTTTTCACTGCCGTAGAATTTGACCACCACGTCGGCCAGCTGGACAATGACCGATACACCTCCATTGCCTGGCAGCGTCAGCATCGGCCCTTTCCGGATCTCCAGGGTAGCATAGATCTGACCGGACGAGTCGTTCTCGTAATCGGCCGTCTCCTCGGCGCCCGTGGGCAGCGTCTGGCACTCCAGGCGCATCAGCACCGAATCCGATTCAGCCGCTTCGAACTGCCAGCGGTTGATCAGAAAAGGCGTCAGTGCTCGGTCCTCAAGGCGGAGGCCCACCCGGTCATCCAGGTTAAGCTTGCCCAGCTGGGCCATGGGCAGCAGCAGCCGTACCTCGGCTTTGCGGGTGTTGTCCCGAAAGAAGTAATACGACCGCAGGCCGCCCTGCCAGACGCCGTAGCGGCCCGTCAGCTGCGTGTATTCCCCATTGGCGCTGGGGTAGGTGGTACCGTTGAGCACGTTGTTGAAGATGCCCCGGTAGGAGAGCAGCCGCAGCGCCATCGGATAGGGGCGTTTTCCGTTCTCCAGGTAGCGGTCGGACTCCTTATAAATCTCGTCGATCAGGTTGCCTGGTTGATTCACGTGCGGCACCAGCTGGCTGTTCCAGGTGGTCATTTTCGTAGAGCCTACCTTCAGCTGCACCTCCGTCAGCCCGGCACCGATGACCATCGGCTGGGGTTTGAGGATCTCGCCGGCCGGATTCTGAAACAGCTTGTCCTTTTCATCGATGCCCTCCAGGATGGAATACCCCTTCTGCTCGCCGTCTTCGATGCTGTAGCCCTTCAGCTGGTAGGGGCTCAGGTCGACGAGTTCCACCTGCCGGCGCAGGCTGTCGAAGGTGCGGATCCGGCAGACGCCCGCCTGGGCGTTGAAGACAAACGTCAGCCCGTACTTCTGACGGATGGCCCTCAAAAAATCGGAAACGGTCATATCCGGCAGGTGCATCCCCGCCTGAATCCGGAAAGGGCTGCCCGACCGGCTGGCCGACATCATCGCCGTCTGGTTGAAGATGACCAGGCGACTGGTTTCCTCCAGATCGATCCAGTCCCCTTCCAGCCGGTAGCCCAGGCCCCGCATCAGGCGGTCCAGCACCCAGCGCAGATAGAAAAACGGCACGGCATGAAAGCCCAGCTTCAGGGGCGTGTCGACGACAAAGCTGGAGCTGAACGTATTGTAGGCGTTGATGCCATCCTGGCGCTGGTACCAGGCCAGTTTGGTGGAATTGAACTCGGTGACCGGCTCCATAAAGCCCTCGTTCCGCACCGGAAAGAAGGTAAATGGCTCGCGGCCCGGATCCAGCGTGGCGTAGAGCTTCATGGCGCCCGGCACGGCGATGCCGTTGGTGATGGTCAGTCCCACACCCAGGTCGATGGCATCGGGGATGGCCTCCAGCAGCGTCTGCTTGCGCAGCTTCTCGCCCAGCTCTCCCGAGTCGATCTTCAGAAAGCCGTCGCCTTTGCCGTCCTGGATCCGGTACCGGAAAGTACAGCGCCGGTAGAGATGGCCTTCCAGGCGCACCTGCACGGGCAGCTCCATGCGGGCTTCCAGGGCATCGGGCCGGTAGGCATACTGCAGAAACCGCCGGTTTGCATCATTCAATGGAAACGAAATCGGGTAGCTGAAGCTACCCGGAAGTTCGTCGTCCGTCATGAGCGTACTGGCCTGCTCGATGGTCAGGCGCTGGCCGGGATTCACCTGTAAGGTCTCACCCTCGAGATTGCGGATTTCGATCATCGGGAATTTCGGTGCACAATTCGACGAATTTTTTCAGAGCGTCCCTCAGGCTGATCAGGATCAGGCCTGCCACCCCCGTGAGGACCATGGCGTTAACGGGTTCGCCCTGAGTGGCCACCCCGGAGCCGACCGCGGAGTACAGGCACGAGTAGCCGAAATATTTCAGCGGCTCCAGCAGGATGATGCACATAGCCACCACCCAATCCGGCACGCCCTTCAGGTAAATTCTTCGTGTGGCCATACCATCATTCGGGTAAGACGGTGAAACCAATCCAGGCCCGCGAGTTGGTCTCCGCCGTCCAGCCTGAGCCGAAGGTCAAGGTCGCATCCAGCGTGGTGGAGCCCTTCGTCGACTGCCGGTAGGGCGAGGTGTTCACGTTGGCGTTGATGAGGCTGGCCGAGCTATGCACCCGAAACTGGGGGGAGGTCGACCCGGTGGCCACCGCCACGATCCGGTACCGGCTGCCGGCCACCAGCGTCACGTTCGTGTTCAGCGAAACGGTTTTAAAGCCGGTGGTGGTGAAGGCCGTCTGGCAGTCGGCCCAGGCCAGGCGGTTGCCGCTGATATCGTACAGGCCCACCCCGTTCGCTCCCGCCGTGGCGGAAAGGCCGCTGCCGACCACGGCCACATGAAAAGCCACTTTGTCGATGGTCACGGATAGGGGGGCTACCACTTCCCGAAACAGAGCTACGCCCGATCCGCCCAGGTTGGCATCGGTGGTGGTGGCATTAGTCAGCGGTGCTGTTTCCAGGGCGATCCCATTGATGAGGTAATCCTGGTAATAGGGCGTAATGGCCGTCAGGCTCAGCCGGTTCAGGGCGTCGTCGTAGGTGGTTTTGACCCCCAGGTGAAACCCGCTGGTAACCAGGGAGGCCGCGGCATCCTGGGCCTGCTCGTCGGTATAGGAGCCGCCCCCACCGCCGGGCGGCACGGCAAAGGTGCCATCGCCCCGAAGGAAGGTGGTGGCATCCCGGGTTCCAGTGGCCTGAATCTCGGCCAGAGGGTGGGTGTGGGCGCTGGGCGTGAAGCTGGAAGGCTTGCCGGTGACGCCCGTCCAGGGTACAGCGTCGGCCGATTCGGCGCCGTCGACCTTGTTGTTGCTGTTTGCATCGTAGGTGGCTTTGGCCATATCACCCGTTCCGCTGCCGCCGGCCGGAGCTGCCCAGCTTCCATCGTCTCGGAGGAATTTTGTTCCATCCGGCGTTCCGCTGATCTGTAGATCGGTGACTCCCAGCTTCCCCTGCACAAAGCGGGTGCCATCAAACCGGATCGTCTGCCCGAGGACTGGACTGGCGGTAATGTCGACGGGAAACCAGCTGTTGTCGTGGACCTTGTGCCAGGGCTGCCAGCTGCCGCCCCCGTTATGGAAGCGCCGGTACATGGGGCCGCCGGCAATGTCCATGGCGATCTGGTTGGTGAAATAGCCGCTGGGATGACCGAAATAGCTCGTACCCCCGTTCGTCTCGTGCAGGTTGATGACGTTGTACGGCGTCGCCTGGGAGAAGGGGGAGCCCGTACCACTTCCCGAAGCGGTGTAAAAACCCGACTGCAGCTCCTGATCGAGGCTCGAAACGTAGGTGCTGCGCGTATTATCACCCCCCTGCACAAAGCGGTCTTCCGGAAGATTCTTAGGCGGGTTGACCAGGTTGGCGTAGGTGATGCCCAGTCCCAGCGTGGCCCAGTCGGTAATCCGGTTAAACCCATCAAAATGGCTGTTTCGAACCAGGGTGTTGATGTTGTCGGTAATCGGGTAATTCAGGGCGACCTGGGTATTGTTGGCGGTGACGAACCGGCAGCCGTTGAATTCGATCCGCTTCGCGCGGGCACCGCTGACGACTGTGTTGCGGAACACGCAGCCGGTGAAGGTTATCCTCAGGCCCACGTTGTTGTACCAGTCGACCGAGGAGTTGTTGAAAGCCGTTCCGGAGACGTCGACGAAATAGCTGCCCACGTTGTCGTTGGAAAAGCGCACCGGCCCGTTGAAGACCGAGTTGCGGATCGTCAGCGGATCCTCCGTACTGTTAGCCGGGGCCCCGTTGTAGTTCAAAAGCTCCTGGGCGCCTCCCACGGTACCGATCACCTCCACGTTGCTCAGCGTCGCGGATCTGGCATTTTCAATGACTGCCGAAATCAGCCCGGAAATCCCGCTGCCGCAGCCGATGGCTTTCAGCCCCGAGATCGAAGAGGTATAGGCGCTGTAGTTGACCAGCGCCCGCTGGCAGCCGATCGCCTGGTTGTTACCCGTCATCGATACCCGGGAGTTTTCCGAAAACGAAAAGCCCCGCAGCATGTTGATGGCCGTAAAATTCTCGATGTAGACGTAGTGGTTGGTGGACGGCTGCTCGCCTTCCGTATGCAGGCCGGAGGCTCCGGAAAGTCCCGAGGTACTCTGGGCCGTACAGTTCAGGAACCGGGTGTAAGGGGCCCAATCACTGTCGAAATAGTCGCCGGCTTCCGGAAGGAAGCAGTCGATGGCCCGGTCGTTTTCAAACAGCGTATGCACGGCCGAATCCCCGGCCAGAAAAGCCGCCTTGGCGCCAATGGAGTGGTAGCGCTTCTGGCCTTTGGCCTCCGAGTTACGCACCCGGTTGAAGGCCGTCGGCATTTTGACAAAAGCCGCTCCGTTGCTGTAGGTGCCGTTGATGCAGAAGCTGAAGGCGTCGCAGTTCAGTGCCCGGCACTGGTCGACGTCGTTGCCAATCCCGGTGACCCAGAAACCCCCATCCAGTTGCGAGGCATTGCCGTCGACGGTCACCCCAAACACCCGGCAGTGGTTGGCGTGAATGTCGATACCGTTGCCCCGGGTGGATGTTTTCTTCAGGATGGACCGCAGCGGCACGCCCCGGATCACCAGGCTGTCGACGGCCAGCGTCAGGCCGGCGAAGCGAAACACGCCGGCGGGGATCAGCAGGGCCAGTTTCCGGTATTCGGCGTAAGCCCGGGCTTTAGCCAGATTCGTGGTATAATCCGGGCCGTCGATACCCAGCGCCCCGAAGACTTTGACGCTGATGCCCTCCTGGACGATGATTTCGTAATAATAGCCCGTCTGCGCCGGGAAAATGGCGTAATCATAACCTGGCGTGGCGGCCGTCACCGTGCCGGCCTTGCGCTCAAAGAGCTGGCCCTTATAGATCACCTCCGGCGCGTACTGGCGTTTGAACTGGCTTTTCTGGGAGATGCTCACGGCCGAGACCTGCACCGGCTTTTTGGCCTTGTTCATCAGGTAGGTATTGCCCAGCGTATCCCGGCGGAGCTCCTGCAGGTGGCCCGGCTGGGCCGGCAGCAGCCGGGGCGGAGTCAGCGTATCGGCCGGCACAAAGACCGGATCGACCGGCTCCTGGGCGAAAGCGGTAAGGAAGCAGAGGTAGGCCGTCAGCAGCAGCAGCGTCTTTTTCATGGGGTTGTTTACAGTTCGATTAAAAACAGGTAGGGGGTACCGTGATTCAGCTCACGGGTCAGACTGCCTCCGGAGAGGTTGAACGTCGGCGTCGACCAGGTGCCCTGGTCGGCCAGGTTCAGGGTGAACACCCACCGCCGGTTGCCCTGGCCGCCCATGAACGAGAGCCACTTGCCGTCCAGGTGAGCATCCAACAGGTAGGTGGGCGTGACCTCGATGCTGGAGGAGCCGACCGTCTGGCGGGGGTGGGTGTAGGCCTGGCCGGCCCAGGCCACCGCCTGGGCGTACCAGTCGGCGGCAATCCACTGGGCATCTTCAAAACCGATCGGCCGCACGGGGAAGGCGTAGGTCTTGCTCGGATCATAGGCGCTCTGGTTGACCCCCCGCACCGGGTTGCCCGAGCCGTAATAGCGGTGCTGGCGGCCGTCCTGCACGCCGTTGGAGGGGATTACCTCGGGGTTGTTGCCGTAACGGTTTTCCGACTGCCAGTTGATCACCCCGCCGTCGAGCATCAGATACGACAGAAAGTCGATCATCACCTTCAGGGCGAAGGAGTAGTTGGCAAAGTGCCAGCTTTCGTAGTAGCCCCCCGTCAGCGGCAGCTTATACTGAAACTTCTGCAGGTAGTCGGTAAACTGGGCTTCCGAGGCCCATCCGAATGCGCAGGTTTTCCGGTTGGTGCCCACAGCAATCTTCGCCTGGGCATCGAAGTGAAAGCCGGCGATGTGCGAAAACACGAAGTTTCTCGGATTCAGCGGCCAGTGGTTGTAGGTGTTGATCAGCCCATGGCGGTATTGCCAGGCCGGGTTGGCCGACGTAAAAAAGCAGTTGTTGAAGGGTGTGGCGCTTTTGGCGGTGATGAGCGACTGGGCGGGGTTGCCCCAGCTGCTGCGGTGCATGTTGGGGTTCGAATAATCGTCGAACCGCATCAGCAGCATGTGACCGTCGTAATCCCCAAAGCACAGGCCGCCCTGGGCGCCGATCACGTTCTGGATCTCGGAATAGATCCAGCGGTCCTGGTTGCTGCCGGCGATGAGCCGCCAGGCCTCGGCACCGCCGTAGGCCTCGTACATCTGGCCGGTGAGGTACTTATACCCGCCCGATCGGCCGTTGTTCAGGTAGTTCTGCACGGCCTGCCGGCACTCGGTTTCGGTAAAGTCCCCAATGTGCTTGCCCCCGAGCACCGACTGGGCGCGGTCCTTGATCCAGCCGTTGCCCATACAGACCGATCGGTTGGCAAAGGGCGTGTCTACCGGATTGACCCCGCCGTTGAGGATCAGCCCGTCGATGCCCTTGTTGATGTAGGTCTCGTTGGGAATATCTTCCCGCGGAGTGATGACGATAAACCGGTTGTCGGGAAAGCCCGTCAGCCCTGGCTGGGTGCGGACATACTCGGTGTTCTGTCCGTATTTGAGTTTCGGTAGGACGACTCGTTTGACAATCATCGCTTAGTAAATTATGACCGACATCTGGTCGTGGAAATAGCCGTAGGCCATCTGGTCGGCCAGGGTGTTGTAATTCATATTCAGGGAGTGCTTCTGAATAAAAATGGGCATGTACGTTTCCCAGGACAGGTTCTCCAGGTTGGCGATGATCTGCCCGTTGGCCGTGTACAGAATACCCTGCCGGGGTCCGGTTTCCGTCTTATCCCGGAGCACCGCCTTGCCGTTGGTAAAGGACTTCAGCTCCACGTTGAGGTAATCGCGGCTCAGCGGCTCGATGCCCACCTGCAGGCGTCCTTCCACCGGCAGATTGGGGTCGATCGGTCCCGGATCCGGGTCCGGGTCGGGCTGCTGGACCACCAGGGAATTTTCCACGATGCCGGCCGTGCTGGCGGTAATTGTGTAAGCCGGCGTGACGAAGATCACATTGGGCTCGGCCGCCAGCCAGATCTTCTGGATGACCTTCAGGCCGGTGGTCAGTCCGTTGACGCCGGCAGCCGTGGGGTTGTTGCGCCAGACGCGCTCCCAGGGATCGGTCGAATCGTAGATCTCCGGCTCGGTATCGTAGAAAAGTCCCCCCTTCCAGCCGTTGCCGAAGGGTTGGCTGGCCAGCGGGGTGCCGGCATTGTCGACGGCCACGAGCATGGTTTTGACCAGCCCCTGGGCGGCATACCACCAGGAGGTATCGCGGGAAGCGGCCCTGGAGTGCCCTACCTTCTGCAGGGCGGCCGGCTTGATGGTCGTCTCCACCGCCGTTTCCGGAATGGGCGTCGTCGTGCCCCGGAGGAGCTCGTGCCAGAAGTCCTCATCGTCCGGCAGGCCCGGAGGCACGATCACCGAAATGATCTCGCTGGTGCCGCCCCGGCGCATGTCCAGCTGGCGGGGCTGCGTGCCCGGCTGCAGGAACGAGGGCGAAGGGATGTAGTAGTACCATTCGGTTCCCGACTGCAGCGCCATGGCTGCCCAGGTCGACGTCGTGGCCCACTTGTATTCCCAGCCTTCGGCCGGCTGCGCTGACAGAAAGGTCCGCAGGTTCAACGGGTAGCCCGCTTCGCCGGTGGCCAGCCATTCAGCCTTGATGAAATTGACCGGCGTGGGCGGGGGCGGCTCTTCCCCGCCCGGATCGTCGGGAATCTCCTCCTGGGTTTCCCAGATGCGGGCGCTGCCCGTCAGCGTTCCGTACTGGCCGTTGGCCTCGGTGTAGAACCGCAGGGCGGCCTGCGTTTCGCTGATGGGCTCGATCCAGGCTGTTTTTACCTCGGATCCGAACTCGTTAAAGACTTTGCCGCTTACCGACAGCGTGCCCAGGTTGTGGGTAAACGTATGGCCGAAAGGGGCATCCGTGAAGGTAAACAGGATGCCCTCGGGCTCCTGGCCTCCACCGGTGCCGCCCCCCACGATGCCCAGGGCGGCCTTCAGCTGGGCCGCTGACGCTTTTTCGATCTCTCCCGTTTCTGTATTTCTCAGGAGGATTTCGACGACCGACTGGGCCGCCTTCGGGCTGGCCAGCTTGACGGTCTTAATCTCCGGTGTCTTATCCGGCGCATTCAGATTTTCCAATTGATTCAGGCCTGGTTTATCCGCCAGCTCCGAGTAGCTGTGGCTATGAGTTTTGCCGGCAAAGACATCGGAGCCGGATTGTTGCGTCAGATAGCCCTGAGAGGCATGATCGCCCCAGGCGTGGGCCTGGTCCCAGTCCAGCATTTTCTGGGAACCGATGGTGCGGACGACCTCCGGAACCGAGTCATCCCGGTTGTTGGTCGTCGGTGAGGTCGGGGAGATGACCACCGTGCCGGCGGGCAGCAGCCCTGGCGGGGGTGGCGGTTCCACCTCATCGGCCGGATCGTAGGTGAACTCGTCCTTGTAGCGATAGGTATACTCGAAGCGGTGGGCGAAGTTGGTATCATCATCCTTCTTCTCTTTGATCGACTTGGAGATCAGGGCGATGGGCAGGGCCTTGGCCGAAAACAGCCGCCAGCGGCTTTCCGCCCGGTAAAAATCCTTCCACAGCCGGAGCTCGGCGTCGGTGCGCCAGCCCGAGGTGACCTCCACCCGCTGCTGGATGGCCGTATCGTATTCGACAAACTGCCCATCGGTCAGCTCGTAGGCCGAAGGCAGCAGGTGCCGCTCGGCCTGCTCATGGAACAGGTCCAGCTCGGGGCTGCCCTGGCCGTAGGTCGTCAGCGTATCCAGTGACCCAAGGCTGTTGATGTAGGCAAAATGCCGGATAAAAGACCGGTACCGGTAGTCGACCACGTAGCGGTAGAGGATCGAATGGGCCTCGCCATCCTGCGTCTTCAGCTGGACGGTATATTCCTTCAGCGTTCGTCCGGGTGCGTCGGCCAGTACGGCGGGGATGCCCACCTGCTGGGGACCCACCGGAAAGGTGATTTTATCGTGGGTGGCCAGGGTGGCCAGCTCGTGCTTTGTTAAGGCAATCGACGAGTTGTCGTCCAGCTTGAGAACGACCTCCAGGCGGGCGCCTGTCAGCGCACCCTTCAGGTTCAGAAAGGTCAGGTACTGCGGCTCGTCGAAACGGATGTAGCGGGTGGTAGGGCCAATGCGCAGCGCCCGCTGCAGCCCATCGCTGCCGGCGACAAAATCGGCCAGCTCAAAGCGGCCCAGCTGCTCGTAGGGCATACCGCCCAGGTGCACCCGATTGGTGGTGTGTTTAGTCAGCCGGCCGATCGCCAGCGGTTCGCCCCAGGCCTCCGCGTAGCGGACGTAGTATTCGGCCCTGGACTTCACCGACGCCTGGGCGGTGTGCGCGTTCCAGAGCGGCAGGTCGGCCGTCAGGTAGCTGTGCAGGGTGGTGGCCGGATCGTAGGTGGCCCGGCCCTGGGCGTCGGTCTCCAGGGGCGTTCCCGACAGGCGTTTAAAGGCGGTATCGTCGCCCCGTTTGGCCCACAGCTCCACATAGACGCTGTAGCGGGGCCGCACCTCTTCGTTGACCCCCAGAAGCACCGGGGACGGTATTTCAATATTTCCGAACAGGTAGGGGGAAAGGTTGTAGGGCGGGCCGGGCCGTTTGGCCAGAAAATTCAGCCCAATCAGAACCGCTTCTTCCGGAACCGTTACGTCAAAATCCTGCTCGATGGGGTAGAAGTCCCGGAAATAGGGCAGGATCGTCTGGGTGTAGGCTTTGTCGCCGGCGCCGGTCGGAAATTCATTCGTTTCTACCGGGTTCTCGCGGGCCACCATTTTCAGGTTGCGGCCCTTCCAGAACAGGTTGATCACGTCGCCTTCCAGGACGGGGCCTTTGAACAGAATGGCGTTGGTTCCCTTGACGCCGGTATGGACAAAGCGGCCGTTGCCGCTGAAGACATACTCCAGCCTGCCGCCTTTGCTCAGAGCTACATCGTCGGGTTGTTGCAGGATGGTCACCATGCCCCGAAATTCGGGCATCCCCCGGCCGAAAAACAGGACATCAGGCGACCAGATCCGACTCGGTTAAGGTCAGGTCCAGCCCCACCAGCCAGTCGAAGGTGTAGCCCCATCCGCACCAGCCGCTGGCCAGGCGGATTTTCTCCCCGTCCTGGCCGTCAAACTGTAGCTGGATGCCCTCCTGGGCCAGCTCCCCATCAAGCGTGTCCTGCAGCATCAGGGCCATCACCTTCAGGGCCGTCTGCCGGCCCATCCGGATGGCGGTTTTCTGGCTACCCGTGTCGGTGCCTTCCTTGCGCAGGACCGCCAGGCTGCCCATCACCCGGGTGTGGTAGTTATCGCGCCGGCCGTCGCCCAGCCGCTCGGTGAAGGCCTCCCAGACCAGCACGTTGGTTTTCTCCTTCAGCTTGCTGGTGGTAGCCCGGATCAGCTCATCGGGTTGGCCCATTTCGTCAACGAAGATGAACCGGGGCTTGGGCTCGGTGTGGCCAATCGAGGCCAGGCGCGTGGCCAGGCTCTGGCCGTAGGCTTCATAAAATTCTTCCAGGCTGCTCATCTCTCTTTCAGTTTGCGCTCCAGATCTTCATTCTCTTTCAGCATGGCATCCAGCGTGGTCAGCACCAGGTAGAGGTTGGTGTTCTCCAGCTGGTGGTAGGAGCCGAAGGCGGTGGTCTGCCGGGCCATCTGCAGGCCCACATCCAGCCAGCTGCCAGAGGTTTGATCACTTGAACCGCTCCCCTTGTATAGGTGCGGGAAGGCCCGGGGCAGCTGCTCGAGAGCCCCTAGGTAGTTGATCAGCGTTCCCTTCAGGATGGCCGCTGGAAGAGCGGCCATCCGGCCTCTATGGCCCTCCAGCTGGTGGCGGTCAAAGCGGCTGCGGCCCCCTTCGCCCGGGTGTTGCCAGGGCCAGCGGGCCGGCCGGTAGAGAATGGCCGCCAGCTCCTCGAGGTCTTCCCGACTGGGAGCAGCCTGGTAGCGGGTGCGGGCGGCCTCGGCAAAGACGAACTCCCCGAAGGTCAGGTGCTCCAGCTGATCCCCCGGGCCAACCCAGCGCCGGCCGCGGATCCAGATCACGGGCAGCATCCAGCGGGAAGGGTGGCGATCGGTCCAGTCCAGCAGCTCCAGAAGCCGCAGCTGCTGGGCTTCATCCAGCAGCCTGAGGGTGCGAAACTTCAGACCAAACCACAGCTGCAGCAGCAGGAAGCGGCCGGCCATAGCTCCTTCCAGGTCCGTCTGCCAGCGCACCCATTGCAGCCATTGGCGGGGAGTCACTTCGTTCCATTCGGAAGGCCCCTGAAAGTGTACGGGGGCCTTGGCCGGCAGACGCAGGTCGATGGTGTTCATGGCATACTGATAGGGATCCAGTCGACAATGGCGTAAATGGAGCGGGGGGATCGGCGTTTGAGATAGACGCCGTTGCCTTCCCGGTCGCGCTCGGTGAGCTCCACGGCACCGGCGGCCGAGGTGTTTCCCTCCAGCACCATAAAATCATCGGTGGCCTTTCGGCGCTGATCGGCCAGCAGGCCGACGTGGCCGATGCGGTAGCCGCCGGCCGTTTTAAACTGGTAGAGCACCAGGGACGCTTTAGGCGGTTCGGCCCCCCGGCGCTGGTTGCCATGGGGATTGTACGTCCAGACGGTCAGCGATTTTCGGTACCAGGCTGCCGCCAGCGCCGGTGTTTTCACCGGAGGGCGCAGACCCGCCGAGCGGAGGCAGAAATACACGAAGGCTGCGCACCAGGGCGGGCGGCTGCGGTAGTAGGCCGGGTGGATGAGCGTCCAGAAGGTCTGGATAGCCGGGTGATCGTTGCGCCTCGTCAGCTCACGCACCGAAAGGTATTGGCGGGCGACGGCCACCGTCCGTTCCCGGTAGAGGGCCTGGTTTACAGGCTGCCCGTAAAGAGCTGTACTCCCAGGAATAAGATAAAGCAGTAAAAGCCCAAGGCGATGAGCAGTCGTTGGCATGGGGTCAGCTGTTTGAAGTCGTGGTCGGGACCCAGGTCCTTGTTGGAAAAATTCAGGTAGTCGTACTGGCCCGGCATGGTGATGCGGATGATCAGCAGCGCCACCGGGCAGAGGATCATCAGGCAGGCCAGCGTCAACGGCACCTTCTGCAGCAGCGTCTCGTCGTAGGGTCGGGCGCTGGGATCGGTGGCCAGCACCCACGGTTTGAGAGCGATGACCACACTCAGGGAGATCATCGACAGGATGATCAGCCCCACCAGGTGGGTGACGAAGATGTGGCGGGCCAGAAACTGGATCACCGGGGCCACAAAACGGGCAATGCGCCCCTGGAAGCTGCTGTAAAGCCAGGTCAGAAACAGCGTCAGGCCCAGGCCTAGGGTGATATAGGGGAAGCTGGAAATCAGCACGTTCATATTCATAGCGGTAAAAGGGGTTAAAGGGCGATGACCAGGGCGCCGATGGCGCCGAGCAGGGCGCCGGCCAGTCCCCATTTCAGCGGGCGTTTTCGAAGCTTTTCGGCCATTTCTTCTAGGGAAAGGGCGATTTCCGGAGCCGTCAGCGACCGTTTCCGGAGCTTGCGGGGTAGCAATGCTTTGACCCGCTCGATGACGTCGGTAGTCTGCTGCACCTGGTGGTCGGCGGCCTTCAGGGCTTCGGTGGCCACCGCGTATTTTTGATACAGCTCCCGGTAGGACTGGGCATCATATTCGATGATCGCCTGTTTGTCCTTCAGGGCCGTTTCCAGCGCTGTAATCTGTAGCTTCAGGTCGGCAATGGCTTTCTCGCCATCGATGCGCAGCTGCTCGGCCGCGGCCAGCTTGGCTTTCACCTGATCATACACCCGCTGATCCAGGGCGGCCCCGCTGGCAAAGGGAAAAGGGGCTCCTTTTTTCAGGAGCAGAACGTCCGCCGTCTGGGCCTGAAGCGAGAGACTAAGGCAGATGAACGGTAAGAGAATCAAAGCGATGACGCGTGGCTTCATACGTTTTCAGGGTTTGATGGGTACGTTGTTGAATGATTGTGACGGCCCGGCTCGAGGAGTCTCCTTTCAGAATCAGGCTGTCGCGGTGGGCGTCGTAAGGGACCACCACTGTAATGGCAGGGGTCGCTGTTCTGCGGGGCCGCAGCAGAAGCCAGGCCACTGTGCCGATCACCAGGCCGATCACCAGGCACAGGGCTTCCGCTTTCGTAGGTTTGATGCGCATACAGTTTACCTTATTGGCAGTTGGGCGGTTTGGTGCAAGGATAAATCCTGCGAAATCGCAGAATATCGGGTGGTTAAAAAGCGATGATTTTATCCCCCTGCACGCCCAGGCCGCTGCCAGGTGTGGTGGGATCGGTGAGGGTACCGGCCAGATCGGCCAGGGCGGCAGCCGCCTGCTGGTCGATGTATGCCAGCGTCTGCTGCAGCCGGATGTCGGAGGCCGGCGTCTGGTGCCGGCTGAGCGTATACTGGCTGATGGCGTTGACCTGCACGCCCGCGTCGGTGACCTCCACAATCCGTTCGCGCAGCGCCCGGCTGATGGTCTCATAGGCCAGGGCCCGGCGGGCGCCGTCCAGCTGGAGCGTCTGCTCATCCGACAGGTTGGCCTCCGCCAGCAGGGTAGCATAAACGCTACCGAGCAGCGGCCGGATCACCCGGGCCTCGGCGGCCCTCAGGCACGACTGCAGGCTCCAGAAGGTCAGCCGGCTGTCGGCAATGAAGTAATACCGGCTGAAGACCTGGGCCGATCGGATCAGGGACGCCTGGTGGGTGGCGTATTCGGCCGAGTCCGTATAGGCCGGATAATCCGCCTTTTTCTCTTCCAGAAACCGCAGAAGGTATTCCAGGCCCTGCCAGGCTTCCTCCTGCAGCTGCGCCAGGGCCTGACTGAGCTGCCATTCAAAAGCGTCTTTCTGCTGCTCGGAAGAAGTGCGCAGCACGCCGGCGTCGGTGATCATCACGTTTTTGAAGCGGGCGTATTTGGCCGTGGCCAGGTTGGCTACCGGCACTCTGATCCGGTCCCAGAGGGCCTGCTGCACCTGGTTCAGATTCGCATTGGAAAAGACGGCCGTGGCCAGGCCGTCGACGAGGGCTTCCCCCACAAAACGGGCGACGAACAGCTGGGCGCTGTGCAGATAGGGCGCCAGGTTCTCAAAGGAAAGATCGGCGTTGACGGCGACCACTTTCCTTAGGGTCTCGAGGTCTTTGAAGATCAGTTTCATGACGCCGGCGTGTTTACATCTGCGGTGGAATGGCCCGTGTCCAGCGTCGTCAGCAGTGTATCGCGGAACTTGAAGGTCAGCTCCGGCCAGCGCTGTTTCCAGCCGTTGTATTCGGCCACAAAATCAAATGGCTCAATAATCCGGTCCCGGTAGGGTTTCGACTGACTGAGGAAGATCCAGAAGGCTTCCCGCTTGTCGGAGCCGCCCGAGCGGCTGCCCATCTTGGACCCGCCGGCGAAACCCGACATGGTCGGGTCGTACTCCAGGGCGTAGAAGAGGTTGGCATTCCCCTCCGTGTAATCCTCATTGTATTTGCCCTCCATGTGCTTGTCGTCGAGCACATTGATGACGATCGTCTGCCACTGCTGGGTTTTAATGTCAAACCACTTGTCGGTAATAATGCCTTTGTGGGCATTTTTGACGTTGGTCAGCCGGTCCATCAGACTCGTCAGGAACTCGTCCCGGATGGCCCGTTTTCCCTCGTAGTTGGCCGTTTTCCAGCGCTCACCGTACACCGTCGACCAGTATTCCTGGGGCACTTCAATGTGATATTTGATCGACATCTGGTTTTCCATGGCGTACTTCTTGAACTGGGGGATGGCTTCGAGCACGTCGAGCCAGCCTCCCGAGCGGGCACTGTCCCAGTTGGCCAGCTGGTAATAGGATTTGCCTGGGGAAGGGTAGGAGAGCGGGTAGATGAATTTAAAGTCCTTGCGGCCGCGCACCCAGTTCACCCGGTCGAACCGGTAGGGGTTAATGCAGGGCAGCGAAATGGTTTCCGGGTCGGTGGCCGTCGCCTGGGGCCAGTTGGCATTCAGGTAGACGCGGTCCATCTCCCCGTTTTTCTCGTCCATGCGGCCCCAGCGGCAGTAGGCCGTTTCGTTGGCGTGCAGCTGGACGATCTTCTCCCGGTTTTTCGAGAGGATGAATTCAGGGAAGGCGTTGACAAACCAGGCAATATCGAGCGCCGTCTCCAGCAGATACCGCTTGGTGGTGATATTGCTCATAAACGCCTGAATATCGGGGTCTTTTACCGGCTGCTGGGAGGTCTCATCAGCCGCGGCAAACACGCCTCCGCCAATCCACAGGGCCGCTTTTTTGCTCAGCGTGGCTGGGATGACCGTGTTTTTAGAGGCCCGGGCGATGACCTGCTGGGGGAAATCGTTGCCATCGCCCCAGTAAGCGATCCGCTCATCGCCGGGGACCTGAACCTTTTGCCGGACCGGCTCAGAGGGCAGGGCGCCGATCACGCCACCCGCCGTGGACCGGCCCGATCCGGCGGCCAGCGCCAGGCCCGGAAGGTTGACCACTGCCTGCACGGCCGGCAGGAAGGCGACGTTTTCGTTTTCGTTAAACTGGATCTGACTCATTTGATGGGCTGGCCGTTAATTTCAAGGATCAGGTGCACATGCACCCGCCGGATCTGGTCACTGTCGACGGCCCGGATCCTTCGGGACCAGCGGCCGGTGGAGGATCCCTTGGTTTCGGCCGTGACGGCTTCTTTTGCCCGGGGTTTCACCCGGCCCCCGCGCACGTGCCAGATGGCTTTGTCGTAGTGGATGATCTCACCACCCGTTTTCTTCTCGGGATTGGCCGTGCAAAAGGTGATGGAAAAGGGGCGGGCCCCCCCTTTCGCATCGCATCTTTCGAGAATGGCCAGCGCTTCCCGCCAGGAAAGCATTCGCAGCGTGGTGGTGTGTGTTACATGGTCATCGGAACGATTCATGCCGGCCCGGTTCGGGGGATTTTCAGGCGGCAAATTGCAGCGTCAGGCGCGAGGAAAACAGGACATCAGGCGACCAGGTTGCCCAGGGGGTTGGGGAGGGGGGCTTTGTCTAAATTCCCGGAATTCCTGGAATTTAAAGTGGTCAATGTCGGATTTTCCGGAATTTCGGTTTTGGGACCTAACTCGCTCAGTCTGTGAACAATTGCACCGCGCGGGAGGCCGTTTGGGCAGAGCGTTTTTTCACCGTAATTATCAACATTTTGGGCGTAATTGTCTGATAAACAGCAAAATTTTCTGAATATTTTTCAAAATGGTCATCTGTTCCTCAGAGAAAACCCCGCCACGCACTACCGGCCGGTGCAATTGCAAAATATTCCGAATGCACGGTATATGAAAATAATAGTCGAAATTAAAAATTCAATTTGAGGCTTCATTAGACTGTATAAAGTATTCTATTAATTTTAATAAAATTTGAAGCTAGCCACTTAAATTAAAAAAATATTAAAATGGTCCTGTAGTTTACTTACTTCTCCCAGCCCACTTTTGCTTTTGCTGAGCAAGAAAGTCTAATATGTTCTCTCCATAATTTAAATTGAGACTAAGTTCTTCTGGGGTAAATATGGCTTGAGGCCATATTATATGGTTATTGCTTAAATTAAATAACTTTGATTCTTTTATTTCGTTTACAAATTTTTCTTGTTTTTGGTTTTTATTATTAAACACAAAAGCAATAGAACTAGCAATAATGTCTGAAATCTGAACACCTTTATTGCTTTTGGAGTCTGCCATTTGAAGTTTGTCAATCTGTGTTGGGAACGTCATTTTCTTTTCGCCGTATCCAACTTCAGTAATTTCAGTGTCCATGCCTATTGTAAAATCAATTATTTCATTATAATGCTTCATTTGGTGAGAATCGTCTTGAATAATAATTAATTTATTTTTCATCTTTTTATACCAATAATCGCAAATTACGTAAAAACTTGGCAGTGTTAAATCAATCGAAAACTTATCTACTGGTTCTAAAATATCATTTATGTAACTTTGGCTTTCTAAAATCGGCTTAAGAAAGAAGTTTCTTTTTGAGACTGCGTCTAGCTCCAATACGGTCATAAAAAACTTTTTTATACTTTCCTTTGATTTTAATCTAATCATTTTGATAAAATCTGATAAGAAATAATAGACCATATCATATGTCCAAAAATTTTTTATAGCGTAATAAATGAAATTAGTTAATGTTATGTTATATCCGTGTTGATAAATATCAATGCCTTTTTTATGCATAACATGCTCAATGAGGAGGTCCACAATCTGCCCAACAACGCTGTATTCTTTGTTTGTTACTACGTTGAAGATGTTTTCCTCACTGATTAAATAATGATTTAAAAAATTTATAAGTGCTTCTCGACCTGCTTTACTGGATTTCAAATTGTAAAAATGAAGTTCTGAGGTGCTCTTAAATAATGAGACAATTTCATCGCATTTATTAGTAGAAAAGTTATTTGAAGCTAATACAAACACTTTCTGATCTCGATTTAACAAATCTTGGCCAGTATTTCCTGCCTCATCTAAATAAATTCTTTCGTTAGAGTTCATAACTATAACATCATATTGTGAAGAAGCAACAGTTGAATGAAGCTAATATTGGAATTGTAACATTTTTGTTTTCGAGTTTAGAAGTTTGGCTTATTTACTATGCTAGGATTATATGCTAAAGGATACTTTTCAAAAACTTCTCTCACTTTATCTTCATTACAGTAAATGCCAGGCTGAACTGAATTTATTTTAATTTCAGCATAATCAGAGTCAAACCTTAGCTTAATATATTTTACTTTTCCAATACTAGGAAATTTTGTAAAGTTGAATTCGTATTCGTCTGAGTACTCTTTTATTAGTAGCCTTGTTTCATTTTCTATTTTTAAGTCACTATGTAAATAGAAACCTCCAATTTTTGATATTCCAGAAATCATAAAGTTACGTTTGAACTTTTTCTTGATCTTTTTTGATAGCTTATTGATTAAGAGATCTTTTATCGGTGTTTTGTCATCTTTATAAAATATGTTTCTGAAATCAGATATTTTTGGAACAATATCAAACTCTATTCTTACTCCATGGCCACTTTCACCAAAGCTAGTCCATAAATCTTCCTCTTCATCAATTTTAATTGATGAAGACCTTGCGAATGAAATGTAGAAAGCTTTACTCATTAGCGACTCCTCCATTATAACTCCATCAATGTCAGAGTTTATCTTATAGCCTGTTAGCCCATGATCTTTATAGAAATACCGAAATTCTCCTTGGTTAAATCGTTTTAATAAGTTGAAAAGCCACAATTCTTTATTTTTAACAATGCTTTCAAAATTTTTTAAGCTTGTAAAATGATAAAATGTGGTATTTGAAGGACTAGGATAATAGTGATTGAAGATAATATTGCTTAAATTTCTTTTCCTTAGAATTAAATTCCTTTTTAATTTAGGATCCCATGAAAAGTAGGTTTTTTCCCATAAGAATTCGGGGCTAAATTCAATGTCGTCTTTATTGATGGTACTCCTTATTCCTTGTTTTAAGAGCTCTTGATTTATTAAGTTAACTGCGTCTATAATATTTTCATTAAGTTGGTCAGTTTCTGTTAATTTTTCTTGCCTTTCTTTGATTGCTTTAATTAAAGCTTCTGTGATTTTCATGTTATTTGGTTGTGCAAGACATTTTATTTTTTCTAAATTGATTAAAAAATACTGTAAAGGGTATTTTAGTAAAAAAATTGAGAACTTTTTAAATAAACCGCATGCAGAGAAGAGAATTTCTAGAAAAAACTATTTGTATGTAAAATACTTATTGACTGAATGCCAAAGGCAACAGATCCTCGATGCCTAGCTCAGTAATGGTTAGGTAGTAGAACACCTCATCGGCAGCATCGGTCAGGTGGGTCGTCGTACTCTGGTCGACGTCCGGATCCCGCTCGGCATTCTTATCCTTCCGGAAGCCCTTACTGCCTTCCTTGGTGCCGGCATCATGCATGGCGTCGACCAGCACCCGGGTGTTCTCCCGGTTGAAGCGCTGGCGGGGGAAGCGGTCATCCTCTTCCGACAGGGCGATGTTCCAGGCCAGGTACCGGGACATGTGCGATTCGGTCTGCCCGGTATACACCTGGCGCACGCTCCAGCCTTCCTTCTCCAGGGTATCGATCACCTCACTGGCATAGGTAATATCGCTCTTCCCATCGGTACCGATCGCCGTATGGTTGTAAACGTAGGTCACTTCCTTCCGGTAGAAGTAGCGGTAGTAGGTGGTAAACTGGCGGACCACGTGATGGATCTTATAGTTACCATCGGCATAAAAGATCTTCTGGTACCGCACCTCATTCCCAACTCGCTGGCCTACCACCATACAGTTGAACGAGGAGCCATAGTCCATCCCGATCGTCAGGGGTTGATTAGGGTCTATATCGCCATCCTTCCGGCAGTCATTGAAGCCCTTCACGCCAAAATCAACGCTATCCACATAGGCATAGTCGATGCTGTCGTAGTAGTGCTTAGTGCCCTGGAGGTGAGGGTAGAAGCCGTTTTTTACCCCCCGCACCCGGTTGTTGAGGACGTTGGCGTTCCAGGTAGCCGGGTTGAGCGTCCGGTAGAGCTGCCTGAAGTACTGCAGACCCAGGGCGTGCACGTTGGCAAAAGAGGAGGCCTCGGCAAAATGTACCAAGCCCTTTCTCAGTTCGTTGAGCATCCGTTCGTATTGACGGATCCGGGCGATGGCCGACTGATTGCCTGGCCGGCGCTGCAGCTTCTGCTTTTCGGTGTAGATCTGGAGCTGGACGGCCAGGATCAGCCGGATGGCCTTCTGGTGATGCGGTTTCAGGCATTCGGTTTCATCTTCCAGAATCCACCGGGCATCCCGGCTGGTGGGCATATCCGTAGTAAACGTCGTCGAGTGGTGCTCAGCGATCTCGCCAAAGCGTTCATTATCGCCCCGGTTGATGGCCATGACCTCGGAATCCAGCTTTTCTTTATTGAGGAATTTGGCCTCATCGCCCAGGATGGCATTGACCGAAAGACCGTTGGCGGTACCGGGCCGGTCCTGACCCACAAGGCGAAGGGCGGTCACCGTATTGCCGTTTCGGATGAAGATGGCATGCTGGGGATCCAGCGGGCAGTTGTAGGGCAGCTCCAGCTTGAGTTTTTTATCCGGAAAACGCCGGACCCAATAGTCGACGTCCCGCTCGTAGCCCAGCTTGTGCAGGCCGTTCCAGAGTGCTGGTAGCGTTCGGTCCAGAAGCTGAATGTAGGTTGTGCCGACCACCACCAGAGAGGAGCGGGGCATTTTCTCGACCAGGGTGTGCACCCGGGGCGCCAGGATGCCCTCAGACTTACCGGTACCGCGGCCGGCGACGGCTTTCAGGTGCTGGGCGCCGATGAGAAGGCACAGCAGCTGGATGTAGTTAAAGTGCAGCTCCCGGTGATCGGTTTCGGCCTCCCCCTGGAAGGCTTCCGCCGGTGGAAGCAGCGAGGAGGAGGGTAGCTTAATCAAATTGCTCATGATACGGCCTCGAAATCGGTATCATCGATCATCAATTCCCGCCTGGCCCGCTCGCCAATGAATTTTTCCACCATCTGCTGAAGGTTGGGGATCGGTTTGGCGCCGATTCGGGCCGGGTTGAAGTCAATGCTCAGGACAATGGTTTTGCCGGCGGGGCCACCTTCCCCGGGCTGGTCGAAATGGCCCAGTTTGATCAGGTTCTCGTCGCATTTAGCCGCCGTTTTATAATCTTCGAGCAGGATGGCTTTCGTGCGGAGGTCTTTGATCTGGGCGATGAGCATGATCTTGTCAAACTCCTTGTCGACGGCTTCCATGGTCGCAAAAAACCGCTTCGTGTCGCGAACATCGCGCCAGGCCTGCGGCTCGGAAATGCCGTAGGTTTTGGCCAGGTATTTGACGATTTCCGAGTCGGTGAGCGGCTTGTAGAGTACGATGTATTCGCGGGCGGCTACCCAGCGCAGGCGACGGGCCTCCAGAGGAGGAGAAAGAGGCTTCTGACCGTCCGAGCGGTACCACCGCATGATATGGTCAAAAGCCTCCTGAAAACGTTCGGATTCCGATTTCATAAGAAATTAAATCAAAAGGGGATGGGTGAGCTTTCGCTCGAGCCGCTGCTTTTCCGCCCGGTACTGGTCCAGCAGGGCTTGGTACTTCTGCTGTTGATCGGGCGACAGGCCCGGCCGGCGGAGCTTGCCCTGGTAGCGGCTGATGTAGGTTCTCAGATTCAGCAGCTGCTGGGTCTCACTTACTTCTTCCTCGTCGTTCTCCAGAGGCAGGTAGCCGTGTTCCCGGGCGAAATCCATCCGGCTGTAAAGCTCATCCAATTGGCGGGTGATGGCCAAGATTCGGTAAGCCCACAGCCGGCGGGCTTCCAGCGCTGTATCATCCTCCTGGGTGGCCCTCAGGTGGGCCTTCAGTTCGGAGCGCTCGTCCATCAGCTGATAGGACTCTGCCTCCAGGGGACGGAGCAGGTCCTCCGTGGCCGGCAGGGCCACTGTAACCTTTCCTACTGGAGTGGAGGCCGGACGGCCGACCAGCCAGGCGGTCAGCTCCTGCTGCAGCCGGCTTCGGGTATAAGCATCCGCTCCCCGCTCCAGTAAGCGGAGGGTGAAGAAAGACAGAATTCCGGCCTGCCTGACCAGCGCCAGACCTGCCGAATAATCCTGGGGCTGCTGGAGCCACGTGCGCACGTTTTCCTCGAGCATACATCAGGGGGTTAACTATCTAGGTTGTTATAAAAAAATAGCGGTCCGAGTGTGGCCGGCCGCTATTCGAGGATAAACGTTAGACGATCGTTACCCACCCTGCTGGAACCGCTCAAGCGGTAGACTGCAAAAATGGGACGGGCCGTCACTAAAAAACAGGACATCAGGCGACCGATTCCACGACTTCGATGTGAGGCCATTTCAGCGCTATCAACTGCTGGGCTTCATCGGCCGTCAGGTCGCTGAGGACATAGGATCGGCCGGTCAGCGGCACATAGACCACTTCGGTCTCCGGATCCAGCCCGGTAAGACGAAAGCCAGCCCCAGGCGGCTGGCTTTCGGGGGATTGGGGTTTGCGGGCCATTACGAGGCAGGTTTCATCGGAATGGTAGCCGCCGTATACTTGATCAGATCCGGGCAGTAACATTCGTATTCGAACATCGTACCCCGGCCGTCGCCCCCGTTGGTGGTCGTGGCGTAGGACGGTTTGATCTGCACCTGGAACTGTTCGCTGCCGACCTGGATCAGCTCATTGGTTCCCGGAAGGGGGACCAGCAGAATGAAACGGTCGTTCTTGGCCTGGTTCTGGAAGGCCACGATCTCGTCGGCTTCCCCTGGGTGGTAGAACTTACCCTTCGCTAGGAACGAGTTGCGGTCCGGCCCGCCGATGGTTTCCATCGTCAGCTCGCCGGTGTCCTTCGTCACATAGACTTCAATGAAGCCTTTGCCCGTACCTAATACGTGCGCCGTGGCGATCTTATACCGATCAGCGACATTGGTAGCGGCCGAATCCGGCTTCTGCAGCGTCGTGAAGTCGTCATAAGGGGCCAGGAAGATTTTCTGCTGCGTACCACCCATGCGGTTGACCGCCGGCAGTGCTTTAATGGAGCTGTAGGTGCCTCCCATGTTATTCTTCGACTTTTTCGTTGATAAATCCGACGCCTTTTTGCACCAGTTCCTTCTGGAGCGTCCTATCCTTCAGCAGCGCTTCGACCGTGTAGGTCTCCTTGCCCACCTGGAAAGAAGGGGCATGGACTTCGTAGATCTTTTTGCCGAGCGTGAAGGTGGGCACCTTCGAGGGGCTGGCCTGCAGTTTGTCCAGCAGCTCCTGCTGCTCGGCAATGGTCTGGGCCTGACCGTCGATGATTTGCTGGGCTTCGGCCAGTTCGGCGCTTTTATTGGCGAGTTCTTGCTGGAGGGACTCAACAGTCACTTCAGCGGCTTTCGTTTCGTTTGCCATGGGCTCTAAGCAGCCCGGCAACTGGAGGAGTTGCCGAGCTATATTGCTATGGGTCAGAGGTTGTTTGATCGAAGGGAACCTTAAACCTGGTCGTTGCAGAAAACGATCTCTGGCAGAATGAAGCCGACACCGTACCAGAAGTCGGTCAGGAATTTTACCTGGCGATCGACGGACTGGATGTCAACCAGCTTCGTGTTCTGGGTCTTTTTCTTCAGCACGACGGCGTTGGCCTTCGGCGTGGTCCAGATCCGGCTCGAGCCGTTGTGGCTGGACAGACCTTTCACCGTCAGGTTGGTGAACTTCACCGTCAGGTTCTGCTCGTTGCCCACGGTGTTTTTGCCGTATTTCTCCAGGAGACCGCGCTGGTATTTGCGCTCCAGATCCTGAGACATACTGATCTGCATGGCGCCGTTCCAGTACTTCTTGTCGATCAGATCGCCGAAGTCCTCCAGGTAGGTGACGAAATCAGCGTCTGAGGTCGGGATCGCGCCCATGGTGATGGGGGTGATCCGGCCAGCGGTGATGTGGTCACCAATGGTCTTTTTCAGACCATTCATGGAAGTCGACACCAGGCCGGGCGTTCCCGGGGTCGGGGCAGCGTATACCCCTTTGAAGATTTCGTTCAGCTCCATATCCTGCTGGATCTGGGGGAAGAACTCTTTCTCCAGGTAATAGCGGATAAACGGCCAGTCGGCCCGGCGCAGATCGGCGCTGGAGAGGAAGCCCAGGTAGGTAGCCTCCAGGTCATCCGGATACTCTTCCGTATCGGCCTTCAGGTGGAACATCTGAATGCTCACCGGGCTGAATTTTAACGTACCCGTCGGTGTGAAAGCCTTCTGGAACGGTTGAACGATGCGGGTGAACGTGGATTTGGCCGCTGTCCAGATCGTTTCGTCCGTGACCACCGGGGTAAAGGCAGCTTCGGAGACGAACGGTTGCCGGGCGACCTGGTACAGGCTGGCCAGGTTCTGGCCCCGATCCTGGTAGTAGGCACCGTACTCGGTGATAATGTCAGCTACGTTCATTAGTGTTTTGAAATAGGGTTGCTTAAAATTCAGGGTAGGGGGTTCGCCACTGCGGCCGTCCGCGGCTGCGGTGGTCTCGCAACGGCGGTGGGACCGCCCACGCGGCCGTCGCCACTGCGGCCGTCCGCGGCTGCGACGGTCCGCCGTTGCGGTTATTTCAGGTAGGGCAGGTTCGCAAACTCCTGGTTGTGGGGCAGGCTGGCAATCAATTTATCGGCCGTCATTTCGCCTACCGGAGTTTCAGTTACGGTTTTGTTGGGGTTGGTCGGATCGGCGCCCGGGGCACCGCCCAGCTCGGTCACTTTCGCTTCCAAAGAGGCCACCTGCGTTTTCAGCGTGTCCCGTTCGGCGGTGATCGTGGCCAGTTGCGTCGTCTGGGCCATCAGCTGCGACTGCAGGCCGGTGGATCCATTCGCGGATTCAACGGCGGAGGCAAACTGAGCCTGACTGACGAGGGCCAGTCCTTGAATGCCGTTGGCCGTCAGCTCGGCGTTGATGGCATCGATTTGTTCCTGGGTGATCTGCTCGGCAGTCAGCCCTTTGACGGCCAGCAGTGCCGCCAGTTTCATGTATCCAAACATGGTATCGGGATTGGTTTGTGCGTGGGAAGATTCGACCATCAGGGTCAATACAGTCGCGTAGGCTTCGCTCAGGGTGCCGACCTGGTCAACCAGGCCCAGCTCCAGGGCGACGTCGGCGGTAAAGAGACCCCCCTTGAAAGGATCACCGGCTTTGGTCGCTTTGACGCCCGGACGGCGGCTTTTTACGTCTTCAATGAACCGTTCGGCCTTCTGGGTCATCAGCGCCTTCATGGGCTGAAAATCGCCGTCTTTGGCCCTGCGGTACTCTAAATTTTTCTCTGTGGATTGCTCGGCGTAGATATCCTCGACGACCACCCCGGATTTTTTATAGCCGGCCGACCAGTCCTGAAAGGTGCAGTACACACCGATCGACCCGATCTCATCGGTCGGACGGCTGGCCACGATCTGGTCGCAGTGGCAGGCTACCAGGTACCAGGAGCTGCCCAGCAAACCATGGTCACAGTACATGACCACCGGCTTTTTCAGTTCGGCTACGGCATCGCTGACCCGGTAGGCCGCGTGCTCCAGCCCGCCCGGACCGGAAACTTTCAAAACCACCCCGAGGATCTCCGGCGTACGGTCTGCCCAGCGGAGCTCGGCTTCGATCCAGCGGGAAGAGTAGTTGTAAAGCAGCCCATCGTATTCGATCACCAGCACGCCGGCCTGCGTAGGGACCTCGCCCAGTGCCAGGTACACCTGGTTGGTGAGATCCGGAAGGTCCAGCCCCACCAGGGGTATAAATCCCATTTTCCGTTCGGCCGGCCGGACCACACTGTCCACCGGGGCCCCATGTTCCATCAGCGTCTGAAACGCCAAATGGCCGGCGTGGGCATCAATCAGCCAGGGACCGGAGGTCAGTTCGGAAATTGCAATGGAATGGCGGTTATTCATAAGCGGCCGGTGCGGTCAGGGTGCCGGTAAAATTGAGTTGATAGCCACGTTGGCCAGGTACTTCGGAGTCGGTGCCCAGCTCCATCTCCATTAAAAGACTTTCGACGGGCGTGCCGGCCAGACGGGTCAATTCGGCATTATCCCGGAAGCGCACCAAGAACCGGCGGTACTGCAGCAGCTCGTCGATGAGCATGGCCTTGCCGGCGGAATCATCCGGAGCAAAACCCCGGATCTCCAGCTCATGAAGATAGCCGTTCTCAGTCTCTTTGGTTTGATCCCGGTACTGGAGCGTGCCCTGGGTGCAGTAGATGCGTTTCCAGGTCCAGCCCGAGCGGAGCGTCACGGTGGGGGCGGCTGCGACAGTTGATCGTGCATACTCTTGAATGGCCACTGCCGGCACGACTTCGAGCCAGCTGCCCCCACCGGGATTCCACTTTCCAGATCGATCCAGACTCATGCCGCAAGATTACGGCAGCCGGCGGCCAGAAAACAGGACATCAGGCGACCAGTTTTGGTCCGTCCAAAGAAGTATTCTCCAGAATAGGAAGGACTTTTGAGGCCGGCCGGCGCCGGACTTTGAAGGGAAAGTTGTCTTTGGGCCGGTGGCGATGGTAGTAGCGAATGGCGGAGTCCAGGGCCAGTTCGGATTCGAGAAGGTCGTAGCGATCGAGAAAATTGCGGATGGCGTCGTTGGCGTAGTAGCCATGGCCCTCCAGCAGATAAACTTCCCGGACTAACCGTTCCATAAAGCATTGCTTGACAAAACGGTTAAAGGCGGTTATTTTAGAGGGAGCCAGATACTTACCGAAACTATGGCGGGCCATCCGGGGCGATATACCCAGCGTCAGCTCCACCGTATAGTCCCCATACCCGACCGGCAGGATTTTGTCTCTTTTAGTGGGATACCGCTCTAGGCTGGCCCAAAGAAACGAGGAGTAGGGATTCAGATCCGCTGCTATGATGAACGGGTCAGTTGAATAATGCGTAGACAGAAACTTCCCAACCAAGGGCAACACCTTAACGGGAACTGTCAAGAGGTTCATAAGTCAAGTTCGTGGGTACGTAAGTTCGGCGCCTGGATGCAATGAATACTGCTTTGGAAAGTCGATCGATTGCTAAATGCGAATTAGCAAAATGGACAGACTCTAAAACAGGACATCAAGAGACCAATATACCTTACTGGGTATCTATAAAGATCAATAATTGAGCCAGATAAAATAGGTGATCTAGCTGAATAATTTAATCCAAGGGTAAAAAGAAACGCTTAGCTTTTGCCCAAGTACATCCCTTCTAAATCCCCCATTAAGACATTCATTAAGAAGGCATAGCCTTTTTAATTTACTACGGGGTTTCAAACTTTAATCGTGATTGGTTATGAATGAGCCGGAGTCTTTTTTTGGAGAATCCTTCTGGGATTGGGCGCTGCGTCTGGTCAAGTATTTTTCCATCCTAGCCGCCGCCGTGTTTGGTTGGTATGGAGCCTACCATGAGACCCGAAATGAAACGGGCCGCCTAACCGGGGCCGGGAAGATCGTAGCTGCCGGAATTATCGTTTCCATGCTCATTGGGCTGATGAGCCAGTTTTTCGAGGATAAACGTAATGAAATATCCAAGCGGAAAGAAGCAGCTGAAAAGCAAAACGAACAAGCCAGGATTGATTCAGCTCAGCGAGTTCAGATCGATCGATTGGAGACCTTATTAGGAGCCTCGACTGTTACTTTACAAAAACTTCAAAAGCAAGACACCGCCCAGCAAGTTCTAGCTGCGAGTTCTCAGGCGGCCCTTGAGCAACAAAACAATTTATTGGCAGCTTCAACCACGACGCTTAAAAGTCTGGAGAAACAGGAGGTAACGCAACGCGAACTTTTAGGTCAAGCCAATGCGAGCAATCTAAGATTGGAGACGTCCCTGGAACAACAGCAAAAATTGGTGGAAGAGCAAAAAGTACTATTGCAAAATTCCTATAGTGCGCTTTATCCTCTTTATCCGGTAAAATTTTATTTTGAATTGATTTATCCTCTGTCTAATCAGGAATATGAAGCAATTTTAAAAACAAGGATTGCAACGGTAGATGATCGACAGCCAAATCAGCACCTAAGGGAAGTGGTCTACCAGCTTAAGGATTGGGAAAAGTTTTACGAATACCTCCATCCAGAAGAGCAAGCGGTGGCTTTGAATGGCACAAGTTCAGAAAATAGAAGTCTAAGTGAAAGTAGTCGCATTAATCCGATTAATGAAATTAATGATCAGTACCCGCCTAAAAAAGGCCGGTTTGTGGATAGTGTATTTAGCACGGTGATTAACAATTTCTTTCGCCCGGATTACTGGATGGTTAAAATATATAAAAAAGAAGGCGAATCTTGGGAGAAAAGACCTGGTTTAATATTTCTATCTCAAATTATGTCCAAGGTTCAATCCACTTCTATTCTCAGGAGTGTGAACGGAAAATGGGTTGTTTTTCAAAAGGTCTATATGACCGTAGCTGATAGACAGCAAACTATCCTAAATGAATTTTCGTACCGGTATTCTCATTGGCATGCTAATCCTCCTGTATTAACACGTGATAGTATAGGATTGCCCACCATTGAAAGTTTATTAGATTTAGTGAATAGTCGCCTGGAGGTGACCACTTTGGTGAAAATTGAAGGAGTACAGCTGGAAGGAACTGAGATGATTTTTCAGCACAGCCATTCCCGACGGCTTGTCACTTTGAGAAAGCGTAGACTAATTTCCACTTATGCTCCGAGTGGATCTGCGTATTATGATGATTTTCATACCCCACCTCGGTTGGATTGGTATTTAGATTCTAAGTTTACTCCTAGTAAAAATACCCCGAAAACACAAGATCACCGGAGTTTGAGGTCAGATAAGGTGTATCCCTTCCGGATTAGTTATTCCACTATATTAACCAGTGAGCAATTGGGCTTACCAATTAAATAGGGTAAAGCGGGGAAAGCTTGGGTCATGTCTATATCTAAAGACCTTTATACCCATTTAGAATTTCGATTCGTTGGCGAAAGCATCACGGTAGCTAGACGGGAAAACCTACAGTTTAGAAGGAAAACAAGATAGCCTGGTCACAAGGTAAACAGGCTGTCTATTGTACCTATGATGAATTAATGGAATTCTTCGAGTCTGTTAAGAGCAGAAACCATGTCATCACCAGGCTGGTCGCAATTCCCGATTTAACTGGGTGGCCTTTCCTACTCCCGCATTTCTCAAGCCAGGACAGGGAAATAGGGCCACTGGCTAATCCTTCCTTGCCAGGATTTTTTTTTTACATAGTTTCGTATTGACGTATAGACCTTAAAGTTTGGTTTTACTGTTTTTTTTAACCGGCTATGTTGTTACAAGTGAGTGGCTTTATGAGAGGGTATGACTGCCCCAATTTGGTTGTTTGGCCAGAGACGATCGAAGGGGCCTGCGAATTTGTCAATCACATGAGGCAGTGGGGTTTTGTTCCCACCCGGGTGCAGCTTCAAGACAAAGGTTTGAATATGGACCTGCCCATAGAAATCTTCGACGGCCAGTCCTTTTTGGAGCCGATGCATCAGCTACAGAACGACTGGCGAAAGCTCATTGAAGGAGATTGAGAAGAATAGCCAGACAAATTTTGATGAAACCAAGCCCGTTGGACCGCCGAAGCGGCGCAAAGTAGCCAGGCCTATAACTCTTACAAAATATATGTCGGATACACTGCCAGAGCGAAAGAGTGATTATAGGTAAAACAAGACCCAGCCTATGGAGCCGGGTAGGTTTAGATTATCTATCGTAGGGCTTAAAAGGCAAACAAACCTGCTCTTGCGGCAGAGATTAACTTTAATATGTAAAATTAATACTACTTTCATATTACATAGAGAAATTTGGCCCAAAGGGCCCAGGTTTTGTCCCAACCCAATTTTAAGCTGATCAGACTCACAAAAACACAAAACCCGGCTCTATCGGCCGCGTCTGTTCAAGCATCTCTGTCCTAAATAAGGACCTCAAAACTACCTCCTAATTCAGAAAGCTAAAATAATCTGGTACCAAAATTTGCCGGTGGCCACCCCAGCCAACAGGATTGCCAGCTAGAGCACGGCCTTGGGCGTATTTAGCCGGTAATTGTGCTTCGCTTTCTTTCTCATAGCCACCACGATGTATCGGTTGAACAGGCAGGGGGCCATAGAGGGCTCTGCTTTTTTCCGGGTAGGCTAGGCATGGAATGACCTAACCAGATTAAATCCTTGACCCTTGGGTGCTTGCTGGCCGCCCAAAAACCATTGGAAGATGAGGCCGTTCTCCAGCCCGCCGGACTTGCCCTTATGAGGATACTGATCTTTCCGAATCTTCATATTGTAAATTTGTTTTTAATGGTATCCTGACTTCCTGACCGGTTTTTATCCTAATTTTTAATTAAAATGCTGATAATGAGGTGTTTGATCAGTCAGGGTCGGTCAGGATTTTCCTGTTTTTATTTTGGTTAACTCGCTGATAATCAATACCGGGCTGTCAGGTACTTTACCCTGACCGACCCTGACTTTCGGTCAGGGTCGGTCAGGGCGCTCACCCTTACATGACCCTACTGATTATCAACGAGTTATGTGTCTGGTAAACAGCAAAATCCTGACCGACCCTGACCGGTTAATTTGTTGAAAATCAGTGTTTTGGCTTTAAAATTGGACAAAAAACGGTCAGGAAGTCAGGGTGCTATGAATTTTTTGCCTGAAACGCGGCCGGATATTTGTCCAGGTAGCGCTTGAGTTTTTCGTTGACCGACTGCTTGGTGATGCCCAGGTGATCGGCCAGCGCCTTCTGGCTGAAGTTGAAGCCTTTCAGCAGCGAGGCAAATTCCAGCACGGCCGGCGGAATCAGGACCTTGCTCTTGGCGGTCTGGTAGGCTTCAAAACCCGAGTGCATGAAATAGTCGCAGATCTTCAGCGCCCGGTAGATGTACTCGTCCTCGATGGTGTCCACTTTCAGATGAGGCCGGTCCCGGCTGATGTCCATCACTTTCAGGATCAGGGCGAACCGTAGTCCGTATTCCTTGATCTTTCCGAAGATGCCCGCCTTGACGTTTTTATCCGTCAGGCTGTCCATCCGGTTGATTTGCAGCGTATGCTGATCCTGCCACTGCTGAAACCGGTTGATGCCGGTCCGGGTGACTCGGGCCACGTGCGGCTCATCGGTCGCGTAGCGCATGGGCAGCTCCTGGTAGAGCCGCTGAATCATGCCGTTGTAGGCGCCCAGCAGCTCCTCCGGGATCGAGTAGGAGAGATCCGGGGAAATGACCCGGTCGGTCTCGGCAAAGGCCCAGAGCATGCGGAAGATGAAGCCGGTCTGCAGGCGGTTCTGCTCGTAGAAGCGGTAGATCACATCGGGTTGGGTTGAACCCATCACCGAGGCCACCAGGTGGTGCTTGCGAATGTAGGTTAGCTTGCCGCCCGCCCGGCGCATGGTAAACGAAGCCGAAGGCGACCAGCTGGCCGTCCAGAAGCTGGCCTCCGATTTGCCGGTCTTGTAGCGGTCCATGTCGTCGATCCACTTCAGCAGCTCGTCGGCGTAGCGGGTGACGCCCTTGTAGTTGTGCTGCAGCACGTCCTTGATGAGGGCCTCAAAGGTGATGTCTTCAAACATGACCACTTTCTGGGTCGGCTCCGGCGGTATCTCCCGGCCTTTACTGCGGCCGGATTCCGTTTCGTCCAGCGACCGGTAAAACTCGCGTTCGCGCTGGCGCAGCTGTTCGAAGTACTCTTCATTGTACTCGTCCTGGATCTTGTTCAGAGGCCTCAGCAGCACGCCCTGAATCATCGATTTGCCCGAGGAGGAAATGCCCACCGAGCAGCCCCACATCGAAAGACACACCTCCCAGTCGCCCATGCGGGCCCGGAGCGACGAGCCGATGGCCGAGCTGGCCGCCTGGAGCATCGACATGCCGATGAAGGCCCGCTCGCCTTGCATCTTATCGACTAACACGGCAATCAATGGCTTTAAGAACTCAGGGAAGACCTCCAGGGGAAAGACCGTGCCCTTCCTGCGTTTAATCGATTCGGCTTCCAGATCGTCTTCCGATAATACGGCTGAATAGGCGCTGGTGGAGGGCCGGGCGGTTTCCGAGCGGCCGTTGGGACTGTAGGTGGCTGGATTATAGGTTTTCATACGCCGAAGTCGGTTTTCAAAAAGGCCAGAAGCCGGCTGACCTCGCCGTCGTTTAAGGCAATCTCGCCCACGGCGGTAATGAGCTTTTTGCTGATGGGCCGGATCACCAGCCGGCCGTTAGAGCTGATGATCAGATCCATGCTCAGCCGGTAGAGCTTGTCTTGGCCGACCTCGATGGACAGCGTGTTTTCCACTTGGCTGCCATTGACGGTGTATTCGGTTTTCTGGGCCACGTACACCTCCGACTGGATTTCCCGGCGGTTGTGGTAGTGGTGCGTATCGCCGTGCAGGTGCTTGGGCGTGGCCGCCTGCACCTCCAGGGTTTCGATCAGATCGATGGCGTCGTTGATGGCCCGCTCGATCAGGCCGGTGTCGGCCGGCTCCAGAGCCAGTTCCGCCAGGCGCCCGGCCAGTTGTGCGCTGCTCTGGGCGAAGTTGGCTTTGCGGACTTCGAGAATGTTGCGATTCGTAGTGATCATAAAGTTGGTTTGGGCATACCCGGCCCTGGCTCTCCCCACTGGGGAGCTACAAGTTGGGCTTTGATACGCCTGGGATTGAAAGGTGGGTGATTGAGTTATCCGGGGTGAATACCGGTGGAGGTGGCCAGCCGGTGCGTGATGACTTCGGAGAGATCGGTCAGCTCCGCCCGCTCGTAGCCGTCCCGGTCGGTCTGAGGCCGCTGGCGGGCGACGATCTGGTACTGGTGCTGGACCAGGGTCAAGGCGGCCCGCAGCTGCTGGGGCGTCCAGCCTTGGAAGCCATCGCTACGGTAGGCTTGCCTCACCTGCCAAAATGTGAGCGGGGCTATCATGATTCCGATCCGGGTAGGGGCATGGCGGGCCGCGGACGCCGGGACCGGACCGTTTCCTCCAGTTGATGAATTTCGCCGGCCAGCTGCAAGGCGATGGCCTGGAAAAAAGTCATCAGAAATCCCAGTTGATTAACCCGGACGCTATTGGAAATCTGGCCGGGGTTTTCCTCGATCTGGGCCACCAGCGGATCGACCTGGTGAGAGAGTTTGCGGATCAGCTCGTTGACCAGGTTACGGGCCTGAAGCAGGGCGATCATTTGTTCTGAAGGATCCGGCTGAAAGGACGGGGAGCTGACCAAGGTTGCGTAGGGCTTTCCTTCGAAATAGCAGTAGATAATCTGTTGAATCGACATGGAGGTATGCTTTAGCTGTAAAAAGATAGAAACCCTCAGAGGAATGAGGAAACGTTAAGGTATATACGCGTGTTTCTACGAGTTACCTGGAGGGCCGTTGGAAAAGTGACGGGCATACGGCTCTGCTTCGGGAAACGGGGCCGCCAGGCCGGCGCTGACGTAGGCAGCATTCACGTCCAGCATCAGCTTGTGCACCAGTCCGTGCATCTCGCGCAGCTCAATGGTCTCAATGGCAATGTCAAAGAAGACCATCGGAGATCCGGGTTCAATGCGCTTGAGGGCGAAAACGGCCACGCCGTCGGCTTTCAACCTTACCTTTACTTCCTGGGCGGTCACCTGGATTTCCGGCAGGTCATTTGGGTGAGAAGTTTGTGGGTTCATGGAAGCGGACATTTACACCAGATGATTTTCATAGAACCGTTTGAGTACCTCGGCGATCATCTGCTCACGTTCTCCGTCCTCGCAGGTGAAAAACTCGTCGGTTAATCCCAGGTGCTTTTTCAGTACCTGGGCGCAGGCCACATGCGTATTCTTGAGGTTGTAGCCCGGCCTGCGCACCGATTGCCGGTAGTGTTCCCATTCGCCCAGCTCCATCAGGTCCAGCTCGATGGCCTTCCGTTTCTGTTCGGCAATGTCGGCCGGGAGCTGGCCGATTAATCGAACAATTGCACTTTTTGGTGTCATATACGTTGGAATTTTGGATATTGTAAATTAAAATCAGAGGCTTGATCTATGAACATACGTTACGAAATCCAAACCGGAGGTGACATTCGCCGGCACCTGGATGCCCAATTGACGCAAAAAGTTTACGAGATGGATTTGCTAGGAATTTGCTGTCCTAAAGGCCATGAGCAGGCGACTACTAACTTTCTTCAAATGCAACCAGATGCCAATGTGATCCTGCCGCAGGTGAATGCCTGCTGTGAACCCTTTCAAAAAATGGTCCTCGACCGGATCCATCCGTACCGGCACAATCCTGACTTCAACTTCCTCTGGGAGTAAGGTTCTCTAGCTGGGGCCTGCCTCCTTTCCTTCAGCCGCATCCTAATTAGGGACTCAATTGAAAACTGAAGGTCTCTGGGAGCTTCTACCAGTTTCAGGCCGGGTTCATACACCGTCACGACAAACAAGGAAGGTGATGCATTTTGGGGAATTGTCGGGTCAGCCATATACCATTTACATAGAATTTGTAAAATATTTTTGCGACTGACATGCATCAGATATAGAAATAGCTATATTTGATGGTGTATATCTTTAGCAAATAAAAGATATATCTTATCTTTAAACAAGATATTCCTAATAAAATCTTAAATATTTCTAAAGATGGCTCAAGATATATCTACGGGCTACGGCTCGAGGCTTAAGCAGCTTCTAGACCATTTGGGCTGGCCCGCATCAAAATTTGCAGAAGTAGCGGGAATAACCGGCCCTACCTTGTCAGCAATCCTCAAAGAGGAGACTAAAAACCCGGGAATAAATATCTTCGTAAATTTATCTAAGACAACGAAGGTAAACCTTCAATGGTTAGCTACTGGGGAGGGAGAAATGTTCAATAGTACAAAGAAGAGCACGCAAACGAACGAAGAGGAGTTTGACCAGATTGTATTCGATCAAATGCAGTCTAGAATCAATGAATTGAAAGAGATGCTAGAAACCCAACGGTATACGATTCAGCTTCAGAAGCATTTGTTGGAGGGAAAATCCATGGGTGACACCGTTGGACCGCTATGGCGAGAAGGAGTAATCTTCTCCTTGAACTGAAACCAACAGTAGGGGCGCCAAGCCCCTATTTTTGGGCAGGTCTGTCGGCATAGTTGGTGGCACCCAGTCAGCTCAAGTAGCTAACATGGTCATTATTAAGCTTTCTAGAGGAAATTGGTTAAATCCCTCTCCCTCTGCGAAGAGAAACAAAGAAAGCCGCTGTCTTACAGCGGCTTTCTTTGTTTCTAATAAAAAGTGCCTCCCAGGGACGCAGTTGGTATTCCGGTTCAAAAGAAGCCTCACTATTCAGTTCATTCTGGTCGGTTGATTTACCTGCATGGCTGCCAACAAGTTGATATAGGCCTTGATTTTTCTGCTCAGGGCGTAAAGGACGGGCTTCAACTCCATGGCGTCGGCCGTCTTTGCAAACGTATCTACGGCTAAAGCGGCTCCGATGAGGTCTTCACTGGTCTGAATTGCCTGAATCTTTTTGATCAACTCTTGGGAAGTCATAAGGAAAATGATGGGCCACGATCTGAACGTTTCAGGACGAATGGCAGAAATGGCTGATTTGAATCGGCATTAAAATAAATACCCGGACTCCGGATCTTCCGGAGGTCAGATTCTTTTCCTTAATCCGGGAAGCACCTCCGACATCAGATGAGGAAGATGGGTAAGGTGGAGCCAATAATGTAAGGTAGTCCTCAGGGCAAGACTTAATTTGCCCCAATCATTCCCTTTTACAATCAGCGAAGCCGCTCCGCTGTCATAGCACTCTCTCAGGAGACCGGGATCGGCTTCATCACAGAATATGACGATCGGTATTTTTTTCCAGAGCGCATCCGCTTTCAGGTATTGAATCAACCGCTGACACTCCCTGGTGGGTCTTGAGATTTCAAGCACAAAAAGACTGGGAGAGGTGGTTAAGTGATCCAGCCCGTTCAGAAAGGATTGAAAGTCGAAATACGCTTCGACCCGGACTTCCGGAACAACCTGCGAGATGATGGACCGAATCGGAAAATGATTCGTTTCATTCTGGTCGATGAATAAAATAAATGGCTTTAACATCTTCTGGATAGGAGGTTACCTGACAGGGCAGTACGTTGGATCCTCCAGATGTAGAGCAGGGAACGTAGTGTTCGAAGGGTAGTTTGAAATGCCGGTGGTAAGGTAATACTTTTACTTGTATAAACAAGTTTTTATCGCTTTATTCTCTAAAATGAAACTACTGCCCCTCAGTCAGACACCCCAGCACCCGCACTCCCTCCGCCTGCTCACGTTCCGACACTTTCTGTTCGTAGACATACAGCCTGAATCCGGTAATCCGGTGTTTTTTCAATAACTCCAGGTCAGTCGGGGTAAGGCGGATGTGGGCCGTGTAGATGTATTCATAGTCGAAATCGTCGCGGAGTTCGTTGTCGCGGAGGCCAATCTCGGCCTCGGGTTTGCGAAGGGTCCGGCCGTTGTCGAGCCGGATGAGGGCGCCCCGCTTGCCGTTGTTCACCCCGTCGCCGAAGGCCCGCAGACTCAGGTACCAGGTCGCAACGCCTTTTCTGACCTCCTTCGAGAAATAAACCGGCCGGATCATCGGCGTGTAGTAGGTCACCTTTCCCTCCCGCGGGTCGTCTACGCGCGTAATGGCCTGCCGGCAGGGGTCCTGGGCGAACGCCGGGAGAGCCGGCAGGCCGAGTAAAATGATGAACAGACGGTATTTTACACGCATTGCAGCGACAAGATCTTGAACGTCAGTCATTTACTCTTTGGGAACATCGAAATAGCCTTCCCCGTACTTCTCCCGCATGTGCCGGTCCACGACCTCGGCCATAATAGCCCGGGTTTCCTTCTCGTCCAGACCGAGCTGTCTGGAGAGGGCTTTATACAGCGCCTGATTCAACGCAAAAATCGGCTTGTTGAATTTTTCCATTTCCTTATTGACTTTCAGGGACTCCGTCAGCAGTTCGTCGTAATTCAGAAACTTGTCGACCGGCACCGCCTTTGGGTCCGGTTCCTTGAACTGAGCCGCCATCCGCCGTTTGTCCTCGTAATGGAGTTTGGCAAGCGCTTCGAACTCGCCCCGATAACCCGGGTCGTTGTACACCGCATCCACCCGGTTCCGGCGGGTGGTCAGGATGGCGTCGATGACCTTCGGATCGGAAAGGTCCCAAAACCACCAATTTTTCGACTGGTCGTTTTCGGCGGCAAACCGTTGCTGGTAATCCGCCCGGAACAGGCAGAGCAGGAAATGGTAAGCCTGGTCCGAGGGTTCCACCGGGTAACTCATTTTGACAAACTTTTTCCGCTTCAGATAGGCATGCCGGGCCATTTCGGCCAGATGGTCGTCCTCGGCTACCCCGGCTTCTTCCAGCGCCTTCCGGACAGATTCCTCGTCAGGGTCGAAGTCCATGAGGTGAAAAGATACATTGCTGTACAACCCGCTCTGTTCCTCCTCCGTCGCTTCACGGTATTGCCGCAGCAGGTCCTCGACCGGGACCAGCCCCTGCCCGAACCGATTCAATTCAATTTCTTCCTCAAGGCTCATCGCACAACTGATTAAGGGTAACAGGTCGCCTGGAATCCCGGAAGGATCGCCCTTGCGAAGCTAATCATTCCTATAGGTATTCAGCAACTTCAAAATTTACTAAATTAAAACATGTTTCTTCGATTTTATATTGCTGTCCCCGAACTGCGCCCGCATGTGCAGGCCATCATGGTCTTCCGCGACCGGACCGGGGGCGACCGGCCGGTGGTGAAACTTTTTCCCCCGGCTCCTGAACAGGTGCTGTCCTTTTACACGGGCCGTCCCTTGCGAAACCATGTCGGTCATTAAAACCGGGAGAACCGGATTCCGCTCAGCATCCTCGTCGGGCCGCAGTCCCGGCGGATCGACCTCAGCATCCTGGCCGAACCCGGCCTGCCGGAGCAGAAGGTAGCCGTGGTGGAGCAGTTTCTGGTTCGGCAATACCGGCTGCGGAATCCGGCGAAAAGCCGTTTCGAGGAATTTTCCGGCACGACTCCCTCCGGACTGATCCGGCAGGAGGGACTTTTTTCCATGAAGCTTTATACCAGCATCCGGGTCTACCATGACTTGTCGGATTTGTACACCTCCTGAGTGATTCAGGTACCTTAGGTTTGCGAAGTAACCATTCGTTTACTCCCATGAAACGCCTGCTTCTTCTATTTTGGCTGCTGCCCGGTTTCCGGCGGCCCATGCACCTGACCTCAGACTGGAAGCCCCGGCGCGTTCGGATCGAGCACGGCGACGGTCTTCGCTTCCCGGTTTATCAATAAAAGGCGAAGAAACTGGGCATCGTAGTCGTGCAGAATCCGACGCATTTTGCCGTTCTGCTGATCGCCGGCTTCCTCAGCCGACCCGGTTTCAACGCGGCTTTCGGGTCGCTGATGAAAGCCGGTATTCCGCTGGCGATCGGATCGGACGGGCCGCTGAACCCGTACCTTAACATCCTGATGGTCAGTACGCTTCCGCACCTGCCGGCCGAAGCCATCACCCGGGAGCAGGCCGTGATCGCTAATACCCGCACGGCGGCTTTTGCCGAATTTGAAGAATCAAACAAAGGGACGCTGACGGTCGGGAAGTGGGCCGACCTGGCGGTATTACCGCAGAACATCTTTAAAGTGACGAACCCGCGGCTGTTGCAAACGGAAAGTGTGCTGACGATGGTAGGAGGGAAGATCGTGTATGACGCCGGAGTGCTGAATACCGGCCCTTCCCGGAGTAAAAAATAAAAAAAGGGAGAAGGGCCGGCCCCTCTCCCCAATTTTCACTTTTCGGGATTGTGCCCCCAATTTTTCAGGGAATACTCCCAGTTGCTGCCTTCGACTTCCTTCGGTCGCTGGGCGCGGTGGCGTTTGATATAACCGATCACCTTGCGCATATGCTCGAAGTCGGGCTCGCTCAGGTCAGAGCGCTTTTTCCGGCGGATTTCTACGATGCGTTCGCCTGATTTGTGGCCGACCGACTCGCCGTCTCCGCTGTCCCAGCCCACGGATTTCGATTCTTCGGTTTCCAGCCACTTTTCCAGTTCGGCCGGCGTCATGTTGACCAGTTCGCGGAACTCGTCGAACACCTCGTCTTTTTCCTCGTCTTTCATCGAATCTGCGGTTTTACTTTTCTTCCACTTCACTTTCCAGTTTCAGAACCACCTGTTTGTCGTCCTGCTCGATGACCAGCGCCGGGTTGTCGTCGGTGCCGTTGCGCTTGATCTTCTTGCCTTCGATGGTCTTTTCCACCTCTTCGCGGTGCACCTCCACCACTTTGCCTTCCGCATGGCCCTTGCCATACTTCCAGCGTACCGTCGCGCCTTTTTTGATCATAATGGTTGAGTTGTTGAGTTGTTGAATGTAGCGCTGCCATTTTCTGCTTTGCAGCGCTACATTCAACAACTCCATCATTCAAGAATTTGCTCAACCCTATGTTCCGGGGGATTGTTTCGTAAAAAAGTGGAGGCTGAGAAACCGGATTTTCGGTTTCTCAGCCTCCACTTTTTTACCAGTTTAAAATTAATGCGCCAGGATTCCGGGCAGGGCGGCTTCAAATCTGGCGGTAAACTCCTGAGCAGTCAGGATGTGGCCCTGCTTCTGGGCGTTGTCGGCCAGTTCGTAGGCCCATCGGGCGGCCGCCATGCGCTGGGCCGGGGTGCCGTGGTGGTCAGGGCTGGTGAAGGAGCAGTCGCCGATGTTATAGAATACCTGGAGAAACTGCTGCACGCGCTTCCACTGCATCGACGCACCCCGGGCGTGGGAGAGGTAATAGGCCGAATAGGCGTCGGCCATCAGCTCCGTCCGGCGAGTGGCTTCCGGAGTGTCTTCATCGCCGAACAGATTTAGCTGGAACTGGATTTGATGCCCGAATTCGTGCGCCAGCACCGCCTGCGGACCTACGTCCCCGTAACCGATGGCATCCAGCCCCTGCAGAAAGCCGTCGCCCATGATGATCTTGTTCGGAATCTGGCCCACCGGCGGGAAGAAGAACCCTTCCAGGGCGAAAGCGTTGAAGGTGAAGATCGGGTGGTCGCCGTTCCGAAGCTGCGGAAAGGTCTGCACGACCGACAGCACGAAATTGGTGTAATAGGCGGCATCGGCCGGGGAGAGACCGTAGGCGTCCAGGTAGGTCCGGTACAGGCGCTCAGGATCGGAAAGCATTCGGCCGTGCATGGCCGCCAGGACCATCCCGTCGGTATCGATGTTCCAGAAACGCTTCAGATCCTTGAAGGTCTTGGTCAGCCGCTGGGTGTACTCACCGTTCGGCCCGAAGGTCTGGTTGGCCGAGCTGTTCTCGAACAGCAGCGCATCGTAAGTAGGCAGATTCAGCATATCCAGGCCGAGGACGTACGTAGCGATGGGCGTACCCCGCCAGTCGGCAATTTCGCTGCTGAGCCACTGGTTGACGGGCGTATTAGCGTCGCAGGCGGTTTCGGCCGCGCCAAGCGCCCGTTTGACGACACCCCGGTATTCGGGATGCTGGGCGGCAAACCGGTCGGCGGCCTCCTGGAGCCGCTGTTCGAAACCGGCCGGGCGGGAGGCCCACAATCTGGCGAGTTTATCGAGCTGGTCGGCGGAGATTCGGGCGGCCCGGTTGGCGGGTGTGGGCCTGACGGCCACCTCGGTCGTAACGTCCTTACATCCGGTAACCATCACGATGAGCAGGGCAATGGCACTCGAAAAAAGTCGAAGCTTTCTCATGGAGAACTAGTTTAGGGTTTGTTGATAGAGTTAATCGATCTAAAATAAATTATCGGACACAAAGGTTAATAACCAGTGTCGGGAAATTTATCAAAATAATTCCGGTAGAGCCGCAATGGATTGAAAAATAAGTAGTTGTGTGAGTTGATTTGGTCCAAATCAGGAAAGATTACTTTTTTGTTAAGTCCGGAAAAACTTAGGCTGCGTGTTGTCTGGTTGGGAGATTATCGGTAAGGAGGCTGGGCCTTAATTGACCACCAGCCCCCGGTAGGCCGGGTCGCCGTTGCGAGGCACAGCACTGTGTGCCGTTTGTCTTCCGGCTTTTAGTTGGGATGCCTCCGCCGGTTTTGTCATCCCGACGCAAGAGGGATCCTGTGCTTCGGCGCTCTGGTAGATTGGGTCATGCGTGATGAGTTGCCACAAACTTCCTCCAGTATCCGGAGACCACCCCCCGGCCGGGGGGTGGTCTCACGAGGCAAGGAGTTTTCTCTATGAACCCCCGGCCAAAAGATCCCTCGTTCCTCGGGATGACAAAAAGGCGTCGGGAGGACAAACGAGCAGGAAGGTCGAAGGCTTTTACCGTCGGCAGGAAGGGAACAGGTCTCTCATTCAGGCCGCTGAGCAACCGGAAGTTGGTAGAAAAGGTAGGGCAGAGTGCAGGGCAACGGCGTCAAGCGGGAGAGAAAAAAGGAGAAAAGTGGGGGCGGCTTCAGGGATGAGGAGGGAGAATCCGGCCCAGCTTTTCCAGCCGGTGGCTGCGTTCGGCTTCCAGGGCCACCAGGGCATTCAGGATAGCTTCCATCGTTTCGACCCGTACGTTACCGCCGGTTTTGACCTTCTGGATCACCCGCGTCGTGACGCCGGCCAGCTCCGCCACTTTCTTCTCACCGCCGAAATCCGACAGGGCATACAGCCGCTGTTTTAAATCACTGCATTGCTCCTTAGTTAAAGTCATTTAATTTTTTAACTACTTTGTGTGTACAATTATAATTGATAAACTTGAAAGTTAATGCGTTCAATAAACGCTTTTGTGAAGCTTTCAAAAGTCCGTAAAAAAGTGTCAAAATTCGCAAAAACTGACAAGTTTTTACGAACTATCTCACACCTGAACTTGAAAAAAGAAAAGGTTTGTTTTGTTTTTCTATGCTTTATGGAGCCACGGGACCGTATAAAAAAGATTCTGCTCATTCGGGATTTAAAAAGGAGAGAGTTGGCAAAAATGGCGAATCTTTCCGAACAAAGCCTTTCAAAAATGCTAAATGGAACGATTTCTCTTACAGCCAAAAGCATCGGTAAGATTTCGAGGGCCTTACAAATCCCTTTTAGCACGTTGATTGATGGGGAGAATTTTGAACAATTTTTGGAGGAAATGAAAGGAAATGAAAAGGGTGAAGCTTTTTCATTTAAAGAATCAAACACCAGCCGTTTCGAGCGGTTATTTTTAGCTAATCGAATTCCTTTTTTTGACTCGATTGAGTCTTTATTAAATCAATATCAATCCGGTGTGCAAAAAGTAGAAGCGAAAGAATATATTTACCTGCCGGGAATTCATGATTGTCAATTCGGAATTCGGTTTTTTGGTAATTCAATGTCCGAATATATTAAGTCCGGGGCGATCATCCTGTGCAGAGAAGTTGCATTGGATGACCCGTTTTCCTATGGTTCTGTCTATCTGATAGTAACGACGAAATTTCGCGTCGTAAAATATGTGGAAAGGCATGGTATGGATGCCGATAAAATTATTCTCCGTAGCCATAATCCGGCTTATGGTGACATTGAACTTGCCCGGTCGAAAATTCTTCGGCTTTATCAGGTCAAAGCGACCTTCAATCAGGAACAAATGTAGTTGAAACCAGTCGCAGAGCGACCCCAAGTCTATAGAAACTATCATCCCAAAAAACCACACCTTTTATGGAAAAATTTGCCCTGAGTGCCCTTTTCGGGCTGCTCCTGCTCGACGGCTGCATTTTTCAGGAAAATTACGCTCCCTTCGGCTACGAAAACATCGGCAATTACCGCACCCGCACCGAAGCCGAACAGCAGGCCGTCAAAACCCTGCTCGACCGCTATGCCGCCAACGCCCTGCCGACCGGCGGAGAGTATAAGGTTATTTACCGCTTCGATCAGCCTCCGGGGATGAGGCAGCACGCCATTCACTACCAGCCCGGCAAGGCGCAGTTAGGGCTTGAAACCGACATTCAGAGCGGAACGTCCTGCCGCTGGGAGGGCGTCGACCCGCAATTGCTTCGGGCCATCTACAACGACGGCGAAGGGCTGAGAAGCGCCGTCCGGCTGGTGGACCCGGCCCGGCAGAACGGGCTCTGCGATCAGTGAGGCCCGCCCGCAGCCCCCTTTGAACGGGCCACCGAAATATTTTGTCCGACCTGCTCAGGTTCTGCGAAAAAAAGCCCCTGGAATGCGTAAAAACGGCCCTTTTTTGCAATCAAAAAACCTGCCGCAATTGCCCTCGTATTCTGCCGGAATCACACCCGCCCGGACTGGATTCCGGAAGGTATCTTTGTAAGGTAACCTTAACAACAACTACTTTATGGCCACGCAAATTTTTGTGAACCTCCCGGTAAAAGACCTTAACCGCTCCGTCGCTTTCTTCACCGAACTCGGCTTTACGTTCAACCCCCAGTTCACCGACGAAAACGCCACCTGCATGATCATCGGCGACAACATCTTCGCCATGCTGCTCGTGGAGAAGTTCTTCCAGACATTCACGAAGAAAGCCATCAGCGACGCGACCCAAACCACGGAGGTGATTCTGGCTCTGACCCTCGAAAGCCGCGAGGCCGTCGACGAAATGGTACGGAAAGCCGAGGCCGCCGGGGCCGAACTCCCCGTTGAGAAGAAAGACCACGGCTGGATGTATTATCACGGATTTCAGGACCTCGACGGCCACATCTGGGAGGTCATGTATTCCGACCCGGAAGCCCTGAATGAGTTCCAGCACCAGAATCAGTCGGCGGCCTGAAACCCACCGGCCTAACCGGGCAATTCCTGACCACATCATTCGTTGAGAGAGCGTTGGACCCCCGACGCTCTCTTTATGTTTTCAGCGATTCGCATCCTTGCTACGGTGTTTCTGGCCCTGTTTCTGTTTGACGGAAAAGCCCAGAGCCTGAAAACCGTTCTGTGCCGAACGCCCGAATCCTGGAACGGGAGGGAGGTGCATCTGGTCGTTTCGGTCGAGGGCCGACAGCCGCTGATCGATACCGGCTCGGTCCGGAACGGGGAGGTGCTGCTTCAGGTCAATCTGGAAGAACCGGCATCGGCCTATCTCTGGATCGAAGGTGCCGGAGACGACATCCCGCTGTTTCTGGATCAGGCCCGAACTACAGTTCTGCTTCATCCCGACCTGACTCCTGAAAAGCGGTTTCCCGATTCTCCCTCGACCCGGCGCTGGCAGCGGCTCCGGAGCGACTTTCAGCGGTATCAATCCAAAGAGGAACCCTGGGGGAACTCTATCACGACCGATTCTTCCCAACTGGAAATCCGGCGGTTGCGGGCGGATTCGGTGCGGGAGGCTTACCATCGGGCAGTGCTTCAAGCCATTGAAAGTGAACCCGAATCGCCGGTCAGCTGGTATTTGTTCCGGCGGATTTACGGCTGGCTTTCCTTCGCTCAGGAAGCGGATTTATTGAATCGATTGGCAACTTTTTCCGGTTTAACTTCCTACCAAACCCTTCGGGACCGGATCGAATCCAAAAAGCCGGGAAGGCAAATTCCCCGTTTGGCCCTCGACGAACTGCCTGGGTTGGCGGCTGGCATCTTCCAAAGCAAAAGCCGATATATTCTGATCGATCTCTGCCAACCCTGGCTGGAAGCATGCCGGGTCGGGCGTCGGGAGCTGGAAAAAGTCTATGAGGTCTTTAAACCGAAGGGGCTGGAAATCATTACCCTCGCCGTCGAGCCGGAAACGGCCTCCCCGGCCCGGCCAGCCAGTGGCCTGCCGGTTCCCTGGCGGTACCTGAAGGTTCGGCCGGACCGGTGGCAGCCGATCGCCGACGTCCTCGCCATCGACCGCTCTCCCGAGTATGTACTGCTGGACCGGCAGGGAAGGGTGGTGGCCCGGGAACCATCGGCGGTCGAAATAAGAAGACGGCTTGAAGTGGAATTCAGGAAAAGACAGGTGTCTGGTTTCCGATGATTATTTAAGCGATATGGTCGGAAAAAAGGCGGTTTGTGTTTGTTCCGGGCACAAATACCGAACAATCAATTCCGGCAAAAGAATCTTGTTTTTGTCTGATAAATAAGTACTTTCGGGGCGTTTCCCCTACGTGTATGCTCTGGATAACTCTCATTGTGGCCGCGGTCGTCTTTCTGCTGGTGACCCTGGTCGTATTCCGCCCGGCGCTCAGAAGGAGCTGCCCCACCTGTCATCACGACACCCACCTGGAGCGCGTCAAACGACCGGGTTACCTTAAAACCCTGCTGTTCTGGCTGCCGAACAAAGCCTACAGATGTTATGCCTGCAACCGCAATTTCCTCCATATCGGCTGAACGCACCGCCTGAAAACGAAGCAGCCGGGCGGCTGGGCTACCCGGCTGACTTACTGTCCAAACCGTAATTACTCTCTCTCTGATCGACATTAAGACGCCGGTCGGCAACGGAGGTCACGGTACGGCTGGATTTTTGAAAAAATATTGGGCAGCGGACGCTTTTCCGGAAAATCAGGTAGGCGGCTGACGAAAGTCATTGGGTTGAGACGGTCGGAGGGTAACATTTGTGCGCGTCGTGCGGACAGATTCCTAAACCGATTTTCCGGCAACTGCGCCATGAACCAACCCATCGACCTCCAGCCTCCCGGCTTCGTTCGATCCGGAGGCTTTCTGAAACCCATTTCGCCGGCGGGCCTGATCTGGGTCGAAGCGGACGAAAATTACACCCGGTTTCACTGGTGCCGGGCCGCCCCTGAACTGACGGCGATCACGCTGGCCCGCTGGCAGGAGCGGCTCCCGAATTTTATCCGGATCAACAAAAAAGCCCTGGTCAACCCACTCCATATCAGTCGGGTATACGGCCGGTCCGGTAAGGAAATGGTGCTGGTGCTTACCGACGGAACCCGGCTGGCAGCCTCCCGGCGTCGGATACGGCTGGTGCGCAACCTGCTCCTCGAACAGCTACCGAACGGGAGTGTAGGCTGCTGATGGTCAGCGTTTTATGAGGGTCAGAATAAACAGCACCGTGCCGCCGATAAACAGAAAGGCCGAGCCCAGGATGCCGAAGATCAGCAGAAACCCTTTCGAACCGGTGCGGGGCATGATCAGCAGCTGATCCTTTTCCCGGAACGATTCGACGGACGGGTTCGTCAGCCGGTAACGGCCCGGCCGGTCGACGGAGAATCCGGCCACGGGAACGATGCGGTTTCCCGAAAAATCCTTGCGCTGGGAGAGCAGGTTCAGTCCGGTCTGCACGGCAACGGATTCACCATCAGGTTCGGACGTCAGCCGGAAGGGGACGTTTGACGGTATGATGCCGGTGAGGTAGGGTCGTTTGACGGCAATTTCATAGGCGCCGGCGCTGGGCAGCTCGACCGAAAAGGCCGGCATCCGGGCCGAGTGCTCGAAGCGGGGACCGGATTGATACACCGAAATCATGCCGCCGATACTTTTGACGAGCAAAAAGGCACCGACCAGAGCGAGCAGGGCAAAAACGAAGGCAGACCAGAGCGGGAACATAAAGGGGCGGTTTTAGAGGTGAACCAATTTATCAAAAAATACCATTTCCCCCGAAAAGCCGTACCTTTGCCCCACAATCCCATTCCGTTTGAACCGAATGTCTGCCGAAGCAACCGAACAAACAGCGAACCATTCCCCGCTACCAACCGTTGAAACCGCCCGCAAACTGGGCCTGCTTCCCGAAGAATACGACCGCATCTGCACCATCCTGGGCCGCAAGCCCAACTTTACCGAGCTGAGTATCTTCTCGGTAATGTGGTCGGAACACTGTTCGTACAAAAACTCCATCGTCTGGCTCAAAACCCTGCCCCGCGACTCCGACCGGATGCTCGCCAAAGCCGGGGAGGAAAATGCCGGTCTGGTGGACATCGGCGACGGGCTGGCGTGCAGCTTCAAGATCGAATCCCACAACCACCCCTCGGCCATCGAACCCTACCAGGGGGCGGCCACCGGGGTCGGCGGTATCAACCGCGATATTTTTACGATGGGCGCCCGGCCCATCGCCCAGCTCAACTCCCTGCGTTTCGGTAACCTGTCGCTGCCCAAAACCCGCCGGCTCCTCAAGGGGGTCGTGAAAGGCATCGGCGACTACGGCAATGCGTTCGGAATCCCGACAGTGGGCGGGGAAGTCTATTTCGACGACTGTTACAACGTCAACCCGCTGGTCAACGCCTTCTCGGCCGGGATCGTGGAGGTGGGCATGGTGGCAAAAGCCATTGCCTACGGCGTCGGTAACCCGGTGTTCATCGTCGGCTCGGCCACGGGCAAAGACGGTATTCACGGTGCCACCTTCGCATCGGAGGACATATCCGACAAATCGACCGAGAAGCTTCCGGCCGTGCAGGTCGGCGACCCGTTCATGGAAAAACTGCTGCTCGAAGCTACGCTGGAGGTCATCGCCACCGGTCAGGTCATCGGCATTCAGGACATGGGGGCGGCCGGTATCATCTGCTCGACCTCCGAAATGAGCGCCAAGGGCGAACACGGCATGGACATCGACCTCGACCGTGTCCCGACCCGCCAGCCCAACATGGAGCCGTTCGAAATTCTGCTTTCCGAATCACAGGAGCGGATGCTGGTCGTGATCGAAAAAGGAAAGGAGGACGTTATCCGCGGGATTTTCGAGAAATGGGACCTGAACTGTGAGCAGATCGGGACCGTGACCGATACCGGCCGGCTGAAGTTCTACCGCTACGGCGAACTGGTGGCCGACGTGCCGGCCGACGACCTCGTGCTGGGCGGGGGTGCACCGCAGTATCACCGGGAATGCCGGGAACCGGCTTACTACCAGGAGTTTAAGCGTTTTAACATCGAAGATGTGCAGGACGTGCAGGCCGGAGAGCTGAAGGCCGTTGCCGACCACCTGCTCACTCATCCGAATATCTGCTCCCGCCGTTGGGTTTACGAACAGTATGACTCGATGGTCGGGACGGCCAACCGTTCCACCAATGCGCCCTCCGATGCAGCCGTGGTCAGCGTGAAAGGCACGGACAAATCCATCGTCATTACCGTCGACTGCAACAGCCGCTACGTCAACGCCGACCCGGAAGAAGGCTGCGCCATCGCCGTGGCCGAAGCCGCCCGGAACATCGTCTGCACCGGCGGAGAGCCGCTGGCGATCACCAACTGCCTGAACTTCGGGAATCCCTACGTGCCGGAAGTCTACTGGCAGTTTGTGGGTGCCATCAAAGGCATGAAGAAGGCCTGCGAAAAATTCGCAACCCCGGTGACGGGAGGAAACGTCAGCTTTTACAACCAGAGCTCGGACGAAGGGCCGGTCTTTCCGACGCCCACCATCGGGATGCTCGGTCTGATGGAAAATCCCGAAAACCGCATGACTCTGGCCTTCGGGCAGGAGGGCGACGCGCTCTACCTCGTCGGGCAGTCCAATAACGACATTGCATCTTCCGAATACCTGTATTCGTACCGGGGCGTCAAGGCATCTCCGGCTCCGGCGTTCGATCTGGAGGAGGAATTTGCGGTGCAGCAGGTGGTGAAAGACCTCATTACGCGGAAACTGATTGCCTCCTGTCACGACCTTTCGGACGGTGGGCTCTTCGTGGCCCTGGCCGAATCCGCCATGGCCGGACAACTCGGCTTTTCGGTGCAGACCGACCCGGCTTTCCGGAAAGACGCCTTCCTGTTCGGCGAAAGCCAGAGCCGGGTGCTGGTGTCGGTCCGGACGGAACGGCAGGCCGAATTCGAGGCCTTCCTCGGGTCAACCGGGGCCGCCTTCAGCCGGCTCGGCGAAGTTACCTCCGGCGATTTCCGGGTCGACGGCGAAACGCTTGGAAACGTAGCCGAAGCTAAAGGTCTGTACGACAATTCACTGGCGAAGCTGGTCGAATAAAATCCCGCTTCAAGGGCCCAATAAGGGCATCCGCCCTGTCAGGAAACAGGAAGAACGACTGATTTTGATCATACCCCGACGGTCGCGGACGGCCTTGTTTTGTCGTCTGATACAATACGACCACTTTCAATGATCATCATCACGTTCTTCCTGCTGCACTGGTACCTTTCGGTATTGATGCAGACCTTCTTCCTCCACCGTTACGCGGCTCACCAGATGTTCACGATGAGCCCCTTCTGGGAAAAATTCTTCTACGCCGTCACCTTCGTCAGCCAGGGTTCGTCCTTTCTCAGCCCGAGGGCCTACGGCATCATGCACCGGCTGCACCATGCCTATGCCGATACCAGTCGTGACCCCCATTCGCCCGATTACTCCGAAAATCTCTTCGACATGATGTGGAAGACGAAAAGCTTCTATAATGACATTCTGAAAAACCGGGATTCCATCGACCCGAAGTTCAAGAAGGGCGTTCCCAACTGGGAATTCATGGAATGGCTCGGCGACCGCTGGTTCGTCCGGATCGCCTGGGGGGTGGCCTACACGCTGTTTTACATGTATTTCGCCACTGCCTGGTGGATGTTTCTGTTGCTGCCGATTCATTACCTGATGGGGCCGGTCCACGGCGCGATCATCAACTGGTATGCCCACCGCTACGGTTACGTCAACTTTCAGGTGGACGATACGGCCAAAAATCTGCTTCCCTTCGATTTTCTGATGATGGGTGAATCCTATCATAACAACCACCATAAATACGGCGGCCGGGCCAATTTCGGCTTCCGCTGGCACGAGTTCGACCCCACCTACCCGCTGATCCGGCTGCTGAACGGCCTGCACATCATCCGACTGAAGAAGAATAACGACCTGAAGTACATGTAGACCATTCGGGAATTGCGCCGGAGCGCGTTATTTTTGCCTCTTATGCGCTATTTTATGGAGCTGGCCTACCGGGGTACGAACTACCACGGCTGGCAGACACAGGCGAACGGGATCTCCGTTCAGGAAGTGATTGAAAAGAAACTGAGTACCCTGCTCCGGCAGTCCGTCGGGATTGTCGGCAGCGGGCGTACCGATTCAGGCGTTCATGCGGGGCAGCAGTTTGCCCATTTCGACCTGGAAAAACCTCTCGGGAACATCGGGCCGTTCGTCCACGCCCTCAATTGCATCCTTCCCGCCGATATTGCCGTCCGGACCATCTTTCCCGTCGATGCCGATGCCCATGCCCGGTATTCGGCGGTTTACCGGTATTATCAGTACCGCATCGCCCGGCAGAAGGACCCCTTCCGGGAAGATCAGCTATACGTGTTTCAGCCGCATCTGGACGTGGATCGGATGAACGAAGTGGGCAGGCTGTTACGGGAGCAGACCGATTTTCAGAGTTTCAGCAAGGTGCGGACGACCGTGGCCCATTTCCGCTGCGAGATGGATCTGGCCGAATGGCGTCATGAAAACGGGGTGCTGGTTTTTCACACCCGCGCCAACCGGTTTCTGTACGGAATGGTGCGGGCTTTGGTCGGTACGATGCTGGAAGTCGGGCAGGGGCGGATGTCGGTGGAGGAGTTTCAGCAGATCATGCGGGCGAAAGACCGCCGGAAGGCCGGCCGTTCCGCCCCCCCCGGTGGCTTGTTTTTGGTGGAGGTCGGCTACCCGCCGGAGATCATTCATCATAAAAATGTTGAAATTTGATTTTTGAATGCTGATTTTTGATTATTCAGCAGAAACGTATGATCCACGAATTTCAGCAAATCATCCGAGCGTATCGGAAAACCGATTTCAACGAGCGGAAAGCCGCCCTGGCCACGGTGGTCGGCCTGACGGGTTCGGGCTACCGCCGTCCGGGAGCGCGCATGTACATCACCGACGACGGTATGTGGATAGGGGCCATCAGCGGAGGCTGTCTCGAAGGAGACGCGCTCCGGAAAGCCCGTGAGGTGATGATGACCGGCACCGCGCGACTGGTTACCTACGATACGTCCAATCCCGACGGGGAGAACTTCGGCATCGGCCTTGGCTGCAACGGTGTTCTGGACGTTCTGATCCAGCCCATCGACCCGACCGAAGCCGACAACCCGCTCGAAACCCTCGATCGCATCATGCAGGAACGACGCCCGGTGTCGCTTACGACCTCTCTGCCCGACGGGGCCGGGGTGTTCACCGAAGAACTCAAACCCGATATTCAGCTGCTGGTGTTCGGCGGAGGCTACGATGCGGTTCCGCTGGTGAAACTCGCCAAACAGGTCGGCTGGCGGGTGGTCGTGACGGACGACTGCGTGGCCCACCTCCAGCCCCGGCGCTTCGGGGAGGCCGACGAGATGCTGGCCGTGCCGCGGGACCAGGTCCGGAGCCAGGTACCCATCGACCGGTATTCGGCCGCCGTGCTGATTTCTCATAACTTTAAATACGACCGGGCCGTTCTGCAGGAATTGCTGCAATCCGACATTCCCTACATCGGCTTACTGGGTCCGAAAAAACGGGGCGACGCTCTGCTGGCCGAAGTGGCCGATTTTGTGAAGGGCACCGACCTCGACCGGGTTTTCTGGCCGGTAGGTCTGGACGTGGGCGCCGAAACCCCGCAGGAAATCGCTCTGTCGGTCGTGACGGAGATTCAGGCGTTTTTCCGCAAAGCTTCAGCCCAGCCTCTGAAGTATAAAACCGCTCCGATCCACCAGACCGGACAGGCGCTGGTCGATCTGTAAGGCTTATGAACATCGGCGTTGTGATACTGGCGGCCGGAGCATCGTCCCGCATGGGCGGCCAACCGAAACAACTGGTGGCCTGGGAGGGAAGAACCCTGATCCGGCGAGTGGTCGATACGGCCCTGTCCACCCCGTTCCGGCCGGTGGTAGTGGTTTTGGGCGCCAACCGGGAGCAGATCGTTACGGAACTGGACCGGCTGCCGGTGACGATCATGGAAAACCGGCATTGGGAACAGGGGCTGGCCTCTTCCATCAAAACCGGCCTGGCGGCTTTGTATCTTACCCAGAAGGAGTTCGACGCCGTGCTGTTCCTGCTCACCGACCAGCCGCACGTCGACCGGGGCCTGCTTCTGCAACTGGCCCACGTCTACGCCGAATCCGGCAAGGGCATCGTGGCTTCCAGCTACGGAGGCAGCCTGGGCGTTCCGGCCCTCTTCGACCGGAAGTACATTCAGGACCTGCTCAGTCTGGAGGGAGACGCCGGCGCTAAAAAACTGTTCATGGAATACCCACAGGACTGCGCCGAGGTGCCGTTCGAACCCGGCCGCGTCGACCTCGATACTCCGGGGGACGTCGATACCTTTCTTCAACAGAACCCTTAAGCAATCAAAAGTCGATCCGGTAGAAGAATACCGGCAGAAATCCCAACTGGTATTCGCGCTTGATAAAACTGCCGTCGGGCTGAGGTGCGTAGCTGAGCGTCAGTACGTTCTGAATGCCGAGGATGTTCACCAGATCGACGGCGATCGTGTGGGTCAGCCGGCGCCGGTTGATCTTGTAATCCACTTTCAGGTCCAGCCGGCGGTAATCGGGAAACTGCTGCGAGTTGCGGGTGTCGCTCTGGAAGACGATCTCCTGGGCGGCCTGGGAAGCCACGACGTCTACCGGCCCGAAGCGCCTTCCGCCGATGGCCGTAAATTTGGCGCCCAGGTTCAGGCTCGTATACCGCCCTGCCGACCGGCGCAGCACGAACTCCTTCGCGTACAGGGCGTTGAAGGCATATTTTCCGTTGAAGTCGGTATTTCGAAGCACACCGTCAGACCCCCGGTATTTCGCGTCGAACACCGAGCCCGTGACCAGAAAGTAATAGCCGTCGCTGAAAAACTTCTCCAGCGTCAGTTCGGCCCCGTAGTTTCTTCCGGTTCCTTTGTTGACCAGCTTGCCCGGAAATACCCGGGTAAACGACGCCCCCGTGTTCAGGATGGAAAACGAACTGCGCTGCTCCTCGACCGGAACGTTGAACAGCCGCTGGTAATAAGCCTCGATTTTCAGCCGCATATTCCGGCCCAGCAGGCGGTCGTAGCCGGTCACATAATGCCAGCTTTTCGTCAGGCCGGTGTTGAGGTTCAGCAGATCGCTGCTGCGGGCTTCCCCATTGAGGTTTCGACCGTAGAAATAGACATAGGACGGCTGAATCTGGCTGTGCAGCCCGACCGCGGCCGACAGTTTCTGGCGGTTCGGCAGGTCCCAGACCAGCCCCGCCCGGGGTTCGATGGGGGAGAAGCTGTGATTGTTGAGCGAAAAGTAAAAGCTCGTCAGGCCGGCGCTCAGGCTCAGCCGGTCGGTCAGGTTGACCCGCCACTGGACATACGGCTGAAGCTGCACGGCCGTCCGGCGCGAATCCCAGCGGGTTTCCCACGGCGCCAGCCGGATAGGAGTGTTGGGCAGACTCGTCACGGCCCGGACGCTGTCGATGAAATGGAAGAAATAGACGTCGGCATTCAGGCCGGCCTTCAGCGTGCTCCGGGCCGAGAACTTATGGTTGACCGTTGCCGCCAGCGCCGTTTTGGTTTCCGCAAACCGGTAATCCAGAATGGGCCGGAGCGAGTCGATCACGTAGCGATTATTCTGAATCAATGGGTTCCCGTCGGTTCCTTTTCGAATGAACAGATAGTCGTGGTTGGCGTCCTGCACGTTGCCTGAAACGGCCAGAGTGGCTTTAAAAAAGGTCTGCCGGGTCAGCGGTTTTTCGTACGTCAGACCGGCCACGCCCATGCGGGAGGTGTAATACTGATCGCGGTCGTTCTGGCCGTAGATATTCCGATCGGCCACGGTCTGTTTGCTGATGAGCAGGTCGATTGTGCTGGTGCCGCCGAAGCCCCAGAGCGAAAGCCGGGCGTTGTTGCGGAGCGGAAAACTGAACCGGAACGACGCGTCCTGATAGGAGGGAACGGCCTGCGTACCGATGTCGATCCCGATCTGATTGAACAGCCAGAGGTTGGCATACCGGAAGGAGGCAAAATAGGACGAGCCGGTTTTCCGGGACAGCGGCCCTTCCACCTGCCCCTCGGTGCCGAGAAAGCCGAACTGGAAGGAACGCTGGTGCTTTTCGTTGTTTCCGTTGCGCAGCCGCAGGTCGAACACCCCGGCGATGCCATTGGCGAATTCGCCCGGGAAGGCGCCGGTGAAGAAATCCGAGTTGGCCAGCATCTTGTTGCTGATGATGCTGACCGGCCCGCCGGAGGTGCCGGGAATGGCGAAGTGGTTCGGGTTCGGGATCGATACGCCCTCCACACGCCACAACACCCCGCTGGGCGAGTTGCCGCGGATGACGATGTCGTTGCGGGAGTCGTCGGCCCCCTGGACCCCGGCGAAGTTGGAGGCCATGCGGGCGGGTTCTCCCCGGCTTCCGGCGTAGCGGTCGGCTTCATCGACGGAAAACTGGCGGGCCGATACCACGGCCATTTCATTGCGGGCCTCGCCGGTTCGCTGGGCCTTGACGACGATGGTGGCCAGTTCGGTGACGGATTCTTCCAGTTCGGCATCCAGGATCGTTTCCCGGCCGGCATCGACGATAATGTTGTTCAGCAGGACCTCTTTAAACCCCACCAGTGAAATTCGGACGGTCCGGCGGCCGACCGGCACGCCGGGGATTCGGTAACGGCCCAGCGTATCGGAGATCGTGCCGGCCGGTTGGGAAGCGGAGAGGTCGACGACCTGAATGGTGGCCCCGATGAGCGGGTACCTGGAATCCTTGTCGACCACCCGGCCCCGAAGGGTCTGGGTAAGAACGGTTTGTGAATAGGAGGTCAGGCTGGTACCTAATACGAACAGGAGCAGGCCGTACAGTGATTTCATCGAAAAACGTTTAGGGGGGGCTAAATCTACACATTTTACCGGGCGATACCCTACAAGGCAGGACAGTAAAGTTCGGCATTCGTGCCATGTTTGTTTCAGAGCATAGCTTTCATTTATAGGTTAGTAAGCCAATCCGTGGGAACCCCTGGCTCCCACGGATTTCCACCAACCGTCGCATTCCCGTCTCCGATCCTTTTTCGTTATGAAAGCGAAATCCTGCCTGACCCTGCTGCTGCTTGCTTTTGCCTGTAAAGATACCGGGGGCGTCCCCAACCGACCTCCCGCATCGCTGACGCTGAAGGCCGTCCTGACCTCCGTCGATCCGTACACCTACCGGTTTGAGGCCGCAGCCGTCGATGCGGATTTTGACCCGCTGACCTACCGGTGGGAATTCGGAGAAGGGACCGTCCGGGCCGGAGCCGATAAGGAAACTTTCGTTTTCAGGGAGATCAACCGGCCCTATACCGTCAGGGTCAGTGTAACGGACGGCAAGTCCGAACCCGTTTCCGAAACCGTCATCGTGCAGACCGCCGTGGGGCAGGTGACCGTCGACCTGAGCAAAAAGAACCAGACCATCGAAGGGTTCGGCGGCTTCGGAGCGCAGGATGTCTACTGGTCGAACGGGCCACTCACGAGCGAGGCCTTCGTGGATGCGGTGGTGAACGACCTCGGGCTGACGATCCTGCGGGACGAAATTCCGACCAGCTTCGAGCCGGAAAACGACAATACCGACCCCAACGTCACCGACCTGTCGAAGTATAACCTGACCCGCGACCTCCCGAATCACCACGCGCATTTCGGCCGCCGAATTCCGCACCTGAAGGCCATGAAAGCCGCCGGGGTGGAGAAATTCATCATTTCCGTCTGGAGCCCGCCCGAGTGGATGAAATGGAATAACCGGCTGGACAACGGTACCAAAGATAACTCCGCCCCGGCCTACAACCCCAACCCGAATGCCGGTTCCAATCAGCTGAAAAAAGAGAATTACGAGGAGTTTGCCGAGTACTGTACGGCTTTCGTCCGGATTTTCAAACGGGAGATCGGGGTGGAGCCGTATGGTCTGAGTTTGCAGAACGAACCCCGGTTTTCGCAGTTTTATCAATCCTGCGTCTATAATGGCGAAGCCCTTCGGGACCTGATTAAAACGGTCGGCGGCCGTTTCCGGAAGGAGGGCATCACTACCCGGCTGTTTCTGCCCGAGGACGTCGGCTGGCTCGATGGCGTCCGATCCATGACCCAGCCGACCCTGAACGATCCTGAAGCCCGGCAGTACGTGGGGTTCGTGGCGGTACACGGCTACGCTTTGGACGGGGTGACGGCCGGTTCGCAGGATGCCCAAACCTGGCAGACGATGTATAACTGGGGCGCGCCGTACCGGCTGCCGCTCTGGCAGACCGAGACCTCCGGCTATTCTAACGACATGAAAGGGGCCGTCCGGCTGGCGTCGGCCATGTATACGGCCCTGCGCTTCGGCAACAGTTCGGCCTGGCTGTTCTGGACCCTCAGCACGGGCACGCTGGATGAATACAGCCTGATGAATTCGGCCGGGGTGAAAAGCAAACGGTTTTATACCTCGAAACAATTCTACCGCTATATCCGGCCCGGAGCCGTCCGCAACGAGGCCGATTCCGACCTTTCCGAAGTGTTGCCGCTGGCTTTCTCCCATCCGGAAACCGGCCAGAAAACCCTGGTTCTGATCAATACCGGCGATACCGACCGGGCCGTAAGAATCACCGGTACCGGTCTGCCTGCCCAATGGAAGCAGTTTCGAACGACTTCGGACGACGACTGTGCGGCCAAAGAAGCCTTTTCGCCAGGGAAAACCCTGCTGCTGCCGGCTGCCTCCATTATTACCCTTACCGGCAATTAAACGAAAAAGCCGGTTCCAAAACCGGCTTTTTCAGGAAAGAGGGGGATGGCAATACCGTTTTAAAGCATTCGTTTGATCAACTGATCGACCGTGATGCCTTCGGCTTCCGCCTTGAAGTTCCGGACGATGCGGTGGCGCAGGATCGGGTAGGCAACCGCCCGAACGTCCTCGATATCAGGGGAGTATTTGCCGTTGAGAAGGGCGTTGCACTTGGCGGCCAGAATCAGAGCCTGCGAGGCCCGCGGTCCGGCACCCCACTCCAGGTAGGTATTGGAATCCGCAGCGGCCAATTCCGTATTGGGCCGGGTTTTGTGAACCAGTTTAACGGCGTATTCCACCACGTTATCGACCACCGGAACCCGGCGAACCAGGTGCTGAAAGGTGGTGATTTCCTCGCCGGAGATCACTTTCTGAACCTGATACCGCTCGTCGGAGGTAGTCGATTTCACGATGTCCAGTTCGGATTGGTAGGAGGGATAGTCCAGAAAGACGTTGAACATGAAACGGTCGAGCTGGGCTTCCGGCAGAGGGTAGGTCCCTTCCTGCTCGATGGGGTTCTGCGTGGCCAGAACGAAGAACGGCCGGCCCAGCGGGTATTTCTGCCCCGCAATCGTCACGGCGTACTCCTGCATGGCTTCGAGCAGCGCCGACTGGGTTTTGGGCGGAGTCCGGTTGATTTCGTCGGCCAGGATGATGTTGGCGAAAACGGGGCCTTTGATGAATTTGAACCGCCGTTCCTGGTCGAGCGTTTCGGAACCGAGGATGTCGGACGGCATCAGGTCCGGGGTGAACTGTATCCGGTTGAAGCTCAGGTCGAGGGCACCGGCGATGGTCTGGATGAGCAGCGTTTTCGCCAGGCCGGGCACACCCACGAGGAGACAGTGACCCTGGCAGAAAATGGCCGTCAGAAGGAGCCTTACGGTCTCGTCCTGGCCGATCACCACCTTGCCGATTTCGTTTTTCAGTCGTTTGTACGCTTCATTCAGCGCTTCAGCAGCCGCAACGTCGGAATTGTACTGTACCACAGAGTGTGAAGAGTTAGGTGTTGAGAATTATTTCAGGCCGGCGGCTGTCAGGGGCCTTCGGTTTTCTGGGTCCCGATGATCCGGCAGCTTTCGTATTCCGGATCGACCTTGATGTAAACGTCGCCCACTGCCTTTTTAAACCACCCATCGATCGCTTTGTTCTTTTTATTCGCCATGACGATGTTGCCGATCTTTTCATAATCGTCTTTCAGGTTGGCCGTATGCGGGTTCACTTTCCGTTTGTAATACAAAATCCGCACGGCGCTCTTGCCGTCTTCCGTCCGGTAGGGCAACGGCGGGCTGACCGCTCCGACCTTCATCGTGTCCAGCGTCATAAACAGCGAATAATCCATCGTGCCGTCGAGGGCCATTAGGGAACTGTTGGTCTGGGGATCGCGGAGAATACCGCCGGCGTCCGCCGTCCCTTTGTCTTCGGAAAAATCCTTGGCGGCTCTTTCAAACTTGAGCGTATCGGTAAGGATCAGGGTCCGGATGCTGTCGAGGAAACGGGTCGGGTCGGTCACGTCAAGGCGGTTATAATCCGGCCGGAGCAGGATGTGCCGGGCGTGGTATTCGGCCCCGCGGGTTTCGATCAGCTGGATCAGGTGCAGGCCGAAGTCCGATTCGACGATATCCGACATTTCACCCGGTTTCAGTTTGAGGGCCGCTCCTTCGAATTCCGGCACCATCATCCCGCGTTTGGCGAAGCCGAGGTCACCGCCCTTCTGGGCCGAGCCGACGTCTTCCGAGAATTCGCCGGCCAGTTTGGCAAAATCTTCTCCCTTCTGAACGCGTTCTTTCAGGGCGAGCAGGCGTTTGCGCAGTTCATCCTTCTGTTCCCGGGTTACCTTGGCAAACCGGACGATGTGGGCGATTTCCGCTTCCGCCGGGATGTAGGGAAGGCTGTCTTTGGGGATGCTGTTGAAGAATTTCCGGACCTCGCTCGGGCTGACCTTGACGTCGTCGGTGATCTTGGTCTGCATCCGCTGGCCGAGCATCTGCTCTTTCACTTCCTGACGGAGTTCACTTTTCAGAGATTCGATGCTTTTCCCGTAGGCTTCCACCAGGTTCTTTTCCGAGCCGAACTGCTGGATCATGTACGACATCCGGCTGTCCATCTGGTTCTCCACCATCTTGTCTTCCACCGTTACGGAGTCGATTTCGGCTTTGGCCAGAAGCATTTTCTGGACAACGAGGCTCTCCAGCAGCTGGCAGTCCGCCGGGGGCGTCTGGTTCTGCTGGACGTACGACTGTTTGGCCTGTTCAAGATCCGATTTGAGTACGTAGTAGTTATCGATCTTTGCAATGATCTTGTTCAGGCTGTAGGGCTGTCCCTGAGAAAAGGCCGGGATGGCCGCCGGAAGCAGCAGGGCCGTTAGGGAAAATAATCTGGGAATGAAATACTTCATCAAAATATCATTCAGGTTTACTATTCAATATTAACGCTTTCGGGACGATTTTTCGCTAAAGTGCGGGTCGCAATCTGTTAAATCATGTTAAAATTATTTTACCAGTTTCCGTACTTCCTCGTCGTTGGCCTGTACCGGATACTGCTGTTTCAGCCGGTCGAGCCACTGTTTTTCCAGCAGGGCCTGGTAGTCGTTGATGACCGCGCCCCGGGCTTCCTCGAAGGTTTTCACCCGCGGGGCCTCGATCCGCTCGATCTTCACCACGCCGACCTTGCCGGCCTGCCGGGCGGTATGGGTGCCGGGCTGCCAGGGAACCGCATCCAGGAACGGGTTCGCCCCTTTGGAGAAAGTCCCTTCCGTCATGGAAATGGTGCCCGGTGTTTTGGCGTTCAGGATCTTTTCCACATCTTTTTTCGAGGTAGAGAATAGTTGAAACGTGACCCGGCGCGCCTTTTCTCCTTTGACGCCCGGCCGGAATTTGCCGTGGTCTTTCTCCATGATCCTGATTACCGGGATCCGGTTCGCCGTCAGGAAGTTGACGACCGTCCGGATGCGTCCGGCCGATACCGTGTCGCGCTCGGGGCCGTCGGCCGAACCGGATACTTCCACCAGGTAATCCGGGTTCTTGATCATCAGCACCAGCAGGTCGAACAGCGACTCCCGGTGTTTCGGACTCAGGGCCGTCTGGTTCACGCCATAGTCCAGATCTTCCACCGACCGCCGGAGCTGATAGGGGCTTTTCGCGAGCATCTCCGTAGCCTGATCGAGCGTTTCCTGGCTGGTGCCGACCAGAATGGAGGCCACCGCCCGCTGGTCATACCGGTATTTCTCCCGATTTTGCTCGTAAAAGCTTCGCTGGCCGAGCGAGTCGGTCAGGGATTTTTCCCAGACGTTGGTTTCCATCACCTGCGAGAGCAGTACCCCGTCGCGGATGTCGTTCATGAGCGCCCGGAAGTCCGGGTATTTCTGTTCCAGACCGGCTTCCTCCTGCTCGATCAGCTTATCGTCGACAAACCGGCGGAACAGGCGCTCCATCATCACCACGGGAGAGGACCCGGCCGGCCGGGGCTGCTGACGGCGGTACACCGTCTCCAGAAATTCGTTGACCGTGTACGGCTTTTTATTGACCAGTACGATCGGTTTTTTGTCGAGGGCTGCCGGGAGGGGTACCGGCATCTTCCATTTTCCGCGGACCAGACTCGTATCGGCCAGCGCCAGCGTCTGGTTGAGAACGGCCGGAGATTCGGTGATGGTATAAAGGCTCCGAAGCCGTTGAGTCAGTGCACCCCGAACCACCTCCGCCCGGGTATCGGTCACCACCTTCTGCCGGATGATCGGGGCCATACCGTCGAAAGATTCCAGCGGCAGCCGTTCGACCAGCCGGACGATGTGCCAGCCGTAGTTGGTCCGGAAGGGGGCCGAATAGCTTCCCGCCCGGGTCAGGCTGTAGGCCGCTTCCTCGAAGGCCGGAACCATCTGCCCAACCCCAAAAACCGGCAGAAGGCCGCCGGTATTGCGCGATTCGCGGTCGTCCGAAAACTCTTTGGCCAGGGCGTCGAACGGCTCGCCTTTCTGCAGACGGCTGTACACCTCGTCGATGCGGGCTTTGGCGGCCCTCTGGCCTTCGTCACCGACCGGGGAGGTTGCGGCACTGGGGCTGATCCGGACCAGAATGTGGGCCACCTGAACCTTGCCCCGGCTCGGTCGTTTATCCAGCACTTTCACGAGGTGGTAGCCCGAGCGGGACCGCACCGGCATCGAAATGCTTCCGGCCGGCGTCGTGTAGGCCGCCGTCTCGACGGGGTAAAGTACCTGAAACACCGTCACATAACCGAGGTTTCCGTCGTTGGTCGAAACGGTCGGATCTTTGGAGAACTGGCGGGCGGCCTGGGCAAAATCCCCGCCCTGAAGCAGCTGATTCCGGAGGCTGACGGCCGCCTGGTAAGCCGCCAGCGTATCGGCCGGGGCCGCGTCTTCCGAAACGGCAAACAGAATGTGCGAAATGCTGACCTCCTGCTTCATCCGTTCGTAAGCCTCGGCGGTCAGCCGTTCGATGACTTCCTTGTCGTTTAGATACGATTGAGCCAGCTGCCGGCGGTAGGTGGCGATTTCTTCCCGGAAGGCTTCGGTGGTGTCCCGGCCTTCCTGCTCGGCGGCCAGTACTTTGAGTTTGAGATTGGTATACAGATCGAAGTACTCCCGGATGTCGGTCCGTCGGGTAGAATCCCCGCTGATCTGGTTTTTGGTAAACGACTGAAAGAACTCGTCGGTGGTAAACGATTTGTTCCCCAGTTTCAGAATGACGGGTTCCGGCGGGGCCGTTACTTTCGGGACCGTCTTACAGCCTGAAAGGACCGAGCCCAGCAGCAACCCGCCGAGCGCCATTTTAAGGAAAGCAGAAGATGTCAAAGCGGGAAAAGATTGCGTTGCATGGTCCGTCGGACGGTCAACTGGCATGAGATTTAACACTATACGTACTCAGAAACAGAGATTTATCGGAATTAGTTACGATTCTAACGCTGGGTGGCCGGCTTTATTTTCATTCGTTTCAGCCGGAGGTCATACTCAACCTCATAGGCAAAAGAGTCACGCAGATGTTTCCCCGAAAACCGGGCCGGGACATGAACGACCGAGGTCTTGTTTTTGACCAGGGTATCATACCGCAGCTCGACGCTGCTTTGGCCGAGCAGATCGTCGGCATCGAGCCGGTCGGCCAGCTGCACCCCCAGGCCGGCGGCCGCCAGCGCGGTGGTCACGTATTTCAGGGGAGTCAGCAGCTCCGACCCCAGTTCAAAAAAGCCGACCGGCACCTGAATCCAGCGGTTGACGTCGCGAATGCGGCTGAGAAACTGCTGCGCCCGGCTGTAATCGTCCACTTCCACCAGGATCAGCGAGGCCACCACCTTGCCGTTTTTCGGTATTTCCAGCAAAACCGGTGCCTGATCGGTAAAGGAAACCGCGCGGTTCTTCTCCATTTTTTCGACACCCCACCCATTGCTGATCACCCCGACCAGACGGTTGCGGTTGTCGAAGGCCGTCAGCGACCAGGCCATCATGACCTCGTCCTTCCGCGACAGCGTTTCCTCCAGATTCACCGCTTTAAGGCTGTTGAGCTTCATCTCGGCCGTCAGCGGTTTCGAGGGCGAGCAGGCCGCCAGCAGAAAGATAATGAGCAGACTTCGTAGTTTCATTCCAGGCATGTTTACCGGCATTCTTCAATGATCGACTCTCCCGAAGACCCGTCGCCGTTGGTCCACTGCCAGCGTTCGTGAAGCCGCAAGCGCCCGTCGGGCAGAACTTCGGGAGTCGAGCGGCAAATTCCATTCCGAAACCGGCCGTCGGTGTTGAGGTGCTGGTAGACCATGTCGAGGGAGCCGTCTTCCCCCACCTTCGCCATCAGGAAACCCTTCACGATGGAACCGCCCGAGTAGTCCGCCCAGACCAGGCTGTTTTCCTGGTGATACCGAAACGTGGTGGCCGCATCGACTTCCCCGTTGTCGGTATTGGTCACCGACCTGAATAGCTTACCGTCGTACATGATCCCTCCCAACTATCAAACCACTGCCGGTTCCTGCTGGCTGAGGCAGTGGAACGTACCCAGCCCCCAGACCACTTCCGTCGCGTCGATTCCGACCACTTTCCGGTTCGGGAAACACCGTTCCAGAATCTCGATGGCGATCTGGTCCTTGTCGCAGCGGAACGTCGGGACGATCACCGCGGCATTGGAAATGTAAAAATTGGCGTAGGAAGCCGGCAGCCGCAGTCCTTCGCTCAGCACCGGCTCGGGCATGGGCAGATTGACGATGTTGAGCGGTTTGCCGTTCAGCAGACGCATCTCCTTCAGGTCCCGGTGGATGCCCTGGAGGAACTCGTAATTGTCGTCATTGGGGTTCGTTTCGGTAGAAACCACGACGGTATCTTCATTGACGAACCGAACCGTATCGTCGATGTGACCGTCGGTATCGTCGCCGACGATCCCTTCCTCCACCCAGAGGACCTGTTCCACCCCATAATACTCGCGGAGGTAGGTTTCGATCTGGGACTGGGTCAGGTGGGCGTTCCGGTTCTGGTTCAGAAGGCAGGCCTTGCTGGTGAGGACGGTGCCTTTTCCGTTGAATTCGACGGCCCCGCCTTCCATAACGATCCCCGGGTTCACGTATTTCAAGCCGCGGTAATGCGCAATCTCTACCGGAATCAGCCCGTCCCGGTCATAGGGTGGATATTTGCCGCCCCAGGCATTGTATTCCCAGTTCACGATCATCCGGTCCTTCTCATCCCGGTTGATCAGGAAAGCCGGTCCGTGGTCGCGGCACCAGGAGTCGTTGGAGGGATGAGGAAGGAGCGTGACCCGGTTCATATCGATTCCGGCCAGCAAAAGCCGCATCCGGGCCGACTGGATGACGGTTTCGTTATGGGCATTGATGCAGACCTGTTCGCCCTCACTGATCGTGCGGATAAACTCGATATACGCCGGAAACATCCGCTCCTGCCGCTCATGCGACCAGGAAGCTTCCGTATGGGGCCAGGTGAGCCAGGTGGCGACGTGAGGATGCCATTCGGCCGGAAAGAAAAAGCCGTGCCGGGCGGGGATAAAATGAGAGTCGGCGTCGAGCCGAAGGGATTGCATAGTCATGCGGTCATTTCCAATAGAACCGCAAAACTACAAAAATTAATCGGGGAGAAGGAGAGAATGGAAGTTTAGGAGTGGAGGAGTTTGGGGGTTATGGGGTTTGGGGTGGAGGAGTTTGGAGGTGGAGGAATAGGGGAAGGGATTGGTTTTGTCGTTCCCCGGGATGACAAACCCCTCACACTTTAACTCCCCAACCCCTAAACTCCTCCACTCCTAAACTACCCTTCTCACAACGTCAGCAGGTACCCAATCGTAAAGTTGGCGTCCCAGTCGAAGACGAACTGGTTACTGCCTGTGCCTTCGGCGATGGCTTTATAGATGTTGACGCCGGCTTTGGTCTTGGCTTCCGTCGAATTGTAAGCGGAAGGCGTATTCAGAACCGTATAGCGCTCCTTGCCCTGACGAACCTCCTTGGCCAGTTCGAAAGGAACCCCGCCGATGATGAACACCGTCTTGCGGTTTGCTTCCGGCACCTGTTTGACCACGGCCTTCACCTCTTCGAAGACTTTGGCGTCGTCTACGCCGTTCTGGAAATATTTGGAACCATAGGTTTCGATAGCCGAGGTCTTGCTTCCGTTTTTCCAGGAAATTTTAGTATTTCCCGAGCCGATGTCGACCACGAATGAAGACTCTTCAAAATCTTTCGGCAGAACCGACCGCAGGGCCAGGCGGCCTTCCTGCTCGGGCGTTACCGTATTGACCACATAGTTCAGAGACTTCAGGGCCTTGATGATTTTCTGGGTATTCTCCGCCTTCACGGCACCTGAGCTGACCACAAAATGAATATCCCGACCGCCGACGCCGAAGTTGAGCATCTTGCTGATGTACTCCTTCAGCCCTTCCCGGACGTCCTGATCCGTGGCCATGTTCTCCAGCACGAGGCTGTTGCCGAACTCGGCCTTTTCGAGTTTCCAGTTTTTCTGGTCGTCGATCCGGACGATGAAGGAGTTGAAACCACTCGCTCCGAGTTCGACCACCCCCTTAAGTTTGCCGCCCTGCGGCACAGGAGCCGTGTACGTGAAAGTCTGACGCTCGCCGGTGGCGGCTGGTTCGTTCCCGGAGGAGGACGAGGCTTCGTCGTTCTCCGGGGCATCCGTCGATTCCTCAGCTGTTCCCGACGGCGCGCTGCTCGAGCCGGTCGTCTGGTCGGCGGTTTGTTTGGGGGCCAGCTTTTTCAGCAGGTCCACCCCGCCCACGTATTTGAAACCAAAGTAGACAGCGGCCAAGATCAGAGCCGTAATCAAAAGCCTTCCGGCTACGGTTAAGCGTTGCATAGGAATTGTTGAATTGTTGAATTGTTGAATGATTGAATGCGCTTCGCGGGGAGTGGAATTGTTGAATGATTGAATGGGCGCTGCCATTTTCAGCACTGCGGAGCCAATTCAATCGCAACGGCGAACCGTCATTCAACAACTCAATCACTCGATTATTCTAAGAGGCTTCGATAGCCTTCGTCCTTCGGCGGGTTGATCTGCCGGTTTGGGGAGGCCGTCGCCGGGCCGTCGAGCTGGATCTGCCGGAACTCGCCTTTGTTGTACGCTTCGAGCAGGGCCTGGCCTTTGTCCGAAAGCACACCGTTCTGGATGTCTACCGAGTTGATGAAGTCCATCGAAAGGTCCATGGCCCGCTTCATTTCTCCGAGTTTTTTGCTCATGTCGTCCTGAATGTATTCCATCGACTCGTCGAAGTAAAACTTCTTGTCCGGATTGCCCTTGAAGATGCTCACGGCCGTACGCAGCGCGTTGGAGCTTTCCTTCACGATCTGGTATTCGGCTTCCTTGAGCTTCACCTTGATCTCGGTCTCCTTGATGATGTAGTCGGCGCTTTTGTTTACTTTTTCCATGAACTCCAGCACCGTCTTCATATTGCGCTGGAGCGGGAACAGCTTTTCGTTCATTTCCTGCAGGCCGGCCCCTTCGATGGTCGCCAGGGAAGCGGCCTCCCGCATGCCCGGTTTGTCGGTCATGGCATTGGCCTTATTGGCTTCCGCGAATTTCTGCTTGATGACCTCGTTATTCTCCGAAATCTTGCGGTTCAGTTTGACCAGCTGCCCGGCCAGCGTGTCGATCTGGCCCTGCATCTTCCGGCGCTTGTCCTTCAGATCGTCGATATAGATCTTCATGATGGCAATCGGGTCGAGCTGGATCACGATGCCGGTAATTTTCCGCATCAGCGTTTTATACAGGAAGAAAACGGCCGTCCGGACGTCGCGGCTCGTAAACAGGAAGATCAGAAAGCCCAGCACCGCCAGCAGTCCCGCCAGATAGAGCGTATTTTCCGTAACCCGGATCAGAAACTCCACGACCCGGTTGAAATAGACCAGGCCGAGGGCGCCGATGGCCGCCAGGAAAAACAGACCTACGAGGCCTTCGGGCCGGCTCCAGAACGACCGTTTGTCACCGTCGTCGCTTCGGCCGCCCAGTTGCGAAAAATCAGGAGTTGATGCCATGTCAATCGTGTTAGGTTTATTGTGTTTGAAACCGCCCGAATACCGGGCAGCCTGTCGATTTATTTAATGTATTCGCCCAGCTTCAGGAGGTCGCGCTTGATCTGGCCGACAAAAACCGCCAGGGTGGCCTCGTAATTATCCCGGTTCTGCAGGATTCTCTGTCGCTGTTCTTCCAGTTCACCGCCGATTTTTGTCAGCCGTTCGTTGTTGGTGTCGATGCGTTTCTGGAGTTCCAGAATCTGCTTTGCCAGCTGCTCGTTTTCGGCTTTCAGCTGGTTCTGCTCGTTGCTCAGTCCGCCTACCCGGTCGTTCATAGCCCCATCGACGGTTTTGGCGAAGGCCTCCCGGTCGGCGTTCAGGGCGGTCAGATACTGATTGGCCGAATTGACCAGCAGCGAAACGTCCGGTGAACCGCCCATCGCCTTGAAGCTGGCCCAGGCGGCCTGATACTGCTTGTCTTCGCTCAGATCGAGGTTCGCCAGGTTCTTCAGGGCCTCCCTGAACTCGAAATAGTCCGGGCCCTGCGGGTTGGACTTTGCCAGCACGGAGGCCAGGTGTTCGACGAACTTGTTGTCGACCGTTCCATTCCCGCCCGTAGCCGACGGCGCCTGGGGCACCTGCTGAATCGGCTGGATTGGGGCCGGCGCGGGTCTGGCGGCAGGCGGTGCGTTGACCGGAGCCGTTGCCGCCGGGGCCGCTGCCGATTCCTCTTTAATAAACAGGCTCAGGATTTTACGTCCGAGAGTATCGAGTCCCGAATTCTTTTCTTGTTCTGCCATCTTGTTTGGGTATTGATGAAAGACGGAACAAAATAACTGGGGCTTAAGATGATAAAATAAAGAATTTAAGCCAAACGGTTCCGGCATGGCCTGTAAGGAAAAAAAACGGGCCGAACTATATGTCAATACACAAAAAGGCCCCGTCGGGTTTGACGAGGCCGGTTAAATCCATTCAAAGGAACCGACTCAGGCTTTCTTCCGGGCCGTAGAAACTTTCGGCATAGTTGCCCGGCCGAGGTAGATTTCGTCGCCCTTCAGGGTGATGGTCGAATAGAACCGGTAGCCGTCGGCGGTGTAGCGGATCATCACTCTGGAGGTCTGGTCCGGCCGGGCGTAGGGTCTGGTGGCAGCCACCAGGATCTGATTGCCGCCGACGATGGCCCGAACAAAAGGCAGATTGCGGGTTTTCAGCTGGTTGGCGTTGTATTTAAACCAGGTGCGGCCGTTATCGTAGGAGCATTCGGTCTGGTCGTTCAGATACTTTTCGCGGCCGGTAAACAGGTCGGCGTTGTGTCGGAAAAGGCGCCAGAGGCCGTGGACGTAGTGTTCGTAGCAGGCGTAATTCCGGTCGTTGCCGATGCCCTGACCGGCCGGGTCGGAAGGGGTCGGCTGGTCGGGTTTCAGGTCGATCGCGTCGTCCCACAGGATGACGCCATAGGCTCCGGTAAACCAGAGAAATACCGCCATACCCTCGGCAACGGCCGGAGGGGCCGGATTTTTGGCCTTTTCGCTGTTGGGAAAATCGCTGCTCTGGGTGTTGAACAGCCACTGCCAGGCAATACGCTTTCTGGACGAAAGTTTCTGATTGACCTCCTGCTCGTGCAGCAGCCCCGCCAGCCAGTGACGGTCGCCGTCGGCGTCATGACGGATGGAATAATCGAAGTCGGGGTACACGTAGTAGGTTCCCGGCATTTGAAAATCAACCACATCGGCAAAGGATTTTCCGACGATGTCATTGGGCATCCCGTGCAGGCGGGAGGCCGGGGTCTGGCGGGCCGGCATGTTCCAGAGCCAGTCGGGCTCGGCGTTGTAGTCACGGGCGCGGGAGTATCCGTAGCTGTTGCGGGGTACCGGTGCAATCGACCCGATTTCGGTATACGGACTCACCCATTCCCGCAGCGCCTTCACCATAAAAACATACAGGTTGGCCTGATCCTGCCGAACGCCCGCATTGCCGACCCCTTCGTTTTCAATATCGAAATAAATTTTGCTGAAAGTGCTGAGGCTTTTCCCGGGCGGGCAGTCGCCGAAGTTGACGCAGCCGCCATTCAGTTCGAGCATGGCCCAGTTAACGCTGTTCTTGAACTGCTGGTCGCCGTAGGGGCGGATATACCAGGTTTCGGCGGCCCGGTCCGAGCTTCTGGCCCAGTTGATATGGAAGGGCGCTTCCGCCATATAGCCCTGTCCGATGGTCAGGGTCCGCTGGGACGGTTTAAGTCGGCTGGTCCATCCTTCCGGCTTGGGGTTCCATTCGCTCCGGTATTCCTCCGGCGCCATCCGGGTTTTGTCGATCGATGAAAAACCACGGCGGAAGAGTTTGGACCAGTCCTGCTGCACGTGCAGGTTCCGGCCGGCTCCGCTGAAGGTGGCCGATTTGGTAGCCGGCAGCTTAAAATCGCCGACAACATCGGGGTTCCAGTAGCCTTTCCGGGTGGTGGGGGTAAAGGTCTGCCTCGGGATGGGTTTCAGGGGCGTCTGGAGGGGGAGCGGGCCGATTTGTGCGATCCCTTCCGGCGCTTCGTCGCCGAGGGATCGCACCAACCAGAAACCGGCGCCCAGCGTGCCGGTCAGTAAGGCCGAAAGAATCAGTTTCATACGTTTGGTCATTCGTCCAGGTACCGTTTCGTAATCGGCTGGTAGGAGTCGATTCGGCGGTCCCGGAAATAAGGCCAGGTGGTTCGGTATTTATCGGTCAGATCCAGGTCCACTTCCTGAACATGAACCACTTCCTGATCGTGCGGGGCCAGGTAGAGCAATGATCCGTGCGGATTGGAGATGAAGGACCCGCCCCAGAACTGCTGCTCCGCTTCCCGCCCGACCCGGTTGACGGCCACCACGTGGACCCCGTTGGCGATGGCGTGCCCGCGCTGGATCATCTGCCAGGCGTTATACTGCTCCTGATCGACGGCGGGGTCGGTTTCGTTGGTGTCCCAGCCGATGGCGGTCGGGTAAAACAGGATTTCGGCACCCATCAGCGAGGTGATGCGGGCGGCTTCGGGATACCACTGGTCCCAGCAGATCAGCACGCCGATTTTGGCATACCGGGTTTCAAAAACCTTGTAACCAAGATCACCGGGGGTAAAGTAAAACTTTTCGTAATAGCCCGGATCATCCGGAATATGCATTTTGCGGTATTTTCCGAGGTAACTCCCATCGGCATCGAGGACCGCCGTGGTGTTATGATAAAGCCCCTGCGCTCTTTTTTCAAAGAGGGAAGCAATGATGACGGTATCGGTTTCGCGGGCCACCTCACCCAGCCGCGCAGTCGTCGGACCGGGGATGGCTTCGGCCAGCGAAAAGTTATGATGGTCTTCCACGTCGCAGAAATACAGCGACCTGAACAGTTCCTGAAGACAAACGATCTGGGCACCTTTGGCCGCGGCTTCGCGAATTCCGGCAATCGCCTTCTCCAGATTCGCTTCCAGATCCTCCGTGCAGGCCATCTGCACGAGGCCGATATTTATTTTTTTAGACATGCGGGTGTTCGATTGATGAATTGTGGAATAAGTGAATGATTGAATGGTGCGCTGCCGATTCAGCACTGCGGAGCATCATTCAATCATTCATTTATTCCACAATTCATTTATTTCTTCTGCTTCAACCTAAGCTCCACCAGATCAAAATCCAGGGGCAGTTCGTTCATGCATTTGAAATGGCCGAGCGGACACCGTTCGTATCCGATTTTGGAACAGGGACGGCACTTCAGACCGTTTTTTTCGAGCAGAACGAAACTCGTTTTATAGGGGTACATGCCCAGCTGGGGCGTCGTATTCCCCCAGATGGAATAAACTTTCTTTTTCAGGGCGGCCGCAATGTGCATCAGGCCGGTGTCGTGGCTGAAGACGAGCGTGGACTGCTGCAGCAGCGAGGCCGACTGGTTCAGGTTATACTTGCCGCAGGCGTTGTAAATCCTACGGTCGCCGAGTTCCAGCCGAACCGCTTCCCCCGCATCGAAATCTTCCTTTCCGCCCAGCAGAACTACCGGATAATTGATTTTCCGGCAGAGTTCGATCATTCGCGGCACCGGAAGTTTCTTCGTGGCGTGCTGCCCGCCCACGGCATAGGCCACAAACCCGTTCCGGTGGGAGGTGGGCAGCCATTCCGGCTCGACCATATCCTTGTAGGGAATGAAATAATCCAGCCCCTTTTCGTCGTTTTTTACCCCAAAAGGCTGCACGGTAGCCATGTATCGGTCCACGATATGGACCGGCGGCATCTGGTTGACCTTAAATCGAACGTAAAGCCACTTCTCCCAGTTCAATTTTTCGTAACTGCGGGAAGGAACGCCCAGCCGGAATTTGATGATCGACGTCCGCAGGTTGTGATGAAGGTCGATGATGTAGTCGTACCGTTCGGCCCGGAGCTGGCGAATCAGGGCGTTCAGCGAGCCGTCGAGGTAAAAACCGGCGTCGATGTTGGGGTTGTTCTCCACAATCGACTGAAAGGCCCTTTTGGTGCAGAAATGGACCACTGCGTCCGGCACCTGCTGTTTCAGGCAACGGACTACCGGAGTCGTCAGGACGATGTCGCCGATCGACGAAAACCGGATTACCAGAAATTTTAACGGCTTTGTTGGCATCAATTCACAAAATTACTGCAATGGAGGCAGATTTTCATGAAAACGAACAACGCCGTTGAAACTGCATTTCCGGAAACCGATTTACCGGTAAGGTCAAACGTTTACCACTCCCACCAGCGGGGCTGGACGGAGGTCCGGTAGGGGAGGTTGTCGCAGGTACGGCACGGACGGAGCGGGTTGCCGAAGTCGAACTGGCGCATCGTCTGAGGGGCACCGACGGCGTTGGTCCGGTCGACATAAATCGGCATCACGGTGGTTCCGGCCGCCCCGAAGTATCCGTAGACCGGCTCGTCGGGGTTGCTCAGGCTGCGGATGTTGCCGACCACGGCGGCCGGGGCGGTATCGAACAGCCCGCCCGAGTTATTGATCAGTTTTTTTACGCTGGCGAAGAAAAGATAGGCTCCCTTGCTGATCGACTGCTGCTCGACCTCAAGGTAGTATTTACGCGTCGAGGTGAAAGGCACCACCGCCACCGGCTGGCGGCTCAGCGAGCGCCCGTTGATGTTGACGTCCGACCCGATCGTAAGGCACTCATAACACCGGGTTACATCCCAGCAGTACGTGCAGCAGGGGTAATCGTCGTAGACCGGAAGGGGGTTGTTGACCGGATGCCGGACCACGGTGCTGCAGGCGGCCGTAAACTCGTAATGAACCCATTGCCAGCGGTAATAGTCGCCGGGCGTTTCAGGGTCTTTCAGATCGACGTAGACATTCCACTGGTTGTTTTTGTCGGGAGAGCCGCCCCTCGAATCATACTCGTATTCGGAATAGATTTTAGAGATCGGGACGGCGGCTTTCAGCAGTTCCGGATCGGAGCGGTATTGTTTTCCCTCACGGGTCCGAATCGTCAGGGTGTAGGTCCGTCCCGCAATGCCCCGCAGGCCGTTTCCGCTGGAGATGTAGGTGCCCTCTTCGGTTTCCTTCAGAACCTCGCTGAGGCCGGTATTATCCGAAATGGTGACCGTCGCCCCCGTCACCCGTAAATTGAGTCCGGTATAGGTGTAGTCGGCGGTATAGGTAAGCCGAACCAGGTAAGGCCCGGGCTGGTCCGTGATCATACCCTCCACGACCAGCGCCCGCCCGATGGACTGAACCTCGCTGTTGTAAGGCGTAACGCAGGAAAGGAACAGGAAAATAAAAATCAGGGCAGGGGTAACAAACAGTTGAAAAACGCGCTTCATCGGTTCGGTTTACAGGTTGGTTCAGGTTATTGATTCCACCAGCGGGGTTCGACCTGGGTCCGGTACTGGCTTTCGACGCAGGGCGTACAGCGGGCACCCGGAAACAGACTGATCTTTTTGCCGAACGGCAATCCGACGGCATCCCGCGTCCGGTCGACCTTCAGGGCCATTTCAGCTATGCCGGCGGCCCCGAAATAGCCGTAGACCGGTTCGCCCGGATTGGATAGGCTTTTCAGGTTGCCGCCGACCGCAGCCGGTGCCGAATCGAACAGCCCGCCCGAATTATTGACCAGTTTATCGACGCTTTTGAAAAAACGATACGCCCCGGCGCTGATCAGTTGTTGCTCGACCTCCACATAGTAGGTCGAGGTGGAGGTATAGGGAACACTCAGGATATACTGGCGGGTGAAGGCTTTCCCGTTGACGGTGGCGTCCGAACTGATGGTAATGCAGTTGCTGTAGCACTGACTGATGTCCCAGCAGTTTCCGCAGCAGGGTACTCCCATGAAAAAACCGGTCAGCATATCCGCGTCCGGGTTCAGAAAGCAGGCGATCGCCTGTTCGTAATGGGTCCATTTCCAGCGATAATAATCCCCCGGCGTCTCCGGGTCCCGGGAGTCGAGGTAGACCTCCCAGGTGTTCTTTTTGTCGTTGGTGAACTCCAGCGGATGAAACTGGTATTCATAATACAGCTTCTGAATCGGCGGGGCGGCTTTCAGCAGTTCCGTTGAAGACTCGTAGGTTTTTCCGTCGCGGGTACGAATCGAGATTTTATAGGTTCGTCCGGCCTGGCCCTGGATGCCGCCCGCCCGGGTCTGGTAGACGCCGTATTCGGTTTCGGTCAGCACTTCCTGATGGCCGGCATTATCGGAGAGCGTGACCCGGGCCTGCGGTTCGAGCAGGTTCAGCCCGTTGTAGTTGTAGTCGGCGGTCCGGGAAAGCCGGACGGTGTAGGGCCCCGGCCGGTCGGTAATCATGCCTTCCACGACCAGCGCCCGCCCGATGGTCTGAACCTCGCTGTTGTAGGGCGTGATGCAGGAACCCGCCAGCGTCAGGCTTAGCAGGCCGGCGGCTTTTAAACGGGAGAACACGGTGTCCAGCAGCTTTTTCACGGCTCAGAACTTGAAATTGTAGGTCAGCGAGGGAAAGGCCGAACCAAAAACCGAGAGTTTATAGGCATCCGTCAGCGAAGCCGAGTTCAGCTTGTAAAAGACCGAGTAGGCGTTCTTCCGGGCGTAGACGTTATAAATCGAGAAAACCCAGCTGCTCTGCCACCGGTGTTTTTTGGCCGGGTTCTGGTTGAACTCCACCGCGAAATCCAGACGGTGATAGTCCGGAATGCGCTGCTGGTTCCGGTTGACGTAGATCGGGACGATGATGCCGTTGACGCGGGCGCGGGCGTAGGGCTGCGTTACGGGCCGGCCGGTGCTGTAGGTGAAATTGAAGGAAATATTCACCCAGCCGTTGGGCCGAAAAGTCGTCATGGCGTTGAAGGTGTGCGGCTTGTCGAAATTAGCCGGATACCATTTTCCGTTGTTGACCCGTTCTTCCGGAAACGGGCCGTTGATGGACATCAGCGACCGTGAGTAGGTATAGCTGATCCAGCCGATCCAGTGGCCTTTGTTTTTCCGGAACTGCGTTTCCAGACCGTAGGCGATCCCCTTGCCCTGGAGGAGGTCGGTTTCCGGGGTCTCGCTCAGCAGCAGGTCGGCGCCGTCCTTGTAATCGACGGCATTCTGCAGGGTTTTATAGTACACTTCGGCCGACGTCTCGAAGGCGTTTTCGTTCGTATTGCGGAAATATCCGACCGACCACTGATCGGCGATCTGCGGTTTGATGAACGGGTCGCTCAGCTTCCAGCGGGAAACCGGTAAAGCCGCCGTGGTATTGGTGATCTGGTGAATATACTGACGCAGGCGGTTATATCCTATCTTGACCGACTGCCCGTCCGACAGGCTCCAGCGCACCGCCAGCCGGGGTTCGAAGCCGCCCGTCTGGTGATAGATCCGGCCTTTTTCATAATTGCTGGAGGACGTGGCCGTTTCCGGCTCGCGCGGAACCCCTTCCTGATAGATCGCCACTTCGGCCGGACCCCGGTTCATGAGCCGGGAATACCGCAGGCCGAGCATCACCGACACGGCATCGTTCAGACGCCATTCGTCCTGGAAGTAGGCCGCCAGTTCGTAGGCCCGCTCCTCAGGCAGGATTTTGGGCAGGACGTTGGACTGAAAACCGGGGATCAGCCTGTTAGGCTGAACATAATAATCGATCAGACTGACACCACTCTGAAACTGGTGGTTTTCGTTCAGGGCAAAGGTGAGGTCGGTTTTTAACTGACGTTGCAGCACTTCCGAGGTCAGCCGGAAGGCGTTGGCCGAATCCGCCGACGACGATTCGGGCCGGTATCGGGCCCAGACGGCCGTGGTGGTCAGGTTGAACCGGTTGTTGATGAAGTAATTCCATTTGAGCGTTCCGTTCAGGGTGCCGTATTCGAACCGGGTCGAGGAGGCATTCACTTCCACCGTGGAAAGGGAATCGGAGGCCAGTTTAAAGGCATCCATGCTCGTGTAACCCGTAAATGTGACCGTATGGTGCTCGTTGGGCTGAAACTTCAGTTTGGTCGTTACGTCGTAAAAGCTGGCTTTGGTATCCCGAATGCTTTTCGGGGCCAGTTTGAACAGAAAATCGTTGAATGAAGCCCGGCCTGCCAGCAGAAAGGTGACTTTTTTGGAAATCACCGGCCCCTCGATGCCGAGCCGGCTGGCAACGATGCCGATGCCGCCGTTGACCGACCATTTTTCCCCTTCCGGCTCCTTTACCCGGATGTCGAGAACGGAGGAGGCCCGCCCGCCGTACCCGGCCGGGATGCCGCCCCGGTTCAGCGTTACATCCCGCACCACGTCGGGGTTGAACACCGAGAAGAAACCCATGAGGTGGCTGGAGTTGAAAACCGGAGCATCGTCCATCAGCACCAGATTCTGGTCGGTGCTGCCGCCCCGGACGTTGATGCCCGGCGACCCTTCACCGACCGTGGTGACGCCCGGCAGCAGCAGCAGGCTCCGAACCACGTCGGCCTCGCCCATGAATGCCGGGATTCGCTTGATGTTTTTGATACTGAGCTGCGTAACGCCCAATTCTACCTTTCGAACGTTCCGGTCGGGCGATTCGGTCGTCACGACGACTTCTTCAAGATCTTTCGAATCGTCTTCCAGATAAATCTCCCTTAACTGCGTCCGGTTGAGGGTGATGGAGACGGTCTGGGGCCGGAACCCGATATGGGAGAACTTGACGGTGTAGGTGCCTGAGGGCAACGGAATTACAAAAAAACCGTCGCGGCCGGTCGTAACGCCCCTCCGGTTTTCGATGATGAACACGTTGGCTCCCTGGATGGGCTGGTTGGTGCCGGCCTGCCGGATATAGCCGGTCAGCGAGTAGGAGTCCGTATCGGATTTGGGTTGCGCAAACGCAGGGAAATGACAAAACCAACTGCACAGAAAAGCCAGGTACAGTAAACGCATGAATATCAGGTCGTCAGGGTTCAGGAATGAGGGCTAAATATCGAATATTATATGAACAATTACGAATATAGTTGAAACTTTTTACTTCGTTTGTTTCTATCCGGCAGGTGTTAAACCCCACTCGCTGAGAGCCGACGGCTCTTTCTGGCCTGAAGGTACGCTTCCATGTCGGCAAGGGAGAGAGCGTTAAAGGTCATTTCCCGCGTCAGGCCCCCTTTTCGGCCCATCGCCACGCCGTAGTGCATGTCGTGGAAACCGGCCATTTCGTGGGCATCCGGGTTGATGCTGAGCATGACGCCCCGGTTGAGGGCATACTGGAACCAGCGCCAGTCGAGGTCGAGCCGCCAGGGGCTGGCATTGATTTCAATGACCACCCCGTGATCGGCGCAGGCATCGATCACCGCCTTGTAATCAATCGGGTAGCCGGAACGGGCCAGCAGCAGGCGACCGGTCGGGTGGCCCAGAATGGTGGTGAACGGATTTTCGATGGCCTTCAGAAGGCGGGCGGTGGCTTTCTCCTCGCTCATATTCAGGTTCTGGTGTACGGAAGCCACCACGTAATCGAAGGACGCCAGGATCTCCTCGTCATAGTCCAGCGACCCGTCGCCGAGAATATCGGATTCGATTCCCTTGAAGATGCGGAAGGAGCCGCCGAACTGCCCGTTCAGGCGGTCGATTTCCTCCTGCTGCTGCCGGACCCGGATGGGAGCAAGGCCCTTGGCATAGGTAGCGGTCTGGGAGTGGTCGGCAATGCCGAAATACTGGAAACCCAGTTCCCGGCAGTAGCCCGCCATTTGTTCGAGGGTATGTTTGCCGTCGGAGTAGGTGCTGTGGTTATGCAGGATGCCGCGCAGGCCGTCCCAGGTGATGAGGTCGTTGGGCTGGTGATGGCGGGCCCAGTCGAATTCGAACAACCCTTCCCGCATTTCGGGAACCACATAGGGCAGCCCGGCCCGCTGATAGATGGCTTCCTCGGATTCGGCCGGATAGGTCAGGGCCGTCTGAAGCAGGGTGACCCCGTTCGATCCGGGGGTGGTCAGGTGGTCTTCCGCAGCGGAACGGATAAAATACCGGGACGTGAAGGCATCCGGCGGGGTGGTGATGATTTCGATGCCGATGTCGTAGCCGTTGGCCGTACCCCGCCAGATGAAGGGCGACGATTCGATTTCGTTCTGCTCCAGGTAGGGAAGGGAATTCAGGTAATTGAGGGCCGCCGGCGCGTTGGACGTGCTGACCACAAACTGAACGGTATCGACTTCCTCCATCTTCCGTCGGACCTGGCCGGTGATCTCCACCCGGCTGAATTCCTTTTCGAGTTCGTCGAACAGCAGGTCGGCCAGGGCCTTGGCCTTGTCCATCCGCACCTTGCCCGACTGATGTTCCAGAAATACCAGCGATTCAAGAATGGCCTGCTGGGTTTTCTCCCCGAATCCCTTGATTTTCGCGATTTCCCCTTTCTCGCAGGCCAGCCGCAGGTCGCGGAGGTTGTCGAGGCCCAGTTCGTGCCAGATCACCTTGATTTTTCGGGCCCCGAGCCCCTTGATCCGGAACATCTCCAGAACGCCTTCCGGGGTTTGGGCCAGCAGGTCGTCCAGGTCCTTCAGCCTTCCGGTTTCGAGGATCTCCTGAATGCGGCCGGCCACCGCCTTGCCCACGCCCGGCAGCTGGATCAGTTGCGGAAAGGAAAGCCGGGTCAGGTCTTCGGTGGATTTGTCGAGGTTGAAAGCGGCCGCCTGAAACGCCTTCGTTTTGAAGGCATCCTGATCATGCAGTTCCATCAGTTTGGCGGTCAGTTCCAGGATGTCGACGATTTCGGTATTGGTCATGGGAAACGGTTCAGCTTTTTGAGGCAAGATAGCATATCCGGGGCATACTTTCTTCGCCGGGAAAAGCGGGCAAAGGGCGGCCCTACAAAAGAAAAAGCGGATAAATTATGGATAATGTTCGGAATGTCACTAACTTAACTTTCCAACAATTGTAACCCTTTACATGGATACACGTGACCCCCATCTCTGGAAACAGGCGAAAGCTCGTGCCGGCTTCAAAATGCACCTGCGAACCTATGTTTTTGTCAATGGTGTGCTTTGGTTGATTTGGTTGATTATGCTATTGGTATTTCGGGAAAACTGGGGCCAGTATCCATGGCCCATCTGGTCGACACTCGGGTGGGGGATCGGTCTGATTTCTCATTATTTCAGCGTTTATCACGGCTTCAACGAGAAGAATCTGGCCGAAAGGGAGTATGAGCGGTTACGGCAGAAACAACTGTAATTCATAAAGGAAAAGATCCAAAAAGGGGATCGGGTAAGCGGCCACCGAAACTGGCACCTACCCGATCCCCTTTCTTCTTTTTCTTCCGGATTAAACCGCCACCGGCGCCTTGATGGCCGGGTACGGATCGTAGTTTTTCAGGGAAAAATCCTCGTATCTGAAATCGAAAACTGATTTGACCGCCGGGTTCAGGACCATGGTCGGCAGCGGCCGCGGTTCGCGGGACAGCTGCAGGTGCACCTGCTCCAGATGATTCAGGTACAGGTGCGTATCTCCACCGGTCCAGATGAATTCATGAGCCTCATACCCGCATTCCTGCGCGATCATCATCGTCAGCAGGGCATACGATGCGATGTTGAACGGGACGCCCAGAAAAACGTCGGCACTGCGCTGGTAGAGCTGGCAGGAAAGCCGGTTTTCGGCCACGTAAAACTGGAACAGCGCGTGGCAGGGCGGGAGGGCCATATTGGGAACATCGGGCGGGTTCCAGGCCGAAACGATCATCCGGCGTGAATCCGGCCGGTATTTCAACTGTTTCAGCACATCCTGTAGCTGGTCGATGGTCCGTCCGTCAGGGGCCTGCCAGCTGCGCCACTGCTTGCCGTACACCGGCCCCAGTTCGCCGTTGTCGTCGGCCCATTCATCCCAGATGCTGACGCCGTGGTCGTTCAGGTATTTGATGTTCGTATCGCCCTGAATGAACCAGAGCAGTTCGTGGATTACCGATTTCAGGTGTACTTTTTTGGTGGTCACCAGCGGGAAGCCTTCCGTGAGGTCGAACCGCATCTGATACCCGAAGACGCTCAGGGTACCCGTGCCGGTCCGGTCCGTTTTTCGGGTTCCGTTTTCAAGAATATGGCGGAGAAGATCGTGATACTGCTTCATGGGGTGTCGTTGCTCTCATCAAGTTAGTCAAAAATCGATACTGTAGGCTGAATTCGCAAACGAGTTTTCCCATTCGACAAAAAAAGACCCGCAGGGTTTGAAACGCCCGGCAGGTCGGCTATGGGATTTTTTGAAACACAGGGAAAAGGGATCCTTACCCATCGGCGGGTTCCACCGTAAGCGAGTAGGAAATCTCCGAGCTGGGCCGAAGCTGGGCCGTAGCCGAGCAGTATTTATCCATGGAAAGGTCGATGGCCCGCCGGACTTTATCTTCGCTGAGATCCCCTTTCAAAAAGTAATGCAGATGAATGGACTCAAAAGGGGAGGGGGTAACATCCGCCGGCCGCCGGCCTTCCACTGTAATCCGGAAGTCGTCCACCCGCTGGCGCTGTTTCTGGAGAATCAGCACGACGTCGATGGCGCTGCACCCGGCCAGTCCCATCAGCAGCAGTTCCATCGGGCGGGCGCCGGCATTATGACCCCCGATGCCGACGGCTCCGTCGATATGCACCGGAACGTTGGCAACACCCGTGGCCTCAAAATGAAAAGCATCGTCGACACGGGCCAGTTCTACCTTCATGGTATTGGTTTTCGGTGGGGTAGCGGCAGGTGATTCAGGTTGCATGGTTCTGTGATTCAAGGAATAATAATTGGATGTTTGTCGTTAATTACATAATTTCACCTAAATAAATTCCTGCCGAACATGTCCGATAATCTTTTTGACCTTAAAAACGACCGGCGGATGAGCGTCTACCTTTACCGGGCAGGCTTCGGTTGCTGGTTGTTCTACATCCTGATGGGCGCCCGTTTTCTGCAGGATGTCAACAGTTATCGGACCGACTGCGGAATCTTCTCTTTCTTCCTGATGGTGATGGGCCTGTCGGCGGGCATGTATTATGATTATCACCATCATCCGGCCGAATTCGAACAGAAGAAAAAATGGCTGATTCTGAGCTACGTGGTTCTGGCCGGTCTGGTGTATGTTTTCATCCTCCGAAAAGATCCCCTTTTCTGACGTTTACGGGCTACCGGCAGTTTACTTCAGCACCCTGGTAATCTCATTCAGCTTTTCGAGCTTTTCCTGGAAGTCACCCTTCAACCGGTTGCGGATGCTCTGAAGGTTATCGAGGGTATCCTGAAGGGATTCGGGCAGAATTTCTTCCAGCACTTCACGGAACCGCTTCGCGAAGGTCGGCGATTTGCCGTTCGTGGAAACGGCAATTTTCAGGTCGCCTTTGCGGACAACCGAACTGAGGTAAAAATCACAGAGGTCGGGGGTGTCGGCCACATTGACCAGGATTTTCCGGGCTTTGCAGTCTTCCTGCACCTGCCGGTTCACGGCTTTATCGTTGGTGGCGACAATGACCAGATCGTGGCCTTCGAGATGGCCGGGTCGGTAGGCTTCGTAGAGTAACTGAACGTGGGGATGCGCTCCGGCCATTTCCACAATTTCGTCCCGGATTTCGGGAGCGGTCAGCGTAACCGGAGCCGCCGGGCCATTGGAAAGCAGGGCGTTGAGTTTTTCGAGGCCCACGTAGCCACCTCCCACCACCAGGGTCCGGAGGTTTTCAATCTTGACGAAAATCGGAAAGAGCGTGTTCATCCGGTTTCGCTGGGGATCAGTCCAGTTTGACGGCGTCCTGAATGGCTTCCAGCGAGGCTTCCCGAAGGCGCGCGACTTCTCCGACGACGATAATGGCCGGCGAGCCGATGCCGGCATCGGCCACGCGGTCGACGATCGTGGTCACCTGGCCGGTCACTACCTGTTCTTCACTCAGGGAGCCGTTCTGAATGATGGCAACCGCCGTTTCGCCCTTGCCGCATTCGCCGAAGACCTGCATGATTTCCGCAAGTTTGTGCATTCCCATCAAAATGACCACCGTCGCCGTCGATTGGGCCGCCAGTTGCAGGTCGGACGAAAGGTGTCCGGTTTTGGTCGTCCCGGTAACCACCCAGAAACTTTCGCTGATGCCGCGGGTGGTCAGGGGAATACCGGCGAGCGCCGGAACCGAATAACTGCTCGAAAGACCCGGCACCACGGAAACTTCGATGCCATGTCGACGGGCAAATTCCAGTTCTTCATACCCCCGGCCGAATACGAATGGATCTCCGCCCTTCAGCCGGACTACGTGGCCGTACGTCCGGGCATAGTGAACGATCAGCGGGTTGATTTCCTCCTGGGTGCAGGAGTACTCGTTCAGCCGTTTGCCCACGTAAACCTTCAGCGCACCGGGCCGGCAGTAATCCAGCAAGTCCGGATGCACCAAAGCGTCATACATGACCACGTCGGCCTGCTGCAGCGCCTTCACTCCTTTGAGGGAAATCAATTCCGGATCACCGGGTCCGGCTCCAACCAATGTTAATTTCATTCTTTTTTCTCCCCTTGCGGTTCGTCAATCAGCTGTCTTTGGCAGTCGTAAGCTCCTGAAGTTCAGGAAGTCCTTCCAGTTCAATCTGGCGTTCGCGGTAGGCCCGGATGCCGATCAGGAACCGGTCGGCCTTCTCCACGAAAACGCGGGCGAAATCTTCGGACGGTTCGTTCTTGCTGATGCTGAAAACCAGCGTTTTAAATTCACCTTCCCCGGTATGGAAGCCTTCCCCGATAAAGTTCTTATCGAAATCGTTGACGATCCCGTGCTGGGTATTGGTGGAGACTTCCTTCGTCATCAGAGCGGCTTTGGCCGAAGTGATGAAGACGTTGTAGGCGTGGTAGATGGCGTCGGCCCAGCGGCTTTCGGCCAGGGCTTCCTGTGCCCAGTTCAGTTTATCTTCGGCTTCGGTGAGCGTGGTGGCTACAAGATCGATCATCACCCCGGCGCACTCGCCGACTCCGATTTCGGTCACGAACTGCTCCGTATGGTCCCAGTCCGAATAATCTTCCTGCGACAGCGTTTTCAGGTCGGCCAGCGGTTTCAGCAGGGTATAGAAATAATTCTTGCCCTGGCGTGCGTAGTAATCGCTGTAATATTCGCCGTCGAACGCATTGGCGTCGAAATCGTTCAGCAGAACCCGGAGGGCTTCAGGACCGCGTTTGGTCGGGACTTTGATGACTTTGTCGCCGATCAGCCCTTCCCCTTTTCCGTTGAAGCCACCGCCGAGCAGCACCTGCAGGGCCGGTAAGACCAGCGCTCCGTTTTTCACCGAACTGCTGTGGAAGCCGATATTGGCGACCGAGTGCTGCCCGCAGCCGTTCATACAGCCGGAGATTTTGATTTTAATGTCGTTGTTGTAGATCAGTTCCGGAAAATCGGCCTTCATCATTTTTTCCAGCGCCCGGGTGATGCCGTAACTGCTCGAAATAGCGAGGTTACAGGTGTCCGTACCGGGGCAGGTCGTAATGTCGGCGGTCGAGTCGAAACCGGGGTCGGCCAGACCGAGGGCAGCCAGTTCCGCATGAATTGCCGGGAGGTCTTCCGGACGGACAAACCGCAGCAGGTAGCCCTGGTTGACGGTCACCCGAATGTCGTCGGCCGCATACTTTTTAATAACCTGGGCCAGTTGACGGGCCGTATCCGATTTCATATCCCCCAGCAGCACACGGAGCTGAACGGCATACCAGCCTTTCTGCTTCTGCTCGAACACGTTGGTTTTCAGCCAGGCCTGGTAGTCGGCCGCGTTGCTGAGCGTGAACGGATCGACACCGGATGTCTGCGAAAGATCGGCAGGAACGGCCGTAGTGATGTCCGGGACTTCGTACGTCTTGTTTTTCAGGGCCGGATATTCTTCCTGAACCCGTTTGACGAGTTCTTCCAGCCCGATGTCCTGAAGCAGAAATTTCATCCGGGCCTTGTGACGCCGGGTTCTTTCACCGTAGCGGTCGAAGACCCGAATGACGCCTTCGATCATCGGGATAATCTTTTCTTCTTCCAGAAACTCGTAAGCGGTTTCGGCCGCGTAGGGCTGCGCACCCAGGCCACCGCCCAGCATGACCTTGAAGCCGCGTTTCCCGTCCCGAATGCGCGGAACCAGCCCCACGTCGTGCATATAGCCGTAGGCATTGTCTCTTTCGCTGGACGAAAAGGAAATCTTGAACTTCCGGCCCATTTCCTGGCAGATCGGGTTCCGGAGAAAATATTCGTAAACCGCCTGTGCATAGGGAGTAATGTCGAACGGTTCTTCCGGGTCGATTCCGGCAAGGGCCGACCCCGTCACGTTCCGGACCGTGTTTCCGCAGGCTTCCCGGAGCGTAATTCCGACGTCTTCCAGTTCGGACCAGAGGGCAGGGGAGTCGCCCAGCTTGACGAAGTGCAGCTGAATGTCCTGCCGGGTCGTGGCGTGAAGGTTACCGGTGGCGTATTTGTCCGAAACATCGGCAATCCGAACCAGTTGGGCAGTGGTAATACGGCCGTGGGGCAGCTTGATCCGGATCATCTGAACTCCCGGCTGACGCTGGCCGTAAACACCCCGCGCCAGACGATACTTCCGGAAATGCTCGTCGGTCATCTCGCCGTTGGCGAAGTTGCCGATCTTGCTCTGAAGCTCAAGAATGTCCCGACGGGCGGCTTTACTGACGTTTTCGGTGAATTGCACAGACATAAGGCTTTCCTGTTAATGATTGAAGTCTATGGAATTAAAAGACTTTTCTTTAGAAGAAAACGCCGGAGTCTGCCCGGCGTTTCGGGGGTATGATTGACATACAAATGTAAACCCTAAACGGTTCCCTATGGTTAGGGGCGGGGTGTTACTTTTAATTATTCGTAATAACCTGAAGTTATTCGGCTTCCCCGCTGAACATCAGGGCGCCAACGGTTACGTTCGAGGTTTCGTCGATCAGAATAGCCCCTCCGTTGACCCGGTTCACCGCATAGGGATCGAAACTGACCGGCTGGGCGGATTTCAGCACCACTTTGGCGATATCGTTCAGCTTCAGACTTTCGACGCCTTCGGTTTCCTCATAGGTGTTGACGTTCAGCTGGTATACGATGTTACGAATCACGCAGCGGGTCCGGAACGTGCCGTGCTGGAGGGTGTATTTACTACCGATTTTGAGTTCTTTGGTATCCATCCAGCAGAGCATGGCCTCCACATTCTGGCTGACGATGGGCTGGTTTTCCCTTTTCACGATCAGATTGCCCCGGCTGACGTCCACATCGTCGGCCAGATGCAGCACGACCGACATGGGCGCAAAGGCTTCCTCAAACTGAAATTCGGCAATTTCGATGGCGTCGATCGTCGAAGTCTCACCCGAGGGCAGCACGGTCACGGCATCTCCCCGGCGGAAAATACCGCTCGTGATTTTTCCGGCGTACCCACGATAGTCGTGCAGGTCGGCGGTTTGGGGCCGGATGACGTACTGGACCGGAAAACGGGCGTCGGTGAGATTCTCGTCCTGATCCAGCTGCACGTTTTCGAGGTAGGTAAGCAGCGGGTCGCCCTCATACCACGGCATATTGGCCGACTTGTCCACCACATTGTCGCCGTTCAGGGCGCTCATCGGAATGTAGGTGACTTCTTTCACATTCAGCTTCCGGGCCAGTTCGTTGTACTGGATGCAGATATTCGAATAGACGTCTTCGGAATAACCCATCAGGTCCATCTTATTGATGGCGACCACCAGGTGCGGAATGCCGAGGAGAGAGGCAATCAGGGAGTGCCGGCGGGTCTGTTCGACCACCCCATGGCGGGCATCGACCAGAACGATGGCAAGCTGGCAATTGGAAGCGCCCGTCACCATGTTACGGGTATACTGGATATGGCCCGGGGCGTCGACGATGATGAATTTCCGTTTCGGTGTCTGAAAATAGCGGTACGCCACATCGATGGTGATTCCCTGCTCGCGTTCGGAGCGAAGGCCGTCGGTCAGCAGGGCCAGATCGATTTCACCGTCGTCCCGGCTTTTACTGGCCCGTTCGATGGCCTCCAGCTGGTCGGCCAGAATGGATTTGGAATCGTACAGCAGCCGTCCGATCAGCGTGCTCTTGCCGTCGTCCACACTGCCGGCCGTTATAAAACGTAAAAGATCCATTGTTAGATAATTCATTTAAAATCAATATGCTTGTAGAACTCGCTATTTTTCGACAGATCGAATTCCTTTTCTGAAAACTCTCCCCCGCTGCACCTCCGTCCGGATCAGGTGGGCCATTGACTGCCTCAGTTCATCCAGATGAAATCGAATCAGGTCGAATACGATCAATTTATCGATGCCGACATAATCATGAGCAATCAGGTTTCTGAAGCCCCGAATCTGGTTCCAGGGTATTTCACGGTATCTGCCTTTGGTGGCCTCACTGATCCGGTTAGACTGCTCACCGATGTGGATCAGCTGCAGAAGGCAGGCGTTGAATTCTTTTTGATCATTTGCCTGAAAAAACGAATAGGGGTCCTCAAAATCCTTTGCATAGAGACGAATCTTACCAATGGCTTCCAGGACTCTCAGGCAATAGACAAGATCGTTTTTACTGTCTTGTCGCATACCGGATATCTTTCAGGGCCCGATTCAGAATGATGGGTTCGGCAAATGGTTTCAGCATGATATCGACCTGAACTCCAAGGTCCTGCTGCAAATCATCCCGAAGCTGGATCAACTTTTTATAAGGTACGTCGTCTTCGATCAGCAGGTCGATGTCCCGAAAGGCTTCACCACGAGCAAAAGAACCAAAAACTCCGATTCGGGAAAGGCCAAAACGATCAAACACCTGCTTTTCACGCAGATAATCCTGAAAAGTTTGAAAGTTCCGGATGCTTTCCATCGGTAAAAATCAGAAATAACCGCCCTTTTTCCGGTCTTCCATGGCGGCTTCCGAGGTCTGGTCATCGATGCGGGTTTCGCCCCGTTCGCTGATGCGGGTGGCCTGAATCTCATCGATGACCGCATCGAGCGTTTCGGCGGTGGATTCGACGGCGGCCGTACAGGAAATATCCCCCACTGTCCGGAACCGCACTTTTCGCCTAACGATCTGGTCGTCCGGTTCGGGCTGGATGACGTTCCCGGCCGTGGCCAGATACCGACCGTCGCGCAGGATCAGCTCCCGGTCATGGGCGAAATAAATGCCGGGCAGGGCAATGTTTTCCCGCCGGATGTAATTCCATACGTCGAGTTCGGTCCAGTTCGAAATCGGGAACACCCGGACGTTCTCGCCCTTGTGAATCTTTCCGTTGTAGATGTTCCAGAGTTCGGGACGCTGGCGTTTGGGGTCCCACTGGCCGAATTCGTCCCGAAACGAGAAAATCCGCTCCTTGGCGCGGGCTTTTTCCTCATCCCGGCGGGCTCCGCCGATGCAGGCATCGAACTCGAATTCCTCGATGGTATCCAGCAGGGTATAAGTTTGCAGGGCGTTGCGGCTGGCATTTCGGCCGGTCGGTTCCTTCAGTTTCTTTTCACGGATGGTATCCTCGACGTACCGGACGATCAGCTTTTCGCCCAGACTTTCGGCCAGCCAGTCGCGGAAATCCAGGGCTTCCTGGAAATTATGACCGGTATCGATGTGGACCAGAGGAAAGGGGAATTTTCCGGGGCGGAAGGCTTTGCGGGCCAGATGGACGAGCGTAATCGAGTCTTTCCCGCCCGAAAACAGCAGGGCCGGCCGTTCGAATTGTCCGGCAACCTCCCGCATGATGTGAATCGCTTCGGATTCGAGTTGGTCGAGGTAATCTAACTTATACGTACTCATATCGGTAAGTCTCTAAGGATCAACGAGCGTGCAGACCGCATTCCTTTTTTGAATTGTCTTCCCACCACCAGCGGCCGGCCCGGAAATCTTCCCCTTCGCGGATGGCGCGCGTGCAGGGCTGGCAGCCGATGCTGACGAAGCCCCGGTCGTGCAGGGGGTTATACGGAACGTTGTTCCGGTGAACATATTCCTTCACTTCCTCGAAGGACCAGTTCATCAGGGGATGGAATTTGAACAGCTGATGGCTCTCATCCCACTCGACCTGCGTCATCGTCTGACGGTTCTGCGACTGTTCGGCCCTGATCCCGGTGATCCAGATCTTATTGCCGGCCAGCGCCCGGTTCAGCGGCTCCACTTTCCGGATGAAGCAGCATTCCTTGCGGTTTTCGACGGAGTCGTAAAAGCTGAACGGGCCTTTTTCGTTAAGCAGCTTTTCGAGGGCTTCCTGTTTAGGGTAGTAGGCTTCGATTTTGGTGTCGTAGCGGCTGTTGGTCTTTTGCCAGACCTGATAGGTCTCGCCGAACATCCGGCCCGTGTCGAGCGTAAAGACCCGGATCGGAATGTTGTTGGAAAAGATCATATCCGTAATGACCTGATCTTCATAACCGAGGCTGGTCGAGAACACGACCTGACCGGGAAACAATTCGGCCAGCGTCCGAAGGCTTTCCACCTCATTTTTGCCTGCCAGCAAACCGGAAAGACTTTCGAGTGTATAGGCAGATTCTGCGATCATATGCTTACTTCAGAGCGATGGGTCTGTTTTCCTTCGCCGACCGACGGGCGGCATCCAGAATTTCCATGACGATTAGATTCACTTGCAGGGATGACAAATCATCCGTCGATTTAGTTTCATTGCGCACCACCGAAGCCAGATAGGCAAACGGGTCGGGAGCAGGTGCCTCCGACTGAGCGGCTTCTGCGGTTTGTTCGGTTTTGTCGTCCTTCAGCCGGAGACGCATCCGTTTACCGTCCAACGTAAAGACGTAGCCGGTCTGGCCGTAAACCTCCATGTCTTTCCGGCTGAACGGCCAGTTCCAGGAGGCCTGAATCACGGCCTGCGCTTTCGGGTACGTCAGGATGATGGTGGCTTCATCGTCGACCTTCGGATAAATGTCCGGTTTGATCTGCTGGGTGACGGCCGTCACGGTCAGCGGTCGTTGGCCCTTCAGCAGCCAGGTCGCCAGATTGGCCCCGTAACAGCCGAAGTCGAACAGCGCACCGGCTCCGTTCAGAACCGGGTCGGTCAGCCATTCCAGAAATTCGTTATTGACCCCGATTTCTTTCGGTCCCTGGTGGCCGTCGTGGACCACGATCTTCCGGATGTCTCCGAGGGCTTTTTCCCCGTTGACGAGGGCATAGGCCCGGTGGTTGCTGCCGTACCAGGTGGTTTCGTAATTGGTCAGCAGATGAATGTTGTGCTTCCTGGCCAGGGTTTCCATCTGCCGGGCATGGTCGAGGCTGACCGCCAGCGGTTTCTCGACCATCACGTGAATGCCTTTCGGCGCACAGACCTGGACGGTTCTGAGGTGATCGATGATCCGGCCGAAGTCGGTGACGGCTTCGGGACGGGTCTTCTCGATCATCTCCTCCAGCGTCGGGTAGACGAGGCTCATCGGCAGGTTATGCTGCTTAAGGAAACGTTCGGCCAGCCCGCGGTTGGGTTCGGCAATGCCCACGATTTCAATATCACCCTGTTTGGCCCGGCCCAGAATCCAGTGGACGTGCGAGTGAACCAGTCCGGCCACGCCCACCCGAACGGGTTTCTTGACCGATTGCGCCCGGGCGGTGCCGGCGGCAAGCTGGGTCATGATCAACAGGGCGATGGAAACCAGGGTTTTCATATCAGTCTTCGGAAGTAATCGTCGATTTTACGACCTCGGCGGATTGGCTGACGGCCTGGTTGAAATCGGCGATCAGATCATCGACGTCTTCCAGTCCCACCGATACCCGGATCAGCCCTTCCGTAATGCCCAGAACCTTTTTCTCGTCCGGCTTCAGTTTGGAATGGGTTGTCGTGAACGGGTTGGTCACAATGGTTCGAGTGTCGCCGAGGTTGGACGACAGCGAAGCGATTTCCAGCGATTCGAACAGGGCTTTCACCCGCTCGAAACCGCCTTCCACCTCGAAGGTAATGACGGCACCGCCGGCCGACATCTGGCGCTGTGCCAGTTCGAACTGCGGGTGGGAGGGGAGGAACGGATATTTGACCGAGCTGACCTCCGGGTGCGCTTCCAGAGCCTGGGCAAGCTTTAGGGCGTTGGAACTATGCCGTTCCATCCGCAGCGAAAGCGTTTCGAGACTCTTCGACAGCGTCCAGGCGTTGAACGGCGACATCGACGGGCCGGTATGACGGGCGAAGAACCGGATCGGGGCAATCAGCTCCGATGATCCGACGATGACCCCGCCCAGTACTCGTCCCTGACCGTCCATGAACTTCGTGGCCGAATGCACGGAGAGGTCGGCGCCAAAGTCGATGGGCGTTTGCAGCACCGGGGTGGCGAAGCAATTGTCGACGTTCAGGATAAACCCGTGTTTCGCCTTCAGACGGGCCAGCATCTCCAGATCGACCATCTCCAGCCCGGGGTTGGAGGGCGTCTCCAGATAGACCATCCGGGTGTTGGGCCGGAGGGCGGCTTCCCACTCGGCCTCGGTGGCCGTGGCGTCCACGTAGGTATGCGTGATGCCCCATTTAGGCAGAATCTGAGAGATAATCTGGTGGGCGGAACCAAACAGAGCCCGGCAGGCTACAATGTGGTCACCGGCCTGGACCAGAGCCGCAATACTGGCAAAAACGGCAGCCATCCCCGTCGCGGTCGCAATGCCTTCCTCGGCATTTTCGAGCATACAGACCTTTTCGACGAATTCCGATACGTTGGGATTGGAAAACCGAGAGTAAATATTCCCTTCTTCCGATTCTTCGAACAGGGCCTTGCCCTGTTCGGCGCTTTCAAACGTAAAACTGGAAGTCAGGAACAACGGCGTCGAATGCTCGCGGTACTGCGACTTCCTGGTCTGAATCCGGATGGCTTTGGTTTGCTTTTTCATAGGATGTACTCATATCGGCAGCCGCCGGGCCACGACTTCCCAGCCCAGGCCCCGGCAACGGTTTCCCGACGGGTCACTAAAAAATAACCGTGATAATATTCCGCAAACTTACGATAATTACGACTACCCCGACCATGATCATCATCGCTTTTATCGGAAGCCGGGTCGACAGGATGGCGGCAATGGGCGCGGCAATCATACCGCCCAGAATCAGGCCGACCACCACCTGCCAGTGGGTAAAGCCGATGAGGGTCACGAAGGTAAGGGAACTGGAGAGGGATACGAAAAACTCGGCGAGGTTCACCGACCCGATGGTATACCGGGGGTGACGACCGCTGGCGATCAGGGTCGAGGAGACGATCGGTCCCCAGCCTCCACCGCCGATGGCGTCCATCGTTCCGCCGAACCAGGCCAGCAAACCGATCTTCCGGATCGGCTTTTTCTTGATCTTTTTGGTCAGCGCCTTCCGGATAATCAGGATGCCCAGAATGGCCGTGTACACGGCCACGATGGGCTTGATGTAGGCGGAATACTCTTCGAGGGAGACCAGCACGTAGGCCCCGAGGCAGGCCCCGATGACGCCCGGGATCAATACCACCTTGAACAGTTTGCTGTTGACATTGCCGAACCGGAGGTGCATATACCCGCTGACTCCGCTGGTAAAGATTTCGGAGGTGTGGACACTGGCACTGACCGCAGCCGGGCTGACGCCCACGGTCAGCAGCAGGGTGGTGGCCGTAACACCGTAGGCCATGCCGAGCGCCCCGTCGATCATCTGGGCAATGAAGCCCCCCAGGATGTAATACCAGATGTCGTTGTTCAGCTCCAGCGTCGACATCAGCAGCGTCAGCCGGTCGAGGGTCAGGTAACTGAACGTCAGGTGTCCGACCACCATCAGGGCCAGAGCCGCAAATACATACACTGCAATTTCCGTCCGCGTGCGACGGCGGAGCAGGAGATGACGGGGAGCGCCCAAAGGCGGTGCGAATACCTCGATCTCGGCCTGGGGGAAGCCCGCTTTCAGAACTTCGGCCTGCTCCGCAGCCGTCTCGCCCTGAACCGTGATTTTCAGGCCGTTCAGATTCAATCCGGCAGGAAAGGCCGAATCGGTCGGAGAGTCGGAGGCCGAAATGGATTGCATAACTAATTTAGTATATATACTTAGTAGGTAATTATCTTTACGAAAAACGGCACGTTCGCGGTGCCGTCGGGAAGCCATTCAAATCCGCAGCAAATTTGGACAATCTGTTGGACTAAAGCAAGAGTTTTCAGCCATTTATAAAATGAGTCGCTTCCTGCAGTATTACTTTTCCAATTGGGGCGGCTCCCTGCTTTACCCGGCCGAACCCGCTTCCGGCAGGCCCCGTGCGGCTTTTGGAATTAAAACCAAAGGTCTTTAGTTGATGGGGCATACATCCCCTAAACATCCGGAAAATTATGAAAATTGGTGTACTTGGTACCGGGGTGGTCGGAAACACCATCGGATCGGCCCTGATCAGGGCCGGACATGAGGTCAGAATGGGCAGCCGGTCGGCTACCAACGAAAAAGCCGCCCAATGGGTGGCACAGAACGGCAGCGCAGCCTCCCAGGGCAGTTTCGCCGATGCGGCCGCTTTCGGAGAAGTTATTTTCAACTGCACGAAGGGAGAAGGCAGTCTGGAAGCCCTCGGGCAGGCCGGTGAAAACAACCTGGCCGGAAAGGTCGTCGTGGACATCTCGAATCCGCTCGACTTCTCCAAAGGAATGCCCCCGTCCCTGTTCGTCGGCAACACCGATTCCCTGGCCGAACAGATTCAAAAGGCTTTTCCTCAGTCCAGAGTCGTGAAAACCCTGAACATCGTCACCACGGCCGTCATGGTCGACGCCGGATTGTCGGCTCCCGGCGAGAAGGGAACCATGTTCATCAGCGGCAACGAGGAAGAAGCCCGGCAGTTCGTCACGGAGCAATTTCTGAAACCCTGGGGCTGGGACGACGTGATCGATCTCGGCGACCTGACCGGCGCCCGGGCCATGGAGATGATCCTTCCCCTGTGGGTACGGGTGTACATGCAAACCCAGAACCCGATGTTCTCCTGGAAGATCGTCAGAGGAAAGTAAACGCAAAATGGCCGGGTTTCCGGCCATTTTGCTTATTGGCTGCTTCCCGCGCAATCGGGTCGGCCTGGCCGTCGGGGTCATTGTTGACGTAGCCGTCGGTCGGAATGCTCCGGCCCCGGATCAGCAGCAGGCCGGCCACGTGCGGAGTCGCCATCGAGGTTCCCGACAGGGTGGCATAGCCGCCGTCCTTGTAGGTCGAGGAGATCCGGACGCCATAGGCACACACGTCCACGTCCGGGCCGTAGTTGGAAAACGAAGCGAAGTTATCGTTCCGGTCCATGGCCGAAACCGTAAACACATTGGCATGGTCGATGTTGGCCGGAGAGTATTTCTCCGTCGATTCCCCCTCGTTGCCGGCGGCAATCGCAAAGTAGATGCCGCGGTCGGCGGTTTGCCGGATGACCCGTTCAAGCGTAGCCGAGGTGCCTTCGCCCCCGATGCTGATGTTGACCACGTCGCCGGCCTTTCCGTTCTGATACACATGCGTAACGGCCTGCACCAGCACCGAAAGCCGCCCTTCACCCTCATTGTCCAGCACCTTCAGCGCCACCAGCCGCGCACCCGAGGCCACCCCGGTAACGCCGATGCTGTTATTTTTGGCGCCGATGATCCCGGCAATGTGCGTGCCGTGGCCGTTCTCGTCTTCCGGGGTCTTTCCCGTCACGAACGACCGGCTGCGGCCAGTATCCACGTTGAGGTCGGGGTGATCCTGGTCGATGCCCGTGTCGAGAATCCAGGCGGTTTTCTGGAGGTTGATGTTCAGATCGCCCCGCCCGAATCCGGTCTGTCGGATGTTCCAGGTTACGGTGGTGGTAGCCTGCACGTCCACGCAGCTGCACATGGAAATGATCCGGTCCGGTTCAACCAGTTCGACGGCCGGATCGGCTTTCAGCTGTTCGGCTTCCCGGGCACTGAGGTGGGCCAGAAAGCTCGTTTCCTTTCCCGAAAAGAGAACCTGCGCGTTCGGGTCCGCAAGCCGGTTCCGGGTCAGCAGCATTTCGAACCCGGCGCCGACGCGGGCACCCGGGGCCACCGGCAGTTCTTCAGTTTTGTAGGTAACCAGGTAGGAGCCGGGAACCACCTGTCCGTTGGTGGATGCGGCCTTCACCAGACAGTCCGGTGCCGGTTCGACCGCGTCCTGATCGGACTGACAACCGATCAGGAAGGCAAGAAAGGCGGCATTCAGCGACAGTGCCGCAGCAGTTTTCAGGCGCATAAGGGTAGCAGTGGATGCCTGTAAACATCCGTCGATATGGGTTTGATTCAGTCAGTCAGAGATAAAAAGGGGGAAACCATCGCCGAACGGCGGTCCTGAATTACCAGGTTCCGGCTAAGCCGGACAGCGATCCGAACGTAATGGTAGGTCGATAGGGTACTGGATAATTATCGTTCTGGGAACTGTACATTCAACGTAAAGCGGTTCCCGAAATTGTATTCCCATTGATTGGAAACGGACATTTTTATAGGTTGCGGGTCTGTTTTGAAAACAGTAGACAAACCCGGAAGATTCCTTTTTCGCTTATAATTTGCCTGCATGAACAAACTTTTAATCCGTTGTACGCCTGCGGTTTTGGGTCTGCTTTCGTCGGTGGCCGCCCTCGCTCAGGACACTACGCTGACCATCCGGGCCATCGAAGGGCTCAAATTCGACGTTCCCCGCTTTGTCGTCCGGCCCGGCACCCGCGTCCATCTGACCGTCGACAACTATGACGACATGGCCCATAACTTCGTCCTGACGATGCCGGGCGCTCGCCTTCGGGTGGTCAACACCGCCCTGAACCTTAGCGATCAGGCGGTCAAACTGAATTATGTGCCCCGGACGCCGGATGTGGTGGCTCATACCGCCGTCGTCGAACCGGGAAAAGCCGAAAAGATCAGCTTCGTGGTGCAGCAGGAGGGCGTTTATCCGTATGTCTGCACGTATCCGGGCCACGGCTACGTCATGTACGGCGCCCTGTATGTTACCCGCCGGCCGGGATCGGTTCCCCCGCTGGAAAAAGACCCTAATATTGCCGCCAACCGCTCCGAAAACGGCGACGCCCACGCCGGTCACAACCAGCCCGCTCATCCGTATGAACCCACCTTTCCGACCCTGTACCGGACCTTTATGCCTGATTGCGGCCCGGCCGGCATTGCCGTCGGGCTTCCGGGCAACCAGTCGTATTGCTGGGATGCGGGCGCCTGCCGGCTGCGCTATGCGTGGTCGGGTGGCTTCGTGGACATGACCGACCAGTGGGACGGCAACGGACGCAAGCCGACCCACGTCATCGGCGACGTGTATTTCCGTGATAAAGCCGGTTTTCCGATCCGGTTCAGCAATACGATCGTCGAACCGCAGGTGAAATTCAAGGGATACCGACTCGTAAACCGATACCCGGAGTTCCGGTATATCGCCAACGGCATCGAAGTCCGGGAACTCATCAAACCGCTGGAAAAAGGCCGTGGGCTGGTGCGGCAGTTCAGCCTGGGGCCGGTGGCCGGTCCGGTCTATTTTGTCTGCAAACCCGGCGACGGGGTGAAATACCGGCCATCGGTCGGGAAGATCGAAGGCGGCCTGATGCGCCTGCCCACCGGAACGAAACAGTTTACCATCACCATGATCGCCGAATGAAAAAGCCGCCCACTGCCTCCCTCAGCACCCGGTTTGGGCGACTGCTCCCGCTGGTCGTAGCGGCTTTGTTTTCGCTGCCGTCAGCGGCTTCCAGGCACTTTCCCGCCGACACGATCACGGACTATTACGAAGTCGAGAACATTGCCCTGCCGAAAGGGCTGACCGCCGAAACCGGGGGCCTTGACGTGCTGCCGGACGGGCGGCTGGTGGCCTGTTTCCACCGGGGGGAGGTCATGATCTACGACCCGAAATCCAAAGCCTGGAAGCTGTTCGCGGAAGGCCTGCACGACCCGCTGGGTCTCCTGGCGATCAGCCCCCGCGAAATGCTGGTCATGCAGCGCCCGGAACTGACCCGGCTCCGGGATACCAACGGGGACGGGGTAGCGGATGACTACCAGACCGTTACCGACGACTTCGGCCTGTCCGGGAATTACCATGAGTTTGCGTTCGGGCCCATCCGCGATAAGCAGGGCAATATTTTCATCGCTTTGAATACCGCATCCAACGGGGCCGGTATTTTCCCGGAGGTTCGGGGCCGACTGGATACGCTGGGCCGTCCGGGCCGGATGTATTCCTGCGTACCGTACCGCGGCTGGATTATGAAACTGACCCCCGACGGCAAACTGCATCCTTTCGCCAGCGGGTTCCGCTCACCGAACAGCATCGGTTTCGATGCCGCCGGTAACCTGTATGCCGCCGACAATCAGGGCGACTGGCTCGGGACCAGCAAGTTGTATCACGTGCAGGAGGGGAAACACTACGGCCACCCGGCCAGCCTGGTCTGGAAGGAGGGATTTCCCGACATCAACCCGCTGACGCTTCCCGTCCGGGCACTGGACAGCCTGCGGACGGTGGAATCCATCGCCTTTCCCCACAGCCGTATCGCCAACTCGCCCACCCAGCCGGTGCTGGATGAGACCGGAGGGAAGTTCGGGCCGTTTGCCGGGAAAATGCTGATCGGCGAGATGGATCACCCTTACCTGATCCGGCTGATGCTCGAAACCGTCGACGGGCAGATGCAGGGGGCCTGCGCCCCTTTTCTGGCGGGAACCGCCCTGCGCCGGGGCAACAACCGTCTGGCCTTTGCGCCGGACGGCAGCCTGTACGTCGGTCAGACCGACCATGGTTGGGCGGGCGCCCGGGGCATTCAGCGCATCCGCTGGAAAGGGAAAGTCCCGATGGAGGTGGCCGATATGAAGCTGACCCCGACCGGTTTCGATCTGACCTTCACCCAGCCGCTCGACCCGGCCACGGCTTCCGAGGTGATCAATTTTCAGTTTAAGCGGTATTACTACGAATACCACCAGGCCTACGGCTCGAAGCAGTTCGATCTGAAGCCGGTACCGGTGACGGCCGTGCGGCTTTCGGCAGACGGAAAAACCGCCAGCCTTACCCTGGCGGAAATGAAACCGGGTTATATCTATGAACTGGAAATGGGGCCGATCCGCTCGGCGACCAACCAGAAACTCATGAACCGGCTGGTCTGCTACACCCTGAACCGCCTTAAAAAAGGCGACCGGCCCTCGAATCCGTGAGAAAATCCTATTTTTGCGGAAAATTAATTTAGCCGGCAGCTTATGTCTGAATACAACCATCGGGAGATTGAGAGAAAATGGCGGGACTACTGGGAAAATAACCAGACGTACCGAACCGAAAACATCGCCGGGAAACCAAAATATTACATCCTGGATATGTTTCCGTATCCGTCGGGAGCGGGCCTGCACGTCGGCCATCCTTTGGGTTACATCGCTTCGGACATCGTCACCCGCTACAAACGGCTGAAGGGTTTCAACGTGCTGCATCCGATGGGTTTCGACTCCTTCGGGCTGCCGGCCGAGCAGTATGCCATCCAGACCGGCGTCCATCCGGCCATCAATACCGAACAGAACATCACCCGGTACATCGAACAGCTGAAAAATATCGGGTTCAGTTATGACTGGAGCCGGGAAGTCCGCACGTCCGACCCGAAATTCTATAAATGGACCCAGTGGATTTTCATGGAGCTGTTCCGCAGCTGGTATAACCGCAAAACCGACCGCGCCGAACCCGTCGAAACGCTGCTGGCCCATTTTGAGCAGCACGGCACGGAAGGGCTGGAAGCCGTCTGCGATGAGGAAGCTCCGGCCTTTACCGCCGGCGAGTGGAAGGCCATGAGCGAGCGGGAACAATATGAAATCACCCTGAAATACCGCCTGACTTACCTTGCCGACGCCGTCGTCAACTGGTGCCCGGCGCTGGGGACGGTGCTGGCCAACGACGAGGTGAAGGATGGGGTTTCGGAGCGGGGCGGCTATCCCGTCGAACAGAAGCTGATGCGGCAGTGGATGATGCGCATCACCGCCTACGCCGACCGTCTGCTCCGGGGGCTGGAGGAGGTCGACTGGTCGGAGTCGCTGAAGGAACAGCAGCGGAACTGGATCGGCAAGTCGACCGGCGCGGAGGTGACCTTCCCGCTGGCGCAGGACCTGGAAGGCGGAGCGGGGAATCCCGGCATCAAAGTCTTTACGACCCGTCTGGATACGATCTACGGCGTCACCTTCATGGTACTGGCGCCGGAACACGAACTGGTGCCCTCCCTGACCACGCCCGAACAGAAAGCCGCCGTCGATTCCTACGTCTCGGCGGCCCGGATGCGTTCGGAGCGGGACCGGATGGCCGACGCCAAAACCGTTTCCGGAGTCTTTACGGGTAGCTACTGTCTCAACCCGTTCAACGGGCAGCCCGTGCCCATCTGGCTGGCCGATTACGTGCTGGCCGGCTACGGAACCGGTGCCGTTATGGCCGTTCCTTCAGGCGACCAGCGCGACTGGACGTTTGCCCGCCATTTCAACCTGCCCATTATCCCGATTCTGGATGCCCAGCAGGACATCGACCAGGGAGCCGACCCCACGAAGGAAGGCCGGTATGTCAACTCCGGCATCATCGACGGGCTGACCTTTTCGGAAGCCCTGCCGGTGCTGATCCGGTTTCTGGAAGAAAAAGGGCTGGGAAAGGCCAAAATCAACTACCGGATGCGCGACGCCGTTTTCAGCCGCCAGCGGTATTGGGGCGAACCCGTGCCGGTATATTTTCGGGATGGTCTGCCGTACCTGATCGACGAGGCCGACCTGCCGCTGGAACTGCCCGGAGTCGATAAATACCTGCCGACCGAAACCGGTGAACCCCCGCTGGGCCGCGCCGAGGGCTGGAAATACAAGGGGCAGTATGAATATGAACTGAGTACGATGCCCGGCTGGGCCGGTTCGAGCTGGTACTGGTACCGCTACATGGACCCGCACAACGAGCGTGAATTTGCCGACAAAACCGCCATCGACTACTGGCGGAACGTGGACCTTTACATCGGCGGCTCCGAACACGCGACGGGCCACCTGCTCTACAGCCGGTTCTGGAACAAGTTTCTGAAAGACCGGGGCTACGTGCCGGAGGAGGAGCCGTTTAAAAAGCTGGTCAACCAGGGCATGATTCAGGGGCGCTCCAATTTCGTCTACCGGGTAAAGGATTCGGTGGGAGAGGGGAAAACGCCCGTGTTCGTGTCTGCCGGCCTGCGGAACCAGTATGAGGTGACGGCGTTGCACGTAGACGTCAACATTGTGGAGAACGACGTGCTGGATATCGAAGCGTTCCGGCAGGCCCGCCCGGATCTGGCGGAGGGCGCGGAATTCATTCTGGAAGACGGCAAATACGTCTGCGGGACGGAAATCGAAAAGATGTCGAAGTCGAAGTTCAACGTCGTCAACCCGGATACGATCGTGGATCGCTACGGGGCCGATACGCTCCGGCTGTACGAGATGTTCCTCGGCCCGCTGACCGACGCCAAACCCTGGAACACCAACGGCATCGACGGGGTGTACCGCTTCCTGAAAAAGTTCTGGCGGCTTTTCTACGACGAGGGCACCGACATCCGGGCGGGCAAGTGGCTGGTGACCGACGGCGATCCGACCCCTGCCGAACTGAAGTCGCTGCACAAGGTGATTAAAAAGGTGGCCGAAGACATCGAGAACCTGTCTTTCAATACGTCGGTGAGTGCCTTCATGGTCTGCGTCAACGAACTGACGGCCCTGAAATGCAATAAAAAGGCTATTCTTCAGGATCTGGTCGTTGTTCTGGCGCCGTTTGCGCCCCACATCACCGAAGAACTCTGGGCCGCACTGGGTAATGAACCCGGCACGCTGAGCAAAACCGCCTTCCCGGCCTTCAACCCGGCTTATCTGGTCGAAGCCGCCGTCGAATACCCGGTGCAGATCAACGGCAAGGTCCGGACCACGCTCTCGTTCCCGCTCGACACGGCGGCTTCCGACATCGAGAAGGAGGTGCTGGCCAATGAGACGGTGCAGAAATGGCTGGAAGGCAAACCCCCCAAGAAGGTGATCGTGGTGCCGAAAAAGATCGTGAACGTGGTGGTTTAAGGCGACAAGCGTCGTCGGCACCTGCTTACGGTTTCAGCAGCCCGGACAGCAGGTTGATCGTCAGCCCGACGATGACCGCGTTGAACAGGAAGGAGATGAGGCCGTGAAACAGGGCGTGCCGACGGATGGTTTTCGAGGAGATACCCACGTCCGAAACCTGACTGGTCATGCCGATTACGAAGGAGAAATAGGCGAAATCCAGAAAGTCCGGATTGTCGTCGTTTGGAAAATTCAGTCCCCCACCCGGCAGGTTGGGGGCTTTTTCATTCCAGAGGTGGGCATACCGGAGCGTGAAGATGGTATGCACCAGCGCCCAGGAGGTCAGCACCGAGCAAACCGACAGGTAGATGTGCCGGTCGACCTCCGCCCGGTCCATGCCCTGGGTGGTTTCCAGCATCCCGATTACGGCGAACAGGCTCGCCAGGGCAGCCACTACCACCAGAACAAACAGGGCCGTTCGGCTGGCGTCCTGAAGCCGGTAAAACTGCGCGACCTTACGCGGGTGCGCGAGCAGGATGGTGACCCAGCTCAGCAGGAGCAACGTCAGACCGAAGACCAGCCAGATAAGGATGATTCGGGTCGTCAGCCTGTCTTGCGACTGCGTCAAAACACCGGTTAGCAGGGCGGTCCCCGATGCGGCCATCAGGCGGTGGTGCGCGTCGAGTTTACTCAGGCGGTGCAGCCAGTACATCATGAAAAAGGATCGTTGCAATGTATTCGAATCAGACGGAAAGCCTCGAAAAGCCCGGGACGGTTTCGTAAAAGCGGCCGGTCCGACTCAGAACGGCCATAAAAAAACGCCCGGCAAGCTTCTTGCCGGGCGTTTAAAGCCTTTTATTCGACGATCAGGATGGAAGGCTTCACCTTCATTTCCTCGGCGCTCGACTGATCTTTCTTCTTTTCCGGCCGGGTCCGCGCCGACCGTTTTACGGTCACGTCGTAGAGGTCCGTCCGCCGGTCTTTCATCACCTGCACCGAGCCGAATTCGTGAAGTTCCTTCAGTTGGGACAGGTCCACGTCGGCAATCAGTACCATCTCGGTGTTGGGCGTAGCCTCCGCCTTGATGCCGTTGGTCGGAAACTGGAAGTCCGAGGGGGTAAACACCGCCGACTGCGCGTAATTGATGTCCATGTTATGCACTTTGGGCAGGTTGCCCACACAGCCCGAAATCACCACGTAACACTCGTTCTCGATGGCCCGGGCCTGCGCGCAGCTCCGCACGCGGGTATAGCCGTTCTGGGTATCGGTCAGGAACGGCACGAACAGAATCTGCATGCCCTGGCTTGCCAGAATCCGGCTCAACTCGGGAAACTCGACGTCGTAACAGATCAGGATTCCGATTTTGCCGCAGTCGGTATCCAGCACCCGGATTTCGTTGCCGCCCACCATCCCGTAGTGTTTCACCTCGTTGGGCGTGATATGAATTTTCCGGTATTCTTCAAACGAACCGTCCCGGCGGTACAGATAAGCCACATTATACAGCTTGCCTTCCTCCACCAGCGGCATGCTGCCCCCGACGATGTTGACGTTATAGGAAATGGCAAACTGGGACAGTCGCTGCCGAACCTCGGCCGTATGATCGGCCAGCTTCCGGATCGCGAGCGGCTCGGGAAGTTCGTTATACTCGGCCATCAGGGGCGTGTTGAAAAATTCCGGCAGCACGAGAAAGTCGGCCTTGTAATCGCTGACGGCGTCCACGAAAAACTCCACCTGGTCGAGCAGGGCCTGCAGGTTGCGGAACGGCCGCATCTGCCACTGAACCACCCCGAGCCGAATAATGGCATCCGTATGCGGTTTTTTGTCCTTTTCGTCGGCGTAATAGATGTTGTTCCACTCCAGCAGGCTCGCAAACTCCAGCGATTCGCTGTCGCCGGGCAGGTAGCCGCGCAGGATTTTCTTGACGTGGAAGTCGTTCGAAAGCTGAAAGGTCAGCGTCGGGTCGTAGATCTCCTTCTGCTTCACTTTGGCGATGTAGTCGCGGGGCGATAATTCTCCCGCATATTTTCCGTAGTTCGGAATCCGTCCGCCGGCCATGATCCCCTTCAGGTTCAGGGCCTCGCAGAGTTCCTTGCGGGCATCGTACAGCCGGCGGCCCAGGCGAAGGTCGCGGTATTCCGGGTGCACGAACACCTCGATTCCGTAGAGCCAGTCGCCCTTGGGGTTGTGGGTGCTGAAGGTGTAATTCCCGGTAATCTCCCGGTAGGTATGATTGTCGCCGAAATCACTGTACTTCACCCGGATCGCCAGAGCGCAGGCGACGACCTTGCCGTCGACCTCCACGCAGAACTGCCCTTCCGGGAAAATCCGGAGCAGTTTGTCGATCAGGTTTTTTTCCCAGTAATCCCCTCCGATGGCACTGTACACTTCGATCATGGCTTCCCGCAGGTCGCCGTAATCCGATCGTTGTAATGTTCTGGTCTGAATATGCATAATACTGAATCTCAATTCCTTTGAACCCGCTCGGACAACAATTCGCTCAGCCGCTCCAGGTGCTCATCCGTAAAATCGAGATGAGTGACGAAACGGACGAGATGTTTTCCGAAAGGAACGGCGAGTATGCCGTTGGCGGCTAATTCTTCAACGTAATCAGCGGCCAAGATGTTCGGCTCAAGCCTGAAAATGACGATGTTGGTATCGATCGGGTAAATCTCCGCTACCTCCGGCAGCTCCTCCAGCAGTTGACCGATCTTGCGGGCGCGGGCGTGGTCGAGCTTCAGGCGGTTGATGTGGTGATCGAGGGCGTAGATGCCCGCAGCGGCCAGGTAACCGGCCTGCCGCCAGCCCCCGCCCATGAGCTTCCGGAACCGGCGGGCCTGGTGAATGAACTCCGCGCTGCCGATCAGCAGCGATCCGACCGGGCAGCCCAGCCCTTTGGAAAGGCAGAGGCTGATCGAGTCGAACAGCTGCCCGTAGGCTTCCGGGCTTTCGCCGGTTTCGATCAGAGCGTTGAACAGGCGGGCCCCGTCGAGGTGCAGCCGCAGCCCGTGCTGGTCGCATACTTTCCGGACGGCGTTGATTTCCGGCACGGTATAATAACAGCCTCCCCCTTTGTTGACGGTATTTTCGAGGCAGACCAGCCGGCTTTGGGGTTTGTGAATGTCGTCGGGCTGAATCAGTTCACGCACGAGGTCGGGCGTCAGCTTGCCCCGCACGCCCTGCGCCAGACTCACCGAGGCCAGCGCGTTGACCGCAATGCCCCCGCCTTCATACAGATACACGTGGGATAGCTGGTCGCAGATCACATCGTCGCCCGGTCGGCAGTGGACCCGGACGGCAATCTGGTTGGTCATCGTCCCGGACGTACAGAACAGGGCCGCTTCCATCCCGAACAGGCGGGCGGCTTTGGTTTCCAGCGCCTGCACGGTCGGGTCGTCGCCCAGCACGTCGTCGCCCACCTCCGCCTGAAACATGGCTTCCAGCATTCCCGGAACGGGCCGGGTTACCGTATCACTTCTTAAATCGATCTTCATTCCAGCTTCAAAATTTATACAAAGATCGTTACGGAACACCTACCAAAAAATCCGGATGGCCGGATTGCGTGTAGATATTCCGGATTTTCTGCCGTAGACGTTTCTCCTGATTCTTTCCGTCCGGACGGCGGTCCGCTTTTGGAGGGAAAAACCGGTTGCACGTCGTGTGGTATACCCGGTTTTTTCATAGTTTTGTTATGAAAAACATCCTACTTTTTAGTGTTTTTTGAAAATTTTCACCTGCAATGCCCGACCTGATCCATTACGCCATTCCCGCATTCGTCATCCTGGTTCTGGCGGAGGTGATCGTTACGGCCGTTCAGCAGAAGGACTATTACGAAAAACGGGACACGTTCAGCAGCCTCGCGATGGGCATCGGCAACGCGCTGATCGGGCTGGTCGGGAAGGGGCTGATGCTCTGGGTCTACGACCTGATCTATGAATACCGGCTGTTTACCGTCGACCCGACGGCGTGGTGGGGCTGGGTTCTGCTCTTTTTCGCCGACGACTTCAGTTATTACTGGTTTCACCGCATCAGCCACGGCAGCCGGTATTTCTGGGCGTCCCACGTGGTTCACCACTCCTCCCGGAAGTATAATCTGGGTACGGCCCTCCGGCAGACCTGGACCGGTACGATCAGCGGGGCTTTCCTGTTCTGGGCCTGGATGCCGCTGGTGGGTTTCCACCCGGTGGCGGTCCTGACCATGCAGTCGATCAGCCTGCTGTATCAGTTCTGGATTCATACCGAGCACATCCGGCGCTTCCCGGCCTTCATCGAAGCGGTGTTCAATACGCCTTCCCACCACCGGGTTCACCATGCCTCCAATCTGCAATACCTGGATAAGAATCATGCCGGTATCCTGATCATCTGGGACCGTCTGTTCGGAACGTTCCAGGCCGAGGAGGAGCGGCCCGAATACGGCCTGACCAAAAATATCGAAACCTACAATCCCGTCCGGATCGCCTTCCACGAATGGGCCGATCTCTGGCGGGATGCCTGGAAGGCCGGCAGCCTCCGAAACGGCATTATGTACGTGTTCGGGCCGCCGGGCTGGAGTCACGACGGAACCCGGAAAACCACCCGGGATCTCCGCGAGGAAGAAAAAACGCCGATTGCCTGAAAATCGGGTATCAGTTTTTGTTCCGGACGTAGACGTGCAGGTTGTTGCCTTTTCCCGAACTCCGCTCATCGATTTCAAACCGGGCCATGCTCTTGATCAGCGGAAGCAGCTTTTTAAACCCGTAATTTCTGGGATCGAAATCGGGCTGTTTCTTCAGCAGCAGGTTGCCGAGTTCGCCCAGAAAGGTCCAGCCGTCTTCGTCGGCCAGGTCGTTGATGCTGTCGATGAGCAGGCGGGTCAGGGCCCGGTCCACTTTCCCGATGGTGGACTTTGAGGCCGGGGCCTTGGGAGCGGGTTCAGTTTTGGGGGAGGTTACGTCCGACTTGGCGGGCTCTTCGGCCGCCTTCAGGATTTCGAGGTAAATGAATTTGTCGCAGGCGGAAATAAATGCCGTGGGCGTCTTTTTTTCGCCGATCCCGAATACCTTCATGCCGGCTTCCCGCAGCCGGGTCGCCAGTCGGGTGAAGTCGCTGTCGCTCGAAACGATGCAGAAGCCGTCGACCCGGCCGGTATACAGAATGTCCATCGCATCGATGATCATGGCCGAATCGCTGGCATTTTTCCCGGAGGTATAACTGTATTGCTGAATGGGCGTGATGGCGTGTTCCAGCAGGACGGATTTCCAGCCGGAAACCTTCTGGCTGGTCCAGTCCGAATAGATTCGTTTGAAGGTCGGCGTTCCGTACTTGGCAATTTCTTCCAGCATCTCCTTGATGTTGGCATAGGGAACATTTTCGGCGTCGATCAGGACGGCCAGCCGCAGGTCTTTGATTCGATCCATGGAGGTGACGAAAAACGTACGGCCGTAAACCTAAACAAATCAGGAACCGGACCGGACGCATCGGCCCGAATTTTTTCGACAAACCGGCGTCGGTCAGGTTGCTCCGGCCCTTACGGACGGGCCTGATAACCGGGTGCCACGAGCCGGTTGTATTCGGGATGCCGTTTCAGATAGACGGCTACAAAGGGGCAGAGCGGAACCATCTTGAGATTGTTCTCCTCCAGGTAATTGAAAACGCCTTTCACCAGCTGCGTACCGACCCCCTGCCCCTCCAGACTCGGCGGCACTTCCGTATGGGTCAGCAGCAGAACATTTTCTGCCCGGGGGACGAACACCATGAAGGCGGTTTTTCCGTCGATTTTCAGCTCAAAACGGCTTTCTTCGGAATTGATGGTCACGGAAGTTTCACTGGCGGTTTTCATGAGAAGTCGTTTGAAAGGCCTAACTAAGGCCGGGGGGAATGTGTTCCCCGACCCGGTATTTTATCCCGTAAATCCTACCGTTTGTCGAATAAAGGCCATCTTCAAATAAAAGCGCTTGCCGGAATCCTCCATTTTCAGCATATTGTTCGCTTTCCAAACCGATGATACCTATGGCTTCCCTCTCACTGACCATCAACGGCAAAAAACAAACCATCGACGCAGACCCCCAGATGCCTCTGTTATGGGCGATCCGGGACGTGGTAGGTTTGAAAGGTACGAAATTCGGATGCGGCATCGCCCAGTGCGGGGCCTGCACCGTCCACCTGAACGGGACCCCCATCCGTTCGTGTTCCACCCCGGTTTCGGCCGCAGCCGGAAAGAAAATCACCACCATCGAAGGAATCGGCACCGAGAAAAATCTGCACCCGGTGCAGCAGGCCTGGATCGAGGAGCAGGTGCCCCAGTGCGGTTACTGCCAGTCGGGCCAGATCATGTCGGCCGTCGCTCTGCTGAAAGACAAGCCCAGCCCGACCGATGCGGACATCGACGCGGCCATGCGTGGAAACATCTGCCGCTGCGGCACTTACGGCCGCATCCGCAAGGCCATCCACACCGCGGCCAAACTCTCCAAGGAAACCGCTTCGGCTTCCGGCAAATAAGTCTTTCGGTTCAAAATTTCCTGTAATTGATGAAGCCTCAACTTCCCTCCATAGATCGTCGTTCCTTCCTGAAAGCCGCCGGGCTGACCGGCACCGGCCTGCTGCTCGGCTTCACGGCCCGCGCCAACGGCACCTCGCAGGTCGTCAACCTGAACGCAGCCGCTGACCCGAACGCCCTTGTGGCCTTCGAACTGAACCCGTTTATTCTGATCGACAACGCCGGCAACATCACCATTATCAATCACCGCCCCGACATGGGCCAGGGTTCCTGGCAGGCCGTGCCGACGATGATCGCCGAAGAACTCGAAGTCACCCTCGACCAGATCACCATCCGTCAGTCCGACGGCCTGCGGAAATACGGCAGCCAGCTGTCCGGGGGCAGCAGCACGGTCCGGACCGGCTGGAAACGCCTGCGCGAAGTCGGTGCGGCCGCGCGCCAGATGTTCATCGAGTCGGCTGCGGCCCGCTGGAACGTTCCGGTCAGTGAATGCCACGCCGAGAAGGGCACCGTGAAGCACTCCTCCGGCAAAAGCCTGACCTACGGCGAACTCGTGGATGATGCCTCGAAACGGGAGGTACCCAAAACCGTCCAGCTCAAGGCGAAAAAGGATTTCAAGCTGATCGGTCAGCCCCTCCAGCGGCCCGATATCCCTTCCAAAGTGACTGGGAAGGCGGTATTCGGGATGGACGTTACCGTTCCGGGAATGCTGTATGCCAGCGTCGAGCACTGCCCCGTCATCCACGGAAAGGTGGTTTCCATCGACGATTCGGCGACGAAGAAAATACCGGGCGTGAAGGCCGTCGTGAAAACCGAACGCCCCATGCCGCACCGGAAGGCCGAAGCCGTGGCGGTGGTGGCTACCAGTTACTGGGCCGCCCTGCAGGGCCGCCGGGCGCTGAAGGTACAGTGGGACAAGGCCGGCTACGACCAGTCGATGACCACTTCAACGTATTTCCGGGAAATGCGGGAAAAGAGCAAACAGGACGCCTTTCCCTTCTATACCGCCGGAGACTTTAAAGCCGCCTATGAAGCCGCTCCCAAAAAGCTGGAGGGCTTCTACGAAACGCCGTTCCTGGCTCATGCCCCCATGGAACCGGAGGTGGCGGTGGCCCACGTCAAACCCGACGGTTCCTGCGAGATCTGGGCGCCCGTTCAGGGGCCGGACGGCGCCATCGGAGAAGTCTCCCAGTACCTGGGCATCAAACCCGAGCAGGTAAAGGTAACCGTGCCCTTCCTGGGTGGAGCCTTTGGGCGCAAAGCCTACCTCGACTTCGTGCTGGAAGCCGTTCACATTTCCAAACAGGTGAAGGCCCCCGTCAAGCTGGTCTGGACCCGCGAGGACGACATTACGCAGGGCCCCTACCGGCCCGGGATGCTCAGCGCCATGCGGGGGGCGGTCGACGCCGGCGGGAACATCGTGGCCTTCGAACACAAGGCCATCGGCGAATCCATCCAGCGGCAGGTGTTCAAAGCCAATATTGACAACAAGGCCGACGAGTGGGTCGGGGAGTCCATCAACGACAAGGAGTGTCCGTATGGTTTCCCGAACGCCAACGTCGGATACAATAACGTAAAAACCGACATTCCCATCGTCTGGTGGCGGTCCGTCTATGCGTCGAATACCCCCTTCGGACACGAATGTTTCTTCGACGAACTGGCCCATGCCGGGGGCAAGGACCCACTGGCCCTTCGGCTGGAAATGCTGGAAAAGGCCAAAGGCACCGCTAAACCGGAAGGGCAGGAGAAGGGAATCCCGGTGGTCGACCGGTTCATCCAGGTCCTGAAGGTCCTGCGCGAAAAATCGGGTTGGGAAAAACCGCTGGCGGAAGGGCAGGGGAAAGGCGTCGCCATTGCGCGTTCGTTCGGAAGCCAGTGCGCCCACGCCATTTTTGTGACCAAAAAAGGCAACGGGGTTAAAATCGACCGCGTGGTTTCGGTCATGGACTGCGGGATGTACGTCAACCCCGATAATGTCCGGGCGCAGACCGAGGGGAATATCGTGTACGGTCTGACGGCCGCCGTCAAGAACGGGATCACCTTTACGAACGGCCAGGCCGACCAGACCAACTTCCATGACTATCAGGTTCTCCGGCTGGACGAAATGCCGGCGGTCGAGATTCACCTGATCGAGAACGAGGAAGCGCCGGGCGGGGTGGGCGAACCCGGTCTGCCTGCGGTGGCTCCGGCTCTCTGCAATGCCATTTTTGCCGCGACCGGTAAACGCATTCGTACCTTGCCTTTCGACCTTAACAATCTTCCGTCATGAACACCTTGAAAAGCCTGATTCTGACTGCACTGGTGTGCATTTTCTGTGCGGCCGGCCGCCAGTCGGCGCCTTCGCTGGCGGGGGCCTGGAAGCCGGTGGGAGGGGATGGCCCTCCGGTGGTGTATGTGCTGTCGGACGGCTACATGATGGGGGCCTTTTACCAGGGCAATTCCTTCATGGGGACCCAGGGCGGTACGTATAAAACCGACGGCAAAACGCTCAGCATCACCCTCGAATTTTCCACCGACGACAGCACGCAGGTCGGCCGGACCCAGACCTATACCATTGGTTCCCTCAGCGGAAACCGGATGGTGCTGCGCACCGACGGCGGAGAACAGACGTTCGAACGGTTCGACCAGCCGACGGCCCAGACCCCGCTGGCCGGTTTGTGGCGGATTACGGCCCGGGAAGGCAACAACGGGCAGATGAGTCCGATGCAGCGCGGCCCCCGGAAAACGCTCAAACTGCTGACGGCGGGCCGGTTTCAGTGGGCGGCCATCAACCCCGAGACCAAACAGTTCTCCGGCACCGGGGGAGGAACCTACACCTTTAAGGACGGAAAATACGTCGAAACCATCGAATTCTTTTCCCGCGACAACAGCCGGGTCGGCAAGTCACTGACGTTCACCGACGAGCTGAAGGGAACCGACGAATGGCACCACCGGGGCGAAAGCTCCACCGGCGGGAAGGTCAGCGAAGTCTGGACCCGGGAGAAGTAAGTCTTACCGGTACATAAAATACTATTTTCATCTTCCGGACTTCCAGGTATATTGGTTCGATAGAATCAAAACCCGCAGGAGGCCGCGCAGCAAGTGATTCAGCCGTTGCCGGATCCTCTGTGCGGCCTCTTTTTTTGTTTATTTATTTTTACATACAAATAATGAGTATACTTGCGCGTTTCCGGCCGAATCGGCCCATCCAACACCGGAAAACTATATCCTGCTATGAAAACCGATACCGTTGCCCATTCGATGACTCTACCCTGGATCGAGTCACCCTTTTTTTATGAGGTTTTAACCGAAAAAGCGCCCACTGAAGCATTAAAGCAGCAGGCCATCCGGTATCATGAGGACGGTTTTCTGATTCTGAAAGGGGCCGTCAGCCACGACCTCATCGACCGCGCCGTCGCCCAGATCGGCCATGAATATCCCGACCGGATGAACGTCCCGCCGATCCGGCATCAGGACCTTTGGAAAAAATACGATACCGTTCGGGAGATAGCCGTCCTGGAGCCGGTCCAAACCATCCTCGCCTTTCTTTACGGCCGTGACCCGATTCCCTTCCAGACTCTGAATTTCAAGTACGGCACCCAGCAGCGGGGCCATTCGGACACCATTCACTTCAGCAGTGTCCCGGCCCGGTATATGTGTGGCGTCTGGGTAGCCTTCGAACCGACCCACCCGGGCAACGGCCCTCTGTTTTATTACCCGAAATCCCATAAACTGGCCGAATACAATTACTTCGACCTGGGCATCCAGGGCAAGTCCGTCGAGGAGGAATACGACCGCTACGAAGATTACATCGAGGAGTTCATGGCCGCCAAAGGGTTTTCCAAACAGGAGATTTACCTCGAAAAGGGGGACGTCATGATCTGGTCCTCGAACCTGATCCACGGCGGAATGCCCATTCGGGTCGAAAATTCGACCCGCTGGTCGCAGGTGACCCATTATTACTTCCGGGACTGCCTTTACTACTCTCCGCGCTTCTCCGACATGCTGACCAACAACCTCAACCTCCGGAACGTCATCCACATCGGAACGGGGGAGAAGGTGCGGCACACCTTCAACGGGCGCCCCATCGAAACCATCAACACCGGGGAGTTTCGCTATGCCATCAGCCAGAATTTCAGTCTCTGGACGCTGATGAAGGGCATGGTACGGAAAATGATCGGTTTTAAACCGTTCTGATCTCGGCGGGAAGGGTTACTTTTGCAGGAAATTTCCAACTGCTTTTCCTCAAACCGCCCTTCCATGTTTCTGATCGACGCCCACCTGGATATTGCCCTGAATGCCATCGAATGGAACCGCGACTACCGCCTTTCGGCCCACCAGATCCGGGAGTCGGAAAGCGGCATGACCGACAAAATCGACCGGGGTCGCGGCACGGTGTCCCTGCCGGACCTTCGCCGGGGTCAAATCGGGCTGGTCGTGGCGACGCAGATTGCCCGATTCAATCAGACCAACGACAACCTGCCGGGTGCCGGATGGAACTCCCCGCATCAGGCCTGGGCGGTCACGCAGGCCCAGCTGGCGTGGTATCAGGCCATGGAAGCCGACGGTCAGATGGTGCAGATCCAGGATGCCGCGGGGCTGGAAAATCATGTCCGGCTCTGGCTCGATGCGTCCGTTTCGGATGCTGAAAAACCGGTAGGCTACATTCTCAGTCTGGAAGGAGCCGATTCGCTCATCGATCTTTCCTACCTGGAAAAAGCCTACGGCTATGGCCTGCGGGCACTCGGCCCGGCCCACTACAGCACCGGGCGGTATGCCCCGGGAACGGGCCTGAGCGGACCGCTGACTCCGCTGGGTCGCGAATTGGTGAAGGAAATGGACCGGCTCGGAATCATTCTGGACGTGACGCACCTGACGGACGAAGGCTTCTCGGAAGCACTCTCCCTGTATCATGGGCCGGTTTGGGCCAGCCATCACAACTGCCGAACGCTGGTACCCCACCAGCGGCAGCTCGCCGACGACCAGATCCGGCAGCTGGTGGAGCGGGGCGCAGTAATCGGCGGCTGTTTCGACGCCTGGATGATGAAGCCCGGATTTACCCAGCGGAAAAGCAACCCCGCCGACTTCGGCATTACCATCGAAACCATCGTGGATCACTACGATCATATCTGCCAGATGACCGGTAACAGCCTGCATATCGCCGTCGGAAGTGACCTCGATGGAACGTACGGTACCGAGCAGTCACCCACGGATCTCGATACCATCGCCGACCTGCAGAAGTTGCAGGATATTCTGACTACTCGGGGATATTCCGCCGAAGACATCGAAAATATATTCTACAAAAACTGGCTTCGCTTCCTCCGGAATGCCTGGAGCTAAGGTTTCGGAGCCGGAACCCGCCTGCGCCGGATCAGCAGGCGGATGAAGAACACGACCACCACCAAAGCCAGAAATCCGGCAATCAGAGGCAGAAAGACCGTCAGGAAGGACAGCCCGAAGGAAAGAATGTTTTCGGCGCTGGACACTACCGGGTTGCCCAGGCCGCCGGTGGTGGCGGTCGAACCGATGCGAAGCAGGCTGGTTCCGGCCTGAATCAGACCCGCCGTTCCCCCGCCGGCAATGATACCCAGCCCCCACCGCAGGAGCGGAGCGTCGATGTCCACGAAAGAAGTGGTCATTATGGTGCCGGCTACGAAAGCCACCGGTGTCGCCACCGTATCCAGCGCGTTATCGAGCCAGGGAATATAATAAGCGCCGATTTCAGCGATCGTGGCCGTCGCCAGGACAAACAGGCCCGTCCAGCTGCCCAGCCATTCGAAGCCGGGGGTGGCATCGATCCAGCCGGCTTTGAGGGCCAGGCAGGCGACCAGCATCGGTACAAAAATACGGAAACCGCAACAGGCGCTCAGACCGAGGCCGAGACAAAGACTAACCAGCCATTCCATAAAGGACCCGGGGACGATGAGTGAAAAGACCCCGTCTACTAAACTCATAATTGTTTTTTTCTGTTACAACAAAAACCTTCCAACCGATTCGCCCCTGTGAGTAACGAAACCAAGAGCGGTCAAATCTTTGACTGGGTCACGTTGCGACGGCTGTATGCCTTCGTAAAGCCATATCAGGCCAGATTTTATTTACTGATCTTCGTCATTCTTCTAAGTGCGTGTCTGGCGCCGGTGCTGCCTTTACTGATCAAGTATACGATTGATAATGAGGTAGCTGCGGGCGATTATGGCGGTCTGACCGGGATGCTTTCCCTGATGATCGGGGTGCTGGTACTGCAGGGCCTGATCCAGTTTCTCAACACCTACCTGTCGGGCTGGCTGGGACAGAATGTGATCCGGGATATCCGGGTCCGGGTGTATGAAAAAATTCTTCAGCTTCGCCTGAAATTTTTTGATAACACGCCCATCGGCCGGCTTGTTACCCGGACCATTTCGGACGTGGAAACCCTGGCCGACGTATTCAGTGAAGGCATGGCCGCCATCGCCGGGGATATTCTCCAGCTGGTGCTGATTATCGGCGTCATGTTTTATACCGACTGGCGGCTCTCGGCCATCAGCCTGTCGATGATCCCGCTGATGCTGCTCAGCACGTATATTTTCAAGGAAAAGATCAAGGTATCGTTCAACGAAGTCCGCACGGCCGTCGCCAATCTGAACTCCTTCGTCCAGGAGCATATCACCGGGATGAGCATCGTCCAGATTTTCGGAAGTGAGCAGATCGAAGCCGACAAGTTCCGGCAGATCAACCACGAACACCGGAAAGCCAATATTCGCTCCATCTGGTATTACAGCGTTTACTATCCCGTTGCCGATATTCTTTCGGCGGCCGCCACCGGGCTGGTGGTCTGGTACGGGGCCAAAGAAATTCTGAACCAGGAGGTCACCTATGGCACCGTCACTGCCTTCATCATGTTCATCAACCTGTTCTTTCGCCCGATCCGGATGCTCGCCGACCGCTTCAATACCCTACAGATGGGGATCGTCAGCACCGACCGGATTCTGAAACTCCTCGACTCCGACGATTTTACGCCCAACAACGGCACCTACGAACCGGCGGCTTTCCGCGGCAACGTGGACTTCAAAAATGTCTGGTTTGCCTACAATGAGGAAGAATACGTTCTGCGGGACATCAACTTTTCGGTGAAGGAAGGGGAAACCGTGGCTTTTGTGGGTGCCACCGGGGCCGGAAAATCCTCGATCATCAACCTTCTGAGCCGCTTCTACGACATCAACAAGGGCGAAATCCTGATCGACGGGGTTAAAATCCACGAGTACAGGCTGGAAGCCCTCCGCCGGAGCATCGGAGTGGTTTTGCAGGACGTTTTCCTGTTTTCCGACACCATCGAAAACAACATTAACCTGCGCGATAAAACCATCACCCGGGAACGCATCGTGGAAGCCGCCAAACTGGTCGGCGTTCACGATTTCATCGAACGGCTGCCGGGCGGCTACGACTACAATGTGATGGAACGCGGTTCTACGCTGTCGGTGGGCCAGCGGCAGTTGATTTCCTTTGTTCGGGCCATCGTTCAGAATCCCCGCATCATCGTACTGGATGAAGCCACCTCCTCCGTAGACACGGAGACCGAGGAGATGATTCAGCAGGCCATCCGGAAACTGATGACCGGCCGGACGGCCATCGTCATCGCCCACCGGCTTTCCACGATCCGGGAAGCGCACAAGATCATCGTGGTCGACAAAGGGCGGATTGTGGAGCAGGGAACGCACGAGGAGCTGCTCCAGAAGGAGGGATTCTACTCGAACCTGTACCGGATGCAGTACAAGGAAGTCGTTTAACCGGAAGGAATATACTCACGGGGCTGATTCGACCAAAACCGGTCGAATCAGCCCCGTTCTTTTAGCTTTTGAGGGCCTCTTCTTCATCTTCCGGAGAGGCTCCCGTTATCCCTTCGTGAGTAACCTTCCGGGGTTCGGGGTCGCCGATGGGAGGCTCGGCACCCGCCAGCGCGTAGGCGATCTTTTCACTTAAAAACTCATCACTGGACGGATCGCTGGTTTGCTGAGAAGGAATTCTCCCTACTGCCTGGTCGTTGGCCTCCAATTCCGTTTCTTCACTGCTGGGAGTAACGGCGGTCTGGTCGATGATCTCCTCATCAGCATTCGGGTCATTGTCCATCCCGGACGGAACCCCCTTCAGGGGATGGAGATTCGGATTTTGTGATGGCGTCATAATCGTTGAGCTGATTGTTAAAGTAATAAAACCCGATTCGGGGGCGAGGTGTTTATTCGACCCAAAAGAAGCAGGCGGCCCGGTCATGGAGCCGCCTGCTTCTTTAGAGGAAATTATTGGGAAGCCCGGGTCGTGTCCGGCGGCTCGACCGGCAGCGTGGGCGGTTCGAACTCCAGAGAGTCGGACTGGGGTTCGATGCCGGTGCTGTCGGCTTCCTCCGACATGTCTTCTTCCTCCTCATACCCACCGGGGCAATTCAGGTAATTTTTCGAAATGGTAAAGGTGGGTTTTGCAAAAGGCCCCTGATACACGTCCAGGGACTTGTCCTTATACACCTGTTCGAGGAACCGGCCCACCAGCGGCAGAGCGGTTTTGGCTCCCTCTCCGAGGTCGGTCGAACGGAAGTGAATGCTCCGGTCGTCCCCACCGACCCAGGCTCCCACCACGAGGTCACGCGTGACGCCCATGAACCAGCCGTCGGAGTTGTTGGAGGTGGTTCCGGTTTTGCCGCCCACCTGATTTTTGTTTTTGAACAGGTCGTACGACCACAGGTTCTGCGACGTGCCGCCCGATTCCTCCAGCCCCCCGCGCAGCATATGCAGCATCAGGAAGGCGGTTTCTTCCCGAATCGCCTGTTTCCGCTCCGGCACGAATTCCTCGATTACCCTGCCGTTCCGGTCTTCGATCCGGGTCACCAGCAGAGGTTCGGTAAATACTCCATTGTTGGCAAAGGTGCAGTAGGCGGCTACCATCTCATACAGGGACACGTCGGACGACCCCAGCCCGACCGAGGGCACGGCCGCCAGCGGGCTCTGAATGCCGAGCCGGTGGGCGTAGGAAACCACCCGGTCGGGGGAGGCCACCTCGTTGGTCAACTGGGCGGTAATGGAGTTGATGGACCGCGCCATTGCCCGGCGGAGGGTCATGTTCGAGTAGGAGAAGGTACCGGTCGAATTTTTAGGTTCCCAGACCTTTTTCTCCCCTTTTTCGATGTATTCCGTCCGGAAAGGCTCGTCGCGCAGGCGGTCGCAGGGGCCCAGGTTGATGGTCGAATCGTCGATGACCGTGGCATAAACGAACGGCTTGAACGTCGAGCCGGGCTGCCGTTTTCCCTGCTTGACGTGATCGTATTTGAAGAACTCATAGTCCAGCCCGCCGACCCAGCTGCGGATGAAGCCGGTATGCGGGTCCATGGCGACCATGCCCGCCTGTAAAAACCGTTTGTAGTAGGCGATGGAGTCCATCGGCGTCATGTACATCTTCTTCGGGCCGTTCCACGAAAAGACCGTCATGCTGTCTTTTTTCTCGTAGAGGTAGTAGTGGACCGAATCCGGCTGGTTGGGAAATTTCTGCTGTAGGGCTTTGTAGCGCTCGGTTCGCTGGGCCACCTTGTCGAGAAAATCCGGAATCTCCTCCCCGTTTTCGTCCGTCCAGGGCTTGCGGCCTTTCCAGTGGTTGTCGAAAACCCGCTGAAGCTGCTTCATCTTCTCCGAAACCGCCTTTTCGGCGTAGGCCTGCATTCGGGAGTCGATGGTCGTATACACCCTCAGTCCATCGGTATAGAGATCATACCCGTTCTCCTCACCCCATTTTTTGACGAAATCGACCACCGCGTTCTTGAAGTAATTGGCCGGACCCGCATACGGGTTATCCGGAGTGAAGCGGGTTTTGAGCGGAAGGGCGGTGATGGAGTCCATCTGTTTCCGGCTCAGAAAGTTGTATTTCGCCATCTGGCTCAGCACCACGTTCCGCCGGTTCACCGACTTCTGGAAGTTGCGTTTGATCAGCGGGTTGTATGTCGTGGTCGCTTTCTGGAGCCCGACCAGAACGGCCGCTTCCTGCACGTTCAGGCTGTCGGGGGATTTATTGAAGTAGGTACGGGCGGCCGTTTTAATACCGTAGGCGTTGCTGCCGAAATCGACGGTATTGAAATACATGGTCAGAATTTCCTCCTTCGTGAAGTTTCGTTCCAGTTTGATGGCCATGAGCCACTCCTTGGTCTTCAGAATGAAGGTCTTGACGACCGGGACGTTGAACAGCAGACCGCGGGACTGCTTCCGGCGGGTCTTGAAAAGGTTTTTGGCCAGCTGCTGGGTGATCGTACTGCCTCCCCCGGCGCTGTTTCCGGTGAGAACGCCGAAGAGAACGCGGCCGAGGCTGCGCGTATCGATACCGGAGTGTTTGTAAAACCGGACATCTTCGGTGGCGATCAGAGCGTTGATCAGGTGGGGCGGCAGGTTTTTATACTGGATCGGCGTCCGGTTTTCGGTAAAGAACCGCCCGATCAGCACCTTGTCGTAGGAGTAGATTTCCGACGACTGCGCGACCTTCGGGTTCTGAAGGTTTTCTACACTGGGCATTTCACCACTGAGATACAGAAAGTTGGTCTCGATGGCGAACACATAAAACGCCAGCAGAAAGAGGCCGATCAGGGCGCCTTTCCAGAGTTTATAGATGATTTTGAAATACGGCGAATGGGTATCAAAGCGGGCAGCAATCCAGTTGCGATAACGCTGCCGAACGGTACGGTAGTGCTGTCCCCACGAATTGACGCGCTCCGGTCCGAAAAGGGCCGACATCAGGCGGTATACCAGTCGACGAAAGCCAGCGCTTATACGACCGAAAAAACCCGAGATGCCTCTCCCCAGGGCACGGAACCGTCCCCAGAATTCACTCATGCGAGGTGTAATGTCGGTTAGAGAATCACAACCTGCGGATGTGGTGCAGGCTGTTCAACATAACAAATATAACGTAAATAATGACGTTGTAATATGGAAAAAGCCAGACTGGTATTCCAGCTGGCTCAAAATCAAGGTATTAAATTTTATAGTTACTTCCGGACGAATTCCAGGGCAGCGCCGTTCATGCAGTACCGAAGTCCGGTCGGTTTGGGGCCGTCATCGAAAACATGCCCCAGATGCCCCCCGCAGACGGCACATTCCACTTCCGTCCGGATCATACCGTGGGCACGGTCCACTTTTTCCGCCACGTTCTGTTTGGCGATGGGTGCATAGAAACTCGGCCAGCCCGTGCCGGATTCAAACTTGGTGTCCGAACTGAACAGGGGCGTTTTACAGGCGGCACACCGAAATACGCCATGATCGTGGTTATCGACCAGCGGACTGGTATAAGGCCGTTCGGTACCCTGTTCGCGCAGGATGTAATACTGTTGGGGCGTCAGGACCTTTTTCCATTCCGAATCGGATTTCACCACTTTCCGAAGTTTGGGGTCGTCCGTGGCCGTGGAGAAGGAGAGGAGGGAGCCGGTGAGCGCCAGCCCACACAGGATTCCGAGGAATAGCTTGCGGTTCATAATGCACTAACAATTAAGTTTCAGGGATAGTTTTCCGAACGGAAAAAGCCACACATGACAGATTCAGTGCGGCTTTTTCCGTTGGAATTTCGATGGGTTTATTTCGGCATCAGCACCGTGTCGATCGAGTGAATGACCCCGTTCGACTGGTATACGTCGGAAATATCGACCATGGCCATACCGCCTTTTTCATCGACGATCTCGATGCCCTTGCCTTTCATTTTGGCGGTCAGGCTACCACCGGCCACGGTTTTCAGCATGGCCGTCCCGTTTCCGTCCTTGATCTGTTTGGCGAGTGCCTTCGCATCCAGCCGGCCCGGAACGACGTGATAGGTCAGGATACCGGTCAGTGCGCCCTTGTTCTCGGGTTTCAGCAGGTTGTCGACGGTGCCGGAAGGCAGTTTGCCGAACGCCGTATTAGACGGGGCAAACACCGTGAACGGGCCGGCTCCCTGCAGGGTTTCCACCAGCCCGGCGGCTTTGACGGCGGCTACGAGGGTGGTATGGTCTTTGGAGTTGACGGCATTTTCAATGATGTTTTTCTGAGGATACATCATGGCTCCTCCGACTTCTTTGGGTTTCTGAGCGTAGGCAATGCTGACGAAGGTGCACAGAATGGCTGCAAAAAGACCTTTTTTCATGATGGTTTTCATGGTTTGCATAAACGATAAAATAGGTTGGAATGTAAAGGAATCCTGGTTGCAACCGATTCACTGACAATACCTACGGCCCGATTTTCGGTTTGGATTTTCCGGTTTGAAAATTTTGCGGAGACGGCATAAAAAAAGGCCCTGGAGGTATATCCAGGGCCTTTTTAAAAGGTTCAGGCGGGGGTCAGCTCTTTACGTTTCCCATCACGACCATGGCCGTCATCGTCGGCGTCGGGCTGCCGCCCCGTCGTTCGAGGGTGATGGCGAAAGCGTCGGCGCGGGTGAATTTCAGCGTCTGGTGAACCAGCTGGGTGCCTTCCCCGATGTCAAAAACACCGGCATCCACCGGCTGACCGTCCACGATGGCCCACAACTGGTATTGCTGGGTATCGGGCGGGCGGGTGAGGGAATCGACTTCCAGGCTGACCTGACCGGTATCCGTGTTCCAGTAAACCGTAGCCAGGTCCTGCCGGGTGGAATCGGTCGGGTTCAGGCGGATGGCCCGCATCCCCGGTTCCTTCAGCATGGCCAGCGTAAGGTCCGACTGCGTCTGTCGCTCCCGCAGGACTTCTACCTCCCCTTCCAGTTTCTCCTTGGACGATTGCAGCTCGGCAACGCTTTGCCGGGCCGTCTGGAGCTGGGAGTACAGGAAAAAGGCGAAGACCAGCATCAGCAACCCTACGGACGCGGCCACCAGCCACGTCACCCGGTAAGTCGGGCGCGAATCCGGATCATCGATCGGATACAGGGGCCGAATGGGCGTTCCCTTTGGTTCCGATGCTGCCGGAGGGGTAAAATCAAGGGTTTTCAGCAGGTTCTCCTTAATGTCGGCGGGTGGGTCACGGCGGAGAGTCAGGGCATACTGCTCCAGCGCAACGGACAAACTGTCCAGCTCCTGCCGGATTTCCGGGTAGATGCTCGACAGGCATTCCACTTCCCGCCGTTCCTGCGGGCTGGCCGTTCCGAGCACATACTCCTCCAGAATCCCTGACTCGATGTATTCTTTAATATTCATGAGCCGAATAACTTCTTCAATTCCTGTAATGCCGAGCGAACTCTCGTTTTGACGGTTCCGAGAGGAAGATTCAGCTTCTCTGCCGCTTCTTCATGCGTATATCCGCGAAAATAAACGAGATCGATGACGGTTTGCCGGTCCGGATTCAACCGGCTGACCTTTTCCGGCAGGTCCATAACTTCCGGGTTCGGTTGATACGCCTGCTGTTGCTGGTCGATAATATCTACGATTTCGGCCCCGGTTTGGATTGACTGACCGGCGTGCCGGGTTCTCAGGGCGTCGATGGCGGTATTCCTTGCGATGTTGAGCAGCCAGGTAAACAGCCGTCCCTTCTGGGAGTCGTAAGAAGGAATATTTTTCCAGATTTTTACGAACGAATCCTGCAATACGTCACGGGCGGCTTCCTCGTCACGCACTATTTTTAATATAACGCCATAAAGTGCTGGGGAGTATTGATCATATAAGATGTGGAAAGCCGGCTCCTCCCGCTGTCGGAGCCTACTGACCAATACTTCTTCCGTAATCGAGGGGTTAGAACGCTTCAAGGCTTCGGAACGTCAAGTGACCGAAAGGGTTGCTGTCAAAAATACAAATAAATTGAAGCGGGCAAGAGAATGAGGTCTTTTTTAAGGGAAAAAATGAAAAAAAAGCCACCTCAGACTTCTAAGGTGACTTTTTTGTAAATGTTGGTTACTAAATCGTTCCCGGTCACTCCGGCGGATTGCCGCTCGTTTTTCTGGTCTTTACCGTCTTCCGGGTTTTCGTCTGCACACTGGTACTCTTGTTCCGGACGGCGCTTTCCGAACGGCGGGCATTCCGGCTCGACTGCGTTCCTTTCACCAGTTTACTCTGAACCGAGTCGGCATTGGCGGAGGGTTCCCCCTGGGGGAACGTCTGCGAATTCTGCTCCGGTGCATGGGTGTTGGGCGAGGGTGTCGTCTGCGCCTGGGCCTGAACCGACATCCACAGCAGGGCACCGCAAAGTATGGCTGCTTTTTTCATGGTCTTCGTATAAACGTTGAGTTCACTTTTAACCAGCGCTATCCGAAATTGTTTTCCTTCCGGCCCGAAACCTGATCGCCGAAATGGCCTATTTCAGTTCGGCGGCCCGGATTTCCCGGTTCCATTTTTCACCTCCCTTCGTATCGAAAACCCGGATTTTCAGCACCCGGTCTTTGGCCGGGCCGCTGACTTCCATGGTGGCGAAGTTGCGTTCGGTCACCAGTGTCCCGTCCACCACCGTCGGCTGCTTCAGTTCGGCCTCCTGCGGTTTGGCCGGGCCGGAGGTCAGCGGGGAGATCGTGACGTCGTAGAGCGGGTAGGTTCCCGGCCGTTCCATCCGATGGAGAATGGTATGATGACGGTCGCCGGTGATGAAAAGAACGCCCGGAATGCGGGCTTCGGTGATCGAGCGGATCAGCTGGTTGCGCTCGTCGGCATAGTTGGCGTAGTTCTCGAAAATGGCGGAGGGGTTCACTACCTGCCCGCCGATCACCACGAACTTGAAGGGGGCGCTGCTGCCGGTGAGGGCGTCGATGAGCCAGTTCAGCTGCCGTTTGCCCAGATACTCCCGATCCCCGGTTCGGGCTTCGTTCGGGCTGCGCCAGGTCCGGTCGTCCATCAGGAAAAACTGGCAGTCGTTCCAGAAGAATGTTCCGGTGCAGCCTTCGTCGAAGATGTAGTTAGGGTTGCCCCAGAAAAGCTTGAAGGCTTCGAGGGTGACGGGTTTAAGCCAGTAGCTGCGGTCCGAATCGTTGGGTCCGAAATCGTGGTCGTCCCAGGTGGCGTAATGATGAACCGACCCGAGCAGCGGCTGCATCTGCTTCACGGAGCGGGTGTGTGTATAGCGGTGCAGAACGCCGGAGCGGCTGTTCCAGTCGGGCTCGCGCAGGTACATGTTGTCGCCGGTCCAGAGCATGAAATCCGGTTTCTGCCGGACGATGGCATCGAAGATTTCATAGCCTTCTCCATAAGCCCGACCCGGCCGGTCGAACTGCTCCTCGGAAATGTACGTACAGCTTCCGAGCGCGAACCGGAAAGCCGGCGGGTCGGTGCGCCATTGCCAGAGCGGCTGGCTCTGAAAGGTAAGCGGGTAAGAGACCGGGGCCTTCCTGCCGTCGATAAACACCTCATAGTCATACCGTTTGCCCGGCAGCAGCCGGTCGGCCACGAGTTTGGCGGTATGGGCGGTTTTCGCGGACGTCAGCACTTCCTCCGTACTGAATTTCCGGGCCGGGGCGCCCTGTTCCCAGTATTGGACCTTCACCCGGGCCGGTTTCACGGTCTGCGCCCAGATCAGTACTTCCCGCATATCCGAATAACCCAGCATCGGACCGGACTGCAACTGACAATAGGCCGAAAGGGAAAGCACCATGAATGCGGTCAGGAAGGAGAATTTTTTCATAAGATGAAAATTTTGAGTAAACCGGTGGAAAATTTAGGGTGAATCAAATGATTTTCAGGGGTGAGATGGGGCCGGAAGAACCCGCCGGCCTGGAGAATAAGCCATAATTTCACTTATATTTGCACCTCAAATTTGGTGAATACCCATTCATGCAGACAGACCATAATCAGTTTACCATTCAGGGCGTCGACCTGCGCGGGATGGCCGGGGATTTCGGCTTACCCCTGTACGTGTATGATGCCGACAAAATTATTGAAAAGATCGGTACGCTCCAGTCGGCTTTTTCGGGAGTTAACCTTAAGATAAAATACGCGGCCAAAGCCCTGACCAACGTTTCGATCCTGAAACTGATGCGGAGCCGGGGCATCGATGTGGAGGTGGTTTCGATCAATGAGATCCGGCTGGCGCTGCTCGCCGGCTTCGAACCCCGCCAGATCATGTATACCCCCAGCGGGGTTTCCTTTTCCGAAATCCGGGACGCCCTCGGTCTGGGCGTCCGCCTGAACGTGGACAGCCTGCCTTTGCTGGAATGGATCGGACAAACCTACGGGGCGGAGGTTCCGGTCGGTATCCGCATCAATCCTCACATTGCCGAAGGCGGCAACATCAAGATCCAGACCGGCCACGCCGATTCCAAGTTCGGCATCTCCGTCGAACAGCGGGACCGGATCAAATCGCTGGTCGACCGGTACGGCCTTCGGATCATCGGTCTGCACATTCACACGGGTTCCGACTTCAAGAATGCCGATGCCTTCCTGAAAGGGGCCGCCGTGCTTTTCGATCTGGCGATGGAGTACCCGCATCTGGAGTTTCTGGATTTCGGCAGCGGTTTCAAGGTGTCGTACCGGGAAGGGGATCACGTCACGGATGTCGAGGACCTGGGGCGGAACGTGTCGGCGGCCTTTCAGGCCTTCTGCGGGCGGTATGGACGGGAAGTGGAACTCTGGTTCGAACCCGGGAAATTCCTCGTCAGCGAGAGCGGTTTTCTTCTGGTCGGCGTCAATGTGGTCAAGGAGAACCCGAATCGGACGTTTGTCGGGGTGGATTCCGGCCTAAACCACCTCATCCGGCCGATGATGTACGATGCCTACCACGAAATCGTCAATATTTCGAACCCGGCCGGTGAGCAGAAAACGTATAGCGTCGTTGGCTATATTTGCGAAACCGACACCTTCGGCTGGGACCGCACTCTCTCTGAAGTACGGCCCGGCGACATTCTGATGTTCCGCAACGCCGGGGCCTACGGCTACAGCATGAGTTCCAATTACAACTCCCGGTTTCGGCCGGCCGAGGTCCTCGTCTACGAAGGCCGGCCGTTCCTGATCCGCCGGCGCGAAACCTTCGAGGACCTGATCCGGAACCAGGTCGAGGTGAATTTTGAAGAAGAAATAACCGAGAAAATCAGATAGGAAAAGTTTAAGTCAGACCCATGGGACGCGCATTCGAATACCGAAAAGCCCGAAAATTCAAACGGTGGGGGATGATGGCCAAAACCTTCACCAAAATTGGTAAAGACATTGCTCTGGCTGTAAAAAGCGGTGGCTCCGACCCGACGGCCAACGGTCGCCTGCGGGCCGCCATCCAGAACGCCAAGGCGGCCAACATGCCCAAGGAAAACGTGGAGCGGGCCATCAAGAAAGCTTCTTCCAAAGAGCAGGAAGATTATAAGGAAATTACCTACGAAGGCTACGGCCCCCACGGCATCGCCGTCGTGATCGAAACCGCCACGGACAACATCAACCGGACGGTCGCCAACATCCGCAGCTATTTCAGCAAATACGGCGGCAGCCTGGGCACCTCCGGAATGCTCGACTTTATGTTCGACCGCAAGTCGGTCTTCCGGATTCCGGCCGAAAACATCGATCTGGAAGAACTCGAACTGGAACTGATCGATTTCGGCGCCGACGACATTTCTCTCGATGAAGAGGCCAACCAGATCGTGATCTACGGGGAGTTTGCTTCTTTCGGAGCCATTCAGAAACACCTCGAAGAAAAAGGCTTTGAATTGAAACAGGCCGAGTTTGAGCGGATTCCGAACGATACGAAGGAGCTTTCCGAAGAAGAGCAGGCCGATGTGGAAAAGCTGCTGGAAAAGATCGAAGAGGATGAGGACGTCCTGAACGTCTTTCACAATATGCGGTAATTCCGGCTTTGGCCCGGCCGCCCACAAAAAAGCCCCTTCCGGCAACCGGAAGGGGCTTTTTTGTTTCCACTTTATTGCATGGAATCCATCAGTTGCCGTCGGGTCGGGCGCTCGGACTGGACCTGGTAGTTCAGCCCTTCGACGTCCAGAAAATCGACGAAACCGGCATAGTCATCCACCTCGAAGAGACAGAAGTTGTCGTACGGCTCGTTAAAAATCTCCACTTCGGTCAGCATGGATTTTTTCTGAAGATTTCGATACTGCCCGGCGGTCAGGTCGTTCTGCTTGATCATGAAATACCACATCGTCAATCCGGATCAGTTGGTTCCTCCGGATTCGCGGAGCATTTCGACCCAGCCTTTGTAGACCTCAGGCTGGCTGCTGCAATCCAGCCGGAAGAACTTGACCGATACCTGGTAGTAATACAGGCCGCCGGGCAGTTCCTGACCTTTGGCCGTTTTGCCGTCCCACCGCATATTGACGTCGCTGGTCTGAAAGACCTTCTGCCCCCAGCGATTGAAGATCGACAGCTCGGCCGATTCCACGAACCGAGGGCAGCGGGTGGGCTGGAACACGTCGTTCTTGCCGTCGCCGTTGGGGGTAAACACGTTCGGCATCTGAACAAAGGTACAATTGTCCTTGCAGGCTACATTCGAGGGCGCGCTCTCCTGGCCGCTGCGGCTGACGGCCGTCACCTGATAGCAGCCCGCCAGCGAGGTCAGGTTTTCTTGCCGGAAGGTCATGGCCGGCGCGTTGATCGTCGCCAGCAGCTGCATTTCCCCTCCCTGGCAGGGTGTGAAATAAAGCTTGTACTGGGCAATGTTCCGGTCACAGGTTCCCGTCGTGGGGTTTTGCCAGGTCAGCGTATTGGCAAAGGTGGTCGAATTACAGAACGCGTCCGGGACCAGGGCGGCACAGTTCAGCGAGTCGACCCGCAGCTGGGGCGGGCAGGGCCGGGTGGTGTCGATGGGCATGGCGCATACTCCCTGCGAAAAGTTGTACAGAAGCGTCGTCGGCAGCGGGGCCGCATACCGCCCGACGGTTTCCACCCGGTAGCAGTAATTGCTGTCGATGGACATGGTGGCCGGAATTACCCCGTCCTGGGCGTAAGTGTCGCTGCCGGTGTCGGTATAAGTAAACGTATTGGCGGCTTGCACATTCACCAGCGCGACGAGGTTGAACGGACCGTTGGGGCCATTTTTACTGCGGTAGACGCGGTGTTGCTGGTTTTCATTGCTCCAGGGGGTGTTCGCCTGCCAGTTCAGCTGGACACGACGCACACCCGCCGTGGCCGTCAGACGTACGGAAGAGGCCGGTTCTGTGGCATCGAGCCGCTGCAGCTGGCCGGTAGCCGGGTCGGTGAAATAAAAGTCGATCCGGTAACGGTAAGCATTGGCGACCGTGTTCAGGCCCCGGTCGGTATACACGGTGTCGGGAGCGGTGGGCTGAAGGGTCGTGTTGATCGAGGCCACCTGCGTAAAGTTGGTCCCGTTCAGATCGGTGGCCCGGAACAGCCGGTACTGGAAGGGGCCGCTGCCGTCCTGCGCATTGATACCCGGAGGCCGGGTCCAGCGTACGGTGATCACCCCGCGGGTGGCGTCGGTCGTATCGACGGTGACGTTCGTGATCAGGGGTACCTGCTGGGGCAGGTTGACGCAGACCTGTTGGGAAACCACGCTCGTTCCGTTGCCCGGGCGCGGATATTGCACCATGATGACGTAGCTGTACTGAACCCCCCGCTTGAGGCCCTGGTTGCTGTTGTTATCCGTAAAGTTGCTCGTTCCGATCCCGACCTTGCCGATTTGGGTATAGCCGAGGCTGGTAGGATCGTTGGCGGCACAGGGGTCGAGATTGACGTCGGCGCAGCCTTCCTTCCGGAAAATAATCATCTCCGTACCGGTCGGCAGCGAGCCCTGCCCGCAGGAGTAGGGCGTCCAGGTGAGGGCGATGGCCCGGCCCGAGGCATCGGCGGCCGCCCGGGCGGTCAGGTTCTGGGGCTGCGGGGCATACACCCGGATGCGGAAGGACTCCAGGGTGGCGAGCTGGGTTTGTCCGGCTCCCCGGGGCTGGTCGACCACCCGAAACACGACGTCATACGGTTCCTGGCGGACGTGAGCGCAGTTGGTCTGCCACTGGAAAATGGAAGTGGCCGGGGCATTCTGGGCACCGCCGGGCGTCAGGGTGGCCGACGGGGCTGCCACCAGCGAAAGCGGCTGGTTATCCGGGCTCCGGTTGAAAGGCCCGCCGAACCCGGTGATTTCCAGACGGTTGTTGTCAGGGTCGGTAGCGGTAATGGTCTGACGGATCAGGGTGCCGGCCTGCACGCAGATATCGGGCGGCACCAGAATGGCCGGTCGCCGGTTCTGGGAGGGAGTGACGATGATCTGCATATCACGGATGATTTCTCCAATCTTGACGCCGTCGCGCCATTCTTCCACGATGAAGGCGATGTTGTACTGCCCGACCTCGGCGGGAGCGTCCCAGCAGACGTCGCCGGTGATGGGGTCGACGGTCAGAGTGGCCGGGGCGGTGCCGGCTTCATTGACGGGGTTGGCGCCGATGCGGTTCGGATCGGAATAGCCGGCTACCCGGAGGATGTTGCAGTTGCCCTGCTCGTCACCGCGCTTGCCGGAAGGAACGTAAAGCCGGTAGGCGAGGCTGTCCCCGTCGGTGTCGAAAGCGGCCGGGTTATGGCACCATCTCTGACCGACGCGGGCCGAGTCCAGCGGGGGGTTCAACAGAACCGGGGTGCTGTTCAGGCCGAGCGAGGCATTGACGACGATGGTGGTCCGGAGCTGAAAGCTGGTTTCGATGGAGCCGGGAATGTTCCGGACGTTTTCGTTCCGGTTCGTGATCGTACAGATGATGTTGTACGTTCCGGGGCCCGGATAGGTAAAGGTGGCCACATAGGTGTTCACCGAGGTGGCCCGGTTGATAAAGTTTCGGGTGGTCCGCTTTACGGCCACGGCCGGCCCAATTCCAAAGCAGAAATAGGACGGGTCCTGTTGTTCACTGGCCTGCCTGCCGCCGATTTCGTCGTGGTAGGTGGTCAGGGTAACTTCATAGGTGAGCGAGGTGCTGGAGACCCGACGGGTGGTGATTTCACCCGCCCTCAGGTGAGTGGCCCGTACTTCGGAAAGTGCCAGCAAACCGAGCAGGATTGTCCCCAGCAACGAGAGGAAATATGTTTTCATACACCGAAGAATTTCTATACTTACAACAACGTACAATTAGCAGGCAGAGGTATAAGAAATGTGTCCATTTGAGGCAATAATAGTAATAAAGTTGAGGGAAGAGGAAAGGAAGTGAAAGAGTTTGAGAAATTAGGGGTTTGGGAGTGGAAAAATAGCCGGAATTTGTCACCCCGACGCAGGAGAGACCTTGCGGCTGAATGACCCGGCTGATGGGGCGCTGAAGCACGGGATCCCTAACCCCTTAACTCTTTAATCCCTCCACTCCTAAACTTTATAAAACCCTCTTCGGTTGAACAGCGTCTTCCAAAAGAACCGCAGAAAAATTCCGACGTGCCGGGCAAACTCCCGCTGATTCTCAAGGTCGGAGAGGAGGGGTCGGCCGGACCGGAGGTTGACCAGCATTTTCCACCCAAACACCACGGGAAGCATGGTCAGGTAATGCAAAATAAGCAGGAGGTAGGCACCGACGCCATACTGCTTCCGGACCCACAGGAGGTTCGATACCTGCATCTGGGGTTTGAACCGGTTGATGTGCGTCACTCTTCGCTCCTGATAGTCGGTGCTGCTGCCGTATTCGAGGTGGATGTAAAACCGGTCGCGGAGCAGGAGCATTTTGCCCTGCCGACCCAGCCGGGCCGACCACTCCACGTCTTCGGCGTACATGAAAAAATTGCCGTCGAGCCTGCCCGCTTTCCGGATCGTCTCCCGGCGGGTCATGATGAAGGAGCCGATCAGCCAGTCGACCTGCTCCGGGTCGGTGTAGGTGCGGTCGGGGAGCGCCCGCCGGATCAGCCGACCGAAAAAACCGGTACCGGGAAAGAGAAAGAAATACCGGCGGAGCTGGTTGAAACCATGGTAGGCCTCCGTATGGACCTGGCCCTCCCGGTTGATCTGCATCGGCCCGACGGCCGCTACTTCGGGCCGGGCATCGAGAAGGTCGGCGCAGTATTTCAGCACATTGTCGACCAGCAGGGTATCGGAGTTCAGCAGCAGCACCAGCCGTCCCTTCGATTCGTCGATGCCGAGGTTGTTGGCTCTGGAAAACCCGGCATTGTACCCCGTCTCGAACCACCGAACCCCGGGAAAGGCCGTCAGGACGGTTTCCCGGCTGGCCGGTTCCGAATCATTGTTGACCACGATGACCTCGTAGGTCAGGCCGGTGGTATGTTCGGCGATGGAGCGAAGGCAATCGACAACTAACTGCGGGGTTTTATAATTGACTATGATGATCGACAGGTCAGGCGGGGAAACGGGCTGCATGCCGGCAAAGATACGAACTCAGTACAATACCCACGTATCCTTTCCGCCCCCGCCCTGCGAGGAGTTGACCACTAAAGAACCCTTGCGGAGCGCGACGCGGGTCAGACCGCCGGGGATGACGTTCACCCCGTCGCCGTACAGAATATACGGACGAAGGTCGACGTGCCGGCCCTCGGCCGAATCGCCCACGATGCAGGGAACGCGGGAGAGGGAAATCGTCGGCTGGGCGATGTAGTTACGCGGGTTTTCCTTGATCTTCCGGCGGAACAGTTCATGTTCGGCCGCCGTGGCTTTCGGGCCGATCAGCATGCCGTAGCCGCCCGCTTCGTTGGCTTCCTTCACCACCAGCTGTTCAATGTTTTCGAGGACGTATTTGCAGTCGTCTTCCTCCCGGCAGATATAGGTTTGCACATTCGGGATGATCGGCTCCTCGTCGAGGTAGTATTTGATGATCCGCGGCACATAGGCATAGATCACCTTGTCGTCGGCGACGCCGGTTCCGGGAGCGTTTGCGAGCGCCACCCGGCCTTTTTTATAGACCTCGAAGATGCCCGGAATGCCGATCAGCGACTCGGGATTGAAGACGTGCGGGTCCAGAAAGGTATCGTCGATCCGGCGGTAGATGACGTCGACGGTCTGGAAGCCTTTGGTCGTCCGCATCTTGACGTAGCCGCCCGAAACCACCAGATCCCGGGAATCCACCAGTTCGACGCCCATCTGCTGGGCCAGGTAGGAATGTTCGAAATAGGCGGAGTTGTAAATACCGGGCGTCAGCACGACAACCGTCGGGTCCGGCCGGTCGGCAATGAACTGGAGCATCTGAAGCAGGCGGGTCGGGTAGTCGGACACCGGCCGGACGCCCGTGCGGGCCAGCACTTCCGGGAAGGTCTGTTTCGTAAGTTCCCGGTTTTCAAGCATGTAGGATACGCCCGAGGGGGAGCGGAGATTGTCTTCCAGCACCATGAACTGGCCGTCGTCTCCCCGGATCAGGTCGGTTCCGGTAATGTGGCACCAGATATTTTTGGGAGGCTTCAGACCCATGCAGGCCGGGAGAAAACACTTGCTGGATTCAATCAGATCGCGGGGAACGATGCCGTCGTTCAGGATTTTCTGCTCGTTATAAACGTCGTGAATGAACAGGTTGATGGCCTGAATGCGCTGGATGAGGCCCCGTTCGAGCCGGTTCCACTCCTCCGACGGGATGATGCGCGGAATAATGTCGATCGGCATGATCCGCTCCGTTCCTTCGCCCTCCGAATAGACGTTGAAGGTAATCCCCATCGACATCAGGGCGCGTTCCGCAGCGTGCTGCCGGCTGACCAGTTCCTCCTTCGTCAGTTGCTCAACGCGTTGTTTAAAAGGCTCATAACCGGAACGGACCGTTCCGTCGACCGCAAACATTTCGTCGTAAAAACTTTCGGTCTGATAGTCGCCAAACGAGAACGAATGGCTTTGTGACTGGGTCTGCGTTTGGCCTCTCTGCGACTGAGTCTGAAATTGCATTGGTGGGTTGCGGTTTTAAACAAATAAAGTATTTAGAATGCAATAATATACAAAATAAAATATGGGATGGAGTAGAACTCTCCGATTTTATAAAGAATGTTGGAAAAAGTACAGGATTTTCGTTGTATACCAGTTCCTAAATTTCCGTATACAAAATGTATATTTAACCCCTCAACGTGGCAATAAGAGGTTGGATCTATTCCGGAAAGCTGAATGATTAGAAGAGTTGGCCGATTGTTAGCCACGGCGATGGGTCTGGGGCTGGCCTTACCCGTTGCAGGGCAGTACCTGACGGGCATCGTGAACAGTAATTATGCAGGGACGCAGTCCGTGTACCGGCATCCTTCCGAGGTGGTGGATTCCCGGTACCGTTTGTATCTGAACCTGGCTTCCTTCGATCTGTATGCCGCCAATAACTACGTCCGCTGGGTGGCGCCCTTTTCCTTTCCCAGATACCTTACCGGGAACATTCCGAACCAGTACCGCGCCGAGCGGGGCCGAAGCCTGCGGCAGACCGGTTACATGGAGGAACAGCTCAACGGCCGCGACAAGCGGATTTCGATCGGGGGGGAAGTGCGGGGGCCGTCGGCACTCGTCAACCTCAACGATCGGTTTGCCGTTGCGGGGATGACCCGGATTCGGACCGGCATTTCCATGCGGCAGGTCTCGGAGGAAATGGCGCGGCTGATGCTGAACGGAACCCAGATTCTGGAGCAGCAGCGCAAGGTGTTTGAGAATCAGAGCGGCTACGCCAACCTCAATGCCTACGGCGAACTGGCCGGAACCTTCGGGGCCGTCCTTCTGGACAACGACGACCGGTTCTGGAAAGCCGGCCTGACGGTCAAACGACTCATCGGGCTGTACAACACCCATATGGTGGTCAACGACGGCGCGCATGAGATCGTCCGTGATCCGAACCAGATCGGTTTTCAGGCCCTGATGATCCGGAAGTTCAACGGGGTTTACGGATATACGTCCCAGGGCGCCTTTGAAAGCGCCGGCCTTTCTCCGGCCTGGCTTCTGGGCGGCCGGTCGGCCGGAGGTGGATGGGGCTTCGACCTCGGCATGACGTACGAGTACCGGCCGGAAATCCGGAAATACACCTACCGGGAAAAAGGAGAACTGCGCCGGGACCCGACCAAAAACAAATACCTCTACAAAATCTCGGCCTCACTCGTCGACATCGGCGGTATTCGCTACCGGAACGCCGGGTATGTCAACCTGTACGACGTCGATGCCGCCAACAAACTGATCACCAATACGACGTTTCGGGACGCCAAATCGCCGGATGAAATCCAGAACCGGATCGTGGACGTGCTGGACCTGAATCCGGCTCAAAAACGGACCTCTTTCCGCTCGGGCCTGCCGACGGCCCTCAACGTCAGCGTCGATTACCGGGTGCAGGAAAAGGTTTACCTGGGCGGACTCTGGACCCAGAGCCTGAAGCCGGCTCAATCGGTGGCCATGATGGTACCCTCGATGGTGGCGGTGGTGCCGCGCTGGGAGAGCCGCTGGGTCGAGCTGGCCGTACCGTTCACCCTTCAGGACAATTACACCCTGTTTACGGTGGGGCTGGCCGCCCGGCTGGGGCCGGTCTTCATCGGCACCGATCACCTCGGCGGCCTGACCACTATCGGCAAGCCGCGCGGGGCCAATCTGTACGCCGGGGCCGCGATCCCCCTGTTCCGGAAAGGCCCCGTCAACCCGAACAAATGTTTTTTTCCACCGCAGGAAGGCGGTTACTGGAAGCGGTTCGGACGCAGACGGTAACAGAAAAAGCCCCGGTAAGAAAGTCCATTCAACAAAAAAAGCCCCTCCTTACCAAGGAGGGGTTGGGGTGGTTGGGAGTGAATTACAGTATAAACTGGCTCAGGTCCCGGTTCTTAACCAGTTCGGTCAGCTTTTCCTGCACCATTTCCTTCGTCACCACCACATGAGCGTTCGGGCCGATCACGTCCGGAATGTCGAACATGAAGTCGTTGAGCAGCTGACTCATTACCGTCTGCAGCCGGCGGGCACCGATATTTTCAACCTCCGAATTCACCTGGAAGGCAATCCGGGCGATTTCCAGCAGGGCATCTTCCTGAAAACTCAGTTCCACCCCCTCGGCGGCCATCATGGCGACATACTGCTTCGTGAGGGCGTTTTTGGGCGCTTTCAGGATCTGGAAGAAATCCTCTTCCGACAGGCTTTGCAGCTCCACCCGGATCGGAAACCGGCCCTGAAGCTCCGGAATCAGGTCCGACGGCTTGGAAACGTGGAAGGCCCCGGCGGCAACGAACAGAATATGGTCGGTATTGATGCTGCCGTATTTGGTGTTGACCGTGCTACCTTCGACGATCGGCAGCAGGTCGCGCTGCACGCCCTCCCGGCTGACGTCCGGTCCGCCCGAACCGCCCCCGCGGCTGGAAGCGATTTTGTCGATTTCATCGATGAAGATGATGCCGGTATTTTCGGCTTTCCGGATGGCTTCCTCCTTCACCTCGTCCATGTCGATGAGTTTGGCGGCTTCCTCTTCGAGCAGAATCTTCTTGGCTTCCCCGATGGTCACTTTCCGCCGGCGGCCCCGGCGCGGCATCATTCCGCCGATCATTTCCTGAATATTCATCATCGACAGTTCGTCCACCGTTCCGCCGATCATGCCGATGTTGGGAGCCTGGTTCTGCTGAACTTCGATCTCGATCTTGCGCTCATCCATTTCGCCCAGGCGGATTTTTTCGCGGAACCGCTCCCGGGTGCGTTCGTTCAGTTCGGCGTCCGAATCCGGGATGCTGTCGTTGTTGCGGTCTTCCATCATAAAACCGGGGGCCTGCTTGACGGGCGGAATCAGAATGTCCAGGATCATATCCTCGACGATTTGAAGGGCCCGGGTTTTAACCTGTTCCTTCTTGGCCGCCTTGACCATGCTGACCGATTGCTCGACCAGGTCGCGGACCATGCTCTCCACATCCCGGCCGACATAGCCGACTTCCGTAAACTTGGAGGCTTCCACCTTGGTGAAAGGGGCGTCGGCAATTTTGGCCAGCCGCCGGGCAATCTCGGTTTTTCCAACTCCCGTCGCCCCGATCATCAGGATGTTGTTCGGGGTAATTTCCCGCTGCATTTCGGGCGTGCTGTTCATGCGTCGCCAGCGGTTGCGGAGGGCGATGGAAACGTTTCGCTTGGCATCGTGCTGCCCAATAATATATTGATCCAGTTCGGCGACAATCTGCCGGGGGGTCAAATCTTTCAATTCTGTTGTCGTCATTCTCTTAACTTCAAAGCAGCCGGGCCTTTCGGTAAAATCGGTTTACGCAAAATTGTATCGGTGCTGGGTTCACAGCAAAGAAACACAGTAAACGGCAATATGTACCCCGGCCGGTTTATTTTTTTGGCAGGATGCGGTTCAGGTCGAGCCGCAGTGACAGGTGGCTGCTGCCGCCGGCCACGGGTGTATACAGAGATCGGGCGTAGGCCAGCTGGAAGCCTTTGGCCTGCACGGCCGCCCCGAACGAAAACCCGGCCGCGCCCGAACCTGTCGCGAGTTTGCCTTCCTGCCGGTGAAGGTGATGGTAACCGGCCATCAGGTGGACGTTGCGGTGAACCAGAAATTCCAGACCCAGGGCCAGATGCCGCAGCACCTTTTCCGGAAAGGATACCTTCCGGGGAAGGGGGTTGCCGTTCAGGTCGTAGGTGACGTTCTGGGCCGGGTCGTTGTAGACGATGTCGAACCGCTGGAGGTGGTGGGCCGTGAGCGTAGCGCGCACCGGCAGGTGTTCCGGTTTGACCGTCACGCCCATCTGTAGGTCGAACGGCAGATCGGGCGGGTCGGCGCCCTGGGTGTATTCTTTCAGCCGAAAACCGGCATTCCGGGCCACGAGCCCGATCACGAGGTCTTTCTTTGGGTGTTTCCAGGTGCCGCCGAGATCGAAGGCCACCGCAAAGGCCGAGTAGGTGTCGATGGACGAACCGACGGCTTTCAGGGTGGCCCCGAGGGTAAAATTTCCCTCCGTTCGGGCGTGGGTGAGACTGAGAGCAAAATCATTGGCGCTGAAGGTGCCGGTCGGGTTGCCGAGCAGGTCCGTCTGATCGAAGGTCCCGAAAGAAAGGTATTGCAGGCCGGCGGCCCAGTAACCCCGGCTTTTGACCGGCAAACCGTATTGAACCGTATAATACCGGGTGGAGGCAAAATAAGGAACGAAGCTCAGGGTCAGCTGGTGGCGGGCGGCCGAATCCAGCAGGGCCGGATTATTCAGAAAATAGTGGCCCTCGGGGGAAAGGGCGGTGGCCGCCGTGCCTCCGAGGGCCGCAACCCGGGCGTTCGGGGGAATGTTCAGAAACGAAAAACTGCCCTGTCCGCCGGGAGGCTGGGCGAGGGCCGGAGGAACGAACAGGGATAGAATGACGAATAAAAATGCTCTCAATCGGTGACGCCTGATTTCCCGCACTGACCGTTCAGCGACGGCCCTAAGGTACGATTCCTACAAAATATACCCAACTTTAAGACCCAGCGTTCCGCTCAGCCGCAGGCCCCGCTCCCCGGTGTCCCAGAGGTTGAGCGGCAGGCTGATGTCCCGGACCACCTCCTCCGGCGTCCCACTGATCCGGGGCGAGTTCACCGACCGGAAGCCCAGGCCCATGTAGAAGTCCAGCACCCACCGATTATCGCCGGGCATGGTCATCACAAACTGCCGCCCGATTTTGAAGTGGCTGCCCCAGACCGTCCGGCTGATCGGGAAAGTGCCCCGCTCGAAGAAGGCGCAGGTGCCGTCGACACATTCGCGGCCGACGGCGGTATTTTGAAGCGTAGAAATCTGCTTGTAAAAGACCTCCACGGCGATATAGCGCCCGAGGGGAACCGTGGCGAAATGCGGTTTCCGGTGGCTGCGGTACCGGCCCGAATACCGTCGCCATTCGGCCCGGCCGCGCCAGACCTCGAACCGGTCATAGTCGTCCCGTAGGTCCGGATACAGGTTGATGCCCTGCCAGCCGTAGCCGAATTCGCCCTGCACCGAGTGACGACCCCCCAGGAGCCGCTCGGCCCCCGCCTGGATCGTATTATGCGGATCGAACAGCGCGAGCGGAGCCGGCTTGACGACCCATTTCGGCGGACGCGGCATCTGGGGCGCCAGCGTATCCACCGCCAGGGATTGGGCGTGAAGGCCGCCGGCCGCCAGCAACACCAGCGCCAGGGCACGGACAGGAAAACGTTTCATTGATTGTCGATCGGGAGTTTGCTGAGAAGGGTGAGTTCCTGGGAGTCGTCGTACCTATACTGAAAAATACCGTCCCTGCCGGTGACGATCAGCAGGTGGTTGCCGGGGATGACGTCGTAGGAGCGCAGGTCGGTGAAATTCTTCAACAGACGCAGGTTCAGCGGATCGGTGGCGTCGAAGACCTTCAGCCCATGGTCGCCTTCGGACACGAACAGCAGGTTGCCGTCGATGCCGAGGCCGTGCGGGTTCGTCATCGGAATGGTGCTGACCCGCACCGGGTTAGCCAGGTTCTTAATGTCTACCACCTCCAGTCGGTTGGGCCCCGTGTTGCAGGCCGTTCCGCTGCGCAGCGTCACATAGGCATAATCCCCCTGGGCCACCACCGGGTCGCAGCTGTAGATGTGCCGGTAAAACGAGGTTTGCTGCGGCTGGGCCGGATTCGCCAGGTTCATGATGTGCATGCCGGTCTGGGTGCCGATGAAGAGGTGGTTTTTATACGGAAAGATGGTTTCCACCCCAAAGCCGAGGGTAACCTTGCCGAGGCTTTTTGGATCGGCATTCTGAGTGACGTCATACACGTTCAGGCTGTGGGTGTTGACCACATACAGGTAATTGCCGGCCACCGTAAAACGCGCCATGGACCCGCCCTGCCCCGAACCGCCGTCCGGATTGGGCATTCCGGAACTGTCTCTCGTGCCCGTTTCGGAACAGCCGGCCAGGACCGCCAGACCGATCATCGTGAGAATCAGAAGATTTTTCATGGATGGATCGGTTAACGGTAACACTTGGGATTGCTGACCATCGCCGTCTCCCAGCGGACCACGATGCCGCGGGCCGGGTCGGCGCACTCGAACTGAACCCCGCGTTCCTGCGGGTAGGAGGGATTCGGATAGGCGTTTTTGATCCGTTTTACCACCTTTACCTGCGCCGGGTCGCTGATGTCCAGCGCCACCAGGTCCACCGTATTGTCGACATAGAGAATAGTGCCTTTCACGGCCATGTCGACATTCCCGGGAACGGAAATGAAGGAGAGCTTCCGCGGACGGGCGGGGTCGGCATTGTCGATGACGTGGACGCCTTTACCCTGCTCGTTGATGAACAGGTAGCGGTCTTTGACGTAAATCTTGCCGGGGCTTTTCAGCGGTTGCGGACCGAGGGTTTTGATGGTGGCGACCTCCTCGTAAGTGGCGTAAACCGGCCGGAGGGCCTGGACCTGGCGGTCGGGTTCTTCTTCGGCATTCTGCCGGCAGGCCGGCCCCAGCAGGAGCAGGAACGGAACCACCAGGCGACGGAAAGGGAGATGGAATGTAAAACGGTGTTTCATGGGCCTATAATAACATTGCCTGAGAACAGGATACAAAATGCGGTTTGTCCGTTGGATTGTTCAGGAAAAATTAATTTTGTTGCGAAACTTCAATTCAACCCGTGCATGGACACCGAGATCAAGTCTTCCAAAACCGAAACCCTGGACCGAAAAAATGCCGAAGCCGAACTGGGTGGCGGCCAGAAACGCATCGACGCCCAGCATAAAAAAGGGAAGCTGACCGCGCGGGAGCGCATCGCCCTGCTCGTGGATGAAGGGTCGTTCGAGGAAATCGGCAAGTTCGTCATGCACCGGACCAAAGATTTCGGGCTGGATAAGGAATACTACCTCGGTGACGGCGTGGTGACCGGCTACGGGACCATCGACGGACGGCTGGTTTACGTCTTTGCCCAGGATTTTACGGTGTTCGGCGGAGCCCTTTCCGAAACCCATGCCGAGAAGATCTGCAAAATCATGGACCTGGCCATGAAAAACGGCGCGCCCATCATCGGCCTGAACGACTCGGGTGGTGCCCGGATTCAGGAAGGCGTACTTTCGCTGGCCGGTTACGCCGATATATTTTACCGGAATACGCTCGCTTCCGGCGTCATTCCCCAGATTTCGGCCGTCATGGGCCCCTGCGCGGGCGGAGCGGTGTACAGCCCGGCCATTACCGACTTCATTCTGATGGTCGAGAATACCTCGTATATGTTCGTGACTGGCCCGAACGTGGTCAAAACCGTCACCCACGAAACCGTCACGGCGGAGGAACTGGGCGGGGCCGGCACGCACAGCACGAAGTCGGGCGTTACTCATTTTGCCTGCGAGAACGAACTCACCTGTATCCAATATATCAAGAAGCTGCTGAGCTATATCCCGCAGAACTGCGAGGACGAACCCGCCCGGCTGCCCTACGCACCGGCCGACGAAACCCGCCCGAAGCTGACGAACCTCATCCCGGAAAATCCCAACCAGCCGTACGACATGCGGGAGGTGATCGGGGAGGTGGTGGACGCCGACAGCTTCTTCGAGGTGCATAGGAACTTCGCGGAGAACATCGTGGTCGGTTTCGCCCGGCTGGAGGGACGCAGCATCGGGGTGGTGGGCAACCAGCCGGCCGTCCTGGCCGGGGTGCTCGACATCCACGCCAGCACCAAAGCCGCCCGCTTCGTGCGGTTCTGCGACAGCTTCAACATCCCGCTGCTGGTGCTGGAGGACGTTCCCGGTTTTCTGCCCGGCACCGACCAGGAGTGGAACGCCATCATTACCAACGGGGCCAAGCTGCTCTACGCCTTCTGTGAAGCCACCGTTCCCCGGGTGACGGTCATTACGCGGAAAGCCTATGGCGGGGCTTACGACGTAATGAACTCCAAACACATCGGAGCCGATATGAACTACGCCTGGCCGACGGCCGAAATTGCCGTAATGGGGGCCAGCGGGGCGGCAGAGATCATCTTCAAACGGGAAATCGCGGAAGCCGACGACCCGCAGGCCAAACTGCAGGAGAAAGTACAGGACTACACCAGCAAATTCGCCAATCCCTACCGGGCGGCCCACCGGGGCTATATCGACGAGGTGATTTATCCCGAACAAACCCGCCAGAAGCTCATCCGGGCGTTCCGGATGCTGGAAAACAAGGTCGCCACGCTGCCGAAGAAGAAGCACGGCAACATCCCCCTGTAACCGTTCAGAAAATATTTTTAACCATTCGTGGGGGGAAAGTGCCAATTGGGTGTCTTCATATCGATTGTGGTAGTTCCGTATGAAAAAAGATTGGTAGATTTGCCTTGGGAAAAATCGACGTAACTACGTGCAACTCACTGATCAGGAATTGGTTCATGCCATCCGACTGGGTAACGAGCAGGTGTTTGAGGCCGTGTTTCGGCAACACTACGCTCCGTTATGTCAGTACGCACGTACCTTCCTGCATGATTATGACGATGCCGAAGAAACGGTTCAGGCCGTCTTTCTGACCATTTGGGAGAAGCGGGACGGGCTGGAAATCAACGTTTCTCTGAAGTCCTATCTCTACCGGGCCGTTCATAACCGGTGTCTGAATCGCATCCGGCACCTTGCCGTGCAGGCCGAACACCGTGAGCGGGCCGCTTATGAGATGTACCAGGTCGCCGAAGCGCCCGCCCAGTCGCTGATTGCCGACGAATTGTCCGACCGGCTGCAGCAGGCCATTCAGCGGCTACCCGAACAGTGCCGGCTTATTTTCATCATGAGCCGATATGAAGAATTGAAGTACCAGGAGATCGCGGACCGGCTGGGGCTTTCCATCAAAACGGTGGAAAATCAGATCGGGAAGGCGTTACGGATCCTGCGCACCGAATTGGCGGATTATTTGCCGATTTTGCTGTTTTTCCTGTTATTGGAAAATAATCCGTAACACTAACCTATGAAAACCGTACACGAAGCGAAGCGTTATATCGATAACGCCAAAGGCATTCTTCGGGAGAAAGCGAAGAAGGAAGATGGTATCTACCAGGATAAAAAGTACGTCAAAATGGCCGGTCACACGGCTTATGCCGGAGTTCTGGTGGCGCTTGACGAACTTTTGGGCAGGAAGAAAAAAGGTCGGAAAGACGTCGACTGGTACAAAAACCAGTTGTCTCAACTCGACAAAAAACTGTTAGGCCAGTTCGTCGCCGTTTACGACACGTTGCATTTGTCGATGTCGTATGACGGAAATCCTGATGCGGAAGTCGCTCAGGCAGGGCTGAAACGAGCAGAAATCATTATCAACTGGGTGGAGCAGCGGCTGCAGAATGCCGCCTGACCCGGGCGGTTCAGAATACATTTAAGAGTCCGGAAAACAAAAGATCAATCGTGGCGGACCAACCCGAAAACCGAATCGACGACAACCTGCTGGGGAAATTCCTGGCCGGAGAGACCGATACTGCCGAGTCGGAACGGGTCCGCCATTGGTTGAGCCAGGGGGAAACGGAACAGCAGGAGTTCGGCCGGTTCGAAAAAATCTGGGAAACCGCCGGTGAGGTCGCCCAAAAGGCCCCGGTCGACACGGATGCCGCCTGGATGAAGATGAAAAGCCGGATGCAGCCGGCATCAGCCGCACCGGGCCGCACCGAAGCCGCCGTCAAACCGCTGCCTACCGTGCCCCGCCGGAACGAGTGGACGATGGTCTGGCGCGTAGCCGCAGCGGTCGTGCTGCTTTCCGGCCTGATGTGGTTTTTCCTGAAAGAAACGGAGACGAAACCCGCCGAGCAGCTGGCCGTGGCCGGGACTACCGGTAAAATCGAAAAAATCCTGCCCGACGGTACCCGGGTACTTCTGAACAAAAATAGCCGCCTGACCTATCCCGAATCCTTTGCCGCCGACCGCCGGGAGGTAACACTCACCGGAGAAGCCTTTTTCGAAGTGACGCCGGATGCCGCCCGACCGTTCCGCATCCGGGCCCGGAATACGACCGTGCAGGTACTGGGGACTTCCTTCAGCGTGCAGGCTTATAATGCCGACGTCAAAGTGGCGGTGCGGACCGGCAAGGTGAAGTTTTCGGCCCGGGACAAGGCCGTTACGCTGGAAAAGAACGAACAGGCGGCCTTCCTCGCCAAAAGTGATACGATTCTGAAGGCTCCCCGCGTCGACACCAACATCTGGTCTTTTAAAACCGGCCGGCTGGAGTTCGATAACGAGCCGCTGCGGGAGGTGATCCAAACCATCAATCAGGTCTACCATGCCGATGTCCGGCTCGGGAACAACCGCCTGGGCAACTGCCCCATCGACGTTGTTTTCGATGAAAAAGATAGCCTGGACTACGTCATCCAGATTACGGCCGAAACCATGAATCTGAAAACCCGTCGGGAAGGGTCGCGCTGGATCCTCGACGGAACCGCCTGCCAATAAACCTCACAACGTGCATAGGGGGGTGGGGCCGTCTGCGTGTCTTTTACCCAAACGCACCATGAATCATGTACCCGTTCCGTATCGTAACGCTTTTAGTAATTATCGCTTCGACCGTCTTTTCCGCCCGGGCCCAATCCTCTTCCAATGATCGGCCGCCCCTGGAGCGTATCATTTCGGTCGATCTGCGCAACGAGCGGCTGGGGAATGCCCTGAAAATCATCAGTCGGGAAGGCCGTTTCAACTTCTCCTACAATTCCGACATCATCAACGAAAACAGCCCCGTGACGCTGCGGGTCGACCGGACACCGGTTCGGGAGGTGCTGACCCAGCTGTTCCGGAATGCGATCAGCTTCCGGTCCCGGGGGAACCACATCATCCTCCAGCGGGCGGAAGCACCCGAAGAAGCGCCCAAAAGCTTTATCCTCGACGGCTACATCATCGACCGGCAGACGGGCCAGCGCGTCAGCCAGGTCAGTATCTACGAAAAAACCACCCTGGCCTCCACCGTCTCGAACCCATACGGCTATTACCGCATCAAACTCTCCACGGACATCCCGACGGTGCGTCTGGAAGTCCGGCGTAAGTATTATTTCCCGGAAACCGTCGCCATCCCGAACCGGCAGACCCACACGCTCCGGATTCTGCTGACTCCCTCCCCGCTCCAGCCCGACCTTCAGCCGATGGCCGTCCGCCGGTCGGTGGACACCACCCGTCCGGCTCCGATCGTTCCGCAGCCGATGGCCGTAGCCGTTCCGGTGGATTCGGTCCCGGAACCGAAAACCGGCCCGACCCTCTGGGACCGGAGCAAGTCCGTGGTGGAGGAAACGTCCGCTGATTTCGCCGACTGGTTCAAGTCCACCAAGCAGGCCATCCACGATGCCAACCTCGCCGGCGACACCCTGCATCGGTATGTCCAGTTCTCCCTCTTTCCGTTCGTAGGGACCAACCACACCCTGAGCGGCCGCGTCATCAACGAGTACTCGTTCAACCTGGTGGCCGGCTATTCGCTGGGCGTCCGGTCGGTGGAGTTAGGCGGCTTTCTGAACATGGTCCGGGGGGATGTGGAAGGGGTGCAGGCGGCCGGTTTTGCGAATATTGTCGGAGAAAACACGAAAGGGGTTCAGGCGGCCGGGTTCATCAACGGGGTGCGGGGCAACGTGGTGGGCATTCAGGCGGCCGGTTTCGGCAACACGGTGATCGGGACCGTTCGGGGGATTCAGGGCGCCGGATTTTACAACATGACGCTGAGCGATATGCCCAACAGCGTGCAGGCGGCCGGTTTCGGCAACATCGCCGTCCGGAGCCTGAGCGGTTTCCAGCTGGCCGGATTTTCCAACTTTACGGGGAGTGATATGAACGGCTTCCAGCTGGCCGGCTTCGGCAACATCACCGGCGGGAATATCAGCGGCTTCCAGTTGTCCGGCTTTTCGAATCTGGCCATCAAACGGCTTTCAGGCTGGCAGATCAGCGGCTTCCTGAACTATGCGGGAGAAGTCGAACGGGGCCACCAGATCGCCATCATCAACATTGCGGGCGCTTCGGAAACCACCCCGATCGGTCTGCTCAGCTATGTCCAGCGCAATGGGTACCGTCGGCTTGAAATCTCCACCGATGAGCTGATGACCGCCAACCTGACCTTCAAAACCGGGGTCCGGCGCTTTTACAACATCTTTACGGGCGGTTCCAATCTGGGCATTGCGGGGAAACCGCTCTGGAGCCTCGGGTATGGCTTCGGCACCGCCTTCAACCTGGGCCGCACCTGGATGTGGAACATCGACCTGACCGGCCACGTCCTGAGCGCCCCCGACCGGTTTTACTGGGATGAACTGAGCAGTACGGTTCGGTTAAGTACCGCGATTGAGAAAAAACTGGGCGGGCGCCTGGCCCTGGCTTTCGGTCCGGCCGTTAGTCTGTTCATCAGCGATTTTACGCAGAATAAACCCTCTACCCGTTTCGACGTGCCGATCTTCCGGAAAACCGACGCCTATTTCAACACCTTCTACTCCGGGTGGGTCGGTTTTCATGCCGCCCTCCGGATTACCAACAAAAACTGACCGTCAACCCGAAGCGGGTTGCAGGATTCAATGGGAACCGTCCACCGAAAGACCCGGTTCTCAGGAGTCCTGTTGCCTTTATTTGCGGTAATTTATTGTTAATCAAAGGCTTGTCATGAAAAATTTTTAAATGTGAATAGGGGGTATGAAGTCCAGGAGGGTCTTTAGGACGTACTCTGAAACACACATACCATGTTCCTCCGTCACTTTCTTTTTACCCTGATTTTCGGAATCTTTCTCCTGAACGCCCAGGCCCAGACCATCACGCAGACCATCCGGGGCACCGTCGTAGACCAGAGCCTTCAAACGCCCATCCCCGGCGCTACGGTAGTGCTGCTCAATTCCAGCCCCCTGAAAGGAGTCTCCACCGATGCCGACGGCAGTTTCCGCATCGCTCAGGTGCCCGTGGGCCGTCAAAGCCTTAAAATTTCCTTCGTGGGATACAAGGACCGGGTTATTTCCAATATGGTGGTCGACGCCGGTAAGGAACTGGTCCTGAACATCAACCTGGAGGAAACCGTCGTGCAGGTGGCCGAGGTGACCGTAAAACCGCAGATCGAGAAAGACAAGCCGCTGAACGAGATGGCGGCCGTCAGCGCCCGCACCTTTTCGGTGGAGGAGACCCAGAAGTTTGCGGCCGCGGTCAACGACCCCGCCCGGATGGCGACGGCGTATGCCGGGGTGGTGGGTGCGGACGACGGCAACAATACCATCGTGATCCGGGGCAACGCGCCGAACGGCCTGCTCTGGCGAATGGAAGGGGTCGAAATTCCGAACCCCAATCACTTTGCGGGCCTCGGCACCGCCGGCGGTGGGATTTCAATCCTGAGCGCCCAGCTTCTTACCAACTCCGATTTTATGACCGGCGCGTTCCCGGCCGAATACGGAAACGCCCTGGCGGGGGTGTTCGACCTGAGGCTTCGGAAAGGCAACAATACCAAACACGAACACACCATCCAGGCCGGGGTGCTGGGCATCGACGTCGCCAGTGAAGGACCGTTTTCCAAAAACTACAAAGGTTCCTACCTGTTCAATTACCGGTATTCGACCCTGGGCCTGATCGGTAAGATCGGAGTCGATGTCGGAACCGGCGCGCAGACCTTCCAGGACCTCTCGTTCAATCTGTTCTTTCCGGCGGGAAAAGCGGGCAGCTTCACGGTCTTCGGTTTCGGCGGGCTGAGCAGCGACCGGTCTTCGGCCGAGAAGGATTCCACAAAGTGGGAAAATGAATACGATCGCTATACCGACCGCTTTGTTTCCAACACCGGAGCCGTCGGTCTGACACACTCCATCAACCTGAATAAGAAGGCCTTCCTGAAAACGGTTTTTTTGAATTCGGCCTTCCGCAACGCCTATAGCTCCGACTGGCTGAACGAATTTTACGAACCCTCCCTGCGTGCGAAAGAGTCTTTCACGACCCGGAAGCGGATTGCCTCCTCGACGCTGACCTACAAATTCTCCCCCCGGCACACGCTCCGGGCCGGTGCTATCGGAACGGAACTGATCTTTGACCTGAACCAGAAAACATGGGATAACGAACAGGAACAACTCATCACCCGGATTCAGAACCGCAACTCGACGCACACGATGCAGGCGTTTGCCCAGTGGAACTACCGCCCGACCGAGAAGCTGACCCTCAACGCCGGAGTTCATTATTTGCGGCTTCAACTCAATGGAAGCCAGGCCCTCGAGCCGCGCGGTTCGGTAAAGTGGGCTTTCCGGCCGGGTCAGTCGCTCAGCGTGGGGTACGGCCTGCACAGCCAGCTTCAGAACATCGGCTCCTATTTCATCACCAAAACCGTCGGCGACCGGGAAACCATGCCGAACCGCAACCTCGGATTCACGCGGTCCCATCATTTCGTGCTGGCCTACGACTGGCTGCTGAACGAACACCTGCGCGTAAAAGCCGAAACCTACTACCAGTCCCTGTTCAACATTCCCGTCAGCGCCGACGAACGGAACCCCTTTGCGCTCATCAACAGCTTCGATGGTCTGGAAAACAAGGCGCTGGTAAACAAGGGGATCGGGAAAAATTACGGGCTGGAACTGACCGTCGAACAGTTTCTGCACAACAACTTCTACTTCCTGTGGTCGTCGTCGCTGTATGAATCGAAATACCGGGGTTCGGACCTCGTCTGGAGAGATACGCGGTTCAACGGCAATTACGCGAGTACCTTTCTGGCCGGGAAGGAGATTACGACGGGGGAAACCGGCCTCTTCAAAAAGAGCGTGATCGGGCTGAACGTCAAGCTGGTCTATTACGGCGGCTACCGGCAAACGCCCATCGACCTCGACGCGTCGGTCCGGAAGGGGGAAACGGTATTTGTCGAAGATCTGGCCTTTACGCAGAAGCAGCCTGACTATTTCCGCACCGACATCCGGCTGAGCTGGAAGAAAAACCGCCTGCATTCAACCCGCACCTTATCCCTGGACATCCAGAACGTCACGAACCGCCAGAACATCTGGGGTCAGTATTTCGACCCGCACACCGGCACCATCAGGACCAGCTATATGGCCGGTCTGATTCCGGTCCTGAGTTACCGGATCGCTTTCTGATCCGGGCCGGACTTCCGCAGCCCATACAAAAACAGTCGGCAGTTGGGAATTGTCGGCTGTTTTTGTTTGGTTTGAAGCATGGCTCGATAACCCAAAGGACAGAATGACCGACCAAAGTAAGAAATTCCTCTACGAGTACCTCAACAATGCCTCCCCGACCGGTTTCGAGTCGTCGGGGCAGCAGATCTGGCTCGATTACCTCAGGCCCTTCACCGATGAATACATCGTCGACACCTACGGCACCGTCGTGGGGGTGATCAATCCGGGGCAGAACTATAAGGTGGTAATCGAAGCCCATTCCGACGAAATCTCCTGGTTCGTCAATTATATCTCCGACGACGGTTACATTTATGTCCGGCGCAACGGCGGCTCGGATGCGCTGATTGCCCCTTCGATGCGGGTCAATCTGCACACTCCGAACGGTCCGGTGCAGGGCGTGTTCGGATGGCCGGCCATCCACGTCCGCGATCTGGCGAAGGACACCGTTCCGAAAGTAAATGAACTGTTCATCGACGTAGGAGCCGCCAGCCGCCAGGAGGTGGAGGAGAAGGGCATTCACGTCGGAACGGTCTGCACCTTCTCCGACGGCCTGTTCGAACTCAACAACCGGTATTTCGTCGGCCGGGCGCTCGACAACCGGATGGGCGGTTACATGATCGCAGAGGTGGCCCGGCAACTGAAGGAAAACAACGTTCGGCTTCCGTTCACCCTGTATGTCGTCAATTCGGTGCAGGAGGAGATCGGCCTGCGGGGGGCGGAGATGATTGCCCGGCGCTTACGGCCTGATCTGGCGATCATTACCGATGTTACCCATGACACCCAATCCCCCAAATATGATAAAAAGGAGCAGGGCGATCTGAAAGCCGGGGGCGGCCCGGTGATCTGTTACGGCCCGGCGGTCCAGAACAACGTGCGGGATTTCATCATCCGGGTGGCGCAGGAAAAGGAAATACCGTTCCAGCGACAGGCCGTGAGCCGGTCGACCGGAACCGATACGGACTCGTTCGCCTATGCCACCGAGGGCATCGCTTCGGCGCTGATTTCCCTGCCGCTGAAATACATGCACACTACCGTCGAAACGGTTCACAAGGACGACGTGACGGCGGTGATCCGGCTGATGTACGAAACTCTGCTGGCACTCAAAGGCAACGAAGATTTTCGATACCTCAAATAACCGGTCGCCGTGACTTCGAAGGAGTTGTACATGATGAACGGCGGCAAAACCTTCTACATTTATAAGGATGGTTTCGGCGACGTCTACAACGCCACCCCCGCCGAGGAAGCCCAATGGAAAGCCGAACTCCTCGACCAGTACCGGGACCGGCTTTCCGTGGAGGACAGCCCCTCCATTCTGAAACAGATCATCGAAAATCTCGAATACCACCAGGCCGAAGGGCTGATTCCCCAGGTGGAGTCCCTGCTGGAAACGGCTTCTTCCCGGCGGAAAACCGTACTGGTCAGTCAGTTGTGGCGGATGACCGGCTATCCGGCGGCCTTTTCGAAACTGGTCGGAATCCTGAAAGAACATCGGGAAACCTGCCTCGACGAGGTATTTTTAGCCCTGATCGAAATGAAAGGCAGCCCCGAAGCCGCTGCGTTCCTGTGGGATTTGCTCCAGAGCGACGATACCCTGCTGGCAAAAAAGGCCCACACCACCCTCGTGATGTGGGCCTACACCGGCCTTCCCGAACTGCGGAAAACCGGGCTGGAAACCGACCTGAAGCCGGAGGTGAAAACCGCCGACCCGGCCGCTTTTTCAAAGGCGCTGGCCGCGGTCAGACGCGTTCTTCGACTCTCCTAACCTCCGATCCGGGGCCGGGGTAGTCCCGGCTGGTCGAAAAAGCGGTCGCGATCTTCCGGCGCTCCGTTTCTGCGGCCCGCCGGGCTGCCGAACCTTCTCAGATTATACGTAAAACTGATCATGAAATACCGGTTCAGGACCCGGCTTCTGATTTCCTCCGTATAAATTTCCGTCACATTTCGGTTGATGCTCCGGTTCTGGTTCAGCAGGTCGTAGACCTGAAGCCGAAGTTCGCCCTGCCGGTTTTTGAACAGCTGCCGCGCGATCGCCGCGTTCCAGAGCGCGAAATTCTGCACCGCCCCGGCCGACTTTCCCGAGTAATTATTCCATACCATATCCGAGGTGACGAAGAATCGAAACGGAAGCTGGTAATAGACGTCTGCCGTCAGTGATTTGTTGAAAAATTCGGTATTCTGGCTGCTCTGGAGGGAATACCGGGCCGTCTGGTAGTTGACGTTTCCGCCCACGCTGAACTCCAGTTTTTCGTTGAAGTTCGAACTCAGACCGACGCCCTGCCCGACCGTCCAGTTGTCGGACCGGTTCAACTGGCGGTTGACGAAGCTGTTGTTCCGGTTGTAGGCGACATTTGTGTTGAAGTTCAGGTTCGCCTTGAGGGGTCGAATCCGCCGGCCGATGCCCATAAACCCGTTGAGGCTGTAATTGCCGTCGGTGTTGACCGGCCGGGTGGTTTGGGCGCCCCGGTTGTCGAAGGTCGTGGCGCTCACGATCCTGTTGTCCGTGCGGGAGGCATTCAGGGCCGCGAAGAAGCTGCGGAAGGTGGTCTGCTGAAAGGTATTGTACATCAGCGAAACCGCATGGATATATTCCGGCTTCAGGTTCGGGTTTCCGATGCGGATGTTCAGCGGATTGGTATTGTCGGGCACCGGCTGGAGCTGCGACACCGAGGGCGCGTTGATCCGGCTCCGGTAATTGATCCGAAGCGAACGATTCCGGGCGAAGGTGTAGGTGAACAGGGCATTGGGCAGCAGGTTTGTAAACTGCCGGTTCAGGACGCTGTCGCGGGAGCGGTTATCGCTGCGAAGGTTCGCCACCTGAAGGTCCAGCCCGAGGGCGTAGGTAAATTTGAGCCGTTTGTTCTGAAAGGTGGACCCGGCCCGGTTCGTCGAGAAGTTGTTCAGGAACTCATTGCTCAGCGCGGGGTTAAACCGGTCGAACTGGCCCGTCTGTTCGTTAAAATCGGCAACTGTGCGGTTAGAGCGGTTCCGGTTGGCCTGGATATTATAATGGAACTCCAGCGATTTGGTCAGTGAAAGCGGCTCGGTATAGGCCAGATTGACGGTATGGGTCACCGACCGGCTTTCCTGCTCGCTTCGCTGGCGAAAATTCTGGCTGCGCGACCCGCCCGCCGATCCGAAAAATTCATTGGCCGACTCGATGAAACCCTCCGTGTCCTGGTTATTGACGGCCGTGTTCCAGTTCAGCGAAAGCGTTCTTCCTTTTCGTCGGAACTTCCTCATCAGCAAGAGGTTGTTATTTCCGGAAATGCCGTCCCCGTTCGAGCGGTAGGCCGTCCGGCTGGTGTTCAGCAGGCTCCGGTCGTCGGCAAAGGTTTGGGAGAAGTTGGTGCTGTTGTAAGCCGAGTTCTGGACCGTAAACGACGGAACAATTCGAAGCGTGGTGAGCGAATCGAGCTGGTAGTTGAGCCGCATATTGAACCGATGGCTCATGGTTTCGTTCCGCGAACGGCTGTCCTGATCGGTTAGGTAGGAGGTATCGGGCAGGGCGTATTGCCGCCGGCTTTGCTGTTCGGTCAGGGTGTTGAGATTGTTCAGGAAGTAGCTGGCCGTCAGGTCTACTTTTTTGCCGATTTCGTCGTGGTAGTTCAGCCCCCCGGCCAGTGTGCGGGTGATGGCGTTGTTGTTACCGCCTGAATTACCGCCCCCTCGGCTTGAACCCCGGCCCCCGTCGATGACCACTTGCCCGCCCCCTCCGAAACCGGCCCCCAGCCCGGCTCCTCCGCCAAACAGGCTCTGATTGGTAAAACCCTGCTGGTTGATGTTGTTGGCCTGGGTGATGAGCGAAAACTGGCGGTTGCCGTTGAAACGGTTCAGGTTGACCCGGGCTGCATACCGGGGCTGATTCCTGTCGTTTTCGTTTGACCCGATGCCGATGGACTGCTGCCCGAAGGTACCTTTGCGTTTGTCTTTTTTAGTCGTCAGGTTGATGGTTTTCTCCCGGTTCCCGTCGTCGATTCCCGAAAACTGCGACTGGTCGTTCTGCTGGTCGTAGAGCTGAATTTTGTCGATGATATCGGCGGGGAGGTTGCGGGTGGCCATTTTAGGGTCGTCTCCGAAAAACGGTTTTCCGTCTACCAGCACCTTTTTGACTTCCTGGCCCTGCGCCTTGATGGTGCCGTCGCGGTCGACCTCCACGCCCGGTAGTTTCTTCAGCATTTCCTCCACCTGGGCGTTGGGCCGGGTTTTGAACGAGCCGGCATTGAACTCGACGGTATCCTGTTTTACCGTGATCGGCGGAGCTTCCTGCTTCACGATCACCTCGTTCAGGTCGATGGAACGGGGGTTCATCCGGATGGTGTCGGCGACCACGGTCTGTTTGCCTTTCGGGATCGTGAGGGCCAGCGCCCCGTTTCGGTAACCGACGTAGGTAACCAGCACCCGATACCGCCCTTCGGCCACATTCTTAAAGAAATAGCCGCCCTCGCCGTCGGTAATGATATACTCTACCAGAGCGGAGTCGCGTGCCGAGAGCAGCGAAACCGTCGCTTCCATCAGCGGCTTTTGCGACACCGAATCCAGCACCACCCCGCGCAGGAGGGACTGGGGGAAGGCGAGGTGGGGAAGCATGAGAATTGTTGAATAAATGAATTGCTGAAGGATAGAATGGGCTGCGCTGCCGGCCCGGAGCCTCCGAAATTTTTTAAGGATGTTCATCAGTATCTGTCGTCAAACGTTGCGGAGCAAATTCAACAATTCTATCATTCAACAATTCAACAATTAGTCAAGTCTCCGCATCGTCCTTTGCCGAAAGCCGGCCATGGCTTTCCGGCGTTGCTCCTGCAGCTCGTCGGGCGTGATGGTTTTGGCCTGGATGCCGGGTTTCAAGTCGGCTTCAGCGACCGGACTGGTGTCGATTTTAACGGCTTTGTAGGCTTCCTGTGAGCCTTCAATTTCCAGCACGACGCCTTTTTCCGGCATCAGACCGTTGACGGGCGAGTAGGTGAAGGGGAGTTCGGTCGTGTACCAGACCGTATAGGTTTCGTTTTTGAACGGGACGGTGGCTTTCCGGCAGCTGAGACCCGCAATTTTTTTGGTCTTGTCGATATCTTTCCAGCCGGCCACCTGGTTGAAGGGCGATTCGGCGCGGAAACTTTCCGTTTGGACGGAGTCTTTTTTGACCTGAAGCACCTGAATCAGTTTCCGGTTGGCCAGATCGAAATAGGTCCATTCCCGGACGGGCGGTTCGATCCGGACGGCCTGGCCGGGGCCGTTGCCGTCGATCCGGCGGATCATGCCTACGGCTTCGTCGTGTTCTTCCCGGGCGTAGTTGCCGGCGAAGGTCAGTTTCTGGGAGAAGGTCCGGGTGTCGGGGATGTCGGCCGGGAAGTCGGCGCTGCCGGGTTTCACTTCGGCGCCGTTGATGACGATCCGCATCTGGGACGGATCGATGCGCCGGCTGACCTCATACTGGATAGTTCCGGACTTGACAGTCCGGGATGTGGTCTGGGCGTCGGCGGTTGTGGCGGCCAGGGTCAGGGCCAGGAGGGTTCCGGCCAGGAATCGGTTGGTTTGCATCGTCGAAACGGGTTGATTGATCGATGCCCCAAAGTTGGCGACCCGGCTTGTAAAGGACTGTTATTTAGTGTTAAGTAGTGTTAAATCGACGGTCCCCGGTCGTTTCCGGCGACCGTTTAACCACCGAAATCAGGGAAGGGACGCGATTTAAAAAGGATTTCAACGCCTGAATCGCAAGGGTAATTCTGCCCAGCAGCCGGCCTACATAGACGGCGGGGAGGCACAGCACCGTGAACCAGCCCACCGAGTCGTGATCGGGTTTGGCAAAGATCCAAAGCGCCAGACGGTACCAGAAGAAGGCGGTCAATAAACCAATGAGAAGAATAAGCAGCCAGAGCAGCGCTTTGGGGAGATTCATTCGATACGGTTTTCCGGGTCGGCGGGCCTTTTTCTTTCCGGATTTCGCGCGTTTCCCCGATTTGGCCGCATTGGTGACCGGCTCAGATTTCACCTCGGGATCGTCTCCGACCAGGGTAGGGGTGGGCTTTCGCCAGGACAGCATTTTTTTCGGTTTTAGGACAGAGGTGCTAAGAAAATAAAAATCGATTCGCTTCACAATCTCATTCCTTCATATATCGGCCTATTTTTTTCCGGAGTGCCGTATATTCTTCCCCGGACAGGGCTTTTCCAACTTTCGCCCGTTAGGAGGCCGGATTCCGATATCAGGTCACTGATGAGGCTCCGGCAAAAAATAAAGCCGAAACCCAGGAGGCTCGGCTTTACCAAATACGGAGATTGATTATTCATACCACTTCAGAAGTGGAACGAAAGAAAAACCAATCCCGGTAAAGGAAGGATGAGATTCCGAGTAAATGGATCGAAAAGCCGAATCAACGGAAAAGATGAAAAAGTTTCTGCGGGTACTTAAGTATACCTTTTTTGCGAGGAAAGGCTTAAAAGAATCAATGGGGAAGAATCAGGCCATAAGCTAATAAAAAACCAGCCGTTTAGCTGGTTTTAATGCTTTTGCTTTCTTTCTCTTGATTAAAGAAAGAAATAATTGGAATTTTGGGAAATTTTTAAACAAATAACAAGTAATTGTTACAGTCCTTCTCCGCTGGGGAAGGACTGTTTTTTTACTATTCTCGTATAGAGGTCACCGGTTCCCTCATACGGTAATGGCTTCATAAATACGAATTTCTTCTGGTTTTTCAGAGTGAAATCAGATATTTTGATCGTAAGGAATCTCCCAAACAATCTCTAAAAAGGGGGGCTTGTCTGCGCTTTAGTTTTCGTATTCAACTTCCAGTTTCGGGCGCAGTTCTGCGTCGGGGTGGTCGCTGGAGGCCAGGAACGTGATGCGGTAGGGCGTTTCGTTCTGGTGTTTCAGCAGGAAGCCGTAATTGGCGGCCGGGTTGCGGACCATCTCCCTGACCAGGTCCGTCACGTCGACGGTGTAGTTTTGGGTAGGGGAGGTAGCAGCCGGCACCAGCACCTGGAGTTCGGAGGAAGTGGCGGGCTGGTTGTTCCAGGTAATGATGGTTTCCTTCCAGGGCGCGGTGATACGCTGAATCTGAAAAGCGTTTTCAGGGTAGTGCCCCGTTGCCCCATTGCTGGCAAGGTAAACCGACTTAGGGTTAAAATAAAGAGTTAGCAGTGCTTTTTTGACGTTGGCTTTCGCCGATATGGAACTCAGATCGAACAGAATGGCTACCCGGTTGATGTTCAGTTCCCCTTCTACGAAAATGGCCGACAGCGGAAGGTCGGGGTGGAGGCTCTGGTTCCGGTCGGGAACGACCCGGCTGAGAATGGCGTCCTGCCCGGCTTCCGGTCCCGGCTGCAGGACAAGTCGGGCCGTCACGGGATGGTCTTTTTTACAACCCTGAAAAATCAGCAAGACGGCCAGGAAGGCGAAGCGGAAAGCGGTGTTCATCGACGGTGGTTTCTGTTTGAAAATGAAGCCCGGATTTCCGGGCCTTCCGGGAATCCTGGACTCTAAATTATCTGAAATACCTGAAAGACTGATCATTTAATGCAAAACGCAGAATATATCTACCTCGGCGACCGGATGACGGACCCAAAGTTGAAGGGGGCTGCCTGTCGGGCCGTCCGACGAACCGACGGTAAAACGATCCGGGGCCGCAACGGCAGTATGCTGGTGCAATTTTCGGATGGTCGGGTCTGTGTGGTAATCGGACGACGGTTGCGGAAGCGAAACGCAGAGGGAGACAAGACGGGTGACTCCGTGCCGTAAAGTTAAGTTACCGTTTATTTTAAAATAAAAACTTGAACGAAATATGAATTATTGGATTGCAGGGGGTTTTTAACTTTTTCCTAAAAAAAGGTGCTAAAATCGTTTCATTATATAAAGGAAAGGTCAGTTATTCTTAAAATCATCCGAATACAAATGCCGTTGTAAGCTATGTTACTTTGGTGAAAATTATCATCGGATTTTCGTATTGTATTGGGAATGAGGGATGTGATTTATAGTAAGTACGTATTAAATTATGGAAAAATTAAGTATAAGTTCTTAATGAATGGCTGAATTTTGATCTTACACATTATTTACTAAACTTTAACTATCCCTTCCTGATATCAGGTTATTTCATGGCTGCCCGGTTTTTTATCTGAATGCCTTCCGTATTCGGATAAGGATGACTTTTGTGGTCTAAAAGTTTTAAATCTTCGAATTAGTTATAAAACTTTTTCCTTACTTCTATGAAAGCTTCATATCTGACCATGTTTCGGCCTACAATCTCCGGTATTTTCATTTGTATTCTAATATTTTCTTGTACATGCAACTTTGAAGTCACACATCATTCTCATTCCCTGGACGTTGACCTGGCAACTGCCAGATCCTGGTTTGAGCGAACCTATACTGGAAATTTAGGGGATTCCGGAGATTTACACCGGACGCTTTTTTGGAAAGACGCTTATGAATACAGGAATAGGAATGACGCAACAAAGGCCCAAATGGTCGTGGTCCCTATAGTTCACAAAAAAGAAGGTGTTTATTCTGGTTTTAAGCATTTATGGATCTACCGGGACAAAAACGGAAAAATGGTTTCTAAGGTCGTTGAGTACATTCAGGACTTGAAGGAATGGGCTAAAAAGCCAACGGATTTTAGGAATTATACCGGTGTCATTCTGTTCAGGAACTGGGAAAATCAGTTTTTAATTGGGTTGACCCTAAAGAATAATATAATTACGGGCGTTGTAGGTGAAGTAGATACCGGTGGCGGTTTAGAAAAAGCTACTCCGGTTTCCAATCCTCAAACCAGAAAAAGAGGGGTGATTTGTGGAATCAATACATTATGCCAAAATTGGACGATTGATGTAATGGGATTTATTGTCCACGGGACAAATTGCCAGACCGGCTACAATTGTGTAATGTCTGAATATGCACTTGACCCGGCTTTTACCGGTATTACCTACGATGTGCCATCCGGATCAGCAGGGGCATGGATCATCTTCGATCCCAAAAATGTGATGCAGCCGATTCTTCCCTATGGCCCTCCCAGCGAAACGAGAATGGGATTCAGCAATAACCCATGTGGAGGGTATTTAATCATGCAAGCGCACCAGAAAATGGTTCAGAGGGAGATGAGTGCTTACGTTACCACAGACGGGAAAGTTTTTATTTTACCATACGCTTTAAATGAAGTGCATGATTGTTATTGGCCAGGTGAAGTGCGTGATATAAGTGGACAAATTATTTTTCGTGTCGATTTGAATGTGATGACAAGCAAATATGAGGTGACTTATTATGATTGGAGTCAAAGAACCAGTCAGACCTGGGAGTTGGCCGCTTTGGTGCACACTCATCCCATTGAACCCGGATATGACCATTTAAATCCAAGTCCAAAAGATAAAAAGGCCGCTGCGAGTTATCCAGGAATTCGACATCAAATAGTTACCGGTAATCGTTTACTCACGTTTACGCCGAATGGAGTTGTAAGCAATGAGCGAATGCCATGCCTTAATTAATCCTTTAAACAAGAATGAGATGCTTCTCTATTAATTTTTGTCTAGTGCATTTTAAATTTTTGGGAAGCATCTTATTTTAACTGCTTCAACCCTATGAAAAAGGCTCTGATTTTCTTTATGTTTTTGTTTTCGTTCAAGGGTTTTGGACAAAATAAACCTTGTGCCGAGGTAGAAATTACCGATCTTGTGATAAGAAAAATCATTATCGATTATGCCGGCGAATGTGTAAGGGAAAATTTTTTTAAAGAAAATATTGGGGCCGTAGAAATGATTGACTTTGTCGATACAACCGGCCGTCGTAGAATACACTTAAGTGCCTTAATTGATGACCGGTATAAAGAGGCTCCGCCAACACAATTTGCCGATGTAAATGGAAACCTTGTTTTAATTTATAAAGGGGATTCCAACGGCAATAAGATACCGGCCAGTCCCTCTGAAGAACTATTGGATTGTTTATCCAAGGCAGTTGGAAAGCAGTTGTACTTACGACCCGTTCATCAGCCGGACCGCTATTTTGACATAAAAGATTTTAACGGTAAAGTCGAAAAGCGGAAAGCAGGTTTAACCATTCATGGAGGAAATGTCTGGAATGAAATCACCTATATTTTTAGTAGTCCAACGGAATATACAACACTTCGATCGCTTTGATATTTCTCATACTTTAAATCAGTCCGGACTGAGGGGCGGCCCGACCGGTATGATGTTGTATTTCCGCATGCTGGCTTCCCGTTCGGCGATGGTCGGGTTCTTCATCTGACTTCCTTCAAAGAACTGTTCTTCCATCCGCCCGGCGGGCTGGTGGTGGAGCAGCAGCCGCGCCGGCCCTTCGCTGATTTTGACGAAGGCATGCGGTATGCCCCGCGGACCAAACAGCGAATCCCCGGTCTTCAGGTAAAGAATTTCGTCTCCCAGCCGGAACTTGAACTCGCCGTCGAGGACATAAAACCATTCGTCGAGATCAGGGTGAATGTGCAGAACCGGCCCTCTCTTCTCGTATCGGGTGGTTTCGTAGACGGAAATGGCCCCATTGGTATCCTTGCCCGAAACCTTCAGGTCGAAGCGGGCGCCGATGTAGGAGAGGCTGTTGCTGAATCGGTCTTTTCCGGCCTCTACCTTGAAACCTTTCACCGGGGCCAGCGGAGGCCGGCCGAAGAAAGCCAGGATGGAGGCACTCAGGGGAAACCGGAGAAAGGCTCGGCGTTCCATAATACGAAGATTGGGGTCTTTTATGGATTGATATTCAGAAGGTTGACTCCTAACCGAAGCTGACCCGTCCCAGCGGCAGGCTGAGCCGACAAATGAAGACAAACGTAACTATTTTTCGAGTTATTCGGGCTTCTGCTTAATCTTTCTGATCAATTCCCGCAGCCGCTCGTTTTCCTCCCGCAGCATTCTGTTTTCAGTTTCCAGCCGAAGAATATATACATCCAGGTCGCCTTTTCCGGTGTCGCTGGCTGGTTCTGGTGAGAGGTAACCCGGCTTCGAGTCTTGTAGAAGGTATTCCTCCGAAACCTGAAGAATCTCTGCTATCAATGAAAGGTATTTGTCTTTCGGTAGTTTGCCCCTTGAAAGGATGGCAGCAACCGTTTGCCGGCTAACGCCAAGTTTTTCAGCAAATAACCCCTGAGTTAGTTCTAACTCTTTCATCCGCCCTTCCATTCTTCTGGCATTGACTGAAACCGACACGCTGTTATCTAATGTTTAAAAATATTTTTACAATATGTAAAGAAAATAATTCAGTATGCTTGACAAAAAGTTTAATTTGTTATTGTTTCGCTCACAAATTTGAACAAGTTTACCAATCTTCCCGTAAAATTAAAGATGCTTGTGCAAAAAACTAACATCGATCTGAGCATCCGGCTGAGCGAAGCCTACAAACGAATCCCGTTCAACCTGCGTCGGAAAGCCCGTGAAAAGTTTTGCGAAGTTCACCGCTGTAAGGAGGGTACCTTCCGGCACAAACGTGCCGGCACCGCCCGCGCCACCGTTCTGGAATGTGAATGGATGGAAAAGTATGGTCCGTATGAGTGAGGGTTTTGGGTACATTCCTCTTCAGTGTTAAGCAGCGTAAAATAGTGTTAAACAACGTTAACACGCGTTGCCCGGCCGCCGAAATGGGGTAGTTTTGTGAAGAGATGAAACGCCGGATCCGTTCCATATTTGTACTGATGACGGTCTGCATCCTGGGAGTGATCGCCTTCCAGGGCTACTGGCTCATTTCCACCTATCAGATCCACGAACTCCAGTTTCGTCGGACCGTCCGGACGGCCTTCATCTCCGCCGTCGAGAAGCAGCAGTTTGCCGAGGCCCGGCGGCTGATGGGCGCCAAACTGAAACCCGGCGAACCGCCCCGGCGCGTCTTTTTCCGAAATACCGAACCGCTGGACGACGAAATCGGCGAACGCGTGGTAATCAACCGCCGGATCAGGGACGGGATGGAAGTGCGGTTTCGGCAGGAAGACCAAAAGGGAACCCGGGTGATGAACTACACCGTCGGCAGAGCGCCCGGGAAAGCCGGAGACTCCCTGCTGATCGACACGCTGGCGCACCGCCTGACCCGCATGCTCATCGTCGACTGGGCCGGACGCCACCCGTTCGACCTCCGCCGGTTCGATTCCACCTACCGCGCTGAACTCCGCCTGCGCGACATCCGCGAGGAATACCGGCTCGATACGGTTTTCATCAGACCCGGGCGCTATGAAATGAAGATGGACAGCCTGGTCTCGGCTGGGGGCAGGATCAAAACCCCGCCCATGCCGATCAACCCGGTCAAAAACCAGTTTCTTCAGGCCACTTTTGACCGACCGATGGGCTATGTCGTCCGCCGGATGGGCTGGCCGCTGGGCGGGTCCGTGGTTCTGCTGGCCCTCACCACCTGGTGTTTCCTGTACATGCTGTCGACGATCCTGAAACAGAAAAAGCTGTCGGAGATCAAGAACGACTTCATCAACAACATGACTCACGAGCTGAAAACCCCCATCGCAACGGTGTCGGCGGCCGTGGAAGCCCTTCAGCATTTCGGGGCGCTCGACGACCCGCAGAAAACCCGGACCTACCTGACCATTTCCGGAAACGAACTTCAGCGGCTGTCCGACCTGGTCGAGAAGGTGCTGAATATGGCCGTTGAGGAAAACCGGGAGCTGGAGATTCACCGCGAACGGCTTCAGCCGGCCGAACTGCTCCAAGAACTCGTGGGCATTCACCGCCTGAAAGCCCCCAAACCGGTGTCCATCGAAGTGCGGGCGGAGCCGTCCCAGGCCCCGGTCGAAGCGGACCGGTTGCACATCGGCAACGCCATCAACAACCTGATCGACAATGCCATCAAATATTCCCGCGAGTCGGTCGAGATCCGGATCGACAGCCGTTCCGACGAGCGGGGCTGGCGGCTGGCCGTGGAAGACAACGGCATCGGTATCCCGAAGAATTACCAGGAAGCGATTTTCGACCGGTTTTTCCGCGTCCCGACCGGAAACCTTCACCCCGTCAAGGGCTTCGGCCTGGGGTTGTCGTATGTCCGGCAGGTGGTTGAAAAACACGGCGGACGGATCGAGGTCACCAGCGAACCGGGCGTTGGGAGCCGGTTTGAACTGTGGATTCCGAGGGAGAGGTGACGGGTAGATTTTAGGTATTGAGATACAAAACACCATGCCGACCATTTTACTGATCGAAGATGAACCGGCCCTGGGAATGATCGTGCGCGACAGTCTGGAAGTGCGCGGGTTCGAGGTGCTGTATGCCGCCGATGGAGAGGAGGGGTTGGCCGTGTTCCGGGAGAAGAACCCGGACCTGATCGTGGCCGACGTAATGATGCCGCGGCTCGACGGCTTCACGCTGGCCGAGCGTGTCCGTCAGGAACATCCCTACGTGCCCATCATCTTCCTGACGGCCCGTTCGCAGACCGCCGATGTGGTCCGGGGTTTCGAGCTGGGCGGCAACGATTACCTGAAAAAGCCGTTTAGCATCGACGAGTTGATCGTCCGGATCAAAGCCCTGCTGAACCGTCACGCGCCCACCCGACCGACGGCTCCGGGCCGCCTGACCATCGGCCGCTACGCGTTCGACTATCCAAAACAGAAACTGTTCCTGAACGGCACCGAAACCCCCCTTTCCCACCGCGAATCGGAACTGCTGAAGCGGCTTTACGAGCAGCGCAATCAGGTGCTGGAGCGATCCGGGGTGCTGCTTGAACTCTGGGGCGACGACAGCTTTTTCAACGGCCGCAGCCTCGACGTCTTCATTACCCGGCTTCGTCGTCACCTCAAAGACGACCCTCAGGTTCAGATCGTCAACGTCCGGGGCATCGGCTACAAGCTGATCGTGTGAAGGTTAAAATTTAATGGAAAGATGGAGGTGCCCGCCAAGCCCGTTTTCGATAATCCGCCGAAGGGTAGAGATTTTAACGTCTTTGGCGTCATTTTCAATTTTCGAAATAAACGACTTGTTCGTCCCGCAGCGTCGGGCCAGTTCCTCCTGAGTCAATCCCTTTTCTAACCGGGCTTCATGAATAAGGACGCCCAGTCGGAAGGCTTCATAACCTTCTTCGAATTTCTCCCTTTTCTCCAAACCCCGGGGGCCGTATTCCTCGTTGATTAATTCGTCGAGTGATTTAAGACTTTTGTTTTTGTTCTTCATATTCCCGTTTAATTGTCAGAGCTTTATCAATTTCGGTTTTCGGCGTTTTCTGGCTTTTCTTTTGAAAACCGTTCCCGATAATAATCAGGTTTCCTTCATCGAAAAAGCAGAAGATTCGAAAGATGTCAGATCGCGACAGAACCCTGATCTCGAAAAGGCCGTCTGTATTTTCTATGTGTTTCAGGTAAGTCTCCGGTACCATCGGTATCTCCTGAATTAGTCGTAAGGTCCAGTTTATTTTTTCCTTTACCTGGGGACGCTATTTTTGGTAAAACTCAAGGAAGTAATCCTTAAAGAAAAGAATTTTTCGCACGGTGGATTGACATGAATGACTGTAAAACTAAAAAAAGTTGTCCGATCGGACAACTTTTTGTTAGCATGGGGAAGATAGAACGACCTCACAACTGCTCCCCACTCATATCGGTATTGCTGACCAGCGCGACCTTCTTACTGTCGGGCGACCAGGAGGGCGTGTTGATCGTGCCCTGACCGCCGTAGACGTAGGCGATGACTTTCGGGGTGCCGCCCGAAACCGGCATCAGCCGCAGGTAAACGGGTTTGTAAAAGGGGTGATCGTCGGGGTTGACGTCCTTCTGAAACGACAGGATCACGATCCATTTGCCGTCGGGCGACACGTGCGGAAACCAGTTGTTGAATTCGTCGTTGGTCATCTGGGTCTGCTCGCTGCCGTCGGCCTTCATGCGCCAGATCTGCATGGTCCCGCTCCGGGTCGAGTTGAAGTAGATGAATTTGCCGTCGGGGCTGTATTCGGAACCGTCGTCGAGGCCGGGAGAGGTCGTCAGGCGGGTTTCGGGGCCGCCGGCTGAGGGAATCCGGTAAATGTCGTACTCGCCGTTCCGCTCTCCGGTATAGATCAGGTACTTCCTGTCGGGCGACCAGCCGTGCAGATAGGAGTGGCCTACCGGTGTAATCTTCTTCGGCGTCCCGCCCCCGACCGGCACCGTGTAAACGATGGACTTCCCGCCGTCGTCTTTGCTGTGGTGGCTGATTCCCAGCATTTTTCCGTCGAACGACAGCACGTGGTCGTTATTGTTGCGGGTGGCAAAGTCGGTATTGATCACTTTTGGAGTTCGGGACGCCAGATCGAAGCGGTACAGCAGGCCGTTGTGGTTGTAGATCAGCGCTTTGTTGTCCGGGGTCCAGTTCGGTGCCTGGAGCGATTCGGCCGAGCGGTAGAGAATCCGGCGGTGCCCGGTCGCCACGTCCATGATTTCGAGGTTGCTGCCGATGTATTCGCGGTAGGGCACGAAGTTGTCGCGGGCCGGAACGATGATCCGGACGTTCCGGAAAACCGCCTTTTCGGAAACGTCGGGGTTGTGCGAACACACGAACAGGCCCACATAGACCTCCCCGCCCAGGTCCAGGTCGGTAACCTGCTCAGTCACGAACGCTTCGCCTTTCCGGGCCACGGACATGGTGTAGGTGTTACCCTTGCGGGCCAGCTGAATGACGTCGGCCGAGGTGAGGGTGGATTTTTTCTCTTCCGTCTCAGCCCCCGGTTTCCGGCGGAACTGGAGGGAAGTCAGGCCGTCGCCGTGAACGGCGGCATTGATATGGGTGGCATTGGAATCGAGGCTCGTCCGCACGATCCATCCGATTTTTCGATGGGCGTCTACCCCTTTGCCTACGAATTCGGCGCTGGTCTGGAGAATGAAATCTCCCTTCATCTTTTTCCAGACCAGGTGAAATTCATCCTTCCCGAACCACATGTTGGTGCCGGAGCCGACCAGGGTAAATTCCTGGGTTTCGGGATTGTACACTGCTGAACCGGGGCGCTTTACCCTCCCCACATCGGCCTGCCCTTCGAAGGGGCCGAGGTTCTTCTGCTGGGCGTCCGCGAAATGAGCGCACAGCGCAACAGCCAGGCCGGCTATTGCTTTTACCATCATGGAAGTTTTCATCATTTATAGGGTTTAGGGAATTCAATTGGGTAATGATACGGGAATATCGAACCCGTCCGGCTGCCGGTTCCCGATTTCTTTACCAACTTTGCAGGGATGAACCTTCTGCCTCAGCCGCCTCGGCGCATCGTTTCCGTCGTACCCTCGCAGACCGAACTGCTGTTCGATCTCGGGCTGGATCAGGAAATTGTGGGTGTGACTAAATTCTGCATTCACCCGGCCGATCAGGTAAAATCCAGAACCCGGGTGGGCGGCACGAAGACGCTGAATCTCGGCCGCATCCACGCTCTGAAACCGGATCTGATTCTGGCCAATAAGGAAGAGAATACCCGCGAACAGATCGAGGAACTGCAACGGCACTATCCGGTTCACGTCACCGATATTGCAACCCTGAGCGATGCGCTCTTGATGATTCGGACCGTTGGGGGGCTGGTGGGCAGGGCGGGGGAGGGCGAAGTGCTGGCCGATTCCATCCGGCAAAAATTCGATTCCCTGCTTTCGGAACCGGCTTCCGGGCAGACGGTGGCCTATTTGATCTGGCGGAAACCCTGGATGGTGGCGGCCGGTCGGACGTTCATCGACGCCATGCTGACGGCCGGCGGTTTCCGGAACGCTTTCTCCAGCCGGGAGCGGTATCCCGAGATTTCGGAAGCCGAGCTTCAGGCCGTCCGGCCCGACCTGATCTTTCTGTCCTCCGAACCCTATCCGTTTCAGGAATACCACCGGGCCGAACTTCAGGCCCACATTCCCGACGCCCGCGTGATTCTGGTCGACGGGGAGCTGTTCAGCTGGTACGGCAGCCGGCTTATGAAAACTCCGGACTACCTCCGCAGTCTCCGGATTCGCTGATTCTCAGCCTGATTCAACTTGAACCGATTTGAACAGTTGACCTTATACCGGAAAGCGGTAATTTTTCCGTAATTGGGAGCGGTTTTCAATCCATTTACCAAAACCCCGCAAACTGACATGAAAAAGTTACTGGTTCTTACCACGATGCTGATGATCGCCGGACTCGCTTTCGGCCAGGACGACAAATCGAAACGCCCGAGTCCGCCCGCCCAGGCTAAAGCTACGGTGGGAGGAAAAACCGTCACCATCGACTACAGCCGGCCCTCCGTCAAAGGCCGCAGCGTCTGGGACCCCGCCGGAAAAGTGGCTCCCTACGGCCAGGTCTGGCGGACCGGGGCCAACGAAACGACCACCATCGAATTTTCCGACGATGTGAAGCTGGAAGGCAAGTCGGTGCCGAAAGGGAAATACGCCCTGTTTACGATTCCGGGAGAGAAAAACTGGACCGTTATCCTGAACAAGACCATCAAATGGGGCGCTTTCAGCTACAAGCAGGATGAGGACGTGCTGCGGGTGACCGTTCCGGCCAAAAAATCGAATGACTTTACCGAAAAATTCACCATCGACGTTTCACCCAAAGGGATGGTTTCCATGCTCTGGGCCGACACGAAGGTCGATTTCAACGTAAAATAAGGCCGGAAATGAAACGATTTCCGAATGTGAGAACGGCCCTGGCTTTCCTGGGGCTGTTCCTCCCTGTCGTTTTGATCGCGCAGAACGGCAGGTCTAAAACGTTGAACCTATCAGAACTGGCTGATAAACAGGCATTTCAGGTGCAGAACCGCAGCCTGAGCCCAATACGGGAAGGAGGAAAAGAGGCCGTCCGTTTCGACGAAAAACCGGGGGACGGCGTAGCCTGGATCGAAAAAGAAACCTTCGGCGAAGGGGTCATCGAAGTCGACATCCGGGGGAAAGACATGCTCCAGAAAAGCTTTGTCGGCATCGCTTTTCACGGCACCGACGACCGCACCTTCGACGCCGTTTATTTCCGGCCGTTCAATTTCCGGGCCAGTGACCCCGTTCGACGGGTCCATGCCGTGCAGTATATGTCCCTGCCCGATTTCGACTGGCAGCGGCTGCGGAAGGAACGCACCGACCAGTTTGAAAAAGCCGTCGAACCCGCCCCCGATCCGAACGGCTGGTTCCACGCCCGGATCGTGGTGGAAGGAAAGCAGGTCAGCGTGTTTGTGGACGGCAGTGCGGCACCGAGCCTGGTCGTCACCAAACTGAACGACCGTCGGACCGGCCGGATCGGACTCTGGGTCGGGAACGAGTCGGGCGGTGACTTCGCCAACCTCAAAATTACCTCCGCCCGGTAAGCGGCTTTTGATCGGCTTGCGTATCTTCGTGAGCATGGCCTCGAACGATACACTTTCCGCCGGTTCTTTCAATCTCATTCTGCTGGCGATCGGGCAGAGCGGAGCCGATACGGGCGCGCTTTGCCGGGCCGTCGGCGTCGATCCCGCCCTGCTCACCAACCCCGATGCCCGGATTCCCCTGCGGGCCGTTCAGGACCTCTGGCATGAATCCGTCGTCATGACGGGGGACCGGTTTTTGCCGCTGCGGCTCGGCGAACTGGTCAATCCGCTGTCGCTCGGGGTGCTGGCCTATGTCATGATGCACTGCCCCACTCTGGGCCATGCTTTCGACAAACTTTGTCAGTATCAGGATATTGTCTGTGAAGGCGTCCGGACCGCCGGTCGGAAGGAGGGAGGCCGGTTTGTGCTTTCCCTGACCATTACCAGCCCCGAAATCCGGTATCCCGACTATACCCTCGGGTCGGAGCTTTCACTTTATATTCCCACGATCCGGACCCTAATCGGCCGCCCGTTCACACCGGAGGAAATCCGGTTTTCCTACCCCCGCCCGGCCGATCTGTCCGTTTATAACCGGGTATTTGCCGGCGCGGACCTGATTTTCGACGCCCAGGAGACGCAGCTGATTCTGAACATGGCCTGGCTGGAAACACCGATCCTGAACGCCAACCCGAGTCTGTTTCCGGTATTCGAACAGCACGCCGTGGAACTGCTTCGCCGGCTTCGGCAGCCCGATCTGATTTTCCGGGTCAAAAAGGAGATTCTGGGCCTGCTTAAAGGAGAGGAGCCGACGCTGGCTACCGTGGCCGACCGGCTGGCGGTGGGTGTCCGGACCCTCCAGCTGCACCTGAAGGAGAAAGGCGTAACCTACCGCCAGCTCCTGGATGAGGTGCGTCAGGAACTGGCCGTCCGTCATCTGCGCGACCCGTATCTGAGCACCATCGATATCGCCTATCTCCTCGGTTTCTCCGAACCCAGCGTATTCTACCGTTCCTTTAAGAAGTGGACCGGTTCGACGCCCGGCGCTTTTCGGGAAGGCAGGGCCGTTGCCCACTGATTATCAGGCAACTAGCTTCTGGGTAGATCCGAAGGGCTTCTCTTTTGCCCGGTCTTCCTTCCCGATCCCGCCGAGGTGGGTATGGTGGAAACTGTCGGTATACTTCAGCCCGTAGCCCATCATCCGGTCCATGGCCGCGTGTCCGAACAGGATCACTCCGGCCAGCATCACCACCGGTTCATTCATTAACAGGCCGACCGACCCGACCAGCAACGCGACGCCTTTGTGGTGAAACAGGTTGTAGAGATAAGCGCCCACTTTCGGATTGACCAGGTAACCCAGCATACCCACATCCGGCAGCAGGATGAGAGCCGGAAACCACCACCAGGCGAAAGGAAGTTGGCTAAAGAGGACGATAGATACCAGGAACTGGGCGATTTCTTCGGTTTTTAAAAGCGTTTTCATCTTGTCTTTGTGTGTTTTTGTGTGATACAAAGGTCGGGCGGAAGCCCCGGAAGCCGGATGACTGAATATGAAAACCGAGTGACGAAAGGCGAAAAATTCTGAACAGCAGAAAGAGGATTTAAATACAGCAGAAAGAGGATTTAAATATGGAAAAATTGCAATTTAGGAAGCGGAATGCTGGTGCTAAATAAAAGTTTAAATTGGAATAACTATACTTTGTAATATAAAATGGAAGTCTTCCCGCCGAACTGCCCAATTATATTTTAAAATTTTTTAGATTTACCGCATTAACCACGGACTACCCAAAAACCGGGGCGGACTTTATGAATAGGGAACAGCGCATTTCTGACGAAAACGAAACGCTTCTCGAACTCTGGCGGCAGGCCCGGGCGGGTGACAAGGCGGCTTATTGCCGGCTGGCCGATTCGCAGTATCGGACCCTGTTCAATTACGCCACCAACTTCACGGCGGACCGGGAAGTGATTAAGGATGCGCTTCAGGATCTGTTCATTCACATCTGGGAACGCCGTCAGTCGATCACGATTCAGTATGTTTCCATTTATTTCCTGAGGGCCTTGCGGAACCAGCTGCTGCAGGAATTTCGCCGGAGCAAACGCACCGCCTGGTCGGTGAACGTGCAGGATGCCGGTTACCTGACGGATTTCCGGACCGTCGAAACCGACATCGAACAGGGGGAGGCCGTGAGCGAACACCGACGGAAGCTTCACCAGGCAATCGGCGGGCTGCCCAAACGACAGCAGGAGGTGGTTTTTCTGAAGTTTTATGAAGGTCTGGAAAACGAACAGATCGCCGAGGTTATGCACATCAACCGCCAGTCGGTCGCCAATCTGCTTTTCAAAGCCATATCCACCCTGCGCGGCAGCCTGCTGTTTTCGCTTTATACGCTGCTGTTTCTCCTGTATTTTTTCGTGGGTAACCGGCCCGACTGAGGGCTTGCCGGAGGTTCCGGGCCTCGTATGAAAAAATCAAAAAATAACCTGAAAAAAGAGTATGAACGAAGCCTTTCGGCATCCTTCCTGCCGGAACAGTAAAAGCATGATCTGATGCCCCCATACCAGCAATTCGAACCGGAGGATTTTGCCGCCGATTCTTCCTTCCGACGATGGAAATTATTCGACGAACCGGAAGACCGGAAGTTCTGGGAAGCCTGGCTTCTGGCGCATCCGGAGAAAGCCGATTTTGTCGAAAAAGCGGGGCAGCTGCTTGAAAATATATACCGGGCATACGACCAGATTTCCAGCCGGGAGATCGGGGAGGAGATACACCGCCTGTCACACTCGCTGGAGGAGGCTGAAAGTGAAACGCCCGTCCGGAGGCTCTGGTCGTCGCGGATGAAATTCGCCGTGGCCGCTTCCGTTCTGGCGGTGCTGGGCCTGCTCGGCTGGCTCGCGGGCCGGTCGGTTCCGGAAAACGGCCCGTCGGCTACCTATGCCGATCTGGTGAAGCAGGCGTCGGAACCGCTGGAAGAGCGGATCAACGACTCCGAAAAGCCGAGTCTCGTGGTGTTGTCCGACGGTAGCACGATTCTGCTCCAGCCCCATAGCCGCGCCGGTTTTCCCCGCCGGTTTTCGGGCGCAAAGCGGGAGGTGTATCTCTCCGGAGAGGCTTTTTTCGAGGTCGCCAAAAACCCTGAAAAACCGTTTTATGTCTACGCCAACAGCCTCGTAACCAAAGTGCTGGGAACCAGTTTTACGGTCCGGGCCTTTGAAGCCGATTCCCAGCTGAAGGTGGTGGTGAAAACCGGAACCGTCTCGGTGTTTGCCCGCCCGAAGGAAACCGGGGCCGGAACCCTGGACGAAAAAAAGGCGGAGGGCGTCGTGCTGACTCCGAACCAGCAGGTGGTGTATAGCCCGAAGGAAACCCGGCTCGTCCGGAGTCTGGTCGAAAAACCGGCCCTGCTGGCCCTGCCGATCCAGCGTCAGTCGTTTCATTTTCGCCGGACGCCCATCGCCGAGGTATTTTCCACCCTGGAGGAGTCCTACGGCGTACAGTTCGTGTTCGACCGGGAGGTCATGAAGGATTGCTACCTGACGGCTTCGCTGTCGGACGAGCCGCTGTTTGAAAAAATTGACCTGATCTGCCGGACCATCGGTGCCGAATACACGCAGACCGATGCCCATATTATCATCAGCAGCCGGGGTTGCAGACCCTGAGTGTGAGCGCCGGGGGATGCCCCGAATGGTTCCGACCGGAAAGGGAGTGTGATGGAAAAGCCCAGTTACCCGACAAGACCCGAAATATGGCTAAACGTCTATTGTTTCCGAAAGCCTTGCATCGCTTCGTTGGTCCGGTTCTGCTCCACCTGGTTGTTCTGCTCCTGCTGACCGGTGCCCGGGCCGACAACCCCGGCGCCCAGAAAATGCTGGAACAGAAGATTTCCTTTCACATTGCCGACGCCGGTATTGAAAAGGTGCTTGAAAAGCTCGAATCCGTTGCCCGCGTAAAGTTCATGTATAACTACCAGATTTTCAGTTATGATCAGAAAAGCACGTACCGGTTCCGGGAGGTTCCGCTTCGGGAGGTGCTGGCGCGCGTGCTGGCTCCGCATCGGGTAACTTTCGAGGTCGTCAACGAGCGCATCATTCTGAAACGCACAGATCCCCCCCTCGAACCGGAAACGTCCGTACCGGCGGAGCCGCTGAAACGGCGGCTGAACGGGGTCATTCTGGATGAAAAAGGGGCCGGATTGCCGGGTACCAACGTCGTGATCAAAGGGAGCCGGCACGGCACCGCCACCGACGCCGAAGGCCGGTTCAGCCTGGAAATTCCGGCGGAAGACCCCATACTGATCATCAGTTCGCTGGGTTACAAACGGCTGGAGGTAGACGCCGGTAAGGGGTCGTTGCTCTCCATCCGGATGGAGCCGGAAACTAGCACACTGAACGAAGTGGTCGTGACGGCGCTCGGGATCACCCGGGATAAAAAGGCGCTGGCCTACTCGGTAGCCGAGATGAAGGGCAATGAATTTACGCAGGCGCGCGAAAACAACGTCGCCAACGCCCTGACCGGGAAAATAGCCGGGGTGAATGTGACCGGGCTGTCCACCGGTCCGGGCGGGTCGAGCCGGGTCATCATCCGGGGCAACGGCTCGATGACCGGCGCCAACCAGCCGTTGTACGTCGTCAACGGCATGCCCATCGACAATACCACCCCGGGCGGAAGCCCCACCACCAACGGCAGCGCCGGCAATGTAGACCGGGGCGACGGCATTGCGGGCATCAACCCGGACGACATCGAATCCATCAGCGTGCTGAAGGGCGGCACGGCTGCGGCTCTTTACGGATCGCGGGCGGCCAACGGGGTCATCCTCATTACGACCAAAAAAGGCAAAACCCGGAAAGGCATCGGGATCGAATACAACAGCACCCTGATGCTGGAAAACGCAGCGGTTTTTCCCGACTGGCAGTACGAATACGGGCAGGGCGACCGAGGCCAGAAACCCGCCGGACCCGGGGAAGCCATCCAGACCGGCCGTCGGTCGTGGGGTGCCCGGATCGACGGGTCGGAGTACGTGGCCGCCGACGGCCGGATCCATTCCTATACCGCCCGGAAAAACAACCTCCGCAACTTTTACCAGACCGGCACCACGTTCACCAACACCCTGGCTTTCACCGGCGGTTCGGAAAATCTCAACTACCGGTTTTCACTTTCCGACCTCACCAGCCGAAGCATCCTCCCGAACACCACCTTCGGCCGGAAAACCGCCAACCTGAACCTCAACGGCAAACTCGGGGAGCGGCTGTCCCTCGAGGTAGTGGGGCAGTACAACATCGAAAAGGGCCGCAACCGCCCCACCGCCGGCGACGCCCTCGGCAACCCGAACTGGATGCCCTACATGCTGGCCAATACCGTCGATATCCGCTGGTTTGCACCGGGCTACGACGCCGGCGGCAACGAGATCGGCTGGAACGACGCCGACATTGCTTCCAACAGTTATTTCGTATCGGCCAAATACCGGCAGGAAGACCTCAAAAACCGCTTTATCGGGCAGGCTTCGGCGGGGTATCGGCTGGGGAAGAACCTCAGCGTGAAGGGGACCGTCAGTCGGGATTTTTACAGCTATACTTATTCGTACGTGCTGCCGACGGGTGCCCGGTACGTACCGAAAGGGCAGTATTGGGGCCTTCAGGCCGATGTGGCCGAAACCAACTCCATGCTGACGGTCAACTACAGCCGGGCGCTCTCCCGCCATTTCGGGCTGACGGCCGTGGCCGGGCTGAACCGTCGCCGGTATGAATACCGCCAGCAAAGTACGACCGGCTCCCAGTTCGTCATCCCGTATTTTTACAGCCCCACCAACCTGACCACCTCCTCCACCGTTCCGACGACCCAGCAGACGCTGACCAACTCCGTCTTCGGCTCGGCTGATCTGGATTTTAAAGGGTTTGCCTACCTGACCGTGACCGGCCGCCAGGACTGGTTCTCGACCCTCAGCCCGAAGAACAACAGCATTTTCTACCCGGCCGTGGGAGGAAGTCTGGTGCTTTCCCAGGCATTGACGTTGCCCCGGATCGTGGATTTTGCCAAAATCCGCGCTTCCTGGGCGCAGGTGGGCGGGGCCACCCCCGATCCTTACGTCATCAACCTGACCTACAGCATGGTGCCCAGTTCGGGGGTGCCTCTGCAGAACGTTACCAGCCCCTCCATCACGAACGCCCGGCTGAAACCGCTGACCTCCACCACCTGGGAGGTCGGGTTGGACCTCCAGCTCATGAAGCGACGGCTCGGCCTGGACCTGACTCTGTATAACCGCAAAACCACCGACGACATCGTCAACACGGCGCTTTCGCCCACGACCGGCTATACCAGCGTCATTCTGAACGTGGGTGAACTGAGCAACCGGGGCATCGAGGTTCTGCTGACGGGCACCCCCGTGAAAACCGGTGCCCTCACCTGGAACGTCACCTACAACGTCGCCTACAACCGGAATCAGGTGATCCGGCTGGCCGACGGGCTCAATTCGATCCAGATGGCGACCACGGTCAATAATTACGCCTACATCAATAACATGGTCGGAAAACCGTACGGTACCATCGTCGGAACGCGGGTGCGGAAGGATGCGCAGGGCAACACCGTTTACAATCCCACGACCGGCTACGCCCTGGCAACCGGTTTGCAGGAACTCGGCAACGGCGTGCCCCCGCTGACGATGGGCCTGACCAATGAGTTCAGCTGCGGCCCGTTCTCGCTGGGCTTCCTGGTCGACGGAAAATTCGGAAACAAGGTTTTTTCCGTCATGGAAGTGTACGCCATGCGGATGGGTTTGCTCAAAACCACGCTGCCGGGTCGGGAAAACGGACTCGTTTTGCAGGGCGTTACCCCGGAGGGCGATGCCTATTCGCGTACGGTTACGGTCGGGCAGTTGCGGGGATACTACGACAATCAGAAGTCGTTTTCGGAGCTGTTCCTGCACGACGGCAGCTTCGTGAAACTCCGGCAGATGATCGTTTCGTACCGGTTTCCGGGTAGCTGGCTGAAGGCGCTGAAACTCCAGGCGGCCTCCCTGTCGCTGGTGTCGCGCAATCTGGCGATCCTCTACCGGAAAACGCCCAATTTCGATCCGGAATCCGGGTATACCAACAGTTCGAGCCAGGGGTTCGAGTCGTTCGGGATGCCCCGGACGAGAAGTTACGGTCTGAACCTGCTGGTCAAACTCTGATGAAACGGACCCTGAAAATGATTCCCCGCCCGAATTGCCGGCTGGCCCTGGTTTCTGCCGTGGCCCTGCTGATCTCCTGCGAGAAGGGGTTCGAGGAGGTGAATACCAATCCGGATGCGTCGACGCAGATCATACCGGAGTACGTTTTCAGCAAATCCCAGTACGATGCCGCTTCAAACCAGCTTCACGGACTGCAGGGAGCCATGCAGTACACGACGAGTTACAATGAAATTGCCGGTTTCGGGGCCAAATACATCTTCAACCAGGGCACGGCGCCCTACACGGTATTCAACAACGGGTATCCGAACGAAATCAACGAGATCGGGGAGGTGATCCGGGCCGTTTCCGGCTCACCCGAACAGGTCAACAAACTGGCCGTGGCCCGCATCTGGCGGGTGTACTGCTTCCATCGGATGACGGATCTGTACGGTGAAATTCCCTATTCGGAAGCCGGACGGGGGTATTCAGGAAGTGTCTTCAAGCCGAAATATGACCGGCAGGAGGAGATTTACCGGAATATGCTGAACGAGCTGGAGGAAGCGCCCCGCCTGTTCGATACTGCCAAACCGACGTTCGGCGGGGCCGATGTAGTCTACGGGGGTGACATCCTGAAGTGGAAGCGTTTCGCCAATTCACTGATGCTCCGGCTCGCCCTGCGGCTGACGAAGGTGAACCCGGCGCTGGCCGAATCCTGGGTCCGGAAAGCCGTTTCGGGAGAGCTGATCACCGAAGCGGCCGACATCGCCCGCATCCGCTATCAGACCGGCGGGCAGGACATCAACAAAAACCCGCTGGCACTATACCTGCTCAATACCGATTATATCAGGGCCGACGGGTACAGCAACCCGGAAGGGGGGAAGTACCAGAAGACCTTCATCGATTTCCTGAAGACGACCGGAGACCCCCGGCTCGGGGTACTGTCGGTGGTATACGTCAACCAGAAACCGGATACTACGGCGGCTCTCCAGAAAGGCATGGCGTCGAGCGTCAGCTCCAAACCGGCGGATTTCGTGACGTATTCGGAGCCGAACCCCGCCACCCTGCTGCGGCTGGATGCGCCGATGCTGCTGCTGACTCCGGCGGAGGTGAACCTCCTGCTGGCCGAAGCCGCGGTGCGGGGCTGGTATTCCGAAGCGCCGGCGGCCCGTTTGTTTGAGAACGGCACCCGCGCCGGACTGCGGCAGTGGGCGCTGTACGGCAGCGCGGGCGTCATTCCGGAAAGCCGCATCGAGGCCTACCTGAAAGCCCACCCGTTCCGGTCGGGCGGTACGCCCGGGCAGCAGCTCGAACAGATTCATACCCAGTTCTGGATCGCTCTGTTTCCGAATGCCCAGGAGGTTTTTTCCAACTGGCGACGGACGGGGTACCCGACGCTGAGGCCGAACGTCTATCCCGGCAATTCGACCGGCGGTCAGATTTTCAGGAGGATGCTCTATCCGCCGACCGAGGAAAATCTGAATCCGGACGAATACGGCAAGGCCATTGCCCGCCAGGGGCCGAACACGTTCATGACCCGCGTCTGGTGGGATAAGTAAAATTTAGCTGTTTCATTTTTAACCACTTACCTGATAACCAATGAAATCACAACGCAGATCCATCCTGAAACGACTGTTTTCTTCTCTGGCTGGGGTAACCGGGCTGAGCGTAGCCGCTAATGCCAAACCGGCTGCTCCCGAAAAGGAAGTGTTCAATGTGCAGACGATGCAGGATGTACCGCTGTTTTCCGGCTCTACTAAATTCGGCAACCTCGTTTTTGTAGCCGGCAAAGGGTATCACAAGGAAGGCGACATTCGGGTCCATACCGACGAAGTCCTGAAAGAGTTGGAGAGAGAACTGATCAAGGCCGGATCTTCCATGGAAAAGGTGCTGAAGGTCAGTGTTTTTCTGCACGACCTGAACGACTACAAAGCGATGAACGAAGTGTATAAAGGCCGGTTCGGCAGCAAGCCGCCCGTCCGAACCACGGTGGCGGTTTACGGAGGGGTTCCGGGCGATTCGCTCGTGGAAATGGACTGCATCGCCTACATCTGATCCCTGACCCGACACTGCCATGTTAAGCAGAAGAAAACTGATTCAGCGCCTGTCGTCCTTTCCGCTCGTCGGCGGGCTGATCGGCTCGGGCGTACCCCTTTCGCAGGCGCTGGCAGCCGCTGCCCCGAAGCGCGACCTGTTCCGGGAGCTGGGCGTCCGGACGTTCATCAACGGCGCCGGCACCCTCACCTACATGACCGGTTCGCTGATGCACGACGAGGTGCTGGAAGCCATCAATTACGGCGCGACCGAGTTCTGCCTCCTCGATGAACTTCAGGACAAGGTGGGCGAGAAGATCGCCAGACTGGTTCACTCCGAAGCCGCCGTAGTTACCTCCGGTGCCTTTTCCGGGATGACCCTCGGCCTCGCCGGTATCCTGACCGGGATGGACTTAAAGAAAGTCGAGCAGCTGCCGCACCTCGAATACACCGGCATGAAGTCGGAGGTGATCTGTCAGAAGGCCCACGACATCGTCTACAACCACGCCCTGACCAATACCGGCTGTAAGATCGTTCAGGTCGAAACGGCGGAGGACGTCGAGAAGGCCATCAACGAGCGGACCGCCCTCATGCACTTCCTGCACATCGAAGCCGACAAGGGCAAAATCATGCACGAGGAATGGGTGGCGCTTGGAAAGAAACACAACATCCCGACCTCCATCGACATCGCGGCCGACGTGCCTCCGGTCGAGAACCTCTGGCGGTTCAACGACATGGGTTTCAGCTTCGTGGTGGTTTCCGGCGGAAAGGCCATGCGGGGACCTCAGAGCGCCGGCCTGCTGATGGGCAGAAAGGACATCATCGCGGCCGCCCGTCTGCATATGCCGCCCCGGGGTTTCAACATCGGGCGGGGCATGAAAGTGAACAAGGAGGAAGTTCTGGGGATGTATGTGGCGCTGGAGAAGTTCATCAATACCGACCACGCCAAACTTTGGAAGTCGTGGGAAGACGGCATCGCCCACATTGAAGGCACCGTGAAACCCCTGCCCGGCATCCAGACGGAGGTGCATGTGCCGCCCATGGGCAACCACACGCCCACCCTCCGGATTCGCTGGGATGCCGCCAAAATCAGGCTGACCGGAAAAGACCTTCAGGACCGCCTGCGCGCCGGTGACCCTTCCATCGAAGTCGGCGGGGGCGGCCCCAACGGCGTCAACGTGACGGTGTGGATGATGAAACCCGGTCAGGAGAAAATCGTGGCCAAACGGCTTCGGGAGGAGCTTTCCAAAGCCTCCGCCTGATACCACCCCCGGCCCCCTCCTTACCAAGGAGGGGGAGAGTGCGCTGCCACTATTCGTGTCTGCGGAGCCACCCCCTCCTTGGTAAGGAGGTGGCCGGGGGGTGGTCAGTTGGGAGGTAAACCGGTTCTAAACCCGTAAATGATGAAACCACATAAAATAACAACACTCTGGGTCGCAGTAACCGGGCTGGCCGTGAGCGGATTTGCGTTCACGGCCGGCCCCCGGTCCGTGTTTCAGGACCGGTGGAAAGCGCCGGTCTGGGCCGACACCCTGAAGAGTTCCCTCCAGCCCGGCCCGCTGGTGCTGGCGCAGGGCGAAGAACTCTACGGGCTGTACTGCGAGTCGTGTCATGGAGAAAAAGGGTATGGCGACGGCGCTGCGGGCGGGGCCCTAGGGGTCAAACCCGCCAACTTTCACGACTCGCTCTCGGTGAAACAGTCCGACGGCGCCCTATTCTGGAAAATGACCACCGGCAGAGGCAACATGCCGCCCTTCAAAGAGGTCTTTTCCGAAGATCAGCGCTGGCAGCTTGTGGCTTACCTGCGGAAGTTATCCCAAACCCCATAGATCCTGAACCCCTTAATCATGTCATCCTTTCGCTCAACGATTGCCGCCTTCGGCCTGCTGGCGAGCCTTATAGCCGGCCGGGAGCCGGCCGCGGCCCAGGACCTGAAAATGCCCACGGCCCTTCGACCTGACATCCGGATTGCCCACGTCATGACCGTCGAGCCGGAAGCGGTCCGCATCCTGCTGAACCCGGTGGACGGGAAGCTGTATTACACCACCTTCCCCGGCGACGTGTTTGAAATTACCGGTTTCGACGGAAACGGGCCGGTGGCCCGGAAAGTGCTGAGTCTGGCCGATCATGGCATCAACCGGCTTCAGGGGGCGGCTTTCCATAAAAACACGCTTTTTCTGACGGGCAACGTGGACGCCAACAACAAGAAGGGCACGAAGGGCAGGATGGTGAGCTTCACGAACCGGCGCGGGAAATACAAAATGACGGTGATCTTCGATACCGAAGAATACCCGACCAACAAAACCACCTTCGACCACGGCTGGAACGCGCTGGAAATCAGCCCGGACGGAAAGTACATCTTCGTCAACTCCGGGGCCCGGACCGACCACGGCGAGGTGCAGGACAACGGAGGGGCCTATCCCAATGCCCGCGACAATGGCCTGACCTCGAAGGTGTTCCGGTTTCCGATCAAAGCCCATGACCTGATGCTGTCCCCGGACGAAGCCAGGCTGAAGCAGCAGGGGTACATTTACGCCGACGGCATCCGGAACGCCTACGACATTGCCTTCGACGCGGAGGGCAACCTGTTCGGGGTGTCGAACTCCAGCGACTACGACCACGGCGAGGATATGTTCTGGATCCGGGAGGGGAGGCATTACGGCTTTCCGTGGGTGATGGGCGGCATCGACAACCCGCAGCAGTTTGCCGACTGGCAGCCCGACCCCGTGAAAGACCCGTTCATCCCGCGGTCTTCGCACGCTTTCCTGATGAAATACATGCACAACGACCCCGGGTTTCCGAAACGCCCGGAAGGGGTCACCTTTTCGCCGGCGGTGCAGAACCTCGGCCCGGACGCCAACGAATACCGAGACCGCCAAACCGGGAAGATCATGGACGGCGACACCACCGGCGTCACCACCAGCACCTTCACGGCCCACTGCTCCCCGCTGGCCCTGTTCTTCGATACCCGGAAAATTCTGGCCGACGACCTGAAGGGCGACGGTTTCGTCATGCGGTATTCGGGTGGGGCGCGGTCCGGCATGATGCGGCCGTTCACCACCCAGGGCCGCGACCTGCTGCACCTGGACCTGACCTATGACAAGGGGAAAGACAACTACACCGTCAAAACCAAACGGATCGTGGAGGGCTTCACCGGCCCGACGGATGCGGTCCTGGTCGGCAGCGACGTGTACATCATCGAGTACGGCGGGCGGGAAGGCGGCCACCTCTGGAGGATCAGCCTGCCGACGGAATCGAACGTCAGCTCGAAAAACGGCAGGAAAAACACTCTTTGAGGCCGACATCCCATTCGATCAAAACCAGATTTTCTCATAATAAATAAAAAACCCCGGCAGATCTTCGGCCGGGGTTTTTCGATAGGAGGTCTTTACCGGACTTTCGTCGGGGTGATAAATGAGTCAGGAGGTCGTTCACCAGGTCCGGTTTTTCATGTAGGCATCCAGTTCGGCCCGTTTCATGGGCATTTCACCGGGGTTTTTATCCAGCCATCTCAGGAAGTCTTCCTTGATGGCATCGGTCCACTGGTTGTCGATCTGACCCGGCGTATATTTTCCTTCCCGCAGCATGGCGTGCCCGAACTTATCGCGCAGGCCGATGAATTCCGCCGTCATGACTACCTTCTCGACCAGGTGCGCCGGAACGAACAGAACGCCTTCGGCTTTGGCCAGAACGAGGTCACCCGGCAGCACGATGGCCCGCCCGATCCGGATCGGGGTGTTCAGCCCCATCAACACCACATCCTTGAGGAAGGAGGGGTCCCAGTCGCGGACATAGGCGTTGAAACCCTTGATCTGCCGCAGGCCCTCCAGGTCGCGGGCGGCCGCGTTGAAGATGACCCCGTTGCCGGATTTGGCAAAGATCGAGTTGCCGAGGTTGTCGCCGATCAGCGTGCCGTCGGCGGTTTTTCCGAAACCGTCGGCCACATACACATCGCCCTTCGAGAGCTTGTCGATGGGCCAGGCGTTGGTATTTCCGATCCGGCCTTCCTTCTTGCCCCGCTCCATAATGTTCTTCTCGACATCCGGGCGGCTCGGCATGTACAAGGCGGTCAGGGCGCGCCCGACAATGGGCTCCTGCGTGTGGATGATCTTCCAGCCACCTTCATACTGGCAGTTGTATCCTTCATTTTTCAGGACCGTCCAGGCCTCCTCGATGCCGATGTTTCTGGCCCGGCGGAGCATGTCGTCCGACACTTTGGGTCGGCCGTCCGGAAAGCGTTCTCCTTTCCATTCGGAAGTCAGAAAAACCAGTTCGTCACGGGGAATGGTCTGGGCCTGAACGTGTTGCTGGAGGAAAAAGGCAAAGGCAAGAGGCAGCAGCTTTCTGAATTTAGGGTTCATGGAATATAGGCTTAAAGTAAAATTTCCCTTAAGATGTAAATATACCTCCGGATTACTCCGGGCGGGATGGATTTTTTAACGGGCCGTTTCCTACATTGCCACGCCGGCCACCCGGCCAAAATCGTCCCAGAAGGACGGGTAGGATTTCGCCACCACGCCCGGTTCCTCGATAACCACTTCCTGTTTGATCGCCACCGGAGCAAACGCCATCGCCATCCGGTGGTCGTCGTAGGTATGAATCTGCGGGACGCCGGCCGGTTTCCCCGAAGCCGACGGTCGAACTACATACCGGATATTGGCGTCCACCTCTACCAGTTCGGAACCGATCTTCCGGAGTTCTGCCTGGAGGGCATATACGCGGTCGGTTTCCTTGATCTTGAGGCTTTCAATGCCGGTCAGGGTAAGGGACACGCCTTTGAGGGCGCAGCAGACCGCCACCGTCTGGGCCAGATCGGGGCAGTTGGTGAAATCCCAGCTCAGGGCGGTTTCAGCCGGTTGCCGGGTCAGTTTAACGCCGGTTTCGGTAAAGGTGGTTTGGACGCCGAGCGGCCGCATGATGTCCACGATGGCGCTGTCGCCCTGGAGCGAGTGCTCCTTCAGGCCGAGGAGTTCGATTTCGGAGCCTTCTTCCGCCAGGGCCATGACGCTGAACCAGTAGCTGGCTCCCGACCAGTCGGATTCGACGGCGTACTCCTGCGGGACGTAGGCGGTAGGCGCTACCGCGATGGTGTTTTTCTCCCAGTCGACGTTCGCTTTCACTCTGAAATGTTCCATCTGGCGCAGGGTCATTTCGATATAGGGCCGGGAGCCGACCTCGCCGGTTAACTTTAGAGTCAGGCCCCGGGGTAAGGTCGGGGCCACCATCAGGAGGGCCGAGATATACTGGCTGCTGACGTCGCCCCGGATGGAGACCTGGCTGGTATCGCCGGAAGTTCGGGAGTTGTCGAAGAAACCTTTGGTGACGAGCGGGGGGTAGCCTTCCCGATTCAGGTATTCGATGTCGGCGCCCAGCGACCGGAGGGCATCCACCAGAATCCCGATGGGCCGTTCGCACATCCGGGGGGTGCCGGTGAGGGTTTTATGTTTTCCGGTAACGGCAAAATAGGCGGTCAGAAATCGCATTGTGGTTCCGGCATCGAGTACGTCGGCAATGGGCTCTTCCGATTGCAGCAGCCGGATCATGGTCTGCGTATCGCGGGCGGCCGAAACATTGTGCAGCGTACTCCGGAACTGCGTCAGCGCGTCGATGATCAGGGCGCGGTTGCTTTCACTTTTCGAGGAAGGCAGCGGAATCGTGGCCCGAACCGGGCCGGCGGGAGGTGTTAAGCGTACGGCACTCAAAGCAGAAACGGATGGTTTGATGTTCGTGCAAAACTACTAATCAATACGTTTCAAGTACTTTAAGCCGGTGGTTTTTGTTGATCCGATACCGGGGGAAACTCATTTTATAGCAGATGGCGCCCAGCGCGAACAGCACCGCCGGGGCCTTCAGCGCCCTCGGATCGGCCACCAGCCGCCGTTCCGCCCGCGACACATTGATCACGTCGGCCAGGAAAAACAGGGTGCCGGCAATCGGAAAAAGGTACGTGCCCTGGGTGATGAACGGGATCTGGCGGTTCATGTAAATTTTTTCGATGCGGTCGAGCCGGAAATGGATGGTTTCGGGCAGAAAGGTATTCGGGTCTTCCAGCACCAGGGCCAGCGAGGTGTCGGTGACGGCATACAGCGGTTCCCGGTATTTCCGGCCGTTGTACCGGAACCGGATTTCCTCTCCCGGAAAATACCGGTATCGTCTGAACCCGCCGATACCGCCGATGACATCCAGCGCCAGATATTTCTGCCCCGGCCGAATCAGAGCCGCATACGGCGAACGCTGCCGGATCATCAGCGAATCAATCGAAAGGGTATCGGTCTGCGCCCGGAGCGTCAGGGCGAAGCAGAGCAGAGCAATCGTTGAAAACAGACGGTTCAGCATGAATACATAACGGGGAAAATCGGATAAAGATTGAAAAAAAACCGCTTCCCGCTCAACCATTCACCAGAAAGTAGACGATCCGGCAGGCGGTGCCGGCACTCTTCGGATTTTTTTGGGAGCTGATCCTTAGGTCGAGGACATGGTTTTTCGCCGGCAGATCTTCCGCAAACAGTTTGTACCAGGGCAGGTGGAGCAGGTGGCTCCATTGGGTGTAGAGGTCCATTTTCCGGTAGGGTCCGCCGTCGATCCGGTATTCCACCACCCCGGCGTCCGGCCCCGATACCACCGCCATCCCGACGGCCGAACCCGAAAACGGCAGCGAAAGAACAGCGCCGGGCGTCAAAGCCTCCAGCACCGGCCGATCCACAAAACCGGGCCGCGTCCCGACGGCATCCGCCGGATGCCAGTTCTCCAGGCGTTTCCAGCCGGTTTGAAGATAGGCGGTTTCGAGAGGCAGATAGCGTCCCTTATCAAAACTGGTCGGGTTCAGGGCCGCCGTTTTTTTCGGAGAAACCGGTTTTCCGGCCGGTTTTGCCGGAGCGGTTTCCAGCAGATACCGGATGGTCTGGAAATACAATTCCTGACCGAAAGGAGAGGGGTGAAGGTCCTTGAAATCACCTTCCCAGGAAAATTCACCAGCTTTAATTCGGTCGTAAACCTCCCTCGCCGGATTGATGGAGGGGAGTCCGTAGTGCGCGGCCACGCGCTCGTGGTTCGCTATTTCGGCCGGAACCCGGTTCGCGGCAAAGTCGGCCAGTTTGTCGGGATCGACGAACGACATCAGCACGATGTCCATGTCCGGGTTCAACCGGCGGGCCTGCCGGACGATGCCTTCCAGCGCCCGGAGCTGGGTCAGGCTGTCGGTCTCGTTGACCCGGTCATTGACGGCGGCTTCGAGAAACAGCAGGTCCGGGGTTCCCTGACCGGCCACGTCCTGCTGAAACCGGAAGGCATGGGGCAGGCTGCCGAGCGAGGGAATACCGGCCTTTATAAAGGTGAATCGTGTGTCGGGAAACCGCTCCTGCAGGTAGGCCGACACCTTGTCCCGCCAACCGGGGTTGAAGGTGATCGAACCGCCCAGAAAAGCCACCGTCGCCTTCTTTTTCTCACTCATGGCCCGGAAGGCGTTCGGCAGGCCGCCCCTCACCTGAACGTAGGGCGTTTTCGGCAATGGCTCCACTTTCCTGAAAGACGGGTCGGGCGTCCTGAAACCGGACAGAAACACCAGGACAGAACACAGAAGCAGGGCAGGGGACGGCATACCGAAAGGGGCAGTTGATGGGCAAAGTTATTCAGCAAACATTAACTGCCGCCCTTTCGGGTACTTTACCGAATACGAAAATTCAATCTCCCGGCTTTCGTTCGGTTTCAGCGACAGGTTCCAGCTCAGTTTGCCGGTCTCGCGGTTCAGTTCAGCCCCGCCGGTATTTTCCGCTTCGACCTCGATGCGGCTGTCGGTCGTAACCGGAATCTGATCGAAAAGCGTGAGGCTGACCGGCTCCGATTTGGTGTTTCGAACGGTGATCCGGAAACGGTAGCTGTCGCGCACCGAGGAGCCGAGCGTTTTCCGGCTGCTGAGGTCCTGCGTTTTTTCCCGCTTCAGGGTGATTCGTTTGTCCCGGCCGAGACTCAACGCCAGCGTGTCTCCGGCGTTCTGGATTTCCACCCGGGACTCGCCGACATACGTTCCCTCGAAATACGTCCGGGCCGTACCGTTCAGGAGATTCAGTTTTTCCCAGCCCTGGAGCGTCGCGATCAGGAAAGCGTCGGGATCGAGTTTCGGCGTGGCGGTATAGCGGTAGGTGGCCGGAACCTCGGAGGTCTGAATGTCGACCACCTGCGGGCGGTTGTTGGAAAGGATGGTGTAGGGAATCGAAATATCGAACCGCACGCTGGTCGGCTGGTCGGCGGCCTGGGTGAAGTCGGCCGTGGAGGTCAGGGCGGGTTCAGCCGCAGGGGCAGCCGCTCCGGCATCCTGAGCGTTTTCCCGGCTTGCTTCCGTCTCGGCCGTTTTGGCCCGGAAGGCCGGTTTGCTCAGGGGAGCGGGGCGGGGTTCATAAAAACCGATATACTGCGTTTCCAGCCGGGGCTGGGTGCCGGGCAGGGCCGGGTTGGAGGTGGAAAGGGCCAGTTTGATGTTTTGCCAGTCGAAGCCCGTGTTCTGGTAGACGTTAGCCTTGTACGCCAGGGTGGCCGGGCTTTTGGTGTCCCGAACCCGGATATCGTAGAAGGGAACCCAGCCGGCGTTGGCAACGACATAACTCAGGGCCAGCTCGACGGTAGCCCGGCCGGCGGCTTTCAGCGTGACCTCGATCTCCCCGACCGGGCGTTCCCGACGGGCGTTCTGCTCCCGGACCTGCCCTTCGAGCCGGTCGAGTTTTTTCTTTTGTTCGGTAAGCTGTTTCTCCACCACCAGCAGCTTTTTACCGATCTCGGTGAGTCGTTCCCGGTAGAAATCCGCCATGGTTTTCACCTCGACGACGGTCGTTCCCTTCTCCCCGCCGACCTTCTGGTTCGCCAGCACCAGCTTTTTCTCGTTGTCGAGTACTTCTTTCTGGAGGGTCAGGGCTTCGTAGCCGTCGCGGGCCAGTTTCAGCGAATCTTCCAGCCGCTGGAGGGATGCAGGTTTGGGGACGTTGGTCAGAAAGTTGGTCCGGAACTGAACGCCCTGAATAACGGCCTCCCCCCGGCCGCTGACCTGAATGCTTTGCGGATCGGTCTGGGCGGAAGCATTGTCGATGATCAGGCGGGTCGTTCCCGGAGACAGGGTGGCCCGGGCCTGTGCGTCGATCTGGGCGCGGTTGAGAAAAACAGTGACTTGCCGGATGGTCGAGGAAATGCGCTGTTCGTCCTGGGCTAAAACCGGATAGAATCCGCAGCAGAAAATAACCCAAAGCAGGATGGTTCTCATGGAAAGAAAATAGTGAAAGTGGATACGCCTGTGAATATAGATGCCGCCGGACGTGCTTTCGTTTAGTCTGCTTTCTATTTTTGCCGAAAATGCCGCCCTTTGGGACGGATTCCCATCACGATGATCTCCGTTCAGCAACTCAAACACTTTACCAGACAGGTATTTCTTTCCATCGGGTTTTCCGATGCCGATGCCGATCTGGCGACGACGGTCCTGGTCCAGGCCGACCTCCGGGGGGTCGATTCCCACGGGGTGGCCCGGCTGGCCGGGTACGTCCGGCTGTACGACCATGGCCGCCTGAACCCGACGCCCGACATCCGCATCGTCCATGAAACTCCTTCGACGGCCGTGGTCGACGGCGACCGGGGGGTCGGGCTGGTTGTCGGTCCGAAAGCCATGCAGATCGCTATCGGGAAGGCCCGGACCGCCGGCACCGGCTGGGTGGCCGTCCGGAACTCGAACCACTTCGGCATCGCCGGCTACCACGCCATGATGGCCCTCGAACACGACATGATCGGGTGGGCCATGACCAATGCCGCTCCGCTCGTCGCTCCTACGTTTTCCCTCGATAAGCTGCTGGGAACCAACCCGTATGCGGTAGCGGTTCCGGCCCTGACCCAGCCGCCCTTCGTAGCCGACTTTGCCTCAACGGCCGTGGCCTACGGCAAGCTGGAAATCCTCCAGCGGAAAGGGCTGCCGATCCCGCCCGGCTGGGCCCAGGATGCGGAAGGCAACCCCACGACCGACGCCAACCCGTTGCCTTCCGGCGGGGCCCTGCTGCCGCTCGGCTCCGACCGCGAACACGGCAGCCACAAAGGGTACGGGCTGGGCGCCATCGTCGATATTTTTTCAGGGGTCTTATCCGGGGCCAACTACGGCCCGTGGGTACCCCCGTTCGCGACGGCCGGGTTCATGACGGCGCAGGAAGGGGTCGGCAGCGGGACCGGCCATTTCTTCGGAGCCATGCGGGTCGATGCCTTCCGTCCGGCCGACGAGTTCAAGCAGCACATGGACCAGTGGATTTCAGCCTTTCGGGGGGCGCGGGCCGTTCCCGGAAAGCAGGTGCTGATTCCCGGTGACCCGGAACGGGACATGGAAGCCGAACGCGGTCAGCACGGCATTCCGCTGCTTGAGCCGGTAGAAAAGGGTTTACAGACGCTGGCGGAACGGTTTGGCCTGCCCTGGGGTTGACCAGAAAACCGGCCAACACCCCGGTAACTAATACGGATGAAACCACCCAAAGAAAATCAGCTTCTCGTCATCCTGGCTTTTGCGGCCGTGTACATCATCTGGGGATCGACCTACCTGGCGGTGCTGCTGGGCCTGGAAACCATGCCGCCGTTCATGATGGCCGGTTTGCGGTTCTTTCTGGCCGGGGCGCTGCTGTTTGCCTGGTGCCTGATGGCGGGGGAGCCGCGTCCGTCGGTCGGGGTGGTCGGGCGGAATGCCCTGGGCGGGATTCTGATGCTGTTCGGGGGAACCGGGTCCGTGATCTGGGCCGAGCAGTATATTCCTTCCGGCCTGGCCGCCATCATCGTGACCTCGCTTCCGTTCTGGTTCGTCATTCTGGACCGCCGGCAGTGGTCCAATTATTTTGCCAACCTGCTGATTCCGGCCGGGCTGCTCATCGGATTCACCGGGGTGGTTCTGCTGCTCACCAAACCGGAGCAGACCGGCGGTCTATTTTCCGGAACCGATCAATACTGGACCGCCATGGCCGTGCTGATTGCGGGCGGTATTTCCTGGACGGTCGGTTCGCTCTACGCCAAATACCAGACCCTTTCGCCTTCGACGCTCGTGAACGGCAGCCTCCAGCTCCTGGCCGCCGGTCTGTTCAGCGGGCTGGTGAGCGGGCTGGCCGGCGAATGGACCGGCTTTCACCCTGAAGAGGTAAGTTTGAAAACCTGGCTGGCCCTCGGATACATGATCGTGTTTGGCTCGATCATAGCGTTTCTGGCCTATCTGTGGCTGCTGAAGGTACGGCCGCCGGCGGTGGTGAGCACGTATGCCTATGTCAATCCGGTCATTGCCGTGATGCTGGGCTGGCTGTTTGCCCATGAACCCGTATCGACCCGGCAGATGGTGGCGCTCGGTATTATTCTGCTCGGGGTGCTGCTCGTCAACCTGCCCAAATACCGGCAACTGGGCCGATCCGTACCGGCAAAGCAGTGAGTTCTTGTAATTCAACCCTGATCCTTTCTACCTTTGTGACGGCGATTGGTTTCGGACGGAAGGACCGCTATCGAACTCCAATCCCCGAATTGGTATGTCCAGAAACTTCAAGATTGGGATTTTTGTAACCTTAACGGTTCTCTTAGCTACGTTTTCGTTTTATTTCTGGCAAATTTTCAAGACGCCGAACCTGCAGGCCGGTGAGAACGACGGAAATTTCGACCTTTTCATCCCGCGCGGGGCTTCCTACGAAGCGGTGATGGACTCCCTCAATAAACACAAGGTGCTGAACGACCAGATGTCGTTTCGGTTTCTGTCCCGGATGATGAAATATCCGGAGCACGTGAAATTCGGTCATTACGTCATCAAAAAGGGCATGACCAACTACGACGCCATTCGGAAACTGCGGTCCGGTGATCAGGACCCGGTTCGGGTAACGTTCAACAACCTCCGCCTGAAAGACGATCTGGTGGCCCGCCTGGGGTCGAAATTCGAGTTCGGACCGCAGAAGCTGAGTGCCCTCCTGAACGACCCGGAGGTCTGCCAATCGTTCGGTTTCGATACCACCACGATCATGTGTATGTTTCTGCCGAACACCTACGAGTTTTTCTGGACGACCAGCGCCGAAAAATTTCTGGAGCGGATGGGCAGCGAGTATAAGAAGTTCTGGACTCCGGCCCGGAAGGGAAAGGCCGGAGAACTCGGATTGTCGCAAACCCAGGTGCAGGTGCTGGCGTCCATTGTCGAAGCCGAAACCAAAAAGGAGGACGAAAAACCCCGCGTGGCCGGCGTTTACCTGAACCGGCTGAACCGGGGCATGCCGCTGGAGGCCGACCCGACGCTGGTCTTTGCCCACCGGGATTTCACGATTCGCCGGGTGCTGAATCGGCACAAAACCATCGATTCGCCCTACAATACCTACCGCTTCAGGGGACTGCCTCCCGGCCCCATCAACCTGCCGACGCTGTCTTCCATCGATGCCGTCCTGAACCACGAAAACCACGAGTACCTGTATTTTGTGGCCCGCGCCGATTTCTCCGGGTACCACACTTTTGCCCGGACGTACGACGAACACCTCAGCAACGCCCGGATTTATCAGGCGGCACTGAACCAGCGGGGCATACTTCAGTAGGAAAGGTCGACCAGAAACCGGAACCATGTTCAGTTACAGTGTGCCGCCCATTCGGGTCCGTTATGCCGATACCGATCAGATGGGCTATGTCTATTACGGTAATTACGCCCGGTATTACGAGATCGGTCGGGTAGAGGCCCTGCGAAGCCTTGGTTTTCATTACAAGGAAATGGAAAGTTCGGGGGTGATGATGCCGGTGTACGAAAACCGGTCCCGGTATCTGAAACCCGCCCGGTACGACGACCTGCTGACGGTCCGGGTGTCCATCCGCGAACTGCCGACCATCCGGATCGTGTTTCAATACGACATTTACAACCAGGAGGGAGACCACCTGAATATCGGAGAAACCACCCTCGTATTTCAGCAGATCCGGACGGGGCGGCTGTGCCGGGCGCCGGATGAACTGCTTGAAAAGCTCAAACCTTTTTTCTAAGCTTACGTTAAGATGGAAACGATCGGCCGGTTTGGGCCGTTGTCCGTCGGCGCCGTTTATCCCCGATACCTCAATGGATTCCGTATGTGGGAGAGAATCGAACGAATTTCCTGGGTTCAGAACCTGATTCAATACCTGAAAACCCACCGGGCCCTGGACTCGAAGCAGTCCTGGTTTGAATTTTTGCAGCGGTTTCTGCCGAAAATCTCCGACCCGGATACCAGCGAACGGTCGGCCTCGGTGTCCTATAGTCTGCTGCTGGCCGTCTTTCCGTTCACCATTTTCCTGTTTACCCTGATTCCGTATATTCCGATTCCGGACCTGGAAAACCAGATCATGGATTTCTTGAGCAAGGTGCTGCCGGCTTCGACCTACGATACGGTCAAAACCACCATTTATGACATCATCAGCCGGCCCCGAAGCGGTATTCTGTCGTTTGGTTTCGTGCTGGCGCTGTATGCGGCCACCAACGGCATTCTGTCGCTCATGATGGCTTTCAACGTAGCCGACCGGCTGGGCGAGGGCCGGAGTTTCATCCAGACCCGCCTGATCGCCTTTGGCCTGACGCTCATGCTGGCCGTCAGTCTTTTCCTGGCGGTGGCGATTCTGGTCATCGGGGGCGTCATCACCGATTATCTCCAGCAGATCCGGATTCTGGACAATGCGTTTGTGACCAGCCTGCTGCACTTCAGCCGGTATTTCGTGGTCTTTGTGGTGTTCGTGGCGGTGATTGCGGTGATCTACCGGTATGGTCCGGCCGTCAAGATGAAATGGAGGTTTATCACACCGGGCTGCATCGCGGCTTCGGTTCTGATCGTCCTGACCACCTACGGCTTCTCGTATTACGTCTCCAACTTTGCTTCCTACAACAAGCTGTACGGTTCCATCGGAACCCTGATCGTGCTGATGGTCTGGATCAATCTGGTTTCACTGCTGCTGATACTGGGCTTCGACATGAACATTGCCCTGTACAACCTCGAAGGGGAAAGGAATCCGAAGGTTCACGAAAAAACAATAAATGCTCCCCAAACAGTTTAGAGAGCATTTACAAAAACCCTAACCCATTAATCAGTAACTCCGGATGGACTCCTGAAGACTGATTGTTTTCTTCTTTAATTCCGTATAAAAACCATGCCAAAAGTCTCCGGCTTTCTCTGTTCAGGAGAAAGACCGGACCTTTTTTTGGAGCGTTACTTCTGCCGTTCGCTCAAAAGTGTTACGGAAATCTCTCGACAAATCGATAGTATTGGTGTAAGATGGCCCAAACCTTCCTTGTCTGGTAATTGGATTTTAGTACATCATCAAAATGAGTGAAGTTCCAGGAGCGGTACCCCCCGGCCTGCTTGCCGAATATTTTTCGTCGATCCGGCCACTGGTGTCGGTGATCTGCATCAGCTACAATCATGAGCGTTTTATTGAGGCATCCCTGCGGTCGGTTCTGAAGCAGACCTATCCGGCCGTCGAACTGATCGTTGTGGACAATGCCAGCGCCGATGCCACCGTGGAGAAGATAGAAGGGTTGCTGCGGGAATCCCCGGGAATCCAACTGATCCGGAACACGTCCAATGCCGGAATCTGCCGGGCATTTAATCAGGGCCTTGAGCGGGCCCGGGGAAAATACGTGATCGACCTGTCGGCCGACGACATCCTGTACCCGGAACGGATCGCCCGCCAGGTGGCGGCCTTCGACCGGCTACCGGGCGATTACGCCGTCGTGTTTGGCAATGCGGCCTTCATCGACGAAAACGACCGGCTCCTGGGGTATCATTTTCCGGTCGATGCTGCCCTGCAGGCCACCGTTCCCGTCCCGACCGGCTGGGTCTTTCGGGAAATTCTCAGGTCGTATTTCGTCTGTACTCCGACCATGATGATGCGGAAGGACGTGCTGGACAGCCTCGGAGGATATGATGAATCCCTGAGCTATGAAGACTTCGATTTCTGGGTTCGGACGGCGCGGGATTACCGTTACCATTACCAGGACGATGTGCTGACGGCCAAGCGGTTATTGAGTTCGTCGCTCTCCGGCCAGTTCCGGCAGGCCGGCAATGCGCTGCTGGACTCGACGCTGGCGGTCTGTTACAAAGCCTTCGACCAGTGCCAGACCGCCGAAGAATACCGGGCGCTGGCCGGGCGCATCCGCTGGTTCATCCGGCAATGTTTTTATTCCCATCAGTACGAACTTGCCTTCAAATTCCGCGAGTTACTCGAATTCATGGAACCACCCGGCTGGCAGACCAGTCTCGTTCTGCAATGCTGCCGGTGGCGTATACCGGTCAACGGCCTCTACCAGCGGTACAGCCGGTGGCAGGAAAGCCGCCGGACCCCCGTCCGGCTGGAAGTCTGAAAGCGGCCGATCAAAAATTCGGTAACCAAACCATTTTTCTGTAGTTATGCAGGAAAGAATACAGCCAAGGTATGCCTGCCGAGTTTTTAAAGATTCATCCGACCACACCCGAAGAACGCAAAATCCTGCACGTCGTCGACATCCTCCGCGACGGGGGGGTCATCATCTATCCGACCGATACCATCTACGGGCTGGGCTGCGACATTCATAATGCCCGGGCCGTGGAGCGCATCGCCCGCATCAAGGGCATCAAACCACAGAAGAACAATTTCTCCTTCATCTGTTACGATCTGAGCCATATCGCCGACTACGCCCGGGTCGGGAACCAGGCCTTCAAAATGATGAAGCGGCTTTTGCCCGGCCCATACACCTTCATCCTGGAAGCCAGCAGCCGGGTGCCGAAAATCCTCCACAGCAACAAACGGACCGTCGGTATCCGGGTTCCCGACCATCCGATCCCGCGCCGGATCGTGCAGGAACTGGGCAACCCCATCATCACGACCACGATCCGGGATGAAGACGAAATCCTGCAGTACCCGACCGATCCGGAAATTATTTTCGAGCGGTTTCAACACCTGGTGGACCTCGTCATCGACGGGGGTTACGGCGGAAATGTTCCCTCCACCATCGTCAACGCAACCGATGATGCGTTCGAGATAATCCGGCAGGGACTGGGCGAAGTGGAGGTCTGAGCAGGATATGTAAAACTTAATTTTTGATTCTGGAGAGAGTTCGTATTTTTAAGCCGAGTTGAAAATCAATCACGTCAATCAATCAGGAACAAGTGGTAAAGGGAGGGTTACAGGTGTGCCGTTCGGCATGGAGAGTTTCGCTAATAGCTTCATTATTCATTTTTTCAAACCATTTAACAGGCTGCACGTCGAGCAACGGCACGAGTGAGGAAGGCCGGAAAGCCGACAGCGTGGCCGTCGGCAAAGCCGAACCGGCCGCCGACACGACCCGGAAGACGGCCGGGGCTGCGCCCGCGACCCCGGACACGACGGAAAAAGACCCGCTGAAGGCCGACTCGCTCCGGTTCGCCGGCGACCTGCCGGACACGATTCTTCCGAAATACCGCATTCTGGCCTATTACGGCAACCCCCATTCCAAGAAGATGGGGATCCTGGGGGAATACCCTCTGAAGGAAATGCTCCGGCGGCTGGATGAGGAATCCGAAAACTGGGCGAAAGCCGATCCTTCAAAACCGGTTCAGAAAGCGCTGCACCTGGTGGCTATTTCCGCCCAGGGCGCTCCGGGTAAGGACGGAAAATACCGCCTGCGGATGAGCGATAAGACCATCCGGAAAGTGATCAGCTGGGGAGCCCGGCACGGTGCCATCGTGTTTCTGGACATTCAGGTGGGCCTGGCCGATCTGAAAGGAGAGATGGCCTTTCTGGAGAAGTATCTGAAGCTGCCCTACGTTCACCTCGGCATCGATCCGGAGTTCTCGATGAAGACAGGTGCCCGGCCGGGCACCCGAATCGGAACCTACGACGCCAGTGACATCAACGATGCCGTTCGGTTCCTGAGCCGGGTCAAGAAGGAGAACAACCTGCCGCCCAAAATCCTGATCGTTCACCGCTTTACGCAGCGGATGGTTACCAACTACAAGAACATCAAACTCGACCCGAACGTCCAGATCGTTATGAACATGGACGGCTGGGGTCCGCCCTCCCTGAAGCGCGATTCTTATCAGGATTATATCGTGAAGGAACCGGTGCAGTATACGGGTTTCAAAATCTTCTACAAAAACGACATGAAAAAGGTTGATCTGCGCTCCAACCATAAGGTACCTCACCTGATGGAGCCGGAGGAGGTTCTGGCCCTCGATCCCAAACCGATCTATATTCAGTACCAGTAGAAAACCCGGAGTTTAAAATTTCACCCTGATCTCTTTATACCGGGTCCGCCGGTGTTTCCAGCGCTTGTGGGACCAGAGCCAGTCGGCCGGGGCCTCCCGGATGGTTTTTTCCAGCGCATCGCGATAGCGGTTGAGAATTTCACCTTCCGGGAGGTTACGGTACGGAGGCTCGGCGATGGGGTAAAACGTCAGTTCGTAAAACCCCCGCCGGACCCGGCGCATGCCGACGTAGAAGACCGGCAGACCGAACGCCCTCGCCAGTCGCTCGGTGCCGGGATAAAAGGGCGTATCCTGGTGCAGAAACTGGGTCCAGTAGCCGAATTCCGGCTGGTCGGGAATCTGGTCGGCCACCAGGGCGATCAGGCGGGGTTCGTTCCGGCGGGTGGCCATTTCCCTGAGAAGTTTCTTCATCGGCACCGGTTTGGCCCCGAAGCGCGACCGGATATGGTGTACGATCCGTTCGGAAAGCGCGTTGTTGAGCGGCTTGTAGACGGCATCGGCCGGCATACCGTTAACGACCGATGCCGAAGGGGCCAGCTCCCAGTTGCACTGGTGTGAAGCCATGATCAGAACCGGCTGACCTTTTACTAAATTTTTCTTCACCAGTTCTTCATTCGTAAACCGCACCCGTGCCCTCAGCTCCTCCTCCGACAGGCCGGGTAACTTCAGCGTTTCAACCAGCACATCGGCGAAGTTCCGGTAGAAATCTTTGGCAACCCGCTGAAGTTCAGCTTCCGATTGACCGGGAAAGGAATTCCTCAGGTTGGAAAGGACGACCTTTTTGCGGTAACGGATCAGGTAGGCCAAAAAAAAGTACAAGATGTCGGAGACGATGTACAGAAGGTGGAGCGGAAGCCGGGTAAGTACTCGGAAAAAGAATATTCCCATTTCAATGTTGAAAGCCGGACCAGCGAAACTTACCGGCAAATTAAAATTTTGAGGAACCGTTTGCTTGTTCCGCACGAATTCATTTACTTGGTAGTATTATCGTGTGGTAAATATTGGAAAAGTACCAAGTTGGCAGCTTGTGCCGAAATGTTCGGATCGAATTACATTACCTCCCCGGTCTCGCGTATTTTGCCGCAATCTCCCCTTTCGATACGGTTTGGCTGGAAGCGGCCGAACATTATCAGAAGCAAAGTTACAGAAATCGCTGTTACGTTCTTACGGCGAACGGCGTTGACCGGCTGACGGTGCCGGTACTGGACGGAACCCACCACCAGCCGATCCGGAACGTGCGGATCGATTACCGGCAGCCCTGGCCCGACCGGCACTGGCAGAGTCTGGTAGCCGCTTACGGAAAGGCCCCGTTTTTCGAGTATTACGCCCAGGAACTCAGGACGGTCCTGATCGCCAACCGGAAATTCCTGTTCGACCTCAACCTGGAACTGCTGACAATTTGTCTGAAATGGCTTGGCTGGAAAAAAGAGGTTCGATTGACGGAAACGTTTGAAAAACAAGTGGATGACGATTTTTTTGATCTCCACGGAAAGCTGAAGGCCCGGGGCGATGATCAAAGTGGCAGTATTTATCGGCCGGTTTCATACCCTCAGAACTTTGGCAATGTATTTGTACCGAACCTCAGTCTGATGGATCTGATTTTCAATCAGGGACCCCATTCTTCGGATGTGTTGAAGGAGTCTTTGAGACAGTGAACAATACCGAAAAAAATTTCGTTAGTACAGTATCAGACGCAAAGAAAAATAATACAACCCCAAGCGAATGGAAGCTAAATTTTCGAACCGAGTTAAGGAAGTTATCTCGCTCAGCAGAGAGGAGGCCCTGCGTCTTGGCCATGATTACATAGGCACGGAACACCTGCTGCTGGGAATGATTCGGGAAGGAGAAGGGGTAGCTGTCGGGTTATTGAAAAAATTGGGCATTTCGTTGGACGAACTCAGGGTGACTATTGAGCAGGCGACCAAAGGAACCGCGACCAACAACGTCAAAAATCTGGCTAACATCCCACTAACCCGCCAGTCGGAGAAAGTGTTGAAAATCACGTATCTGGAAGCTAAAATATTCAAAAGCCCGCTGATCGGCACCGAGCACCTGCTGCTTTCGATCCTGCGTGACGAGGATAACGTAGCGACGCAGATTCTGAACAAGTTTAACGTCAACTATGAGGTAATCAAAGAGATGCTTGAATATCAATCTTCAGGTACACGTCCTCATATGGGACCGGAAACGGACGACGACGACAACGATCGCGGCATGTTCGGCAGCGGCAGTTCCGGATCGGGTAAAGACCCGAAAGGTTCGGAGAAGTCACGTACCCCGGTTCTGGATAATTTTGGTCGTGACTTAACCAAACTGGCTGAACTGGGCAAGCTTGACCCGATCGTCGGCCGTGAGAAAGAAATTGAACGGGTGGCCCAGATTCTGAGCCGCCGGAAAAAGAATAACCCGATTCTGATCGGTGAGCCCGGTGTCGGTAAAACCGCCATCGCCGAAGGTCTTGCCCTTCGCATCGTCCAGAAGAAGGTTTCCCGGGTGTTGTTCGGCAAGCGCGTCGTAACGCTCGATCTGGCTTCACTGGTGGCCGGTACGAAATACCGCGGTCAGTTTGAAGAACGGATGAAGGCTGTGATGAACGAACTCGAAAAGTCGCCGGAAGTGATCCTGTTCATCGACGAGCTGCATACGATCGTCGGTGCAGGCGGTGCCTCCGGTTCACTGGATGCCTCCAACATGTTCAAACCGGCACTGGCCCGGGGTGACATCCAATGTATCGGTGCGACTACGCTGGACGAATACCGGCAGTACATCGAGAAAGACGGTGCGCTCGCCCGCCGGTTCCAGGTCGTGATGGTCGATGCCACTTCGGTGGAAGAAACCATCGAGATTCTGAACAACATCAAGGATAAGTACGAAGATCACCACCACGTCAACTATACGCAGGAAGCCGTGGAAGCGGCCGTAAAACTGTCGGAGCGTTACATTTCCGACCGATTCCTGCCCGACAAGGCCATCGACGTGCTGGACGAAGTGGGCGCCCGTGTCCATATCTCCAACATCTCGGTTCCTGAAGATATTCTGAAGCTCGAAGAAAGCATCGAGAATATCAAGAAGGAAAAGAATCAGGTGGTGAAAAGCCAGAAATATGAAGAAGCCGCCCAGCTTCGCGATAAGGAAAAACGCCTGATCGACCAGCTCGAACGGGCCAAGCAGGCCTGGGAAGAGGAAACCAAGAAAAAACGCTACACGGTAACGGAAGAAAACGTGGCCGAGGTCGTAGCGATGATGACGGGGATCCCGACCAACCGGGTGGCTACCAACGAAGGCGCCAAACTGCTGAACATGGCCGACCAGCTTCGCGGCCGGGTCATCGGACAGGACAAAGCCGTTGAGAAACTGGTGAAAGCCATCCAGCGGACCCGCGTCGGTTTAAAAGATCCCAAGAAGCCGATCGGCTCGTTTATCTTCCTCGGCCCGACCGGGGTGGGTAAAACCGAGCTGGCAAAAGTGCTGGCGACCTATCTCTTCGATAAGGAAGACGCGCTGGTCCGGATCGACATGTCGGAGTATATGGAGAAATTTTCGGTCAGCCGGCTCGTGGGAGCTCCTCCGGGTTATGTCGGATATGAAGAAGGCGGTCAGCTGACGGAGAAAATCCGCCGGAAGCCGTACTCGGTCGTGCTGCTCGACGAAATCGAAAAAGCACACCCGGATGTGTTCAACATCCTGCTTCAGGTCCTCGACGACGGTATCCTGACCGACGGTCTGGGTCGCCGGGTCGACTTCCGGAACACCATCATCATCATGACCTCGAACATCGGGGTGCGTGACCTGAAGGATTTTGGAAGCGGTATCGGTTTCGCCACTCGTGGCAAATCCGAAAATCAGGATGAGATCATGAAAAGCACCATCCAGAACGCTCTTCGGAAAGCCTTCTCCCCGGAATTCCTGAACCGTCTGGACGATGTGATCGTGTTCAACTCCCTGCAGCGTGAGCACATCCATAAGATCATCGACCTGATGCTGGGTAAACTGCTGGGCCGTGTGACGAGCCTCGGCTACAAAGTCGAGCTGACGGAGAAAGCCAAAGACTTCCTTTCGGAAAAAGGCTATGATCCGCAGTACGGCGCCCGTCCGCTCAGCCGGGCCATTCAGAAATACCTCGAAGACCCTGTCGCCGAGGAAATTCTGAAAGGAGACCTGAAGGATGGGGACGTTATTCTGGCCGACTACGACGACAACGGTGAAACCCTCACCATCTCCGTCAAAAAGCCGGAAACGGTAACCGAATAAAAATAAAACGTTAGTAGATAAAAGGACGGATTCTCAATCCGTCCTTTTTTTATATTGCCGCTTCAACCCTCTATGAGATGCGAAGCGCTATCCTCCTGCCCACCTTGCTTTTCCTGTCATTTTTCGCTCAAGCCCAGACCGAACCCGGCCGCGGGTTGTGGAGTGCCAGCCTCCAGATTCAGACCGTTCAGCTATCGGGGGATTATCCTTCCGGTTACACCCGCCGGGACCCCGAAATCGTCCTGTCCCTCAGCCACGGCGTTTTTCTGAACAATAACTGGCTGGTCGGCGGATCCGTGACCGGCTCCTATTTTAAACAGGTGGATTTCAGCAACACCAGCTCGCTTGAACAACGGTACTGGCGGGGCGGACTGTCGGCTTTCGTTCGGAAATACTGGGGGCAGAATCAGTGGCGGGTGTATGTCGGCGGAGGAATAGGGGGGAGTGTCGATCAGCTGAACCGGACGATCAGCACGGCTTCCGGGGTGGGCGGAACGGAGACCAGCGCCCTGTCGTATCAGGTGGCGCCTTTTACCCAGCTGGGCGGAGTCTATTTCTTAAACAGCCGCTGGGGCTTCGAGTTATCGACGACCTCCACGGTTTTTCCCTTTAGCTTCAGCGGCCTGACGGCCGGGCTGGTCTACATGACCGGTTCAACGGAAGCGGACCGCGCCATCCAGGCGGCTACTCCCCCGACCGAGGGGACTCAAACCCGGGCCGGGCGGTTTGCGGTTGGGGGAAGTCTGGCCTATTCCGGAGTTTCCAATGAGGAAAACGGGCGGAAGGGCAACGGCCGGAGCCTGTCGTTCTCGCCTTCCATCGGCCTGTTTGTCGCCGACAACCTCCTGGTTGGTATTGGCGTACCGTTCAGTCTGGATCGGATCAGTGCGGATGGAGCCTCGGGGCAGAGTACGACCAAAACCAGTCAGATCAGTCTCGGTTTTGCACCATTTGTGAGGGCTTATCTTTCCAGCACGCGACTTCGGCCGTATGTGGGGCTGACGGCTCTCTATTCTTCCTATTCCTATAAACAGGACCCTTTTCCGAGGGAAAAAATCAATTCCACCATCAGCGGCACCCTGCACGGGGGGCTGGCTTACCTCCTCGGCCGGCATTTCATTGCTGAGGCTAACCTCCTGAACCTGTCGCTCAGTAAACAAACTCAGAACAATCAACAGAAAAACGGTCTCTGGATCGGTTCTATCCAGGTCACTTCGGTGCCCGGTTTTTCTGTGCGTTATGTATTCTGATTATTTGATCACTTTGGCACATTCCTCGACCTTGTCCGTATTGATGTAGTCGATGCCGAGCCGGGCCAGTTGTTTCCAGGCATTCGGCTGGTCGGGCGAAGCCCAGAACCGGATGGGCTTGTTCTGGCTGTGGGCGCGTTTGATGAACCGTTTCAGCGTTTCCTTGTCTTTGTCGGGAATGTCCCCGTTGCCGTCCCAGCGGGAATAATTCCGGAAGGTATCGCTGATGAGGGCCACGTGCTTGAGTGTTTCGTCGTCGTAGAGTTCACTCGGGCGGCCGTCGAACAGGATGTAGGACGGATAGTCGACCCAGGAGGCAATCGGCGGGCGGTTGCCGCTGATGACGAGTTGCACCGCCAGCGGGTTCATGGCCCGGTCGAAACAGGTGCGGTAGGGGACGATGGCGGCTTCCAGTTGCTTGATGGTTTCCGGCCCGTTGTCTTTCACGTCGATCACCAGCTGGAAGGTATACCGCCGGTCTTTCGAGACCGCTCCGGCGAAATTCTTATCCCGGTACTTATCAAAAAGGCCGGCAATTGGTTTAAGGTAAAGGGAATCGAGGGTCCGGCCGGGCTGAATCTGCTGCTTCTCGTGAGCCACCATCAGTTTTCCGTCGACCAGATATACGTCCGCTTCGATGGAGCCGGCCTGGTTCCGGAGGGCGGCCTGAAGCGGTTCAGCCTTTTCATAATCGTTATGGGAGTGAATCTGCTGGGCGTAGCTCCGATCGACGAGACAGGCCGCAGAAAGGCAGAGAATGATGAACAGGCGCAGCATGGCTTTATGAAAGGTTTCCGGAAATTCGGTGGTAAAATCGTCTTGCAACGTTTCAAACAAAAGTAGTCGGATGATAGGATATATACTATTATTTTTGGAGCCAATCTGATTCATCCTCATTCGTTCCAAAAAACTACAATGGGTTTACTCCAAGGAAAAGTTGCTTTGATTACCGGGGCTTCCCGGGGCATCGGAAGGGCCATCGCAACCCGGTTCGCACGGGAAGGCGCCGGCATCGCATTCACCTATCTGTCAAGTGTTGAAAAAGGGCAGGCCCTGGAGGCCGAACTGGCCGCATTCGGTGTCAAAGCCAAAGGCTACCGGTCCGATGCTTCGGATTACAAGGCCGCCGAAAATCTGGTGAATGACGTCCTGGCCGACTTCGGAAGCCTCGATGCCCTCATCAACAACGCCGGCATCACGCGCGACGGTTTGCTGATGCGAATGACCGAAGAACAATGGGATTCCGTAATAAACGTTAATTTAAAGTCGGTATTCAACCTGACCAAAGCCGTCATCAAACCGATGATGAAAGCGAAGGCCGGATCGATCATCAACCTGACGTCGGTAGTCGGAATTCGCGGCAATGCGGGTCAGGCCAATTATGCGGCCTCCAAAGCGGGCATCATCGGTTTCACCAAATCGGTCGCGCTGGAACTGGGGTCGCGCAATATTCGCTCGAATGCCATTGCGCCGGGTTTTATCGAGACCGAAATGACCGGCGAAATCAATGAAAAGGCCCTGGAAGAATGGAAACAGTCCATCCCGCTGAAACGGGGCGGACAACCGGAAGAAGTGGCTGATTGTGCGCTCTTTCTGGCTTCCGATCTTTCCCGCTACATCACCGGTCAGGTGCTGCAGGTGGACGGGGGAATGCTAACTTAGAACTCATGCGCTCCGAACTGTATTTTCAATCCTCTCCGTGGTGGATTCTGCTCTGTATGGTGATTGGCGGCATCTATGCCTTTGCGTTGTACCAGAAGAACGCCGGATGGAGTTCCCGGATGAACTACCTGCTGTCGGCCTTCCGTTTTATTGCCGTCAGCCTGGTATGTTTTCTGCTGCTCAACCCCCTCATCCGGAGCGTCAGGACCCTGACGGAAAAACCGAAGGTGGTGCTGGCTGTCGACAATTCCGAGTCGATGACCATCGGGGGCAGGGGCGCCGTGGACCGCGCCCTGGAAGCCGCCGAGCAGCTTCGCAGCCGGCTCACGGAGGAGGGGATTGAAGTTTCGGTTCAAACGCTGGGCGACAGCCTGGTGTCGGGAGATCTGAAAAGCATTCCGTTTAACCAGCGCAGTTCGGACCTTTCCCAACTCCTGGGCGGCATCCGGACGGCTTATGAAGGCCGCAACCTCACCGATGTAGTTCTGATCTCGGACGGCATCGCCAATCAGGGTCTTTCCCCGACTTTCGGGCGGTATAATTTTGCCGTCCATGCCGTCGGTCTGGGCGATACGATTCCCAAGCGGGACGTGCAGGTGAAGGATGCCGTCGCCAACAAAATTGCGTACCTCGGAAACCAGTTTCCCATCCAGGCGGACATTGTCAGCAACGGGTTTCAGGGCCGGAGCGCCGTTGTGGTTCTGCGGCAGAACGGCCGCGAACTGAGCCGCCAGACGGTCAGTTTCAGCCGACCGGAAACCTTCCAGCAGCTGACCTTCCAGACTTCTTCGAGCCAGAAAGGCGTTCAGCATTTCGTGGTCGAGGTACTTCCGCAGAGCGGGGAGTTCACGACCCGGAACAACAAGCGCGATATTTATATCGACATTATCGACGGCAAGGAAAAAATCCTGATGCTTGCCCTGACGCCCCACCCCGACATCAAGGCGTTCCGCAGCATTATCGAGAAAAACGAAAACTACGAACTCGACATCCGGATTTTGAACAACGGAACCGCCGACATTCCCGACAAAGCCTACGATCTGGTTATCCTGCATCAATTGCCGGATAATCTCAATTCCGGGGCCGCCATCGTGCAGCGAATTCTTCAGAAAAATACGCCGGTATTGTTCGTGCTCGGCAACCAGTCCGGCCTCCAGTCGTTCAACGGTCTGAATCCGGTGATGCAGGTGACGGCCGGGGGCGGGCAGACCGACAAGGTAACCGGACGTTTCAACGCGGATTTTCGCCAGCTCAATCTCGACGTCCAGAAGCTGACGATTTTTGACCAGCTTCCGCCGGTCTCGGTTCCGTTCGGCGACTATAAGCTGAGTCCGGGCACCGAGGTGGTTCTGTGGCAGCAGGTCGGCAGTGTCCGCACCAGCAAGCCCCTGCTGGCGCTCAATGCCCGGGGTCAGCGGAAATCGGCCGTCATGGCGGGCGAAGGGCTGTGGGAATGGCGGCTGGAAGAATTCGCCCTGACCGACAAACAGAACGTGGTGGACGAATTGCTCCAGAAGGTCATGCAGCTGGTATCCATCAAGGAAGACCGCCGGAAACTGCGGGTTTATCCGATCCGGAACGAATTCATGACGGGCGAGGAAGTCGGTTTCGAAACCGAGATGTACAACGATATTTACGAAAAGCTGTACGACCGGCCCGTTCGGATGGAAATTACCAACGAACGCTCGATCACCCGGAGTTATAATTATACGCCGACCGCCAGCAACACCCGTTTCCAGGTCAGCAACCTGCCGGAAGGTGTTTACCGGTTCCGCGCAACGGCTTCTCTCAACGGAAGGACCGAAACCGCCACCGGCGAATTCATCATCCGGGAGCAGCAGCTGGAAGCCATCAATACCACCGCCGACCACCTGATGCTGCGGCAGCTGTCACAGCAGACCGGAGGAAAATTTTACAATACCGCCAGCCTGGCTTCCCTGGCCGATAACCTGACCCGCGAAAAGCCGGCCGGACGCCTGACCAGCTCCGAGGAGCTTAATGAGCTGATCAACCTGCGATGGCTGTTCTTCCTGGTCCTGCTGCTGGCCGCGGTCGAGTGGGGGTTAAGAAAGTATCATGGAGCTTACTAATCCTGAAGGCAGACGACGAACCAAAGCGATTTGCCTGATTCTGTTTTTACTTTATCTCGCGCCCGTCGTCACCGGCCGGGCCGCTCCGACCGAAATCCCACAGGACACCAGTCGGAAGGAGCCTTGTTACCGGTGTCGTCTTCAGGCCCTGATTATCGGGGAAAGCGTGGTCTACGCCGGGACTATCTATGGGCTGAGCCGGGCCTGGTATAACGACCCGCTGACCAATTTTCATTTTTTCAACGACAACGGCGAGTGGAAGCAGTTCGATAAGGTAGGCCACCTGTTCACGGCTTACCAGATCACCCGCCATGCCGCCGAAGCCTACCGCTGGGCGGGGCTTTCCAACCGGAAAGCCGCCATCTACGCCGGAATTACAGGGGTGATTTTCCAGACCCCGATCGAGATCCTGGACGGCTTTTCGCCGGAGTACGGTTTTTCGGTGGGGGATATGGTGGCCAACGTAGCGGGTCCGGTTCTTTACGCGGGGCAATATATGGCCTGGAACGAACTCCGGATTCATCCCAAGTTCTCATTTCACCAGACCGCGCTGGCGCAGGTTCGGCCGGAGCTGCTCGGCCGAAGTCTGAATGAACAGTGGCTCAAGGATTATAACGGCCAGACCTACTGGTTTTCCGTCAACCCCTGGTCGTTCGGAAGCAGGGAGTCGAAATTCCCGAAATGGCTGAACATCGCCTTCGGCTACGGAATCCAGAACATGGTGGCGGCCGAAACCGGTAAAAGCATCGAACTGGGCTATCGGCCCTACCGCCAGTATTACCTTTCTCTCGATGTGGACCTGACGCGGATTCCTACAAAAAATAAATTAGTAAGAACCCTGTTTTTTTTGTTAAATAACCTGAAAGTGCCCGCCCCGGCCCTGGAGATCAATGGCCGGAACGGATTGAGGTTCCACCCACTATATTTCTGAAAGGGCACTAAATTTGTAGTTTTGCCTTGTCCTTCCGGAAAAGGAAGATTTTTAAATTATCCGGTCTAATTTTTCATGAATATCGGCGATAAAATTCGAATGCTTCGGGCGAAGGAGCAGGGCGTAATCACCCGCTTCCTGCCCGGAAACCAGGTTGAAATTGAAATTGAAGACGGTTTTCGGATTCCGGTCATGCGCTCGGAAATCGTGGTGGTGTCTCCCCTGGAGGCCGCCCGGTTTCAAAATGAACCGGCGGCCCTGGAACCCCAAAAAAGCTACCGCTCCGAAATCATCGGAAATACCGGGATCTATCTGGCTTTCGTTCCGCAGAACGACCGGGAAGTGGCCCTTCACCTCGTCAACAATACCGACTGGGACCTTCCGATGACGATTGGAGAGGAGCGGGACGGGCGCTATACGGGGCTGCAATCCGAAATTCTCCGCCCCCGGACCCAGCTCAAGCTGAACCAGATGTATGCCGTTTCCACCTTCGAAAACTGGCCGACCTTTTTGTTTCAGGCGCTTTGGTTCCGCCGGGGTGGCTCCACGCTTCGGGAGCCGCTGATCAAACGGCTCAAATGCCGGGCGCAGACTTATTATAAAAATAAGAAAACGGTGCCGGTCCTGAATGAGCCGGGTCACCTGTTTCAACTGGACGACGAGGTCGGCAGCAAACCGGTCGAACCGGCGGTGATCCGGAGCCAGATGCTGGAGCCGTCGGAGACGGCCGTTCCGGCTCCGGCGGTCAAACGGCCGTCCTCCGTAGTCGACCTTCACATTGAGAAGCTGCTGCCTGACGGTTTCGGGCGTCGCACGAATGCCGAACTGCTGGAGGTGCAACTGCAGGAATTTGAAAAAAGTCTGGAGAACGCGATTGCGGTCGGGATGGAAGAAATCACGTTTATTCACGGCGTGGGAAATGGAGTTTTGCGGAACGAAATTCACCGGCGGCTCGGGAAGCACTCCGGCGTGCGGTTTTTCGAGGACGCACAGAAGGAAAAATTCGGATATGGAGCGACGAAGGTTAAAATTAAATAGGGTAAAATTCATTACTTTCAGCCGTTGTCTGTTTTTCCTGTCGGTATTTATCCTCACTCAGTCATGTGAGCGTTCCGTCATCACAAACCCGAAAGCTCCGAAAGCGGCCTACCCGGTCACCAGAATGGACGTCCAGAACGACAAATTTTTATCGACCGTAAACATCCCCGTTTCCATTGCGCTGACCGACGTCGAGCGCCAGATCAACCTCCAGGTCAACGGCCTGATTTATGAAGACAACAGTCCGACGGATAACGATAATGACCAGTTCATGGCCAAAGTCTGGAAGCGGGCGCCGATCCGGGTTTCGGCCAGGGACAGCCTCTTTCACTTTCACGTTCCGTTAAAAATCTGGGCAAAGGCCGGCATGAAGATCCTGGGGTTCGTGCAGTATCAGGATACCGAATTTGAACTGGATCTAAAATTCCATACCCGGTTTTCCATCGATCCCGACTGGTCGGTGAATACGCAGACCACCCCGCAGGGGTACGAATGGGTGACCAGACCCACCCTCAAGGTAGCCGGTATTGAAATTCCGGTGACCGGCATCGTCGGCCGGCTGATCGACAAAAATCTGGGCAAAATTTCCAAAGCACTGGACGAACAGGTTCGAAAGGAGGTCGATTTAAAGACGCCGGTGCTGAAAGCTTGGAATACCCTCCGGGTTCCTTATCTGCTTTCCGAAAAATACCGTACCTGGCTGCTGGTCGTTCCCAAGCGCATTCTGATTGCACCTTTTCGCCTGGAAAACAACGCCATTCGATCCAGAATCGGGATCGAAGGCTATACCCTGACCCAAACCGGCGACAAACCGGAAGTGAAACCGGCCGTTACTATTCCCGAATTGATCGTCTCAAAGGAGATTCCCGATGATTTCCGGATCGGTCTGCTGAGCGAGGCCACCTATGCGGAAGCCGCCAGGGTGATCTCCTCGGAGTTTGTCGGCCAGACCTATGAGTTTCGGGACGGGCGGTATAAGATTACGTTTACCGGTATCGACCTGTACGGCCAGAACAACCAACTGATCATCAAGGCGGGCCTGAAGGGCAGCATCAACGGGGATATTTATCTCCGCGGGCAACCTTTCTATGACCCGGAAACCCGGACGATTTCCCTGCGGGACCTGAAGTATGACCTCGATACCCGGAATCTGTTATTCCGGACGGCCAATTGGCTGCTTCAGGGAAGCTTCGCCCGGACGCTGGAAAAGCAGTTGACTATACCCGTTGGTAACCAGATCGATGAGGCCAGAAAATCGCTTCAGTCCCGTTTGACGAACAATCAGGTAACCAAAGGGGTTATTGTCAACGGAACGATCGAGCATGTCAAGCCGGATCAGGTTTATCTGACATCGGAATCGCTGCTGGCGGTCGTATATGCCACCGGCAAAGTCGGCTTGAAGGTAGAAGGACTGCAATAAGGAAAGCAGATCCGCGTGTTTTAGGGAATTGGCTCGAAAAATTAGTAGTTTTTTGATGTCAGGTTTTTAAAGAACCTAAGTATTTATAGATTTGCGTGACCTCGACAAAGGCAACCAAAGCGGAGTGAGTCGTCTTATCGCTCTGCCTTTAAAAGAAGGTGGGGAGGAAAGTCCGGACAGCATAGAGCGCCATACTTCCTAACGGGAAGGCAGAAAGCCGGCAGCGCCCGTCGCGGCAGGTGGTTCTGACAGAAAGTGCCACAGAAAATATACCGCCGGGGTTCGCCCCGGTAAGGGTGAAAAGGTGGGGTAAGGGCCCACCGCCCGGCTGGTGACAGACGGGGCAGGGTAAACCTTATGGGCTGAAAGACCAAATAGGCGTCGGAAGGGGAGCTGCTCGTTCCCGTAGCCCTTCGGGGTGATGCCGGCGCGGGTAGGTCGATAGAGTTCCGGAGCGATTCGGAATCGAGATAAATGGTAAGAGCCCGAAGCCGTCGGTTTACGACGTTTACGGGTAACAGAATCCGGCTTATGAATTTACTCCGCTGGACGTTGCCGACTCGACGAGGAAATACAATGTAAGGTCGTTCTACGTAAAAGGCTTATGAATTAAACCTGAGTTCTCATGAAGAAAATTTCCCTTTTTGCTTCTCTGACGCTTCTGTTATTCACGCAGGCAACAGGGTATGCCCAAAACCGCACCGACTCCACCATGACCAGTACCTCCTCCTCCGGCTCTACTCGGAACCGTTCCTACGAAGGAGAGTACAAAATGAATACCTGGTCGGTAACGGTTACTCCCGCCCTCACCCGGTTCTTCGGGGATCTTGACAACTACGGGATTTACAAGGGGCTACCTGAAAAAGGACCAAGAATCAAGACCACCGGAGCCCTTGGTGTGTCGATCAATAAGCAGCTTACACACCTCTTCGGAGCCTCCGCCAACTTCCATTTCGGATCGGTCATGGGTTCCAAACAGGACCTCTACAATGCCTATTTCCGTTCCGACTTCCTGCAGGGAACCCTGACGGCCAACGTCAACCTCAAATCCCTGCTGATGGGTACCCGCAAGCTGAAGCGCTGGAAGTGGGACGTTTACGGCGGTGCCGGTCTGATGTGGTTCGATACCCGCGTGTACAGCCTTTCGACCGGGAATATGATCCGCTACAGCAATGACCGCCGTGACTACAGTTCCGTGACGCAGGGTCGCTGGGAGGGCAACGGCTCGGTTTATACCCGGGAGATCGTCTTCCCCGTGGGTACAGCCATCCATTATGAACTGACCCCGCGCCTGGACATTGGTCTGGACCTGGGCTATAACATGGTGAATACCGAAAAACTGGACATGACCGTCGGCGGAGTCGATAACTCCAACCCGGCCAACGTATTCGGCTGGAAGCGCGGAACCTCAGCCCCCGACAAGTGGGCGAGCCTTGGCCTGGCGGTTACCTACAAAATCGGTAAGAATGCGATCCGGGTCGGTAAAGACGGCGTATACGATGCTACGAAAGGACGGTATCACCTGCGGTGGGCCGATCCGAAAGACCTGATCAAGGAGCCGTATAACCCGACGATGAACGACGCCGACTCCATTGCCAAAGCCAATATGCCAAAGCCGGTCGATCCCCGTCTGTATACCGATTCGGATAACGACGGCGTAGCCGACCTGTTCGACAAGGAAGCCAATACGCCGGCAGGGAGTGTCGTTTCCGGAGCCGGGGTGGCCATGAACCTCGACAGTATCATCAGCTCCATCCTGCGGTCGAAGTTTGCGCCCGAATGTGAAGCCCTCTTCAGTAACATCGAATTCGATACCGATAAGGCCACCATCCGTCCGGCTTCGCAGGATGTTCTGCGGAAGGTGATCGAACTGCTGAACCTGAAAACCAACTGCGGTCTGATCCTGGTCGGGCACGCCGACTACCGGGCCTCTTACGGCTATAACGTTCAGCTGTCGAGACGTCGGGTCGATGCCACCAAGCGGTTCCTGACCCGTGCCGGTCTGACCGACCCGAGCCGCGTCACCGTGGAATATTACGGGGAATACCGACCGCTGGCTCCGAATACCTCCTCGGACAACCTTCAGCGAAACCGGCGCGTCGAGATCAAGATCGTTCCGATGAACATGCTGCGCTCGCCCTACCAGTCCGGGCAGCGGTTTGACGGAAGATGGCCGAAATAATCTTCTTCAAAGAAAATACCGGAACCCCGACTCAGGTCGGGGTTCTTTGTTTTCAGGGCAGTGGGTAATCCGGGGATTACACCGGTTTTGCCGGTTGAGAATGGCTTTTCGCAAAAAAGTTGTATCTTTGCCCCCTGATTCACCCGAAGGACGAGATCCTTCAAGGAAAACCAACAATAAAATGGCAGTTAAAATCCGTTTATCGCGTCGTGGACGCAAAAAACTGGCTATTTACGACATTGTCGTAGCGGATGCCAGATCTCCCCGGGATGGGAAATTTATTGAGAAAATCGGGTCTTACAACCCGAACACCGATCCGTCAACGGTGGTTCTGAAAGGCGACCGCGCCGTCGACTGGCTGCTGAAGGGTGCCCTGCCGACCGACACCGCCCGTTCAATTCTTTCGCACGAAGGGGTCATGCTGAGAAAACACCTTCAGATCGGGGTTAACAAAGGCGCTTTCTCTCAGGAGGAGGCCGAAGCTAAATTTGAAGCCTGGAAACAGGAGAAGGAAAACCGGAAAACGGGTACCGTCGAAGCTAAGTCACAGCAGAAAGCTGATGCCCAGAAGGCCCGTCTGGAGGCTGAGCGTAAGGTGAACGAAACCCGTGCCCAGGCCATTGCCAAGAAAAACATCGTTGAAGCGCCTGTTGCTGAAGAAGCCGCTGCCGAACCTACGGGCGAAGCGGAAGGCGAAGCAACCGCCGAAGCAGGCGAACCGGCAGCCGAGTAATTTTTTCTTTTTGTCATTCCGGATGACAAGTCCAGCAACTGACCGAAGTCTGTATCCGAAGGGAATAGATTTCCGTCAGTTGTTGTTTTATCCAGGATACTGAAACTAACAAGCTGTGACAAAAGACGAATGTTTCCAATTAGGGAAAATCACCAAAACCCACGGTGTACAGGGTGAACTGGTGTTTTTTCTCGATGTCGATATGCCGGAAATCTATAGTGAGATGGATTCGGTGCTGATCGAAATCAAAGGCGATCTGGTGCCTCATTTCATCGAGTCGATCGTGGTCAACCGCAACCGGGCCATCGTCGCGCTGGATGGGGTGGATACCATCGAAGACGCCCAGAAACTGGTCAACTGCGATCTGTATCTGCCCCTTGAAAACCTGGAAGAACTTCCGGAAGGCCAGTTTTATTACCATGAAATCATCGGTTTTCAGGTGCGGGACGAAAAGCTCGGCGACCTCGGAACCGTCCGGACGGTCTATAATCTGAACGCCCAGGATCTGGTTTCGATGGATTATCAGGGACGGGAAATCCTGATTCCCATCAACGACGACATTACACCGTCGGCGGATAAGGAAAACCGGGTTCTGAATGTCCGGCTTCCCGAGGGTCTGGTCGATGTGTACATGACCGATCCCTCCGGCCTGCTTTCCAAATCCGATGTCGAAGACCTGGGGACCGGCGATTCCGATGAGGATTGACATCATTACGTGCCTCCCGCGGCTGCTCGACAGCTTTTTTGCCCATTCCATTCTTCAGCGCGCCCAACAGGGCGGTTTCGTCGAGGTGGTGGTGCATGACCTGCGGGATTACTCAGTCGATAAACACCGGCGGGTGGATGATTATGCCTTTGGGGGAGGGGCCGGAATGGTTATGTCCATCGAGCCGATTGCCCGTTGCATCCGCACGCTTCAGGCGGATCGGACCTACGATGAGATCATTTACGTTACGCCCGACGGCGAACGATTCGAGCAGCGAACCGCCAACCGGCTTTCTCTCCTCCAGAATCTGATCATCCTCTGCGGCCATTACAAAGGGGTCGATGAGCGGGTCCGGGAGTTGTTTATCACGAAGGAAATCAGCGTGGGCGACTACGTCCTCTCCGGTGGAGAACTGCCGGCGGCATTGATTTCGGATGCAATTATCCGGCTTCTGCCCGGCGTACTGAACGACGAAACTTCGGCTCTGACCGACTCATTTCAGGATGATCTTCTGGCTCCTCCGGTGTACACCCGACCGGCCGATTTCGAAGGGCATCCGGTGCCCGAGATCCTGCTTTCCGGACATGAGGCCAACATCAGCGAGTGGCGTTTTGAGAAAGCCCTTGAACGAACCCGACAGCGCAGGCCCGACCTGCTGAACCATTGACAAAAAGAGGAACGGAGTGCCGTTCCTCTTTTTGTTTTCAGGGATCAGGGGATCCGTCCTGTTCTTCCTGTTCCCTTTCTCTTCGTTTTCGCTCCCTGCGTTCCTTCCGGAGCTGCCGGCGGGTTTTGGGGAGGGAATCCGTCAGGACGGCTTCTCCGTCGGCGGATTCCTGCTGCGGGGTGACCACCTCGGGTTCGGATCGGTCGCGGCCAAAAATCCGGCGGAAGAGATCGTTGATCCCGTTGCTGTTATCCTCATTGCCGTCTTCCTGATCGGGCATCATCAGCGAGTCGATTTCGATGGAATCCACCGGAGCAATCTGCTGACGAAGTCCTTCCCGAAGCCGCACGCCGTAGAAACCATAAGCCGTCGTATCATAGGGCGTCAGACCCCGCCGGGCCATGATCCGGCCAATCAGCCGGAAATAGCCCCTCAGGTAAATTTTCAGCGTACCGTCCGGATTGAATCGACTGATCGCCGACTTAGGAGAAGGCACCACATAGGCCAGGAAGATACTTTCGCCGATATCGAGGTCGGAGGGACTTTTGCCGAAATAATACCGGGAAGCCTCCCCGATGCCGTAGATGTTACGACCCCACTCGATGAAGTTGAGGTAGATTTCGTACATCCGTTCCTTACTGATAATGCGCTGGTTTTCAATCAGCCAGACGATCAGGATTTCTTCCACTTTCCGGGAAAGCGTCTTATTCCGGTTCAGAAAGGCGTTCTTGACGAACTGCATCGAGATGGTACTGGCCCCGCGCTTGAATTTTTTGGTTTTGAAATTTGTGGCGATGGAAACGCGGAAGGCTTTCTCATTGAAGCCCTTGTGGGTAAAGAAGTTGTAGTCTTCGGCCGTCAGGACAGCATTCCGGATGTTGCGGGAGATGGCGTTCAGCGGGGTGAAATTCGGGTTTTCCGGCCCTACGATGAACTTCCGGACCAGCTTGTCCTTTTCGTACACCTCATGCTCGAACGAGCGATTGACCTTCGAAAAATCCGTTTTGCCGAATTGCAGAATCCGGAAGTTGCTGGGCGTCATGCCGGCATTGAACTGGACCGAATCCGGCAGGGAACTGTCCAGATGAAGATTCAGATCATATTTCAGCGTACCGGCAACTTTGATTCCCTCCAGCGATTCGAAGAGGCCCTGAGGAAACGAATCGAACAGGTCCTGGGCGTTCATGGAATCGGTGTGGAGCTGAAAGTCGTAGATCTTGGTAGGCGCCACGGTGTATTTCAGGAACGGCCGGGCTTTGACTTTTCCCAGATAAATGGTCGAGGAACTGTCGACGCCCAGATAATTATCCCCGAAAAAGAGATTGGCGTCCATCGCGGCCTGGTCCACCACCACATCCCCAAGGGCCACGGCCGGGTGGTTCAGCCGAAGGTTTCGGACGGCACCCAGCCCTTCCAGGTGGAATTCCCCACCCGAACTGTTGATGTCGCGGAGTTCGGCGCGGAGTGTATCGACCTGCAATTTGAGGTTGAAGCGCTGCTGAATGTAAGGGAGTTCCAGCGGTTTGCCTTCCGCAAAGAGGGAAACGTTGGCCTCCTGGTCGGCCGGATCGACCGTTCCGTTCAGGTGCCAGACCGATTCGTTGCCGTTGACCCGGATGGTGGAGGTCAGTTCCTCATCGTCGATGAGAGCCGTTTCGGTCAGAAACCGAAGCTGCTGTTTATTGTCCGTAAACCGGAGTTCCAGGTTCCGGATGTCCATATCGTCCGGGATTTTCGACAGCAGGTTATCTACCAGTTTTTCGGCCACGTCCGACAGATCGGCCCGGCGGTTTTCGGTTTCGGCGACGGCCGTACCAGTCGAATCCTTTTGCCGGCTTTTGATCAGGAAATCGATGTTGGTGGTGCTGTCCCGGCGGACGATGTGGGCCAGGCCGTTCTGGAGATTGAGACTGGCCAGCGAAACCCGACCGAACAGGAGAGGCCACAGACTGACGCCAACCTCGGCTCTGGAGAGTCGTAATAAACTGTCGCGGCCTTCCGGTACGACGGTAATTCCCGAAAAGTCGACGGTGGAAAGCCCGGTAAAACGGGCGGAGGCTACGGTAACGTTGAGGTTGTAATCCCGTTTGGCTTTTTGAACGGCCCGTTTCAGCCCCTGCTGCAAAAGCGCTTCACGTTTGTTATAAGCAATTCCGGCTCCGATGGCACCTATCGTCAGCAATACCAGTAAAACCCAGCCGGAAATGATCAGAACTCGTTTGGTGTTGATCTGCATTGTATGCGAATGATGCGTCCGCACCGGAATCCCGGGGCGAAAACGAACGGTGCGAAGTTACAGATTTTGGTCGATTAGTTCGGTAACCGCTCTTCAGAAGTCCAGATGACAGTTCCACCATTCCGTGTCGAACCGGGTACCGAACTGTTTGTAAAAATTCACGGCCGGCTCGTTCCAGTCCAGGACCTGCCACATCATTCCCGTGCATCGGGTCTGCTGCGCTTCGGCGATCGTGGCCTCGAAGAGCGCCTTTCCCAGCCCTTTTCCCCGATAGGTTTCATTGACGATAATATCTTCCAGATAAAGCCGCTTTCCCTTCCAGGTCGAATACCGGAAATAATATAACGACATGCCGACGATCTTGTTTTCCACTTCCGCCACCAGGACGCCGAAGAGAGGTTGTTCCCCAAACCCGTCGATCAGCATCTGTTCCGGAGTATTGGTTACTTCGTGGGGGGCTTTTTCATACAGGGCCAGTTCGCGAACCAGTTCGAACAATTGGGGGACATCGGCAGGCACGCCTTTTCTGATATGCATAAACAGAATTAGAAGGATGGTAAACTTCAGGATCGTATGTGTTCAGAGTACTTCTCCCACTTTTCAAGTACTGTGTTCATGTCGTCCGGCAGGTCGGAGTCGAACTGGAGCCATTCCCGGGTCCGGGGGTGCGTAAAACCCAGTGATTTGGCGTGGAGGGCCTGCCGGGGCAGCAGGGCAAAGCAGTTCTGGACGAAGGCTTTATAGGAACCGTTGGGATTGCCGCGAAGAATCCGGTCGCCCCCATAGGTGGCATCACCGAACAGCGGATGGCCGAGATACTGCATGTGCACCCGGATCTGGTGGGTCCGGCCGGTTTCCAGATTACATCGGACCAGCGAAACGTAGTGCAGCGGCTTCAGCACCTGGTAATGGGTGACGGCGTGCTTGCCCTGGCTGCCGTCCGGAAAAACCGCCTGCACCTTGCGATCCCGCAGGCTCCGGCCAACGTGTCCGGTAATGATTCCTTCCGGTTCTTTGGGCTCTCCCCAGACCAGGGCGTAGTAGGTGCGTTCAATGGTATGCTCGAAGAACTGACGCGCCAGATGCGTCATCGCATATTCCGATTTCGCGATGACCATCAAACCCGACGTGTCCTTGTCGATCCGGTGGACCAGGCCCGGCCGTGCTTCCCCATTCCGGGAGGTCGGAAGGTTCTGGAAATGATACACGAGGGCGTTCACGACGGTTCCGGTCCAGTTGCTGTAGGCAGGGTGTACGACCATGCCGGCCGGCTTGTTCAGCACCAGCAGATCGTCGTCCTCAAAAATGATATTCAGGGGAATGTTCTCCGGTAGGAGGGTGGTTTCCCGGGGCGGATGCGGCAGGGAAACCGTCACCACGTCCAGCGGTTTAATTTTATAACTCGCCTTGACGCCACGGTTGTTGACTTTGACCGATTCCGTGTCGATGGCGTTCTGGATTCTGGTTCGGGTAGCGTTCTGAATGCGGTCCACCAGGAACCGGTCGATGCGCATCAGGTTCTGACCACGGTCGGCGACGATCCGGTAATGTTCGTACAATTCCTCCTCTTCCGGGTCGATTCCGGCCAATTCCTCACCTTTGGGGCCATTTGCGTAATCTTGTAACATCTTGCAAAAGTACCAATAAACCGGTCGTTTTAGTAAACGGTAACGGTTTTTTGTCAAAAAAGTAAAAGAACTTCTTATTTTTGCATTTCATATAAACGACTTTAAATCAAGCATTCACACCTCTTCAATGAAAACTGCCTTTTCAGCCGCCCGGCGGCCTTTCTGGTTTGCCTGGACGGGTTCCGGTGCGTTTTTTTTATCCTTACTGATCTTAAGTGCCTGTGAACCGGCTGAAATTGCCCGGCCGGCTTATTCCATCGAGGGTACGTATAAAGTGGAAGAACCGAACCCCAAAGATAATTATGTGATCACCCTTCGGAAAAATCCGGAACATGCGGATGGTTACATTATCGATAATCTGGCCAACGTCGTAAAAACTCCCATCCTGGGATACCTGAACGGCAAAAAACTCATCATCCCGGCCCAGGGAATCAAAGGCCCTTTCGGAAGCGAGCAGACGCTCTCCGGTGAGGCTGAAAAACAGGATGAGGTGCTGGTGCTGCATTACAGCATCAAAGGCCCCGACGGTTACAACGGAGCGGTTTACGCCAAAAAGCAATAGCGGTTTCGGTGGAGCGGTTTTTCGGCGAGGCCCCTTTTTCGCGTCTGCAACCGCTTCCGGACCCATTCCCGGAACCCGTTTACATCCGCCTTTTCCTGAAACGGGACGATGAACTGCATCCGCTCGTTTCCGGAAATAAATGGCGGAAGCTGAAATACAACCTGCTGGAAGCCCGTCGTACCGGACAGGATACCCTGCTGACCTTTGGCGGTGCCTTCTCCAATCATATCTATGCGGTAGCTGCGGCCGGCAGGACCTTCGGTTTTTCCACCATCGGCATCATCCGGGGGGAAGACTACGGGGAGCGGGAAACACCGACCCTGGCTTTCGCCCGTGAACAGGGCATGCACCTTCACTTCATTTCCCGCACCCAGTTCCGGAACCAAACCGATGCGGCTTTCCGGCAAAGCCTGCGCCACCGGTTTGGGCCATTTTATGAAATTCCGGAAGGAGGAACCAATGCCCTGGCCGTCCGTGGAACCGCTGAAATCCTGCCGGAGATCACCCAGCAACTGGGCCGCCCTCCCGACTTCGTCTGCTGTCCGGTCGGCACGGGCGGCACCGCTGCCGGCCTCCTCGCTTCGGCTACCACCGAAACCCGGGTCATCGGGTTTGCGGTCCTGAAAGGGCTTGCCCCTGATTGTATCGAAAGACTATCGTCGGACTTGCCGGGAACCAGCTTTAAAGCGCCTTCTCAAATTCTCGATGCTCATTTCGGCGGGTATGCGAAAACCACTCCGGCGTTGATCCAGGCCATCCGTGATGTCGAAGCCCGCACCGGTGTCCGGTTCGATCAGGTGTATACCGGGAAAATGATGGTCGCTCTCTTCGATCTTTGCCCGAAAGGCTTTTTTCCAGCCGGAGCCACGGTGGTGGCGGTGCATACCGGTGGGTTGCAGGGGAGAAGCCCGGAGCTGGATGCCTGAGCAGAGGCATGGCTCCTTTTCGTCCAGATGCTCATTTTTCCGATTGGCGGTCCTGTAAGCTCCGCCCGAAGTTTTGCAATCCGGGTTATTGCCTTACTTTGCAGCCGAAAATACAACCTCTAACTTCTGCGGATATGGAATTCAGAAATTTGGGTGAAACTGACCTTAAAGTATCGGTTATAACCTTTGGTGCCTGGGCGGCCGGGGGCTGGATGTGGGGTGGAACGGAGCGAAAAGAATCCGTCGGAGCCATCCGGGCGTCGTATGATCTGGGAGTGACCTCGATCGATACCGCCCCGGTCTACGGACAGGGAACCAGCGAGGAGATTGTAGGGGAAGCCATCAAAGGGCTGCCTCGTGACAAGGTTCAGCTTCTAACCAAATACGGGATGCGCTGGAACCAGACCAAAGGAACGCTGGCCTTTCATTCCCGGGATAACGACGGCAACCCCATCGACATTTATAAATACGCCGGAAAAGAAAGCATTATCCAGGAGTGCGAGGACAGCCTCCGGCGCCTGGGAACCGATTATATCGACCTCTACCAGATTCACTGGCCCGACGTCACCACCCCGATTTCTGAAACCATGGAAGCCGTTCAGCGGCTGATCGAGCAGGGAAAAGTTCTGCAGGCCGGCGTCTGCAATTATGACATTTCGCAGATGCGTGAGGCTGAAAAAGGGCTGAAGCTGGCCTCCAACCAGGTGCCTTACAGCATGGTGAAGCGGGACATCGAGGAGGAGGTGGTTCCCTATTGCCTCGAAAACAGGAAAGCCATACTGGCCTACAGTCCGCTGGAGCGGGGCCTGCTCACGGGCAAGATCAAACCCGGCCATCAGTTTGCCGAAGGCGATCACCGGGCCAATTACAAGGCGTTCAAACCGGAAAATATCGTCGGGGTCAACACTTTTCTGGAAAAGATCAGACCGCTGGCGGAAGAAAAGAACGCCACGCTCGGACAGCTGGTCATTCGCTGGACCATCGAGCAGCCGGGCATCACGGTGGCGCTCGTGGGCGCCCGCAACACCGACCAGGCGGTTCAGAACGCCAAAGCCATCGAGGTGAAGCTGTCGGCCGACGAAATTGCGTTTATCAACCGGCAACTGGAAGAAGTAGCGGTCGTTTGACCGCTACTTAAAGCTGTTCTGCATATTGTTATGAAGCGTCCGCGGAGACCAGTAGCCGCTGGCGATGATCCGGCGGACACTTAAAAGCGGGTTTTCTTCATCCCGCTTTTTCTCCGCAAGCTGGAACGCCGACAGATACCCGCGTTTTTTCAGCTCGACGGTGGCTTCGTGGTTCCAGAGGCCGAAGGGATAAGCGAAATGCCGGATAGGTTTGCCGGTGATGGTTTCGAGTTTTTTGGTTGGTTCCTCGATCTGCGTCTTCCAGTCTTCGCCCTGGTATTTCTTCACGTTATGATGGTCCCAGGTATGGCAGCCGATGGTATGGCCCCGGTCGGCCAGGTCCTTGATCTGCTGTTTGTCCATGTAATGCTGGTACCCACGGCGGCCGATGGAAGCAGTCATGATGAAGAAAACGCCTTTAAAGCCGTGCTTTTCCAGCAGGGGGGCCGCCAGTTCGTACTGCTCCAGGTCGCCGTCGTCGAACGTCAGCATGACCGGTTTGGGCGGTAAGGCCGCGCCGGTAGTCAGGTAGGCATACAACTGGTCCGGGGAGATGGAATGGTAGCCGCTGTCGGCCAGCATCTTAATCTGGTCCTTGAACACCTGCACCGGCATGATGTAGCTGCGGGCGTTTTCCGAGTCCTTCGGCCGCCACTCCCGAACCTGGTGGTAACACAGAATCGGCACCTGCTTCCGGCTGAGGATGGTGGCCGCGTCGGCGATCCGGGACGCCGGGATGTCGGCCGGGTCGGGTGCGGTAGCGGGTGCGCTCTCCGATGAAACCGGGACGGCTTTCGCCGTGGCTTCGGTTTTCGCTTCAGATTCGGCGGTTTTTTCGGTGCCCTTCGATTGAGAGCAGGAGAGGACCGTAGCGGTCGTTAGGATGGAAAAGGCAATGGGAAAGAGGGTACGGTATTTCTGGTTCATCTTCTTCCTTTCAGCACGTTTAGTAGTCGGTCTGTTCGAAGGGCAATATACACAAAACGACTCTTTGGCAAATGACCGAAATTCGGTAGACTTACCGGCTTTTAAACATTTTTTTGCTTCGCCCTGACAATCAGGATTAATGGATACGACGAACGAATCACAAAAATTTAATGATCGGGAAAAACGGCCGGAATCATTCGAGCGGGACGGGAAACTGATGCGGTTGCTGAAGGAAAAATGGCCGGAGTACGTGATCGAAATCCTGGTGATCATCTTCAGTATTACCATTTCGTTCGTGCTGGATGAATGGCGGGACAACCAGCGGAAGAAAGAAAGCGAACAGGCCTATCTGAAAGGACTGGCCAGCGACCTGACCGCCGACATTGACCAGTTACAGGAGGTGATAGCCGAAACCCGGCAGGTTCTGACCCGGCTCGACCGGCTTTCCGGCCCGACGGTCTCACCGGGCCCGGATCGCACTTCCTTTGTCGATGACGTCCGGTTTGTGATGAAACGGCCCCGGTTCATTTCCGAAAATGCCACGTTCCTGGACCTGACCAGCACCGGAAATATGCAGCAATTGTCCAGCATGCCCCTGAAACGGGCCTTGTTTGACTATTATAAAAACTACGAATCCAACGTGCTGGTTGAAAATGCGGAGCTGGATGCCATCACGGAAATCATCGGTCCGTTTCTCATTCGGCAAATACCGCTCACTGGAAACGGATCGGGCTTCGATGCAGGTCTGTCTTCCAGCCGGGAGTTCAGAAATATGCTGTTCCTGCGCCGGAGCAACCGGCAGGAATTATTGGGTAACTACGAACGGGCCCTGAAGCAGGCCAGAATCATTCTGGGCCGGATCAGAAACCAGATTCAATGAACCGGCGATTTGTTTTCCGTTTCCGCCTGCTCTTCCTGTTTCAGTTTCCGATCCAGCCAGAACGTCCCGAACGGAATCAGCGAAGCCAAAAAAGCCACGACCACCCGACCGAACGACCAGCGCCGGCCGACCCAGACGGCCAGGAGGGTTACAAGGTAGGCCACGAACAGCACCCCGTGTGCCCAGCCGACCACTTTGACGGCCTGCGGCCATCCGGCCAGATACTTCAGCGGCATGGCGATGCCCAGCAGAACAAGGTAAGAGATCCCTTCGAGAACGGCGACCAGACGAAACCGGCCGAGGGAGGTGGAAAGCAGTGATGGCATGGTTGCTTCGATTTTTGATGGGGGACAGGCTAAAGAAAAACCCCGATAGAGGCTACCGGGGTTCTTGTATCATTTCGTTTCTGGATCAACCCACGCTGCCTTCGAGACTGATTTCCAGTAGCTTCTGGGCTTCAACGGCAAACTCCATCGGCAACTGGTTCAGCACTTCCTTGGCGTAGCCGTTGATGATGAGGGCCACGGCCTGCTCCGTCGGGATGCCCCGCTGGTTGCAGTAGAACAGCTGATCTTCCCCGATTTTGGACGTCGTCGCTTCGTGTTCGACAGTGGCCGACTGATTGTTCACCTCGATGTAAGGGAACGTATGTGCACCGCATTTATCGCCGAGCAGGAGGGAGTCGCACTGGGAGAAGTTCCGGGCGTTTTCGGCCCGTTTGAAGACCTGCACCAGCCCGCGGTAGGAGTTCTGGCTCTTTCCGGCCGAAATCCCCTTGGAAACGATGCGGCTTTTCGTATTCTTCCCGACGTGGATCATCTTAGTGCCGGTATCGGCCTGCTGATAATTGTTCGTCACCGCTACCGAGTAAAACTCACCGATGGAGTTATCACCTTTCAGGATGACGGACGGGTATTTCCAGGTGATGGCGGAGCCGGTTTCTACCTGCGTCCAGGAAATTTTGGCGTTCGCACCGTTGCAGATGCCGCGTTTGGTGACGAAGTTGTAAATACCGCCTTTCCCTTCCTTGTCGCCGGGATACCAGTTCTGGACCGTCGAGTACTTGATCTCCGCATCCTGGGCGGCAATCAGTTCCACCACGGCCGCGTGCAGCTGGTTTTCGTCCCGCATCGGAGCGGTACAACCTTCGAGGTAGCTGACATAGGAGCCTTCGTCGGCCACGATCAGCGTCCGTTCGAACTGACCCGTTCCGGCGGCATTGATCCGGAAATAGGTGGACAGTTCCATAGGACAGCGAACCCCTTTCGGGATGTAGCAGAACGAACCGTCGGAGAAAACGGCCGAATTGAGGGCCGCAAAATAGTTGTCGCGGGGCGGAACGACCGACCCGAGGTATTTTTTGACCAGTTCCGGATGCTCCTGGACGGCTTCGGACATCGAACAGAAGATGATGCCGAGGTCTTTCAGTTTGTCCTTGAAGGTGGTGGCGATGGATACCGAGTCGATCACGGCATCGACGGCAACCCCCGACAGGCGTTCCTGTTCCTGCAGCGAAATACCCAGCCGTTCGAAGGTCTGCCGGAGTTCCGGGTCGATTTCATCGAGGCTGTTGACGGTTTTCTTCTGCTTGGGAGCGGAGTAGTATTTTATGGACTGATAATCGATGGGAGGGTATTTCACGTTGGGCCAGTGCGGCTCGGAGAGCGTCAGCCAATACCGAAACGCCTTCAGCCGCCACTCCAGCATCCACACCGGTTCGTTCTTCTTTTCAGAGATGAACCGCACAATATCCTCGCTCAGACCAGCCGGTGCTTCGTCGGCCTCGATCATGGTTTCGAAGCCGTACTTATATTCGGAATTGGTAATGCTTTCTAATATTTCAACGTCTTTGCTCATGATGGGTTGCGAGTTGAGGCACGCAAAAAGTACAAAGGGATAACAAATTAGATCAAAGGTGTGTTCCGGCCACGTTGGGCAAATATCGGAAACTTTCCCTTATTCTGGTAACCTCTTCCGAACGGATGCCCGGCGGACCTTTTGTTTCCCCTCAATGCTTTTCCGAAAACTCCTTCTCGACCGGTACATTGACGCCGAAGGGAATAGGCCGGAGAATCCGCTCCTCCAGGGAAATAAACGTTTCAGTCCGCTGGATTCCCGATACTTTCTGAATTTTGTCGTGCAGGACTTCCCGCAGGTGCTGGGTATCGCGGCAGACGATCTTGGCGAATATACTGTAGATGCCGGTCGTATAATGAATGTTGACCACCTCCGGAATTCGCATCAGTTCGGACGCCACTTCATCGTACAGGGAGCTTTTATCCAGATAAATGCCGAGAAAGGCACTGATATCCCACCCGAGTTTGGCATGATCGATGACCAGCTGGGAACCACGGACGATGCCCATCTGCTCCATTTTCTTCATGCGGACATGAACCGTACCGCCAGAAACGAAGATGCGTTTCCCGATTTCGGTATACGGCATGTTGGCATCGTGCATCAGCAGGGTCAGAATTTTGAGGTCGATATTGTCAATCTCCAAATTTTTGTCCATTTTTTTAGGCTCAAGATTTAAAAATTTTCAACGAAGAAAGTGTTTTTTTGAAAAAAGTCAAATTTTTTAAATTTTTTTATGTAAAATTTGCAAATCAATTGGGAAGTATGTTAACTTTGTAACGTTGAAACGATCGCAAAAGGTCAACGGACTGTTTCAACATCGCTCTTTTCCAACACTGTAGGATGTCGAAATTGGCAGACGTGCCCTCCTGTCTCGGGGGTGGTGATAACGGGATAAACGCAGCATAATGCCGCTCGCAAGAGCGACTGGGGTTGACCACCAGAAGTTGTACTGTAGCTAACCGCACCGTGGGTGGTTCGAGTCCCCCTCCTACAGCACCTGGCCTGATGCAGATCAGCCACAACAATGTTTTATTTGGTTTTTAGTTTGTTGATGAAGTGTAATCTTGACACGCCGGCTCAGGTTGAGGCCGGCGTTGTTTATTTTAGGCTTTTGTGGTTTTTTGCGCTTCCGTCGCTCCGTCTTCCGGCCCGGAGTGAAATCCACCGACCATGTCTGATCCCGTAACGCTCGGCGTCCTCTTTCTGATTCTGGCCTTCGTCCTCACCTCCGCCGAAAGTGCCCGATCCGGCTGGCGCACCTTCTATCAGTACGTCCCGCCGACGCTCCTCTGTTATTTTCTGCCCTCCCTGCTGAACACCTTCGGCTGGGTCGACGGCAACACGACCGGTCTGTATCCCGTCGTCTCGCGGGTCCTGCTGCCGGCATCCCTGATCCTGTTCACGATTAGCGTCGATTTGCGCGCCTTTCGCCGGCTTGGGTCCCGGTCGATGCTGATGTTTGCCGCTTCGGCCGTCAGCATCATGCTCGGGGGGCCGCTGGCGGTATGGGTAATGGCCCAACTGGCCCCCGGTCTCGTGGGAGGAGCCGGGCCGGATGCCGTCTGGCGCGGACTGGCTACCCTGGCCGGAACCTGGATCGGCGGGGGGGCCAACCAGACTGCCCTCAAGGAGGTTTTTCAGCCCAGCAACGCCCTGTTTTCGGCCATCGTGGCCGTGGACGTATTCGTTTCCAACCTCTGGCTGGGGGTCCTGATCTACGGTGCCGGCCGCTCGGAGGCCATCGACCGCTGGCTTCGGGCCGATGCCGGGGCCGTGGAAGAGGTGCGGCAGCGGGTGGAGCAGGAGGTGGAATCCGTCCGGCGAATTCCTTCCACCTCCGATCTGATGGCGATTCTGGCGGTCGGTTTCGGCGGTACCGCCCTGGCCCACGCCCTGAGCGACCGGATCGCCCCGTACATTGGAACGAATTATCCCGCCCTCAGCCGGTTCAGCCTGGATGCACCCTTCTTCTGGATCGTCGGACTGGCCACGGCCATCGGAATCGGACTTTCGTTTACGCGCGTTCGCCGGCTGGAAGGGGCAGGAGCCTCCCGGGTGGCCTCAGTCTTTCTCTACCTGATGATAGCTACCATCGGCCTGAAAATGGATATACTGGCCATTGCCGACCATCCGGGCCTGATTCTTGTAGGACTGGTCTGGATGCTTTTTCATGTGATTCTGATGGTCAGCTTCAGCCGATTGATCCGGGCGCCGTATTTTTTCGTGGCCGTCGGCAGCCAGGCCTGCATCGGCGGGCCGGCCACCGCCCCGATCGTGGCGGCCGCTTTTCACCCGGTTCTGGCCCCGGTAGGGGTTCTCATGGCGATTCTGGGGTATGCCGTGGGCACCTATATGGGTTATCTCTGCGGGGTTCTGATGCAGTTGGTCTCACCCTGAACCGGAGAACGTCTGAACTTTCGGTTTTTCGGTTAATTTTGTGAATTAATCCTTCGACAACGTAGTTACCACAACGTGAAACATATTCGGAATTTTTGCATCATTGCCCATATCGACCACGGGAAAAGTACGCTGGCCGACCGTCTGCTGGAGTTTACCAAAACCGTAGCGGACCGCGACATGCAGGCCCAGTTGCTGGACGATATGGATCTGGAACGGGAACGTGGAATCACCATCAAGAGCCACGCCATCCAGATGAATTACACCTATAAAGGAGAGACCTTCACGCTCAACCTGATCGACACGCCGGGCCACGTCGACTTCTCCTACGAGGTTTCACGTTCGATTGCCGCCTGCGAAGGGGCATTGCTGCTGGTGGATGCATCCCAGGGGATCGAGGCACAGACGATCTCGAATCTGTATCTGGCGATGAGCAACGATCTGGTCATCATTCCGGTCCTGAACAAGATCGATCTGCCGGGAGCCATGCCCGAGGAGGTAAAAGACGAGATGGTGGATCTGCTGGGCTGTAAACGCGACGAGATCATCCACGCCAGCGGCAAGGAAGGCATCGGGGTCGAAGATATTCTAAACGCCATCGTCGACCGGATTCCGGCTCCGAAAGGGAATCCCGACGGCGAGCTTCAGGCCCTGATTTTCGATTCTCAGTTTAACTCGTATCGTGGCATCGAGGTCATTTTCCGGGTCGTCAACGGCCGCATCCGGAAAGGGGACAAGATTAAATTTATGGCCACCGGCAAGGAGTATTTCGCCGAAGAAATCGGTACGCTGCGGCTGGATAAGCAACCAAAGGAGGTCGTCGACTGCGGTGACGTAGGCTACCTGATTTCCGGAATCAAGGTGGCGAAAGAAGTCAAAGTCGGGGATACGATCACCCAAACCGTCCAGCCGTCCAGACAACCGATCCAGGGATTCGAGGAAGTGAAGCCGATGGTCTTCGCCGGGATTTATCCGGTAGAAACCAACGAGTTCGAGGAACTCCGCGAAGCCATGGAGAAACTCCAGCTGAACGACGCAGCCCTGGTTTGGGAACCCGAAACCTCGGCGGCCCTCGGCTTCGGTTTCCGCTGCGGTTTTTTGGGAATGCTGCACATGGAAATCGTCCAGGAGCGGCTGGAACGCGAATTTAACATGACCGTGATTACCACCGTGCCCTCCGTGCGGTTCGAGGTGCTGACCACCAAAGGGGCGGTGATCCAGGTCAGCGCGCCTTCCGAAATGCCTGACCCCAGCTCGATCGAAACCATCGAGGAGCCCTTTATCAAGGCACAGATCATCACCAAATCCGAATACATCGGCTCCATCATGTCCCTATGTATGGACAAGCGCGGAATCCTGAAAAACCAGGTGTACCTAACCGCCGACCGGGTGGAACTGCAATTCGATATGCCGCTGGCCGAAGTGGTATTCGACTTCTTCGATAAACTGAAGACCATCTCCCGCGGGTACGCTTCCCTCGACTATGAGTTCACCGGGAACCGGGAGTCGACCATGGTCAAACTGGACATCATGCTCAACGGCGAGCGGGTGGATGCCCTTTCGGCCATCGTCCACCGCGATAAGGCGTACGAATGGGGCAAGAAACTCTGCGAGAAACTTCGTGAACTGCTGCCCCGTCAGCAATTCGAGATTGCCATTCAGGCCGCCATCGGCCAGAAAATCATCGCCCGCGAAACCGTCAAGGCCCTCCGCAAAGACGTTTTGGCGAAATGCTACGGCGGTGACATCAGCCGGAAACGAAAACTCCTCGAAAAGCAGAAGAAAGGAAAGAAGCGGATGCGCCAGGTCGGGAACGTGGAAATTCCGCAGGAAGCTTTCATGGCCGTTTTGAAAATCAGTTAACTACCTCCGGAAGCCCGGGTAGGAGGGAATGGCAGCATTTTTGTTGTATGAACAATTATGCGCACAGCCATTCTCTTCACCGGGTTTTTCTATTTTATGGCTTTCGCCAACGCCCAGCCGACCGTCCGGCAGGTTCGGCGGCATTCGTCCACCTTTGTGATATCGGCCAGGGAGTCGCAGGGAAACCTTCCGATTCCGGCGCGGTTTCAGATTCGGGCGGTATTATCGGGAACTGCCTTCGATGGTCGAAGCACCGCGGTACGGCCATTCTTCTTTACGCTGAACCGCACCGACACCCTCCGCATCCGGTCTTCCGCCGACGGTTTTCTGGTCTCCGAGGAAGTGCTTTTCGTTCCCTGCGACACCTGCGCCCGTTTCGTTCATTCGGTTCTTCTGGAACGGATCGACTCGCCGGACCGCCCCGACAGCATTTTTCATGACCTGAAGGTGAACGATAAAATCCGGCTGGATAACGTCTATTTCGATCAGAGCAGCTACGTACTGAGGAAGGAGTCCTATCCACAGCTTGAAAAATTGCTAAAAACGCTGGAAGCCTACCCGAACCTCGTGATTGAAATTGCCGGGCATACCGACAACGTCGGAGACCGCCGGCTGAACCAGGCCTTGTCCGAAAACCGGGCGCAGGTCATCACCAACTACCTGATCCACCGCGGAATTGCCGAAAACCGTTTAGTCTTTCGGGGGTATGGGGATACGCACCCGGCTGCTCCCAATGATAACGAGTACAATAAAAAGAAAAACCGGCGGGTCGAGTTTACCGTCCTGAAGCTGTAAACCCGACCCGCCGGTGCATTCTGATTTCTTCTCTAAAACCGGACGTTCAGTTTCGCAAACCAGAAGGCTCCGTTGAAACCCATTTGGACCGGGTCCCAGGCACCGCCCGATTCGGTCAGCAGCGGGTTCGACTGGGTCGGGTAGACGTTGAAGATGTTCGATCCGCCTACGGTCAGCCCCAGGCCGGGCGTGATCCGGTAAGCAATGGAAACATCCGTCGTCACCCGGGGAGCATATACATCCAGATCGCTGGCGTCGTAGTTCCAGTTGGCCAGCGTCACCTCACCGAACCGGACCGCCCGCACGATGAAATTCCACTTTCCGATTCCGTAGTCGACCGTCAGGTTGACCTTCGAGGGCGGAGCGGAGGCCCGTAGGAAATATTGCTCCCGCAGGTCGAAGTAAGTATCTTCTTTGCCTCTCAGTTTCTCGGTCGTCCGGATGTCTTTGGCCGGGTCGAAGTCCAGCTTGTTGAAATTGGCGGCCAGCGTGGTGTTCAGGCGGCCCTGTCCGAGGAAGGCCCGATGGGCCAGGATTACATCCAGCCCATAGGTACGGGTCGAAATGGCATTGGTAAAAAACTGCGCCTTCTGGACACCCAGCCGGTTCAGATCGGCCCCGATCACGTCGTCCTCGTTGGTGAAGGAGCCTGTCAGAACCACCCGGTCTCTGATCCGGACGTAATATCCGTCGACCGTCAGCGAGAACCCGCTGCCCAGGGTGCTGGTGAAGCCGGCGCTGGCGTTGAATGAGGTTTCCTGCTTTAGGGGCGGGATGCCCAGGGCCTGGGTGACCGGGCTACCGTTGCGGGCCAGGAGTACCTGCACCGGCTGGCCGTTCACAAAGTTGGTGAACGTGGAGTTGAAATAAATCTGGGCCAGCGAGGGTGCCCGGAAGCCGGTGCTGAGCGTACCCCGGAGGGTCAGTTTTGGACTAACCTTGAGCCGGGCCGTCAGTTTGCCGTTCATGGTACTGCCGAAATCGCTGTAATTTTCAAAACGGGCGGCCGCCCCGAGCATGAACGAGCGGGTGAAATCGGCTTCGGCATCGACGTAGACGCCAAAATTACTGCGGGATTTTTTGATCACGTCCGTCGGTTGAAAACCCGGAAAGCCCTGAGAACCGGCCGGTTTTGTCAGGTCGTAGGCCCGGTAGGAGCCTTCCTCGCCCGCAAAAATCGAATACTGTTCGACCCGGTATTCTGCGCCGAAGGCCAGGTTGATACCCTGAAGCTTATCCCGAAAAAGCCGGGAAAAATACAGACCCGTCACGTTCTGGTTCAACTGAAAACCGCCCGCGTCGAACGAGGTGGGCGACTGGGCGCCCAGCGAGGTATTCAGGGTATTTTTTACGCCGTAGTGAAAGCGGTTGCTGCCGTACACATTGCTGAAATCGACATCCCAGCCTTTCCAGTTGCCCCGGATGCCCCCGGTCAGGGAACCGTCCGTGATGTCGCTGGTAATGAGGGGATCGAAGCCGTTGGGGTAGATCGCCGGCACGTTTCGTTCGCTGTCGGGGAACCGGGTCCAGGCGTAGGCGTCGCCCTTGCGGAGATTCAGCCCGCCGAACACATAGACGTAGGCGTTCGGGCTGACCGGCAACCGGGAGTTGGCATAGACCGAGGTATTCTGAATCTGCGGATCCCCGAATTGCCGGCGCTGCAGCACGCTGTCGGGCGAGGTGTTTGCCCGGTTCGTGTGGCCCCGGAAATTATAGTCGGCCGTCAGATTGATGAAGCCGTCCTTGCCGATCTTCCAGCCGTAGTTGCCGTTGACGTTGAAATTGCCGCCGTCGAACGCTTGGTCGTCGAAGCGGTATCTGGCCTGATAGGCTCCGTAATTGACGTTACCGGTGAATTCGTTCGCACTGGATTTCAAAACGATGTTGATGACGCCGGCAATGGCGTCCGAACCGTACTGGGCGGCAGCGCCGTCGCGCAGGATTTCGATGCGTTCGATGGCGGCCGCAGGGATGGCGTTCAGGTCGGTTCCCGTGTTACCACGCCCCCGGGTACCGAACAGATTGACCAGGGAGGACTGATGCCGTCGTTTTCCGTTGACGAGCACCAGCGTCTGGTCCGGTCCGAGGCCCCGCAGGGTAGCCGGATCGACGTGATCGGAACCATCCGAGCCGGTCTGGCGGTTTGAGTTAAAGGAGGGCGCTACGAACTGGAGCAGCTGATTGACGTCGAGCTGGCCGGTCCGGGCGGTCACTTCCCGGATGTCGATGACATCGATGGGAGAGGGCGAATCGGTTACGGACCGGTTCAGGTTCCTGGAGCCGACGACGTTGATTTGCTGAAGGGTTCCGGCTTCTTCCAGCACCACATCGATCTGGCTGCGGCCCTCCACTGCAATGTCGGCTTTCTGAAAACCGACGAAGGAAATGGATAATACCGGATTCTCGGAACGAAGCGTTATGCTATAGCCCCCGGATGCGTTGGTGGTGGTTCCGTTGTTGGTGCCTCTCTCGATCACCGAGGCTCCCGGCAGGGCCTCCCCGGAAGCGGAGGTTACCCGCCCGGTCACGATCCGGGATTGGGAGAAGCCGGTACTGCTGATGAGGCACAAAATTAATAGTAACCAATTTTTCATGGCAGGTAATTATTAATGGTGATAAGGTTAGTTGTCCGAATAAAAATGAAATCAATTTTTTTAACGCCAAAACAAATCAGTAAATAAAGGACCGAATGGATTTGTTTTGGAATAAGAACTGATTCAGAATCATGCGTTTTTTTGTCCGGGAGGATTCCATCGTCAAGAGAATATGGGGGGATGCGGATGTCATTCTGCTCATCTTTGCCGGCGGGGCGGCCGAGTTTGCGGTCAACCGGGCGGTAGACTGGCTGTTTTTTACCGGGAAGCTGCCCGCCGACCCGATCGGCCGGTTGTTTTCCACGGTGAAATATGCGCAGGAAATCGTTTTCATGCCGCAGGAAAAGGCCATGGAGGCCATCGGCCGGATGCGGGCCATTCATGCAGGAGTCGAGAAAAGCCGGGGCGACCACATTCCGGACTGGGCCTACCGGGACGTCCTGTATATGCTCATCGATTATTCCGCCCGGGCCTTTGAACTGCTGCATCGACCGCTGACGCAGCCGGAGCACCGCGAGCTTTTCGACGTGTTCCGGCGGGTCGGGGAAGGCATGGGAATCCCGGACCTTCCGGCAACCTTTACGGAATGGCTCCCCGACCGGCAGACTCACCTGGACCGTGACCTGGTTCGAAGCCCTTATACCGATGAACTTTTTCGGCGGTATCGGGAAGAACTGGGAAACTGGCGGTATGATCTCCTGTTGCAGGCCCAGGCCATTCTGGTGCCGGCCGCCGTGAAGAACCTGCTGCCACTTCCCGAAAAACCGTTGCTGGCCTATACCGTTTGGTTATACAAACTGCTGAACCGCCTTCAGCTGCGAACGCTGACCCAGCGGGCCCTGCTTCCGGCCGAATACCTGAAACAGGTTCAGGCGCTGGACCGCTGATTCTGCCCGGTTCGATCCCGAAGTCAGGGCCTTGCAAGGGCGGGATTTGGAAACTTCGTCCCGAGGTAACCAACTTTACATGGTTTCCCCTAATTTTGGACACTTGAAGTAGAACTACAGAATTTCTCGCATCAAAACCGCATATGGCAGAATTAATCCGAATGCCGAAGATGAGCGACACCATGACCGAGGGTGTCATCGCTGAATGGCATAAAAAAGTGGGTGACACGGTCAAGTCAGGCGATGTGCTGGCCGAAGTCGAAACCGATAAGGCGACCATGGATCTGGAAGCCTACGAAGAAGGAACCTTGCTGTACATCGGTGTGGAAAAAGGGCAGGCCGTACCCATCGACGGCGTGATCGCCGTGATCGGGAAGGCCGGTGAAGATTATAAACCGCTGCTGGAAGGGGGTGGTTCCTCCAACGGAAACGGCAAAGCCGAAGCCCCTGCCGAAAAGCCGGCCGGTCCAGTCCCCAGCCCGAACGGGGCCGATACCTCCCAGGTTACCTCGCAGACACCCGCTCCCCAGGCCGTTTCAGCCGCCCCCGCTCCGAACGTCAACGCATCGGTGATCCGGATGCCGAAGATGAGCGATACCATGACGGAAGGCACCATCGTGGCCTGGAATAAAAAGGAAGGCGATACGGTGAAAGCCGGCGATGTGCTGGCCGAAGTCGAAACCGATAAGGCGACCATGGATCTGGAAGCCTACGAAGAGGGAACACTCCTCTACATCGGCGTGAAGGAAGGTCAGGCTGTCGCCGTAGACGAAGTGATCGCCGTGGTCGGTGAAAAAGGGGCCGATTTCAAGGTGCTGATTCAGGGTGGTGGTCAGCCGGCTCCGGCAGCCCAGCCCCAACCGGCACCGGCGCAGGAAGCCGCCCCTCAGGCCGCTCACCAGGCTGAAACCGCGTCCGCCAACGGTCATGATGGCCGCGTCTTCGCTTCGCCCCTGGCCAAACGCATTGCGGAGGAAAAAGGAATCAATATTGCCGAAGTGCCCGGCTCCGGTCCCGAGGGCCGGATCGTGAAAAAGGATGTGGAGAGCTTCCAGCCCCAGGCCAAACCGGCGGCCGCTCCGCAACCTGCCGGCCAGCCCGCAGCCCCGTCGGCACCAGCGCCTGCCCCGGCTCCGCAGCCTGTACCGGCCGGAGGCCAGTACGAGGATATTCCGGTCAGTCAGATGCGGAAAACCATCGCCCGGCGTCTGTCGGAGAGTATGTATACCTCTCCGCATTTCTACCTGACGATGGAGATCAATATGGACAAGGCCGTCGAACTGCGCGGAAAGGTCAACGAGGTCAGCCCGGTCAAAATTTCCTTCAACGATTTCGTCATCAAGGCAGCGGCCCTTGCCCTGAAGCAGCACCCCGCCGTCAACGCTTCGTGGCTGGGCGATAAAATCCGGCGGTACGGGTACGTCAACGTCGGGGTGGCGGTGGCCATCGATGAAGGCCTCCTGGTGCCGGTGGTCCGGAATGCCGACCAGAAGACCCTGTCGACCATCGCGGCCGAGGTGAAGGATCTGGCCGGAAAAGCCAAGGATCGCAAGCTTCAGCCCAAAGACTGGGAAGGCAGCACCTTCTCGATTTCCAACCTTGGGATGTTCGGCATTGAAGAATTTACGGCGATCATCAACCCGCCTGATTCCTGCATCATGGCCGTCGGAGCGATCCGGCAGTCGGTTCGGTTCGAGGGCGAAGTCGCCAAACCCGTCAGCGTGATGAAGGTGACGCTTTCCTGCGACCACCGCGTCGTCGACGGGGCACTGGGAGCCGCCTTCCTGCAGACGTTCAAAGGGTTCCTCGAAGATCCGATGAAGATGCTGGTTTAATCAGTCATTGCATTCAGGCCCGTTCGCAAATTCAGGTAGGTCAGGAGGGACGCCGTTTGAAAGACAGGGTTCCTTCTGACCTATTTGCTTGGCAGACCGGCGATTAACATTTACTATCCATGAAAATACACGCAACAACCGTCGTCGGCATTCTTCATAACGGGGAAATCGCTCTTGGAGCGGACGGCCAGGCCACGATGGGCAATACGGTCGCCAAAAGCAACGTTCGCAAAGTGCGGAGCCTGATGGGCGGGAAAGTTCTGGCGGGTTTTGCCGGTTCCACCGCCGATGCTTTCACGCTGATCGAACGGTTTGAAGAAAAACTCAACGGATATGGTGGTAACCTGAAGCGGGCGGCCATCGAGCTGGCGAAAGACTGGCGCACCGACCGGTATCTCCGGCGGCTCGAAGCCATGCTCATCGTCGCCAATAAGGAAGATATGCTGATTATCTCCGGAACCGGGGATGTGCTGGAGCCGGACAACCAGATTGCGGCCATCGGGTCGGGAAGCATGTTTGCCCAGTCGGCCGCCGTAGCCCTGAAAAAACACGCACCTCAGCTGACGGCGGAGGAAATGGTCCGGGAAAGTCTGCATATTGCCGCTGATATCTGCATTTATACCAACCATAATCTGACGGTAGAAACCATCCGTTAATTCAGTGAAAGGGTCCAGTTCCTAAGCTGAAAAGGTTCCCTGCGCAAACCCTGAGGAAATCCGCTATATTCGCATGACCTAGTATACGATATGAGAGGTATCAGAGCCGTTCTGCCCACCGCCGTCCGTAAGCGAATCACTTTCGGTTTTATTACCGCACTGTTTCTGATTGCGCTTGGCTTTGCTCTGACCCTGTATAGTTACAACCAGTACGGCCAGGAAAGCAAGGAAATAGAAAGAACGTATGAGATCACGAACCGGCTGAGCCGGCTTCAATCCCTGCTGACCGATATCGAAACCGGAGCGCGAGGATATTCGGCTTCGAAGGGCGATCCTCTCTATCTGAAGGAGTACCAGAAAGCACTCCCCCTGCTTTCAGCCGAACTGGAAGGCATTCGGACGGCCGTGGCTAAAAATCCGGCCCAGATGGCGAATGCCGATTCCCTAACCTCCCTGATCGATCGGACGATCAGTTCGGTGAAGCGGCAGATTGGGGCCGTTGAAAACAAGGTTCCGGCTTCCATTGCCCGCGCCTTCATGCTGTCCACAAATACGAGGATGGACCTGGTCAGGAACACCATCGAAAAAATGAGTGAACTGGAGCAGGGGCTGCTTCGCGAGCATACGCTGGAAGCCAAGCAGTCGTACCGGAAGACGATTTACATCATTTTCATTCTTTCTCTGCTGACCCTGGTCACCCTGCTGGTATCGTACAATCTGCTTGAAAACGAACTCAATTCCCGGCAAAAAACCGAAGACCAGCTTCGGGCCTACGAGGATGAACTTCAGGAAAAGATCCGCCTGCTGGAAATTTCCAACGAGGAACTCGAACGGTTCGCTTTTGTGGCCTCCCACGATATGCAGGAGCCGCTCCGCAAGATTCAGTCGTTCGGGTATCTGCTTCGGGACCGCCATTCGGCCCAGCTGAACCAGGAAGGGAGCGTCTATCTGGATAAAATCCTTCAATCGGCGGAGCGAATGTCGAAAATGATCAAGGACCTGCTCAATTTCTCCCGGATCTCCAGCAAAAAAGAACCGTTCCGCCCGGTGCGGCTTTCGGAGGTAGTGCAGGGGGTCCTGAACGATCAGGAGTTGAAGATCAGGGCCCATGGCGCGGAGATCTCCATCGGAAATCTGGAGGTCATCGATGCGGTACACAGCCAGATGGATCCCCTGTTTTCCAACCTGATTTCCAACGCCCTGAAGTTCACCAAACCCAATCAGCCGGCGGAAATTTCGATCCGGGGGGAATTCGTCGGGGGGGAGGAATATGAGGAACTGATTTCAGGTAAAAAGTATTATAGGATTACGATTGAAGACAAAGGCATTGGTTTTGACGAAAAATACATCGATCACATCTTTAAAATCTTCCAGCGCTTACACGGAAAAAGTGCCTATGAAGGAACCGGTATCGGCCTGGCAATCTGTAAGCGTATCGTCAATTACCACAAAGGGTACATCACGGCCCGCAGCAAGCCTGGTATAGGCACTCAGTTCATCATTGTCTTACCCGAAAAGCAAATTCAGTCTGTACATGACAACACAGCACCCCTCGAAAACAATACATATCTTATTGGCGGATGACGATGAGGATGACCGCTTCCTGACCCGAGAAGCCTTCCGTCAGCAGTTTCCCGTCAGTGAAATGATTTTTGTTGAGGATGGCGAAGAGTTGATGGAATACCTTCAGAAAACCGGGCGGTATGAGACGGCCGGGCATCCGCTCCCCGAACTGATTCTGCTTGACCTCAATATGCCCAAAAAGGACGGCAGAGAAGCCCTGCAGGAAATCAAACTGGATCGTAACCTCCGCCACATCCCGGTCGTCGTGCTGACCACCTCGGATGCGCGGGACGATATTGAAAATTCCTATTTCTGGGGCGCCAACAGTTTCATCACCAAACCGACTTCCTTCCAGAGGTTAATGGACGTGACCCAGACCATCGGCGAATACTGGTTCAATGTTGTAAAAACCTGCGGACGGGACGGTAATTAAGCCGTCAAAACCTTTCCGGCTCCGTTTACGGGTAGGCGTTAAGCGCCGTCAGCTGAGCCATTATTTTTTCCAGGTAGCCCATAACGCCTTTTAAAGAACCGGGTTGGTATTTGTTGACGATGACGGTGAAACCAAGCAGTTCGCCGTCGGCCGAGGTAGCATATCCGGCATACGCCCGCACCCCCTCGATGGTGCCGCTTTTGGCCCGTATATTTCCGGAAGCAGCCGTGCCCTTGCCCAGGCTTTTTACCGTCCCGGATTCACCCACGACCGGAATGCTTTCGTAGAAGGGCAGGAAGGTTTTCTCCTTCGACATGGCCGCCAGGATACCCGTCAGGTTAGCCGCCGTGAGGGCACCGACGGGCGAAAGACCGCTTCCATCTTTAGGTCGAAACCCGCTGATATCCAAACCTTTACCCTGCCATAACTGAACCTCCCGTTGAAGGGCCTGACTCGTTTTTAACGACCCTTTCGCCATGGCGCTGCCTGCGGTGATCAGCAGAGCTTCCGCATACAGATTGATGCTTTGATGGTTCGTCAGGCGTACCAGTTCCGACAGCGGTACCGAGGTATGGAGATGAATCGTGGTCCGGCCGGGTGGGTTACCTGAATTTGCCTCCGGCACCGTACCTTCGACAGTCCGGCCGGGCCCCAGGGCCTGAGGGGGTGAACTGACGGGAACGCCGTTTCGATTCAAGTACTCGTGAAGCGCAAAGGCCGTGAAAAAGGCCGGGTCAGGCAGCGAACCTTTCACCCCAAATTCGCTGGGACCCGCCGGAACCGTGCCTTCCAGAAAGACCTGGGAGGTAAAGGGAGCATTGTAAATGATGACCTCGTCTCCCGACCCCGACGGACCCGTCCGGACCCGGTTCTGCATGGAGAGAAACGGGGTGGCGGGTTCGGTTCGGAGTAAACGGGCCGGCTGGCCCACCGCCCGGGCCGGCTGGAAAACCGCCCGGTAAAGGTTTTCGTTAAAATTCAGGCCGCTTAGACCGGCTCCATAGTAGTTTCCGATGTCTCCCCAGACCCAGGTGTCCGGAATGGGAAGGGTCTGCACGGCCGAAGCATCCCCGACGACGGAACCCTGAATGCGTTTTATTCCGGCGGTCCGGACGGCATCGGTCCAGGTACGCAGCAGGGTGGGAGCGTCCGCGAATTCGGCGAACCGGCTGCTGCCGAGCGAAGGATCTCCGGAACCCCTTATGTATAGGTTGCCGGTCAGGACGCTGTCGCGCAGGGTGCCGTCATACTCCAGAATCGTCCGGTAGGTAAAGTTGTCGCCGAGAACCACCAGGGCGGTGGCCGTCGTCACCAGTTTCAGGGTCGATGCGGAAGGCAGACTCAGGCCGGCATTAAATTCGACCAGCGGGCTGCCGTCCCGAACCCGCCGGACCGACAATGCCACGGTGCCGTTCCGGACCAGGGGGCTGTTCTGCAGCTGACTGGCCGTTTCCTTCAGCCGTTCGATGGACAGGGAATCGGCCGGCTGGGCAAAAACCGGCTGCAAGCTTAGGAAAAAAAGAAACAAACCGATGGAAAATCGGGCCATAGGATACACTGTTGGATTGCGGAACCTGAACCCGTTGGAAACCGGTCCGGAAAACCGGGAAACGAATCCATCCGTAAAGGTAGGCGTTTGAAAAATCATTCAGAGCGAAATCAATGGCTTTTTGCCGGAAAAGCGGCCGATCCCAGGGTTGGCCGGAAGAAAAATAAATCGTTTATTTTTCCAAAGCCATGCTTCAACCGGTCAATCGATTCGCTTTCAAAAAGAAAGTGTCCTCATAGAAAATGCGGAATCCCAAACACCTCAATTTAAAATCGGTTTCCTGAAAAGAGGTAAATAGGAACCGATGGTGTATTAGAACCTTCTATCCCGTATTATTGCAATAGGAAGTCTGAATTTTACGCTCTTCTCTGTTGTTCTACCGGAAAAATTGGGCTTTTGGAGCCTCTTTCCGTTCATCACGAACTTGAAAAATCACTTTAATCAAGGCATCAATAGAATCGAATGAAGTTAACTTTTTGGGGGGCGGCCAGACAGGTGACCGGCAGTATGTTTCTCCTGGAAACCGACGATGACTACAGAATTCTGATCGATTGTGGGTCCGATCTGGATAGTAAGTCTGCTCAAAATGGTCAGGAAGGCCAGCCCCAGAAATCTGATACCGGGTTTTTTCCGTTTGAAGCCTCCGGTATTAACGTAGTGTTACTGACCCACGCGCACATCGATCATAGCGGAAACATCCCGAACCTCTATCGGGAGGGTTATGAAGGCCAGATCCTCTGTACGGAACCGACCTTCGCCCTGACGAATCTCCTGCTTCAGGATGCGGCTTCGCTGAATCTGAAACGCCTGAACGAACTCGGCAAAAGCAAAAAACAGCGCGTCCGGAAGCGGCTGGCGGAATTGCAGAAAGATCTTTTTCTGGAAAAACAGGTTCGGGAATCCATGGCGAACGTCGTTCCGATTCAGTTTAACCGGAAATTCAAGCTGGCCGACAATGTGGAGGTTACGTTTATTCCGGCGGGCCACCTGCTCGGTGCGGCCCACATCCTGATCAGCGTTTACGAAAACGGCCAGAAGAAAACCATCTGTTTCTCGGGTGATATCGGGCGGAAAAATTATCCGCTCCTGAGCGATCCGGAAACGATTCCGCCGGTAGATTATCTGATCTGCGAATCCACCTACGGCAACCGGCTCCATATCGATGCGCAGGCACCCGAAGCCGTTCTGGCCGACGTCATCCGCCGGACCTGCATCGACATTCCCGGACGCCTGATCATACCTTCCTTTTCGGTCGGCCGGACCCAGGCGCTGCTCTATACCCTCAACCGGCTGTATACCGAACAGGGATTTCCTCCGATCAAGGTCTTCTCGGACAGCCCGCTGGCGCTGGAAAGCACGAAAGTCTACCAGAAAAACCTGCGGATTCTGAACAAGGAGGCCAAAACTTACTTCGAGGAAAATGAATCGCTGTTCGATTTCGAAAACTTCGAGTACCTCGAATCTTCGAAGGCCAGCAAGGAAGTTTCCAATTATAACCAGCCGTGCATCATCATTTCCTCTTCGGGGATGGTCCAGGGCGGGCGCGTCGAACACCACGTCGCCACCAACATCAGTAATCCGTACTGCACGATCCTGATCATCGGCTACTGCGCCGAGGGAACGCTGGGCTGGCGGCTGCTCAACGGACAGCCGACCATCTCCGTCAAGGGCAAGGATCTGCCCGTCATGGCCAGGGTGGAACGCACCGACGTATTCAGCGGCCACGGCGACCGTGACGACCTGCTGCGGTTCGTCAAGCAGCAGACACCCGACCGGCTGAAAAAGGTATTCCTGGTCCACGGAGAATTCACGAGCATGTCCGCCTTCCAGCAGACACTGGTCGAAGAAGGGTTTCCGGAGGTCGAAATTCCGAAAAAGGGACAGACGTACGAGTTGTGATCAGGGGAGGGTTGCCAAACCGGATTTTCCGCTAACTTTGCCAACCGAAATAGGGGCAGGTGATCTGCTATGGGCAGATTGCCTTCGCCTGTGAACCGATTTTTGAATGAGGACGTATCTGGATTTCGAAAGACCGATTGCCGATTTGGAAGCAAGACTGGTAGAAATGAAAAAACTGGCGGAAAGCAGCAATGTGGATGTCAGCGAAGCGGTCGCATCGCTGGAAGTCAGTATCAGCAAGCTCCGGAAGGAGATATTTGAAAATCTCACCCGGTGGCAGCGGGTTCAGCTCTCCCGCCATCCGGACCGTCCCTATACCCTCGATTATATTTCCCTGATGTGCGACCAGTTCATCGAACTGCACGGCGACCGTGCAGTTCGCGACGATCCGGCCATGGTGGGCGGTTTTGCCGAACTGGGCGGGCAAACGGTCATGATCCTTGGAACACAGAAGGGCCGGAATACCAAACAGCGGCAGCAGCGCAACTTCGGGATGGCGAATCCGGAAGGATACCGGAAAGCCCTCCGGCTGATGAAGCTGGCCGAGAAATTCAACAAGCCGATCATTACCATGATTGACACCCCGGGGGCCTTTCCCGGTCTGGAAGCCGAAGAACGGGGTCAGGGCGAGGCCATTGCCCGGAACCTGAAAGAAATGTTCTCCCTGAAAGTACCCGTGATCTGTATCATCATCGGGGAAGGGGCCTCGGGGGGCGCGCTTGGTATCGCCATTGGCGACCGCGTTCTGATGCTGGAAAATACCTGGTATTCGGTCATCTCCCCCGAAAACTGTTCGACCATCCTCTGGCGTAGCTGGGATTACAAGGAACAGGCCGCCGAAGCCATGAAACTGTCGGCCCGGGATATGGAGAAATACGGGCTGGTCGACGGCATCGTCGAGGAACCGGTGGGCGGAGCCCATGCCGATCATGCCGAAATGGCCCGGCACATGAAAGAGGTAATTCTTCATACGCTGGAGGAACTGAACCGGCTCTCCCCCGAAGAACGCGTCTCGCAGCGGATCGACAAGTTCTGCTCGATGGGCGTCGTTGTCGAATAACCTGCGAACAGAATATGTCAAGCGTACTGCAACCTGAAATTAAGAACATCATTTTTGACCTGGGTGACGTCATCATACCGATCGACCTCCGGGGACCGATCCGCAACTTCGCCACGCTTTCCGGCCTGAGCGAAGAGGAGGTGGAGAACCTCTGGCGCGACCACGGGCTGACGCTTCAGTACGAAACCGGACTGATCGACGATGCCGCTTTCCGACGGCACGTCCGTGACCTGCTGAAAAACGACTCCTGGGCCGACGAGGTCATCGACACCGCCTGGAATACCGTCCTGCTGGAACTACCCGTCGAACGGGTCCAGCGGATCCTGGAGCTTCGGGAACGCTACCGGCTCTTTCTCCTCAGCAACACCAGCCGGATTCACATTGTGCGGGTCAATCAGATCCTGAGCGAACTGGGCCAGCCGACTCTCGAAGAACTTTTCGAGAAAGTGTATTATTCCTATGAGGTAAGGCTGGCAAAACCGTCACCGGAGATCTACAACCACGTTCTGGAAACGGCCGGTCTGAAGGCGGAAGAAACGGTGTTCCTGGACGACAACCCGCACAACATCCGGGCGGCCGCCGAACTGGGAATCAAGGCCGTTCAGGTGCAGCCCCCACTGACGATCCTCGATTATCTGCGTGATGAATCCGCGAGCCAGAACGTACCTTATTCAGGGTAGTCTGTTCCTGCTGACCCTGGTCAGTACGACGGTGGCCGGCACGGAATGGATGTACGGACGGCTGTTTCTGGATGTTAACTCCGGGCTCGGCTGGGCGGAAATCCGGAATGGGCTGCACTATTCGGTTCCCTTTCTGGCGATCCTTACGGTTCATGAGTTCGGTCACTATTTTACCGCCCGGTACCATCAGGTCCGGGTTACCCTGCCGTATTATATTCCGCTCTGGTTCGGTGTCGGCCAGAGCCTCGGAACCCTGGGCGCCTTCATTCGCATAAAGGATTACGTCAGCAGCCGGAAAAAATACTTCGACATCGGCATAGCCGGGCCGCTGGCCGGGTTCGTGCTGGCGCTGGTCGTACTGTGGTACGGTTTTACCCACCTGCCGCCCCCGGAGTACATTTTCACTATTCATCCCGAATACAAGAAGTTTGGTCTCGGATTCGCCCGGCTCGCCTATAATAACATCCCGTCCGGTGAACGGTTTACCCTCGGGGACAACGCCATCTTCTGGTTCTTCAAAACCTATGTGGCCGACCCGGCCCGGCTTCCGCACAAATACGAGATATTTCATTATCCGTACCTCCTTGCCGGCTATTTTGCCCTGTTCTTCACCTCGCTGAACCTGATTCCCATCGGACAGCTTGACGGAGGGCATATTCTCTACGGGCTGATCGGCCGGCGGGCTTTCCAGACGGTGGCCCCGGTTCTGTTGGTCGGTTTTGCGTTTTATGCCGGACTGGGGTTCTTCAAACCCGCCGATTTTGCTTTGACCGGGGATTTCGATTACCTCAACCAACTGGGAAATCTGGGACTCTACATCCTGGCCCTTTATATTTCCTTTCAGCGCATCAACGACAACCGGACCACGGCATTGCTGCTAGCGCTGAGCGTCGTGGCCGGACAGTTTGTGGTGTCGCTGATCTGGCCCACCGCCGAAGGATACCCCGGTTTTCTGCTGTTTATCCTGATCCTGGGCCGGTTCCTGGGGGTTTACCACCCGGAGACGATGGATGAAAAACCGCTCGATCCGACCCGAAAAGTGCTGGGATGGTTGGCATTACTTATCTTTATCCTGTGTTTCAGTCCGAAACCGTTCGTAACGGGTTGACATCCAGATAAACCGCCGGCCGCCGGCCGGATCGTAAACGTATGTTCAGCGCTTTTGCAAGATGGGTGTACAGACTGGCCGGATGGAAGCTTATCGGTCCTGTACCCGACATTCCGAAGGGCATCTGGACCCTCGCACCGCATAATTCCAACTGGGATTTTCTGGTTGGGGTGGGTGCCCGGGCCGAAACCCGCATCTGGATTCGGTACCTGGCCAAAAAAGAGCTGTTCAAATGGTATTCGGGTTGGTTTTTTGTAGCCCTGGGCGGTAAGCCTGTCGATCGGAGCCGGGCCACCAATATGGTGGATGTGGTGGTCGACGTCCTTCAGCAAACCGACCGGCTGCATATCTGCATTACGCCGGAAGGAACCCGCAGCAACGTGCAGAAGTTGAAAACCGGCTTTTACTACATCGCACTGAAGTCCGGCGTACCCCTGATTCTGGTCGGGGTGGATTATCCCCGAAAGTCGGTTATCCTGAGCGAACCGATGTACATGACCGGTGATTTTGAGACCGATATGCGACCCATCTACGCGTTTTTCAGCTCCATTCAGGGCAAACGGAAAGACTGGCTGAAACGGTATGAAGAAACCGGTATCATCGGTTGACCGGCGTATCCCTTTTTAATTCTTTCAGGTGGTTTACCATCAGGATCCCGGCCCGTTCGGATGCTCCCGGCCCGCCGACTTTTTTCTGCAACTCGGCATAATCGGTCAGCTGGCGTTCCCGTTCCGGCCCTCCGGGCAAAATCTTCTTCAGCTCCACGGTTGCATTTTCGGGAGACAGACCCTCTTGCGTCAGTTCCCGGACGGCTTCCCGGTCCAGAATAAGGTTGACGAGGGAGATGTAGGAAACCGCTATCAGCCGGCTCGCGATCTGAAATGAGATCCAGGACGTCCGGTAGCAGACTACCTCGGGAATATTCAGCAGGGCGGTTTCCAGAGTGGCCGTCCCGGAAGTCACCAGGGCGGCTGTCGAAACCGTCAGCAGATCGTAGGTTTTATCGATGACCAGCGGAACATCCGGATAGCCGGCCAGAAGCGGGTCGTACAAAGAACGGGGCAGATTGCTGACGCCGGCCACGATAAACTGATAGTCAGGAAATTGCCTGGAGGCAGCGAGCATTACCGGCAGGATCCCGGTCACCTCCTGCCGGCGGCTTCCCGGAAGCAGGGCAACGATCGGCTTTCCGTCTGCGGCAAGACCGGTTTCCGGCAGAAACCGAGGGTCGGGCCGAAAGGCCGCAATGGCGTCCATCAGGGGATTGCCCACGTAATCGACCTGATAATCGAACCGGCGGTAGAAATCGACCTCGAACGGCAGGATGACGAACATCCGGTCGACGGTTGCCTTGATTTTGAGGGCGCGTTTCTGGTTCCAGGCCCAGACCTTTGGGGAGATGTAATAAAAAACCCGGATACCCTGCCGTTTGGCGAACCGGGCCATCCGGAGGTTAAATCCGGCATAATCAATCAGGATCAGAACATCCGGCCGGCTTTCCAGAAGATCTTTCCGGCAGTCGTTCAGATTTTTCCGGATGGTTCCCAGATTCTGAACGACCTCCAGAAAGCCCATGAAGGCCATTTCGCGATAATGGCGGACCAGCGTGGCGCCGGCCTCCTCCATCTGCTCCCCACCCCAGGCCCGAAACCGGGCTTCGGGGTCATGATGCCGGATGGCCCGGATCAAATTGCCGCCGTGAAGGTCGCCGGACCGTTCTCCGGCTATGAGGTAGTAGGTCATCCGGATTATTCGCCAAAATAATCGACGTAATTCCTGGGGGTTTCGTAAAGCCGGATCTGATGCAGCCGGGCTTCGGTGACCGCTTCGAGAGTCTTTTCGAGAATCTTCCAGATTTCGACGACGAAGATCTCACAGCTGGCCATTTTGCCGTGCATGAAATCGACGTCGAGGTTCAGGTTTTTATGATCTACTTTCTCGATGATTTCCCGTTTGATGATGTCGCCCAGCAGTTTGAGGTCGATCACAAAGCCCGTATCCGGGTTGGGTTGGCCCTTAACGGTGACAATCAGTTCAAAGTTATGGCCGTGCCAGTTGATATTGGCACAGGGTCCGAAGACTTCCTGATTCTTCTCCTCCGACCACAGCGGGTTGTAAAGCCGGTGGGCCGCATTAAAATGTTCTTTTCTGCTAATGTATACCATTGCTTCGGCAGGTCGGCGGCTTCGGGCCGTCCCGTCCTGAATTTGTCTGCAAAATTACGGTCTTCCTTCGTTTAACAAAAATCTACCGAAAAGATGCGTAAGCCGGAAGATTAATTCCCTGAAAACCGAAGACCTGCGCATGAAAACAGACGAAGGGTGGAATTAGAATATTGCAATTTTTTCCTTAAATGGTGGATAGGTTCCTGCAGGGATAAGATGTAACTTTACAGCCAGTTTACTCTTGCCAACCTACCTGTTTTTATTTACCTAAAACAATCGTTGCTCACTTCTACAGAGTATGATTATTGTTACGGGCGCAGCCGGCTTCATCGGGAGCTGCCTGATTTCAAAGCTGAATCAGGAAAATTTCAATGTTATTATTGCCGTCGATGACTTTTCACGTCCGGAAAAACTCCATAATCTCGAAGGAAAACGCATTCACGAACGGGTAGACCGGGAAGAGTTTTTTGAGTGGCTGGATTCCAATTATCACGAGGTCGAGTTTCTGTTTCATATCGGTGCCAGGACGGACACGACCGAGTTCGACCGCCGGATATTTGAACACCTGAACGTCGACTATTCGAAGAAAATCTGGGAAAAATGCATCGCCTACCAGATTCCGCTGGTCTATGCCTCCTCGGCCGCCACCTACGGTCTGGGCGAACTGGGCTATGACGACAATGAATCGCTGATTCCGCAGCTGAAGCCGCTGAACCCCTACGGCGACTCCAAAAATGAATTCGACAACTGGGTGCTGGAACAGCCGCAACGGCCCTTCTTCTGGGCCGGCCTTAAATTTTTTAACGTATACGGGCCCAACGAATACCATAAAAGCCGTATGGCGTCGGTGATTTACCACGCCTTCTGCCAGATTAGCCAGACCGGCCGGATGCGCTTATTCCGCTCGCACCACCCGGATTTCCGCGACGGTGAACAGATGCGGGATTTTATTTACGTGAAGGATGTGGTGGATGTCTGCCTGTTTCTGATGCACCAGCGACGAAATTCCGGTATCTACAACCTCGGCAGCGGCAAGGCCCGTACCTTCCTCGATCTGGCCACCAACACCTTTCACGCGATGGGCGTCACTCCCCAGATCGACTTCATCGACACCCCCGAGGACATCCGCGACAAATACCAGTACTTCACCCAGGCCAACATGAGCAAACTCCGCTCCATCGGCTATTCAAAGCCTTTTCATTCGCTGGAAGAGGGGATTGACGATTACGTGAAGCAATTCCTTTCGAAAGGTAAGGTCCTGTAAATCCTTACCTTTCGACCCTATTTCTCATTCCCAGATTACCTCGATTACTTCCTTTTTCAGGTCGACCGTCGTCTGTTTTTCGTCGTGGTTCCGGCGCAGGATCAGCTTGCCGTCCTGAACCCGGCCTGCTTCCTGCTGGAGGACCCGCATTCCGTCTCTTTTATGAAAAATGGACACCATGGCGTCGGAATGTTCCGTCAGGCTGAGGGTGTACGTTTTCCCGGTGGCCCTGATGGTTCGGGAGGTGGCGGGCAGGGTCTGGCCTTTCGCCAGTGCCAGCGCCCGGGAAGCCTGGGGCACCCCGTAACCGACGAAATTGTTTCCGTACGGATACAGATGGGAGGATTTTTCGATGATGCTGATCAGTTCCTTGTTGGTAAGTTTTGGATTGGCCTGCATCAGACAGGCGGCAAAGCCGGTAATGACCGGTGCCGAAAGCGAGGTGCCGTAGAGCGAGTAACAGGCCACGTTCGGTTTCAGGTAGGAAAGAAATTCCGGCCCGATGCTGCTGTACCCGATGCGGTTCCAGAGTTTGTTATTGGTGGCTCCGACGGCCAGCACGCCCTGCGCGTCAGCCGGCGTCGAAATGATGCGCCAGGCCCGGTCGTCGCCCTCGTTTCCGGCCGAAACGATCACCAAAATGCCTTTTTTGTCGGCGGCCAGCTGGGCGGCTTTGCTGATCAGGCTGGTATGTCCGTCCATCTGGCTTGGTTGATAATTCTCTTTCGGATTCGTAAAGCCTTTGGCGTAGCCGAGGGAGGTGTTGATAATCCGGACGCCCAGGCTGTCCATCCACTCCATCGCGGCTACCCAGTTGTCTTCTTCACCCCGGAATTCCCGGGCGCCGTGGTCGGTCCGGGCCAGGTAAAAGGTGGCCTCGGTCGCCAGACCGTACTGAACGTTCTCGCCCGGATCATGGCCCGATATGGCGGCCATCACCTCGGTGCCGTGGAAGTCGGAGAGCGTTTCCAGCGAGTGAAAGAAGGTGTCGCTCGAACGGCTGGGGTTGACGTAATCCCGGACGGCCCGGATGCCGTTCCGCTGGAAGATGTGTTTCAGGGCGCTGGCCGAATCCGCACCGAAGTAACCGGCATCAATAACGCCGATGGTAACATTCCGGGCGGTCAGGTTGGCCCGCCGGAATACGTCGGCCTGAATCTGGGACATGACCGGCGCCAGCTGGGTTTTGGTGATGTCGTTGTCGAGGCTATTGATGATCAGGTTCCGGTCGATGGCGACGATTTCCTGAACAAAGGCCAGGGATTGGATCTTCCGGGTCTGCTCGTCGGTCAGTTCCGCCGAAACCGCGTTGAGCCAGCGCGAACGCAGGAGAGGGCGTACGCCCTGTTCGCGGAGGGTTTCAAGGTAGGCCGGGTTCAGGGGCAGGTCGGTTTCATCGACGGGCAGGCCGAGCGACTGCCGTTTGGCCAGGGAGGAGGGAGAAAGGGCAGGAGTTCCGGCGGAAGGCTTATCCTTCAGCCTGATCCAGTATTTGGATTGAGCCTGGGCTCCACCGGCGATTCCGACCGTTAATCCAAAAAGTAAGGCAACAATTTTTTTCATTAAAGCGAAACCTTCAATTTTACGCCTAAAATACGCAATAAATTTGACAGGAACACGGCGAATTCCGTGTTCCTGTCCGGTAGTTATGAAATACACACAGATCCCAAACGAACTGTTTATCCGGAACCGCCGGCGCCTGGCCGACCTTCTGAAGCCGAAGTCGATGGTGGTTCTCAATGCCAACGATATCATGCCGACCAACGCCGACGGGACGATGGGCTTCCGGCAAAATAACGATCTGTTTTACCTTTCCGGCGTGGACCAGGAGGAGACGGTCCTGGTGCTGTTTCCGAACCACCCCGACGAGCGATTCCGGGAAGTGCTTTTTCTGCGGGAAACCAATGAACTGATCGAAACGTGGGAAGGCCACAAGCTGACCAAAGAGGAGGCTGTGCGGACGTCCGGGATCCCGAAAAATTCGATTTACTGGACGCACGAGTTCGAGTCGGTATTCATCAATATGGTGTTCGAGGCCGACCAGGTTTACCTGAATTCCAACGAGCATACCCGAAACTCGTCGGAAGTCGAATCCCGCGATGCGCGGTATGTCCGGCAGTTTAAGGAACGGTATCCCCTGCACCGCCTGGAACGGCTGGCTCCGCTGATGCACACCCTTCGGGCGATCAAGCAGCCCGAGGAACTGGATTTGCTGAAAGAAGCGGTGCGGATTACGGAAGACGGCTTCCGGCGACTGCTCGGTTTCGTAAAGCCCGGCGTCTGGGAATTCGAGATCGAGGCCGAACTGGCCCACGAATTCCTCCGGCAGCGTTCACGCGGTTTTGCGTATGAGCCGATTATCGCTTCCGGCGCCAATGCCTGCATCCTGCACTACGTCGCCAACAACCAGCAATGCCGGGAGGGCGACCTGATTCTGTTGGATGTGGCGGCCGAATACGGCAATCTGAACGCCGACCTGACCCGGACCATTCCGGTAAGCGGTCGGTTCACGAAGCGGCAGAAAGACGTTTACAATGCCGTATTGCGGGTATTGAGGGAAGCCAGAAAGTTACTGGTTCCGGGAAATATCTGGGATGATTACCATAAGGAGGTCGGCCGGATCATGGAGGCCGAACTGATTGGACTGGGGCTGCTGGATGCCAAAAAGGTAGCGCTTCAGGACCCGGATGCTCCGCTGTACAAAAAATATTTCATGCATGGCACGTCGCACTTTCTCGGCCTCGACGTGCACGACGTCGGCAACAAATACCGGCGATTTGAACCCGGTATGGTCTTCACCTGCGAACCCGGTATCTATATTCGGGAGGAGGGTCTTGGGATCCGGCTGGAAAACAACATCCTCATTACGGCAGACGGCAACATCGATCTGATGGAGTCGATCCCGCTGGAAGCGGAGGAAATAGAGGAGTTGATGAAGGCGGGATGAGGCAGCAGGGGGCTGAAAACGCTTAGTTGCCTGCCTCCGGCAACCCGGCAATGATCCGGCGGATGGCGCATTCGATCCGCTGCCAGCCTTCGTCACCGCTCAGGTCCACGTTCATGATTTTTCCGTGCGAGGGGCCGATCAACAGCAGCAGGGTGATTCCCGAAACCAGCAGGGCCACCACCGGGTCGATTTCCTCCCTGCGGTCCTGGACCAGTTGTTCCACCACTTTGCGGTAGGATTCGTTCCGAACCACCGCCAGCCGCTGGCTCAGGGAGGAGGTCGGGTTGCTGATCTCCCATTTCAGTAGCTCCTGGACCGGCTTTCGTTCCCGGAGTTCCTTCATCAGCCCGGTCAGATATTGAACCCAGACCTCGTTGGGGGATTCGGTTTTCAGACCGGTGAGGCCGGCAAGAAACTGTTCATTATAAGTGGTCAGGAAATGGCCTTCCTTCAGGAATTGCTCCATCAAACCTTCCCACCCTCCGAAGTAGCGATAAATCAGGACTTTGTTGACGCCGGCCTTTTCGGCAACGGCATTGATGCCGGCTCGTTCGGCACCGCGTTCTGCAATTACTTCACCCACAGCCTGGAGAATACGTTCCATGGTCTGTGAACGGTTCCTTTTACGGACTTCAATCATTTCTTTGTTACGTTCCCTTTCTTTGTCGGACGCATGGGGTGCTTCATACATCCGGCTACTATTTTTGTAGTTAGTAAGCTTATTATACAAAGTAAGCATATTAAAACGATAGACGGGACCGGATTTTTCCAATTTGAATCAATAATGCAGTTATTTGGCAATATTCTCCACTTTTCAGGCCCGCACCGGAAATTTCTCCATCTGGGTCTTTAGCAGGGTCACTGCATCCATTAACTGATTCAGGGTAGGTATAACGGGGAGCCAGAAAGCCGAGGAAAGGTCGGTGTGCCAGTAGGGGGAAACTTCACAGTCCAGCTTGACCTGAATCAGAAACTCGGAATTGCCCACGGAAAGGCACTCGAAGCTCAGACAAGGCTCGGTAAACACCAGCCGGGGCAGCGGCCGCCGGGTAGAGCCGATAAAGGATAACCACTTGATCAGCAGGTCGATCTCCCAGGTAAGTAGAAGGGGGGCGGTAAAGGTGGCTTCATGGTTCTGCCAACGGGTTCTCAGCCCCACCAGCAGCCAGTTCCGGTCGAGATCGATAGGATTGCTTGTCTTATATTCGTAATCGAGGATGTTCAGCTCAAAGTGGCTGCGCGGACCGGTCAGAACCATGATTCAGGCGAATAATTGGTTGAAATGCCAGGTGAACTTCAAAAAGGTGGGCGGCCCGATCGGACGGCGTGAATCTGATTGCTTGAATTCCGGACTGATACCCTTTGCAACAGTACGGAAGTAACCTGTTTACAGGTCGTTAACGCAGACGAATATACGAAATACCGCCGGAATACCAAATCGGTTCCGCCTACTCGGGCAAATAAAGTTTGGGGTCTGTTTGGGAGGAGGTTGAATTCGTTCCGGGTTTAAGCAGCAAGACCGTAGACCGTATTGGGTCAGCGTTCAGGATAGCTGGAAAGCTGCAAAGACAGATCGCGGATGGCTTCACGCAGCTGATTCCGGGTCAGGGTCAGGTCGAGAAGCAGGGGAAAGTCGGGGTAGGGATGCCAGGAAGGAGCCATCGCCCGGTCGAGCTGAATCTGGAGGTGAAACTGCTCATCGGGAAGTGCTGCGGCCTCCATGCTCAGGCCGGGTTCCGAGAACGTCAGCGTCACATGAGGAACGGCCCTTTTCCAGAGCAGCTTGAGCCCATTGATCAGGCGATTGATCTCCCAGGTATGAAGCGGTGCCGACTGTTTATGGGATTCCTCCTGCCATTGAGTCGATAACTCACACAGAAGACTGTTCCTCTCCCGCCAGTTCGTGCTTTTTCTTCCGTATCCTTTAATCAGCAGTTCGAACGAACCGGTGGAGCAGTTAAGTTTCATAACGTCGAAGTGGTTGATTATTATAGAGTTAACTCGCCTTATTAACAAATATAAATAATTGCCTGCATACCGGCAAGGGTTTTATTTCTTCTTTATTTTGTGCCGATCAAATCTTTTTTCTTCCGGGTTCCCTTCAACCGGCCGACGTAGCTATCTTTGCGCGAATTTGTTTAACCGGGTTGCCTCCGCGGTTCCGGAGAACCGGTCGGGCTGGCGAATCCTTAAAGATCAGAAAGAACCAATGGCTAAAGTGCTGATTATCGGGGCTGGGGGAGTGGGAAGTGTGGTGGCGCACAAGTGTGCCATGAACGCCGATGTTTTTACGGAAATTATGCTCGCCAGCCGTACGCTTTCCAAATGCGACCGGATTGCCGCCGAGATCCGGGAGATGCACGGCGTCGAAATCAAAACGGCTCAGGTGGATGCCGACATCGTGGCCGAACTGGTCATGCTCATCAAGCAGTTCCGGCCGGCGCTGGTGATCAATGTGGCTCTGCCGTATCAGGACCTCCCGATCATGGACGCGTGTCTGGAGACCGGGGTGCATTACCTCGACACGGCCAATTATGAGCCGAAAGACGTCGCCAAATTCGAATACAGCTGGCAGTGGGCCTACCGGGAGCGGTTCGAAATGGCCGGGATCATGGCCCTGCTGGGCTGCGGTTTCGATCCCGGAGCAACCCAGGTGTTCACGGCCTATGCCGCCAAACACCAGTTCGATGAGATGCACTACCTCGACATCATCGACTGCAACGCGGGCAGCCACGGCAAGGCTTTTGCCACCAACTTCAACCCCGAGATCAACATTCGCGAAATCACCCAGCCGGGTCGCTACTGGGAAAACGGCGACTGGGTGGAAATTCCGCCCATGTCGATCCACAAACCCATCGACTACCCCGAAATCGGCCCCCGCGAATCCTATGTCCTTTATCACGAGGAACTGGAATCGCTCGTCAAAAACTTTCCGACCCTGAAACGGGCCCGGTTCTGGATGACCTTCGGGCAGGAATACCTTACCCACCTGCGGGTGCTGGAAAACGTGGGAATGACCAGCATCAAGCCGGTGAAGTTTCAGGGGATGGATATCGTTCCGCTGGAATTTCTGAAAGCCGTCCTGCCCGCGCCCGAAACGCTGGGAGAAAACTACACCGGCCAGACCTCCATCGGCTGCCAGATCCGGGGCGTCAAGGACCGTCAGGAGAAAACGTACTTCATCTGGAACAACTGCAACCATGCGGAAACTTACCGGGAAGTGCGCGGCCAGGCCGTCAGCTACACGACGGGTGTTCCGGCCATGATCGGCGCCATGCTGATGCTCAAAGGCGTCTGGATGAAGCCCGGCGTCTGGAACTGCGAAGAAATGGACCCCGATCCGTTCATCGAGCAGATGAATCTTCAGGGACTCCCGGTGCAGGACCAGGTGGGGCAGCAGTTGAGTGTGGAGAAATAGTCGGGGAATTTAAGCGTTGAGGAGTTGGGGAGTTGCGAAGCGGGTCAGGTAACAGTTCAACTCCCAAACTCCCCGACTCCTCAACTTCACTTTAACCAACCTCCCCGAAACCCTGCCCGCAGGAGTCCTTTCCGGAGGGTCGGATTGCGCATCATCAGGTTCCAGATCAGGTTGGTTCGGTAATTTTCGGTCATCAGGAGGATCGGGCCGCTGTCGATACCGAGGTAATCGATGTCAAACCAACCGGTTTCGTCCGTACCGGAGCCTTTCGGATAGGAGGGATTGAACGCATCCCTGAAACCGTATTCCCCATAGATTCGGCTACCATAGCGGGTTTTCATGGCCCGCAGGGCGGAGATGCACTCCTCCGGTGCAAACGGCATCGAACCGCCGGCCGCCGTGGGGGCAATGGTACCGTCGTCGACGATTCCGGTGGCCGCAGCGCCCCTGGCCCGGTAGGAAAAAAAAGCCCGGCCGTCGATTACGGTGTCTTTTGGGCCGTCGCAGGCCGTCAGCCCCCAGATATCCGGGCCGTAATCCAAGAACTTCTTCGGATTTTCGATGCAGTAAGCCCGGTTGGCGAGAGTGGCCCGGCGGCTGTTCTCGAAGTAATCGATGCCTTTCCTGCGCATATATTCATCCTGAATACCCCGGAAATCGATCCAGATGTGTGAGTACTGGTGGCCGAACAGCGGGTCGAAGTTGACGTGAGTCATGTTTTGAAAATCCTTCCATTCATAGGTGGAGGTCCACCACGACCAGGCTTCGGCGCCGATCGGGTTGGTGGGTGAAGCCAGCGCCAGCACGTACAGAATCATCGCTTCGTTATACCCCTTCCAGTCCGAGTCAATGGCCCCCTTTTCGGGATGCCAGCCCATCGCCAGATACGGGGACCGCACCTGCATCCATTTCCACTCCACCCGCCGGTAGATCTGATCGGTAAGCGACCGGATTTCTTTTTCCGTCGTCGAATTTTCGCGGAAGTAAGACTGGCAACTGAGCATTCCGGCCAGCAGCAGGGCCGTATCGATGGTCGACAACTCCACCTGTCGGTAACGGAGGCCGGTTTTCATATCTAGAAAATGGTAAAAAAAACCGCGAAAACCAGTCGATTGGACCGGATCGGCCGACTGGGGCGCCCGCGCGAAAAACCGCAACGTCCGCACCACCCGTTCGGCGGCCTGGGCACGGGTCACGTATCCCCGCTCGACGCCGATCAGGTAGGCGGTCAGTCCGAAACCCGTAGCGGCAATACTGGCAAAGGAAGGCGTAGGGTGCCGATCCGGAAGCAGGCCATGCGGATTGTCGCCCAATTCCCAGAAATACCGGAACGTGTCGCGCTGAAGCGAGTCCAGGAACCGCCGGGAGGTGGCGATCGACCGGTTCTGGGCCGATGCCGGTTGTACGGCGGAAAGGCCGATCGTCAGGAATAGGAGGAACCGGATAGCCGTTCGAAACCGGGAGATATAAGGGTCATTCGTCAAAAAGAATAGGAAGGAGAACATGGTGTCATGGGAAAGAACGGAAAGTTAGAGAGAAACGGATGTAAAAAAATAAGCACTTTCCTTGTATATATAATTTACCAATATATATTTGTATGCAAACCATACCTGTTGAAACCCATGGAACAGACCTATGATCTGCGGTATCCTACGCTCAATGACATCGTCTTTGAGAACCGCAACAAGCAGTACGGCGCCTACGATCTCCGCCAACGGTATTCCCGCCATACGGAACGGGCGCTCTGGCTCGGTATTCTTCTCTTTGCCGCCGGATTGACTGCTCCCACCGTGTACGACCGGCTGAAGCCTGCCGAGGACCCGCAGCAGTACATGAACGAAGTGATTCTGGAAGACCTGAAGCTTCAGCAGCCGGAAGAACCGCCGGTGGTGCTGCCGCCCGTCCAGCAACCGGTGGTTCAGGTGCCGACGACCCGGTATCTGCCCCCGGAGGTGCTGGCCGACGCACCGGAGGAAGTGGTGGTTCCGACGACCGACGACCTCGAAAAAACCACCCCCAGCGATAAAACCGTCGAGGGAGATCCTAATGCAGGAGATGTAATCGAGGCCCCGAACGAAACCGCCGGTCCGGCCCCGGTCGAGAAAAACATCGATGTCAAACCCAAGGAGGACGAGGTGTTTATCGGCGTCGAACAGCAGCCGATGTTTCCGGGCGGAATGTCGAAATTCGCGGAGTTTCTGGAAAGAAATCTGAAATATCCCCCGGCGGCCTCCCGGGCCGGTATTTCCGGTAAGGTCTTCGTGCAGTTCATCGTCAATACGGACGGCTCCATCGTGGAGGCCACCGTCATCAAGGGCATCGGCTTCGGGTGCGACGAGGAAGCCCTCCGGGTTATCCAGAAAATGCCGAAATGGCAGCCCGGCAAGCAGGCCGGCCGGCCGGTGCGGGTGAGATATAATCTCCCCATCGTGTTCCAGATGGAATGAATGGGAAATGTTGAGTGATAGAATTGTTGAATGACGGTTCGCCGTAGCGATTGAATGGGCTCCGCAATGTTAAAACTGGCGGAGCCCATTCAATCATTCAACAATTCTATCACTCAACAATTATCTTTGCGCCGTATGATTGAGTACTCAAATGTTCCCTCGCCCTGCTTCATTCTGGAGGAAGCCAAACTGCGCCGGAATCTGGAACTGATCGACTCGGTTCAGAAACAGGCCGGCATCCAGATCATCCTGGCCCTGAAGGGATTTTCGATGTTCAGTGTTTTTCCGCTGGTCAGACAGTATCTCAGCGGAGCTACGGCCAGTTCGCTGAACGAAATTAAACTCGTGAACGAGTTCATGGGCGTGAAGGCCCACACCTACATACCGGCCTACCGCGAGGACGAATTCGACGAAGTGCTGGAGCGAAGCAGTCACCTCACCTTCAATTCGATGAGCCAATGGGAACGGTTTCGGGACCGGGTGGCGGATTCGGGCGTCTCCTGCGGCATCCGGGTCAACCCGCAGTACTCGGAAGTGGCGACCGATATGTATAACCCCTGCGTGCCGGGTTCCCGGCTGGGCATCACCCGTGACCTGATCGGCGACCGCCTGCCCGAAGGCATGGAGGGCATTCATTTCCATACGCTCTGCGAAAATGACTCCTATACGCTGGAGCGGACGCTCGAAGCGCTCGAAAGCCGCTTTGGCGATCTGCTGCACCAGGCCCGGTGGGTCAACATGGGAGGGGGGCACCTCATGACCCGCGAGGGGTATAATACCGGCCATCTGATCGATCTGCTCGGGGCTTTCCGCGAAAAATATCAGGTCGAGGTGATTCTCGAACCCGGATCAGCCATTGCCTGGCAGACGGGCGTGCTGCTGTCCACGGTTTTGGATGTGGTTGATAGCCAGGGAATAAAGGTCGCTATCCTCGACTCTTCCTTTGCGGCCCATATGCCGGATACGCTTGAAATGCCCTACAAACCCCGGATTCTGAACTCCTACCACGAACCGGTGGCCGGCAAACCGACGTACCGCCTGGGCGGCATGACCTGTCTGGCCGGCGACTTCATGGGCGACTACTCCTTCGATGCCCCCCTGAAGGCCGGAGACCCGGTGATTTTCGACGATATGATTCATTACACGATGGTGAAAACCACCACGTTTAACGGTGTTAACCTGCCCTCCATTGGTATCTGGCAGGAGGATGAAACCTTCCGGCTCGTCCGTACTTACGGTTACGAAAGCTTCCGGGATCGGCTGAGCTGAACGGCGGCTGTGAGCCTCAGAGGATTATTGGAAGGCGGCAACTTTTTCCCCCGGGTTGTTACCTTTTTCCTCTGAAATCTTCGTACCTTTACATCCCGTAACAACGATATTCCGTTTTCAGACATGGCTCAATCCGGTCAGAAAACCGCTAAGTACATTTTCGTTACGGGCGGTGTAACTTCATCATTAGGCAAGGGGATCATTGCCTCTTCGCTTGCCAAATTGCTTCAGTCTCGCGGCCTCTCGGTCACGATTCAAAAATTCGACCCCTACATCAACATCGACCCGGGTACGCTGAATCCGTATGAACACGGCGAATGCTACGTGACCGACGATGGAGCTGAAACGGACCTCGATCTGGGCCACTATGAGCGTTTCCTGAACATCGGAACTTCACAGGCCAATAACATCACCACGGGCCGCATCTACAATAACGTCATCACCCGGGAACGGAAAGGCGACTTTCTGGGGAAAACCGTTCAGGTGGTTCCGCATATTACCGACGAGATCAAACGAAATATCCGCCTGCTGGGTGAAACCGGCGAATACGACGTCATCATCACGGAGATCGGGGGCTGCGTCGGGGACATCGAATCGCTCCCGTTTGTCGAAGCCGTCCGCCAGTTGAAATTCGAGCTGGGCGAAACCGATACGCTGGTCATCCACCTGACGCTGGTGCCGTACCTGGCCTCCGCCGGTGAGCTGAAAACCAAACCGACCCAGCACTCCGTCCGGATGCTGCTGGAAAACGGAGTACAGCCCGACATCATCGTCTGCCGGACCGAACACCCCCTGCCGCCCGACATCCGTCGTAAAATCGCTCTCTTCTGTAACGTGCAGGTCAACTCGGTCATCGAAGCCATCGACGCCGAAACCATCTACGACGTTCCGCTGCTGATGAAGAAGGAGAAACTCGACCAGCGGGTGCTGTATATGCTCGACATCTACAACGACCAGGACGCCGACCTCGACTCGTGGAAGGACTTTCTGGGCCGTCTGAAGAATCCCACCGATGCCATCACCATCGGCCTGATCGGGAAGTACGTCGAACTGCGGGACGCCTACAAATCCATCGCCGAAGCCTTCATTCATGCCGGGGCCCAGAACGAATGCAAGGTCAACATCGAGTGGATTCAGTCCGAAACGCTCGGCGACGCCGTTCAGGTGGCCGAAAAATTACGTGATCTGGACGGTATTCTGGTGGCACCCGGTTTCGGAGAGCGGGGCATCGAAGGCAAAATCAACGCCATTCGGTATGCCCGCGAAAACGGCGTTCCGTTCTTCGGCATCTGTCTTGGCATGCAGTGCGCCTGCATCGAATTTGCCCGTAATGTGCTGGAATTGAACGAGGCACACTCGGCCGAAATGAACCCAAATACCCCGCATCGGGTTATCGACATGATGGAGAGCCAGAAGAAGGTGACCAACAAGGGCGGTACGATGCGGCTGGGCGCCTACCCCTGCAAACTGAAGCGGGATTCGATGGCTTCCCAGATTTACGGGAAGAACCCGATCAGCGAACGACACCGGCACCGTTATGAGTTCAACAACGAATACCTGACCCGGTTTGAAAAGGCAGGCATGATTCCGAGCGGGATCAATCCGGAAACCGGCCTGGTAGAAATCGTCGAACTGAAAAACCACCCCTGGTTCGTGGGTGTCCAGTTCCACCCGGAGTTGAAAAGCACCGTCATGAATCCGCATCCGCTGTTCGTCCATTTCGTGCGGGCGTCGCTGGTTTACTCGCAGCAGAAGCGCATGGTCGAAACGTCGGCCAATGTTGGTTAAGCCGGGGAAAGCCGTATTTTTGCGGTTCTCTTCAAACACAGTCTCCCGACTGTGCAGTTATACGTTTATTCGCACCGTCGGGAGACGGTGCGGTTCAAATTGACAAATGGATCGTAATCAAGTTATTGGGATTGTATTGATTCTGGCAATGCTGCTGGGGTATCAACTGCTGGTGCCCAAGCCGGCACCGGAAAAGAAACCCGAACAGGCCAAAACCAGCACCAAATCCGCCCCGGCTGCCGCCCGGAAAGCCGATGCCCCCGTCGATTCGGCGGCTGCCCGGGCCCTGTACGGCGATTTTGCGTCGGCCGCGACCGGCCAGAGCCGTGACATCGTCGTGGAGAACCCGGATATCCGGGTGACTTTCAGTACGCTGGGAGGCCGGGTCAAGGAGGTATTGCTGAAGAAATACAAGACCTACGATCAGAAACCGCTGATTCTGATCGACCAGAACAGCAGCCGGATGACGATGGAACTGCCGACCCGAACCGGCAAAACCAACCTCGAAAAGCTGTATTTTCAGACCACCGCGCCGGCGACCACCACCGTTCAGGGTGGAGCGCAGCGGATTACCTTCCGGCTGGCCCTTTCACCGACGGAGTCCATTGAGCAGACCTACACCATCCCGGCCGAAGGGTATGTGGTGGAATATGATCTGAAACTGAATGGTTTGCAGAATCTGGTCCGGAACGAGGACGTTCGTTTCATCTGGGAAGACCGGATGCGGCAGTTTGAAAACGACCTCGAAGAAAATCGGAAATCGGCCACCATCAACTACCTGACCGCCGACGAAAACTTCGACAAACTGACCGAAGGGTCGGGCAATCAGGAGACGACGCTCGAAGAACCGGTTCGCTGGTTTACCATCAAGCACAAATACTTTTTGGCGGGGTTCATTGCCAGGACCAGTCCGTTTCCGAAGGCGAATCTGAAAACCGTGGTCGATCCCGAAGACCAGACCTACGTCAAAACGGCGGTGGCCGACGTCTGGCTGCCGATGGCCGACCTGAGTTCCGGCAAAGGCAGTTACCGGTTTTATTTCGGTCCCAACGACTACCAGATTCTGGATGAGGTGGCCCCCGAATTCGACCAGAACGTTTACCTCGGGTATGCCTTCCTGAAGCCGGTCAACAAATATTTCTTCGTGCCGGTGTTCAACCTCTTCGAGCAGTTTATCGGAAACTATGGTGTCCTGATCATCGCGCTGGTGGTTTTTGTCAAACTGATCCTGACCCCGCTGACCTACCGCTCCTACGTGAGCATGGCCAAGATGCGGGTGTTGGGGCCGGAGGTGAACGCCATCCGGGAGAAGGTGGGTGACGATATGGCCAAGCAGCAGGCCGAAACCATGAAGCTCTATCAGCAGGTGGGCGTCAGCCCGCTCAGCGGCTGTATCCCGGTTCTGGCGACCATGCCGATCCTGATGGCGCTGTTCTTCCTGTTTCCCAACCTTATCGAACTGCGGCAGAAATCCTTCCTGTGGTCGAACGACCTTTCCACCTACGACTCATTCATCAGGTTTCCGTTCACGGTTCCGTTCCTCGGGTCGCACCTGAGCCTGTTTACGGTGCTGATGACGGCATCGAGCCTTGTGTATGCTTGGTATAACAACCAGATGACGCCGGCCCAGCCGGGCAGTCCGGTCAATATGAAGGCCCTCAGCTATATTTTTCCGCTGATGTTCATGTTCGTCCTGAACTCCTTCCCGGCCGGTCTGACGTTCTATTATTTTGTGTCCAACGTCGTCACGATTACCCAGCAGCAGCTGATCCGCCGGTTTGTCGACGAGGATAAACTCAAGGCGGTTCTCGAAGAAAACCGGAAAAAGTTTGTCCGGGGTGAAGGAAAGAAATCCAAGTTTCAGGATATGCTTCAACGCTCTCTCCAGCAGGCCGAGGAAGCCAGAAAACAGGCTGAGGAAGCGAAACGCCGAAGCAAAAAGTCCTGAGATTTCGCCCTGTTTTCGAGAAGATGTTCTAACAAAACCAGCACAGACGTGTTGGTTTTGTTAGTTTTGTCCTGCTTCCATTTCAGCGAATCACATGCACAAGGTTACTGGTCACACCACTTTATCAGGGTTCCTGTTTCTGCTTCTGGCTCTACTGGGAGCCGAAGGGATGGTTCAGGCCCAGACCGACCCCGGCGAAAGGCGGTACCGGTCGGCGGTCCGGTTCATCCAACAGGGGGACTACACGAAAGCCAAAGCGGAACTGGCGCCCCTGACCGAGCGCCAGAACGGCGGCATTGCCCCTTATGCCCACTATTACTACGCCCTGGCCGAATATAAACAGAAACGGTATTCGGAGGCCCGGCTGATGCTGAAGCAGCTGAAGGACCGTTTTCCGGACTGGAAAAAGATGGACGATGCCCATTACCTGCTGGCCGCGGCCAGTCTGGAAAGCGGCCAGTTTGAGGACGGACTGGAAGCCCTGAGCCGGATTTCCGATGCGTCCCTGAAAACGGAGATCAATCGCATGGAACCGTATTATTTCAGCCAGATCTCCGACCTCAACCGGCTGAAACAGTTGCAGAAGGCCTACCCGAACAACCGGAATCTGGCCCTGGCCCTGATCGACCTCATCCAGCGGTCGTCCACCGCCACCGCCGACCTGGAGCTTTCCGACCGGCTCACCAACCGCTTCGGGGTCCCGACGGCCTCCAGCCGGCCAAAACCGGTTGAGGTGGAAACCAGCAGCACAACGGTTCCGGGTAAACCCGAACGCAATCGGAACAAAGGCTATTTTAACGTGGCGGTTTTATTTCCTTTCCGGGTTAATGACCTCGATCCGGAGGAGCGTGCCCGTTCCAACCAGTACGCGCTTGATCTGTACAACGGCATGAAGATGGCTAAAAACCGCCTTCAGTCGGAGGGGATCACCGTCAATCTGTTTGCGTACGACGTCGATAACGACCCGGCCAAAATGACCGGTCTGATCGTGAATCCGGGTTTTGCCCAGAACGATCTCCTGATTGGTCCGCTCTACGCCGAGCCGAACCGCATTGCGATGGAATACGCGAACCTGAACGGCATTCCTCTGGTCAATCCGATTTCGACCAGCAGCGACCTGGTGGCCAACCAGCCGCTGGCATTTCTGGCCGCCCCCTCCCTGAATCAGCAGGCGGTAAAAACAGCCAATTTTGCCCGAAGCCTGTCACCGGGACGAAAAGCCGCCGTCTACTTCGGAACCAGCCGCAAAGACTCTACGCTGGCCGCCCTGTACCAGAATGAACTTCGCCGGCAGGGCTTCCAGCTCATCGACGCCCTGAAAATTGGGGACCCGGAAATGATCCGGGTTTCGGAGACGAACAAACCCGCCCACGTTTTTCTGGCGTTCAGCGATGAGTCTATGGGGCCGAAGCTGGTTAAACTGCTGGCTCAACGGAAAATCAACGTCCCGGTAATTGCCACCTCCTCCGGCTTCGATTTTGAAAAGGAGCCGCTTTCGACCTTTACCCGGACGGACCTTTACCTGTTGTATCCGGATTTTGTCGATCCGCAGCGACCCGAGCTGAACGAATTCGGCGAGCAGTACCTGGAACAGCGGAACATCATTCCGTCGACCTATGCCTACCAGGGCTATGATATGCTTCTTTTCTTCGGCCGGGCGCTGGCCCGGAACCGGGGTCAACTGATGGGCCGGAACCAGATGAGGGGGGCGCCGGAAGAGGGATTTCTGCTTTCCGGTTTCGATTATACCGCCGGAAATGAAAACCAGGTCGTTCCCATCGTTAAATTTGACGGCACAAAATTCACCCAAATCAAATGATGGAATTCAATCACTCCATGATTCCATCATTCAATCATTCCCATGTCGCTGAGCGAGCAATTATTTGAAAAGGCGAAAACACTGATTCCCGGTGGCGTCAACTCCCCGGTCAGGGCGTTTCGGGCGGTGGGCGGCAACCCCCTGTTCATCAAATCCGCCAAAGGCCCTTATATTTTTGACGAAGACGGCAACCGCTATATCGAACTGATCAACTCCTGGGGGCCGATGATTCTCGGCCACGCCTTCGAACCGGTCGAAGAAGCCATTCGGGAGGCCATCCGGCACTCTTTCTCGTTCGGGGCACCAACCCGGAAGGAGGTGGAGATGGCCGAGCTGATCGTCGAAATGGTGCCCTCCGTCGAGATGGTCCGGATGGTCAATTCCGGCACGGAAGCCACCATGGCGGCCATCCGTGTGGCCCGGGGCTTCACCGGCCGCGACAAAATCATCAAATTCGAAGGCTGTTACCACGGTCATGGCGATTCGTTTCTGATTGCCGCCGGCAGCGGAGCCATCACGATGGGTACACCGGACAGCCCCGGCGTTACGCGGGCCACCGCCCTGGACACCCTGACGGCCCCGTACAACAATCTGGCGGCCGTCGAACAACTGATCCAGGCCAACGCCAACCAGGTGGCGGCCGTCATTCTGGAACCCGTCGTCGGGAACATGGGCTGTGTCCTGCCCGAACCCGGATTCCTTCAGGGCCTGCGCGATCTTTGTGACCGATATGACATCCTGCTGATTTTCGATGAGGTCATGACCGGCTTCCGGCTGGCGAAAGGAGGGGCGCAGGAGCGGTTCGGCATCCGGCCGGACCTGACCACGATGGGAAAGATCATCGGGGGCGGTATGCCGGTCGGTGCCTATGGGGGCCGGAAGGAAATTATGGAGGTAGTGTCGCCGGTCGGGCCGGTGTATCAGGCCGGTACGCTGTCGGGGAACCCCATAGCCATGTCGGCCGGGCTGGCCATGCTCCGGTATCTGAACGGCCATCCGGAAGTCTATACCCGGCTCGAAGAAATCGGCTCCCGGCTGGTCGGCGGCTTCCGGCAGACGCTGGAAAAACTCGGCCTGAATTTCACCATCAACCACCTTGGGTCCATGTACACCCTGTTCATGACCGACCGGCCGGTCTCCGACTTTGCCCACGCCAAAACCTGCGATCTGCCCCTGTTCGGGCGGTATTTTAACGCCATGCTCCGTCGGGGCGTGTATCTGGCTCCCTCGCAGTTCGAGAGCCTGTTTCTATCGGTAGCCCTGACGGACGATCTGGTCGATCAGGTCATTCAGGCCAATGAGGAGTCGCTGAAGGAAGTACTTTAAGGGAATGAACATCCGCTATTCCGTCATCATTCCGGTTTATAACCGCCCCGACGAACTGCGCGAGCTGCTCGACAGTCTGTCGCGGCAGACCCGGAAGCCGGACGAAATTCTGGTCATCGAAGACGGATCGGTCGAGCGGGCGGAGAGCGTGGTGGCGGCTTTTCGGGAAACCTTCGATATCCGGTATTTTTTCAAGCCGAACAGTGGGCAGGGCTTTACCCGGAATTACGGTTTCGAGCGGGCCAGCGGTGATTATTTCGTCATCTTCGATTCCGACGCGCTGGTGCCTCCCCATTATTTCGAGGCTGTGGACCGGCAGTTGAAGACCGCCTGGCTGGATGCCTACGGGGGGCCGGATGCCGCCCATCCGGATTTTACGCCCATCCAGAAAGCCATCAGCTATTCGATGACCTCGCCCTTCACGACGGGCGGCATCCGGGGTAGTAAAAAGAACCTGGGTGGGAATTATCACCCCCGCAGCTTCAATATGGGGCTGTCGCGGAGCGTGTACGAAACCATCGGCGGTTACCGGATCAGCCGGATGGGGGAGGACATCGAATTCGCCATCCGGATCATCGACCACGGCTTCAAAACCGGCCTGATCCCGGAAGCGTTCATCTACCACAAACGCCGGACGAACTTCGGTCAGTTTTTCCGGCAGCTCCGGTTTTTTGGCCGGGCGCGGATCAATATCTCCCGGTTTTATCCTTCAGAACTGAAACTGGTTCATCTTTTTCCGGCGCTTTTTACCCTTTTCTGGATGTCGGTGCCCTTCTGGTGGTTCATTCATCAGTTGCCGGGCGTACTGGCAACCGGAGCCCTCCTGCTGTTTTCGGTGCTGATCCTGATCGATGCGACCCGGAAGGAAAAAAGCCTGAAAGTGGGGTTTTTGAGTGTAGCAGCCGCTTTTGTGCAGCTGACCGGGTACGGAGTCGGTTTTCTGAAGGAGGGCTGGAAACGACTGCGCGAACCGAAAGGCCATCAGGAAACCGGGGTCAATATGGAATACCCCTCCTGACGCCCTAAAGCGGAATTACTACTTTTCTTTTTGACAGAAGTAAATGATTTCCCCACCCGGAAGGGCATACCGCTGGACTTCTTCCTTAGGCAGTTCGAACACAAACCGGTCTTCCTGAACGGTGAAGCCGCCTTTGGCAAGCCGCTCGGCATAATCCTGCCCGAACAGCCGGACATGGTCACTCTGCCAGAAATGTTTTTCGCGCTCCCTGGGGTCCGTGATGGTCGCGTCTTCGTAGGTCGTGGGCCGGGAGTAATCCACCGGTGACTGGATAATCGCCCAGCCGCCCGGCTTCAGCACCCGGTAGAGTTCGCTGCCGGCCTGAATGTCGTTGTCGACGTGTTCCATGACGTGGTTGCAGAAAGCCACGTCGAAGGTATTATCCGGGAATGGGATCTGGTGGATGTCCATCTTGACCTTGGCCAGCGGAGATTCGATGTCGGCCGTGATGTAGTCCAGGTTCGGCAGCTTCTCGAAGCGGTCGATGAAACAGTGTTCGGGGGCCACATGCAGGACTTTCAGTGGGGCCTGATAAAAGTTGGTCCGCCGTTTGAGGTACAGATTCATCAGCCGGTGACGTTCCAGCGAAAGGCAGCTCGGGCAGAGGGCATTCGGCCGGGCCACATTCCGTCCGTAGGGCAGAAACTCCCGAAAATGGCTGCCGCAAACCGTACACTCGACTTTGTCGCCCCGGTAAAAAACCGCCATCACCTTCATGGCGTAGTGACTGACCCGCTGGAGAACGGGCCGGGGAACGGTTCTCAGGACGAAGCTGATGAGTTTTTTCATGAAAAAATGGTCGCCATGCGTTCGCGTTTGCTAATTAACGATGGTTATTCGTTAACAAATTGTTATGTTAAGCTATTATTAACCCCAGGGGCACTATTCAGGTGTTTTTCCCGGTTAATAAGGTTTCATTCATTTGAACCGTGAATCCAATGCCCACATCCGCCAAACCCCCCGGCCGCCGTTTGATCAAGCGCATGAGTACGCGCACCAAATGGCTTCTGCTGGCACCGTTCAGTCTAATTCTGATCGGGTATGGCCTATGCGTTTTCAGCGAAGCGGCAAATCTGAAGCATACGGGAGAACCCTTCAACCGCTGGTTCCTGCTCGGAACATATAGCCTGGTGGTGATCAACACCGGATTGTCGCTGTTCGGGCAAGCCATCATTTTCCGGGTTCGCACCGACGTCCGGCGCACCATCCGCCGGCAGCTCAGAAAAGAGGTTCGGGAGCGCCAGAAAAAACAAAACCCCGTCCGGCGACCGTAACGAGGTATTGAAATTTCAGTTCAATGCTGCTGAACAGTCGACGGCAACCGAACGGCAGGACGCCTTTTCGCAACCGGCCGTTTCCCGGTTACGCCTGGCCTTTCTTCTCGGCAAAGGAAGCTTTGATGGCTTCTACGTCCACATTCTTGATGTCCGGCCGACGTAGCAATTGTTTGATTTTGGCCACTTTGTTGTTGGCACGCGCTTTATTTTTCCGGTCTTTCCGTTTCAGTTCTGATACACCCATGATCGTATGGTTTGATTAATCTGTTACCAAATAGTCCGCAAAATTAAGGGAAACAGGGGAATAAACCAATCCCAGCTACTATTTTTGCGGCATGCAAAAACCGAGTTTACCCCGCGGCACCCGCGATTTCGGTCCGGAACAGATGAGCAGGCGACTCTTTCTGCTGGAAACCATCCGGCAAACGTTCCGGCGCTTTGGATTTCAGCCGCTTGAAACGCCCGCCCTGGAGAATCTGTCCGTCCTGATGGGCAAATACGGGGAGGAAGGGGACCAGCTGTTATTTAAAATTTTGAATTCGGGCGAATATACCAACGGTCTGAACGAAGCCGACTGGCAGGCCGGTCCCCGGAAACTCACCCTGAAAATTTCTGAAAAAGGGCTGCGTTACGACCTGACGGTGCCCTTCGCCCGGTTTGTGGTCATGAACCGCCATGCCCTGACGATGCCCTTTAAGCGGTATCAGATTCAGCCGGTCTGGCGGGCCGACCGCCCTCAGAAAGGCCGCTACCGGGAATTCATGCAGTGCGATGCCGACGTCGTCGGCACCGATTCCCTGCTTTGTGAGGCCGAAATCGTCCTGATGCTCCATGAAAGTCTCCGCCACCTCGGCATTCAGGATTTTACCGTCAAAATCAACAACCGCAAAATTCTGACCGGTATTGCGGAAGTGGTCGGGGCCGAAGGGCAGGAGGGGCCCCTGGCCGTCGCCATCGACAAACTCGACAAAATCGGCAGGGAGAAAGTGATCGAAGAACTCCGCCAGCGGGGATTTTCCGAGGGCTCCATCGACCGGCTGGAACCCATGTTCCGGTTCCCCGAGGACACGCCGGCGGCTTTTCAGCAACTGCGGTCCTGGCTGGCGACTTCTGAAACCGGTCTGAAAGGGGTGGCCGAACTGGCGGAGGTCTGGCAACTGGTAGAACAGTACGGTCTGACGGACGCCCGGATGCAGCTCGACGTGACCCTGGCCCGGGGCCTCTCGTATTATACCGGAGCCATTTTCGAGGTGAAGGCCAACGGGGTGCAGATCGGCAGTATCAGTGGCGGGGGCCGCTACGACAACCTGACCGGCGCCTTCGGGATGCCGGGCCTTTCAGGGGTGGGGATTTCGCTCGGCGTCGACCGGATTTACGATGTAATGGAGGAACTGGGCCTCTTTCCCGAAACCGGCCTGCAATCGACCCGCGTACTGGTGGTGCATCTGGAGGAAGCCGCCCGGAAGGCGGGGCTGCCCCTGCTGACCCGTCTTCGGGAGAACAACATCCCGGCCGAGGCTTACCCCGATACCGCCAAGGTGAAGAAACAACTGGACTACGCCAACGCCAAACGTATTCCGTTCGTGGTGCTGATCGGGTCGGAGGAACTGGAAACCGGCCTTCTGACGCTAAAAAACATGGTCAGCGGAACGCAGGAAAAACTGAGCGCCGAAGAAATCCTCCGAAAAGTGACGGCCGTAGCCGACTAAATTAATTATTTGACGTTCGATCATATCAATCGGAACAGGGAAGCCGAACCGACTGCGGATGTTTACCCGAAAATACCGCCAGTCCACATGGTTCGATTCCTTTTTTTCATTGCTGTGTCAGGGCTTCAGGCCGCTTTCGGCCAGACCCCGAAAGAACGATACGGCGGCCTCGCGGTCGGGTCCTCGTTCTATACCCTCCGGGACCCGACCGTATCGCCCCTGACCTACCGGGGCAACCCCGTTCTGATCGGCCTGAGTTACGAGAAACGGAAATCCCGGTCCTTTTCCGGCTGGAGCCTGACCGGCGACCTCGGAAAGCTTCACTCCAAAAACGCGACGGCCCTGCGGCCGATGCAAAGCACGGTTTACCGGGCCGACCTTTTTTACAACCACAACCGCTGGCTTTCCGACGAATCCGACCGCTGGCGGTGGTTTCTGGGAGGGGCCTGGCGCTGGCACAATTCCATCCGGGTCACCGAGCAGAACGACACCGGCATGATCTCCTTTCTGATTGCCAACTCCCTCGAAGCCACCGGGGGCGTCGAACGAACCGTGCGGCTGGGCCGGAAATCCGCCCGGCTATCCTGGATGGGAGAACTGCCGCTTCTGAGTCACGTTATCCGGCCCAGTTACCTCAATCTTTACAACTACATCGACCCGCAGAACGACTTTCTTGGGGAGAGGCTGAAGGACGCCCGGATCGTCACCCTGAACCGGTTTCCGGCTTTGCTCTCCACCACCCGGCTGACCTACCCGATTGCCGGTGAAAATCAGCTACGGCTGACCTACGAGTGGAGTTTCTATCAGTACGACCGGCCTTTTCCGGCCACCATCGGCCGGCATTCCCTATCCGTTCAACTTCTGATCCGGCTTTGAGCCGCGCATCCCACACAACCTGAAATGATCAGTTTATGAAAGCATTGAAACTGAGTCTGTTCCTGCTGGTGTTTGGTTTTCTGACAGGCTGCGAGCAGGTCTTTATCGAGAAGGACCCGCCCAATACGCCCGAGAAAAATTTCGACGTCCTCTGGACGACGCTGAAGGAGCGTTATTCCTTTTTTGCCTACAAACACATCGACTGGGATTCGGTGTATGCCGTTTACCGCCCCCGGGTTACGCCCCAGACCACCGAACGGGAATTGTGGAACCTCATGTCGGATATGCTGGATGTGCTGCGCGACGGCCATGTGAACCTGCGATCGGAGTTCGATTTGTATTACTACAACTGGTATATCGACGCGCCGGCCAATTTCGACCGGCATCTGCTGGACAAATCCTATTGGAGAGACACTGAACGGACGGGGCGGATGGTCAATACGTTGCTGAAAAACGGGACGGTCGGGTACATTTATTACGGGAGCTTTATCCAGCCGATCACCGACGCCCAACTGGATTACCTGGCCGACAAATTTGCCGGGGCGCAGGGCGTCATCATCGATATCCGGAATAACGAGGGCGGCAACCCGATCAACGGTTTCCGGCTCGGACGGCGGCTGGCCGATCAGCGACGGCACGTCTATACTACCCTCTACAAGAACGGCCCCGGCCCCAACGACTTCACGGCCCCGGACGAGGCTTATCTGGAACCCTCGGGCAAGCCGCTTCCGAAAAAGGTCGTAATCCTGACGAACCGGACGGTTTACAGCGCGGCCAATTTCTTCACGGCCATGATGAAAGCCTTTCCGGGCGTGACCGTCGTCGGCGACCGCACCGGCGGGGGCGGAGGCTCCCCCGTCGGCTGGGAACTGCCCAACGGCTGGTCCTTCAATTTTTCCTCCTCGATTACCTATCTGCCGGACGGTTTCATCATCGAAAACGGCGTCGAACCCGACCTTCGGGTCGATCAGACCGAGGAGGACCGGCTGCGGGGCCGCGACACCCTGCTGGAACGGGCGCTGAGTCTCTTCTGAGCCGAAACCCCCACACAGATTGGGGGAGCAGCCAATCGGGATAAAATTGCATCTTTAAGGCGGAATCAACGCGCCGGAGGATGCAGTGGTTTGAAATCATATCCATTTTGGGGGTTGTCCAGGGAGGATTGCTGGCCCTGTTGCTGGTTTTCCGGAAGAACAACCGGGCCGCCAACCGGTTCTGGGCGCTGTTTGTGGCCCTGTTCGCCCTCGGCCTGACCGAACCTTTTTACCAATCCATCCTGCCGTTCTGGGCCAATGCGGCCCTGGGTGGGCTGGTTTTTCTGTATGGTCCGCTCCTTTATTTTTATGTCCGGTCTTTTCTGGGCGATCCGGTCGGGTTCAGGATCATCCTCCGCCATACATCGACGACCCCAATCTACTGGGCGCTGCTGCTTCTCTGGAGCCTGATCGGAAACGAAGGGAACGACCTGGTGGAATTCGGGATGGCCAACTTCTTCTTTCTTCAGCTGATCGGGTATACGCTGGCATCGCTGAGAAGGGTACGACGGGCCCGGCAGGCCGGAAGCGCGGACCGGGCGGTATTGGCCTGGATGAACGGCCTGCTGCTCCTTTTACTGGGCGTGTATGCGCTGGCCTTTATCACGACGTACCTGCTGGCTTTCGGAATGCCGTTTGCGGCCGGATTGCTGCCGGTAGTTCAGGTGGGGTGTGTGGGCGTGGTGTATGTGATGTCCTACTGGGCGCTGGTTCAGCCGGATCTGGTCAAACCCCGGCAGGAAGCCGCCCGGGAGCAGGCCCGGTATCAGAACTCGGCCCTCACCGCCCCTGACAAGGAGCAATATCTCCGGCAAATCCTGAATTATCTGGAACAGAAGAAAGCCTATCTTGAACCGGACCTGACACTCGACGGGCTGGCCAAACAATTGGGAATCAACCGGTTTTATGTCTCTCAAGTCATTAATGAACAGCTCGGAAAAAGTTTTACCGATCTGGTCAACGGCTACCGGGTGGAGGTAGCTAAACAACTCCTGACCGACCCGGCCAAAGCGCACTTTTCCATCGTCGGAGTCGGTTTCGAAGCCGGTTTCAATTCCAAGACGGCCTTTAACACCACGTTTAAGAAAGTAACCGGCCTGAGTCCGTCGGAATACCGAAAATTGCCCGGAAAAGACGTTCGCTTTGAACAACCGGAACACGGTGGGGCCGGCGGAAGGTAGCTTTGAAGCATGAAATTCACGCGCATTCGGCTTCTTTTGCCGGCTCTCCTTATTTTTACTGGCCTACCGGTCATCGGGCAAGTCCATTGGGCAAAAGGCCGGGTGACGGACCCGGAAGGAAAACCGCTGGCCGGAGTCTATGTTTTTACCGGTTCCGATGCCCGGGTCGGAACAGTGACGAATGAAGAGGGAGTCTTCCGGCTTTCATTTCCCGGACCGGGCGATTCCCTGACTTTTTCCCTGCTGGGTTTTCAGCGGCTTCGACTGCCGGCGACCTCGCCGATGGAGGTAATTCTGAAACCGGGCGTCATTCAACTGGCGGAAGTAAACGTCGTCCTTCCGAAAGCCGTGGCCCTGGTGCGGAAAGCTATTGAAGCCATCCCGATCCGATACGAACAAAAACCTGGTAAGTCTCAGGCATTTTACCGGGAAATCATCCGCGATCAGGAAGCGGATATGGCGTTGTCCGAAGCCGTTTTCGAGGTTTTTACTTTTCCCGGAAAGAAGGAAAAAGTGTTGCTGAAACTGGTGCAGGGACGGTCCGGCCGGAATGTGAAAGCCACCCGGCTGTTCGAAGATTTCCACCCTGGTGGGGGGCCGCAGGAGGCCATTGGGTTTGACATTCGGCTGAACCCGCCCACTTTTTTACAGAATGAATTTCTGGATCGTTACGATTACACGCTCGATTCGATGACGGTGCTGGACGAGCGGCCGGTATATGTCGTCCGGTTCGACCAGCGGGAAGGCGTCCGGAAAGCGTTGCAGAAAGGGGTGATGTACCTCGATTCCGCCACTGCGGCCGTGGTGCGGTATGAAGCCGGATTCAGTCCCCGCGGCCTTCCTTACCTCCGGCACCTGAGTGGTTCGGACCAGTTGATTGCCGGTCTGCTCCGGATCGATCTGGTCCGGAAAAGACTCGATGTGCGGGCCGATTACCGGTTTCGGGAAGGCATCTGGGAAATGACCTATGCCGCCTTTTCCTTTCATTTTCAGTATCGACAGCCTAAAAAAGACCTTGACGTTCAGGCAGTGATCACCAGCGAACTGGTGATCACCGGCCGAAGCGCCGGGCCGGTCGAGCCGCCCGTGGTCGCGGACCGCTGGCTCCCGCAAAATCTGGCCATCAATCTCCCCACCGACTATGACGAAACCTTCTGGGGCGCCCTGCCGGTAATCAGCCCGACTACCGCCATTCGGGAGGTAGCCCGGGAACTGGGCGGGGCGGTCGTCGGCCCGAGCCTCCGGCAGGATACGGTCTGGAAAAAGCTTCAGGCGCCTTTCCTGCAGGTAATGGAACAGCCGTCCACCCTGGTTCTGAGACCATTGGTCAAATCGGCCTGGAGGGATGACCGCACGGGAGGAATGCTGTACCAGAACCGAACGGGGGATTTCGGTTTGGAGGCCCTGGTACAGGTTCGAAAAGCCCGGGATACCACGCAGGCGCCCGACCGCGGGTTTCAGGCCGGAGGTCTGCTGATTCGGGTACCGGACCACGATGATGCCCCCGACCATCTGTTCTTCGGGTTGGGGACGGGGGGAAATCAGAATCTCAAACTGTTGATTCAGAATACCATACAGGGGCGGTCGGCGGTACAGCCCATCCGTACGGAGTCGGACAACCAATGGCTCCGGATCGAACGACGGGGCAATGAATTCCGGTTTCTGACCCGGAAAGAAGGCGCTGGCGACTGGACGCTGGTCCGAAGCATCCGTCGGGATAACTGGCCGGAGACGGTGCAGGCGGGGCTGGCCGCTTATGCCGACTTTACCGGCAACGGCCCAAAGATGTATCCCGACCTGCAGGTGAAATTCAGTCGGACCCTGCTGACGCCATGAGACGGACCGTCCTGACCACGATCCTGCTTCTCCTGCTTCAACCCGTTTCCGCCTGCCTGATTCTGGTACTGACCGACGGGCGGAACGTCCTGATCGCCAATCACGAAGACTGGCCTGCCCGGGATGCCGAAGTGATTGTTGAACCGGCCGGAGCCGGCCGATACGGCTTTATCGGGTTTGCCTTTTCCTCGGACCATGCGCTTCAGGGCGGCATGAATACCGCCGGATTGTTTTTCGACGGGACCGCCACCCCGTTCGTACCGCTGGACTTCGGAAACAAACCGGCTTTTCCAGGAGCCGTCTGGCGGGCCTTGCTGGAACGCTGCCCGACCGTTGAGGCAGCCCTGACCTTCCTGACCCAATACCGTCTGCCCGACCTCGAACGGGCGCATATCCTGCTGGCCGATCGATCCGGAGCTTCGGCCGTTCTCGGCGCATACGACGGTAAACCGGTCATTCATCGGAGAGAGGGCCAACCGTTTCAGCTTCTGACCAACTTCAACCTGGTCGATCCTTCCTACGGCAACGAGCCGGTCTGCCGCCGGTTTCAAACCGCTGCGGACCTACTGGCAAGGGATTCGTCGGCGACGGTAGCCAATGCGGTGCGGATTTTATCGAAAACCCACCAGCAGGAACTGACGGCCTATTCCAACGTGTATGACCTGAAGGCAGGGGAGGTTTGGGTCTATCGTCGGACCGATTTCCAACGGGGTATTGGCCTGAACCTGGCCCGGATGCTTCAGAAGGGCAAACGGCGGCAATCGCTGGAATCCCTGTTCGCTGCGGCAGGTAGAAAATAAAAAAGCTCTGCCGATACCGGCAGAGCCCAAACGGTTTGTTGATGACGTATAATCAAAACTTAAAGCCTACGTTCAGGCCCAGTGTCCGGCGCTGCGAGTTGTTGAAGCCCCGCACGGCATCCGAAAATCCGTGGTGATAAACAAAGTCGATCAGCAGCGGCCCGATGTCGAAGCCGAGATTGGCCAGACCCAGGAAGGTGCCGCTCCGGATTTCACCCTCGTCGATGTTTACGTTGTTGCTGGAACTCAGCCGGTTAGCATACTCGGCACCGACGGCAAGCCGCACGGCGGAGATACCACGCTCGGACTGTGCCAGTTTCACACCGACCAGAACCGGAACCTGGATCCATTTCGTGTCGATCTTACCCGAAATGTCGTTCAGGGTCTGACCGTCGCCCGGGTTGAAGAAATTGGAACTGGTCGCAAAATATTCAACCCCCAGCTGACCGTACAGACGACCGCCCCCGCGAGCGAAGACACCGATCTGGTAACCCAGCCGACCGTTCAGGTTATTGCCGTCTACATCTTCACCCCGGTAGCGGGTCGTGTTGGCACCGGCATAAAAACCACCCGTAAAGGCTTTGTAAGGCTTGTCGTACTTCGGACGCCCTTCCCGTGAACGGTTGCTGCCGGAAGAGGAGGTCGTAGATTGATAGGTGCCTGTTGAGGTGTTGTCGGTCGTACCCATCGAGCTGTTTGTCGAGGAATTGGACATCGACGGGCTGGAGGTGTTCGAAGAGTTGTTGTCCATGGTGGTCGAACCGGTTGATCCGGTGGTACCGGTGGTCGAACCCGTTGAACCCGTAGAACCTGTAGAATTTGAACGGATCGTAGAATCCGTGCCGATGGCATTCGTGTTTGTCGTCGTGGTATTGGTACGCGAAGAATCCGACGAATACGTAGTGCTTGTCTGAGCGTATGCGCCCCACGTTCCTACCAGGCACAGCGCAAGCAAGGTACTTTTGGTTTTCATTGTCATAACGTTGTTGAAGTTGCACAAAAAAAGGGTGTATGATTGACATACACCCTTATAACTGCCCATCTTTTGGATTGTTTAGGCATTTCTTAATTCTTTGTAGTAATTGATCAAACCATTTGTGGAACTGTCGTGCGTGGTAACGGGCGCTTCCCCGGCGAGTTCAGGCAGAATTCGGTTGGCCAGCTGTTTGCCCAGTTCGACGCCCCACTGATCGAAGCTGAAGATGTTCCAGATTACGCCCTGCGTGAAAATCTTGTGTTCATAGAGAGCGATCAGGCTGCCGAGCGTCCGGGGGGTTATTTTCTTTACCAGGATGGAATTGGTCGGGCGGTTTCCGGAGAACACCTTGAACGGTTTCAGCAGTTCGATGTCCTGCTCGGATTTTCCGGCCTTTCGGAATTCGGTCACCACTTCCTCCCCGGACTTCCCGTTCATCAGGGCCTCGGTTTGCGCAAAAAAGTTGGAAAGCAGTAACTGATGGTGGTTTCCGAGGGGCCGATGGGTGATCGCCGGTGCCAGGAAGTCGCAGGGGATGAGCTTGGTCCCCTGGTGGATCAGCTGGTAAAAGGCGTGCTGGCCGTTGGTGCCGGGTTCTCCCCAGATGATGGGGCCCGTCTGGTAATTGACCGGGTTGCCGTCGCGGTCGACGGATTTACCGTTGCTTTCCATATCGCCCTGCTGAAAATAGGCCGCGAACCGGTGCAGGTACTGGTCATAGGGAAGAATCGCCTGCGACTCGGCCCCGAAGAAATTGTTGTACCAGATTCCGAGCAGCGCCAGCGTGGCCGGGATGTTTTCTTCGAGCGGGGCATTGCGGAAGTGCAGGTCCATGGCGTGGCCGCCTTCCAGCAGTTCCCGGAAGTTTTCAAACCCGACCGAGCAGGCAATGGATAGCCCGATGGCCGACCAGAGGGAATACCGGCCGCCCACCCAATCCCAGAAACCGAACATATTGGCGGGGTCGATGCCGAATTTTTCCACTTCGGACCGATTGGTCGAGACGGCAACGAAATGGCGGGCCACGGCGCTTTCCTGGCCCGCTTTCCCGATCAGCCATTGGCGGGCGCTGTGCGCATTGGCCATGGTTTCCTGGGTCGTGAAGGTTTTGGAAGCGATCATGAACAGGGTGGTTTCAGGATCGACCCGTTGCAGCGTCTCATAGATATGTACCCCGTCGACGTTGGACACGAAATGGACATTCAGGTGCGGTACCTTGAAAGGCGTCAGGGCTTCGGTTACCATCACCGGGCCGAGATCGGAGCCGCCGATGCCGATATTGACCAGGTCGGTGATCGGCTTTCCGGTATACCCTCTCCATTCTCCGGAGATGATCCGCTCCGAAAACACCTTCATTTTGTCCAGAACCTCATTCACTTCCGGCATGACGTCTTTGCCTTCTACTTCGATGGGGGAGTTGGAGCGGTTGCGGAGCGCGACATGAAGCACGGCCCGGTCTTCGGTCACGTTGATGCGGTCCCCGGAAAACATCTTTTCGATGGCATCATAGAGCCCCGCTTCCCCGGCCAGCCGGCGGAGGAGCCGGAGGGTCTCGTCGGTAATACGGTTTTTGGAAAAATCGACCAGGATGTCTTCGAATCGGAGAGAAAAGCGGGAAAACCGATCCCGGTCTTCCGCAAACAGGTCCCTCATGTGCCGGTCTTTAATCTGCTCAAAGTGGTCTTGAAGCTGTTGATAAGCAGGAAGTTGCAGGAAAGAATGATTGGAGAGCATCGCTGGAAGTAAAGGTTACAACTGATTCATTAATTCACACAGATCTCATTTATCCGCTCGGGTTCGTGAACGAACACATTGAAGTCGACATGCCCCCGGATTCCGTCGACCCACCCGCCCTTGTTATGCTGCCAGAGGTACAGCCGGTCACTCTGGAACGCTTTGGGATGTTCGGTGGTATAGTCGGCAATCCAGAGCGGGTAGTCGTCAAAATTACCCTCAATGTAAAGCAGATAAAAATGTCGGTTGGTATAAATTATCGGTTTGATGCCGTAATGGGCCTCCAGCATGCTCAGCCAGAGCCGGAGGTCGGCGATGAGCCGGTCAGACGGTATTTTCCCGGCGGCATCCGTTTCGAAGTCGAGAACCGGGGCAAAGTCACCGGATTCCAGGGTGACGGTATTGATGAAGTTGCGCGCCTGTTTGACGGGGTCGCGACGGGGGAGGTAAAAGTGATAGGCACCGCGCCGGAGGCCGGCCTTCCGGGCTTCGCGCCAGTTACTTTGGAATCGTCGGTCGACCAGGGTAGCCCCCTCGGTGGCTTTTACGAACACGAACTGGAGAGCCAGACCGCCGGCCTGCATTTGACAGACCCGCTTCCAGTCGATTCGATGGTTATGGTGAGAGACGTCGATGCCGTGGACTGTGTATTTCAGCGGAACCCGGATGCCGAACGGCTGGACATACTGCCATTGCAACTCATTGATTTCCTTCTTTTTGGGAAACCACCAGAGGGCCGTCACCACCACCATTCCCACCACCAGCGGCCCAATCAGGGCCTTCCGTTTCCGGTAAAGAAAGAGAATGAGTTGCTCCATAGTCGGGGCAAAAATAAAAAGGGAGAAGGAAAAGGGAATTGAAATTCCGCATTTGCCTCCCCCTTTTTATTTTCCCTTCGGGATACCGGTCGATTAATCGTGGCCTTCCAGCTTGACGAGCTTGTTGTAAAGACCCAGCAGCAGGAACGGAGCCGGCCACTGGCCCACAAACAGGCTCTTGTCGTTTTCACCCTGGAATTTATAAAAGAGCGAAACCCCCATCGAGGCCAGGGCCGCCCACAGGAAGATATCCGAAGGCAGTTTGGCGGTTTGTTCTTCGATAGCCTCGGCTACCGGTCCCTCCTTGTGCTGGGGATTGAAATTTTTTGCGCCTTTTTTTACGTCAGTTGTCATAACGAAGCATGTTTGATGTAACAGTAATGACAACCGGCGATTCTTCAAAAATGTTAGAAATAATGATCGAAGAATGACCCGAAAAAAAGAAAGGCGGACCCGCCGGATCCGCCTTTTCAGGAAAATTCCTAATTATTTATTCGGCTGGGGAGTCGTCCGCAGATACGGCTTGACGATGTTGACCCCTTTCGGGAATTTCTTCACGGCGTCTTCGGTGCTGACCGCCGGAACGACAATGACGTCCTCCCCTTCCTGCCAGTCGGCCGGGGTAGCTACCTGGTAGTTGGCCGTCAGCTGCAGCGAGTCGATCACGCGCAGGATTTCGAAGAAGTTCCGACCCGTCGAAGCCGGATAGGTCAGCGTCAGCTTGATCTTTTTGTCGGGGCCGATGATGAACACCGAACGCACCGTCGCTTTTTCGCTGGCGTTGGGGTGAATCATGTCGTACAGTTCGGCCACCTTCCGGTCGTGATCGGCGATCAGCGGGAAATTGACCGTCGTGTTCTGGGTTTCGTTGATGTCCTTGATCCATTCGTGGTGGGAGTCGAGCGGATCGACGCTGACGGCGACGACCTTCACCCCCCGCTTTTCGAATTCGTCTTTCAGGGAAGCCGTGCGGCCCAGTTCCGTGGTGCAGACGGGTGTAAAGTCGGCCGGGTGGGAGAAGATCATGCCCCAGGAGTTGCCCAGCCATTCGTGGAAGTGGATCGTACCTTCGGTGGTTTCGGCGGTGAAGTCCGGGGCGATGTCGCCTAATCGTAATGCCATGGTCGTATGTTGTTTAGTTATCCTATATAATTAATAGAAAAATCCCGCGACTTATCGGTCGGCCTGGGCCGAGGATAAGTCGCCGAAATTTTAGACTAAACAATTAATAATTCAAATTAATTTTTCTTCTACGGCCATCTTCACCAGTTCAGCCGCATTTTTCACCTGAAGCCGGCGCATCATATTGGCGCGGTGGTTGTCGACGGTGCGGACCGAAAGCTGGAGCTTTTCGGCAATTTCGCGGCTGCTCATGCCGTCGACGAGGAACTGGAGGATCTCCTTTTCTTTCTTGGAGAGTTTCGACCGACGCATTTTGCTGCTCCGTTCCGTCTTTTTGAGCTGATGCATGTAGCCGTTCAGGATGATGGTCGCCACGGGGGAGCTAAAGTATTTCTCCCCGCTGGAGATGGTCCGGAGGGCTTTCATCATCTCATCGCTGGAGGAATCCTTCAGAATATACCCGAAGGCCCCGGCTTCGACCGAGCGCAGGATATAGTCCTCGTTGTTATGCATCGAGAGCATCAGCGTCTTCACATTCTTATATAAACGCGAGATGATCTGGGTAGTCTGGATCCCCGACATTCCCGGCAGGGAAATGTCCATCAGAACGATGTCCGGCTGCTGTGTTTTGAGTTTTTCAAGGGCCTCTTCGCCATCGCCGGCTTCATCTATGATGGTAAATTCATCGCTCTGTTCCAACAGTGATCGGATTCCGTTTCGGACGATGGAATGGTCATCGACCAGCATTAGTTTGAGTGTACTCATATTCCTGGTAAGCGAGTTTAAAAGGTATACTGACTTGGACTTTGGTGCCTTTGTCGGGCGCGGACGAAATCTTGAACTTCCCGTTGATCAGGGCGGCTCTTTCGTGCATGTTGTGAATGCCCTGCGACGGCCTTTTATTCTCTTCCTTGCGGCTCCGGTGAATCCGGAAGCCCTTGCCGTCGTCGTTGACGATCAGGTGCAGGTAATCGTCTTTCTCGAACAGATCGATCGTAATCTGGTGCGGTTCGGCGTGGCGAATGGCGTTGCTGACGGCCTCCTGGGCGATCCGGTACAGCCCGATTTCCACGCTTTTATCCAGCCGGACGTTGGAGAGGTTCGTATGAAAACTCACCTCGATGGGGCTGTTCTTGTCATGCGTATCGGCGAGCATCTTGACGGCCGGAATCAGCCCGAAATCGCTCAGAACCGTCGGCATCAGGTTGTTGGAGACGTTCCGGGTTTCCTGGATGGTCTGGGCGATCAGGGTTTTCAGCACCGCCAGATTCTTCACCTCTTTCGCCGGGCCGTTCAGGCTTTTCTCCAGGCTTTCGACCTGGAGTTTGATGGCGGTCAGCATCTGACCGATGCCGTCATGCAGCTCGCGGGAAAGCCGTTTCCGTTCTTCCTCCTGTCCGGCCACGAGGTAGGAGGTCCGCATTTTCTGCTCGTCCATCTGCTGCTGGTATTGCTGCCGGGTGGCGTCGAACAGCTGCTGGCGGGTTTCTTTGAGGGTGCGGTTCAGGGAAAGCAGTTTGCGGTTGGTGGTGGCGGTCCGGTTTTCGGCTTCGACCAGCTGGGAAATCACTTCCTGAAACTTGCTGACGGCCGGCCGCAGCACGAACCAGCCGATCAGGGCGAGTACGGTGATGGTAAAGAGGTAAATGAAGATTTCCAGTTTCTGGAGGGTATTCAGGTAATAAATGTTTTCGCGGTTGTACTGCTGGATAACCGCGTCCATTTTTTCGAGAAACGGCCTTTCGTTGGCCAGAAGAACCGCCAGTTCCTCATCGGCGTGGAGGTTCCGCGCGCTGCCGGCCTGCCGGGCTTTGCGGATCAGGTGGGTGGTGCTCTGACGGAAAAAATCGAAATAGGGGCGAACCTGACGGTAACGGTACTGAACGCTGTCGCTGTTCGAGATTACGATGTCTTGACCGGGAATCCGCCCCTGCTCGACGTAGCGGTGGTTGGTTTCAAAGACGGCATAGATCTGCTGAAGTTCGGAGAGGATGCTGTAGAATCGCGGGCTGTTGGCGGAACTGCTGAGCTGAAGGGCCTTGTTGACGATCTGCTGGCTCTGGTGGCGCTGCATGGCAGCCACGCGAATCACCATTACCCGGTCCACCTGGTGCTGGGTAATCAGTTGGGTCACCACTTCGCCGACCGTCAGAAGCAGGGCCACAATGACGAGCGTGATAATAAACAGGCGGCTGAAATGACGGGCTGAAGGCTGGTCAGTCTCTGTTGAAACGTTAAGTAATTCCGACACGGTTCTAATAGTCAACCACGTTGATATGGTAAAGGTAACAAAATAAACAAATATTTGGCGGTGAAACGGCCCCGATGATTTGAAAACGGCCTGTTTCGAACCAATCCGTTTCGGGGCTTGTTTTAAAAGGGCAAAACGATGTAGATTTGTGATAAACCGATTCAGTGACATCCGCTCATGAAAAAAATAACTGCTCTCGTTACCCTTTTAGCCTTGTTTGCTTCCACCGCTTTTACCCCGGTTATCAAGTCCGGTAACCCCTCCGTCGTAGCCGAACCGGTGAAGCTGTCGTGGGAGACGCTGCGCGATGTGACGTTCAAGAAAAAATGGTACCCGGAAGAGTCAGTGTACATGTTGTATCCGACCTTCGGCCCCAGCATTCAGAAACTGAACGGCAAGTCCGTCGAACTGACCGGCTACGTCCTTCCGGTCGACATCGAATCCAATTCCTACGTGCTTTCGGCCTTTCCCTACAGCGCCTGTTTCTTCTGCGGGGGCGCCGGTCCGGAATCGGTCGTTTCCCTGAAATTCAAAAAAACCGGCCGGAAATTTAAAACCGATGAACGCCGGACGTTTACGGGTACTCTGAAGCTGAACGCCGACAATATCTACGAGCTGAACTACATCATCGCTGATGCTGAGATGATTGAACAATGATTGAGTAGTTGAATGATTGAATGAATGATTGAAAACATCCCGAAATGGGGTCTGGCGAAGCCCAATTCGATCATTCAACCATTCGACAGTTCAAAAATTGATTTGCATTTTTGCAAACTGTCTCTCATCTTTGCACCCACAATTCGGGGGTATAGCTCAGTTGGCTAGAGCGCTACAATGGCATTGTAGAGGCCGTCGGTTCGAATCCGACTATCTCCACCAAAAACCGAAGCCGCCCCAAGCGGCTTTTTTGTTTTTTCGGTATTGCACCGGAAATCACAACCGATCCTATGGAATGGCTGGATGTCGTCGATGAAGCGAACCGCCCGCTGGGGTATTCCAAACCGAAACCGCAGATTCACCGGGACGGCGACTGGCACCGGACCACCCATGTCTACGTCCTGAATGGAGAAAACGAACTGCTGTGCAACCTGCGGCAGGCCGATAAGGACCTGTTTCCCTCCGTGTGGGACCTGAGCTTCGGGGGGCATGTTTCGGCCGGGGAAACCTACGAAGAAACGGCCCGGCGGGAACTGGAGGAGGAACTTGGGGTAACGATCCGGCTTGAAGACCTGCATTTTCTATACACTATGGTCGTCGACGGGTTTGACGAAGGCAGCGGCCTGACCGACCGGGAGCATACCGCCGTCTATCTCTGGCGGACCGACCGGCCGGTGAACGGATTTGAATTTCAGGAAGAAGAAATTGCCGAAATTCGCTACCTTCCTTTGTCCGGCCTGAAAGACGAACTGACGGGCCGAAGCCGGACCCTGCCCCTCATACCGCTTCCGAAAATGTTTCTGTATGCCCTGAACGGGATCGATGCTTTCCTGAAAACCGGATCGGTTTCAACGCCTGCCCAACCCCGGTTTCACTGGCGGGACCTTTAAAACGGCCGGACGGCCTTGACGAACCGCCCTTTGAAATAATCCGAAAAGAGATTGTCTTCCCGAACCCCCCGGGAGGAGGAGGCATGGATGAATACGATGTTGGTTTCTCCCCGCACTTCCGTCACGATGCCGGTGTGGGATACGTAGCCGGCTTTCCCCTTGTCGGGAACGAAAAAGAGAATATCCCCCGCCTGGATCTCCGGGACCTCGACTTCATACCCGATTTCGGACTGCTGCCAGGAAATCCGGGGCATCTCCAGCCCGACCGTATTGAAAACCGCAAAAATCAGCCCCGAGCAGTCCATCCCGTCTGAGGTCGAGCCGCCCGAGCGGTACGGGGTGCCGGTGTAGGTCCGGGCAATTCTGACCACCTGCGGGACATACCCTTTCTGGTAGGTTTTCGTATCGACTACTTTCAGGGGTTTGGCCGCCGGTTTCCGGGTTGCCGTTACCGGAGCTTTGCGCCGGGCCGGTGGCGTGTAGGGGGAAGAACGGAAAAACGAACAGGACGAAACGAACAGCGCCAGTGCGACCACAAACCAGAGGGGGCGGGATACAGCCCGCAAGATGATTTCCTGCATACCTTCCTTGACCAGTAGGCTATCGTTTGACAACCTATCAAATTTTCATCGTTAATGCAATGCGCTTCCGCTGCAAATCCACCTCCAGAACCTTAACGGTCACTTTCTGATGCACCTTCACCACCAGCCTCGGGTCGGTGACGTACTGGTGCGACAGCTGGGAAACATGTACCAGACCGTCCTGCTTGACCCCGATGTCCACAAAAGCGCCGAAAGCCGTAATGTTGGTAACCACCCCGGGCAGCACCATACCCTCGTGCAGGTCTTCCGGCTTTTTGACCCGGTCGTCGTATTCGAATACCGCCAGAGGTTCGCGGGGATCCCGGCCGGGTTTTTCCAGTTCGGCCAGAATGTCGCGGAGGGTGGGCAGGCCCGTTGTTTCCGTAACGTACTGTTCGGGTCGAATCTGCTTTCGAAGCTCCGGTTTTTTAATGAGGTCTCCGACGGTGCATTGCAGGTCTCTGGCCATTCGCTCGACCACCGGGTAACTTTCCGGGTGGACCGCACTGTTGTCCAGCGGGTTGGCGGCCTGATCGATTCGGAGGAAACCGGCGCATTGTTCGAAGGCCTTCGGTCCCAGCCGGGCCACCTTTTTCAGCTGGTCGCGGGATTTGAAGGGGCCGTTCCGGGCTCGGAAATCCACGATGTTCTGAGCCAGCTGAGGGCCCAGCCCGGACACATAGCGCAGCAGGTGGCTGCTGGCCGTATTGAGTGAAACCCCGACCTGGTTCACGCAGCTTTCCACCACCTGATCGAGGCTGTTTTTGAGGTCGTTCTGTTCGACGTCATGCTGATACTGTCCTACTCCGATGGATTTCGGGTCGATCTTGACCAGCTCGGCCAGGGGGTCCATCAACCGGCGCCCGATCGACACCGCCCCCCGCACCGTGACGTCCTGGGTCGGAAATTCTTCCCGGGCCACCTCGGAAGCCGAATAGACCGAAGCGCCCTGCTCACTGACCATGAATACCGGCACCGTCCGGCCGAAATTCAGGCTGCGGACGAAGGCTTCCGTTTCCCGCCCGGCCGTCCCGTTGCCGACGGCAATGGCTTCGATCCGGTATCGGGAAACCAGACTCAGCAGGGTTTGTTCCGCCGGCTGGCGTTTGCTTTCGGGGTAGATGACGTCATTGGTCAGGAGGCTGCCCTGGGCGTCGAGGCAGACCACCTTGCAGCCGGTTCGGTAACCCGGGTCGATGGCCAGCACCCGCTGCTGACCGAGCGGGGGTGACAGCAGCAGCTGACGAAGGTTATCGGCAAAAATCCGGATGGCTTCCTCGTCGGCTTTCCGTTTCGACAGATGTTCGAATTCCGTTTCGATCGACGGCCGGATCAGTCGTTTATAGCTGTCTTTCAGCGCCAGGGCAACCTGTTCCCGGGCTTCCGGCACCCCGCGCAGAAACTGCCGTTCCAGACGTTCCAGGGCGGCCGATTCGTCGGGGGCGATGCCGACCGACAGAATGCCTTCCGATTCGCCCCGGCGGAGGGCCAGCAGGCGGTGGGAGGGAACCCGGCGCAGCGGTTCGGCAAAGTCGAAATAGTCACGGTATTTAGCGCCTTCGGTTTCCCTCCCCTTCTTCACTACCGACCGGATGAGGGCTTCCCGTTCGAAGAGGGTTCGGACGCGCTGCCGGGCGTCGGCGTCTTCGCTGATCCATTCGGCGATAATGTCCCGGGCACCCTGCAGGGCTTCCTCCACGGAGGCTATCTGGTCGTTGAGGAACGTCCGCGCTTTCCGCTCCACCTCGGGTTCTCTCTGGAGGTAGATCAGCCGGGCCAACGGCTCCAGCCCTTTTTCGATGGCGGTCGTGGCCCGGGTTTTCCGTTTCGGCTTATAGGGCAGGTAGAAGTCTTCGAGTTCGGTCTGTGAGCCGGCGTCTTCGATTTTACGGCGGAGTTCTTCGGTGAGTTTACCCTGCTCGTCGATGGATTTCAGGATGGCTTCCCGGCGTTTGTCGAGTTCGACCAGTTTCTGGTGGGTGTCCCGGACGGCGGCAATCTGAACTTCGTCCAGCTGGCCGGTGACTTCCTTGCGGTAGCGGGCAATAAACGGGACTGTCGCCCCGCCTTCGAGCAGCTGGATAGTATTGGCGACCTGCCGGACGTTGAGACTGAGCAGTCCGGCTACGCGTTGTTCAAGGGGTGGATTCATGAAGCGGTTCGCGAAATAAAGCCGCAAATAAGCAGGAATGAAGATTTTGGGCAAAAAAAAACATGCCGGGAGGCATGTTCTTTCGTCTGAAGAAAACGATATATCTTGCGATTATACCAATTCTACGTTGACTGCGTTGAGACCTTTGCGTCCGCGTTCTACTTCAAATTTTACTTTGTCGTTTTCGCGGATCTGATCCACAAGGCCAGTTGAATGAACGAAAATGTCTTCACCCGGCGCGTCCGGCTTAATGAAACCGTATCCTTTGGTTTCATTAAAGAATTTAACTACTCCTGTTTGCATTGACTTGTTTAAATTTCTGTAAATAACGGGATTTGTCCTCTCCCTACCAAATTAATATTGTTTTTTCTGCGAAGGTTCCCCTAAATACGGCAGGCAAGGCATTCGGCGTAGTCTTCCTTGTCCGGCGGATACACCCCGTCTACATTGACCAGGCGGCTTACCGGAATCGTTTCACCGGACGCCAGGGAGATGCTGTCACCCTGCGCATCCTCGTGGTACGTCTTAATGAGGGAGGTGACGGAAAACAGTTCGTGTAAATCGCTGAAATAAAAGATTTTGACGTATTTCCGAAGGGCGGAAAGCGATTTCAGCATTTCGGTAAACGGGTCGGCGAGCGTGTTCATTCGACGGATGGATAGTTTGCTGACGGTAGAATAACACCGATTCTTCAGAATTGATTGTGCTTTTGATTACTCCGTTTTTTTTTAGCGGAAAACCATAAGTTTGGCACGGTTTTAACAGGAATTTAATATGATGGAACGGCCTTCCGGACCCATTTAATGACCGGTTAATCTTGTTTACATCCCGATTTAATGACTTTAGAGGAATTTTGTAGTCATAAGAAAGACACCAAACCAGTTCCTATCCAAATGACCTACGACCGCTTTTTTATGATTTCCTGCCTGATGGGAGATGAACTTTATAAAACCGGACAGACTGAATCTGAACGCCTGGATATCAAAGTACTGGAAGACCGCTTCCGCCGGCTTTCCTCACAACCCATCGATGAATTTTACCTGAGTGGCCTGCCGTTGATCATTCGCCGTAACGCGATGCTCAAACCCTATTGAACGCTGTAACGATTCCGCTATCCCCGTACATTTGTAAGACCCCGGCTCCGGTTAACCACTATCGAAGCCGGGGTCGTCTTATTTTACCGTCAGCAGGGAGTTGACGTTCCCCTGGTCGTCTTTTTCGGTCGAAAGGTTCCCGGGATCGGTGATCCAGTTACCGTCGACTACTATTTTATACGGGTAGGTTCCGGGCTTCAGATCCAGATGGCAAACCCATTCTCCTCCCGCTTTCTCGAAAAACGTATGGAGATTGTCCCAGCCGTTAAAACTGCCGGCCAGTGTCACCAGCCGGGCGTCGGGAAACCCTTTCAGCACCAGCCGGGTCCCTCCGGCCGGTTGTTTCAGCCTGTCCAGACCCGCCAGGATCTGCGTGGACTTTCCAACGGCCGGCTTCATCGAAACGGCTTTCTGCACCTGCCGGACGGCTTCCTCCCGCTGTCCGCTCAGAAGCAGCGCCACTCCATATCCATACCGGGCATTGGCCGAAGCCGGGTGGGTATCCGCATTATAACGGAAAATTTCCAGGGCTTTTTCAAACTGGCCTGCCTCCAGGAACTGATTCCCGATGGAAAAAAAGTGGTTTTCATCAAGGGCCGGTTTTCCGGGCTGGCCCGTCAACGCGTTCAGGGCTTCCTGAACGCTTCCGGTCTGAAGCCTCCGCGCGAACAGGCCGACCGGGTCCCGGTAGGAATCGTATCCCAGAAAACCGGCCGCCGGGTGCGGGCCTCCGATCAGGGCGGTGGTCAGCTCGTTAATGAAACTTAGCCCGCCGGCGCTGTTGGTAAGGTAAACCACGGCATTTTTTCTCCCCCGATCGGCGGCCACGAAGCAGCGGAAGGTACCATTGTCGCCCCAGTGCCAGAAATAATCGCCGGCCGGCGTTTTCTCCAGCCCGAAGCCCAGCCCCCAGAACAGTGATTCGGAAAGGGTCGTATCCCGGTTGAACCGGACGGGAAGCCGGGTTTCCGGATTCAGCATCGCCTGGATAGTCGGTTGTTTCAGGTGGGTCGGATTCAGGATTTCGGACAGGAAACGGGCATAATCGTCGGCGGTGGTTTGCAGGGAATACGCCATGTTGGCATTTTCCGGTTTGCCCTTCGTGAACGGAAAGCCGAACTGGTTGTGCGGCCGGGCAAAATCCGGCTCGAAGTCGGCACGCCAGAGGTAGCTGCTCCGTGCCATCCCCAGCGGTTTGAAAACCCGCTCTGTCATGAGGGCATTGATCGGCCGGCCCGTGATCTTTTCAACGACTTTCTGGAGATAGACGAAGCCTTCCCCGGAATACCCGAATTTGGTTCCCGGATCATTTTTGACGGTCAGCGGGCGGGAGCCGCGCCAGTTCGGAAAACCGGTGCGGTGGCTGAGCACCATGCGGGCCGTGATTTTTCGGTACCGTTCGTCCGAAGCGACGTCGGGATACGGCAGGTAGTCGGCCAGCGGTTTGTCGAGGTCCAGCCGGCCTTCCTCCACCAGTTGAAGCACGGCGAAGGCAAATACCGGCTTGCTCAGGGAAGCCGCTTCAAAGATCGTCGATCGGCTTACTTTCTGCGTCGAATCGCTTTTCACCAGCCCGTAAGCCTGGCTGTAAGTTGGTTTTCCGTCGCGGATGAGGGCCAGGGATAAACCCGGCACGCCGGCACTATCCATCAACTGCCTCACCAGCCGGTCGATCTCCGGCGGGGCCGGATTCTGGGCGCGGGTCAATACCGGGAAATACAGGAGGAATAGCAGGGTGAGGATGGCAAGGAGTCGGGTTTTCATGGGCCGGGGTTGGAAGGAGTCCGGTCAAAGATAAAAAAACCGGCGGTCGGGTTGCATCCCGGCCGCCGTCGCTGCCACTTTATTCCCGAATCCCGGGGAGTCAGACCGTCTGGAGCTGCCGAAGGGCCAGATGCTGAAGCAGCATAATGGTTTTGCCGTCGGCAATACGGCCTTCTTCAATCATGCTCATCGCTTCGGCAAGCGGTATTTCGAGCACCTCGATTTCCTCTTCCTCGATCCCTCCGCCGTTTCGTTTTTCGGTATGATCCGAGTATTCGGCCAGGAAGAAGTACAGTTTTTCCGTCACCGATCCGGGACTCATGTAGGCTTCGAATACCTTCCGGATGGTATGAATCACGAAACCGGTTTCCTCCTCCGTCTCCCGGCGAATGGCCTCCTCCGGGTTTTCATTGTCCAGCAGTCCGGCACAGGTTTCGATCAGCATGCCGTTGCCGTTGCCGTTTACATACGTCGGCAGGCGAAACTGGCGGGTCAGGATGACGGTGTTCTTTTCCGGATTGTGGAGCAGGATGGTGGCTCCGTTGCCGCGATCATAGGCCTCCCGCGACTGCATTTCCCATGTCCCGTTTTTCCGGCGGTAGTTAAAGGTCACCTTTCGCAAAATGTACCAGTTGTCGGATAAAATTTCTTCCTTCAGAACCTGAATGCGTGGATTCATGATTATTTTTGATCGTTTTTGATTAATATTGAACAAATAAATACCATTTGCATGAGATTCCCAAACCGCAAGCGGTTGATTTTACAAACGGTAGAAGCGAAAGGGTCAGTGGATGTGCGGGAACTGGCCGACCTGCTTCAGACCTCGGAGATCACGGTCCGCCGGGATCTGAGTCTGCTGGCCGGCGACGGTCTGATTTACCGGACCCACGGCGGAGCCATGAGCGTAAGCCTGGCGACCGGTCCGGTACGGTTCGAAAATAAGGCGGCCGCCAATGCCGAACGAAAGGACTACATCTGCCGGCTGGCGGCCCGGGAGATTCAGGATGGCGAGGTGATTTTCATGGACTGCGGCAGTACGGTTTTTCGGCTGTGCCAGTTTATCCGAAACCGGCGCATTCGGGTGGTGACCAATTCCTTACCGGTTGCCAACGAGCTGATGAACTCGGAAGTAACGGTCAATCTGGCAGGAGGGGAGGTGGATAAGGAACGGCAGGCCGTGCATGGGCTGATGGCCGACGAACACGTGTCCCGGTACCGGGCCGACCGGGCTTTTCTGGGCGTGGACGGTATTTCGGCGGAGAACGGACTCAGTGCCCACAGCGAAATTGAAGCCGGGATGACGCTGGCGATGGCCCGGCACGCCCGCTGTACCTACCTGCTCTGCGACTCTTCGAAGCTGGAAAAGGATAAATACGTCCAGTTTGCCCCGATCGGTCTGGTCCAGGTGCTGGTCACCGACGATCAGGCTGAACCGGCCGTACTGGCGCTTTACCGGCAGAAGGGGCTCCGGGTGGTCAATGGGGAATGACGGCCGGGGGTCAGGATTTGCGGTTGTTGCGCTTTCTCGAATATTCCTGAAAGTTGCCCGTCAGGACGGCGGCTTCGTGCAGAAGTTCAGTCGCCTTGATCTCGTCGTACAGGCGGTCCAGTTTCTGCTCGATCCGCTTCAGTTCGGCAATGTCCTTTTCGTAGGCAAAAAAGTCGGGGTATTTGGAGGGATTCTGAACCGATTCGGCCAGGAGGTATTTTCCGGCCTGCAACATACCCCAGGAAGCCCGTAATTCATGCAGCATCGGAGTATATTTGGTCAACTTCTGAAGGTTCATTCGGAACGGTGGTTTCAATCCTCAAAGTTACATTTTTGGTGCCAGAATAACGAAAAGGGGTCAGCGAAAACGCCGACCCCTTCAAATTTTTTATGGTGAGGACCGAATCAATAAAGTTCGAAATCCGTGCATTTACCGGCTTCCACCTCAAAGCTTTCCTCGAAGCTCTGGCCGTTGGCCGCCCGGAATTCCAGCACGTGCTCGCCCGCATCGACTTTGGCGATGGGCAGGCCGGCCGCGTCGCAGGAGGGCTTGGAAGAAGAGATCTTGCTGAGCGTGCCGATCAGTTCGCCGTCCACATAACAATCCACCTTGATTTTCGTGACGGCAGAGTTCTGCGTCCAGAAAACCACTTTCCCCTGGTTGGGTTCGACGTCGTTTTCCTTTTTGCAGGAAACGGCCGTGGAAAGGATCAGGGCCGCGCAGAGGGAGTGCAGACCCAGCCGGGTCAGAAGGCTTTTTTGTGCAGTAGTTAAGAAGTTCATGGTAGTAGTTGTTGTTCGTTCATCGGCACAAAGTTGTCCCGGCCGGTCCATTTCACGAACGGGTTATTATCTGAATGGTAGTTTTTGCTGTTTGAAACGGTAAATAACTAAAACCAACAATCCTGGCCCGGCGGTGTTGAACCCTGAAACCAAACCATTGTGGGGCATGGAAACGCAGACGACTGCCAAGCCGAAGACGGACGGAGAACTGGAGGCCTATTCGGTCGCTTCGGACGTGGCCGGAATGAAAATTATTTTTGTCAATGTCTTTTTTGTTGGGGAACCCCGACCCGGTAGTCCCTGGGTCCTGGTGGATGCCGGGCTTTCGCTGGGAGCCGGTTCGATTCGGCAGAAAGCCGCCGAACTGTTCGGGGAAAATAACCCGCCGAAGGCCATCCTGCTGACCCACGGCCACTTCGACCACGTGGGAGCGCTGGAACCGCTGCTCAAGGAATGGACCGACGTGCCGATTTACGCACACCCGCTCGAAATGCCTTACCTCCGTGGCAAATCCAACTATCCGCCCCCGGACCCGGCCGTCGGAGGAGGAGCCATGGCCTATATGTCCTGGATGTTCCCGACGGGTCCGTACGACTTCGGGGATCGGGTCCGGCCGCTGCCGGAAGACGGATCGGTGCCTGAACTGAACGGCTGGCGCTGGATTCATACACCCGGCCATGCGCCCGGCCATGTCTCCTTCTTCCGCGAGGGCGACCGGGTGCTTCTTGCCGGTGACGCCTTCACCGCCACCAACCAGAATTCGGCCTTTTCGGTCATGACCCAGAAGGAAGAACTGCACGGACCGCCGGCGTATTTCACCATCGACTGGCAGGCCGCGAAACGGTCGATCCAGGCGCTGGCGGCTCTGAACCCGACTTCCGCCGGTACGGGTCATGGGAAAGCCATCCGGGGTATTCAACTGCCCCAGATGCTCGACGACCTGGTGGCTCACTTCGACAGCCGGGAGGTGCCTGAGGGCGGCCGGTACGCAAAACAACCGGCCCACACCGATGAAGAAGGCATCGTGGATATGCCGTCTCCAGTTTCCTATCATGTGGCCCGGGCCGTCGGGATCGGCCTGATCGTCGGGACGGTCATGTACCTTTTCGGGGGCCGTCGCCGGGACTGATCCGGATTCAGCTCTTTGTATTCCGGCTCCCTATCGTGCTGTTCGATAGGGAGCCTTTGTTTTTAAGCCATTGACTCCCAGTAAGTACCTGTCCGAAAACCCACAACGGTGAAACACCCGGCCTAATTTGGTTGTTTTACCAATGAATGTGGGTCAATAACTACATGAAAAAGGAATCATGAACGAAAATCGTAAAATCCTGATAATTGGCGTATGCATCGCCGTGCTTGGCCTTGCCGTCTGGCTCGCGGGACGGCAATTCGGCTGGTTCGATAAAAATGAAGTGACTACCACGGGCTGGGACCGCAGCCAGGCGGAAAAGGTGATGCGGCAGCTTTGTCGGGCCGCCGACTCGGTCGGGATCGATACCACCCGGTACGCGTTCCTGGCGTCGGATACGAAGAAGGAATTCGGCGAAAAATTTACCGATCTGCTGCTCGAACTGCGGTTTGGACAGAAGCCTTCCCGTATCTCTTATTCCAAGCTGCCGGAAAAGGTCGATACGACCTGGGCCATCGCCATGCTGAAAAAGGATGAAGGCCGGTCGGCGCTCGACTCCCTGAGAAAGACGCCGGTCTTCGGCATGTATCCGGCCCTGGTGAACAGCTACCACCAGCTGCGGAACAACCCGTCCAGCGATACGCTGCATCTGATCCGGCAAACGCTGAATTTTTACCGGTATCTGAACCGGTTCGGGTACGAAAAATTTCTGGTCGTCAACATTCCGGCCGCTGAACTGAACATCTACGACCGTACCGGAAAATGCCTGCTGCCGATGCAGGTAATCGCCGGGAAGAAAGACTCCCGGACGCCTTTCTTTACGACCTACCTGACGGACATTATTACCTATCCGTACTGGAACGTTCCGAAGAGCATAGCCGTTGACGAAATTCTGCCCAAGGTGCAGAGAAATATCGATTTTCTGGAAAGCCAGAACCTGGAGGTCCTGGATGAAAAGGAACAGGTGGTCGATCCTTACTCCATCGACTGGGCGAGCATGACCCCGGAGAATTTTACCTACCGATTCCGGCAGGCTTCCGGCTGCAGCAATTCCCTGGGGCTGGTGAAATTCAACCTGACGGGGCCGGGAGCCATCTACCTGCACGATACGAACGCCCGCGATCTGTTCACCCAGACCAGCGACCGCTGGCGGAGCCACGGTTGTATGCGGGTGCAGAAGCCGGTCGAACTGGCCAATTACCTGATGGGAAAACAGGTGCTGGATCAGGGTTTCATGGACCGTTGCCTGATCGACCAGAAACCGCAGACGCTCTCCCTTCCCAAACCGTTCCCGGTCTTCGTAGTCTATAACCGGGCGGACATCGATTCTCAGGGAAAGTTGCGGGTTTATAAAGACGTTTACGGACTGGACAGCTGATCTGGTTCGATACCCCTGAAAACGGCGACGCTCCCCCGGAAATGATCCGGGGGAGCGTCGTTCTGATTCAGGACGAAAGCCCGTTTAAATCAGAAAGCTCGATTTTTTCAGGTATTCTTCGTAGGGAGAATAGATAAAGAGGCAGGAACCCCCTTTGATGGCCTGAATGATGGATTTGCTCAACGCATTCGGAACCGCGGGGCAGCCCTGGCTGCGACCTAGCCGGCCGGTCTGTTTGATAATATCCTCACAGACATAATCGGCGCCGTGCATCACGATGGCCCGGTCGAAAGCGTTATCGTTAAAACCCTTCTCCAGTCCTTTCAGCTGAAGCGAAAGGCCGTGTTTACCCTGATAGGTACCGAGGGTCTGGTAAAAACCGAGGCTCGATTTATAGGAAGAATTCGTATTGGAAAAGCTGTTGGCCATCAACTGGCCGGAATTGCGGCCGTGGGCCACGTACGTATGGAACAGCAGTTTATGAGTCGCCAGGTCGATCACGTAAAGCCGTTTGTTGCTGGAAGGCTGGCTCAGGTCGACGATGCTCAGGACCGATTTTGAAAATGAATTTTTAAGCAATCCCCGGAGGGCATATTCATAAACGTCTTTCCGAAGGCCCGTGGCTTCCAGACCGAGTTCATCATAAATGGTTAACCAGGACGTTTTCGGATCGACAAATACGTGAGAGGATTTTTCGGGAGTGGTTCCTACACTGGCAAGACTGACTGGTAAAAGTGCAAAGAAGATCAACAGCGCTTTTTTCATAAAACGTTGGTTTACTCGTCAGAAAATAACTTGGATGTAGATAGTAAACGTCAGTTGTTCAGGAAAAATTCAGTTTAATTCTTGTTTTTTTACAATGGCACAGAAAATTTCCGGATTACTGCTGTTTTTCGGCCTCGGTATTTCGGGCGCATGGGCCCTCCCGACGGTTTCCATTCTGCAATATAAGAAATCCGGAGAAACCGACTTTACTTCAGCGGCCCGGCGGGCCATCGACTACCTGAGGAAGCAGGGTGGGGGCGTCCTGACCTACCCGGCCGGGCGCTTCCTTCAGGGACCGGTCGAGATTACCGCATCAGGCATCACGATCCGGGGCGCGGGCCTGGACCGGACCGTCATTGTCCGGAATACCCAGCGGGGGTACGCTTTCCTGGCCAACCGCAAACGGAATGTCACCGTTCGGGACCTGACCATCGACTGCGACCGAAGCCCGATCGAAGGAGGAATTTATTTCGGCGGCTGCACCAACTGCTGGGGAGACCGCGTCAGCGTCCGCAATGCCGATGCCGCTTCGTTCGTCGTGTCGGGGCTGTTGTTCAATGGGGGAGAAGGACCGTCGTCGGCCAACGGCTTCCGGAACTGCCGGGCGTCGGGCCAGAAGCGTTACCACGACGCCGGGGGCAAATCCCCCTTCATCGCCGGAGACTATGCCCGCAACACCCGGTTCGAATCCTGCACCGTCACCGACTGTGCCGCCGACGCCTTCGACAGTGACAATGCCCCCGGAACCATCTTTGCCGACTGCGTGGCCCGCCAGACCAGAGGCATCAGCCCCTTCGCCGGTTTCTGGTCGGAAGGAGAGCAGACCGATTCGGACCATCAGGTGACCTGGCTGAACTGCCGGGCGGTCGGCTTCACCAACGGCTTCGGCATCTCCGAACGCGTCAAGGCCGACATCCGGAACGGTACCGCCGAAAACTGCGTCCATGCCGTCCGGGGGATCAATCACCGGTATCGGGTGAGGGTGGCGGGTTTTATGGCCAAAGGCTGTGGGAAGGGCCTTGAAAACGCCGAAACCGACGGCGTATTGTCCTTCACCGGCCCCGTCACCCTGACCAACGCGAAAACCAGCGCCACCCTGGCCCGGAACGCATTCTGCAATTATGCCGGCGGTTTTTATACGGAAGAGGAAACCGTGATCGGGGCGGGCTGCGAGTTCGACCGGGATGTGCTGGTCAGCTACGAAAATACCGGCTCCCGGCGGGTTACCCTCGAAGGGGCCACGTTGCGGGGCGGCAACCTGCGCTACTACAACGGCCACCAGACCGAACTGCTGGTGAAAAACACCCGGTTTTACAACAGCAGCATCATCGGAGCAAGAATCAAAAACAGCCGGATCACCGCCGGCAGCCAGTTCGTCACGACCGACACCAGCCGGACCGCCATTCAGCTGAGCATGGACACTTTCAATACGACAGTTGACAATTCCACGTTTGAGGGGTATAATCAGGTGTCGAATCACGCCAGAATCGGAAGCGGAGTGCGTCACAACTACCGCCGACAACCCCGATAACCCATGACCACCCCCATTCCCCCGTACGAAGAAGCCGTCCTCCGCGAACTGAGCACCTGGCGGCAGCGCATGCTGCGCCGACCGTCTGCCGTCAACCGGCTTTCCAAAGCCCTGCAGACCCGAATGAACCGGATCATTCCCGAAAAATTCCATCAGGCCATTACGGCCACCATCAAACAGATGACCCGGGCGGTGCTGTTCGGCGCCGAATTTCTCACTCGCCTGCCGGTGGAAGGGCCTCTCAGCCTGGAGGAACGGGAAGACCGGGTCCGGGCCCGGATCGATTTTTACAAAACCGCCGGAGCCGCCGAAGGCGGGCTGACCGGGGCGGCCGGCCTGCTGCTCGGCCTGGCCGACTTCCCGCTGTTTCTGGCCCTGAAGATGAAACTTCTGTTTGAGATCGCTTCCCTCTACGGCTATTCGGTGAACGACTACCGGGAACGGCTCTACATCATGCACATCTTTCAGCTGGCCTTCTCCAGCCAGGAACGCCGTCGGGAGGTGTATCTCCTGATGACCCACTGGCAGGCCCGCAGCCAGGAACTTCCCGACGACATTCACCAGTTCGACTGGCGGACGTTTCAGCAGGAATACCGCGACTACATCGACCTCGCCAAAATGGCCCAGCTGATTCCGGGCATCGGAGCGGCCGTGGGGCTGGTGGTCAATTACCGGATGATCGACGCCCTCGGCAAAACCGCCATGAACGCCTACCGAATGCGCTGGGCCGAAAGCCGCGCCCTTAAAGAGTCACCGTAAAGTTCAGGTAGGCTTCCGCTTTGTCGCGGACCTTGATGGTGCCGCCGACCATCGGAAACGTGGCCACGTTCTGAATGTAAAAAACGCGGGGGGGAGCAAACAGCGTCCGGATTCCTCCGGAGAACTGATAGTTGAACTGCCACTCGAACGGCACCTCCACCGAACTGCCGACGGCGGCCGTGACCGGAACCGGGCCGGCGATGGTCGTCTGCGTATCGGAGGTAAGAGCCTCCAGCACCGAGGTAGAAATAAACCGGTAATTATCGGGAGAGGTGAACGACGGATTGGCCACCCGTTTGATCACCGCCTTGACGTCCACCTTCAAATAGGAGAACATGGTTTCCTCAAAAACCAGCTTGGCCTGGGTGCGGTCGAGGTTCAGAATCCCGTCCGTGGACGTCACCTCATCCATCGTCGTTCCGTCCTTGTTGAGGATGATCAGTTTTTCCAGCACGAACTCACAGGGGTAGGGCCGGGGAGCACCCGTCGACATGATGCAGGCCGAGGCCGGGTCGGGGCCTTCGTGATCCTCCAGGCAGGAAACCACCACCAGACTCAGCATCAGGAAAGCGCCGATCCGGTAAACGAAGGGTGCGGGAAACGTCGTTTTTTTCATGATTCAGCAGAAAAAGAAAAAGGTTCGGGTGATTCCGAACCTATGGAAGTCTCTGCTCAATATCAAGACAACGCCTTGATATTGAGCAAGCGGGCGAATCCTTTAAGAAACCGGGCCGGCTATTTCCCGGCGGGCGGGTTGATCATGATGTGGGCGCGGTGCGTACCGGGGTCCATCAGCCAGGGCATCCCGGGCATTTCGGGTTTCAAAGGCAGGCCGGTGGTTTCGGCCGTGGCGTAGGGGATATAGACCACGTACCGCAGATAGCCGTTCCGGACGGAGCCGGTCGTGGCATTGTAGCTGGAATCCGGAGCGGAATACACGAAGAGGGTGGAAGGCTGTTTCGGCATTTTCCATTTACCGGCCTTTTCCTCCTGCTCCCGGATTTCCATGATTTGCTGGGTGGTTTTGCCTTCTTTCTTCAGTTCCCGGCCGCGGGCCATGAAAGGTTCGAGGGATTTGTGGTAGCAGGAGACGCTGAAGCCTTTCTGGGCCGGATCGTCGGCCAGGCACACGAAGTCGTTGGAGCCTTTTCGTAATACGACCATTTCCTGTTTGGCCGTGTATCCGTACACCGTGGCGTCGGCCCGTTTGTCGGCCGGTGCGGCCAGGAGGGCGGTCTGAATCTGAAGTTCCGGGGTGGCAACGGCGGATTGAGCCGCAGCCCTGACGGTCAGCAGACCGGCAAAAGCCAGAGGGAGGAGGAGTTTCATAAAAGAGAAAGGTTTAGATGGCAGCAGGAAAGCGTCGGCAGGCAGCCCCAGGTAGGCAGTGGGCATTCCGGGACAGGGAGTCTCCCGGGACCTGCCTACCACCTACTGGAGACCGGCCGGATCAATGGTCGTGTCCGCCCTCGCCATGAACATGGCCGTGGGCTACTTCTTCAACCGTGGCGTCGCGGACTTCCACCACTTCCACGTCGAAGTTGAGTTCCTTCCCGGCAAGGGGGTGGTTGGCGTCGATGGTGACCTGCTCCAGACCGACTTTGGTGACCGTCACGACATGGCCCTGATTGGTATGGAACTGCATACCGACCTTCACCGGCTGCCCTCCGAAGGCACTGATGGGTACCTCCTGGATCATCTCGTTATCCCGGACCCCATACCCTTCTTCCGGAGTGATCTTCAGCTGAAATTTATCGCCTTCGGATTTCCCTTCCAGGCCGTTTTCCATCCCGGGGATCAGGTTACCTTCGCCGTGCAGGTAGTAGAGCGGCTCCCGCCCTTCGCTGGAGTCCAGCACATTGCCTTCATTGTCACGAAGGGTGTAGTGGATCCCGGCCACTTTGTGTTTCGTAATTTCCATAACAAACGAATTAGTAAAGAACAAAGGTTACATCATTTGGGGTAGGAAGCAAATGGGGCTCCCCGACCTACGATAAGTTTACTTCCCACGAAAAAAGACCGACAAAATATTGCCGGCCAACGTCCGTTGACCCTATGATCAGGGAAATAACATCCCGGGAGGCTTCTGTGTTTACTCGGAAGGTATTTTGTTTCTCAACGTTTTTGTTTCACTAAATTCTGTCTAAGATGCAAAGAAAAGCAGTAATCGCAGCCGCGCTGGCCGTCGGCGTTTGGGTAGGAATGCAGCAGGAGGCCGTTGCCCAGACCAGTCCCGATTCGACCCTTCGGACCGGCACCGCCCCGCAAACCGGTGCGACCGGTTCCAACAGCACCGGAACCAGCGCCAATACGACGGTGATGCCCCCCAGCAACACCTCCGTCTCGACCCAGAGCGCCGGTAACGCCTACGGCGACATGGGCCGGGGCCGTGAATCGCGGGGCGGTATGCTACCGGGCGGTTCGACCGGTCGTGACCTGGCGCTGAGTGCCGCCCGGTCTGCCGATCACACCATGCTGTTCCGGGCGTTGCGGGTTTCCGGCCTAACCGAACAGGCCGCCGGAAAAGGCCCTTTCACAGTCTTTGCGCCGACCAACGAAGCCTTCCGGAAAATCGGTTCCGAAACGCTCGACCCGCTGATGCAGCCCGCCAACAAGGGTAAGCTCATCCGGCTGCTCGCCAATCACGTCGTCAAAGGCAACCTGACGGCCGACCAGCTGCAGGACGGTCAGAAACTGAAAACCCTCGCGGGCGGCACACTCACCGTCAGCAAGCAGGGGGAAACGGTTACACTGACCGACGCTCAGGGAAATACGGCCACCGTCAACCGGGCCGACATCGAAGCCACCAACGGGGTTATCCATTCCGTCGATACGGTTTTTCTGCCGGCCGCCGGAAAATAACCTGACTTTCAGACGAAAAAGGCCGGTAAATCCGGCCTTTTTCTTTGCTATAGATACAACTGTACCATCTTCTGCCAGTATTCGGCCTTGTGAGCGCGGCCTTCCCAGATATACAGATCGTGCGGTATTTTTTTCTCGCTCAGGACCTGGCAGAAAGCGATGTTGTTTTCAAGGAAAGGGTCTTCCCGGCCGATGGCGATGGTGAACTCCATCCGGCGCAGCAGCTGTAGAATGCGGTCGTCGTTCAGTTTAGGCAGAAAATGGGTTGGGGTATGGTAGTAGATCGTTTCGTCATAGTATCCGTCGAACAGCCCCCGAAATTCCCCGACCGGCGTCGACAGGTCGTACCGGCCGCTGAGAGCCACTACCTTACCGAAAAACTCGGGATGCCGGAGCGCCAGGTTGACCGCATGATAGGCTCCGAAACTGCACCCCATCGAAATCATGAAGGGCTGCGGGTTGGCATGGCGGGTGAACGGAAGCACTTCCTCCAGAATGTACTTTTCGTACTGAATGTGCCGCTGGATCCGCTTTTCCGGCGGAACCTGGCGGCTGTACAGCCCCTCGGCGTCTACACTGTCCACGCAGAACAACTGAATGAACCCCTGATCCAGCTTTTCCCGGAGGGCCTCGACCATCCCGAAATTCTCAAAATCGAAGAAGCGCCCCTTCCGGGTCGGAAAAACAAGCACCCGGGCCCCGGAATGACCGAAAACCAGCAGCTCCATTCGGCGGTTCAGCGGTTTGCTGAACCATTTTTGGTATTCGCGGTGCATCGTCACTCGTTCAAACGCCGGTCAATTTGCATAGTTTTCAACTGTCCGGAATGAGGCCTGTTTAAAAATATTGTTAAAAAATTTCGGGGCTGGAAGCGAGGACCTGCTTCCAGAGCGCGTACCCTCTGGGACTCAGGTGCAAACCGTCGGTATCGAACAGGTCGCGTCGGGGACGGCCGTGCGAATCGAGCATGGGGGTATGAACGTCGATGAACCGGAAGCCGGGCGTAGCTTCGATTTTCTGCCGGATGAGGAAGTTGGCGAACCGGATCCGGTCGATGATGTTCCAGCGGGCGGGGCTGGGTTTGATGGACATGAACGTCAGCGGGACGTCGGGGAGGGTCTGCTGCACCCGGGCCATCAGCGCGCAGAAAAACAGGTATACTTCTTCGGCATGGCGGCCGTCGCCCAGATCGTTGTCGCCGGCGTAGAAGACGATGGTCCGGGGCCGTGCCGGAAGGACCAGCCGTTCGTAAAACCAGCTGCAGGCCGCCAGCGTCGAACCGCCGAAACCGAGATTCAGGGTGTGCCGGTCGGGAAAATCGTGCGCCAGCGTTTCCCACAACCGAATCGAGGAACTGCCGTAAAATACCGTCCGATGAGCCGTGGCGGGCAGCTCCCTGATTTTCAATTCAAGGCCTTTAACTTCTTCTTCGTACCAAATCATGTAGTCTGTCAAAAATCGGACAAAACTACATTATTGTTTTTCAATCATCAGGTTTTCGACGGCGGTTTTGAGTTCATTCCCGGATTCTTTAAGGGAACGGACCCGGGCCATCTGTTCCGGCGCCGGATCCGACGAAAAAAGCCCTTCAATCTGATCCTCCATGGTCCGGAGGGTGGGATTCAGGTGGTTGATGAGGAAAAACTTAAAATTATTTTTGATCCGGTTGGCTTCGTCCAGTTCCTGTTGTTTCTTTAGCAGCTCCATTTGCTTTTTACGTAACTCAAAATGCGCCATCACCAGTTTGGCGAGGGATTTGAGCGAAAGTAGCTGGTTTTCGGTCAGTGTGCGGGGCCGGTTGTCGATGACGCAGAGTGACCCCAGGGCGTGGCCTTCGGAATCGAGCAGCGGGGCGCCGGCGTAAAAAACCACGTTGGGGTAGCCCGTGGTCAGCGGGTTGTCGAAAAACCGCTCGTCCTGCCGGGCGTCGGACACGACCATCACCTTGTCGGGATCGAGGATGGCATGAGCGCAGAAGGACTGGTCGCGGGGAGTTTCCTCGGCTTTCAGCCGCTGTCTGGATTTGAACCACTGCCGGTTTTCATCGACCAGGCTGATGAGGGAGATCGGAGTCCGGCAGATTTCGGTGGCGATGCGGGTAATTTCGTCGAAAACCTCTTCAGGGAGTGTGTCCAGCAGGTGGTAATCCTGTAAGGCTTTCAGTCGTTCGGGTTCATTATCAGGCAGGGGAGCAGCTTTCATACGGCAGGCAGATATTTGGTTTTGTAAAGATGGGAATAAGTTGCAGTCACCTGATTAAACGTCAATTAAACTCCTTCCGACGTTCATTAAAATAGTATTAATCCGCCACCCGAACCTGTCCCGATAATGCTGTTTCTGCTGTTGAGCGTCCTGTTATCCGTTCTTCTCCTACTGAATTTCCGCCTGTTTCCCCGCTTCGGGGTCAATACCTTTCAGGCCATCGTTTTCAATTACCCCGTCTGTTTCCTGACCGGACTGGCGCTGCTGCCGGCCGGGCAGTCGTTTTCCATCGATTTCGGCCAGACCTGGACCTGGCTGGCCCTGGCCCTCGGGGTGGGCTTCATCATCACCTTCATGCTGTCCGGTGCCTCCACCCAGCGGATGGGCATCACGGCAACGTCCCTGGCCAACAATATGTCGCTCGTCATTCCGGTGACGTTCAGCCTCTTCGTTTTCGGCACCGGCGGAAAGGCGTTCGACCTGCTGAACTATTCCGGCCTGATCCTGGCGCTGGTGGCCGTCGGCCTGAGTACCTTCAAAAAGGAGGAAGCGAGGTCGGGCCGGGTTTCCGGTCCGGACCTTCTGCTGCCGCTGGCCGTTTTCGCCATGTACGGCATCACGAACACGATGATCAACTACATGAACATCCGGTATATCCAGTCCGGCGACCGGACGCTGGTGGTGACGCTCACCATGGTCCTGGGGGCTATTTCGGCGGGCCTGCTGCTCCTTCTGATCCGGCTGATCCAGGGAAAGGAGAAGCTGGAAGGCCGGAATCTGATCGGCGCCCTGACGCTGGGGGTGCCCAATTTTCTCAGTTTTTATACCCTGATTCTGGCCCTGTCGCAATTTGGCGGGAACGGTGCTTTCGTGTATCCGCTTTATAACATTGGGGTCATCCTCTGTTCGGCCCTGGTAGCCCGGATCTGGTTCAGAGAGCAGCTGCTGCCGATCAATAAAGTGGGGCTGGTGCTGGCTCTACTGGCCATCGGCCTGATTTCCTGGCAGGAGCTGGCCGGCCTTTTTCAGGATAGCGGGCAACCCTGAGCCGAACCGTGTACCGTTTACGCTAACATCTATACGTTTTTACTTTCATGAAAAAACACCTGACCATTCGCGTTTTCGGAAAAGTCCAGGGCGTCTTTTTCCGGCAGTCGACCCGGCAGACGGCGCTCGAACTCGGTCTGACGGGCCGGGTCCGGAACGAACTCGACGGTACGGTGCTGATCGAAGTCGAAGGCGAGTCCGATCAACTGGAGACCTTCCTCGACTGGTGCCGCATCGGACCGCCCCGGGCGCAGGTGAGCGGGCTGGAGGTAGCCCAGGCTCCGCTTCAGGCATATGAAAGTTTCGAAGTCGAGAGATTCTGACGGAAACCGGGCATTTTGCCGAAAGTGAACGGCAAATTCCGGGAAATCCGTATTTTACGCCCTGAATCGTTCCTATTCCTGATTTTCATGAACCGTCGTCAATCTTTTGCGGCCCTCGGCGCTACGGCCGGGAGCGCGTTATTGCCCGCTACCGCCATGGCTGCCGCCCCTGCCGCTCCACCTGCCTTTACCTACTGTCTGAACGTAAGCACCATCCGGGGGCAGAACCTGGGCTTTGTTAAAGAGCTGGAAACGGCCTCCAAAGCCGGTTTTCGCTCGGTCGAAATCTGGATCAATTCCCTGCAGGAATACCTTAAGAACGGCGGAACCGTCGCCGATGCCCGCAACCGGTTGAAAGACCTGGGTCTAACCGTGGAGGACGCCATCGGCTTTGCCCAGTGGGTGGTCGACGACGACGCGGCCCGGACCAAAGGACTCGACCAGCTGAAGCAGGAGATGGAACTGCTGGCCCAGATCGGCTGCAAACGGATCGCGGCCCCGCCCATGGGCGCCACCCAGGGCGCCGGCCTGGACCTGAAAAAAGCCGCCGAACGGTACCGGGCCATCCTTGAACTGGGCGACCGGACCGGCGTGGTGCCACAGCTGGAATTGTGGGGTTTCTCCAAAAACCTGAGCAAACTCAGCGAGGTCATGTATGTGGCGCTGGAGAGCGGCCATCCCTCCGCCCGCGTCCTGCTGGACATCTACCACCTCTACAAAGGCGGTTCCAGCCCGGCCAGCCTTCAGTTTGTCGGGAAGCCGGCGATGGACATCTTCCACCTGAACGATTACCCGACCAACCCGCCCCGCGAAACCATCGTGGATGCCGACCGGGTTTATCCGGGCGATGGGGTGGCCCCGATCCGGGAGACGCTGAAAACCATCAAAACCCCGGGAAAGACCGTCGTCCTCTCGCTGGAGCTGTTCAACAAGACCTATTACGCCCAGGACGCCCTGACGGTGGCGAAGACCGGCCTCGAAAAAATGAAAAAACTGGCAGAGGGGGTCTAAACCGCTTCCACATTCCGGAAACCGGCCGGTTTGAGGGAATTCCACCTTCCGAATTGGGCTTCCGGCCCATTCCGCATTCCGGACAAAGGCCGGTGCCCGGGCCGGACACTTGCATTTGTCCGGTTTATGGTGTTATATTGACAGATTGATCACATAACCTACAGTAAAACCGCTTGAAATTCTCAGACTTTGGCTTCAGTGACCGCCTGATGGACGGCATCGACGCCATGAATTATGATACGCCCACGCCCGTACAAGAGCAAGTCGTACCTCTTATTTTAGCCGGAAAAGACCTGATCGTATCGGCCCAGACCGGAACGGGGAAAACGGCTTCCTATCTGTTACCCATCCTCCAGAAAATCACCACCGGCAACCCCGATGACCACATTAAGGCGCTGGTGATCGTGCCGACCCGGGAGCTGGCCATACAGATCGCCCAGAACCTGGAAGGGTTCTCCTACTTTACCTCGGTCAGTTCCATTGCGGTCTACGGCGGGGGCGACGGAGCCTCTTTCAGCACGGAGCGACAGGCCCTTTCGTCCGGTGCGGACATCGTGATCTGCACGCCGGGCCGGATGATCAGCCACCTCAACATGGGGTACGTCAACATCGACCGGCTCCAGTTTCTGATCCTCGACGAGGCCGACCGGATGCTCGACATGGGTTTTTACGGAGATATCATCAAGATCATCTCGTTCCTGCCCACCAAACGGCAAAGCCTGCTGCTGTCGGCCACCATGCCGCCGAAGATCCGCGAGCTGGCCCGTAAGATTCTGAACCAGCCGGAAGAAATCACCCTCTCGCTGTCGAAACCGCCGGCCAAGATCGTGCAGGAAGCTTTCGTGGTCTATAACAAGCAGAAGGTGCCTCTCGTCAAACACCTGCTGAAGTCCCATAACTTTCCGTCCGTTCTCGTCTTCTGCTCGCGGAAGGAGAATGTGAAGCATCTGGCCCGGGAGCTGAAGGAGTCGGGTTTTCTGGCCGAGGCCATCCACTCCGACCTGGAGCAGGCCGAGCGCGAGCGGGTGCTGGGCGCCTTCCGGAGCCGTCAGCTGAAGATTCTGGTAGCCACGGACATTCTGTCCCGGGGCATCGACATCGACAACATCGACCTCGTCATCAACTACGACGTTCCCCACGACGGGGAGGATTACGTCCACCGCATCGGCCGCACGGCCCGCGCCGAAACCGACGGCATTGCCTACACCTTCATCGGCGAAACCGAACACCGAAAGTTTGCGATGATCGAAAAGCTGATCGGACAGACCGTTACGAAGGTAACGCTGCCTCCCCAGCTGGGAGAGACCATGTCGTACAACCCGGCCCGGAGCGACAAGCAGCAGCCCCAGCGAAACCGTCGCGACAACCGGAGAAGACCCTCGGCCCGTCGGACCAAAGGGGGAGGAGGAACGGAGCGTGCGGGTTCCTGACCCGCACGAACTCAGGCCTGTTTACGCCACCAATGCAGCAGACTTCCGGCCGCCAGACCGCCGATAAAATACCATCCGATGGTCATGGCGACGGTGGCGGGCGTCCGGGCGCTGGGCGCCTTTCCCAGTCCCATCGGTCCCGGCAGAAGAACCGCCCCCAGCCCCGCCAGCGCCCCCAGCGCGGACCCGACCAGCCGCGTGTCCTGATCGCGGGCCAGCCCGACCAGACTATAATAGGCGGCATTGGAAACCACGTCACCGGCCAGTGCCAGGGTATGCAGCTCGTCGTCGGCCGGCGGCTTCTGGCCGGCACTCTCCATAATTTTTGCAATGGCGCGCATCCCCAGCAGGTCGGCGCGGGGCGCTTCCGGGATAAACCGCCGGGCCGTTTCGTGAACCAGCGTCAGGGCCAGGGCGCCGGCCAGCCCGCTGGCCAGCGACTGAACCGGTTTGGTATTGACATCCGAAATTTCCATACGTTCGTTCAGGTTTGATTGAGCCTGATGATGGGTAAACTGATTTGCGGTTAAAATGGCTTTGGTAGGCCCGAACCGGTTCCGAATTTCATTTTACAACGGAGGTCTGTTACCTTCGGGAAATTTCCAGTTTCATTTAACCTGACCCAGCATTCATGGCGCAGCCGACGACCCAGGCAGCTTCTGCAACCCAAGCTCCCTTCACCGAGAAAAAGTACATCCTTACCCTGGTGTTCGTCACCTCCCTGTTTATGCTCTGGGGCATCGCCATCACGATGGGCGACGTCCTGAACCGGCATTTTCAAAGCGTCCTTCACGTCTCCAAGGCGGAATCCGGCCTGGTGCAGTTTTCAATTTTCGGGGCCTATGCGGTCATGGGAATTCCGGCCGGGCTGTTCATGAAGCGGTTCGGGTACAAAAACGGTGTTTTGCTGGGCCTGACCCTCTATGCCCTCGGTGCTTTTCTGTTCGTTCCGGCGGCCAATGCGGCCTCTTTCGGTTTCTTCCGCATTGCCCTGTTCATTCTGGCCTGCGGGCTGGCGACGCTGGAAACCGTTGCTCACCCGTTCGTGGCGGGCCTCGGCGACCAGCGTACGAGCGACCAGCGCATCAATTTCGCCCAGTCTTTTAACGGGCTGGGAGCCGTCATCGGACCGGTCATCGGCGGGTATTTCATCCTCCGGGCCGGGCAGGAACACTCCAACGACCTGGAGTCGGTCAAGATGCTGTATGTCATCATCGGAGGGCTGATCATCGCCATAGCCGCGGCCTTCTCCTTCGTGAAGGTACCCCCGGTGCAGGACGCCCACGCCGTGGATCCGGTTCCGGCCGAAGCCGACGCCTATGCGGTCCCGACCGACCCGGCCGTACTGAAACAGCCCAAATCCCTCTTCCAGCATACCCATTTCATCTGGGCCGCCGTCGCCCAGCTTTTCAACGTGGCCGCACAGGGCGGCACCTGGGCGTTCTTTATCAATTACGGCGTCGAGAAAATGAATTTTACGGCCGAAAAAGCCGCCTATTACTTTGCTTTCAGCATGGTGATGATGATGGTGGGCCGTTTCGTCGGGACTTTCCTGATGCGGTTCATCGCCCCGAACCGACTGCTGGCGGCTTTTGCCCTCGGCAGCATTACCATGTGCCTGATTATCACCCAGGACCTCGGCTGGCCGTCATTCGTCGCCCTGATCCTGCTGAATTTCTTCTTCAGCATCATGTTTCCCACCATTTTCAGTCTCGGGCTGAAGGGCCTGGGGCCGCATACGCAGCAGGCTTCCTCCTTCATCGTGATGGGGGTGGTCGGGGGCGCCCTCTTTCCGCCGGTGATGGGCCTGGTGGCCGACCGCGACGTGGCGGCCGCCTACTACCTGCCGATCATTTGTTACCTTGTCATTTTCCTCTTCGGTGCCCGCCTGTATAAGGTGAAATAACCAAACCCTAAAACCGATACGTTTATGGATCAGCGCATTATCAACCTCTTCGACGAATACACGCACAAACCCCTGAAACGGGATGTATTCCTGAAACGGCTCGCCGAAATGACCGGCGGCATGGCCGCGGCCCTGGCGATTCTTCCGATGTTGGAAGTGAATTACGCCCATGCCGAAACCATCTCCGGCCAGGACGACCGGATCGTGACCGAACGCATCACCTACCCCGGTACGGATACGGCCATGAAAGGGTATCTGGCCCGGCCGAAAGACAATGCGAAGCACGGCGCCGTGGTGGTGATCCACGAAAACCGGGGCCTGAATCCCCACATCGAGGACGTCACCCGCCGGGTAGCCCTGGCCGGTTTTCTGGCGGTGGCTCCGGATGCCCTCTCCGCGACGGGCGGCACCCCGGCCGACGAGACCCAGATGCGCGAACAGTTCGGGAAACTCGATGCGGACAAAACCCGTCAGAACTTCCTGAAAGCCCTGGATTTTCTGAAAAATCACCCGAACAGCAACGGCAAACTCGGAGCGGTCGGGTTCTGCTGGGGCGGGGCCATGGCCAACCAGCTGGCGGTGCATTCGCCCGAACTGAAAGCCGCCGTGCCGTTTTACGGACGCCAGCCGGACGTTGCAGATGTTCCGAAAATCAAGGCTGCGGTTCAACTGCATTACGGCGGGATGGATGAGCGCATCAATGCCGGGATTCCGGCCTATGAGGAAGCGCTGAAAAAAGCCGGTGTGAAATACGAACTTTACGTGTACGACGGCGCCCAGCACGCTTTCCATAATGACACCGCCCCCACGCGCTTCAACGAAGCGGCCGCCAAACTGGCCTGGGAGCGAACCATCAATTTCTTCAAAAAGAATCTGGCTTAACCTTAGATTTCAATACCGTATGCGTGCCGTTCGGCTGATTGCCGGCCTTCTTTTCGTCGGGTTTTTCGCTTCCGCCCAGCCGGTTGCCCAGCCCGCTACCCAACCCTATTTTCCGGCGGCTGGAGATGCCTGGGAACGGCGAAAGCCGGGCCAGGTGGGTATGGACAACACTAAACTACAGGAGGCCGTCGCCTTTGCCCGGCAGCAGGAAACGAAGCAGATGCCCCGGGACTTCTCGACGCAAGAGGATATTTTCGGCAGCCTGCTCGGTCCGATTCCGTCCGACCGGGCGGCCACCAACGGCCTGATTCTGCGCCATGGCTATATCGTGGCCGAATGGGGAGAAACCCAACGGCCCGATCCGACCTACAGCGTGGCGAAAAGCGTCCTGTCGACGATTCTCGGAATCACCATCGACCGGGGCATGATCCAAACCGTGAAGGACCCGGTGGCCCGGTACATTCACGACGGCGGGTACGACTCCGGGCAGAACCGAAAGGTGACCTGGGAGCACCACGCCCGCCAGACCAGCGAATGGGAAGGCGAACTCTGGGGTAAGAAACACGATTTTGTCGGGAAGGAAGCCTTCGGTCGGGGCGAACGCAAACCGCGTCCGCTCCAGGAACCCGGATCGTTTTACGAATACAACGACGTCCGGGTCAACCGGCTGGCGCTGTCCCTGCTCGAACTCTGGAAAAAGCCGCTGCCCAACGTCCTGAAAGACGAGATCATGGACCCCATCGGCGCGTCGAACACCTGGCAGTATGTGACCTATCCGAACGCCCGGGTGGAAATCGACGGCCGGCGGATGTCGTCGGTCAGCGGAGGCTCGCGGTGGGGAGGAGGCCTCTGGATCAGCACCCGCGACGAGGCCCGGTTCGGGTACCTTATCCTGCGCAACGGGCGATGGGCCGACCGGCAGATCGTCTCCTCCGGCTGGCTGAAAGAAGCCGTGACGCGCGGCCCCGCCGGCCCCGACTACGGCTACCTGTGGTGGCTGAACACCGAACGAAAGGCCTGGCCCAGCGCCCCGGCCGGCAGTTTTGCGGCCATCGGAGCCGGGTCGAACCTGATCTGGATCGATCCCGAACACGACCTGGTGATCGTCTGGCGCTGGCATGAGGGCAGCCCCGACGAGCTGATCCGGCGGGTCCTAGCGGCTTTGAAGTAAATAACGCAATAACCTGTTCCGATGATGACTCAGCCCGATACCCGGGAAGCCTGGCAGCGAGGGCCGGTTCCCGGCATCCCGCCCCTGCTTCAGCCGGTGGCGCACACCCTCATTCAGGCCCGGGAGGAAGTGGAGCGTGCCCTGGCCGGTTTTCCCGATCACCTGCTCTGGGAACGCCCGGCCGGGGTGGCTGCGGTCGGTTTTCACCTCCAGCACCTCTCCGGCGTCCTCGACCGGCTGTTCACCTATGCCCAGGCCCGGCCGCTCGACGAGGCCCAGCGGGAAGCCCTGGCGGCCGAGGGAAAGCCGTTCCCGGGCGAACAACCGGTGAAGGCCCTCGTGGCCCGTTTCGCCGGGCAGGTCGACCGGGCGCTGGAGCAGCTGAAGGCCACCGACGAGCAGACGCTGACGGAAGGCCGGGGCGTCGGACGAGCGCAGATTCCCTCGACGGTGCTGGGGTTGCTGTTCCATGCCGCCGAGCATACCAGCCGCCACCTCGGCCAGCTGCTGGTTACGGCCCGGATCCTGCATCCGGCCACCGGATCGGATTCCTGAGCGTTTGCTTTACCGAAACTTTTCCCACTCATGGATTACACGATACCCGCCCACACTCAAATCGGGCACGTTCACCTGAAGGTTTCCGACCTGAAACGGTCCCTGGCGTTTTACTGTGACCTGCTCGGATTTACCGTGACTACCTTCTACGGGGAGGATGCCGCCTTCATCTCCGCGGGTGGGTATCACCACCACATCGGTCTGAACACCTGGTACAGCAAGGGCGGCCCTCCGGCTCCGGCCCGCAGCGCCGGTTTGTTTCATACCGCCATCCTGTACCCGACCCGGAAGGACCTTGCCGTAGCTTTCCAGCGGCTGAGAGACGCCCATTATCCGCTCACCGGTGCGTCCGATCATGGCGTGTCCGAAGCACTTTATCTGAACGACCCGGATCAGAACGGCGTCGAGCTGTACTGGGATCGCCCGAAGGAACTCTGGCCTGCCAACCCGGACGGATCCCTACTGATGTATACCCGGCCGCTCGACCTCGCCGGCTTACTGCGGGAACTGGACGTATGAAACTGATTTACCTGCTGGCCGCCGTCGGGGCGGTATGGGCCGTTCGGTACCTCTGGCTGAAACTTCGGGATCAGGCGGCAGACTCCAATCCCCAACTGCTTCAGGAGGTTCAAAATTTGCCGCCGAATGCCCTGTATCCGGCAGGCGGTAAGGAAAAATGGGGATACATCAACTCCCGAAAGGAATGGATCATCAAACCGGTATTTTTTGCCGCCGGTGATTTTTTCGAGGGCCGGGCAGTGGTGCAGAAACTGACGGTGGAACCCGAATACGCCCGTACCTACGCCCTCATCGATACGACCGGCCGGGTAGTGGCCGACGGTTATGACCGGATGCTGGATTTCAGCGACGGCCTTGCGGCCGTGGCCCGGAACGAAAAATGGGGCTTCATCGACCGCGAAGGGAAGGAGGTCATCCCGCTTCAATACGAAGATGCGGCCTCCTTTTCCGAGGGGCTGGCCTGTGTGAAGTTGGGCGGCAAAAACGGCTTCATCGACAAGGCCGGGAAGATGGTCATCGCGCCCCAGTTCAGTCGGTCCTGTACGGCTTCCGTCTTTTCGGAGGGCCTCGCCAGTGTCTACACCACCTACGACGACGGTCCCTCCGGGTACATCGACCATTCGGGCCGGTTCGTTATCCCGCCCGACTTCTCTTTCGTGCAGCCGTTTCATGAGGGGTTGGCGATGGTCCGGCCGCTGGACAGTCCCTACATCGGGTTCATCGACGCGAAGGGCCGGTGGGTGATCAAACCCGACCGGTACGAGGACGGGCATACCATGTATGAAGGCATTGCCTCCGTCGCGAGGCTGTCGGCCGACCGCCGACAGTGGCACTGGAGTCTGATCGACCGGAGCGGCAAAACCATTGCCGAACTGCCCTACCGATTCGTCGGCATCTTCCGGGAAGGGCTGGCCGGGGTGCAGGGCGAAGACCGGGGCTGGGGTTTCATCGACCGGACGGGCAGGGAAGTCGTAAAGCCGACCTACACCGGCGTCAGCCTGTACCGCCACGGCCTGGCCCGGATGGAAACCGGCAGTCTCTTCGGCGGGTTGAAAACCGTCTACATCACCAAAACCGGCAAGGTATTCTGGAAGGGGGAATAGTCCCGGCACGGCCTGTCCTTACTTCATTCCCGAAAATTTCTACTTCACTTCCGAAGTCGGTTTTCGCCCTCGGTATCGTTAAAAAACGCTTTTTCCTTTGCGATCGGTCATAAACCGATCTACGATGAAAAAAGCAGCTCTTACCCTTCTCATTTTCTTTTCGTTCATCCTTCAGACGGCCCGGGCGCAACCCGACACCACGCTCCGGCGGGTTCGGGTTCCCGCAGGCCGTGAGGTGCTGGACGGCCTGCTCGTCCTGCCGAAGGGCAGCCCAGGCCGGGTGCCGGCCTGGGAGGACCTCGGTAAATATCCCTACTCGGAATCGCTCCAGCAATTTCTCGCCGACCGGATTCTATACGCCACCACCCGCCTATGAACACCCTGAAAACGAAAGCGGTCTTTCAGCCCGTCCGTTCCCACGAACGGATTCAACTCATGGACGCCCTGCGCGGGTTTGCGCTCTTCGGCATCCTGATCGTCAACAGCTGGTCTTTTTCGCGGTACGAGTGGCTTCCGGCCGACGGCCGGGCGGACGGTTTGCTGACGGATGGACTGACCATTCTGATCGATACGAAGTTCGTGACGATCTTCTCGATCCTGTTCGGAGCCGGTTTTGCCATTCAGCGGCAGCGTGCCCTCGCCCGGGGGGTCGGGTTCGGGCCGTTTTACGTCAAACGGATGGCCCTGCTTTTCCTCATCGCCTGCCTCCATGCTTACCTGCTCTGGTTCGGAGATATTGTCCGGCACTATGCCCTGCTGGGTCCGGCCCTGCTGCTGGTGGGGCATCTTTCGGCTCGGGCCACCCTGCGGCTTTCCCTGCTTTTCATCCTGTTCCTGACCCCGCTGGTCTTTATTCTGAACGGCGTCCTGCCGCTTCGGACCGCTCCGGAAACCATCGACGAAATGCCGCTGCCGGCGTTTGTGTTCCAATCTTTTACCGAAGGCTCATATCCCCGGATTTTAAGAGCCAACTGGATCATCGACCCGCTGCATAATTTCATTCAGGATATGCCGATCACCCTCGTGTCGATGTTCGGGAAGATGCTGCTGGGCGTGTGGCTGGCAAAAATCGGCTTCTTTCGGAACCCGGCCGACCATCAGGGCCGAATCAACCGGTGGCTCCGGGCCGGGGGGACGCTGGGCCTGCTGAGCAGCGTACTCTATTGGGCGATCAAAAAGGGCACCCTCCCGATGGAGGAACCCTGGATGGCGGTGGTGGTATTTCCGGTGTCCGGCGGGCTGGTTCTGCACAGTCTGTTCTACCTCGGCCTGTTCGTAAAACTGTATCATGGTCCGCTGGGTAACCGGCTGCTGCGGTTTCTGGCGCCGGTCGGCCGAATGGGGCTGACCAACTATTTCGGGCAGACCGTGCTGGCGTTCGCACTTTTTTACGGAACCGGGCGGATCGGCAGGCTGATGCCGGAGGAGTTGCTGGTCTGGTCGCTGGTGATTTTCTTCGTGCAGGCGATCTTCAGCCGCTGGTGGCTCCGACGGCACGAATTCGGGCCGGTAGAGTGGATCTGGCGCCGGATGGCCTATCTTTCCTGAAAACTTTTTCGATCCATGACGCGGGAGCGGTGGTTTCAAGTCGGCGGGGCGGCCTTCATCGCCTTTTTCCTGGTGACGTTCAACAACGTTCCCTTCGTGAACCTGTTGCGCACCTGGCCTTATTACCGCGACCTGCTGATTACGCTGACGGCGGCTTTTCTGCTGTTTCAGTACATCAGCTTCGTAACCGGTCTGCTGGACGACCGGGTGGGGTGGGAGTCGGGGCACGGGAAACGAATCACGGCTCAACTGGTGATAGGTCTGGGCGGCTCCTGCCTGCTGGCCTACGGCATTGCTTTCCTGCAATATGCCTTCATCGACCCGGACCACGTCTTCGGGACGGATTCCTTTCTCCAAACCGAATTTCCGGTGATCGTGCTGTTTCTGACTTTCGTCAACATTCTGTATACCGGCCTGTCGTATTACCTTCGGAACCGGCCGGAGGCTTTGGAAAGGCCCGGCACCCTGTCCGAAGAAACGGTCTTTGCGGGAAGTCTGATCGGCATTCACGGGCAGCGCCGGATCAACGTGCCGCTGGATGCGGTCGGCCTGATCAGTGTTCAGGACGGGATTACCTGGCTGTTCACCTTCGACAATGCCCGCTATCACCTCGACGAGCCGCTGCATCAGATCATGCAGCGGCTGGACCCTGCCCGGTTTTTCCGAGCCAACCGCCAGAATATCGTCCAGCTTTCGGCCTGTTATTCCTACCAGAGCCTCGACTACGGGAAGATCCGGCTGGTGCTGGTCCCGCCCTTCGGTACGGAACTGACCATCAGCCAGAAAACCGCCCCGGCTTTCCGGAAATGGATGGAACGGCAGGACATCACCCGAGGCTGAGTGATTTTTCTAAAACTGCTTCAGGTAGCTCAGTTTCGCAATGACGTTCTGTTCCTGCTGGCGGCTCAGGGTGGTATAAGCCCGTTGGTTGAACACCAGGTACAGGAACGACAGCGGGCGGTATTCCCAGGCCAGCCGGATGTTATAATTATCGCGGGTGTCGGCGGTATTGTGCTGATAGAAGCCGATCAGCTGCAAACGCGGGTTGAGGGCCAGCCGGCCTTCCACGGAATACAGGTCCACGTTGGCGGAGGTACGTTCTTCACCCACCTTCCGGAACCGGTTGGTTACATACCGTCCGATCAGGGAGATGTGGGGAATCGGGGAGTAGCGAAGGCTCAGGTCGGCGGTGGAGAGCCGGCCGTTGTAATACCGCCCCATTTCCGCGTTGGCCGAAGCCGATACCTTGCCCGCCTGGTTGGTGCCGAGATAAAACTGATACCGCGTATACCGGTACTGATCGGGCAGAATGGTGACGCCCAGCGGTTCGAACGGCTCGGTCAGGTACTGGTAGGTCGGGTTGATGAGGAAGCCGAAATAGCCGCCCCCCTGGAAGTTGAACCAAATCGGGTTCAGGCTGACCACGCTTTCGATCAGCCGCCCGGTCGAAGCCTGATGATACATCTCCACCGAAACACCGGGTTCGAAGGCCCGGATTAGTTTTTTGAAGGGAATCCAGCGGCCGCGGTTGTACCAGAAAAGCCCCGGCGTGGTGGCGATGACGTCATTCCGGGAAACGAAACCGACCGTAGGGTTGAAGTGGCGCGTCACGACCGATTGCGTCCACCACAGTTTCCACTGGTTCGAGGTGTAATAATACTGCACATAACCCGCAAAGCCGTTTCCCCGACGGCCGTCGGTGGAGGCCGACTGGATCAGCATGGTGTTCAGGGAGTGCGAAGCATTCAGACGGAAAAAGCCGTCGACGGCGCTCACCCAGCTGGTCCGGCCGGGCCGGAGGGAATCGGCTCCCACCCGAAGGTCGGCTTCCTGACGAAGCGTCACCAGCCCGCCGATGCGGTTCTGCTTCCCGAAATTCTGCGAATAGCGCCCCACCGCAAAGTTGGTGGCCGGGCTCTGATCAGTTTCCCGCTGGCGCATCAGCAAACCGCCGAAGTTTCGCTTCAGCGACCGGTAGACGAGCCGGGCGCCGGCGTCGATCGGAAGAGGGTTGCCGGCTTCATCCAGACCGATGCGCCGGCTGAAAAAGGGCTGAATCCGCATGGAGCCGCCGGAGAGGTCGTCGCTGGGCTGAAGGCCGGCCCCGAACAGACTTGCGTTTTCCAGGAAAAACTGCCGCCGTTCCGGGAAGAATACCGAAAACCGGGTGACGTTGTTGACCTGCCGGTCGGCGTCGGCCTGGGCAAAATCCGTATTGAAGGTCAGGTCCAGGACGGTGTTCGGGTTGATGGCCCATTTGGCCTCCCCGCCCAGCTTCAGCGACTGGTCGGTCCCGTTGCCGAGGTCTGTTCCCTTCCGGCGGCCGAACGAGGTCAGCAGGTAGGGCTGAATCCGGATGTTGGGCGAGGGCGGGGGCGGCTGAAGGCCGGTGATACGTCCGGCATAATCCATCCGCAGCGGACTGAACGACCGGGGATACCGCGACCAGCCCGAGATTTCGTTGGTAAGGCGCCGGTTCCGGAAAAAGTTGATACCCCAGTTCCGGGTCGAGTCCGCAGAACGGGGATACCGAAGCGTCTGCCAGGGAATCGCCATTTCCGCTACCCAGCCTGAATCGGTGCGGGTGGTCCGGACGCGCCAGAGGCCGTCCCAGTCGTTGTCGTACAGCACGTCGTCGAACGACAGCAGGTCGCGCTGGGTGCCGTAGGGGTTGGTCATCAGGACCATGGCGTTGCGCTGGTCGTTGAAGCCGTCGATGGCGAGGCCGAACAGATCGTGGGACCGGATGTTGAAGTCGCGACGGAAGTCCGTGACCCGCAGGCCTTTCCGGCCGAGCGAATCCCGCATGAAGGCGCCGACGTACAGATATTGGCGGTTGTACAGCACCCGGACCTCGGTGTCGTGGTTGACGGGATTGCCCTGAAACGGCTCGACCATCACGAACGACCCGGCCGGACGAACCGTCTGCCATTCAGGTTCGTTCAGGCGTCCGTCGATCCGCAGCAGCGTCGAAATACCGCCGGCCGCCAGGGTCCTTTTAACGGAATCGGGAGAAAAAACGGTGGCATCCTGCCCCTTCGCGGTCCAGTGGCAAAGGAGCAGGGCAATAACCGGTAAACGTATTCTCATAGGTGAGGCATGGTCACCTGCGAAGATACCGCCGGTCGGAGGAGTTGAAACAGTTTTTCTTTATGAACGGCAGGTAAAAACCGGAAAGAAGGTAATCGCGGACGCGATTACCTTCCAATGGTTTTCAGCAGCGAACCGCGCGTCACGTTGTCGTTGGCCTTCAGGCTGTTCAGCACACCGAGTTCATCAATCCGGTTGGAAGGCATTCCCAGGGCCGTCATTACGTCTTTGAAGGAGCCGTCGCGCGGGGCGGCCCGAACCTGTACCCGTTCCGGCTTCCGGTTGAGCTTCTCAGGGTCGGTCAGGGCTTGAAACCCTCCGGCCACCTTCTGGTAGGTCCGGAAGGCGCTGTCGAAATCCTTCGCGTAGGCGAGCCCATGCAGCGCAAAGATGGCGTTGTTGTACTGAATAAGCCAGGTGCCGATCTGAACGGCCGTCCGCGGGTCCTGCTGCTGTTGCGGCTGACCCTGCTGCTGTTGGGGTTGCTGCTGGGAGATGAGCACATAGGCCGGAAGGCCGTTCAGGGAGGTTTTGCCGCTTTCCAGTACCTTCAGGCCCAGCTGCTGGACAAGGGTCTGGGCGGCTTCATCCAGGGTATTGCCCTTCGCCAGGGTCAGAATCATGGCGTTTTCGCCGTTTTTGGACGCCATCTGGAACTGGGCGGGGGAATTCTCGTGCTGCCAGCCGTTCGGCACCGGAAACTGAAACCGCATCTCCGGATGGTAGAACATATTGTTCTCCACGAAACCCTGTTTGGGGTCCTCGCCGTAGATGATGCCGTCGATCATGCGCAGATAATTCTCCCGGTCCACTTCATATTTCTGCGGATTCTTGGCCTGATAGTCCTTCGCCATTTCATGAACTTTGGAGAATCGGTTTCCCGGGTCGGGGTGGGTCGACATGAAGGTGGGGATGGCCTCGCCGGAATTTTCCTGAATCCGTTTAATGGTACCGAAGAAATTGGCCATCTGGTGGGCGTCGTAACCGATCTTGCTTGAATATTCCACCCCGATCTTGTCCGACTCCGACTCGTGCGCCCGGCTGTAGCTGAGCATCAGCAGGCCGAGCCCCTGCTGGGCGGCCTCCCCGAACTGCCCCAACTGGGGAGCCAGTACCATACCGGCGATCAGACCGGCCGTACTCAGCAACTGGGTGGTCTGCTGCCGGGCCGAATGGCGGGCCGTAATGTGCCCGATTTCATGGCCCAGCACCCCGGCAAACTCGGCCTCGTTATTGAAGTGGGCCATGATGCCCCGGGTAAAGTACACATAACCGCCCGGTACCGCAAAGGCGTTGACGACCGGCGAATCCACGATGTAGAACTGGTAGGGAAGGTCCGGCCGGTGCGAAATACGGGCCATGGCCTTGCCCTTTTCATTGATGAAGTCGCTGAGTTTTTTGTCGTCGTACAGGCCCATTGTGGCCACCACTGAAGGGTGTGACTGCTGACCGAGGGCAATCTCCTGCTCCTTCGACATCAGAATCAATTCCTTCTTTCCGGTAACCGGGTTTCGCGAACAGGCCGTAACGCCGGCCAGTAAACCAAAAAAGAGTAGCGTTCGGAAACTGCATGAAAGGGTTTGCATGGTGTAAAATGTTGAATTGATCGTTGAAACACGTTTCCTTTTCCTGATCAACCCTTCAAATCTCCCCGAATCAGGAAGTACTGGGATTAACTACCAGCCACCCCTGACGGTTTATCTTTCGATTCAACGCACCCGAATCCTGCCGGAGTGGTTCCGGCGCATTCCTTTTCGGGAAAGCGGCAGGAAAAACCGGCTAAGTCCCGAATTGTGCGGAAATCTCCCTAAATTTCGGCACCGAACTCTTAACGAATCTTTTCAAGCAAGCATGCAGCTTCGTTCACAGGAATGGTTTGGCCGCACCGGTAAAGACGGCTTTATTTACCGCGCCTGGATGAAAAACCAGGGCTTCCCGCATCACCTCTTCGAAAGTAAACCGGTGATCGGCATCTGTAATACCTTCTCCGAACTGACTCCCTGCAACGCCCACTTCCGCGAACTGGCCGAGGCCGTCAAACGCGGGGTCTGGGAAGCAGGCGGCTTTCCGCTCGAATTTCCGGTCATGTCACTGGGCGAGTGTCAGATGAAACCCACCACCATGCTGTTCCGGAATCTGGCCAGTATGGACGTGGAGGAGTCGATCCGGGGGAATTCGCTGGATGCGGTCGTGCTGCTCTGCGGCTGCGACAAAACGACGCCCTCGCTGGTCATGGGCGCGTGCAGCGTCGACCTGCCGACCATCGTCGTCTCCGGGGGGCCGATGCTGGCGGGGAAATACAAGGGAAAAAACATCGGCACCTCCGACCTCTGGCGGTTTGCCGAAGCCAATAAGAAAGGGGAGATGTCGCAGGAGGAATTCGTGGCGGCCGAAGCCTGCATGGCCCGCAGCCAGGGCCACTGCGCCGTGATGGGGACAGCCTCCACGATGGCCGCCATGGTCGAAACGCTGGGGCTGGCCCTGCCCGACAACGCCACCATCCCGGCCGCCGATTCCCGGAGGAAAGTACTGGCCCACATGGCCGGCATGCAGGCCGTTGACCTCGTACGGCGGAACGTCCGGCCCTCCGACATCCTGACCCGGGAGGCTTTCGAGAACGCCATCATGGTCAACGCGGCCCTCGGCGGCTCGACCAATTTCATCCTCCACCTGACCGCCATCGCGGGCCGGATGGGGGTTCAGCTGACCCTCGACGATTTCGATACTCTTTCAGCCCGGATCCCGCTGCTGGCGAACCTCCAGCCTTCCGGGGAGCATTTCGTGGAGGACCTGTTCTACGCGGGCGGCCTGCCGGCCGTCATCAGGGAGTTGCACGGATTCCTGCATACCGGCGCCATGACCGTCAACGGCCAGACCCTCGGGGAAAATACCGCCGGCGCCGAATGCTATAACCGGCAGGTCATTGCCTCGGTGGACGAACCGTTCAAGCCGGAATCCGGCATTGCGGTGCTGAAAGGCAATCTATGTCCCTACGGCGCAGTGCTGAAGCCTTCCGCGGCAACGCCCGAACTCATGCGCCACACGGGCCGGGCGGTGGTTTTCGAAAACATCGACGACTATAAGAAACGCGTCGACGACCCGAACCTCGATGTGGACCCGTCCTGCGTGCTGGTCCTGAAAAACGTCGGGCCGAAGGGCTATCCGGGCATGCCCGAAGTCGGAAATATGCAGCTGCCGGCCAAGGTGCTGGCGCAGGGCGTCCATGACATGGTCCGGATTTCGGACGGCCGCATGAGCGGGACCGGCTTCGGGACCGTCGTGCTGCACGTTTCGCCGGAAGCGGCCATTGGGGGTAATCTGGCTCTGGTCCGCGACGGCGACCTGATCACGCTGGACGTCGACCAGCGGCTGCTGCACCTGCACGTCGAGCCGGAAGAACTGGCCCTTCGGCTGGCGTCTTTCCAGCCCATCGACCTCGGCTACGAGCGCGGCTATACGAAAATGTATATCCGCCATGTAACCCAGGCCCATGAAGGCGCCGACTTCGACTTTTTGCAGGGCAGCTCCGGGCCGGTCGTCAAGCGGGATTCCCACTGACGATTTTCTGCCTTTTATTTTCGGATGACCAGCGTTCCGGTCCGGACCGCCGAACCGCCGAACCAGCCGGTGGCGGGTTTGCCGCCGGGCCGGGTATTTCGGATGTTGGTCCGCACGTTGGCGGTCGGGCTGGAGAAAAGTCCGTCGTTCCGCATCTGCTTCTGCAATTCTCTCAAATACCGGAAAGTCTCTTCCGTGATGCCGTGCAGTTCCACCCGGGCGTTGTCTCCGGGTCGGAACGGCCCGGCGCCCAGTTCCAGCCCGTTCAGGTAGTTGCCGTCGATATGGTCGTCGCTGAAGAAGAACAGATCGAGCTGCGGGTCGTTGAGCAAAGTATCGTTCCGGAAAATTTTGACGCGGTAAAAATCCGGTCCGCCGGCGGGTTCAGGACCGAAATAAGTTAGAAAATACCCCGCGTCCCGGGCTTCGGTTGCCTTCCGGAAGCCCGACCGCAGCGAGTCGATGACCGGCACCCGCCGGATTTCGGTTTGGGCCTCGTATTCTTCCCCGTTCACCCGAACGGTCAGGGCGTACTTCCCGCCGACCCGGCCCTGTAAACGGTGCGTTTGGTACAGTCCGGGACCGGTTTCGGTCAGCACTTCCCGGTCGCCCCGGTCGTCGGACAAGACCACCTCCGCTCCCGACAGCCGGGGCGTCGGCTGATTGCTGAAATACGGGGCCGTAGTGGAAAGCCGCACGGTGTAGGGCCCCGGCCGGTCGGTGATCGAGCCTTCTACCACCACGAGCCGTTCGCCTTCCTTCAGGTTCACGGAAATGGTATCCTCACAGCCGCCCAGAGGCAGGACGGCCACGGCAGAAAGCAGGAGTTTCAGGAAACGGTGGGTCGATTTCATGGCTTTAGAAAGTAAAGTTGTAGGTGAGAGAGGGCAGAACGGTGCCGATGATGGAGAGCCGGACGGCTTCGGTGGCCTGGGCGTTGCTTCCCTGCTGGAAATAGATCGAAAACGGGTTCCGGCGGCCATACACATTATAGAGCGAGGCTACCCATTCGGCCTGCCGCCGACGCCCGGGTTTCGGCCGGTTTTTCCAGGTGGCCGAAAGGTCCAGCCGATGATAGGAGGGAAGGCGGAACGTGTTGCGCCGGTTGCGGGTGTTGATCGGAACCGAAATCGTGCCGCCTTCCACTTCATACCGGGCGTTGGGTACGGTGACGGGGGTGCCGGAATTCAGAGTAAAGGTGGCCGACACGCTCAGCCGCTTCCCGGCCTCCCAGGTGCCGACTATGGAAAGCATATGCCGCCGGTCGAATTTGGTCAGATACCACCGGTTGGTATTGATGCCGTCGACCTGCTGTTCGGAGCGGGAAAGAGTGTAACTGACCCATCCGGTGAGCCGGCCCGTGTGCCGTCGGGCATACACCTCCAGCCCGTAAGACCGGCCCCGGCCGTACAGCAGTTCCGCTTCCAGTTTCGGATTTACCTTCACTTCGGCCCCGGGGCGGTAATCGATCTGATTCTGAAGCGTTTTATAATACACTTCCCCACTGAGTTCCCAGCGGCTGAGGGTGTGGTAATACCCGACGGAAAGCTGGTCGGCCAGCCCCGGCCGGATGTTGTTGGTCGACGGCGACCAGATGTCCAGCGGAGAGGCCGCCGTGGTCGGGGAGATCAGGTGGATATACTGAGCGGTACGGTTATAACTCGCTTTCAATGAACGGCCGGCCGCCGGGCTGAACCGAACCGCCAGCCGGGGTTCGGGATGCAGGTAGGATGCGATGACCTGGCCTTTTTCAAAACGTCGCTCGCCGGACGGCCCGCCGGTTTCGGAAGGCGTTCGGGGGTAATCGACCACCGTACCCGGCCCGAGGTATTCGAAGGCCGACAGCCGGATACCGTACTGAGCGGCCCACTTGTTCCCGAATGTCTGCTCGTTCTCCAGATAGACGGCGTATTCGCGGGCGTGCTGCGAAGGCAGGATGATTTCGTGAACCGTGGAGCGGTCGCCCTCGGCTTTCAGTCTTCCGGGATCGAATCGGTATTGAAGAAAATTGGTGCCGAAGGTGACCGTGTTTCGGGCGTTGGCGTAGAAGGTAAAGTCGGCTTTGGCGTTGTAACTGGCGATCCGGGACGTCCAGTTGGCTCCCTGAACCCCTTTGGATATCTCGATTTCGGCGTCGTCCTGCACTCCGGCCGGGATGTAGATGCGGTAGTCGTAATCGCTGAATACGGCGGTCAGGTTAGCGAATAGCCGGTTCGAAAACAGGTGGTTCCACCGCAGGGTGCCGGTCCGGTTGCCCCAGCGGAGATTCAGTTTGTTGCCTTCGAAATCTACCCTGAAAACGTCCCGGCCCGAATAATGGGAAAGAAATAACTGGTCTCTGGCCCCGATCCGGTAATTGGCCTTGGCGCTGAAATCGTAAAAGTAAACCGAGTTTTTCTTCAGGTCCTCATTGCCCGAAAGATGCAGCACCAGGTCGGAATAGGAGCGTCGGCCCGCCACCAGCACCGACCCCCGGTCTTTCACCAGCGGCCCTTCCACCAGCAGCCGGCTGGACAGCGTGCCGATGCCCCCGGTAGCGGCCCACCGTTTGGAGTTGCCCTCCCGCATCCGTACCTCCATCAGCGAGGAGAGCCGCCCCCCGTAGCGGGCCGGGATTCCGGCTTTCATTAATTTCACGTCTTTTACGGCGTCGGGGTTGAACACCGAAAAGAACCCCATCAGATGGGAAGCATTGTACACCGGGGCTTCGTCGAGCAGCAGCAGGTTCTGGTCCACATTTCCGCCCCGGACGTTGAACCCGGCCGAGCCTTCCCCGACGGTCGTCACCCCCGGCAGCGTCTGCATCGTCCGGACCAGGTCCACCTCGCCGAGCATCGCCGGAACCGCCCGGAGCGTCCGGAAAGACAGGCGCGTCGAGCCCATTTCAGGATTGAGGACCCGGTCGCCGGGTTTTTCGGCCGTGACGGTCACCTCTTCCATCTGTTGGGTGACGGCTTCCAGGCTAAAATCCGCTTTCTGGTCGGTGTTGAGAGAAACCGGCTGTTCCAGGCTGCGGTAACCGAGGAAAGTGACCGACAGGCGGTGGGGACCGGCCGGCAGGGAGAGTGAATAAAACCCGTAGGCGTTCGTAGTGACGCCGATGGCATGGCCGGCAACCTGAACGGTCGCACCGATGAGCACTTCGCCGGTGGCGGCATCGCGGACCGTGCCGCTCAGGATGTGCCGGACCTGGGCGGAGGCTTTGGAATGAATGAAAAGGAAACCCAGCAGAAGGAAGGTACGGAATCGCATCATCGTATTTGTTGTCAAGAATCGTCCTTGCATCCGGCCCCTCGTCCGCAGATGTAGTTCCTCTGTTTCCGGGCGGTCTGAATGCTGAATTTTAAAGAGTTATCAAAATCACTGCAAAAGTCCGAAGAGCTGCGGCCTCCGGAGTTGTCCAAAATTGCTATTATGTTGGTCCAGACCTCTGCTCCTCCAATCCAGACGAACCAGGTGCACCGGGTGGTGCAATTCGTGGAATCCCGACTCGACCGCCCGTTCGGCATCCGGGACATCTGTGAAGAGGTGGGGGTGTCATACTTTTACCTCCAGCACCAGTTTGCGGATTCGATGGGGGAAAGCCTGGGTCAGTTTATCCGTCGGCTGCGGCTGGAACACGCCTTCGGTTACCTGAAACACTCCGCCTATTCGGTCGGCGATATCGGCGAACTCGTCGGCTACGGGTCCAAACATTCGTTTAGCAAGGCCTTTTCACAGGAATTCAACCACGCACCGTCGGCGGTTCGCCGGAAAGCGGATCTGTTTGTGCCCGACAGCCTGGCCGGGGATGCGCAGGGCATGACCGAACTGCGGACGCTCTGGCGCCGGCAGATGCTCGAAAACCGGTATTCCATCCAGCATCTGCCGCCTTCCCGGTATTATTTTCAGTTCCTCGGTTACCCCAACCTGCCTCAGGGCGAAGCCGGATTTTTACGGCGGCTGATCCGGTTGTTCGAGCTTCAGCCGATCATCGGCGGCCCGGTGGTCCTGAGCAGTTCGAACGTCGGCTGCGCAGCCTCGAAAACCCGGATGTACGTCAAAGGCGGTTTTCTGGTGGAGGGAGAAGCGAAGGCGGCCTTTCTGAGCCGGATGGATTTTCTGAACCGTCCGGCAGCCGGTGGGCGGTTTCTTCTTACCCGGTTTGAAGCCTCCCGGAATGCCGGCGGCCTGATGCCGGTGGCCATCATCGAGGAGTCCGTTCGGGAAAGCCTCCTGCACATCCGCGACCACGAATCCTGGATCGTGATCGACCCGGCCCGGCCCGACCAGCTGGAAATCCGGATTCCGGTGCGTTGAAACGGGCGACAGACCGCGACTTTCGGGCAAAATGGTTAGCTTCACGTCCGGCCGGAACCTGTCCCGGTCCATGGCCTGAACCCGGAAACCGGAATGTCCTTCACCACTGAACTGAAAGCCCTTTTATCGAACCGGTATTCCGAGAATACCGACGTCCGGAACCAGCACGGAGCCGGGTTCAGCTACCATGCCTGTATGCCGCCGGATGCGGTCGTTTATCCCCAATCGGTCGAAGAGGTTTCTGAAATCCTGCGGATTTGCAGCCGGTATCGCGTGCCGGTGATTCCGTTCGGGGCCGGGACTTCCATCGAAGGGCATATCGTCGCCACCCGGGGCGGCATCAGTGTCGATCTGGGAAAAATGAACCGGATTCCGGAGATCAATACGGCCGACATGTACGTGACGGTCCAGGCCGGGGTTACCCGCAACCAGCTCGACGAGGCATTGAAGGGGACCGGCTTTTTCTTTCCCATCGGTCCGGGCGTCAACGCCACCATCGGCGGCATGGCGGCCACCCGGGCTTCCGGGACCAATGCCGTCCGGTACGGAACCATGAAGGATAATGTGCTGTCGCTGACGGTGGTACTGCCGGACGGATCGGTCGTGAAAACCGGCTCCAAAGCCCGCAAATCTTCGGCCGGCTACGACCTGACCCGTCTGTTCATCGGGTCGGAGGGAACGCTGGGAATCATAACGGACCTGACCCTGAAGCTTTCGGGTTACCCCGAGTCGGTCTATGCCGCCGTCACCAGTTTCCCGACGGTGGAGGCTGCCGTCAATACCGCCATCCGGACCATCCAGCAGGGGGTGCCGGTGGCGCGGGTGGAGTTGCTGGATGCCACCATGATGCGCGTCATCAACCGGTATTCGGGCCTGACTTACCGCGAGGAGCCGACCCTTTTTCTGGAGTTTCACGGGTCATCGGGCGAAGTGGAGCGCCAGGCCGACCGCACCCGGTCCATTGCCTTCGGGTTCGGGGCGGAGGGCTTCGTGGGGGAGGAGGAGGAAAGCGCCCGGGAGCGGCTCTGGAAGGCCCGAACCGATGCGGCCCTGGCCGTGCAGACGCTGGTTCCCGGCTGCCGGCTGTTCTCCACCGACGTCTGCGTACCCATTTCCCGGCTGGCGGTCTGCATCACCGAAACCCAGCGGGACATTGCCGAATCGGGCCTGCTGGCCCCCATTCTGGGCCATGTCGGAGACGGCAATTTTCACCTTTCCATCCCGGTTCACCCCGACGATCCGGATGCGCTGGCGAAAGCCCGGGCCGTCAACGAACGGCTTGTCCGGCGGGCGCTGGAGATGGAAGGCACCTGTACGGGCGAACACGGCATCGGCATCGGGAAGCTGGCGTATATGGAATCCGAACACGGACCGGCTCTGGCCGTGATGCGTTCCATCAAAGCCGGTCTCGATCCGCTCCAGATCATGAACCCCGGTAAGTTACTGCCGCCTTCTCCGTTTTAATTTCCTTCTGGATATCCTGGAATCGCTTTTTTTCATTCGTCCAGCGGCAGGATCGGGGTCGGAGTGTAGAACATCACCAGGGTGCCCAGACGCCGGTCGGTTGAGTGGATCGGGGCCGACAGCTCGTACGGATAAGTATCGTTGAAATACACGTCCTGCTGTTGGAGCAGGTGGGCGGGATACCGCTTCGCAAAGTCGATGCCCTCATTTTTCTTATTGGTCGACAGCGTCACGTGGCCGGCCGGATCGACCAGCAGAACTTCCTTCACCCCCCGGTCTTTGACCAGCGTCTTGAAGTGCTCCCGGATTTCCCCCGGTCTGTTCTGCAGGAGTGAATTCCGGACCGCCCAGACGAACGTTTTCATGCCGAAGGTAAGCTGCTGCCGGTCGTTGGCGAGCTGGTTGGTCTGGGCGGAATCGAGCAGCCGGGTCCGCTCCCCTGCAAACTGCCTTTTGAGGTGCCAGTTGCGGAAAAGCAGGTAACCGGCCCCGATTCCGAGCAGAATAATGATCCCGTAGAGAATCACCACCGGGCTCAGGCCGGGTTTGGAGCCGGCGAACGTGCCGGATTCTTTCGGGTGAAGATTCGCATTCATGATCCTTGCAGATAATGGGAGCAGACGCTGTTCGACGGTCCGTTCCGGAAGAAATTCTGCAAAACTTAGAGCCGGCTTAAGGATCGATTAAAATTTGATAAGAGGGTTTTAAGCACCCTAAACAAAAAATCCCGGACGGCCGTCCGGGATTTTTTGTTCGGATAGTTACTGATTAAAGTTCGGAAGTAAACTCCTGAACGGTTTTACGGGAACGCGGGGTCATTTCCCGGGTCCGGAACGGTTCCGCCAGTTTTTCATACGAATCCCTGTACCCGAGGGCAATGAAAACCGCCGGTTCGAAATCGTCGGACAGTTGAACGGTTTCAACCGTTTTGTTCAGGTCGAAACCACCAATCTGGTGCCCGAAAATTCCCATTTCCGTGCCCTGAAGCAGCAGCGCCAGGTTGGCGGCACCCGTATCGTACAGGTGGGTCCGGTTCGGTTTTCCGGTGGCGGAATAGGTTTTTCGGGCCACACTCAGCACCAGAACGGCCGCATCTCTGGCCCAGACCTGATTGCCGGGAGCCAGGCAGGCCAGCAGTTTTTCAAAGGTTTCGGTATCGGACCGGTGGGCGTATATATAGCGCCACGGCTGTTCGTTGATGGCGCTCGGCGCCCATGAAGCCGCTTCAAATAAGGTTTCAAGGTCTTCCTGCGCCACCGGGCGATCGGCAAAGGAGCGGGGGCTCCAGCGGTTCCGGATTACGTCGAGTACCTCGTGCTGCGTCGGGGCAGTTTTGGTTTCAGAATAGTCAATCGTCATCGTTCAGGTTCCTTGTAATTTAATGTATCTACATGAAAAACATCGAAACCTGAAAAAAAGTTGGCGGAAGAATGGGTGAGTTCTTCTATTTTGCGCCCGACTTCCGAATTTGATCTTTCCGTATGATTTTCCAGACCCAGACTGCCATCGTCACCGGAGCGGGGCAGGGCATCGGTTTTGCCATCGCCCGTCGGCTGGCCCGCGAGGGCGCTTCCGTTCTTCTCAACGATCTCGATGAAACCCTGGCCCGGCAAGCCGCCGACGCCATTCAGGGCGAAGGGGGTCGCTGCCTGGCCTGGCCGGGCGACGCTTCCGACGTCAGCTTCATCCGGCAGATGATCCGAAGAGCGGTGGAGGAATTCGGTCGGCTGGACATCGTCGTAGCGAATGCCGGGATTACCATCTTCGGAGACTTTTTCGACTATCAGCCCGAAGCGTTCGAAAAGGTGATGAACCTGAACCTGCGGGGCAGCTTTTTCCTGACGCAGACCGCAGCCCGGCAGATGCGGGAGCAGGGGCAGGGCGGAAGCATCCTGCTGATGTCGTCGGTCGTGGGGCATCAGGCGCACCCGGGGCTGGCCGCCTACGCCATGACGAAAGCCGCCCTGGAAATGCTCGCTAAAAACCTGGTACTGGACCTTTCCCCTCACGGCATCTCCATCAATGCGGTAGCGCCGGGGGCCACACAGACGGAGCGGACCCTCGATGATCCTTCCTACATTCCGATCTGGTCGAAGATTACGCCGATGGGCCGGCCGGCTACCGTGGACGATATAACGAATGCGGCCCTGTTTCTGGTTGCCCCGCAATCCCGGCATATTACCGGCCAGAGTCTGGTCGTCGACGGCGGCTGGACCTCCGTCAGCCCTCCGCCGGTGTAAATACGAACCGCCCTATTTTTTGCCGAGCGTAATCAGCACGACGCCGGAGAGGATGACCAATGCCGCCAGAATCGACTGACCCGTGAGGGTTTCGCCGGCAAAAGCCCAGCCGAGCAGCATCGCCACCACCGGGTTGACATAGGCATAGGTCGCCACCAGTTGGGGAGAAGCGTTCCGGGCCAGCCACGCAAAGGAGGAGAACCCGATGATCGAGCCGAAGATGATGAGATAGACGAGGGCGCCGATGGCCTTCACCGGAGCCTCACTGATGCTGATAGGGCTGACGTTCTCGGTAAACATGCTGAAGATGAACAGCATGACCCCGCCGACCAGCATTTGGATGGCACTGGAAATCAACTGCGAAGGAAGCGAGAGCCGCGAGGACAGGAGCGTTCCGAAGGCCCACGAAATGTTTCCGATCATGATCAGGCCGATGCCGACCCCAATGTGGTTCATGGAGGCCGTGCCGGCATTGGCGGGCCGCACCAGCAGCGAAACGCCGATCAGCCCGACCGCCAGGCCCGCCAGCGAAAGCCGGGAGGGCTTCACATGGCTGAAGCCGATCCAGTTGAACAGAATGATGAACAGGGGGACGGTGGCCGAAATCAGGGCCGCGATGCTCGTCGGCACATACTGAATCGCCATCGACATGCAGCCGTTGGCAATGGTCAGCAGCAGAATCCCGATGCTTCCGGCCGACAGCCATTGTTTCAGGCCGGGAACCGGCGTACCGGTCAGCCGGGCGTAGAGATACAGGATCAGGCCCGCCGTACTCAACCGGAGCGACGCCATATACAGGGGCGGCATCTTCTCGGTCATGAAGTGGATAAACAGGTAGGTTGAGCCCCAGAGTGTATAAACCGAGGCCAGGGCCAGCCAGAGGGTTACCCGGGGAGAGCTTACTTTTTTAACAAAAACCGTATTCATCATTCATCGACGTTGCTCTAATACCGATTCAACAGCAAAGAAATAGAAATATTTCCAGAGCTGGCCGATTAATTTTTTAAATGGTAACGATTAATTTTAATAATAGCGGGAAACTATCTGAGCGGTCCGGGCAGGTCTCGCCGGTCCGACTCCCGGACGGTAAAGTATACGGTGTTCTGAAGGACCTGACGGTAGCGATACACGTACAGCAGGAACAGGGTATCGAAGAGGGCAGGATCGCCGGTGGTTTTCAGCCGGTGAATCAGTTCTTTTACCAGAATGGAATCGTTCATCGGCAATGGTTTGGAATATACAATCTGCCGCCGGATCGTCAAAGCGTTTCGTCCGGCCCGCTTTTTACCTGCGGGTAACGTGTCCGTACGTCGCTCAGGATGGAACCGATCTCCGCATTGAGGCCCTTCAGCATTTCGGCATGGGCATGGAAATGGTCCTGCCACGCCCGTCCGCTCCGGCCCAGACGGCGGTGGGAGGAAGGGAGGTCCTGAATCAGGGCGGCCAGTGTATCCAGCAGGCGGGTCCGCAGGTCGACGAGCCGCCTGCGGTCTTTACGGCGGAGCGGCAGTTGTCCGGCCTGGGAGATGATCCGGTCTATGGTATGATAATTCCGATACAGCTCATCGGCCGCCTGACCCCATTCCGGCAATAACCTTGCTATCAGGCCGAAAGGATTCGACCGCCCGTTGTCCTCCATGAAAAGTGCAGAAATGTTACCCTTTTAGAAGGAAAACGGGCAAAAAAGTAACGCGGACCGGTGGCCCGCGTTACCGAAATTTACTCTTTCAGTCTGAAAATAAGTTACTTATTTTTTGCTCCGCCCACACTCGCGGGAGCCTGTTTCTCGGTCAGTTTTTTAGACGCCTTTTCAAAATCACCGGCTTTCACCATCGTCAGCCTGGAGTAATCGATGTATTTCTTCACGGCCGCGTTGACCTGTTCGGGGGTCAGTGCTGCGATTCGTTTCTCCAGCTCGGCGTCGTAGGCGAAGGTGCGCGGTTCCTTTTTGGTTAGGTACTGGGTCCATTTTCCGGCCAGAATGCCGTCCTGCGAACGCTCGACCTGATTGTTCTGGAGGACGGCGGCTTTGGCCGATTTGAGTTCCTCGGCCGTGACGCCTTCCTTCAGCAGTTTTTCCACCTCTTCCCGGAACGCCTGATCCAGCTTTTCGGCGTTTTCCGGGTTATAGATCGCGTAGGAGCCGAAATTGCCGACCTTATCGTTATCGTCGGCGTACAGAAATGACCCGATCCCGTAGCTGATGCCCTCCTTCTGCCGGACCCGGGTGGCCAGCCGGGAGTTCAGAAAGCCGTCGCCGAGAATGTAGTTGGCCATGTAAACGGCCGGAAAGTCCGGGTCGTCGTCGCGCAGCGGGAGCTTCATGCCGGCAACGAACATGGCGTTGGCCTTATCATTGGTCTGGATGGACTTCACCTCCGGCTTGACGTCGGCAAAGAGGGATAACGGGATCCGGGTATACGGTTTGGCGGCTTTCCAGCTGCCCAGGCCGTCGCGGATGGTTTTACGCATAGCGGCTTCGTCGAAGGCCCCGACCACCGCGATGGTGGCGTTCTGGGCGCCGTAGAAATCCTTGTAAAACTGCTTTACCTCCTCCAGCTTGAGCGCCTTGATGGCTTCGATTTCCTCATCGAAGGTCATCGTGTAGAAGGTGTGGCCTTTGGGGTAGGGGTTCATCAGCCGCTCGGCCACGTTCTGGGCAATGGCCTGCGGTTCCTGTTTCTGTGACTCGATGTTTGCCAGGGCTTCCTGCTTCAGCTTCTCGAATTCGGCCGCCGGGAACGTGGAGTTTTTCAGGCAATCCATCACGAGGTTCATCACCGCGGGCAGGTTCTCCTTCGAGGTTTCGATCCGGATGTCGGCCGATTGTCCATAGCCCCACACGCTGGCCTGGGCCTGAAGCCGGTCCAGTTCGTCCCGGATTTGCTGGTAGGTGCGGGTCTTCGTTCCCCGTTCCAGCATCGATGCCGCAAAGCGGGCCGCCAATCCCTTGTTCATCAGGCTCTGTTCATCGCCGTAGCGCAGTCGCAGCGACAGATTGACGGAGTTGCCCCGGGTGGATTTCGGCAGGAGGGCGTATTTAATTCCTAATCCCTCCTGGCCCCGTTTGGTGCGGGCGTCGATGTTGGCCGGGGAGGGGTCGAAGGCTTCTCCGGCCGACAGGCTCTGGTCTCCCTTATAATCTTTTACCATGGCCATCACGTCGGGCGATTCCGGGATTTCGGCGCGGTCGGGTTTCTGGTCCGGGACGAAAACGCCCACGGTCCGGTTGGAAGGTTTGAAGTAAGCTGCGGCCACCCGCTGGACATCGGCCGGGGTTACTTTTTTCAGGCGGTCGCGGTAGAGGAAAATCAGCCGCCAGTCGCCGGCCGCCATCCATTCGCTGAGGTTCAGGCCCACCCGGTCGGCATTCTTGAACATCAGGTCGATGTCTTTCAGGAGTTTGGTTTTGGAACGCTCGACTTCCTCGGCGGTCGGAGCCCGGCGGGCCAGTTCGTCAAAGGTACCGAGCATGAGGGTCCGGGCCGAATCGAGCGACTGTTCCTTGCGGACCTCGGCGTAGAAGTAGGCAAAGCCGGGGTCGTGGAGGGAGGGCGTCCAGCCATACTGGTAGGCGGCTTTCTTGCCTTCCACCAGCGATTTGTACAGCCGGCCGGAAGGTTCATTCGTCAGCAGTTCGACCAGCACGTCGAGTACGGCATAATCGGGATGCGAGCCGGAGGGTGTGTGGTAGGCGCAGGCCACGCCCTGGGTATCGCCGACGCGACGGAGACTGACCGAGCGCTCACCGTCCTGCGTGGGTTCCACGCTGTAGGTTTTAGGCAGCACCCGGGTCGGTTTCGGAATGGGGCTGAAATACTGGTCGATGAGGCCGATGGTTTTCGCTTCGTCGAACTTGCCCGCCACCAGCAGGATGGCGTTGTCCGGCTGGTAGAACTTGCGGTAAAACGCCTGCAGGTTTTCGATAGGAACCTTTTCGATGTCTTCCCGGCTGCCGATGGTCGACTTGCCGTAGTTGTGCCAGAGGTAGGCCGATGCCAGCACCCGCTCCATCAGAACGTACTGCGGGGAGTTTTCACCCATCTCGAATTCATTCCGCACCACGCTGAACTCGGTTTCGAGGTCTTTGGCCGCGATGAACGAGTTCACCATGCGGTCCGATTCGAGGTCGAGCGCCCACTTGAGATTCTCGTCGTTGGCCGAGAAGGTCTCGAAATAGTTGGTGCGGTCGTACCAGGTGGTGCCGTTGGGCCAGCAGCCGTGTTCGGTTAGTTCCTGCGGGATGTTCTTGTGTTTGGTGGAGCCTTTGAAGACCAGGTGTTCGAGCAGGTGAGCCATGCCGGTTTCGCCGTAGCCTTCGTGCCGGGACCCCACGAGGTAGGTCATGTTCACCGTGACGGTCGGTTTGGAGGGATCGGGAAACAGCAGGACCCGCAGGCCGTTTTTCAGCTGGTATTCGGTGATCCCTTCCACGGAGGTTACTTTTGTCACGCCCTCGGGCAGGTTCTGGGCGGAAAGGAAGTGAAAGTGGAGCAGGCCGGCCGCCAGAACCGGCAGCCATCGGGCCTTGAAGCGTTGAGGAAGCATACGGTAAAGGTGAAAGCGTTAAGGAACTGTGGAAGTAAAGGAAGGTATAATTACACGATTCTCACCGCATTAGCAAGGCGGGAGGGGGGCAATGAGGGAGATTTAACAAAAATTAGGGCCGACCCGGTTTTCTCAGCGTCGAACTCCCTGAAAATGAAAAGAGACAGCCCGAAAGCTGTCTCTTTTCATTATGGGCCATTTTTGCTTAAAGGTCGGCAATGGCTTTCCGGATTTCGTCTTTTGTTTTACCGGTTTTCTGCTGGAGCTTGCCCCACATTTCGTCCTGCTGGCCTTCCTCGTAGGCCAGGTCGTCGTCGGTCAGGTCGCCGTAGGCTTGTTTGATTTTGCCTTTCAGCTCATTCCAGCCGCCTTTCATGGTTGTCTCGTTCATGGCAATTATAAGGTTTTAACGTGAGTAATTAACCCTATAACTATTTTACCCGGGTCCATGTTTGCGTATTGCCCAGGAGGGAAATGCCGATATACCCGCGGACATCGAGAATATTGGGGGTGCGCATGGTCATCTTGCAGCTGTATTCCTTGCCGTCTTCCGGGTTGTAGATTTTGCCGTCTTCCCAGACATTCTTTCCGTCATACATGAAGCCCTTCATGACGTCGAGACCGAGAATGGGGCGGTTGCGGAGCACGGCCAGGCTGTTCTTCCGGTCGGTTTTGGGTTTACCCGTCTGGGGGTCGTTGGGTTCTCTCAGCCAGACGATTTTCCCATAGTAGGCATCTCCCTGTTTGTAAATCTGCACATGACCGCGCCGGGTCCCGTTCAACCAGGTGCCCAGAACGGCGTCCGGGTCGAAGGTAGGAGTAAAGCCGCAGAAGGTAATTAAAAGGGTAAGCGAATAGGCAAGCGTACGTAAGGTTTTCATAGGTGCTGCATGTACGAAATTTTCTTTCTCAAAAATTGTCGTTTTTATGGTAAAAATAGCAAAAAACAAGGTAACCGAAAAGTAGGGAACGGAATACAGGACGAGGATTGTTGGTATTTTTGCCCAAAAAAGTCTTAAGCGGTATTCCATCCCCCATTTGTCCATGATCATTCTCGATCCCAGCAAAACCTATCCGACTGAAACCGAATCCCGTGTGATGATCCGTTTCCAGGATTGCGACCCTCTTCAGCATCTTAACAATTCAAAGTATTTCGATTATTACTTCAATGCCCGCGAAGACCAGGTTGCCAAACTCTATAACTTCAGTCTGTTGCAGTTGTTTCGCGAGTACAATACCTCTTGGGTGGTGTATCAGCATCAAATCGCTTATGTCCGCCCGGCTATGGTCAGCGAATGGATCCGGATTCGGTCGAGGCTGATTTATTGCAACGAAGATACGCTCGTCACCGAGTACTATATGACCGATGACGGGGGCAAACAGTTGAAAAACGTCCTGTGGATGACTTCTAAATATGTGAGCGTCCTGACCGGCAAGAGGATCCCGCACTCCCCCGAAGTGATGGATTTCCTGAACACCATCTGCGTCCGCGACGTCGATTTCCACAACCTCAGCTTCAACGAACGCATCAAACAGATCAAAAAAGCAGTAGAATGATCGAATGTTAACATTCACTCATTCAAAATTCAATCATTCTACAATTCCATTAGTATTGCACTTCCGTGCGGTTTCCTTCTAGCTGCCGGATCACGGGCAGCGCGGCCGTGGCCTGGTTGCCGTCAAGGGCCGGATTTCCGCGCAGATACAATTTCCGGAGGTTTTTGAGCCGGCCGAGAGACGGAGGCAGCTGGGCCAGGCGATTGTGGCCCAGGTTGAGATCTTCCAGGGCGGAAAGGCCGGCAAGATGGTCGGGAATTTGGGTAAAGGCGTTGTCGCTGATGTCCAGGATTTGCAGTTTGCGCAGCTTCCGGATGCTTTTCGGGAGCGCGCTCAGAGAATTATGGTGCGTATAGAGGGTATGGAGGGAGCGTAGTTTTCCGATCCGTTTCGGTAAAGCAGCCAGGCGGTTGTGCGACACGGCCAGTTGCTGCAGCCGGCGCAGTCGACTCAGTTTTTCAGGCAGCCCCCGGATCTGGTTGTAATACAGATCAAGCACTTCCAGCCGCTTCAGCCGACCGAGGGAGGAAGGCAATTCGGAGAGGTTCGAGCGGTACAGGTTGAGGTCGTTCAGATGCCGGAGCCTGCGGAGGAGCCGTATATCCAGTCCTTTCGACAGATCGTTGTATCCCAGCCACAGGCTCGTCAGCCCCCGGTTTTCCAGAATTGCCTTCGGGATGGTGGTCAGGCCGGTTCGTTGCAGATTGAGAACTTTTAAGTGGTCGTTCGGCACCCCTTTCAGCCCCTCGTTCCCCAGCGGGTTTCCCGTCAGGTTGAGTTGCCGGAGTTTGGGAATACCGAAGACTTTTGCCGGGATTTTCGTCAGGGCATTGTTGCTCAGGTCCAGATCTTCCAGATTCGGAAACCGGTAAATTTCCTCCGGAACGGTATTCAGTCCCAGACTATTGAGGGCCAGCAACCGAACCGTGTCGGGCCGGTCGGTTTTCCGGGCGTCTTCCAGAGTCGCCATGATGCCCGGTCCCCGGCGGGGACGGCGGGGGGCGGAGACAAGTTTTCCGATCGGCACATTCATTCCCAGCCGGAACGGCCGTTCCACCGTCACCGGAAGCCGGTAATCCGCCATCCAGCGGCACACCAGCGCCCGCATCGGCTCCTGCGCATTCTGGACGGCCGTGTCCGGCCGGTTCCCCAGAACGGCAAGAAAGAAGCTTCCCTGCCGGATCGAGCCGTCCGGATTTCCATATAGGGTTAGCATCAGATCATAGGCGCCGTCCTGAAGCAGGCCGGCTTTCCTGAACTCCTCCCGAACGGCATTGGTTACTTCCGAATAAATCCCGGCCATCTTTTTCTCGCCTTCGGTTTTCTCCCAATCCATCCGAATGCCCGGCGACCGGGTCCGGTTTCCCGGGTCTACCTGATCGGCCAGAAGGGTATATTGTCTGGCCAGTTGGGCGGCTACCTTATCATGTTCCTCCCGGCTCAGGCAAACCGGTTGGGCCAACGTCCGAAGGCAAAGCAGCAGGCAAAAAAGAGTTATGGTGAGTTTCATGGGTTTCAGGGGTTTGAACTTCTCAGTCTTTCATCTAACGATAATTATAGTTTTATTGATTGAAGTTTGCAAGCTTTTTTATTCCCGGGAAGCAAGGGGTTCTCTGGACCACCTCCGGGGAAGCGTCAGTCAGAACCGTGAGGGCGGTATTTTCCATCCCGACCGGTTTGTCCTTCCGCATGTTTGTCATCCCGACGCAGGAGGGACCCTGTGCCTCGGGGCTCAGGCAGATGGGCCATGCGTAGCCACAAACGTCCTCCTGCGTCCGGAGACCACCCCCCGCCCCGCAACGGCGGCCCGGCCTCCTTGCTAAGGTGGGGGTAGCTTCGCGATCTCTGGAAACTGGCGGAGCACTCCCCCTCCTTAGCAAGGAGGGGGTCGGGGGGTGGTTCTCCGTTTCGGCACCCACTCAGACCGGATCGCCCTGCTCCAGGATCCCTCGTTCCTCGGGATGACAAAGCTCCGCGATGACCAAGCCTTCCCCAAACAACCTCTGAAGGGAAACACTTTTTAACTTTTATTACGAAAAAATTCGTAGATAAAGCTTGACATCTACGAAATGATTCGTATACCTTTGTTACGAAGCCTTTCGTAATGCTTGACAGGCCGCGTCCGAACCGTTGAACAACATCAGGTTACTTCCAGTCCGATTATGAAACCGACCGAATCCGAACTCGAAATTTTACAGGTACTCTGGGAGAAAGGTCCCAGCACCGTCCGCCAGGTGAACGAGCAGCTCAACCAGGCGAAGGAGGTGGGATACACCACCACCCTCAAACTGATGCAGATCATGCATGAGAAGGCAATCCTGAGCCGTACCGAGGAGGGGAGATACCACGTTTATGAGGCTCTCCTGAGTGAAGAGGAGACGCAGAAGCACCTGATCGACCGGTTTGTGGATACCGCCTTCCGGGGATCGGCCATGAAGCTGGTCATGCAGGCCCTGGGCAACAGCAAGGCAACCCCCCAGGAACTCGATGAACTGAAACGACTGATCGACCAATTGAAATAACCGCCCGGCGAACCCCGATCCGCCCTTAAAAAACAAGGCTATGACGACATTTTCTGACTTTTTCGCGGAGCCGATGGTGGTTGCCCTGGGATGGGCCCTCCTCCACTCGATCTGGCAGGGAACCGCCCTTACGCTCGGGGCTGCCCTGCTGCTGCGTCTGACCCGGTTCCGGCCTGCGGCCGTGAGGTATACCATCGCGATGGGAGCTATGGCCCTTCAGATGCTGCTCTTTCTGGGAACGATGGCTGTCTGTCACAGTCCCGGCCGGAGCCTGACCATGATGCCGGATGGCCGCCGGGTGGCCCTCGTCTGGCAGGCGGCCGAAACCGGAATGGCGTCTTCGGCCACCTCCTGGCTTTCCGGCCTCAACCACTTTTTCAACCAGTATCTGCCGCTGGTGGTCGGGTTCTGGATTCTGGGGGCCGGTATGCTCCTGGTCCGGCTCATCGGGGGGTGGATGATGGTCCAGCGCCTGACCCGGCAGGGCGTCCGGCCCGCTCCCGAAGCCTGGTCGACTTACCTGAAACAGTTGGCCGCCGACCTCGGCGTTTCAAAAACGGTCCGGCTGATAGAGTCCGCCGAAATCCCGGTTCCGATGACCATCGGCTGGCTTAAACCGGTGGTATTGCTTCCGGTCGGTCTGCTGACCGGCCTGTCTCCCCGGCAGCTGGAAGCCGTTCTGGCCCACGAACTGGCCCACATTTACCGATACGACTACCTGATCAATATCCTTCAGTCCGTCGTGGAAGTGGTCTTTTTCTTCCATCCGGCCACCTGGTGGCTTTCGGCCCGGGTGCGGGAGGAACGCGAACACTGCTGCGACGACGTGGCGATCCGGCTGTGCGGTGACCGGACGAGTCTGGCGCAGGCGCTGGTCCATATCGAGGAACGCCGGCAGGCCAGTCTGTCGGCTCCGGTCCTCGCCATGGCGTTCGGAGCCCGCCGACAGTCGCTGCTCCAGCGGGTAAAGCGCGTGATCGGGATCGCCGAGGAAAAACCGGCTCTGAACAGCAACGGAATCGCCGTTGCCGTCTGCCTGCTCCTTTTCGCGGGTCTGGTGGTGGGGCAGCAGGTCCGCAAACCGGCCGGGTCCGGTACCCGGCGAACCGATCGCGATACCACCATTCAGGTCACGGAGAAAATTGAAGTGAAGACAGGGGAAACCTACCGGATCGAAACGGACCCGAACGGAAAAAAGGTCATCCTTACCGTGGAGAACGACACGCTGGACCCGAAGGTCGAGGAACAGATTCGGGTAAATCTGGAACGGCACGAAATGGAAATGGAACGGCTCGACCGTGAATTGCAGAAACTGGAAGTGCCCCTGTCCCGGCTCGATCAGGAAATGAAGCTCCAGGACGAAGCGATGAAGCGGTCCGATCAGGTTATGCGTCAGGAAGTAGAGAAAATGCGCCGGATTCAGGTCGAAATGGATCGAAAGTTACAGGAGGCCGCTACGCTGGAAATGAAACGCGGGCAGGGTAAAAACGGACTGACGGCCGCCGAAATGAAACGACTCCGGCAGGTCGAGGAAGAGATTGCGATGAACCAGAAACGGCTCGAACAAATGAACGAGCGGGAAATAAACGGCCTGCATGAGAAACTCCGGGAATTGACGGAGGAAAAACTGCGGGTGCTGCACGACTCGATGGGCGCCTTTTCAGAACGGGCCTCCCGGATTATCGAAGAATCGGCCCGGCACCTGAACGAGGTGCAGCAGCTGCATCTGCAATTGAACCGGATCGATACGCTTGAAATGCCGGAACCGCCCGAAGCCCCGGAACCGGCTCCGGCCATCGCCCCCGTGCCCCCCGCGACCCCGCGCCCGGCCAAAGTCCCGAAAAGTCCGAAACCGGCCCCGGCCGGGGTAAAAGGGGCCTACTGGTACAACGGTAAACGGTATGACAGCCCGGCTGATATGCCCCGCCCCCCGAAGCCGGCTTCTCCGGCGGAACCGGCCGTCGTTGCCGACCTGCCTGAACCGGCCATCGCCCCGGTTGCACCGCAGGCACCGGAGGTTCCCGATGCCCCGGCGGCTCCGGCCCTGGCACCGGCACGTCGATCCGGCCGTGCGGCAAGCCCGGGCTTGGAGCCCGCCCGCCCGACGAGGGTGAAGTTCAAATCCAAGGGGACATCGGGAAAACGGGCCGGGGCTACCTGGAAGTCCGGCCCGGCGCCCGCCAAAGCAGCTACCAAAACCTCCTATAACTTTTCCGAAAAACCACTGCCGGCCGGCAGGGTAGCCTGAAACCAGTGCTGAGGTGATGCCGGAACGGTATGTCCGGAAAGAAGTGAGGAACCACCGGGTTTTCAGGAATCCGAGGGGATCTTCGCTTCTTTTTTTGGTCCGGTCTTCTGCCGGAACAGTCTGATAAAATCCGGACTTTCAGTGTTCATCCACTTGTCCCAGAACGTAAAGTACAGCCCGTAGTTGAACCGGAACTGGGAGTGATGCAGGCTGTGGTGGGTCGCGCCGATGAGCCACCGGCCGAACCAGTGGTTGTTGAAATCCCGGGGGTAGATTTCGGTATTCAGGTGGTTGATGGCCGAGGTGGTGGTCATGATGGTGAGAATCAGGGCGATGGCCGACAGGTGCAGCGGCATCAGGAACGCCATGGCCGGGATAAATACCGCCTGAAGCAGGCTCTCCAGGGGGTGAAACGAAAATGAGGTCCAGGCCGAGGTGGTAATGCTTTCGTGGTGGGTCTTGTGGAGCCACCGGTATACCCCCGGCCGGTGCATCCACCGGTGCAGCCAGTAATAGTACGTCTCGTGCAGGAACAGCACCAGCGGAATGCTCACCACATACCAGAGCAGCGGGTAGTCGCCCAGGTCCAGGTAGATCCGGGTTAGGCCCATCTGCCAGGCCAGCACCAGGCCCATGCCGATAGCGGTGAAAATGAGCGAGGTCAGCAGCGACCAGCCGATTTCCCTGCCCACCTGCCCGGCCCGGCGGGGGCGGTTCTGCACCTCACGTTCGGCGAACCGGTGACGGAAAGACACTTTGAATACCCAGTAAAATACGGCGGCAAACAACAGATACCGCCCGAAAATACCGCAGAAGAGAAAAAACGCGGTCGACCAGAAAACCGCAGGTTCAGTGAAGTCAGGCATATTACAGTTTCACGGCGGCCCGGCGCAGTCGGTCGTTGACGGCGCGGCCCAGTCCCATATCCGGTAACAATTCTGCAACGATAATGTCTATGTTCATTGCGTCCAGCGAACGCATGGCAGCAAAAAGATGACGGGCGGCCTCGGTTTCATCGCCCGCCGGGGAAAGAATCTGCTGCTGCTCGGCTGGGATCAGGGGCGAAATATGCCGGAAGGCCAGCACGCCGATTCGCTCCGGCAGATGGTCTTTCAGGGCCGCTTCCGGAGTCTGAAGCACCACCGGGATGCGTGGAGCGTAGTGACTGCTGAGCATCCCCGGCGCCTTCGGGTTGGAGGTCGAATGGCTCCGAACCGACACCTTCCCGACCACCTTTTCCAGCTGTTCGAGCGACATTCCTCCCAGCCGGTACACGACCGGGCCGCCTTCCGAAAAACCGATGATCGTGGATTCGATACCGACCTGAGAAGAGCCTCCGTCGAGTACGTAGGGGATCTGATCGCCGAGCTGGTCGACGACATGGCCGGCCGCGGTCGGGCTGATGTATCCGAACGGGTTGGCGCTCGGAGCGGCCAGCGGAAAGTCGAGACGGGCCAGCAGCTGGAGGGTCAGCGGATGGTTGGGAATTCGAACGGCTACATGATCCAGCCCGGAGGTCACCAGATCGGGAATGACCGGCTTTTTGGGAAGCAGCAGGGTGAGCGGCCCCGGCCAGAAGCGGTCCGCCAGCCGACGGGCAGGGTCAGGAAGGGTTTTGACGAACTGTTCCACTTTCCCGAGCGTATCCGTGTGCACGATCAGCGGGTCGAAGGAAGGCCGGTTTTTAACCCGGAAAATTTTCAGGACGGCCTCCGGGTCCAGGGCGTTGCCGGCCAGACCGTATACCGTTTCGGTCGGAATACCGATCACCTCCCCGGCTTCGAGTAATTTCTTTGCGGTTTCAATATGGGTTCCGGTTTCAGCCATGCCGCAAAGGTACAGGATAAAATTTTTTTTATTTACGTGTCCGGTTTGCGTTTCCCCGTTCGTCTTAAGGAGGAAAATCAACTTGTTCACTTTCAAACCACCTGTTTATCATGGAAAAATTCATGCTCGTCTTCCACAGTTCGAACTCGGCCGAACTCGAATTCAACCAGAAATCGCCTGAACAGATCCAGGCCGAAATTGAAAAATGGAACCAATGGATCGGCGGTATCGCGGCCCAGGGCAAACTCATCGGAACCGAAGCCCTGCTCCCGAGCGGGAAGGTGATGACCGAAGGAGGTAAGGTGGTGACCGACGGGCCGTACACCGAAGGCAAGGAAATCGTCGGCGGTTACCTGGTTATGACGGCCGAATCCTTCGACGAAGCGGTTTCACTGGCGCATGGCTGCCCGCATTTCGAGGGGCCGGGTAATTCGGTGGAAGTCCGGCAGATCATGAATTTTGCCTGAAGATGACCGAACCCACTCAGCTGGTCGCACATCTGTTTCGGCACGAAGCGGGCCGGATCGTATCCGTGCTGACCCGCCTGCTGGGGTTCGACCGGGTCGAACAGGCCGAGGACATTGTTCAGGATACGATGGTTCAGGCTCTCAGGACCTGGCCCTTCAACGGCATCCCGGACCATCCCTCGGCCTGGCTCTACCGGGTGGCCCGAAACCGGGCCTTGGACCTGCTTCGGCGGGAAAAGCAGTTTCGGGAAATCAGCGGAGAAATGGCCCGGGAAAGCCGGGAGGAGGAAGCCATGTTCGAGCGGTATTTTTTCGAGGAGGAGATTACGGACAGCCAGCTCCGGATGCTGTTTGCCTGCTGCCATCCTTCCCTGGCCTTTGAAGCGCAGGTAACGATGTGCCTGAAAATCCTCTGCGGGCTGAGCGTCCGGGAAATCGCCGGCGCCTTCCTGACCGGCGAGGAAACCATCACCAAACGGCTCTATCGGGCCAAAGAGAAAATCCGCAATGACGAAATCCGGCTTGAAGTGCCGTCCGGCCCTCAGCTCCCGGCCCGGCTGCGCTCCGTCCTGAAAAGTCTGTATCTGTTATTCAACGAGGGCTATAATTCGTCCCATCCCGACATGCTTATCCGCCAGGACCTGTGTTCGGAGGCCATGCGGCTCAACCTGCTTCTGACCCGGCACCCGCTCACCGACGCCCCGGCCGCCGGTGCCCTGCTGGCCCTGATGTGCTTTCAGGCCGCCCGCTTCGATGCCCGCACCTCCGGCGAAGGCGACGTGATTCTGCTGGAAGATCAGGACCGGACCCGCTGGAACCCCGACCTGATCGAGCGCGGCAGGCAATACCTGGCCCGGTCGGCGGAAGGGGAGGAGCTGACCGAGTACCATCTGGAGGCCGCCATCGCCATGCAGCACTGCGTAGCCCCGGATTTTGCCTCTACCAACTGGACCCTTATTCTTCAGTATTACGACCTACTGCTGGAAAGGAAACCGACCCCCGTCGTGGCCCTGAACCGGGCGGTGGCCCTGGCCCGGGCCGAAGGGCCGATGGAAGCCCTGATCACGGTCCTTCAGATCCAGGGGCTGGAGAAAAATCAGTATTACCACGCGGTCCTGGGTGACCTCTACGAACAGACCCGCCAGCCCGACCGGGCCGGACCGCACTATCGGATGGCCCTGGAACTGACCACCTCCGGTCCCGAAAAACGACTGCTGGAGCAGAAACTCCTGCGGATTTGATACCGCACCCCTCCTTTTCTTCCCCTGAAGTCCGTCCGGACTTCCGGCGTATCCGGTTTTGGCCCCACCTCATGACTTTTTGAGGAATCGGCTGTATTCTGCCCTTAACTATAGATTGTTTGCGGTAATCATAGTACTTTTAGGCTGCTTTATAGTAACAAAACAGTGATCTCCTCACTAAACCTTAATTCAATGGACATTCCTCAGATTAAAAAGGCTCCGAAGGTTTATGATGTTGCCATTATAGGCTCCGGAGCCGGGGGCGGAATGGCAGCTTATCAACTTTCCAAGGCCGGGGCCAACGTTGTCCTGCTCGAAGCAGGCGGCTATTACGACCCGGCCGACCCCAAGTACATTACCCAGCTGAAATGGCCGTACGAATCTCCCCGTCGGGGTGCCGGAACCACCCGCGCCTTCGGTGATTTCGATGCAGCCTACGGCGGATGGGAAATTGAAGGTGAACCTTACTCAGCGGTAAAAGGAACCGAATTTCACTGGTTCCGTTCGCGGATGCTCGGCGGACGGACCAACCACTGGGGCCGTATTTCTCTGCGTTTCGGCCCGGACGACTTCAAGCGCAAATCCATGACCGGTATCGGAGAAGACTGGCCCCTCGGCTACGACGATTTTGCTCCGTACTACGACAAGGTCGATAAACTGATCGGGGTATTCGGCTCAAAGGAAGGTCTGAAGAACGAACCGGACGGTATCTTTCTGCCGCCCCCGAAACCCCGACTGCACGAACTGATGCTGAAAAAAGCCGGCAAGAACATCGGTATCCCGGTGATACCGTCGCGGCTTTCGATCCTGACCAAAACCATCAACAACGAACGCGGAGCCTGTTTCTACTGCGCCCAGTGCGGCCGGGGCTGTCAGGCCTACGCCGACTTTTCGTCCTCGTCGGTGCTCTGTATTCCGGCCGTGAAAACCGGCAAGGTCACGCTGATCAACAATGCCATGGCCCGCGAAGTCCTGACCGACGCCAAAACCGGGTTGTCGACCGGCGTTTCCTACGTCGATACGGTTTCGATGACCGAGCAGACCGTGCAGGCCAAGGTCGTGGTGCTGGCCGCCAGTACGTGCGAAACCGCCCGGCTGCTGCTGAATTCCAAATCAGCCCGCTTCCCCAACGGTCTGGCCAACTCCAGCGGAGTGGTCGGCAAGTACCTGAACGACTCCACTGGCGCTTCCCGGGGTGCGTTTATCCCGGCGTTGATGGACCGCAAGCGCTACAACGAGGACGGGGTCGGCGGGATGCACGTCTTTACCCCCTGGTGGCTCGACAACTCCAAACTCGACTTCCCGCGCGGCTACCACATCGAGTACGGGGGCGGTATGGGCATGCCGATGTACGGGTTCGGGATGGGCATCGAAGGGCTGAACGGCAAGGTAGCAGGCCGCGACGGCAAGATGAAACCGGCCGGCGGCTACGGTGCGGGTCTGAAAGATGACTACCGGCGGTTCTACGGCGCCTACATCGGGATGGCCGGTCGCGGTGAGCCGGTGCCTCTGGAGAGCAACTACTGCGAAATCGACCCGAACACGGTCGATAAGTACGGGATTCCGACGCTGCGGTTCAACTACAAATGGTCGGATGCCGAGGTCAAGCAGGCCAAGCACATGCAGGATACCTTCGAAGAGATCATTCATGCCCTGGGCGGGATGCCGATGGGCAACAAACCCGGTCCGGAAAACAACTACGGTCTGGAAGCGCCCGGAAAGATCATCCACGAAGTCGGTACCGCCCGGATGGGCAGCGACCCGAAAAACTCGGTGCTGAACAAATACTCGCAGGCTCACGACGTCAAGAACCTGTTCGTGGTCGATGCGGCCGCATTCCCTTCACAGGGCGATAAAAACGTGACCTGGACCATCCTGGCCAACTCCTGGCGGGTATCCGATTACATCATCGATCAGGTTAAACAGAAGAATATCTAAGCTATGAAACGGAGAGATTCTCTTAAAACCATAACCCTGAGCAGCTTAGGTCTGGCCGGCCTGAACCCCCAGATCGCGGCTGCCGAGACGCTGACGCCCCCCGACGTCAAACCGGTGAAAATTCCGGGCGGCCGTCAGAAATTTGAGGCCGAGCGCGACGCGAAGCTGATGGCGGAGAAATTTTTCACCCCGCAGGAGCTTCAGACCCTGACCGTTCTTTCGGACATCATCATTCCGGCCGACAGCCGGTCGGGGAGTGCCTCGCAGGCCGGGGTTCCGGCGTTCATCGAGTTCATGGTGAAAGACCAGCCGCGGCTCCAGACGCCCTTCCGGGGCGGCCTCCGCTGGCTCGACAACCAGATGGTGAAACGCTACGGCAAGAAGTTCGCCGAATGCCTGAAAGCCCAGCAGATCGAGATGGTCGAGCTGATCGCCTATCCCGAAAAAGCGACGCCGGAGGTAAGCCAGGGCGTATCTTTCTTCAACCTGATGCGTGGTTTTACGGCCACCGGCTTTTTTACCAGCCAGATGGGCATCAAGGACATCGGTTACATGGGGAACACCCCCAACCAATGGGAAGGCCCGCCGGCCGATGTGCTCAAGCAGTACGGTCTGACCGGAAACGAATAACCATTCCACCCGGCACCCGGTTTGACGGGTGCCGGGTTTTAACTTCTGACCCTTATGGCTTCACGTCGAATATTCCTTCAGCAGGCGGGGCTGGTAGCGGCCTCCGTCGCCTATTCCCCGCTGACCCTCGCCGGATGGCAGAAAAAAGACCGGCTGGGCATCGCCCTGGTGGGTCTGGGTTACTACAGCACCGACCTTCTGGCCCCTGCCCTTCAGCAGACGAAAAAATGCTACCTTGCCGGGATCGTAACCGGCACCCCCTCCAAGGCGGAGCAGTGGATGAAGAAGTATAACCTCCCGGAAAAGAACGTCTACAACTATCAGAACTTCGACCAGATCGCCAACAACAAGGACATCGATGTGGTCTATGTCGTGCTGCCGCCTTCCATGCACCGGGAGTACGTCATCCGGGCCGCGAATGCCGGAAAGCACGTCTGGTGTGAAAAACCGATGGCCATCACCGAACGGGAATGCCAGGACATGATCGACGCCTGTCGCAAGAACAAACAGAAGCTCGCCATCGGCTACCGGCTTCAGCATGAGCCGAATACCAAGCAGTACGTCAAACTCCTGCGGGACGGAAAAATCGGAAAAATCAAGACCGTCAACTGTGCGGCCGGGTACGTCGAAAACCGCACCAACCACTGGAAGCAGAAAAAGGAACTCGGCGGGGGCGTCATGTACGATATGGGTGTTTATTCGCTGCAGGGAGCACGGCTGGCCACCGGGGAAGAACCCATTTCGCTGACGGCCGAACAATCGACCAGCCGGCCGGAAATTTACAAAAACGGGCTGGATGAGACTTCCGTGGCCCGCCTGGTATTTCCGAGCGGGGCCGTGGCCAACATCAGGACCAGCTTCGGCCAGAACGTCAACTATCTGAAAGTGGTGGGCGAAAAAGGAACCCTGAATATGGAGCCGTATTCGGCCTACGCCGGGGTGAAAGGAGAAGCCACGGGCGGGATTGTCATCGACCATCCGTATCAGGTGCCCTGGCAGCAGGCCAACCAGATGGACGACGATGCCGACCACATCCTGAACAACCGGGCCATGCCCGTGCCCGGAGAAGAAGGTCTGAAGGACATCCGGATCGTGGAAGCGATTTACCGGGCGGCCAAATCCGGCCAGTCCGTGAAACTGACCTGAAGCTTTAGAAACCGGAGCCATGAAAACCGCCAGGACCGCAAAGAGTTTACTCTGCGTTCTTTGCGGTTTTTTTATGCTTTTTGCCGTACCCGCGGTTCTGGCCCAGCCGGATCAGTGCACCCCCGCAGCCGGAACCTTCACCGGCTCTCTGTACGTAACGCCGGGCATCGGCTGCGTTCCCCTGCGGGTGAAAACCGCGAGTGGGTTGAAAGACGCCCGAAATATCCGCTATGTCTATGATTATCAGGGCGGAGCGGTCCGTCCGGCTCAGATTACGACCGATTCCGTCTACACCTACCGACTGCCGGGTCTGTACCGGATTCTACAACTGTCTGAACACGAAGGGCGGCAATTGGTAGCCTGTTCGATCGTGCAGGTGTACGACACCCTGCCGCCCGAGGTGTCCGTTCAATCCTGCGGAAACCGGGTTTCTCTCTCTATCCCGAACGCGGCCCGGTACCAGTACGATTTTTACCGGGTCGATTGGGGCGATGGCCGGACCGACTCCCTGGACGGCCTTCGACCCTCGGCGGTCCATCGTTTCACCGGCGACGACCGCCGGGTCATTGCGGTGCAGGGGGTTCATAAATACGGGAATTGCGGGGGCACGACCCGGCTTTCGTTCCGGCCGTCCACTTCCGGGCAGGTTCCGGAAATCGCAGCGGTCAGTCGGGTCGGTGCAGGGGAACTGGCCCTTCAGATTCGGAATCCGGGCGGGCGGGCGTTTCGCGTCGAACAGCGGCTTCCGGGCGGTTCGTTCCGGGCCGGTGCTGAAATTTTCGAGATCGAAAACGGTGCGGTTCGTTTCCCGGCGGAGGTCGCCCAGGTGGTCTGCTTCCGCCTGTCGTCGGTGGATACCTGTTCGGTGAATCGGTATTCTCCGGAAGTCTGTTATGTGCCCCCAGCGCCGGAGCCCCCGGCCTCAGCGGATTCGGCCTTTTTTGTTCCCGACGCCTTTTCACCGAATGGAGACGGCATCAACGACCGGTTTGCTCCGCTGGCCGAGGGAATCTCCGCCTACCGGCTCACCGTGTTCAACCGCTGGGGCGAGGTGGTTTTCCGGGCCACCGAAACCTCCGACGGCTGGGACGGCACCCGACAGGGAATTGCCCTCCCTGCCGGTTCTTATGCCTACCGGCTGGAGATCACCCGGGTGGGTAAACGCCCCCTGGAAAAACGTGGCTCCGTGCTTCTGGTCCGGTAAAATTGGTTTCGGGAAGCGCCATTCTCCTCTCCTTTCAATCTGATCTCCCTTTTCTTTTGTCATCCCGAATCTATTGCCATCCCACCCTGTCGGGATGACAAACCGGGCATGATGGAAAACCGGGAGTGATGACAAACCCATCGGGATGACTTAACCGGTCGGAAGACAATGCCCAACTTTGGGTCGCAGAGCGACCGAATGTTTAAAGCTATCGATAGACGGCAACCCTCGACGTAGTGCCTTCAGGCACTTCACCACTTCCCCGGACGACCTCTTAACCGACCGTTGAACTTGCCTAATGCTATTCATTTACAGTGAGTTGAAATTTGGACGAACTTGCCGTACTTCTGAACGGGGCTCCTGAAAGCCAATGCGGAGCTTTACCGGTAAACGTAACCGGCAATTCTCATGAATCTTGTTCATCGTACCGGGCTGGTCCTGGCCCTCCTGATTTCCCTTCCCGCTTTTGCCCAGAAAAACAAATCGGCCGCGCGAGCCGTGGCCGCATCACCCGCTGAAATCCGGGTTCCGATGGAGGCCGGCCGCTGGGAGTTTCCACCGGAAAAGGCCCGGTTTCTGGAGCACAAAGCCGTCCCGGCGCTGCAGCTCCTGACCAGTTCGGACCGGGTGGTGCTGAAAGACCTCAACTTTTCCAACGGCACCATCGAGTTCGACATGGAACCCGAAGACCCGAATTTTGCCGGAATTTATTTCCGCCGTCAGAACGACCAGGAAAGTGAATATTTCTACCTGCGGGTTGACGGGGGTGTAGACCCCGGCATCCGCTGGGCGATCCAGTATGCGCCCATCCTCAAAGGGGTCAACCTCTGGGACATGCTGGAATATTATCAGGGTCCGGGGTCATTCCGGCGCAATCAGTGGAACCACGTCAAACTGGTCATTTCGGGCGAACAGATGCGGGTGTACATCAACGACCTGAACCGCCCGGCCCTCGAAGTGCCGAAGCTGGAAGGCAATACGAAGGAGGGCGGTCTGGCCTTTCAGGGGAAAGCCGTCATTGCCAACCTCGTGGTCAAACCGCAGGCCGTCGAGGGGCTGGCTCCCACGGCCGGTATCGACCCCACCGCCCACGACCCGCGCTACCTTCGGAAGTGGTCGGTCACCCAGCCGGTATCGATGCCTTACGGACAGGAACTGACCGGAAAAGATCTTCCTACGGCCGAAACCGCCTGGGAGCCGGTCGAAGCCGAACGCCGGGGGCTGGTCAATCTGACGCGCCGGTTCGGCAAAACGGAGGGCCGCCGTCTGATCTGGCTCCGGACGCGCATCACCGCCAAAACCGATGAAAAACGCCGGCTGGATTTCGGGTTCAGCGACGAAGTCTGGGTCTTCGTCAACCGGCAGCCGGTTTATTTTGATAAGAACCTGTACGGGCAGCCCATCATGAAAAAGCCGGGGGGACGCTGTTCCGTCGAAAACTCCTCCTTTGAAGTGCCCCTGAAGGCCGGTGAAAATGAAATGCTGATTGCGCTGACCAACGACTTCTTCGGCTGGGGCCTCATCGCCCGGATGGAAAACGCTGAAGGGATCACCATCGAGCGATGAGTAGTTTACCGGTTTAAACGCTCCAGCCGGCTGAGATTCCGCCGGGCCTCCTCATAGTCCGGTTTGAGGGCAAGGGCTTTCCGCAGGTCGGCAACGGCTCCTTTCAGGTCACCCAGATAATACCGGTCGACGCCCCGGTTGTGGAAGGCCGTCGGGTCGTCGGGTTTGAGCAGCAGGAATCGGTCGTAATCATCCCGGGAGGGGCCGTACTGCTTCAACTGCATTCGGGAATAAGCCCGGGCCGCCAGAACGATGGTATCCCGTTCGGGAGCCAGCGTCAGCGCCCGGTCAAAGTCGCGCAGGGCCTCCGTAAAGCGGCCTACCTTGTTCAGGGTCAGCCCCCGGTTGTAAAAGACGTCGCTTTTGGTGGAATCCATGCGAATGGCCTGATCGTAAAGGGCCAGAGCTTTCGGGAAGTCGCCTTTCAGGCCGTACACATTGGCTAATCCTTCATAACAATGATAACGGTTGCTGCCGTTGACCAGGGCGGCTTCAAACTGGGCCTGGGCCTCGTCGATCCGGTTTCGTTTGCCGAAATAGTCGCCCAGGCCCTCCCGGATCTGATCGTTTTCCGGGTAATACCGCAGGGCGTTCGTCCATAAGGTTTCGGTGTTTTTCCAGACCTGAACCTGGCGGGTGGTGAGGTAGAAACACAGGGCCGCAAAGAGCAGAATAGCCGGTTCTCTCCACCGGATGAGCGACGGCCGGTGTCTCCCTTCCGCGAATATTCCGGCGACGATTCCGAAGATCAGGCCGAAATAGGAAAGGTAACTATACCGGTCGGCCATGAGGGCGGCTCCCACGGTCATGAACTGAAGAACCAGGAAGATGGTAACCAGGAAAAATCCGAGGCCGAAACCGAGGAGCCGGTGCCCGGCGGTTTGCGGTTTCAGGATGGCACGCAGGCAAAGAAAGAGGCAGGTCAGGAAAACCACCGGCCCGATCCAGTGCCGGGCCTCGATTTGGGTGACGACTTCCGGGTAGGGGTAAAAGGCCGAGAGTCGGAAAGGGAGCAGGAGTTTGACCAGGTACATCGTGAAGCCGTAGCTGCCGTACACCAGCCAGCGAGCTGCGAACGGTTCCTGGCCGACGGCGTCTTTCTTTTCGGAAATCCGAACCAGCAGACCGTGAAAATCCCCACCGGCCTGCACATCCACGGCAATGAGCCCGAACAGGATGGCTACCGCGAAGAAGGGAAGCTTTTCCAGCAGAGAGTTTACCCCAGGCCGCCCCTGCCACCCGGTTTCTGGACCGGCCTGCATAAAGTCGAGAAGCAGGAGAACTACCGGAAAAACCACGGCCATGGCTTTAGATAAACATGATAGTACAAAAAAAATATAGGTGATGAAAAGAAGAGGATAACCGGCCGGTTTCCCGGCTGCCGGAGCGGACTGGTATTTCAGGTAAGTCAGACAGGCCGAAAGGAAGAAGAAGGTGTACAGCACATCTTTCCGCTCGGAAACCCAGATGACCGATTCGACATGCATGGGATGCAGGCCCCAGATCAGGGCCGTATACAGGCCGACCTGCCGGTTCCGGTGGGAAAGTTGGTAGGCCAGCCCATAGACCAGCCCTGTATTCAGGACGTGAATCAGGGTATTGGTAAGAATGAACGAGGTTGGGCCGGGGCCGAACAGGGCGGAATTGGCCGCTAAGGAAAGCATGGTCAGCGGGTGGAAATTCAGCGCCACCACGGCGTCGAGCAGCGTTCGCAAACGCTGAGGGGTGGGGTTCAGGACATAGGGGTTGCCGAAAACATATTCCGCATCGTCCCAATCCACAAAATCGTTGGAGAAGCCGAACGAGTAGGCGAACAGCACCACAAGGGCCAGAACTGGCAGAGCAAAGGCCGGCCTCCGAAATCGGACCCGGGAAGCCGGTGATGGAACAGATGATTTTATTGATGTTTGTGCAACAGAATTGGAAATCGGCAAGGCGGCTCGATGGGTTCTTAACTTTGCCATAGAACGGAATGATTTTAAGGGAGGCAGGAGAAATCCGTACGAAGCCCCGCGACGGGCGGGGCTTCGTACGGATTCGAGTGGTTATTCGGACTTGACGGCCTTTTCTACTTTGGCTTTGTCGCCTTTGATTCTCCGCCGTTTGACCCCATAGGAGCCCCGCCAGATTTTACCGCGTTTTGATTTAACGTCTCCTTTTCCCATAGCTCAGAAGGATGGATTGAAGTAAAAACACAGGACGATACTATGAAATATTTCAAAGAATATCAATAAACGACAAAAATCCGGGCTGCGTTTCCTGCCCGATCACTCTTTTTTTAAACATCCCGACGGGCTTCCGGTTCAGAAAGAAAGCCCCACCGGCTACCGGTGCCGGGTTAGTGTTGTCCCAACCTTAAACACCAAATGCAGGTATGACAGACAAGAAAAAACCGGTTTCCCAGGTGCTGGGAATCGGCCAGATCGAACCGGAAGTGAGCGGTTCCAGCCGACTGAACGTCGGCTCGACGGAGCGCATCTGGTCGGCGGCCGGAGGAGCGTTTCTGTTGACGTTCGGCCTTCGGCAGGGATCATTGCTGACGGCTCTGGCGGGGGGGTACCTGGCTTACCGGGGAGCCTCGGGCCATTGCCCCATCAGCGAACGGATCGGGCGTAATACGGCAGAAGCCGAAAATCAGGTGCCCGATGCCATCGAAATCTCCAAAAGCCTGACCATCAATCGACCGAGGGAAGAGGTTTACAAGTACTGGCGGCAACTGGAAAATCTGCCCCGGTTCATGTTTCACCTGAAAGAAGTAACTCAAATCGACCCCCGACGTTCGCACTGGGTAGCCAAACTGGCCGATACGAAGCTGGCTTCGGTGCTGGGGAAGGTCGAATGGGAAGCCCGCATCATCGAGGAGGTTGAAAACGAACGGCTCGTCTGGAAATCGGTCGAGGGTGCCCGGATCGACAATGCAGGAGAGGTGCGGTTTGTGGATTCGCCGGACGGCGAGGGAACGGAAATTCACGCCGTCATCCATTACCGGCCGCCGGTCGGGCAATTGGGCGGGGCCATCATGAAGTTGTTCAACCCAACCTTCAAACAGATGATCAAGCAGGACCTCCGGCGGTTCAAGCAACTGATGGAGACCGGCGAAATCGCCACGATCAAAGGCCAGACCTCCGGTCGGCTGAAGGAAAACCAGCCGCTCGACAAACCCTCCTCCGAATACGCATCAACCGACGAAAAGCATGAAGGCCTTATGTTATAACGGCATCGGGGACCTCCGCACCGAGCGCGTTCCCGATCCCGCCATTCTGAATCCGAAGGATGCCATCATCCGGGTCAAACTTTCCTCCGTCTGCGGGTCCGACCTGCACCTGCTCAACGGCTATGTACCTTCCATGCGGGAGGGCGACATCATCGGCCATGAATTCATGGGCGAGGTGGTGGAAGTAGGGTCGGAAGTCAAAAAACTCCGGAAGGGCGACCGGGTTGTGGTCGGGTCGATCATCGGCTGCGGGGAGTGTCATTACTGCAAAAGCCAGGAATGGTCGCTTTGTGACAATTCCAACCCCCACGCCTGGATGCCTGAAAAAGTATACGGCGACGCCACGGCCGGCATCTTCGGTTACTCTCATGCCTTCGGCGGGTATGCCGGTTCCCATGCCGAGTTCATCCGCGTCCCGTTTGCAGACCATGGGGCCTTCGTGATTCCGGAGAATATTACCGATGAGTCGGCGGTATTCGTTTCGGACGCGGTACCGACCGGTTTCATGGCTGCGGACATGGCGAACATCAGGCCGGGCAGCGTGGTGGCGGTCTGGGGCTGCGGAGGGGTAGGCCAGATGGCGATTCAGAGCGCCTTCCTGCTCGGCGCTTCCCGCGTCATCGCCATCGACCGTGAACCGGAGCGGCTGCGGACGGCCCGGGAAATCAGCGGAGCCGAGGTGCTGGACTTCTCGCAGGTGAATATTCAGGAGGCCCTCCGTGAAATGACCGGCGGCCGGGGACCCGACAGCTGCATCGACGCCGTCGGGATGGAAGCCGTCAGCGAGGGGCTGGACTATTACTACGACAAGGCCAAGCAGTTCGTGCGGCTGGAAACCGACCGGCCCATCGTGCTTCGGGAGGCCATCGTGGCCTGCCGGAAAGGGGGCACGGTATCCATCGTGGGTGTTTACGGCGGTCTGATCGACGCCGTTCCGATGGGCGCGGCCATGAATAAGGCGCTGACGTTCCGGATGGGGCAGCAGCACTCGCAGAAATACATTCCGCAGCTGCTGGAACACCTACAAAGCGGGAAACTCGATCCCTCGTTTCTGCTGACGCACCGGATGACGCTCGATCAGGGTATGCTCGGGTACGATATGTTCAACAAGAAGCAGACGATGCGGGTTGTGTTCGAGCCGGCGGCTTGAACCACCCCCCGGCCCCCTCCTTGATAAGGAGGGGGTGCGCGCTGCCACTTTTCAGTCACTGCGAAGCCACCCCTTCCTTGATAAGGAGGGGGCCGGGGGGTGGTCCCTTGTTATTTTTAAGAAGAGGGAGAAGCCTTGCTTCTCCCTCTTCTATTTTAAAACCCTCTCAGAATCAATGCTGTTTCAGAGAGTTAACCCTCTCCTTGACAAGGAGGGGCCGGGGGGTGGTAAAAATTTTCATACGTTCCGTAGGGGGAAGTGCGCTTGCGGCTGTCATTAGGATGAACAGTAAACAACATTCTAATGAATATCCAACAACTGGAGCAGGAATTGCTCCCTCTGATGAACTATGCCACACCGGTCATTCTGGGGTCCGTCCTGATTGAGTTTTTGTTGACCCGCCACGATGACAAGCTCCGGTACCGGGGCCGGGATTTCTGGTCTTCCGTCGGCATCGGGGCCGGAAGTCTGGTCATCAACGGCCTGCTGAAAACGGGGGTCTTTGCCTTCGCCCTGTTTTTTTACGAACTTGTGCCCTGGCGGTTTCCCAAAGTCTGGTGGACCTGGCCGATCGCCTATCTCCTCATCGATTTCTGCAATTATATGGCCCACCGCGTCGCCCATAAGCAGCGGGTCTGGTGGGCCACCCACGTCACCCACCATTCGTCGGAGCACCTGAACTTTACCACTGCCTTCCGGAATTCCTGGACGCAGCACCTGAAACTGCTGTTCTTCATCCCGGCCTGGGCCTCGGGCATCAATCCGGTTATCCTCTTTACCTGTTACCAGATCGACCTGCTGTATCAGTTCTGGATCCACACCGAAGTGATCCGCAAAATGCCGGCCTGGTTCGAGTTTATATTCGTGACGCCTTCGCACCATCGCGTACATCATGGCAGCAACCCGCGTTTCATCGACAAGAATTTCGGCTCCTCGCTGATCATTTGGGACCGGTTGCTGGGTACGTTTCAGGAAGAGGACGAGGTGCCGGTCTACGGCCTGACCAAGCCCGTCGAATCCTACAATCCCGTGTATCTGAATTTTCATGTCTGGGTCGAAATCGGCCGGGATCTTCGCAAAGCCCGGTCGTTCCGGCAGGTCCGGGAGACGCTGTTCGGCCCTCCCTGACCCAGGGCGAAAACAAAAAAGCCGCCTGATTCAGGCGGCTTTTTTGTTTTTTAAATATTGAATCAGGCGACGGCCTGGTAGAGGGCTTCGCGCTGGGCCTTGACCCGTTCGTCGGTCAGGTAATCGTCGTAGCTCATCAGTTTGTCGAGGTGACCCGCCGGGCTGATCTCGATGATCCGGTTGGCCACCGTCTGCACGAACTGGTGGTCGTGGGAGGTAAACAGGATCGGCCCTTTAAAGTCGATCATCCCGTTGTTGAGCGAGGTGATGGATTCCAGGTCGAGGTGGTTGGTCGGTTCGTCCATCACTAGCAGGTTGGCTCCCGAGAGCATCACTTTAGACAGCATGCAGCGGACTTTCTCGCCCCCGGACAATACCGTTGCCTTCTTCAGCGACTCTTCGCCGGAGAACAGCATACGGCCCAGGAAACCACGGATGAAACTTTCATCCTTTTCGGCGGAATACTGCCGCAGCCAGTCGACGAGGTTGAGGTCGGTCTGGAAGAATTTGTCGCGGCCGGTGTCGTTCGGGAAATAGGAAGGCGTGATGGTCACTCCCCATTTGAAGGTTCCGGAGTCGGCTTTCCGGTCGCCCATCAGAATGTCGAAAAGAGCGGTCACGGCCAGTCCGTCGCGGCTGAAAAAGAAAATCTTATCCCCCTTCTGCATCGAGAAGGAGAGGTTGTCGAACAGTTTGACGCCGTCTTCACCCGTATAGCTCAGGTTTTCGACCATCAGGATCTGGTCGCCCGGATCCCGTTCCGGCTTGAAGTTGACGTACGGGTATTTCCGCGACGACGGCTGAATGTCGTCGATGGTCAGCTTTTCGAGCAGTTTCTGGCGGGAGGTAGCCTGCTTCGATTTGGAAGCGTTGGCCGAGAAGCGCCGGATGAATTCCTCGAGTTCCTTCCGTTTGTCCTCTACCCGTTTGTTCTGATCCTGACGCTGTTTCAGGGCCAGCTGGCTGGATTCATACCAGAAGGAATAGTTACCGGTATAAAACCGGACCTTGCCGAAATCGATGTCGACGATGTGAGTACAGACCTGATCGAGAAAGTGGCGGTCGTGGGAGACGACGATTACCGTATTCCTGAAATTGGCCAGGAAGTTTTCCAGCCAGATGCTGGATTCCACGTCGAGGTTGTTCGTCGGTTCATCCAGCAGCAGAATGTCCGGATTCCCGAAAAGGGCCTGAGCCAGGAGGACCCGTACTTTTTCCGAACCGTTCAGGTCAGCCATGAGGCTGTAGTGCATGTCTTCCTGGATGCCCAGGCCGCTCAGGAGCGAGGCCGCATCGGATTCGGCATCCCAGCCGTTCATTTCGGCAAATTCGGCTTCCAGCTCGGCGGCCCGTTCCCCGTCGGCGTCGGTGAAATCGGTTTTGGCATACAGCGCATCCTTTTCCTGCATGATGGCATACAGGCGCTCGTTGCCCATGATCACCGTTTGCAGCACCGGAAACTCGTCGAAGGCAAACTGGTTCTGTTTCAGAACCGAAAGGCGTTCGCCCGGGCTGATGCTGACCGTACCGGTCTGGGCGTCGATTTCCCCGGATAGAATTTTCAGAAAAGTGGACTTCCCCGCGCCGTTCGCGCCGATGACGCCGTAGCAGTTGCCCGGGGTGAATTTTATATTGACGTCTTCGAAAAGGGTCCGTTTGCCGTAGCGGAGCGAGACGTTTTGTACCGTAATCATTCAGTTTCTCTTTTGTCGAATCGGCCGGCTTTCCGGCTTGGGGGCAAAGGTACGAAAAATCGGAGAGAAAGGGCGGTTTTTGCTGGAATTTAGGGAGTTCAGGGCCTTTCTGTTCAGACCGGCAGCGCTTCCGTCAGGATGCGACGGCGGTGTTCCAGCCCCCAGTTTTCCAGGGCCGTCAGCACGGGCTGGAGGGAGCGGCCGTAGTCGGTCAGCGAATACTCCACCGTCACGGGGGTCGTGTCGTGAACGGTGCGTTTCACCAGCCGGTTCATCTCCAGTTCCTTTAATTCCTTGGACAGCATCCGGGCGGTAATGCCGTCCACTTCCCGCTGCATTTCGCGGAAGCGTTTATTGCCCAGCAGGAGCGACACCAGGATCTGGAGTTTCCATTTTCCGCTCAGAATGTCCAGGGCGTCCCGGATGGGAAGCAGATGTCTCCGGCATTCCGGATTGCTCATCGTGTGGTTTAAGGTCATGGGAAGGTCGGTATAGAATTGGATACTGGTATACTTTAGGAAACCGGTTACAAATGTATACCAATTTGTGATAGGTTTGTTTCGTCAACTGAGTTTTTTACCTAAAGGAAAAAGGATATGAAGTATTTGCCAGTCGCAGGCCGGGTGTTGTTCACCCCCCTGTTTCTCGGGGCGGGTTTCGCCCACTTTGCCAAAGAACCGATTCAGCACGCGGCCGCGTCGGGGGTGCCGATGGCCGACCTCCTCGTACCGGTCTCCGGCGTGCTGGCCCTGATCGGCGGTTTCAGCATACTGCTGGGCTATAAGGCGCGCTGGGGGGCCTGGGCCATCGTAGCATTCATGCTCCCGGTTACGTTCATGATGCACCCGTTCTGGGCGTTCACGGATCCGATGCAGCACCAGATTCATCAGGTCATGTTCATGAAAAATATCACCATCACCGGCGCGGCCCTCCTGATCGCCTATTTCGGTGCCGGGCCGGTCAGCCTCGATGCCCGTAAAAAGGCCCGCTTCGAGGGCGAACCGGAAAAGTTGGCCCGTTCGGTGGTATAATTTCCGACCAGACGTCAAACCAACAAAAAACCGCAGCCGAACCCGGCTGCGGTTTTTTGTTGATTACGTCGTTCCAAACCTACTTTTTCGCTTATTTCCGTTCGATTTTGCTGGCCCCGGAAGATTTCTGGTTTACGTTTTTCGGGTCGCCCTGGTACCGGATATGGCTGGCACCGCTGGCTTCGGCCGTCAGTGACCGGGATGCCGTGATTTCGGCGTCGCTGGCCCCGGAGGCATTGATATCCGCCGATTCGGCCGTAAAAGGGAACGCCCGCAGGTTCGAACCGCCGGAAATCTCCGCGATCAGCTGCGTGCCGGACCCATTCAGATTCAGATCCGACCCGCCCGAAACCCGGATGTTGGTGCGGGCGGCCTGAACCTGCCAGTCGCCGTCGGAGCCGCCGGAGAGCTCGATGTCCAGTTCCTGAAGATTTTGAAAGCCGGAAACGTCCGAATCCGAGCCGCCCGAGAAGTTGGCGCCCCGCAGCGTCGGCATCGTGATGGTAAAGGAAGTGCCGTATTTGCGGTTGCGCTGGTTACGGTAGCGGGCCACCAGCGTGTGGTTGGTAACATAAACGTCCAGATCTTCAAGATTGCGCTGGTCTCCTTTGGCGTCGATACTGAAATCGTTGCCCTGGCGGACGGTGATGTTCATTCCGCTGCCCATTTCAAGGCGGTCGAAGTTGGCCAGGTTAAACGTCCGCTGCCCATCCTGCTGGGGGCCGACGTCTTCACGGTTGCAGCTGGTCAGGACCGCTGCGGAGGCAAAAAGAAAGGTAACAAAAAACAAAAAGCGTTTCATCGTATTTGTTGTTTATGGAGCATTGATTCGACCGCAAAGTTGGACTCTTTCGGTGTGCCTATCAAAAAGAATCGTACTGAAATCGCCTTTTCTGAACCTGAACGGTGCTATTTGCCGACTAATGGGATTTTTCGGTATCCCTCCATCCAGTCTTTTTCCGGCATGCCGCTTTTACCCCAACCCCTGAAAGGGAGTTTATCCGGTAAAGCAAAACATGCGTAGCAAAGCCACCCTAAAGAGGGTTGGGGAATTAATACTTAAAACAACCAGATAGTATGCAGACCAGTGGAAATACGATGTTAATTACGGGTGGGACCTCCGGAATCGGCCTTGGGTTCGCCCTCGAATTTTTAAAAAGAGGCAACACGGTCATCATTTGCGGCCGCCGGGAAGACCGGCTGGAAGCCATCCGAAAAGAGAACCCGGAAATCGTTACCCGGGTGTGCGACGTAGCCGATGCCTCTCAGCGGGAGAACCTGTGCCGCTGGATTATGCTGGAATATCCCCGGACCAACGTACTGATCAACAATGCCGGGATTCAGCTGGCTACCCGGCTGACGGATCCCGTGCCGCTGGATCGGGTCCGGTCGGAAGTCGAAATCAATTTCATCGCACCTGTGCACCTGTCCTCGATGCTGTCCCATCAGCTGGCCTCCCAGCCCCAGGCGGCCATCATCAATATAACTTCCGGTCTGGCCTTTGCGCCCTTAGCCCATATGCCGGTTTACTGTGCCACCAAGGCCGCCCTGCATTCCCTGACGTTGTCGATGCGGTATCAGTTCCGGCATACGCCCGTGCAGGTGTTTGAAATCATTCCGCCTTCCGTCGATACCGAACTGGGCCATGACATGCGGGAAGACAAAAGCCAATCCCACGGCGGGATGCCCATCAAGGACTTCCTGCGGGACGCGATGACCGCCCTTGAAAACGACATGCTGGAAGCGCCCGTCGGGCCATCGGTCAACCTCCGCGCGAAACGGGAGGAAATGTTTCCGATCATGAACCGGTAACTTCTACCGTTCCCACCCCCTCGTTCAGCCGCAGGACGTTCGTTACGCAACGCGGAATTTCGTCCGGATAATGGGAGACGTAGAGCAGCGTGCGGTCGGAGGTGCGGCAAAGTTCGTCGATCAGGTCCCGAAACCGGTTCATATGGGCCGGGTCCAGATTCTGGCAGGGCTCGTCCAGGACCAGCAGGGGAGGGTTTTTCACCAGAGCCCGGGCCAGCAGCACCCAGCGCTGCTCCCCAGTCGAAAGCTGATCCAGTCGTTTGTTACGCAGAGGCTGGAGCCGCAGCAGGGCCAGCATAAAATCCGTCTGTTCGGCCTGGTCCGGGGAAAGTTTCCGGAAAAGGCCGCTCGTATCGAACAGACCGGACGCCACCACCTTCCAGACCGGCTGCTCTCTCGGGAAATAAAGGTGAAGCTCGGGGGAGACGAAGCCGATGTTCTGTTTGATGTCCCAGATGCTCTCCCCGCTGCCCCGCCGGCGGTCGAACAGGGAATAGTCGTTGCGGTAGCCCTGCGGGTTATCGGCCGTAATCAGGCTGAGCAGGGTCGATTTACCCGATCCGTTCGGACCCAGCACGGCCCATTTTTCACCACGTCGTACCGCCCAGTTCAGGGCTTTGAGCACCTCCTTTTCGCCGTAGCGGACCGAAACGCTGCGCATCTCCACCGCCTGGTCGAAAGGGGCCGGGGGCAGGTGGAGCCACCGGGGCAGCAGATCCGGATCGGTCAGCATTTCCGGGGCGGCCTCCGCCGGCGCCGGCCGGTCGGCTTTCGGACCCTGCCAGACCATTTCGCCGTTTTCCAGTTCCGCGACGTGAGTGATGCAATCGGGTATTTCCTGCGGGGAGGTCACCAGAACGAGGGCCGTTCCTTCCCGGGCAATGCGATTCAGCGTCTGGTGCAGACGGTCACGGCTTTGGGTATCCAGCCCGCCGAAAGGATGGTCGAGCAACAGAACCCTGGGCCGACGCAGCAGCGACCGCGCCAGCAGCGTCCGGCGGGTTTCCCCATTGGACAGGGAAGTCAGCTTCCGGCCCAGCAGGTGAGTAATCTGAACCCATTCCGCCACATCGGCCAGCCATTCTTCCGGGTAAGCCGGCGGGGCCAGGGAGACGGAATGCTCATCGACGGTGCCGGGCGGGCGAACCTGATTCTGAAGAACTTCCCAAACGGTAGGCGCTTCGTCGGCCGCGTCGGCATTGAAACGCTGCTGGTAAAACCGGGCGGACGAGGCCACGTTGCGGTCGAAACCGTAGTCGTTGGCGACCCGCTCCACCGTTTCACGAAGAACCCCCACCGGGTGAGAAAACCGGCCCGTCAGAACCGGCAGGCGGCCCGCCAGAGCATCGAGGAAGGTGCTTTTCCCTGAACCGGTCGCCCCCAGGACGGCCCAGTTTTCGCCGGGCAGGAGCGACCAGTTCAGGTGATTCAGCACAAAACCGGAAGGCCGTCGCAGGGCGGTATCTTCCAGTTGAAGGAAGGGGATTGAATGCATTTCCGGGAACGCGAAAGGTCAATTCGGTGCCAAAGATGGTACCGAATTTTTTATTTCGCAGGGGCCGGCTCCAATTTTCGGATCGGGATAACGCGGGGAGCGGGTTTTTCTTTGGCTGCCAGTAATACTTCATCGAAACGGCGGGCCAGGTCGGCAATGGTCTGCGCCTTATCCTGTCCATTGATGATGAACCGGGCCCTTTCGTATTCCGGCGGAAAACCGTCCCGGATGAAATTGTCGAGCTTTTTGCCGGTAAACCAGCCGCCTTTCATGCCCTGGACGGCAATGCGGTAGGCCAGGTCGGGTTTTTCGGCCAGTTCCGGATTTTCCAGCAGATCGACGTGCAGGAATTTTCCGGCCCGTTCATAATTGGCACGGCCGGTCAGCTGCACATATCCCCGGCCATGAAAGCGGGCGCCGTCGCCGGGAAGGGTGTTGCCGAGCATCTTTCCCACTTTGGTTTCGGGGCCGTACCGTTTGTTGAAATGGTCGGTGGTTCCAATTTCGTCGATGGGGCGCATCGTGTGGGCGGTTTCCCACTTGAAGGTTGCCAGACAATAAGCCAGTTGCCGACGGTCTTTTTCGGAATCGGTAAAGCGGTCGTCCTGCTCGATCTGGGCGAGCAGGAATTCGAGGGCATCTACCAGCGGCTGGGTCAGCGGACCGAAGCGGGCGCGGTAGGTATCGAAAAATTTCTTACGATTGAAGGTAAGCATGGCAGTGGAGGAAGTTGGTTAGTAAATAGCTGTGTCTCAGCTTGGCTACCCTAAGTTACGGATTTACGGGAATGACCGATGGACCATTTACTGAACGGCAAACCTCCTTCCGTTACTTCTTTTTCCCGGCCTTTTGGCTCGCTTTCAGCTGATTTTCCCGAAGCCGGTATTCTACCATTTTCCGGATCAGATCGAGCGGCAGGGGCTGGTCGGCAGGAAAGCGGGCCGAGCCTTTTCCGCCGAAGTAAGGAGCCAGTTCCTCTTTGAATGCCTCGATGCCGGAAGGAGCCGGGTAGAGTCCGATGTGGTTCTGGTAAGCCGCAAAATGGACCAGAACGCCGTCCTGCCGGAAGGTGGGCATCTTGTAGCTGATGACCTCCTCCGCGTCGGGGGCAGCTTCGCGGACGGTGGTCCGGATGGCTTCCAGCCGGGTCCGGATGTCCTCGGGAAATTGACGGATGTATTCGTCGATGGTCGTAGGGACGGTTTCCTGGTTCTGCATGGCCGGATCGGGGTTTGGGGTTTAGGAAATGGGGGAGTTATTGAAGGGGGAAGATAAATAACCTTCGGGTAACAACAACAGCATCATCACCTCTTTTTCATGCCGGATTTCGGATTCTGTAGCCTGACTGATATAGATGGAGGAGGGCGGTTCGGCCTTGGAATAGTAGGTCGCCAGAAGACCGGATTGGACGGCTTCCCATTCGGAAAGCACAAATTTTATGGAAGAATACACTTCCTCAATATAGCCGGAAAGGTCAATTTTTAAAGCTTCTATTGCCTCCTGAAGGACTTGGTCCTTTCTGGAAAGAAACCGGCTGTTGGGAAGGATAAAGTTAACTTTATGCCGGGTCAGGTCTGCCTTCAGTTTATTGGGTTGGTACGTGAGTGAATGGCGGGAGTGGAATCGGATAAGATCCTTTTCCACGATTTTAAGTTGTTGTTCATACTCCAATCGGACGCTGCCGAGTTTGGTCTGAACCGGCTCGGAATGGTTCCGGTACAGCAATGGGTTGTTTTTTAGCGTGGGGAGGATGGTTTCAGTAACGTAGGCCAGGTTATCTGTCTCAAATTTTAATAGAGCTAAAAATTGTTGATCTTCGTTTTTAAGTTGCTCAATCTGATTAAGTTGAGATTCAAAATGAAACTTCTTTAACCGGTTCAATTGGTCTTTCTTCAGAATAGTGGTTAAAAAATTTACTTCGGCACTGATTGATTCCCAGAAAGTGCCGCTATCGGCTTCTTCATCGATTTCAATTTGTTGAAAGGCCAGAAGAAGTTCTGCCTGCCGGTTGTTCAGTCTCAAAGCCTGGTATTCATGGCGGATTCTGGCGATATGCCAGGCGATTTCTTCCTTGTCCACTACGGGTTATGAGTTAGATATTGGTTTTACCCGGAACACCCCCCTTCGGGGGAATGGGGGCTTTTGACTGCACGAAAAGGCTCCCTTCAGGAGGTTTGGAGGAAACGTTTTTGCCAGTCCGCCCGGTTTGTTATCCCGACGCAGGAGGGATCTTGTGGCTGAATGACCTATCTGAACGAGTACCGAAGCACAGGATCCCTCGTTCCTCGGGATGACAAAACCGGCTGGATGAAAAATCGGTTGTGATCAAAGAGGGCCTCCCCAAACAAATTTTGAAGAAGCACATCCAACATAGCCAAGCTTCTATCAAGAAGTTCAAAGTAAATATTGTACGTACAAATATATTCTTTTCTGAACTCCGCCAATAAAAAAGGAGCCTGCGGTGAAACAGGCTCCTTTTTTAAGATGAGATTGGGCTTATCTCGGGTTCTTCACCGGCGCACTGCCGTCACCCGGTTTGTTGTAAGCCAGCTCGTTATCGGGAACGTCCCAGTAATCCAGGAAGTTATAATTTATCGTCGCCTTCGTGTTCACTTTCCCGGTCTTGTCGACTACCACGGCGTTCTTGCGGCCGCCCCCTTTAGCGACGTCCTCGATCACCCCCCAGCGACGGGCGTCGTAGAACGAGAGGCCCCGGAAGGCCAGCACGATCCGGCGCTCGCTGCGGAGTTCTTCTTTGGCGGCTTCCAGCGCGAGGCCGGTTCCGGCCACGGCCGGCAGACCGGCGCCCTGCATCGTTCGGATGGCGTCGATGATTTTCAAACCGCCTTCGACGTCGCCGGTGTAGAGTTTAGCCTCGGCTTTCATCAGTTCATTTTCCTCGTAGGTGGACGCCAGATACAGTTCATACTGCCCGACGGACTTGCTGCTCATGACGATCACACCGGCCTGACCGGAACCCCCGTCGAGCAGGTCGTAGCGCGTATTGAAGGCGTTGCCGCGGTCGCTGTTCCCGATCCAGGGCGTAGCCCGTTTGCGGAAGTTGTTGACCAGCCGTTTGTCGGCCGGTTTGAAATCCTGAATCAGACGTTCGCTGACCTTGTAGGTAATCCCACCGCCCGCATCACCCGTCGCTTTCGGGGCGACGGCACCGTTGGCGGCCGCCAGAAAATCCCCATTATCATTTGAGCGACCGGTAAACACATTATCGGAAGCCGTCAGGCCGGCGTTGGTCAGCGTCAGAACCTGCTGCCACTGGGCCGCCGTCATGTTTTTCACCGGGGTGTTGGCCAGGAGGTTGCGGGCTTTCATGGTGCTGATGCCGCGCTTCCACATATCCGGCGTCGGTACCCGGCCTTTTCCGACCTGGTTGAAGGTCGGGATCAGCTGGTTCATGACGGTGGTGTAGTCGGCGGTATTGCTGATGGCCGACAGCGCCTGGGTCGCCTTGTCGAAGCTGGCATTCGACTCCTCGATGATCTTTTCCTTCGTGACGTAGGTATTGTTGGTTCCGGTACCGGCGTTGTTGATCAGCCCGGCGTAATAGATCGAGCCGATGCGGGCGTAGGCGTATCCTTTCCACCAGTGAGCCCAGGCCTGAAGGGTGGCCTTTTTCGTGGCGGCATCGCCGGTGAAAGCCGCCTTGTCGGCCAGCTCCAGCACGCTGTTCATCGAGCTGTTGAGCGCATACATATACGCCCATTCGTAATAGAGCGTATTTTGACCCGCGTTGGCGTTCTGGTTGATCTCCCGGATCATGGCCACCTGCTCCTTCGGCGAGTTCGGGTTCAGCACCTTCGTGCCGTCGTCCAGGATCACGTAGTCCGGGCAGCCGATCTGGTTCAGAAACTGGTTGGCCGCTTCGACGCCGATCACGTCGGCCATGATCTCATGGAAACCGATGGCGCCGGTCCAGAAATACCCGGAAACCCCGTCATAGGGATACTTGTACTGCTGAAACCCGTTGACGTACACGCCCCCCTGGGCCAGGGCAATGACCCCGCTTTCCGAATTGGCGCTCGCGGTGGTCGGCTGGTTGGGGTTCTTTACGTCCAGCTGCTCCTTGCAGGCGGAAAATACGCCGATCGAAAGGGCAGTAGTAAGAAAAAATAGGGTTCGTTTCATGTTGATGATTCGGTTAGAAGCCAATGTTGACGGTCGCCTGGTACGAGCGGTAGTTCGGCATGGTGTTGTGGTCGGTCCCCCGGTCGAAGGCCGAACCGTTGGTGCCGGAGCTGATTTCGGGGTCGAAGCCGGTATACTTGGTCCAGGTCAGCAGGTTCCGGCCGGAAAGCACCAGCTGCACCCGTTTGGTGGCCGGAATCCGGATCACTTTGCCCAGGTCGAAGCCGATGGCGATGTTACGCAGGCGCACGAACGAGGCATCTTCGTAGAAGTAATTCTTGGTACCGTTCCGCTGCCGTTCGGCATATACCCCGCGGTAGAAAGCCGTCCAGGCCGCCGTTTCGCCGTTGATACTGAACGCTTTGTCGTAATCGCCGTGAATACCGTCGCGATACATCCACTCTTTGGTCTGGTTGTACAGGTGGCTTCCGTTTACCCAGTCGAACTGGAAAGAAAGCGTCAGGAAGTTTCTGTATGACAGATCGTTGATGAACGACATCAGGAATTTCGGGTTCGGGTCGCCGAAGCTGTACAGTCTCGGGGTGAAGTAGGGGGCTTTGGTCGTTTTGTTGACGACCCAGCCGTTGCCGGCCACTTCGTAGTTCGCCTGCTGGTCCGGGGAAATGTACGGCTGTCCGTCCGGGCCCTTGGCGTTTACATCATGGATGGCGACGTTCCCATACAGCTGCCCGATCTTTTCACCGGCTTTCAGGACGTAATTGGTACTCCCGGCATTGGAAATGATGACGATCTCCTGGTTATCCTTCACACTCAGAATTTTGGAAGTCTGTTTACCAAAGTTGGTCGTCAGGTTCCAGGTCAGGCCCTTGCTGCGGAACACCGTGGCGTTCAGAGAAGCCTGGAAGCCGTTGGAACCCAGCGAGAAGGCGTTGTCGAGCAGAGTCCCCGAGCCGGAGGAGGGAGCAACGTCCACCTTATAGATGGCGTTTTTCGTTTTCCGGTCCCAGTAGGTGGCCGACAACTGGAGGCTGCTCAGCCAGTCGGTGCCGCGGAGCGGGGTGAACACCATGTCTGCCCCGACTTCCAGTTCTTCGGAAACCTCCACGTTCAGGTCCGGGTTTTTCTGGTTCGAGGGATAATAGAAGGCGTTGCTGTTTCCGAGGGTCTTCGTGCCGAGGGTCACGTAACGGTCGAACGGTCTCGGCTGAATCCCGGCCTGGCCGTAGGCGGCCCGCAGTTTCAGCTCGGGAAAAATGCCGCTGATGGACGAGTTTTCCCAGAATTTAAAGGCCGACAACCGGAAGTAGGCATCTCCGCGCGGGAACGTGAACGGTTTCGAACCCTGGCCGAAAGCCGAGGAATAGTCGGAACGAAAACCGCCCGAAATCCCGGCGATGTCGCCGAACTCAATCCGCTGGTTCACCAGGAAGCCATAGGTCACGAACGGGAAGGCGTAATCACCACCGCCCTCGATGATGTTGATCGAGTTGATGGTCGAGTTCAGCAGTTGGTCCTCGGAAGGTACCTTGAAAGCGCTGGCCTGGCTGGCGTTGAAAGGCGTGTAGGTCGGCAGGCCGGTGGCGTAGGTGATGTACTGCCGGTCGTTGCGTTTCCGCCAGTCGAACGACACCTGGGTGGCGGTCCGGATGGGGATTTTGGAATTGAAGTCCTGCTGCCAGTCGGTCTGGAAGGTGGCCGTCGCCAGGAAGTTCTGGAAGGTTTTGTTATAACTGTAGTTGTCGATTTCACCCGTCAGGTCACCGCTGGGGCCGATGTTGTTCAGCGAGTTGTTCGTGTAAACGGCGTTGCGGTTTTTCGACTGGTTGGCAAACGTGTAAATCAGCTCCTGCCGCTGGTAGTTGATGCCGTATTTGGCGTCGAGTTCAACGAATTTCGCGAATTTATAATTGAGGTTGAGGCTCTGGATCACGTCGATCTTGTCGTCGTTCGTGTTCCAGTACTGGCTGTAGTAATCCGGATTGAAGTGGTTCACGCCAATAGCGTCGCCAAAATAGATCGGTGCGTTGCCGTCCGGGTCGCGGTACGAGAAATCGGCGAACGGGCGGGCATTATTGACGCTGTACATGATAAGCCGGTCGAGGCTGCGGATGGTATTTTTGGTATAGGCCAGCTGCGTGGTCGTCCGGAAAGTGAGGCCCTTGAACACCTCGAACCCGATGTTGGTCGTCAGGTTCGTACGGTTGAATGCTCCGTTGTTGATGATGTTGCTCGTCTGGTGGTTGTTGGAAGCCGATACCAGAAAGTCGAGTTTATCCTTGCCGCCCGATACCGCGATGCTGTTGTTGGTCGTATAGGCCGGCTGGAAAAAATAATCGTAGTGGTCGTAATACTTGAGGTTGGCGTTATACGGTTTATCGTTTTTCACCGTCGGGTCCGTGCTGTTCCAGATGACATTTTCGCTGTAGGTGCTCGTCGCTTCATCGAAAACGATGGGTTTGCCCGACGAACCGACCACATTGTTACTGGCGTCGGTGGCAAAGCCGTGGAAGCGGGCCTTATGCACGTCCCCGATGTTCAGGTAGGTATTCTGAGCCACACTGGACGAAATGTCGATGTTCAACTGGCCGGATTTCCCTTTTTTGGTGAAAAGCTGGATGACCCCATTGGCGCCCTGCGCACCGTAGATGGTGGCGGCCGCGGCCCCCTGCACCACTTCGACGCGCTCGATGGTGTTGAGGTCGATGGTGTTGAGGTTGGTAGCGGCCATCTGCACCCCGTCGATCAGGATCATCGGCTGCGTGCCCCGGTTGATCGTGTTGATTCCGCGAAGCAGGATGTTGATGTCCGCGCCGGGCGTACCGCTCGTGCTGGAGATCTGGGCACCGGCGATTTTCCCGACCAGGGCCTGATCCACGGAGGCCGAGGGAGCCGCCGGTAATTTGGCGGCCGAAATGGATTCGACGGAAATACCCAGTTTCCGTTTATCGGTAGCTACCCCGACCCCGGTCACCACGATTTCGGCAAGCTGGCGCGTGTCGGAGGCCAGCCGGGCATTTATCACCGACTGATTGCCGACGGAAATTTCCAGGGGGGTCATGCCTACAAAGCTGAATACCAGCGTGGCCTCGTTTCCGACCTGGATCGAATATTCACCGTTCGAATCGGTGTTGGTTCCGCGGGTGGTTCCTTTTACCGCCACCGATACGCCCGGCAGCGCCACCCCGTCTTCTGTGGAAGTTACACGGCCCGTAACTTTCCTGTCCTGAGCGAAAGCGACTACCCAGGATGAGTATACCATAAGTATACTCATAAGTACACGTTTGATCATAAACTTGAAGTTTTTGATGAATGTTACTAATGGTTTGCATTTTTATAATTTTAAACCAAACGCAATAAACAATAAAAATTGGCAAAAAATGAAACGTATGAAATATAATGTTTGATGAAGAGTTTTAAAATCAGAATAATATTCTGCCGATTAACCTAATTTGAGGTATGCTTTAATTGGAGTTAAAGAAGGGGTCGATCCGGATTTCTTTCTTTTTTAAACTGCAGGAAATACCTGCCTCCCGAATTCGCTGATTATCAGATTGCTAAGTAGATACCGGAAAGATAAGTATCAGAAAGAAATAACTAACCCAAATCGGGTGATTTTTTGGTATTATTACTTAGTTCAATTCGGGGGAGACAAGAGGGATACCGGCTATACCTAAAAGGAAGCCGGATGGGAAGGATTTTATAACCTTCTCATTTCAAGGGCAATGAAACTGAGTTCATTCGGAAGGATGGGGGAGGAGGACATTAGAAATGGGTGATCCTCCCGTCCCATGAAAATAAAGCGGATTTCCGCCGTTCAGAACGGATTCTGTAATATAAAAGCGTTCCAGTCGAGCGGAGATTCGTAGAAATATTCCCGCCAGTTGCCGATCAGTCCATCCCGAATCCGGACGCTGACCATGCCGTGAATGGTGTTGCCGCTCGACAGCGTGAACTCGCCGGAGCCGATCTGAGTCTGCTCATCGAAGGCCAGGTGGTGCCAGGTCATTTTCATGAGGGTCGGTCGCCCTTTTATCCCGCCGAAATAGTCGAAGATCTTATGGCGACCCCGGAAGTTTTTCCGGTTGGGCGGCTCCGTATACAGGGCGTCCAGGGCAAAACAGTCCGCGGCCTTATAGGCGTTGTTCTCGTTCAGACCGGCCGCCAGAGTCTGCATCAGACGAACGAATTCCGTTCGGGTAATCGGCTTCCGGCTGATGGTCTGGGCCTGGCCGGTAAATGGGCCGAAGCAGCCCAGCAGGAGGATCAGAAAAAGTTTCCGCATAGAATCAGGATTCGTTCCGAACCCGCTTCCTACAACGCTGACCCGGCCGGATTTCGTCCCCGCCCCAAAAAGAAATTCTGAAATGTTCGTTGGACGGGATTTTCATTTATATTTTTCCATCAAACTCCGGTAAATTTTCAAGATAGAGGTCCAGGCAGCCTCCGCGAATGGTCCGCCCGATTATCTTTACGGCCGATCTTTAAATAGATTAACTATAGCGAATAAATATACTTTATCATTCAATTCCTCTGCATGATGATCCGAAACCCCTTTTTCCGGCTCGCTATCGGCCTGACGCTTTCCCTGAGTATTACCCTGCTGATCGGCGCCTGGGTCGAACGCCCGAAGGCGCAGACCCCCAACGTGGTTCTTTTTTTTATGGACGACATGGGCTACGGTGACCTCGGCGTGACGGGCGCCCTGGGGTACTCGACGCCGAACCTCGACCGGCTGGCGTCGGAAGGAACCCGGTTTACCAACTTTCTGGCGGCACAGGCCGTCTGTACCGCTTCCCGGGCCGCCCTGCTGACCGGCTGTTACCCGAACCGGCTCGGCCTCTACGGCGCTCTGGGACCAGGTTCGCCCATCGGAATCAACCCGAACGAGGAAACCCTGGCCGAACTCCTGAAGGAAAAAGGGTACAGGACCGGGATCTTCGGGAAATGGCACCTCGGCGACCGCCACCAGTTTCTGCCCCTGCAAAACGGCTTCGACGAATATTTCGGCGTACCGTATTCGCACGATATGTGGCCGCTGCATCCGAACCAGGCCAACGCCCATTATCCGATTCTGAATCTGATCGAAGGAAATACGCCCTTTAAAGCCGTCAACACGCTGGAAGATGCGAGCGCCATCACATCGGCCCTCACCGAACGGGCGGTCGGCTTTATCCGCAACCACCGTAAGGAACCCTTCTTCCTGTATGTGCCGCACCCGCTGCCCCACGTTCCGCTGGCGGCTTCGGCCCGGTTTGCGGGAAAGAGCCGCCGGGGCCTTTACGGCGACGTCATGATGGAAATCGATTGGTCGGTCGGAGAAATTCTGGCGGAACTCAAAAAACAGGGCCTCGATAAAAACACCCTCGTCATCTTTACAAGCGACAACGGCCCCTGGCTGAACTACGGAGACCATGCCGGCTCGTCAGGCGGTTTCCGGGAAGGAAAGGGAACGTCTTTCGAAGGCGGCCAGCGTGTGCCGTGTCTGATGCGATGGCCCGGCGTCGTACCGGCGGGCCGCGTTTCGAACAAACTGCTCAGCACCCTCGACATTCTGCCCACCGTGGCAAAGCTCTGCGGAGCCCGCCAGCCAAAAAACCGCATTGACGGCGTCGACATCGTTACCCTGCTCAAAGGCGACGACTCGGCCACTCCCCGGGAGCAATTCCTGTATTATTACCGGAAAAATAGCCTGGAAGCCGTGCGGAAAGGCGACTGGAAGCTGGTGTTTCCGCATCCCGGCCGTACGTATGAGGGGTACCTGCCCGGCCAGGGCGGCAAACCCGGACCCAGCACCGAAACGCATGCCATTCAGGGCGGCCTCTACGACCTTCAGCGCGACCCGGGCGAACGTTACGACGTGCGCGGGCAGCATCCCGAAATCGTGGCCGAACTTGAAAAACTGGCCGAAGCCGCCCGCGAAGACCTCGGCGACGAACTCCAGAACCGCATCGGAAAAAATGCCCGGCCGGTCGGTCGGGAAGGAGGACAGTAAGAAAAAAGCCCCGTTCGGGGCTTTTTCTCTATTGGCCGGGCAGGCTTTGGGCCAGAAATACCGGGTCGGCTTTCGACCAGCCCTGCCGCGCCAGCTTCCGTTCGCGGTCGGCCGCGGCTTTGTCGCCTTTCCATTCGGCGATCCGGGCCAGGGCGAGGTGCGTTCCCGGATAGGCCGGGTCGTGTTCGGCCAGCAGTTTGGCCGATTCTTCGGCGAAGTCATACAGTTTCAGCTGCCAGGCTACCTGGGCGATCATTTCCAGCTGAAACAGGGCCTCAGCCCAGGGGTCCGGGCCGAACTGCTCCCGGGCGCCGGCCTGGAACTTCCGGATATTTTTCATCCCCTCGGCCCGCCGGCCGGGGTCCGACAAAGCAAGCAGAGCCGCCAGAAAACGGGGGTGAGGGTCCAGCCACGCGGCCAGCCAGTCGGTCTGCTCTCCTTTCCGGGCAACGGCCAGTTCGGCTTCGGAGGCTTTCAGGTCTTCACGGGCAGCTTCCAGGCGGTTTTTCTTCAGATTTACCATGCCGAGCAGATAATGGCCGATTACCCGTTCGCCGGGGGTGCTGCCTTTGGTTAAGTCCCGGGCAATGGAAACGGCTTCGGTTTCCCGGTTCTGGGAAATCAGCAGGGCCGGGTAGCCCATCTTGTTGTAGAAGGTCCGTTCGGGATTCACGGGTCGCTGCGTTTCAAATTTCTCCTTATGGAGGGCTTCGGCTTCCCGGATACGCCCCTGATACTGATAACACAGCGCCAGCAGCGAAATGTTGTGGATGTGATGCCAGTCGTACATCGACGGGTATTTCTCGCTCTGGTACAGCCCGCGTTCGATGGCATCGGTCCGTTTCATCTGGGCGATGGCCTCGTCGACATCCCCGGTTTTCATCAGATCGTGGGCGTACATATGGAGGGCATGGGCCTGATTGGGGGAAAGTTTCGCATAGGCGGCTCCGTGTTCCCGGGCTTTGGCATAATCGGTCATGCCCTCGTAGGCATGAACCAGAAAATGGTGGGCGGCCGGGTGGTCGGGAGCCTTCTGGAGAATCTTTTCATAGATGGCGATGCTGCCCGGCGACGATCCCTGTCCGCGGCCGCTGGCAAACCGTTCGTAGGCATGGCCGGCCATGAGCCACAGTTCCGCGTCCTCGGGAAACCGCCGGACAGCCTGGAAAATCACCCGCCGGTATTCATTCAGGAGTTTCTGGTTATTCAGCGAGTCGAGGGCTTTCAGCTGAGCAAACCGTAGTTCGATGTGAGCCTTTTCCCGTTCGTCGGCGTATTTCTCCAGCCGTTTCGCTTTTTCGGCGGCCTTTCGGGCGGCCGGAAAATCTTCCATCTGAACATAAACCCGGCTCAATCCGGCCTGCGCCATGGCGAGGGTCGAATCCTGCCGCAGGGCCTCATGGAACGAGCGGGCGGCCTCGACCAGCGAGTAGGCGTGGAGATAAGCCATTCCCTGTTCGAAATAGGCCTGCGCTTTCTGGTTTTTGGTGGAGGTCGGCGTCGGATACTGGCCCAGATTCGGCCGGAGGGCGACGGGCTGCTCCAGCAGAGAGGCAGGAATCCCGCCGACGTGAGACAGGCCGCAGATCGGCGCATAGGGGAGGCCGGTCGCGTCTGCCGGCCGGTTGGTAGTCTGATTTTCCTTCCGGAACGGGGCGCCGATCAGTAAGGCAATCAGCAGAAGGGGAAGCATCGAGTGGACGTAGAGCCGTTTCATGATCGCCAGGGCTTGGTGGCTTTTCCAAATTAAGAGTTTACGTCCTGATTATCAATAAAGTTTTTCTAAACGGTCCGGAAGGAAAGCGACCCCGGCCGGGACACCACCAACTTTTCCGGACGGATGCGGTTTAAGTAGGAAAACGTAGTCTGGTATGGAAAGAACATTCATTGTCCGGGTAGAAGCTACGGACGAACTCGGAAAACAGATTCACTCCGTGCTGCCGATGAAAGCGGAGGGCGAACCCATCGTCACGGAAATCATTGCCCAACTGGACGCCCAGTATCCGCACCTGAAACACCGGGTGACGGAAATCGAAGAACTGAAAACTCCTGCCGAAGTCGAAAACTGGCAGCATTCTTACCTGGGAACCGTCTTCGGTTCGGAACACCAGCCGGATCGGGAAGATGCCTGAACCAAAGCTTCGGTATCAATAAAAAGCCGGGAAGGAAACCCCGGCTTTTTTCGTGTCGGCCGGTCAGTTGATGGGAATATCGGTGATCAGGTACTCATAAGGGACGGATTCCAGCAGGAGGCCGTTGGCAGTCACCGTCTTATTTCGTTGAATCACGAAGCCGTCGCCGTCGAGGGTATACTTGTAGCGGTGGTCGGTGTTGACGCCGTCGTACACGGGCTGCTCGATTTTCAGTCGGTGAACGAGGTGTTTGCTTCGTTTACCGAACACCCTCAGGTAGGGGTCCATGTCACGGATTCCGACCGGGTTCAACGAGTGCCGGTCCGAAATCAGGGCCGCCCCTCTTTCGGTGGCATAGAAATAGGTGTTTCGCTGGATCAGGGTGTTGGAGAACCCGTATTCTTTCGTTTCGGCCAGGTCGCCGTTGGCGTCGTAAAAAAACTCGATGCGTTGCTGCTGGTAAATGGTGCTGTATCGTTTGCTCAGCCGGCCCGAACCGTCGTATTCGTATTTAAGCGGGTTGATTTGGATAAAATTGATCCCGTCCTGCACGTAGTAGGTATTGGCGTCGGACTGGAGGCAGCGCCCGTTTGCGTCGAGATAAAAATTCCCGTCGTCGGTTTTCTTGCCGTTTTCGGTGGTCAGAAACGAAATTTTCCCCGGGCCGTAGGAGTAGGTGGTGACCCGGTTTCCCGTCGTCACTTTCTGGAGCGTACCGTCCGGGTTGTAGATTAGGGACGTGTTGCCGTGTTTGACCAGCGTATGCTTTTTGGAGACCCCAACGATCAGGTCGTCACCGGCGGGCTGAAGGGTCCCGGAAGGAGCACCCGGACCGAGCGGGGACACGGAAGTGAGTTCGTGGTTCCGGCAGGCGCTAAGACCAACCAGAAGGGCACAGCATGAAAGGGAAATGGTTTTCAGAAAGCGATTCATCGTTTTTGTTGTTAGGTGTGGATTCCCGTTTGGGTGTCATAAAGGTAGGCAACGAGCCCTCCCGGCGTCTACCGGGAGTCGGTATCTGGCCGGGTTGACTCCATAACTGACGGAGAATCGGAAGCAGCGGGAAGAAGGGCAAAAGAAAACCCCGAGGTGCTTCGATTACCAAAGCACCTCGGGGTTCCTGTCATTCGGCAGGCCGGCTTACCGGAGCAGTTCGCGGCCTTTGGCCAGCGCCCGGTCAAGCCCGGAGGCATCCGAACCGCCGGCCGTCGCGAAGAACGGTTGTCCACCGCCCCCGCCCCGGATCTCCTTCGCCAGTTCGCGGACGAGGTTGCCGGCGTGCAGATTTCGGGATTGGATCAGATCCTCGGCCAGCATGACCGCCAGCTGCGGTTTGCCGTTGATGTCGGCACCCAGCACCAGGGCCAGGTGGTCTACCTTCGCTTTCAGATCGTAGGCCAGTTGTTTCAGCGAGTCGGCGGACGGCACATTGACCCTTTCGACCAGGACCGCGTGCCCGTTGGTCTGCTCGATTTTGCCGAGTAACTGCTCCCTGATCTGCTGCACTTTCTCGTTCTCCAGTGCCTCGATCTTTTTCTGAAGCTGCGTGCGTTCGTCGAGCAGGCTCTGGACGGCTTTGACTACGTCTTTAGGCGCCTTCAGGAGTTCTTTCAACTGGTCGAGGGTAGATTGCTGTTCATTCAGGAGTTCAAGGGCTTTTTCGGCGGTAACGGCTTCCACCCGGCGCACCCCTGTCGACACCGACCCTTCGGAGATCAGTTTGAACAGACCGATCTGGCCGGTGGCCGATACGTGCGTTCCTCCGCAGAGTTCGACCGAGAAGGCCGGATCGAACACGATCACCCGGACAAAATCGCCGTATTTCTCTCCGAACAGGGCCATCGCGCCCATGCCTTTGGCCTGGTCGATGGGCACGTTGCGTCGCTCATCCAGCGGGATGTTCTCCCGGATTTTGTCGTTGACGATCCGCTCCACCTCGGCCAGTTCGGCGTCGGTCACTTTGGAAAAGTGCGAGAAGTCGAACCGAAGGGCATCCGGGCCTACGTAAGAGCCTTTCTGGGCTACGTGCGTCCCCAGCACCTGCCGCAGGGCCGCGTGGAGAAGATGCGTGGCGGAGTGATTGTCTTCGATGGCCTCCCGGCGGTCGGCATCGACGCGGGCCGTCACGGACGTATGGTTATCGAACACATTCTCCAGCTCGCGGTCATTGGAGATATGGATGATCAGGTCGTTTTCCTTGCGCGTATCGGCAATCCGGACGAGCACTTCCTCGTCGCCCAGGTGCACCAGCAGCACGCCCGTATCGCCGATCTGACCGCCGGATTCGGCGTAGAAAGGCGTCCGGTCCAGCACGATCTGGTACTGCGTACCCTGTTTGTTCTGCACCTTGCGGTATTTGGAAATCCGGCCCTCGGCTTCCAGCTGGTCGTAACCCAGAAACTCGACCCGGTCGATGTCGGTCACCTCGATCCAGTCGCCGGTGGCCGAAGCCGCATCTTTCCGCGACCGTTCCTTCTGCTGCTGAAGCGCTTTCTGATAACCGGCCTCGTCGATGGTGAAACCCTTTTCCCGGGCGATCAGGGCGGTCAGGTCGACCGGGAAGCCGAAGGTGTCGTTCAGTTCGAAAACCGTTTCCCCGTCGATGACCGACGCGGTTTTCTGTGACAGTTCCGCCGTGATCTTATCGAGCAGTTTCAGGCCGTTTTCGAGGGTCCGGAGGAAGGCCGCTTCTTCTTCCCGGATGACGGTCGCCACAAAGTCCTGCTGGGCTTTCAGTTCCGGAAACACGTCTTTGAACTGGTCGGCCAGCGTCGGGACAAGCCGGGTCATGAAGGGTTCGGTAAATCCGAGGTAAGAATACCCGTAACGAACCGCCCGGCGCAGAATCCGGCGAATGACGTACCCGGCTTTGGCGTTGGACGGCACCAGCCCGTCGGCGATGGCGAAGGAGACCGCCCGGATATGGTCGGCGATGACCCGCATGGCGACATCGGGGTACTCCCGCTGGGTGGCCGTATAGGTTTTTCCGGACAGCTGTTCGATGACCCGGATGGTTTCGGTAAAGACGTCGGTGTCGTAGTTAGAAAGTTTCCCCTGGATGGCCATGCAGAGCCGTTCGAAGCCCATGCCGGTATCGACATGCCGGGACGGCAGCGGTTCCAGCGATCCGTCGGCCTTCCGGTTGAACTGCATGAATACGAGATTCCAGATTTCCACCACCTGCGGGTGGTCGGCATTGACCAGTTCCTTACCCGGTCGGCGGTCCACTTCCGACTGCGGGCGCAGGTCGACATGGATTTCCGAACAGGGGCCGCAGGGGCCGGTTTCGCCCATTTCCCAGAAGTTGTCCTTCTTGTTTCCCCGGATGATCCGATCTTCGCCCACGATGGGTTTCCAGAGGTCCCAGGCTTCCTGATCGAAGGGTACGTTGTCTTTCTCGTCTCCCTGGAAGACCGAAACGTACAGCCGGTCTTTCGGCAGGCGATACACTTCGGTCAGCAGTTCCCACGCCCAGGCGATGGCCTCCTTCTTGAAATAATCCCCGAACGACCAGTTGCCGAGCATCTCGAACATGGTGTGGTGGTAGGTGTCGAATCCTACATCTTCGAGGTCATTGTGCTTCCCCGAAACCCGGAGGCATTTCTGGGTATCCGCGACGCGCTTCGCCGGGGGCGTCCCGTTGCCGAGGAAAAAATCCTTGAACTGCGCCATGCCCGAATTGTTGAACATGAGCGTGGGATCGTTCTTGGCAACAAGCGGGGCCGAGGGCACGATCAGGTGGCCTTTGCTGCGGAAGAAGTCCAAAAAATGCTGGCGAATTTCGGAAGAAGTCATCGACTGGTAACAAAAAATTTTGCGCAAATTTACGGTAATTTCACCGTTCTTAGCGGTCGCCCGAAAATTATTATACCCATGGAAGAGCTGACCAAACGATACTACGGCATTCGGGAAGTGGCCGATATGCTCGGCGTGAACATCTCGAAGCTCCGGTTTTATGAGAAAGAGTTTCCGACCCTGAAACCCAAGAAGAACCGCGCGGGCGACCGGATCTACACCAAAGAAGACATTGCGCAGTTACAGGATATCCTGAAATTAAGGGAGGGGAAAGGCTTTACGATCGACGGGGCACGGCAGCAGCTGAAGGAACGGACCTCCCGCCAGAACGAAATGAAACAGGTCATCGGACGGCTGAAGGAAATCCGCAACTTTTTTGCCGATTTTCGGGACAGTCTGGACAAAGAAGGCTGATCTGCCCTCCTTTCCGGCATTTTTGACCTGGATCAACTCCGCCGGGGCGGTGCTGGATATTTTTCCGATATTTCGGCTCGCCCTCAGAAAAAGCGATTTCGCCATGGCCCACCGCCTGACGGCACGCCTGGTGGCCCTATAATTCCCCGTATTCTTCCCTGACCTATACCGGCCTGTTGTCCGGCGGGTCGCATCGGCCGAAAATCCAATCCTCTGCCAGAATTACTAAAGTACGTTCAGGAAGGCGAGCAGGGCGGCTTTTTCCGCCTTCGAAAGCCGCAGGGGATCGGCCGGGAGGGTCTGGTTGGGAAGGTCGATGCCCAGACCCTTTCCGCCACCCCGGTCATAAAAGTCGACGACCTCGTCCAGCGTCCGGAAAGCGCCGTTGTGCATATACGGGCCGGTTCGGGCAAGGCCGCGGAGGGTCGGGGTTTTGAAACTGTGCCGGAGCAAATTCAACGGGATGACGGCATACCGTCCGGGGTCCGGGTCCAGCACCGGCCGGCCGGGACGCACCGGCACCCCGATCACTTCCGACTCTGTTTGCCGGAATTCCGGCGGGACGGTTCCGTTGAGCAGGGGTACGAAATGGCAGGTCGCACAGCGGGCCTTGCCCATGAACAGATTCAACCCCCGGACCTCGGTCGCCGTCAGCGCCTGATCCTGGCCGCGCATAAAGCGGTCGAACGGGCTGTCGAGCCGAACCAGCGAGCGTTCGTAGGCCGCCAGCGCATTCCGGAGGTGAACCGGTTCGATCCGGTTCCCAAGGATCTCCGGGAACGCTCTGCGGAATTCGCTCCGATATCGGGAGTCGGCGGCCAGCTTCCGGGCGGCCTCTTCGAACGACCCGTGCATCTCGTCCCGGTTTCCGACAACCTGAAGCGACTGATTCTCCAGATTATCCGATCGCAGGTCGTAAAAAAGGGCCGCCTGCAAAGCGGTATTCAGGAGGGTAGGCGTATTCCGCAGCACCGCACCCCGGCCGGTCAGGGTAGAATTTCGGGGCAGGCCGTCGGTAAAGGCCCGGTCCGGTTGGTGGCAGCCGGCGCAGGACCGAACCTTGCCTTCCGATAATACCGGGTCCGAAAACAACCGTTTTCCAAGCGACACCTTCTCCGGACTGGATCGCATCCGGGCGTTCGGTGCATAAAAGTCCGGGTCGAAGGCGCCGGCATCGAACAGGGTAGCCGCATCCGCCCGCAAGGGCCGAAGTTCGGAGAACGGCTGAATGTCAAGGTGTTTCTGATGAGCCAGCAGACCGGCGGTCAGGGGGTTGAGCCGGTGACGGATAAACTGGACCCGGTCGAAACGGTCGATGTTCGGATGGCGGTGCAGGTCCTTCACTGCATACCGGAGGGTCTGTTCGAGCCGGTCGGATTGGGGGGTGTCCGGATAATACCGCAGGTAAACCTGAAGGCTTCCGAGCGACACGGCGGTTTCGGGGAGCGCATTTTTGCAGATCGGCGTATCGAAACCGGTTATTCCGAGGGTCATCAGGCGAAAAACCTGGAGCCGCATGGCGTCGAAAACGTGTCGGTCGGTTAGTTCGGTGGCTTCCCAAAGGGAGGAAAGGCGGGACAGTTCCCGCGTTAGTTTCCGGATTTCCCGGACCAGTTTCTCCCGGTTTTCCGGCTCGAACGGATACAGCAATTCCTCAATGACCTGAAAGCCGCCCGGTTCAAACGATTGGGCCTCATCGGCTTCCACCTCAGGCAGCGGAGGCCCGTTGACCAGCCGGGTGGCGGTTTTAAAGTAATACTCGGTAAAGACTTCCAGCTTCTTATAGGCGAGCCGGCATTCCAGAAAAGCGGTGCGGATCGTGTCGGGATTTGAACTCCTTTCGGCGGCAGGGAGCAACCGGTTGCGGACCAGCGCTTCCAGATTGTTCACGTCCTGTCCAAATTGCCGATGCACCCGAACGGCCGGCGGAACGGCCGGTTTTTCCTCCTTCGAAAACACGACCAGCACGCCAAGGCACAGCAGGGTGGCGGCTCCGAACACGGTCAGGAAGCGGGCGGGCGGCATGGTTATTTAGGGATGCCCCGAACGACCACCACCTGTCCGCCCTCGGAGTAATTGCCGTTATTGGGGTCGTTGATGCTCCCGGTTTTGGTCAATGAGCTGCCGTCGGCGTTGCTGAACTTCATGTCCCGCCAGGTGTGGGGATGGATATTGATCAGGAACGTATTGGGCACCCCGATGACCGTCGAAATATCGGTCATGGCCCCGTATTCCCAGGTGCTCCTGCCCGGATGGCCGGTCGCGTTGTACTTCCGCTGAAAATCGGGGTCATCCCGCCGGTGATTCATTTCCAGGATCGGCTTTAACTGGTTGGTGGACAGGGCATACTGCCAGATTCGCCCGTCATGGGCCGGCGGGGCCGGGGGAGCGTCCCCGTCCTCCTGAATGTACACGTAATTTTCAGTGACGCAGAGGTTATCGGGGTTGACGAGATTCCGGCCCGGGTCGACCGAACCGTCGGCCAGGATGGTTAATTTTCCTTTGAGGGGGTTGTCGGAATCGAGGGCCAGACGGTACACGCGGCCCCATTCGACCCGGTCCGAGGCATGGGTGCCCGAAACGCAGAAGAAAATCTCGCGCCCGGCGGCATCGCTGCCCTTCCGGAAGTCGACATCTTCGACCCGGGCGAATTCGAGGGCAAACTTTTCCTTCGTCTGGGCTGCCAGCTGGTTGCCCGTCGCAGTCCGGGTATCGGTAAATTCCACGAACTCTACCTCGTAGGATTGCCCGGCCTTCATGTCGGTTTCGACCGGATTCCGGTTGGTCCGGCGCAGGAAATACAGCTTACCGTTCTGGAGGTCGCCGACCGACTCTGAGACATAAACCATAAGCTGTCCACTGCCTTCATCCTCGCTCAGAACCACCACGGTTTTGCCGGGAAAACTGCCTTTCGGCAGCGGAACGGCATTTTCGAAGGAGGCTTTGCCCAACGCCGGGAGGACCCGGTTCCGGTTCTTTTTGTCGGCCGGCGCGAAAGGGTCGAGAGCGTGGATCATCCCGTCCGCGTCCCCTTCTCCGGCGGTGAGGTAAACCGGGCCGAAACCATGGACTTCCGGGGTGGCCAGGGTGGCCGAACACATCCGCCAGAGGCCGCCGTCCGCATCCAGCACGTATTCACCCTTTACCGGCCTGAACGTCTTATCGAGGTAAACCCGGGACACCGACCGCAGAATTTCATGGTTGGTCAGCAGGACAAACCCGTCTCCGCCGGGATTTCGAAGGAGGGCGTTCCCATCCGGCTGGGCACCGAACAGGAAACCGGTCGATTGGTCGAGCTGGTCGTCGCTGCTCAGAAGCGGGAAAATTTCCAGATTCTCAAAACCCGGCAGGGCTTTCACCAGAGCAGGCGTTTTGGAAAAGGCCTGGAGCTTGACCTGAGGGTCCGGCGGGGTGGATTTGGTCGGATTTCCGGCCGGCTCTCCGGAGCAGCCCAACAGCAGGGGGGCAGCCAGTGCGAAATGGCTGATTTTCAATAAACGGCGGGCGAGGGTCATGGTTCAGAACAGTCGGATTCAGCTGAAATTTATAAAAAACTTTGCGATTTTTTAAGGCGCAGCGTTACTCGGGCCCATCTTCTTCGTCCTGAAGAAAACCTCTTCCAATCACCGTGGATCATCCCGAACCATTTTACCAGCTGGCCCTCACCACCGTAACCGGAGTCGGAGACGTCCTGATCCGGCAGCTTATCAGTTATTGCGGGTCGGCTTCCGAGGTTTTCCGTTCCCCGAGGCATCGCCTGCTCAAAATTCCCGGCGTAGGCGAGGTTATTGGAAAGGCCGTGCTGAACCCCGGGGTGCTGTCGGAAACCGACCGGATTTACCAGAAATGTGAGAAGCTCGGCGTCCGGCTGTTGTTTTACACCGAACCCGGTTATCCCGAACGACTTCGGGGGCTGTATGATGCCCCGGCCCTGCTGTTTTCGACTGGCGCCGCCGACCTGAACCCGACCCGGACCATCGGCATCGTCGGCACGCGGCAGGCCACGGATTACGGAAGAAAAATGACCGAAGACCTCATTCACGCGGTTCTGCCCTACCGGCCGCTGGTGATCAGCGGACTGGCCTATGGGATCGATATTGCCGCTCACCGGGCCTGCCTGTCGGCCGGGCTGCCCACCATCGGGGTGCTGGCGAGCGGGGTGGACATCATCTATCCCCACGTTCACCGAAAAACCGCTCAGGAGATGCTGCCCACCGGCGGTCTTCTCACGGAAAGCCGGCCGGGGGTCAAACCGGATGCCCGCCTGTTTCCGGCCCGAAACCGCATCATTGCCGGGATGAGCGATGCGGTCGTGGTGGTGGAAGCGGCCGCGAAAGGAGGTGCCCTGATCACGGCCGAATACGCCAACAATTACCACCGGGAGGTTCTGGCCGTTCCGGGATTCCTGACTCATCCTTTCTCGCAGGGCTGCCACAAACTGATTCGGGAAAAACGGGCCGACATTTACACCCGGCCGGAAGACCTGATCGAATCCCTGCGGTGGGACCAGCCTGAAAAACCGGTGCACCTCCTGGAAAAACCGGCATTAACCCATGAATTTACGGAGGAGGAAAGTCAGATTCTGGCCCTGCTGCGGAAACAGCCCCACTGGCACATCGATGAGCTCAGCTGGCGAAGCGGAATGCCGGTCAGCCGGCTGGCCTCCCTGCTGCTGAACCTTGAATTTCAGGGGGTGGTCCGGTCGCTGCCCGGCAAGAAATTTCAGCTGTCCTGAAAAAGCACCGGCCTGCCCGAAAAATTCAGGCAGGCCGGTATTCTTTCAGGGTCTATGATCAGAAACCGAGGCCCAGAGCAAAGCCGCGGACGGTGGTCGGGAAGTTGCCCACCGGGGTGAGCATCCCGTTGTTCAGGTCCACTTCATACAATTTCGTCGATCCGGCCGAGGTGAGCAGGGCGTAAGCCTTGTTGCTCATTCCGCCGATGTCGAATCCGTTGGTGGCTTCGAAGTTAATGCCCAGCGGACTGCCGCCGACCAGCGTGCCGGAGGCCGGCGGAATCTGGCGATACAGCTTGTCCGACAGGTCGTCCAGATCATACAGCACCGTCGAAGTCGTTCCGGCAAAGTTGTTGGAATAGGCGGCTGCCCGAACCACCGGCCCGTCGCCCGGCCGACCGAAGTTGATCGGGGTCTGCGCGGCCGTAACGGCCCCCGTCACCGGGCTGACGGCCAGATTCTGACCCGTATTGCTGATGATCCGAATGAGGTCGGCCATGGGGTTGAAATCGAAGCCGAAGTCGCTGCCGCTCAAAGCAGGCGTAAACGGACCGCCGACGGCCGTGGCTGCGCCGGTGGCGGTATTGATCGTATAAATCCGGCTGCTGGTTCCCAGCCCGTACAGCTGACCTGTGGCGGGCCGGAGGTCGATGCCCCGAATCGTTTCCCCGTCCTGAAGGCCGGTGATGGTTTTGGCAACCGGGGAGATGTTCATGGGGTTAAAGACCAGCAGGGTGTTACCACTGACGGCAAAAGCGACGGGTTCGGTAGGGATGGCCAGACCGATGACGGCGCCGGTTCCCAGGCTTCCGATGGAATGGAGTTTACCCGTGTTCAGGTCCAGGTGACCCAGTTCGGCTTTACCGTCCGCCGTGAAGGCCAGGAGAGCGTGGGCGTTATCGGGTGAGATGTCGAAACCGGCCGTGGCGGCAATGTCTTTTCCCAGCGGGCCGACCTGCACCAGCGTGCCGTTATTGGGCGGGTTCTGGATGAACAGCCGGTCGGAGGCCGGGTCTACGTCGTACAGCGTGGTGGTGGTCACCCCGGCACGGCTGTTGGTATAGGCGACGGCCGAAACCGCCGGAGAAGAGCCGCCGTTGATGTCCGGATCGGCCGTGTTTCCGACCACCATCCCGGTATTGGGATTGATGCGGAGGTTCTGGCCGGCGGCCGTCACGACCCGGATCAGATCGGCGGCCGGATTGAAGTCGAACCCGACGGCCTCACTGTTCAGCGAGGGAGAGAACGGGCCGGTTCCAATGGCCCGGGCTTTGCCGTCTTCCGGGTTGATGACATAAATGCGGCTGGTACTGCCCAGCCCGTACAGTTGTCCGGTGGCCGGGCGGAAGTCGATGCCCAGCAGCTTTTCCCCGTCCTGAAGCCCCGTCACCATGTTCACGTCCACATCGGTGGCCGGGTTGGCCAGACTCTTTTTGTTCAGGGAATTACCGTCGGTCAGAACAAAAAACATCAGTTCCTCCGCCGGAATCCGGCTGTTCCGGCCGGCCGGGGTGTCGGGGCGGACGGCCTCGTTGGGGGACGTACAGGCATTAAACAGGGCCGCAAGGGCCAGCAGGCCAACCGCTGCGCGGCCGCGCAGCCCGTTGAGTCGAATCGTATTCATTTTTCAAAGAGTTGGTAATGGTGAAAATGATAGGAATACGATAGTTCTACGAGGCAGGCGCGTTTTTGGATGTTAAGCGGAAGTCATTTTTTCAGGTATTCCATTCTGCGGGATTCCGGCGCCAGGCGGCCAGGGAGGCAAGGGCTTCGTCCGGAATGTAGTCGAGCTGCCGGGCCTCTTCCACGAGAGTTTCATAATTGCTCAGGCAGACCAGTTTTACTTCTTTTTCCGAGAAGTTTTGGTCGGCTAACGGGAAGCCGTAGGTGAAGATGGCGGCCATGCCCAGCACCTCGGCTCCGTTCTGCCGCAACACGTCGACCACTTTGAGCGAGCTGCCTCCGGTCGAGATCAGGTCCTCGATGACCACCACCTTCCGGCCCGCTTCCAGGCGTCCTTCGATCTGGTTGCCCATGCCGTGCTTTTTGGGTTCCGGCCGAACGTAGAGAAAGGGGAGGGCTAGCTCCTCGGCCACCAGCACGCCCTGGGCGATTCCGGCCGTCGCCACCCCGGCGACGGCCTCCACCCCGGGAAATGTCTGCCGGATGGTTTCGGCCAGATTCTTCCGGATAAACGTCCGGACTGAGGGATAGGAAAGGGTGATGCGGTTGTCGCAGTAAATCGGTGATTTCCAGCCGGAACTCCAGGTGAACGGTTCGTCGGGGCGCAACCGGACCGCTTGTACTTCCAGCAGCATCCGGGCAACTTGTGATGCAATCATGTATACCTTATTTGATAGGTCGGTTATTCCTCATTCCGGCGCGTTACCAGAATCTTGTCGATCCGGCTTTTATCCATGTCCACGATTTCGAACTGGTACTCCTGCCAGGTGAACGTTTCGCCAGTTTTGGGAATGTCTTTAATAATATGGAGGGCAAAACCGCCCAGCGTATCGAAGCCGGTCAGTTCCTTGCGGTTCTGAATCACGATGTCGAAATAATCCAGAAAGTCGTCGAACGGGATCTGGGCGTCGATCAGGTAACTGCCGTCCTCGCGTTCCACAATTTCAAATTCGAACTCGTTGGTTTCGGAGATATCGCCCACGAGCGCATCGACGATGTCGTTGAGCGTCACCATGCCCAGCACACCGCCGTATTCATCCACGATGATGCCGACATACTGGCGTTTCTCCCGAAACCGCTCCAGCACCTGGTAGGCCATGTTGTTTTCGGGGATATACAGAATGTCGCGTTTCAGGTCCTCCAGTCGTTTCAGCTGGTCGTCGAGGTCGGTTCCCAGGAAATCCTTGCTGTGGATCAGCCCGACTATATCGTCGACGCTGCCGCGGCAGAGCGGGTAGTGGGAGTGCCGGTGCCGGACGATCTGTTCCCGGTTTTCCTCCGGGGCGGCTTCCAGGTCAAGGTAAACCATCTCCTGCCGGTTGGTCATCAGGGAGGTAATCCTGCGGTCGCCGAGCTGAAAAACGTTCTGAACGATTTCCTGTTCGATCTCCTCGATCACCCCACCGGTGGTCCCTTCCTGAATCAGGCTTTTAATCTCTTCCTCCGTGACGGCGCTGGCATTCGGTTTGATATTGAGAATCTTGATCAGCAGGTCGCTGGAAAAGCTCAGAAGGCTGATGAAGGGAGAGGTGATCCGGGAAAGGACGTTCATTGGGCCGGCCATCACCTTGGCGATGCCTTCCGGGTTGGAAAGACCGATCCGTTTCGGGACAAGCTCGCCCAGCACCAGGGAAAGGTACGTCAGCAGCAGCAGAACGACGGCGACGCCGATCGAGTTGGCGTAGGGCTGGAGCCCTTCGATTCGGGCAATCATCCCGGCCACCTGGTCGGTGAGCCGGTCGCCACTGAAAATACCGTTCAGGATGCCGATCAGGGTGATGCCGATCTGAACGGTAGAGAGAAAACGATTCGGAGATTCAGCGAGTTTGAGGGCTTCTTCGGCCCGGCGGTCGCCGTTTCGGGCGTCGGTTTCAAGCCGGGCTTTTCGGGAAGAGACCAGCGCAATTTCCGACATTGAAAAAACGCCGTTGAGGATAATCAGGAAAAGAATTATCGCAAGTTCCACTAAGGAAAAAGTTGTCGTGTCGCAAAAATAGTAGTTTTAGGTACTCTTCAAAACGCGAAGGTTTGTCTAAATTTGAAGGTGAATAGGGGTGATTTTGAAGTTTTTCGCGATTTTCAACGGCATGGCGGGCCCATTTTACTGATTAATCTGACCACATGGTAATTTTCATCGACGATCGCCCCATCCGGCTGGTCGGCCCTAAGGCGGCTGCAAAGCTGCAGGAACACCTATCGGCTCAACGAGTTGACTTTGACCAGATTATCGACGCTCGCCTGGGGGTTCTGAAAGTTTCTTCCCTTCGTGGCCACGTCCTGATTCTGAATGCCACTCCCGTAACGGTCGAGAAACTCGTCCACCTGCTCAACACCAATCATGCTCCGGAACTGAATTCCGTCACGGTGGTGACTCTCGATAAAAAAGCGGCAGAGGAAAAGTTCAAAAGCCTGTTCAAGGTGGTGAAAGCCGCCGGCGGGGTGGTTTTCAAAGGGGACAAGATGCTCCTGATGTTCCGGCGGGGCAAGTGGGACCTCCCCAAAGGTAAGCTCGACGAGGGTGAATCCTCGCGGGTGGCCGCGGTGCGCGAGGTGATCGAGGAAACCGGGGTGAAGGTCGCTATCGAAGACCGCATCTGCACGACCTGGCATACCTACCCGCTCAACGGAAGCCGCATCCTGAAACGGACCAAGTGGTATCACATGACCTGCCTCGACGATTCGCGGATGGCTCCCCAGACTTCGGAAGACATTGAAAAAATCGAGTGGATGGACCAGAAAAAAGTTCTCCGCGCCCTGACCAACTCGTTCAGTTCCATCCGGTTCGTGATCGATTCGGTGGACCAGAAGGAACCGAAAGAGTAAAGGCCGGGAAAGGCCGAAAGGCGGTGCCGCGCATGCGATGAAATCCGGCGCGGCACCGCCTTTTCTGTTACCTGATCCTCTCCAGGCTTATCGGCAGAAAATCATCGATGTTTTTGCCGTAGCGGTGCAGTTCCCGGATGATGGTGGCGCTGATGGGCGCCAGGTGGGGCGAGGTGATCAGAAAGACGGTTTCCACATCTTCATAAACGAACCGGTTCACCTGCGAAATGCTGTTCTCATATTCAAAGTCGGTCGTATTGCGAAGCCCTCTCAGCAGGAACCGGGCTCCCAGCTGGCGGGCGATGTTGGCCGTCAGATCGTCGTAACTGACCACCCTCACATTGGGATAGGGGGCAAAGGTCAGTTCAATCAGGCGAATCATGTCCTCGATCGGAAAATACCGCTGTTTCATGGCGTTCCGGCCGATGCCGATAATCACCTCATCAAAGAGTTTCAGTCCACGAAGCACGATATCCTCATGACCGCGGGTAAACGGATCGAAGGAGCCGGGAAAGAGAGCAATACGAGACATGAAGGGGAATGGTTGAATGATTGAATTGTTGAATGATTGAATGACGGTTCGCCGTTGCGGTTGAATGAGCTCCGCAAAGATGGCCTTGCGAAGCTAATTCAATCAATCAACAATTCAATCAATCAACAATTCAACCATTCTATTATTCCACAATGGTATTTCCCATCAGGCTGAGGTAGCGGTGTTCGGGCACGTCCTCGAAGGCGGGGGTGAGCTGGAGGCCCGGCAGGGTGGCCCCGAACGACATTCGGGGCAGGAACCGTTCGAGAGCGCCATACGTCTCGGCAAACGGCGTTATCTCACCCAGCAGCACGGCCTGAATTTGTTTGGGGTCGGTTTTCAGCTCATGGATGACGTACAGGATGTAATAGACCAGGTCGTTGGTATTCTTGAAGGCAAACCGGTTGCAGAACCGAAGCGCCCGGTTTCTGCGGTAAATGATGGTGACGTTTTCTTCTTCGAAGTACAGATAGAGGTTCTGTTGCTCCGGTAACGAAGCGTCCAGGGCCGCCGAAGCCTGAAGGAGGGCACTCGACTGGTGAATCAGCCGGATCTGCTGGAGCGGATAGGTAGCCGCCAGCCAGTCGGTCAGGGCGTTTTCGATGGTGAACACCGAATGAAAGCCTTCTCGGGCGTGAACGAAAGCCAGGGCGTGTTCGGAAGACGGCAGGGCGCTGCCCCGCATCAGCTGCAGGTAATGGGAGGCATATTCCTTCCGGTACAGTCTGGAAGGGACCAGGGTAAACGCCGGCGAGTTGACCGAAACCGTTACACTTTTCCAGAAACCGTTCTGCAGCACCGGGTGATCCTGATAGATGGATTGCAGGGAGGGCAGCAGGAGGTTTTCCGTCAGCAGGGAAGGAAAGGTATAGTCTTCCAGCCAGAAACAGGTTCTGGTCGACGGATCGACCACGCAGAACCGAAATCGATCCCGGCCCATTTCCAGGCAGAGGTGCTGAGCGGAACTGGCCGTCGAGGCCTCGAAAGAATCCTCCCGGATGGCGATAGTGGGGGTCACGGCAGCAAAGGTATCGGAACGCACGGTCGGTAATCTACTATTAGCAGTGGGACAATAAACGAAGCCGGATCAGCCTGAAAAACGAACGGATATAAATATACAAGGATATCGGACAATATATTCTTATTGTTTTAAATAACCTTTCAAGCGGAATACGTCGTCCATCGACCGACACATCCGAAACAGGCGGTGTACTTCGTTTTCGGGATAACTTTTTATTTCTTCGAAGGTCATCAGCCGGACTTCGGTGATGATCTGGGACTCCTCGCTCATTTCGGGGTCGTGGCCCTGGCCCAGCTTCCCGCCGACGATCCGCACGGCAAAGAACAGTTCCATCGCGTGCAGGGGTGATTCCATGAACTCGTTGACGAACAGCAACTCGCCCACTTCCACCTCCAGACCGGTTTCCTCCCGAAATTCACGAACAAGGGCTTCGTAGGCGTTTTCGCTGAACTGGGGGCCTCCGCCGGGCGGACACCAGAACGTATCGGTCGGGCCGATGCCCCGGTGGCGAACCATCAGCAGTTTATGATCGATCAGACACAGGCCGCATACCCTGACCCGCAGGCGGTTCCCGTATAAACGGACTACCTCTTCGCGTGCATTATCCAACGTTTCGATTAGTTTTTGGCAGCGCAAAGATAGCGGATTCTCCCGAAAGCCGGATAGGAGCCGGAAAATGAACCCGCCGGAGCGCCGGAGCGCCGGTTCGCCGGGGCGGGTTCAGGGTCAATGAGCGGGGCGGGTTAGTAGAGACTACCGGAGATATAGCTTTCCAGCGAGTCGATCCGGGCTTTCTGATCCCGGATGATGCTGTTTACGACGTCGTTGATCGAAATGATGCCGATCAGCTCGTTCTGGTCGACAACCGGGAGGTGACGGATGTGCTTTTCGGACATCAGAATCATGGCGTCCTCCATGGGCTGGTCGGAGGTAATGGTGATCAGATTGGACGTCATCACGTCGCGGATGGAAGTTTCCCGGGAGTGCCGGCCCTGGAGAATCCCTTTGCGGGCATAATCCCGCTCCGAGAAAATGCCGGTCAGTTCGCCGTTATCGATCACCAGAATCGCGCCGATGTTTTTTTCGGCCATCGTCACGAGGGCATCGTAAACGGTGGAATCGGACGTGACGGAGTAGATGGTGTTGATGGCTTTTCCCTGTAAAATCTGACGGATCTTCATGGCTGTTCAGGAGTGATTTTGAGAATGGTAGAGGTTGAAAATAACGGTCAGCTATGATAAAAGCAATTTTAAGTTGTAATTTTCTTAAGCATTGAAACATGGTCTTTCATTAAACTATTCGGACAGCGGCCGGTACAGGGAAGAGATTGAGGGAAGAATGGCGGATATTCCGTTTCTTTAAAACAGAATTGAACACCGGGTGGGATGACGTATGGATCAGGGGCCGGCTTCAGGCCGGTGAAAGAAATGTATTCGGCAGGAATCGCATTGGTTCTGCTGGTGATGGTTCTTGCGGGTTGCCGCAAACCGCCGGTAACGGATGCGGAGGAGGGCGGTTCCGGCCTGGAAGGAACGTGGCGGAAAGTCAGCCGGGAGGAGTGCAGCGGCCGTTATCCGGACGAGATCACGTTTGAACGCAACGGCTTTTACGAAACCCAGTCGGAGGTGACGGCCGTCCAGCCGGTCTGGGACGTCGGGACATTCAAAGCCGAAAAAAACACCGTCCGGATTTCCAATTCGAAGGACGTCGGGCAGTCGTACCGGTTCAGTCTGAAGGAGGATACGGTGACCTTCCAGGATGCGCAAGGCTGCCGGACCGCCTACCGGAGAATGTAGCGCCCCGCTTGAGAAAACCCGCCGTTTGCCGTAACTTAGAGCGTATGAATGAGACCCTCACGCCCGCCCAGTTGCTGGCGAAACGATTCCCTTTCAAACCGACTGCCGGTCAGCAGGAGTTCTTCGAACGCCTTGCCCAGTTTCTGAATCGTGAAGAACACGAACATTACCGGGATTGCTTCCTGCTGAAAGGGTATGCCGGTACCGGAAAGACCACGCTGATCAGCACGCTTATCAAGTCCTTGCCCAAATTCGGGTATAAATCCGTATTGCTGGCCCCGACGGGCCGGGCCGCCAAGGTCATGGCCAACTACTCCAAACGGATGGCCCAGACCATCCACCGGAAAATTTACCGGCAGGTGGCCGACCCCAGTTCGGGCAACCTGGTTTTCCAGCGGCAGAAGAATTACCACGAAGACACGGTCTTCATCGTCGACGAGGCTTCCATGATCAGCGACGACGCCGAAATAGGCATGAACGGGCTGCTGGCCGACCTGGTCGATTTCGTGTTTGAAAGCCCCGGCAACCGTCTGATGCTCGTGGGTGACGTGGCCCAACTGCCGCCGGTCGGCCGGGAACTGAGCCCGGCCCTGGATAAGATCCACCTGGAGCGGAATTTCGATATGGTGGTCACCGAACAGGAACTGACCGAGGTCATGCGGCAGGACGAACATTCGGGAATTTTGCTGAATGCCACCACCCTGCGCGACGTCCTGAGCGATCCGCAGCCGAAGATTCAACTGAACGTCCGCAAGTTCCGCGACATCTTCCGGATGACCGGCGACCGGCTGGAAGACGGGATCCGGTACGCTTACGATAAATACGGCCGGGAGAACACGATCATCATCACCCGCTCCAATAAAATGGCCGTGCAGTACAATCAGTTCATCCGGCGGGCGATCAACCAGTGCGAGGAAGAACTCGATGCCGGCGACATGCTGATGATCGTGAAGAACAACTACACGGTGCTGGACGACGACTCCCCGGCGGGTTTTCTGGCGAACGGGGATTTCGTGGAGGTCATGAAAATCCGGAAACACGAGGAGCAGCACGGCCTGAAATTCGCCACCGTCACCCTCCGGCTGGTCGACTACGACGAACAGCCGGAATTTGAATCCAAAATCATCCTGAACACGCTGTATTCTCCGCAGCCCTCGCTGGGGCGGGATGAAAACCGGCAGTTGTACGAGAGCGTTCAGAAGGATTATTTTTACATAAAATCCAAACGCGAGCGGGCCGAGGCCGTGCGACGGGACCCGTACCTGAACGCCCTTCAGGTCAAATTCGCCTATGCCCTGACCTGCCACAAGGCCCAGGGGGGGCAGTGGCCGGCCGTGTTCGTCGATCAGGGATTTCTGCCCGAAGGCCAGACCAACCAGGAATTTATCCGCTGGCTTTATACGGCCCTGACCCGGGCCACCGACGAAGCGTTTCTGATGAATTTTATGCCTCAGTTTTTCGAATGACCGAACCCGAATTTCGGAAAGATGACACTTCAGGACTTTACCGACAGCCTGTCCGAAGCCAGACCCCCGGCCGGACTGCACCCCCTTGCCACCGCCCTCTGGTACGACGCGAAAGGCGACTGGAACCAGGCCCACGAAATTGCCCAGAGCCGGGAAGGAACCCGCGATTACGACCATCTGCACGCCTACCTCCACCGGAAGGAGGGCGACCAGTGGAACGCCGGTTACTGGTACCGACTTGCCGGAACGACGGTATTTGCCGGAACGCTCGACGAGGAATGGAACGTCCTGGCGGAAACCTTCCTGAAGAAATAAGCGATCATCAGCAGGCAGAATAACCCCGGCACCATCTGGCTGTAGGGCTGCCAGGCCGGAAAAACGTTCCCGCAGAAAGCCGAGAGCAGAGCGCCGAAAGCGGAAATCAGTTTGTAAATGTGCTCGTAGAGCCAGAAGCCTCTCAGCCGTTCGAACCAGAGGAACCGTTTCACCAGATCGTAACCGGTCAGGAAAACGAGCGAACCGACGGTCGGGTAGATCACCGAGGGCGACCAGTTTCCCGCCCCCAGGTTCAGCCGGGCGGTATAAACCAATCCCGTAATCAGGACGATGACGGCGATGATCACGTCCTGCCGGCCGGCTTTTTGACGGCGCAGCCGCACGGCCCGAAAGCCCGAATACCCTTCATAGCCCGACAGCAGCGTCAGCAGCATCAGGAACGGCGTGCTTCGAAAGAACAGCGCCCCCAGAAGGCCCGTCAGCACGACCACCGCCAGTGTGCTGAGAAAATACCGCCCGAACCGGGTATGAAGCCCTTTTCGTTTCGGCGCGTTCAGGACCACCAGACCGAGCAGTAAGCCCGCTGTTCCGAACGCAATGTGAATCCAGAGATTGATAGAATGGATGGTTTGCATGGTCAGGTTCCGGCGTTGAACTGGAAACCGGAGAGAGACCAAAAATGGCCGAAAGCCGTGAATCCGGACGGTTTTTCGTGACCGGGGGCCTTCGCCGGTGACGAAGTGCTCTGGTCACGGAGGGGTGAAACGGCAATTTGCGTACTTTGGGCCGATGATGCTGAAGCGACTTTCCGAATCGTTCGTGGCCCGCAACCTGCTTGGGCTGCTGGCCCTGCTGCTGGCGCACTACCTGCCCGATCAGTACCTGCTTTCCGGAAGGGACGGATTCGAGCGGTATGCGCCGTATTTCTATCTGGTGCTGATGTACGGCTGGCTGATTCTGCACAACCGGGTACTTTTTGAGGGTATGTTTCTGAAGGGCCGGACGGGGCGGTATTTCGGCTGGCTGGCCGGTCTGGTAGGGCTCCAGTCGCTGAATATGTACCTCATTCTCCGCTACCAGTTTGGGGTGTCTCACGTGCTGCCTTTCCTGATCAGTTTTTACGTATATACCGTGACGGGCCTCGGGGTATATATGACGTTCCGGTTTCTGACCAGCCCGCCACCCGCACCGCCGGCGGCAAATACCGGTTCGGAAAAGTCGGGCCCGGCAGTTTTCGGTTGTCAGGTCGACGGAAGCCGGCTGGAAATTCCGTACGCGGACATTCTTTATCTGGAAAGTCTGGAGAATTATCTGAAAGTGGTGACCCGTTCGCGGACCCACGTCACCCGGATGACGATGAAAGAAGCCGAGGAGCGGCTCCCGAGGGATCGCTTCGTTCGGATCAGTCGGTCGCACATCGTTCAGGCGGATCTGATCCGGCGTTCGGACCCGAATGTGGTGGAGATCGGCGGCCGGGCATTCAGGGTAGGGCGGGTCTATAAACGGTACGTTTCGGAATACCTGAACCGCTTCCATTAAAAAAAGGCGCCAAACAGTTGCTCAGCGCCTTTCCGGTTACTTTATTCCTAAACCCTTATTAAAATTGTTGATGAAGCTACATTTTTAGTTTGAAGATTGAAGTATACGGTTCCTTAAAAATTTTAAAAACACCACAAACTGGTGTTAAGCGTTGATTTCTTCTTCCTTCCGGAGGATGTCGCCGACATTCGTCAGTTCCAGACCGAACGCTTCGGCCACTCCCTGATAAACGACCCGGCCGTCTACTACGTTCAGGCCGCGTTTCAGTTCCTCGTTTTCGCGGCAGGCCCGCTGCCAGCCTTTGTTGGCCAGCTGAAGGGCATAGGCCAGGGTAGCGTTAGTCAGGGCCACGGTCGAGGTATAGGGAACGGCCCCCGGCATATTGGCGACGCAGTAGTGAACCACATCGTCGATCACGTAGGTCGGATTTTCGTGGGTCGTCGGGGTGCAGGTTTCGATACAGCCCCCCTGATCGACGGCTACATCCACCAGCACGGTCCCGGGACGCATCAGTTTCAGCATTTCCCGTGTGACCAAATGGGGGGCTTTAGTGCCCGGAATCAGGACGGCCCCGATGATCAGGTCGGAATGCTTGACGGCTTCCCGAATGTTGTATTCGTTCGACATCAGCGTATCGACGTTTTCCGGCATGATGTCGGAAAGGTAGCGCAGACGCGGCAGGCTGATATCCATGATCGTGACGTGCGCGCCCAGACCGGCGGCCATTTTGGCGGCCTGCGTTCCGACGATGCCTCCGCCGAGGATCAGGACGTGGGCCGGTTTGACGCCCGGAACCCCGCCCAGCAGGATACCCCGTCCTTTCTGCGGTTTTTCAAGGTATTTGGCTCCTTCCTGAACGGCCATCCGGCCTGCTACTTCCGACATCGGAATCAGCAGCGGCAGGCTCCGGTCGGTTTTTTCAACGGTTTCGTAGGCCAGACATACCGCCTTCCGGCGAATCATGGCCTCCGTCAGGTCCTGAGAAGAAGCAAAATGGAAATAAGTGAACAGCAGCTGACCTTCCTTGATCAGTTCATATTCCGATTCGATCGGCTCCTTGACCTTGATGATCATCTCGGCAATGCCGTAAACCTCCTCGATGGTCGGCAGCATGACGGCCCCGGCCTCGATGTATTCTCCGTCTTCAAATCCGCTTCCTGAACCGGCGTTCACCTGAACGTAAACCGTATGCCCGAACTTGCGCAGTTCAGACACACCAGCCGGTGTCAGCGCGACGCGGTTTTCGTTATTTTTTATCTCCTTGGGAACACCGATCACCATGGGATTCTCTGAATTATGGTCTGTTGAATGTGGAAGTGCAAAGGTAGAAAGGGCCAAATGGAATTCTACGTAAAGAACGGATTTCAGGAAAAAGTGTTTATCTTTCGATAAAACAGGGAAAAAAATCCTGATTGCCGGCCTGAACCGGGAGGCCGAACCGAAAAATTTCCCTCAGGTCATGGTCGATAGAATAGACAGACAAATCCTGGCCCTTTTGCAGGAAGATGCCCAGTTGACCATTCAGGAAATCGGGAAGCGCATCAACCTCTCCAAGACACCCGTCCATGAGCGAATCAAACGCATGGAACGGGACGGAATCATCGAGAAACACGTTACGCTCCTCAATAAGAAAAAACTCGGCAACCTCCTGGTGGTGTTTTGCCAGGTCACCCTCGCCAAACAAACCCGCGACTCCTTTTTCGAGTTTGACCGGGCCATTGCCCAGTTGCCCGAAGTAATGGAGTGCAACCGGGTTTCCGGGACCTTCGATTACCTGCTGAAGGTGGTCGTGCGGGATATGGAAAACTATAACGCTTTTTATCAGGAACGGCTTTCCGTACTGCCCGGTATTCTCCACATCAGCAGTTTTTTTGTCATGGCCGAAGTGAAGAATACGACCGTCATTCCAGTCGAAGAGTAGCGAATCAGCCGGAAATCAGGTCTTTGGCCGGTGTTCGCCAATCGTTAAATGGCTCACCGTGCGTTCGCCGGATCACTCCGCGCAGCAAGGGCGGAACGGCGCCGAACAGCGAGACGGCCGCCCCTGACAGCCATTCGTCTCCGAATAGCCGCTGCGTAATCCGACCCACGCGCAGCCGACCGTCGAACTGGTCGGACCAGGCGCTGCGGTAACGGCGTTCCAGTTCGGCCCGGGTCAGGCGGCCCTTCAGGAAACCGGAGGCCAGGTCGGCCGCCAGCCAGCCGCCCCGGATCGCCATCGCCATTCCGTTGCCGCACAGGGGAGTGATCAGCCCCGCCGAATCCCCCGCCATCAGGATGTGATCCTCCACCGCCTGTTTGGGCGCAAACGACACTTCGTTAATCACTTCCGGTTTCTCATACAATAATTCCGAATGGCCGTAAATGGCCTTCAGGTAGGGGTTCCGCTGCAGAACGGCTTTTTCCAGTTCCGGTACGCTGCCGAACCGGCGGAGTTGGGCCCGCGTCGTCAGGTAGCACAGGCAGTAGTTTCCGTCTTCGATGGAAGAAAGTCCGCAGTAGCCGTCCTGAAAGTTGTGCAGGGCCACGGTATCGGCCCGAAATTCCGGCCGATTTTCGGCCGGGCGAATGTGGTATTTAACGCCGATGTAGGGCGAGGGCCGGCGCATGAACCGGCGGTCGAGCTGTTTGTCCAGTTTCGAGCGTTTGCCGAAGGCCCCGATGACCAGGCGGCTCCGGATAACCTCCCCGGTATTCAGGGTTACCGAAAACGAATCGCCGGAAAATGTGCAGCGTTCGGCCTGCCGGTTCAGCAGGAAGGTGATGCCTTCCCGTTTGCCGAGTTCATAAAGAGCATGGTCGAGCCGGAACCGACTGATGCCGAACCCGCCGAGGTCCAGAGCGGTTTCCAGCGACCGGCCCGAGGGCGCCGTAAACTGAAAACGGTCGATGCGGGTGGCCCCCATCCCCGTCAGCGGGAGGCCCAGCGATTCGAGGTAGGGGCGAACCTCGTTGGAAACATATTCCCCGCAGACCTTGTGAAACGGATAGGTTTTCCGTTCGATCAGCGTCACGGTCAGTCCGGCCCGGGTCAGTTCCAGCCCGGCGATCAGTCCGGCCAGTCCGCCACCGATGATTGTTACGTCCATGTGGGTTTTCCGAATACCTTTCCTTACAAGCAAAAAATCCCGGCCGATGTTTCGGCCGGGACAGGATAACTTGCTGTATCTGAAAGAAAAGCCTTATTCGGCGGCTTCGCCGTACGTGATTTTCGGAATTGCCTTGTCGATCATATACCGGCCGACGCCTTCCTCGCCGATGACGTCGAAGAGTTCAACGGCCCGGCGGGCGACATATTCTTCTTCGATCTGCTCCTGAACGAACCACTGCATGAACTGGTCGGTGGCGAAGTCATTCAGCTGACGGGCGGTGGCCACGATGCGGTTGATTGAGTTCGTCACGGCGATTTCCTGCTGGAGGGCCAGTTCGAACACATCCCGGAAGCCTTCAAATTCCTGCGGAACGTTGGTTACTTCCGGTGAAACCGCCGTGCCTCCGAGATCGGAGACGTATTTGAAGATTTTCAGCATATGGCTGCGTTCCTCTTCTGCCTGTTTGTAGAAGTACCCGGCGCTGTAATCGAAACCGTTCCGGTCGCACCAGGCCGCCATCGACAGGTATATGGCGGAAGAATGGGCTTCCATTTTTATCTGCTCGTTGAGAATCCGCTCCGTTTCTTCCTTCAGGGAGGTTCTCATTCTTACCAAATCTTTCATGGTTGTGTCGTTTTTGGGACGATATTCTTCGTTAAAAAGGAGGGCAGGCCCAACGTTTTTTACAAGTATACTATACGAAAGAAGAAAAAGTTTACGGGAGCGGTTGCCGGATCGAAATTTGGAAACAGTCTAATTGTGTCTCCGGCCATCCGGAGGGCATTTTTAGAGCAAAACGAGCGATTTGCACCTGGGGTTAACGGCGGCTCAGTAAACGACGGCGTTATAGATGCGTTCGTGCAGCAGGGTGTTCAGATCGAGGGCGAACCGGGTGCCGGCCAGAAGGTCGCGGAGCAGAATCAGGTCGCACAGATTCAGGACAAAAAGCTGGTCGGTGCGCGGAGCGTCGATGATTTCAACGTCGTAGGCATCGTCCGTATTGAAGATCATCGTGTGAATATCGACCGAATCGACCCGGCGCTTGAAGGTCAGGAAATCGGTGATCCGCAGCGAAACCGTAATGTCGCCGAACCGGATGATGATCCGGTTGGTGGCATCACATTGGTAGGAAGAACCTTTAGTATTCGAATATAATTCGGTAAGGTATTCGCTATTCAACACGGGTGATCCAATTAAATTTTTCCTGAAAACGGCGTGATCTGAGTTTTACTCCGTAAAAGTACAATTCAGAGCAAGGTCAGTCAAGGGTAATTTGAAATTATTCTAAATTATTGTGTGAACGTTTCTAACCGAAGCGGTTTACTTTTGCAGGGACAACGCCACCACCTATGAACCGCAACCTCGTCGACGGACTGAATTTTTTCTCGAAAACCACCCCGAAACGGGCCTGGAACGCGCTGAAGGTTCTTTCCAGTTATTATGAATCGAAGTGGACCGGAAAGGCCGTCCACCGGGGGTTGCCCATCGCCCTTTCGTTCGAGCCGACCACTTCCTGTAACCTTCGCTGCCCCGAATGCCCCAGCGGGCTGCGGTCCTTTACCCGCCCGACGGGAATGCTGCAGGATGACTTGTTCCGGCAAACCATCGACGAACTGGCCGACACCTTGCTGTATCTGATCTTCTACTTTCAGGGCGAACCTTACCTGCATCCCAATTTTCTGGACCTCGTCGGTTATGCCTCCAAAAAGGGCATCTACACGGCCACCTCGACCAACGCCCACTACCTCACCGACGCCAACGCCCGCAAAACCGTCGAATCAGGGCTCGACCGCCTGATTATTTCCATCGACGGCACTACCCAGGAAGTCTATCAGCAATACCGGGTGGGAGGGAAGCTTCATAAGGTCATCGAGGGAACGAAGAACATCCTGAAGTGGAAGAAGGAGCTGAAATCCAGAACGCCCCACGTGATTTTCCAGTTTCTGGTGGTACGGCCCAACGAGCATCAGATCGGAGACGTCCGGCGGCTCGCGGAGGAACTGGGCGTGGACGAAGTCGGCCTGAAGACCGCCCAGATCTACGATTACGAGGAAGGCTCCGACCTGATCCCGACCATCGACCAATACGCCCGCTACGCCCGGCGCCCCGACGGCCGGTACGAAATCAAGAATGCCCTCGACGGACACTGCTGGAAAATGTGGCATTCCTGCGTTATCACCTGGGACGGTCTGGTGGTGCCGTGCTGCTTCGACAAGGATGCGCATCACCGGCTCGGAGACCTTAAAACCCAGGGCTTTCGGGAGCTTTGGCAGGGAGAATCCTACCGGCAGTTTAGGGAGTCGCTCATCCGGTCAAGGACGGAGATCGAGATGTGCCGGAACTGCACCGAAGGCACCCAGGTCTGGGCCTGAATGACCGGTGCTTCCTTTTGCCTGAATGAAGGTTTCGGCCAGATTATCAGCGGGTTATTAATGGTCCGGCGGGCGAGTTTCCGGAGCCTGAACCAGCCTAAAAAATAGCTTTTTTGCGGAATTTCAATGGATGGGAACCGGGAAATTTCATTGTGGAACATTTTTTAAAAAAGCGTGGAACATTCCTTGTTTTAGAAAAACCATCTGTAGATATTTGGGTCTGTAACGAACAGACCCATGGGTAAAGTTATTGCAATCGCCAACCAGAAGGGGGGCGTCGGTAAAACCACCACAACTATCAATCTTGCGGCCAGTCTGGCGGCTCTTGAGTTCCGGACGCTTATCGTCGATGCCGATCCGCAGGCCAACTCCACCTCCGGCCTCGGTTATAATCCGAAAGAGATTGAGAATAGTATTTACGAGTGCATGATCGAAAATATCCGGACCCGGGACGCGATCATCCAGACCGATTTTCCCAACCTCGACCTGCTGCCGTCGCATATCGACCTGGTCGGGGCCGAAATCGAGATGATCAACCTCAAAAGCCGGGAGGAAAAGATGAAGGAAGCCCTGTACGACGTCCGCGACGACTACGACTTCATCATCATCGATTGTTCGCCGTCGCTGGGTCTGATCACGATCAACAGCCTGACGGCCGCCGACTCGGTCATCATTCCGGTTCAGTGCGAATACTTCGCGCTGGAGGGTCTGGGGAAACTCCTGAATACCATCAAGATTATCCAGTCGCGGCTGAATACCCACCTCGCCATCGAAGGCATCCTGCTCACTATGTATGATCTGCGGGTCCGGTTGTCGAATCAGGTGGTGGGGGAGGTCACCTCCCACTTTCAGCAGATGGTGTTCAGTACGATCATCCCCCGCAATATCCGTCTGAGTGAATCCCCCAGCTTCGGGCTGCCGGTGCTGGCCCAGGATGCCGACAGCAAAGGTGCCATCAGCTACCTGAATCTTGCCCGGGAAATTCTGACGAAAAACGGGATGCTGCCGCAGGACCAGACCGTGTAATACCCCCTTAACGATCTACCCAAATGGATAATACGAACACGAAGAGTAATCCGAAGAAAATGATAGGTCTGGGGCGGGGTTTAGGGGCCCTTCTGCAGGATAGTGAGCAGGTGAACCGGCCGAGCAAACCCTCGCCGTACGAGTCCATCTCGACCATGACCGAGATCAGTGTCAATCACGTTGAAACCAATCCGTACCAGCCCCGGACCCGGTTCGACGAAGAAGCGCTCGTCGAACTGGCCGAATCCATAAAATCGCAGGGAATCATCCAGCCGATCACGGTCCGGCAGCTTGGCCGGGACCAGTACCAGCTGATTGCCGGCGAACGGCGTCTGCAGGCCTCCCGGATGATCGGTCTGACTACCATCCCGGCCTATGTCCGTCAGGCCAACGACCAGCAGATGCTGGAAATGGCGCTGATCGAGAACATTCAGCGTGAAAACCTGAATTCCATTGAAATTGCCCTCAGCTACCAGCGGCTGATTACGGAATGCAACCTGAAACAGGAAGAACTCGGGGAGCGGGTTGGTAAAAACCGGACCACCGTGAACAACTACATCCGGTTGCTGAAACTGCCGCCGGTTATTCAGGCCGCCCTCCGCGACAACAAGATCTCCATGGGCCACGCCCGGGCCATCATCAATATCGATAACCCCGACATTCAGATTCGCCTGCTCAACCGGCTCATCGATGAGGACTGGTCGGTACGGAAGGTGGAGGAAGCCGTCCGGAACCTTTCCATTTCGCAGGAAGAACAACGGCCCGAGCGCCGGTCGACGCCTTACAAACAGGAAATCCGGGGCCTGCAATTCAAACTCTCCTCCCTGTTCGGAACGAAGGTTTCCATCAAGGCGGATGAGAAGCACAAGGGAGAGATCAAGATACCGTTCACTACCCAGGACGAATTGAACCGGATTCTGGAAGTCCTGAATTCCAAAGCTTAAAAAACGTTAATAAAGGTGGTTTCGGTTGCTTCTATGGCAAGACCTGCTTTCTTGGCAACCATGAGAAACGTAAAAATCGGGTTGTGGATGGTGCTGCTGGCCGGGAAAGTTCTCGCGCAGAATCCGGCGGCAGCCGTGAGGGATACGCTTCCGGTCGGATCGTCGACGCTCGTGCAGGTCCGGGACTCGCTCGGGACGCCGGCCGCCCTCGATACCTCCCGGCTATCGGCCGGACAGGAGGCCCGAATCCGGAAGATCGTACCGAGAAAGGCCGCCATCCGGTCGGCGATCCTGCCCGGGCTCGGGCAGGTTTATAACGGCCAGTGGTGGAAGGTGCCGATTATTTATGGCGGTTTCGGGGTAATGGTTTACCTGGCCAACTATAATCGGGAACAGTACCAGTTCTTCCGGAAATATGCCATTCAGGCCAATTACAGCCCTGACAAGACTACCAAAGTTCCGGGTTACACGGGCGACATTCCGGTCGGGAATCTGGAACGGGCGGCCAAAAGTGCCGCCCGGTACCGGGATTTCAATTACCTGGGCATGGCGCTGCTGTGGGGAGTCAATGTAATCGAAGCCAACGTGACGGCCCACCTGAAAACGTTTGATATTTCGGAAGATCTGTCGATGAAAATCGAGCCGACCGTCCTTCCCGTAGCGGGAACGGCCTTTCCGGTTCTGGGCGTCCGGCTTGCTTTTCATTTTAAGTAATGTTGTTTATTCCTGTTGTTCAATGAAAATTGTTTTGCTTGGTTACGGCAAGATGGGTAAAACCATCGAGCGGATTGCCCTGAGCCGGGGCCATGATATCGTGGGCCGGATCGACCTGAACAACCGGGCCGACCTCGATGCCCTCGGTGATTCGGAGGTGGATGTGGTGATCGAGTTCAGTTCACCGGAAGCGGCCGTCGACAACCTGCGGTATTGCCTCCGCCGGGGCTGGCCCGTCGTCTGCGGCACGACGGGGTGGCTGACCCACCGGGCTGAAATCGAAGAACTCTGCCGACAGACGCAGGGTTCCTTTTTTTATGCCTCCAATTACAGTATCGGCGTCAACCTGTTCTTCCGGCTGAACCGGATTCTGGCGCAGTTCATGCGGAACTATCCGTCCTATCACGTGTCGATGACGGAAGTGCACCACACCGAGAAAAAAGATGCCCCCAGCGGAACGGCCATTACCCTGGCGGAAGGAATTATGGAACACCTGCCTTCCGTAACCCGTTGGGTAAATGAGACATCGGACCAGAAAGCCGAACCGGCGCCCGATGCCGTCCTGATCGAGTCGGTGCGGGAGGGAACCGTTCCGGGAACCCACGTCATCCGGTATGATTCGGATGTCGATTCGATTGAAATCCAGCATGTCGCCCGCAGCCGGGAAGGTTTTGCGCTCGGGGCGGTGATCGCGGCCGAATGGCTCAGCAATCGCGATTCCGAAGGCGTTTCCGGCGTGTTCGGAATGGAAGACCTGTTGGGAGAAACCGTAAACGTATCATAGTTCAATTGTCCAAAAAGCATGTCATTAGTAAAAAATAGGGAAACTGCATCCAAACCGGCCCGGAAAGAGAAGTCACCCTTCCGGGAGTGGGTTGATTCCATCGTGTTTGCGGTTGTAGCGGCAACGCTCATTCGCTGGCTGTTTATGGAAGCCTTCACCATTCCGACACCTTCCATGGAAAAAAGCCTCCTGGTGGGGGATTTTCTCTTTGTGAGCAAACTCCATTACGGAACACGCACCCCGAAAACGCCCCTCCAGGTGCCGCTGACGCACCAGAAAATCTGGGGAACCGAAATTCCTTCCTACCTCGACTGGATTCAGCTGCCGCAATACCGCCTTCCCGGGTTTTCCTCCGTGAAGCAGGGCGACGTGGTGGTATTCAACTACCCGCCGGAAGACCAGTACCCGACCGACCTCCGGACCAACTACATCAAACGCTGCATCGGGATTCCGGGCGACGTGGTAGAGGTGCGCGACCGGCAGGTGTACGTCAACAACCAGGTGTTTGCGAACCCGCCCCGATCCGAGACGCAGTATTTTCTGAAAACCGGTTCAGTGATCAGCGCGAAGGTGTTCAAGCGATATGACATTACGGATTATGAGCAGGCCACCGAAACCTACGGCGACACCATTCCGGCCAACGACGCATCCGGCTATTACATCCATACCACGCCGGAAACCGCCGAACTGCTGAAACAGCAGGATTTTGTGCAGGGCCTCGAAACGATTACCGACCCGAAAGGCTACCATGACCCGATGATTTACCCGTCTTCTTCCTTATTCAACTGGAACAAAGACAATTACGGGCCGATTACCGTCCCGAAGGAAGGGGTTACCATTCCGCTGGATCAAAAAAACATCGCCCTCTACGGCACCGTCATCCAGAAATACGAAGGGAACGACAAGGTGGAACTGACCGAAAACTCCGTCAAGATCGACGGTAAGCCGGTGACTTCGTATACCTTTCAACAGAATTATTATTTCATGATGGGCGACAACCGGCACAACTCGGCCGATTCCCGGTTCTGGGGCTTCGTTCCGGAAGATCACATCGTAGGGAAGGCGGTTTTCATCTGGATGTCCATCGACCCCAACCCGGAAAGCGTCCTGAAAAAGATTCGCTGGAACCGCCTGTTCCGCATCATCGAGTAAAGCGATCTCCGGACCCCAAAAGCCCCTTCCGAATGCGGTTCGGAAGGGGCTTTTGAGTATTACCAGTCGATTTCCGGCAGACCCTTCCCCCGGAGGAAGTCGTTGGCCTGACTGAAATGTTTGTTGCCGAACCAGCCGCCCCACTGGGCCGCCATGGGGGAGGGGTGTTTGGCTTTCAGGACGTGGTGGCGTTTCGTGTCGATGATCGAGCCTTTTTTCTGGGCATAGGCACCCCAGAGAAGGAACACCAGATTTTCCTTTTCATCAGAAAGGTGTCTGATGGCGGCATCCGTGAAGGTTTCCCATCCCTTACCCTGGTGCGAACCGGCCTGACCGGCCCGGACGGTGAGGGTGGCATTGAGGAGGAGAACGCCCTGAACCGCCCACCGTTCGAGGTTCCCGGATTTCGGAATCGGCTTGCCGAGGTCATCCAGTATTTCCTTAAAAATGTTTACCAGCGAAGGCGGTTTGGTGACACCATCGTTGACCGAAAAGGCCAGTCCGTTGGCCTGTCCTTCGCCATGGTACGGGTCTTGTCCGAGAATTACGACCTTGGTCTGGTCGAACGGGCATTTGTCGAAGGCGTTGAAAATGAGTTTGCCGGGCGGGTAGCAGCGTTGGGTAGAATACTCCTGGCGGACAAATTCGACTAAATTAGGGAAGTAGGGCTTTTCAAATTCATCCTGCAGCCGCTGCTGCCAGGAGGGTTCGATGACAACCTTCATTGGAAATGGGTTTGCGATTTGGCGACAAAAAACGGAAAATATTTTTACCGAAAATATTCGGACCCGTATTGGATTTATAAACTCTGGAATCTAATTTTCGTTCTAAGGTTGTTCAACAACAGATATGAATATGATATCGGCCGTAACCGATGGCGTGAAGGTCAGTGTAATGACTGAATACCAGCCTGAATATTCCAGCCCGTTGCAGGCGCATTTCGTGTTTACGTATCGGATTACCATCGAGAACGGCAGCAGTTCGACGGTTCAGCTGCTGCGACGGCACTGGATCATTTACGATGCCAACGGCACCGCCCGCGAAGTGGAAGGGGAAGGCGTCGTCGGACAGCAGCCCGTTCTGGAGCCCGGCGAAGTGCATGAATATGTTTCCGGGTGCAATCTGCGGTCGAGCATGGGGAAGATGACCGGTACGTATCTGATGGAGCGTGTTTTCGACGGGCGTCAGTTTCGGGTCAATATCCCGGAATTTACGATGGTCGTTCCCTACCGTTTAAATTAAGAGTAGTCTCAAGTCTATAGTTTATTGATCCGCGCCTATTTACAGTACCTGCTTAAAGCCCGAAACGAGCATTCCCTGCATTCGCCTTTCGTTTTTGACCTGTATACCCAGGTCATCCGCCGGGACAATCCCGGAGAACCGGCTTTTGAACCCATCCGAACATTACGGAAAGAACTGTTGAAAGAAACCCGACGGATCCGGATCACGGATTTTGGAGCGGGTTCCCGCGTCAACACCGCCCGGGATCGAAGCATTCGCGACATCGCCCGGAACTCCGAGAAGCCGGCCCGTTTCGGGAGGCTGATGGCGCGGCTGATCCGGCATTTCGGGTCCGAAATAATTTTCGATCTGGGTACGTCCCTGGGAGTCACCACATTATATGAAGCCGTAGCGGCCCCGAAAAGCCGGATCATCACCTTTGAAGGCTGCCCGCAAACGGCCGCCGAAGCCGGGAAGAATTTTCGTAACTTAAGGTGCGAAAATATCCGGATCATCGTTGGAAATCTGGATGAAACCCTGGTGAGGGAAATCGGCCGGACGGATCGGATCGATTTCGCCTTTTTCGACGCCAATCATCGGCTGGAACCGACTGTCCGGTATTTTGAGACCTGCCTCGGGAAAGCGCACAACGAAAGCTGTTTTGTTTTCGACGATATCCACTGGTCCGGAGAAATGGAAGCGGCCTGGGCCGCGATCAAAGCGCATCCGGATGTAACTGTTACAATTGATCTGTTTTACATCGGGTTAGTCTTTTTTCGGAAACAGCAACCCAAACAGGATTTTGTTCTCAGATTTTAAACGATGTCTTGTCTGAAAAAGAAATAAATCGGTATGTTGCGACTTCAAATCCCACTCATCGTATTTCACGACTGTCTTGCCAACCTGTAAGATTTATGAACAAGCAAATGTACCGCTCCGCGCGATTGGGTATGGCCGTAGCCCTGGGTCTTTCAGTCCTTTCCTATTCCTGCAAGACCTCCTCGGAGGAGCCCAAAGAAGAACCGCAGCCCGTTGAAAAAGCGACGTTTGATCTGCTTCAGGACCGCATCCTGACCACCAGCTGCGCCCTTTCCGGCTGCCATTCCTCCGAAAACGACCCCACCTTCAACCAGCATAAACTGGTTCTGGCCGCCGGGAAGGCCCATAAAAATCTGGTGGGCGTCTCGCCCACCAATACGGCCGCGAAAAATAACGGTCTGCAGCGAGTCAAAGCCTTCAACGCCCTGGAAAGCCTCCTGTATCATAAGCTGAATACCGCGGCCAGCCATCACAGCGGGGCGGACTACGGTAACCCCATGCCGCTGGGTAAAGACCTTCTGACTGTCGGGCAAATCGAGTTTGTCCGCCGTTGGATCGAGGCCGGCGCTCCCGAAAAGGGGAGTGTCGTCGATGCCACCCTGCTTGACGACAAAACGCCGAGTTCCCGGCCCGACCAGTTTGAGGCTTTAGCCGCTCCGGCTGCCGGAGCGGGTTTCCAGATGACCATTCCGGCCTTCGACGTGGTCCCGAATTTTGAGCGGGAACTGTTCATCCGGAAGGCGGTCGGCAACAAGACCGATGTGTATGTAAAGCGGTTTCAGGTGAAGATGCGCGAAAAAAGTCACCATTTCGTGGCCTATGGTTTTGTGAATAACAATAACCTGCCCGAGATGGAAAAGGTCCGGGATCTGCGCAATCCGGACGGAACGGACAATATCGCCACCTACCTCCAGATGCAGAACCACATTTTCATGGCGGCCAGCCAGACTTCGACCAACGATTATTCGTTCCCCGAAGGCACGGCGATGAAGTTTCCGGCCAACACCACCCTCGACCTGAATTCTCATTACGTCAACAAGACCGATAAGCCGATCAAAGGGGAGGTCTATTTCAACCTGTTCACGATCGATCCTGCCCAGGTGAAATACGAGGTAAAGCCGCTGTATCTCATCAACGACAAGCTTACACTTCCGCCCAAAACCCGGACCGTAGTTACCAAAACTTTTGCGATGAAAAAGCGGGTTAAGGTGTTGATTCTCACCTCCCACACGCATAAACTCGGCGAAAAGTTCGTGATAAGGATTGCCGGGGGCGCCCGGGACGGGGAGGTGGTCTATACGGGTACCGACTGGGAACACCCGGAGATTCTGACCCTGAAAACGCCCCTGCTGCTGAATCCCGGTGAGGGTCTTACTTCGGAAGTTACCTACAATAATACGACCGATAAAACCGTCACGTTCGGACTGAAAAGCGACGACGAAATGGATATCATCTTCGGTTATTTTTACGAGGAGAATTAGAAGGAATACCGCATAAAAAAAGCCCGTCCTGTGACGGGCTTTTTGGCTTTGTAGGGCATAGGTTATCGGGAGACTTCAATCTGTACCCGTTTCCCCTTGATCGTATTCCCTTCCATGGCATCCAGTACGCGGTTGACCATGTCACGGGGCACGTCGACCAGCGTATGCTTATCGAAAATGTCGATGTGACCGATGCTGCTGCCCGGGATGTTGGCTTCCCCGGCGATGGCACCGACGATGTCACCCGGCCGAACGAAATCCCGGCGGCCGATGCTTACGAAAAGCCGGGTCATATTCGCTTCCCGTTCGCGGGGTGCGCGGTTTTCGTCGCGATCGAAGGACCCCCGGCGGCTATCGCCCCGGCGGTCGTCACTGCGACGTTCATCCCCACGACGATCGTCGCGATCCCCGAAGCGGCCATCCCGACGCGGGCGTTCTTCCCGGTCTCCGGCCCGGCCTCCCCGGCGGTCGTCGAAGCGGCCGCCACGGTCGAAGCGATCCCGACCGAAGCGCGAGTCACGTTCACCGCCCCGACGCTCCCGACGGTCTTCGTCATGGCCGAGGTTCTGGTCGGAGAATTCGTTTTTCTCAAGACCCATTCCCCGTTTTACCAGAGCCGACACCACCTGTTCGGTGGAAAAGCCGGAATGCTGGAGGGCGGTGAGCAGATCATTATACAGGTTGAGGTCCTCGCTGCTTTCGATGGTCTGTCTGACCTGATCGATGAAACGGGCCTTCCGGATGCCGACGATGTCCTCAAACGTAGGAATCACGCCTTTTTCCACTTTCACCTTGGTGTAGTTCTGGATTTCCCGGAACCGGTATTTTTCATCCTTGCCGACCAGCGAGAACGCTTTGCCGGACTTCCCGGCGCGGCCCGTCCGACCGATGCGGTGGACGTAATATTCTTCGTCGAGCGGAATGTCGTAGTTGATGACGGCATCCACATTATCGACGTCGATTCCGCGGGCGGCCACGTCGGTAGCCACCAGAATGTTGGTAACCCCGGACCGGAACTTCGACATGACGTTGTTCCGCTGGGCCTGGCGCAGGTCGCCGTGCAGCCCCTCGGCCTGATAGCCCCGGACCTGAAGGTCTTCGACGATTTCATCCACCCGTTTTTTCTGGTTACAGAAAACCAGCAGCAGTTTGAGGCTATACATATCGATCAGACGACACATCACCTCTACTTTGGCTTTCGGTTTTACCTCGAAATACACCTGTTCGATGTTCTGGTTGGTCAGCTCGTTCTTCACGACCTTCACCAGCACGGGATCTTTCTGGAACCGCTGGGTAATGGCCATGATCGGTTTCGACATGGTGGCCGAAAACAGGATCGTCTGGCGCTCTTCCGGCATATCTTCCAGGATGCTTTCGATGTCTTCACGGAAACCCATGTCGAGCATTTCGTCGGCTTCATCCAGGGTCATCATCCGGATGTTATCGAGTTTGAGCGTCCGCCGTTCCATGTGGTCCATGACACGGCCGGGCGTTCCGATGACGATGTGAACACCGCTTTTCAGGGATTTGATCTGCCGTTCGATGGAGTCTCCGCCATAGATGGCTTCCACCCGGACCCCCCGCTTGAATTTCGACAGTTTCCGGATCTCATCAGCTACCTGGAGGGCCAGCTCACGGGTCGGGCAGAGGACCAGCACCTGAGGGTGGCGGTCGGCTACGTCGATCATTTCGATGGCCGGAATACCGAAAGCTGCGGTTTTACCGGTTCCGGTCTGGGCCTGCCCGATCACGTCGCGGCCGTCCATGATCGGAGGAATAGCCTCGGCCTGAATGGGTGAGGGATGCTCGAAGCCCATTTCGGTAACGGCCTGCAAAATTTCTTCTGAAACATTCAGATCGGCGAAAGTCAGCTGCGGACTTGCCGGTTTGTTAATTTCCTGTTCTTGTACTTCAGGAGTCATGACTTGTAGTAAGTTTTGGAATGAAACGTATACAAGCGTCGATCGGCAGGAGGGTCGCTACTGAAAGCGAATCTGCGAAAGAAAAAGTATGAATAAATCGAGATACAGTCGTGAAGGAACCCAAATTTGCCCAGCCAAGCCCAACGAATTTTTAGCCCACTTTTGCGATTACGCCAAGGAATCGAACCAGTATTTTTGGCCCGATGCTGCGGTTGCCCAACGAATGATCACCCTTTTACCGGTCGACATCCGTGCAGCTCTGTTAAAATTGAAGAAAACCCAATGGAAGAGTATCCACTACAGAGGTCGGACGGATGTCCGCTTGAAAAACTGTTACAAAAGTAAGGATATTTTCTGAATGATCCAAGATTATTAGATTATTAATTGTATTTTTTCTGGAATACGGCCATTAGAGAACCGAAAGGATGGCCTGCGCCTTCAGAAGACACTCCTCATATTCCTGCTGAGGCTCAGCATCGTAGGTGATGGCACTCCCGACGGAAAATGACAGATAGCCGCTGCCGGCATTGTAAAGAATACTCCGGATGACGACGTTGAAATCGAAATCTCCGTCCGGCGTGATAAAGCCTGCGGCCCCGGAATACAATCCCCGCCGGCTTGCTTCATACAGGTCAATGAGTTCCATCGCCCGAACTTTGGGTGCCCCGGTCATACTGCCCATCGGAAAGGCATTTCGAACGGCCTCGGTAAACGGAAGTGCTTTTTTCAGGGAACCGGTTACGGTGGAAACCATCTGATATACCTGGGGAAAGCCGTAGATACCAAACAGCTCCCCGACCTGGACCGTGCCGGTTTCCGAACTGCGGGCCAGATCATTCCGCACCAGATCGACGATCATCAGGTTTTCTGCCTGTTCTTTCCGGCTGTTCCGGAGCTGTTCTTTCAGGGCCTGGTCTTCCTCCGGGTTGCGGCCGCGCCGGATGGTCCCCTTGATGGGCTGCGAAATAAGCCGGTCACGTTCCTTCCGGAGAAACCGTTCCGGTGAGGCCCCGATCAGGTACCGGTTGCCGGTTTTCTGGTAAACCGAGAAGGGCATGGGAGACCGTTCGTTTAGATGCCGGTAAACGTCCGCCGGCCGAATCCGGGCATTTTCCCGGAAAAATTCAATGCAGTAATTTAGTTCATAAACGTCCCCGTCGAGGATGTGCTGCCGGATTTTTTCAACGGTCTTCAGGTAGTCGTCCCGGCTGACGCGGCAGGTAAAACCGCCGGCTGCGCCTTCCGTTACCGGTTCGGGCAGGCGGGTCTTCAGGATTTCCTCCCAGACCTGTTCGGGATTTTCCCAGGATCGAACCGTTACCGATTCGTCATCAAAATCGATGAGATGGACCGGCTGGTAAAAGAATAAATCGGGAAAGCCGGTGCGGTTCGGGTGGCGACTGCTCAGGGACTCGATCCGGTTTTTCAGATCATAGCCGAAGAAGCCGATCCAAAAGTCCGGATGAGCCTGATGGTACCGGAACAGGGTATCGAACGGATCGTCCGGCCCATCCGGCACTTCCCGCATTTTGCCGGCGGCAAGGCGGGTAGGGAAGGGACCATAAGGATAGAAAGGGTTCGCCAGACGGGCGTGGTTTCCGTTAAAAAAGGTGAGGAATCCAAACCGGTTTTCCGCCCATTCCAGCGCCTTTCGGCGCAGTTCCTCTCCAGTGAAACCGGAAATTTCGACGGAAAATATTTCCTCCTGACGAACCCTGTCCAAAATCATTGGATCAATTGCTCAGCAAATGCACGTCGACGGCGATATCCTTTCCCTCGGCGTTTTTTCCGATGCGGAACTTGACCTCGTCATCGACCTGTAACTCGTTGAAATCGACGTCGTTGAGGCTTGTATAATGAAAGAATAAGTTGTTCGGCGGATAATTGATGAAGCCGTATCCGTTTTTCAGGCTGCGGATCGTGCTGATCTTGTAATCATCCGAATCGATTTCTTCTTCCTCCCCCGCCGGAAACCGGTTGAAGTTGGCTCCGGTGGTGGTAGCGAAGGCGCCGTTGCCGTTCAGAACCCGGGCCGATTGTTTCACGAAAAGGTTAAGGACCAGCGTCTCATTTTTCTTGAGCTTGGTATCGATCATTTCGTGCATGGCAACCGGATAGGAAACCTCGGCCAGCAGATCCTGAGAGGTGCGGGTTACCATTTTCTCGCCTTCGTCGTTGTAGTATTCGAAATCCCAGCTCAAAACCATCACCCGGGTGCCGAGGGTGTTGAGTTTGCGAATCAGCGGCACATAGTCGCCGTCGGCCGTAATGAGTACTACCACGTCGAACTGTTTCAGAATGCAGAGTTCAAACGTTTCCAGGGCCAGCCAGACGTCGATTCCCTTTTCCTGTCGCGAACCCTGAAAATTCTTGACCGGCAGATAATGGGTCACTACGCCTTCCGACATCAGGATGTCGTCGAACAAACGATCGTAAAACAATTGATTACCGCGCTGGCTGGCTTCATGGGCGTTCAGCCGCCCCCTGAAATAATGAGCATCCACGATCTGGCACAGACGGAAGTCGGTTTCTTCCTCCTCGGCGACCTGAGACCGTATGAATTCATGTAAACCCGAAATGCTGATGCGGCTGCGACGTTCGTGAGAATAATTGTAATAATTACTTACATGCAGAAAGTAGTTTCCATCATAAAATACCGCTATTCGGGTAAGTTTACTAGCTTTTTCGGTTTGCATTTTAATTTACGGAGTATAAACTTTAAAACTTCCATTGGTGCCGGAGACAATATCATAAACGAGCGTGGAGGTTCCCTACCTGCCTGAATCGACAACCACTTCCTTCAGCCTGCTGCTGATTCGGGCGAATCACAATAAGTTCTATACAAAACGAGGATTTTCAGAGAATAGTCTTTAAACGGGAATGCAAAAGTAATAGAATTGCGCCAGAAAAAGCAGAATCCTCTACCTTTGCGTGTCACCTATTAACTCCATGCGCAACGTTTTGTTTATCGACCGGGACGGTACGATTATTGTAGAACCGCAGCCGGACCAGCAGGTAGATTCGCTGGAAAAGCTGGAATTTCTCCCCAAATCCCTTTCCTGTCTTCGGAAAATCGCTGAGGAAACCGACTATGAACTGGTAATGGTCACGAACCAGGATGGTTTGGGTACGGCCTCTTTTCCGGAGGATACGTTCTGGCCCGCCCATCAGAAGATGATGAAGATACTGGAAGGGGAAAACATTCACTTCAGCGCCGTCCACATCGACCGCACCTTTGTACACGAGGGGGCTCCGACCCGCAAACCGGGTACGGGACTACTGACCGATTATCTGACGGGATCCTATAATTTGAGGGAAAGCTACGTCATCGGAGACCGGCTGACGGATATTCAACTGGCGGTAAACCTCGGAGCCAAAGCCATTCTGATTGCCGCCACGGACCCGGTCGATGGCCTGACTCCCGAAATGGGCCGGGCGCTGGCCCTCCGCACCGACGACTGGGACACGATTTATGAATTTCTGAAACTTCCGGCCCGAACCGCAGCCGTGGAACGGAATACGAAAGAAACCCGGATCCGGATCGAACTGAACCTGGACGGCCGCGGCCGGTCCGACATTCAAACCGGTATCGGCTTTTTCGACCATATGCTCGATCAGGTGGCCAAGCATTCCGGGGCCGACCTGACGATCCGGGTGGACGGCGATCTGCATATCGACGAGCATCATACCGTGGAGGACACGGCCCTGGCCCTGGGGGAAGCCTACCGCCGGGCCCTGGGCGACAAACGCGGCATCAGCCGGTACGGCTTTCTGCTCCCGATGGATGAAGCGCTGGCTCAGGTAGCGATCGATTTCTCCGGCCGGCCCTGGCTGGTTTGGGAAGCCGAATTCCGGCGCGAAAAAATCGGAGAGATGCCGACGGAAATGTTCTTTCATTTCTTCAAGTCGTTCTCGGATACGGCTTTATGTAATCTGAACATCAAAGTGGAGGGTCAGAATGAGCATCATAAAATCGAAGCCATCTTCAAAGCCTTCGCCAAAGCCATTAAAATGGCCGTGAAACGGGACCTGAAAGAGCTTGATAGCCTGCCCAGCACCAAGGGGGTATTGTAAGGATCGGTTTTCGGTCGGTTCCGTGGAATTTTAACCGGCGGCCTTCAAAAATTAGCCGGCCGGGTGGTTCTATGAAAGAAATGGACTATTTTTGTCACCAGCATCAGATCAATTCCGTACGATTATGTTCATGACCATCGTTGCCCTCGTATTTTTTGCTTCTCTGCTGATCGCGGCATTTATCACCGGTCGATGGCTGGAAGGCAAGGAGCGGAAATATTAATAGTCCGGGCCGGGAACCGTAAAGTTTCCGGTACCGAATAAAAATGTCGGATCTTAAGCCGCTGTGCGTTTCGCAGCGGCTTTTTTATGAATTTCCGGCTTCCTTCCAACGTTTTTTCCTGGAACCGGGTCATGGCTTCAACACGGTAACAAATACGAAAGATGAAGCGGTTTACAAAATGGTACGGGTTCGCCCTGGCAGGGCTCCTGGCCGTCGGTTGTGAAAACAGGGACAAGGCAATCCAACCTCAGCTGGAACAGAATCCGGTGGCCATCCGGATCGACCAGTCGGCCCGGATCAGTCAGAATGTGAATGTAACGGTCGAGAAGATCGAAGACAGTCGCTGTCCGGCCAACGCCGTTTGTGTCTGGATGGGTTTTGCCAAGGTAACTTTTACCCTGAAAAGCGGCACAGCGTCGCAGACGAGTGATCTTTGCCTCGGTATGTGCGGACAGCAGCAGAAAACCTCGGACGTGGCGGTGATTCGGCTCGATGACCGGAGTTATGAGGTGACGCTCTCGGAAATTCGGCCCTACCCGGGCACGAAACCGGATGGAACTCCCCAGGAAGCGGTGCTTAGTGTAACCGAAAAGAAATAACAGTTGACACGGCAGGCATTTGAAAAGCCTGCCGTTTTTCTTTCTTCTCCTCAAAATAGTCCTTCATCCGCAAAGCTCAGGTAGCCGTGGTCGCTGACGATAAGGTGGTCCAGGACCGGGATTTCGAGCAGCCGGCCGGCTTCTTTCAGTTTTCGGGTCAGGTCCAGGTCGGCCTGCGACGGTTTCAGATTTCCGGAAGGGTGATTGTGGGCCAGAATGACTGCGCTGGCCAGATGTTCGATAGCCTGTTTGAAGATCAGTTTCGGATCGGCCACGGTGCTTGAAACACCCCCGGAGCTGATCTGAACCAGTTTAACCACCTCATTGGCTTTGTTCAGCAGGATCACCCAGAACTCTTCGTGCGGTTTGTCGAGCAGGTGGGCTTTCACTTCATCGTAGGCGTCCCGGGAACTGGTAATGCGGTTCCGGGCGGGCCGTTCCTCACTTTTCCGCCGGCGCCCGATTTCCAGGGCAGCAACGATGGTGACGGCCTTGGCTTCCCCGATGCCCCGGAATTTCGAAAGGTCTTTCACGGATTGTTTAGCCAGCCGGTTCAGGTCGTTTCCGACGCTCTGAAGAATGATTTTTGCCAGATCGACGGCGGAAACCTCCGGGCTGCCGGAGTTGATCAGGATAGCTATCAGCTCGGCGTCGGACAAAGCCGCCTTGCCCTTGAGCATCAGTTTTTCGCGGGGGCGGTCTTCCTCCGCCCAGGTGGAGATCTTTCCGGGTGTTTCGTAAGTCATGGTGGGTGCAAAAGACATAAAAAAACCTTACCTGAAAAGACAGATAAGGTTCATCATAACGTAAAAGGCAGGGCCGAAAACCGCCATTACCGGGGTTTTCGGCTATAAGTTCGATCAGGCTGCAGCAACCGAAAGGCCGTTGACGAATTTAGCCAGTTTGGATTTATTGTTGGCTGCCTTGTTTTTGTGAATGATGTTGCGTTTTGCCAGTTTATCCAGCATCGAAGACACCGTCTTGTAAAGATCGACCGCTACGGCCTGGTCAGTGGTCAGGCGCAGTTTTTTGATCATCGTACGGGTCGTTTTGTGTTGGAAGCGGTTCAACAAACGTTTTTTCTCGTTTGCCCGGACCCGCTTCAAAGCCGACTTGTGGTTTGCCATTGCTTATTGAACAGTATACAGTTTCTCACAAAATGTTCGCAAAATTAGCCTTTTATGGGAAACAAACCAAATTTCCGCTTTATTTCTACAGGATGAAAAATAAAAACCGGAGCCTGCGGACTTGCCGTCGGCCCCGGTTTCGAAAATGATCCCCTCGATCGGGATTGCCTTTACTGACGAATTTCCGAGTTGATCACGAAGACCTTTTCCCAGTTTCCTCCATTATTCTTCACGAACGCCCGATACTTTTCGTGCTTCAGGAACGTCTCAATATCTTCTTTCGACTGAAAAGTAATGTAATGCATGACGTCGTATTCCGGAGATTCCTTTCCGACACCGGGAATGGTCTTTCCGGACGTGTAGGAGATGATCTGTGAAATTTCATGCTTTAGTGCTGCAAAATCGTGCATATGGCGCTCAACTGCTTCAGTTTTAGTGCCGTTTTTAAATTTAAAACATACGATTTGCTGTTTTTGCGCTTTTCTGGCGGGTGAATAGGCGCCGTAGATAATCAGCCCAAAAATGCTCAGGAGAAGAATAATCAGGCCGTAGCCCATTGATTTACGTTGCATGACTTTGGTTTTATTGGAATGATGCGAAATTTTATTCTAAATGACATGGTGCTTTATAATTAAAGTTTAATTTTATCTAATAAAAGTACCATGTTTCAACAAATGTACCCGCTTTTTATTTTGATGCAAATTTTGACGCCGGATTTTTTTCAAACGTCAGCTTTCCTGCCCGCGCCCCATGCGAGGCCGGACGGTACCGTCTGGGGATTTCACGCCCACCGGAAGATTAACCGCCTGGCCGTGTTCACCTTACCTCCGGAGATGATCGGCTTTTATAAGGCGCACATCGAGTTCCTCAGCCGGAATGCGGTGACCCCCGATAAAAGACGATATGCGGTCGAGGGAGAGGCACCCCGGCATTTCATCGACCTGGATGCCTATCCCGATACGACCTGTGCCGGGCTTCCCCGGCACTGGCCCGACGCGGTTGCCCGTTTTGGAGAGGATTCGCTGGCGTTGCACGGCATCGTTCCCTGGCATATCCAGCTGGTGAAATTTCAACTGACGGAGGCCTTTCGGGTTCAGGACCCGGATCGTATCCTGAAACTATCGGCGGATCTGGGCCACTACATCGCCGACGCCAACGTGCCGCTCCATACTACCCGGAACTACAACGGCCAGCTGACGGGACAACAGGGAATTCACGGACTCTGGGAGTCGCGGCTGCCTGAGTTGCTGGATGAGGAATATGACTTCTTTACCGGTCCGGCCGACTACCTGGCATCCCCGCAAAAAACGGCCTGGAAAGCGGTTTTTAACGCCCATGCGGCACTGGATTCCGTTCTGAGGATAGAGAAGGAATTGACGTTGCAGTACCGGGAAACCGAAAAATACAGCTTTGAGGAGCGAAACGGGCAAACCATCAAGGTGTATTCGGAAGCGTTTTCCCGCCGGTATCATCAGCAGCTGGCCGGGCAGGTCGAACGGCGGATGCGGGCCGCGGTGAAGATGGTGGGCGACTTCTGGTATACGGCCTGGGTCGATGCCGGCCAGCCGGACCTGAACCGGCTAACCGATTTTCGGAGTTCCGGAGAGGATCGGAAAAAGGAGGAGAGCGAACCGTCCGGCTGGCTCAGGAGACTTTTTCAGGTCCGGGAAGAGTCGAACTGAACCGGGCTTAGCGGGTCAGAAATTCCCGGAACCAGTGCCCGGATTGTTTGATGGTCCGTTTTTGGGTGGGATAGTCCACATGAACCAGACCGAACCGTGGCTTAAAACCTTCCGACCATTCAAAATTGTCCATCAGCGACCAGGCAAAGTAACCCGTAACGTTGATGCCTTCCCGTTTGGCACGCAGTACCTGGGCGATGAAGTTTCGGTAATAGGCGGTTCGTTCCGGGTCGGCTACCTCGCCGTTCCGCAACTGATCCGGGAAGGCGGCCCCGTTTTCGGTCACGATCAGTTCCCGAATGGACGGATATTCCGAAAATTGCTTCAGCATCCGGTATAGGCTTTCCGGAAAAACTTCCCAGCCCATCTCCGTAATGGTTTCCACCTTTCGTCTCCGGGGTGAAACCTCCCGGGCCCAGAAATAGGGCGTGAACCAATCATGCCGGATCACCATCCGGAAATAGTTCTGAAGACCGATGAAGTCAAAATCGAAGCGGGCGCGCTCGAGGTCGCCCAGGCGTCCGTAACGCTTCATGATCTGGTCCAGAAACGGTACCTCCCGGACCGGATAGCCCATTCCCAGGGCGGGCTCGATGAAAAGCCGGTTTCCGAGGGCGTCGATGCGGGCGGCCGCGCGGGCATCCCGAAGCGAGGAGGAAGCCGGGTCGAAAGGGGCGCAGAACAGGGTGGTCCCGATCCTGGCGTCCTTCACGTTCCGGCGAATGATTCGTCCGCCCTCGCTCTGACACAAAACGGCATGGTGTACCGCCGGCAGAAAATTGCTGAAGCCCCGACGCCCGGGTGCGTGGATGCCGGCAAAATACCCACCGGCGGTAAAAACCAGAGGTTCGTTCAAAACCATCCAGTGTTTTACCTTGTCGCCGAAGGCTTTCGTGCAGAGATCGACGTAGCGGGAAAACCAGCTGATCATGGTCCGGTTGGTCCAGCCTCCCTTTTTTTCCAGGGCCTGGGGAAGATCCCAATGGTAGAGCGTAACCCAGGGTTCAATGCCGAGGGCCAGACACTGGTCGATCAGCCGGTCGTAAAACTGAAGGCCTTTTTCATTGACGTGGGAAGCCCCTTCAGGCATGATGCGGGGCCAGGAAAGGGAAAAGCGAAACGCCTTGAAACCCATCTGTTTCAGCAGCACCAGGTCGGATTCGAACCGGTGGTAAAATTCACAGGCAATGTCGCCGTTCTCCCCGCCCCGGATCCGTCTCCGGTGCGTGAACGTATCCCAGATGGAAGGGCCTTTTCCGTCGATGGCCGCAGCCCCTTCCACCTGATAGGCCGCCGTGGCGGCTCCCCAGGTAAAACCGGGGCCAAAATCATTTCGGTTGTATGGCAGGATATCCAATGGCTGAAGGTTAAAAAGAAAAAGGGACCCGGCCGGGTCCCTTTTTCAAGGGGTTCACACAACCAGTTTTTTCATGTATTCCGCATCGGCTTTCATGCTTACCATCGGCGGACCCGGATACTCCTCTTGCTCGACCAGGAAATACTTCATGCCGTTATCCTTCGCCGTCCGCAGGATCTCCTTATAGTTCACGACGCCCTTTCCAAGATCGCTCTGGATCACTTTCTCCCCGGTTTTGTTATAATCTTTGATGTGGCACAACTCGTACCGTTTTCCGTACTTTTTCAGGTGTCCGACTGCCGACTGACCGGCGGCTTCGATCCAGCACAGGTCCAGTTCGAACATTACGTTCCTGGGGTCGGTATTAGCCAGCAGGTATTCCTGCGGGATCTGGCCGTTCAGCGGTTTGAACGAATAATCGTGGTTATGGTAACCGAACTTCAGCCCGCCCTTGTTCACCTGCTCGCCCACCTGGTTGAATTGATCGGCGATCCGTTTCCAGTCGTCCATGGTTTTCTGGGGGCCGATGTAGGGGCAGAGCATATAGGAAAGACCGGCTTCCCGGGCCATGTCGATGCTTTTCTCCAGGTCTTTGTTCATATCGAAGTGGGTGCTGACCATTTTCACTCCCTGGTCGCCCAGAAACGATTTGATTTCTTTCGGCTCCATGCCCCATAGAAATCCCTTCGGTCCGCCGTAACTTTCGAAAATGGTGTAACCCATCTTTGCCAGTTGAGTCATGATGCCTTTCGGATCGCCGGGCAGGACGTCCCGCACACTGTAAAGCTGTAAACCGAAATCTTTGAAGGTTCCGGACGGAGCGCCGAGAGCGGTCAGGTCGGTTTGGCTAAGGGCAAAAGCGCTGGTTGTGAGGACGCCAGCCTTTTTTAGAAAATTACGACGATTCAAATGCATAGCTATGGTTAATTTCAGGGCGGAAATTTGGGGAAAATTTCTGAATCAAAGACTTTATTTCTGATGAGTATCGCTAAGTTATACCTGCAATCCGGACGCGAAGAAGCGGTTCGGCGGTTTCATCCCTGGGTGTTTTCCGGGGCGGTGGCCCGCGTCGAAGGCGTGCCGCAGGACGGGGATGTGGTGGAAGTCCTCGACAAAAGAGGCAACTTCCTGGCCACCGGCCATTTTCACGACGGCAGCATCATGGTGCGCATCTTTTCGTTTGTGCCGCTTGCCGAAGGGGAGAAGACGGAAGACGGGAGGCCCAACCTTGCCTACTGGACCCGGAAACTACAGGACATTCGGCAGGTAAGGACCGTTATCTTGCCTCCGCGGACCAACTGTTACCGGCTGGTTCACGGGGAAGGGGACGGCTGCACCGGCCTGATTATCGACATTTACAACGGGGTAGCGGTGCTGCAGGCACACTCCATCGGGATGCACCGGGAACGGCAAACCATCACGGAAGCCCTGAAACATGTGTTCGGTGAAGAACTGACCGCCGTTTACGATAAAAGCGCCGAAACCCTGCCGGATGAGTATGCCGCCGGTGTGCAGAATGCATACCGGTTTGGCCGGGCGGAGGTGCCGCATGCGGTCCAGGAAAACGGGCATACTTTTCTGGTCGACTGGATTACCGGCCAGAAAACCGGTTTTTTCCTGGACCAGCGCGACAACCGCCAGCTGCTCAGTCGCTATACGGCCGGGAAAAAGGTGCTGAATGCATTTGCCTATTCGGGCGGCTTTTCGATCTACGCCCTGAAGGCGGGCGCTTCCCTGGTACATTCGGTGGATGTTTCCGGGAAAGCCGTCGACCTGACGATCCGGAACGTGGAAGCAAACTTTGGGGATCCGGCCGGCGATATTTCCGGTCGGCATGAAGCTTATGCAGAGGATGTTATGAAATATCTCAAAGCGCATGACCACCAGTATGACGTGGTGGTGCTGGATCCGCCCGCCTTTGCAAAAAGCATGTCCGCACGGCACCGGGCCGTTCAGGGTTATAAGCGGCTCAACGCCGAAGGGCTGCGCCGGGTAGCCCGCGGGGGAATTTTGTTCACGTTTTCCTGTTCCCAGGTCGTCGACCGCGAGTTGTTTTATAATACGGTGGTGGCGGCCGCCATCGAAGCCGGGCGGCAGGTAAGGGTCCTGCACCACCTCAGTCAGCCGGCCGATCACCCGGTCAACCTGTTTCATCCGGAAGGCGGCTACCTGAAAGGATTAGTCCTATGGGTAGAATAAACCTGGTATTGAAGTCCAAAACAACTTTTTCCATGAAGACAACTCTCTTACTCACCGGACTTTTCGGCTTGACCGTCGCCGGAAGCGAACCGAAAGCCGTGCGGTTCTCCCGGTATTTCGTGGCCGCCGAAAGTTACGAATCCGTTGGGGTGCTGGATGCCAACAAGGACGGCCGCCCGGATCTGCTCTCCGGTGATTTCTGGTATGAAAACGGACCGGACCCGAAAACCCGGTTCCGGAAGCGCCACCTGATCGGCAACCAGAAGCGTTTCGACCAGTATTACGACGATTTTTCAACTATTCCGATGGATGTGAACGGCGACGGCCATATGGACGTCGTCACGGGTGGCTGGTTCGGACAGATGCTTCGCTGGCTCGAAAACCCGGGCAAGGACGGAGAGTGGAAAAACCATGACATTGCCAAAGTGGGAAACGTGGAAACCACGCGGTCCTGGGACGTCGACGGTGACGGCGTCATCGAGATCGTCCCGAATAACCCTGGCCACCCGCTCAAGTATTTCAAGCACGAGAAAGGGGGAACTTTCCGGCAGGTCAACGTGGCCCCGACCCAGGACCACGGGCTGGGCTTTGGGGACGTGAACGGCGACGGCCGGGGTGATTTTATCGTCAGCAAAGGCTGGCTCGAAGCCCCCGCCGACCGGGAAAAAGGCCCCTGGCCGCTCCACAATGAATTTGAATTAGGAACGGCCAGTGTTCCGATTCTGGTGGTAGACGTCAACGGCGACCGGCGGAATGACCTGATCGTGGGCCAGGGACACGGCTACGGCCTCCACTGGTACGAACAGACGACGGAAGGCGGAAAGCGGGGATGGAAAAAGCACATCATCGACGAAAAGGCATCTCAGTACCACGTCATGGAATGGGCGGACATCGACGGCGATAAAAAACCGGAACTCATCACCGGGAAGCGGTTCCGGGCCCACAATGACAATGACCCCGGCGCCAACGACGACGTGGGCCTGTATTACTTTACCTGGGATGGCAAAAAGTTCGTCCAGCACACGATTTCCTACGGTCCGGCCGGCGAAGGAAAAGGCACCGGTATCTTTTTTCAGCTGGTCGACCTGCGCGGCACCGGCCGCCTGGACATCATCGTCGCCGGAAAAGACGGGCTGGAGGTTTTTTTCAATGAAGGAAGTTGAGGGGTTAGGGTTTAGGTGTTTGGGAGTATAGGAGTTTAAGAGTTGGGGAGGAGAGATTCATGGAAGAATAGGAAACCGAGCGGCCTTTGTCCTCCCGACGAAGGAGGGACCTTGTGGCTGAATGACCCATCTGACCGAGCGCCGAAGCCCGAGATCCCTCCTTCGTCGGGAGGACAAAAACCGGTCGGAAGGAGCGGAACTTTTCACTAAACTACCTCCAGACAATCGAACTCTTAACGCCCCAAACACCTAAACTCAAAAACTCCTCCACTTCCCAACCCCCAAACTCCCCAACCTCACTTCAATTCCCCCGGCACTACCCGAATCGGCCGGCGGAAGTTTTCGCGAAGGAGGGTGACGGTTACCGGGCGACCTATAGTCTCCTCCGTTAGCAGGCGATGAAGGTCGTCCACCGAAGCCACCGGCTGCCCGTCGAATTCCACGATAATATCTCCCTGGAGGAATTCGGTGTTGTAGGCGACGCCGTCCGGTTCGATTCCGGCCACCAGAACGCCGGTTCGGGCCGTCAGCTGGTTATATTGCCGGATTCGCTCCGTCAGATTGATGAGCTGGCCGGAGATGCCCAGGTACCCCCGGCGAACCCGTCCGTGCATGATCAGTTTGCCGGCGACCAGCGCCGTCAGGTTGGAGGAAACCGCGAAGCAGATGCCCTGCGCCGGAAGAATAACGGCCGTATTGACCCCGATCACGTCGCCCTGTGAGTTGACCAGCGGCCCGCCGGAATTACCCGGATTCAGCGAGGCATCGGTTTGAATGACGTCGTCGATCAGGCGGCCGGATTCGGAGCGGAGCGTCCGGCCGAGGGCGCTGACTACCCCCGCCGTAACCGAATACTGAAAGCCGTAAGGATTCCCGACCGCGATGGCGATCTGGCCCACCTGCACCAGTTTGGAGTCGGCAAAGTGGATGCCTTTCAGCCCGTCACCATAAATTTTAATGACGGCGATATCCGTTGCAGGGTCACGGCCGATCAGAGTCGCTTCAAATTCCCGGCCGTCAGGCAGAGCCACCTCGATCCGGGAGGCCCCGGCCACGACGTGATTGTTGGTAATCACGTAACCGTCCGACGAGATGACGAACCCGGAACCGGTGCCGCCGTCCCCGGGACTCCGCCGACGGTCGTTCGGCCGGCCTTCCGGACGTCGGCCGCTGACTTTGATCTGCACCACCGACTGGCTGACTTTTTTCGCTACATTTACCACCGTATTGGAATAGGCGTCCAGCAAAGGGGCGTCCTGAGCGGAGAGTCCGGCCGGAATCGGTTCCGAGCCGGTATCAGTAATCCAATGTAAATCCATTTTCGGAACGTTTTAGTTGTAAATGCAACTTTGCCAAACCCCGTACCAATGTCGCTCGGACCGAAAGTTGCGACATTTTGTCAGTCAAAGGCGGTAATTCCATGAGTTTCGAGGACTATCTGATCACGAAAAAAATTGACGAACACAAGTTTCGGCAGCAAGAACCGGGGCGGTTCAGAGAATGGAAAATTGAATTTGAACAACTTCATCCTGAGAGTTTTACTACGAGGAAGAAATTTCTCATCAATGAAGTACGGCGAAAGTATCTTCTCCCTTAGCAAGACCATTCGATCATTTACTGCCGTTTTTGCCTAACAGTCTGCCCTTTTCATTAGTTATATACGGTATACACCGGCACACCTTCTTACTTCAGGCGCATGGATAAGTCGGATTCTTTTTCAGAAACCGCACTCTATCCGGATTAGGTCACTCGTTGATCGTCAAATTCCTGTGTAATCGATACGACAGGTAGTACAGTCGGCTATAATATATTTATTTATTAACATCTTTATATTAAAGTGTATGGATGAGCGCGTCAACAATGAACCTGTTGGAGTGATTGCCAAAGTGACGGAAACTCCCGCGGCAAAGGAAAAAATTCCAAAAGAAAATCCCGTAGCGGATCGGACACCGGTGGAAGGGTTCGGCAAGGCGAAACGGAATGTGTGTGACCTGATCTGTTTTTCACACCTCCGCTGGGATTTCGTATTTCAACGGCCTCAGCACCTGATGACGCGGGCCTCGCGGCATTGGCGTATCTTCTTCTTCGAGGAGCCGATTATGGATAATACCTTCCGGATCGAAAACCGGAGGGTAGGGGAGAACGTATGGCAAGTCATTCCGCACCTTCCCTGTGACCTTTCGGATCAGGATCGGCACGAACACCTGCGGAAACTGGTCGACCAGATGATAGATCAGGCCGGTATTTCAGAGCATATCTCCTGGTATTATACCCCGATGGCGATGCCTTTCTCCGACCATCTGAGCCCGGCCGTGACCGTGTATGACTGCATGGACGAGCTGTCGGCATTCCGGGGGGCCCCTCCCCAGCTGGTCGAGCAGGAAGAACGTCTGCTGGAAATGGCCGACGTGGTGCTGACCGGGGGCCAGAGTCTGTACGAAGCCCGCAAACACCGCCACAAGAATATTCACCCTTTCCCGAGCAGCATCGACCGGGCCCACTTCGGCAAGGCGCGTCAGCCGTTGCCCGACCCGACCGACCAGCGCCCCATTGAGGGTCCCCGTCTGGGTTTCTTCGGCGTCATCGACGAACGTTTCGATATTGACCTGGTGGCGGAACTGGCCGGGCGTCGGCCCGACTGGCAGCTAGTCCTGATTGGTCCCGTGGTGAAAATCTGCCCGGACTGCTTACCGAAAGCTAAAAATATCCACTACCTGGGTATGAAATCTTATCAGGAACTGCCATCTTACGTTTGCCATTGGGACGTAGCGATGCTTCCTTTCGCCATCAACGAATCGACGCGCTTCATCAGTCCGACCAAAACGCCCGAATACCTGGCCGCCGGCAAACCCGTGGTGTCGACTCCGATCCGAGACGTTATCCGTCCCTACGAGGAAAATGGTCTGGTGGCGATCGCCGATACGGCCGAAGCGTTTGAGAAGGCGATTGAAACGGCCCTCAACACGACCCGACCGGCCCGCGAACTGTGGCTGGCCGAGGTGGACGCTTTCCTGGCGACGACCTCCTGGGATCAGACCTGGAGTTCGATTCATCAGTTGGTGAAGGCACCCCTTCTGGTAAAATCGCTCAAGTGAGGGAAAACATAAAAATCGTACTTTTAACACCTAAAACATATTTAGCCTTTCTATGCAGCATTACGACTTTGCCATTGTCGGAGCCGGATACGCCGGAAGTGTGCTGGCCGAACGTTTGGCCAGCCAGTCCGGAAAGAAGGTTCTGGTTATTGACAAACGCCCCCACATCGGCGGAAACGCCTACGATTATTACAATGAAGACGGTATCCTGATTCACCTCTACGGCCCGCATATCTTCCACACCAATTCGCCGGAGGTGTTTGCCTACCTTTCTCAGTTTACCGAATGGCGGCCTTATGAACACCGGGTACTGGCATCCGTGGAGGGTCAGCTATTGCCCATTCCGATTAACCTGGATACGGTGAACAAGCTGTACGGACACAATTTTACGTCCGAGGAACTGGCTGAATATTTCAAGACGGTCGGAGAACCGATCGACGATATCAAGACTTCCGAAGACGTCGTGGTCAGTCAGGTGGGTCGTGACCTTTACGAGAAATTTTTCAAGAATTACACCAAGAAACAGTGGGGCGTATATCCTTCCGAACTGGACAAATCGGTTACCTCCCGCATCCCCACCCGCACCAACCGCGACGACCGGTATTTTGGGGATGAGTTTCAGTTCATGCCGCTGCACGGGTTTACGAAGATGTTCGAGAATATGCTCAACCATCCGAACATCGAGCTGAAGCTGGGTACCGATTTCAGGGAAGTGAAGGACCAGATTTCCTTTTCCAAACTAATTTATACCGGTCCGGTGGACGAATATTTCGACCACTGCTTCGGAAAACTCCCGTATCGGTCTCTCCGGTTTGAACACCAGACCCTTAACGAGGAGTGGCATCAGTCGGTGGCCGTGGTCAACTACCCGAACGACCATGATTACACCCGGGTTACGGAATATAAGCATCTGACCGGCCAGGAACATCCGACCAAAACCAGCATTACCTTCGAGTATCCCCAGTCGGAAGGCGATCCCTACTATCCGGTGCCGCAGCCGGAAAACGCCGAGCTGTACCGGAAATACAAACAACTGGCCGATCAGCAGGATAACGTCCACTTCGTAGGCCGGCTCGGGACCTACCGCTACTACAACATGGACCAGGTGGTGGCCCAGGCCCTGACGCTGTACAAGAAGCTGATCGGTGCGGATTCCCTGGCGGAAGTCGCTACAGGCAACCTGTCGGCAAAACAGGCCTGATCGTTCAAAAGCCGTTGATCGTCTGTCGTTTCGCAATCCGCTCTGAAAGGGAGGGTTGCGGAATGACAGACTTTTTTATGCTTAAAAATTTAACCGGACCGCATTACTTACCGTGACCATTTTCGTCTAAACAGGGTCGGCTCTTCAAACCTTTAAATTCGGTCCGGTTCGTGAACATCTTCGGGGTAGTTTTGGTCGCTTCGGTATTTTCGGGTGTTGGAACAGCCGGGCAGGGTTTACCGGATTCGGTACAGCCCCGGCAGATCCGGGCCGTTGGAGTCTTTGCGGAAACGACCGCATCCGGCGGAACCGGCCACCGAACCCCTTTCTGGATGAAAGCCCGACAATACGGTATCATTCCTTAACGTATTCCTTTCGGACTGGTTCGGGCCGGATTTCAGGTAGATAACCGGTTCGACATTACCAAACCGGCCCGGTTCATCCGGGGAAAAACCCGGTGGGCCGGCTGGGGGTACGGTTTTGAGGTGGCTGCTTCGGCCGCAAATGGGGGAAGAGCCGTCATTCCGGAGGCTTATGTGAAAGCCGGGTATGGTCGACTGGAAATAGTTCTCGGTCGCCGGAAGGAGACCATCGGACTGGCCGACACCTCCCTCGGTACAGGGGCTTTCATCTGGTCCGGAAACGCCCTTCCCATTCCGCAGCTTCAGGTGTCGATTCCCGCCTTTACTCCCGTTCCCTTCACGGCCGGCATCCTATCGATTCAGGGGAGTTTCAGCCACGGTTGGTTCAATAACCTCGGTCCAGTAACCCATTCCTACCTGCATCGAAAAACGTTGTATGGACGGCTCAGTCCTCCCGGCTGGCCGGTCCGGTTTTATGCCGGTTTCAACCACCAGGTGCAATGGGGCGGCCGCAGTGACGTTTTACAAGACACCACCATCATTAAACGAGGACGGTTTCCGGACCGATTTCCGGATTATGTAAACGTCGTAACCGGTGCATCACTCGGGTACGATAAAACCGTCGATACCGCCCGCTACAGCTTCGTGGACCGGTACAACCGCATCGGAAATCATCTGGGCACGATCGATCTCGGCATCGAGGCCGACCTGGGTTCCTTTTCCCTTTTCCTGTACCGTCAGAGTATATACGAAGATGGATCGCTGTATTATCTCATCAACATTGCCGACGGTCTGAACGGCATCCGGCTAAGGAACCTCCGGTCTGCATCTAAGCTTTGGCAGATCAAAAGTATCGTGCTGGATTTTCTCCATACGAAAAGCCAGGGCGGACCAAAGTTCGGGGACAAGGATTGGGAACGAGGAGCAGACAACTATTTCAACCATTCCCAATATATTGACGGCTGGTCATACGGCGGGCAGGCGATTGGGACGCCATTTATGACCCCGGCCGCCGACAGCCGGGCGGAACTGCCCCGCTACCAGACCCGTGGAAAGACCGGATTTTTCAACAATAACCGGGTGAAAGTATTTCACCTCGGACTGGAAGGCTTTTACAAAAACCGCTACGGCATTCGGTTAAAGGTTTCAGTCAGCGAAAATTGGGGGACGTATCCGGCTCCCTTTCAAAAACCGGTTCGGCAGGTTTCGCTCTGGTGTTCGGCCGGAGGTCCGGTGAAGCTGTTTGGCACGACACAGGCAGACATTTCTCTGTCCGCCGACCGGGGTAAACTTTACCGGAGCACCACCGCAATTCAAATCAGACTCCGGAAAGACCTCGAATGGACCGTTCGACGGTAATCAGGCACCAATCAGTAAACGAAGGTCGATTTGGTCGAGATACGGTTCAAAAGGATGCGGCCGACGCAGTTTTTGCAGATCGTCGCTGCAGAAGGAGTGAAGATCCTGAAGTTCGTGACTGTTGTTATAATACTCGCTTTCAACAAAATAGGCTTCGACAAAAAAGTCGCCTACCGAATACAGGCTAACAACGAACGGAGTCAACTGACGATTCAATAAATGCCTGCCGTGCCGCCAGAGAAGGTCGGCTTTCATCGTCAGAGGCAGTAAACTGTATTCATACTGGGTTAGCATGGCGTTTGTTGTACCGTGAAATCGCTTGTATTGTAGTATGATAATCAGTCGGGTCGCTGATTGTTTAGACAAATTAAATAAAATCGGTATCATTTGCTTAGGTACCGGTTCTTTTAATTATCCTACGGCCCAATTCGAGAGCTAAAGAAACGAATAGCCATTAACAGACAATGACCATCCTATTACCAGTGTGTGAATTCTACGTAACGGGCGTGTCTTTTCCCCCTTCCCGTTTGCGGGCCCGGGCCGGTTCAAACAGGTATACACGAAGTCTTTCTTCCAGTTCGGAGGAAGAAAGATTTGGGAACAGTTCACCGTCGATGGCAAGCGAAATCCGGCCGGTCTCTTCCGAAATGGCTACGGCGGCCGCGTCGGTGACCTCACTGATGCCCAGGGCCGCCCGGTGGCGAAAACCGGTGGTTGTAGACAGTTCATCATTATCGGAAACCGGGAGTATGCAGCGAGCCGCCCGGACCCGGCCGTCGGTGATGATGACGGCCCCATCCCGCAGGGGACTGTACTGACCCGCTATCGAGAGCAGGAGCCGTTTGGAAATGATCGCGTCGAGGGCGTCGCCCGACTGGATAAACTTTTCCAGTTCGTCGTTCTTCCCCACCACGACCAGCCCGCCCGTAAACTCGGCCGCCATGGCTTTGCAGGCATCCACAATCGGCCGCAGGGGTGTTGCCGGTTCAGCCACCTCGGGCTGGCCGATCCAACGGCGGAAAAGGCGGCTATTGGCCACGTTGGTCGATTTCCCGATGATCAGGAGAAACCGCCGGATTTCCTGCTGGAAAATGATGATCAGAGCCAGGGCACCCACGCTGATGAAATACCCGAGAATGGTGGTAAGCAGCTCAAGACCAACCGCTTTGGCGACCAGAAACAGCAGGTAAACGAGTAGGTAACCCAGGAAGATGCGGCTGGCAATGGTGCCTTTGACAAGGTAATAAATCTGGTACAGGAGGAAGGCCAGAAGCAGAACGTCCAGAACATCGACCCATTCAATATCGAGAAAACCGATTTTCATACAAGCGTTGGATTCATCATCAATTTGCCGGTCAGGTGGTTTAGCCGGTGGGCAGGGCCTGGCAGGCGGTCAGCAAGGTAATGGCTTCGACGGCTTCCCGTACGTCATGGACGCGAAGAAGGTCGGCTCCTTTGGTCAGGGCAAGGGTATTCAGGACGGTCGTGCCGTTCAGGGCTTCTTCGGCCGTGATACCGAGCGTCCGCCAGATGCTCGATTTCCGCGACAGTCCGACCAGCAGGGGAGACCCAAACATCCGGAAGGCCTCCAGCCCGTTCAGCAGCTCGAAATTCTGGCGGGCGGTTTTGGCAAATCCGAACCCGGGATCGACAACGATGTCTTTCAAACCCAGCTGCTCCAGAGCGGATACCCGGTTCTGAAGCTCCAGCAAGATATCCGGAATCAGATCGTGGTAATCGGTCAGAGCGGTCATGGTTTGAGGGGTTCCCCGCATATGCATCAGAACATAGGGGACATCCAGAGCCGCCACCGTGGCAAACATACCGGGATCGAGGCTACCGCCGGAAACGTCGTTGATCATCACTGCCCCGGCTTCCACGGCCTGGCGGGCCACCGGTGCCCGAAACGTATCGACCGAAATCCAGGCCTCCGGAAAACCGCGCCGGATCGCTTCGATCACCGGCAGCACCCGGTCGGCCTCCTCTTCCGGGCTGACCGGCCCCGCACCCGGCCGGGTCGAATACCCGCCGAGGTCCAGGAACGTGGCCCCCTCCGAAAGCATCCGGCCGGCCTGTTCCACGGCGCTTTCCACCGAAAACGTACGGCTTCCGGCGTAGAAGGAATCAGGCGTAATGTTCAAAATGCCCATGACCTTCGGGACCGTCAGGTCGAGAATTTTTCCCCGGAGATTGAGCGTTTTTTTCGTAACTTTCGGCATTAATTTGACTCGATCCAACCGTTTATGACCCAAACCGAAGCTCAATATCGGCAAGTCATCCAACTCTGCAAAGAGGTTTTTCAGAAAAAGAATAAAGATTACGGCACGGCCTGGCGCGTGCTTCGGCTGCCTTCCATCACCGACCAGATTTACATTAAGGCCCAGCGAATCCGAACCATCCAGGAGCGTGGAACACAGCGGGTCCAGGAAGGCGTCGTATCGGAATTCATGGGGATCATCAACTACTGCGTGATGGCTCTGATTCAACTGGAACTGGCCGACAGCGACCAGATGGAGTTCTCGGGGGAGGAACTGAGCGAATTGTACGACCTTCAGGTCAATCGGGTGATGGACCTGCTGTTTGCCAAGAATCACGATTACGGGGAAGCCTGGCGCGAGATGCGGGTCAATTCGATGACGGACATAATCTTAATGAAATTGCTGCGGACGAAGCAGATCGAGGACAACCTGGGGCGGACCCTGATTTCCGAAGGCGTCGACGCCAATTACATGGACATGATCAATTACGCAGTTTTCTGTCTGATAAAATTAGGCGTAGCCGAATCCATAAACGCATGAATACAAGTACGGCAGGTGAAACAAGAATCCGTGCCCGCGCATCCGGTCCGGGCCTGATCGCCCAGATCGCCCGCATCATCGTTGGGGTGATCTTCATCTTTTCGGGCCTGATCAAGATCAATGATCCGGTCGGGACCCAGATCAAACTGACCGAGTACTTCGAGGTATTTGCCCTGGATCTGCCCTCCATGGCGGGATTTTTCCACGGACTCATTCCCTATACGCTGATCCTGTCGGTATTTTTCTGTGCCGCCGAAGTGGTTCTCGGGGTGGCCTTACTGGTTTCCTATCGGCTGAAGCAGACGTCGTGGATCCTTCTCGGCCTTATCCTTTTCTTTACCTTCCTGACCTTTTATTCGGCCTATTTCAATAAGGTGACCGACTGTGGATGTTTCGGGGATGCCATCAAACTGAAACCCTGGACTTCCTTTTCCAAGGACGTGGTCCTGCTGGTGCTGATTCTGGTGATCCTGTGGAAACGCAACGCCTTCCGCAACGCCCGGACAAGCTTCTGGGTGGGGCTGTCGGCCGTGCTTTCCATCGGTATCGGTGTCTATGCGATCCGGCACCTGCCCCCGCTCGATCTGCTTCCCTATGCCGTCGGGAAGAGCATACCGACCCAGATGCAGCCGTCGGAGCCTTTGCGGTATTCGTACATCATGGAAAAAGGCGGGGTGACCCAGGAGCTGGACAAATACCCTACCGACACGGCCTACCATTTTAAGGAAATGATTTTGCTGAACGAGTCGGCCAAACCGAAAATTACCGACTACCGTATCTGGAACGATGAGGGGGACTTCACACAGGAATCATTTAAAGGGAACAAGCTGATGCTGATCGTCCGGGAGGTGGATGACCTCAGTTTCGGCGATATGCCCTCCATCCGGAAACTGCTGAAGGGGGTGGAGAAACAAAACGTCATTCCACTGATCCTAACCTCCCTGAGTGATGATGAAATCAACCGGTTCCGGCACGAATACCAGCTGGCCGTGCCGGTGTACAAGGCCGACGCTACCGTTCTGAAAACCATCGTTCGTTCGAATCCGGGCCTCTGGCTGATCAGCGACGGGGTCGTGAAAGGGAAATGGCACCATAACGACACGCCGGACCCGGAAGACGTTCTGCAACGGATCAACTAATCCTGCCTCTTGAAAAATATCTTTCTCGTCGGAATGCCGTCCTCCGGCAAAAGTACGCTGGGGAAACGCCTGGCCCGTCGGTTGGGTTACCGCTTTGTGGATACCGATAAGCTTATCATCCGGGAAGAAGGCGGCCGCCCCATCAGCGACATTTTCCGCGACCGGGGAGAGTCCTATTTCCGGGAGGTGGAAAGCCGCATTCTGAGAACCATCCGCCCCGGCTGTGGGCTGGTGGTGGCCACCGGGGGCGGTATGCCCTGCTTTCACGACAATATGGCCTACATCCGGGCCGCCGGCCTGAGCATCTTTCTCGACGTACCGCCCGAACGGCTGGTGGAGCGCATGCTGCGCCATGCGGCCGACGACCGGCCCCTGTTTAGTCAGCTGGACCCGGCTCTTCTGGAAAACCTGCGTACCCGGTGCCGCGACCGGCAGCCGTTTTATTCCCAGGCCGATCTGATCATCCGGGGAGATACCGACGTCGATGCGTTGCTGCAACAGGTAAAGCCGCTTCTTTAAGCTGAAGTTTTTATACCCCGAATCCCGGATTTCAACCGCCGAAACGTGCCTTTCGATAACGAAAGCAGAATCTTTTCGGCTGACAAGGAACCATTTAAAAGATTCATTGTGTATAAAAAACAGTTTGCCTTGTCAATTCCGGCTTAGAAAAATACGACCCGGAACGGTCAGGTGCCCGACTTTTTTATGAGAACAGCCATTAAGTACCTGCTTGCTTGCTTCGTTAGTTGCTGGCCTGTCTTTTCTTTTGCACAACCGCGTTCCGATTCAACCCTTGCGCAGGCTACTCTGCAGGCCTGCATTCAGTATGCCCTTCAGCACCAGCCACTTATTCGGCAGTCGGAAATCGACGAAGCGATTGCGGAACGGTCCATCCGGAGTGCCTTATCAAACTGGTATCCGCAAATCAGCAGTTCTTATTCCATCCAGCATTATCTAAGACAACCGATTGCGCTGTTTCCCAATCTGAGCAATCCGGGTTCCGGCGAGCGGATTCCGGTGGCGACGAGCGTTTCTAATCTCTCTACCGTTTCGTTCGGACTAAGCCAGAATCTCTTCAACCGGGATGTGCTGATCGCCACCCGGACCGCCGATACCTACCGGCAGCAGGCCCGGCAGAACCGGGTCAATAACCAGATCAATGTGACCGTCGATGTCAGTAAGGCTTTTTATGATGTCATTCTTACCCAGAAACAGGTCGATATCCTGAAGGAAGACATTATCCGGCTGGAAAGAAGCCTGAAAGATGCCTTCAACCAATATAAAAGCGGGATTGTGGACCGAACCGACTACAAGCGGGCCTCCATTGCCCTGAACAATTCCAGAGCGCAGCAGAAGCTGTATTCGGAACAGGTTGGCGCTAAATCACAGTATCTGAAGCAGTTGATGGGCTACCCGACCAACGGAAGTCTGACTTTAACCTACGATACGCTCCAGTTGGTACGGGAGATCGCGATCGATACCAGCCAGGTCGTCAATCCGGAAAACCGGATTGAGTTTCAATTGCTGAAAACCCAGCAGAGCCTTCTCAATGCCAACGTTTTATATAACCGGTGGGCGTATTTGCCCTCGGTTTCGGCTTCCGCCAATTATAACTTTGTTTTCCAGAATAATGAATTTGCCCGTCTTTACAGCCGCAGTTTTCCTAACTCGCTGGTCGGGCTTTCGCTGACGCTGCCCATTTATCAGGGCGGTCGGCGGATTCAGGAATCCCGGCTGGCCGAGCTGCGTTTGCAGCGGCTTCAGTGGGACCTGACCAATCTGACCAACGCCGTCAGTGCGGAATATGCCCAGGCGCTGGCTAATTACAAAGCCAGCCTAGCAAATTACCGGGCGCTGGAGGAGAACCTGGAACTGGCCCGGGACGTTTACCACGTCATTCAGCTTCAATACCGGACGGGAGTGCGGGCTTATCTGGACGTCATCGTGGCCGAAACCGACCTTAGAACCACCCAGCTAACTTATTTTAACGCGCTTTACCAGGTGCTGGAAAGCAAGCTGGACGTCCAGCGAACGTTGGGCGCCATCCAATTTTAACCGTGAAACACGAATCCATATCACCGATGAAAATCGAAAGGAGTACGCTTTTTTATTCGCTCGGGTTGATCGTTTTCCTGTCGGCCTGCGGGGGTAAGAACCAGCAGGCTCAGCAGGGACCGCCACCGCCGACTCCGGTCGCCATCTCGGTAGCTCAGGAAGGGACGGCGGTTTATTATGATGAATATCCGGCCACCGTCACGGCCTTAAATCAGGTGGAGATTTATCCGCAGGTTTCGGGCTATATCACCGGCATTTTTTTCCGGGAGGGGCAAACCGTGAGTAAGGGCCAGAAGCTGTATGAGATTGACCGTCAGCAATATCAGGCGAATTATGACGAGGCCGTCGCCAACGTGAACGTGGCGCTGGCCAACCTGAACCGGGCCGAGAAGGACGCCGAACGGTACCGGACGCTGGCTAAGGAAGACGCCATTGCCCGACAGACCGTCGACAACGCCGAGGCCGCTTTACAGTCTGCCAAAATGCAGGTGGCGGCTGCGCGGGCCAACGCTACCCGGGTATCCACAAATCTGAAATATTCGACCATTATCGCTCCCTTCACCGGAACGATTGGAATTTCGCAGGTGAAACTGGGGGCGGCCGTGTCGCCGGGCCAGACTTTGCTCAACACCCTTTCCTCCGACGATCCGATTGCGATCGATATATCCGTGGATGAAACCGATATTTCGCGTTTCGTCCTGTTGCAGAACCGATCCGGCGGACCGCGTGATTCGACGTTTATTTTCGTAACACCGGGAGGGACGCCCTTCAAGGCTTCCGGAAAAGTCGGTATTATCGACCGGGCGGTGGACCCGCAAACCGGTACGCTGAAGGTTCGATTGTTTTTTCCGAACCCCCAGAAAGTCCTGAAAGCGGGGATGAACGGGAATGTCCGGGTGCTGAACAACGAATCGGGCCGTCGGCTGCTGATTCCGTACAAGGCGGTAACCGAGCAAATGAGTGAGTTTTTTGTCTACGTCGTGGGCGACAGCAGTAAGGTGACCCAGAAAAAGGTGTCGCTCGGAAATCGAATCGGCGCTAACGTGATTGTGAAGGATGGGCTTCGTGAGGGAGAAAAAATCGTAACCGAAGGGATTCAAAAACTTAGGGAAGGCGCTGTGGTGCGGGTCGTGCCCGACTCGGCAGCCGTGGCGCAGGCCGGCACGGCGGGACCGCAGAACCCGGCTGCTCCAACCCGATAAATTCCATTAACTATGTTTGCCGATACGTTCATAAACCGGCCGGTAACGGCTATCGTCATTTCGCTCGTCATCGTCCTGGTGGGCGTCCTGGCGATTCTAAACCTTCCCGTTAGTCAGTACCCGGACATTACGCCCCCCGTGGTGCAGGTGAGCGGGGTATATACCGGAGCGGATGCCCAGACCGTGGAGCAAACCGTGGCTACCCCCATTGAAACGCAGGTCAACGGGACGCCGAATATGCTGTACCTGCAAAGTAACAGTACGAGCGACGGCCGGATGACCATGAACGTGACGTTCAATGTCGGAACCGACGTCAACATTGCGGCTCTCGATGTTCAGAACCGGGTCGGAATCGCTCAACCCCAGCTGCCGCAGGAGGTTTCTCGCCTGGGTCTGACGGTCAGGAAGCGGAACCCGAGCCTTTTCATGCTGGTGGCGATTTATTCTCCGAAAGGCACCCACAACGTGTCCTTTCTGGACAACTACGCCAACATCTTCATCCGGGACGCTCTGTTGCGGGTCCCCGGCGTCGGCGACATTTTTTCCCGGGCCGACGACTTCAGTATGCGAATCTGGCTCCAACCCGACAAGCTGGCCCAACTGGGCATGACGCCCGGCGATGTGGTGGCGGCCCTTCAGGAGCAGAACCTCCAGGTGGCGGCCGGTTCGGTCGGCGCCCCCCCGCAGCCGAATTCGCAGGCATTTGAATATACGGTGTTCACGAATAGCCGCCTGAGTAAGGAGGACGAATTCCGGGACATCATCGTGCGCAGTAAGCCCGAAGACGGTTCCATCGTTTACCTGAAAGACGTGGCACGAGTCCAGTTAGGCAAGTTCAGTTACGTCAGCAACTCGTTTGTCGACGGCAACCGGGCGGCCTACCTGTTGCTTTATCAGCTTCCCGGTAGTAACGCCCTCTCCACCGCAAAAGGCGTGTATGCCGCGATGGACGAACTGAAAAAATCCTTTCCGAAAGACGTCGATTATGTCGTACCGTTCGAATCGGTTTCAGTGGTGCAGGTGTCGGTCGATGAGGTGGTGAAAACGCTGCTGGAGGCTCTGGGGCTGGTCGTGATCGTGGTATTCCTGTTCCTTCAGAACTGGCGGGCCACGCTGATTCCCGTACTGGCCATTCCGGTTTCGATCCTCGGCACCTTTGCCCTGTTCATTCCGCTCGGGTTTACGATCAATACCCTGACGATGTTCGGGTTCGTGCTGGCAATCGGGATCGTCGTGGACGACGCGATCGTCGTGGTGGAAGCCGTGCAGCACTACATCGACCACGAAAAGCTTTCGGCCCGGGAAGCGACCCGAAAGGCCATGAAGGATATTGCAGGGCCGGTAATCGCCATCGCTCTGATCCTGGCTGCGGTTTTCGTGCCGGTCGGGTTCATACCCGGTATCGTGGGGCGGCTTTATCAGCAGTTCGCCATTACCATTGCCATCTCGGTTCTGATTTCGGCCTTCGTAGCCCTTTCCCTGACCCCGGCGCTCTGCTCGCTGATGCTCCGGCCGGCGGAGACGAACGAAAAGTCCCGGGGGCTGAACCGGTTCTTTTTCAAATTCAACCGGTGGTTCGACCGGACCTCCAATTCCTATGCGGGCGGGGTGAATCGGCTGATCCGGATGGCACCGTTGGTGCTGGTGCTGCTGGCCTGCCTGTTTGTCGGAACCGGGCTGATGTTCAAGTCCAAACCGACCGGCTTTATTCCGACGGAAGACGAAGGCCGGGTGATCATTACCTATGAAATTCCGGAAGCCGCTTCCACCACCCGAAGCCTGGCGGTTTTGAACCGGGTCATGAATATCCTGAAGGCACAGCCTTACGTGGCTCACTTTTCGGCTCTCGGCGGACTGAACGCGGTGACCTTTTCCAGCAAATCGAACAGCGGGACGGTATTCACGCAGCTGAAACCCTGGAGCGAGCGGAAAGATAAATCCGTTCAGATCGACTCGGTGGTAGTCAAATTGCAGCGGGAATTGTCGAGTATCAAGGAAGCCAGCGTCGTGGTGATCCCGCCACCGGCCATTCCGGGCCTCGGACAAACCGCCGGCTTTACGTTCGAGATCGAACAGCGCGAGAGTACGGACGACGTCAAGGCGTTCGACCGGGTGGTGCAGAATTTTATCGCCGAAGCCAACAAACGGCCGGAGATCGGGCGGGCGTTCACCTACTTTACCGCCCGGGCGCCGGCCTTTAAAGTCGATGTGGATCGTGAAAAGTGCAAAAAGCTGGGCGTCAACGTAAGCGATGTCTACACAACCATTCAGACGTACCTGGGCAGTGTGTATGTGAACGACTTCATCGTATATGGCCGGAAGTTCCGGGTAGTGGCGCAGGCCGACACGGCCTATCGGTCGGATATCAACCAGCTTTCCCGGTATTACGTCCGCAACCGCGCCGGGACGATGGTGCCGCTCAGTACGCTGATCACTACCAGAATCATTGAAAACGCACCGCTGATTTCACACTACAACTTGTTCCGCTCGGTAGAAGTTAACGGCAGCCCGAAACCGGGTTACAGTTCAGGACAGGCTATTCAGGCTCTGCGTGAGGTGGCTGATAAGGTCCTGCCGGCCGGCTATGGGTACGACTTTTCGGGCCTGAGCCGGGAAGAAATCAGTTCGGGTTCCAGTACCTTCTATATCTTCGGGTTATCCATTCTGTTCGTATTTCTTTTTCTGGCGGCCTTGTATGAAAGCTGGTCGGTTCCGTTTGCCGTATTGCTTTCCGTACCGATCGGAGCCTTCGGGGCCATCCTGACGCTTACCCTGCTGCCCAGCCTGAGTAATAACGTGTATGCGCAGATCGGGTTGGTGACCCTGATCGGTCTGGCCGCCAAAAACGCCATTCTGATCGTGGAGTTTGCCAAGGAGCGGGTCGATAAGGGCGTCGATGTGCTGGCGGCTACGCTGGAAGCCGTGCGGCTCCGTCTCCGGCCGATCATCATGACCTCTCTGGCTTTTATCCTCGGCGTGCTGCCGCTGGTCTTTGCCAGCGGTGCCGGAGCCGTAGCTCGAAAAACCATCGGCTGGACCGTGTTCGGCGGAATGCTGGCCGCAACCTCCCTGGCCATCTTCGTCGTGCCGGTGCTGTTCGTCGTCATCACCCGGTTTGCCTACGGAAAGAAAAAGCTGGCGGAATTGAAGGCCCAGGCTACCAGGAGGGAAGAGGAGCAGCTCCAATGGCAGGAAGAAGAAAGCAACGGCGTCGGGCGTTGAACCCTGATTCTTCAAAAAGCAAAAGCTCCGGTCGACAGGCCGGAGCTTTTGCTTTTTGAAGAATCAGAAGAGCTAATTAGAAAAATGTACCGATCGACAGGGTGATGTTAGTCAGCCGGGTGTCGATCTGGGCGGAAGCAAAATCCGACGGATTCGGCAGCGTATACGGAGTGTAAGCGGATTTAAACGTGTTGTAGGTCCCGCTGACGTCGGCAAAGAACCGATCGCTCCGGACCCCGAGCCCTCCCGAAATCAGAAGTTTCTGGCGGTCGATATTGTTCAGTTGCTGCTTGTACGGGTCGGGCAGGTAGGCAACACCCCCACGAACGCGAAGCAGGCCGGCCCGGATTTCAGCCCCGGCGCGGAAATTGACCACGTTTTTATAGGTGTTCTGAACTTCCTGCTTCACATCGTTTTTAAAATCCGTGTTTCCCTGGGCATCATACGTTTTGGTTGTTACCCGCATCCCGGAATAGCCCACATAGTCGGCGGAGGCCGTGATGAAGCCGATTTTGCCTTTATTCAGGAAATACGTCAGACCGCCGGACGCTCTCAAAGGCGTGGTCAGGTTGTAGTCGAAATCATTCGGGACGATATTCACCTCGGTTTGGGTAATCGGCAGATTGGGATCCCGGGGGTCGGCGGAAAGCCGCTGCTCGAATGACTCGCGAACCCGGCTGAAAGTCGGTGTCGTCAGCGAGGCCCCGATCTGAACGTCCGGGGTCGCTTTGTAAATAACTCCTAAAGCTACATTGACCCCATTGCCGGTGGCCGTGAAGGTATCGGTCTGGCGAAGGCTGTTGAAAACCTGCCCGCCGATGACGGTTTCATTGTAGACGTTCTCGAAGTCGTAGCGCAGATGAGCCAGGCTGAACGAGGCCCCGACATACAGCTTGTCGTCGAGGTTACCGGCATAGGCCAGTGTCCAGAGCGAATGCCCCCCGGTAGAGGAGAAGGTATTCCGCTGCTCGGTCGGGGCGGTCGGGTCATACCGGAAATACGGCGGCCCGGTTTCGTTCGGGTTACCGGCCGAGGGCGTGCCGTTGATCAGGAACAGCTGGTAGGCGGCTGCGGCCGGAAAGTTTGCCTCATTCGTATTGCTGTTATACTGGGCATCGATCTGGCCCCCGGTCAGGTTTCGGCCGTTGGCGTCGGCGATATAGGAATCGACGATGGAACTGCGGTTGTTGCGGCCCTGAAATACGAAATTGTTGCTGAAGCTGATCTGGCGGCTATACGTGATACCGAGGGCGGTGCGTCTCCAGCGCCGGCTTTCGTTCTGACGGCTCCCGGCCAGGATCAGACCGAATTGACTTATGTTCGGAACGCCTTTGGTGTTGGAGAGCGAATTGCCGATGTAGTTGGTCTGGGTATTGATCAGGTTCAACGAGGGGCTGAAACTGATCTCGGAACGATTGTAAAAGCCCAGACCGGCCGGGTTCCCGAACACGGCACTGGCATCACCCCCGAGGGCCGCATGGTTCCCGCCAATGCCCCGGAAGCGAGCCGTTCCGGTTTGGGTTACTTCAGAATAGCGAAATGCGTCGCCGGCGTAAATGTCCGCCTGGCCGTAAGCTGCTCCTGCCGTCAGAAGCAACCCCACAATGCAGAGACTATTTCTCATAGAGGATGTAGAGCTAAAAAGGATTCGTGGATACCGGTTCTCGAATTGTCCGGATTTGCGGTTTAGATGCAGAATCCTGCCTGTTGGTTTAAGAAGCGGGAAAAAACAGTGAAACCGTTCATCGTAAAACTGAGCAACCGGGACGATTATACAACGAAAAACCCCGCCAATTGTAACAACTGACGGGGTTTTTTTATCATATTGGCCGGAGGAATCGTCCCGCCGGCGGGGATTTTGCTGTTAACGGGGTCCGCGCGAACCGCCACCACCGCCACCGGAGTAGCCGCCACCCCCTGAACTTCCGCCACCCCCACGGCTGCCACCACTGGAAGGTGCGCTGTAGCTGGGTTGTGAAGGCTGCGAGTAGGTGTTGCTCCGGGGAGCCTCGTAGCTCGGACGGCTGTAGCTCGGAGCTTCATACGTCCGGGATTGCTGCGGAGCGCTATACCGGGAACCGCTGTTGTCCGAAGGCGGAGTATAGCTGCCGCGGCTGTTCTGCCGGGGTGCCGAATAATAATCAGCACTGGAACGGCTCGGGGCGTTATAGCTGGGCGGAGTATAGGTGCTGCCACCGCTGCTGACCCGCCCACCGCTGGCCGATCCATCGTAATAATAATCACTACCCCGGCTATTCTGACGTCCAGCGCCATAGGAGCCGCTGTTCGTGTTGTTCGGACGGCTGTAATAAGTATCCGAACCGGTGCGGGCGGAATTATTAGTGCTGTTCAGTTCGCCGGAACGACGGCCGCCGTTATTGTTACTGTAACTGCGGGGCGTATTGACGAAATCGCCGTTGTACCGATCGCGGCTGCCGCCGGTGCGGGCGCCGTAATTGACGGCCCGGGCTGCTCCGATATTCGGGTTATTGACGACAAGAACCGGCCGGCCCCATCCACCACCATAGTAGGGATTATAGAATCCGCCGTACCCGTAGTCATAAAATCCGCCGTAATAATTAAACGGACTGTTGAACGGGCTATAGAAGGGATTGTAGGCGTAGCTACCCCAGAACGGATCGTAGAATCCGGACCGCCAGCTGTTCCATCCCCAGGGAGAGGCACCTAAACCGAGGCCGAAGCTCAGGCCGCTGTAGAAGGGAGTGTTCCAGCCCCAGCGGTTCCAGGAGTTGTTCATCATACCCGCATTGTAGCCGTTGGCGAAACCGTCGTTGTAGCTGGCACGGCTGTCCCATCCCGGATCGGGAGAGAGACCGCGCTGCGCTTTCCGGGCGGTTACGTCGCTGTAATATTCGTCATTGCTGAACAGCCGGGCCTCCTCCTCATTGTAGTAATCAGGGTTGGCGTTTCGCAGGTCCCGATCCGTCGACCGGCGGCCGAACCGCTCGGTGGTCTGGTCGTTACCGCTGTTTCTGTCCGATTTTGTATTCTGATAAACGACAGCGTCCGACGAGGAGCCGTACAGGTCATCTATCTCACCCGTATTCTGCGCCGTCTGGCGACTGGAACTACAGCCCCAGAAGCCGGCCACGGCCAGCAGAGTCAGGTATTTCCACGTACGAATTGCTTTCATGGTCTTGTCTGATAGGAGTCCAACGGGAATAGGTCTTTCTCTTATATATAACGCTAAAAAAGACCGATTGATTACAAATATAGCAGAAAAACCTATCTTTGCAACCTTCTCAAAGTATTAGACCCACGATGCTTCATTACGGTTTATTTGTAATGAAAATTTTTTCAGTCAATTATGGCAAAAGCAATTCCCTCACGCAGCGAAAATTATTCCGAGTGGTATAATGAATTGATAAAAAAAGCCGATCTGGCCGAGAATTCGGCCGTTCGGGGGTGCATGGTCATCAAGCCGTACGGGTTCTCCATCTGGGAAAAAATGCAGCGGGCCCTGGACGATATGTTCAAGGAAACGGGGCATTCCAACGCCTACTTTCCGCTGTTCATTCCGAAGTCCTACCTGAGCAAGGAAGCGTCGCACGTGGAAGGGTTTGCCAAGGAGTGCGCCGTAGTAACGCACTACCGTCTGAAAAATGCCGAAGACGGCTCCGGAGTCGTCGTCGACCCGGAGGCCAGACTGGAGGAGGAACTGATCGTGCGGCCTACCTCCGAGACGGTCATCTGGAGTACCTACAAAAACTGGATACAGTCGTACCGCGACCTCCCGCTGCTCATCAACCAGTGGTGTAATGTAGTCCGCTGGGAGATGCGCACCCGTATTTTTCTCCGGACCGCCGAGTTTCTCTGGCAGGAAGGACACACCGCCCACGCCACGGCTGAAGAAGCCATGGACGAAACGAAGCAGATGCTGGAGGTCTACGCCCGGTTTGCCGAGGAATGGATGGCCATGCCGGTGATCCGGGGAGCTAAAACCCCGAATGAGCGGTTTGCCGGTGCCGACGAAACGCTTTGTATCGAGGCCATGATGCAGGATGGGAAAGCCCTCCAGGCCGGCACATCGCATTTCCTGGGGCAGAACTTCGCCAAAGCCTTCGATGTCCGGTTCCTGACGAAAGATAACCAGCTGGATTATGTCTGGGGGACGTCCTGGGGCGTCAGCACCCGGCTGATGGGGGCGCTCATCATGGCGCATTCGGACGACGACGGCCTCGTGCTGCCGCCGAAACTGGCTCCCATTCAGGTGGTTATCGTTCCGATTTTCCGGAATGATGAACAGCTGGCCCAATTGACGGATAAGATCAAACCGCTGATGCAGGACCTTCGGAAAGCCGGTATTTCGGTCAAATACGACAACAGCGACGCCAACAAACCCGGCTGGAAGTTTGCCGAATACGAACTCCGGGGGGTGCCGGTCCGGCTGGCGATGGGCCTGCGGGATCTGGAAAACAACACCGTCGAAATTGCCCGGAGGGATCTGAAAACCAAGGAAACCGTCTCCTTCGACGGCCTGGTCGATCACATCAAAAACCTGCTCGACGACATTCAAAAAAGTATTTACGCCAGAGCGCTGGAATTCCGTTCGCAGAACACGTTTAAAGTGGACACCTACAGGGAATTTAAGGAACAGATCGAAAAAGGCGGTTTCCTGCTGGCGCATTGGGACGGAACCTCCGAAACCGAGGAAGCCATCAAGGAAGAAACCAAAGCCACCATCCGCTGTATTCCGCTTCAGGGCGAGGAGGAAGAAGGGACGTGTATCTATTCCGGGAAACCGTCGAAAAAGCGGGTCGTTTTTGCCCGGGCATACTAAAGATTTTCATACATGGATTTCCGCCGGGTTCGAAGGTTCGCTTCGTCCCGGCTTTTTTATACGGCAACCTTTTCCGCCACCTCCTGCTCGATGCTTTTTTCGGGATCGATGGCGAGCCATAACAGGCTGCTGCACAGAAGAAGAAAGGAGATGAAATATAGAGGCATATTGTAATCCCCCGTTGCGTCGACAATTTTGCCGAACAGAACCGCCAGGAAAAAAGCTCCCAGCTGACCGGCCATGTTCATTGAGCCGGCCACCGTGCCGGCGCGGCTTTTCCCGATGTCGACGCAGACGGCGAATGCCACCGGCAGGGTGAGGTCCTTGAAAGCCATGCCGACGGCGAGCAGGTAGGCCGCCGTCTGATTGTCGGCGGTGAGGGCGGCCGTCAGCATAATCCCGCTCGACAGCCCCATCCCGACCAGTCCGACCATCCGGCGGCCGAACCGAAGGCCCCGCTTTTTCGCGAGATAATCACTGGCAAATCCCCCCGTAAAACAGCCGATGGCACCCAGAAAAAACGGCAGGGTGGCAAACAGCTTCATTTGCTGTTCCGAAAACTGCCGGCCCTCCTGCAAATAGGTCGGGAGCCAGGAAGAAAAGAAGAAGGAGCCATACATGAAAAAGTGGAACATCAGCATGACCGCCCACAGGTTCCGGTTGTGCAGGATAGCCCGCCACGGGAGGTGGTGTTCGTGGGCCTTGAACCGCCGTCCCGCTTCGATGAGCCGGAGTTCTTCGGCCGGTATTCCTTTCCGCTCATGGGGGAAATCCCGGAACCAGAGATACCACGCGATGGCCCAAACCACTCCGATGGCGCCCATAACCAGGAAGGAAGCCCGCCAGCCGAAAGCTACCGAAACCGGCACTACGATCAGCGGAGAAAGGGCGCCACCTAACCGTCCGGCGGCCCAGATAAAGGCCTGGGCCCGCCCGGTTTCCACCGCCGGGAACCAGCGGGAAATCACGATCGAACTATTCGGATAGGCCCCGGCTTCCCCCACGCCGAAAAGAAACCGCACCACCAGGAGATAGACGTAGCTGGAGGCCGTCCCGGTCAGGGCCGTGAACGCCGACCACCAGAGGACGATCCGGGTCAGAACCCGGCGCGGGCCCAGCCGGTCGCCCAGCGCTCCGGTCGGGATTTCGAAAAGGGAATAGGCCAGGGCAAACGCCCCAAGGACCCAGCCGAACTGCTCGTTGGAGAGGCCCAGATCGCTTTTCATCCGGACGCCGACTACCGAAATGCAGACCCGGTCGAGATAGGTGATGATGGAGAGAAAAAACAGGAAGGACAGAACCTGATAACGGGAGGGCATGGGAGGGTCGTAATTGGGGTTTATAACCTCCATTAAAGCTACAAAAGGAAACCGAATGGGCAACCGGTAAGTAAAAAATCGGAAGGGAAGGCGAAAATTGGGGACTTATAGGTAAAAAAAAGAGGGTTGATCAGTGACTTCCCACCGGTTTCGATAGTTTTGTTGGAAAACAATTGAATTATTATGGCACAGGCAAAAGCTGGGGATACGGTGCAGGTGCACTATACCGGCAGATTAACGAATGGGACGGTTTTCGATTCTTCGTCCGGACGCGACCCGTTGCAGTTCCAGGTTGGAAGCGGAATGGTCATCAAAGGCTTCGACGAAGGAGTGAAGGGTATGGCTGTCGGTGAAACGAAAACGGTCCAGATTCCCGTTGAAGACGCTTACGGCCCGGCCAGCGACGATATGGTCTTTGAATTCGATCGTTCCCTGATTCCGGACGACATCGATCTGGAAATCGGAACGACGCTGAATATGCACCAGGACGGAAATCCGCGCGTGGTGCCGGTCATTGTCCGGAATGTCACCGATACCTCGGTCACCCTCGACGCCAATCATCCGCTGGCGGGGGAGGAGTTGATTTTTGAAATTGAACTGGTGGGGATCAACCCGTCCCAACTGATCGTATAGGAATCGGGCCACGGGTTTCGGCCCGTGGCTTTTTTACAGATTGACCCAGGCGGAAAATTTAATTCCGAACGTAGCGATGTTCGGGTTGTTGCGGTAAGTTAGCCGGTGGATGGCGTCGATCCGCAGCACTTTGAAGATGTTCTCGATCCCATAGCCGACCTCCACATACGGCACCCGGTTCAGCGACTGAAACCCGAGAACCGGCCTTCCCTGCTCATCGACGGAAGGAATCAGGGCCGTATTGGCCACACTGACATCCCCGACCAGCACGCTTCCGGTAACAAAAAAGCGCCATTTGAGACGACGGATGGCCGGAATCCGGTTGAAAAGCAGGCCCTCGAAATTGTGTTCGGCCATCACCCCGGCGTATTTATCGGAGACGAACTCGAAGAAATTCATCAGGTTATAGGCATTCTCCACCCGGAACAACGTCTCGTTCCCCAGCGGAATATTCAGCAGGGGATAGGGGATCGTGGAAGGGACATAACCGAGGTTCAGATTGTAGCGGGTCCGTCCCAGAACGCCCACCCGGAACGTGTGCCGAAGGTTGAGCGAAAACCGGTGGTAGGAAAAGTCACTATGAAGAACGTTCCGCAGACCCAGGTTATACCGAAACGTAATGACCGGGTTGTTGCTGCCCTCGACACTGAAACGTTCGTTATCATTCTGGATCATGAGTTCGCCGGGGGCAAACCGGGTTTCGAACACCAGTTCGGTCGTTCGGTAATGGCTGCTGGTGGTCTGGTCGTTGGCTTCCTGAACCCGGTAGGCAAACGGAAACAGAGGCTCGAAGGTCCTGTTCCGGAGGGCGATGGTCTGGGTGAATCCTTTTCCCATTTCCCGCCGGAAATAGGCGTAATTGTTCTCCTGCATGAAGGCCCTGCGATACACTCCGAAGCGGGTATAGGCCGCAAAAAGCGTATTTCCGCCGATGTTTTCCGAAGATACGCCAAGGCGTTCCAGATCGTAGCTGTGCTGGAGGCCGAAGACCGTCCAGGGCTTTTTGCTGATGACGTAATCCAGATTGAGACCGTATTTCATCTGCTGATCGCGGGTGCCGTAGGCGGCATACCCGCCCAGGATCCAGCGCCGGCTGAAACCGGCATTGGTACGCAACCCGAACCGCAGCCGGTGGCCTTCGATGTTGTTGAAGGCGTAGCTGTTCAGCAGCGGTCCCTCGTCGATGTGAATTTTCCCGATGGGCAGATAACCGTTGACCGTCAGGTCCACGACCCGTCCAAGCACCTTCATGAACGGCACGTTCCGGACCGAATCGACCACTTCGAAGGCCCGGAGTTCATCGGCCGAAAGGCTCTCCGGCCGAACGGTTTCCCAGTAGGAGGAAGACCGTTCTTTATAATTCTCCGACAACTCGATGCCCGGTTCGTAAAATTTGGCGTCCATCGGATGGTTGACCTTCAGGTTGCGGGCGGCTACGTAAAACCGGATCAGGGCCCCCGGCGCATTGGGGGTCGGCTCGTCGGTATCGATCAGAATCTGGGTCAGGACCGGCAGGCGGGCGGTATTGCCGCCGGCGGTTCCTTCCACGGATTCCCATTCCTGCTCGATCCGGATTTCGTCTACGAAATTGATGTTGGCCCTCCGGTCGATCCGGGCGTCGATCTGGGCCAGCCCGTAGCTGGTAGTGTCGATCCAGACGGTACCGTTAAAAGCCAGATCCGCCTGCCGTTTAGGTTCATAATCAATCTGGTAGCAGACAAACTCACCGACCGTCACCGTATCCGCCAGGTGAAAATTGTACATCGTCTGCCAGGATTGGCCGATGGGAGAGGGAAGGTCTTTCCGGACCAGGTTGACGTAATTGCGGTAAAAATTATATTGCTGAAATGAGGCCCCGGTAAACTGGGCCGCCACCCCGCCGTCTGATATCCCGACACCGGAGGCCCGGCTTTTCAGGATTCGCTCCTTCGTTTTGTCGGGATTCGAACGCTGGTAGTATTCCGAGAAGGTTTCCGACACCCAAACCGGCACGGCCGGTTTCCCGGAGTCGTCGGTCATGGCCGGAAGGCGGGAAAGCAGCCGTCCGACCGGCCCCGGTTTGCGGCCGTTTTTGCGTTTTTCAGCAAAATTGTTGACGTACGCTTCTACTTTCGAGTAACTTTCGTATTGAAAGGCAGTCAACTGGTCGGGGTCGAAGCGGTCGCGTCGGCGGATCACTTCCCGGATGATGCGGTAGGCAGGGTCACCCCCTTTGGCGTAGATTTTCACTTCCTGAAGTCGGGTAGCGGCCGGAGTCAGGGCCGCATCGACGGTCTGAACCGTAATGGCGATGAGCCGGAAAGCCCGATTTTGGTAACCCAGGCTGGAAACCAGCAGGGAGTCGCCGATTCGGGCGGCTTCCAGCTTATATCTGCCGTCCGCATCGGACGTAGTTCCCGTAGTTGTTCCCTTCACCGCCACATTGGCAAACGGGATGCCTTCGCCGGTGGCTGCGTCGGTAATCCGGCCCGAAATGACGAATTTCGTCTGGGCCAGCACCGGGTGAAGCAGAGCAAAGAACCCGAGCCAAAAAATAGTTGTTAACCTACGTAAATTACAATTCATGCCATTGTGCGGTGGAAAAAGGAGGCTCCCTTTTAACACAAATATAGTCAACAGGGTTTACCAGATAATTGAAATTATTTCATTTGTCCGTGAATCATCGGATTACCTACGTGAATCATCGAAATAGTCCTATAAACCGTCGTTGACCCCCAATGATTTTTGGTGATTCTGAGGGATATACACTATCTTTCCCCAGGCGGTTTGGAAAACAGAAAGAAGACTTTCAGAAGGATACAAAATGCTCACCGACATAAACTTAGTAGACCGTACGCAGGAGTTTGCCGAATCGTTGCTTCGGAACCTCCCGGACATCTTCGTCTATCACGATCTGACCCACACGCGAAGCGTCGTGGAGGCCGCCCGACTGATTGGAGAACGGACCGGCCTGACGGAAGAAGAACTCGAGAATGCCGTGATGGCGGCATGGCTGCACGACATTGGCTACGCCAGCGGTTGTGAGAAACACGAGGAGTCGAGCGTCAGGCTGGCCCGGCCTTTTCTCGAAAAATTACCATTGGGAGACGCCCGCATTCAGGAGATCATGGCCTGCATTCTGGCGACCCGCCTTCCCCAGGCTCCCGAATCGAAAACGGCGGAGGTGGTTTGTGACGCGGACCTGTTCCACCTGAGTACTCCCCAGTTTTTCGAACGCTCGGAACTGATGCGGCAGGAAATCAAAAGCCTCATTGGTAAACTCAATAAGAAAAAGTGGACGGCCTCGACGCTGCGGATGATGGAAAACCACCACTATTTCACCGATTACGGGAAAACCGTGCTGACTCCCCTTAAAGAAAAGAATCTTGAAAAAGTCCGGAAAAGGATGACCGAACTTGAAACGGAGGAGGCCCGGGAAACGGCCGAAGCGGCCCAGGTGGAGGCCGCTCCGAAGGCGGAAGGCAAAAAGCTGAAACGCCCCGACCGGGGAATCGAGACCATGTTTCGGGTAACCTCCCAGAATCATTTTCAGCTCTCGGCTATGGCCGATAACAAGGCCAACATCATGATCTCGGTCAACACCATCATCATTTCCGTGATCGTCAGTATCCTCATCCGGAAACTGGAAGAATGGCCTCAGCTGGTCATCCCGACCGTCATGCTTACCCTCAGCTGCCTGCTGGCCACCATCTTTGCCATTCTGGCGACCCGCCCGAACGTGACCAGCGGGATGTTTGCCAAGGAGGATATTTATCAGAAACGGGCCAACCTCTTGTTTTTCGGCAATTTTCACAAAATGAAACTGGCTGATTATGAGTGGGGAATGAACGAAATGATGAAAGATGCCGATTTTCTGTACAGCAGCATGACCCGGGATATTTATTACCTTGGGAAAGTTCTCGGTAAAAAATACAAGTTACTTCGAATCGCATATACTACCTTCATGTTCGGATTTGCGGCTTCGGTGCTGGCTTTCGGCATTGCGGCCTATTTCTTTCCCGTCAAATGAAGAAGAACTTATTGGTGTTTCCGGTGCTGGCCGGGCTGCTGACGGCCTGTGGTGGCGGAAGTGAAAAAAAGGAGGAGAGCCTGACGCTCGGCTACAATCTGAGCCAGCCCGTTAAGCGGTATGCCCTGCCCCCCGACCTCGAAGAGATTTCCGGGCTCAGTTACTTTAAAGAGAACCAGTTGCTGTGTGTGCAGGACGAAAAGGCCGTCGCCTACGTTTTCGACCTCCAGAAGGAGCAGGTGACCGACTCCTCGGTGTTCGGAGGTTACGGCGATTATGAGGGGGTCGAACTGGTCGGGGAGGATATTTTTGCCCTGAAAAGCAACGGCGACCTGTTTCGTTTCAAGCCTTTTTCCAAGGAAATCGCCCGGATTCCCACGGGCGTGCCCGGCAAAATCGAGGTGGAAGGACTTGGCTATGACCCGCAGACGAAACGCCTGCTGCTGGCCGTCAAGGAAGGCATCCGCAAAGACCAGAAAGTGGTCTATATGTATGACCTGGCTACGAAGGTGTTCTGGAACGGCTTGACCATCAAGGGGGATGTGTTGAAGCAGGCCGGCGTGGACGCAGCAAAGTTCCGGCCCTCCGGGATTGCGGTTCACCCGAAAACCGGCGACTTTTACTTTCTCAGTGCCAATGAACGTTTGCTGCTTGTGATGAACAGGAAAGGCGCCATCACCGCGAAGGCGACGCTCGATTCGAAGCTATTCCGGCAACCGGAAGGCATCTGTTTCGCCCCGGACGGTACACTGTATATCGCCAGCGAAGGAGATGGTCAGGCGGGCTACATCCTCTCGTTCGCGAAACAACCCTGACGCTTTTTTCTCAAACGGCTGTTGGCTTTCTTCCTGCGATGAAACACCTCTACAGCTTTCTATTCCTGCTGATCCTCCTCCCTGCCTGGGGGGTTGCCCAGACCGGCGGCTATACCGTCTTCCTGCTGGGCGATGCCGGTGAACCTCGTCCGAAGGATGACCCGATTCTCAAAACACTTCAGACCCAGCTAAGCCGTGCCGGCCGGAACAGCAGCCTGATTTTCCTCGGCGATAACGTCTATGAAAGTGGATTGCCCGATTCCGCCGAAATCGGTCGGGATGAAGCTGAGGGACGGCTTCGGGAACAGCTTTCGCTGCTGGAAAGATTTCCCGGTCGGGCGTTTATGATACCCGGAAACCATGACTGGCACAAAGGGGGCCGTCTGGGCTGGCAGCGAATCAAAAATCAGGAACGTTTCGTCAGCACCGTGCTGCGCCGGGACGACGTGTTTTTTCCAAAAGGCGGGTGTCCGGGACCGGTGGAAGTTTCCCTGAATCCCGGTCTGACCCTGATCCTGATCGATACCCAGTGGTGGCTCCACCCCTGGGACAAACCGGGCGAGGAATCCGATTGCGAGGCCAAAGACCTTTCTTCCTTTTTACTCCTGCTGGATGACGCCCTGGAACGGAACCGGGGCAGGCGGGTCATTCTGGCCGGGCATCACCCGATGTTCAGCCACGGGTCACACGGCGGGCATTTCGTTTTCAGGGATCACCTGTTTCCGCTAATCAACAAAATAGACTGGCTCTACTTTCCTCTCCCCGTCGTCGGGTCCATTTACCCGCTGTATCGCTCCTGGATCGGAAGCATTCAGGACATTCCCAATCCGAAGTATAAACTCCTGCGGAACGGCATCGTCGCCCTGTTGAAAAAAAACCGCAACGTGCTGTATGTGAATGGGCATGATCATAATGAACAACTGATTTTACAGGACTCTACCTATTACCTGACCAGTGGAAGCGGATCGAAATCCACCCCGGTGAAGAAAGGCCGGAACAGCCTGTTTGCCTCCCGGGAGAAAGGATTTGCCCGGCTGGATGTTTGTGAGAACGGCACGGTAAAGATTTCATTTATAACGGCGGATGAAAGCAGGGAGGAAGGCAGGATTCTGGACAGTTTAACGATCCGGCTGCCGGCCAATCCCCCTACCGACGGTCGGGTTGGCGGCACGGGCCCGACCCGGACTGTTGTCCCGAGCCGGAAATATACGGCCGGATCGTTTCATCGGTTTCTCCTCGGCGACAATTACCGGGAGGTGTGGGAAAGCCCGGTCGAGGTGCCGGTGCTGAACCTGAGACAGCAGGCCGGCGGTCTGAAACCCCTGCAGCGGGGAGGAGGGATGCAGACGCTCTCTCTCCGGCTGGAAGGAAAGGACGGACACGAATACGTGCTTCGGTCGGTCGAGAAATACGCGGAAAATGCTATCCCGATGGTCCTGAGAAGCCGGTTTGTCGGCGACATCGTTCAGGACCAGATTTCGGCCTCTCACCCGTTTGCCGCGTTGGCGGTGCCGAAGCTGGCCGAAGCCGCCGGCATCTACCACACCAACCCGATGCTCGTCATTGTTCCCGACGATTCGCTGCTGGGGCCGTACCGGCGGGTGTTTGCCAACACGCTCGCCCTTTTTGAGGAAAGAGTCGACGGGGATTACCGGACCAGCACCTCCTTCGGCGGCACCCGAAAAATTTACAGCACCTCCAAATTACTGGAGAAACTGGCGGATGACAACGATAACCGGGTCGATCAGCAGGCCGTTCTGAAAGCCCGTCTGTTCGATCTTTTTCTGGGAGACTGGGACCGACATGACGACCAGTGGCGCTGGGCCGGTTATAAAGCCGGCAGCGGCCAGGTGTTTCGCCCGGTTCCGCGCGACCGCGACCAGGCCTTTTTCGTTAACGAGGGCCTGATCCCCCGGATTGCCAGCCGAAAATGGGCTATGCCGAAAATTCAGGGCTTCGACTACACCATCCGGGATGTGCCCGGATTAAGCTTCAACGCCCGGTATTTCGACCGCTCCTTCCTGACCGAACCCGACCGCAACGACTGGTTGAAAACCGCCGATTCGCTCAAGGCTTCACTGACCGACGCCAGCATCGACGAGGCCCTGCGCCAGTTGCCCTCACCGGCCTATGAGCAAACGGCAGCCACCATCAAATCCCGGCTGCAACGGCGTCGTACCGATCTGGGCCGGTATGCGGATGAACTGTACCGCTTTCTGGCGCGAAACGTCGATGTAACCGGAAGCGACAAGGCAGAGCGGTTTTTAGTGGACCGTAAACCCGGTGGTTTGACGGAAGTCTCGGTTTTTAAACTAAAAAAGGATGGTGATCCGGGGAAACGGATGTACCGCCGGGTTTTCGATCCGGCAGAAACCCGGGAGGTGCGGCTGTACGGACTGAGCGGAAACGACGAGTTTCTGATCGGCGGGCGTTCGGAGCGGGGCAGTCTGATCCGGATCATCGGAGGGATAGGAGAAGACCGGATTACGGACAGTTCCCGGGTGGACGGAGGCCGGAGAACGATCATTTACGATACGCGGAATACCCGGGTAACGCCCGGCCCTGAAACCCGGCTGCGCCTTTCCGACCGGCCCGACGTAAATTCCTACAACAGAAAGGCATTCCGGTATGATGTCGTGTTCCCTCAGGTATCGGTTCAGTATAACCCGGACGATGGGCTGTTCCTCGGCGGAGGGGTTCTCTACCGGAAGCAGGGATTCCGGAAGGAGCCGTACGCCCAGCAGCACCGGTTCATCGTCAACCACGCTTTCGCTACCAGCGCTTATAATTTCCGGTATGACGGGATTTTTACGGATGTTCTCGGCAAAACCGACCTTCGGCTGAATGCCGACCTGAAGGCGCCGAACTTCGTCTACAACTTTTTCGGGCTGGGGAACGAAACGGTCTTTGATAAACGCAGGGGAATCAATTATTACCGCACCCGGTTTGAGAATTTCGCCCTGAGTGCCCTGCTTCAGCATCAGCTCGGACCCGCCCGATTTTTTGCCGGACCCGCCCTGGAAAGCATCGAGGTGGAGGAAAACCCGCGCCGTTTTATCGGGGAATATGTCACCGGTTTGCCGGAGGGCCCGGACCTGTTCCGGCGTCGGTGGTATGCCGGGCTACGGGCAGGGTTCGAGGTGGATTCCCGCGACAGCCAGGTTCTGCCGACGAAGGGCCTTCACTGGGATACCGAACTGGTGGCCTACGACGGGATCACGGCCCTTTCGAGAAACCTGACCCGCCTGCAATCGGACCTCTCCTTTTACGTCAGTTTCCGGCTTCCCGCCTTGCTCACCTTCGCTACCCGGTTTGGCGGTGGAGCTAATTTTACGAATTTTGAGTTTTTCCAGGCCAACACGCTGGGCGGGTTATCCAATCTGCGGGGTTTCCGCCGGACGCGGTTTGCCGGTAAAAGCGCCTTGTATAACAATACCGAACTCCGCCTGAAGGTAGCAACCATCCGAACCTACCTGTTTCCTGCCTACCTCGGTTTACTTGGCTTCAACGATGTCGGGAGGGTCTGGGTCGACGGGGACGGCTCCCGGCGCTGGCATCAGGGCTTCGGGGGCGGTATCTGGCTGGCCCCGTACAGCCAGGCGGTGGTTTCGCTGCTGTATGCGGTTTCGGAGGAAGACCGTATTCCGATGCTTCGGGTCGGCTTTCTGTTCTGAGCCCGGTCAGGAAATTTTGTAAAGTTCTACGCCAAATTCCATACCTTTTACGTCCACCACGCCCAGCGATTCCGACAGGGCCGGCGCATCGGACAGTTCATTCAGCACATCCTGCGACACCAGCATTTTAGTCCCGAATTCCTTATTCAACTGTTCGATCCGGTGGGCCAGGATCACCACCGTGCCGGTGATGGAAAACTGCTGGCGGGTTTCGGTGCCGATATTTCCGATGACTGCATCCCCCACATGAATTCCGATGCCGACGCTGGTGGGAATGATCTGACCCGAGGCCACAGCATTTTCAATTTCGGAGAGAATGGCCAGGCCGGCCTGCACGGCATTTTCGGCCGGGTTTTCGAGAGGAATCGGCGCACCGAAGGAGATCATGCAGCCGTCGCCCAGAAACTGGTTGACGATGCCGCCGTACCGGTTCACCACATCGACGATGATACTGAAAAAGGCGTTCTGGTAAGTTACAACCTCGTCGGCGGTGTGTTTATCGGCGTACTTCGTAAAATTCCGGATGTCCAGAAACAGCACGCTGACCTTCATGTGCTGGCTTTTCAGCATCCCCTTTTCCTTGATGATCAGGTCGGCGATGGCCGGAGAAACCTGCTGGCCGAAGAAGGTGATAAGCTGGTTCTGGGTTTCGCTCCGTTCGATGGAACTCCGGATGCTCCGCTGAATCTGGCGGGAGACGTATCCGGCACACAGCCCGCACAGGGCCAGCACGGAGGCTTTGACGGCATACGTAAACGGCAGCATCTGGTAGGCGTCCAGGGAGGTGGCATCGGTAGACGGTTCTCCCAGCAGGAAAAGGCTGAGCCAGAGGTATTCCAGGCCGGCGATGATTCCGGTGTAGGCCGGAAGCCGGAAATTCAGCCGGAGGGTGGAAAGGGTGATGAAAAAGAAATATACCGACGAAAACGGCGACAGCATTACAAGAATCGGCGTCTGAAACTTATCCGAAATCAGGTAAAGAAGCACCGTCAGGGCCGTAATTTCAAAGGTGGCGTTCATGAATTTGGCCGCCTGGGGCATATTGACCCCCTTTTTGATCCAGATGCGGATGAAGTTCCAGATGTTCCATTCATAGAGCGTCATGAACGCCAGAAATATGAACACCACCCGGATCACTTCATTTTTCTCCTCCGTCTGGATGGCCGGCATGGGGAAGAACGAATAAAACAGGAGGGAAAAGAGGATACCCACGGCAAAAATCGCGGCCAGGAGGCCCGCCCGCTGCTTTTCCCTTTTCAGGTTCTCCTGAGCAAACGTGGCATTGAAATAGGGGCTGATCTCCTCTTTTTCCCTTCGATGGTAGACGAATGTCATAGTGCGGAGGATGGTTTTACTCACATTGACAATACCTACACGAAATTAATTCCTTCGGATGAAGCCCTGAAGAGAATCCTTATGAATCGGCGCCAGACGGGGGCGAACCGGCGAAGAACCGGCGTGAACGTCCGACCGGCTACTTGATCTCGCGGTTATCCATATCCGGCTTCGGATGGACGATGTATACGTCCAGAACGGCCAGCGGCCGGGCCAGGTATTCCCGGATCAGCGTTCGCAGGGAGTAGCCGTCCGGGACGTCCTGGGCCGCAAAGGCGACGGCTGCGATGCCTTCGTGGTTGCCGATGTAGAGCGCGCGGGCGTTGTGAAAATTCTGGGAGATGATCGTAATCTTTTCCTGATTGAACACCTCCTTACACCGAACGACGGAATCGAAGGTTCGGTAACCGGCGTAATCCAGCGTCATCACCGATTCCGGGACGCCCAGCCTCCGTAGGGCCTTCTGCATATCCGACGGTTCGTTGTAGTACTCGGAATCGTTGTTTCCGCTCAGGATGATGTATTTGATCTTACCGGATTTCCAGAGCCGGGCGGTGGCTTCCATTCGGTAGCGGAAGAACAGGTTCTCCTTCCCGCTTTTTACGAACTTACTGGTACCGAGCACCAGGCCGACGTCATTGGAGGGCAGTTTCTCGAGTTCGAAATACACCTGGCTCCGGGTGCTGTACACGATCCAGAAATTACAAAGCAGAACCACCGTGACGCCCAGAAACCCCAGGGCGATACTGCCCTTTATGGTCTGTTTCAGGAGCGACACCGGATTGCGGGTTTTGGCTGCATTATAATCGCCAGTCGTGTACGGCATCGGATTCATATCACGAGAACAATCCTAATTGTTTCGTCGTCGAAGAAGCGGCCGAATCCGGCTGTTCCGTTTCGGATACTTCTTCCAGCGGCTCCTCCGGGTCCGGTTCCTGCTCCATTACCAGCACCGGAGGGGCAATTTTGTCAGGCCCCGGTTTTTCGCGGGGCGGCAGAAGTTTTACGTCCTTCACTTTCGCAAACGGCAGTTTGGCGCCCAGCGCCTTCCAGCCTCTCACATCGATGAAGCCTTCCGGTTCAAGAACCATCTTTTCCAGCGGCCCCCGGTCTTTCATCTGATGGTTGATCTCAAACCGGGGATACCGATCGGAACTGACGGCCAGCAGTTTCGAGCCTTTGGCGTCGCCGATAAAGCTGAATTTCTTATCCTGCGTGGTGGTCTCGATCCGGAAGCGTTTAATGTAATGAAATTTCTGATTGGCTTCGAAATAAATTGCCGAAAGCACACGCTCCGGGTCGAATTTTTCCAGCACCGCGATTTCCGCCGGTTCGTACCGGTTGGTCAGGCTGTAGTTGGTCAGTTCATACTGGCCATCCTTATAGACGACCAGAATGCTGGCACCGTTGTCGAAGTTGCCTAAAAATTTGCCCCGTTCGTCGCGGTTCAGCCGGCCGAGATGCTCGTCGTACCAGATGTCCATGCCGCCCAGGGTCGAGACCCCGCCGGACTTCAGTGTGATCTTCCGGATCGGATACCGGGTCAGAATGTTCCCCTGCGCTCCCCGGTTTTTGATCGCCACGGTGACAAAACTGAAATCCTGCTGTTTCACTTTGGCCGTACTCTGGGCGGTCAGGTTGATGGTGACCACTTCGGCTTCGCCGTTGTCGTTGGCCGTGAACCAGAGTACCTTCGATTTCGGGTTTCCCATGGTCAGATCATATTCCCGGTCGCGGGTGACGGCCGTCACGTTGAACCGCTTGACCATCGAAATTCCCGACTTGCCGTCGAGATAGATCATGTTGTAGACCTTCCGCTCGTCATTTTTCTTAAAGACGGAACAGTAGATAATATCCTTGCCGACGAAGACCTTTTCCTGGATTTTGGTCACCAGACATTTCCCGTCGCTGCGGAACACGATGATGTCGTCGATGTCGGAGCAGTCGGAAACGAACTCGTCTTTTTTCAGCCCGGAACCGATAAAACCGCCTTCCCGGTCGACATACAGTTTGGCGTTGGCGGCCGCCACCACGCTGGCTGCAATGGTGTTGAAGGCCCGGATCTCGGTCCGGCGTTCCCGGCCTTTGCCATATTTCTTCTGCAGGTCCCTGTAGTAGTTGATGGCGTACCGGGTCAGGTTGGCGAGGTTGTCTTCCGTTTCCGCCAGCTCTTCCTGGAGCCGCTTCATGAGTTCCTCCGCCTTGAAGCCGTCGTATTTGGAAATTCGTTTGATCCGGATTTCGGTCAGCCGGATCAGGTCGTCCTGCGTGATTTCGCGGTAAAACTGCTTTTTGAAAGGTTTCAGGCCCTTATCGATGGTTTCCAGAACCGCTTCGAAGGTTTCGCATTCCTCGATTTTTCGGTAGATCCGGTTCTCGATGAAGATCTTCTCCAGCGAACTGTACAGCAGCTTTTCCATCAGCTCATTCCGCCGGATCTCCAGTTCCCGTTCGAGCAGCCGGACCGTCTGATGGGTGTTGACCTTCAGGATATCCGTTACCGAAACGAAATGCGGTTTGTCCTTGATGATCACGCAGGCGTTCGGAGACACCGATACCTCGCATTCGGTGAAGGCGTACAGGGCATCGATGGTGATATCGGGCGAAACGCCCGGGGCCAGATGCACGTGGATTTCCACCTCCCTTGAGGTCAGGTCTTCTACCTTCTTGATCTTGATTTTCCCGTCGTCGTTGGCCTTGATAATCGAATCCTTGACGGAGGTCGTAGTGGTTCCGAACGGAATTTCCCGGATAATCAGGGTTTTCTTGTCGAACTCTTCAATTTTGGCCCGGATCCGGACCTTGCCGCCCCGGTGGCCGTCGTTGTAGTTGCTGACGTCGATCAGACCGCCGGTCGGGAAGTCGGGATACAGCGTCACCGGCTTGTCTTTCAGGATACTGATCGAGGCATCGACGAGTTCGATGAAATTATGGGGAAGGATTTTGGTGGAGAGCCCGACGGCAATACCCTCGACCCCAAGTGCCAGCAGCAGCGGAAATTTCACCGGCAGCGTGACGGGTTCTTTTTTCCGGCCGTCGTACGAAAGCTGCCATTCGGTGGTCTGGGGGTTAAAAACGACCTCGTTGCCGAACTTCGACAACCGGACCTCGATGTAGCGGGGAGCCGCAGCGCCGTCGCCCGTTCGAATATCCCCCCAGTTGCCCTGGGTGTCGAACAGCAGGTTCTTCTGGCCGATGGTGGTCATGGCTTCCCCGATGGAGGCATCGCCGTGCGGGTGGTACTGCATGGTCTGCCCGATCACGTTGGCCACCTTATTGAAACGACCGTCATCCATCTCTTTGAGAGCATGCAGAATCCGGCGCTGTACCGGTTTCAGGCCATCTTCAACCGCAGGCACCGCCCGCTCCAGGATAACGTAGGACGCGTAATCTAAAAACCAGTTTTCGTATAAACCCGACACGACGGTCTGGTCGTGAAGGATTTCTTCATGCTTATCTTCAGGTAATTCAGTGGGATCCAGTATTTCGCTCATTGGATGCGTAAATGGATAAACGCTTGGAAAAATTGCTATCGGGTTGAATGGGTCGGCGGGAGGGAAATACCCGTCGATAGCTTCATAAAGATACGATAAGTTTTCATAAAAATCCGCCAAATCACAGCAAATAGCGGGATTTTGACGGTTCGATGAGCATCTTTATTTGCCAGTTTTTTCGCACGGCCCACCCGGCTTTAATACGCTCCGGCCAGGTAAGTGCAGAAATTATGCCGGATTTACCTTGGAAAAGTATGCATATTTTATGATAGTATGTGTTATACTTGTATCACAAATATAATAATATTCGCACAGGAAACGGTATTTTATCATCTATTTTGGAAACACCTTTCCTGCCTCCACCATCCGCCGGTACGCACTACCGGCCCTACCGGGTGGCCGAGCCGATGACCGTCAGCAGTTCGCTGATCATCATAGCGGTGGCCCCCCAAACCTTAAATTCCTGAATCCGGTAAAAAGGGGCATCGATCACGGCCCCGCGCACCTCTACCGAACTTTCCCCGATAATGGTTTCGTCCATGAGTTCATCCAGCGGCACTTCCACCACCCGATCCACCTCTCTCGGGTCGGGATAAAAATCCGGTTTGTAAGGAAGAAAGCCGACCACCGGCAGCACATGGAAATTGCTGGGCGGGATGTAGATTTCCGTCAGTTTGCCGAGTACCTTCACGTCCGACACCCGGATGCCGATTTCTTCCTGGGCTTCCCGAAGGGCCGTCCGGACCAGGTTCTCATCGGTCCGTTCCATCCGCCCGCCCGGGAACGCCATCTGTCCGGCATGAACCCCGTCATATTGGGGTCTCAGGATCAGGGGCAGGAAAATCGAATCCTGGTACGGATAAAATACGATGAGTACGGCACTGCGCCGGGTTCGCTCGTTCGGAAGCATCGACATCCGGAGCCGGGAACGGGAAGCCATTTTCAGATGGGCTTCCGGCCCGGGCAGCGGTTCGCTCAGCCGGTTTCGCAGCGCGTTCGTGAAGGTATGAAACGAAGTATCCGTCATTGGGTAAAGGCAATAACCCGAGCTTTCCAGAAGGCTCAGCGATATAACTTAACAAGTTGTTCGGCGCATTTCTCCCCGTCCATGGCCGCCGACACGATCCCGCCTGCGTAGCCGGCACCTTCTCCGCACGGAAACAGCCGCCCGGTCCCGATGTGTTCCAGCGTGTCTGGCCGACGCGGTATCCGGACCGGCGAGGACGTACGGCTTTCCACGCCCACGATCTGGGCCTCATTGGTCACGTAGCCGCGCATCATCCGGCCAAATTGCTGTAACCCTAACTTCAATGGGATGGCGATGGTTTCCGGCAGCACTTCCATCATGTCTACCGAATGCAGGCCCGGCTGATAGGAAGTCGGCAGCAGTTCGGGAGAAACCCGACCGCCGACAAAATCCGCCACCCGCTGGGCCGGGGCCAACTGCGTCGGGCTTCCGGAGGCCCGGGAAGCCAGCCGGCAGGCCCGCTGTTCAAGCTCCTTCTGGAAGTGCAGCCCCGCCAGTGGACCCGACTTACCGTAAGGTTTAAGGTCGTTGTCGTGAACGGCTACCACCAGCCCCGAGTTGGCAAACCGCGAATCCCGCCGGGACGGCGACATGCCGTTGACCACCAGCTCGCCGGGGGCCGTTGCGGCCGGAACGATAAAACCGCCCGGACACATACAGAAGGAAAACACCCCGCGTTCGATGCCCTGATGCCGGGTCTGGGTCACCAGACTGTAGGAGGCCGCCGGCAGATAGTCACCCCGGCCGGAATTCCGGTTCCCCGGCAGGTGGTATTGAAGCCGGTCGATCAGCGCCTGCTGGTGTTCGATCCGGACGCCCATGGCAAAAGGCTTGCTCTCGATGGTTATACCCTTGCGATGGAGCAGTTCGAAGATGTCGCGGGCCGAATGACCGGTTGCCAGAATGACGCCGATCCCTGAGATTTCATCTCCTCCGGCCGTAATGACGCCTTTCACTTCGCTTCCTTCCAGGATCAGGTCATCCACACGCGTATCGAACCGGATTTCCCCGCCGGCATCCAGAATGCTTTTGCGGAGTTCGGCCACCACGCCGGGCAGTTTATTGGTCCCGATGTGCGGGTGCGCGTCCACCAGAATCTGTTCGGTAGAGCCGTGGGCAACCAGAATTTCCAGAATCCGCCGGACGTCCCCCCGCTTTTTGGAGCGGGTGTAGAGCTTACCGTCGGAATAGGTGCCGGCTCCGCCTTCCCCGAAGCAGTAGTTCGACTCCGGATTGACGATGTGGTCCTTGTTGATGGCTGCCAGATCGCGTCGACGGGTCCGGACGTCGCTGCCGCGCTCCAGAACAACCGGTTTTATGTTGAGTTCAATCAACCGAAGGGCCGCGAACAGGCCGGCCGGGCCGGCCCCGACCACCACGGCCTGCGGAGCCGGCCCGACGTCCGGATATTCGCGTCGGTAGGTGATCCGGGAGCCCGGCTGCTCTCCGATGTAGACCTCCGCATCGACGTGTACTTTGACCTGACCGGATCGGCCGTTGGCCCGGCGGGCGTCGATGGATTGCCGGATTTTCCGGACCACCGGCCGATCCGGGTCATTCGGGTCGTCGCAAGCGTATTGAAGCCGTTGCAGAACGGCCCGTTCGAAAGCCGCTTCATCGAAAGCGACTTCCGGCTCAAGAGTTAATGAAAGTGATTGAATCATTCGTTTCCGGCCGTAGCCGCTGGTAAGGTGGTTATCCTTAAACAGAGTGAGGAATTTTATCAAATATATATGAAAAGTCCTGCAAGGTGAACAACTTGGTTCCGGCTTGGGTTCGCTTCGGGATGCCGGGTTAACCGGCGGAACGGCTATTCATAAAAAAATACGGAAATCCGGCCGAGAAACGTTTCGGGCTTTGACCCACCGCAGTCTATGGCAAATAACACTTCCTTCGAATCCCCGGACCTCTACGGAATCGACGACCTGCTCAGCCCGGAACACAAGGTGGTTCGGGCATCGATGCGGGACTTCGTCAACCGGGAAATTATTCCCGTCATCGAGGATTATGCCCAGCGGGCTGAATTTCCCACCTTCATGCCCCGGAAGTTCGGGGAGATCGGTGCCTTCGGCCCGACCCTGCCGGCCGACTATGGCGGGGGTGAGCTGGATGCCATTTCATACGGCCTGATGATGCAGGAAATCGAGCGGGGCGATTCGGGCATGCGGTCCTGCGTTTCGGTCCAGAGCTCGCTGGTCATGTGGCCCATTTTTACGTATGGGTCCGAGGAACAGAAGCGGCACTACCTCCCAAAGCTGGCCAAAGGAGAAATGATGGGTTGTTTTGGACTGACGGAACCGAATCAGGGGTCCGATCCGGCCGGGATGCAGACGCGGTTTGTGGAGAAACGTGATCATTTTGTTCTGAACGGTTCAAAATTATGGATCACCAACGGTCCCATCGCCGATCTGGCGGTGGTTTGGGCCAAAAACGAGCAGGGCCGTATCCGCGGGTTGCTGGTGGAACGGGGCATGGAAGGCTTCTCTACGCCTGAAATTCACCATAAATGGTCGCTGAGGGCCAGTTCCACCGGTGAACTGGTGTTTCAGGAGGTCCGGGTTCCGAAAGAAAATCTCCTGCCCGGCTCCGATGGGCTGAGAAGCCCGCTGGCCTGCCTGGACCAGGCCCGGTATGGGATCGCCTGGGGGGCGGTCGGGGCCGCAATGGACTGCTATGCCTCGGCCCTGCGGTATGCGCTGGAACGCCGTCAATTCGGGAGGCCGATTGCCTCTTTTCAGCTGGTTCAGAAGAAACTGGCCGAAATGGCCACGGAAATCACCAAAGCGCAGCTGCTTTGCTGGCGGCTGGGCGTCCTGAAAAACGAAGGACGTGCCACCACGGCCCAGATTTCACTGGCGAAGCGCAACAACGTCGAGATGGCGCTGAACATCGCCCGGGAAGCCCGGCAGATTCACGGGGCCATGGGCATCACGGGCGATTATCCGATCATGCGCCACCTGATGAACCTGGAGTCGGTCATCACCTATGAAGGAACGCACGACATTCACCTGCTGATCCTGGGGAGCGACATTACCGGAATACCGGCCTTTAAATAAGCTTCAAATCAGTTACAGAAAAAAGCCGCTCCGGACCCGGGGCGGCTTTTCGGTTATCGTCAGTCTGTAAAATCGTTAATAGCCGTACTGGGTGGTCTGGGTGTAGGTGCCGGTAGTCTGACGTTCGGTTACATAGCCACCGGCATTGAGTTTGTAGCCGAACCGCAGGTCGAAAGCCGTCGTGTTGCCGGGCATGGTTTTCCAGAGCAGCGTTTCGTACAGGTGCTTCGAAGGTTTCCCGAAAATAGTCAGATACGGGTCGACGGCCTTCAAAAATTCAAAATTCAGGGGATGCTTATCCTCGATCAGCGAAGGCCCGGCAGGATATCCGAACTCCACGGTTCGCCAGGGCGCCCCGTTGGTCCAGTAGGAAACGATTCGGACAAGGTCACCGTCGCCGTTATACGTCAGATCGTCACGGTCATTCGGAAATTCCCGGTCATAAATTTTGACCAGTTGCCCGTCACTGTTGTAGACCAGTTCGTGGTCACGTTCGGTTTTCAATACGCCGTTTTCGAAATGCCGGACATGGGCCAGAGAGCAACGGCCATTGGGGTCGAGCGTATAGGTGGTTTTCGTTTTCAGGTGTTTGTTTTCAAACGTGGAGGCCACCACCTCCCGGCCGGTCGGATAGGTGTATTCCGTATATTCCGAAGCGTTGTTGGTGACCCTGCGTAACTTCCCGGACGGGTAATAGTCGAGGGTGAAATTGCCGTAGGTGGAAAGAGCACTGGTGCTCTGGGCCGTCGGCCGGCTGCCGCTTTGCGCCGTCAGCGTATTCGGGTCGGCCGGTGCCAGACCCGCCGGGTCTTCGCAGGAAGCCAGGGCCAGGGCCATGCCCAGCGCCAGCAGGACTGCCGGGGTTTTCAGGAAAGGTTTCATCCGTATTTGTGTTGTTTGAGGTTACCGTATCGGCGACACAAATATGAAACTTCCGGGATTCGGGAGCGAGTCCGAATCGACGGCAGGCCCCGTCGGGTGAACAACTGACGGAAAACCGGCGGTAATCAGCGAAGCCCTTCGAGGGCTTTTTTCATTGCCTCCACCTGCCGTTTGCGCTGAAGAATGGTCGGAGCCGCCACCCGCTCCCGGCAGTCGAAAATGCCGCAGCGTTCACAGGCTTCGTTGACGATCCGCTGCGAGATTTCGGGAGAGGGCGGGTCCAGAAACCGCATTTTGCTTTTCAGTGCATCGTTCATTTTGAAGCACATCGAAACGCTGACGTTCTGCTGCTGGTGGGGCTGGTAGGGCTGGGCGACCGTTACGATGAAGAAGGTATCGCCCGAATCGGCGTAGGTGGACAGCTGCGCCCGGCATAGCGCGCCGTCGAAATTTTTGTGCTGCTGGAGAAACGACAGTTCGAGCAGGCTCGTCATGGCAATCCACCGCCGGCAGTAATGCTCGTCGGCCATGCCGCGGGGTCCCTGCTGGCGGGTCAGGTGCATCTCCTTCGTAAGATGGAAGATGTTCTGGCCGGCGGTATTGTTAAACCGGTAAAAGAACAGCTGGTCGATGCCGAAATACCGGGGGAGGAGGTTACTGAGCCGGTAAAAAAACCGTTCGGGCGTAGCATGAAACGACTGGATCAAACCCAGAAAATCCTCATTGCTCCAGGTCTCCCGGTCGAGGAGGGGCTGGAGTTTTTCGATCAGCTCCTTTCGGCGGATCAGAATGGCCCCGGCAAAATAGGAAGCCTTGTAGTTATTCAGAATCTGTTCGAACGAATCGGCTTCTACATAGGAGTAGGTAAAGGGCCGGTTTTTCAGGTTCAGGTACTGAAAACCGACTTCCCGGGCCAGCAGGAAGGTTTTCTGTTCAACGGAAAGGTGGCGATTGACGTACAGCGTCCCGGATTCGGGCCGGAACACCGAACGGAGAGCCGCCAGTTCGGGATGGGACTGGCGGTCGAAGGGCTGAATCTGATAACTAAACCGGGTTCTCAGAAGGCTCGTGAGCAGATTTTCATCGACGGGCATGCTTCCGGAGGCATATTCGGTCAGAAACCGATCGGCTTCCTCCTCGATTTCCCCGAAGTAGTTGTCGTGCATCTCCTGATAGGAACGCAGGACGGCCATGTACAGGCGCTCCACACTGACATGATAACTCCGCCCGATGTCCATGACGGTCGAAATCATGGCGCTTACCTTGGCAGGGGCTTCGGCGAGCAGTTCAAGGAGGTCGGAGGGGTCGATGCCGAAGAGCTCCAGGGGAATTTCGGTCAGGAACTTGGACCGGAGCAGGTCGGAGATCGGCTCGAGTTTTTTGCTCAGTTTCAGGGAAACCAGCGTATCATAGTCCACGTCCATGGCCTGGGCCAGGGCCGCGATCTTATCCGTTTTGGGGTATTTCCGGCCTTTTTCGATTTCGGTAAGGTAAGACAGCGACAGCCCGGAACGCTGTCCGAGTTCACTGAGGGAAAGTCCTTTATCTAATCGAAGCTGCTTGAGTTTCAGGCCGAATAGCAGCCTAATATGGTCGGAATGTACTGCCACTACAAGGGATGGTTAAGAAACCGGGTGGTGTCGCCGGTGGTTTGGTAGTAAAATTACCTCGAAAACGTCCGTAAACAAAGCGCCCGCCCGGAGTCGGTCGGATCCGGGCGGGCTTTATCCGTGTATTGGTCTTCGGTTATCGTCTTAACCCTTTCCAGTTCTGGATCCACTCGATGGGCGTGCCGTTCTGGTTGGATTTTACCACGGCCGTGATGGTCAGGTTCTTTCCGTCGAAGGAACCGGTGCCGTTGTACTCGCCGTCGTAGGTGGCGTTGTAAATTTTGATCTGCTGACGGGTCCGTCCCATCGTAAATTTCGAACCGTTCAGTTTGGCCAGTTCAGTTCCGTTGTAATCGGGAAAAACGACGGCCAGCTGGAGTTCGTCGGCAGCGTTGCCCTTGCTGATGGTGATGGTACCTTTTCCACTGTCGCCGTTGGTATTGATGGTACCGACGACGGTTCTGGAAGAGTAATCGACGTCGTACACACCGAGGTACTGGTCTCGCGGGTCAACATTCTCGATGTCGCTGCCGCCTTTCTTGCAGGAAGTGACGATCAGCAGCAACAGGAGGAAAAACGGGACGATTCGTCTCATCGGGAAATGGGGTTATGGGATTGGTCAGGATTCACCGGGTTCAGTTTTCTTTCAAACGAACAGCACCCGGTCTATCGTATTTCAGAAGCAAATCCGGGGCCAAAGCAATCCTCTTTTTCCAAAAAAAGAAGCGGTTTCCAACGGGTTACGATCCCGTTGAAAACCGCTTCAATACCGGCCGGAGCCGGAATCAGGCCAGGGTGGCCTCTACGGTAATTTCTGCATTCAGCAATTTGGAAATCGGGCAGTTTTTCTCCGCGTCGGCCACAAGTTCGTCGAATTTCTCCTTTGAAATATTGGGAATGCTGGCTTTGACGATCAGGTGGGAACCCGTGACGCCCTGTTCCGGGTCGAGGGTGACCACGCTGCGGGTTTCGATCGAGTCGGCGGTGAAGCCGGCGCCCTGCAGGTTAAAGGCCAGTTTCATGGAAAAACAGCCTGCGTGGGCGGCGGCAACCAGTTCTTCCGGGTTGGTCCCGATGCCGTCCTCGAAGCGGGTATTGAAGGAATATTGGGTCTGGTTAAGCACCGTACTCTGGGTGGTCAGGGTGCCTTTGCCTTCCTTGCCGGAGCCGGTCCAGCGGGCATCGGCGGAGCGTTTGATTTTCATGCGTGCTAACAGGTTGAATGAGATAAAGTTGAATGAGGTAATTCAAAAGCCTTTGAAACGGCCGGGAAAGATAAGGCATCCGGGTGAAAATTGCAGGAAGGCCGGCTAAAACCTTTATTGAACGGTTGAGACCCTCAGTTGACGATCTGATTCCAGTAGCCTTTCACCAGAAAGAGTTTGCGGATTTCTCCCAGCGGTATGGTCCAGTCCTCGTATTTCCGGTTTACGGATCTCAAAACCACCCTGGTTTGATCTTCGGGGACGACGTGGACGCTTTTCAGAACTTTGTGATAGTCGAGGATAATGAGGTAGATCCGGTCGGGGTCGAAACTCGTGACGGGGCTGATCTCCTGAATGAACACGGTGGCGCCGGGATAGATCATATCATACATACTGTCGCCGTCGACCCGGCAGGCGAAGCAGTTGGCAAAGCCCGGAGCATAGATGTAGCCTTTGGCGCTGGCGTCTCCGGCGGTGATGGCTTCGATGCGGCCTGCCACGTCGATGTCATAATAGGGGATGTAAAACCGCTTCTGGTCTTCAGGCAGCCGGGTAATGAGCGTATGGAAGGAGTAGGGCGCGGTCGGTTCGCTGGCGGTAGCACCGGCTTCGGTCGCCGGATTCCGGTATTCGGGTCCGTTTTCAGCGGTCGGGAGATACCGGTCCCCTTCGCCGGTCAGCAGCCACTTTTCATTGACCGAATACCGTTCGACGATATTCCGGATGGTTCCCCGGCGGGGGACGACCCCCTTGGTTTCATAATCGGAGACGTTCGGTTGCTGCGTTCCGATGGCTCTGGCAAATTCAACCTGACTGAGTCCTTTATCTTCCCGGATGGCTTTGATTCTTTGTCCTATTGAACTCTTCTTTTCAACACGCTCTGACTCAGATTCCTGCATGGTATTTACAATCTTTTTTCAAAAAATTCGGTTGGAAATGGTTGACATTGATAGTCAAAAATATATACATTTGCATATACAAATCTGCGAACGTAAGATGAATGCAGAACGAACGCAACTCTACTAAAATAATGGTACTATCGCAAGAACAGCGTGAAAAATTACATCAACGCCTGGTCGCGGTGGCAGATTTTGGCGGAGAAAAGCGGGTGGCCGAAGCGGCAGGCCTTACGGTTCGGGTCATTCAGAAGGCCAAAGCCGGCGGAAACATCCGGGTGAAGACGCTGGAGGCCATTATGAACGGATTACGCATCGTGGAAACGGAGCGCAGAAAGAAGATGAAAAAACTCGTCAGAGCCTTAAAGTAAATCGATGAAGGATAAAAAACTCAATCAACTGGCGGTCCGCATCCGCGAAATGGAACGACAGATCGTCGAGCAGCTGCAGATCGCACAGGAAGACGACCTGCAGATGAACTTCCAAAAAAGTAATTTCCGTGGGCAGGTCATCGAAAATAACTTATCGGTGCTCTCGGCCGAAACCCGAACGAAAACCGCCGATCACTGGCCCTGATCCGGCCGGTAACCCGCCGTTCGGTGGTTCGGCTCTTTTTAAGACCTGTTCATTTCGGGACAATTCCTTTCACTTTTCAGACAGGCGCCCCTGTCTGTTAAAAACTTTCCGTCTGCCTTTCTAACTTTATCTTCGGGCGGGTTAGCTCTCGAACCGATCGAGTCATGACCTCCCACCTAACTTGTACGATAGATAAGATATAACAGGCCCGACCCCCTGGCGTCGGGTTTTGTGTTTGTCCCATTTGGACTTTGCGGCTGATTGTAAGCTTCTCCCCGAAAAAGAAAAACCAGCCGCAGCGGCTGGTTTTTGGATCACTCACCGTCAATAGTTGACAATGGGAAGAAATAATTGTACATTTAATGAATTTTTAAACAAATGACTAGTAATTGTTACAGTCCTTTTCCTATGGAAGAGGACTGTTTTTCTTTATAGCGTTGAATGACAAAATGTTAACGGGAAAAAGTTAACTCAGTCCAGTTAAAATAGCTATTCCATCGACTGTCGTGGATTCACAAAAATTGTCAATTCTCGGCAACTAACCAAATTGTAGGTAATGTCCTTTTGCAGTTAAAGTTTCACTTCCGGAGGAAAAAGAAGGGCAGGTTTGGTTAAAATCGATCCTGATTCCGTCTCAGACGATTTTTTAAAAACTTGAAGGAGCCAACATCCTGTCGGCTAAAAAATCATTTTATGAGCCAATGGCCCCGATTTTTTGTCTGGAAATTGAGACCGGCGGCCCTTGCTGAATCAACCTTTTATCATGATGGAGCGCTTTGTCCCGGAGATTGTCCCGGCCATAAAAAAAGCCGTTCCTAGTGCCAGGAACGGCTTTTTGCAGAGAGGAAGGGATTCGAACCCTCGATACGCTTGAGACGTATACACACTTTCCAGGCGTGCTCCTTCAACCACTCGGACACCTCTCTGTTTAACGGAGTGCAAATATGAGGTTTGTTTGTAAATATTCCAACCCTTTGGCTTTTTCAAACGCTCATTTCTCCGCAGATCGGTTCGGCCAGTCGCTTTTTCAGCCGATCGGGGTCCGGTTCCCCGGCGAGTAAAAACATGAGCTTGGTAACGGCGGCCTCTACGGTCAGGTCCCCGCCACTGACTACCCCAATCTGCTGTAAAAGCTTGCTGGTCTGGTAGCGGCCCTGGGTGACGCGTCCCCCGTCGCATTGGGAGACGTTGGCGATGATCAGCCCCCGATCGACGGCGCTTTTCAGGGCATTCAAAAACCAGGTGTCCGTAGGAGCGTTGCCGGCGCCGTACGTTTCCAGAATCAACCCCCGAAGTCCCGGAATGCCCAGAATGGCTCCGATGACCTGCCGGTTGATGCCCGGAAACAGCGGAAGCACCATTACCTGCGTTTCCATCTCCTCATGCAGCACCAGATGGGCCTCCGGATCGTAAGAGCGGATGAAGGGCGTATTGTATTCGATGCTGACGCCCGCCATCGCCAGGTGGGGGTAATTTTCCGAATGGAACGCGTTGAAATGAACACTTTCCTTCTTCTTGGCCCGGTTTCCTCTTAACAGCAGGGAATTAAAGTAGATGCAGACCTCCGGCACCATCGGCCGGCCGTTTTCCTGCGCGGCCGCAATTTCCAGGGCGGTGATGAAGTTTTCCCGGGCGTCGGTCCGGGCTACCCCGATCGGCAACTGGGCTCCCGTCAGAATGACAGGTTTATTCAGCCCTTCCAGCAGGAAACTCAGCGCGGAGGCCGTGTAGGCCATGGTGTCCGTTCCGTGGAGGATGACGAAGCTGTCGAAATCCACATAATTTTTCCGAATAATCCGCCCCAGATCGATCCAGTGGTCAGGTTTCATGTTGGAGGAATCGATCAGTTCATTGAGCGTCACCACGGTAAGCTCGAAATCCAGCCGCCGGATTTCCGGAACCCGGTCCAGAATCTGCTCAAAATCGAAGGGAACCAGCTGGTCGTTCAGCCGGTCATAGACCATTCCCAGCGTGCCCCCGGTATAAATGACCAGCACTGACGAACGGGGTTTGTTGGGGAGAGCGGGATTGATATGGACGGTTTGGTACATCGGTTAGGTACTTACAGGGTGGGAATCCCTTTCAGGAGAGTTAGGGCGTTGGTGGTGGTCTGGCTTTCCACCAGTTCCATAGAAACCTGTTTCAGATCGGCGACCCGCCGGGCGATCAGCCGGAGGTAGGCCGGTTCGTTCCGTTTACCCCGGTAGGGAACCGGGGCCAGGTAGGGCGAATCGGTTTCCAGCACGAGGTGTTCCAGCCCAATTTCTGGGATCACCTTGTCCAAACCGCCGTTTTTGAAAGTCGAGACACCCCCGATGCCCAGCTTAAAGCCGAGGTCGATGGCCCGCCGGGCCTCGTCGGCCGTTCCCACGAAGCAGTGAAAAATGCCGTTCAGGTTCGGGAGGGCCAGTTGTTCGATCAGGTCGGCGGCCTCCGCAAAGGCATTGCGGTCGTGTCCGGACCGGCTGTGAATGGACACCGGCAGGTTCAGGGACGACGCCCATTGAAGCTGAACACGAAAGGCTTCGAACTGCTGCGGCACGAAGGTCATATCCCAATAAAAATCCAGCCCGATTTCGCCTACGGCAATAAACCGGCTGCGATGAAGCCGGTTTTCCACTTCGGCCAGCTCCGCTTCCACGGATTCGCTCACATAGCAGGGATGCAGACCCATCATCGGCAGGCACCGATCCGGATAGGCACTTGCCAGTTCCATCATACCCTCCACAGTCTCACGGGCGCAGTTGGGCATCCAGATCTGGCCGATTCCCTCTCCAGCCGCCTGACGAAGCATGGTCTCCCGGTCTTCAAACTGGGGATCGTAAATGTGTGCGTGGGTATCGATCAACATGGGCGGTATTTCAAAAAATGGTTTACGGATACGTACGACCCTTCCAGATTACTTTGGTTGGTAACAGATAAAAAATCAGGGTCATCAGGTACCCGATATGGACATACGGATCATACAGCGGGATAAAGGGCAAGAGGTCCCGACAATGGAACCGCTTCAGGATCACCGCCAGCTGGAACGACTGGAGTCCGAATTTCAGGCCCCAGATACTCACCGCCAGGACCGGAAACCAGAAGCTCAGGCCAATCAGCAGCGGATAAAACAGGGTCTGTAAAAGGAGAAAAGCGAGAAAATACCACGGGAGTTCCATCGCACCGATCATCCAGCGTTTGCGCTGATGAAGCCACGCCCGGAATCCGGGGAGCGGCTGGGTCATGGCCAGCACCTCCGGCCGAAACAGGTGGGCGAAATTATACCGGTGTTTCAGGATTTCGCGAAACAACTGGAAATCCTCGACGATGGAGAACGGCAGATGTTCATATCCGCCCGTTGCCTCATAGGCCTGCCGGCGGACGGCCATGTTGTTGCCCATGGTGGTCAGCGGAATCCCGAAACGGGCCAGCTGATCGATCACATGCTGGCCCGCCAGCCAGTCGATGGCCTGGAGTTTCTGAAACGCGGTATGGGCGACCATCCGGGTACATCCGGTCACGACGCCGACGCCTTCGTTCGAAAAAGGCCGGATCATACCGGAAATCCAGCCGGCCGAGACCTCGCAATCCGCATCGGTGATCAGAAAAAAACGGCCCCGGGCTTCCCGGGCCAGCTGGGCCAGAACGTTGGCCTTGCCCGCCTGATTGCCGATCCGGCTGTTTATGTCTAACAGCCGGAAGTTGGATTTTTCGGCGATGAAAGCCGCCACGAGGGGACCCGTATTGTCCTCCGACCGGTCGTTTCCGATCAGGACTTCCAGGTCTTCTGCCGGAAACGCCAGCCGCTCCAGCGCCTGCAGGCACCGGAGAATGTTGGCTTCCTCGTTACGGGCGGCAATCAATATGCTGACGGTCGGCTGCATTCTATTTACCTGCCTGTACCGGCCACCGGTACAGGATTTCTGTCAGTTAAGAAAAACCAGTATAAAAACGTTCGATTACAACCCCTCGAACCGGTAGCCCCGTTCAGAAAAGTGGGAAAGCACCCGGGGAAGGGCAAAGCTCATGCGGGGCCAGGCCTTGAGGCTGTCATGAAAAAGGAGGATGGAGCCGGGTTCCGAATAGTGGATGGTTTTCCGAAGGATCATTTCCGGCTGAAGGTTCGGCGAAAAATCGCCGGTCAGGACATCCCACATCACGACCTCGTGGGTTTGGAGAACCTCCCGGGCCTGGCTTCGTTTGATCCGGCCGTAGGGGGGACGAAACAGCCGGGTCGGCAGGCCGAGCTGCGTCTGACATTGCCGGAAGTTTTCGAGATAGGGCCCGTCCTCCGTTTTCCAGCCGTTCAGGTGGTTAAACGTATGATTACCGATGGAATTCCCGCTCCGGCAGACCATTTCGTAAATCTCGGGATGCTTCCGGACGTTGTCTCCGATGCAGAAAAAGGTAGCCCTGGCACCGAACTCCTTCAGGGTAGCCAGGACAAACTCGGTCACCTCCGGGATCGGCCCGTCATCGAACGTCAGGTAGATCACTTTCTCCCGGGTGCGGACCCGCCACCGGAAACGGGGATAGAGGCTTCGGAGAATGAAATTGGTTTTGAATAAGAACATCGCGATCAGGCTCGGTCTTCAGCGTAAATCCCGGCCCTTCCACCTGAACCCTTTTCGCTGGGCCACCAGCCCGAAAAAGACCACATAGAACGGGTAAACCAATTGGGTAACCGGTATCCAAGGCAGGGTTTTCCTCTTTCCCAGAAATACGAGGACCGACCCCAAAAATAACCACTCCGGAACAGCTTTCAAGCCGATCAGCCAGATTAGTTGGCTGGAACTAAGCGCAGCGGCTGCCCATCCGGCCAGTGTGATCAGGACGGACAGATTGCTGGTGAACACAAAAAAGGCCAGGAGGGACGGGAGATAACTTTCGTAGGCTTTCCATTTGCTGGCCCACCGCTTCCGCTGGTGGTAGAACGCCTTTAGCGTCGGCTGGGGGGTAGTCCGGACGACGGCATCGGGGTTTTTCAGGAATCTAACACCGTTAGGAAAGCGTTTGGCGATTTTGTGCATCAGAAATTCGTCGTCGCCTGAGGCAATGTGTTCGGTACCGTCAAATCCTCCCACTTCCTCAAAAGCCCGTTTTTCGTAGATCAGGTTGGCTCCGTTGCACATGGTGGGCAGACCCAACGCCAGCGTGGCCGCCCCGGAACCGATCAGGCTGCTGCTCTCCACTGTCTGAAGATAATCGAAGGCCGTATGCTCCGGAAGAAAGGTGATCGGACCCGTGATCATTCGGGCGCCGGTTTGCCGGTAATGAAGGGCAATGATCTCCAGCCAGCGGGGACCTACCCGGCAATCGCCGTCCGTGGTCACGATCAGGTCTCCGGTGGCAAGGGCGATGCTTTGGCGGATGGCCCTTTTCTTGGGCGAGGTCGTCGGCCCCTCGGTCAGGGTCAGTGGGCGCAGGCGGAAGGGAACCTGACTGACGAAAGCTGCCAGAATGTTTGGAGTATTGTCCGTCGAACCGTCGTCGGCGACAATGACCTCAAAACTTTCGGAAGGAAAGGTTTGTGCGCAGAGATCCTTCAACAGTATCGGCAGGGTTTGTTCCTCGTTCCGAACCGGGATGATAACACTGATCCGCACCGCCGGAGGCCCTGAACCATTCGTTTCCAACGTCGGAAGGGATGGATTTTTCCACCAGGCTGCGGTCAGCACGAGGGTAAAAACTGAATAAATTGTAACTATAGCTAGGAGTATATAAAACATTATGGATCACGCCGTTGGCCAATTTTAATTTTCCAGATAAGAAAGAAGCCGGCCAGGACTGGAGTCAGAATGTTCACTAGCCAGAGGGTCAGCGTGGCGGAAAGTACCTGCGACGCCCGAACGTCCCATTGACCGAACACCCACAGTGAGGTAGCTTCCCGGATGCCGAGGTCGCTGAGCAGATTGAAGGCCGGAATGATGGTTTTTCCGAGATATACCAGACCGATCCCGGCGGCCATATCCAACGCCGGGAGGATGACTTCAAAAAGCCGGAGGGACAGGTAAAATTGAAGGGAAAAGGTCAGGTAACGAAGCATAGCTGTTCCCAGTGCCTGCCAGAGTTCTTTTGAGGAGTAATAAGCCGCAACCGACCAGTATTTTTCCCAGCGTTTCAGCCAGGAAATCCCGGACTGAGCCAGACGGTGCCGGTTCATGGCCGTTATACCTCCCAGAAAGAGGCAGACCAGCAGGGAAGCCAGCAAGGCCCGGTAGGTGACCTGAAAATTTTCCTGAAAAATGTCTGGTTTGGAAATCAGGGCAACGGTGCCGAACAGAAGGGCCGCGTAGAACTGCATCCCGCCCGAAACCAAAGAAGCGCCTATGCCCTGAAACCGCTGGTCGGAACGCAGGGAAAGCAGGCGGCCTGCCGTGTCACCCAGCTGGGCGGGCAGCGCGAAGCCCATGGATAAGCCGGATAAAACACCCCGCAGGGCTTCACCGAGCGAGAGCGGCTCGATCCGGCGGACCAGGATCTGCCACTTGCGGGCTTCCAGCAGCCAGTTCACCGGAGTCAGCCCCAAAAGCAAAACCGCCGGCAGGCTCAGCCAGTCGGCCTTCTGCCAGTATTGCCAGACCGAAAGGAAATCCTGCCGCTGGCGGGAGAGACTCAGGTAGATGTAATAGGCAATTATCCCCAAAATGGCGATCTTCACCAAAATGACGATTTTTTTGGTGTGAGTATACGTTCTTTGGGGGACGATCCCGTTACTTTGCATAACCGCTCATCTGAAACACCGGACACCAGACTCATGACCCTTCCTGCCGCACCTGTGGAACGTATCGTATCCGAAAAAATTATTCTGGGCGTCGATCCCGGCACCCAGATCGCCGGGTACGGGGTGATCCGGGTGCAGAACGGGCAGATGAGTCTTTTGCAATACGGTGTGATTCACCTGAGCAAATATAGTACCCACGAACTGAAACTAAAGAAACTCTTCGACCGGGCCATCCAGCTGATCGATGAGCACACCCCGGACGAAATGGCTATCGAAGACCCCTTCTTCGGAAAAAACGTTCAGGCCATGCTGAAACTCGGCCGGGCGCAGGGGGTTGTGATGGCGGCCGCGCTTTCCAGGGGGATTCCGATCGTCGAATATTCACCCCGGAGGGTCAAACAATCGGTCACCGGGAACGGGAATGCCGCCAAGGAACAGGTAGCCCACATGGTCGGACATCTACTCCAGGCCGACCTCGACCCCGAATTTTTCGATGCCACCGATGCGCTCGCCATTGCGGTGTGCCATCATTTTCACGAAAATGCCATCCCGGGAGCACGTTCCAGCGGCAAGAAGACCAAAAAGGGTGCCTGGTCGGCTTTTGTGAACGAAAACCCAAACCGGCTCAAATAAAATGCAGCTCTTCCAGAAGGAAATCCGGCTTCCGGCGTTTCCGCGGGGCTTCCACCTGATCACCGACCACATCGTCCGGCAATTTCCGGAGATCCGGCAGCTCCGGGCCGGGCTGCTTCAGGTGTTCATTCAGCACACCTCGGCCGCTCTTACCATCAACGAAAACGCCGACCCGACCGTCCGCCAGGACTTTGAAAGCCACTTCAACCGCATGGTGCCGGAAAATGCCCCTTATTTCCGCCACAATGACGAAGGCCCGGACGATATGCCGGCCCACCTGAAAGCCTCCCTGCTCGGCAATTCCGTCCTGATACCCATCACTAATGGTCGCCTGAACCTCGGCATCTGGCAGGGCATCTACCTTTGCGAACACCGCAACCACGGCGGCAGCCGAAGCCTGGTGCTGACGGGATGGGGAGAGTGAAAGAGTTGGGGAGTTGGTGGAGTTGAGGGGTTTGGGAGTTTAAGGGTAAGGGAGTTGGGTTTCAACAGGAATTGTCATCCCGACGAAGGAGGGATGACAACAAGCCCTCACCATTCCTACACTCCCAAACTCCCCAACGCTTCCTCCACGCTCAGGACCGGCAACTGACAGGCCCGGTTGTAGCAGACATAAATGGCGGTTTGTCCGTGGAGAGGGGTGCGGTTTTCGAGCAGGGGAAGGTGGCTTTCGGTCACCGTTCCGGCCAGCACTTTATTGGGGTAGAACCGGCGGTCGAACTCCTCTCTAAACAGGAGGGCTTCCGGGCCGATGATGGCAATTTCAGCCGTCGGTGTTACGTGGAGGGCATACAGCGAAGCCCAGTTTGTCAGGTAATCGGCGTTTTGTTCCAGCAGTTTCTGAACCCGGCCCATCATGGCCTCCAGCCGTTCGGCATAGTCGGGGCGGTCGAGAAGCAGGCTTAGAGTGTGCAGGTTGTGAGCCATCATGGAGTTGGACGCCGGGATGACGTTGTCGAATACCTCCTTTTTGCGGGCAATCAGTTTTTCGCCGGAAGCGTCGGTAAAATAAAATAACCGGTCTTCCTCATCCCAGAAGCCCTCGATGGCGTACCGGGTCAGGCGGTCGGCTTCCTCTACGTAAGATTCCTGAAAAGTGGCTTGATAGAGAGCCAGATAGCCGTCGATCACGGCCGCATAATCTTCCAGGTACCCGGTTATGGTGGCTTTTCCTGCGCCATCCGGACCGGTTTTGTAGCTGTGAAACAACCGGCCGGTACCCGGTTGCGTCAGTCTGTTTCGAATAAACCGGGCGTTATTTTCGGCCATTTCAAGAAACCGGGTCTCTCCGAACACCCGATAGGCCGTTACGAGGCCTTTCAGCATCAGGCCGTTCCAGGAACACAGGATTTTGTCGTCCAGACCCGGGCGGATGCGATCCGCCCGGATGTCCATCAATTTTCGATGCACCGTGGCCAGGTTGCGTGTCAATTGATCCGGGTTCCATTCCTGCATCCGGGCAAACTCTTCGTCGGAAAGGGTGCGGTGCAGGATGTTGCGGCCGTGTTCCCAGTTTCCGTTCGGGTTAATGTGGTATAATTCCGCGAACCAGGTAAAATCGTCTCCCAGAACAGATTGTAACTCCGGCGTCGTCCAGGTGTAAAACTTGCCTTCTTCCCCTTCGCTGTCGGCATCCAGGGCCGAATAGAAGCCTCCTTCCGGACTGGTCAGTTCCCGCTGGAGGAAATCAACGGTCTGAAAGACGGTTTTCCGGTATAGCTCATTTCTGATCAGGCTGTAGGCTTCGGAGTAAAGCGTCAGAAGCTGCCCGTTGTCGTAAAGCATCTTCTCGAAATGGGGCGCAAACCACTGGTCGTCTACCGAATACCGGGCAAATCCTCCGCCGGCCTGATCGTAAATCCCGCCCAGGGCGATTCGGTCGAGCGTCAGCCGGATATGGTTCAGAGCTTCCTGATTTTTGGTCACCTGATAATACCGGAGCAGGAAACCGTAATTGGCCGGCATCGGGAATTTGGGAGCCCGGCGCGGACCGCCCTTTTCCGAATCGAACGAACGGGCCAGTTTCCCGTACATGGTTTCGAGGGCTTCCTTCGTGTAAACCGGCCGGTTATCGGTCAGATAATACTGTTCGGCCACGCTCATTCCGAGATGCCGGGCAAAGCCTTCGGCCGAATCGGCCAGTTGGTCGTAATTTTCGTCGAAGGCGTTCCGGACGCTGTTCAGGAGGTTGACCCACTGTTTGGGGGGAAGATAGGTAAGACCGTAGAAGGGGCGAGCATCGGGCATCAGAAAAACGTTCAGCGGCCATCCCCCCTGAACTCCCATCGCCTGCACCGCGTCCATATAAATGGCATCGACGTCCGGCCGTTCTTCCCGGTCTACTTTGATACACACGAAATTCTGATTCATCACCGTTGCAACGTGCTCATTTTCAAAGGACTCCCGCTCCATGACATGGCACCAGTGGCAGGCGGAATAGCCGATGCTCACCAGAATGGGTTTGTTTTCATCGGCGGCTTTTTGCAGCGCATCCGGGCCCCAGGCGTACCAGTCGACCGGGTTATGGGCATGCTGAAGCAGGTAAGGGCTGGTTTCCTTCGCGAGTCGATTCATGAGATGGAACGATCCGGAATTAATTTTTAAGCAGTTTTTTCTGAGCCTCCACGTTGCCGTCCGAGATGCGGATCAGGTAAACCCCTTTGGGCAATTCGTGCAGCTGAAGGGTAAACCGGTTCAGACCGGCGGAAGTTTGAATCGGGAGGCTTTTTACCGTCTGTCCGTTCAGATTGATGAGCTGAAGGTCCGCCCGGCGACCGGTCGGGGTGGTAAACTCCAGGGTAGCGGAGGTGTGAGCGGGGTTGGGATAGACACGCAGATCGGTGAAAGGAGCGGGGTTTTCGACCCCCAGCACCGAAAGGTCGAACTTGCAGAGATAGACCTCCCGGCCCGTCAGCGATAGAATGAATTTCTGGTTTTTGTAGGCGACGGTTACTTCCGTTTTCTGGTTTTCACCTGCATACGGGTTTTGCGCGGCCACGAGCAGCTGGTTGTTTTTCAGAACACCCCGCCAGATGGGAGTCTGCTGTTCCATATGGTCGCGGGCGGGTTTGTCGCTGATCAGCTCGTACGTGCCCTCGAACATATCGGCAAACCGGGACAGGCGGTACAGGCCATGAATGAAATGCTCGTAAATGCCGTAGGGAGCGTCCTGCGGGCCGGCGACGCCATCCCAGAGCCACAACCCTTTCGCTCCGGCGAAAAACGGGAATACCGCGGTGGCTTCGGCCATATGGGGCTGGATGTATTTGCCCCCCGAACCGCAACATTCATGGTAACGCATCCAGACGAACGGGATGACCGGTTTGTCGCTCCAGGCCCGGTTAGCTTCGATCTGAAAGAGCATATAGGCCAGATAATCCCCGGCGAGCGGACTCGGATAATCGTAATAATAATAAGCCGAAGGGCTCAGGAAATCAAGTTGTTGATAAAAAGCGCCCCCGACCTTGTTCGTGACGGGGTCCTTGACGAGGAAGCTGACACGACCTGCGTTGGTGGTCCAGTCCTGCCAGGTATTCCCGATGATGTTGAACCACGTATTCCGGATCGGTACGTCGCTATAAGTACTGACTTTAACGTTGGTCAGGTCGGCTTTCCGGCGGATATACCGGATCGTCTCGGCATACAGCGTCACCATGTCCTTTTTATACTGGGCGATAAATTCGGCATCCGCCAGCCGTCGGTAGATTTCGGGCGTCAGGGTATTTGATTTCAGCTGAAGAATGCGGTCGTCGGTCTCATGAACGCGTTCGATGTCGACCATCAGAAGCCGGCCCGGAACCAGCCAAAGCCCCTTGGGATTCTTCCGACCGTTGGCCAGCGTATTCAGGTATTTATCCCATTCCCGGTGGTAGGCGGCCGTATCGTTTCCCCAGGGGCTTTCAAGGGTTTCCCAGGGCTGTTTCAGGCCGTAGGCGATGCCGTGCCATTCGATGGCCCGCTGTTCTTCCGAGAGTGCCTCCGTCGGTTTAAAACTGCTGAAAGCGGTAAAACCGCGTTTCAGCGGCTGCCCCAGCGTATCGACGCGCGGTCCTCCGAAGATGATCGTAAAGGGAAGTTTGAATTCCGGAAACTTGGACCATTCGATGGTGTTGGGCCTTGAAACCGGGTTAAAGGGAATCCGTTCGGCACATTGCACCTGTGCCCGGACGGCATTGGAAATCAGTAGGGGGAGAATAATTGCCGAAAGATGCCCGAATACCCGCAACCCAGAAAAACGTCCTGAAAACATCAAGAGGGATTTATTCAAAAATACTAAATTGCATCAAACATACAATCTTACCACCGATTATGAAGCGTTTCAGCGCGATTGCCACACTCTTTCTTTTCATTTGTTTAACGGGCTGTAAAAAAGACGAGGACTCCATCAAAAGATCCGACCTGCTAGTGGCCAACAAATGGTCCGTCCGTCAGATCACCGATACCCAGGGCAGGTTGATCGCCAAGGAAAAAATGGGCATCCAGACCCTTGTCCTGTATGAGCTGATTTTTGATTTCAAAGCCAATAAACAGGTTGTCGCATCCGACCGGATTACAAAGCAGGTCAAAAACGGCGGCACCTGGGAACTGGTGGATAACGAAACGGCCATCGACGTCGACATTCCGGGTCTCAAGGCCCGGTTCGGCCTGGTCGAAATCTCCCGCAGCAAAATGGTTCTGCGCAACAAAATCCCCGTCTCCGGCACCGAAACCGATGCCAACCTGGAATTCGAACCCGTACTTTGAAAAAATGATAGAGTTGTTGAATTGATGAATGATTGAATGGTGCGTTGCCTTTTCCTGCACTGCGGAGCACATTCAATCATTCAACAATTCAACAATTCAACAATTTTCATGAAAAACTCCCCCCGTATCATCAACGCCTGGTGTCTGTATGACTGGGCCAATTCGGTGCATTCGCTGGTGATCGTTTCCAGCATTTTTCCGGTCTATTTCAGTGCGACGGCCGTGAACGAGTCAGGGGGACCGGTGATCGAGTTTCTGGGGGTTTCGGTGAAGAATTCGGTCCTTTTTTCGTATTCGGTTTCGGCTTCGTTCCTGCTGATTGCGCTCCTGAGCCCGTTCTGTACGGCCATCGCCGACTATAGCGGTTTGAAGAAATCGTTCATGAAGTTCTTCTGCTACCTCGGCGCCATCAACTGCTCCCTGTTGTATTTTTTTACCCGGGAAACGACTACGTTCGCCGTCATCTGCTTCATTCTCAGTTTGATCGGCTGGAGCGGGAGCATCGTCTTCTATAATTCCTACCTGCCCGAAATCGCTTCGGAAGACCAGTTCGACCGGGTCAGCGCCCGCGGCTTTTCGATGGGGTACGTAGGCAGCGTGATCCTGATGGTGTTCAACCTGTCCATGATCCTTTTTCCCCAGTGGTACGGCGGCATTTCCGGCGGCATGGCCTCCCGGATTTCCTTTCTTACCGTTGGCGTCTGGTGGATCGGGTTTGCCCAGATTCCCTTCCGTCGCCTGACCGATCCGGTCAGGGTAGAACGGGAGGAAAACTCGTCGGGCTGGATCTTCAACGGGTTTCGGGAGCTAAAAAAAGTGTTCGGACAGGTGCGGCAGCAGGGGCTTCTGAAGCGGTTCCTGCTGGCCTTTTTCGTTTATAACATGGGTGTGCAAACCGTCATGTATATCGCCACCATTTTCGGCAGCGACGAACTGAAACTACCCGGCCAGAGTCTGATCATTACCATTCTGCTGATCCAACTGGTCGGTATTGCCGGAGCAACCCTGTTTGCGCGCCTGTCGGGGCGGTTCGGTAACATCTACGCCCTGATGGTGGCCGTCACCATCTGGGTCGGTATCTGCATCGGTGCCTATTTCGTGACCACCGAGTATCAGTTTTACGGGTTGGCCGTCCTCGTCGGCCTGGTGATGGGCGGGGTGCAGGCACTTTCGCGGGCTACTTACTCGAAATTTATTCCGGAGGGCACCCACGACACCGCTTCCTATTTCAGTTTCTACGACGTAACCGAAAAGCTTTCCATCGTGATCGGAACGGCAATGTACGGTCTGATCGAGCAGGTTACAGGCAGTATGCGCAACAGCGTGCTGGCGCTGCTGGTCGTTTTTGCGATCGGGCTGCTGCTTTTGTGGCGAATTCCTTCGCAAAAAGTTTATCGCGTCCGTTTGGAAGCTGAAGAAATTTCTTAGTTTTGCAGTCCCAATCCACGACAGGATGTTAGCTCAGTTGGTTCAGAGCGCCGTCTTGACAGGGCGGAGGTCAGCGGTTCGAGCCCGCTACATCCTACAAAAAAGGCTTATCACCGGGAGGTGGTAAGCCTTTCTTCTTTCCGGCCTTTCCGGTTCAGCACTTCGGTAACCCGCCGAATCCAGATGGCCCGGCCGTTGCAGTTCCAGTGGGCGTCACTGACCTCATACAGCGGAATCCGGCTGGCTTTGTAGTCGGAAAAAATATCGATGGTCGGGACGGTCAGCCGGGGGCTCTGCTGTATCCGCTCAATCAGGCGATTGTAGGGGAGGGGGCCCATATCCGGCGCCACGATGCTCGTTTTGTTCGGAATGATCGAAAGATAGACCTGATCGAAACCCAGGCCCCGATACCGGTCCGCAATCCGGTTCAGGCTGTCGACGTAGCGGTTCAGCAGGGTGTCCGGCAGGGGTTTGAAGGAAGAGTTCTTTCCGGTCGTATCCGTATCGAGATAATAAAGCAGGTGCCGGCCGTCGGGCGTTACCGACGTTTTCGGGTCCACCCGCCCGAACCAGTTCTGCGTCAGCCGGGCCTTCAGCTCCTTGAACCAAAGCGACCAGTCGGAGAAGAAAAGGATGGTTTCCAGCCGGGATTCGACGGCCTTGGACGAAAGCTGGTCTTCCAGTTGCTTCATCCGGTTTCTCCAGGTCGCCGGCTGTTCGGCAGCCACTTCGACCCGGTTGTTATCCTCCACGATATGCAGATCTCCTACGTACCGGTCAAAGTGATCGCGGAAATGCCGCTCGACGGTTTCAATGATCAGAATATTGGTTTTGGAAGTATCGAGCTGCGCATACCGCGGAAAATCCCATTTGGTCCGGTGCAGCGACTCTACCGGGAAGTCCTGCCGGCTGATGCGTTGCGGTTCGGTAAAGCTGTCGCCGATCAGATACAGGTGAATGGGTTGTCGGGGACCGTCAGCAGGGTAGGCCGGCGGGCAGGGATGCTGCTCGGCTTTGAACTGCGGCAGATTGGCCAGCCGGTAAAGATCACCGAACCGGTAATCATCCGGGATCAGCCTGTTCCGGTAAAACGACTGCATGACGTCCGTCGAGCAACCTCCGATATAAATGACGCCGGCCAGGAATAAAACAACGTATCGAACCAGGATGCGAATGGGCATGGGTCAATGATTTTCAGTAATTATCGGACCTTGATGGACCAGACCTGAACGGCTTTTTCGGCCGAACTGTAAACAAACAGTTTGTTCCGGGTGGGAGAATACTGTAACCCGACCGGATACTGGCTTGGAATCGGGCGGTCACCGACGGGTCTTCCGTTGAGCCGATAAAGCGTTGTAAAGTTACCGGATTTTATGCTGACCAGATTCAGGCCGGACCCCAGAACGTGATACCGGATGAGGGTCTGGCCCGCCCGTAATCCCCGAACCTCGAACAGCTGGCGTCCCTGGCGGTCGAGGAAAGCGGCTTCGGTGTCGGAAACGCGGAGAAGCAGGAACCCGTTCTGGCTAACTTCAGGCAGCGATCGGAAGGACCCGCGCCGGATGGGTCGATATAATTGGGTCCGTTCCTGAATCTGGCCGTCTTCCGCCATTCGGACCAGTTCGCCCTCCTTCGTCATTATGGTCAGGACGGCCGGGTTGCCGGGTTCCAGCCAGGCCGGCCCGATCACCTCCGCTTTCAGATCGACCGGAAAGCCCGGCAGGCGGCCCCCGTTTTCGTTCCAGGCATAGACCTTCCCTTCTTTCTGGGTTCCCACCACGGTCATCGAACGGTTCCGGACGATGGACTGGAAAGGCGCTGCGGCTTCCCCAACCTGGGTGACGGCAAACTGACGGACAAATCGCCCCAGTTTCCGGTCAAACGCATATACACTGCCGTCGCGGTGCTGCATGAGAAGCACCAGCGCCCGGTTTTCGTCCCGACGGGGGGCCACCAGATAGGTCGGGTCGATACCGTCCGGCAACGGGAGGGACCGCAGTCTGGCCAGCCCGTTTACCGGATCGGCAATATACAGGGTGGTAGGGGTGGTAAAGGCATATTGTACCCGGCCGTTGTCCAGAAACTCGACCGGAACCAGGCCGCTCTGCACTTCGCCGTTCACGGTACCCAACGTGTGCTTTTCACCTTCGGGGGTAATCAGAACAAACTGGCGGGCATTGTCGACCGTCCAGATCGACCCCGACCCTCCGACGAAATCACCGACGGCCATCGGCGGCCCGAGTAGAGGGGCATTCAGGGCAATTTTTTTCTGGAGGAACACCCGGTTTAGCACGGCTTCGGTGGCCCGGCGGGTGCTGCGACCCAGGATCAGCGTGGAGTAGATCCGCTCCCGGCCGTAGCTGCTCTGATAGATGAGGTCCTCGACGTTGTCCAGGGCGGTTTCGTCGTGGTTCAGCAACTGCTGCCATCCCGCCGACCAGTTGGCCGCCACGGATTCTCCGGCCCGGTTGAAGCGGGTGTACGCCGTGAAATTGGCCGGCCGAAGGGTTTGGTTGAGAAGGTTCCGATGACGGAAGGACTCGGACCAGACCGTCCGCTGTTCGACCGCTTGCAGAAATTCCTGTAAAACACCCTCGCCATTGCCGATCACCAGATACTCCCCGACCTGAGTGACCCAGCTCTGGTCGAATCCCCGGAACAGGCCTCCGAACAGGTCGGCCGGGAGGTTGGGCGCGTTGACGGCGGAAATGCGGTATTTCAGAAACGGTTTGGAACCGGGCAGCCGTTCCACGCCGGAGGTCAGAAGAGCCGCCAGCTGGAAACGGTCGAACAGCCGGTCCGGGTCGGGCGACTGGATCATCATCACCAGCCGGCGGTCCGAACCGGGAGCATCCAGCCGAACCAGGGCAATTTCGTTACCGACGTACCGGTAAAAGCCGTTCTCTTCATTCTGGAGCAAAGGCCGGAGTTTCCGGCGGCCTTCGCGGGTATCGGCATCGTCCTCGGCATTGATGAAGGAGGTCAGCGCCCGGCCGAAACGGGGGCCGTCGCTCAGGCTGATGTGGAACAGGGTGGCGGTCTGTTCAGGAATCAGGGGGCCGCAGCTGATGCGCAGGGGCGTCTGCCGGTCGAACAGGTTGGCCAGATCCCGTTTGGAACCGATATCGTCGGTGGAAAGGCCGATGAGGTGCGAACGCGAGGCCGACTGCCGGAACCTCGTCAGCAATTCGGTCGGAAGAAACGCTTTCACATACCGGGTCTGGTCATCGACGTTCTGGCCTTTGGGCGAAAGGATGGCCGACAGGACGGAACTGCGGACATACATGCCGGCCATCGTTCCCGGGCGGTTCAGCGCAATGTCGGCGCGTTGCAGCGGGGTTTCGGTGAACGGCTGTTTCATGCGCCGGACCACGCTCTCGATCAGGATGGTGGAGGGGCTGCCGACGAGATAATCGTCCAGAATGATGAACGACCCGAGCGACTCGTTGCGGACCGTCAGCAATTCATGGATGCGTTCGTCCTCGTAAGGATGGCTCAGAACCCGGAACCGGTCGGCGTCGGGATTCCGGATCCGGTTGACCAGACGGCGGTCTTCCAGGGACTTGATGGGGATGTAAAAGATAAAACCCAGCCGGTCTTTCGAGGTTGAATGCAGCGAATACCAGACGCCCTTGCCGTGCAGGAGTTTCAGCGCATCGGTGGTGTCGAGCGGAGCCCAGACGAACTGTTCGACGCTTTTCAGGGCTTCCTGAAAAACCGGCGTATGCTGGAGAGTCATTTCCGAATACCGGGCCTGCCGGGGAATCGTATCCTGAAGGGTACCGCTTTCGAGGACCAGCAGGGCGTCGGACGGAATCAGCATCCAGGCGGAGCGGGTGGGGGCCTTCCACCAGCGGTAAGCCAGGTAACCGCCGAGAATCAGGACCAGAACACCGACACCAAACCAGAGCTGTTTTTTAGTCATGGTGGTAATATAAATAAAGAACACGGATCAAACCGCTTGAACGGGTTTTCACGGAAAAAGCACCGTGTCGAACCGTTGAAACCGCCGGATCCGTGTTCCTATCCGAAATTTATTTGGCCGCAACCGGCTGCTTGACGTCTACGGCTTTGAGGGCCTTCACCTTCGAACCCAGCTCCATCCGGAATTCCGCCAGTTCCCGGAAGCTTTGCATACAGACTTTGATCAGTTTCCACTTCAGGATGGAAACCGTACCGGTCTGGCGTTCCTTGTGGGTGATGGGAATATCGAACGTCTTCTGACCGGCTTTCCGCGCCATCACCGCCAGAAAGATATTCGGCGCGAAAGGCGGGGGGGAGGGCAGTTGTTCGAGCAGTTTTTTCAGGTATTGGCCGTTGATCAGCCGGAAGGGAATGTTACTGTCGCGGATGTAGGTGCCGTAGATGAAAAACAGGCTGAAACGCAGGATCCGGGTGATGACCAGACGGGCCGGAGCGTCGAACCGGATCTGGCGGTATCCCAGGATAAAGTGCGATTGATGCCGTTTTTCCCAGAGTTTGGAGAAGTCGTCGGTAATGAACTGATCGTCGCTGTCGGTCTGGAAAACATAGTCCGACCCTAAGGCGACGGCATGACGATACCCGTTCACGACCGCATTGCCGTGCCCGCCGTTCGGCTGGTGAACAACGACCAGCTTGTCCGGATATTTAGGTTTCAGCGTGTCGAGAATGGCCCCGGTCCGGTCTTTGGAACCGTCATTGATCACGACCAGACGGGTATTGTCGGAAGGAAATTGCCGATTCAGGAGGTCAATCCAATTATGCACAACCAGGTCGATACACTCTTCCTCATTGTAGGCCGGCATGACAATCGATAGCAGTAAACCCATTAGTTAATTGCAGTTGAATGATGGCAATACCCGTTTATGTCAAGTGTGGAAGCCCGTATTGCCGGTTTGACGATTTCCTACGCAACAAATATAGAAAAATAGTATTATTTATTTGCGCCTGTAAAAAGGACTTATTATTAAATGGGAGCCGATGCCGGCCCCCTTAAAATTGCTCCTAATACGAAAATCGCTCTTTCATCGAGTTAATCGGCTTTTCGAGGCAGAACCAGGAGATCGATGCCGCCAGGATGGTCAGGGCAGCAAAATAGAAAAATTTTAATACGAATAATTCATCGAGTACCGGGGCGATGCCGACCATTTTATTCCAGATTTGCAGTGTTGGATGGGTCGCAGGGGTATGGTACGGATTGTAGATTAAATTGTGAAAAATGTACATTCCGTAGCTGATCTGCCCCAGATACCGGCAGATCGAATTTTCCAGAAGGGCCTTCATCCATCCTTTGAAACCGTAGGCCGCCCGCCCGATCAGGAAGAAACCGAGTACCGATCCGGCCAGACGCTCCCACACCTCCGTCAGGATATTGTGCGGATTTTCGAATGCTTTGGAAGCCGCGATGACCAGAACATAAGCCAGCAGGCTGACCACCACGCCGGCCGAATGGGAGAATAACAGATTGACCCAGGTCCGGCGGTACAGCCAGACGTAGGCCAGCAGCGCCCCAAGCCCGAATGAATCCAGACAGGAAGGGGTCAGAACGTAGGATTTGATCCAGGAACTGCCTCCGACAAAAAGAATATACCGAAAGGCGATGCTGCCCGCGATCATGGTCCACATCGTCAGCGGCACGTACCGTTTCGGTACGAAAAACAGCAGGAACGGGAAAAACAGGTATACCTGCTCCTCGACGGCCAGCGACCATAAATGATCGACTACACCCATCCAGTGGGCGTTCAGCCCGATATACAGGTTGCTGGCATACAGCAGAAACCAGCCGATCGTTTCCCGAACCGGGGGGACGTCGGCAATCAGCAGGATGAGCAGGCAGGAATAGTAGAGGGGAAAAATCCGCAGGGTCCGGCGAATGTAAAAGGTCTTCAGATACCGGCCCAGCCCATTGGTTTCACCGGCCAGTTTATCCTTACTGGAAAGGAGAATGCGGGTGATCAGAAAACCGCTCAGAACAAAAAAGATGGTAACACCAAGCGCCCCCAGCGGCAGGCGATTCATTTCCCCCAGCCAGTGATCGACCAATACCATGGCAACCGCAATGAAACGGAGACCGTCCAGTTGCTTCAAATAGGAAATGGCCTGGGATAATTTTGGTTTCCGGACCTTGACCGGTACCGAAGGATGCGAAACGAACTCGGAAGGGACTACTTCAAATTCTTTAACTTGCTCCACGTTTTAAGCAGATTGAATACAGGTAAAAGAGGTTTCGTACAAACAGAAGATTAAACAGACCCATTGCCGGCAAAGCCATAAAACATAAAAACGCGGCACATCCGAAGGGAAAATTTTCCCGTTTTCGGAGATGCAGCGCGTCCGGACGTATTAAAGAAAGTGGGCAATGGGTTCTTCTACGATGGGTGGTACTGACCAAATTTAGTAATCTTTCGGTTAATTATCCAAAAATCCGGTGCCATTTCTTCACGAACGGTCGTAGGCGAAACGGTCTTTCAGCCGGTTGGCGGGGTTTTCGATCACCATCCAGGAGAGTGATGCCAGCAGGACCGTCAGACCGTAGAAAAACAGGAGCATCGCCACGGGTTCCACGGCCGGATGCGATAGAAACGGCATCTCGCGCATCAACCGGTTCAGCGCCCGGACCGTTATGAAATCGGACGGCGTGTGGTAGGCGTTGAAAACCAGGTTATGGAAAAGGTACAATCCGTAACTGATCCGGCCCAGATAGTTGCTCAGCGGATTTTCCAGCACGCGTTTCATCAGTCCTCCATACCCGACCACCCCCCGGCCGATGATGAAAAAGCAGAACAGGGAAGTGACGAAACGGTCGAAAACATCGGTGAAGAAGCTCCGGTCCGGCGCCCCGGTCACGGCCATATACAGGTTGAAGGCGTACAGCAGAAAACCGATCAGCAGATACCGGTTGCTGTTCGCAATGCGGGTGAACTGTTCTTTTCGGAACACCAGCAGGTGAGCCAGGATTCCCCCCATGCCGAAGGCGTCCAGACAGGTCGGCATCATCACGAACTGGACCGTCCAGTGAACGCCGGTCATGAACAGATACATCCGGAGCAGGATGGAAACGGAAATCAGCCAGACCAGCATCCGGAACAGATTCCGGGTCGGAATCATGAACACCAGGAAGGGAAAGAAGATGTAGTACTGCTCCTCGACGGCCAGCGACCACAGGTGATCGATGGCCCCGAGCCAGGTCTGGTGAATGGCGATCCAGAGATTCTGGGTGTAGGTCAGCAGCCAGCCGAGGTGTTCCCGGACGGCCGGGAAGCCGATCAGAGCCAACACCAGAATAGTCAGGTAATAAACCGGAAAAATTCGAAGGCTGCGCCGGATGTAGAACTGCCGCAGCGAGTGGCCGTGCGAGCGCCCCTGCCGTTCGTCGTTCAGTTTACTCGTGATGAGAATCCGGGTGATCAGAAAACCGCTCAGGACAAAGAACAGGTTCACCCCGAAGTAACCCAGGGGCAGCCCGTTGCGCTCGCCCAGCCAGTGGTCGACCATCACCAGCGTCACCGCCAGAAACCGGAGGCCATCCAGCTGAATGAGATAGTTCTTTTCCTTTTTAACGGATTCCGTGCTGGTAATCATTGAAAAACGGGTGTGGTGTAACGAATAACGACCGGCGTAATGCTGTACCGAATGGAGCGGTTTCGGCTGGTCAGCAGCCCGATCCGGTAGGTGCCGGGCTTCAGGCTTTCTTTCGGTATCTGGGCCTGAAAGGCATCGGTAAAATAACCATTTTTTTTCACCCGTCCCATCAGGCTGTCCGGCAGAGAATAGGGCCGGAGCGGGCGGGCCGGGAAGACGTAGATACTGTCGCGGCCGTTCAGGATAATGAAAGAACCCTCTTCCGGCCGGTCCCAGTCAGGGTTGACCGAGTTTTTCCGGAAGAGCTGGTAATAAAACGGTTCTTCCATGACCTGATCGACCTTTGCCTTCGGAACGGTACCGGCCTCGGCCCGGACTGATGCCGGAATCTCAAGCGGAAGGTCGGGCCGGGGAAATACCGATTCAAACGTTTTCTGATTCTGAATAGGGGTTTGCAGTCGCCAGGTCAGGTAGCCCGCAATGGCTTTCCGCTGCTGGTTCACCAGGCTTTCAAGGCACTGGTAATCTGAATATAAACTGACCGGAATCGTAATCAGGCTGACCACGGCCCAGTAGGCCGGCAGGCGAACGTCTTCCCGGTTACGCCAGAGAAAATACAGGTAACAAAGGCTGAGAAACAGCGGGGAATAGACTTTATACCGGCCCTGAAGCATATATTCCGCCCCGCCGAAACCTACCCGCGCATACACCAGCATGGCATCGGTACCCAGAAGGAAGAGAATTCCACATCCAAAGAAAATGTCCCAGAAAGTGGGTTGGAAGGTTGAAAGCCGCCTGCTGAAAAATCGGGGTTTGATCAGGCCCTGAAATAGCAGAATGAGCAGGGAGGCAAATAGACCCAGTCCGAGGGCGAAGGTCAGGTAGGTGGGGCTGTTATAACCGATGGCGACCGGCCTTGTGTAAGGGTACGTATCGAGGAAACCGCCCGGAAATACGAAAAACGCTTTTACCCACGTGAAAAGGCCGTACCGGAAAGCCGATGGAAAAAAGTTGATCCGCTGGTAATCGAAAAAGTAGAGAAATGCGCAGACCACCCCGGCCAGAGCCCAGACCATACTGCGTTTATAATGACCCAGCAGGACCAGCACGATCGCTCCGGCCACAAAGCAGAGAATGCCGTTGCCGCTCGTAAAACAAGCCATAGACGCCGGAATCAACGCTCCAAAGAAGGCAGGTCGGGTGTTGAGAGCCAGGAGATAGTACGCACCGAAAATAAACACCAGAACATGAAAGTTCTGAATGGAAGCCATCGCCCAGGTCAGGTTCTCATGGGACTGGAGGGTAAACAGCCAGAAGGTGACGGGCAAAAAATAATAAACCGGTAACCCGGTTTTCCGGAAGGCCCGGTAAAGCAACCCACCCAGGAGAAGCAGGCCCGAAAACCCAATGAGCGTCAGGCCGATGTAGTTGAGTTCTCCGGTCAGTTTGTAGTAAAGGGAAAAAATAATTCGGGTCCAGAGAATCCGGTGTTCCCAGTGCTGGTCGAACAGCCGGCTCACCTTTTGGACCAGACCCGGTTCGGATTTCATGGAAATCAGGTGGGAATGAACCATGAAATCATCCCAGTAGGGCAGGTTAATCGCAAATTTCAGAACCGTGGCACCAACGATCCCAACCGGGAGAAGAACGGGAAAGAAATGAAGCGGATTCTGCTTTGACACCATATGGAGGTCAGTCTGATCTGTTTAAGGTCGCAACTGGGCCACTTAATAAACGCATTTCCCCGTACAAACTCTTAATTTATTTCGATATACTTCTTTCCTGCCGCTTTTTCTTATCTGAACTATTGTTTTTTTGTGAAAAAATGGCGCCGGAGGCTCACGCTTAGGGAAGGCGACGGCGTAAAACTCCTTTCCGACAGGATACGGCATTTTCGAAAAACCGGGTCCCCGGAATCACCAGTTTTTTTCAAGGGGCGGAAGGGAAGCACCCCGGGTGAAGATCCGGCGGCCGGTCCGGTACATCCTGATCTGTTCCTGCGGTCCGTAGGTCACCACAAAAAGGTCATAATACCCGGGTTGCAGATCGACCTCCGGCAAATTGGCCGTAAAACCGGAGATGAATTTCCGGGCCGGACGAACCCAGGCCCGGCGGCTATCGGTCTGATACTGACGGCCGGGAAAGAGATACTGTCTGCGGTCGGACCGGGCGAGCAGGTACGCTCCCTCATCCCGGTACCCAAGGACCGGCAACGAATCCGCCCGGACGACAAACTCCTGCCCGGCCCGGAAAACCGAGTCGAGCGGGAAGGTCGTTTCCGGGACCGGCGACCCGAAAAGCTCCTTTACGTAGGGATCGTAAAAGGCCGGGGCCGGCCGGGTCATCCGACGGGTGACGGGATCAATGGTCTGAACGGGACGGTTCGTCGTATACGTAAAGTTGAACTGAAACGTCGCCATGAACTTCCGTAAAAACACGATCTCGTCGAGATAGGTGCTGTAGGAGAACAGCGCCAGCAGAAAGCTGAACCCGGCGGCCAGCCCGGCGGTCAGGACTTTGCGGGACGGCCGGCTGTTGGCGATGGCGTAACAGAAAATCAGCCCAAGCAGCGTCAGGGAATAAATTTTGTACCGGCTTGTGATTAGAATCTCCATGCCGAAGCCAACCCGGTTGAAAGCGACGATCAGGCCCGTACCGACCATGAAAGCCGCTCCCCCCAGAAAGAAAATGTCATTGGACGGAAGCCGATGGCCTTCAAAATGGCGCCGGAGCGCCCGGATACCAATAAACAGGCAGGCCGCCACCGCCAGCAGGCCGACCACCTGGCAGGCCAGAAAGTAATTCCGGATCGGGAAAGCTTCCCCGGCCGCTCCGTTGAACAGCAGCCAGCCCTGCAGCAGGTCGGAGATCGTCCCTTTGGCAGCCGGATTGCCGGGCGGCTTTTCGTACCCGAAGAAATAAAGCCGGATGGTCACGGCCAGCGCAACCAGCCAGCGGATTGTTCCAGTAAAATCCCGGTTCAGCAAAACCAGGACCAGCCCGACCGGCCAGACCAGCAGCCCGTTCCCGGAGGTGGTCGTGGCGGCCACGGCCAGGCCGAGGGTCAGCCAGTCGGCTTTTCGTTGGTAGGCGATCCGGTAAAAAACGGCCATCACGAGGGCAATGACCGTAAAATTCTGGAGGGCGGCCATTCCCCAGAACATGTTCTCCCACTGCGAAAGATTGAACAGAAGCAATGAGACCGGTAAGGCCATCCAGAGCGGGCTGGCGGACCGTTTCAGCACCCGGATGAAGACCCCCAGCAGGGCTACCAGGCTCAGGTTGCCCAGCACCATCAGATGAACGAAATCAAGCCGGCCGGTCAGCCAGTAATCCAGCAGCGTGACCACCCGGTCATAGACGATCCGGTGCTCGTTGTGCTGCCGGAACAGGGCGTACAGTTTATCATGAAGGGAATCGGCCTTCTCGAAATACAGAAGGAAATATTTCAGTGCATGATCGTCGTATTTGGGGACATTGATGGCATACCGGCTGAACACCCAGGCGAAGACCAGCACCGGAAGGACCGGCAGAACCGCGCCGATCCGGGCGAACTGCCCGGCTTTCGGGAGGGGTGGGGAAACCGGGTCCGATGCCTTCACTGTCCGCCGGACGATCATAGAAAGGATTCCAGTTTTTCCTGAATGGAAACGGCATCCAGACCCGACTGCCGCTGGTGGTAACTCTGGTCACCATACAGGCCCTCGGGATAGCCCTGCGCGGAAAGGCTGACGAACTTATTGAAAGCCAGACCATTCTCCAGCAATTTCACGGAAAGCTGCTGCGCCAGCCCGCCGATGCCGACGTGTTCCTCCACGACCAGCAGATTGCCGGTTTCGGCCCATTGCCGCCCCAGTTCAGCCGGCAGTTCGAGGGGAAGGTTCAGCGCCGTGTAGACGTCGAACTGGCTGCCGAGCGCATCGGAGGTACCTAAGGCTTTCAGAACGTTGGCCGCCACGGGGCCCAGCGCCACCACGGTGCCTTTCGGCCGCTCGCTGCTGACGATCTTCCGGAAGGAACCGGCGTCCTGAGTGCCTTCGGGCGTTTTCGGACCGGCGCCGAGCCGCAGGTACGCAGGCCGGCCTTCCGCCACGATGGCGTCCACGATGGGGTCGATCTCGTCGGCAAAAGCCGGTATCCAGGTCCTGACGTTCTGCAGGCTGCTCAGGCAGGCAAGGTCTTCGATGGCGTGGTGGGTCGAACCCATGATGCCGTACCCGTAGCCGCCCCCGTTTCCGACCAGAAAAACCGGCAGGTTATGCAGGCAGACGTCGTTGCGAAACTGTTCCAGACAGCGGTACACCGCAAAGGGGGCGATGCTGTAGCAGAACACCTTGTACCCTTTATAAGCCATCCCGGCGGCCACCCCGACCATGTTCTGTTCGGCTACCCCGGCGTTGATGAAGCGGGGGCCGAGGGCTGCGGCCACATTTTCAAGGGCGTTGTAACCCAGGTCGCCCGTGATGAAGATGATGCGGTCGTCGCTGGTGGCGATGCGCTCGATGGCCGCTGAAAATTCTTTACGCATAATCGTCTATTTCGCTTTGCGGGCCTCGACCAGCGCCCTGATTTCCGATGCGGTTTTATACAGTTGTTCACCCCTGCGAACCCGGGTCCGGATGAATTTAGGTCGTTTTTTGGTTTCCTCGAAAATCTTGCTGATGTATTCTCCCAGGAACGAAATGCCCAGCAGGTTGATTCCCCCGAAGAGCATCACCAGCACGATCACGGTCGACAATCCGGCCGGCGTGTTGGGAAAGAACACCAGTTTGGCCAGAATCTGCCAGAAAATGCCCAGAATGGAGAGGCCCGTCAGCAGGAACCCGGCGTAAGACATGATCTCCAGGGGAGCAAAACTGAAGGAAAAAATGGCTTTTTTGGCCCACCAGATGTTTTTCGTCCAGTTGTTGGTCGAGACGCCGAACATTCGCTCGGGCCGGACATAATCCACCCCGGTTTGTTTGAATCCCACCCACGCCCGCAGGCCGCGCAGAAACTGCTCGGTTTCGGGCAGCGACACCAGTTCCCGCACCACCTTCCGGTCGATCATCGAAAAGTCGCCGGCATCGACCGGGATGTTGATATACGACATTTTCTTAAAAAGCCGGTAAAAGGTCCGATAAAAGAAGTGGACATGAGCAGGCATTTCGCGTTGCACCCGAACCCCATACGTCACGTCGAAGCCCTGCTGCCATTTTTCATAGAACCTGGGAATGATTTCGGGCGGGTCCTGAAGGTCGCCGTCCATCAAAACCACGGCGTCGCCGGTAGAAACCTCCATACCGCTCAGGAAAGCCGACTGGGAGCCGAAATTCCGGGAGTGACTGATGCCGATCACGTTCGGATCTTTGGCGCAGATGGCGTCGATGACTTCCTCCTGGTTGTCGGGCGAGTTGTCGTTGACGAAAATAATCTCATACCGGACCTTCATTTCGTTGAAGGTTTTCACCAGCCGCTCGTACATGATCGGAATGGCCTGGGCGTCCTTATAACAGGCGATGATGGCCGTGATGACCGGGTTGAGGGTCGGGTTCTGGAAGGCGGGCAGGATGCGCTCGGCGTACCGGTGGCCTGCCTGCCATTCGGCGGTTTTCCTCAGGCCTTCGTTCAGCGGGGTGCGGGCCTGCCAGCCGAGGTCGGTACGGGCGGCTTCCGGGTCGCCGTACCAGTCGCTCAGGTCCCATTGCCGGTTGCCCATGCTGCCCCAGACCGGCTCGATGGCAATTCCAAAAGTCTGGCGCGTCACTTCGACCAGCTCGCGCATGGTGGTTTTCCGACCCGTGGCGATGTTGTAGGACCGGCCGCTGATGGAACTGTTCACCTTCAGAGCCGCCTGGACGAAGGCTTCCACGCAGTCGTCGATGTAGACGAAATCCCGGCTGATATCCGGGGATACCAGCGGGGGCAGGGCATTTCGGCGAGCCTCCTCGACCAGCCGGGGAATGAGCCGGTCTGGTTCTTCCCATCCGCCGTAGATGGAATACAGCCGGAGGTTCAGGGTGTTGAGGCCATGCACCCGGGCGTAAAATTCGAGCATATAGGCCGCCGAAACTTTCGATACGGCATAATGGCTATTCGGCTCGACGCGGTCGGTTTCCTTCGGGGCGGTACAGTTGAAACCGTATTCCGAACTGCTTCCGGCATGAATATAAACCGTCTCTGGGGTGCAGTTTTCCAGCAGGTTGACCGTTCCGGTTACGTTGGTTTCGTATATCAGGTTAACATTCTTCTGTTTGCTGTAAGCCCCGTAGGCCGCCAGGTTGAAGACGGTGCGGGGCTTATGGCGGTCGAAAATCTCCCTGACCGATTTATTGGAAAGAATATCGCAGTGGACGATGTTTTCGGCCGGCATGTCCAACAGCTTCAACCGCCAGGCCCTGGTGGCATCATGGGTCAGGGCGAACACGTCGCTGTGGCCGGCCGACCTGCGGATTTGATGAAGCTGCTCGACCAGGTTGGCCCCGATAAAACCACTGGCCCCGAATACGAAAATGGGTCCTTTCAGTTGAAGAATTTTGTCCCGGTATGGGAGAAGTTGCTCAGACATTGGTGGGTTCAAAAAGATTCTACCGGCCGGACAGGTACCGCTCCTGAACCTCGGCTCTGGCCTGTTCATAAAGTTCCGGGGTCATGGGCAGGTAGTGCCATTCCATCCGGTCTTCCATGTAGGAAACGCCTTTTCCTTTCACGGTGTGGGCAATGATTACTTTGGGCTTGCCATTGGCCTGCCGCTGAAGGCTTTCAACGATGGACTGAAGCTTTTCGATATCATGTCCGTCCGTTTCGACCACCTCGAAGCCGATGGCCCGCCACTTTTCGGGCTCGGCGGTATCGCCCAGCACATCCTTTGTTTTCCCGAAACCCTGTAGGCCGTTCCGGTCGATCATCATGATCAGGTTGTCGAGGCCGTTCTGCAGGGCGTAGTGGGCGGCTTCCCAGGTCGTCCCTTCGTTGGTTTCTCCGTCGGAAAGCAGGACGTACACCACCTGGTCGTTCCCCTGAAGCTTATTGGCGTGGGCAATACCGGAAGCAATGGGCAGGCCGTGGCCCAGGGAACCCGTCGCGAAGGGAATCCCCCGGTGTTTATTGGGAGCCGGGTGGGCCGGAAGGGTCGTGCCGTTTTTATAAAAGGTCTGAAGCTGCTCATCCGGGATTTCGCCGAGGTGGTTCAGGCAGACGTACAGGGCTGCGGCCGCGTGGCCTTTGGAAAGAATGAAGGTGTCTTCCTCCCGCTTCTGAAGCACCAGGGTGGCAATCATCAGATCGAGGCAGCTCAGGGAGCATCCGATGTGACCCGCGTGGGCCATATGATACAGTTCGAGCACTTTCAGCCGGAGTTGTCCGCTGAGGGTTTTTATGTCGATGGATGTGGCTGGCAGGATCATTTCAATACCGATATTTCATTCCTTCAAAGTCAAAGATAGTGATTTTCCGGCCGGACTTGCCTTTCACCAGAACAATCTTATCCGGCTCGTTTTGGTCAATGCGCTGATAATAAGTCGCATCCTTCGGCAAATATACGTTTACCAACTGGGCGTCGATGACTGAAAACGGCCGGCCCGAACGGTCCACTTCCGTATATTCATGGCGTTTCAGGGAAGGATACAATACCGTATCGCCCGGGGCATACTGCTCCCGGATTTTCCGGGCCGACTCCCAGAAGGGATTCGGAAGGCGGGGTTGGGCAAAATAAGTGTACTTAGGATCCGAATCGCCGTAAATCCGTTGCAGCAGCCCCACCAGAAAGACGCCCTGAATTACCAATACGGCCACCAGCGGCAGGCTGACCCAGGGTTTCAGCCCCGGCAACCGGCGGAACATCATCGCCAGCAGAATGACCACGTAGGGAAACGAAAAGCCGGAATACCGCTGGGTGATCCCGTAGGTATGACCCGAACGGAAGGCCATGAAGATCAGGAAAAAGGTCGGCAGCAGCGACAAAATCATCAGAAAGACGACGAGGTGACGTTCCCGAAGCGTTTTTTGATCAAAGATGCTGACGATCAGCAGGTAAAAGAGAGGGATGGAACCGGACAGGACGAGGTTCTGCCACGGGCTGACGGTGTAAAACGGCAACCCGGCCGCCAGCACTACCCCCACCGCCGGCCTGACCCAGACCGGCGGCCGACGCTGGTTTCCGTAAAAGTGGATCACCCCGGTGGCCAGAATGCCGAGCAGCAGCGCCAGAAGCACGTTTTTGAACCCGGAAAGTGCGTTGGCAAGGCCGTTCGTAAAGATGATCAGATCACTGAAAACCGGCAGCGACCGCCAGAACACATTCGGCACCGTGGCCGGAAGGATGATGCCGAAGGGGTTGTTGTATGGATTGGTCTCCGCAAACTTCCGGTAAAAATTGGCCTGATAGTTCAAGGTACTGAAGGTGTATTTGCCGGCCCCGAAAATGAACCAGGTGGAGACGACCGCCAGACCGGCGATGGCCGCAAGGCCGAGCCGGACCCAGACCTGCGGCTTTCGGAGAAAAAGTACGGCATAGAGCGCATGACCCAGAAAAACCGTCACCGTCAGGTAATGGGACAACACGGACGTGGCTACCAGAAGAGCGTAGGCTACATAGAGGCCGGTCGCCGGTTTGCGGTCATTCTCCTTTTCCAGAATGATCAGGAAGAGGTGCGTCGTCAGCAGCGTCAGGAAAAAGGTCATCGAATAATTCCGGGCCTGATGACTATAGGCGATGAAGAACGGTTCGATCGTGGCGATCAGGGCACTGATCAGGGCGAGGCCATCGGACCGGAAATGCCGGCGGACGAAGAAGAAAAGCAGCGGGATCGTCAGGGTACTGAACAGGACCGAAAGGAACCGCATTGAAAAATCGCTCCGGCCGAACACCTCCATCCAGAGCCAGAGGACGCCGTAATAAGCCGGGCTGTTGCCGATATCGCCCCGGATGTTGGCTTCGATAAAATCGGCGAACGTCTTTTGCTTCCAGAATTCTTTCGGCGTAAAATAAGGACTGTCCTTTTTATCGAAAACGTCGTGCTGGTTGGCTCCCTCCAGCACCACCCCCTGGCTGATGAGCAGGGTCGATTTTTCGTCGAAGAAAATAGAATAGGTTCCGGACCGGTACACCCGGAGGAAAAAGGCGAGAAGAATAATTCCGGCAAGTATGAAATAGCTACGGGGATTTGTCGAAAATGGCATCAATGGATCGTGGAAATGCAAAGGTCGGGCAAAAATAAGGCGATTTCCGTGACTTTACATTTTCAGGATCGTAAATTCTACTCTTCGGTTCAGCCGCCGTTTTTCCTCGGTCTCGTTGCTGGAGATGGGTTTGCTCGGCCCCCAGGCTTTGGTCCGGATGCGGGCCCCGGCAATGCCCTTCTCCACGAAATATTCCTTCACGATCCGGACCCGGTCTTCCGACAGCTTCATGTTCTTGTCCCATTCGCCCTGGTTGTCGGTGTGGCCTTCCACCATGATCTCCATGGTCGGAAACTGGTTGAGCATTTCGATGACGCGGTCCAGTTCGTGATCGGAGCCGGGCATCAGGACGGCTTTGCTCTGTTCGAACAGAACTTCATGAAGGGTTACCTTCTGGCCGGATTTGATCGGGACCAGCAGGATATTTTTCCGGATTTCCTTATACCGCTTTTCCTTTACCAGATCGACCACCTCCGTCACGGGGAAATAACCTTCCCGTTTGGCCGACAGGTTATACAACTTCTGGGCGGGCAGAATGAGCTTATAATCACCGGATTCCGGGTCGTAATCCAGTTTGTTGAACTCCTTGTTTTCTTCGGCGATGACGGCAATCAGCTCCGCCGGGATCGGCTTTTTGGTGAAGGCGTCCAGAATCTGGCCGGCCACGATCACGACCGGATCGGGTTTGATGGCAGGGTATAGCTTCAGGCGGAAAATGTCCTCCCCACCGACCGAGTTCTGAATCGAGCTGAGGTAGGCGTAATCCCCCGTCGCCGGAATCGTAAAATAGCCGTCCCATTCCGGCGTATTAATGGAAGGTCCCAGGTTCTCCGGCTCCGACCAGTTCGTCCAGGTGTCGTCCAGTCGACGGCTGACGAAGATGTCCCCGTTCCCGTATTCGGGGCGCCCGGCCGAGGTGAAATACAGCGTTCGTCCGTCGGCCGCTACGAACGGCGCACCCTCGTATTCGGCGGTATTCAGTATCGGCCCGAGGCTTTTCGGTTCGCTCCAGGACAGGTCCGGCTGTCGGAACGACACATATAAGTCCTTATTGCCGAGGGAATTCTTTCGCTGGACCGAAAGAACCAGCGTCCGGCCGTCCGGGGCGATGGCATATTCGGTATAGTTGTTTTTGTGGAGGTTGTAATTGTCCTTAATGACGCATTCGACCGGGAAGGACCAGCCTTTTTTGGTTCGGGTGGACCGGGAGAGTCCGAAGGCCACCGAGCCGTCCGGTTTGTAGACGTTGATGAGGTAGGCCGTCCGGCCGTCGGGCGACATGCCGTTGATGGCGTTGTCGTCGGCATTGTTGATCGGGGCGCCCATGTTGACGGCTTCTCCCCATTCTCCGTTGCCCTGAAGGGTAGAATACCAGACGTCCTGACTCCGGGGGTCGCCGGTATTTTTTTCATGCTGGCCCCGCGTAAAGTAAAGGGTTTTCCCGTCCGGAGAAATCACCGGGGCGACTTCCTGGCCGCGGGTGTTGATCTGCTTTCCGATGTTTTCCTTCACGATTTCCTTCGGAGCGTCTTTAGAGACGTGGATGGAAACGGAAATGGGCTGGGTATCGGAGGAAATGCCGACCGCGTCGATCAGGTTAAGGCCTTTCACCCGGTTGGGGCTAACTACGATTTTGAGAGTATTCGAAACCAGCGAAGGATCTTTCGGAAAAATCAGCAGGAGGGAGGGGTTTCCGGATTCGGATGCGCCGGCAGCCGGGTTGAACACCGAAATTTCGCGGCCCCGGCCGTCGATTGCCAGCACATTGCTGATGGCGCCCGGCTGACCGCTTTGAAAAACGGCGATCTGCCGGAGCGGAATGGATTGAGCAAACCGGACGGTGATCCATTCGTCGTTCAGGCCATCCGGGAACAGGGGAGACCAGGCACAGGGATTATCTCCGACCTGGGGCAGCCGGTTGGGTTTTCCCAGAATCTGGTTGGCCCGGTATTGCTGGGAGTAGGGTTCCCCCTTCCCCTCGGACGAAAAACCGACCACCGAAGCGGCCCAGTATATGGTCTGTCCCATTACCGTGGAAACGGCCAGCAGCAAACTCCCCAATAACAGAAATACACCCCGCATCTTTGCAATCCTTCAGGTTAGGCTACGTTCTGGTATACAAACGTTTTTTTTGGGTAACAATATAAAAAAAGTTTGTATCAGGTGGTATACCCCATTTGGGGGCCTAATTGGTATAGACCTTATACTCCCAGGGTTTCAGCGCAAAGGTGAGGGAGTTCCGGAGTTCGGCCGGCTGGCGGCTGAACACCTCCGTATAGATGCCCTCGTAACCGTCGCCGTTGAGCCGGACGGTCTGCGGGGTCGGGCTGAGGTTGACGATCACGATCACGCGGTCGTTCTCCTTCTGACGGAAGAAGGCATAGACCTTATCGTCTTTCTCGGTGGGGATTTTGATGGCCGTACCGCCTGCCAGACCGTTCCAGAGGGCCTGGTTGCGGTGTTTGAGGGTCAGCAGGGTTTTGTAAAAATCGGATTTGTAGTAATTGCCCCAGTAGATCGGGTCTTTTTCGTAAAATTTCAGCCGCTTGCTGAGGTTGGCTTCCATTCCGTTGTAAACCAGGGGCATCCCGTCGAGCGTGAAGGCCAGCACCGTAAAGGCGTCGACTCCGTTACCGAACAGTTCGGCTCCGGTTCCGACCCAGGCATTCTGATCGTGATTCTGAATGAAATGCATCTGGAAATACCACTTCGGAAACCGCCGGTGGTTCCGGATCAGCAGCGAGTCGATGGCCGTCGCCGGCGCTTTGCCTTTGGCAATCTGCTGCATGAGGTGGTGCAGGCTGAAGCCGTAGTTCATGTTGAAGCATTTTTTGAAATGCTCCGGGTCGTCTTCCCATTCGGCCAGCATGAAAACCGGTTTGATGCGGTCGAGGTGCGGCCGGAGTTCCCCCCAGAAATCGTTCGGCACATAGCCGGCCACCTCACAACGGTATCCGTCCACGTCGCACTCCCGCACCCAGAACTCCATCGCATCGATCATGGCTTTGCGGAGGCCGGCGTTTTTGTAGTTCAGCTCAACCACGTCGGGGCGCTCGGTGATGCTGCCGGTTTCGTTGATGGGGGGCGTCTTTTTGCCGTTGATTTTCGTATACCAGTCCGGATGTTCCTTCACCCAGGGGTGGCTCAGACCGGTATGGTTCGGAACCCAGTCCATGATGACGTGCATACCCAGGTCGTGGGCCTGCTTCACCAGGGCCTTGAAATCTCCCATGGTACCATATGCCGGATCGATGCCTTTATAGTCGGCGACGGCATACGGGTTGCCGTAGGTGCCGCGTTTTTTCTCGTTGCTGATGGGGTGAATGGGCATGAGCCACAGGATGTCGACGCCCATTTCCCGCAGGCGGGTCAGCTGCGCTTCAATGGCTTTGAAGGTCCCTTCGCTGGAGAACTGGCGGACGTTGACCTCGTAGATACTGGCATTTTGAGCCCACTCGGGAGCAGGAACGTAATTCTGACGGAAAGAGGTATCGGTTGAGACGGGTAAATCGGCACCCTGCCGGGGCGTCCGTTCGCAGGAAAAGGAGGATAACAGCAGCAGGCTTCCCGCCATTACTCCGCAAATTTGCTTTAACAACATACCGTAAGGTTAAGCTCGGGTGGATAAAAGTCTTCTTCAGGATTTGGCGTCGGAAGTTACCAGGGTCTGATGATCGAATTTCAGCGCATGAATCACGGCCGACGGGTCGGCAGCTTTGAAAACGGAACTGCCGGCCACCAGCACTTCGGCCCCGGCCCCGACCAACTCCCCCGCATTCTCCAGTCCGACCCCGCCGTCCACTTCGATGAGCGCCCGGCTCCCCGCCTGTTTGAGAAGGGTCCGCAGCGCCCGGATTTTGGTCAGGGTGCGGGGAATGAACGACTGGCCGCCGAACCCCGGATTGACAGACATGATCAGGACCAGGTCGAGGTCGGCGGCCACGTCCTCCAGCAGGTGAACCGGGGAATGCGGATTCAGGGCCACCCCCGCCCGGCAACCGAGCCGGTGGATCAGTTCGAGGGTACGGTGAAGGTGCGTGCAGGCTTCGAGGTGAACAGTCAGCGTAGCCGCTCCGGCCTGGGCGAAGGCTTCCAGATAACGTTCCGGCTGGACGATCATCAGATGAACGTCGAGCGGCTTGGCTGCGTGGCGGTGAACGGCCTCGCATACCGGCAGACCAAAAGAAATGTTGGGCACGAACACCCCGTCCATTACATCCACGTGGATCCAGTCGGCCTCGCTGCGGTTCAGCATTTCAACGTCATGCTGCAGGTTGGCAAAATCCGCGGCCAGAATGGATGGCGCAATCAATGGGTGTTTCATGTAAAATTATATACCGGTTTATAATATTCCAGTGAACCTTTCAGCCCCGGAAGGTCCAAAATTAATTCTTTTGTTCGGAACTGTGATTATTCTTCGGCTCTGATTATTCTTGCAGGAAAGACAAAAAGCGTATGAATCCCCAGGATCGCATTAATGAACTTACCGACCGGCTGAACCATTATAATTATCAATATTACCAGAACAGCATTTCCGAAGTCGACGATTACACTTTTGATAAACTCCTGGAGGAACTCGTTGATCTTGAGAAAAATCACCCATCGTTCCGGCGGTCGGATTCCCCCACGCTTCGGGTCGGAGGTACCATCAGCAAGGAGTTTGCGACCGTTTACCACCGCTTTCCGATGCTGTCGCTCGGCAACACGTATTCCGAGACCGATCTGATCGAATTCGATGTCCGGGTCCGGAAAGGTCTGGACGGCGCCGATTATGAATACGTCTGCGAACTGAAATTCGACGGCGTTGCGCTGAGTATGACCTACGAAAACGGGGTACTCGTGCAGGGGGCCACGCGTGGAGACGGTGTCCGGGGAGACGACATCACCCATAACGTCCGGACCATTCGAACGATTCCGCTGAAAGTGGCCGATCCCCACGTCCCGGCGCTGTTCGAAGTACGGGGCGAAGGGTTTCTGCCGACGGCCGAGTTCGAACGCATCAACCGAGAACGGGAAGACATCGGAGAGCCGCTCCTGGCCAACCCCCGGAATGCAGCTTCCGGAACCTTCAAACTTCAGGACTCCTCCCTGGTTGCCAAAAGAAGGCTCGACTGCTTCCTGTATTCGTTCCTTTCGGAGCCGGAAGTGTTCAAAACCCACGAGGAAAGCCTGCAGGCCATGAAACGCTGGGGGTTCAACGTTTCTCAAAGCTGGCGTAAATGCACTTCCATTCTGGAAGTCATGGATTATATCCGGGAGTGGGAAACCGGCCGGTATGAACTGCCCCTGGCGACCGACGGCATTGTGATCAAGGTCAACTCCTACGACCAGCAGCGTCAACTCGGATTTACGGCCAAAAGTCCGCGCTGGGCCATCGCCTATAAATACAAGGCCCTCGCGGCCAGCACCACGCTCAACAGCGTCTCCTACCAGGTCGGTCGGACGGGGGCCGTCACCCCCGTCGCCAATCTGACACCGGTTCTGCTGGCCGGTACGGTGGTAAGACGAGCCTCTCTGCACAATTCCAATGAGATCCAGCGCCTGGGGGTTATGCTGCACGATACCGTCTTTATTGAGAAGGGCGGGGAAATCATCCCGAAGGTTACCGGTGTGGACCTCGGCAACCGGACCGATGCCAGCCGCCCGATCGTCTATCCGACCGAGTGTCCGGCCTGCGGAACGGCCCTGATCCGGCAGGAGGGAGAGGCCCATTTTTATTGTCCGAACGAGAAAGGCTGCCCTCCCCAGCGCCAGGCCCGATTCGAACATTTCATCCAGCGCCGGGCCATGAACATCGAGAGCTTGGGCGAAGGCAAGATCGAACTGCTCATCGACCGGGGGCTGGTAAAAAGCCCCGCCGACCTCTACGAACTGACCTTCGGGCAGCTGTTCGGGCTGGAAAAGAAATTTACGGATGAGGAAACCGGCAAAACCCGGGTAGTCAGTTTCAAGCAGAAAACCGTCGACAATATCCTGAACGCCATCGAACGCTCCAAAGCCCAGCCTTTCCGGAACGTCCTGTTCGCCCTCGGCATCCGGTACGTCGGCAATACGATCGCCGAAAAGCTGGCCGACTATTTCGGTAGTCTCGACGACCTCATGGCCGCACCTTACGAAACGCTGATCACCGCTCCGGAAGTGGGCGACCGGATTGCCCGGAGTCTGGTGGCCTGGTTTGCCGATTCGGAAAACCGTGTTTATGTGGAGCGGCTTCGGCTGGCGGGATTGCAGATGTCGCAGGAGCGGAAGGTGGTTGAAAAGAAGGGAGATACCCTGTCCGGAAAGACCTTCCTGTATACCGGTACGTTCACGAATTTCAGCCGGGAGGAACTGGAACGCGAGATCGATGCCCACGGCGGAAAGCTGGTGAGTGGGGTTTCCAAAAAACTCAGTTACCTCATTGTGGGCGAAAATGCCGGCCCTTCCAAGGTGGAAAAGGCTCAGAATCTGGGGGTACCGATGATCGGGGAGGACGAGTTTCTGGCTATGCTGACGGTTTGAGCCTACTGTTTTACGGCCAAAAACCCTACCTTTGTATAGAGATCCCGGTTCGTTTATCCCTATTTTTCCAGATCAAGTACATGAATTCTCGTTTCAAAGGCGTTGGGGTTGCCATGGTTACCCCCTTCAATGCCGACCTTTCCATCGACTATGCTGGATTCGGGCGGCTTATTCAGCACATTTCCGACGGTGGCGTCGATTATTTTGTGCTGCAAGGTACCACCGGTGAATCCCCGACGGTGGGCAAATCCGAAAAAAAGGAGCTTTTGCGGTTTCTGAAGGAGAATAACACAAGGCAGCTTCCGATTGTCTACGGGGTGGGCGGGAACGACACCTCCGAAGTGGTGGAAACGATAAAGAGTACAGATTTTCAGGGCGTCGACGCCATTCTGTCGGTCTGTCCCTATTACAATAAGCCGGGAAAACGGGGAGTTATCGAACATTTTACGCGGATTGCCGAGGCCAGCCCGGTGTCGGTCATCCTCTATAACATTCCGCCCCGGACCGGGATCAACATGTCGGCCGAGACGATCTGTACGCTGGCCCAGCATCCGAACATCATCGGGGTGAAAGAGGCTTCCTGCATCATCGAGCAGTGTATGGAGATCGTCCGCGACAAGCCGGAGGACTTCCTGCTCATTTCCGGCGATGACGTCCAGGCCGTACCCATCATCAGCATCGGGGGCTCCGGGGTCATGTCGGTCATCGCCAATGCCTTTCCGACGAAGTTCTCCGGCATGATTCACGCGGCCCTTCAGGGGGATTTCGGTTTTGCCTCCCGCGAACTGGGCCACTTCCTCCGCATCGATCCCCTGCTGTATGAAGAGGGCAACCCCGTCGGGGTGAAGAAAATCCTGGAAATCCTGGGCATCACCGGTTCAGGCGTCCGCCTGCCGCTGTATACGGCCTCCGATGACCTGGGCGAGCGGATGAAAACCGTCCTTCAGAAGGACCGGTTAGTGGAACTGGTGGCGTAAAGCCATCTTTATAACTAAAGGGCTAAAAAGGGTTACTCTGGAATAGTAACCCTTTTTAGCCCTTTCTTTTAAAAACCGTTCAACAAACCCTCAACTGGTCTGAAGCTGGTTTTCCAGTTCTTTAATCAGGAACAGGTTCCGGTTATAGAGCTGCTCCTGGCGTTCAATTTCATCAAGCTTCTGCTTTTTTACTTCGGGAGATACCTCGGGCATCTGAAGGAGCGGTGATCTTTTCAGATTGGCGATCAAGACTCCCTGGGCGTTGGTCTCTCTCCGGAGACGGGCTAACCGGTCGTTTAAGTCCTCCATGGCAAATGGCAAGTTAATGGTTACCAATCTATTAACAGGACTAAGTTGGAGGATTTCCCCGAAAAAGGCAAGGCCTGCCATGACCTTTTTCCGAAATTGATTGACCGGATTTCGTGACTTTCCGGCAATCCGGTCAATCCGGCTTTATTGGCGACGACCGCCGAAGAGCCGCGAAACCACCCAGATAACCAGGGCAATCAGGGCAACAACCAGAATGCCGCCCGTCCAGGCGCCGGCTTCAAATATATCTCCGATGACTTCGCAGCTCGTCAGGCTGACCATCAGAACCAGGAACAGACACAGAGAGTAGGTTACTCGCAGTATGCTTTTCATAACATGGTTGGTATAACAGTGAGAACATCGGGAGCAGTTTTTACGCTGACCCGTTTTCACTCAAACCGTTAAAAACCATGTTTGTTTAAGCGGAAATGCCTATACGTTCCACCAGTAGGTTAGTTTCACGACCAGCGCCCGGTTCTTTACCGACAGCGATCCGGGCAGGTAATTATCGGTATATACGATGAACAGGTCCGAAGCGGGTTGGTACCGCCACTGAAGGCGGGTGTTCAGGTTCACATTCTTCGCCTGTTCGTTGTATTGCATAAAGGCCGTGAAGAAAAGGGTGTTGGTCATCGTCAGATCCACCCGCGGCCCCACCAACCAGAAGTTGACCTTTCCCCATGGCTCGGGCAGGCTGATCCGGTTGTAGCTGGTGCTGACCGCCAGGCTTGCATACGGCTGAAACCGATACCCAAGCTGTGAAGTCACGTTCAACCGGGTTCCGTCCGCGTAATAGCCGCCATAGCGGGTAGAGACCGAATAGGTGAATAAGCTCTGCGGTTTGGAAATCAGGTCCGCTCCGAAAGCTTTCCAGTGGTGCCGGGTCCCGGCTTTGAGTTTGTCCAACCCGAGGTTGGTCGGGTCGAAATCCTGTAAAAGCCGCACGTAATCCGTTGCTACCCAGCCGTTCAGGGTAGCCCGGCTCCGGAAGGTGATCAGGTAGGAAAGAAAGGTCTCGTTATCCGACTGCCGGAACGATTTGTCGTAAAAATAGGTGGACTGGAGTGTCGGGCCGTGGGAAAGGATGGAGCCTCCTTTCGGGAAAAACGTATACCCGATCTGGCCGTTCCAGCGGAAATACCCCCGGCGCGGAACGTAACCTACTTCCGGGTTGTAATTCTGGCCGACATATTCGTACTGGCCCCCGATCAGCCAGCGACGGGTGTTATAGAGCAGGTTGGCGGCATGGGTGGCGTCGTGGCTGCGGACCCCGGGACTGAACGACTTCAGAAACAGCGCCTTACCCGTCCACTGGTTATTCGAAGAAGCCAGGTTGTATTCCAGGCCGAGGTTTCGGTTATATTGGGAATAGGCTGGTTTGCCGGCTTCCGGGGTATAATTGAGAGATTCCTTGTTGATCAGAATGGCGCCGATGTTAGACCGGGCAAACACCTGCCGCTGAAGGGCAACGACCGCAAAATTCTGGGCCGGCAGGCCGACTTCTCCTACCTTGCCCGTCTGCATATCCATGACCCCGATTCGCCAGTCCTTGTTCAGCTTCCCGCTTAGCCGGGCTCCGAAGTTGATCGGAACGCCCAGACCGATCCGCCGGGAGAAAAACGGCCGGATGCCGGCGTACCCGAAGTTGGTAAAAAGGTCGCCGTTTTCCAGGAAGAACTGACGCCGTTCCGGAAAAAACAGTTCGAAGCGGTCGAGGTTCGTTACCTGCTGGTCAACGTCCACCTGCGAAAAATCGGGGTTGACGGTCAGGTCCAGATTGAGAGAGGACGTTACGGCCACTTTAGCATCGACCCCGACGTCGCCGTGGAAGCGGGTCGGACCCTGTCCTTCCCGCTGGTAATCCCGTGAAAGGCCGCCGAGGGCATACGGAATAATGGAGACGTTCGTACCCACCTGCGGGGGCGGCTGGTCCCAGATCAGAATTCCGGTATAGGCCAGGGAAGCTGTCGGAAACTGCCGGGGCACCGGCGCCCAGCTGGATTTTTCGGTCGATTTCAGGTCCTGCCGGCTGAAGTTGATTCCCCATCGGGTAATGCCTTTTTTATACCGGATGGTCTTGAACGGGATGGCGGCCTCGAACACATACCGGTCGTCGTAATTTTTGACGGCCGAAATCCATTTGTTGTCCCAGCTCAGGTTGGCTTTTCCACCCTCATACAACAGGCCGTCCCATTGGGCTCCGACGGCATTGGCCCCGAAGGTGAAGCCGTTGGTCTGGTCGTCGAAGGTGTCCATGAAAAAGATAAAATTGTCGTTTTTTCCGAAATCCCAGTCCCGGCGCAGCGACTGCACCACTGGCCGGCCGGACCCCGTCGGGTCCAGGTAGCAGATGGCGACGATGTACAGATGCTGGCTGTCGTAGGTCATTTTTACGTCCGTCCGCAGCCTTGCCTGGCTGGTGTCCATCGGCAGTACCATGTAAAAATCACCGGCGGTTTCCGCGGCCTCCCAGGCGGGTTCATCCACAATCCCGTCGATCTTGAGAGGAGAACCTGCGGAACGGATATGGTATTGGTATGCTTCGTTTTTCTTTTGACCAAAGAGCGGAAAGCAGAATAGCAGGAAAATCAGGAACGGGTAAAGTTTCACAAAGGCGTTAATCAGGAACGGGTTCAGGAAATATTTTAAAATAGTTTCAAATGTAAAATGAAAAACGCTAAATCAGTAGAGTATACTGTTCAGCGTTTTTCAATTATCCTATTTTTCAATTTTCCGGGCTCAGTTGCCCACCATAAATACCGCGTTGCCGAACAGCAGTTTCCCGTTGTACCAGAATCCCCGGAAAAGCGGGTCGTCCATCATGTATACGATGCACCCCTTGCCGATCTCCTGAACGCCGTACAGGAGGGTATTGTTGAGCCGGGCTTTGGCATTTTTGCCGACAAAACCGGCCACATGGTTGTTCCGTGTCAGGTAACCGACGTTCCAGCCTTCTTTCAGGAAATCATAGTCATAGGTGTTCTGGACGAGCGCATAATACCCGTTCGGGTAGCCGAAGGCCAGCGGGTGGGTCGGGTCGAGGTCGACGCGGTACACACTGCCGGGCGTTTCGTCGGAAACGGCTTCCCGTTCACGATCCCCATATATTTTCAGCGAATCCAGGAGGTCGGATTCCCGTTTCGGCTTTTCTTTTACCGCCTTCTCCTCTTTCTTCCGCAGGCCGAATTCGGATTTGTCGGCGAAGAAGGTTGTCGACCGTTCCATGGCGATCAGTTTTCCGCCGGCCTGGACCCAGTCTCTCAGCTTCGACAGGGACCGGTCGTTCAGAATTTTACCGTATCCATAGCCCTGGGGAAGAATCAGCACGTCGATCCCGCTCAGGGAGGCCGTGGGCAATGCGTTGCCGTCGATGATGGTCAGCGGATAGGCCAGTTCCTGATCGAAATAATGCCAGACCTCTCCGAAAGAGGTGGGCGAGGTTACTTCCCCGGAAACAAGCGCCACCCGCGGGCTTTTCAAGGAAAAGACGCTTCCTGAACCGAAATCGGCCCCTTCGGCCACGAACCCGGTCGTGGCCGGAATCAGCCGGATGCCGTTGCGGGCGGCTTCCTGCCGGACCAGCTCGTGGAACCGTTCTCCAAACCGTTCATTGCCGGCCCGCGTGATGATGAGCGTGCCCGGCCCAAACTGCTGGTTGTCCTGTTTAAAGGATTTTTCGGAAACGCGGACGCGAATTTTGTTCTTCAGCAGCCCCGCCAGAAACTGCGCATCCTGCGCCGAATTCCAGCGAACCAGATAGGCATAGGGCTGGCCGGAGGGCAGAGGAGCCGGGGTGGTGGCCGCCGTCGGGTAGGGGGCCGGATTCAGCCGCTCCTTCAGGCCATAAGCCCGCAGGCCGTAGGCATAGGGAATCGACCAGGAAGTAATGTCATAGGTCACTGAATCTTCCAGCACCGAAGTAGGCTCGAACAGAATTTTCAGGAGGGTGGATTTCGGCTGAAAGGCGCTGATGACCAGGTCCGCCTGGTCGACCGTCATCGATTCATTTTTCTGGGACCGGTAACTGAATCCCTGCACTTTCTGCGATTTTCCGGCGATTCCGTACCGGATCTGGTTGTTATCCAGCAGCCGGCGCAGGGCGTTGATGCGGCCCTCGTCTCCGGCGGTTTTGATGACGTAGCTACGGAACTCACCCACCGGATTGCTCTGGGCTTTTTCGAAGAAGGAGACGAAGTTTTTGACGACCAGATCCGGGCGGTCGGCGACGGATTCGAGGGTGGCGAAGCTGGCGGACACATGATGATCGATGCGTTGCCGCAGGGTCAGAGTGTCGCCGTCGTTTTTCTGGTAGGCCAGGCCGGCCCGACCTCCGCCCCCCTGTTCGAACGTCATCCCGATGGCGCCGTTATAGGTCGGCCAGGTATCGCCGTAGCTTGGGTAAAACAGGTCGAAGTTTTCGCGGGTGAAATAGAGCCAGCCGTTCTTATCGAAATACCGGGTGTTATACTGGCCGATGATCTGCTGGAACTCCCGCTGCCAGGGGGTAATGTCCTCGTGGTACGGTTTGGCCGAAGGGGCGAAGTAATAAGGGCTTTCCGGCCCCATTTCGTGAAAATCGGCGTGCAGGTGGGGCATCCACTGCTGATACAGGGCCATCCGCTGCTGCGTAATCTCCTGCGTCTGCCACGCCCAGTCGCGGTTGGGGTCGAACACATAATGGGTATACCGGCCGCCGGGCCAGGGTTCACTGTGTTCGCGGGCCAGTTGGGAGGGGTCGGGACGGCTTCCGACCATCTGGTTGTACCAGTTGACGTAGCGGTCGTGACCGTCGGGGTTGAGCCCCGGGTCCAGAATGACCACCGTCGACGAGAGGATTTTTCGGGAAACCGGATTAGCCGGATCCAGCAGATCGGCCAGAACCAGCATGAAGGCTTCCGAACTGACGGCCTCATTCCCGTGAACGTTATAACTGAGCCAGGCGATCGGCGGCTGGGGTGCGTTTGTCGGCCGGTTGTCGGCCCCCGGCATCAGACCGATCCGCTTCAGGTTATTGGTTCGGATTTCGTCCAGACGCGCCAGATTCTGTTCGGAAGATACCACCACGGCCATCAGCGGGCGGCCTTCGAAGGTGGTTCCGTAGGGCAATAATTTCACCTTCCCGGGAAACTGGCGGGCCGCATATTCCGCATAATTCAGAACCCGGTGGTGGGGCGTGAACCGCTGGCCGATGGGATACCCCAGAAATTGGTCCGGTGGCTGTAAGGTAGTCTGGGCGAGGGAGGTCAGAGCGAAGAGAAAACTCCAGCCGAGCAAAAAAAGGCGATTCATGAAATGAAAGAAGCGAAAATGAACGGTCATTCTTCAAAAATACTTCGAAAGCGGAAATCCGCATAGAAACGATTAAAAATTCATTTTTTCTAAAGATAGGTTTGCATGAATCAGTAAAAAACCTACCTTTGCACCACAATTTCAGAAACAGGGTTTGGGTTTCGCGCCCCGGGTTTCGCACCGCCGTTCTCTACCGGCTCGAAGCTCTGCAAAACACAAGCCGGGAACTGAACTTGGCCGATTCGTCTAGCGGTTAGGACGCGGCCCTTTCACGGCTGAAACACGGGTTCGATTCCCGTATCGGTCACCAGAGTACCGATTACCATCATAGAAACCACGTTCGATTTCAACCCCATTTCCTGCGGAAAAAACGGACGACGGAAGTCTAAACATGGCCGATTCGTCTAGCGGTTAGGACGCGGCCCTTTCACGGCTGAAACACGGGTTCGATTCCCGTATCGGTCACTCTGCCCCCTTATCAGGGACTACTGATTCAAAGCAAAAACCCCGGCAGTTTTGTCGGGGTTTTTGCTTTTTGAGCTTCCGGCCGGTCAAAACCGGAAGAATAGGTATGGTTTTTGTCCGGTAATTAGCGGCCCGACCGCATACGATTTGCGGTGCGGCCCACTTGTTTCCCTCAACGTGCAGACTTAGCAGGTATGAAAAAAGTTTTGGCTTTGGTAGGTTTCCTGGCTCTGGCCGGCTACGGTGCCCCGGCCCAGCAGCATCCCGACCCGTTTAACCGGCCCCGCAGTGCTCAATCGTTCAATGATCCGTTCTCTCGCGGAGATGCCATTCGGTCCACCTTCCGGTCTTCCCTGAACACCTCGGCCAACGTCCTGAGCCGGACGGTTTTCCGGACGTCGATTTCACCGGCGGCGGCCGCAGCCAGAAGCCGGATGAAACCCCTGTATCCCAATCAGGTCCCTTCCTCTCTGCCCTACGATCCTTCCCGATCACTGCCTTCCCGGTCTTATATGAATTCCCTCAGCAGCAGTTCCTACCTGCCGAAATCCATGGCTACCCTGCCGGGTCTGATGTCGACCTCCATGAAATAGGGAAACCGGGAAGAATGGCGGAATTTACTCTTCGATCGTGTCGGGTTCGATTTTCCGAAGTTCCAGATCGACCTGCTGCTTGAGACGCAGCAGGATATTCGTGTGGGATAACTTGCGACGGGTTCGGTCCTCCAGCGAAAGGGGGGTAGAAGAATCGGTACTCAGGGAGGTTTCGGATAGGAGGCTGGTCAGGGTGTTCAGCAATTGCTGCTGGAGAAGGGTCAGCTGGCTGATGAGCGGCTGCTGGTGCAAGTCACCCTGTTCAAGTTTTTCAATCAGATCAGTCAGCAGATTGTAAAGATCCTGTATTTCGTTGACCACGGCACGCCAGTTCTTTTCAATTACCTCGTGCTCAGGCAAATCGTCTTCTGCGCTATGTAAGTCCCGAGCCAGCACGTGTTTGATGGTATAGTTGGTACAACAGCGTACTGTGTAAAAATACATAGGTAGTTTTACATGAAAAAGGGATTTGTTAAGTTTTATTCTAAATTATTTCTGAACGGCCTGCGGTATTCCCGAAAAGCTATACGTAAATCATTTTTCGGGTCATTCCCCCATCTACGATAAAATTCTGTCCGGTAATAAACGAGTTCGAGTCGTTGATCAAAAAAAGGATCATCCGGGCGATGTCGTCGGCCTGCCCGACGCGGCCGGACGGATGCTGGCCGTGGTCTTCCGGGCGCAGCTGGTCGGCTTTGGCTTTGGCTCTTTTCCTCAGAGCGGAAACGTCGATCCAGCCCGGACTGATGGAATTGACCCGAACATCCGGGCCGAGGCTGACGGCCAGGGAATGGGTCAGCGCGTAAATTCCGCCTTTGGATGCGGAATAGGCAAACGTATCCGGCTCCGACTGAAAAGCCCGCGTCGAACACAGGTTGACGATACTGCCCTGCTGTTCGGCCAGAAAGGGAGCCGCATACTTGGCGCAGAGGAAGCTGCCCGTCAGATTGATGCCGATGACTTTGTTCCAGTCCTCGAACGTAAACCGGTCGAGAGGTTTTACGAGGTTGACGGCCGCGTTGTTGATCAAATGGTTGATCTGTCCAAACCGGTCCGCCGTCTGCCGGACGGCATTTTTTACGGACGTTTCCGAAGAAACGTCGCAGTTGATCACCAGTGCTTTGGAGTTGGAGGCCTTTATCGAATCATTCAGTTCTTCCAGAGCCTCCGGGTCGTTTTCCCAAACAGAGACGCGGTAACCGTGTGTTAGAAGATACTGTGTAGTGACACGTCCGATCCCCTGCGCTCCCCCGGTCACAATGACAGTTTGCATGTATTCTTTGGATATTTGCCCCTAACTTAGCCACGAATGCTGAAAGTTGCCTATAATCCTATCTACCGACACCCGCTGCCGGAGGGCCACCGCTTTCCGATGAGCAAATATGAACTGATTCATGACCAGCTGCTTTATGAAGGCACGCTGCGTCCGGAGAACTTCTTTTCACCCCGGCCGGTGGAGGACCGCTGGGTACTTGGCGTTCATACCGAAGATTACGTCCGGCGGCTCAAAACCCTGACCGTTCCCCCGGCCATGATCCGCCGAATCGGTTTTCCGCTGTCTGCCGGACTGATCAGCCGGGAATGGATCATTACGCAGGGGACGATTGATTGCAGCCTGATTGCCCGCAGGGACGGGGTGGCGCTCAATGTTGCCGGGGGCACCCACCATGCCTTTCCCGACCGGGGGGAGGGTTTCTGCCTGCTCAATGATGTGGCCGTGGCGGCATCTTACCTCCTGGAAAACGGGCTGGCCCGTAAAATTCTGATCATCGACCTGGACGTTCACCAGGGAAACGGAACGGCGGTGATTTTCAGGCAGGAACCCCGAGTGTTTACCTTCAGTATGCACGGCCGGGACAACTATCCGCTGCACAAGGAAACCTCGGACCTCGACATCGAAATCCCGACCGGAACAACCGACGATCCCTACCTAAACCGGCTTTACGATACCATCCCTTTTCTGCTGAAAGAACAAAAGCCCGATTTTCTGTTTTATATTTCCGGCGTCGATATTCTGGAAACCGACCGGCTCGGCAAACTGAAAATCTCGCGGGACGGTTGCCGTCAGCGCGATGCGTATATTTTTGGCGAAGCATTACGGGCCGGTTTACCCATTGCCGTTTCGATGGGGGGAGGGTATTCGATCCGGATCGCCGACATCGTCGAAGCGCATTGTAATACCTTCCGGATAGCGGAGAAACTGTATTTCTGATAGGATGAAAACGTATGTATTGACTCTCGGTCTGGTGACCGGTCTGCTGCAATCGGCCCTGGCCCAACAGCCCACCGGCACCCCGGATGAAAACCGGCGTCGGTTTCGCCGGGTCGAAACCCGGACCACCACCACGAAACTTTACCCCGAACGGGATTCGATTCTTGCCATCCTGCAACGCCGGATGACGCTGCTCAACCAGCGGGGGGGTGGGGGAAATCCGGCTTCCTACTTCACCGAAACGGCCAGGATCACCGACACCGACGGAATCGCCAAATCGCCGGCCGAATACCAGTCCATGCGCGACGGCCTGAAATTCTGGAATTACAAGGTTAGAAAGCTGGAGATCAACGAAGGCACGGCCAAAGCGGTGGAAGAATATGACTTTGCCCCGCCGGCCGGCAGCAGTTCGACCACCCCGCCCGACCAGAAGGCCACCGTTACCAGCGAACTGCGGAAAGGGGCCGACGGGCAATGGCGGATTACCCAGATGCGGGTGGCGGCCGGTAAGTAGTCAGATTTCATACTTTCAACAGGCTACCAATGAGCCGATACCGTTTCAGCATTGACCTGGGGGAAACCTTTACCGATTTCGTTTTAATCGATGAGGCCGGCAGGCTTTCCATCAAAAAGATTCCGACCACCTTTCATGACTCCATTCGCAGCCTGGTTGACGATGTCAACCAGTTCGTTAAGGTGGAGAATCAGGCCCCGGTCGAAGCCGTCGAGGCCCACATGGTGGGAATGAGTGTCCAGATGCCACCCGAAAGTGCCATCGACTGTGTTCGTCATCTGGAGCAGGAACTTCGATCGGAGGGATGGAACTGCGGCATCCGGCTGGTAGCGACGGACGGCCGCCTGCTGTCGGTGGAGGAGGCCGCGGCAGATCCTGAACAGATCATGAACCCCCGCATCGGTGGGGTCGTTACCGGCCAGTTTTTCGGTCGGCAGATCGGGCGAAAAAACCTGATCCTTCTCCGCATCGGCGGCTCCTCGGCCCTGATTGCCATGCTGGACGAAGTTTCCGATGAAGCTCCCACTGAAATCCTTGTTCAGGCAGGGCGCAGCCTTTCCATCGGAGGCAACAGTTATGTCGGGATCGATTCCGAGGGCGCCATTACCATCCTCACCGACCATGCCACTCCGGGACCGGGTCCGGCCTGTTTCAACCGGGGAGGTACCCGTCCGACGCTGACCGACGTCGACCTGATCCTTGGGTACCTCAACCGGGATTTTTTCCTGTACGGGGCAATTCCGCTCAGTATGGAAGCCGCCCGCCGGGCCATTGACGAACATATCGCCCGCCCGCTGGCCCTCACCGTGGAGGAGGCCTCCATGCGGGTGTGCCGTCAGATGGAAAAACAGATCGCGGATGTGGTGCGGGAACTGGCTGGTAACCAACCTGTTGATTTTTCGCGGTATACGATGCTGGCTTTCGGGGGGGCCGGGCCGGTTCATGCCAGCGATATCTCCCTGGAACTTGGCATCAAGGAATTTGTCGTCCCGGTCGGGGCTGGAGTGGCATCCGCCCTGGGTTACCTGCTCGCCGTTCCGGACGATGCCAACTGGAAAACGCCCCCGATCATCTACCGTGCCGGCTACTACAATCCCAAAAACCGGGAGGGAGATTTTCACGCCCTGAAGGGGTATCGTTCCGTGTATTACGAAACGGATCTGATTCCCTGCGGCTGCCCGATTTACGACCGGGCGGGAATTCGGGCGGATGATTCGCTTTCGGGACCGGCCATCATCGAAGGACCCGAAACGACGGTGGTCATCCGGGAAAAGAGTTTTGCCCAGATGGATTCCTTCCGAAACCTTCGGATCAGTTTGCGATAAGCGGGTCGTCCGGCGGGTTTAGCCGTTATACACCGAGAAAGAAGCGATGCAGTCGAACTTCTTATACCGGTCGCGGCCCGGCGGTCGGGCATAGACATGGAAGGTAGACCAGCCCCGGCGCGGAACCTTGAAGGTCAGTTGCTGGAGACTTCCGTTCCGCTCCACCCGTAAGGGGACTTCCACGCCTTTGGATTGCCCGAAGGGACTAACCGTACAGAGGTATTCGACCGACTGGTCGTTTTGCAGGGTGATCTCTCCAACCCCCTGGGTTTTCACCTGTCCATCGCGAGGGAAGTCGGGTCCGAAGCCCAGCCGGAAATAAGGATCATACAGTTTCGGAAACCGGTCGAACTCCGTCTTGCTGACCGGCTGGGCGAGAAGCTGCCAGCGCGGATCGGTCGGAAAATGTTGGGCGACAAACTGTTCGGGCGGGGTCAGGAAAAAGAAGTCGTTGCTGGTATCTCCCTGAGTCGCCGTCGTGACTGCCCAGGCCAGGTCCAGCAGATACCATTCCCCTTCGATGTTCACCGCATTCCATTCGTGGTCGACCACCTTTACCGGCTGGCCCGCTTCCCGGTCCTCGGTGCGGGCGTACCCACGAATGCTGACGGCCTGAACGCCCGCCCGCTTCAGCAGATATTTGAAGAGCAACGAATAACCCGTACAGAGTCCCTTTCGCTGGCGGAGGACCCGATTGGCATACTCCAGTTCGGAGTAATACCGCTGGGAACTGCGGTTGCGGACGGCCTCCATATCATACCGGATATGCGATACCATCCAGGCATAGATCACCCGAACCTTGTCCATGTCGGTTCGGGCAGGCCCTGTGAGATAATCGGATAAACCCGCAATACTTCGGGTATACTGGTCCGGAGTATTGCGGGCATACGCGTCGATCCGGTTATAGTTTTCGACCGGAAACGAGGTTCGGGCGGGTTTGAAGCCGCTAAACAGAGTCAGTACAAGTACGAGAGGCAGGAATCGGCGGCACATATTCGAACAACACTTCGACCTAAAAACTGTATTGCGGATCGATTTATTGTTGACTCGGCCGGATTGCCTGAAAAACCGCTTACATGAGAATATCCTGAACCGCCTGAAGCCGTTCGGGAACGCCGGTTTCGCCGAGCATTTCTTTTAGATCAATCTCGACATTGCGGCAGATGGCGGACAGCGGAACGTCGTTGATGCTGTTCTCAAACGGGTTTTCACTGGTGTCGCCGATTACCTCCATCGTATAGAACACCCAGGCGATGACGGTATAGAACGGAATGGTCAGCCAGGTGTACCAGTCGCCCATCTTAGCCATTTCGCCCAGCAGCCCGTAGGGCAGGACAAAGATGAACAGCCAAACGAACAGGAACCCGAAAAATGCATATTGACGCGGGAACGGGAAGGATTTGATCCGTTCGCAGGCCCCCTGCTGGTTATAAAATTCGACCAGAAGGCGCTGCAGTTCCGCATGGTAATAGTCGGAGAGGAGCCCCCTGGCCCGTAAATCTCTCAGGTCGGCCGACTGGTTCCGGATCAGATGCGTGGCCGGATTCTGTTTCCTGAGGACCGACTCTACCTCTTCTTTGGATAGAAACTGGCCTAGTTCCTTATCCAGGTCATTCTGCCGGAAGGCTTCGATATGCTCGATGATTTCATGCTCCGCCCCGACACATTCCTGCCAGACCGTCCGACGGCGAAGCTGAATCCGGAGAGCGTTCAGATAGGCGATATTGCGGTAGATCAGCCGTTCGCGGATGCAGCGGAGTTCTTTCTCCGCTACTGACCCCGGGTCGTCGCGGTCGACAATGTAGTCGCAGACCATGATGGCCCAGGACCGGCTGGCGTTCACCAGGCTGCCCCAGATCCGACGGCCCTCCCAAAGCCGTTCGTAGGACGAGTTGTTCTTGAAACCGACGTAAAAGGCAACGGCCGTACCGATCAGACCGATGGGCAGGAAAGGAACGGCCAGGGAATGCCAGCCGGCAATCTGGAACAGCAAACAAATCAGGGTGGAATACGCCAGGAAAAACAAAACCGGGCGCCAGGCGAAAGGGAGGATAATCCGGAGCGGAACACGTTTGGCAGTGAACATGGAAAGTGTGGTTATGGTTGGTGATGAAAAACGTACGGGAGAATAAAAAAGACCTGCATGCGCTCGGGCCATGCAGGTCTTTTTTTAGATTCCACCGGGCCGCCCGGGAATCAGTGGGCTGCCCGAAGACCCGGAAACCGCTGCTGAAGCAGGTAATAACCGCCAAAGAGCAGGGTGCTGAAGGTAAGATCACCGAGAACGCCGTTCAGGAAAAAGGACTGCCCGTTGTAAAAGGCCAGACCGGCCGTATAACAACTCATCAGACCTTCGAAGGTCTGGGGGTAGAAACGGCTGCCGTCCCACACCGCGTAGTTGGTGATCAGGAAAAACAGAAGGGAAGAGGCCAGGGAAACCAGGGCCACCCGACCGGCGGTCACTTTTTTCAGGAAAAGTACCCCCAGGGTCCAGGTCAGAACAAAAGAACCGTAGACGGCGGCCATCGTCCCATGGAAGCCGAGCAGCAGGTCACTGACCAGCATGGCCGCCAGCGGTACGACCAGCCCCTGCCATTTCCTGGGGAAAGTGGCCGCCCCGAACAGGGCGATGGCGGCAATGGGCGTAAAATTGAACGGATGAGGCAGAAGCCGGCTGAGGGCCGTCAGAAAAACAATGATAATCAGCGATGTCGTGCGAATATGAACAGACTTCATGAACAATAGTACCGGAACGGGTAGTTGACTGTTGAATGATCGGGATCCGACCTTCCGAACCGGGATGCGGCAGTAGGAAGCGGAAATCCGTTCCGTAAAGGTAAAGCTAAAATCAGAGACGACAAATACCTGAAATAAGTGCCGGGACCGGATCGGGCCGCATTTCCGGTCAGTCGAACTGGTGGTAGTACAGAATATCCTTCACTTTATCCCGGACTCGTTTCAGACGCATTTTAACGGCGCTGTCCTTCACCTTCAGCAGCCGGGCCATTTCCCGGATGTTCAGGTTTTCTTCGTATTTCATCCGCAGGTACCGGGATTCGCTGGAGCTGATCTTTTCCATCACGTAGTCCACCACCTGATAACGGGCCTCAAGCGCGTCGGATTCATTGGTGTCGGCCAGCGTTTTCGAAATCTCGTGATCCAGTTCCACCCAGGTTTGTTTGCGACTGGTCTTCATCCGGTCCATGCAGTAATTGCTGGAAATGGTATACAGCCAGGTGCTGAAACTGGATTTTTCCCGGAAATTAGTCAGGCTGGAAAGGACCCGGACAAAAATGTCCTGGGTGTAATCTTCGGCGTTGATGGGATCTCTGGTGATGGTCAGGCACCGGCGGAAAACTTTCGGGGCATACCGTTTGTAAAGCTGTCCAAAATATTCACTATTTTGAGTTGCCAGGTAATATCGTACCAGCTCCTCGTCGGAATGACGGCAGGTGTTCATAATCGATAGCTACAGTGAAGTTGAATAACTATAGTACAGAACACAAAGAGGAGGCTGACTCTTTGGGTGGGCAAACAATTACTAATGACCAAAAGTATTGATTGCGCATACAAATGTCAAGAGGTAACTTCTTTAGAATGATTGAATCCATCTATTATCTAAGTTCTGTTTGGCACAGGGGCATTCAGAATCTTTATTTTTTCATATTCATTTTTTCTAAACAGGCCGTCTGTGGTCACATTCTGTTTGATCGATAATCCTTTTACCTTTGCCGATGGAACGGAAAGAACCACTATTTTTCCTTTACACCAACAAGCAGAATTTTTGAAATGGTACAGAACGACGAATTAATAAGGATCATCGATTTGCTGAATACCACCTACGAAGGGGAAGAAGCCTGGCATGGTCCGTCCCTGGTGGAGGTCCTGCGGGGCGTCTCGCCCGAAATGGCCGGACGACGGCTTACACCCAATACCCATTCCATCGCCGAACTGGTTTTTCATATCACGAGCTGGCGGATCTTCGGCGTTAAAAAAATGCAGGGAGACGGTGAATTCGACATCAAAACCCCCGAGAAGAACTTCGGCTCGCTGCAGGTCATCGACGATTTCGAGTGGGAAGCCCTTCAGATGGAGTTGAGCCTCAGCCAGGAAGAACTGGTGAACGAACTCGACAAACGGGACGACGACGAATTTCTGGAGGACATCGTTCCCGGCCGGGACTATACGTATTATGACCTGCTCCACGGAATCATCAACCACGATACCTACCATGCCGGTCAGATCTCTCTGATCAAGAAAGCCCTGAAATTCAAGGGCGTGGACGAAAGGCACACCCAGGATGAGTTCGGCATGCAATACGGGGACGATTTCGACGATTATTGATAGTCAATCCTTACAGACCTACCGTTTCAAGTGAACTACTGGCTCGTCAAATCCGAACCGGACACCTACTCCTGGGATGATTTCGTCCGGCAGGGGAAAGCCGTCTGGGACGGGGTTCGCAACTTTCAGGCCCGCAACAATCTGGCTTCCATGAAGGAGGGCGATCAGGTGCTGTTTTATCACAGCGTTACCGGTAAAGAGATAGTCGGCCTGGCCAGAGTGATCCGGGAAGCCTATCCCGACCCGACCATCCCGGATGACCCCCGTTGGGTGGTCGTTGAGCTGGAACCGCTCATGCCGCTGGAAAAGGCGGTATCGCTGCAACGCATGAAAACCGATTCCCGCCTGCAGAATCTGCTGCTGATCCGCCATAGCCGGCTTTCGGTCATGCCGGTCGGTTCCGAAGAATTTGAATGGATCCTGGCACTTGGTCAGGAGCGTTCGCAACCCATAAACCATTGACGATTCAACTGCTTACGCCGGAACCCTGGTCGGACTACGATCTTATCGATACCGGCGGTTTTGAGAAGCTGGAACGGTTCGGTCCTCACGTTCTGCGTCGCCCCGAACCCCAGGCCATCTGGGACAAATCGCTGCCCGAGCCGGAATGGGAGCGTCGATCGGATGCCGTTTTCAAACGGGATAAAGGCTCCCAGGAAAAGGGAGAATGGCTGCTCCGGCCCAGGATGGCCGAGCGCTGGTTCCTGCCTTTCCGCCGGCAGGAGCTGGACCTGACCTTCAAACTGTCGCTCTCCGCCTTCAAGCACGTCGGAATATTTCCCGAACAGGCGGTCAACTGGCCGTTCATTCAGGCGAAGGTAAAAGCATTGCCGATCGAAAAGCCCCAGGTACTGAACCTGTTTGCCTATACAGGGGCAGCCTCGCTGGCGGCCCGCCAGGCCGGGGCCGAGGTCACCCACGTCGATTCGGTCCGGCAGGTCATTAGCTGGTCGCGAGAGAACATGGAGGCCAGCGGTCTGGATAACATCCGCTGGGTGGTGGAGGATGCGATGAAATACGTTCGGCGGGAAGCCCGGCGGGGCAACCGGTATCATGGTCTGATCCTCGACCCACCGGCCTACGGTCGCGGGCCCGACGGCGAAAAATGGCTGTTGGAAGAGCATCTGAACGATCTGTTGCGGACCTGCGCCGAACTGCTCCACGATCAGCACTTTTTCCTGATCATCAACCTGTATTCGCTCGGGTTCTCGGCCCTGATTCTTGATAACCTGATGCGGTCCCATTTCGGCGACCGGCCCCATACTGAATTCGGGGAGCTGTACCTGCAGGATTCCTTCGCCAAACGGCTGCCGCTGGGCGTCTTTTATCGGTTTTCTTCGGTCTAAAAACGTATATTTGCGGTCAGGTTCAGGCAAGCGTATGCGCAGGTTTTCTGGTTTATGGATTTTCGTTCTGGTGGGAATATCGGTGGCCTGTACGGATGACAACCGTCGGCAGGCCCGGATTCCGCCCTTGCCCGAAAATTCGGCCCAGATGCGCAACCAGGCAGCTCTCGAAGCACTGACCCGGGCCATCAACCAGAATGCAGCGGCTTCGGCCTATGCCAAACGGGCAGCCCTGTACCTTCAAAGCAACCGAACCGAAGAAGCCCTGGGCGATATCGAACAGGCCCTGGACCGGGATAATAACGAAGGCCGGTACCATTTTATCCGGGCGCAGATCCTGCGGTCCCGGCATCAGTTCAACGATGCGCTGGAGAGCGCTCTGCGGGCGGAGGGCCTCGGCGTCAATACCCCGGAACTGTATCTGGCCATCGGCGATCTTTACCAGGAAATAAAGGAGTATGACCGGGCACGGCTTTATGTCGTGAAAGCCCTCCAGATGTCGCCGTTCGACGGAGACGCCTTCTATTTCAATGGGCTGGTTTCCGCCAAAATGGGGGATACGGCGCGGGCGATTGCCTATTTCCGGCGATCCCTGACGCTGAAACCCCGGAATCTCTCCACCTACGTGCAGATGGCGGATATTCATTCCATAAAAGGGGATATTCCTTCGGCAATGACTTATGCCCAGCGGGGCCTCGGATTTTTTCCGAACCATCCGCGACTGTTCTTCAGCAAAGGCCTGGCCTACCAACTGGCCGGAAAGTCGGACAGCGCCTACCAGTTCTACCAGCGGGCGATTCAACTGGACCCGAAATTTACGGAGGCCCATTTTCAGGCCGGGCTGGTGATGCTCAAATGGCGGAATCCCGGGCAGGCGCTCTACCATTTCGGTCAGGTTTCGACCCAAAATCCGGCCTTTCCCCGGCTCCATTATTATACCGCGCTTGGATACGAACAATCCGGGCAGTGGGAACAGGCCGGCCGGATGTATTCGTTAGCCATGCAGGATAATCCCGCTGCCCAGCCCGCATATTATCAGCAGGCCTATTACGGCTACTGGAGAGTACAGAAGCGGCAGGCAGGCTATTACGGAAACAGCCTGCTCGACGCTCCGGAATCGGACGCTCCGACACGGCCCGGTACGGTTCTGGATACGACACGGGTTCGGGTCATGACCATCCGGCCCCGTTCCGGCTTCGGGGCCGACACCACCCGGCGTTGAGCCGGCATTCACACAGAAGTTTTCAAACAATAACGATCAATACAATGAGTGACCAAATTCGCATTACGCTGCCTGACGGCAGTGTTCGAGAGTATCCCGGCGGTGTTACCGGTCTGGAGATTGCCGCAGGCATCAGCGAAGGCCTGGCTCGGAACGTACTGGCGGCCAGTGTCAATGGAACCGTACAGGATGCCACGCGCCCGATCACGACCGATGCTACGGTAAAGCTGCTGACCTGGAACGATCCCGAAGGGAAAGCGACCTTCTGGCACTCATCCGCCCACCTGCTGGCAGAGGCTCTCGAAGAGCTTTATCCCGGAATCCAGTTCGGTATCGGTCCACCGATCGAAAACGGCTTTTATTACGACGTCGACCTGAACGGCCGCCATTTTTCGCAGGAGGATTTTAAAAAGGTGGAGGACAAAATGCTGGAACTGGCCCGGAAGAAGCAGGAATTTGTCCGGAAGCCCATCAGCAAGGCCGAGGCCGTCGACTATTTTGAGAAGAAAGGAGATCCCTATAAACTCGATCTGCTCGAACGGCTGGACGACGGAACCATTACCTTCTACACCCAGGGAAATTTCACGGACCTCTGCCGCGGACCGCATATCCCGAATACCGGGTTCATCAAGGCCGCCAAAGTGATGAACGTGGCCGGGGCCTACTGGCGGGGCGACGAGAAAAACAAGATGCTGACCCGCGTCTACGCCATCACGTTCCCGAAACAGAAAGAACTCGACGAGTACCTCCACCTGCTGGAAGAAGCCAAAAAGCGCGACCACCGGAAACTCGGCCGCGAACTGGAACTGTTTGCCTTTTCGGAAAAAGTCGGGCAGGGGCTTCCCCTCTGGCTTCCGAAAGGAACCATGCTCCGGGAACGGCTGGAGAATTTTCTCCGCCGGGCCCAGGTTCGGGCCGGGTATTCACCGGTGGTGACTCCCCACATCGGCGGAAAATCCCTCTATGTGACGTCCGGCCACTGGGAAAAATACGGGAAAGATTCATTCAAGCCCATTCTGACGCCCGAAGAAGGAGAGGAGTTCCTGCTGAAGCCTATGAACTGCCCCCACCACTGCGAGATTTACAAGACAAAACCGCGCTCGTATCGCGATCTGCCCCTCCGGCTGGCCGAGTTCGGGACGGTCTATCGGTATGAGCAGAGCGGAGAACTTCACGGGCTGACCCGGGTGCGCGGGTTTACGCAGGATGATGCCCACATCTTCTGCCGCCCCGACCAGGTGAAGGAGGAATTCATGAAGGTGATCGACCTGGTTCTGTACGTCTTCCGATCGCTCGGTTTTGAAGATTTCAGCGCCCAGATTTCCCTCCGCGACCCGGAAAACCGGGAAAAGTACATCGGTTCGGACGACGCGTGGGCCAAAGCCGAAGACGCCATCGTGGAGGCTGCCGCCGAGAAGGGATTGCGGACGGTGACCGAACTGGGCGAAGCCGCCTTCTACGGCCCCAAACTCGACTTTATGGTGCGGGACGCCCTCGGCCGGAAATGGCAGCTGGGTACGATTCAGGTCGATTATAACCTGCCGGACCGTTTCGAGCTGGAGTATACCGGTTCCGACAACCAGAAATACCGGCCGGTGATGATTCACCGCGCTCCGTTCGGATCCCTGGAGCGGTTTATTGCCATTCTGATCGAGAACACCGGCGGGAACTTCCCGCTCTGGCTCTCTCCCGACCAGATCGCCGTGCTGCCGATTTCGGAGAAATACGAAACCTATGCTAACGACGTATTCCTGGCGCTTCAGGAACGCGACGTCCGGGGATATGTCGATCATCGCGACGAGAAGATCGGGCGGAAAATCCGCGATGCGGAAATCAGTAAGGTTCCGTTCATGCTGATCGTCGGCGAAAAGGAACAGGCCGAAGGGCATGTGGCGGTCCGGCGGAAAGGGGAAGGCGACCTGGGATCGATGTCCATCGACGATTTCGTCGAACTGTTCCGGGCGGAGGTCAGCCAGGTCGGGCAGGCGGTGTAGGGGTGTAGAGGTTGTTTGGAGTCACCAACTCCCCAACTCCCTGACTCCTAAACTCCCCAACTCTAAAATATTGGTAAGCATTTGCTTCCGTTGGACAAAATTTATACTTTACCGGAAACTTTATAACGCTCGGTACGTTATACGCACGTATTCAAGCATTTTTCTACTTTAAACACACTCTATGGCATTACAGCGCAGACCCATGCGCCCCCCGCGTGTGGTCGAAGAACCTTATCGGATCAACGGCCGAATTCAAGCCCGTCAGGTACGGTTAGTTGGAGAAAATGTCGAACAAGGCGTTTACGACATTCAGCAGGCCCTGGCAATGGCTCAGGCACAGACCCTGGACCTCGTCGAAATTTCTCCCAACGCCGTGCCGCCCGTCTGCCGCATCGTCGATTACTCGAAGTTCAAATACGAACAGAAGAAGAAGCAGAAGGAGATCAAAGCGAAGGCTCAGAAGGTCGTTATCAAGGAAATCCGGTTTGGTCCGAACACCGACGACCACGATTTCGAATTTAAACTCAAACATGCCATCAGCTTCCTGAAGGAAGGCGCCAAGGTGAAAGCCTACGTTCAGTTCGTAGGCCGGTCCATCGTGTTCAAGGAACGCGGTGTCGAACTGCTTCAGCGGTTTGCCAAAGGGCTGGAGGAACATGGTAAAGTCGAGGCCGAACCCAAACTGGAAGGCAAGCGGATGAGCATGTTCCTGGCGCCCAAAGTCGTTCAGGTCAAAAAATAACCGGTCTCTTTTTTCAGGAAACCCGTAGCGCTCTCAGGGCGCTACGGGTTTTTTCGTTGACAGGCGGCCCGGTTTATTCCGGGATTTCATTTCTGTTTGGTTTTCAGGGCCTTTTTCCCTACCTTTGCGCCCTATTCACTTTTTTAACGATTACTGTTTACTCCGATGCCGAAAGTAAAAACCAATTCGGGAGCCAAGAAGCGCTTCAAGCTGACGGGCACCGGCAAAATCAAAAGGAAGCACGCCTACCACAGCCACATCCTGACGAAGAAATCGACCAAGCGCAAGCGGAACCTGGTTCACGATGCACTGGTTTCTCCGGGGGATGAGCGTCGTGTCAAGGTGATGCTCAACCTGGCCTGATCGTTCAGGTTCGGCGGTTTTCCGCCCGGTTTCATGTTCAACCCGATTACAGGCCTTCAAGCGCCGAAAGGATTCCCAGCCGGCCGCCTGTCGTCAAAAACAAAAGTAAAACACTATGCCACGTTCAGTGAACCACGTTGCCTCCAGGGCACGTCGCAAAAAAGTATTGAAACTGGCCAAAGGATACTTTGGTCGTCGTAAAAACGTTTGGACGGTCGCTAAAAACGCCGTCGAGAAAGGACTTGTTTATTCGTTCCGTGACCGTCGCCAGAAGAAGCGGGATTTCCGCGCCCTCTGGATTCAGCGGATCAATGCCGGAGCGCGCCTGCACGGCGTATCCTACTCTGCCCTGATGGGGAGGATTCATGCCGCCGGCATCGAGTTAAACAGAAAGGTTCTGGCCGATCTGGCTGCGAACCACCCCGAAGCATTCCGGGCCGTCGTTGAAAAAGTGAAATAATCCGGCCGAAAGGTCAAATAAAAAGCCGACTCGATGGAGTCGGCTTTTTTGTTATAGGTCGGCGGTTTCGGTTTACCGCTTGCCGTTCGGGGCCTTGGCGGTTTCGGGGTTCTTGCTGTTTCCGGCCTTGTCGAAGCGGCTGCCGCCCGGTCCGGAAGGGCCGGTCGTCGATCCTTTGGCGTTTCCGGTCCGGGTGCCTCCGGGCGTTTTGGAATTGCCCGTCCCGCTCCGGCTGCTCCGCACGGCCTGGCCGTTGGAGGCCGGATTCGTGGTCGAGGTAACATTACCGGTATTGGTCGACTGGTCGCTCTGCTTCTTGCCCGCTACCGGGTCATTCACTTCCTGCCCGGTCTTGGTCGTCCCGGTCTGGAGGTTACTGTTCCCGGACCGGCTCATGCCGTGCTTCATCTTCCGGCTATAGGCTCCGCTGCCCTTTTTGCCCTGACCCGAGTTATAGGCACCGTTTGGTTTATCGGAAGTGGCGTGGCCCTTGTCTCCGGATTTATACTTCGGCGGTGTTTGCGCCATGGTTTCAAGCGAGATACCGGCTGCCAGTATCAAGGCTAAAAGTCCTGCATTTTTCATAACGTCGAATCGTTTTCTCAGACTATTAACTCCCGGCAGGGCGAATAGTCACGGAATTCGATCGGAAAAATGAGTGAAATGCGGCAAGGGTATCTTTTCAGGTTTCGACAACCAGGGTTTTCAGCCCGGCCCAGGTACCATCCGGACGGGCACCCAGCAGATAGAGATCGATTTCCGTTTTTCCTACCCGAAAAGCCTGCCGGTGAGCCAGTTGTTCCTGAACGACTTCCTGTAATTTCCGGAATCGGGACGCCCGTTCCTTCTCTTCCGGCCCGAACCATTCCTCCTCGTTGACGACCGGTGCCCAGAACTGATCTTCCGGTATTTCTTCCACAAATGTTTCCGGCGTGATGAGCAGAACCTCCTTTACCCGGCCGACCGTCAGGGGAGGGTCGGGGCAGACGGAGAACGTGACGAATTCGACCGGTTCATCGGATTCACTGGGATAGAACAAGCCCTCCAGCAGGTCGGAAACGGGCGGTTTCGGGGTGGTTTCTTCGGACATGGTGCGTTACGATTGCCAATTAATTTCGTCTAAGGGTAAACTGAATCCCTGACGGATGGTTGTTTACAAAGTAAAGGTTTGTCCAGAAACCAGCCCGTCTTCGGACGGAAATTTTCAGGATCGGAACAAAACGACGTAACCCTTTTTCAATCATGTTAGATACTTTGATGAATCTGGTTCGGCAGAATGCCGACGATGCGGTGATCAACAACCCGGCCATTCCCAACCATCAGAATGAGGAGGCCATCAACGCCATTTCGGGCGGGATCATGGGCGGCCTTCAGCAGCAGGCCCAGGGCGGTAATCTCGGCGACCTCCTCGGGATGGTTATGGGCCAGGGCGGTCAGGCCGGCGTGCAGTCCAGCCCGGTGACGCAGGGCGTTCAGCAAAATGTTCAGCAAAGTCTCATCGAGCGGCTCGGCATTTCCCCCCAGACGGCCATGTCGGTCGCCGGGGCGGTGGTTCCGATGATCCTCGGTAAACTCATGCAGAAGTCCCAGGACCCGAACGATCCGAGTGTCGACGGCAATATCATCATGGGTCAGGCCACCGGAAGACAGGGCGTCGACTGGATGGGCATGGCGGGTTCGGCCATGCGGGACGGCCGCCTGGATATGAACGATCTCATGCAGGCGGCCGGCGGCCTGTTCGGCGGTGGAGGAAACCGGCAGCAGGGGGGCGGTCTGGGCGGAATGCTCGGCGGCCTGTTCGGCGGAAAATAAGACGCTTACCGGATAACCGGCCGTCTTTCATCGAAAATGGCCGGTTATCTGACAAACCTCAACGGCAAGTTCGGCCGAACTCGCCATTCAGTCAGCTTTCGCTGTCAATCTGTCACACTTTCCTGCATTTTGGTTCAATGGCACACAGCTTGATTGAAAGAGAGTAGTTTGTCAAAAACCAATAACCGGAAGGACATCATATAAGTATCATGGGAAAGATTATAGGCATTGACTTAGGAACTACCAACTCGTGTGTGGCCGTCATGGAAGGAAACGAGCCGGTGGTCATCGCCAACAGCGAAGGCCGTCGGACCACGCCCTCCGTCGTCGCATTTATGGACAACGGCAACGGCGAGCGCAAAGTGGGTGATCCGGCCAAACGCCAGGCCATCACCAACCCCACCAACACGATCCAGTCGATCAAGCGGTTTATGGGTAAACGTTTCAACGACGTTCAGAATGAAATGAAAACGATGAGCTATACGGTCGAGCGCGGTCCCAACGACACACCCCGCGTCCGTATCGGCGATCGTCAATATACTCCCCAGGAAATCTCCGCCCTCATTCTTCAGAAGATGAAGCAGACGGCCGAAGATTATCTGGGTCAAACCATTACCGAAGCCGTCATTACCGTTCCGGCCTATTTTAACGATGCCGAACGGCAGGCCACCAAGGAAGCCGGCCAGATTGCCGGTCTGGACGTGAAGCGGATCATCAACGAACCGACGGCGGCCGCCCTGGCCTATGGCCTCGACAAGACGCATAAGGATATGAAGATCGCCGTCTTCGACCTCGGTGGCGGTACGTTCGATATTTCCATCCTCGAACTGGGCGACGGCGTTTTCGAAGTAAAAGCGACCGACGGTGATACCCACCTGGGTGGGGATGACTTCGACCAGGTAATCATCGACTGGCTGGCGCAGGAATTCAAGAACGACGAGGGCATCGACCTGCGGAAGGATCCGATGGCGCTGCAGCGGCTGAAGGAAGCCGCCGAGAAAGCGAAAATCGAACTTTCCAGCTCCAGTTCGACCGAGATCAACCTGCCGTACATCATGCCGGTGAACGGCATTCCGAAACACCTGGTCCGTTCGTTGAGCCGCGCAAAATTCGAGCAGCTTTCCGACTCGCTGATTCAGCGGAGCCTCGAACCCTGCCGCCGGGCCCTGAAAAACTCCGGTCTGTCGGCCGGCCAGATCGACGAAGTAATCCTGGTCGGTGGTTCGACGCGCATTCCGAAAGTTCAGGAAGAAGTTGAAAAACTGTTCGGTAAGAAACCGTCCAAAAACGTCAACCCGGATGAAGCCGTCGCCATCGGTGCCGCCATTCAGGGCGGGGTTCTGACCGGTGAGGTGAAAGACGTCCTGCTGCTCGACGTCATCCCGCTGTCGCTGGGTATCGAAACGATGGGTGGGGTCTTTACCCGCCTGATCGACGCCAACACGACCATTCCGACCAAGAAATCGGAAGTGTTCTCGACGGCCTCCGACAACCAGCCGAGCGTTGAAATCCATATTCTGCAGGGCGAACGCCCGATGGCCGGCCAGAACCGCTCCCTCGGACGGTTCCACCTCGACGGCATTCCGCCGGCCCCGCGTGGTATCCCGCAGATTGAAGTAACGTTCGACATCGACGCCAATGGGATTCTGCACGTAACGGCCCGGGATAAAGGCACCAGCAAGGAGCAGAAGATCCGGATCGAAGCGTCCAGCGGTCTGAGCGATGCCGAAATCGCCCGGATGCGGGAGGAGGCCAAAGCCAACGAGGCCGCCGACAAAGCCGAGCGCGAGAAGATCGACAAGGTCAACCAGGCCGACTCGATGATCTTCCAGACGGAAAAACAACTGAAGGAATACGGCGATAAACTATCTGCCGGTAACAAGGCTGCCATTGAAGGCGCTCTGGGCGAGCTTCGCACCGCCCACGGTTCCCGCGACGTAGCCGCCATCGATGCGGCCATGGAAAGCCTGAACGCGGCCTGGGCGACGGCTTCACAGGAGCTGTACAACGCCACGGGCGGTCCGCAGGCCAACCCGGCCGACGGCTCGGCTGCCGACGGCGGTCCGGCCAACGGGCAGAATGGTCAGACGTCCTCCGGTCAGGACAGCAACGTCTCGGATGTGCCGTACGAAGAAGTGAAGTAACCGTTTTTGTTATCTGATAAAAAGCCCCGGTAATTTTGCCGGGGCTTTTTTGTTTTTCTGTTTTCTCAGTCCTTCCTCCAGATTCCGGTTTCGATCATACCTCCAAAATAGCCGGCCGACCTTTCCCGGTGCAAACCTAACTCGTTTTCCATCAGGGATTTCCAGTCCGGTAGCCGGTGGGCCTCGATATGGCTGGTGAATCGAAAAAAGAGATACATGGCTTTCAAGAGCGCAGAATGTCCGAGGTGGTTTGTCGGGACAAAATCCGTACCCAGCCAGAGACCTCCCGGACTCAGCGCCCGATATAGTTTTGGCAAGATGCTGACCGTCAGTCGTTTTTCGGAAAAGAGGTCCAGTACGAAGGGCGTCAGGATCACATCCACCCGGTCGGAAGGACGGATGGAATCTTCATTTCCGGTACGAAAATCGACCCGTCCGTCGCTCCCGCTCCGACGTCGGGCGAGTTCGATCATTTTCGAAGAAGCGTCGATATAGATGACTTTCCGGGGGGAACACGCGTCTAACAGGGCGGACAGCAGCCGGCCGCTACCTCCGCCGAAAACCAGGAGATCAGCCGCCGGGGGAATCCGGCCGATCCAGTGGGCCTGGGCTTTCCGCTGGGCATTGCCGAAAACCAGCCGGGAAAGCGGGTCGTAAAAGGAGGCTACCCGGTCGAAGCCGTTGTCCGATGTAACCTTATGTTTTCCCACAGTATGAACCGATGTTTACCCGCCCTGATTGGGCTTCAGATGCTTTTGTCTTGTTGCTCACCCCTTCAGGCCCAGCGAAAAACCGACCTTTCGGCTCATCCCGGCCAGCCGGCGGCCATTTCCGTCCGAACCGGCTTCACCCTCCTGTACGGCGACCTCGAAGACCTGGCTTCGGCACCGTTTCTGGGGGTTTCACTCCTTGTTCCTGTAACCCAAATTTTCACCGTTGAGTTACCCGCTGAAATCGGAACCCTGAAATCCCGCCAGACCGGCTTTTATCATTCCCAATCGAAGGCTCGGTTTTTCCAGACCGCCCTCGTCGTTTCGGCCGATTTTCTCAAGGTATTGGGAAAGGGCCACAAACGGGTAGAAATCAGGCCCTATGCCGGGGGAGGGCTACTGTTCTTCAGCGCCGAAGCCCGCCATCTCACCACCGGAAACCTTCAGCGGCAAACGAACAACCGGTTTAGCCATCGCTCCCGCGACGGCCTGGAAGCCCGGGGTAAAGCAGGCATTAAACGCACCCACGAATGGGTGTGGCCGCTCGGGATCAGAACGTCCACTGCCCTGTCGCGTCGGGCCAGCGTTTTCGGAGACCTCCGCCTGAATTTGGTCCGAACCGATAAGCTAGATGCCACGCGCGATGACGATAACCGCACTATGCCGGCTCCGGAATCCTCTCCGGCCTTCACGGAAGGGAATCATTACGGGAAAAACAGTGCCGACAAGTGGGCCTACCTGTCGGTGGGAATCAATTTCTACTTCGGGGATCGGTTTAAATGACAAACCCCGCCGGGAAAGCGGGATTTGTTCGGAAAGCCGGGTTCATTTTCCCGCCAGATAGTCGGCGTAAGTGGCGCATTCCCGGATCATGTCCCGTTGGAACTGGGTCTGGGCATATTGCCGGGAGAGCATTTGCCAGAAGGAGGAATACTTGGTTTTTCGCAGCAGTTCCATTTCCCGGTCGAACGGTCCGGGGTCGGTGTTAAAATTTCGTCGGACCTGTTCGATTGCATACCAGGTTTGAAAGGCATCCTGCTCGCAGCGGGCGGCCATAAAACAGGCTTTTGCGGCCAGTTCAGGGTTTTTAGCGGATGTCATGGCCTGCTCGAAAAAGGCCCGGGCGCGTGAATTGGTGTAATAGGGATCCCGGGCGAGCGAATCCAGAAACCGCTCTTTCTGCACCTGTTGAACTACGGCCTGAGCATTGTATACGTTAAAGGCCGGTTCGGCACCGCTCCAGCGGGCTTTTACCAGCAGCCAGGAATTGCCGTGCCAGCTCAGATTATAGGCACCGCAACCCAACTGGTAATACAGCCCGGCGGCCTGGTCACCGGAGGCATTTTTAGCCTGTTTTTCCATTTCCGCCATTTTCCGGGCAAAAGCCTGCGGGGTAAACGGGTTGGGTTTTCCGGAAGTGAATCGGTTTCCTTTCAGACTCACCTCGAAGGGGTTATCCCCGAAATGGGTCAGGTAAGGGTCTTTTTTCCAGGTGGCCGGATCGACCTTTGCATAGGCTTCGGCGGCCTCCGCATACCGGTGATCGGCCAGCAGCCGGCGGCCGTATAACATATTTAGCGTGTTACCGTCAAAACCGGTCAGGGTCAGGAGCCTTTTGAGGAAGGGGTCCGGATTGGGTCGGCCGGCCTGGGCAATGACTTTTCCAATCGTGACGAAGGAGGTGGTGTCTTCGATGTCATACAGGTCCGTGTGGCTATCGAAAACAACCTCGCTCCGATTGACCTGGGAGGACGTCAGGGCGGTCAGCAGAAAGCCTTTGGCGGTGGCAGCATCATCGGGGCCCTCGGAGGAACGGCTGCAGCCGGAAAGCCAGCCGCCGGCTTTGGGTGCGGACGGCCGGCCGTATCCGTATTTCTGGGCGACCTGTTTGCAGACTTCGACGAAAGCGTTATTGATGTAAAAATTTCGCGGGCTGCCGAATTGTTCCAGATAGCCGATCAGCCGGTTTTCGGCTTCAGGAGTCATGGTTTCGGTTTCGGCAGCCAGCACCAGCATTTGTTCCAGGGCAATCTGCTGTTTCAGAACCGGATTGTCGATGGGCAGGGCGGTCGCTTTTTCCAGCTTGCTTTTCGCTGAGGAATAATCTTTCCCGAGATAATCCATGTAAGCCGCTGCCGTATACCAGAAAGCCGGATTGCCAAGCGCTTTGTTCTCAGCCGATTCCAGCGCGAAACTACCGAGTTGGCTAAAATAATCGGACGCTTCCTGTTTCCGATCGAGGAACCGCAGGGAGTCGGCCCGGCTTTTTTCGTCGTAGGCATATATGGGAGCCGTTTCCTGGAAGAAATAATATTCATTCTTGTTGATTTCACGAGCCATGATCAGCTCGATGAGCGGATATTTCGGGTCCAGACGGACGATCTCTTTCAGGAAGGGTAGACCATCCTGTCGCGGCAGCAAGGCACAGAGGGCGTAAACGGAAGCCTTTTCGTGGTCGTTTTTGCAGAAGGACAGGGCTTTTTCCCGGAAACGAATTCCGTAAATCCGGAGGCTGCTTTCCGCTTCCCGGCGTCGGGAAGGACAGCGGTCAAACACCTGGGCAAACTCGTAGATCGCCCGCGCCGTATCTCCCAGGGCCAGGGCGGCACCGGCATGGCGGCTGAGGGCCCAGTCGCTGATAAACGTTTTTCCGGAAAGCGGCTGGATCAACTGGTCGTACAGCCTAAGGGCAGTTTGGTATTCCTTTCCCTGAACGGCCAGTTTAACCGCTTGAAAACCATACCGTTCCTTCAGGAATGGGTCGTTGGTTTTTCCATATCCGGCAAGGGCCTCCTCCTTCAGGGTCCGCAGCGGGGCCGTGGACGTATCCCGTCGGGCGGTATCCTCTTCCCAGACATTGACGGGCTTAGGCGTCAGCGATTCGGCCTGCCAGGCCAGCTTCAGGTAGGTCAGTGCCTCGGGTCTGGCTGAAGACGCCCAGCGCACCAGACCGTTGGCCTCCCGGTTGTCCGTCTGGTACAGGGCACTGCCGATTTCGGCATCATCCACCCTGCCCCGGGTATAGTCCCGCCAGGCCAGCACGTTCGCATCGGTCTGGACCGTATCTTCGTCGGTATCGTACCAGTCGTCGAATCGGTACAGCATCGGCGTATAATGAAAAATCTGATCCATAACCGTTGCCCGGCTGCTTTCGGGCATGAAGAAGCTGACGAACTCGTTGACGTCCGAAGTGCCCGGCCCACAGGCAAAACCGATCAGAACGCCACCCGACAGGACGACCCTACGGAGCCGGGTGGAGGAGATTTTCAAGGAACGCATGGGAATACGGTGTGAGGACGGTGGAATCGAGGTGATAGAGCGCAAATGTAAGTTTTTGGTTCTGAATTTCGGAAAGAAGCCGGTCCCGGCCTTTCAGCAGATCCCTGGGCAGACACTCTTCCGTCCGGAAAACGTCGCCCCGGCGGACCGAGAAACCGAAGGCCGTCGTGTCCCGGTCAGCCACGAACGTTTGATCGTTCCGGCGGGTCAGGAAACCGGCCCCAGCAACCACCTCCCGGTCTACCTGATTGAGCAGGTGCAGGAAACGTTGATTGCGGTAAACGACGGTCCAGCGAAACAGGGGAAGGACCATATCCAGCGGAACCGGGTATTTCCCGACGAATGCCAGATACCGGTCGGCTACCTCGAGATCGTAGATGGAATTGTTCGTTTCCGGTTTTTTCCAGTCGGCCATGTTGTAAAACATCACCATGCCCCGGTCGACGGGAGGGATGCCGGTCCGGTCCGGGAATTTGACCTGGTGCAGCCGGATCGTGGCCGAAAGGCGTCCGGGAAAGTCTTTCCGCATCGTTTCCAGGAGCAGGAAGTACCGCGCCCGGGTAGTTGCCGTCCAATCGCAGTCCATCTGGATCTCCTGAAATCGCAACCCGGCCGGACGACCATAACTCTGGATTTTTCGGAGGATGTTTCGCGCCAGGCCCGGTACTTCGGACGCAGGCGTTTTCAACAGCGTCTGGTTGGTGAGGAACACTACCGGTATGATTTCCGGACCGACCGGAGGATGAAAGGACCGAAGGGGCGCTTTCGGAGCGGCTTTTCCGGTGGATGGGTCCAGGTCCACGTCAAAGAAACGGACATATAATTTGTTGATTTTCAGATCAGCCAGGAGCGACGCATCCGTCGGCGTCAACTGAAAGGAGGTTTTCCAGTAGTAAAAAGCCGGACTGAGGTCCTTCTTTTCTTCCGTTCGGCAACCCTGAAAAGTTGTTACAGTCAAGAGGCTGTAAATCAATCGATAAGCCGAAAGTCTGAAGGTTGAAAAAAACATTTCCAACGAAAAGTCGTCATACGTTAAAACATCATTCTCTGCTTATGAGAACGCTGGTCAGTCTATTGGCTCTCGTACTGGTGCTGTCCTGTCAGGAGAAGAATCCGGCTCCTGAACAACTACCGGACTGCATCCAGTCGGTGATTCAGGAAATCAGAAACGGCGAGGTCTGGAACCCCCCCGCCCAGATCTACCGATACGACTTTCAGGGCAGGGAGGTATTTTATGTATCCTCCCGTTGCTGCGACCTGCCCAGCCTGGTCATCGCCGACTGCGACACGCTCTGCGCCCCCGACGGCGGTCTGACCGGCCGGGGAGACGGCCGTTGTCCCGACTTTTCGCGGGAAGCCAAAAATCCTAAACTGGTCTGGGAAGATAAACGTCAGAACTGAGGGATTTATACAGCAAAGCCGGTATTTCCGAACAGGATTTATTATTCGGAAATACCGGCTTCTGATTTGAATGCCATTACACCTTTTCAGTCCGGTTGACGGCCTTCCGGCTGTTGGCTTCCAGGGTCAGGGGGGCGTCGGCCAGCAGAATGGATACGGGCCGGGCGGAGAAGTTCTGCACTTCGACCTCCGCTTTCGTCACCTTCACCTGCAGAAGGGCCCCCCGGAAACGAACCTTGAACGACAGCGACTCCCAATTGTCGGGGCAGTAAGGATTTAAAACCAGTTGGTTATCGCGAACCCGCAGGCCGCCGAAGCCTTTCACCACCGCCAGCCAGGTGCCGGCCATGGAGGTGATGTGGCAGCCGTCCTCGGTATCGTTGTTGTAGTCGTCGAGGTCGAGCCGGGCCGTGCGCAGGTACATCTCATACGCTTTTTCCTTCAGGCCCAGCCGGGACGCCAGCACGGAATGAACGCAGGGCGAGAGCGACGACTCGTGCACCGTCATGGGTTCGTAAAAATCGAAGTTTCGCCGGATGGTTTCCCCATCGAACTCCTCCTCGAAGAAATATAGCCCCTGGAGAACGTCGGCCTGTTTAATGAAGCAGGACCGCAGAATCCGGTCCCAGGACCAGTGCTGGTTCAGGGGGCGCTGGCCTTTGGGGAGGTCCGACGCGGGCATCAGTTCCTTATCCAGAAAGCCTTCCTGCTGGAGAAAGACGCCCCGGTCTTCGTCGTAGGGCAGGTACAGGTTGGCGACGATGTGCCGGGCGGTTTCCACCTCCTTCTCTTCCCGGAAGTGTATCCGGTCGCAGAGTTCGGCGTATTTTTCCGGGTCCAGCTTCCGCGCAATGCCGACCGCTTCGATGGTGTAGCGGAGCGTCCAGGCGGCAATGTAACTGGTATACCAGTTATTGTTGACGTTGTTTTCGTATTCGTTCGGACCGGTGACGCCCAACATCACGTACTGCTGTTTGGCCGTCGACCAGTGAACGCGCTGGCTCCAGAACCGGCTGATGGCGATGAGAACTTCCAGCCCGTAATCGACCAGGTACCGTTCGTCGCCGGTGTACCGCACATATTCGAAAATGGCGTAGGCGATGGCGCCGTTGCGGTGGATTTCCTCGAAGGTAATTTCCCACTCGTTGTGGCATTCCTCGCCGTTCATGGTCACCATCGGGTACAGGGCCGCACCCGCCCGAAAACCGAGCTTTTTTGCATTTTCGATGGCTTTTCCGAGGTGCTTGTAGCGGTACAGCAGCAGGTTGCGGGCCACTTTCGGATCGGCGGTGGACAGGTAAAAGGGGAGACAGTAGGCTTCAGTATCCCAATAGGTCGATCCGCCGTATTTTTCGCCGGTGAATCCTTTTGGGCCGATATTCAGGCGCTCGTCCTCACCGGTATAGGTCTGCTCCAGCTGGAAGATATTGAACCGGATGCCCTGCTGGGCGGCCACGTCCCCTTCGATGACGATGTCGTTCATTTTCCATTGATCGGCCCAGGCCTGCTTCTGTTCGAGCAGCATTCTCTCGAACCCTTTGGAAGAGAGTCGTTTGATGTATTGCCGCGTTTCCTGGACCAGATGGTCACTGTCGTAATTGAGGGAAGAGAGATTGCAGGCGAATTTGTAGATCACCGTCTCCTGACCCTGCCGGCAATCCAGCGATATGCGGTTGGCGACGTATTTTTCCCGCCGGATCGGCTGCGACTGGAAATCGATGGGAGCGCCGTCCTGCTCGATCTCCAGACACATACCGGTGCAGACGTGAAAGCCGGTTTTTCGGGTTCTCAGTTCGATATAGGCTTCGGCATACCCGGTTTCCTTGCGGACTTCATCCCAGAACTTCTCGTCGTAGTTCGCATCGCGGTTCCGGATGTCGCCGTCTATATACGGAGTTACCGTAATTTTACCGTCGAAGTTCAGCGGGGTGATGCTGTACCGGATGGCCCCGGCCTCGTCGTCGACGATGGAGCAGAACCGGCGAGCGTTGACCTTCAGTTCCTTCCCGCTTTTCAGGGTGGCAATGAAGGAGCGTTCGAGGTAGCCTTCCTTCATGTTCAGCACCCGGCGGAAATCCCGCACCGTACAGGTGTTCAGGTCCAGTGACTCGTATTCGATGTCGATGTCGATCCCGATCCAGTTGGCTGCGTTCAGCACTTTGGCGAAATAGTCGGGATAGCCGTTCTTCCACCACCCGACCCGGGTCTTGTCGGGGTAGTACACCCCGGCCACGTAATTGCCCTGGAGGGTTTTGCCGGTGAATCTTTCCTCAAAGTTTCCACGCTGGCCCATACGCCCGTTTCCGAGGCTCATGAGGCTTTCGGTAATTTCATTGTAGGCCGCATGGAAGCCCTCTTCGACGATGCACCATTCGTCGGGTGTAAGATATTGTTTCATCGTAGGCTATTGTCAGATGTTGAATGTCGTTGGCAATTTTAAAAGCGGGCCGGCGGAGTGCCAAGCAATTCTTCCTTCACCCGCAGGGCCTGGTTGAGGTGTCTTTCTGTGTGGGCCACCAGCATCAGGAAGGCGTCCCCGAGCCTGATTTTGGCCCAGTTTCCAATGAGGGTCATCACCTTTTCCTGATTCCAGTCGAGGTAAACACCTTTGTCAAGAATCTGGTGCAGAAGCTGTTGCAGTTCCTCGAACTGACGCATGACTTCCCTGGGGTCGAGGTCGCTGCGGGGTTTCATGAGCGAGATGGTCGGCAGCTTCATTCTGGTTTGGGGATCGACCGCATACCGCAGCATTTTCCCCAGCGTCCCGGCTTTCAGGAACTGGTCCGTCGGGGCCACCTGGATCAGGCCCAGGTCGTCTACTTTTTTCTGTAGATTCCGGATATAAAAGCGTTCGGCCAGATTCAGGTGCTGGAGACATTCGGTAATGCTCCAGCGTTTGGTGTCCGGTTTCCAGACGAGCTGAGCATCGGACATCGGCCGGAATTCGCGCTCCACCGTATCCAGCACGGCCCGGATGCGGGCCTGAAGCCGGGAAGCGGTTTCTAATTTCTGCATAGGTAAGGTCAGGGCTTCCGGCCGCGCCGGGGTTCATGGTTGATTGTTTACGGCTCAGGCCCGGCTTACCGGTGCCAGCGCCAGAACGTCCGCAATGGTCAGCCTTTCAAGGGAAGGAATCACCAGGTCGGCATCGGTCAGGACCGCGGGCGATCCGATGCCGACAGTGGGCATACCCCCCCGCCGGGCCGCTTCGATCCCGGCCACCGCATCCTCGAATACGACACATTGGGAGGGGGAAAGCCCCAGTTCGGCGGCCCCTTTCAGAAATACCTCGGGGTCGGGTTTGCCCTTTGCGATTTTCGTGCCGTCGATGATGACGTCGAATGCATCCATCATGCCGATCTGGTCCAGAATCAGCCGGGCGTTTTTACTGACCGACCCCAGACCCGTCCGGATGCCGGCGGCTTCCACCTGCGAAAAGAAGGCGGTCACCCCCGGAAGAATATCGGCCGGCGTCATGCGGCTGACCAACTCAAGGTACCAATTGTTCTTTTGAGTGGCCAGCTCGGTTTTACGCGTTTCGGGAAGGGTCAGCCCGCCGTGGGCGAGAATCCGGTCGAGCGATTCCGTCCGGCTGACGCCCTTCAGCGTTTCGTTGAACTCCTCCGAGAGGTCGAATCCGAGGGAGTTGGCCAGCCGTCTCCAGGCCTGGTAGTGAAAGATGGCAGTATCGACAATGACCCCGTCGAGGTCGAATAGAAATCCTTGAATCGGCATGGTTAAACGCTACAGGTTGTCGGGCCGGGTTTTCATCTCCTGCCCGGACGGACCTGAGGGAGAAAAACCGGCCCATGATTTATCGGGTCAGTTCCAGCACCACGGCGGTGCGGGCGGGCAACTTTAATGTTCCGAGGCTGGTCACCGTCTCGTCCGTCAGGATGTTTCGGGCGCCCGTGAATCCTTTCATCCGTTCGGCGAAACGGGCGGTTTCGAGGGTGGTTTCCTGCCGGTTCGTGTTGGTGGCTACCATGATGGTTTTGTTATTGTCGTAGCGAAAATAAACGTAAGTTCCGTTCTGCGGAACATACTGCATCAATTTTCCCGAATGCAGTGCCGGGGTGACTTTCCGGTAATTCGCCAGTTTCTTCACGAGGTTGAAGGCTTCGGCCTCCTGGGGATTTCGCCCGGCCGCCGTGAACTTGTTCTCCTGGTCGCCGGGGAAGCCGCCCGGGAAATCGCGCCGTACTTCCGCATCCGACGGGTTTTTGAAGTTTTTCATCAGAACCTCCGTGCCGTAGTACCAGGAGGGAATTCCGCGGGTAGTCAGCAGCCAGGTCGCGCCCATTTTGTATTTGGAGAGGTCTTCCCCGATGACCGAAAAATACCGGTCGGTGTCGTGATTTTCGAGGAAAGTGACCAGTTTGTTCGGCTCGGCGTAGAGGGCGTCGGCCGTCAGGGCCTGATAAAACCGGTTGACGCCGGTATCCCAGCCGAAATCTTCCTTCAGGGCGTCGTTGGTGGCGCTGTACAACACGAAATCCAGGCCGCCGGGCTGATTGGATTTGTAGGGAAACCCGACGGTGTTCTTTACAAAAAACGCCTGGGCGACCGGCGTCCCGACCCAGGATTCCCCGAAAATGTGGAGATTGGGGTATTCGTTCATCAGCGCCTGGTTGCAGGCATTGAGAAAATTCAGGTCGTTGTATTTGTAGGTGTCCACCCGCCAGGCATCCAGATCGAACATTTCCGTCGACCAGACGGCGTGCTGGATCAGGTAGGTTGCCAGGAAGGGGTTTCGCTGGTTCAGGTCGGGCAGAAAGGGGGTGAACCAGCCGTCGAGCAGTTGCTTGCGGTCAGCCTCCGAGGCATACGGGTCATACAGCGCCTGGTCTTTGTGGGAACTGCCGGTATAGGCCGGCCATTGGTTGAACCAGTCTTTGAAAGGCGCGTTCCGAAACAGCCAGTGGTCGTCGCTGACGTGGTTATAAACCGCATCCTGCACCAGTTTCATCCCCCGGCGGTGCAGTTCCTCCGAAAACTTCCGGTAGCCATCATTACCCCCGAACCGCCGGTCGATTTCGTAATGGTCGGTGAAGTGGTAGCCGTGGTACCCGGCCTGCATCCGGTCCGGCGCTTCCTGTTTCAGGCTTTCGTCGTTGGCGATGACCGGCGTCATCCAGACGGCCGTGACGCCCATTTCCTGAAGATAATCGGCATGATTCAGAATGCCCTGAAGATCACCGCCGTGCCGCAGGTGCTGAATGCTGCGGTCGACTTTCGAATCGAGCATCCCGGCCACGGCGTCGTTGGACGGATCTCCGTTGGCGAACCGATCGGGCATGATCAGGTAGATAAAATCGGCCGACGAAACCCCCCGGGCTTTCGGGCCGCTCCGCCGGGCTTTCAGTTCATAGGCCCGGGTGACGGTTTGGCTGCCGTTTTTTCCGACGATCTGAACCTGGCCGGCTTGCGTATTCGGACCGATGGTCAGGTCGAGGAAGGCGAAATCCGGGTGTTCGGCTTTTGTGGTGCGGACCAGCCTTACCCCCGGATAATTGACCTGGTAGGTCATGGCACCCGCCCCGGGGCCGTAGACCATCAGCTGAAGGTTTGGGTTTTTCATGCCGACCCACCAGTTGGTCGGGTCGATGCGTCGGATGGCGGATTGGGACAAAACGGCCCCGGTATTCAGGCAGGCCGCCAGAAAGAGAAGAAGTACAGAACGTCGCATGGTAGGTTAGCATTCGAATGTATTGTGCCAAAAATATGGTAAAATAAAGTATTATTGTTCATTTTGCTTGTAGTTTTGAAATAATAAGTATACTGCAAAGTTACTTCGATACACTCATCACAAATGAACCGTCGCTCCTTTGCTAATACACTGATCGCCACCGGGTTGCTGAGTACTACCCTGAGCCATGCCACCGAACCATTCGATTTATTTATGAATACATCCCAACCCCTGGAAGACAAATCGGACAAACTCGTTATCTATCAAATTTTTACCCGTCTTTTCGGGAATCGGAACCAGACCAATAAACCCTGGGGCAGCCGCGACGAAAACGGCGTCGGGAAGTTCAACGACATCACGGCCAAAGCCCTTCAGGAACTCAAGAAGTTCGGCATTTCGCATGTATGGTACACCGGTGTGATCGAACACGCCACAATGACCGAATACACGGCCAACGGAATCCGGCCCGATCATCCGGCCGTAGTAAAGGGCCGGGCGGGGTCACCCTACGCCATCAAAGACTATTACGACGTAAACCCGGACCTGGCGGTGCAGGTCGACCGGCGGATGCGGGAGTTTGAGGACCTGGTGAAACGGACGCATACGAACGAGCTGAAGGTGATCATCGATTTTGTGCCGAACCACGTCGCCCGCCAATATGCCTCGGACGCCCAGCCGGAAGGCACGGCCGACCTGGGTCAGGGCGACGATACCAGCAAAGCCTTCGATCCGAAGAACAATTTCTATTATCTGCCCGGACAGGATTTTCAGCTTCCGGACGGCATCTCGGCCCCGGACTGGTTTGCCGGAAAACCGTATACCGAATCGCCGGCACGGGCGACCGGCAACGACGTTTTTCAGTCGAAACCCGACCGAAACGACTGGTTCGAAACCATCAAGCTCAACTACGGCGTCAATTACCTGAACAACCGGCAGACGCACTTCCAGCCGGTTCCGGCCACCTGGGAGAAGATGCGCGACATACTGCTGTTCTGGGCCGGCAAGGGCGTCGACGGTTTTCGGTGCGACATGGCCGAAATGGTACCGGTCGAGTTCTGGGGATGGGTGATCCCGCAGGTGAAAGCCGCCAAACCCGGAATCATTTTCATCGCCGAAATTTATAACCCGCAGCAATACCGCAATTACATTTTCAACGGAAAATTCGATTACCTGTACGACAAGGTGGGCCTGTATGACGCGGTTCGCCGGTTGATGGAAGGGAAGGGGACGACTGAGGACATTACCCGGGTGTGGCAGCAGGAATCCGGCGATTTTGCCAACCACATGCTGCGGTTTCTGGAAAACCACGACGAACAGCGCATCGCTTCCCGCCACTTTGCCGGGGACCCCTGGGCCGCCATTCCGGCCATGACGCTTTCAGCCACGCTGCATACCGGTCCGGTCATGATTTATTTCGGGCAGGAACTGGGCGTCAACCCGACTCAGGCGGAAGGATTTCAGGGCGAGGACGGCCGCACCACCATTTTCGATTACTGGGGCGTCCCGGAATTCCAGGCCTGGACCAATCAGGGGAAGTTTGACGGGGGCGGCCTGAATGACGACCAGAAAAAGCTTCGGCAGTTTTACCAAAGCCTGAACCAACTGGTCAATACCAGCGACGCCATCCGCACCGGGTCGTTCTACGACCTGCAGTATGCCAACAACAACGGCCAGAGTCAGGGCTACGATCAGCACCGTCTGTTCAGTTACCTGCGGCATTCGGGAAAGCAGAAGCTCCTGATTGTCTGCAACTTCGATAAGGAGAAAACAGCCCGGACTACCGTCCGGATTCCCGCGGAAGCCTGGAAAACCATGAAACTCGAGCCGAACCGGACGTATTCGTTCACCGACCTGTTCCGGACCAAAACCAAACTGAAGGCCGCGGCCGGGGCCGGGGTGCCCATCGAGCTGCCGCCCCGGGAGGTGCTGGTGCTGGAGATCCGGTAGCCGGTGGCCCTTCCGAACGCATTGCTAACTTTTCTGAACCTATGACTACAGTTTCTTCTTCAAAAACCGCTTCCGCGACGGGAACACGCCGGAAGCCGCTTCTGAGTTTCAGTCAGATCTGGAACATGAGCTTCGGTTTTCTGGGCATTCAGTTCGGCTTCGCCCTCCAGAATGCCAACGTCAGCCGCATTTTTGAAACCCTCGGCGCCAATGTGGATGAAATCCCGGTACTGTGGGTGGCCGCTCCGCTGACGGGGCTCATCGTCCAGCCGATCATCGGGTACTTTAGTGACCGCACCTGGACCCGCCTGGGGCGCAGGCGGCCCTACTTTCTGGCCGGCGCCATTCTGGCCACGGCGGCCTTGTTCGTGATGCCCAACTCTCCGGCGCTGTGGGTGGCCGCCGTGACGCTCTGGGTCATGGATGCCTCCATCAATGTTTCCATGGAGCCGTTCCGGGCCTTCGTCGGCGATAACCTGCCCTCCGAGCAGCGAACCACCGGTTTTGCCATGCAGAGCTTTTTCATCGGCGTCGGCGCGGTGGTGGCCTCGGCCTTGCCCTATCTGCTGACCAACTGGTTTGGGGTCTCCAACGAAGCTGCGCAGGGCGTCATCCCCGACTCGGTGAAGTGGTCGTTTTACCTCGGTGGCGGGGTGTTTCTGCTGGCGGTTCTCTGGACGGTTTTTACTTCGAAGGAATATTCTCCGGAGGAACTTCAGGCTTTTGGCGACCATGCCGAACATCAGCCGGCGGAAGCTACCTTTCCGGGTTCCGAACCGTATCTGAAAAACGGACGGCGGCAGGTCCGGAACGGGCTGATTGCCACCGGCATCGGGGCGGTATTGACTTTTATCTTTCTCTCCCGGGGGCTGGACAAGCAACTGCTAATTTTTTCCGGGATGATCGTCATCGTCGGCCTGCTGTTCGTGGTGGCCGGGCTGCTTCAGCGGGGAGGGAATGCCCGGAACAGCTTCGTCACGATCGTGAACGATCTGGAAAATATGCCGTCCACGATGAAGCAGTTGGCCGTGGTTCAGTTCTTCTCCTGGTTTGCCCTGTTCGCCATGTGGATTTACACGACGGCTGCGGTAACGAGCCATATTTACGGCACGACCGATACGACCTCCAAAGCCTACAACGACGGAGCGGACTGGGTCGGCGTCTGTTTTGCGGCTTACAGTCTGGTTTCGGCGCTGGTAGCCTTTGCCATTCCGGTGCTGGCCCGGAAAACGAGCCGGCGGGTGGCACACCTGATCTGTCTGGTTTGTGGAGGCCTGGGCCTGATATCCATCTATTTCATCAGTAACCCGAACCTGCTGATCCTGTCCATGGTGGGGGTGGGCATTGCCTGGGCCAGTATCCTTTCCGTGCCGTATGCCATGCTCGCCGGAGCGTTACCGGCCAATAAAATGGGGTATTACATGGGTGTTTTCAACTTTTTTATCACCATCCCGCAACTGGTGGCAGCCGCCCTGCTGGGTTTCATCGTCAAGTCCGTTTTCGGCGGCCAACCGGTTTATGCGCTCCTCGTCGGCGGGATTTCGATGATTCTGGCCGGCCTTTTGTCGCTTCGGGTCGACGATAAGGACGATATTCACGTGGATGAGATCGGTTTGAAATAAAATAGTGGAGAAAAATCGTATTTTCACGCAATTGGCCTTGATTTCGTCCGCCGGGTCCATTGCGTTTTTCTTTTCTTAACCGCTTGCTGTTTGATGAAGAGTGTTCTTACCATTCTGGTAACCGTAGCTTTTTGTACTTTTTCCTTTGCTCAGTCCCCGCTTCCGGAATCGGATATCCGTCAGATCTCCGTAAGTGCCGGGCCTTCTACCGCCGAAACCGCCGTTTCGATCGGGAAATCGTTCCTCGGCCGGCCTTACGTCGCCCACACGCTGGACGGAAATGAAACCGAACGGCTGGTCGTTAACTTCAGGACTTTCGATTGCACCACCTTTCTGGAAACGGTGCTGGCCCTGTCCATCGCCTGGAACGAGCTCCCCGATCCAACGGACACCGGCCGGTTCGGGGAATTATTTCAGCAGAACCTGACCCGGATCCGCTACCGGGACGGCAGGGTGAACGGCTATGCCAGCCGCCTGCATTATTTCTCGGAATGGCTGCTGGACAACGAGCGGAAGGGAATTCTGCAGGACGTAACCCGGGAAATCGGCGGGATTCAGGTCTCCAAACCGGTTTCCTACATGACCGCCTGCACCTGGAAATACCCGCCATTGACCGATCCGGCAGTCTTTCAGGAGATGGCCCGGGTGGAATCGGACCTTAGCCGGCAGCCGTTCTGGTTTATCCCCAAAAAGAAAATCGGAGAGGTAGAAGGAAATCTTCAGGAAGGCGACATCATCATGCTGACGGCCTCGCGCCCGGGCCTGGACATGAAACACGTAGGGCTGGTCACCTGGCAGACCGGCTCGGACGGCATCCGGCGAGCCCATCTGCTCCATGCTTCTTCGGAATACGGGCAGGTGGTGATTTCGGAGGAACCTCTAAGCACCTACGTGGCCTGGAACCGGCAGTTTTCAGGGATTCGTGTCGCCCGGCTGAAACCGCCCGGCCGGCCGGTTGTCATGCAGGCCCGAAATTAAACGGCCGATCAGGGAAGAGCGTCGATGGTGAGATTACGGTAGGAAATTTTTGCCTTTCCTCCACCGTGGATTTGAAGCCCGATCAGGCCGGTTTGCGGGATGGAAGCATCCGGCTCCGAATAATCCACAGTCTGTTTGCCGTTCAGCCAGATGCGGATGCGCGGACCTTCGGCCCGAACCTGGTACTGGTTCCACTGTTGCGGCTTCAGAATTTTCTGCACCATCATCGAATCCGCATGGACCAGCACCTTGTTCCGTCGCGATTCGTCGTAGAGGCAGCCCCAGTACCCTTTCCCGAGGTCAGCCTGATACCCGACCATCTCATACGCCGGGTCGGTCGCCCGTTGGCTGCGGAACTGAACGCCGGCATTGATGAACCCTTCCGTACCCTCCAGTTTGAATTCCAGCTTCAGGTCGAAGTTACCGTAAGCCTGTCGGGTGGTAAGGAACTCATTGTGCGGTACTTTCTCTTCCAGCGATCCGCCGACCAGCGCCCCGTTTTCAATCTTCCAGGTCCTCGCCGTATCGCCCTCCCAGCCCCGAAACGTTTTACCATCGAACAGCGATACCGGTTTGGCAAAGCCGGCGAACAGGGAAAGCAGGAGCAGGAAGGAGTGGAAAATAAGCATGGGTAGGGGATGAGGTTAAGGAGTTTAGGGTGTTAAATTTTTCTGTTTTGGCGTAATTTTTTACGATCGGGACGCCGGGGAGACCACCCCCCGACCCCCTCCTTGATAAGGAGGGGGTGTTTTTTGTCATCCCGAGGAACGAGGGATCTTTTGCTTCGGCCCTCACCGTGACCGGTTATTGGGCTACAAGATCCCTCCTGCGTCGGAATGACAAAGAGAGGCAGCGCCCTCCCCCTCCTTATCAAGGAGGGGGTCGGGGGGTGGTCCTTTTTTTACAAAGAAGCCCTTCGAATGAGCAGAAAGGGGTTCTTTACTTTTTCCTGCTGTTTGGAAAGAATGAGCCGGGCGGCCGTTTCGCCCATTTTTTCATGGTCGGTCGAGATCACGGCGATGCCGTCGGCCAGTACTTCCTTGAGCGGAGTTTCATTGAAGGCCAGCACGCCGACCTCCTGCCCGAGCCGGAGGTTCCGCTGTTTGGCCTGCCGCACCAGTTCGGCCAGGTCGCCGTCTTCCAGCACGATGTAAGCGGTGCCGGTTTGCAGGGATCGACCCGTCAGCGTGTCCAGAATCTCGAAATCCTTTTTATAATGGACGCAGAAATTCCGGAAACCGCGGACGATCTCCCGAGGGTAAAAAACATCTTTCGGGAACACCAGCGTCAGCTGCCGGTATTTGTCGAGCAGGTCCAGCCCTGATTCGAGAGCTTCGTAAATATCCCGGTCAAACTGCTGATATACAGCCGAATAGGAGCCGTTCAGGTCCGACAGGTCGCGGTCGAGGATGATCAGCTCCTGGCGCGGAATCTGCTCCAGCAACTTGACGATGTTGACCTGCTCGGTTTCCTCGTAAAAATGCGGCATGACCACGTAAAAATGGTATTGGCCCAGATTCTCCTCCAGAAGTTTCTTGAAACGCTGAGCGCTGTGGTGGTGAATCCGAAGGTCGACGACCGCATCCGACCCCAGCTTGTTGAGCATGGCGTAATAGATCATCTTCTTGTAGGCGCTGAGCTTGTTCATGATCAGCAGCACCCGAAGCTGCCCCGGCCCGTCCCGGCGGATAAAAAACCCTTTGCCCTGAACGGCCTGTATGATTCCTTCCTTCTTCAGGACGTTGTAGGCCTTTTCGACCGTATCCCTCGCCAGGTAGTATTCTTCGCTGAGTTCGTTGATGGAGGGCAACTGCTGATCACGCTTCAGCGTACCGATTTCTATCCCGTTGATAACCGCATTGACGATCTGACGGTATTTCGGTACGCTCGAATGAGATTCAATGTTCAGTTCGATCATAGGGATAAAGGTCTGGAAAAAATGTTACAAATATGCGGATTAATAGGATAAAAAACAGGCCTTTTTTTCAGGAAAGGACAGGACGGCGGACGATATTTCCTTTCGGATTTTTGAATTTCGGTATCCGCTGCCGGTCGTGCCCTGAGGATCATTAGTTTTACCCTTACCAGTGTCTTTAGACAAGTGGCTATTGCCTAATCCCTGCATTCCGATGATTAAAACAGAACGCATTGCCGACTATAATCAGTCCCTGAACGACAATCACGGCTTTCGCTGGGGTTACCTGGCGGAACACCTTTCCCGAAAGCGCATCGACGCCGATGCGCTGGTCGAAAAAGTCCGGCAGTTTCAGGTTGCCATTCCCAGCTGGGCGCTCGGTACGGGCGGTACGCGGTTCGGGCGGTATCCGGGTGGGGGAGAACCCCGCAGCCTCGAGGAAAAGATCGAGGACGTCGGGATGCTGCAGGCCCTGAACCGGGCCTCCGGCTCCATTTCCCTGCATATTCCCTGGGACATTCCCGAAGACCCGCAGGCGGTAAAGGATTTGCTGGCTTCCTACGACCTCACCATCGATTCGGTCAATTCCAACACCTTTCAGGATCAGAAAGAGCAGCCTCTTTCGTACAAGTTTGGTTCCCTTTGCCATACCGACGACGCCACCCGCCGGCAGGCCGTCGAACATAACATTGAGGTGGTCCGGTACGGTGAGCAGCTCGGTTGCCGTACGCTGACGGTCTGGCTCGCCGACGGTTCCAACTTTCCCGGCCAGCAGCATTTCCGCCGGGCCTACCAGCGTACCGCCGACTCCCTGAAGGCCATCTACGGAGCCATGCCTGCCGACTGGACAATGCTTATCGAGTACAAGCCCTATGAACCGCATTTTTACTCGATGATCATTCCCGACTGGGGCACTTCCTTCCAGCTTACCCAGTACTGCGGCCCGAACGCCCAGGTGCTGGTCGACCTGGGGCACCACCTTCCCAATACCAACATCGAACAGATTGTCGGGCGGCTGCTGCACTTCGGCCGACTGGGCGGGTTCCATTTCAACGGTTCGATGTACGGCGACGACGACCTGACCACGGGCAGCATCAAACCGTTTCAGCTGTTTCTGATCTTCAACGAACTGGTAGATGGAGCCAACGATCCGGCGGTAAAAAATCCGGAGGTGGCCTACATGATCGACGCCAGCCACAATACCAAAGACCCGCTGGAGGACCTGCTGCAATCGGTACAGAACATCCTGACTTCCTATGCCAAAGCCCTGCTGGTGGACCGCGATGCGCTCTCGGCCGCTCAGGAAGCCAACGAGGTGACCACCGCCGAGGAAATTCTGAAGGACGCGTTCCTGACCGACGTTCGGCCGCTGGTGGCCGAGGCCATGCGTCGCAACGGCGGGGCGCTCGACCCCATCGGGCTGTTCCGGCAGCTGGACGTTCGCCGGCATCTGATTGACAAACGCGGCCGGCGGGCCGTGGCAACCGGCCTTTGAAAACCGGTGACCTAAACCCTACCAACCTTCGGACCGATGCTGACCGCGATCTTTGATATCGGAAGAACCAATAAAAAACTTATCCTTTTCGACGACCAGTACCGGGCCGTGGAGGAAATCAGCGAAACCCTGCCGGAAACCGCCGACGAAGACGGTTATCCCTGCGACGACCTGCCTTTGATGACGCAGTGGGTCAAAGACCAGTGGAACGGCCTGCGAAACCGGAAGGACATTCAGCTGCGGGCGGTGAACGTGGCGGCCTATGGAGCCAGCCTCGTTCATGTCGACGCGGAAGGCAACCCGCTTACCCCCATCTACTCGTACCTGAAACCGTTTCCGGAGGAACTGTCTAAGAAATTTTACGGACAGTACGGGGACGTGATGAAACTGGCCCGGCAGACCTGCTCACCGCCGATGGGTATGCTGAATTCCGGTTTGCAGATCTACTGGGTCAAATACGAACAGCCCGAGGTGTTCAAACGGATCCGGTGGTCGCTCCACCTTCCGCAGTACATCTCCTTTCTGATCTCCGGGCAGTTCGTCTCCGATTTTACGTCCATCGGCTGCCACACCACCCTCTGGGATTTTGAAAAACGGCATTATCACGACTGGGTGCTGCGGGAGGGATTGCAGCGGAAACTGGCGCCCGTGGTGGGCCAGCCCGTCGTCGGGTTCGATCTGGTCAACGACCGGCCCGTGCCGATCGGGGGCGGCCTGCACGACAGTTCCTCGGTCATCATGGCGTACCTGAGCCGTTGTCAGGGGGAATTCATGGTGGTTTCGACCGGCACCTGGTGCATTTCCCTGAACCCGTTCAATCGCGGCCCGCTCAGTGAGGAGGAGTTGAAAAAAGATTGTCTGACCTTTCTGACCGTCGGCGGAACGTTCGTGAAGGCGTCCCGGCTGTTCATGGGTCGCGAGCATGATTACCAGGTGGCCCGCATCGCCCAGCATTTTAATGTTGGGAAAGAGTTTTCCCGCAAGATTCCCTATCAGGCCGATCTGGTTCAGCAGGCTCTCGCCCGAACCGAAAACCGGTTGGTTCCGGCCTGTATGTCGGGAACCGGCCCTTTTCCTGACCGCCCCCCCGGCGTCTGGGATCTCTCCTCCTTCGAGTCGGCCGAAGAAGCCTACACGCAGCTGATCGTCGATCTGGTCCAGATACTGAACGTTTCCATCCGTCTGGTCGATTCCAATGTGCCGACGCTGTATGTCGACGGCGGATTCGCCCGCAATCCGATCTTTATGCAACTGCTGGCGAATCTGTTTCCGGAAAAGCAGGTATTTACCTCCCAGCTTCCGCAGGCCACCGCCATCGGGGCCGCTCTCTACATCAGGCAGGACGACGAACCCGTTTCCGGCTGGACCTTCGAGCGGGTAAAGAGCGATGTCGTAAGTGCCTGACCCAAAAAAGCGGAAGGCCGGTTTTGAAACCGGCCTTCCGCTTTTTAAGGAAACTTGGGAAATTTCTGAAAATCCGGTTTCCGCTTTTCCAGAAAGGCGTCCTTGCCTTCCTTAGCCTCGTCGGAGAGGTAATACAGGAGCGTCGCATCGCCGGCCAGCTGCTGGATTCCGGCCTGCCCGTCCAGTTCCGCGTTGAAGGACGCTTTCAGCATGCGAAGGGCAATCGGGCTTTTTTCGAGCATCTTCCGGCACCATGCGAGGGTGGTTTCTTCCAGTTCCTCCAGCGGAACGACTTTATTGACCAGCCCCATGTCCAGGGCTTCCTTCGCATCGTACTGATCACAGAGGTACCAGATTTCCCGGGCCTTCTTCTGCCCGACGATCCGGGCCAGATAGGAGGCTCCGAAACCACCGTCGAAGCTGCCCACTTTAGGCCCGGTTTGCCCGAAACGCGCGTTTTCGGCCGCAATGGTGAGGTCGCAGACCACGTGGAGAACGTGCCCTCCCCCGATGGCCCAGCCGGCCACCATCGCCACGACCGGTTTCGGAATGCGCCGGATCTGCATCTGGAGGTCCAGCACGTTCAGCCGCGGTACCTTGTCTTCTCCGACGTAACCGCCATGCCCCCGCACCGACTGATCGCCCCCGCTGCAGAAAGCCCGGCCGCCTTCCCCGGTCAGGATCACCACCCCGACGCGCTCGTCCTGGCGGGCCAACTCCATGGCTTCACTCATCTCCCTGACCGTCAGGGGCGTAAAGGCATTGTGTTTTTCGGGGCGGTTGATGCTGATTTTGGCTACGCCCTCATAATACTGAAACAGGATTTCGTGGTATTCCTTAATGGTCTCCCAGGGATATTTGCTTTGCATATTCAGTTGTTGAATTGTTGAATTGTTGAATGATTGAATGAAGCTCCGCAATGCAAAAAATGGCAGCGCCCATTCAATCATTCATTTATTCAATCATTCGAGAATTCAGTTTCGTGATATTCCACGTCCCAGGTGTGGTCGGCCATCATGCGGACCGTGGCCATACACCGGAGGTAGGGGAAGGTGCGGCCCCACTCGTTGGGAGCGATCATGGAAAGAACGTCGGTGCCGTCCTTTTTTACGTAAAAGTAATAGGTATGGCCGACCACCGGCTCGAAACCCATCTGGGCCGAATAGATGCGCTCGGACACCTCGACCCGGTTCCGGATGGCGGTGGCCTGCTCGGCCAGAAGCTGCATCTGTTTGTAGAGCTGGGCCAGCTGAATATCGGTTTGTTCCCGCATCGCCATCACCGCCCGGCCCTTGATTTTGCCCTTATCTTCCGGCTTGATAACGGCTCCGCCTACGGTATGGGCATATTCCAATAATCCGGGCTTATCGGTAACTTTGTCGGCCGAAATCGGATTTTCGAATTCTTCGTCGGTCATATTCAGGAAACGGTTGTGGAGCCTTTCCGGTTTTCGCTAAAAACCTAATTCCGGCAAAAGTAGTGTATTTTACCCAAACCTGTAAGGGCCGTTCGGTCCTGAAGGGTCAGAACCCAGCATGCATGCAGATCACCGCCGGACGTCTTCCTGAGCCGAAAACCGAATACGAAGCCAGAGCGGTGGCCTTCTGCCGCGCCTGGCTGTCGGGGCAGGCTACCTTTGTCCTGAAAACGTCCGGATCGACGGGAACCCCAAAACCGATTACTCTGAGCCGGACGCAAATGCAGGCCAGCGCGGCTCTGACCGGCCGTCGGTTCGGGCTGGCGGCCGGAGACCGGGCTTTGGTCTGCCTGAACATCGAGTACATCGCCGGGGTGATGATGCTCGTCCGGGGGTTGGAACTCGGCCTCGATCTGACCATTGTGGAGCCGTCCGTTCGACCGCTGGACGGGTTCGATCCGGAACGGGACCGGTTTGCCTTTGCCGCCTTTGTGCCGCTTCAAATGGCGGCTTTGCTCGAAACACCTGAGCAGTCGCTGCCTTTTCTGAATACAATGAAAGCCGTGCTGGTGGGTGGCGCGGCCGTCGACCGGGGGCTGGAAAACCGCATTCAGGCCATTTCCGCTCCGGTGTTCAGCACCTACGGAATGACGGAAACGGTGTCGCATATTGCGGTCCGGCAACTGAACGGCCCGGAAAAAGCCGGCGAATTTACGGTGCTGGAGGGCGTGGAGATCGGCGTCGATGAGCGGTCCTGCCTGCACATAACCGCTGCGGCTACCGGCTTCCGGAAGATTCAGACCAATGATGTCGTCGATCTGACCGGCGACGGGCGGTTTCGATTGCTGGGCCGGGCCGATACCATCATCAACAGCGGTGGAGTCAAGATCCAGCCGGAGCGGGTGGAGGAGGTCGCCGGTGAGATTCTGATCCGGGCCGGTTTCCGGGGTCGGTTCTTCGTATACGGCGTCCCGGACGAGAGGCTGGGGCAGCGGGTAGTTCTGTTCATGGAGTCCGTTTCGCTGCCGGACGGCGTTCGGGAGGAGCTGAAGGATGCCGTCCGGCGGGAAGTCGGGCCGTATGCCGTTCCGAAACAGTTTATTTCCGTCGGCGGTTTTGATGAAACGCCGACGGGCAAGATCGATAAAAAGAAAATATCCCAGAATCACTGAATGAGCCTGAAATCCCTGGAAATCCGCTACCAGTCTGCGCAGTCGGTTCCCCCTCCGTATTCCAATTTTTACACCATGATCGGCCGTACCGATCCCTCCGGCGGTCTTGCGGTGGCATTTTCGATCACGTATACCGACCGCGACGAGATCGACGAAGATGAAATCATCGGGGAGGGGTTTACGGGCGACGACGATTATGCCTGGACCGGAACCCTGCCGGGGGCCTGGCAACGGCCCCTGGAAGACCTTATCGGTAAAACCCGGCTCCGGCCTTTCGATGAAGACCGCCTGGGTACGAACGACGACTATTTTCAGGTAACGATCGAAATGGAAGGAAAAGCGGTTGAAACCGGTAGCCCGGCCCGTCAGGAAGACTGGATTTATCTGGCTCAGGAACTGATTCAGGCGGTCTATGAGGCTTCCGGCAAGGAAAAACCGTTTGAAATGACGTATCTGGAGAAACGGGGCAGTCAGCGATCGGAAACGCGGCTGACGGCCTGGTTCAGTAAACGGGAAGCCCAACTCCAGGTCCGGCAGGGCGAACGAAACCAATCCGATACACTCTCCTGGGCGGAGTTGCGCAGCCTGATGGAAATCGTTTATGCCGTGGACTACGACCCGGATTCGGCGCTTCCCGGCCCTCCGAAACAGGACGGCCAGTTCCTGAACCTCGGAACGGAGGAGTGGTTTGACCTGTCGGCTCAGGCCCTCGGAAACGACGGCCCCGCGACCCGACTGCGCCAGACGCTGAAACGGCTGGCCACGGCGCCGGATTCATAACCGGATCGTCTGGTCGGAAACGACGAAAGCGTAGGTATTATCCCCCTTTTTAAGCAGACATCCCAGACGGTAGGCCCCCGGCTGCATGGCATCTATGGGCACGACCGTCGTAAAACCGGAAGTAAACAGGCCGGCTTCCAGAACGAGTTTTCTGAGGCCGGCCGGTCGGGGCTGGGTTCCGGCCAGATAGGTCCGGCCGGAGGCTTCTTCCCGCAGCACCAGAAACAGGTCGTCGTGCATTCCTTCCCGACGGAGCGCCACTTCGGGCGTGCCGATTTCCAGCAGCGGTGCGTTCGTCCGGTTACTGACATACCGGCGAATTTCAAAATGGACCTTCTCCGGTCGGCCCGTTCGATAGGCGTCGGCCAGCGGTGCGTCGAGGTTGGGAAAAAGATCCGGGACCTGCCAATAGCCCTCCCGGTAGGCGGGAATCAGAAAATGAAGGCTGGATTCGATGGAGGATTCGTTGCATAGCTCGGTCTGCTGCTTTCTCCAGTTGTAGGTATCGGCGGCATACCGGCTTTGCTTGTAAATGACCTCCGGCGTATAGACGTAAAACGAACTGAAGTAAAAGCCGATCGCCAGGCCCGAAAAACCGGCCAGAAGCGCGTGCCGGCGAGCACCAGCCAGTTTGCAGAGAAGATAAAGGTAAACCAGCCCGGCACTGACGGCGGCATAGATTTTAAAGCGGTTTTCCAGAATGATGCCGTCCGTGGATCGGAAAGCGGTGATCAGCCCCATCGTCAGCAGGACGAACGAAAAGGCCGCAAAGACCGGATCGGTAATCAGGTTCGGTTTTCGTTCCTTCCGCAGGGACTGAATCAGGGTGATGACCATCGGCGGAACCAGTATTCCGCAGACCACCAGCCCCCACACGACCGACCCGCTGATCCCGAATGGCCCCCAGGCCGAGAAAATCGCTCCCACTTTTGCCAGAAAGGAGCCGGGAACATACGCCCAGTTGATGGTATGTTTCACCCCGCTCCCCGGGGTGTAGCCCGTCAGATAGAGGCCGATGGAGACCAGAAACAGCGGAATCCACACGGCCAGAAGCCGGTACCGGCGCTGAATCAGCAGGAAAAAACCGCAGGCGACGAAGATCAGCGGACCATTTCCATGAGTAAAAGCCGCCAGCAGGGAAAGCAGTGCGGCCAGTGCGATCCGGCCCGGTCCGGCGGACGGCTCCAGCAGGTAAAGGCCGGTAAATAGGAACAGAAGCAGATTGGTATGCTGAAGGCCGGTCAAAGCCCAGAGGCTCACCTCGTGAAACTGAGGCTGAAGCAGGAAGAAAGGGATGGGAAGAAAATAGAGAAAAGGCAGATTTAGACGCCGGAAAATCCGGTAGATCAGCCCCAGGACCAGCGTCATATTCAACGCGGCCATCAAAATGTACAGTTTGAAGTGGAGAGACCCGGTCAGGAGATAATCCAGGTAACCGACCAACCGCGGCAGAAAGATCCGATGGTCGTTTTCCGCCCGGAAAAAGGTATGCAGGTTATGGCGGAACCCCAGGTTTTTCTTTACCTCAGCGATCACCAGCAGCAGGCTATTGTCATCCTGAAACGGGAAATTGACCGAATAGGTGTCGATGTAATACCAGTAGAATAAGATCACCAGCCCGGTAATTCCGGCAGCCAGCCGGTTCAGAATGGTTCGGCGGATCGGTTGGGTGGCAGGGGTACTTCGGTTGGCAGTCGGGTTCAAAACGATGGAGACGGTCGTTGACGTTGCCGCAAAGGTCGTTACTTCCCGGTAACGACCTGCGATATTTTTTCTGTAGGGTACTTATTTTTTCTGAAGCCGGTCCAGTTCAAATTTAAGGTCATCGACCAGACTCCGCAGGCCATCCAGCGAAGGGGCCGGCTCCGGCAACTGCTGGCTGACGAAGGCCCGGATTTCCCAGACCTCCTGAACCTCCCGGATGGGAACTTCCCGGTTCGGAACCGACGGCTGATCGGCGGTCAGCAGGAGGCTGCCTTTCGTTTTTACCTGGTTGATTACCCTGCGAAAAGCAAGACCCTGACCCTGAACCAGCAGGATATACCACTTGCCGTCGGCAATCTCATACCAGTTCCGAACGAACTGCCCCACCACCAGCGCCCCCGGAAAGGCGAATTCTTCCCCGGCTTCGAAAGCCCGGTAATTTCCCGTCGGAAGCATCGGAAGCTGAAAACCCGGCAGGCGCTGTAAAAAATCGGTCTGCTGGTACCGGTGCATATAATCGGCGAACTGAGCCTGGCGGACATACTGGATCGATGCCGGAGCGTGCGGTTCTTCCGGAGACCGTCGGTCGGCCTGAGGTCGGCCGACGGAGGTCGCCGAGTTTTCATACACGTTATTGAAGGAAAGCGGCTGCGGGGGCCGGGGGGCCATCACCGGCATCCGCGGAAAAGCCTCCCGGCCGGAAACCGGCCTTGGTATGATGCGCTGGGCCACCAGATTGATGGCCTGGTGCGCCGGGGCGGGCCGGGGTTTTTCAATAACCGGAGGAGTCACCGGACCCTGGTAGAATTTTTCGAGCACGGCCGCCAGCGGTTTCGGGGCCGGGCCGGCCATTTCCGGAACTTCCTTCGGCAGGGGGGAGGAGGGTACCGCAAATCCGCCGGCCGGACGCTCGTCAAAGCCGCGGTCGAGCGGAATGCTGAGGTCCGGGGTTTCGCGGATCTTCCGCAGGTCACTTTTGAGCAGATTATCCACCGTCGTATTGAACGAACGGGCAATGGCCATCAGGTTATCGAGATTGGGGTTGGCGCGGGCTTCTTCGTAGGCGCCGAGCAGGGAACGTTTGATGCCGATCCGACGGGCAAACTGCTCCTGGGTCAATCCATTCAGACGGCGGAGGTATTTGATATTGTTGCTGACGATGCTCATACGGTACGGTTTTGACAAAAATATTAGTATTTCCCGTATTGCAAATAGCCGGACGTCCGGCTTTTTTACCCTTGCTTCTCTTTTTTTGTATTATTAAGGGTATTTCCGGCCAAAACACTTCCTCCATGCCTATGTCAACGACCGACCGCGTAGTTCATTTTCGGGAACTGTTCGAGGCCCAGCGCCGGCGGGCGGCTCAAATCGCCCTGACCGGGGTCAGAGAGCGGATCGGCAAACTGGAGCGGCTGCGGACCTATCTGCTGGCCAACCGGGCCAGGCTGTTTCGGGCACTGTTTGCCGATTTCCGAAAACCGGCGGCCGAAACCGAAATGACGGAGCTGTTTACGTCGGTCAACGAACTGAATACCGCCATCCGCCACCTGCGTCAATGGATGAAACCGCAGCCGGTTTCCAGTCCGCTCGCCATGTTCGGAACCTCGGGCCACATCCGCTATGAACCCAAAGGCGTCACGCTCATCATCGCACCGTGGAATTACCCGTTTTACCTGCTCGCCAAACCCCTGACCTCCGCGATTGCCGCCGGAAATACGGCCATCCTGAAGCCTTCCGAACTGACGCCCCACACGGCGGAATTTGTCCGGCAAATGGTGGAATCGCAGTTTTCGGCGGACGAGGTGACGGTCGTTGAAGGCGATGCGCAGGTGGCCGGTCAACTGCTCGAACTTCCCTTCGACCATATTTTCTTTACCGGCAGCACGGCGGTGGGGAAAAAGGTGATGGAGGCTGCGGCCCGAAACCTGAGTTCGGTAACGCTAGAACTCGGCGGAAAATCGCCCTGCCTCGTCGACCGGTCGGCGGACCTGCCGACGGCGGCCCGTCGGATTGCCTGGGGCAAATGGGTCAATGCCGGCCAGACCTGCATCGCCCCCGATTATGTGCTGGTTCACCAGTCCGTCAAAGACCGGCTGATCGATGAAATCGGCCGGGCCGTCCGGGAGATGTATGACCCGGCTGGAAAAGGGGTACAGGCGTCGGACAGTCTGGCCCGTATCCTCAACGACCGCCACTGGAACCGCCTGAAAACCTGGCTGGACGAAGCCGTCGGAATGGGTGCCCGCGTTCGGATCGGAGGGGAGGCCGAGGCCGCCGACCGGTTCATTGCCCCGACGGTGCTTGACCTGGTCGGTGAGTCCATGACCCTCATGCAGGAAGAAATTTTCGGTCCGCTGCTGCCGGTCATCGGTTATGATGAGCCGGAGGAAGCCCTCCGCTGGATTCGGGAACGCCCCAAGCCCCTGGTTATGTATCTGTTCGGCCGGGACGATGCGGCCATCCGGTTTTTCATGGCTCGGACCAGTTCCGGAAACGCCGTCATCAACGATACCCTGGTTCATTTCATTCATACCGACCTGCCGGTAGGGGGAGTCAACACCAGCGGGCTGGGCAAGGCCAACGGTTTTCACGGTTTTCAGGAGTTCTCCAATGCCCGGGGCGTCGTCCGGCGGCAGGTCGAGTTTCTGAAACTGATCTACCCACCCTATTCGGAAAAGAAGCGGAAGCTGATTTCGATGCTGGTGAAATACCTCTGAGGTGACGTCCAAAAATTGGGTTGCAACCACCGAATGCGTATCTTAGGGCCTTCAAACCCCATAAACTGCCTCGATGGAAGATACGGCTTCCCCAGTAACCCCGGCCGGCGAAACAGTTTTTCACCCGACAGAAAAACCGGAAGCCCGAGCGGGAATCCCTATCATTTTTATCCATCAGAATTACAGTCCCTATCTGGAGTTCACCCTCCGGCAGGCCGTCCATACCAACCCCGACAGTCCGGTATATCTGCTCGGCGACCCGGCCAACAACCGGTTTCCTTTCCTGATCCACAAGCAGATCAATGAGCTGAAAAGCGCGGATGCACAACGGTTTCAGGAGGTCTACCGGCACCAGTCGCCGAACGGCTATGCGTATGAGCTGTTCTGTTTCATTCGGTGGTTTCTGGTGAAGGAACTAATGCAGCAGCAGGGCTATCGGGAGGTTTTCGTGGCCGACTCGGACGTGATGATCTTTTCGAACCTGACCCGGTATTCCGGTGAAACCGGCTTGAATACGTACCTGGCGGGATTCAACCTGGGTGCGGATTTTCAGTGGGTGGCCTCCGCGTCCGGGCATTCCTCGTACTGGACGCGGGAGGGCATCGACCGGTTCTGTGCATTGGCGATCCAGCTGTACACCGAACCGCGCCTGATGGCGTTCATGGAAAAGATCAGACTGGGAAAAATTGAGAAGAACGACCAGGCCGGTTTTTCCGACATGACGGCGCTGTATGTCTATTATGAGGAATACGGCACCCGGGTCCGGAACCTCTCGCAGGCTCGGGAAGGCTCAGCCTTCGACCATAACATCTGTATGTCCACGAATTTCCGGATCGACGAATACGAGTTTGAAGCCGGCCGGAAAAAAGTGGTGATGCGTGAGGGTCGGCCGATAGCCAGAAACCGCCTTTTAAATCAGGACATTTTGCTGCATACGCTGCATTTTCAGGGGAACAGCAAAAACGTCGTTCACCGGTACTATACGGGAAAGGGGTTGTTGGGAAGCCGGCTTTTCAGGGAATTGCGGTATCAGGCTTCGCTGGTGTACCGGAAGGTGAAAGGCCGGTAGGGGTGGCACCTTTACTGGTCGAACGGGAGGTTGACGGTATCGCGCCAGTAGGTGGTTACTTCGCCGACCATCCGGATCAGCTCGTTGAACTGCATCGGTTTGACCAGATAGGAATTGGCGCCCAAACGGTAGGCTTTCTCGACCTCCTGCCGGGAAGAGGTCAGAATCAGAACCGGAATATTTTTCAACTGGTTGTCCGCCCGAATGGCCTGAAGGGTTTCCAGTCCGTTCCGAAGCGGCATATTGATGTCAAGGATGATCAGCGAAGGAAGGGGATTGACGGGCAGGGGGCCGACACAGCTCCGGAGATATTCGATGGCCTGGTCTCCGTCCTCGACAAAGCGTCCGCAGTCAAAAAGGCCATTTTGCAGAAAGGCCTCTTCGAGCAAAAGCCGATCTTCCTCATCGTCATCTGCCACTAAAATCGTAAAGGGTCTATTTGGCAACATAGGCAATGAGCCGGCTTTTTAACGCGGCCGAAATAAGTGATTGAAGATAATAGATTTGTACTGGATTACCAATTTAACCGATCATATTTTCGTTAAAAAGGGCATCCAGCGCCGTTTTACCCAGAATGATGGCCCAGTTCTCCGTATTCTCATTCCGCTTCCTGCGATGGATCGTACCCGGCCTGTGGCTGGGTTTATTTTCGGCAACGGCGCAGACGCTGCCCCTGCTCGACCAGAACCCTCCAAACCTCCGGTGGGACCAGCTCCGCACACCGCACTTTCGGGTCATTTTTCCCCGCGGATTTGAAGGCCCTGCCCAGCAAACCGCCCGGAGGCTCGAACAGGTGTACGAGCCGGTGAGCGCCGGACTGGAACGCCGGCCCCGTCCGTTATCGGTGATCCTCCAGAACCAGACCACCGTCAGCAACGGTTTTGTAACCCTGCTGCCCCGGCGGTCGGAGTTCTTCGCCATTCCGCCCCAGGACCCCTTCGTGGCGGGTAACCTCGCCTGGCTCGATCTGCTGGCGATTCATGAATTCCGGCATGTGGTTCAATACGATAAAGCCCTTCAGGGCTTCTCGAACGTGGTTTACTCGGTATTCGGGAACTCGGCCCTGGCCGCCCTGACATTGGGTGTACCCGGCTGGTTCTGGGAAGGCGATGCCGTCGGCACCGAAACCGCTCTGACCACCGGAGGACGCGGCCGCATCCCAAATTTCGACCTATCCTGGCGGGCCAACCTGCTGGCCGGCCGGCAGTTTACCTATGCGAAAGCCGTGTCCGGTTCCTATCGACATAATGTTCCCAATGAGTATGTTTTAGGATATTTTCTCACTTCCTATCTGAAACGGACTTATGGAGCAGAGGCATGGAGCGGGGTTCTGAACCGGTATTACCGCTTTCCGCTCTATCCGTTTGCCTTCTCCAACAGCCTGAAACGGACGGCCCGCGCCTTCCGGAAAGAAAATTCGGCCGGGAAAACGCAGCGGATGCGGGTGGAAGACCTGTACCGGCAGACGATGCATGAGATTGGGAGGGAATGGCAGGGCCGGCAATCCGCCCTCCGCGTGACCGATGCCACCGATTATCCCGTTTCCGCTTCCGAAAGAGTATACACCAATTACCGTTACCCGCAGTATGTTTCGGAAAACCGGATTCTGGCGATCAAATCCGGTCTGGGTGACATCAGCCGGCTTGTGCTTCTGGACCGTGAGGGGAAGGAAAAGAAGGTATTTGTGCAGGGACTATTCAATAATCCGGAAATGCTGTCGGCCGGCGGAGGAAAAGTTTGCTGGACCGAAAATCTCTACGACCCACGTTTCGGACAACGGATTTATTCGGATATAAAAGTACTCGACCTCAAAACCGGGAGGCTTACGTACCTGAAGCGCCGGACCCGCTTTTCGGTGGCGTCCCTTTCCCCGGACGGAAGCCGGATTGCCGCCGTCCGGAATGACGAACAGTACCGTACCCGGCTGGTCGTTCTGGACGCCCGGACCGGGGCCGAAATCCGGACGTTCGACAATCCCGAAAATGGCTTTTATCTCCATCCGCGCTGGCGGGATGATAACCGGACGATCGTGGCGGTGGTTCGCCGGACCGGGGGAAAAACGCTCCAGATGCTGGACGCCCAGGACGGCACCCGACGGGATCTGATACCGGTCACCCCGGAAAACCTCAGCCACCCGCAGCCCTGGCGGCAGTATGTATTTTATAACTCTCCCCATTCCGGCATCGACAATATTTATGCCCTGGATACCGAAACCGGAAAGCGGTTCCAGGTGACCTCGCGACCGCTGGGAGCCTACCACGCGACCCTTTCGCCGGAAGGCAGAAAACTTGGGTTTCATGATTTCCGGGCCAACGGGTACCGCGTTTCCGAAATGCCCCTCGACCCGTCGACCTGGGTTCCGGTGGAGAAAGTGAAGGATGAGGCCCTCCGGTATTTTGAGCCGTACGCCCGGCAGGAGCCCGGGGCGGCCCAGGTCCGGGCGGCTCTGGCCGATTCGGTGCCGGCAACGCCCGGATATCCCGTCGAACGATTCAGCCGGCTGAAAAACGCGCTGAACGTCTATAGCTGGGGGCCGATTGCCTCTTCGAGCGGTCAGAACCTGACGCTCGGCCTGCTCTCGCAGGACCTTCTGAGCACGACCCAGTTCGAACTGGGCCTGGCCTATGATCAGGCGGAAAGGGCAGCGGGATACTACGCCAACCTAAGCTACCAGGGCCTGTTCCCGATAATCGATCTCGGTTTTCAGGGTGGCCGCCGGAATACCTCGCTGTACGTCGACCGCCGGACCCCGCTCGACTCCCTCCGGAGCGACCGCTGGCATTATGACCAGTTTACGGCCGGGCTGCGTCTGCCTCTTCAGCTGACCCGGTCCAGATACCTGCAAAGCCTTTCGCTCTCCGCGTATTATAACTACATCCAGGTGAGCGGGTATGATCTGCCGGCCCGCCCGATCACGGAGGTGGGTTTCGGGGGAAGCCTGAGCGCCATGAGCTATGGTCTGACCTATGCCCGCACGCTGAGGCAGGCCAAACGGGATGTGGCTCCCCGGTGGGGGCAGACGTTCCAGGCCAACTGGCGGCATACGCCATTCGGGGGCGCCCTGACCGGGAACCAGTGGGCCGCTCAGGGTAGCCTGTTCTTTCCGGGCCTGGGAAAACACCATTCCCTGCGGTTTCGGGGAGGCTACCAGCAGCAGGAGCAGGATTCGTATCGCTTCAGTCCGATCGTCTTTTTTCCGCGAGGGGCCTCCTATACCAGCTTCGACCGGTTAGGCACCGCCAGTGTGGAATACCGCTTGCCGCTGGTTGACCCGGATCTGACGCTCGGCCGGTGGCTGTACATCCAGCGAATCCGGGCCACCGGTTTTTATGATGCCGCGCAGGGCGAAAGCCGCCTTCGGACCCAGGGGCGGGAAGTTCTGGTGCGGGATACATTCAATACCGCCGGCTTCGATGTGTCATTCATCTTCAACTTCATGCGGCTTTCCACCCCCTTTGAACTTGGGGTCCGTACGACCTACAATATCAACACCGGCCAATGGCAGGTGCAGCCGCTGGTCGTGGAGATAGGATTCTAAGTGCAGGGGTTTGGGGGGTTAGGCGTTGGGGAGTTGAGGGGTTTGAACGTAGCCTTGAACACCCCGACTCCTAAACCCCCAAACTCCCAAACATCCCCAATTTACGGATAGATCTCCCGGCGGGCGGATTTGAGGGTATTCTGCATCAGGGAGGAGATGGTCATCAGGCCGACCCCGCCGGGAACCGGGGTGATATAGGCGGCTTTGGGGGCCACTTCGTCGAATTTGACGTCTCCTTTCAGGGCGAAACCGCTTTTTTTCGAGGGATCCGGTACTTTCTCCAGGCCGACGTCGATCACCACGGCGCCTTCCTTCACCATGCCGGCGGTGATGAACTCCGGGCGGCCGAGGGCGGCAATCAGAATATCGGCGGTCCGGCAGATGTCGGCGAGGTTGCGGGTTTTGCTGTGGGTGAGGGTAACGGTGCAGTTGCCGGGGTAGGTGTTGCGCTGCATCAGAATGCTCATGGGCAGACCCACGATCTGGCTGCGGCCCACTACGACGCAGTGTTTCCCGGACGTTTCGATCTCATACCGCTTCAGCATTTCCAGGATGCCCTGCGGGGTAGCTGAAATGTAGGCGGGCAGGCCTTTCGCCATCCGGCCGATGTTGGTCGGGTGGAAGCCGTCCACGTCCTTGGCCGGATGGATGGTTTCCATCACCTTGTCGGCGGAAATATGTTCGGGGAGGGGGAGCTGAACGATCAGTCCGTCCATATCGGGATTGTCGTTCACTTCCCGGACTTTGTCCAGAAGTTCCTGCTCGGAAACCGTTTCGTCGAACCGGAAAAGAGTCGATTTCATACCGACTTCTTCACAGTTTTTCATTTTACTGGCCACGTAGGTTTCACTGCGCCCGGCCGACCCGACCAGAATCGCGACGAGATGGGGAATTTTACCGCCGGCGGCTTTGATTTCGGCCACTTCGGCCGCGATTTCCTGTTTGATCTGCTGAGAGAGAAATTTACCGTCGAGGAGTTGCATAGGGAAAGGCTCCGCTCAAATTGGTGAACTGCAAAGGTAGGCGATTTAAGCCAATCAAACCGGCCGGCAGCGGCCTGAGAATGAAAACTCCGGTGGGAATTCCGGAGAAATTTTTCTATTTTTGTTGATATCACCCTGTCAATGAAGGACTTCCAAATCGATCATTTCACTCGATGAAGCGATACCGCTCTGTGTTTCAATTGCTTTGCCTCCTCCTGGTCGGGTGGATTGCGGGCCTGTGCGCCCGGCAGTCCTGTGATCATTTCCGGGAAGCGGTAAAAAAAATTGAAACGCCGGCAACCGTATCCCACGATCCTTCAGCCGACCTGAGTGACGGGCAGGCCGTCCGGTTATCGCTGGAGGCCGTCGTGACTCCTTCACTGACCTATCACGTTCCGCTTTCCGTATATGTTATGGCTACCGTGATGTGGGTGGCCGTCCGTACGGAAAAGCTGATCCGTCGAACCGAAATCTTCTATTTCTTCTTCTCTTTTTTCCGAAGGATTTTCGGACACCATATCGCCATCAACGCACCGTAAGGATTTGATTCATTCGGCAAATCCCGGTATCCTGTTTCCGCTCGCCTTGTTTTTGGTTGAAAGCTTTCTCAACTGATCCCATTGTGCAGACCGGGTTTCAGATTTCTGTACCCATCCGGTAAAGTTCCGGCCAGAGCGGTAAATTATTGTTTCTTCATTTATCCACCATCAACCGAATGAACCTCACGATGAAAAACCGTATCTCCACGATACAGACCACCGTCCTTTTTCGGGAAGGTAAAGAAATTGGATTGATCCTGCTGGGAGTTCTGAGCGCCGGAATGGGGCTGAAAGGATTTCTGCTGCCGAATAATTTTCTGGACGGCGGAGCCATGGGGATTTCCCTGCTGCTGGAAATTGAAACCGGTATTGACCTGGCCATACTGGTCGTCCTCATCAACCTGCCGTTTATCTGGATGGGTTACCGGCAGCTGTCCTGGCGGTTTGCGGTGAAAACCCTGTTTGCCATCTGCGCCCTGGCTTTATGTCTGACCTTTATTCCCTATCCGGTCGTCACAACCGATAAACTGCTGATTGCCGTCTTCGGCGGCTTTTTCCTCGGGGCCGGAATCGGGCTGACCATCCGGGGCGGGGCGGTGCTGGACGGAACGGAAGTGCTGGCGGTGTTTGTCAGTCGGCGCGGACCCATGTCGGTGGGTGACGTCATCATGATGATTAACACCCTGATTTTCGGGTCGGCGGCCCTTCTGATCAATATTGAAACCGCCTTATATGCCATGCTGACCTACCTGGCTGCTTCCAAAACCGTCGATTTTTTGATTCACGGGATCGAGGGATACATCGCGGTCATGATCGTTTCCGACCACCACGAGGAAGTTCGACAGATGATAACCGAGGAACTGGGCCGGGGTGTTACCGTCCTTAAAGGGGAGAAAGGGTACGGGAAACGCGGTTTACGGGAAAACGACATCAATATCCTGTATGCGGTCGTTACCCGCCTGGAAATTACGCGCCTGAAAGACAAGCTGATGGAGGTGGACGAAAAAGCCTTCGTCATCGAACATTCCATCGCCGACGTCCGGGGCGGCATGATCAAAATGCGGCCATTACATTAGGCGGAAAACAAACGCCGGAGATTTCAGTGGTCAGGTGCCGGCGGAAGCGATCAGTTGTTCGGCCAGCCGGGTCAGGCCGGTGGTCGCGGCTTCCGGGATAAAAGTGAGGTTTTTGCGGGTCCGGATTTCAGGAACGTTCGGGTCGATGACGTAGACCGGAACGCCCGGCCGGACAAAATCCACCAGACCGGCCGCCGGATAAACGACCAGCGAAGTGCCAACCACGATGAACAGGTCAGCCTGATAGGTAATCTCGATGGCGGTTTCCATCATCGGTACCGCTTCGCCGAACCAGACGATGTGGGGCCGCAGCTGGGAGCCTTTTTCACAAAGATCACCCCGTTTGAGTTCCCAGCCTTCGATGGAATACACCAGATGTTCATCGACGGTGCTGCGGGATTTGAACAGCTCTCCGTGGAGGTGCAGAACGTTCGACGACCCGGCTTTTTCATGCAGGTCGTCGACGTTTTGCGTAATGATAGTCACGTCGAAATAATCCTCCAGCCGTTTGAGAGCCAGGTGTCCGGCGTTGGGCAGGGCGTCCTGCGCCTGTTTCCGGCGGAGATTGTAAAACTCCAGCACCAGATCGGGGTCCCGCTGCCAGGCTTCGGGCGTGGCCACGTCCTCGATCCGGTGGTTTTCCCAGAGGCCGTTCGAGTCGCGAAAGGTCCGTAAACCGCTTTCCGCACTGATTCCCGCGCCGGATAATACGACGATCTTTTTCATCTTATTTTTTGCGGGCCACCGCTTTTTTGGCCGGTGTCGCCCGTTTGGCCGGAGCCTTGTCTTCGGCCGCCGGTTCCCCGGCCAGGCGCAGACAGTCTTCGAGCGTCAGAGCCGCGGGGTCCTGGTCTTTCGGGATTTTCACATTCCGCTTCCCGATGGAGATGTAAGGGCCATACATGCCCTTCACGACTTTCACCGACGGGTTCTCCGGAAATTCCCGGATGAATTTGTTGGTTTCCGTTTCCCGCTTCTGCCGGATGAGTTCCACCGCCCGCTCCAGGGTGAGGGAGCCGATGGTCTCGCCTTTCGGCAGGGAAATGTATTTATCGTCGTGTTTGATATAGGGTCCGAAACGCCCTTTGCCGGTCGAAACGGGTTTGCCTTCGAATTCGCCGAGCGCTTCACCGGCGGTTTCGGCCCGCTTTTGCTGAATCAGTTCAATGGCCCGTTCGGGCAGGATCGTATACGGGTCGTCTTCTTTCCCCAGCGAAACATATTTGTCGTCGTGTTTGACATACGGCCCGAACTTGCCGATCCCGATGGTCATCGATTTGTCCTCGAAGAAACCGACTTCTCTCGGAAGAGAAAACAGGTCGAGGGCTTCCTCCAGGGAAATCGTTTCGATCAGCTGGTCTTTCCGGAGGTTGGCAAACTGCGGCTTTTCATCGTCGGTGGCTTCCCCGATCTGCACGAAAGCGCCATAGCGGCCCAGTTTCGCGTAGACGTTCTTGCCCGTCCGGGGGTCGATGCCCAGCTCGCGGCTGCCGGTTTTGGAGGCCGTCAGGGCCGAACCCTGCACCGTTTCGACATTCTGGTGAAAACCGCCGTAGAAGTTGCGGATCATCTCCTGCCAGCCGATGCGGCCGTTGGCAATTTCATCAAAATCCTTTTCGACGGTGGCGGTGAACTGGTAGTCGACGATGTCCGGAAAATATTCGACCAGGAAGTCGTTGACGACCATTCCCATGTTGGTCGGAAACAGCTTGGCTTTTTCCGATCCGAAGTTCTCTTTTCCGTTCTTTTCGCTGATCTCCCGGTTTTTCAGGGTCAATTCCTTAAACGCCCGTTCCTGGCCGGGCCGGTCTTCCTTGACGACATACTGCCGCTTGACAATCGTGGAGATGGTCGGAGCGTAGGTCGACGGCCGGCCGATGCCCATTTCCTCCAGTTTCTTTACCAGACTGGCTTCCGTGTAGCGGGGGGCCGGACGGGTAAACTTTTCGGTGGCCTTCATCGTGTCCAGGTGGAGGACCTGGCCGATGGTCAGGGGGGGCAGCATCCCTTTGTTTTCCTCGTCTTCATCGTCGGTCGACTCCATATACACCTTCAGAAAGCCGTCGAACCGGATCACTTCGCCCTGGGCGATCAGCTCCTCCGGAGTGGTCGAGATACCGATGGTGGCTGTGGTCCGTTCGAGCTGGGCTTCCGCCATCTGGGAGGCAATGGCCCGTTTCCAGATCAGTTCATAGAGCCGCTGCTCGTTCCGGTCACCGCTAGCTTTTTTGGCCGAAAAGTCGGTCGGGCGGATGGCTTCGTGGGCTTCCTGCGCCGACTCCGATTTGGTTTTATATTGGCGTGTATGCACATATCGCTCGCCGAATTCCGCCAAAATCGCATCCTTGGCTTTATTGATGGCTTCCTGCGAAAGGTTGGTCGAGTCGGTCCGCATGTAGGAGATTTTCCCGGCCTCATATAGCTTCTGGGCCAGCGTCATGGTTTGGGAAACCGAGAACGACAGCTTCCGGGATGCTTCCTGCTGAAGCGTGGAGGTGGTAAACGGCGGTGCGGGTGTTTTTTTGGCCGGTTTGGTCTCCAGGTTCCTGATGGTGAAGATGGCATTCCGGCATTTTTCCAGGAAAGCCCGGGCTTCATCGGCCGTCGGGAAGTTCTTCGGCAGTTCGGCATTCAACACCTTGCCGCCGTCCACGATGAATTGCGCCGTTACCTTGTAACTGGATTTGGCTTTGTGCCCGTCGATTTCGCGCTCGCGCTCCACGATGAGCCGCACCGCGACCGACTGCACCCGGCCCGCCGAAAGGGCCGACGAGCTGCCGGACTTTATTTTTTTCCAGAGCACCGGAGACAGTTCAAAACCGACGAGACGGTCGAGCACGCGCCGGGCCTGCTGCGCATTGACCAGGTCGATGTCGATCCGGCGGGGAGAGTCGATGGCGTTCAGAATGGCATTCTTGGTGATTTCCCGAAAAACGATCCGCTTGGTATCGTCGCGAAGGCCCAGGGCTTCCTTCAGGTGCCAGGAAATGGCTTCGCCTTCACGATCGTCGTCAGTCGCCAGCCAGACCTCCTCGGCGGTTTTGGCAAGCTTCTTCAATTCATTGATAACCTGCCGTTTATCGGGCGTGATTTCGTAAACGGGACGAAAGCCATTCTGGATGTCGATGGCCATATCGTCCTTGGGCAGGTCACGGACGTGGCCGTAACTCGACTTAACGACGAAATCTTTACCCAGATACCCTTCAATGGTTTTCGCCTTCGCGGGCGATTCCACGATAACCAGGTTTTTAGACATATGGATTCAGGTTGAAGTTGTAAAGTTTCCCCTCATTCAAGCGTTCCCGGCATTCGGATATGCGTGTCCTGCGGGTCAAATATAGACGCAAAACCCGTAAAATCTGCAAGTCTGACGTAGGGAACGACCGGATGGGCAGGTAATAATCGTAATTGAATAACGATTTGTACGGGCGGTTCGTTCAGAAAAGAAAAGCGGTTTTTTGTGGTTACGGTATGGTTAAATTGAGTAACCTTGAAGGAATTTTCAGGGTTTTTTGGCGGTTCCCGGGTGCAAATGAGCCGTCGCCATTTTCCATTTCCATCCGTGATGCTTTTACTTTTCCTGTGGGCCTTAGCGACCTACGGTTGTTTTACCTACGGTTTCCTGTTTTATAAGACAACGGGGCTCTGGCGTTTCCGCGAACCCGCCGAACCGGTCCAGGGCAGCGACTTCGTACTGGCCGGCCTTTGCCTCCTGGTGGCCTATGTCCAGATTGCTTCCCTGTTTTTTCCCGCCAACTCTAATTTGACGGCGGTCTGGCTGGCGGGCGCCGTGCTGATCACCTTCCGGTATTCGGACCAGGTCCGAACTTACGGCCGCCAGTTTTTTCAGAAACAGCGGCTGGTACCGGTTTTCGGCCTGCTCGTGCTGACGGTCCTGCTTTATTCCACCCTAAGCCCGGCCAACGCCGACAGCGGGCTGTATCATCTGCCCTCGATCCGGTGGTACGAACGGTTTCGGGTCGTTCCGGGGCTGGGAAATCTGCACGGCCGGCTGGCCTTCAACTCCAGTTTTTTCGTGGCTTCGGCCGCCTTCGGTCTGACTGACCTGGTGGGTCAGACCCTGTTTCCGCTGAACGGCTTCGTGTTCCTGCTGGTAAGCTGGCGCCTGCTGAATCAGGCCCATTCGAGAGGACCCTACCGCTGGCCGGCTTTTGCGATCCTGCTGCTGATCCTGTATTATCTGATCCGGCAGGTATATTCCCCGACCCCTGACCTGTGGGCCACCCTGCTTCCGGTCGCTGTTTTTCTGATCTGGCTGGAAATCAAACCGGTTTTTTCATTCCGTCTGGTGCTGCTGGTCATGCTGGTGAGCCTGAGCCTTACCGTCAAACTGGCCACGATTCCGGTGGCGCTGAGTCTGGTGACGGTAGCCTGGGCGGTGCGACGCAAACTGACCGCGGGGCAGTGGGGGCTTCTGGGGAGCATCGGCCTGTGCCTGGTAGTGCCCTGGCTGGTCCGGAACGTCATCCTGTCGGGCTATCTATTGTATCCGTACCCCGCCCTCGACCTGTTTTCGTTCGACTGGAAAATCCCCGCCGACCGGGTGCAGTTTGAGAAGGATTTTGTGGCTTTCTGGGCCAAGTTCCGGATTCATGAAGCTTATTATCAGCCGGATCTGCTGAATACGCCGGCCACCGAATGGATACCGCGATGGCTGTTTCATCCGGAACATTATGCCCTCAACAAGCCGATCTGGGCACTGGCGGTCGTTTCGCCGGTCGTGGCGGTCTCTCACTTTTTCAGCCCGCGACGGAAAGCCGCCTTTCGGCCCCTCAATCTGCCGTATGGGGTGGCGCTGGCGGGTTTCCTGTTCTGGTTTCTTTCGGCTCCCGAATTCCGGTTCGGATACGCTTTCATCTGGTTGACGGCCCTGCTGCCCTGGCAGCCGGTGGTGTCCGGCCCGGTTCGCGGACGGATGGGAAACAGGGTTGTCAACGGCCTGGTGACCGGGGCATCCCTCATTCTGATCGGGTATTTTGGGAATCGATATCTGGTAGGGGAACGATTTCCGGTAGAGCGGTATGCGGTCCTGCCCCGACCGTTGACCTATACGGACAAGGGCACCCGCCAGGCCATGTTCATCGAACGGGAAACCCGGAGCGGGATGCTCGTGCTGACTCCCCGGGCCGCTCCCCTGGAACAAAGCTGTTTCAATGAGGAAATGCCCTGCTCACCCTATTATTATCCGGACCTCGAGATGCGGGGCCGCACCCTGGCCGACGGTTTTCGGAGTTCCCGGCAGCGGGCGTCTCGGAATTTGTAACCAAATTGCGGGACTATATTAATTAATACGGTACCTTTTACAAACTCAAACCCCACTGCGCCCGTTTATCAGCGTATGAAATTATCGATTGTCGTTCCGGCCTTCAATGAGGAGAAAACTATTCGATTGCTGTTGGACCGGGTTTCGGCGGTCAGCCTTCCCTCCGGAATGGACCGGGAAATTCTGGTAATCGACGATGGCTCGACGGACCGGACGCAGGAGGTGGTGGAGGGCTTCCTGGCGGAACAGCCTGAATTTTCCTGCCAGTACGTTCGTCATTCGGTCAATCAGGGGAAAGGGGCGGCCCTCCATACCGGCATCCGGAGGGCCACCGGTGATTTTGTCGTCATTCAGGATGCGGACCTGGAATACGACCCGGCCGAATACGGGCATTTGCTTCAGCCGCTGCTGGCCGGGCGGGCCGACGTCGTCTACGGCTCGCGGTTCATGGGCGGACGGCCGCACCGGGTGCTTTACTTCTGGCATACGGTGGGCAACCGGTTTCTGACCCTGCTATCCAACATGCTCACCGACCTGAACCTGACCGACATGGAAACCTGTTACAAAGTGTTCCGGGCGGAGGTGATCAAAAATATCCATCTCGAAGAAAAGCGGTTCGGTTTTGAACCGGAGGTAACGGCAAAAATGGCGAGGGTGCCCGGCATCCGGATTTACGAGGTCGGCATTGCGTATTACGGCCGGACCTATCAGGAAGGGAAAAAGATCGGCTGGCGGGACGGTCTTCGGGCCATCTACTGCATTCTGAAATACAACCTCCTTCCCGGAAGGCGCCGGGCGGCTTTCCAGCCGGTTTCCCGAAAAGTGCCCGAATCCGTCGATTCCGTCGATTGATCCGGAATACTCTTTGGGAAAAGGCACCGTCAGGTTATTGCCGGTAATGAGAACAAGTCCAAATAATTTCTAAAATCACTGCGGGTTTTACTTTCGACCGAAAATCATCTAATTTTGACCCGCAAACCCGGAAACCGATTTTCAGGTAGCCGATGTTATCCTTTCAGATACATCGTTCTGTTCACTGCTTAAATTCCTTCAGTCTATGGCTTTTGATTTTGACATGATTCAACGTGTTTACACCGAACTCGGTGAGCGCGTCGAAGCAGCCCGTCAGGCCGTGGGTCGCCCGCTCACCCTTTCGGAAAAAATCCTATACGCACACCTCAGCGCCGGCAAGGCCGAAAAGGCCTTCAACCGGGGTAAAGATTACGTCGATTTCGCGCCGGACCGGGTGGCCATGCAGGACGCCACGGCCCAGATGGCCCTCCTGCAGTTCATGCAGGCCGGTAAACCGAAGGCCGCCGTTCCCTCCACCGTACACTGCGACCACCTGATTCAGGCCGAGGTCGGTGCGGAAAAGGACCTTGAAAACGCCAACAACAAGAACCGGGAGGTGTACGACTTCCTTTCTTCCATTTCCAATAAATACGGGATCGGCTTCTGGAAACCCGGCGCCGGGATCATCCATCAGGTCGTGCTGGAAAACTATGCGTTTCCGGGCGGAATGATGATCGGAACGGACTCCCACACGCCGAACGCCGGCGGTCTGGGCATGATCGCCATCGGGGTCGGCGGGGCGGATGCCTGCGACGTGATGGCCGGTTTGCCCTGGGAACTGAAAATGCCGAAACTGATCGGGGTGAAGCTGGTCGGGAAACTGTCGGGCTGGGCCTCCGCCAAGGATGTGATCCTGCGCGTGGCCGGCATCCTGACCGTGAAAGGCGGAACGGGCTGTATCGTCGAGTACTTCGGCGAGGGCGCCGAAAGCCTGTCGGCCACCGGAAAGGCCACCATCTGCAACATGGGCGCCGAAATTGGGGCAACCACCTCCATTTTCGGCTATGACGGAAAAATGGCCGATTACCTCCGCTCGACCAGCCGCGCCGACATCGCCGGTGCCGCCGACGCCGTCAGACAGCACCTTCGCGCCGATGAGGAAGTATACGCCGATCCGGCTACCTACTACGACCAGCTGATCGAGATCAACCTGTCCGAACTGGAGCCGCACATCAACGGCCCGTATACCCCGGATCTGGCCTGGCCGCTGTCCAAATTTGCCCAGGCGGTGAAGGAAAACGGCTGGCCCGAAAAACTCGATGTGGGTCTGATCGGTTCCTGTACGAACTCCTCCTACGAAGACCTGACCCGGGCGGCCTCCGTCGCCGAACAGGCCATTTCCAAGAATCTGAAAACGCATTCCGAGTATACCGTAACGCCGGGTTCCGAACTGGTTCGCTTCACGACCGAACGCGACGGTCTGCTGGATACCTTCGAGAAGATCGGCGGGGTGGTGCTCGCCAACGCCTGCGGACCCTGTATCGGGCAGTGGGCGCGGCACATCGACGACCCGAACCGGAAAAACTCCATCATCACCTCGTTCAACCGGAATTTTGCCAAGCGGAACGACGGTCTGGCGGCAACCCACGCCTTCGTGGCCTCGCCCGAACTGGTGACGGCCATGGCCATTGCCGGCAGCCTGACCTTCAACCCGATGACCGACAAGCTGAAAAACGAATCCGGCGAGGAGGTGATGCTCGATGAACCGAAAGGCATCGAACTGCCGATCCGCGGTTTCGCCGTGGAAGACGCCGGTTATCAGGCTCCGGCCGAAGACGGCAGCGGGGTGCAGGTGATCGTCAGTCCGACTTCGGACCGTCTTCAGCTGCTCGCACCGTTCCCGGCCTGGGAGGGTACCGACCTGACCGGCCTCAAGGTGCTGATCAAGGCGAAAGGCAAGTGTACGACCGACCACATTTCGATGGCGGGTCCGTGGCTGAAATACCGTGGTCACCTGGACAATATTTCCAACAACATGCTGATCGGCGCGGTCAACTTCTACAACGAGAAGACCAACAGCGTGAAGAACCAGCTGACGGGTGAGTATGCGGAGGTTCCGGCTACGGCCCGGGCCTACAAGGCTTCCGGTATCGGTTCCATCGTGATCGGCGACGAAAACTACGGGGAGGGCTCGTCCCGCGAACATGCCGCCATGGAACCGCGCCACCTCGGCGTTCGGGCCATCCTGGTGAAATCGTTCGCCCGGATTCACGAGACCAACCTGAAAAAACAGGGTATGCTCGCGCTCACCTTCGCCGACCCGGACGATTACGACGATATCCGGGAAGACGATACCCTCGACATCCTCGGGTTGACGGACTTCACACCGGGCGTTCCGCTGAAAATCCGGCTGAACCATGCCGACGGTACCCAGGAGGAGTTTCAGGTGAACCATACCTACAACCAGACGCAGATCGAATGGTTCAAGGCCGGATCGGCGCTGAACCTGATTAAGCAGAAGGAAAACGCCTGACCCTGAGAGGCTTCAGATAAGCCGCTTTCAGGCAGATCCCCATATCCGGCCCCCGATGAGCAGTCGTCGGGGGCTTTTTTTGGACCGGCCCGGGCGATACCGGCGGCTAAAACTCTTTACCGGAGATTGGCCGGATTTCGATACCTTTGACCTCTGATTCTAACGTAATTCGGCCGGTTCTATGTCTCTTGAAGTTTGGAAGCCCATGTTTGGTGGTATGGTGCTTTCCATCCTGATGCTGAACGTAATCCAGTGGGTGATCTACCGGGAGAGGATTTACGGGCTTTACACTCTTTACATGCTGACTTGGCTGGCGTATTTCGGCTTTCGGCTGAAGGAAGTGAACGACCTGTTTTCGGATAACGACTGGTATTTCGTCCGGACCGGGGCACCGATGATTGCCTATTTCATCTACTTCGATTTCGCCGATGCCTTCATCGGCCTGCGGCAGCGTATCCCAGGACTTTTCCGGCTTTTTCAATACACCAAGGGTCTTATTGTGGCCTTCCTGCTCCTGCACCTCTGGATCTGTTACCTGGCAAACGACTGGTATCCCGGCCTTTACCACGGCTCCCATACCGTCATGCGGCTGGCCATCGTGGTCATTGCCCTGTACGGCATTTACCGAATCCTGCAACTGAAAGACCCGGTCGTTCGCTATTTTATTTCGGGGACGGCCTTTCTGCTGGCCGGCGGGGTGACTTCCATGGTCATGACGTTCGTCGGCTACAACTTCGACAACCCGGTCACACTCTGGGAAGCCCCGCTGACCTATTTTCAGTTCGGGATCATTCTGGAACTGGTCTGTTTCTCCCTCGGACTGGGAATCCGGCAGCGCCGGGCGGCCGTCAAGACCGCCGTCATGGAGCAGCGGCTGGCCCGCCAGCGTGAACAGCACCACCGCAAACAACTGGAGGCCGAGCTTTCGGTTCAGCAGCTGCGGCAGGAAATGTCCGAAGTGCAGATGCGGGCCCTCCAGGCACAGCTGAATCCCCACTTCCTGTTCAATTCCCTCAATTCGCTTTCCTCCCTGATTACCGACGAACCCCGAAAAGCGGAACAGTTCGTCGACGAAATGGCCAGTGTCTACCGGTATCTCCTGCAGAACAACGACAATGAACTGACGACCCTGAGCCGCGAGCTGACCTTTATCCATTCCTATTATCACCTCCTCCAAACCCGCTACGGCCGGGGCATCGGCCTGGAAATCGACGTCGACGAGCTGTACCTGAACTACCGGCTGCCGCCCCTGACGCTGCAGCTCCTGCTGGAAAATGCCGTCAAGCACAACATCGTCTCCGGTGATCAGCCCCTGAAGATCCGGATCTCCACCTCCGGCCAGGGCTGGCTGACGGTTCGCAACAACCTCCAGCGGAAGCCGTTAGACCGGGTCAAGAGCACGAAAAAGGGACTGCTCAACATCCTCACCAAATACCAGCTCCTTGGTATGCCGGCTCCCACCTTTCAGGAAACGGCGGAGGATTTCGTCGTTTCGCTGCCCCTGATCCGTTTCGAAAAGTAAGCAGGCAACGCAGCCCGCGGGCGGCCTGGGAACGGCCGGGGCCGATTCATGACGGCCTTTTTCCGTTTCACCGGATTTCTGATTGAAGAAACCGCCCCTGTACCTGAATTTTACGGCATCGGACAACAAATACGAAACCATGAAATTCACTGAAAGGGCAGCAGGTCAAACATCGGCAATCGGACGGGAGGCCGGTTCTGGGGACTTCGACGGTAGGACAACCCGACCGGAGGACGTTCCCGGAAGTAAAGCGTCGCCGGCTTCCGCTCAAACCCCTGCCCAACGGACCGGTTCCTGCTTCGGCTGCCCGAACCGGGCCTTCTGTAATCTGTCCAGAACCGCTATCTAACCTGAACAAAACCAATGAACCGGTTTACCATCATCGGGGGCGGCATCGCCGGACTGACCACGGCCATCGCCCTGGGCCGGCTGGGATACCGGCCCGTCATTTTCGAAGCTGCCCCGGCCCTGAAGCCGCTGGGCGCCGGCCTGGCCCTGGCCGCCAATGCCATCAAGGCATTTCAGAAAATCGGTATTTCCGATACCATCATTCGGACCGGGCGGCTCCTCGATGCGTTCAGCATTCTGGACGAGCAGGGCAGGGTGCTGACCCGAACCGACAGCCGGGCGGTCAGCCGAAAGTTCGGCACCGACAACTTTACCATTCACCGGTCGGTATTGCACCAGGCGTTGCTCAGTTACCTGAACGACAGCCAGATCATTCTGGGGAAACGGGCCATCGGCGCCGAGCAGACCCCGGATGGCGTCCTGGTACGGTTCGACGACGGCACTTTTCATCAGACTGATCACCTGCTGGTGGCCGACGGGATCCATTCCCCGATCCGGCAGCAGCTGCTGCCGGATTCCATGCCCCGGTTTGCGGGGTATACGTGCTGGCGGGCCGTGATCGACGGGTCCGGTCTGGATCTGAAAGAAGCCTCCGAAACCTGGGGCCGTCGCGGCCGGGTGGGTCTGGTGCCGCTGGCCGACCAGAAGCTCTACTGGTTCGCCTGTGTCAATGCCCCCGCCAAAGACCCTCGTTTCCGCCGGTTTTCGGTCGAAGACCTTCGCAGACAGTTTGAGGGGTACCACGATCCGATTCCGCAGGTCCTGGCCCGGACCCGCAATGAGAACCTGCTCTGGAACGACATCATGGACCTGAAGCCGCTGCGTCGCTATGCCTTCGGAAACCTGCTGCTGATGGGGGATGCGGCCCATGCCACGACGCCGAATATGGGCCAGGGAGCCTGCCAGGCCATCGAGGATGCGGTCATCCTGGCCGACGAGCTGAGCCGCTCCAAAGACGTTCCGGAAGCCTTCCGTCGATTTGAGCAAAGGCGTTTGAAACGCACCCATTATATCGTGGAAACTTCCCGGCGGATCGGGCAGGTAGCCCAGCTGGAGAGCCCGGTGCTGGCCGGGCTGCGGAACCGCCTGTTCCGGCTCCTGCCGGCCGGAATGAACGAACGTCGGCTGGAAACCTTGTACCAGGTAGATTTTTAAGTATATTACGGGGAGTTACTTCATTCGCTTCCCCTGTATGAATCGAGTATTGTTCAATATTGAACGCGTCATCAAACCCACCATCGAAGAAAAGAACGCTCTGGAAAGTGCGATCCGGCCCCGGACTCTGCCGGCCGGTGAACTCTATGTCCGGGAAGGTGAGATCTGCCAAACCATCGGCTTCATCGAACGGGGCTGCGGCCGGCTTTTTTACGAAGCCGAAGGCTGGGAGGTTTCGAAGGAATTCGTCTTTGAAAACTCGATCCTGGGGTCGTTCGTCAGCTTTTTCACTCAGCGGCCTTCCCATGTGAATGTCGCTACGCTGGAAGAAACGCAGGTGCTTGAACTGGGCCATGACGAGGTGATGCATCTTTGCCGGACCTACCCGGCCTGGCAGCGCTTCGGCCTCATTCTGCTTCAGGATCAGCTGACCCGGCTCGAACGCCGGGAGGCCACCCTGCTCAAGGACTCCCCCGAGGCCCGGTACCGCCGTTTGCTCCAGGAACATCCGAAAGTACTGAAACGAATCCCGTCGGGCTATGTGGCCAGTTACCTGGGCATTACGGTCGAAACGCTGGCGCTGTACCAGACCACCGAATCAGGAAGGACACCGTAAGGACCATGCAAAAAATGAATGAATATACGTATCTTAGTGGGTTGCTTTTAGTGGAAAGGAACTGTCTGCCGTGAACATCATTGAAAATATTGAGAACGAGGAAGGAATCGTTTACGCTGTCCTGAGTTTTGAACCTTCAGTTAACTATTTGATGATGAGGTGGGTAGGTTTCTGCACGGATGAAGAACTCATCCGGGCGACCCTCCTCATGCTGGAATGGCAGCGAACCGAAGGGCGAAAAAACGATTGCCGGTTTCACGTTCATGACACGAAGGAAATGGACGGCGCCTGGACCGAATCGGTCGAATGGATTGTCAATGAATACTTTCCCCTGGCCTACGAAGCCGGTCTGCGCTATAACATCAGTATTCTTTCTCCCGATCTTTTTTCCAAACTGTCTTCCGAAGCGCTGTACCTGCGGGATAATTCCGTTGTCCCGACCAAACTGTGCGAAACGCTCCCGGAGGCCGAGCGGTTTATTCTCGAAGTAAAAAACAGTGAACGTGGGGCCTGACCGATGATCCATCGACCGGAGACGGTTTGTCGGAAATGCCGTACATGCAATAACCTAAACGCCTGTTCATGATTACCGTTCGTCATTCCGAACTGATCCGATTGCCGTTGGCGGACGTGTACGGTATCCTGGCCTGTTACGATAATGATCTGCTCTGGCGGAGCAACCTCTCCCAAATTAACCAGGATGCTCCCGGTATGGCCCGCACCGGAATGCGGCTGCGGCAGGAGATCCGGCTTTTCGATCAGAGAATCACCGTCCAGGCGGAAGTCACCGCAGCCGCCCCCAACCGCCGGACCGCCTACGTCAGCGTCGACGGCCCGGTGGAACTCTGGGAACAGCGGATTTTTGAACGGGTCGAGAAAGACACCCGCCTGACCTACGAACTGAGCGTCGAACTGAAAGGCTGGCAGCGCCTGATGGCTCCCCTGCTGATCAGCCAGCTGCAGCGCCAGTTCCGCGCGGATCTGCTCCGGCTGAAACAGCTTTTGGAAGAAACGCCCAACCCCGTCATCGAACTGCCCAAACGGCTGGCGGGCGGAGATCCTCCCATTTCCTGACCTCCGGCTGCCCGAGCGCCTGCCGGTAAGCCGGATGACGAGCCAGAATATCCGCCACGAATCGCTCCCCTTCCTTCGACCAGTGTCCGTCACATTCCGGAAAGATCCGGTGAAGATCGCCCTTATACTTTTGAAAGTAGGGGATGAGCGGTATGAACGTGATGCGGTGCCGGCGGCAGAATCCGGCCAGTCGGGGGTCCAGCCGGTTCGGGTGGCCCCGGTGTAGCGTTTCAAGGTCGTACCAGACCGGAATCGACAGCAGGACGATGGTTTTCCCTTGAGCCGATTCCACCAGTTTTTGAAGCGAATAGCACAGATACAGGAACTCCTCCTCACTGAATTTTTCAAACTTCGTAAAGCCGCCCTGTTTCCAAACCTTTTGCGAGGAGAGGGCAACCAACCCTTTAAACACCAGGGAATTATACAGAATATCAGCTTTCAGTTTCTCAATAAGCGAAAGGGAGGCATACAGGGAGTCGATAACCCTTTTTAATTGCGCCGGACTGGTGCAGCCGCCCGCAATGGACTGACCGATGCTGGAAAGCGAATACCGGAGCTGATAGTTCGGGTAGGTTCCGGACCAGTAGGGTCGGTAAATGGGCCATTCGACCAGCTGCGGTTTTCGGTCTTCCCGGTAATCTTCGAAATCATTGGCGGGCAGTAAACCGATGACCACCACCTCATGGTCGAACCGGCAGGCCACGGATCGGTAGGTGAGGAGATAGTTGATCGGACTGGTGCCGTTGATGGCAAAATTCAGATGTTCGGTTTCCAGGCGGTTTTCCAGCAGGTTGGTGACCCGGTCGGACTGAGGAACCAGGTAGCCTTCCAGAAACGAATCGCCGAGGACGACCACCCGTTTGCGGTTTCCTTTCGGGCACTTCAGGGACCGTTCCCGGTCATAGGCGCCAAAGCGATTGGAGGTTTCGATCAGGGTATCCCCGGTGCAGGTGACCCGAGTCCGGCGACGGCAGGGAAGCCGCCACCGGCCCGCAGCCACGCTGAAGTCGCCGGAAAATGGTTCGTCCTGGCGGCAGCGGCTTTCCCGAATGTAAAACCTGCGGAAAAGGGGGGCGGAGCAGGAAAACCAGCCCATCCCATAGGCGAAATATCCACCGAGTTCCAGCAAAAGAACCGTAACGAGGAGGGAAGTGCCGGCCAGAAATCCATTCTGGATAGGCTTGTGGGGTACCGTCATTCCGAGGGCGAGAATAAAAAGGGTCCCGAGACTCCATCCCAGCGCCTGCGCCACATTGACCAGGATGAATCCCTTTAAAATTCCGTCTGCGGAGCCAAACGACTGGTCATACCCGTACAGACCGCCAAAAACCGTTGCCATGAATAGTCCGGTCGCTCCGAAAAACTTAACTACGCGTTTCATAGTTGTACACATTTTAGGAAAGAACCACCTCTCTGCCGACTCATGAAATCGGAAGCGGGAAGGATTCTTTTTTTTCTTCGGACAGAGAAAAATGATTTGTTGAAACAGATGAAATGTCTCCAATGCGATGGAGCGATTAATTCGTCGTTTATATGTCCATTTGGAGTGGGTTATTGAAATTTATTAAATGAAAGAAATGAAAACTTAAACCACCCTTTTTGGAAGGGATAGCCTCAAGTTTACGCAAAAAATGTCAGTACATCAGGCGCAGGGAGGGCGTTTTCCGGGTTGGCGTTGGAGAATCGGAAAGGAGTCGCTGAAACGAAAGTCCCCAAACCGGGACATAAACGGAGCAGATCGATGAATTAAATAGAGCAGAAAGCGTAGGGGAATCGCTTTTAAACAGAACGAGCCGTTATTTAATTTTTTCTTTATTCCTGAACGGAAGGTATCAACAATGGAAGAAAAGATCAGTTTCTTTTGGGACAATATCGACCACTTTTGGGACAGGCAATGGGAGCTTTCGGAAAAGGCAATAAAAACGCCGGCGATGTGATGGTCGCCGGCGCCGAATGCAAAAAGTATCGTATATAAAAACCTATTATTTTCCCATCCATTTCTTGAACTCGGTGGCCCGTTCCCGGCTCACCAGCACCTCATCCTCCGGGTTGGGTTTGAGGGTGAGTTTCAGCTTATTGTTGAAATAGGGGTGGATCTGCTGCACACTGTTGATATCGACGATGAATTGCCGGTTGGCCCGGAAAAACTGCGTCGGATCCAGCATGGCCTCCAGTTCATCGAGGGTATAATCGACCGAGAACTTCTGGTTGTTGCGGGTGCGGAACAGACTGACACCTTCCTCTGAATAGAAATAGGCGATGTCGGCCACTTCCACCGGCATCCACTGCGACAGATGTTTGACCAGAAACCGCTTCCGGTATTCGGCTGGCTGAATCTGCTGGCGGAGTTGCTGCACCAGGGCGTCGATGGCGAGCCGCCCGCCGGTTTCGGTTTCGGGCTGGTTCCGGAACTTCCGGTGTTTTTCCAGGCTGGCTTCCAGCTCATGCCGCTTGATGGGTTTGAGCAGGTAATCGATGCTGTTCACCTTGAAGGCCCGCAGCGCATATTCGTCGTAGGAGGTCGTAAAGATTACCGGTGATTCGACGGCGGTCTGTTCAAAGATTTCGAAACTCTGCCCGTCGGCCAGTTCGATGTCCATCAGGATCAGGTCCGGGGCGGAGTTGGTCTGCAGCCATTGAACCGATGCCCGGACGCTGGCCGCCGTTCCGACGATCCGGATACTGTCGTCCACTTCCTGCAACAGTTTGGTGAGCTTGCGAACCGCCAGTTCTTCGTCTTCAATCACCAGGACATCCATATTATTCAGGTTTCAGGTATGTTTTTTATACTAATTACGTTAAATCCGGGAATCGGCCTATCGGCAGTCGGCTGAAACCGCACAAACCGGGTTTGAACCGGAACGGATCGGCTATGAATTGTAGGCTCAAAACGGGTCACAGGGCGGCTACGCGTTCCTGAATCAACGGCAGCGTAACCACGAAAGCGCCCTCTTTTTCTTCAATTTTCGGGTCCGGCTGGGACAACAGCCGGTATTTGGCTGCAATATTGGACAATCCCATATGGCTCGATTCGACTCGTAAATGTTTCCGCTGAAGCGTATTCCGGACCTGAAGCGTTCCTTCCCGGGCGGCAATGTCGATCTGCAGCGGCTGCTCGGGCAGGATGACGTTATGCTTGACGGCATTTTCCACCAGCATCTGCAGCGTCAGCGGGGGAATCAGCGTGTCCATCGAGCGGTCGTCGACCTCCAGGTTCAGAAACAGCCCCTCCCCGTACCGGGTCTTCAACAGGTAAAAATACGACTGGATAAAGGCCAGTTCGGTCCGGAGACTGGTCAGTTCGCGCTCGTTGCTCTGGAGCAGATACCGGTACACGCTGGCCATGTCGTCGACGAACTCTTCGGCCTGGGCCGGATTCTCGGAGATCAGCGAAGAAAGGGTGTTCAGCGAATTGAACAGAAAGTGCGGGTTAACCTGATTTTTAAGCACTTCGAACTTACCCTGCCACAGCGTCCGGAGCAATTCCTGCTTTTCGGTGGTGGTCTGCTGCCACTGGAGGAAGATATAAACGCCCTCGTAAATACCGATGTAAATGAAATGATAAAAGATCTGGACCCCCACGGTTTCGATGTAATCCAAGATGAACGGATCTTCGCGGGCCGGTTTTGGATTGTTCAGGAGGGGAGACAGCCACTCGTGACCGAAATACCGCAGGAAATAACCGATGTTGACCAGTACGGGAAACGCCAGCGCCAGCAGGAACAGCCGCCGGCGGGTTTGCACCAGGTCCGGATAGCGCCGTTGAATCCTCCGGACCACCCACCGGGTCAGATTCCAGCAAATATATCCGGAAGTGATGGAAACCAGGAGGTACTGAAGCAGATGGCCGGGCGTGAAGCTGATGATGAACTTCAGGCGGAAAAACAGCGAGCCGAAGAGCATCAGAACGATGGGCCCGAAAATGCGAAGGCGGGTGTCCCTAAATGGCTTCATGGCGCTGGGGGGGCGGTGAGGTGAGCGAGAGGGTTAGCCGGCATGGGTCATCAACGGAAGGGTAATGGTAAACTGCTGCTCGGAGTCCTTCACTTCCAGTTCGCCCCGCCCCAGCAGCCGGTATTTGGTGGCAATGTTCGACAGCCCGACGCCGTTCGACAGGACCCGGGCGTTTTTCCGCTGCACGTTGTTGGTCACCTTCAGTCGGCCCTGCCGGGTGGTTTCGATCCGGATGTGAAGCGGCTGCTCGGGCAGGATGACGTTATGCTTGACGGCATTCTCTACCAGCATCTGCAGCGTCAGCGGAGGAATCCGGGCGTCGCGGTACTGGTCGGCCACGGCCACCTCCAGGAAAATGCCGTCGCCGTATCGGGTTTTCAGCAGGTGAAAATAGGATTCGATAAAGGCCAGTTCCGTCTGCAGGCTGGTCAGTTCGCCCTCATTGGTCTGGAGCAGATACCGGTAGACGCTGGAAAGCTCCTCGATGAACAGCCCGGCCTTCTCGGTGTCTTCGTCGATCAGCGAGGACAGCGTATTGAGGCTGTTGAACAGAAAATGCGGGTTTACCTGCTGCTTCAGCCCGTCGAGCTGGCTTTGCAGGTTGATCTTTTTCAGCCGCTCCGTTTCGCGGATCGTCTGCGACCACTTTTCAAACGTATAAACGCCCTCATGAATGATGTTCGCCGTGATATTGCCGACCACCCCGAGCGTCAGGGCCAGCCGCAGCCGGTCCGGATCGAAAGCGTAATCCGGAAACCGGATCCAGTGGTAAAAGTAAAACAGGAACGTTATGGTAAGCGCGGACATGAAAATATGAATCACCAGCGCCATCGACATCCGCATCCAGATCTGACGGACATGGGGGAACTGTTTCCGAAGGAAGACGGCCGGGACGGCGTGCAGGAAATAGGCCGGCGTCCAGATCACCGCCGTAACCACCGATGCCCCCAGAAAAACATGCCGCTGCTGGAGGTAAGTGTTCCCGAACAGCATGTAATTCAGCAGGAAGTAATAGAAGGGCAGAATGATCAGCGCGATTAACGTATCCTTTTGGGTAAATCGGTTTAATGTCAGGCCCACATCGGTTGGAAATAGATCACGGTAAATTTACCAAAAAATCGGCACCTTTGACGATCAGGGGCAAACGGACCACAAACTCACGGCCGTCGTCGGTGATCAGGGGCCGGGGGAGCCGAAGCAGCGTAAACCGCTCGGTCAGGTGGCCCAGACCGCCCGGCTGCTTGTTCACCTGGAGGTTTTTCCGCTGAATATTGTTCTTCACCGCCAGGGCCGAATCCTGCGTCGTATGGATAGTGATGACGAGCGGCTTTTCGGCCAGGATGATGTTGTGCCGGATGGCGTTTTCGACCAGGGTCTGGAGGCTGAAGGGCGGCAGCCAGGCGTCGAGCAGCTGCACGTCGATGGCAATCTTCAGTTCGATGGCGGCTCCGTAGCGGGCTTTCAGCAGGTAAAAGAAGGAGTGGATAAAATCGATTTCAGTCTGGACCGTCACGAGCCGTCGTTCCCCGGATTGCAGCAGGTACCGGTAAACGGTCGAAAGTTCGTCGAGAAACTGGTTGGCCCTCGCACGGTCTTCCGAGATCAGGGCCGAAAGCGAATTGAGGCTGTTGAAAAGGAAATGCGGGTTGACCTGGTTCTTCAGGCTGTCGAACTGGCTCTGAATACCGGCCTTCTGGACGGCCTCCGCTTCCGCAATGGCCTGCCGGTACTGCTGGAGGTAAAAAATGATCTCATAGATGGTTCCCAGCAGGAGCGAACAGATGATTCCGACCAGAATATAGGATACATATACTTTCCGGGTCACCGGCACCAGCGCCACCCCGGTGGCGTCCGTAAGGAAGACGAATAGAATCTGGCAGAGGATCGTCAGGGTAAAATACCCCGCAAACGTAATGATGATCCGCAGCAGCGATTGCCGGTTATCCGGGAACCGGTTGCGGGTGAAGTGCACCCACCGCAGCGACAACTCCCACACACCCGTCATATAGGCGATCCCGAAAATAACCCAGCTGAAATACCAGACGGGGTTATAATTATATTCCTGGAGGTACAGCAGGTTCCCCAGCAATACAATCAGCGGAATGCCAATCCATCGGAGCCATCTGTCGTTAGGCCGTTCCAAAGTCATTATTCATTTTATCAGTTTACGGATACAAAAGTAAAAAACGGTAAAATGCCCCTTCAGGGTGATCTGACTGAAACCGCCGGATTGATGGATGAATTGAGCGTAGGGGCTGTTAAAGGCTTAAATTCCCGGGCCGCCCATAGTGGTTTCCTGACGATCCGTGCTGATCTTTGCAGAAAAATCACAGGAAATTTCATTTTGATCATACAAGTCCCATGACAGGATTACACGTGAGGTTGGTTGCTTTGGGCCTGCTCGGCGTCTTTTTCGCCGGCCCGGCACGGGCTCAGGACCCGGAAGGGGGCGCATTGCAGGATACCATTCAGCTGGAGGAAGTGACCGTGAAAGGCTATGAAACGAACCGGCGGCTGATGGAAACGGCCGCGGCCGTGGGTTTGCTGTCGCCCCGGGACCTGAACCGTCGCTTCGGAACCCCGTCGTTCGTGCCGGCGCTCAATACCCTGCCGGGCGTTCGAATGGATGAACGTTCGCCCGGGAGTTACCGGCTTTCCATCCGGGGCAGTCTGATCCGGTCCCCCTTCGGGGTGCGGAACGTCAAAGTATACTGGAATGAGATTCCGCTGACCGACGCGGGCGGGACCACCTACCTGAACGCACTGGATGTCCGTTCCATTGGGAGGGTCGAGGTGATCAAAGGCCCGTCCGGTAGTCTGTACGGGGCCAATACCGGCGGAACGCTGCTGCTGGGCGGCCCGGTCGTTCCGGCCGGGGAAAACCGGGCGGAAGCCGGTCTGACGGTGGGTGATTACGGGTTGCTCGGCCATAACTGGTCGCTTCAGACCGGCCGCAACAATGCCGCCATCACCCTGAATTACGGCCATTTAGAAGCGGATGGTTACCGGCAGAACAGCGCCATGACCCGCGATAACCTGAACCTGACCGGCACTTTCGTTCTGAATCCCAAACAGACCCTATCCGTTCTCGGCTTTTACTCCGACCTGTACTACCAAACCCCGGGAGGTCTGACCGAAGCCCAATACCGGGCCGATCCCCGCCAGGCCCGACCCGCCACCCGGGTGGTTCCGGGCAGCGTCGGCCAGCGGGCGGCCATCTACCAGAAAAACGGCTTTCTCGGCATTTCCCACAACTACCGCTGGAGCGACCGCATTCAGAATACGACCGTCGTTTACACCTCGCTGACCGACTTCCGCAATCCGTTCATTACCAACTATGAATTACGCGCCGATCAGGGCGTGGGCGGGCGGACGGTTACGCGCTGGCAGGCCATCCGGGAGGGACTGCCGACGCAGGTCGTCTTCGGAGGAGAATGGCAGCATAACTTCACCGTCAACCGAAACTACGGGAATCAGGCCGGCCGCCCGGACACCCTCCAGTCCGACGATGAACTGCGTGCCGTGCAGTCGGTCATTTTCGCCCAGATCGAATCTACGCTGCCCCTTGGGGTCATCGCTACGGTGGGCCTGAGCCGAAACGAGGTGGCCTACCGGTTCACCCGGTTTTCGGTCCGGCCGGTGACGGCCCAGCCCCGCGGTTTCGACCCGGTCTGGTTGCCCCGGTTGGCACTGTTGAAAACGTTCGGGCCGGAGTTGTCGGTTTACGGCAGTCTGAGTACCGGCTATTCGGCGCCGACCATTCAGGAGGTCCGGCCTTCGGAGGGAACCTTTAACCCGACGCTTGAACCCGAACGGGGCACCAATCTGGAGGTAGGGCTGCGCGGCCAGGCCGGACGGTTCCGGTACGATCTGGTGGCCTATCGGTTTCAGCTTCGGCAAACCATCGTCCGCCGTTCCGTCGAAAGCGGGGCGGAGTTTTTCGTCAATGCCGGACGAACGGATCAGAAAGGGCTGGAGTCGCAGTTGTCGTATGACTTCGCGGCCCGACGGACGGGAGATTTCTGGCGGTCGGCGCGGCTTTGGAACAACACCACCCTGGCCAATTACCGCTTCCGCAACTATCGCCAGGGCACCGTGGACGTTTCCGGAAACCGCGTGACGGGGGTGCCGCCCGTGGTGGTGGTCACCGGGTTCGACGCCGAAACCCGGCTCGGCCTGTATGCCTTCGTGACGCATCAATTCATCGACCGGTTTCCGCTGGATGATGCCGGGACGGCCCGTTCCGGCGTGGCCCGGCTGTTGAATGCCACCCTGGGCTACCGGACCGCCTTCGCCCGGCGCTGGACTTTGGACGCCTACGTGAGCGGAGATAATCTGCTCGACCAGAGCTATAGCCTCGGCTACGACCTGAATGCCTTCGGCGGCCGGTATTTCAATGCCTCTCCCCGCCGAAATTTCCTCGGTGGGGTTCGGCTGGCGGTCCGCTGGTAATGATCGGTAATTCAGAGCGTAATGGAATTTTCCTGCTCTTCAAAGAACAGGTAATTCAAATAGTCGCAGTAAGGTCTGATCAGCAGGCAGCCTCTGGCTACCTCGTCGGCGAAACCCGGTTTGGTGACCTCCCGGTCCGAATACCGGTGCATGAAAAAGAGCTGTTTCCGGCGAAGAAGGTCGATGTCGGGATGATCGGCGGAGTAGCCTTTCGGTGCGGTTTTCATCGTCTCTCCCCAGATTTCGGGGAAATAGGCCCGGAATTCGGGGTCTTCGATAATGCGTTTGAGTTCGGTCGGATTGTAGTCGACCTCCTGGCGGAATTTGGTCAGGTGCTGGGGGGTGGGCTGCCACATCCCGGCCCCGAGAAAGGTTTCTCCATCGGGCTGGATGCTGAGGAAGTAATCGATCCGGCCCGAATGCCGCCCGCCCGGCCCGATGGCCACCGCGAAATTCGGTTTATAGGGCGATTTGTCCTTCGAAAACCGGATGTCGCGGTTGATGCGGAAAATACAATCTTTTACTTCGGTATTGGGAAGCGGTTGAAACCGGCAGACAGCCTCCAGCAGGCGGCCCACGAAACCGGTCAGTTCCTTTTTGGCGGCTTCGTAGCGGCTCCGGTTGGCCTGAAACCATTCCCGGTTGTTGTTCTGAACCAGATCACGCAGGAAGTCAAGTGATTGAGAAGTGAATTGCGATTCCGCAGCAGTTTTCGTTTTCATACGTATTTCAAAGCTACCAAGAAATCACGAAGTTTGCAGGAAAACCAATTGTTGAATTGTTGAATTGCCGAATGATTGAATTGGCTCTGCAAATCAAGGGAGGCAGCGCAATTCATTCAACAATTCAACAACTCACCAATTCAACAATTCCCTTTCATGTCTCGCATTCTGACCGGTATTCAAAGCAGCGGACGGCCGCACCTGGGAAATATCCTGGGTGCCATCAAACCCGCAATCGAACTTTCCAAACAGCCTGAAAACGAATCATTTCTGTTCATCGCCGACCTCCATTCCCTCACCTCCATCAAGGACGGGGAAACCCGCCGGGAATTTATTCGCGCGGTGGCTTCGGCCTGGCTGGCATTCGGTCTGGATACCGCGAAGAATACCTTCTGGAGGCAGTCGCACGTTCCGGAACATACCGAACTGGCCTGGTACCTGAGCTGCTTTACACCCTACCCGATGCTGGCCAACGCCCATTCGTTCAAGGAGAAGTCGGAGCGGCTTTCGGACGTCAACGCCGGGTTGTTTACCTACCCCTGCCTGATGGCCGCCGACATTCTGCTGTACGACGCCCACATCGTTCCGGTCGGGAAGGACCAGAAACAGCACCTCGAAATGACCCGGGATATGGCCTCCGCCCTGAACAACCAGGTGGGCGAGGAGATTTTCATCCTTCCGGAAGCCCGCATCGACGAGCGGATCATGACGATTCCCGGCATCGACGGTCAGAAGATGAGCAAGTCGTACAACAACTACATCGACATATTTCAGCCGGCCAACGACCTCTACAAGGTCATCAAGAAAATCGTTTCCGATTCCACCCCGCTGGAGGAGCCCAAAAATCCGGACGCGGACATCACCTACCAGTTGTATTCACTGCTGGCGACTCCTGAACAGACGGAGCAGATGCGACAGAACTACCTGAACGGCGGTTATGGGTATGGACACGCCAAAAAAGAGTTGTACGAACTGATCCTGAGCGTTTTCGCCAAGCCCCGTGAGCGGTTTGCCTTTTACATGGAAAACGACGAAGCGCTCGAAAAGGAACTGCGGGCCGGTGAGGAAAAAGCCCGGGCCATAGCCTCCCGAACCATCGCCCGCGTTCGCCGGAAACTGGGCTATTGATCTCGTCGGCCATGGGGGAAGCGCTCAATCGCCTGGACACCGACCTGTTTCTCCGGCTGAACGGCCTTTATGCCGGGTGGCTCGACCCGATCATGGTCCTGGCGACGGAGCGCAACACCTGGATTCCCTTATATATCCTGCTGATTGCCTGGCTGGTGCGGCTTTACCGAAAACAGGCGGTCGGGATGATTCTGAGCCTGGTGGCGGCCGTCGCGCTCAGTGATCAGACGGCCTCGGCGCTGCTGAAACCGCTGACCCTGCGCCTGCGTCCCTGCCACGAACCGGGCCTGAAAAACCTCCTCCATCCGGTGCTGGAATGCGGAGGGACCTACGGCTTTGCCTCCTCCCATGCCGCCAACTCCTTCGCCCTGGCGATGGGCCTGTGGCTGTTGCTGGGCCGGCGGTTTCCCTCGCTCCGATGGGCCTTTGCGTGGGCCGGCCTTGTTTCATACAGTCGGATATACGTCGGTGCCCATTACCCGTTGGACGTATTGGCGGGAGCGGGCGTCGGGGTGCTGATGGCGACCGTTTCCGTCACCGTATTCCGGTGGCTCGGCCGGAGCCTGAAAAACCGCCAGGCCGGCAATACGGCCACGAACACCAGACACAGGTAAGCCAGCCAGTCCCCGAAGCGGGAATAAATCGTCCGGACCGCCTGAACCGGGACCCGCGTCACCGTCAGAATTTCTCCGCCCTGAAAAAAGTCCCGGCTGCCGTAAATCCGACCCCGGTAATCGGTGAAAAGCGATAAGCCCCCGTTGACCTGACGGGCGATGGAGCAGCCGTTTTCAATTCCCCGAAATACCGCCATGAACGAGTGGTAAGGTGAAATGGCGGACCAGTCGCCCGAGGGCAACAGGAGAAGTCCCACGCCTTTCCGCCCAAGCTGCCGCATGGTGTTCGGGAAATCCGCATCGTAACAGATGGAAGGCGCTATCCGGCCGTAAGGGGTCGAAATGGCCGGAATTTGGCCGTCGCCGATCCGGCTGGGTTCGACGCCGGGGACCGGGTGGTTTTTAAAAAACCGGTTGATGATCCGGCCGTCCGGGCCGATCAGAACGGTCTGGTTCTCCAGAAATTTTCGGTCGGGCGTGATACGGCCCGGCGCGATGGAAGCGATCCCCATCAGCAGATAAACCCGGTTTTTACGGGCGAACTCCCTTCCCCGGGCAAGGAGCGCCGGTTCGTCGGGTTTCAGAACCAGGGCGTTCCCTTCCGACCACATGACGAGTTTTGCACCCTGTTGGACGGCTTTACCGGAAAGGGTAAATAGTTGATCATGAAGGGATTGGAGAACTGTGAAGCCGTACCGAAAGCGATTGGGATCCGGATTTTCGATAAAAGCGCCGAAGGAACGATTGACGGCCTGAAACTCCGGGGCCGTCTGTGAAATTTTTGGGTCGAGACGGAGGTCGGTTCCGGTGGCGTCCCGGTGCAGGGCCGTCAGGAAGGGCAGGCTGGAAACCGTCAGCCCACCCACCGCCAGGGTTTTACCGGTCGGCGGTGCTTCGCTTTCATAGCGTATCCCACCGAAAAGGAGGACGCCCGCCAGGACGACCGAATACAAAGCCAGGCCCCGGAATGCGGTTTTGGGGCCGGAAGGCGAAAGGACGGCCCAGGCCGCCACCGACCCGAACCAGTAAATGAGGAAACTGATGCCCCACAGTCCGGTGACGGAAGCCAGTTGCGCCAGCCAGGGAAATGCATACTGTGAGTTGGCGATGGAGCCCCAGACGCCCTGTTCGGAGCCGGATTCCAGAAATTCCCGGGCCGTGCTGAGGGCCGGAAAAAACAGGGTGCCGGCCAGACCCATATTCCGGCCGGTGCACCAGGCATCCAGCCGGAATACCGCGAGCGAGATCAAACTTCCCATCAGGGTGATGATCGCCAGCACGACCATCGGGAAAGGCGCTACCTCGTACAGGGAAACCGCAATCGTCAGCAGCTGCGCGCCGAACATCCACCCCCATTTCCCGCGGATCGCGCCGGTACGGGAGTAACAGAGAAGCAGGGCCGGTCCAATCCAGGCCGCGGCCGGAACCAGCCATTTGGGAGACAATGCCGCCTGGGCGACTGAACCGGCAAGGAGGCAGAATACGGCAAATCGTACCTGAAATTTTGGGGTGAATGAAAAATTGGAAAGCATGGCGGTCTGGGTTGAATGATGGCCCAAAACTGCCTGTCGGTGGAAGCAAAGTCGTCCGGGTTTGCAAAGTCGAACGCATTTTTTCAGTTCGACTTTAGGCGTGCCGGAAGTCGAACGCGGTTTTGGCGGTTCAGGCCTGCTGTTTCCGGTATTCGGACGGCGTCTGCCCGGTGTATTTTTTGAACAGGGTGTTGAAGGAGGATTTGGAGTTGAAACCGACCTGATACATCACCTCCAGCACCGTGACGCCGGGGTCTTTCGGATGGGCCAGCAGCCGTTTGGCCTCATCGATCCGATACCGGTTGACGAAATCGAAAAAGTGCTGCCGGAGGTCGTCGTTGATTAGCAGGGAAAGCTCCTTCGGCCGGAGTGACAACTGCCGGGCGAGTTCTTCCAGCGTCAGCTCGGGATCGAGATACGGCTTCTGCTCGACCATAAACCGGAGCACCCGTTCCCGCAGCGGCTTCTGGTCGGGATGCGGAATTTTTTCCGGAAGGGGTGGCCCCGCGTCCTCCAGTCCCTGGAAAAAATCCGGCTGGCGGAGCGCTTTCAGCAAAAACTGATTGACAAACACGAACAGGCTCAGAAGCAGCACCAGCAGCACCCCGAAATAATAACCCGCCAGGGAGGTACCGGAAAGAAAACCGTTCAGGACGCTGAGCAGGAAAAAGAGGAGCAGGTAACCCATCGTCCAGGACAGCCACGAAAGGTTCTTGCCGCCGAGGTTGGAGTAGCTGGTAATCAGGGTCCGGCGGTACTTGCGGACCTGCCGGAAGGCCGGCAGCAGGTAGGCCGAAAAATGGAGGAAGATCCCCAGCGAGACGACGTAGAAACCAGTGGGCAGGTTCCGGTCGATGATGCCGCTGAGTAGCCGGCGCTTTTCCGGCTCCGAAAGCTGATGATAGCCGGACAACGACAGGAAGGTCAGCAGCAGGAAGGGGACCGTGTGCAGCAGGTGAACGGGTTTCAGACGGAAATCCCGGTAAACGACCGAGCGAACGTACAGGTATAGCTGTGGCCCAAACAACAGGGACAGGTTCATACCCCACAGCCCCCAGGACGGGAAACGGAAGTATACTCCCTTCATCAGCAGGAAGTTATCGACGATATTGAGCCAGATGGAAAGGAAAAAGCTGCCGAGGAGCCGGTTGCTGACCCGTTTGCCTTTGGGATGGGTGAAAAGAAAAAAGCTGACGAACAGCAGCTGGAAGATAATCAGGCAAAGAATCAGGTCGGTTACGGTGAACGACATACAAAAGATGCAACGATTCACCCGAAACTACGAATATTTCCCTACCTTTGCGGAAATTTTAGGCACCGATGGCTTCCCTAAATACCGTAAAAATTTTTTCAGCAAGTCAATCTAATTACCTGGCGGAGAAAATTGCCCGGTATTACGGCAAGGATTTAGGAGGGTATACTCTCCGCAAATTCAGTGACGGCGAATTATCGCCCAGCTTTGAGGAGTCGATTCGGGGGTGTGACGTGTTTCTGATTCAGTCGACGAATCCGCCGGCGGACAATCTGATGGAACTCCTGCTGATGGTGGATGCGGCCCGCCGGGCCTCGGCTCACTACGTAACGGTCGTGATTCCCTATTTCGGATACGCCCGTCAGGACCGGAAGGACAAGCCCCGGGTGGCCATTGCCGCCAAGCTCGTTGCCAATATGCTGGCCGCTGCGGGCGCTGACCGGCTGATGACGGTCGATCTGCACGCGGGTCAGATTCAGGGGTTCTTCGACTTTCCCGTCGACCACCTGGAGGGCGCTTCGGTATTTGTGCCTTACATCCGGAGCCTGAACCTTGAAAATCTGATCATCGCTTCGCCGGACGTGGGCGGAGCGGCCCGGGCCCGGTCGTTCGCCAAGCACTTCAACGCCGACATTGTCCTGTGTGACAAACACCGCAAGCGGGCCAATGAGATTGCCTCGATGCAGGTGATCGGGGATGTCGAAGGGGCCAACGTCGTTCTGGTCGATGACCTGATCGACACCGGCGGAACACTCTGCAAGGCCTCTGAAATCATTCTGGACAAGGGGGCCAAATCCGTGAGGGCGGTTTGTACGCACGCCGTCATGTCGGGGAAGGCGCATGAAAACATCGCGTCCTCGACGCTGGAGGAACTGGTGGTGTCGGATACGCTGCCGATGCGCCAGCCCAACGCCAAAATCCGCGTCCTGTCCGTGTCCGAGCTGTTTGCCAAGGCCATCGGGCGAATCCGTGACCATGAATCTATTAGTTCACTATTTAAAAATTATTGAGTTGTTGAATTAATGAATGATTGATTTTTGCCACAAAGGCACAATCATTCCGTAATTCAAGGCTTTTCGAAGCACAACTCAATCAATCAACAATTCAACAATTCAACAATTTAATTTCATGAAACAACACGAGATTGTAGGGTTTAAAAGAGCGAATCTCGGTAAAAAGGAGTCGAAGGCTCTTCGCGCCGAGGGATACGTTCCCAGTGTTCTTTACGGTGGCAAAGAGCAGGTACACTTCTATGCGCCGGCCATTCTGTTCCGTACGCTGCTGACGACGCCGGATGCATACGAAGTTCATCTGAACATCGAAGGCGACGAATACAAGGCGATTCTTCAGGATACTCAGTTTCACCCGGTCAACGACATGCTCCTTCATGCCGACTTCCTCGAACTGGTGGAAGGCAAGGATGTGAGGGTAGAAGTGCCCATCCGCTTCATCGGAACGGCTCCGGGTGTTCAGAAAGGGGGTAAACTGATTCAGAAAGTTCGTAAACTGAAACTGCGCGGGGCCGCCGACCGCATCCCCGACTATGTAGATGTCAATGTTTCCGATCTGGATATGGGTAAGACCATCAAAGTAGGGGCCATTCAGCTGGAAGGCGTCGAAATTCTCGACGGCCCGCTGAATCCGATTGCCTCCATCGAAATTCCCCGTTCGATGCGCGGCAAAACCAGCTAACATCAATTGATCGACTAATAGGTTACCAACATCAAAAAGCCAACCCGCTCGGGTTGGCTTTTTTTATGTTTCCAATATCTACGGGAGAGGACAATTATTTCTCCTCACTGCCGGTCACTGAACTGGAATCGGTACGTTCGTCCACAGTCGATTCTGCGCCCGGCGCTTCGGAGTCTTCCACGGCTCCGGCCGGCGGACGCACCTCCTCGATGCGCGGGTCGGTGCCGTTTTCGACGGAGGCCCCCGGAACGGCGATGTAGGGTGCAATTACCAGCGAGACGATGGACATCAGCTTGATCAGGATGTTCATCGATGGCCCGGAGGTATCCTTGAACGGGTCACCGACGGTATCACCCGTGACGGACGCCTTGTGCGGTTCGGATTTCTTGTAGTAGATCTGGCCGTTGATTTCAACGCCCTTTTCGAAGGATTTCTTGGCGTTGTCCCAGGCCCCGCCGGCATTGTTCTGGAAAATACCCATCAATACGCCCGATACCGTTACCCCGGCCAGGAGACCGCCCAGCACTTCCGGCCCGAAAACAAAGCCGAAGAAGACCGGCACCGTCAGGGCGATGGCTCCGGGCAGGATCATTTCCCGGATGGAGGCCTGGGTGGAAATGGCAACGCATTTTTCGTATTCCGGCTTGGCTTTGCCTTCCAGAATCCCCGGGATTTCGCGAAACTGGCGACGGACTTCCTCCACCATTTTCATGGCGGCACGCCCGACGGCGGCAATGGCAAGTGAGGAGAAAATGAACGGGATCATCCCGCCGATGAACAGCCCGGATAACACGTCGGCTTTGTAAATGTCGATGGCCGTAATGCCCGACACGCCGACGAAGGCGGCAAACAGGGCCAGGGAGGTCAGGGCGGCCGAGGCAATGGCAAACCCTTTTCCGGTGGCGGCCGTGGTGTTGCCGACCGCATCCAGAATGTCGGTCCGGCCCCGGACTTCCTCCGGCAGTTCGCTCATTTCGGCAATCCCACCCGCGTTGTCGGCAATGGGGCCGAACGCGTCGATTGCCAGCTGCATGGCGGTGGTAGCCATCATCCCGGCGGCTGAAATGGCCACCCCGTAGAGACCGGCGAATTTATAGGAGATGAAAATCCCGGCGGCCAGCGTCAGAATCGGCAGCACGGTCGATTCCATCCCGATGGAAAGCCCCCCGATAATGTTCGTCGCGTGCCCGGTAGAGGACTGCCGAACGATCGTCATGACCGGACGACGGCCCATGGCCGTATAATATTCGGTAATGATCGACATCAACGCCCCGACGATGAGGCCGGTCACGATAGCGTAGAAAACATCCATCCGGTCGAACTCGACCCCCCGGATTTCCAGCGTGCCGGTAGGCAGCATACTGACAACGAGGAAGTAGGAAGCCAGAACGGTGAGGATGATGGAACCCCAGTTGCCCGCATTAAGGGCGCCCTGCACGTTACCGCCGTCCTTGACGCGTACGAAGTAGGTGGCGATGATGGAAAAAATAAGCCCCAGACCGGCAATCACCATCGGCAGCAGAATGGGAGCGTGGCCGGTGAGATTGACGTCTTCCGGAATCCGGATTTCGCGTCCCAGTACCATGGTAGCCAGGATTGTTGCCACATAAGAGCCGAAAAGGTCGGCGCCCATCCCGGCCACGTCACCCACGTTGTCACCCACGTTGTCGGCGATGGTGGCGGGGTTGCGCGGATCGTCTTCCGGAATCCCGGCTTCCACTTTCCCGACCAGGTCGGCCCCCACGTCGGCGGCTTTGGTATAAATCCCGCCACCCACCCGGGCGAACAGGGCGATGGACTCGGCACCCAGGGAAAAACCGGCGAGTACCTCCAGAGTTTTCTCCATCGGGAGGCCGTTGACGTCCCCGGACTGTGCTACATAAAGATTATAGAAAATGATAAAAAGCGTGCCTAATCCAATGACGGCCAGACTGGCTACCCCGATACCCATGACCGAGCCGCCGGTGAACGAAACCGCCAGGGCCCGGCTCAGGCTGGTGCGGGCGGCATGGGTGGTCCGAACATTGGCTTTGGTAGCCACTTTCATCCCGATGTATCCGGCCAGAGCGGAAAGGAAGGCCCCAAGCAGGAAGGAAACCGCAATCACCGGGCTGGATTTCTCGGTTTGGGTACCGGAATACCCCAGCAGCAACGCAACGACTACGGCAAAAAAACCAAGCACACGCCATTCCGCTTTCAGAAAGGCGATGGCCCCGTTGGCGATGTAGGATGCAATTTCCTGCATTCGGGCATCCCCGGGATCCTGTTTGGAAACCCATAGAAATTTAGTATACATCACCGCCAGGCCCACCAGACCCAGAATCGGAACAAGGTAAATACTGTAATTCATGCTGAACGGTTAAAGTTGGTTTATTATGGAACGTCGCAAATATAGAGTTATCGGAAGCAAATGAAACAGGAGGCCACGGTTTTAGTTGAATTTTTTAAGGGAAAACTGTGGCTATTTTAATGAATTAAGGAAAATAGTTACCTAAAGTGAAATGCATACCCCGTTGTAGTGACAGGTTGACCCAGGCTTTTTTATTTTTGTTGCAGTGCGTTAGTCCTCCCTCCGATGAAAAAACAATACGGTCTGTGTCTCTGCTGCTTGTTGGCGGCCACCCTTTCTCTGTCGGCCCAGCCGCTGGCCGGGCTTTCCCGCCCGACACCGGCCGGGGAGATTTTGCAGAATCTGAAAAAGCTGAATGTCGTCGGCACCGCCCTCTATGTGGCGGCTCACCCCGACGACGAGAATACGCTGATGCTGACCTACCTCGCCAACGAACGGCAGCTTCGGACGGGTTATCTTTCCCTGACACGGGGCGACGGCGGCCAGAACCTCATCGGACCGGAGCAGGGTGAGTATATCGGGGTCATCCGGACGCAGGAACTTCTGGCCGCCCGGCGCATCGACGGGCCGGAGCAGTTTTTCAGCCGGGCCTACGACTTCGGTTTTTCCAAATCGACGGATGAAGCCGTTCGAACCTGGGGCCGGGAGCAGGTACTCGGAGACGTGGTCTGGACCATCCGGAAATTTCGGCCTGACGTGATCATAACCCGTTTTCCACCCGACAACCGGGCCGGCCACGGTCACCACAGTGCCTCGGGATTTCTGGCCGAGGAGGCTTTCAAAATAGCCGGTGACCCTTCCCGTTACCCCGAACAACTAAAGTATGTGCAGCCCTGGCAGCCGAAGCGGATTTTCTGGAACGTCTTTATTCCCGGGGCTTTTCTGAGCAATAAGAAACCGGATGAGGCCGGTACGATGGTGGCGGTAGAAACCGGGTTATATAATCCCCTGCTGGGCCGGTCGTACGGCGAAATCTCGGCGGAAAGCCGCAGCCAGCATAAAAGCCAGGGATTCGGGGTACCGGCGGCCCGGGGCGAACGCATCGATTATCTGCTGCTCAAAGCCGGCGAACCGGTATCGCGGGATCCTTTCGAGGGCATTGATCTGACCTGGAAACGGGTACCCGGCAGCGAACCGGTGCAGCAACTCGTCAGCCAGGCCGTCAGCTCCTTTAAACCCGAGCGTCCGTCGGCCTCGGTGCCGGTTCTGGTCCAGTTGTACCGGGCCCTCAACCGGCTGGATACCGCGAACGTCTATGTGAAGACGAAGAAAAAAGAAGTCGAAAACCTCATCCAGCAATGCCTGGGCCTGTGGTTCGAAACCAACCCCTCCGATTTTGCGGCTGCCCCCGGTGAAGCGGTGCGGGTGGCCAGCACGGTGGTTAACCGTGCTGAGGTGCCGGTCAAACTGGTCGGTTTGCACATGCCGGCCGTCGGCAGGGATACGACCACCAACCTGGTCCTGAAACCCAATGACCAGCGGACCTTCCTCACCACCGCTACGCTGGCGGCCGGTCAGAAAATTTCCCGGCCGTACTGGCTTCAGAAACCCGTGAACAAGGGGTTGTTTCAGGTGGACGATCAACGGCTGATCGGTTTGCCGGAAAACCCGCCTGCGCTGACTACCGAGTTTACCTTCGACATCGACGGCCAGCTATTCACTTTCAGCCGGCCCTGGGCGTATAAATTTACCGACCCGGTCGATGGGGAGATTTACCGGCCTTTTGTGGTTCAGCCCGAAGTGACCGCCAATCTTGCCGAAAAAGTGTACGCCTTCGCGGACAATACCCCCAAAACCGTCGAGGTGATTCTGAAAGCCGGGAAAGCCGGTGTTTCAGGAACGCTGAAGCTGGAGGCTCCGGGCGGCTGGCGGATTGAACCGGCGGAAATGCCGTTCAGCCTTAAAGACAAGTATCAGGAGATCCGGGCTTCGTTCCGGGTCAGCCCGCCCCCGGCTTACGGCGAGGGCCAACTGCGCGCCGTGGTCAGCACCAGCGCCGGAACCACCGCCTATAGCCTCCGGACCGTCGCCTACCGCCATATTCCGACGCAGACCTTGTTTCCCGCAGCCGAATCGAAGCTCGTCAAACTCGACATTAGGGTTACAAGTAGAAACATTGGGTACATCATCGGGGCAGGGGATGAGGTGCCGGCCGCGCTACAGCAGATCGGCTGCCGGGTAACGCCCCTGACGGCCCGGGAACTGAACGGGGATCTGTCCGGCTATGATGCCGTTGTCGTGGGCGTTCGGGCCTACAACACCGAAGACTGGCTGCGCAATTATCAGGCGAAGCTGATGGAATATGTGAAGAACGGGGGCCGGATGGTGGTGCAGTATGTAACTCCCGGCGGTTCGTTCATCCAGAACGGCCTGAAAGTCGCCCAGATCGGACCTTATCCTTTCTCGGTGGGCCGGGAGCGGGTGACGGAAGAGGATGCCAAAATGAATTTTGTCAATCCGCAGCATCCGCTGTTGAATTATCCGAATAAGATTACCGATCAGGATTTTTCCGGATGGGTTCAGGAGCGCGGAATCTATTTTGCGCAGGAATGGGATAAGGCGTACGAGCCGATTTTCTCGGTTGGGGATACGAACGAAGCACCGAAGCAGGGCAGCCTGATTTACGCCAGATACGGGAAAGGCCATTTCATTTACACCGGCCTGGTATTTTTCCGGGAATTGCCGGCCGGGGTACCGGGTGCCTATCGGCTGTTTGCCAATCTGATTTCCGTCGGGAAATAATGTGGCAGATCTGGATCGATACCGGCGGCACGTTTACCGACGGGCTGGCCCGCGACCCTGAAGGGAATCTCCATCGAACCAAAGTCCTCAGCAGCAGCTGCCTGCGGGGCGTTCTGAAAGCCGTTCCCGCTGAAAATCCGGATGGAGAGGAACCGGAGGCTCCCGGACTGGTCCTGGAAGCCCCCTGGCTGACCGCCCCCATTTTCGACGGATACCGGCTTCGGGTGATCGAAACCGGGGAAACGGGGCAGGTTGTTAGCTTGAATCTGAATGGTAAATTATTGACGGATAGGATTTTAAAAGATATAACTCAAGGAACGGTTGAGTTATCGAGCGGAGAAGAAGCTCCTGTTCTGGCGACACGTCTCCTTACCTTAACACCGTTAGGCCATCCATTTCCCCCCCTGGAAATGCGGCTCGGCACCACCCGGGGCACCAACGCCCTGCTGGAACGGAAAGGCGGACGGGTGGCTCTGGTGGTTACCAAAGGTTTTCGCGACCTGCTGACCATCGGCACCCAGCAGCGGCCGGAATTATTTCAGCTTGCCATTCCCCCGGCAGACACCCTGTATGACTCGGTCTGGGAAGCGGAGGAACGCATGACCGCCGAAGGTGCCGTTCTGTCTCCACTGACCGCAGAAACCATTCAGGAATTGGTTACGCAGGTGACCCGGCAGAAGCCCGATGCCGTGGCGGTGTCTTTCCTGAATGCCTGGCGGAACCCGCAGCATGAGATTCGGATGGGGGAGGCACTGCGGGAAGCCGGCTTTCCGGTGACCCTGTCTACGGGAATTTCCTCCGCCATTCACTACCTTCCCCGAACCCGGACGGCCGTGGTCAACGCCTACCTCACCCCGGTTCTGAGGTCTTACCTCCAGAATCTGACCCGACAGTTGCAGGGCCATCCGGTTTGGGTCATGACCAGTGCGGGCGGTCTGGTCCGGGCCGAAAACTTTTTGCCTAAAGACAGCCTGCTAAGCGGCCCGGCGGGGGGCGTCATCGGGGCTGCTTCCGTCGTTGAGCGGATGACCGGCTTTTCCGTAAACCGGAATTTTTCCGGTATTCTGACCCTGGATATGGGGGGGACCAGTACCGACGTGGCCCGGTATGCCGGCCGGGTGGATTATAGGTTTTCAACTCCCGTAGGGCCGTTCGAGCTTCAGTCGCCTTCGCTGGCGGTGGAGACGGTGGCGGCCGGTGGCGGTTCCGTCTGCCGGTTCGACGGTTCGCAGCTCCGGGTCGGGCCGGAAAGCGCCGGAGCCAGTCCGGGCCCGGCCTGTTATGGCGCCGGTGGGCCGCTGACCATTACCGACGTCAACCTGCTCCTAGGCAGGCTCCATCCGGCCCGGTTCGGCATTCCGGTTGACCCGGAGAAAGCCCGCGAAGCCTTGCGGGCGGTGGCGGAGGAAATCCGGGAAAAAACCGGCGAGCCGATGGACGAAGCCTGGTTGCTGGCGGGTTTCGAGCGAATTGCTAACGAGGCCATGGCCGGAGCCATCCGGAAGATTTCGGTGGCGCGGGGTTTCGATCCGAAGGAATATGGCCTGCTGGTGTTTGGCGGAGCCGGCGGCCTTCACGGCTGTGCGGTGGCCCGCCTGCTGGGGATGCGGTCGATCCTTCTGCCCTTCGATGGCGGGTTGCTGAGCGCCTACGGAATCGGAAAGGCCCGGATTGAACGGATGGCTGCCCGACAGATTCTGCTTCCCCTTGCCGAGGCCCTTCCGGATCTGCCCGGACAGATCCGGAGCCTGACGAAAACCGCCGTCCTGGATTGGCAGAAGGAGCAAATCGCCGGGCAGGAGGTCGGGCTTCGGGAGGTGATGTTCTTCCTGCGGTTTCAGGGTCAGGAAAGCACGATAGAAATCCGCGTCGAAGGCCAGGGTTGGGAAAGAGAGGTGCAGCGGCTTGAGATCCTTTTCCGGGAAAAATATGAAAATCGGTTCGGGCATTATCCTGCCCAACGGGTGCCGGAGCTGGAAAGCCTCCGGGTGCTGGTCGGTACTCCGTCGGAAGAGCCTCGTCCCCAACCCGTTACAGCGGTAACCAGACCTGCTTCGCCGGCTTTTTATACGGAAGCCTATCCGGTTTTTGACTGGACGCGGCTGGAGGAAGGAGATTCCTTCAAGGGGCCGGCTCTGCTGCTGAACCGGACTTCTTCCGCCTTTATTGAACCGGGATGGGAGATCATGGTAAAAGAAGGAAAGAATGTGCAGGGCCTGCTCCTGGAAAATACCGATCCGAATGACCTTCCTTTGCTGGAAGCCGCTCAGACCGAGTTGTTTGCCCGGCGCTTTACGGCCATTGCCGAAGAGATGGGAGTTCAGTTGCAGCGCACCGCCTTTTCGGTGAACGTGAAGGAGCGGCTCGACTTTTCCTGTGCCCTGCTCGACGCGTCGGCCGAACTCTTGGTCAATGCTCCTCATATTCCGGTTCATCTGGGAAGCCTGGGAATCTGTACCCGGCTGGTTCTGGATCGTTTAACGCTGGGACCCGGTGACGTCGTCATTACCAATCATCCCAAATACGGAGGATCACACCTGCCCGACGTCACCCTGCTGGCCGGAGTTTTTACCGGGAAAAGCGAACTGGTAGGCTACGTCATCAACCGGGCGCACCACGCCGAAATCGGAGGAAAAGTTCCGGGTTCCATGCCGCCCGACGCTACCCGGCTGGTGGAGGAAGGGGTGGTTCTCGAACCGCAATACCTGGTCAAAAACGGTGAGCTGCAATGGGCCGCCGTGGAAAAACAGTTTACCGGGGCCCGGTATCCCACCCGCTCGCCGGCCGAAAATCGGGCCGACATCGATGCCGCCCTGGCCTCCCTGCGTACCGGCGAAATCGCCCTGAAGACGCTGGTGAATCAGCACGGGCTTCCGGTAGTTCACCAGTACATGAAACGGCTGAAGCAGTCGGCTACCGACACCCTGCTGGACCGCCTTTCCGCGGAACTGGAGCGGGTAGGAACGGAGAAGGCTATAATCCGGGACGCTACCGAAAAGCTCGACGACGGCCATTCCATTCAGGTGAAAATCGTTTTGGAAAAAGCCGGAATCACCTTTGATTTTGCGGGAACCTCCCCCGTGCATCCCCATAATCTGAACGCCAATCGCTCCATTCTTTTCAGTGCGGTGCTGTACGTGCTGCGGCTCTGGTGCGGCAAAGACCTTCCACTGAATGAGGGTCTGATGGTCCCCGTGACGCTTCATCTGCCGGAATGCTTCCTGAATCCTTCCTTTTCCGACCATCCGGAGGAATGTCCGGCCGTGGTCGGCGGGAACACTGAAGTCAGTCAGCGGCTGGTCGATACCCTGCTGAAAGCCCTGGGGACGGCGGCCTGTAGTCAGGGTACGATGAACAATTTTCTGTTCGGGAACGCGGCTTTCGGCTATTACGAAACCATCGGCGGGGGAGCCGGCGCTGGGCCGGGGTTTGCCGGCCGGTCGGCGGTACATCAGCACATGACCAATACCCGAATGACCGACCCGGAGGAACTCGAAAGGCGGTATCCGGTGCGGCTCCACGAGTTTTCGGTCCGGCAGGGGTCCGGCGGCAAAGGGCAGTGGGACGGGGGCGACGGCATTGTGCGGGAGCTGGAATTTCTGCAACCCGTCCAGACGACTCTGCTCAGCCAGCACCGGGTCGAGAGACCCTATGGGCTGGCCGGCGGTGAACCCGGACAACCGGGCCGGCAGTGGCTCATCCGAGCCGACGGCAGCCGGGAAGAACTTCCCGGAATCTTCTCCCTTCCGGTGCAGGCCGGGGAACGCATTCGGCTGGAAACGCCGGGCGGTGGCGGATTTGGAGAAGCGGAGTGATTTTCGTGAACATCAATCTACGGGAAATGGAATGGAACGACTGATCGACCTGAGTCATGTCATCGAATCCGGGATGATTACCTACAAGGGGCTTCCCGCACCGCTTATCTGCGATTTTCTGAGCCGGGAAGCGTCGCGTGCGATTTATGAGGAAGGTACTGAGTTTCAGATCGGCCGGATCGAGATGGTTTCCAATACCGGCACCTACATCGACTGCCCGTTCCACCGGTATGAAGACGGAAACGACCTCGCCGACACCCCGCTTTCGGCCTTCGTCGATCTGGAAGGCATCCGGATCGATGCCCGGAGCATACAGGCCATCGATGAGACGTTTTTTCAGGGCCGGGACCTCGCCGGAAAAGCCGTGCTGGTATTCACCGACTGGTCGCGGCACTGGCGGACGGACACTTACTTTGAAAACCACCCTTTCCTGACGGCCGGTGCCGCGGACCTGCTGGCCCGTTCGGGCGTCCGGCTGGTCGGCATCGACAGCCACAATATCGATGACACGCGGCCACGGTCCCGGCCCGTGCATTCCATCCTGCTGAAACAGGAAATCCTGATTGTCGAACACTTGACGAACTTGGGCCGCCTTCCGGAATCCGGTTTTCTTTTTACGGCGGTTCCTCCCAAATTCAAGGGAGTCGGGACGTTTCCGGTGCGGGCATTCGCCCGGCTGGGTTGAACCGGTTTTTTTCTTTACGCAAAACGAAACGGCTGTGCCCAAATCGCTTTCCCTTCGCTCCGGTCTTGGCAGTATTCTGTTCTGGTCGGTCATTTCGGCGGCTTTCATTGGTCCCGGTTCGGTGACGGCCTGTGCGATGGCCGGCGCTCAGTATGGGCTCAACCTGCTCTGGGTGCTGACCTTTGCGACCCTCGGCACGGTCTGGCTCCAGGAAGCTGCCGCCCGGATTACCATTGCCACCGGCCGCGACCTGGGCCAGACCATTGCCCTGGCCAACCGGCACCGGGGAAAAACGATACCGGCCCTGCTGTTCTCGGCGGTAACGTTCGGCTGTGCCGCCTACCAGGCCGGGAATATACTCGGGGCGGTGTCCGGCCTGGCCCTGCTGACGGGCTGGCCGGTGAAGGGGTTAACGGCCGGCGTCGGGCTGGTGTGCGCCGTTATGCTGGCGGTCGGCTCCACCCGCTGGATCGCCCATTTTCTCGGGCTGATCGTGTTTGCCATGGGCGGGGCGTTCGTGTATGTCGCCTATGTTGCTTCGCCCCCGGCCATTGAAATGACCAGAGCCCTCCTGATTCCTGCCTTTCCGGGAGGTTCGCTGCTTCTGATCAACGGGTTGATCGGAACGACGATCGTGCCTTACAACCTTTTCTTCGGTTCCGGGATCACGGAAGGACAAACCCTGCCCGAAATGCGGCTGGGAATCTGGGTGGCCGTTTTACTCGGCGGCCTGATTTCGGTGGCGCTGCTGGTGGCCGGTCTGTTGATCGAAGATGATTTTTCTTTTCGGAACATGGCCGGCGTGATGCAGCAGCAGATTGGTTCCTGGGGGGCCTGGCTGTTTGCCTTTGGGCTGTTTGCCGCCGGTTTCGCGTCTTCCCTCACCGCTCCGCTGGCAGCTTCGGTCACCGGGCAGAGCCTGCTGGGCTGGAAGACCGGTTCCTGGCGATACCGGGCCATCTGGGCGGGGGTGCTGGGGGTCGGATTACTGTTCGGGCTGTCGGATTTCAACCCGGTGACGATCATCGTGCTGGTCCAGGCCATCAATGGGATTCTGCTGCCGGTGGTGACGATTTTTCTGTTCCTGGCCGTGAATGACCGGAAGCTGATGCCGCAGGAATACCGGAATACGCTCGCCCAGAATCTGGCCCTGCTGCTGGTGGTTCTGGTGACGCTGGTGTTTGGGGGCTGGAACCTCTGGCTGGCCGGGCAGAATTTATGGAAAAGATAAGTATCTTCGTAACAATCAGATTTCACACCGATGAAAACCGGAAAAACTACCCTCCATTTGCTGGTCTGGCTGCTTCTCCTGGCCGGTTCCGGCGGCTGTACGCGCAGCATCCTGCAGGTGCGGCCTGTCTCCGGCGAGGTGGCCTGGATCGACGGCCGGCCGACCACCAGAACCGAGCAGGACAGCCTGGGCCTCGTGGCCTCCTTCGAGCGGCTGGATATGCAGTATCTGGCTCTGGACATTGAAATCAAGAACCGCAGCGGCCATGCCATCGAAGTCAACCCGACCGATTTCCGGTATGTAGCCCTCAACGCCGACCGGGACACCGTGTATCGGGTGCTTTCCGCCGGCTCGTCTTACCCGCTGGTCTATTCGGCCGCCGATCCGGCCCTGGAAGGTGACCGGGTGGTTACGAACCAGGAGCGGGAGGTCAAACGGCTGAAACGGGCCAAAGTGATCAATACCGTGCTGATGGTGGCCGTCATTGCCAGCGATGTGGCATCGACCGCTTCCAGCCGCAATCGTAGCCCGGAGCGCTGGGTGCAGAACCGCGTGACCCACGACAACCTTTACACGGCCATTCAGGCCAAGCGCCTGATCGATCACGGCACCTTCGCCGACCGGATGCAGCGCTACGATTATGAATCCTACCGCTGGAAGGAACTGGCCCTGAAACGGACGACGGTCGAGGCCGGGCAGTCGGTACGCGGTCTGGTCTACCTGCCTTACAACCGGGAAATTTCCTACCTCCTCGTAGGGTACACCCGCCCGGAGCTCCAGCCCGTCACGGTCACCTTCCGGCAGGAGTGGGTGAAGGAGCGGAGTCGGAAAACTGCTTCGAATTGAATACGGTGACCTGGCTTAAATAATTCAGCAGGATTTTGGCCGGCTTCCCGGTTTTTGACCGATTTTCGGCTTAATTTAGGGCTTCAGGTTAGCGAAGAACCGGCGATCCCATGCAATTTTCCCACCTCCATTGTCATACCCAGTACTCCCTGCTCGACGGGCAGGCGGAGATTAAAAAGCTCGTTAAAAAGGCGGTAGCCGACAATATGCCGGCGGTGGCCATCACCGACCACGGCAATATGTTCGGGGTGTTCGAGTTTGTGGCCGAGGCCGCCAAACAGGGTGTCAAACCGATTGTCGGCTGCGAGTTCTACGTGGTCGAAGATCATACCAAAAAGCAGTTCACCAAAGAACAGAAGGACGTCCGCTACCACCAGCTCCTGCTGGCGAAAAACCCGACCGGCTACCGAAACCTGATCAAACTCTGCTCCCTGGGGTACATGGAGGGGTTGTACGGGAAATACCCCCGGATCACCAAAGCCCTGATCGACCAGTACAAGGAAGGACTGATCGCTTCGACCTGCTGCATCGGGGCGATGGTCCCGAAAACCATCCTGAAAAAAGGGGAGGAAGAAGGGGAAAAGGAGTTCAGATGGTGGCTCGACCGCTTCGGAGAAGATTATTACGTCGAACTTCAGCGCCACGACATTCCCGAACAGCTTCGGGTCAACGAGGTGCTGGTGAAGTTGGCCCGGAAGTACAACGTGAAGATCATTGCCTCCAACGACTCGCATTACGTGGATCGGGAGGATTGGGTGGCGCACGATATTCTGCTGTGCGTCAACACGAACGAAAAGCTGAGTACGCCCTCCGAAAAGGAATTCAACGATGAGGAAGGGGCCAAAAGAGGAACCCGCTTCGCGTTTTATAACGACCAGTTCTACTTCAAGAATACCGAGGAAATGTCGACGCTCTTCAGCGACCTGCCGGAAGCGATCGACAACACCAACGAAATCGTCGGTAAGGTAGAAACGCTGAAACTGAAGCGCGACATCCTTCTTCCGAACTACGTCATCCCGGACGGCTTTGCCACCCAGGACGACTACCTTGAATTCCTGACTTTCGACGGCGCCCGGCAACGCTACCGGGTCCTGACGCCGGAAATCGACGAGCGCCTTAAATTTGAACTCGGCGTTATCCGTCAGATGGGTTTCGCCGGGTATTTCCTCATCGTTTCGGATTTTATCCGGGCAGGCCGGGATCTCGGCGTCATGGTCGGGCCGGGCCGGGGTTCGGCGGCCGGTTCGGCCGTGGCCTACTGCATCGGCATCACCAACATCGACCCGATCAAATACAACCTTCTGTTCGAGCGTTTCCTGAACCCCGACCGGAAATCCATGCCGGATATCGATACCGACTTCGACGACGAAGGCCGTCAGAAGGTGATCGATTATGTGGTGCAGAAATACGGTAAACAGCAGGTGGCCCAGATCGTGACCTACGGTACGATGGCGGCCAAGTCGGCCATCAAGGACGTGGCGCGGGTGATGGAGCTGCCGCTTCCGGATTCCAACGCACTGGCCAAGCTGGTGCCGGACAAGCCGACCTACAACATGACGCTGAAGAAGATTTTCGAGGATCCGATCGATTCGCTGGCGCAGATGATCCAGCCCGAGGAGGTCGAGAACGTCAGGAAAATGCGTCAGATCGAAGCCGGCAACGACCTGCAGGCCAAGGTGTTGAAACAGGCCCGGAAGCTGGAGGGCAACATCCGGAATACAGGCATCCACGCAGCCGGGATCATCATCGCACCCGAAGACCTGTCGAACATCGTGCCGGTCTCCACCTCCCGCGAAACCGACCTTATCATCACCCAGTACGAGGGCAAGGTCATCGAGGACGCCGGGGTCATCAAGATGGACTTCCTGGGGTTACGAAACCTGACCATCATCAAGGAGTGTCTGCGGCTGATCAAGCAGAACCACGACGTGGAAATCGACATCGACGCCATCCCGCTGGACGATGTGGAAACGTATAAACTGTTTCAGCGGGGGGAGACGAACGCCATCTTCCAGTTCGAATCCGACGGGATGAAGAAGTACATGAAGGACCTCAAACCCGACCGTTTCGAGGACCTGATCGCCATGAACGCCCTCTACCGTCCCGGCCCGATCGCCTACATTCCGAACTTCATCAACCGGAAACACGGCCGCGAAGAGGTAAAGTACGACCTCCCGGAAATGGAGGAATTCCTCGGCGATACCTACGGGATTACCGTTTACCAGGAACAGGTCATGCTGCTTTCCCAAAAACTGGCCAACTTCACCAAAGGGGACGCCGACGTGCTTCGGAAGGCGATGGGGAAGAAGGACCGGGTGACGCTCGACAAGATGAAGTCAAAGTTCATGGAAGGCTGCGGAAAGAACGGCCTGAGCCTGAAAACCTGCGAAAAGGTCTGGACCGACTGGGAGGCCTTCGCGTCCTATGCCTTCAACAAGTCGCACTCGACCTGCTACGCCTTTGTGGCCTACCAGACGGCCTACCTGAAGGCCCACTATAAAAGTGAATATATGGCGGCCGTTCTGACGAGCTGCCTCGGCAACATTGAAAAAATCACTTTCTTTCTGGAGGAATGTAAGAACATAGGTATCCCGGTTCTGGGTCCGAACGTGAACGAATCCGAACGGTTTTTCGGGGTTAACCAGAAGGGTGAAATCCGCTTTGGTCTTGGCGGGATCAAGGGCGCGGGGGACGCGGCCGTCGAGTCGATCATCGACGAACGCAAGGCCGGCGGGGCCTATAAGGACATTTTCGATTTCGTAACCCGGATCAACCTCCGGACCGTCAACAAGAAAACGCTGGAAAGCCTTGCCTACGCCGGGGCCTTCGACAGTTTTGAGGAGTATCACCGGGCCCAGTATTTTGAGGTGCCGGCCGGTGAGAACGGAACCTTCATCGAAAAGCTGACCCGGTTTGCCAACAACTACCACGCCGAGAAATCGGCCGCCCAGCAGTCGCTGTTCGGCGGGCTGGGCGGGGAGCCGTCGACCCCGCGCCCGAAACCGCCGGGCGTGGAACCCTGGGGCGAAATTATCAAACTCAAATATGAGAAGGACGTGGTCGGTTTTTACATTACCGGACACCCACTCGACGAGTTCCGGATTGAGCTGGAAAGTTTCTGTACCTGCACGCTCGAAAAGGTTTATGATGATGCGAACAAAGGACGGGAAATTACCGTCGGCGGTATTGTAACCAGCAAACAGCTCCGGCAGTCGAAAAACGGCAATCCGTTCGTGATCTTCAAACTGGAAGACTATAACGGTTCGGTCGAAATGAGCCTGTTCGGGGAAGATTACGTCCGGATGGGCAATTACATCGAAGAAGGGCACTTCCTCCACGTCAAGGGCAAGGTCCAGAATCGCTGGAACTCGGACGCCTTCGAATTTCGTCCCAACTTTATTCAGCTCCTCACGGAGGTGCGGCAGAAATACAGTAAGGAACTCTGTATTCAGCTGGACCTGAAGAGGATCAATAATGAATTTGTCGCCAAAATCACCGACCTCGTCCGGAATTATCCGGGGCAGTGCAACCTGGTTCTGAGCGTGGCGGATGCCGAAGAACGGGTAGAAGTCAGCATGTTATCCCGACCGTTCAAAATTGCACCGGTCAATGAACTGCTGAGGGCGCTGGATGCGATGGACGGTGTCGGTTACAGGCTCAATTAAGTGATGAACTTTTTCCCATGCGAAAACATTGTACGTACAGATAAGTTAAACTGTACACAAATCATAATACAATCATGGCAAAAGCGATAGAAATAACCGACGCTAACTTCGCGGAAGTAATCAATTCCGATAAACCGGTTCTGGTCGATTTCTGGGCCGAATGGTGCGGACCCTGTAAGATGATCGGCCCGGTTGTCGAACAACTGGCGAATGAATATGAGGGGAAGGCAGTGGTAGCGAAAATGGACGTCGACATGAATGCCCGCGTACCGGCGCAGTTCGGTATCCGCAGCATCCCGACGTTGATGGTATTCAAAAACGGTCAGCTGGTCGATAAGGTAATCGGTGCGGTTCCGAAAGCCGTTCTGGAACAGAAATTAGTTGCGCAACTGTAATCGACCGCGCAATTCTACATAGAATATAAGCCGGATTGCCGTCCGAAAATTTGCCTTTCGGATTGGCGCAATCCCCCCGTCATAATGTCGCTTTTACACGCTATATAAGTGTGAGGGCGACATTATCTTTGTTATACCGTCTGCCGGGAAAAGCAGTCCCTGAACGATTTCAGAGGGCGCTCGGCAAACGGATTTCATAAACAACAAAGCAGGGAAATCATGCAGAAAATCACTCCATTCCTCTGGTTCGACGGGAAAGTCGAGGAGGCCGCCCGTTTTTACACGTCCATCTTCCCCCATTCGGAAATCAAAAACCTGACCCGGGCTCCCGAAGGCATTCCTGTCCCGGCCGGCGAGGTGATGTCGGCGACCTTCGTCCTGGAAGGGCAGGAGTTTATGGCCCTGAACGGAGGCCCGCAGTTCCAATTCAACGAATCGGTTTCGTTTTTCATCCGATGCGAAACCCAGGAAGAAATCGACCGGTATTGGGAAGCGCTGTCGGAAGGCGGGCAGCCGGGCCGCTGCGGCTGGCTCAAAGACCGGTATGGTCTTTCCTGGCAGGTGGTTCCGACCGCCCTCGATGAAATGCTGAAGGCCGGCGATCCCGAAAAATCGAAGCGGGTGATGCAGGCCCTCATGCAGATGGATAAACTCGATATGGCCGGACTTGAAGAAGCCTATCATCTGGAAGCGGCCCGTTGAGGCAATTCGTAATTATCCCTTTCTAAAACAACCGTAGGCCGGATCATCTTGTCCTGTGTCGTCTTTTGGGTTAACTTACGATTTTACCTGATCGCCCCGACGCACATGACAAGAGTTCCGGCCTTCCTGTTATTTCTCCTGACCGTTGTTCCGGCCCTGTCCCAGCCCTTCCGTCCGGCCGAGGTTGGCCGTTGGCAGGAGCAGGCTAAAAAAGTAACTATTATCCGCGACAACTGGGGCGTTCCGCACATTTATGGGAAAACCGATGCGGATGTGGTGTTCGGGTTACTTTACAGCCAGTGTGAGGACGACTTCGCCCGGGTGGAAGCCAACTATATCGATGCCGTCGGCCGGATGGCGGAAGTAGAAGGGGAGAGTGCCCTGTACCACGATCTGCGGGCGCGGCTGTTTCTGGATTCCGCCGAGGCCGTTTCACTGTATAGGAAAAGCCCCTCCTGGCTGCGGAAGCTGCTCGATGCCTTCGCCGACGGGGCCAATTTCTACCTCGCCACCCATCCTCAGGTGAAACCCAGGCTCCTGACCCGGTTTCAGCCCTGGATGCCGCTGATGTTCAGCGAAGGCAGCATAGGGGGCAACATCAGCGCCGTTTCGACCGAGCGCCTGAAGGCGTTTTACACCCATACCAGATGGACCTCCGTCGTTCCGGACTTCGATCAGTTCGAGCGGGAACCGGTCGGCTCGAACGGCTTTGCCGTGGCTCCGTCCAAAAGCGCGACCGGCCATCCGCTGCTGCTGATCAATCCACATACCTCCTTTTATTTCCGGTCCGAAGTTCATCTGGTCAGTGAGCAGGGCCTGAATGCCTATGGGGCCGTTACCTGGGGGCAGTTCTTTGTCTATCAGGGCTTTAACGAAAATTGCGGCTGGATGCATACCTCCAGCAATGCCGACACGATGGACGAATTTCTGGAAACCATCGAGAAAAAGGACGGCAAGTATTTTTATCGGTACGGCAATGAATGGCGTCCGGTAACGACCGAAACCGTTACCCTGCCGTTTAAGGAGGGCAACGAGGTTAAACGGAAAGAATTCACCCTGTTCCGGACCCATCACGGGCCTGTTGCCGGGCTGGAAGGCGACCGGTGGGTGAGCATCGGCATGATGAATGACCCGATCCATGCCCTGGAGCAATCCTACCTCCGCACCAAATCCACCGATTATGCCTCTTACCGCAAGGTGATGAAACTGAACGGAAATTCGTCCAATAATACGGTTTTCGCCGATCGAAAAGGCATTGCCTACTGGCACGGGAACTTCATGCCAAAACGGGATCCGGCTTTCGACTGGAACAACCCGGTGGACGGCAGCAACCCCAGAACCGACTGGAAAGGGCTTCATGGGATCGACGAGGTCGTGCAGGTCCATAACCCGGCCGTCGGCTGGATACAGAACTGCAATTCCACGCCCTTCACGGTGTCGGGCCCCGACAGCCCGGACCCGAAAAGGTACCCTTCCTACATGGCACCCGATGCGGAGAATTACCGGGGCATCAATGCCGTCCGGGTCCTGAGCCGAAAGTCGGTTTTTACCCTGGACACCCTGATCGCGGCAGCGAACGACCCCTATCTGGCCGCTTTCGATGACCTACTTCCCGGCCTGATTTCGGCCTATGAGGAGCAATCGGCAAAGGTGGGAACGCAACCTGAGGCCGTTGCGGAAGCCGTCGGCTTGCTGAAATCCTGGAACCGACACTATGGCGTCAATTCCATCCCGACGACGCTGGCGATTTATTGGGCGGAGCAGCTTTACCGATTGGCCCGAACGCGCACCCCGAAAGGTCAGCGGTTCAATCAACTGACCTTCAATGCGTTTGCCATAAAGGCTACCACTGCCCAGGAGAAGCTCACTGCCCTGGCCGAAGCCCAGGAACAACTAATCCGGGATTTCGGGACCTGGAAAACGCCCTGGGGAGAAATCAATCGTTTCCAGCGGCTGACCGGAGAAATTGACCAGAAATTTGACGACAGCCGGCCGAGTCTGCCGGTCGGGTTTACGCCCTCGGTTTGGGGCTCGCTGGCGGCTTTTGGTACGAATCCGGATTCCGGGACCAAAAAACGGTACGGGGTCGTAGGCAACAGTTTCGTGGCCGTCGTGGAGTTCGGAAAACGCGTGAAAGCCCGGACCGTCATGACCGGAGGGCAGAGCAGTGACCCGACTTCCCCTCATTTTACCGATCAGGCTCCGCTCTATACCATCGGCCGGTTCAAGGATGTTCATTTTTATCCGGAGGAGGTGAAAAGTCACGCGGAACGTACCTACCATCCGGGCAACCGGTGAGCGCCCGGGTCAGTCCGGATCACCGGCGGTTTCCCGGCGCATCGAATTAAAAACCATTCGGATATCGGTATAGGAGACGGAATCTCCCAGTGCCATTTTTGTTTCGGTCAGGGTCTGGTCCTGGTGGGTTTCGAGGTAGGCACGGATGGTTTCGACTTTGTCGGTCGGGAGCACGTCTTCCACGTCGAGATCGCCGAGGGAAATATGCTGGGCCAGATGGCCCTCCACGGTAGCCACGGAAATGCCGCGGCCCGCCGAAATGTCCCGAATCGTCTTGCCCTCCCGGAACATTGCCAGCGAGACGGCCGAACTTGCCGTTTTTTTATCCTTCCGAATCTCCGGTGCCGGAGGTTCCCTGACCACCTGATGCTCTTCGCAGTGCGCCCGGATCAGGGCCAGCACCTCATCGCCGATTTGCTTGACCTTCGTTTTCCCGAAGCCCTTGACATTGAGGAGCTCCTCCCGGGTGGTTGGCAGCGTCTCGACCAGTTCGAGGATGGTTTTGCGGGATAGGACCAGGTAGCCGGCCACATCGTGTTCCCCGGCCAGGTTATCGCGCCAGCGGGTCAGGGCCGTGTAAAGTTTCCGGCCCGGCGATCCGCCGGAAGGAGAGGGGTCGGACGGTTTCAGTCGGAGCGCCTTTTGCCGGGAAGACTGGAAATTCAGTTCAGCCAGATTCCGGGCCTTGAGGTAGGCGAGGGCCACAAACCCTTTCCGGGTGACCTCAAAACACTCCAGTTTGGCGGAAAGCTCTTTTTCCAGTTCATCGAGGGCTTCCACCATCGACTCCCGGACTTTTCGGTTATCGCAGTCGGTCGGGAGATTCTGGAGGGGCGGAAGCAGCTCTTCGCTGAGGAAGGCACGAAAATAGTCGGAGGCCTTACAGATGCGCTCCTGCAGCGGGCCGATTTCCTCCGGTAGCCGGTCTGCCGAAAAGTAACGGGGGAACTGTCCGCGGAAACGATTCCCCACCTGCCGGGCCTTTTCATCCAGGATTCTCCCCAGGTTTTCCAGCGCAGGCCCGGTTTCTTCCGGAAAACTTCCGAGGTGTTCCCCGACGATCTTCCGGCAGCGGGACAGCAGACCATCGGCCCGCTCGAAGGAAAATAGTTCGTTCAGCAGTTTTTCCTGATTGGCCCGTTTACCTTCCCATAAATCCGTCAGGGTGGGAATCTGGCGCTGGACTTCGTCGTGAAATACCTCCAGCGTGGCTTCCGTTTTGATGCTATGGGAAGGAATCGGCGCTCGTAATACCATGCCTTCCAGGCTTTTGCAGCGGCTGAGGGCCACATATACCTGGCCGTGGGCAAAGGCCGCGGACGCGTCGATGATCGCTTTTTCGAAGGTAAGTCCCTGGCTTTTGTGAATGGTGATGGCCCAGGCGAGTTTTAGCGGATACTGGATAAACTTCCCGATCGTTTCGGCCGTAATTTCCTTGGTGGCCGGATCGAGGCTATACCGGATGTTGCTCCATTCTACCGGCGTCACGGCGATTTCCTCCCCGTCCGACGCACTTCGGACAAAGATGGTTTCTTCATGAATATCGGAGATCTGCCCGATTTTGCCGTTGAAGTAGGCCTTTTCAATGGATATATCGTTCTTGATGAACATGACCTGTGCCCCGATTTTCAGCTCCAGCGTCGCTTCGGTCGGGTAGGCGTGGGCCGGAAAATCACCTTCAATCCGGGCCTCGAAAGTTTTCACCGGCGCTTTGAGCGCTTCGAGTTTCTGGCTGTTGATCTGCTGGGCCGCCTGGTTGTGGGTCGAAAGGGTAATGTACCCTTCTTTGTCGGAGGGGGAAAAGTCGGGGATGTGCCGCCGGTTCAGTTCGTCGAGCTGGGCCCGCGTGACTTTCTTCTCCCGGATGCTGTTCAGGATCGCGATAAACCGCTCGTCCGACTGGCGGTAAATCTGCGTCAGTTCAATCGATACGTAGGGCGTTTTCTGCAGGGCTTTACTGCCGAAAAAGTAACCCGTCTCATAATACGGTTCCAGCAAGGCCCATTCCTCATCCCGGATTACCGGCGGCAACTGCTGCATGTCGCCGATCATCAGTAGCTGAACCCCGCCGAACGGTTCGGTATGGTTCCGGTAACGTCGCAGGACCTCGTCGATGCCGTCCAGCACATCCGCCCGAACCATACTGATTTCGTCGATGATGAGCAGGTCGAGGGTGCGGAGCAGGCTGATTTTCTCCCGGTTAAACTTCCGGGATTCGCGGTTCAGAAACCCAGGCGTCAGGGGGCCGAAGGGCAGCTGGAAGAGAGAGTGAATGGTAACTCCCCCGGCATTGATGGCCGCCACCCCCGTCGGGGCAACCACCGCCATTCGCTTGGAGGAAATCTGTTTGACGGATTGCAGAAACGTGGTTTTTCCGGTACCGGCTTTGCCCGTCAGAAAAACGTTCCGGTTCGTATGCAGGATAAAATCGTTAGCCAGCCGAAGCTTTTCGTTACCAAAAATTGACATGGATTACTAACTAATTGACTTTTTCAAAAAGCCGGGAAACACCGTCATCCAGGTGGGGTCGGTTTTTCGGATTTAACCTTTAAGGTACGAAAATTTTAGCTAACTTTAGACATCAGATGATATGACGACTAAAGATACCACCCTGCTCAAACGGCACAGCCTGGCCGATGCCGTGGTCGATGAGCTTCAGCAAAGGATTACTTCGGGGCAATACCGGATCGGCGAAAAACTTCCCACCGAGCCGGAATTGATGCAGCAGTTCGGCGTAGGCCGGTCGACGATTCGTGAAGCGATCCGCATCCTGTCCAATTCGGGCCTGATCCGGGTTCAGCAGGGGCTGGGAACCTTCGTGGAGCTGCAGCAGAGCCTCACCGCCCCCTTTCACCACAGCCTCCAGCGGGCCGAGGGCGACGATCTCAACGAAGTCCGGCAGCTGCTCGAACTGAAAATCGCCGAGAAAGCCGCCATCAACCGGACGCAGGACGACATCGATCGCATGACCCGGTTTCTGGAGAAACGCCACGAAGCCGCCCTGAAAAACAAACCGGTCGAGTGCATCGAAGCCGACATCGAATTTCATATCAGCCTGGCCAATGCGGCCAAGAACGACATTCTCGCCGAGCTGTACCGCATTATTGCCAATAAGATGAAGAAATCGTTCATCGAAGTCTTTATTACCACCGAAACCCTGCTGAGTAAACAGGACCTGCATTCGGCTTTGCTACAGAGTATCGTGGAGAAAGACCCGAAAAAGGCCTGGTACTGGGCGGCCCGCATCACCGGGCAGATCCGCTGAAAGGATCGCCGAATTCATCAGATGATATGACGTTTTTAGGAATTTATTGAGTTTAGCCAGTACACGTTATGAATCTTATCCGAGCAGCCCTCCGCAAGCCCATTACCGTTCTGGTGCTGGTAGCCGGTCTGTTTTACTTTGGAGTAGATGCGGTTCGAAACATCAAGATCGACATTTTTCCTGATCTCGACTTGCCGGTCATTTACATTTCCCACCCCTACGGCGGGTTCACTCCCGACCAGATGGAATCCTTTTTCGGAAAACAGTACGTCAACCTGTTGTTGTACGTTTCCGGAGTCAAGAGCATAGAAACCCGTAATATTCAGGGGCTTACGCTGATAAAACTGACGTTCTACCAGGGGACGAACATGGCCCAGGCCGCGGCCGAAGTAACCGGTTATACCAACCGGGCGCAGGCCATTTTTCCGCCCGGGTCACAACCCCCGTTCCTGCTGCGGTTCGATGCATCGACCCTCCCCGTCGGCCAGTTGATTCTGAGTAGTCCGACCCGGACCAACAATGAGTTGCAGGATCTGGCCAACGTGTATGTCCGGGCGGGATTCAGTTCCATTCCGGGGCTGGTGGCTCCTGCGCCCTTTGGCGGAAACTCCCGAACCATCGTCATCAAAGCCGACCCGGCCCTGCTCCGCTCCCATAACCTGACCCCCGACCAACTGGTGGCGGCCCTTCGGATCAATAACCAGGCCACCCCGGCCGGTAACGTCCGCATCGGTGACCTCAACTATTATGCGCCGGCCAACACGACCATCCGAACCGTTCAGGATTTCGAAAATATTCCGCTGTTTTCCAACAGCGTTCAGAACCTGTACCTGCGTGACGTGGCTACGGTAGAAGACGGTGCCGACATCACTTCCGGGTATGTGCTGGTCAACGGAAAACGGTCGGTTTACCTGCCGATCACCAAGTCGGCCGACGCGTCGACCTGGGAGGTAGTTCAGAATCTGAAAGAGGCCCTGCCCCGGTTCCAGGCGCTGCTGCCCGAGGACGTCAAACTTACCTACTCCTTCGACCAGTCGGTTTACGTCATCAACTCGGTCAAAAGTCTCCTGACCGAGGGGGCGATCGGGGCCGTCCTGACGGGGCTGATGGTCCTGCTCTTTCTGGGCGACGTCCGGGGGGCTCTCATCGTCATCATCACCATTCCGATCTGTATCATTTCCGGGGTGCTGTTCCTTTCGCTTTTCAATCAAACCATCAACATCATGACTCTCAGCGGGTTGTCGCTGGCGATCGGGATCCTGGTGGATGAGTCGACGGTAACCATCGAAAATATCCACCAGCATCTGGACATGGGAAAACCGAAGGCGCTGGCGATCTGGGACGCCTGTAAGGAAATCGCCTTCTCCAAGCTGCTGATTCTTTTCTGTATTCTGGCCGTATTTGCCCCGGCTTTCACGATGAAAGGCATACCGGGTGCGCTGTTTCTGCCGCTGGCGCTCGCGATCGGCTTTTCCATGGTAACTTCCTACCTGATGGCCCAGACCCTGGTGCCCGTCCTGGCCAACTGGCTGATGAAGGAACACCATGCCCGGTCCAACGGAAAAGCCGGGAAGGAGGAAGCCGTCAACGGCAGGGCGTTCGAGGCCGATGCGGCATTTATTGCCGGAGAAAAAGATACCTGGGATCAGAAAAAGATTCTGGCCGAACGAGACGATTTTAATAACGATGGAAAAATCAGCCTCTTCGAACGGGTTCGGATCCGGTTTGTGCGGTTCCTGAACCGATGCCTGCCGTTCCGGAAACCCATCACGATCGTGTATGCCGTCGGTACGCTGGCCGTTGCGGCCTGGTTCCTGAGCGCCATCGGCCGCGACGTGCTGCCCCGGGTAACCGCCGGCCAGTTTCAGGTTCGGCTTCGCGCTCCGGACGGTACGCGGCTGGAAAAAACGGAGTCCATCATGCTTCAGGCGCTGCATGAACTCTATAAGCTGACCGGCCGGGACAATATCGAAATCACGTCGGCTATGGTCGGGATGCACGGTTCCCAGTTTTCCACCAGCCCGATCTACCTCTTCATGGCCGGCCCCCAGGAGGGGGTGCTTCAGGTCAGTCTGAAGGAGGATTATGAGGTGGACATGGATAAACTGAAAGACCGGTTCCGGGGCCGCATCCGGAAAGCCCTCCCCAACGTGAAGGTGTCTTTCGAACCCATCGAGCTGACCGACAAAATTCTAAGCCAGGGTTCTCCGACGCCCATCGAGGTAAAAGTGATCGGAAAAAACAAAGCCCAGAATGCGGAATTCGCCTATAAGGTGATCGACAAGTTAAAGCAGATTCCGTATCTGCGGGATGTTCAGATCGGGCAGGCCATCAAGTATCCGGCCATTTCGGTGAACATCGACCGGCAGCGGGCCGCCCAGCTTGGAACGGACATTGCCGCCATTTCCCGCTCCCTGACGGCGTCGACCTCCTCCTCCCGGTTTACGGAGAAAAGTGTCTGGATCGACCCCAAAACCGGCCAGAGCTACAGTGTTCAGGTGCAGGTTCCGGAGAACAAGATGACCAGCATCAACTCGCTGGGCGAAATCCCCATTCTTCCCAATTCGAACCGGCCGGTGCTGAGCGACGTTGCGACCATCACCCAAACGGTCACCAACGGCGAAAACGACAATATCGGGGCCGTTCCTGTGCTGTCGGTTACGGCCAACCTGAACAACGTGGACCTCGGCACGGCAGCCGGAGACGTCGACCGGGCGATTGCCTCGCTCGGTGAGCTTCCCCGCGGTCTGACCATCGAAACCCGGGGGCTGACCCAGGTCCTGACCGAAACGCTGGAAAGTTTACAGGGCGGGCTGGTGACGGCCATCCTGGTCATCTTCCTGATGCTGGCGGCTAATTTTCAGTCCTTTAAAGTATCCCTGGTGGTTCTCTGTACGGTTCCGGCGGTTATCGTCGGTTCGCTGTCGCTGCTGCTCCTGACGGGTTCGACGCTGAACCTTCAGTCGTACATGGGCATGATCATGTCCGTTGGGGTTTCCATCTCGAATGCGGTGCTGCTGGTCACTAATGCGGAGCATCTGCGGATGCACAACGGTAACGCCGTCCTGTCGGCGAAAGAGTCGGCTTCCCTGCGCCTGCGGCCCATTCTGATGACGAGTCTGGCGATGGTGGTCGGGATGGTCCCGATGGCTTCCGGGCTGGGCGAAGGCGGTTCCCAGGTGGCTCCGCTGGGGCGGGCCGTGATCGGCGGGCTGATCGCTTCCACCTTTGCGGCCCTGTTCATTCTGCCGCTGGTATTTGCCTGGGTTCAGGGCAAAACTTCGACGCAGTCCGTTTCCCTCGATCCTGAAGACAAAGAAAGTAAACATTATATTCCCTCCCTGTATGAATCAGCCCGATCATAGACGGTTTGCCGGTTTGCCGGTTTTGTTAGGTAGTTTGGTTTTGATCAGCATTCTGACCGGTTGTCACCAATCGGAGGAAAAGGAGGAGGGCGCGGAGGAGGAAACCGAAATGGTTCAGGAGGCAGCGCCGGTGGAGGTGTTTGCCCTGAAAAAGGGAAAGCTGTCCTCGTCTCTCCAGGTTCCGGGCGAGCTGGTGGCTTTCCGGGATGTGGACATTTACGCCCGCGTCAGCAGTTATATCAAAAGGTTATACGTCGATGTGGGTTCGGAAGTGTCTGAAGGGCAGCTTCTTGCCGTTGCCGAAGCCCCCGAACTGAACGCCCAGGTGTCGGCGGCCGAATCCCGGTTGAAATCGCAGGAGGCTCTGTACATTGCCAGCAAGGCGAATTACGACCGGGTGGTGGATGCCGCCAAAACGCAGGGAGCCATCGCCCAGACGACGCTTGAACAGGCCCTGGCGAAAAAGAATTCGGACTACGCCCAGCTCGAAGCCGCCAGAGCTTCCTTCCGGGAGGTTTCCGATATGCGGAAATACCTCGAAATCCGGGCCCCCTTCGGCGGCATCATCAGCCTTCGGAATACCAGCACCGGCGCCTATGTCGGGCCGGCCGGAAAAGGATCGGAACTGCCGCTGTTCGTACTGACCGAGCAGAAGCGGCTGCGGCTCGTCGTCTCGGTGCCGGAAACCTATACCGGGTATGTGGACGCGAACGATGAGGTCAGCTTTACCGTCCGGACGTTTCCGGACCGCAAGTTTACCGGGAAAGTGAAACGGATGGCCGGAGCGCTCGACAAAAAGCTGCGCTCGGAGCGGGTGGAGGTGGACGTGATCAACGCCGACCGCAAGCTGCTTCCGGGCATGGTGGCCGAGGTGACCATTCCCCTGCCGACCCGGACCGCCACCTTCATCGTTCCCAAAACGGCCGTCGTCAATTCCACCTCCGGCATTTTCGTCATCCGGGTGGCCGGCGGGAAGGCCGAATGGGTCCCCATCGAGAAAGGGCTGGAAGCCGACGAAAAGATCGAAATCTTCGGGAAGCTGAACGAGGGGGACCAGCTGGTCCTTACGGCTTCGGAAGAGGTCCGCAACGGCCTTCCGGTCCCGCAGGTAAAAACTGCCGATACGGCTATCCAATAGCCTCCAGAATAAGACCGCAGGCTTCCCGAATCTGCTCCTCCGTGATGATCAGCGGGGGAGCGATTCGCATGGAATTGTCGCAGAACAGGAACCAGTCGGTAATGACGCCCCGTTCGATGGCGCGGTCGATCACCGGTTTCAGCGTCCCGAACGATTCGAATTCGGCGGCCATCATCAGCCCTTTACCCCGCACCTCCCGAATGGCCGGATGAACCAGTAAGTCCCTGAACAACTGCCCTTTGGCCTCGGCCTGTTGGTAAAGTTTTTCCTCCCGGATGACCTGGAGAGTGGCCAGGGAGGCCGCGCAGGAAACCGGGTGGCCGCCGAAGGTAGTGATGTGGCCCAGGATGGGATTGTTGCGGAACACACCGATGGTTTCCGGGGAACTGATGAAGGCTCCAATCGGCATGCCGCCCCCCATTCCTTTGGCGCATACGACCACATCCGGAACGAGGCCGTACCCCTCGAATGCCCAGAAGGTGCCGGTTCGGCCGAATCCGGTCTGAATCTCGTCGAAGATCAGGAGCGCGCCCACTTCCGAACACCGTTTCCGGACCAGTTCCAGGTAAGCCTGTTGAGGGATGCGAACGCCGGCTTCCCCCTGCACCACTTCCATAATCACCGCAGCCGTTTGTCCGGTAATCCCGGACAGCATCGCTTCGTCTCCGTGCCGGATGTGCCGGATGCCGGGCAGGAGAGGGCGGTAATTTCGTTTAAAATTTTCACTGCCTGAAAGGGAAAGGGCGCCCTGGGTGGAGCCGTGGTAGGCGTTGAAGCAGGAGACGATTTCCGACCGGCCCGTGAACCGTTTCGCCAGCTTCATCGCCCCTTCGATGGCTTCCGTACCCGAATTGGTAAAATATACGGCAGACAAAGGCTCCGGGAGCGTTTGGGCCAGGGCCTGAGCCAGTTGCACCTGGGTGGTCTGCACAAATTCCCCATACACCATCAGGTGCAGATACTTGTCGAGTTGCTCCTGAATGGCCGACAGAACGCGCGGATGGCGGTGGCCCACGTTACTGACACCGATCCCTGAAATCAGGTCCATATACCGCTTTCCGTCGGTGTCGTAGAGGTGAATTCCGTCCGCCCGTTCGATCTCGAGGGCCAGCGGAAAATCGGACGTTTGGGCAACGTGCCGGAAAAAGAGCTGACGCTGCGTTAAAAGCTGGGTGGTATTCAAAATAAAAATCCGGTTAATTGTACAAAAATACAACGTTTAAATGCTTGAGCCGAATCGGTTACTTTATTAACTTTCGTACTTTACGATACCAGTCTGCCTATGAAGCTAATCTACCTGTTACTTTTTTGGAGCGTTTTCGGATTTTCGGCGGTTGAAGCACAGGAGATTTATTACGAACCTGGACGGGCCCACATTCCCGGAACTTACGATTTCCAACTGAAAGACGGCACTTTGCTGCGCGGCCAGCTGGTCCGCAGCGACAGTTCGGCTTACCTGATCCGGACCAAAGCCCACGGCGACCGGATCGTCCAGGCCGGAGACATCGTCCGGGCCGACCTCGTGGGCGGCACCCTGCGCAGCGGTCCCGACCATCCGAACGGATTTCCCTTCCGCCTGTTTTTCATGCCGACGGCCCTGCCGCTGGAAAAGAAAAAGATTTATTTCCAGAACAGTTACGTGCTTTTCAGCCGGGTAGACGTCGGCATCACCAGCAACTGGAGTGTGGGTGCCGGGTTTCAGACCCTGAGTCCGCAAAACTTCTTTACGGTTTCCACGAAAGTCAGCTCCAAACTGGCTCCGCGCACGCAGGTGGCCCTGAGCGTGCAGTACATCGGTCTGCGGGTGACGGAGCGGATTCTGACCCGATTCGGGCTGGCCCAGGGGCTGGTTACCATGGGGGATGCCGAGCGGAACATTACGGTCGGCTTCGGAACTACGTTCTCCGTCCGGGGCATTGCCTCTTCGGGCGTCGTTACGATCGGGTATGTTCGGAAGATTACCCCGGACCTGACCTTCATCAGCCAGAATAACATTCTGGTCGGAGAGGCCATCGAACCGAACCTGACCTACCTGAGCGGCCTTTCGTCGGCCGGGCTGCGGTTCAACCGCCGGCGGCATTCCTTCGATACGGCCCTGTTGATGCCGGTTTATTCGACGGACGGCCTGATTCGGACGAGTCCTTTCCCGTATATCAGCTATCAGGTCCGGATCGGAAAATGATCCGGACATATTTTATTTCTCGAAAAAGCAGGTCGAACCCCCGACCCAGTCGAAATCCTTGTTGAACCGAACGCCGATCATTTCGCCCCGGCTGAGCCTCGCCAGGTTGGTGATCAGCATGGGCCGGGGGTCTTTGTCGTGCCAGATGTACAGCATCCGGATTTCGCATTTCACCGGGCCGTCCGGGGCCTCGATGACGGGTTCGTATTTTACTTTTTGCTGGAGGATGAAGTTCTCCCGGTCGGTGACGGCATTGAGGTCTTCCTTCGTCACCGAAAGCCGGACTCCGCTGCCGGCGAAGGAGAACAGCGGTTTCAACACATAATTCTCCAGGTCTTCCGGGTACTTTTCGAGGTCTTTCAGGTAGTAGCTTTTCGGGACATAGGGACTTTCGAGCAGGGGCAGGATGTACTTGCTGATCCGGAAAAACCAGTTCGGATGGCCTACCCAGGTGACGTCCACGTCGTCGGTCAGGTGAAACGCCGTCTTCAGGTCGTGCATCGACTCCAGCTCATCGAAGATCAGCCGGTTGTAGATCCTGTGGATGTGGTAAGACCGGCCGTCCTTTTCGTAATAGAGCTTCCGGCCTTCCTTCCGGATTTTGGTCAGGCAAACCGGCTCGATGCCCAGCAGATCCTTCGTCGCGGCAAAGTCGATCCGGGTTTTCTGCTTCTCCGGGAATATGTCAAGCAGGATCACGTTTTCAGGCTGCTCCAGACCCAACACCAGGCGTCGGAGGTGCTGCCGGTACGTTTCGACCGAATCGACATGGAAGAGGTAACTGAATCCGTCCGGGATCGGAAAAAACCGGCGGTAGTTCTCGGAAAGGTAGCTCTGAAACCCGAAGATCGACGGAAAGCCCTGCAACTCGATAAGCTGGGGGGTCAGCTCGCCGTCGGCATCCTGGCATACGGCAAAATCGATGGCGACAAAGGACGGGTGGCCGTCTTCGTTCGGAACCCGCTGGTGGGCCGGAATGGCCTGTTCGGTCCACTCCTTGAACGATTCGGCGGTCAGGGTATCGACGATTGATTCACAGGCTTCGATCAGCCGTTCCTTCAGGAGCCGGGGCACGAAAACCGGCGTTTCGGCCACCCGGAATTCCAGCTGACCCGGATAATCGTGCTGAATCTGATCCAGAAAGACCTGGTAACGTTCCTGACTGAAGGCCTGGTTATAGGCCTGACGAATGTCCCGAATCATACGTGCGTCGTTTGTGTTTAAACTTCCTGGGGCCGCTCCACCGGTTTGTTGATCAGCCGGAAAGCGGATTGTCGCAGAAAGGAGGGCAGAAGGACGGATTCCGTCAGAGCGATTTTGTCCGGGTCCAGCAGCGAGTCGACCATGTCCTGAAATTTCCCCTCCCCGTAATTTTCGATGACCTGCCGTTTCTTTTCCTCGGTCATGAAATAGCGGAGCATGCCCTCCCCGTCGGCCTCCGGGTGAAACTGCGTTCCAAACACTTCCCCGGTAAACCGCACGGCCATGATGGCCCGTTCAAAGGGCACGTTGGGCCGAATTTTTTCGAGGCACAGCACCTGAGCGCCGAGTTGACCGATGCGTTCCCAGTGGGGAGCGGTAAGCTGGTAACTCCGGGAGTCGACCGCGAAAAATGGGTCGGGCAGCGCCTTGAAAAGCGGTTCGGAGTGGCCGTCGTCGGTTTTATGAATCGGAAAAATCCCGAAAGACGGCGACTTCCGCAGGCTGATGGTGCCGATGCCCAGATGGCGGGAAACCAGTTGGAACGAATGGCAGATCAGAAACAGGTATTTTTTTCGTGTACTGACCCGGTTATGGGCAAAAATCTGGTCGATGAGCGAAAAAAACCGCCCTTCCCACGGATCGTCGGTGGGAAGGGGACTTCCCGGCCCCCCGCTAGACACATACAGGTCGTAGGTCAGGTCGGGGATTTCATTGGCCCCCCGGACGTTATACACCCGGAGTTCGATGGGAATGTGCTCGCTTTCGAACGTATTCCGGACCAACTGAAGAATACAGCGCATCCCCTCGTTGGGATGGTTGTTGTTCAGGTCCAGAACGGCAATTTTCAATGGATTCATTTTGGGTAAAAAAGATTGGAGACTGAAAGGATAACTCTCACAATCCGTGAGAAGTTTCCTCAACGATGTAATCGACGACGCGCTTCAGGTCCTCGGTCTGCCGGAAAACCGCCAGCTGGCGGTCGGCGCCCGTGCCCATTTCCAGAATGGTATTGACGTATTCCACCTCTTTCCGGCAATCCAGCTCATCGACCACATCGTCCACGAAGTTCAGCAATTCACGGGCCAGGGCATGGTAATGCACTTCTTCCTGTTTCCCGAAATCGATCAGTTTGCCTTCGATCCCATAGCGGGCGGCCCGCCACTTGTTTTCGTTGATCAGGAGCCGGCGGTAGGGCCTGAAATTCAGGTTCTGCCGGTGTAGTTTGTAAATCTTGGCGACCAGCGACTGCATGAGGGCGGCCAGGCAAAGCGTTTCCTCCACCCGCATCGGCACGTCGCAGATCCGGAATTCGATGGTATCGAAAAAGGGATGCAGGCGGATGTCCCACCAGATTTTCTTTCCGTTGTCGATGCAGCCGGTTTTCACCAGGAGGTTGACGTAGTCGTCGTATTCGGCGGCCGAGGCAAAATAGTCGGGGATGCCCGTCCGCGGAAATTTATCGAACACCTTCGAGCGGTAGGACTTGAAGCCGGTATTGCGTCCGCACCAGAACGGCGAGTTGGTCGAAAGGGCGTAGATGTGGGGTAGAAAATACCGCACGGCGTTCATGATCTGGATTGCCTCGTTCCGGTTTTCGATCCCGACATGTACGTGCAGGCCGAAGATCAGGTTCGAACGGGCCACGTCGCGCATCTCGTCGATGAGTTTGTCGTAACGCTCGTTGTCGGTGATGAGCTGGTCCTGCCAGTCGGAAATGGGATGGGTTCCGGCGGCCGCGATCCGCAGATTCTGCTTGTCGGCCAGGTCCCTGATCATCCGGCGGAGGAAAGTCACCTCGTTTCGGGCTTCGTGAATATTGGTGCAGATATTGGTCCCCACCTCCACCACGGCCTGGTGCATTTCGGATTTTACCCGCTCCTGGAGCGTAATCTGCCCGCCCTCCACGATCTTGGACATGTGGGAGCGGAGCATGCGGGTTTCGGGGTCGATCGTCTGAAATTCTTCTTCTATTCCAAGTGTGAAAACAGGCATGAGTGTAGGGCTAAGGCAGTGGACGGCTCAGGCTTTTTTGGCCTTTTTGGCGTTTTTCTTTTCGTCTTTTTTAGGCTTGTGATCTTCGGACTTTTCCTTTTTCACCTTTTTCGGCTTTTCGCCTTCCTGAGGTTCGCTCAGGCCGGGGGTGAACATCTGACCCCGGGCGGAATGCTGGACATACGAGCCCCAGGTCAGGTTGTCCTGTCCCGGTTTTTGCGCTCTGGCCCGCTCGATGGCCATGTTGGCGGCCGCTTCCACCACCCATTCGAAATTCTCCTGCCCGACCGAATATACGTCGGCGTCCGGGGCCGGGTTGCAGAAATCGATGGCGTAGGGAATGCCGTCCCGAACCGCAAATTCGACGGTATTGAAATCATAACCGAGCGCCCTGTTCAGCGCGACGACGTAATTTTTGATCGTCGTCATGAGCCTTTTATACGCATCACCGGTGGCTTTGGGTTCGGCCACATACCGGAGGTGATGCGGGTTGCGGGGTTCATAAGGCATGATCCGAACGTCCTTGCCGCCGATGCAGTAACAGCGGAAATAATCGTCGAACACGATCTCCTCCTGAAACAGCATGACCAGCTGGGCCGTTTCCTCGTATTTTTTCCAGAGATCCTCCGGGTTGTAGACTTTATAGACGCTTTTCCAGCCCCCGCCCGAATGCGGTTTCATATAGGCCGGAAAACCGATATAGTTAAAGATATAATCCCAGTCCATCATCTTCAGGTTCCGGAACGAGTTTTCGTTGGTATCGTCCGGCCGGTCTTTGGATGGCAGCAGAACGGTTTTTGGAACCGGAACATTCAGCCTGGTAGCCAGACAGTTATTAAAAAATTTCTCGTCGGCGCTCCACCAGAAAGGGTTGTTGATGACGGCCGTCCCGGTCAGGGCCGCATTTTTCAGGTAGGCCCGGTAAAACGGAACATCCTGGGAAATCCGGTCGATGATGACGGCGTATTCGGTGGCTTCTCCCTGAACGACCTTGTCGATAGTGACGAACTCGGCCGTTATGTCGCTGAGGCCCTTGCTGTTGATGCGATCCACGAAAGCCTGCGGAAACGTGTTTTCCTGGCCGAAAAGAATACCGATCTTCTTCATAAGATAACCGGAGAACCGTTCTCCGTCGTTGGTAAGTGATGTGTGTTAAAAGCGAAAGGAAGCCTTAAATGTTAAAAAATCTGCTTCAAATGATGCTCCAGATGGCCCACATAGTCCTCGAAAATCCAGGAGAGCGTCACCCGCTCCCCGGCCCCCGGCAACGCCACCTCCTTCCGGCGCTCGGTTTCGGCCATGATCTCCACCACGTACACGATTTGCTGATTCAGGGCCTGCCAGAGGACCAGGAGGTGGTCGAGGGAAAGGTCCTGGTAGCGGTTGATTTCCACCAGTCGGTTCTGGTCATACGGCTGCAGCCGGTACGGGGAAGGCTGAGTCTGGGCGTCCGAAAATCGTTTTAGGTTGTTGAGCGCCGAATCGATCAGGTGCCCCAGCACCTCCTTTTTTGACCATTTCCCGGGTTCGCGGGCCATCATCTCGTCGGTGGTGAGCGCCTTGACGCGTTCCGGTAATTCCCGGATGACGGTCCGGAGCTGCACTAGGGCCTCGTTGAACTGGCCCGGCTGTTCCCAATATCCTTTGACGGGAGCCATCGTCGTGTTGCGTGTTTAGGAATGGATTCTCAAAGGGTGGAAAGATAATGCGGAAACATTTCCCGCCAAACCGGCCAGTCATGTTCTCCCCAGGGCCGGACGTCGAGCCAGTGGTGAATGCCCTTGCGGTTGAGAATCTCCGACATCCGGTAGTTCTCCGGTTTGCAGAAATCGTGTTCCGAAGTGCCCAGCACGATCCGCATCCGGTAAAAATGGTCGTTGTGGGCGTTGGGGATATAATCCGGCGGGTTGTTGAAATAGACGTTGTCGTCGTAATAGCCGCTCATGAACGACCGGATGTCGAAGGCTGCGCCCATGCTCCAGAGATGGGCCACTTTTTCGGGGTGCCGGAAGGCGAAATTGAGGGCCTGAAAGCCCCCGAAACTGCACCCGCCGACGGCGATTTTTCCGACCTGGCATTCGTGCTGAATCCAGGGAATCAGTTCCTCATTCACCATGCGGTCGTACCAGAGGTGGTTCTGGATCCGGACGGACGGGTGAAGGTGTTTGGCGTACCAGCTGTCGCGGTCGATGCTGTCGATGCAGTAAATTTTAATTTTGCCCGAGTCGAGGAACCAGCGGGCGGATTCGGTCAGTTTGAAATCCTTCGCTTCGTAATACCGCCCCATGGTGGTAGGAAAAAGCAGCACCGGATAGCCCCAGTGACCGAAAACCAGCATTTCAATATCCCGACCGAGGTGGTGCGAATACCATTTCCTGTATTGTTCCTGCAAGGTGTTGATGGAGGTTAAATGGAACCCTGAAATCTATTGAATCAGTGGGAAAGATAACCATTATTGGTAATTTACAAGAAAAGACTCGCTATTTTTGGGGCTTTTCAAAAGATTCTAAACCTTAAACCGACCGGAATGAAATTCATCTGGTTTCTATGGTCTCTGATGGGTATGGGTGAATTTTTAACTGCGGTCGATGCGTCCGGTCAGGGACTTTCGGTCCGGAAAGACGAGGGGCTGGTATCGGCATATTTAAACCGGCCGGTGGTTCTGGAAGTGATCCTGCCTCCGGGTTATTCGTCTTCCGGTGAAGGGCTTCCCGTCCTGTATCTTAATGACGGACAGGACCTCGAACGGCTCCGGATGGCGGCCGTTCTCGATTCGATGTTTCGGGAACGACGGGTTCGTGCCTTCGTGCTGGTGGCCATTCATGCCGGGGACCGGATTCAGGAATACGGGGTGGCGGCCCAGGCCGATTACCTGCACCGGGGTTCCAAAGCCGGCCGGTATTCCGAATTTGTCCTTCATGAATTGATCCCGTATGTAAAAAAACATTACCGGATCACAGACGACCCCGAACGATCGGTTTTCGCCGGCTTTTCGCTGGGCGGTTTGTCGGCGTTCGACCTGGTCTGGAATCACCCCAGCCAGTTTCGGAAAGCGGGGGCCTTTTCCGGCTCTTTCTGGTGGCGGCAGAAAGGGCTGAACGAAGGCTATACCGACGATGATCGGATCATGCACGCCCTGGTCCGCAAGGGCACCTCCTGGCCCGGGCTCCGGTTCTGGTTTCAGACCGGCACGCTGGACGAAACCGACGACCGCGACCACGACGGCGTCATCGACTCCATCGACGACACGCTCGACCTGATCGCCGAACTGGAGCGCAAAGGCTATCGGTGGGGCAATGACGTCACGTATGCAGAAGTAAAGGGCGGTCGTCACGATCCCGAAACCTGGAGCCGGGTGATGCCCGACTTCCTGACCTGGGCCTTCGGACCCGCCCGCTGATTATTCATAAACCCTGACAATCGACAATCATGGAAACGACGCTCCTCAGCCTGCTGGTGGTTCTCGGTCTGGTCGTCTGCCGACCGGCCACTCCGGAAAAACCCTCGGACGACCGGAAACTGGTCTGGTCCGACGAATTTGACAAAGCCGGCCTCCCCGACCCGAAAAAGTGGAAATACGACGTCGGAGGCCACGGCTTCGGCAACAACGAACTCCAGTACTACCTCGGCCCCCGGCCGGAAAACGCCCGGGTCGAAAACGGGCATCTCATCATTGAAGCGCGAAGGGAAAAGCACGAGAACCGGGCATATACGTCGGCCAAACTGCTGACCCAGGGCATTGCGGAATGGAAATACGGCCGGATCGAAGTCCGGGCGAAGCTGCCCAAGGGCCGAGGCACCTGGCCGGCCATCTGGATGCTCGGCAGCAACATCAAGACCACCCGCTGGCCGCTCTGTGGAGAGATCGACATCATGGAACACGTCGGATTCAATGAGGGCAAGATTCACGGTTCCATCCATACCGACGCCTACAATCACGTCAGGGGCACCCATAAAACCGGTACGACGCAGCTGGCGAACGCCACTGCGGACTTCAACGTCTACGCCATCGACTGGACGACCGACCGCATCGAATTTTACATCAACGACCGGAAATATTATTCGGCCGCCAAAAAGGACCTCGGCTCGAAGGTGGAAGAATGGCCCCTCGACCAGCCGTATTATCTGATCCTCAATCTGGCCGTTGGCGGCAACTGGGGCGGTCAGCAGGGCGTCGACGAGTCCATCTGGCCGCAGCGGCTGGAGGTCGACTACGTGCGGGTGTACCAGTGATCGTCAGGTTCCGGCAGGTATCAGATTGATCCGCGGGTGTCTTGCGAGTTTCATCATGTCCGGTAGGGACAGCCGGTTCAGATTGACGGGCTGGACCGTATCGCGGATGGCCTGCCGCATGTCCTCCGGTTGGATCGGAGGCCGCCCCTGATTTTTGTTTACCGCCTGCAAACCGGCAATCATACCGGCCATGATGGCAGAGGCCGCCGAGGTTTCACAGAAATTCTTGAGGGTCCGGTCCGGGAAGGTCGTCAGGATGCTGACCGACGGCACCCAGCAGTCGACCCGGCTGCCGAAGCCGTAGCGGTTTTTCCAGTGAGAGGTGGCCGAATCCTGCTCGGCTCCACTCACCATGATGGCTCCGGAATCCATAACGGCATCGAACCGCAGAACCCGGGCCGAAGCCCTCGGCAGGCGCCGTTTAACGAATTCGACCAGACTGGCCGGGGTGCCGGGCACCAGATTGACAACCGCCGAGGGCGGCCGGCTGGCATCCACATGGTTGTGATAATTCTCCAGATCGAAATTCAAAAAGTTTCCGGTTGGTTCGACGACGATGATGCCAAGCTCCCGGGTGGCTACCTGAATCAGGTCGAAAATCGCCTGGTCCGTTTCGAGGGGGAAGAAGTCGTTGCCGGTGCCGGAAGGCGTAAAGTCAAAATCATATGCCGGGCGGTTATTGAGCTGTTTTTCAATGAGAATGACGTCACCCGGTCGATTTCTGGCCTCGAAGATTGCCATGGCGAGGGCATCGTCGTTCCGGAGTTCGCCGGCGACGTTTCGGGCCGAATATAGCCGCACCCCGACCATCGGGGCAATGCCGTGCACCTGATTGGGCAGGATTCCGCTCATGGGCGTGCTGCCGGCAGGCCAGCGGGAGACAAGCAGCCCCAGGACGCAGGTTCCGTGGACGGTGTCGCCCACCCCGGCCCCCGGCATGGCCAGGGCTCCGGGGATGTCAAAGTCGGGGCTGAAGTTGGGATGGGAGCCCCAGCCGTTTTCGATGTCGTGGATGATGACGTCTTCTTTCCGGTTCCTGTTGGTCCATTGATCGAGGAGGGCTGCCGGTTGACTTTCCCAGAAAGATTTGATACTCAGTTCGTTCCAGAAGTTCTGGGTGCCGGCCGGGATGGGTGGGCATAAGGCCGGGTTACTGTCTTCGGCCCGGACATAAGCACAGTAGATCGGTTTGAATTTCTTAAAACCGGTTTTCTTTCCGTTGATCAGCTGGTCGGAGGAGGAAGGCGTAAAACTATTCAGAATCTTCACCAGATCGAAGGCTACTTGCTTATCGGGCACCAGGATCTTCATATAATTGAAGAAGTTGGTCAGCCGATAAGGCCTTTTATTCCGGGCGATGACCGCATCGACGATGCCGGCAATAATCTCCGGAGAAATCCCGTCAAAAAGGAAACGGCATTTCGCATTAAACTTCCTGAATTCCGAAAATAATTTGCCCCAGTTCGGAATAATCGAAGTCACGTCCGGGTATTCATATTTCGGAAACGTATTATTATAATAGGCAAAATATTTAGCCGGTATATTTTCGAAATCGTCCCGGTTTTTTAGTATAAATTCACTCAGGTTAATATTATCCTGAAATTTTATTATTACCGTTTCCATTCCCTTTTTTTCAAAAAAGGTAAGGTTTTGCTTTAATTTATTAACTACCGGTTAATAAAAGGGGTATCGGTATTAGGCACGGGAATTTGGGTTAATTGGTTGAGCCTTGTAGATTGGTAGTCAACACCTAAATACCTCACCCCATGGCTACCTTTCAATGTGATTCTGATTCGGAAAGCAGTTTCCGGCCCCAGGACGCAGGTCTTCACGCTGATAAAAATGAGGAAGTTCCCGCGTATCTGGAGCATTATAAGGAGCTGAAAAGTATCATTATTCAGCATACGGAGACGGCTTTACCCAATATTGCGGAAATGCTGTCGACCAACGGTTATTACATCGGTAAAGCCCAGTTAAAGTGTATTCTTGACAACGATTTCGCTGACTTCGATGGGGTAAAAATCATGCTGGGCTTCAATGTGGACCCCAACGATGAGACGAATGTCGGTTCGATTGTTTTTTCCTTTCAGGGCGCCTTTAGAACTCAGGGAAAGTCCACCGAAGGGCTGACCTCGGACGATCCCCGATTTCGGGAAGTGAGTGAAGCGGTGTATTATGCCGGTGATCCCATTTCCGACGGACCGACGAGTTTATCATCCTTTCCGCAGAAGTAATTTCAGAAATGTAATTCCGGAATTATGAATGATTCCGATTTCTCCGAGATCATCAATTATATCGGACTGTATTCATTTATTGTTCCGGTATCGGTGATATTCTGGCGGTTCAGATACCTGCGCGGGCCGGTGCTCTGGTTTGCGGTATTGAAACTGTTCAAGGCTTTGGTGACAATCCTCTCCAATATCCTGATGGTCCGGAACATTCAGTATCCGTACCTTCCCTTTATCGAAGTGGCCGTCGATGCTCTTTTTTTAAGTTATATCTATGGCTATCTAATCCGGTCCGAGCCTTCGAAAACCGTAGTGCGCTGGTTCGGGCCGGTTTTCGCCCTGTTTACAGTCGTCATGTATGTTCTGGGCCTCAGGAATGCGGCAGACTACGGGAATTACCTGGTGGGCGCAGAAAGCCTGGCCATTACGGTCATGCTGATCATATTCCTCCGCCAGCTCATGGAAGACCGGGCCATCGAATCGCTTCGGCGAACCCCTTTTTTTCTGATCAGCGCCGGACTCCTGCTGGATAACCTGATTTCCGTACCGATTTATTTTTCGGTACAACCGCTGATGGATTATTCCTTTACCCTGGCGTTGCGGGCCTATAATCTGGTTCTTTTGTTTGCGCTGATTTCCAACCTGTTTTACGCGGCCGGGTTCTGGTTTACCAAAAAAGAGTTTCAGGATAACCGGGGTCTTGCCGTAGGATAAGACCGGGTTTCAATGCTGTTTCATTCATGTGGGTAACGATCTTCTGCCGGGTTTGTCTGATGGTGAATGGATGGCTTCTCTTCAGCTTTTCCCATGCGCAGGGACTTCAGTTCTATATAAACAGCCGACTGGTTTCCCCCGAGCATTGGCGAAGCGCCCGAATTGATTATCTGACTCCGCAGGAAAAAACCCTTCAGATTACCCTGCTGAATTCCCGACCCCGAAAACGGTATGAGTGGCAAATGAGCGGTCGTGACAGCGTCTGGAGATCATTCTCTGAGCGGGCCGACCTGGCCTTCGACAATCTGGCCGGAGAAACCATCACCTTTCTGGTCCGCGAACCCGGCAAACCGCCCCTGATCCGCCGGACCATCGTCGTGGAAAAGGCCCTCTGGCAGAACTGGTGGCTGGCGCCCCTTCTGTTTACCTACGGCCTGCTGGTGATGGGGATTCTGATGTATCTTTTTTACCGGTATCGCATCCGGCAGATTCTGCGGCTTCAGCAAATCCGGGATTCCATCGCCCGCGATCTGCACGACGACATGGGAAGTTATCTGGGAAGCATCAGCCTCCTGAGCCAGACTGCCCGGCAGCTCGCCCGCACCGATCCCGCCCGGACCCAATCGGTCCTCGAAAAAATCGGTGATTTGTCGAGGCTGGTCATGGAGTCCATGGGGGATATCGTCTGGAGCGTCAACCCGGGCAAGGATTCGATGACCGAGCTGGTGGCCCGGATGCGGGATGTGGCCGCCGACCTCTTTCAGAATCAGCCGGTCGAACTGATCTTTGAAGAAAGCCCCACGGTGGCAAAAGTCAACCTGCCGCTCCAGCATCGCCGGGATTTTTACCTTATTTACAAGGAAGCCATCACCAATGCCGCCAAATATGCCGGGGCCCGGCAACTGAAAGTCCGGCTCGAAGGCGGCAGCGGTCTGCTTAGCCTGACCATTCAGGACGACGGCATCGGTTTCAATCCGGCCGATCCGGAACGGAAGAATGCCTCCGGCGGCAATGGTCTGCACAATATGAAAAACCGGGCCGCAAAAATCCGGGGTCATCTTTTGATCGATTCCCGACCCGAAAAAGGCACCGTCGTTCGCCTGGAAGTCCCGGTTTGAGGTTCAGGTGGCGAACAGCCGCTCCCCCTTATATGGGATAAAATGTCGTGTAATTAGAAGTTATCTTTATGTCATATAAAAGAACCGAATAAACTCATCCGGCCATGTCCATTCTCGTTCAGGTATATGAAGATAATCCGGCTTTTCGCGAAGCCCTGACGTTTCTGATCCAGTATACGGACGGATTTGAGGTGGCCGGGGCGTTCGGCCACTGTCTCGATGCCGAGAAACAGGTAGCGCAACTGCAGCCCGACGTCATTCTGATGGACATCGATTTACCGGAAATCGACGGCATCCGGGCGCTGGTCAATATCAGGCAACGGTTTCCGCATATCGATGTGCTGATGCTGACGGTTTTTGACGACGACGACCGGGTGTTCGAGTCGATCCGGGCCGGAGCCACGGGGTATTTACTGAAGAAAACATCGCCTGCCCGGATCATGGAGGCCATTCGGGAAGTATATGAAGGAGGGGCGCCCATGTCGCCCTCCATTGCCCGCCGGGTGATGCAGTCCATGCACCGGCGGCCCGGCACCGGCGATCTGGCTCAGTTAACGGAACGCGAAACCGAAATTCTGTCCCTTCTTTCCAGGGGCAAAAGCTATAAGATGGTCGCTTCAGAAACTGGAATCAGCATCGAAACCGTCCGGACCCACATCAAACGCATCTACGAAAAGCTGCACGTTCACTCGGTCACCGAGGCCATCTCCAAATATTTAACCCGCTGACAGCCGTATTATTACCTGCCGGCCGGGTAGTTTCCACATCCCCTTTTCTGGGCATTGTTGTGCCTCGTTCTTTGCCGGAACTTTGTGGTGTTCAAACGTTTCAATCACCACAACACAATGAATGCTATGAAAACGCTTCTGTTACTTTCCCTCACCATGACGGCGTTCGGCGCTCAGGCACAGGACAGCCGGCCTTCTCAACCTGCCGCTGAAAAGCAACCCTACTGGAAAGTCTCGACCGACTATCCGACCAACAGCACCAGCATCAAGTTTTATACGGCCGGCGGTGATATGGTTTATGAAGAATACCTTCCGAACTATTTCATCAAGCTGAACAAAAAGAACGTCCGGAAGCTGGACGAAACCCTGGATCGGGTGGTGAGCAACCGGCTGGTGTCCGGTACTATCCAGCCCACGGAACTGCCCGTCCAGGCGGCTTCCCTGCGCAACACCGAAACCGGACAGGCGTTTCAGGTCGCTTCCGAACCGGGTCTGGTGGTCAAATCCTGGGGATCGGAAGACGGCAACTTTCTGAACATCAGCATGGAAAATCCTGACCGGGAACGAGTTAAGATTCAGGTCTTCGACGAAAAGAGCCAGTTGGTTCATGAACTGAGTACGACCACCGACCGCCACCGGTATCGGTTCAACCTGGCCAACCTGCCCTCCGGTAAATACCGGCTGATGGTGACGGGTACTAAAAAATCGTTCGTGAACCTGGTAACCCGGATGGAAAGACCGGCCTCGCATCGCCTGCTCGTTTCGTCACCGAACCCGGTGGCTATCCGCTGAATCAATCGTAATTTTCTCTTCCTCTTTTTTAACAATCTACACCATGAAAGCGACATTGAACCTAATGCTTCTCGCCCTGGTCCCGGCCGCCCGGTTGATGGCCCAGGATCTGGCCAGCGCAGAGCCTAAACGGCCTGAAACGCCCGAAGTCCGGGCGGCCGAACCGACCACTCTCCGGGGAACCGGCCGAATTGCCCGGGCCCAGCGGAAACTGATGCTGGAACAGCTGAAAAACAGCAACGCCGACGTCATTGCCCGGGTGATTCCCGGATCGGATGATGACCACGGCGTCCTGAAGCTCTTTCTCTTCAATCCCAAGCAGGAGCGTCTGCAGATCGAACTGCGGAATCAGAAGAACCGACTCATTTATAACCGGTTCGAATATCGGTTGCAGAACTATACACGGTTTGTAATGGACGGGATGCCGGCCGGCGATTATCAGGTCCGGGTCTTCAAATTCAATCAGCGGGAACCGTATTATGTATCGACGGTCTCCTTCGGCTATGAGCCGTCCCGGATGGTATTCCGGATGAAATCCGGGGAGCAGGGCGTGTCCAATCCGCTGGTTGTCCAAAAACAATGAAACAATCCAGTCCGCACCAGTGAGTAAATAGGTTTAGAAGGGTAATTCGAAAAGCCACTTTCCGTTGAGAGAGTGGCTTTTTTTTAGGCATGGTCGAGGGTGGTGAACAGCAGATGCCGCAGAAACTCAAGGAGCTGAAGCTGATTTCTGGAGGTACCGAAGTCGGTCAGGGAAGGCAGAAACTGCATGAAAAACGCCTGATAATGGGCGGTTTCGATGATGGAACTGGCCCGCGACCGGGCATAGGGATAGTTAGGACTATATTCCTGGATAATGCCGGCAATGCGGCTGCATAGGTCTTTATACGGTTTGAACAACTGCTGCCGGTTATCCTCCGTGACGTGGTGGGTCAGATAAACCTTGCTGGCTTCGCAGATGACGATGGTATGCAGCGACTGGATGTCGACATCATCCGTCGCCAGGTGGGCAATGTCCAGCAGCAGGATCAATTTCAGCAGCCGTTCCAGTTTCTCTTTCGGATCGGTTAGGTTATGGGTCTGAAAAACGACCTGATATTCAAGCCATTGCCAGTACCAGGCGATCAGATAGATCAGCAGCCGGTGTTTGTTCTCGAAATAGCGGTAGATGCTGGCCTCCTTCGTTCCGATCCGCTCGGCCAGCTTCCGGAAGGTGGTTTCCTCGAAGCCGATTTCCTTAATCAGCAGGATGCCTTCCCGAATGATCTTCCGGCCCAGTTCCGATTGTTCCGGATCCCGGAGATACAGTTTCTGATTCATTCGGACGTGTACTGAATATTCCATGGCGGTTTCCGGGCGTCGCAGCCGGATTGGTTTGCTTTTTGCTTCCAGTATTCTGATTGGCAGGCAATTGGCCGGGGACCCCGGCGATCCGATTCAAACTTCAGAATTATTTTTTATATTAAACAAACTTTCGGGAATAAAAGTTGTGTTATTACGAATGATAGCAATACTATCCCATCTGTAAGTTCAACCTTGATTGTTTCGAATTGGAAAAATGGCCAATACGAGTTATAATTCACCCGCTCCACCGCCCACGCCCCTCCGGCGCCTTCTCCGAATGCTCGATACCGAAAAACGGGACATCTGGTACGTTTATCTGTATGCCATCGTAGCCGGGCTGATCAGCCTGTCCCTGCCGTTGGGCGTCCAGGCGGTGTTTAACCTGGTTTCGGGAGGGATGGTGTTCAGTTCGGTGTACGTTCTGATCGGGCTGGTCATCATCGGCGTCCTCGTCAGCGGGCTTATTCAGGTCGGGCAGCAGGCCGTGGTGGAGGTTTTACAGCAACGGCTTTACGTCAAGGCAGCTTTCGAGTTCACGTTCCGACTGCCCCGCATCCGCCCGGAAGCGCTGATCGGCACCCATCCTCCCGAACTGATGAACCGGTTTTTCGATGTGCTGACCATCCAGAAAGGCCTTCCCAAACTGCTGATCGACCTGACGGCGGCTTTAATCCAGATCTTGTTCGGGATCATCCTGCTTTCCTTTTACCATCCCGTATTTCTGGCGTTTGGCCTGGTAACCCTGGTGGCTTTGGTGATCATCTGCCTGATGTACGGCCCCAAGGGCCTTAAGACCAGTTTGAGCGAATCCAAATATAAATACCGCCTGGTGGCCTGGCTGGAAGAAATAGCCTCCCGGCTGCCGCATTACCGCCAATCGGACCATGCCGACGACCTCATCGACCAGGCCGACGAAAATGTGGCCCATTACTTGGAATACCGGAACCAGCATTTCAAGGTGCTGAAACGGTTCTATTACAATGCGGTCGGGTTTAAGACGCTGGTGATCGGCGGCCTGCTCGTCATCGGAACCGCCCTGGTGGTGGAAAGGCAGATGACGCTCGGCCAGTTTGTGGCTGCCGAACTGGTGATCGTGCTGGTTACCAATTCGTTCGAGAAACTGATGATGAGTATCGACACGGTCTTTGACCTGCTGACGGCGGTGGAAAAACTCGGCAACGTCACGGACCTTCCCCTGGAGGAGGCCGACCATACAGTGGGCGGAGTCGTCGCCTGACCTGCCCGTTTCCTGATTTAACCGGCACACTCTTATGCTTAATATTTCGAATCAACGGGTCAACGAAACGCTCCTGAAGCGTTTTCCGCTCCGAACCCTCCGAACCCTTCCGGACCTTCGGGCCGGCCGCCGGCTGGGGCACTGGATGCTGGTCCTGCTCTTTGTCGGCTTCCTGACCCTCTTTCTTCCATGGCGGCAGAACATCGACGGTCAGGGGACCATTACCGCCCTGACCCCGCAGGACCGCCCTCAAACCGTCCAGAATGCCATCGCGGGCCGAATTGAATCCTGGAAAATTAAGGAAGGGGAGTATGTCCGCAAAGGGGACACCCTACTCGTCATTTCCGAAATTAAGGACGAATACTTCGATCCCAACCTTCCGGTTCGGCTGAATGAACAACTGGATGCCAAAAACAGCTCACTGTCAGCAACCTATGCCAAGATTCAGGCCCTCGAAGAGCAGATGCAGGCCCTACAACGGGGTCTGAAAGTCAAACTTTCCTCCGCTGCCAACAAGGTTCGTCAGGCCCGGTTCAAGGTCATCAGCGACAGCACCGACCTGGTGGCTGCCCGCAACAACTTTCAGATTGCCCGGGACCGGCTCGCCCGGTATGAACAGGGCTATAAGGACGGCCTGTTTTCCCTGACCGACCTGGAATCCCGGCGGCTGAAAGTTCAGGAAGACAATGCAAAGACGATAGCCCAGGAGAATAAGCTCAACGGCTCACGGCAGGAACTGATCAACGCCGAACTTGAACTGGGAACAATCCGGGCGGACTTTCAGGAAAAACTGGCCAAGGCCCTTTCCGACAAAAGCTCCGCCGTCAGCTATCGGGCCGAGGCCGAGGGTGAAATTTCCAAGCTGGTCAATAAGATCAGCAGCGTCGACGTCCGGCGGGGTATGTACGTCGTTCGGGCACCTCAGTCGGGTTATCTGGTCCGGACCCTGAAAGCCGGAATCGGGGAAACCATCAAGGAAGGGGAGTCGATCGCGACGCTTCAGCCCTCCGATCCGCAGGTGGCCGTGGAATTATTCGTACGGCCCAATGATGTTCCTCTGATCCAGCCGGGCCGTATCGTCCGGCTGGAATTCGACGGATGGCCGGCCGTTCAGTTTTCCGGCTGGCCGGCCGTTGCCGTCGGAACCTTCGCCGGAGAAGTGGCGGTGATCGACGCCGTCAGCAGCCAGAACGGCAAATACCGCCTGCTGGTCAAGCCCGCCCGGCAGAAAGGGGACCAGCCCTGGCCGAAACAACTCCGGGTCGGGTCCGGGGTGTATGGTTGGGTCATGCTGGATGATGTGCCGGTCTGGTATGAAATCTGGCGGCAGCTCAACGGTTTTCCGCCCAGCCTCCAGCAGGAGCCGAAAGCCGGCGACGTCGCCAAAAAATGAGGTTAATCATGAAACGTAACTTGCTGGCAGGATTTTTCATTGCATTGGTCTGCGGCCCGCCCGGTGCCGAGGGGGGGAGGCTCGTCCAGACGGCACCTCAGTCGAACGACACCCTGGTTTTCACGGCCGCCGAGTATTATGAGGCCGTTACCGGATTTCACCCGATCGTTCGTCAGGCCCGGCTTCTGAGCGATGAAGCGCGCCGGGAGGTCATGCAGGCCCGGGGCGCCTTCGATCCCAAACTGTTTACCGATTATTCCAAAAAGCAATTCGGCGGAACGCTCTATTACGAAAAATGGCAAACCGGCCTTTCGGTGCCGATTTTGCCGGGTGGAGTGGACCTGAAAATTACGCACGACCAGGCCGGAGGCCGTTATGTCAACCCGGAAGACCGGCTGATCAACATTCCCGGACTGACCACGGTGGGAGTGTCGGTACCGGTGGGTCAGGGACTGCTGATCGACGCCCGTCGCAACGCCTTGCGTCAGGCTCAGCTCGCCGTGGACCTGGCGGAAGCCGACCGCATCAAACTGATCAACAAAACGCTTTTCGATGCCGCCAAGACGTATTGGGACTGGTTTCTTGCTCATCAGCAATTTCGTCTGATCGACAACGGGTTGGGGTTGGCCGAAACCCGTTTTCGGGCGCTCCGGGAACGGGCCCTTCTGGGGGATGCCGCCTTTATCGATACCACCGAAGCCTTCATCACGGTTCAGGACCGGCAGGTGCAGCGGGAACAGGCCGTTACTCTTCTGCAGAATTCCCGGCTCCGGCTCTCGGCATTTCTGTGGAATGCGGATAATCAGCCGATCGACCTTCCGGATCAGGTGGTTCCGCAGGCCGCTATGGTCGGATTCACGGATGCGGCTGTTCTGGAGGCCCTTCTCGGCCGGGCGGCCGAGCAGCATCCGGAATTGACCAAACTTCAGACCAAAAGCCGCCAGCTGGCCGTGGAGGAGCGGTTTCGGAGGTCGCTGCTTCAACCGCAGATCAACTTGAATGCCGGCCTGATCAGTGGGATTCCGGTCTTTGGGGCCGCCGGGAATGAACCGCCCTATTACGGCTTTATGGCTTCCAACCACAAGGTCGGTCTGGATGTGGTGTTTCCTTTATTTTTACGAAAGGAAAGGGGCAAACTTCAGCAAATCCGGATCAAGGCGAATCAGTTATCGCTGGAGAGGCAGCAGGTCAGCCGGGACATCGTCGTCGATGTGCGCGCGGCCTGGAATGATCTGAAAGCGCTGGAACGCCAGCTGACGGTGCAGGAACAGACCGTCCGGAATCAGCAGCGGCTGGTACAGGCCGAACAGCAGAAATTCAGTATCGGTGAAAGCTCCCTGTTCCTGGTTAACTCCCGGGAGTCCAAGCTGATCGACCTCCAATTGAAGTGGGAAGAACTGAAAAGCAAATACCAGAAAACGCTGGCGGATCTGTATTACCGGGCAGGAACGGTCCTCTGATCCGGAAAATAGTAGGGAAAGGATTACTCCTGGCGCCCTAACTGACTCAGGAAAGCCATGGTATCGACCCGATCCGCATAATCGGCCAGACCCGGCCGCTGGGTATGCCCGAAGGCGACGCTGCCGGGGTAATGGGCGTCGGCCGAGGCAATGCACTGGATTTTCGGTTCAAGCTCCGTAAGCCGGGCGGCCAGGGAACCCGCGTCGGCATAATGCTGGAAATAAAGAACGGAAATCGGTGAAACCAGCCCCTGGTTTTCGGTAATCAGCAAAAAGCCGTTATCAAAATGCGGAACCCCATTAACCAGATAGATCGACTTATTGTAATCATAATTGTTATTGTATTTGTGGTGGCTGGTGAAGGCGATGCCCTGGGGTTCCAGCAACCGCAGCAGGGGGATGAAATCGTAGCCTTCCGGCACAAAAACCGTAGAAACATTGCGGCAGCCAAGACCGTAGTAGTCAAGGATATCGTGACCCAGGGCGAGCAGGTCCGCATCGGTTTCCCTACCGGTCAGCACCCCGACGGAGGTGCGGTTCCGGCGGATGATGTTCGGCTTTTTCGAAAAGTAATATTCAAAATACCGGGCGGTATTGTCGCTTCCGGTGGCAATGTAGGCTTCGGCCTGATTCAGCCGTTCACTGAATTGGATGGCTTCGGTAAAGGCGGGATTAATTTCAACGATTTTTTGTATTAAATATTGAATTAATACAAAATCCTGAGAACTGGGCTTTGCCATCAGCCGGTGCCCGCTGATCAGGACCGACAGCACATCGTGAAATCCGATGGCCGGAATATTACCGGCGAGAACAACTCCCACATTTTTAGGAGCTTTCGGCTCCGGGTTATAACTTTTTATCCAGGCCGATAACTTTTCTTCATTAAGGAATTCGGAGGCTATGGCTGCGAGGGAGTGAGCGGAGTTGGCCGGGGTAAACCAGGGATTTTTCAGATAGGCTCTTTCCTCGATTTCCTGCAATTCTGCCGCGTTTTCGGGGGATTTCAGAAAATTTCCCAACTGGATGAAGGTATTCAGACGGTCGGATAATACCATATGGAATTTGAAAAAGGATGCTTCTTACGGAACCCCCAAAATTAAAATTTAGTTTGGCGCCAACCTTTAAATAATTATATTTGTTGATTAGATATCGAATTTCTCAAACAAGCATTCGTTCGGTTTGCGGTTGCCCCGGGTTGGTTCCCGGCCGCCGTGACGATACTTTAAATTATACCCGTATATGGCAATCATGATCACAGATGAGTGCATCAATTGCGGTGCCTGCGAACCCGAGTGCCCCAACACGGCCATTTACGAAGGCGGTGTGGAGTGGACCTGGGGAGGAGGAACGGCTCTGGATGTCGTTGATTTTGGTGATGGCACGGTAGTTAGCGGCAAGGAATTGCAGACTCCGGTTTCCGATGAATTTTATTACATCGTTTCGGATAAGTGCACGGAATGTGTGGGTTTCCATGAAGAACCCCAGTGTGCCGCCGTCTGCCCGGTCGATTGCTGTGTGCCCGACCCTGACCATGAAGAAGATGACGACACCCTTCTGGCCAAAAAAGCCTGGCTTCATGCCGAAGAGGTGTAACCGTTGAACGCATACACAATCCGATCCCGGACCCCTGGTCCGGGATTTTTTTTGCCCCTGCCGCCACCTTGCTTCAAAAGTATAGGACAAAAACAAGGAAATATTGAATATAGTTAAAGCGGCTCAACTTATATAATATTCTTTGAAAGGGAAGTTATCCAAAATATACTAATCGATTGAAAAAATGAAAAATCGGGAAATTCTTGTGTAAAATTCAGGCATTTAATGCTGAAAAAAGGAATAATCTGAAAAAAGTTGTATAAAAATATGCCTACTACTTGGAAAATTAATATGCGGATTACATATTTGCACTACCGAAAGGCTCTTTCTTTATTCCTTAGTTAAACCAAAGAAAATTATGAGAAAAACTGTTTTACTGGTATCTTGTTTGTTTTCATCTTTTTTGTGTAAAGCGCAGGATAGTACTGCCAGCACTTCCAAGCCGCAGGAAGTCGCTACCGCTGCCGCCCCTGCACAGGAGCCTGAGAACAAAGGGAAGTTTACGTTTTCGGGATATATCGATTCTTACTATTTCGGAAACTTCAACCGCCCCAAGTCGCGGAGTAACCTTGGGGTAGCGGGAAATGCCCGTGCGTTCGACCAGCGCTCCGGACAGTTTTCCTTAGGTTTGGTTCAAACGAAGATCGGGTACAGCACGGCCAAGTCGGATGTGGTGGTCGATCTCACTTTCGGCCCGAATGCCGACCTCGGCCAGTATGGTAACCTGGTCGGGCCGCTGGGCCGGGGTTCCATGGCCCTCGCCATCAAACAGGCTTATTTCAACTGGAAAGCCACCGATAAACTTTCTCTGACGGTCGGCCAGTTCGGTACCCACATCGGGTACGAAGTCATCGACGCTCCGGTGAACTACAACTACTCCCTCTCCAACCTGTTCAACAACGGTCCGTTCTACCACATCGGCGCCAAGGCCACCTACGCCTTCAGCGACAAGGCGTCCCTGATGGTCGGGCTGGTCAACAACGTCGACAACCTGAACGACAACAACCGCTCGAAAGGCTTCATCAGCCAGTTGTTTTTCTCGCCTGTTGCCGGCTGGAACGTTTACTTGAACGCCATCGCCAGCAACGAAGCCAATCTGGATTCGCTGAACAATAAGGTCACGGGCGCGTACGCCATCTTCGACCTGACCACCACCTACCAGATCACCGAAAAGTTCTTCCTCGGTCTGAATGCCGCCGTCGGTTCACAGAAAGGTGATTTTCAGGGATACGCTCCCGTAAAATCCGGAACCTCGTCCTGGGGTGGTGTGGCCTTGTATACCAATTATGCCGTCACCGGCAATTTTGGTCTGGGAGCCCGGTATGAATATTTCGACAACAAGGACGGTGCCCGCGCCCTGCGTAACTCCTTCGGGCAGGGAACGAGCGTAAACTCCTTTACGCTGACCGCCAACATCACGGCAGCAGACGGCAACCTGCTCATCAAACCGGAGTTCCGGGTCGACAGCTATGCCAAGCCGGGTAGTGCCAGCGCCGAAGACCAACAATTTGAAGACAAGGACGGTGCATTTACCAAATCCTCCCAATCGACTTTGGGTCTGGCCTTTATTTACAAGTTCTAATCCGCAACCCCTCCGTAAGAATCCATTCTCAACCTAACACAAGTACAACTAAACCATTATCAGTGCTATGCAAAAACCGTCTTACTTACCATTCGCCCTGCTGCTTTTAATCAGTGTGCTGGGGGTTGTGATTCCCTCGGTTCCGACCCAGATCGTAACGGAAGGGATCAATTCCGGAGATACCGCCTGGATGCTGGTTTCTGCGGCTCTCGTCCTGTTGATGACGCCGGGTCTGGCTTACTTCTACGGCGGCATGGTGAACAACAAGAATGTCATCTCGACGATGCTGCAAAGCTTCATTGCGATGGGCGCCATCAGCGTACTCTGGGTCGTCTTCGGATTCAGTCTCGCTTTCGGTGACAGCATCGGCGGTGTAATCGGTGATCCTACGTCGTTCTTCATGTTCCGGGGCGTACTGGACGGCAAGCCCTGGTCGCTGGCCGCCACGGTTCCCCTGGTTGTTTTCGCCTTCTTCCAACTGAAATTCGCCGTTATTACGCCGGCCCTGGTGACGGGTTCAATGGCTGAGCGTATTAACTTCAAGTCCTATGTTCTGTTCATGGTGCTGTTCAGCCTGCTCGTTTACGCTCCGCTGGCTCACTGGACCTGGCATCCGAAAGGCTTCCTGTTTGAAATGGGGGTTCTTGATTTCGCGGGAGGTACCGTCGTCCATATGTCGGCCGGCTGGGCGGCCCTGGCGGGTGCCCTGTATCTGAAGCGCCGGAAATCTCACGTGGAAGCCAACTACTTCCCGCCGGCCAACATTCCGTTCGTTCTGTTGGGTACGGGTCTTCTGTGGTTCGGCTGGTTCGGATTCAATGCCGGGTCTGCGGTATCTGCCTCTCCGCTGGCCGCTTCGGCCTTCGCCACCACCAACACCGCTGCCGCTGCGGCCGGTCTGGGCTGGGTGCTGTTCGATGCCGCCAAAGGGAAGAAGGTTTCGGCCCTCGGTTTCTGTATCGGTGCCGTCGTCGGCCTGGTCGCCATTACTCCGGCAGCCGGTTTCGTCACGATTCCGACCTCGATCTTCATCGGAACCATTGCCTCGGTGATCAGCAACTTCGTGGCTCACCTGCGTTCCAAATCAAGCCTGGACGATACGCTGGATGTTTTCCCCTGCCACGGCGTCGGCGGGATGGTCGGCATGCTGATGACCGGTATTTTCGCCAGCAAGGGCGTGAACTCGGCCGTAGCCGTTGAAGGCCTGGCTTTCGGTGAAACCGGCCTTTTCATCCAGCACCTGAAAGCACTGGTCATCGTTTCGGTCTTTGCTTTCGGGATGTCTTACCTGCTTCTGATCGTAACCAACGCGATTCTGCCGCTTCGCGTGTCTGAAGAGGACGAAAAAGTCGGTCTGGACGTAAGCCAGCACGACGAATTCCTCGTGGATGCGTAATGACGATATTATGACAGAGCCACAGGGGTTGCCTGTGGTTTTGTTGTACTCGACGAAGGTATCTGTCTTTGACGGATACCTTCTTTTTTATACGTGAAGCGTGGGAAACGTTTCGGGGAGTTCCTCGGCCTCCATCAGGCCGTCAGGACCGGCACCGGAAAGCCGGACCGTTTTGAGTTCGTTGATCAGCAGGGGGTCGTATTTGGCGGTAACCCGGACGTAATTTTCCGTAAACCCCTGCATCTGACCGTTTTCTACATCTTCCTCGAACAGGACGGTAGCCGTTTTACCGACCTGTTGTTCGTAAAAAAACCTCTTCTTTTTTTCGGAAAGGATATGCAGCATCCGGGACCGTTCCGCACGTCGGGCCCCCGGAACTACGGGTTTGATGGTCAGGGCGTGGGTGTTGGGCCTTTCCGAATAGGTAAAGACGTGAAGGTATGAAATGTCCAGTTCGTTCAGAAAATGGTAAGTCTCCAGAAAAGCCTCTTCGGTTTCTCCGGGATGCCCGACGATCACATCCACTCCGATGCAGGCCTGAGGCATCAGCGATTTGATTTTGGCAACCCGGTCGGCATACAGTTCCCGCCGGTACCGCCGGCGCATCAGGCCGAGCACCTGGTTGGAACCCGATTGAAGCGGAATGTGAAAATGCGGCACAAACCGTTTGGAGCCGGCTACGAAGGCAATGATGTCGTCGGTCAGGAGGTTGGGTTCGATGGAGGAGATCCGGAAGCGGTCGATGCCTTCGACCTCATCCAGTTCCCGGATCAGGTCCAGAAAGGTTTCACGGTCCTGAGAAGGCTCCAAACCCGGACGGATGCCGAAGTCGCCGATGTTGACGCCGGTCAGCACGATTTCGCGCACGTTGCGGGCGGCAATCTCCCGGGCGGCTTTCACCACGTTCCCGATGGAATCGCTCCGGCTCTGGCCCCGGGCCAGCGGAATGGTGCAGTAGGCACAGGGGTAATCACAGCCGTCCTGGACTTTCAAAAAGGTCCGCGTCCGGTCGTTGAGGGAGTAGGAGGCATGGTAATCGACGGCTTCCGAAATGGGCGAGTTGTATACCCGGGCCTGGCCGGTCGGTTCCTTGATGAAGTCGCTGAGCAGGTCGGCCAGCCGAAATTTTTCGGCGGCTCCCAAAACGGCGTCGACCCCCGGAATGGTAGCGATCTCCTGAGGTTTTAACTGCGCATAGCAGCCAAGAATAGCTACGTAGCCGTCCGGGTTGATGCGTTGGGCTTCCCGAACGATTTTCCGGCACTTTTTATCCGCGTGGTCGGTAACCGAACAGGTGTTGATGATGAAGATGTCCGGATGCTGATTAAATTCAACCCGTTCGAACCCCCTTTGCTCCAGCGTCCGGGCGAGGGTCGAGGTTTCGGAGAAATTCAGCTTGCAGCCGAGCGTATAAAAAGCCACTTTTTTCATTCCTGCAAAATTACAACGATTCTACTTGTTCAGGAACTCCTGAAAGGAGATTTCTTCGTAGGCCTTTCCCAGCTCAATATCCTGTTTTTCAATGACTCCCTGCGAAGATATCAACTGACGGCTGGCATTGTCGAAAACCAGGTGCCGGTCCGGCTGAACAATTCCGAATCCATTGTTGAACGCAAAATAGGCGAACGGGCGTTCCTGACGGTTGAATAAATCCCGGCTCCAGGCAAACGCGGAGGCATCCATCCCGAGTTGTCGGAGCAGGGTGGCCGCCAGGTCGGTTTGGGAGCCGATGCGGCTGATCACCTGCGGTTTGGCTTTCAAAGCGCCCCCCAGCCAGAGCATCGGAATATGAAAATCCCGGGTTTTGTCGGTGGATGCGCCCTGCCCGTTGAGTACCGGCAGGCAGTGCCCGTGGTCGGCCATGACGATCACCAGTGTATTCTGCCACCAGCGCTGTTTACGGGCCTGGTCGATAAACTGGCCCAGGCTTCGGTCGGCATAATACAGCGCATTCAGAAACTGGGATTCCTCGTCTTTCCCGGCAATTACAGTAGGCATGGGAACCTCGAACGGCTCGTGGCTGCTCAGGGTGAAAAAAGTGGTAAAGAAGGGCTGCGTTTCATGAGCCAGATCGGCCAGAATTCGGCCGTAAACCACATGATCGTGTGCTCCCCACTTCGAGTTCCAGGAAGAGGACGGAAACTCGGATTTCGACACGATGCGGTCATACCGGGAATGGTAGAGATACGATTTGATATTGGCAAATTCGGTTTCCCCGCCGTAATAAAAAGAGGTGTGATACCCCGCTTCCTTAAGCTGTTCTCCAAGTTTGGGGAGTTTGGCGGCTTTGGATGGAATGGTCATGATGGAACTGGTCGGCTGAGCCGGAAAACCGCTCAGGATGGCGATCAGCCCCTTGTCGCTCCGGTCTCCGCTGGCGTACATCTGGTTGAACAGCAGACCTTCCCGGGACAGTCTCTCGAATTCAGGGGTGACGCCTGTTCGCCCGCCCAGCGAGGCCACGGCTTTGGCCGTTAAACTCTCCCAGATGATCAGGATGAGGTTCGGACGCTGCGTGGTCAGGAGCGGCTCAGTGCCGGCCGAGGGCTGGTAAAGGGCCTGGATGGTCTGACGGGCTTTTTTTTCCGGAAAGAAACTGAATGGATTTTCCGTGCCCGCCTTTTCCCGTTCGAGCCAGGAGTGAATGAAATTCCACTGGGGGGAAATGGCGGCATAGTTGGAGAAGGCATTCGGCGAAAAGAAGACGGCACTGACGTTCATTGGTGCCAGTTGCAGACCCCCCCGAATCGGGATGATCAGGGCTGCCGTTGCCGCCAGAACCGGAATGGGAGAAAACCAGGACCTCAGGGCCAGTGGACCCGGGTTGCGCCGTCCCGCCAGCCGAAAATTGGCAAACCGAAAGGCCGTGAGGCTGGCCAGCACCATCCCGATCCAGAGGGCGACCAGGGTGCCCAGGGGGGAGGAGCCGATCGAGGCAAACGCTTCGCGTGGGGTGTTCAGATACCGGAAAAGGGTCGTATCGAGCCGGAAACCCCAGGCCCGGTACACTTCGAGGTCGACCGTCATCATCAGGCTGACCAGCACGACCATGCCTACCGTATACCCCTGTATGACGGGGTAAAGAAGCCGGGACGGAGCCAGCGCCAGCCAGACCCCGGGAATCAGGCAGAGGTAAGCGGCCACAGAAAGGTCCATATAATAGCCGTGAAGGAGGATCGGCATCCAGTGAAAAGGGGAAATTCCTGACCCGTAGGCATACTGGTAAGTCAAAAAAACCAAACGCCCGCCCTCAAACCAGAAACTCCAGAGCAGGAAATAAACTAACAGCCAGCGTAGACGACCAGGCATGGGGAAACACTAAGAATGAAACAACAAGTACGGATTACCGGAATGGGGTGGAATGATAATGCTTTTTTTTGAGTAGTAGTTCAACCCGCAGTCGGGGCGGTCGTAAAAGCGGCTGACTTTTGAGTAAAAGGTAGTGAATCAGTGAAGCTTAGGTCTGGAAGAGATTTTATGAAAATAAGAGGATTTCTGAAAAAACAAGATTCAAAAAACGGCTTGGCCTATCATAAAAGGCAGAAATATACCGAAATGAACTTTAGGCAGGGAAGGGTTAGCAACTGGTTATAAATGTTATGGAATATTGTAATTTATTATTTTTTTCTTGTAATTTTTTCAAAAATTAAACGATTCTACTGCGTATTTGCCGATTGTCCCTATGTTTATTTGGCAAAGACGTATACATTTGCATAAAATTAAGAGACCGATCACTGTATCTTACTTCAAACCTCACCCAATTATGTCAAAGTATAAGCTCGAGTACATTTGGCTTGATGGTTACAAACCTACTCAAAGCCTGCGTTCCAAAACCAAAATTGAAAAAGACTTCTCAGGGAAACTGGAAGACTGCCCTATGTGGTCTTTTGATGGTTCATCTACGGAACAGGCTCCGGGCGGTTCATCGGACTGTTTACTCAAACCGGTTTTTCTCTGCCCGGATCCCCAGCGGAAAAACGGTTACCTTGTCATGTGTGAAGTGCTGAACTCGGACGGAACGCCCCACGAAACGAACGGCCGGGCTACGATCGAAGATGATGACAATGATTTCTGGTTTGGTTTTGAGCAGGAATACTTCCTTTGGGATGAAACGATCGACCGGCCGCTCGGCTTCCCCGCCGAAGGCTTCCCGAAACGTGGGCAGGGCCCTTATTACTGTTCGGTAGGCGCGAAAAATGCATTCGGTCGTCACATCGTCGAGGAGCATCTGGATGTCTGTCTGGAAGCCGGCCTGAACGTGGAAGGGATCAATGCCGAGGTAGCCACCGGCCAGTGGGAATTCCAGATCTTTTCCAAAGGAGCCAAAGAAGCCGGTGATCAGATCTGGGTGGCCCGTTACCTCCTTGAGCGCATCGGTGAAAAATATAACGTGTCGATCAACTGGCATTGCAAGCCCCTTGGCGACACCGACTGGAACGGTTCCGGGATGCACGCCAACTTCTCGAACGGTATCCTCCGTACGGCCGGCGACAAGGCGACCTACGATACGATCTGTCAGGCGTTCGCTCCGGTTATTAAAGAACACATGGACGTCTACGGTGCCGACAACCACCTCCGTCTGACCGGTAAACATGAAACCCAGTCGATCGACAAGTTCTCGTACGGTATCTCCGACCGCGGGGCTTCCATCCGGATCCCCATCGCCACCGTGGAGCGCGGCTGGAAAGGCTGGCTCGAAGATCGCCGTCCCAACTCGGCCGCCGATCCCTACAAAGTGGCCGCTCGTATCATCAAGACCGTTAAGTCGGCGGATGTCCTCGTTGAAAAATAATCCTTATCCATTCCCTGAAAAAAGCTGCTCCTTCGGGGCAGCTTTTTTTGTCTGCTTTTATAATTATTTTGTTTACCCGGTTCCTTTGTTTTAGTCGTATTTATAGCTATTTTCTTAAATTTTGGAGAAAATCAGTTTAAAAAAGTGCTAATATTCTGAGAAAATGTTAAAAACTAAGTAAGTTTGAGTAAAAATACACCTTTAGCCCTACTGCCGTTTCTATGTCTAATCTTCGCTTTAAAGCGCTTGAAATTGCACAAAGCCGCCAGGCCCTGCCGGTAGCCCCCCCCGCTGAACGGGTCGTTGATTTTTACGGAGTCAACACCTTCAATCAGGAGGTCATGCGGTCGCTGCTGTCGCCGGAGGCTTACCTTAAAATAACCCAGGCCATCGAAACCGGCGGTAAAATCGACCGGGAGATCGCCGACGAAGTCGCCAATGCCATGAAATCCTGGGCCATTGCCCGGGGTGCCACTCACTATACCCACTGGTTCCAACCCCTGACCGGCGACACCGCCGAAAAGCACGACGCCTTTTTCGACATCACGATGGAAGGGAAGGCGCTGGAAAAATTTAAAGGTTCGGCCCTGGTTCAGCAGGAACCCGACGCATCCTCCTTTCCGAGCGGTGGTCTCCGGAATACTTTTGAGGCCCGGGGGTATACCGGCTGGGATCCGGGGTCCCCGGCCTTCCTGATGGACAACGGGGCCGGCGGCAAAACCCTTTGCATTCCGTCGGTTTTCATATCCTATACCGGAGAGGCCCTCGACTATAAAACCCCCCTGCTCAAGGCGCTCCATGCGCTGGACAAAAGCGCCACGGCCGTTTGTCAGTTCTTCGACCGGCATGTGACCAAAGTGACGGCGACCCTCGGCCCCGAGCAGGAATATTTTCTGGTCGACAAAGCGCTCTTTTATGCCCGACCGGACCTGGTCATGGCCGGCCGGACGGTGTTTGGCCATTCGCCGGCCCGGGGCCAGCAGCTGGAAGACCACTATTTCGGGACGATTCCCCCGCGCGTGAACGCGTTCATGGTGGATTTTGAATTTGAGGCCATGAAACTGGGCATACCCGTCCGGACCCGGCACAATGAAGTGGCTCCGGCCCAGTTCGAGGTCGCCCCCACCTTTGAGGAGGTCAACCTTTCCATCGACCACAACGCCCTCCTGATGGACCTGATGGAGAAAGTGGCCGAAAAACACAACCTGAAGGTCCTCTTTCACGAAAAGCCGTTTGCGGGAATCAACGGAAGCGGTAAGCACAATAACTGGTCGATGGGAACCGACACCGGGGTAAATCTCCTGGCCCCGAGCACCAAGCCGAAAGAAAGTCTGCGTTTCCTGACCTTTCTGGTGAACGTGGTGAAGGCCGTCCACGATAACGCGGACCTATTGCGGGCCACCATTGCCTCCGCGGGTAACGAATACCGCCTGGGAGCCAACGAGGCCCCGCCGGCCATCGTTTCCGTGTTCCTCGGCGAAACGCTGACGCAGGCACTGGAGGACCTGGAAAACAAATCGGAGATTTCGCTCAACAAGGGGGATAACGTGTATTACAAGCTGGGTATCAACCGGATACCGGCCCTCCTGCGGGACAATACCGACCGGAACCGAACGTCTCCTTTTGCCTTTACCGGAAACAAGTTCGAATTCCGGGCCGTCGGCGGTGGTGCCAATTCGGCGTCTACCATGATTGTACTGAACTCGATCGTGGCCGACCAGCTCGCCAGGTTCAAAGTGGAACTCGACAAGCGACTGAATGGCGGAGAGAAGAAGGAACTCGCTATCGTCGATATCCTGAAGCAATATTATAAGGAGTGCAAACGCATTCTGTTCGAAGGCAACGGCTATTCCGATGAATGGGTAGAGGAAGCGGCCCGGCGGGGCCTTTCCAATATCAATTCCACTCCGGAAGCCCTGGCGATTTACGTCAAGCCTGACTCGCTGGACCTGTTTCAGCGGGTAGGGGTGATGAACCACCGCGAAGTCGAATCGCGGTATGAAATCGAGCTGGAGAAATACGTCAAAAAAGTGCAGATCGAATCCCGGGTGATCGGGGATCTGGCCATGAACCACGTAGTTTCGACCGCCCTGAAATACCAGAACAAGCTGGCCGAAACTGCTAAAGCCCTGATCGACATCGGAATGAAGGAAGAGGCTGAGCCGATTAAGGACATTATTCGTGAAATCTCAACCCGGTTAGTCGCCATCAAATCGGGCGTCGAACAGATGACGGAAGCCCGTAAGAGAGCGAATACGGTCGGTGACATGGCCGAAATGGCGCGGCTCTACGCCACTGAAATCAAGAACTTCTTCGAACAGATCCGGTATGAGGTCGATAAACTCGAACTGATCATCGACGACGAGGACTGGCCTCTGGTCAAATACCGTGAAATGCTGTTCATCAAGTAATCTATTTATTTCCAACCATATCGTCACAAAAAGCCTGCGCCGTCTGGAGCAGGCTTTTGTCTTACACCAAAACCGCCGGGTGGCCGTTATTAGGGTGGAAGTCAACTCGACTTTAACCCACGACCGATCATGCCATTTTCGACCGAGAATCTCCTCCGAGATCTTTGCCGGTTGCCCCATCGGGGCGCTTCCACCCGTTACGAGACTCCCGCCGTCGAGCTTTTATCAAAAACACTGACCGGCCTGCGTGCCGAGGTAGAGACCCAGTCTTTTCCAACGCCAAAAACCTATGTTTCCCTGATTTACTGGCTGACGGGCGGTTTGTCTCTCGGGCTTTTGGCCTTTGGCTGGTGGCCGGTTCCCGCCCTCCTGTGGACCGGAATCTGGGTGGTTTTTTCCTGGCTTTATTATAATGGGCGGTATTCACCGGTCATTCACTTTCCGCCGTTGGTCACTTCCCGGAACGTGATCGGCCGGTGGAAGCCTTTCCAGGGGCCGTGGGAGGGCAGGCCGGAGGCTCCGGCTCTGAAGGTTATCCTGATGGCCCATTATGACACCGCCCCGATTTCCCTCTTCTACCAAACGAACCGGGTCCGGCGCTATCATTGGGTCCTGCTCCTGAACTTTTCTCTGATGGTGTGTACCATCGGGCTGATGATTCTGGAATACGCGGGGTTCGCCAGTTCCGGGCTGCCTCTGATCCGCTACGGGCTGGTTGCCTACTTCCTATTCTTCGGACTGCTGGCCACGATTGGGTACTGGCTGTACGGCTATTCGAACGGGGCCAGCGATAACGCTACCGGGGTGGCAGCAGCCCTGGCGACGGCCGGGAACCTCCGGAGTCTCGGCCTCCCCGGGCTGGAGCTGGAGGTGGTTTTGACGGGAGCGCGGGAGGTCGGAATGGTCGGTTCGTTGGCCTATATCGAAAAGTACCGGAGAACCTGGCCCGAAGGCCGTACCGCCGTTATCAACTTCGATACGCTCGGGAACGGGGCACTGCGGATCATAAAACATACGGGAACGGTTGAAGTTATGGAGTATAGCAGTGAACTGATGGCTCATGCAGAGTCCCTGCTCGAAGAAATACCGTTCCGGAAACAGGTTCTGCCGGCCCGCCGACCGACCGCCGATTTAGACAGTACCTGGTTCGTACGGAAGAAAATACCGGTCATGACGCTGACGGCGCTGGATGAAAACGGCCGGATGCCTCATGTGCACCAGCCGGAGGATAAACTGGTCCTGACCGACCTCTCGGCGGTGCCCCTGGCCGTCGATTTTGCGGTTCGATGCCTGTTGAAACAGTACCAGGCCTATGAAGTGGCGGCCGAAAGATTATAAAAAGGAAAATGTTGTTGACCGATGGTCGGGAAACCGTTTCAGGAATTAGATTTACCTTACTTTAGCGAGCGGTTTCAGGATAGGAAACCATAAATTAAGGATATTAACCGGCACGAAAATGGAAAGTTATAAAAACAAGGGATACGAACCATCGGAGGTTCAGTTGCTTAAGGAGGAATGCCGGAAGGAGGGGAAACCATTTGTTTACGTGGAGGATGAAGATCTGGAGGTCCTTAATTCCGGCGAATGCGTTCATATTCAGTTTGTCGGGCAATACAAAGGCCAGGAGGTGATTTACGACGCCATCGTTTACACCCTGCGGCTGCACCACAGCAGTCTTGTGTATGAGATGGCGATGGAGAAGGTAAAAGCGGCTTTCCCGCAATATGTAGCGCCCGAAGAACGCAAGGCCGGCTACCGGATCGACGCGGACCTCGAAGAGGAAATCGAACTATTCCTGACCGAACTGATCGAGGAGATCGAGGAAACCGAAGCCGTGAAAGTCCAGGAACACATCGAACTGGATCCGGATTTTGAGTATGGGATCAGTCTGGATATCTGTCTGAACGTGGAGGAGATTACCGATGAGGTTCTCGTCCGGTTTATTCAGAACTTCAACGGAAATGCCCTGACCCTGGATAATACACTTTATTCCTTTTCGAGTAACGGCCAGGACGAATAAGCGCAATGCATCTGTTTTACCAGCCGGATGCAGCGACGAATCCGGTGTTAAATGAGGAGGAATCCCGGCATTGCGTCAAAACCCTGCGTCTGGAAAAGGGGGATCGGATCGAAGTGACGGACGGGCATGGACACCGGTATTCCTGCCGCATCGAGTCGGCGGACCCGCGACGGTGTGCCTTCCGGATTGAAGAAACCAATATCACGGACCGGCGGCCCTACGGGATTCATCTCGCAGTGGCTCCGACCAAAAATCTCGACCGGATCGAATGGTTCGTCGAAAAAAGTGTGGAACTCGGCATCGACCGGATCACTTTCTTTGAAAGCCGCCGTTCGGAGCGAAGGATCCTGAAAACCGACCGGATCGAAAAGATTGCGGTGGCCGCCATGAAGCAGTCCCTTCAATCGTTTTTTCCGGTAATCGATCCGATTCGGGAATTTAAAGAGGTGTTAACACTGTTAGCTGATAGCCGGTTCATCGCCCACCTGCCTGAAAATGAGGTTCCGGTGTCTTTATTCAGGGCGGCCCGGCCCCGGACCGGGGTTCTGGTACTGATCGGTCCGGAAGGGGACTTTTCTCCGCAGGAAATCGAACAGGCCACAGCGGCCGGTTTTCAAATGGTAACGCTGGGAACGACGCGGCTTCGAACCGAAACCGCAGCCCTGGCGGCCTGCCACAGCATTCATCTGGTTAATGCATAATGCACGATGGGAAGAAGACATTTAAAGTTGAAAACAATTGCAGTTGTAGTGATCTCAGCCATTTGTCTGAATGCCTCCCTGGCGTTCGGTCAATATTCCTACAAGATTGCCAAACTGAAATATAACGGGGGTGGAGACTGGTATGCCAACAAAACCTCCCTTCCCAACCTGATTAAATTCTGTAATTCCAACCTCCGGATGAATATCTTCCCGGAAGAGGACATCGTGGAGGTCGGAAGCCCGGAATTGTTCTCTTACCCATTTGTTCATATGACGGGACATGGGAACGTGGTGTTTACGGATGCCGAGGCCCAGAATCTGCGCCGGTATCTGATGTCGGGCGGCTTTCTGCACATCGACGACAATTATGGGCTGGATAAATTCATCCGGCGGGAGATGAAAAAGGTTTTCCCGGAACTCTCCTTTATCGAACTGCCCTACAACCACCCGGTGTACCACCAGCGTTTCAATTTCACGAGCGGGCTGCCGAAAGTTCATGAACACGACGGGAAGACCCCCCAGGGGTTCGGACTGATCTGGGAGGGCCGGCTGGTCTGTTTTTACAGTTATGAATGCGACCTGGGGAACGGCTGGGAAGACCAGTCGGTTTACAACGACCCGGAAGAATTGCGTCAGCAGGCCTTACGGATGGGAGCGAATCTCCTTCAATATTCCACGACCGCCTTTTAAGCGGCAGCGTGCGGTAGGTTACAAAAAAAAATGTGACTTTTTGGTTAACTATATGCTTTAAAGTCATAGATTTGTAACTACTGATTGTACAGAACTCGTTTTTCAGTAATTCACAATTAACTTCGTTTCACTGTGGTAATAGTTCTTATTGCCTTCGCAGCACACTGGTACATTTCCTTGTTCTGCCAAACCTTCTTCCTCCACCGCTATTCCGCTCACAAGATGTTTACGATGAGCAAGGTGTGGGAGCGCTTTTTTTTCTTTCTGACTTACCTTTCTCAGGGTTCGTCCTACCTTAGCCCCCGGGCGTATGCCGTCCTGCACCGGATGCACCACGCCTTCAGCGACACGCCGAAAGATCCTCACTCTCCGCATCATACGAAAAACGTCTTTACCATGATGTGGAAGACAAAAGACATTTACAATGCCGTTCTGCACCGGACCCGGCCCGTCGAAGAGAAATTCGACCGGAACTACCCGGAATGGCAGCTGATCGAAAAAATTGGTGATTCCTGGATTTCCCGCGTTGCCTGGGGAACCGTGTATTCCCTGTTCTACATCTTCGCCTATGTCTATCTGGATATGCACTGGGCGTTCTTCTTCCTGCTTCCGATTCACTTCCTGATGGGCCCCATCCACGGTGCCATCGTCAACTGGAGCGGCCACAAGTACGGTTATCAGAACTTCGACAACAACGACAGGTCGAAAAACTCCCTGGTCGTCGACTTTCTGATGATGGGAGAGCTGTTCCAGAACAACCACCACAAACGGCCCATGGACCTGAACTTCGGGGCCCGCTGGTGGGAAATCGATCCGACCTATCCGGTGATCCGAATGCTGGAAAAACTGAAAATCATCAAGATGAAGCCGGTTAAAGTAAAAGAGGAAGCCGTCATCTCCGGTGAGTAAGCTTCAAATCCAAAAAGAAAAAGCGCCTTTCGGGGCGCTTTTTCTTTTTGGTTATAGCAGGATTCCGGCAATTTCCTGCCAGGAATGAACCCGGCGGTATTCCGTGTCGTCCCGGTTGTGCGGGGCATCGAACAGCAGCCCGTCGCCCGAGAAAGCTTTCAGGTTATATGGCATATCATCGATAATGATATCCGCCCGGAGAATCGACTTGTCACCGCAGAAGACCCGGTTTTTCCAGGGAATGTGGGGGAAGTGCCGGTCCAGCCAGTCGTATTTATCGACAAACGAAGTCCGGAATTCCATGGCCGCCGAAGTGACGAACAGATCGTATTTTTGGGCGAGGGCCTCGGTAATTTCCCGGGCGCCCTCCATCACTTCGATATCCGCAAAAAAGCCGGGCTCGTACACGTATTCAAAAAGCCGGCGGTAGACCGGCTCTTCGAGGATTTCGTGAAACGATTTCTCCCGAAACTGGCTCGGGACCGCGGCCGGGTCGATTTCCCGGCAATAGATATTGATAAATTTGCCGACGGTATCCGCCAGCACGTCGTCCATGTCAATCGCAATGCGTGGTTTCATTATTTAAATTTGACGCCAATGGCCGTTTTTCCGCCCGAATATACGACCGCGTCAATTGGTTTTTTGGCCTCTTCAGCCTCTTTTTTCACTCTTTTTACGAACTGGGCCATGTCTTCCTCGATGGAGTTGTTGACGATGCCGCCTGTAAAGTAAGACTTCGCCTTTACACCTCCCGATGCATCCACGACGGTCACGTAATCGCGGGTCGGTTCGTTCATTACGTAGACTTCCACCCCTTCCAGCTTCCGTACTTTAGCCATTCCCTTATCGCCTTCTCCCTTGAATTTGATGGCGACGGCGGTTTTGCTGCCGTTGATCAGGACGGCGTCGAATTCCTTGTTCTCTTTTTTGCCCTGCTTGCTGGCCCGGTTGACGAACTGGGTAGTTTTATCGGAAACGCCCTCATTGACCACGCCCCCGGTCAGCAGGGAACCGGCTTTGGCCCCGGTTGCCACTTCGAATACGGTTTCATACGGCCTGGTCGGTTCGCACATCACGTAGGTTTCGATGCCCTGAATCCGATCGACTTTGGCGGTGCCCTGCGCAAAAAGCCTCGAAAGACCGGCGAAAACCAGCAGGGCGGTTTGATAGAAAAAAATCCTTTTCACGTTTATGGTAGCGTTTGGTTTAACTGACCTGCAAACTAATCAAACGTGGTAAATTCCGTAAGGGTGATTTCACGAACGGTATCATACCGGATTTCTTTCGGGGTCGAACTGCTCCAGATGATCGGAAACCCGCTTCAGGAACATCCCGCCCAGCGACCCGTCCACCACGCGGTGATCGTAGCTGTGGGAGATAAACATTTTCTGCCGGATCCCGATCAGGTCACCCTGCGGGGTTTCGATGACGGCCGGTTTTTTCTCGATGGCCCCGAACGCCAGGATCGCCACCTGCGGCTGCATGATGATCGGCGTACCCATGAGGTTGCCGAACGTGCCGATGTTCGAGATGGTATAGGTGCCGTTGGCCAGGTCGTCGGCCGTAAGTTTATTTTCCCGGGCTCTCCGCGTCAGGTCATTCACCTTTTTCGTCAGTCCGACCAGGTTATACTGATCCGCATTGTGGATGACGGGAACGATCAGATTTCCGGAGGGCAGGGCCACGGCCATACCGACGTTGATGGATTTTTTGACGATAATGCGGTCTTCCTCCACCGAAATATTGATCATCGGGAATTCCCGGATCGCCTTCACGGCGGCCTCGATCAGGAGTGGGGTGAAGGTGATGTTTTCGCCGTATTGCTGCTGGAAATTCTTTTTGTTTTTCTCCCGCCACTGGGCGATCACCGTCATGTCCGTTTCTATGAAAGACGTAACGTGGGGAGCGATACGCTTGGATTCGACCATCCGCTCGGCGATCATCTTTCGCATCCGGTCCATCTGGATGATGTCCTGGTGTCCGTTGAGGGAGACGGCTTTGGCAACCGGGGACGCCACTGGCCCTGTCGAAGCCGGTTTTTCCGCAGCGGCCGGCTTCTTCTTCCGTTCTTCGACGTAATTCAGAATGTCTTTTTTGGTCAGCCGATGCTCCACACCGGTGCCGGGAATGGCCAGAAGTTCATCGTGGGTAATTCCTTCCTCGCGGGCAATGCTCAGGACCAGGGGGGAATAAAACCGGTTGTTGCCGACCGATTCCGAAGGGACGGAGGGGTTGGGATTCCGGTTCGACAGCTGGGTGATCTCTCCTTCGAGTTTGGCGGCCACGCTGGCCACATCCTGCTCAACCGTCTCCTCGGCGGGTTTTTCCGCAACCGGAGGCTCCGGACCTGCCGACGGTTCAAGCTCGTCCTTTTCTATTTCAATCCGGGCAATCGGGCTGCCGACGGCAACCACATCGCCGTCTTTTACCAGAATTTCCTTTAAGATACCCCCGTGGGAGGCCGGAACTTCGGTGTCCACCTTATCCGTGGCAACCTCCAGAATCGAGTCGTCGGCCTCGATGCGGTCGCCGGGCTGTTTCAGCCAGGAGATCACGGTGCACTCCATAATACTTTCGCCCATTTTGGGCATGACCATATCGACAAGTGCCATTTATTTTTTCCATTTAATGTTGAAATCCAGTTCCATCGGCACTTCCTCCAGAAGCACCTGCCGGAGCAGATTCATGACATAAACCGAGGTGAGCTGGATATTCTGTTCGCGGTAGGGACCGAGTCGAAGCAGGCGGGCAACGGTACCGTCTTCGGTCGAACAGGCGATCCAGATGGTTCCGACGGGTTTTTCGGGGGTTCCGCCGTCCGGGCCGGCAATCCCGCTGGTGGCAATACCGACGTGAGCACCCAGGGCTTTCCGAACCCCTTCGGCCATTTCCCTGACCGTTTCCTCGCTGACCGCCCCGAACTGGTCCAGCGTTTCCGGCCGAACGCCCAACTGGCTGACCTTAACGGTATTGCTGTAACTGACGATGCCGCCGACGAAGTATTTGGACGAGCCCGAATATTTGGTGATCTGGCTGGCCACAAAACCACCGGTGCAGCTTTCGGCCGTCGCCAGCATCCAGTTTCTTTCCGCCAGCAGCCGGGCGGTCACCATTTCTATTTCCTCCTCGTCGTAACCGAAGACATAGGGGCGAATGGTGGGCAGAATTTTATCGATTTGTTCCCTGATTTCCTCGTTCAGCCGCACCGTTTCGGTGCCGGTTGCCGTCAGACGGAGCCGGACCTGTCCGAAGTGGGGGAGGTAGGCCAGCCGGATGTGTTCGGGAAGGGCGTCCTCCCAGGTTTCGATCTTTTCGGCCAGGAACGACTCTCCGATGCCGATGGTCCGGATCATCCGGTGAACGATGGCCGGCGTTTCGAAATGCTTCTGCAGCATCGGAATCACCTTATACTGCATGAGGTTCTTCATTTCGAAGGGGACCCCGGGCAGCGAGACGTAGATCGTCCCGTTCTCGTCGAACCACATGCCCGGGGCCGTTCCCCACTCATTCGGCACGTAGGTGCAGTTGGTCGGCAAAGCGGCCTGCATCCGGTTCAGCTCGGTCATGGGGCGGCCCCGGCGTTCGAAGAAGGCCGTTACGAAGGCAAGGGCCTCCGGGTTGATTTCCAGCTCCGTGTTGAAATACCGGCAGAGGGTCTGTTTGGTGATGTCGTCTTTGGTAGGGCCCAGACCACCGGTCAGGATGACCAGGTCGGCGCGGCCGGTGGCTTCTTCAAGAATATCAAGAATGGCTTCCTGCTTATCGCCTACCGAAGATTTTCGGATCGTCCGGATTCCGATTTTGGTGAGTTCGGCGCTGATCCATTGCGTGTTGGTATCGGTAATTTGACCAAACAGAATTTCGTCACCAATCGTTATTATTTCAGCCTGGATGGATTTCATGAAAATTCTTCAGCCGGTTTAAGTGGTAGCCTTTACTTTTTGCCCGGATTGGAGTCTAAACGTTGTTGAGCCGCTCCAAAATCAGTGGCGTTCCGGGCCAAAAGTACGTAAAAACAACCTATTTATTGGCGGAAGGGCAGGCTCTTAAATCCATCCGAAAGGAAATTGAAAACAACGTATGATGAAAAAAGTAATAGGACTGGCGCTGCTGGTGACACTTGCCGGCCAGTCGATGGCACAGACGGATTCCACTCAGCCGAAGAAGAAAACCGTTTTCGGGCAGATCCTTGAAAAAGTGGGTGAAGCCGCTTCGGGAGGATCGCTGACCCATGATGAAATTGCCGGCGGCCTGAAAGAAGCGCTGCGGATCGGTATCTCCAAAGGTTCCGACCAGGCTTCGGCGGTAGACGGGTACTACAAAAACCCGCTGATCAAAATCCTGATGCCGCCGGAAGCCCAGAAACTCGAATCGGCCCTTCGGAGTATCGGTCTGGGGAAACAGGTCGATCAGTTTATCCTGTCCCTGAACCGGTCGGCGGAAGATGCGGCCAAAAAGGCCAAGCCAATCTTCCTGAATGCGCTTACGTCCATGTCGATCCAGGATGCGGTCGGAATTCTGAGAGGAGATAAAAATGCGGCTACGCAATACCTGAAGCGGACCACCTCGGAGCAGTTGATCGCGACCTTTACCCCCATTATCGACAGTACGCTCCAGAAGAACAAGGCCACCCGGTATTACGGCGACCTGGTCCGGACGTACAACAGGCTGCCCCTGGCCACCCAGAAAGTGGACCCCAACCTGACACGATATGCCACCAGCAAAGCCGTCGACGGTATTTTTCTGCTGGTCGAACAGGAGGAGAAACGCATCCGGGAAAACCCGGCCGCCCGGGTTACGGACATCTTGAAAAAGGTTTTCAGCCAGCAATAGGCCGGATTTCAAATCCGTTTGACAAATGCGTACCTTTGCGGTCGCAGAGCCCCGCCGATGGGTTGGCGGGGCTTTTTCTTGTTGACCGAAATAAAATGAAAAAATCAGAAATTCATTTTTCCGTTGAGCTGGATAACCAGAACATCCCCGAAAAAATTTACTGGAATGCCACCGACAACCCCAACGAAGGCCTGAGCGATACGAAAGCCGTGGCCGTTTCCATCTGGGACCATTACCACCGGGGCACCCTCCGGCTGAACCTCTGGACCAAGGATATGGAGGTAACCGATATGAAACGGTTCTGCATCGAGGTTATCGGCAGCCTGGCCGATACGATCGTCACCGCCACCGGCGATCAGGAGATGGCCGACCAGATCGACAACATCTGCCGGACCCTCAGCAAGAAAGTGGAGGAAGAATACCGGGCCCAGCAGCAACAGCAGTAACAGGGCGGTCGTTCTGATAGAAAGTCAATCCCGATTTGCAAGCCGAAGTATGAAAGAATTTTTGAAACGGTGGGGAGCCGGTCTGCTTGTTCTGGCGGCTCTCACGGTCCAGGCCCAGGGCGTACAATTCAGGCCCGGAACCATCGGCTCGGTCTTCGAGGCCGCCCGAAAAGCCAGAAAGCCGGTGTTCATCGAAATCTATTCCCCAACCTGCCACATCTGCCAGAGTTTTATTCCCACGTTCGAAGAGGCCAAAGTCGGATCGTTTTATAACCGGCAGTTTGTGAGCACCAAACTGGACATCGGCCAGAAGGCGACCATGCAGTTTCTGGAAAAGAACCGGCTGTTCATTCCTTCGCTCCCTATGTTTCTGTATTTCAACGCCCAGGGCGATCTGATCCACCTGGCGATGAGCAATAATTCGACCGAGGAGGTCATCCGGCACGGGACCGTTGCCCTGACCCCGGCCGCCCGCTCGTCCTCGATGGAAAGCCGGTACCAGAAAGGAGAACGATCCGCCAATTTTCTCATCGATTATGGGATGTATGCCCGGGTTACGCGGGATACGGCCACCAACATTCGGGTGATGAACGATTATGTCCGGCAGCAGGCCGCCGGTTCCTTCGGGAATCAGACCAACTGGCTGGTTCTTCAGAAACTGATCATGGATGTAGATAATCCGCTGTTCCAGTACTTGATCGGCCACCTGGATCAGTTTGTCCGTGTGTATGGCGCCGAGCCGGTGAAACAGGTCGCGGAGAACATTTTGATGTCGTCGCTGTATTCCAGCCGCGGTAATCTTTACCCGGCCGCCAAGATCATGACGATCCGGAACCAGCTTCAGCAGGTTGGGATCGATCCTAAAGTGGCGGCCAACCGAACCCTGCTTCCCGAAATCAATGCCTATTTCCGGGCCGGTCAGGGCGGAAAGGCGGCCGGCCGGATGGAGGAGCATATTGCCGTCAGCCAGTTTTCCACCCCGGAATATCTATATGTGGTGCGGTTGTTCAATAAACGCAGCCCGGACCCGGCGGATGTGCCTTCGGTGGTAAAATGGATCAATAAGGCGCTGCCCCTGACGCGAACACCGGCGGAGCAGGCCGATCTGTATTTCGAACTAGCGGAAGCCTATCGCCGGGGCGGAAAATCGTCGGATGGCGTCAAAGCGGCTCAGAAATCACTGGAGATGGCGAAAGCGGCTAAAATGGATACCCGACGCAATACCGAGCAGCTCGCCCGGCTGAAGTAAGCAAGGGACCGAAAAGAAAGAGCCGATCCGGAAAACCGGATCGGCTCTTTCTTTTCAGGAAAGCATGACTTTGGTAAATGGCGGCTGTTTCAGCACATAGACGGAATTTTCATCGCCCAGTTCGATGGCTCGCCGGAGGTCCTGTTCGGCCTGCGAGATTCGTTGAAGGTGGATTCCGACCATCGCCCGCCACCGGAGCGGGTCCGGTTCCATTCCGCGGGAATACCATATGGCTTTGTCAAACTCCCGAAAAGCCTCCTGATAAAGCTGTAGCTGGAAAAAGGCGATGCCCCGGTCCAGGTAGGAAGACGAAACGGTATTGTCCAGGCTCAGGGCCTGGGTGAGGTCATACAGGGCGGAATGCTGATTGCCGAGTTGAAGGCGGCATTTGCCACGATAGGCGTAGGCAAGACCGGATTTGGGAAACGCTTTCACGGCCGAATCGAAATAGGCATGAGCCTCTTCGTACCGTCGAAGCTGAATAAGGTCGATACCGGCCTGGAAACGCCGGCGGTCCTTTTCGGCCGGTGTTTCGTGGTCGACCACAAAATACCGGATGAACAGATAGATACCAAACAGTAAACTAAGTAAGACAACTTCCATATTCCAACGACATCACGGCTTCTTACGAAAATACCTAAAACGGCCTTTACTTACAAGATTATCCCCTTTTTTCCATTTCCTGACGGACCTGCTTCGGTAAACTTTTCAGGACCAGGCCATAGGAATGATCGATCCATTCCTTCAGGTCCGTCTCCCGAACGGTTCCGTCGATCAGGACTGTATTCCAGTGGGTTTTATTCATGTGGTAACCAGGCCGGACGGCTTCAAATTTTTCCCGCAGGTCGACGGCCTTCTCGGGGTCGCATTTGAGGTTGACGGTTAGAGGAGCGGCATCCAGGGAGGTCAGGGCAAAAATTTTACCACCCACCTTGAAAACCAGCGTCTCTTCACCAAAGGGAAAAGACTCCAACACGCCCGGCTTTTGTAGGCAGTAATCCCGAAGCTGTTCGATGTTCATCGCAAAATGGCCCGTACGATCATGACAATCAGACAGATAAGAAACATGATGATGGAGATCCGGTTGATTCCGTGCATCATTCGGATGTTGACGTTCGTCGGACGGCTGGGGTCCGGTTTCTGAAATACGCGGTAAAAATACCGGAATACGTCGCCTAACTTGAAATAATCGTTGATTCGTCCCATAAAATGACTGTATTTGTCGGTTAGTCCAGATCCTCCGGCTCGGTCCATCGGCCGTCTTCGCGGATGAGCTCGATCAACTCATCCACCGCCCGATCGGAGGTAACTGATTTTTTGATGACCTGCTGGCCCCGGTACAACGAGATTTTGTCCTTTCCGATGCCGACATACCCGTAATCGGCGTCGGCCATTTCCCCCGGACCATTGACGATACAGCCCATTATTCCGATTTTGACCCCTTTGAGATGGTCGGTTCGTTTACGGATCATGGCCGTCGTTTCCTGAAGATCGAACAGCGTCCGGCCACAGGAGGGACAGGAGATATACTCGGTCTTCGACATCCGGGTGCGGGCCGCCTGGAGAATTCCGAATGCAAGAGCGTTGTAACGCCCGGCCGTCACCAGAGGTTCGTTTGCTTCTTCTGCACCGAGTGATTCGGTACCGAGCCAGACGCCGTCGCCCAGACCGTCGACCAGCAAACCGCCGAGATCGGTGGCCGCATACAGCTGAAGCGAGTCACCCTGTCGGTCAGGGTAGCTCCGCAGCGTCACTACCGGGCAGGTGATGTTCCGGTTGATCAGTTCGACATACAGCCGGCGGAGGTCGGCCAGGGCATGTTCGTTTTCCGTCCGGATCACCAGAACCACATTCCGGTCCTGAAGGAGGGCCTGGGCCATCCGGTCCGACCATTCTGTCGTCAGTAATCCGACAAAATTCAGTTTCGGATGGAGAAGGGCCGGGTTTTGTCTTTTTTCCAGGTAGGTATCCGAATCCAGCAGCGGAAAAGTATTCACCTTATCCGGAACCGCCAGCCAGGACGGGTAGTCCAGGATTCCTTTCAAGCCGTTTGGAAGCATGAACGGAACCGGCCGTGAACCGCAGTACAGATAATCAGCCCCCAGGTCGTTCATTCGCCATTTATCCGGAACGGGTAAATAGAAATGGCCGATGGGCCGAAGCTGCTCATGATCGGTAACTTCAATCCCGGAATAGTCGGCGATTACCCGTGGGACATTGATTCCGCCGAAGTTGGCGACTTCGTGGGTTTTTCGCCGGGTATACTGAAAGGGATCGATCGGATAATGCGTGACGGCCGGAATACCGGCATGGCCTTCGCGCCGGATGTACCGGTCGATCAGGGCTTTGGCAACCGGCGCTTCCCGTTCCGGTTCTTCCGTCAGGGAAACCCGGACCGTATCGCCAAGGCCATCCTCCAGTAAGGTCCCGATCCCGACCGCCGATTTGATGCGGCCGTCTTCGGCTTCGCCGGCCTCGGTTACACCAAGATGAAGCGGATAGGGTTTCATCCCTTCTTCCTCCAGGCGCTGCACCAGCAGCCGGTAGGCCTGCACCATCACCTGGGGGTTACTCGACTTCATGGACAGGACGATATTGAAATACCTTTCGTCCTCACAGATGCGCAGAAACTCCAGGGCCGATTCGACCATTCCGAGGGGGGTATCGCCGTAGCGGCTCAGAATCCGGTCCGAAAGCGAACCGTGGTTGGTGCCGATGCGCATGGCCGTTCCGTATTCCCTGCAGATCCGGACCAGCGGCAGAAATTTGTCCCGGATGCGGTCCAGTTCGGCGGCATACGAGGCATCGGTATATTCGATGGTTTCGAAACGCTTCCGGTCGGCGTAATTCCCGGGGTTGATCCGCACCTTTTCCACGATCCGGGCCGCCAGTTCGGCCGCGTTCGGGGTAAAGTGAATATCGGCGATCAGCGGGACGGTATACCCTCTGGCGCGAAGCTCCTTTCGGATGTTTTCAAGATTCTGAGCCTCCTTGACGCTCGGGGCGGTGATGCGGATGTATTCGCATCCGGCTTCGATCATCCGGATGCATTGCTCCACCGAACCCAGGGTATTCATCGTATCGACGGTGGTCATCGACTGCACCCGAATCGGGTAATCGGAGCCGAGGGGAAGATCCCCAATGGGAACGGTGATGGTTTTTCGCCGGGAGTATTCCGTGAGTGAACGGCAGTACCGGGAAGGTTTCCCGTGGGAGGAGGTCGAATACGGTGGTGTTACCAGATCAAGCATAGCCGGTGTTTGCGGTTGCAACAGACCTGACAAAGGTACGAAACCTTCAATTTTTATGATGTCCGGCCTGAAAATACAACCGCGTTTTAACCGGAATTGTTCACTCCGTTTTTGGCTTATTCAATGACGCGGGTTCCTTCGGCTACGTGGATAATATACGCTTTAGCACCCTCTCTTTCAATCGCTTCCGCGACGGCCCCGGCCCGGCCCGGTGCGTAGGCAAACATGCAGCCTCCACCGCCCGAACCGTTGATTTTAGCACCCAGTGCCCCGGCATTTAAAGCGGCCTCGATCATCCGGTCAATTTTGGGGGTGGAAACCTGTTGGATCTCGCGAAGATTCTTCTGGTGGCTGTTCAGGAGGTTGCCCAGTTGGATATGATTAAGGTCGGCGGCTTCCAGCACCTGACGGGCTTCCCTCAGAATATCACGGTTGGCGACGGTACCGGCCAGCAGTTCGTTTTCCAGGGGGGATAGGCTGTCCCGGAAAGTTTCAATTTCAAGCCGGTCGGTGGTGGCTAACGAAAAGTCGGGATTGAGCGCCCGGACTTTTTCCACGATCGCCTTAACCCCGTGATTCAGTCGGCCAAGGATGGTGAGCGTATCTTTCGGTTCTCCCGAATCACCCAGCACAAAAGCACCGAGTTTAGGCCGCAGCTCCTCGATTTCGATCACCGGATCGGATTCCAGGTAAATCACGTCGCCGATGGCGGTGGCATAATGGTCCATCATTCCCCCCGGTTCTCCAAACTCCTTTACTTCCGCTTCATGGGCCAGATGGCCGATGGCCTGACGGCTGAGAAGCCGGGGCTGATCGCTCATCTGAATCAGAAAATGAATCCAGGAAGCCATCAGGGCCGAGGAACTGGCGGTGCCGGAATTGATGGGGATCGTCCCACGGACCTCGCATTCTACCCCACGGCTGAACCGGTATCCGTGCCGCATCAGGATATTGACCCCGCTGCGAAAGTAATCCCGGTCTTTTGAATATTCCAGCGGAGCCCCGGTTAGTTCGAATTCTTCCCGGCTGCCGGTGTCCGGGAGGTTTATCACTACGTTTTGGTCCTTCCGGGCATCGCCTTCGATGCGGATGTGCCGATCGATGGCGGCTGCGATGACGGGCAGTCCGAGATAGTCGAGGTGTTCGCCGAACAGACAGATCCGGCCGGGTGTGGAGACGGTGACAGTAGCCATATGCTTACTAAAACCAAACCACTACCAGGTTGTTTTCTTACTCCCGCTTACGCCATAATAAAGAATATACCCAAACAGGGGCAGGAGCAGGGCATACGCCCATTGGGGGCTGACGGTATCGGTCAGGTAGCCGTGGAGCAACGGAAGCAGGGCACCCCCGGATATGCCCATGATCAGAAGGGCGGAGCCGATTTTGGTGAATTGTCCGAGACGATTGAGGGCGAGGGGCCACAGGGCCGGCCAGATGGGTGCGTTGGCGATCCCGAGAAGGGCCACACATAAAATGGAGGTGAAACCGCTGGTCATGAGCGCACCGACCGAGAGGACCAGGCCCAGAATCGAGCCGATCAGAAGGGAGGTTTTCTGGGAAAGCACTTTCGGAATCAGGAAAATCCCCAGGATATAACCGCCCAGCATTCCATACAATGTGTAAGCCGTGAAGTATTTCGCTTCTTCGTTGCTGAAACCGAGCGCCCTTCCATAATTAATTATGGTGTCCCCGGCAATCACCTCCGCCCCGACATAGCAGAAAATGGCGACAACCCCCAGCACCAGGTTCCGGTGCTGCCAGACGCTGTCGTGGCCGGTGGCGGTTTCCCCGGTGGCATCTTCCTGTTCTTCCGACACATCCGGCAAGGTGGAAAACCGGATCAGAAGCGCCAGAACGACCAGCACCCCGGTCAGGATCAGGTAGGGGGTGACCACTTTTTCAAGGCTTTCGGCGGCCGATAGGGCATTGGCCCCGGTCAGGAGCAGTCCGCCAAAAATAAACTGGCTGATGATACCCGCCATTTTATTGGCAACGCCCATGAAGCTGATCCGCTGAGCGGCACTTTCCCGGGGACCAAGAATGGTAACATAAGGATTGGAAGCAGTCTGCAGCACCGTCAGGCCGATTCCGATCAGAAATAAACCCACCAGGAACATGGGGTAGGAAACCGAGTTGGCGGCCGGGATAAAGATCAGCGTTCCGGCGGCCATCACCAGCAAACCCAGGGACATTCCGTTTTTAAAGCCGGTTTTCTTCAGCACCCAGGACGACGGGATCGCCATCAGCGTATAGGAGATAAAAAAGGCAAAAGCCACCAGGTTCGATCCGAGGGTGCTGAGCTGAAAGGCCTCCTTAAAAAAGGCTATCAGGACGCTATTGACCCAGGTAACGAAACCAAAGATGAAAAAAAGGAGACCGATAATGAGCAGGGGACCGGTATAATTTTTCGGCGGATTTTGGGTGGCAGTCGGGGTCATGGGAATCGGGTTAAAAAAGATGGAGCAATGATAAGGAGAAATAGGCAACCCTTGCTCCTTACATTTTAAAAACTTTTAAAAATCAAATGAATGAATCGGCTCTTTCGGGTTTTCCAGCATGAATATACTGGAAAACCCAAAAAACCGCCCACCATGTTTTATTTCGTTTTTTCATGGGTCTCTCATTGAAGAATTGGTTTTTCGATGGTCCGAAGGGGAGCGGGCCGGTCAGTAGTTGTGCTGAGTGATCCGAACCAAAATCCGGCAGGGGCTGTTGACTAAGTAGTGACGACATTTTGTTTAATCTTTTCCAATAAAGGTTGAACAAAGTTTAAGAAAAGTCTGTTACGATCAGGTAATCACATTTACCTCCCTGAAAGCGCCACGGCAATTGTCTACCGCTTGACGGCTTAAGTGTGTTGCAGACAACCTTTCTGACGACATTTAAGTTAGGACTCATTTATCAATCGCATCGGCTGGTTCGCCGGCCTTTTCATCATGGAAAGCAAAAGGGTAGCGGTGTTCCGTAAAGAACACTTCAATGCGGCTCATCGTCTTCATAATCCGGCCTGGAGTGAGGAGGTGAATGCGAGAGTATTCGGCAAGTGTAATAATCCGCATTTTCACGGCCACAATTATGAACTGTTCGTTCAGGTAACCGGAGAGGTAAATCCTGAAACGGGTTATGTCATGGACATGAAAATCCTCAGCGACCTGATCCAGGAAAACGTCACCGCCCGTTTCGATCACAAGAACCTCAATCTGGACACCGAAGAATTCAGGAACCTAAATCCCACCGCCGAAAATATTGCCGTCGTCATCTACGACGCCCTTCGCAGCAAGCTTGACCAATCTTTAGACTTGAAAATAAGACTTTATGAAACCGAACGGAACTTCGTTGAATATCCAGCCTAACGGCTATGAAACGTATAACAGTTCTCTGAATGGGCTGAATATCGACGAGATCGGCGATGAACATATTGCTTCTTCCTACGACACTCCGCTGCGGGAAGATGCGTTCGATATCGACGACAATCGCAAGATCGAGCTGATTGAAAAGCACTTTCGTGAAATCATGAACATCCTTGGCCTCGACCTGACGGACGATAGTCTGAAAGGAACCCCTAAACGGGTGGCCAAAATGTACGTGAAGGAAATTTTCAGCGGGCTGAACCCGGTGAATAAACCGAAGGTGACCCTGTTCGACAACAAGTATCAGTATAATGAGATGCTGGTCGAAAAGGGAATTACCGTCCAGTCCCACTGTGAGCATCATTTCGTTCCGATTCTCGGCAAGGCTCACGTGGCCTACATTTCGAGCGGCAAGGTCATCGGTTTGTCCAAATTGAACCGGATCGTCCAGCATTTTGCCAAACGGCCTCAGGTTCAGGAGCGTCTGACGGTTCAGATCGCCAAAGAACTGAAGAAAGTTCTGAAAACGGAAGATGTGGCCGTGGTCATCGACGCCCGGCACCTCTGCGTCAGCATGCGGGGGGTTCAGGACGTCAACAGTTCGACCGTAACGGTTCACTACAGCGGCAAATTCAAGGATGACGAATTAACCCGCCAGGAGTTCCTCCGTCACATTAGCGAACCGACGGCCCAACTATAAAGGTTTAGGGGTAAAGCGTCGAGGGGTTTGGGAGTTGAACTGGAAACTCCCAAACCCCTCGACGCTTTACCCCTAAATTCCTAAACTGCCTGCCCGACGCGTTCCAGGAGGGCTTTGGTTTTCCGGATGCCTTCGTATTCATCCATACTGCCCTCAAACTCGATCCCGGCAATTCCTTTAAAACCGCTGTCCTTGACGATCTTCATCATCCGGTTATAGTCGGTTTCCACGCAGTTGCCGGCCGCGTCGAAATCGTAGGTTTTGGCGCTGACGCCCTTGGCGAAGGGCATCATCTCGGCCACGCCCTTATACTTATCGTACTCCTCGACACATTTGCCGCCCCACTCCGAGCCGTCGCTACGTTTGATGCAGAAATTCCCGAAATCCGGCAGAACTCCGACGTTTTTCATGTTTACCTGCTTCATGACGCCCGTCAGCCACTGGCCGTTGGATGAATAGCTCCCGTGGTTCTCGACGATGACGTTGATGCCCATTGTTTTTGCGAATTCGCCCAGTTTGCCAAGCCCTTCCACGGCGGCCTGGGCGACTTCCTCGGCCGTTCCGCGCCCGAAGGAATTAACCCGGATCGTTTTACATCCCAGGTATTTGGCGCATTCCACCCATTTTTTATGGTTCTCAACGGCTTCGTTCCGCTTGGCGGTATCCGTGTCGCCGAGGTAGCCTTCGGCATCGATCATGATCAGGTGGTTGCGGATGCCGTTGTCTTTGCAGCGGGTCAGGAGGTCTTTCAGATAGGTAGTATCCTTCGCTTTGTCCTTGAAAAACTGATTGACATATTCGACAATCTCGATATCGAACTCTTTCCGGGTAATTTCCGGGAAATCAAGGTTCGTGATCTTCTTGGCAAACAAAGCCTTATGAAGCGACCATTCAGCGAGGGAAATTTCAAAAAACGGTTTTTTGGCGCTGATGTCGGCCAGAACGGGCAGGGTAGCGGATGCGGCCGCCAGGGCGCCGATCTGCTGGAGAAAAATTCTGCGGGAAAGCATCGTATTTATAGGTTTTGGGTAGCAAACGGGCAGGAAAATTGGTCCTGCTGACGGAAAGGTAATAAAAAAGGCTGGCTTGAATAAACAGCCAGCCTTTCTGGTTATGAATACAACCTGAATTAAGTATCTCGTCTGAGCACTAAATTCTCACCGAAAATTACAAAAAAGTAAAGGCAAGTCAACTTTTTACTAAGGATTTTTTACTAAAAAAATGAATTTTTCGTGGGCCGTCCTTTCTCGGCGGAAGGAAGAAAATGTTTTTGGTTCGTCGTAATATTGGCGACGGTCCACTCGACATCCTGCTCGAACGCCTGGCTGCGGACCGGGCAGTCGGCGATGCGGCAATACCGGCAGCATTCCGGGAGGCAGGGGTCCGCATGGATAAAGATTTCCACTTCTCCCCGGATTTCCTTTTTCAGAACATTTTCGAAGGCATGAACTTCTTCGTGGGTGCGGGCCAGGTTCCAGTAATAGGGGAACGTCAGGTGGCAATCAATGTGGGAATCGGCCCCATACCGCTGTGCCCTCAGGTTGTGGACGTCGATCCAGGTCGGTTTTTTGTGAAGAGTAAGGACCCCGACGATCCGTTGGAGAAGGACCAGGTCGGTTTCATCCATAAGACCGGCCACCGACTGGCGGATCAGCCCAAACCCGTTGATGATAATTACCAGCGAGAGAATTCCGGACAGCAGACTGTCCAGCCAGGTGATGCCGGTTACCAGAATGATCCCGATACCGACGACCACCAGAAGACTGCTCAGGCTATCGGTGAGGAGGTGGCGACCGTCGGCAACCAGGGTAATGGAATGCGTCCGTTGTCCGTTTCGGATCAGCAACCAGCCCACCCCGGCGTTGGCGAGGGTGGTGAGACCGATCAGAAAGAGGCCCCAGTCCAGATTCGTGATGGGCTGCGGGTCGAGATAGGATCGAATGGCCTGTACCGTAATGAACACGCCCGCCGAAAGGATCAGCGCTCCTTCGAAGCCGGAAGAGAAGAACTCGATCTTGCCATGGCCGTAGGGATGGTTTCGGTCGCGGGGCTGGCCCGACAGATAAATGCTGTACAGGGCGAAACCACTGGCAATGACATTGATGATGGACTCCAGAGCATCGGTCAGAATCGCCGTCGACGCGGTCAGCCACCAGGCGGTAAACTTGATGACCATCAGCAGCAGGCTCAGACCGAGAGAAACGGAAACCCATTTGTATTTGATGCGCTGAACAGGCTGCATGTAACCGACGGTGAACGATTCGCCTGCAAAGGTAGTAAAGCATTAACGATTTCTATGTAACTTTGCCTATATGGAGTTTACCGAAAACCCCTGGAGAACCCTCACTTCCAACGTTGTTTACGATAACAACTGGATTAAAATCAGACACGAAGAGGTGGTCACTCCTTCCGGAACAGCCGGCATCTACGGCGTCGTTAGTTTTAAGAATAAGGCCGTGGCCGTTGTGCCGATCGATCAGGACGGCAACACTTATCTGGTGGGCCAGTATCGCTATCCTCTGGAAGAATACTCCTGGGAAGTCCCCGAAGGCGGTTCGCCGGTCGGGACCGACCCGCTCGAATCCGCCCGACGGGAACTGAAGGAGGAAACCGGCCTGGAAGCCCGCACCTGGACCCGGATCGGTCGCATTCATACCTCCAACTCCGCCACCGACGAAGAGGGTTTCCTGTATATTGCGGAAGATCTTGTCCAGGGCGACCATGAACCCGAAGAAACCGAGCAGCTCCAGATTCTTCGCGTACCACTCGCCGAAGCCGTCCGGATGGTGATGAACAGTGAAATTACCGATGCACTCAGCGTCTGTGCTATTCTGATGGTGGCGAGGTTGAAACAGATCTGAAACGGGTATGATTGAAGCGATTCTGTACGGATTCGGGGCCGGCATTCTGCTCTGCCTGACCTTCGGAACGGTGTTTTTTTCCTTGTTGCAGAATAGTGTCGATAACGGATACCGGGCCGGCATCAAAATCGCCCTGGGCGTGGTGGTCTGTGATGCGATCTTCGTGGTCTGCGCCCTGTTCGGGACTTCTTTTCTGCCTCAGATCGAAGGATTTGAGGTGTATTTAACGGTGTTCGGAGCGATTCTCCTTTTCGCGATGGGCCTTTCCAACCTGTTCCGAGGGACTCCACGTCTGGCTTATCCCAAAACCCGGTTCGGTAACTTCCTGTACTATTTCACCACCGGCTTCGTCCTGAACGCCATCAACCCGATCAACTTCATCACCTGGGTAACCCTGGCCGCTTATCTCGGCAAATCCCTACATTATACGTTTCAGGAGCGGTACGTCTTCATGATGGCCAGCCTGCTGGGGATTTTCGTCACGGAATCCGGTCTGGCCGTCTTTGCCCATAAGCTGAAGCGGTTTTTTACACCCCGGGTGGTCACGATCTTCAACAAGACGACCGGGATCGTCTTTATTTTCATCGCCCTGCAGCTGGCCTGGACCCGGCTCTCCGGCCCGGTCATGCAGTTTCTCACCCAATAGGAATCCCTGAAACCAAAACGAGGAAGCGATGGCTTAAATCGCTTCCTCGTTTTGTCCGGCTCCGATGCATCTTATGGCTCGAATTTTTCCGAACGGGCCAACTCCGCATCGATGCCCTGAGATTTCAAAAAGCCTTCCCAGTCGGCCACCAGATTCTTTTTGAGGACCCGGGGAAACTTATGCTGGCCGCCCATTTTACCCTTAGCCTGCATCCATTTGTAAAAAGTAGCGGAAGGCAGGACCGTCACGAAAATATCCCGGAGGGCGTGGCGACGTTCCACGGCATAATCGTCGTTCAGTTCCTTCAGTCGGCCGTCGATCTTATCCCGCAGGACGCCGGCATCGATCGGGTCATCGGTCCCGATATACCAATGGTGGGCGAACAGCGTGTCGTAGGAGATTCCGGCCACCGTAAATTCCCGGACATTGATGCCCAGATCCTGGGAGACGAGTTCGACGGCTTTGTTCATGTTATCGACCGATAGGTGTTCTCCGCACAGGCTGAGGAAGTGCTTGGTGCGGCCCGTTATGACGATCTCGCATCGTTTTTTGTCCACGAACTTCACCGTGTCCCCGATCAGGTACCGCCAGGCCCCGGCACAGGTCGAAATCAGGAGGGCATACTCTTTGCCTTCCTCGACTTCATCCACCATCAGCGTCTGCGGGTGGGAGATCAGCTCGCCGTCGGCATTGAAGTTCTCGTCGGTAAATGGGATAAATTCAAAGAAAAGGCCGTTGTCGAGCACCAGTTGCATGCCTTCCGCATCCGGGTGCGTCTGGTAGGCGATGAACCCTTCGGATGCCAGATACGTCTCGATGTAGGAAATGGGTCGGCCAAGCAGTTTTTCAAATCCCTGCCGATATGGTTCGAAGGATACCCCGCCGTGGCAGAAAACCATCAGGTTCGGCCAGACGTCGTGGATGTTCTTTACTTTATAGTGGGCGATGATTTTTTCCATCAGAAGCTGGATCCAGGCCGGAACGCCAACCACGAAGCCGATGTCCCACTGGTCGGCCTGTTCGGTAATTTCGTCCAGCTTCAGCGCCCAGTCCCGTTCGCGGGCGATGTCCTTGCCGGGTTTATAAAACCGCTGAAACCAGAACGGAATCTGGCTGGCGGTGATGCCGCTCAGGTCGCCCTCGAAGTGGTTCCCGCGGAAGTTGAGATTGGTGCTGCCGCCCAGCATCAAAAAGCCTTTTTCATACAGTTGGGCGGGGAGGTGCTGATACCGTCCCAGAGTCAGAATCTGGCGGATGCTGGTTTTCTGGATGGCCCGGGACATGGATTTCGTTACAGGGATATACTTGGATGCGGCTTCCGAGGTCCCCGAACTAAGGGCAAAATATTTCACTCGGCCCGGCCAGCAGACATTCTTTTTTCCCTCTACGGCGTGCTGCCACCATTCCTGGTAGATTTTATTGTAGTCGTAAATGGGAACGAATTGCTTGTACTGGTGGTAAAATCCTTTCCCGTCTTCAAACAGGGCGGTATTCAGGATTTCTTCAAAATGATATTTCTGCCCGAATTCGGTGTACCGTGCCTTCGCAATCAGCTTGGCGAAGGTCTTTTTCTGTAGTTTCAGCGGATTCAGTTTCTTCCGCCGGACGACATTGGTCAGCGAAATACCGCGTTTCAGTAAGTTTCCAAGTAAGGCCATGAGTCATAAGGGTTTGCGCCAGGGTTAGCGATGATTTTCTTGAGTTCCACCCGTCACCATGTCGTCGGCCATGCGCTCGTTGATGTTCCAGGTGTTCATGATCTTCATGGTTTCATAATCGGTCAGGTCCAGATGGCAGGGCACGACGGCGGTACAGTTTTCTGAAAGGGCAAATTCATCGGTATCCCTTCCGGTATCATGATTGACGAAATTGCCGGCCATCCAGAAATACCGGCGACCGTACGGGTCCCGCCGTTCGTCGAAGACCTCCTGCCAGCGGGCGTCGGCCTGCCGGCAGATGCGGATTTCCCGGATCGGTTGCTGCTGTTTAGCCGGAAAATTGACGTTCAGGGCAATGCCTTTGGAAAGGCCGTGTTCCAGCACATGACCTGCAATTTTCAGGATATGGTCATGGGTGTGGGTGAAGTCGGCGTCGTGGCCATAATCACAGAGGGAGAATCCGATGGCCGGAATGCCCTCGATGGCGGCTTCGATGGCCGCCGACATCGTTCCGGAGTACAGGACGCTGATGGACGTGTTGCTGCCGTGGTTGATTCCACTGACCACCAGATCGGGGTTACGGTCTTTCAGGACGTAATGTTTGGCAAGTTTGACGCAGTCGGCCGGGGTGCCGGAGCATTCGTAAGCGGGCGTACCCGGAAAAATATCGGTTTCGTACAGGCGGAGGGGCGAGGCAATCGTGATGGCATGGCCCATGCCGGACTGGGGGCTGTTGGGCGCCACCACCACCACATCACCCAGTTGTTTCATCAGAGCTACTAAAGTTCGAATGCCGTGGGCGGTTATGCCGTCGTCGTTCGATACCAAAATTAACGGTTTATGTTCCGACATAAGAATCAGGTTTTCATAATTTGCGGAGACCAAAGTTACAAAAATTCGTCGGCCGGGCCCGAAAATCGGATCAGCGGTACCACGGACGGGCCATTGGCCTGAAAATTCAACCCCAGTCTATGCCGCTTGTTTTCAGAAAAGCCACAATCGATGACATTCCTGCCGTTATTGCCCTGCAGGAGAGGATCTGGGAGCCCACCTACCGGGATATCCTGAGTTCGGACCAGATCGAATATATGTTCACCGCCACGTATTCGGCCGAATCGCTGGCCGACCAGATGACCCGGCAGGGTCACCAGTTCCTGCTGGCCTTACAGGACCATGAGCCGGTCGGATTCGCGTCCTATTCCAGAACGGATGCGGCCGGGGAACGGTATAAACTTCATAAAATATATGTGTTACCCTCGGAACAGGGCAAAGGTACCGGGCGGCTGTTGCTGGAAGAAACGGCGGAAAAATGCCGGGCGGCAGGCGGGGAGCGGCTGATCCTGAACGTTAACCGTTATAACCGGGCCCGGCATTTTTATGAACGGATGGGGTTCGCCGTGATCCGGGAGGAGGACGTTCCCATCGGACCGTACTGGATGAACGATTACGTCATGGAGAAGATCCTGTAATCAGATGTTCACGGAACCTTTTCGGCTGCGGTACCCCAGCAGGGGCGAGTAGCCCTGGGTTTCCCTGGCATAATACCCGGTGCCGTCGTACGCCCGCAGCTGCGGGTCGTTTTTGCAGTCATCGGTACAGGTTCCCTGGTGTGCCCAGCCGCAATCCTCGCAGAGAGGGACATGGTTGTTGCAGACCGGACTGGCGCAGTTGATCATCCGGTCGGTCGGTTTCGCGCAGCGGTGGCAGGCGGAAATGACCGTCGGGTTGACGCGGTTGACGTCGACCACGACGCGGTTGTCGAAAACGTAGCATTTGCCTTCGAAATCCTCACCGCCTTCCTCCAGGCCGTATTTGATGATTCCGCCGTGCAGCTGGTACACGTTCCGGAACCCCTTTTCCAGCAGGTAAGCGCTGGCTTTTTCGCATTTGATGCCGCCCGTGCAGTACGTGATGACCTTTTTGTCTTTCAGGTGCTCGATTTCGTGAAGATGGTCCGGCAGTTCCCGGAGGTTCTCCATATCGAGGGTGACGGCTCCTTTGAATTTCCCGACCGAATGCTCGTAATTTGACCGCATATCGATCAGGACGACGTCTTCCTCCTCCTTCATTTTCCGGAATTCGGCCGGCTCCAGGTGAATACCCGTCCGCCGGGTCGGGTCTACCGGAAGGTCGGAATTCACGATCTCGTCCTTTATCCGGACGTGCAGTTTCTGAAAGGCGTGGGTATCGTTTTCCTCCACTTTAAATTCCAGGGAAGCAAATCTTGGGTCCGCCTTCACGACCCGCATATATTCCTCACAATCCGCAGCCAGACCGGATACGGTTCCGTTCAGCCCCTCGGCCGCCACGATGATCCGGCCCAGCAGATTCAGGCGGAGACAGAGCAGATGGTGGTCTTCCAGAAACTGCCCGGGGTTTTCAATCGTTGTATAGCAGTAGTATAGTAAAACGCGGTACGGTTTCATGCCGCAAAGATACAAAAAGATAACGGCAGATGCCGCTGCGGCCTTCCCGGTTTCGCTGCGGAGCCGGATGTCCAGAAACCCGGAAGCTATTCAGAAAACGTATGCACATCGCAATAACAGGGAACATCGGAGCCGGCAAGACCACCCTGGCCACCCAACTGGCCGTCCATTACGGCTGGGAAATTCTGATGGAAGCCGTCGAGGGGAATCCCTACCTGAAGGATTTTTATGAAGATATGCCCCGCTGGTCGTTCAATCTCCAGATCTACTTTCTGAACAGCCGGTTCGAACAGGTCGTGAAAGTCAGGGAATCGAGCCGGGATGTCGTTCAGGATCGAACGATTTACGAAGATGCCTACATCTTTGCCAAAAACCTCTTCGAAAGCGAACTGATGAGCCCTCGGGATTATCAGACGTACCGCAGGCTGTTCGACAATATGCTCGAACTGGTTCGCCCGCCCGACCTGATGATCTACCTCCGGGCCGGGATTCCCAAGCTCCAGGAACAAATACGGAAACGCGGGCGGGAGTATGAAAAGGCCATCAGCGAAACCTACCTGGCTAACCTGAACCGCCACTACGAGGAGTTTGTCGCCGGGTATTTGGCCGGGAAGCTCCTGGTGATCGATGTGGATCGACTGGATTATGCGACACGCCCGGACGATTTCCAGACTATTCTGCGGCAAATCGACGGGATTCTGGAGGAATTCAGGCTGAGGGCCTGATCAGTTCAGCCGGTGAATGGGAGTCCGCGCAGATCGCAGCCAGTACTGGCTCGTCAGATTGATCATTTCCACCAGCGTCCGGAACGAATGGGGTTTCCTCAGGTAGGCATTTCCACCCAGATCGTACGACTGAACGATATCGTCCGGGTAGGAAGAACTGCTTAAGACCAGTACGGGAATGGTTCGGTACCTGGAGTCGGCCCTGAGTTTTTCCAGCGTCTCGAAACCATTCATGATCGGCATGTTCAGATCCAGCAGGATAAAGGAGGGGAATTCCGGAGGGCTGGTATGTTCGAGCGTCCGAAAAAGGTCCAGCCCGTTGGAAAAAAGCCGGATCCGACACGGGATATTGCTTTTTGCAAAGGCCTTCATCACCAGGTCACAATCCTCATCGTCATCGTCCACGATATAAACTGCGGGCATCTTTTCCATAGGCAGGCTGCTTACCGGGTGGTCTGCTCAAAGTTACTTACCATTTCGATAGTAGCAAATCATTGGCTGGGTTTAATGGAATTAAATTTAGGTGATTTCACGGAGGGGAGGGGCACCAACGGAAAAAGCCCGAAGGAGTAAACCTTCGGGCTTTTCAGCCGTGTCCACGGAGGGATTCGAACCCTCACACCTTACGGCACCACCCCCTCAAGATGGCGTGTCTACCAATTCCACCACATGGACGTTTCGCATACCCTTTGCGAATTGTGGATGCAAAAGTAGGAAGACAGCCCGAAAAAACAAAGGCGGTATTATTTTTTGCGAAAATTGTTGGGCCTTAGAGTATAGCCGGGCCAATTTTCTCTTTCTTGATTTAGAACGGATTATCGGTATACGCAGACTCGCCCCTGTGGCGGTCCTTTACCGACCCGCTCATCATAGGTTAGCACCAAACCTGGCTCTTCTCCCGACAGAGGAGCCAGTGTTTTTTTGGGCTTAGGCCGCAGTTTCTGCCGGTTCCAGCAATGCCACCATCTGTTCGATGGCCTGTTTGATGTTGTCCCGGATTTCCAGAATCGAAGCGTCCATCATGTAGCAGGGAGCCGTGATGATCCGGTTCTCGTGGTCGACCAGAATTTCCCGCACCGATTTCATTTCCGCTTTCTGCCCGAGCGACTCCATGCCTCCGGCAATTCCTGCAATATCATAGGGTGAATCCTCCAGGTCGGTCCCGACGGTCAGGTGGGCCGAAATGCCGCTGCCTTCCAGGGCTTTGGCGATGGTGGTGGGACTCATACAAAGACCGACTACCGGCTTCTTCAGACGGACCATATCTACAATCAGTTTCCGGACCGGTTCGAATATGGGACCGTTTGGCCCTTCGAATGCCCACCGGGTGAAGTTCTTGGCCGTCCCGAATCCGCCGGGCATGACCAGAGCGTCCAGTTCATCGGACGTCAGGGAAGCCAGGTCGCGGATGGTACCCCGGGCAATCCGGGCCGACTCCACCAGCACATTCCGGGTTTCGGTCATTTCCTCCCCCGTCACGTGATTCACCACATGGAACTGATCGATATTGGGTGCAAGGCAAACCGTTTCCGCACCGACTTCGGCCAGGGCCAGAAGCGTTAGCACCGCTTCGTGAATTTCCGTTCCGTCATACACGCCGTTGCCATGCAGCAGGACTCCGATTTTCATACAAAAGGGGTTTTATTTGCGTTTTTTACGGGAAATTAAGGCAAAAAGTCGTAACTTCAATTTTTAATTTACCGCCGGAACCGACCCGGTTTTCGGCGGGCCAAAACCATTCAAGCAGATCATGGCACTGGAATTAATTGGGAAGCTGGTTAAAGTTTTGCCCGAACAAACCGGACAGGGCCGCAACGGCGCCTGGACAAAGCAGCAATTTGTCATTGAAACGATCGATCAGTTTCCGAAGCAGGTCTGCCTGATGGCCTGGGGCGAGAAAGCGGGAGATCTGAGGAACTTCGCACCCGGCGATACGATCCGGGCCGCCATCAGCATCGAATCCCGGGAATACAACGACCGCTGGTATACCGACGTCCGGGCCTGGCGGATCGAAGCCGCCGACGGCACCGAACAGCCATCCGCCCCGGCCGCATCCGGCCCTTCCCGACGGAGCGAATCCAAAAGCAACGGCGAAATGCCGCTCACGACTTTCGAAGACGACGACAACGCACTGCCGTTCTGATTTTTTTTCGGAAAAAATAAAAGGGAATGATGCACTCGTTGCGTCATTCCCTTTTTTATGTCTATAACCCCGCCAGAAGTTTCTCCATACTTTCGTCGATCCGTTTCTGAAGTTTGGCCGGTTTGTCCGGTACGATGCCCTCCACGATGCCGCGCCAGACCATCGCGTTGCGGCTCCGGTCGATCAGATGCAGGTCGATGGTGCCCTGATTGTACCGTCCGACTTCCACCTCCCGGCTTCGCCAGGTGTACCGGCGCTGGCCGATGTAATTCGGAGGGTCGGTCAGGAGACTTGTCTGCCGGGTCTGCACCTTTTCGTCGATGGCAACCCCAATGTTGACCAGCAGGTCCGGCTGCGATTCGACCCTTCGCAGCCCTTTGGTTTCGAGCTGCCGCGAGACGGCGTTCTTCAGTGCGTCGACCTGGGACCGGTAAAAACCGGTCTGCGGAATATCCCCGGTTGATTCGATATCCGAGAAAGCAAAGGTTTTATAATTGTTGAGGGCAAAATATTCCGCCGGTTCGTTGCTGACCACCCGCACACTGCTGCAGGAAGCCATCAGGAAAAGCAGGATGAGGGAAAGAAGGGGAGTTTTCATAAACAAGTTGAGAGTTAACCAGAGGGCAAGGGCCGAGGGCGCCTGCCGAAATGATTAACTCTCAACTTGTCACTTAGGTTTGGTGATCCGGCTGGGATTCGAACCCAGGACCCATACATTAAAAGTGTATTGCTCTACCAGCTGAGCTACCAGATCGGTTTGCAGCGGAAATGTGCCGAAATCGACCGGACAAAAACCAACTAAACAACTTAATTTTGGTGATCCGGCTGGGATTCGAACCCAGGACCCATACATTAAAAGTGTATTGCTCTACCAGCTGAGCTACCAGATCGAGATGGAAAGTGCGAAATGGGATAATTACAATTTGGCAATTGTTAATTTTGCATTCAGCGAGCATTGCCGCTTTGCCTTTCCGAAATTGCGATGCAAAAGTACCATTCCTGACGTGATAATGCAAGGTAGTCGTCTTAAATTATGCCTTTTTTTTTCATTTGTGTTGATACTCTGCGGTATCCGGGCGGAGGCTCAGTCGCCTGCCGGAAGCCTGAAGCTGGCCGATTCGCTGTTTGCCGCCGGAGAGTATGAACGGGCCGGAACCGTATATGAACAACACCTGGGTCGTGGGTATATTCCGACGGACCCGATGTTGCTGAAAATGGCTTACATTCAGGAAAAGCAGGGAGACATCGCCAAACTGCTGTATTACCTTCAGGTTTACTTCGACCGGCGACCCAATGAACAGGTGCTGAAGAAGATGCACGAAATTGCCGCCGGAAACAACCTTCGGGGTTACGAAACCGACGACCTCAACTATTTCTACCTTTTTTACAAACAGTACGGCCTGTACGTGACCCTGGCCCTGGTGCTTCTCGGGGCCTACGCCTTCGGAATCTTCTGGGTCAAATTCCGGAAAGGCGAGCCGACCCGCCAGCGACACAAGCTCATCATCCTCCTGTATTTCACCGGTTTGCTGTTGCTCGTCAACCTGCCCGAGCGCTACCAGTCCGGCATCATCAACCGTGATCGGGTTCTGTTGCGGGGGAACCCTTCCTCGGCCGCCCCGGTCGTGGAGGTCATCAGCCGCGGCCATAAGGTCAACATCCTCGGCAGCCAGGACGTCTGGCTCCGCGTCTTCTGGAACGACGGACTGTATTATGTCCGGAGGGACGATGTTTGGGTAATTTAGGATGGTTGAATAAATGAATAATTGAATGATAGAATGTGCACCGCCACGTAGGGAAGCATACCATCATTCAATCATTCAATCATTCAATCAATCAACAATTCAACAATTGGAACAGTTATCTGTGCGGGCACGCGCTCCTGGTACAGAAAAGTTTCCGATTAGTTAGTATTATTGCGATGCAATCCTGAACATTTTAACATTCACGTTTTATGAAAAAAACTTTTGCGTTTTTCATGTCCGCTTTGCTGGTCGCGACCATGACGTTCTCTTCCTGTACCGATAAAGATGCTCCCGATAAATCCGATACCCTCGAATTTGAAGGCACACTGAACGGAGCCCAGGAAGTCCCGGCGACGCCCTCCGGAGCAACGGGTCAGATGACGGGTACCTACAACAAGGCCACCAAAGAGTTGACCTATAATGTGACCTATACCGGCATTACGCCGATCGCCGGGCATATCCACCAGTCGCCGACCGGACCCGGAACGAATGGTCCGGTCATCATTCCTTTTTCCTCCCTGACTTCCCCCATTTCTGGTCGGGCAACCCTGAAACAGGATCAGGAAAATGCACTGATGGAAGGCCGGCTGTATGTCAATCTGCACACGGCCCAGTTTCCCGGCGGGGAGATTCGAGCCAACATTATGAGAAAACCTTTCTGATTTCCCGGTTCTAAAAAACAAAAAGCCGCCTTTCGAAAGGCGGCTTTTTGTTTCCGGTTCGTTACCGTAACATGGTGATCGTGCCCTTATAACTCCGGCGGGTGTACTGGATCTGGTAGAAGTATTGACCGGGGGGCAGATTGTCTCCGTCCCAGACGAAATGGCGATCGGTGGAGCTGAAAACAGGCTTTCCCCAGCGGTTCATGATGTCTACCCGCCGGAACTGGTCGCTGCAGTTGTCCACCGGCAGGTCCGGAACCGAAAACGTGTCATTTTTACCGTCCCCGTTCGCCGTCATAATGTTCGTGATCGAAATGTCGTAATCGACGGGGAGGTCTTTCACGATAAAGGTAACCCGGGTGGTATCCTGCTGGCCCGGGCAGCCGTTGTCCCGGGCAATAAAATCGAGCTGGTAGCTGACGCTGTCCTTCCCGTTCAACACCCGGCAGCCGGGTTGCCAGACAAAGGCCGAGCGGAGGGGGCTCGGGCCGGTTTTCTCCTCGAACTGCATCCCGACGGCTTTCCAGTCGAAACCCAGCCCCACGGCCATCAGGTTCAGCATGTCAGGGTCCCGATCTTCCGCAATCACATCGAACCGAACGGCGGCCGGAATGCTATCGCTTTGCGTCACCGTCAGGCTCACCACCGGGTTGGGAAGTGTGGTCCGAACCGTCGGCGGGCGGCTGGTGGCAGGCTCGGCTTTCAGTCGAACGGTGACGGTGTCCTTCAGATTGCCGTTACAGCGTTTATCCGTTACGATAAAATCGACCACATACTCGGTGTTTTTCACCTGGGCGCACTGAGGGGCCCATTGAAACTGTTGCTTCACCGTGCCCTGGCCGGAAACGGCCTGAAAACTCATGCCCACCTGGGCGAGGTTAAATCCGCGCCCGACGGCTTCCAGGGTGATCAAATCCTGGTCGGCATCCGTCCCGGTAACCTGAAACTGAATGCTTTTACCGGCCTGAATGCCGGCCTGATTGCCGGGGAGGCTGGTTTCCGCGTCCGGTTTATTGTTGGGGTCGGGTTCCATCTGGAGGGTGACGACGAGGGTGTCTTTCAACCCCTGCGGGCAGCCTTCGTCCGTGGCGATCAGCGCCAGTTTGACCGGTTGGCCGTTGCCGACGCAGCGGTCGAAGCAGACCTGCGTTTTGATGGTGTCTTTCGGCAACCGGATCAGCACCTCCTCCGGGCTGAATGTAATCCCCTGGGCTGGGCCGTTCAGCACCGTCAGTTTTACCCGCTGGTTGGCGTCCAGGTCGGTGATGAACAGGTCCAGACAGTTGGCATCCCGGTTGTTTAATTTCAGAACCGTCCCTTCCTGATAAAAGCCGGCCACCCCGGAAGGCCGCATTGCCAGCGAGGGCGGGTTATTTTTCTGACAATCGATCACCTTCAACTGAAAATCGCGCCGGACCAGTCCGATCCGTTGTTTATTCCGGTATTCCTCCACCTGAACCGAGAAGACGAACAGCCCCACCTGCCCGGCCGTAACGGTCAGCCGGCCGGTGCGGGGGTTGACGCTTAAGGGAGACGGCCCTGGAATGGCCCGGTCCTGATTGAGGCCGTTCACCCAGCGGACTTCCGGGTATGCCGAACTCGGGGTGGCCACCATCGGACGGGGTTCGCGGGCCGTGCTGAAGCCGTTATAGGGTGTCACCAGCTTGTAGGCGAGGCTGTCGCCGTCCGTGTCGGTGGCTCCGAAATCGAAGGCAAACGGCTGATTGATACAGATATAGTCGCCCTGAATGTGTTTGAAGGTGGGAGAGGAGTTGATGACGGCTGCACCGTTGGCGGCCTGCTGGGCCGGAAATTCGAGGTAAAAGGTGGAACCGGCCGCACCGGGGTTCTGAATATTACTGATGGCATTGTTCCGGCAGCAGCGTTCCCAGACTATATAATAGCCCCCGGGGTCATTGAATGACGCCAGGTTCATCGTTAACAGAGAACTATAACGCAGGAGCCGGGTCCGAAGGCTCGGAATTGCACATTCGGGTTTGGTGTAGTTGACCAGGCTGGAACTGACCTGCGGTAATTCGATGTACCCCATGAGAGCATTGTCTCCCTTCCGGTAAACGAACACGGTTACGGTGGGGTCTTCGGCCTGAGGGTTGCCGTTCAGGTCGTCAAAATACAGGTTCAGGTTGATCTGGTGCGTATACGGAGCCTGGTTGGTGAGTCGTTTCAGTTCGAGTTCACCCCCGACGATATGCGTCGCCCAGGCCGGAATAATTATCCCGAAACAAAAAAAGACGAACCAACCGCACCGGGCCGTAAACCGATAGAACTGTTTCATTCAGGATAGTCAGGGTTGATGAATCCAAAATCCAGTGCTTAATTTACAGAATTTTTTGCGTGAATATGCCCAGAAAGACCCATAAAACACAGGATTGGTTGGAAGGCGTTCGGATCGATGACGTGGCCGCCGAAGGCAAGTGTCTGATTCGTACCGAAGAAGGAATCATCTTTGTCGAAGGCCGGACCGGCGGCCCCGTAGCCGCTCCCGGCGACGTCGTGGATATCCGGATCACCCGGAAAAAAAAGCAATATCGCGAAGCCGTGGTGGAGCGGGTTCATTCATTCTCTCCGGTCCGGGCCGAGCCGTTCTGTGAACATTTCGGAACCTGTGGCGGATGCAAATGGCAGCACATCCGGTATGAGGAGCAGCTCCGTTTCAAGCGACAGCAGGTGGTCGATCACCTGAGCCGGATCGGCAAGGTGGAATTGCCGGAGATTCGTCCGGCTTATCCTTCGGCGGGAACCCGTTATTACCGGAATAAACTGGAATATACCTGTGCCGACGGCCGCTGGTTAACGGACGAGGAAGTGCATTCCGGCCAATCCATCGATAAACGGGCCGTCGGGTTTCATATTCCGAAACGGTTTGACAAGGTACTGCCTATCCGGCATTGCTACCTTCAACCGGACCCGTCCAACGCCATCCGGCTGGCGGTCGCGGAATTTGCCTTCCGGAAGGGGTTTTCGATGTATAACCTGAACACCCACGTCGGTTTCCTGCGGACGGTCATCATCCGGACCGCTTCGACCGGCCAGGTTATGGTCATTGTCCAGGTAGGAGAGGACCGGCCCCGGGAATTGCAGGAATTGATGGATTTTCTGAGAGTTTCCTTTCCTCAGATCACCTCGCTGCATTATATCCTGAACCGGAAAATGAACGACTCCTATCAGGATCAGGACGTGGAGACGGTATTCGGGCCGGGTTACATTGAAGAAAAGATGGAAGATCTGACTTTCCGGGTCGGCCCGAAATCCTTCTACCAGACCAACGCGGGGCAGGCTTACCAGCTTTACCGCATCACCCGCGAATGGGCGGGGCTGACCGGTTCGGAGCGGGTGTATGACCTGTATACCGGCACCGGAACCATTGCCCTTTTCGTGGCCCGGCAGGCCCGGCAGGTGGTCGGCATCGAATATGTCGACTCGGCCGTGGAAGATGCCCGGATCAACGCCACCGTCAACGGCATCACCAATTCGGAATTCCTGGCCGGCGATATGCAGCAACTGCTCACCCCGGGGCTTTTCGACCGCTACGGACGCCCGGATGTGGTCATTACCGACCCGCCCCGCGCCGGGATGGACGAGGCCGTGACCCGAAACCTGCTGGAAGCCGACCCGCAGCGCATCGTGTACGTTAGCTGCAACACCGCCACCCAGGCCCGCGACCTGGCGATCTTAGACGAAGGGTATGCGGTGAAGGATGTGCAGCCGGTGGATATGTTTCCGCATACCCACCATGTGGAAAACATTGCCCTGCTGGAAAGGAGGAGGTAGGAAAACCGGCCGAAACCTGGTTTCCCGGGTCATTAAAAAGGAGTTTCCGCCGTAGGATCGACAAAGCCGAAGCCGCCGTTCGGCTGGTTGGGGTTATTCAACGTATTGGCCCTGCTTTTCAGAACCCCGCTCTGGTTTTCAAAGCTGGATAAACCGGTTACATTGGTATCGAACCCGGCGGACGGGCTCGTAAAGGGGGAGGGGCCGGATGGGGGCGGCATGAAATAACCGTCCAGATCCGCAAATTTGGTGTATTTTCCAACGAACCGGAGCTGGACCGTATCGAGTGAACCACTCCGGTTTTTTGCCAGAATGACTTCTCCGATACCAGCCACCGAGTTACCGGCTTCGTCGGCCGTAATTCCGTAATATTCAGGCCGGTAAAGGAAGATGACCATATCGGCATCCTGCTCGATGGAACCGGATTCCCGAAGGTCGGAAAGCTGGGGTTTCTTATCTCCTCCGCGTTGTTCGACGGCCCGGCTCAGCTGCGAAAGCGCAATCACCGGAACGTTAAGTTCCTTGGCGAGGTTTTTAAGCGCCCGCGAAATGGACGCGATTTCCTGTTCACGGTTTCCGCCGGTCCGGCCGGAGGTATCGCCCTGCATCAGCTGGAGGTAATCGATCACCACCATCTGAATATCGTGCTGGGCTTTCAGACGACGGCATTTGGCCCGAAGTTCCAGAATCGATAGGGCCGGCGTATCGTCGATAAAGATGGGGGCTTCCGTCAGCCGCTGGATTTTATGGTGAAGCTGCGCCCATTCATGGGGCGCCAGATTTCCTTTTTTGATTTTCTCGCTGTCGATTTCCGCTTCGGCCGAAATCAGACGGTTCACGAGCTGCACCGACGACATTTCCAGCGAAAAGATGGCGACGGCCTGTCCGAAGTCGACGGCGGCATTCCGCAGGGCGCTGACGACGAAGGCCGTTTTTCCCATACCGGGTCGGGCGGCCAGGATGATCAGTTCGGAGCGCTGCCAGCCGGACGTCAGCCGGTCGAGGGCGCTGAAACCCGATGGAACACCGGTCAGGCCGTCTTTCAGGTTCTTTTTCTGTTCCAGTTCATCCAGAGCCTGCCGCATGATGGTTCCCATGTCGGCATAGTTTTTCCGGATGTTCGATTCCGAAATCTGGAACATATTCCGCTCGATGCGGTCGAGGAGATTGAAGACGTCGGTGGTATCTTCGTAGGCGTCGCGCTGGATTTCGGTCGCCACGGCGATCAGTGCCCGTTTGATGGAGGCTTCGGCAATGACGCGGGCGTGGTATTCGATGTTGGCGGCCGAGGAAACCCGGGTGGTCAGGTCGGTAATGTAACCACCTCCGCCCACCATCTCGATTTCACCGGTTTTGCGCAGCTGCTGCGTTACGGTGAGCATATCCACCGGCTCGGCGTTTCCGAACAGGGTGACGATGGCGTTGTAGATTTTCTGATTGGCTTCCTTATAAAAGCTTTCCGGCTTCAGAATATCGATGACCGTCGACAGCGCATCCTTCTCGATCATAAGTGCGCCGAGGACCGCTTCTTCGAGATCAATGGCCTGAGGGGGCAGCTTCCCTAACCCGGTCGGTGCCAGATACTGGTTGGCGCCGTCGGACATCCGGCGGTCCCGGGGCAGTCCGGGGTTTTTCCTGAAATTGGGGTTATAGGGACGACCGTTCTCCATGTGCAACGCAAGTATAGCCAATCAGCGTAATATTAAAAAACGGCGGTTTGATGCCTGAATCGTTCCGAATTGGTTATTGAGCTGCCTAAGTATTTGTATGTAAAGTAGGTATTCGGCCGGGGATGTCCGAAAAAATTTCAATATTATTTTTTTCAATTTACCATTCGGCATTTTGCAGTTCCGGGTCGTGCGTCGTAACCTTGTCCGCGTGTTGACGATCCGGGTTCACGGGTGAACGACAATACCTTCCGGCCGGCACCTGCAGAGGTCCGCCCGGGGTCCCGAAGAAAAAATGCAACTGATTCATGATGAAGTGTTTGAACAAAGTTGGGAGGAACGGGAGAGAAAAAGTCCCGATTTTTGTTGTATACTACGAAGATTCCTCTAAATTTAAAAAGGAAAAACAGTCGAAATAACACACTAAAACGTGATCGAAGATTTGGTTGAAAAAGTAATCACCCTTGACAATGTGTCGCTCATCGACTTCCTGGGAGTTGAGAACAACAACATCAAAGAAGTGGCGGCCGCCTTCCCGATGAGCAAGATTATCTCCCGAGGTAACGAAATCCGTATCAAAGGCACGACCCCGGAGATTTCCCGCATTACCGACATTCTGGATTCGCTCCTCGAACATTACCAGAAATACGGCAAACTCACGCACGAAAACGTTCAGAGTTACCTCCGGAATACGGAAAGCGAACCGGTGGCGGTGGTGCCGACCGACGACGAGGTGCTGGTCTACGGAACGAAAGGCGTGATCGTCCGGGCAAAAACCGCCAATCAGCAGCGGCTGGTCGAAGTTTCGGAAAAATATGATCTGGTGTTCGCCGTCGGTCCGGCCGGTACGGGGAAGACTTATACGGCCGTGGCGATTGCCGTCAGGGCTCTGAAGAACAAGGAAGCGCGTAAGATCATTATTACCCGCCCGGCGGTCGAAGCCGGGGAAAATCTGGGATTTCTGCCCGGCGACCTCAAAGAGAAGATCGATCCCTACCTGCGGCCGATCTACGACGCCCTGGACGATATGATTCCGGCTGAAAAGCTGAAATATTACATCGAAAACCGGATCATTGAAATCGCTCCGCTGGCGTATATGCGGGGCCGGACACTCAACAACGCCTTTATTCTGCTGGATGAAGCCCAGAACACGACTCCCATGCAGATGAAGATGTTCCTGACCCGGATGGGACCCAATTCCAAAGCCATCATTACCGGTGACCGCTCTCAGATCGACTTACCCAAACACCAGCGCTCCGGCCTGATCGAAGCAGTGGAGATTCTGAAAGACATCAAAGGCATCGGTTTCGTGGAACTGGACGGCCGCGACGTGGTGCGTCACCGGCTGGTGAAAGAGATTATTACGGCGTATGAACGGGCGGAAAAATAAACATTTCCGGGTGATTCTGGGCCTGCTGCTGGGGCTGAATACCCTGATGGCAGCGGCCCAGACGCCCGCATTTCCGCAGCGATGCGGCATTGTTTTTCGAGAACAGACCCTGGAAAGCAGGGATCCCCGGCGGAGTGAAAAACGCCGGCTTCTGAACGAAAAAATTGAAAGTTATATCCGGACGCAGTCCGAACAAGCGCCCTCCGCCCGCGTCGGAGAAGTGGTGTACCGCATTCCCGTGGTGGTCCACGTCGTTCATAGCAATTCTTCAGGGTTTATCGGCGGCACCGGGAATTCCAATATTTCGGATGAACAGATTGCCTCCCAGATTCGGGTTCTTAACGAGGACTACCGGCGAATGGCCAATACCCGGGGTTTCAATACCAACCCCATCGGCGCCGATACCGGCATTGAGTTTTACCTCGCCCGAACCGACCCGGACGGCAGCACCAGCAACGGCATTACGCGGCATTATTATCCTCAGCGGTCCAGTTTCGATGTTTATAATGCCTCCAGTGGGGACGACCTGCTTCTTTCCCAGATCGCCTACTGGCCTAGCGACCGGTATCTGAACATCTGGGTGACCACCCTCCGCAATGATTACCTCGGCTACTCGCAGTTTCCGGCCGCCGAAAATTATGACGGCCTCAACCCGACGGAAAACGAACTGACCGATGGGGTTATCATCGATTACCGGTATTTCGGCAGTGAGATCGGAGCCGTTACCAGCCCGACGTATCGGTATGGCCGGACGACGACCCATGAAGTGGGGCACTGGCTGGGGCTGATTCATACCTGGGGAGACGACGTCTGCGGAAACGATTACTGCAACGACACGCCCCCGACCGAAGGGCCGAACCAGACGACCGAATGCCCCGAAAAGTTTTCGAACTGCAACGGGGTACGGACCCGCAATCAGATTGAAAATTACCTGGATTACACGCCCGATGCCTGCATGAACCTGTTTACCCAGGACCAGAAAGCCCGGATGCGGGCGGTCATCGAGGTCAGTCCGAGAAGGCAAAGAGTAGTAAAATCGTCGGAGCCCCTGCCGCAAACCGAGAAGCTGACGGTCAATGTGTTTCCTAACCCGGCCCAAAGCCAGACCACCCTCGAAGTGCTGTTTACCGGTTTTCAGTCTTTTCTGGTTCAGGTCACGGACCTCGCCGGCAGGATTGTGAAAACCCAGCGGTACACTGATTCGCCCAGTTCTTCGATTACCATTCCTCTGAGTACCTTGCAGAATGGGTATTATATCGTTAAAGTGAGTACGGACAAGGAAACCACCGCCCGCAGGCTCCTGGTGTACTGACCGGCCGGAACGGTTTTCTTTCCTTTTAATCCAGAAAAACAGAAAGATGATTGAAGTACTCCCGGCCCACCGCCCTGAAGACCTGAAAATCATTTTCTCTATACGGGAAGAGGTTTTTGTGAAGGAGCAGAATGTCCGGGCCGAAGATGAATATGATGAGTTCGAAACCACCAGCCGTCATTTTCTGGCCCTTTCCGACGGAACGCCCTGCGGCACGGCCCGCTGGCGAACGACTTCCTACGGCGTTAAACTGGAACGCTTTGCGGTGTTGAAAGACTATCGGGGAAAGGGAGTCGGTCATGCTCTGGTGAAAACGGTTCTGGATGATGTTTTCAGTCAGCAGCCGGAGCCGATCGAATCGATCTACCTGAATGCTCAGGTCAGCGCCATGCCGCTCTATGCCCGCTTCGGTTTCAAAGCCGTCGGACCGATGTTCGAGGAATGCGGCATTCAGCATTACAAAATGGTGTTACCGCCTTCTGCCTTTCCTGCCTGATGCTTCGCTGGAATTCATATCCCTTTTTCCGATACCTGGTGGCATATGCCGTTGGAATTATTGCCTGGTATCTTAAACCAGAACTTTATTTGCATGCCTTTATCTGCCTTTCAGTCAGCCTAATAGCTTTATTGTTGCTTTTCCAAACCCGGCAATTTCTCCTGATCGGCGTCTTCGGGTTTCTTTCCCTTTCCTCGGTAAGTTGTTTGCTCACACATTATAAAAATCTTTCTTTTTCTCCCCATCATAGGGGATTAGAATTGAAAGCGGTTACCGGGTATGTTGCCGTCGTTGAGGGACAGGAGGAATTTCGGAAGAAGACAATTCGATTGGAACTGGAGTTGAACCGTGCCCGAACCAGGGAGGGCTGGAAACCGGCTTCGGGTCGGGTGATCGTTTATATGGATCATACCTTCCCTCAAAAACCGCGCTACGGCGATCGCTGGTTGGTGCGGGGGGCGCCCCGGGAGATCGACCCTCCACTAAATCCCGGGGAATTTAATTACAAGCGGTTTCTGGCCTTTCGGGGAATTTTTCATCAGCAATACCTTCAGCCGTTCGAGGTGCGGGTTCTGGGAAATCAGCCGCCTTCCGCGTTGACCGCCCTGGCGTACCGGGCCTATGCTTGGGCGGATTCGCTGCTGACCGTCCATTTGGGGCATGGAGATGAATTTGCCTTCGTCAAGGCGATGGTGCTGGGGCTCAGAGACCGCATCGATCCGGAATTGCAGCAGGCTTATTCGGCCGCGGGGGCGGTCCATGTCCTGTCGGTCTCCGGGCTGCACGTGGGTATTTTGTATCTGGCCCTGGCGTTCGTGCTGGGATTTCTCAGGAAGGGAAGGTTTGGAAAAGGAGTCTTCACGGTCCTGATGCTGTCTATTTTATGGTTTTATGCCCTGATGACCGGGTTTTCGGCACCGGTGCTGCGGTCGGCCCTTATGTTTTCGATGGTGCTGACCGGTCAGGCGTTGGGCCGGAGCCACCATCCCTTCAATACCCTTTGCGCGGCCGCCTTTCTCATCCTGCTGTTCGACCCATTTGCCCTGTTTTCGGCCGGGTTTCAACTGTCTTTTATGGCAGTGGGAGGGATGGTCCTGTTTCAGAATGATCTCTACCGGTTATTTACGGTCCGAAACCGGGCAGGAGACTGGCTATGGAACCTGACGGCGACGGCCCTCGTGACCCAGTGTCTTACCTTTCCGCTGGTGATTTATTATTTTCACCAGTTTCCACTCTGGTTCTGGCTGGCAAATCCGGTCATTATTCCGCTTTCTTCCCTCGTCCTGGTGCTGGCGATCGGTCTGCCGGTCGTCAGCTGGGTGCCTTTCCTCGCGGAAGGGGTGGGAAAATTGCTTTTTGGCGCCATGTGGCTTTTGAATCAGGTCGTCCGGTGGACGGAAATGCTTCCGGGGTCCGTGCTCAAACCACTGGTGATCACCCCGTTCGAACTGGGGATTTTGATAGGTCTGATGATTTCGGCGGTTTTTCTCGGTTATCGGCGATCGCAAGCCTGGGCCTAAGCGACGGCTTTTTTCGCCGTACCGCTTTGTATTTCTCCGACTTTGACTACGCTGTCCCGCCGACACCAGCAACTTCTGATGGTGCATTTCGTGCCGCATCAGTCCACCATCAGTCTCATCGAAGGCCGAACCGCCCTGCTCATTTCCCCCTCTGCTCTCACCGAAGAAAGTCGGGAAATCCGGTTTTATGTCCAAAATTCCTGGGACAGCCTCGGCATTGAAAAGGCGGCTTTTTTCCGACCGGAAACCGGCATCGGTCGCCTTCCGGTTTACCGGAGCCGAAATATGACGCTTCTGGTCCACCACGGGAAAACCGTTCTCCTGCTTCGGAAGCTTCCCCGAAAAACCGGCTGGAAAATTCCGGTGGTGATCGATTTTCTGATCGTCAGCCGGAATGCAGTGCGGACCTGGGACCAAATCCGGGGACGGGTGGCGGCCCGAACCATCATTTTTGACGATTCCAACAAAACCCTGCTGACGGACCGGCTGCTGGAAGAGGCCCGGAGGCTGAAGATTCCCTGTCATTCGGTTCGCCGGCAAGGGGCTTTTATTCAAAGAATCTGATTATTTTTTAACCATCTTCAGGATGTTCAAATGGCGTCCCATCTGCACCCCGATGAAATAAAGTCCGGGCGGCAAAGTGCTGATGTTTAACGCCATATCGAATGTACCGGCTGGTTTGTAGCGGCTTTGATTCCATCGGACCTTACCGTTCACATCCGTTATGGTCAGATCGATCAGGCCTTCCTCTATGCTTTCAAAATGAAGGTCTGCAATTCGGGTGGTCGGGTTGGGTGATAAAGTTATCCGGCCTTCCTTCTCCAACATCGTCACCGAAACCGGCCGGGAAAAGGTGGTTTTTCCATCCCGGTCTATCTGCCTCAGCCGGTAATAAAACGTTCCTTCGAGGGCTTCCCGGTCTTCGTAACGGTATTGTTTATAGGGGCCTTCCTGACCAAAAGAATGCAGGAGCAAGTCGCTGATTGCCGCGTAATCGATGGCGATCCGGCTCCGCTCGATCACGAATCCGGCATGATTCTCCTTGGCAACCGTCTGCCAGTTCAGCTGGACACCCTGCGGGCGGGCCACCGCCCTGAAGCTGACCAGTTTGACCGGCAGGGCCGCAGCGCAGCCGGTACAATGCGTGTTGACGGTGGCAGCGCGGAGGTTGGAGGGGACGAAACTTCCGGGGACACAGACCGAAACGTTCGGGCTGCTGGTCAGCGGCTGATTCAGAAAGGTTTGTGACGGCTGTGGCTCCGCAATGGCGATACAGCCCCGGCCGGCAAGGGCGGTGGTTCCGTTCCCTTTGTCGTTCTGGAAATACCGGGTATTAATCTGGCCCTGGTTGCTCAGGCAGATACTGCCGCTGCCATTGACCCGCGTCAACGAACTGGTATTGACGACCCCGCCGTCGACGAATAGCTCCCAGTTGACATCCAGACTGTTCATATTCAGAATGCCACCGCTCTCCACTACGATTCTGGCTCCGTTGAAACTGGTATTGACCGGATTGGAAAGCGTACCGAATATCCGGATCGTTCCGGCTCCGGCATTGAAGTTCGATAGGGTTCCCGACCGGTATATCAGCGTTCCGCCATTCAGGGAAGAATTGACGAGAGCACCCGAACCGGAAAGGCAAACGACGGCTCCATTGAAGATATGGATGTTGCTGAAGGGGCCGGTAATGCACCAGGTTCCCGAGAAAAGATTCTGATTATCCGAAACGACCGGTGTACAGCCGGCACAGTTGGGGGCGGGCGGTGCGCATTGCGGGAAAGCCGGCAGGGGAGACAGGCAAAAAACCAGAAGCATCAGACGGTAAAATGATTTCATCATAAAAGTAGATAGTTATTTGGGTGAACATGCAAATTTGATCCGTTGAAAGCTTCCATTCGGAAAAATTTTGTACCGTTTTTGCTGAACTTGGCTACATTCGTTGCCGAATGTCACCCAAAACGTGCCGGACACCATGGCCTCCTTTGATATTGTCAGTAAGGTAGATCTGCAGACGCTTGATAACGCAGTGAATGTAGCGATCAAGGAAATAGCGAACCGTTACGACCTGCGGAACAGCAAAACCACCATTGAACTGGATAAGAAAGCCCCGAGCATCCGCGTCCAGACGGATAATGACATGAACCTGAAATCGGTGGAGGATATTCTCCTGAGCCGGATCGTGAAGCAGGGCATCGACGGCCGAAGCCTGGACTTTTCGGCGGAGCCCCAGCCTTCGGGCAACCAGTTGCGGAAAGAACTGAAAGTCAGGCAGGGACTGGACAAGGATCTGCAGCGGAAAATTCTAAAGCTGATCAAAGAGGAAAATCCCAGGGTCACCGCTCAGGCCATGGACGACCAGGTTCGGGTTACCAGTAAGAAAATCGATGAGCTACAGGCAGTCATCGCCATGCTTCGGCGGTCGGTACAGGAGGTTTCACTCCAGTTTGTGAACATGAAAAGCTAAACTTTTTCGTCGAACGCGTCGTTTCGGAGGTATGGAAAAACTGGAAAAAATCCGTAAGGCGTATACCGAATACGTCCTTGAACACGGAACCCCACCGCCCTCCGTTTTTCAGTTTGTAAAGAAACTGAAGATCACCGAATCCGAATTTTACGAGCATTACACCTCCTTTGAAGGCATCGAGGCCGACGTATGGCTCGCCTTTTTCCGTCAGGCCCTCGAAACGGTCGAAAATGATCCTGTCTATCAGACCTATTCCGTTCGGGAAAAGCTGCTGGCGTTCTATTATACCTGGATCGAAGTGCTGAAATCGCAGCGAAGCTTCGCGGTATTCAGTTTTAACCGCCTGCGGGACCAATTGCCGCGCAACCGGATGGGCTCCGGCGGGCTGGGAAGACAGGGAAGAGCCACCCCCCGCACCCTGCAACCGTTCCGGGAGGCCTTCTACGATTTTATTCGGGATTTGCTGGCCGAAGGCCGGGAGAGCAAGGAGGTCGAACCCCGGCCTTTCCTGTCCGACCGATACGCCGACGGCCTCTGGGGGCAGACCCTGTTCATCCTTCATTTCTGGATCAATGACGTCAGCCGGAATTTCGAGAAAACCGACACCGCCATTGAAAAATCGGTCAATACCGCCTTCGACCTGATCGGGCGTTCCCCGCTCGACTCCCTCTTCGATCTGGCTAAATTTATTTATCAGAACCGGTAACGGACAATCCCTTACCGGTTTCCGTTCGTTCCAACCTATGAAAGAACAAAACCATATTCCTACGACCAAAGTGGCCCGGGCCAGTCAGTTCGTCAAAGCCGGGGTGAAAGTCGGTGGAAATTACCTGAAGCATTACAGCAAAAAGCTGCTCCAGCCGGACCTTCCGAAGGAGGAGCTGCATAAGGATAACGCTGCGGACATCTACGACGCCCTCAGCGAGCTGAAGGGGAGCGCCCTGAAGATGGCCCAGATGCTGAGTATGGACCGGAACATCCTGCCCCGGGCCTACGTGGACAAGTTCACCATGTCGCAGTATTCGGCACCGCCCCTGTCGGGGCCGCTGGTGGTCAAGACGTTCCGGACTTACTTCGGCAAAACGCCCCAGCAGCTGTTCGACCGGTTCGAGATGTCGGCCGAAAATGCGGCTTCCATCGGGCAGGTTCACCAGGCCTGGAAGGACGGGAAAAAACTGGCGGTCAAGATTCAGTATCCCGGAGTGGCCGACAGTGTCAGCTCGGACCTTCGGATTGCCAAGCCTCTGGCGGTCCGGTTGCTGAACCTCAACGAAAAGGACATTGACCGGTATATGGGAGAGGTGGAATCCAAACTGCTGGAGGAAACGGATTATGAACTTGAACTGAAACGTTCGGTCTATATATCCGAACAATGCGGACACATTGCCGGCCTGGTTTTCCCGAAATACTATTCCTCGCTTTCCAGCAAACGCATCCTGACCATGGACTGGCTGGACGGCCTGCACCTGAAGGATTTTCTGCGGACGAATCCGACCCAGGAAGTGAGGGACCGAATCGGGCAGGCCCTCTGGGACTTCTACAATTATCAGATTCACGAACTAAGGCAGGTTCATGCCGATCCGCATCCCGGCAATTTCCTGATGCGGGCCGACGGGACGATGGGCGTAATCGATTTTGGCTGTGTGAAAGTGATTCCCGATTTCTTTTACGAAAATTATTTCCGGCTCATCAACTTCGATACCCTTGAGGATGAGGAAGTCACCCGGGAAGTGTTCCGGAATCTGGAATTTCTGGTGGCGGAAGACAACCCACGCGAAGAAGCGTTTTATACCGACCTGTTCAAGCAGATGATTGTGATGCTGGGCAAGCCGTTTGCGACGCAGACCTTCGATTTCGGCGATAACGAATATTTCGATCAGGTATATGCGTTTGCGGAGGAACTGGGCAACCTGCCCGAACTGAAAAATTCGAAGGTGGCTCGTGGTTCGCAGCATGGTCTTTATATCAACCGGACCTACTACGGCCTGTATTCGATGCTGAACGAGTTGAGAGCCAATGTGGTAACCAACAAACCCGACTGGCTCATCTCCAGATCGCTGCGCCTGGAAATGAACGGGGGTTAAGATAAGGGTGAAACCAGTTCCGATCCTCCCGGATATTTCGTTTTTTTGCGGTTTACCGTAACGTTCCGCCATGAAGAAACCGCGCTTCGACGATATATATATGGAACTGGCCGTCAACCTTTCCCGGCGGTCACATTGCATCAAGGCCCAGGTCGGCGCCGTCCTGACCAGGGATACCCGCATTATTTCCATCGGGTACAACGGTCCGCCGGCCGGAACTCATAACTGCGACGAGGAGTTTCCGGAAGTAGGCTGCCCGCGGGATTCCAAGGGGAGTTGCTCGCTGGCCCTTCATGCCGAGCAGAACGCCATTCTGTATGCGGCCAAGAACGGCTCCATGGTCGAAGGCGCCACCCTGTTCGTGACGCTTTCGCCCTGCATCGCCTGCGCCCGGATCATTTACAGTATGAAAATCGCCCGGGTGGTTTTTCTTCATTCCTACGCACGGTATAAAGGAATTCCACTGGATGAGGGGGTTGAATTTCTCCGGAAGTTCGGGGTGGAGGTGGTTTCCTACCAGCCCTCCGAAGGTTTTGAAGCCGCTTTTATTCAGGGAGATCCGCACCTATAGCGAATGAATATTCTGGCACATGCGTACCTGGCCGGTCCGGACGAGGGGTTGATCATCGGGAATTTTATCGCCGATTTCATCAAGGGGAATCCGGCGCACCCGAGGCATGGCCTTTCGGAGGGTGTGCTGGCCGGGGTGCGCCTGCACCGCCGGATCGATACGTTTACCGATGCCCACCCGATCATTGAAGAAATGCGGAAGGTGGTCCGGCCCCGCTGTCATAAATACGCCGGGGCGGCCATCGACGTGTTTATGGACCATTTTCTGGCCCTCCGGTTCGACACCCTCGCGGGCATTCCGCTGGAAGTTTTTGTAAACCGGTTCTACGACCTGATCGGACGAAATCAGGGCCGGCTTCCCGCCGGGGCCGTCCGCATGGCCGAGTACATGATCCGGCACGACTGGCTCACCGGGTACCGTTCCCCCGAAGGCATCGACCGTTCGCTGAAAGGGCTGGCCCGTCGAACCGCCTTTCCTTCCCATTTGGATACCGCCGTCGAGGATTTAACCGTTCACTATCGTATTTTTGAGGACGGTTTCTCGCGTTTCTTCCCCCTTCTTCAGGAGGACGTGGACCTTTTCCTGAAGGAAAATGCCTGATCCTGACGCGCTTCCTGAAATAATCTTTTACGTATATACCTAAGCGTGATGACACCCGCCATCGAACAGGTTTTGAAATCGATCCGAAAGAAGGAGTTACAGCCTCTCTACTTTCTGCACGGGGAAGAGCCTTATTATATTGAAACGATTGCGGATGAAATCGAAAAGGTGGCAGTTCCTGCTCAGGAGAAAGGGTTCAACCAGTTTATGGTTTTCGGGAAGGATACCGATGTCGGAGCGGTTCTGAATATGGCCCGCCGATATCCCTTCATGGCGGAACGACAGCTCGTGCTCGTGAAGGAAGCGCAGCAGATCAACGGATTCGGGGAAAAAGCCGCCCAATCCCTGCTGGAGGAGTATGCCAAATCACCCCTGCCGTCCACGATCCTGGTGCTTTGCCATACCGGGCCGTTCGACGAGCGGAAGGGGCTGGCCAAAGCCTTCGGGCAGAAGGGGGTGCTGATCCAGTCCAAAAAGCTGTATGACAACAAGGTGCCCGACTGGATTGGGGAGTATTGCCGGCAGCAGGGCGCGAAAATCAGCCTGAAAGCCATCCAGATGCTTTTCGATTACATCGGCAACGACCTGAAACGGCTGGCCGGGGAAATCGACAAAATCCTGATCAACCTGAAGGTTGAGGAAGAAATCAGCGCCGAAACGGTGGAGCGCCTGGTCGGTATCAGTAAGGAATACAACATTTTCGAGCTACAGAAAGCCCTGACCCAGCGGGATGTGGTAAAGGCCAACCGGATCGTGGATTATTTCAGCCGGAATCCGAAAGATAACCCATTGCCGCCCATGCTGATCCTGCTTTACCAGTTCTTTTCCAAAGTGCTGATGGTCCAGGCGTCCCGCGACCAGTCGGAAAAGAGCCTGGCGGCTACGCTCGGGGTCAACCCGTTTTTTGTGAAAGATTATCTTCAGACGGCCCGGGCCTATCCCTTATGGAAGGTGGCGGGGGCCATTCATTCCATCCGGCGGGCCGATGCGTTGTCGAAGGGAATCAATGCGCCGACCTTGTCCGAAGGGGAAATTCTGAAGCAGCTGGTCTTTGAAATCCTCCATTGACCCGGACCGGTTCAAACCAGGGCGTTTCTTTTCCAGTGCTGGGCGGCTTTCCGCAGCGATTTTTTCAATTCTTCCAGAAGGATCGGCTTCGACAGGTAATCGTCCATTCCCACGCGCAGGCATTCTTCCTGATCTTCTTTCATGGCGTTGGCGGTCATGGCAATGATCACCGGCTGCACCCCGGACTGCTGCCGGATCAGGGTCGTGGCTTCCAGCCCGTTTACTTCGGGCATCTGGACATCCATCAGAATCACCTGATAGAACTGGTGCTGCATCAGCGTCAGCACCTCCTGTCCGTTCTGGGCCAGATGGGGCTGATATCCAAGTTTGGAAAGGACGTTCAGGATGAGCTTCTGATTGGCCGGATAGTCTTCCGCCACCAGAATTTTCAGGGGATTCTCCACCGCGAAATCCTCGGACAGGAGATGCTGGACCGGTTTCGGGGCGTTGACTTTCGTATCGCCGGGCTGTTTGAGCTGTTTCTGGACCAGATCAAATAACTGCTGCTGCTTGACCGGTTTCGTCAGAATGGCCGAAAACAGGTCAGGATAGTTCTTACGGCTTTCTTCTCCAACCGAACTCAGGAGCATGATCGGCAGGTGGGGAGCCTCCTCCCGGATGACCTTCGCCAGCTGAACGCCGTTCATCTGCGGCATATGCATATCCGTAATGACCAGGTGCAGCGGAGACTCCGAAACCAGCAGCCGGAGCGCTTCATCGCCCGAGGAGGCCGTGATCGGAACCAGCTTCCATTGCTCCAGCTGGCTTTTCAGGATGGTGAGGTTGGTCTGGTTGTCGTCCACGATCAGTACGCGCTTTCCTTCGTTTCCGGCCGTATTGAACAGGACATATTGCCGGCGGGCTTCCTGGCTGACCTGACACTGGATGGAGAACGTGAATGTGGTGCCGACCCCTTCCTGACTCTCGACGGAGATGCTGCCGCCCATGAGCGAAACCAGCCGGTCGCTGATGACCAGGCCCAGACCCGTCCCGCCGTATTTCCGGGTCATGGACGAATCGACCTGGGAGAACGCTTTGAACAGCCGTTGAAGCTTGTCCTGGGGGATCCCGATCCCGGTATCGCGCACCCGGAAAACAAGTTCCAGGTCCTGATCCGTCGGCCGGCTGCCGAGGGCAATTTCTACGTAAACCTCCCCTTCACTGGTAAATTTGATGGCGTTTCCGACCAGGTTGATCAGGATCTGGCGCAGACGAAGGCTGTCGCCGATGATGTTGTTGGGAACCTGATGATCGATCTTGTAGACCAGGTCGATACCGGATTTGGCGGCCTTCCCGGCGAACAGGTCGAGGACGTCCTCGACGCAATGGCGCAGGTCGACATCGTGGTATTCCAGCTCCATGCTGCCCGATTCGATTTTCGAGAAGTCCAGGATGTCGTTGATGACCCCGAGGAGGTTGACTCCGCACTGAAGAACCGTTTCCACATATTCGCGCTGTTCTTCCGACAGTTCCGTTTCCTGGAGCAGATAGGCCATGCCGAGGACCCCGTTCATGGGAGTCCGGATTTCGTGGCTCATCATGGCCAGAAAGACGCTTTTTGCCTTGTTGGCCTTTTCGGCTTCCTCCCGGGCCTGCTGTTCCTGAACCCGCTGTTCATTCAGTTCTTCGTTCAGCGCCTGAAGGTGTTCGGCCTGCGTCTGGAGTTCCTCTTTCTGGAGGCTGATCTCCCGGGTCCGCTCGTTTACTTCCCCTTCCAGTAATCGCTGGCGGGCGTTGATTTCATTCATCCGAAACCGGTAATAACCGTATCCGATGGAGACTAGGAGCAGGAAAACCGCCGTGCGGAACCACCAGGTCATATAGAAAGGAGGAAGGATAACAATCCGTATGGATGTACTCTGGTCGTTCCAGGCGCCGTCGTTATTCGAGGCCCGGACGCGGAAGGTATAGGTGCCAGGGTCGAGGTGCGTGTAGGTAGCCACCCGTTTGTTGCCGATGTAGTTCCAGTCCGGGTCGAAGTTCTCCAACCGATAGGAATATTGCGTTTTTTCCGGCTGGGAGTAGTTCAGGGCAGCAAATTCCAGCGAAAATATGGCCTGTTCGTAGTCCAGGGTGATTTCTTTGGCTTCGGCGATGCTTTCCCGCAGCGGAGACCCTTCGTCGCCGGGGGTAACCGGTTTGTTCATCACCAGAAAGCTGGTGAGCCGGACGGGAGGGAAGGCCCCATTTTTCCGAATCCGGTCGGGGAAGAACGCATTCAGACCGTTCGTGCCGCCGAAAAACAACTGTCCGGCCCGGCTTCGGTAGGCCGCCGACCGGTTGAAGGAATTACCCTGTAACCCATCCTCGACGCTGTACGACATCACCGTTCGGGTATCGGGATTAAACCGGCAGAGGCCCTTGTTGGTACTCAGCCACAAATTCCCCTGCCCGTCTTCGGCAATCGCCTGGATGACCTCATTCGGCAAACCATCCTTTTGCCGGAATACGGTGAACTGACGGCGGTCAGTGTCGAACTGGTTCAGTCCGCCGTTGGTTCCGATCCAGAGCCGGCCACGGCTGTCCTCAAAAAGGCAGTTGACCAGGTTGTTGCTGATGCTTTTGAGGTTTCCGGGCTGGTTGCGATACCAGGTAAAGGTGCCGCTTTCCGCATGGAATCGGTTGAGGCCGCCCCCTTCGGTGCCGACCCAAAGCGTTCCTGAACGATCGAAGTACATGGACCGGACGAAGCCGTGGCTGATGCTTCCCGGGCGGTTGGGGTCCGGCATGAAATGGTAAAACTTACCGGTTTTTTTCTCGAAACGACAGATACCGGCTCCGATCGTACCGAGCCAGAGGTCCTCATTGTCATCTTCGAGAATGGTGATGATGCTCTCCTGGCATAAAAAGCCGGCATCCCCGCCCATCTTGTAATTTACAAATTCACCGGTCCCGTTTTTGAGCAGGCTCAGGCCCCCCTTGTAATTTCCGGTCCACAGATTCCGGTGCCGGTCCTCATAAACGCTCATGACGTAGTTGCTTCCGATGCTGCGGAATTGGCCGGGCTGATGGAGGAAATGGGTAAACCGGTCCTGCGTCGGCGAATATCGGTTGAGGCCGCCCCCGTCGGTGCCCAGCCACAGGTTCCCCTGATGGTCTTCGGTAATGGCAAGGATATTATTGTTACTGAGGCTGTTGGGATTGAATTTATTCTTTTGGAACAGGCTGAATTTCCGGGGTTCGTGGTCGTAGAAATTGACTCCGCCACTGTAGGTGCCGACCCACATGTTTCCCGACTTGTCCCGTTCAATGGCATAAATCGAGCCGTTGTTCAGACCGTCCGGTTTGTTTTCGTCATACGGGAAATGGGTAAAACGGCGGAGATCGGGGTGCAGGAGGCTGATGCCCCCGTTTCGGGTTCCCATCCAGATATTGCCCCGGCCGTCTTCTTCCATTACGATGACGTCGTCGTGGCACACGGAATTGCGATCTGAAGGGTGGTGACGGTACCGGATAAACGACTTTTCGTCCGGGTTGAGCAGGTTGACGCCCCCACCTTCCGTAGCGACCCACAGTCTGCCTTTGGAATCGAGGAACAGGTCGGTTACGGCGTTGTTGCTGAGCGATTGTTCGGAGGCCGGGTTGTTCAGAAAATGGCGGAAGGTCCCGGTCTGGAGGTCGAGCAGGTTGAGACCGCCCCCGTACGTACCGACCCAGATCCGCCCTTTCCGGTCCACCTTCAGGTCGGTGATGTGGTCGTTGCTCAGGCTGCCGGGGCCGTTCGTCTGGTTAAAACGGGTAAAGGTCTGGGTGGCCGGATCGAATCGGTTGAGGCCGCCCCCGTACGTTCCGATCCAGAGCCGGCCCTGGGAGTCTTCGGCAATGGCCCGGACCTGGTTGTGACTCAAACTCTTAGAGTCATTAGGTCGGTTGGTATAGTTGGTAAACCGTTCGGTTTTCCGGTCCAGGCGGCTCAGTCCACCGTCGTCCGTCCCCACCCACAGGGTGCCTTTTTTATCTTCGAAAATGGTCCGGATATAATTGTGACTCAGCGAATGGGGGTTTTCAGGGTCATTGCGGAACACGACATAGGAATAGCCGTCGAAGCGGTTCAGACCGTCCAGGGTGCCGAACCACATGAAGCCCCGGCTGTCCTGCCGGATGAAAGTAACGTTGTTCTGGGAAAGCCCTTCATTGGTGGTCAGGTGCCTGAAGCGTTCGGAACCCGTTTGCGCCCATGCCACCGGGAGGGTAAGGGCCAGAAAGAGGATCCGTAAAAAATTCCTGAAGAGAGCGTTTAGTTGTACCACAAAGTTGCCGGAAAAACTGTATCGATGTCCGGAAAACAGGTATCAAAAACCGTGCATAATTCCGATCGTTTTGAAAGAATCGGAGATTTTGGTGCATGAATTAGGGTTTTGATTCCGTTTATTTCGGATTAGGTGATAAAAATTTCTGCCGGATCCGGTTTTGCAGGGGCGTTTCGATAAACCGGTAGGACAGAAGGCTTAATCCGATGAGGACAAGGAAGAAGAGAAACAGAAACCAGGGTGCCGTGAACAGGTCGTTCGTGCCGTCGGTTTTTCGAAAGAAAAGGATGCTTAGAAACTGGAGGGGAAAATGGAGCAGGTAGGACGCATAACTCAGATGGCCCAGGATCGCCGGTTTTCGGAAATCGATCCCGGACCGTTTCTCCCAGAGGGCCAGGAAAAGGATCGTCAGCGGAAATAATATCACCTTCGTGTAGAGGGAACCGCTCACTTCCTGCAAAAATTTAAGCTTGCTGAACACCGCAGGCGGTAAACCGGGGAGGAAGGGAGCCTGAGCAAGGTCAAAAGGCAAAGGCTTGACGGTGAGGCCAATGATCCAGGCTAACAGTGTTAACACGGCCAGTTCAGGAACCGGAAGCCGCCTTTTGAACCGGTTCAAAATGGCTCTGAAAAGCCGGAACGTCAGGCCGCCCGCAAAGAAGGACAGCATGCCCTGGCCGACGCTCCACCCCAGGCGGTTATAGGCCGCAAAACCTGCCAGCGCCAGAAAGACCAGCATGACCCGAGAATCCAGCCGGGACCGGCACACGGCAAAAAAGAGCAGATATAGAAAGACTTCCACCGAAACGGACCAGACCGGGCCATTGAACGAGAAGGCCTCCTGAATGCCCCAGTTCGAGGCAAAAAAAAGGTGAAGGATAAAATGATAAAGATCGTTGGCCGGATAGATCAGGAAGCATCCCGTGCGGGAGACATAGATCAACTGAAGGATCAGGACCAGCAGGAGGGTGATAAGATGTAACGGATACAGTCTGGAAATTCGCAGGATGACAAACGTCCGGAAACTGGTTTCCCGGGACCGGATGCGATCCGCGTAAAGCCAGAAAAAGATGAATCCGGAGAGGCTGAAAAAAAAGTCGACGGCCTGATCGCCCTGTTCATAAAAAAAGCCAAAAATCCGGTAAAGGGGTTGCGCGGCCGGGCGGAAGCCGTCGGCGGTTCGGCAGGTATAGAAGAAGTGGCGCCAGTGGAAGAACACGATGGCCAGTGCCGCCAGTCCCCTCAGAATGTCCAGCGAGTAGAGATAACCGGGGAGGGGGCGGACGGCTTTTTTGGTCATAAGCAGGCAGAGAGCGGTCAGAATCAGGAAGTTCCGAAAACGGAAAAAGCCCTGACGATGCAGAGCTTTGGGTCGAATTGGTAGCGGGGACGGGAATCGAACCCGTGACCTCAGGGTTATGAATCCTGCGCTCTAACCATCTGAGCTACCCCGCCGGATTTGATGCCACAAAAGTAGGGAAAAAAATAGTATCTCCAACATACATGTTGAGTTGCGTATCAAAATTCTGCTACCTTTGCCGCATACCCTCTTTTCTTTTTCTGATATGGAGAAGTTTAAATTTATCGCGGAATATGAACTGAGAGCCTCTCCCAAAGTTCTATTTCCCTATATCAGCACTGCCTCCGGGCTCTCTCAGTGGTTTGCCAGCAAAGTCAACATCCGTCCGGATCACATCTATGATTTTTTCTGGGATAACGAAAGCCATCTGGCCCGGCAGGTCTCCATGCGGCAGAACAAGAGTGTACGATTTGAGTTTCTGAATGGGTCCGATATGCAGAGTGAGCATAACTACATCGACTTCCGGGTCGACGTCAGCGAACTGACCCAGTCCACCTTTCTCCGCATCACCGACTACTCCACCAACGCCGACGCCGACGAACTTAAATCCCTCTGGAACGGTTTAATTGACAAATTGAAAGAGATCGTGGGGAGTTGACCCGTTCCGCCGAATGAAGAAAATTGATAAGCTCGTACTGAAGTCTTTCTGGGGGCCGTTCGTACTGACGCTTTGTGTGGTGATTTTTATCTTCCTGATGCGGCTGATGATGTTCTACATCGATCAGTTCGTTTCCAAAGACATCGAGCTGACGGTTTTTGCCCGAATTATCTTCTATTTTAGTCTGATAACTATACCGGTGGCCCTGCCGCTGGCGGTCCTGCTTTCTTCGCTGATGACCTTCGGCAACCTCGGTGAATTCTTTGAACTTACGGCCCTCAAAAGCGCCGGGATTTCCCTGACCCGGGCCCTGCGCCCCATCCTGGTCGTAGCCGCGGGGATTGCCCTCTTTTCCTTCTGGTTTAATAATAAGGTGGCGCCCTGGGCCAACCTGAAAGGATATAGCCTGCTCTGGGACATCAAATCGGCCAAAGCCACGCTGAACCTGAAGGAAGGAATTTTTTACAACGACCTGCCGGGGTACAGCATCAAGGTGGATAAAAAGATGCCGGACGGGGTGACTCTGAAAGGCATGGTTATTTATAAGCACCAGGAAAGCGGCCTGGAAACCGGCAATCGGGAGATCATCCTCGCCGATTCGGGCCGGATGTTCACCACGCCCGACAAGCAGTACCTGATTTTTGAGCTGTATAACGGGAACGACTATACCGAATATACCGACAATACCAGCGGGACGGTTTCCTACGCCAGCAGCGGTCCCCAGAACAAACTGGCCAAATTCCTCCGGAATGGATTTCAGCATTATAAGCTGAGAATCAGCCTGGAGTCGTTCGGGCTGAAACGGACCGACGAACAGCAGTTCGAATATCACGAGTACATGAAGAATCTCAACGAACTGGCCTTTTTGTCCGATTCGCTGAAAAAAGAACTGAACACCTCGCGGAAGTCGGTGGCTTCGACCTCGCGCCAGTACTATAATTACCAGTTCAAGGCGCCGGCGGTTCCGGCCGTCAAACCCGTGAAGGAAGGCCAATGGATCGATTCGCTCCTGGCTAAACGCACCGATGCCCGCAACCGGACCGAACTGGCCGATGCCGCGCTGGCCCAGGCCCGGAATATGCTTTCCTATGCGGAATCCAATGACACCTATCTGAAGGAAAAGGAGAAAACCGTTTTCCGGTATGAGCTGGAGAGTCACCATAAATTTACCCAGGCCATTTCCTGTTTCATCATGTTCCTGATCGGGGCACCGCTCGGGGCCATCATCAAGAAAGGCGGCTTCGGTGTGCCCGTGCTGGTCTCGATCCTTTTCTTCATCCTCCTGTACGTCCTGACGCTGACCGGGGACAAGTACGCCAAAGACGGTTTGGTGTGGGTACCCGTCGGGGCGTGGTTGGCCAACGTGCTGCTGCTGCCCATCGGTCTATATCTGATGAAACAGGCCCGGAACGACTCCCGGCTGTTCGATAAGGACGTCTATATCATCTGGTGGGACCGGATGAAAAAACGCTTCGAAAAACGCCGTTCCGAGCGCCGGGAGACCGCCATGGTGTGAAATATTCCCGCCCCTGTTTTCCTTTCGTAAGAATAAATATCGTATTTTTGCGCTTAATTCAAATTTTTCAACTATTATTAGCTGTCTGACGATGTATTTAAATACCGAGAAAAAGCAAGAAATCTTTGCTGCCCAGGGTTTTAAGAAAGCTCCGGATGATTCTGGGTCGGCCGAATCTCAGATTGCACTGTTCACGTACCGGATCAACCACCTGACAGAGCATCTGAAAAAACACAAGCATGATTACGGTACCCGCCTGGGCCTGCTGAAACTGGTAGGAAAGCGCCGGCGGCTGCTGGATTATCTGATGAAGAAAGATATTTCCCGTTACCGGGCCATTATTGCGGATCTGAATCTGCGGAAGTAATCGAAATTTGCGAAATCAGGGAACCCCGTCAAACAGGTTCCCTGATTTTATGTTGGTGTCTGTAACCATCAGGAACGGACGATCTACTGGAAAGCGGTCGGCGAGAATAAAAAAATGCGGTTTAGCAAGTAAGAAGAAAGCTGTTGTGTGTTTTAAAAAGTATTATGTCACAAATCATCTCCCAATCCATTGAACTCCCTGACGGACGTACGATTACGATAGAATCCGGAAAACTGGCCCGCCAGGCTGACGGTTCGGTTGTAGTTCGTCTGGGCGATACGATGTTGCTCGCAACGGTCGTATCCAGCAAAGAAGCCAAGGAAGGCGTCGATTTTCTGCCCTTATCCGTTGATTATCAGGAAAAATTTGCGGCCGCCGGCCGGATTCCCGGGAGCTTTCAGCGCCGGGAAGGCAGGTTGTCCGATCACGAAGTCCTGATCAGCCGCCTGGTCGACCGGGTGCTGCGTCCGATTTTCCCGGAAGATTACCATGCGGATACGCAGGTGATGATCTCCCTGATTTCGGCCGACAGCGAGGTGCTTCCGGATGCGCTGGCCGCACTGGCCGCTTCCTCGGCCCTGGCAGTGTCCGATATTCCGTTCAACGGCCCGATCTCCGAAGTCCGCGTGGCCAAAATCGACGGCGAATATAAAGTCAATCCGAAGACCTCCGAACTGGAACGGGCGACCCTGGACCTGATCGTCGGTGCGACGGAAAAAGATATCTGTATGGTAGAGGGCGAAATGAGCGAATGCTCCGAACAGGAGGTCGTCGAAGCCCTTAAAGTGGCGCATGAAGTGATCAAAATCCAATGCCGCGTTCAGAAAGAACTGGAAGCGGCCGCGGGCAAACAACAGAAGCGCATCTACAGCCACGAAAATCACGACGAAGAACTGCGCCGGCTGGTGCGTCAGCAGACCTACGACAAGGTGTATGCCGTCGCCATGCAGGCCAACCAGAACAAGAAGGTACGCAGCGAATCGTTCAAGGCCGTATTCGAGGAATTCAAGGCATCCCTGTTCCCGGAAGGAACGGAAGCGGATCCGCTGAAACTATCCCTGGCGAAAACCTATTTTCACGACGTTCAGTGGGAAGCCTCCCGCCGGCTGGTTCTCGATGAACGGTACCGGCTCGACGGCCGGAAGCTCGACCAGATCCGTCCGATCAACTGCGATGTGGATTACCTGCCTTCGGCTCACGGATCGGCGGTATTTACCCGGGGAGAAACGCAATCCCTTACGACGGTGACGCTCGGCACGAAGATGGACGAACAGATCGTCGATCAGGCCATGTACCAGGGCTATTCCAAATTTCTGCTGCACTACAACTTCCCCGGCTTTTCGACGGGTGAGGTAAAACCGAACCGGGGTCCGGGTCGTCGGGAAATCGGACACGGTAACCTGGCTCACCGCTCCCTGAAAAAGGTCATGCCGGTCGATGCGGAGAACCCGTATACGATCCGGGTGGTTTCGGATATTCTGGAATCCAACGGCTCCTCGTCGATGGCAACCGTCTGTGCCGGTGCGCTGGCCCTGATGGATGCCGGAGTAAAAATCAAGGCTCCCGTCGCCGGGATTGCCATGGGACTGATCACGGACAATGCCGGCAAATACGCCGTTCTGTCCGACATCCTGGGTGATGAAGATCACCTCGGAGACATGGACTTCAAAGTGACCGGGACCGAGAAAGGGATTACGGCCTGCCAGATGGACATCAAGGTCGACGGCCTTTCCTACGAGGTGCTGGCCGAAGCGCTGGATCAGGCCCGGGCGGGTCGTCTGCATATCCTGAACGAAATGAAGAAGGCCCTGGAAGCTCCGCGTCCGGATCTCAAACCGCACGCTCCGCGGGCCGTTACCATCAAGATCGACCGCGAATTCATCGGCGCCGTGATCGGGCCGGGCGGGAAGGTCGTTCAGGAAATCCAGAAAGAGTCCGGTACGACGATCGTCATCGAAGAGAAGGACAATGCCGGTTTCGTCAACATTTTCTCTACCAATCAGGAAGGGATGGACAAGGCGGTTTCCCGGGTTCGCGGGATCGTGGCGGTTCCGGAAGTCGGTGAAATTTATGACGGCAAGGTCAAGACCATCATGCCGTTTGGAGCGTTCGTCGAATTCCTCCCGGGAAAAGACGGTTTATTGCACATTTCCGAGATCAAGTGGGAGCGGCTGGAAACCATGGACGGGGTCTTGGAAGTAGGCGAGGAAGTCCGGGTAAAATTGATCGATGTGGACAAAAAAACCGGAAAATACCGCCTTTCGAGGAAGGTGATGCTGCCGAAACCGGTGAACAAAAATCCGGCCTGATTTGTTGTTTTTTTGTGTACAGAATCAAGTCCTGATTTCGTTAACCAATTAAACCGTAACGACCGACAGACGTCGGTACGGGTGGATTAAACCGGGCCGCCGTCGTGCGGTATCCAGTACATGAGACAGCTAAAGATATCAAAACAGATTACCAACCGCGAAAGCCAGTCCCTGGACAAGTACCTCCAGGAGATCGGTAAAGTGGATCTGCTGACCCCTGATGAAGAGGTACAGCTGGCACAGAAAATTCGGGAGGGGGATCAACTTTCCCTGGAGCGGCTGACCAAAGCCAACCTCCGTTTTGTCGTTTCCGTCGCCAAGCAGTACCAGAACCAGGGTCTTTCTCTGGGTGACCTGATCAATGAAGGCAACCTGGGACTGATCAAGGCGGCACAGCGGTTCGACGAAACCCGCGGTTTCAAATTCATTTCGTATGCCGTATGGTGGATTCGCCAGTCGATCCTGCAGGCCCTGGCCGAGCAGTCGCGGATTGTGCGCCTTCCGCTGAACCGGGTCGGTTCTCTGAACAAAATTTCAAAGACCTTCTCGGATCTGGAACAGAAGTTTGAGCGGGAGCCGTCACCGGAAGAACTCGCTGCCGTGCTGGAGATTTCTGCCGCCGAAGTGGTCGATACCCTGAAGATTTCAGGCCGCCACGTGTCGATGGATGCTCCGTTCGTGCAGGGTGAGGAAAACAGCCTGCTCGACGTTCTTGAAAACGATGGGGAAGACAAGCCGGATTCCGGCCTGATCAACGATTCGCTCCGGAAAGAAGTGCAACGGGCGCTCTCCACGCTGACCCAGCGGGAGGCCGATGTGATCACGCTTTATTTCGGGCTGAACGGTGAACACGCCATGACGCTGGAGGAAATCGGGGAAAAATTCAACCTGACCCGGGAACGTGTCCGGCAGATCAAGGAAAAAGCCATCCGCCGTCTGCGTCACACTTCCCGTTCCAAAGCGCTGAAGACTTATTTAGGATAGTTGTTCCATTTTTTAAAGTTCGCAGCGGGCAAACGCAGGTGGCGCAGGATTTTCAGGCGTCCGACCGGTTTTCTCCCTGCGAACTTTTTTTGATCCCTTTCCCTTCGTGGCGATTCACCAGGCCGTTCTGAATGTAGTGGAATTGTGCGTCCGGAAAGGCGTTACCAATGCCGTCATTTCTCCGGGTTCCCGGAGCGCCCCGCTGACCCTTGCCCTGGCCCGCCATCCCAAAATGCACTGCCGGGTCGTAGCCGATGAACGCTCCGCCGGTTTTATTGCCCTTGGGCTGGCACAACAGACCCGAAAGCCTGTTATTGTCGTATGTACCTCGGGCAGTGCGGTTTATAATCTGGCCCCGGCCGTGGCGGAGGCTTATTTTCAGGAAATCCCGCTGCTGGTCCTGACGGCCGACCGGCCGAAAGAATGGATTCACCAGCAGGACGGTCAGACCATCTTCCAATCTGGTATTTTCGGGCAGCACGTCAAACAGGGTTTTGAATTTCCCTCCGACTTTACCCATCCTGACGCCACCTGGTTTTCCGAGCGCATCGGGAACGAGGCCCTGAACCTTACTCTGATACCTCCATTCGGGCCGGTACACATCAATATTCCGCTCCGGGAACCCCTTTATCCTACTTCGGAAGAAACCTTTCGGTTCGGCCCGGCACGGATCATCGACCGCCTTCCGGCAGAACCGGGCCTGCCGCCCGAGGTCTGGCACCGGCTTCAGGAAGAGTGGGAATCTGCGGAACGAAAACTGATTGCCGTGGGGCAGGGACCGTACGATCCGGCCCTATTGGAAATTCTGGAGAAAATCAGCGGTGAATGGCGGATTCCGGTTCTTGGTGACATTATTTCCAATCTGGGACAGAACGGTGAATTCATCTCCCAGCACGACCTTTTCCTGAGCACCACCGGCGGGTCGCTGCCCGAACGTCTTCAGCCGGACCTCCTTGTTACTATCGGTAAATCATTCCTTTCCAAATCGTTCAAGCTTTTTCTTCGGAAATACCGGCCCAGGCGGCACTGGCATATTCAGCCCCACGACCGGCTCGCCGATCCGTTCCAGTCTCTGACGACCCAGATTCCGCACCACCCGGTTTCGTTTTTCCAAAAGCTCTTTTCGGATATTGATTTCCAGCACTTTGTCGGCAATGAAGAGGAAGTCTGGGAAGCCGGGTATCAGGAAGCGTGGCAGAGCGCCGACCGATTAGCTCAGCGGACCCTCAACCAGTTCCTGGTCCCGGAAGATCAGTTCCACGAATGGGCCGCCGTCCGCAGGGTGCTGGATGCCCTGCCGGAAGGAAGTCAGCTGCATCTTGCCAACAGTATGCCGGTGCGGTATGCCAATTTTTGCGGGCTGGAAACCCGGCGGAACATCGAGGTCTTTGCCAACCGGGGAACCAGCGGCATCGACGGCTGCCTGAGCACGGCCGTCGGAGCAGCCCTGGCGACGGATAAAATCGTGACCGTCCTGATCGGGGACGTGGCGTTTTTTTATGACCGCAATGCCCTCTGGAACAACCTGATACCCAAAAACCTCCGGATTGTCCTTCTGAATAATCACGGGGGTAACATCTTCCGGATCATCGACGGACCGGCCGGCCAGCCGGAACTCGATGTCTTTTTTGAAACCAGCCAGCCGCTTTCGGCGGAGAACACAGCCCGGGATGCCCGTATTCGTTACCGGAGGGTGTCGGATTTTCCTTCCCTAAAAGCCGCGCTGGGAGAATTCTATCCGGAAGGAGAAGGCCCCGCCTTACTCGAAATCGAAACTGACCGTCGGGAGAATGCCGCGCGGTTCAGGGATTACAAATCCCTTATTCGAAAAGCCTTCCCTGCGGACGATTAACGGCAATACCGGCTTCGGAAGGTTTTTGCCAGGTCGTCGCCCGCGGTCTGGCCGGTGGCCCAGATTCGGCAGGCCAAGTCGAACTGGCCGGATTTCTGGTAAGCCGATCCCAGGTAAGCATAGATATGTTCCACCGCCGGGTCCAGCTTTTCGGCGGTTTTGAATGCCGCCAGCGCCAGATCGATTTCATTCCTCCGAAGGTGGTATAGACCCAGATTCCGGTGCGCCCAGCCATTGGCATCATCCAGTTTCAGTGATTGCCGGATCAATTGCACCCCTTCCTCGTCTTTGCCGCTCTGCAAAAGCAGATAACCCTTGTTATTGAGATAATACGGCTGGGCCGGCCGGGTCTGGAGGGCTTTCTCGATCAATTCGAGCGCTTCCCGGTTTTTTCCTTCCCGCATCAGGATCAGGCTGAGGTTGTTGAGTGCAAAATCCTGCCGGGGGTTGACCTTGAGAGCCTGCTCAAAATCTTTCCGGGCCAGGTCGAACTGTTTCTGGTTAAAAAACAGAACACCCCGGTTCGTCAGGGCATCGGCGTTGGCGGGCTGAAGCCGGAGCGCCTGCTCGTAGGCCGCCTGGGCCGCCGGCAGGTTGTTCTGTCGCACCCGAACGTCTCCAACCCGTACATAATAGAAGGACGAATCCCTGTAGGCCGACTGACTACGATCGAGGTCATCGAGGCTTCCGCTCAGGTCGTTCTGATCGAGCCGGACTTCCGATCGATTGAAGTAAGCCTGCCAAAACTTCGGATCTTCTTCAATGGCCCTGGTATAATCCTCCAGCGCTCCCTGCCGGTCGCCGATGCGGTATTTTGCCAAACCCCGGTTATTATAAGCGTCCGCAAAGTTCGGGTTTTTCTCCAGCGCTTCATTATAAAATTTGATGGCTTCCCGGTATTCCCCGGTCTGAAAAGTCCGGTTGGCCCGCTGGAAAAACCGGACAGAATCTTCCCGATCCTGATCCGAGCAGGCCGAAACGATCAGGATCAGCAGCGGAAGGATCCGGAAAATTGAACTACCTTTATTCCGCCATTGGAACATGCGTTGCGAAATCGGCAATAATATCATTGCCTAACAGTGTTAAATTTTAACGAAATGCGGTATATTAAAGATATTTCTCATCCAACATTTCGGATTGGCCTCTATAGCTGGAACGGCAAATACATTCTCAAGATTGAAACGGGCCTTTACGAACAGACCTATAAAATCAGTGAAATGGAGATAGCCTCGGAAGAGGACGTTATCCGTTTGATCGATGAACCCTTCCTGCTTCGGGTCGACGAACGCTTCCGGCAGATGCACAACGACTTTACCGAATCCATGCAGCGGCATGAGCTGGATTGGTAACACCACTCCCGATTCGGGTCAGGTGGTTTTGAGATACAGCCACCGGGCATACAGGGCCCGCTGTTCCGGCGTCGGACTGGAAACCGGTTCAATCCGGAAAGCCGCCAGCGGATTTCCGGTCAGCTTGACCGTCAAGTTTTTGATGTACCCGCCCCGATTGACCGTAAATTCAACCGAATCCCCCGGTTTGTAGGTGGCCAGCTGTTTTTCCAGGTCGGCACCGGCCCGCAGGCCGCCCACCGCCAGAATTTCGTCGTTCACGTTGATTCCCTCGTTCCAGGCCGGGGAGTCCCGGCGCACCGCCGAAACGATCAGTTTTCCCTCCGTCAGTTTCGTTATTGCCCCCAGATACGGGTCCTGTTTGCCGGCGCTGGCATCTACCATCCGCAAGCCGACCGGGTTCAGGAAGCCATTGTAATCGATCTTTTCGGTTCCGAAAACATATTTCTGGAAAAAGTCGTCCATCTTCCGCCCGGCTACTTTTTCCACCGCCTGCTGAAATTCCTCGTCGGTAAACCCGCGTTTCAATTTCTTATAATAGGTATCGTACAAGAGCCGGAGAACGTCGTCCAGGTTGTTTCTACCCCCCGTACTCTGAAGGATAGACAGGTTGAGTAAGCCCCCGAGCACGCTCCCCTTGCTGTAATACGAGACGGTGCTGTTCACCGAATTTTCGTTCGGCCGGTAATATTTAATCCAGGCGTCCCAGCTCGCTTCGGCCACCGACTGCACCTGGGTGCCCGGCAGGTTTTCAATCCCGCTGATTTCATAGGCGAAGTTGCGAAGGTACTCGTCGGCGGTCGTGAAACCGGCCCGGCGGAGGATATAGTTCTGGTAAAAGCTGGTAATGCCCTCGGCGACCCAGAGCAGGTGGGTATAGTTCTCATTCTCATAATCGAACGGACCGAGCGCTTTGGGGCGAATCCGTTTGACGTTCCAGAGATGAAAATATTCATGAGCCACCAGGCTTAAAAAATTCTGATACGCCCTGGCGGTGATGAAGGCATCCCGGGTTACCTGAAGCGTGGTGGAATTCTGGTGCTCCAGTCCACCGCCCCCGGTCGGGGTCTGATGAACAATAAAGGTATATTCCTTACAGGGGTGCTCACCGATCACCGTCGCAGCGGTTTCGCAGACCCGCTTCATATCTTCGGCCAGCCGGGTCGAGTTATAGATTTTTTCGCCGTACATGGCCACCGTATGCGGCACACCGGCAGCGGTAAAGGTCAGCACCTCGTGGTTACCGATCTCCATGGGAGAATCCACCAGAACGTCGTAATCGGAAGCTTCGTAGGTGTTCGCCTGCCCGGCGACGGCGGGCAGCGCGGTCGATATCTTTTTCCAGTCCTTAAAGGGCTGGACCGTCAGCCGGTGGGGCTGGTTGCGGAGAGGATCGACATACATAAAAAGACTCGCGCCGTTCAGGTAACCGTGGGACTGGTCGAGGAAGCTCGTCCGGACGGTCAGCTCATAGGCATAAACCCGATACTGGATCACGAGGGATTCTTCTTTGGTGTACACCCGCCAGGTATTCTTCCGGATTTTTTCCGACCGGACCATCCGATCGCCGGCCTGGGCCCGGAAACCTTCCACATTTTTGGCATATTCCCGGATCAGGTAGGAACCGGGTGTCCAAACTGGCATTTTAATATCGATATAACCGTTACCGGCCTGATCCGTCAGGGCGGTCGGAGCCGAAACCCGCATCTCTATTTCAAAATAATGCGTCTGCGGCTGGGGCATCGACAGCACGTAACTGATCGGTGCAGGGGCCGCAAATGGGGCCGTTTGGTCGGTTTTTGCCGCCGAAGGGCCCGCTATGGCGAGGCTGGGTAACCAGAGTAAAAAGAAAAGCCAATGATTTTTTTTCATACGGAAATGCGTGTACTTTCGTTTTTTGATGGTAGAAAGCCGACCCGCTTATCTTACAAAAGTAATAAGGTAACTACGATATAGAAAATCTGTTCATCCCCAACGTATGCGTCCGACCCTGTTTGGAAAAGCATTCCGATTATCGGTTCTGATCACCTGTTCAACGCTGTCCCTGACGGCAACGGCCCAGCGGACTTTGGGCCATACCGAACCGGAAGTTCATTTCCGGAACGGGATGGAATGGTTTGAGAAGAATAATTACGCGGCAGCCCGTCAGGAATTCATGCAGTACCTCGACCGGAAAAAACCGATCCAGTCTGCCAATGATCCGGATGCCGTTACCGCCGAATATTACATTGCCCTTTCCGGCCTGTATATGGATATTCCGGAAGCGGAGGTCCAGGTGGACCGGTTTGTGAAAAGCCACCGCGAGCATCCGAAGGCGAACCTGCTTTACGGCGACCTCGGGAAGTATTATTTCGACAAAGGCGACTTCGACCGCTCCATCACCTACCTGGAAAAAGCCATCCGGCAAAACCAGAATTCGACGAAGCAGGCGGAAAGCAAATACCTGCTGGCGATGGCCTATTATTCCAAGCAGGATCTGCGGCAGGCGCTTCCGCTTTTGAACCAGATCAAGCAGGACCCCGGTCTTGAACAGGCGGCTTCGGCTTCCTATTATGCCGGCGTCATCAATTTCCGGCTTGGCAATTTTACGGAAGCGCTTTCGGATTTCCGTCGGGTGGAAAAGAACCCCACCTACCAGAACGAGGTCCCGAACTGGATCGTCCAGTCCCTGTATAAAGCCGGTCGGTACGATGAACTTCTGAGCTACGCCCAGCCGCTTCTTCAGCGGAATCGGACCAATACCGGCCCGATGGCCGAAGTGGCTCTGTTCACTGCCGAAGTTTTCTATAAAAAGGCTGATTATGCCAAAGCCGCCAGCTACTATAAACTATATAGTAATACGAAGGGGAGAAGTGTGCCGGCGGCCGTCCAGTTCCGGTATGGCGACGCCCTGTTTAAAACCGGCGACTATGCCGGGGCCATCAACGCCCTGAAAAACGTTTCGGCCGGGAAGGATACCGTCGCCCAATATTCGGCCTACCGGCTGGGAATCAGTTACCTGCAGACCCAAAACCCCTCCTTTGCCCTGAACGCCTTTGACCAGGCCGCCCGGCTGGGCTTCAATAAACCCATTCAGGAGGAGTCGGCGTTCAATCATGCCAAGCTCCAGCTCGACCTGAACAATGGGGGAGATGCCGTGAAGGAGTTTACCGATTTTCTGCGTCGCTACCCGGACAGCCGCTTTGAGAATGAGGCCAATGAATTGTTGAGTGAGGCCTACTTCTCTTCGAATAATTACACGGCGGCCATCTCCTACATCGAGCGCCTGAAACGCCGGACCCCCCGGATCAACGCTTCCTATCAGCGAATTACCTATAACCAGGCCGTCAATGATTTCAACGCGGAGCGGTATGCCGAGGCTATTGCCAACTTCGATAAATCGCTTCAGGCCCCGGTGGATAACGACCTGCGGAACAGCGCGCTTTTCTGGAAGGCCGAAACCTACTCGGCCCTGCGAAAGTACGACGAAGCCATACCCCTGTATCAGCAGGTCCTGAAAACGCCGTCGGCCGAATTACAGGGCAAGAGTTTGTATGCCCTCGGCTATGCTTCCTACAATAAAAAGAACTACGCCCAGGCGGTAACTTATTTCCGGGATTTCATCAGCAAATCCGGCAGTCAGGATAAACAGGCCATCGAAGATGCGACGGTTCGGGTGGCCGACAGCTACTTCGCCAACAAGAACTATAACGAAGCGATGCGGTATTATGACCAGGCCATTGCCCAGGGCCGTATCGACCGTGACTATGCCACTTTTCAGAAAGGGGTAATTCTCGCTTTTATGGAGCGGGACGTGGAGGCCCGGGCGCAGTTTGAAAAACTGCTCACCCAGTTCCCGAACTCCCGTTATGCCGATGATGCCTTATATCAGGCGGCCAACGTGGATTTCGAGAAAGGCTCGTACCAGACTTCGATTCGGGGGTTTTCCCGGCTGATCAATGAAAAGCCGAAAAGTTACCTGATTCCTGCCGCCCTTCTGAAACGGGCGACGGCGTATTCCAACCTTCAGACGTATGAACAGGCGATCCAGGACTATCGGCGAATTCTCCAGGAATTCGGGGGCAGCCCCTCGGCTTCGGGCGCCCTGCTGGGTTTGCAGAATGCCCTGAGTGATGCCGGCCGTTCGGAAGAGTTCAGCAGTGTTCTGTCTTCCTACAAGAAAAGCAACCCGGGCAGTACGGATGTACAAAAGGTTGAGTATGAAAACGCTAAAAGCCTATATTTCAATGAGAAATATCCTCAGGCTGTGAACGCTCTCCTTCAATTTATCGAGGATAATGCCGGAAGCCCCCTGGTTTACGAAGCCCGGTACTATCTGGCGGATTCCTATTTCCGTTCGGGGGATCCGACCAATGCCCTGCGGTATTACTACCTGGTCATGTCAGACAATAAATCGGAATTCGTAACCCGGGCCGCAGCCCGCGCCGGGGAGGTGGAACGTCAGCAAAAGAATTATCCGCGCGCCATCCGCAACTACCGGACGGTGCTGAGCCAGTCGAACAGCAAGAACGAGCAGGCTTCGGCCCAGATCGGTCTGATGGAAACGTACTATGCTACGGGCAACTACGACTCCACCCTGATTGCCGCCCGGGAAGTTCTGACCATCGGTAACGTAATTCCCGGAGCCCAGAACCGCGCCCAGTTGATGCTCGGCAAGGTGTTTTACGCGAAGGGGGACTACAAACAGGCGACCACGGAATTTGAAAAAACCATCGCTCTGGCGAAGGATGAGCAGGGAGCGGAAGCCAACTTCTGGATCGGGGACATTCTGTACCGGTCGAAAAAGCACAAGGAGTCCATCGACGTTCTGCTCCGTTTCAATTCCGACTTCACTCAATCTGAGTACTGGAAAGGCAAAGCATTTATCCTCGTCGCCGACAACAATGTGGCCCAGAACGAAATCGCCCAGGCGAAGGCCGTTCTGAACTCGATCATCGAAAATGCCGAAAATCCGGAAATCGTAACCGAAGCCAAGCAGAAACTCAGTGCCCTGGACAACCGCAATTAATCAGAAAAGTCAACTCTTCATGATAAAGCCGAAATGTCTTATCGGTAAATACGCCTGGATACCGGTCTTCGCCGGCTGTCTGTTGCTCGGACCATTCGGAACGGTGGCCCAGCAAACCCAGCGACCGACCACCCCGCCGGTTCGGGAAGGGGAAGTAGACGATCAGGAAATCACCATTGAAAAAAATCGAAAAATCGAATTGCCGCCCGCCAACCGGCTTTTCAACAAAATACCCTCCGTCAAGCCTTCCAGCGACCAGCGGAAACTGACCTATGAATTTAACGACCGGACGCTGACGGTGGGGGATCCCAAACTATCCCCGGTGGCCCTCGACATCCCGGCCGCCCAGGCGGAACAGCAATCCCTGTTCAATAACTACATCAAGGCCGGGGCCGGGAATTACGGCTCTTTTTACGGGGAAGCTTTCGGAAGCGGTCAGGTTCAGGAAAACATTTCGGTGGACGGTTCCTTCCGCCATCTGTCCTCTTCTCTGGGGCCGGTGGACGGGAAAAACTCCGCAACGAGTGAAAACCGGCTGAAACTGAACGGCTATTACCAGACCGATGCCTTCAAACTTTCCGCCAACTTGGCCTATGACCGGGATGTTTTTTATTTCTACGGCTACCGTCGGCCCCGCGAAATCGACCGGGAAACCATCAAACAGCGGCTGAATACCACCCAATTCCGCGTGGGAATCGAAAACGTCGATCCGGAGAAAAACATCGATTATTCCCTGAAAACGGGGATTACCACCTTCCGGGACAACTACGATGCGTCGGAGTTCGACTGGGGCACCAACCTGAAAGGTTCGGTCGGGATTTCGGAAAGTCTGGTCGCCCTTTTTGCTGCCGATGCCTTTGTGACCCAGCGAACCGACGGGCCGGTGGATAACCGCAATCTGTTCCGGGTCAAGCCGACTTTCAAATATTCTACCTCCTTTCTCACCATTACGGCCGGGGTAAACGCCGTGAACGAGTCTGATAAACGGCAGAATATCAACCGTACGCGGGCTTTTCCGGTTCTCGATCTGGATATAGTGCCGGCCGGGAATATTCACTTTTTTGCGGGGGTCGACGGAGACATCAATCGAAATACCCTGCGGACGTTCCTGACGGAAAACCGCTGGCTGGCGCCTAAGGTGGTTCTGGCGAATACGGAGAAAACCTGGGATCTGTATGGCGGGAGCAAGGGCGAACTGGGCGGTGGTTTTTCCTACGAGGGAAAGGTTTCCTATGCCCGGTACCGGAATTTTTACGGGTTCAACAACACCTGGCCCGACACCTCCAAGTTTTTTGTAGTCTATGACAGCAACCGGGCGCAGGTCCTGACGATCTCCGGGCAGATCGGCTATACCTTTAAAGATTTCTTCCGGTCGACGCTGCGGGCCAACTTCTATGACTACAGCCTGAGCCGGATGGAAGCGGCATGGAGCCGCCCGACCATTTCGGGGTCATGGTCCAATTCGGTCATCGTCAATAAAAAATTATTCGTGACGGCGGATTTGTACCATTACCAGGGAATGCAAAACAAAAATTTCGTTTCAGGGCAGGTTTTTACGCTGAAACCCATCTGGGATATGAACCTGAAAATTGACTATTTCTTAGGAAAACAGGTTTCAGCTTTTGTTTCGTTGAATAACATTTTCGGCGGTAATTATCAGCGCTATTTGTATTATCCACAGCAAGGGCTTAACTTTCTCGGAGGATTGTCTTACTCCTTCTGACACCACCACAACCCTTGAGTACTATGGTAGCTGTATCGGATTACCTGAAAAAGCTTTTGTATCAATACGACTGCATCGTCGTTCCGGAACTGGGCGGTTTCATCCTGCATTCTGTGCCGGCTACCTTCAGTGAATCCTCAGGGCAATACTTTCCTCCCCGGAAGAAAATTGCGTTCAACGAAGCGCTGAAACTGGACGACGGCCTGCTGGTCAACTACATGATGCTTCATGAGGAGCTGACGCGGGAGGAAGTTCTGCAGGGAGTCCGGGCCTTTGTGGAAGAGCTGAAACAGCAGTTACGGACCCAGGGAAGTTTTGCGGTGGAAGGAGTGGGGCTGTTTTCCGAGAATGAGGAAGGGAAACTTCAGTTCGATCCCGAACTGCGACATAATTTCCAGGGCGAATCGTACGGTTTTCAGGCCATCGAAGCGCATCTGGCTTCCGTGACTGAACCAATAGCGGAGCTTCCGGTCGAGGAACTGGAGCCGCTGGAGGAGGTCCTGGTTCCGGCCGAAACGGCCGAGCCGTTGGTTCGGAAAATGCCGGTCTCCACTGGGCGGAATTACCTTCAGTGGGCAGCCGCCATCCTGGTGATCGGATCGCTGGGTGTGATGAGTTTCATGACCGTCAACCGGTCCACCTCCCAGGCTTTCAGCAGCCTGAACCCGTTTGAAGTTTTTATGAACCGGGAGGAAGCCGCTCCGGCTCCGGTCGAAAAACCGGTGGCGAAAGCGGAAGTTTCACCGGAAAAGGTGTCTCCGGCTTTACCGCCGGCTTCTGTCGAAGCGGCTCCGGCTCCAGTAGTAGCTCCAGTTCCTGCTCCAGTCACAACCAGTAACCCGGTCGATGCCGTTAAACCGGTTCTGACGACGGCTTCACCCGACTTCCAGTATATGGCGATTGCCGGAAGTTTTGCCAGTAAACGGAATGCGAAACGACTCGTTCGTTCCCTGTATCGGAAAGGGTTTACCTCCGCCTTCATTCTGCCGACCGTACGAAAAGGAGAGCTGATCAAAGTGGCCGCATTGGGTTCCAACGATCGGGAAGAGGTCCTGGCTTCTCTGGGCGCCATCGCCAAATATTCAGGCTCCCGACCCTGGATCATGAAAAAGCACTGACTGTCATTCAAATAGGTTCGAGAAAGCAGCAATTGAGCTGCTTTTTTTGTTCTGAACCTTAAAATACTGGTAATCGTTATATTTTTGCCTTCGGGAAACAATAGAGAACACCATTCCATCCGTTATTGGCAAAAGAGAGTTGCAGATGAACCGAATCACACTGGAAAACGAAAACGAATACCGGGTTACGGCCCTCGCCGTATCGTTTGCGATCTGCGCAATGCTGTTTTTCCTGCTGCTTTATATCCGGCTCTGGCAATCGGTTCCTCAGCCTCCCCCGATCGATTTAGTGGAGGTCAATTTCGGAAACGACCTGATCGGCAGCGGCAATATACAGACCTATAATAAAGCCAGCGATTCGAAAAATAAGGAGGAGGTGAAGCGGGCGGAAGATAAACCCAATCCCAAAATCACTACGACGCCCCGAGTTGAAAAAACGCCGGTGACCCCGGTTCCGAAGATCGAGGAGGCAAAACCCAGTAAAGTGGTCACCGAAAAGCCGGATATTGCCAGTAAACTGGAAAGCCCGGTTTCAGTACCTGAAAAGGCCGAACCAAAAAAGGTGGAGGCTACCGCTCCTAAACCGACTCCCGCTCCCCCAAAAGCGGAACCCGTCGCCAAAGTGGAGAAAGTCGATCCGAACGCTCTTTTCAAGCGGTCCGGCTCCGGGGGCAGCAACGGCACCGTCGGAAAGGCGGCCGGTACGGGAGGAAATAACAATGGCGATGATGCCTCCGGCGTAGGAGATAAGGGTAATCCCGACGGGGATATCAATGCCAAGCAATTTTACGGAACGCCCGGCGGAACAGGTTCTGGTGTTTCCCTGAATATGGCGGGCTGGCGTCTGGCCAGTAACCGCATTGCCCAGGATAACTCCGGGGAAAGCGGAAAAATCGTGTTCGAAATTAAAGTAGACGATAAAGGGGACGTCATCAATGTCCGGGTAAGAGAAACCCGTGTGAGTCCGACCGTTACCGAATTTTATAAACAGCAGGTCTATAAACTGCAGCTTGTTCCCAAGGCTTCTTCGGCCCCGCCCATTTCAACGGGAACTTATACGATCAATATCAGGGCCAATTAATTCGCTGAATGACGTATTCGGAAGCCATTGGGTATTTGTATGCCCAGTTACCGGTATTTCACCGAGTAGGCGCCAAAGCACTCAAGCCAGGGCTGGAAAATACCATCCGGCTTTGCGAATACCTGGGAAATCCTCAGGAAAAATTCAAAACCATCCATGTGGGAGGAACCAACGGCAAGGGAAGTTCCTCCCATTTACTGGCTGCGGTTCTGCAGTCAGCAGGTTACCGGACTGGTCTGTACACCTCTCCACATCTTAAATCCTTTACGGAAAGGATTCGCATCGACGGATTTCCCATACCCGAGGAGGAGGTGGCGGACTTTGTCGGGCAGCACAAAGCATTTATAGAAGATTTAAGCCCTTCTTTTTTTGAAGTGACTGTTGGCCTGGCTTTCGACTATTTCGCCCGCCAGAAGGTCGATATAGCGATTATAGAGGTAGGCTTGGGCGGCCGTCTTGATTCCACCAACGTCATTTCCCCGATTTTATCTTTGATAACCAATATCGGCTGGGATCACAGCGATATTCTGGGGGATTCACTTGAAAAAATTGCGTACGAAAAAGCCGGGATTATTAAAGCGGAGACGCCGGTCGTGATCAGTGAACGAAATCCGGAAGTGGATTTCGTGTTCCTGGAGAAAGCGAAAGATTGTGATGCTCCTATTCGATTTGGTCCTGATGCCCTGGAAGTTGCCGATGGCGGGTTGACCTCCGAAGGCAGGATACTGAGGGTGACGACCCGGGAGGGGAAGAGCAGCGACCTTACGATCGGGCTGTTGGGGGAATACCAGCTGAAAAATGTCGGCGGAGTGTTAACCGCCCTAAAGATGTTGGAAAAATCCGGTTTACCGATATCGGATGCGGCCGTGGAGAACGGATTTAAAAATGTGGTCCGGCTTACCGGTTTAAAGGGACGCTGGCAGATTCTTCAGCATCATCCTACCGTTATCTGCGATACCGCACATAATGAGCCCGGGCTCCGGAGCATTTTTCAATCATTGACCAAGCAGCAGTTTAAGAATTTGCATATCATTACCGGCTTCGTTAAGGATAAGGATTTAACGAGGGTCCTGGTTTTGTTTCCTTTCAATGCAACCTATTATTTTTGTGAGCCGACCATCCCGAGGGCTCTGCCTTCCGGCGAGCTTGCCGGACTTTTTAACCAAAATGGTATCTTTGGGAAGGTATATAGTGATGTAAACGAGGCACTTAGCGAAGCAAAACGACTCGCTGGCCCGGAAGATATTATTTTAATTACCGGAAGTACCTACGTGATTGCTGAAATAAATCATTTATAGAGTGGGCAGGAAAAAGCTGGAGCGGTTTGAGTTCATTCGGGAAAGCCCGATTGTGCTGGAACCGGAAAAAGAAATTTACAGGACGATCAAAGGGAACTGGAGGAAGGAATTTTTTAAAAATAACCATCCGATCGTCGTGGAACTGGCCTGTGGGAAAGGCGAATACACCATTGGACTTGGCCGCCGGTTTCCGGATCTTAATTTTATCGGCGTCGACCGGAAAGGAGATCGGATCGGGCGAGGGAGCCAGCTGGCGATGGAAGAGGGCCTTTCTAACGTGGCTTTTCTAAGGACGGATATTCATCGAATCCAGGAATTTTTTGATGAAGGTGAGGTGAATGAAATCTGGATTACGTTTCCGGACCCTCAGCCGCGAATTAAGCAGTCCAAGAACCGGCTCACTCATCCCAGGTATCTGGAATTGTATCGGCAGATTCTGGTGAAAGGAGGGACGCTCCACCTGAAAACGGACAACGACGATTTCTTTGATTTTAGCCTGGGGCACCTTCCGGCCTCCGGTTTTCAGGATGTGATCAGTACCCGGGATTTATACAATTCGGAATTAAATGGGGTTCACCTCGGAATTAAAACCAAATTTGAGGAAATCTTCTTTAAGAAAGGATTCTCAATCAAATATCTACAATGCAAAAAAGCGGTCTGACGACCGCTTTTTTGCATAAATAAATGAAAATTTCTTTTAAAAAAGGCGGGTAATCAGGTCGGCAACCCGGCTTGAATATCCGAATTCGTTGTCATACCATCCCACGATTTTTACCAGCGTTCCATTGGCGGAAGTCAGTTTTGAGTCGAAAATACAGGAGTGAGGATTGCCCACGATATCCGTAGAAACGATCTGGTCTTCCGTAAATTCCAGAATACCTTTCAAGGGGCCTTCCGCTGCGGCTTTCATGGCGTTGTTAATATCCTCAATGGTCGCTTCCCGTTTTAGGATGGCCGTCAGGTCCGTTACCGATCCGTCCGGTACCGGAACCCGCATGGCATTTCCGTCCAGTTTCCCTTTTAGGTGCGGAAGCACCAGGCCAACGGCTTTAGCAGCGCCCGTAGAGGTCGGCACGATCGAAAGAGCGGCTGCGCGCGCCCGACGGAGGTCGGAGTGAGGGGCATCCTGCAGGTTTTGATCCGCCGTATAGGCGTGAATCGTAGTCATGTATCCTTTTTCGATACCGAATGTATCGTCAAGCACTTTTGCCATGGGAGCCAGGCAGTTCGTCGTACAGGAAGCGTTTGAAATAATAGTTTCGCTTCCGTTCAGAGAATCTTCATTTACGCCCAGAACGATGGTAGGGATATTTCCTTTCGCAGGAGCAGAAATGACCACTTTTTTAGCGCCCGCCGTCAGGTGTTGACCGGCTCCGGCTTCATCCACAAATCTCCCCGTCGATTCAAGAACTACGTCCACATTAAGTGATGACCAGGGGAGGGCTTTGGGATCCCGTTCGGCATAGGCGTTAATTCTAACTCCATTGACGGTAATACTTTCATTATCGGAACCGATCGTTCCATTGAATCTTCCGTGAACTGAATCATATTTTAATAAATGCGCAAGGGTTGCATTATCGGTTAAATCGTTAATGGCAACGACTTCGACATTTTCTTTTTCAAGAAGTCTCCGGAAAGACAGACGGCCAATCCGGCCAAATCCATTAATGGCTACTCTAATTTTGCCCATAGTAAAAATCGATAGGTTGTAAAGTCAGCCGCAAAGTTATTAATAGAAATAGAAATTGAAAGGCAGGAAGTAAGGACAAAAAGAATGTTACTTATATTAGTAAAAGAAAAAGAAAATTATAACTAAATTTAGTAAAACACACGGGATTTTAGGTTTTATTAGTATTAATTTTAGTAATCAGCTAATGGGAATTTTATATTTACTAAATTTAATAGTATATTATTTGTTAATTACTAAACGAAATATTTTAACTATTACTTACTTGTTGCTTATGGATTTCCCATACTTTTGACCAGTCATCCAATTAATTGAAAAATTCCATCATAATTTGCCGTACACCTAATTAGAAAGAGCAGATCTTATCGTTAAATGTTTTGCCTGTTTTTATTCCCTTGACGACAAGAATTCTGTTCCGGCCAAATCAGATAAGGGGCTATTTTTTAATCTAAATCTCTGGCTTCGCAATTGCTTTCAAGGATTTGACCCTAAGTAAAATTTGGGAACTTTGACTGAAAGAGAGGCTGACAATCGAACCCTTTAATACAGGATGAGGATGAAAAGAGGGCACCTGAAGAAACTAATAAATATGAAAGGTTTGATAAATTTACGTTCCCGATTACACTCCCTTCATTTAATAACACGATTCCCTGTACGAAAGGAATAAGGTCAGCCGATAACAATCTTTTTCAGATGGAGAAAGTAGAGAAGAGGAAATTTCTAAAACCGTCCTAACCTGGATCTGGTTATTTGAATAAGGAGAAAAAACAATATATTTAAAGTAAAATATATCAAAAAAATGGGAGTCTTTTCTAACCTATTAATCTCATTTGAGCCACCCGACAATTGTTGTTTTCTAACTGTTCCACGGTCTGGCGGTAAGCCAAAAATTCTTTATAATCCGTATAATTTTTTAAAGGCAAATGATATTAATAGCTGATGTATAACACCCTTGAAATGAGTAACTTACATCTTTCATCCTAAATATTCACTTGTAACACCTTTTTGAATTTATGGAGTATCAGAATTTGGTAGAAACCATTTGGTCAGACCGCGTTTTGCTGCAGGAGCAGAGTCATTTGAATGCCATATCAGAAGTAATCCATGCGCTCGACGAGGGCAGATTAAGAGTAGCTGAACCTGCTGAGAAGGAGGGAGATTGGAAAGTGAATGATTGGGTGAAAAAAGCCATCCTGCTTTATTTTATTTCTCAATCGATGAGAACGGAGACCGTTGGGATCTTTGAATTTCATGACAAAATTCCTCTTAAAAAAGATTTCAAAAGTAGGGGAGTTCGGGTTGTACCGCCCGCAGTCGCCCGCTTTGGATCTTTCCTCGCCCCCGGAGTTATCCTTATGCCGTCCTATGTAAACGTAGGGGCTTATGTCGATGAACGGACAATGGTCGATACCTGGGCTACGGTCGGCAGCTGTGCGCAGATCGGTAAGGACGTTCACCTGAGTGGGGGAGTCGGCATCGGGGGCGTGCTGGAACCACCCCAGGCTTCGCCGGTCATTGTGGAAGACGGTGCCTTTATCGGCTCGCGCTGCATCGTAGTGGAGGGTGCTCACATCGGCAAACGCGCCGTTCTCGGAGCCGGCGTGACCATCACGGGAAGTTCCAAAATTATCGATGTGACAGGTTCGGAACCGGTGGAATACAGGGGTTACGTTCCTGCAAATTCCGTTGTCATACCCGGAACCATTACTAAAGAATTTTCCGCCGGTGCCTACCAGGTTCCCTGCGCCCTGATCATCGGCCAGCGCAAAGAATCCACGGATTTGAAAACATCACTGAATGAAGCCCTCCGGGAAAATAACGTCACCGTTTAACGGTTTACAATTTTAAATCATTTAACAAAAGCCAATTTTACATTTGTAAGGTTGGCTTTTGTTTATTTTTGTAAATTGAATATTGTAATCATGTTGACATTTGTAAAACACGATGCTTGTTTAATTTTGTGAAATTATATACGTTTGTAAAAACAGGTTTGGTTATGAATGTAAATGACAAAATTAAACAGATTCTGAAAGACAAGAACTTAAGTCCTTCCCAGTTCGCCGATGAGATCGGCATTCAGCGCTCCAGCATTTCCCATATTCTCTCCGGCAGGAACCGACCGAGTTTCGACATTATTCAGAAAATCATTCGCCGGTTTCCCGACCTGGGTTACGATTGGATCATGGAAGAGGACGAACCTGTATCTGCAGGGGAGTCGCGATCCCGGGAGATTCAGCCGGTTGTAAACGGAAAACCATCCCGGCAACCGGAAATTGTGGAAGAACCGTTCCTGCCTGCCGTCCAGCCAGAATCGTCCGTAGCGAAAAAAAACGAATCAAAAACCATAGAGCGGATTCTCATTTTTTATACGGATGGTACCTTTCGCGAATATGCGCCGGCCTGACTATTTGCAGGTCCCGACCATACTGATTACCTTTGATCCGGTAACGGGTGCCGCCTGCCGATGCCGGCAGTGATGGCTTAAAAGGGAAGCCGGTGAAAAACCGGCGCTGTCCCCGCAACTGTAAACCCATAGAAGCTGATTTCTTCCTCTTGCCACTGTCCGACTGCCATCGGTTTTTTCCGGCAGAATGGATGGGAAGGCCGAAATCAGTGGGTGAGCCAGGAGACCTGCCTGATTGCCATTCATCAGATTTCGTTTCTTTCGGGTGAAGGGAAAGGAAATCGCGAACTTTTTAATCCGGGTAATCATGCGGTTTAGAGACGGGGTCTTCCTGTCCATACTGGCCGTTGCTTCTTCGCCAGTTTTTGGACAAACGGACGATTCCGGGCGTGCACTCCCTGTCGTAACCGTTCGGGGGGCCGTTCCTGAACGGTTTCTGGCCGGCCAGAAATCACAGCGGATCGATTCGGTCTCGCTGGAACAATTTCGCTTCCAGACCTTGACCGAGCTTTTATCCGCTACAACCCCCATCGCTTTCAAAGTGTATGGCCCCGGTCAGCTATCCACTGCTTCCTTTCGCGGAACGTCGGCCAATCATACCGCCCTTCTCTGGAATGGGATCAACATTAACCAGCCTACGCTTGGCCAGACGGATTTCTCGACTCTTCCCGTGGCGGGATTCGATCAGCTTTCGGTTCAATACGGTGCCTCCAGCAGCTGCCTGGGTTCGGATGCGGTGGGCGGCAGCGTTCTTCTGTCCGATACCCCGGACTGGAAGCAACCAGGTCTGACCGTCACGGCCGCGCAGCAATTCGGAAGTTTCCAAAACCGCAATTCTCAGATCGGCCTTCGTTTTTCCTCCAGGCAGTCGAACAGGTGGCAGGTGGCCGGTAAAACTTTCTTTTATACCTACCGATTTCCAAACCGGTATCCGTACCGGGAGCGGGGTCATTACTTCGTTGAGCAATCAAATACCGACCAGAAGGGTTTCATACAGGACTTTTATTTTAGGAACGATAAAAACCACCGGATTTCCCTCAACCTATGGTTTACTGATAATGATCTGATCGTTTCGCCTTTCGATACGGTTGTCCGGGAGCGAACCCGGTCGCAATCCCGGCGGGCGCTGGCTACCTATGAATTCAAACGCCTGACCATCCGGGCGGGTTGGATCAGGGACGTGATCGATTTTGCCCGAGGGAACTTCAACCGGCCGAGTCATTCCGAAACCGACCGCTATATCGGCCGGGCCGAACATGAGTTCAGCCGGAACGGCGGTAAATGGGAACTAACCGTCCGAAGCGGGGTTGAATTCTCCCACTACCAAACCCGGGTCGACGGCTACCACGACTCGCCCATTGGGGAAGACCGGGCGGATCTTTTTCTCCTCAGCCGGCTTCAGACCGACCGCTGGCGGTTTTCACTCAATGTCCGCCAGGCTTTCGTTTCCCGGTTTGATCCTCCTCCGGCTCCGTCGGTCGGAGCGGAGTACCTCCTCCTGCGTCAAAACCGGCATTCCCTGACCGGGAAAATTTCCCTGGGACGGAGTTACCGCGTTCCTACCCTGAATGAACGGTATTGGAAGGACCTCGGCAACCCCAACCTCCGGCCCGAAAACGGTTTCAATGCGGAAGCCGGTCTGAGCGGAGAATCGTCCCTCGGCGACCGGCTGAAAATCTCGGGTGAACTCACCGGGTTTCGAAACCGCATCGACGATTGGTCCTACTGGAACCCGGAATTCGGTTACCGGGTGGAAAATCTCCAACTGGTAGTAGCACGGGGTATCGAGTGGTCAGCGAACCTTCAGTATGTTCACCAGAAATGGAAGGCCGGGATAACTCCCGGATATGCCTATACGCGCTCCAGCCAGGAACGGGTTTACAATACCTACGCACAGGATATTGTGGGGAAACAACTGGCCTTCGTTCCCCTGCACTCTGCCCGCATCTCCGTGTATGCGGCCCTGGGCAGCACCCGGCTGACGGTCTGGCACCAGGCGGTCTCCAGGCGGTATACCACCTTCGATAACATCCAGTATTTAAAAGGATACCAGCTGACGAATCTTATTCTGGAAACTCAGCTTACCACCGGAATCATGAAAACACGCATCCAGGGGCAAGTCAACAATCTGTTTGATACGCTCTATCTGAACGTCAAGCGCAACGCGATGCCGGGCCGGAATTTTGCAGTTAATTTAATCATCCATCTGAATACACGAAAATCATGAATTCAACAAAAACCTGGAAGCTGGCCCTTGCGCTGCTGGCCGTCGTCAACTGGTCCTGTAACGACAATGACGATACCGGTTCTCCTTCCGCGCAACCGTACCGCTCCGGGGTCATCATTCGGAATGAAGGCAATTTTTCTCAAAATAACGGCTCCCTTTCTTTTTTGAACCGGGATGCTAAAACCGCCACCTACGATATTTTCAGCCAGGCCAACCAGCGGACGCTGACCGGTGGGGTTCATGGGTATACGGAAGTGGACGGGAAGGGCCTGATCCTGGTCGACAATAGTACGGCCGGCCAGGACAAGGTCGAGATTGTGGACGGCAATACCTTCCAGTCGCTGGCGACGCTGAAATCACCCGACATCGAAAACCCCCGTTATGCCATCAGGGTCGGCGCCAATAAAGCCTATGTGTCCTGTTGGGATGTTTCGGGGGATTTCAACAACGGGACCTTTTATAAGGATCCCGGCTATATTGCCGTCATCGACCTGGGAACCAACACCGTCACCAAAAAAATTCAGGTTCCGAAAGGGCCGGAAACGATGGTCATGGCCGGTACGGAAATCTTTGTCGGATCAGCGGGAGGGGTAAAAAACGTAACGGTTATCGATGCGGCCACCGATCAGGTGAAACCGCCGATCGAAATCGGTAATAATCCGAATCTGATCGGCCTGGATGCCAACGGTAAATTATGGATCAGTTCCGGGAGGGAGGTAATCCGGGTCAATCCCCAGACGAAAGCCATCGAAAACCGGCTAAAGGTTGGAACCAGCACGACGAAATCACCGGGTACGTTTCGGTTAAGTCCCGATTTGCAGACGGTGTATTTCGTATACTCGTTCTATGATGCGGCCGACAATTTCAGGCAAAAGGGAGAAACCTACCGCTTTTCCATCAACGATACGTCCATCCCGGCGGCAACCCCCTTTATCAACCGCCTTTTCTCGGGGTTGGGGGTCGACCCCCAGACCGGAATCCTCTACGCCGGGTTTACTCCATCCCTGGCCCAGGCGGGTTACGTTTACCGGTATCAGTCGAACGGAACGCTGATCGATTCGGTCAAAGCGGAGATCGGACCGTCCGGATTTTATTTTAAATAAAGCAGGATGAACCGAAAAAAAGCGATTGTCAGTTGGAGCGGGGGCAAGGATTCGGCCCTCGCTTTATTTTATGCGCAACAAAATCCTGAACTGGAGATCGTCGGCCTCATGACCTCAGTGAATGAGCGGTTCGGTCGAGTAAGTATGCACGGCGTCCGAACGAAATTAATTCAGGCTCAGGCGGACGCACTTCGGCTACCGCTTCAATTCGTCCGGTTTTCCGGCGAGGTTTCCCTGGAAATCTATAACGCCACCATGCAGAAAACCTTTGCGGCCCTCCGCGATGAAGGAATCAGCCGGGTAGTTTACGGTGATATTTTTCTGGAGGATCTGAAACAATACCGGGAACGGCAGTTGGAACGGGCAGGTCTTCAGGGCGTTTTTCCGTTGTGGAAAAAAGACTCCGGTAATATAATGGAAGAATTCCTGGCACTTGGTTTCAGAACGGTGCTGGTTTGCCTGAACGAAAATCATTTGCCTGAGCCCTGGGCCGGTCGTGAACTGGATCTGTCGGCCGTTCAGGAACTGCCGGCCTCGGTGGATCCCTGTGGGGAAAACGGAGAATACCATACGTTCGTTTTCGACGGACCCACTTTCAGCCGGCCGGTGAAATTTATTAAAGGTGAAGTGATCCGGAGAACCTACGAGCCCAGCGGATCGACCGATTGCCATGCGGATACGGAAGCCCGGCAACGCTGGGATACAGGTTTCATCTTCCAGGATTTGATTCCGAATGTGGATTAGTCGGCTACAAAATGTGGATCATGTGGATTCAGGCTGCATTATCCACAATTTTTCCACAAACTGTTCCACGTGAATCCATAAATCATTAATAGACAGTATATTATATAATACCCTGTCTATCAACATCTTATCCACAAATCATCCACACTTTATCCACATGGAATATTTGTTATATAATTTATATTATGTTAACTAACGTTTTTAACGGCCTTGGGTTCCGCCTTCCTTCTCCTTGTCTCGACCGATTCCTGAAAACAAAAAAGGCAGAGTCTGATCGACCTCTGCCTTTTTTGGTACTGAATTAGTTTACTATTATTTCGGATCGATGCAGGCGATCTTTTTCTCCTCGAACTGCTTCAGGATATTCCGGAGGTTCGTCAGGTTTTCGTTCAGATCCGCATCCGCATCCCGGACCGTCTTGGCTTTTTCAAAATACGGCAGCGCCTGTTTGAACTTACCACAAACCCGGCCTTCGACTTCTTTGCCGCGGACCTGGTATTCTTTCATGTCCATGCCGTCCACCTGCTTCTTCATTTCAACGGCTTCGTTAAAGTGAGAAACACCGAGGTTGAAGTTGGCGTCGTAGTTGTTCTGATCGAGCTGCAGCACTTTACCGTAATACTCGCGGGCCAGTGCACGGTCTTCACTCAGCTTCTTGGTAAGATCCGCAATTTTCTGCTCGGAGTTTCCGGCCCCCTGGCTCTGCTGAGCCTGCGCCTGGACGTCTTTCTCCAGGTTGGAAACTTTCGTTTTCGAATCCGCAATCATCTGGGTGACCGTGGCGATCTGCCGCTTCACATCCGCATTCTTGGGTTCCTTCTTCGCCCGGGCATTCAGGCGGCTCAGTTCACCCTGCATCGTGGTCAGGGCGGTTTTCTCGTCGGCCAGCTGCTTGGTGGCATCCGGACCCTTCTTCACCGACTCGTTCAGTTTCCGGAGTTCATCGGCTTCCCGGATGACGTTGTTGTCGTACAGGATACCGAGGTTCAGGAGATTTGTGGCGTTGTTCGGATCTTTCTCGGCCAGTTGTTTCATGCTGGCGATGGCGTCATCCGAACGACCGGACTGCACCAGAACATTGACGCGTTCGGCAGCGAGGTCCTTATTACCGGGCAGAGCGGCCAGACCCTTGTCCAGGGTGGCAACCGCCTTGTCGATATCTTTCTCCTGGCGGTACAGGTTCGCCAGCGTATAAAAAACGCTGGGGTCCTTCCCTCCGTTGGCGATATACCGTTCGAATTGCTCCTTCGCCATCGGAAGCTGCTGGGCCTGTTGGGCCGCAATACCGGTGTACAGCGCAGCCGTCGTATCTTTCGGATTGATCTGGCCGGCCATGCCCATCAGCTTGGCAGCCTCGTCGAATTTCTTCGCCTGATACTTCCCGGCACCGGCATTCATCATGGCCGAATACATGTTCTGCCCTTTCAGAGCCTCCTGCGCTTCCTTAGCCAGTTTACCCGGTCCGCCGTTCTTGTCCTTGTCCATTTCGACAACTTTTCCGTAGGCTTCGTAGGCAACAATCGCGGCATTGGAATCAAGCTTTATCGCCTGAGTCGCAATCTTTTCGTACGTCTGGGCGCGGTCCATCCAGGTTTTGGCCTTGGCAGAATTTTTAGCGTCCGTGATTGCTTTATCACTTTTCTCTTTTTCGCTAAGGAAGGCTTTCTCCGTCACTGCGTCGAGGCCTTGCTGGGCGAATGCACCTGCTGATAATAATCCCGCCAGCAGGAAGAACGAGAGTCTTTTCATGGGACTTGAATTAGGGTTGAACGTTTTTTTAAAACGAATTTTCGGGAAAGTACCGTATAATTTCCCGGATTATCAAGCTACAGAATCAGATGACCCTTCTTCCGTCGTCCCGGCGGGCGTCTCGGAGCTCGGGTCGATCAGGTCGATTTCCTCTTCCTCCTCCCGGGCAATCCGGGTCACGGAGGAAATTTCGTCACCGTCCCGCAGGTTGATCAGTCGGACCCCCTGGGTGTTCCGGCCGATCACCCGCACTTCTTCGACGTGCATCCGGATGGCGGTACCCGAGCGGGTAATGATCATCATATCGTCGGAATCGGTCACTTCCAGAATGCCGACCAGATTGCCGACCTTCTCGGTTACCTTCAGCGTCCCGACCCCTTTGGCGCCCCGGTTCGTGATCCGGTATTCGTCGATGGGCGAACGTTTCCCGAAGCCTTTCTCCGAAACCACCAGCAGCTGGGCGTCTTCGCGGCCGATGCAAACCATCCCGATCACATGGTCGCCCGGTTCGCTCAGGTCGATCCCGCGCACCCCGGCGGCCGTACGGCCCATCGGGCGCACCCGGCTCTCGTTGAAGCGAACGGCCTTCCCGGCGTTCGAGGCAATGACGATGTCGTTGTCACCGTTGGTCATACAAACGTTCAGCAGGCGGTCTCCCTCCTCTTCGTTGATCGTGATGGCGATGATCCCGTTCTGACGCGGGCGGGAGTAAGCCTCCAGCAGGGTTTTCTTGATCGTCCCCTGCTCGGTACACATGACAATATAATTATTATTGATATAGTCGGCGTTCTTCAGGTCCTTGACGTTGATGACCGCCCGCACCTTATCGTCGGATTCGATATTGATGAAGTTGGCCAGCGGCCGGCCTTTGGAATCACGGGCGCCTTCCGGCAGTTCGTAAACCGGCAGCCAGTACAGCCGTCCCTTCTGCGTAAAAATCAGCAGGGTGTTGTGCATGGTGGCGGAGAACAGGTGCTCGGTAAAATCGTCCTCCTTGGTTTTGGCCGCGCGGGAACCGACTCCTCCCCTGCTCTGCGTACGGTATTCGGTCAGGGCGGTCCGTTTGATGTAACCCTGGTGCGAAATGGTAATCAGCATTTCCTCGTCGGCAATCAGCGAGAGATCGCTGATGTTGCCGTCGCCCAGCATGTTGATCTCCGTCCGCCTGGGGTCACCGTACCGGGCCTTCAGGTCGAGCAGTTCCTCCTTGATGATCTGGAGTTTGCGGTCTTCGCTGGCCAGGATGCCTTTGAGGTCGGCGATCAGTCTCGCCAGTTCTTCGTATTCCGCAATGATCTTGTCGCGTTCCAGGCCGGTCAGTCGCTGCAGCCGCAGTTCGAGGATGGCCTTGGCCTGTACTTCGCTCAGCTGGAAGCGGTCCATCAGTCCCGATTTGGCCACGTCCGGGTCACGGGAGCTGCGAATCAGTTCGATAACGGCATCCAGGTTGTCAAGGGCGATGAGAAGCCCTTCCAGGATATGGGCCCGCTTCTCGGCTTCCCGCAGTTCGTACTGGGTCCGGCGCGTGACGACCTCCTGGCGGTGTTCGACGTAATACCGGATCATGTCCTTCAGGTTCAGCAGCATGGGCCGGCCTTTCACCAGCGCCACGTTGTTGATCCCGAAAGAGGACTGCAACTGGGTATATTTATAAAGATTGTTGAGAACGACGTTGGGAACCACATCCCGCTTCAGGTCATAGACCACCCGCAGACCGTCGCGGTCCGACTCGTCGCGGAAGGCCGAGATGCCTTCAATTTTCTTATCATTGATCAGTTCGGCCGTTTTTTCGAGCATAACGGCTTTATTGACCATATAGGGAATGTCGGTAACGATAATCTGGGTCTTGCCCCGATTCTCTTCGATGGTGGCGTGTGCCCGCAGCACCACGCGGCCGCGGCCGGTCCGGAAGGCACTCCGGACGCCTTCCATTCCATAGATGGTAGCGCCGGTCGGGAAGTCGGGAGCCAGCACGTGTTCCATCAGTTCGTCGATGGTCACGTCGTGGTTGTCGATGTAGGCCACGATACCGTTCACCACTTCAGTCAGGTTGTGGGGCGCCATGTTGGTCGCCATCCCGACCGCAATCCCGGACGAACCGTTCAGCAGCAGGTTCGGCAGTTTACCGGGCATCACCGACGGTTCTTCCAGCGAGTCGTCGAAGTTGTGCTGGAAATCGACGGTTTCCTTATAGATATCCGTCAGGATTTCCTCGGCGATGCGCTTCAGACGGGCTTCCGTATACCGCATGGCGGCCGGAGAATCCCCGTCGATCGAACCGAAGTTACCCTGACCGTCGACCAGCGGATACCGGAGGGACCAGTCCTGGGCCATCCGCACCATCGTATCATAGACGGAGGAGTCGCCGTGCGGGTGGTACTTTCCCAGCACCTCCCCGACGATCCGGGCCGATTTCTTGAACGGTTTGTTATAATTTACCCCTAACTCCGCCATTCCGAACAAAACCCGGCGATGCACGGGTTTCAGACCGTCGCGGACATCGGGCAACGCACGGGAGATAATGACCGACATCGAATAATCGATATAGGCCCCGCGCATTTCATCCTCAATGTTAATTGGAATAATGTTGTCGGTACTGTTCTGTTCTTCTGTCTCTTCTGCCATAGGAAGTCAGTAGACGGCCGATGGAATAGGCCGCAACGTTAGTTAAAAAAGTGGGCTCACAATACGGGAGTCTGATGAGTGGAAACCAGCAGGTATACTGATTTGCCTATCATACAAATATGCAAAAAAATCGCGACAAATAAAAGCATTTACCGCATTAAGTGCTATTATAAGTAGGATTGGAAGGAAGAATAAAGAAGCCGGCGCCGGGAAGCAGCCGGGCCGTGGCGAGGCAATAAAAGGGAAGAACGGGAAGGCGGGAACCGGCCGGATTCAGTCATTGACGACTCGCACTGCTTTCCGGGCTGGCGGCACCGCTCCGCCGTGATGAAGGCCGGAATGATTTTTCCGGTAGAATTCCCATAGGAACAGCCCGGCACAACAGGCCAGCAGCAGGGCAATCATGACCAACGTGCGCCGGAAACCCTGCCAATACCTTACCATCTTCTTTCCTGGAGCTTCGAATCGTCGGATCACGCGTGTAGGGAACCATCTCCCTCCCCGTGGGATCAACCCCACGGGAGGCTCGTTGAACATCTCTTTCGCAGACGAATATCGGTTGACCGGATTAAAAGAAGGTTAAATCATGATTAACACTCCCTTAAAGTCAAAAGGCCCAAAACACGAAATCAGGCCATGGACCAATCAGTAAGTTTTTAACCGTATACCATTCCAGGGCGGTATTTTCGTTGTTTAGTATACCAAAGGGATTGTCCTTTTTTCATACCGGAATGAGCGTTGGCCTAACCTCCGAAATCCATTCTTCCCTCTTTCTTGAGACGCTGCTCCGGTCGTCGCAGGACGGTATCGTCGTTTTCCGAACCCTCCGTGACCAGAACGAACAGGGCGTTGATTTCAGAGCGGTTCAGGCCAATAAAACGGCCTGCCGCATCCTCGGGCAAAACCCCGAGCAGTTATTTCAACTGACCCTGCGGCAGCAATACCCTCATCCCCTGCCGGCGGCCCTCCTCCGCATTCTGGAAGCCGTGGTCAGATCGGGGTCGGAAACGGCTGCAGAAACGTTTTCTCCGCAGGATCGGCCGGCGATGGAACTGACGGCCACCCCCTGGGCCGACGGGGCACTGGTTTTCCTGGCTCCCACCGTCCGCCCGACCGGCCCGCTCCCGGGGCATCCGGGAGCGGCCGACCGCACCGCCGAACTCCAGGCCACCAATGACCTGCTGACGGGCATCCTCGACTGCTCGATGAACGGGGTTCTGGCCTGTGAACCCGTTTTCGATACCCGGGAGCAGATCACGGATTTCCGGATTACCCTGGCCAACCAGCCCGCCAACGGCTTTCTGGGGCTGCCGGAAACACCGCTGGTTGGCAGTACCATCAAAAGCATTTACCCGGAAGCGGAACGGAACGGCCTCTACGGTCACCTCCTGATCACGGCCCGCACCGGCCAGGCCGGGCGGTTCGACCATTTCTACCATCGGGAGGGCTACAACGCCTGGTTCGACTTTTCGGTTACCCGGCACCGGGGCGGCATCGTGCTTTCCTTCGCCGACATTACGGAACTCAAACGTTCCAACCAGAGCCTGGAGCAGTTCGCATATGTGGCGTCCCATGACCTGCAGGAACCGCTGCGGAAAATTCAGTCGTTCGGCGAGGTGCTGACGAGCCAGTACCGTCCCCTGCTCGACGACGCCGGCGCCGACCTCATCAACCGGATGCACCAGGCCGCCAACCGGATGCAGACGCTCGTCCGGGACCTGCTGTCTTATTCCCGGCTGTCGACCCAGAAGGAACCCTTTCAGGTATACGCCCTGTCGGGCATCGTCGGTGAGGTTTTATCGGACCTCGATGTGGCCCTGAAGGAAAAAAAGGCGATCATCGACGTCGATCCGCTCCCGGAAATTCTGGGCGACGGATTGCAGCTCCGACAGCTGGTCCAGAACCTGATCAGCAACGCCCTGAAGTTCACCTATCCCGATTCCACGCCTTATCTCCGCATCGGCAGCCGCCGGGTCGGCCGGGCCGAACTGCCCACCGAAATCCGGCCGGTGGGCATGACGGTCGGGCCGGAATCGTTCTGGCAGATCGATTTCACGGACAACGGCATCGGCTTCGACGAAAAATATCTCGACCGCATTTTTACCATTTTTCAACGCCTGCACGGCCGCAGCCAGTATTCCGGAACCGGTATCGGCCTGGCGATCTGCAAGAAAGTCGTTGACAATCACCGGGGTTATATCACCGCCAGCAGCCGTCCCGGGGAAGGAGCCACGTTCCGGGTTTTTCTGCCCGCCTGAGCCGGATAGTCTTTTTTCGGAAGGATTAAGTATTTTTCCGGAAATAAGCCGAACCACCGACCTTCATGGACTCCTCTGCCCCTCCCGCCCTGACTCCTTCCGAACTTCAGGATGTTCTGGAATCGTCGATGACCGGGTGTGTGATCTACCAAGCCATCCGGAACCGGGCCGGCCAGATCATCGACTTTCAGGCGAGGTACTGCAACCAGGCGATGGCCGACCTGACCAAACAGTCGCGGCAGGACATCCTGAGCCGGACGGCCGGCGAACGCTTTCCCCACGGCCACCCCTTTTTTCAGCATTTTGTGGACGTCATCCGGACCGGCGAAAGCAGGCGGTTCGAGGAACAGGCTCTTTTCGTGAATACCTGGTACGACGTGTCCATCACCCGGCTGGGCGACGGCGTGGCGGTTTCCTTTCTGAATATTACCCCGGCCAAGGTGGTTTCACTCCAGCTCCAGGAAGCGGCCATCCAGCTGCAAAGCCTGCTCGACGGCTCGCTGGCCTGCATCACCACCCTCGAAGCGGTTCGGGACGATGCGGGCCGGATCGTCGATCTGGTCTATACCACCGCCAACCGGGCCGCCGAAATTCTGGAAGGACTGCCGGCCGAAGAGATGATCGGCCGGAGAATACTGGACCTCTTTCCGGGGGTCCGGATCTCCGGCCTCTTTGACCGATATGTCCATACCATCGAAACCGGAGAGGTGCAGCGGTTCGAGCATTTCTACGATGCGGACGGGTTTACCGGCTGGCTTGATTTTTCGATGGTTCGCTACAACAGCAACGGCATCCTGCTGACCTATCTCGATATTACCCAGTCGAAACTGACCCAGTTTCAGCTCGAAGCCAACGTCCGGGATCTGAAGCGGTCCAACGAAGAACTGGAACAGTTTGCCTACGTAGCCAGCCATGACCTTCAGGAGCCGCTGCGCAAGATTCAGTCGTTCGGCGACGTACTCCTGAACCGCCACGGAGCCGACCTGGGACCGCAGGCCGCCGGGCTGGTGTCCCGGATGCAGGATGCGGCCCAGCGCATGAAAAACCTCATCCACGACCTGCTCACGTTTTCCCGGGTTTCCTCCCGTCACGATCCCTTCCGGCCCGTCGATCTGAAAGTGATTTGCCGGGAGGTCATCAGCGACCTCGATCCCGCGCTCCAGCCGTTCGTCCGGGTCGGGGACATTCCGGTGGTTTCCGGCGACCCGACCCAGCTGCGGCAGCTCTTTCAGAATCTGCTCACCAACGCGCTGAAGTTCATCGGACCCAACGTGAAACCGGAGGTGCGGATCAGCAGCCGGCTGAGAACCGGCGCCGACCTTCCGGAGGTGATCCTTCCCGAACGCCGACCCGCCGACCAGTCCCGGGATTTTTGGGAAATCAGCATCGCCGACAACGGCATCGGCTTCGACGAAAAATACCTCGACCGCATTTTTACCATTTTTCAGCGCCTGCATAACCGGTCGCAGTTTCCCGGAACGGGCATCGGCCTGGCGGTTTGCAAAAAGGTGGTCGACAACCATAACGGTTACATTTCCGCCAGCAGCCGACCGGGTGCCGGGGCCACCTTCCAGGTCTATTTTCCCCGGCTGCCGGACGGCTATTCGACGGCTTCCTCTTCGTTTTGAATCGGTAAAGAAGGCGTCCCTACCTTCTGAATCTTTGCGTACCTTTGACCCGGAGGGACCCATTCCCAACCGTTTATTCATCCTATGACCCTGCCTGCTTTTTTCTTTCGCCTGAGCCTGGCGCTGCTGCCGCTGGCCGGCTGGGGCGCCCGCGTCGATACGCTGGAGGTGCCGAGTGCTTCCATGAACCGCACCCTCCGGGCCGCCGTGGTTCTGCCGGAGCGGTATCGAAAAACGAAACGGCCGTTTCCGGTTCTGTACCTCCTGCACGGAGGCACGGGAAGCTTCCGCGACTGGCTCACCAAAACGCCCGACAAAACCCTGCTCCACCGGCTGGCCGACGAATATAATCTCATCATCGTCACCCCGGACGGTGACCCGACCAGTTATTACTTCGACAGCCCGCTGGAGAAAACCAGCCAGTTCGAGACGTTCATCTCCCGGGAGCTGGTCGAGGTGATCGACAGCCGCTTCCGAACCGTCCGCGACCGCAAAGGGCGGGTCATCGCCGGGCTTTCCATGGGTGGTCACGGGGCCCTGTTCATTTCGTCGCGGCATCCGGACCTGTATGCCGCCGCCGGCAGCATGAGCGGTGTCATGAACATCAATACCGCCACCTGGAAAGTACCGCCGGAGTTTGCGCGGTCCCGGTCCGAGAACTTCGTCAAATTGCTGGGGCCGCCGAAAGAGGGCGATGCGCCCTATCCCGGCTATACGATGGTTACCCTGGCCGACCGGCTGAAAGCCAACCAGCTACCCCTCATCCTGGACATCGGCGTCGACGATTTCCTCATTGAAACGAACCGGGACCTCCACCGGCGGCTGACGGAAAACAAAACACCCCACGATTATACGGAACGGCCCGGTGCGCACACCTGGGAATACTGGCAGAACGCTCTCCCCTACCAGGTCCTGTTTTTTCACAACATTCTGAAGAACAATCAGGTAACTATCCACTGAACCGTCCATGAAGATAACCCGCTTTCTCCTGATTCCGGCCCTGTCCTGTCTGGTCGGGCTGGCAGCCATGAATCCGGTCCGGGAGACGCCCGAACCCGTCCGGGTAACCGGCGGCCTGATTTCCGGTACCATTACCCCGGACGGCGGCCTCCGCATCTACAAAGGCATTCCGTTTGCCGCTCCGCCCGTGGGTGAATACCGATGGAAAGCCCCCCAGCCCGTGAAACCCTGGACCGGGGTTCGGAAGTGCGAACAGTACGGACCCAGTCCGATGCAGGGCAGCCCGGCGCCGTTCAGCATGTGGAGCGCCGAATTCCTGATTCCGAAAGAGCCCATCAGCGAAGACTGTCTGTATCTGAACGTCTGGACCGGGGCGAAAACCGCCCGGGAGAAACGGCCGGTGCTGGTCTGGATTTACGGGGGTGGCTTCAACAGCGGAGGAAGCGCCGTACCGATCTATGACGGGGAAGCTACGGCGAAAAAAGGCATCGTGTTTGTCAGTATCAACTACCGGGTCGGGCCGTTCGGATTTCTGGCGCACCCGGAGCTGACGAAGGAATCCGGGAAAAATGCTTCCGGTAATTACGGTCTGATGGACCAGGTGGCCGCCCTCCGGTGGGTCCGGCAAAATATTGGGACCTTCGGGGGTGACCCGGAAAATGTAACCATCGCCGGGCAATCGGCCGGTTCCATGAGCGTCAATTGCCTGGTGGCCTCCCCGCTGGCGGCCGGGCTGTTCACCAAGGCCATCGCAGAGAGCGGAGCCAATTTTACCCGGCCCCAGCCAGGGCTTCAACAGGCCGAAGAAGCCGGCCTCAAACTCATGCAGTCCGTGGGAGCTTCAAGCCTGGCCGACCTCCGGAGCAGCCCGGCGTCCGAGATTCTGCAGAAAGCGCAGGGAATGCGGGGGCCGATTGTCGACGGGGTCGTCCTGCCGGCTTCCGTCTCCGAACTGTTTTCATCGGGCCGGTCGAACCCGGTAGTCCTGCTGACGGGCTGGAACGAGAACGAAGGCATCCTGATGGGACCGGTCAAAACGGCCGCCGATTTTCGCCGTCAGGCCGAACAGGAGTACGGCTCGGCAGCCCCTCAATTATTGAAAGCCTATCCTGCCGGCACCGATGCCGAAGCGGCTGCGTCCCAGAAAAATCTTTCCCGGGATCTGATTTTCGGGGTCCAGAATTATGCCTGGGCCAACGTGCAGGCCGGTCTGGGCCGCCGGGCCTACGTGTACCGGTTTACGCGCAACGTGCCGGCCACCGGGCAATATGCGGCCTACGGCGCCTTTCATACCGGGGAAGTCGCCTACGCCTGGGACAACCTTTCATTCATCGACCACAGCCTCCGGCCCCTGAACCGGACCGATACGGAACTGGCCGGTATTATGTCCGCCTATTGGGCCAATTTCATCAAAACCGGGGATCCGAACGGCAACGGTCTCCCAAACTGGCCGCCGTATTCGGTAAAGGGAAAAAAGATCATGGATCTGGGCGACCGCCCGGCTGCCCGGAAGCTACCGGACGCCACGGCCCTGGACCTGCTCCTGTCGCTTACCGCTCCGAGATAACCTGGGAAAATTCACCGGGCCTCAACAAATTCGGCAAAAATACTGGGGAGAGTTCACCCAAACGGACCTATTCCTACCCACGTTCCGGGTGGTTCGGACAACGACGGTTTTCAACCAGAACCCGCGGAGGAATGTGGGTAGTTACCGGTCCTGAGGGGGAGTCCGGCGGGTCGGAAGGAAAAAGAAAAAACCAGCGGATCCGCTGGTTTTTATCCGGTTTACTCAACGTTATGAAAAACTTTTCTCGGAGTAAAGATGAAAAAAGGAATTTAAATATCAATTAAATGCCAATTAAAATTTTAGTAGTTATTACTTAAGTATACAAAATCTATATAATGGTTATTTCTTTCTAATCGGATGATAGCTACCCTTCTCCTGCCTGTTTAAAAATTATTCAGTAAAATTAAACGAAAGCCCGCCCTGCGAATAGTGTGTTCAGGAAGCCCGTATAATAACTTTAAATCGCCGGATTTCGGAAAACAATCGGGCGTGAATCCTGCTGCGAAAGTTGCCAAACCGGGTTCTGGGACGCTATATCCAACTCTTTGGATAAGGCCTCAACGGCGAAGTCCGGAACTTATCCTGCTCCATTTCGTAAAAAATAAAAGAATGGATTAAATGTCTGATTTGTTGAATATTTATTCAACGTATATTGATTACCTTTACAACAGGCAATGCCCTTCTTTAAACTAATCCGGCTGATGGCACGTAAATATCAAATCATTATTACGGACGATGACGAGGACGACCGGCTTCTGTTTAAGTCCGTGTTCGATACGACCTGGCTGGATTGCGACGTAACCTTTGCCTGTGACGGGGTAGAATTGCTGGATACTCTGGGGAAAGCCTCCCAACTGCCGGCCCTGATCTTTCTGGATCTGAACATGCCCCGCATGGACGGTTTCATGACCCTGCGGGAACTCCGTTCGAACCCGGCCTACCGAACCGTGCCCGTCATCATCTTTACCACCTCCTCGCTGCCCGAACATATCGCCCAGTGCTATGAGATGGGAGCCAATTCATTCCTGACCAAACCATCCGGTTACCATCAGCTTACCCAGCTGATTCGTCAGCTGCGCGCCTTCTGGCTGGACACGGCCAAGATTCCGGCCAATACCGAGTTCGTTTCCAGTCTCTGAATCCAACTGCCCCCATTGCGGAACGGCCGGTTACGGCTTTTCCATTTCCTGCCGGCGTACTCTCCGACCCTGCCTCAAAGCGGCAAAGTGGACTTGCCATGTCCTTTCACCGGAAGGCTCTCCCCTATCTTGTTCTTTTCCAAAGGATTGCTGGGAATACCGGGATAATTTCCTAATATTGTATCAGTTTGGTACAATAATTCCTGATTCCCATGGGGGAACTTTCTTCTAACCAATCCCTGTCTGCATGAAACAATTTCTGACGGGTCTGGCCGTAATCGGTCTGGCTCCGGCCATGTTCGCGGTGGCTCAGCCCTCCACGGACGGTAAAACGGACCCGGTCGTCCGGGTGTCCATCAAAGACGGCCGAACCCTGGCCTACTCGCCTTCCTCCGGCCTCCGGCTGCTGACGGTCGAGGGCCAGTCCTTCAAGGACCTCAACAAAAACGGAAAACTCGACCCGTATGAGGACTGGCGGCTTCCGGTCGATGCCCGGGCCAGAGACCTTGCGTCGAAAATGACCGTCGAGCAAATGGCGGGGCTGATGCTCTACAGCCGCCATCAACCCATTCCGGCCGCACCCGGCGGGCCTTTCGCCGGAACCTACAACGGCAAACCGTTTGCGCAGAGCGGACTCGACCCGGCCTCCCTCTCCGACCAGCAGCGCGAATTTCTAACCCGCGACAACGTCCGGCATGTTCTGATCACCTCGGTTCAAAGTCCCGAAATTGCCGCCCGCTGGAACAATAACGCCCAGGCGCTCGTGGAAGGGCTGGGGCTGGGGATACCGATCAACAGCAGTTCGGACCCCCGGCACGGCACCCGGGCCGATGCCGAGTTCAACGCGGGGGCCGGCGGGTCGATTTCCATGTGGCCCGGTTCGCTCGGTCTGGCGGCCACCTTCTCGCCCGACCTGGTCCGCCGGTTCGGACAGATCGCGGCCACCGAATACCGGGCGCTGGGCCTGACGACGGCCCTATCCCCCCAGATCGACCTGGCGACGGACCCCCGCTGGAACCGGTTCAGCGGCACCTTCGGCGAAGATCCGAAACTCGCGACCGACCTGGCCCGGGCCTACATCGACGGTTTTCAGACTTCGACCGGAAGCCGGGAAATTGCCGGCGGATGGGGTTACGGCAGCGTCAACGCCATGGTCAAACACTGGCCGGGAGGAGGTTCCGGGGAAGGCGGACGGGATGCGCACTACGGCTTCGGGAAGTATGCCGTATACCCTGGTAACCATTTTGAAACCCACCTCCTGCCCTTTACGGAAGGCGCCTTCAAACTGGGCGGAAAAACCGGCATGGCGTCGGCGGTGATGCCGTATTATACGATCTCCTGGAATCAGGACCGGAAAAACGGTGAGAACGTCGGGAACAGTTATAACAAATACATCATCGGCGACCTCCTCCGGGGCAAATACCGCTACGACGGGGTGGTCTGCACCGACTGGAACATTACGGCCGACGAAACGGCGGTGGATATTTTCCTGACCGGCAAACCGTGGGGCGTCGACCAACTGTCGGTGGCCGAGCGGCATTATAAAATCCTGGTAGCCGGGGCCGACCAGTTCGGCGGGAACAACGAGGCCGCCCCGGTGATCGAAGCCTATCGGATCGGGGTGAAGGAACAGGGCGAAAAAGCCATGCGGGCACGGTTCGAACAGTCGGCGGTGCGGCTCCTGCGCAACCTGTTCCGCACCGGCCTGTTTGAAAATCCGTATTTGAAACCCGAGGAGACAAAAGCCGCCGTGGGCAGCCCGGAATTCATGCTGGCCGGGTTCGAAGCCCAGCTCCAGTCGGTCGTGATGCTGAAAAACAGGGGGAGAGTGTTGCCGCTGGCGAAAAACAAAACCGTGTATGTGCCGAAGAAATTCACGCCGGCGGGCCGCAATTTTCTGGGTATCGAAACTCCGGAAAAACTCGACTACCCGGTCAGCATGGATATCGTCCGGAAGTATTTCAAAACCACCGACAACCCGGCGGAGGCCGACTTCGCGCTGGTGGTCATCCACAGCCCCAACTCCGGCCTGGGATACGATGCGAAAGCCGCCAAAGCCGGGGGTTCGGGCTACGTGCCCCTCAGCCTGCAATTCGGCGAATACACCGCGACCGGTGCGCGTAACCCGAGTCTGGCGGGCGGGGACAAATTCGAAACCTCCCCGAACCGGTCCTATAACGGAAAACGGACCAAAGCCATCAATAATACCGATCTGTCGATGGTTACCGACACCTACGCCAGAATGGCCGGAAAACCGGTGATCGTGGCGATGAACATGGCCAATCCGGCGGTATTCAGCGAATTCGAGCCGCAGTCGAACGCCATCCTGGCCCATTTCGGCGTGCAGGATCAGGCCCTTCTGGAGACACTGACGGGCGGCAGCGAGCCCTCGGCCCTGCTGCCGTTCCAGCTTCCGGCGGACATGAACACCGTGGAGCGCCAGTTCGAGGACGTCCCCCGCGACATGAAATGTTACGTCGATTCGGAAGGAAATACCTACGATTTTGCCTTCGGGCTAAACTGGAAAGGAATCATTCGGGATTCAAGGACAGCCACTTACAAAAAAGCGGCCGTAAGTTTGAAATAGAAGACTTGAAAAGCCATCCGGTATTTTTCTATTTTTGGCTTTTAACCCTACGAATCTGTATGAGAAAAAGCGTTTTCATTCCGACCCTTTCCCTATTAACCGTATCGGCCCTGAGTATGCAGGCCCAAGACAAACCCAAACCACAGGATACGGAGGTCTGGGAACCCGTTCCGAAGGTCGTCAGCACGGGCAAAACCCCGATGGACCCGCCTTCGGACGCCATCATCCTGTTCGACGGAAAAAACCTGGACGAATGGGTGTCGGTCAAAGACAAATCGCCCGCCAAATGGAAAGTGGCCGACGGCGTCCTGACGGTCGACAAATCGACGGGGAACATCGAAACGAAGCGGTCGTTCAAAAACTACCAGCTCCATATCGAATGGCGCATTCCGCCGACCATCAACGGCACCGGCCAGGGCCGCGGCAACAGCGGGATCTTCCTGGCGTCGACCGGCCCGGGCGATGCCGGCTATGAAATGCAGGTTCTGGACTCGTATGAGAACAAAACCTACGTCAACGGCCAGGCCGGAAGTATCTACAAACAGGGCATCCCTCTGGTCAACGCTACGAAAAAACCGGGTGAATGGCAGGTCTACGACGTCGTCTGGACGGCCCCGACCTTCAACGCCGACGGCTCGGTGAAAACCCCGGCCCACATTACGGCCTTTCATAACGGCGCCCTGATCCAGAACAACTTCGAGCTGAAAGGCGAAACGCTCTACATCGGAAAACCGTCGTACAAAAAATACGAATCGGCGCCGATCAAACTTCAGTCGCACGGCGACCCGAGCGAACCCATCAGCTTCCGGAACATCTGGGTGCGCGAGTTGTAGGCCCGGACTGCATGCCACCTACCGACGGGGTGAAATCACTGGATTTCACCCCGTTTTTTTATGGCAAAAGGCAGATCGCCGGGGGCCGTAAAAAAACCGGGCCGAACGCGGCATTTTGGACTTAAAATTGTAACTGATCGGTTGTAGCTACCCGGACGCTCTGTCTGACAAACCGTTGACGATTCTTTTACGATATTTCCTCTCCTGCCGCCGTTTGCTCTCCGGAATAGTTGCCGGGCGGGCGGTTCCGTATGGGCCGGGTTTCGGCCGGATTTTACCCTGGGCCGCCCTGGTCCTGCTGCTGGCCGGCCTGGTATCCGGCTGTTCGATGATGGGCCTCAACCCCCTGAGTCAGGAGACGGTTCAGGCCCGGAACGGAATCATCGACCTGCGAAATGTCCCGGTGGCGGAACAGGAAATCGCCCTCGAAGGAACCTGGAAATGGTACTGGAAGCAGCTTCGAAAACCGGGTGACCCTCCCTCTCCCTCTGAATTAATTTCATTTCCGAAACTCTGGAGCGAAAGCAAATGGGGCGGGCAGCCCGTTGGAAATCAGGGATATGCCACCTACGAGTTAATCATCCTGGTCCGGCCCCGCGAGCGGCCGCTGGCCCTGCGCATCCCCGATCTGTATACCGCCTACCGGATTTATCTCAACGGAAAGGAAGCCGCCCGGAACGGGAGCCCGGGCATAAGCGCGGAAACCACCAGGCCTTTCTGGTCGACGCATCTGGAAATTCTGCCTGCCGACACCGACACCCTCCATCTGCTGATGCAGGTAGCGAACTTCCAGCACTCCAAGGGCGGACCGAACAAACCGATCATTCTGGGCGATGCGGACCGCCTTCAGCAGGGTCTGAACGTGAATTATGCCCTCGATTTCATTCTGACCGGGTGTCTGTTTATGGGAGGGCTGTTTTTTCTGGGTCTGTATCTGTTCGGCCGCCACGAAAAATCGGTTCTGTATTTTTCCCTGTTCTGCCTCGTTTACAGTTACCGCATCATCGGCAGCGATCATTACGTCCTGCATACGCTGCTCCGGGACTCGGGCTGGAACCTTACGGTTCACCTGGAGTATCTGTCGTTGTTCCTGGGGGTGGCCCTGTTCGTCCGGTACACGGCTTCGCTTTATCCGGAGGATGTGAACCATCGGATCATGGGCGCCATGGCGGGCCTGTGTTATACCTTTTCGGCGGTTACCCTGGCGGCTCCGCCGGTCATTTTCACCCGGCTGATCAACCTGTTTCTGGTGCTGATGTTCCTGTACATCGGTTATGCCTTCTACGTGTACCAGCTGGCCGCCCGCCGAAAGCGGCCGGGGGCGGAATACGCCCTGATGAGTACGGGGGTGCTGCTGGCCGTGTTCATCATTATCATTTTCAAATACTTCGGCATTGCCTTCCCTGAAAATACCGTCCTGTTCACCGGGTACCTCGGCTTCTTCTTCCTCCAGTCGCTGGTGCTGTCCTACCGGTTCGCTTTCGCGCTCCGGACCGCCAAGGAGCAGGCCGAGGAAGGGCTGAAAGCGAAAAGTGAATTTCTCAGTACGATGAGTCACGAGATCCGGACGCCCCTCAACGCCGTCATCGGCATGACCCACCTGCTGCTGGAAGACCAGCCCCGTCCGGACCAGAAACAACATCTGGACGTGCTGCTTTTCTCGGCCAATAACCTGCTGAACATCGTCAACGACATCCTGGATTTCAATAAGATCGAAGCCGGAAAAATTCAGCTGGAAGCCATTCCGATGGACCTCGCCGGCATCCTGAAGAACATCGTCGCCGGCTACCGGACGTCGGCCGACGAGAAAAAAATCGACCTGAAGCTGGACCTTGATCCGGGGTTCCGGACCCGGGTGGTCGGCGATCCCACCCGGCTGACGCAGGTGGTTTCCAATCTGGTACACAATGCCATCAAGTTTACCGAAACCGGCGAAGTGCGGGTAAGCCTGGCAGTGGAAGACCGGCGGGCGAATCAGATCACCGTTACGCTGAAGGTGCAGGACACCGGTATCGGCATTGCCTCCGATAAGCAGGAACTGATTTTCAACCGGTTTACCCAGGCCGACTCCTCCATGTCGCGGAGTTACGGGGGTACGGGTCTGGGGCTTTCCATCTGCCGGCGGCTGCTTGAACTCCAGAACGTCAGCCTTCGGCTCACCAGCACCCCGGGAACGGGTTCGGCCTTTTATTTCACCCAGACGTTTCCGACCGTCGATACCCCCGCGGAACAGCCGGCGGAGGATAAAAAACCGATCTGGGAAGGGAAGCCCCTGGAGGGCCTTTCCCTGCTTCTGGTGGAAGACAATGCCATGAACGTGCTGCTGGCGACCAAACTCCTGACCCGCATGGGCGCCACCCTCGACGTAGCCAACAACGGCCTCCAGGCCCTCGAAAAGCTGGATACCGCCCGGCATCGGCTGATTCTGATGGATCTCCAGATGCCCATCATGGACGGCTACGAAGCCAGCCGCCGGCTCCGCGACCGGGGCGAAACGCTGCCGATCCTGGCGCTGACGGCCAGCCTCGAAGAGGAAATCGGCGACCGCGTCCGGGCTTCCGGCATGAACGGCATTCTGGTGAAACCATTCAACCCGAACGACCTGCTCGGGATCATTCTGAAATACACGAAACCCACCCCGACGAGCTGACCTCTTCCGGGTGGGTTCCTTATGTAAAAGCCGGTTTCAGCTTAGAATCCTCCGGCAATATTCCACGCATTTTCTGACTTCCGCAACCGCGGTGGACCCTTCCGGTACCTTATATTCCAGTTCGACGGTGGCCGGGAAGGCATACTTCTCTTTCCGCATCAGACTCAGCACCTCGGTCAGGGGAGTGTCGCCCTGACCCCAGGGCAGGTTGCCTTTCCCGTGAGCCGGATTCTGGCGGTCCTTGATGTGCATGCTGGCGATGCGGTCGTGTTTCCGGCGGATCAGCCCCAGGGGGTCGGGCTGGCCGGCGGCTATGTAGTGCCCGAGGTCGAAGTTCATGGCATTGCCCGGCGACTGGGCCAGGGCGGTGTCCCAGAAAGTCGGCGTCTGCTGTTCATGGCCGTGGTAACCGACCCGGATGCCGTGCTTCTGGGCGGCCTGCCCGAGTTTCAGCGTGTGGGCGTCGTTGGCCGGATGTTCGAGCGTCACCTGGTTGGCTCCCAGGGCTTTGGCGGCCCGCATCCCGTAGTCGATGTCGGCGTCCGTGCTCTGCATCCCGAAGGCGTCGGGTTTGAAGCCGTAGATGGTCACCCCGGCCTGGTTGTACATCTTGCGGACCTGTTCGAACTTCGCCATGGAGGCCGACTGCCGCCATTTCGATACCTCGGCCCGGTAGGCCTTCATCTGGGCATCGGCATCGGCCAGCAGTTTCTGTTCGTCTTCGGTCAGGGTCTGGTTTTCCCGCCGTTTTCGCATCAGAGGAAAAACCGTCTTCATATCCACCGTATTTTTCGGGGCGCCGGCGAAGGTTTCGGCCGGACCGCCCATCAGTTCGATGGCGCTGATTCCGCTGTCGAGAACGTATTGCAGGGTAGCCTCCGCGCTCTGATCGGGCATATCGCGGAAGGAATACGTAATGACTCCGATCTGAACGCCGTTGATCAGGGAGTTCGGCTTGTTCAGGTTTCGGATCAGGGCCGGCGCTCCGAACACCCGGGAGGTTCCGGCCATGGCGCCGGCGACGAGGGCCGCGGAGGCACCGAGAAAATGACGACGGGAATACTGGTCTTTCATAAGGCGATTGCTTCTGTGCGTGAACTTGTCAAAGAAAGCCTTAGATTACAAAAATCTCCCCGTTTTGTCCTGCGCAATCGGCCGGCTCCCCGAATTTCCCGATCGGCCGGGTATTTTTACCGATCAGCCTGCCCGGCGAGGGGCGGCAAAACCGGGCCGGATGGCGGGATTTCGGTCCCGACGGGGCGGCCCCGTCCGTCTTCCGGGACTCCTCCCCCACCGGGCGACGGAACCGCCGGTTTTCCAATCCCTTCAGGCGATGTGGTAGCCGGTCGTGTGCTTGATTTCCTTGAGAACGAAGGTGCTGTTGAGGGTGCCGATGTTCTCGATCTTGGAGAGTTTGTTCCGTACGAAGTCGTGGTACTCGGGCAGGCTGCCGATGTTGATCTTCAGCAGGAAATCGACCTCGCCGGCCATGTGGTAGCACTCCTGCACCTCTTCCAGTTTCTGAATTTCCTCCTCGAATTTTTCGATAAACGCCTTGTCGTGGTACCGCATCGATACCTGGCAGAAGGTAGTGATGGGCTGGCTGAGCAGGTCCTTGTTCAGAACGGCCACATATTGCCGGATGTAGCCCAGACTTTCGAGCCGTTTGATGCGCTCATAGACCGGCGAAATGGTCAGCCCCAGCCGACCGGCCAGTTCCTTCGTCGTCACCTTCGCATCCTGCTGCAGGATGCGAAGGATCGTTTTGTCGGTTTCGTCCAGATGTTCCATGAAGAAAGATTTTCTGCCGGAGGATTTTCCCGGCGGCCTTTTCCCGTGTTTTTTCTGCCAATTTTAAACAACTCAACAATATTCACGGCCTCGCCGACAAATATGCAACGATTTCGCTTTAAAAAATACCTTTGTCAGGAAAAACACGGTGACCGATCCAGCCTGAAAAGCACCTGGGCAACCGGTTTTTCGGAACGACTTCCATCCCATGAAACGAGATACCATCCTGTTAATCGGGTCCAACGGACAGATCGGCACGGCCCTCCTGCCCCGGCTCCAGGACCTTTTCGGAATCGACCACGTCGTGGCGGCCGACATTCGCCGTCCGGAACGGGCGACCGGCCTCTTCGAACTGGTGGACGCCACCCGGGCGCTCGATCTAGCCGAGGTGGTCCACCGGCATCGGGTCACGCAGATATACCACCTGGCGGCCGTCCTTTCCGCCCGGGCCGAGGCCGACCCGATCGGGGCCTGGAACCTGAATATGCAGACCCTGCTCAACGTGTTTGAAGTGGCCCGGACGTGCCGCATCCGAAAGGTGTTCGTACCCAGCTCGATTGCGGCTTTCGGCGAGGATGCTCCCAAAGACGAAACCCCGCAGACGGCCCTGCTCGACCCCTCCACCGTCTACGGCATCAGCAAGGTGGCGGCCGAAAACTGGTCGCTCTACTACCACAAACGCTACGGCCTCGACGTCCGCTCCCTCCGTTATCCCGGCCTGATCAGCTACCAGTCCATGCCGGGGGGAGGCACCACCGACTACGCCGTATCCATCTTTCACCATGCCGTGCAGGACCTTCCCTTCGACTGTTTCCTGCGGGAAGATACGCTGCTGCCCATGATGTATATGGACGACGCCCTGCGGGCCACCCTCGAACTGATGGAGGCTCCCTGGAAACGCATCCGGGTCCGGACCTCCTACAACCTCGCCGGGATGAGCTTCACTCCGGCCCGGCTGGCGGACGCCATCCGACTTTATTACCCTGATTTTAAGGTGACCTACTCGCCGGATTTCCGGCAGCAGATCGCCGATTCCTGGCCCCGGAGCATCGACGACTCAGTGGCCCGGAAGGACTGGGGCTGGAAACCGGCCTTCGACCTGCCCCGGATGACCCATGAAATGATCAGCCACCTGTCGGAAATCTACCATCCGACCGTTCATTCCCTTTGACAGCCATGTACGGAAACATTCAGAACCAATTACAGGAAGAGCTCGACGGTATCCGGAAAGCGGGGCTCTACAAATCGGAGCGCATCATCGTGTCCCCCCAGTCGTCGGTGATCGCCATTCAGGACGGGCGGGAGGTGCTCAACTTCTGCGCCAACAACTACCTCGGGCTGTCATCGCACCCGGAGGTGATCAAAGCCGCCCGCGAAGCCCTCGACACCCACGGCTTCGGGCTGTCGTCGGTGCGGTTCATCTGCGGCACCCAGGACATTCACAAGGAACTCGAACGGCAGACCGCCGAATTCGTCGGGGCAGAGGACTGCATCCTGTATGCGGCCGCCTTCGACGCCAACGGGGGCGTCTTCGAACCCCTGCTGGGTGAAGCCGACGCGGTCATCTCCGACGAACTGAATCATGCCTCGATCATCGACGGCATCCGGCTCTGCAAGGCCCGCCGGTTCCGGTACAAACATAACGACATGGCCGACCTGGAAGCGCAGCTCCAGGCTGCGGCCGGCAGCCGGCGCAAGCTGATCGTGACCGACGGGGTGTTCTCGATGGACGGCACCATCGCCCGGCTCGACCTGATCTGCGACCTGGCCGACCGCTACGAAGCGATGGTCATGGTGGACGAGTGCCACGCCAGCGGGTTCATGGGCAAAACCGGCCGGGGTACGCCGGAATACCGGAACGTGCTGGGCCGCATCGACATCATCACCGGCACCTACGGCAAAGCCCTCGGCGGGGCGTCCGGGGGGTTTACGGCCGCCCGGAAGGAAATCGTCGACCTGCTGCGGCAGCGGTCAAGACCCTATCTGTTCTCCAACACCCTGGCCCCGTCGATCGTCGGGGCTTCCCTGAAGGTGCTGGAACTGCTGCGGTCTTCGACCGAACTGCGCGACAAACTGGAAAGCAATACCCGGTATTTCCGGACGGCCATGACCGAAGCCGGTTTCGACATTCTGCCGGGCGAGCACCCGATCGTGCCGATTATGCTCTACGAGGCCCCGCTGGCTCAGGAGTTTGCGGCCCGGCTGCTGGAAGAAGGCATCTACGTCATCGGTTTCTTCTACCCGGTGGTGCCGAACGGAAAGGCCCGCATCCGGGTGCAGATCTCGGCCGCCCACGAACCCGCCCACCTCGAAAAAGCGGTGGCGGCCTTCACCAAAATCGGAAAGGAACTAGGCGTTCTGCAGGAGCAGCTCGGCTGACCGGCGCCCCACCTGCCCCAAACCAAACCGGGGGCTGGTGGGGGAAGCGGTTTTTCTTCCCAACCGGTTTGTCATCCCGAGGAACGAGGGAACTGGCGGCTGAATAAACCATCTGACCGGGCGCCTAAGCTCAGGATCCCTCCTGCGTCGGGATGACAAAACACCCCCAACCCCCTGAAAGGTTGTTTAAATAAGGGGTTTTGCTTCCAGGTCGGATGGTCCTCCGGGGGAACAAGGCCGGCCGGACCACCCCCCAGCCCCCTCCTTGGCAAGGAGGGGGAGTGCGCTGCCAGATTCAAACCCTGCGGAGCCACCCCCTCCTTGGCAAGGAGGGGGCTGGGGGGTGGTAGATTATTTTATTTTCTGAAGAAAGATTTGAATCGATTCGGAACCTTACCGTACGGGTGGTGTTATTAATAAGTCAGCCCCATCATTCGGATCGGTACCTTCAGGCGGTTTTCCCCACTTTACCGTACCCCTTCACAACAGGACCTGATCGTTACGCGTTTTTACATTATACATTCAACGGTTTCCACTCTTATTTATGAACCAGCTTGCTACTCTCCTGCAAAGGATTCAGGAATACTCCACCCGAACGGAAGGCGGTTACTACATTTCCAACTTTCACACGTCCAACGCCTACAACGGCTCTCCCCTGTTCCGCGTCCACTTCAAACGGGACCAAAGTCAGAAACCGTCCTCTTTCGACGTAAAGATTCATTATGCCGGCCAGTTCGTCGTCGACTTCAAGAACCCGGATCAGGATTTCGAGCAGTATTCTTTTACCGACTGCAACGAAGTAATCGGATTTTTAACCGGTAAATAGTATCTTATCGTCCACCCAGCTTTTAGATCTAATTTTAACCAACCCCAAAAAACAGCATGGCTAAATCCCAGGAAACTTTCAACAAAAAAGAAAAAGAAAAAAACCGACTGAAGAAAAGACAGGAGAAGGAAGAGAAGAAAGAGGCCCGCAAAGCCAGCGGAGGCAAAAACCAGAGCCTGGAAGAAATGTTCGCCTACGTCGATGAAAACGGCAATATCACTTCTACCCCGCCCGATCCGAACCGGCGGAAGGCGACCAAAGCCGAAGATATTGAAATCGGGGTTCCCCGGCAGCGGGACATCCCGGAGGCCGACCCCATCCGGAAAGGCATCGTTACCCTTTTCAATGAGTCCAAAGGCTTCGGGTTCATCCGTGACCTCCAGAGCCAGGAAAGCCTGTTTGTCCACGTTTCCCGCGTCAAGGAGCCGATCCGTGAGCGCGACAAGGTGGAATTCGAGGTGGAAATGACCCCGAAAGGCGCCAACGCCGTCAACGTCCGCAAATCGGAAGGATAAGGTCATCCGGAAGGTACCCGGCGGACGGACCTGCCGAATGCATTCGATGAGTTCGCCGTCTTCGACGGGGGCGGAATCGAACCACTGCACTTCGTAGCTTTCATGGAATGAAGGCAGGCCGTACCGGCTGCCTTTCCGTCTGCCCGTTCCCCCGGCCGGGCCTGCCTCCTCTTGTCCCCTGTTGGTTCACGGCCTCCCTGAAGCCGGGCCTGGTGGTCTGGTATTCCTTTTAACTCCTGCGGCAGACCAACGGTCGGCACCACCGGCATGTGTTCAACCGGGTACGGCCCCGACCTCTGAAAGCCCCTCCCTTCTAAAACGGAATCATCAAAAACGGAAAAAGCTTCCCGTCAGACCGTGTCTTTCGGGAAGCTTCTTTTTTTCCGGCACCTGCCGGGGACGAGGGTCAGTCGGTTTCGATATAATTCAGATCTTTCTGGAACGTCTCCTCCATGTATCCCAGGGCAATCAGGGCAGCCGCCACCGTCAGGAGCCCAACGCCCAGGGCGCTGTACAGGACACCGAAGTACGATTTACCGAGGAGGAACAGGGAAGTCAGCGGAATGACGGCGCCCCGGACGAAATTCGGGGCGGTGGTAGCCACCGTCGCCCGCAGGTTGGTGCCGAACAGCTCGGCCGCAATCGTGACGAACAGGGCCCAGTAGCCGTTGGCGACGCCCAGCAGGACGCAGACGCCGTAAAACAGCGTCGTGTCGCGCATCGGGAAGAGCAGGTAAACCAGGATGAAAATCAGGGAGAGGAAGATAAAACCCCGGATGGCCTGCTTGCGGCTTTTCAGGGTCTGGCTGAGCAGGCCGCTGGCCACGTCCCCCACCACCTGCCCGGCGAAGGCCAGCATCACGGCCTTTCCGGCCATGACCGGTTCCGAAAGACCCATCGCCTGCCCGAACTCCGGTGAGAACGTGATCAGGATGCCGACCACGAACCAGATCGGCAGTCCGACCAGGATGCACTGGAGGTATTTGGCCAGCCGTTTCCGGTTGCCGAAGAGCATCATCAGATCGCCCCGGCGTACCTGTTTCTGCTTGACGGCCTCGAACGCGCGGGATTCGAAGATATTCACCCGCAGCACCAGCAGCATCAGGCCCAGCCCCCCGCCGATGAAATACGACAGGCGCCAGGCAAAAAGCTCGGCTACGAAATAAGCCATGATGGCTCCCAGAACCCCCATGGTGGCGACGATGGTGGTTCCGTAGCCCCGGATCTGTTTCGGCAGGACCTCAGTCACTAAGGTGACTCCGGCCCCCAGCTCGCCGGCCAGCCCCACCCCGGCCACAAACCGCAGGATCGCGTATTGCTCGAGGCTGGTCACCAGACCGTTCCCGATGTTGGCCAGCGAATAGATCAGAATCGACCCGAACAGGACCGAGAGCCGGCCCCGCTTGTCGCCCAGCACCCCCCAGAAAATACCGCCCAGGAGCAGGCCCGCCATCTGCATGTTGAGCAGCAGGATGCCGTCGGGCAGCAGCCGGTCGGCCGGGACGTTCAGGTCTTTCAGGCTCGGCACCCGAACCACGCTGAAGAGGAACAGATCGTACATATCCACCAGGTAGCCCAGCGCGGCCACCAGAACCGGCAACTGGAAAATCTGGCGGCTCAGGCGTTCCTCCGTTTTGACTTGATCGATCATGAATGTTTCAGGTTGGGTTGGAAATCACACTTGGGTGGGCACCGTATAGGGGGCCCGGTAGGGTCGGGTCAGCAGGGCGTTGGCCTCCGTATCCCCGATAAACGTCTCTTTCTTCGGATCGAACTTCAGGGTCCGGCCCAGCCGGTAGGCGATGTTGCCGAGGTGGGCGATACCGGACGACAGGTGCGCCGTTTCCACCGGCCCGTTCAGCTTCGACTTGTCGCGCGCCCGGACGGCCTCGATGAAGTTCAGGTAATGGTCACCCCCCGCGTGGCCCGCCGGTCCCGGAGTGCGTTCCTTGCCCAGAAACGTCTTGTAGTCGTTATACCCGTTGACGACCATGTAGCCCTTGTCGCCGTAGAAGAAGTTGCCGATCTCGACCCCGTCCTCCTTATTGGTCATCCAGGGCCGCACCTCGAACTGAATCACCTTGCCTTCCTTCGGGTAATTATAGGTCGAGGACAGCGTTTCGGGCGTTTCCTTGCAGTCTTTCCAGAGGTATTTACCGCCTGAGGAAGAGATCACTTCCGGAAAACCCACGTCGAGGCCCCACATGCAGAGGTCGGTTTCGTGGATGCCCTGGTTCCCGATGTCGCCGTTGCCGTAATCCCAGAACCAGTGCCAGTTGTAGTGAACGTAGTTCTGACTGAACGGACGGGTTTTGGCCGGCCCCTGCCACAGATCCCAGTTCAGCCCCTCCGGCACCGGGGAGGTTCCTTTGTTGCCGATGTCGGGCCGCCACTTGTACACCACGCCCCGCGCCATATACACCCGTCCGATCAGGCCGCTCCGCAGGTGCTGAATCGCTTCCTGAATAGCCGTCGAACTCCGCAGCTGCACGCCGTGCTGAACGATCCGCTTGTATTTGTTGGCGGCATCGACCAGCTTCCGGCCTTCCGACAGGTTGTGCGACCCCGGCTTTTCGACGTACACGTCCTTCCCGGCCTGACAGGCCCAGATGGCCGCCAGCGCGTGCCAGTGGTTCGGGGTGGCGATGCTGACGGCGTCGATGTTCTTGTCGTCGTACACCTGGCGCAGGTCCTGGATGGTCTGCACCTTGCGTCCGTAGGTCTTCTCGAAATCGGCGGCCCGCTCGGCCGATACCACCTTGTCGACGTCGCAGAGGGTCACGACCTCGACGTTCGGTAGTCTGGAAAAGCCGGCGATATGGTCTTTGCCCCGTCCGTTGACGCCGATCACGGCCACCCGGATGCGGTCGTTGGCGCCGAAGGCATGGGCCGGAATGATGGCCGGCATCCCCAGCACCGCCAGCGAACCCGTGGCCGCGGTGCGGATGAAATTTCTGCGGGAATCTGACTGGTTGCTCATAATGGTTTGGGGGTTAAGGGGTTGGGAGTTGGAGAGTGTAGGATTGCCGTCGGGTTACAATCTGGGCAGGGTCAGGCCGCCGTCGACCATGATGACCTGCCCGGTCGAATAGGGAAAATCCATTCGGGCGAGGGAGGCCACCGCCCGGCCCACGTCGTCGGGAAAGCCCCAGCGTTTCTGAACGGTCAGCCCTTCTCCGATCAGCTTGTCGTATTTTCCGGTAACCCCGGCCGTCATGTCGGTTTTGATAATGCCCGGACGAACCTCATATACCGGAATGTCGAACTCGCCGAGCCGCGCGGCAAACAGCTGGGTAGCCATACTCAGCCCGGCTTTGGCGATACAGTATTCTCCCCGGTTCACGGAGGCCACCGTGGCCGAGATGGACGAAACGTTGACGATGCAGCCGGTAAACGTGCCGTCTTCCTCCTTCTGCCGGATCATCCAGTTGGCGGCCGCCTGGGTCAGGAAGTAAGCCCCCTGCAGATTGGTCGTCAGCACGTGCCGGAAACTTTCCTCGGTGGCTTCCAGAATGTCCCGGCGCTCCTTCGGGGCCACCCCGGCATTGTTGACCAGCACGTGCAGCCGCCCGAAATGCGACCGGATCCGTTCCATCATGTCGGCCCGGGCTTCGGCCGAGGCCACGTCGCCGGGGCAGTACAGCACCCCGGCCCCTTTGGCCCGCAGGCCGTCCAGCGCTTCCCGGACGGATTCCTCCGGCCGGACGCCGTTGATGGCCAGGTCGAAACCGGCCCCGGCCAGGTGTTCGGCAATCCCGTATCCGATGCCCCGGCTTCCGCCGGTCACGAAGGCGACCTTTTTCATTGCGGTAATTCAGGAATATCGACCCAGCACCGTTTCGACCAGCTTTCAATCCCTTTTTCCGCCAGCTGAACCCCTTTGGCGCCCTCGTAGAGCGACCAGGGGAACGGCTCGTCCTTCACGACGTGCTTCAGGAACAGTTCCCACTGCACCTTGAAGGCATTGTCGAACGGCTCCTGTTCCGGCACTTTCGCCCAGCCTTCGTAGAATTTGATCGGCTGCTCGATGTCCGGATTCCAGACCGGCTTGGGCGTGTTGCCGTAGTGCTGGATATAACACTCCCGCAGCCCGGCCACGGCCGAACCCTTCGTTCCGTCGACCTGGATGGTCAGCAGGTCGTCGCGACGGACGCGCACCGTCCAGGAGGAGTTGAAATGGGCCACGATGCCGCCTTCCAGTTCGAAGGTGGCATAGGCCGCGTCGTCGGCGGTGCAGACGTAGGGTTTGCCCTGCTCGTCGATGCGTTCGGGGATGTGGGTGGCGCCGAGGCAGGAAACCGCCTTCACCTTGCCGAACACGTTGTCGAGCACATACCGCCAGTGACAAAGCATGTCCACGATGATGCCGCCGTCGTCTTCCTTCCGGTAATTCCAGGAAGGCCGCTGCGCCGGGATGCTGTGCCCTTCGAACACCCAGTACCCGAATTCCCCCCGAACGGACAGAATCCGGCCGAAGAAGTCGTTCTCGATGAGTCGTTTCAGCTTCAGGAGGCCCGGCAGCCAGAGTTTGTCCTGCACGACTCCATTTTTCAGCCCGGCGGTTTTGCAGAGCGTATACAGTTCGAGGGCGGTTTCGGTGCTGACGGCGGTGGGTTTTTCGCAATAGATATGTTTGCCGGCCTCCACGGCTTTCCGGACGCCTTCGGCCCGGCGACCCGTGGTCTGGGCGTCGAAATAAATCTGGTTGGAGGGGTCGGCGAGGGCTTCGTCCAGGTTGGTGGTCATTCGGGAAATACCGGCCTGCCGGCAGAGGGCCTCCAGCTTGTCGGCGTTGCGGCCGACGAGGATGGGGTCGGGCAGGATGACTTCGTCCGTTCCGACCCGGACGCCCCCCTGTTTGATGATGGCGACGATGGAGCGCAACAGGTGCTGGTTGGTACCCATACGGCCGGTGACGCCGTTCATGATGATGCCGATCTTGTGTTCTTTCATTCGTTACGAGTGTTCCAGGTAAGCTTTTTTTATGTTTTCAAGAAATTCGTGCTGGTCGCCGGCCCAGAGCCGGTTGGAAAATATCTCGACCTCGTTGAAACCGGAAAAGCCGGTGGCCTCCACCCAGCCCCGGATCTGCCGAAGGTCGATGCATCCCTCGCCCATGAGCCCCCGGTCGTTCAGCAGGTCGACGGTCGGCGTGCGCCAGTCACAGATATGAAAAGCCAGCAGGTGGCCGTTTTTACCGCACCGGTAGATTTCCTGTTCGAGTGTAGGGTCCCACCAGAGGTGATATACGTCCACCGCCACGCCCACGAAAGGGGAGTTCAGTTCCTCCGCCATGTCGTTGGCCTGGCCGAGGGTGTTGACGGCGGAGCGGTTGTCGGCATACATCGGGTGGAGCGGCTCGATGGCGAGCTTCACCCCGGCGGCCTCGGCCTGGGGCAGCAGGGCCGCGATGCCGTCCCGGATCTGTTTCCGGGATTCGGCCAGCGGCTGGCCTACGGCGGCCCCGCAGACCAGAACTACGTGCGGAGCGCCCAGTTCGGCGGCTTCGTCGATGGCCCGGCGGTTATCGTCGATAGCGGCCTGTCGGCCGGTTTCTTTCAGATGGGGAAAAAAGCCGCCCCGGCACAGCGAAACGATGCTCAGGCCCTCGTCGAGGAGCATCTGCCCGGTTTGCCGGATGTTTTTCCCGGCCAGCGTATCCCGCCAGACCGTAATTCCCTTCACGCCGGCCTGGGCGAAATGCTGCGCGGCCTTCTCGATGGTCCAGGGTTTGGTGGTGATGGTATGAACGCAGAGCCTTGAAAAGTCGGTCAGGGGCGCTGCGGTGGTAGGTGCATCGCTCATTGCAGGGCTCCGAAAAAGGTGTAATACGGTTCGTTCCGGATGATCCGCTGGAGATACAGCGCCACCTCCCGGATGTGATAATCGCCCCACATGCTCGATTCGCCGTAGGGGATGGCACTCCCGGCGGGCACGTAGTCCCAGCCGTTGGGCCGGTGGTAAATGGAATGCAGCAGCAGGCCCTGGTGGTTGGGGTCGGTGCTGAGGTACGGCTCCCGGAAGAGGGTGTTCAACACGGTCAGACCGGCCTGCCAATACCGGTTGCCGGCCTCATTCCGGCCCTTTTCGGTCAGGTATTTTCCGAGCCGCAGCAGGCCCTGCGCCCCGATGGCGGCCGCCGAACTGTCGACCGGCTCGGCCTCGTTGAACGGCTCGGCCGGGTGGTCGAGGTAATCGCCCAGACGGACCAGGCCGGGGGCGCCGGTGTCCCAGTAAGGCACGCCGTCGACGGGCGTATGTTCAATGAAAAAGTCGCAGGTGGCGGTGACGGCTTTCAGGCAGAAGTCCTCGACGGCTTCGCGGCCCCCGAAGGGCTGGAGTTCGTTGTCGTCGATGGTCTGAAGGTATTCGAGCTGTTCGGCGAAACCGCACATGGCCCAGGCCAGCCCCCTCGTCCAGGTCGTGAAGCCGGAGTAGCCCTGCTGGGAGTTGGGGCAGCGGAAGTTGCCGTCTTTCGTGTTGAAGACGCTTTCGTGGGCCGTGCGGCCCCACAGGTCGTAGGAGTCGCGGCCCTCGCCGTAGAAGACCGAGTAGTCGGCGGTGGCTTTCATGTGCTGGAGGGCCCGCTCCAGGAGGTTGATCCGGGCGTCGCCTTCGGCCTGGTACACATGGCCGAGGCTGTGGCTCAGAACCACTGCCCGGCACGAGCGGATGGTATCGACAAAAAGGGAGTGCGGGCCGTTGAAGGAGTGGATGAACCCGCCGGTTTTGGTGACGGTCCAGCGGCCGGCCTGAACGGCGCCGGAAATCTTGAGGGCCAGTTCATAAAAGTTCTTTTCCCACTCCACGGCTTCGGTTCTTCCTTCGTGCATCAGGCGCAGCAGGTTGCCGTAGGTGCTGACGTTGTTGAAGCCGTGGTCGTGAACGCCGATATGGCTGACGTGGGGAGCCATGACCTCGACCGTTCTGGCCCGGCCCCTTTCGAGGAATTCAGCATCGCCGGTGGCGTCGAACTGGAGAATGGCCGATCCGAACTGGAAACCCTGGGTCCATTCGGTCCAGCCGCGGGTGGTGTAGCGGCCCTGGACGGTGAACACCGGGGACCCCTTGGCGGGGTCATAATGCTGGTCGATCAGGCGGATTTTTTGGGCGGACAACTCCCAGAATTGCTGAAGAAGAGAGGTAAAATCGGCCGGCGTCAGGGCCTCGTCGATGTGAATCATTTGACAGGGAATAAACGAAAGGAAGGATAAAAACTACGTTTATAACCCAAAGAGAAAAGGCGCAGGGAATTACCGTTTCCCGGTAAAATAAGTTGACTATCGGGTGACTTATCGGGCGGTTTGGTTGATATATCCACGAAAAAGAGCGAATTTCGCCCCTTAATCCGGCCTCCTGCTCACCGAAGCCGGTTTCATTTTCAGTTCTGTAGTGTCATTCTCATGGGAACGTGGCTTTCACGAATCATACTTTCCAACCGGATTTACTGGCTTATCTTCTTAGTGATTACGACGGCCCTGATGGGCTTTCTGGGCACCCGGCTCCAGCTTTCTTATCAGATTGCGCGGGTGCTGCCCCTGTCGGACTCCACCCAGCTGCATTACGAGGAGTTTAAGAAGCGGTTCGGCGCCGACGGGGCGCTGATGGTGGTCGGCTTCCGGAGTTCGCAGTGGTTCGATCTGCCGGTTTACCAGCGCTGGTACGACTTTTCCAACCAGGTCCGGGAACTCGACGGCGTGAAGGAAGTGCTCTCCACTGCGCGGCTGTACACCCTGCAGCGCACCGACTCCGCCTGGGCCGCCCAAGCCGTCGTTCCGCATAGACCGGCCACCCAGGCCGAGGCCGACAGCCTGCACAAAGCCGTGATGAACCTGCCCTTCTACGAGGGGCTGCTGTTCAACTCCGGGTCCAAAGCCACCCTGATGGCGATTTCACTGGACGAAAAAACCCTGAATTCCAAACAGCGCATCGGCTTGGTGGAAACCATCCGGAAGTACGGTGCCGAATTTGCGAAAGGGACCGGGCTGGAGGTTCACTATTCGGGATTGCCCTCCATCCGGACCGAGGTGATGAAAAAGGTTTCGGGGGAGATGAAGCTGTTCATGGCGCTGGCCGCCCTCGTCACGGGCGGCATGGTCTGGCTGATGTTCCGATCGTTCCGGGTGGTCTGGATCTCGCTGACGGTGGTGCTGATGGGGGTCTGCATCAGCGTGGGGGCGCTGGCCGCGTTCGGCTATGAGATCACCCTGCTGACCGGCCTTCTTCCGCCCCTGCTGATGGTGATCGGGGTGCCGAACTGCGTCTTCCTGATCAATCAGTACCACGCCGAACTGGCCGAACATGGCAGCAAACAGCGGGCGCTGGAAAATACCATCCGGAAAATCGGGCTTTCCTCTTTCCTCGCCAACGTTACGACCGCCATCGGGTTCGGCGTGTTTTACTTTACCAACAGCCGGCTGCTGATGGAGTTCGGGGTGGTGGCCGCCCTCTGCGTCCTGGCCCTGTACGTCATCTGTCTCCTGCTGGTCCCGATCATCCTGAGTTACCTGCCGGTGCCGACCCAAACCGACCGGACGGTGCTGCGGGAAGGGCGCTGGAGTAAACTGCTGAACCGCATCGACGGCTGGGTGCAGCACCGCCGGCCGGTCATCTACGGCCTCGTTACCGCCATTACGCTGGTGAGCGCCCTGGGCCTGACGCGCATCCGGGTGGAAGGCTTCGTGGTGGACGACCTGCCCCAGAACGACCCGGTCTACACCGACCTGCGGTTTTTTGAACAGGAATTCAAGGGGGCGCTGCCGCTGGAGGTGATGATCGACACCCGGAAACCCAACGGCCTGTTTGCCGACGCCGGTCGGGCGCTGTATAAAATCCGGGCGATGGAGCGGATTCTGGACGACTACCCCGAGATTTCGAAACCCCGGTCCATCGTGGACGCCATCCGGTTCGCCTACCAGGCCTACCGGGGGGGCGACGCCAGGTATTACGTGCTTCCCCCGGCCCTGGAACTCCAGAAACTGTCCCGGGAAACCCCGATTTCGACGGGTTCTCCAAGCGGCTCCTCCTCGCTGGTCCAGTCGCTGGTCGATCCCCGGAAACAGGTGACCCGCATCAGTTACCAGATGGCCGACATCGGCTCCATCCGGCTCGGCGAACTGCTGTCGAAACTCCGGCCCCGCCTGGATTCGCTGTTTACCGATACGGACTACGAGGTCAGCCTCACCGGCCACAGCCTGGTTTTCCTGAAAAGCAACGACTACCTGCTCGGCAACCTGTATGAAAGCCTCCTGATCGCCATCGTGCTGATCGCGCTGGTGGGCATGGTGCTGTTCCGGTCCATCCCGATCATTCTGCTCTCCAAGCTTCCGTGTCTGATTCCGCTGCTGGTGACGGCCGGGATCATGGGCTACGTGGACATTGCCTTCAAACCGTCGACCATCCTGATCTTCAGCATCGCCTTTGGCCTGGCCTCCGACGGCACGGTATACTTTCTGACCAGTTACCGGCGCCATCTGGGCCTCGGGAAGGCGCCGAAGGCGGCCCTGTCGGGGGCCATCCATGAAACCGGGGTGAGCCTGATCTACACGGCGCTGATCCTGGCCGGCGGCTTTGCGGTTTTTGCCGCTTCCGGCTTCGGGGGTACGGCCGCGCTGGGCGTGCTGGTGGCGACGACGGTCCTGATGGCCTGTGTGACCAACCTCGTGCTGCTGCCGGCCCTGCTGCTGTCGCTGAAGCGATACCGGGTATAAAAAGAGGAAGCGGGCCGGGCGGTCCGCTTTTTTTTGCCCTCCCGTTTTGTTAACTTCACAGAGATTTGGGGAGGAGAAAGCAATGTTGATTATTTCCGGTGCGGACTTTTTAAAGTTAGGAATCAAAACCCGTTATGACGTTGTCGTCAATGCGACCCTGGAGGGGAACCAGGCGTTTCTGTTTCATCAAAAACTGAACGTATCGAAAGCCGTTTCGGAGTTGCTGGCCGATGATGAAGTCGGCCCGACGGTCTTTCGTCAGCTCCGGATCATGATCCTGGAAAGCAGCCCCAGCCTGTAGGACAAAGGGCCGACAGCGGTTCAGGAAAGGCAGAAATGATAAAAGACGCGGGCCGGAGACCCCTTAAGCCGGCTGCTGAACGTAATATCCCAGCCTTCCGTTCGAAACGCATTCAGGACGGATTCCAGGTACGGGCTTTCAAATACCGCCACCTTGATCCGGGCGCCCGAAGCAATGACCTCCGCCCAGCTTTCCAGTTGTTCGTTGATCATCGTGATGAGGAATTCCGGTCCGAACTCTTCGGCCGAAGACGATTCAGGATGCATTCGGAATTTTTCGTAATATACTGATTTCAAGCGGCCCCGGTCCGGGAGACCGCCGGGAGTCTGCGACGCCATTGCGGGCGAACGGGCATTTTATTCGTTTCCCGAATCGACCGGGAAAGAAGCCGGTCTGCGGGACGACCGTCCCGATGCGGTCACCTCCGGCGAGGTTTCCTGCCCCATCGTTCGCGGGTCCACCATTCCGACCAGATCGAAGGAAGCGTTCAGTTCGGCCAGCCGGTCCTTCAGTTCCTCCAGCTGCCTGGGATAAACGCTTTTCAGAGTCTGAACGTCGGCCGGCTTCAGCACCACGAGGGCTTCCGACAGCGGCAGCCGCCCCACCTCGGCAATATCGCAGAGCCGACGCCGGCGGACCAGTCCGTAGAGGGCCAGCCGGGTCTGGACGCGCAGCGGAATCTGGTCCAGCGTTACCGGAGCAACCGACCGGAACAGGTCTTTCCGTCGGCCCACTTCTTTCTCCAGCAGGGCCTGCAACCGGTAGAGGGTCGAACCGGATAGCGTCTCCACTTTCCGGGCAAGCTGGGCGGGATTCAATTCATCCATGAAACAATCAGGTACGGTGGTTTCCGACCCTGAAATTACGGTCTCCCGCTGCCGAAACCAAGCCGCGCCGAAAGGCTATTTGAAAAGTGAAAATCCGGCCCGGTTTAATCGCCTAACCCTTAGTCCCCTTAGGCTTTTCCCGTATCGAAACGATACAGGTAAGGCGCTTTGTGGGAGCCTCCGCCGTACTTCTTCTGCACCCGTTCAAGGATACCGAGGCTCAGCATCTTCCGCTGAAAATTCGTTCGCTGAAACTTGCGGTTCAGGATGGTCTCGTACACGCCCTGCAGCTCAGCCATCGTGAACATTTCCGGTAACAGGTTGAAACCGACCAGCTTATGGTCCAGCATCAGCCGCAGGGTTTCGAGGGCTTTTTCCACCAGCCGGGCGTGATCGAACAGCAGGGGCGGCAGGGTGCCGACGTCGTGCCAGTCACAGCGGTCGGAAAACAGGTCGGGGGTGGGCGTTACCTGATCGTAATCGACCAGGGCATAATAGCCGATGGAGACGAAACGCTTCCACATCCAGAAGTCCGGGTCGAAGGGAATGCCGAAACTTTCGAAAATCTGCTGATGAACCCGGTTGTTGGTCCGGTCATGCCGCCCGAAAACGCCGAACTGTTCCAGGTAGATGCGGGTGAGTCCGGTGCGTTCGGCCAGGATGCGGGCCCCGGCCTGATCGGTATCTTCTTCCTGATAAATGTATCCGCCGGGCAGGGCGTACAAGTCGGCATTGGTCAGCTTCAGGAGCAGAACCTTGAGCTGGCTGGCGTGAAATCCAAAGACGACGCAGTCGATGGACAGGTGGGGCAGAAAACGGTCACCGTTTTCGACCAGTTCAATCAGCAGGGTGTCGCGGGGTTCGGAAGGTTCCATCATACGGTGGCAAAATTAGGGAATTCAGCCGGTTTCAGGGAATCAGGCCGGAAGGAACAAACTGAAGGTCGACCCCTGGCCCGGGCGGCTCCGGGCGGTGATGAGCCCGCCGTGATTGGTCGCCACCTTCTGGCAGATGGCCAGGCCGACGCCGGTTCCGGCGAATTCCTTCGTCACGTGCAGCCGCTGGAATACCTGAAAGATTCGTTCCGAATACCGCTCATCGAAACCAATTCCGTTGTCGGCGACATCGATGCGGTAAAAGTCTCCGCTCCGCCCCCCCATCAGTTCCAGCGGCAGGTCGGGGGGAAGAATTTTCAGGGAATCGACCCGGATGCGCGGGATGATCGGCTCGCCGACCAGGTTCACCCGGCTGAACTTGATGGCGTTGCTGAGCAGGTTCTGGAAAAGCTGCACCAGCTGGGACGGATCTCCCGCCACGACCGGCAGCGGCCCGACCATCACCTGCGCCCCGGTTTCCTCGATGGCGATGGAGAGGTTTTCCATGGCGTTTTCAACCACGTTTCCGAGAGGGATCGGAATGGTCGGCACCTGGCGGGTCGAAATCCGGGAATAAGTCAGCAGGTCCCGGATGAGCCGGGACATCCGGTGGCCGGCGGTTTCAATGCGGTTCAGCAGGTCGCTGCCTTTTTGTCCGAGTGCCGGGCCGTATTCCTCCCTGAGCAGGCTGCTGAAGGCCTGGATTTTCCGGAGCGGCTCCTGGAGGTCGTGGCTGGCGATGAAGGCAAACTGTTCGAGGTTTTCGTTGAGCCGGGTCAGGTTGGTATTGGCCTCGGCCAGCGACTGGGTCCGCTGCTCGACGCGTTCTTCGAGTGCTTCGGATAATTCGCGGTAGCGGTTCTCACTTTTCTCGGCGCGCTGGCTGGCCTGTACCTGCCCCGTCACGTCGATGGCAATATCGAGGATGGCATAGACCCGGCCTTCGGAATCGAACAGGGGAGAATAGGTGAAGTTGTAATAATTATCGGTCAGCACCCCATCCCGGACGACCTTGACCAGGGCGCCGTAGGTATGGAAGGTTTTACCGGTGGCGTAGACCTTTTCGAGAATCTGCAGGAAGGGCTGGTTTTCGGTGATCAGTTCCGGCATCACCTCCCGCAACGGTTTCCCCACGATATCGGGCCCTTTGCCGACAATGTCGATGAAGGCCTGGTTGGGGAGCTGGACCTCCAAGTCCGGCCCCACGAACAGGCCCATGGCGGCCGGGGCGGTGGCGATGATGGACCGCAGTCTGGCTTCGCTGGCTTCCACCTCCCGGCGGGCGAGCACCTGGCGCGTCACCTCGACCACCACGACCAGAACGCCGACATTGCCGTTTTCCTCGTGCCAGGGCTGATAGGTAAAATCGACGTAGATGGTTTCCGGGCCGCTTCCCCGGAGGAGGGTAACGGCCACTTCCTTGGCCGAGAAGGGAGTCCCGGTAGTCATCACCCCTTCCAGCAATTCGCGAAAGCCCTGCCCTTCGATCTCCGGCAGCACCTCCAGCAGCGGACGGCCGACCAGCTGCCCGGGCGTTCTTCCCACCAGGGCCCCGTAGAACGGGTTGGCCATCCGGAAGGTCAGGCCGGGGTTGGAAATCACGGCGATGGCCACCGGGGCCTGTTCGAACGTGGCCAGCATCTGCCGCTGCGTCTCCTCGATCTGCTGCCGGGCCAGAACGGATTCCGTCACGTCCTGAACAATCCCGCTGAACCGTACCACCTCCCCTGCTTCATCCCGGATCGTACTGCCTTTGGCCTGCACCCAGCGGTAGGCGCCCGTGGGCGTCAGCGTCCGGAAAACCTGATTGTGTTCGGTTTCGTTTCTGGGGTCGACGGCCTGAAGATTGGCCTGCGCCACCCGTTCCCGGTCGTCGGGATGGACCTGAGCCAGCAGAGCCTCCGGGGTCACTTCCGCGTCCGGGGGCAGGCCGAAGAGTTCGCGGCAGATGGCGGAGTACTGGACCTGACCGGAATGAAAGTTGTAATCCCAGGTGCCCACCCCTGCGGCCTGCAGGGCGGAGCGGAGACGGTCTATCTCCGCCGAAAAGTGATGATCAAAGGGCATGGTTGAATGAATCTGCCGAAGTAGAAAATTATCGTTATTTCTTCATCCGTCCAAATTAAACTATTTCCTGACTACCTTTAACGCCAAAATCCGACTCCGTTATGCAGCCCCTTCGCATCGCAACCGCCCAGTTTGAAAATGCCAGTGGCGACAAAGCCGGCAACCTCGCCGTCATCCGCAGCCTCTCCGCCGAAGCCGCCCGTCAGGGCGCCCAGGTAGTCGCATTCCACGAATGTTCGATCACCGGATATACCTTTGCCCGGCATCTTTCCCGGGAACAGATGCTCGACCTGGCCGAACTGATTCCGGAGGGCGAGAGCATCCGGGAACTGACCCGGATCGCGCAGGATAACGACATCGTCGTGCTGGCGGGTCTGTTCGAGAAAGACCGGGAAGACCGGCTTTTCAAGGCGTACGTCTGCGTCGATAAAAACGGGCTGGTCGCCAAATACCGCAAGCTGCATCCTTTCATCAACCCTCACCTGCTGCCCGGGAACGAATACGTGGTGTTCGACCTGCTGGGCTGGAAATGCGGGATTCTGATCTGCTACGACAACAATGTAGTGGAAAACGTCAGGGCCACGGCCCTGCTCGGCGCGGACATCATTTTCATGCCCCACGTGACCATGATGACGCCATCGACCCGGCCGGGTGCCGGTTTCGCCGATCCGGCCCTGTGGCACCACCGCGAAAACGACCCCACTTCCCTCCGGCTGGAATTCGACGGCCTGAAGGGCCGCGCCTGGCTCATGAAATGGCTCCCCGCCCGGGCCTATGACAACGGGGTGTTCGTGGTGTTTTCCAATCCCATCGGAATGGACGACGACCAGCTGAAAAACGGCTGTTCTATGATTCTGGACCCCTTCGGGGATATTCTGGCCGAATGCCGGAAACTGGGCGATGAAGTCGTTACGGCCACGCTTTCCCCCGAAAAGCTGGAACAGGCCGGCGGATACCGGTACCGGAAAGCCCGCCGTCCGGACCTTTACCGGGAGGTGCTCGGACAGGAACACCAACCCGAACAGAAAGTAGTCTGGCTGAACCCCGGACCCGGGGAGGCTCCCCGGGAAGTTAAGTAAAGCCGCCCCGTATCGTGCGGAACCGGACCACCACCTACAGCCGGACCGGCAGGTAGACCTGGAAGGTGCTGCCGACCCCCGGCGTGCTGCGGGCGGTGATGTGTCCCTGGTGGTTTTCCACCACCTTCCGGCACAGCGCCAGCCCGATGCCGGTGCCTTCATACTGGTCTTTGTTGTAAAGCCGCTGGAACATCTGGAAAATCCGGTTCAGGTATTTCTCATCGAAGCCGATGCCGTTGTCGGCTATTTCCACCACCACATACGACCGGTTCGGGTCGAGTTCGGGCAGTTCCCGGATTTCCGTCAGGTCCGGAATCCGCCCGGCCACGCGGATCCGGGGCGCTCGGTCCGGCACCCGGTATTTCAGCGCATTGGTCAGGAGGTTCTGGAGCAGCTGGGTCAGCTGGCGGCCGTTCCCCCACACCCGGGGCAGCGGAGAGACCTCGACCACGGCATTCACCTCCTGAATCTGGATTTCCAGGTCCATGATCACGTCGTTGATCAGCGGATTCAGATCTACGGGGCCGTATTCGTCCTGCTGGGTCGTCAGCCGGGAGAAGGCCAGCAGGTCCTTGATCAGCCGGGACATTCGCTCGGCGGCCGAGTTCATGCGCTGGACCAGCCGGAAGCCGTCCGAACTGAGCTGTTGTCCGTACTGGGCTTCGAGCAGGTCGCTGAACGACTGGATCTTCCGTAAGGGCTCCTGAAGGTCGTGGCTGGCGGCATACGCGAACTGCTGGAGGTTGTCGTTCGTCTGCCGGAGGATCCGGTTGGCCTGATTGAGTTCTTCCGTCCGGCGCTGCACTTCCCGTTCCAGCCCCTGCTCGGTCATTCGCCGGGCGGTGATGTCCTGCGAGGTGCCCCGGATTTCGACGGGTTCTCCCTGCTCGTTGAAAAGCACCCGCGCCTGGGTATGCATGACCTGCTCCCGGCCGGACGACCGATTGACCAGGGTGTATTCGAGGTTGACGGTTCCGGGAGAAGCCGGGTCCATGGCCGCCAGGAAGGCCTGCTGAACCCGTTCCAGATCATTTTCGTGGAAACTGCGGTTGACGGCATCCGTCGTGACCGGATTCTCTGAAAGGCCGAGCCATTGCAGCACCCGATCCGAGCAGTCCACCACCCCCGTCCGGGGGTGGATGGTCCAGGTACCGAGTTCGGCCAGATTGATGGCTTCCCGCAGGTTTTCTTCCACCTCCATCAGCTGCCGTTTGGCATTGACCTGGTAGGTAATGTCAACCGCCATGTTCAGAATGGCGTACACCTCGCCGTCGGCGTTCCGGAGCGGCTTATAGGTAAAGTTGAAATAGAAAGTCCGAAGCTCCCCATCCACGATCAGGTCGGCGCGGTCTTCCTTGCCCTGGTAGGCGACGCCGGTAGCAAACACCTCCTCCAGCAGGTGAAGGAACGGCTGACCTTCCAGCTCGGGGATGCCCTCTTTCAGGGTCTTGCCGATCACGGAAGCGTCTTTGCCCCAGAGGGTCAGCATGGCTTCATTGGCCAACTGGATCCGCATTTCCCGGCCCACGTACACGGCCGTCGCCATCGGAGCGTCCAGAATGAGGTTCCGGAAGCGTTTTTCACTTTCTTCGAGTTCGCGTCGGGCCCGTACCTGCTGGGTGACTTCGGTAGCGATGACCATCACCCCGCTGACGATGCCGTCGGCCTCCCGAACCGGCGCGAAAACAAAGTTGAAGAAACATTCCTCCAGCCGGCCGTTCCGCACCAGGAGGGCCACGGTTTCGTACCCGTAGAACGATTCTCCCGAGGCCATTACGCCTTCCAGCAGTTCCTTAAACCCCTGCCCTTCGATTTCGGGGAGCGCCCGGAGCAACGGCAGGCCGATGATCGACGGGTCTTTCCCCCACAGGAGCAGGACGGGATCGTTAGCCGATTCGATCACCAGGTCCGACCCGCGCAACAGGCCCATGGCAACGGGCGCCTGCAGAATCATGCTTCGGAATCGCTTCTCGCTCTCGACGAGGGCCTGCCGGGCCGCGAGTTCAGGCCGGAGATCCCGCATGACCGCACCCACGGCGATCGGTTGCCCGGTATTCGGGTCATCGATGCGGTGGGTGTGGTTGTTGACGGGGAACACCTCGCCGGTTTTCCGGTGACGGACCAGCATCGTGCCGGACCACCGGCCCTCGTTCATCACCGCGGGGAGCACTTCCCGGCTCACTTGTTCGAAATCTTCGGCCCGGTGGAGTTCGGAAATCGGCGTGTCCAGCACTTCCTGCTCGGTGTCGAAGCCCAGCATGTCGCGGCCGGCCTTGTTGAGGTAGGAGTTTTTGCCGTCCAGTTCCAGAATGGACATCAGTTCGACGCTGTTTTCTACCAGAATGCGAAGCTTGAGCTGCTCCTCCCGCAGTTTCAGCTGGTCGGTCAGGTCCCGGATGATGGTAAAATAGCAATCTTTCCGGCCGGCGGCATCCTCGATGATGGTCGTATGAATATTGACCCAAAGCAGGGTGCCGTCTTTCCGGATATACCGTTTGTCGTAAGAAAAAGAGGTGTTTCCTTCGGTCATGAGGCCGGCCAGCAGCTCGCGGTTGCGGGGCAGGTCGTCCGGATGGGTGAACAGGCTGAAATTGGCGTTCATGAGTTCGTCCATCGGATAGCCGGTCATGCGGCAGAACGCCTGGTTGATGAGGAGCAGGTTGCCGCCGAAGTCCGTGAGGGCGATGCCGACGGAAGCATTGTCGAAGGCGATCTGAAAACGCAGTTCGACATTCCTGAGGGCCTCGTCCTTCCGTCGCACTTCGGTGATGTCGAGGCAGGTTCCGGCAAACCGGTAGGCGACGCCCTTTTCGTCAAAGTACGCCTTGCCGCGACAGCGCAGCCACCGGAATTTGGATTCATCAGGCTGGTAGGTGCGGAATTCTGCTTCGTAAAAACCGCCCGAAGCCGGGTCGAGGGCCTGGCGGATCAGCCCGTTTACCCGTTCGCGGTCGTCGGGATGAACATAATCCCACGTCCGGGAATAGTGGATGGTTTTTTCCTCCGGAAACCCGAAGGCGGCCCGGGTCCGGTGGTCGAAATCGAGCATGCCCCGTACCGGATCGAGGTCCCAGGTGCCGATGTCGGCCGACTGGAGGGCAAACCGCATCCGCTCCTCGCTTTCCTCGATTTTCCTTTGATACAGAACATTTTCAGTAATATCCTGAAGCGCGCCCATCAGCCGGACGGCCCGGCCGTCTTCCAGAACGGTAAAGCTCCGGTCGAACACGTAGGCGTAGGTACCGTCGCTGCGCAGGAAGCGGTATTCACCTGACCAGTGCCGACCGCCGACCCGGATGACGGCATTCACTTCCTCCACCACCCGGTCCCGGTCGTCCGGATGAATTCGGCTGGTCCACGAGCGGCTGTCGGGTTCCACCTCACTGGGCCGATAGCCGAACAGGGGGTAAAATTCGTCGCTCCACCAGAGAGCATCCGTTTCCAGATTCCAGTCCCACTGGACATCCCGGATCAATCGTTTTTCAATCGCTCCCGAATGGCTGGTAATCGTTGGGGGGGTATTTTCAATGGGCGGCTCTTCACTCCTCATGCGGGAAGGACATTTTCACGGAACCTATAAAGGTAACGATAAAAGCGGAGAGAGGGAAGATTTGTTACCGGTTGACGGCTAAAGTAAGTTTTTAAAACATCCGGATGATTTGGGACAATATCCCGCAAATCGGCTTCGTTCGCACCTGAAAGGAAACTTGCATGTTTTCTGTCCGTTGCCCCACTTTTATCTCAACTGCGTTCTCATGACGATGGCACCCCGTCCCAATCGATATTATTACATCCGTCACCAGCCCACCCTGTTAACGGAGGAACTCCTGAAAACCGTCCAGCATGCTCCCGACCCCGCAGCCGCCTTACCCCAGCCCATTCGCCTGACCAAACACTGGCTGGCGGCCTTCGGCTTTCTGCCGGACGCCACCGCCACCTCCTGGTCGCTGGAGGACGCCCGGCTGGTAAACGGGATGAACTGCTGGCTCTGCGTGACGACCCGAAAATATTTGCAGTTCGTTCATGAACTTCAGGATCACTTTGAGGAATATTTCCATCTGCACCTCCAGCTTCTGAAACCGAACAGTTACTTAGCCCGCATCGCCTGAAGAGTCAGAACCCGGGCGGAAGCTGCCGGATGAACTCACCCAGCCAGAAGGCCACCTTGCGGTGACCTTCCGGATTCAGGTGCCCATCGATTCGAAAATAATCCTCGGTAGAAAGGTGGCCGGAAAGGTCACAATAGTAGATGCCTGAAAGCGCGGCCTCCCGTAGCCGCATGCGCAGGCCGGCACTCAAGCAGGACTGGATGCCGTGGGAGGACAGCTCGGTCACCACGATAGGGCCTGCATACACCTTCCGGATCTTTTTCAGGATGGGAATAAAGTGATCCAAATGCTGATTCTGGCCGTCCCCGGCCGGCGTCACGCCTTTACCGGAGTGGCTCGAGCCGGGTGGCCTGGAAGCCAGCTGATTTTCGATCAGATACTCCAGCCGCTGAAGCACCAGAAACGAGAGTTTGAAGGGGAACAGCCAGCGGTTGACCGTGTTCATCCGCACCGTCTGCTGATAGCGGCTGCGGCTGTAGTCCAGCGTACCCGTGTGCCGGTAGACCATGTTCTCACTCAGATCATTGTCGCAGTACTGGATCACCAGCGTGCCGCAATGCGAGCGGTCGAGCTCCTGCAGCAGCAGGTACTCGCGGGCCGTGCCGTAGGAGGAGATGCCCGCATTGAGCACCTTCCGACCGGTATGATGCTCCAGCAGCTGGGGGAAGGTTTCCTCCTGCTCGACGCCCCAGCCCATCGAAAACGAGTCGCCCAGCACGATCAGCTCCGGCTGGTGCAGCGAGGCTTCATCGTCACGCAGGCCCCGGGAGTTGATGCGCAGAGAGGTGGAAAACTCCAGGTTGCGGAAGTGGCCCTGGCCGGGTTTGAGCCGGTAGATCAGCCGGGGGTCGTAGCGGCTCAGGGCGGGGTTGACCTGGATGGCGTCGTTCTGCAGCAGGCCGTAGCCGCGGCCCCGGTAGACGCAGCTGCCCAGAAAGTGACCCAGCCCGTTGGTCGACCGGCTCCGGCCGGCGTCAAAAATGAAACCCCAGGTCAGCCCTTCGACCATCAGAATGAAAACGAACAACCGGAACCGGTCCCAGCGGAACAGGAGACCTATCCCCGTATACAAAGCACTGAATCCGAGAAGAATACATAAGGGGAAAAGATAGGTACCTGCCGGAAACCGGAACAGCATTTCATACCGGAACAGAGCAATGCTCAGGAACAACACCCCGCCCAGGAGGCCGGTCAATGCAACCTGAATTCTGGTCATGGCGGGCGTTAGTACGGGTGAAAGGAAAAGTCGTCCTGATTGACTTCGGCCGCCGTCTCTTCCGGGTGATCGCTGACGGTATACACCCGGTGTACGTCCCCATCCCGACCTTGCGTGATGACGGAAATCAGGATGGTTTCCTGCGGCCGGTCCGACGAACTGACCAGCCGGACCTCCGCCTTTTTCCCGTCGTAGTCCAGCACCCGTTTCCAGGTCCGGCCCTCGTCGGAGGAAACCATCAGCAGGCAGCGCGTACCGGAAGATATACTACAGTGCAGCAGGGCCCAGGTTTCGGTACCGCCGGCGGTTTTGCGGGTCACCATGTTGATGAGCGGGCAGCGCCGGTACGGGTCCGGAATCACCTGCCTGCGGTAGTTCAGGCCGTCGACGGTGGACATCAGGAAATTGGTACCGCCGAGGTAATCGCTGCCCAGCAGGACGGTATTGCCGGCTTCCACCATGGAGGTATACCCGCCGGTCTGGATATGAAAGGAGTGCAGCAGGTTCCAGCCGCTTTCCCGGGTCTTCCCCAGAATTCCGAAATCCTGCAGCGAACGGTTCAGCCAGATGCGCTTTTTGTTGTCGCCGTCGGTCAGCACCACGGCCTTCAGGAGGGGGCTGTATTTGACGATATGGATGTGCTTATTGACCCCGTACCGGATCAGGAAATCGTTCTTCTTCCACTCGCGGCCGTCGGAGTCGGACGAATAGAGATAGGCCAGATTTTTCCAGGCTTTGCCCAGCCACAGGGACCCGTATTCGCCGATCAGCAGCGTACCGTCGGGCAGTTCGGTCATGCCGTTGTTAAACAGGAAGTAACTGATCCGGGTCGTAAAGGACAGAACGGGTTTAAACTCCGTACCGGTTTCGGACCGCCACAGGCCCCCGTCGGAACAGACGAAAAGGTGGTTTTTCCGGGAAATGAACAGGGAAGTGATCGGATGGTTGAAAACGTGGGCGGGCTCCAGCGTCCGGCCCTGGTCCCGACTGAAAACCAGGATGTTGTCCTGCCCGTGAACCGTTCCCCAATACGTTTGATCGACCGAAATGAAGCAAAGCTTCCAGGCCGTATCGGTTGGTTTCAGGGTAAACGCCGGCCGGTTTCCCTCACCGGCCGCGTCGACCGCCTGAAGCCCTTCGATCTTTCCTTTTTTCAGGCGATAATAGGGGGAGCCGGTAAATTTCAGGTAGTTATCCTTTTCGATCAGACCAAAAAAATGCTGAAGCTCCCAGATCATGAAGGAAATCAACTCAATGAGTTTCCCGGTGCGATACACATTCATCAAAAAGGCGGGAAGCGTGAAAACGAGCTTAACGCTTCTCTTTCCGTAATAGCCGGAGTAAGAGGAGGACAGATCCATCGTGCAAAAAAGTAATTGATACAAAAGGACAAATAACCGATCGTCCCCTGGATTACAGGGGTTTCAGAGAAAGGGTGCAAGCATCAAAAAGAGGGGTGCAAACGGGAAGATCCGGTGCGGAATCACCGGATCGAAAGGATGGAATAAATGCCGGTATTATATAAAATACGAATGTAAAAACTGATCATCGACTATCTATCTACGTGAATTATGGATATAATAATTAACCTAAGGTAACATACGGGAACACATTAAAAATCACAACAGGCAGGACTAACCGGCAATTATTCCATCGTTTGAATGGACGCGTACTGGCTAAAAAGAGAAAACTACAAACTCGCTACAAAGATGCGCGAATGCCGGAACTGCGACGTTCCGGTTTGGGACAAAATCTGTAAGATTTGGGACAGCCGGTCAGCTTTTCACGGCAATCAGCGAACTGAACTGGTGAACCCGCTCCTCCTCCAGGTCCAGTTGCGCTTCCTGCCGGCGCAGCAGCTCGTCGTCATAATTGCCGTTTCGCCGGAGTCGCGCCAGTTCGCGTCGCTGGGCCCGGACAAGGTCGGTGAATACCGCGTGGTAACGGTTCAGGTCTTCCTGCTCATGTTCGTCACATTCTTCGGCCTCCAGCCACTGGGTAGTGAGCCGGATGTCGTTTTCCAGCCGGTCTTCGAGGTTCGCCACCAGGTCGTTTTCGGAAATCTGGCCGGAGTGCTGATCGCGCAGGCGATGCAGGGCCGCCTTATAAAGATGCAACTGGATTTCGGCCTCCTGTTCATGTTCGGGCAGAAGGCCGTCCTTGTCGGGCGGATGAACCAGCCGGATGACGATGGGCAGCGTCAGCCCCTGCACTACCAGCGTGATCAGAATGACCATGAAGGTGATGAACAGGATGAGATTACGCTGCGGAAATGCCTGCCCGTCGCTGCCCAGCAGGGGAATGGAAAAGGCCGATGCCAGCGACACCACGCCCCGCATACCCGCCCATCCGAACACGAAGGGCATTCGCCAGCCCGGGTTGGAGTCATTGGTTCGGATATAGCGGCTGATGAACCGGGTAAACAGCGAGGTTCCCAGCGCGGAAACCATCCGGACCACCGTAATCACCAGCGTGATGACGAGTCCGTAGCCGATGGCCTCCTTCAGGGAATAATCGCCCAGACTTTCGACGATCACCGGCAGCTGCAGCCCGATCAGGATGAAAACCAGACCGTTGAGCATGAACCCGACCGTCGCCCAGGTGTGCAGGCCCTGCATCCGGTTGCGGGCCGTGAATATGGTCGTGCTCTGGAAGGAAAGGAACAAACCGCCACTGACCACCGCCATGACGCCGGATACATGGGCCAGCTCGGCGGTGATATACATCAGGTAAGGCGTCACCAGCGTCAGAACGGTATGGATGCTTGGGGTGGTGGGAATCCAGCGATGAATGACGTAGAAAACCAGGGCAACCCCCATGCCGACGCCGATTCCGGCCAGGGTCACCCAGACAAAACTCGTGGCGGCATCCTGCCACACGAATGTTCCGGAGAGGACGGCGCCCAGGGCAAACCGGAACACGATCAGGCTGGACGCATCGTTAACCAGGCTCTCCCCTTCCACCACCGACACCAGCCGCCGGGGAACGGGCAGCGCCCGAAACACCGACGTGGCAGCCACCGCGTCGGGCGGAGAGATGATACCGCCCAGCAGGAAGCCCAGCGCCAGCGTGAAGCCGGGAATCAGGGCATTCGACACGAGAGCCACCGCGCCGGCCGTGAAAATGACGACCCCGAAGGCGAAGGTGATGATGACCCGGCGCCATTTCCAGAATTCGCGCCAGGAGGTAAACCAGGCTGCTTCGTACAGCAGGGGCGGCAAAAATATCAGAAAGATCAGCTCAGGGTTGATGGCGATGGGCGGAATGCCGGGGAGGAAGCTGATGGCAAGCCCGCCCAGGACCAGAAATATCGGGTACGAAATCCGCAGCCGCTGACCCACCATGACGAGCAGGGAAACACCGAGTACCAGAGAAAGACAAAGCAGAAAGGTCTCTTGCATAGCTGAACAGGGACAGAACCGACCTTTGGGTGGCAGGCCGGTGAAATATAATGGGAAAACCCGTGAAAGGATTCCGTACTTCGGTTAAATTTAGGGACACCGGACCTCCGGTGGCATTCCACCCGTTACCAGACCCGATTCATGCCTCCCATTTCCTGCCGGGCCGCCCTCCGGGCCACCCTCCTCCTGCTCTGCCCCCTTGCTCCCTTCACGGCTCCGGCTCAGTCTCCCGGCCCGGTGGAAAACCGGATCCGCCAGGTCGAAAACAGCCTGATGCCCTACGTCCCGGTCGCCGGTCGCCCGGCCTGGAACCTCCGGGAGCGCATGGCCTACCACCGTGTTCCCGGCCTGAGCATCGCCGTGGTCCATCATTTTCGAATCGATTGGGCGAAATCCTACGGCCTGGCCGACACGACCACCCGCCGGCCGGTTACGACCGAAACCCCGTTTTCGGTCGGGTCGGTTTCCAAGCTGGTGGCTGCCGTGGCCGCCATGACGCTGGTGGACCAGGGCCGGATGGCACTGGATACGCCCATCAACCGGTATCTGAGAACCTGGCAGCTGCCGGAAAACGAATCGACCCGGAAAACCCCGGTGACGCTTGCCATGCTCCTGAGCCACCGGGGCGGCACCAGCCAGTCGTCCTATTTCGGCTTTCCGCCCGGCCCCTCGGCCCTGCCGACGGTCAGGGAAATTTTATCCGGAGACCCGAAAGCCGGGACCCGGGCCGTCATCGTCAACAGCGAACCCGGCCGGGAATTCCGGTATTCCGGAGGGGGCTATCTGGTCGCGCAGCAGGCCATGATGGACGTAACCGGTCAGGAGTTCGCCGACTTTACTGAGAAGGCGGTCTTCCGGAAACTCGGCCTGCAACATACGACCTTTGCCCAGCCGCTGCCCGCAAATTTTAAAACCCGGGCGTCCTGGGCCTATTCCGAAAATGCCTGGTTCAAGGGAATGCCTTACGTGTATCCGCAGCAGGCCCCGGCCGGACTCTACAGCACCCCTTCCGACCTCGCCCGGCTGATGATCGACCTGCAGAACAGCCATGAAGGCCGGGGCGGTCTGCTTTCCCGGGCCGCCGTCAGGACCATGATGCGGCCGACGGCAAAGGTGTCGGAGGGCTTTTACCGGGAAGACATCGGGCTGGGGCCATTTCTCATCCGCCGGAACGACAACGCGGATTCGGCCGGAATCTATTTTGAGCATACCGGCGTCAACGCCGGGTTTCTGGCCTATTTCATCGGCAGCCTGAAAGGCGGAAACGGGGTGGTCATCACGATGAACAACGACGGCGGAGCGGGCGAACTGGGCCGGGAAATCCGGCGGGCCGTGGCCCGGGTGTACGGCTGGGCCGGTTTCCTGCCGGACCCGATCCGACCGGTGTCGTTGCCGGATTCGGTCCTCTCGGCCTATGCCGGACGCTACCGTCGCGGCCCCGACGAGGTGGTCCAGTTCCGGAAAGAGAACGGCTACCTCGTCGAGACCATCAACAGCGGCCACCCGATCTATTGTTTTCCGACCGGTCGGGACACGGTGGCTTTTACGGATTATGTCCTGAAAGGGTACTTCCTCCGCGGGCCGTCGGGCCGGATCGATTCCGTACGGATCGAAGGGCAGGCCCAGGCCATGCCCCGGCTTCCGGAGAACGCCTTCCTGCCCAACGAACTGCTGCGGATGGAAAGGCTTCCCGAAGCCGTTGCAGGCTATCGCGCCCAGAAACTCAATGAATACCAGCTCACCTACATGGCCTACAACCTGATGTACGGGCGGCCGGCCCGGCTCCGGGCGGCCGAGGCCATTCTTCAGCTGGCCCAGGAACAGCATCCCGGCTCGGCCATCGTCTTTGCGCGCTGGGGCGACCTGCACCGGCTGCGGGGGGAGAAAGAGAAGGCCATTACGGCCTATCGCCGGGTGCTCAGTCTTGACCCTGCCGATACAGAAACCGGGGAGAAGCTGGCGGCTTTGCAAAAGCCTTAGTCCGGGCGGCTTTCCGGGCCTGATACACCGCCAGCCAGCAAGTGCCGGTTCCGGCAAACAAGAGCAGGCTCAGCACGGGGCCGGTCAGCCGGGTCGGGCCGGAACCCTCCGATGGAATCAGCAGACTCAGGACCGAAAGGCCAAGCCCTCCCCCGATGAAATAGGCGGTGGTCCCAAGGCTGGACGCCAGACCATGGTGTTCGGCGGGCACCCCGCTCACCACCAGAACCGTCAGGCTGGTAAAGCAAACGGCAATGCCCAGACCGGCTATACAGGCCGCGGCCAGGAGCAGCACCGGAAGCGGATTGTCGAGCGGAAGGGCCGACAGCAGGGCAAGCGATCCGAGGGCCATCAGGCCCATACCCAGCACCCCGGCCTGGAGAACTGAAAACCGACGCAACAGGGACGGAATCAGCCACCGGGCCACCCCGGCCGACAACAGACTGAACGGAAAGAGCAGCAACCCTGCCCGGGCCGCCGAAAAATGCAGATGCTGTTGCAGCAGCAGCGAGATCAGGAGCAGATAGCCCGTAAAAACCGCTCCCAGCAGCAGCGTCACCCCCAGTCCGTTACGAACCGCCGACGGTCGGAGGACCGAGGGATGGATCAGCGGGTGCGGGTGGCGCTCCAGCCGATACCGAATGCTCAGAAAGCCGGCGGCCAACAGCACGACCAGGACAGGCAGAAGCCCGAGCGGGGTATTCGGATCCCCAAGCGCATGGACTCCGTAGGTCAGCACCAGGAGGGTAAGGGCCAGCAGCAGGGCCGTCGGCAGGTCCGGGACGGAGGGCGAGCGGTCGGGCCGGTCGGCCGGTATGAAGCGGATCGTCAGCCCGAGGAGGACCAGCAGGATGGGGACGTTGATGAAAAAGACCCATTGCCAGCCCAGCCAGGTCGCGATCAGCCCCCCGACCGACAGGCCGCTCCCTGACCCGATGGCCGCAAAGCCGCTGAAGATGCCGATGGCTTTTCCGCGGGCGATCGGGTCCGTGAAGGTATTGGTGATGAGCGACAGGGCCGCCGGCATCACCAGTGCGGCCGCCAGGCCCTGCACCGCCCGGAAAACCGCCAGAACCCAGAAGCTGCCTGATACCCCTGCCCCGAACGAGGCTACCAGAAAGAGCAGAATGCCGCTGAGAAAAATCTGCCTGCGGCCGAGGGTGTCGGCCAGTTTCCCCCCGATGACCAGAAAGCTGCCGTAGAGCAGAACATAAACCGTCTGAAGCCAGGGAATGGTGGCCGGATCGACCTTCAGGTCGTCCTGAATCAAGGGCAGGGCCAGGTTCAGGATGGCAATGTCGAGGGCTTCGACAAACACCCCCGTACAGGCGATGAAAAGGATGAGGTGGTTTCTTACAGGCGGCATGGTCATCGTATTTGTGCTGCACAAAACTACCTTACCTGAAAACAATTTCTATCTTTAATGCCAATTTTAGCACAAAATACAATTTTATTTAACTTGTATAGAACAAAATAACAAATCACCGATCAAATGGCAACCCCTTTGGAACAAACGACGCCCGGCCCGCCGGCCTTGGATGAAAAAGACCTGGAGATCCTGAGGCTTCTCCAGAACGACGCCAAACTGACCGTTCGGGATATTGCCTCAAGGATACACCTGAGCGCGACGCCTACCCACGAGCGGATCAAACGGCTGGAGAAACTGGGGGTGATCCGGCAGTATGCGGCCTTGCTGGATCACCGGATGGTGAACCGGGGTATCATGGTCCTGTGTCAGATTACCCTGAAAGATCACGACCGGAAAACCGCCCGTGGCTTCATCGAGGCCGTTATGCAGTTCGAGGAGGTAATCGAGTGCTATAATATCTCCGGGGAGTTCGATTTTCTGCTGAAGATCGTGACGGGAAGCATGGAGAGTTACCACCATTTTATCGTCAATCACCTGAACGAAATCAGGGGCATCGGCCAGACGAAAAGCAGTTTTGTGATGGATACGGTCAAACAGACGCACCGGCTGATCTGAGGGGAAACGGGCCCGATGGACCGGATTCTCATTTGTAACGAAATTTTCCGATAGGCTCCCCGGCGGTCCTGTTTTGAATTAAACTAAAATACATCATCTATCATGTTTTATCACGACAAGAAATTGCAGTTCCGGGTCCGGGTCGAAAAACCGAATCCGCAGTTTGCACGGGCGTTGCAGCAGGCCATCGGCGGCATTGAGGGAGAAATCAGAGTCTGCCTGCAATATCTGTTTCAGGCCTGGAATTCCCGTGGGCCGGTTCGCTACCGCGACATGCTGCTGGACACCGGAACGGAGGAAATCGCCCACATCGAAATGCTGGCTACCGCAGTGGCGCTCAACCTGGAAGGGGCCTCGAACGACCTGGTCGATGATCTTGTCGGAAAAAATCCGATGGTAAAAGCCATCATGGGAGGCATGGACCCCCGCCATTACCTCTCGGGCGGTCTGGGCGCCATGGCTGCCGACGCCAACGGGGTGCCTTTCAACGGCTCCTGGGTCGTCAGCTCCGGGAATACGGCCGCCGACATGTATGCCAACGTCATGGCCGAATCCACGGGCCGGCTGCTGGCCACCCGCCTGTATAAAATGACGGACGATGCGGGAATGAAAGATATGCTGTCCTTCCTCATCGCCCGGGACACCATGCACCAGAACCAGTGGCTGGCGGTACTGGAAGAACTCGGACACGGCGACCTCCGCAATGTCCATCCCATCCCGAACAGTTTCCCGCAGGCCAATGAACAGCAGGAGTTTAGTTACACCTTCGTCAACACCAACATCGACCGGGAAGCTTCCGTGGGCATGAACCGGCGCTGGACGGAAGGGGCTTCCATCGACGGAAAATCGACCTTCCGCGAGGAATTCGCCCAGCCGTTCGGCGAGGAACCGAAACTGGGTCCGCCGGCGGCCGAGGCTTTCGCTCAAACCGAGCAGATGATGGATACTAATGAGAAAAAGTGAGCGAATCTGAACTATAAAACGAGCCATTTGTCCCGAAACGCAGCTGAACTTTTTCGGCTGCGTTTTTTCCTGATGTGCGGAGTCGGCTCCCAAACCAGATCCCTGACAATAGAAAAAGGACAGAATCTCATCTGTCCTTTTTCTTCAGGTACGGAATTCGTGCGGGAGGGTCAGGCCTGAGCGGCCTGCTGGTTGACGCTGCCGATGGCGATCTGCGTAAGTTTCTCATCCGTCGATTTTTCTTCACTGAGCGTCTGCTCCAGGAGCTGGGCCACCTGATCCTGTCCGGCCTGCTGGGCCAGGGTACGGGCGGTGCCGTAGGCCGCTATCTCATAATGCTCCATTTTCTGGGCCGCTGCGATGATGGCCGCATCCGCCAGTTGGTCGTCGTCCAGCTGGTCGAGCAGCTCAAGGGCTTCGTCGATCAGCCCCTGCATGGCGATACAGGTTTCGCCTTCGGGTTCGATGCCCATTTGCCGGGCGATCTGCTCCAGCCGCTGGACCTGCTGGCCGGTTTCCTGGATGTGGGTTTCGAAGGCCGTCCGCAATTGTTCGTTCGTCACCCGTTCGACCAGTTCGGGCATAATTTCGAGGGCCTGCTGTTCGGCGGAGTACAGATCCTGGATCGTGTGCTCCATAAAATCCTGCATGGTTTTCATCTTCGTTGAAATTTGTAGTTAGAGTTAGTAATCAGGTATAGAATGGGTAATTTCAATGCTATGCGGTTTTTCGGACCGGCTGACCTCAGCCGCGCTCCCGGCCGAGCCAGGCCATCATGGCGAGGGCGGACCCGGCCACGATAGCCCCGGTCAGGAGCGGGTGGAGCGAAGCCCGGGTGTAGAGACTCGTTTTCATGACGTATCCCGGCTCATCGCCGTCGACGAACCCTCCCGAGCCGCCTTCGAACAGGGTGCCGACCGGGTTTCGGGGCGTTTCCTCCCGTTTCTGGAGGTCGACCATCAGGTTGCGGCTGACCCAGTCCATCACCCGGGGTGCGGTTTTATTGATGGAACTGAACATTTTGCTGCTGCTGCCGACATAGATGTCCCGTTCCGGATGAGTGGCGGCATACAGGATGGCTTCGGCCACCTCCTGCGGATGATACACCGGGGGCGGCAGTTTCGGCTCGGATTCCATATAGTTCCGGGCATGGTGCGGGAACGGCGTATTGATGGCTGCCGGCTTGATCAGCGTCACCGAAACCGGGGCGTCCTGCTCCTCCAGTTCGATCCGGAGTGCATCCGTAAAGCCCTTGATGGCGTGTTTACTGGCACTATACATCCCCTGCAGCGGAAATGCCACATCGGATGCCGCGCTGCCGAGGTTGATCAGCGTACCGCCATGCTTTTTCAGATGGCCCACCGCAATCAGCGACCCATACACGATTCCCCAGAAATTGACGTCGAACAGCCGCCGGTGGTCCTCATCGCTGATCTCCTCCAGGCGACCCCAGATGGAAAGACCGGCATCGTTGATCCAGGTGTCGAAGGTTCCGAATTCCTGCATGGTCCGGTCGGCAATGCGCTGGACGTCCTCCCGGCTCCCCACATCGGCCACCACGTAGATCGCCTGTCCGCCCTCCGCCCGAATCCGGTCCGTTACGGTGGCGAGGGCCGTTTCGTTTCGGGCGGCCAACACCAGCCGGGCGCCCCGGGCAGCCGCGGTTTGGGCAGTGGCCAGGCCGATTCCGCTCGAAGCCCCCGTAATCACCATCACCTGCTGGCTGAGCGGCTTGAATGTTACTTTCATACGTTCTGGGATGATTTTCTCTCGAAAGCAAACCCGGAAACCCGTGTTCCGGCTTCCGGTCTCTGCTCCTTTAACCGGACAATCGGCGGGGGGTTGAGGGAAACCGGGAATGAACCGGAAAAACAAGGATACGGTCCCCGGCCCCTGCCGAACCCTTCAGCGACCGATGCCGGGAACAGCCGCCGGCGGCCCCCTGGAATTTGCTGCCGGATGCCTTGTTTCCGTTCCCGTTGGCTCATTTCAACCGGCGGATCGGAAAACAATACCGGTACAGAGAGTTACCCTTCATAGATAACAACTCTCAACGCGATGCAGAACATTCAGGACCCTCGTGAACAATACCCGAAACCTCCCTACCAATCCACTTCTCAGGATCATCCGGGAAGCGATGAACAACTTGCTCCCCATGCCGACCACGGTGAAAGTTCCTACCAGGGCAGCGGAAAGCTGGCCGGCCGCAAGGCTCTCATCACCGGGGGCGACAGCGGCATCGGCCGGGCGGTGGCCATCGCGTTTGCCAAAGAAGGCGCCGACGTGCTGATCTCCTACCTGAGCGAAGACCGGGATGCGCAGGAAACCGTGAAGCAGGTGGAGAAGACCGGCCGGAAGGCCGTAGCCATCCGGGGAGACATTCAGGAGGAGACCCATTGTAAGGAACTGGTGAACCGGGCCGTGGCCGATCTGGGCGGGCTTGACATCCTGATCAATAATGCCGCCTTCCAGATGACCCACGATTCCATTCAGAAAATGTCGTCGGAAGAGTTTGAAATGACCTTCCGGACCAACGTGTTTGCCATGTTCTACCTCTGCAAGGCGGCCATGCCTCAGATGAAACCCGGCAGCGCCATCATCAACACGACCTCCATCCAGGCCTACCAGCCCGAACCCACCCTGCTGGCCTATGCCGCCACCAAGGCCGCCATTGCCAACTTCACGAAGTCGCTGGCGAAAGAAGCCATCGAGCTGGGCATCCGGGTCAACGCCATTGCACCGGGTCCGGTCTGGACTCCGCTCATTCCCTCGACCATGCCCGAAGAGAAGACGAGAACCTTCGGGGAAGACTCGCTGCTGGGCCGGGCCGCCCAACCCGTCGAACTGGCGCCGATTTTTGTACTCCTGGCCTCCCAGGAAGCCAGCTACATCACCGGCATGATCTACGGAGCCACCGGCGGAAAACCGATGGTTTAACCCAAACCCGATAAAAAACCATGCGATTCATCCCAACCAGAATTCACGGAATTCTCGATTTCGCGAGTGCCTTTCTGTTCATGGCCTCGCCCTGGCTGTTCGGCTTTGCCTGGAAGGATGCGGGCCAGTGGGTTCCTTTCATCATCGGCGCCTTCGTGGTGGTGGTTTCCCTCCTGACCGACTATGAATACGGCATTTTCCGCGTCATCCCGATGCCGGTCCACCTGACGCTCGACATCCTGGAAGGGGTCATTCTGATCGCTTCGCCCTGGCTGTTCGGCTTTGCCAACAAGGTGTATATGCCTCACATCGTGTTCGGTGTATTCGCCATCGTGGCCGGCCTGGTGACCCAGAAGTCGTCAACGCCGTCGCGGGCGCATCGTCCCCCCGCCTGAGCGGATTGAACGGAAAGCCCGGCTTCCAGCCGGAAACCGGAACCTCGGGGACCGAATGCTCACTATCTGGAAAAAGGTTCATACTATCCGGTTAGGCGCCTGTTAAACAAAAAGAAACAGCGGAAAGTCGAACCCTGAAACCGAGCGTTGAATGCCGGGCTGGTGCTTTCCGTACCAAAACCAATTGATAACGCTAAAAATATTCCTTATGAAAAAGGTAGTGATGGTAGTAGCAATGATGATGGCGGCCGGTACGCTCCATCTTCAGGCTCAGACTTCTTCCGGCAATACGCAGAGTGGATCAAGCGGCAGCACGCAGAGCGGATCCGGCACCCAGAGCGGATCCGGTACGCAGAGCGGAACGAGCGGTAGTACGCAAAGCGGGTCCGGAACCCAAAGCGGAACGAGCGGCAGCTCCGGTTCAAGCGGATCGACGACGGGATCCGGCAGCGGTTCGACCTCCGGCAGCGGAACGTCAGGTTCTATGGGCTCAGGCACGACCGGATCCGGTTCGACGGGCTCAAGTACAATGGGTACAGGCTCGACGGGTTCAGGTTCGACGGGCTCCGGCACCGTGGGTTCAGGATCAACCGGCTCCGGCACGACGGGTTCAGGTACCGTGGGGTCCGGCACGACGGGTTCAGGTACTTCCGGCGTAGGAACCACCGGCACCCAGGGAGGCACCATGCAGCAGGACCGTCAGGGCCGGAATTCCGATGCCACCATGGGCACCGGCAGCTCCTCAGGAAGCCAGGACGGTACGTCTACCCGTAAGAAAAACCGGAAAAACCGGAAAAACCGCAGTTCGTCAGCCACCGGCAGCGGACCCCAGAACTGAGCCCGGCCTTTTCCGTCGTTGAGTTCTCCGGCGCTCCTCAGTGGCCGGGGAACCTGACTTTAAAATCGGATCGAGAAGGTGTCGGAATAAATGCTTGAATTATTTGAATGATGGGTTTTAAATCAGACCGGCACCTTGCCGGTCTGATTATTTTTCGGCCGGCGGTAAACCACAAAAAGCCGGACATCAGCGATGTCCGGCTTTCCTTTTCACAAACCTAATAATTGACCTCAGTTATATTTGTTTATAAAACCGGGAAGTCGGGCCGGCACCCCGAAAGTTTCTGAACCGGTGAGGGTATGGTCCGGTCAGACGCCGGATCAGTACTGCGGGAAAGCCACCAGAAAATAGGCCTCCACCCTGATCGCATCGGATTTCTTTCCGTTGTAGAGCGTACCGGTGATCGACCCGCGCGCCGATACCTTTTTACCCTCTTTGATCACCTCCGTGATGCTGACGCGGACGGGTACATAAACCGTTCCTCCCTTTTCCTCCAGGTAGTGATTGCTGTAGAATCCCTTTTTCCCTTCCACCGTAGCCCCGACACTGTAGTCGCCGAGGTTGCCGCCGTCCAGGGTGTAGGTGCCGGTGCCTTTGTAAAAATTGAAGGAAGCCGTCACCTGCGAGGGGGCCGAGGTGCCCACCTGCGCCAGCCGCTGGGTGACCTGGATATGAACCGAATGGTTGTCGATCGGCATGAAAACCACCACCGGATCATCGTAGCTTTTCCCGTCGACGGTCAGTTCGCCGGCCGGAAACACTTCCGCATTGGAAACCAGCTGGAAGTACATTTTCCCGTTGGGGTCATACAGCCGGACCCCCAGCGCGAGCGGGTTGCGGGATTTGACCGGAACTTTGCTGGGGGCGACGAAATCGAATTCCGACTGCCGGGTCTGGCCCGCAAACCAGAAGGTTCCCCATTCGTTCGGGTTCGGCGCCTTCAGGCCGTTGATGGTCACCTCCTGCACAATGCCCTGGGGAGCTATCACGGCTTCGGAAAGCGGGCGCTCGGCCCCTTTCCCGCCCGGAGGAAAAAAGCCCTGGGGATGGTAATAAATCGCCAGCCGCCGTTTCTCGCCGGGAATGACCTCCAGCTTTTCCGGGGAAAGCTTGTATTTCTCGATAAAGGCGAACGGGTCCAGTTCATCGACCTCGGCGGCAACCGTCTGCTTCGTCGTGTCGGCGGCTGCCGCCCGCGTCAGGTTCCAGACGCCCGATTCGGCCTGGGCAGCCAGATTGAGGTTTCCCGGAACAGGCCCGGAGATTTCTCCCCGCTCGTAGCGATACGAAAGCAGGGCGGGTTTCGCGAGCCGGGTTCCTTCGGGGGCGAACCGGAAGGCCGGGCCGGCGCCGTTGGGGGCCTTGTTTTCCGAAGGCTGCACCGAAATCAGGGTTTCGCGGGAAAGGGCGCCCGCCGGGATCGTCAGCGTCAGCTTCCCGTCGGCGGACGTGAGCGTACCACCGTCCGGTCCGATGGTTTTGGAAGAGGGAGCGCCGATGGGTTTGCCGGCTTCGGTCGGATAGCCTTTTACGGGGCCGCCGACCTGCGGGTCGGTGCCGGGATCGACCGGCCGGGGATCGTTGCAGGCCAGCAGGGCCAGCCCCCAGAGCAGGGGGAATTGCTTGAAAATCCGTCTCATGGTGTTCGAGTTGGTGGTGGACAGGCCCAAATCTCGGAAGGGATTTGGACCCGGCCAGCCATCAACCCGACGAACCGGCAGTTCGAAATGATGAAACGGAACGAAATCAGTTTATATCCGGCAGGACGGTGGTCCTTAAAACTTCCTCCCAATGCCTGCGCATACTCTCTACGGGCTTCTCAAAAGGCTGGCCGTCAAAAACTTCGACGGGAAGGAAAAGCATTTTTTCCTTTAGCCGGACCCGAACCGACAGCAGCGTCAGTCCAAACTCCACGAACCGCCCGACCTGCTCGATGGCGGAAGAAAAATCCTTGACGTTCAAAACCAGATTGCTCCAGGTTTGTCCTCTGTAGATACCATTGATGATCAATAACATACCGGTAGGCGTTTTTTTTTAAGCGACTAACTTTCTGTTCAATCAAAAATGTTTCCAGGTTTGTAAAATGTTCGTTTCCGGTCGCCCAAACGAACGGCCCCGACCCTCCGGCAGGAGAATCGGGGCCAATTATTAAAGAAACTCTGAAAGCGATCAGAGATCGATCCGGGCGACCTGCATGGAATTGCGGTTGTTGGCATTCCGGACCTCATAGGCCACCACCAGTTTGCCGCCACTGACCAGACCCGTGGCGTTGGTGCCGTTGACGGAGTGGTCGACAGTCCGGGTGGCCGATGGTTTCGACGACTGAATGCTCCGGTAGGCTATTACGGACAGCGGGCCGGATTCAGCCATCTGGTTCTGTTCCCAGAGCAGGACCGATGCCGTCGGGGTCGGAACCAGCCACGCGTTCCGGGCGGAGGCATCCTCCAGAACGAACAGCCGTTTGCCCGCCTGATCGGCTACCCGGATGCCCGGGGCATCGTTCGTACCGGAATACCAGGCAACCACCGTCGCCCCTCCCCCGCTACTGGAGGTCGGTCCGGAATGCGGGCAACCGTTGACTTTCCAGTTATCGACCGAGAAGATGGCGGATTTGGTGAAGGTCCGGCCGTGGTCGGTGGAGCTCATGTGGGCGATGTCGCGGATGTTGTCGGTATTTTCCCGGTAATACATGTGGAGGGTCCCCTTGCCGTCGACCAGAAGGCTGATGTTGCAGCAATCGCAGACGAAGGGGTCGAGCACCTGCCCGGCCCCGAATGTCCCGTTGGCCGAGGTCACGAACCGCAGGTCGCGTTCGTGGGGCCGTCCCGGAATATCGTTCAGGTAGGCCACGCCCACCTCCCCATTCGCCAGGACGACGGCATCGAAAAAGCCGCGAACGACATTGGGCGTCTTGTCCTGGTGAACCGGCTCGGGCCGGGACCAGGTCGTGCCGCCGTCGGTAGACCGGCAGAAAACGATCTGAAGGTCCGTCGGGCGGCCACCTCCACGGTTTTCGGAGCGGGCCGGGGCGGCTCCGTGCTCATGATGCCCGTCGGCCTGGGCGGGTTGTCCTCCCCGCAGGGCAAAAACCGCCATTACCGAACCGTCCGGCCGGAACAGCACTTTCGGCCGCATCAGCCGCGAGTTGCCGATCCCCTGCCCGGCGAAGATCAGTTTTTTGGCACCGAAAGTCTGGCCCTGGTCGGCCGATTCCGCCCAGTAAAAAGCCATCTGCCCGGCCGGGTCGGTTTCCGTCCAGGAGAGCGCCACGGTTCCTTTGGGGGTATTGGTAAGCGTGGGAACGGCAAAACTCCGGGTGGTATCCGCAAAGATGGGTTTTGCCCGGAGCAGACCGGAAGCCTGCCCAAGCAGCACCAGCGCCAGAAGACAGCGAAAGAATGATTTCATCCGAAATTATAGTTAGACTGATTAAATATGATTCGGCAAAGCTACGGAAAAATTGCGAGGGTGGAGCGGATCGATGAAACCGGTTGGTCAGGTCACCGACCCCTGCTGAACAGGGCAACGGCGACCGGCGTCACACCGGATCGGCAGGTTCGGTTCCGGCGGGAAGGTAAATGAGAAAGGTGGCCCCTTCGCCCGGCCGGCTGCGGGCCGTGATGGCGCCCTGATGGTTTTCGACCACCCGCTTGCAGATGGCCAGCCCGATGCCGCTGCCCTGAAACTCGGTTTTTCCGTGCAGTCGCTGAAACATCTGAAAGAGCCGGTCGAGGTACTTTTCATCGAAGCCGATCCCGTTGTCGGAAACGGCAATTTCCCAGTAATCCCGCTCGGGCATTCCCGGCGGCAAATCAGGCAGCAGCCCTTCCGGCACTTCCCGATACGGCAGAAGGCGGCTTTCGATCGAGACCCGGGGCGCCTGTTTCGGTGCGACGTATTTCAGGGCATTCCCGATCAGGTTCTGAAAAAGCTGGTACATCTGCGCGGGATCGGCCGGCAGGGAGGGCAGGCGACCCCGTTTCACGCTGGCACTGCTCCCTCCGATGGCCAGTTCCTGATCGAACCGGATGCTGTCGACGACCTCGTTGAGGTCGAGCATCTGAAACTCCGAGGGCATCATGGAAAGCCGGGAATACGTCAGCAGGTCGCGCACCAGCTGGGACATCCGGCCGGCGGCACTCTGGATCCGGTTCAGCATCTGCCGGGCCTTGTCGGGCAGACCGTCGGCATATTCGGTCGTCAGGATGTCGCTGAAGGACTGAATTTTCCGTAAGGGTTCCTGCAGGTCGTGAGAGGCCACGTAGGCAAACTGCTGAAGGTACTCATTCGAGCGTTTCAGTTCGGTGTTGGCGAGGGCCAGGGCCTGCGCCTGGCGTTCCTGCTCCAGTTGGGCCTGCTTGATGGCCGTTACGTCGAGGAACGACATCAGTACGCTGTCGCCGTGTTTCACGTAATAATATTTGAACCAGGCGTTGATTCCGAAGCTTTCATATTTCTCGGAATACTGGATCGGTCGGCCGGTTTCACACACCTGCACCATGGATTTGAACAGGCTGATCTCCTGCCAGCCCGGAAACAGCGTCCCGATGGGCTTGCCGATCATGTCTTCCAGCTTCATGCCGACCACCCGGGCGTTGAACTCGTTGGTGAGCCGGTAGGTGAAGTCCACGATGCGCCCCTCGGCGTTCCGGATGGGGTCCGCCAGGATGATGCCGTTCGGTGAATTATGGATGACGCTGGACAAAAGCCGGGCCTGCTCCTCCGATTCGATCCGGGCGGATTTGACCTCGTTGAGGATCTGATAGGCACTGATCAGATGGTCGGCGTCCACCAACGATACCCGGCCGCGGATGTGGTTATCGACACCATCGTAATGATAGTGGTCTTCAAACGTCTGACTCTCACCCGTCTGCATTACGGTGATGTACGCACTCCAGAACCTGGAATGACGTACTCCGGGAAACAGTTGCAGCTGAGTCTTTCCGATCACCTGCTCCCGGGTCAGGCCGATATCCTTCAGCATCTGATCACTGACATACTCATAAACCAGGTCCGCCAGTGCACCGTTCTCGTCCCGAACGATGCGGTACACCGAAAGGCCGTCCAGCATGGTTTCCAGCACGGACCCGAACATTTTTTCCAACAGGTGATCTGGCGAAAAAGCCGTATTCATTCAGGGACAGTTATGTTTTCGAAGATTACCAGTATATAACAAATCTGTCGCCTTCCTTCTAAAAAATTTATTTTAGAAGCCTGCGGTCCCTTTTTCTTCGATACCGGCTCGTCAGGCCTGTTTCAACTGTCTTTCAAACACTTCCCTGGTTTTCTGCCACATGGCTTCCGACAGAACGTGTTCCTTACCGGGTTCGATGAAGGCCGTAAACTGGTCGGGGGCGCCGGCTTTCCGATAGGCCTCCGCGATGGTCCGAATGCCCTGGCGGACAAAGGCGATCGGGGAGCCGGAATCCCGTTCGCCAAAATTCAGATGCAGGCGCCGGGGAGCGATGAGGGCGGCAATGTCGGGGGTATCGCCGAACTCCTTCCAGCCCGGCACGAAGTTGGGAAAACAGTGAAGCAGGTGTTCGTGTTCGATGGCCGCGTAGGTCGGCAGGCAGCAGTTGCCGACGATGGCCTTCAGCCGGGGTTCGAGCGGCCCGACGAGCCAGGAGTGGGTCGAGCCCATCGAGTGGCCGTAACAACCGATCCGGTCGGGCTTCACTTCGGGCCGGGACGTCAGGTAATCGATGGCCCGGCGCATCTCCAGGACGTTTTTCCAGGCCAGGCTCCGTCCCCGGACTACCTGACGGAGAAACTCGAACCGTTCGTACTCGCCGTTCTTCAGCCGGCCGGTCGGGTCCTGCCGCTCCTCGAAACAGAGCGCATCCGGGCAAAGTACCACGTAGCCCTCCCGGACCAGCGCCACCGCCGTGTGGTGCATCGGATTGCCGGCCAGCCCGGCGGGTTCGGACTTGCCGAGGTGGTATTCGCCGTTGTGCTGGTGCCAGACGGCCACGGCAGGGGCCGGCTGCCCGGGAGTGACGGCATCCGGTATCAGCAGCAGGGCGGGCACCCGGTCGTTTTCTTCCACCGCATAGGTCAGCGATTCGATCCGGTAGCCGTCTTTCCGGAGAGTTTCACGGATGCGGGGGGCCAGGGGAACCGGGTCCGGAAACGGCCCGCCGAGGCAGGTTTGATACTGTTCGAGCTGGGTTCCGGCCGGTTGGCCTTCACCGGTCATGTCAGGAGTGGGAAGTGTCATTCGGGTAGAAGAAAGGGCAGCTACAGTGCCCAGTATTTGGGTTTTCAGAAACCTCCGTCGGTTCGGGTTGTTCATGGCGGTTCAGGTAGGAAATGATGAAATTATCACAAAACCGCCGAATAAAAAACGGCAGAAAGCGAGTAACGACAACAACGCTCCGGCCGCATTTGTAACGGGTTGGGTACCAATCAAAAATGCAGGCCCGGCGCTCCGGAATTGTACTCTTTTCCGAAGAAATTTCACTCCGGTTTTAAATCAGGATTAAATTGCTGGTGGGGAGAATAACGTAATTAGAATTTCATTACCATTGCAGCCGCAAAGGTTTTTTGTGCCTTTTTACCGAAGACGAAAACCCGCATCGGGCTGGAGCTGCTTCGGTCAGAAGGTCTACCCCGTTTATGCAAGACAACCGCCACCTGGACAAAGTGACACCAGCAGGTTTACTGGTAGCTTTAGGAATTATCTACGGCGACATCGGCACCTCTCCCCTATACGTCCTTTCCGCGATATTAGGCCCTGACCTTCCGATTGACGGAAACATGGTCCGGGGTGCCATCTCCTGTATTTTCTGGACGCTGACGCTCCAGACCACCATCAAATACGTCGTGCTGATCCTGCGGGCCGACAACCGCGGGGAAGGCGGTATTCTGGCGCTGTATGCGCTGGTGCGCCGGCACGCCCGCTGGCTGACGATTCCGGCCATTCTGGGCGGCAGTGCCCTGCTGGCCGATGGGGTCATCACCCCGCCGATCTCCGTTTCCTCCGCCGTCGAGGGCCTCGAACTGCTTTATCCGCACATTCCCACCGTGCCTATCGTCCTGGCTATCCTGACCGTCCTGTTCCTGATCCAGGCCCTCGGAACCAGCGTGGTAGGGACTGCTTTCGGCCCGATCATGGTGATCTGGTTTGTGATGCTGGGGGTGCTGGGGGCCATCCACATTGCCGACGCGCCTTCCATTCTGGCCGCCGTGAACCCCTACTACGCCTGGCAGCTGCTTACCCAGTATCCGGGCGGTTTCTGGCTGCTGGGTTCGGTTTTTCTCTGTACCACCGGGGCCGAAGCCCTGTATTCCGACATGGGCCACTGCGGCCGGGGCAACATCCGGTTCAGCTGGGGATTGGTCAAAACCTGCCTGCTGCTCAATTATTTCGGGCAGGGCGCCTGGTTGCTGACCATCCAGGGCCAGGCGCTGGGCGACCGCAAACCGTTTTACAGTCTGATGCCCGAATGGTTTCTGCTGCCCGGGATCATCGTCGCCACGGCTGCGACGGTCATCGCCAGCCAGGCCCTGATTACCGGGTCGTTTACCCTCATCAGCGAGGCCATCCGGCTCAATTTCTGGCCGAAGGTGCAGCTTCGTTTTCCGTCCCTTCATAAGGGGCAGCTGTATGTACCGAGTCTGAACTTCCTGTTGTGGCTCGGCTGCGTCGGGGTGGTGCTGTACTTCCGCGAAGCGTCCAACATGGAGGGTGCCTACGGCCTGGCCATCACCCTGACCATGCTGATGACCACGATGCTGATGGCCTATTACCTCTTCATCAAGAAGTTTCCGACCTGGGGCATCGTGCTGTTCCTGGTGGTATATCTCGGTATCGAAGGGGCTTTTCTGGTTGCCAACCTCGTTAAGTTCATGCACGGCGGCTGGGTATCGCTGGTAATCGGATCGCTCATCGCCGGGGTGATGTACGTCTGGCTGGAGGCTTACGTCATCAAGATGCGGCTGACCGAATACGTGCGCATCGACCAGTATCTGACGGCTTTCAAGGAACTCAGCCGGGACATCAGCATTCCGAAATACGCCACCCACCTGGTCTTTATGAGCAATGCCGCCCGGCAGTCGGAGATCGAGACGAAAACCATCTATTCCATTTTCCAGAAGCGGCCCAAACGCGCCGACATCTACTGGTTCATTCACGTCGATACCACCGACGACCCCTACACGATGGAATACAAGGTCAATACCCTGGCCGTGGACGATTGTTACAAGATCACCTTCCGGCTCGGGTTCCGGGTCGAACAACGGATCAACCTGTTCTTCCGGAAAGTGCTGGAAGACATGGTAAAAAACAAGGAAGTGGACATCACCAGCCGCTACGAATCGCTCAACCGTCAGAACGTCATCGGCGACTTCCGCTTTGTGGTGATGGAAAAATTCCTGTCGTTTGAAAACGACCTTCCTTTCCGGGAACGGATCATCATGAACATCTATTTTTTCGTCAAGAGCTTCACCACCTCCGAAGACCGCTGGTTCGGACTGGACAGCAGCTCGGTGAAAATCGAAAAAGTGCCGCTGGTGATCCGCCCGGTCGAGAACGTCAAACTTACCCGGATCGACTCCCACCCGGCCGCGAAAGCGGCCCATTTGCCCTGACGGCCCGGAACCCAAAGAAGCCCGCAGGCCGTTCACAGCCGCCTGCGGGCTTCTTTGGGTTTGATGGAACGGTTCCAACCCCGCCCCCGGCCGCCGGGTCATCCATCCGTAACCTTCCGCACCGGATCGTTCCATTTCCGTCTCATGCCCGGATTTCTCAACACCGTTCAGACCATGGCCCGCGGGCTGCTGGTCTGGGTCACCCTCAGCCAGTGCCGTCAGGACCGGACGATTCCTGCCTCCGACCCGGCCTCAGCCGAAATCATCCGGATTCCGGTGGTCGTTCATGTGCTTTACAGCCGGATCGACTTCAACGTTAGTGATGCTAAAATCACTTCGCAGATCGTGGTTTTGAACCAGGATTTCCGAAACCGGAATCCGGACCGCAGCCGCATTCCGGAGGAGTTTGCCGGCCTGGCGGCCGACACCGGCATCGAATTTGAACTCGCAAAAGTTGACCCGCAGGGCCACCCGACGACCGGTATCACCCGGACTTTCAGCCCGGTCGACGGCTTTGCCGGCCGGGACCTGACCGGCCGGGTGCCGGTAGAAGACCTTCCGCTTTACTTTACCGGCAAAGGCGGCCACGACGCCTGGCCAACCGATCGGTACCTGAACATCTGGGTAGCCGAACTGTCCGACCGGGAGGGTAACCTTGCCCTCGCCGGTTATGCCCATTTCCCCGGCTCGGATGCCCGCATCGACGGGGTGGTGATCGACCCCCGCGTGTTCGGCACCCTGCCTCCGCTGGCTTCCGAACACTCCGGAGGCCGGACGGCCACCCACGAAATCGGCCACTGGCTGAACCTGCTGCACCTGTATGACGGAACCGGCCAGTGCCGGGATGCCGACCTGGTGCCGGATACGCCCCCCACGAGCGAACCCTATACCGGAACGCCCTCCTACCCGCAGCAGTCCTGCGGAACCGGCAGTATGTTCATGAATTTCATGGAACTGGTCGACGACGGCGCCATGCACCTCTTTACCAAAGGCCAGCGGGACCGGATGCGGGCCGTTTTTGCTCCCGCCGGCGGACGACACGCTCTCTACCGGTCGGTCCGGGCCGCCGGGAACTGATCCTAACCAGAAAAAACAACTGTTTACCGATCGATGTTGCCTCTGAAAGCCCTGCTCCAGGGAGAGCAGGAGCGGATCAACTTACCCCTACGGCCATGGACCCGGTGGTGATTTATGTGGCCAGTGACGAGCCGAACGACTCGTTTACCTACCGGCAGGCATTTCAGGAAGCCTGGCCGACGGCCGTCCTGTACTTCTTTGCCGAAAAAGGAGAACTGCTTCCGGCGCTGGAAGGTCCCGTTTATCCCGACCCGTCTCTGATCCTGCTCGATTGGGACATGGCCGCCCGAAAGGGCTATCAGCTGCTTCAAATCCTGAGCCGGTCCCCTGCGTGGCAGCACATCCCGGTCATCATCATCGACCGCGAAAAACCGTCCGTCGATGAGAAACAATGCCTCGAAGCCGGCTACGGTCTGGTTCTCCCGGCCGAAAAACACTTTGACAAACTGGTCGAGCGACTCCGCGGCATCGTGAAGGCTCTGGCCGCCTGAACCCCAGCGGCTATCTTCCTCGTTGGTCCTGATCGTTTAAGGATTGCGGTCGCCTGCGGCCCGGACATCGGCAACGTCCGGATTCGGCCAAAAAAGATTTCGCCGGGGAAGTCAGTCACCGACAGGAATATCGGTCAGCCATTGCCGGACGCCTTCCGGGCCGACCCGCATCAGGGAAACGGAACCTGAAGAACCCCGGCCCAGCACGAAGGTGGACCGGTCCGGCCCGTTCAAAACGGCCGTGGGTGAAAAGGTAGAAGGGGTTTCAAGGAGGTGCCGGCCGGTTTCCCTGCCGCTGAAGTCGATCATGACCTGCCGGATTCCGGCGGGGTAGGTATTGACGTTCAGGATAAAACCGGATGGAACGGGAAAGAAACCCAGCAGGCCGGCTACCGATTCGTTTTCTGCCGGTAAAAAAGACCGAACCTGCTGGATATCACCGGCATCGCTGAGCCTGTAAAAGAGAACGTTCTGCCGGCTGGTCGTCATGAACGCCATCAGCGCAAATCCTCCTTCCGGGGTAGGCTGCACCCAGCGGGCCGAGAACAGTGCATAGCGTCGTAGCCACTTCCGGTGGCCGGAGGCATCCGTTTTCATCAGCCAGGAAACGTCGGGACTGTTGTTCGAAAACCAGGACAGCACCAGCCCGCCATCCGGTGCCGGAGCGACTCCTGCCAGTTCGAAGATTGTATGATCCAGCGGGTAAGCGTGATTCCACAAAAGCGTTCCCCGGTCATCGAACCGCAGGAGCGCCATCGAATACCCGGTTCCTTCGGTGGTAACGGTCCGCCCGACGACCGCAAAGCCCTGGCCGGGGACCGAATAGATCGCGGGCGAAAGCAGGGGGCCTTTCACTTCCGGGGTCTGTACTTCCCGCTTCCACACCACCTCGCCCCGGCCGTCGAGCTGAAGGAGGAACCTTTTGGGCTGGGGTACATCGGTGGAAATAAATACCAGAAATCCGCCGTCGGTAACCGGGTGAACCAGCGGCACGTTCTCGTTCAGGTCCAGGGCCGTCAGAACCACCTTCCGCCAGAGCGTCCTCCCCTGGGAGTCGGTTTTCACCACCAGCACTTCGGAACGCGACAGAAAGGGCCGGCTGTAATCGGTCGAACCGGGGTTCCGGCTCGAAGCAGTCCGGACCAGTGCGATGCCTACCCCCCCATCGGCCGACACACCAAAGCCGCCGATGTTCCGGAGCGTTTTGAAGGGAAGGTCCCGGTCTTCCACGGGGGTCTCCACCGACTGGAGTTCGATCCGGTTCACACAACCGGAAAGCAGGACCAGAAGCGGGAGGAGCCGGAGCAGCGATTTCATGGGTGCCAGGGGTTAAAATGGTCGGCCTACCGAAATACCGGGCAGAAAAACCAGATACCTCGTTTTTCTCCAGACCAGATCCCCGGTTGCGTTGGCTCCGAAATCCCGGGAGTCGTAAATCCAGCCGGAAACGGAAAGGCGGAATAACCAGCGCCGGGTGGTATGGTAGCGCAGTCCGATTCCCGCCCCGGGGAGATAGCCCTCTACGTCGGAGAATAAAAAGTAAGATTTGACATAGGTACCGTGATACCCGAATTCCCCCTGCAAGCGGTTTCCGTACAGGAACAGAAGAGCATGGTGGGTGGAGATGGTGGGGGGACATCTGGAAAACAGGCAAATCGTGGGGACCACCCCCAGTCCGGCGCTCAGTTCAAATCCTCCGGAAAGGCGCCGGTCCGCACTCTGGAAACGGATGATCCGGTGCCGGTAACTTGCTCCGAATACCGGCACCGGGCCGCCCAGATCGAGGGTTACGGCCTGGCGGAGATCTTTCGGGAGCGGAATCAGGAGCGAATCCTGGGCCTGCAATCCACCCGGCGCGGACAGCAAGAACAACAACAGGCTCCAGCAATGGAGGGAAGGTTTCATAATCGGCAGCGGACAGATATACCGAAATTAAAACCCTAAGAATTAGTATTTTAGAGTAGAAGTACGCGAATTATTCGCTGGAATCACTGCCGTTTCTGATGCCGGAAAAACGGCATCAGGAGAGGTGGACCGGGAAAAACAGACTGAAGGCGGAGCCGATACCCACTTCACCCTGGGCCGACACGGCGCCTTGGTGGTTATCCATTACCCGGCGCACGATGGCGAGACCGATGCCGGAGCCGAGGTATCGGCTGTTTTTGCCGTGCAGCCGTTCGAAAGCCCCGAAGATGCGTTCCCGGTAGGCTTCCTCAAAACCGATGCCGTTGTCGGCCACCTGAACCTCCCAGTACTTCGTGCCGTAGAGTTTGACGGCGGCCGGAAGATCGGCGCGTCTGACCAGGCGGCTTTTCACGGTGATGACCGGGGGTCGGCCGGGTTCGGAGAACTTGAGGGCATTACTCAGCAGATTCTGGAACGCCTGCCGAATTTGTAGCGGTTCGCCCTGAAGGGTGGGCAGCCGACCCACCTCCACCGTGGCTCCTTTTTCGGACACCGCCAGATCGAGATCCACCAGCACTTCGGCAACGACCCGGTTCAGATCCACCGGCTGGAAGGCGAGCGGCCGCTGGGTAGAAAGCCTTGAATACGCCAGGAGGTCGCGGATGAGGGTCTGCATCCGGCTGGAGGCCGACTGCATGCGTTCGAGCAGCATCACTCCGTCGCCCAGTACCGGGCCGTACTGGGCCGCCAGGAGGTCACCGAACGACTTTATTTTCCGAAGCGGCTCCTGAAGGTCATGGCTGGCGACCGTGGCAAACTGGTCGAGGCTGGCGTTGGACTCCCGCAGCTGCTGTTCCGTCTGCTTGGTCTGGGTAACGTTCATGAACGTCAGCACGATCTGGTCTTTGGCCATCTGAACGGCCGATATTTCAAACCAGCCTTCAAAGCCGTTAATGTCGGTATAATGAAGGGTGGCCTGCTGCGAAATACCGGTATCGGCGGCCTTGGCATAGAGGTCGAAGAAACCGTTTTCCACATTCCCGGGAAACACTTCCAGGAGGGTCCGGCCTTCGAGTTCTGCGGGGGTTTTACCCAGACTTCGCTCCACGGAGCGGTTGGCAAGGTCCATCCGGAAATCGATGATCGGTCCGGTTTCCGTGCCGTTACCCGGACCCCGGATGGCCGTCATCACGAGAATACTGCTGATGGAGGCATCGAGCATGGCCTGGAGTTGCTGGGCGTGCCGGCCGATGGCAAGTTCGGCCTTTTTCCGGTCGCTGATGTCCAGATAGGTCAGCACGAAACCGTCGTCCTGCCGGGTGACCGTCACGTCGAACCAGGCATCCAGCCCGTCGGCCTGGTACAGCGTCTCGTACCGCAGGGTTCGGCCCGTTTCGACCACCTCCACAAACTGATCGAAATCCCCCCGCTCCCGTAAGGCCGGATACAGGGTGAGAAGGGAAAACCGGGTTAGTTCATCCACGGGCCGGTTCAGAATCTGGCTGGCCCGTTCATTGGCGGATACGCAGTCGAAGTCGCTGATGCGGCCCCCGGCTTCCCGGACCGCCCGAAAGGCGGTTACGGCCACGGCCGTTGCGTTCAGTACGGCATTGAGAATGCTGTTGGCCTGCTGAAGTTCAAGTTCCGTCCGTTTCCGCCGGGTAATATCGATGAAGGAAAGCACGAACCCGTCGCCAAGCGGCTGTGCCTGAATGAGATACCAGCCGTCGTAGCCATCCTGCCGATAAGGAAATTCAAACGATTGCGGGTTTCCAGATTCCACCACCTGCACATACAGGTCGAACAAGCCGATTTCCTTTACCGAAGGGAAAAACCGGGTCATGCGGTTATTCAGAATCTCGGCCAGGGGAGCGCCGATCAGCCGGGCCACATTCTCGTTGGCGAAGCGGTACTGAAAATCGATGATCGGCCCGCGGCCGTCGGTGCCGGAGGGGCCGCGGACGGCCTGACAATAGGTCACCATGCTTTGGGAAGCGTCCAGCACTCCCGTCAACAACGCCAGGGCATCCGTCAGGTCCTGGGTCGGGCCGAGTTCGGTCAGGCTGAGGATTAGGGTGTTTTCAACCTTTTCCGCCCATATTTCGAACCGGACGCGCCCCTCCGCTCCATCCCATTCCTGAATACCCCGAAACGGGGTCCCGGTTTCCATCACGCCGAACAGTCTTGTGAGCGGAGTTGGGTCCGGGCCGGCCAGGATCGCCCGGAGGGAACCGGTATCGGCGGAAGGCCGCACCCGGGCCACCAGATCCCGGAAACACCGGTTCCCGTATAAAATTCGTAAATCCAGGAAAGTCCCGGTGGCCGGATCCCGCACGGCTTCTGCCGCACAGACCGGCGAGGGAGAACGATCCAGGAGGGCCCTGAGTAAGGAACCAGACACTTCGGTCGAGGATGAATGCATACCGGCAAGCAAAGCGACAAGGCTACCGAACCTCTGAAACCGGTCCGGAATCCGGCAATTTAGAAACGATTTGCGGGAAAAAATACCAGTGCCTCATTTTCTTACTCTGGAACCGGCCGGACGCCGAATCCAACCCGGTGGAGAAAGGGGGCGTTCCCCGGCTGTGTTTGAAGATTCGGGGGCACCCGGTGCCGTTGGAGCCGCGATAGATTGCCAACGGGAAATAAAAAGTCAGCCCGGTGCAAAAACTTTTCCGGGATACCTTCCCAAAATTTTTTAACTACCCGTTTGATTCATCCAACGTAAAATATGCTCGTAGTCAGCAAGTTACAAATTTTCAATTCATCATAAATCTTCCCTTTCAAGCCATGAAACCTTCTCTGCCTTCCCGAATGCTACGGCTGTTTCTCCTGCTGTCTGTCCCGGTTCTGCTGACCGGCTGCCCCAAAAAAGAGAATAAATCGGATGCCCCAACGCCCCAGGGCCAACTGGTGGGCCGCTGGGAAATGGTCAGTTACATCGTTTCCCCGCCCGAGAACGGGATCGCGGATCTGCTGGCCTACCTGCGCCAGCTGTACATGTTCAATTGCTCCGACATCAATTTTTATTACGAGCTGTACGAGAACCGGACCTTTAAGACCTGGACGGAAATGAACTGCAACGGCCGGAAAACAGTGGACATCGAGGAGGAGTTCAATACCTGGTCGGTGAACGGAAACAAGCTGACGGTATCCGGAGCCGGGGGAAAACAGGAGTTTACCTATACCTACAAACCCGGTGTGGCCGGAAAGAAGGACACGCAGATGACCCTCGAAACGGTGATCGACGGGCATACGTATACCTCGACCTTCAACAAGCTGTAGGATACGCCTGTCGGGCAGAGGGTCTGCATTCGGCTTTCCGGACGGCGTCCGGACTATACTTTTTCGAAAACCAGGCGGAAATGGTCCATCGTCTCCTGCTGGAAACAGACCCGGTTCGGGCTCACCCGGAACACCGCGACCAGGTCCCGGAATTCCTTTTTAGTCATGATACGAGGCAGCAGGGAGGCATACAGGGCATATTTTTTCAGATGGAAGGCCCGGAACCGCTTGCGCCACTGGCCGATGGTTTCAATGTAGTCGAGCCGGCCGCTGCTCTTTGAAATCAGTTTGAAATACGGCTTGGCGTTCCGGACCACCTGCTCGTAACCATAGGGAAGCCAGGAGCCGGGAAACTGGGCGATCATCAGGGCCAGGGCGTAAGCGGGCGAACCTTTGGGGGCCTTCAGGCTGATCTCTTCCAGGGGAATCATGTTCTTTCCGAATACCATCGTCTGCATATAATACCGGCCGCCCACCGGCAGCAGGTCGGCTACTTTCCTGAAAAACTCGGCATAAATTTCGTCCTGCCGGCCGGCCCGGTATTCCTCGATGGAACAAAAATGTTCCATCCCCCCGATGCAGGTGACCGCATCGAAGGTCCCGTAGTCGGCGGGGGTAATCTGCCGACAGTCTTTTACCTCCACCTCAAGGCCGTTTTCCCGGCAGGCTGCGGCCTGGGCCGAAGACAGCGTCACCCCGCGGCCAATGGCTCCCTTTTCCTTGATATAGGTCAGAAAAGGCCCCCACCCGCAGCCCATATCCAGCACCCGGGAGCCTTTGGTGATGCCCAGACTCTCGGCGATGAAGCGATGTTTCTGACGCTGGGCCTGTTCCAGCGTCAGCGCAAAGTTTCCGTTGTACATGGCTCCGCTATAGTCTCCCGTTGGGCCGACACTCAGGCGAAAGATTTGGTCGATGGTGGAGTAGGTAAACTCCAGGTCTTGCTGTGATGCCATGGCAGTTAAGGTTAAGGGCGGTCGCTTAGGAGGCTTTACCCATTTTTTTCAGAAGTCGGTAATGAGAATGCAGCGCGGTCAAAAAGGTTGGATTTTCCAGATAAGGAAGCCCATGCTCATCGGCCGTCTGACGGACGATCGTCGTCAGGGCGGGGTAATGGATGTGACAAATCCGGGGAAAAAGGTGGTGTTCGATCTGGCGATTGAGGCCACCGCAGAAGAAGGCCGCCGTGGCCGACCGGGGAGCAAAATTAGCCGTGGTGCACAACTGGTGAACCGCCCAGGCTTCCTGAATGGAAACCCCGTTTTCGGGCGCCGGGAAGGTGGTTCCATCCACGACGTGGGCCAGCTGAAAGACCAGCCCCAGCACCAGCCCTTCCACGAGGTGCATAGACACGAAACCTATAAGTAGTTGCCAGATGGTCACGTCCAGCACCAGGTACGGTAATACCAGAAAAAAGAAATAGTAAAGCGCCTTACTGATGAAGAGGTTATAGTATTCTTTCCGCGGATGGCCGGTGTTGGCATGCTGGCCGATCCTCGAATTGAAAAATTTGACGTAATCCTTCCGGAACACCCAGGAAAGCGAGGCCAGGCCATACAGCGGAAAGGCGTACCACTGCTGAAACCGCTGCCAGGGACGATGGGGTTCGTCGTCGTGGACCCGGATCAGACCCGGTGCGATTTCCAGATCTTCGTCGTGGCCCGGGATGTTCGTGTACGTATGATGAACGACGTTATGGCTTATTTTCCAGACATACGGGTTCGCCCCCAGCAGATAAAACGTGTCGCCCAACAGCCGGTTCACCCACGGGCGGTCCGAAAAAGCGCCATGCAGGGCGTCATGCGATACGTTGAAGCCGATGAAGGCCGCAAATAAACCCAGGCCGATCGCCATTCCGAGCATGGTCCAGAGACCGAACTGGTTGGACATCAGCAGGACGTAGAGAAGCACATACCCTCCCAGGAAAAAAAAGGCCTTGAACCACATGGCCCGGTTGGCATGCGGAGAAATTTTCTGATCCCTGAAATAGGCATCGACCCGACGGCGCACCTCTGCATGGAAGGAAGACTTATTTATATTGACGAATTTGAGTTGCATCTGAATTCTTAATGTTTAAATAAAAAGCTGACCAAGTTTCTCGAGTTTTTCCAGAATCGGTAAGGCCTGAAGCCCTTTGGCGGTAAGGGAATATTCGACCCGGGGCGGAATCTGGGCATATACCTTGCGGTCCATTACGCCGAGGGCCACCAGTGCTTTCAGTTCACCGGCCAGCACTTTTTCACTAACCGCAGGCATCCGGTCGCTGATCTGGCTATACCGCCAGGTTTCCTCCCCTACCAACAGGATGATATACAGCCGCCATTTGCCGGAAACGATTTCCAGAGCTTTGCGGATCAGCGTATAATCCGGTTGAGTGAAGGAAGTACTTTCTTCTTTCTGCATCAAAATGGGGATTGATCAATGGAAGTCGATTCGGGGAATCACCCGGCATGAGCAGCAGAGAAGTCGGAAAAGAAAGTCGCCGGACAATACGTTTCGATTGGCCGGGTCCTCCTGAGAATAAAATCGGCCCGGGATGGAAAAGAAACCAGGAAATAGGTTAGAAATTCCGAAAATAATTGGAAGGTAAGACGTGAAACCGGCAGGCGATCTTCGCCCGCAAGGGATGGAACAGGTGCATTTGAATGGTACAAAAAAATGGACATAAAGACTATCATAATTGTAACTGACTAACTGTTGTGTAAGTTACGAACAAGTGCAAATAAATTTTTTTAAAGTGACGCAAATTTAGATATCAACAGATTTTACATTGACCATCTGTGGAGAATTTCCGATTCAGGCGCCCGAAGCCCGCCTTCCTTCCATCCGGAGAAATGAAAATTATTTTACTCAAATCCCTCAGTTTTTGACCAGAATCGTCGGAAAAAAGTTACAATGAATAGATCTCGTCAGAAAACCGGGATTTTTCGTCCATGTCTTCCGAGTCCTCCATGACCGTCGTGCTATTTCCGGGATTCAATGAAGTGTCCCTGCCTCAGGATGCCCGATTATCGGGGGTTGAAACCGATGGGTATGAGGTCAGTCTTGTATTTGAAACTGATCCGGAAGAAACATTCCTGGTCCGGCAGTTTTATCTAGCCTTCAACTCGGGGCCAACCGATTACTCCCAGGGAGTTCTGCGGCTTCTGAAATCGATCAGCTTTCCGGACGGTACCTCGACAGCCATGATCTACGAAGTGTTTCCCTATGAAGACCGCGGGCCGGGCTGGTAACCCCTTTACAGGCCTTTGGGAGCCCTAATATATGGAAAACTTTAATTGTCAATCCCGCTTCGCTCCTCCTTTTCGAGCCTTTGATCCGCCAGGTAAATAAGTTTTTCGGCGGGGCAACTTTTCGGGCAGGAAACCGTTATACTTCTACATGCCTCTCCTTTAACGGCTCTTGTTTCCTGTCCGGGGCCATTCCTCGAGACCGCTCGTTAATCCGCCTTGCTTTCATGAACGCGTTATCGGCAACCCGCCGAAGCATTCTGTCCTGCCAGTCTGAGGTAACCTTTTCCTTTTATCCAAGAACCAGTATGCAAAACGCACACACCAGCCTGCTTTCGAAATTTACCCGCGTTATTGAGGGTATGAACGCCGAAACGATTCTCCGTAAAATTTTCGGCCCCCTTTCCGAAGAGAACGATTCCTTCGGTGAAGATCATTTGTCCGGCGCTCACCCGATCGCTGCCGAACCGGGATCGGCGAGGACCCTATCCGATGAATCCTGAGGCATTCTTTTAAAGAACTCCGGTCCTTACCCTGACTCGGCCCTACCATGAACGCACCGCTGAATTTTACCGAACCGGAAATTAAATTGCGCCTTGGGCGGATTCGCACGATCCTCGATTCCGGGGTTCTCGATGCCCCGAACAGCCCGGAAGATGGCCTGGAAACGGCCTTTGTAGAAGTCATTGATCACCTGGATGATTTACTCCGCCAGTCCGACCGGATGGGGTACCGGGTCAATTTTTTCGAGGAGGTCGGCGTGGAAGGCAGGATCCAGGACATTACCGCTCTGGTGGCCGAAGTTCGCCAAAAGATTTCAGAATTTTCCGGGAAGCAGACGACCCCTTTTTCCGATCCCCGCTTTCATCGGTACCAGGACCGGGGAGCCGGTTATTTTACCAATGGGGCGTTTTTCGCCTGCGACTACGAAGGGGAAACGGCCTTTTTTGTCGACAACCTGAGAATTTACCTCGAACGTCACATCAAAAGAGCGGTGGGCGAAGTATATCTGAATTTACAGAAACTCTACCCACTTCTTTCCAGGTGACAGCCGTCACCACTGCCCATTGCATCCGGTCCGGAGCGCTTTCCGGACCATGCCCGAACCGAACGGGCCGGATCGCCGGACCGCCGGACCCCTCCCTTCCCTTTTCAACCCGTCATTATCCCTTTCAAATAAGGAGCTTCTTTCCGCATGAATCCCGTCAGGCTGCCCGTCAACGGCTTTCAGAGATAAGCTTATTTTATTTTCTCATTTTGGCAATAAGACGGCCTCCGGGGATGGATTTTCCGGAAAACAGATAGGCGAAAATGGACACGATCAGCTTGTCCAAAAGCCGGGATTTCAGTTGAAGGCCCGACCCGTTTCGGTTCAGTATTTTTTTTATCTGCGTCTGCAGGAAATGCAGCACCCGGTAATCACTGATCATCGGATCGGAGGTCAGGCTTTCCCGATATCGTTCCGGTGTTCCTGCGGCAATGGCCGCAGCGCAGCATCTTCCCGAGAGCACGGCGGGCAGGATGCCCTCCCCGGTCATGGGCTGCGCAAGCCCCAGGGCATCCCCTACCAGAAAAACATTGTCCTTCTGGCAAATGGCCAGGCGGTTCGGATGGAAAGCACTATAGCCGTGCCCTTTCATTTTATCCAGCATCGGGCGGGAGGAAACCGGGATGGTTCCGGTTTGTCCGTCTCCTTCGAAGAACGCCCGGGCTTTGCGCCAGGCCGGCAGGACCTCCCGGGCGACCGTGGTACCGGAGCCGACATTCAGCCAGTTCCCTTTAGGCACATTCCACGAATATCCTTTCATATCGTCGTGCAGCAGAATTTCCGGTTCGCCGTCCTCTCCGGCCCGGCAGGAGGCTATTTCTTCCAGGTTTCCTTCGAATTCCCTTTCCTGGGTTCCGCAGGGTATATTGTCCGGTTTGGGAAACAATAATCGGGCTACGGGGCAATGGCTGCCCCCGGCCCCGATGAGGAACCTGGCCCGGTATTGCTGATCGACCACCCAGAACCCCTCGCTGTCCCGTTCGAGCTGCCGGACAAAAAAGTCCTCCCGGACCTCCACGTTGCTGCGTCTGAGCAGAAAATCATCGAACTCATAGCGACGCACGAAATATCCCCTGGATTTTACGGTATAGTTTTTGCCCCGAAACCTAAAATGCACCCGGTCCCACTCCCAGAGGCCCCCGGAATACTCCCGGGGTGAAATGCCGAGGATGTCCCAGACCGGGGCGGAAACCCAGCCCGCACACAGTTTGACGCGGGGAAACCGAGCGCCGTCGAGGACAAGGCAACGCAGACCCGCCCGGACCAGAAGGGCAGCGCAGGTACTTCCGGCCGGGCCGCCACCCACTATGATGGCGTCGTAGGTTGGTATGGGATTCATATCGGGTCAGGAAAATATATTTCTCTTAAAGATAACTATTCCGCGGTATTGGCGTTAATTTAAAGTCTGCTTCCCTTCCAACGGTTTCGGTACTCAGGTATCTTTCCCCGGAAGTTCACCTGATCTCCCCTGTCCACATGGCATAGGAATCCGTTTTCACCAGGCCAACAGGCAGGCATTCCCTTCCCGACCTGGCTTTTCATTTACTTTTCAACCCAAAAACGAAATGACAACCACTCGAAGCTCCGGCTTTCCGGCGTTTCTTAAAGCTTCTCAGATCACCCTTCTGAGAATTATTAAGGGTGAAATCTTCCGGCCGATGATTCTCCGGAGTCAGCTTGGCATGCTCCATCCGAACCTTTCGCTCTCCCCGGTTACCGCTGATTATGGCCCGGGCAGGATGGACGAACGGTCACCGGAAATGCGGTTGATCCGGCGGTTAGAGGGATTGGATTGATGCCGCGGCCGGAATTCCTCCCGGTGTCGTAACCGGTTACATTGAAAGAAAGGAAAATAGAATCTATAAAACTCGGTATTTTTTTAACATTCAGGAAGTTATCTAAAACCGGCCCACACCATCTTTTTCAATTTTAATCGTCAAAGCCGGTGGGGCCATTGCCTTACAATCGGCTGCTTCTCTTCCGACTAATCGGATCACGGCTTATCTTTGATTAAAAAAGCAACATCTATTGATTTTTTCGATTCCACCGGGAGGTCAGACCCCCGGGCAGGAATCTGACGGAACTACGTTCCATTCGGACCGGTAGGGCAATCAGGAATTCCGGCGTCCGGCCGTTTCTTCCTGTCACGAACCGGCCGCGGGTTAAGAGCGATTCCCAATCCGACCCTCAACCCAGTCAGCGTATGGCTTTTCCCCAGAACAAATACAGGAAGAACAGAAAGAATGCCCGAATCCTGGTTATCGAGGATCAGACGGATCAGTGGACCCTGATCCTGCAGGCTCTTGAAAGTCAATTCCCCGAAGTTCAGGCCATCTGGAAGTCGAGCGCACCCGCGGCCACCACCTTTCTGGAAGAGTGTGCCGATGCCGGCAGTTACCCGCAACTGATTCTGCTGGACCTCTACCTACCCGAAAGGGAGACGGGCCTGAACATGCTGGGCACCATCCGACGAATGACCAACCCGGCCAGGCAATGCCCGGTTGTGGTTCTCAGTCACTCCGACAGTCCGGTGGATATCCGGGAGGCTTATGATCTGGGTGCTAATTCCTACATTGCCAAACCACTGAATCAGGATGACTGGATGGCCTATTTTCAAACGCTCCGGGAATATTGGTGGCAGGCCGTGATGCTTCCCGATTCCCAGTCCTGCTTCCCGGGTTGATCGTATAGAGGTAATCGTGTTCCGATCAACGAAACTCGGGGGCAATACTGCTTACCATCCGGTGCATGGCTGCCTTCCATTCCAGAAAAACCGATGGCTGGTCAGGAAGGCGTTCCCTCCTGCCTTTAAACACGTGAGCCGACTGGTCCGGGTCCAGCGTCCCGCTCATCACGACGATCCAGGTGTTCCGGCAAAGCGGCAGGCACCGAAAACGTTTCAGCCCCTGTAGCCCTTCCAGATCCGGCATGAGTTGATCCGGGATCACCATCGCCGGCGGTTCCCGTAAGGACCGCACATAGGTCATGACGGAAGCTCCGTCCAAAAAAGTCTGAATCAGGCACGGCCATTCCAGATCCGCCAGCGCCCGCTCGATCAGCCACACCTCCTCCTCATCATCCGCAACCAACACAAGGGGCTTCATCTCAGCAGGTAAACGGAAACATTCCTGCTTAACAACCCGTTTTGAGGTCTCTTTGCTGGAGGTGAAGAAGAAGTAAAGGTTACGAGATTAAGTAAGGAGCGGCCGGCCTCTACAGTAAAAATAGTACGCCGGGCCTTGGCCTCCTTTAGTTTATATCTAAATTTAACGATGCATGCATCTGCGGTTCCTTCCGAGTTTGCTTTCCTGGCCGGTGGTGGTGAGATGGGCGAACGAATTAGAGGATATGATTGGCAACAGACCCCGTTAGGCCCGCCCCGGCAATGGCCTCAGTCCCTGCGTTCGATGGTGAACATCGTTCTCAGGTCGAAATTCCCGATGGTCCTCTTCTGGGGTCCGGAATATATTCAATTCTACAACGACGCCTACCGGCCAAGCCTGGGTCAGGAAGGCAAACATCCGAACGCCCTGGGAAAGGCCGGCCCCGCGTGCTGGCCGGAGATCTGGTATACCTTTGCTCAGCCGCTGTTTGACCAGATTCGCCGGTCCGGCGAATCCGTCTTCAGTGAAGATCAGCTGGTGCCTATCTACCGGAATGGCCGGGAGGAGGAGGCCTACTGGACCTATACGTACCTGCCCGTTCTCGACGAAGCCGGGGAGGTGGGCGGTATCCTGGCCATTGTCCACGAGACCACCCAGAAAGTTGTTACGGCCCAGCACCTGCAGCAACGTACAGAAGAATTAGCGACGGCCAATGCGGACCTGCTGCGTTCCAATCAGAATCTGCAGCAATTTGCTTATGTGGCCAGCCATGACCTGCAGGAGCCCCTTCGTAAAATTCAGGCGTTCAGTACGCTGCTCAGCGAACAGTTCAAAGACCAGCTCAATGAGTCGGCCCGGGATTACCTGAACCGGATTACCGGCGCCAGCGCCCGTATGTCAAGTCTGATCAGGGACCTCCTGGTGTACTCCCGGGCTTCCATCCGGCAACAAGCGTTCGAGCCTCTTTCGTTAGGGGCAGTGGTGGCGGGTGTTCTGGACAATCTGTCGCTCGACATTGAACAGCGCAAAGCCCGGATTATTCTGGATGAACTCCCCCAGATCAATGGCGATAAGTCACAACTGGCTCAGTTGTTTCAGAACCTGATCAGCAATGCCGTCAAGTTCACGCCGGTGCATCAGGTTCCCCTGATTCAGATCCGGTATGATCAGCGGAAGCCCGGCGAACTGCCCCCGGAAATTCGCCCGAACAGATCCGTTCCCTTCTATCACCAGATTAGTATCAGCGACCAGGGCGTCGGTTTCGACATGAGATTCCGGGACCGGATTTTTCAGGTGTTCCATCGTCTGCATAGCCAGAACGAGTTCCCCGGCACGGGAGTCGGCCTGGCGATCTGCCGGCAAGTGGTTGAAAATCACGGGGGAGGCATCACGGCCTACAGCAACCCGGGGGAAGGCGCTACGTTCGTCATCTATCTTCCGGGGTAGGGAACGAGAATCCTTTGAACCCGGACCTGATTTAACCCTCAATTGTATTAAACTCGAGCCCTAAGTCGGGCTTTCCAGGTCCGTAAGACAATTGAATCTTTTTCAATATCCTCTCCCGGTCAGATATTGATCCGAAATTCAATGGTGACAAACTTTTTAAAATGAGAAGGAAAATTTTGCTCGTCCTTCCGGTTAACTTCAAAGGTGTCATTTCTCCCATGCCGACGTAGGTGAGATTAAAAGCTATTGGGAGCCGCACATCGTTTCCATTATTCAATGATAATCGACATGGTTTCTTCCAGTTCCTTATAATTGGTTTGCTTAATGAAAAAGCCCTGTGCGGATAAGCTATAGGCGTCAACGACCATGCGTTGATCGGCGGCTGTCGAAAAGAATAAATACGGGATACACTTTATGCTTAACTGGCTGTCGGTATGGATTTTATTTCGCAATGCAAACCCATCCAATTTGGGCATATTGATGTCCGAAAGGATTAAAAACGGCACATCGTGCATCTGATTCAGGTAATCCAGGGCAACCTCCCCATCTGAGAAAAAGATCACTTTGTTGGGATGCCCAAGCTTTTTAAAGACGAGCTGGAGCAGTAATTGATCGTCATCGTCGTCTTCGATGACAATAATGGGTCCACTTTTATTCATGAGGAAGGGGGTAGCAAACCAAATGAGCCACCTGTTTGTAAAACCAAATTGGTGGGATTAAGTTATAGCGGCCTCCTACCTGCCAGAATGACAAACACTGCTCTCATCCGAAATCTTGTTGATTCGGCTTCTTTACGAAGGAAGAGAGCTTTCTATGGACTGAATCAGCTTTTCCTTAGCTGGGTATTCTATGTGATTTACCTGAATTTGTGCTATACCCTACTAAGTGATCAGTTCTT